>NZ_SMOF01000001.1:0-31988 GCF_018135665.1 Pseudomonas sp. B2021
TGGTTACCTTGCCACCCACCGTGGTGGTTGAACCGGTGGTGATGTTGTAGCGCCTTACATTGGGTTCTCCATGCAGTCGATGAGGTTGGCGTTGGTCGGTCCAACTGGCTGCTGAACTTGAAAATCAATGCTCTTCATGTTTGGTCCTTTTTTAGCGCGCAAGGATGCTCAAACGCGGTCGTTGCGTTGTTATGCAAAAGGAAGGGCGCCGAAATGGCGCAAGGAAGATATTGCTGACGAGCGCAAAGCCAAACAACTGTCCGTTCGGCTAGGTAGTGGGAAAAACAGAAACGTCTTACAAGGCTTTGAGGTTGTCCCTAGGACACTCGACCTCTAGTCTTCGTACACCGCTGCACACGCAGCGGTTGGGCGTCGCGGCCCGGTTTAATCAGACGCAAAGTGCCATTTCCGCTTTCAGATGACGCCTTTTTATCGTCTACTGTGCGGCGTTATGGTGGCTGTGCGCGGGATACCTTCGGGTATGCCGGTTTCCTGATTCCGGTCCGCGAACCTGCGTACAGCTACCACCCGATCGCGTCGCGGCGATCTGTGGCAGCTCCACTTAAATCAGGAAGTTCACGATGATCCAACCTACCCCCCATCCCCCCATCCGCTTGTTCACTGTAGCCGCAGGCATCAGTACCGAAGACCTGTTGGTCAACCTCAGCGAAACACTGGCCTCGGCCAATGCGCTGAGTTGCGATCTGGCCTTTGACCTTGAAGGACCAAAACGAGAGGAGCTGCTGGGCGTTGCGCAGTTAATCGAACTGGCACAGTTGCTAGCTGATCGGGTACTCAATGTCTCGGGGCAAGTAACCCGGTGAGATGACGGCAATACCCCGAGAACCTGGTATGTCTGGCGGTGCGCCTGTTGCGCAGCCAGGGGTAAACCCGCCGCCTGTTACACCGCTATCGCAGGCAAGCCAGCTCCCACAATTGACCGTATTTCCAAGTTGGAACGCGGTCACTGTGGGAGCTGGCTTGCCTGCGATGAATCCAACGCGGTGTCCCTGAACATCCCCCCTCAATGTAGGAGCGAGCTTGCTCGCGAAAAACCTGAGAACACCGCGGGGCGGCAGGCAACCCGCGTCATCGTTACTTCTTTTTCTTCGGCTTCAAATACTTGGTCAGCCCCTGAAACCAGATCACCAGTGCCGGGTTGCCCTTGATCTGGATCGACTTGTCCTGAATCCCCGTCATGAACGCCAGTTGCTTGTTCTTCGCCTGCATCGTGGCGAAGCCGTAGGCGGCATCCTTGAAGGCAATCGCGAAGGCCGGCGCCGGGTGGACACCTGAGCGGCTGGTGATGCGCTGGTCTTTGACGATGAAGTGACGGGCAACCTTGCCGTCGAGGGTCTGCAGCTGGAAGGCCAGGTCTTTGTCACCCAGTTGCTGCTGGAAGGCGGGGTTGGTGCGGCTGGCTTTGCCCATCATCAGGCCCAGCACCCACAGGAGAAGACGAAATTTCATGCACACGGCCTCGGTGTATTTATTGGAGTGGCCGCAGCAGTGTAACGATTTGCAAAAAGAACGCCACCGATCTCGCGCTTTAGGCGCAGATCGGTTGGCGTTTAACGCTTATAGCAACAAGTACTTAAACGTTAGGGCACGGCACTGGCGCCCAGTCGGCCAGGTTTGGATTGCGGCAGGTCGCTTCGATCTGGGTCTTACCCGCACTGGCAACCTGCTTGCTTTCAGCTTGCTTGGCCTGCACGGTCTGGATGCTGCGCTCGGTGGTTACCGCTTCTTTCGGCACTGTCGGCAGCACCGGCTTCTTGGCCGGTTTGACGGCTTTCTTGCCCTTGGCCGGAGCGACCACTTGCGTGGTATCGGCGGTGGCCACGGTCACCACATCGCTGCGCTGTACGCCGACCTGTTGCAGGTCTTTCTCGTAGGCCTGGGTGTAGTTGTTCAAGTCTTCGCTGGCTTTGCCGTTGACCGTCACGATCAGGTCATTGGATTCCTTCAGGCCCGCGACGATTTCCGCCAGGCGCTTGCGGCCTTCGGTGTCGTTGACGGTCTTGGCCTTGCGATCAGCCACCAGCTTGGTGAATGCGCTCTGGTAGCACTGCTGCGAGGCCTTGGCATAGGCGGTGCTGCGGTCGATGTCCGAGGCGCTTTTGTTGAAGTCAGTGGAGTAGGACGCGATGCGCTGGTTGTCATCGGTGATCTGCTTCTGGCGCTCGGTGTAGTACCCCGCCGCGCCGCCAGCCAGGGCGCCGCCTGCGGCACCGATTGCGGCATTGCGGCCACGGCTGTCCTTGTCGCCGGTCAGGGCGCCCAGCAGGGCACCGCCAGCCGCGCCGAGGGCTGCACCGGTGACGACCGACTTGGTCATGTCCGAATCGGTGGCGCGCAGGTGCTGCACCGGCTCGTAGCAGTTGGGGTAGTACTCGACCTTGGTGCTCGACGCCACCTTGGACGCAGGCGACGTAGCGCAACCAGTCAACACGGTACTGAAACCAGCTGCGATCAGCAGCAGGTGACGCTTGGAAACCGCCTTACGGGAAAAAAGCATAGATGTGATCTCTGTTAAGTTTGACTTGCCCAGCACGGCCCACCGCCGCCTGAGTCCCTTCCAAGCTCGCTAGACAGCCAACGATCAAGACCGCTGACCGCTCGCTGCGAGCAATTCCTTCAAGATCGTTGCCGGGTCGGCCCGCTGTTGCTTGCGGTAGTTGCCGACATGGCGAACGAACAGTGTCGCGCGCGTCACCAGGCTCTTGCCGAGCACTGGCTTGCGATCCAACTCTTCCTTGATCCGTTGAAACTGCGCCTGGATCACCGCATCGGTGTAGCGCGTGCCGGTGGCCAGGTTGTCGATGTAAATCGCCACCGCGCCGTCCAACGCGCTGCGTCCATTGGTGATGGCCATGTCGAACAGCTGCGTGCTGGCCTCGTCCTTGCTGTCCACCGCCTGCTGGCGACTCTTCTGCAGGTTGGCCAGGCGGATGTTGTAGTTGCTGATGGTCTCGGCCACCAACGCCGCCGACTGGATCAAATTGCCCGCCGCTTCTTCGCGTTGCTGGGCGATCAGCGACACGTTGCGCTTGAGCTCTTCGTTGACCAGGCCCAGTTCGGCTTGCAGCTTGGGATCGACACTGGCGGCGATGATGCTGTCCAGGCGTTTGGTCGGGTCCTGGGCGTCGTCGATGGCGTCGGTCAGGGAGGCCAGGCGGCCTTCCTTCTGCCACTGGGCGAACAATTCCTTGTAACGCGAGCGCGGCGCCGACAACGCGCCAATCGCCACGCGAAAACCGGTGGTCTCGTTGCTTTGCTCGGTGCCATCAGCGGCAAACAGCGGGTATTCGCGGCGCATGCCGGTGAACAACGTGCCCTCGCCTTCCAGGTAGTTGCCGCCCTTGACCACAAAGCCGCCGTAGGTGCCCTGGCGGCGGCCGGCGTGGACCAGTTGGAAGGATTCCTGGACCATTTCCGCGGCGTTGCCGATCACGTCGAACATGCCGATGGGGTTAGGCAATTTGGTACCGATGGGCATCAACCGCGCCGCCTGGCCGGTGCCGCCGGCCACTTGGTTGAACACCGCGTAATCGGCCAGCGGGCCATCGCTTTCACTGCCTTCGGCGCGCCGTGGATACAGGCGGCCTTCGAGGTCCTGGCGGCTCACCGCCTGGCCGCCGCGTGCGGCGTACTCCCACTCCACTTCGGTGGGCAGGCGCACGAAGCCCAGGCCGCCGTCTTCGGCCGACGCACCGCGCCCGCTTACCGGCAGCAGTTCGCGGTGATATTTCATCAGCCAGGCGCTGTACACCGCCGAGAAACGCTCGGCTTCAAAGCGCGACAGCTTCACCTTGGGCAAACGCCCGGCCATGCCCGTGGGCGCCTCACATGCGGGAGCCGGTTCACCGCTGGCCAGGGATTGCGCCTGGGCCATCACCTGGGCGTATTGGCGGGTGGTCACTTCGTACTTGCCGATGAAGTACAGCATCGGCTTGAGCGGAGTCTTGGCGTCGGTCTTCGGCATCTGCGGCGCGATGACCTTACTCCAGTCCTTGGGCAAGTCTTTGAGGGTGAACTGGCCGTTAATGAAGTCGCGGCGGTAGCCGGAAATAAACGACTGCTGATAACCCGCCTCGCCTTCGGCAAAGGGGTAGCCCAGGCTGATTTCACGGTCATCCAGGGTGCCCTGGGCCAGGATGTAGGCGTAGCGGAACACCATGTTGCCTTCGCAGGGCAGCGGCAGGCTCACGTCGTCCGGCAACGGCTTGGGGTTGTCGAGCTTGTCACTTGCCTCATCGGCCCAGGCCAGCGAGGCCAGGCTCAGCGCCACGCAGGCGCCCAGTAATTTATACATCTCTGATTCCTTCAGAAGCCTGGATACGGGCCACCCGCCAACCACCACAGGCGGCCGCCACGGCACTGACGCCGAGCACCGCCACCAGGGCCAGGCCGTAATGGCGCGCCAACAGGTGGCTGGCGTACTCGCCCGGCACCTGCACAAAAAGCTTGTTCAACGCGGCCTCGGCCAGGGCATACAGCCCAACGCTGAGCACAGCGGCAAACCCTGCGCTGTATAGCGCTTGCAGCAGCACAAACAGCAACAACGCGGCGGTGGAAAACCCCAGCAGGCGCAACACCGAGAGTTCCCGGTGCTTGCGCGCCACCGCCGCCAGGGTGCCCGCGAAAATAGCCGCAAACGCCCCGGCCAACGCCAACCCGGCGATGATCCAGAACACAATCGACAGGTTGCGGCTCAACGATTGCACTTGAGCGATGGTGTGCGCCTGGGTTGAAACCAACAGGTGCTGCCCGGCGAAATACACCCGCAGCGGTTCCACATCACTGAGGCTGCGCGCATACAGGCGAAACGCCGGGTAGATACGCTGTTCACTCACGCTCGCCGCTTCACCAGCCCAACCCAACGCCGGCACCGCACGGCCATCGCGGTAATCTTCCGCTGCCTCCAGCAACGCCAGATCGGCAAACAGGCCCTCGCGAGCGAAGGCCTCCAGCGGCAACACCGCCAGTACCTGCAACCGCGTGCGCTGGGCCTCGACGCGCCCCGCCACTTGCCGCGCAAAGCTGGTTTCCAGCCAGTCACCGGGCCTTGCCGCAAGCTTTTCGGCGGCGGTATGGCTGAGCACGATCTGGTCCAGGCCGTGGGGCATCGGCAAGCCTGCCAACAGCGGGTCCCCTGCGGCAGTCGGCAGCATTTCCAGGGTCAAGGTGCCCACCTGCGCCGTGGCCGCAATTTGCCGTGTGCGCGGCACAGCAAAGGCCACATCGCTGCGCTCACCCAGTTGCGCGATAAACGCCGCGCTGAATCGGCCACCGCCCAATGGGATGATTTCACGGCTGGCGGGGTCGGTCTCCAAGCGTTCGGTCAAACTGCTAACCAGTCCAAATTTCAGCCCGAATAACACCAGCAATGGCGCGATAACCGCTACCAGTGCCAACACCGAGCAGGCCGACAGCCACCCATCGTTGCGGTAGTCCTGCCAGGCGAGCGAGGCAACCAGGCCGATGCGCATCAGCACGCCTCCCCGAGGGTTGCGGTGACGCCGCCGTCTGGATCGCGCTGGCAACTGATACGCCGCACCTGCAAGCCACTGGCGCGGGCCAGCGGTTCGTCATGGGTGGCGATCACACAGGCCGTACGGTGTTCGCGGGCCTGGGCCAGCAGTGCCTGCATCACGCGCTCGGCGTTGAGCGGGTCCAGGGACGCCGTCGGCTCATCGGCCAGCACCAGTTGCGGCCCATGGGCCAGGGCCCGCGCGCAGCTGACCCGCTGGCGTTGGCCCACCGACAACGCCGCCGGGCGCTTGGCCAACTGATCGCTGATCTGCAACTGCTCAGCCAGGCGCGCCACGCGGCCGTCGTCCTGCAAGCCCAGCAGTTGGCGCGACAGCGCGATATTGCCGCGCACATCCAGAAACCCCAGCAAGCCTCCGGTCTGCGGCACATAGCCCAAGTGCTGGCTGCGCAACGCGGCCAGCGCCGATTGCCGGTCGGCACGCCACAGCGCGCCGATGTCCTGTTGGTTGAACGCAAACTGCCCCACCTGATCCGGCGCCAACACCAGCGCCAGCAGGTCGAGCAAGGTGCTCTTGCCGCAACCGCTGGGGCCGACAATTGCCAGTTGTTCACCCGCGCCCAGCTGCAACGCAGGGATCACCAGGCTGTAGCGCTGGCTACCGAGGCCCCGGCTCTTGTGCACCGCGTTCAGGCTCAGCATTACGGCAGCGTCGACAGTGGCACGCGGTACAACGCATCGCCCGGTTCGGCATCGCCGAAACGGACCCAGTTGGCCACGTCGTTATGGAAGGTTTCATACAGGCGGATTTTCGAATCCAGCTCGTCGATAAAGTCTTCCTGCTCGGCCACGCTCAATGACAACCACAGGTCCTGGGTCATGTTCAGCGACTTGCTGCGGTACGGCAGGCCCTCCAGGTATTCACCGAGCAGGCCGCCGTCAGCCAGGTTGCCGCCCTTGCGCAGGGCCTGCGGGTCACGGCTCATATAGGCCGAGGCGCTGGCGATTTCCTGGAAGAAATCCTTGGGCGAGCTTTGGGTCTTGCGCGCCGCATCCACGATCAACTTCAACGATTGTTGCAGGTCGTTGAGTTGCAGCTTGGTCAGCATCACGCACACCTGGAACGCTGGCAGCGCCGGGTTGGTCAGGTCACGATCAGCGGTCCAGGCGCTGACCAATTGCGGTGCCTGACTCGCGGTTTTGCGCCCGAGAAAGTCCATGTGCATGGCATAGCCGACGGCGGCGGACTTGTCCGCCAGACTCGGCGCAGCACTGAGCAACGGCACGGGCTGCGGCGTGTTGCTGCGCACCTGATGCACGAGGTTGGCGAACACCGTGCCGATCTCATCGACACGCTCACCCAGCTTGCGCACATCGCCGCCTGGCACTGGCGTGTACAGGTCGCCGATCTGCGGGTTGGCGTCGGCGGTGAGGACGCGATACTGGCTCTCGGCACCGGCATGGGTTTTCTTGCCGGCGTCGGTGCGCAGGTGCAGCGCATAGATCTTGATCTGCTTACCCAGGGCCGCCTGGCGCACTTCGGCTTCGTTCATCTGGGTGGCGGCGAACGGGTCGTTCTTGCGCAGCGCGCCGGCATCGGAAACCAGCAGGATGATGCGCCCGCCGTAGCCGGACCAATCCATGCCGTCCACCGCCTGCATCACCCCGGCAAACGCATCTTCGTTGAACGAGTGGCTGGACACCGTCGACGCTTTGACCTGGCGCGCCATATCCAGGAAGCGTTGCGGATCGCGGCCTTGGTCGAGGGTGATAAGGGTCTTGGCGACATACTCAAGGCCCGGGGTTTTCTGGATGCTGCTGCGAAAGCCGACCATGCCGAAGCTGACGCTGTCCAACTCGCCACGCTCGGCAATACGGGTTTGTAGCTCATGCACCACGTCGCGAATCTGGTCGATGTAGGGCTGCATCGACACGGTGGTGTCCACCACCAGCACCACGGCCGTGCGGAACGCGTCGGCATTGGCGCTGAGCGTCGGGCTGGCCGGTCTGGCAGCGGCGCGGCTGCCTGGGTCGATGGAGGCCACGTTGAGCAACTGCACCGGCTGCCCGTTGTCGTCGAAGCTCTCTTTGGAATCGAAGATCGGCAACAGGTAGAACTGGTTCTGCGGCACCGCGCTGGCGGTGGGTTCCAGGGCCAGGACTTGCTGGTTGTCTTCTCGGTTGTTCTGCGCCTTGGCCAAGGCGCTTTTCGCTGCAGCAGGGTCAGCCAGTAGTTTTTCCACCTCACCGGGCTGGCGCAGGAACATCACGGGCGCCCGGCCTGAGCGCTCGGTGAACTTGAGCACCAGGCTTTGTTTCCAGTCGCTGACCTGGGAGGCCGGCAGCCAACCGTCGCTGCGACCATCGGTGGCGGCGCCGACGCGTACCCACGGGCTGCCGTCGACGTCTTTGCGCTGGTACACGTAGAGCACGGAAAACGCCGGCAGCGCTTTACCCGGCGAGCTCCCTGCGTCCGCTGAAAGCTGGGCGCCGGGTTTGCTGAGTACGCGCTGGAACAAGGTTTTCTTGCCTGCCATCAGCAACGGGCGTTGACCGCCATCCACTTCAGCGACAGCCACCGCTGGCGTCACCTTGGGCACCACGGCGGCTGGCGGCGGGGCCGGTTCATCGCCGCCGCTCAACCACCAGTAGCTGGCGCCACCAATGGCCAACGCGACGGCGACCGCCACGGCGGCCAAGGCCAATACCGGACCACGGCGCTGCTCGGACGGGGCATTGTGCTGGGTCGGCGTGACCACCGGTTGGCGCGCTATTGGCTGCGGCTGCGGTTTATCAGTCGGAATGTCGATGGTGACAGGAGTCATGCCCGCCAGATCAACGCTCAATGGAATCGGCAGCGGCCGTACCAGCGTGGCGTCCGATTCATCCGCCGGCAGTTGATCCAGCGCCAACAACAACGCTGCCGCATCTGGATAACGCTCCGCCGGGTCCTTGGCCAACAACTTGCGCAGCACACCCTGGTAGCGCCCGTGATGCACCGGCAATTCCGGCAAGGGTTCAGTCAAGTGCGCCAGAGCGGTAGAAAGTGCATCGGTGCCGTTGTAAGGCAGCTTGCCGACGAGGATTTCATACAGCACCACGCCCAGCGCGTAGAGGTCGGCGCGGCCATCGATCTCCTGGCCCCGCGCCTGCTCGGGGCTCATGTAGCTGGGTGTACCCACGGCAAACCCGGCCTGGGTGAATTGGGTGCGGTCGTCCAGCGACTTGGCGATACCAAAGTCGGACAGTACTGCCGTGCCATCGGCCCGAAACAGAATGTTCGCCGGCTTGACGTCGCGGTGCACCAGCCCTTGGGCATGGGCATAGCCCAGGGCCGAAGCAATCTGGCGGATCAGCGTCACGCCCTGCTCCGGGGTCAGCCCAGCAGCAATGCGCTCCTTGAGCGTGCCGTTGGGCAGGTATTCCATGGCCATGTAATACAGCTCACCGACGTTGCCGATGTCATGGATGGTCACCGTGTGCGGGTGCGACAAGCGCGCCAGGGTCTTGCCCTCGCGCAGGAAGCGTTCGCAGAAACTCGGGTCGGCTGCCAGCGCTGCCGCCATCACCTTCAGCGCCACTTTGCGCTCCAGCGAACGCTGGGTCGCCAGGTACACGCTGGCCATGGCGCCTTCGCCAATCTCGCCTTCGATGTCATAACCCGGAATCACGATGTTCATGACGAGACCTTCACGACGAGGGTGGTGATGTTGTCTGGTGCGCCGCGATTGAGCCCCAGGTGCACCAGGCTGCGCACGATTTCATCCGGTGCGTCATGGCTGAGCACGTCGCGGATTTCGTGGTCTTCGACGGTTTTGTTGAGGCCATCGCTGCACAGCAGGTAGCTGTCGCCGGGGGCGATCAACAGGTCCACTGAGGCGACGTCCAACTGGGCCTCCACGCCGATGGCGCGGGTGACGATATTGGAGCGCGGGTGGGTGCGGGCGTCGGCTTCGCTGAGCAGGCCGCTGTCTTGCAGGTCTTGCACGTAGCTGTGGTCGCGGGAAATGCTTTCCAGCACGCCGTCGCGCAGGCGGTACAGGCGGCTGTCGCCGGCCCACAGGCACACCCCGCGCAAGCCGCGCGCGGCGAACACCACCACGGTGCTGCCCATCATGGTCACGCCTCGGTTGGCGGTTTCTTCGCGCACGGCTGCGTTGATGCGCAGCAGGTCATTGCGCAGCGCCGCCGAGTATTCGTCCAGGGAGCGGCCCAGCGGCACATGCCGCAGGCTGTCGACGATCAAGCTGCTGACATAGTCCCCCGCCGCGTGCCCGCCCATGCCATCGGCCACCACCCACAAGCGGTTTTCCGGCAGGTCCAGAAAGGCATCTTCGTTGACTTGGCGAACCATGCCCACATGGCTTTTGCTCGCGGATTCGTACGTCACGCCCATCTACACCACACCTTCTTGTCCGAGCAAAAACTGCGCAAAATCGCTGGCGGCAGGCAAGCCCTGGCACCGTAATAAACCGGGAGAGATACGCTGCGAACCTCGCCCCCACCACAGGCTTGCGCCCTCGCACGCCTGTTCAGCCAGCGCGGTCATACGCTGGTGCGGCACGGTGGCTGCCACCCTTTGCAGGCCGGCGAAACGGCTGTCCACCGCCCGCGGCTCGCTGGCCGGCACACCCAACTCGTCGAGCCCGGCGTTGAAGCTTTCGAAGGTCGCGCCGCTGTCGAGGGTGCTGAGCAACAAGGTTTCAGCCTGCTCGAACCAGGCGTCCGAACCGCCCACCAGCGACGCCGGGTTGGTGTTGTGATCCAGCAAGGTCACCACCGCCAGCGGAAAATACCGCCCGACCCGATCAATGCTCGGCATCACCACGCCCGCCGCCGCATCCGGCCCGCACACGCCCGGCGCCAGCACAAAGCGCCACAACGGGCTGACCAGGTACGCATTCAGCCAGTCAGCGCCGAGGCTGTTCTGGCTGGCGAGCAAACCCGCAGCCAGCCAGCTGTCCCACGGGCCGATAAAGCTCTGGGGCAAGGCGCGGCTGACAAAGTCGCCGCGGCTGGCCAACTTGCCGTAGAAACCCAGGGCCGTCATAGCCGCTCCGGCAGGCTGAAGCCGCTGAGCACGCGGCTCTTGAATGGGTTGAACGCACTGTTGGCGCGCAACTCGTAGGCGATGCTCGCACCATCGACCCGCAGGCGCAGGTTGAAACGGTCCGGCGAGTTGCCTGCGGTGAGGTCTGATTGCTCCAGTAGGCGGAACCAGGCCCACGGGCCGTCCAGGGTGATACCGGAGCGACCACTGGCCGACGGCGGCATGATGGAAATACGCACCACGCCAATGCTGCCGGGGTTCGGCCATTGCATAGCTACCGGGCGGCTCGGGCCGTGGTCGTAGCTCAGTTGCTGGCCGTCCAGGTCGAGCAGGAACTGGGTGATGGTGGGGTCCATCGACACCGGCTTGAGCTCGAAACGCACGATCGGCTGGGTGCCACCGGAGCGGAAGAACGCGTCCCGAATTGTCGCCGCACGCTGGAAGGTTTGCAGCACGCCAGGAGCAATCCCCAGCTTCTGCGCCGCCCCCGGTTGCCAGCGCCAGGTCTGTGCCGACGTGTCCACATAGGGCTGCAGGTATTTGCGGAAGTAGTTGTCCATCACCCCGCCCACGCCGAAGAATTGGCCGAAGTCATCCAAGGTGGCGTCCCGCGCACTGCCCGGCGACATCGGGTAACGCCCGGCCAACGACTGGCGATACACGTTGACCACTTCACTGACCCAGGCCGCGTTCAGCTGGTTACGCACCCCGCCCATCATGCTGTTGGTGGTGGAGTTGACCACCGACTTGACCATGCCCTGCACCAGCGGCGGCTGGCGCTCGGCGTTCAGGCTGACCCGTGTGGCCGCAGCCGCCGCCTGGTTCTTGGCCTCGCCGAGCAAGGCATCGCCGCTGGCACCGACCATGGCGCTGACCTGCACATACAGTGCATTCATGTCCGACAGCAGGCCGTCGATGGCCGCCGGTTCACCTTCGTTTTTACTCACGGTGCTGTTGAGTTCGGCAAAGTGCGCGGTCACTGGATCATCCGCCGGCGCCGGGGCATTCGCCGTCGGTTGCGCCTCGCCCAGCAAGCTGCCGAGGCGTTCCTTGAGCTTGTCCACGCCGCCTTCCACCGGTACGCCTTTGGCGGCCAGTTGGCGTTCTTCGGCTTGCAGGTCGGTTTCCCTGGCAACCGCCACCAGCAGCTTTTTCAGCGGCGAGGTGGGACCGGAAATCACCCGCAGCACATCGGCGGCCTGGGCCACGCTGGTGATCGGCACAAAGTCGATGTCAGCGAGCAACGCGTCCCACTGGCGCTGGTAATCCTGGAAGTACAAGCGGCGCACGTCGGCGGCGAGGCTCACCACGTTCTGCTGGTCGGCCTGTTCATGGCCCAGCACCCATTGCTCTTCGGCCAGGGTGCCGGTCTGGTTCAGGCTGCTGAGCAAGAACGCCTGGCGATAGCCCTTGGCGGTAAAGAAACCACTCAACGGCTCACCCAACGGCTTACCGCTCTTGCGGCTGAACACCAGTGCGGCATCGCGACCGGCGGCCTCGTTGATGCGAAAGTCCGGGATACCTTCGGGCAGTTTCTGGCGCTTGACGCGGTCGTACACGCGCTGGGCTACCGGCAATTGCTGCAACTGCCGACGCAGATCGTCGATCAGACGTGGGACCAGGCGCGCGTTCGGCGGGTGGCGTTCGAACAGCGCCTGCAAGTGCCCGGCCAGGGCCTGACGCTGGTCGGCCGGCAGGTCGCGGGGCAGGTTGCGGTCCCAGTCCAGGGCGATCCAGGCCTTGATGAAGTCCGGGTCATAATGCTCGGTGTCGGCGAGCATCAGGTAAGCCTTGAGGCCCTCGTAGAGAAAGTCCGAGTTGCCGCCGCCGTGCAGTTGCTCTTCGATACGCGTCACCAGGCGTGGCGCGAACACGGCGATCAACAGTTTGCGGTACACGCTGGCGGACTCGGCTTCGAGCATATCACCCTGGTACAGCCCCAGCCCTTCGGACCAGCTCGGTGAATCCCCCGCCAGGTTCTTCACGGCGTTGAGCAACGGCAGCACGGCGAGCACTTCCCGCTGTGCCGGGCTCAGGTTCTGGACGGTCTGGCCCAGGGGCGCGACCTTCTGATCGACCTGGGCGATATACGCCTGGTTGGCGCGATAGCTTACCCACCACAGGCTGCTGACCACCACCACCAGCGTGACGGTGGCCGCCAGTACGCCACGGGCGATCCATTTGCGGCGCCGCTCGACTTTCGGGTTCACCCCCACCAGGCCGCGCTCTGCAAAGGCCACGGCGGTGAAGAGTTTTTCGATGAAGTAACTGCGCCCAGTGCCGCTCTGGCGCGCCAGGTGCTGGCGGTCCAGGTTCATGCTCTGGGCCATGGCACCGATCAGGCGGTCAATCGGGCTGCCTTCCTGGGTGCCGCTGGTGAAGTACACGCCACGCAGCAACACGCGCTCTTCAAAGGCATTGGGTTTGAACACGCCTTCGAGAAAGCTTTGCAGGCAATCTTTCAACGCGCCGAACTGTTGCGGGAAGCCGTAGATCAGGTCGCGCCGTGCCGGGTCGCGTTCCTGTTGCAAGCGCTCGACCAGGCGTTCGTTGAGGCGCTGCTCCAGGCCGGCGAATTCGCTTTGCAGGTGCGCCAGCGGGCTGTCGCTGTTTTTGCCGTCGTCCAGGGCAAAAGTCATGCCCCACACCTGGGCGCGCTCTTCCTTGCTCAGGTTGTCGAAGAACTCCATGAAGCCCGGCACCAGGTCGAGCTTGGTGAGCATCAGGTAGATGGGGAAACGCACGCCCAGCTGCGTATACAGCTCCTGGATGCGCAAGCGAATCGCGGCGGCATGGGCAGCGCGCTCGGCGTCGGTGCCCAGCAGCAGATCCGAGAGGCTGATGGCGATAAACGCACCGTCGATAGGCCGGCGCGCACGCTGCTTTTTCAGCAGGTCGAGAAAGCCCAGCCAGGCGGCTTTATCCACCGTGGAGTTGCTGTCTTGGGTGGTATAGCGGCCGGCGGTGTCGAGCAATACGGCCTGGTCGGTAAACCACCAGTCGCAGTTGCGCGTGCCCCCCACGCCGCGCACCGCACCGGCGCCCAATTGCGCCGCCAGCGGGAAATGCAGCCCGGAATTGACCAGCGCGGTAGTCTTGCCCGAGCCCGGCGGACCGATGATCACGTACCACGGCAACTCGTAGAGGTTGCGGCGCTCATCGCCGCCCAGCTTGGCTTTTTTCAGCAGTGCCAGGGCTTCGTCCATACGCTGGCGCAGCGTGGACAGCTCTTCGGCGGTCGCGACGCTGTTAGGGTCGACCGGGGTTTCTGCGGCCAGGCTGCGCATCACTTCGGCGGCCTGGCGACGGGCCTGGATAATGCGGAACACGCGATAGGCCACCCACAGCGCAAACACCAGCACGATCAGCGCCCAACGGCGCCCTTCGGGCACCAGCACGTCCAGCAGCGGGCCAACAAACCAGATGATCAGGCTAAGGGCAATCAGGCCCAGCACGGGGATCACCCAGCGAATCATGAAACTGAAAAACGCCTTCACTCGACGCCCTCCGCCAATACGGTGATTTCAACCCGACGATTGCGGGCACGGCCTTCGGCAGTACTGTTTGTGGCCAACGGCTCGGTGTCGCTGCGGCCTTCGGCACTGAAGCGCTCGGCCTGGCCGGTCTTGGCCGCGAGAATTTCCAGCACCGACTTGGCCCGGGCTTCGGACAGCGCCCAGTTGGACGGGAAGCGCAACGTGGCAATCGGGCGATTGTCGCTGTGCCCGGTGACACGCACTTGGCCCTTGACCTTGCGGATGGCGTCAGCGATGCGCAGCATCAGCGGCTGGTAGTCATCGACGATGCTGGAGCTGGCCGAGGCGAACAGCTCATCGCCACGGATGGTCACGACAGAGCGGTCAACCTTGTCTTCCACCGCCACGCGGCCGGCCTTGATGTCATCGGCCAGGAACCCGGCCAGGCGCGGGCGCTCAATCACTTTGGGCTGCGCCACCGGACGGTCGATGGCCTGCACCGGGATCTCGCCCAGGGCATGGATGTTCTTGAACACCGGCTCGGCGTCCGAGGCCAGCTTCAGGCGCAGACCGAACAGCAACGCCAACAGCAGCGCCAAGCCAATCGCCACGGCGATCCACGGCGGCATGAATTGCGCCAGGCGATCACGGGCCACGGTCACACCGCGCCAGTGCGGTGACAGCTCACGCTCGTGTTCGCCACGGGCGCTGCGAATCGCCGCGGCGGTGCGTTCGCGCAAGGCTTCCAACTGGCTGCGCCCGTCAGTCATCACGCGGTAACGCCCTTCAAAACCCAAGCACATGCACAGGTACAACAGCTCCAGCAGGTACAGACGCTCCCGTGGGCTTTGCAGGCAGTGGTCAAGCAACTGGAAAACCTTTTCGCCACCCCAGGCTTCGTTGTGCACGGTGATCAGCAGGCTCTGTTTACCCCAATCGCTGGTGCTGCCCCACGGCGTGCTCAGCACCGCTTCATCCAAGGCGGTGCACAGCGCGTAACGGGCCAACAGCACTTCATTGCGTGCCACACCGGCGGCTTCGGCGCGTTCTTCGAACTGGCGCAGGTACGCCAGCAACTGCGCACGCAGGCTGGCCGGCGCGGGGTGGGCGATGGTGTTGCGCAGCCGCGTCAACAACGCCAGCAACGGGCCGGCGGCGCTTTCCAGCGGGTTGAGGCCCTGGCTCTTGCCGGTGAGGATCGGCGCAGCCGGCATCGACAGCGGCGCAGGTTCGGCACGCGAGGGTGCAGGCTCTCGGCCACCCGGGCGCGGCATGAACTGGGTGCGGTCATCATCATTGGGATGCATCGCCAATTATCCTCGGATCGCCCAGAAGGCCAGGTTCAAGCCCGGGAACTGCCCGGCGATATGGAAGGCGAAACCGCCGGAATTGTTCAGCTGCTGCCAGTGCTCGCTGCCATGGTCCAGCTCGTAGTAGGTGCTGCCGGCGTGGTAAGGCAATTGGCGTGGCGCCACCGGCAATGGCAGCAGGCCGATGCCCGGCAGTTGCAGGTTGACCATGTCGCGGATGTGCTCCACCGAGCCGACCTTGCTCTGCTGGCCGAAACGCGCACGCAGGGTTTCGCCGGGCACATCGGCGCGCACCACGAGGATGAAACTGGCGTTGTCGAGCAGGGTCTTGTCGGCCAGCATCGCCACATGGATGCCGTAGGCCTTCTCCACAATCGGGATCGGCGTGGCCTTGCTGTCGATCAGCATCGACAGCGCTTCACGCAGGGCCGCCATCACCGGCATGAAACTCAAGGCCAGGTCATCGTGCTGATACTGCGGGTATTCCTGGGGGCGACGGCTGGAGGTTGAGAAGGTGGAAAACTCACCGGCCAGGCTGACCAGTTCGCTGAAAAAGCGCTCCGGATGCAACGGGCTCAACTGGCTGAAGTGCTGGATCAGCGGCTGGGCGCGGTTGACCAGTTGCAGCAGCATGAAGTCGGCGATCTCCGAGGCACCACCGGCACCCGAAGCCACCACGCGACCGGCCAGCGCTTCGCCACGCTGGTGCAACAGGCCCAGCAGTTCGCTGCGAAAGGCCGTCAGCGGTTTGCTCGCAGCCACGTCCAGCACCGGCGGGATGTAGGTGTCATCGAGCACCAATGCGCGGTCGGCGCGTTTTTCCTTGATGCGTACCAGGCCGATGGCGGCGTAGTCGCTGATGCCATCCTGCGCTGTCAGCAGGCGCAATGCCCGCGACCCCACCGCCACCGGTGCACGGTTTTCGAACGGGGCGTTGTCGTCGCGCACTTCGCGCACCTGGCTCACGTAGCGCGCCGCTTCCAGGGCTTCACCCTCATCCACCGTGTCACGGGCGCCGGCGCGCTTGAGCGGCAGGGCCAGGTACACCAGGCCGTCGCGCAGGTTGTCGTCGATATTCAACGGGCTCGGCGCCAGGTCGTCCTGGGGAATATTGAACGGCGTGCCATCGGGCAGCAGGCCGCGAGCCGACACGATCGCCAGCTTGCCCTGGGCCAGCAGGCCCTGGTCGATCAGCAACTCGGAGAACCCCCAGGCACCCGCCGACAACGGGCGGCTGCGGGCGTCGATCAGGTTTTCCAGGTAACGGTCATGCTGCTGGAAGTGCTGCGTTCCGATGAACATGCCTTCCGACCAGACCACGCGATTGTTCCAGGACATGGGGGCTCCGATTGCTTGTTATTGGGCTGGGCTGGATGGGGAAGCCACGACGTCGGCGCGCACGGCATGCACGTCGAGGCTGATCTGGTATTCGCTGTATTGGCGCGGCGGCACGTTGATGACCGTGCGCCATTGCGCACGGTCCAACTCGCGGTAGCCCACCAGCAGGCCGATCTGGCGCGTGGACGGGTCGAGGTCGCGCTGCACGCTCAGTTGTTGGCCGGGCTGCACCATCACTTCGTCCTGGTCCAGCAGGTCCAGGCCGAGGGTCGATTGCGCACGGTCCGCCAGGGCGAAGTAATCGGAGCGTGAAAAGGTAGCGGCGTTTTTCAATTCGAAAATGCGCACCCGCACCGGCGCGGCCTGGCCGTTGGCACCGGGGTTAAGCCCAGCAATCGCGTGAAAGTGCAATTCGACGGCGGCCGTGTCGGCTTCGGCCTCGGCAGCCGCCTGGGGTTTGACCGCGTCGTTGGCACACGCCGTCAGCAGCAGCGCGGTAGCGGCTGCGAGTAAAAACCTGGGAATCATCCTGCGTCCTCAATGACGTATTTAGCTATCCGTTTTATCCATTGGTGCGAGGCGTTTTCAGCGTCGCTGTCGTGCACTGTGTTCTTCGTAGGCCCGGCTGAATTCGCGACCGAACAGGTCCTGGAAATCGTCCTGGGCCTCGCGGGAAATATTGCTGTAGAGCTCGGTGAACTGCTGCCAGTACTGGGCCTGGCGCGAACCGTTGAACAGACTCGAGAGGCCGCCGGGTTTGCCCATGCGCTCCTCCAATTGCGCCGGTTCAAAGCGCATGAGCAGGTGCTTGATCGCCGCTTCCACGCCAGCCATCACGGCCAACTGGTGGGCGCGCAGGTCGTCGAAACTGTCACGTACGGCGAGGTCCGGCGCCATGAATGCCTGGTTGCCATGACGCAGCAACAGCAGTAACGCTTCATCGGCATTCGGGGCGAATTTCAATGGGTTGTTTTCGGCGGGGCGGATCATCGTCTGCTGCATGCGAAACTCGCCCTTGAGGCTGGCACGGGCACGCAATACGTCGATCAAGCCCTCGACCATCAACCGGTAGCTGCGGCCGATACTTTCCATCTGCGCACAGGCGTCGGCTTTGTCCAGGCGCAACTGGTCCAGGCCCGCACCGCGCAGGAAGGCCTGCAAAAGGTCCGGTTGTAGCTCGGCATTGGCCACGGGGAGCGCAACAGGCTCGACCACAGGTGGCGGCGGGATGATCGGGTCTGGGGCAGGCGCAGCATTGACCACAGGCGCGGGCGCGTCGCCGAACAGGTCCCAGTCTTCGGGAATCACCGAGCCTTGCACAGCCGGCTTTTCGGGCGCCGGTACGGCCACTGGAGCCGGGGGGCGAAAATCGTGTTGCTCGGACGGCACATGGTCCGCCACGGTGGGCGGCGGCACGGCGGTGGGGCTGAGGAAGTCGAACAGGTCTGGCAAAGTTTCCATGGCCGAGGCGCCCTGGAACTGCGGCGCAATCATCGGTGTGGGCGCAGGTTGGCTCGCCACGGCGCCCATCAGCGCTTCAAAGCTGTTGGGTGAGTCGCCGGCAAATGGCTGGCTGTCGATGGCCTGCACGTTGAAGTCGATGCGCGCCTGGATTTCGTAATCACCGATGCGGATCAACTCACCGTCTTGCAACGGCTCGCTGTTACCCCGACGCATACGAATACCCGCCTTGACCAATTCCACACCATTGGTGCTGTTATCGGTCAAGTAGTAACGGCCATCTTTGTATTGAATAACGCAATGTTGCGAAGAGACGAGACGCTCAGGGTCGGGCAATACCCAGTCATTGTCAGAACTGCGGCCAATAGCCATCACGCCCTGATCCATGGACTTTTCGGGGCATTGCCCAGGGGTGATCTTGTGATAACTAGTGATAGTCAAACACAGCGACATCTTGCCTCCTTGCTGATACATCGCGCGCAGCCTACCCAGGAGGCTGTGCCGCCCTGGAAAGTCCCGTCCTGTCGTACAAACGACCGCCAAAATCTGCTTTTACCAGCATGATCGCTGATCTTAACTGGCTTCCATGACAAAAATCCGCTCTGGGCGCGCCTTTCGACTCGCCAGTCGCGCAGGTTGTTAAACACCGCACATCTGTCACAGAGGGCGAATAGCTTACCTTGACAAGCCATAAGTACTACACCAAAAATGCACAACTTCTTGAACATCAGTGATGGCGCAGTAGTGGCACGCTGAGTGTATGACCAAGAAAACATGCAAAGTTCATTACGCAACTAGTGCATGCATTGCCCGCCGTCCAGCGGGCCGATAAGGAGATCGAATTCAGTGGATGTGCCGTTGCTGCTCACCGCCGTTTCCGCGACGTCACCCTGTGGCGAAGACATGGAATACGACGCGCAATTTCTGCAGTTGGAACGTGATGCCAAGGGCCAACCCGAACGCAGCATGGGCGACTCGATCCTGCCCGCTGAGCCGCCCGAGTGGCGCAGCATCCAGCAGCAAAGCCTCGACCTGTTGCAGCGCAGCAAAGACCTGCGCATCACCCACTTTCTGCTGCAAAGCACCCTCGCCCTCCAGGGTGTGGCCGGGCTGGCCGAAGTCCTCACGCTGATCGACGCCTTGCTGCGCCAATACTGGGCCGAGCTGCACCCGCGCCTGGATGCCGACGATGACAACGACCCCACCGTGCGCATCAACGCCCTTACCGGCCTGACCTGCGAGACCAATATTCGTCTGCTGCGCGAAAGCATCCTGACGCGCTCGCGCACCTTCGGGCCCGTGACCCTGCGCGCAGCGCTCAACGCCAGCGGCCTGCAGAGTTTTGCCGATGAGCAGTTGGGCAACCAGCAACTCAACGCCGCGTTCCTGGACAGCGACCCCGAACAACTGCAAGCCACCCGTGACGCCTTGAGCGCGGCGCGTGCGGCGTGCGAGGCCATTGAGCAACAGGTCAATGACCAAGTCGGTTCCGCCCAGGGCGTGGACCTCAGCGCCTTGAAGCAGCCGCTCAAACAGGCCCTGCAACTGCTCAATCAAGCGGTGCCAGGCACCGACAGCAGCAGCGATCCCGAGGCCGTCAGTGAAGACAATGCCCCCTCGGTCGATAACGCCGCCGCGCCCGCAGCTCCTCGCCCTTCTGGCGACATCGCCACCCGCGACGATGTGCTGCGCAGCCTCGACAAAATCCTCGCGTACTACACCCGCCACGAGCCTTCGAGCCCGCTGCCGGTGTTGTTGAACCGAGCCAAGAATCTGGTGCATGCCGACTTTGCGGCCATCGTGCGCAATCTGATTCCCGATGGCATGTCCCAATTTGAAAACCTGCGCGGCCCCGAAAGCGAGTAAGCCGCCGGACCGTGCAGTAACAACACCGTCGCTCAAGCGACCAGGAGCAGCAACGTGGCGAAGCAAAGTTCTCAGAAATTCATCGCGCGCAACCGTGCGCCTCGAGTGCAGATCGAGTACGACGTCGAGCTTTACGGCGCCGAGAAAAAGGTCCAGCTGCCCTTCGTAATGGGCGTGATGGCCGACCTCGCCGGCAAGCCTGCCGAGCCGCTGGCACCCGTGGCCGACCGCAAGTTCCTTGAGGTGGACGTCGACAACTTCGACTCACGCCTCAAGGCCATGCAGCCACGCGTCGCGTTCCACGTACCCAATGAGCTGACAGGCGAAGGCAACCTGAGCCTGGACATCACCTTCGAAAGCATGGACGACTTCAGCCCGGCCGCCGTGGCGCGCAAGGTCGACTCCCTGAACCAGCTGCTCGAAGCCCGCACCCAATTGGCCAACCTGCTGACCTACATGGACGGCAAGACTGGCGCTGAAGAAATCATCATGAAGGCGATCAAGGACCCGGCATTGCTTCAGGCACTTGCCAGTGCGCCCAAGCCTGCAGGGGAGCAGTAATCATGACGGACAATACCGCCCGCGAAGGCAGCCAGATCCTGGGTACCACCGAAGAAGCCAGCGAGTTCGCGAACCTGCTGCTGCAAGAATTCAAACCCAAGACCGAGCGTGCCCGCGAAGCCGTTGAAACCGCGGTGCGCACCCTGGCCGAACAGGCCCTGGCGCAAACCGACCTGGTGTCCAACGACGCGATCAAGTCGATCGAATCGATCATCGCCGCCATCGACGCCAAGCTCACCGCCCAGGTCAACCAGATCATCCACCACCAGGATTTCCAACAACTGGAAAGCGCCTGGCGTGGCCTGCATTACCTGGTCAATAACACCGAGAGCGATGAGCAACTGAAGATTCGCGTGCTCAACATCTCCAAGCCAGACCTGCACAAGACCCTGAAGAAGTTCAAGGGCACCGCGTGGGACCAGAGCCCGATCTTCAAGAAGATGTACGAAGAAGAATACGGCCAGTTCGGTGGCGAGCCTTACGGCTGCCTGGTGGGTGACTACTACTTCGACCAGTCGCCGCCCGATGTGGAACTGCTGGGCGAGCTGTCGAAAGTCTGCGCCGCCATGCACTCGCCGTTCATCGCTGCGGCCTCGCCGACTGTGATGGGCATGGGCTCGTGGCAGGAACTGTCGAACCCACGCGACCTGACCAAGATCTTCACCACCCCGGAATACGCCGGCTGGCGCTCGCTGCGTGAATCGGAAGACTCGCGCTACATCGGCCTGACCATGCCGCGCTTCCTGGCACGCCTGCCGTACGGCGCCAAGACCGATCCGGTGGAAGCCTTCGCTTTCGAAGAAAACACCGACGGCGCCGACAGCTCCAAGTACACCTGGGCCAACGCCGCCTACGCCATGGCGGTGAACATCAACCGTTCGTTCAAGCACTACGGCTGGTGCTCGCGTATCCGTGGCATCGAGTCTGGCGGTGAGGTGGAAAACCTGCCGGCCCACACGTTCCCTACCGATGACGGTGGCGTGGACATGAAGTGCCCGACCGAAATCGCCATCAGCGACCGCCGTGAAGCGGAACTGGCGAAGAACGGTTTCATGCCGCTGCTGCACAAGAAAAACACCGACTTCGCCGCGTTCATTGGCGCCCAGTCGCTGCAAAAACCTGCCGAATACGACGACCCGGACGCCACCGCCAACGCCAACCTGGCCGCGCGCCTGCCGTACCTGTTCGCCACCTGCCGTTTCGCCCACTACTTGAAGTGCATCGTGCGCGACAAGGTCGGCTCCTTCAAAGAGAAGGACGAAATGCAGCGCTGGTTGCAGGACTGGATCCTCAACTACGTCGACGGCGACCCGGCGCACTCCACCGAAACCACCAAGGCCCAGCACCCGTTGGCGGCGGCCGAAGTGATCGTGGAAGAAGTCGAAGGCAACCCGGGGTATTACAACTCCAAGTTCTACCTGCGCCCGCACTATCAGCTTGAAGGGCTGACGGTGTCGTTGCGCCTGGTATCGAAACTGCCTTCGGCAAAAAGCGCATAAGTAACGATTGAGCTAGCTCGTTCCCACGCTCCGCGTGGGAATGCCGCCCGGGACGCTCTGCGTCCCGGTGACGCGTAGCGTCACAGGATGCGTTACCACGCAGAGCGTGGGAACGATCACCCAATCAAGTGGCATGGGCCACACAGGGAGAAAACATGGCTGTTGATATTTTCATCAAGATCGGCGACATCAAGGGCGAGTCCATGGACAAGGCCCACAAGGACGAAATCGATGTGTTGAACTGGAGCTGGGGCATGTCCCAGTCCGGCAACATGCACGTCGGCGGTGGCGGTGGCGCGGGCAAGGTGAATATCCAGGACCTGTCGCTGACCAAGTACGTCGACAAGGCTTCGCCCAACCTGATGATGCACTGCGCCAGCGGCAAGCACATCGACAAGGTCAAGCTGACCGTGCGCAAGGCCGGTGGCGAGAGCCAGGTCGAGTACATGGTGATCAACCTGGAAGAAGTGCTGGTCACCTCCTTGAGCACCGGCGGTTCGGGCAGCGATGATCGCCTGACCGAAAACGTCACCCTGAACTTCGCCCAAGTGATGGTCGACTACCAGCCGCAGAAAGCCGACGGCACCAAAGACGGCGGCGCCATCAAGTTTGGCTGGAACATTCGCTCCAACACCAAACGCTGATAGCCCTTGTGGCCGTGGCCCGGTGCCACGGCCATTGTGTCCCTCTCGCAACCCGTCCGTGGAGCTGCTTTGGTGGTAACTGAAATCGCTTCCCGCGACCGTCTGCAACCGTCCCTGCTGGACCGGTTGACCGACGACGACCCGACCAACCCCAAGGAAAGCGCCGACAAACGCGTGCTGTCCCTGACCCAATTGAAGGCCTCGGTGCTGCGTGACCTGGCGTGGTTGCTTAACACCACCTCGTTACTCGATACCGATGCCACGCTGCACACCCCGGCCGGTACGTCGGTGGTCAATTACGGCCTGCCGGCACTGGCGGGCAACAGCGCTTCGAGCGTTGATATCAAAGCCCTGGAAGCCTTGATTTACCAGGCCATCGCCACTTTCGAGCCGCGTATTTTGCGCCACACATTGCGGGTCAAGGCGCGCATGGGCCATGGCGAGATGAATCACAACGCCCTGAGTTTCGAAATTGAAGGCGACCTGTGGGCACAGCCGGTGCCGTTGCGTTTGCTGTTGCAGACCGACGTGGACCTGGAGTCCGGCCATGTGCGCGTGCTCAATGCCGACCAGCGGAGACGCCCATGAACCCGCGCCTGCTGGAGCTGTACAACCAGGAATTGCACCATGTGCGCGAAAGCGCCGCCGAGTTCGCCAAGGAATACCCGAAGATCGCCAGTCGGCTGACCCTGTCCGGTATGGACTGCGCCGACCCGTACGTCGAACGTTTGCTTGAAGGCTTCGCCTATCTCACCGCCCGTGTGCAGCTCAAGCTCGACGCCGAGTACCCGACCTTCACCCACAACTTGCTGGAAATCGCCTACCCGCACTACCTGGCACCGACGCCGTCGATGACCGTAGTGCAACTGCAGACCGACCCCGATGAAGGCTCCCTGGCCGGCGGTTTCCCGCTACCCCGTGACACCGTGCTGCGTGCCGCCCTGGGCCGTGAAACCCAGACCTGCTGCGAGTACCGCACCGCGCACCCGGTGACGCTGTGGCCGTTGCAGGTCAGCAACGCCGAGTACTTCGGCAACCCCGCCGCCGTGCTCGGGCGCCTGGCCGCCAGCGAACCGAAAGCCAAGGCCGGCCTGCGCCTGACCCTGCGCACCGGTGCCGAGCTGCCGTTCAACAGCCTCGATTTGGACACCTTGCCGCTGTACCTGAGCGGCGCCGATGAACAACCGTTTCGCCTCTACGAACAACTGCTGGGCAATGCCTGCGCGGTGTTTGCGCGCCAGCCCGGTGGCGATTGGGTCGAGCGCCTGCCCCAGGGCGCGTTGCGCTCGCGGGGGTTCGATGATGCCGATGCGGCCATGCCGGTGGTGGCGCGGGCGTTCCAGGGCTATCGCCTGTTGCAGGAATACTTTGCCCTGCCCCATCGCTTCCTGTTCGTTGAGTTCGCCGAGTTGAGCCGTGCAGTCAAACGGTGTGACGGCCAGGAGCTGGAACTGATCGTGCTGTTCGACCGCCACGAACCGAGCCTGGAAGGCAGTGTCGGCGCGGCGCAGTTCTTGCCGTTCTGCACGCCCGCCATCAACCTGTTCCCCAAGCGCGTGGACCGCATCCACTTGTCCGACCGGGTCAATGAACACCACGTGATCGCCGACCGTACGCGGCCGATGGATTTCGAGATTCACTCGTTGAGCGGCATCACCGGCCATGGCACCGGGCCGGAGCAGCCGTTCTTGCCGTTCTATGCGGTGCGCGATCCGTCGCGCTATGGCCGCGACCAGGCCTATTACAGCGTGCGCCGCGAGCCGCGGGTGCTGTCCAGCGATCAGCGCCGCAATGGCCCACGCTCCACTTATGTGGGCAGTGAAACCTTCGTCAGCTTGGTGGACAGCCGCCAGGCGCCGTATCGCCATGACCTGCGCCAACTGGGCGTGACGGCGCTGTGTACCAACCGCGACCTGCCGCTGTTCATGAGCGTGGGCAACGGCAAGACCGACTTCACCCTGGCCGATAGTGCGCCGGTGCTGGCCGTGCGGTGCGTCGCCGGGCCAAGCCGCCCGCGTGCCAGCCATGCGCATGACGCCAAGGCCTGGCGCCTGATCAGCCAGTTGTCGCTCAACTACCTGTCCTTGAGCGAACAGGGCCAGGGCGCCGGCGCCTTGCGCGAACTGCTGCGCCTGTACGGCGACAGCAATGACGCCGCCCTGCAATTGCAGATCGAGGGCTTGCGCGAAGTCAGCAGTAAGGCGGTGACCCGACGCCTGCCGATGCCCGGCCCGATTGTGTTTGGCCGCGGCCTGGAAATCACCTTGGAGTTCGATGAAAACGCGTTTCGCGGCACCGGCGTGTTCCTGCTCGGTGCCGTGCTGGAGCGCTTCCTGGCACGCTACGTGTCGATCAACAGCTTTACCGAGACGGTGATCCGTACCACCGAACGCGGCGAGATCATGCGATGGAAAGCCAAGCCCGGACGGCGTCCGACCCTGTGAGAACCCTGGACGCGATGCACCAGGAGCCCTGGGAATATGACTTTTTCCAGGCATTGCGGCGCATCGAGTGCGAAACGCCCGAGCTGCCACGCCTGGGCCATTCCCTGCGCCTGGCCGATGATCCGCTGCGCCTGGGGCAGCAGGCCGATTGCACCTTCGCACCCGCCACCCTTGCCTCGGTCGAGCCAGGAGGCGATGGCAAGCCGGCGCGGTTGGAGCAGTTCTTCTTCGGCCTCGGCGGCCCCAACGGCCCGCTGCCGCTGCACATCACCGAGTACGTGCGCGAGCGCCAGCGCAACAACGCCGACAGCACCAGCAAGCAGTTCTTGGATGTATTCCACCATCGCCTGCTGACCCTGTTCTATCGGGCCTGGGCCGAGGCGCGGCCAACGGTCAGCCATGACCGCCCGGACGATGACTACTGGTCCGCCCGCCTCGCCGCCCTGAGTGGCCGCGGGATGCCGAGCCTGCTCAATCAAGGGCTGATCCCCGATACCGCGAAGCTGCATTACAGCGGCCATCTGTCGGCGCAAACCCGCTACCCGGATGGCTTGAAAGCGATCCTCAGCGAGTACTTCGGCCTGCCGGTAGAGATCGAGGAATACGTCGGCCAATGGCTGGAACTGCCCGAACGCAGCCGCGTGGGGGTCAGCGCCAACCAGTTGGGCGTGGACTTCTGCCTGGGCAGCCACGTGTGGGACCGCCAGCACAAATTCCGCATCCGCCTGGGCCCGCTCACGCTGGATGACTACATGGGCATGCTGCCCGGCCAACAGCCGTTCAACGAGCTGGTGGCGTGGGTGGCCGAGTACCTGGGCCATGAATTGGACTGGGACTTGAATCTGGTTTTGCAACAACCCGAAGTACCGGCGCTGCAACTCAACGGCCAGTTCCGCCTGGGCTTCAACACCTGGCTCGGCCAACCTGCGCATGACGCCAACGACCTAATCCTGGCCCGGCATTACGCCGACCACGCCACCACCTCAAGGAATCCAGAGCATGGGTGAAATCAGTCGCGCCGCACTGTTCGGCAAACTCAACAGCGTGGCCTACAAAGCCATCGAAGCCGCCACCGTGTTCTGCAAGTTGCGGGGCAATCCGTATGTGGAACTGGCCCACTGGTTTCACCAGTTGCTGCAACTGCAGGACTCCGACCTGCACCGCATCATCCGTCAGTTCAACGTGGAGCCGGCGCGCCTGGCCCGCGACCTCACCGAAGCCCTGGACCGCCTGCCGCGCGGCTCCACATCGATCACCGACCTGTCCTCCCATGTGGAAGAGGCCGTAGAGCGCGGCTGGGTGTATGGCAGCCTGATGTTCGGCGAAAGCCAGGTGCGCACCGGTTATCTGGTGCTGGGCATCTTGAAGACACCGAGCCTGCGCCATGCGCTGCTGGGCTTGTCCGGCGAGTTCGACAAGATCAAGGCCGAGGCCTTGAGCGAGCGCTTTGATGAATACATCGGTGACTCGCCGGAAAACGCCTTGAGCGCCAGCGACGGCTTCAATGCCGGTGTCCCTGGCGAGGCCAGCGGCGCCATGGCGCCCAGCGCGATGGGCAAGCAGGAAGCGCTCAAGCGTTTCACTGTGGACCTGACCGAACAGGCCCGCAGCGGCAAGCTCGACCCAATCGTGGGCCGTGACGAGGAGATCCGCCAACTGGTGGACATCCTCATGCGTCGGCGCCAGAACAACCCGATCCTCACCGGTGAAGCCGGGGTGGGCAAGACCGCCGTGGTCGAAGGTTTCGCCCTGCGCATCGTCGCCGGTGACGTGCCGCCCGCCTTGAAAGACGTGGAGCTGCGCAGCCTCGACGTGGGCTTGCTGCAAGCCGGCGCCAGCATGAAAGGCGAGTTCGAACAGCGCCTGCGCCAAGTCATCGAAGACGTGCAGGCCTCGCCCAAGCCGATCATCCTGTTTATCGACGAAGCCCATACCCTGGTGGGTGCCGGTGGCGCTGCCGGCACCGGTGACGCGGCCAACCTGCTCAAGCCTGCCCTGGCCCGTGGCACCTTGCGTACCGTGGCTGCCACCACTTGGGCCGAGTACAAAAAGCACATCGAGAAAGACCCGGCCCTGACCCGCCGCTTCCAGGTGGTGCAGGTTGCCGAACCGTCGGAAGACAAGGCCCTGCTGATGATGCGCGGCGTGGCGTCCACCATGGAAAAACACCACCAGGTGCAGATCCTCGATGAAGCTCTGGAAGCCTCGGTGAAGCTCTCCCACCGCTATATTCCGGCGCGCCAGTTGCCGGACAAATCCGTGAGCCTGCTGGACACCGCCTGCGCCCGCGTCGCTATCAGCCTGCACGCTGTGCCGGCGGAAGTGGACGACAGCCGTCGCCGTATCGAGGCCCTGGAAACCGAGCTGCAAATCATCGCCCGTGAGCATGCGATCGGCATTGCCATTGGTGCGCGTCAAACCAATAGCGAAGCGCTGCTGACCGCCGAGCGTGAGCGTCTGGCCACGCTGGAAAGCCGTTGGGCTGAAGAAAAAGCCTTGGTAGATGAGTTGCTGGCTACCCGTGCCACCTTGCGCGAAAAAGCCGGTGTGGTGGACAGCGGCAACGATGCGTTGCGTGCACAACTGGTCGACCTGCAACAACGCCTTACCACCCTGCAAGGCGAAACCCCGTTGATCCTGCCGACCGTGGATTACCAGGCCGTGGCCTCGGTGGTCGCCGACTGGACCGGTATCCCGGTGGGCCGCATGGCGCGCAATGAGCTGGAGACTGTGCTCAACCTCGACCAACACTTGAAGAAACGCATCATCGGCCAGGACCATGCCCTGCAGATGATCGCCAAGCGCATCCAGACCTCCCGCGCCGGCCTCGACAACCCAAGCAAGCCGATTGGCGTATTCATGCTGGCCGGCACCTCGGGGGTGGGCAAGACCGAAACCGCACTGGCCCTGGCCGAAGCCATGTACGGCGGCGAGCAGAACGTCATCACCATCAACATGAGCGAGTTCCAGGAAGCCCACACCGTGTCCACACTCAAAGGCGCGCCACCGGGCTATATCGGCTACGGCGAAGGCGGTGTGCTGACCGAAGCGGTGCGGCGCAAGCCCTACAGCGTGGTGCTGCTCGATGAGGTGGAGAAAGCCCACCCGGACGTGCACGAGATTTTCTTCCAGGTGTTCGACAAGGGCGTGATGGAAGACGGCGAAGGCCGGGTGATCGACTTCAAGAACACCCTGATCCTGCTGACCACCAATGCCGGTACCGAACTGATCTCCCACGTCTGTAAAGACCCGGCGAACATCCCCGAGCCCGAGGAAATCGCCAAGGCCCTGCGCCAGCCGCTGCTGGAGATTTTCCCACCGGCCTTGCTCGGTAGACTGGTGACCATCCCGTACTACCCGCTGAGCGACGAGATGCTCAAGGCGATCACGCGCCTGCAACTGAACCGCATCAAGAAGCGCGTGGAGAATACCCACAAAGTCGCGTTCGAGTATGACGACGCCGTGGTCGACCTGATCGTCTCGCGCTGCACCGAGACTGAAAGCGGCGGGCGCATGATCGACACCATCCTCACCAACAGCCTGCTGCCGGACATGAGCCGCGAGTTCCTCACGCGCATGTTGGAAGGCAAGGCACTGGCGGGAGTGCGGATCAGTAGTCGGGATAATGAACTGCACTACCAGTTCAACGATTGACCTGAAGAAACACGGTCAAAACTGTGGGAGCTGGCTTGCCTGCGATAGCGGTCTGACATTCAACATCAATGTTGACTGAACCACTGCCATCGCAGGCAAGCCAGCTCCCACACTGGATTCGGTTTCTTCAGTTATTAAGGTATTTACGGGACTACCGATGCTATTCAACCAAGCCTCACGCCTGGCCAAGATCACCAGCCCCCTCGGGCCGGATGTGCTGCTGCTCAACGAAATGGGCGGCGGTGAAGAGCTGGGCCGGCTGTTCAACTATGAGCTGCAACTGACCTCCCTGGACGCCAACATCGACCTCAACCAGTTGCTGGGCAAACCGATGAGCGTGGGCCTGCAACTGGCCGACGGTGGCGAACGGTACTTTCATGGCATCGTCGCGCGCTGCAGCCAGAACATCGACCAGGGCCAGTTCGCCAGTTATCAGGCCACCCTGCGCCCCTGGTTGTGGTTGCTCAGCCGTACCTCCGACTGCCGTATCTTCCAGAACCTGAGCATCCCGCAGATTATCAAGCAGGTGTTCCGCGACCTGGGCTTTTCCGACTTCGAAGACGCCCTCAGCCGGCCATATCGCGAGTGGGAATACTGCGTGCAGTACCGCGAGACCAGCTTCGATTTCGTCAGCCGCCTGATGGAACAGGAAGGCATCTACTACTTCTTCCGCCATGAACAGGACCGCCATGTGCTGGTGCTGGCCGACGCCTATGGCGCTCACACCAACGTGCCTGGCTATGCGTCGATCCCCTACTACCCCAAGGACGAGCAGCAGCGCGAACGCGACCATATGCACAACTGGCACCTGGCGCAGGAGGTGCAGCCAGGCTCACTGGAGCTGAACGACTACGACTTCCAGCGCCCCAGCGCGAGCATCGACGTGCGCTCGGCCATGCCGCGCCCGCACACCGCCGGCGATTACCCGCTGTACGACTACCCCGGCACCTACGTGCAAAGCGCCGACGGCGAACACTATGCGCGCACCCGCATCGAAGCCCTGCAAACCCTGCATGAACAGATCGAGTTCAGCGGCAACGCGCGCGGCCTGGGCTCGGGCCATCTGTTCAGTCTCACCGGGTTCAGTCGCCAGGACCAGAACCGCGAGTACCTGATCGTCGGTTGCCGCTACTTCATCGTGCAGGAAAGCCTGGAAAGCGGTGGCGGTTCAGGCTCGGCGCAGTTTGAAAGCAGCCTGACCTGCATCGACGCCCAACAGAGTTTCCGCCCGCTGGCCAACACCCACCGCCCCATCGTCAAAGGCCCGCAGACCGCGTTGGTGGTAGGCCCCAAGGGCGAGGAAATCTGGACCGACCAGTACGGCCGCGTGAAGGTGCACTTCTACTGGGACCGCCACGACCAATCCAACGAGAACAGCTCGTGCTGGATTCGTGTGTCGCAATCCTGGGCCGGCAAGAACTGGGGTTCGATGCAGATTCCACGCATCGGCCAGGAAGTGATTGTCAGCTTCCTTGAAGGCGACCCGGACAGACCGATCATCACCGGCCGCGTCTACAACGCTGAGCAGACGGTGCCCTACGATTTGCCAGAGAACGCCACCCAGAGCGGCATGAAAAGCCGCTCCAGCAAGGGCGGAACGCCGGCCAACTTCAATGAAATCCGCATGGAGGACAAGAAGGGGTTGGAGCAGTTGTATATCCATGCCGAGCGTAACCAGGACATCGTGGTGGAGGTGGATGAGAGCCACTCGGTGGGGCATGACCGCAATAAAAGCATTGGCCATAACGAGACGGTGACCATTGGCAGTAACCGTCTGCGGGTTGTGCGCAACAACGACACGGTGATCGTGGGCGGTGCCAAGTCCGACAGCGCCGCCACGCATTACACCATCGAGGCCGGCGAGAGTCTTCGCCTGGTGTGCGGCGACAGCGTGATTGAGCTCAAGGCTGGCGGCGACATCAACCTGACCTGTGGCTCGTTCAACCTGTTTTCCACCGGCAGCAGCAAGATCCAGACAAAGGGAAAATTGGACATCAACCTGGGCAGTGACAAGGGCACATCGCCCGGTGCCCAAGGCGTGCAAAGCACGATCAAGTCCGCCGTCGAATCAAAATTTCCCGGTAAGCCCGGTGCTGGTCAATAACGAGATTTCGCCACCATGAACTACCTGATCAACGAAGCCCAATTCACCCTGCCCGATGTCGAGGTACAGGACACTTCGATCAATATCCTCAAGTTCGCCAAGCTGGGCACCACCTTGGTGGTGAGCCGCAGCCCCTTGGCCGATGGCGAGAGCCTGCAAAGCAATTTCGAAGGCCAGCTGAAAAAGCTTGAACAGCAGGTCCAGGACCTTCGCTATTCCCCGGCGCAAGCGGTCAAGGTCGGCCCGGCGCAGGACATCGACGCGTTTGAAGTGCAGAACCACTTCAGCAAAGGCAGCGACAACATTTACCAATATCAGCTGGCCATGCAGATACCGGGCACGCGTCGCTTGATCGCCCTCAGTTACGTCAAGGCCCAGCCCCTGGGCTCGGCCGAGGCGGCGCACTGGGCAACGCTGAAAAGCACACTCAACTTTCTCGCCACGCCTTGAGTCGAGCTTGAGCAATGAGTGAGGATCTTTGGGCCGCCCGCGAAGGCGACGCACTGCTGCACACCTCGGTGATGGCCGACATTCTCGGTGGTGTACTGGAAGTGGCCGCCTACGCGGCGATCACTACCGTGGGCTGCCTGGCCGTTGCCGGGGCGGTGTTCCTCGCGACTGGTGCAACCATCGCCACCGGCGGTGTGGCCCTGGTGTTGGTGGTGGGCGCGGTCGTCGGTATTACCGCTGGCCTCACGGGGGCGGACTTGAAGATATCCAGTTGGTGCGAGTCCGCCGCCAACTGGGTGTTCCCGCCGGTGATCGATGCATTCATCACCAGCGGCTCGCACAATGTGTTCATCAATGGCAAAAAGGCTGCCCGCGCTGCCGGCAAGATGACCGCTGTGCCGGTCGCGCCCAGCGAGCCGCCGGCACCCAGCTTCCTGGACATGGCCGGGGAGTTTTTCTCGCAGATGTGGCGCCCGACCGTCGCCTCGCCCGCCCCCGGCACCGAGCCGTGCCCGCTGGACACCGTGGCGTGCAACAAGCATCCGCCTATGCCGCTGCAGTTCATTGCCGAGGGTTCCAGTTCGGTGTTCATCAACGGGCAGCCTGCCGCGCGCAGCGGGGATCGCAGTACCTGCGA
>NZ_SMOF01000001.1:32227-266218 GCF_018135665.1 Pseudomonas sp. B2021
GCGTTGGTGGGTGGCGCGATCTCTTACGGGACCGCCAAGGTCACCTCGGCACTCAAGAGCGCCATGCATGGCTCGCCCAATCCGGTGCACAGTGCGACGGGGGCCAAGGTCTTGGGCGAAGAGGAGGAGCTGGACTTTGTCCTGCCCGGTCTGCTCCCTATCGATTGGCAACGTTTCTACAACAGTCTCGATACACGTCGCGATGGCCTCTTCGGCGCAGGCTGGAGCGTCGACTATGAGGTGTCCGTCGAAATAGATGCCGACGAAAACCTGTTCTATATCGATGAGCAGGGACGGCGCCTGGAGATCGGTTATATCCCGTTGTCCGGTGGCGCGTTCGATCCCGGCGAAGGCCTCGCGGTGAGACGCAACGGCGACGGCGCGGTATTGATCGAGAGCATCGACGGCCTTTATCGGCTGTTCGAGCCCGATCCGCTGAACAGTTCACGGATGCGCTTGCACTTGTTGGGTGATCGCAATGAAGGTCGGATCTTCCTTGATTACGATGCCCAAGGACGGCTGTGCCGCCTACGCGACACCCATGACTTGATGCACGTCGACCTGAGCTACACCGCAGAGCATCCTGGGCGTGTAAGCCATATCGAACGCCGTTACCTGCGCCAGGAGCATTTCGATGGGCGCTGCGACGTGCTCGTCAGTTATCGCTATGACAGCAACGGTGATCTTGCCGAAGTCTTGGACGCCCAGGGCACGACCCTACGACGCTTTGCCTACGACAGCAGCAGACGCATGGTCGAGCACCAATTGGCGAGTGGTCTGCGTTGCTTCTACCAATGGGCTCAAGTACCTGGACCAGACGGCCAGGAATGGCGCGTCAGTCGGCACTGGACAGATGCGGGCGATGAATACACCTTCGACTACGACTTGGATGCGGGCATTACACGCGTCACCGATGGGTTGATGCGCGTCAGCACTCGGCATTGGAACCCGCAATATCAGATCACCCGATACGTTGATAACGCGGGCAATATCTGGGAATTCGAATGGAACGAAGATCGCCAGTTTGTAGGCGCGATTGACCCAAAAAATGGCAGATGGCGCTTCTGTTACGACGACTCCGGCAATCTGAGTACAGTGACCGATCCACTGGGCAGGACCCATGGCACACAATGGCTTGCGCATTGGGCATTGCCTCAGATTGAAACCGACCCTGCGGGCAATAGTTGGCATTACCGCTACGACCAACGTGGCAACTGCATTGAGGAAGTCGATCCACTGGGCAACCGCACGCGCTATGTCTATGACGGTTTCGGACAGCCGGTGCGCATCATTGATGCGACGGAAAAAACCAGAACATTGCATTGGAACGAGTGGAGCCAACTGGTCGAAGAAGTCGATTGCTCCGGTTATCCGACGCGTTATCAATATGACGCGTTTGGCAATCTGGTGGTGCAGACCAATGCCGAAGGTGAATCGGTGCGCTACCGATACGGACCTCAGGGACTATTGCTGGAATGCCAGCTTCCAGATGGTCGCGTGGAGCAATTTCAACGTAGCACCAGTGGTTATCTGACGGCTTACATCGACCCGGCCGGTAGCACCACGCGCTATGCCTATGACGTACGCGGCCTGGTCAAGCAACGCTGGGATGCGCATAACCGCACGGTCATGTTCGATCATGACGCCTACGGGCGACTTCGCAAGCTGACAAACGAGAACGGAGAAAGCTACCGCTTTGAATGGGACGCGGCCGACCGTATGGTGCAGCAGCAAGACCTGGATAAAAGCCGGCGCTGCTATACCTATGATCCGCTGAATGATGTCATCGCCGTTGACTACCTGCCTGGGACGGAAGGTGAGCCGGTAGCGCCGCTGTCACATCAGTTTCAGCGAGATGCAGTGGGACGCCTGACCAGTAAAATCACTGCGGACGGCACTACCGTTTATCAGCATGATCCGAACGATCAACTGGTAAGCGTCACTTTCACAGCGCTTGACGGTGCAGAGCAGGTACTGGGCTTTCGCTATGACGCGCTGGGGCAAATGGTACAGGAGCAAAGCACAGCAGGATCCTTGCGGCATCACTATGACGAGTTGGGCAACCTGATTCAGACCCAGTTGCCCGACGGTCGTTGGCTGAACCGCCTGTACTACGGCAGTGGCCATCTGCATCAGTTGAATCTCGATGGAAAGGTCATCAGCGACTTCGAGCGTGATCGCTTGCATCGCGAAGTACAGCGTACCCAGGGTCAACTCAAGACAAGCACTACGTACGACCGTAGCGGAAGGGTTCGGTCCCGACAGCGTCGCAGCATCGACCAGCCATGGCAGTTGCCCCCCTTGGTCGAGACCGATTACACCTACGACCCCAGTGATAATCTGCTCGGGCGTCGTCGTATTGACCGTCAAGAGCACCTGGGCTACGACAGTACGGGACGTATCCTCTCAAGCCACCAAGCGGGACACAGCGAAACCTATGCCTACGATGCTGCCGCCAATTTACTCGACAGCCCGAGCCAAAGTGGTTTGGTACGACATAACCGGCTGCTCACTTATCAGGACAAACGTTACAAGTACGACGCCCTCGGGCGGATGATCGAAAAGCGCAGCGCGGCGCGGGGTTTGCAACGATTTGCTTACGATGCCGAAAACCGGTTAGTGGAAGTGCGCAATGAAAACAGCAGCGTGGTCAGGATGGCCTATGACCCGCTGGGCCGGCGTAATGAAAAAACCGAGCACGACAGTAACGGCTATCCGCTGGGCGAGACCCGCTTCATCTGGGATGGCCTGCGTCTGTTGCAGGAGCAAAAATACCGCCAGACCAGCCTTTATATTTATGAAGACGAAGGTTATGAACCACTCGCTCGTGTCGACGGTATTGGCCCGCTGCAAAAAATCCGCTATTACCATAACGACCTCAATGGCTTGCCGGAACAGCTCACCGAGGCCGATGGTCATGATGTTTGGCGTGCTACTTATCGGGTGTGGGGTAGCACGCTGACGGAGGAGCGCGAACCGTCCTATATTGAAGAGCAGAATTTGAGGTTCCAGGGGCAGTATCTGGACCGAGAGACTGGGCTGCATTTCAATACGTTCAGGTTTTACGATCCCGCTGTGGGGTGCTTTACTACACCCGACCCGATTGGGCTGGCGGGCGGGGGCAACCTTTACCAGTACGCCCCCAATCCGACAGGCTGGATAGATCCATTGGGTTGGGCTTGTTCCTCCGCACAACGGCGACAGAATAAAGCCAACGGTAAAGCAGCCGAAAACTTGGTGCATAAAAAACTCCTCAACAACCCTAATGTCACTGTACTCGGTACACAGGTGTACATCAGAACCCCCGGGGCGGGGCGGGGCCGTTATGTAGATATTCTTATAAGAAATAACAAGACTGGAAAAATTGTCGCCGTCGAAGTCAAGTCAGGCGGGGCGGTACGATCTAAAGCTCAGCTAGCAAAAGATAAAATTATCACAGACGGAAAAGGTATTTTCGGAAGCTCTGGAAAAAGCACCAAAGGCGTAACCGTCAGCGAAGCCAGGGTTCCATTATGGAGGTTGCCGTAGTGACAGAATCTACAAAAAACATACTAAAAGCACTTACAGATTTTTTGACAGTTCCATTTAACGAAAACGGGTATATCCTGAAAAAAGATCGATACTTTGAACACGTAGAACAGAATGGTCGGATTCGTCGATATGCTATAAACCTATCTAATAAAAAAGGCTGGTTCTCTCTCCACCTGACGCTACAAATGCTTGATCCAGCTCTAATGAAAAGCGTTAACATCATCCTTGAAAAAGCACTCAGGGATGAAAGACTTGAATATCCGGAAAACTGGTCGCAGTCAATTATCGAAAAGACAATAAAAACCCGAACGTCTAATCACATTGTCGCCGAGCTCACCGATTGGCGAGGGTTAAAAGACCCCAGCGAACCGCTTGAGCATTTCAATAAACGGTTCTCCATATGGTTGTACTCATTCGACCATTTGGATGAAATGCCTGATTGGGAAGAGCAATTAATGGCGAGCTTTGAATTGGCAATGATTTGGTTTAGAGAGGTCGATTCAGACGACTGGATCCGTTCCAATACTGTTTACCCTTCTCTGTATCTTCTCAACAAGGAAGGGCTCAAGCAAAGCCTTGAGAAACAATACAGGGCAACATTACAGTCATCGGAAGATCCACAGGAAGTAAAATTATTTCACGAATACTTGCCATAAAAAACCAGTGCAACACAGCACAAATGAACGGTTTTATTTAAACCCACGACCATAAAACAAACGACCGCAAAATGCGAGCCGAAAGGGCCGGATCAATTCAAGGCCGAGCTCGCAGAGCTTAGGAAGGAGGCACTGGACCCTACCTCCACGCTTAATAAGATTTTGAGGAAAGTAGACTTATGAATTACTTCAAACTTAATCCAAACGTTACCAGTAAAAAGTGGGAAGGTTATGTAAACCTGGGAGGGCTCTTTTATAAAGGAGAGGAATTAGACGATGTCGAGCTGTCTAATAGTAGAACGCCTTGTGTCTTCGAACCCCTGCACTACGAGATTCTCCTAGATGGAAAAACAGCTCCGGTCAACACCATCGGGGCTGATTTTTTTGTATTCGACGAAGCTCTCCAAGGATTGGATAACTTGCTGACGGAGCATGTGCAATTTTTGCCCATCAGCCACGAAAAACAAAACGTGCGTTATCGTCTTCTTCACGCTTACAAACATGTCGATTGCGTCGATTGGGCGCTGTCAGAATACGAGGCGTGGCCCGAATCACATGTGGTCAAAGAGTGGCAAAATCCAAGAGGTCGTTTCTTTTTCAACCCAACATTAAGCATAGACAAAATCCCAAAAAAAACAGAGGTTTTTCGCTTAGAGGGCTGGGGCGGAGCTTTCAACATCGTCATTTGCGAAGCGTATAAAAATAAGTTGCAGGGCTTTGACTTTGACCATTCTCTTTTGGAATTTCACCCTATTATTCTTGTGTGACCCAAACTTATTCATTAGGCAGATTATTCAAAATGAATACCCATAAGATAAATTAAGTTAATCCGTCCCCTTTACCATTCTCGTTGACTTCGAACTGTGCAAATTGGATTGGGTAACGTTTATATGGTTTTGAAAGGGGAAATCCCAATACCGAAAGGTGGGTTCATCCAACTATCGCTATAGACCAAGGCCAGCCTTTTTCAATTTTTTAGCAGGTTCCGTGGATTACCTGTTGAGTAAGTGCTATTCAAACCCGTCCCTGCCTGTCCGAACATATAGCGGGCAAAAGAAAGAAGGCTTTTTCAACGAGAAGGAGGAGAGGTTTATTCAATAAATAACGGGGCCTAAGCAACTGCCAAAATCGAATAACCTCCCCGCCTATTCGTCCCTTTACTTAAACGCCTAGTTTTTTCTTTGCCTTTTGTTCCTGGATAGTTTTCAGCAAATCGACTTTTTCATCTATATAAGCTTGGCGCTTTTCAATATTGTCCATACGAGACTGCTCAGTCGGCGCTTCTGATGACTCAGGAGTTACATACGGTTTGTAGAGAATGTCGAACCGCTCGGCGAGCTCTGGCATTTGCTTTTCGATTTCATCCAGCGTCTTCTCAATATTGCTCAAGCGCCCTTCTGTATCAGTAGGCGCATCATCGCTCGGCTGCACCCCTATCGCGTCGCGCCCTAAAGCCAGAAAAATAAACAGGTTGGCCGTCGCCTCATTTTTTATTTCAGCGCCGGTGAGGCGAGCCTCCATTTTTTGCTCTTTCGTTGCAGCAGGATCTACAGTTCCAATCGTGCCATCTGCGTTCTGTACTTCCGCCCCTGGCATTTCACTGTACGCTGCAAATTTATTCTGGAAATAGCTGGACGAGAATTGCTGTCCGACAGTAAAGGGGCTACTGACCATGTTGTCTGCCGCGGCGCTTATAAAAGCATTACGTACAGTGGCTGCTACTGATGGAGGCGCTGGAGGCAAGCTCTGTGGCTGGCTGACAATACTTTGTATTGTGCTTACGGTAGGCTTCGGACTGTTCGGTGTACCACTTGGCAATGGCGTAGTCGGCCTATGCTGCGAAGGCGACACGGGCGGTTTATTCTGCGAAGTTGGTTTATTCTGCGAAGTTGGTTTGTGCTGCGAAGTTGGTTTGTCCTGCGAAGTTGGTTTGTCCTGCGAAGTTGGTTTGTCCTGAGAAGTTGGTTTGTCCTGCGAAGTTGGTTTATTCGGCGGAGTTGGTGTATTCGGCACGGGCTGCCTACGAGACGGAGGCCTCTTGGAGCCGCGACCAGAACGGCTAGATCCAAGTACTCCAAATCCAGCTCCACGAGACTTGGCAGTATCAAGCTCGGATACACCAGCGCTAAGGTTATTAGCAACTGCAGCATCGGCACGTTTGTTTTTAGCAGCGATTTCTTCAGGGGTCGCCAGTGGGTATTTAAGGGCCTTCTCGTTCGCGGCACTAGAGTCACGTTCAACGTTAGAACTGTCTGCTACTGTGCCGGCAGTACCCGAGGCCGCTGGAGCATTCGCCTCCACTTTTTTCTCTTGAGGTAAAAAGGAAGATGGAACAAAAGGCTGATCAATTTTCATATACACACCTCTAAAATGAGTTAGAGCCGCTCCCTGCTGTCTCGCGCTATATGTGTCTTCTTGTACAGATGTAGTTCCACAGTGAAGTAAAAAACATAAACCATAAACAGTGATTCAAGTAGTCGCTACTGTATTTATTAATACCTAAGCAAGAGGCAACGACTGTTATTCCACCGGGAACGCTTCTAACACCCAACAAAAATGGGCACCCGACCCCGTCGGCGTGCCCATTTTCTTTACCGCCCCGCCTCCCTTCGAGACGGTACCGCTTAACTTACGGGTTGACGCTGTCTTTGAGCGACTTGCCTGGCTTGAAAGCGACGGTGTTGCTGGCCTTGATCTTCACTGGCTCACCGGTTTGCGGGTTTTTGCCGGTGCGGGCGCCGCGGTGGCGTTGCAGGAAGGTGCCGAAGCCGACCAGGGTGACGCTGTCCTTGCGGTGCAGGGCGCCGGTGATTTCTTCAAGGACGGCGTTGAGGACGCGGTTGGCCTGTTCTTTGGTGAGATCGGCTTTTTCAGCGATGGCGGCTGCGAGATCTGGTTTACGCATAGGTGAAGCCTCTTTGACGGTTTTTTGTTGTTATGTCCGTGCTGCTCTCTGGTGGAGCAGCGCCAAGGCGCCGCAGGCTCTACTCTGCGGCAGACGGGAGTGAGGATGGCATGCCCTCGGGCGCCGCGCCAGTCTCGCGGCGGCCTTTCTCCGGGTATGAACGTGATGTTTGCGACAGAACGGCTGGTATTTACGCCAGTAACGGCGGAAGTTCTTTGTTCAGCGCCAGTTTTTCCATGACGGCGCTGCCGGTCAGTGCGTAACCCAGCAGGCGGCCGCTGGCATCGCGGCACAGGGCCTTGATGTCGGCACCCTGCCCTTCGACGCTCCACACACCTTCGGTGCCCCGTGGCGCAGGAGACACCACCAGCGGGCACACCGGGGTTTTCACCGTGATCGGCATAGGCCCATAGCTCACCGCCGTGGCATTGCCGGCCAAGGTTTGCGCCAGGGCGCGGGCGCAGCTCATCAATGGCATCACGTACAACAGGTTCAGACCATCAACCTCTGCGCAGTCGCCCAAGGCGTAGATGTTGGCGTGGGAGGTCTTGAGGTGGCGGTCCACCATGATGCCGCGGTTGATTTGCAGGCCGGCGGCTGCGGCCAAGTCCACGCGAGGGCGCAGGCCAATGGCGGACACCACCAGGTCACAGTGGATCACTTCGCCGTCCGACAGGTGCGCTTCAAGGCCATCAGCCGTGCGTTGCAGGCGATTGAGCACCGGGCCCAGGTGGAAACGCGCGCCGATGCCTTCCAGCCCGGCTTGCACCGCTGCGGCTGCCGCCGGGTGCAGCAGGGTCGGCATGACTTGCTCACACGGCGCGACCAGGTCGATTTCATAGCCGCCCAGGATCAGATCATTGGCAAACTCACAACCGATCAGGCCGGCGCCGAGCAGCAGTACGCGTCGTTTACCGGCAGCGGCGGCACGAAAGCGCGCGTAGTCTTCCAGGTCATTGATCGGGAAAATCAACTCAGCCGCATCGCCTTCGACCGGTACGCGCACGGTTTCTGCGCCCCAGGCCAGGACCAGGTCGCGGTAGGTCACTGCTTCCTCGCCGATCCACAGACGCTTGTGGCCTGGGTCGATGCCGCTGATGCGTGTATGGGTGCGCACTTGGGCCTTGAGTTGCTCGGCCATCGCGCCAGGCTCGGCCATGCTCAGGCCATCGGCTTCCTTGTTCTTGCCAAAGCCGGTGGAGAGCATGGGCTTGGAGTAGGAGCGTCCGTCATCGGCAGTGATCAGCAGCAATGGGGTCTCGCTATCGAGCTTGCGAAACTCCCGGGCGACGTTGTAACCGGCCAATCCTGTGCCGATGATCACGACAGGTGCGTTCATTCCCTTCTCCTTGTAGTACGTTTCTTAATTCGTTGATTAGCCGATTTCGATCATTTCGAAATCCATTTTGCCCACACCGCAGTCCGGGCACAGCCAGTCTTCCGGGACGTCCTGCCACAGAGTGCCTGGTGCAATACCGTCATCCGGCCAGCCGTCCGCTTCGTTGTAAATAAGGCCACAGACGATACATTGCCACTTCTTCATTACGTGCTTCCTCAGGTTCAGGCGTGTTGGCCGGCGGTCGATGGATCCAGCGTTGCCGCGCGGCTCAGGGCGTTTTGTACTGATCGGGGCCTGCAGATGCAAGCATGTTCGACGCAAACGACGGGTTTGGCACGGCAAAAGCCCAGGGTGCCATGGTAAGCTCGCGGCCTCTTTTGCTGCCAATACTGACTCACCGTGCCGCACTCAATCGCCCTTCCCGATGCTTGCCAATGGCTGACCCAGAGCCTTCTGAGCCCCTTGCCCACGCCCTTGACCCTCAATTGGCTGTTTGACGAAGGCTCGCTGACGCGACGGCTGACGTGGCTTTCCAACGAGGGTTTCAGCGTGACGCCGCTGTTCGAAGGCTGGCAACCGTTGCGCGACGACGAATGTGCCGCGCTGGACCTGCCGCCGGCCAGTATCGGTTGGGTACGCGAGGTGTATTTGCGCGGGCACGGCCAGCCTTGGGTGTTCGCCCGCAGCGTGGCGGCCCGCAGTGCCTTGCAGGGCGACGGGCTGCACATGGACGAGCTGGGCAGCCGTTCGCTGGGCGAGTTGCTGTTCTGCGACCGCGCCTTTACCCGCCAGGCTATTGAAGTGTGTCACTACCCTCGTGCCTGGCTGCCAACAGCGGACCAGGCCGATAACCTGTGGGCGCGCCGCTCGCGCTTCGACCGCGGGGCGCTGAGCGTGCTGGTGGCGGAAGTATTCCTGCCGAGTTTCTGGCACGCGTTGCACGATCATCCGGAGAACTGCTGATGTACCAACGTCTGCTCAAGTCCTTGAACCGCCTGAACCCCAGGGCCTGGGATTTCATTCAGTTGACGCGCATGGACAAGCCCATCGGCATCTACCTGCTGCTGTGGCCGACACTGTGGGCCCTGTGGATCGCCGGCAAGGGCTCGCCGTCGCTGATCAATATCGTGATTTTCGTGCTGGGCGTGGTACTCACCCGGGCCGGCGGCTGCGTGATCAATGACTGGGCCGACCGCAAGGTCGATGGCCATGTGAAACGCACCGAGCAACGCCCGCTGGTGAGCGGCAAGATCAGTTCGAAAGAAGCGCTGGTGTTTTTTGCCGTGCTGATGGGCATCAGTTTCCTGCTGGTGCTGCTGACCAACGCCAGCACCATCCTGCTCTCCCTGGGCGGCCTGGCTCTGGCGGCAAGTTACCCATTCATGAAGCGCTACACCTATTACCCCCAAGTGGTGCTGGGCGCGGCGTTTTCCTGGGGCATGCCGATGGCGTTTACCGCCGAGACCGGCCATTTGCCTGCCACGGCGTGGCTGCTGTACATCGCCAACCTGTTGTGGACGGTGGGCTACGACACCTATTACGCCATGACCGACCGCGATGACGACTTGAAGATCGGGGTGAAATCCACCGCCATTCTATTTGGCGATGCCGACCGCGTGATCATCCTCACGTTGCAAGGCCTGGCGCTGGCGTGTCTGTTGCTGGCCGGCGCGCGGTTCGAGCTGGGCGGGTGGTTCCACCTGGGGCTGCTGGCGGCAGCGGGCTGTTTTGCCTGGGAGTTCTGGTACACACGGGACAGGGACCGCATGAAGTGCTTCAAGGCGTTCTTGCATAACCACTGGGCCGGGTTAGCGATTTTTATCGGGATTGTGGTGGATTACGCGGTTCGCTGAGGATTCTGTGGTGACTGTTGGGACGCCATCGCAGGCAAGCCAGCTCCCACATTTTGACTGTATTCGCAGATCAAAAAATTGGGAGAGGCTTGCCCCCCGATGGATTCAGCAGCGCCGCAGACTTAAGGCTTGATGATGTGCCAGACGCTACCCTTCCCATCACCGGTCTTGTCACCGGCTTTCTTGTCGTCCTTGTAGGTATAGACAGGCTTGCCTTTGTAGGCCCACTGGCTGGTCTGGTCGTCGCGGGTGATCACCGTCCAATCGCCGGTCTTGGTGTCGGTGGATTCTGCTTTCAGCGGTGGCCAGTTGGTCGCGCACTGGTCCTTGCACACTGATTTGCCATCAGCGTCCTTGTCGAAGGTGTAGAGCGTCATCCCCTTGTGATCCACCAACATCCCGTCTTTGGTCATCGCCGGCTCTGCCGCAAACGCCAGGCCTGGCAGCGTCAACACCGCAGATACCAGCAGGGCTTTCCAGGAAACAGTGCTGTAAGTCATCGGAACCTTCCTTTTGTGGTTGTCAGGATTCGGACCCAAAGGGTAGTCCAGAGTGCCGTTAATTGCCCAAGCGACTAAATTACTGTCACACGACTGCAATAATTCCGTTATCTAATGCGGCGCAAGACAGTTAAATGACAAGAGGATTGAGCATGGTTGGCAGGAGCATTCTGATCGTTGACGACGAAGCGCCCATTCGCGAAATGATCGCCGTCGCGTTGGAAATGGCCGGCTATGACTGCCTGGAGGCGGAGAACTCCCAGCAGGCCCACGCCATTATCGTCGACCGCAAGCCGGACCTGATTCTGCTCGACTGGATGCTGCCCGGCACCTCGGGCATCGAGTTGGCCCGCCGTCTCAAGCGTGACGAGCTGACCGGGGATATCCCGATCATCATGCTCACCGCCAAGGGCGAAGAGGACAACAAGATCCAGGGCCTGGAAGTCGGCGCCGATGACTACATCACCAAGCCGTTTTCCCCACGGGAACTGGTGGCACGCCTCAAAGCCGTGCTGCGCCGTGCCGGCCCGACCGATGGCGAAGCGCCTATCGAAGTCGACGGCTTGATCCTGGACCCGATCAGCCACCGCGTGACCATCGACGGCAAGCCTGCGGAAATGGGGCCGACCGAATACCGCCTGCTGCAATTCTTCATGACCCACCAGGAGCGCGCCTACACCCGTGGCCAACTGCTCGACCAGGTGTGGGGCGGCAACGTCTATGTGGAAGAGCGCACGGTGGATGTGCATATCCGCCGCCTGCGCAAAGCCTTGGGCGATGCGTACGAGAATCTGGTACAAACCGTGCGCGGCACCGGCTATCGATTTTCTACCAAAGGCTGAGCCAGCCGTTTCGTGAATCAATAGCCTGACTTAAACAGCTGACAAGGACGCATGTTCAAGTGAATCAAAACTGGCATGGCACCCTGATCCGCCACATGCTCTTGCTGGTCACCGGCTGCCTGTTGGTGGGGCTGGTCAGCGGCTACTACGGCTGGAGCCTGGCCGCGGGCATTGCCTTGTACCTGGGCTGGACCCTCAAGCAGTTGCTGCGCTTGCATGAATGGCTGCGCCAGCACAAACCCGATGAAGCACCGCCCGATGGCTACGGCCTGTGGGGCGAGGTGTTCGACAGCATCTACCACCTGCAACGCCGCGACCAACGGGTACGCGGGCGGCTGCAAGCGGTGATCGACCGGGTGCAGGAGTCCACCGCCGCGCTCAAGGACGCGGTGATCATGCTCGACAGCGACGGCAACCTGGAATGGTGGAACCGTGCCGCCGAGACCCTGCTGGGCCTCAAGACGCCCCAGGACAGCGGCCAGCCGGTGACCAACCTGGTGCGCCACCCGCGCTTCAAGGAATACTTCGAGCAGGACAACTACGAAGAAGCCCTGGAAATTCCCTCGCCTACCAACGACCGCGTTCGCATCCAGTTGTACCTGACGCGCTACGGCAACAACGAACACTTGATGCTGGTGCGTGATGTGACCCGTATCCATCAGTTGGAACAGATGCGTAAAGACTTCGTCGCCAACGTCTCCCACGAGCTTCGCACACCGCTGACGGTGATCTGCGGCTACCTGGAGACGCTGCTGGACAATGTCGACGAGATCAACCCGCGCTGGAGCCGCGCCCTGCAACAGATGCAGCAGCAAGGCTCACGCATGCAGACCCTGCTCAACGACCTGCTGTTGCTGGCCAAGCTTGAAGCCACGGACTACCCCTCGGACAACCACCCCGTGGCTGTGCAGAGCCTGTTGCAGACGATCAAGAACGATGCCCAGGCCCTCTCGGGCGAACGCGGGCAGCAGATCACGCTGGAGGCCGACCCAACCGTATTGCTCAAGGGCAGCGAAGGCGAATTGCGCAGCGCCTTCTCCAACTTGGTGTTCAATGCGGTGAAGTACACCCAGGACAAGGGCAATATCCGCATTCGCTGGTGGGCCGACGAGCACGGCGCGCACCTGAGTGTGCAGGACTCGGGTATCGGTATCGACGCCAAGCACCTGCCGCGCCTGACCGAACGCTTCTACCGTGTCGACTCCAGCCGCAACTCCAACACCGGCGGCACCGGTCTGGGCCTGGCCATCGTCAAGCATGTACTGCTGCGCCATCGGGCCCGCCTGGAAATCAGCAGCGTGCTGGGACATGGCAGTACCTTTACCTGCCATTTTCCGCCGGCGCAGGTGACCCGTGAGCGAGCGGTCGAGGCCGATAATTAAGTTGAAGTGAGCACGGCCTAATGTGGGAGCTGGCTCTGCGACACGACTTTGCAGCCCCGCCCGGCAGCGGGCACTAGGCAAGCGCCCCGTCAGCCGCTACATTGGCCGACTTGTGCCTGCCTTTCAGGCCCACCTGTCACCCCTTATTGAACACACGGAACCTGCAAAACCCCATCATGGACCCTTCCCCTGGCATTACCCTGGCTACACTCTTCGCCGATTTCGGCATGATTCTTTTTGCACTGATCCTGGTACTGCTCAACGGCTTCTTCGTTGCGGCGGAATTTGCCATGGTCAAACTGCGCGCCACCCGCGTCGAGGCCATCGCCCATAAGAACGGCTGGCGCGGGCAGATCCTGCGTACCGTGCACAGCCAGCTCGACGCCTACCTGTCGGCCTGCCAGCTGGGTATCACCCTGGCGTCCCTGGGCCTGGGCTGGGTCGGTGAACCGGCCTTTGCGCACATCCTCGAGCCGATGCTGGGCGCGGTCGGCGTGCAGTCGCCGGAAGTGATCAAGGGCGTGTCGTTCTTTGCCGCCTTCTTCGTGATTTCCTACCTGCACATCGTGGTCGGCGAACTGGCCCCCAAGTCCTGGGCGATCCGCAAACCCGAGCTGCTGTCGCTGTGGACGGCCGTGCCGCTGTACCTGTTCTACTGGGCGATGTACCCGGCCATCTACCTGCTCAACGCCAGTGCCAACGCCATTTTGCGCATCGCTGGCCAAGGCGAGCCTGGCCCGCACCATGAGCACCATTACAGCCGCGAAGAACTCAAGCTGATCCTGCACTCCAGCCGTGGCCAGGACCCCAGCGACCAAGGCATGCGCGTACTGGCCTCCGCCGTGGAAATGGGCGAGCTGGAAGTGGTGGACTGGGCCAACTCCCGGGAAGACCTGGTGACCCTGGATTTCAACGCCCCGCTCAAGGAAATCCTCGCGCTGTTCCGTCGTCACAAATTCAGCCGTTACCCGGTGTATGACGCGGTGCGCAACGAGTTTGTCGGCTTGTTGCACATCAAGGATTTGCTGCTGGAGCTGGCGGCCCTGGACCATATCCCCGAATCGTTCAACCTGGCCGAATTGACCCGCCCGCTGGAACGCGTATCGCGGCATATGCCGTTGTCGCAACTGCTGGAGCAGTTCCGCAAAGGCGGCGCGCACTTCGCCCTGGTGGAAGAAGCCGACGGCAAGATCATCGGCTACCTGACCATGGAAGACGTACTGGAAGTGCTGGTGGGCGATATCCAGGACGAACACCGCAAGGCCGAGCGCGGCATCCTCGCCTACCAGCCCGGCAAACTGCTGGTGCGTGGCGACACGCCGTTGTTCAAGGTGGAGCGCCTGTTGGGCGTCGACCTGGACCACATCGAAGCCGAAACCCTGGCCGGCCTGATCTACGACACGCTCAAGCGCGTGCCGGAAGAAGAGGAAGTGCTGGAAGTGGAAGGCTTGCGGATCATCATCAAGAAGATGAAAGGGCCGAAGATCGTACTGGCCAAGGTGCTGCTGCTGGACTGACTGCAGGCGCAGTGCTGTGTGTGGGAGCGGGCTTGCCCGCGATAGCGGTGGGTCAGCCAGCGCATCGTTGACTGATAGATTGCTATCGCGGGCAAGCCCGCTCCCACATGGACCAAGCGTCGCCTTGAAGGGTCACGCACCCGGCACGAAATGCTTCTGCGCCGTGCCACGGGCGATCAGGCGGGAAATGTAATCCAGCTTCTGCGCATCCTGGTCGATAAAGCGGAAGGTCAGTTGCAACCAGTCGCTGTCGGGCTTGGGCTCGTAGGCGACGATGGCGTGCAGGTAGCCGTTGAGCCGTGCGACTTCGGCGTTGTCGCCCTGCTCAAGGTCGAGCACGGCGCTTTCCAGTACCTGAGGCAGGACCTCGCCACGCTTTACCACCAGCAACGCCTCCTTGATGCTCAGGGCCTTGATCACGCATTGCTGAGTGCCGCTTGCGAGGCGCAACTGGCCCTGACCGCGACTGCCAGCCGGCGCCGCTGCCGCGGGGGCCTTGACGGGCGGGGTGTTGAGCAGGCCTTTGCTGGGCGCCGCCACCGGGGCCGGCTTGACCGCTTCGGGTTTGCCGCCGGTCAGGGCGCTCAGGGAGTCGTTGCCGAAGGCTGAGTTCATCTTGGTCGGCGCGCTGGCAATCAGTGCATCGAGGCGACCGATCTTGTGCAGGGCCTGCTTGACCTTGTTGAGCAACTGCTCGTTGGTGAACGGCTTGCTGACGTAGCCGGAAACGCCTGCCTGGATGGCCTGCACCACGTTTTCCTTGTCGCCACGACTAGTCACCATCACGAACGGCATGGCCTTCAGGTGGGCTTGCTCGCGGCACCAGGTCAACAGCTCAAGGCCGGACATTTCCGGCATTTCCCAGTCACACAGCACCAGGTCGAAGGTTTCGCGCATCAGGATGGATTGCGCCTTTTTGCCGTTCACCGCATCTTCGATCTTGATCCCAGGGAAGTAATTGCGCAGGCACTTCTTCACCAGGTCGCGAATAAACGAGGCGTCATCCACCACCAACACACTGACTTTACTCATCGACCCTTCATCCTATAAAAACGTCTGCAAAACGCCTGACTGATGGCATTTTGCCAAAACTCGCGGGTCACAGAAGGACTTTATGGCGCCTGCTGTGCAAAAAATTCAGATGCCACAAACGAAAACGCCCGGCCAGAGGCCGGGCGTTAATTTCTCGGGCAACCTTACTTATCGTCAGATTCGCCCGAAACATTAGGGATTAGATCAGCAGTGCCTTCAACTTCGGCTTTCATGCGCTTGAGGCCCATGTGCCGCACGTCGGTGCCGCGCACCAGATAAATCACCAGTTCCGAGATATTGCGCGCATGGTCGCCGATACGCTCCAGGGAACGCAGCACCCAAATGATGTTCAAGACTCGCGAGATCGAGCGCGGGTCTTCCATCATGTAAGTGGCCAACTCGCGCAGCGCAGTCTTGTATTCGCGGTCGATGATTTTGTCGTACTGGGCCACAGACAACGCCAGTTCGGCGTCAAAGCGAGCGAAGGCGTCGAGGGCATCACGCACCATGTTGCGCACCTGATCGCCGATATGGCGCACTTCCACGTAGCCACGAGGGGCTTCACCCTCCTCGCACAGCTGGATGGCGCGGCGGGCAATCTTGGTGGCTTCGTCACCGATGCGCTCCAGGTCGATCACCGACTTGGAAATGCTGATGATCAAACGCAGGTCCGAGGCCGCCGGCTGGCGACGGGCGAGAATGCGCAGGCACTCTTCGTCGATATTGCGTTCCATCTGGTTGATCTGCTCATCAATCTCACGCACCTGCTGGGCCAGGCCCGAGTCGGCCTCGATCAGCGCGGTGACCGCATCGTTGACTTGCTTCTCCACCAGCCCGCCCATCGCCAGGAGGTGGCTGCGCACTTCCTCAAGCTCGGCATTGAACTGCGCGGAGATGTGGTGGGTAAGGCCTTCTTTGCTAATCATGTTGGCGTCCTTGGAGCGTCCGGTAAGGTGCGGAGAACCGCAGCGTCAGTGCAATCAGAACCACAGCTTCCTAGCCGTAGCGACCGGTGATGTAGTCTTCGGTCTGCTTCTTCGCCGGATTGGTGAACAGGGTGTCGGTATCACCGAACTCCACCAGCTTGCCCATGTACATGAACGCGGTGTAGTCGGAAACCCGCGCCGCCTGTTGCATGTTGTGGGTGACGATGACGATGGTGAACTTGGACTTGAGCTCGTAGATCAGCTCTTCGACTTTCAGGGTGGAGATCGGGTCGAGGGCCGAGCACGGTTCGTCGAGCAGCAACACTTCCGGCTCTACGGCGATGGTACGGGCGATCACCAGACGCTGCTGCTGGCCGCCGGACAAGCCGAGTGCCGATTCGTGCAGGCGGTCCTTGACCTCGTCCCACAATGCCGCGCCCTTGAGCGCCCATTCAACCGCTTCGTCGAGGATGCGTTTCTTGTTGATGCCCTGGATACGCAGGCCGTAGACCACGTTTTCGTAGATGGTCTTGGGGAACGGGTTGGGCTTCTGGAACACCATGCCCACGCGGCGACGCAGCTCGGCCACGTCTTCGCCCTTGCGGTAGATATTGGTGCCGTAGAGGTTGATCGCACCTTCTACACGGCAACCGTCCACCAGGTCATTCATGCGGTTGAAGGTTCGCAGCAGCGTGGACTTGCCGCAGCCCGACGGGCCGATGAAGGCGGTCACGCGTTGCTTGGGGATGTTCATGCTGACGTCGAACAACGCCTGCTTGTCGCCGTAGTACAGGCTCAGGCCAGGGACTTCGATGGCCACGGTTTCCTGGGCCAGGCTCAGGCTCTGCTTGTCGCGACCCAGGGCAGACATGTTGATGCCGTGGGATTGGGTTTCGTGTTGCATGGGATGCTCCCTGTGCTACCAATTCATTTCGTTGAACCGCCGGGGCGGCTTACTCAAATTCTGTGCCTGTGGGAGCTGGCTTGCCTTCGATGGCATCACTGCGGTCTTACTGATACACCGCGTCGTCTGCATCGCAGGCAAGCCAGCTCCCACATTGGATCGCATTAACTGTCCAACGCCTTGTACTTCTCGCGCAGGTGGTTACGAATCCACACCGCCGACAGGTTGAGCGTGGCGATCACCAGTACCAGCAGCAAGGCAGTGGCGTACACCAACGGCCGTGCGGCTTCGACGTTGGGGCTCTGGAAGCCGACGTCATAGATATGGAAGCCCAGGTGCATGATCTTCTGGTCCAGGTGCAGGTACGGATAGTTACCGTCCAGCGGCAGCGACGGCGCCAGCTTCACTACACCCACCAACATCAGTGGTGCCACCTCACCGGCGGCACGCGCCACGGCGAGGATCATGCCGGTCATCATTGCCGGGCTGGCCATCGGCAGCACGATCTTCCACAGCGTTTCCGCCTTGGTCGCGCCGAGTGCCAGGGAGCCTTCACGCACAGTGCGGGGAATGCGCGCCAAGCCTTCTTCGGTGGCCACGATCACCACCGGCACCGCCAGCAGGGCCAGGGTCAGCGAGGCCCAGAGCAGCCCCGGCGTACCGAAGGTCGGCGCCGGCAGGGCTTCAGCGAAGAACAGACGGTCGACCGAGCCCCCCAATACATACACGAAGAAGCCCAGGCCGAAAACGCCGTAGACGATAGCCGGTACACCGGCCAGGTTGTTCACGGCGATGCGGATGATGCGGGTCAAGGTGTTCTGCTTGGCGTATTCACGCAGGTACACCGCGGCCAGTACGCCAAACGGGGTCACGATCATTGCCATGATCAGGGTCATCATCACGGTGCCGAAGATGGCCGGGAAGATCCCGCCTTCGGTGTTGGCTTCCCGTGGGTCATCACTGAGGAATTCCCAGACCTTGCTGAAGTAGAAGCCGATTTTGGTCATGGTGCCCATGGCGTTCGGCTGGTAGGCGTGCACCACTTTGCCGATACCGATTTCCACTTCCTTACCGTTGCCGTCACGTGCGGTGAGGGCGTCGCGGTTGAACTGTGCGTGCAGGTCGGCCAGGCGCGCTTCGATGTCTTGGTAGCGGGCGTTCAGCTCAGCGCGGTCGGCGTCCATGTCGGCCTGGGCGGCTGCGTCGAGCTTGCCTTCCAGTTCCAGTTTGCGACCGTGCAGGCGGATGCGCTCCAGCCCGGCGTTGATCGCGCCGATATCGGATTTTTCCAAGGTCTTGAGCTGAGCGGCGAGCTTGTTCACACGCTCGACACGCGCCTGCAGTTCCGGCCACGCAGCTTCGCCTTCAGCGATAACCTTGCCATCCTGCTTGACGTTGACCAGGGTGCCGTAGAAGTTGCCCCACTCACGACGCTCGATGGCCATCAGGTTCGCAGGCTTGGTCTGGTCCTTCAGCCACTCGCCGACGATCCAGGTGAAATCGTTGCCGTTCAGGTCGCGGTTGCCGACCTTGATCAGCTCACGGGTCATGAATTCCGGGCCTTGGTCCGGCACCGGCAGGCCCGCGCTTTTCAGGCGCTCACGCGGCACTTCTTCTTTCTGCACCACTTCGCCGATCACGATGTGGTTGGCCTGGCCTGGCACGTTGTAGTTGGCCTGGATCAGGTCGGCCGGCCAGAAATGGCCCAGGCCCCGCACCGCAATCACAGCCAGCAAACCAATGGTCATGATGACCGCGATGGACACCGCGCCACCGCTGATCCAGACGCCGGGGGCGCCGCTCTTGAACCATCCATTCAGGGAGTTCTGTTTCACAGACTTCTACCTTTCTTAAAGCGACGAGTATTTCTTGCGCAGACGCTGACGAATCAGCTCGGCGAGGGTGTTCATGATGAAGGTGAATAACAGCAGCACCAGCGCCGAGAGGAACAGCACGCGGTAATGACTGCCGCCCACTTCCGACTCGGGCATCTCCACCGCAACGTTGGCCGCCAGGGTGCGCAGGCCCTCGAACAGGTTCATCTCCATCACCGGGGTGTTGCCGGTGGCCATCAGCACGATCATGGTCTCGCCCACGGCGCGGCCCATACCGATCATCAGCGCCGAGAAGATGCCCGGGCTGGCAGTGAGGATGACCACGCGGGTCATGGTCTGCCACGGCGTGGCACCCAGGGCCAGGGAGCCCAGGGTCAGGCCGCGCGGCACGCTGAACACGGCGTCTTCGGCGATGGAGTAGATGTTCGGGATCACCGCAAAACCCATGGCCAGGCCGACCACCAACGCGTTGCGCTGGTCGTAGGTAATGCCCAGATCGTGGGAGATCCACATGCGCATGTCACCGCCGAAGAACCAGGTTTCCAGGTACGGGCTCATGTACAGCGAGAGCCAGCCCACGAACAGGATCACCGGGATGAGAATCGCGCTTTCCCACCCATCGGGAACACGCAGGCGGATCGACTCAGGCAAACGGCTGAAGACAAAGCCGGCGACCAGGATGCCAATCGGCAACAGCATCAACAGGCTGAAAATGCCCGGCAGGTGCCCTTCCACATACGGCGCCAGGAACAGGCCGGCGAAGAAGCCGAGGATCACCGTCGGCATGGCTTCCATCAGCTCGATCACCGGCTTGACCTTGCGGCGCAGGCTCGGTGCCATGAAGTAAGCGGTGTAGATCGCTGCAGCAACCGCCAGTGGCGCCGCCAGCAGCATGGCGTAGAACGCAGCCTTCAAGGTACCGAAGGTCAACGGAGCCAGGCTCATCTTGGGTTCGAAGTCAGTGTTGGCGGCCGTAGATTGCCAGACGTATTTAGGCTCGTCGTAGTTCTCGTACCAGACCTTGCTCCACAACGCGCTCCACGACACTTCCGGGTGCGGGTTGTCGAGCAGCAACGGTTGCAGCTTGCCACCCGCCTCGACGATCACACGGTTGGCCCGTGGCGACATGCCGAACAGGCCCTGGCCGTCGACCACCGGGTCCACCAGCAAGGTGCGGTGGGCGGTGCTGTGGAACACGCCGAACTGGCCAGCAGCATCCAGGGCGGTGAAGCCTTTGCGGCGCTCTTCAGCGCTGATTTCGACGATGGGCGCAGTGCCCATCTGGAAGGTGCGGATCTGTTTCAGGCGCTGTTCGCCATCCGCATCTCGGGCCATGAACCACTGGGCCAGGCCGCCTTTGGAGTTACCCAGGATCAGCGAGATACCACCAACCAACTGGGTGCTGGCGGTGATTTCCGTGTCGGCGTCTTCCAGCAGTTTGTAGCGACCGTTGAGGCTCTTGTCGCGCAGGCTGAACACGTCGGCCAGGGCACGGCCGTTGATCACGTAAAGCCACTGCTGGCGTGGGTCGATGAAGATCGCCTTCACCGGCTCGGTCATCTGCGGCAGCTCGACACGCTTCTGCTCGCTGGTGACTTCACCGGTCATCATGTTTTCTTCGCGGCTCAGGGTCAGCACGTTCAAGTGCGAACCAGCGGAACCTGCCACCACCAGCGAGGTGTCGGTGGCGTTGAGCGCGACGTGTTCCAGAGCGCGACCGGCGTCATCCAGCACGATCGGCGTTTCGCCGTAGGGGTATTCGATTGCCGGGGTGATGGTTTTCTTGCCGTCCGGGTACGACACCTTATAGGTGTGGCGGAACACCAGGGACTGGCCATTGGACAAGCCGAGGATCACCAGCGGGCTGCCCGGCTGGTCTTCACCAATGGAAGCAACGCTGGTACCGGCGGGAATCGGCAGGTCGACACGCTTGAGCTCGGCACCGGTGTCCACGGCAAAGAACAGCGCCTGGCCCTTGTCGGAAACCCGCATGGCGACTTGGTTCTGTTCTTCGAGGGAAATCATCAACGGCTTGCCGGCGTCTTGCATCCAGGCGGGCGTCAACGCGTCTTCCTTGGTCAACGAGGCGCCCTGGAACAGGGGCGCGACCACGTAGGCGAGGAAGAAGAAGATCAGGGTAATGGCAGCCAGCACGGCGAGGCCGCCGACCAGCACATACCAACGGGTGAAGCGATCCTTGAGCGCGCGAATGCGGCGCTTGCGTTGCAGCTCAGGCGTATTGAAATCAATGCGCTTGGGAGGGGAAGTCGTCGTCATGGTGGAATTGGCCAGATCATTCATGCGCACACCCTAGCGATCCTGTATGACAGAAAGATGACAGTGCAGTGACGCAACAAATCCGCCGCGAAGCAGGGCTGGCAGCGGATAAAAAATTAGGGATGCAGACTGCTTATGTGGGAGCGGGCTTGCCCGCGATGGCATCAACACGATTTCAACGCTAAACCGCGTCGCCAGCATCGCGGGCAAGCCCGCTCCCACAAAAAAGCATGCGTCTACATCAGGTATCGCAGGCTTAGTTGCCTTCTTTCAAACCCAGGTCAGCCAGGGCCTTGGCGGCGACTTTGGCTGGCAGTGGGATGTAGCCGTCTTTGACCACGACTTCCTGGCCCTGCTTGGACAGCACCAGTTTCACGAACTCAGCTTCCAGCGGCGCCAGTGGCTTATTCGGGGCTTTGTTGACGTACACGTAGAGGAAACGCGACAGCGGATACTTGCCGTTCAGGGCGTTTTCTTCGGAGTCTTCGATGTAGTCAGTGCTGCCTTTCTTGGCCAGTGGCACGGTCTTCACGCTGGCGGTCTTGTAGCCGATGCCCGAGTAACCGATGCCGTTCAGCGAGGAGCTGATCGACTGCACAACCGAAGCCGAGCCCGGTTGTTCGTTCACGTTTGGCTTGTAGTCGCCTTTGCACAGGGCTTCTTCCTTGAAGTAGCCGTAGGTGCCGGATACCGAGTTACGCCCGAACAGTTGCACTGGCTTGTTGGCCAGGTCGCCGGTCACGCCCAGGTCGCCCCAGGTTTTCACATCAGCCTTGGCGCCGCACAGACGCGTCGACGAGAAGATCGCATCGACCTGTTCCATGGTCAGGTGCTGGATCGGGTTGTCCTTGTGCACAAACACCGCCAAGGCATCCACGGCAACCGGGATAGCGGTTGGCTTGTAGCCGTACTTCTGCTCGAAGGCCGCAAGTTCCGTGTCCTTCATCTTGCGGCTCATCGGGCCCAGGTTGGAGGTGCCTTCAGTCAACGCAGGTGGCGCCGTGGCAGAGCCGGCAGCTTGAATCTGGATGTTGACGTTCGGGTATTCCTTTTTGTAACCCTCGGCCCACAGGGTCATCAGGTTAGCCAGGGTATCGGAACCGACGCTGGACAGGTTACCCGACACACCAGTGGTCTTGACGTAAGCCGGGATTGCCGGATCAACACCAGCGGCCACCGCGTTGGCGGTCGCAACGCCAGCAGCGACAAAAGTCATTGCCGCCATCAAACGTTTCAGTTTCATGCCTTGCTCCTAGCAGATAGGGATAATTGGATCGGGGCCAAGTATCGGCAGGCCGTGTGAACACTCTATGTCTGAAATATGACAATTAGATGAAAGGCCACTATCTGAATGTGCAGGCTTCAGCGACCGCGTTTCCACAGATACCCGCCTACCAGCATCCCCATCACGCATAGCACGGCTACGTAATAAGCCGGGCCCATCGGGCTCTCCTTCATCAGCAGCGACACCGCCAAGGGCGTCAATCCGCCGAACACGGCATAAGCAACGTTGTAGGAGAACGACAGGCCGCTGAAGCGCACCACCGGCGGGAAGGCTTTGACCATCACGTAGGGCACTACGCCGATGGTGCCGACAAACAGGCCGGTCAGGGCATACAAGGGGAACAGCCAGTCGGGATGCGCCATCAGGCTGTGATACAGCGTCCAGGAAGTCGCCAGCAGCAGTGCGCAACCGGTGACCAGCACGCGGCCGGCGCCAAAACGGTCGGCCAGCGCACCTGCGGCGATGCAACCCAGGCTCAAGGTCACGATGGCCAGGCTGTTGGCCTGCAGTGCCACCGTGGGGCTGAAGTGATAGATAGTTTGCAGCACGGTCGGGGTCATCAGGATGACTACCACCACGCCGGCCGACAATAGCCAGGTCAGCAGCATCGACAGCACAATGGCGCCACGGTGATCGCGCAACACGGCGCGCAAGGGCAGTTCAGCGGCCAGGCTCTTGCGTTGCTGCATCTCGGCGAAGATCGGGGTTTCATGCAGCCAACGACGCAGGTACACCGACAGCAGGCCGAATACGCCGCCGAGCAGGAAAGGAATCCGCCAGGCGTAATCAGAGACCTGTTCCGGTGTATAGGCGCTATTGATGGCGGTAGCCACCAACGAGCCCAGCAGAATACCGGCGGTGAGGCCGCTGGTCAGGGTGCCGCAGGCGTAGCCGATGTGGCGCGGCGGCACGTGCTCGGAGACGAACACCCAGGCGCCCGGTACTTCGCCGCCAATCGCTGCGCCCTGGATGATGCGCATCAACAGCAGCAGCAGCGGCGCCCACAGGCCGATCTGTGCATAGGTCGGCAGCAGGCCCATGATCAGGGTCGGCACGGCCATCATGAAGATGCTCAGGGTGAACATCTTCTTGCGGCCCAGCAGGTCACCGAAGTGCGCCATGATGATGCCGCCCAAGGGGCGGGCCAGGTAGCCTGCGGCGAAGATGCCGAAGGTCTGCATCATGCGCAGCCATTCGGGCATGTCGACGGGGAAGAACAGCTTCCCAACCACGGTGGCGAAAAACACGAAGATGATGAAGTCGTAGAACTCCAGCGCCCCACCCAGGGCAGACAGCGACAGGGTTTTGTAGTCGTTGCGGTTAAGCGGTCGTGCGGGCGGCGCAATGCTTGAAGGCACTGTGGTCATGGCAAGGCTTCTCTTATTAGTCAGATCAGGAATCCGCAACAGCGTGGGTTTGCGCCTGGCAGGTCCGGCACGATAGCAAATTGCCCGGAAAAGCACAGTCCAAACCCTTGCGCCGCATCAGCGCCACCTCGCAAGCATCCCCACTTGCGAAGCGCCTTATTCCCTTTCCGAATTGTTATGGGGGGCCGAAAACGCCATCAGATACTGACGGCCAGCGCTAAAAAGAAACAATGGTCAAACCCCTCAACTTGAATGACCGTTTTGGCCAATTTTTTGACGCCTGGAAACTCGTCTATATAGATGCACAAAATCAGGAGCAGATGGTCGTCGCGCAGGCTATCGACCGATATACTCCCAGCCCTGCACCTGTCTATTGCGTGGAAGTTGCGCGAAACCGTCGTTGGCACCGGCCAGCCGATTTCGCAGAGTTTCCCTCAAGGCGCCTTTCGAAAAACGTGACGAACGTAGTATGTTCGGGGCTGAATCGTTTTTCCAAGACGGCTATTCACCGATTACATAGTCCAAGAGTCACGGGTCAGAGGCACCCCCGGCATGATCGAACTCGAACAAGAAGATCCTATCCCGCAAGGCGATCTCGCCCTGCAAATCACCGCGCTTCCGCGTGAAACCAACGGCTTTGGCGATATCTTCGGCGGCTGGTTGGTCGCGCAGATGGACCTGGCGGGCACGGCAATGGCCAGCAAGGTCGCCGGTGGGCGCGTGGCCACCGTGGCGATTGATCGCATGGCGTTCCTGGTGCCGGTGGCCGTGGGTGCGCAGCTTTCCTTCTATACCCAGGCCCTGGAAATCGGCCGCAGCTCGATCCAGATGATGGTCGAAGTGTGGAGCGACGATCCGTTGTCCAGCGAATGGCGCAAGGTGACCGAAGCCGTATTTGTGTTCGTCGCCATCGATGGCAGCGGCCGCACGCGTTCGGTACCGTCACGGGCGCGTTAAACCTCGCCGGGTTTTAACGGTCAATTGCCCCATTGCCTGCCATTAAGAGAGCTTTGTCATGCCTACGCCCCACGTTGAGACGGTAAAAATCGACGAGCTGGACTGCTGGCGCATCCGCCACAACGGTGCCGAGCTGATGGTGGCCCAACAGGGTGCGCATATCTTCAGTTACCAGCGCGAGGGCGAACAGCCGCTGATCTGGCCGAACCCTGAGGCCGTGTTCAAGCAGGGCAAAGGCATTCGTACCGGCGTACCGGTGTGCTGGCCGTGGTTTGGGGTGTTCGACCGCAACCCGCAAAGCGTCAGAGCCATGCGCCAGAGCGATCAGCCTGCCGGCGCCCACGGTTTTGTGCGCACCGCGCGTTGGGAGCTGGCCACCACCGAACTCGACGGCCAGACGCTGCGAGTGGACCTGGTATTGCCGGTGCCGGCGGGCGGCTTTCCAGGCTGGCCCCATCAGGTAGACCTGACGCTGAGCCTGCTGCTGGACGATCACCTGCATATCCGCCTGACCAGTCACAACCGTGGCACCGACACCGTGACCCTCAGCCAGGCATTGCACACCTACTTCGCCGTGAGCGATGTGCGCAAGGTGCAGGTCGAGGGCCTGGATGGCGTGGATTACATCGATACCGCCGATGGGTGGGCCGAGAAGCAGCAAGCCGGGCTGCTGCACTTTCGCGCCGAGACAGACCGCATTTACCTGAATACGCCTGCACAGTTGAATATCGTTGATAGCGACTGGCAGCGCCGTATCCAGCTCACCAGCGAAGGCTCCAAATCCACCGTGGTCTGGAACCCCTGGACCGAACGCGCCAAGGCTTTCGACGATATGGCCGATGACGGCTGGCAGGGTATGTTGTGCATCGAGACAGCGAATGTGCTGGATGATGTGGTGAACCTGGCGCCCGGCGAAAGCCACACCTTGGGCGTGAGCATCACGGCCCTGGCCTTGTAAACCCAACCCAATGTGGGAGCTGGCTTGCCTGCGATGCAGACAACTCGATGTGTCAGGAACACCGAGGCGCTGCTATCGCAGGCAAGCCAGCTCCCACAGGGGTTATGCTTTGGGCTTTAGAGATCAGACTCCTGCACCACCCGAACCTTCCCGGCCTCCAGCGCATACGCGGCATCCGCCAAGTCGTTATTGACCTTCTCCACCTTCAACGTGCCCGTGACCCACAGCGGCGTGTAGATATCATCCAGCTTCAGCCCCTTGGGATAGCGCACCAGCACCAGTTGGTTAGGCGGCGGTGGCGGCACGTGTATGCAGGCGCCCGGGTAAGGCACCAGGAAGAACAGCGTGCTGCGGCCCTTGGCGTCCGTTTCAAGCGGCACCGGGTAGCCACCAATGCGGATATTCTTGCCGTTCATCGCCGCCACCGTCTTGGTGGAATACATCACCGCAGGCAAACCTTTGCTCTGCTTCAAGCCACCCTTTTCGGTGAACGTGCCTTGGGCTTCGGGGGAGTTGTGGTCGATCTCGGGCATGGCCTCGAGGGCTTTCTGATCCGACAGCGGCATCAGGTCGAGCCAGTCGGTTTCCGGCAGTTCGCCAGCGTGCGCCAGGCCAGAGCTCAGCAGAAGAAGCGTTAACAGAAGACGGCGCATGGAGAGGCTCGGCAAATACAAGTGCCGAGCATTCTAGCCCTCTGCGCCTGCGCAGCGCAGAGGACTTTGTCGGCTGATTACTTCTTTTTGACCAGGCCGTAGATCACCAGCAACACGATGGCACCTACCAGCGCGCCGATGAAGCCTGCGCCCTGGCCTGCCTGGTAGATCCCCAGGGCCTGACCGCCGTAGGTCGCGGCCAGGGAACCGGCGATACCCAGCAGGATGGTCATGATCCAGCCCATGCTGTCGTCGCCAGGCTTGAGGAAGCGCGCCAGGAGGCCGACGATCAAGCCGATAAAGATGGTTCCGATGATACCCATGGCATTTCCCTCTGATTGGTATGAGTCATGCCAAAGCCTAGTCAGGCTTTGGCATCCTGCAATCAGAGAGACGCAGAACCCCAATGGTTCCCGCCAGGGCCAGGCTTATTGTTCGGCGATCAGCGCTTCAACCTTGAGGATCTGCGCCTGCAGCGTCGCGCGGTCCTTGCAACGCAGGTTGGCGTGGCCGACCTTGCGCCCGGCCTTGAAGGCCTTGCCGTAGTGATGCACGTGGCAATCCTTGATCGCCATCACGCGCTCCACTGGCGGCACAGAACCGATGAAGTTGAGCATGGCACTCTCGCCGATCTTGGCCGTGGAGCCCAACGGCAAGCCCGCCACCGCCCGCAGGTGGTTTTCGAACTGGCTGCACTCGGCGCCTTCGGTGGTCCAGTGCCCGGAGTTGTGCACACGCGGGGCGATTTCGTTGGCCTTCAGGCCACCGTCGACTTCAAAGAACTCGAACGCCATCACGCCGACATAATCCAGTTGCTTGAGGACGCGGCTGGAATAATCTTCGGCCAGGGCCTGCAGCGGGTGGTCGGTGCTGGCCACGGAAAGCTTGAGAATGCCGCTGTCGTGGGTGTTGTGCACCAACGGGTAGAAGCGGGTTTCACCATCACGGGCCCGCACGGCGATCAGCGACACTTCGCCGGTGAACGGCACAAAGCCTTCCAGCAGGCAGGCGACGCTGCCCAGCTCGGCAAAGGTACCGACCACATCGGCGGCGGTGCGCAGGACTTTCTGGCCCTTGCCGTCGTAACCCAGGGTGCGGGTTTTCAACACCGCCGGCAGGCCGATGCTGGCGACTGCGGCGTCCAGGTCGGCCTGGGACTGGATATCGGCGAAGGCGGGTGTCGGAATGCCCAGGTCCTTGAACATGCTCTTTTCGAACCAGCGGTCGCGAGCGATGCGCAAGGCTTCGGCGCTCGGGTACACCGGCACGAACTGCGACAGGAAGGCCACGGTTTCAGCCGGGACGCTTTCGAATTCGAAGGTCACAAGGTCGACTTCATCGGCCAGTTGGCGCAGGTGGTCCGGGTCGCTGTAGTCAGCGCGTAGGTGTTCACCCAGGGCCGCAGCGCAGGCGTCCGGCGCCGGGTCCAGGAAAGCGAAGTTCATCCCCAGCGGCGTACCCGCCAAAGCCAGCATGCGGCCCAGTTGGCCGCCACCGATTACACCGATCTTCATCAATAACAACCTCAGGCGATGCGTGGGTCTGGATTGTCCAGCACGCTGTCTGTCTGCTCAGCACGGAATTTTTTCAGCACCGCATGAAACTGCGGGTGCTTGGCACCCAGGATGCTGGCCGACAGCAAGGCTGCGTTGATCGCGCCGGCCTTGCCGATCGCCAGGGTTGCCACCGGGATGCCGGCCGGCATCTGCACGATGGACAACAGCGAATCCACGCCCGAGAGCATCGACGACTGCACCGGCACGCCAAGCACGGGCAGGTGAGTCTTGGCCGCACACATGCCAGGCAAGTGCGCCGCGCCGCCGGCACCGGCGATGATCACCTCGATGCCACGGGATTCTGCTTCATCGGCATACTGGAACAGCAAATCCGGGGTGCGGTGGGCGGAGACCACCTTCACTTCGTACGGAATGCCGAGTTTTTCCAGCATATCGGCGGTGTGGCTAAGGGTGGACCAATCGGACTTGGAGCCCATGATCACGCCAACCAATGCACTCATCGTCGTGCCTCTTCTCTCTGGGCGCCCGCAGGCGCGTCAAAAAACAACAAGCCACGCGGGAGACCGGCGTGGCTTGGTGTACGAATTAAGGCCGGTTGGACCGGCCGAAGGCCGCGCAGTATACCGTAATAATCCAGATAAACAGCCCCTGGGATGACCATCTGTCTAGCGGCGCAAAGTGGCGGTTTTATTGACTTAAGAGTCAGGCGCGAGGTCCATTCGATGGGTCTTGGCAATGGCATCAATCATGACCGACGAGACCCCCACTTCTGCAGCGATCACAGGCCATTGCGCCACCGCCTCATGCACCTCACGGATGATCTGCATGGCCTTCAGCCCTTTGATCTGGCTGCCCACACTGAGCAGGTCAGCCACCACAAAATTGTCGCGCTTACCGTTGATACTCATCTGATGGCTGTCGACCCAGAAGTTTCCAGGCATGTAGGACCAGGTAACGTCATAGGCAGGCGACAAATACCAGGTACCGTCAGTGTCCAGCAAAAAGCTGATGTTCTTGGTGTGGTCGTCCTGGTTTCGAGCGATAACGTTGAACACCATGCGCCTGAAAAACTGCTCCGCCTCCCGGCGCCCCAGTTTCAGCGCCCTGAACACGCTCAGGGCCTCGGCGTAGGAGTACTCACCCGGTTTTTTGTAGTCGGCATGGTCCAGTGCGCACAACGTCGCGGTGTGAATCTTGTCGCCGTCATCGGTGCGGTCGAATCGCTTGGTCATGAAGTGAGCACGCCCCCCCTCTTCAAGCAGACGGCACTCAGCCATTACCACACCGGCTTGCCTGGCCATCAGGTGGTAGGCATATTCAATGCGACCAAACCCCTGGCTATCGGCAAGCACGTCGGTGTTTTTTGCGACATCGAACTTGAGCAACCAGTAGCTATAGCCTTTGGGCGCTGGAACCTGCCCTGACCTGATATGCCCTTCGCGATTGATGGCAATGATCGCCTTTGCGCGAGCGCCACCGGCACTTGTGCCCACCTGGATCAAGCGCTGCAACGCGGCGTCGTCCACGCTAGGGTCATTGGATGTCAGCCGGTCCTCCAGGCTTTGGCGCCCCGAGAGCACCTCCCCAGCCAACTGGGCCAACGCCGCGACCTCGATGGTTTCGGCCTCATTGGCCTCAGTGTTCATGGCCGGCCGATATTCCAGCGCGCCCATGCCGCGATTACCTTGGTAGAGGAGTCGATCCACCGGCGTGAACGAAAGCTTGTCGCGACCCTGCTGCGCCAACCATGCGTTGATCAAGGCATTACCGAAGTCATCCGGAAGCGAGTCGGCAAAAATCGCCGGAAGCGCCTTATAGGTTTCCCGGTTCAGGTTGGTGAATGCGTAGGTGTACTCGGCGCGGGCGGGCATGTGAATGGGCGAGATCTCAAGCCCCGTGGAGACAAACTCGGGTGAAAACTCGAACTCGCCCACCTGGGTTGTCTCGTCCCAATTGAGCGCTCCGACGTATAAACCCCATAAATAGATCTGTGCAATCACCAACGGGTGTCCTTTTTGACTGCGTCGGGCACAAGGCGCTTTTTCTGGCCCGGTATAGAGGTGGTTTCGGATGAGTCTTTGCGGGTGGTATAGGCGCGCTGACGTTTTTTCCCAGCCATTTTCGCCATCTGGATGGGGCTTGAACGCACCTCCTCGACCAGAGAACTCAACCGATCCAGTTCCCCGATCACCCGCAATACCGCAATCAGATTGAGCAAGGTGCCCTTGCCCGCCATCAACTGCCGTAACGTCGTGCGGGAAATACCCGCCTCCTCGGCAACCGTTTCCTGATTGATGTTCTTCTTCACCCTCAAGGCTTCAACGCGCGAGCCAATCGTTTGTGCGATAGCTTGCTCACTCATCGTCGTCATTCGCATTTTGTGCAGTTTCCTGATCAAAAGATGGATTTACACAAACCTCTGATCAGTATTCTAGCCAATATTTATCCCGGCAAGTGATCACGTATTGAACAATACTTTTTGAGCAGAAAAATGATCAAAACATGATAAAAAACGATCTATTGAGCAGTAAACCACTCAATTTCATTCAAGCGAGACCTCGATCTCCTTGCGCTGCCCCACCTTCCAGCTTGCGCCACAACAACCGCACATTCGCCTTGCGCACCAACGCGCAGCGATACAAGCGAATCTCCAGCGGCACATGCCATTGCGGCCCGCCGCACACCACCAGTTCGCCCCGTGCCAACTCTGCACGTACGCTCAACTGCGGTACCCAGGCGATACCCAGGCCTTCGAGCGCCATACTCTTGAGGCTGTCGGCCATGGCGGTTTCGTAAATGGTCGTAAAGCGCAGGGCCCGCTGGCGCAGCAGCAAATTCACCGAGCGGCCCAGGAACGCGCCGGCGCTGTAGGCCAGCAGCGGCACACTGCCCTCGCCTTCCAGGTCGAACAGCGGCTTGCCATCGGCATCGGCGGCACACACCGGGAGCATTTCGGTGTTACCCAGGTGCAGCGACGGGAAAATCTCGGCGTCCATTTGCATCGCCGCGTCCGGGTCATAGAACGCCAGCATCAGGTCGCAACCGCCTTCGCGCAGGGCGTGCACGGCGTCGCCGACGTTGGTGGCCACCAGCCGCGTGGCAATGTTCAGCCCTTCGTTGCGCAACTGCGCGATCCAGCGTGGGAAGAACCCCAAGGCCAGGGAGTGGGCGGCCGCCACTTGCATGACTTCGCCCTGCCCGCCTTCCAGATGATGCAAATGGCGCAGCACTTCGCCCAGCTGTTCGACCACCGTGCGCGCCGTCACCAGAAACAACTGCCCGGCCGCTGTCAGCTCCACCGGCGTGCGTGAACGGTTGACCAGCGTCAGCCCCAACGCGGCTTCCAGGCTGCGGATACGCCGACTGAACGCCGGCTGGGTGACAAAGCGCCGCTCAGCCGCCTGGGAAAAACTACGCGTCGCCGCCAGGGCGCTGAAGTCTTCCAACCACTTGCTCTCAAGGTTCATCACTGCCTCCCACGGAATGCACCATTTTGGCACACACGCCCGCCAAGATAACCGGGTCACATCCACATTATGCCGTTTGTGCATAGGCCAGTGTTTAACAGCATTGGCCCAAAAAGTTCTACAAGCCTAGCATTCGCAGCGTTCCGGCCAGTCCCGGGTCCATATTGAGATGATTTCCGTCATGTCCTCTGCTGCATCTTTCCGTACCGAAAAAGACCTGCTTGGCGTACTCGAAGTACCGGCTCAAGCGTATTACGGCATCCAGACCCTGCGAGCGGTGAATAACTTCCGCCTCTCGGGCGTTCCGATTTCGCATTACCCGAAATTGGTGGTCGGTCTGGCAATGGTCAAGCAAGCAGCGGCTGACGCCAACCGCGAGTTGGGCCAGCTCAGCGAAGCCAAGCACGCTGCCATCAGCGAAGCCTGTGCTCGTCTGATCCGCGGCGATTTCCACGAAGAGTTCGTGGTGGACATGATTCAAGGCGGCGCTGGCACTTCAACCAACATGAATGCCAACGAAGTCATCGCCAACATCGCGCTGGAGGCCATGGGTCACCAGAAGGGCGAATACCAGTACCTGCACCCCAACAACGACGTGAACATGGCGCAGTCGACCAACGACGCCTACCCGACCGCGATCCGCCTGGGTCTGCTGCTGGGCCATGACGCGCTGCTGGCCAGCCTCGACAGCCTGATCCAGGCGTTCGCCGCCAAAGGCGCCGAGTTCAGCCATGTGCTGAAAATGGGCCGCACACAATTGCAAGACGCCGTGCCGATGACCCTCGGCCAGGAATTCCGCGCGTTCGCCACCACCCTGGGTGAAGACCTGGCCCGCCTGAAAACCCTGGCGCCAGAGCTGCTGACCGAAGTGAACCTGGGCGGAACCGCGATCGGTACCGGCATCAACGCCGACCCGCGCTACCAGGCCCTCGCCGTACAACGCCTGGCCACCATCAGCGGTCAGCCGCTGGTACCGGCGGCCGACCTGATCGAAGCCACCTCCGACATGGGCGCTTTCGTACTGTTCTCCGGCATGCTCAAGCGTACTGCCGTGAAGCTGTCCAAGATCTGCAACGACCTGCGCCTGCTGTCCAGCGGCCCACGCACCGGCATCAACGAGATCAACCTGCCGGCTCGCCAGCCAGGCAGCTCGATCATGCCCGGCAAGGTCAACCCGGTCATCCCGGAAGCGGTCAACCAGGTAGCGTTCCAAGTCATCGGTAACGACCTGGCCCTGACCATGGCAGCCGAAGGCGGCCAACTGCAGTTGAACGTGATGGAGCCGCTGATCGCCTTCAAGATCTTCGACTCGATCCGCCTGCTGCAACGCGCCATGGACATGCTGCGCGAGCACTGCATCGTCGGCATCACCGCCAACGAAGCCCGCTGCCGCGAACTGGTGGAACATTCCATCGGCCTGGTCACCGCGCTGAACCCATACATCGGCTATGAAAACGCCACCCGCATTGCGCGTATCGCGCTTGAAAGCGGGCGCGGCGTGCTGGAACTGGTGCGTGAAGAAGGCTTGCTCGACGACGCCATGCTCGACGACATCCTGCGCCCGGAAAACATGATTGCCCCACGCTTGGTCCCGCTGAAGGCCTAAGCGTTTGTTGCACCGCTCACCAGGCTGAGGGACTAGACACCTCTCACCTTTTGAGGGCTTGAAGACTCGTTCTTCAGGCCCTTTTTTTTGCTCGTAATTCCTCTCCTTATATAAAGCGCTGTTAGTGCGTTTCACCTATAAAACATCACGCCTGCGGCGTTACTTGAAAAAGCATTCATTCATTGCAAATTCCCATTGCGTGCACAAACGGTGTGCAGTTTCGTGCCATATAAAAACAATGGTTTCATATATGAAACGCTCAATAAGTAACCTTAATCTCGCAACTAATTAATTTAAAAGGGAAATCAACAAAAATTTGTAGGAATTAACTCACTGGCATTGTTCATGCACTAAACGGCGTATCACCTATAAAACAGACCAGAGTACCTTCCTGATGGCTGTGAAAGAGATGTACGCCGTGACGCCCCAATGGAATACGCCCGCACTTAAGGAAGAGCTGGAGCCGACTGAAATTGAATTCCGTAATGTCGGTAAATGTTTCCCAGCCAAAGGTAAAACCGAAGCGCCATTTGCCATTCGCGATGTGAACTTCAAGATCCGTCGCGGCGAGGTCGTGTCGATCATCGGTCCGTCCGGCTGTGGCAAGAGCACCATCCTCAATATGGGCTCTGGCCTGTATCGCCCCACTGAAGGAGAAGTCTTCGTGGGCGGCGAACCGGTGACCGGGCCCGTGCCACAAGTCGCGTTCATGCTGCAAAAAGATTTGCTGATGCCGTGGCGCAGCATTCGCCGCAATGTCGAACTGGGCCTGGAGATTCAAGGCGTGCCCAGCGCGACCCGGCAGAAGGTAGCCCTGGACTTGCTCGACCGTTGCCACCTCAACGGCTTCGCCGATCACTACCCGTTCCAGCTCTCCGGCGGTATGCGCCAACGCGCTGCCCTGGCACGCACCCTGGCCATCGACCCTCAGGTGTTGTTCCTCGACGAGCCGTTTTCCGCCCTCGACGCTCAGACCAAGATGATCCTGCAGCAGGACATGGCGCGGATGCTGTTCGATGAAAAGAAGACCGCGCTGTTCATCACCCACGACCTGATCGAGGGGATCGCCATGTCTGACCGGTTGCTGGTCATGAGCGCCCGCCCCGGCACCATCATCGAAGAAATCAGCATCGACCTGCCGTTTCGCGACAACCCGCTGGAGCGCCGCAAGCTACCGGAGATCGGCCCGCTGGTCGGTCGCCTGATGGAGCTGCTGCACGTCGGCGCCGACACCGAACTGCACTGATTGCCGCGCTTGCGGCCCCCAACCGATTCAGGAGTTCCCATGCTCAAGTCTCTGTTCCAACGTTTCTGCGCGCTCAGCCTTGGCCTCGGCCTGACCTGCGCGGCCCAGGCGCAGCCAACCGACGTCACCTACCTGCTGCCGGCCCCACCTAACTTGCCAGCCTTTGCACCGTGGATCATCGCCAAGGAAAAAGGCTACTACGCGGCCCAGGACCTGAACCTCACGTTCATTGCCGCCAAAGGTGGCGTCGACGTGGCCAAGCAGATCGGCGCCGGCAATGCCCTGCTCGGCGGCGCCATCGGCGACACGCCGATCATGGTGCGCGGCAACGGTATTCCGGTGCGCGCCGTGGCGGTGCTGGGTGCAGGCGGTGTGACCATGATCGCCACCCATTCCAAGGACAACATCAATAACGTCAGCGACCTCAAGGGCAAGACCATGACGGTGATGTCGTATTCCGACACCACCTATTACGCGCTGCTCGCTTCGTTGCGCAAGGCCGGCCTTGGCAAGAACGACGTGGACATCCAGGCCGCTGGGCCTGCCGGCGTCTGGCAACTGTTTACGGCCAACAAGGCCCAGGCTATGGCCGGCGTGCCGGACTGGATGGTCACCGCCGAAGAAGCCGGCGCACAGATCAAGCTGATTCCCCAGGAGCAGATCTTCGAAAGCATGGCCCAGGCCATCCTCGCCTCGGATGACGCCATCAAAAACCACCCCCAGGTGGTGCGCGGTGTGGTGCAGGCCACGCTCAAAGGCATGCACGACATTATCCAGGACCCGCGTGCCGCCGCCGTCACCTTTGCCAAAGCGGTCCCGACCTACGCCGGCAAGGAAGACTCACTGGAGAAAATCTTCAAGCTCTATGTCGAGCACGTCTACGCCAACCAGCGCGTACTGGGGCACATCGACCCCGAGCGCCTGGACAAGGTCCGCCAGTTCTACGTGAGCGAAGGCATCGTCCCCCGGGAAACCCCGCTGGATGAGCTGTTCACCAACCAATTCGTCGACAGCCCGGTCGCCGCGCAATAACGCACCGGACAACAAGGTACGCATACGATGAAAAACCTGAACCACTCCGTGCTCGGTAGCGTGGCGCTGCTGATCCTGTTCCTGGCGCTCTGGCAATGGGGCCCCGGGCTGCTCGGCATGCCCGAATTCGTCATGCCCAAACTCAGCCGCGTGGCCCAGGAAAGCCTGGTGATGTGGCACAGCGGCGGCCTGCTGCAACACACCCTGATCACCGCCATGGAGATCGTCGTCGGCTTCGCCCTGGGCGCCTTGCTGGGCGTGATGATTGGTGTGTCCCTGGGCCTGTCGCCCGCGGCGGAAGCAATGCTGTCGCCCTACATCCTGGCGTTGCAGATTGCACCGAAGGTCGCCTTTGCGCCGCTGTTCGTGATGTGGCTGGGCTACACCATCTACCCGAAAATTCTGATCGCAATCCTGATTGTGTTTTTCCCGGTGATGATCAACGTGCTCTCGGCGATCCGCACGGTCGACCCGGACATGATCAACCTGGTGCGCACCATGAACGCCAGCCGCTGGCAGATCTTTCGCCTGGTGGAATTTCCCTCAGCCATGGCCGCGCTGTTTTCCGGCCTGCGCATCGCCTCCACCCTGGCGGTGATCGGCGTCACCGTCGGCGAGCTGGTCGGCGGTAACCAGGGCCTGGGCTTCCTGTTGGTGGACGCCGAGGGCCAAGGCAACACGGCCGGTGTATTCGTCGCCATCGTCATGCTCACCCTGATTGGGGTGGTCGCCTACGGCGCCGTGGTGTGGGCAGAAAAACGCGTCCTGCACTACATGCCCAAAGCCATGTTGAGCACGCAATGATGACCGACCGTAATCGTTTGCTCGAAGGTCGCCGCGTACTGGTGACCGGCGGCGCCCGTGGCCTGGGTTACGGGTTCGCCCAGGCCATCGGCCAGGCCGGTGCTCGCGTGGTGATTGCCGATGTGCTGCAAGACCGTGTGCAACAGGCGGCGTGTGAACTGCAAGCCCTGGGGCTGGACGTGCAGGCTGTCACTGTCGACCTGGCCCAGCCTGAGTCGATCCAGGCATGCATCAGCGCGACACTCGATTTGCTGGGCGGCCTCGATGGCCTGGTGAACAACGCCTCCATCACCAACTCCGGTGGCAAAGGCTGCGAAGACCTGAGCATCGACACCTGGGACCAGGTGATGCAGGTCAACGTGCGCGGCACCTGGCTGATGACTACCGCCTGCCTGCCGGCACTGCGTGCCAGTGGCCACGGCGCCATCGTCAACCTGGCCTCCGACACGCCCCTGTGGGGCGCGCCAAACCTGTTGGCCTACGTTGCCAGCAAGGGCGCAATCATCGCCATGACCCGCAGCCTGGCCCGCGAGCTGGGCGCCGACAACATCACGGTCAACGCCATCGCCCCTGGCCTGGTGCTGGTGGAAGCCACCGCCTACGTGCCCGAGGCTCGTCACCGTTTGTACAACGACCAGCGGGCCATCCAACGCCCGCAATTGCCCGAAGACGTCAGCGGCGCCGTGCTGTTCGCGCTGTCCGACCTTGCCCGCTTCATCACTGGACAAACCCTGCCGGTCAACGGCGGGTTCGTCATGCCTTGATCTGGAGACTGTCATGACTGATCTATCTGCCCAAAACGACACCCCGAAAAGCTGGGACCGCCCGGCCGGCGCCAGCCTGGAAAGCTGGATGAACACCCGTATCGCCCGTTACGAAACGCGCAAGTACGACTGGGATGCGCTGAAGTTCCAGGCCGACTACGACCCCAAGTTCCGCCGCGCACAAATGCGCTACATCGGCACCGGCGGCACCGGCATCTGCACCGACATGAACACCATCCCGTCGGAGCATTTCACCTTTTCCACCATGGTGATCCCGGCTGGCCACGAAGGCCCGCCGCACCTGCACATCGACGTCGAAGAAGTGTTCTTCGTGCTACGCGGCAAGCTCAAGGTGGTGCTGGAAAAAGACGGCGAGCGCTTCGAGACCATCCTCACTGACCGCGACGTGATTTCCGTGCCACCGGGCGTGTACCGCGAGGAGATCAACATCGGCGATGAAGACGCGTTGATGTGCGTGATGCTCGGCGCGAAAAAACCCATCACGCCGACCTACCCGCCAGAGCACCCTCTGGCTTCGATCAAGCGCGGATAAGCCCATGCTGCCAGGACTCTCTCAAGCCGCGCCGACGGCGGACCTGCAAGCCCAACTGGAGCGTGATTTCCCCCAACGCCTGGTGGCCTCGGCCGGTGGGCAGCAGGCATTGCGCGAATGTGGCGCGGGGCCGGTGGTGGTGTTGCTGCACGGTATCGGCTCCGGAGCGGCATCCTGGCTGCAAGTGGCGCGGCAACTGGCGCCCCAGGCCAGGGTCATCGCCTGGGACGCTCCCGGCTACGGCGATTCCAGCCCGCTGGAGTCGGATGCGCCCAAGGCCGAGCAATACGCAGCCCGTCTGGCGCAGATGCTGGATGCACTGGGTGTGGAGGAATGTGTGCTGGTCGGCCATTCCCTCGGCGCCCTCACCGCCCTGGCATTCGCCCGTAGTTCACAGGCCCATCGCGTCAACCGGCTGGTGCTGATCAGCCCGGCGCGCGGCTATGGCGCACCAGCCCTTGGCCAACAGCGCCAGCAGGTGCGTCAGCAACGCGTGGACAACCTGCAACGCCTGGGCATCGCCGGCCTGGCTGAACAACGCAGCGCTCACATGCTGTCGCCCCGTGCCACGCCCCAGGCCCTGGCTTGGGTGCGCTGGAACATGGCGCGCCTGAACCCCGTTGGTTATCGCCAGGCCATTGAATTGCTGTGCGGCGATGACCTGCTGCGCCATGGCCAACCGGCCATGCCCTGCGAGGTTCATTGCGGTGAAGCCGACAGCATCACCCCCGCCGAGGCCTGCCTGAGCGTGGCCAAGGCGCTGGGCGCCAGCTTCAACCTGATTGCCGACGCCGGCCACGCCAGCCCCATCGAGCAACCCCAAGTGGTAGCCGGGCGCCTGGCCTGCGCCATTCATCAATCCCTGACAGGTAGAACCCTATGAACGATTCCGATCTGCTCAAAGACGCTCAGGACAAATACATCGTTCCAGGCCTGGAGCGCGGCCTGCTCCTGCTCTGTGAGTTCAGCCGACGCAACCGCACCCTGACCGCGCCGGAGCTGGCACGCCGGTTGGCACTGCCTCGCTCGACCATCTTCCGTCTGCTGACCACCCTGGAGACCATGGGCTTCGTCACCCGCAGCGGCAATGAATACCGCCTCGGCATGTCCGTGCTGCGCCTGGGCTTCGAGTACCTGGCGTCGCTGGAGCTGACCGAGCTTGGCCAGCCGCTGCTGGCGCGCCTGTGCGACCGGGTCAATTACCCGAGCAACCTGGTGGTGCGTGATGGTCGCTCGATTGTCTACGTGGCCAAGGTTTCACCGCCGTCGGTGTTCTCCAACGCGGTCAACGTCGGCACTCGCCTGCCCGCCCACGCCACTGTGTTGGGGCGCATCCTGCTCGAAGACCTGTCGTTGGCCGAGTTGCGTGAGTTGTACCCCGAAGAGCACCTGGAACAACACTCGCCCTGCACACCAAAAACCGTGATGGCCTTGTTCGACCTGGTCCAGGCCGACCGCCAGCGCGGTTTTGTCAGCGGCGAAGGCTTTTTCGAGTCGGCGATTTCCACGGTGGCCGCGCCGGTGCGTGACCAGAGCGGCGGCATTGTCGCAGCCCTGGGCGTGACCATCCCTACCGCGCAGATCGGCCACGTCAACTTTGAAGAACTCTTGAATCAGGTCCGGCGCAGCGCCGACGAGCTGTCACGCCTGCTCAACTACAACGGCGGCGCCCACAACGGGCAGCCCCGCGTCACCGCCTTGATGAGAGACTGACATGAGCCTTTACCAATTGCAGGGCCGCGTCGCCATTGTCACCGGGGGTTCTTCGGGCATTGGCCTGGCCTGTGTCGAACTGCTGCTGGAAGCCGGTGCGGCGGTGGCGTTCTGCGGTCGTGATCAAGAGCGCCTGCGCGGTGCTGAAGCCGGTTTGCGCGAGCGCTTCCCAAAGGCCCGCCTGCTGGCCCAGGCCTGCGATGTGCTCGATGCCGAGTCGGTCAACGCGTTTGCCGCCGCCAGCCTGGCTGCGCTGGGAGCGGCCAATGTGCTGATCAACAACGCCGGGCAAGGCCGGGTCTCGACCTTTGCCGACACCACCGACAGCGCCTGGACCGAAGAGCTGAACCTGAAGTTTTTCTCGGTGATCAACCCGGTCCGCGCGTTTAAGCCTCAGCTGGAAAACCAGCCTGACGCCGCCATCGTCTGCGTCAATTCGCTGCTGGCCAGCCAGCCCGAACCGCACATGGTCGCCACCTCTGCCGCACGCGCCGGGCTCAAGAACCTGGTGCGCTCGATGGCCACTGAGTTCGCCCCGCAGGGCATCCGCGTCAACGGCATCCTGATCGGCCTGGTGGAATCCGGGCAATGGCGCAGGCGTTTCGAAGCGCGCGAAGAACGCGACCTCGGCTGGGCGCAATGGACCGCACGGCTGGCACAACAAAAACACATTCCCTTGGGGCGCCTGGGCCTGCCGATTGAAGCGGCCCGCGCGATCCTGTTTCTGGCCTCGCCTCTGTCGGCTTACACCACAGGCAGCCATATCGATGTATCCGGAGGCCTGTCCCGCCATGCGTAATGAAAACAACACTGTCACCGTGGGCGCTGCCATCACCGCCTTTCTCGAGCAATGCGACGTCAAGGCTGTGTTCGGCGTGATCTCGATCCACAACATGCCGATTCTCGATGCCTTTGCAGTGCGCGGCAATATCCGCTTCGTCATGGCCCGGGGCGAAGCCGGCGCCGCCAACATGGCCGACGCCTATGCCCGCACCACCGGCGGCCTGGGTGTGTGCCTGACGTCCACCGGCACCGCCGCCGGCAATGCCGCAGGCGCGATGGTCGAAGCCCAAACTGCAGGCACCCCGCTGCTGCACATCACCGGCCAGATCGAAACGCCGTACCTGGACCAGGAGCTGGCCTACATCCACGAAGCCCGCGACCAGTTGAACATGCTCAAGGCCGTGTCCAAGGCCGCCTTTCGCGTACGCAGTGTCGAGACCGCCCTGAGCACCATGAAGCTCGCGGTGCAGACCGCCCTGACCGCGCCCACCGGGCCGGTCAGCGTCGAAATCCCCATCGACATCCAGTCCACCTTTATCCCGATGCCCACCGACCTGTCGCCCCTGCCGATCCCGGTGGCCGTGCCCGCGCCGGATGCCCTGGACCTGATGGCCGACCGCCTGGCCAGCGCCAAGCGACCGATGCTCTGGCTCGGCGGCGGCGCCCGCCATGCCGGCGTACAGGTCAAGCGCCTGCTGGCGATGGGCATGGGCGTGATCACCTCCACGCAAGGTCGCGGCGTGGTCAATGAAGACGACGAGCGTTGCCTGGGGGCTTTTTCGCAGAACAAGCGGGTCGAACAGTTCCTGCAAACCTGCGATGCGCTGCTGATCGCCGGCTCGCGCCTGCGCAGTAACGAAACCTTCAAGTACGCACTGAAACTGCCTTCGAATCTCTTGCGCATCGACGCCAACCCGGCGATCGAAGGGCGCAGTTACGCCAGCGAACTGTTTGTCTGCGGCGATGCGGCGCTGGCGCTCGAGGGCCTGGCGGATCGCCTGGAAGGTCGCTTGCACACCGACCCGAGCTTTCTCACTGAACTCAAAGCCGTGCGCGAACAATCACGTAGCCAACTGATGGCCGACCTCGGGCCGTACTCGGCCATGGTCGAGCAATTGCAGGCCGTGACCGGGCGCAACTTCTCCTGGGTACGCGACGTGACCCTGTCCAACAGCATCTGGGGCAACCGCCTGCTGACCCTGTATCACCCACGCGCGGGTGTGCATGCCTTGGGCGGCGGGATTGGCCAGGGGTTGGCCATGGGCATCGGCGCAGCCGTCGCCGCAGCGGAAACGGCGCCGGAGCGCAAAGTGTTCGCAATCGCAGGTGACGGCGGTTTCATCCTCAACCTGGGTGAGCTGGCGACTCTGGTCCAGGAGCGCGCCAACCTGGTGATCCTGCTGATGAACGACCAGCGTTACGGGGTGATCCGCAATATCCAGGACGCGGTCTACGGCAGCCGCCATTGCTACGTCGACCTGCACACCCCGGACTACACCAAGCTCGCCGAGTCCCTGGGACTGCGCCATGGCCTGGTCACCGACCTCAAGGACTTCGGCACGGTGGTGGACAGCGCCCTGAGCCAGCCAGGCCCGTTCCTGCTGGAAGTGGACATGCTCAGCGTCGGCAACTTCGCCACCCAGTTTGCCGGCCCGCCCAACAGCGAAACCAAAGCCCAGAAGGCCACCGCCTGAGGATCGCACCATGTTGCATATCACCATGATCGGCTGCGGTGCCATTGGCGTCGGTGTGCTGGAGCTGCTGGAGAACGACCCACAGCTGTGCGTGGATTACGTCATCGCGTCTGAGGGCTCCGAAGCCTTGGTGCGCCAGCGCCTGGCCAGTTTCAAACAGCCGCCGCAGGTGCTGACGGCCTTGCCCGCCGATGCCCGCCCGGATTTGCTGGTGGAGTGCGCCGGGCATCGCGCCATTGAAGAGCATGTGCTGCCGGCGCTGGAGCGTGGGATTGCCTGCCTGATTGTGTCGGTGGGCGCGTTGTCCGAGATCGGCCTGGTGGAGCGCCTGGAGGCGGCGGCGGAACGCGGCAAGACCCGCATCGAATTGCTGCCTGGCGCCATCGGCGGCATCGATGCGCTGTCGGCGGCCAAGGTCGGCGGGCTGGACGCGGTCAACTACACCGGCCGCAAGCCGGCCCGCGCCTGGAAGAACACCCCCGGCGAGCAGGCCTGTGACCTGGACACCATCGAGCAAGCCACGGTGATCTTCCAGGGCAGCGCCCGCGAAGCGGCGCGGCTGTACCCCAAGAACGCCAACGTCGCGGCCACTCTGTCGCTGGCCGGCCTGGGCCTGGACCGCACCCATGTCACGTTGATCGCCGACCCCCACAGCGATGAAAACGTCCACCACTTCGAAGCCCGGGGCGCCTTTGGCCGTTTCGAGTTGAGTCTGCGCGGCAAGCCCTTGCTGGCCAACCCGAAGACCTCGGCGCTGACCGTGTACAGCGTGGTCCGTGCCTTGGGCAACCATGCCCACGCGATTTCCATTTAGGAGCCGTCGATGAACACCGAACAGACATTACCCATCTGCATCGCCGGCCAGTGGCGCCCAGGCCGTGGCGAGCGTTATGCCAGCCGCTACCCGGCCACCGGCGAAGCCGTGGCCTGGCTCAATGCCGCCGACCTGCAGGATGTGGAAGAAGCCATTCAGGGCGCGCACCAGGCGTTTTTGCACAGCGGCTGGGCCCAGCGCAAACCCCACGAGCGGGCCGGCGTGTTGTATCGCATCGCCGAGTTGATCCGCCTGCACAGCGAAGAGCTAGCGCAACTGCAGCGCCAGGACAACGGTAAACCGATCAATGAAACCCGCGCCCTGGTAGCCAGTGCGGCCGGCACCTTTCAGTTCTTCGCCGCGGCCTGCGAAACCCTGGAAGAAACCATCACCCCGTCACGCGGTGATTTCATCAGCATGAGCGTGTATGAACCGATGGGCGTGGTCGCCGCGATCACTCCGTGGAACTCGCCGATTGCCAGCGAGGCGCAGAAGGTCGCTCCGGCATTGGCGGCGGGCAATGCGGTGGTGATCAAACCGGCGGAAATCACCCCGCTGCTGGCCCTGCGCCTGGCGCGTCTGTGTGAAGAGGCCGGCTTGCCCAAGGGATTGATCAGCGTGCTGCCGGGCAAGGGTTCGTTGCTGGGGGATGCGCTCACCCGCCACCCGCTGATCAAGCGCGTGTCGTTTACCGGTGGTACGCGCACGGGCAAGCACATCGCCCATATCGCCGCCGACAAGATGATGCCGGTGTCCCTGGAGCTGGGCGGCAAATCACCGACCATCGTCCTCGAGGACGCCGACCTTGAGCATGCGGTGGCCGGGGTGCTGTACGGCATCTTCAGTTCGTCGGGCGAAGCCTGCATCGCCGGCTCCCGGTTGTTCATCGCCCGCGCCTTGTACGAGCCGTTCATGCAGCGCCTGGTCGCTGCCGCCGCGAACCTGCGGGTGGGCGACCCGGCCGACGAGCATACACAGATGGGCCCGTTGATCAGCGCCAGCCACCGCGAATCGGTGGAGCGTTACGTCGCCCTCGGCCTGGCCGAAGGTGGGCGCCTGCGCCTGGGTGGGCAGCGCCCCAGCGGTAATGTGTATGACCAGGGTTACTTCTATCCGCCGACCATCCTGGAGGGCCTGAGCAACCACCAGCAAGTGTGCCAGGAGGAAATCTTCGGGCCGGTATTGGTCGCCATGCCGTTCGACGACGAAGCACAACTGCTGGAGCAGGCCAACGACAGCGTCTACGCCCTCGCCGCCGGCATCTGGACCCGTGACTACAAGCGCGCCTGGGCCCTGGGCCGGCGTTTGCAGGCCGGTACGGTATGGATCAACACCTACAAGCAGTTCTCGATCTCCACGCCTTTCGGCGGCTGGCGCGACAGCGGCCTGGGCCGCGAAAAAGGTCGCCTGGGCATCCTGCAGTACATGGAACAGAAGAGCCTCTACTGGGGCATGAACGAACAGCCACTGGCCTGGGCCGGTGTGCCACGAGAGGTAGCGCAATGAGCGTTTTAGGTATTGATGAAGTCACTTACGGCGTCGAGGACCTGGACACCTGCGTACGTTTTTTCAGCGACTGGGGCCTGACCCAAGTCAGCGCGCAATCGGACGAGGTGGTGTTCGAGACCCTCAACGGCTGTCGCGTAGTGCTTGCGGACCTGAACAAGCCGGGCCTGCCGCCGGCCATCGAAGCCGGCTCCACGGTGCGCGAAGTGGTATGGGGCGTAGCCAGCACCGCCGACCTGGCGCTGTACAGCCAACGCATCGCCAATGACCCGGGGTTTGTCGAATGTGACGGGCGCATCGGCTGCACCGACCCCAACGGTCTGGCGATCCGCCTGCAAGTCACGCGCAAGCGTGAACTGGAGATTGAATGCAGCGGCCACAACACCTGGCAGACCAAGGGCCGGATCAACAAGGCGGCGCCGATCTATGAGCGCGCCACGCCGATTGAAGTCGGCCACGTGGTGTTTTTCGTCAAGGACGTGAACGCCTGCGAAGCCTTCTACCACGAGCGTTTCGGCTTCCAGGCCTCGGACCGTTACCCGGACCGCGGCGCCTTCCTGCGCACCGCCGAAGAAGGCGGCCACCACGACCTGTTCATGTTGCAACTGCCGGCACCACGGGCGGGGCTGAACCACGTGGCCTTTACCGTGCGCGACGTTCATGAGGTGTTTGGCGGCGGCATGCATGTGTCCCGCAGCGGCTGGCCGACCGAAATCGGGCCGGGCCGCCACCCGGTGTCTTCGGCGTTTTTCTGGTACTTCAAGAACCCGGCCGGCGCGCTGGTGGAGTACTACGCCGATGAAGACCAACTGACCGGCGAATGGCAGCCACGCACCTTTGAGCCCGGCCCTACGGTCTTCGCTGAATGGGCCATTGCTGGCGGTATCGACGGCAACACCCGGCGCCAGCAACACGTCGAAGCGCCGCAAGGCAAGTTCCTCACCGACAAACCCAAACCTTGAGCAGGAGTCGCCCATGCCTTCCCTGAATATTGCTATCGCCGGTGCCGGTATCGGCGGCCTGACCGCCGCCATCGCCCTGCATCGCGCCGGTCACCAGGTCACCGTGTTCGAACAGTCCAAGGCCTTTTTGCGCGTCGGTGCCGATATCAACCTCACCCCCAACGCGGTCCGTGCGCTGGATGGCCTGGGCATTGGCCCCGCCGTACGCATCCCGGCCGCTCGCCCCACGCACCGCATCAGCCGCATGTGGGACACCGGCGAGGAAACCTCGCGCCTGGAAATGTCCGATGCTGCCGAACAAAAATACGGCGCGCCGCAACTGACCATCCACCGCGCCGACCTGCTCGCGGCCCTGGCCGAAGTGTTCCCGCTGAACAACGTGCAGTTCGCCAAGCGTGCCGAACGGATAGAACAGGCTGACGACGGCATTACCTTGCACTTCAAGGATGGCAGCCAGCACCGCTGTGACGTGCTGATTGGCGCAGACGGTATCCACTCAGTGGTGCGAAGCGCGCTGTTTGGCGAAGAGCATCCGCGCTTTACCGGAGTGGTGGCCTATCGCGCGGTGGTACCGGCCGAACAGGTGGCGCATGTGCCGAACATCCAGGCGTTCACCAAATGGTGGGGGCCGAACCCGCAAAGCCAGATCGTCACCTTCCCGCTGAACCAGGGCAAAGACATCTTCATCTTCGCCACCACCGCCCAGGACAGCTGGCACGAAGAGTCGTGGACCAGCGCCGGCGATGCCGATGAGCTGCGCAGCCACTACCAGGCGTTCCATCCGGACGCCCGCGCCCTGCTTGATGCCTGCACCGATGTGCTCAAGACCGCGTTGTATGAGCGTGACCCGCTGCCGTTCTGGTCCAAGGGCGCGATCACCCTGCTGGGCGATGCCTGCCACCCGATGATGCCGTTCATGGCCCAGGGCGCCGGCCAGGCCATCGAAGATGCGGTGGTGCTCGCCCGCTACCTGCAAGACCTCGACAGCCAGGCCTCGGTGGCCGGCGCGTTGCAGGCTTACCAGCAAGCGCGCCTGGAACGCACCAGCCAGATCCAGATCGGCTCGCGGGGCAACCAGTGGCTCAAGGACGGCGGTAATGCCGATTGGGTCTACGGCTACGACGCCTGGGGCGTCCCAACAACTCACGCAGCCTGAACACACCTGTACGGAGGTCAACACCATGAGTACTCACGAACCCTACCTGCAACCCCATCAGGCACGTAAACGACCCAACACCCAGTTCGAAGAGTTGCTGGGCGACTCCATCGAGCGCGCGTTTGGCAGTGGCGTGACCGAACTGCCGGCCCTGCTCGCGCATTTGAACCTGGCCGGCCCGCCGTGCCCGCTGACCAGCGGCGAGTGGACCGAAGATGCCTACAAAACCCTGATGGCCCGGCTGGGCGAATGACCCGGCAGAAGGAATAAAAATGAACATGCAATTGACCGTCGACCCTGTTGAACAGCATCTGGCCAATGGCCTCAAAGACCTCTGGTTCCCGGTATTGCCGTCGGACCTTTTGGGTGAGAAGCCGCTGTCGATACGACGCCTGGGCTACAAGATCGCCCTGTGGCGCGACAACGATGGCAGCGTTCATGCGCTGGAAGACCATTGCCCCCATCGCGGCGCCCCGCTGTCCCAAGGGCCGGTGCTGGGCGATCGCCTGCAGTGCCCGTACCACGGCGTTGAAGTGCGCTGCGACGGCACCGTCACCAAAGTACCCGGCAGCCCCGGCTGCAAACTGGAAGGCAGCCGGCCCACGCGTATGTTCCACACCCGCGAAGCCGCAGGCGCGATCTTCTTGTTCAACGCCACCGACCCGCACCTGGACGTTGCGCCGGAGCTGGTGCTGCCCGAACAATTGACCTCTCCCGAGTGGAGCAGCTTCGTCTGCTACACCGAGTGGAAAGGCGACTATCGCTACGTGATCGACAACGTCATGGACCCGATGCACGGCACCTACCTGCACAAGATGTCGCACTCGATGAGCGAAGGCGAAGCCACCGCCAAGTTTGTCACCCGCGACACCGACACCGGTTTTTTCTTCGAGAAGGAAGGCCAGCGCGGCGTGAACTTCGACTGGACCGAGTTCGTGGACAACGGCTGCCATTGGCTGCGCCTGGAAATCCCCTACCCGAAAACCGGCGGCCCCGGCGGCAACTTCACCATCATCGGCAGCTACACCCCCAGCAGTCGTTCGCTGGCCGCCGCATTTCACTGGCGCTGCCGCCCACTGACCGGCTGGCAGCGTGACACCTGGCGCTTCTTGTACAAAAACCGTCTGGAAGCGCGGCATTGGGCGGTGCTTGAACAAGACCGGGTGCTGCTGGAATTCATGGAGCCGGATGCCAATCAGCGTGAAAACCTCTACCAGCACGACCTGGGCGTAGTGCGGCTGCGGCGGTACCTGAAGAACGCCGCCAAAGCCCAGCTCGAGTTGATCGACGCGAAGCAATTGCCATGAACAAAGCCGCGCTCCTCAACGCCCGCGTCCACACCCTGCGCTATGAGGCCGAAGGCATCATCAGCGTCGAACTGCGGCCTTTGGGCGATACCGTGTTCCCACCGTTCGACGCCGGCTCGCACATCGACCTGCACCTGGCCAACGGCCTGGTGCGCAGTTATTCGCTGCTCAATTCGCCCAGCGACCGTGGGCGTTATGTGGTCGGTATCCTGCGTGACCGCAACAGCCGTGGCGGTTCGGAGTATGTGCACAGCCAATTGCGGGTCGGCATGCCGTTGTCGATCTCGCCGCCTCGCAACAACTTCGAACTGGACCTGAGCGCCAGCCACAGTGTGCTGGTGGCCGGAGGCATCGGGATCACGCCGATCTACTGCATGTTCCGCCAATTGCTGGCGCTGGGAAAATCCGCCGAGCTGATCTACTGCGCCCGCTCACGCCAGGAAGCTGCATTGGTAGAAGAATTGGGCGGACTCGGTGCGCGGGTGATTTACCACTTCAATGACGAAAAAGGCGTGCCGCCCGATCTGGCCGCCTACCTCGCCGGCCAACCTGCGGATACCCATCTGTACTGCTGCGGCCCGACGCCGATGCTCGACGCTTTCGAAAGTACCTGTGAGCGCCTGGGTTATCCCCATGCTCACATCGAACGCTTTGCCGCCGCCGAACTGCCGCCCAGCGAAGACGCCCAGAGCAGTTATAGCGTTGAACTGAAAAGGTCCGGCAAAACCCTGGCGGTGGAACCTGGCTTGAGTTTGCTGGATGTGCTGCTGGAGGCGGGTTGCGACATTGATCACAGCTGCCGCGAAGGCGTGTGTGGCTCCTGCGAGACGCGGGTGGTGGGGGGCGAAATCGACCACCGCGATGGGGTGCTGACCAAGGCCGAGCGGGCTGCGAACAAGTCGATGATGGTGTGCGTTTCAGGCTGCAAGAGCCGACGGTTGGTGCTCGACCTCTAACCCCCCTTGTAGGAGCGAGCTTGCTCGCGAAGAACGTCCAGGCACCGCGTTACTCCAAGGTGCTCGCAGTATCGTTAACGTTTTTCGCGAGCAAGCTCGCTCCTACAGGATCACCCGCAAAGTGCCCGTTTCATTGGCAGCGTGCAATAAATACGCACCTATCATGGGCAACTTTGTTACCGCACTTGCGGGTTGTTTCGTGGGTTATACAAACAGCTTGTTTCCCATATAAACAACTGTTTTTAATGATGTTTTCTTAAAGCACAAACTAATAATCCGCCTGGCACACTTCCTGCTCTACTCCTGTGCATTCACTGATTAAACGGCGTTTCGCCGATAAAACAATAAGAACCAACACTTAAACCCGGTAAGACCCGCTCCCTCCTTAGTTGCCTTTAAAGGCAAGCGGACGAGTGTTGCCGATCACCCGGTAGAGAGGTCTCTATGAAGCGCGTCTTGTGTGCAGGATTGATGTTTGCCAGTTTCAGCAGTTTCGCCGCAGAACCCATTCCTTCCGAGCCGGTACGGGCCAACGCCGCCAACAAACCTTTCCCGCATATTTCCTGGCGCAGCGATAGCGGCGACAGCAGCCTGGACATCGGCGGGGCGTTGCGTACCAACTATCGCGACGAGCATTGGGACACCACCGAAAACAACGGCAGGTTTCTGTTCGACACGTTCCGTCTGGATGTGCAGGCCACCTACAAGAGACTCTACAGCGATATCGGCTACTGGTTCCAGGATGACGGCAAGCGTTCCATTGACCGCGGGTTCGTGGGCTATCGGCTCAATCCCAACTCCAACCTGCAACTGGGGGCGCCGTTCAAACCCTTCGGTCTGGAGCCTTATCCGCAATTTGGCTGGAGCTACCACCTGCCGTTCTTCATGGGCTACGCGGTGAGTGCCGGCACCGGCCTCAAATACAGCTACAAGGATCAGGATTGGGACGTGCAACTCGGCTACTTCCCGCGCATGCTGCCCAGCGATTTGCGTTACTCGCCGGAAGTGGGGCGTTACGCCGACTTGAATGACAACGCGATTGCCTTCACCCAGTCGCGCCAGGACAACGAGAAGCGCAACCAATTCAACGCCCGCGTGGCGCGCACGTTCAACAACGAGGGCTGGAAGACCGAAGTCGGTGCCTCACTCGCCACCGCCCAACTGTACAACGCAACCACCAAAGACAATGGCGACTACTGGGCCGCCGGCGTGCACGCCATCATCAGCAAGGGCCTGTGGACCGTCACCACCCAAGCCATCCGCTACGAATACGACCCCGAAAACCCGGCCGGGGTGAGCAACGACTCAGTGCTGATGGGCGGCAATGGCCTGACGCCTGCGTACCTGATCGCCTCCAAGGCCAGCCTGGCTTCGCTCAACGTCGGCTACGACATCCACACGCCCCGGCTGGGGCAACTGAAGAAGATCAAGCTGTACAGCGATTACAGCCGGATGATGAAAGACAAAAGCGCCTGGGACGACTCGCAGATGTTCACCGTGGGCGCGCAGTTCCTGGCGATGCCGGTGATGGCCTGGGTCGACTTCACCTGGGCGCGCAATGCCAACCCCTACGGCGGGGCGGAGAATGGCAGCGGCTTTACCAGCACCAATTCGGTGGGTAGCAACGACTGGTATTACCGCACCAACGTCAACATCGGCTACTACTTCTGACATCCCCCCCTGTGGGAGCGGGCTGGCAGTTCGCTTTTTGCTGATATCGGGCCTTGGGTGAGGCCCGTTTGGGTTACCTGAACTTCAGCGCAATGGCTACAACAGCCATCCAAATCAAGGCGGTAAAGATCATCGTCGTAACGATTGTGAGACGGCGTTTTAGATAGGGTGGGAAGTTTTCAAAGTCTACAGGGTCCAAGTCGCCTAAGCGGATATAGGACTTTGGCAACAAGACCATCCCAGCGATTTTTGAAATATCCAAAAGAGACCAAATCAACCCTCGCTTCCCGAGGCTGTCTCCCCAAAGGTAGATATAACGGCTGTTTTTCAAAGCTTCCTTTATGGCGTCCAAGTGACGGTGGGTGAGGTACAGACTGAATGCGAGGCCAGCAACTCCGATAAGGGTAGGTGCACCAATAACGATGATCACAATCCAAGGATTCCACGTATCGATATTGGTCATCGTTGAATCACTTCATAAATTTTTTCCCCGATGACTTCCCCCGCAGCTCCACCGCCCGTCGTACCTATCCATGCGCCAGTCCCTACAACGGCGGCGACGCAAACAACTCCCCCTATTCCAGTAGAGGCACCAAGTGCCAAGCAGATCGGACCACTGGCAAGTCCGCTCCCCCATCCGGCTAAAGCACCGAAAGCGGTGGACAAGCCGAACTTTCCCGATTCCGTGAACTTGACCTTCTCACACGTCTCCCCAGAGTCACCCTTACACACCTGCTCAATAGCCAGCAACGAAGACACCCCGCCAAGGCCTATACCGATATAACCACCGGCCTTCATATACTTCGTGGCACGGCTGACCGCCTCCACATGAGCGACATACCCCGGAATCTGCCCCGGTCCATCAGCCTTACCCCTAGTGATATACCAGATGCCGGCAGGGCATACTGAATGCCGGCCCCCAGCACTCAGTAGCCATACCAAGTTACTTAAGCGCCTGTAACATAGATATAATTGCTAGCCAAACGACACCACTCACCAACATTAAAAAATCAATCTTCAATAGAAACTTCAGATAAGGAGGAAAGTTTTTTATATCGTCAGAGTCTAGATCTCCTAGCTGAATATACGCCCTCGGCATCATTATCATCCCTGTGATTTTTGCTATTTCCAAGAGAGACCAAACCAAGCCTCGTTTTCCTAGACTCGGCCCCCAAAGATAAACATAGCGACTATTCTTCAAAGCATGCTTTATGGAGCTCAAGTGACGATGGCTGAGATAAAGACTGTATACAATACTGGCAATTCCCAGCAGGAACGGGCCAGCCACAAGCCAGATACCTACCCAAGAGTTCCAAAAATCCTCCGATATCATGGCAAGGTTTTCTCATACAACTTCTCTCCTAACTCTTCGCCCTTCATACCTCCGACAGTCGTTCCCAGCCAGGCGCCAGCTCCCACGACAGCCGCGACGCAGACAACACCACCGATACCAGTAGAGGCGCCAAGCGCCAAGCAGATGGGGCCACTCGCTGATTGGGCGATTTTTCCAGTCATATAACCACCGATAGTAGACCCACCAAATTTCCCAACTTCAGTAAACTTAATCTTCTCACAAGCCGTAATCGAATCGCCGGTACATATCTGTTGAATAGCCAAAACCGACGAAACACCGCCAATACCAATCCCGATGTAGCCGCCCGTCTTCATGTATTTGGCGGCCCGACTCGTCGCCTCCACATGAGCCGCATACCCCGGAATCTGACCCGGCCCACCCGCCTTGTCCCAGTGATGTACCAAGCTGCGACTGGATATACCCAGGGCCGTTTTCAACTTGGGGTGATCGCCCAAGGTTGTCTGGCCGCGCAGGCGCGTGGAGTTGAGCAGATGAGCATCCAACTGATTCATCAACCGCTGGCGATCAGCAAAGAACTGCGGTGACCTAAGGTGTCCGTGCTGCCGATAGCTGTCCTGATGCAGGCGCTCCATGGCCTGCAGGGTTTCGCGCAGATTGCTCAGGTGCTTTTCCATCACCACCGCACTGACACCTAACCAGGTTGAGGTGTGGCCGATGAAACCGGCGATTTCAGCACCATGGCGATACAGAAAGTCGGCCTCGTCCGGCGTCAGCTCATCCAGAGATGCGCTGACGTGTTGAGCCGCCTGCATCAGTTGCGCTTCCTGATAGGTGCAGGAGGTGTTGTTCGGATCGCTGAGCACGATCATCGAGCCGGCTTTGACGTTGCCGGTATTGGGATTCAGTGCCTGAAACTTGCGCATTACAGCCGGGTCGAGCGTCGGAAAAAGTGTGGCTTCCAGCGCCTCGCGGGTCATGCTCTGGGGCACGATATAGAAGCCTGGCTCCTGGCCGTGCGCACCGTTGAATGGCGTTGGCACTGTATGAGCGGATGGCACGAAACCAGATTGATGCGGTGCTGCAGGGCTACCGTTTACAGCTGATGCACTCGATGGAGCAACTCTCTGGCCCATGGGTGATGGGGCGCTCTGGTTTACGTAGGTGGCCGAGTACACCGAGGGAACCAGGCGAGCTCGACAGGGGCAACTGCTGAAGCTGTCCAGCGTGCCAGCGACACGTTTTCCATGACTTTGAATATGGGAAATGCCGCCTAGAATCTGGTAAGTCCCTGCATGTTTCCCGCACGTCACTCGGTCGCCTTCGCGCGCATGGAGAACACCGTGCATATTTACCCTGGCGTCACCGTCGAGAATCTTACCGCCGCATGTAGTTTTGTCACCTAGACCAACAAAGTGCCCTTCACTCATTGTTTTTACCCTTTATCCATATGGTGTTTTGGCCGTGCTTTCCTCCCCGCCTCGATACGCGTGACGCATTTCAATCGAGGTAAACGAGTAAGGGAAAGTCAGCGGCAAGCCAAACTTTGGAGAGGGATTTACTTAGGGTAAAGTCGGACGATTCCGTGAGTTTTGTCGTATAAATCTGATGGGTTGCGGCGCCCGATGCCGGGCACCGGGCGCGTATTACTCGTTGCCACCAACGTTTCCAGGCACAGTCGTCAAATGGCTGTTGTGGCGAGGGAGCAAGCTTGCGCTGGGACGCGAAGCGGCCCCGGAAAATGGGACTGCTGCGCAGTCCAACGGGAGCGAGCTCCCTCGCCACAGGTAAGCTATTTATCGGCCCCGGCGCGATTTTTCCAATTGACCGTTCCTCGGTCAATTACGCCCCTTGCAGACGGCTGGCGCGCACCTAGGTATAGTGCCGCCCCTCTTCGCGTCTGCGGCCGTCGATAACGAGGCCCGGGTACACCGCGAAAGCGCATGAATAACAACACCCGCAAAAGGATGGGGATCGAGCGTCGTGCACTGCCTGGTGCCGAGCGATGCGTCGGACCGTCCTGCGTTTGCCATCAGAAAAATCAGCGAGGAACACTCCATGCTCGAAGTCATCAACGACTTCCTCTCAGGGAAAGTACTGATCGTGCTCATAGTCGGGCTCGGCGGTTATTTCACGATCCGCTCGCGTTTCGTGCAATTGCGTCACTTTTTCCACATGTTCTCGGTGTTTAAAGACAGCCTCAAGAGCAGCGCCGGCCAACTCAGCTCGTTCCAGGCGCTGATGCTCAGCTTGGCGGGCCGCGTGGGTGCCGGTAACATCGCCGGTGTCGGCATTGCCGTGACGTTGGGTGGCCCGGGTGCCGTGTTCTGGATGTGGGTTACCGCGCTGGTGGGCATGTCTTCGAGCTTTATCGAGTGCTCCCTCGGCCAGTTGTACAAGCGCACCGACGCTGAAGGCACCTACCGTGGCGGCCCGGCCTATTACATCCAGCACGGCCTGCACAAGCGCTGGCTGGGTATGGTCATGGCGTTCCTGCTGCTGGTGACCTTCGGCTTTGCCTTCAACGGCCTGCAAGCCCACGCTGTAACGCACTCGCTGAACAACGCCTTCGGCCTCGACACCACCTACACCGGCCTTGCGCTGGCGGTGTTGCTGGGCCTGGTGTTCATCGGCGGGATCAAGCGTATCGCCTCGATTGCCGACCTGCTGGTGCCGGTCAAGACCCTGGTCTACATCGCCGTGACCCTGTACGTGATCGTGCTGCAATTCGACCATGTACCGGCCATGCTCGCGACCATCGTCAAGAGCGCGTTCGGCCTCGACCAAGCCTTCGGTGGCCTGGTGGGCAGTGCGATCATCATGGGTGTGAAGCGCGGCGTGTTCGCCAACGAAGCAGGCTTGGGCAGTGCGCCTAACGTGGCGGCAGTGGCGTCGGTAGAACACCCGATCGCCCAAGGCGTGGTGCAGGCGTTCAGCGTGTTCCTCGACACCTTCGTGATCTGCACCTGTACTGCGTTGCTGATTTTGCTGTCCGGTTTCTACACCCCAGGCTTTGAAGGTGACGGCATTGCCCTGACCCAGAACTCCCTGGCGGCGGTAGTCGGTGACTGGGGCCGTATGTTCATCTCGGTGGCCCTGGCGTTGTTCGTGTTCACCTCGATCATGTACAACTACTACTTGGGCGAGAGCAACCTGCGCTTCCTGGTCGGTAACAACCGCAAGGTGCTGATGGGTTATCGCGCCTTGGTGCTGGTGCTGATTTTCTGGGGCTCGATCGAGAACCTGAGCACGGTATTCGCCTTCGCCGACATCACCATGACCATGCTCGCGTTCGTCAACCTGTTCGCCCTGGCGTTCCTGTTCAAGATTGCCATGCGCATCCTCAATGACTACGACAACCAGCGCGCGGCGGGCATCAAGACTCCGGTGTTCGATTCCAGCCAGTTCCCCGACCTGGACCTGGACCGCAAGGCATGGCCGGCCAACCCGGTGAAAACCGAAACGGCCCCGGCAGCGGAACTGAGCGCTCAAGCGCAACGTTAATCGCAGCTAGATGACACGCCGCCCGGCCTTGGGCATGCTCTGGGCCCGGCGGCGTTTTTCGTTCAGGAGATTTTCGATGCAATCAGCTAATAACGTGATGGTGCTCTATACCGGCGGCACCATTGGCATGCAGGCCAGCGCCAACGGCCTGGCGCCCGCGTCTGGTTTTGAAGTGCGCATGCGTGAACAGTTTGCCGGCGCAGACCTGCCCGCGTGGCGCTTCCAGGAAATGTCGCCACTGATCGACAGCGCCAACATGAACCCTGCCTACTGGCAACGCCTGCGCAGCGCCGTGGTCGAGGCGGTAGATGCCGGCTGCGACGCCGTGCTGATCCTGCACGGCACCGACACCCTGGCCTACAGCGCGGCGGCCATGAGCTTCCAACTGCTGGGCCTGCCGGCGCCGGTGGTGTTCACCGGTTCGATGCTGCCAGCGGGTGTACCGGATAGCGATGCCTGGGAGAACGTCAGCGGTGCGTTGACGGCCTTGGGCGAAGGCCTGAAGCCGGGTGTGCACCTGTACTTCCACGGCGCGCTGATGGCGCCGACTCGCTGCGCGAAGATTCGCAGTTTTGGGCGCAACCCGTTTGCCGCACTGCAACGCAATGGCGGTGTTGCGCTGGCAGACAAGCTTCCCGCCGCGCTGGCCTACCGCAACGACAAGGCCCCGGCCAACGTTGGTGTCCTGCCGCTGGTTCCTGGCATTGCTGCCGCGCAACTGGATGCATTGATCGACAGCGGCATCCAGGCATTGGTACTCGAATGCTTCGGCAGCGGCACCGGGCCAAGTGACAATCCGGCCTTCCTCGCCAGCCTGAAACGTGCGCAGGATCAAGAGGTGGTAGTGGTTGCAATCACCCAATGCCATGAAGGCGGCGTGGAACTGGATGTCTACGAAGCCGGCAGCCGCCTGCGCAGCGTGGGTGTACTGTCCGGCGGCGGCATGACCCGAGAAGCGGCCTTCGGCAAGCTCAACGCCTTGATCGGCGCGGGGCTGGACAGCGCAGAAATCCGTCGCCTGGTGGAATTGGACCTGTGCGGCGAGCTGAGCTGACCGGCATGTAACTTGCTCCACTTCCAGCTATCCCCTGGCTGGAAGTTCCCATGCTGCATTCCCACCTCACCACCCTCAATGCCGTTTCCCTAGTGCTGCGTACCTTCGAGGTCGAAGGCTTGCCCCCTGAAGCATTGCTGGCCGGCAGCGGCATCTGTGCGGCGGATTTGAGCCGCGCCGACACGCGTATCGCCACACATCAGGAGATGCAAGTGTGTGCCAATGCCGTGGCCCATCAGCGTGATATCGGCCTGATCGTTGGACGGCGTATGCATGTTTCCTCGTACGGCCTACTGGGCTATGCCCTGCTCACCAGTGCCACTTTCGGTGACGCTTTGCGCCTGGCCCTGCGGTATCCGGCGCTGTTGGGAACACTCTTCGAACTGAGCCTGGAAGAGGACGGCGAGCGTATCTGGTTCACGGCCGGCGATTACCGCGAAAACCCGGCACTGACTGCCTTCAATGTCGAGCTGTGCCTGGGATCACTGAAGGTCATTTGCGACGACCTGCTCGGCCATCCACTGCCGTTGCTGGGCGCTCGGTTCGAGCACGATGCGCCGGATTATCAGGCCCGCTACGCCGAGAGCTTCGACTGCCCGCTGCAGTTTCAGGCTATCGCCAACGCGTTCGCCTTTGATAAACGCTGGCTCGCCCAACCTTTGCCCCTGGCCGACGCGGTCACCCACCAGGCCATGGTCGAACGTTGCCGCAAACAGAACACCGAATTCACCGGGCGCGAGGCCTGGCTGGGGCGAATCCGCCAGCTGCTGGCTGCACAATTGCACGCCGCACCTGGGCTCGATGGCCTGGCTCAGCAGATGAACTGTTCTGCGCGCACCCTGCGCCGGCACCTGCACAACCTGGGTTGCAGCTATCAGGAACTGCTCGATGAGCTGCGTTTCGAACGCGCCAAACAGTTGTTGGCTAACGGCCTGTGGCCGATCCACCGGATTGCCGAGACGCTGGGGTTCAGCGAAACGGCAAGCTTCAGGCATGCGTTCGTGCGCTGGAGCGGCGTCACGCCGAGCCAATTTCGTGCATGACGCGCCAATGAGGGGCGAATTGCGGACACACACTTTGGCCATATTGATCCCCTTTTGGCCGCTCCTGTCGTTCTCATAAACCGCGTGCGCCGCAAGACTGCACTCACGAATACAGCCTGCGGAGAACAACAACATGCTGACGATCTACTCGGACGATCACCACCTGCACCATGGCCGCTGTGAGCTGATGGACGGGCAACTGATGCCCTGCTTCGAAATGCCCTCGCGCGCCGACCATGTGCTGCAACGGGTCAAGGACCGCGAACTGGGCCCGGTGCAGGCCCCGGAGGATTTCGGCCTGGCACCGCTGCAACGTATCCACAGCCGCGACTACCTCGACTTCTTCAAAGGCGCCTGGCAACGCTGGACCGAATACGGCCAGGACGGCGACCTGCTGCCTTACACCTGGCCTGCGCGCACGTTGCGCCGCGTGTTGCCCACCAGCCTGCACGGCCAGTTGGGCTATTACAGCTTCGACGGTGGCGCGCCGATCACCGCCGGCACCTGGCAAGCGGCTTACAGCGCAGCACAAGTTGCCCTCACCGCCCAGGCCGCTATCGCCCATGGCGCCCATAGTGCCTTCGCGCTGTGCCGCCCGCCGGGGCATCACGCCGCCAGCGATTTGATGGGCGGTTATTGCTACCTCAACAACGCGGCCATCGCGGCCCAGGCGTTCCTTGATCAGGGCTGCAAAAAGGTCGCGATCCTCGACGTGGATTACCACCATGGCAACGGCACGCAGTCGATTTTCTATGAGCGCAGCGACGTGCTGTTCACCTCGATTCACGGCCATCCGGAGGCAGAGTTTCCGTTCTTTCTCGGTTATGCCGATGAGCACGGCGAAGGCGAAGGCGCGGGTTTCAATTTCAACTATCCGTTGCCGGCGGGCTCCGGCTGGCAGGCCTGGAGCGCGGCGCTGGAACAGGCCTGCGCCGAGATCGAGGGCTACGCTGCCGACATCATCGTGGTGTCCCTGGGCGTGGACACGTTCAAGGACGACCCTATCTCGCAGTTCAAGCTCGACAGCCCCGACTACCTAGCCATGGGCGCACGCATTGCGCGCCTGGGCAAACCCACGCTGTTCGTGATGGAAGGCGGCTACGCGGTGGAAGAAATCGGCATCAACGCCGTCAACGTGCTGGAAGGTTTCGAGGAAGCAGCCCAATGAACATACTCAAGTCGCTCGCCCTGTGCGCCGTGGTTGTCAGCGGCGCAGCCCAGGCCGAAGAAAAAACCCTGAAGGTCTACAACTGGTTCGACTACATCACGCCCAAGGCGCTGGAAGACTTCAAGGCCCAGCACCCGTCGATCAAGCTGGTGTACGACATCTTTGACACCAACGAAGCCCTGGAAGCCAAACTGCTCACCGGCAACTCCGGCTATGACGTGGTGGTACCGTCCAACGTGTTCCTGGCCAAACAGATCGAAGCCGGCGTGTTCCAGCCCCTGGACCGCAGCCAACTGCCCAACTGGAACCACCTCGATCCCAAGCTGATGAAGCTGATCGAGGCCAACGACCCCGGCAATCAATACGCCGTGCCCTACATGTACGGCACCATCCTGATCGGCTTCAACCCCGCCAAGGTCAAGGCGGCCCTGGGCGACAACGCCCCCGTGGACAGCTGGGACCTGATCTTCAAGGAAGAGAACATCAGCAAGCTCAAGCAATGCGGCGTCGCACTGCTGGACTCGCCCTCGGAGATCCTGCCCCTGGCCTTGCAGCACCTGGGCCTGGACCCCAACAGCAGCAACCCCAAGGACTACGACAAGGCCGAAGCCCTGTTGATGAAGATCCGCCCGTACATCACCTACTTTCACTCCTCCAAATACATGGCCGACATCGCCAACGGCGATATCTGCGTGGCGGTGGGCTACTCCGGCAGTTTTTCCCAAGCCGCCAACCGTGCCAAGGAAGCCAAGAATGGCGTGACCGTGGACATGCGCCTGCCCAAGGAAGGCGCGCCGATCTGGTTCGACATGCTCGCCATCCCCAAGGGCGCCAGCAACCCGGGCGACGCCTACTCCTTTATCAACTACCTGCTGCAACCCAACGTGATCGCGCCGATCAGCGACTTTGTCGGTTACCCCAACCCCAACAAGGATGCCAGCGGGTTGGTCGAACCAGCCATTCGTAACAACCCCAACCTGTACCCGACCGACGCAGCCATGGCCACGCTCTATACCCTCAAACCCCTGGACAGCAAAGCCGAACGCGCCAGGACGCGGGCCTGGACCAAGATCAAATCCGGCAGGTAACGCCCTGCAGATTTTACAGTAGGCCTACGTAAGCACCGCCTCCCCGGCTGGCCGAGCCCTAGCATGGAAAACCCGAGCCTGGACCTCGGGTTATTTCCATCAATCGGCCAGACAGGGAAGCCTCATGACCTCAGCCGCTGCAAACACGCCCTCTACGAACGCAAAGCGCCTGGATGAACGTTCAGCGCTGTTCACCGAACTCTACGTCGGTCCCTCATTCAGGGAGACCGCGTCCCACTTGTTGCGCCAGTCGCTGCGAGAACACTACCCAACGCTGGATATTGACCCGGACATCGCCATGGTCGGTACACCCACCTGGCAATTGATCGACAATGAGATCGTCGCCGGCCCCACGCATTATCAGTCGCTCAGTGAAATCCTCGCGATACAGGCCGTCGTGGCCGAGCCCGCCCTGTACATCGAGGGCGAGCACTTTCTCACCCAGCAACCGATCGTCGAACCAGCGGTGCACCTGCCCGTGCGCATCTGTGAAATAGCCAAGACCCTCAACGTGCTGGCCCCGGTCATGCTGCGGGCCTTCCAGCAACAGCTGGTCGATTATTGGAACCAGACCAACGGCAACGGCGCTCACTGGCAGCGACTGTCGAGCGTATTGCGAGCGATCTGGAACGTTGAGACCGCCGATGACTGGAGCGCCACCGAATGCGCCATGGCGCGCACCCTGTTCACGTCCCCCGATAAAGCCGACCGCAAGGGTAAAGACCCCTATAACCTCAAGGCCTGCCTGATTGAAATCGACCGAATCGACGCAGAACAAGTGACACACCGCAATGAGGTGGTGATCGCGGTACTGCTCGGCGAACATGAAGGGCAAACCTCGATCCTCATGCATTCGCTGCTCAAGGGTTATGAAAAATTCCCTTCGCTGGAGCAACTGGGCCATTCGCTGCCTGAGCATTTGCCGGGCTCTACCGCAAAGCAGGAAATCCATTGGCGCCTGTACGAACCCGAGGGCAATTTTTTTGATCAGCAAGCTTGCGCGTTGGTGTCTGTGCTGGTGGAGGCCGTGGGTGACATTGATTTTTCAGACGTGCATCACACCCACGCCGCTGATGTCGCAGTGGGCACGCCGCCCGCCGTCGTCCCCCTTGCGACGGATAAAAGCCCCGACCTTGCGTGGTATCAGAGCCAATTGCCCGATTGGTTGATGAATGCCTCCAACGCAGACCAGGATTTCTTCGCTCGCCACTTGAAGGACCTCGCTGCGCTGCACAGCCAGAACGACGGCCGCTCCTACCTGGACGATATCCCTTCCATCGAAGCGTACGCGTTGAAGATGGCCAAAGCGCAAATGCTCAAGGATCATCCTGACAGCGCCAACGTTCCCTTGGATAAAATCCGGCTGGAGGTAAAAAGCCCGGTCATCTGGGGCGCCTTCGTGGTGCCGGGTCAGTTCGACACCAGCACCTTCAGCGTGGCCGAGTTGGCCCTGCAGAATCTGATTGCGCTGCCGACCGGTAATCGCTCTCTCAAGACCGAAAATGGCTTCAACCTGCCCGAATGGTTGGACGCGGATTATGTTGTATCACTGGTCACCGCTGTCGATATCGGCAGCACCTATCCCGCCCTGGTCAAAGAGAAACTGCTGGATGACCCGCAGGAATCCTCGCGCCGTAAAACGCTCTTCAAACAGCACCTGCGTATCCAGCTGCCGATGCAGGCCTTGCAAGCCAAGATTCGCCAGCAGGAAGGTATCGACGAGCGTGGCTACCGTTACGTGGCCGCCGTCTTACAGGACGACCCCACTGACCGTCTAGTGGACGGACAAACCCTTGTGCTCAGGCCATTGGCTTTTCGGCCATTACGGCGCACGTCGGCTTCTTTGGACACGGTGGCTAACATGTATGTGATCGGCCCCGACGACCCGGCGGCGGGACCCTGCCTGCTGTATCGGCCGATGTTCACGCCGGCACTGATGCAGTTCCCGTCACCGGCCAATCTGATCTATGCGATCTCGCAGTCGAGCAGCCTGCGCGAGTCGGTGCTGGCCTGGCTACCGGAAGCCGTGCGCAGCGACTATGCCAATTATGTATTTCCCGGCACGCTGCCATCCCCCTGGCAGGTAGCCGATGCCCTGATAGAGCCCGATAAGCTGTGGACCATGAGCGGGCCCATGACGCTGGGTGAGCAGGTACTCAACGGCGATCGGTTCTACGCGCTGTTCAAAGCCAACGCTGATGCCTTGATCGAACTGGCCGATCGGCAATCGGTCTCCAACGCCGAAAACCGCTGGGCCACCTTCAAGCGCGCCGGTTGGCTGATCTTCAATCTCGTGCTGCCTTTTCTCGGTCGTAGCGTAGGCACGGCGGCGTGGATCTGGCAGGTGGTCGATCAACTGCAGAACTTTATCGAGGCTCAGGAACACGGTGAAAAGCAGGCCGAGTGGTCGGCGCTCACCGATGTGCTCCTCAATCTGGGCATGGCAATCACCTTGCACGTCGCCAGCCGCAGCCACCGCCCCGGTTACCCACGCAAGTCCAGGCCAGCATTGCCGAAGGCGACAACCGCCAAAGACGTCACGGTCAAACAACAGCCGTCGGCATCTCATGAGCTGCCCGCACCTCATTTGCACATCGATGGCGCAATCAAGCGCGCCCCAGGTGAACTCGTCAAACTGCTCGACAGCTTCAAGGTCAGTAAACCGCAAAACCTGGGCACCGTTGAAACTGCCGAAGGCCAGTACCAGTACCTGTACCGCCAGGCGCAGCACTACTACGCCCCCGTGGGGGAGCGCTGGTTCGAGGTGAGCGTCGGCGAGGATGAGCCGGTGGTCATCATCGATCCCAAGAAGCCTGAACGCACAGGCCCGGCATTGATCCACAACGCCAGGGGCCAATGGTTCATCGACACACGCTTGCGCCTGCGCGGCGGCGGCCCCAAGAAACAGCAGCAAAAGTCGCAGACCGACGCGCAGGCCGAGGCCGATAAGGCCCAACAGCGCTTGTCACAATTCGAGCAAGACAAGACGGCCACGCAAGAGCAGCTGCAACAGGCGCGAGTGGCCATGGACGATCCTCAGGCCAGCACGTCGGCCCAGGCCCGCCGTCACACCTACCTGCAGAAACTCGAAACCCAGAGAAACAGCTACGAATCGGCGCTGCAACAACTCAAGATCTTGAACGTCTTCGCGCCGACCGCAACCTATCAGGAGCAAGCCGTTAGCTATGTAGACGCCGAGCTGAAGCTGAGCGAAACCGGGATACGCGAGGCTCAAGTCACCTTTACGCCCAAGCTCGAAGCCGTGCTGGACCAGATCAAGCATCAGATCAGCCACCCGCAGGATCGTCAGATTGACGATGCCCGGGCCCTGACCGATATGAGCCAGGACATGATCGAGCGCCTCAATTACATCGAATCGCGCTTTAATCAACTCAGGGCAATGGGCAAGAAAGGCTTCGAAGCCATTCGCGAGCACCGCAAGCACTTGCCGGCCTACACCGCCCAATACCTCAGGGCCCTGCAGGTAACGATGGCGCGTAACCTGTGCGTGGACGAGAGCAGCACCACCGCACTGGATGCGTGGAATGCCCTCGACCGTATTGTCGACAGCGCCGACCTGACCATCCTGAGTTTTCGTGAAAGTCTGCTGGAGCGCAGCGAGTCGCGGCTGGACGAACGCATCGAAATCCTCGCCAGCCTGGTGGAGCAATTCAACATCATTGATGAACGCCTGCAGGATTTTGCCCAGGAGTTCAACGACGTCGCGCTGACCAGCCCGCTCACACGCCTGCGTGAAAAAGTCCGTGGTTTCTACAACGAAACCGTGGGTCACCTGGAGTTGCTGCACAATGCCCGCGAAGCACTCAGAAGCCGACCCACACCGCCACCCACCCCTCCAAAAACCAGGAAAAAAATCATCTATACGCGCTACAACGGCGTTCTGATTGGGGAGCCCCGCCGCTCAGCCCTAGGCGAGGAAACCGGACTGGTGGATATCAGATCACCGCTCAACGACGAGATCATCGCGACCTTTCACGAAAAACCCGCAGGCATCTGGGTGCAGCGCGAGAGCCCCGTCGAAGCATCGTCCCCCCCTACCCTTGATGTCGCCACCTGCGTCAATCAGGCACAAGATCTGTTAGACCAGTTACAAGCCTTCAAGCAACGTGCCGCCGAGCAAGCGGCCAAGCCGGAACGCAGCGCCATCGGCATCGAATGGCTGTATCACCAGCACGCGCTGAAATTGGAGCAGGCCTCGGCCAACATTGAACAGGCCTTGACCGAAGGCAATATCACCGACAGCCGCCTAGGCTCAGCGGCGGTTGTCAACAAACAACTCAGCGAAGCAGTGCAAGCCCTTTACAGCGAGGCGCGAAGCTACAAGTCGCTGTTAATCAAAAAGCACCCACCCACTGTGCAAGGTGTGGAATGGCTGATGCAAAACAACGAGATCGTCATCAAGAAAACCGTCAAGCGCCGCCGAATCAAAGGCCCTGACAAGGACTATCTGGACGAGTACACCATCAGTAACCGCAACGACCGAAGCGTGCTGTGGTATGCCCATTTCCATTACTCCACCGACTGGGTGCCCGCCAAGGCGTTTTTGCGCGCACGCCTCAAAACGCCACAAGAGCACGGGCGGGGCGAAGAAGCCGATACCCTCAACGGCCTTAGCGAGAAGCAGAAAACCGCGATCTATCTCAGCGAAATCAATCTGGACCAGGCACGACGGTTGTTTTTCAACGTGAAATAAATCACCCACCTGTGGCGAGGGTGCTTGTCCCACACTGAACGGCTGCGCCTCGACGTATCTACCGCCCTCGTCACACCGGCGCTCGCTAACTTGCCGACTCCTGATGCCCGTCCGGGCCATCGAATGCAGAGGAGCGGCACATGCCCAATGACATCGCTAACAACCACCGCCCACCCAGTACCTATGAAGTGCTCACCCAATTGACCACCGGCCCCTCCACCCGGGAAGTCGCCGCCGCCACACTGCGCTCGGCACTCAAGGAGCTGTACCCCACGCTCAACATCGATCCCGACCTGGCCGTGGTGGTCAGCCCTCAATGGCAGGTGGTCGAAAACGCCATAGAGCGCGCGCCGCCCTTTGTCGAGTCACTCACTTCGGTGTTGGCACATCAGGCACTGTCCGACGAGAGAGTGACCTACATCGACGGCCAACACTTCCTCACGTTGCAACCGAACGCTGCGGTGCCTGTGCATCTGGCGGTAAAAATCGATGACATCGCCCGCCTGATCAACGAATTGTCCGACCTGCTGTTCACCGCCGCACAGGAACAGCAGTTGGACTTCTGGAACGCCTCCAACGACAGCACCGGTCCGCGCTGGCAGGCCTTTTCCAACACCCTGAAAAAGGTATGGAACATCACTGAAGAGCAAGGCCTGGGTGAACACGAATGCACCATGGCCCGTACGGTTTTCCAGGAACCCGACCGGGCCAGGCGATCGCTGAAAGACCCTTACGACAGCCATGCCTACCTGGTAGATATCGATATCCTCAAGGACGGCCAGCCCCACCACACTAGCTTTCTGGACCTCACCGTATTGGTGGGCGAGCACGACAAGCGCCAGATGGTCCTCACGTACTCGTTGGTGAACGGATACGAGACGTTCGAGTCACTGGACAAGTTCGGCGCCTCGCTGCCCGCGCGCTTGAGTGCGCCAGAGCAGGACACCACCTTGCAATGGCGCCTGTACGAGCCTGACGGCAACTTCTTCGATGCACTGGCCTGCAACTTGATTTCGCTGCAGATCCAAGCCATCGGCAGCCTGGGCGAATCCCGTCTGCCGGAGCAGATGCAGGCCCCCACCCTCGTCCGTATCATGCCCAGCATCGAAGAGATGAGCGACCATCAACTGTCGAATATCCGCGAGGTTCATCAGCAAATTCCAGATTGGCTAGCCTCGGCGACCGACTCTGATACTACCGCTTACAGCCGTTACCTGATCGACATGGCCCTCCTGCATAGCCATTACCATGGGGAGACCTTTCAGGATGGCATCCCTCCTATTCGTGACTATGCCCTGTCACAGTTGCAAAGCCGTATCCGCGCCCCCGAAAAGGACGTGAACCTGAACCTGGAAAAAGTTGAGATTGTGATCGAGAGCCCGGTGCTGTGGGGTACGTTTGTCGTTCCCGGGGCGGTGGATATCACTCGTCGCAGCCTGATCGACCTGGCCCTGGAAAACCTTACCGGCCTGCCCACCGGCAACGCGACGGTGCACTACAACGGCAAGGACAATAACGCACCCGCCTGGCTGACCTACCGTTATCTGAAAGACGTCATCGAAGACATCGACATCGGCCAGTACTACCCAGCCCTGGTCAAACAGAAACTGCTCGATGACCCGCAGCAATCGAGCCACCGACAGCAGCTCTATACCCGCCACCTGCAAATCCAACTGCCGCTGTTGGCCCTGCAGATGAAAATCCGCAATCAGAACGGCATCGATGAGCTCGGTTACCGCTACGTCGCCGCGGTGGTGCACGCCGAGGTACATGAGCGCCATGTCGACGGACAGCCAATCGTCATCCGAAACCTGGCTTTCATGCCCACCCTGCGCCCTGGCCATGAGCAAGATGTGGTCGCCAATATGTTCGTGATCGGCCCGAGGCGTTCCGAGGCTGGCCCCTGCATACTTTATCGACCCCTGATGGAACCGGCCCTGATGCAATTTGCGTCGCGGCAAAACCTGCTATACGCCATCAAACACGAGCACGCCTTGCGCGAGTCGGTGTTGGCTTGGTTGCCTGAAGCACAGCGCTTCAACTATGCCCAATACGTTTTTCCAGACACCCTGCCCTCGCCTTGGACCGTGGTGCGCGCGCTGGTAGAACCGCTCACCGTGCTTTACATGAGCGGCCCGATAACGCTGAGCGATGAAGAAGTGGGTAATGACACCCTGACGACGCTATTCAAGACCAACGCCAATGCGATGGTCGAGTTGGCTACACGCCAGTCAGTGTCCAACGTGCAAAAACGTTGGGCGACGTTGCGACATGCCGGCTGGCAGATATTCAATGCCGCCCTGCCCTTCATGGGCCGCACCCTCGGGGTTGCCGCCTGGATCTGGCAAATCATGGACGATCTGCAAGCTGCCGGGGAGGCGGTGAACAAGGGTGACCAGAGCGCTTCCTGGACAGCGTTGGCGGATGTGTTCCTCAACTTGGGCATGGCACTGACGCTGCACATCGCCCTACGCCACCCGCGCCCGCTCAAGCAATTCGATACCCCCACAACCGAGGCAGAATCCGCGACAACGACGATCGAAACAGCAGGCAAACCGGCTATTACCGAGAAAAAATACACCGCCGTACAACAGGCCACTCTTACCGACAACCAACTGCCCGCCCAGCATCAAGGCGCCGTGCACACCCGCGGTGCCCTGAGCCATAGCCGCCTGGGGCTGGGCACGACACTCAACAGCTTCAACATCGCCAAACCCGAGATGCTGGGCGAACAAGACAAGACCCCCGGTCGTCACCTGAATCTCTATCCGCTTGCAGACAAGTGGTATGCGCCGGTGGGCGAGCGTTGGTTCGAGGTGAAGGTGGATGACAACGACAGCGTCATTATCGTCGACCCCAAGGACCCCTTGCGTACCGGCCCACCGTTGATCGGCAACCTGGCGGGCCAATGGTTTGTCGACGTCCGGCTGCGGCTGCGCGGCGCAGGCCTTCGAAAACAACGCCGAGCCGTCAAGGTCAACCAAACTGAGCGCATCCCGCAACTTAAGGCCCAGCTCAACACCTTTGACGCAGTTGCCGCCAGTAAACAGCTGGACGTACTTGAATCAATGCCTGCGCCGGACGCAACTCCCGGCCCTTCCACCGACCTGCGGCGTGCGTCGTTCATCGGCAAAGTCGATAGCCGGATGACGGAGTACGACGAAGCGATCAGCCAGTTGAAGTCGTTGAGTACCATCGACGCCGTACCTACCTATCAGAGCAATATGAGCGGGTATCTGAAACAACAGGTGCAACTGACACAGCTTGCCTTGCAACAGCAGTTGGTGAGCTACCAAGTTGCCTTGAGGGCGTCATCTTCAATCCTCGAAGCGGAGGTAGACATTGACTACAAACGCCAGGCAAGCACCGCACAAGCCCTGTCCATTCAGAACCAGGCGATCCTCGAGCGTTTGACCTTCATAAATGATCGGTTCGACGATCTCGAAGAGCTGGGGGATGCAGGCGCCGCAGTCATTCTGAAAAGCAAGCAGGAGTTACCGCAGCTCAATCTCGATGAACTCAAATCCCTGGAAATCGGCTTGGTCCGTTACCTGTGTATCGATGAAGAGCAGCGCCAGATTCCCGCCACGCTACGTGAACGGATGGGCCAGATCGCCGATACCGCCGAACTCAACGTCGAAAGTTTCAGTGAGATGATGGAACGGGCCGACAGCACGTCGCTGGAGGAGCGTATTGACGTACTCAACAGCCTGGTTGAGCAATTTTCCAGCGCTGATGAACGCCTGCTGGACCTGCATGCCGATTACCCGCAGCACTTGCTCAAAAGCCGTTTGGAAAGTTTTCGCCAGCAGATTGACGAGTTCAAGCAGCGGGCCGTGCACGACCTGGCACAGTTGCTCAGAGAGAGAAAAAACCTGGAGCCCAAACCCGGTAGCTCAAAGGCAAAACCACCACCACGGCGCAAAGTGATCAAAACGCGCCATCACGGCTTGGTGATGGGCGAACCGCGTGAAAGCGACAGTACGCTGGTCGATGTCAAGACAGGCATGACCGGCAAGGTGATCGCCACGTTCCACGAGAAGGCACCCGGTGTTTGGGTCAAGAGGGAGAAAACCCCGTCACAGCAGCCCACGCCTGCCACCGTGGACCTGGACATCAGCATCAACGCAGGCCAAGCGTTGTTGGATGGCGAACAAGCGGAAATCCGCAAATACCAGAGCTTCACCAAGAAACCCTGGCATGCCCCGCAGGACATTCAAGATATGTTCGATGGCTATGCAAGAGACTTGGAAAGAGCCTCAAACAACATCGAAGAAGCCCTGACCCAGCGCAACCTCACCGAAAGCGATCATACTTCCGCCGCCACGACCAACCGCGACCTCAGCGATGCCGCGCAACGCTTCTATCGGCTAGGCAGAAAAACCTACATCGAGATGATCAAGCATCAAGCACCCACCGCCGAGCGTGTCGAGTGGCTGCACAGCCAAGGGCTGATCAGTATCGTCAAGGTCGTCAGCCGCCGTGCCCTGAAAGGGCCCAACAAGGACTATCTGGACGAGTACGAGATTCGCGATAAAGAGAGCGGCACGGTGCTGTGGTATGCGCACTTTCACTATGACGCCAAAGGTGCGGCGCTGGAGGACTTCACCGCAGACCACCTGAAGACCCGCGAACAACAACGCTTAGGAGGTGCTCGCCAGCGTACCGGCCCCAGCGACTGGGACACCATCGAGATTCACCGCCGCAGGATTGGTAAACCACTGGCCACTTCACTGTTCTTCAAAAGCTGAACGCGTTTTACGGCAACCACGCCTGGCGCAAACGGGCCAGCGCTTGTGCGATGTCGGCTTCGGGCACGGCGGCGAAACCCATCACCAGGCCGGCACGCTGGTCCGGCGGTGGGCTGGGGCCGGTCAGCCAATAGCTGCTCAGGCCGTTGATTTCCACACCGGCCGCGTGGGCCTGAGTGAGTAGCGCCTGCTCACGGGCCAGGCTATCCACGCGCACCGTCATGTGCAGCCCCGCCGCCACACTGGGCAAGACGCCGACGCCGGGCAACCCGTCGGGCCAACCGGCCAGCAAGGCATTGCGTCGGCTCAACGCAGCGCGACGCATGCGGCGAATGTGACGCTGGAAATGCCCCGTCGCCATGAACTCGGCCATCACCGCCTGGGTGCTGACTTCGGAATGACGCATATCCACGGCGCGGCGCCGGGTGAAGGCTTGCACCAGGCCTGGTGGCAACACCAGGTAACCCAGGCGTAACGCCGGAAACGCCACTTTGCCGAAGGTGCCGACGTACAGCACGCGGCCATTGCGATCCAGCGCAGCCAACGGTGACAGCGGCGCACCACTGTAGCGGTACTCGCCGTCGTAATCGTCTTCCACGATCCAACCGCCTGAACGTTCGGCCCAGGCCAACAGCTCCAGGCGCCGCGCCAGGCTCATCACCACGCCCAGCGGGTATTGATGGGAAGGCGTGACATACGCCACGCGGCAATCATTGAGGGTACTGAGCACCTGGCAATCCATGCCTTCGCCGTCAACCGGCACGCCATGCAGCCGCCCGCCCGCCAAAGCAAATGCATGGCCGGCCGCGCGATAGCCGGGGTTTTCCACCGCCACACCCTCTCCGGGTTCCACCAGCAACTGTGCACAAAGGCTGATGGCCTGCTGTGCGCCACTGGTGATCACAATTTGTTCAGCCGTGCATTGCATGCCCCGCGAGCTGCGCAGGTACGCGGCGATCAAACCGCGCAGGCGGCCATCGCCTGCCGGGTCGCCATAGCACAGCTGTTCCAGGTCGGGCTTGCGCCAGAACGCCCCATTCAGCTTGGCCCAGACCTCAAACGGGAACAGGTCGAAGGCGGGTACGCCCACCCGAAATGCCCGAGGCGGTCCCAACGGCGGCTGTGGCAGATGGTGGTCTTTCACCCGCGCCAACCCGGCACTGTGGATAACTTCGTCATCCAGATCCTCGGGCAAATTCGCCCATTTTGTGGATAACCCTGGGGATAAGCCTGTTGACAACCCTGTGGATACTTTTGTGGATAATTTTTTGGCCATCGGCAATTGGGCAACATAGGTGCCATCACCGACCCGGCTTTCGATAAACCCCTCCGCGTACAGCTGATCGTAGGCGCGCACCACGCTGTTGCGGGAAATCGACAATGCCGCCGCCAGATCGCGGGTCGCGGGCAGCCGCGTGCCACTGACCAATCGCCCATCCAATACCCGCTGGCGCAGGGCCTCATAAAGCTGGCGCGTGAGGCCCTGGCGGCGGTCCAACTCGATACCGGCAGGGTTGAAGGACAACGGCGGCGAAATGGGCGGCATATTGGACCTATGAAATTAGCGCTAGATGGCTCTTACAACGAACCAATAGCCTGCCTAGGATGCAGGCATTCGCCAAGGAAAATCTCCATGTACACACCCCGCGCCTTTGCTCTCGATGACTTGCCCGAAATCCAGCAACTGATCCAGCACACCCGCTTGGCGCAGTTGGTCACCGTGGGTGAAAACGGCCTGCAAGCCAGCCATTTGCCCTTGCTGCTCAACCCCGATGAAGGACCCAACGGCACGCTGTACGGCCACCTGGCCAAAGCCAACCCGCAATGGCGCGAGCTGCAAAACGGCAGTGAGGCACTGGTGATCTTCGCGGGTGCCGAGGCCTATATCAGCCCGGCGTTTTACCCCGCCAAGGCCGAGCACGGCAAAGTGGTGCCAACCTGGAACTACATCGCCGTGCACGCCTATGGCAAGCCCGAAGTGTTCAGCGACGCCGAGCACTTGCTCAAGGTGGTCACGGCTCTTACCGACCGCCATGAAAGCGGCCGCGCCCAGCCCTGGCGTGTCAGCGACGCACCGGCGGACTACATTGACGGCATGCTCAAAGCCATCGTCGGCTTCGCCCTGCCGATCGAGCGCCTGGTGGGCAAACGCAAACTCAGCCAGAACCGCAGCGCCGCCGACATGGCCGGTGTCCGTGATGGCCTGGCCGCCAGTGCCGATGTACGCGACCAGACCCTGGCCCGCTTTATTCCTCAAGGAGTTTCAGAATGAGCTTGATCGACATTCGCCAGGTCAGCGCCGCCGACCACGCCGCCTGGCTGCCGCTGTGGCAGGCGTACTTGAAGTTCTATAACACCGAACTGCCGGACGCCGTCAGCCAGAGCACCTGGCAGCGCCTGATCGATCCCAGCGAGCCGACCCATTCGGCACTGGCCTGGCAGGACGGCAAGGCGGTGGGCATGGTCAACTTCATTTACCATCGCTCCAACTGGAGCATCGAGAACTCCTGCTACCTGCAGGACTTGCTGGTAGACCCGGCCCAACGTGGCACGGGCGTGGGTCGCAAGCTGATCGAATTCGTCTACGCCACCGCCAAGGCCGATGGCTGCTGCAAGGTGCACTGGTTGACCCATGAGACCAACGCCACGGCGATCCAGCTCTATGAGCGCATCGCCGAACGCCCAGGCTTCATTCAATTTCGCAAAGGTCTCTAAGGAGCGCAGCATGACTACTTCCCTCGCCGACTGGAAAGGCGCCCCGGCGCCCAGCGCGCACCTGCTTGAAGGGCGCTTTATCCACCTGGAAAAGCTCGACCCGGCGCGCCATGCCGACCAACTGTGGCAAGCCCTTGAAGGCCCAGGGGCCGACCCGAAGCTGTGGGATTACTTGCCCTACGGCCCGTTCACCGAACGCAGTGCCTTCGACGCCTGGTTGAACAATCACGCCGCCCACAGCGACCCGTACTTTTTCAGCGTGATCGACCGCGCCACGGGCCAGGTGCAGGGCATCCTCAGCCTGATGTCCATTGTCCCGGCGCAAGGCCGTATCGAAATCGGCCACGTTACCTTCGGCGCGCCGATGCAGCGCTCGCCGAAAAGTACTGAAGCGGTGTACCTGCTGGCCAAGTATGCGTTCGAGCAGGGCTACCGTCGGCTGGAGTGGAAGTGCAACAACGGCAACGCGCGGTCCAAGTACGCGGCCGAGCGGTTGGGGTTCAGTTTTGAAGGGGTGTTCCGCCAGCACATGGTGGTCAAGGGACAGAACCGCGATACGGCGTGGTATTCGATCCTGGATTCGGAATGGCCGAAGGTCGGTGCCGGGTTTGAGGCGTGGTTGTCGGAGGCGAACCAGAGTGATTCGGGCCAGTTGAAGACACTCACAGAGTGTCGGGATTAATGCTCACATCTGTGGGAGCTGGCTTGCCTGCGATACAGACACCTCGGTGTATCAGGCAAAACCCGTTGATGCCATCGCAGGCAAGCCAGCTCCCACAGTTTTGACCAGCGGTGAATCAGTGGGTCAGGCGCTGGGCCAGCACCGCAATATGCTCCGGCCCGATGCCGCAGCACCCACCCAAATGGCTGGCGCCGCGTGCTTGCCAATCCGCCGCCCATTGCAAGTAGCCGGGCGGGTCGAGGTCGTCGCGCAACGGGTCCAGGCCGTCGTTGGCCGTGGCTTCCTTGGGTTGCGGTGGGAAGGCATTGGCGTAGGCGCCAATCTGGATGGCCACGCCCAGTCGGTCGAAGGTCTGGCGGGCAGCATCAATCGCCGCGCCGATCACTTCCGGCTGGCTGCAGTTGAACAGCAATACCTGCACGCCCAGTTGCGCCGCCGCCTCGGCTGCGTCCGCCACCGGTTCGCCGGAGCGCAGGCGCGGCACCTCGTCGGTGTCTTCGTCTTTCAAGGTAAACGACAGCCAGAACGGCTTCCCATCTTTAGGCAGCCCGGCATGGATCGCCCGTGCTTCAGCGATCGAGCTCTGGGTTTCCGCCAGCCACAGGTCTACATGCGGGGCCAGGCCGTTCACCAACGGTGTCAGCAACTCACTGACGCGCTCGGCCTGGAACAGATCAGGGCGATAAGAGCCAAACAGCGGCGGCAATGAGCCGGCTACCTGCACGGCTTTACCGGAGGCCTGCACCGCCCGTCGCGCCAACTCGCCGGCCAACGCGGCCAACGCCTGGCCTTCTGCGGCAAACCGCTTTTCGCCAATATGGAACGGCACCACCGCGTAACTGTTGCTGGTGATTACATTGGCACCACTGTCGATGTAGGCCGCGTGCACCGCCTCCACCGCTTGCGGCGCTTCGCTCAAGGCCAGTGCCGACCATTCCGGCTGACGGAACGGCGCGCCACGGCGTTGCAGTTCACGGCCCATGCCGCCATCGAGAATTACTGTGCTTACTGCGCCCATATGCTTTTTACTCATATGCTTATGAAAATAACTCACTATGAGAGTCGTTCTTATAACTATTTAATGCGTACCGTTCGGTTAATAACAACCTCTTTTTTATTCAGGTGTTCGATTTTGAAATTCAGACCGCTGTTGGCCCTGGGCCTGACGATGTTGGCTGCTTCAACCCAAGCCTTTGGCGGTGCCACGCTGGATCGTGTCGAGCAGAAGAAAGAACTGGTCGGCGTGCTGATGGAAAGCTATCCGCCGTTTTCATTTCTCAATGACCAGAACCAGCTCGACGGTTTCGACGTGGACGTGGCCAAGGCCGTGGCACAAAAACTGGGCGTGAAGTTGCGCCTGGAAACCCCGTCCTGGGACGTGATCGCCGCCGGCCGCTGGAGCGGGCGCTACGACATCTGCATCTGCTCCATGACCCCAAGCAAGGCACGCGCCGAGGTGTTCGACTTCCCGGTGGAGTACTACGCCTCGCCGGCCGTGATCGTGGTCAATGCCAAGGACGAGCGCATCCACGAAGCCCGGGACCTGAGCGGCAAGAAAGTCGGCCTCACCAGCGCCTCCAGCTACGAAAGTTACCTGAACAAGAACCTGGTGATCGAAGGCGCCGAAGACACGCAGTTGCAGTACCCGTTCGAGGAGGTGCAGATCGCCCCGTACGACACCGACAATGTGGCATTCCAGGACCTGGGCCTGGGCGCCGGCGTGCGCCTGGACGCGATCCTCACCAACCTGGTCACCGCGCAGCCGCGCCTGAGCCAGGACAAGCGCTTCAAGCTCGCCGGTGCGCCGCTGTACTCGGAGCCCAACTCGGTGGCCATCGAGAAAGGCGACCCGCAGTGGGACAGCAAAGTGCGTGAGGTCTTCGCCCAGCTCAAGCAGGACGGCACCTTGAGCGCGCTGTCGCAAAAATGGATCGGCGCCGATATCAGCCGATGAGTTTTCGCCTACGGCTTTACCTGACCTGGGCGGCGCTGTTCGGCCTGTTTGCGAGTTTCTTCCTGAGCTTTGACCTGAAGTTCTCGATCATCCTCGACAAGCTGCCCAACCTGGTCGGCCTGCACCTTGCGCCCAACGGCTTCCTGCAAGGTGCGGCGCTGACGCTGTTCTTGTGCCTGTGCGCCATCGTCACCTCGTCGGTGCTGGGTTTTATCACCGCATTGGGGCGCCTGTCCAAAAGTGCGGTGGCGTTCGGCATCGCCAGTTTCTACGCCTCGTTCTTTCGCGGCACGCCGCTGCTGATCCAGATCTTGTTGATCTACTTGGGCCTGCCGCAACTGGGGCTGGTGCCAGGCGCCATCGTCGCCGGCATCATCGCGCTGTCGCTGAATTACGGCGCCTACCTGAGTGAAATTTTCCGCGCCGGCATCCTCGGCGTGCCCCATGGCCAACGCGAGGCCGCGCTGGCCCTGGGCATGCGCGACAGCGCGATCTTCTGGCACGTGACCCTGCCCCAGGCCATGCGCACCATCATCCCGCCGGCCACCAACCAGTTCATCTCGATGCTCAAGGACTCCTCCCTGATCTCGGTGATGGGCGTGTGGGAAGTGATGTTCCTGGCACAGTCCTATGGCCGCTCGAGCTACCGCTATATCGAGATGCTCACGACGGCGGCGATCATTTATTGGGTGATGTCCCTGGGGCTGGAATTGATCCAGGCGCGCATGGAGCGGCATTTCGGCAAGGGCTACGTGCGGCGCGGTTGACGTGCAGAATGTGCAATATATTGCAGCGCTCAGGCTGAATAGGCTCAAGGATCTGCAATAGATTGCATATTCATTGTCGTCATCTTTTCGACACATTCCTGCAACTCCCCTCCGCTATACAGGTCGACTCGCTTGCCATAACAAGGTCGCCCAGCATGCCCCCGTCTCCACAACGCCTCGCGCTCGCCATCACCCTGTTGGCCGGCGGTGGCTTCATCGAAGCAGCCGCAGCCAAGACCCTGCAGATCGACACGCCTGCCACCCAGGGGCAAACCCTGGGTGGCAGTGATACGTTGACCACGTCGGCGCCTGGCAGCATTACAACCTCCGGGGTAGCAGTGACGCTCAAGGACGGCACCCGCAGTGCGGGGGTGGTGGTGACTAACGCGGGCAAGCTGGTCTCCAGCGGCGGGCGGGGTATCGACAGTTCGGGGAGTGTCAGCGGGGAGCGCAGGTACAGCATTTACAACCTTGCCGGTGGGGTGATCCAAGGCGCCAATGATGCGTTGCGCATCAACAGTAACGTTGCCAGCGGCAGCGTGCTGATCGACAACAGCGGCACCATTCGCTCGGCCACCGGCCAAGGGCTGGACCTGGATGCGCTGCGCAGCAGTAACGTCACCACCACGATCATCAACCGTGCCGGTGGCTTGATTCGCGGGGAGGCCAGCGACGGCATGAAGACCGGCGCCAACGCTTCTATCACTAACTACGGCGAGATCTCCACTGGCGACACCTTCTCCCGCGATGACAAGTTCGATGGCGTGGACATCGACTCCGCCAGCGGCGTGACGGTCACCAATTACGGCCTGATTTCCGGTGGCCGCCATGGCATCACCACGGACGAGGGCGCCACGCTGACCAACTACGGCACGGTGATCGGCCGCAACGGCTCGGGCTTTGGTTCCGATGGCGACGGCACTGTGGTCAACCACGGCACCATCATAGGCGCGTTCTCCGGCCTGCAACCGGATGGCGACGGTGACGGTGTGGACATCGACAAGATCGCCCATATCGAAAACTACGGTGTTATCCAGGGTGTCGGCGCCGGGGGGGTCGACAAGAACGGCTTTGCCAACGGCAGCGAAGGGATCGCCCTGGGCGGCGGCGCTATCTACAACGCCAAAGGCGCGCTGATCAGTGGTGCCAACAATGCCATCCTGGTGGACGACGGCAGCGACGGGCCGGGGCTCGCGGCCACCACCCTGGAAAACCACGGCACGATTGAAGGCCTGGATGGCTTTGGCGTGAAGTTCGTCGGCAACTATGCCGATACGGTCATCAACAGCGGCACGATCAGCGGCAGTAATGGCCTGGCCCTGGATTTGGGCGGCGGCGATGACCAGCTGATCTTGCGTAACGGTAGCCGCTTTATCGGCACGGTGGACGGCGGCAGCGGTTACGACCGACTGACCCTGGACGACGTCGCCGGTGGCAGTTTTGGCGACAGCCGCAACCTCGAACGGCTGAACGTCAAGCAAGGCACCTGGACGTTGACCGGCCAAGGTGATTTCAGCGACGGCGGCGAGATTTCCAGCGGTGCCAAGCTGGTCAACCAAGGCGGCATTGTCGGGGACGTGACGGTCGACGCAGGCGGTGTGTATGCCGGCGGCGGCTCGGTGGGCAGCCTGGTAGTGAACGGCACGCTGCAGACCAACACCGAGTTGGGCACCGCCAGCATCAACCGCGACTTGCGCATGGGCAGCGGCTCGACCCTGGCCTATGGCGTCAACGCCGACGGCAGCAGCGCGCCGATCAAGGTCGGCGGCACCGCTTACCTCAATGGCGCGACGCTGGCGGTCAACCCCGGCGAAGGCACCTACCCCTGGCAAAGCCATTACAGCGTGCTGCAAGCCGGCAGCATCAATGGCACGTTTGGCAAGGTCACCAGCGACTACGCCTTCCTGACCCCAACCCTGGATTACAGCCCCACCCAGGTCGGCCTTACGTACACCCGTAACGACATCGCCTTCAACCAATTCGCCAGCACCGGCAATGGCGCCAACGCCGCCAACAGCCTGGCAGGCCTGGGCACGAACAACCCGCTGTACAACGCCCTGCTCAATACCACCACCGCCACAGCCGGTGCCGCTATCGAGCAACTGGCGGGCAGTAGCACCGCCAACCTCACCAGCGCCACCCTCAATGCCAGTGCGCAAGTGGGCAACAGCATGCTCGCCGCCATGCACAAGGTGGGCGGCGGTGCGGGACTGCTGGTAGGGCTCAATGACAAAGATACACCGGTACTGGCCGCCACCGGCGTGCCCGCCGAGGTGCGCAACCTCAATGACCCGAATGCCCGCGGCCGACTGTGGCTGCAAGGCATCGGCAGCTACGGCAAGCTTGATGGCGAGCACGGCAGCAACGGCTTGACCCAACGCACCAAAGGCACAGTGCTCGGCGCCGATTGGGCGCTGGACAGCGACTGGCGCTTGGGTGTGCTAGGGGGTTACTCCAAGACCGACCTGGACACCACCGGTGTCGACGGCAGCGTCGACAGCTGGCACGCCGGCGTCTATGCCCTGCGCCAGAGCGGCCCATTGGCGTTGCGACTGGGTGCGGCCTACAGCGGGCACCAGGGCGACAGTAAACGCACGCTGGCCTTCAGCGGTTTTAACGACCGCGCCAAAGGCGACTATGACGCCAACAGCCAGCAGGCTTTCGCTGAACTGGGCTACGCCATGGGCAGTGGTCGCTTGAGCGCAGAGCCGTTCGCCAACCTCGGCTACCAGCGCTATCAGCGCGACGGTTACAACGAAAAAGGCGGCGCCGCTGCGTTGCACGTGGAAGGCCAGACCCAGGACAACTTCAGCAGCACCTTCGGCCTGCGCCTGGCCCACCTGAGCCAGCTGGACAACGGCGTCAGCCTCACACCCCGTGCCAGCCTTGGCTGGAAACATACCTATGGCGATGTCGACAGCACCACACGCCAGGCTTTCCTGGCCGGTGGCACCGCCTTCAATGTGCAAGGCAGCGCCCTGGACCGCGACAGCCTGTTGCTCGAAGCGGGCCTGGACGTAGGCTTATCCGCCCGTCATCGCCTGGGCTTGGGCTATACCGGCGAAGTGGGCAGCAACAGCCGCAACCATGCGCTGACCGGCCAATGGCAGATGAGTTTTTAATCGCACCGTACTAGAGACAACTCCCGCACATCAGCGGTCGATAGGCTGACAGTTATCCCCCCGCGCCTCGCCTAAATTCCCGGCCTCATTCATCAGAGGTTGGGAATTCATGCCCTTTACACTTCAAAGAATCGCAATCGTCATCAGCTTGGCAGTGGCCGCCAGTTTTCAGCCTGCCCATGCGCGCGGCGATATCGAATACAAGCCCTACGGCAGCTATCCCTATGACGCCGCCGACTATAGCGGAGTATTTATACCCCAGTTCGAAGCGCCGCCCCTTCCACCGCCCTTCAACGGGTTCCTCACTCAGCAGGCCACTTCGCACAACGGCCTGCAGGTCGCCAAGGTGCTGGAGCCCGCAGTGATTCAACTGGTGGCCTCCGGCGAGTTGGACGCGGAAGACCTCAAGGACCTGCAAAAATCGCTCGAGCAATTGAGCAAGCAACCTGGAGGGATCGGCGCAGCCCTTGAGCAACTGGCCGCCAGCCAAAACGCCAACTTGGCCACCGCAACCCAGGCCACCACCCAGCACCTGAGCCGCCAATTGCTCGCCACCCTGCGCACACTGCCTACTGACGACGACGGCCACTTCTGGGTGCAAGGCCTGGGCAACGGCGGCAGCCTAGACGCACAACACGGCAGCGCCGGCTTGAAACACGATACCCAAGGCCTGTTGCTGGGCGCCGACTGGGCGATCGACCATGCCTGGCGGGTGGGTGTCATGGGCGCCAAGACCTCCAGCCGCTTCGATGCCCCGCGTTATGCCGCCGACCTGGACAGCTGGCACTTGGGCGGCTACGCCGTGCGCCAGGACGGCCCCTTCGCCCTGCGCCTGGGGGCGATCTACAGCAACCATGCCGGGCAGAACAAACGCAGCGTCAGCCTGCTCAATTACCACGACTCGCTCAAAAGCAAATACAACGCTAGCAGCCAGACCCTGTTCTCCGAACTGGGCTATCAATTGGGCAGCGGTGATTCCACTGTCGAACCCTTCGTCGGTCTCGGCTACCAACGCTATCAGCGCGACCGTTTCAAAGAGAGCGGCGGCGTGACCGCATTGAACGTCGGCCCACAAACCCAGCGAAACCTGAACAGCACCTTTGGCCTGCGCCTGGCAACGCTGTATCGCTTCGACAACAACATGAGCCTCACGCCCCACCTCAGCACGAGCTGGAAACACCTCTACGGTGACGTCAACAGCCAGGTCCGCCAAACCTCGCGCTATGCACCGGGCCTGATCGACGAGTACACCATCACCGGCACCGCCCTGGACCGCGATAGCTTTGACTTGCAAGCAGGCCTGGACCTTGCCCTGTCGACCCAACACAGCGTCGGCCTGACCTATAGCAGCCAAGCAGGCAACCATGGCCACGACCAAGGCCTGATGGGCCAGTGGAAAATGAGCTTCTAAGCCCGTGAACGCCTGAATTGCAGGCGAAAAAAAAGGGGAGCACCTGCCCCCCCGAGGATTAAACGTCAGTTTCGAAGGCTGTGATCAGCCTTCGATCTCAATCAGGATTTCGCCAGGGTTCACCCGGTCGCCCTTGGCCACATGTACAGCGCTCACCTTGCCGGCAATTGCTGCCTGCACTTCGGTTTCCATCTTCATGGCTTCGGTAATCAGCACGGCCTGGCCGGCCTTGACCACGTCGCCGACCTTGACCAGCACATCGACGATATTGCCCGGCATGGCCGTGCTGACATGGCCAGGTTCGGTCGCGTGCTTGCGCTTGCTGCCGCCGCTGCTGACAAACTCGTTGAGCGGTTCGAACACCACTTCTTCCGGCATGCCGTCGATGGACAGGTAGAAGTGGCGCTTGCCTTCGGCCTTCACGCCGACACCGGTGATATCCACGCGGTAGCTTTCGCCGTGCACGTCGATAACGAATTCGGTCGGTACGCCTTCGCCGCCAGCACGGGCCACGCCGCCCGCTTCCGGGATCGGCAACAGCACTTCAGGAGCCAGGGTGCCGGCGTCGCGTTCTTCGAGGAACTTGCGCCCGATGTCCGGGAACATAGCGTAGGTCAGCACGTCTTCTTCGGACTTGGCCAGTGCGCCGATTTCGCCGCGCAGCTTGGTCATTTCCGGCTTGAGCAAATCCGCCGGGCGCACGTCGATCACGTCTTCGCTGCCGATGGCCTGGCGGCGCAGTTTTTCGTTCACCGTGCCCGGCGCCTTGCCGTAACCGCCTTGCAGATAGAGCTTCACTTCGTTGGTGATGGTCTTGTAGCGCTCACCGGCCAGCACGTTGAAGAACGCCTGGGTGCCGACGATCTGCGAGGTCGGCGTTACCAGCGGCGGGAAGCCGAGGTCTTCACGGACCCGCGGGATCTCGGCCAGCACTTCGCTCATGCGGTTCAGAGCGCCCTGCTCCTTGAGCTGGTTGGCCAGGTTGGAGATCATCCCGCCCGGCACCTGGTTGACCTGCACACGGGTGTCGACGGCGGTGAATTCGCTCTCGAACTGGTGGTACTTCTTGCGCACGGCGTAGAAGTACAGGCCGATCTCTTGCAGCAGCTCCAGGTCGAGGCCGGTGTCGAACTCGCTGCCTTTAAGGGCAGCGACCATCGACTCGGTGCCCGGATGGCTGGTGCCCCAGGCAAAGCTGGAGATGGCCGTGTCGATATGGTCGGCACCGTTTTCGATGGCCTTGAGTTGGCACATCGCGGCCAGGCCGGCGGTGTCGTGGGAGTGGATAAAGATCGGCAGGTTCTGCTCGGCTTTGAGTGCCTTGACCAGTTCGCCAGTGGCGTAGGGCGTGAGCAGGCCAGCCATGTCCTTGATCGCGATGGAGTCGCAGCCCATGGCTTCCAATTGCTTGGCCTGGGCCACGAACGCCTCAACGGTATGCACCGGGCTGGTGGTGTAGGCGATAGTGCCTTGTGCATGTTTGCCAGCGGCCTTGACCGCTTCAATGGCCACGCGCAAGTTACGCACGTCGTTCATTGCATCGAAAATGCGGAACACGTCGATACCGTTGACCGCCGCCTTGGCCACGAAGGCTTTGACCACGTCGTCGCTGTAATGGCGGTAGCCCAGCAGGTTCTGGCCGCGCAGCAGCATTTGCAGGCGTGTGTTAGGCAGCGCGGCGCGCAGTTGGCGCAGGCGCTCCCACGGGTCTTCCTTGAGGAAGCGCACACAGGCGTCGAAGGTCGCGCCGCCCCAGACTTCCAGGGACCAGTAGCCGACTTTGTCGAGCTTGTCGCAGATCGGCAGCATGTCGTCGGTGCGCATGCGGGTAGCCAGCAACGATTGGTGGGCGTCGCGCAGGATGGTGTCGGTTACGAAGATCTTCTTGCTCATTGTTATATTCCTCACAGGCCTGCGTGGGCGGCGATGGCGGCGGCGATGGCCAGGGCCAGCTCTTCGGGTTTGCGCTTGATCGAGTAGTTGGTCAGCTCAGGGTGGCTTTCCACAAAGCTTGTATTGAACTGGCCGCTACGGAATTCCGGGTTGCGCAGGATTTCCTGGTAGTAGGCGGCGGTGGTCTTCACGCCTTGCAGGCGCATGTCGTCCAGGGCACGCAGGCCGCGGTCCATGGCTTCTTCCCAGGTCAACGCCCACACCACCAGTTTCAGGCACATGGAGTCGTAGAACGGTGGGATGGTGTAGCCGGTGTAGATCGCCGTGTCGGTACGCACGCCAGGGCCGCCGGGGGCGTAGTAACGGGTGATCTTGCCGAAGCTTGGGAGGAAGTTGTTCTTCGGGTCTTCGGCGTTGATGCGAAACTGCAACGCGAAACCCCGGTGCTGGATGTCTTCCTGCTTGACCGACAATGGCAGGCCGGAGGCGATGCGGATTTGCTCGCGAACGATATCGATGCCGGTGATTTCTTCGGTGATGGTGTGTTCCACCTGCACCCGCGTGTTCATCTCCATGAAGTACACCTCGCCCTCGGCGAGCAGGAACTCCACGGTGCCGGCGTTCTCGTAACCCACAGCCTTGGCCGCGCGCACCGACAGGTCGCCGATGTAGGCGCGCTGTTCCGGGGTCAGTTGCGGGCTGGGGGCGATTTCGATCAGCTTCTGGTTGCGACGCTGGATCGAACAATCACGTTCAAACAGGTGCACCACGTTGCCAAAGCTGTCACCGAGGATCTGCGCCTCGATGTGCTTGGGATTGACGATGCATTTTTCCAGGAACACTTCCGCCGAACCGAAGGCCTTGGTGGCTTCGGAAATCACGCGGGGAAAGGCTTGTTCGAGTTCTTCGCGACTGTTGCAACGACGAATGCCACGCCCGCCGCCACCGGAGGTGGCCTTGAGCATCACCGGGTAACCGATGCGGTCGCCTTCGGTGAGGGCTTCATGGATGTCGGCGACGTTGCCTTCGGTGCCCGGCGTAACCGGCACACCGGCCTTGATCATGCTGCGGCGCGCTTCGGTCTTGTCGCCCATGCGGCGAATCACTTCTGCCGAGGGGCCGATAAACTTGATGCCGCGTTCGGCACAGATGTCTGCCAACTCGGCGTTTTCCGACAGGAAGCCGTAGCCGGGGTGCAGCGCATCGCAACCGGTTTCCACCGCCAGGTTCACCAGCTTGCGCGGGTTCAAGTAACCGGCCAGTGGCTCGGCACCGATGCTGTGGGCTTCGTCGGCACGCTTGACGTGCAACGCGTGGCGGTCGGCGTCCGAATAAACCGCGACCGAGCGAATGCCCATCTCGGCGCAGGCACGCACGATTCGTACGGCAATTTCACCACGGTTGGCGATCAGGATCTTTTTTATCACTTGGAAATTCCCTTGAGCCGATTTGCGTGCTTCGACCCGTTGCAGCCGGGCCGGCGCGTGACCAAATGTTTCATGACAGTCGCGAGACACACACTATGCGCATAGGAGAATTAACAAAAATCAATAATTATTGGGTTGTGTATAAGTAAAGACTTATAGTTGGCCGGACAACTTGGGAGCTAAGGGCTTATAAAATGCGTAAGTCATTGATGCGTATGACATTGCGTCAATTGCAGATCTTCAATGAAGTGTGTGATTTGCGTTCCTACAGCCGTGCCGCCGAGGAAATGTCCCTCACCCAACCGGCGGTCAGCCTGCAAATTCGCCAGTTGGAAGAGCTGATCGGCCAGCCGCTGTTCGACTATGTTGGCAAAAAGCTCTACATGACCGAGGCTGCCGAAGCCCTGCAACGGGCCAGCCGCGATATTTTCGGGCGCCTGGAAAACCTCGATATGCAGCTATCGGACATGCAGGGTTCACTGCAAGGCCAACTGAAACTGGCGGTGGAGTCCAGCGCCAAGTATTTCGTGCCGCACCTGTTCGCCGCCTTCAAGCGTCAGCATCCGGAAGTGCAATTGCAGCTCACGGTAGTCAACCGTGCCCAGGTGATCCGCAGGCTCTCGGACAACCGCGACGACCTGGTGATCATGTCCATGGTGCCCCAGGACATGGGCCTGGAGTTCCTGCCGTTTCTCAACAACCCGATTGTGGCCGTGGCATTGCCGGATCATCCGTTGAGCCTGCAAGGGCCGCTGCGCCTGCAGGACCTGGAGCCTTATACCCTGCTCATCCGTGAACCGGGCTCTGGCACACGGCTGGCCTGCGAAGAGTACTTCAAGGAAAAACGCGTGCACTTCACCCAGACGGTAGAAGTGGCCTCGGCGGAGGCGCAGCGTGAGTGCGTGGTCGCAGGGTTGGGCGTGGCCCTGCTGACGCGCCACGCCTTGAACCTGGAGCTGGCCACCGGCGGGCTCAAGGAGCTGCCGGTGGAAGAACTGCCGCTGTACCGCAGTTGGTGCCTGGTGCAGGCCAAGGCTAAGCGCCTGTCACCGGTGGCCCATGCGTTCCTGGGCTTTATTCGCAGCGAACGGGTGCAGATCAGCGCGTTGGCTGAGCGTTTCGCTGGGCAGCCACGGGTGCCTGCCAATGCAATTCCGGGTAGTCACTGATGCTCTGGAGCAACTGGCGCTCCTCACAACGGTCTTCGATGGCGCGACGGAACGCCATGCGGCGCTGGTCTTCCTGCTGACGACGGGTCTTGACGGTGCTGTTGCTGTCTTCGTAGGGCCGGGTCATTTGGAGTCTCCCAATGCGAGTACGGGGAGTACAGGATGGGCGTGGGGGATGACGGTTTGGCGGCGCGGGGGTTACAGGATGATGAATCTTGCGAAACTGGCGCAAATTCCCTGTGGGAGCTGGCTTGCCTGCGATGGCGGTGTATCAGGCAATGAAGAGGGTAACTGGCAGACCGCTATCGCAGGCAAGCCAGCTCCCACAGGCCCTCAGTCGTCGAGGGCTTTGACGGACTTGGGCGACAACCGCAGGCTGCGCAAGCTGCGCTTCACGCTCTTGAGGTGGTTGACCAGGCTCGGGCCACGGGCCATGGCCACGCCCATCGCCAGCACGTCGATCACCACCAGGTGGGCAATGCGTGAGGTCAGCGGCGTGTAGATTTCGGTGTCTTCATGCACGTCGATCGCCAGGTTCACCGTGGACAGCTCCGCCAATGGCGTCTGGCTCGGGCACAGGGTAATCAGCGAAGCGCCGCTCTCACGCACCAGGTTGGCGGTGATCAGCAGGTCTTTGGAACGACCGGATTGGGAAATGCAGATGGCCACGTCTGTGGGCTTCAAGGTCACCGCCGACATCGCCTGCATGTGCGGGTCGCTATAGGCCGCGGCGGTCAGCAGCAGGCGGAAGAACTTGTGCTGGGCATCGGCCGCCACCGCGCCGGACGCACCGAAGCCGTAGAACTCGACGCGCTGGGCCTGGGACATTGCGGTCACGGCCTTTTGCAGCTCCACCGGGTCGAGCTTCTCACGCACTTCCATCAGGGTGTGCAAGGTGGTGTCGAAGATTTTCAGGCTGTAGTCGGCGACGGAGTCGTCTTCATGGATTGCAAACTGGCCGAAGCTCGCACCAGCAGCCAGGCTTTGCGCCAGCTTGAGTTTCAGATCCTGAAACCCGGAGCAACCAATGGCGCGGCAAAAGCGCACGATGGTCGGCTCACTGATGCCCACGCTGTGGGCCAGGTCGGCCATGGAACTGTGCATCACGGCCGCAGGGTCAAGCAGCACATGATCGGCAACCTTGAGTTCCGATTTGCGTAACAGGTGGCGCGACTGGGCGATATGTTGCAACAGGTTCAAAGGGCAGGACTCTTGTTATTGGCAGACGCCAGGGATGTAGCAAGCTTGTAGTTATACTACAAGAATTGTCGTTTTGCCCGTCCGATGCATCACTAAATCGCCCCGCTCCCCCCCTGATTCAGCGGGCAGGCGCTATGTAGCCATAAAGGCGGCCTACGCTGCGTTAAGAAAAATCTGCATTTTTACGTAACAAATCCGCCAGCCCTTCGGCCCGCATGGGCGGGCTGATCAGGTAACCCTGCACCTCGTCACACTGCTCGCCGCGCAGGAAATCCAGCTGCTGCTGATCCTCCACACCTTCGGCCACTACCTTGAGCGCCAACCCGTGGGCCATGGCGATGATCGCGCGGGTGATCGCCGCATCTTCGCGTCCCTGGCCAAGCCCGCGGATAAAGGCCTGGTCGATCTTTACGTAGTCCACCGGGATGCGCTTGAGGTAGCTGAGGGATGAGTAACCGGTGCCAAAGTCGTCGATGGCCAGCTTCACCCCCAGGTCGCGCAATTGCTGGAAGGTGGCGATGATGTGTTCAACGCTGTCGAGCAACTGGCTTTCGGTCAGTTCCAGCTCCAGGTATTGCGGGTCCAGTGCGGTTTCTTCCAGCACTTGGCGTACCAGGCTGACCAGCTTGCCCTGACGCAGCTGATGCACCGACAAGTTGACCGACACGCGAATCGGCGCCAGCCCCTGGCGCTGCCATTCGCAGGCCTGCCAGCAGGCCTGGCGCAGCACAAATTCGCCCAACGGCACGATCAAGCCGGTTTCTTCCGCCAAACCGATAAAGTCACCCGGCGGCACCATGCCCCACTGCGGATGCTCCCAGCGGACCAACGCCTCGGCAGCGTTCAGTTTGCCAGTGGCCAGGCACAGCTTGGGTTGGTAGAACACCGTGAGCTGACGCTCGTCGATGGCTTTGCGCAGGTGGTTTTCCAGCTGCAAACGCTCCAGGGTGCTGGCTTGCAGGCTGTCGGTGAAGAACTGGAAATTATTCCCGCCCAAGTGCTTGGCATGCTGCATCGCCATATTCGCTTGGCTGACCAGCGCAGAAATTTCCCGCGCGTTATCCGGCAATAGGCTGACGCCCATCGAGGCGCTGACCACCAGTTCATGCCCCTCCACATTCACCGGCACGCGCAATTTCGCCAGCAGCCGGGTCGCCACCCGCGCCAGGCTCGATAAGTTGCCATAGGCGTCGAACAGCACGGCGAATTCATCCCCGGACAGGCGCGCGATGGTGTCGGCCTCCGGCAGCGCGTTGATCAAGCGCCGTGCCATTTTTTGCAGCAGTTGGTCAGCCACTTCATGGCCCAGGCTGTCATTGAGCAATTTGAAGCGGTCGAGGTTGATATGCAGCAGCGCCAGGCTGCGCCCGCCTTGGCGCACGCGCTGGTGAGCTTCGCGCAGCCGTTCGCGAAACAGCGAACGGTTGGCCAGGCCGGTCAACTCGTCGTAGTGAGTGAGGTAGCGCATACGCTCTTCAGACTCGCGCCGCGCCGACAGATCGGCGAAGAACCCTACAATATGGCTGACATTTCCCCGTACATCGCGCACCACGTTCAGCTGTAGCCATTGCGGGTAGAGTTCGCCATTCTTGCGCGTTTCCACCAATTCGCCCTGCCACGTGCCGTGGCTGAGCAATGCCTGGCGGATCAGCGGGAAGTGGCGGCGGGCATCGCGACTGCAGGGCAGTTCCACGACGTTGCGGCCAAGCATGTCGTCGATGTCAAAGCCGGTGACGCGGCTGAACGCCTGGTTCACGGCGATCAACGCATAGTTCGGGTCGAGGATCACAATGCCTTCGCTGGCCGCCTCGAACACCGTCGAAGCCAGGCGCTGCTGCTCTTCCACCGCCTTGGCGGCACTGATGTCACGGCGCGTGCCGAGCATACGGATGACTCGGCCACTGGGCGTGCGCTCCACGGCGCGCCCGCGGTCTTGAATCCACACCCAATGCCCATCGCCATGACGTATCCGGTATTCCACCTGATAGTCCTCGCTGCGGCCTTTGAGATGCTCCACCAACGCGTGCTTGAGCAAGGGCAGATCGTCGGGGTGCAGGCGCGGTTTGAGGTGGCTGAGCATCGCCGTGACGTATTCGGGCTCCAGGCCAAACAACTCCTTGAGCTGGGTGTGGTGGACCTCGTCGGTTTGCAGGTTCCAGTCCCACAGGCCCAGTTCACTGGCTTGCAGGGCCATGGCCAGGCGCGCTTCGCTTTTACTCAAGGCGAGACTGGCAGCATCCAGTTGCTGGCTGCGTTGCGCCACACGGTCTTGCAGGCCGACCTGGGCTTCACGCAAGTCCTGCTCCACCTCGCGGCGCTGCTCGACTTCGCGCACCAGCTCCTGGTTCAACTGCTCACTGCGTTGCTGCGCCTGCTGTAGATGCTCGATCAGGGCCTGGTTCTGGAAACGGCGCAACAGCCCGCGCTGGATCAGGCGGTTGACCTGCCACGCGACCAGGCTCAGGGACGCCAGTAGGATCAGGCCGAGTACGCCCCAGCCTTGTTGCTGCGGGGTGCCATCCCAGAACAGGTAGACGATGGCCGGCACCAGGCACGGCAAGGCAAACGACAGGTAGGCCCACAGGCTCACGGCATAGGCCACGCTGGCCGACAAGGTGGCGGCGCCAATCAGGCCAAACACCCAGGCCTGATGCATGAAGCTGTCCGTGGGCACCAGGGCAATGGCCGCAACCGAGAGGGTCAGGCCACTGACCGCCGAGCCGAGCATGAACATACGCCGCCACACGGGCTGGGCCTGGCGGCTGGGCATGGCCGAGTCAAAGGCCGCCACTTGGATCACGCGCATTGCCACCAGGGCGAGCAGCCAGAGCAGCCAGACGCTGTCCAGCAGGTACTGATCGGGGTTCCACAGCAGCCAGGCGCAGACCAGGCCATTGACCAGCATCAACAGCGTCGGCAGCAACGAACCCTGATACAGCAGGCGTGTGCGCTCAACCGCGATTTCGGTTGCATAGTGTTTATGGATGACCTGTGCTGGGGCCGGCGAGAGGCCAAACAGGTCGGTGCTAAGGGTCATAGGCGGTGTTCTTATAATGGTGAGCCCGAAACGTCGACGGAGCATACACAAGCAAGCGCCCGGGCCAAACTGCTACAAGTCATAAAAAACCTGTTGCGATTGGCCGCAAACCTTTGGCCCAGACCGCTTGGGCAAGACACGGCACGGGCTGCGGCCGATGACCAACCGGTCATCACCCACGCCAGAATGTACGCCCCCGGCGCTAGCGTGCAGGCGTTTTGCATCGACCATCCGGCATTGGGATTTGCCCAGGCCCCCCAAGGCCCATAGAATGCGTCGATGCGCGATGATCTCTCTCTTTTGCTGAACTCCCTCAACGATGCCCAACGCCAGGCCGTAGCGGCCCCCGTTGGCCGTCAGTTGGTCCTGGCCGGTGCTGGCTCCGGTAAAACCCGAGTGCTGGTGCACCGTATCGCCTGGTTGATCCAGGTCGAAAACGCGTCCCCGCATTCCATCCTGTCGGTGACCTTCACCAACAAGGCCGCTGCCGAGATGCGTCATCGCATCGAGCAGTTGATGGGCATCAGCCCGGCCGGCATGTGGGTGGGCACCTTCCATGGCCTGGCGCACCGCCTGTTGCGGGCGCATTGGCAGGAAGCGGGGCTGAGCCAGACCTTCCAGATTCTCGACAGCGACGACCAGCAACGCCTGGTCAAGCGCGTGATCCGCGAGCTGGGCCTGGACGAACAACGCTGGCCGGCGCGCCAGGCGCAGTGGTTTATCAACGGCCAGAAAGACGAAGGCCTGCGCCCGCAACATATCCAGGCCAGCGGCGACCTGTTCCTAGCCACCATGCGCAGCATTTATGAAGCCTATGAAGCGGCCTGCGTGCGCGCCGGCGTCATCGACTTCTCCGAACTGCTGCTGCGTGCCCTCGACCTGTGGCGCGACAACCCCGGTTTGCTGGCCCATTACCAGAAACGCTTCCGCCACATTCTGGTGGACGAGTTCCAGGACACCAACGCCGTGCAGTACGCCTGGTTGCGCCTGCTGGCCAAGGGCGGCGACAGCCTGATGGTGGTGGGCGATGACGACCAGTCGATCTACGGCTGGCGTGGCGCGAAAATCGAGAACATTTACCAGTATTCCGAAGACTTCCCGGACGCGGTGACCATCCGCCTGGAGCAGAATTACCGCTCCACCGCCGGCATCCTCAAGGCTGCCAACGCCTTGATCGCCAACAACACCGGGCGCCTGGGCAAAGAGCTGTGGACCGACGGCGGCGAAGGCGAAGCGATCAACCTGTACGCAGCGTTCAATGAGCACGATGAAGCGCGCTACGTGGTCGAAACCATCGAAAGCGCACTGAAAACCGGCCTGGCCCGCAGCGATATCGCGATTCTGTACCGTTCCAACGCCCAATCGCGGGTGCTGGAAGAAGCCTTGCTGCGCGAACGCATCCCGTACCGCATCTACGGCGGCCAGCGCTTCTTTGAACGTGCCGAAATCAAGAACGCCATGGCCTACCTGCGCTTGCTGGAAGGCCGGGGTAACGATGCGGCGCTGGAGCGGGTGATCAATATCCCGGCGCGTGGCATTGGCGAGAAAACCGTCGAAGCGATCCGCGACCATGCGCGCCATGCCGATGTGTCGATGTGGGAAGCCATGCGCTTGCTGATCGCCAATAAAGGCCTGACCGGCCGTGCTGCCGGGGCGTTGGGGGTGTTCGTCGAGCTGATCGAGAACCTGGCGGCCAAGTGCGCAGAAATGCCGCTGCACCTGATGACCCAAACTGTCATCGAGCAGTCCGGGCTGATCGCCTATCACGAAGCGGAAAAGGGTGAGAAAGGCCAGGCTCGGGTAGAAAACCTTGAGGAACTGGTCAGCGCCGCCCGTGCGTTCGAAAACACCGAGGACGACGAAGAGCTGACGCCGCTCGCCGCCTTCCTGGGCCACGCTTCGCTGGAAGCCGGTGATACCCAGGCCGATGAGCATGAAGACAGCATCCAGCTGATGACCTTGCACAGCGCCAAGGGCCTGGAATTCCCTTACGTGTTCCTGGTGGGCATGGAAGAAGGCCTGTTCCCTCACAAGATGAGCCTGGAAGAACCTGGCCGTCTTGAAGAAGAACGCCGCCTGGCCTACGTGGGTATTACCCGGGCGATGCAGAACCTGGTGATGACCTACGCCGAGACCCGACGGCTGTACGGCAGCGAAACCTACAACAAGGTGTCGCGCTTCGTACGTGAGGTGCCGAAGGGGCTGATCCAGGAAGTACGCTTGTCCAACAGCGTCAGCCGCCCGTTTGGCGGTGGCCAGCAACAGAATTCCAGCAGCCTGTTTGCCGGCTCCGAAATACCAGAAACCCCGTTCAGCCTGGGCCAGCAGGTCAAGCATGCGATCTTCGGCGAAGGCGTGATCCTCAACTTCGAAGGCGCAGGCGCCCAGGCGCGGGTGCAGGTGAACTTCGCCGAGGGCAGCAAGTGGCTGATGATGGGTTACGCCAAGCTCGAGGCTATCTGAACCCCATTCCTGCAGGAGCGAGCTTGCTCGCGAAGAACGCCCAGACAATGCGTTCATCCAGAATGCCCGCGTGATCGTTGACGATTTTCGCGAGCAAGCTCGCTCCTACGGGAAGATACGGCCGCGCCCTTGTATTTCACGCGTGCGGGCCAATATCTGTAATTAGTCCTACAGACCCTTCGGATTTGGTCTTACGCAAAAGCCCGAAACATTATGCCGCTAGCCACTGCCACGACACCTGTGCAACATGGCGCGCGTGCAATCCACAAATGGGAATTCCCTATATGAAACGTTTTCTTAGCATCGCCATGGCGTTGTGCATCGGCCTGACGATGAGCCTCGACGCCAACGCCAAACGCTTCGGTGGCGGCAAAAGCTCGGGCGCGGCACCGACTCACCAGACCAGCCAAATGGCTCCATCCGCCGGTGCGGGCGGTGCTGCGGCGACTGCAGGCGGTGCCGCTGGCGCTGCTGCTAAGGCCGGCGGTGCTTCGCGCTGGCTGGGCCCACTGGCCGGCATCGCCGCCGGTGGCCTGCTGGCGTCCATGTTCATGGGCGACGGCTTTCAGGGCATGCAGATCTTCGACATCCTGATCATGGGCGTCATCGCCTTTTTGGTCTTCCGCTTTATCGCCGCCCGTCGCCGCAAGCAGCAGGAGCACCTGGCTCCAGCCGGCGCGCCAATGCAGCGTGAAGCGTTCGAACAGAAGCCTGCCATGGGTTCGATCTTCGGTGGTTCGGCAGCTCCTGCCGCCCGTCCGGTGATCAACGCACCGGCCTGGTTCAACGAAGAGCGTTTCGTCGAAGCGGCCCGCAGCCACTTCCAGTCCCTGCAACAGCACTGGGACGCCAACGAAATGGACAAGATCTCCGAGTTCGTGACCCCGCAGCTGTTGGAGTTCCTCAAGCGCGAACGTGCCGAGATCGGTGACGCCTTCCAGTCGACCTACATCGACGACCTGCGCGTACAGCTCGATGGCGTGGATGATCGCGCCGACAAGACCATCGCCACCCTGACTTTCAGCGGTGTGTCGAAGTCCTCGCGTTTCGACCAGGGCGAAGTGTTCAGCGAAAGCTGGAACATGGAACGCGCCCAGGGCGACGACCAGCCTTGGCTGGTCGCCGGTATCCGCCAGAACGGTTAATACCTGCGCGGTTGAGCAAGCGGTAACAAAAACCCCGGACATGTCCGGGGTTTTCTATTTCACGGTTGCACTTATAGCGAGCTACTGTATAAAACGCCCCTATAAACCGCGCCATCTAGCAAGAGGATCCCGGCCGTGGAAGAAATCATCGAACAACTGCGTGAAGCCAACGAACCGGTCCCGGTTCCTTTGGAGCTGCCTGACGAAGACCAACTGGTGGAAATCGAAGAACAACTGTTCATCGACATCCCCTTTGTCTTCCGCGAATTCCTGCTGACCGTCAGTGACGTGGTCTATGGCAGCCTGGAGCCAGTGACCGTCACCGACCCGCAGTCCCACACCTACCTGCCTGACGTTGCCGCCAACGCCTGGGATGCCGGCGTTGATCGCAGCCTGATCCCTATCTGCCAGGACGGCGATGACTACTACTGCGTCGAAGAAGACGGCACCGTGGTGTTGTGGTCTGCCGAAGAAGAACTCGTCCAGGAAGAAACCTGGGAATCGGTGTGGCACTGGGCGCGGGACGTCTGGCTGGAAAGCTGAGTCCCTTGTAGAAGCCGAGCTTGCTCGCGAGAAACCTGAGGGCGCCGCTTTGTGTCAGGTTTCCCGCGTTATCGTTAACAATCTTCGCGAGCAAGCTCGCTCTACTGTGTATCCTTGTGGTTATCCAGCGTCTCCAGCAACGCAACCTGCATCCGCGTATGCACACGGATAAACCAGCGCCAGAGCACTGCAGCCACCGCCGCCGTGACCACGGCAATCAGCACCAGCAACTTGTTGGTCGGCAGAATACTGGCCGACAAGGCTGCCAATAGCAGGAAGATTACCAGCAGCGACAAGATCGGGATCAGCTCGGCAATCACCCGTCGCACACGCTGGGTATGCCGTCCGGCCATTTCCGGCTTCACGCTCATCTCCGCCAGCAGCATCGACAACGCCTTGAGCTTGCGATACGCCGCAATCAGAAACGGCAACGACACCAGCAGCGCCCCGCCCCAGATCAACGCCTTCTGCCAGCTCTGATCGCTGACCCAGCCCTCCAGATACCCACCGATGCGCTCCGCGAAAAAGCTGCCGGCAAAGAAGATCGCGATCACCAACGCCAGGTTTACCCCGACCTGCAGGATGATCTTGCGGATCATCGCGGCCAACATCGCCCCCTCGCCCTGAGGCGAAATGCTGCGCAGCCATTCGCCATACATGCCGAACACTCGGCTCATACGCTTGGGCATCACCGCCGCGATCTTCAACGACAGTGGGTCCGCGCCACGAATCAGGTAGGGCGTGAGCAGCGTGGTGATCGCCGAAACGGCCACCGCCACGGGGTACAGAAAGTCGCTGGTGACCTGCAGGGTCATCCCCAGCGCCGCGATGATGAAAGAAAACTCGCCAATTTGTGACAGCCCCATACCCACCCGCAGCGAGGTGCGACCATCGTTGCCGGCGATAAACGCGCCCAGCCCGCAAGACAGCATCTTGCCCAGCACCACGGCCACGGTGATCACTGCAATGGGCCAGGCGTATTGCAGCAGGATCTGCGGGTCGATCATCAAGCCAATCGCCACGAAGAAAATTGCGCTGAACATGTCGCGAACGGGCTCGATTAGGCCCTCGATCTTAATCAACTGGCGGGATTCAGCCATGATGGCGCCAATCAGGAAGGCCCCGAGCACCATGCTGTATTCCAACTTCACCACCAGCAGGCAGAAACCGAAACACAGGCCCAACACGGTGATCAGCAGCATCTCGTTGCTTTCGAACTTGGCCACATAGGCCAGCAGGCGCGGCACCAGCAAAATACCAATCACCAGGGCGACGATCATGAACAACGAGAGCTTGCCGACCGTGGAGAACACCTCGCCGGAGCTGACCGTGCCACTGACGGCAATGCTCGACAGCAAGGCAATGATGCCGATACCCAGGATGTCCTCGACAATCAGCACGCCGAAAATCAGCTGGGCGAACCGCTGGTCTTTCATCTTCAGGTCGTTGAGGGCCTTGACGATAATGGTGGTCGAGGAGATCGCCAGGATCGCGCCGAGGAACAGCGAGTCCATGGTGCTCCAATCGAACCAGCGGCCGATCTCGTAGCCGATCCAGATCATCAGCACGATTTCCAGGAACGCCGCGATAAACGCCGTAGCTCCTACCTTGAATAGCTTGCGCAGGCTGAATTCCAAGCCCAGACAGAACATCAGGAAGATAACCCCCAACTCGGCCAGGGTCTTGATCGTGTCTTCGTCGTGGATCAGGCCAAACGGCGGGGTGTGGGGGCCGATAATGAAGCCGGCGACGATGTAGCCCAACACCACCGGCTGCTTGAAGCGGTGAAACAGGATGGTGACCACCCCTGCCACCAGCATGATCACGGCCAAGTCCTGGATAAAGCTGATGGCGTGCATGGCGAGGGGCTCCTTGAGGGTGCCGGCACTTTTCCCACTTCCGGCCGCGCCTTTGAAGGGTCGGAAAAGTCTGCCTTGATCGTAAGAAAAGCCCTGAGAAGGGCTTTTGAAGGGTAACACCGCGACTTCTGCTGGAAAGCCGGTGCAATATATGGAAACAGATCGCTGCGCGCGTGACGGCAAGCCGCCTGACGGCGTCCCGTTAGGGATGGCGCTGCAAAGACTTTGAGTACCCGCAGAGGTGCCTTCCCCCCAACCAATGCCTACAACCCGTGAGTGTGCTATGGAACCCGGAAACGCCCAGCTGTCGATGACGGTACTGATGACCCCTGACATGGCCAACTTCTCTGGCAATGTGCACGGCGGCACGCTGCTCAAGTACCTCGACGAAGTGGCCTACGCCTGCGCCAGCCGTTATGCCGGTCGTTATGTGGTCACGCTGTCGGTGGACCAGGTGATCTTTCGCGAGCCGATCCATGTCGGTGAACTGGTGACCTTCCTGGCGTCAGTCAACTACACCGGCAATACGTCGATGGAAGTGGGCATCAAGGTGGTGACCGAGAACATCCGTGAGCGCTCGGTGCGCCATACCAACAGCTGCTTCTTCACCATGGTGGCCGTGGATGACCAGCGCAAACCTGCCGCTGTACCGCCGTTGCAGCCGCAGAACAGCGAGGACAAGCGCCGCTTTGTGCAGGCCCAGCAGCGTCGGCAGATTCGCCAGGAATTGGAAAAGCGCTACCGGGAAATCAAAGCCGACGCGCCGTAAACTCCAAGCGGTGAATCAACTCAAAAAAGTGTGGGAGCGGGCTTGCCCGCGATAGCAGTGGTTCAGTCGACATCTCTTTGACTGAGACTCCGTCATCGCGGCCAAGCCCGCTCCCACATTGGGATCTGTGTCATTACAGGCTGATCGGTGTGGCTTCGAAGCGCACACGCGGATGGGCAATACGGTCCTGGGCCCGCACCAGTTCCAGTTCATAACTGGCGCAGGCCTGGGTTTCCAGCAGCACTTCATGCACGGCCGCAGCGGTGAACTCAAAAGCGGCCACCAGGCTATCGCCCAACAGTACCCGCGCCAGGAACAGGCCGGACGTCAGGTCGCCCACGCCCACTGGCTGACGCGGAAACGCCAGCAGCGGTCGACGTAAGTGCCAACTGCCATCAGCCGTCACCAACAGCATTTCAAACCCTTCTGGCAGTTTGCCTGGGTAATCCAGGTGCTTGACCAGCACCGCCTTGGGCCCACGCGCCAGCAATGCCTTGGCCATCGCCAGGCAATCGAACAGCGATTGCGGCTTGCGCCCGGCAAAGCTGTCCAACTCCAGTTGGTTGGGGCACAGGAAGTCCGCCATGGCGGCAGCCTCATCCAAAAGGAAATCGCTGACCTCCTGCGGCACGATGCAGCCCTTTTCCGGGTGGCCCATCACCGGGTCGCACAGGTACAGCGCCTTGGGGTTGATCGCCTTGATGCGCGCCACACCGCTGAGGATGGCGCGGCCCTGGTCTGCACTGCCCAGGTATCCGGACAGCACCGCATCACAATTGCCCAGCTCACCAATCGCGGCAATACCCTCTACCAGCGCAGGAATTTGCTGCGGCGCCAACACTTCGCCCGCCCACTGTCCATACTGTGTGTGGTTGGAGAACTGCACCGTGTTGAGCGGCCAGACGTTCACCCCGACCCGCTGCATGGGGAACACGGCGGCGCTGTTTCCGGCGTGGCCGAAGACCACATGAGACTGGATCGCAAGCAGGTGAGGTGTACGTTTCATGCGGGAGATTTCCGTAAAACCGTTGAATTTCTGGCCGAGCAGTATGCGACTAAACGCAGCCTGTACGACAGACCGGCGACACAGTTAAGCTGCGCTCACTTTGTTGGAGTTCATGGAATGCTGACCCTGGGAAACATCTTCGTCTTGATGCTGCTGGCCACCGGCGCCGCCTGGGTTTGGCACAACCACGGCCTGCGTGAACGGGCGTTGGCGCGGGTCAAGCAGCATTGCGCCAAGCTCGATATCGAGCTGCTTGACGGTGCCGTGGCGCTCAAACGCATCGGTTTCGTCAAGGATGCCAATGGCCGTCGACGCCTGGCGCGCATCTATAATTTCGAGTTTACGGTAACCGGCGAAACCCGGCATGCCGGGGTCATCACCCAATTCGGCGCCCACAGCGCGCAGATCGAACTGGCGCCCTACCCGTTCGAAACCAAAGAGCCGCTGCCCAGCGCCGAGATCATCGAATTGAGCCAGTGGCGCCAGGACCACGCCAGCAAGAAACATCAGTAACGGCAGGCTGCCAGGGCGCTCTGCAATGCGGCCACGTCCTGTGGTGCGCTGAAGATCAATTCAACGCGTGAATCGCGCCGCCAAGCGCTGGGTTGCCAGTGCAGTGGACTGTTATCCACCGCGTTGGCGGACACCCAGCCGTCAACACTGTGGATAACCAATTTGGCCCGGCGCCAGCCCAAACTCGATAGCCACTGATGCAGACGGCTAACATCGAATCGCTGGCTTGGGTGCCAGCGCCAGCCGATGCTCCAGCCGCCCTCCTGGCTCTGACTCAGACAGATCGGCAGCCCCGGGTCGCTCCAGATCGCCGGCATTTGCCCCACCGCTTCAGGAACGCCGAAATTATCCACAGCTACTTGGGCCTGTGCTTTCAAACCGGGCAACCGGTCGAGTGGCAGTTGCGCCTGGCGTGTCCAATGGAGCGGGCAATCGGGTAATTGCGCTTCAATCGCCTGACGTTGCGCTGCGGTCAGCGTCTCGTCCTTGTTCAGCACCAGCAGGCCGGCACTGGTCAACGCCTCCTGTTGTGCCTGCGGCAACGGCTTGCCGGCCGCCAGAGCCTGGGCATCGAGTACCAGCACGCAAGGCTGCACGGCCAGCACGCCTTGCCATGGTGCCTGCCGCAGTTGCTTGAGCAATTGCGCTGGATGGCCCAAGCCTGAGGGCTCGATAAACAGCCGATCCGGCTTGGCCTTACGCAACAAACGGCCCAGCCCTACCTGGAATGGTGCACCGTTCACACAGCACAAACAGCCGCCCGCCACCTCACCCAAGGCGATACCTTCATCGTCTTGTGTGAGTAGGGCTGCGTCCAGGCCGATCTGGCCGAACTCGTTGATCAGCACCGCCCAGCGCTCGTTGGCCGGGCGCTGGGCAAGCAGGTGCTTGATCAGGCTGGTCTTGCCGGCGCCCAAGGGCCCGGCAATCACATGGGTAGGAATGTTCTGCAGCATAAGAGGCATGGTTCAGGCCGTTTAGAGCGTTTGATCCTACGCGGTTATGCCAGCCAATCCAGCGTCAGGATCAACCGTCGCTCATCGGCCTTGAGCGCCGGCGAGCGGTGGATCAGGCCATGCCCTTCATTGCCGTGCCATTTGGTGCCTTTGAGCAGCGCCACCTCACCGCAATGGATCTGCTCGATGCGCTCCGTGGGCTCGGCATCCACCTGGCTCAATGCGCGCCGGTCCATGACGCCTTCACGCAACCATTGGCTGCCGATACCGGCGTAGGTGGTGATCAGCCGAACCGGTACGTGATCGACGTGAAAACGCGGGCACATGGCCTTGTCCAATAGCCGTAGACGCACGCCGATGCGCTTGGCGCCCAGCAGGCAGGCGAATGCACTGATCAGCCACGACACATCGGCGATAAACCCATCGTAGCCTTCAAGATCGCGACAGCTGGACGCCAAACCCTGCAAGTTCGGCACGGAGTCTTCGCTAACCAACTCGACCACCAAGGACTCGGCCAACGGTTCATTGAGCGCCACCAGCAAAGCGCCAAACTCAGCGATATGCAGGGGCAGTTGGCGCTGCCAGATGGCCAGGTTGACGCCGTCATTGAGGATATCGGACAGCGCCAGCGGCGTTTCCCCATGTGTCTGGCGGATGACGGGGCGCAGGGGGATGACCGGGGCCAACATCAGGCGACCTGCTCATACCAAGGGCCAAACGGGTCGGGCAGCTGGCGCCAACCTTCGACACCCAGGGCCATTTCCTCATCGTTGAGCAAGCAGGCGTCCAGCTCGGTACGCATCTGGGCAAAGTCGATGTTTTGCCCGATAAACACCAGTTCCTGGCGGCAGTCACCGGTACTCAATTGCCAGTTGGCCATGATCGCCGCCACGCTTTCTTCGTCCTGCGGCCACTGGCTTTTCGGCACAAAGCGCCACCAACGCCCGGCAAACCCATGACGCATCAAGCCACCCGCCTGGGACCAACTGCCCGCATCCTGATGTTTGCTGGCCAACCAGAAGAAACCTTTGGAGCGCAACAGCTTGCCGTTGACCCAGGGGCGGTCGATAAAGTCGAAAAACCGCTGTGGATGGAAGGGCCGGCGCGCACGGTAAGCGGTGGACGCTATGCCGTATTCCTCGGTTTCCGGCACATGCTCACCGCGCAATTCCTGCAACCAGCCCGGGGCTTGGGCGGCGCGCTCAAAGTCGAAACGGCCGGTGTTGAGGATCTTGTTCAGCGGCACTTCGCCCATGACCATCGGGATGATTTCCGCCTGGGCGTTGAGGCGCTCGAGGATGGCCATCAGTTCTTCGCGTTCGCGGCTGCTGATCAGGTCGATCTTGCTGATCAGGATGACGTCGGCGAATTCGATCTGTTCGATCAACAGGTCGGTGATGGAACGTTCATCCTCCTCACCGAGGGTTTCGCCCCGTGAAGCCAGGCTTTCGGCAGCCTGGTAGTCGAGCAGGAAATTCATACCGTCGACCACAGTGACCATGGTGTCCAGGCGTGCAATGTCGGCCAGGCTTTGCTCGTTTTCATCGCGAAACGTGAAGGTTTCGGCCACGGGCAAAGGTTCGGAAATACCGGTGGATTCGATCAGCAGGTAATCGAAACGACCTTCTTTGGCGAGTTTTCCAACCTCTTCAAGCAAGTCTTCACGCAAGGTGCAGCAAATGCAGCCATTGCTCATCTCCACCAGTTTTTCTTCCGAACGATTGAGCGTGACGTCGCGCTGTACCTCGCTGCCGTCGATGTTGATTTCGCTCATGTCGTTGACGATCACCGCCACCCGCAGGTTGTCGCGGTTGCGTAGGACATAATTGAGCAACGTGCTTTTACCGGCGCCGAGAAAGCCGGACAACACGGTCACAGGGAGACGATTGGGCATCAGGTATTCCTCATCAAGGTTGGCCGGTCAAACTGCCCGTTTATGGCGTTCGCGCAGCTCTTCACGTTCTTTGGCTTCGATACACAAGGTGGCGGTGGGGCGCAGCAGCAGGCGTTGCAGGCCGATGGGTTCGCCGGTTTCACGGCACCAGCCGTATTCGCCACGGGCCAGCAACTCCAGGGCGTCGTCGATCTTGTCCAACAGCTTCTTTTCGCGTTCCAGCAGGCGCAATTGCCACTGGCGTTGTTCTTCGGCACTGCCGATATCCGCCAGGTCGCTGTTGGTTTCCTGCTCGCGCAGTGCCTGGAACTCAGCATCGATACGGGCTTGCAAGTCATCGCGCTGAGCCAGCAACAGTTCGCGGAAAAAACGCTGCTGGGCCTCGTTCATGTAGTCGGCCGCTGGTTGGGCCAAAAGATCGTGTTCGGTCATGGGAAGCGGTTCGCGGGTCGGGCTGTGCTTTTATGTTATAGTATAACAATACAAATAAGCCAATCCCTCTTGCTCGCCGCGACGAAGGGCGCAATGCTGGGTCACCTGCCTATGTTGAGAACCTCGATGAAATACCTGCTGTGCGCGCTGCTATTGGCAGTCGCCGGGCCTGCCTGCGCCCAGGCACCCAGCCTGTTGGCCAAGTGCACACGCGGCGCCAACCTGCTGGCGTGTGTGGACCCGTTGGGCAATGCCTATAGCGTGGCGACCGTCGGCAGCACCACTTACCTGCGCGGATTCGAAGTGATCGGCAAACGCTATTGGGCGCAGACCAACAGCCGGTATGGGCAACTGACGTTCTTTACCGGGCTGGCATCGGATGGCGAGGCGTGGGTCGGCTACACGCGGCGCGTGGGCTGGACCACCCTTAACCGGTTTTCCAGCTCAGGGGGCGCCAGCGCCAAGTTCACTTGCAGCCGAATGACCGGCTGTTAGACCTGGCTGTTTTTCTGCGCCTGCACCCAGGCCATGTAGCTGTTCATGGGTGGGTTCTTCTGAAAGTAACGTTTGAGGCCTTCGAAAAGACCATCCGCCACCGCCTGTTGATGACGCACCGTCACCAGCCGCTGGGCGTCGCGCGCATTGGAGATGAACCCGGTCTCCACCAGAATCGAGGGTACGTCCGGTGACTTGAGCACGGCGAACCCGGCCTGCTCCACACGTTTCTGATGCAGGCTGGTGATGTTCTGCAGGCTGCCCAATACCGAGCTGCCCAGTTGCAGGCTGGAGGCGATGGTCGCATTCATCGACATGTCGAGAATGACCCCGGCCAGCATCGGGTCCTTGTCCTTCAGATTGAGTAAGGTGGTGGCGCCCAGCAAGTCGGCGCCATTTTCGCGCTGGGCCATGAAACGTGCCGTAGCCGAAGTAGCGCCCCCTTCCGACAACGCATACACCGAGGCGCCCGACGCGGTCAGCCGTGGCGCGGCGTCGGCATGCACTGAGATAAACATATCGGCCTTGTGCTGACGGGCGATGTCCACGCGCTTGCGCAGTGGCACGAAGAAGTCGTCGTTGCGCACCAGTTTTACGTCAAAACCCTTTTCGCGCTTCAAGCGTTTAGCCAACAACTGAGCAATCGACAGCACCACATCTTTTTCGCGCTGGCCCTTGGAGCCAATCGCACCTGGGTCTTTGCCGCCATGGCCGGGGTCGACCACCACGATGATGTCGCGCTTGGGATGCGCCTTGTCTACCGGCGTCACCAAGGGTGCCGGCTCTGCGGCGATTTGACGGGGCGCACGGGTCGCGTTGGTCAAATCCAGCACCAGGCGATGGCCTTGGCCATCCTGGGGCGGCAGCACGAAGCTGTTGAGCTGCATGGGCTCGACCAGGTCCAGCACGATGCGCGTATCGCTCTTGCCGAAATGCCCGGAACGGATCGAGGTAATCCCACTGTTCTTCAACGCCAATTGGGAAAAGTCGCCGCTGAGCCCGGCTCCACTCAAGTCGATGATCAAGCGGTCCGGTGAGGTCAGGGAAAAGGTCTTGTATTGCACCGGGCCGCTGAGGTCGAACACCAGGCGCAGCTTATCGTCCGAGCGCCACAGGCGTGCATTACGAATCTGTGTGGCGTAAGCCCCCAAAGGCAAGGTGAACAGAGGGCTGACCAGCAGCAGGTTAAGGAGCTGACGTCTGTGCATGACATATACCGCAGATAAAGGAGCGTCCCTACTCGATATGACTGAACAAAGGCTGGAGCAGAAAATTCATCGTAGCTCGTATTGTTATACTATAACATGTCGAATTATTTCCAACGATGGACCTGCTTATGAACGCGCTGACTCTGCCGGATATCGCCGCGCAGGCTTCACGCCAAGCCTTGCCACTCGACTGGGTGGGGATGTGCGGCATCGCCTTGCCGATCCTGATTGACGGTCAACACCTGACCGCCACCGCCGACGCGGGTGTAAGCCTGGACGACGGCACGGCCCGTGGCATTCATATGTCACGCCTGTACCTGGCCCTGGAAATGCTTGATCAACAGCCGCTGACATCGGCACTGCTGCGTAATGTACTGCAGCGTTTTCTCGACACACATGAAGGTTTATCTAAGAACGCATACCTGCGCATCCACACCCAGCTGCTGCTTAAACGCCCTGCCCTGGTCAGCCCATTAGCCGGCTGGAAGACCTACCCCGTGAGCATCGAAGCGCGCCTGGAAAACCAGATGTTCCACGTGGAACTAAAAATTGACGTTACTTATTCCTCAACCTGCCCTTGCTCCGCCGCCCTCGCCAGGCAGTTGATTCAGCAGCAATTTGTCGATGATTTCGCCAATACGCCGTTGCAGCACGAAGCGGTGCTGGCCTGGCTTGGCAGTGCCAACGGCATCGTCGCCACACCCCATAGCCAACGCAGCAGCGCGCAGTTGCACGTTCAGTTGCAAGGTACTGACCTGCCGATAGTCGACTTGATCAACGCTGCCGAAGCCGCGCTCGGCACCGCCGTACAAACCGCGGTGAAACGCGCAGACGAACAAGCCTTCGCCCTGGCCAACGGGCAGAACCTGATGTTCTGCGAAGACGCCGCTCGCCGCCTACACCTCGCCTTGAAACGCTCGGATGCCATCAACGCCTTCCACCTCAAAGTGATCCACGCCGAAAGCCTGCACGCGCACGATGCCGTGGCTGAAAGCCGCTGGACGAGAGCTTCTGCATGATCACCTGCAACGCGTTGCGCTGGGGTGCCCCCGGGCAACCGCTCACCCCGGCACTGAATTTGACCCTGCAAAAAGGCAGCCTCACCGGCATCATCGGCGCCAACGGCACGGGCAAGAGCAGCCTGCTCAAAGTCATCGCCGGCCTGCAAAAGCCTTTGGCGGGAAAAGTCATCGTGGATGTTCCACGCCGTGGCGGCCTGGCCTTCTTGCCCCAGCAGCAACACTTGGACCGCCAGTTTCCTATCAGCCTGCAAGAACTGGTGGCTGCAGGTTTTTGGGGCACCCAACACACCGCTCAACAACGCAGCCAACGCCTGCAAGCGGTGCTGGAAGACTGGTGTCTGATTGGCCTGGAACACCGCCCCTTGATGGCACTGTCCGGCGGCGAATTGCAGCGCGCCCTGCTGGCACGCATGAGCCTGGCCGAGGCGCCGGTTCTGCTACTCGACGAACCTCATGCAGCCCTCGACGAGGACGGCCAGGCGCTGTGCTGGCAACACATCCATGCCTGGCACAGCGAAGGCCGCACCCTGGTGATCGTCTGCCATGACCTGGCCTCCGTGCGTCACCACACCCAGCACGTACTGCAGATCAAAAACACCGGCTGCCTATTTGGCCCCAGCAAAGAGCTGATCCGCCCGCAACCGCAGATGCAGGTGGCCTGAATGCACTTCACTGCCCACTTGTGGCTGCCGTTTCATGAGTTCGTTTTTATGCGCCGCGCACTCATCGGCGGTTTGGTGCTCGCTTGCAGCACCGCGCCGCTGGGGGTGTTTCTGATCCTGCGGCGCATGAGCCTGATCGGTGATGCGGTAGCCCACGGCATCCTGCCCGGCGCCGCTCTGGGTTTCTGGTTCGCCGGCCTGAGCCTGCCCGCGCTGACCCTCGGCGGCCTGGGTGCGGGACTGAGTATGGCCGGCCTGGCTGCGTGGATCACCCGCCGCACCGGGCTGCGCGAAGACGCCAGCCTCGCGGCCATCTACCCCATTTCTCTGGCCGCCGGCGTGCTGATCCTGGGCCTTGCCGGCAAGCGCCTGGACCTGCTGCACCTGCTGTTCGGCTCTGCCCTGGCCGTGGATCAAACCACCCTGACCGGCATGCTCTGGGTTTCGGGTTTCAGCCTGATCGCCATGGCGCTGATCTACAAACCGCTGCTATTGGACACCCTCGACCCGCTGTTCCTGCAAACGGTCAGCCGCCTCGGCCCCCTCGCCCATGGCGTATTCCTGACCCTGGTGGTGCTGAACCTGGTGATCGGTTTCCAGGCCATCGGCGCGCTGATGGTGGTCGGTTTGATGATGTTGCCGGCCATCGCCTCACGCTTCTGGAGTCGACGCCTGCCGGTGTTGATCGCAGTATCGGCGCTGCTGGGCTGCCTGTCGGTGTGGTTGGGCTTACTGCTGTCGTTCTACTACTCACTGCCCAGTGGGCCGGCAATCGTGCTGGTGGCGGGCGCTGGGTATTTGTTGTCCGTGGTGTTCGGTCCGGTGCACGGTTTGTTGCGCCGCCCGCCTTTGCTCACATCCCAATGAGGTGTTTCCCCATGCGCGCTCTACTCGTGCTGTTCAGTCTGCTGCTACCGCTGTCGATGGCTCACGCGGCAGACAAACTCCAAGTGGTCACCAGCTTCAGTATTCTCGATGACATCACCCACCAGATCGGTGGGGAGCATATCCAGATCAGCAACATGGTCGGCCCGGACGCCGATGCTCATACCTATGAACCCACGCCGGATGACGCCAAGGCACTGCTCAAGGCCAAGGTCATCATCAAGAACGGCCTGGGTTTCGAGCCGTGGCTGGACCGCCTGGTCACCAGCACCGAAACCAAGGCAACGGTGGTCACCGCCAGCAAAGGCGTGATTTCCCACACCATGGACGAGGATGGCGAAACCATTCCCGACCCGCATGCCTGGCACAACCTGGCCAATGCCGAGATCTATGTGAGCAACATCACCAAGGCCCTGGTGGCCGCCGACCCGGCAAACAAGACCGCCTACCTGCGCAACAGCCAGGCCTACCTCAAACAAATCCATAGCCTGCTGGAAGAGGCCAAAGCCAAGTTCGGCGCCCTGCCACCGGGTAACCGCCGCATCGTCACCTCCCATGACGCCTTCGGCTACCTGGGCCAGGCCTATGGCATCCAGTTCCTCGCGCCCCAGGGCTTGTCCACCGAACGTGACCCTTCGGCTGCTGAAGTTGCCGCGCTAATCACCCAGATTCGCAAGGACAAGGTCAAAGCCGTGTTCATGGAAAACATCAAAGACTCACGCCTGCTCAAGCAGATCGCTGACGAAAGCGGCGCACAGATCGGCGGCACGCTGTACTCCGACGCCCTCGCCGCAGAAGGCCCGGCCAGCACCTTTCTCGGGCTGTTCGAATACAACCTCAACACCCTGTGCGCCGCACTGAGCCAGCCATGATCCGCAAAAATCCTTCCGGCGACCTGCCGGTGATTGCCGAATCGGCCTACGTCGACAAGACCGCGATCATCTGCGGCAAAGTCATCATCGGCGAGAACGTGTTCGTTGGCCCTTACGCCGTGATCCGCGCCGACGAAGTTGATGCCAGCGGCGCCATGGACCCGATCACCATCGGCGCCAACTCCAACATCCAGGACGGCGTGGTCATCCACTCCAAGTCCGGCGCAGCGGTGACCATCGGCGAATTCACCTCCATTGCTCACCGCTCCATCGTCCACGGCCCCTGTACGGTGGGCAACCGCGTGTTTATTGGCTTCAACAGCGTGCTGTTCAATTGCGCCGTGGGCGATGGATGCGTGGTGCGCCACAACTCGGTGGTCGACGGCCGCGACCTGCCCGCCGCGTTCTACGTGCCCTCCACGACGCGTATCGGCCCCAACACGGATCTGTCGCAGTTTCCGCCGGTGAGTGTCAGCGCCTCGGAGTTTTCCGAAGACGTGGCACGCACCAACGTCGACCTGGTACGCGGCTACAAAGCCCTGCAAAACGAGTTCTGAACCATGAGCCGCCTGCTGATCCGCAACGCCCGCCTGGTCAACGAAGGCCAGGTATTCGACGCCGACGTACTGATCGCCAATGGCCGTATCGAGAAGATTGCCACCAGCATTCAAGGCGATAACGAACCAGTGGAAATCGATGCCAACGGCCAGTGGCTGCTGCCAGGGATGATCGACGACCAAGTGCATTTTCGCGAACCCGGCGCTCCGGAAAAAGGCAGCTTCTACAGCGAGTCCCGCGCGGCGGTGGCCGGTGGCATAACCAGCTTCATGGACATGCCCAACACTCACCCGGCCACTTTGAGCCTGGAAGCCCTGGCCGATAAAAAGCGCCGTGCGGCACTGCACTCAGTGGCCAACTACGGCTTTCACTTTGGCGTGAGCAACGACAACCTCGACACCGTCGCCGCCCTCGCCCCCCGTGAAGTGGCTGGGGTCAAAGTGTTCATGGGCGCCTCTACCGGCAATATGCTGGTGGACGACCCGCGCATTCTGAAGCGTCTGTTTGCCGAGGTGCCAACCATCCTGCTCGCTCACTGCGAACACACACCCAGCATCCTCGCCAACGAGCAACGCCTGCGCGAGCGCTTCGGCGAGCATATTCCCGCCGTGGCTCATCCGCTGATCCGCGATGCCGAGGCCTGTTATCGCTCGTCATCGTTTGCCGTGGAATTGGCCAAACGCCATGGCACGCGCCTGCATGTGTTGCACCTGACCAGCGCTCGCGAACTGGCGCTATTCGAAGACAAGCCCCTGGCCGACAAGCACATCACCGCCGAGGTCTGCCTGCACCACCTGCTGTTCGATGACCGTGATTACCACCGCCTCGGCCACCAGATCAAATGCAACCCGGCAATCAAGACCCGCGCCGACCGCGACGCGCTGCGCCTGGCGTTATTGAGTGATCGTCTGGATGTGATTGGCAGTGATCATGCGCCGCACACCTGGGCGCAAAAACAGTTGGGCTATCGTGACGCACCGTCAGGGCTGCCCCTGGTGCAGCATGCCTTGCCGGCGTTACTGGAATTGGTGGCCGACGGGCATTTGCCCCTCACCACATTGGTCGCCAAGACCAGCCACCGCGTGGCCGACCTGTTTGCCATTGCTGATCGCGGCTACGTGCGTGAAGGCTATTGGGCCGACCTGGTACTGATCAAACCGGAGCCTGCCGGCAAGCCGGTCAGCAGCCAACCGGTTCTCGCCCGCTGCGGTTGGACGCCCTTTGCAGAGCGCAGCTTTCGCCACAGCGTGAGTACAACGTTGGTCAGCGGCCACCTGGCCTGGCACAACGGCCAGGTGGTCAACAGTTGCCAGGGCTTGCCCCTGCAGTTTGGGCGTTAAGCGCGGGGTTTGACCGTACCGCAATCGTTGCCCAGCCACTGGGCATGGCTATCCAGGCTACCTTTTTGCTGGATACCGGTGGCATTGAACGTACCGTTGACGCTGGTGGTAAATTCTTTCTGGCTCTGGAACGTTGCTACCCCAGTACCCTGGGCTTTCGGGCAACTGAAGCGAAATTTCCACTGGTTGCCGCTCTTGTCGGTGACTTCCTGCTTGCAGCCCGATTGAGGGTCAGTCAGTGGGATCGAGTCGGAGGCAACCTGGGCCGGGGTCAGGCACACCTGCACGCCTTTACCGGCCATGTTGATGCCTTGCTTTTCGAGCATGGCGCGCTGTTCAGGGGTCATCTGTTGCTTGAGCTGACCGAGGATCAGCGACAAGTCCGGCAGGTCCTGGTTATCGACTTTCATATTGCTGGTGGTCAATTCCCACAAGCCCGGCGCCAGCATCTGCGCCTGCGCCGCCACAGGCAGCGACAAACCAACAACCATGGCCAAACCAAGCAGACGAGCATTCATCGGGTAACTCCTGGGTAATTGTGGGCGTTAGACGTCGCAAAGCAGCCAGTGTTGCATGGCAAATAAAATAGCGACATTCACAGCCGTTCATGGTCTGTTACGCACTGGACTGCCTGGAGTTACGTCGTTCATGGATTTCTTTGGCCCGCACCTGCTCGCCTACGTCATTGCCACGCTGCACTTTCTGGGAACGCTCGCCGCGATCCACGCAGTACTGACCGTGCGCACCGCACAAGGCTCGATCGCCTGGGCGTTGTCACTGATGTTCATGCCCTACCTGACGTTGATCCCCTACCTGATTTTTGGCCGCAGCACCTTCGACGCGTACATCCAGGCCCGTCGCCAGGCCAACCAGGAAATGCACACGGCCATCACCGAGTTGAACTGGCGCCCGTGGGTGGAGGAAGCGCTCGCAGCGCGCAACTCCAGCGCCTATGCCTCCTTGCGCGCCATGCCCAAGCTGGGCCGTATGCCGTGCCTGGCCAACAATGAAGTGCGCCTGTTGATCAATGGCGATGCCACTTTCGGCGCGATCTTCGAGGCTATCCGTCACGCAAAGACCGCCGTGCTGTTCCAGTTTTTCATCATTCACGATGACGAACTGGGCCGCCAGTTACAGGCCTTGTTGAAGGCAAAAGCCGCCCAGGGCGTAGCCATTTACGTGCTCTACGACCGCATCGGCAGTCACGCCCTGCCCCATCGTTATGTGCAAGCGCTGCGTGACGCTGGCGTGCAGGTCAAGGCGTTCGCCACCCGCAGTGGATGGCTCAATCGCTTCCAGGTCAACTTCCGTAACCATCGCAAGATCGTCGTGGTGGACGGCATCACCGGGTTTGTCGGCGGGCATAACGTAGGCGATGAATACCTGGGTAAAAAACCGCCGCTGGCGCCATGGCGCGATACCCATGTGCAGGTCACCGGCCCAGTGGTGGCGTGCCTGCAGGAGTCGTTTGCCGAGGACTGGTTCTGGGCCGCCCGGGAACTGCCGCCGCTGATCCTGCCGGACACCTACCCGGAGGACGGCGTGCTCTGCCAATTGCTCGCCAGCGGGCCAGCGGACCCTTATGAAACCTGCTCGCTGTTTTTCGTCGAGGCCATCCACGCCGCGACCGAGCGGGTGTGGATCACCAGCCCCTACTTCATTCCCGACGAGGCGGTGTTTGCCGCCCTGCGCCTGGCGGTGTTACGCGGGGTAGATGTGCGCCTGCTGCTGCCGTCACGGCCCGACCATCGCATCGTGTACGCCGCATCCAGCCTGTATGCCAACGAAGCGGTGCGAGCGGGCGTGCGGGTGTTTCGCTACACGCCAGGCTTTTTGCATCAGAAGGTGGTGTTGGTGGACAGCGAAATCAGCGCCATTGGCAGCGCCAACATGGACAACCGTTCGTTCCGGCTGAATTTTGAGGTAATGCTGCTGACGGTGGATGAAGCCTTCGCCAGCCAGGTTGAACAGATGTTGCTGGATGACTTTGCCCTGGCCCATGAAGTCAGCCAGGAAGAAAGCCGCGAGACCCGTCGCCTGCAGCAACTGGGGATGCGCGTGGCGCGCTTGATCTCACCCATCCTTTGACAGACAACACACAACCCATGTGGGAGCTGGCTTGCCTGCGATGGCGGTGTGTCAGTCGACTCATCCGGTCCTGATACAACGCTATCGCAGGCAAGCCAGCTCCCACAGTTTCGATCTTCAGTGTCTGGAGATCAGCGGTAGAGATCTTCCCGCGTCCACGGCAGTTCATGCCCGCCATCGGCATGGGGTTTTACCGCCAATATCTGGTGCAGGTTGATCCAGCCACGGGCAAACGCGTAAGCGCAACCGGCCAGGTACAGCCGCCAGATACGTAGCGCCTGCTCAGGCACCATCTTCGCCGCCGCTTCCAGGTTGTCTTCCAGGCGTTCGCTCCAATGGTCCAATGTGCGGGCGTAATGCATACGCAGGCTTTCGACATCGACCACTTCCAGCCCCGCTTCGCTGATCTGGGCGGTCATCATCGCCAAGTGCGGCAGTTCGCCGTTCGGGAACACGTAGCGCTCGATAAACTCACCAGCGCCACGGCCCACGGGGCGGCCGTCGGTGTGCTTGGCGGTGATGCCATGGTTCATCACCAGGCCGCCTTCACGCACTGCGCCGAACAAGGTCCGGCAGTATTGCGCCAGGTTGGCGTGGCCGACGTGTTCGAACATGCCCACGCTTACCACTTTGTCGAAACGACCGTCCTGGGGCAGGTCGCGGTAATCGAGTAATTGCAGGTCGACCTGGTCTTGCAGGCCTTCGGCGTTCACCCGCTCCTTGGCCAGGGCCAGTTGTTCCTTGCTCAAGGTGATACCGAACACTTTTACCCCGAACTCCCGCGCGGCATAGCGCGCCAGCCCGCCCCAGCCACAGCCCACATCGAGCAGATACTCACCTGGCTGCAGCCGCAACTTGCGGCACAGGTGGCGGAATTTGTCTTGTTGGGCTTGGTCGATCGACTCGCTGCCGGTTTCAAAATAACCGCAGGAGTACGCCATGTCCTGGTCCAGCCACAGCTGGTAGAACTCGTTGGATAGGTCGTAATGGTAGGAAATGGCCGCGGCGTCGGTGGCCTTGTCGTGAATCGAGCGCACCGGACGACTCCCCTCGTCGTCATCGACCAAAGCGTGACTCAACTCGTCACATACCCTGATCACTTCGGTGATGGAGCCTTCCAGCTCCAGCTTGCCCTCGACGAAGGCTTCGCCGAGTGAGTCGAGCGTTGGATGGGTCAGCCTGGAGACAACCGTGGGGTCCTTGACCACGATGGTGACACTGGGCTCAGGGCCCAAGTTGAATTCATGGCCGTCCCAGAGTCGAAGACGCAGCGGTAGCTGAAGATTCTGTAAGGCCGGTGGAAGTTGCGCGAGCATGAGTAGTCCCCCCTTGTTTCAGACGTCTGCTGTGAGGGTAGACCATGCCAAACAAAGTAGGAAGCTATCGAATGAATAACCTCCTTCTATGGCGCTCGGCGCTCGAGCAAACCTTCCTGGACCCACTGTTTCAGCCAAATGGCCGCTTGCAGCGACGCCCCCTCTGAATAAGTGACCGCCAGCTCAGTACACAGTTCTGAAAAATTCCAGCCCATGGTCACCATGCCCGACAGCGCACAGGCTTCAGCGGCTTCCAGGCTGCGGTAGTGGCAGCGGTTCTGGTTGCGCCACACCAGGCAGATTTGCGCCGGTTCCAGCGTCTGGCTGCCGGGGAAATCCGACTCATCCTTGCTGGCTCGCCAGATCGCCACCGTGTTGAAACGGCAAAGCAGTTGCTGCACCGAAGGCGCCAGCGCAACCTGCAAGGTGGGCCAGTCTTCAGGCGCCAGGTGCGCCATGTCATTCAAGGTCAGCAGCTCCCCTTCGACGGCGTCAAACGCCAAGGTGAACGCCCACTCCAGGCGTGCCAACTCAGCCAAAGGCGCACTTTGCGCAGCCATCAGATGCTCAACGATAAACATCGCAAAGCGCTCGCCCAACCAGCGCACGCTGTAATGGGCCGAGGGATAACGGCGGATGTAGGCCTCGGTCAGTGAGCAAAACTCCTCATCTCCCAGCCAATACCAGATGGCACCGAAGTCATGGCGCAGCACTTCTTGCAGACGCGACAGGTAAGCGTTGTGGTAAATCGCCAGGCCGGTGTCTACATCCAATGTCGGCCCTCCCAGCAAGGTGGCGGCAAAGCCACTGTTGGCCGCGGGTGCTTCGGATAATAGATGCTGCTCAAACGCCAACTGCCAGTCGATCAGGCGCATAACGCTCTCCGGGCCAAGGCGCTGGCACCCAACTCACGGGCTTTGTTCAACTCGGTGAGCAACTCTTCGAAGGGCGGAAAATGGTCATCGCGTTCCAGCAACGTCGACACCGGGCCCAAATGCTCCAGAGTTTGCTGATACAGCGCCCACACCGGGTCGCACACGGGATGGTCATGGGTATCGACCACATAGTCGCCATAGTCCATATGCCCCGCCAAATGCAGCTGGCGAATGCTTTCGGGTGGCAGGTTGCGAATGAAGGTCCAGGCATCAAAACCATGGTTACGTGCGCTGACGTAGACGTTGTTGACGTCCAGCAGCAACTGGCAGCCGCTCAGGTGGGCCAAGGCGTTGAGGAACTCCCACTCGGTGAATTCATCCGCCTTGGAACGCACATAGCTGGAGACATTTTCCAGCACCAGCGGACGCTGCAACACGTCCTGCACCTGACGTACACGGCCGGCCACGTGGTAAAGGCTTTCTTCGGTGTAAGGCAGGGGCAACAAGTCATGTAGCTGGTGCGCACTACCGCGGCTCCAGCACAGGTGATCGGAAATCCACGCCGGCTGAATGCGCTCTGCGAGCTGTTTGATGTGGTTCAGGTAATCGGTATCGAGGGCATGCGGCCCGCCGATGGACAACGACACACCGTGCATCACCAAGGGGTAACGCTCGGCTATCGCATCCAGGTAGTACAAGGCCTTGCCGCCCTGTACCAAGTAATTTTCGGAGATCACTTCGAACCAATCCACGGCCGGCGACTGTTCAAGGATCTGGTGGTAGTACTCACTGCGCAAACCCAGGCCGTAACCCAGACTTGGAAGGGACGCGGACATGACTCACTCCTGGGCAAAGTGTCCGCAGCGGTGGCAGGCAGCCGCCGCGGTTGCACTCGTGTGCCGGTTACTCGCCGACTTTACCGCCAGCGGCGTCACAGGCCGACTTGGTCATGGCCTTGAAGCCCATCCCTTTGCACTCGCCCTGGCCCTTGCACGCGTGGTCCTTGGTTTTGCAATCGTTCATGCCTTTGCAGGAGGTCACGCCGTAGCAGTGCACGGTGGCGTCTGCGGCTTGTACCTGAGTGGCCACACCCGCGAACAGAGAAGCAGCGGCCATTGCGAGGGCGGCACCAGCAGCAGCGGATTTAATGCTCATTGTTGTATTCCTCATGATCAGTAGTGGAGCCGGTCTGAACGGATTGTTCAGTCTCGACACAGCACTAGAGTGAGGCCCCCTGTCGGCGTTACAGCCGTGAGCAAATATTTCTGAAATTATTCCTCAAGCTTTAACAGCGGCTCCTGGAAGCGCAGCAAACGCCCGGCATTACCCAACACCAGCAAGGTACTGAGGTTATGCAGCACCGCCGCGATCATCGCGCCCGCCGCCCCCAACCAGCCAAATGCGGCGAATACCACAATGGCCAGCGTCCAGCCCAAGCCAATGATCACATTGACCTGCAACGTCTGCCGACACTGGCGGCTCAAGCGCACACAGGTGCCCAGGCGGCGCAAATCGCTGCCGATCAGCACCACGTCCGCCGAGGCCAGGGCGATGTCCGCACCGCCCGCGCCCATGGCCACACCGACCACACCGGCCTTGAGCGCCAGGGAGTCGTTGATGCCATCGCCCACCACCATTGGCCTGAAGCCACTGCTGATTTCGCCCAGCACGCGGTTGAGCTTGTCTTCCGGCAGCGCTTGGGCTTCGACATCACTGATGCCCACGTCCAGCGCCAGGCTGTCGGCCACGCTTTGGCGATCGCCGGTCAGCAGCAGTTGGCGGCCCAGGCCCAAGTCACGCAGCTCTTGCAGGGCCTGGCGCGCTTCGGGTTTGACGCTGTCGGCCAACAGCAGCCAGGCGAGGAACTCGCCGTTCAACGCCAGCCCGGCAATCGGGCCATCATGGGTGGGTACGGCGGTGGTGACGATGCCCAACTGTTCAAATAACTCCGGCCGTCCCAGCGCCGCTTCGCCCTGCTCGGTCTGGGCAACCACGCCCAGGCCCTGACGCTCGCGGATGTCGCTAAGAACAAGCATCTGCTCCTGGCTCGCCAACCCCGCCAACGCTCGGCTGACCGGGTGACTGCTCGCCGAACCGAGGCTGGCCGCCAGGTTCAGCAGCGCTTGGCGATCCGGCACGCGGGTCTCGATGGACTGCAAGCGCAGGGTGCCAAAGGTCAGGGTGCCGGTCTTGTCGACCACCAGTGAAGTCAGGTCGGCCAGCTCTTCGAGGAACGCCGAGCTGCGAATCAGGATGCCATGGCGCGCCGCCACGGCAATCCCGGCAATCGCCGTGGCCGGTGCCGACAGCACCAAGGCACAGGGGCACGCCGCTACCAGTACCGCGAGCATCGCCTGGGCGTCATTGGTGACAAACCAGGTGACGGCCGCCAGCAGCAACACCAGCACCATGTAGCTGCCGGCATAGCGCTCCAACAGCCGGGTGATCGGCGGCTTGGACCGCTCGGCGTTCTGCATCAGCGCAATGACTTTGCCCAACGTCGATTCGTTACCGGTGCGCGTGACCTCAAGACGCAGCAGGCCATCAAGGTTGATCGCCCCACCAAACACCTGCACGCCCACGCTGGCTTCCAACGGCACCGACTCGCCGGTGATCGGCGCCGTGTCCAGGCTCGCCTGGCCGGACAACACCACGCCATCGGCCGGCACGCGGTCGCCGGCGCGCACTTCGACGATATCGCCGGTGTTCAAGGTGCCGTTATCCACTTCGGTGATGCTGCCGTCTGCCTGCACCAGGCGTGCGTGGCTGCGGGTGAGTTTGCCCAGGGCATGGATCGCTTCCTGGGAGCCAATCACGCTGCGCTCTTCCAGCACATGCCCAAAGATCATGATGATCGGCAGCAACGCGGCGGTGAGCAGATCGCCCGTGGCCCAGGCGCCGAGCATGGCCAGGGCGATCAATTGGTCGGTGATGCCGTGCAGGCTTGGAAAGCGCAGGCTGTACCAGGCTGAACGCATCACCGGCACCGCCACCAACAGCGAAGCCACGCCCAGCAGCAACTGGCTGACGCCGCTCTGGGCCGGCGCGAGCCAGCGCCACACCAGGCCCAGCACGAGCAAGCCCAGGGCGAGCATCGCCAAGGTCAATTGCCGGGCAGCGCTGCGCTGTTCGGCGGAGGTCAGCATGGGTGCGCTCATTGTTCGGCTCCCTGGATGATCAAGCGGGAGTCGTCTTTGGGATCGACGGTGGTTACCGAACCGGCCTGGCCGAGAATCTTCGGCAGGCGTTCACGGTACAGACGCAACAGCAAACCGGGGTCTTTGACCTGGGCGAGGCTGGCAACGGTAGCGGTTTGCGCCTGTGCATTGGCCAAGCGCTCGCTGGCCTGGGCATGGGCGACTTGCACCTGGCGGTCAGCCTCTTGGTTGGCGGTCTGGGTAAGTTTTTCCGCTTCAGTGCGGGCGTTGGCCACGGCTTTATCGGCTTGCTGGCTGGCGGTCAGTACGGCGTTGAACGCGTTCACCGCAGGCCCTGGCAGGCTCGATTGCACATCGACGCGGGTGGCTTCGATACCCAGCCCCAAGCCGCTGGCCGCCAACTCCGCCAGGCGTTTATTAATGCCTTGCACCAGGTCGCCGCGCAGCCGCTCACGGCGTTCGGCGGCGCCATTATCGCTGCCGATCAGTTCCGGGCGGGCTACCAGGATGGTGTCCAGATCCCGCGCAGCGGTGAGGGCCACGGCGCTGCGTGTCACCAGCCGATCCAGGGCCGGCAGCACGTGGTCGCCCTGCAACACAAAGGCGTAGGGTTCGGTCACCTTGTAGAACACCCGTACGTCCAACTGCACCACCCCGGCATCGCCGGTCAGCAGGTAGCCGGAACCGGCCAGGGCATCGCTCAAGGGCGTGGCGAAACTGGCCACCCGATCGGCCTGCAATGCCGCATCGGAACGCAGCAGGTTTTCTACCCGGCGTTCGATCACCCGGTCGGCCGCTGGCAACAGGACGACTTGTTCGAAGGGTTGCGGCCAGGCCAGCAACAATCCGGCGTTCTGAATGCGATCAAGGGCGCCGAAGTGCAAGACCACGGCGCGATTCTGCGGGTCGATCTGGCGCACATTGGAAAAGGCCCAGGCCAACGCCGCCAATACGGTGACCGCGTACAGTGCCAGGAACGTCAGGCGCCCGGCCTGGATCCACGGGCTGTCCGGGCTTTCAGGCTCGCTCATGGCTGCAGGTCCTTGGGCCCGTCCACCAAGGCGCGGAACGGCGCGGCGTCGGTGCGCAGGATGATCTTGGTCCCCGGCGTGACCACCGTGCCCAAGGTATCCAGCGAGCGCAGCAGGTTGTACAGCTGCGGATTGCCAGCGTAGGCACGACCATAAATCTGCGCGGCTTCGACACGCGACTGCGCTTCGATATCAGCGGCTTTCACAGTGGCATCGGCCTGCATGATGCGCGCATCACGTTCGGCAGCGGAGCGGATCTGCGCGGCTTCGCGCTTGCCCACGGCAGTGCGTTCGGTGGCGATGGTTTCACGCTCGGCGCGCATGCGGTCAACCGTGGCGGTGAGGGTCACCGATGGCAACGTCAAGCGCTCGATGCCGACCTGCGCCACGCGCACGCCGTAGGTGGTGAGCAATTGTTGATCAATCTGCTGGCGCAACTGCGCTTCAAAATCGGCAATGCGCACTTGGCTGGCGTCGGTATTGATCAAGCTGGACAGGTCAAAACTGGCCGCCGTGGTTTCCAACGCCGAGCCGACGAAGGTACGAATCTGCCGCGCCGCCTCATCAGGCTGGTTCTGCACCGCACGCATAAAACGCTGCACGTTGTCGGCATCGCCCTGCACCTGCCACGCCACATAGGCCTGCACAATAATCCGCAAGCCATCGCGGGTGCCCACATCCTGCAGGCCGCTGGAGGTGGTGCGCAGACGCAGGTCCACCGGGATCGCCGCTTCGAACGGTGCCGGCCAGCGCCAACCCAGGCCCGGTTCCAGCAACACACGCGCGGGGTTGCCGAAGCGGGTAATCACCGTGGCCTCGCCGGAACGCACTTGCACCAGGCTCGCCGCTGCCACGGCAAACAGCACCAGCAACGCCGCCCACGCCATGCGACGCCAGGGAAAAGGCCCGGCCGCCTGCTCATCGCCGTGATGGTGATGGTGGTGGCCGTGATGGTGGTGATGACCGTGATCATGATCGTGGGAATGAGCGCTCAACAGACGAACTCCTTATTGAACGGCTTTGCGCGGCGCCGACGGGTCGGCGGGCAAGGTAAAAGAACGCAGATCGATCGTCGGCGCGCTGTCGGCGCCCAAACGATGATCCAGAATAAGCAGCTTGGCCTGGGCCAGGCCCTGGCTCAGTTGGCCCAGGTACTGTTCCAGCACGAAGGCTTGGCCCGCAGCGGCGTAGGCCTTTTGTTCGGCGGCAAAGCGCAGGTTCGCTGCTTGGGCGCCGGCATTCACTTCGCGGGCACTGGCCTGGGCCTGATCGCGAGCAGTGCTGGCTTGCAGCAGCGCCTGGTTGGTCTGTTCGCTGGCGACACCGCGTTCACGGGCGATCAGCGCCTGGGCGCCGATCTGCGCGGCTTGCACACCGTGGTAAGCGTTAGCGGCACCGGCCGGCGGGTGGATCGCCTCGACCACCGTGGCGAGGATTTCCACACCGCTGTCGAGGGTTTGCAGGTCGGCTTGCACACTGCGGCCAATCTCGTCGGCGAGGCTGGTGCGCTCTTCCCCGAGTAATTCATCCAGGGTGCGCGACGCGAAATCGTGCACCAGGATGCGGCTGGCGGTGCTGCGGATCAGGGTCGGGATATCCGCGCTGTTGTAGGTGGCGGCAAGCGCAGCCTGATCGGTGAGGCCGATGCGGTAGACAAAGCGCACGTCCATATTGACGATCTGGAAGCCCTGCTTGCCGCCGCTGCTGCTGGCAATGACCTGGGATTTGTCATTCACATGGCTGGCGTCCCACAGGCGGTTGGCGATCAACGGCGCCGGGCCTTCGGCTGCGGCCAGCTCCGGTGTGGCGGCGTCACTGACGCTGGTCGCCAGCTCATGCACCACGCCGTTTTCAACATTCAGTACGCGGCCCAACGGCCACGGTAAGCCCGCATGCAACCCGGGGCCGAACACCTCGACCGGTTTACCAAAGCGCTCATAAATCCCACGGCCTTGCAGGGGCACTTCATGCACACCGGTCAGCGCCCAACCTACCGCCAGCACCACCAGCAACACCGGGAAAAACGCTCGGCGCATGTAGGTAAAGGCCCAGATCTGGCGCAGGTCGATGCCAAAGCGGTTGTGCAGTTCATGCTGCAACGCCAGCAAGGGCTGAGGCGGCCAACGCAGTAGGCCGGCGATAAAACTCTGCGCCATCAAGCGCGGTTCGAGGCGCGGCTGGCGCGGGCTGAACAGCGAGAGCACGCCCCTGAGCAGGAACTCCAGCGCCACCAACGCCGGCAACAGCCCGATGAGAGTGGCCAGGCGCAACGGCCAGACCGACTCCGCATTGGCAAACAGCAGGCAGATCGCGCTGAGCACCAGGCAAATAATTGCCATCCGGCTCAACTGCGCCAACTGTGAGGCTTCCGGCCATTGGGCAGCGGTTTCCTGGGCCAAACGGCGTTCGAATACCAACAGGCCAAACGCCAGGGCCAATGCGAGCGCTGCGCCAATACTTGCCGACTGCCCGATGGCGGCAGCGGGCAAGCCCAAGTTCCAGAACTGCAGGATGCTGACCAGCGCCAACAGCGACCAGCCGCCCAACCACAGCACCGGCGCGCCAATCTGCGCCAACAGGCCGTTGCCGAACCGGTTGATCAGGCCCTTGTGCCAAGGAGTGGGCTCGCTGAGAGGTTCGATCAACTCGCCGCTCGGCGCTTCCAGAGCCTGGGCACGCCAATCGGCCACCCACCAGGCCGACTGCAACCCGGCCACCAGCAGCAGCAAGGCCGACGCGCAGTTGATCAATACCACCGGCCAGATCGACAGCGGTGCAAACAACGCTACGAACAGCGCCAATATCCAACCGCTGAGGGCCAGGGTCGTCAGGCCGATACCGGCCTGGCGCAATCGACGGGCGTGGAACAGCCCCTGCTGAAAACGCGCGAGGCCTTCAACCGAAGCCCCGTCAGCCTCTAGATCCACTTGCATCTGCTCAACGCCCACTTGTACACAATTCGTTACGATATAACACGAAGCGTGAAATTTTTGTTCGAAACCCCGGTAGGAGCGAGCTTGCTCGCGAAAAACCTCAACGATAACGCGGGCATCCTGAATATATGCGGCGCTTGTGAGTTTTTCGCGAGCAAGCTCGCTCCTACATTGGCCCCTAATCGTGCTGAGAGTGTGACTAACCCCCTATAAACACGAGCCATCACTGGTGTCGGCTGCGATTAGTCGGCACACTTCAGAACAGTTTTTCGCGGGTTCACGGACAAGGAAGCGCCACCCCCCATGATTTCCATCTACCAACTCAAACCGCGTTTTCAAAACCTGCTGCGCCCTCTCGTGCAGCGCCTCTATGACAACGGCACCACCGCCAACCAGATCACCGTACTGGCCGGGGTTGTTTCCCTGCTGGTGGGGCTGTTGATCGCGGGCTTTGCCCAACACCTCTGGCTGTTTGCGCTGATCCCGCTGTGGATGATTGTACGCATGGCCCTCAATGCCATTGACGGCATGCTCGCCCGGGAATTTGGCCAACAGTCGCGCCTCGGTGCTTATCTCAATGAACTGTGCGATGTGATCGCCGACAGCGCGCTGATCCTGCCCTTTGCATTGATCCCCGAGGTGAGCCTGGCGCCGGTGCTGCTGGTGACGCTGCTGGCGGTATTCAGCGAGTACGCCGGGGTGCTGGGGCCGATGGTGGGCGCGTCGCGCCGTTATGACGGGCCCATGGGCAAGAGTGATCGGGCGTTCGTACTCGGCGTGTTGGCCACGGGCGTGGCGCTGGGCTGGCTCGGCGCCGGTTGGGTGGAGGTGGTGATGTGGCTGGTGGCCGCCCTGCTCGCCTATACCTTGGTCAACCGAGTGCGTCAGGGCCTCAAAGAACAACAAACTTCCCCTTCTGCATAAGGATTTTGCGATGCGCGAACAGCAACAGCACACCTTCAGTACCCATGATGGCGTCGAGCTTTTCTACCGGCACTGGCCGGCCACGGCAGGCGCCGGGCCGCGCAAGGCGATCCTGTTGTTCCATCGCGGCCATGAGCACTCAGGGCGCATTGCCCACCTGGTGGATGAGCTGGGCCTGCCTGAATTCGACTTCTTCGCCTGGGACGCCCGTGGCCACGGCCAATCCCCTGGCGAGCGCGGCGACAGCCCCAGCTTTGCCACCAGCGCCCGCGACGTGCAGACTTTCTGTGACCACATCAATGCCACCTACGGCATCGAAGAGGAAGACATCGCCGTCATCGCCCAAAGCGTCGGCGCGGTGATCGCGGCCACCTGGGTTCATGATTACGCGCCAAAAATCCGCGTTCTGGTGCTCGCCTCGCCCGCCTTCAAGGTCAAGCTGTACGTGCCCTTCGCCCGCCCCGGCCTGGCCTTGATGCGCAAGTTCAAGGGCAACTTTTTCGTCAACAGCTACGTCAAGGCCAAGTTCCTCAGCCATGACCCGGAACGTGTGGCGTCCTACGACAACGATCCGCTGATCACCAAGGCCATTTCAGTGAATGTGCTGTTGGGCCTGTACGAAGCGGCCGACCGGGTTGTCGCCGACGCCCAGGCGATCCAGGTGCCGACCCAACTGCTTATTTCGGGCTCCGACTTTGTGGTGCACCGTAAACCCCAGCAGCAGTTTTTCGACCGCCTCGGCAGCCTGAAAAAAGAGCTGCATATCCTCCCTGGGTTTTTCCACGACACCCTCGGTGAACGCGACCGAGCCGTGGCCGTGAGCAGCGCCAAACGCTTTATTTTGCAGAACTTCGCACACCCGCTGGACCGCGCCTCTCTACTGGACGCCGACAAACTTGGCGCCACGTGCGCCGAATCCGAATCCCTCGCCGCGCCGTTGCCACGCAATTCCCTGCGCGACCTGTACTGGCGCATGACCCGCGCCAGCATGGGCCTGGGTAAAAACCTGTCGGATGGGGTGAAGCTGGGCTTCGACACCGGCTTCGATTCCGGCAGCACCCTGGACTACGTGTATCGCAATAAGCCTACCGGCAAGGGCGGGCTGGGGCGGATGATCGATACCAACTACCTCAATTCCATTGGCTGGCGCGGTATTCGCCAGCGCAAGTTGAACGTCGAGGAGTTACTGCGCCTGGCCATGGCCAAGCTGCGTGATGACCAACGCGAAGTGCGCATTGTCGACATCGCCGCCGGCCACGGCCGCTACATCCTGGAAGCCTTGCAAGGCGTATCGCCGCTGCCGGAATCGATCCTGCTGCGCGACTACAGCGACATCAACGTGCGCGACGGTGGCGCGCTGATTCGCGAGAAGGGCCTGGGGGACATCGCCCACTTCGTCAAAGGCGATGCGTTCGACCGCGCTGACCTGGCTGCCCTGGACCCCAAGCCGACACTGGCCGTGGTGTCCGGCCTGTACGAATTGTTTGCCGATAACGCCATGGTCGGCGGCTCGCTGGCGGGCCTGGCCGAAGCTGTGGAGCCAGGTGGTTACCTGGTCTACACCGGCCAACCGTGGCACCCACAATTGGAGCTGATTGCCCGCGCGCTCACCAGCCACCGTCAGGGCCAGGCTTGGGTAATGCGCCGGCGTAGCCAGGCGGAAATGGACCAACTCGTCGAAGCGGCGGGCTTTCGCAAGGTCACCCAGCGCGTGGATGAGTGGGGCATTTTCACCGTGTCCCTGGCACAGAAGATCTGAACATGCGCGAACCCGGTTTATTGAAACCTGCGGTGCTCTGGCTACTGCTGTTGGCACCGCTGTTTTTCAGCACCTACGGCTTTGCCACCTGGGTCACCAGCCAGCGCAGTGACGTCGGTACGCTGGTGTTCGGCTGGGAAAGCCACATGCCGTTCTGGGCCTGGACCATCGTGCCCTATTGGTCCATCGACCTGCTTTACGGCTTCTCCCTGCTGCTGCCCACTACACGCCATGAGCTCAAACAGCATGCGCTGCGCCTGCTGAGTGCGCAGGTGATTGCCGTGAGTTGCTTTCTGATCTGGCCACTGCGCTTCACGTTTGAGCGGCCGGAACTGGACGGTGTGTTCGGTTGGTTGTTTGCGGTGCTGGCCGGTTTTGACAAGCCCTTCAACCAGGCGCCTTCGCTGCATATCGCGCTGCTGGTGATCTTGTGGGTGATGTACCAGCGGCACACTCAAGGATTGTGGCGTTGGCTGGTGCATGGCTGGTTCGCGCTGATCGGCGTTTCGGTGCTGACCACTTATCAACATCACTTTATCGACTTACCCACAGGCGCCCTCGCGGGATGGCTGTGCGTGTGGTTATGGCCGGTAGAACACCCAAGCCCATTGTTAAGTGCGCGGTTGACGCGAGATACCCAACGTTGTCGCCTGGCTGTGCGCTATGGGCTGGGCGCGCTATTACTGCTGGCGCTTGCCTTGGTACTGGGCGGCGGCTGGCTGTGGCTGCTGTGGCCAGCGGTTTCCCTGGGTTTGATCGCGGCCAACTACCTTTTGATCGGCGTGTCGGGCTTTCAAAAACGTGCGGATGGCCGCCTTACACCTGCCGCCCGATGGTTGTATGCGCCTTATTTGGCGTGTGCGTGGATCAATTCGCGGCTGTGGACACGCAAACATCCACAGCCGGACCTGATTGTGGATAACGTCTGGCTTGGGCGCATTCCTACAACCGGTGAACAGCGCTCATTCGCGAGCATCGTCGACTTATGCGCCGAACTGCCGATGGATCCACAAGGCCGTGCTTACGTCTGCGTGCCCGTGCTGGACCTGATCGCCCCAACCCCCGACGAATGCCTGAACGCCGCCCACGCCATTGAACGCCTGCGAGCGAGCGGCCCGCTGTTGGTGTGTTGTGCCCTCGGTTACTCACGCAGCGCCACCGCCGTCGCCGCCTGGCTGCTGAACACGGGGCGCGCCGCCACGGTTGAGCAAGCGCTGGCTATTATTCGTACAGCGCGGGCCGATGTGGTCCTGCACCCCGCACACCGTCAAGCGTTGGAGGGTTTGCCAAATGCCTGCTGATATGGAACTTCAGGTCGTCGCCAGCCTGTTGCGCCGTGGCCGATCATTGGATCTGTTATCCACAGGGCTGACGCTGCTCGGTGTGCTGTTCGGCCTCGCCCAGTTGTTGCTGGCCAGTATTTCCACCATTTGCTTGCTGTTGGCCCTGTGGATGATTGTGCTGGGCCTGTTGCAAAAATATTGGGCGCTGCGGGTGGCCTTTGACGCCGACCTGTTCGCCCTGCTCGCTCGCGACACCACCCGCACGCCAGACCTCGACCAGGCCCTGCAAACCCTTGGCCTGCAATCGCCCAAACGAGTCGGTCGCCCCTGGACTGAACGCCGTCGTGGCGCCCTCAAACTGTTGCGTAAACAAGCCTGGCTGCTGGGCGCGCAAGCGCTGCTGACCTTGGGCGTCATCCTCGCCAGCCCTTGGCTACCTTTCGCCGGATAAGGAATTCCCATGTTCGAACCCGTGGTCGCCACGCTGATTACTTCCATGGCCCGCACCGTCACCGGCGCCCGCAGCCTGTGGCTGGGGTGCGCGCCGGTACCGGTGCAGCGCATCTATTTTGCCAACCACAGCAGCCACGGTGACTTCGTGCTGGTATGGGCATCGCTGCCGCAGAACCTGCGCAAATTCACGCGCCCGGTGGCCGGCAGTGATTACTGGAACAAGAGTGCGCTGCGCCGCTACATCATCAATCGAGTGTTCAATGGCGTGCTGATCGACCGTGAGCGCAAGGACCCTGTGGATAACCCTCTGCAGCCCATGCTTGCGGCGTTGGAGGGCGGCGACTCGCTGATCATTTTCCCCGAAGGCACGCGCAATCTGGAGGATGGCTTGCTGCCCTTCAAAAGCGGCTTGTATCACTTGGCAAAGAGTTACCCACAGGCCGAGCTGGTCCCCGTGTGGATAGCCAACCTGAACCGGGTCATGCCCAAGGGTCGCGTATTGCCACTGCCATTGCTATGCACCACCAGCTTCGGTGCCCCCCTGCAGCTGGAAGAAGGCGAAGACAAAGCCGCCTTCCTTGCCCGCAGCCGCGACGCCCTGCTCGCCCTTGCCCCGGAGCATTCCTGAGATGGATAGCCAAACCCTGATGTTATTTGGCGGCATCGGCGCGATCCTGGTCATCGCCTCGCTGATCGGCCTGATCCTCAAGCTGCGCACCCGTGGCAGCCCGAATGCCGTGATCGATAACCTCAACGCCCGCATCAACGCCTGGTGGGTCATGGTGGTAGTGATCGGCGTCGCCTTCTGGCTCGGCACCGGCGCGGTAATCCTGTTGTTCTACGCCGTGTCGTTCTACGCCCTGCGCGAATTCCTCACCCTCACGCCCACCCGGCGCAGCGACTACCCGGCCCTGGTGGCCGCGTTTTACCTGGCCCTGCCGCTGCAATACCTGCTGATCTACGCCGACTGGTATGGGCTGTTCTCGATCTTCATCCCGGTGTACGTGTTCCTGCTGCTGCCGATCCTCGCATCCTTAGGCGGCGACAGTACGCACTTCCTGGAACGTGCATCGAAGGTGCAATGGGGGTTGATGATCGCGGTGTTCTGCGTGTCTTTCGTACCGGCGCTGCTGACGTTGGACATCCCCGGCTACGAAGGCCGCAACCTGCTGCTGATCGCCTATTTAGTGATCGTGGTGCAACTGTCGGACGTATTGCAGTACGTGTGCGGCAAGCTGTTCGGCAAACGCAAGATCGCGCCCAACCTGTCGCCGTCGAAAACCGTGGAAGGGTTTGTGGGCGGGATCCTGCTGTCCTCCTTGATCGGCGCGGCGTTGTGGTGGACCACACCGTTCAATCCCTGGCAGTCATTCTTGATCGCCCTACTGATCAACTTGCTGGGGTTTGCCGGCGGGATCGTGATGTCAGCGATCAAGCGTGACCGCGGTGTGAAGGACTGGGGGCACATGATCGAAGGACACGGCGGGATGTTGGATCGGCTGGATTCAGTGTGCTTTGCGGCGCCGATCTTTTTCCATCTTGTGCGGTATTGGTGGACTTGACCCACCCCTTTTACAAATCCGATGGAGATCCAAATGTGGGAGCTGGCTTGACTGCGAAAGCGGTGGTGCAGTAACAGATGCAGCGACTGAAACGCCGCCTTCGCGGGCAAGCCCGCTCCCACAGGGGATATGCGCTTACCTGTAGGTTTTGTGGTGCTTTCAGGACCTCTAGCCAGCGATCTCGACATAGCTGGACTCACCGCCGCCTGTCGCACCCGATAGCCAGCCCCAAACGAAACTCAGCGTTGTGCGCCCGGCGTGATCCACACCTACCGTGCCTCGTGACCACCCCGCCAGCAGTTCGCCGTCCAGGGTTACGCACTGATAAAGCAGCTCGATGGTATCTGCACCGGTCACCCGCCCGACCTGCGTTCCCAGGCGAATTCGGCCACCCTGGTAAGTGCTGGAAATCACGCCATCTTCGACCTGGTAATGAAACACGGTGCCGGTACCGGACAACCCTTGGGCGTTATTCGCGACCACGAACCGACGATTGTGCAAACGTGCCTGGACAGTCGCAGAAGAGCTTTGCATCAGTACGCATCCTTGAATTAATCGAATCCAAAACGAAAAAAGGGGCTGTTAAACACAGCCCCTTTTGGGTACATCAGTAAGGCTTACTCCACCGTCACCGACTTCGCCAGGTTACGCGGCTGGTCCACGTCGGTGCCCTTGAGCACGGCGACGTAGTACGACAGCAACTGCAGCGGGATGGTGTAGAGGATCGGCGACAGGGTGTCGTGGATGTGCGGCATGTTGATGACGTGGGTGCCTTCACCGTTGGTCATGCCGGCCTTCTCATCGGCGAAGACGATCAGTTGGCCGCCACGGGCGCGTACTTCCTGCAGGTTGGACTTGAGCTTCTCCAGCAATTCGTTGTTCGGCGCCACGGTAACCACCGGCATGTCGTCATCCACCAGGGCCAGCGGGCCGTGCTTCAGCTCACCGGCAGGGTAGGCTTCGGCGTGGATGTACGAGATTTCCTTGAGTTTCAGCGAGCCTTCCATCGCCACCGGGTACTGCGCACCACGGCCCAGGAACAGGGTGTGGTTCTTGTCGGCGAAAAGCTCGGCGACTTTTTCCACGGTGCTGTCCATGGCCAAGGCTTCGCCCAGGCGGGTCGGCAGGCGGCGCAGTTCTTCCACCAGGGTGGCTTCGACACCTTCAGCGAGGGTGCCGCGCACTTGGCCCAGGGACAGGGTCAGCAGCAACAGGCCCACCAGTTGGGTGGTGAAGGCTTTAGTGGAGGCGACGCCGATTTCACGACCGGCCTGGGTCAGCAGGGTCAGGTCGGATTCACGCACCAGGGAGCTGATGCTGACGTTGCAGATCGCCAGGCTGCCGAGGAAACCCAGTTCCTTGGCATTGCGCAGGGCGGCCAGGGTGTCGGCGGTTTCACCAGACTGGGAAATGGTCACGAACAGGGTGTCGGGTTGCACCACCACTTTGCGGTAGCGGAACTCGCTGGCGACTTCGACCTGGCACGGGATGCCGGCCAGTTCTTCCAACCAGTAACGCGCCACCATACCGGCGTGGTAGCTGGTGCCACAGGCGACGATCTGCACATTGCGCACTTTGGCGAACAGTTCGGCGGCTTGCGGGCCGAAGGCGTTGACCAGCACCTGGTTCTGGCTCAGGCGACCTTCCAGGGTGCGCTGCACCACGGACGGCTGCTCGTGGATTTCCTTGAGCATGAAGTGGCGGAACTCGCCTTTATCAGCGGCTTCGGCGCCATCGCGGTACTGCACGGCTTCGCGCTCGACAGACTGACCGTTCACGTCCCAGATCTGCACGCTTTCACGGCGGATGTCGGCAATATCGCCTTCTTCCAGGTACATGAAGCGGTCGGTCACCTGGCGCAGGGCCAGTTGGTCGGAGGCGAGGAAGTTCTCACCCAGGCCCAGGCCGATTACCAATGGGCTACCGCTGCGGGCTGCCACGACGCGGTCAGGCTGGCTGGCGCTGATCACGGCCAGGCCGTAGGCGCCGTGCAGCTCCTTGACCGTGGCCTTGAGGGCGGTGGTCAGGTCGCTGTGGTCCTTGAGCTTGTGGTTGAGCAGGTGGGCGATCACTTCGGTGTCGGTGTCCGAGGTGAAAACGTAGCCCAGCCCCTTGAGTTGTTCACGCAGCACTTCGTGGTTTTCGATGATGCCGTTGTGCACCACCGCCAGGTCGCCGGAAAAGTGCGGGTGAGCGTTACGCTCGCACGGTGCACCGTGGGTGGCCCAACGGGTGTGGGCGATGCCTAAGCGACCTACCAGCGGCTCACCGGCCAGGGCCTGGTCCAACTCGCTGACCTTGCCCGGGCGGCGCATGCGCTCCAGCTTGCCGGCGTTGGTGAAGACGGCCACACCGGCGCTGTCGTAGCCGCGGTATTCGAGGCGCTTGAGGCCTTCGATCAAGATGGCAGTAACGTTACGTTCGGCGACTGCGCCAACAATTCCACACATGGTGCTTCTCCTAGATGATTGCCGCGCATATCAGCGTAATGCCGCGGGCTTGGATCTGGTCGCGGGCCTCAAGCGGCAGGCGATCATCGGTAATAAGGGTATGGACGCTGCTCCAGGGCAGTTCCAGGTTGGGAATCTTGCGGCCGATCTTGTCGGATTCGACCATCACCACCACTTCACGGGCGACCTCGGCCATCACACGGCTCAAACCCAGCAGCTCGTTGAAGGTGGTGGTGCCGCGCTGCAGATCAATGCCATCGGCACCGATGAACAGCTGATCAAAGTCATAGGAACGCAGGACCTGCTCGGCGACCTGGCCCTGGAACGAATCCGAATGCGGGTCCCAAGTGCCGCCGGTCATCAACAGCACCGGCTCGTGTTCCAATTCGCTCAAGGCGCGGGCCACGTTCAGGGAGTTGGTCATCACCACCAGGCCCGGTTGATGGCCCAGTTCGGGAATCATCGCGGCAGTGGTGCTGCCGCTGTCGATGATGATGCGCGCATGCTCACGCAAACGCTTCACCGCCGCACGGGCAATGGCGCGCTTGTAGGCCGAGATCGGCTGGGCAGCGTCGCCCACCAGCTCTTGTGGCATGGTGATTGCGCCGCCATAGCGACGCAGGAGCAGGCCGTTACTTTCGAGGGCGGCAAGGTCCTTGCGGATGGTCACTTCCGAAGTTTCGAAATGTTTGGCCAATTCGTCCACGCTGACTTCGCCCTGTTCGTTGAGCAAGGTCAGGATGTTGTGGCGTCGTTGGGGGGTATTTCGTTTCGACATGGTAGTGATAAGTTTCGTTTCGAAAGATAACGAAGGCAATCAAAACCTATTGGCGAAAGATCGTCAAGCGGGGCATGCAATATTTTTAAGTCACCACAAATCAATTGTGGGAGCTGGCTTGCCTGCGATAGCGGTTTGTCAGGCGACATCCATGCTGAATGTCAGACCGCTATCGCAGGCAAGCCAGCTCCCACAGGAGTGCGCCCCAATCTATCGAATTGTGGATAACTCAGTTCTTTTTGATTTTGACCGGGCGTTTCCAGCCGTCGATGTTGCGTTGGCGAGCACGAGCAACAGCCAGTTGGGACTTATCCACATCCTGGTTAATAGTCGAGCCCGCGGCGGTGTTGGAACCATCGCCAATGGTCACTGGAGCAACCAGCGAGTTATTGGAGCCGATGAACACGTCTTCACCAATGGTGGTCTGGTACTTGTTGGCACCGTCGTAGTTGCAGGTGATGGTGCCGGCACCGATGTTGGTGCGGGCGCCGATGACGGCATCGCCCAGGTAAGTCAGGTGGCCGACTTTGGCGCCTTCGCCCAGTTGAGCGTTTTTCAGTTCGACAAAGTTACCCACATGGGCCTTGGCCCCCAGCTCGCTACCCGGGCGCAAGCGCGCAAACGGCCCGGCATCGCTGCCCTCGCCCATCACCGCACCGTCGATATGGCTATTGGCCTTGACCACCACGCCTTTGCGCAAGGTGCTGTCCTTGATCACGCAGTTCGGGCCGATGACTACACCGTCTTCAATGATCACGCGGCCTTCGAGGATCACGTTGATATCGATCAGGATGTCGCGGCCCACCGTGACTTCGCCACGCACATCGAAACGCGCCGGGTCTCGCAGGGTCACGCCCTGGGCCATCAGGCGCAGGCCTTCGCGCAGTTGATAATGACGTTCCAGCTCTGCCAGCTGTTTGCGGTCGTTGGCGCCCTGCACTTCCATCGGATGGTGGGGCTGCTCGGTGGCGACCAGCAGGCCATCGCTGACGGCCATCTCGATGACGTCGGTGAGGTAATACTCGCCCTGGGCATTGTTGTTGGACAGGCGGCTCATCCAGTCGGCGAGCTTGTTGGCAGGCACCGCGAGAATGCCGGTGTTGCCTTCAGTAATCGCGCGCTGGGCTTCGCTGGCATCTTTGTGTTCAACGATGGCAGCCACCTTGCCGTCGGCGTTGCGCACAATGCGGCCGTAGCCCGTAGGGTCATCCAGCTCAACGGTCAGCAGGCCCATCTGGCCAGGCACCACGTGCTTGAGCAGGCGTTGCAAGGTTTCCACTTCAATCAGCGGTACATCGCCGTAGAGGATCAATACCGTGTCCGCGGTGATGAAAGGCACAGCCTGCGCGGTCGCGTGGCCGGTGCCCAGTTGCTTGTCTTGCAATACGAAATTCAGATCGTCCGCGGCCAGACGCTCGCGAACCAGGTCTGCACCGTGGCCAATCACCACATGAATACGTTGTGGGTCCAACTGGCGGGCGCTGTGGATAACATGACCCAGCATGGAGTTGCCCGCGACCGGGTGCAGTACCTTGGGCAGGGCTGAACGCATGCGGGTGCCCTGGCCTGCGGCGAGAATAACGATTTCAAGAGACATGAATGGCTACCAATCCTGGGCGGTCCGGGTTCAGACCAAAGAAGTGTTTTGCAAAAAAGAAAAAGGGTAGCCGAGGCTACCCTTTTTAATCAATCACGCATCAAGCAAAACGGCGTGGCCGCTTACTTCTTGCGGATCTGCTGGAGAGTACGCAGCTGGGCTGCGGCCTCGGCCAGACGGACTGCAGCAGCGCTGTAGTCGAAGTCTGCGCCTTTTTCGTTCAGCGCCTTCTCGGCAGCCTTGACGGCTTCCTGAGCGGAGGCTTCATCCAGGTCGCCAGCACGTTGCACGGTGTCGGCAAGTACCTTGACCATGTTCGGCTGAACCTCGAGGAAACCACCGGAGATGTAAAACACCTCACGTTCCCCGCCTTGCTTGGTCAGAGTGATCGGACCTGGCTTCAAGCTTGTGATCAGCGGGGCGTGACCCATGGCGATACCAAGATCACCCAGGTCACCGTGCGCTGTTACAAACTCGACCAGACCGGAGAAAATTTCCCCTTCCGCGCTGACGATATCGCAATGGACTGTCATAGCCATCTGATTGCCTCAACCTGATGAGCGCCCGTTTCCGGGCGCCTGGATTACAGTTTCTTGGCTTTCTCGATCGCTTCTTCGATGCCGCCGACCATGTAGAACGCTTGTTCTGGCAGGTGGTCGTAGTCACCGTTGAGGATGCCTTTGAAGCCAGCAATGGTGTCTTTCAGGGAAACGTATTTACCCGAGGCACCGGTGAAGACTTCAGCCACGAAGAACGGCTGCGACAAGAAACGCTGGATCTTACGAGCACGGTTTACCAACTGCTTGTCGGCTTCCGACAGCTCGTCCATACCCAGGATCGCAATGATGTCCTTCAGTTCTTTGTAACGCTGCAGCACGTACTGAACGCCGCGAGCGGTGTCGTAGTGCTCCTGGCCGATCACGTTCGGGTCCAGCTGGCGCGACGTCGAGTCGAGTGGATCGACCGCTGGGTAGATACCCAGGGAAGCGATGTCACGGGACAGAACGACGGTGGCGTCCAAGTGGGCGAAGGTGGTGGCTGGCGACGGGTCGGTCAAGTCATCCGCAGGTACGTATACCGCTTGGATCGAGGTGATCGAACCTTCCTTGGTCGAAGTGATACGTTCTTGCAGAACGCCCATCTCTTCAGCCAGGGTCGGCTGGTAACCTACTGCCGAAGGCATACGGCCCAGCAGTGCAGATACTTCAGTACCGGCCAGGGTGTAACGATAGATGTTGTCGACGAACAGCAGAACGTCGTTACCTTCGTCACGGAACTTCTCGGCCATGGTCAGGCCAGTCAGGGCTACGCGCAGACGGTTTCCCGGCGGCTCGTTCATCTGACCGTAAACCAGTGCCACTTTGTCCAGAACGTTGGAGTCCTTCATCTCGTGGTAGAAGTCGTTACCCTCACGAGTACGCTCACCCACACCTGCGAACACGGAATAACCGCTGTGCTCGATGGCGATGTTACGGATCAGTTCCATCATGTTTACGGTCTTGCCTACACCGGCACCACCGAACAGACCGACTTTACCGCCCTTGGCGAACGGGCAAACCAGGTCGATAACCTTGATGCCGGTTTCCAGCAGGTCATTGCCGCCTGCTTGTTCTGCGAACGAAGGTGCTGCGCGGTGAATGCCCCAGCGCTCTTCGGTGGCAATCGGGCCAGCTTCGTCAATCGGGTTGCCCAGTACGTCCATGATCCGGCCCAGGGTCGCTTTACCGACCGGTACGGAGATGGCAGCGCCAGTGTCGACAACGTCCAGACCGCGCTTCAAGCCTTCGGTGGAACCCATCGCAATGGTACGAACTACGCCGTCGCCCAGCTGCTGCTGAACTTCCAGGGTAGTTTCCGCGCCTTGTACTTTCAGCGCGTTGTAGATGCTCGGTACGCTGTCGCGTGGAAATTCCACGTCGATAACGGCGCCGATGATTTGAACGATACGTCCGCTACTCATAGCTGGATCCTCTGAATATTTGAACCGTTAAACCGCGGCAGCGCCGCCGACGATTTCCGAGATCTCTTGGGTGATCGCAGCCTGACGCGCCTTGTTGTAGATCAGCTGCAAATCGCTGATCAGATCACCGGCGTTATCGGTAGCGTTTTTCATCGCGATCATCCGCGCCGCTTGTTCAGCTGCGTTGTTCTCGACCACCGCCTGGTACACCTGCGACTCCACGTAGCGCACCATCAAGCCGTCAAGCAGCTCTTTGGCGTCTGGTTCGTAGAGGTAGTCCCAGTGGTGCTTGAGTTCCTGATCCGGGGTCGCCACCAGTGGAATCAATTGCTCCACGGTTGGCTGCTGGGTCATGGTGTTGATGAACTTGTTGGATACCACGGAGAGGCGGTCAATACGGCCTTCCAGGTACGCATCCAGCATCACCTTCACACTGCCGATCAAATCATTGATCGACGGCTCTTCACCCAGGTGGCTGATAGCTGCAACGACGTTACCGCCGAAGTTGCGGAAAAAGGCCGCACCCTTGCTACCAACAACACACAGATCAATCTCGACGCCGTTTTCGCGGTTTACCGCCATGTCCTTGACCAGGGCCTTGAACAGGTTGGTATTCAGACCACCACACAAACCACGGTCACTGCTCACTACCACATAACCCACACGCTTGACGGCGCGCTCGATCATGAACGGGTGGCGGTATTCCGGGTTGGCGTTGGCCAGATGCCCAATTACCTGGCGGATACGCTCCGCATAAGGACGGCTAGCAGCCATGCGCATTTGTGCCTTGCGCATTTTGCTGACCGCCACTTTTTCCATGGCGCTGGTAATTTTTTGCGTGCTTTTGATGCTCGCAATCTTACTGCGAATCTCTTTTGCGCCTGCCATGTAACACCTATCAGGTTAGCAAGCGGGAGCCTTGCGGCTCCCGCTGCGGCTTACCAGGTTTGGGTGGCCTTGAACTTCTCGATACCGGCTTTCATGCCAGCGTCGATATCGTCATTGAAGTCACCCTTCACGTTGATCTTCGCCATCAATTCGGCGTGATCGCGGTTGAAGTAAGCAATCAGCGCTTGTTCAAAGCTGCCGACCTTGGCGATTTCAACGTCGGTCAGGAACCCACGCTCAGCGGCATACAGCGACAACGCCATGTCAGCGATCGACATTGGGGCGTATTGCTTCTGCTTCATCAGCTCGGTAACGCGCTGACCATGCTCAAGTTGCTTACGGGTCGCTTCGTCCAGGTCAGAAGCGAACTGGGCGAATGCCGCCAGTTCACGGTACTGAGCCAGAGCGGTACGGATACCACCGGAGAGCTTCTTGATGATCTTGGTCTGAGCGGCACCACCCACACGGGATACCGAAACACCGGCGTTCACTGCAGGACGGATCCCGGAGTTGAACATGGCCGATTCCAGGAAGATCTGACCGTCAGTGATGGAAATCACGTTGGTCGGAACGAACGCGGAAACGTCGCCAGCCTGGGTTTCGATGATCGGCAGTGCGGTCAGGGAACCGGTTTTGCCGGTCACTGCGCCGTTGGTGAACTTCTCTACGTACTCTTCCGAAACGCGGGATGCGCGCTCCAGCAGACGGGAGTGGAGATAGAACACGTCGCCTGGGTAGGCTTCACGGCCTGGTGGACGGCGCAGCAGCAGGGAAATCTGGCGGTAAGCCACTGCTTGCTTGGACAGATCGTCATAAACGATCAGCGCGTCTTCACCGCGGTCGCGGAAGAATTCACCCATGGTGCAACCGGAGTACGGTGCCAGGAATTGCAGCGCAGGAGATTCCGAAGCACTGGCAGCCACGATGATCGTGTTGGCCAGGGCGCCGTTTTCTTCCAGCTTGCGAACCACGTTGGCGATGGTCGATTGCTTCTGACCGATGGCTACGTAGACGCAGAAAATGCCGCTGTCTTTCTGGTTGATGATCGCGTCGATCGCCAGAGCGGTCTTACCGATCTGACGGTCACCGATGATCAGCTCACGCTGGCCACGGCCGACTGGGATCATGGCATCGACAGCCTTGTAGCCAGTCTGTACAGGCTGGTCTACCGACTTACGCCAGATCACGCCTGGAGCAACTTTCTCGACCGCGTCGGTCTCGGTGTTGCCCAGTGGACCTTTACCGTCAACAGGGTTACCCAGTGCGTCGACTACGCGACCCAGCAGTTCCTTACCAACCGGAACTTCCAGGATGCGGCCTGTGCACTTGGCGCTCATGCCTTCAGCCAGACTGGTGTACGCGCCCAATACAACGGCACCTACGGAGTCTTGCTCCAGGTTGAGGGCCATACCGTAGACGCCGCCCGGAAACTCGATCATCTCGCCGTACATGACGTCGGCCAGACCGTGAATCCGCACGATGCCGTCAGATACGCTGACGACAGTGCCTTCGTTACGGGCTTGGGAGGTCACATCGAGCTTGTCGATGCGGCCCTTGATAATTTCACTTATTTCGGAAGGATTGAGTTGCTGCATTGCTCTGCTGCCCCTTCAAACTCAAGATTTCAATGCTTCGGCAAGTTTCGCGATTTTGCCGCGAATCGAGCCATCGATAACCAGGTCGCCGGCACGGATAACAACACCACCAATAAGCGATGCGTCCTCCGAAGCTTGCAGGCGCACTTCCCGATTGAGTCGTGCACTGAGAACCTTGGCGAGTTTGTCTTGCTGTTCTTGGTTCAATGCGAAAGCACTGGTCACTTCAACGTCTACCGATTTCTCTGCTTCGGCCTTGTACAGGTCGAACAGAGCGGCGATCTCCGGCAACAGCGGGAGACGGTCGTTTTCGGCAATGACGTGGATGAAGTTCTGCACCTTCACATCAAACTTGTCGCCGCACACTTCAATAAAAGTGGCGGCCTTGTCTGCGCTCGTCAGGCGCGGGGCCTTGAGCACGCGCTGCATGGTGTCGTCTTGCGACACTGCTGCAGCCAGGCCGAGCATGGCTGACCAAGAGGCCAGCTGCTGGTGGGCCTGGGCGTGCTCGAAGGCTGCCTTAGCGTAAGGTCGGGCCAACGTGGTCAGTTCTGCCATGATCGCCCTCGCTTAAATTTCAGCAGCCAGTTTGTTAACCAGCTCCGCGTGCGCGTTTTGATCGATTGTGGCACCGAGGATCTTCTCAGCACCGCCAACGGCCAGAGCACCCAGTTGGGCACGCAGCGCGTCTTTGACACCGTTCAGTTCCTGTTCGATCTCGGCATGAGCCGAAGCCTTCACACGGTCAGCTTCGACGCGGGCTTTTTCAACAGCCTCTTCGACGATCTGGTTACCGCGTTTCTTGGCTTGCTCAATGATCTCGGCTGCCTGTGCTTTAGCTTCGCGCAGTTGCTGACCCACTTTCTCGTGGGCCAACTCCAGGTCGCGAGCTGCACGGCTGGCAGCGTCCAAACCATCCGCGATCTTCTTCTGACGTTCGTGCAAAGCCGCGATGACCGGAGGCCACACGAACTTCATGCAAAACACTACAAAAATGAAGAACGCAACGGATTGGCCAATCAGGGTTGCATTAATGTTCACGCCAACACCTCGCTCATTCGTTGTCCATCACCCCAATCACTCGAAAAGTCGAGTGATTAGCCAGCGAGTTGACCAACGAAGGGGTTCGCGAAGGTGAAGAACAGTGCGATACCAACGCCGATCATGGTCACGGCGTCGAGCAGGCCGGCGACGATGAACATTTTAACTTGCAGCATTGGGACCATTTCTGGCTGACGCGCTGCGCCTTCCAGGAATTTGCCGCCCAGCAGGCCGAAACCAATGGCAGTACCCAGGGCGCCCAGGCCGATCAACAGTGCAACAGCGATAGCGGTTAGACCAACTACAGTTTCCATCTTTCCTCCCGACTTTTACGTCGTATGGTTTAGGTTTTTTAGATTTTAAAGCGGTAAAACAAATCGTTTCATAGCCCTGTTGGGCCACCTTCCCGTTTGACCGGGAAGGACATCAGACTAGTCGAGACTGGTCTTAATGGTTCTCTTCGTGCGCCATCGACAGGTAGACGATGGTCAGCATCATGAAGATGAAGGCCTGCAGGGTAATGATCAGGATGTGGAACACAGCCCACGCCCACTGCAGAACTACGCCCAGGCCGCTAAGCCAGAGCAGACCGCTGCCGAACATCACAGCGATCAGAATGAACACCAGCTCGCCGGCATACATGTTGCCGAACAGTCGCAGAGCCAGGGAAATCGGCTTGGCGATCAGGGTGACGAATTCCAGCAGGAAGTTCACCGGGATCAGCAGGGCTTGAACGAAGATGTTCTTGCTGCCGAACGGGTGCAGGGTCAGTTCGCCGATGAAGCCGCCGATGCCCTTGACCTTGATGCTGTAGAAAATGATCAGCGCGAATACCGACAGAGCCATGCCCAGTGTGGCGTTCGGGTCAGTGGTGGATACTGCGCGGAATGGAATGTGCGGGTCGCCGGAGATCGCCATGGCCAACTGAGGAATCCAGTCCACCGGGATCAGGTCGACGGCGTTCATCAGGAACACCCACACGAAGATGGTCAGTGCCAGCGGTGCAATCACCGGGCTACGGCCATGGAAGCTGTCTTTCACGCTGCCATCGACGAATTCGACCAATACTTCAACGAAGTTCTGCAAAGCACCTGGCTGACCCGAAGTCGCCTTCTTTGCCGCCATGCGGAAAATCAGGACGAAGATCAGACCCAATGCGACCGACCAACCCAGAGTGTCCAGGTGGAAAGCCCAGAAACCCATTTCTTTGGCTTCTGCTGCGGTGTGGGCAAAGCCCCAGCCGCCATTAGGAAGCTGACCGAAGGTCAGGTTCTGCAAGTGGTGCTGGATATAGCCCGAAGCGGTTGTTTCTGCCATGGTTGCCTCAAACGCCCTAAGGTTTCGAAAGTCTTGTTTTCATTAGCAGGGGAGCGAACCAGCTGACCAGTTGGGTCAACACGAAGACGCCGAATACAGCCAGCGGCGCCAATGGCTTCACACCTGCAAAGGTCAGTGCAAACAGCACTGCCGTCAAAATCAGTTTCCCCGCCTCGCCGGCATAAAAAGACCGGACGATAGCCTGGGCTGCTCGGGCGCCGGAAAACCGAAAGGCCCTGTGAGCAAAATACATATTGGGCAGCAAGGCTATCAGGCCTCCGCAGAGTCCTGAATACCCGGCTACGACTCCATGCCAATACCAAAGCGCCAATGCGGCGATCAGCAAAATGACAAATTGAGCCAGTAGAACCGGAAAAACAGCCAAGCGATGGAACGGCAACGTGTTTGGCGTGCGGGTTTCCATCACTCTTGCTCCTCAATGGTCGGCTGCCGGAAATCAATAACTTGGCATAATTTGTGCCGACAAAATGCGCGCAGAGTATAGGGGCGGTTCAGCCCCTATTCAACTGTCGGGTAGTGATTTCCGATCACGCGCTACATAAGCAAATGTTTCAGCGGATGTGGGCAAGGACGCCTTGAAGCTCGTCAAGGGAGTTATATCCGATGACCAATTGCCCTTTGCCCTTCTTGCCGTGACGAATTTGCACCGCAGAGCCCAGGCGCTCGGCCAGGCGCTGCTCGAGTCGCGCGATATCCGGATCAGGTTTGGCGGTTTCGACCGGTGCAGGTTTGCCGCTGAGCCACTGGCGCACCAGCGCTTCGGTCTGACGTACGGTCAGGCCTCGTGCGACAACGTGTCGCGCCCCTTCAACCTGTTGATTTTCGGGCAAACCGAGCAACGCACGGGCATGGCCCATTTCCAGGTCGCCGTGGGACAACATGGTCTTGATCACTTCCGGCAGCGCGATCAAACGCAACAAATTGGACACGGTGACGCGGGACTTGCCCACCGCCTCGGCCACTTGCTGCTGGGTGAGCTGGAATTCCTGCTGCAAACGCTGCAACGCAATCGCCTCTTCGATCGGGTTGAGGTCTTCACGCTGGATATTCTCGATCAACGCCATGGCGATCGCGGTTTCATCCGGCACATCGCGCACCATGGCCGGGATGGTTTCCTTGCCGGCCTGCTGGCTGGCGCGCCAGCGGCGCTCACCGGCGATGATCTCAAAGCGGCCACCGCCAATGGGGCGCACCACGATAGGCTGCATCACGCCCTGGGCCTTGATCGAGTTGGACAGTTCTTCCAGGGCCTGGGGGTCCATGTCCCGACGTGGCTGGTATTTGCCGCGCTGGATCAGGTCCAGCGGCAAGTGCTGCAGCTCGCGCTCGTCGGCCTGCACCGCTTGTTCTTCAAGCGATGTGACGGTCGGACCACTCAACAGTGCATCCAGTCCACGTCCGAGACCTCGTTTCTTGACGGCCATGGGGGTTCCTTAAGTTGGCTGGGCTGCAGCGGTGCGTGAATTGCGGCGTTGACGGCGAACCATCTCGCCAGCCAATGCCAGGTAGGCAATGGCACCGCGCGAGGATTTGTCGTACGCCAGCGCGGGCATGCCATAGCTTGGCGCTTCGGCCAGGCGGATGTTGCGTGGAATCACGGTGTCGTACAACTGGTCACCGAAGTGTTCCTTGAGCTGCGCCGACACATCGTTCATCAGGCTCAGGCGCGGGTCGAACATCGTGCGCAACAAGCCTTCGATCTGCAGTTTCGGGTTGAGCAACTCGGCAATGCGCTTGATGTTATCCACAAGGTCGCTCAGGCCTTCCAACGCGTAGTACTCGCACTGCATGGGGATAATCACCCCATCGGCGGCTACCAAGGCGTTAAGCGTGAGCATCGACAGCGACGGTGGGCAGTCGATCAAAATGTAATCGTAGTTGTCGCGAATGGGCGCCAGGGCGCTGCGCAGACGGCTTTCTTTCATCTGCATTTCCAGCAGCACCACTTCCGCCGCGGTCAGATCGCGGTTGGCCGGCAGCAGTTGGTAACCGCCGTGCTCGGAATAGTGCATGGCCTGGGCCAGGTCGCATTCGCCAATCAGCAAATCGTAGACCGAGTTTTCCAGGCCGTGTTTATCCACACCGCTACCCATGGTGGCGTTGCCCTGTGGATCGAGATCGATCAACAGCACCCGACGCTTGGTTGCGACCAGGGATGCTGCGAGGTTGATACAGGTGGTGGTTTTACCCACACCACCTTTCTGGTTCGCTATCGCGAATACCTTAGCCATTCTTGCTTGTGTTCCCAATCATGCCGTGCGGCGCAGTATCAGCAGATGGCGTTGGCCTTGGCAACCAGGTACGGCCAAGGCGTGTTCGCTATCGAGGTGGAAGTCTGCCGGCAATGCTAACAGCTCGTCGCTTGGATGAACGCCCTTCATTGCCAGCCAGCGGGTATCACGGTCGCCCAGGTGGCGCGTCCAGTTGCTGAAGTTCTCCATGCTGCTGAACGCTCGGGACACGATCCCGTTGAAAGGCAGTTCAGGTGTGAAGGCTTCGACACGACTGTGGATAACTTGCAGGTTATCCAGCTTGAGCTCGAGTTTGACCTGGGTCAGGAAGCGGGTTTTCTTGCCGTTGCTGTCCAGGCAGGTCACGTGGGACTCGGGAAACAGGATCGCCAACGGAATGCCAGGCATGCCGCCGCCACTGCCGACGTCGAGCCAACGGCCATTTTCGATAAACGGCATCACGCTGAGGCTGTCGAGCAAATGCCGCGACACCATCTCGTCCAGATCACGTACCGCGGTCAGGTTGTAAGCCTTGTTCCATTTGATCAACAGGGCCAGATAGCCCAGCAGTAACTCATGCTGGGCTTCGGTCAGGGCCACGCCCAACTGGCGCGCTCCTGTGGATAACTCTTCGGCGTGTTGCGAGGTGACCAACGAACTCAAGCGCTTTGCTCCAACTGACGGCCCGCGCCGCGTTTTTTCAAATGAATCATCAACAGCGAGATGGCTGCCGGGGTGACGCCTGGGATACGTGAAGCCTGCCCGAGGGTTTCCGGCCGAGTTATCCCCAGCTTGCTTTGAATTTCTTTCGACAACCCGGAAATCCCGGTGTAGTCGATATCCACAGGCAGCTTGGTGTCTTCACTGGCGCGCAGCCGGGCGATCTCGTCCTGCTGGCGATCAATGTAGCCTGCGTATTTGGTCTTGATTTCAACCTGTTCGGCAACCTGTGGGTCTTCTGCGCCGTGGCCAGTCACTTCGACCAGACCAGCGTAGTCGATTTCCGGACGGGAAAGCAGGTTGAGCAAGTTGTACTCATGGGTCAACGGCGTGCCGAATTTTTCCGCAATGGCGTCGCCCTGCTCCGTGCCCGGGCGAACCCAGGTACTCTTCAGACGCTGTTCTTCGAGCGCAATGCTTTCGCGTTTTTTGCAGAAGGCCGCCCAGCGGGCGTCATCGACCAGGCCCAGCTCGCGACCTTTTTCGGTCAAGCGCAGGTCGGCGTTGTCTTCGCGCAGAATCAGACGGTATTCCGCCCGAGATGTGAACATCCGGTACGGTTCCTGGGTACCCAGGGTAATCAGGTCGTCGACCAATACGCCGATGTAGGCCTCATCGCGACGCGGGCACCAGCTGTCTTTGCCCTGTGCACGCAATGCTGCGTTGGTCCCGGCCAGCAAACCTTGGGCGCCGGCTTCTTCATAACCGGTGGTGCCGTTGATTTGGCCGGCGAAGAACAGGCCGCCGATCACTTTGGTTTCCAGGCTGTATTTCAGGTCGCGCGGGTCGAAGTAGTCGTACTCGATGGCGTAGCCCGGACGCACGATGTGCGCATTTTCCATACCGCGAATCGACTGCACGATCTGGATTTGCACGTCGAACGGCAGCGAAGTGGAAATTCCGTTCGGATACAGCTCGTGGGTGGTCAACCCTTCCGGCTCGATAAAGACCTGGTGGCTTTCTTTGTCGGCAAAGCGGTGGATCTTGTCTTCGATCGACGGGCAATAACGCGGCCCAATGCCTTCGATCACCCCGGAATACATCGGCGAACGATCAAGGTTCGCAGCAATGATTTCGTGGGTACGGGCGTTGGTGTGGGTGATCCAGCAACTGACCTGTTTCGGATGCTGTTCCTTGGAGCCCATGAACGACATGACCGGAATCGGCGTATCGCCGGCTTGTTCGGTCATCACCGAAAAATCCACAGAACGCCCGTCAATACGTGGCGGGGTCCCGGTTTTCAGGCGACCGACCCGCAGCGGCAATTCCCGCAGGCGTTTTGCCAGAGCAATCGACGGCGGATCGCCAGCGCGACCACCGGAATAGTTCTGCATACCGATGTGGATAAGCCCACCCAGGAAGGTGCCGGTGGTCAGCACTACGGATTCTGCGAAGAAACGCAGGCCCATTTGAGTGACAACACCGCGTACCTGGTCCTGTTCGACGATCAGGTCATCGGCTGCCTGCTGAAATATCCACAGGTTCGGCTGGTTTTCCAGGGTTTCACGTACCGCAGCCTTGTACAGAATACGGTCGGCCTGGGCACGCGTTGCACGCACGGCCGGGCCTTTGCGGCTGTTGAGCACACGAAACTGAATACCACCTTTGTCGGTGGCCATGGCCATCACGCCGCCAAGGGCATCGATTTCCTTGACCAGATGGCTTTTGCCAATCCCGCCAATCGCGGGGTTGCAACTCATGGCACCGAGGGTTTCCACGTTATGCGTCAGCAACAGGGTTTTTACACCCATGCGTGCTGACGCCAGTGCTGCCTCGGTACCGGCATGACCGCCGCCGATGACGATCACTTCAAAACGGGAAGGGAAATCCACCACGCACCTCGTGCCTGCTTATGTAGGTAATCAGGAATTGTTTGTTGAAAGGGTTTTAGAGCTTTGCGGGCAAGTATAGGGACTTAGCCCTTCCTAAAGAACCCTTTGCACAAAATTTAACCAGCTGTGGATGAGTCACAGACAATAGAAATTAAAAGAGAGAAATTTATTAAATCTTTGTTTTTATGTTTATTTATACTGAGCACCATTTCTGTGGATAGATCTCTACAGCCCTTTATTTACAATGTGTACAGCGATTCAAAACGTTGTGATCATCTGCCAATGAGGCCCTTGGATAAGTGCTTTAAGCCTGTGGATTAAACCGGTGGTTATCCACAGACGGGTTTTTACTCAGGTTTCAGACCCTGTTATCAACTGGGCACAGGAGCGGTTATTCACAGGGCTTAATCCACAGAAACGCCAGATTTCGTCCACGGCAAGCTAGGAATTAATCCTGAGTAGGACAAAAAGAGATCTATTGTGGGAAAACACTGGGCCAGTTAATAATAGCGATTATCATTAACCCACCTTGTCGCGCCTATGCCTCCCTCTTCCCATACCGCAGCGGTCCAGCACATCTATGAGCAACATCATTCGTGGCTGCGCGGGTGGCTCAAGGGAAAATTGCATAACGCCAGCGATGCAGCCGATGTGGCCCACGATACGTTCGTGCGCATGCTCGGTGGACGTCACGCAGCGCAGATCCTTGAACCACGGGACTATCTGGCGACCATCGCCAGGGGCCTGGTGATCGACCGCTATCGCCGGCATGCCGTCGAACAGGCCTACAGGCAAACCCTGGCAGAGCGTCCTGAAGCCACGGCTATCAGTGAGGAAGACAAGGCAATCATCATCGAAACGCTGGTGGCTGTGGATAAAGCGCTGTCTGGGCTGGGTGAGCGGGCCCGCCGAATTTTCATGCTGGCACAGATTGAAGGGCTGACTTATCAACAGATCGCCGATCAACTGCAGGTATCACTGACCACGGTGAAGAAACACATGATCCGTGCCCTTACCGAGTGCTCCCTGATCATGGCCAGCCGGTAATGACCAACCCCGACCGCAAGACGTTCGAGGCCGCTGCCAGTTGGTATGTGCAATTCCAGTCGCAACCACCGACGCTGGCACAACATCAAGCCTGGCAGCAATGGCTTAATCGTGACCCGTCCCACCAGGCGGCCTGGAACCAGATGGAGCAGCTGCAACGCAGCCTCGGTGGCCTGCCCCCTGACCTCACGCGCCGCGCGTTATCCGCCACGCAACAGCGGCGCCAGGTACTCAAGTGGATGCTGGTGCTCGGCGGCAGTGGCTATCTGGGCTGGAACGTCCAGCAACATACGTCGCTGGGTAACGCATGGGCTGATTACCGCACGTCGGTGGGCCAGAGGCGACGCATCGAGCTGGCGGATGGCACGCAGATCAATCTCAATACTCATACCGCTATCGATGTGGCATTTGACGGGCGCCAACGGTTGATTCGTCTGCGCGAGGGTGAAGTACTTATCCACACCGGCAAAGGGGGTGGGCACTTACCGTTTTATGTAGAGACTCGCCAAGGCCGGGTCCAGGCGCTGGGCACCCGTTTTACTGTGCGCCAACTGCCGGACGCCACGCGGGTAGGCGTCTTGGAAGAACGGGTGGAGGTATCTCCCGGCGACCAACCCGAACTTCACCGAATTATTGGCGCGGGTGAGAGCGCAGAGTTTGATCGGCACGATGTGCGCCTTACCCAGGGGTATGGCGGTGTACAGGCAGCCTGGGTAGATGGCCAACTGATCGTACTCGATGCTCGGCTGGGAGAGGTTATCGATGAGTTGGCGCGCTATAGGCCGGGTGTGTTGCACTGTGACCAAGCGTCTGCGGGCCTGCGTGTTTCCGGTACCTTCCGTCTGGACTCAACCGATGCCGTCCTGGCCAACCTGCAAGCGAGCCTGCCGATTCAAGTGAAATACTTTACGCGCTATTGGGTGTCGGTCACCCGAATCGGCTGACCGAAAAAATAATCCACAGAGGGGTTATCTTTTTTTGACCTGGCGCGGCCCTACAGGTAATCACGACGCTACCTTCAGGGCTTACTCACCTATGCGCCTTCCCGCCCCGCTCCGCAAACGACTTTCCTGCCATGGCATGACCTACGGTCTGCAGCTCATCACCGCGACGACCGGTGTGTTGTTATCCACCGCCGTCATGGCCGCCAGCGCAACGCAACACTTTGCAATTGCCGCTGGCCCGCTGGACAAGGCCTTGAGCCAGTTTGCCGCCAGGGCCAATGTGATTCTGTCCTTCTCCCCCCAGCAAACCGCGCGTTTGAATTCGCCAGGGCTGCAAGGTGATTACTCGGTGGACCAGGGCTTTGCGCTGCTGCTGCAGAACTCGGACCTGCAGGCGGTCGTACAGGCTCCCGACAGCTATGTATTACAGCCGGCACCTGCTGGCCAACTGACCTTGGCCCCTACCACCGTGAGCGCTTATCAACAGGGCGGTTTCAATCAAGAGATCGGCGGGGATGTAGGCTACAAGGCGCAGAACAGCCGCATCGGCACTAAGACCAGCACACCGCTGTCCGAGACTCCGCGTTCGGTGTCCGTTGTCACTGGCCAGCGTATCAAGGACCAGAAGTCCCAAACCCTGACAGAAGTGTTGGGCTACGTACCGGGGATCTTCGCCCCACCGTTCGCGGCCGGCGACGGCTTGGCAGGCGATCTGTTTTTCATTCGCGGTTTCAACGCTACGGATTACGGCTACGGCCTGCTGCGAGATGGCCTGCGGGTGCAAGGCAATCGATACGACACCACCAGCGAACCCTACGGCCTGGAACGGGTCGAGATTTTCCGTGGCCCTTCTTCCTTGCTCTATGGTGAAAACGCACCCGGCGGCCTGGTTAACCTGGTGAGTAAACATCCGACTGCAACCCCGCAAGGCGAGGTGCAGGTGAGTTATGGTTCGAATGATCGACGCCAGCTGGGTGTGGATATCTCGGGCCCGCTCAACGACAGTGACAATATCCTGGGCCGAGTGGTGATGCTGGGGCGTAAATCCGACACCCAGACCGATCACGTCCCCGACGATCGTCTGTATATCGCGCCATCCCTGACCCTGAACTTCGACGACTACAACACCCTGACGCTGCTGGCCAACTACCAGAAAGACCATACCAACCTGGAACTCGGCCTACCTGCAGCCGGCACGCTGCTTACCAATCCCAACGGCAAGCTGTCCAAACACACCCTGCTGGGCAACCCGGACTGGAACACCTTTGAACGCCAAGCGTGGAGCGCCGGCTATGAGTTCAGCCACAGCTTCAATGATGATTGGCAGTTCCGTCAGAACTCTCGCTATATGCAGTCACGCATCAACCGGCATGAAACCTGGCCAGGCACACTCAATAACGGCGGCTTCGGCACCCGGCTGAACATGAACGCCTACGACCGCTACAACAAATCGATGGTCTATTCCCTGGATAACCAGCTCGAAGGCAAGTTCCAGGTGGGCGGCCTGGAAAACACGGTGCTATTGGGCGCCAGCTATGACCGAACCTCGTTCAATCAAGACTGGGATGCGGGTTTCGCCGGCACCATCGATGTGTATAACCCGGTGTACCTGCGCGACCCGCTCACTCCACTGGCAGTGCAAAACACCTTGCTTGAACAGCAGATGAAAGGCGTTTATGCACAGGTCCAGAGCAAATACGACCATTGGCTCTTTCTGCTCGGCGGCCGCCAGGACTGGGTCGACAGCGACTACCGCGACAAGGTCCAGCCATCGAGCAATATCAACTCACAGGATCGTAAATTCACTTACCAGGGCGGGGTGATGTACCAGTTCGACAACGGCCTGACGCCGTATGTCAGCTATTCCACCGCCTTTGTCCCCGTGCAGCAGATCTCCAACGCCGGCTCGCCGTTGAAACCGATCACCAGCAGCCAATACGAATTGGGCATTAAGTACGAACCGATCGGCTGGGATACGGCGATGACCGTGTCGGTGTATGACCTGCGCAAGCAGGACGATACCTACCTGGATGCCACCACCAACAGCTATCGCCAAGTCGGTGAAAGTCGCGCAAAGGGCGTGGAAGTAGAGGTCAACAGCAACATCAGCGCCAACTTCAACGTGACGGCGGCCTATACCTACACCGACGCCCGGATAACCAAGGATTCGGCCACGTCGCTGGTTGAAGGCCGTCAAATGACGGGCGTGCCGCGTAACCAGGCTTCGGTGTGGGGTAAATATCGCTTCCTGGATGGCCAACTCAAGGGTTTCTCCCTGGGCGGCGGTGTACGTTATTTCGACAGTACCTTTGCCTACACGGCGCCGACGCTCTACGGCAAGCTGGATGCAGGAAGCGTCACCTTGGTGGATGCGGCACTGGGTTATCAGATCAATCCACACTGGTCGGTGGACCTGAACGCCAAGAACCTGTTTGACAAGGAATATGTATCTGGTTGCAACGATGCAGGGCGTTGCTATTGGGGCGACAGCCGTACCTTGCTCGGTACGGTGTCCTATAACTGGTAGTCGTTGTGGATAACTCGACTATTTGCCGATGCAGAAGCTGGAGAAAATCCGCCCGAGCAAATCATCTGAACTGAAAGCCCCGGTGATTTCACCCAACAGCTGCTGCGCCTGGCGCAGATCTTCAGCCAGCAGCTCCCCAGCCCCCGCCAAGGTCAGCTGGGCGCGCCCGTGCTCCAAGGCCGCGCTGGCATGACGCAGCGCTTCCAGGTGCCTACGCCGTGCACTGAAGCTGCTTTCCGACGTCTGTTCGTAGCCCATGCAGGCTTTAAGGTGCTCGCGCAGCAACTCCAGACCCTCACCGGCCGATTTCGCGCTCAAGCTGATCGTGACGTGGCCATCTTCACTGGTTTCCAGGGCGATGGCTTCCCCCGTAAGGTCGGCCTTGTTACGGATCAAGGTGACTTTGGCTGGGTCTGGCCGTTGTTCAAGGAATTCGGGCCACAAGGCAAAAGGATCCACAGCTTCCGGCGCAGTGGCATCCACCACCAGCAACACACGATCGGCTTCGCTGATCGCCTTGAGCGCACGTTCCACGCCGATCTTTTCCACCTGGTCGTCGGTATCGCGTAAACCAGCGGTGTCCACCACGTGCAGCGGCATACCGTCGATGTGGATATGCTCGCGCAAGATATCCCGGGTAGTGCCGGCGATCTCGGTGACGATGGCCGCCTCGCGCCCTGCCAGAGCATTGAGCAGGCTTGATTTGCCGGCATTTGGTCGGCCGGCAATCACCACCGTCATTCCATCGCGCAGCAAGGCGCCCTGCCCGGCTTCGCGCAGCACTGTGGATAACTCATCGCGGACTTTATCCAGCATCGCCAATACGTGGCCATCCGCCAGGAAGTCGATTTCTTCTTCCGGAAAATCAATCGCGGCTTCGACGTAGATGCGCAGGCTGATCAGTTGCTCGGTCAAGTTATGCACACGCAGGGAAAAAGCCCCCTGCAATGAACGCAATGCGTTACGTGCAGCCTGTGCAGAACTGGCTTCGATCAAATCGGCGATGGCTTCGGCCTGGGCCAGGTCGAGCTTATCGTTCAAGAATGCGCGTTCGCTGAATTCCCCTGGTCTGGCCAGGCGGCAACCCAATTGCAAGCAGCGCTGCAGCAGCATATCCAACACCACAGGCCCACCGTGCCCTTGTAATTCAAGGACATCTTCACCGGTGAACGAGTTTGGCCCTGGAAAATAGATGGCCAGCCCCTCGTCCAATACGCTGTGGTCGGCATCCAGGAACTGGCCGTAATGGGCATAACGGGGTTTCAGCTCCCGGCCGCTGATAGCCTTGGCTGCCACGCCCGCCAATGGCCCGGAAATTCGAACGATGCCGACGCCGCCCCGACCTTGAGCGGTAGCGACAGCAGCGATGGTTTCACGAGGAGCGCTCATCAGCAGGTTCCAGAACAAAAGTGACGGAAAGCAAAACGCCCCACTAGGGGGCGTCTTGAGTGGTTATCCACAGAGTAAATTACGCCTCGGCTTTTTGGGTAGCCGCTTCGATTTTACGTGTGATGTACCACTGTTGAGAGATCGACAACACGTTGTTGACCACCCAGTACAGTACCAAGCCAGCAGGGAACCACAGGAAGAAGAAGGTGAAGATGATTGGCATCATTTTCATTACCTTGGCCTGCATCGGATCCGGCGGGGTTGGGTTCAGACGCTGCTGGATGAACATGGTCGCGCCCATGATGATCGGCAGGATAAAGAACGGGTCTTTGATCGACAGGTCAGTTATCCACAGCATGAACGGAGCTTGGCGCATTTCCACGCTTTCCAGGAGTACCCAGTACAGCGACAGGAACACCGGCATCTGTACCAGAATCGGCAAGCATCCACCCAGCGGGTTGATCTTCTCTTTCTTGTACAGCTCCATCATGGCCTGCGACATTTTCTGCCGGTCATCACCATGTTGTTCTTTCAGCGCGGCCAGTTTCGGGGCCACGGCACGCATACGCGCCATCGATTTGTAGCTGGCTGCCGACAGAGGGAAGAAAAGCCCTTTGATCAGCATGGTCAGGAAGATGATCGACCAGCCCCAGTTACCGACGATGCTGTGGATATGTTGCAACAGCCAGAAGATCGGCTGGGCAATGAACCACAGGAAGCCGTAATCCACAGTCAGTTCCAGACCTGGGGACAACTCTTTCAATACGGCCTGGCTTTTAGGGCCGGCGTACAGGGTAGCGCTGGTTTCAGCCTTGGCACCTGGAGCGACGGTCAACGCCGGGCCAGTGAAGCCAATGATGTAGTTGCCCTGGCTGTCCTTGCGGGTTTGAACCAGGTTCGCATCCCCCTTGTTCGGGATCCAGGCGGTCACGAAATAGTGCTGCAGCCACGCTACCCAGCCACCTTGGACGGTTTCTTTCAGCGTGCCCTTGTCGATATCTTTCATCGACACTTTTTTGTACGGCTCGTTACTTGTCCACAGGGCAGCGCCCAGGTAAGTCGCGGTACCGGTGGCGGTGCTGGAAGACGGATCGGAGCTGGCGTCACGCTTGAGCTGGGCAAACAGGTTGCCGCTCCAGGCTTTGTCGCTGGTGTTGTCGATCAGGTAAGTGACCTTCAAGTCGTACAAACCGCGGGTAAAGCTGAAACGCTTGATGTAGTTGACGCCGTCGAGGCTGAATTTCAGGTCGACGTTCAACTGGTTCTGGCCGTCTGCCAGTTGATAAGTCTTCTGTTCGGTCGAATAAACCGGACGACCGGTAGCACGTGCATCCGGACCATTGGTGCCGGTCAGGCCGCTTTGCGCCAGATAAGTACGTTCACCGCCGTTATCGAACAGTTGGAACGGCACATCCGGATGGTCTTGGCGACGTGGATAAAGCGGCAGCTTCAGCTGTGCGATATCACCACCCTGTGGGTCGATAGCCAGGTCGAGCACATCCGTTTTTACGTGGATGAGGTCTTTGTTGGTGACCACTGGCGTTTCTAACGGGGCACTTGTCTCGCCATTCGCGCTGGGAACATCGGCACTCGCGGACGCATTGTTACCCAGCGGGGTGTCCGGAATAGCCGGCGCAGCCTGATTGGTAGCAACATTCTGAGTCGGCAGGGCAGCCTGACCGTAGTCCTGGTTCCATTTAAGGACCATGACATAGGACACGATTGCCAGGGCGACGATCAGGATTGTGCGTTTAATATCCATGATTACTCGGCCATCGAAGAAGAACGGGAGGTAGGGATAGGTGGAACCGGGTCATAACCACCGGGATTCCACGGATGACAGCGACCTAAACGACGAAAGGTCAGCCAGCCACCGCGCAGAAGACCATGATTTTCTATGGCCTCTAACGCGTAGCAGGAACAACTGGGGTAGAAACGACAGTGGCTGGCCATCAGAGGACTAATGGCATAGCGATAAAACTGGATCGGAACGATTGCCAGTTTACGCATCAAGGCTGTCTACCCCTACAGTTTCGGTGCTGACTGCTGGTGCTGGCTTGTGGGTACGCGCCAAACGTTTCCAGAGCTTGCCGAAATGCTGAATCAATTCGGGGTTTTCTACATCACCCAAGCCTTTGCGCGCGACGATAACAATATCCCAACCAACCAGAGTGTCCTGGTGGAGGCGAAACGATTCGCGCATCAGACGCTTGAGGCGATTGCGCTCAACGGAGAGCTTTACGCTCTTCTTGCCGATCACCAACCCGAGACGGGGGTGATCAAGATCGTTGTTACGCGCAAGGAGCAGGAGATTTTTCCCCGGAACCTTGCCGGTGGGGGAGTCAAAGACTGCCTTGAAATGCCGGGGGGTTAGCAGACGCTTTTCCCGACTGAAGTCCTGACTCACCACCAGTACCGGATTATCAAACTGCCAGACGCGCACGACCTTTGGCGCGGCGACGCGACAGGACAGCACGGCCGTTCTTGGTAGCCATGCGAGCACGGAAGCCGTGAGTACGGGCGCGTTTGATGGTGCTTGGTTGGAAAGTACGTTTCATGGCGTTGTTACCTGGTTCGTCCACAACGGGCCGGAATGGCCCCCGTTTTAAGAGACCGGCGATTCTAGAGAAAGCAAGCCTCTAGGTCAATTTCCAACCAGCTTTTCCTTTAATTAGATGTCCACGGGGTCCTGACGCCCTTCTCCCCGTTTGGCTTCCATCTGACATGCCATAGATATAAAAATAAAGAAGGAAGTTATTTAAAGCTTTTCTGTAAAGCTTATAAAAGCTAGAGGCGTCATTATCTGTGGATAACTGCCTTTAGCCCTTGTTCTACGGGTTGTACAGAGAATGACAACACGGGGGAGAAGCGGTGCTCTGCCTGTGCTGCGCTATCGGATAAGCTGTGTGTGGAACAGCTAGTTATCCACAGGTCGGTTACCCACAGACTTTCGACCCCACTTGTACAATGAGCTTAGGTGGGTTTATCCACAGAGCTTATGCACAGACCACTGGTCGCATTTTTTACGGTTAAGGCATTGATTTTGGGTGTCCTGTGAGCAACCTACATGTGGATAAGTGGACGGCTGGCCGCTACAATGGCGGCTGTTTTTGCCTCACCGGCTTTCAACTTAGGGGATATCCGTGTCAGTGGAACTTTGGCAGCAGTGCGTGGAGCTTTTGCGCGATGAGCTGCCTGCCCAGCAATTCAACACCTGGATCCGTCCGCTACAGGTCGAAGCCGAAGGCGACGAGTTGCGTGTCTATGCGCCCAATCGTTTTGTCCTCGACTGGGTCAACGAGAAGTACCTGGGCCGCGTTCTCGAATTGCTCGACGAACATGGCAACGGTCTGGCGCCTGCTCTCTCCTTATTAATAGGCAGCAAGCGCAGCTCAGCTCCCCGCGCCGCGCCGAATGCGCCATTGGCCGCCGCCGCGTCGCAAGCCCAAGCTGCAGTGGCGCCTGTCGCCGCTGCACCTGCACCGACATCTGCGCCGTCCAAACCTTCGTCGCGCAAAAATGCGCCGGAGAATGAGGAGCCGTCCCGCGACAGCTTCGACCCGATGGCCGGTGCCAGCTCCCAGCAGGCGCCTGTGCGCTCCGAGCAACGCACTGTGCAGGTAGAAGGCGCGCTCAAGCACACCAGTTACCTGAACCGCACGTTTACCTTCGAAAACTTCGTCGAAGGCAAGTCCAACCAGCTGGCCCGAGCGGCCGCCTGGCAGGTCGCCGATAACCCCAAGCATGGTTACAACCCGCTCTTCCTTTATGGCGGCGTAGGTTTGGGTAAGACGCACTTGATGCACGCCGTCGGTAATCACTTATTAAAGAAGAACCCGAATGCCAAGGTGGTTTACCTGCATTCGGAGCGCTTTGTGGCCGACATGGTCAAGGCCTTGCAGCTCAACGCAATCAACGAGTTCAAGCGTTTCTACCGCTCCGTTGATGCCTTGCTGATCGATGACATTCAGTTTTTCGCACGCAAGGAACGTTCCCAGGAAGAGTTCTTCCACACCTTCAACGCGCTGCTCGAAGGTGGCCAGCAGGTCATCTTGACCAGTGACCGTTACCCGAAGGAAATCGAAGGCCTGGAAGAACGTCTGAAGTCGCGTTTCGGCTGGGGCCTGACCGTTGCAGTCGAGCCACCGGAGCTGGAAACCCGCGTTGCGATCCTGATGAAGAAGGCCGATCAGGCTAAAGTCGATCTGCCGCACGATGCTGCGTTCTTCATCGCCCAACGCATCCGTTCCAACGTGCGTGAGCTGGAAGGCGCGCTCAAGCGGGTCATCGCTCACTCGCACTTCATGGGCCGCGATATCACCATCGAGCTGATTCGCGAGTCCTTGAAAGACTTGCTGGCCTTGCAGGACAAGCTGGTGAGTGTGGATAACATCCAGCGCACCGTGGCCGAGTACTACAAGATCAAGATTTCCGACCTGCTGTCCAAGCGCCGTTCGCGCTCGGTTGCACGTCCACGCCAGGTTGCCATGGCCCTCTCCAAGGAGTTGACCAACCACAGCCTGCCCGAAATCGGTGATGTGTTTGGCGGACGCGACCACACCACGGTCTTGCACGCATGCCGCAAGATCAATGAACTTAAGGAATCCGACGCGGATATTCGCGAGGACTACAAGAACCTGCTGCGTACACTGACTACGTGATGACACCAGCGCAGCTTATTAAGGCAAGGGACTAGACCATGCATTTCACCATTCAACGCGAAGCCCTGTTGAAACCCCTGCAACTGGTCGCAGGCGTCGTCGAGCGCCGACAGACCTTGCCGGTGCTTTCCAACGTATTACTGGTGGTCGAGGGGCAACAGTTGTCCTTGACCGGTACCGACCTGGAAGTCGAACTGGTGGGTCGCGTCCAGCTCGAAGAGCCCGCCGAACCGGGCGAGATCACCGTGCCGGCGCGCAAACTGATGGATATCTGCAAAAGCCTGCCCAACGATGCGCTGATCGACATCAAGGTGGATGAGCAGAAGTTGGTGGTCAAGGCCGGTCGCAGCCGTTTCACCCTGTCGACCTTGCCGGCCAATGATTTCCCTACCGTGGAAGAAGGCCCGGGCTCGCTGACGTGCAGCCTGGAGCAAAGCAAGCTGCGTCGCCTGATCGAGCGCACCAGCTTCGCCATGGCCCAGCAGGATGTGCGTTACTACCTCAACGGTATGCTGCTGGAAGTCTCGGAAGGCATCATCCGCGCCGTGGCCACCGACGGTCACCGCCTGGCGATGTGCTCGATGCGTGCCGATATCGGTCAGCCGGATCGTCACCAGGTGATCGTTCCACGCAAAGGTATCCTTGAACTGGCGCGCTTGCTCACCGAGCCGGACGGTAACGTCAGCATCGTGTTGGGCCAGCACCACATTCGCGCCACCACCGGTGAGTTCACCTTCACCTCCAAGTTGGTAGACGGCAAGTTCCCGGACTACGAGCGTGTGTTGCCTAAAGGTGGCGACAAGTTGGTGGTCGGTGATCGTCAGGCTCTGCGTGAAGCCTTCAGCCGTACGGCGATTCTGTCCAACGAAAAGTACCGCGGTATTCGCCTGCAGCTGGCCAACGGCCAACTGAAAATCCAGGCCAACAACCCGGAACAGGAAGAGGCAGAAGAAGAAGTGGGTGTCGACTACAACGGCGCTTCGCTGGAAATCGGTTTTAACGTGAGCTACCTGTTGGACGTGCTGGGGGTGATGACCACCGAACAGGTTCGTCTGATTCTTTCGGACTCCAACAGCAGCGCCCTGGTACAAGAATCCGACAACGACGACTCGGCTTACGTTGTCATGCCGATGCGCCTGTAATCATGCTCAGCAGAAGCTAGATGTCCCTTAGTCGCGTCTCGGTCACCGCGGTGCGCAATCTGCACCCGGTGACCTTCTCCCCTTCCCCCCGCATCAACATCCTCCATGGCGCCAACGGCAGTGGCAAAACCAGCGTGCTGGAAGCCATCCACCTGCTGGGGCTTGCGCGTTCTTTCCGCAGTGCGCGCCTGCTACCCGTGATTCAGTACGAACATTTGGCCTGCACCGTATTTGGCCAAGTGGAATTGGCTGAGGGCGGTCATAGCAGCCTGGGGATATCGCGTGATCGCGGTGGGGAATTTCAGATCCGAATCGACGGGCAAAATGCGCGCAGCGCAGCGCAGCTGGCTGAGATCCTGCCGTTGCAGCTGATCAACCCCGACAGCTTTCGATTATTGGAGGGTGCCCCGAAAATCCGTCGGCAATTCCTCGACTGGGGCGTGTTCCACGTGGAACCACGCTTCATGGCCACTTGGCAGCGCCTGCAGAAGGCCCTGCGGCAGCGGAACTCATGGCTGCGGCATGGTACACTTGACGCCGCTTCGCAAGCAGCCTGGGACCGTGAACTGTGCCTGGCCAGCGACGAAATAGATGAATACCGCCGTGCCTATATCAAAGCCTTGAAACCAGTCTTTGAGCAGACCTTGAGCGAGTTGTTGGACCTCGAGGGGCTGACGCTGAGTTATTACCGGGGTTGGGACAAAGAACGTGAGCTGAGTGCAGTGCTCGCAACGTCCTTGCAACGGGATCAGCAAATCGGCCACACCCAGGCCGGACCCCAACGCGCTGATTTGCGCCTTAGATTAGGTGCACACAATGCGGCGGACATCTTGTCCCGCGGCCAGCAGAAGTTGGTGGTCTGTGCGTTGCGTATCGCGCAGGGCCATTTGGTTAGCCAGGCTCGACGCGGTCAGTGTATTTATTTGGTGGATGACTTGCCGTCGGAGCTCGACGAGCAGCACCGCCGCTCGCTATGCCGCTTGTTGGAAGACTTACGCTGCCAGGTGTTTATTACCTGTGTAGACCACGAATTATTGAGGGAAGGCTGGCAGACGGAAACGCCAGTCGCTTTGTTCCACGTGGAACAAGGCCGTATCACCCAGACCCACGACCATCGGGAGTGAAGGCATGAGCGAAGAAAACACGTACGACTCGACCAGCATTAAAGTGCTGAAAGGTTTGGATGCCGTACGCAAACGTCCCGGTATGTACATTGGCGACACCGATGATGGTAGCGGTCTGCACCACATGGTGTTCGAGGTGGTCGATAACTCCATCGACGAAGCTCTGGCCGGTCACTGCGACGACATCAGCATTATTATCCACCCGGATGAGTCCATTACCGTGCGTGACAACGGTCGTGGCATCCCGGTAGACGTGCACAAAGAAGAAGGCGTTTCGGCGGCAGAGGTCATCATGACCGTGCTCCACGCCGGCGGTAAGTTCGATGACAACTCCTATAAAGTATCCGGTGGTTTGCACGGTGTAGGTGTGTCGGTAGTGAACGCCCTGTCCGAAGAACTGATCCTGACTGTCCGCCGTAGCGGCAAGATTTGGGAGCAGACCTACGTCCACGGCGTACCACAGGAACCGATGAAAATCGTCGGCGACAGTGAGACCACCGGTACCCAGATCCACTTCAAGCCATCGGAAGAAACTTTCAAGAACATCCACTTCAGCTGGGACATCCTGGCCAAGCGGATTCGTGAACTGTCTTTCCTTAACTCCGGTGTCGGCATCGTCCTCAAGGATGAGCGCAGCGGCAAGGAAGAGCTGTTCAAGTACGAAGGTGGCCTGCGTGCGTTCGTTGAATATCTGAACACCAACAAGACTGCGGTCAACCAGGTGTTCCACTTCAACATCCAGCGTGAAGACGGCATCGGCGTGGAAATCGCACTGCAGTGGAACGACAGCTTCAACGAGAACCTGTTGTGCTTCACCAACAATATTCCACAACGCGATGGCGGTACCCACTTGGTGGGTTTCCGTTCCGCGCTGACGCGTAACCTGAACACCTACATCGAAGCGGAAGGTTTGGCGAAGAAACATAAAGTCGCCACCACCGGTGACGATGCCCGTGAAGGCCTGACGGCGATCATCTCGGTCAAGGTACCGGATCCGAAGTTCAGCTCCCAGACCAAAGACAAGCTGGTGTCTTCCGAAGTGAAGACTGCGGTTGAACAGGAAATGGGTAAGTACTTCTCCGACTTCCTGTTGGAAAACCCGAACGAAGCCAAGCTGGTCGTCGGCAAGATGATCGATGCTGCCCGCGCCCGTGAAGCCGCGCGTAAGGCCCGTGAGATGACCCGCCGTAAAGGCGCGCTGGATATCGCCGGCCTGCCAGGCAAACTCGCTGACTGCCAAGAGAAGGACCCTGCCCTCTCCGAACTGTACCTGGTGGAAGGTGACTCTGCTGGCGGTTCCGCCAAGCAGGGTCGTAACCGTCGCACCCAGGCCATCCTGCCGTTGAAAGGTAAGATCCTCAACGTCGAGAAGGCCCGCTTCGACAAGATGATTTCCTCCCAGGAAGTCGGCACCTTGATCACAGCGTTGGGCTGCGGTATTGGCCGCGACGAGTACAACATCGACAAGCTGCGCTACCACAACATCATCATCATGACCGATGCTGACGTCGACGGTTCGCACATCCGTACCCTGCTGCTGACCTTCTTCTTCCGTCAGTTGCCGGAGCTGATCGAGCGTGGCTACATCTACATCGCTCAGCCGCCGTTGTACAAAGTGAAAAAGGGCAAGCAAGAGCAATACATCAAAGACGACGACGCCATGGAAGAGTACATGACGCAGTCGGCTCTGGAAGATGCCAGCCTACACTTGAATGACGAAGCGCCGGGTATCTCCGGTGAGTCGCTGGAGCGACTGGTCAACGACTTCCGCATGGTCATGAAGACGCTCAAGCGTTTGTCGCGCCTGTACCCTCAGGAGCTGACCGAGCACTTCATCTACCTGCCGGCCGTAAGCCTGGAGCAGTTGGGCGACCACGCCGCCATGCAGGATTGGCTGGCCCAATACGAAGTGCGCCTGCGTACTGTGGAGAAGTCTGGCCTGGTGTACAAAGCTAGCCTGCGTGAAGACCGCGAACGTAACGTATGGCTGCCAGAGGTCGAACTGATCTCCCATGGCCTGTCGAACTACGTCACCTTCAACCGCGACTTCTTCGGCAGCAACGACTACAAGACCGTAGTCACCCTCGGCGCGCAACTGAGCACCCTGCTGGACGACGGTGCTTACATCCAGCGTGGCGAACGCAAGAAGCAGGTCAAGGAGTTCAAAGAAGCCTTGGACTGGTTGATGGCGGAAAGCACCAAGCGTCATACCATCCAGCGCTATAAAGGTCTGGGCGAGATGAACCCGGATCAGCTGTGGGAAACTACCATGGACCCTGCTCAGCGCCGCATGCTGCGCGTGACCATCGAAGACGCCATTGGCGCAGACCAGATCTTCAACACCCTGATGGGTGATGCGGTCGAGCCTCGTCGTGACTTCATCGAGAGCAATGCTTTGGCGGTGTCTAACCTGGACTTCTGATCAGGTACATCTGCTAAAAACAAAAGGCCAACGCTTAGCGTTGGCCTTTTTTGTTGGTTCGCAGTCGCGCATTTTTAAATGCTCCACGTGGAACATCGACGTATTTAACTTTCCACAGCGGGTGTCACACTCTCCAATCGATACCCGTACCCGTAGATCGTCAACAACTGCCAGCCGCGATCCGCCGTCAGCCCTAGCTTGTTACGCAGGCGGTAGATATGCGTGTCCAACGGCCGCGACGAGACCATTTCTTCGTGGCTCCAGAACCGCTCATACAGGTACTCGCGAGACAACGGCCGGGCCAGGTTGGCAAATAGACAACTTGCCAGGCGGTATTCCCGTTCTGTCAGGTTGATGGGTTTGCCTGCGCGTGTGACGGTCAGTTCGGCATCGTCGAATGTCAGGTCGTTAAAGCTCTGCACTTCCTGGCTAGCCGACTTCTGCAAACCGTGGCGCCGCAGGACGGCGCTGACTCGAGCTTTGAGTTCGTTGGGCCTAAACGGCTTGCTGACATAATCATCCGCCCCGCTATTCAACGCCGTCACGATGTCGCTCTCGGCATCGCGACTGGTGAGCATGATGACGGCAGGGGGCGATTCCATGTGCTCGCGAGTCCAGCGCAATAACGCTATCCCGGAGATGTCCGGCAGTTGCCAGTCGAGGATCAGCAGGTCAAAGGTTTCCCGACGTAGCTGGCGCAGCAGGTCTTCACCGCGCTCAAAGAAATGCAGAGACCAAGGCTGGTCAGCCGGGCCGGGAATCTGTCGCAGTGTCTGTTCCACCCGTCGCAACTCCGCGGGTTCGTCATCCAGTATTGCGACACGCATAGGCGGGGTCCTTCCTACAAAAATACGAGGGCTTGAATGGGGGGCACATGTTGTACAAATGCCGGCCTCTGAATCTGAATAATTATGGACGGATTCTACAGTGCTTGGATCTCTCGATACGCTGAAAGCGCCGTAAACTCAATTCATTACGATCTTCGAAGAAGATACCGGCTCCTGTTGGTGTGGAAAAGGCTCTGTGCCGATCGCCTCGCCGGCGCCTCATGCCTGCTCCAATGTGCGGTATCGTTCATTGCGCGGTCGTGGGAAGTCCTCCAATGAGACCGAAATAAGCTTCACTGGTTTCAGAACACTGCATGCACTTCATCGCAACCCCATGGAGAGGGATCCTGGGCTTATGACACTTTTACTTAATGACCATCAATGCCTCGGCACGCTCGTGGCGGTAGCCCTGTGAACCTATGGCGCAAAGCCGAGAAACGCCAACCTACCCAGGCCCAGCTTTTGTTCCATGGGTTGGTTCGTGAATGGCTGCTGATCGGTCTGGTACTCCTGCCCTTTACCGCCTACTTATCCCTGAGCGCTGGCCTGGCGCTTAACAATCCGCTCTATGACAGCCTGCGCCGCCTCACGCCCTTACCGGTAGACCCACGCATCGTTCTGGTGACCATCGATGCGCCGAGCCTGGAAGCACTCGGCCCGTGGCCTTGGCCGCGTAGCGTACATGCCGACCTGATTGAACGCCTGAACGCCGCCCAGCCGGCGGGTATTTTGTTTGATGTGATCTTCAGTGAGAGCGGCAACAGTAATGACGACCAGCGCCTGGCCGATGCCGTATGCAAAGCCGGCAATGTATTGCTGCCCATCGCCGGGGATAGCAGCGTCAGCCCCAAGGCCCAGGTAACGCCGTTGTCGCCACTGCTCAAGTGCGCCAAGGGCGTTGGGCACATCAACGTCGAAGCGGATAAAGACGGTGTGGTGCGTAGCGTGTATCTACGTGAGGGCCCTGCGGGAAGCACACTCCCTCAGTTGGCGTGGCTGGCATTCGCCATGAGCGAGCATGCCGAGACGATGCCGGGCCTGCCGCAAGAGCCTACTGGAGGGCACTGGCACCAGGAACATGAGATTCGTGTGCCGTTCACTTCGGAACCAGACCATTTTCCCAGTGTGTCCTACGTCAGCGTATTACGCGGCGAGGTACCTCCCGAGTCGTTGCGGGGTCGCCTGATTCTAATCGGTGCATCAGCCTATGGCATGGCCGATCGTTTCGTGACGCCGCTCTCTTCCACCGTGGGCACCACTGCGGGGGTTGAGATCCAGGCTGAAGTACTGAATGGTTTATTGCAGGGTCGCAGCATCGTCGATCTGCCCGGCTGGTTGGCGGCGTTGCTGGCAACGTCCCTGGTGGCCCTGCTGTTGGGCCTTCTGCTGGTGCGCCCCCGCTACGCCCTGTGGATGACCTTGGCGGGTATGGCCGTGGCTTTGCTGGGTTCATGGGCCTTATTGCGCCTGGGCCACTGGTGGAGCCCCGCAGCGTGCCTGATCGGTTTGTTGCTGAGTTACCTGATCTGGAATTGGCGACGCCTGAGCGTAATCCTCGCCTACTTTGGCTGGGAACTGGCACGCCTGGATAACGAACCCAAGGTGCTTCCGGAACGGCGTCGCGCGCCGGCCAGCAAGGGCGATGTGTTGCAAGGGCGGATTTTTGCCCTTGAACAAGCCGTCAGCCGTACCCGCGATACGCGGCGCTTTATGGCGGACGGCTTGGAGTGCCTGCCGGTAGCGACCCTGATCACCGATCCCCAGGGCAGCATCCTGTTGGCCAACCGCGTGGCCCGTGAAGTATTCGGCAATGACCTGGTCGGTGAAAACCTCGTCGAACAGCTTGCTGATCTGGGTTATCCCCCGCTGCACAATGGTGTACGCCCTGCCCTGTCGGCGCTGGAACTGGTCGAGTTTCGCGATATCCACCAACGCAGTTTACGCATGGAACTGGCTCCTTTGCTGCCTGCCGAAGGTGATTTTGCCCTCGGCTGGTTGTTGAGCCTCACGGACCTGAGCAAGGAGCGTGAAGCCCAGCAGCACCGCGAGACGATGCTGCGTTTCCTATCCCATGACCTGCGTGCACCGCATTCAGCGATCCTCGCCCTACTGGACGTGCACAACGGGGAGTCTGCGGTGTTTACCCAAATCGAACAGCAAGTACGGCGGGCCTTGAGCCTGACCGAATCCTTTGTGCAATTGGCCAAGGCTGAAGCGGACGGTTACCAGTTCCAGCCCACCCTGTTTGCCATGCTGGTGATGGACGCCTTTGATCAAGTGGCGGTGATTGCGCAGTTGAAGGGCATCCATTTGGTTCACGACTTGGATGAGGCGGACGAGGCCATGGTCTACGCCGACCAATCGCTGCTCACCCGGGCGTTGTTCAATGTGCTGGAGAACGCGATCAAATACTCCCCATCCGGTACCACCGTCAGGTTGAAGCATGGCAGTGCGCAAGGTTGGTTGGAATGCAGGATAAGCGACCAGGGACCGGGGATTGCGCCTGAGGATCTGCCGGAGTTGTTTAACCAATACCGACGTTTCGATTCGGCTCAAGGCAGTGAGGGTCTTGGACTGGGGCTCACCATGGTTAAAGCAGTGTTGGAGCGGCACGGTGGGCGCATCGTGTGTGAAAGTGAGCTGGGCAAGGGCTCGACGTTTATCCTGCTGCTGCCGTTATTGGAGGACTGAAAAAGCGGCTTTTCTGCTGTGCATAAAAAAACCGGTCACAAGGACCGGTTTTTTTATGAAGAAAAAACTTATGCACGTTTTTCCGAATTTTATGAGCTTCAGAAATATGTAAGTAAATCAGCTTGTTATGATGCAAAAAAGCCAATTCGCCAACAAAGCGTACACAGGTTATCCACAGATGCTCAAACTGCCGGCGTCTCCACCACCACCGGTTCCGGAGGCAGGGAGCCCATGGCCCTTTGCTGCGCTTCATTCCACGCCGCAGCGCGGTCGTTCAGGGCGGCGATGGCACGTGGCCCTTCGCCCTCTGCGTACATCGGTTCGCCGATCACCACGGTGATAGTGCCCGGGCGTTTGGCCCAGCCAGTCTTGGGCCAGAACTTGCCGGCGTTATGCGCAATTGGCAGCACAGGCAGGTTGGCGTTGACCGCCAAGGCGGTACCACCGCGTGAGAACTTGCCCACCGTGCCGTAGGGCACCCGCGTGCCCTCAGGGAAGATCAGCACCCAGACGCCGTCCTTGAGCAACTCATCGCCCTTCTTGGCGACATGCTTGAGCGCAGCCTTGGGGTTGTCACGGTCGATGGCGATCGGTCGCAACATGGCCATGGCCCAGCCGAAGAACGGCACATACAGCAACTCGCGCTTGAGCACCTGGCTCAACGGCGAGAAGTACGCCGAGAGGAAGAACGTCTCCCAGGTGCTCTGGTGGTTGGAGAGAATCACGCACGGTTGATCAGGGACGTTTTCAGCGCCCTTGACCTCGAAACGAATGTTCAGGAACACCTTGCTCAGCCACAACGCGCAGCGGCACCAGTAGACGTTGATAAAGCGATAGCGCGCCTTGAAGGGCAGGAACGGTGCAATAAAAAAGCTCAGGGTGCACCAGAGAAACGAACTGGTGCCCAGCAGCAGGTAAAAGAAAAAGGTTCTGATGGCCTGCAAGATCGACATGGCGGCATTTACCGTTGCGGGACACGGCCCGCCTGTTAAAAGCGCACTCCCGAACAGTCCTTGGTCAGGAAGTCGAGGGCGGCTAGTTGTTGATAAGTTCTGCGGCAACGGCCGCCAGATCGTCAAAAATCAAGGTGCCTACCGGCAGGTTTTTAGCCTGGGTCTTTTCGCCTTTCCCGGTTTTAACCAAAACTGGCTGAGAGTCGACGGCTTTGGCCGCCTCCAGGTCACCGAGGCTGTCCCCGACGAACCATATCCCAGCCAAGGGCACCTTGTAATGTTCTGCAATAATTTTCAACATGCCAGGCTTGGGCTTGCGGCAATCGCAGCCCTCATCCGGCCCGTGGGGGCAGTAAACCACCAGCCCCACCTCACCGCCCTGTTCGGCCACTAACGCGCGCAAACGCGCGTGCATGGCCTCCAGGGTCGCGATGTCGTAGTAACCGCGGGCGATGCCGGACTGGTTGGTGGCGATGGCTACCGTCCAGCCGGCTTTGCTCAACTGCGCGATGGCCTCGATCGAACCGGGCAGCGGAATCCACTCCTCCACCGACTTGATGTAAGCGTCGGAGTCGTAGTTGATCACCCCGTCCCGATCGAGAATCAGCAGTTTCAACATGGTCAGCCCAGTACGGAGATGTCGGCGATATTGATGAACAAGCCACGCAGGCGCGCGAGCATGGCGTAGCGGTTTTTGCGCACGCCAGCATCGTCGGCATTGATCATCACCGCTTCGAAGAACGCATCCACCGGCTCACGCAAAGACGCCAGGCGCGCCAACGCTTGCGCGTAGTCACGCTCAGCGATCAGCGGCTTCACGGCGTTCTCGGCCTTGGCAATGGCCGAGTTCAGCGAGAACTCCTTGGCATCGGCAAACAGGCCCGGGTCGACTTCAGCAGTGCCAAGGTTGTCGGCCTTGCTCAGCAGGTTCGACACGCGCTTGTTCACGGCGGCCAGGGCATCGGCTTCCGGCAGCTTGCGGAACGCTTGCACGGCTTGTACACGCTGGTCGAAGTCCAACGCCGAGCCCGGTTGCAGCGCACGTACCGACAGGTAGACGGAAACGTCCACGCCTTCGTCTTCATAACGCGCACGCAGGCGGTCGAACACGAACTCCAGCACTTGCTCGGCCAGGCCGGCTTGCTTGACCTTGGTGCCGAACTGGCCGACGGCGAATACCACGGCCTGGGTCAGGTCGAGGTCCAGCTTCTTGTCGATCAGGATGCGTAGCACGCCCAAGGCAGCACGGCGCAGGGCATACGGGTCTTTGCTGCCGGTGGGCAGCATGCCGATACCGAAGATACCCACGAGGGTGTCCAGCTTGTCGGCAATGGCCACGGCCGCACCGGTCAGGGTGCTCGGCAGTTCTGCACCGGCACCGCGCGGCATGTACTGCTCGTTCAGGGCCAGGGCGACATCATCCGGCTCGCCGTCGTTGAGGGCGTAGTAGTAACCCGCCACGCCTTGCATCTCTGGGAACTCGCCGACCATTTCGGTGGCCAGGTCGCACTTGGACAGCAAGCCGGCACGGGCGGCCCAGGCTGCGTCGCCGCCAATACGTGGGGCAATGTAGGCCGCCAGCTTGGAAACACGCACGGCCTTGTCATAGACGCTGCCGAGTTTTTCCTGGAACACTACGTTCTGAAGGCGCAGGTTGAAGTCTTCCAGCTTCTGCTTCTTGTCTTGCTTGAAGAAGAACTCGGCGTCGGTCAGGCGCGGGCGCACGACTTTTTCGTTACCGGCGATGATCTGCTGTGGGTCTTTGCTTTCGATGTTGGCCACGGTGATAAAACGCGGCAACAACTTACCGTCCACGTCCAGCAGGCAGAAGTACTTCTGGTTGTCCTGCATGGTGGTGATCAAGGCTTCTTGCGGCACGTCGAGGAAACGCTCTTCGAACGAGCACACCAGCGGCACCGGCCATTCCACCAGGGCGGTCACTTCGTCGAGCAGGCTTGGCGGCACGATGGCGGTGCCTTCCTGCAGGCGGGCCAGTTCTTCGGTGCGCTTGCTGATCAGCTCGCGACGCTCATTGGCGTCGGCCAGCACATAAGCGGCGCGCAGGTCGTTGAGGTAATTGGCCGGCGAAGTGATGCGCACGCTTTCTGGATGATGGAAGCGGTGACCACGGGAATCACGTCCAGCCTTCTGGGCGAGGATGGTGCAATCGATGACCTGGTCACCGAGCAGCATCACCAGCCATTGGGTTGGGCGCACGAACTCTTCCTTGCGCGCACCCCAGCGCATGCGCTTGGGGATAGGCAGGTCGTTCAGGGAATCTTCAACGATGGTCGGCAACAGGCTGGCGGTCGGCTTGCCGGTGATGACCTGGCTGAAACGCAGTTTCGGGCCGCTCTGGTCGATCTCGCTCAGCTCTACGCCACATTTTTTGGCAAAGCCAAGGGCGGCTTGTGTCGGGTTGCCGTCGGCATCGAAAGCTGCCTGGCGCGGTGGGCCGTCCAGGTTGATGCTGCGGTCCGGCTGCTGGGTTTCCAGCGCGGTCAGCAGCACAGCCAGGCGGCGCGGCGCGGCGTAGACTTTTTTGGCTTCAAACTTCAGGCCAGCGGTCTGCAGGCCTTTTTCGATACCGGCCAGGAATGCATCGGCCAGGGTATTGAGGGCCTTGGGTGGCAGCTCTTCGGTGCCCAGTTCAACCAGGAAATCTTGAGCACTCATTGTGCAGCCTCCAGCTTAGCCAACACTTCATCACGCAGGTCCGGGGTTGCCATCGGGAAGCCCAGCTTGGCGCGGGCCAGCAGGTAGGCTTGGGCGACGGAACGCGCCAGGGTGCGCACACGCAGGATGTATTGCTGGCGCGCAGTAACCGAAATGGCACGGCGGGCATCCAGCAGGTTGAAGGTATGGGAGGCCTTCAACACCATTTCATAGCTTGGCAACGGCAGCGGCTGGTCGAGCTCGATCAGGCGTTTGGCTTCGCTTTCATAGAAGTCGAACAGTTCGAACAGTTTGTCGACGTTGGCGTGTTCGAAGTTGTAGGTGGACTGCTCCACCTCGTTCTGGTGGAACACATCGCCGTAGGTCACCTTGCCGAACGGGCCGTCAGCCCACACCAGGTCGTAGACCGAGTCCACGCCTTGCAGGTACATGGCCAGGCGCTCCAGGCCATAGGTGATTTCGCCGGTGACCGGGTAGCACTCGATGCCGCCGGCTTGCTGGAAGTAAGTGAACTGCGTCACTTCCATGCCATTGAGCCAGACTTCCCAGCCCAGGCCCCAGGCGCCCAGGGTTGGCGATTCCCAGTTGTCTTCGACGAAACGGATGTCGTGCACCAGTGGGTCCAGGCCCACATGTTTCAGCGAGCCCAGGTACAGCTCCTGGAAGTTGTCCGGGTTGGGCTTCAATACCACCTGGAACTGGTAATAGTGCTGCAGACGGTTCGGGTTTTCGCCGTAGCGGCCGTCAGTCGGGCGGCGACTGGGCTGCACATAAGCGGCGTTCCAGGTTTCCGGGCCGATGGCCCGCAGGAATGTAGCGGTGTGGAAAGTGCCGGCGCCTACTTCCATATCGTAGGGCTGAAGTACCACACAACCTTGCTCGGCCCAGTATTGCTGGAGGGCGAGGATCAAGTCTTGGAAGGTACGCACGGCTGGCGTAGGCTGGCTCACGAAATTCACCTGTTACTTGGGCTGCGATTTAAAGAGCGGGAGTATACCCGATTCGGCCCCGCCACCACTCCCTGGAGCCTTATGCCACGCTGCTTTTGGTGTTCTGAAGATCCGCTGTACATGGCTTATCACGATCAAGAGTGGGGAACGCCGCTGCGCGATGCGCAGGGTTTGTTCGAGTTGCTTTTGCTCGAAGGGTTCCAGGCAGGCCTGTCCTGGATCACCGTTTTACGCAAACGCGAGCATTATCGAAAGGTGTTGTTCGGCTTTGACGCGCAGCGCCTGGCGCAATTGAGCGATGAAGAAATCGAGGTGCTGATGCAGGACCCGGGCATCGTGCGCAATCGCTTGAAGCTCAACGCTACTCGGCGCAACGCCGCGGCCTGGCTGGCGCTGGAGGATCCGGTGGGGTTGCTGTGGTCGTTTGTCGGCGGCAAACCCAAGGTCAATCACTTCAAGGATCGCAGCGACGTCCCGGCGATTACGCCCGAAGCCGAAGCCATGAGCAAAGCCTTGAAAAAGGCCGGCTTCACCTTCGTCGGGCCGACCATTTGCTACGCCTTCATGCAGGCCTCGGGCATGGTCATGGACCACACCAAGGACTGCGACCGTTACGCGGACTTGGTCAACGCCGGTTAGAATGCCGGCTTTGCGCACCACACACGATCAGGAGTGACCTGTGGAAAAGTTTAAAGGCGCCTTGCTGGTAGGTGCTCTTCGGTTGTTTGCCCTGCTGCCCTGGCGCGCCGTACAAGCCGTCGGCACGGGGATCGGCTGGATCATGTGGAAAACCCCCAACCGTTCCCGCGATACGGTGCGGATCAACCTCTCCAAATGCTTCCCGGACATGGACCCGGCAGAGCGCGAGCGCCTGGTGGGCCGCAGCCTGATGGACATCGGCAAGTCCCTCACCGAAAGCGCCTGCGCGTGGATCTGGCCGGCGCAGCGCTCTATCGACCTGGTCCGCGAAGTCGAAGGCCTGGAAGTGCTGCACGAGGCCCTGGCTTCTGGCAAAGGCGTGGTAGGCATCACCAGCCACTTAGGCAACTGGGAAGTGTTGAACCATTTCTATTGCAGCCAGTGCAAACCGATCATTTTCTATCGCCCGCCCAAGCTCAAGGCCGTGGACGAATTGCTGCGCAAACAGCGCGTGCAGTTGGGCAACCGCGTGGCGGCCTCCACCAAGGAAGGCATTCTCAGTGTGATCAAGGAAGTGCGCAAAGGCGGCCAGGTGGGCATTCCTGCCGACCCGGAGCCGGCTGAGTCTGCCGGGATCTTCGTACCGTTTTTTGCCACCCAGGCGCTTACCAGCAAGTTCGTGCCGAACATGCTGGCGGGCCACAAGGCGGTGGGTGTGTTCCTGCATGCCCTGCGGCTGCCGGACGGCTCGGGCTACAAGGTGATCCTGGAAGCGGCGCCGGAGGACATGTACAGCACCGACACCGCGACGTCCTGTGCGGCGATGAGCAAGGTAGTAGAGCGTTATGTCGGCGCTTACCCAAGCCAGTACATGTGGAGCATGAAACGCTTCAAGAAACGCCCACTGGGTGAGGCGCGGTGGTATTGATTCACCGCTGATCTCCTAGCCAATGGAGATCAAATGTGGGAGCTGGCTTGCCTGCGATGGCATCACCTCGGTTTAACTGATAGACCGAGGTGCTGCCATCGCAGGCAAGCCAGCTCCCACAGGGGATTGTTTCAAGCCTGGCGGTCGAGTTTTTTCAGGAACACTGCCATCTCTTTTTCGGCCTGTTTGTCGCCGTGTGCCAAGGCCGCCTCTATGCCTTTTTCCCACGCCTGTCGTGCTGAGGCACTGTCACCCTGCGCCTGATGCGCCTTGCCCAACAACTTCCACGCCGCCGAATACTTAGGATCGAACTCGACGCATCGCTGCAAATGCTCGGCCGCCTTGGCGTTGTCCTTCAGGTCCAGATAACCCTTGCCCAGGCCAAAGCGCAGCAGCGAATTGTCCACGCCCTTGGCGAGCATTTTTTCCAGGGACTCCAGCATCGGTTCACTCCTTGATCAGAAAAAGCTCAACCCCACGTGGAACAGCTTCTCCACATCGCGGATATGTTTTTTATCCACAAGGAACAAAATCACATGGTCTCCGGTGGCGATCACCGTGTCGTCGTGGGCAATGATCACTTCTTCATCGCGAATGATCGCGCCAATGGTGGTGCCCGGCGGCAGGCCGATATCGCGGATGGCCTTGCCAATCACTTTGCTGGACTTCGAGTCACCGTGGGCAATCGCCTCTATGGCCTCCGCAGCACCCCGGCGCAACGAGTGCACACTGACAATGTCGCCACGGCGTACGTGGGCAAGCAAGGTGCCAATGGTCGCCAACTGCGGGCTGATGGCAATGTCGATATCGCCGCCCTGGATCAGGTCCACATAGGCCGGGTTGTTGATGATGGTCATCACCTTCTTCGCTCCCAACCGCTTGGCCAGCAAGGACGACATGATATTGGCTTCATCATCGTTGGTCAGGGCCAGGAAGATGTCGGCGTCGGCGATGTTCTCTTCCATCAGCAGGTCACGGTCCGAGGCGCTGCCTTGCAGTACAACAGTGCTGTCGAGGGTGTCGGACAAATGCCGGCAACGCGTCGGGCTCATCTCGATGATCTTCACCTGGTAGCGGCTTTCGATGGCTTCGGCCAAACGCTCGCCGATCTGCCCACCGCCGGCGATGACGATACGTTTGTAGCTTTCGTCGAGCCTGCGCATTTCGCTCATGACCGCGCGAATGTTCGCCTTGGCGGCGATAAAAAACACTTCATCGTCAGCCTCGATCACCGTATCGCCCTGGGGCAGGATCGGCCGGTCACGGCGGAAAATCGCGGCCACGCGGGTTTCCACGTTCGGCATGTGCTCGCGCAGCTGGCGCAGTTGCTGGCCCACCAGCGGCCCGCCGTAATAAGCCTTCACGGCCACCAGTTGTGCTTTGCCTTCGGCGAAGTCGATCACCTGAAGCGCACCTGGAATTTCGATCAGGCGTTTGATGTAGTGGGTCACCACCTGTTCCGGACTGATCAGTACGTCCACCGGAATGGCGTCGTTATCGAACAGACCGGCGCGGGTCAGGTACGCCGCTTCGCGTACCCGAGCGATCTTGGTCGGGGTGTGGAACAGGGTGTGGGCGACTTGGCAGGCGACCATGTTGGTCTCGTCGCTGTTGGTCACGGCCACCAGCATGTCGGCATCGTCGGCACCGGCCTGGCGCAGCACCGTCGGAAACGACGCGCGGCCTTGCACCGTACGGATGTCCAGACGGTCGCCCAGGTCACGCAAACGCTCGGAATCGGTGTCGACCACGGTGATGTCGTTGGCTTCACCGGCCAAATGTTCGGCCAGCGTGCCACCGACCTGCCCTGCTCCAAGGATGATGATTTTCATCCGGTCACTCCCTTAAAACCATTCAGCCGCGCGCGGCGGCGATCTTGATCAGTTTGGCGTAGTAGAAGCCATCGTGCCCGCCTTCTTGGGCAAGCAGTTGGCGACCGTGGGGCTGCTTGATGCCGGCCGTGGTAGCGAGGTCCAGCTCACGCGCGCCGCTGGTGCGGGCGAGGAAGGCTTGGATGACCTCGGTATTTTCGGTGGGCAAGGTGGAGCAGGTGGCGTAAAGCAGGATGCCGCCGACTTCCAAGGTGGGCCACAGCGCGTCGAGCAGTTCGCCTTGCAGCACCGCCAAGGCGGCGATGTCGTCGGGCTGGCGGGTCAGCTTGATGTCCGGATGACGGCGGATCACGCCGGTGGCCGAGCAAGGGGCGTCCAGCAGGATGCGCTGGAAGGGCTTGCCGTCCCACCAAGTGGCGGTGTCGCGGCCATCCGCGGCGATCAGTTCAGCGCTCAAGCCCAGGCGTGCGAGGTTTTCCCGCACGCGCACCAGGCGCTTGGCTTCAAGGTCCACCGCGACTACACCGGCCAGGCCTTTTTCCACTTCAAGGATATGGCAGGTCTTACCGCCGGGCGCGCAGCAGGCATCGAGTACGCGCTGGCCGGGGGCGAGGTCGAGCAAGTCGGCGGCCAACTGCGCGGCTTCGTCCTGCACACTGATCCAACCTTCGGCAAAGCCCGGCAGGCTACGCACATCGGCAGCCGCTTCGAGCACGATGCCGTCCGTGCTGTACACACAGGGCGTGGCGTTGATGCCAGCGTCCGCCAGTAACTGCAAATACGCGTCACGGCTGTGGTGACCACGGTTGACCCGTAGGATCATCGGCGGGTGCGCGTTGTTGGCTGCGCAGATGGCTTCCCATTGCTCAGGCCAAAAGGCCTTCAGGGATTTTTGCAGCCAACGCGGGTGGGCGGTGCGCACCACCGGATCATGTTCCAGCTCGGCCAGCAGGGCTTCGCTTTCGCGCTGGGCGCGGCGCAGCACGGCATTGAGCAGGGCCTTGGCCCAGGGCTTTTTCAACTTGTCGGCGCAACCGACGGTTTCACCGATGGCCGCGTGGGCGGGCACGCGGGTGTAGAGCAATTGGTAGAGACCCACTAGCAACAGCGCCTCGACATCCGCGTCCGCCGCTTTGAACGGTTTTTGCAGCAGCTTGGCGGCCAGCGCAGACAACCGTGGCTGCCAACGGGCGGTGCCAAAGGCCAGGTCCTGGGTAAACCCCCGGTCGCGGTCTTCAACTTTATCCAACTGCGTCGGCAGCGAACTGTTCAGCGAAGCCTTGCCGTTGAGGACGGCGGCAAGAGCCTTGGCGGCGGCCAGACGTGGGTTCATTGAGTGACCACCCCAAGCGTGGTGCCCAAGGCGAATTTCTCACGACGGCTATTGAACAAATCGCTGAAGTTCAGCGCCTTGCCGCCGGGCAATTGCAGACGCGTCAGGCACAGCGCTTGTTCACCGCAAGCCACCAACAGGCCGTCTTTGCTGGCGTTGATGATCTCGCCGGGAGCGCCTGCGCCATCGGCCAGGGTCGCGGTCAACACTTTCAAAGCCTCGCCGTTCAGGGTGCTGTGGCAGATCGGCCACGGGTTGAAGGCGCGTACCAGGCGCTCCAGCTCCACGGCCGGGCGGCTCCAGTCAATGCGCGCTTCGTCCTTGTTCAGCTTGTGGGCGTAGGTGGCCAGGCTGTCGTCTTGGATTTCGCCTTGCAGGGTGCCGGCAGCGAGGCCGGCGATGGCCTGGATCACAGCGGGCGGGCCTAGCTCAGCGAGGCGGTCGTGCAGGCTGCCGCCGGTGTCTTGGGCGGTGATCGGCGTGGTGACCTTGAGCAGCATCGGCCCAGTATCCAGGCCGGCTTCCATGCGCATCACGGTCACGCCGCTCTCGCTGTCGCCTGCTTCAACGGCGCGTTGAATCGGCGCCGCACCGCGCCAGCGTGGCAGCAGTGAAGCATGGCTGTTGATGCAACCCAGGCGCGGGATATCCAGCACAGCCTGGGGCAGGATCAAGCCGTAGGCCACCACCACCAACAGGTCCGGCTTCAGCGCGGCCAGTTCGGCCTGGGCCTCGGCGTTACGCAGGGTCGGCGGCTGCAGCACAGGAATGTTGTGCTCCAGCGCCAACTGCTTGACCGCACTCGGCATCAGTTTTTGCCCGCGACCGGCCGGGCGATCCGGCTGGGTGTACACCGCGACGAGGTCATAAGGGCTGGCAAGCAGCGCCTTGAGGTGTTCGGCGGCAAATTCAGGAGTGCCGGCAAAAACAATGCGCAATGGCTCGGTCATGGGAGTTCTCGGTTAAAAACAGTCACAAAAGAAAAAGGCTTGCCGCAGCAAGCCTTTGGAAGAAGGGCATCAGGCTTGCTGGCGATGCTTTTTTTCCAGCTTCTTCTTGATGCGGTCACGCTTGAGCGTGGACAGGTAATCGACGAACAGCTTGCCGTTGAGGTGGTCGCATTCATGCTGGATGCACACCGCCAGCAGGCCTTCGGCAATCAGCTCGAAAGGCTTGCCGTCACGGTCCAGCGCCTTGATCTTCACGCGTAGCGGGCGTTCCACATTCTCGTAGAACTCCGGCACCGACAGGCAGCCTTCCTGGTATTCGCCCATCTCTTCGGTCAGCGGTTCGAACTCAGGGTTGATGTACACCCGAGGTTCGCTGCGGTCTTCCGACAGGTCCATGACCACGACGCGCAGATGCACGTTGACCTGGGTCGCGGCGAGGCCGATGCCCGGGGCTTCATACATTGTTTCAAACATGTCATCGACCAACTGACGAACCTTGTCGTCCACTACGGCCACCGGCTTGGCGATCGTGCGCAGGCGCGAGTCGGGAAATTCGAGGATGTTCAAAATAGCCATAAGCGTAATTGCTGCACATGTGAGGAAGAGACAAATCGGCGGTGGGATGGACCCATACGGCCGGTGTGAAACGCTCGGAAGCCGCGAAGGCCATGGCATTTCACGCGAACGCATATAATAAAGGAGATTCACCCCATGAGGAAATCGCTACTCGTCTTGCTGCTGTGGGCTCCGTTCGCCACGGCATTGATTGTGCAACCCACTGAGCGTCTGGATCAGGCCGCGCAACAGGCCATCCAGCATTTTTTACTGCACAACCGTATTTTTGACTCCCCCCACGACCTGGACAACGCGCCTTACATTATTGCGGCGCAAGGCGGGCGCGTTCTGGGTGCCAACGACGAGCGTGTGCATGCGCGCGGGCATCTGGACCCGGCCCAGCCAAGCTACGGGATATTTCGGCGGGGCAAGGCCTACACCGACCCCCATACCCAAGAGCTGTTGGGCATCAATGCCGACGACATCGGCACTGCGCGCTTTGTGCTTGCCGACAGCCTCACCACCCTGGCAGTGCAACGGGTGACCCAGGAAATTCGCCCAGGCGACCGTTTGTTGCGCGCCGAGCCTCCCGTTGCTTTGGCCAGCCTGGAACCCTGCAAACCTGCACCCTTGATTACAGGGCATATCATCGACATCCCCAAGGGCGTCACGCAGATTGGCGTGCTCGACGCTGTGACCCTCAACAAGGGCCGCCGCGATGGCTTGGTGGAAGGCCAACTGCTCACAGTGATCAAGGCTGGCGCCATCGTGCGAGACGCCCTCACCGGTACGCCCACTCCCCTCCCGGATGAGCGAGCCGGCACCCTGCTGGTGTTTCGCACCTATGAAAAGCTCAGCTATGCCCTGGTGCTCAGTGCTTCACGGTCGTTGGCCGTGCAAGACCGTTTCGAGACGGCTGATCAAGCGCAATAAATAGCCTGCTAAATAAGTTACCAACAGAGTTATCCACAGCTTGTTCCGGTCAAGGATGATCATATGAATCCGATAAACAGTAGCGATATTTCCCCGGCAGAGCTGGAAGCCCGGCTACGCTTGCACAGGCTGCCAGAACTGGGGCCCAAGCGTTTTCACGTGTTGATCGATGCCTTTGGTTGCGCTTCCAAGGCCCTGAGTGCTCCCGCCAGTGCCTGGCGTTCCCTCGGTTTGCCCGCCATCAGCGCAGAGGCCCGACGTAGCCCCAAAGTCCGTGACGGTGCCAGTGAGGCGTTGGCCTGGCTGGCGCGCCCGGCCCAGCATTTGCTGATGTGGGACCACCCGGATTACCCGGCGTTGCTCGCGCAGATCGACGATGCGCCGCCGTTGTTATTCGTTGCGGGCGACCCCGATATTCTGGAAAAACCACAGTTGGCCATGGTCGGTAGCCGGCGTGCCTCGCGCCCGGGCATGGACACGGCAGCGGCCTTTTCCCGCAGCCTGGCGAGCGCCGGTTTTGTCATCACCAGTGGGCTGGCGGTGGGCATTGATGGCGCGGCGCACCAGGCGGCATTGGACGTGGGCGGCCATACCATCGGCGTGCTTGGCACTGGCCTGGAAAATTTTTATCCACAGCGCCATCGCAAGCTTGCTGCGGCGATGATCGCCCAAGGCAGCGCCGTGGTTTCCGAGTTTCCGCTGGATACCGCGCCCCAGGCCGGTAATTTCCCACGGCGCAACCGGATCATCAGCGGGTTGTCGTTAGGCGTACTGGTGGTGGAGGCCAGTATCGCCAGCGGCTCGCTGATCACCGCACGCCTGGCGGCGGAGCAAGGGCGCGAGGTGTACGCGATTCCGGGTTCCATTCACCACCCCGCCGCCAAAGGCTGTCATCAACTGATCCGTGATGGCGCGGTGTTGGTGGAAACCATCGAGCACATACTTGAAGGCTTGCGTGGTTGGCAGCGGTTGTCCCATGCGGCACCGGTGCCCGTAACCCATCCGCTGGTGGCGCTACTGCACGCGGCACCGCATAGCAGCGAAGCCTTGGCGATTGCCAGCGGTCGGCCGTTGTCACAAGTACTGGCCACCCTGACGGAGCTGGAGTTGGAGGGCCAGGTGATTTGCGAAAGCGGGCGCTGGCTGGCGCGGTGTCCGCTTTGGTAGTGGCCCGTTTTTGGCGCTAGGTTTTGTAACGAAGATCGGTAAACTGCCCAGAGCTTTAGTCCGGAGAGTTAACAATGGTCAACAGGTGGCGTGTGCTGGAAGCCGCACGGGAAATTCGCGCAGGCGCAGTGATCGCCTATCCGACCGAAGCGGTCTGGGGCCTGGGCTGCGACCCGTGGAACGAAGAAGCAGTGGATCGGCTGTTGGCGATCAAGAACCGCTCGGTCGACAAAGGCCTGATCCTGGTGGCGGACAATATTCGTCAGTTCGACTTTCTGTTTGAGGATTTCCCGGACACGTGGGTCGAACGCATGGCCAGCACCTGGCCAGGGCCGAATACCTGGCTGGTGCCCCATCAAGACTTGCTGCCCGAATGGGTCACGGGTGTGCACGACACCGTAGCGCTGCGGGTCAGTGATCATCCGTTGGTGAGAGATTTGTGCGCCGAGGTCGGCCCGTTGATTTCCACCTCGGCCAACCCTCAGGGCCGCCCGGCAGCCCGCACGCGCATTCGCGTGGAGCAGTATTTTCGCGGGCAAGTGGACCTGGTGTTGGGCGGCGCCTTGGGTGGGCGCAAGAACCCGAGCCTGATTCGGGATCTGGTGACGGGTGATGTGGTGCGCCCCTCGTAGGTGCAGCTCGTTCCCACGCTCTGCGTGGGAACGCCGCATTGGACGCTCTGGGTCCGCTTGTGACGCAGAGCGTCACGGTATGCATTCCCACGCAGAGCGTGGGTACGATCTTAAGGCAGCAGGATGGTCGATCCAGTCGTGCGCCGCCCCGACAACTCCGTCTGCGCTTTGGCCGCCTCTGCCAGCGAGTAGCGCTGGTTGATATCAATGCGTACCTTGCCACTCTTGATCATCGAAAACAGATCGTCCGCCATCGCCTGCAGGTTCGCCGGATTGTTTGCATAGGTCGCCAAAGTCGGCCGGGTGACGTACAGCGAACCCTTCGCCGACAGAATCCCCAGGTTCACCCCATCCACCGCACCCGACGCGTTGCCGAAGCTCACCACCAGACCCCGTGGCGCCACGCTGTCGAGTGAGGTCAGCCAGGTGTCCTTGCCGACGCCGTCGTACACCACCGGGCATTTCTTGCCGTCAGTTAATTCCAGTACGCGTTGTGCGACATCTTCCTTGCTGTAGTCGATGGTTTCCCAGGCGCCCAGCGATTTGGCCAAAGCGGCTTTTTCCGGGGAGCTGACGGTACCGATCAACTTCACCCCCAAAGCCTTGGCCCATTGGCAGGCCAGGGAGCCCACGCCACCGGCGGCGGCGTGGAACAAAATGGTTTCACCGCCTTTGAGCTCATAGGTCTGGCGCAGCAGGTACTGCACGGTCAGGCCTTTGAGCATGGCACCGGCGGCCTGTTCAAAGCTGATCTCATCCGGCAGGTGCACCAGGTTGGCGGCGGGCAACACGTGCGACTCGCTGTAGGCACCCAGCGGGCCGCTGCCGTAGGCCACACGGTCGCCGACTTTGAATTGGCTGACTTCACTGCCAACGGCATCGACTACGCCAGCACCTTCCGCACCCAGACCCGATGGCAGGGCCGGCGGCGCATAGAGGCCACTGCGGAAGTAGGTGTCGATGAAGTTCAGGCCGATCGCCTCGTTGCGCACCCGAACCTGCTGTGGGCCAGGTTCCGCTGGCGTGTAGTCCACATATTCAAGTACGTCGGGGCCGCCATGGGCGCTGAACTGGATACGTTTGGCCATCTGCACTTCTCCTTGGGTTCGAATCTGCGTAGCCCCCTATCGGACTCCTAAGCTTGATCTTCGTCAACTGCCGCGCACCTAAGTGCAGTGGCATCTAAGCGCAGTGGTATCCTGTGCGCCCATTTGCCGCCGACGCCCCATGGGCCTCGCGTAGCTTTGCCCGATTCAAGGTGATGCCATGACTACCCGCACCGAGGCCGTTAAAGCCTACCTGCTTGACCTGCAAGACCGCATTTGCAGCGCCCTGGAAACCTTCGAGACGGACACTCGCTTTATCGAAGACGCCTGGACCCGGCCAGCCGGCGGTGGCGGTCGCACCCGTGTGATGGAAAACGGTTCGGTGATCGAAAAAGGCGGCGTCAACTTTTCCCACGTGTTCGGCAGCGGTTTACCACCGTCTGCCAGTGCCCATCGCCCCGAGCTGGCCGGCCGTGGGTTTGAAGCGCTTGGCGTGTCACTGGTGATCCATCCGCATAACCCGCATGTACCGACTTCCCACGCCAATGTGCGGTTTTTCATCGCTGAAAAAGAAGGCGAAGAACCGGTGTGGTGGTTCGGGGGTGGCTTCGATCTCACCCCGTATTACGGCAATGAAGAAGACTGCATTCACTGGCACCGCGTGGCCGAGCAGGCCTGTGCGCCGTTTGGCCCGGATGTGTACGCACGCTACAAGGCCTGGTGTGACACCTACTTCCACATCAAACATCGCAACGAGCCCCGTGGCATCGGTGGGTTGTTCTTCGATGACTTGAACGAGTGGGGCTTCGACACCTGCTTCGCCTTCATCCGTGCCATCGGCGATGCCTACATCGACGCCTACCTGCCGATTGTGCAGCGTCGCAAGGCCATGGCGTACACCGAGCAACAGCGCCAGTTCCAGGAGTTCCGCCGGGGCCGCTACGTTGAGTTCAACTTGGTCTATGACCGTGGCACCCTGTTCGGCCTGCAATCGGGCGGGCGTACGGAGTCGATCCTGATGTCGCTGCCACCTCAGGTACGCTGGAGCTACGACTGGAAGGCCGAAGCCGGCAGCGAAGAGGCGCGCCTCACCGACTACTTCCTGCAAGACCGTGACTGGCTCGGCGTTGCCGCGCCCAAGGCGGCGGTGTGATGGACCGTTATGTCGTGTTCGGCAACCCCATCGGCCACAGCAAATCGCCGCTGATTCACCGTCTGTTCGCCGCCCAGACCGGTGAGCAGCTGGACTACAGCACAATGCTCGCGCCGTTGGAGGACTTCACCGCCTGTGCCCGAGAGTTTTTCCAACAGGGCCGGGGCGCCAACGTGACCGTGCCGTTCAAGGAAGAGGCCTATCGCCTGGCCAATACCCTGACCGAACGAGCCCAGCGCGCCGGTGCCGTGAACACCTTGAGCAAACTGGCTGACGGCACCTTGTTGGGCGACAACACCGACGGCGCGGGCCTGGTGCGCGATTTGACGGTCAGTGCCGGGCTGGCCCTGCAAGGCAAACGCATTCTGTTATTGGGCGCCGGTGGCGCGGTACGCGGTGCGCTGGAGCCGTTGCTGGCGCAGCAACCCTCGTCGTTGATCATCGCCAACCGCACCGTGGAAAAAGCCGAGTTACTGGCTGAGCTGTTCGATGACCTGGGCCCGGTGTCTGCCAGTGGCTTCGACTGGTTGCGTGAGCCGGTGGACGTGATCATCAATGCCACGTCGGCCAGCCTGTCAGGCGATGTACCGCCGATTGCCGGCAGCCTGATCGAGTCGGGCAAGACCTTCTGCTACGACATGATGTACGCCAAGGAACCCACTGCATTCTGCCGCTGGGCGAGCGAGCAAGGCGCGGCGGTGGCGATGGATGGCCTGGGCATGCTGGTGGAACAAGCGGCGGAAGCCTTCTTGCTGTGGCGTGGTGTGCGGCCGGATTCGGCGCCGGTACTGGCCGAACTGCGCCGGCAATTGGCCTGATTCCACACTCTGATGTGGGCACCGTTAATGTGGGAGCTGGCTTGCCTGCGACAGCAATAGGTCAGTTACCCATGTGCTGGCTGACCCACCGCTATCGCAGGCAAGCCAGCTCCCACAGTTTTGATCGGGTTCAGTCTTCAAAGTCGATGGGGCAGTTATCGGGCCCGTCGAGCTTTTTCAGCTCATCAACCACCTGCGGCCTGGCCCCACGCAACGTCAAGCTACGCCCCAACCCCGCCAACCGGCGCGCCTCCTGATGCAGCATCTCCACCCCGGAATAGTCGATAAAGTTGATCTGCTGCGCCTCGATCACCACCCGCTCGCCCTGCAAGCGCTGCAGGCGCACTTGCAGGTAATGGCTGGCGCCAAAAAAGATCGAGCCGCCCACCCGCAACACATCCGCCTCACCGTCGCGCCAGTGTTGAACCCGTGGCTGCGACGTGCGCTTGAGGTAGAAAAACAGCGACGCCAGCACCCCGGCATAGATGGCCGTTTGCAGCTCCAACAATAAGGTGGCGACGCAGGTCAGGCTCATCACCACGAATTCGGCACGGCTGACCCGGAACAGCGCGCGAATGCCGCGGTGGTCCACCAGCCCCCAGCAAATCAGCAGGATGCTCGCCGCCATGCTCGGGATCGGAATATGCGCGATCAACGCTGCGCCAAATAACGCGAATAACGCCACCCACAGGGCCGAAAACACCCCCGCCAGCGGCGAACAGGCGCCCGCCTCGTAACTGAGGCCCGAGCGGGTGAATGATCCGGCTGACAGGTAGCCGGAAAAAAATCCGCCGACGATGTTGGATAAACCCTGGGCGCGAACTTCCTGGTTGGCGTCGAGCAGTTGTTGCGAGCGGGCCGACAGCGAGCGGGCAATCGACAGGCTGGTCACCAACCCCAGCATGCCCACAGCCACGGCACTGGGCAGCAGGCGCAGCACCAGGTCCAGGTCCATCGGCAACGGGCTGAACGGCGGCAGTTTGCCGATGAACGAACTGACCCGTGCCACATGCCCGAACATCGCCGGCCACAACCATGCCACCAGGCTGCCCAGCACCAAGGCTATCAACAGTGTGGGCCAGCGTGGCACCAGGTACTTGAGCAACATGCCTGCCAGCAACGTCCCCAGCCCCAGGGCCAGGGATGCCTGATCCCACTCGCCACGATGATCGATCAGCGCCAGTAGACCGTTGATGGCCGTGGCCTGGCTGGGCAAATCCAACCCGAGCAGGTTGGGCAGTTGCCCCAGGGCAATCACCACAGCGGCGCCCAGGGTGAAACCCAGCACCACCGAATGGGAGACAAAGTTCACCAGGGCGCCGAAGCGCAGCAGGCCGAGCAACCACTGGAATACGCCCGCGAGGAGGGTCAGCAACAGAATAAGGGTGATGTAGTCCTGGGAGCCGGGCACGGCCAATGGGCTGACGCTGGCGTAAAGCACGATGGAGATGGCGGCCGTGGGCCCGCAGATCAGGTGCCAGGACGAGCCCCACAGGCAAGCGATCAATACCGGAATGATGGCGGCGTAGAGCCCGTATTCGGGTGGGAGACCTGCGATCAATGCGTAGGCAATTGACTGCGGCAGCGCAAGCACGGCGCCGCTGAGGCCGACGATGGCATCCCGGCCGACGCTGGCGCGGGTTTGGCGCGGCAGCCAGCGCAGGAAGGGCAAGAGTGTATGGCGGGTGGGCCGGGGCATCGCAGGCTCGGGTAAAGGGTTTTGGCAAGAGTATCAATATGCATGGGTACGTGTGGGAGCTGGGTTGCCTGCGATGCTGGCGCCTCGGTGCGACAGGCATACCGGGATGATGCTATCGCAGGCAAGCCAGCTCCCACAGGGGGCAGCGGCAAGCGTCAGAGTTTGGCCTTTACCGCCGGCAACGCCTCCTGGCCATCCAGGGTTTTCACGCCCTCCAGCCACTGGTCCAGCACCGCCGGGTTGGCCTTGATCCACGCCTTCGCCGCCTGCGCATTGCTGACCTTGTTGTTGGCCACGTCGGCCATGATGCTGTTCTCCATGGCCTGGGTGAAACTCAGGTTGGTCAGCAGTTTCCCGACATTGGGGCAGGCTTGTGCGTAACCCTTGCGGGTCAGGGTATACACGCTGCCGGTAGCGCCAAAGTACTGCTCGCCGCCTTTGAGGTAACGCATTTTCAGTTGCACGTTCATCGGGTGTGGGGTCCAGCCGAGGAAGGTGATGAAACGCTGTTTCTTCACCGCTCGCGAGACCTCTGCGAGCATCGCTTGTTCGCTGGACTCGATCAGCTTCCATTGCCCCAGGTCGAAGTCATTTTTCTTGATGATCTCCTGCAAGGAGATATTGGCCGGCGCGCCGGAGCCAATGCCGTAGATCTTCTTGTCGAACTTGTCGGCAAACTTGTTCAGGTCGGCGAAGTCATGCACCCCGGCTTCCCACACATAGTCCGGCACCGCGAGGGTGAACTCGGTGCCCTCCAGGTTCTTCGCCAGTTGCACCACATCGCCGTTGGCCACGAACTTGTCGTAGAAGCCTTGCTGCGCCGGCATCCAGTTGCCGAGGAAGACATCCACCTGGCCGTCTTTCAGCCCGCCGAAGGTGATCGGCACCGCCAAGGTGTCGACCTTGGGTTGGTAGCCCATGCCCGTCAGCAAGAAACTGGTGATGGCGTTGGTGGCGGCAATGTCGCTCCAGCCTGGATCGGCCATCTTCACCGTTTCGCAGCGAGTGTCTGCGTACACCTGGGCGCTGCTGAGCACCACCAAACTCAGTACCACGGTCAACTTTTGCATGGCCTTCCCTCTGTCTACTTATTGGTTTTGGCAGGGTTGTGGAAAACGTGCCTTGCGCTCCAGGTCATCAAGGTCGATATGGTTGCGCATGTACTGCTGACTGGCGTCTACCAGTGGCTGGTGATCCCAGCTCTTGAGTTTGCCTTGGGTCAGCGCTTCAAACACCAGGCGGCGACGGCGTTGGCTGGCGAGCACCTGTTGATGGATCGCCGGGATGTCCCATTTAGCCCGCGCTTCACGCAAGAACGCCTCGAACAACGGACGATGTTCGGCGCACTGGCTGAGGTTTTCCTGCTCGCGCGGGTCGTTGTGCACATCGAACAACAAGCAAGGGTCGTCTTCGCTGTAGATGAATTTGTAGGCGCCCCGGCGAATCATCATCAACGGGCTTATGGTGCCTTCGGCCATGTATTCGCCAAACACTTCGTCATGCCCGCCCTGCCCTAGCAAGTGCGGGACCAGTGAGCGGCCGTCCAGCGGCAAGTGCGGGTCCAGTTCGCCACCGGCCAATTCCACCAGGGTCGGCAACAGGTCGGCGGTCGACACGGCTTGAGTGACTCGACCAGCGGCGAACTGACCCGGTGCACTGACCAGCAGCGGCACGCGGGCGGCCATTTCAAACCAGTGCATTTTGTACCAGAGGCCGCGCTCGCCAAGCATGTCGCCGTGGTCGCCGGAGAAAATGATCAGGGTGTCGGCGGCCAGGCCGGTGTCTTCCAGGGTCTGCAGCAGCTTGCCGACGTTGCCGTCGATGTAGCTGCAGGCGCCGAAGTAGGCGCGGCGGGCGTCGCGGATCTTATCCACCGGCAGCGGTTTGTCCCACAAGTCATAGACCTTGAGCAGCCGCTGGGAATGCGGGTCAAGGTCGGCCTGGGGCGGCGTCGCGGGCATTGGAATCTCGGTGTCGGCGTACAGGTCCCAGAACGGCTTGGGAATGGTGTACGGGTCGTGGGGATGGGTCATCGACACGGTCAGGCAGAACGGCTGGTCGCCCTCCTCGCGGATGTGATCAAACAGATATTGCTGAGCCTTGAACACCACCTCTTCGTCGAAATCCAGCTGGTTGGTGCGCACACACGGGCCGGCTTGCAGTACCGAGGACATGTTGTGATACCAGGTAGGGCGTACGTCTGGTTCGTCCCAGTTCACCGCCCAGCCATAGTCGGCGGGGTAGATGTCGCTGGTCAGGCGTTCCTCATAGCCGTGCAACTGGTCGGGGCCGCAGAAGTGCATCTTGCCCGACAGCGCAGTGCGATAGCCGAGGCGACGCAGGTAGTGGGCATAGGTCGGTACATCGGCGGGGAAATCGGCGGCGTTGTCGTAGGCGCCGATCTTGCTCGGCAATTGGCCACTTACCAAGGTGAAGCGCGACGGTGCGCACAATGGGCTGTTGCAATAGGCGGCGTCGAACACCACACCTTGTGCCGCCAGGCGGCTGAGGTTGGGCAGCTTGATCGGGGAAGGCCCGTAGAACGGCAGCATCGGCGCGGCCATCTGATCGGCCATGATGAAAAGAATGTTCTTGTGCTTCATGGTTTCTCGGCATTCCATAGGCGGTGTTTATGCGAATGAGCATGCGGTCCATCAATACATGGGTAAAGCCCATACGCGGCAATGACTAGGATAAGTTGAGCTTATGTATGAAGCGCTGGGTGACCTCTCTCTCGATTTGCTGCGCGCCTTTGAGGCAGCGGCACGCCATCGCAGTTTCACCGCTGCCGCGATGGAACTGGGCACCACCCAACCGGCGGTCAGCCAGCAGATCAAACGCCTCGAAGAGCAACTGGCGATCCGCCTGTTTGACCGCATTTATCGCGGCATTGAACTGACCGACGCTGGCGCCCTGCTGTTCGAGCATGTGCAAGGCGGCCTGCAGAACATCAACCAGGGCCTCGGCGCCATTACTCAACAAAGCCAGCATGAAGTGCTGCAAGTCGCCACTGACTTCGCCTTCGCTGCCTATTGGCTGATGCCGCGCCTGCATCGCTTCCACCAGGCCAACCCGCAGGTGGATGTCAGCCTGGTCACCAGTGAGCGCAACCACGCCACTCTGCGCAGCGATATTGATGTGGCGGTGTTGTTCGGCGATGGCCGTTTCAAGCAGGGCGAGAGCCTGTGGTTGTTCAATGAGGAGGTGTTTCCGGTGTGCAGCCCGCAGTGGCTCAAGGAGCAAGCTGCGCCCCTGACGGTGCAGACCTTGCAAGGCTGCCCGTTGCTGCACCTGCGCCAGGAAAACAACAGCCAGTGGTTCGACTGGAACGGCGTATTCCGCGAACTGGGTATCACCGCTGCGCCGACCCCTGGGCAATTGCGCTTCGACAACTACACCTTGCTGATCCAGGCCGCGATTGCCGGCCAGGGTGTCGCCATCGGCTGGCGCCACCTGGTGGATAACCTGCTGGAGCAGAATTGGTTGTGCCGACCGATCAGCCCCACGGTGACGTCGCGATTTGGCTATTACGTGGTGCAGCCCCAGCGCAAACGCCGTGGTCAGTTGGTGGACCGCTTTGTCGAGTGGCTGGTGGCGGAACAGGCCAGCAGTGCGCAGTCGTTGACCGGGCTGGCCCTGCCGTCGATTGCGGTCTAGGATCGGCGCACAGTGGAACCGGAGTCAGTCATGCAACGTATCAAGGGCTACCACGCCCATATCTACTTCGACGCCAGTACGATCGAGCAGGCGCGCACGCTCTGTGAAGACGCCGCCAGGCTGTTCCCGTTGCGCATGGGCCGCGTGCATGAGCGGCCGGTGGGCCCGCACCCGGATTGGAGTTGCCAACTGGCGTTCGAGCCGGAATATATCGGCGTGGTATTGCCGTGGCTGGCGCTGCATCGCAATGGTTTGGTGGTGTTCCTGCACCCGGAAACCGGTGATGACCTCAAGGACCACACCGATTACGCCATTTGGATGGGTGCGATGCGCGAGCTGGACCTGTCGATTTTTTAAGCGTTCTTACCCGGTTAACCCGCGTCTTTCCCTAAGTAAAAACAGGAAGAGTTGTAGGATTTATCTTGCCTTTTCTCATTATATGGGATTGATATTTATATATTGAGATGTTCTGCGCCGTAGGTTTATATTCGCCCATCTGCTTTTTTCAGCACCCACTCATTTCAGGTGAAGCGATGCAGGCGCAATTGATCGCGCTCGATTGGGGGACCAGCTCCCTTCGTGCTTACAAACTCGGCCCCGCGGGCGTTGTGCTGGAACAGCGCTCGCTGGCTACCGGCATCATGCACTTGCCCACAGAGCCTCGGGAAATTGCCGGTGTGCTGTGCACCGACGGCTTTGAACTGGCGTTCGATAGCGCCTGCGGCGATTGGCTCGACGCCCAGCCCAGGCTGCCAGTGATCGCGTGCGGCATGGTCGGCAGCGCACAGGGTTGGAGCGAGGCGGCCTATCGCAGCACGCCTGTGGATGTCGCCAGCCTTGGCCAGGCGTTGCATGGCATACGCAGCCTGCGCGGGGTGCAGGTGCACATCGTGCCGGGGGTGATCGAGCAAGTGGGGCTGCCCAATGTGATGCGCGGCGAAGAAACCCAAGTGCTCGGCGTACTGCAAGGGCTTGGGCCCAAGGTGCTGATCGGCCTGCCCGGCAGCCATTCCAAATGGGTCGAGGTGGTGGAAGGCCGCATTACCCATTTCGATACCTTCATGACCGGCGAAGTGTTTGCGGTGTTGAGCAAGCACAGCATTCTGGGGCGCACCCAACAGGCCAGCGAACAGTTCCAGGCCGAGGCGTTTGATCGAGGCGTGCACGTGGCGCTGTCCAACGACGGCCAGCGTGGCGTGCTCTCAACCCTGTTCAGTGCCCGTACCCTTGGGCTCACTGCGCAGCTGGCGCCCGACCAGCAACCCGATTACCTGTCCGGCTTGCTCATCGGCCATGAACTCGTCGGCCTGCCAGATTCCGCCAAACACCAGCCGATCATCCTGGTCGGCGCTGCTCCACTCTGCGCCCGCTATCAACGCGCCCTCGCCCTTTGCGGCTTTGCCCACGTCAGCCTGGCGCAAGAAGCCACCGAGCGTGGCCTGTGGCAACTGGCGCAAGCCGCCGGGCTTACTCGACCTTTACTGGAGGCCTGACATGCTCAAGCAAGCACTCGCACAAAACGGTTTGATCGCCATCCTGCGCGGCCTACGCCCCGACGAAGCCCAGGCGGTCGGCCAAGTGCTGTACGACGCGGGTTTTCGCGTGATCGAAGTGCCGCTCAACTCGCCAGACCCTTACACCAGCATCCGCACCCTGCGCGACAGCTTGCCCGCCGATTGCCTGATCGGTGCTGGCACGGTGTTGACGCCTGAGCAGGTCGAGCAGGTCAAGGCGGCCGGAGGCCAGGTGATCGTCATGCCCCACAGCGATGCCAAGGTGTTGCGTGCGGCCAAAGCGGCGGGCCTGTATTTGTCCCCTGGGGTAGCCACGCCCACCGAAGCCTTTGCCGCACTGGCCGAAGGCGCCGATGTGTTGAAGCTGTTCCCGGCCGAGCAAATGGGCCCTTCAGTGATCAAGGCATGGCTGGCGGTATTGCCGGCGGGCACGTTGCTGCTGCCGGTGGGCGGCATCACCCCGGACAACATGCAGGTGTTTACCGACGCCGGCGCCAAGGGCTTCGGATTGGGTTCCGGGCTGTTCAAGCCGGGCATGACAGTGGATCAGGTTGCGAGCCGTGCCCAGGCGTATGTCGCCGCCTGGAAAGCCCTCGGCTGAGAGCACATTCCGCGCCCACAGGCGCTGCATCTATAAGAGAGACAAGAGATGAAAATCACCAAACTGACGACCTTTATCGTTCCGCCGCGCTGGTGCTTCCTCAAGGTCGAAACCGACCAGGGTGTGACCGGCTGGGGTGAGCCTGTGGTCGAGGGCCGCGCTCACACGGTGGCCGCTGCCGTCGAAGAACTGTCCGACTACCTGATCGGCAAAGACCCACGCAACATCGAAGATATCTGGACCGTGCTCTATCGCGGCGGCTTCTACCGAGGCGGCGCGGTGCACATGAGCGCCCTCGCCGGCATCGACCAGGCGTTGTGGGACATCAAGGGCAAGGCCCTCGGTGTGTCGGTCAGCGATCTGCTGGGCGGCCAGGTGCGCGACAAAATCCGCGTGTATTCATGGATCGGCGGTGACCGCCCTGCCGACACCGCCCGTGCTGCCAAAGAGGCGGTGGCCCGTGGCTTCACGGCGGTAAAAATGAACGGCACCGAAGAATTGCAGTTTGTCGACAGCTTCGAAAAAGTCGACCTGGCCCTGGCCAACGTCGCTGCCGTGCGCGATGCGGTCGGCCCTAACGTGGGGATCGGCGTCGACTTCCATGGCCGGGTGCACAAGCCGATGGCCAAGGTGCTGATGAAAGAGCTCGACCCGTACAAACTGATGTTCATTGAAGAGCCGGTGCTCAGCGAAAACTACGAAGCGCTCAAAGAACTGGCACCGTTGACCAGTACGCCGATCGCCCTGGGCGAGCGCCTGTTCTCGCGCTGGGATTTCAAGCGCGTGCTCAGCGAAGGCTACGTCGACATCATCCAGCCGGACGCCTCCCACGCGGGCGGTATCACCGAAACCCGCAAGATCGCCAACATGGCCGAAGCCTACGACGTGGCCCTCGCCTTGCACTGCCCGCTGGGCCCGATTGCCTTGGCGGCGTGCCTGCAACTGGATGCGGTTTGCTACAACGCGTTTATCCAGGAGCAGAGCCTGGGCATTCACTACAATGAAAGCAACGATCTGCTCGACTATGTGCGAGACCCGGGCGTGTTCGACTATGACCAGGGCTTTGTGAAGATCCCCAACGGCCCGGGTTTGGGCATTGAGATCAACGAAGAGTATGTGGTTGAGCGCGCGGCCATCGGCCATCGCTGGCGCAACCCGATCTGGCGCCATGCCGATGGCAGCTTTGCCGAGTGGTGATTTCCACCTGATTGAAACGCGCTAAAAAAGGTGGGAGCTGGCTTGCCTGCGATGGCGGTGGGCCAGTCACCGCAGCGGTGCCAGTCATGCCGCCATCGCAGGCATGCCAGCTCCCACATTGAGCGCGTTCCTTCCTCAACAAATATAAAAAGAGGCACCCCCATGCACCCTGAATCCCTCACCGGGCAGGCTTCTTTAGTCACGCCTAGCAGAAAGCGCTTTTTCATCATGGTGCTGCTGTTCATCACCGTGGTTATCAACTACCTCGACCGCAGCAACCTGTCGATTGCCGCTCCGGCGCTGACCAGCGAGCTGGGGATCGACCCGGTGCAAGTCGGGCTGATTTTCTCTGCCTTCGGCTGGACCTACGCCGCCATGCAAATCCCGGGTGGCTGGTTGGTAGACCGGGTGCCGCCGCGCATTCTCTACACGGCGGCCCTGCTGCTGTGGTCGATTGCCACCGTAATGCTCGGTTTCGCCGCCAGCTTTATCGCGCTGTTCGTGCTGCGCATGGCCGTTGGCGCGTTGGAGGCACCGGCCTATCCCATCAACAGCCGCGTGGTCACCACCTGGTTTCCCGAGCGCGAGCGCGCCACGGCTATCGGCGTCTACACTTCTGGGCAATTCGTCGGCCTGGCGTTCCTCACCCCGGTACTGGCGTGGCTGCAACATCAGTACGGCTGGCACATGGTGTTTGTGGTAACCGGTGGCGTCGGCATCCTATGGGCCGCGATCTGGTATGCGGTGTACCGCGAGCCCAAAGACTTCAAAGGCGCCAACGAAGCTGAAATCCAACTGATCCGCGACGGTGGCGGGCTGGTGGACATGCAGGCTAAAACCATCAAGGCACCCTTCAGTTGGACGGACCTGGGCATCGTGCTGAGCAAGCGCAAGCTGTGGGGCATCTACCTGGGCCAGTTTTGCCTGAACTCCACGCTGTGGTTCTTCCTGACCTGGTTCCCGACGTACCTGGTGAAATATCGTGGCATGGACTTTATCCAGTCTGGCTTGCTGGCCTCCTTGCCGTTCCTGGCCGCGTTTGTGGGCGTGCTGTGTTCGGGGGTGTTTTCCGATTGGCTGATTCGTCGTGGGGCGTCGGTGGGCTTTGCGCGCAAGTTGCCGATCATCAGCGGGCTGCTGATTTCCACGGCGATCATCGGGGCCAACTATGTGGACTCGACGGGGTGGGTCATCGCGTTTCTGGCGGTGGCGTTTTTCGGCAATGGCCTGGCGTCGATCACCTGGTCGTTGGTGTCGACCTTGGCGCCTGCCCGTTTGCTGGGGCTGACCGGGGGCGTGTTCAACTTCATTGGCAACCTGGCGGCGATTGCCACGCCTATCGTGATTGGTTTTCTGGCCAGTGGCTCATCGTTTGCGCCGGCCATTACCTACATTGCAGTACTGGCGTTGCTTGGCGCGCTTTCCTACATATTGCTGGTCGGCAAAGTCGAGCGGATCGAGCTGTAAAAAGGGGCGACCTGCGGGTCGCCCTTTTTTCGTTCTACGGCACCGACATCTCGTTGCGAAATACATTGCGCGGGTCCCAGCGCTGTTTGGTACGGCGCAAGCGGCTTTCGATCATCAGGTCGGGAAAGAATATTTTGTACCACTGGGGGTTTTTGCCGTTGGCCGGATTACCCCCTGCGTAAGTCATGTCGAGGTCGGGGTAATTGATGTAGCAGCCTTCGAACGCGTTGTTGAGCGGTACACCTTGAGCATCCGCAAACGCGTTGAAGTACAGCCCTCGGATCCAGTCAGCATGGGCTTGGTCCGCGGCGGCGCTGTCGCCGCGCCAGTAACACTGAGGTTGCCACTTGAGGAAGGACGAACGCTGGGCGGCCGACGACTCCTTGCGCACTGGCGCACTGGCGGCGTTGATCTGGCCGCCGAAGGACTGAATCTGGATCAGGCTTTGTGTCAGGTGGTTGTCAGGGTCTGGCCATGTCAGGGTAGTCCAGATGGCCTGTAGCACTTGAGGGCTGAACTCCCCTTTCTGGTAGGCCGACTTATAGCGCCCACGCTGGTTGTCTCCCGAACCATTCAATGTTTGCTGGCACACCAGCCAATCCAGGCGCCGCGCCGCAGCCTGGGCGGATGACACTGAGTCGATGGGGCGCCCGCGGGCTGTGCCAGGCGGCAAATGGACCACATGAAACGGCACCAGCGACTCGGTAGCGGGTAAGCCGATGGCCGTGAGCATCTTTTCGACAAAATCATCAAACGGCGCGCGGTCGTTCAGTTCGCCGTCCTTATCCACATAATGGAAGCCCAGCGTGATATTGCCTGTGTGCTGATGGCGCATTTCCAGCTTGGTCGCCAGGCCCCAGGTATCTGGGTTGCTCTGATGGCTGGAAAACCACAGCTGGTAAGCCACCAGCAAGCTTTCGAGTGCATCCTGGGTCAGTATTGACCAGTCCCATTCCAACACCAGCCACAGCACCTCTTTGGGGGCCGGTGGCAGGTCCTTGAAGTAATAACTGGTGATAATGCCGAATTGACCACCCCCAGCACCGCAGCACGCGGCGAACAGGTCCAATTCGTCCTGTTGGGTGCTGTCCCTGCTGACATGGCGCGGTTCGAGCCCTTTGCCTTGGCTGTCAGGCACCAGGATGTCGACCCCGCTGAGCCAGTCACACACCAGTCCATACTTGCGCGACAGCAGACCGTAGCCGCCGCCGCAAATGTGCCCGCCCAATCCGACCGAATAACAGGAGCCCCCGGGCAAGGTCTTGTTGGCCCGCTTGTACAACTCGCTATAGCTGTCCCAGATCTGGCTGCCGGCCTCCAGGCGAAAGCGGTAGCGAAAGGGCTGCGTCGGGCTCAGTTCGGAACCGATCTGCCCGCTGGCGTCGTACACCACTTGGCTCAGCGCGCTGATATCCAGGATCGACAGCATCTCATCCGGGCTGTCGGGCATCTTGTTGGCGACAAACCCCTCATAGCAGTGACCGCCGCTGCGTACGGTGATGCGTCCATTGGGCAGGGCCAATGCCTGGGCGGCGGCGTCCATGATGTCTTGGGGGCTGCGGCACAGGTAAACCAGGTTGGCGCCATTGGGCGAAGACTGGCCCTGCACATTTCCCAAGGGCCAGCGCAGATTGAAACCCTTTTGCAGGGTGGAGTGGCGACGGTCTGAAACAGTGACGAGATCAAATGCCATGATGTACTCCTTAAAGAGACAAGAATGACTTCTGATGCGGCTAACTTAACGACCGAGGGGCAAGGACTGCGGGGCTTGCGAAGGTGGTTAGACGGCAAAGGGCACGAAGTGCGTTAAAAAGGAGAGACGCGATGCCTAGCCTTGTGTAGGAGCGAGCTTGCTCGCGAAAAACGTCAACGATAACGCGTGCTCGCTGAATGAACGCGGCGCCTGTAAGTTTTTCGCGAGCAAGCTCGCTCCTACACATTAGGCGAGATGCCTGCCCCCTTTTGAAGCCTAGCGTATAAATCGGTGATGTTTGAACAGTCCGATCACCGACCGAACAGGCAGTTACTTGCGTGCGTTGCGCACACCTTCCGACAGCGCCGTGCACAGCGTCAGCACGCCATCAATGGCTTGCTGGTCGTTCTTGGCCGTGGCGATGTGATCGATCAGCGCCGAACCCACTACCACCCCGTCTGCCAGGCGTGCGATGGCCGCTGCCTGGTCCGGCGTGCGGATACCAAAGCCGATGCTGATCGGCAGGTCGGTATGGCGGCGCAGGCGGGTCACGGCTTCTTCGACGTGTTCCAGGGTGGCGGCACCGGCCCCGGTTACACCGGCGACCGACACGTAATACACAAACCCGGAGCTGCCATTGAGCACAGTGGGCAGGCGCACGTCATCGGTGGTTGGCGTGGTCAGGCGGATAAAGTCGATGCCTGCAGCCTGGGCCGGGTCGCACAGCTCGCCATTGTGCTCAGGCGGCATGTCCACCACGATCAGGCCGTCGACACCAGCTGCCTTGGCATCGGCAATGAACTGCGACACGCCATATTTGTGGATCGGGTTGAAATAACCCATCAACACCAGCGGGGTGTCGTTGTTGTCCTGGCGGAACTCGCGAACCATCTGCAGGGTTTTCAACAGGTTCTGCTTGGCGCCCAGAGCGCGGATATTGGCCAGTTGAATGGCCGGGCCGTCGGCCATCGGGTCGGTGAAGGGCATGCCCAGTTCGATCACGTCGGCGCCGGCGGCCGGCAAGCCCTTGAGGATCGCCAGCGAAGTGTCATAGCCGGGGTCGCCAGCGGTGACGAAGGTCACCAGGGCGGCGCGGTTCTGTTCTTTGAGTTGCGCAAAGCGGGTTTGCAGGCGGCTCATCAGTGTTTCTCCTGCTTGGACTGTTCCATATGGTGCATCACGGTCTGCATGTCTTTGTCGCCACGGCCCGAGAGGTTGACCACCATCAGGTGATCCTTGGGCAGGTTTGGCGCGCGCTTGAATACTTCAGCCAGGGCGTGGGCGCTTTCCAGGGCAGGAATGATCCCTTCCAGGCGGCAGCATTTGTGGAAGGCTTCCAAGGCTTCGTCGTCCGTCACCGAGGTGTACTGGACGCGGCCGATGTCATGCAACCAAGCGTGTTCCGGGCCGATGCCGGGGTAGTCCAGGCCTGCGGAAATCGAGTGGGCGTCGATGATCTGGCCGTCGTCGTCCTGTAGCAGGAAGGTGCGGTTGCCGTGCAGCACGCCGGGAACGCCGCCGTTGAGGCTGGCGGCGTGCTTGCCGGTTTCAATGCCATGGCCGGCTGCTTCAACGCCGATGATTTCGACGCTGGTGTCATCCAGGAACGGGTGGAACAGGCCCATGGCGTTGGAACCGCCGCCGATGCACGCCACCAGGCTGTCCGGCAGGCGGCCTTCCTGGGCTTGCAACTGGGTACGGGTTTCCTTGCCGATCACGGCCTGGAAGTCGCGCACCATTGCCGGGTATGGGTGTGGGCCGGCCACGGTACCGATCAGGTAGAAGGTGCTGTCGACGTTGGTGACCCAGTCGCGCAGGGCTTCGTTCATGGCGTCTTTGAGGGTGCCGGTGCCGGCGACCACAGGGATGACTTCGGCGCCCAGCAGCTTCATGCGGAACACGTTGGCCTGCTGGCGCTCGATGTCGGTGGTGCCCATGTAGATCACGCATTGCAAGCCAAAGCGCGCCGCCACGGTGGCGGTGGCCACGCCGTGCATGCCGGCGCCGGTCTCGGCGATGATGCGTTTTTTGCCCATGCGCCGGGCCAGCAGGATCTGGCCGATGCAGTTGTTGATCTTGTGCGCGCCGGTGTGGTTGAGCTCTTCGCGCTTGAGGTAGATCTTGGCGCCGCCGCAGAACTCGGTGAGGCGTTCTGCGAAGTACAGCGGGCTTGGGCGCCCGACATAGTCGCGCTGGAAGTAAGCCAATTCTTCGTTAAACGCCGGATCTACCTTGGCCGCTTCGTATTCGCGGGCCAGGTCGAGGATCAACGGCATCAGGGTTTCAGCGACGTAGCGGCCACCGAACGCACCAAACAGGCCGTTGGCATCAGGGCCGTTGCGTAGATCGGTCTGGGACTGAGTCATGGGACGCTCCAGGAAAGAATGTGTTTAAAGGCAATGACGGTCACTCTACGCGTGACGCCTTGGCCTGAAAACCGATAAGATCGCCGCAACCTGTCAGGAAAACTCACAGATGAGCCGCGACCTCCCTCCCCTCAACGCCCTGCGCGCTTTTGAAGCCACCGCCCGCCTGAACAGCGTCAGCCAGGCAGCAGAGCTATTGCACGTGACCCACGGCGCCGTCAGCCGCCAGCTGAAAGTGCTGGAGGAGCACTTGGGCGTGAGCTTGTTCGTCAAGGACGGGCGCGGCCTTAAACTCACAGATGCGGGGGTAAGGCTTCGCGACGCGAGCGCGGAAGCTTTCGAGCGTTTACGCGACGTGTGCGCCGAACTGACCCAGCGCGGCGCCGATGCACCTTTCGTACTTGGCTGTTCCGGTAGTTTGCTGGCGCGTTGGTTTATCCCTCGCCTGGGGCGGTTGAATGCCGACTTGCCGGATTTGCGCCTGCACCTCTCGGCGGGCGAAGGCGATCTGGACCCGCGCCGCCCCGGGCTGGATGCCTTGTTGGTGTTCGCTGAGCCGCCGTGGCCAGCGGATATGCAGGTGTATGAGCTGGCCAGCGAGCGTATCGGCCCGGTTATGAGCCCACGCTTCGCCGATTTTGAACAGCTGCGCCAGGCTCCGGCGTCGGCACTGGCCGAGCAAGCCTTGCTGCACACCACTTCAAGGCCGCAGGCCTGGCCCAGTTGGGCACGGCAACACGGCATCGAGCCCGGCGCGTTGAAACTCGGCCAGGGGTTTGAGCATTTGTATTATTTGCTGGAAGCGGCGGTTGCCGGGTTGGGCGTGGCAATTGCGCCAGAACCGCTGGTGGCAGAAGACCTGCGAGCGGGTCGCCTGGTGGCGCCGTGGGGGTTCAGTGAAACCCCGGCGCACCTGGCGTTGTGGCTACCCAAGCGCGCCGCAGATGGGCGCGCCGGGCAGTTGGCGCAATGGCTCAAGGCTGAGCTGTTGCGCCAACCGATGTAACCGGTCAATCAGTCACCGCGCTTGCACAGCAGGTAAGCCGCCAGCAGGCCCAGTGCGCCAACGGCGACGCCAGCGGTCGTCCATGGGTGCTCTTGAGCGTAGTCACGGGTGGCAGCGCTGGTTTCACGGATTTTGACTTTGCTTTCTTCGTAGGCGTCGCTGATCAGGTGACGAGAGTGCTTGAGCGCGTTCTCGGCATTGCTTTTCAAGGCCTTCAGCGTTTTGCGCGACTCATCGGACGCGTCGTCCTTGAGGCTCTCCAGAGATTTGAGCAGGCTCGAAATCTCGGCTTCCATGCTTTCCAGCGACGCTTTGCGTAAAGAAGTGTTGGCCATGTGGACATCTCCTGAAGTGATTGAGTGGCGTGTGTAGATACCGACTGCGCCGGTTTCAGAAAGTGCAGTAATTCTGAACTTTCGCCTCCCAACGGTCGCCTGAAGCAGTACGCACATTCGCTGCTAGTCTTGATTGACGACCTATAAGGAGAAACGCCATGAGTGATCATCACACGTACAAGAAAGTCGAACTGGTAGGCTCTTCCACCACCAGCATCGAAGACGCGATCAACAATGCCCTGGCCGAAGCCAACAAAAGCATCAAGCATCTGGAGTGGTTTGAGGTGACCGAAACCCGTGGTCACATCAAGGATGGCAAGGCTGCGCACTTCCAGGTCACGCTCAAAGTGGGATTCCGCATTGCCAGTAGTTGATCGGCAGAGTTGAACTTTGCCCGCTGGCCGATTGCCATAACCTGCGCTACAAACAACGGGTGCCGACGCGATGAGCGTCGGCACGCTCTTTTTGATCAGCGCAAGGAAAGTAACGGATGAAGACGTTTCTGTTGGCGGTAGGGTTGTTGAGCATTGCGGGTACCGCTATGGCGGCGGGCAAGCCTTGTGAAGAGCTGAAAAGCGAAATTGCCGCGCAAATCGACGCCAAGGGTGCTTCGGGGTATTCGCTGGAAGTGGTGGACAAAGGTGCTACGCCAAGTGACCACACAGTAGTTGGCACTTGCGAAGGTGGAACCAAGGAAATTGCCTACAAGCGCGGTTAATCTCGTGTTGTGGATATAAAAACCGACGCAAGTGCGTCGGTTTTTTCGCCTGAATTTCAGCCCTTCATCACTTGTGCAAGCAGCTCGTAGGAATGAATCCGATCGGCGTGCTCGTACAGGTCACTGGTAAAAATCAGCTCATCGGCGCCGGTCTGCTCGATCAACACCTCCAGCTTGCCGCGAATCTTCGACGGGCTGCCCACCATGGCCAGGCCGAGGAAGCTGCCAACCGCGTCTTTTTCATGGGGCAACCACAGGCCGTCCATGGTTTTGACTGGAGGGCGCTGCACCAGGCTCTGGCCGCGCATCAACGCGAGAATACGCTGGTACACCGAGGTGGCCAGGTAATCGGCCTGCTCATCGGTGTCGGCCGCCACCAGCGGAATGCCGAGCATCACGTAGGGCTTATCCAGCACGGCTGAAGGCTTGAAGTGATTGCGATACACGCGAATCGCCTCATGCATCAAGCGCGGTGCGAAATGCGAGGCGAAGGCGTAAGGCAAGCCCCGCTCACCGGCCAATTGCGCACTGAACAGGCTCGAACCCAACAGCCACACCGGCACATTGGTGCCGGTGCCCGGTACCGCGATAACCCGTTGGTCGGGCGTACGTGGGCCCAGGTAGGCCATCAACTCGGCCACATCTTCGGGGAAGTCATCGGCACTGCCGGAGCGTTCACGGCGTAGGGCGCGGGCGGTCATCTGGTCGGAACCGGGGGCGCGCCCCAGGCCCAGGTCGATACGGCCAGGGTAGAGGCTTTCCAGGGTGCCGAACTGCTCGGCGATCACCAGTGGCGCGTGGTTAGGCAACATCACGCCGCCGGAACCCACGCGGATGGTCGAGGTGCCGCCTGCCAGGTAACCGAGCAGTACCGAGGTGGCCGAACTGGCGATACCGTCCATATTGTGGTGCTCGGCTACCCAGAAACGGTGGTAGCCGAACTTCTCCACATGCTGGGCCAGGTCCAGGGAATTACGCAGCGACTGCGCCGGGCTGCCGTTGGCGCGTACGGGCACCAGGTCGAGGGTCGAAAATTTTACGTCGGACAGCGATTTCATAAGCCTGCTTCTCCAATAGGGCGCACAGGCTTTTGTAAACGAGCCAAAACCTGCCGCTGCATGTGCATGTTCTATGCAATGAGGGCATATACCCGAGATTCAATAGGAGGGTCTGAAATTTCCTACTGGATTGCTAGGTTTTTCCGACAAGATGAACTTTGCCGGGGCGTCTATCCTCAGAACCCTTACCGACGCAAAACCACCGTTCGAGGAGAAAGCTATGAGTATCGTTAAAAAGGCATCCGCGCATTGGGAAGGCGACCTGAAGACTGGCCTGGGCTCCATTTCCACGGAAACCGGCGTGCTGCGCGAAGCGCCCTACGGCTTCAAGGCCCGTTTCGAGGGCGGCAAGGGTACCAACCCTGAAGAACTGATCGGCGCAGCTCACGCCGGCTGTTTCTCCATGGCGTTTTCCATGATTCTCGGCGACGCTGGGCTCAAGGCTGACAGCATCGACACCCAGGCCGAAGTGACCCTGGACCAGGTCGAGGGCGGCTTTGCGATTACAGCAGTGCACCTGATCCTGAAGGCCAAAATCCCAGGCGCAAGCCAGGCGCAGTTCGATGAACTGAGCAAAAAGGCCAAGGAAGGGTGCCCGGTGTCCAAGGTGTTGAATGCAACCATCACGTTGGATGCCACGCTGGTCAACTGACACAGCAGTAATCTTATGTGGGAGCGAGCAAGCCTGCTCCCACATTTTAGTTCTGCGTTAAATTAGAACTCGTGTTTGCAAAATGTGGTCGAATAGCCCATGCAGCCTAGGCGCACACTCGTGCGCAGCGCATTCAGGGAGCTCCACACATGAAACGTTTTGCCTTGGCAATCATCTGCGGTGTATTGGCCACTTCGGCCGTGGCCGCGCCAAAAGATTGTGAAGAGCTCAGGAAAGAAATCGAAGTGAAGATCCAGGCCAAGGCGATTCCGTCCTACACCCTGGAAATCATCACCGCCGAAGAAGCCAAGAACCATGATGAAGCCATGATTGTTGGTTCGTGCGAAAACGGCACCAAGCGCATCATCTACCAAAAGAACAACGACTGACTCAGATGCAGTTCACGCTGCGCTCTTCGGCCAATAACTGGCGGGTTGAGTCGTACAGCCGGATGTTGGGCGTGAACGCCAGTGAGCGCCCTTCCAGCACATAGCGCTGGCCGGCCTGAAAGTGGTCGTACTGCAGTGTCATGAAGCAGGTTCGATACATCATCTGGCTGAGGCCACCCAAACCGCCGCCGGCGGGCACTTCAAAGTCAAAGCGCACCATCAGCTCGTGAGGGCCGGGAGGCATTTGAAAAAAGCGCCCGTCGTCGAGGTTTTTCCCGTCCAGGCGCTGAGCCATCACCAACTTGGAGCCCGGCGTCGGTGTAGTGAAATCGACCCAGGCCTGCTGCGGGTCCACAGGGGGGATGGGGGTAGAGGCGCAAGCGCTGAGGAACACAGCGGCGACGGGAAGCAAAAGCTGGCGCATGGCAGGTACTCAACACGAAGAGAGGCTTGAGTATAAACACGCCGTGCCGTGGAAAAATCCCCTGCAAGCGCGATAGTCTGGCGAACCAATCTCCCAGGAGCAGTCAGTGCATGATCAGGCGTTTTCTTCCAGGGCTGATGGTTGTGCTGCTCAGCGGCTGCTCCAGTGTCAGTTATTACAGCCAGTTGGCGAGCGGCCAGTGGCAGCTGTTGCGGGCCCGGGAGCCGGTTGCCGAGGTCATCGCCGACCCTGCTCGCCCGCCAGTGCTGCGCGAGCATCTGGCTCAATCGCAGAAAGCCCGAATCTTTGCCAGTGAACAGCTGCATCTGCCTGACAACCAAAGTTATCGGCTGTATGCCGATATTGGCCGACCCTATGTGGTCTGGAATGTCTTTGCCACACAGGAATTCTCTCTGTCACCACAGAACCATTGCTTTCCCATCGCCGGTTGCGTCGCCTATCGCGGCTACTACAACCAAGGCGCGGCGCGGGGCGAGGCGGCACTGTTGCGGCAACAGGGCATGGACGTGTCGATCGGTGGAGTGGAGGCCTACTCCACGCTGGGCTGGTTCAACGATCCGATCATGAGTTCGATGATGAGCTGGGGCGATGAGCGCCTCGCCACGCTGATCTTCCATGAGCTGGCCCACCAGCGCTTTTACGTGAAGGATGACACCGAGTTCAACGAGTCCTATGCCAGTTTTGTCGAGCAGGAAGGCACCCGGCAATGGCGTGTGGCGCGGGGCCTGCCGCCTGTCGGCGATGCGGCGTTGAAGCAACGCGATCAATTTATCCGGCTGATTCTCGATACCCGCAAACGTCTGGAGGCGTTGTACGCACAGCCGTTGGCAGCGGACGCGATGCGCCGGGCCAAAGCGGCGCAATTCGAACAGTTGCGCCGCGAATACCGGCACCTGCGTGATAGCCAATGGGGTGGTGACAAGCGTTATGACGCCTGGATCAACCAGCCGATGAACAATGCCCGACTGTTGCCGTTTGGGTTGTATGACCAATGGGTGCCGGCGTTTGCGGCGTTGTTTGCGCAGGAAGGTGGGGATTGGGTGAAGTTTTATACTGCGGTGGAGCGGTTGGGTGGGTTGCCGGTGGAGCAGCGTAAAGCGGCGTTGAGGCAGTTGGAGAGGGTTGGCCGTTAGGGCCTTATCGCAGGCAAGCCAGCTCCCACAGTTCACCGATTTTCAACATGAGAATGCGGTCAACTGTGGGAGCTGGCTTGCCTGCGAAAGCAGTCTCAAGGCCGCTGCAAAAACGCCTGATGCATCTGGTCCAACGTCTCGAAATGCCAGGTCGGCGCCTCGGCATTCAGCTCTTCAAAACTACCAAACCCATACCCCACGGCGACCGAATCCAGCCCATTACTGCGTGCCCCGATCAGGTCATGCTTGCGATCACCGATCATCAAGGTGGTGGCCGGGTCCAGCCGTTCCTCACGCATCAAATGCGCGATCAACTCGACCTTGTTGGTACGCGTACCGTCCAACTCGCTGCCGTAGATCACCTTGAAGTGCTTGGCAAAGTCGAAATGCCGCGCAATCTCGCGGGCAAACTCCCACGGTTTGGAGGTGGCGACGTACAGCTGGCGCCCTTGGCTGTTCAGCTCTTCCAATAACGGCATGACCCCGTCGAACACGCGGTTTTCGTACAGGCCGGTAACCTTGAAGCGCTCACGGTAGAAATTCACCGCTTCCCACGCCTTGGCCTCGTCGAAGGCGTAAAACTGCATGAACGCCTGCAGCAAGGGCGGGCCGATGAAGTGTTCGAGCTTCCCCAGGTCGGGCTCATCAATGCCCAGTTTGGCCAGGGCGTACTGGATCGAACGGGTAATGCCCTCACGCGGGTCGGTGAGGGTACCGTCCAGGTCGAACAGGACGGTGGGGTGATGCAGGGTCATTGATCGAATCCTTCGGCCAGGTGCAGGTCTTTGAGTTTCACGTAGTTCGCCGCGCTGTAGGTGAAAAAGGCGCGCTCTTTGTCAGTCAATGCGCGAACCTGCTTCACCGGGCTGCCCACATACAAAAAACCGCTGTCGAGTTTCTTGCCTGGCGGCACCAGGCTGCCGGCGCCGATGATCACGTCGTCTTCGACCACGGCGCCATCCATCACAATACTGCCCATGCCGATCAGGACGCGGCTACCCACGGTGCAGCCATGCAGCATGACCTTATGAGCGATGGTCACGTCGTCGCCGATCAGCAACGGGTAACCCTGCGGATTGAACGGCCCGGCATGGGTAATGTGCAGCACGCAGCCATCTTGCACGCTGGTGCGGGCACCGATGCGGATGCGGTGCATGTCGCCGCGAATCACTGTCAGCGGCCAAACCGAGCTGTCAGTGCCGATTTCGACATCGCCGATCACCACCGCCGAAATATCGACAAACGCCCCGGCGCCGAGGGTTGGCGTGTGGTTCTGATAGGTGCGAAGGGTCACGATAGCCTCTCTCTGTTGTGCTGATAGCTGCGGTGGGTGTTGATTGTAATTAAGATGGCCCCATCTTTGTTCTACATGTTTCTTCAGCCAAGGTGCCCACCGTGAGCGCGAACAACCCTCTTTTGCAGTCCTACGACCTGCCGCCGTTCTCGGCGATCCGTGCCGAGCACGTGCAGCCGGCCATCGAACAGATCCTCGCCGACAACCGCGTGGCAATCGCAGAGATCCTGCAAAGCCAGGGTAAAAATCCGACGTGGGCCGGCCTGGTCCTGGCCATGGACGAACTCAATGATCGCCTGGGTGCGGCCTGGAGCCCGGTCAGCCACCTCAATGCCGTGTGCAACAGCGCCGAACTGCGCGAAGCCTATGAGGCGTGCCTGCCGGCCTTGAGCGCTTACTCTACCGAAATGGGCCAGAACCGTGAGCTGTTCCAGGCCTTCGAAGCCCTGGCCAACAGCCCGGAAGCTGCCGGTTTCGATGTGGCGCAAAAAACCATTCTGGAACACTCCCTGCGTGACTTCCGCCTGTCGGGTATCGACTTGCCGCCGGAGCAGCAAAAGCGCTACGCCGAGGTGCAGAGCAAGCTGTCCGAGCTGGGCAGCAAGTTCTCAAACCAGTTGCTGGACGCCACCCAGGCCTGGACCAAGCACGTCACCGATGAAGCCACCCTTGCCGGTCTGACCGACTCGGCCAAGGCACAAATGGCCGCCGCCGCCCAGGCCAAGGGCCTCGACGGCTGGCTGATCACCTTGGAATTCCCCAGCTACTACGCCGTCATGACCTACGCCCAGGACCGTGCCCTGCGTGAAGAGGTGTACGCCGCCTACTGCACCCGTGCGTCGGACCAAGGCCCGAATGCCGGTCAGAACGATAACGGCCCGGTGATGGAACAGATCCTCGACCTGCGTCAGGAACTGGCCCAATTGTTGGGTTATGCGTCCTTCTCCGAGCTGAGCCTGGCCACCAAGATGGCCGAGTCCAGCGACCAGGTGCTGAGCTTTCTGCGTGACCTGGCCAAGCGCAGCAAGCCGTTTGCCGCCCAGGACCTGCAACAGCTCAAGGCCTATGCCGCCGAGCAAGGCTGCCCTGATCTGCAAAGCTGGGACAGCGGTTTCTACGGCGAAAAACTGCGTGAGCAGCGCTACAGCGTGTCCCAGGAAGCGCTACGCGCCTACTTCCCCATCGACAAAGTGCTGGGCGGCCTGTTTGCCATTGTGCAGCGCCTGTACGGCATCGAGATTGCTGAGCTCAAAGGCTTCGACACCTGGCACCCGGATGTTCGTTTGTTCGAAATCAAGGAAAACGGCGAGCACGTCGGGCGTTTCTTCTTCGACCTGTACGCCCGCGCCAACAAGCGTGGCGGTGCCTGGATGGATGGCGCCCGTGACCGCCGCCGTACCGTTGATGGCGTGCTGCAAAGCCCCGTCGCCAACCTGGTGTGCAACTTCACCCCGGCCGACAGCGGCAAGCCTGCCCTGCTGACCCACGATGAAGTCACCACCCTGTTCCACGAATTCGGCCATGGCTTGCATCACCTGCTCACCCGCGTGGAACATGCCGGAGTATCCGGTATCAACGGTGTGGCGTGGGACGCGGTGGAACTGCCGAGCCAATTCATGGAGAACTGGTGCTGGGAGCCTGAAGGCCTGGCGCTGATCTCCGGCCACTACGAAACCGGCGAGCCCCTGCCCCAGGACCTGCTGGAGAAAATGCTCGCGGCGAAAAACTTCCAGTCCGGCCTGATGATGGTGCGTCAGCTGGAGTTCTCGCTGTTCGACTTTGAATTGCACGCCACCCATGGCGATGGTCGCAGTGTGGCCCAGGTGCTGGAAGGCGTGCGCGATGAAGTCTCGGTCATGCGCCCACCGGCCTACAACCGCTTCCCCAACAGCTTCGCGCACATCTTCGCCGGCGGTTATGCGGCGGGTTACTACAGCTACAAGTGGGCCGAAGTGCTGTCGGCGGACGCGTTCTCCAAGTTTGAAGAAGACGGCGTGCTCAATGCCCAGACCGGGCGGGCGTTCCGTGAAGCCATCCTGGCCCGTGGCGGTTCCCAGGCGCCGATGGTGCTGTTCGTCGACTTCCGCGGACGCGCGCCGTCGATTGACGCACTCTTGCGCCACAGCGGCCTGAGTGAGGACGCGGCAGCATGAGTGAAGGGCCTGTGATCACCAAAAAGCAATTTATCGCTGGGGCTGTCTGCCCGGCGTGCAGCGAGCCGGACAAGTTGAAGATGTGGACCGAAGACAACGTGCCGCACCGCGAGTGCGTGGCCTGCGGGTATACCGATACGCTGAATGATCAAGGCCTGTCGGTGCCCAAGGAATTGGGCACTAGGGTCAATACCACCGCGCTGAAAGCGCCGGCGGATCCTAAAGTGCAGGCAGTGCAGTTCTTCCCGAACCCGAAGCTGAAAAAAGACTAACCCCGCACCCCCTGTAGGAGCGAGCTTGCTCGCGAAAAACGTTAACGATAACGCGCGCTATCCTGGATAAGCGCGGTGCTGTTGAGTTTTTCGCGAGCAAGCTCGCTCCTACAGTTGTTTCTCTGCCTGGCCCGTTGTGGTGATCCAGTCTTTCATTGAGCACAACGCAAACGCGCTGGTGCTGCAATCCCCATTTGCTAAAGCTGTGCGCAACTTGTCGACATCGGCTTTCATCATGTAGCGAACGCCATCCTTGAAACCGTTGCTGCTGCCAAAGCCGCCCAAGGTCATCTCGTTCAGCGCATCCTCCTTGCTCCACCCCTGCACCACCACCCGATACATCGCTGCCATCAGGCCGGTGCGGTCGGCGCCGTGCTTGCAGTGCATCAACACCGGGCCATCGGCCTCTGCTGCCTGAATCGCCCTGATCGCCGCCAGCACGTCGGAATCGTCGACGTGGTTGGTGCGATAGCTCAACTGCACCTGTTTGATATCAGATGATTGGAGCCACTGCGCATCAGATTCCGGCAGGAAGTTGATGACCGTAGCGATCTTGAGCGTTTGCAACAGAGGCAGCGCACGCTCGTCCGGCAATGCACTGCGATAGAGCGTGGGTGTCATTTGATGCAGGTTGTATTGGTTACCCACCGGCTGGGCCCATTCCGGCGAGCGGATCGACGCAGCCTCATCGGCTTGTACGGTGTTGAGCAGGCTCATGAGCGCCAGGCCTAGAACGAGCAGTATGCGTGTGTTGAACATGAACGTTGTGACCGAGCGAGGAAGTGGCTGATGGGCCCCAGACTCACTCAAGGCGGGTCAATACGGCGTGAGGTCCGTGTCAAAGAATCGTGATGCTTGCGATCTGATCCGGTGTTTTTGTCGTCGAATTGACGCCTCTGAATTCTTAGCCTGCTATCATTTGTAACTAATGTTTGCCATTGTGCTGTATCTGCTTGGATCCAATTAGCCGCAAGCCTTCACGCTGCTCCCAGAAGCGGCGGATAAACCCGTGACCACATGATGAGGTGTACCCATGTCTGATCAAGATCAAGACAACCCCCGGCGTGACTTTTTACGCAAATCCTTGACCTTGATCCCGGTGGTCACGGTTGCCAGCACCGGCCTTGGCGGTTCGATGCTGATGGCCACGCCGGAACCGGCCCAGGCCGAACCGGCCAAGCCTGCGGTCAGCGATAAAGCCTACGAGCCGAGCTATTTCACAGCCGAGGAGTGGGCGTTTATCAACGCTGCCGTCGAGCGCTTGATTCCCGCTGACGCCCAGGGCCCAGGTGCCTTGGAGGCTAGCGCGCCGGAATACATCGACCGCCAGATGAACACTCCTTACGCCAGTGGCGCCCTGTGGTTCATGCAAGGCCCGTTCAACGCCGACGCGGCGCCGGAGATGGGCTGGCAGAGCAAGTTGGTGCCCAAGGAGATCTATCGCCTGGGCATTGCTGCCACGGATGCGTGGTCGAAAGCGTTCAACGGTAAAGCTTTTGCTGCGCAAGACAGCGCTACCCGAGACGATATGCTCAGGCGTCTGGAGGCTGGCGGCAGCGAAGTGGCGGCGCACTTCGACGCCGTGCCACCCAAGATGTTCTTTAACCTTTTGCTGCAAAACACCAAGGAAGGCTTCTTCTGCGACCCTATCCACGGTGGCAATAAAGGCATGGTCGGCTGGACCATGATCGGCTTCCCCGGCGCCCGCGCCGACTTCATGGATTGGGTGGAACGCAACGAGCAGTACCCCTTCCCGGCTGTTTCCATTCGCGGCGAGAGGGCATAAACGTGGCGACCATCATGAAGAAAGTGGATGCAGTGATTGTGGGCTTCGGCTGGACGGGCGCGATCATGGCCAAGGAGCTGACGGAAGCGGGCCTCAACGTGGTAGCGCTGGAGCGCGGCCCGATGCAGGACACTTACCCAGACGGCAACTATCCCCAGGTCATCGACGAATTGACCTACAGCGTGCGTAAGAAGCTGTTCCAGGACATCTCCAAAGAAACGGTGACCATTCGCCACAGCGTAAATGACGTCGCCCTGCCCAATCGTCAGTTGGGCGCTTTCTTGCCGGGTAATGGCGTGGGTGGTGCGGGGCTGCACTGGTCGGGCGTGCATTTTCGCGTCGACCCGATTGAGCTGCGCATGCGCAGCCATTACGAAGAGCGCTACGGGAAGAACTTCATTCCCAAGGACATGACCATCCAGGACTTCGGCGTCAGCTATGAAGAGCTGGAGCCGTTTTTCGACTATGCGGAAAAAGTCTTTGGCACCTCCGGCCAAGCCTGGACAGTCAAAGGCCAGTTAGTCGGAGAAGGCCGTGGCGGCAACCCCTACGCGCCGGATCGCTCCAACCCGTTCCCATTGGAGGCGCAGAAAAATACCGTCTCCGCCCAGCTGTTTCAGAAAGCGGCGACCGACGTAGGTTACAAACCTTACAACCTGCCGTCGGCCAACACGTCGGGGCCGTACACCAACCCCTACGGTGCGCAGATGGGCCCGTGCAACTTCTGCGGCTTTTGCAGTGGCTACGTGTGCTACATGTACTCCAAGGCCTCGCCGAACGTGAACATCTTGCCGGCCTTGCGCCAAGTGCCCAACTTCGAGCTGCGGCCCAATTCCCACGTGCTCAAGGTCAACCTCGACAGCACCAAGAAGAAAGCCACCGGCGTGACCTACATCGACGCCCAGGGCCGCGAATGCGAACAGCCGGCGGACCTGGTGATTCTTGGCGCCTTCCAGTTCCATAACGTGCGCCTGATGCTGCTGTCCGGCATCGGCAAACCCTACGACCCGATTACCAATGAAGGCGTGGTAGGCAGGAACTTCGCCTACCAGAACATGGGCACCATCAAGGCGTTCTTCGACAAGGACACCCACACCAACAACTTTATCGGTGCGGGCGGCAATGGCGTGGCCATCGACGACTTCAACGCCGACAACTTTGACCATGGCCCCCACGGCTTCGTGGGTGGTTCGCCGATGTGGGTCAACCAGGCGGGCAGCCGGCCGATTGCCGGTACGTCCAACCCGCCGGGCACGCCGGCCTGGGGCAGCGCCTGGAAGCGCGCCACCGCCGATTACTACACCCATCAGGTCTCTATGGACTCCCACGGTGCCCATCAGTCCTACCGCAGCAACTACCTGGATCTGGACCCGGTTTACCGCGATGCCTACGGTCTGCCGCTGCTGCGCATGACCTTCGACTGGCAAGAAAACGACATCAAGATGAACCGCTTCATGATGGAGAAAATGGGCAAAGTGGCCCAGGCCATGAACCCCAAGGCCATCGCCGTGCTGGGTAAAAAGGTCGGTGAGCATTTCAATACCGCCGCCTACCAGACCACCCACCTCAACGGTGGCGCGATCATGGGCACCGACCCGAAAACCAGTGCGTTGAACCGCTACTTGCAGAGCTGGGATGTGCACAACGTATTTGTCCCCGGTGCTTCCGCTTTCCCACAAGGGCTGGGCTACAACCCTACCGGCCTGGTGGCAGCGTTGACCTATTGGTCGGCGCGAGCGATTCGCGAGCAGTACCTCAAAAACCCCGGCCCACTGGTTCAGGCATAAGGAGCGATGACCATGAAAGCACTCGTTATCGCCTCCCTGGCGCTGTTCAGCAGCTGCTCGATCAGCGCCGCCGAAACCGATCTGATCAAGCAGGGTGAATACCTGGCACGCGCCGGCGACTGTGTCGCCTGCCATACCGCCAAGGGGGGCAAGCCCTTCGCTGGCGGCCTGCCGATGGAAACACCGATTGGCGTGATCTATTCCACCAACATCACCCCGGACAAGACCGGCCTGGGCGACTACAGCTTCGAGGATTTCGACAAGGCCGTGCGCCATGGCGTCGCCAAGAACGGTAGTACGCTTTACCCGGCGATGCCCTACCCGTCCTACGCACGCGTCAGCGACAGCGATATGCAAGCGCTGTATGCGTACTTCATGAAGGGGGTCGAACCGGTTGCCCAGGAAAACAAGGACAGCGATATTCCCTGGCCCCTGAGCATGCGTTGGCCGTTGGCGGCCTGGCGCTGGATGTTTGCCCCAGCGGTCGAGGCGCATCAGCCGCAAGCCGCTGTCGACCCGGTGATCGATCGCGGTGCCTACCTGGTGGAAGGTCTCGGACATTGCGGCGCCTGCCATACGCCGCGTGCCCTGACCATGCAGGAAAAGGCCTTGAGTGCCACGGACGGCAGCGCCTTCCTGTCTGGCAGTGCGCCGTTGGAAGGCTGGATTGCCAAAAGCCTGCGCGGCGACCACAAGGACGGCCTCGGCAGCTGGAGCGAGGAGCAACTGGTGCAGTTCCTCAAGACCGGTCGCAGCGACCGTAGCGCGGTATTCGGCGGCATGAGTGATGTGGTTGTGCACAGCATGCAGTACATGTCCCAAGAGGACCTGACCGCTATCGCCCGCTACCTCAAGAGCCTGCCGGCGGTCGATCCCAAGGACCAGCCGCACCAGTACGACAAGCAGGTAGCACAAGCGCTGTGGAAGGGCGATGACAGCAAGCCCGGTGCGTCGGTGTATATCGACAACTGCGCGGCTTGCCACCGTACCGATGGCCATGGCTATACGCGGGTATTCCCGGCGCTGGCGGGCAACCCGGTGTTGCAGACGGCAGATGCCACGTCGTTGATCAACATTGTGTTGAACGGCGGCACCTTGCCGGCCACCCATGCGGCGCCGTCAACCTTCACCATGCCGGCGTTCGCCTGGCGTCTGTCGGACCAGGAAGTGGCGGATGTGGTGAGTTTTATCCGTGGCAGCTGGGGCAACCAGGGCGCGCCGGTCAAGGCCAGCGATGTGGCGGATCTGCGCAAAAACGATCTGCACACCACCTCGGGCGATGACTTGGGCCAGGTGACGCAAAAGCACTGATAAGTTCGCTGGCCGCCCAACGGCACTGGTCAGAAACCTCGCGCCTCGATACTGTATATAAAAACAGTATCGAGGCGTTTTCATGTCTACTGCGCTGCCGCCCCGTGGCCGGGGTACGGCCACCAACCTGCACAATCGGTTTGCACCCACCGTCAGCGTGGCTGAGGACGACGGTTGGTACCAGGAAGTGCCGCCGACCCAAGGCACCGAAGTGCGTATCGAAACGGCCAAGACCATCATCACCCGCAACAACTCGCCGGACTTGCCGTTTGATCGGTCCATCAACCCGTATCGCGGTTGTGAGCATGGTTGCATCTACTGCTATGCGCGGCCCAGCCATGCCTATTGGGACATGTCGCCCGGGCTGGACTTTGAAACCAAATTGATTGCCAAGAGCAACGCGGCTGATGTGCTGGAGCAGCAGTTGTCCAAGCCGGGCTACGTGTGCGCACCGATCAACCTGGGCTCCAATACCGATCCGTACCAGCCAATCGAGCGTGAATACCGGATTACCCGGCAAACCCTTGAGGTACTGCTGCGCTACCGGCACCCGGTGACCATCATCACCAAGGGTTCGTTGATCCTGCGTGACCTCGACTTGCTGACCGAGTTGGCCCGCCAGCGCCTGGTGGCGGTGATGATCAGCCTCACCAGCCTGGACGACGAGCTCAAGCGCATCCTGGAACCGCGCACGGCAGCGCCCAAGGCGCGGCTGCGGGCGATTCGGGTAATGCGCGACGCGGGTATCCCGGTGGGCGTGCTGTGCTCGCCAATGATCCCGATGATCAACGACAGCGAGCTGGAGAGCCTGCTTACCGAAGCTCACGCGGCCGGCGCACAAAGCGCGGCGTATATGATGCTGCGCCTGCCGTTGGAGGTGGCGCCGTTGTTCGAGGAGTGGCTGGTGGCCCATTACCCCCAGCGAGCGGCCCATGTGATGAGCCTGGTGCGCCAGGTACGCGGGGGTGAGGTGTATGACAGCCGGTTTGGCGTGCGCATGCGCGGTGAGGGGCCGTTTGCCGATTTGCTGGCGCAGCGGTTCACCAAGGCAATCAAACGCCTGGGGCTGAATCGGCGGGAAGGGTTCAACCTCGATTGCACGGCGTTTTGCCCACCGGGCAGGCAGATGGCTTTGTTGTAGACTGAGGGACAGACGTGCACCTTTGCTGTAGCAATAGTCGCGTTTTGACATCACTGAAACCCGCGTTCTAGAGCGGTTCATTCAGTTTGAGTTAAGTTTCGGCGGTTACCTTGTTCAGCGAGTGACTGATGAGTCGGCGGCCTGGCCGGTGCTTGTTTTACAACTATTTCACCGCCATGGCGTCGAACTGACCTGAACCCTCCCCTGCATTGATCAAGAGGATGAATCATGAGTGACAAGGATAAACAGCCGTTGGCTGCGTCGGCTTCAGCCCCTCAGGTGGCGGAATCCGCCGATGCAGCGCTGCAGCATATCGTTGACGGCTTTTTGCATTTCCATCACGACGTCTTCCCCCAGCAGGAAGAACTCTTCAAGAAACTCGCCACTGCCCAGAGCCCACGGGCAATGTTCATCACCTGCGCCGACTCGCGCATCGTGCCCGAGCTGATCACTCAAAGCTCCCCAGGCGACCTGTTCGTGACCCGTAACGTCGGCAACGTGGTGCCGCCCTACGGCCAGATGAACGGCGGTGTTTCCACCGCTATCGAGTACGCGGTGCTCGCCCTTGGCGTACAGCACATCATCGTGTGCGGGCATTCGGACTGCGGCGCCATGCGTGCCGTGCTCAACCCCGACAGCCTGGAAAAGATGCCAACGGTCAAGGCCTGGCTGCGTCACGCCGAGGTCGCCAAGACCATGGTCCATGACAACTGCGACTGCGCCAACGAAGGCGAGAGCATGGCGGTGCTGACCGAAGAAAACGTCATCGCCCAACTGCAACACTTGCGCACCCACCCTTCCGTGGCTTCGCGCATGGCCAATGGTCATTTGTTTATCCATGGTTGGATCTACAACATCGAGACCAGCGAAATACGGGCCTACGATGCGGACAAAGCGGCGTTCCGACCGCTGAACGGCACCGAGCCGATCCCTTCAGCGACGCCTAAAGCGCGCTTCTAAAACACTTCCCTGCCGGGTAATGCGGTGGCTGCCATGGATGCAGCCAGGCTTTACCGCGCCCGGCGAATGCCTCGGGAGAGTCATCATGCGTGCTGCTCAATTGAAAGCTGTATTGCCACGGGAGCTGCTCGCCTCGGTGGTTGTTTTTCTGGTCGCCTTGCCACTGTGCATGGGCATCGCGATTGCGTCCGGCATGCCGCCGGCCAAGGGCCTGATCACGGGCATCATCGGTGGCCTGGTGGTGGGCTGGCTGGCCGGCTCGCCGCTGCAAGTCAGCGGCCCGGCGGCGGGTCTGGCGGTGTTGGTGTTCGAGTTGGTGCGCCAGCACGGCATGCTGATGCTGGGGCCGATCCTGCTGCTGGCCGGCTTCCTGCAATTGGTGGCCGGGCGTTTGCGCCTGGGCTGCTGGTTTCGCGTCACCGCGCCGGCGGTAGTCTATGGCATGTTGGCCGGGATTGGCGTGTTGATCGTGTTGTCGCAGATTCATGTGATGCTCGACGGCGCGCCCAAGCCGTCCGGGCTGGATAACCTGGCAGGCTTCCCGGCAGCGTTGGCTGAAGCAATTCCGACCTTCGGCGGCGGGCTCGGTTGGCAGGCTGGCGTGCTCGGCCTGTCGACGATGTTGGTGATGTACCTGTGGGACAAATTCCGCCCGCAACCACTACGGTTTGTGCCCGGTGCGCTGCTTGGCGTGGGCCTGGCGACCGTCGCCAGCCTGCTGCTGGCGCTGCAGGTCAAGCGCGTGGAAGTTCCGGAAAACCTGGCGGACGCTATCGACTGGCTGCGCCCCAGCGACCTGCTGAACCTGGCTGATCCACAGCTGCTGATCGCGGCGTTCGCCGTGGCGTTTATTGCCAGTGCCGAAACCCTGCTGTCTGCCGCAGCGGTGGACCGCATGCACAGTGGTCAACGTTCCGACTTCGATAAGGAATTGTCGGCCCAAGGTGTAGGCAACATGCTTTGCGGCCTGGTTGGCGCCTTGCCAATGACTGGCGTGATCGTACGCAGCTCGGCGAACGTCCAAGCGGGTGCTACCACGCGTCTGTCGGCGATGTTCCATGGCCTGTGGCTGCTGGGTTTCGTGCTCTTGCTGTCGAGCGTGCTGCAGAGCATTCCGGTCGCGAGCCTGGCGGGTGTGCTGGTGTACACCGGCATCAAGCTGGTAGACGTCAAGGCGTTCAAGGCGCTGGGGCGCTATGGTCGGATGCCGATGTTCACCTATGCGGCCACCGCGCTGGCAATCATCTTTACCGATTTGCTGACCGGCGTGCTGGTGGGCTTTGGGCTGACGCTGGTGAAGTTGGCGTTCAAGGCGTCGCGTCTTAAAGTCAGCCTTGTTGACCTGCCTCAGGAAGGTGAAATGGAGCTGCGTTTGACGGGGGCGGCGACCTTTCTGAAGGTGCCGGCGTTGACTCAGGTGCTGTCGGCGGTGCCTGCGGGGACCACCTTGCATGTGCCGCTGAGTAACTTGAGTTACATCGACCACTCTTGCCTGGAGTTGCTGGAAGAATGGGGCCGGGCCAATGCAGCCAAGGGCTCGACGTTGGTGATCGAGGCGCGTGGGTTGAAGCGTCGGCTGGAAGGTCGGGTGAGAACGACAGTGGGGATCGGCTCAGCGCCTGCCTGACCCCTCAAAAAACTGTGGGAGCCGGGCTTGCCCGCGATGGCGGTGGTTCAGTCAACTAATCTGTTGGCTGATACTCCGCCAATCGCGGGCAAGCCCGGCTCCCACAGTTGATCTTTGTAAGCCGGACGATTTACGCAGGTTGATCCAGCGACAGCTCAACCCCAAGCTGGCGCGACAGGCACGGCCAGCGCTTCCAGGACGCTTCGGTCTGCGGGCTCTTGAGCTGCTCGCGATAGGCCTCGACCGACTCCAGCGCAAAGCTTTCCTCGTTAAGCATCTCATCCACCGCCAGGTGCACGGCTTCATCCAACTGGTTGGCGAAGTCTTCGCCGATCAGTTGATGGGCGATCACGTTGGCCACGGTGGTATCCGCTGGAATCAACGGCTGGCCAAAATGCTTGATATACAGATCGTTTACTTCTTCGACCAGGCGATGCGCCAGGTAGGCCTCATCCAGCAGGCCATCAAGGCCGTCGTGGCCGGCCAGAATCGCTGGCGGCTGCAGGAAGAAATGTTCAGCGATTTTCAGTACCGGTTTGATCTGGCTTTCAATCCCGGCCTCACGGGCCACGTCATTGGCGGCGTCGAGCAAATCAGGAACCAGGTCGATGTAAGCGGTCACAAAACGGGTCATGACCATGTTGCGATCACCGTCAGCCAGGGCGATGGACGAATGCAGGTGCGGCACTTGTTTTTTCAGCTGGCTGACGAGCTGGCCGGTGCTGGCTTCGTGTTGATGGGCACGGGAAATCTGCTCGCGCAATGCGGCGGTGTTCATGAGGGCTCCAGTGAAGCAGGCGTAGGAAAAGGGAGAAGATAAGGTAGTTCGTTTATACGAGCGCCTAAGACGCATTTGTCATAATTATTTCATGGTTATAGGCAGGGGTTATATCGAAATGCCATCGTTCGTCGGATAAACGATTCCGCTGCCTATTTTACGGGCTCCGTCTGTCTGTTTCTATTCATTTGCCCCCACACATTGCGGGGTTGCTACGGCTGTCTATACTCGATTTTGTACGCAATTAGCTGATGACGCCCAACTGCATGACGCAGGCAAGGCTTGGCGGTTGTAAGCAGTATGGAAGCCGCTCCCTTCGCCGCAGGTGCAAACCGGCGGGATAACAAGAAACATAAAGGGGAACCCGCAATGACGCGACATCCACACGTTTGGATGGGCCTCCTGGTGTGGTCGGTATTCGGCCAGGCGCACGCCGCCTGGACTACGAATATGGCGCCAGGGGCTACTGAAGTCAGCCACGCTGTGTTTGACCTGCACATGACCATTTTCTGGATTTGTGTGGTGATCGGCATCGTCGTGTTTGGCGCGATGTTCTGGTCAATGATCCTGCACCGCCGGTCTACGGGCCAGGTAGCGGCCAAGTTCCACGAAAGCACCACCGTGGAAATCCTCTGGACCGTGGTGCCCTTGCTGATTCTGGTGGCCATGGCCATTCCGGCCACCAAGACCCTGATCAACATCTACGACAGCAGTGAATCGGATATCGATATCCAGGTCACCGGCTATCAGTGGAAGTGGCATTACAAATACCTGGGGCAGGATGTGGAGTTCTTCAGCAACCTGGCCACGCCCGCCGAGCAGATCCATAACCAGGCTACCAAGGGTGAACACTACCTGTTGGAAGTCGACCAGCCGCTGGTATTGCCGGTGGGTGCCAAGGTGCGCTTTCTGGTGACCGCCGCCGATGTGATCCACTCATGGTGGGTACCGGCCTTCGCGGTCAAGCGCGACGCCATCCCCGGCTTCGTCAACGAGGCCTGGACCCGCGTCGAGAAGCCCGGCATCTATCGTGGCCAGTGCGCCGAACTGTGTGGCAAGGACCATGGCTTCATGCCCATCGTGGTTGAGGTCAAGTCCAAGGCTGACTACGACACCTGGCTGGGCGAGCGCAAGGAGGAGGCGGCCAAGCTCAAGGAACTGACCTCCAAGGAGTGGACACTGGACGAACTGGTGGCTCGTGGCGACAAGGTCTATCACACCACCTGCGTGGCCTGTCACCAAGCCGAGGGCCAAGGCTTGCCACCGATGTTCCCGGCGCTCAAGGGCTCGAAAATCGCCACGGGGCCGGCCAAAGACCATCTGAGCATCGTGTATCACGGCAAGCCCGGCACCGCGATGGCAGCTTTCGGCAAGCAGCTCTCGGAAGTGGATATCGCCGCTGTGGTGACCTATGAGCGTAACGCCTGGGGTAATAACAAAGGCGACATGGTCACGCCCAAAGACGTGCTGGCTCTGAAACAGGCCCAAAGCAAATGACTACTTTCATTGCCAATGCCCTGAATCGCCCCGCTCACTCGCTTGCAGGAGAACGGCCATGAGCACTGTGATCGACCATGGTCATGCCGACCATGCCCACGGCCCCGCCAAGGGTCTGATGCGCTGGGTGCTGACCACCAACCACAAAGACATCGGCACCATGTACCTGTGGTTCGCCTTCACCATGTTCCTGCTCGGTGGCTCGTTCGCCATGGTGATCCGCGCCGAGCTGTTCCAGCCGGGCCTGCAGATTGTGCAGCCGGCGTTCTTCAACCAGATGACCACCATGCACGGCCTGATCATGGTGTTCGGCGCAGTGATGCCGGCGTTCGTCGGCCTGGCCAACTGGATGATCCCGCTGATGATCGGCGCGCCGGACATGGCCCTGCCGCGCATGAACAATTTCAGTTTCTGGCTGCTGCCGGCGGCGTTTCTGCTGTTGGTGTCTACCTTGTTCACGCCCGGCGGTGGGCCGAACTTCGGCTGGACCTTTTACGCCCCGCTCTCCACCACCTATGCGCCGGAAAGCGTGACGTTCTTTATCTTTGCCATCCACCTGATGGGCATCAGTTCGATCATGGGCGCGATCAACGTGGTCGCCACCATCCTCAACCTGCGCGCGCCGGGCATGACCCTGATGAAAATGCCGCTGTTCGTGTGGACCTGGCTGATCACCGCGTTCCTGCTGATCGCGGTGATGCCGGTACTGGCGGGCTGCGTGACCATGATGCTGATGGATATCCACTTCGGCACCAGCTTCTTCAGCGCGGCCGGTGGTGGCGATCCGGTGCTGTTCCAGCATGTGTTCTGGTTCTTCGGGCATCCCGAGGTGTACATCATGATCCTGCCGGCCTTTGGCGCGGTCAGCTCGATCATCCCGACCTTCTCGCGCAAGCCGCTGTTCGGTTACACCTCGATGGTCTACGCCACCGCGAGCATCGCGTTCCTGTCATTCATCGTGTGGGCACACCATATGTTCGTGGTGGGCATTCCGCTGGTGGGTGAGCTGTTCTTCATGTACGCCACCCTGCTGATCGCCGTACCCACGGGGGTGAAGGTATTCAACTGGGTCAGCACCATGTGGCAAGGCTCACTGACGTTCGAGACGCCGATGTTGTTTGCGGTGGCCTTTGTGATCCTGTTTACCATTGGCGGCTTCTCCGGGCTGATGCTGGCGATTGCCCCGGCGGACTTCCAGTACCACGACACCTACTTTGTGGTGGCGCATTTCCATTACGTACTGGTGCCCGGCGCGATCTTCGGAATCTTCGCCTCGGCCTACTACTGGCTGCCGAAATGGACCGGCCACATGTACGACGAAACCCTGGGCAAGCTGCACTTCTGGTTGTCTTTCGTGGGCATGAACATGGCGTTCTTCCCCATGCACTTCGTGGGGCTGGCCGGTATGCCGCGTCGGGTGCCGGACTACAACCTGCAGTTCGCTGACTTCAACATGGTCTCGTCCATCGGTGCCTTCATGTTCGGCGCCACGCAGATCTTCTTCCTGTTCATTGTCATCAAGTGCATCCGTGGCGGCCCGCCTGCGCCGGCCAAGCCGTGGGATGGCGCCGAGGGCCTGGAATGGAGCGTGCCCTCGCCCGCGCCGTATCACACCTTCACCACGCCGCCGGAGGTCAAATGAAGCCCTCCCTATACTCCTCCTGTGGGAGCGGGCTTGCCCGCGATGGCGGTATGTCAGGCGCTGAATCTCCCGACTTTGAGGTCCTCATCGCAGGCAAGCCAGCTCCCACAGAAAGTCCAAAGCCAGGTGGGCGCCATGGCTGACTCCGTACCGCTCAAGCGCCTGGTCACCCGCCTGCTGATTTTGGTGTTGGCGATGTTCGCCTTCGGCTTCGCCCTGGTGCCGATCTATGACGTGATGTGCAAGGCGTTCGGCATCAACGGCAAGACCGCCGGCCAGTACGAGGGCGAGCAAATGGTCGACCCCTCGCGCCAGGTGCGCGTGCAGTTTCTGTCCACCAACGCCATCGACATGGTCTGGGAGTTTCATTCCAAGGCTGACGAGATTGTGGTCAACCCCGGAGCAGTCAACGAGATGCTGTTCGTGGCCTACAACCCCACCGATAAGCCGATGACCGCCCAGGCGATACCCAGCATTTCCCCGGCCGAGGCGGCGATGTACTTCCACAAGACCGAATGCTTTTGCTTCACCCAGCAAGTGTTGCAGCCCGGTGAGCGCATTGAGATGCCCGTACGTTTCATCGTCGATCGCGCGATGCCCAAGGATGTGAAGCATTTGACCCTGGCGTACACGCTGTTCGATATCACTGCGCGCCAGCCGCCCGTGGCCGTCAGGACCGGGGGCTAGCTACTGTTTGCCCCCTCAATCAGGAGAGCGAATACATGTCGAATCATGATACGTACTACGTACCGGCGCAAAGCAAATGGCCGATAATTGCCACGATTGGCCTGCTGGTCACCGTGTATGGCCTGGCCGTGTGGTTCAACGACTTGAAGGCCGCGCGGGCCGAATCCCACGGGCCGTGGATCTTTTTCGTCGGCGGTTTGCTGCTGGCCTACATGCTGTTTGGCTGGTTTGGCGCGGTGATCAAGGAAAGTCGTGCCGGGCTGTACAGCGCGCAGATGGACCGCTCGTTCCGCTGGGGCATGACCTGGTTCATCTTTTCGGAGGTGATGTTCTTCATCGCCTTTTTTGGTGCGCTGTTCTACGTGCGCGTCTGGGCTGGGCCTTGGTTGGCGGGCGAGGGCCCCAAGGGCATTGCCCATATGCTGTGGCCGAACTTTGAGTTTGCCTGGCCCCTGCTGAACAACCCCGACCCCAAGCTCTACCCAGCGCCCAAAGGCACCATCAGCCCCTGGGGCCTGCCGTTGGTCAACACCATCCTGCTGGTGAGCTCCAGCGTGACCATCACCATCGCCCACCATGCCCTGCGCAAAGGCCATCGCGGCGCGCTGAAACTCTGGCTGGCGATCACCGTGCTGCTGGGCCTGGCGTTTCTTGGGTTCCAGGCTGAGGAATACATCCACGCCTATAAAGAGTTGGGCCTTACCCTGGGCTCAGGCGTGTACGGCGCGACGTTCTTCATGCTCACGGGCTTTCACGGCGCCCACGTGACCATCGGCACCATTATTTTGTTTGTGATGCTGATGCGCATCCTGCGTGGGCATTTCAATGCCGAGCACCAGTTCGGTTTCGAGGCGGCCAGTTGGTATTGGCACTTTGTGGACGTGGTGTGGATCGGGCTGTTTTTCTTTGTCTATGTGCTGTGACGCCGCTTACCACGGCGCATGAGAGACCAGTTGGCCGCTGAAAAAGCCCCAGGCGATCAAGCCCACGGTGATCACGGCCAGCGTGACACGCACGGTCAAGGCGGTGACGAGGCGGTTGGAGTTGCCCTCGTCCTTGACCAGGAAGAACAAGCCACTGAACAGGCTCACGACGGTCGCGATCAGCATCAGGGCAATGGCGGCTTTGAGCATGGTCTGGCTCCGGGCTTATTGGGAGAGGGGCGATGAGATCGAGTATAGCCAGTGCCCTGCAGCGCTTTCGTCCGGGCATCGCGCCGACGCTGGTGGTGCTGGTGTTGCTGCCATTGATGGTCGGCCTGGGGTTTTGGCAACTGGCCCGTGGGCACGAAAAGCAACTGCTGGTAGACCGTTATGCCGAGCGCCGCGCCGCCGAGCCGGTCAGCAGTGCGCAGCTCAATGACATGGCTGATCCAGCCTTCCGTCGCGTTCACCTTCGCGGGCAACTGGATGGTGAACACAGCGTATTGCTGGATAACCGCATGCGTGACGGCAAGGCCGGTGTCGAGCTGCTGCAGCCTTTTCATGATCAGGCCAGCGGCCTGTGGCTGTTGCTCAATCGTGGCTGGCTGCCTTGGCCAGACCGGCGTATCGCGCCCGCCTTTACTACCCCTGAACAGACGCTGAACCTCGACGCCTGGGTGTACGTCACCCCCGGCGAGACCTTCCAACTGCATGCCGACCCGGCCAGCACGCAATGGCCGCGCCTGCTTACCGCACTGCACCCCGACGCGCTGTGGGACGAACTGGGGCGCAGCGGTTTTGCCTATGAGCTGCGTGCCGAAGCGGGCCCCGATACCTACGAAACCAGCTGGCCCGTGGTCGCCATGGGCCCGGAAAAACACCTGGCCTACGCCGTGCAATGGTTCGCCATGGCCGTGGCGTTGCTGGCGCTTTACCTCTACCTCGGATGGCATAACAAAAAGGAGAAGCCCCATGGGAGCGGCCATGAATCCACCCAGCACATCTGACACGCTTGATCGGCGCAAGGGTCGCTGGCAGCTGATTTTGATCCTGATGATGGTGATCGGCCCGATGGCGCTGGCCACCTTTATGTACAAATTGCAGTTCTGGGTGCCGGACAGCCGCAGCTACCACGGCGAACTGATCGGCAACGGCCAGACCCGCGCCGACATTGGTGTGCAGGCCGATGAACAGCGTTGGCAACTGCTGGTCACCGCCCCCGCCGCCTGCGCTGCCGAGTGCCAGCAACTGGTGTACCTGGCGCGCCAGCTGCAGATCAGCCTTGGCCGTGATGCGTCTCGTGCCAGCCATGCCCTGGCCGGCGCGCAACCTTTGAGCCGCGAATACGAGGCCAAGCTCAAGGCTGAATATCCACAGCTGCAGCGCTACCCGCTGGATGTGTCGACCTTTGCCAGGAACGCTGCCGCGCCTGGTGAGGCACAACTGTGGATCGTCGACCCCCACGGCAATCTGGTGCTGCGCTATGACGCCAAGGTCAAGGGCAAGGACTTGCTCAACGACCTGCGCTTGCTGCTGAAACTGTCGAACATCGGATAAGGGCACCGTCATGGCCAAGCCTGGATTTCGCCTCGCGCTGTTTGCCACCTTACTGGCGTTGCTTGTCGTGCTGCTCGGCGCCTATACCCGCCTGACCCACGCCGGCCTCGGCTGCCCGGACTGGCCGGGTTGCTACGGCTTTATCAGCGTGCCCCAAAGCGAAGCCCAACTGGCCCATGCCGAGTTGCACTTTCCCGACACGCCGGTGGAGGCCGACAAAGGCTGGGCCGAGATGACCCATCGCTACTTCGCTGGCAGCCTGGGCCTCTTGATCGCGCTGCTGGCGGCGCGTTCGTGGCGTCATCGGCGTGATCCGGGCCAGCCAGTGAAGCTGCCGCTGTTCCTGCTGACGGTGGTGTTGGCCCAGGCGGCGTTTGGCATGTGGACCGTGACCTTGAAGCTCTGGCCGCAAGTGGTCACCGGGCACCTGTTGGGCGGCTTTGCGACCTTGAGCCTGCTGTTTCTGCTGACCCTGCGGCTGTCCGGCGTACTGCCGGCGCTGGTCGTGCCCAAGCGCCTGCAATATTGGGCGACGGCGGGCCTGGTGCTGGTGATCGGGCAGATCGCCCTGGGCGGCTGGGTCAGTTCCAACTACGCGGCAGTGGCCTGTGTCGATTTGCCCACCTGCCATGGCCAGTGGTGGCCGGCAGCGGACTTCGCCAATGGTTTTCACCTGACCCAGCACATCGGCCCCAATTACCTGGGGGGCCAGCTCGACAGCGAAGCGCGCACTGCCATCCACCTGACGCATCGCATCGGCGCCGTGCTGGTCACGCTGGTGCTGCTCGGTTTGGCCTGGCAACTGCGGGCAGTGGGGATGACGCGCCTGGCCGGTCTGCTGTTGATCGCCCTGGCCGCGCAGATCTGCCTGGGGCTGAGCAATGTGGCGTTCGGCCTGCCGTTACCGGTGGCGGTCGCGCACAACGCTGGCGGGGCAACGTTGTTGTTGACGCTGGTGCTGGTCAATTATCACGCGCGCACCAGCCTGGTTCGGGTGCGTCACCCGCGTCTGTTCGGTTGGCGTTTTATCCCGCGCAAACAGGTGTCGGGCCTGATCACCCTTAAAGGAGAACTGCCATGGCGACCGTGATCGGCGCACGTCGCGACCGGGCGATCTGGCGTGACTATCTGGAGCTGACCAAGCCCAAAGTGGTGGTGCTGATGCTGATCACCTCGCTGGTGGGCATGTTCCTCGCCACCCGCGCCGGGGTGCCCTGGACAGTGCTGGTGTTCGGCAACCTCGGCATTGCCCTGTGTGCCGGCGGCGCGGCGGCGGTCAATCATGTGGTGGATCGACGGATTGATGCCGTGATGGCGCGCACTCACAAGCGGCCGATGGCTGAGGGGCGTGTCTCGCCGATGGCGGCGTTAGCGTTTGCGTTGTTCCTGGCGATTGCAGGGTTGGCCCTGCTGCTGGCGTTCACCAACCCGCTGGCGGCCTGGCTGACCTTGGCTTCGCTGCTGGGTTATGCGGTGATCTACACCGGCTTTCTCAAGCGGGCGACTCCGCAGAATATCGTCATCGGCGGTCTGGCCGGTGCGGCGCCGCCGCTGCTGGGCTGGGTGGCTGTCACCGGGCATGTGGGTGCCGAACCCTTGCTGCTAGTGCTGATCATCTTCGCCTGGACCCCGCCACACTTCTGGGCCCTGGCCATTCACCGCAAAGAGGAATACGCCAAGGCCGACATCCCGATGCTGCCGGTCACCCATGGCGAGCACTACACCAAGGTGCATATCCTGCTGTACACCTTCGCCCTGCTGGCGGTGAGCCTGATGCCCTACGTTATCCACATGAGCGGGCTGCTCTACCTGGCCTGTGCGCTGGTGTTGGGGGCGCGCTTTCTGCAATGGGCCTGGGTGTTGTACCGTGGCAGCCAGCCGCACGCGGCGATCAACACGTTCAAGTACTCTATCTGGTACTTGCTGCTGCTGTTTATCGCCCTGCTCGTAGACCACTACTTATTGTTGAACCTATGACTCGAACTCAAAAAACCGTCTTCATCCTCGTGGCCCTGGTGGCGTTGATCATGGGCCTGACCGTCAACAAAGTGCTCTCGGGCAAAGGCCAGGGCGACCCCACTGCGCTGATCGACGCCGGCATCATTCTGCTGCCGCAAAGCCGCCAGTTGCCAGCGGTGACCATGACCAATCAGGAAGGCCAGCCGGTGGTGGTCAACGAGTTGAAGGGCAAGTGGAGCCTGCTGTTTTTTGGCTACACCTTCTGCCCGGATATCTGCCCAACCACCCTCGCCCAGCTTCGCCAGATCAAGAGCGAGCTGCCCCAAGAGGCTGTGGATAAGTTGCAGGTGATCCTGGTCAGCGTCGATCCGCACCGCGATACTCCGGCGCAGCTCAAGCAGTATCTGGGTTACTTTGATCCGCAGTTCCAAGGCCTGACTGGCGCGAATGTGGAGGATGTGCAGAAGGTTTCGAATGCGGTGAGCATTCCCTTCATTCCGGCGGATACCAGCAAGCCGAACTACACCGTCGACCACAGCGGTAACCTGGCACTGATCGGCCCGGATGGGACGCAGCGTGGGTTTATTCGTGCGCCGTTGAACAACCAGAAGCTGGTGGCGCAGTTGCCGGGGTTGCTACAGCGCAAGTGAGCACCTGATGATCGTTCCAACGCTCTGCGTGGGAATGCAGTTAGGGACGCTCTGCGTCCCCAAGCGTGACGCAGAGCGTCACAAGAGGCGTTCCCACGCGGAGCGTGGGAACGATCAGATCAGGAGAGATCAGAACGCCGGCTTGATCGCGCCTTTGTACTTCTCTTCGATGAATTTCTTCACTTCAGGCGTGTGCAGAGCTGCGACCAGCTTCTTCACCGCGTCCGCATCCTTGTTGTCTTCGCGGGTTACCAGGATGTTCACGTAAGGCGAATCGCTGCCTTCGATCACCAGGGCATCCTTGGATGGGTCCAGCTTGGCTTCCAGGGCGTAGTTGGTGTTGATCAGCGCCAGGTCGACCTGGGTCAGCACGCGCGGCAGGGTGGCGGCTTCCAGTTCGCGGAATTTCAGGTTTTTATCGTTGCCGGTGATGTCCTTGATGGTCGACAGGATGTTGGTCGGGTCCTTCAGGGTGATCAGGCCGTTCTTGGCCAGCAGTAACAGCGCACGACCACCGTTGGTGGCGTCGTTCGGAATCACCACGTTGGCGCCGTCAGGCAGGTCGGCCAATTTTTTGTACTTGCTGGAGTAAGCGCCCAGAGGCTCCAGGTGCACCGCGCCGACGCTCACCAGGTGAGTGCCTTTGGCCTTGTTGAATTCATCCAGGTACGGCTGGTGCTGGAAGAAGTTGGCATCCAGGCGCTTTTCAGCCACCTGTACGTTCGGCTGCACGTAGTCGGTGAAGACTTTGACGTTCAGGTCCACGCCTTCTTTGGCCAGGGCAGGCTTCACGAATTCGAGGATTTCGGCGTGAGGCACCGGCGAAGCAGCGACCGTAATGGTCTCGGCGTGGGCGGAAAACGCAGCCACGGCGGCGAAAGCAACCAGTAGTTTTTTCATCCAGCAAGCTCCTTGTTCGGGCATCTGCCGGCTGTGTGCCGGCAATGGCCGTTATTTACGAGAAAAATGCACCACCAGCCGGTCGCCGACGGTTTGCAGAATTTGCACAAGAATCAACAGCATCACCACGGTGACCACCATCACATCGGTCTGGAAGCGCTGGTAGCCAAAACGGATTGCCAGGTCGCCCAGGCCGCCAGCACCGACCACACCCGCCATTGCGGTGTAGGAAACCAGTGTAATCGCCGTCACCGTAATCGCTGCGAAGATGCCAGGGCGGGCTTCGGGCAACAGGGCGTTGGTGATGATCTGGCGGGTGGTAGCACCCATGGCCTGGGTGGCTTCGATGATGCCACGGTCCACTTCGCGCAGGGCTGTTTCCACCAGGCGCGCAAAGAATGGCGTGGCGCCGACGACCAGCGGTGGGATCGCGCCGGCGACACCCAGCGACGTGCCGGTGATCAGTACCGTGAATGGAATCATCACGATCAGCAGGATGATGAACGGTAGCGAGCGCAAGATATTCACGATCAGCGACAGCAGCGCGTACAGGCCTTTTTGTTCGAACAGCTGGCGCGGGCTGGTCAGGAACAACAGCACGCCCAGGGGCAGGCCCAGCAGCACGGTGAAGAACAGCGAGCCGAACAGCATGGTCATGGTATCGCCGGTGGCGAGCCAGATTTCAGACCAGTCGATATTGGCGAAGAAGCTCAGGAAAACGTCCATCAGCGCAGGACCTCCATGTGAACGTCGGCGGCGGTGAAGCGTGCAAACGCAGCGTCCATGTCACCGCCGGTGACGGCGAGGGTCAGTTGCCCGTAAGGGATGTCTTTGATGCGGTCGATACGACCGGCAAGGATGCTGTAGTCCACCCCGGTTTCCCGTGCGACGGTCCCCAGCAGTGGCGCGTAGGTCGCGTCCCCTTGGAACGTCAGGCGCACGATACGGCCTGGCACATGGGCAAAGTCGTCGCGCTGCTCGCCTTCGTCCACCTGTTCGGCTTCTTGTACAAAGCGTTTGGTGGTCGGGTGCTTGGGGTGCAGGAACACGTCGGCCACCGAGCCTTGCTCGACGATCACCCCGGCGTCCATCACCGCGACCTGGTCGCATACGCGGCGGATCACGTCCATTTCATGGGTGATCAACACGATGGTCAGGTTCAGCTCGCGGTTGATCTCGGCCAGCAGTTGCAGGACCGACGCCGTGGTTTGCGGGTCGAGGGCGCTGGTGGCTTCGTCGCACAGCAGGATTTTTGGCTTGGTCGCCAGGGCTCGGGCGATGCCGACGCGCTGTTTCTGGCCGCCGGACAACTGCGCCGGGTACTTCTTGGCGTGGTCCGACAAGCCGACGCGGGCGAGCAGCTCAGCCACACGCTGGTCGATTTCCTTGCGCGACAGTTCGCCGGCGAGCGTCAGCGGCAGCGCGACGTTGTCGGCCACGGTCTTGGACGCCAGCAAGTTGAAGTGCTGGAAGATCATGCCGACCTGCTGGCGAAAGCGCCGCAGGCCGTTGGCGTCCAGCGCAGTGACTTCTTCGCCATCCACCTTGATCTGGCCACCACTGGGCTCTTCCAGGCGGTTGATCAGGCGCAGCAGGGTGCTTTTACCGGCACCCGAGTGGCCAATCAGGCCAAACACCTGGCCGTTCTCGACGCGCAGGCTGGTGGGGTGCAGGGCGGGGATATCCTTACCGGCGACGCGGTAGGTTTTATGGACGTTTTGAAACTCGATCACGTAGCGAACCTTGTGGGGCGCATTGAAAAGGGATCAGCGGTTAGCCGGGCGCGCATTTTAGCCTGTCCGTATAGCGTTTCTTAGCATTTATTTCGTATTCATCCAGTCATTTGGCAATAACGCGATCAAAGGTCATAAAAAAGGAACGGTGCAAAACCGCGTCAGTCACTACTTAAGCAACTCGATTTCCCAGGTGCCGTGCCTGGGGTTTTGCTCAAACGAGCCGGGGACCGCTCTGGCCACTTTGAATAAGGAGTTTTGACTGATGAGTACCAAGAAGCCAGCCACCCCGCCCAAGAGTGAACTTGCGGGTACCGATACCCTGGACCGTGGCAACACCAACGCCAAGTTGCAGGCCCTGGAAGAATTCCGCTCTGACGCGACTGGCCAGGCCCTGCGCACCAACCAAGGCGTGAAGATTTCCGATAACCAGAACAGCTTGAAAGTCGGCGCGCGCGGCCCGTCGCTGCTCGAAGACTTCATCATGCGTGAAAAGATCACGCACTTCGACCATGAGCGCATCCCGGAGCGCATCGTGCATGCCCGTGGTACGGGCGCCCATGGCTATTTCCAGAGTTACGGCGACCATTCGACGCTGACCAAGGCAGGTTTCCTGCGCACGCCTGAGCATAAAACCCCAGTATTCGCGCGTTTTTCCACGGTGCAGGGCCCGCGTGGTTCCGGCGACACCGTGCGTGATGTGCGCGGTTTTGCCGTGAAGTTCTTCACCGAGGAAGGCAACTTCGACCTGGTGGGCAACAACATGCCGGTGTTCTTCATCCAGGATGCGATCAAATTTCCTGACTTCGTCCACGCGGTGAAACCCGAGCCTCATAACGAGATTCCTACCGGCGGTTCGGCCCACGATACCTTCTGGGACTTTGTCTCGCTGCAACCGGAATCCGCGCACATGGTGATCTGGGCCATGTCCGACCGCGCCATTCCAAAAAGCCTGCGCGCCATGCAGGGCTTTGGGGTACATACCTTCCGGTTGATCAATACCGAAGGTAAGTCCAGCTTCGTGAAATTCCACTGGCGTCCAAAAGTCGGCACCTGCTCCCTGGTATGGGACGAAGCGCAAAAGCTGGCCGGTAAAGATACGGACTACCACCGTCGTGACCTGTGGGAGGCGATTGAAAGCGGCGATTACCCCGAGTGGGAGCTGGGCGTGCAGATCGTGGCCGAAGAAGACGAGCACACGTTTGATTTCGACTTGCTCGACCCGACCAAGATCATTCCAGAAGAACTGGTACCGATCACGCCGCTGGGCAAAATGGTGCTCAACCGTAACCCCGACAACTTCTTCGCTGAAGTCGAGCAGGTTGCGTTTTGCCCGGGTCACATCGTGCCGGGCATCGACTTCACCAACGACCCGTTGCTGCAAGGCCGTCTGTTTTCCTACACCGATACCCAGATCAGCCGACTGGGTGGGCCGAATTTTCATGAGATTCCAATCAACCGGCCTGTCGTGCCTTTCCATAACGGCCAGCGCGACGCTCAGCATCGCACCGTGATTGATAAGGGTCGTGCGTCCTACGAACCAAACTCCATTGATGGGGGTTGGCCGAAAGAAACCCCTGCTGGTCCTACCGATGGTGGTTTTGAGTCCTACTACGAGCGCGTCGATGCCAACAAGGTGCGTGAGCGCAGCGAATCCTTCGGTGACCATTTCTCCCAGGCGACGCTGTTCTACAACAGCATGAGCCACCACGAGAAAGAGCACATTATCGCGGCCTACAGCTTTGAGCTGGGCAAGGTGGAGCGCGAGTTCATCCGTGCGCGCCAGGTCAACGAGATCCTGGCCAATATCGACCTGCAGCTGGCCAAGCGCGTTGCGCAGAATTTGGGCTTGCCGGCGCCGACCAAGGGCACGGTGCCTGCCCGTGAAACGTCGCTGAAAGAATCGCCAGCCTTGAGCCAGGTGAATTTACTATCGGGCGATATTAAAACGCGCAAAGTGGCGATTCTGGCAGCCAACGGCGTTGATGGTGCGGCCATTGACGCGCTAAAAGCCGCGCTGGAAGCTGAAGGCGCCCATGCCAAGTTGCTGGGGCCTACTTCGGCGCCTGTGACCACTGCGCAGGGCAAGACGCTGCCGGTCGACGCCTCGATGGAAGGCATGCCGTCCATTGCCTTCGACGCAGTGTTTATCCCGGGTGGCAAAGAGTCCGTGAAGGCGCTGAGCGGTGATGGTGTGGCGTTGCATTATGTACTGGAAGCCTACAAACACCTGAAGGCGATTGCGGTAGCCAGTGATGTGAAGCCGTTGCTGGACCTGCTGAAGCTGGAAGCGGATGCGGGGTTAATCGTGGGCGCGGATGCCAAGGCGTTCAAAGCGTTTTTTGCGGCGATTGCCCAGCATCGGGTGTGGGAGCGTGAGCCGAAATCCAAGGCGATTCCGGCTTAACTTATCGGTTGTTTGTTAGATCGTCATCGCAGGCAAGCCAGCTCCCACACCGTTCAAATGTGGGAGGTGGCTTGCCTGCGATGCTTTTAGTCCGCCTTGCGCGGAATCAGCACAACCTGCGCCGGAATGTGTTTCAGGATTTGCCGGTGAATCTTCAGGTCATATCCCGAATCAATCCGCTTCACCCGCTTGGTCAGTAACGTGGCCAGCCACGGGTAATCCTGGGTGCGTGGCACCTGGATGCTGACATCGCACTGATAATTCACCACGTCGGTGGCGATCGCGTCCAACTGATGACGCATGTCTTCGACATCCGCGAGGTTCAGCGCCACGGTGGTGCTCGGTGCTGCCGGGTCGATGACCTTGGCGGCAGGCTTGGCTTCAGCGGCTTTCAACGCGGCTTCTGCCTGGTCCAATTCGGCTTTGCGTGCATGGCTGATGGCGCTGTTGACGCCACCAGTCAGCGCAGGGGCCTTGGGCATCAAGGCGCGGGCACGGCTCAGGGCCGTGGCGGCCGCGTTGACATCGCCCTTTTGCAACACGATCTGGCTGCGCTGCAAGTAGGCTTCGGCCAATTGACGCTGGTAGGCCTCAAGTGCCGGGTCATTGGGCGATTGGGCCTGCAGTGCGGCCAACTGGTCTTCGGCGGTGGCCAATTCGCTGCTGGCCAGGTTTTGTTCCAGCTGCGCGATGGCCGCAGCCCGCGGATCCGGAGCCTGGGGGGCAGCGGGCGGCGTACTTTGGCAGGCGCCCAGCAGCAGTGAAAATGCGGCAAGGAGCAGATAACGGGAGGTGAACGGCTTCATTCCTGCGACTCTCTATTTGCGCAAAAAGCGAGCAAGTCTACACCCCTCGACGGGGCAGGACAAAACTCAGCAGAAACAGGGCGGCCGCCGTAACCACAATCGACGGCCCGGCCGGTGTGTCCTTGAACCAGGACAGCGCCAGGCCACCACACACTGCAAGCATCCCCAGGAGGCTGGCGCCAATCGCCATCTGCTCCGGAGAGCGAGCGTGACGTTGGGCGGCGGCGGCTGGAATGATCAGCAGCGACGTGATCAACAATACGCCGACAATCTTCATCGCGACAGCAATCACCACGGCGATGAGCAACATCAGCGCCATACGCAGGCCTGCGACGGGCAAGCCCTCTACCTTGGCCAATTCTTCATGCACGGTGATCGCCAGCAACGGGCGCCACAGGGTCACCAGCAACACCAGCACCGCAGCGCTGCCGCCGAGTATCCAGGCCAGGTCGGTCGGGCTGATTGCCAGCAGGTCACCAAACAGGTAGGCCATCAGGTCGATGCGCACTTCATGCATGAAGCTCAGCACCACCAGGCCCAGGGACAAGGTACTGGGCGCAAGGATGCCCAGCAGTGTGTCGGAAGCCAGTGGCTGGCGTTGCTGCAGGGTCACCAGCAGCACCGCTAGCAGCAGGCAGCCGACGGTCACGGCGATGGCCGGGCTTACATCCAGCAGAAAGCCCATGGCCACGCCCAGCAAGGCGGCATGGGACAAGGTGTCGCCGAAATAGGCCATGCGCCGCCAGACCACAAACGAGCCCAATGGGCCCGCCACCAGAGCCAAAGCCAAGCCTGCCAGCAGGGCGTAGAGCAGAAAATCAGCCATGCTTGCAGCTATCTCCATGAACGTGGGGGGTATCGACGACGGCGCCATGCAGGTCATGGGCGTGGTCGTGGTGGTGATGATAGATAGCCAGGCTCTGGGCGTTCTTGCCGAACAGCTCCACGAACGCCGGGTCGCCACTGACCTGTTCCGGGTGGCCCGAGCAGCACACGTGGCGGTTGAGGCAGACCACTTGGTCGGTGGTGCTCATGACCAAGTGCAAGTCGTGGGAGACCATCAGCACGCCGCAACCATGGCGGTCGCGCAGGCGGGTGATCAGGCTGTACAGCTCGGCCTGGCCAGCGACATCGACACCTTGCACGGGCTCATCGAGTACCAGCAACTCGGGCTCGCGCAGCAAGGCGCGGGCCAGCAGCACGCGCTGCATTTCGCCGCCGGAGATGCTTTGCACCGGGTTGTCGATGACGTGTTCGGCGCCGACTTCCTTAAGCGCAGCCTGGGCGCGGGCGCGGTCTACGCCGGGCACCAGGCGCAGAAAGCGCAAGACGGAGAGCGGCAACGTCGGGTCTACATGCAGCTTTTGCGGCATATAGCCCACGCGCAGCTTGGGCTTGCGCCAAACCGTGCCGCTGTGGGGCTTGAGCAGCCCGAGCACGGCGCGCACCAGGGTGGTCTTGCCAGCGCCGTTGGGGCCGATCAAAGTGACGATTTGCCCCGGCTCCACGCTCAGTGCGATGTTTTCCAGCACGTTTTGCCCGGCGAACGTGACCCCGACCTGCTCCAGGCGGATTAACGCATTGCTCATCAAACCCCCTGGCAGCCTGCGCACAGGCCGACCACTTCGACCGTTTGCCCCTCGACCTTGAAGCCGACGTCGGCAGCGCTTTTGACAATGGCGTCGCTGATGCTTTTTTGCTCAAGCTCGATGGCGGCGTGGCACTCGCGGCAGATCAGGAACTGGCCCTGATGCGCGTGCTCCGGGTGGTTGCAACCGACAAAGGCGTTGAGCGAGGCGATACGGTGCACCAGGCCATTTTCCAGCAGGAAATCCAGTGCACGGTAAACGGTAGGCGGTGCGGCGCGGCGGCCGTCCTGCTCGCTGAGGACGCCAAGAATATCGTAAGCGCCCAAAGGCTTATGGCTCTGCCACACCAGCTCCAGCACCCGGCGACGCAAGGCGGTCAGGCGCAAGCCTTTCTTTGCGCACAGGGTGTCGGCCTCTGACAATGCGGTGTGCACGCAGTGAGAGTGGTCGTGGGGACGGCTGGCAAGCGGTGTTTTAGGCATGAGCGGCGACAGATATTTGATAGAGACGTTATTATGTTACCCGTTCCTACGCCATCGAGTGGTCATCGTGTCCCGACTTTTTCCCGTTTTTGTCGTATTTGTCACCAGTTTGTTCGTTGCGGGTGCCGCTCAGGCCGAGGTCAAGGTGCTGACGAGCATCAAGCCGTTGCAGCTGATTGCCGCTGCCGTGCAGGACGGGGTGGCTGTTCCAGAGGTATTGCTGCCGCCAGGGGCGTCGCCGCACAACTTCGCTTTGCGCCCATCCGACGTACGGCGTGTGCAGTCGGTGGACCTGCTGTACTGGATCGGGCCCGACATGGAAACGTTTTTGCCGCGTGTGCTTAAAGGCCGTACGGCGCCAACGGTGGCCGTGCAGGATCTGCCAGGCATGAAACTGCGCATCTTCGGCGAAGATAGCCATTCTCATGCCGACGAAGCCGACGAACATGACCACGATCACCGCCCAGGCAGCGTCGATGCGCACCTGTGGCTGTCGACCGTCAATGCGCGCGTGATCGCCGCACGGATGGCGGCCGACCTCAGCGCCGCCGACCCGGCCAATGCCGAGCGTTATCAGAGCAATGCCAAAGCCTTCGAAGAACGCCTGAACGCGCTGGATGCGCGCCTGAAGCAGCGTTTGGCGGGCGTGGATGGCAAACCTTACTTCGTGTTCCACGAAGCCTTTGATTACTTCGAGGAGGCGTACGGCTTGAAGCATGCGGGCGTGTTCAGCGTGGCCGCCGAAGTGCAGCCGGGCGCGCAGCACGTAGCGGCGATGCGCGCGCGTTTGCAGGAAGTGGGCAAGACTTGCGTGTTCAGCGAGCCGCCGTTGCGACCTCGCTTGGCCGAAACCCTGGTAGCCGGGTTGCCGGTGAAGTTGGCGGAGTTGGATGCGTTGGGTGGCTATACCCCGGCGACGGCCCAGGGTTATGAGCAGGTGCTGGAAAAACTCGGCAATGACCTCGCCGGTTGCCTGGAGTCGCTCTAACAGGTAACACAAAACCCTGTGGGAGTGGGCTTGCCCCAATGCCAGTCAGTTAAGCGGTCATCGCCTACTGTAGGAGCGAGCTTGCTCGCGAAAAACGTCAACGATAACGCGTGCTCGCTGAATGAACGCGGCGCCCGTAAGTTTTTCGCGAGAAAGCTCGCTCCTACAAAAAACCTTAACTGACTGGCATTAGGGCTTGCCCGCGATAGCCATAGGTATCTACACAACTTTGTAGGCTGTAGCAGCCGACGGTAACCACGATGCGACGCGAGACGCTCTTGATCTTGATCTGCTTTTGATCTTAGGCGACCCCCAAATCACTGGCGGATTACGGGCACACCGAGCCTGGGCGAGGTGCCGAGTGGTGGGGCAAGAGCGTTTTGCTTACTTTGGCCTGGGCCGGCATCCCGGCTTTTGCAAAGTGAGCCGCCGTCAGGGCGGAACCCTAAGTGGCCGTTACCGCAGGAATGGATATGTACACGGTCCAACTGTGTTGACTGTCAAGCCGTCTTCGCAGGCAAGCCAGCTCCCACAGTTGGATCGCGGTGCGTCAGTTAGATCAGCGTCGGCTGCCAGGCCGTCGCGGGAGCAAGCTCCCTCGCCACAGGTTTAGCGTCGTACCGAAGTTGTGTAGATACCTATGCTGCGATGAGGCCATCGGCCCCACTGAAACTCTAAAGAATCACCGCCCCAATCAACCCACACACCACCCCCACCAGCATGGTCAACCCGGCCACCGTCACCAGCACCCGCGCATCGAAATCCTTGCGCAGCATCAACAGCGACGGCAGGCTCACGCTCGGCAGGGTCATCAGCAAGGCCACGGCCGGGCCGGTGCCCATGCCCAGGGCCATCATGGTTTGTACGATGGGAATCTCTGCCGCTGTCGGAATCACAAACAGCGTGCCCACAATCGCCAGCGGCACCAGCCACACCAGGCTGTCGGCCATCGCCCCGTCCACATGAGGGAACAGCCAAACCCGTGCCGCGCCGAGGATCAGCACCGCCAGGATATACACCGGGATAGTGCTCCAGAACAGCTGCCACAGCGTGCGTAACCAGCGGCTCAGGAACGGTTGCGACTCCACTGTGCTGACGTCGGCAACGGCTTCCAGTGCGGCTTCCGGCACGTGGTCCGGGCGCGCAATACGCTGTGCCACCAGGGACACGCCCACCACCAGCACAATCCCCGCCACCAGCCGCAACGCGGTGAAACCCCAGCCCAGCACAAAGCCCATGAACACCAGGGTGGCCGGGTTCAATACCGGGTTGGCAATCCAGAACGCCAGCGCCGCGCCGACCGACACCTGCTGGCGGCGCATGCCCGCCGCCACCGGGGCCGCGCAGCAACTGCACATCATCCCCGGCAGGGCGAACAGCCCACCGCGCAGGGTCGAGCCCAGCCCGGCGCGGCCAAACAGGCGCAGCAGCCAGTCGCGGGGGATCAACACTTGCAGTAACGAGCCGAGGATCACCGCCAGTACGGCGGCTTTCCAGATGGCCAGGAAATACACCTGGGCATAGGCGAGAGCTGCCTCCAGGGGCGAGCTTTGCTGGTCATTGAGAATCGAGGCGCCAATGCTGTGGTTATCGGCCGCTACAAACGCCTTGAGGTAGTAGGGCGACCACTTCACATAGTAGAGGCCGATGCAGGCCACCAACAGAAATAGGGCAGGTTTGCACCAGAACGCCCAGCCGCGGCTGGGCTGGGTGGAAGCGAGGTTGGGCATGGAGAGGATCCGCAGGTGAGTCGATAGCCTGGCATCATACGCCCCTGCGGCCCAAGCTTCAGATATCTGCGCTGACCTGGGTCGGGTCCGGGCAGTTTTCCCCGCCGTTATTCAGCCCTTGCTTGTAGTTGCGGCTGAGCAGCGAAGCCTTGCCGTTGTGCCAGGTCAATGTCAGCACGTACAGGGAGTCGTAGTCATTGCCAGACCAATCATCGGTAATGGTGTGTTTTTCGCCAGCGGCTTCGCTGGCGACTTTGTTGATCAGTTCCGGCAAGTAACCGTGGGACCAGGCCGTGTAGATGGTCGCGTTGCGGTACTTGTCCTCGACCAGTTCTTCGGCCAGGGCACTGGTGTCATTCGCTGAGAACTCGATATTCACCGGCAGGCCGAGCTTGATCGCGCTGGGGCTGATGGTGATCAGTGGGCGAATGTAGCTGTAGGAGTTATCCAGTTCGCCTTCCTCGACGTTGCGTGTCGGGTTGGCAGCGAACACATAGTTGGCTTTGCCGAACTTTTCCGGCAACAGGGTCGCCAGGTTCATGGCGCGGTTCAGGCCCTGGCAATTGAGTTGGCCCAGGCCACCGGCGGGTTTTTCACCATGGCGCAGGAATACCAGGGTTTGCACGCCATCGACCGGTTGCGCACGGCTTTCACGGGCGTCCAGGGCGGTGACGATAGCAGCGCTGACCAGCAGCAGCGGCAATACCATGTAGGAATAACGTTTGAGTCGTGGCACAAGGCGCAGAGGCTTGATCGTCATGATAGGTTCGAGTCTTCGTGCGTCGGGTTAAGGCGGACAAGCCCGGCCCCAGTGACGCATCAGCGTCCTGCGGTGTTCCCTGTCGATATAGCAAGCAGCCTCCATTCATTGTTCGGGCGCTCTTTAAGAGTGCATTCGGGCGCTTTGGTTCGCCCACGCGGGATACTAGCCGGCAAATGTTGCGCAACGATGACCCATGCACGACGGCAGGCAGATGACTATGATGGGGCTTTCCGACCAGGGGGTTCTCGATGAACGCACTCGCCGCTTTCCCGATCAATAGCAAATGGCCCGCCCAGCACCCAGAACGCCTGCAGCTGTATTCGCTACCCACGCCCAACGGCGTCAAGGTGTCGATCATGCTCGAAGAACTGGGCCTGCCTTACGAGGCGCACAAGGTCAGCTTCGACACCCAGGACCAATTGTCTCCCGAGTTCCTGTCCCTGAACCCCAACAACAAGATCCCTGCGATTATCGACCCCAACGGCCCGAGCGGGCAGCCGCTGGCACTGTTCGAATCCGGCGCGATCCTCGTTTACCTGGCGGAAAAGACCAGCCAGTTGCTCTCCGAAGACCCGGCCACCCGCTATGAAACCCTGCAATGGTTGATGTTCCAGATGGGCGGCATTGGCCCGATGTTTGGCCAACTGGGGTTCTTCAACAAATTCGCCGGCAAGGCTTATGAGGACAAGCGCCCGCGTGATCGCTACGCCGCCGAATCGCGGCGCTTGCTGGGCGTGCTGGAAAAGCGCCTGTTGGGCCGCACCTGGATCATGGGCGACGAGTACAGCATCGCCGACATTGCGACCTTTCCGTGGGTTCGCAACCTGATCGGGTTCTACGAGTCCGGTGACCTGGTAGGCATCACCGATTTCCCTAACGTACTGCGCGCGTTGGACGGCTTTGTCGCACGTCCTGCGGTGATCCGTGGCCTGAACATTCCGAGCTGAAGCATGTCGACTTTCGATTTTCAACAACTGGATGTATTCAGCAGCGTGCCGCTCAAAGGCAACCCCTTGGCCGTGGTGCTGGGGGCCGATAGCTTCACCGACCAGCAGATGGCGGACTTTGCCAATTGGACCAACCTCAGCGAAACCACGTTTTTACTGACGCCGCGCGACCCACGTGCTGACTATCGGGTAAGAATCTTCACCACCCTCAAAGAGCTGCCGTTCGCCGGGCATCCGACCTTGGGCAGTTGCCACGCCTGGTTGCAGGCTGGCGGCGTGCCACGTGGGGAGGAGATTATCCAGGAGTGCGAAATCGGCTTGGTGCGTATTCGTCGCCAGGGTGACCAACTGGCGTTTATCGCGCCGCCATTGTTGCGTGCAGGGCCCGTGGAGGCGCCGTTGCTGGAGCGCGTGCGCCTGGCTTTGAAGCTGGCGCCCGAGGCGATTGTGCGCAGCCAGTGGGTCGACAATGGTGCGGGTTGGCTGGCGGTGATGCTGGCTGATCGTGACGCGGTGCTTGCGTTGCAACCGGACTATGCGCAACTGCTGGGTCTGGCCGTAGGGGTGATCGCCCCCTGTGATCCGACGCGTGATGCGGTGGACGCGCACTTTGAAGTGCGCGCTTTTGTCGCTGGCGATGGCGCCGCCGAAGACCCGGCCACCGGCAGCTTGAATGCCGGCGTGGCCCAATGGCTGCTCGCCGAGGGCCTGGCGCCCAGCCGTTACGTGGTCAGCCAAGGCACGGCGATTGGGCGAGCGGGGCGTATTCATATCGAGCGCCAGGGCGATGAAATCTGGGTGGGCGGCGCCGTAGCGTTGTGCATCGAAGGGCGTCTACAGCTTTAGATCAATGAATTGTTACGCACCCGGCAATACACTATTGGCCCCTCGGCATTTGTGTTGCCGGGACTTGGGGGCATAAGCTTTCGCCCCAAAGTGTTCAGCCATTTTTCAGGATTGCCATGACCAGCCAGTTCCCCCAAGCCCGTCCACGTCGCCTGCGCCGCTCCCCGGAATTGCGTGGCCTGTTCCAGGAAAGCGAATTCACCCTCAACGACTTGGTACTGCCGATTTTCGTCGAAGAAGAAATCGACGACTTCGTGCCCATCACCAGCATGCCGGGTGTGTTGCGCATTCCTGAGAAAAAACTCGCCGGTGAGATCGAGCGTTACGCCCGCGCTGGCATCAAGTCGGTGATGACCTTCGGTGTGTCCCACCACCTCGACGCCAGCGGCAGCGACACCTGGAAAGAACGTGGCCTGGTTTCGCGCATGTCCTCGATCATCAAGGACGCCGTGCCGGAAATGATCGTGATGTCCGACACCTGTTTCTGCGAATACACCGACCACGGCCACTGCGGCGTGATGCACGGCGCCCATGTCGACAACGACGCGACCCTGGTCAACCTCGGCAAACAAGCCGTGGCCGCCGCCCGCGCCGGCGCCGACGTGATCGCTCCGTCCGCCGCGATGGACGGCCAGGTCCAGGCCATCCGCCGCGCCCTGGATGACGCCGGCTTCACCCACATCCCAATCATGGCCTACTCCACCAAATTCGCCTCGGCCCTCTACGGCCCCTTCCGCGAAGCCGGCGGCAGCGCGCTCAAGGGCGACCGCAAAAGCTACCAGATGAACCCAATGAACCGCCGCGAAGCCGTGCGCGAATCGCTGCTGGACGAACAGGAAGGCGCCGACGCGCTGATGGTCAAGCCAGCCGGGGCCTACCTCGACATCATCCGCGACATCCGCGAAGCCTCGCGCCTGCCGGTGGCGGCGTACCAGGTGAGCGGTGAGTACGCGATGATCAAGTTCGGCGCACAGGCCGGGGCGATTGATGAGGACCGGGTGGTGCGCGAGACGTTGGGGTCGATCAAGCGGGCGGGGGCGGATTTGATATTTACGTATTTTGCGATGGATTTGGCGTTGGCGGGGATTTAAGGGCGTCGCTGAACCTGTGGCGAGCGAGCTTGCTCGCGTGGGGCTGCCTAGCAGCCCCCGTAGCTGGTTACATCGATGTAGCTGAATGAGATCGGCGTACTGATGGATTTTATTTTTTAAGTAAATGCGTGTCGAATTTTTCCACTATATGGTGGAGCCATAACGGCCCTGATGCCCATTCATTTGGGTAGTAATAGAAACAGTACTGTTTGTGCAGCAAGTTTTCTTGGAACTCTGATTCGTTTGTGTAGGAGTCAATCAATTCTAGAATCTCATTCCTTACGGTGCAGATCACGTCTGTGGACGAGTCCATTAGAAAACTATCAATGACGTCGTCGGCGCAGGCGTGATCCTCTACCCAGTCTTGATTAAAGTAGGCGCCAAAAAATTGCTGAAGCTCAGTTAATGGTATGTTCATTTTTATATTGGGTATCCTGTAAGTAAAAGGTAGCCATTTGGCATTTTTGGTTTTTTTATTAAAACCAGAATAAATTTATATACGGGGACTGACTCTGTGCTACCTCTTATAACGCTCAATCCCACAGGGCTGCTCGAGTGTTCTCTAATGATATGCTTGTCTTTTTTTCCTTTGAGAAATTTGGATATTTCGTGATGATGTGTGGATAAGCTTTCAGTAACGAGCGCTTCTGCTTCCTCTAAAGTTTTGAATGTGGACGCTGCTGGTATATTCGGTTCCCATTCAAGCCTTTCAGCTAACTGAATATATGTCTGTCCTATATGTTTTTTGATTAAGTGCCCACCAGATTTTTCGTGTGCAACTAGTACGCCGCTGGATAATTTTTTTGTGTGGACTAAATCGAATTTTGAGCCAGGGCATACTCCAATCTTACAACTTAGTCCCAGCGGGTCTACCCAACCTGTCGGATTGGGCACGTACTGGTACCCATTGATCCCCCCCGCCAACTTCACCGGGTCCGGTGTCAGGTAGCGACCAATATCCGGATTGTAGTAGCGATGGCGGTTGTAGTGCAGGCCGCTTTCCGCATCGAAATACTGCCCTTGAAAGCGCAGTGGATTGTCGATTTTGCCTACGTCGAGCCGGGCAATATGGCCGTAGGCGCGGTAGTGGGCGGACCAGACGATTTCGCCTTCGGGGCTGGTGAGTTCCTGCGGGGTGCCGAGGTGGTCGAGTTGGTAGTGGTAGGGCGTTGTGGCGTGTGGGCCGAAGCCTTCCAGTAGCGCCAATGGGCGGAAGCTGTCGGGTTCGTAGAGGTAGCTGCGATGGCAGTCAGCATGGTGCTCGGCAATCAGCTTGTCGCCTTGCCAGAAAAACTCGGTGGTCTTGCCGTCGACGGTTTTGCTGATGCGCCGTCCAAACGGGTCGTAGCGATAGCTGGCGGTCTGGCCGTTGGGTTGGGTGATGCCGATCAGCCGATGCTGGCAGTCGTAGTGGTATTCGGTGACGAGTTGCTGGCCTTTACCGCGTCGTTCGCGGATGAGGTTGCCGAAGGCGTCGTAGTCGTAGTGGCGGTCGCCTTGGATCATCAGGCGGTTGGCCGCGACGATGTCCGGGCCGGGGCGGTCTTGCATCAGCAGGTTGCCGGCCGGGTTGTGGCCGAAGCGTTCCTGCACGTCTTGGGAGTGGTCGGCGCGGGTCAGGCGGGCGAGCGGGTCGTAGTGGTAGCGGTGCTCGCCTTTGCGGGTGTCGAGCAGGCGGGTGAGGTTGCCGGCTTTGTCGTA
>NZ_SMOF01000001.1:266258-308697 GCF_018135665.1 Pseudomonas sp. B2021
CATAGGTATCTACACAACTTTGTAGGCTGTAGCAGCCGACGGTAACCACGATGCGACGCGAGACGCTCTTGATCTTGATCTGCTTTTGATCTTAGGCGACCCCCAAATCACTGGCGGATTACGGGCACACCGAGCCTGGGCGAGGTGCCGAGTGGTGGGGCAAGAGCGTTTTGCTTACTTTGGCCTGGGCCGGCATCCCGGCTTTTGCAAAGTGAGCCGCCGTCAGGGCGGAACCCTAAGTGGCCGTTACCGCAGGAATGGATATGTACACGGTCCAACTGTGTTGACTGTCAAGCCGTCTTCGCAGGCAAGCCAGCTCCCACAGTTGGATCGCGGTGCGTCAGTTAGATCAGCGTCGGCTGCCAGGCCGTCGCGGGAGCAAGCTCCCTCGCCACAGGTTTAGCGTCGTACCGAAGTTGTGTAGATACCTATGCCGCGATAGCGTTGGCTCAGTCGATACCGCTATCGCAGGCAAGCCAGCTCCCACATTGACCGAGTCGGTGTTTTAAAGTGCGAACGGCAGGTGGACCGTGACCTGCTGACGCTGCGCCAAGCGGTGCTCGAACTCAGCCGGGTCATGAATCAACACATCCTGCCCGGCAAATGACTCGGCCGCGATCAGCCGCGACAGCCAGAACCGCACGCACGCCACGCGCAGCATGGTCGGCCATAGCTCGGCTTCCTTCGCGGTAAACGCTCGTAGCCCTGCGTAAGCGCCCAGCAGCGCCCGGGCACGGTGGCCGTCAATCACGCCCTCGGCATCCGAGCACCAGTCATTCAAGGCGATGGCCACGTCGTAGAGCATCGGCCCCGAACAGGCGTTGTAGAAGTCGATCAGGCCCGTCAGGTGCGTGCCTTCAAACATCGCGTTATCGCGAAACAGATCGGCGTGCACATTCGCCCGTGGTAGGCCGAGGATGTCGGCCTTGTGGGCGTCGATCTCGGCCAGCGCATCGCGCAACAGGCGTTGCTGGGCCTCGTTAAGGTGCGAAATAAGCTGCGCGCCCTCGCTGAGCATCCACTCCAGGCCGCGGTCGGTCTTGCGTTCAAGTACCTTTTCGCCTTGGGTGGCCAGGTGCAGGTGGCCGAGCAGTTCGCCAACCTGGGCGCAATGCTGCGCATTGGCCTCCTTGATGTGCTTGCCCGCCAGACGTGGTTGCAGCAAGGCCGGTTTGCCCTTGAGTTCGCGCAAAGCGATGCCGTCGGTGGTGCGCAGGGCGTACGGCACGGGCAGGTCGGCGTCGTGGAGCACGTCGAGCAGTTCGATGAAGAACGGCATTTCTGCCACCGGGCCACGCTCAACCAGGGTCAGGACGAACTCGCCCTGCTCCAGGCTGATAAAGAAATTGGTGTTTTCGCTGCCGGCGGCAATCCCCTGGAAATCAAGCAGGCGGCCGAGCCCATAAGGGGCGAGAAAGGTTTCCAGCTCGGGCCGAGCCAGGGGGGTGAACACAGACATGGTTAAAACTGCCGTTACGGGCGCTGCGGTGGGCAGCGCCGGTTAAAATTAAGAAATCATTTCCATTCGAAGATCTTCCATGACGGGATCAGCATATCCGGCTGGTCAGAGCGGATGAAGTTCGCGTCGGTGCCGTCCGCACGTACCAGAAAGTACGGCGGTGCGCCTTTCGGGGTGACTTTGATTGCGTACAGGAAGCCGTTCTGGCGGTATTCCTGGATGGTTTTGTCGCCTTCCGTGCGAATGGTAACTTCCGGGTCTGCCGACGGGGCATCGTCTGCCGCCATGGCAGCCATCGGAGCGAGTGCAATCAAACCGGTCAACAGCAGGCGATTGAATGTACGCATGATAACCTTGTCCCTTTGTTTTCATTGGTCCGGCTATTCTAGCGCCTGACCCGCCGAAAAGGTTGATCCTGCTCATGAGCCAAGCGCCCCTCGTCCTGGTGGACGGTTCTTCTTATCTGTACCGCGCCTTCCACGCGCTGCCACCGCTGACCACCTCCAAAGGCCTGCCCACCGGTGCGGTCAAGGGCGTGTTGAACATGCTCAAAAGCCTGCGCAAGCAGTACCCGGACAGCCCATTTGCCGTGGTTTTCGACGCCAAGGGTGGGACGTTTCGCGATGAGATGTACGCCGAATACAAAGCCAACCGCCCGAGCATGCCCGATGACATGCGCCTGCAGATCGAGCCGCTGCATCAAAGCGTGATCGCTCTTGGCTTCCCGTTGCTGTGCGTCGAGGGTGTGGAGGCCGATGACGTGATCGGCACCCTGGCCCGCAGCAGCGCGGCCGCCAGCCGCCCGGTGGTGATCTCGACCGGTGACAAAGACATGGCGCAACTGGTGGACGGCCACATTACCTTGGTCAACACCATGACCGGTAGCTCCATGGACATCGAGGGCGTTAAGGAGAAATTCGGCGTCGCTCCGGAGCAGATCATCGACTATCTGGCGTTGATGGGAGATTCGTCCGACAACATTCCCGGCGTTCCGGGCATTGGCCCCAAGACCGCCTCCGGCTTGCTGGTGGGGGTCAATGGCGGCCTCAAAGAGCTTTATGAGCAGTTGGATATTGTGCCGACCCTGCCTATCCGTGGGGCCAAGACCCTGCCGGCCAAGCTGGAAGAGCATAAAGAGATGGCATTCCTGTCCTATCAGTTGGCGACGATCAAGATCGATGTGCCGCTGGATGTTGGGTTGGATGATTTACACCTGATCGAACCGGACCGCGAAAAGCTGCTTGAGCTGTACACATTGCTGGAGTTCAAGAGCTGGTACGACGAGATCCAGCGCGATACCAAGCGTGTCGAGCTGAAGGCGGCCAATGAAGTTGCGCCCGTCGCGGGTGTCGCAGTGGAGGCGGTGGTATCGGTGCCCGTAGAGACGGTTTACACCACCATTCTTGACCAGGCCACGTTCGATCTGTGGCTGAAAAAACTCAACGACGCCAAGCTGTTTGCCTTCGATACCGAAACCACCGGGATCGACGCCCAGCAGGCGCAATTGGTTGGGGTTTCGTTCGCGGTGCAGCCCCATGAGGCTGCCTACATTCCGCTGACGCACGCTTACATCGGTGCACCGGAACAACTGGACCGCGACACCGTGCTACTGGCCTTGAAACCGTTGCTGGAAGACCCGACCAAACTCAAGGTGGGCCAGCATGCCAAGTTCGACATGAATATCCTGGCCAACTGCGCCATTGGTGGCGACCCTGCCCAGGGCATTACCGTGCGCGGCATCGCCTTCGACACCATGCTCGAATCCTACGTGCTCAACTCCACCGCGACGCGGCACGATATGGACAGCCTGGCGAAGAAGTACCTGGACCACGACACGGTAAGCTTCCAGGACATCGCCGGCAAAGGCGCCAAGCAACTCACGTTCGACCAGATCGCCCTTGAGCAAGCCGGCCCTTACGCGGCCGAAGATGCTGATGTGACCTTGCGCCTGCATCAGTACCTTTACGCGCAACTGGCAGCGATCCCGAGCCTGGCCAGTGTGCTGACGGACATCGAGATCCCGCTGGTGCCGGTGCTGGCCCGCATCGAGCGCCAGGGCGCACTGGTAGACAAGGACCTGCTCGGCATCCAGAGCATCGAGCTGGGTAACAAGATGGTTGAGCTGGAGCGCCAGGCCTACGAGATCGCCGGTGAAGAATTCAACCTGGGTTCGCCCAAGCAGCTTGGGGCGATTCTCTACGAAAAGCTTGGCATGCCGGTGCTGAAAAAAACCGGCAAGGGCCAGGCCTCCACGGCTGAAGAAGTGCTGGCCAAACTGGCCGAAGATGATTTCCCGCTGCCCAAGGTACTCATGCAGTACCGCAGCATGAGCAAGCTCAAAAGTACCTATACCGACCGCCTGCCGGAACAGATCAACCCACGTACCGGGCGTATTCATACGTCTTACCATCAGGCCGTCGCGGCGACCGGGCGCTTGTCCTCCAGCGATCCGAACTTGCAGAACATCCCGGTGCGCACCGCCGAGGGGCGGCGCATTCGCCAGGCGTTTGTCGCGCCCAAGGGCTACAAGCTGCTGGCGGCGGACTATTCGCAGATCGAGCTGCGGATCATGGCGCATTTGTCCAAGGACGAGGGCTTGATGAACGCCTTCCGCAATGACCTGGACGTACACACGGCCACGGCGGCCGAAGTGTTCAAGGTCGAGTTGAATGAGGTCACGTCCAACCAGCGCCGCAGCGCCAAGGCGATTAACTTCGGCCTGATTTACGGTATGGGCGCCCAGAAGCTGGGTAAGGACATCGGCGTCGATACCAAGACCGCCAAGGCTTACATCGATGTGTACTTCGCCCGCTATCCAGGGGTGCGCGAATACATGGAGCGCACCCGCGCCCAGGCGGCGGATCTGGGCTATGTCGAAACCTTCTTCGGGCGACGCCTGTACTTGCCGGACATCAACTCCAACAAGCCCCAGGAGCGCGCGGCGGCCGAACGCACAGCGATCAACGCGCCGATGCAAGGCACGGCGGCGGACATCATCAAAAAAGCCATGGTGCAGGTGGATAACTGGCTGACTGAGTCGGGCCTGGATGCCAAGGTCATCCTTCAGGTGCACGACGAATTGGTGCTGGAGGTGCGCGAAGACTTGGTCGCGCAGGTCAGCGAGAAGATTCGCGAGCATATGAGCGCGGCGGCGCAGTTGGACGTGCCTTTGGTGGTGGACGTAGGCGTAGGCGATAACTGGGACGAGGCGCACTGATTCTGCGGCTTCGCCATCACCTTGCGCGGTGGCGAGGCGGTTTAGAGCGCAAACCGCGGTCAGTTATTTCCAATAGTTTTTTGAGCCTGTCGGAACTTAACCTGTGAACTGCCACTCAGAGTTACTGAATGGGTGGTGAAGCCCTTCAATGCTCCTATGTTGTGTTAAGTGTTGGCAGATAATTCCGGACCCCGCCCTAGCGGTCCGGAACTTGAACCCCGAACTTCCCCTCCCCAAAAGAAGTCCGGGGTTTTTTTTGCCCGCAGAAAAGTTATTCGGCGATTTCTGTGCCCTTGTCCGCCAATTCCATCCAGCCGGCCAGTACGGTGTAAGCCTCTTCCAGACCCATGCGCTTGGGGGCGGAGAACAGCTGAATGGTGATGGTGTCGCCCCAACCCTTACGGATTTCGGACTGCACTTTGAGCAGGGTGTTCTTGGCTGCACCGTAGGTGAGCTTGTCGGCCTTGGTCAGCAAAATGTGCATCGGCATGCCGCTGGCGACAGCCCAGTCGAGCATCAGCAAGTCGAAGTCGGTCATTGGATGACGTATATCCATCATCAGAATCAAACCCTTCAAACTCTCGCGACCGCCCAGGTAAGCCTCGAGGTGACGCTGCCAGTGCAGCTTCAGCGGGATAGGTACTTTTGCATAACCGTAGCCCGGCAGGTCGACCAGACGCCGATCATCGTCTAGCTTGAAGAAATTGAGTAGTTGCGTGCGGCCCGGGGTTTTCGAGGTGCGCGCCAGGCTGGCGTGGGTCAGGGTGTTCAGTGCGCTGGATTTACCGGCGTTGGAACGGCCGGCAAAGGCGACTTCAAAGCCCTCGTCATCGGGGCATTGGTCCACTTTGGCGGCGCTGAGCATGAAGGTGGACTGTTGGCACAGGCCGAGGATGGGGTTCTTGAGTTGCATGAGATTTCCGATGTGGGCGGTGCCGAGAAAGGGTGCGGCAAGCGGTGTCGTTTCCGTTTCAGTAGCGCCAGTATATAATGCCGCAGATTTTGTGTGTGCTTTGTCCCAGCGAAGGATGAAGTTCACGGGAGCGAAAGACCTTTATTGCGCATTAGAACGCAAAACGCTCTCAAACCCTGAAAAGGTCGATGTATGGACCGACGGTTGCTCGCTTCTGCTGCCCTGATTCCGCTTTACGGCGCTCAGGCTACACAGGATCAACCGAGTTTGCATGGTCAGGCTGACGCAGCACGTGACCCAGGGTTTCAAGGCAATGCCGCCGCGTGGTTTGTGCATGGACTGCAGTACTGAGGATTACCAGGCCGTCACTGATGTGATGGTGAGTAAACCCGGTAGATAACTCTTAAACCCTTAGCCGTAGTTGGATTAGCTGATGAACAAACTGATCGTGAGTCTGCTGTTGACCTTGGGCATCACAGGCGCTGCCGTCGCTGCAGAGGGCCCCGTCAAAGGTGATGCCACTGCCGGTCAAGCGAAGGCCGCCGTGTGTGGTGCCTGCCACGGGCCGGATGGTAACAGCCCGGCGCCGAACTTCCCCAAACTGGCCGGCCAGGGTGAACGTTACCTGAGCAAGCAGATGCACGACATCAAGAGCGGCAAGCGCACGGTGCTGGAAATGACCGGCATGCTAACCAATCTCAACGATCAGGACCTGGCGGACCTCGCGGCGTATTTTGCCAGCCAGAAGGGTAGCGTGGGAGCTGCCGATCCTAAATTGGTCGCCCGCGGAGAGCAGTTGTTCCGTGGCGGTAACCTGGAAAAAGGCTTGCCTGCCTGCACCGGTTGCCACTCGCCCAATGGCGCAGGCAACGCTGCTGCCAGCTTCCCGCGCCTGAGCGGCCAGCACGCCACCTACATCGCCAAGCAGTTGACCGACTTTCGCAAGGAAGAAGCCGGCCGGGCCAACGATGGCGACGCGATGACCATGCGCACCATCGCTCGCAAGCTGAGCGACGAAGACATCGCAGCCCTCTCCAGTTATATCCAGGGCCTGCACTGACGGGGCTGGGCGTTAACGCTCGATTAATCCCGCGATGCAAGCATAAAAAGGGTGGCTTAGGCCGCCCTTTTTTGTGGCCGCTGCCGTTACACTAACGAACTCATGTCCGCGTAGACCTGTCACAACAAAGGTCGCGTGAGGCGACTTTATTTGTCCAGGAGTAAAGCATGCGTAATCTGATCCTCAGCGCCGCTCTCGTCACTGCCAGCCTCTTCGGCATGACCGCACAAGCTGCCGATGTGCCGCTTGAAGCCGGTAAAACCTATGTTGAGCTGGCTAACCCGGTTCCCGTTGCAGTGCCGGGCAAGATCGAAGTGGTGGAGCTGTTCTGGTACGGCTGCCCGCATTGCTACGCCTTCGAGCCGACTATCAACCCATGGGCTGAAAAGCTGCCCAAGGACGTTAACTTCCGTCGCATTCCCGCCATGTTCGGTGGCCCATGGGACGCCCACGGCCAGCTGTTCCTGACCCTGGAAGCCATGGGTGTTGAGCACAAGGTCCACAACGCTGTCTTCGAAGCGATCCAGAAACAAGGCAAGCGCCTGACCAAGCCGGACGAAATGGCTGACTTCGTTGCCACTCAGGGTGTCGACAAGGACAAGTTCCTGGCGACCTTCAACTCCTTCGCTATCCAGGGCCAGATCAAACAGGCCAAGGAACTCGCGCAGAAGTACGGCGTGCAAGGCGTTCCAACCCTGATCGTCAACGGCAAATACCGTTTCGACCTGGGCAGCACCGGTGGTCCTGAAGCGACCCTGAACGTTGCTGACCAGCTGATTGCCAAAGAACGCGCTGCCAAGTAAGGGGCTCGCCATGCGCCGCTGGGGTACCGAGCGTGTCGTTGGCCTGCATGAGCCGCAGGTCAACGAGCATCACCTGGAGTCCACGGGCCTGCCGGCAGACAGCCGCTTGCGCCTGCTCAGCTTCAACATCCAGGTGGGCAACAGTACCGAAAAGTATCGGCACTACCTCACGCGTGGCTGGCAGCACCTGCTGCCCCACAAGGGGCGTACCGGTAACCTGCAGAAAATCGGCGACCTGCTCAGCGACTTCGACTTGGTCGCCCTGCAGGAAGCCGACGGCGGCAGCCTGCGCTCCGGCTATATCAACCAGGTGGAACACCTGGCTCAGTTGGGTGCTTTTCCGTACTGGTATCAGCAACTCAACCGTAATCTAGGGCGCCTGGCACAGCACAGCAACGGCGTGCTCAGCCGTCTCAAACCCACTGCCATTGAAGATCACCCCTTGCCAGGCCCCAAAGGGCGCGGGGCGATCCTTGTGCGTTTTGGCGAAGGCCCGGAAGCCCTGGTGGTGGTGATGATGCACCTGGCCCTCGGGGGGCGTACGCGCAACCTGCAACTGGCCTACGTGCGTGAATTGATTGGCAACTACAAGCACCAGGTGCTCATGGGTGACATGAACACCCATGCCAACGACCTGCTGCAGAATTCTCCGCTGCGCGACCTGGGGTTACTGGCGCCGCAAGTCGAAGCCACGTTTCCCAGCTGGCGCCCGCAGCGCTGTCTTGACCATATCCTGCTCAGCCCAAGCCTCACACTGGAAAGTGTGCAGGTGCTGGCGCAGCCCATTTCCGATCACCTGCCGGTCGCGGTAGAGATTCGTCTGCCGGGCTCGCTCACGGCTGATGCATTACCCGCGTTGAGCCCAGGCCCTCGCGGACCCCTTGCATGAGCGACGACGCCCAGCGCTGGAAAGAGAAATACCTCCAAAGCATCGAGCAACAAGACAAACTCGAACGCCGCTGGGCCGCCCGCCTCGATTTGCTGCGCCGCGGGCTGGTGCGCAGCACGCTGGCCGCTGAAGGGACTGACCGCGCCGTCGATCAATGCATGAAGGAAATGCGCGATGTTGTGCGCACGGACGACATGGACGCTGCTCTCGCCGCTTTACTGCCGCGCCTGGAAAAGGCCGTGCTGGATTCGGAGCAACGCCGCGAAACCCGCGTCGACCAGATCAGCACTGCGCTCACCGCCTTGGTCACCCAGTTGCAAAAGCTGCCGCTGCCCCGCGAGGTGGCTCGTCCGCTGAAAACCTTCGCCAAGCAACTCGATGGTCGCGTGGCACAAGCGCGGGAGATACCGCTGCTGCTCAGTGAGCTGAGCAGCCTACAGGGGCAGGCGCTGAATAATCTGGAGCCGGATGGCGAAACCACACGCCCAGGGCCGGGACTGTTGCAACGTCTGTTTGGCAGTAAAGAGGCCGCCAGTGAAGCGCCTCCTGTTGATGCCGAGCCACTGCCAGCAGCGCAATCGGCACCGCCAACGCCCGCAGCGCCCAAACCCACACCCAAACCGGAAGAACCTGGGCAATCGGAAGAATTGACCCAAGCCTTGCGTGCCTTTGCGCCGTTGCCACCCTTGAAGCCTGTGCCTGTTGCAGTGGCCGAAGTGCAAGAGGTCGCCAGCGAAACGCCGGTATTCGACGCTCCAGAGCTGCCGTCGATTGCGGCGCCTGCGCAACTACCTGAACCCGACGTGCAGGCGCCGCCAGTTGCGGAGCCTGCTCACGAAAGCGCACTCGCCGCCTTTATCGAACCGCCGCCGGTTCCAGTCGAAACGCCGGATGAGACCCGCATCGGCAGCCTGTCGCTACCACCCGTGCAGGAAAGCCCCGAGCCCGACGAGCTGCAACCGGACGGCACCTACGCCCTGCCCGATTCGCCTGAACCGTCCTACAGCTCGGTGGCCAAACACATTGAAGGCACTTTACTCGGCCTGCTGGAAGATCTTTCCCTGCCCGAACGTCACCAACCCCAGGCCGAGGCAATGCGTGAGCGTCTCGCCCACGGCTTGAACTGGTACGAACTGCTGCCGATCCTCGATGACCTGGCGGTGCTGATGCTGGCGATCACCGACAGTGGCCAGCATGAGTTCGAGGCTTATCTCAAGCAGCTCAACGAGCGTCTCGAGGCATTCCAGGGCCATCTGCAGGTCGCCAGCGAGGGCCACGCCGACAGCAGCCTGGCCGCGCGGGAGTTGGACACGCAGATTCGTGAGCAGGTCGACGGCCTGCAAAGCAGCGTGCAGGACGCCGCCGACCTGGACAGCCTCAAGCAGGTGCTCGAAAGCCACCTTGAAGGCTTGCTCGGCACCATGGACGAACACCAGCAGCAGCGTGACCTGCGCGAGCAGGAAGTGGCCGCACGCCTCAAAGGCCTGGCTGAACGCGTGGCCCATATGGAGCAGGAAGCCCAGGGCTACCGCGAGCACCTGGAGGTGCAGCGCCAGAAGGCCTTGATCGATCCGCTCACCGGCTTGCCCAACCGTGCGGCGTGGAGCGAACGCCTCGATTACGAAGTCAACGCGTGGCATCAGCGGGGTAACAGCCTGTCGCTGGCCATGCTTGACCTGGACCACTTCAAGCGCATCAACGACGGTTACGGGCACCTGGCGGGGGACAAAGTCTTGAAGATCATCGCCAATGTGCTGAGCAAGCGCCTGCGACCGACGGACTTCATCGCGCGTTTTGGTGGTGAAGAGTTTGTGCTGCTCATGCCCGACTCGACCTTGGCGGATGCCTTGGCCGTAGGTGAAGTATTGCGTGAGGCCATTGCCGCGTGCCCGTTCCACTTCAAGGGTGAGCCGGTAACGATCACGGTGTCCATGGGCGTGGCGCAGTTTCAACCCGGCGAGCGCAGTGACCTGGCGCTCAAGCGTGCCGATGAAGCGCTCTACAGGGCAAAGGCCGCGGGGCGTAATCAGGTGCAGGCGGCATAAAAGATGTTCCATTTTGTAATTTGACCGCCTGGCCGTGAGTCGTACGTTACACTGTTGCATTATCGTCTTTCAGTGTACTGCCTCTCGCCATGAAATCCTTGTATATCGCTTTAGCGTTTCTTCTGCTCGCCGGCTGCGCCAATGGCCCGCGCCTGAACACCAGCCATCCTTCGGTCAACCACGACAATCGCGTGCAGTTCGTTGTGGTGCATTACACCTCGACCAACCTTGAACGTTCCCTGGCGCTGTTGACCCATGGCCAGGTCAGCAGCCATTACCTGATCGGCGACGATGCCTCCGGCACCATCTACAAGCTGGTGGATGAAAGCCAGCGCGCCTGGCACGCGGGGGAAAGCGAGTGGATGGGGCGCACCTGGCTCAATTCCAGCTCCATCGGTATCGAGATCGTCAACCCAGGGTTCAGCGATACCCCGACGGGGCGTGTGTGGTACCCGTATTCCGAAGCGCAGGTGCAGTCGCTGATCGTGCTGCTCAAGGACATCAGCAAGCGTAACGGCATCGACCCGAAGAACATCATCGGGCACAGCGATATCGCCCCGCTGCGCAAGCTGGACCCAGGCCCGTTGTTCCCCTGGAAGCGCTTGGCGGCAGAAGGTCTGGCCGTGTGGCCGGATGCCCAGGCAGTGGCTCGGTTTCAGGTGCAGTACGCCGCGCAGTTGCCGAGCATTACCTGGTTCCAGGAAGAGCTGGCGCGCCTGGGCTACCAGACGCCGCAGACTGGCGAGCTGGATGTGGCCACGCGGCATGTCATCGCTGCGTTCCAGATGCGCTTTCGCCCGTCATTGTTTGATGGCACCCCGGATGCTGAAAGCGCCGCGATCCTGCGGGCCTTGAATCACCGCTGATGGTGTAAAAATAATAATGTAGGAGCGAGCTTGCTCGCGAAGAACGCATAGACGACGCGGGCTGCCTGACAGCACAGCGTTATCGTTGACGTTTTTCGCGAGCAAGCTCGCTCCTACAGGGGCAATGCCATATAGAACTGCGTGCCCTGTCCCGGCCGTGAGTACACGCCCATGCGGCCGCCGTGCAATTGCACGATTTCCTTGCACAGTGCCAGGCCCAGGCCCGCACCGCCTTTCTTGCGGCCCACCTGCACAAAGGGCTCGAAGATCCGCCCTTGCTGGCCGTAGGCGATACCTTCGCCGTTATCCTCGACGCTGATAATCACCCGCTCGCCATGGCGTCGTGCCTGCAGGCGGATCTGCCCGCCTTCGGCGGTGTGCCTCAGGGCATTGCCCAGCAGGTTGTCGAGTACCCGCTCCAGTTGCACCTGGTCGGCATATAGCCGTGGCAACTCAGGTTGGGCTTCCACCAGCAACTCAATGTGCTGGGCGTTCGCAGGCTCAGCAAATCGAGCCCGTGCGTGCTCCAGCAAGTCGGTGACATCGCACGTGCCCAAGGTGAGTTTTTGCAGGCCGTTCTGGTAGCGCGAGAAGTTGAGCAGGTCGTTGATCAACTGCATCAGGCGCTGCATCTCTTCATTGACCGTATCCAGCAGGTCCGCCTCACGGGAGTCCGGTGGGAACTTGGCCCGCTCACGGAATAGGCCGAAGGCCATGTGCATGCCGGTGACCGGCGTGCGCAGCTCATGGGACGCGCGCAACACGAACTCGCTGCGCACCCGCTCGAAGGCGCGCTGTTCAGTCACGTCATGCAGCACCATCACGGCCCCCAGAATATGCCCCTGGGTATGGCTGACCGGGGTCAGGCTGTAGGTCAGCAGGCGCAATTCACCCTCGACTTCCACTTCGAGATCATCCGGGGCCCGCTCCAGGTTGCCGCCGCGCAGCACCAGTTGCAGCTGTTCATCCATTTCTGCGCGACCCATGGCTTCGCCAAGACCTTGGCCGAGCCGCTCCTCATCCCAGCCCAATTGGCGCTGCGCCACAGGGTTGAGGTGCTCCAGGCAGCCTTGGCGATCAATCATCAACAGGCCGTCATCGATACTGTCGAGCACCGCTTGCAGGCGCTGTTGGCCGGCCAGCAGCTCATCGATGTTTGTGGCCTGATGTTGGCGCAACGCTTCGGCCATGATGCCGAAACGGCGGGTCAGCAGGTTCATTTCCGCTGCGGAGGAGATCGGCAGGGTGACTTCGAAATCGCCCTGCCCGATCTTGTCGGCGGCCTTGGCCAGCGCCTCGATGGGGCCACCGAAGCGCCGGGCGATGCCATGGGCCGTGACGAAACCGATGATCAGCACCGCGAGCCCTACCAGCCCGAGCAGGCCGGCAATCAACAACGCGCGCTCGCGGGATTTATGCTCGCTGGTACTGATATTTTCCAGCGCCCGCTTGTGATCGGCGATCAGGCCGTTGCGCAATATGTTGAAGGTTTCAGTCAGCTTTTCTTTGCTGCCTGCGGGCGGTGATGCCTGTTGGGATTGGTCAAACGCTTCCAGTAGCTTCTGGTAATCGGAGCGTGCCTGGCTGAAGCCATGGTTTGTGCCGTCGACCTGCTCATGGGCGATGCCCTGGTCCAACAGGTCGAAATAATGTTGCTTGGAGGCTTGCAGGGCGTCCGGGTCGGGGCGCTTCTCCAGCATCATGATCAACTGGTCGCCCAGGCTCTGACGCAACTTGAGCCCCAGGTCCAGGGTGATGAAGTTACTGCGGATCAGCGATTCCTGAGTCTTGGCCATTTGCATGACACTGACCAAGCCCAGGATCAACCCCAGCAATGCCACGGTGATCAGCGCTGAGATGCTCAGGAATAACCGGGTGCGCAGTTTCATCGCGAGCTTCATAAGGTCCTGTTCAAAGGTTGTACTGCTTGCGTTTGCGGTACAGCGTCGACGCATCGATGCCGAGTGTGCGGGCCGCTTGGTCCAGTGTGTCGCTGGTCGCAAGTACGGCGCCGATATGGGCTTTCTCCAGCTCATCCAGGCTCAAAGCCGCGCCGATACGCGGTGCATTGTTGGCCGGTTGCTCGGCCATCCCCAGGTGGCTGATCTCCACCTTTTCCTGAGGGCAGATGATGCTGGCGCGTTCCACCACGTTACGCAGTTCGCGGATGTTGCCGGGCCAGCGATAATTGAGTAGCGCTTCGCGGGCATTATCACTGAAGCCGCGCGCCGGTCGTGCGTATTCCTTGACGAAGCGGGCGAGAAAGCGGTCGGCCAAGGTCAGGATGTCTTCACTGCGTTCGCGCAGCGGCGGCAAGTGCAAGGTGATGACATTCAGGCGGTAGAGCAAGTCTTCACGGAAGCGGCCATCGCGCACCATGTCTTCCAGGTTCAGGTTGGTGGCTGCAAGGATGCGCACATCGGCTCGGCGGGTGACCGGGTCGCCCACCCGCTCATACTCTTTGTCTTGGATAAACCGCAGCAACTTGGGTTGCAACGTGAGGGGGAAATCGCCGATCTCGTCGAGAAACAGCGTACCGCCGTCCGCCTGGTTCACTCGGCCCAGGGTGCTTTCACTGGCGCCGGTGAATGCGCCGCGGCTATGGCCGAACAGTTCGCTTTCCATCAGTTCGGCGGTCAGTGACGGGCAGTTGATGGTCACGCAGGACTTCTTCGAGCGCTTGCTCCAGCCGTGTATCGCCCGGGCCAACTCACCTTTACCGGTGCCGGATTCGCCGAGAATCAAGATATTGGCGTCCGTCCCGGCCACCTGCCGCGCGGTTTCCAGCACCACCATCATTGCCGGGCTATGGGAGTCCAGGCCGTCTTTGGGCTGGCGCACCTCGCCTTCCAGCGCTTCCAGCCGCGCCGAGAGCTGACGCACCTCCAGTTGCTTGGCGGTGGCCAGGCGCAGTTGGTCTGGGCTGCAAGGTTTGACCAGGTAGTCGGCGGCGCCAGCCTGGATGGCGTCCACGGCGGTATCCACGGCCGAATGGGCGGTCACAATCACCACGCGCATCCACGGTGCCTGCACCCGCATCTGGGCCAGCACGTCCAGGCCATTGTCCTCGCCCAGGCGCAGGTCGAGGAAGCACAGGTCGAACACCTGACGCTGCATCAGGGCATCGGCCTGAGCGGCACTGTTCGCGGTGGCGACGGTATAGCCTTCATCTTCCAGGCAATAGCGGAAGGTGCGCAGGATCGCAGATTCGTCATCCACTAAAAGAATGCGGCCTTGAAGTTCCTTGGCTGATTCCATCTGTCCCGCACTCCTTAACTATAAATGTGATGGTGTTTAGTCCCGGAATAATCGGGCAAGTTGCATGGTTTATTCTGATTCATAAAAGGCTTCTTCGTGCAGCTATCTGCGCGCCTTCCTACAGACGTCGTCTGAGCGCATTTTCCCTTCCGTTCGCCCTTCGATCCTTCGATGTGTGCGCTGGGTTGCTGGTTCCGACCACTTGCCATCGTGCATTTCGCACGGCCTGCAAGGAGGCATCGTGCAGGATGCTAGGCGACGAATCTATTGATCAAGTGTAAGCATTTGATTTTATTGAGTTTTATTTTGCAATAAAGCTGGCATGCACTCTGCAATATCTCCCCCAAGAGCGTCATGAACGAATAATCAGAATGCGGGAGCAATGCAGTATGACTCGCCAAAGCCTCAGCCAATTGCGTGTATCGCCGCTGCGCTTGCAGCAGGGCCTGTTTGCCAGCCTGGCCTTGATGGTCACGTTGATTGCTGGCCAGCAGTTGCAGCATTGGCAAGAGCGCGCGCAGCCAGCCCCGCAATTTGAACGTCCTGCCATGACCCAGACTCATTTTCGTTCCATTGGCAGCGCCAGCGCCGATGTGACTGCCCCGCAATTGAGCCTGGTAGATCAGGGTTCTACCCTGGACGAACTACCGGCCCATGACCGTTGGGTGTTCTAGGCAAAAAACGTCGCTTGTGTTGAGCGGCTGCACGGCATCACCGCTGTTACCCCTATAGAAGAGAAGCATAAGGAGAATCACCATGTTGAGTTGGGCAATCACATTTCTGATCATCGCCATTGTGGCTGCAGTCCTGGGCTTCGGTGGTATCGCTGGCACCGCTACCGGCATCGCCAAGATCCTGTTTGTGGTCTTCCTGGTGATGTTCATCGCTTCGTTCTTCTTTGGTCGCAAAGGCCGAGGTTGAATATGGCCAACCTGCCTTTTAAAGCCCTTGCTGCCGCCCTGCTGTTGGGCGGTAGCGGCTTGGCCTTGGCCGCCAATGACGGCCAATCCCGGGCTAACGAATTGCTCAGCGCGGATCCGCAGTACCGTGAAACCTGGCAAGACGTGGTGAAGAAAGAAGAGCGCCTGCCCGAGTGGGTGATGAACCTGTCGGGCACGGCCGAGCAAATGAATGCCGTTGAGGAAGATGGCGACAAGTACTTGGTCGGGCCGCTCTGCGAAACCGCAGATACCTGCCTGAACAAGCGCCTGATCGTTGCCTTCAGCCTCGACAAGGAAGATGCCTACGCCATGTTGGTGGAAGTCCCGGCCGGTTTGCCGGCGGACAAGTCCCCGACGCGGCACGCCGATTACCGTTTTATCGGTAAGCCGGACGAGGGTATGCAAAAGCTGCTGATGGAGCAGCTCAAGAAAGATCCGAATTGGTACTAGGTTCCGTCTGACGGAGCCGGCGTCCATAGAAAGAAGCCCTTGTGCTTCTTTCTGTTTGCATCGCTCCTTGAGTGATGCATGACCAGGGGGCCGGGTTGCTCTGATCGATCAGGATCGGCGTGACCTACGGGTACAGGGAGTACCTGCGCAAGGGCCGGGTCAGGCGAAAAGCTGCGACGCAAGTTCACAAGACCTCAAGCTTGCTGAACTTGCGGCGGGCTTATCGCTCTCATGCTCGCGTTTCATGCCGCCCATAGCCGCAGTTTTGCTTTTTGCCTCTGGCCAACCATTACCGGGTATGTCGGCGTGACCATCTATCGAGAATTTTTCATCCGCGCTATAGGATCTTTCTGGCGCTAGGTGATGGATTTCTCAGACATTTCTGCCAATCAATCGAAGTCGTCCAGTATCTCTGAGCGAGCCTGATTTGGCCGCTTAACGGCATATTCACCCGCTCGAATGGCGGATACGAACTGACCGTTTGGACAAATATTTTCAAAAAAAGCCATGCCGATTCGGCATAGGGTAGGCGTTTACGGCATTAGACGCCGCTCCCTTGCATGGGAATAGTTGCGCCTTTTTTCGCCTGCCAGTAAGCCATTTCGGCCACGCTGCGGTGACCTTCCATGGAGGCAGATGCACACACTTTTTCGCTCTCGAGCGTTGCAGCTGGCGCATTTGCCGTAAGTCCACTTGAAGCAAGGGTAATGACATGAAGAAGGCAAAGCTAAGCCTCGCCTGGCAGATCCTCATCGGTTTGGTACTGGGTATTGCAATCGGTGCAGTGCTCAACCATTTCAGTGCTGAAAAGGCCTGGTGGATCAGCAATGTGTTGCAGCCAGCGGGCGATATCTTTATCCGCTTGATCAAGATGATCGTGATCCCGATTGTGATTTCTTCGCTGATCGTCGGTATTGCCGGTGTCGGCGACGCGAAAAAGCTCGGTCGTATCGGCGTCAAAACCATTCTTTACTTCGAAATCGTCACCACCATCGCCATCGTGGTGGGCCTGTTGCTCGCCAACCTGTTCCACCCAGGCGCTGGCATCGACATGAGTACCCTGGGTACCGTCGATATCTCCAAGTACCAGGCGACTGCTGCCGAAGTGCAGCATGAACATGCGTTCATCGAGACCATTCTTAACTTGATCCCTTCGAACATCTTCGCCGCTGTTGCCCGTGGCGAGATGCTGCCGATCATCTTCTTCTCGGTGCTGTTTGGCCTGGGGCTGTCGAGCCTCAAGCCTGAGCTGCGCGAGCCGCTGGTGACCATGTTCCAGGGCGTGTCCGAGAGCATGTTCAAAGTCACCCACATGATCATGAAGTACGCCCCTATCGGTGTATTCGCGCTGATCGCGGTGACGGTCGCCAACTTCGGCTTCGCCTCGCTGCTGCCACTGGCCAAGCTGGTGATCCTGGTTTACGTCGCGATCCTGTTCTTCGCCTTCGCGGTACTGGGTTTGATCGCACGCCTGTTCGGCTTCTCGATCCTCAAGCTGATCCGCATCTTCAAGGATGAGTTGGTATTGGCTTACTCCACCGCCAGCTCCGAGACCGTGCTGCCGCGTGTGATCGAAAAGATGGAAGCCTACGGCGCGCCGAAAGCGATCTGCAGCTTCGTGGTGCCGACCGGTTATTCGTTCAACCTCGACGGTTCGACCCTGTACCAGAGCATTGCAGCAATCTTCATTGCCCAGCTGTATGGCATCGACCTGTCGATCGGCCAGCAACTGATGCTGGTACTGACCCTGATGGTGACCTCCAAAGGTATCGCCGGCGTGCCGGGCGTGTCCTTCGTGGTGTTGTTGGCGACGCTGGGCAGCGTGGGCATCCCGCTGGAAGGCTTGGCGTTTATCGCCGGTGTCGACCGTGTGATGGACATGGCGCGTACCGCCCTGAACGTGATCGGCAACGCCTTGGCCGTACTGGTTATCTCCCGTTGGGAAGGCATGTACGACGATGCCAAGGGCGAGCGCTACTGGAATTCCCTGCCACACTGGCGCAGCAAGGAAGCCCTGCCTACGGCACAAGCCACCCGTAGCTGATTACCAATTGATCGAAAACAAACCCCGGAGAATTCCGGGGTTTGTCGTTTCTGCCAGCCCCGTTATCATTCGCCCCATCTTTCGGGGGACTTATCTGATGCTCAATGGCCTGTGGCTTGGCTTCTTTGTCGTGGCAATGGTGTCAGCACTGGCGCAATGGCTGGTGGGCGGTAACGCCTTGATCTTCGCGGCGATGGTCGAAAGCATTTTCGCCATGGCCAAATTGTCGGTGGAAGTCATGGTGCTGCTGTTCGGTACCCTGACGTTATGGCTGGGTTTTCTGCGGATCGCCGAAAAAGCCGGGATCGTCGATTGGCTGGCCAAGGCCCTGGGCCCGCTGTTTCGCCGCCTGATGCCGGAAGTGCCTGCCGGGCACCCCGCGATTGGTTTGATCACCCTCAACTTTGCCGCCAACGGCCTGGGCCTGGACAACGCTGCCACGCCCATCGGTCTGAAAGCCATGAAGGCGCTGCAAGAGCTCAACCCCATCCCCAATACGGCGACCAACGCTCAGATCCTGTTCCTGGTGCTCAACGCCTCCTCGCTGACGCTATTGCCGGTGACTATCTTCATGTACCGCGCCCAGCAAGGCGCTGCGGACCCGACGCTGGTGTTCCTGCCGATCCTGTTGGCCACCAGTGCGTCGACGCTGGTGGGCCTGCTGTCGGTGGCAGTCATGCAGCGCCTGCGGCTGTGGGACCCGGTGGTGCTGGCCTATCTGGTCCCCGGCGCGTTGATACTGGGTGGCTTCATGGCGCTGCTGGCGACCTTGTCCGCCACGGCGCTGGCCGGTTTGTCGTCGATCTTGGGCAACCTCACACTGTTTGGCTTGATCATGCTGTTCCTGGTGATCGGCGCGTTGCGCAAGGTCAAGGTGTACGAGGCCTTTGTGGAAGGCGCCAAGGAAGGCTTTGACGTAGCCAAGAACCTGTTGCCCTATCTGGTGGCGATGCTGTGCGCGGTTGGCGTGTTGCGTGCCTCGGGGGCCTTGGAGTTCGGCCTTGAGGGGATTCGCCATGTGGTGGCCTGGACGGGCCTGGATACGCGCTTTGTCGACGCGCTGCCGACCGCGATGGTCAAGCCGTTCTCCGGCAGCGCGGCGCGGGCGATGCTGATCGAGACCATGCAGACCCAGGGTGTGGATAGTTTTCCGGCGTTGGTGGCGGCGACGATACAGGGCAGTACGGAAACCACTTTCTATGTGTTGGCGGTGTACTTTGGTTCGGTGGGTATCCAGCGGGCTCGACATGCCGTCGGTTGTGCGTTGCTGGCTGAGTTTGCCGGTGTAGTGGCGGCTATCTCCGTGTGCTACTGGTTTTTTGGTTAAGGCTACAATCGCTATCGCAGGGTTTCAGTGCTGTATTGCCCTGACTCACTACCCAATCCACCACCTGCTTATTCAACTGATCCCCGGCCTGGCCAAAAGCAGCCACCACCGTCGGCACCTTGGCGTCATTCACCGGCTGCCTCACTTCAAACCGACGGCTGGCGATAATCCTTTGATCACGCCCACGCACCAATCGCGCGTCGAGACGAATCACCACCTCCACTGCCGTGCCCCGATACTCGCTCTGAAACGCCTGCAACTGCCCGCCCAGCTCATAGTCGGCTTGCAGGTTGGTCTCGTCGGTACTCAACAATGTCACGCGCCCGTCGCGCTGGAAGCCATCCAGCAGGCGATTACGCAGCAACACCGGCGCCGGGTCGCTCCAGCGCGAGTTCGCGTAATTGCTGATCAGGTTCCCGTCAGGCACCACGGCGATGCGCGGGCTGTCGAGAAACTCGCTGGTCTGCGGCTTGGTCACGCGCAGCGACCAACTCACCGGCGTGCCTTGGCTGGCCGGTTGGGCGGACGCCAGCCGGTACACGTCCGACGGGTCCGGCTTGGGCAGGATCGAGCAGGCGCTGACCAGTGCCAGGGCCATAGGGACGATCATGTGGTAAGCACGCTTCATGGCGTGAACTCCTTGTTCTTATCGCTGCCCAGCAGGTAACCACTGGGGTTGGCTTCCAGGCGGCGAGAGATGGCGCGCAGCGAGCCGAGGGTTTCACGCAGCTCGCGCACGGCTGGTGCCAGTTCGTTGAGGCCCTGCATGCCACTGTTTACCGAGTCCTGGTTATTGGTCAGCAAGGTATTGATGGTGGCGGTGCTTTGCTCCAGGGATTTCATCGCCTGCTCGGCGCTGCCGAAGGCTTGCTTGCCTTGTTCGCTGAGCAAGCCATTGGCGCTGCGCATCAGCACGGTGGTTTGCTCCAGCGCCGCGCCCGCCTGTTTGCTCACCTGCATCAATTGCTGCATCACCACCTTGATGTCGCCGCGTTGCTCGGCAATGGCGCCGGTAGTTTGTTGCAGGTTGTCCAGGGTGTTGCTCAGGCGTTCGACGTTTTCCCGCGAGAACAGGTGGTTGGCGTTGTGCAGCAGCAGGTTGACGCTGGTCATCAGGTCGTTGCTGTTATTGAGCAGGCGCGCGATGGGCGATGGCGATGCGATGATTTCCGGCAGGTTGCCGTCCTTGCCCTTGAGTTCCGGGCTCTGTGGGGTGCCGCCACTGAGCTGGATGATCGAGGTGCCGGTGATGCCGGTCAGGGCCAGTTTGGCCTGGGTGTCTTCCTTGATCGGCGTTTGCCCGGCCAGGCGAATGCGAGCCAGAACGCGGCGCGGGTCTTTGGGGTCCAGGCGCAGGCTGATCACGTCGCCCACCTTGATGCCGCTGTACTGCACCGCACTGCCCTGGGACAGGCCGCTGACCGCCTCGTTGAAGATCACTTCGTAATCCTGGAAGGCGGTATCGACGCTGGACTTGGCCAGCCACAGGCCAAACAGCATCGCGCCGACCACCACAATTACGCTGAACAGTCCGATCATCACATGATGGGCTCGGGTTTCCATGTCATACCTCGTTGAGCGATTGAGCGGCATCCAATGCCGCGCGGCCCCGGGGGCCGTGGAAATATTCGTGAATCCAGGCGTCGTTCGTTTCCGACACGACATCGATGGCGTCGGCCACCAGCACTTTCTTCTGCGCCAGCACCGCCACACGGTCGGTGATGGTGTACAGCGTGTCGAGGTCGTGGGTGACCAAAAACACACTCAAGCCCAACGCATCGCGCAGGGTGAGGATCAGTTGGTCGAATTGCGCCGCGCCAATCGGGTCGAGACCGGCGGTGGGTTCGTCCAGGAACAGGATGTCCGGGTCCAAGGCCAGTGCGCGGGCCAGGGCTGCACGCTTGATCATGCCGCCGGATAACGAGGCCGGGTATTTATCGGCCGCCGACAGCGGCAACCCTGCCAGGGCCAGCTTCACCGCCGCCAAGTGCTCGGCATCGGCGCGGCTGAGGCCGGCGTGCTCGATCAAGGGCAGGGCCACGTTTTCGGTCACCGTCAGCGAGGAAAACAGAGCGCCCTTCTGGAACAGCACGCCAAAGCGGCGCTCCACCAGCGAGCGTTCATGTTCGGGCAGGCTCGGCAGGTTTTTGCCGAACACCCGTACTTCGCCTTCGCTGGGGCGACGCAGGCCAACGATGCTGCGCAACAACACGGATTTACCGCTGCCAGAGCCGCCCACCACCGCCAGGATCTCGCCCTTGTACAAATCCAGGTCGAGGTTCTCGTGCACGCTTTGGCTGCCAAAACGGTTGCACAGGCCACGCACTTCAATCACCGCCTCAGTGGGCGCACGGTGTAGACGACTCACCAGCCCATCTCCATGAAAAACATTGCCGCGACCGCATCCAGCACGATCACCACAAAGATCGATTGCACCACGCTCGACGTGGTGTGCGCGCCGACTGACTCGGCACTGCCGCTGACTTTAAAACCTTCCAGGCAGCCAATGGCCGCGATCAAAAAGGCAAAGATCGGTGCCTTCACCATGCCCACCAGAAAGTGTTGCACGCCAATGTCCGATTGCAGCAGCGAAAGAAACATCGCCGGCGAAATATCCAGGGCCACCGCACACACCACACCACCGCCGACGATCCCCGAGAGCATCGCCAGGAACGTCAGCATCGGCAACGCCACCAGCAGCGCCAGCACGCGGGGTAATACCAACAGCTCCATAGGGTCCAGGCCCAGGGTGCGGATGGCGTCGATTTCTTCGTTGGCTTTCATGGAGCCGATTTGCGCGGTGAATGCACTGGCGGTACGGCCGGCGATGAGGATTGCGGTGAGCAACACGCCGAATTCGCGCAGGAAGGAGAAGGCCACCAGGTCCACGGTAAAGATCGTCGCGCCGAAGCTCTTGAGCACGGTGGCGCCAAGGAAGGCCACGACGGCGCCCACCAGAAAGGTCAACAGCGCAACGATAGGCGCCGCATCCAGGCCGGTCTGTTCGATGTGGGCGACCATGGGCGTCAGGCGCCAGCGTTTGGGCCGCCAAATGCCGCGGGCGAAGGTTTCGAGGATCAGGCCGATAAAGCCCAACAGCTTCATTGCGTCTTGCCAGACCGTGTCTACTGCGCGACCGATACGGGCCAGCACTTGAATGCCGGCGGCCTCTTCTGGCTCTTTGATCGGTACGCAAAAGTCATTCAGGGAGCGGTAGACGGTCTTGAGCAGTGCCCGGTCGGCGGCTGCCAGGGTGCAATCGGTCTGTTCGGCAGAGTGTTCGATGCGCGCGGGGCCCAGCAACTCCACCAGCAGCGAGGCGCCGGCTGTATCCAGCGCACCGAGGCCGTTGAGGTCAATGCGGGCGCCGGCGTCGTATTGGCCGTCGAGTGTGGCCGACAGCTTTTTCAGGTGGGCGTAGTGGGCCAGCGTCCAGTCGCCGGTAATCCGTAGCGAAGGCGGGGTGCTGGACGTATCAAGATGGGCCGCGCCGGCCGTCGTGCGAGTGGTCATAAGCTCCGAGCTTGTTTGGCTATCCACAATTGCTACGTAATAGCACGATCCGGTTTACTTTGGGTTGTCCGCTTGTGCTGTGTCTATCACCTTGAAGCGCAGAACGCCGATGACTTGCCCGTCTTCGGTGAGCACCTGCACCTGCCAGCGCCCCACGGCGTCACCCGGGAAGTTCTGCTTGTGGGTCCAGGCGCGATAGCCTTCCTTGCGCCCACCGTGGATGTCCAGGGCAATGCGGTCGACTTCCTGGCCGTTGAATTTCCACACATGGTAGATGCGCTCATCCAGCCCGCGTGGCGCGTTGATCGCGGTGTAGGCGTACAGCCCACCGCTGCGCAATTGGGCGGCGGTGACTTGCTTGAGGTCGTCGCCCGGCGTGCGGTCTTGCAGTTGGGTGCTGATGGCGACTTCGGTCATCCACAGGGTGGCGGGCGGTACCCAGCTGCGCAGGAACCAGCCGGCGCAGCCGATGGCGGCCGTTACCCCCAGCAGCATCGCCCAGCCCTTGAGGCTACGCAGCGGCAGGCTCACGGCCAGGCTGGGAATCGACAAGACCATGGCTACACCCAACGCCAGTTTGTAACTCTGGGCGGTGGTCAGGTGCATGATGATCGGCAGCGCGGTCAGCAACGCGGCGAACAGGGTCAGGGTGTGCAGGGCCAGGAACAGCGAGCGCTTGGGCGCCAGCCATTTGTAATACAGCGGGTCGATGATCGACACCAGCGCCGCCGCGCCCAGCAGGCCAGTGAACAGCGATTGGCCGCTGTTCCAAGCGGTGGTGACGAAAAAGAAGGGCAGCACGAAAAACAGACTTTCCTGGTGAATCATCTGGGTGGCGTAGCGCAGCAGCGGTTCAGGGATCTCGCGATTGAAGACCTTGGTGAACAGTTGCGTAAAGCTGTTCTCCAGCATCAGCCACAACCAGCTCACCAGCATGATCACCGCGATCCAACTGGCCATGCCCTGCTGGCGGTCTACCAGAATGAAGCTGCCGACCCCCGAGATGAAACCGCCGAGTGCAATCACCCCTGGGTAGCGCTTGATCAGTTCTATAACGCGCTGGATGAGGGGCGGCAAGTTCGGCATGGGCGGTTCACTGGTTGTGGGAAAAATCTCAGACAGAATAACGCCTTAGCCCGATATTCTGTGCGTCATTACTCAACAGGTTTGCGATAAAGCCTCAAGCCGATCAAACCAAGGATGATCAGGCCCAGCACGCCCGCACCGATCCAGGTCAACGCGTCATAACTCAACAGCGGTTTTTCGATGCGCCAGTAGCCCGGCTGCTGGAACGCTTCGCGCATGGCCTGGTTGGTTTGCGCCAGGCTTACAGCCTTGATGCGTTTGACCGGATCGCTGAAACGCCCGTTGCTGTAGTCGCCGGCCGCACTCCAATAATAGTCGGCCAGCGCGCTGTTGCCCTGCACCGCCCAAGCCTGCCGGGCAATGGCGGCTTGCTGCAGGCGTGTGAATACTGTTGGGTCGAGGCCGTCCTTGAGCAGTTGGGCCTTGAGGTCTTGCAAGACCTGCTCGGCTTCAGGGAGGTTTTCTCGCTCAAGGTCGGCATTCAAGCTGAGGAATCCAACGCCGCCGAGCACTTCGCGTTCTACCCAGGGGCCGTAGGACAAACCGTGCTTGAGGCGCAGTTGCCGGTACAGTGCCCAGTCGAGGTAATCCTTGAGCAGGTTGTAGGTTTCATCATGCTGGTCATCCAACACCGGCTCGGGGAACAGCCAGTGCAGCTTGGCGCCATCGCCCACCCAGCCGCGGATCAGGTCGCGGTGGCTGGCGGCGGTGTGCTGGATTTCCGGAAGCGGGCGATGTTCGCTCGGCTCCACGGGGTCGAGTTGACCATAGGTGCGTTCCAGGTAGGCAGGCAGCAGTTTGTCGAGATCGCCGACGACGATCAGGGTCATGTTGTTCGGCGCGTACCATTCGTTGCGCAGCTTCTCCAACTGATCGCGGGTGAGGTGGCTGACCTCGGCGCGTTCGGCGCACTTGAGGCCCAACTCCACGGCCAATTGGTTGCTGGCGCTGTGACCGAGGTCCTGGCGGTCCAGCAGGCGTTGCAAGTGTGAGTAATGGCCGCCGTCTTCGCGCTCCACCACCTGTTTGGCGGCGTTGATATGGGCGTCGGTCAGGCGCGTGCGCGTGAGGATTGCCAGCAGCAGGTCCAGCACCTTGCGTTGGTTCTGCGCGGGCGCCTCGATCACGAAGGTGGTATCGGCGTTGCTGGTGTAGGCGTTCCACTCGCCGCCCAGGGCTTGCATGCGGTCTTCGAGGTCGCCCTCGCCGCCGCCGTCGATGCCGCTGAACAGCAAGTGCTCGAACAAGTGCGGCAGTTCTTTTTCTTCGCAACCGAAGTCGTCCAGGCCCACACCAACCACCAGGCGAATAGCGACATGCCCACGCTCGGTGCCCGGTTTGAGCAGCAGTTGCAGGCCGTTGGGCAAGGTGTAGCCCTCGACTTGCAGACGGTCAAAGGCAAAGGCGTGTGCCGAGCCCAAGAGCAGGCAGGCGAGTAACAGGCGACGCATAACAAGCTTCCTGGCGAATGAGGTCCATTGTTAACTGACTTCGCTCGCGGGCGTACGTTCAGGGCGAATGGGTAATGTCGGCAATACTTTCAGCCGAGAGCGCGCCAGTGTCGGACGTTTCCAACACTACATAAGCACTGCTGCAAAACAATGAGTTCAAGCGTTTCATGTCGGCAATCAGTTCCAAGTGCAGGGAACTGGTTTCCAGGCTCTGCACGATCTTGCGCTGCAGGCGGCTGACATGGGCGTGGGCCAGGCGGCGTTCCTGGGCGCGGAAGCGGCGCTTTTCTCGCAGTAATTGGCGGGCGCTTTCCGGGTCGCCGCTGAGAAACACCGACAGGCCCAGGCGCAGGTTGGCGATCAACTGGCTGTGCAGGCCGCTGAGTTCCTCCAGGCCCACTTCGGAAAATTGCCGGCGCTGCGAGGTCTTCTGTTGCTGGACCTTGCGCAGCATGCGTTCGATCAGGTCACCGGCCAATTTCAAGTTGATCGACAGCTCGATGATCTCGGCCCAGCGGCGATTGTCTTGCTCACTGAGGTCTTCACGGGGCATTTGCGCCAGGTAGAGTTTGATCGCGCTGTAGAGCGCTTCGACGTCATCGCTCAGGCTGCGCATTTCTTGGGTAACGGCGGTTTGATTGCCGCGCAGCACTTCCTGCATCGAGGTAAGCATATTGTCGATCAAGTCGCCCAGGCGCAGGGTTTCGCGGGCGGCGTTCGCCAGGGCCAGGCTTGGGGTATTCAATGAGGCCAGGTCCAGATGGCGTGGCTTGGCTTTGCCATTGGTTTCGGGGCGTTCCGGCAGCAGCCATTCGCACAGGCGTGCCATCGGCCCGATGGTGGGCAACAGGATCAGGCAACGGCTGACGTTGTAGAGCAGGTGGAAGGTGATGACCATGCCCTGAACGCTGTAGTCCAGGCCGTCCATCCAGCCTACGAGCGGGTCGAGCACCGGAATGATCAGCAACAGACCGATCAATTTGTACAACAGGCTGCCCAGGGCCACTTGGCGACCGGCAGTGTTTTGCATGCTGGTGCTGAGAAAAGCCAGTACGCCGCTGCCGATGTTGGCGCCGATCACCAGGCCGATGGCCACGTGCAAGCCGATCACGCCGGCACCGGCCAGGGTGGCCGTGAGCAACACGGCGGCAAGGCTGGAGTAGGAAATCATCGCGAACAGCGCGCCGACCAGGGCGTCCAGCAAGATATCGCCGGTCAGCGAAGCGAAGATGACTTTGACGCCCTGGGCATGGGTAATGGGCCCGGCGGCTTCGACGATCAATTGCAGCGCGAGGATGATCAGGCCCAGGCCGATCCCGACCCGGCCCAACTGCCCTGCCCGCGTCTGTTTGCGCGACAGGAAGAAAATCACTCCGAGGAAGATCAGCAGCGGCGACAGCCAGGACAAATCGAACGTCAGCACCCGCGCCATCAAAGCCGTACCGACGTCGGCGCCAAGCATGGTGGCCAGGGCCGGCGTGAGGCTCATCAGCCCTTGGCCGACGAACGAAGTCACCAGCATCGCGGTGGCGTTACTGCTTTGCACCATGGCCGTCACCAGGATACCGGCGACAAATGCCAGCCAGCGCTTGGACATGTTCTGCCCGATGACTTGGCGCAAGTTGGAACCGTAGACCCGCAGGATGCCGGTTCGGACGATATGCGTGCCCCAGATAAGCAGGGTCACGGCGGAAAGCAGATTGAGCAAGGTCAGCATGCTCGGCCCCCCGTGTGGGTGCGCTCCAAAAGGAGCGAAGGAAAGTTACCGCGTGCCGCTCTACGTCTTGTACCTAAGCTGTAGTTGGCGAATGGGCTCTGCGCCAGCATCGCATAGCTAAACTTTGGATTGAAACAAAACTGTCATGAAGATCGTTCCCCACGCTCGGCGTGGGAACGCATCCTGTGACGCTCTGCGTCACTTTGCGGACGCGGAGCGTCCGAGAGGGCATTCCCACGCGGAGCGTGGGAACGATCACTCGCGGGTCAAATTTACTGACCCGGAATGTCCTTGCGCAGTTTCACTGGGTCCTGCTGTTTCTTCTTTTTCGCGATGGCGGTACGCATCTTGATGTTCACCGCTTCCACCGCCAGCGAGAACGCCATGGCGAAGTAGACGTAGCCTTTTGGCACGTGCACGTCGAAGGATTCTGCGATCAGCACGGTACCCACGACCAGCAGGAACGACAGCGCGAGCATTTTCAGCGACGGGTGCTTGTCGATGAATTCGCTGATAGTGCCGGCAGCCAGCATCATCACCAATACCGCAACGACGATGGCGGCAACCATCACCGGCACGTGGGAAACCATGCCGACGGCGGTAATCACCGAGTCCAGGGAGAACACGATGTCGATGATGGCGATCTGGATAATGGTGTAGATGAATTTGCCACCGGCGCCTTTGGGCTCGTCCTGGGTTTCATCTTCACCTTCCAGGGCGTGGTACATCTCCTGGGAGCTTTTCCACAGCAGGAACAGGCCACCGAAGAACAGGATCAGGTCGCGACCGGAGATGCCCTGGCCAAACACCACGAACAGGTCGGCGGTCAGTTGCATGACCCAGGTGATCGACAGCAGCAACAGGATGCGCGTGACCATGGCCAACGCCAGGCCGAAGATCCGAGTGCGCGCCTGCATATGCTTGGGCATGCGGCTGACCAGGATCGAAATCATGATGATGTTATCGATGCCCAGGACGATCTCAAGGGCCGTCAGGGTGAAGAAGGCAATCCAGATTTCCGGATTGGTCAGCCATTCCATGTGTATTCCTTTGAGCAAGTGTTAACCGCGCAAGCTGTAGCGCCGCGCGGTGAGTGAGTCGGTACGATTATAGAGTGCTGAACAGCGGAAAAATCCCCATCAGCAATGCGGCGAACATTATGCACAGGCACACCAGCACTGCCCACTTGAGCGTGAAGCGCTGGTGATCGCCGAATTCGATACCCGCCAGGGCAACCAGCAAGTACGTCGAGGGTACCAGTGGGCTGAGCAAATGCACGGGTTGCCCGACGATCGACGCCCGCGCCATTTCCACCGGGGTGATGCCGTAATGGCTGGCGGCTTCGGCCAGTACCGGCAGTACGCCGTAGTAGAACGCATCGTTGGACATGAAGAAGGTGAACGGCATGCTCACCAGCGCGGTGATCACCGCCAGGTAAGGGCCCATGGCTTCGGGGATGACTGCCAGCAGGCTCTTGGACATGGCGTCGACCATGCCGGTGCCCGACAGGATGCCCGTGAAGATACCGGCGGCGAAGATCAAACCCACCACCGCCAACACGCTACCGGCGTGAGCCGCGACGCGGTCTTTCTGCTGCTGCAGGCACGGGTAGTTGACGATCATGGCGATACTGAACGCCACCATGAACAGCACCGGCAGCGGCAACAGGCCGGCAATCAAGGTGCACATCAACGCCAGGGTCAGGGCGCCGTTGAACCAGATCAGTTTTGGGCGGCGAGCGTCGGGGAATTGCGACACGCTGATTTCGCTGTGGTCGATCTCGTCGCCCTGCAGGTGCAATTCACCCAGGCGCGCACGTTCGCGCTTGCCGTACATGTAGGCAATCACCAGGATCGCCACGACACCGGCGGCCATGGCCGGGATCATCGGTACGAAGATGTCCGACGGGTCTACATGCAGCGCACTGGCGGCGCGCGCCGTCGGGCCGCCCCAGGGGGTCATGTTCATCACGCCACCGGCGAGAATGATCAGGCCGGCCATGATCCGTGGGCTCATGCCGATGCGCTGGTACAGCGGCAGCATGGCCGCGACGCAGATCATGTAGGTGGTGGCACCGTCACCGTCCAGGGATACCACCAACGCGAGCACGGCAGTGCCGACCGACACCTTGAGGGGGTCGCCCTTGACCATCTTGAGGATCTTGCGCACGGCCGGGTCGAACAGGCCGGAGTCGATCATCAAAGCAAAATAGAGGATGGCGAACATCAACATCACGCCGGTCGGCGCAAGCTTGGTGATGCCTTCGAGCATCATCGGGCCGATCTTCGGTGCGAAACCGCCGAACAGCGCGAACAGGATCGGCACGATGATCAAGGCGATCAGCGCGGACAGGCGCTTGGTCATGATCAGGAACATGAACGTGATGACCATGGCAAAGCCAAGGAAAGTCAGCATAGGAATACTCCAGGCGTAGCGCGGCTAGGGAATGGCGGACCGAGTGGCGGTCAGCGCAGAACGAAAGGCACGAGGCGTACGGGTGGAGTTGGAGCGAACAGGCGGGTACGAGCGGACATCGGGAATCACCATTGTTGTTGTTAACAGCCGGTCTGTTGCCGGCAGTGGAGGCGATCCTAGACGGGGAAGCTTTCAGCCAGCTTTCGCTGGGAAAACAGCTGATGAAGGGCAGGCACCAATCTTCAGGTTGGCGCAGAACAAAATGTGGGAGCTGGCTTGCCTGCGATGGCGGTGTATCAGCCAATATCTCTTATGGCTGTGACGCCGTCATCGCAGGCAAGCCAGCTCCCACATTTGGAAGGTGGTTGCTAATAAAATTCAGGGCAGTTCGAGGCCGCCGGCGGCTTTATGCAGCGCCCGCAAATGCTCACCCACTTGTTTGAGGTTGGCCTCACAGGCGGCAATCTCGGCGGCGCGAGACGGATCGAGCAGCGCCCTCACCTCCTTATCCAGCTCGCCGGTCAACGACTGCAACTGCTTCTGGCGTTCGGCGCTTTCTGATTCCAGGCGCTTGGCTTCCGAAGGTTGCGGCAGGCCATAACCCCCACTGTCCAGCAACTCGGCCGGGCGGCTCAGAAAGCCACTGTTGGCGAGAATTTGCTGCAGCGTGTTGTTGGCTTTCTCCATGCCGCCGTATTTCAGCTCGCGGGCATTGAGATAGCGTTGTTTGACCTCATCCTGGGCGAGCATCAGTTGTTTGCGATAGCTGGCCTGCTCCAGCAGCAACAGTGCGGCGCTGGTACGCAGGTCGGCCTGGGCAAACCATTGGCGACGCGCTTGCGCGTCCAGGGACAACCAGTCTTCGACTTGGGTCTGCTTGATAGGCAGTTGCTTGCGTAGCACATCGAACATGGCCTGGTAGCGCTCGCGGAACGAGTCGAAGTGATACCCCAGGCGCAGGGCTTCGCGCTTGTCGTTCAATACACTGGTATCGGCCAGGCCGCGGGCGCTGAGCACTTCCAGCAAGCCGTTGGGGGTGATGTTGTCCAGGCCGGTCAATTGCGGGTTGGCACTGCCACTGCGCAACAGTTTCAGGCTTTCGACCGCACAGTTGTTGGAAATGAAGAAGTAGTTGCCGTCGTAGCTCCAGTGCATCTCGGCGGCATGTTCGACGGTGTCGTTGATTTCCTGGCGGCTGAGCTTCAGTGGCACCGACGCCAGGCCACGCAGTTCGGTCTTGGTGTACTCATCAATGACCTGGGCCAGCGGCAGCACGAACAGCCGTGACGGGTATTTGCCCACCAGGCCATCCCAGCTCGACAGCTGAACGTCACCGACGAAGGCGCGATAAGACAAGACCAGGTGCCGGTCCAGATCTAGCCGGCAATCCGGGCCACGCGGGCGGCCCGGGGCGCAAATCACCAGGCGCAACATGCTGTGGCCCCAACGGCTCACCAGGTTCTGGTTGGCTTCGGCCAGCAAATAGTCGATTTCATACACGCGTTCCGGATCGATCTGGCCCAGGGGCGTCTTGGCGAAATCGTTGCCTGCGTTCAGGAAGGCATAGGTGCTGGCGCAGGTGTCCTGTTCGGGTGGAGCCCAGCCGAAGTGATCCTTGTAATAACGGAACAGCGCGGGGCGGCGACAGGCGTAGCTGGGGTCCAGGAGGAAGTACTCCATGTTGACCGCCACGAACTCCAGCGGGCTGGTGGTTTCGTAGATGTCCGGGCTGCGTACCACCTGATGGTTGTGCTGCTCACGCTCGCCGCGCCGACCCACATATTGTGGCCAGCCGGCAAGGTCCAGCAGGCGCGGGTCGTCACTGAGGGTAAAGCGGCGGTCGTTCTGGCCACGGCACTGGTCGGGCAAGCCGATCAAGCCGGTGATGTTGTTCTGACGGCTGCAGCGTTGGATCAGCGTGCGCTCGTCCTTGGACCACAGGCGCGCACGGTCATAGATGTGGGTCAGTTCATGCAGCACGGTGGCGAGCATTTCCCGGCGCACAGTACCGTGGGGGCGATTGGTTTTCTGGGTGGCGGCACTGCCGTCAGTCAGGCTGGCGAGCAGGTTCTGGTTGAGGTCCAGTTCTGACACCAGGGATGCCTGGCCGTAAGCGTTTTCAGGCATCTTGTCGGTCCAGCCGACATCAATACGTCGATCCAACTGCTCGACAAAGCGCGGCGGTAAGGAGCGCAGCGCTTCATCGAGCAGTGCCTGGCTGGCCTGCTGTTCGGCCGGGCTCAAGCCTTCGGTCTTGAGCCGCAGTTGCAGGCCGGCCTGGGCCGTACTTGCGCACAGCAGCACGGCCCCGGCCAGGAGCCAGGTTTTGAAGCGCCTCACAGAGCGAGGATAGCTTCTGCGAGGGTCTGGTCGCTGGCATCACGGGCTTCTGGCACGCGGGTGCGAAGGGTATCGAACGCGGCTTCCAGCTGGGCGCCACGGATCTCGCCATTGGTGGCGACAAAACTGGCGGCGTCATCGTGGGCTTCGCGCACGATCTTGGAGTCGCGGATGGAGGTGGTGGTGTCCGAGGTGAAATCAATGGTGCGTGCCGAGGCACGCACGACGATGTTGCTGGTGGCCTTCAAGGTTTGCGCCTGGGCGACATCGGCCAAAAACAGCAGGCCGAGGGCGGCGACGATCAGCGGGCTACGCATGGGATGACTCCAATGACAAAGATAGAAATACAACGATGATTATTGGACGAGAATTGCCTGCGCCAGTTCAAGGTCGCTTGCATGAAGTTTTGGCTGGGTACGGCGTAGATAGTCCAGCGCGGACTCCAGGCGTGCGCCCCGCCATTGGCCGTCAGTGGCAATGAAAGCGGCAGCATCATCCCGAGCGGCCAGGACCAACTTATTGTCGAACGGCGCAGAGGTCACTTTGCTGGTGGCATACACGCTGACAACCGTGCTCTGGGTGGACACATCCAACGCTGAAGCCATGGGTGACCAGCAGGCGCAAAACAGTACAGGAACAATCAATAAACGGTATGAAAAAGCCATGGGACTCGACAATGGAAAGCGAGCGCCAAGGCTAGCGCAACCGCCGGGCGAGAGCCAGCGTCGAGCCATTCGGGAGCGGCGGGCGCTCCCGTCTGGTTGCCGTGGGTCAGATAGCCAGGATGGCCTGAGCCAGCTGTGCATCGGTAGCGGTATTCAATTGCGGCGCTTGTTGGCGGATCTGGGCCAGGGCGCTTTCCAGTTTCACGCCACGGATGGCGCCTTCGCTGGCGACAAAGCTGGCGGCGTCGTCACGGGCCGCTTGTACGACCTTGTTGTCGCGCAGGGATGAGGTGGCGTCAGACGTAGCATCGGAGGTTGCCTTCAGAGCGCCGACGATCGAGTCGGTCGTCATGATCAGGCTGCTCGCGTTGGCATTGGCAGCCAGGGTCAGCACAGCGGCAGTGCACAGCAGGCGAAGACGGGACATGGGGTAACTCCTGTAGACGAATAATAAGGTGGCGCGAAACGGCCACAATGAAACGGACTGGGACTGTCGAGCATCAGACGCACGCTCTACAGGGTTCGCCACGTGGTGAACCGATATTAGGCGTGTGCCCAGCTATTCGGAAGCCTGTAATTAAACTGTACCTGTCATATTTTATTAATTTAAAACTGTATCTGTGTGCTTGAATCGAGCCAATCCAATGCGCTATCGCAGATACAACAAAGCCCGCCTCCGGTTACCCGGGGCGGGCTTTGCTTTGACAAATCAGGGTGCTGGCAGTGGACCCGTCAGGTCAGGGCCAGCGGGCGCCACTTAGCGCCAGAACGGCTTGCTCAGCTCTTCGTAGCGTTGAGCTTCGCTGATACCGGCGTCAGCCAGCAGACGCGAATCCAGGCGAGCCAGTTGGTGGCGGCTGGAGATGCGGCGCTGCCACAACATCAGGTTGGCGAGAACGCGCAAAGGCAGGGAAGCCTGGGTGTTTACAGCTTTTTCTTCGATGAACAGTTCGGAACTGAGTGTACGTTCCATGATGACATCCTTCCGCTTGTGGCGGGATTAGGTAGTGGTTTAACTGATGCCAATGATCCTCCTCCAGCGCAAGACTCTCTAGATACAGTTCACCTGTATTGTGAGAGGCCAGTTAACTGTTTAAGAGGGCTGTACGGTACGAAATTGGGGCAACTGTACCTGTGCGCACTTAAAAGGTGCGAAATAGGCGTTTTTAAGCTGAGGCGTGGGATATTTCGGTAGGAAATGACCAGTACAGCAGTACAGTTTTTTCCAGAAGTACGAGTGGGTTCACCGAGCTGATGAAACTGTATTTGCATCAGCCCGGATCTGTATTCATCAAGCCACGAGCATGTGCCCGGTTTCTTCCAGGTTAATGTGCCAACTCAGTGCTTCGCGCAAGATGTGCGGGGTATGCCCACCGATGGCGCAGGCGGCATCGAAGTAAGTGTTCAGGGCATCGCGGTAGGCTGGGTGCACGCAGTTATCGATGATGACCCGAGCGCGCTCCCGTGGCGCCAGGCCCCGCAGGTCGGCAAGGCCTACTTCGGTGACGAGAATGTCCACGTCATGCTCGGTGTGATCCACATGGCTGACCATCGGTACCACGCTGGAAATTGCGCCGCCCTTGGCAATGGACTTGGTGACGAAGATCGCCAGGTGCGCATTGCGGGCGAAATCCCCGGAGCCGCCGATGCCGTTCATCATCCGCGTGCCGCAGACGTGGGTGGAGTTGACGTTGCCGTAGATATCGAACTCCAGCGCGGTATTGATACCGATGATGCCCAGGCGCCGTACCACTTCAGGGTGGTTGGAAATTTCCTGCGGGCGCAGCACCAATTTGTCCTTGTAGTGCTCCAGGTTGCCGAACACATCGGCATTACGCCGCTCCGACAAGGTAATCGAACTGCCGGAGGCAAAGCTCAGCTTGCCGGCGTCGATCAGGTCGAAGGTCGAATCCTGCAACACTTCCGAGTACATGGTCAGGTCTTCGAACGGCGACTCGATCAGCCCGCACATCACCGCGTTGGCAATATTACCGATGCCGGCTTGCAGCGGGCCGAGCTTGTTGGTCATGCGCCCGGCATCGACTTCTTGCTTGAGGAAGTTGATCAGGTGGTTGGCGATGCCTTGGGTGTCGCTATCAGGCGGCGTTACCGTGGAGGCGGAGTCCGCCTGGTTGGTGATGACGATGGCGACGATTTTCTCGGGTGGGATCGGAATCGCAGTGCTGCCAATGCGGTCGTCGACTTTCACCAGCGGGATCGGCGTGCGCGTCGGCCGGTAGGTCGGGATGTAGATGTCGTGCAGCCCTTCCAGGTTCGGGTTGTGCGCCAGGTTGATCTCGACGATCACCTGTTTGGCAAAAATCGCGAAGCTGGCCGAGTTGCCTACGGAGGTGGTGGGCACGATATGCCCCTGCTCAGTGATCGCGACGGCTTCGATCACGGCGATGTCGGGCAATTTGAGCTGATTGTTGCGCAGTTGCTCGACGGTTTCCGACAGGTGCTGGTCGATAAACATCACCTCGCCGGCATTGATCGCCTTGCGCAGGGTGCTGTCGACTTGAAAGGGCATGCGTCGTGACAGTACGCCGGCTTCGGTCAACTGCTTGTCCAGGTCATTGCCCAGGCTCGCGCCGGTCATCAGCGTGATTTTGAGCGGCGAAGTCTTGGCGCGTTCGGCCAGGGCGTGGGGGACGGCCTTGGCTTCACCGGCACGGGTGAAGCCGCTCATGCCGACGGTCATGCCGTCCTCGATCAGTGCAGCGGCGTCTGCCGCGCTCATGACCTTGTTCAACAACGAAGGCAAGCGGATACGATCACGGTACATGAATTGTTATCTCTGGCTACGGAAAGCAAGGTGGGCAGTGTAGTGATTTCAAAAAGTTTCGGCCCGCTACCATGGTCGAATGCCAGGTCGCGATTTAGAGCCTTTGGTCGGGTTTCATGTGTGTGCAAAGCGGGACGCAGAGCATCCCGGGACGCGTTCCCACGCAGAGCTTGGGAACCATAAAAAAACCCCAGCCTACAGCAGGCCAGGGTTTCGGGTATTGCGCTGGCGCAGTGTTATTCGACGGCTTTGACCATGTCTTCGATGACCTTTTTGGCATCACCGAAGACCATCATGGTCTTGTCCAGGTAGAACAACTCGTTATCCAGGCCGGCGTAGCCGCTGGCCATCGAGCGCTTGTTGACGATGATGGTCTTGGCCTTGAACGCCTCGAGAATCGGCATACCGGCGATGGGGGAGTTCGGGTCGTTCTTGGCAGCCGGGTTGACCACGTCGTTCGCGCCCAGCACCAGCACCACGTCGGCCTGGCCGAACTCGGAGTTGATGTCTTCCATCTCGAACACCTGGTCGTAGGGCACTTCGGCCTCGGCCAGCAATACGTTCATGTGCCCCGGCATACGGCCCGCCACCGGGTGGATCGCGTACTTCACGGTGACGCCGCGGTGGGTCAGCTTCTCGGTCAGCTCCTTGAGCGCGTGTTGTGCCCGCGCGACCGCAAGGCCGTAGCCTGGGACGATAATCACGGTATCGGCATTGGTCAGCAGGAAGGTGGCGTCATCCGCGGAGCCGGACTTCACCGGGCGTGCTTCTTTGGAGCCCGCCGCGGCGCCAGCATCCGGCGCATTGCCGAAACCGCCCAACAGCACATTAAAGAAGGAGCGGTTCATCGCCTTGCACATGATGTACGACAGGATCGCGCCGCTGGAGCCCACCAGGGAACCAGCGATGATCAGCATCGAGTTGTTCAGCGAGAAACCGATGCCCGCCGCTGCCCAGCCGGAATAGCTGTTGAGCATCGACACCACCACGGGCATGTCGGCGCCGCCAATCGGGATGATGATCAGCACACCCAGTACAAAGGCCAAGGCCAGCATCAGCGCGAACGCAGTGAGGTTGCCGGTGAACATGAACGCCAGGCCCAGGCCCAGGGTTGCGAGGCCGAGCACCAGGTTCAGTTTGTGTTGCCCGCCGAACTGTACCGGTGCGCCCTGGAACAGGCGGAACTTGTACTTGCCCGACAGCTTGCCGAACGCGATCACCGAGCCGGAGAAGGTGATAGCACCGATGGCAGCACCGAGGAACAGTTCCAGGCGGTTACCGGCCGGGATCGAATCGCCCAACTGCTTGACGATGCCCAGGGACTGCGGTTCGACCACGGCGGCAATGGCGATGAACACCGCTGCCAGGCCGATCATGCTGTGCATGAAGGCGACCAGCTCTGGCATCTTGGTCATTTCGACGCGCTTGGCCATGATCGAGCCGGCGGTGCCGCCGACCAGTAGGCCAACGATGACGTAGCCGATACCGGCAGTCGCCAGTTCAGCCCCCAGCTTATAGATGAGGCCGACGGTGGTGAGCACCGCCAGCGCCATGCCGAGCATGCCGAACAGGTTGCCGCGCCGCGAAGTGGTCGGGTGCGAGAGGCCTTTGAGGGCCTGGATGAAACAGATCGACGCGATCAGGTAGAGCGTCGTCACGAGATTCATGCTCATTACTTGGGCGCCTCTTCTTTTACTTTCGGGGCTTTCTTCTTGAACATCTCAAGCATCCTGCGGGTGACCAAGAAGCCACCGAAGACATTCACCGCCGCCAGGGCCACGGCCAGTGTGCCCATAGTCTTACCCAACGGCGTGACGGTCAGCGCGGCAGCCAGCATGGCGCCGACGATAACAATCGCGGAAATGGCGTTGGTCACGGCCATCAGCGGCGTGTGCAATGCGGGTGTTACGTTCCAGACCACGTGATAACCGACATAAATCGCCAGCACAAAGATGATCAGGTTGTAGATACCGGGGGAGATAAGCTCTTCCATCGTCTGAGTCCCTGCTTAGGCGTTTTTGCGGATGACTTGGCCGTCGCGGCACATCAGGCACGCGGCGACGATGTCGTCTTCGAGGTTGATTTCAAACTGCCCTTCCTTGGTGAAGACCAGCTTCAGGAAGTCCAGCAGGTTGCGCGCATACAAGGCAGAGGCGTCGGCGGCGACCGCACCTGCCAGGTTGGTCGGGCCGCAGATGATCACGCCGTTTTCCACCACGACCTGGTCGGCCACAGTCAGCGGGCAGTTGCCACCCTGGGCTGCAGCGAGGTCGATGACCACCGAGCCGGGTTTCATCTGCGCCACGGTATCGGCGCTCAGCAGGGTCGGAGCCTTGCGGCCCGGAATCAGGGCGGTGGTGATGACGATGTCGGCCTGTTTGGCGCGTTCGTGCACGGCCAGGGCCTGGCGCTGCATCCAACTGCTGGGCATCGGGCGCGCGTAGCCGCCGACACCAACGGCGCATTCACGCTCTTCATCGGTTTCGTACGGTACGTCGACAAACTTGGCGCCCAGGGATTCGATCTGCTCCTTTACCGCCGGGCGTACGTCGGACGCTTCGATCACCGCGCCCAGGCGCTTGGCCGTGGCGATGGCTTGCAGGCCTGCCACACCGGCGCCGAGGATCAGTACGCGCGCGGCTTTTACAGTGCCAGCGGCAGTCATCAGCATCGGCATGAAGCGCGGGTAGTGATGAGCGGCCAGTAACACGGCCTTGTAACCGGCGATGTTGGCCTGCGAAGACAGCACATCAAGGCTTTGGGCGCGTGAAGTGCGCGGCGCGGCTTCCAGGGCGAAAGCGGTGATGCCGCGCTCGGCGAGCTTGGCGATGGTTTCGTTGCTGAACGGGTTGAGCATGCCCACCAACACGGTGCCACTTTTGATCAGCGCCAGTTCGCTGTCGCTGGGGGCAACCACTTTAAGGATCAGCTCGGCGCCAAACGCGTCGTTGGCACTGCCAATGGTGGCGCCTGCCGTTTCATAGGCACTGTCGACGATGCTGGCATTGATGCCTGCGCCGCTTTGTACAGTGACCTTATGGCCCTGGCCGATCAGCTTCTTGATGGTTTCCGGGGTGGCAGCCACCCGCGTTTCACCGGTCTGGGTTTCGAGAGGAACACCAATGTGCACGTCAAATCTCCTGCATGATCTTTTTGCTTTTGATCTTTTTGTAAAAAGGCCAGTGCACCGCGAGTGGCGCAACTGGGGCGGCCGATCAGCACGATCCCGCTGAAATGACAGCGGGGCGCGGCATTTTGCAGGCGAACTTTACGGCCATCAAGGGATTATGACGGGTGACGAAAAATTAACTACAAGTCACCCTGTGACTGATTGTCGCAACAAGCTGAAATAACCTCTTTAAATACAGGCCTTTAAAGGTGTTCAGGCGTTTTCGGTCCGTTTTTCCATTGCCAGTGTGAATAGTCGTGCATTGGCCGGTAAGAGTCGCTAAGAGCCATGAGATACATGGCTTTTAGCCTTATTTTTGGCTGACAAGTACAGTCTGTTTAAATGCGACATATACGTACATCTGTAGGTTCTGAATTTATTTGACTACAAAGTCAGCACTTGCGTTGTGTCCTTCATTTACATGGGTTGTAGCGTCTTGACTGGTCGAGCAGCCAGTCCCTGAATGCATGCAGAGAAGCGGATTCGACCTTTTTGTCAGGAATCATCAGGTAATAAGCCTTTTCGCTGGTCAGTGCTTCGGTGCTGGCGATTGCCAGTTGTTGCTCCTTCAGCTCCCGCTGTATGAGGAAGGGAGGAATCAGTGCGATGCCCATGTCATGCATGGCCGCTTGAGACAGCATCGAGAATAGCTCGTATCGAGGGCCTGTCATGTCGCGAGGGATGTTCAGTTGTTGGGCGTTGAACCATTGGCGCCAGGCGTAGGGACGTGTGGTCTGCTGCAGCAGGGGCAGCTCGGCGATCTGTTGAGGGGTGAAATGCGTGCGGTCGCCGAGTAAGCGCGGGCTGCATACCGGTACCGGGTTTTCGCCCATTAACCGGTGGGATTGCGTACCCGACCAATCGGCATCCCCGAAGTAGATCGCCGCATCGAACTCGGTATCAGCGAACAGGAAGGGGCGCGTGCGGTTTGTCAGGTTCACCGTGACTTCCGGGTGCTGGTGTTGAAAGTCTTTCAGGCGTGGGATCAGCCACTGCGTGCCGAAGGTGGGCACCACCGCCAGTTCGATGACATTGGCGCCTTGCTGGCCCATCACCGACAAGGTGTCGCGCTCTACGGCGTCCAGTTGCGTTGCAACCCTGCGGCTATAAGACAGCCCCGCCTCCGTCAGCTTCACTCCACGGCGTGAGCGGCGAAACAGCTCGACACTCAAAAACTCCTCCAGGCTGGCGATCTGTCGGCAAATCGCGCCTTGGGTGATGGAAAGCTCCAGTGCTGCCTTGGTAAAGCTCTCGTGCCGGGCTGCTGCCTCAAAGCTGATGAGTGCGGTGGTACTGGGGATTTTCCGGCGCATGTACGTTGCCCTCACAGATAAAGCGCATTTCTGCGCTTTTTTAGTGTTACGAAGTGAGAAATTAGCACAAGCCTATGCAAAAACCTCGTTTGCCCTCTGCGCTGACCGCGCCTAGTCTGGTTCCACGACTTCTGATTTTTTCCGCGAGGACTTATTCATGGCTGGCAAGGCAAGCTTCAACTGGATCGATCCACTGCTGCTGGATCAACAGCTCACCGAAGAAGAGCGCATGGTGCGTGACAGCGCCGAGCAATTTGCTCAGGACAAGCTGGCTCCTCGTGTGCTCGAAGCCTTCCGTCATGAAAAGACAGACCCCGCTATTTTCCGTGAGATGGGCGAGACCGGTTTGCTGGGGGCGATGATCCCTGAGCAGTACGGTGGCAGTGGTTTGAACTACGTCAGCTACGGTTTGATTGCGCGTGAGGTCGAGCGTGTCGACTCCGGCTATCGCTCGATGATGAGTGTGCAGTCTTCCCTGGTCATGGTGCCGATCAATGAGTTTGGTACCGAGGCGCAAAAACAGAAGTACTTGCCCAAACTGGCCTCTGGTGAATGGATCGGTTGCTTCGGGCTGACCGAGCCCAACCATGGTTCCGACCCGGGTGCGATGATTACTCGTGCACGCAAAGTGGATGGCGGCTACAGCCTGACCGGCGCGAAGATGTGGATTACCAACAGTCCGATTGCGGATGTGTTTGTTGTGTGGGGCAAAGACGATGCAGGTGATATCCGTGGCTTCGTCCTGGAAAAAGGCTGGAAAGGCCTGAGCGCTCCCGCTATCCACGGCAAGGTGGGTCTGCGGGCCTCGATTACCGGTGAAATCGTCATGGATAACGTATTTGTGCCGGAAGAAAATATCTTCCCGGATGTGCGTGGCTTGAAAGGGCCTTTTACCTGCCTCAACTCGGCACGGTACGGGATTTCCTGGGGGGCGCTGGGGGCTGCTGAGTTCTGCTGGCATACCGCGCGGCAGTACACACTTGATCGCCAGCAGTTTGGTCGCCCACTAGCTGCCACTCAACTGATCCAGAAGAAGCTGGCAGACATGCAGACCGAGATTACCTTGGCCCTGCAAGGTTGCCTGCGCCTGGGTCGGATGAAGGATGAGGGTACGGCGGCGGTTGAGATCACATCGATCATGAAGCGTAACTCGTGTGGCAAGTCATTGGATATCGCGCGCATGGCCCGGGACATGCTGGGCGGCAACGGTATCTCCGACGAATTCGGAGTGGCGCGCCACTTGGTCAACCTGGAAGTGGTCAACACCTATGAAGGGACCCATGACGTGCATGCCTTGATTCTGGGGCGCGCGCAAACCGGTCTTCAAGCGTTCTATTAATAGGAGCATGGGCATGGGCGCGCTTTCGCATCTGCGAGTGCTGGATTTGTCGCGAGTACTCGCGGGCCCTTGGTCCGGGCAGATTCTTGCAGACCTTGGGGCCGAGGTGATCAAGGTCGAAAGGCCGGGCAGCGGCGATGACACGCGCGCTTGGGGGCCGCCCTTCCTTAAGGGTGCGGATGGCGAGAATACCAGTGAGGCGGCGTATTACCTGTCGGCCAACCGTAATAAAGAGTCGGTGACCATCGACTTTACGCGGCCGGAAGGCCAGAAACTGGTACGCGATCTGGCTGCCAAGTCCGACATACTGATCGAAAACTTCAAGGTGGGCGGCCTTGCGGCGTATGGGCTGGACTATGAATCCCTCAAAGAGGTCAACCCGGAGCTGATTTACTGTTCCATCACGGGGTTTGGTCAGACGGGCCCTTATGCGATGCGCGCCGGCTACGATTTCATGATCCAGGGTCTGGGTGGGCTCATGAGCCTGACGGGGCGGCCTGAAGGGGATGAAGGTGCCGGGCCGGTAAAGGTTGGGGTAGCCTTGACTGATATCTTGACCGGGCTTTATTCGACCGTGGCGATCCTGGCTGCGCTAGCTCATCGCGATCACGATGGTGGTGGGCAACATATCGACATGGCGTTGCTGGATGTGCAGGTGGCTTGCCTGGCGAATCAGGCAATGAATTACCTGACAACTGGGATGCCGCCCAAGCGCTTGGGAAATGCTCACCCTAATATTGTGCCCTATCAGGATTTCCCCACTGCCGATGGAGATTTCATCCTCACCGTAGGCAATGACGGGCAGTTCCGTAAGTTCGCTGAAGTCGCCGGGCAGCCACAATGGGCGGATGACGTGCGTTTCGCCACTAATCGCGCGCGGGTGGCTAATCGCACGGAGCTGATTCCTTTGATCCGTCAAGCGACGGTCTTCAAGACGACCGCTGAGTGGGTGTCGCAGCTGGAGCAAGTGGGCGTGCCATGTGGGCCGATCAATGATCTGGCGCAGGTGTTTTCCGATCCGCAGGTCCAGGCGCGTGGTTTGGGGATTGAGCTGCCTCACGCATTGGCGGGGACGGTGCCCCAGGTTGCGAGCCCGATACGCTTATCCAAGACGCCTGTTGAGTACCGGAGTGCGCCTCCTCTATTGGGGGAGCATACGCTTGAGGTGCTGCAGGGGGTTCTGGGGCTGGGAGCTGCTCATGTGGCCGCATTGAAGGAGGCGGGTGTTATTTGAGCGTTCCCTTCTATATAGAAGCGCACTGGTGAGCTGGTTGTTTTTTAACCGAAGCTAACTTATTGATAGGAAAGCAAAATTAAGAGTTGACGGCGAATTATATCTGTCTATAATTCGCCCCACTTCCGGCGCAGTCGAAA
>NZ_SMOF01000001.1:308737-366241 GCF_018135665.1 Pseudomonas sp. B2021
CCGTTGGCTGTGAGGGTAACGGTGGTGGTGTCGACCGAATCGGTAATGGTGGTGACTGCCGGCGTAGTGCTCGGTACCAGGTTTTCAAAGTTGCCGCCGGTTGCACCGGTGATGGTGGTGCTGACGGTCGAACCGTTGTTATAGACGTCGTTGGCCGGAGTATCGACCACAACGGTGCCGGTCGACTCGCCAGCCTTGATGGTGATCACCGAGCCATTGCTCAAGGTGACATTCACCGGGGTCTGCGCCGGGTTGGTCAGGGTGGCGGTGTAAGTGATCTGCCCGCCTTCGGTCACGCTGCCGTCGGCTGTCAGGGTAACGGTGGTGGTGTCGACCGAATCGGTAATGGTGGTGACTGCCGGCGTAGTGCTCGGTACCAGGTTTTCAAAGTTGCCGCCGGTTGCACCGGTAATGGTGGTGCTGACGGTCGAACCGTTGTTATAGACGTCGTTAGCCGGAGTATCGACCACAACGGTACCTGTCGACTCGCCAGCCTTGATGGTGATCACCGAGCCATTGCTCAAGGTGACGTTCACCGGGGTTTGTGCCGGGTTGGTCAGCGTGGCGGTGTAGGTGATCTGGCCACCTTCGGTTACGGTCGAGCCAGCGGTCAGAGTGACCGTGGTGGTGTCGATGGTATCGGTGATCTGCGTCACGGCCGGGTTAGGGTCGATGGTCAATACCAGGTTGCCGCCGCCGGTGGTACCGGTAACGCCGACGCTGATCTGGCCCGGGTCGATGTACGGGCTGTCATTAGGGGCCAGAGGTACATTCACGGTGCCGGTCAACTGGCCCGACGGGATGGTAATCACCGCGCCATTGGTCAAAGTGACGGTCAGATCGCTGGTGGAAGGCCGGGTCACGGTGGCGGTGTAGGTCAGCACGCCGCCCGCTTCGGTGATGGTTGGCGTCGCGCTCAGGGTCAAGGTCGAAGGCTGCAGCACTTGGTTGCCCGAGTCCGCCGAGCCTGGTGCTCCGCTCAGGGCGTTGAGTGCTGAAGTGCCTTGGCCGATAGGGGCGGTGGGGAAGCCGATGGTCGGGTCTACACGGCCGGCGGTCGCATCCAGCACCACGAAGCTATGGCCGCCCCCGGCGGCACCGTTACCGGCAGCGTTTGCGCCAGCTGCGGTGGCTTCCAGGTCGGTGGTCGGGTCAGCGCCGGCGGCGATGGCTTGTTGCAACTCGGCCACCGATGGCGCGGCTTGCTCGCTGGCCGCCGCCAGGTCGGTGGTGGAGTCCGGCATATCGGCGCTCCACTGGGTGTCACGGCCCAGGTCCAGGATGCGACCGTCGGCCAGCTCCAGGCTCACGGCGCCCGACATACCGGTGTCGATCTGGTCGCCCGCGAACAAGCGATCACCTTCAATGAGGACGCGACGAGTACCTTCCGGAGAAATTACGAAAACTTGACCAACAATGCTTTTGACGGTGGCAACAACACTGCTCATTAAAATTTTCTCCGGCGATCCGTTTCGACAAATCCATTTCGCAGCGCGCTATTAGCGCTGCCAATCTGGGGGCGTAGTCTATAAATGCATTGACGTCAAATATTTGGCTGGATTTTTTAGCTATCTAGTTTGTGCCAAACTATTGACCTTATGGTCGCCATCCTAAACAATCGCCCTAGTAATGTCACATTGATATTTATGCGGCGAACCGTCCTACATGTGTGAAGCAGTTCCGCTTTTCGAACTTTCCGACGTACGGTCATTACGGTAGCCATTATCCGACGCAGCGGTGCCAATCGCTGTGATTTAAGACAAGAAGTCTTGGGGAAATTTTAAATGCGTCTGCACCTGTTCAAGGCAATACCGTTCGCTCTCGCCGCCAGTTTCGTACAAGCCCAGACACTGCCCCAAGCCATGCAACAGGCATTGGACGTACACCCGGAAATTCAGGCGGGTGTTAACAGCCGCATCGCCGCCGATTACCAATTGCGCGCCGCACAAGGTGGCTACCTGCCGCGTGTCGACTTGAACGCCGGTTACGGCCGCCAAGGAACCGACAATGCCACCAGCCGTGCCAATAACCCTGGCGGCAATCACTGGGAGACGCTCAACCGCGGCGAATCCAGCCTGCGCCTGCAGCAAATGATTTTTGACGGTTTTGCTACCTCCAGCGAAGTCGGGCGTCAACAAGCCAACGTTAATTCCCGCGCTTACTCCTTGCTGGGGACTTCCGAGCGCACTGCGCTGACCGTTGCCCAGGTTTACCTGGAAGTATTGACCCGTCGTGAGTTCGTGCGCCTGGCCGAAGACAACCTGCGCAACCACGAGCGCATCTACGATCAGATCAAGTTGCGCACCCAGCGTGGCGTCGGCAACGGTGCCGACCAGGACCAGGCCGAAGCGCGCCTGGCTCAGGCCCGCAACAACTTGATCACCGAGCAGACAAACCTGGCCGACGCGCAGGTCAACTACCTCAGCGCCGTCGGCCAGATGCCCGACGAACTCGAGCGTCCGGCCCCGTTCATGGCCATGCTGCCAGCCGACCTGAACGAAGCGCGCCGTCAGATGCTCGACAACAGCCCGGTGCTGCGTTCGGCCGAGTCGGATATCTCTGCCGCCGAGAAACAGTACGACGCTGCCAAATCCACATTCTATCCGCGCTTTGACGCTGAACTGGGCACCAACGCCGACAACAACGTCTCAGGTGATCCCAACCACAGCAATGGCTGGGAAGCCATGGTGCGCATGCGCTTCAACCTGTTCGCCGGTGGCAGCAACAAGGCCGACCTGCAATCGAAGTCCTACCAGGCCAACCAGGCGCTCGACATCCGCAACAACGCCTTGCGCCAACTCAATGAAGAGCTAGGCTTGGCTTGGAACGCCCTGAACAACGCCAACGCGCAATTGCCGGTCGCCCAGCAGTACGTGGATCACAGCACCCGCGTACGCACGTCCTACCAGCAACAGTTCAGCCTTGGTCAACGTACTCTGTTGGATTTGCTCGACAGCGAGAATGAATTGTTCACTGCTTCCCGCCGCCTGGAAGAAATCAAGAACATTCAGTTATTTACTCAGTACCGAATCAAGGCGACCATGGGCGAATTGCTCAAGAGCCAGGGAGTGGTTGCACCAATGGCCTCCGTCGTGCAGAACGACGTGAAACCTAAAGTCCAACTGCCTGGGATGAATTGAGCCACCCCAATAGCCCCATCTGTTAGTCGAGAGTGCGCCGCGTGGAACCTGAAGTCAGTCGAGTTCATCTCAGTCATGATCCACGCGCACTGCACGATGACCCGTTACTCGACGGGTTGTTGGCGCTCTGCGCCCTGCATCAGAAACCGGCCAGTGCGGCCATGCTCACCACCGGCCTGCCGCTGCCTTCGCAACGGTTGAGTGCCGAGTTGCTGTCGCGTGCCGCTGCGCGGGCCGGGCTGCAAGGCCGGCTGCTGCAACGCAAGCTGGATCAGATCCCTACCATTGCATTGCCGGCGCTGCTGTTGCTCAAGGACGGTCGCAGTACCGTGCTGCTCGGCTGGCAGGGCGAAGATCAAGCGCGGATCCTGCTCAGTGAAAGCGACGGCGGTGAAGTGCTGATCAAGCGCGAAGCATTGGCCGACGACTACATCGGCAAAGTCTTCTTTGCACAGCCGCAACACAAATTCGACGTCAACCACGGCAGCCTGATTCCACGGGCGCGCTCGTGGTTCCGTGACACCCTCATGCGTTCGCGCTGGCTCTACACCGACGCCATCGCCGCCAGCTTTCTGATCAACATCATCGCCATGGCCGCGCCGCTGTTCGTGATGAACGTGTACGACCGCGTCGTGCCGAACCAGGCCACCGCTACCCTGTGGGTGCTGGCCGTGGGCATCTGCGGTGCCTACCTGTTCGACCTGATCCTCAAAAGCCTGCGCAGCCTTTGCCTGGACCTGGCCGGTAAAAAAACCGACCTGATCATCTCGGCCACGTTGTTCGAGCGCATCGTCGGCATGTCCATGAAGTACCGCCCGGCGCGGGTCGGCAGCTTTGCGCAGAACATCCACGAGTTTCAAAGCCTGCGCGACTTCCTCGCGTCTTTGACCCTCACCAGCCTGATCGACCTGCCGTTTACGCTGCTGATCTTCCTGGTCATCGCCATCCTCGGCGGGCACCTGGTGTGGATTCCGGTGCTGGCATTCCCTCTGGCCCTAGGCATCGGCTACGCCTTGCAAAAGCCCCTGGTCGCGACCATGGAGCGCACCATGGCGCTGGCCGCCGAGCGCCAGTCGAGCCTGATCGAAACCCTCGCCGGGCTCGATGCGGTCAAGGTCAACAACGCCGAGAGCGAGCGTCAGTACGGCTGGGAACAGACCATCGGCACCCTGAGCCGGCTTGAGCTGCGGGTGAAGTTGCTGTCGGGCCTGTCAATGAACATGACCCTGCTGATCCAGCAACTGGCTGGCGTAATCATGATCGTGTTCGGCGTGTACCAGATCATCGACGGCAACCTCAGTATGGGCGGCCTGATTGCCTGCTACATGCTCAGTGGCCGTGCCTTGAGCCCGCTGGCCTCGTTGTCGGGCCTGCTCACGCGCTACCAGCAAGCCAAGGTCACCATGACCTCGGTGGACCAGATGATGGAGCTGCCCCAGGAGCGCAACTTCGAAGAGCGCCCCATGAGCCGTCGCACCCTGCAAGGCGCCATCGAGTGCCGGGGCCTGAACTTCACTTACCCGAACCAGCAGAACCCGGCGCTTAAAAACATCAACCTGGTGATCAAGCCAGGGGAAAAAATCGGCATCATCGGCCGCAGCGGCTCGGGCAAAAGCTCCCTGGCCAAGCTGATCGTTGGCCTTTACCAGCCCGACTCCGGCTCCTTGCTGGTGGATGGCGTGGACGTGCGCCAGATCGACGTGAGCGAGCTGCGTCACAACATCGGCTATGTGGCCCAGGATATTCAATTGCTGGCCGGCACCCTGCGCGACAACCTGGTCAGCGGTGCGCGCTACGTCGAGGATGAAATGGTCCTGCAAGCTGCCGAACTGGCCGGCGTGCACGAATTTGCCCGCCTACATCCCCAAGGCTACGAACTGCAAGTCGGCGAGCGTGGGCAGAACCTGTCCGGCGGCCAGCGCCAGAACGTCGCCCTGGCCCGTGCGCTGCTGCTCAACCCGCCCATGCTGCTGTTGGACGAACCCACCAGCGCCATGGACAACACCGGTGAAGAACGCTTGAAGCAACGCCTGCAAGCCGTGGTGCAAAACAAGACCGTGGTGCTGGTCACGCACCGAGCCTCACTGCTCTCCCTGGTCGACCGCCTGCTGGTGGTCGACCGTGGGCAGATTCTCGCGGACGGCCCGAAAGCCGTGGTCATGGAAGCGTTGAAGAAGGGGCAGATCAGTGTTGCTTAACTCCATCAAGAGTGCGGTCGGCCGCTACTTCAAAGGCTCCGATTCGCTGCAGGGCCAGCCGCTGCCCGAGGTCAACAAGGCGCTGATCGAAGATGCGCCGCGGGTGATCCGCCTGACCATCTGGGCGATCATCGCGTTCTTTATATTCCTGGTGGTGTGGGCCGGTTTCTCTCAGATCGACGAAGTGACCCGTGGCGACGGCAAGGCGATTCCGTCGTCAAAATTGCAGAAAATCCAGAACCTGGAAGGCGGTATTGTCGCTGAGCTGTACGTCAAGGAAGGCCAGATCGTAGAAGCCGGCGCGCCGTTGATTCGTCTCGACGACACGCGGTTTGTCTCCAACGCCGGCGAAACCGAAGCCCTGCGCCTGGCCATGCAACTGCGCGTCGAGCGTTTGAGCGCGCAGGTGGATGACCGCCCGCTGAACATCCCCGACGACGTGCTCAAGGCCGCGCCGAGCCAGGCCGCCAACGAGCGCTCCTTGTATGAAAGCCGCCGCCAGCAGTTGAAAGACGAAGTCGGCGGCTTGCAGGAGCAACTCGTCCAGCGCCAACAGGAACTGCGCGAATTCACCTCCAAGCAGGGCCAATACCGCAGCCAGTTGTCGCTGCAACGCCAGGAAATCAACATGTCCGAGCCGTTGGTGGCCCAGGGTGCGGTGTCGCCGGTAGAAGTGCTGCGCCTCAAGCGCGCCGAAATGGAAACCCGTGGGCAGTTGGACGCCACCACCCTGGCGATCCCGCGTGCTGAATCGGCGATCAAGGAAGTGCAACGCAAGATCGATGAAACCCGCGGCAAATTCCGCAGCGAAGCCCTGACCCAACTCAACGAAGCCCGTACTGAACTGAACAAGGCAGAGTCCACCGGCCGCGCGCTGGAAGACCGGGTCAGCCGCACCCTGGTTACCTCGCCAGTGCGCGGGATCGTCAAGCAGTTGCTGGTCAACACCGTTGGCGGTGTGATCCAGCCGGGCAGCGACATGGTCGAAATCGTGCCGCTGGATGACACCCTGCTGGTAGAAGCCAAGATCCGCCCGCAAGACATCGCCTTCCTGCACCCAGGGCAGGAAGCGGTGGTCAAGTTCACCGCTTACGACTACACCATCTACGGTGGCCTGAAGGCCAAGCTCGAACGCATCGGTGCCGACACCATCACTGATGAAGACAAGAAGACCACCTACTACATGATCACTCTGCGCACCGACCGCAGCCACTTGGGCACCGATGAGAAGCCGCTGCTGATCATCCCCGGCATGGTTGCTTCGGTGGATATCATCACCGGCAAGAAAAGCATCCTCAGCTACCTGCTCAAGCCGATCATCAAGGCGCGGGCCGAGGCGTTGCACGAGCGTTGATCTTCAGCGCCTGTACCGACCTCATCGCAGGCAAGCCAGCTCCCACATTTGAATGGGTTCACAAATCAAAATGTGGGAGGGGGCTTGCCCCCGATGAGGCCGTCAGCATCACGCTACAGCTCAAACCAAACGCCATATCCATATGCGCTAACGGTATTTAAGCTTCCATCCTTATGCCTATAAATTCACTCCCCTGTCCGCCGGGAATGAATCCAATGTCTGCCACCACCGCCCCCCAAACCTTCGACATCCGCCCCTTCCCCGGCAGTGTAGGCGCCGAGATCATCGGCCTGGACTTGTCCCGCCCAGTCAACGACCAGGACTTCACCCGCATCCATCGCGCTCACCTGGACCACCATGTCATCGTGTTCCGCGACCAACGCATTACCCCCGCACAACAGATCGCCTTCAGCCGCCGTTTCGGTGTGCTGCAAATCCATGTGCTCAAACAATTCCTATTGGCCAACCACCCTGAAATCCTGATCGTCTCCAACATCATCGAGAACGGCCAATCCATCGGCCTGGGGGATGCGGGCAAGTTCTGGCATTCGGACCTGTCATACAAAGAACTGCCTAGCCTGGGCTCAATGCTGCATGCTCAGGAACTGCCCTCTGAAGGCGGCGACACCCTGTTCGCCGATATGCACAAAGCCTGGGAGCACCTGCCAGGCCACCTGCGCAACGCCGTCGAAGGCCGCAGCGCCGCGCATTCCTACACGGCGCGCTACAGCGAGACCAAATTCGAAGGCAACTGGCGCCCAACCCTTACCCCCGAACAGCTCGCCCAGGTTGCCGAAGTGGTGCACCCCGTTGTGCGCACCCACCCGGAAAACGGCCGTAAGGCACTGTTCGTCAGCGAGGGCTTCACCACCCGTATCGTCGGCCTGCCCGATGACGAAAGCCGTGACCTGCTGGGCCAACTCTATGCCCACAGCGTGCTGCCGGAAAACATCTACCGCCATCAGTGGCAGCCCCACGACCTGGTGTTCTGGGACAACCGCTCGCTGATCCACCTGGCCGCCGGTTGCCCAAGCCACCTGCGGCGCAAATTGTTCCGTACCACCATTCAGGGGGATGCGCCTTTCTAACCCGATAAAGCCTGCTAGGATTGCGCCCAGTTCACTCTCAACGGACCACGAGTGCTTGGCATGCAACTACCGGACATGAACCTGCTGGTCGCCCTCGACGCGTTGCTCGACGAGGGCAGTGTGGTGGGCGCCGCACGGCGGATGAATCTGAGCCCGGCCGCCATGAGCCGCACCCTCACGCGTATTCGTGAAGCGGTCGGTGACCCGATCCTGGTACGTGCCGGCCGTGGCCTGGTGCCGACGCCCAAGGCGCTTGAGCTGCAAGGCCAGGTGCGCAATGTGGTGGAGCAGGCTGCGTTGTTGTTCCGTTCGGCGGACCAAGTTGATTTGAGCACCTTGCGCCGTCGTTTCAGCGTGCGCGCCAATGACTTTTTCATCGGCGTGTATGGCGGGCGGCTGTTCGACACCATGGAGCGCGTGGCGCCGCTGTGTGAGCTGCGTTTCGTACCCGAAGGCGACACCGACGATGAAGCCCTGCGCGAAGGGCGGTTGGACTTGCGGGTGAGCAACACCATGCCTGCCAGCCCGGAAGTGAAGGTGCAGAACCTGTTCTCCACCACCTTTGTCGGCCTGGCGCGGCAAGACCACCCGTTGTTCGACGAAGAAATCACGGCGGCACGCTTTGCCAGCTATTCCCACATCAGCATCTCCCGGCGTGGCATCGCCCGTGGGCCCATTGATACCGCGTTGAATGCTCAAGGCCTGGAGCGCCGTGTGGCCATGATCGCCCCAGGCTTTCACGGTGCGATGTTCATGCTGCCCGATTCCGACCTGCTGTTGCCGGTACCCAAGGAAGCCCTCCTGAGCGCCAAGCGTCTGAACCTGCCACTGCGCGCATTTGCCCTGCCGATTCCACTGCAAACCCTAGTCTTGGCGCAATCCTGGCACCCGCGCTTCGACAAAGACCCGGCCCATAAATGGCTGCGTGAAACCATGCGCGAAAGCTGTCATGCCACCTGGCTTGAAGCCCAGCCGGTATAAAGCGAACGCAATCAATGTGGGAGCTGGCTTGCCTGCGATAGCGGCGCGTCAGACAACATATTTTCATCTGTCAGGCCGCTATCGCAGCCAAGCCAGCTCCCACAGGGTTCAGTGTTGATGTTCAAAGTTGCGTCTGACGCACTTATAACCTGCCAACAAGTAACTTTTTGTCATGAGAGTGCCCGATTAAACTGCTCAGGTATTTCTCATTCCGAGTTACCTGTTCATGACGTCCCTCGCTGCCCCCGCTATCCAGGCCGCAGCCAAACCTACGGCCCTGAGCCCACCCGTGTTCGGACCGCGCATCATCATCGGCCTGCTTGGCGTATTGCTGGCGGTGCTGGTCTCCGGTCTCAACGAGATGGTCACCAAGGTCGCCCTCGCCGATATCCGCGGTGCGCTGTACATCGGTTTTGACGAAGGCACCTGGCTGGTCGCTGCCTACACCGCCACTTCGGTCGCGGCCATGGCCTTCGCGCCGTGGTGTTCGGTGACGTTTTCCCTGCGTCGCTTCACGCTGTGCGCTATCGGTTTGTTCACCGCGCTGGGCATCCTCTGCCCGTTCGCGCCGAACTACGAAAGCCTGTTGCTGCTGCGTACCGTGCAAGGCCTGGCCGGTGGCGCACTGCCGCCGATGCTGATGACCGTGGCGCTGCGTTTCTTGCCGGCCAACGTCAAATTGTACGGGTTGGCCGGTTACGCACTGACCGCCACTTTCGGCCCCAGCCTGGGCACGCCGCTGGCGGCGTTATGGACCGAATACGTCGGCTGGCAGTGGGCGTTCTGGCAGATCGTCGCGCCGTGCCTGCTGGCCATGGCGGCCGTGGCCTACGGCTTGCCACAAGACCCGCTGCGCCTGGAGCGCTTCAAGCAATTCAACTGGCGTGGCCTGCTATTGGGCTTCCCGGCGATCTGCATGCTGGTGATCGGCCTGTTGCAGGGCAATCGCCTGGACTGGTTCGAATCGGGCCTGATTACCTTCCTGCTGTGTGGCGGCACAGTGTTGCTGGTGCTGTTCATGCTCAACGAATGGTCACAGCCGCTGCCCTTCTTCAACTTGCAGATGCTTGGCCTGCGTAACCTGGCGTTTGCCCTGATCGTGCTGGCCGGCGTGCTGATGGTGCTGACCTCGGTGATCATCATCCCGTCCAGTTTCCTCGCCCAAGTCCAGGGCTACCGGCCGCTGCAGACCGCACCGGTGATGCTGCTGATGGCGTTGCCGCAGTTGATCGCGCTGCCGCTGGTGGCGGCGCTGTGCAACCTGCGCTGGGTCGACTGCCGCTGGGTGCTGGGCATTGGCCTGAGTATGTTGGTGCTGTGCTGCCTCGGCAGTTCACACCTGACTTCGGCGTGGATTCGCGACGACTTTTATGGCTGGTACCTGCTGCAGATTTTCGGCCAGCCGATGGCCGTGTTGCCGCTGCTGATGCTGTCCACCGGCAGCATCCAGCCCATCGAAGGGCCGTTCGCCTCGGCCTGGTTCAACACCGTCAAGGGCCTGGCTGCTGTAATCGCCACTGCGGTGCTGGATACATTGACCACCCAGCGCGGGCATTTCCATTCAACCATGTTGGTGGACCGCCTGGGCAATTCGCCCCTTGCCGACGCTGACGCGCCGGGCCTCGCCCACCGCGTGCACGAGCAGACCGTGGTGCTGACCTCTTCGGATCTTTACGTCGTCATGGCCGGTGTCGCGGTGGCGTTGATCCTGCTGATTTTCTGGATGCCCACGCGGATCTATCCGCCTCGCGCTCCGGCCTGACCACAAGGACTTTCCATGAAACGCAAAGACAAAATTGCCGTCTCCGTTATTGCTGTATTTGCCGTCGGCGTGCTGGTTTACCTGGTCGCCCCGGGCGTACTGGGCAGCAAGCACCAGAGCACCAACGACGCCTTCGTCGCGGCTGATTTCACCCTGGTCGCCCCCCGCGTTGCCGGTTTCATCAAGGAAGTGCTGGTGGAAGACAACCAGCGTGTCAAAGCCGGGCAACTGCTGGCGTTGATCGACGACCGCGATTTTCGCGCCGCCGCCCAGGCCGCCGATGCCGACACCCTCGTCGCCCAGGCCCAGCTGAAAAACGCCAGCGCGACCCTGGAGCGCCAAAGCTCGGTGATCGCCCAGGCCCAGGCCACCGTGGCAGCAGATCGCGCCGAAGTGGCCTTTGCCGAACATGAACTGAACCGCTACAACCACCTCGCCGGCGTCGGTGCGGGCACCGTGCAGAACGCCCAGCAAGCCAAGACGCGCATCGACCAGGCCACTGCGCGCCTGGCTAAATCCACCGCCGTGCTGGCCGCCGAACGCAAGCAGGTGGAAATCCTCACCGCCCAGCGTGACGCCGCCGAAGGTGGACTCAAGCGTGCCCAGGCGGCGTTGGAAATGGCCAGTTATCAGCTGTCTTACACGCGCATTGTCGCACCGGTGGATGGCATGGTCGGTGAACGTGCGGTGCGGGTCGGCGCCTATGTGACACCGGGCAGCAAGATCCTTGCGGTGGTGCCACTGGCCGAAGCCTATGTGGTGGCAAATTTCCAGGAGACCCAACTGTCGCACATGCACGCGGGGCAAGCGGTGCAAGTCAGCGTCGACAGTCTTGACGGCGAACTGCTCAAAGGCCATCTGGAAAGCCTGGCGCCAGCCACGGGTGTGACCTTCGCCTCGGTCAAACCCGACAACGCCACCGGCAACTTCACCAAGGTGGTACAGCGTATTCCGGTGAAGATCGTGCTTGAGCCGAACCAGCCACTGACCGAGCGCCTGCGCGTCGGCATGTCGGTGGAAGCCAGCGTCGATATCCGGCCCGTCGAGCAGCAGCGTGAGGTGGCCCAGCAATGAGACACCTCGCCTGGCTCACCTTGAGCCTGATCAGCCTGAGTGCCTGCACGGTCGGCCCGGATTTCCAACGGCCCGATGCCCCGCGCGTCGGCCAGTGGAGCGAACCCCAGGGCCGCCAAGCCGCCAGCCGCGCCGTCAGCGACCCGTTGCAGGAACGCTGGTGGGACGTGTTCCACGATGAGCAGCTCTCGGCCCTTACGCGCCGCGCCCTCAGCGATAACCTCGACCTGAAGCTGGCCAGCAGCCGCCTGCAACAAAGCCGCGCCATCCGCCAGGTGACTACGGCCGAGCGCTACCCCAACGTCGATGCCGGCGGCGCCTACCAGCGCAAGCGCAACAGCGGCAAAGGCTTGAGCGACCCCTCCGGCGAGAATGGCCGCTCGGCCTTCAACCAATGGGACATGGGCTTCTCGGCCTCTTGGGAGCTGGATTTCTGGGGCCGGGTCAAGCGTGAAACCGAAGCAGCCGACGCCACGCTGGAAGTTGCCGAAAACGATCGTCGCGCCGTGTTGTTGTCGGTGCTGGCCGAGACCGCCCAGGACTATATCCAACTGCGCGGCGTGCAAAACACCCGCGCTGTCACCGAGCAAAACCTCGACGTTGCGCGCCACAGCCTCAAGCTCTCGCAGTTGCGGTTGGCCGACGGCGTGGCCACCGACCTGGATGTGGCCGAAGCCGCCGCCCAGGTCGCGGCTATCGAAGCGCGCCTGCCGGATCTACAGCAGCGCCAGGACCAGTTGATCAACGCCCTGAGCCTGCTGATGGGCGAGCCGCCTCAGGCCCTGCACGCGCAGTTGTCCAAAGACGCCCCTGTGCCGCAAACCCAGCGCCAGGTCGCGATCGGCCTGCCATCGGAACTCGCCGAGCGCCGCCCCGACATCCGCCAGGCCGAAGCGCGCCTGCACGCTGCCACTGCCAGCATCGGCGTGGCCAAGGGCGACTTTTACCCACGCATCACCCTGTCCGGCAGCCTCGGCTCCCAAGCCATGCAACTCTCGGATTTCGGCTCCTGGGGTTCCCGCGCCTTTGCCTTCGGCCCGCAATTGAGCCTGCCGCTGTTCAACGGCGGGCGCCTGCAAGGCATGGTGGATTTACGTGAAGCCCAGCAACAGGAAGCGGCCCTGGCCTACCAGCAAACCGTGCTGCGTGCCTGGCATGAAATCGACGACCAACTGACCCGCTACAACGCCAGCCAACTGCGCCGCGACAGCCTGGCTGAAGCCGTGCGCCAGAACCAGATCGCCCTCACTACCGCACAACACCAGTACGTCGAAGGCGTGGCGGATTTCGTCAATGTACTCACCGTGCAGAGCGCGTTGCTGGCAACGCAGGAGCAGTGGGTGGAAAGCTCCACCGGCGTGTCATTGGCCATGGTCGGGCTGTACAAAGCGTTGGGAGGAGGGTGGGAGTCGGTGTACCCGTTGCAGACCGCTGGGCGCTGAGCAACAAAGAGTTTTTGTCAGTCGCCAAATAAGATGTAATGATAATTGCTCTCAATAACACTTCTGAGCTTTTCATGGCCAGCGCGACTGACGGCCAGCAACAGCTTCACATCCTGTACCGCGACCATCACGGCTGGCTGCAAGGCTGGTTGCGCAAGCGCCTGGGCGACCGCGAACAGGCCGCCGATGTGGCGCAGGACACCTTCCTGCGCCTGCTGGTGGCCGGGCGTTTCCCGGGTGACAAGGAAAGCCGCAGCTACTTGGCGCAGATCGCCCGCAACCTGGTGATCGACCAATGGCGCCGCCTGCGCATCGAGCGTGCTTACCTGGAAAGCATCGCGCACTTGCCCGAGCCCGAGTCGCCTTCCCTGGAAACCCGCGCCCTGATCCTCGAAACCTTGATGCAGATCGACGCCATGCTCGACCGCATGCCCGATAATGTACGCCGTGCGTTTTTACTTTCGCAGTTCGAAGGCTTGAGCTATGCGCAAATCGCCGAGCGCCTGGGCGTCACCGTCAGCTCGGTGCAAAAGTACATGACCCGTGCCATCGTCGCCTGCTACCAGGTGGTGTACGAAGAATGAAGCACGACGCGCCCATTGCCCCCGCGATTGTTGAGCAAGCCAGCGAGTGGTTGATGCTGCAATGGGGCGGTGAGCTCAAGGGCGAGCAGCGCCAGGCGTTTGCCCGGTGGCAGGCCGCTGACCCGGAGCATCGTCGCGCCTGGCAGCGCTTGCAGCAGCTGCAACACACCCTCGGCGGCGTACCTGCCGACAGCGCTCGCGCAGTATTGCGCGACACCCCGGATACCCAACGCCGTGCCGCGCTCAAACTGCTCGGCCTGTTGTTGGTGGCCGGTGGCAGCGGCTATCTGGTGCAACGCAGCGAGCCCTGGCAAGCGGCCTTCGCAGAGCTGCGTACCGCCACGGGCGAAATTCGCCATATGACCTTGAGCGACGGCACGCAACTGGACCTCAACAGTGACAGTGCCGTAGACCTGCGTTTCAGCGCTACCGAACGGCGTATTCGGCTGATCCGTGGCGAGGTCTTGCTGACCAGCGGCCACGACGCCTTGCGCCCGTTGATCGTCGAAACGCCAGCCGGCGATGTGCACGCGTTGGGCACGCGCTTTGCGGTACGTGAACTGCCCGACGGCAGCCGTGTGGATTTGTACGAAGGTCGCCTGCGGGTCACGCCGTTGCAGGGCACGCCGGTGCATATGCAGGCGGGGGACAGCCTGTGGTTCAACGCCCGTCAAAGCACCGCGTTGCCGGCAGTGAGCGCCAATGCCAGCAGTTGGACCGAGCATCGTCTGGTTGCCGAGCGCCAGCCGTTGGGTGAGTTCGTGGCGCAACTGAGCCGGTATCGCCCTGGCCTGTTGCGCTGTGATCAGGCGGTGTCGAACCTGCTGTTGACCGGCGTGTTCCCGCTGAGCGACACCGACGCGATCCTGGCGGCCTTGGAGCGTTCATTGCCCGTGCACGTGCAGGCGGTGACCCGTTACTGGGTAACGATCAAGGCGCGGGTCTGAAAATACTTTGTACAGGGCTTGTCGGTTTTTGTGGCCCGTTCGGGATACCTCTTGAAAGCCAATCAAGAAGCGTTCTCACGGGGAGTCCTGCAATGTCGCACCACCCAATCCAACCTTTGGCCCGCGCGCTGCGTCGTGGCCTGTTTGCCGGCCTGCTGGCGGCGGCTCCTGTACTGCCGAGCATGGTTCAAGCCGAGGAAAGCACCGAAGCGCTGCGCAGCTATGACATTCCGGCGGGCAGCCTCGACCAGGCGTTGAACCGTTTCGCCAGTGCTTCTGGCATCCTGCTGTCGGTTGACGCTACGCTCACCGAAGGCAAGCGCAGCGCCGGCTTGAAAGGGCGTTATGGCGTAGGTTCGGGGTTGCAGCGCTTGCTGGCGGGCAGCGGTTTGGCGGCGGTGCAATCCCAGGGCGGTTGGTCGTTGCAGGCCCTCTCCGGCGACGGAGCCTTGCAGTTGGGCGCGACCCAGATCAGCGGCCGGCAGGAGCAGGAAAGCGCCTGGGGTCCGGTGGACGGTATTGTCGCCAAGCGCAGCGCCTCGGGCAGCAAGACTGACTCGGCGCTGGTGGAAATCCCCCAGACCATCAACGTGATCACCGCCGCCGAGATCAAGGCACGCGGCGCCCAGAGTGTCACCCAGGCGTTGCTCTACACCCCAGGCATGAGCGCCGGCGGTTTTGCCGACCGGGTCAAATTGTTCGATGAGCCGACGTCACGCGGCTTCTCGCCTACGCCGTTGTATTTGGACGGCTTGCACTTGCCCTACGGCGGCGGCAGCACAGGCGGTGCGTTGCAGATCGAGCCGTATTCCCTGGAGCGCATCGAAGTGCTCAAGGGCCCGGCGTCCGTGCTTTACGGCCAGAACCAGCCGGGCGGCATTGTTAATATGGTCAGCAAGCGCCCCAGCGAAACGCCGATACACCAAGTGGTGCTGGAAGCCGGCACCTACGAACACAAAAGCGCGGCCATCGACCTGAGCGGCCCGCTGGACGAGGAGGGCCAGTTTCTCTACCGCCTGACCGGCCTGGCGAATGACGCGCAAGACGAAATCAATTACGTCGAAAACAAGCGCCAGTTCATCGCCCCCAGCCTCACCTGGCGCCCCAACGACGACACCAGCCTGACCCTGTTCGCCCAATACCAGAAAGATAAAGGCGTGCCCGAAGCCCAAGGCCTGCCGGCGTCCGGCACGCTGTGGGACAACCCCAACGGCAAGATCAAGCGCGATGTGTTTATCGGCGAGCCGGGCGTCAACCAGTACAACCGCGAGCAATACGTGCTGGGCTACGAAGTTTCCCATCGCCTCAACGACATCTGGACCCTCAAGCAAAACGCCCGTTACGCCGAGGTCGACGACCGCTACACCGCGCCATTGCACGGCTACCGCTTCGTCGCCAACCCAAACACCGGCGTGCAAGACCAGCGTTACCTGCAACGCTTCGGCGTGGACTGGTCGCAGACCAACAAAGTGTTCGGCGTGGACAGCATCGCCCAGGCTGAATTTGACACGGGCGCGCTGTCCCATACCTTCATCGTTGGCCTGGACTACTACCATTCCAACTCGCAGTTCCATGGCCTGTATGACCGCAACCCGCCGATCATTGACCTGTTCAAACCGGTGTACGGCCAGCCCTTGAACTTCGGCCAACCGTACCGCTGGGATCGCACCATTACCCAGACCGGCCTGTATCTGCAGGACCAGATCAAATTGGATAAATGGGTGCTGGTACTCGGTGGCCGCTACGACTGGGCGAATGTGGTGAACAAGGAGCCGATACAGGACACCCGCTTTGCCAGCAAAGACCAGGCGTTCACCGGTCGTGCGGGCCTGGTGTACCTGTTCGATAACGGCGTGTCGCCCTTCGTCAGCTATTCGGAATCCTTCCTTCCGCTGGCCGGCACCGATGCGAACCGAAAACCCTTCGAACCCTCCACCGGCAAACAGTACGAAGTCGGCGTGAAGTACCAGCCACCGGGCCAGAAGAGCTTCATCCAGGCTTCTGTGTACCAACTGGATCAGGAAAACGTGCTGACCACCAACCCGGTGGATACCACCTTCAGCACCCAAAGCGGCGCCCTGCGCTCGCGAGGTGTTGAACTGGAAGCCAAGGCCGTCTTGAGCGATGCCTGGGACGTGGTCGCCTCGGCTGCGCGCAATGACGTCAAATACACCAAGGACAACGATGGCCGCCAAGGTCGCCACCCGGCCGGCATCTCCCCACTCACCGCCTCGATGTGGGTCAACTACACCGTGCTCGGCGACACGCCCTTGGCGGGGCTGGGTGCAGGGCTTGGCGTGCGTTACGCCCGTCAAAGCCTGGGCGACTACTACGAAGGCGCCTTCAACGTGCCGTCCTACAGCGTCTACGATGCAAGCCTGAGCTACGACCTGGGCGCCTCGCCGCTCAAGCTCAAGGGCGTGAAACTGGCGATGAACGTGCAGAACCTCAGCAACAAGACCTACGTCTCGCAGTGCACCAGTGATCTGGATTGCTACTACGGGGAAGGGCGTACGGTGGTGTCGAGCCTGACGTACGATTGGTAACTTAGCGTTTAGGTGATATTGGCTGCGGCGCGCACCCTTCAAGGGTGCGCTCTGTTGCCGCCCTACACCAGGTCCGCTGCAAATCGTGTACACACATTGGAAAGCATGCGCACCTCGGCACCGCTACAGCCTGCCGCTTCGAAAAAGCCGGAGGCTTCTCGCACGACGGCATATATATCCGTGACGATGGACCTTGCTTCATCCGCCCCCAACCCAAAGCGTTCAGGCGTACTCAGCAAATTACTGACAGACGATACCCGGCCTTCATTGCCGATGATGAGCGCCTGCAAGCCTAGTTGGGTAGGGTGGGGCAACACGTCAAATACTGGCGCAAGGGAATAACCCGAGGCGCTGGTCAGCAGCAGCCCGGTTTGTTTCAGGTGGTCGTCGCTATTGCCGATGAGCACGTTGAAGGCCATACGCTTGTAAAGCTCGCGCATGTCAAAGGTGGCATCGTCGCAGACCTTCTTCAACACGTCGGCGATCCTGGAATAGGAAACGGCACCGTCAGCCGCATCAACCCGCATTCTTGGCTTCTCTGTGCTTACCAAAGAGTTGCAGCTGACATAGTGCTCGCGGCCAGCGCCTTCATGTCGGTCAAAACGCTCGACCATCAACACCGGTTTGCCGGCGACCTCTACCAACTTGTGCCCGGCTGCGGGTAGGCCTGCTGCATCCGCCATTTGAAGGCTGGCGAATTCCGCCCGTGGCTGATCGAACACATCGTCGCTACGGCCGAGTTTAGCAATCCATTCCTTGCCTTCATGGGTCACGGTGACCTTCGGCCTGGCGCCGCCCATGGAACTCCCAAACTCGAATAACCGTGCGATTTCCGCAGGCAGGTCGACGTCACCCTTCTCGACTCGATCAAGGCCCACCATGATTTTCTCAAGGTCTTCAAATTGCGGGGGGTGGTGCAGGGGTGGCAGCTGACTTCGTGACGCACTGAACAGCAGGCAACCCACTCCTGCTCCCCGCGAGGCAAGCAGCCATTCAACTTCGTTTTGTGGATGCTGTTTGTGGGTCGCCAGCAGAACACGCCGGCCCCAATTGTCGGGCGTTGCGTCGTCGAGCACACCAAACATGCGCGTCGAGGAATACTGGTTAGGGGTCAGTGGCAAACTCAGCGGGTCAATCGCAAATGCGTCGGGCCGCGCGAGCCAACTGTTGGCGTAGCGAAAAACGAATCCATTCCCATGCATGGCCACCTCGCCAACAGGGACCGGGTCACCGACTAAGTGAGCTGAAAAAACAAAGGCATTACCAATCGGCTTCCAGGACATCGGGTTCTCCTTCAGTGCGAATTCGCTCAGGCTCACGGGCGAGGCTCATGGTAATGCCAACCTGGTCAAGTTCTGGTGACGCAATGCTCGCCATACCTTCTTCCAAGTCCATCGCGCTCAGCACATTCATCAGCACGCCGAGGGAGACGCCGGGCTCGCCCTGTCTCAGCCGCTGATACGTCTGCCGTGTAATGCCCGCGCGGCTGCATATGGTGGAAATTTTCAACCGACGACGAATGCGGGCTATTTCGATACCGTTGCCGATACCTCTCATCAGTTCATCGCTTCTCTCTGAGATGTACCCTTTGTGGGGGTAGGGCTTGGCTGTTTCTTGCATGATATATCACCCTTTAAAGCAGTAGAGGTAACTTATATCATCCAAGTCTCTAAGGCCACCTGCAAAAAATCGGCTCGATGCCCTAATGGCTTTTTGTAGGAGCGAGCAAGCTCGCTCCTACAGGTGTTACCAAACTTCAAAGATTCTGCAAAAACACCACATACCCCCGAAACCACTCATTGCCCTGCAAATATCCCGGCTCTTGCCATTCCCCGCCCTGAATCAAGCCAATCTTGAACGGCACCCCCAGCCGATTCATCCGCGGCAAATACGCCGCGTAATCCGGGATGCTGTGACGCCCCTGATACGTCTGTACCACCACTTCATCCACCACGCCCTTGAGCTGGGCGATGGCGGCCGGGTCGGCGTTGCTGCTCCAGTCCATCAGGCCGGTGATGCTCAGGCGCAGGTCGGCGGGCAGGCGTTGGCGCAGGTCGCGCAGGAAGTCGGCGTATTCGTGCAGGTATTGGGTGCGGGCATCGAAATCGATCTGGATACCGATCACTGGGTTGCCGGCGTCTCGCCAGCGTTGCACCTGGCCCAGCACCTGGGTGTAGACCCGTTCCGGCCAGCGCAGGGTGTGGGCGCGGTACACCACCCAGACGTGGCCTTGAGTAATGCGCGGCACGCTCATGCCCTGGGCGATGAGTTGTACGCCGCGCTGGGGCGCGCGGCGGGTGGAGTTGATCTGGCCTTGCAGGATGTACAGGGTTTTTGCCTGCTTGATCACTGGCTGCGGCGTGACACCGCTCCACAGCCAGAAGGCGTCATAGTCCCCGGCGTTAACGGCGCCAAAAGCCGGGCTTGCCAGCAACAGCAAGCCTAGCCACAGCGGCTTCACCAGTAGTACTGCAGCGATTTGCCCCACTGGGTATCGGCAAAACCGGTTTTGAGTTGGCGGAACCAGGCTTTGCGCACCGCTGGCGCGACATCTTCGCCGCCGCAGCTGTTGTAGCCGGCCGGCGCGTAGCAGTTGATGGCGCGGAACAACGCGTAGGCCTTGTCGGTTTTCGGCGCCTTGGCGTTGGCGATCACCTGTTTGTAGCCGTCCAGGCGCGAGAAGGTTTCACCCTTGAAGTCCGAGGCGGTGCTGCCCAGGCTGCCGGCGGCGCGGGGTTGTTCCAGGGGCATGCCGTCCAGGCCGTTGCGCAGGATGAACTCGCCGAAGCAGTTCAAGGCGTGCGGGTTTTTGGCCTCGTTCTGCAAGGTCGTCGCGGTTTGCGCGATGCTTGGGCAGGCGTAGCCGGACTCGGCCTTGTCGCCGTTCCATTGGAACAGCTTCAAGGTCTGGCCGCTGGTATAGGTGTAGCCCAGGCTGGTGCCGAGCTTGTCGTCAGAGAGCGAGGCCTGCTTGAGGTCATCGGCGAAGGTGGCGTACTGGCCGCGCAGCAGGTCTTTGTAGAGCAGCACGAATTGCGCACTCTGGCGCTCGATCGGGTCGCTGGCGTTGGCGATCTGCTGACGCAGCAGATCGGGGCCGGCGACGTTGCGCAGCAGGATGTAGCGCACTTGCTTGGCGCTGATCGGCGAGTCGGCGGCGAACACCTTGGCCAATTGGCCGCTGCGCTCGTAATTCATGGCCAGGGCCAGTTCCAGCTGGTCGCGTTGCAGCGGCTGCTTGGCCAGCGGCAGCAGTTGCAGCCACAGGGCTTCGGCGGCCCTCCAGTCCTGCTTGGCTTCCAGGGCCAGGGCGCGCAGGGTCTGTTGGCTGAAGGCGAAGTAATCCAGGCTCGACGGCACATCCGCCGGCAGGTGCTTCAAGGCCGCGTCGGGTTGGTGTTCGACGTACAGGGCATAGCTCGCTTGCAGGAAGTCAAACAGCGCCGGCTCAGTGGCGAAGGTGCTCTTTTGCTTATCCAGGTCTTCACGGCTCAACAGCGGCGGAGTGTGTGCGCGCATCGCCATCAGGTCGCTGACCACTTGCAGCATGGGGCTGTTCGCGGCTTTGTTGCCGACCATCAGTAACTTGAGGTCGGCCTCTTCCACCAGTTCGTCCACGCTCACATTGCGCTGGGCGTCGGTGGCCTCGGTAAATTGCCAGGTGAAGTCTTCGGCAAGCTTGGCGTCGTCGTTCGCCAGCCAGTGCACACGGCGCAACAGGCCACGGGCGGACGCAACGTAATCGCCCTGTGGATAATGTTTCAGGTAACTGAGAAAACCTTCTTCGGCATCGCTCAAGGCCGACTTATCCACATGCTCGCGCTGCGGCATGCCGTATTCGTCGAAGGCTTCGGCCTGGGCCTGATTCAGCGACGTACGCGCAGTCATGTACAGCGCTGTTTCCTTCAGCCATGGCACATCGCTGGTGGCGGCGGCGGCGAACCCGCGCTCGGCGTAATCGAAGCGCCCGCTGTAGAAATCGCCGGCGGCCTGCAAATAGGTACGAAACAACTGGGCGTTGGCCGAGGGGGTCAGCTGTGCGTCCACCACCTGGCGGCTCCAGTCACAGGTGGTCAGTAATTGCAGGCGTGCTTTGACCAACACATCGCGCTCGGCGGGCGGCATCTGGGCCTTGATCACCTGGCTGATAAACGCCGTGGCGCTGTCATCGTCATTGCTGCGGCAACGGCTGCCTTCGCCATTCAGGAAGGCCTGGCCTGCGGTCTTGTACTCCTCGCGCTTGATACCCAGGGGCTGGAGCAGCGTGTCGAGTTCGGCTGTGCGTGAATCGTCAGCCTTGTTATCTGGCTCCTCAGCCGTGGCCGCAACCGGCACCAGGCGATACACCGGAAACGGCACCGGGCCGAAGCCTTGGGCCAAGTCGTCTTCGCCCAAGGCATTGGGGGCCAGGGGCGCGGCTTTTTTGTCGGCCAGCAACAGGCGCAGGTTCACCCGGCTGTCGTTACCAGGGCTGAGAAACGGTTGGTTGCTGCACGGCTCGTAGCCGTCACGCGATACCCGCCAGTCGGGGTAGCACGAGTCGTCAGAACTGGCCTGGGCCGGTAGGGAAAAACCGGCCAGCAGGGCCAGGGCCAGAGGTGACAGCAAACCGATACGCATAACGTTTCCTTGATCCTGAGTCCTTGGAGAAGGGGCAATAATAGCCTGATCCGACGAGTGCTTCGGTGAAGGCCTACACAAATTGCTGATTTGTCCGATTCCAGCGACGAGGCCAGGGCTTTTGGCCTAGAGTGGCGGTGTTTGTGCATGCGCAGTGTTTGTCCTGTAAGAGGGCAGTAGTAGCGGAGTCGATATGCGTCGGTCTGTGGTAGAGCAACACGAAAAAGTCGGGGCATTGCCTGCCTTCCATCGCTTGACCTGGGAAGGTGCCGGCTGGCTCAGCCGCCTGTGGTGGGTACCGATCCTGGCGCTCGCCATGGCCCTGCGGTTTTACCACCTCACCTCGGCGGCGATCTGGGGCGACGAAGGCTCAAGCCTGTTGCTCAGCGAATACGCCCTGGCCGACCTGTGGTTTCACGCAGCCCATGATGTGCACCCGCCGCTGTATTTCTTGCTGCTGCGCGGTTGGATCGAGGTGTTCGGCGATAGCATCGGCTCGATTCGCAGCCTGAGTGCGATCCCCGGTGTGGCCGTAGTGGGCCTGGGCATCTGGCTGACACGGCAACTGTCCACCCGCCGCGCGGCCGTGCTGGCGGGGATCCTGCTGGCTCTACTGCCCACGGCGGTGCGCTACAGCCAGGAAGTGCGCATGTATTCGCTGCTGGGCGTGTGGCTACTGGGCGCCACGCTGGCACTGGTGTACTGGGTGAGGCAGCCCGAGCGCGCGCGTTATTTGGCTGTATATGTGCTGTTAATGAGCGCCGGGTTCTATACCCACTACTTCACCGCGCTGTGCGTGCTGGTGCATTGGGCGTATCTGGGATTGCAGGCGCCAGCTCAACGCTTGATTACGCGACCTGCCTGGTGGGCCGCCAACATAGCGATAGTGTTGTTGTATCTGCCCTGGCTGCCCAACCTGCTGGATTTGGTGCAGCACGTCGAACAGCTCAAAGTCGGCGGCGACATTGGTTGGGAAGAGCCGGTCAACCTGCTGTCGCTGCCGTCGATGGTCTGGCAGTTCCTGTTGCAGGATGACGGTCTCGGCCTGTGGCCGCCGCTGTTCTGGCTGTTCCCCCTGCTGCTGGCCGTGGTGGTTGTTCTGGAGGCCTGGCGCAACCGCGCGGCGCGCCTGCCTGCCCTGTTTTGCCTGCTGCCGCTGCTGCTGGTCTATGGCGTGTCCTTTATCTCGCCAGTGTTTATCGAGCGCTACCTCACGGTGTATGCGTTAGGCCTGCCGATAGTCCTGGCGCTTGCCATCGACCGTTTGCCTTCCCGTTTGTCCTGGCTGGGCGTGGCGTTGTTCGCGCTGTTTGTGGGCGTAGAACTGCTGGGGTTAAAGAACAATTTCGAGGTGGATGAACACGACCAGTTCAACGTGCCGGTGGAGTTCGTCAATCGCAACTATCAGGAAGGCGACCGCATCGTCCTGAGTGACATGATGTGGTACCTCAGCTACGTGTATTACGACCAGACCGACGCCCAACTGCAGCTCTACACGCCGCCCAAGCCCGACGGCACTGCCACTCGCCCGAACGCCTATGGTTTCGGCACACTGGTGGACCAGGACGGTGGCCGCATCTATCTGGACCGCCTCTCAGCACTGCCTGCTCAAACGCGACGGGTATGGTTGATCAGCAGCAACGAAGCCCCGGATGAATTCGCGCCACTGCCCAACGGCTGGCGCGAACTCAGTCGCCAGGACGGCGGTGGCGCCAGGGCCCGGTTGTTCGTGCTATGCAACGCACCGGCGCCGCAACCTGAAGGCTGCCGCTAGACTCACTTCAACCTACTGATGAGGAGCCTTTCATGGAATCGCCACTGCACAGCTTGCCGGCTTTGTTCAAACAGCTTGGCTTGCCGGATGACCCGGTCAGTATTGAGCAATTTGTCGCCTCTCATTCGCCGCTCAAGCCGGATTTGAAACTGGCGGAGGCGTTTTTTTGGAGCGACGCCCAGAAGGCATTTTTGCGTGAAGAGATTCTGGAGGATGCGGATTGGGCGGTGGTGGTGGATGAGTTGAATCTGATGTTGCGGGGTGGGCGAGGGGTGCAAAAAAAATAGCTGCCAGGCTCTAACTTGAAAAAATCTGGTAAGGGTTGAAAAAAATTTGGTTTTGACCGCGCAAATTATTTTTTTCTGAAAAAGCCCGGATACGAAAAAATATGGGAAACGTCCTATTTTTCATGGGGAAATGGACTATAGCCGCCGCAGACGGTTTTCCTTATCAAAGGGATATCTCCTATTGATGAGCGGGTGCGACATGCAAAAGCTAATTCCGCGCGGAAAACTACAGAGTTTTGATCCTTCGACTATTGAACTCATAAGTCCATTTTCTGCGACGTCAATTGTTGAATTTCATCTTCCGTTTACTTCTGGTTTGCTTGGGCTGTCTGAGCTTATTAAAGAGTGTGATGTAGGTTTAAATTCGTGTGTAAATTGGAAGGTGCGAAAAACGATACTTTACAAGATTAAAAGCGGAGAGTGGTTGCTTGTTTCAGAACGGACGGGGGCTTTGAATCACTTGCATGCACAGCGATGTATTCCAAGTGGGTTCTCTTCTGGCCGGTTTGAAAGCGAGGAGGAGGTAGGGCCGGGAAAATGGGCTTTTTTCAGCATTGACTATGACGCAGTGAAGAACACCGCGATTATAGCTGCCAATCGTTTAGGGTCTATGGGTGACCAAGGTCGAGTATTTGGTTCTGACGGCAAAGATTTAGCAAACACGACCAGAACACTTATCCAGCAATGGGTACCACTGAATGATTTCGAAGAGCACCGCATCGCCGACTCTGCCGTACGTCGATATGGCGAGCTTCGGCATACTCCGCAAAGGTTTCTGGAGGGCGAGGACAAGTGGCAGATTGGCGGGAAATCATGGCACTGGCAGCCAGTCACACCAGATGAGGCGTATGAAAAAAAGGAGGGTGCAAAATGAGCCGTCGCAGAATTTGGCTGTTTTGGGGAGCGATGGATGCGATTTATCTCATTTGGTATGCGTCCAATAGTTTTTTAAACAATAGAATTCCGTATTTAAGTGATGTGATAAGCGCTTCAAATGTTTTGCGAGCGCACGGTGATGTGCAAATAGTTATGTTTGTGGGGGCGTTGGTTTTACAGGCCTCAATTTTTGCATCCTGCGCCATGTTTTTTCTTCAGAAAAAATCAGTCGTGTGGCTTGTCTTTTTTCAAACCCCCTTACGACTTGTGCTCGTTATCCCCTCCGTTTCGCTCCTGTTGATTGGCGCTCGAGTTTTGCCGCAGTACAACGTGCTGGCAATGGCTGGATTGATCGGTGCGTCGGAGATTTTAAAAGTCTGGAGCGTGTGGCGATGGAGCAAAAAATGCTGACGCTGGCCTAATGTGGGAGCGGGCTTGCCCGCGAAGGCGGCGTGTCAGTCACTGAATATTCAACTGAACCACCGCTTTCGCAGGCAAGCCAGCTCCCACATTTTGTTTGTCGTATGGCGAATATCAGCGATTTGCTGATGCCTACCCTAAAACCCGCTTTACTCAAGCCACATCCCACCACTCATCTGCGAAATTGTTTCAAAACTTGACGGCGAACCCTTCCTCCACCATATTGATAGTTAGCAAACTAACTGTATGCGAACTATCCAGTGCCTCAATCCCTCGAACAACTCCAGATGAGCCTCAGCAGCAGCATGGTGGTGGGCGCCCGTAATTGGCGCAAAATCTGCCAGACCACGCTGGTCAGCTATGGCATCTCCGAAGCCTGCGCCGTGCCGTTGTTGATGATCGGTCGCTTGGGCGACGGTGTGCATCAGGTCAAAGTAGCCCAGGCGTCCGGTATGGAAAGCCCATCACTGGTGCGCCTGCTCGACCGGCTGTGCGGTGACGGCTACGTCTGCCGCACCGAAGACATCCACGACCGCCGCGCCAAGGCCCTGAGCCTTACCGAGCGTGGCCGTGAGTTGGTGCAAGCGGTGGAAGCGCAACTGGTGCGCCTGCGCAAGGATGTGTTAGCAGATATCGCCCCCGACGATCTGCAAGCCGCACTGCGTGTCTTGCGCGCCTTCGAAGCGGCTGAGGCTGTGTCGTCTTGAACGGATTTTTTACCGGCTTCCCGCCTGCCCGCGACTGGTTCTACGGGGTGCGTACCTTCGCCGCGTCGATGATCGCGCTGTACATCGCCATGCTTATGCAAATGCCGCGTCCGTACTGGGCGATGGCCACGGTGTATATCGTCTCCAGCCCGTTTGTCGGCCCTACCAGTTCCAAAGCCCTGTACCGCGCCATCGGCACCTTGATGGGCGCGGCGGCGGCGGTGCTGTTTGTGCCGATGTTCGTGCAGTCACCCTACATTCTGGTAGTGGTGATTGCGTTGTGGACCGGCACTTTGCTGTTTCTGTCCATGCACCTGCGCACCGCGAATAACTACGCCCTGATGCTGGCCGGCTACACCTTGCCGCTGATTGCTCTGCCGGTGGTGGATAACCCCTTGGCGGTCTGGGATGTGGCGGAGGCGCGTACCGAAGAAATCTTCCTCGGCATTGCGGTCGCGGCGGTGGTGGGCGCGATGTTCTGGCCCCGGCGCCTGATGCCGGTGTTCGATGGCTCGGTGGCCAAGTGGTTCAGCGACGCGCAGGTCTACAGCCAGCGCTTTCTCAGCCGCAAGGTCGACCCCGAAGAAGTCAGCAACCTGCGCGGCGGCATGGTCGCCACCTTCAACACCCTCGAATTGATGATCGGCCAACTGCCCCACGAAGGCGCGCGCCCGCAGACGGTGCGCAACACCAAGGAACTGCGCGGGCGCATGATTCACCTGCTGCCGGTGATCGACGCGTTGGATGATGCGGTGTACGCCATTGAGCACCGTGCGCCGGAGTTTCTCGATCAGCTCACGCCGCTGTTGGAAGAGGCCAATGCCTGGCTGCAAAGCACCACCGAACAAGCGCCCCTGGATCGCTGGCGCGTGCTGCGTGACAAGATCGACGCCGCGCAACCCCAAGGCGAAGCGCTGGATGACCGTCACACCTTGCTGTTCTCCAACGCCCTATACCGCCTGGGCGAATGGGTCGACCTGTGGCAAGACTGCCGCAGCCTGCAAGCCGCCATTCAGTGCGAAAGCCAGGACACCTGGCGCGCTGTCTACCGCCACTGGCGCCTGGGCCGGCTCACGCCATTCCTCGACCGTGGGCTGATGTTCTACTCGGCGTTTTCCACCGTCACCGCAATCATTGTCGCTTCGGTATTGTGGATTCTGCTGGGCTGGACCGACGGCGGCAGCGCCGTGATCCTTGCCGCCGTCGCCTGCAGCTTTTTCGCCTCGATGGACGACCCGGCGCCGCAGATCTATCGGTTCTTTTTCTGGACCGCCATGTCGGTGCTGTTCGCCAGCCTGTACCTGTTTCTGGTGCTGCCCAACCTGCATGACTTCCCCATGCTGGTGCTGGCCTTCGCCGTGCCGTTTATCTGCATCGGCACGCTTACGGTGCAGCCACGTTTCTACCTGGGCATGTTGCTGACGCTGGTCAATACGTCGTCCTTCATCAGCATCCAGGGCGCCTATGACGCCGACTTTCTCAACTTCGCCAACGTCAACTTGGCGGGGCCGGTGGGCCTGCTGTTCGCGTTCGTGTGGACCTTGATCGCCCGACCCTTCGGCGCTGAACTGGCGGCCAAGCGCCTCACCCGTTTCAGCTGGCGCGACATCGTCAGCCTCACCGAGCCTGCCACCCTGGCCGAGCACCGGCACATGGCCGCACAAATGCTCGACCGCCTGATGCAGCACCTGCCGCGCCTGGCCCTCACCGGCCAGGACACCGGCATCGCCCTGCGCGACCTGCGCGTGGCGCTGAACCTGCTCGACTTGTTGGCCTACTCGCCACGCATCCTCGGTGTGCCACGGGTGTTGCTCAACCAGGTGGTGGAAGGCGTGGGCGGTTACTTCAAGGCGTGCCTGAAGGCGGGTGAACGCTTGCCCGCGCCCAGCGGTCTGCTGATGACCCTGGACCGCACGCGCCGCGCCCTCAACGGCCAGGGCCTGCAAGACGAAGACGACACGCGCCTGCACCTGCTGCACGCCTTGGCCGGCCTGCGCCTGGCGTTGTTGCCCGGTGTGGAATTCATTGGCGGCACGGAAATGGAAGCGCCGCTACCCGATGGAGCGCCTTTATGATCGGTGACCTGGATATCAGCGGGGTGTTCCTGCCCACGCTGCTGGTGCTGATGGGCATTACTTATGTGTTGTTTCTGGTGGTGCACGGGCTGTTGACGCGCATGCACTTCTATCGCCTGGTCTGGCACCGGGCATTGTTCAATGTGGGGCTCTACGCGCTGTTGCTGGGCGCTGTGGACTCACTCAGTCGATATTTGATGACATGAAAAAACCTTTTTTGACTATCGGCCGTGTCGTCCTGACGTTGTTGGTCGTGAGTTTCGCGGTCGTCGTGGTGTGGCGCATGGTCATGTATTACATGTTTGCGCCCTGGACCCGTGACGGCCACATCCGTGCCGACATCGTGCAGATCGCTCCGGACGTGTCCGGGCTGATCCAGCGCGTGGACGTGCGCGACAACCAGTTGGTGAGCAAGGGCCAGGTGCTCTTCGCCGTTGACCAGGACCGCTTCAAGCTGGCCCTGCGCCAAGCCCAGGCTGCCGTGGCCGACCGCCAGGAAACCCTGGCCCAGGCCCAGCGTGAGTACAAGCGTAACCGTGGCCTGGGCAACCTGGTGCCCAGCGAGCAACTGGAAGAGAGCCAGTCCCGCGTCGCCCGCGCCCAGTCGGCCCTGGCCGAAGCCCAGGTGACAGTGGACTCCGCCCAACTCAACCTCGACCGCTCGGTGATCCGCAGCCCCGTGGACGGCTACGTCAACGACCGCGCACCGCGTACCCAGGAATTCGTCACCGCCGGGCGCCCGGTGCTGTCGGTGGTGGACAGCAATTCCTTCCACATCGACGGTTACTTCGAAGAGACCAAGCTCGACGGCATCCATGTCGGCATGGGCGTGGACATCCGTGTGATCGGCGACAATGCGCGCCTGCATGGCCACGTGCAAAGCATCGTCGCCGGTATCGAAGACCGCGACCGCAGCAGCGGCTCCAACCTGTTGCCCAACGTCAACCCGGCGTTCAGCTGGGTGCGCCTGGCCCAGCGGATCCCGGTGCGTATCGCCTTCGATGACGTGCCGGCGGACTTTCGCATGATCGCCGGGCGCACCGCGACGGTGTCGATCATCGACGACAAGGTCAAAGACGGGGACAAACCATGAAGCGGCTTCTGGCAACCGCTTCCCTGGGGTTGTTGCTGTCGGCCTGCCAAGTGGTGGGGCCCGATTACAAACTGCCGGAACAGGCCGCCGTCAACCGTGGCGACCTGCAAGGGCCGATCATGGGCGAGGGCAGCAACGTCGTCTCGGCACCGGTGCCGGCCGATTGGTGGAAGCTGTACAAAGACCCGCGCCTGGACGAACTGGTGCGCCAGGCCATGGCCTCCAACACCGACCTGCGCGTGGCCGCCGCCAACCTGCAGCGCTCGCGTTACCAGGTGCAGCAGGCTGAATCCGCTGGCGGCTGGAGTGCCGGCGTCAAGGCCGAGGCCCAGCGCTTGCAGGAGTCTGGCGAGGCCTTCTTGCTGCCGGACAAAGTCCCGGTCGGCAATATCGGTAGCGTCGGGATTACCACGTCTTATCAATTCGACCTGTTCGGCACCTTGCAGCGTGGCATCGAAAGCGCCCAGGCCAGCGCCGACGCGACCCAGGCCGCGGCGGATATCGCCCGCATCACCCTGGTGGCCGATGTGGTGCGCTCCTATACCCAGGTGTGCGCGGCCAACGAAGAACTGGCGATTGCCAACGAGTCCCTCGACCTGCAAGCCCAGAGCACCAAACTGACCCAGCGCCTGCGCGATGCCGGGCGGGGCGATGAGACTCAGGTGACTCGCTCGCAAACCCAATACAAATCCTTGCGCGCCGACATACCGCGCTATGAAGCCTCGCGTCAGGCGGCGCTGTTCCGGCTGTCGATGTTGCTGGCCAAACCGGTCGACCAACTGCCAGCCGGCACGGGCACCTGCGCTGAGCTGCCGCATATCGCTCAATTGCTGCCAGTAGGCGACGGCGCCACGCTGCTCAAGCGCCGCCCTGATGTGCGCCAGGCCGAACGCCAATTGGCCGCCGCCACGGCACGCATCGGCGTGGCGACCGGCGCGTTGTACCCGGATATCAGCATCGGCGCCACGGTCGGCACCGTCGGCTTGCTGGAAAACCTCGGCACGCCTGCTACCAACCGCTGGGGCTTTGGCCCAATGATCAGCTGGACTGTACCGACCAACGGCGCCCGCGCCCGCGTGCATGAAGCTGAAGCCGCGACCCAGGGCGCCTTGGCCCACTTCGACGGCGTGGTGCTCAACGCCATCCGCGAAACCCAGACCGGCCTGGCCCAATACACCGCCGTGTTGCAACGCCGCGACGCCCTGGCCGACGCCGAACAGTCGGCGCGAGAAGCCGCCGGCCAGACCCATCGCTTCTTCCAGGCCGGCCGCGAATCCTTCCTGGCCGACCTGCAAGCCACGCGCACCTACACCGATATGCGTGCGCAACTGGCGGCGGCCAACACCCAGGTTGCCATGAGCCAGATCGATCTGTTCCTGGCCCTGGGCGGCGGTTGGGAAAGCGGACGAACGCAAGGGGTCAAACCCGGCAAACCGTGAGGTGATTGCTATGCTTTGTCAGGTGAGGCGTCGTGACGCTTCACCCGACAAAGCTCGCGTTTGCTCATGGGGATTCCAAGAATGAAAAACCCTTATGCTCCCGCTTTCTGGTGCGTGCTCTTCGCACTGGTTTTGTTATCGGCCGCGTATTTTTACGGCGTCATGCTCGCCCATCAACTCGACAAGGCCATGGTGTTCCTCGACAGCGCCTGCCTGGTGATCGGCACCTTATCCATCGGCGTGGTGGCCTGGGCGTCGTATCAAAACCAGCGGGTGAAGAAAAAACTCCTCGAACAGGGCAAGACCCGCGTGGCGATCTGGGACACCAAGGTCGCCCTGCGCCGCGTCGAAACCGTGTTCGACCGCTATTTCTGGGGCAGTTACTGGCAGCCGGGGCGCACGTTCCAGGAAGTCATGGGCGACCTCACCGGCACGCCGCTGGAAAAAAGCCTCGAAGTCCTGAAAAAACAATGCGTGCTGCTGGACCGACAGGTTGCTGACGGTAGGCACTGGCTGGATAACGCGCGGGAATTGTCCGACGTGGCCACGCAAATGGCCCGCGAGCGCTACCAGCTGGACTTTTGCGACCCCAAGGCCGACACCCCCGGCAATGCCGTGATACACCGCGAGTTCGAGGTGCTGGTGTACACCTGGACCGCGCGCTTGAAGAGTTTTGATCACCAACTGGATGAAGTCGAACAAGAGTACTCCTGAACTCCTGCTGAACTGATCCCTCTGAAAGGCTGGGCCGTTTACGCCCGCCAGTGCTAATCTTCCCCCGTTTTCGGCGGGCTTGAGCCAATCCCCTCAGGGGTTCAAGGAAGACAGCCCACTTCTCACAGGATTTGATCAGGTCACTTCATGAATAAGCCAGCCGTTGTTTTCTTGGGTTTTGTTGTCGCCGTCGGCGCCGTCAGTGCGGGCGGTGCCTGGTACACCGGTAAACAACTGGAGCCGGTCCTGCAAACCGCTATCCAGAGCGCCAATAAAGAACTGCAGACCTCCATGGCCGGCGTCGATGGCAGCGTGACCCTGGAGCTGGTGTCCCTGGACCGTGGCGTGTTCAGCAGCACCGCGCATTATCGCCTCAAGGGCCAAGGCAGCGTGTTCGGCGAAGACAACCCGAACCCTGAATTGCTGTTCGTCGACCATATCGAACACGGCCCGCTGCCGTTCTCGCGCCTGGTGACCCTCAAGTGGTTGCCGGTCATGGCCACCAGTCACTACGAACTGGAAAAGAACCCCACCACCGAAAAATGGTTCGCCGCCAGCAAAGACGTGTCGCCGCTCAAAGGCGTGGCGAATATCGGCTATAGCCGTTCGGTCAGCGGCAACATCGAATTGCTGCCTCTGGAATTCAAGGATGCCACCTCGTCGGTGAGCTTCTCCGGCGCCAACCTCAACTTCGACAGCAGCGCCGAAGGCCAGAAGGTCAAGGCCGAAGGCTTCATGAACAGCCTCAAAGTTGCCGCAGTGGACGCCGAAGGCGCACCGTTCGAAGCGGAACTGGCCGGCCTGACCGTGGCCAGCAACCTGGAAAAAACCACCTTCGGTTTCTACACCGGCCAGAACACCGTGGAGCTGACCGACACCAAGGTCACCTTCGGCCCGCAGAAAGCCGTGTTGACCCTCAAAGGCTTCGAGCAGAAAGACTCCAGCGAGACCAAGGACAACAACCTGGCTGGCCGCGTCGACTACAAGATCGACGAGATCGGCTACCAGGGCAAAGCAGTCGGTTCGGCCGCCATGGCCGTGAGCATGAAGAACGTCGACATCCCGGCGATGCTGGTGCTGACCAAGCTCTACCAGGACAAAATGCAACCGGTGCAAGCCGCCGCCGCTGCCGGTCAACCGGTGCCGGAGCTGCAAATGACCGAAGCCGAGCAAGCCCTGGCCGAAGCCAACGTCAACCAGGTGCTGGCCGCCAAGCCGCAACTGGCCGTGGAAAACCTGTCGCTCAAAACCACCCGTGGCGAAAGCAAGTTCAACCTGGTGGTGGACCTGACCAAGCCAACGTCCATGGAACTGCCACCGGTTGAGCTGGGCAAGCAAATGGTCTCGCTGCTGGATGCCAACCTCACCCTGTCCAAGCCGATGATCAGCGACGTGGCGGCCCTGCAAGCCCAGGTGGGCGGCGTGACCGACCCGCAAGCCATCGAGCAGCAATCGCAGATGGCGGCCGAGATGGTCAGCAGCATGGCGGTCGGCACTCAACTGGCGACCCTGGTGGGTACCGATGTGGTCTCCAAGCTGCACTACGCCAATAACGAAGTGACCTTCAACGGCCAGAAGATGACCGTTGAGCAGTTCCTCAGCTTTGTGATGTCCAAAGCCGGTGCGGTCAGCGGCGCCCAATAAACCTGAAATGCAGTAAAAAATGTGGGAGCGGGCTTGTGTGGGAGCTGGCTTGCCTGCGATAGCATCGCCTCGGTCTGGCTGAATAACCGAGGTGCCTGCATCGCGGGCAAGCCCGGCTCCCACCCGAATCCGGCTCCCACGTTTGTTTTTTGTGAGGGGCAAAAAATATTAATCGTACAATTCTGAACAATTGTTCGAAATTGTGCTTCCCCCTACTTCGCTAAGAGATAGTTCCTACAGGAAAGCTAGGTCGGGTCCCGAGACGCCGACACCCTGATGCGTTTCGCTCAGGACCATCTATCGTTAGGGCTTTCCGTGTGTAAGGAAGCTCACGATATGCTGCGAAACCACCCCTACAGTGCCTCAGGCCGGTTGCGTCTGCTTATCGGGGCCGCCCTGTGCAGCCAATTGCTGGTTCCAGGCCTTGCGTTTGCCGACCCAGCCTACGACGCCCTGATCATCCAGGCCCGCAACGGCCACTTCACGCCGGCGCTGACCCAACTGCGCCAACTCTCCGCCGAACGCCAGACCCCAGGCCAGGTCAGTGACCACCTGGTGATTGCCGGCTGGGCCGGGCAAGACGCCGAAGTGCTCAAGGTGTACGAAGCGCAGGGCAAGCATCGCAACCTTACCACCCAGGCACTCGCCACCGTGGCGCGCACTTATCGCAATCAAAAGCAGTGGGCTCAGGCCGAAGCGGTCTATCGCCAGGCGTTGCTGCGTGAACCCAATAACATCGACCTGCAACTAGGCCAGGCCCTCACCCAGGCCGATGGCGGTAAAGCCAACGAAGCGGTGCAACGCCTGCGTACGCTGGTGGCGGCCCAACCCAATGACCCCAACCGCCGCATGGCCCTGGGCTATGCGCTGACACGTGCCGGTTTGAACTACGACGCGCTGTTCGAATTTGACCAAGCCTTTATCCGCGCCGGTGACAAGCCCGAAGTGGCCCGTGAATACATCGTCGCCCTGCAAAAGGCGCGGCTGCCGGAGCCGGCACTGCGCCTCTCAGCCAAGCGCCCGGGGCTGGTGGACGCCGTCACCCAGCGCCGCCTCGAAGGCGACCTTGCCGCCGAGCGTGTGCGTATGGCCGAGTTCGCCACGCGCAGCGAAAAGGAACGCTACGTCATCGCTGACCGTGCCCTGCAGGACTACGACAAACTGATCAGCCGCTGGGCCCCCGACGCCACAGCGAAGGGCGATGTCATCCGCTGGCGCATCGACCGTCTGGGCGCGCTCAAAGCGCGAGCACGGCATGCCGAGGTGATCCGCGATTACCAGACCCTCACTGGCGAAGGCGTGCAACTGCCCACCTACGCCTTGCGTTGGGTCGCCGGCTCTTACCTGGAACAGCGCCAGCCGGAAAAGGCCGAGCCGTTGTATCGCCAGGTACTCACCGCCCCCGACACCGACGCCAGCTATCGGGTCGATGACAGCACGGCGCTGTTCTACGCCTTGTTGGAAAGCGACAAGGTCGAAGAGGCCCGCCAGGTCGCCAACAACCTGGCCAAGGAGCAAAACCCCCGCGTTGAACTCAAGGGCTTGCCCATTGGCAACCCCAATGACAACTGGATGGACGCCCAACAATTATCCGCCCAGGCCGGTACCTATGGCGGTGACCTGCCTGGCAGCGAGGCCAGCCTGGAAGCGCTGGTGGCCAAGGCACCGGGCAACGTGGGTCTGCGCCTGGCCCAGGCCGACATGTACCGTGCCCGCGACTGGCCGCGCCGCGCCGAAGGCACGCTCAAGGAAACCGAAACCCAGGCCCCCCGCGACATCGGCCTGGAAGTCTCCCAAGCCTATACCGCCATGGACTTGCAAGAGTGGCGGCAGATGGACACGCTCACCGACGACGTGCTCGCCCGCAACCCGGACAACCGTCAGGTGCAGCGCCTGAGCCGCCTGCGCGATGTGCACGACATGGCCGAGCTGCGTGTCGAGGCCTACACCGGCAAAAGCTACGGTGGCGGTAATAACAACGACGCCGGTGCCGTCTCCGGCAGCCGAGACTGGGGCATTGAAAGCGTGATCTACACGCCGCCCATCGACGAAGACTGGCGCCTGTTCGCCGGTGCCGGCTATGCCACCGCCGACTTCGAGGAAGGCACTGGCCAACATCGCTGGCAGCGCGTGGGCGTGGAGCGTCGTACCCGTGACATGACCATCGAAGCCGAAGTGTCCAACCACTCCTATGGCGACGGTTCCAAGCAAGGCGCCAGCGTGTCGATTGCCCGCGACATCAACGACCACTGGCAATACGGCGGCAGCCTTGGCTATTTGCTCAGCACCACACCGTTGCGGGCCCTGAATGACGGCGTCACAGCCAACGGCGGCAGCGGTTTTATCCGCTGGCGCGCCAACGAAAGCCGCGAATGGAAGCTGACCCTCAGCCCGTCCCATTTCAGCGATGGCAACGACCGCTTCGAAGCCTTGCTCACCGGCCGCGAAGGCCTCTACAGCTCGCCCCATGTGCAAGTGGACCTGGGCCTGGAAGTGGGCGCCAGCCGCAACAGCAAGGAAGACACCGTGTACTTCAACCCGAAGTCGGACTTCACAGTGTTGCCCATGATCAACGTCAATCACGTGCTCTATCACCGCTACGAAACCCAGTGGAGTCAGCAGTTCCAAATCGGCGCGGGTACCTACAGTCAGCGTGACTATTCCACCGGCGGTATCGGCTTGATTGGCTACGGCCAACGCTATCGCTGGAACGACGTACTGGAAATGGGCGCCAACCTCAGCCTGATCAGCCGACCTTATGACGGTGATCGCGAACGCGATCTGCGCCTGCTCGTCGACCTCACTTACCGTTTCTAAAAGAGCCTGACCATGACCGTCCTCAGCCGTTGCTTGTTGGTCCTGGGTGTAATGCTGGCCGCCGCCTGCGCCCAACAACCCGCGCCCTACACCCCACCCGCCGAACGGCCGATAGCGCCCAACGAAGCGCCGTGGCCGAAGAACCACTTTTTGGGCATTGCCTATCACGACGTGGAAGATCGCGACCCCGATCAAGCCGTGGTGGCGGTGCGCACAGAGCGATTGATCGAGCAGCTGGCCTGGCTGCGCGAAAACGGCTACCAGGCGGTCAGCGTCGACCAGATCCTGGCAGCCCGGCGCGGCGGCCCGGCATTGCCGCCCAAGGCGGTGATGCTCAGCTTCGATGACGGTTATTCCAGCTTCTACACCCGCGTGATGCCGATTCTGCGCGCCTACCACTGGCCTGCATTGCTGGCGCCGGTGGGGTCCTGGATCGACACGCCGTTGAATCAACCGGTGGATTTTGCCGGTACACCACGACCACGCGCAGAGTTCCTGACGTGGCAGCAGATTCGCGAAGTGTCGCAGTCGGGCCTGGTGGAAATTGCCGCCCACACCGATGCCAATCACAAGGGCATCCTGGCCAACCCCCAGGGCAACCTGGAACCGGCCGCCACCACGCGGGTTTTTGACCCCAAGACCAACGGCTATGAAAGCGAAGCGCAGTTCCAGGCGCGCATGCGGGCTGACGTCGCCGCGATTTCGAACAAAATCCGTACCGTCACCGGCAAGGCGCCGCGTGTGTGGGTGTGGCCGTACGGGGCCGCCGATGGCACCTCGTTGGCGGTGGTCGGCGAGCACGGCTATGAAATGGCGTTGACCCTGGAGGACGGGCTCGACGACCTCGGCAACCTGATGAACAGCCCACGCTTTCTGGTGGCCTCCGACCCGGACGGCGAGCATTTTGCCAACAGCATGGTGGCCGTGCAGACCAAGGCGCCGATGCGCGTGCTGCACGTAGACCTGGACAACGTGTACGACCCCGACCCAGCCCAACAGGCGCGCAACCTCGACGTGTTGGTTCAGCGCGTGGTGGACATGGGCGCTGGCACCGTCTTCCTGCAAGCCTTTGCCGACCCCAAGGGCGACGGCCTGGTGCATTCGCTGTACTTCCCCAACCGCCACCTGCCGATGCGTGCCGACCTGTTCAACCGGGTTGCCTGGCAATTGCACACCCGCGCCCATGCCAGTGTGTACGCCTGGATGCCGGTGCTGAGTTTTGCCCTGGACCCCAAGTTGCCGCGTGTCACCCGCTGGGACCCGAAAACCGGCCAGGTCGGCCCCGACCCGGATCAATACAAACGCCTGTCGCCGTTTGATCCCAAGGTGCGGCAGATCATCGGTGAGATCTACCAAGACCTGGCGCGTGTAGGGCCGATTGACGGCATCCTTTACCACGATGACGCGGTCTTCAACGACTTCGAGGACGCCAGCCCCGCAGCGCTCAAGGCCTATGCGGCCCAAGGTTTGCCGGACAGCATCGCCGCCCTGCGGGCTGACCCTGCCGTGATGCAGCGCTGGACCCGCTTCAAAAGCCGCTACCTGATCGACTTTACCCATGAGCTCACCGCCAAGGTCCGCGCCATCCGTGGCCCGCAGGTGCTGACGGCGCGCAATATCTTCGCCGAGCCCATGCTCAACCCTGGCAGCGAAACCTGGTTCGCGCAGAACCTCGATGACTTCCTCCAGGCCTACGACTGGACCGCGCCGATGGCCATGCCGTTGATGGAAGGCCAGGAAGTGAAAACCTCCAACGCCTGGCTGGAAAAACTCATCGCCACGGTCAAGACGCGCCCTGGCGCCATGGAAAAAACCATCTTCGAATTGCAAGCCAAAGACTGGCGCACCCAAGCCGCGCCGGATATCAGCGCTGAGCAATTGGCAGAGTGGATGGGTGTACTCAAACGCCAGGGCGTCACCAGTTTCGGCTACTACCCGGACAACTTCCTGGAAAACTCCCCGGACTTGAAGACCATACGTCCGGCCCTTTCCAACCAGTGGAACCCTTGATCATGGTTGACAGAATCCTGGCTATATTCGTGCTGGCACTGGTACTGGGCTTGCCCCTGGGCCTGATCTTCCTGGTGACCGGGCAGTTCCTGATGGACTTCGTGTTCTTCTACCCGTTGTTCATGTCGGCGTTGTGGATCGCCGGTGGCCTGTATTTCTGGCTGCACTGGGAACGCCACTGGCCGTGGAAAGAAGACACGCCGGCGCCGACCCTGGCCGGCGAGCCGCTGATCTCGATCATCATCCCTTGCTACAACGAGGGCGATAACGTCGCTGACACCATTGGCGCGGCCCTCGGCCAGGTGTACCCGAACATCGAAGTGATCGCGGTCAACGACGGCTCCAGCGACAACACCGCCGCAGTACTCGATGCCCTGGCGCTGCAACACCCGCGCTTGCGCGTGCTGCATCTGGCACAGAACCAGGGCAAGGCCGTGGCCCTGCGCATGGGCGCCGTGGCTGCCCGCAGCGAATACCTGGTCTGCATCGACGGCGATGCCTTGCTCGACAAAAACGCGGCCGCCTACATGGTCGCGCCGATGCTCGACAACCCGCGCCTGGGTGCCGTCACCGGCAACCCACGCATTCGTACCCGCTCCACCCTGATCGGCCGGGTGCAGGTGGGCGAGTTCTCCTCGATCATCGGTTTGATCAAGCGTACCCAGCGGGTGTTTGGCCGGATCTTCACGGTCTCCGGTGTGGTGGTGGCGTTTCGCAAGAAGGCCCTGGACCGCATCGACTACTGGAGCACCGACATGATCACCGAGGACATCGATGTCAGTTGGAAGCTGCAACTCGATCACTGGGCGATCTTCTACGAGCCGCGCGCGCTGTGCTGGATCCTCATGCCCGAAACCGTCGGCGGCCTCTGGAAACAACGCCTGCGCTGGGCCCAGGGCGGCGCCGAAGTGCTGTTCAAGAACATCCGTGGCATCTGGCAATGGCGCCACCGCTACCTGTGGCCGCTGTTGTTCGAATACTGCCTGTCCACCGGCTGGGCCTTCACCTTCCTGCTGTCGGTGATCTTCTGGGCCGTGGGTAAATTCGTCACGTTGCCGGCGGCGATCACCGTGAGCTCGTTGGTGCCGCCCGCGTTCACCGGCCTGGTGCTGGCGATGGTGTGCCTGCTGCAGTTTGCGGTGAGCATCCTGATCGACCGGCGCTACGAAAAAGACCTGTGGAAAACCCTGTTCTGGACCGTGTGGTACCCGATGGTGTTCTGGCTGGTGAGCCTGCTCACCACCCTGGTCAGCTTTCCCAAGGTGTTGTTCAACCAACACCAGAAACGCGCCCGCTGGGTCAGCCCGGACCGCGGTATCAAACCTGCACAAGAGGAGGCGTGAGCATGAAACTGGTCAGAACTCGCCAAAACACACTGATGTGGGTCGTCGATGTGCTGCTGACCCTGCTGGCCTGGGGTGGGTTGATCTGGCTGCTGGCGCGAGGCATCAGCGCCATGCTTGAAACCCACGGCGGCCCACGCATTGAGGCGCCTATCTTTGCTGCGCTCAACACCTTGCAGGTTTACCTGTGGATCGCGCTGTTCAATGCGGTGATCCTGATCAGCTGGGCACGCTATCAGCAGCATCGCGGGCGCAAATTCGCCCAGCGCCGCGCCGAGGCGAATGCACTGAGCGACCAGCACCTGAGTGAAAGTTTCAACCTGGGCGATGGCGACCTCGAACAACTGCGCCGCCCTGGCGTGCTGGTGATCCACAACGACGAAGAAGGCGGCGTCGAAGAAGTGAAATCCCACGTCTCCCGCGACGTCGAACGCCCCGGCCTGACCCTGGTGCCCGACAAAGACAAGGGCATTGGCTAGCGTTAAGCGAACGCAATGCTCAAAGCAATGAAGATCCAATGTGGGAGCTGGCTTGCCTGCGAAAGCGGTAGTGCAGTAAGAGTTTTATTAACTGACACACCGCCTTCGCGGGCAAGCCCGCTCCCACAGGTAGTATTTCCACCCATCGCTGCAGTGGTTCACTCCTCTTGTTGGAATTCCGATAAATGGGATCCAATTCACAAAACCCCCGCGAACTTTTCCCCCTTCTCCGGTACTAACCTAACTCGACGAACACCTGATGGCTAAGTAATGGCAGTCAGAAAGTCATTCGTCGAATCGCCATCAAAACAGTTGCCGCTTGTCGGAATAATCACTGTAAGTGCCCGACTTAAACTCTTTTGATGAAAAATTATTATTAATAATCAACAGGTTAGAAAACTAATCAGTCGAACGGCCCCACTTCGCCCGTTTCTAGGCGAGCTGGAAGTTCGATGTTAGTTTCGCGGCCCTTGATTTTCGATGGATCGAACATGTCTTCGTTATTGCCATGGACCCGGTTATTGCTCTGCACCTTCCTGCTCACCTGCGTGGGCCTGAACAGTGCATCCGCCGCCCCCACGCCTGGCGATCAGGATTTGATCCGCGACCGGCAGAACCGCTTGCTTGAAGAGCAACAGCGGCGGCTCCAGGAACTCCAGGACCTGCCCGGCAAAGCGGACAAGCCCCAAGCCCCGGCAACCCCGGCCGACACCCGTTGCTTCCCCATCAAAACCATCGAACTCAAAGGCGCCGACAGCCTGCCGGCGGCCGACCGCGAGCGCCTGCTAAAGCCCTATATCGGCCAATGCCTGGGCGTGTCCCAGCTCAACGAGCTGCTCAAGGTCATCACCGACTACTACTTGGGCAAAGGCCGCGTTACCAGCCGTGCCTACCTGCCACAGCAAGACCTCTCCACCGGCCATCTGCAAGTGCTGGTGGTGGAGGGCAAGCTCGAAGCCCTGCGCAGCGCCGATGGCAGCACAGTGACCGACCGCGAACTGGCCATGGCCTTTCCCGGCAAAGTCGGCGAAGCGCTGAACCTGCGTGAAATCGAGCAACTGGTGGATCAACTCAACCGCCTGCCGTCCAAACAGGCGCAGATGGAACTCACCCCCGGCAAGCAAATCGGCGGCAGCGATGTGGTGGTCAAGAACACTGCGCAAAAGCCCTGGCGCGCCAGCCTGTCGCGCAACAACGACGGGCAGAAAAGCACCGGCGAACAGCAATGGGGCGCCGGCCTGGAGTGGGACAGCCCACTCGGCCTTGGCGACCAACTGATGCTGCGCGGCGGCCACGACGCCATCAGCGACCACCAGAAAACCTCGAAAAACACCATGCTCTACTACAACGTGCCATGGGGCTGGTGGAACTTCAGCTACACCTACAGCGAGAGCGACTACCGCACCTACGGCATCGCCGACGGCTTCAAATACAAGCAGGACGGCGACAACCAGAACCACCAACTGCGCGCCGAGCGGGTGATCCATCGCGACGACGTCAGCAAGACCTCGGTCAACGTCGGCCTGGCGCACCTGCGCACCAACAACTACATCCTCGACGTGCGCACCGCGCCCAGCAGCAACCGCCTCAGCGAACTGCAACTGGGCGTCAACCACGGGCGGCGCATCGGCAGTGCCTTCGTCAACCTGGACCTGGGCATGCAAAGCGGCATCGGCCTGCTCGACGCCCAGGCGCAAGACGAGCGTGACCCAGCAGGCCGTCGCCAGCCGAACTCGCGCTACCGCAAATACACCGCCACGGTCAGCTACCTGCAACCCTTCAGCCTGTGGGGCGAGTCGTTCAGCTTCAGCAGCCTGGCCACCGGGCAGCGCAGCGAAGACCCGCTGTTTTCGCCGCAACGCATGAGCCTCGGCGGCTCGGCCTCGGTGCGTGGCTTCAAGGACCAATTACTGACCGGCGACAGCGGCGGCTACTGGCGCAACGAAGTGCGCTGGGCGCGCCCGGTGACCCTCGACTGGATGCGCCCGGCCTTCGCCGAGTACGGCGCCAGTGTCGGCTACGACCAAGGCGTGATCCGCAACGACCGCTACAACGACAACGTTCATGGCCGGGTGTCCAGCAACTCCCTGGAGCTGTTCGCCCGTGGCAAACACGTCAGCACCAGCGTGACCTTTGCTCATTCGTTAGAAAGACCCGGTGTAGTCACCGAGCGCGAAGCGCCGATCTACTTTCGCATGGATTTCTTCCTGTAATTCAACGCCCCGCTGCATGAGAGCCTGACAATGGATGTTCGCCAATTCGCCTTCCTGGCCCGCCAACCTTCTGCCGCCCTGAAGCGCCGGGACGCGTTCTTCGGCCTGCCCAAGCGCGGGCTGGCGTTGATCCTTGCCAACGCACTGTTCTGGCAGCCGCTGCTGGCCCAGGCCGAGGGCATTGTGGTCAGTGCGCCGGGCACCACCGTGGGCGCGGCAGGCAATGGCGTGCCGGTGGTAAACATTGCCACCCCCAATGGCGCGGGCTTGTCCCATAACCAGTTCAAGGACTACAACGTCGGCCCCAACGGTGTGATCCTCAACAACGGCAACACCGCCATGGTCAACACCCAACTGGGCGGGATCATTGTCGGCAACCCCAACCTCAAGGGCGGCGCGGCGAACGTCATCCTCAACGAAGTCAACGGCGGCAGCCCCAGCCAGTTGCGCGGCTATACCGAAGTGGCGGGGCAGTCGGCCAAGGTCATCGTCGCCAACCCGTACGGCGTGACGTGCAGCGGTTGCGGCTTTATCAACACCCCCAACGTCACCCTCACCACCGGCAAACCGGTGCTCGACGCCAGCGGTCAATTGCAGCGCTATGAAGTGGATGGCGGCGCCGTGACCATCGACGGCCAGGGCTTGAACGCCAGCAACGTCGAACGCTTCGACATCATCACCCGCTCGGCCAAGATCAACGCACAAATCAACGCCCGCGAACTCAACGTGATCGCCGGGCGCAACGACGTCGATGCGCAAAGCCTGAAAACCACCGCCCGCGCCGATGACGGCAGCGCCAAGCCCGAGTTGGCAATCGACTCCTCGGCCTTGGGCGGCATGTATGCCGGCGCAATCAAACTGGTGGGCACCGAGGCCGGCGTGGGCGTGAAGCTCGACGGCACCCTGGCGGCCAGTGGTGGCGATATTCAGCTCGACGCCAACGGGCGCCTGAGCATGGCGCAAACGGTGGCCACCGGTAACGTCAAAGTCACCGCGCAAAACGTCGACCTCACCGACAAGGTCTACGCCAACGGCAACGTGCAGGTCACCAGCGCCCAGGCCCTGGTCAACCGCAAGAGCATCGCCGCCGGCCAGCGCATCGAGATCAACGCGGCCAGCGTGAACAACCCCGGCATCATCGAAGCCGGCGTCGCCGCCGATAACAGCCGCAACACCACGGGCGACCTGGTGGTGAACGCGCAGACCGTCACCACCAGCGGCAACCTTTTGGCCAGCCGCGCCCTGGCGATCACTGCCGCACAAGCGCTGACCAACCAGGGCGCGATCATCCAGGCCAAGACCGTCGAGGTCAGCAGCGCCAAACTCACCAACCAGGGCGCCAGCGCTCGCCTGTTTGGCGAGCAGAGCCTGGCGATCAACTCGCCGGCCATCGTCAACCTCGGCGGCCTGATCCGCTTCGGCGAAGGCCAGGCTGCTACGCTCAACAGCGCGTCCCTGGACAACCGTCAGGGCCGTATCGAAATGGCCGGCGGCAGCCTGGTGCTCACCAGTGCCGACCTGAACAACAGCGGCGGGCAAGTCATCGCCAACGACCTGACCGTCAACGCCGGCACCCTGAACAACCAGAACGGTGTATTGGTGGCCAAAACCGCGACCGTCACTGCCAGCAACCTCGACAACAGCCTCAAGGGCCTGATCCAGGCCGACGGCGGCGCGCTCAACCTCGCCGTTTCCAACACCTTCAACAACAATCAGGGTTTCGCCCAGGCCAGCACCGATCTGAACGTTACGGCCGGCACCCTCAGCAGCAACGCAGGCGGCGTACTGAGCGCCGACACCGGCAAGCTCACCCTCACCGCCGCACAACAGCTCAACAACGCCCAGGGCCGCTTGCAGGCCGGGCAGGGCGATATCGAACTGCACGCCGCCAACCTGGATAACCAGAGCGGCACAATCGTCGGCAAGCAACTGCTGCTCGACGTGGCTGGCGGCGATATCGACAACCGCGCCGGGCGCGTGTTGGGCGACCACCTCGACGTGCGCGCCTCGGGCCTGGACAACCGCAACGCCGGCCTGCTGGCCGGTGGTGCCCAGGGCGTAAGCCTGCTGCTCAAAGGCCCTGGCCAGTTGCTCAACGCCCAGGGCCGCATCCAGAGCGAGGGCCTGCTGCAACTGCAAGGCGAGCGCTTGGACAACAGCGCCGGCATCCTGCTGGGGCAGACCGTCGACGTCACCGCGCAGACCTTCAACAACAGCAACAAAGGCGTGCTGGTCAGCGATGGCGGTGATGTGGTGCTCAAGGTCAGCGACCTGCTCACCAACGTCGGCGGCCAGATCGACGCGGGCGAGCGCAGCGTGCTGGTCAAGCAGCTCACCACCCTCAACAACGACGGCGGCACCCTGCGCGGCAAGCGCCTGGACATCGCCGCCCAGCACCTGAACAACGACAACGGCCAACTGCTGGCCGGCGCCGAAGGCCTGAGCTCCAGCGGCCAGGATGTGAGTAACCGCAAGGGCCTGATCCTCAGCGGCGGCGCCCTCACCGAACTGAACACCACCCGCCTGGATAACCAGGGCGGCACCGTGCAGGGCGATAGCCTGAGCGTCACCGCCAACAGCGTCGACAACGCCAGCGGCGGCCTGATGGCCAGCCTGGTCGGCAACCTGCAACTGACCGTAGAAGCCCTGGCCAACCGTGGCGGCAAGCTGTTCGGCAAAGAACAAGTGACCGTCAGCGGCGCCAGCCTCGACAACAGCGCGGGCGGCCAGGTCAGCGGCAATCAGATCAACCTGACCTCCCGCGACACCCTCACCAACCAGGGCGGCCTGATCGAAGCCAACCAGGGCCTGACCCTCACCGGCGGCAACCTGGATAACAGCGCCAACGGCCAACTGCGTGCCCTGGGCGGCGCCAGCAGCAAGCTCAACCTCAGCGGCGCGTTGAACAACCAGAACGGCACCCTCGAATTCGGCAGCCAGGCCTTCAGCCTTGACGCCGCCAGCCTCAACAACCAGAACGGCATGCTGCAACACGCCGGCACCGGCCTGTTCCACCTCAACACCGCCAGCCTCGAAGGCAGCCAGGGCAATATCCAGGGCATGGGCAGCGCCGACTGGGCATTCGGCAAGGTCGACGGACTGGGCCGCGTGCAACTTAACGACGTGCTCACCTACAAAAGCGAACAGGCGCTGGTCCTCAAGGCCGGTGACCGCATGGCCAGCGCCAAGGGCTTGATCCTCAACGTGGCCAGCCTGGACAACGGCGGCGAACTGCTCAGCGACGGCGACATCAGCATCACCACCGGCGATATCACCAACAGCGGCCGCGTCTCGGCCCTGCAAACACTCACCGTCGCCGCCAACAACCTTAGCCAGAACGGCGGCCGCCTGGCAGCCACCAATACGCGCCTGACCCTGGGCGGCACCCTGGACAACCTCGGGTTCCTCACCGCCCGCCAGCAACTGGACATCGCCGCCGCGCAAATCAACAACCGTGGCACTCTCGGTGCCCAGGGCGCGGTGAACCTCACCGCAGTCAACGGCATCACCAATGCCGCCAACACGCTGCTGTTCAGCGGCGGCGACATGACCTTGCGCAGCAATGGCTTCAGCAACAGCTATGGCGATGTCTACAGCAAAGGCAACCTGAGCTTCGCCGCCCGCGATGGCGGGCGTGCCGTGCTGTTCAGCAACCGCTCCGGCACCGTGGAAAGCGAAGGCTCGATCGGCATCAATGCGGGCTTTATCGAAAACGCCAAAGATGAATTCGAACTCGGGCAAACACTGACCACCGGCAGCTTGAGTTGGATCTGTGGCCAGCACTGCGGCGAAAGCGACAACTGGGAACGTGGCGAGATCACCATCTACGAGACGTACCTTGAGGCGGCCACCAAGGACTCGGTAGCGGCGCGCCTGGTGGCGGGCAAAAACATGCTGCTGCAAGGCGACACTGTGCAGAACCGCTACAGCCTGATGGCCGCCAATGGCGACCTGAGCATCACTGCCGGTGACCTGCTCAACCAGGGCGCCGCCACGCGCACGGGCCAGCGCAAGCTTGTCATTGGCACGCCAGGTCACGTCTCCGACGATTTGTTTGAGCGCATGCAATATGTCGATGTGCCCGCGTTCAATGCGGCCACGGCGGCCGGGAATTTCGACAAGGCGCGCTTCGAAGAACTCAAAAGCCGCTCACCCAATAGCCTGCCGTTCGCCTACGCAAGTGACGTCACCACCTGGACCAACAACAGCGGCCCCGGTTACGACGCCACCCTGCAAGCGGGCGGCACGGTCAACCTCAACGTCGCCCGCACCCTGCAAAACGGCACGCTGCACAACAACACCCTGGCCCAGTTGACCGGCACCCTCGGCGACGATCAGGCCGGCATCCCCGTCGGCGGCATCAACATCAACCTGAGCAAACACGCCAACGACCCGAGCGCCCAGGCGCCTGGCAGCGTATTGCCCGTGGTAGGCGTGGCCCCTGGTGGCGGCTTCGTGCCCGTGGACTACACCGGCACCGCCTTCGCCCCGGTCGATCCCACCACCTCGCCGACCTTCCAACTGCCCAAGGGCGAGTACGGCCTGTTCGTCAAAAACGCCGACCCCACCAGCCACTACCTGATCGAGACCAACCCCGAGTTCACCTCGGTGTCGGGCTTCTTCAGCTCCGACTACATGCTCGGCAAACTCGGTTTCACCGCCGACAACGCCTGGCGCCGCCTCGGTGACGGCCAGTACGAAACCCGCCTGATCCGCGACGCCGTCCTCGCGCAAACCGGCCAGCGCTTCCTCGCCGGCGGCCTGTACAGCGACGCCGACCAGTTCCGCTACCTGATGGACAACGGCCTTGCCAGCAAAGACGCCCTGCGCCTGAGCCTGGGTGTGGCCCTCACCGACCAGCAAGTCGGCGCCCTGACCCACGACATCGTGTGGATGGAAAACCGCGTCATCGACGGCCAGACCGTGCTCGTGCCAGTGCTGTACCTGGCCCAGACCGACTCGCGCAATGTGCGCGGCAACAGCCTCATCCAGGGCCGCGACCTCAACCTGGTCACCGGCGGCGACCTGATCAACGTCGGCACCCTGCGCGCCAGCAACAACCTCTCCGCCATCAGCAGCGGCAGTATCTACACCGGTGGCCTGGTCGAAGCCGGCAACAACCTCAACCTGCTCGCCCAAGACAGCATCCGCAACGCCATGGCCGGCGAAATCCGCGGCAAACAAGTCAGCCTCACGGCGCTCAAAGGCGACATCACCAACGACACCACCGCCATCCAGGTGCGTGACGGCGCCGGCATGCGCACCCTCACCGACACCAGCGCCGGCACCATCGTCGCCCGCGAAAACCTCGCCATCGACGCCGGCCGCGACCTCACCAACCGAGGCGCACTCACCGCTGGTAACGACGCCAACTTAACCGCCGGCCGCGACCTCAACCTCATCGCCGCCAGCGACACCCGCGTCAAACACGAGACCCGCGACGGCGGCGAGAAATCCAGCATCACCACCGACGTCAAAAACCTCGCCGCCAGCGTCACGGCGGGCGGCAACCTCAACATGCAGGCCGGGCAAGACGTCAACATCATCGGCAGCAATGCCACCGCCGGCAAAGACCTCAACATCGCCGCCGGCCGCGACCTCAACGTCGCCTCGGTCAGCGACATGCACAACGTCGAGGGCAAGGAAAAGGACGGCAAAAAACGCATCAAGACCTCGGACGACCAGACTACTCAAGTGGCAAGCGTGCTGACGGCGGGTGGGGATTTTGTCAGCCAGGCGGGGCGTGATACCACGATTGTGGCGAGCAGGATCAGTGCGGGGAATGAGGCTTATCTGTATAGCGGGGATAAGTTGAGTTTGTTGGCGGCTGAGAACAGTACGCATACGTTGTATGACATGAAGGAGAAGGGAAGCTGGGGCGCTAAAAAGGCGCAGATGGATGAAGTGACCCGCACCACCCAGGTAGGGACCGAGATCAAGACAGGTGGCAACCTAGTCCTTAAAAGCGACGGCGACCAGCTGTATCAAGTTGCGAAGCTTAATAGCGGCAAGGACATCATCCTTGATAGCGGTGGTGCAATTGTCTTTGAAGGCGTCAAGGACCTGCACGATGAGAGCCACACTAAGAGCAAAAGCGACCTCTCGTGGTTCAGCGCTAAGGGCAAAGGTAATACAGACGAAACCTTGCGTCAGAGCGAGTTGGTTGCCCAAGGACAGCTTGTCATCAAGGCCGCCGAAGGCATTCGTATCGACGTCAAACAGGTCGATCAGCAGACTGTAAGCCAGACCGTTGATGCGATGGTCAAGGCTGATCCTAATTTGGCCTGGCTCAAGCAAGCTGAGGCACGTGGCGACATTGATTGGCGCCAGGTAAAGGAGATTCACGAGAGCTTCAAGTACGACAACTCAGGGTTGGGCGCCGGTGCCAAGATTGCGATTGCGATCATGATGGCGGCGATCATGGGGCCGGTAGGATTCGGGTTGCAGGGAGCCACCCTTGCGGTGAGCACCAGCCTGAGTACGACGGCAGTCACTAGCACCATCAACAACAAAGGCAATTTGGGTGCAGCGCTTAAGGAAACGGTCAGCGCCAATAGCCTGAAAAGCGCAGCAGTCGCCGGGTTCACGGCGGGGGCTCTTGAGTATGCCGACACCAATTGGTTCGCTGGTGCTGACGGTGCAGGTGCAGGTGCAGGCACAAGTACAAGCACAGTCCAAGGTGTTACCCCGAGTACGGGTTCAACCTTGGCGGTTACGAACTCCTCCAAAGATATTTTCACCTGGACGTCAGCAGGCGATATCGCGCTGCGTACCGGTGGCCGGGCGGTAATCTCTAGCGGAATATCGACGGCCATTCAAGGGGGAAGCTTCGGCGACAACTTCAATGCGGCCCTGTTGGGAGAGGCTGGCAACGTTGCAATGGCTACCGGTTTTAATTGGGTGGGTGACTACGTCACGTTCCCCAATGGCAGCCCTCAAAAGATTATTGCGCACGCTTTGATGGGGGGATTGCTGGCTGAAGCCACAGGTAGCGATTTCAAAACCGGGGCTGCCGCTGCCGGGCTGAATGAGGCACTCATCAATCAGTTGGTGTGGGCTGCTCAAGGCAATGACGACATCACGCTGATGCTTTCACAGCTGACAGGCTTGTTAGCAGCTGCGGCGGTCGATGGAGATTTGGAAAAAGGCTCTCAGATTGCTCAGAAGGCGACGACGTTCAACTATCTTTACCACGAAGAAGTCGAGGAAATGCTTCGGGAGGTAGATAGCAAGACTACGGAGCAAGAGAAGCGTGAGGTCAGGCAGCGCTATGCGGAACTTGATCAGCAGAGAAATGACGAGTTGGATGCGCTTTGCGCACGCGATCCTCAACGCTGCCGAGGTATTGCCACTTCCCTGGCGAACGATGATCAGAAACTTGTCGATCTGGTAGGTAAGCTTAGATCCGAAAAGCAGGGTGGCGCTGCCTCCGCTGTAGGTTTCGTGATAGGGAACAATCTCGACGCTTCTAGCAAAATTGCAGCAGATATCAGCTCCGCAGGTGGCGGAGCATTGGTTAAGCTGGGTGCAGAGGCTATAAAGGCTGGAGTCGGAGTAGCATTACCGTCTCGCTCTGGGGGAGGGAAAGGGAAGGCTACTCAGGGTGAAACTGCGTCTCCTGAAGTACCGTTAGTGTCAAAGGAAATATTAATATCCCGGGGGAAATATGGGGAAGCGGCAGAGCATATTTCAGATGCGCAAAACGCCGGTCATCCTGATGTATTAACAATTGATAGGCCTGGTGCTCCCGGGAACAGAAAGGACTCAATTGGTGGTCTTCCTAAGGTCCCTGGGAAACAGTTAGATGAGTATCCACCGGCAATGTTTAAAGAGGGTGGGACTGGAGCGAGTGTTAGACCCATAAGCCCGAAAGATAATATGGGGGCTGGCGCATGTATAGGTAATGCATGTCGCGGACTGCCCGATGGCGAGAAAGTCAGAATTAAGGTGGTGGACTAATGGCTAGGTTTAGAGAAAGTATATATTTGTCTTATTCGCAATTTTGCGTGTTTTTGAGTTCGCTTGATCAGCCGTATAATGATTGGAGTGATCGTAGTTATGCGCAAGGATTTGCGTGGAGGTTAGGGAGTGTTTCTTTTAGAGCTTTGATTGACGAAGGGGACCATATAATTAGCCTTTTCATTAACGAACAAGTGCCCGCTATAAGCGCAGACGTGGTTCGGGCCTTTAAAGTTCCCTTCGCGGTGAGAGATAGAAATATTGAGGTTGGTAGTATTTCGAGTACGGTTCCTCTAGAACTGCCTGAAGGAGATTATTCTCTTCAGGTCGAATTTATAAGACCCTCCTCAAGTGGAGTGTATGAAATAAATGTCCATTTGAATTTAGGGGGCTGCGATTTTGAGGTGTTGAGAGCAGACGCCGAAATTGACGAGCAAGGTGAGTTTGATATCGATGCGGTTCCTGCGGGATAAAATTTCGGAGAAATGGGGGCGGATTTGAATGGCACTTACTTAACCTTCTTCGGGTGTCCATTTCTCCTGACCTCGGTCCTAGCCGCCGAGCGCGTCTGCATCAGCATCGGGTAAGGCTTGGGCCTTCGTTTTATGGCGCGAGGCTCAATCCGTCCCGGCCGGTTTCCGACACGTTTCCTGGCGATCAACCTGAGTAAATTCGGTACCCCATCGTCTTGTTCGTCGGCACCGTACTGCTGCATCGCGAGGCATAATTGGAAGCGAAAAAGGGGACAGATTTATTTAAATTTGTACTGGGATAAGCGTATTAAATAAATCTATCCCTTTATTCTCCGAAAATGAAGCTCGCAGAATACAGGAGCATAAATAATGATTACCAAAGATATAGAAATTGTTAAAAGTATTTTTGAATTGCTTCAGTCAGGAATTGTTGAAGATTATGATGCATTCAGGTATGAAGCTGAGTTGTGCGATAGATACATGGTTGAAGAAGTCACCATTGAGAAAAATGGGGTGGGAAATGAGCAGCCGCAAACTGATTTCAATGGTGCTGTTTTGTATCGATTAATTAAGGAGTTGAAGGCTAGCGCAGCATCGCGGGGTGAGAACTGGAGTTCTTTTGTGATGAGTTACGATGTTGGTGGGCAAGTAAAGACGAATTTCGTTTATCCGTGAGTAAAAGTGTGAAATTAATGTTTGAGTGTGATTGATTGTCCATTTGGTTTGTGTCAAAGAGGGTTATATAAAAGGGGTGGGTTTATTTGTATTAAATAAATCTGTCCCCTTTATTCGAAGGAAATAGTTTGGTATGGATTCAAGATTGATATCACTCTGTAAAGAGTTGGCGAAAATGACTTCTGATCAGGCGGCAGCTTGGATATTGAGCCGGTACCCGCTTGCTTCAGATAATTGGGGTGAAGCTTTATTACTCCTTCCTCATAGATCTTGGAAAAAACCAGAGCAGAAACGTTTAGCGGATTATTATTTTAAGAAAATTCCGTTCTCTAGCGCTAGAGGATATGAAGCGTTCGCGTCAATTATGCCAGTTAAGTTAATGGTTGCATGCATTAACGATGCATTGCCCAAAGATCCTAGCAGGCTCGAGCTATTGTTTTATCATCTTGTCCCAGTGCTTAAGCGTTTTGCAAAGAGTGATGCAGATCGAAAAATTATTGAGACTTTCCTTTCGGCTTTTTCGATAAATTTGCCAAAAAATAATTGAGAACAAAAGGAGGCGGTTTGTTTGATCTAGCTAGAGAAGTGAAAAAAGGGAGCAGATTTATTTGAGTTAGGGTTGAAAAAACTATTAAACAAATCTGTTCCCTTTTATTCGCCCTTTTGTTCGATAGGGCAATAGATATCCTGAATGAGCAAAATATCAGTAGAAAAGGGGGGCCAGGGTCGGTTCTCCCGGCATACCCTCCAAAAAAAGGAGCTGAATAATGCATTCCGTACCGCTAGAACATGAGAAGCAAAAGTTGATTTTCTACGTGGCTCAAGACTTAGATCAGTCTATTAGATCTAATGTGCAGCAGCTCGTGAATGAGCTCGCTGCGTCAAGAATATGGAGCATTGCCCCGCCAACCTTTATTGACGCGATAGACGAAGGGGGCGCGGAAGTGGTGGGTGGAATGTTGGAGATTTATTCAGCACTGCAACCGAATATACTGTCTGTTGATATGGATTCAAAAAATCTAGATGAAGTGGAAGAAATAGTCTGTGCCGTAAAAAAGTTATCGGAAAAGGAAAATATTTCCTTTGAGTTTCAGTTGGATACAACTTTTGTCGGCGCCATTGATGATGGTGTTGTTGATCGAGTCTTGTTGGAGGGACTGCTCGTGCCGTGGCGAAATCATATAAATGGAAAAAGTTGAGTCGGTGCCAGAGCGGAGATGAATAAAAAAGTGAGAAAAGGGAAAGGCTTATTTAGAATTAGAGTTGAAAAACGTATTAAATAAATATGTCCCATTTTTCACATTTTCACGGAGAGAAAACGTGAAAAAAATTAGCGTAATAATGGTAGTTGTATTTCTGATTGTGGGTTGCGCGCCGTCACGGTCTGCGTGGGTATCCAGTAAAGATGGATGGGTAGGTACCACCTTTTAATCTCACGAGAAAAGGGGACAGATTTATTTAAATTAGAGTTTAAAGGCGCATTAAATAAATCTGTCCCCTTTTGCAGTGATCCTCATGGTAAGCAGTACTTTAGCCCCGCGACTACTTTTGAAAAGAATTTTTCAGGTTATGTTGTTGTTCCAAAGGATGCTCTGAAATGAAATTAAGCATTAAGTTTCCCGAGAATTTGTTAACCCACAGCCTGCTCGAGCAAAGGCTGATTCCTTGCATTTGCAAAATTGCAACGGAGTTTGAAATTGAATTTTTGGACCCTTTGCCAGAAGCTGCAGGAACCGTTCTGGAGTGGGATCGTGCAGAACTTGAAAAAAGAGCGATAGGTGGGGTAGGTGGGCAATACTCTCACTATGCACACGGTCGGGTGTCGTTAAAAAAAGTTGATATTGATATCTACCAAATATTGGATCTTGAAATGTTTTATAGGCTTTTTGGATGGTGCAGCATCTTGGAAGATGGTAACTATGCGCCGCCGGGGCAGTTTTGGGATGATGAATAAGTTGAAGAAAAGGGGACTGAAGAAAAGGGACAAGAAAAGAGGGCAGATTTATCTAGACTAGAGTTTAAAGGCTGTCTAGTCCTGAAGCAGGTGTAAACCTATTTCAGGACTAGACAGTCCCCTTTTTTCGTTGATTCGTGACAAAAATATTGGAAGGGATTAAGTCAGAAGCAGTAATCGTGGGTAGTGAAGTTAATAAATGGCTTACGAGGGACTGAAATGAGATATTACTTAATGCGACAAGATGTAACTGTCTGCGATAGGTGGGTGCTCGGAGATGTACATCATGTAGATAACTGGCATTTCAGTGATCCTCCAGTTAATTTTATGGAGCCAGGCACATATACCCTCGATGTAAGGTTCGACGGTAAAGAAGTTGATTATTCCCTCGCTGGATACGCCAGTATTCCTGTTTTAAGCGAGAGGGCAAAAAATTCGCTCGCCGGTTTGCCAGAGACAGACGAACTTTATCAGCATGTCGTTTTTGAGCCGGTGAAGATAAACAATAAAGTGGTTTGCCAGAGCTATTTTTTGATGATTATTGAAACGCAAATTGATTGCGTGGATGAAAAGCGCTCTCGCTATAAAAAGTTTGAGGTAGATGATCCTGTTAGGCCAGATATGGCCGGCAACTATCGTGCTTTCTACAATTTGGTGGTTGACCCGGGTAGGGGCGGATCAAGTCATATATTTAGACTTAAAAAATATTTGGGTGCGATCATAGTAAGTGAAGAAGTGAAACGGCGACTTGTGGCAGCTGGTGTTGTCGGCGTACTGTTTGATTCTGTTAATGGTGATCAAGAAACCGTTACCTAGTTAGTCAGGTAGTTGGGGGAAGGCGGCGAATTTGTTTAATTCGTGGTGGTAGTGCAAAGACCATTGATTAAATCTGCCCCCTTTTGTTGTGTTTAATTACATGGGGGGGCGATTTGTGTCGGACAAACAAGTATATGAGCTAACGATTGATGATCTTGATCGCTACAGCGTTTGGTTTTTTCCGATGGACGATACCGTGGAGGATGAGTTAACTGTACGCCCCCTCGCCGAGCAGGAAACGTGCTCAGACTTTCAGATTATCGTTCGAGCTGATTTTTTTGGTGAAAGACACTCTGTGTATCGCGGCTATTTGTATTGGAACTCCAATTCCGCAATTGAATGCTTAAAGCCTGTTGTATTGTCTGATAAGGGAGCCGTCGTAAATTTTTGGAGCGATATAGTAACTCCCGCGTGGGAAAGTTCAGAGTTTGCCGGTTCGATTAGATCCGAGCTGCCTATTTCTTATGCCTCGGAATCGGTTTTCGGTCTTCCTTCCATTTGCGGAAAGCTGGAGGGACTTTATTATCTTTCTGATGATCAGGTGTGCTGCGTTAAATGACGCGAGAAAAGGGGGGTGATTTATTTAAATTTGCGCTGGGATCTATTAAATAAATCTGTCCCCTTTTTGCGAGGTTTTTCATAATGGTGCGCGTCACGTCGGGTGGGAATCGATGAGTAAGGGGCAATAAATGATCGCTGGAGTAAGTTTTGATTCTTATTATGGTCAAGGTAATGCTGCTGACATAGAAGCTTTTGAAGCATTGGCGGGTATAGTTTTTCCTGCGAAATACAAAGAAGTTTCAGCGAAATTTAATGGCGCGTTTATTTTAAATAAACCTGTTTTCAATTTTTACAATCGTCTTCTCGGCGAAGATGTTACGAGCAGCGCTGGTATGTTTTTACCTTTCGGTGAAATCGAAGGCTCATTCGAGACAATGGAGGTGAAATACCGTCATCCGCCAGAAGATTTTGTTCAAGGCCTAATTATTTTCTCAGTATTAGGGAACGGAGATGCGCTCTGTTTTGACTATCGTAAAGATCGGCTTTCTGATGATCCAGAAGTTATGATGTGGCATCATGAAGCCGTTCCAGGTAGCGATTCAGAACTATCATTTGTCGCTTCCTCATTTTCAAAATTTTTAGACCAGTTATTTGAGCGGCCGCCCGAATAATAAGAAGTTTCGAAGGATCTAATGGGAGGTGGTGTCGGACAAAATTTAATTTCTAAGGCGACATCGGTATCAGATGTCCCCTTTTGTTTTTGGCATCATCACCAAGATAGCGGACGGATGCAGCTCGTTCCGGAGCTGATTCACTGCAAAACTGGACCCATAGGTGGTGAAACTATGGGGGGCGGAAAGTGATTATAGAAAAAACTGAGCGTTACAGTGATGAACTTTTAGGGTTTGTAATTACCTGTCTGTTCTGCGAGGCTATTGATATATCAGAGTTACAATCGTGGTGCGCAGGATTTTTAGGGGCGGAGGGAGCTCCAGATTTTTTATATGATTTGATTGAATTTGATGAGCCTATTTTCAAGATCTACAAAGTAATTGGCTATGTTCCAAAATGGAGTCACTCTAAAAACGAGGAATATGCTTTGTATGGAATAGCACTGCTCCGTGGCACGGTACCCTCCGATATGCCGCTTTCGGCTGCCGAAATGTTGGACGAGCTAGCCCGGTTGCCAGCGATACAGCATATGTTTCGTAAAGTATTTCCAAGTGTTGTATTTTAAAAGGTAGGATAGATTTTTTGGGGTAGAGATGAGGGTGTGTTAGCAATAATATGGAAATGAAAAAAGGGGACTGAAAAAAAGGGGGAAAAATTTATTTAAAATAGAGTTGAAAAGCCTATTAAATAAATCTGTCCCCTTTATTAGTTGTGAAGGTTCTTTGTAAACGCTTGGTCATCAAGGCGGAGCAGTGCGAAAGGGCAGGTTTATTTAGCCTTTACCCTCCCCGCACGAGGCCAAAGCGGGCGACACAAAGGCCGCCCGGTTTTCACTCAGGACGGATCGGCATTAAGCCTGCGACTGATGACATCCAGCAAATCACACCCATCGCGCAGCGGAATGGCCAGCAAGTGGGCGAAGTCTGAAAGCACTACGGCATCGCTGCTGAGTTGTTCGCGGAAGGCCAGGTTTTCCAGCAGTTGGGTGACGGCCCGAATACGGTGCACGGCGGCGTCGTGAAGGACGTCCAGAGGTGCCTGGGTGTCGATGATCAGGGCTGGGACGGTGCAGTCGTGGCCGGTTAGGGGCATGTATCTATTCATGGGTACAACCTCGGTCAGTAAGTGAGGCTGTCACTTGTCGTCGCCAAACGAATGGGTGACAGCTGTACGCAGGTTGGCGAACCGGGACCGAGTTCCGGCAGACCCGAAGGTCTCCCGCGCACAGCTGCCATAAAGCAGCAATGCGGGTACGGAAGCCCCTGCAAGCAAGCAGAAAGCTTTCGCATACGGTCAACGGATCGCCAAATCCGATCGCCCTGTTGGGCGACGGCCGGACTATAAGCCCCTCACCCAAAACCGCGCAAGGCATCACAGCAATGGCACAATGCTTCGGGCCATGCCATAAAAATGAGATCCCGCCATCATCGGCACTCTCAAAACCGCTCCACCGTTACCCACAAGGAAGAAATACATGATCAAGCTGTTCTGCAAAGCCGCTGTCGTTCTGTCCCTGGCCACGCTGTTTGGCTGTTCCTCGACGCCGTCGGTGGAGAAGATGCAGGCTGACGTGGCGAACTATTCGCTGCCCAAGGCTGCCGTGGCTGATAAAGGCCTGGTGTACGTCGTGCGCCCGAGCAACGTAGGAATGTTGGTGCGGTTCAACGTGTTCCTGGATGACAAGGAAGCCGACTCGGAGATGGGTTACAACCGTGGTAACCAGTACATCTATTTTTTCGTGACGCCGGGCAAACACGTGATCAGCTCCAAGGCTGAAAACTGGGCGGACATGCCGATTGATGTCAAAGCGGGTGAGGTGGTTTACCTCAAGCAGGAAGTCGAAATGGGCTTCGCCGTGGCGCGTAACAGCCTCAAAGCGCTGAGCGAAGTTGAAGGCCGTTATCTGGTCAAGGATGCGTCCTTGGGCACCATTGCCAAAGAAAGCAAATGAGTTGAGCCAGTGTGTCGGCAGGGTCCAGGCCTTGCCGACTTCTCGTATTCACTGCAAGCATTAAAGGATTGATGTGAAAAACCTCCTCCTCATTCTCCTCACCACCCTCATCCTCGGCGGCTGCGTCAGCCACCCCCTCACTCCCGAAAACCGCGCGCAGATCAAGACCGTCAAAGTCCTGCCCGTGAAGTGGGAAAAGAACATGGTGTACTTCGGCCGCGAACAGGCCTGGGGCGCGGCCCTGGGTGCCGGGGTTGGCGCCGGTGTTGGCATGGCCAGCGGGGCGTCCAAGCTGGGTACTGCGGCGTTGAGCGGTGCCGGGTTTGCCGGCGGCATGAAGCTTGGGCAGTTGGCCGAGATGCCGACGCCGGTGGCTATTCTGACGGTGATGGAGGCGGAAAAACTCGATGTAGGCGTGTTGCTCAAGCAGGGCTTTGTCGATGAGTTGGGTAAGACGTCGACGCTCAAGGTGGTCGGCGACGATGAGCCGGCTGATGCGCAGATTCAGCTGACCGTGTCCGAGTGGGGCTTTCGCCTGACCCAGGGTTTCAGCAGTGTGATTTATCCGACCCTTAACGTGTTAGCGCAGATGGATCGCGGCGATGAGATGATCTGGCGCACCTTTGAAGCGGTCACGCCGTTCAATGGTCAGAATGTCTATGGCTACACGCCGCTCACTTACCGCACCGACCCTGAAGCTTTGCGCCGGGCGTTGACCGGGATTACGCAGATTTCTGCGCAGTATCTGGTGAAGGAGCTCAAGTAGGGATGTGCGAAGGCTGGCTGTTGTTGGTGTAATGCCAGTCAGTTAAGGATTTTTTTGTAGGAGCGAGCTTGCTCGCGAAAAACGTCAACGATAACGCGTGCTTTCTGAAT
>NZ_SMOF01000001.1:366281-485753 GCF_018135665.1 Pseudomonas sp. B2021
AAGTTCGATAACCGCTCCAGCTACATGCGCGGCATCTTCTCCGATGGCGTTGACCGTCTCGGCGGCCAGGCCAAGACGATCCTGATCACCCACTTGCAGCAGACCAATCGCTTCAGCGTGCTGGACCGCGACAACATGGGCGAGATCTCCCAGGAAGCCAAAATCAAAGGCACCGTGCAGAAGCTCAAGGGCGCTGACTATGTGGTAACTGGCGATGTGACCGAGTTCGGCCGCAAAGAAACCGGCGACCGCCAGTTGTTCGGCATTCTCGGCCGTGGCAAGACCCAAGTGGCCTACGCCAAAGTCGCGTTGAATATCGTCAACATCAATACCTCCGAAGTGGTGTATTCCACCCAGGGTGCCGGTGAGTACGCGCTGTCCAACCGTGAAGTGATCGGCTTCGGCGGCACCGCTAGCTATGACTCCACCCTCAATGGCAAGGTGCTGGACCTGGCCATGCGCGAAGCGATCAACCGCCTGGTCGACGGCATCAACGCCGGCGCCTGGAACCCGCGTAACTGATCAGCCACACCACAAGGAGCAGTACACGGATGAGCAAGGCAGTGAAATTGGCGCTGACGCTGGCAGCAGTCGCGACGGTAGCCGGGTGCCAGACGGCGCCCCAGCCCCTGTATCAATGGGAGAGCTACCAGCCGCAGGTTTACGAGTACTTCAAGGGCGAGCCCAAGGAAGCGCAGGTGGAAGCACTGGAGCGCGATCTGCAGAAGATCAACGCCAGTGGCCGCAAGGCGCCGCCGGGTTACCACGCGCACCTGGGCATGCTGTACATGAACATGGGCAAGGATGACCAGATGGTGCAGGAGTTTCGCACCGAGAAGGCGCTGTTCCCCGAGTCTGCTGCGTACATGGACTTTCTGTTGAAAAACGCCAAAGCCGGAGTCGCCACTAAATGAGCCTGTTAAAACTCACCGGCGCCTTGCTGGCCCTGGCGTTGCTCGGCGGTTGCGCCGCGCCCAAGACGGTTGATTATTCGGCGTACAAACAGGCGCGGCCCAAGTCGATCCTGGTACTGCCGCCGATCAATGAATCGCCGGAAGTGCAGGCGTCTTACAGCCTGGTGTCGCAAGTCACCTACCCGCTGGCCGAAGCCGGCTACTACGTGTTGCCGATTGCCCTGGTGGACGAAACTTTCCGCCAGAACGGCCTCACCACCGCCAACGATGTCCAGGCCGTACAACCGGCCAAGCTGCATGACATCTTTGGTGCGGACGCGGCGCTGTACATCACCATCAGCGAGTACGGCACCCAGTACATGCTGATCTCCAGCGACACCTCAGTGACGGCCTCGGCCAAACTGGTGGACCTGCGCACTGGCACCACCTTGTGGACCGGTTCTGCGCGGGCGTCGAGCGAGGAGGGCAACAACAACGGTGGCGGCCTGGTGGGCATGTTGATCACGGCGGCGGTCAAGCAGGTGATCAACAGCTCTACCGATGCGGCGCACCCGATTGCCGGTATCACCAGTGCGCGGTTGCTGTCGGCGGGGCAACGCACCGGCATCTTGTACGGCCCGCGTAACCCGAAATACGGCACGGACTAAGAGAACACCGCCATTCAACTGTGGGAGCTGGCTTGCCTGCGATTGCGGTGGGCCAGTGCTGCAGAGATTGCCTGATACACCGCTATCGCAGGCAAGCCAGCTCCCACATTGATCGGGGTGAGTCTCAAGGGTTTAACCCGAACCCAACCTATGTCGCGTCTGACCTTGTGAACGGCTCATTCATTCACGAGGTTCAGCCCCATGTCCCGCCCTCTGCTTTACCTGCGTCCCGCTGCCCAAGGCTTCACCGTTACCCTGCTGGTAGCGCTGGCCGGGTGTGGGCTGTCTTCCTCTCCCGAGGTGGCCAAACCGGCACAACCCACCGCCGAGTTGCACAGCGCGCCAGTTGAGGGCGCGATGGCCAAACGCATGGCCATGCCGGCACCGATGGCGGTGCGTGAAATGGCGATGATTAATGACCGCAGCGAACCCCGCGAGCAATACGCCAACCTGCCCGATAACCCCGTGCACCGCGTCGCCGAAACTCCGGTCTCCACCTTCAGCGTGGATGTCGACACGGGCAGCTACGCCAACGTACGGCGCTTCCTCAACCAAGGCCGTCTACCGCCCGAAGGCGCGGTGCGATTGGAGGAAATGGTCAACTACTTTCCCTACAATTACGCGCTGCCCACCGATGGTTCGCCCTTTGGCGTCACCACCGAAGTCGCCACCACGCCATGGAACCCGCGCACAAAACTGCTGCGCATCGGCATCAAGGCCTCCGATAAACCCGTGGCCGAACTGGCGCCCGCCAACCTGGTGTTCCTGGTGGACGTGTCCGGCTCCATGGACCGCCGCGAAGGCTTGCCGCTGGTCAAAAGCACGCTGAAATTACTGGTGGATCAACTGCGTGATCAGGACCGCGTATCACTGGTGGTCTACGCCGGTGAATCCCGCGTGGTGCTCAAGCCCACCTCGGGCAGTGAAAAAGCCAAGATCCGCAACGCTATCGAGCAACTCACCGCCGGCGGCTCCACCGCAGGCGCGTCCGGCATCGAACTGGCCTACCAGATGGCCCGCGAAGGCTTTATCGACCAGGGCATCAACCGCATACTGCTGGCCACCGACGGCGACTTCAACGTGGGCATCAGCGACTTCGACAGCCTCAAGCAAATGGCCGTGGCCCAGCGCAAAAGCGGCGTATCGCTGACCACCCTCGGCTTTGGTGTGGATAACTACAACGAGCATCTGATGGAACAACTGGCCGACGCGGGCGACGGCAACTACGCCTACATCGACAACCTGCGTGAAGCGCGCAAGGTGCTGGTAGAGCAACTCAGTTCCACCCTGGCCGTGGTGGCGCGAGATGTGAAACTGCAGGTGGAGTTCAACCCGGCCCAGGTCAGCGAATACCGCCTGCTGGGCTATGAAAACCGCGCCCTGAAGCGTGAAGATTTCAACAACGACAAAGTCGATGCCGGCGAGATTGGCGCAGGGCACACGGTGACCGCGCTGTATGAAATCGTACCCAAGGGCGAGAAGGGCTGGTTGGAGCCTCTGCGTTACGCCGCCGCGCCTGCGACCGAAGGCAAATCCGATGAGCTGGCGATGCTACGGGTGCGCTACAAACCCGCTGCGGGCGGTAACAGCCAGTTGATCGAACGCCCCATCGCCAACCAGGCCACCCCGGCCAGCGATGACCTGCGTTTCGCCGCTGCCGTGGCCGCCTTCGCCCAACAGCTCAAGGGCGATGGCCGCTACACTGGCACCATGAGTGTGCAAGACACCGCCAGATTGGCACGCTCGGCCCGGGGCGATGACCCCTTCGGGCTGCGCAACGAATTCGTGCAACTGGTGGAGCTGGCCCAAAGCCTCAAACCCTGATCTCGCTCACAACCGAGATCAAATGTGGGAGAGGGCTTGCTGCTAAAGCTTTTTGTAGGAGCGAGCTTGCTCGCGAAAAACTCACAGGCACCGCGTTTATCCAGGAAGCACGCGTTATCGTTGACGTTCTTCGCGAGCAAGCTCGCTCCTACAGTAATTTGTTTCGGCTGACAAAAAGGAGTTCGCCCATTACATGGCCGTTCCAGATGACTCACCCAGCGACGAATCGCTGCTGGCCCGCTACCGAACCGGTGACGCTGCCGCCTTCGAAGCCTTGTACAGCCGCCACCGCCAGGGCCTCTACCGCTTCCTCGTGTCCCTGTGCAACAAAGCCGAACTGGCCGAAGAAATCTACCAGGACACCTGGCTCAGCCTGATCCGCAGCACCACCCAGCCACAAGGCCGGGCGAGTTTTCGCACCTGGTTGTTCCAGATCGCCCGCAACCGCCTGATCGACCATTGGCGCAAGCACGGCATCCACAACCCCCTGCATGACAGCTACGATGAACAGCTGCACGCCCAGGCCGACGACAGCGACGGCCCCGAGCAGCAACTGACCCTCAGCCGCGACCAGGCGCGCCTCGACGCGGCCCTGCAAGAGCTGCCCGAAGACCAGCGCGAAGTGTTTCTGCTGCGCCTGCACGGCGAGCTCGAAGTACCGCAAATCGCCACCCTCACCGGCGCCCCGCTGGAAACCGTAAAAAGCCGCTTGCGCTACGCCCTGCAAAAAATGCGGCGCCTGCTGGCCGAGGAGGTACCTGTATGACTGACTCCCGACACACCCCAGACGACGCGCTGCTCCAGCACTACCGTCAACACAGCACGGGCGAACCGCCCGCGTCCCTCGACGCCTTCATCCTCAGCGCTGCCCGCCGCGAAGCCCCCAAGCCCGCGCCCAACCTGTGGCAGCGTTGGCTGCGTGCATGCCAGCAACCGCGCTGGCAAATGGCATTCGCTAGCCTGGCCGGTGTGGCGTTGCTGGTGGGCGTGATCACGCGCACCCCCGAGTTGGACCCGGTACACAACACACGTCTCGCTGCCCCGGCCGCGTTCTCCGCGCCTGCGCCGATGAGCGCGCCGCCCCGTGCCGAGTCCTACAGTGCCGAAATGAGCAGCGATGCCTTGCCCCAAGGCAAGCTGGCCAAGCGCGCTGCGCCGCAACCTCTTGAGCTTGGCTTGCAGGAAGTAGCGCGCCTGCGCGCGGCAGGGGATGAGGCCGCGGCGACGGCCAAACTTGCCGAGTTGCAAAAGCGCTTCCCTGGGCAAAACCTGGAAGAACGCCTTAAAAGCTTGCCGCCGCACTGACCCCGTGGCGATGGTATCGCGCGATACCATCGCCGGCTTGGCGGCAACGGGTCATAAGCATATGAATTTATATTCAGTTGCAGGGGGAGTAATTGCTGCTAGTTTAATCAGCGAAAGACGTCATTGTTCCTGCTGGCCAACAGAGCGGGTCATGTTTTCATTGGATGAAAAGTTGCAAGCGGACTTCAAGGATTAAAGTCTTCTCAGCATTCGCTACATGGCCACTGGGAAATAGCTCTACCTGTTGGAAGTCCATTCAATTGGATTAATGAACGGTACCTGATATGACGGCGACGCTGAATTACTCACTTGCACAGGCAATACCTGAACTGCAACAACCCTTGGATATATTCGAGCTGAAAGAGTCCAATGTACGCTCTTATTGCCGGGACTTTACCGATACGTTCAAAACCGCCGAGGGATCAACGCTGACCAGTGAGCAAGGTCAGCTTTTCATCGACTTTTTCAGCGGTGCCGGTGCCTTGAACTACGGGCATAACAACCCGGTATTAAAGGCCGCGCTGCTCGACTACATTGCGCACAATGGCATCACTCATGGCCTGGACTTCAAGACCACCGCCAAGAAAGCCTTTCTCACTGCATTCGAAGCGCAGGTGCTCGCGCCGCGCAACCTGCGTTACAAAGTGCAGTTTCCTGGGCCCACCGGCACCAATGCGGTAGAGGCCGCGATCAAGCTGGCGCGCAAGTACACCGGGCGCCAGAACATCGTAGCCTTCACCAATGCCTTCCATGGAATGTCCCTGGGCAGCCTGGCCCTGACCAGCAACCCGCGTAAGCGGGCCGGGGCGGGCGTTACCCTCAGCAATGTCACCTTCATGCCCTACGATGGCTACTTCGGCGACGAGGTGGACACCTCGCTGTACTTGGCCACTATGTTGCGCAGCGGCAGTGGCATCGACAAACCAGCGGCCATCGTGCTGGAAACCGTGCAAGGCGAGGGCGGCGTCAACAGCGCCTCGGCTGCCTGGGTGCAAGCCGTGCAGCGCATCGCCCAGGCCCATGACATTCTGCTGATCATCGATGACATCCAGGCGGGCTGCGGGCGCACGGGTGACTTCTTCAGCTTCGAAGCCCTGGGCGTCACCCCGGACATCGTGACCTTGTCCAAGTCCATCAGTGGCTATGGCTTGCCCATGTCGCTGGTATTGCTGGCGCCTCACCTGGACGTGTGGGAGCCGGGAGAGCACAACGGCACGTTTCGCGGTAACAACCTGGCGTTCGTTACCGGCAAGGCGGTAATCGACCACTATTGGAGCGACGCAGGCTTTACCCGGGCGCTCAAGGCCAAGGCAGGCGTGCTGCATGAGGCCTTGCAGGGCTTGTCCGCAGGCTTCGCCGCCAAGGCGCCCAACCGCCTGAAGGGCCGTGGTTTTTTCAGAGGCATCGAGTTCGAAGACGTGAGCCTGGCGCAGAAAGTCGCTGCGCGTGCCTACGCCCACGGGCTGATCATTGAAACCTCGGGCATTGATAACCAAGTGCTGAAGTTTCTTCCGGCCCTGACCATCACGGCTGCGCAGATCGCCCAAGGCGTGCAGATTCTGGAGCAGGCGTTTGCCGAGGTGACCACACCATGAGCGATGCAGTTTTTACTCGGCATGCGTCCCTCGATGACGCCGCCGCCATCGCGCCGTTGTTGGACAAATACCGCGAGTTTTATGGTGAGGCATCCGACCTGACCCGCTCGACGGCCTTTATTCAACAACGCTTCTATTTAGGCGAGTCAATTATTATCGTCGCGCTGGTAAACAATGAAATCATTGGGTTTACACAACTGTTCCCGAGTTTTTCCAGTGTCACGTTAGAGCGCCTGTGGATACTTAATGATTTATATGTTGAGGCGTCCAAACGCAGGGCGGGGGTTGGCCTGGCCTTATTGAATGCGGCCAAGATGTTCGCGGAAACAACCGGCGCCAAACAGTTGTTCATTGAGGGCGCGGACGATAACCCAAAGGCTCGAAACTTATACACGCGCTTCGGGTTTATCGAAAACACGGCGTATCACTATTACCATCTTCCACTGAAGCCAATCCAGGGATAGGAGCTTTTCCATGTCAGACACTGTTTTCGATATCGTAGGTATTGGTTTTGGTCCCTCCAACCTGGCGTTGGCTATCGGGCTGCAAGAGTCGGCTTCAGCGCTGACCTATCGGTTCCTCGACGCCAAGCCCACCCCCGACTGGCAGGATGAAATGCTGCTCAGCGGCTCGGACATCCAGAACAACCCCTTGCGCGACCTGGTCACGCCGCGCAACCCGCGCAGCCACTATGGGTTCGTCAATTACCTGAAAGAAACCGGGCGCCTGTTCGATTACCTCAATCTGCCGCTGACATACCCGTTGCGGCGTGAATATGCCGAGTACATCAAATGGGTGGCCGGGCATTTTCTCGCCAGTGTTGAATCCTCAGCGTTCGCCCACCGGGTCGAGCCGTTGCTATTCAAAGGCGAGCAGGTGTGGAAGGTGACCTATAACGACCAAAGGGTCATCTACGGGCGCAGTCTGGTGCTGGGCACCGGGCGCACGGCGAATATACCAGCGGTGTTCGAGGGCCTGACCGGCCCTCGGGTGTTCCATCTCAATCACTACCTGGAGCGTCTCAACCAGCTACCCCAGAGCGTGCAGCGCATCGGGGTGGTGGGGTCCAGCCAGAGCGCCGTGGAGATTGTGCTCGACCTGACCGCCAGGTTCCCGGACAAAGAGATTTACTCGCTGCACCGCAGCTTCAGCTTCCGCCTCAAAGACACCAGCCCATTCAGCGACAAGGTGTATTTTCCGGAATTTATCGACTACTACTTCAACCTGCCGCCCGAGGCCAAGGCGCGGGTGGACAAGCAACTGCGCGGCACCAACTACAGCTCGGCCGATGAAGACGTGATCAACGCGCTATACGTGCGCATCCATGAGGAAAAACTGCAGGGCAAACAGCGTATCCACATTCTCAACAACATCGCCATCGAGCAGGCGCAGATCAACGCATCAGGGCAGGTGGAGCTGGCGCTCAAAGAGGTCAACCAACTGACCCACTCGACCCTCGCGTTGGATGCGCTGGTGCTGGCTACCGGTTTCAAGGACATTGCCGCCAAGGAAAATGGTGAACTCTATCCACCGCTGTTGGCGCCTTATCACGCCCGGTTCCGAGCGGACACTCATGGCGCGCTGGTGGTGAACCGCGATTACAGCCTGACGGCGCTGGATGAATTGCCTGCCGTGTTCCTTAACGGCTTATGCGAAAGCTCCCATGGCCTGGGTGACGCCGGCTCATTCAGCCTGATTTCACTGCGGGTCGAACATATCCTCGCGTCCCTGGAGGCAAAGCTCGCGCAGGCCGAGGCTCCGTTGCACGCACTGGCCTGATCGGCTCTCGGCAGCGGCCTGCGCGGTCCGCTGCCTCATACAAGGAGTTCCCATGTTTACAGCAGCATTGATCTACATCCTGGCGGTGATAAGCCCGGGCCCCAACTTCATCATTGTCAGCCGCTTCGCCTCGCTGGGCTCGGTGTCGACCGGCATCGGCGCGACCCTGGGCATCTGCACGGTCGGGGTGTTTTTCTCGACGATTTCGTTGCTGGGCCTGGCGGCTTTGTTGCACCAGTACCCGGCGTTTTCCAAAGTCGCCACGTTATGCGGTTCGGCGTACCTGCTGTACATCGCGTACAGCATCATCAAAAGCGTGCTGGCCAAGAACACCGGCACGGCCGAAAGCACCGCACCGGGCGCGACCAGCTTCGCCAAGGCCTACCGCGTGGGGGTGATCACCAATATCAGCAACATGAAAACCATCGCTTTCATGATCAGTATCTATGCCGGCTTTCTCTCGGTTCCGCGCTCGGAGATCGACAAAGTGCTGGTGGTGATGCTGTGCTCGACCCTGGAAGTCATCTGGTATTCAGTGGTGGCGCTGCTGTTCGGCCAAGGTCCGATCAAGGCGCTGTTCCTCAAGTACACCCGGCAGATCGACGTCGGGCTGGCCGTATTTCTGGTGGCGTTCTCACTGAACAACGCCATTCCTGTGCTGATCGCCAGTCGATGAGGTTGGGTCATGGAATGGAACGCGTTGCTCAAGGATGTGGGGGTGCGCTTCAAGCATCGTAGTTGGTTGTTGATTGACCTGAAGCCGGAGGCGTTGGTGCTAAGCGATTCAACGGGGGAACTGACGAGGGATTATCCGGGGGTGACGTTGATTTTGGACTGCTGCCTTGAGGGCATTTTCCAAGTGATCGACAGCTTTGGGCCGGGTATCAATTACGCAGCATCACTGCAGGCTGTTCGGCGCAGGGCTTACTCCGTGCCGGTCGCGTTAGCCAGGGAGGTGGCTTTTCAAGATTTCAAATGGGCGTGCTGAAGGCCCATATAAATAGCCCCAGGTCGTTGGCCTGGGGCTTTCTTATAACCCGCCGTGAGCCCGGTACCAGGCCACCGTGTCCGTGAGGGTCTGCTCCAGCACACGAAAGCTCAGCCCCAGTTCCTCTTCACTTTTGCGGTGGTCAAAGCGGGTACGGTGTTCCTCGCGTATCAACAGCCGTAACGTCGCCATGCTCAGCAAAATGGGCTTGCCGGTCAGGTACGCGTAGGTCTCTTGCACAGCTGCCAACAGGTACAGCGCGGGCAGCGGCAGTTGGCGGGAGGGTACCTTGACCCCGGCAATACGCCCCAGCGCCGGAATCAGCTGGCGCATGGTCAAGTTGCGACCGGCCGCGAGATAACGCTCGCCCCGACGCCCGCGCTGGGCGGCAGCAATGTGCGCCCAGGCCACATCGCGGGCATCGACCAGCGAAAAGGTGCCAGGAATCAGCCCCGGCAACTTGCCGTTGATCACGTCCCTCACCAACTGCCCCGAAGACGTCGGCCCAAGGTCACCCGGCCCCCACATCCAACCGGGCAAGACCATGCAGGCGTACATCTGCGGATGGCTTTCAAGAAACCTCAACACCTCCCGCTCAGCCAGGATCTTGCTGCGGTAGTAGTCGTCCGCATCGGCTTCGGCCCGCAGGCACGTCTCGTCGATCGGCGTACCGGGGGCACCGTCAAGCACGGCAATCGACGAGGTATGCACAAACCGTCGCACACCGGCGTCATACGCCCGTTGCAGCAGGGCTCGCGTACCGACGACATTGATCTTTTCCAGCTCCTCCCAATGGCTGCCGCCCTTGTAGTTATCGCGAAAAAACGCCGCGCAGTGAAACACCGTATGGCAGCCTTGCAACGCCGCCGCGAAGGCATCCACATCTGCCATGTCTCCCACCACCTGCTCCACGCCCGGCACATCGCCGAACTGCTGCGCACCCTTGACCGCCGAGCGCACCAGCGCCTTCACCGCATAACCCCGTGCGACCAGCTCCCGTACCAGGTTATTGCCCAGCAAGCCGGTGGCACCGGTCACAAAGGTGCTGTGCAAGCGATTGGGGTTCGTGTTCATACAGGCCATTCCATTTGTTGAGAAGGCCAGTAGATATACCCGCGAGCCCGCGCCGTAAAAACAGCGCCTGCGGCATAATGGCTTTGCACATCTGCACACCAGGGAAGCGCGGAGATATGGCATTGCAGGCAAATTGGGACGATCTTCGACTGCTGCTGGCAGTCTCACGGCGCGGCAGCTTTTTACAGGCAGGCCAGTTACTCGGTATCGCGGCCTCTACCGTCTCCCGCCGCCTCACCCAACTGGAAACCGCCCTGGGCGAACCACTGGTGGAACGCGGCGTGGAAGGCTGCCGGCTCACCTCCCGAGGCCAAGCCCTGGTAGACGTCGCCCTGGCAGCCGAATCCGGCCTGCGCCGCCAGGCGCCCGTCGACGGCACGCCCGCAACCCTCAGCGGCACCGTGCTGGTGAGCGCCGGCGAAGGCTTTTCCGCCAGTGTGCTCGAAGCCGCCAGCCGCTTCACAGCGCAGCACCCAGGCTGCTCCGTAGAACTCCTGGTCACCACCGACTTCCACAAAATCATACGAGGTGTGGCCGACATTGCCATACGCACCGCACACCTGGGCGAACCTTCCCTGATCTACCGAGGGCTTGGCAAACTCGCCTACGGCGTGTTCGCAACCGCCGAATACCTGCAACGGTTTCCTGCGCTAACGCCAGCCACCGCCGCCAGTATCGCCTTGCTGCCACCGCTGGACCTGCTACCGCAAATGCGCGCCGCGAAAGCTGCCGGGCTGGACCATGCGCCGATTAGGGTGAGTTCGTTCGCGGTGCAGCTTGAGTCGGTGAGGCGCGGGATGGGGGTGGCGGTGTTGCCGCGTATTTTGGCGACGGGGTTGAGTGAGGTTTTTCCGGAGATAGAACTGCCGGCGATGGAGGTTTATTTGGTGACGCGGCCACAGGCGTTGAAGCAGGGGCATATTCAGGGGTTTTTTGGGGTGTTGGAGGGGGTGTTGCGCGGTGAAATTTCAAGCCTGGAAAAGCAGCATTCCGGGAATTCATCAAGGCCTTCGTAATATTCAACCCATCGGGATGTAGGCGCTTAGCCACTCGTAGCAACATTGAGTTGCGCGTGCAAGTGGCTCACAAAAAAGCCCTGGGTCTTAAGGCCTCGGGTGTTTCATTCATATCTGGCTCCACACTTCTGCGGCGATGGTGCTGGCGTCCTTTGACATTTCCAACACACCAATGCGTTCTTGCCATTCCTCGAATTTGACAGGTAGAAAGGACGCATTTGTAATGCGCAGCGCAGCTTCGGTGATATACCTCTAAGGCATTAACTGCATCTCCGACAAACCGTATTCCCCCAACGAATACAGCAACGTCCCATACCCCAGCTGGACGTAGCCAGCCCTGTCAGCACCGTAATCCCCGCCACCACCTTCCACTTGGCCGTTATTTGCCATGGCCTGCACATTCGGTGCGCTGAGGCCCTTTCGCACGGCGTAGTGGTTGTAGAGCAGTTCCCATATCGGACGGGTTTCGCCGCGATGATCGGCCGAGATGACGGTCTGTTTGAAGCTGCTGTTGGGGATGGGGGTAAACGGCACCTCCTGGCCAAGGTTGTACTTGGCCACATACTCGGCGCCCTGCAGCACGCGGTTGTTCTGGTAGCCGAACAGGTCGTTGCCCTGGCTCCAGGCCATTTGGCAGAAACTGCCAAGCAGGGCTATGTCGAGCATGGCGTGTGACTGATCACGTCCGCTTTCCTGGACTTGACCAAGGCCATCGCCGTAGAGCTTCCACACCGCGTGGGCGATGGCGCCGTTACCGGTGCCGTGCTTGAAGTAGTCGACGGCCTCGTTGTAGAGATCGCGGCGGTCGGTCAGTACGCCGATGGCCAGCATCGAGTTCATGTTGGCTAGGTCCCAGCTGGCCCCATGATGATCAGGCCGGGCGCCGTCGTGGTTCACCAGGAAGTCATGATTGATGGGGTAGAACACAGTGAGCATCATGCCTTGAAAACGCTGGAAATCTTCCGCCCGCCACTTTGGGTAGCTGCGCAGCAGTTCGGCCGCGTTGGCCAGTTGGTAGCCGTACAAGCCTGCCACCAAAGCTCTGCCGGGCTTGTCTTTGATCGCGGTGAGGGTCAAGGCCCACTGGTTCAAAATACTCACGGCCTTGTCGGCATACGCCGGGTTGTTGGAGATCTGCCAGCGCAGGGCCAGTGCATACGCGGCGGCTGCGTCGTTGAACAGAACATTGTCGTTATTCGGGCCGCCTGAAGTGGGGTACACCACCGGCACCGGGTTGGGCTGCCAGGCTAATGAGGCATGGGGGTTGGCGATCAGCTTCTGCCAGCCGGCCAGCCACGGCTGGTTATAGTTGGCCAGCTTCTCGCGTATCCGCGTGAAGTCCTCCCGGGTCTGGAGCAGGCCAGGATGCACGAACGCTTCGGTATGCAGGGTGGGGGAGGCTTGACTGCCGATACTCATCAATAGCGCATAGAGCAGCACGGCTCTTTTGGACAGGTACTTCAAACGGATCATCGTGTGTACGCCCTGATGGGGAGAACCTTGCGCGGTCTGAAAAGCCATTCGCACAGGACTGGAATCTGCCCCAGGGATAGTTCAGATGAAGCCTGCATACCCGGGGCTTGTTGTCAGAACGTGTAGTTGATTGCAAACAGGCCCAAGCCTGCGGTTTCGCGCCTTACCAGCGGGCTGTCGCTGGCCTGGTCAGCGTATTGAGTCAGCGTCAGGCTGGCCAGCGTTGACCAGTGCGCGTCGAAGGTGTGCTGCCAGTTCAAGGCAGCGGAGTAGGCATAGATCCCGGCGTCGGCGGTGTACTTGCTGTAGATCGAGCGTTGGCTCTGAGCCTGGGTGACGCCGAAGAACGTCTGGTTGTAGCGGCTATCGCCGGCATGGGCGTCGATGGCCAGGCTCAGGGTGTCGCGGTCTGTGTGCAACAAGATGCCTTCCAGGCCAAAGCGGTAACGGTTGCCTCGGTGCTCGCCGGCCATGCGCAGTTCGGCTTCGCCGTTGACCGACAGCCAGTCAAGCAGTTGTTGGCTGAGGGTAAAGTCGGCGACGGTTGCGCCGTTGATATCGCCCATACCTCTGAGCTCGTCGCCGCCCGGGCTGGTGATGCTGTCCTTCTCTTTGCGGCCCAGGTCGTAATTGATCGCTGCGCTGGCGCCGAAGCCACTGTCGGATTGAAATTGCAGGCCCACGCCGCGAGTGGTGTCGGCGAACAACGCTCCGTGCTGGATGCTGAGCATCGGCAGTACGAGCGGACGGTAGCGGTCAGCACCCATGTAGCGAGGCGTGACACCCATGCCAAGGCCCAGGGTAACGGTGGTTTCTTCGGCTGTCGGGCTGGCGTCGGTCGCCTGAGCCTGGGGCGCGAGCGCGCAGCACAGCAGCGTGACGGCGCCCCACAGAACGTTGTGGGTAGGGGAGGTGGTGAAGTTCATGGTCAAGCCCTATGTGCAAAAGAAGACAACAGTGCGCCCGCCGACGCGCGACACAACGCCTCCCTCTGATCGAGCTGTTCAGGCCCGTTGATAGGCTTGGACAGCGATGCAGTGGTCGGCATAGGATCGGCTCGCGAAAGCGGGCGTAGGGCAATACTGGCAGCGCACTTTCAATAAACCGTTCGTAAATTATCAAGGTTTCATCAAGAGGCTTCTTTGTGTCAGGAAAACGTATCCTCATCGTCGAAGACGACGCCGACAGCGCCAACATTCTCGAAGCCTACTTGCTCCGCGATGGCTATGAGGTGGCCCTGGCCGAAGACGGCCAGCGCGGTCTGGACCTGTACAAAAGCTGGCAGCCCGACCTGATCCTGCTCGACGTGATGCTTCCGCGCTTGAGCGGCACCGAGGTGTTATCCGCCGTGCGCCGTAGCAGTGACACGCCGGTCATCATGGTCACGGCCATGGGCGACGAACCGGAAAAGCTCGGTGCCTTGCGTTATGGCGCGGACGACTATGTGGTCAAGCCTTACAGCCCGCGCGAAGTGGTGGCGCGGGTGCACGCGGTGTTGCGGCGCACCACCGGCAACCAACCGGTCGAACACCTGCTGCGCCATGAAAACCTGCGGGTGGATCTTGTTGCGTTTACCGCGGCCATTGAGCAGGGCGAAGCACCACCGCAATGGCTGGACCTGACCCCAACGGAATTTAAGCTGCTGGTGACGTTGCTCAAGACGCCGTCCAAGGCCTTCACTCGTGATGAGTTGCTGGAAATCTGCCTACCGGAAAGCGAAGCCCTGGCCCGCGTCGTCGACACCCACGTGCACAACCTGCGCCGCAAGCTGGAAAACCACGGCATCACCGGCGTTCTGGTCACGGTGCGCTCCATTGGCTATCGATTCAGGTAACGCACATGCTTGAGCAACCGCGGGTCAACGACAAACCCATGTGGCGCTGGATCGGCCTGCGCATGAGCCTGCTGGCGATCGGCGCGGTGGTGGTGATCTCGGTGTGCATGTGGATCAACGTCACACTGTCGGACTGGTATTTTGTGCAGCATCTGCCGCCTGGGCCGCGTGAGGAGCTGCTGGCGTTGCGCGCCGAGCCAGAGCTCAATGAGGCACGCTTGCGTCAAGTGGTTGCCCAGTACTATCCGCTGGACTATTTCCAGCCGGCTATCGCCAATCGCGACTGGCTGATACTGATCGGCCTGGTGCTGGCCGCGATCCCTATCATCATTGGCTTCGGCCTGTGGTTTTCGCGGCCCTTGTCCAGCCAGTTCTCGGCAATTGCCCAGGGCGCCCGGCGAGTCGCCGGCGGTGATTTCCTGACTCGCCTGCCGGTGCACCGCGACGCGCCCGACGAGCTGCAACGGCTGGTCAGCGACTTCAACAGCATGACCACGCAACTGGAGCGCTATGAGCGCGATGTGCGTGAATCCAGCGCGGTCATTGCCCACGAACTGCGCACACCCTTGAACGCCGCCATGGGGCGCGTGCAGGGTATGCTCGATGAGGTATTCCCCAGCGATGCCATGCAGTTGGGCATGGTCAAGCGTCAGCTCGATCAACTCAGAAAGCTGGTGGATGACTTGCACCTGTTGTCGATGGCTCGTGCTGGCCGGCTGGTGCTGGAGCGCAGCGAGTTTTCTCTGGCAGCTCTGGTGGCGGAGCGGTTGGCGTGGTTCCAGCCGCAGTTGGATGAGGCTTGCGTGCTGACGCAGGTCAGTATTGCTGATGGGCTTCGTATGCATGCCGATCGTGATCGCCTGGGCCAGGTGATCAACATTCTGGTCGATAACTTGCTGCGTTATGCGGCCGGGGGAGGCGAGTTGAATGTAACGGCGCGCCGGGTTCACGGTTCGGTGGTGATTGAAGTCGGTGACCGAGGGCCAGGTATCGAAGCCCAGCATCTGGACAGCGTGTTCGACCGCTTCTGGCGTGCAGAGCGCTCCAGGGCACGTTACTCGGGGGGGAGCGGGCTAGGCTTGTCCATCGCCCGTGCGATCTGCCAGGCCCATGGCGGTACCATTACTGCCCGCAATCTGGCCGAAGGCGGTACGCTGATCAGGGCGGAGGTTCCTGTGTAGGCGTTTCTTCTTTGCTTGAGACCGGCGCTCAAGACGGTGAAATCGTAATGATCGTAGAGCTGGAAAACTGCTTGGGAAAAAGGGGATTTATTTTCACCTCTCCTATCCCGACGCGACTCAACACTCTCTCACCACCCACCAAACGCACAAAAAAGCCCCAGATCTCCCGACCTGAGGCTTTTTCATTTCATATCTGGTGCACCCGGCGGGATTCGAACCCACGACCCCTGCCTTCGGAGGGCAGTACTCTATCCAGCTGAGCTACGGATGCTTGTGCGGGCGACATCATACCCATGTCGACCTGATGCGTCCATTCCGGCATTTGCCCCGCCCCCTGTCGTCCATTTCCGACAAAAATGGCTAATCGCCACCCTCATTCACAACTCCCCGCGCCGCACGTCCCTTTGTTTGCTTTGCTCTTGTGGCTTTAACCCCGCTTCCACGCCGCAATTCCTCAGGTGAACGCATGCATTCCAAAGGAACCGTGATGCTCGATCTCCCGCTCAGACAAACCCTGCTGGCTCGCTCCGATTTGTTTCGAGGTATGCCGGAGCATCTCTTGCGCTACGTGGCCACCCATATGGTGGAGCGCACGCTGGATGATCGTGAGCTGTTGTATTTCAAGGATGACACCCTCGAATTCATTGCGTTGGTGGTGGAGGGCCGGATTTATTCGATGGTGCATGGGCCGGATGGGCGCGAGCAGATTATCGGCAGTACCGGGGCTGGGCAGGTGGTGGGGGAGACGGCGTTGATCAAGGATCATGGGCGCGAGTCTTCCACTTTTGCCAGCGGGCCCACGCGATTGTTGCAGTTGGGTAGCCGGCATTTTGCTGTGTTGTTTGAGGAGCCGGTGTTTCTGCGGCGTTTGTTGATGCTGATGATGCTGCGGTTGCTGCACGTCATCGAGTTGTTGGAGTTGGTGTGCCTGCATCGGCTGGAGTCGCGGTTGGCGCGGTTTTTGTTGGCCAACCTGGGCGAGATCGACCTGGCGTTGGCTTTGCCCAGTGTGTCGTTGCCCGCAAGCCAGGGGGTGTTGGCGTCGATGCTGAATACCAGTCGCCCCAAGTTGAATGTGCAACTGCAAGTATGGCGGCGCAGTGGGGTGATCAGCGGCGATCTGGAGCGCATGGTGATCAATGATGTTGAGCATTTGAGGCGCAAGGCTTTTGCGCTGAATTAGTTGTGGCGGTGTTCCCCAGGTAACAGCGTACCCCCGTCGAGCCCTCGCAGACTGGCCCTTCATCAAGGATGCACAGGAGTGCTGGCGATGGGGATGACTGTTCAGTTCAAGGATCAATGGGCCGCCGATGACCGTTTGTTCGAAGCGAGTTGGCGTGCTGTGCACGGCGAGCTCAGGCGCCGGGCGTTGCGGCGGGCCAAGGGCAATCTGGATCAGGGCCAGGAGTGGTTGGCGGCCACGGCGATCAAGGCCCTGTTGTTTTTTCGGCGCTCGCCCGAGCGCATTCGTGACCCTCAGGGTTTTCTGTTTTTAGTGCTCGATCATGTGTTTCTCGACAGCGTGCGGCGCAGTAAGCGCGAGGGGCGGTTGTTCGATGATTCGGTGGACCTTGAGCACGATCACCTGGCCGCGCTCGCCGCGCCCTGCGCTTCGGTGCTGGAGCGGGTGGAGTGTTATGAGCGCCTGGAGCAGCTCGAGGCGCACGTCGCACGGTTACCGCTGTTGCAGCAGCGCTTGTTCGAGATGCGTTTTGTCGACGACCTGCCTTACCCGCAAATCGCCGCCGAGTTGCACGTGAAGCTGCCGCTGGTGCGCAAGCGTGTGCAACTGCTGCGCGATGCGTTGCGCTGAAGGTAATTCACACATGCTGGCGTGGGGCGTTCTAGTGGTAAGAGCGCAGCATGCCGCCGCTATCCACACCCAAACCTGGGTGAATGCCATCAAGGAGAGATGTATGACAGAGGTCAACAGCCAGATCACCGACGCGGTCACTCAAACCAACGTCAAGGTGGTGGCCGAGGCGCCAGCCCAGGCCATCGCGTCGCTGTACCAGGTGGCCAGCAGCGCGGCGGGCCTGTCGTTGCAGAACGCGGTCAACAGCCAGCAGGCGATGAATCAGATTTCCAACGCGGTGATCTCCAAGGCCGTGGCGCTGATCATGCAGATTGGCGAGAAGGGCTGAGCCCTCGGGAGATTGATTATGTCGTGGTTCAGTCGCAAGAAACCCGCCGCCTCCCAAGCAACGCCCGCCGCCGACCCACCGGCGCCCGCCGCACCGGCCTCGCGCTCGATCATGGCGCGCATGAACGAGCACTTGCTCAATCAGGTGAGTGCGCCGTCATCCGACAGCACGGCGGCGCTCAATAGCCAGATTGTGCAGGCGGTGCAGTTCACCAATTCGCAGAACTTTGCCTATGCGCCGGCGCAGATCGCGGTGCCGGCCGACATGATGATCAGCCAGGCGGCCGGGCTGGTGGCGCAAGCGGCGGCGGGGTACTTCGACGGGGTCAGCAAGATCGCGTTGGCGGCCCAGGCCGTACTGCTCCAGCAAATGACCGAGAACATCGTCAAGGACAACCTGCCAGCCGCTGCCGAAGACGCCTTGGGCGCCCTGGCCACCGACCTGCTGGTGGGCGCCGCTGCCGCTGTGGCTGCTGCTGCCGGTGCGATGGAGGCCGAAGCCGCCAGCGTGGCCATCGACAAGATCGACCAGAGCATCGCCAAGTACGCGAGCACCCTGGCCAACCGGGCCGCGCCAGCGGCCTGAACCCAGCACAGCGCTCCAGCGTTCTGCTGGGGCGGTGCAACAGCAACTTGAAAGCAACTTTTCTTGAGTGAGGAGCGACATCATGCAGCCTGGAGATATTATTTTTTCTGTCAAACAAGATGACGACAGCGCAACGCGGGCGTTTATCAAAGCCGGTCAACTGGTCAAGGCCAAGGTGTTCTCGCAGGACACGACGTACCTGAATGTGGTTCACCCGGCGATCGCAGTGAGCGACACCATGGTGATCGAAAGTGTCGGCAGCGGCCTGGCCCTGACCGACCTGAGCCTGGAAAAGCCGCCGCGTTCGGCGATGGTGTTTTCCTGCGTGGATACCGAGTTGGGCGAGGCGGCGACGGTGGCTGCCAAACAGTTCTATTTCGACAAGATCGGCGGTGACATCCGGGGCCGTTATAGCGTGTGGAACGCGATGATCTCAGCCTTTCGGCGCTGGACTTCCGATACCAGCCTGGTGACGCGGATCAACGAGTCTATCGACATTGGCAGCGGGTCGTTTTGTTCGCAATTCGCGGCCAACTGCTATGAAGTCGGCAACCTCTATAACGAGGCCAACCTGCTACCGCCTCCGCCTGCCATTTTCCCCAACCAGCCCAGCGCCATAACGCCTGCGGAGTTGGCGACCTTCTGTGATTCTTCGCCACACTTTTACTTTGCAGGTTTCTGGCAGGACAACGTTGAGGTGCGGCTTTAGCGGGCGTGTCGCGGCCAAGGCATCTCCCAAGGAGGTCGATATGCAACCCTCGGTTCTGTCCACCGATGACCGCCAGCGGCTCGAAGCGATGCTGCGCAACCCGCAGATTTTCGCCGGAACGCCCCAGGCCATCGTCGACGAAACCCTCAAGCGCGCCACCCAGGTGCTTGAGCAATCGAAGGCCAACGAACAAGCGCTCAAGACCGCTGCCCAGCAACGTGAAGCGGCCCTGCGCCAGGTGTTGGACGGCGCAGCTCCCGACCAGGACGCGCAACGCAAGGAAGTACAGGCACTGATCCAAGGGTTGATCGCCCAGATTGAAGCGGCGCTGGGCCCCGCAGCGAAACCCTAAACCAGGTTTCACAGCGCCTGTTTCGCAACGTTCATTGATGAACACGGAATGCACCGTGTACTAAATAAGGAAATTGATCATGCCATTAGTCAACGAGCAAATTACCGACGCGGTCACCCAGACCAACGTCAAAGTGGTGGCCGAATCGCCAGCGATGGCGATGAGCACTATTTATCAATCCATGGCGCAGGCCACGGCGATTCTGTTCCAGAACGCGGTGTCGGCCCAGCAGCAGCAAAACACCCTGGCCCAGGCGGCCACCAACCAGGGCGTGATGCAGATCTACAGCGTCGATACCACCGCAGGTGCGGCGGCCACCGAGAAAGTCGCCCAGGGCGGCGTGTCGGATAACCTCACCAGCCTGTTGACCGTGCTCAAGTCTTTCCAGCCTTAAGCACTGAGCAATAACGGATGTTGTTCTTTCTCAACCCAGGAGTTTCAACCATGAGTACAGTCAGCCCGCAAATCACCGATGCCGTCACCCAGACCAACGTCAAGGTGGTTGCCGAATCACCCGCAATGGCCATGAGCACCATCTACCAATCCATGGGCCAGGCCACGGCGATCCTGTTCCAAAACTCGGTCTCGGCTCAACAGCAACAAAACACCCTGGCCCAGGCGGCTACCAACCAGGGCGTGATGCAGATCTACAGTGTCGACACCACCGCTGGCGCCGCCGCCACGGAAAAAGTCGCCCAAGGCGGTGTGGCCGACAACTTGACCAGCCTGCTGGCCGTGCTCAAGTCGTTCCAACCTTAAGCTGCAAGGCCCCCAACAGCCCCGGCGCCCACAAGGCTCCGGGGCTGTTGTCGTGTGGGCACTTGATCCGAAAGATGAGCCGGATGCGCCATATTCGTTCTTTTTTTCGAACATCCTATTGCCCTGTACCCCCATTGATCCTAGGATTCGTTTGAGATTTCAAACGCTCTGTCTCCCGTGCGCTCTTTCATTTTTTCTGCGCGCTGGGGCTGATTTCCCTGACGGCAGCCCACAAGGCGCCTTTCAACAACTCTAATTCGCTCCGCGTGCGCGCGGTGCTGTTAAGGAAAGCCGACATGCAGCTTAAAGACACCCAGTTGTTCCGCCAGCAAGCCTTCATTGATGGCGCTTGGGTCGATGCGGACAATGGTCAAACCATCAAGGTCAACAACCCAGCCACGGGCGAGATTCTTGGCACCGTGCCTAAGATGGGCGCCGCGGAAACCCGCCGCGCCATCGAAGCCGCCGACAAGGCCCTGCCAGCCTGGCGCGCACTCACTGCCAAGGAGCGCGCCAACAAGCTGCGCCGTTGGTTTGAGCTGCTGATCGAAAACCAGGACGACCTAGGCCGCCTGATGACCCTCGAACAAGGCAAGCCGCTGGCCGAAGCCAAGGGCGAAATCGTCTACGCCGCGTCCTTTATCGAGTGGTTCGCCGAAGAAGCCAAGCGCATCTACGGTGACGTGATCCCCGGCCACCAGCCCGACAAGCGCCTGATCGTGATCAAGCAGCCCATCGGCGTGACCGCAGCCATCACCCCGTGGAACTTCCCCGCCGCTATGATCACCCGCAAAGCCGGCCCGGCCCTGGCTGCCGGTTGCACCATGGTGATCAAGCCGGCCTCGCAAACCCCGTTCTCGGCCCTGGCCCTGGTTGAGCTGGCGCACCGCGCCGGTATCCCCAAAGGCGTGCTCAGTGTGGTCACCGGTAGCGCCGGCGACATCGGCGGCGAGCTGACCAGCAACCCGATCGTGCGTAAATTGTCCTTCACCGGCTCGACCGAAATCGGTCGCCAGCTGATGGCCGAATGCGCCAAGGACATCAAGAAAGTCTCCCTGGAGCTGGGCGGTAACGCACCGTTCATCGTGTTCGACGACGCCGACCTGGATAAGGCCGTCGAAGGCGCGATCATCTCCAAGTACCGCAACAACGGCCAGACCTGCGTCTGCGCCAACCGCCTGTACATCCAGGATTCGGTGTACGACGCCTTCGCTGAGAAGCTCAAGGTGGCGGTGACCAAATTGAAGATCGGTAACGGCCTGGAAGACGGCACCACCACCGGCCCGCTGATCGACGAAAAAGCCGTGGCCAAGGTGCAGGAACATATCGCTGATGCCCTGAGCAAAGGCGCCAAGCTGTTGGCCGGTGGCAAGGTGATGGAAGGCAACTTCTTCGAACCGACCATCCTGGTTGACGTGCCGAAAAACGCCGCCGTGGCCAAGGAAGAAACCTTCGGCCCGCTGGCGCCACTGTTCCGCTTCAAAGACGAAGCCGAAGTGATCGCCATGTCCAACGACACCGAGTTCGGCCTGGCCTCCTACTTCTACGCCCGCGACCTGGGCCGGGTGTTCCGTGTGGCCGAGGCCCTGGAATACGGTATGGTCGGCGTCAACACCGGGTTGATCTCCAACGAAGTGGCACCGTTCGGCGGCATCAAGGCCTCGGGCCTGGGCCGTGAAGGCTCCAAGTACGGGATCGAGGACTACCTGGAAATCAAATACCTCTGCCTGGGCATCTAAGGCACGGGATTGCAGCAAACGCAGAGGGCACGAGAGCGCTGCCCCTTTGCGTGTTTCACATGGTTATTCGCAGTGGCCGGGAAAGCTGTGGCAGTCGATCATCGCATGCTGCCGTAGTTGCCTCCCCGCCACCTATCCTTGAGCCACGCCGCCCGATGAGCGGCGAATGAGGACTTTATGAGCAAGACCAACGCTTCCCTGATGAAACGCCGCGAAGCCGCTGTACCGCGCGGTGTTGGCCAGATTCACCCGATCTTCGCCGAATCCGCGAAGAACGCCACCGTGACCGACGTTGAAGGTCGCGAGTTCATCGACTTCGCGGGTGGTATCGCCGTGCTGAACACCGGCCACGTGCACCCGAAAATCATCGCGGCCGTGACCGCGCAACTCAACAAGCTGACCCACACCTGCTTCCAGGTATTGGCCTACGAGCCTTACGTAGAAGTGTGCGAAAAAGTCGCCGCCAAAGTGCCAGGTGATTTCGCCAAGAAAACCCTGCTGGTTACCACTGGTTCCGAAGCGGTAGAAAACGCCGTGAAAATCGCCCGCGCCGCCACGGGCCGTGCAGGTGTAATCGCCTTCACCGGTGCTTACCACGGCCGTACCATGATGACCCTGGGCCTCACCGGTAAGGTGGTGCCGTACTCGGCCGGCATGGGCCTGATGCCGGGCGGCGTGTTCCGTGCGCTGTACCCCAACGAACTGCACGGTGTGAGCGTCGACGACTCCATCGCCAGCATCGAGCGCATTTTCAAGAACGATGCCGAACCGCGTGATATCGCCGCCATCATCATCGAGCCGGTGCAGGGCGAGGGCGGTTTCTACGTCGCGCCGAAAGCCTTCATGAAGCGCCTGCGCGAACTGTGCGACAAGCACGGCATCCTGCTGATCGCCGACGAAGTGCAAACCGGTGCCGGCCGTACCGGTACCTTCTTCGCCATGGAACAGATGGGCGTCGCCGCCGACCTGACCACCTTCGCCAAATCCATCGCGGGCGGCTTCCCGCTGGCCGGTGTGTGCGGTAAGGCCGAATACATGGACGCCATCGCCCCGGGTGGTTTGGGCGGCACCTATGCCGGTAGCCCGATTGCCTGCGCCGCGGCCCTGGCCGTGATGGAAGTGTTCGAAGAAGAGCACCTGCTGGACCGCTGCAAGGCCGTGGGCGAGCGCCTGGTGACTGGCCTCAAGGCCATCCAGGCCAAGTACCCGGTGATCGGCGAAGTGCGTGCCTTGGGCGCGATGATCGCGGTCGAGCTGTTCGAAGACGGCGACACCCACAAGCCAAACGCTGCCGCCGTTGCCTCCGTGGTGGCCAAGGCACGTGACAAGGGCCTGATCCTGCTGTCCTGCGGTACCTACGGCAACGTATTGCGCGTACTGGTGCCCCTGACCTCGCCGGACGAGCAGTTGGACAAGGGCCTGGCGATCATCGAAGAGTGCTTCTCCGAACTCTGACACGCCCCTGTAGGAGCGAGCTTGCTCGCGAAAAACCCCCAGGCACCGCGCTTCAAAGGCTGCCCGCGTTTTCGTTGACGACCTTCGCGAGCAAGCTCGCTCCTACAAAAAGAAAAAGCAAAAAAACCGCTTCGGCGGTTTTTTTGTGCCTGCTTCATTGTACGCACGCGCCTGCATTGTCTAAGGTGCAAGCATTGCCGATGGAGCGTGCTGGATGACTGCTGTTGATTTACCCGCTGTACCCCGAGTGTTAATCGCCGAAGCAGACCCTTGGTCGCGGGACCTGCTCAAGCAAGTGCTGTTGAATGTGCGCTGTGACGCACGGCTGGATGTGTGCGCCGATGGGCAGCACGCCGCCACGCTGTTGGGCGAAAAAACCTATGACCTGATCCTGGCGGATTGGGAGCTGCCGGGCGTGGATGGCCTGAGCCTGCTGCGCAGCGTGCGCCAGAAGCGCCGTTCGCTGCCGTTTATCTTGCTAAGCAGTCGCAACGACAGTGCCAGCGTGCGCGAAGCCTTGCCCCTGGCGCCCACCGCCTACCTGACCCGCCCGCTGAACATGGAAAGCCTGACCCAGCGCCTGCAAGACCTGCTGCTCAACGAAGGCGAAAGCGTGTACTGCGAAATCCCACCGTTGGCGCCGGGCATGACCTTGCCAGCCTTCCTTGAACGGCGCCGCGAGGTCTGCGATGGGGCGCCGTTGCGCGTGGATGTGAAAGCCGCCGTGCAACACAGCCTCGGCCCCGAAGGCCTGGACCTCAAGCAGTTGGAGGACCAGGTGCACAGCGACCCGCAAATCACCGCCGTACTCATCGCCGCCGCCAACAGCGCCGGCTACCACGGCACGCCGGTGCAGACCCTGCCAGAAGCCCTGCACAAGTTGGTGCCCGGCCAGAGCATGAACCTCATCCTTGGCCTGGCGCTCAAGCACAACGTAGTGTTGGGTGACCCTGGGCTGGTGGCCTACGCCGAGCGGCACTGGCAATTGTCCCAGGACAGTGCCGACTACGCCCGGCGCCTGGCGCGCATGCTGGAGCTTGATCACGAGCGCTGCTACAGCGCCTGCATCCTGCACCGCTTGGGCGACCTGGCTTTGTTGCGCTGCCTGGAAGACTGGCGCCAGGGCGGCGGCGTGCTGGATGACCAAACCATAGGCGAGTCCCTCGACGCCTTTGGCGCCGCCTACGGTTCGGCGTTGCGCACGCGTTGGCGCTTGCCGCTGGAGTTGCGGCAGTTGATCGCGGGGATCTATTCACTTGAAGGCGGGGTGTATTCGCGCGAAGCCCTGGTGGTGAACCTGGCGGTGCAAATGGCGCGGCTGACCGAGCACGAAGGGCTCGAAGAACTGGCTGGCAGCAAGACCGCGCGGCTGCTCAAGGTAGGCTTGCCAGAACTGACCCGCGTGCGCAAAACCTGAAACACACACCGATCAATTGTGGGAGCTGGCTTGCCTGCGATAGCGGTGGGTCAGTTAAGCCGCCATCGCAGGCAAGCCAGCTCCCACAGTTGGTCGGTGTTAACCGGCGATAACGCGGTTCTTGCCCTGGCGCTTGGCCTCGTACATCGCCGCATCCGCCCGGGCAAACAGGCTGTCGAGGGTGGAGTCATCTTCGCGCAGGCCGGCCAGGCCCTGACTGACGGTCACGTTAAATTCATGCCCCTCATAGCTGAACACCAACGTCTGGATCTCTTTGCCCAACCGTTCGGCCACCTGCAGGGCCATCTCCGGTGGGCAACCCGGCAGCACAGCAGCAAATTCTTCGCCGCCAACGCGCCCGAACAGGTCGCCCCGGCGCAATACCCCGCGACCGCTCTCCGCGATACGCCGCAGCACCTGGTCGCCCTCCAGGTGGCCGTAGGTGTCGTTGATGTCTTTGAAATCATCGATGTCCAGCAACAGGAACGCCAGCGGCGTGCCCTGCGCGCAGGCATTGTCGAAGGCTTGGTTGGCGAGTTCGAAGAAGTGTCGGCGGTTGCTGCTTTGGGTCAGTACATCGGTGGTGGCGAGGCGATGCAGTTCCAGCTCAAGTTGCTTCTTTTCGGTGATGTCTTCGGCGATGCCCACCACGATCAGCGCTTCACCGGGCACCACCTGCTGGTTGATGTAGCACTTGTCGCTCAACCAGCGGATCTGCCCGTCAGCGGTGATGATGCGGTACTCGCGGTCCTCCACGGCACCTTGTTCCAGCACGCGGGCCAGGCTGTGTTCGGCGTAGTCGAGGTCTTCGGGGTGGACGCTGTTGCGCCATTCACGGTGGTCGGCCAGCAGCAGGCCGGCAGAGCGGCCAAACAGGCGCTCGTAGGCCGGGCTCACATACAGCACGCGGCGTGTTTCCCAATCAATGGCCCAAAGCACGGCGTTCACGCTGACCAGCAGTGAGCTGAGCAGTTGCTCACGCTCACTCAGCCGCTCGACTTCACCTTGAGCATGCATAAGCGCCAACAGGGTCGCCGCCGCGGCCGGGCGCGGCGGCTCTGCGGTGGGCACATCGGGCAGGCTGGGCTTTTCGTGAACCATCGGTACAACTCTCTCTGGGCGCGCCGCAGGTGCAAAGGCGGTCACTACAAGGGGTCACCATGATGGCGAAGTGTTCTTTGAGAGAGGGGAATTGCGGTGAAGTTCCGTGAACGGCGTGGATTGACGGTGCCCGGAAAATGGCGCCAAAAAGCCAGTGCGTGGGAGGGCGAGCCCTCCCACGGCGCCCTTACGCCGCTGTAGGGCGCAACGAGTAAGTCTTCAACTGGTGGGCAAAATCGCGCAGGGATTGGATGCCGCTGGCCTCGGCTTCATGCACCCATTCCTTGATCGCGGCCAGCATATCGTGGCCGTTGGAACTGGTCTTGAGCCAGATCTGCTGCAGCGCCAGGCGCTTTTCGTAGATCACGGTCAGGGCATGGCTGTGTTCCAGCATGCTCTGGATGCGCAGGTGGTGGCGGTCTTCCAGCAAGCTGGTTTCCCGCGACAACAGGCGCTTGGCGCGATGGAACTGGTGGCGCACTGAATGATCGACCTTCTCAAGCTCCTGCTTGACCAGCGGGCCAATTACCAACTTGCGGTATTGGGCCATGATCTGGAAGCGGTTGTTGAGGATCGCCATGGCAGTGTCCATGTCCAGGCTGCCCTTGCCTTCCACGCGGTGGGCGATGGGCGCTACACGCTGCACCTTGGCCAGGCGCAGGAAGCTGAACACTTTGATCCAGGCCCAACCCAGGTCGAACTCCCACTTCTTCACCGACAGCTTGGCCGAGTTGGGGTAGGTGTGGTGGTTGTTGTGCAGCTCTTCGCCGCCGACGATGATGCCCCACGGCACCAGGTTGGTGGCGGCGTCACGGCATTCGAAGTTGCGATAGCCCACGGCATGCCCCAGGCCATTGATCACGCCGGCGGCCCAGAACGGGATCCACATCATCTGGATCGCCCAGATGGTGATACCGATGGTGCCGAACAGCAGCAGGTCGATCACGCCCATAAGCGCCACGCCCAGCAGCGGGTAGCGCGTGTAGAGATTGCGTTCGATCCAGTCGTCCGGGCAGTTCTTGCCGTAGATGCGCAGGGTCTCGGGGTTTTCCGCCTCGGCGCGGTACAGCTCGGCACCTTTGCGCAGCACGGTGGACAAGCCCTTGATCACCGGGCTGTGCGGGTCATCGACGGTTTCGCACTTGGCGTGGTGCTTGCGGTGGATGGCGGTCCACTCGCGGGTGTTCTGCGCCGTGGTCAGCCACAGCCAGAAGCGGAAGAAGTGTTTCAGGCCGGCATTGAGCTCGAGCGAGCGATGGGCCGAATAACGGTGCAGATAGACAGTGACCCCAATAATGGTCACGTGGGTCATCAACAGCGTGACTGCCACCAGTTGCCAGGCGGACAGATCAAGAAAACCGTTGTACCACATAGGCTGTATGGCCCTCAGATAAAGAAAAAAACAGCACCCGCATTATCACTTCCTTTGCAGATAAAACCAGTCACTGTTTCAGATAAGACTTACAAAGTGTTTCCTCCTCTATAATCCTGATCCTTTGTAGGGCGATTCTGGTTATTTAGTAAGGATTACTAAACATATGCTGTTTTCATACCGAGGTGCCCTACGTGCGGGGTTGGTATACCTGCTGGTTTCTATCGTTTGGCTCCAGCTCAGCAATTACCTATTAATCAACTTTATCGATGAACCCATGGAGCTGGGGCACTGGCTGCAGGCGCGTGGATACGTGGGGGTCAGCCTCAGCGCGTTGCTCATTTACTGGATAGGCCGGCGTTTTGCCCGCGCCCACGCGTTGCAACAACCCCTGAAAGAGAATCGCGAGCGCCTGCGCCAGGCCGCTGCGGTGTTCGATTGCACCCGCGAAGGGGTGCTGGTCACCGATACTCAGGGGCTGATCGTGCACGTCAACCGCGCGTTCATGGAGATCACCGGCTATCAGCGCGACGACGTCATGGGCCAACGGCCAAGCCTGTTCAAGTCCGGGCGCCACTCGGCGCATTTCTACCAGCAAATGTTCCAGGCCCTGGAAAGCACCGGCGAATGGAGCGGCGAAATCTGGAACCGGCGTAAAAGCGGCGAGGTTTACCCCCAGTGGCAAACCATCCGCGTGATTCACGACGACCAGGGCAAGGTCAGCCACTACGTCGCGGTGTTTTCGGACATCAGCGCCATGAAGAACTCTGAGCACGAATTGGCGCACCTGGCCCATCACGACCCGCTCACCGACCTGCCCAACCGCCTGTTGTTTACCGATCGCGCCGAGCAGGCCCTGGCCTCTGCGCAGGTGCATAAGCGTGGCTGCGCCCTGCTGTTGATGGACCTGGACCACTTCAAGATCATCAACGACAGCCTGGGCCATAACGTCGGCGATCAATTGCTCAAGCTGGTGGCCGAACGTCTGAGCGGCCTGTTTGGGCCGGGGGTGACCTTGGCGCGCCTGGGGGGCGACGAATTTGCCGTGCTGGCAGAAAGCTGCCCGCAGGTGGTGCAAGCGGCGGCCTTGGCGCAGCGCATGCTCAACGCCATGAAGGATCCGTTCATTTTTGACGGCAACCAGCTGTTTATCAGCGCCAGTATCGGTATCAGCCTGTTCCCCAGTGACGCCCTCAGCGCCGAGCAATTGCTGCGCAACGCCGATTCCGCCTTGTTCAAGGCCAAGAGCGCCGGGCGCGAAGGCTACGCGTTGTATACCGAAGAGCTGACCGCCCACGCCCAGCATCGGGTGGAAATCGCCGGCGAGTTGCGTCGCGCCCTCGACCAACATGAATTGCGCGTGTATTACCAGCCGGTGCACGACCTGCACGACAGCCGTTTGGTCGGCGTCGAAGCACTGGTGCGCTGGCAGCACCCGGAACGCGGCCTGGTTCCGCCGGGCGAGTTCATCCCCATCGCCGAGCGCACTGGGCTGATTGCCGACATCGATGCGTGGGTGATGGACCAGGCCTGCCGCCAGATGTGCCAGTGGCTGGCCGACGGCGCGCCGCTGAGCTTTATCGCCATCAATGTCTCCAGCCGCCTGTTTGCCCGGCGCGAGCTGTATGAGCAAGTCGCCCAAGTGCTGCACACCACTGGCCTGGATCCGGCCTTTCTGGAGCTGGAAGTCACCGAGAGCGCCGTGATGGACGACCCGGAAGTCGCGCTGGAGCAACTGCACCGCCTGCGCGAACTGGGCCTGCGCCTGGCCATCGACGACTTTGGCACCGGCTATTCCTCGTTGCTGCGCCTCAAACGCCTGCCGGTGCAGAAGCTCAAGATCGACCAGGGCTTTGTGGCGGGCTTGCCGTGGGACGAAGACGACGCGGCGATTGTGCGCGTGGTGATCGCCCTGGCCAAAAGCATGGGCATGCAGGTGCATGCAGAAGGGATCGAGCAGGTGGAACAGGCGCGGTTCCTGCTGGACCAGGAATGCGACATGGGCCAAGGGTATTGGTTTGGGCGGCCCATGCCGGCCCAGGAGATTGATTGGACGCGGGCCCCTCTGATCCGCCAAGACTGACTCGGTCAATGTGGGAGCCGGGCTTGCCCGCGAAGGCGGTGTGTCAGTCGCTGCATCTGTGACTGCACCACCGCTTTCGCAGGCAAGCCAGCTCCCACAGGGGGTTCTGCGGCGCCTGTGTGTGAGCGTTTTTGCTGCCAAAACTCTTGCAACCCCATGCCCCATCAGAAAATTCTTTCTGGTTATATAAACATTCTTAAATAGTATTTTTAAGAATATCCGCGCTTATCTACTATCGCCCTCACGCCGCAAGCAGTGCCGCCACTGCCAGGCACTACTCATTTTCAGGAGCGAGACCATGAGCGCATCTCTACGTAGCGTTGACGGCCAGGACGAAGCAGCCATTTTGCGTGAAATCCAGAGCGCCCTGCGCGACCTGCGGTTTGGCGCGGTGGAAATCACCGTACACAACGCCCAAGTGGTACAGATCGAACGCAAGGAAAAATTCCGTCTGCAGAACCCCGGTAACAAACCGAGCTGAGCTAGAACGGCGATAGACCCGCAATTACAAGAAAAGCCAATACTCAAGAATTTCAGGAGCTTCTATGTCGTCGATTCGCCGTTATGCCTTGGCCGCATTGGCCAGTGCCGTGTTTGCCGGTTCCGCCGTTGCCAAGGACTACGAGTTGCTCAACGTCTCGTACGACCCCACCCGTGAGCTGTACCAGGATTACAACGCTGAATTCACCAGCTTCTGGAAACAGTCCCACCCCGGCGACAACGTCAAGATCCAGCAGTCCCACGGTGGCTCGGGCAAACAAGGCCGGGCGGTGATCGATGGGCTGCGCGCCGATGTCGTCACCCTGGCCCTGGCCGGCGACATCGACGAAATCGCCAAGCTGGGCAAGACCCTGCCGGAGAACTGGCAGACCCGCCTGCCGGACGCCAGCACGCCGTACACCTCCACCATTGTGTTCCTGGTGCGCAAGGGCAACCCCAAGGGCATCAAGGACTGGGGCGACCTGATCAAGAAAGACGTGTCGGTGATCACGCCCAACCCGAAAACCTCCGGCGGTGCACGCTGGAACTTCCTCGCCGCCTGGGCCTACGGCCTCAAGGCCGGCGGCAGTGAAGCCAAGGCCCAGGAATACGTCAAAGAGCTGTTCAAGCACGTCCCGATACTGGACACCGGCGCGCGCGGTTCTACCATTACCTTCGTCAACAATGGCCAGGGTGATGTGCTGCTGGCGTGGGAAAACGAGGCGTTCCTGGCTTTGAAGGAAGACGGCGGCGCCGACAAGTTCGACATCGTCGTGCCGTCCCTGTCGATCCTGGCGGAACCGCCGGTGGCTGTGGTCGACAAGAACGCCGAGAAAAAGGGCAACACCGAGATCGCCACCGCGTACCTCAACCACCTGTACAGCCCGGCGGGCCAGGAGATTGCGGCGAAGAATTTCTACCGTCCACGGGATGAAAAAGTCGCCGCCAAATACGCCCAGCAGTTCCCGAAACTGGACCTGGTGACTATCGACAAAGACTTCGGCGGCTGGAAAACTGCCCAACCGAAATTCTTCAATGACGGTGGCGTGTTCGACCAGATCTACACGGCGCAATAAGCCAAAGTAACTGTAGGAGCCTGACTTTTTTGTAGGAACTGGGCTTGTGTGGGAGCTGGCTTGCCTGCGATAGCATCACCGTGGTGTGACTGACACACCGAGGTGCCTGCATCGCGGGCAAGCCCGGCTCCCACAGAAAAGCCAGCTCCCACAAAAAGCGCGCTCCTACAGTGGTTTCTACCCTTTAACCAAGGACTCTTATGTCGCGTCGTATCTCCCCCGTCATACCCGGCTTCGGGCTGACGCTGGGCTACACCGTGGTGTACCTCAGCCTGATCGTACTCATCCCCCTGGCGGCGATGTTTGTACACGCCGCTCAACTCACCTGGGATCAATTCTGGAATATCATTTCCGCACCTCGGGTACTGGCGGCCTTGAAGCTGAGCTTCAGCACCGCGCTTTACGCCGCGCTGATCAACGGTGTGATCGGCACGCTGCTGGCCTGGGTGCTGGTGCGCTACACCTTCCCCGGGCGCAAGGTCATTGATGCGATGATCGACCTGCCGTTCGCCTTGCCCACTGCCGTCGCCGGTATCGCGCTCACGGCGTTGTACGCACCCAACGGCCTGGTCGGCCAGTTTGCCACCGACCTGGGTTTCAAGATCGCCTACACCCCCCTGGGTATCACCCTGGCGCTGACCTTCGTCACGTTGCCCTTCGTGGTGCGCACGGTGCAGCCGGTACTGGCCGATATCCCCCGGGAAATCGAAGAGGCTGCGGCCTGCCTCGGCGCGAAGCCGTTGCAAGTGTTCCGCTACATCCTCGTGCCGGCGCTGCTGCCCGCCTGGCTCACCGGTTTCGCCCTGGCGTTTGCCCGAGGCGTGGGTGAGTACGGGTCAGTGATCTTCATCGCTGGCAACATGCCGATGAAAACCGAAATCCTGCCACTGCTGATCATGGTCAAGCTCGACCAATACGACTACCGCGGCGCCACCTCCATTGGTGTGCTGATGCTGGTGGTGTCCTTTGTCTTGCTGCTGCTGATCAACTTGTTGCAGCGGCGCATCGAACGTCCATAAGGAGGCGCGGAACATGTCCCAATCGTCTATTTCCGCCGCGTCCTCGGCCAACGCCGCCCGGCGTGGCAGCGCGACCTCGCGACGTATCCTGATCGGCCTTGGCTGGCTGGTATTTGTGCTGTTCCTGCTGCTGCCGTTGCTGGTGGTGGTGTCCCAGGGCTTGAAGAACGGCCTCGGCGCTTTCTTCACCGCAATCCTTGAACCGGACGCGCTGTCGGCGCTGAAACTCACGGTGATCGCCGTGCTGATTTCGGTGCCGCTCAACCTGGTATTCGGCGTCAGCGCCGCCTGGTGCGTGAGCAAGTACTCGTTCCGCGGCAAGAGCATTTTGGTCACGCTGATCGACCTGCCGTTCTCGGTCTCGCCGGTGATCGCCGGCCTGGTATACGTGTTGATGTTCGGCGCCCAGGGCTTCTTCGGGCCGTGGTTGCAAGACCATGACATCCAGATCGTGTTCGCCCTGCCGGGCATCGTGCTGGCGACCATCTTCGTCACCGTGCCGTTCGTGGCCCGTGAGCTGATCCCGCTGATGCAGGAGCAGGGCACCCAGGAAGAAGAAGCCGCGCGCCTGCTGGGCGCCAATGGCTGGCAGATGTTCTGGCATGTCACCGTGCCGAACATCAAATGGGGCCTGATCTACGGCGTGGTGCTGTGTACGGCGCGGGCCATGGGGGAGTTCGGCGCGGTGTCGGTGGTGTCCGGCCACATTCGCGGCGTCACCAACACGCTGCCGCTGCATGTCGAGATTCTCTACAACGAATACAACCACGTTGCCGCGTTTGCGGTGGCCAGCCTGTTGCTGATCCTGGCGCTCTTCATCCTGCTGCTCAAGCAGTGGAGCGAGAACCGAATCAACCGCCTGCGCAACAGCGCGGGTGAGGAATAAGTCATGTCGATCGAAGTCCGTAATGTCAGCAAGAACTTCAACGCCTTCAAGGCCCTGGACAGCATCAACCTGGATATCCAAAGTGGCGAGCTGGTGGCGTTGCTGGGCCCGTCCGGCTGCGGCAAGACCACGCTGCTGCGCATCATCGCCGGTCTGGAAACCCCGGATGCCGGCAGCATCGTGTTCCATGGTGAAGACGTCTCCGGCCACGATGTGCGTGATCGCAACGTGGGCTTTGTGTTCCAGCACTACGCGCTGTTTCGCCACATGACCGTGTTCGACAACGTCGCTTTCGGCCTGCGCATGAAGCCGAAAAACCAACGCCCCAGCGAAAGCCAGATCGCGAGCAAGGTTCATGAGCTGCTGAACATGGTGCAGCTTGATTGGTTGTCGGACCGTTATCCGGAGCAACTCTCCGGTGGCCAGCGCCAGCGTATCGCCCTGGCCCGCGCCCTGGCGGTGGAGCCCAAGGTGTTGCTGCTCGACGAACCCTTCGGCGCCCTCGACGCCAAGGTGCGTAAAGAACTGCGCCGCTGGCTGGCGCGCCTGCACGAAGACATCAACCTGACTTCGGTCTTCGTGACCCACGACCAGGAAGAGGCCATGGAAGTCGCCGACCGTATCGTGGTGATGAACAAGGGCGTGATCGAGCAGATCGGTTCACCGGGCGACGTCTACGAAAACCCGGCCAGCGACTTTGTGTACCACTTCCTGGGTGACTCCAACCGCTTGCACCTGGGTGACGACCAGCACGTGCTGTTCCGCCCTCACGAAGTGTCGCTGTCGCGCCATGAGCTGGAGGATCACCATGCGGCGCAGGTGCGGGATATCCGGCCGTTGGGTGCGACCACGCGGGTTACGCTCAAGGTTGAGGGCCAAAACGAACTGATCGAGGCCGAAGTGGTGAAAGACCACGACAGCCTCACCGGCCTGGCGCGGGGCGAGACCCTGTTCTTCAAACCCAAAACCTGAGCCCAACACAATACCCCTGTGGGAGCCGGGCTTGCCCGCGATGGCGATGTGTCAGTCGACGGTTATGCCAGCTGATCCACCGCCATCGCGGGCAAGCCCGGCTCCCACATTGGGTCTTCAGTACCTGTTAGACCGTGGCGTTTTTCCCGCGTACCGCCACCGGCCCCGAACGCTCTTCAATCTGCCGCTTGAGGTCCTGCCGCAACCCCAGCAAAAACGCCAACTCCGCCACCACAAACAACGGCCCCACGATCAGCCCCGACACATCGTCCACAAACGCAGGCTTTCTGCCTTCGTAGTAATGCCCGACGAACTGAATCACCCAGCCCACCACAAACATGCCCACGCCGCTGCTCAGCCACACCGCCGTGCTTTGCGCCGCCAGCACATGCCCGGCCCACACCGACAAGCCCATCAGCACCGTCATCAACACGCCCAAGGCCAGTTCCAGGCGCAGGTAAAACCACGCCGAAAACAACGCCAGCAGCACCGCAGGTGATAGCCACAGCCCGCCCACCGACCACTCGGGGCGCGACAGCAGCACGGCCACCGCCACCACAATCAGCGGGATACCGATGAAGTGGCTGGCGATGTTGCGTGGGTCGCGGTGGTATGCGGCGTATTGACTGAGGTGGTCGACGAGGCTTTTCATTGTTGTTCCTCCTGTAGGATGTTTGATCATGCCCTGTCAGCCTGTACCTAACTGTCAACTGGGCGACAATCTTCGGAGTTCGCATGGACACAGGGACATGGCACGCGCAATTGGCTCGCGGTCATTGGTTCAGCCATTTGCCGCCTGACTTGCAGCGTAGCCTGCTGGAGGCAGCGCGGTTGCGTGTGCTGACGGCGGGGCAGTACCTGTTCAAGCGAGGTGACCCGCCGTGCGGCGTGTATGCGGTGCTGGAAGGCACGGTGCGCATCAGTGCGGTCAGTGCCCAAGGCAAGGAAGCGGTGTTGAGCCTGGTGGAAACGCCCTACTGGTTCGGCGAGATCTGCCTGTTCGACAACCTGCCGCGCACCCACGATGCCCTGGCCACGGGCGCATGCAGGCTGTTGCAGGTGCCGCAGGCGGCGATGCTCGGCATTCTCGAACAGCATCCGCTGTTCTGGCGGGAGATGGCCCTGTTGATGAGCCATAAACTGCGGCTGTCGTTGATCAATATCGAACAGATAAGCCTGATGCCCGCCTCAAAGCGCCTGGCCCATCGGTTGCTGATGATTGCCCAAGGCTACGGCGAAGTGGAGCAGGCGCGCCGCGTGCTGCACCTGCCCCAGGAGGATCTGGCGGCAATGCTGGGCCTGTCGCGCCAGACCATCAACAGTCTGCTCAAGGCGCTGGAGCAACAGGGCATTATCGGCTTGAGTTACGGCGCCATCGAGATATGCGACCTCAACGGGCTGCAGCTGGCCGCGGGCCTATGAACCGCGATAGGTGGAGAAGCCGTAAGGGCTGAGCAGCAGCGGGATGTGGTAGTGCTGGTCGGCCTGCTTGACCTGGAAAATCACCGGCACCTCGGGGAAGAACGTCTCGCGGTTAGCCTTCTTGTAGTAATCGCCGGTCTTGAACACCACGCGGTACTCGCCCGGCTGCAGGCTGCGGTTGGCCGGGAACAGCTCGGCGATGCGGCCTTGCTGGTTGGTGACACCTTCAGACAGCGACTGCCATTTATCGCCCACGTGCTGTTCCAGGGTGACATTGACCCCGGCGCTTGGCAGGCCATTTTCCAGGTTGAGTACGTGCACGCTCAGCGGGTTGCCGTCGGCCAGGGCCAGGTTGCACAGGCCGCTCAGGCTTAGTGCGGCAAGGGTCATGCTCAAGGTTTTCATCGCGAAGTCCTTTTGAGGGAAGTGGAATCAAGGGGTGATTTTCAGGCCCAGTTGCTCGGCGGCCTGCACGGCGCAGGCTTCATCCTGCGCGGCGCCACCGGCACCGGCGATGCCTAGGGCACCGACCAGTTCGGCGTCGGCAAACAGCGGCACGCCACCGCCGAGCAACAGCAGCTCGGGCAAGCTGTTGAGGTTGGCGGCCTCGGGGTTATTACGCGCCCGTTCGGCAAACAGCCGGGTCGGGTTTTTTGTCGACAGCGCCGTGTACGCCTTGCGTTGGCTGGCGAGGCTGTTGTGCGGGCCAACACCGTCAGCGCGCAGGCCCAGCAACAGGTTGCCACCGCGGTCGAGGACGGTCAGCGCAGCGGTGCAGTGGGCCAGGCTGGCGTCGGCCAGTTGGCGAGCGGTGTGCAGATCCAACTCGGCGTGGCGTGGCAATTGTGGCGCCGCCTGGGCGGCGGTGGCCACGGCGAGGCTCAAGAACAAGGCAGTGCGGTACATAGTGAGGGCTCCAGAAAGCAGGCCGTCACGGTAACCAGCGGATGCGGACAAAAGCCGCACAATTGGATGACAGGTTTGTAATCAAACTGGCTGCATGGGGTTTGTACCTGTCAACTTTGACAGTAGATTTGATGTTTCAGAGGGCGCAGACTTTGATTGTCAGTCGTGACAATCGAGGAGTTAAGGCTCATGTCAGAAAATTCTTGTGATGTTTTCCCTCCAATATCGAGGCCAGGAAAACGGGTAGAAAACCCACCGGTTGTAGAACTACCGGTGAAAGGTGGAAGTTATGCGAGCCCAGTGATGTTCAAAGGCGCGGGTCTTCCCGACTGGGACGTCTACTTCTCCCTTACTCCGGTAAATGGGGATAAATTTGGCGGCGCTAAAGTTAAGCCAGATGGATCATGGGAGTTCACACATTTTCTGGACCCAGGTGAGGTCGGTGTTTTCGGGTGGCAGGAAACAACTCTGGAGCGTTCCGCATGGACATCTGTTATTAGATTTACGGTGGAGTGAGCGGGTGGTTTTTGGCCCGGTTCAGGAGTCGTTCTTGTGGGAAGACAGCGCATGCTTGGGTGGCTACTGCAAATCCCCCCGAAACTGCCCCGGCGTCATCCCTGTCCAGCGCTTGAACGCACGGTTGAAACTGCTGGTATCGGCAAACCCCAGCAAATGGCTGATCTCGGCCAATGAGCACTGCGGGTCGCGCAGGTGCAATAACGCCAGGTTTTGCCGGCACTCGTTAAGCAAGGCGTCAAACCGACACCCCTCATCGGCCAAGTGCCTTTGCAGGCTGCGCAGGCTCAAGTGCAGCGCTTGTGCAATGCGTTCGGCACTCGGCTCGCCGTCTGGCAATTGCGCCTCGATGGCGGCGCGCACCTTGCGTTCCCAGGTCAGCGGTTGCAGTTGGGCGAGGGTGCGCTTGAGCACGGTTTCGTTGTGTTCGGCCAGCTCCGGGTTGGCATCGTCCAGGTGGCTGTCGAAGTCGCTGGCGGCGAACTCCAGGCGGTCTTCGTCGGCGGCAAAGAATACTGGCGAGCGAAATACCGTATGCCACGGCTTGGGGTCGGCAGGTTCCGGGCGCCGTAGGTAAACGGCCAGCGGCGCATAGTCACGCCCGAGGCGGTTGCGGCAGGTGCGCACATAGATCGCCGCAAAGGCATCGATCGCTTCCGGCGCGGGCGCGGGGCTGCCTGGGGGTTGGAGCAGGCGAAAACGGTAGACGTCGCCGTGGCGGCTCAGCTCCAGGTCCAGGGCATCACTGACCACCTGGTGATAGCGCACGATGCGCTCGAACACCTCGCGCAAGCTGCCGCTGGCCACCAATGCGTAACCCAGCGCATGAAAGGTGGTGGGGCTGACAAACCGCGACACCCGCAACCCAATCGCCGGGTCGCCACTGGCCTCTACCGCCAGCGCCCATAAGCGCGTAGTGGCCGACAACCGATAGCGGGCGTTGGGGTCGTCCATCTGCTGCGGGTCCAGCCCGGCTTCGGCGCACAGCGCGGCGCTGTCGAGGCCCAGGGCGTCGAGCTGCTTGCGCAGGGCGCGGGTCCAGCTGGCGAGGGAAGTGGGTTCGGTCATGGCAATTGGCGCTTGTGGTCAAAAGATTGGCGTGCGCGGCTAGCGTCCTGCGCTAGGGTTAGGTGCAGGATTCAGGCATCACTTCACAAGAGAATGGAAGCATGGACGGTACTTCTGCAAGCCCCCAGCCGTTGAACGCACAACAGCGTTCGGCGCATATCCGCGAGGTGGTGATGGCCGAGGGCGTGCGCCTGCGCCAGCGGCACCCCTGGTTGTTGCATCAGGACGCGCTGGGCGCGGGCATCCTGGCCTTTGCCTTGTTAGGCATGCTCGGCTCGGCGGCGCTCTATATCAGCGGTCACATGGCCTGGTGGGTGTGCCTGCTGCTCAATGCGTTCTTCGCCTCGCTCACTCACGAGCTGGAACACGACCTGATCCACAGCATGTACTTTCGCAAACAGCGCGTGCCCCACAATTTGATGATGGGCCTGGTGTGGCTGGCGCGCCCGAGCACCATCAACCCGTGGATACGCAGGCATCTGCACCTCAACCATCACAAGGTTTCGGGCACCGAGGCCGATATGGAAGAGCGCGCGATCACCAATGGCGAACCCTGGGGCATCGCGCGGTTGCTGATGGTGGGGGACAACATGATGTCGGCCTTGATCCGCCTGTTGCGCGCCAAGACCTGGCCGCACAGGTTCAGCATCCTCAAGCGCGTGCTGCTGGTGTACGCACCGCTGGCCTTGCTGCATTGGGGCGCGTGGTACGTCTTCCTGGGCTTTCATGCCGCCAATGGGATTGCCAGTTTGATGGGCGCGCCCATTCAGTGGTCAGCTGGTACCTTGCAGGTGATGCAGGTGATCGATATCGCTGCGGTGGTGATCATCGGCCCGAACGTGTTGCGCACCTTCTGCCTGCACTTTGTCAGCTCCAACATGCATTACTACGGCGATGTGGAGCTGGGCAATGTGATCCAGCAAACCCAAGTGCTGAACCCCTGGTGGCTGTGGCCGTTGCAGGCGTTCTGCTTCAACTTCGGCAGCACCCATGGCATCCATCACTTTGTGGTGAAAGAGCCGTTTTACATCCGCCAGATGACCACCAAGGTGGCGCATAAGGTCATGGCCGAGATGGGTGTGCGCTTCAATGATTTGGGCACCTTTGCCCGCGCCAACCGCTTCGAGCGACGTGAGCAGGCACACAGCGATTTAGCTCACCTCAGCAGGCAATAAACGCCAGGGGCAAATCGCGAATCTGTTCGCGCACGGGTGGTTGGTAGTGGTCATCGCTGATCAGCTCGTGCAGCAGTTCTTCGCGCAGTTGGTGAAATTCAAAGCTGCTGCGCTGGCGCGGATGGGGCAGGGCGATGTTCACCACTTGCTTGATGCGCCCGGGCCTGGGCTCCATCACTACCACGCGGTCGGCCAGGAAAATCGCCTCTTCCACATCGTGGGTCACCAGCACCGTGGTGATCCTGGCGCGGGCACGAATCGCCAGCAGTTCATCCTGCATCTGCTGACGAGTCAGCGCGTCGAGGGCGCCGAAGGGCTCGTCCAGCAACAGGATGCGCGGGCTGGCCACCAGGCCGCGGGCAATCGCCACCCGTTGCGCCATGCCGCCGGAGAGTTGGTGCGGGTAGGCACGGGTGAAGTCGGTAAGGCCCACCAGCTCGATAAAATCGTTGATGCGCCGCGTGCGCTCGGCCTCGCTCAGCGGCTCGTTGACCAAGCCCAAGCCGATGTTTTGCGCCACGGTCAGCCACGGAAACAGACGGTGCTCCTGGAATACAATGCCGCGTTCGCCGCCGATACCGCTGACAGCGTTGCCATCCACCTGGATCTCGCCGCGAAACTGCGTATCGAGCCCCACCAGCAGGCGCAGCAGGGTCGACTTGCCGCAACCGCTGGCGCCGACAATCGCGACGAATTCCCCTTCGGCCACCTCCAAGTTGAATTCACGGATGGCTTCCAGTTCGAAGCCATCGACGTCGAAGGACTTGCCCACGTGGTTGAAGCTGACAATCGGTGCGTTCATGCGTGTCTCCAGCGAGTGGCGCGGGTTTCGAGGCGTTGGCCGAGCAGGTTGAGGGTGGCGCCGGTGAGGCCGACCAGCAGCATGCCGCTCATGATCAGGTCCATGCGCAGCAGCTGTTGGGCACCGATCATCAGGCTGCCGATGCCGCCATTGGAGGGCATGAAATATTCGGCGCCGAGGGTGCCCATCCACGCGTAGATCAGGCTCAGGCGCAGGCCGGCGAAAATGCCCGACGCGGCGCCCGGCAGCACCAGGCGACGCAGGCGTTGCCAGAGGTTCAGGCGCAGCACCTGCGCGGCTTCGCGCAGCTGGGGCGACAGGTTGAGCACGCTGCGCTGGGTGGCGATAAACAACGGGAAGAAGGCGGCGAGGGCGATAAACACCCACTTGGCCAACTCACCCAGGCCGAACCAAGCGGTCAGCAGCGGCACCCAGGCGAAAATCGCAATCTGACGCAGCGCGGACAAGGTTGGGCCGAACAGTCGCTCACTGCGCCGCGACAACCCCAGCCACAGGCCCACGGCAAAGCCCAGGCTGCCGCCGAGCAGCAAGCCGCCCAGGGCTCGGCCCAGGCTTTTGCCCAGGGCTGTGGTCAGGCTGCCATCCAGTGCGCCGGCCAGGGTGGTTTGCAGCACGGTCCAGGGGCTGACCAGAATGTTCGGGTCTACCCAGCCCTGTTGCGTCGCTGCCTGCCACAGCGCCAACAACAGCAAGGGTAACAACCAGGGCTGCAGGCGTTGCCAGCCTTCATAGCGTGGCCCGCGGCGGATCTGCGCGGTGGCAGGGTGGGGCCAGTGCACCCACTTGCGATCCAGCCAGCCGATGCCGCGGTCCATCACCACACCCAGCACGCCAATGACCACGATGCACACGAAGACGATATCGAGCATGAACAACTGGCGCGCCCACACCATCAGGTAGCCGATGCCTTCGCTGGAGGCCAGCAACTCCACGGCCAGCAAGGAAGTCCAGCCGGCCCCCAGGGCCAGACGCACGCCGGCCATGAACGCCGGCAGTGCGGCGGGCAGGACCAGACGGCGGATCAGCAAGTGGCCAGGCAGGCGCAGCACCCGGGCAGCTTCGCGCAGGTTGGGCTGGGCATCGCGCACGCCCACCAGGGTATGCAGGGTCACGGGCACCACGATGGCCTTGACCAGCACCACCAGTTTGAGGGTTTCGCCAATGCCGAAAAACACCATGAACAGCGGGATCCAGGCCAGGGTCGGCACTTGAGCCAGGGCGCTGAAGGTCGGGAATACCAAGCGCTCGGCGCGCGCACTGAAGCCCAGGAACGCACCCAGTATCGCGCCGGCACTGATACCGGCCAGCAGGCCCCAGAACAGGCGCTGCAAGCTGATCGCCAGATGGCTCCATAACTCGCCGCCGGCCAACTCCACCGCGCTGCTCCACACCAGGGCGGGGGTGGGCAGAATCTGCTCGCTCATCCAATGATTGCGGCTGGCCAGCCACCATAAGGCAAACAGCGTGAGTGGCAGCAGCCACGGCAATAAACGCTGGCCCAGCTGCGGCCAGCGCGGCGCGATGCCTTTGGGCGGGGCCGCCAGCGGCAGGCTCAGAAGTGAAATCCGGGCCATGGAAGACCTCCGAATGCGTTATGTGATTTCGATCTTACAAAATCGTGATCAAGATGATTGTGAGATAAGAAAAGTCATTTAAAGCCTCACACCGCCACGCATCCAATGCATTCGAAGAATATTTTCGATGCTGTTTGTGCATACCCCGCTGGAGGCTGCGGGTTAGCTTGTATAGTTCTAAAAGCTATTAAATTGTGAATTTATAGTATTTAAAGTTTTGTTCAGTCTGTGCCTACTTTTTGCTCCCCAGGCGACCGTCGCCCACCAGGAGCTGCGCTTATGAAACTGCCCTTTAAACGTCTGATCAGCCTGTTCGTCGGCACTGCCCTGGCCGGGTTGGTGCATGCCGCCGACCTCAAGGAAATCCGCATTGCGGTGCCCGACCTCAGTGCCGGCAGCCAGCACAGCGGCGGTGGCATCACCGACGTGTTGCGTGAACAGCAGATCTTTGAAAAAGCCTTTGCCGACCAAGGCATCCAGATCCAGTGGAATTATTTCAAGGGCGCCGGCCCGGTGATCAACGAAGCGTTCGCCAACGGCCAGGTGGACCTGGCCTATCTGGGCGACCTGGCGGCGATCATCGGCCGCTCCAATGGCCTGGACACGCGGCTGCTCAGCGCCTCCGCACGGGGAGTGAAACACTACCTCGGCGTGGTGCCGGGCTCCGGCATCAAGACCTTGCAAGACCTCAAGGGCAAGCGCGTGGCGGTGTTCCGTGGCACGGCCAGCCAGTTGTCGTTCGACAGCGCTTTGGCCAGCCAGGGCTTGAGCGAGAAGGACCTGAAGGTGATCAACCTGGACTTCAACGCGGCCGCTGCCGCCCTGGCCGCCAAGCAGATTGACGCCACCTGGGGCGGTTCCACCCTGACGGCGTTGCAGGCCAAAGGCTTGGCAGAGATACCGCTGACCACCAAAGACCTGGGCGATGCCGGCAGCATCCAGGCCGTGCTGGTGGGCAGCGCCAAATTCGTCGATGAACACCCAGACGCTGTGGCCACGTTGCTCAAGGCTCAGCAGCAAGCGGTGCAGTGGTTGACCGATGACAATAACAAACAGGCGTACATCGCACTGGTGTCAGGGCTGGCCAGTTACCCGCCGGTGATCCTCACCAATGATTTGAAAGACCAGAAACTCAGCGAAGTTTTCCCCTCCACACTGGACCCGGTGTTCCTTGGCAAATTGCAGGATGCGGTGGACCTGGCGTCCAGGGAGAAGTTGATTCGCAAGTCGTTTCAGGTGAGTGATTGGGTGGCGCCTGGGTTGGTGGCGGCGGGGCTCTGAGCTTGTCGGTGCCTGGGCTATCGCTATCGCAGGCAAGCCAGCTCCCACACACTTGAATGTGTACACCGCTCAAATGTGGGAGCTGGCTTGCCTGCGATGAGGCCCGTCAAACCGCCACACTCACCTGCTGACTATCCACCTCCACCAAGGTCTCAATCATCGCCTTCGCCGCCGGCGACAACCGCGACCCCGTGCGGCTGACAATCCCGCAGCGTGCACTCAGGGTGTCCATGTGCTGCGGCAAGTTGCGCCAGTGCAGCAGTACCAACGCCCCCCTGGCAATGTCCTCGGCAAACGCTTCTTCAGTGCCGACACCGATGGCATTGGTTTGCAGCACGATGCTCACCAGCGCCGGGAAGTGCTCGGTCTGGATGCTCGGTGAAAAATCCATACGCCCACTCAGGTTGGCCAACAGCTTGCGAATGCCTTGGGAAATCAGCGGCGCCGCCAGCGGGTAGTCGAACATATCGTTGGTCGACAGGCTGTCCTTGGCCAACAACGGGTGCCCAGGGCGGCAGAAAAACACCCCGCGTTTGGGGGTGAGTGCGCGGGTCTGGAAATTCGGGTCGGCCTCGAACTGACGAATGTCAGCGATAAAGAATTCGATCTCTTCACGGCTCAGGCGGCGGCTGAGGGTTTCCCAGTTATCCACCTGAAACGTGGTGCGGATTTTCGGGTGCGCGTTGATAAACCGCGCCACGGCATCCGGCACCAGTTTCACCGCGGGCGCCGGACCGCAGCCGAAACGCAGGTCGCCGGCGTCCAGCTTGGTCATGCGCGTCACTTCACTGCTCAGCAGCGCTGCGCCATGCACCAGGCTCAGGGCGTGCTGCAACACCACCTGGCCTTCCGGCGTGGGGCGCAAGTCCTTGTGGCCACGGTCTACGAGCACGCAACCGAACTCCTGCTCCAGCCCCTGGATGCTGCGGCTGAACGCTGGTTGGGTGATGCCCATGGCGTCCGCGGCACGCACGAAACTGCGGTGTTCGTTGAGGGCGATGAAGTAGCGCAGTTGGCGAAGATCCATATGCTTTCCCGGCATTTTAAAAATAGGTCGAAGGCATTTGCGACCGAGCAAGCTGAGGTTTTAAATGCAAGCTCTTATTTCGTCAACGAAGCATTCATTCATTTGCTAGACCTAAATTGCATATGAATAGAGCGTTGCTGGAAGCGTCCCCCACCATTTCGCAGGCACATGAGGGTCATCACAATGAGCAACGCCGCATTAGCCGTTCAACCCATCGCCCACGCACTCGATATTCACCCGGTGGCCGGGCGAATCGGTGCCGAGATCCGTGGCATCAAACTGTCCGGTGAGCTGGATGCCGCCACCGTCGAAGCCATTCAGCAGGCGCTGGTGCAGTACAAGGTGATCTTCTTCCGCGAACAAACCCATCTTGATGACCAGAGCCAGGAAGCCTTTGCTCACCTGCTCGGTGAGCCGATTGCCCACCCGACGGTGCCGGTGCGGGACGGCACGCGCTTCTTGATGGAGTTGGATGGCACCCGTGGCCAGCGCGCCAATTCCTGGCACACCGACGTGACTTTCGTCGATGCGTACCCAAAGGCCTCGATCCTGCGTTCGGTGCTGGCGCCTGCTTCCGGTGGCGACACCGTATGGGCCAACACCGCCGCTGCCTACAACGACCTGAGCGTGGAACTGCGCGCATTGGCTGACCACCTGTGGGCAGTGCACAGCAACGAGTACGACTATGCCGCCCGCAAGCCGGATGTGGCGGTGGAGAAGCTGGAGGAATACCGCAAGGTGTTCACCTCCACGGTGTACGAAACCGAACACCCGGTGGTGCGCGTGCACCCGGTCAGTGGTGAGAAAACCCTGCTGTTGGGGCACTTCGTCAAACGCCTGAAAGGCTACTCCCAGGCAGAGTCGGCGCAGTTGTTCAACCTGCTGCAAGGCCACGTCACTCGCCTGGAAAACACCGTGCGCTGGCGCTGGAACACCGGCGACGTGGCGATCTGGGATAACCGTGCCACCCAGCATTACGCGGTGGACGACTACGGCACCCAGGAGCGCATCGTGCGCCGGGTTACGCTCAAGGGGGATGTGCCGGTGGGGGTGCAGGGGCAATCAAGCAAAACCACTAAAGGTCTTTAATCTGAGTGAAGATTAAAAAATGTGGGAGCGGGGTTGCCCGCGAATGCGCAGTGTCAGTCGACGTATTCATCAACTGACCCACTGCATTCGCGAGCAAGCCCGCTCCCACATTTGGATTCGTGGTGTTTACCAGACTCCGATCTTCACCACTTTCTCTGCCTCTGGCTCACCATAACGAAACCATTGCCCACGCAGTTCAACCTCCGTGTGGCTGATGGTGGTGCGCCGCTTCAAACCGCGCAGCCAGTCGAACAGATAACCCAGGTGCGTCTCGCGCACCTGGGCATAGGCAGGATCGCTGCCCAGGTCGTGCAGTTCTTGCGGGTCGTTTTCCAGGTCGAACAGTTGCGGGCGAAAGCCGTCGTACGCCAGGTACTTCCAGCGCTCGCTGCACACCATGGTCATGCGGCAACGGTCGATGGGTTGCTCCAGGCGCTCGCGAGCCGGGGCCTGGAAGGCGTAGTCGTATTCGGCAATGGCGTAGCGGCGCCAGCTGGGTTGCTCGCCCTGCAGCAATGGAATCAATGAGCGGCCTTCCAGGCGATGGTCGGCGGCGGGCAAGCCCAAGGCGTCGAGGAAGGTGGGCAGGGCGTCGATGGTTTCCACCAGGCGCTCGTCTACGGTGCCGCGGCTGATATCGGCGCTGGCACGCGGGTCGCGCACGATCAGCGGTACACCCACCGCAGGCTCCAGCAAGAATTCTTTTTCACCGAGGAAATGATCGCCGAGGAAGTCGCCGTGGTCGCTGGTGAACACGATCAGCGTGTCGTCCCAGCGGCCAGTGCTTTGCAGAAAATCGAACAGCCGCCCGAGTTGATCGTCGATCTGTTTGATCAGGCCCATGTAGGTCGGAATCACCGTGAGGCGCACCTCGTCACGGGAAAAATTCTGGCTCTCCTGGTGTTGGCGGAATGCCTGGTACACCGGGTGATCGCTGGTGTGCTCAGGTTGAATCGGTGCCTGTACATGCTCGGTACCGTACAGCGCGTGATAAGGCGCCGGCGCGATGTAGGGCCAGTGCGGCTTGATATACGACAGGTGCAGGCACCAGGGCTGTTCACCTTGTTCGTCGATAAAGTCGATGGCGCGGTCGGTGGTGTAGACGGTCTCCGAATGTTCTTCGGCCACACGTGCGGGTTTGCCGGCGTTGCGCATGTGCCAGCCGCTGAGCACTTCGCCGTTCTCACCTTCGGCGGCGTTGGCCCATTCGTGCCAAGGGTTGCTGCCGTGGTAGCCGTGATCACGCAAGTATTGGGTGTAGGGCGCGGACTCGCGCTTATCCTCGAACAGCGGGCTGTCGGGGTAGATGCCGTCGTGACGCAGATACGCATCGAAACCGACCTCATTGAGTGGCTCGGCCTGGGCACTGTCGGGGTCGATCTGCAGGCGCTGCAAGGCCTCAAGGTTCGGCGTGGCGTGGGTCTTGCCCACCAGTGCGGTGCGGATGCCGTGGGGGCGCAGGTAGTCGCCGATCGTCAGTTCTTCCAGGGGCAGCGGCACTGCGTTCCAGGCCACTTGATGGCTGCTGACATAACGCCCGGTGTAGGCCGACATGCGCGACGGGCCGCAGATGGTGCCTTGTGTATAGGCCCGACTGAAACGCACGCCAGCGTCGGCCAGGCGGTCGATATTCGGGGTGTGCAAATGGGCATGGCCGTAGCAGGACAGGTAGTCGCGGCGCAGTTGGTCGCACATGATGTAGAGCACGTTGCGCACGGGTTTGGCGTCAGACATAGGAATTTACCGAACGGAGGACAGGTGGGTTTTTTCGCCGTTCGAGGGGCGCTCTGGCAAGTGCATTTGGGGACTGGGTTCTATGCATTGAGTGCATGGGTGTGGCTGCTGACGTCATTGCAGGCAAGCCAGCTCCCACAGTTGAAATGCATTCCCCTGTGGGAGCAGGCTTACCCGGCGAAGGACCTGATGTGAGCGGCCAGTCCTGCCAGCGCTTTATCATCTGCCCTGGCCGCGTCATGGGAGGAGACATAGCCTTCATAACGCTCAAAATATTTGTCCTGGGTCGAACTGATTTTTTTGAAGGCGCTATCTTCCCCGGTCCCGTGCATCGGGAATAATTTGGCGTGCAGATGATCGACGCCATAACCCTCCAGAATCATGCCCGTTCTAGCCACACCTTTTAGCGCTTTGTCCAAAAGCTTCGCCGTCTTCTTGGCTGCGATGACCAAGTCACACAGCACGGTGTCCGGTTCGGCAAACGCATAGCTGCCGTGATGGGTTTTGGGGATAACCACACTGAACCCCGGCGTATTGGGAAATATGGAGAGAAAGGCCATGTGGGTCTGGTCTTCCCACAGGAGGTGGGAGAGTGCAGTACCGCGGGCAATGCTGCAAAAGATACAGTCCATCAAACGCGCTTCCTCGTGCGGGTCAAAAGGTTATAGACCCTCTTGTAGGTGATCTTTGTTATCTAATGATGACTTCACGCAGGTGACGGGCAGCCGCTTAGTCAGACCGCAATATTTTCCAACGCATAAGCATCCTCGTCCCTCTCATCTATCTCCTTGATCTGCTCAATCATCGCCTGCGCCAGCGGCGACAACCGATACCCTGCGCGGCTGACGATTCCGTAGCGGGTGTAGCGCTCCTCCAGGTTTTCGTCCAATCCCTCAATCTGCAAACACACCAGTTCGCCGCGCGCCATGTGCAGCACGTCGCTGTTGGCGCTGACGATGCCGATGGCGTCCGAGCGCAGTACCACGCCCATGAGGCTGTAGCCGTTTTCGCATTCCACATTGGGCTGGTAATCCGGCCGGCCGCTGAGGTCGACGATGACTTTGCGCAGGTTCGGCGGGCGGATGGTCACTGCCAGCGGGTAGCTCATCAGCTCGGCGGCGCTGACGCTGTTGTGCGCTGCCAAGGGGTGGCCGGCGCGGCAGCAGAAGTGCCAACGGCGCGGGCGCAGGCGGTGGGTGTGGTAGTCGGGGTTGGCTTCGAAGTGGCGGGTGTCGGCGACGAAGAATTCGAACTCTTCGCTGAGCAGGCGCTTGCCCAGGCTTTGCCAGTCGTCCACCTGGAACTGCACGCGGGCCTTGGGGTAGCGCCCGATAAAACTGCCGATGGCACGTGGGACTAACCCCGCTGCCGGCGCGGGGCCGCAACCGAAGCGCAGTTCACCGGCTTCCAGGCCATTGAACTGGCTGATTTCGTTGGCCAGTTGTTGTGCGCCACTGACCAGGCGGCGTGCATGTTCGAGCAGCACCTGGCCTTGCTTGGTGGGCGCCAGGTCTTTGCGGCCACGGTCCACCAGTTGGCAGCCGGCACTGTGTTCCAGGGCCTGGATGCTACGGCTGAACGCCGACTGCGACAGGTTCACCGCTGCGGCTGCCGCGACGAAACTGCGCTGTTCGGCGAGGGCGATGAAGTGGCGAAGCTGGCGCAAGTCGATATGCATTTTTCACATCAAAAATATCCGGGAAATGCATTGGCTATGCATTACGTCGACTCCTTATAAAGGCTATCTCTTATGCAGTAAATGTTCGTAAAAACATAAATAAATAACCTTTGGGAATATTAGGCGACGAGTATTCCGGGGTTCTGGAGCCGCTTATGAGTCTGTTCAAGTCCTTGCCCCTGGCTATGTTGGTGGCCGGCAGTACCAGTTGGTCGCCGGCCCAGGCCGCTGAAAACCCCGCGCCTGCTGGCAAGGGCGAAAGCGCCAGTGGCCAACTGGAAACCGTCACGGTGACTGCCCGGCGGCGGACCGAAAGTGCCCAGGCCGTGCCGACGCCCATGAGCGTGGTCGGCGGCCAGGCCCTGGAAACCCAGCGGGTGTATCGCATCCAGGATTTGCAGCAATTGGTGCCCAGCGTCAACGTCGCCTATATGCATGCGCGCCAGTCCAGCGTATCGATCCGCGGCCTGGGCAACAACCCGGCCAGCGATGGCCTGGAAGGCAGCGTGGGGCTGTATATCGACAACGTCTACCTGGGGCGCCCGGGCATGGCGGTGTTCGACCTGATGGACATCGAGCAGCTTGAGGTTTTGCGCGGTCCCCAGGGTACGTTGTTCGGCAAGAACACCACCGCTGGCGTGATCAATATCAGCACCCGCGCGCCGAGTTTTACCCCAGAGCGCAGCATCGAAACCTCCCTGGGCGAGGACGGTTATTTCCAGACCAAGGGCACGATTTCCGGACCCCTGACCGATGACCTGGCGGGGCGTTTCTCGGCCTATCGCACGCGCAGCGACGGCGATATCAAGAATGAACATGACGGCCATGATCTGAACGGCGGCTCCCGCCAGGGCTTTCGCGGGCAACTGCTGTACAAACCCAGCGAGGCCTTCAACCTGCGCTGGATCGGCGACTACAACGAAGAAGACTCCAGCGCCGGCACCCGCGTGCTGTACAGCACCGGGCCGACCATCAATGGCACCAACCTGTATCAATCCCGGGCCAACGCGGCAGGCGCCACCCTGGTGGACGGCACCCATCGCAAGGTCAACCTGGACAACGACCAGCACGTCACGGTGTTCCAGGGCGGTACGTCGCTGGAAGCCAACTGGACGCTGCCCAGCGACTTCACCCTGACCTCGGTGAGTTCGTACCGCTGGTGGAATTTCACCCCGCGCAACGATGACGGCCTCAATGTACCGGCGTCGTATAACGCCGGGGTTTCGGTGGAAGATAAGCAGTGGTCCCAGGAGTTTCGCCTGGCGTCGCCCAGCGGTGGTTTCTTCGATTACGTACTCGGCGCTTACTACTTCGGCTCCGACCTGGATAACAAATCCTTTGCCTACTACGGGCCCAAGGCCGATATCTGGAACGGCACGCCTGCCGGTGCGTTGAGCAATGTGAGCAGTGTGGGCAACGGGCATATCCGCACCGACAGCTTCGCGCTGTTCGCCCAAGGCACCTGGCACCTGACCGAGCGCCTGGATTTCACCGCCGGTGTGCGCGGCACCTATGAAGAAAAAAGCGCCTGGGTCACGCGCAATGCGCCAGTCGGTGGCGCGGCGGTCAGCGGGCCTGCCGCCACGGCGCGGCGTGGGCGTACCGGGGCCTATGATTCAGGCGACCTGTCGCAATACAGCGCCACGCCGTCGGGGCTGCTCAACCTCAGTTATCACTTCAACGAAAACCTGCTGGGCTACGCGACGCTGTCCCATGGCGAGAAATCCGGCGGTGTGAACCTGGCGGTGGGGTCTGCGCCAACAGCGGGTGCCGACTCGTTGCTGATCGGCACCGAGCGCGCCAACAACGCCGAGATGGGTTTCAAGAGCACGTTGTGGGACCGCCGCCTGCAGCTCAATGCCAACCTGTTCTGGACCCAGGTCAACGGCTACCAGACCAACGCCTACGACCAGGACAACCGCGTGCAGTACCTGACCAACGCCGGCTCGGTGCGCTCGCGGGGCGTGGAAGTGGAAAGCACCCTGGTGCCGATCAAGGGCCTGACCCTGAACATCAACGGCTCCTTCAATGACGTGACGTACCTGTCTTACAAGGATGCGCCATGCCCGCCGGAAACCAGCCTGCGTCCCGGTGCGCCGGCGTCCTGCGACTTGAGCGGCCATCAGGTAGTGGGCGCCTCCAAGTGGATCGCCAACGCCAACGGCGAGTACAAGTGGAACCTGGCGAACGGCTTCGAACCCTACGTCACCGCCAGCTACGCGTTCCGTTCCAAGGCGGTGGGCACGGTGGAAGATTCCGACTACGGGCAGATCCCGGCGTATGCGGTGGTCAACCTGTCTACCGGTTTGCGCGGCGACTATGACCAAGGGCAGTGGGATGTGTCGCTGTGGCTGAAAAACGCCTTCGACAAAACCTACTACACCACTCTGTGGACCGGCGGTAACGGCGGTTACGAGGGCTTGCTGGGCACGCCGCGCACCTTAGGCGTGACTGGGCGCTACGACTTCTAGGTCGGTGCGATAGGTGGCCGGGCTGAACACCCGCGTCACCAGCAGCATTGCCACTACCGTCACCGTCAGCACCACCCAGGCACTGACAAAGTTGCCGGTAAGCTCGCGCAGCCAGCCGGTCAGCCACGGCGAAATCGCATTGATCAAAAAGCCCAGGCCTTGCACGAACGCCGCCAGTTGCCCCGCTTGGCGAGGGTCGCGATGGTGGTCGAGGGTCAGCAGCAGGCTCAGGGCGAAACAGGCGCCCAGGCCGAAGCCGCACAAGGCCACCCACAGGTGAGGATATTCCTGCGGCGCAATGATCAGGCCCAGGTAGCCAATGGTTTGCGCCAACAGGCTGATGCTGAGCAATGGGCGACGGTCGATACCGCGTTGCGCCAGCACTGGCATCAGCAGGGCGGCCGTCACCTGAAAAATCGTCATGAACGCCAACAATGAACCGCTGGGCAGCACGCCCCAACCCAGTTGCTGATAGTAGGCGGGCAGCCACGCGACCATGCTCATGTAGCCGCAGTTCACCAGGCCGAAATACAGCGCCAGCAACCAGGCGCGGCGGTTGCGTAACCCTTTGAACGCAGGCGCCTGCTGTGGGTTTCGTGCCGCGCCCAGCGGCAGCCAGGCCCACAGCAGCAGTGCCCCCAGCGCCGGCAGGAGCCACACACCCAATCCCGCCTGCCATTGCTCGAAATACGTGGCCACTACCGGGCTGAACAACGCCGCCAGCCCACCGCCGGCCATCAGCGAAGCTGAGTACACCCCCATCGCCACCGGCACGCGGTGATGGAATTCGCGCTTGATCATCGCCGGCACCAACGCCTGGATCAGCGCCACGCCCGCGCCGCCGAGCAGCGCGGTCACCAGCAGTGCCGAAGCCTGGCCCATCAGCCAGCGCGCCAGGCACGCCAGCAGAATCATCAACAAGCCCAGGGCGATGCCGCGACGCTCGCCCAGGCGCGCCTCCACGCGCACGCCGACCAGTGCCACCAACCCCATGCAGATCACCGGCAGGCTGGTGAGCAGGGCGCTGCTCTGAAAGCTCAGGCCGGTGGCCTGGCGAATCTCGCCGAGCAGCGGGCTGATGGAACTGAGGATGGGGCGCAGGTTCAGGCCGAGCACCACCAGCAGGCCCCAGCCGGCGAGGGATTTATTCAGGCTCATGCAGGGTTTTCCACTGGTGATACAGCGCAGTCATTGCGGCGTCGGGAAGGTGCTGGATGGGCAGGCGTTGCGCGCCGATTGGCAGGCCGACCTGTTGGCCAATGGCTGCGGTCGACAGGCCGAACGGCTCGGCCATTTCGTTGCTGGCGGCAAACACTACGCGTTCTACACCGCACAGGTACATGGCGCTCAAGCACATCGGGCAAGGCTGTCCGCTGGCATAGATCACGCACCCTTCCAGGCGTGCGCCCAGTTGTCGGCTCGCTGCGCGGATCGCCAGCAGCTCGGCGTGGGCGGTGGGGTCCTGGGTCAGGTGGATCTCATTCACGGCTTCCACCAGCACCTCATTGTTGCGCGTCAGCACTGCGCCGAAGGGGCGGCCACCTTGGGCGACGTTGGCGCGGGCCAAGGCAATAGCGCGTTGCAGGTGTGGTTGATCGTTGGTCATACAAGGCCCCCGGATGCGATGAAAGGTGAAGTATGGTCAGCCAGCAAGGTATTCTGAAATTAAATATAAACATGCCAATCAGTGGCAAACACAATGGTGATGACGTTGTTCGATCCCGTGTTGTTGCGCAGCTTTGTCGCCGTGGTGGACTGCGGCAATTTCACCCGCGCCGCCGAGCGCCTGCACTTGACCCAGTCCACCGTCAGCCAACAGATCCGCCGCCTGGAAGACGCAGTGGCTTATCAGTTACTCGACCGCGACCAGCGCCGGGTAGTGGCCACCGCCGAGGGTGAGCGCCTGCTCGCGTATGCGCGCCGCATCCTCGCGCTGCACGAAGAAGCCGCCGATGTGCTGATCAACCAGCAAAGCGATGGCGTGTTGCGCCTCGGCGTGCCGGAGGACTTTGCCGCCGAGCGCCTGATGCCGCTGCTTTCGGCGTTTGTCGTGGCTTATCCACGGGTGCGACTGGAAGTCACCAGCGGGCTGGGCCCTGAATTGCAGCGCCAGTACCGGGGCGGTGAGTTCGACGTGTTGCTGGTCAAGCAAATGGGTGACAGCGACGACTGTGTGGCGTCGTGGCCGGAGCCCTTGTACTGGGTCGACAGCCTAAGCACCCCGGCCCTGGGCCGTGACCCGCTGCCGCTGGTGGCTTTCCCCGTGGGCGGCCTGTATCGCAACGACATGCTGCACCATCTTGAGCGTGCCGGTTGGCGTTGGCGCATCGGCTATTCCAGTGCCAGCCTGGCCAGCGTGTGTTCGGCGGTGGCGGCAGGCTTGGGCATCAGTTTATTGCCGGAACGGGTGTTGCAACCGGGCCATCGCATACTCGGCCCAGAGAGTGGCTTGCCACCTGTTCATGGCGTGCGATTGGCCCTGTATGGCCGCAGTGGTTTGGGCGCCGCGGGCCAGAGTTTGCTGGGTGAATTGCTGGCTTTGTGCAGTGGAAACCCGCACTGAGCCATACCTTTGCTGAATATTTTGTATGCCTTTAGGGCATTGAAAAACGACGGCTTGAAGCCAGGCCACGTACCCCGTGGCTTTGGCGTTAACGGCTGTTTTATATATGCAATTTTGTTCTATTTATAACTTTAAAGATTACTTTAAGAGATAAGTGTCTGGCCCCGATGATTCAGCCCTCGACGGGCCTTCACGTAGGCCCCGTCGGTTTTTCAAAACCGCAGGGAGTGAATCAATGGGCAATGTCCAGACCGCCGCCAGTGCACCCGAGGCGCAGTGGCGCCAGGCACCGAGTGGTGAGTTGGTCGACCTTGGCCGGCCGCATCGCGCGCCGTTGGGGCAATTGCGCCTGCAGAAGACCCCGAAGCGTTTTTCCAGCCGCCGCGAAGGGGTTTTGCTCGGGTTGCTGGTGTTGGCGCTGCACGGTGCAGTGATCTATTGGGTGAGCCAGAAACCCACGCCGGTGCTGCCGATTGTGCCGCCGGAAATTCCACCGATGACCATCGAATTTTCCCAGCCGGCGCCGCCGGTGGTTGAACCGCCACCGCCTGTACCGCCACCACCGCCACCGCCTGTGGTCGAGCCACCGCCGCCGGTGGTGGATGAGTTGGCGGCCAAGCCGGCGCCGCCCAAACCCATTGTGAAACCCAAGCCCAAGCCCGTGCCTAAACCTGAGCCCAAGCCGGCCCCCAAGGCCGTCGAGCAGCCACCTGCACCACCGACGCCAGCGCCACCTGCACCGCCCGCACCTGCGGCGCCAGAGCCGGTGACGCCTGCTTCGGCCAACGCCGCGTACCTGAAAAACCCGGCGCCGGAATACCCGTCACTGGCTCAGCGCCGCGGTTGGGAAGGCACGGTGTTGCTGCGCGTGCAGGTGCTGGCCAGCGGTAAACCGGGTGAGATCCAGGTGCAAAAAAGCAGCGGTCGCCAGCAGTTGGATGACGCGGCATTGGCAGCGGTGAAGCGCTGGAGTTTCGTGCCTGCCAAGCAGGGCGATGTGGCCCAGAACGGCTGGGTCAGCGTGCCCATCGATTTCAAGATTCATTAATTGTTCAGCGGCGCAGAGGGAAAACATCATGGCATTGGCATCTCCACTTGAATCCATCGAAAGCGCGGTGATCTGGCTGCTGGTGGCCTTTTCGGTCGCCACCTGGTGCCTGGCCTTGCTCAAGGGCGTGCAGTTCGGTCGCCTCAAAGCCCAGGATCGCAAGTTTCACAAACAGTTCTGGGCGGCATCGAGCCTCGACTCGGCCGCCGAACTCGCCGACACCCAGCCTGGCGCCGCCGCCCGTGTAGCCCAAGCTGGCTATGCCGCGATCCAGGTGGGCGATACCACCCACGCTGCGGATTTGAGCCAGGCGATCAATCACCAGGACCGCCTCGAACGCGCCCTGCGCCAGCAAATCGTGCGCGAGCGCCGCTCCCTGGAGACCGGCCTGGCCGTAGTTGCCAGTATCGGCAGCACCTCGCCGTTTATCGGCCTGTTTGGCACCGTGTGGGGCATCATGGAAGCGCTGAAGGGGATCAGCGCCGCCGGGTCCGCCAGCCTGGAAACCGTGGCTGGGCCGATTGGTGCGGCGCTGGTTGCGACCGGCGTGGGGATCGCCGTCGCGGTGCCTGCGGTGTTGGTCTACAACTATTTCCTGCGCCGCCTGAAGCTGACGGCGGCAGACCTGGATGACTTTGCCCACGACTTCTACAGCCTGGCGCAGAAGAACTCATTCCGCGTGCTGTTGCATCCGACACTGACCAAAGCCAGCGTCGCCAGCCCGCAAAAAGTGAAGGAGGCGTCCTGACATGGCCTTCTCCACGCAAGACAGTGATGAGGTGCTGAGCGAGATCAACGTCACGCCGCTGGTGGACGTGATGCTGGTGCTGCTGGTGGTGTTTATCGTCACCGCGCCGCTGTTGACCAACTCCATCCCGATCAACCTGCCCAAGACCCAGGCCGTAGCGCCGGTCGAGCAGAAAGACCCGCTGGTGGTGAGCATCGACGGCGCAGGCAAAGTGTTTATCAACAAGGACGCCATCCAGCCGGACCTGCTGGAGTTCAACCTGCAGGCGGCCAAGGCCAAGGACCCCGATGTACGGGTGCAACTGCAGGCCGATGACGGTGTGAATTATGGCGAAGTGGCGCGCGCCATGGCGTCGATCGAGCGCGCGGGGATTACCAAGTTGTCGGTGATCACCGCACGGTAGTTTCAAAAAATCTCGACAGTTTTTGGGCCGCTTTCCTTGGCAGGGTGCGGCCTTTTTTTATTTAAGGGTCAGGTATTTATGGATGTTGCACAGGAAAAGAATTTACATGTTTTTGAGTGTTTCCAAGCGTGCAATTCTGGACGACATGATTATGCTGGGCAGTGCATGGAGCAATTTAATTAATGGAGAAATTACATGCCTATACGGTTTCCTGTTCAGCTGGTAAACACGTTTGTAAATCCGCAGGTGTCAACTGATAAGCCTGTAGAAAATTCCCCGGTGGTGGTCTCTCCACCCTCCGGTTCACCACGTCTCAAACATCCTTCAGCCTGTAAGCCGCCAAGTTTGGTTGACTACCAGAGAAAATACGGTGCATCAAAAGGGGGGGAGTCTGCCGGCGTCTCCAGGGGGACGAACAACGGAAGTTCGACATTGAAGAAAAACGCTAATATAGAGTCTTATATTATTAAGAATTCTGGCGATTTTATAACCCCCGAAAAAGAAATTTCAACAATCTTGTCCGCAGCGATAAAGCAGCGCTGGGGATTGGATCTTGATCCCGATAAAACGTTTCTGGTTACATTTAAAGATAATGGGGAAGACGAAAAAGACGTCGTCGAAAAAATAACACTGACACAGGCGGCGCTGAAGAACAGGCAAGATGTAACGATTGAGGATAATGAGGGTTGGTTTCGAAAAATTGCCAAATATTTTTCTCCGGTAGTGTATGTTTACAATAAAATTGACGGCTGGGTCGAAGAGGCAAACAGTCGGCAAGGTATTTACCGGGAACCGAGTGCTCAGGGGGCTGCGCCTTATACTTCGGATACTCAGGTATCCATACCCGTTGATGATTTTAAAACATTAGTCTGGGATACAGACCGGACTAAACTGTATAAAAATACCCTTGATAGCTTTTGGGACAAGCACAGCGGCTCATATACATCATTGAGTAAAATCTCTTTTGTTAAAGCGATCAATCTACAACGCTTGGAAGGCTCGCTTAAGCCTGCCGAGGCAGCACTCGCCCAGCGTGCGTTGGGGCCTGTTGCGCAAAAGGAATGGTCCGAGCTGACCGCCCAGGATTTTACAATGCCTGCGGTCAAGGACCCGGATCTGGATGTCGGTCTGCTGAGCATCAATGGCTTTCAGTCCACCGACTTGATGTGTGTGACCGACCGCAAAACCCAGCTCACATTGCTTTACATCCCTGGCAATTCCTCGCCGATCCATCGCTTCGACAATCCGGAACAAATGAAAACGTGGCTGGCCGAGCAAGCCAGGGATCCTGTAAAGCGTGAATCACTGTTGACGCATTTCTCCCTCAAGGACCAGGCCAGAAGGTCGTTTTCAGACGGTGTGCGGCAAACCTTGGAAGGGATGGCCAATTGGTCCGAAGCGCAGGCGTCAGGGAACGCGTTTCTTTCGGGGCTCAATGGCTGGGTGCCGGATCGTTTTATCACCGTTGATCCATTAAGTGGCGATCCTTTTGAAGCGGTCAAGGTTCGGCAAAAAGAGCGTTCTTACTCGGATGCCGACAATGCCATTGTCAGCGATGGCGACTACACCAAGAACAAGATACTGCAGGGTGTGGAAGAGGCCACAAAGGTCGCAATGTTCATGACACCACTGGCGCTGGTCATGCCGGAAGTAGCCATAGGGCTGGATATTTTCTTCCTGGCTGCCGGGGTCACCCAGGCAGGCATCGGTATTGATGATGTCGTCAAAGGCAAAGCGACGGGGGCTGACCGTATCGTTTTTGGCGTATTGAACGCCGTGCCGCCATTAGCCACTCATGCGGGGGCGCCGCTTGCGAAGGTGCTGACAGAGCGGGTCTCCGGGGAGGGCATTGTTGCAGGGGGTGATATTGCAGCCCAGGCGCCCACTCAAGTCACCGAACAAGGGCGGCCAAACTTCAACCCGCCACGACGTGTCAATGGCCAGATAGGATACCCGATGAGCCCTGTTGCGCCTCCGAAGATCCTCGAGGAATTCACGATTCCGATGGACGATATCCATCAAATGTTCTCGCAAGACTACATGGTTTTTGTAGATCAGTACGGTACAAAAGTTACGTATGACGTAGAGGCACGCCTCTGGCGTGGGCTCAACGAGAACGGGCAAGTGAATGACATTTTTTATTGGCGTAAGGGGCAAGGAAAGTGGCTGAGTGGTACTAAAGCGGAGGCGACTGCCGGGAGTAAAAGTGCACCGGTTTCGACTATTAATAAAACACTGAAAGTACCGCCACTGCCGTCGCTGCCTTCCGCCGCTACAGAAGTGCCAAAAGTCATCCACTATTTTTGGGCAGGCAATGAGATGCCAGAGCATTTGCTCGAAAATATTATTGAGAACTCCAGGAAAAGCCCGGGGTATAAGTCTATCGTTCACGTGGATGCCAATAACGCTGGGGCCTTTCAGAAGATAAAATCCGCTCTGGATCACCGAGTGGGTGGGCTTGAAGTTCACGATTTGAAAGAAGAGGAGGCTTTTCGAGAACTCAATGCCGGCAAGTATGGGGAGATGTATCAGTATTTTCGCTCAGGACAAGGGCAGAATTTATCGGCCTCGTCTGACGTCATGCGCGTTGCGCTGATAAAAAAATACGGTGGTATTTATCTCGATACTGACGATGTTCTGACTAAGGGGGTAGGCGATGTCATGCTGAAAGCCACTCCAAATGATATTCTTATGAATTCGCCCGTTACTTACGCTGCCACGGACTTCAATGGGTTCAATACAAGTAATTTTGCGAGCCATCCCGACAATCCTTTGCTCGATACCCTTATGGAAGAATCTTATCAGCGATACAAGGCTAATGAATCCTGGTTGCAGGCAAATCGTCCGTTCCTGCCTGAGGAAGCGACAACCGCAGAGCAACAGGCTTATAAAGAGTATGAAACAAAGATTTTTGAAATAACCGGTCCGAGAATGTTTGGGGATGTGCTCGAACGAGAGAACTACGGTTTCTTTCCGATTGTCGATGAAATAAACGAGCTCTTGAATGCTCGTGTTCTCCTTCCCGAAAATTATGCAAAAAAATACACTGAGTTGAGAGATTATTATATGCCGATGAATCATAAGTTTGGGGTTTCTATCGGGGCGGAGCACTCCATGCAGCATTCTCGTTAATGCGGGTATAGGCTTGGCGGCATGAGCAATAAGTGAGCGCTGGACGCTTGAACGTGGCCACTGATTGCTCATCTGGAAAGTAATCCAGCTTCGCCAAAGAGAAGGGCATCGTCTCGCTCTGACACCTGGGTGTCGGGGCGAGCGATGGCGTTTCCTGAGGTGTGGGCGGGGAGATATGGCTAAATTCTATTTTGTTATTAATAAATTCTTTTTTATTCCTTATTCTGTTTGAAGGTCGTCCCTATACTGAGCTGCAACGCTAAACGTTGCAGGAGGGCACACCCATGCACAGCGAGTCGATTCGTTATCTGATCGTGCCGGGCTGGCAAGGATCGCCAGAAGATCATTGGCAAACCCATTGGCAGAACAGCTTGCCCAACAGCGCACGGGTGGAGCAGGCCGATTGGCTGACGCCGCGTCGCGAGGATTGGGTGGCGGCACTGGCCGAGGCCATCGCTGCTGACAGTACGCCGGTTATCCTGATCGCCCATAGCCTGGGCTGCATCACCGTGGCCCACTGGGCCGCCACCGCACCCGTGCAGTTCTTGCGACAGGTACGCGGTGCGTTGCTGGTGGCTCCGGCGGATGTCGAGCGCCCTGCGTGTGCCCCTGCTCTGCGCAATTTCGCCCCTATTCCAACTGACCTGCTGCCATTTCCCAGCCAGGTGGTCAGCTCCGATAACGACAGTGCCGTGAGCGCCCCCAGGGCTCTGGAACTGGCGCGTCAATGGGGCGCCGAAGCCGGCATCTTGTCGGGCGCCGGGCATATCAATGTGAAGTCCGGCCACCGGCGCTGGGAGCAAGGGTTTGCTTACCTCTATCGCCTGCAACATCGCCTCGAGCACCACGCTCGGCGCAGCGCCTAATATTTTTTACAACGCCCGTCCCTGAGTGGATTGGGGCGGGAGCCTGCCATGAGTCTGCATGAAACCTTTGGTCAGCCGCTGCTGACCTTTCCCGATGCTGAAAAAAGCCCGTTGAGCATCCGCGCCAAGGCGCTGGTGTTCGTCGACCCACGCTCACGCCAACTGCGTGAAGAGTTGGAAAGCCTTGCGCCGCGTGCCTTACCCGTACTGATTCGCGGAGAAACCGGCAGCGGTAAAGAATTGCTGGCGCGGCACATCCACCGTGGCAGTGACCGTACTGGCCTGTTTGTCTCGGTCAACTGTGGCGCCATCAGCCCCACCTATGCCGATGCCGAGTTGTTCGGCTATGCCGCCGGTAGCCACAGTGGTGCGGCGAGCAGCCGGGCGGGATGGTTCGGCTCGGCCAACGGCGGCACCTTGTACCTGGATGAGATTGGCGACTTGCCGCTGCCGATCCAGGTGAAGTTGCTCGCGGCCCTGGAAAACCACGAAGTCACCCGTGTCGGTGCCCATCAGCCGAGCCCGGTGGATGTGCGCCTGGTGGCCGCCACCAGCATCGACCTGGCCCAAGCCGTGGCCGTGGGCAAGTTCCACGAGCGTCTGTTTCATTACTTGAGCGAAGGCCGGCTGGACCTGCCAGCGCTACGCGAGCGGGTGGGGGATATCTTGTCCCTGGCCGAATATTTCCTCGGCATCTACAGCCAGCGCCTGGACCTCCCGGTGCCGCTGATCAGCGACGCCGCCCAGCAGGTGCTGGAGCAACACACCTGGCCGGGCAATACCCGTGAACTGGAAAACGTCATTCACTTTGCCTTGCTGGTGAGCAGTGGCGATGAAATCTTGCCCGAGCATTTGAACTTGCCGGTGGCGGGTTCGCCGCTGGAGCAAGTACGACGAATTTTTGCCAGCGCCAGCCCAGCCGAGAAGGAATCGGTGCGTAAATTCCTGTATGAGCAAAATGGAATATCAACGTGAATAAAAGATATTGTTCGGGAATAAAAAATCTAGGTATTGTCCTCACCACGCCGCGATAGCACTTCGCTGGCACCTCACATAAAAACGGTCGTTAGAAGGACATTGCATGAAAAAGGTTCTGTTGTTTACCGCTCTGGCGGCTGCCCTGACTGCCGGCTTCGCCCAGGCCAACGAAAAGCTGGTGGTGGCTGCTACGCCGATCCCGCACGCCGAAATCCTCGAGCTGATCAAGCCGACCCTGGCCAAGGAAGGTGTGGACCTGCAGATCAAAGTCTTTACCGATTATGTACAACCGAACGTGCAAGTCGCTGAGAAACGTCTGGACGCCAACTATTTCCAGACCCTGCCGTACCTGGAAAACTTCAACAAAGGTAAGGGCACCAACCTGATTACCGTGGTGGGTGTGCACGTTGAACCCTTCGGCGGCTACTCGAAAAAGATCAAGAAAATTGAAGATCTGAAAGACGGCGCCACCGTGGCTATCCCTAACGAAGGCTCCAACAGCGGCCGCGCCCTGTTGCTGCTGCAAAAGGCCGGTGTGATCACCCTCAAAGACCCGACCAACGCCTTGGCCACGCCGAAAGACATCGCCAGCAACCCCAAGAACCTGAAATTCAAAGAGCTGGAATCGGCCCTGCTGCCACGGGTACTGGACCAGGTTGACCTCGACCTGATCAACACCAACTACGCCCTGGAAGCTGGCCTGAACCCGGCCAAGGACGCGTTGATCATCGAAGACGCCAAGTCGCCGTACGTGAACTTCCTGGTGGCGCGCCCGGACAACAAGGACAGCGATGCTATCCAGAAGTTGGCCAAGGCCCTGACCAGCCCGGAAGTCAAAGCTTTCATCGAGAAGAAGTACAACGGCGCGGTGGTGCCAGCGTTCTGATGTAAGCCAAAACTCCTTCAAGGTTTCAACGCCGACGGCTACTACAGCGTCGGCGTTTTTTTATCTGAAATACATTCAAAACTGTGGGAGCTGGCTTGCCTGCGATAGCGGTGGGTCAGTGTCACATCTGTACCTGACGGACCGCTATCGCAGGCAAGCCAGCTCCCACAGAGGTAAGTTTTTTGGTGATATGGATATGCTATCTAGGTATTTAAACTTTGATTTTTATACCTTTAAAGTTCGCGCTAGCTGACGTTATCCACGTCGGCACGGACTGCGCTCGCGGCATTACCCATGCGGCGATATGGACTGCACATGACCTTCGATTTCGCTTTTATCCTCAGCACCCTGCCGGCGTTTCTCAAGGCCGTGGGTGTGACGCTGCAAGTCGGCCTGATCGCCATTGCCACGTCCTTGCTGGTGGCGCTGATCAACGCTGCGCTGCTGGTGTTTCGCACGCCTTACCTGTCGCGCCTGGTGGCGTTGTATGTAGAGCTGGCGCGTAACACGCCGCTGTTGATCCAGCTGTTTTTCGTCTACTTCGCGCTGCCGGCCCTGGGTTTCAATATTTCCGGGTTCTGGGCGGCGATTATCACCATGACCTTTCTGGGCGGCGCCTACCTCACCGAAGTGCTGCGCGCCGGTGTGGAAGCGGTGCCGCTGGCGCAAATCGAGTCGGGCAAGTCCATTGGCCTGTCCGACTGGCAACTGCTGCGCCATGTGATTCTGCCCCAGGCCGGTATCCTCAGCCTGCCGGCGTTGTTCGCCAATTTCATTTTCCTGCTCAAGGAAACCACCGTGGTGTCCGCGGTGGCGGTGCCGGAGATTCTCTACACCACCAAGAGCTACATCGCCCTCTACTACAAGACCTACGAAATGCTCGCCGTACTGACGCTGATTTGCGTGCTGTTGTTCCTGCCGTTGTCGCTGTTGCTCAGCCGCCTGGAAAGGAGGCTCCAGCATGGCCAGTTCGGGTCTTGAGTTGCTCTGGGTGTCGTTGCCGCAACTGAGCAAGGGCGCTGCGCAAACCCTGTCGATTTCGTTTTTGAGCATCGCCTTCAGTACGGTGGGCGGCGTGCTCTACGGCGTGTTGCGCACCTTGAATAACAAGGCGATCAACGGCGTGCTGCGGGTCTACCTGGAACTGTTTCGCGCCATTCCGGTGCTGGTGTGGTTGTACCTGCTGTTTTTTGGCCTGCCGATCTTCTTCGGCCTGAGCATTCCGAGTTTCTGGTGCGCGGTGCTGGTGCTGTCGTTGTGGGGCGCCAGCGAGGTGGGCGAAGTGGTGCGTGGCGCGCTGCATTCGTTGCCCCGTGGCCAGCGCGAAGCGGGCCTGTCGATTGGCCTGTCCGGCCCACAGTTGTACGGCTATGTGCTGCTGCCCCAGGCCCTCAAGCGCATGACGCCGCCGACCATCAACGTGTACACGCGCATCATCAAGACCAGCTCCCTGGCGGTGCTGATTGGTGTGGTGGATGTGATCAAGGTCGGCCAGCAAATCATCGAGCGCACCTATGAGTCTGTATTGATCTACGGTGCGCTGTTCCTGTTTTTCTTCTTTATCTGCTACCCGTTGTCAGCCGCCTCCAAGGTGCTGGAACGGCGCTGGGCCCAAGCATGAGCGCATTGATCGAGTTCCAGGGTTTCAACAAATTCTTCGGCGAGACGCAGGTGCTCAAGGGCATCGACCTGAGCGTGCAAAGCGGCGAGGTGGTGGTGATCCTCGGCCCCAGCGGTTGTGGCAAAAGCACCTTGCTGCGTTGTTTGAACGGTTTGGAAGTGGCACACAGCGGCAGTCTGCGGTTTGCAGGCCTTGAGCTGTTGGATAAAACCACCGACTGGCGCCAGGTACGCCAGGACATCGGCATGGTGTTCCAGAGCTACCACCTGTTCCCGCACATGAGCGTGCTGGACAACATCCTGCTCGGCCCGCTGAAAGTGCAAAAGCGCGACCCCCGCGAGGCCCGTGAGCAGGCGCAAAAACTGCTGGAGCGCGTGGGCCTGGCCGACAAGCGCGATGCCTTCCCTCGCCAGCTTTCCGGCGGCCAGCAACAACGCATCGCTATCGTGCGCTCGTTGTGCATGAACCCCCAGGTCATGCTGTTTGACGAAGTCACCGCGGCCCTCGACCCGGAGATGGTCAAGGAGGTGCTGGAAGTGATCCAGGGCCTGGCCCGCGATGGCATGACCCTGCTGATCGTTACCCACGAAATGGCCTTCGCCCGCGCCGTCGCCGACCGCGTGGTGTTCATGGAGGCCGGTCGAATCCTCGAACACAACACCCCCGAGGCATTCTTTACGAACCCGCAGACCGCACGCGCGCAGCAGTTCCTGGAGAAGTTCTCCTTTGTTTCAACACTGCCCAAAAAGATCAAGGAACTGGAGCTGATATGAAAAAGTTACTGCTGCCACTGTTTGCCGTCGCCTTGCTGGCCGGCTGCGATAAAAAGGCCGAAGAGCCGGTAAAACCTGCGGCTGTGAGCTACATCGACAAAATCAAAGCGCGGGATAAGCTGATTGTCGGCGTGTTTACGGACAAGCCACCCTTCGGCTTTGTGGACGAAGCCGGTCGCTATGTCGGCTTCGATACCGACATCGGCCGGCAATTCGCCAAGGACCTGCTGGGCGACGAAAACAAAGTGGAATTTGTCGCCGTGGAACCGGCCAGCCGCATTCCCTTCCTGCAAAGCGACAAGGTCGACCTGATCCTCGCCAATATGACCGTGACGCCTGAACGCAAGGAAGCGGTGGACTTTACCAACCCCAATCTGAAAGTCGCGGTGCAGGCCCTGGTGCCGAATGACAGCGCCGTCAAAAGCCTGGATGACCTGGCAACCCGTACCACCATCGTCACCACCGGCACCACCGCCGATATCTGGCTGACCAAGAACCACCCGGACTGGAAGCTGCTCAAGTTCGAGAAGAACTCCGAGTCGCTGCAGGCGCTGTCGGCTGGCCGTGGTGATGCGTATGCGCAGGATAATCTGGTGTTGTTCAGCTGGGCCAAGCAGAACCCAGGCTACCGCGTGCTGGAAGAGAAGCTGGGTGATGAAGCGCCAATTGCCCCGGCGGTGAAGAAGGGCAATACCGAGCTGCGTGACTGGGTGAATGCCGAGCTGGCAAAGTTGGGCGAGGAGAAATTCCTACTCAAGCTCTATGACCAATATGTGCGTAAAGAGCTGAGCGATGACACCAAGCCTGAGAGTGTGATTGTGGAAGGCGGTAAGTGGCAGGGCTGAGATAGCTATCGCAGGCAAGCCAGCTCCCACCTTTGAATGTATTCACACATCAAAATGTGGGAGGGGGCTTGCCCCCGATGAGGCCGGTGCAGGCAACGCCTACTCCGGCCAGTGCCAGGCCGGCGCATCCAGCATCCCTTGCCCCGCGACCCGCGTTTCCCCCATCACCTTCTCCAACACAATCGAATTACATTCCTCATCCTGCTGCAACGCCGCAATCAACCGGCTGGCATGGCTCACCACCCACACCTGGCACTGTTTCGAGGCCTGGATAATCAAGCGCGCCAGTGCTGGCAACAAGTCCGGGTGCAGGCTGGTCTCCGGCTCGTTCAGCACCATCATGGTCGGTGGCCTTGGCGTCAGCAGCGCGGCGATCAGCAGCAGGTAGCGCAGGGTGCCGTCCGACAGCTCCGCCGCCGACAACGGGCGCAGTAAGCCTTCTTGATAGAACTCAATGGCAAAGCGTCCGCCCTGCAAGGGTTCGATATGCAACCGTGCGCCGGGGAAGGCATCACTGACCGCGTGCTGCAACGCCTCGACATCGCCCACTTCGCGAATCGTCTGTAACGCGGCCGCCAGATCCCGACCGTCGTGATGCAGCACCGGCGTGCGCGTGCCTAATTGCGGCTGGCGTACCGGCGCATCCACATCGCTGCGAAAGTGATCATAAAAACGCCAGCCACGGATGCTTTCGCGCAGCAGCAACACTTCCGGCGAACCGCGCAGGCTGCCGACCTGATCGAACAGGCTGTGATAGTTGGGCGTGTGCTGGGCCAGTACGTCCCAGGCGCGGCCATCACGGGCGCGTACCATCGGGCCCGAACGCTGCACCAACAGGCTGGCCGGGCGGTAGAGGGGGCCGGCCCAGATACATTCCTTTTTAATCTCCGGGTCCAGTTTGAACTCGCTGCCGGGAACCGGGATGGGCATGCCCAGGGAGATGGCGTAGCTGAAGTCCTCCCCGGCAAAGCCCAGGCGCAAGCGTTTGACATCTTGGGCGACCACGGCCTCCACCGGTACTTCGCCATTGCGCATGCGCCGGCTGATGTTTTCCGGCCCGGCCCAGAATGTGGAATCCAGCCCGCCTTCACGGGCCAGCGCATTGATCACCCCGCCCTGGGCGGTTTCGGCCAACAGGCGCAGGGCGCGATACAGGTTGGACTTGCCGCTGCCATTGGGCCCAGTCACCAGGTTCAGCCGGTCCAGGGGCACCACCAATTTGTTGATCGAGCGGTAATTGGCCACCGCGAGGGTTTTAAGCATGTGTATTTAGTCAGCGTGGGAACCATTGGAGTATGGGATCCTCCATGCAGATAAGGAACCCTGATCTAAGCTCACAGTCGCATACACACTTGAACGTCGGCATCACGCAAAAGGAGCCTGCATGGGCGGTCGCACCTCGACATTTATTTTCAGCCTTGGCCTCCTGGCGCTGCTCAGTGGCTGTGGCCAAGACAAGGCCGAGCCCAAGCAGCATTCACGGGTGTTCGTGCAAACGGTGCAGTCGGCGGATTTTGCCGCGGCGGTCACGTTGACCGGTGATATCCAGGCGCGGGTGCAAACCGATCTGTCCTTTCGCGTGGGAGGCAAGATCATCCAGCGCATGGTCGACGTGGGCGACCGAGTAACGGCCAGGCAAGTGCTGGCCAAGCTCGACCCCAAGGACCTGCAAACCAATGTCGATTCCGCCCAGGCTCAGGTTGTGGCTGAACAGGCGCGGGTCAAGCAGACCGCCGCCGCCTTCGTGCGCCAGGAAAAACTCTTGCCCAAAGGTTATACCAGCCGCAGCGAATACGACGCCGCCCAGGCCGCGCTGCGCAGCAGTCAAAGTGCCCTGGCCGCTGCCCAGGCGCAGTTGGCCAATGCCCGCGAACAATTGGGCTACACCGCGTTGATCGCCGATGCGCCGGGGATCATCACGGCGCGCCAGGCCGAAGTCGGCCAAGTGGTACAAGCCACCGTGCCGATCTTCAGCCTGGCCCGCGATGGCGAGCGTGACGCCGTGTTCAACGTGTATGAGTCCTTGCTGGTTGAGCCGCCGCCCGACGCGCCGATTACCGTCAGCCTGCTGGACAACCCGAGCATCAAGGCCGTGGGCAAAGTCCGCGAAGTCACGCCCGCCGTGGCCGCCAATACCGGCACCGTGCAAGTGAAGATCGCCCTGCAAAGCCTGCCTAAGGGCATGGAGCTGGGCTCGGTGGTCAGCGCCACCGCCAATGGCCCGGCCAAGGCGAGCATCGAGCTGCCCTGGTCGGCCCTGACCAAAGACCTCAACGAGCCAGCCGTATGGCTGGTGGACGGCGAGGGCAAGGCGCAGTTGCACAAGGTCACCGTGGCGCGCTACCTCACCGGCAAAGTGATCATCGGCGAGGGCCTCAACGGCGGTGAAAAAGTCGTGATAGCCGGTGGGCAATTGCTGCACCCCGGCATGGTCGTCGAGATCGCCCAACCCGGAGCGCAGCCATGAAGCAACTGACGCTCATTGTCGCCGTCAGCCTGTTGCTGGTGGCCTGCTCCAAGGAAGAGGCGCCGCCCGAACCCATACGGCCCGTGCTGTCCATGGAAGTGAAGGCTGAAGATCAGGAAAACCTCGGTCGTTTCGCCGGCACCATCCAGGCCCGCTATGAAAGCAACCTGGGTTTCCGCGTGCCTGGCCGCATCGCCCGTCGCGCCGTGGATGTCGGCGCCGAAGTGCAGAAAGGCGCCGTGCTCGCCGTGCTTGACCCCACCGACCAGCAGAACCAATTACGTGCCGCCCAGGGCGACCTGGCGCGGGTACAGGCGCAGTTCATCAACGCCCAGGCCAACGCTCGGCGGCAACAGGAACTGTTCAACCGTGGCGTCGGCGCACAGGCTCAATTGGATGTGGCCCAGACCGACCTGAAAACCACCCAGGCGACCCTCGACCAGGCCCGCGCCTCGGTCAATCAAGCCAAGGACCAGCTCAACTACGCCGAACTGCGCACCGACCACGCCGGCATCGTCACCGCCTGGAATGCCGAGGCCGGCCAGGTGGTCAGCGCCGGCCAGCAGGTGGTGACCCTGGCCCGTCCGGACATCAAGGAAGCCGTGATCGACTTGCCCGCCGGCCTGGCTGAACGTCTGCCTGCCGATGTGGTGTTCCTGGTCGCCGGGCAATTGGACCCCAGCGTGCACACCACCGCCGTGGTGCGTGAGATCGAGCCTCAGGCCCAAAGCGCCACGCGCACCCGTCGCGCACGCCTGAGCCTGGCCGAAACCCCGCCCGCGTTCCGCCTGGGCACGGCAATCAGCGTGACTTTGAGCACCGCCATCGCCCCGCGCATCGAACTGCCCCTGAGCGCCTTGCAGGAAGTCGACGGCAAGACCCGTATCTGGCTGCTCGATACCCAGAGCCAGACCGTACAACCCCGCGAGGTCACGGTCATCAGTCGTGATGCTCACAGCGCCTTGCTCAATGGCAGCGTCAAACCCGGCGAGCGCATTGTCACCGCCGGCGTGAACAGCCTGAAACCCGGGCAAAAAGTCAAAATCGACGAGGACAGCCCGCGATGAAAGGGAGCTTCAACTTATCCGACTGGGCCCTCAAGCATCAGTCCTTCGTCTGGTACCTGATGTTCGTCGCGCTGCTGATGGGCGTGTTCTCGTACATGAACCTGGGCCGTGAAGAAGACCCGTCGTTCACCATCAAGACCATGGTCATCCAGACCCGCTGGCCGGGCGCGACCCAGGAAGAAACCCTCAAGCAGGTCACCGACCGCATCGAGAAAAAACTCGAGGAACTCGACTCCCTCGACTACGTGAAAAGCTACACCCGGCCCGGCGAGTCCACGGTGTTCGTGTTCCTCAAGGACACCACCAGCGCCAAGGCCATTCCGGAAATCTGGTACCAGGTTCGCAAGAAGATCGATGACATTCGCGGCACCTTCCCCCAGGGCTTGCAGGGGCCGTCGTTCAACGATGAATTCGGTGACGTGTTCGGCTCGGTGTATGCCTTTACCGGCGATGGCCTGTCGATGCGCCAGTTGCGTGACTACGTGGAGCAGGTGCGCGCCGAAATCCGTTCGGTACCGGGGCTGGGCAAGGTCGAGATGATCGGCCAGCAAGACGAAGTGATTTACCTGAATTTCTCCACGCGCAAACTCGCGGCGCTGGGGATTGATCAGCGCCAGGTCGTGCAAAGCCTGCAATCGCAAAACGCCGTGACCCCGGCCGGGGTGATCGAGGCAGGGCCCGAACGCATCTCCGTGCGCACCTCCGGGCAGTTCGCCTCGGAGAAAGACCTGGCCAACGTCAACCTGCGCCTCAATGACCGTTTCTACCGGCTGGCGGATATTGCCGACATCAGCCGTGGTTATGTGGACCCGGCGCGGCCGATGTTCCGCTTCAACGGCAAACCGGCGATTGGCTTGGCCATCGCCATGCAGAAGGGCGGCAATATCCAGTCGTTCGGCAAGGCCCTGCACGGGCGCATGGACGAGCTGACCGCCGACCTGCCGGTGGGCGTCGGCGTGCACAAGGTGTCCGATCAGGCCGAAGTGGTGGAGGAGGCCGTCGGCGGCTTCACCAGCGCATTGTTCGAGGCGGTGATCATCGTGCTGGTGGTGAGCTTTATCAGCCTCGGCATGCGCGCCGGGTTGGTGGTGGCGTGCTCGATCCCGTTGGTGCTGGCGCTGGTATTTGTGTTCATGGAATACAGCGGCATCACCATGCAGCGTGTGTCGCTGGGCGCGTTGATCATCGCCCTCGGCCTGTTGGTGGATGACGCGATGATCACCGTGGAGATGATGATCACGCGCCTGGAAAAAGGCGAAACCAAGGAACAGGCGGCGACTTACGCCTATACCTCCACGGCGTTCCCGATGCTCACCGGCACCCTGGTGACCGTGGCCGGCTTCGTGCCGATTGGCCTCAACGCCAGTTCGGCGGGCGAGTACACCTTTACTCTATTCGCGGTGATTGCCGTGGCAATGCTGGTGTCGTGGGTGGTGGCGGTGCTGTTTGCGCCGGTGATCGGCGTGCATATCCTCAGCGCCAATGTGAAACCGCACAACGCCGAGCCAGGGCGCATTGGCCGGGCCTTCAATGGCGGCATGCTGTGGGCCATGCGCAACCGCTGGTGGGCGATTGGCATCACCGTGGCGCTGTTCGTGGCCTCGGTGTTTTCCATGCAGTTTGTGCAGAACCAATTCTTCCCGTCGTCGGACCGCCCGGAAATCCTCGTCGACCTGAACCTGCCGCAAAACGCCTCGATCAACGAGACGCGCAAGGCCGTCGACCGCCTCGAGGCGATCATCAAGGACGACCCGGACATCGCCCGTTGGAGCACCTACATCGGCCAGGGCGCGATTCGTTTCTACCTGCCGCTGGACCAGCAGCTGGAAAATCCCTACTACGCGCAACTGGTGATTGTGAGCAAGGGCCTGGAAGAGCGTGGCGCCCTGATCGCCCGCCTGCAACAGCGCCTGCGCGATGATTTTGTCGGTATCGGCAGCTACGTGCAGCCGCTGGAAATGGGCCCGCCGGTAGGGCGGCCGATCCAGTACCGTGTGTCTGGCAAAGACATCGACCAGGTGCGCAAGCACGCCATTGAACTGGCGACCTTGCTCGACCAGAACACCCATTTGGGCGAGATCATCTACGACTGGAACGAGCCGGGCAAAGTGCTGCGGGTGGACATCGCCCAAGACAAGGCGCGGCAATTGGGGCTGTCGTCGGAAGACGTGGCGCAGTTGATGAACAGCGTGGTCAGCGGCGCGGCGGTGACCCAGGTGCACGACGATATCTACCTGATCAACGTGGTCGGCCGCGCCGAAGATGCCGAGCGGGGCACCCCGGAGACCTTGCAGAACCTGCAGATCGTCACGCCCAACGGCACCTCGATTCCACTGCTGGCGTTCGCCACCGTGCGTTACGAGCTGGAGCAGCCGCTGGTGTGGCGCCGCGACCGCAAGCCGACCATCACCATCAAGGCCGCCGTGCGCGATGAAATGCAGCCGACCGACCTGGTCAAGCAGTTGGCGCCGACCATCGAGAAATTCAGCGAAGGCTTGCCGGTGGGCTACAAAGTCGCCACCGGCGGTACCGTGGAAGAAAGTGGCAAGGCTCAGGGGCCTATCGCCAAGGTGGTGCCGTTGATGCTGTTCCTGATGGCCACCTTCCTGATGATCCAGTTGCACAGCGTGCAGAAGATGTTCCTGGTGGCGAGTGTCGCGCCACTGGGGCTGATCGGCGTGGTACTGGCGTTGATCCCCACGGGCACGCCCATGGGCTTTGTGGCGATCCTGGGGATTCTGGCGCTGATCGGCATCATCATCCGCAACTCGGTGATTCTGGTCACTCAGATCCACGAATACGAAGAGGCCGGCTACACGCCGTGGGATGCGGTGGTGGAGGCGACCGAACACCGGCGTCGACCGATTCTGCTGACTGCTGCGGCGGCGAGCCTGGGCATGATCCCGATCGCACGGGAGGTGTTTTGGGGGCCGATGGCTTACGCGATGATTGGTGGGATCATCATTGCGACATTGCTCACGTTGCTGTTTCTGCCGGCGCTGTATGTGGCCTGGTACAAGATCCGCGAGCCGAAACAGGATTAACACTGAGAGAGGGGCTGCCAGTTAAGCGCAGCCCCCCTTCTGTAGGAGCGAGCTCGCTCGCGAAAAACGTCAACGATAACGCGTGCTTCCTGAGTAAACGCGGCGCCTGTGAGTTTTTCGCGAGCAAGCTCGCTCCTACAAAAAAGCCTTAACTGACTGAGGCTGTGTGAAGCTTCTGAAAAATCCCAACGTCGCCCTGGCTGACCATTGCATGTTGTACCCTCTGGTCCTTATTCCAAACCCAGGTCGATCCTCATGCAGTGCCTGCGTTTCACCTTGCTGCTCTGCGCGTTGCTCCTTGCGCCGCCCACCTTCGCCGCCACCGTACTGGAAAACGCTTTATGGCGTGTCGAGCTCGACCCCGCCACCCTGGCGCTGCGCGTGACACCTGCGGGCCAAGCCTCGGTGCAGGCCTCCAGCGGTGTGGCTGCGCATGCCGTCAGCCAATTGCGGATCACCCCTGACCAGGCCACTTGGCAATGGGACAACGGCGCCTATCGCCTGAGCGCCCGCCTGCAACAGCGCGACCTGGCCCTGACCATCAACGCCCGTGAGCCCGGTGAGCTGGCCCTGCTGCGCCAGCCCGCCGAGGCCATGGGACGAGGGTTGATCTGGCCCTTGGCCGAGGGGCATTACGTGCCTGCCGGCAATGCCATCTGGAACGCGTTTCTGCTGGAGCGGGGCGAGTTCAATACCACCCAGGACCTGAGCCTGCCGCTGTGGGGCGTGGATCACGCTGGCTTCACCTTGAACTGGCTATTGACCAACCCCTACAACAACCGCCTGCAATGGCAAGCCGACGGCAACGGCCTGGCCCTCTCAGCTTCCCACGAATTCACCCCGCTGGCGCCCGACGCGCCGATGACACTGCGCCTGTCCTTGGGCGATGCCGATCCGTTGGCTGGCGCCAAGCGCTACCGCCAGTGGCTGGTGGAGCAGGGCCGCTATGAACCGTTGGCGGACAAACTGCGGCAGACGCCTGAAGCCCAGAAGCTGCTGGGCGCAAGCCATGTGTACCTCTGGGACAACGGCCTGCTGGCTTTGGGTGATGTGCGTGATTGGCCGAAACTGATCAAACGGCTGCGCAGCCATGAACTCAAGACGCTGATGGACAAAGAGAGCGCACAGCTGCTGGCGCAGTCCACTCCCTTGAATCGCTATGAGCAAACCGTGCTGCTGCGCGGCCTCAACGCGGCGATCAACACCAAGGCCCGGCAGGCCTGGCAGGTGGAAGATCCCGACATGACCCGCCTTGCCGCTCGCTATGGTGAGCTGCGCAGTGAACTGGCCGTGGACTTTGCGGGGGCCTTGAGTGATAGCCCGCAAACTTGGGGCAGTAGCACCATTCAAGCCCTGCGCGACGCCGGGCTGCAGCGTCTGTTGCTGACCTTGGGCGAAGGTTGGGAGGGTGGCCTCTGGCATCCCGAAGCGATTCGCGCGGGGGTGGATGCCGGTTTTCTGATGGCGCCTTACGACTCCTATGAAACGGCCCTGTCCGCCACGGAAAACCCCGATTGGACCACCGCCCACCTGGGCGCCAAGGCCTATCGCGACTGCGCGATCGTGCTGAAAGACGGCAAGCTGAAAACCGGCTTCCAGAAGTCCGGCCACTACACCGACCCGCGTTGTGTACGGCCTTTGCTGGAGGCGCGGGTGAAAGCGGTACAAGCCAAAGCTGGTTTCAACGCCTGGTTTCTCGATGCCTACGCCACCAGCATGCTGTTCGACAGTTACCGCAGCGACGCCAGCATGACCCAGGCGCAAAACGCCGAAGGCAATATCGAAGCCTCCCGCTGGATAAACACCGTGCCCAAGCTGGTCACCGGCTCCGAAGACGGCAACGCCATCACCGCCCAGGGCATCCTGTTTGCCCACGGCATGCAGACCCCGGTGATCGGCTGGGGGGATCCTGAGATGACCAAGGACCAACAGTCGCCGTACTTCGTCGGCAACTGGTACCCCACGGAGCAACCGGCGGTGTTCTTCAAATCGGTGCCGTTGAAGGAGCCGTTTCGCACCGTGTATTTCGAGCCGACGATGCGCCTGCCGTTGTATCAGGCGGTGTTCCACGGCTCGGTGATCACCACCCATCATTGGCTGTTCGACAGCCTCAAGCTGAGCAATGTGCAGGTCGAGAACGAGTTGACCCAACTGCTCTATAACGTGCCGCCGCTGTATCACCTGAGCACAGCTACACTCAAACAGCGCTTGCCGGTGATACAACGCCAGGATGCCTTTTTCCGTGCGCTACACCAGCGTCTGGCTACTCAGGCGATGATCGATTTTCGCTGGTTGAGCGATGACCGGCAGGTGCAACAAACCACGTTTGCCGATGGTACTCGGCTGGTTGCCAACTTCTCTGGGCAAATCCGTGAGATCGCTGGGGCCACCCTTGATGAATACAGCATTACCGCGTTCGAGGCAGGCGACAACGTAATGCAGTATCGCGCCGGCAACCCTCTACATTGAGCGAGGGCACCCTTGCCGGTCAGGAAGGGAGTCATCCTCATGTATATCAAATCTGCGTTGTTGGCATTTTGCTTGCTGATTGTCATCGCGTGCCAGCACGAGTCTCCTCAGGCTGGCCCACGGCTTCTGATCGAGAACGCCTACATCTTTACCATGGAGCCGGACCAGCCCCGTCCGTTCATGGGCTACCTGCTGGTGGATCAGGCCGGCGCCATCAGCGGATTGGCCGCCGGCAAAGCGCCCCCCGGGTTAGTGGCGCAACGCCGTATTGATGCAAGGGGGCAATGGGTGATGCCGGGGTTTGTGTCGGCGCACAGCCACCTGTGGCAAAGCGGGTTCTACGGGATTGCCGCGAATGAAAACCTTGAAGGTTGGCTTGCCCGGCTTTACGGCGTTGAAGCGCCAAAGCTGGACGCCGCGCAGCTCTATCAACTGACCCGGCGCGGTGCGAGCCAGTCCCTGCGCAACGGTATTACCACGATGTTCAACTTTACCTATACCGGGGCGGACCGCAGCGGCGAAGTGGACCGCCAACAACTGCGCGGCGCGCTCGACGCGGGGGGGCGTGTGATACACGGGTTCAATGTACGCACCATCAGCGAAAGCTGGACTCCCGCCATGGCCCGTGAGCGTACTGCGGCATTCCTGATGTGGGCCGACGCGCAATCTGAATCAGGGCGTTATCTGGGCACGATGCTTGCCGGCGGCGCTGGGTTCGTCGACGCTGCGGTCGGGCAGGCCCAGGTTGAAGGCGACCTGATGCATGAGTTTTCTTTGGGCAACCAGCAGCACTATCTTGAGTCCGTAGCAGATTCCGCGGGGGAGCGCGCCCGTTATCCGGTACTTGAACAGGCGGGTATCATCGGGCCGCGCTTGATCTTTGGCCACTTCATTCACTCCACACCCGAGCTGACTGCTGCGGCGGCCAAGGCGGGTGTCGCCATGGTCTGGAATCCGATGTCTAACGGTCGCCTGGGGTCCGGGATGGCGGATGTGCTGGCTTATCGCGCCGCGGGCATGAAAGTGGGCATGGGCGTGGATGGCGAAGCCAGTGCCGACCGAGCGGATCCCTTCGAGAATATGCGCATGGGCTTGTATCAGGTGCGCGCCGTCCATCAACGGGCGGCCGCGATGCAAGCCTATGAAGTGATGCGCATGCACACGCTGGGCAGCGCCGAGGTGCTGGGGGTGGAGGACAAGCTGGGCAGTCTCAAGTTGGGTAAACGTGCTGACATGCTCCTGGTGGACCCAGGTAGCTTCACTCCCTGGCAGGAACCTTATGCCGCGCTGGTGTTTGCAGGTGGAGTGAAAGACATTCGTGAAGTCTTTGTGGATGGTCTCTCACTGGCTCGCTGATCAGGCAGGCTTGCGCCATACACTCGCCAACCAAGGCTGCTGCTCCCGCGGTAACCCGGCCGGCCGGTAGTAGTGCTCCAGCTCTTCAAACCCGGCCTCGGTCAGCAAGGCTCGCCACGCCTCCAGATCGTGATAAGACCCATACCGCGGCCCATTCCAGCCCTCTTGGTTCTCGCCCCGAGGGTTGGAGCTGAACAGCACGCCTCCAGGTTTCAACGCGCCATGCAGTTCTTTGAGCACGCGCGGCAGTTCCTGCTTGGGAATATGAAACAGCACCGCATTGGCAAACACCCCGTCAAAGCGCGCAGCGGGCAGGTCCAGCTTGAGAAAGTCCTGCTGCAGCACCTCACAGCCGCTGTCTTCGCGGGCCATCTGCGCAAAACGCTCGGAGCCATCCAGGCCCACGGCGATATGCCCCATGCGCGTAAACGTCTGCAAATCCCGCCCTGGCCCACAGCCGAAATCCAGCACGGTAAACGGCAGCGTGCCCTGGATATGCCGCAGCAGCGCGTCGATGTTCTGGCTCACATCGTGATCGCGGGTGCCTTCACGGAAGTCTTCGGCCACCTTGTTGTAATGGCCCAAGGTGGTGGCGGTGATCTGATTGAGGTCGTCGGGAGCAAGTTTCATGGCATGGCGCACGGCTGCGGCTGAAGTAACGGGACTATACCCTGGCCCACTCTTGAGTTGAAAACCGTGTATCCGCTGTAGGGCGCTTCATGGCGTTCGCAGTGTGCGCATCCGACAGACCGCCACGGGGAATTGTGGGTAAGATTCGGCCCTCATTTGCAGAGGGCTATACATCCATGGAAGAGGAAAAACGTTCACCCGTTGGCAACGACACCGCACCGAACAAGGTCGACCAATACGCCACGAGATTAAGCAATGGGCTGTTCTGGCTCAATGAGCGTGCCTGGCCGCTGACGGTGGGGATTCTCTCGGTGGCAGGCCTGTACCTGTACCAGTACATCCAGATGGAAAAGGTGCCGCTGAGTATCTTGTCGGCGTCGGCGTTCACCGCATTGCCAGCGATGTTCGCCATGTTGGTATTTGTGATCGGCATGATGGGCGCATCGATCCTGGTGCCCACGTTCATCTTGTTCACGCGCCTGAACGGCACAGGTGTGCGTCTGAGTGATCAACTCAATCTCAGCCCGCAGTCGCCGCAAGAGACGGCCCAGCACAGGAGGTTACTGGGACATTGGGGGGCCAGCCTGTTGGTGATGTTTGTGTTCTGGATGTCCGCCGTATACCTGTCCGTGAACGCCGAAAGTGGGCTTTTGCTGACGCTCGGTTGGATCGTGGCGATCATGGCGGCGGTAGTGGCCTATGTCGGCATCATCATTCGTGCCCGGCCCGCCCATGTTGCCCTGCGTGAGTTGTCCGGCGAGTTCTGGCTGGCCAGTGCTGGCGCCGGGGCCATTCAAATGGTGGTCATTCTGATGGTGACGGTGCCGGTCTCCCGCGCCTTCAGCGAGTACTCCGACAGCGCCGTGTTCTTTGCGCCGTTCATGGCCGCCGAAATGGCCGTGCTATTTCTGATCCAGGGGAGCGCCGCCTGCCTGGTGGTGCGCATGCGCGTTCAGAAAAACCCGGTGGCGTTCGCCTCGTTGGTGGCCTTTGCGCTCATCGTTTTACTCGGGCTGATCCCGGCGAGTGGGGCCAAGTTGGGCGGCCTGCCGCTGCAAGGCTCCGCCTCGGGAGGGCGGGTTTGTACGTTGATGACCTGGGCGGCAGACGCCAAGGTTCTCGGCGCGCTGGTCGACGCCGACAACCCCAAGCGCAGCGTAAAACTGCGGGTAATGGCCGACTCGGATGGCAGCTACATCGTGCGGCCCTGGCAGGCCAAGGAAAAAACCATCACCTTCGTGCCCCGCGCCAGCGTTGCCCAACTGGATGAGTGCCCGTGAGCTAGCGGGTTTCCAGGCGGGCGGAGCCCACTGCTCTCACTTCCTGCATCGAACGGTTATCGGTTCGAGAGCTGATCCAAGAAAAACCGTTTTCCGCGGCTCGGACAGTGATTGCGAAGTTCTGTGGCACAACGAATGTCGGTGCAGAAGAAATGGGAGTGGCTGCTGCATTTTCGTTTACGGTAGCGAACAGCACGAGGACGGCCGACACGAAGCCGCTGGAAGTCATGAGGTTTGGCATGTGCTGAATCTCCTAGGTCGAATGTGTCGAGTATTAAATGGTGTTTGAGCTCGTAAGCATCCCTTTCAGTAAAGTTTTACCGCCACAGCTTGAACGTCCTGCTCGCTATCAACGTTCTGACCAGCGGCATAATTCCCGCTTTGGGAAACGGCCTTGAGCGCACTGTTTCGGCCACCGTCAATTGCTTCAAGGCAGCTGTATTTGGCAGGAATTTCACCGGAAGCAGGATGCCAGATACATCCGACTGTGTACTGAGCATCATTAGTCCTGTTCAGAGCCACCGTGTTGTTGTCAGCAATGCTGAATGCCTGGGTCCATGTGTTCGGTGGAGGCTCAATCAGCTGGATACCAAATATTCCGGCAGGAGGAATCCACGTGAAATAGCTGGTCCTGCCGTCGTTATCCTTGCGCTCTACCAGGGCAATTCCGTTGTTATTGATTGCGCGTCCATAGTTCATGGTTCCGATTGCCAGATTCAGAGTCAGCGGAGCCGACGTGGGTGTATTCCAGGCTGCTGTTCGGGCCGGGTTGGCATTGGTGTTGGGATACTCGCAAAAGCCTATGGATTGTAGGGCGTTATTGAGGCCAGTGACCACGCAATGGTTGGCCCCGGTAGCGAGGGGCAAGGGTGTCACGGTATAACCGGTGGCATTCGCTTGAGCTAACTTGGGAACGGTAGTGCCGTTGCTGCCCGGGCAGTTCAGGGCAATCCCCGGATAGTTGCTCGTAAGCGTGTTGTTTATGTCCTGAGGAGTGCATGCGTCGTTGTACCCTGCCAACCCGAGTAGCGACGAAAAAACGCGCATAGGCGTGCCAGTTCCGGCAAGCCACACAACTGTGGAGTACTCTTTGCCGTCGCTGCTGATGCTTGATCCGAGCATATCGCCGCGCTGGTTGAACGCGTTGACGGTGGTCCGTACATCTGCAGCACGCAGTAGTGTGCCAGGAAGCGGAGCGAGCGCTGTAGGAGTGCTTGTCGGGGTAGTCACGTTCCAGATCACGGCGGTATCGACATTGTTAGCGTTCTTGCAGATGCCAGCAATCCAGCCACCGTTGGAGACAGCACTTGCGTAGCAGGGCTGAGTTTCCACCAGTGGTTTCAGTGCTAGCTGTGCGTTCGGTGTGTTCAGGTTTACCACCCAAGGCGCATTGTTAGCGCTGGAATCGGGCGGCGAGCAGTTGCCGACAGCAATAGCGTTGTCGTTGATGCTGGTGGTTTCGCACTGCCCAGCCATAGGCCCCAATTTGACGTAGTGGGCAGCATTGGCTGTCAATGCAAGTACACTCGCCAACAGGCTGCCCGCGATTTTCATTAGGTGTGTTTTGATCATCAGTCCGTCCTTGGGGAAACATTCACGGTCTGATTAGATATACAAAGAACATGGCCAACAACTGTCATAGTTGACAGGTATGAACGCGCACTCAGCGCTTGTTCAATACCCGCGCCAATCGGTCCCCGCTCAGTTGGATCACCGCCACCAGCACCACCAGCAGCACAATCACCGTGAGCATGATCTGCGTATCGAAGCGCTGGTAGCCGTAGCGGTAGGCAATATCGCCCAGGCCACCGGCACCGATCGCCCCGGCCATGGCCGATGAGTTGATCATGGTCACCAGGGTGATGGTGAAGCCGCCGACGATGCCGGGCAGCGCCTCTGGCAACAGCACATGCCAGATGATGTGCCAGCGGCGGCAACCCATGGCCTGAGCGGCTTCGATCAGGCCATGGTCGACCTCGCGCAGGCTCACTTCAGCAATGCGTGCAAAGAACGGTGTGGCGGCGATGGTCAGCGGTACCACTGCCGCCCAGACGCCATAGGTGGTGCCGACGATCAGGCGCGTGAACGGGATGAGCGCCACCATCAGGATCAGGAACGGTATGGAGCGGAACAGATTCACGAACGCTCCCAGCACGCGGTTAAGGGCCGGTGCCTGGTAGATGCCGCCCTTGTCACTGGTGACTAGGAACACTGCCAGCGGGATGCCCACCAGCAGCGCGATCAGCGACGACACCCCCACCATCAACAAGGTGTCGATGGCGCCCTGCACTAAACGATCAAACCACATAGCCCAGCACCTCCACCTGTTGTGCCCAATTGGCCGCACGTTTGCGCAGCTCTTCGCCGTTGTGCGGCGATGCATTCACTGCCAGCAGCAGTTGCCCCAAGGCATGCCCCTGGATGCGTTCCACGCCCCCATGCAGTAAACGCACGCGGCCGCCGAGGGCACTGAACAGCGCCGCGAGGTCTGGCTCCAGGGTATCGCTGCCGGTGAACTGCAAGCGCAGCACCAGCGCGGCGTCGGCCGAGGCGGGCGAGGGTTGCAGGCGGCGTTGCAACTCTGGCGGCAAACCGTGTTGCAGTGGTGCGAGCAGGGTCTTGCTGATCTCATGTTGCGGATCACCAAACACCTGCCATACCGGCCCTTGCTCGACGATACGCCCGTGCTCCAGCACCACCACGCGGTCGCAGATGTCGCGGATCACCGCCATCTCATGGGTGATCAGCACGATGGTCAGGCCCAGGCGCTGGTTGATCTCGCGCAGCAGGCCGAGGATCGACTGGGTGGTCTCCGGGTCGAGGGCCGAAGTGGCTTCGTCGCACAGCAGAATCTCGGGGTCGTGCACCAGCGCGCGGGCGATGCCGACGCGTTGTTGCTGCCCGCCGGACAGCTGCGCCGGGTACGCCTTGTGTTTGTCTTGCAGGCCTACCAGTTCCAGCAGTTCATGCACCTTTCGCGCGCGTTGTGCCTGGGACACACCGGCGACCTTGAGCGGCAACTCGACGTTCTGCCACACGGTCTTGGCCGACATCAGGTTGAAGTGCTGGAAGATCATGCCGATGCGTCGGCGCAGCGCCACCAGGTGGTCTTCATCGAAGCCGCCGATGTCTACCTGGTCGATCAGCACCCGTCCGCTGCTGGGTTGTTCCAGACGGTTGATGGTGCGGATCAGCGACGACTTGCCGGCGCCGCTGCGGCCGATGATGCCGAACACTTCGCCACGCTGGATCGCCAGGTCAATGCCTTGCAGCGCATGCACCGTGCCGTCATAGGTTTTGCCCAGGTTGATGAACCGCACATGGGCGCGGTTCAAGTCCGGGTGCAGTTCAGTCTGTTCGGCGTGGCTGGGCGCGTGCTCCAGGTCACGCAAGCGGGCGTTGGCGGCACTCATGGTTTAGCTTCCCAGCCGACCTGGTAGAGCTTGCCCAGGGACTTGTCCAGGGCAGCGCGCACTACAGGCGAGTGCTGGTAGATATCGACGAACTTGATCACCCGTGGGTCGGTTTTGCTTTTGGGCTGGATGACGAACTGAATCACGTATTCCGGGTGGTCGAGGCCGTCGAACAACAGCGCCGACTCGGCATCGAAGGTCTTGGACAGGCGGATATACGCCGGGTAGCCCTGCACCAGATCGGCGTCGTCATAGGCGCGCACCAGTTGCACGGCTTCCACTTGCAGGATCTTGATGTTTTTCGGGTTGGCGACGATGTCTTCCTCGGTGGCCTTGTAGCCCACACCCGGCTTGAGGGTGATCAGCCCGGCCTTGGCCAGCAGTTGCAGGCCGCGACCGCTGTTGATCGGGTCGTTGGCAATCGCCACGCTGGCGCCTGCGGGCAGCTCGTTGAAGCTCTTGTACTTTTTCGAGTACAGCCCGACGTTGTTGATGATCCCTGGCGCGTACGGCACCAGGTCAAACCCGGCGGCGGCCTTGGCGTTTTCCAGGAAGGGAATGTGCTGAAAGTAGTTCACGTCAATATCGCCGGCGGCGAGGCTGACGTTGGGCGCGATCCAGTCGGTGAACTCCACCAGCTCGACCTTCAGGCCCTGCTTGCCGGCCTCTTCTACGGCGGCTTCCAGCGGTATGGCGAAGGCGGCGGTGGTGCCGACTTTCAGCGGGGCATCGGCGGCGAATACCGCCGAGCTGAATAAGCCGAAGGCCAGGGCCAGTGCTTTGACTGGGTGGTTTAAGAATGTCTTTTTCATAGTGGTTTTCCAGTCATAAGGTCTTAGATAGCGAGATCGTTCCCACGCTCCGCGTGGTAATGCAGCCAGGGACGCTCCGCGTCCCCAAAGCGAACGCAGAGCGTCCAAGAGGCATTCCCACGCGGAGCGTGGGAACGATCAAACAACGTGGCGGTAGGTAGAGCCGGTGTGTTGTTTGGGTAAGCGGGCCGTGTCGTGGAAGACTTTTTCCCGCAGCGTTCCCGGCGCATATTCGGTCTTGTACGAGCCCCGTCGTTGTAACTCCGGTATCACCAGCTCAATGAAATCCACATAGCTCTCCGGCGTCACAATGCGCGTCAGGTTGAAACCATCCAGCCCGGTTTCGCTGATCCAGGATTCCAGCTCATCGGCCACCTGTTCAGGCGAGCCCACCAAGGTGATATAGCGCCCGCCCAAGGCGTGCTGTTCAAGCAATTTGCGCCGGGTCCAGTCGTTGTTCTGCAGGTTCTGGGTGGCCGACTGGATCGCGTTGCTTTTGACGTACTGAATCGGTTCGTCCAACGCGTACTGGGCAAAATCGATCCCGGTCGAGGCCGAGAAGTGCGCCACGCCGGCTTCCGCGCTGGCGTAGCTCAGGTACTCGGCGTGCTTGGTCCACGCCAGCTCTTCGGTGGCGCCCACGATCACGTTGAGGCCCATGAACACCTTGATGTCATCCGGGTTGCGCCCAGCCTCCACCGCGCTGGCGCGCACCTTGTCCACCTGGCGCTTGGTCGCGGGTTTGTTCTGCCCGCTGATAAACACGCACTCGGCATGTTGCCCTGCGAACAGCAAGCCGCGCTCGGAACTGCCGGCCTGGAACAGCACCGGCGTGCGCTGCGGCGATGGCTCGCACAGGTGATAACCCTCCACCTGATAGAACTCGCCGTGGTGCGCAACCTTGTGCACCTTGCCCGGTTGCGCATACACCCGCGCCTGGCGATCGTTGCGCACCGCGTCGTCTTCCCAGCTGCCTTCCCAGAGCTTGTACAGCACTTGCAGGTATTCATCGGCCTGGTCGTAGCGCCGGTCATGCTCGACCTGTTCGGTGAGGCCCATGGCCTTGGCGGCGCTGTCGAGGTAGCCGGTGACAATGTTCCAACCCACCCGGCCGCGGCTCAGATGATCCAGCGTCGACATGCGCCGGGCGAACAGGTACGGCGGCTCGTAGGTGAGGTTGGCGGTAAGGCCGAAGCCAAGGTGCTGGGTGACGGCGGCCATGGCCGACACCAGCAGCAGCGGGTCGTTGACCGGTAGCTGGATCGACTCCTTGAGGGGCACGTCAATGGAGTCCTGATAGACGTCATACACGCCGACGATATCAGCGATGAACAAACCGTCGAACAACCCGCGCTCCAGGATCTTCGCCAGTTCAGTCCAGTATTCGAGGGTCTTGTACTCGGTCGAGTTGTCTCGTGGATGAGCCCACAAACCGTGATTGATGTGCCCGATGCAGTTCATGTTGAAAGCATTGAGCAGGATCTTTTTTTTGCTCATCAGATGGTCCCCCGCAGCGGCGGGTTTTCATCGTTGAGGTAGTAGTTGCCGACCGCATGGTATTTCCAGCGCACCGGGTCGTGCAGGGTGTGCACCCGGGCGTTGCGCCAGTGGCGGTCCAGGCCATGCTCGGCCAGGGTCGCCTGGCTGCCGGCCAGTTCGAACAAGGTGCTGCCGGCTGCCAGGGAAATCTCTGTGCTCAGGGCGCGCACTTCGGCGACGGCGATGGAGGCTGCGGCGACGGTCTGGGTATTGCTGTCGGCCTGGGCGCGATTAAGGAATTCACCTGCGCGCTCCAGCAAGGCTTCGGCGGCGTGCAGGCGGCTGCTCAGGTGGCCGAAGCTCTTGAGTGTCAGCGGGTCTTCGGTGGCTTTGTCGTTGCCGGCGTCGATCCACGGGCGGGTCTTGGTGCGCACAAAATGCAAGGCGTCCTCAAAGGCTGCGCGGGCGATGCCGGTGTCGATGGCTGCGTGGAGAATCTGCGCCAGCGGGCCGACGGTGGTCGGGCGTTCGAACGCGCTCTGGAACGGCACCACGTCTTGCGCCGCGACCCACACGTTGTCGAACACCACCGAACCGCTGCCGGTGGTGCGCTGGCCGAAGCCGCTCCAGTCGTCGATCACCGTCAGGCCCGCGCTGTCACGCGGCACGAAGGCCAGTTGCTGCACGCCGTTTGCATCCACCACCGAGGTGGGGATGCGCTGGGCATAGATCGCCCCGGTGGCGTAGAACTTGCGCCCGCTGATGCGAAAACCATCGCCGTCGCGGGTGAGGCTGGTGATGCGGTCATGGGCGGTCTTGGTGCCCAGTTCCGCCAAGGCGTTGCCAAAGCGTTGGCCGGCCAATACCTCGGCGTACAGGCGTTGCTGCTGTTCGGAGCTGCCGTTCACGCGCAGTACTTCGAGGGCATAGAAATGGTTTTGCGGAATCTGGCCCAACGAGCCGTCGGCCTGGGCGATCAGTGCGATGACCTTGGCCAGGGTGACGTTGGACACTCCCGCGCCGCCGTAGGCCTTGGGCACGCTGATGCCCCACAGGCCAGAGCGGGAAAACACGTCCAGTTCGGGCAATGGCAGGCGGCGTTCGCGGTCGCGTTGGGCGCTGTCACGGCGCAAGTCTTCAGCAAGGTCGCTGGCGACAATAAGCGCTTGTTCGTCGCTGGTGATGACCGCGACGGGGTGAGAAAGGGTCATGAGTTTCTCCAGAAGCTCGTGGAAAAAGTGTTCTGGTTGGTTAAATCCAGGAATGACGAGCCGGCAAGGTGCCGTTGAGTCGATAGGCGCCGATGGCGTGGTACTTCCAGCGCACCGGGTCGTGCAGGGTGTGCACCCGGGCGTTGCGCCAGTGACGGTCAAGGTTGAATTCGGCCAGGGTGGCGCGGCTGCCGGCCAGTTCGAAGAGCTTCTCGGTGACTTGTAACGCCACTTCGGTGGTCAGCACCTTGGCCTCGGCCACGGCAATCGAGGCGTGGGCGGCGGATTGCGCGGTGATCGGCGCGGCGCTGACCTGGTCCAGCACCTGGCCTGCCTTGCGCAGCAGGGCTTCGGCGGCGTGCAGTTCGATCTTCAGCTTGCCGATATCGGCGATCACATACAGGTCGTCGCTGGCTCGCTCGACCTTGGCGTCGATCCACGGGCGCGAACGCTCACGTACGAAGGCGATGGCATCGTCGAGGGCGCCCCGGGCGATGCCGGCGTCTATGGCGGCCTGGATCAGTTGCGACACGGCCCCCTGGATATTCGGGCTTTCGCCCAGGCGCCAGTTGTCGATGACCAGTTCCGTGTCCACTGCCACGCGGTCAAGCAAGACGGTGCCGCTGGCGGTAGTGCGTTGGCCAAAGCCGGACCAATCATCAACGATGCGCAGCCCTTCGCTGCCGCGACGTACAAAGGCCATGACCTGCTTGCCGTCATCGTTCAGGGCCTTGATTGCCACCCAGTGAGCGAACAGCGCGCCTGTGGAGTAGAACTTCTGGCCGCTGAGCACGTAACCGTCGCCTTCGGCCGTGAGGCGCGCCTTGAGCTCAAGGGTATTTTTGGTGCCGCGTTCCGGTCCGCCGTTGCCGATGCGCCAGCCGTCGAGCACGCTCTGGAACAGCTGCTTTTTCTGACGCTCGGTGGCGGTGCCCTGCAATACGTGCAAGATGCCGAAATGGTTCTGCGGGATCTGCCCGAGTGCCGGGTCGGCCGCGCTGATGATCGCGAAGACTTCGGCCAGGGTCACAAACGACACCTGGGGGCCGCCGTATTCACGGGGAATGGAAATACTGCCCAAGCCGCTGCGGGTGAATTGTTCGAGCTGCGCCCAGGGCAGTTTGCGTTGCTGGTCGCGCTGGGCGGCCTGCGCACGCGCAGCCTGGGCCAGCTCGTGGGCGGCGCTCAGCGCCTGGGCGTCGTTGCGCAGCACCGTGGCGGGCAACAGCAGGGGGGCTACGTCCAGATCACTCTGGGGGGATGTTAGAGCCAAGTTAGACATCAGCGCCGCTCCTTGGCTGCACGCAATGCCCTGGCGTTGTGCACCGGGGTAATTCTGACCATACCGACCTCGCATTCAATGAAATAAACAGAAAAATCAGGAATGTCCGGTGGTCCGGTGCATATACCCTAAGCGTGTTAATTATTTAAATAAACTAACTTTTAGGAATATGCATAGAAGGGCTCACCCCGGTTCACAGGGTGAGCCGAAGCGACGCGGTTGATAGCCCGGGGCGGGCGAGGCTGGGCAGGGAGTAGGTGTGCAGGCGGCGATGCGCAGCGTACGGGCGGGCGCCCAGCGGGAGTTGTTACCCACGCGGTCGAGAATGCAGTAGGTGACCTCCAATCGGCAGTCGTCGCCGGCTTCGACAATGATGTGGGGCGGCACCCACACCTGCACCGCCAGGCCGACGCCCTGGGCCTGTATGCGGGGCAGGTCCAGGCGTACATCGCCCCAGCGCAAGGTGATGGCATCGCCCGTGCTCATGTTCAGGTAAGGCTCGATGGTCAGCGGAATGCCGCGCCTTACCTGGCTGCTGTTGACGCCATGGCGGCGGATCGTCTCGGGCAGGTTCACGGGCGCCAGGTTCTGGTTTTCATCGCTGCCCTCCGGGTTCAGGCGCGGCGAAGGCTGACCGCCGGGGTAGCTGGTCTTGACCCGCACCAGGGTCACCGCCGAGCGCATCGGGCCATGGCCGATCTGCAAGACCTGATAATGGACGCGTGCCGGGCCATCCTGCACAAAGCTCTGCGGTACGCACAGGTGGGTATAGGTGCCGATCTTGCAAGCCGTCACCTTACGCGAGGCAGCAAAGCAGTTGTTCCAGAACAGTTCAATCAGGTCACCTTCTTCCATGCTCGGATAGGGCGAGATATCGACCTGCAAATGGGCGGACGCCAGGGCGCTGATGCCGTTTCCAATAGCCTGGGGCAGCCTTGGGGCACGGAGCGTGGCCGGGGTTTGAGTGTGTGTCATAAGTAATCTCCTTGATGCAGCCAGCAGCAATCGTTCCGAAGCCTCGACGCACAGGCGCAAGGGGGTTCGAAAGGCACGATTCAGTCAGTAGCCGGGATGGGATCCAATCCTCAAGGCGCTAGATAAGAGGGTTGGCCAGGGAGCGTCAATGGAGGCAAAGGGCTTAACGGCGGGTTTGGAGAAATTCAGAAGGGTCTGACGGGGCGGGGGATTTTAAGGCGCTTACGACGGGGGCTTTTACGCGCTCAACCTGCAACCCCTTGTAGGAGCGAGCTTGCTCGCGAAGAACGTCCAGGCAACTCGGTCAATCTGATTCACCGCGTTATCGTTAACGTTCTTCGCGAGCAAGCTCGCTCCTACATTGGGAGGTGTCAGTGGGCGAGGAATTTGCTCAGGAATTGCTTGGTACGTTCTTCCCTGGGGTTGGCAAACAGCGCCTTGGCTTCGCCCTGTTCGACGATCACGCCCTTGTCGAAAAAGATCACCCGGTTGGCTACATCACGGGCAAAGCTCATCTCGTGGGTGACGATAACCATGGTGCGGTTTTCTTCGGCGAGGCTGCGAATGGTCGCCAATACTTCGCCCACCAGTTCCGGGTCGAGAGCCGAGGTGGGTTCGTCGAACAGGATCACCTCCGGCTCCATGGCCAATGCGCGGGCAATCGCCACACGCTGTTGCTGGCCGCCGGACAGCCGCCTCGGGTAAGACGCTTCCTTGCCCGCCAGGCCGACCCTGGCCAACAGCGTGCGCCCCAGTTCGGCCGCCGCTTCCCGTGGCATCTTCTTGACCACGATGGGGCCTTCGATGACGTTTTCCAGCGCGGTACGGTGGGGGAACAGATTGAAGTTCTGGAACACGAAGCCCACATGCTGACGCAGACGCCGCACCAGGCCCTGTTGCTGGTTGAGCGGCCTGCTGCTGTCGATCTCGATGTCACCCACCTTGATACGGCCGCTGGTGGGCTCTTCGAGGAAGTTCAGGCAGCGCAGGAAGGTGGTCTTGCCCGAACCGCTGGGGCCGATGATGGCGACCACTTCGCCTTCCTTGACCTCAAGGTCGATGCCGTTGAGCACCACCTGACCATTGAATTGTTTGGTCAGTTTTTCAACCACGATCATGCTTCAAGACTCCAGGTCATGCCGGTTGACCCGGTCTTCCAGACGATTTTGCAGATGCGCCAGGATGCTCGCCAGGATCCAGTAGATCAGGGCCGCGGACAGATACATGGTGAAGATTTCGAAGGTACGTGCCGACACCAGTTGGGCCTGGCGGAACAGCTCGGGCACCTGGATGGTGGCGGCCAGCGCCGTGTCCTTGACCAGCGAAATAAAGCTGTTGCCCAAAGGTGGCAACGCCGTGCGCATCGCCTGGGGCAGGATGGCCCGGCGCAACGTTTGCGCTCGGGTCATACCGATACTGGCAGCGGCTTCCCACTGGCCACGCTCGATGGAGGCGATGGCGGCCCGCAGGATTTCACAGGCATAGGCGGCCATGTTCAGCGAAAAGCCGATCATGGCGGCCGGGATCGGGTCCAGCTCGATGCCCACTTGCGGCAAGCCGTAGTAGATCAGGAACAGCTGCACCAGCAACGGCGTGCCGCGAAAGAACGACACGTAGACCCGGGCCGTCCAGCTCAAGAGCTTGAAGCGCGACAGGCGCATCAAGGCCAGGCCGAAGCCCAGCAGCAGGCCGAAAAACATCCCGCCCAGACTGAGGATTACCGTGTAATACGCGCCCTTGAGCAGAAAGGGCGCGGAGTCCAGCGCGAGTTGGAAACCTGCTTCCATTATTGCGTGACGTCAGCGTTGAAGTACTTCTCGGACAGCGTCTTCAAGGTGCCGTCGGCGCGCAGTTTGTCCAGAGCCTTGTTCACCGCGTCGAGCAATTCAGGCTCGCCTTTGCGCAGGGCGATACCGGATTCCTGACGGGAGAAGGCGTCGCCGGCAGCGGCGGTGTCGGGGGCTTTCTTGGCGTATTCCAGGGCGGCCAGGCGGTCGATCAGGATGGCGTCGATGCGGCCGATACGCAGGTCTTGGAACTTGGTCGGGTCGTCGTTGTAGGTCTTGATAATAGCTTTAGGCTGGTTGTCCTTGAGCCATTGTTCGTAGTTGGTGCCCAGGCCCACACCGACTTTCTTGCCGGCCAGGTCGTCGGCTTTCTTGATCGAGTCGACGTTCTTTTTCAGCACCAGCGCCTGGATGCCGGACACGGTGTAAGGCTTGGAGAAATCGTATTTTTTCTTGCGCTCTTCGGAGATGGTTACCTGGTTGACCACAGCGTCCAGGCGCTTGGATTCCAGCGCGGCGAGGATGCCGTCCCATGGCGTGGCTTGCAGCTTGACCTTCACGCCCAGCTCCTTGGCCAGCGCCTCGGACAGTTCCACTTCAAAACCGCTGAGCTTGCCGCTTTCATCGACGAAGCTGAACGGAGGGTAGGTGCCTTCCAGGCCGATCTTGATCTCGCCGGCCTTCTTGATAGTGTTCAACTGCTCGCCGGCAACCGCCTGGCCCAGCCAGCCAGCGCCAAGCGCCAGGCCCAAAGTGCCAACCAACAGCGTGCGACGAAATGCAGAAATAGTCATGGAGAGCCCCTGTGTTTTTATGATGAGCGAAGCAGGTGACGCGGTAGTCGTATCCTGCCCTAAAGTGCGAAGCGCGTCTTCGCCTTCGGCGCTATGTTAAGACGGGTTTTTAAGTCTTGAAAATAATAAAAATACAATTTCATATTCTTTTTGGAAATATGTGCGGCTTGTGTAGGAGCTGGCTTGCCTGCGATTGCAGTGTGTCAGTGCCAAGTTTCTGGCTGACCCACCCCAATCGCAGGCAAGCCAGCTCCCACATCGACCGTATTCAATCAGTTGAAAACTGAGTCATAAGCAAACAACGCCGGCGCGCCACCGGTGTGCAGGAAAATAATCGGCCCCTCTTCAAAGCGCTGGCGCCCGATGCCGTCGAGCAAACCGGCCATGGCCTTGCCGGTATACACCGGGTCCAGCAACAGACCTTCCTGGCTGGCCAAAAGTTTGATCGCCGATAGGGTGCCAGCGTTTGGCTCGCCATAACGCGGCCCGAAATACTTGTCCCACAGGGTCACCTTAAAGGCTTCGGGAATAGCCACACCGAGCAACTCGGCGGTGCGTTCGGCCAGGCCCTGCACCTTGGGTAATTGCGCTTGCTCGGTGCGCGACACCGTGATGCCGATCACCGGCAACTGCGGCAATGCTTCGCTCAAGGCCAGGGCCAGGCCGCTGTGGGTGCCGGCGCTGCCAGAGGCAAGCACAACCGCGGCGAATTGGATGCCGCTGTCTTCAATCTGCGCGGCCAACTCCAGCCCGGCGCGCACGTAACCCAACGCGCCGAGGGCATTGGAGCCGCCGATAGGCACCAGGTACGGCTTCTTGCCGTTGCTGCGCAGGCGGTCGGCGAGGGCGTTGAGTTGGTCGTCGACGTTGTCGAGGTTTTCCACCAGTTCCACTTTGGCGTCGAACAGCTCCAGCAGCAGGCGATTGCCGTTGCCAAGGTAGTTGGGGTCGTCGGTGCCGGTAGGGTTTTCCAGCAGGGCAACACAGCCCAGGCCGAGCTTGGCGGCGAGCGCGGCGGTCTGGCGCACATGGTTGGACTGGATCGCGCCAGCGGTGACCAAGGTGTCGGCGCCCTGGGCAAGCGCGTCGGCGGCCAGGTATTCGAGTTTGCGCAGCTTGTTGCCGCCCATGGCCAGCGGCGTGGTGTCATCGCGTTTGACGTAGATGTCCCTGCCCAGCCAGGCCGACAGCCGCTCGAGTTTTTCCAGGGCGGTGGCATTGCCCAGTAGTTCCAGGCGGTCAAAACGGGCGAGCTGTTGTTTGATCATGGTTACGCACGGTGGCTGAGTGATGGGGGGACTATAGGCAGGCACTTTTCATCGGGCAACCGTCAATCGCTTATGACGAAAGGTTCTTATGTTCACACCATTGGTTCTTAAGAGCTGCCTGGGTGCATACCGTAAAGTGATGGCCATTTCGTCAGGAGTGAATACCGTGAGTGAGCGTTCCAGTCATTGGCAATTGCAGACCATCGTCAGCCAGCTGCGCGGCGCCCGCGACCAGTGGCGAACGCGCAATGGGCGTTTGAGTGGCGAGCATGGTGGCCGCGAGTTGCCGTCCCGCGAGGCGGTGGCGCAGATTCTTGAGGCCTTGTGCGGCGCCCTGTTTCCGATGCGCCTGGGCCCGGCGGACCTGCGCGAAGAAAGCGAAGACTTCTACGTGGGCCATACCCTCGACGTCGCGCTCAACGCCTTGCTAGCCCAGGCGCGCCTGGAGCTGCGCTATGCCGCGCGCCAGGGCGGTGAGGATGACAGTGAAGTCAGCGCCCAGGCTATTCGCCTGATCCAGGATTTTGCCCTGGCGTTGCCATCCCTACGCAGCCTGTTGGACACCGACGTACTGGCCGCCTACCACGGCGACCCGGCCGCACGCAGTGTGGATGAAGTGCTGCTGTGCTACCCGGGCATCCTGGCGGTGATCCACCATCGCCTGGCCCACCACCTGTACCGCGCCGGCCTGCCGCTGCTGGCGCGGATCAGTGCAGAAATCGCCCACTCGGCCACCGGCATTGATATCCACCCCGGCGCGCAGATCGGCCCGAGTTTCTTTATCGACCACGGCACGGGCGTGGTGATTGGCGAGACGGCGATCATCGGCGAGCGCGTGCGCATCTACCAGGCCGTGACACTGGGGGCCAAACGCTTTCCGGCGGATGAAGATGGGCAATTGCAGAAAGGCCACCCGCGTCACCCCATTGTTGAAGATGATGTGGTGATCTACGCCGGGGCGACGATCCTGGGGCGGATCACCATTGGCCAGGGTTCGACCATTGGCGGCAATGTGTGGCTGACCCGCAGCGTGCCGGCCGGGGCGAATATCACTCAGGCGAACTTGCAGCATGATGATGGGGCGCAGAAGTAATACCTGAGTAGACACCCATCAGTGTGGGGGCTGGCTTGCCTGCGATAGGTATCAGTCAAAGGAAGGGCGGCTGACCCACCGCTATCGCAGGCAAGCCAGCTCCCACATTTAGAATGTATTTCAACGTGGGGTCGCTGAACGATTTGCCTCCTTCATCCGTCATACCAATCCCTGAGCTAGTGTAGGAAACACCTACCACTCAGCCCCGAGATTAGTCCCAGACCGCCTATTCATGTTTAACTTGAACGTTCGTTCAAGTTAAACCGGTGGTTCGCTGCCCGCTCACAACAGGAGGCTTACCTTTGCTGAGTCCGTTTTTTACAGCCATATCCCGCAACCTTGAGGTGCATCGTTCATGAGTGCATCGTCCACCCCTTCCAGCGGCATGGTGCGCATGAATGCGCCCGTTTTCTACTTTGCCGCGACCGTCATCCTGCTGTTTGGCATCACTGTCATCGCTATCCCGCAACAGGCCGGTGCCTGGTTGCTGGCGGCGCAAAACTGGGCGGCCAACACGGTCGGCTGGTACTACATGCTGGCGATGACCCTGTATCTGGTCTTCGTGGTGGTCACCGCGCTATCGGGCTACGGCAAGATAAAACTCGGTGCCGACCACGACGAGCCCGAATTCAGTTACCTGTCCTGGGCCGGCATGTTGTTCGCCGCCGGGATCAGCATCACGCTGTTTTTCTTTTGCGTCTCGGAGCCGCTGACGCACTTGGTGCAGCCGCCCCAGGGCGAAGCAATGAACGCCGATGCGGCGCGCCAGGCCATGCAGGTGTTGTTCCTGCATTGGGGCCTGCATGGCTGGGGCGTGTTCGCGTTTGTCGGCATGGCCCTGGCGTATTTCGCTTACCGGCATAACCTGCCGCTGGCGTTGCGCTCGGCGCTGTACCCGCTGATCGGCAAGCGCATCAATGGCCCTATCGGTTACGCGGTGGATGGCTTTGGCATCATTGCCACGGTGTTCGGCCTGGGTGCCGACATGGGCTTTGGCGTGCTGCACCTCAACTCTGGCCTGGACTACCTGTTTGGCATTGCCCATACCCAGTGGATCCAGGTGGGCCTGATTACGTTGATGATGGGCGCGGCGATCATCGTGGCCGTGGCCGGCGTCGACAAGGGCGTGCGGGTGATGTCCGACATCAACATGCTGCTGGCCTGTGCGCTGCTGCTGTTCGTGTTGTTCGCCGGGCCTACCCAGCACCTGCTCAACACCTTGATCCAGAACATCGGTGACTATTTGGGCGCGTTGCCCACCAAGAGTTTTGATGTGTACGCCTACAACGAGCCGAGCGACTGGCTGGGCGGCTGGACGGTGTTCTATTGGGCCTGGTGGATCGCATGGTCGCCGTTCGTGGGCCTGTTTATCGCGCGCATTTCCCGTGGCCGCACCATCCGCGAATTCGTGTTTGGCGTGCTGCTGATTCCGCTGGGCTTCACCCTGGCGTGGATGTCGATCTTCGGTAACAGCGCCATCGATCAGGTGCTCAACCATGGCATGGCAGCACTGGGCCAGTCGGCGATCGATGACCCATCGATGAGCCTCTACCTGCTGCTGGAAACCTACCCGTGGAGCAAGACCGTGATCGCGGTCACGGTGTTCATCAGCTTTGTGTTCTTCGTGACCTCGGCTGACTCCGGCACTGTGGTGCTCTCCACCCTGTCGTCCAAAGGCGGCAACGCTGACGAAGACGGGCCGAAGTGGCTGCGTGTGTTCTGGGGCGCGATGACCGCCTTGGTCACCAGTGCGTTGCTGTTCGCCGGCAGTATCGACTCGCTCAAGTCGGCGGTGGTACTGACCTCGCTGCCGTTCTCGCTGATCCTGCTGCTGATGATGTGGGGGTTGCACAAGGCGTTCTACCTGGAGTCGCAAAAGCAGATTGCGCAGTTGCATTCCCTGGCGCCGATCTCCGCTTCGCGCAAAGGCCGAGGTGGCTGGCGCCAGCGTTTGAGCCAGGCGGTGCATTTCCCATCCCGCGATGAGGTATACCGTTTCCTCGACACCACGGTGCGCCCGGCGATTGAGGAAGTGACCGCAGTGTTTGTCGAGAAGGGCCTTACGGTGGTGACCCAGCCCGACCCGTCCAACGACAGCGTCAGCCTCGAAATTGGCCATGGCGAAGAACGCCCGTTCATCTACCAGGTGCAGATGCGTGGCTACTTCACACCGTCGTTCGCCTTGGGCGGCATTGGCAAGAAAGAGATCAACAACCGCCGCTACTATCGGGCCGAAGTGCACTTGAGTGAGGGCAGCCAGGACTATGACCTGGTGGGCTACACCAAAGAGCAGATCATCAATGACATCCTCGACCAGTACGAGCGCCATCTGCAGTTCTTGCACATGGTGCGCTGATAGCGTTCCTCTCAAGTAGGTCTTTGCTGTAAAAGGAAGACGCAGACTTAAGCGATTCAGCTGCTTAAAAGGCCCGGGAATATGCCTATTCCCGGGCCTTATTTGCCCTAGATCAAGAGAGGATTCGATGACGTACATTGCTGCCGAAAACCGCTATGAATCTATTCCTTATCGCCGCGTAGGCCGCAGTGGACTGGTGCTGCCGGCACTGTCCCTGGGGTTGTGGCACAACTTTGGCGACAGCACCCCGATCGACACCCAGCGCGCTTTGCTGCGCACCGCGTTCGACCTGGGTATCAACCACTTCGACCTGGCCAACAACTACGGCCCGCCCTACGGCAGCGCCGAGATCAATTTCGGTCGGTTGCTGCGCGAAGACTTCAAGCACTATCGCGACGAGTTGATCATCTCCAGCAAAGCCGGGTGGGACATGTGGCCCGGCCCTTACGGCCAGGGTGGCGGGTCGCGTAAATACGTATTGGCGAGCCTGGACCAGAGCCTGCAACGCCTGGGCGTCGATTATGTAGATATTTTCTACTCGCACCGCTTCGACCCCGACACGCCCCTGGAAGAGACCGCCAGCGCCCTGGCCACTGCCGTGCAACAAGGCAAGGCGTTGTACATCGGTATCTCGTCTTACTCCGGGGTTAAAACCCGCGAAATCGCAGCGTTGCTCAACGAGTGGAAAGTGCCGTTGTTGATCCACCAGCCGGCCTACAACCTGCTCAACCGTTGGGTGGAAAAAGACCTGCTGGACACCACTGAAGAACTCGGCGCCGGGGTGATCGCCTTCACGCCGCTGGCCCAGGGTTTGTTGACCGATAAATACCTCAACGGCGTACCGGCCGATGCGCGGGTGAACCGTCCGGGTGGTGGCTCGTTGCAGGCCCAGCACCTGTCCGAAGCCAACATCGCCCATGTACGCGGCCTGAATGAAATCGCCAAGCGCCGTGGCCAGAGCCTGGCCCAGTTGGCGCTGGCGTGGACATTACGTGATCCACGGGTAACCAGTGCGCTGATCGGCGCGAGCCGGCCGGAGCAGATTATCGAAAACGTCGGGGCGTTGAAGAACTTGAGCTTCAGTGCAGAAGAATTGGCGGAGATTGATCGGTTTGCGCAGGAAGGCGGGATCAACTTGTGGGAAAAGCCATCCACCGCCGAATAACCTTGAAAAAGCAGGCCCTCTGATCGTTCCCACGCTCTGCGTGGGAATGCAGCCCCGGACGCTCGGCGTCCGCTTTAAAGTCGTGACGCAGAGCGTCACAGGAGGCGTTCCCACGCAGAGCGTGGGAACGATCTGTCGCCAAGCGTTAGAACGGCACATCCCCAAGAATCGTCGCCCGGTGCATCACCCGCCGCTGCGGCCGGTAGTCATCCACGGCGTAATGCTGGGTGACGCGGTTATCCCAGAACGCCACGTCATTCTCCTGCCAGCGCCAGCGGATGGTAAATTCCGGGCGGGTGGCGTGGGCGAACAGCAGCTTGAGAATCGCCTCGCTTTCGGCCGGTTCCAGTTCATTGATTCGGGTGGTGAAGCCATCGCTGACGAACAGCGACTTACGCCCACTCACCGGATGCGTGCGCACGACTGGGTGCGATAGCGGCGGGTTTTTCTTGCGGGTTGCTTCCCAGCGCACAAGGTCTTCGGCGGTGTTGCCAAAGCGCTCCAGCGGGAACGATTTGGTGAAATCGTGTGTGGCGGTGAGGCCATCGAGCAAGCGCTTCAACGGCTCGGACAACGCCTCATACGCCGCAATCCCACTCGCCCACAAGGTATCGCCGCCGAAGGCTGGCAGCAGCTTGGCGCTGAGCACAGCGCCCAGGGCCGGCGTGGGCAGGAAGGTCACGTCGGTATGCCACACCGCGTTATCACGCACATCCGTGACGGCGGTGTCGAGGATCAGCACTTCGGGCTGTTCCGGCACGTTGGGGTAGATCGGGTGGATGTGCAGGTCGCCAAAGTTTGCCGCGAAGCGTGCCTGTTGCTGCGGGGTGATCGGCTGGTCACGGAAGAACAGCACCGAATAGTCGAGCAACGCCTGTTCAATGGCCTCGCGCTGTTCAGGGTTCAGCGGCTGAGTGATGTCGACGCCACTGATCTGGGCGCCCAGGGCGGTGCTTAATGGGGTAATGGTCAGGCTGCTCATTGTGGATTCTTCACTCAGTGTGCCTGGCCATGCCAGGGCACTAATTTACGCTGCAGGGCGCGCAGGCCCATTTCCATGGCGAAGGCGATCAGGGCGATCACCAGGATCCCCAGCACCACCACATCAGTGACCAGAAACTGCGCCGCCGACTGCACCATGAAGCCCAGGCCGCTGGTGGCGGCAATCAGCTCGGCGGCGACCAGGGTCGACCAGCCCACGCCCAGGCCGATGCGCACACCGGTGAGGATATCGGGCAGGGCGCTGGGCAGGATCACATGGCGAATCAGTTGTGCGCGGGTGGCGCCCAGCGACTGCGCAGCCCGCAGCTTGGCCGGGTCGACGGTGCGCACCCCGGTTGCGGTCGCGATGGCGATCGGGGCGAAAATTGCCAGGTAAATCAGCAGCACCTTGGACAGCTCGCCAATGCCGCACCAGATCACGATCAGCGGCAGGTAGGCCAGCGGCGGAATTGGCCGGTAGAACTCGATCAACGGATCGAAAATGCCTCGGGCAATGCGGTTGGCACCGATGGCAATCCCCACCGGCACGGCGGTCAGCACCGCAAAGCCCAGGCCCAGGCCGATGCGGCTCAGGCTAGCGCCCAGGTGCTGCCACAAGGTGGAATCCATGTAGCCGGTGGTCGCCAGCAGCCAGCCTTTTTGCAACACGGCGGACGGTGGCGGCAGGAACAAAGGTTCGATCAAACCGGTGGCGGTCACCGCCCACCACAAGGCAAGCAGAGCGACCAGGGTCAGTACGCTGATCCAGCGCGTGCTCAGGCTGCGGCGTACCGGGATAACGGCAGGTGCCACCGGCTTGTTGGCCGTGGCGGGAAGTTCGTAGCTGCTCATGCGTACACCTGCCTTTGGGAGAACACTTTGCCCAGCACGTGTTCGCGGGTTTCGATAAAGCGTGGGTCGGACTTGATGGCGCGGGCCGATTCTCCGGCGGCATACCGTTGGCCGAAGTCCAGCTGCAACCGCTCAACGATCTGGCCGGGGTTGGGCGCGAGCAAGATCAGGTCGGTGGCGAGAAATACCGCCTCTTCAATGTCGTGGGTAATCAGGAACACCGGCTTGGCCGTGCGCCGCCACACTTGCAGCAGCAACTCCTGCATCTGTTCACGGGTGAAGGCATCCAGGGCGCCGAAGGGTTCGTCCATCAGTAATACGCGAGGGTCGGCCGCCAAGGCGCGGGCAAGGCCGACGCGCTGTTTCTGGCCGCCGGAGAGTTGCCAGATGCGCCGGCTGTCAAAGCCGGCCAGGTCCACCAGTGCGAGCATTTCACGAGCGCACACATCGCGCTGCGCCTTGGGCACGCCGGCCAGTTCCAGGCCGAAAGCCACATTGGCCAGCACGTCCTGCCAGGGCAGCAGGGCGTCGTCCTGAAACACCACGCCGCGCTCGGCACTGGGGCCTTTGACCGGCACGCCATCAAGGGTGATACGCCCGGCAGACGGTTCGACGAAGCCGGCAATCAGGTTCAACAACGACGTCTTGCCACTGCCGGACGGGCCCAGGGCAACCAGCAACTGCTGGGGCCCAAGCTCCAGTGAAATATCGGACAGTACCGGTTCCGGAGCGCCTGGGTACTGTGCGCTGATGCGCTCCAGTTGTAGCAAGGCCATCGCAGTGAACTCCTGGGTCAGTTGGTGATGAACTTGGCGCTGACGTAAGGGGCGTAGTCGGGCAGCACGGCATCGACCTTGCCCTGTTCCTTGAGGAACGCAGCGGTGTCGGTGACAGCCTTGGTGGTCGGCGCGCCCAACAGGGTTACCTGGTCGGCGGCCAACGGGTAGACGTTGCCTTGCAGTAGCAAGGGGATGTCGCTGGCCTTGGCGCCGGAGAGTTTCACCAGTTTGTCGACGTTGCCGGTATCGGCGAGCCAGGCTTGTGGGTCTTTGCGGTAGGCGGCGTAGGCATCCAGAGTGACTTTGGCGAAGGCGGTGACGATCTCTGGGTGCTTCTCGGCAAAATCCTTGCGCACGATCCATGCATCGAACGTCGGCGCGCCGAACTTGGCCAGTTCGCCGGAGGTAATCAGCACCTTGCCGGTTTCTTTGGCCACCCCCAGAGCGGGGTCCCACACGTAGGTGGCGTCGATATCACCACGCTTCCAGGCGGCGATGATGGCCGGCGGAGCGAGGTTGAGGATGGTGACTTTGGCCGGGTCGATGTTCCAGTGTTTCAGGGCGGCGAGCAGGCTGTAGTGGCCGGTGGAAACGAAGGGCACAGCGATTTTTTTGCCGACCAGATCCTCAGGGCTGTTGATCCCCGAACCGTTACGGGCCACCAGGGCTTCGGCGCCACCGATCTGGGTGGCGACGAGGAAAGTTTGCACCGGGACTTTGCGGGTTATTGCGGCAGTCAGTGGGCTGGAACCGAGATAGCCGATCTGCACGTCGCCGGACGCGATGGCGGCGATGATGTCGGCGCCATTGTCGAATTTACGCCAGTCGATCTTGGCGTTGGTGGCCTTTTCATAGGCGCCGTCGGCTTGGGCGACTTTGGCCGGGTCTACGGTGGTCTGGTACGCAATGGTCACATCCGCCGCCTGGGCAAACAGGCTGGCACCGGCCAGGGACAATGCGGCCAACAGGCGCAGAGGGGTCAGCAGTTTCAAGGGGAAGCTCCTCAATCAGGCGGCCGAGGGTCGGCGTGAGAGGAGACTAAATGATCTAAGAACTCGAAAATAAATAACTTTTTCGAATTAGCTTATGAGGGTAAATGGCGAAGCCTGTTTTCAGGCTGGCAGAATAATGTGGGAGCTGGCTTGCCTGCGATAGCGGTGTATCAGTCAACAGGTGGGTTGCTGACCCACCGATATCGCAGGCAAGCCAGCTCCCACACAAGCCAGCTCCCACAGGGGAGCGAGCCTGAGGTTAGTTGCTGATGGCCAGGATGCTTGCCTGGTACGAGCCGACAAACACGTCGAAATCGCCCACTTCGTTCTGCTCCAGCTCCGCCTGTTGCGCCAGCGACGCACGGGCCAGTTCTTCAAAGTGCGCTTGTTCCTCAGGCGCCAAAGGCTCCTTGCGGAAGTATTCAGCATGCACTTCGCTTTGATGCAGGGAGAACTGCGCAAAGCTATCCTTGCGCTCGGCCATGGCCGCCAATACCTGGGCCGACGGCGTCAGGGACGGGTCCTTGACCTTGGCCAACTGGGCGTCCAGTGCCTCGCTGTGCTCAGTGATGCCATGGCTCTGATCGAGCAGGGCGGCCAGCGGGGCAATCTTCTCCAGCAACTCGGCCGCCCACTCCTTCATGTCCACCGGCTGGCCGTCACGCTGCAATTGCAGGCCCGGACGGCGGCCTTCCTTGACCACGCTGAGGAAGTTGGAGCTGGCGTTGCCGCACTCGTTGTTGGCGAACAGCGGGCTGTCGTTCAGTGCGCAGTACAGCAGGAACGCGTCGAGGAAACGTGATTCCGGCAGGTCGATACCCATCGGCAAGAACGGGTTGATGTCCAGGCAGCGCACTTCGATGTACTGGATGCCGCGGGCCATCAACGCCTGGATCGGCCGCTCGCCAGTGTAGGTCACGCGCTTGGGACGGATGTTGGAGTAGTACTCGTTTTCGATCTGCAGGATGTTGGTGTTCAGCTGCACCCACTCGCCATCCTTGTGCGTGCCGACTTCAACGTACGGCGCGTAGGGCGTTGCCACCGCTTCGCGCAGGCTATCGGTGTAGCTGGCCAAGTCGTTGTAGCACGGCGTCAGGCCGGCCTGGGCATTGCTCTGGTAACCCAGGTCGCTCATGCGCAGGCTGGTGGCGTAGGGCAGGTACAGGGTGTCGGCGTCGAGGACTTCAAGCTGGTGCGAGCGCCCGCGTAAGAAGCCGGCGTCCAGGGCGGGCGAGGCACCGAACAGGTACATCAACAGCCAACTGTAGCGCCGGAAATTACGGATCAGCGCGATGTAGGCCGTGGACTGATAGTCACGGTCGGTGCCGACAAACCCTTCTGTTTCCTTGAGCAACGGCCACAACGCTTCCGGGAGGGAAAAGTTGTAGTGGATGCCTGCGATGCACTGCATGGTCTTGCCGTAACGCAGGGCCAGGCCCTTGCGGTACACGTACTTGAGCTGACCGATATTGGAGGTGCCGTAGTAGGCAATCGGAATATCTTCCTCGGCCGGCAACGGGCACGGCATCGAGGGGCTCCACAGGTATTCGCTGCCCAGCTTGGAGTAGGCAAAGCGATGGATCTTGTCCAGGCTGCTCAGGGTCTCGGCCGGGTTGGGCAGGGCTGGGGTGATGAACTCCAGCAGCGATTCCGAGTAGTCGGTGGTGATCTGTTCATTGGTCAGCGCGGCGCCCAAGGCTTCGGGGTGCGGCGTTTGCGCCAGGCGACCTTCGTTGGTGACACGCAGGCATTCGCGCTCGATGCCGTGCAAGCATTGCTCTAGCAGGGAGAGGTGTTCGCGCTTGCCGAGCAGGGCCAGGCGGCGGTTGAGAAGTTCGCTCAAGTTGGATTCCTTCACGCGTCAGTCGCCCCAATATGGGGGTGGGCAGGACGGTCTACAAGGGTGAAGTTGAAACTGGCGTGATCGCCTGGTTTTGAGTCGATTTGACCCGCTCTGAATTTGCCGACTTCACTCCATGAATTGGGCTACAGCGCAGCGAGAAAATTCCGACGCTGTTATCGCAGCGCCGAAATTAACTCAAATCGGGGGTGGGGAGCTATAGGACAGCGAACGTGCCCTGTGCTTTTGCGACAAGTCTTTCGCCTTGGTACACCTCGGCCTCGACCACCAGGGTGCGGCGACCGGTGTGGATCACCCGGCTGGTGCACAGCACATCACCGTCTTCCACGGCGCGAATATAGTTGATCTTGCATTCGATGGTGGCGCTCTGCTGGTCGAAACCGTGGGCGCTGGAACACGCCAGGCCCATGGTTATATCCACTAAGCTGAAAATCGCCCCGCCATGGAGCTTGCCCGCGCGGTTGCGCAGGTGCGGCTCCAGGGTCAGGGCCACCTCGGCAACGCCCTCTTCCAGGCGTTGCAGGCGGCAGCCGATCAGTTCGCTGAATGCGCTCTGGGTCAAACCGGCCGGAATCTCCATCAACGCTTCTTCAGCTGTTTAGCGTTGGCAAACAGCGACGCCATGGCGTTGTTGCTTGGCGCGGCAGTCGCGGTTTCCTTGCGCGGCGCGTTGTTCTGCGACTGGCGCGGCGCCGAACCGGGGCGAGCACCACGTGCACCGTCGATTTTTTCGCCGGGGGTGTCGCTCATGCGCATCGACAGGCCGACGCGTTTGCGCGGGATGTCGACTTCCATGACCTTGACCTTGACCACGTCCCCGGCTTTCACCGCTTCACGTGGGTCCTTGATGAACTTCTCCGAAAGCGCGGAGATGTGTACCAAACCGTCCTGATGCACGCCGATGTCCACGAATGCGCCGAAGTTGGTCACGTTAGTCACCACGCCTTCGAGGATCATGCCCGGTTGCAGGTCCTTGAGGTCTTCGACGCCGTCCTGGAACTCGGCGGTCTTGAACTCCGGGCGCGGGTCGCGACCCGGTTTCTCCAGTTCTTGCAGGATATCGGTGATAGTCGGCACACCGAAGGTCTCGTCGGTGTACTTCTTGGGGTCCAGGCGCTTGAGGAACGCGGCATCACCGATCAACGAACGGATATCGCGGTCGGTCTCGGCGGCAATGCGTTGCACCAACGGGTAGGCTTCCGGGTGAACCGCAGAGGCGTCCAGCGGGTTGTCGCCGTTCATTACGCGTAGGAAACCAGCAGCCTGTTCAAAGGTTTTTTCACCCAGGCGTGCGACCTTTTTCAGCGCAGCACGGGTTTTGAACGCGCCGTTTTCGTCGCGGTGACTGACGATGTTCTGCGCCAGGGTGGCGTTGAGGCCGGAGATCCGCGCCAGCAGGGCCACGGATGCGGTATTCACATCCACGCCCACGGCGTTTACGCAGTCTTCCACCACCGCATCCAGGCCGCGTGCCAGTTTGAGCTGTGACACGTCGTGCTGGTACTGGCCGACGCCGATGGATTTAGGGTCGATCTTCACCAGTTCGGCCAGCGGGTCTTGCAGGCGACGGGCGATGGACACCGCGCCACGGATCGACACATCGAGGTCCGGGAATTCCTTGGAGGCCAGCTCCGACGCCGAGTACACCGAAGCGCCTGCTTCGGAGACCATGACCTTGGTCATCTTCATGGCTGGGTATTTTTTGATCAGCTCGGCGGCCAGCTTGTCGGTTTCGCGGCTGGCGGTGCCGTTGCCGATGGCGATCAGGTCCACCGCGTGCTTGGCGCACAGGGCGGCGAGGATCGCCAGGGTCTGGTCCCACTTGTTGTGCGGAACGTGCGGGTACACCGTGGCGTGGTCCAGCAGTTTGCCGGTGGCGTCGACCACCGCGACCTTGCAACCGGTGCGCAGGCCCGGGTCGAGGCCCAGGGTGGCACGCGGGCCGGCTGGTGCTGCCAACAGCAGGTCGTGCAGGTTGTGGGCGAACACGTTGATTGCCTCGGTTTCGGCGCCGTCGCGCAGCTCGCCGAGCAGGTCGGTTTCCAGGTGGGTGTAGAGCTTGACCTTCCAGGTCCAGCGCACCACTTCGCCGAGCCATTTGTCTGCCGGGCGGTTCTGGTTCTGGATGCCGAATTGTTGACCAATCATGCCTTCGCACGGGTGCATGGTGCCCGGCAGCTCGTCACCGACTTTCAACGCGGAGCTGAGAATGCCTTCGTTGCGGCCGCGGAAAATCGCCAGGGCGCGGTGGGACGGCATGCTTTTGAGCGGCTCGTCGTGTTCGAAGTAGTCGCGGAACTTGGCGCCTTCTTCCTCTTTGCCGGCGATGACGCGGGCGCTGAGGATGGCTTCTTGCTTGAGGTAGGTACGCAGTTTTTCCAGGAGGCTGGCGTTTTCGGCGAAGCGCTCCATCAGGATGTACTTGGCCCCTTCGAGGGCGGCCTTGACGTCGGCGACGCCTTTTTCAGCGTCGATGAAGCGCGTGGCTTCAGTTTCTGGCGTCAGCGACGGGTCGTTGAACAGGCCATCGGCCAAATCACCCAGGCCGGCTTCCAGGGCGATCTGGCCCTTTGTACGACGTTTCTGTTTGTACGGCAGGTAAAGGTCTTCGAGGCGGGTCTTGGTGTCGGCAAGCTTGATGTCGCGTTCCAGTTGTGGGGTCAACTTGCCCTGTTCCTCGATGCTGGCGAGGATGCTGATACGCCGTTCGTCGAGTTCTCGCAGGTAGCGCAGGCGCTCTTCCAGGTGACGCAGTTGGGTGTCGTCGAGGCTGCCGGTCACTTCTTTTCGGTAACGGGCGATGAAAGGCACCGTGGAGCCTTCATCCAGTAGAGCGACGGCCGCTTCGACCTGTTGTGGGCGTACGCCGAGTTCCTCGGCGATGCGGCTGTTGATGCTGTCCATAAAACCACCTGAAATTCTTAAAATCAGCACGCAGGCCCGTAGAAAAAGGCCGGCGAGGCTGGTTGAGCGGCCCGACTGGCGCCGCTGCCTGGGTCAAGAGGCTGGCTATTGACCCTCGAAATCGAAAAATTCACGACAAGCGGGTAAAAAAAGCCCGGCAGTAAACGGTAACGATCTGACGTTGCCCTGCACGCAGGCGCCGCATTATAACCAGCGTTCTGCCCTTCGGGGGTACTGCGCCGCAGGTTGCAGGGCGCGGGTTCGCTGGCAGTAGATGAAAAATCTGCTAACAATGCACACGGTGCGTATAACGGCAGCTACGCCATAATGCGCGCCGAGATAAGAGGAGCATCCAATGAGCAGCACCGCACAAACTGCTGAAGGCGAAAAAATTCTCATCGTTGATGACGATCCGGGGCTGAGCAGCCTGCTGGAGCGTTTTTTCAACTCCAAGGGCTATCGGGCCCGGGCGGTGCCGAACACCGAGCAGATGGATCGCCTTTTGGGGCGTGAAGTCTTCAACCTGGTCGTACTCGACCTGATGCTGCCCGGCGAAGACGGCCTTACTGCCTGTAAACGCCTGCGCGGTGCTAACAACCAGATCCCGATCATCATGCTCACCGCCAAGGGCGATGAACTGAGCCGTATCAAGGGCCTGGAACTGGGTGCTGATGACTATCTGGCCAAGCCTTTCAACCCCGATGAGCTGATGGCGCGGGTCAAGGCCGTATTGCGTCGCCAGGCACCGGCGGTACCGGGCGCACCGGGCAGCGAAGACGAAAGCGTCACCTTTGGCGACTACGAACTGTCGCTGGCCACCCGTGAGCTCAAGCGCGGTGAAGAAGTGCACATGCTCACCACCGGTGAATTCGCAGTGCTCAAGGCCTTGGTGATGAACGCTCGCCAGCCGCTGACCCGTGACAAGCTGATGAACCTGGCCCGTGGCCGGGAATGGGACGCACTGGAGCGCTCCATCGACGTGCAGATTTCCCGACTGCGCCGGATGATCGAGCCGGACCCTTCCAAGCCGCGGTATATCCAGACGGTATGGGGTGTGGGTTATGTGTTCGTGCCGGATGGCACCGCAACCAAGTGACCGATGATTTGCAGGGGCGGGTATCCTGGCGTTTGACTCCATGAGGGTCGACGGGATGCCCGGCGTCTGCAATTCTGCGAGCACCGCTCGTTCCTGCAAGGTGTGCAGCTTTCATCTATGAAAACCCCGCTGTGGTTCCCACAAAGTTTCTTCTCCCGCACCCTCTGGCTGGTGCTTATTGTCGTTCTGTTTTCCAAGGCGCTCACGCTGGTTTATCTGTTGATGAACGAAGACGTGCTGGTGGATCGGCAGTACAGCCACGGTGTGGCCCTGACGTTGCGGGGCTATTGGGCCGTAGACCCTGAGAACCGCGAAAAGGTAGCCAAGGCATCGACCCTGACTCGGGTTGATGGCGCGGGTGTGCCTGAAGGCGAGCAACATTGGCCTTACAGCGAGATTTACCAGCGCCAGATGCAGGCCGAATTGGGCGCCGACACCGAGGTGCGCCTGCGTATGCATGTTTCGCCTGCGTTGTGGGTGCGAGCGCCCAGCCTGGGGGATGCGTGGATCAAGGTTCCGCTTTATCCGCACCCGCTGCGTGGGCAAAAAATCTGGAACGTATTGGGCTGGTTCCTGGCCATTGGCTTGCTCTCAACGGCGTCTGCGTGGATTTTCGTCCGCCAGCTCAACCAACCCCTCAAACGCCTGGTGTTTGCCGCTCGCCAACTGGGCCAGGGGCGCAGTGTGCGCCTGCCGGTCAGCGACACCCCTAGTGAGATGACCGAGGTGTACGGCGCCTTCAACCAGATGGCGGAAGATGTCGAACAGGCCGGGCGCGAGCGCGAGTTGATGCTGGCGGGCGTGTCCCATGACTTGCGCACACCCTTGACGCGATTGCGTTTGTCCCTGGAACTGATGGGTGACCATACCGACCTCACCGATGACATGGTGCGCGACATCGAAGACATGGACGCCATCCTGGACCAGTTCCTGGCGTTCATCCGCGACGGGCGGGATGAGGTGGTCGAGGAGGTCGACCTCACCGACCTCGTGCGTGAGGTGGTTGCGCCCTATAACCAGAACGGTGAGCAGGTGCGCACGCGCCTGGAGCCGATCCAGCCGTTCGCCTTACGCCGGGTGTCGATGAAGCGCCTGCTGAACAACTTGATTGGCAACGCCTTGCACCATGCCGGTTCCGATGTAGAAGTGGCGGCGTACGTTTCTGGCGACAGTGCCGCCCCTTACGTGGTGCTGAGCGTGATGGACCGTGGCACAGGAATCGATCCGGCGGAACTGGAAGGTATCTTCAACCCCTTCACCCGTGGCGACCGAGCCCGAGGTGGCAAGGGCACCGGGTTGGGGTTGGCTATTGTGCGGCGGATTGCGTCGATGCATGGCGGCAATGTTGAGTTGCGCAACCGGGAAGGCGGTGGGTTGGAAGCACGAGTGCGGCTGCCGCTGGGGTTGATGTTGCCTAGAGACGCTGTCTAACAAGCAATATGAATGCAAATGTGGGAGCTGGCTTGCCTGCAATGAGGACGGCACATTCAACATCGTTGTTGACTGAGCTACCGCTATCGCAGCATAGGTATTTACACAATTTTGTACGTTGTAGCAGCCGACGGTAACTACGATGCGAAGCGAGTCGCTCTTGATCTTGATCTGCTTTTGATCTTAGGCGCCCCGTTAAACCACGCTGGCGGATTACGGGCACACCGAGCCTAGGCGAGGTGCCGAGTGGTGGGGCAAGAGCGCTTTGCTTACTTTCGCGCTTTTCGAAAGTGAGCCGCCGTCAGGGCGGAACCCTAAGTGGCCTTTACCTAAATAACGGATATGTACGCGGTCAAATCCAACATCCCCGTCGGCTGTCAGGCCGTCTTCGCAGCGATGCGGCGACCCGACAAGCCAGCTCCCACAATTAGATCGCGGGGCGTCAGGTAGATAGGCGTCGGCTGTCAGGTCGCGGGAGCAAGCTCCCTCGCCACAGGGTCAGTGTGTAGATACCTATGCTGCGATGAGGGCGGCACATTCAACATCGTTGTTGACTGAGCTACCGCTATCGCAGGCAAGCCAGCTCCCACAGGTGTTTTGTGATGGGTGGTAGGTGGGGGTATTCAGCCCTTGCCCTTGGTCCGAGTCATATTCGGGCCGCCGTTCTTCTCCAGATGCTGAATGATGATCCCCGCCACATCCTTACCGGTGGTGGTCTCGATTCCTTCCAGGCCTGGCGATGAGTTCACTTCCATCACCAGCGGGCCATGGTTGGAGCGCAGGATGTCCACACCCGCCACACTCAGCCCCATCACCTTGGCCGCCCGTAGCGCGGTCATGCGTTCTTCCGGGGTGATCTTGATCAGGCTGGCGCTGCCGCCACGGTGCAGGTTGGAGCGGAACTCACCGGGCTTGGCCTGGCGCTTCATGGCCGCAATCACCTTATCGCCCACCACGAAGCAGCGAATGTCCGCGCCGCCAGCTTCCTTGATGTATTCCTGCACCATGATGTTCTGCTTGAGGCCCATGAACGCCTCGATCACCGACTCCGCTGCCGTTGCTGTTTCACACAGCACCACGCCGATGCCCTGGGTACCTTCCAGCACCTTGATCACCAGCGGTGCGCCGTTGACCATCTCGATCAGGTCGGGAATGTCATCCGGGGAGTGGGCAAAACCGGTGACCGGCAGGCCGATGCCCCGGCGCGACAGCAGTTGCAGGGAGCGCAGCTTGTCCCGCGAGCGCGCAATGGCCACGGATTCATTCAGCGGAAACACGCCCATCATTTCAAACTGGCGCAGTACCGCGCAGCCATAGAACGTCACCGAAGCGCCGATACGCGGGATCACCGCATCAAAGCCTTCCAGGGGTTTGCCCCGGTAGTGGATCTGCGGCTTGTGGCTGGCAATGTTCATGTAGGCACGCAACGTGTCGATCACCACCATTTCATGGCCACGTTCAGTGCCGGCCTCGACCAGGCGGCGGGTGGAATACAGACGCGGGTTTCGCGACAGCACAGCAATCTTCATGCAGCACCTGGGGTAGAAATAGTGGAGACCGGGAACACCGGCTTGTCTTGAACGTACTTGAGGCCCGGATTGACCACCAACTGGCCGTCAATCAGCGCCTTGGAGCCCAGTAGCAGGCGGTAACGCATGGCTTTGCGACAGGCGAGGGTGAACTCCACCCGCCATACCCGATCACCCAGGGCCAGGGTGGTACTGATCACGTAGCGCACCTGCGCATGGCCGTTGGAGCTCTTGATGGTTTTCATCGTCACCAGGGGCGCTTCACAGCGCCGGTGACGCAATTGCACCACGCTGCCCAGGTGCGCGGTAAATCGCACCCACTTTTCACCGTCGCGCTCAAAGGGCTCGATATCGGTGGCGTGCAGGCTTGAGGTGCTGGCGCCGGTGTCGATCTTCGCGCGCAGGCCCGCCACTCCCAAGTCGGGAAGTGCCACCCACTCACGCAGACCTACAACGGTCAAATGGTCAAATGTCTTCAATAGGGTTAACCGGTCAATTTGCCCAGGCTTGAGGAGATACCTCAGCCAACGCTTTGAATGCAGGCTTGGCGAACCAGAAGCCCTGCATCAGAAATATTCCGCAGTCGGATAGGAAGTCGCGCTCGCCGGCACTTTCGATGCCTTCGGCGATGACAGTAACCCCCAACTGCTCACAGATTGTGACAATTCCCTGGACGATCACCTGACGGACACGATCCTGGTCGACATCGCGAATCAGCGCCATGTCGAGCTTGATCAAGTCAGGTTGGAAATCGGCCAGCAGGTTCAGCCCCGAATAGCCCGCGCCGAAATCGTCGATGGCGGTCTTGAAGCCGAATTCGCGGTATTCACGCAGAATATTCGTCAAATGGCGATAGTTATCTACGTGCTCGCTTTCCAGGGTCTCGAAAATCAGCCGGTCCAGCGGGAAATTGTGCGCCCGGGCTGCCTCCAGAGTGCTGCGGATACACAGTTCCGGGCGATATACGGCATTGGGCATGAAGTTGATGGAAAGGTGAGTCTGCAGGCCCAGGGCTGCGGCACCGGCGATGGCTTTGGTCCGGCAGCGCTGGTCGAAGCGGTAGCGATTGGTTTCGTTGACCTGAGCCAGCACCGACAGCGCGCCTTCTCCCTGGGTGCCGCGTACCAAGGCTTCGTGGGCGAAAATAGAATGATCGCGCAGGTCTACGATAGGCTGGTAGGCGAACGCAAAATCGAACCCCAGCGGCTCGCTTTGCTGGCAACCCACGCACCGCTGGTTGGGCGAGGTGAGTGAAATAGGAAAGTCGGTCACGGCGTATCCTCGCGAAAACAGGGTGCTACCTGGCGTATCTTAGGTGAGCCTTGGGGTTTATGCGTCGAAGGGTTTCAACGGTAAAGTTGCGACATTTTTCAGAGCGAGGAATTCAAGTGGCTCAAAAGCAGGAAGAGCAAGAGAAGGTCCGGTTGGACAAGTGGTTGTGGGCAGCCCGGTTCTACAAGACCCGCGCCCTGGCCAAGGCGGCTATAGAGAGCGGCAAGGTGCACCATCGCGGCGAGCGCTGCAAACCGGGCAAGGAACCACGCGTCGGTGACGAGTATCAGATTCGTACAGGTTTTGATGAAAAAACCATCGTGGTGCAGGCACTTTCCATCGTACGCCGCGGCGCGCCTGAAGCGCAGGTGCTGTATGCGGAAACCGAAGCCAGTATCGCCAAGCGTGAGAACGCTGCGGCCATGCGCAAGGCGGGTGCTTCAGGCTTGACCACCGATGGCAAGCCGAGCAAGAAGCAGCGCCGCGATCTGTTCAAATTCCGCGGCAGCGGCAATGACGATTGATTGCACGAATCGCCTATGCAAACTCGATCAAAAGTGGGAGCAAGCAAGCCCGCTCCCACTTTTAGCCCTGAGGAGTTACGCAGTTGTGCGCATCACACTCAACCGCCCAATAACGGGCAACTTGCTCAGTAGCCCGAAAAGCGGCGCCGTCATGCGCAACAAGGCGCCCGACACCTTCGCCGCAAACGGCGTGTAATATCCCCAGCCCAACGCCAGCAGCGCCAGCAGTACGCCACCGATGTAGTCGTCCTGTCCCCAATGCGCGCCCGCGACCAGCCGCGGCATCATGAACAGCAGCGCCAGGCCCCAGATCACCAGCACCTGGCCGATGCGCTTGGCAAATACGGTCATGAACATCCCCCAGATCAACAGCACCGAAGCGTGGTCGCCGGGGAAGCTCTGGCTCGAACGGTCCTTCAATTCCCAGGTTTTCTCCAGCCCTGGGAAAAAGTCGCTCATTTGAATCGCGCCGCTGATGACCATCGACGGGCTACTGTGCTGCCAGCCCATGTGCGCCGCGAGTTTGGAGAACAGCATGCGGATAAACAGCAACAGCAGCAGGATGCCAAGGAAGCCAAAAAACGCCTGGCGCACCTGCACGGCCTTGAACACCCAGTCGCCGCGAATCAGCAGTGCCAGCAAGATCACGCCGACCACTGCATCAAACGGCCGCAGGCTGGCCACGGCCCATACATGCAACCAGGTCGAGTTTGTGGCCAATGGGCCATTGAGCAGGTGAAACAGCCACTCGTCGAAAATTACACAGAGCATTTGGCCCGTGGGCCACAGCCAAAAACACAGCAGCCCGATAGCGAGTAGATTGCAAAGAGCCCATCGCCGGAGGTTCCAGTTGGCTTGGAACAAACCCGGATTGTTCATAAACTGTCCCTCATCGCTCTATTGTGCTCCTTGAATTCAGGAGAAGTCGCACCAAGATGGTGCTAAAGCGTTTAATTTTATAAACCTTGTAATCATTTTGTCATCACTTCAGATACCCAGACCTATGACTGATCTACCGGATACCGACTTCACCCAACGCTTCATCTTCGATGAGAGCGATGCCCGCGGCGAGATGGTTTCGTTGGAGCTCAGCTATGCCGAAGTCCTTGCCAAACACGCCTATCCGGAGCCGGTCGCGCAATTGCTCGGCGAGTTGATGGCCGCCGCGGCGCTGCTGGTGGGCACCATGAAGTTCGACGGTTTGCTGATCTTGCAGGCGCGTTCCGAAGGGCCGGTGCCCATGTTGATGATCGAGTGCTCGAGCGAGCGCGAGATCCGTGGCCTGGCTCGTTATGACGCTGAGCAGATTGCTGCAGACGCTACCCTGGCCGACCTGATGCCCAACGGCGTCCTGGCACTGACTGTCGACCCGACCGAAGGCCAGCGCTACCAGGGTATTGTCGACCTCGACGGCCAGACCCTGTCGGAATGCTTCACCAACTACTTCGTCATGTCCCAGCAAGTGGGCACCAAGTTCTGGCTTAACGCCGACGGCAAGCGCGCTCGCGGTTTGCTGGTGCAACAACTGCCGGCCGATCGCATCAAGGATGAGGATGACCGTGCCGAAAGCTGGCGGCATATCATCGCCCTGGCCGACACCTTGAAGGCCGAAGAACTGCTGGGCCTGGACAACGAAACCATCCTGCACCGCCTCTACCACGAAGAAGCCGTGCGCCTGTTCGACGCACAAGGCCTGCGCTTCAATTGCAGCTGCTCGCGCGAGCGTTCCGGCAACGCGCTGGTCAGTCTGGGCCTGGAAGATGCGCAAAATCTGGTGGTGGAACACGGCGGCCATATCGAGATCGACTGCCAGTTCTGCAACCAGCGCTACCTGTTCGATGCGGCTGATGTAGCGCAATTGTTCGCTGGCGCAGGCAGCGACACCCCTTCCGACACCCGCCACTAAAACGTTTAAGCACAGGTAAATCACCTGACAAACGCCGGATTAGAGGTGTTCTGACGGGAGGGCCCTACTCTTTTTGGGCTTTTCTGGCATAATCCGGCCCACTTTTTTCGCGGTAGTAGTGCGCAACTTTCTACTACAAAACGTTTGGAGCACTCGGCCATAGGCCGACGGGGAACCTCATGACGCAAGCCAATAACGCCGTATACACCGATCTGAGTGTTGACGATCTGGTCAAAGAAGCCCTGCAGCGCGGTGAAGGCGTGCTTGCCGATACTGGCGCGCTGGTCGTAGAAACCGGTCATCGCACCGGTCGTTCGCCGGTTGACCGTTTCATCGTTGAAGAGCCTTCCACCCAGGACGCCATTGCCTGGGGCCCGATCAACCGCAAGTTCCCGGCCGACAAGTTCGATGCTCTGTGGGCTCGCGTCGAGGCCTTCAACAACGCGCAAGAGCATTTCGTTTCCCATGTTCACGTAGGGGCTGCAGAAGACCACTACCTGGCCGTGAAAATGACCACCCAGACTGCCTGGCAGAACCTGTTCGGTCGTTGCCTGTTCATCAACCCGGCCCAGTACAACCCGGCCGGTCGTGACGAGTGGCAAGTGCTCAACGTGGCCAACTTCGAGTGCGTGCCAGAGCGTGACGGCACCAACTCCGACGGTTGCGTGATCCTCAACTTCGCCCAGAAAAAAGTACTGATTGCCGGCATGCGTTACGCCGGTGAAATGAAAAAAGCCATGTTCTCGGTGCAGAACTTCCTGCTGCCGGCTGCTGACGTGCTGCCAATGCACTGCGCCGCCAACATTGGCGAAGCAGGCGACGTGACCCTGTTCTTTGGTCTGTCCGGCACTGGCAAGACCACCCTGTCGGCCGACGAAAGCCGCTACCTGATCGGTGACGACGAGCACGGCTGGGGCGAAGGCGTGGTGTTCAACATCGAAGGCGGTTGCTATGCCAAGTGCATCGACCTGTCCGAGAAGAACGAGCCCGTTATCTGGAAAGCCATCAAGCATGGCGCGGTGCTGGAAAACGTCGTGATCGACGAGGCCAAGCACGCCGACTACGCCGACGTCAGCCTGACCCAGAACAGCCGTGCCGCCTACCCGCTGGAGCACGTTGCCAAGCGTTCCGAAAAGAACCTGGGCGGCGAGCCAAACGCGGTGATCTTCCTGACTTGCGACCTGACCGGCGTACTGCCGCCTGTGTCGATCCTCAGCGAAGAACAAGCGGCCTACCACTTCCTGTCCGGCTACACCGCTCTGGTGGGCTCGACCGAAATGGGTTCGGGCAGCGGCATCAAGTCGACGTTCTCCACCTGCTTCGGCGCACCGTTCTTCCCGCGCCCGGCCGGCGAATACGCAGAGCTTCTGATCAAGCGCATCCGTGGTTTCGGCTCCAAGGTCTACCTGGTCAACACCGGCTGGACCGGCGGCGGCTACGGCGTCGGCAAACGCTTCAACATCCCGACCACTCGCGGCGTGATTGCAGCGATCCAGAGCGGCGCGTTGATCGGTGCGCAAACCGAACACCTGGACACCATCAACCTCGACGTGCCATTGGCCGTACCGGGCGTTGAAACCGGCCTGTTGAACCCACGCAACACCTGGGCTGACAAGGCTGCCTACGACGAAGCGGCGAAGGCGCTGGCTGGCCTGTTCATCGAAAACTTCAAGAAGTTTGAAGTCAGTGATGCGATCAAGGCGGCGGGTCCTAAGTTGTAAGATTCGCTGGTTGTAAAAAAGCCGCCTCTTAAGCAGGCGGCTTTTTTATGGGCGAACGATTAGTCGGCGATGTGCAGTACCACTGCACCGACCAGCACCAGCACGACGCCTGCCACCTGCACCGCTGACAATCGTTCCTTGAAAAACACAAACCCCAGGATCGCCGCAATCCCTCCCGACAGCGTACTGATCACCGTCACCACCGACACCGAGCCGGCCATCGCGCCCCACGAAAACGCCGAGAACCCGCCGAGGTTCATCAAGCTCGCACCGGTCAACGTCGCGCAGTTTTTCAGTGGCGGGATCTTCAGGCCATCCTTGATCTTCAGCACCATCCCCACCAGCACGCACAGGCCCACGAGGTAACCCAGCCACAACATGCTGATCGGCCCCAACGCCGGCAGTGTGTAGCGGCCTTGCAGCCAGAAACTGGTGCCGTACAAGGTTGCGGCGAACATGGCGTAGGCAATCGACAGGCGCGGGTTGTTGTGGGGCGTACCGTTGTCCTTGTGGATGCTGGACAGCACAACGCCGATCAAGCACAGGGCGATGCAGCCCAGTTGTATCAGGCTGATGTGTTCACCGCTGGCCCAGGAGAGCAGGGTGGTCACCACTCCATAGGACGTCACCAGCGGCGCGACGATGGCTGCTTTGCCCAAGGCAAAGGCTTTGGACAGCGCAAGGGCGCCGGACACCGTCAGCAGAGCGGCGGCGACGCCCAGGAGCCAAACGCTTAACGGTGCATCAAGGGATTTGAAAAGGAAGGCCGGGAAAATGACCAGCAGGAAGGTCATGATCAAAAAACCGAGAGCTTGGCCGAAATACACCGCGCGTTTAACGCCAACGGCGCGGGCGTTGAGGCCCACCAGAAAGTCCGTGCCGCCCCAGAGCAGAGCGGCCAGCAGGCCCATTGTTACGTCCATGTAAGGTCCTTGTTATTTATACGGCTCGTCAGATGAGCGCAGATCCACTGTGGGAGCGGGCTTGCCCGCGAATGCAATGTATCAGTAACGCAAATATTGGCTGACACGCCGTATTCGCGAGCAAGCCCGCTCCCCCATTTTGTGCTCAGTGTTGCTCAGGTCAGCTCAGGTTTTCCAGCGCCTGCGTGTCCCAGCGGTGGGTCTTGATCGCCAGGTAGAGCATACCGATGGTCAGCGGGATTTTGTCGCCACGGCCTTTGGCGCGACGCTTCAGGAACACGTCGAACACCGGCGGCTGGAAGTAACGATAAGCGTCGTAGTCGCTTAGGTCGACCCGGAAATCCTGTTCCAGCGCCTCCATGAATTGCTTGGCCTCAACGCCATCGCAAGCAAGGTCGAAGTTGAGCGAGGTTTGCAGGCTAATGGTCTTGTGTTTCGGCAGACCGATTTCTTCATGCAGCAATTGCAGGAGTTGCTGCATGACAGGGTCTTCGGGGAAGTTGGGGGCCAGGTTCATGGTTGGGGTGCGTAGGAGTGGGTGAGGAGGCTTTTTACGTTGCAGGCGGTATTTGTTTCGCGTGATGAAGAGAGCCAAGCCTATCAAAAACAAGGCCAGGGGAAGAAGTTGAATGTTCAGGACAATGGCGATGTAGGGTAGCCAGAACAACAGAAGCAGTCCCGTTACGATGAAGGTAACGGCGAAACGCGTTCTTAACGTGCAGTCAGTGATTTTGTAATACAGCAGCAGATGGAGAGCGAATAATAGCGCTGTTTGTAGGTAAAGCCATTGACTAAAACTCATCTGGAGTACACATGCATTGAGACGCTTGAGCGCTGCGGGCCTATGCCACCGCTGACCTGAGCATCCAGGCCAATGACGATGTCTGCGCTGTGAAAGTTGCGGATCCTGCGAGAAATCAAGTTGATAGGAGGTTATTTTCAGTCGGCTACGCGTAACTGGTATAGAGGGTTGAACGGGTATTTGAAGCAGTTTGGGAAACGGACGACGTGACGTTTGGCGGTGTCTTACAAAAGCCTCCGGCATTTATGGCTTGCAACGATGTAATGGGTAAAGCTGATCAATTGTAGGAGCGAGCTTGCTCGCGAAAAACTCAGGGGCGCCGCGTTTTTTCTGATTTACCGCGTCATCGTTGGCGATTTTCGCGAGCAAGCTCGCTCCTACACAGGTGTTGCTTAGACTTGCGCTTGTTCAGGTTGCAGCTGAACGTGTTGCGCGGCTTCCAACAAATCACAGCCGTCCTGAACGAGCGGGTACAGCGCATTAATGATGTGGGAAATGTCTTTGAGGTCGGCGTGGTCGAAGGTCAGGCAGGAGAAGGTTTCCAGTAAGTCGCTGGCAGCGCGGATACGCTGGTGGGCGGCCGATTGGATATCTTCAGCTTTGGCTGCAGTGTCTATGACAAGAGGGTGGGTGGCGGTGAAGTTGGTGCGTAGCTGACGATAGCGGTCCATCGTTTCAGGTATTTGCATTTGAACGTACTCGGTTTGCTGTTAGGTAACCGACATCACCGTGGCCAAACGGTGGGTGGCGGACTGTGCGCGGGTTGGCCAGCCGGAAACAGCAATCCGACACGTCCGAAGACGTCCCACACACAGCCGCCATAGCAGTGCGTTACGAGACGATAGACGCTCGCAAGGCAAGTAATGGCACTTATGTGTGCTGTTTTCAGGTGACCAAACCCGGTCGCTGAATCGGCAGCGACGAGCCGAACCTTAAAAGTGAGTTTGTTCTCGAGCAATAAACAGATAGTTTAGTCGTTCGAAGTTCGATCAAGCACTCAGAAGCCTACCGATACACCGCTCAAAAATCGCTTCCAATCCCCGATAGTCACACGCCACCGCGTCAATATTCGCGGGTATCCAGGCCGCATGTTTTACCAGCCACCAATTCACCGAAAACCCCGCATTCACGATGATCTGTTCAAACAGGATCCGCTGCGCCCGTCCATTCCCCTCGCGGAAGGGGTGAATGACGTTCAGGTCGCCATAAGCTTCAGCGATTTGGCGCACAAGATCAGCCTGAGTCGCACCGACATACCAATTGGCGTCTTGCATATGCCGGACGATTTTCGCCGCTTCTGGTGGAATACGCTCCGGGGTGCAAAACAGCGTGTCGCCTTTCTGGATGTTGACGCTGCGCAGTTCGCCGGCCCAGTCATAAATGTCACCGAACAGTATGCGGTGAATGTGTTGCAGGCGATCAAGGTCGTAGGGCGGCGGAAAGAGTGGAAGGTTGCCTATGGCGATTTCGGATAATTCCCGCTCGGCCTGGTGCAGGCGTGCTTCATCGAGTAAATCGAGGCGGTTGCGCAGGATGCTGCTACTGGGATAGCAGTACGGGTCCTGGCCCACCCCGTATTTGTCGAGCATCAGCGTGAGGTGTTGCGGTACTTGGCAAGGACGGCTTCGCGTGTCGGCAGGGGTTTGTCGACGTCGGTCGGTTGGGTATCGAACCCTTCCAGGCGCAGGCTGGCCAGGTAATTGGAACGGCGGATCTTGTGATAGTGATCCTGTTTTTGCTCAAACGTCAGTTCGCTCATCGCTGCGTCCTCTTGGAAAGCAAGGCTTGATTGTAGCGCAATGCGTAGCTCGGTAGGCGGGATAAAAACCCCGTCACAATCTGTATAAAAAATCTGCCAGCGAGCTCATTTCAGCGTATGTTTCACCGCAAAATCTTGTAGGGCGATTCCGCCCACTACTTAAAGGGAGTTAAGCATGGGTTTGCTGCGTGTCGCCTCGGCGATGTCTTTGTGTGCGGTGGCGTTTTCTGTCCAGGCCGAGCAGTTGCCGATTGAGGTGCTGAGCGCGGTGGTCAAGGACCAGAAAATCGCCGATGCCGAAGTTTTGCTGCAACGTAACGGCGCACAGAACGTGGTGGGCCGTACCAACGCGCAAGGCCAGGTCACGCTGACCAGTGAGGCGGCTGACGATGCCAGCAACCTGCTGATCATCAAGAAGCATGGCTATTCCAACCTGGTGGTGAAGTGCCCGTGCAAGGGCATGACCTATGCCATCAGCCCGGTGATGGAAAACCTCGACGGCCTGCGTGTGGTGTTGACCTGGGGCAGGGCTCCGCGCGACCTCGACTCCCATATGATCTTCCCCGGCAATAACATCTTCTTCAACAATAAAAAGGGCACCGACGCCGAACTGGACGTGGATGACACCGACAGCTATGGCCCGGAGACCATCACCCTGCAGAAAAAGCATTACGGCGAAAGCTACGTCTATGCCGTGCACGACTATTCCAACAGTGGCTCTCCCACCTCCAGCGAGTTGTCCAACAGTGAGGCCAAGGTGTTCGTGTATATGGGGCAATCCCTGGTACGCACCTACTATGTGCCGCAGAACCGCACCGGCAACCTGTGGACCGTATTCCGCATGACCGGCAGTGGTGACTTCCAGGACATCAACACCTTCACCGGCGTGAGAGTCGGCGCCGAAGATGTGCTCAACGAGGTCAAGCCGTTGCTGGATGACAGCGTGGCCGTCACCGCCGTGACGGTGAGCTCGTCGGTACAGGCCGATGCGAAAAAGCTGAACCTCAAGGGCGAAGCGGCCTACCAGGCCGGTAACCTGGACCAGTCCATCGACTTCTTCCGTCAAGCCATCGAGCTGGATAACAGCTTCGGCAAGGCTTACGGCAACCTGGGCCTGGCGTATCAGAAAGCCGGCAATACTGCGGAGTCGATCTGGGCCAACCGCAAGGCTATCGCCCTGGCCACCGGTACCAATGCCGCGACCGTGCGTGCCGGTGCCTACTACAACATTGCACGCATCTATGAAGCGGCCGGCCAGTTCCCGGATGCGTTGCGTCATTACCAGTTGGCCAAAGAGCAAAAGGCCAACCCGGTGTATGACACGGCGATTGAGCGGGTGCAGAACCGCTGATTCAGCTGTAGCTCGGTTGTGAAATGTGGGGGAGGGCCCGCCAGCTCCCACATTTTTGTCTGCTACGTCCTGCTACTTTCTCGGAAAATTCCCACTTCGGCCCTGGGCCATCCCTCCCCCTGTGTATCATCCTGTCTCTTTTTTCCTTGCGACCTTTCTCGATTCGCCGAACTTACTGGGCTACGTTTTTAAGCCACGTTCAGCGGTCAATGGAGTGACAGCCTTATGCACGACACCCTCCAGCAGGTCTTTGGTTACCCACACTTTCGCTTGGGCCAGGAAGAGACGGTCAGCGCCGTGCTGGCTGGGCGTTCTGCCGCCGCCATTTTCCCTACGGGGTCGGGCAAATCCTTGTGTTACCAGTTGTCGGCCGTGTTGCTGCCGCACCTGACGCTGGTGGTGTCGCCGTTGCTGGCATTGATGCAGGACCAGTTGGGTTTCCTGCAGCGCCATGGCATTTCGGCGGGCAGTATCGATTCGGCCCAGAGCCGTGATGAAGCCAATGATGTCATGGCCCGTGCGCGATCGGGCGAGCTCAAGATCCTGATGATTTCCGTGGAGCGTTTGAAGAACGAGCGTTTCCGTAATTTCCTGAACAGCGTGCAGATCTCGTTGCTGGTGGTGGACGAGGCGCACTGTATTTCCGAATGGGGCCACAACTTCCGCCCGGATTATTTGAAACTGCCGGACTACCAGCGCCAGTTCAACATCCCGCAGGCGCTATTGCTGACGGCCACGGCCACACCCAAGGTGATCGCCGACATGCAGGCCAAGTTCGCCATTGCTGCCGAGGATGTGGTGACCACGGGCTTCTATCGCTCCAACCTCAACCTGCTGGTGGAACCGGTCAGCGGCCACGACAAACGCCGCAGGCTGGTGGAGTGGATGAAAGCGCGGGCCAACCAGCCGAGTATCGTCTACGTCACCTTGCAGAAAACCGCCGAGCAGATTGCCGAGCATCTGAACCGCCACGGCATTCAGGCCGAGGCTTATCACGCGGGGTTACCCCACGAAAAGCGCGAAGGCATCCAGCAGCGTTTCATGGGCGGGCGTTCCAATTGCATTGTCGCAACCATCGCGTTTGGCATGGGCATCGACAAGAGTGACATCCGCAATGTCGTGCACTTCGACTTGCCCAAGTCCATCGAGAACTACAGCCAGGAGATCGGCCGCGCCGGGCGTGACGGGCAGCCGTCGGATTGCCTGGTGTTGGCCAACCGCGACAGCCTCAATGTGCTGGAAAACTTTGTGTACGGTGACACGCCGGAGCAGGAAGGCATTCGTCGTGTGCTGGAGGAGTTGCAGGCCGCGCGTAGCGAAGGGCAGTGGGAGTTCTTGCTCAGGTCGCTGTCGGACCACAGCAATATTCGCGAGCTGCCGCTCAAGACGCTCCTGGTGCAATTGGAGCTCAAGGGCGTGATCGCACCGCGCTATGCGTTTTATGCGGAATACCGGTTCAAATACCTGATCGAGCCCGAGGCCTTGCTGGCGCGCTTTTCTGGCGAACGGCAGCAGTTTGTCGCGGCGATCATCCAGGTATGCAAGCGCGCTAAAACCTGGGCGACGGTGGATTTCGACGCGCTTTATCAACAGCACAATGCCGAACGTAGCCGGGTGGTGAAGGCGCTGGATTATTTTCAGGAGCAGGGCCTGATCGAGCTCGAAAGCAAGCAGATGACTGAGGTCTACAGTTTGCTCGACACCGATTTTGACCCGCAGGCGCTAAGCGCCGAGTTATACACAGGCTTCAAGCAGCATGAGGTGACGGAGGTCGCGCGGATCCACACTATGCTCGACCTGTTCGCCACTGAGCACTGCCTGGGGCAACGCCTGGCGCGCTACTTTGGTGATGAAAATGCGCCCCAGCGTTGCGGGCATTGTTCGGTGTGCTACGGCCAGGTTGCCCATCTGCCGGCACCGCCGAGCCTGCCGTCGCTTGTGGATAAAAACTTCATGGGGCTGTGCGGTGATTTTATCCACAGGCATCATGAGTACACGGGGCACTTGCCGAATGCGGAGCGTTTGACGCGTTTTCTTGGCGGTATCAGCGTACCGTTGTTTACCAAGTTGAAGGCGCGGGGCATTCCCGGTTTTGCTGCGCTGGAAGACTATCCCTACGCCGAGGTGCGCGACTGGGCCCATGCTCAATTGGATCAACTTTGACGAGACTTGCCGATGCCTGACTCAACGCCTGTGCGCGACGATTACCGCCACTTCCAGCCGATCACCACGCGTTGGCACGACAACGATGCCTACGGCCATGTGAATAACGTCACCTACTACAGCTTCTTCGACACCGCCGTTAATACCTACCTGATCGAACAGGGCGGGCTGGATATTCATGACGGTGAGGTGGTGGGGTTTGTGGTGAGTTCGGCCTGCGATTACTTCGCCTCGATTGCTTTCCCTGAGCGCATTGAAATCGGCCTGCGGGT
>NZ_SMOF01000001.1:485793-490594 GCF_018135665.1 Pseudomonas sp. B2021
GGCGCAGTATCAGGCAATACCTCTAAACCTGATTCACTGCTATCGCGGGCAAGCCCGGCTCCCACACTGGATGTGTTCGTCAGAGCACGTATTGATCAGTCGCGATAACGATGCTTGTTCTTGCGATGCCCATAGGCATGGCCGCGGCCTGGGTGGCCATCGCGGTAGTAGCGACGATCGTCACGGTCGCGATCGCGGTAATGGCGGCTATCGCGATCACTTTCGTTACCCATGTAGTTGCCCAGCGCGCCGCCCGCGCCACCGCCGGCTGCTGAGCCGACCAATGCACCGGTACTGCCGCCGACGCTGCGACCCAAGACGTTGCCGCCGGCTGCGCCCAGTGCGCCACCGATGGCGGCTTCGCCACGGCTACGCTTGTCTGCGCCGACCGCGCTACCGCCAGCGCCGCCCAGGGCCGCGCCAATGGTCGAACCGGTATTGCCGCCCAACTGCTGGCCGACAACGGAACCTAGAACCCCACCCAATGCGCCGCCTACACCGGCTTCGGTGGTGCCGCCAGCCATGGCTGCGCCACTGACCAGGCCAAGGGACAACAAGAGAATCGAGGAGAACTTCATTCAGGGAAACCTCAAGGGATGACGGCGCGATCCTGAGGTTGTATCGAGCCGCTGACAATCGAAATCCGACCGGCGGCAGAGGTTGTATACAATTTGCTAAGTTACTGTTTTGTATCGGGAACTTAAGTCGTTTTTACAGGTCTTTAACTACTTCGGAAGGGCCGCTTTTATGCAAAAGCGGCCCTTTTTTTGTGCCTGCAGAATGTGCGGTGATTGTGCTGGCCTCTTCGCGGGCAAGCGGTAGTTCAAGCAACACATATCTCGGATCAAGTCAGGCCGAGCGCGCCATGATCAACCCACTGTCACTCGCCGCTTCCAAGCGAATCGCAACAAACTTCGACGTTGGCGTATGGCTACCGTCGCCAGTGCTTTCCAATGGCACCAACGGGTTCACTTCCGGGTAGTAAGCCGCCGCCTGACCCGCCGGAATATCAAACGCCAGCAGCGTAAAGCCTTTCACACGGCGCTCACGACCGTCTTCCCACAGCGACACGATGTCTGCCTTCTGCCCCGGCTTGAAGCCCAGGCGGATGATGTCGGCTTCGTTGACGAACAGCACGTCACGCTGGCCTTTGACCCCGCGATAACGGTCGTCCAGGCCATAGATGGTGGTGTTGTACTGATCATGGGAGCGCATCGACTGCATGATCAGGTCCGGCACCCGGCCCGTGGCGTGGGTGCGTTCGTGGATCAGGTCTTTGGGCAAGATGTTCGGGCGGAAGTTGGCGCGGCCCGACGGGGTGTTCCAACGGCGTGCGCCGGCGGAGTTGCCCAGGTAGAAGCCACCTGGGTGTTTGATCTTCTCGTTGAAGTCCTTGAAGCCTGGGATGGTGTCGGCGATCAGGTCGCGGATGCGCCCGTAGTCAGCCACCAGCCAGTTCCAATCCACGGGCTTGCTGCCCAGGGTGGCGGCAGCAATGCCCGCCAGGATCGCCGGCTCGGACTTCATCAGTTTCGACAACGGTTGCAGTTGGCCGTTGGAGCCGTGGACCATGCTGAACGAGTCTTCCACCGTCACCGCTTGCGGGCCGTCGGCCTGAATGTCGATGTCGGTGCGGCCCAGGCACGGCAGGATCAACGCGTCTTTACCGTGCATCAGGTGGCTGCGGTTGAGCTTGGTGCTGATCTGCACGGTCAGGTCGCAATTGCGCAGCGCTTCGAAGGTGCGCGTGCTGTCTGGCGTGGCTTGGGCAAAGTTGCCGCCCAGGCCGATAAAGACTTTGGAGCGGCCTTCAAGCATGGCGTGAATCGCTTCCACCACGTTGTGGCCGTTGTCTCGCGGCACCTGGAACTGGAAACGTCGCTCCAGCGCGTCCAGAAACGCCACCGGTGGGCGTTCGTTGATGCCCATGGTGCGGTCGCCCTGCACGTTACTGTGGCCACGCACCGGGCACAGCCCTGCGCCTGGGCGGCCAATATTGCCGCACAGCAGCATCAGGTTGGCGATTTCCTGGATGGTCGGCACCGAGTGCCGGTGCTGGGTAATCCCCATCGCCCAGCACATGATCACATTCTTGCCTTTGGCGTACATGCGCGCCGCTTGCTCGATCTCCACCAGGGTCAGGCCGGACTGCTCGACGATTTCCTCCCAGGAGGTGTCGTCGATCTGGCCCAGGTATTCCAGGACGTTGGCGGTGTGTTCGTTGAGGAAGTCGTGGTCGAACACTGCTTCCTTGCCTTCGGCCAGGGCTTGGCGTTCCCACAGCAGCAGGAATTTGGCCATGCCACGCAAGATCGCCATGTCGCCACCCAATGCCGGGCGGAAGTAGGCGGTGTTGGTTGGCTTGTCGCCGTTGGTGAGCATTTCCAGCGGATGTTGGGGGTGCTGGAAGCGCTCCAGGCCGCGCTCTTTCAGTGGGTTGATACACACCACCTGGGCGCCGCGCTTCACCGCTTCGCGCAGAGGCTCGAGCATGCGTGGGTGGTTGGTGCCAGGGTTCTGGCCCCAGACGAAAATGGCATCGGCATGCTCGAAGTCATCAAAGGTCACGGTGCCTTTGCCCACGCCCACGCTCTGCGCCAGGGCTACACCGCTGGCTTCGTGGCACATGTTGGAGCAGTCCGGGAAGTTGTTGGTGCCATAGGCGCGTACAAACAGCTGGTACAGGTAGGCAGCTTCGTTGCTGGCGCGGCCCGAGGTGTAGAACTCGGCCATGTTCGGGCTGGGCAACGCGTTGAGGTGCTTGCCGACCAGGTCGAAGGCGGCTTCCCAACTGATGGGCGTGTAGCGATCGGTCTGGGCGTCATAGCGCATCGGCTCGGTCAGGCGGCCCTGATATTCCAGCCAATAGTCGCTTTGTTCCAGCAAAGCCGTGACGCTGTGCTTGGCGAAGAAGGCCGCATCGACGCGGCGCTTGGTGGCTTCCCAGTTGACTGCCTTGGCGCCGTTTTCGCAGAACTTGACCATGCCGCTTTCCGGTGAGTCGCCCCAGGCGCAGCCCGGGCAGTCGAAGCCGCCGTTCTGGTTGGTCTTGAGCATCATGCGCAGGTTTTTCAGGGCGTTGTCGCTGGTCAGCCAGGCTTGCGCCACGCTGATCAGGGCGCCCCAGCCACCGGCTGGGCCTTTGTAGGGCTTGTAGCGTGGGGTTGGGGTCTGGTCGGCTTGGTGGTGAAGGCTCATGGCTGGTGCTCCATCGCAGGGCTATAGACCCGTGGCGCGCTTTTTTGCGGCAGGTGGATGAGGTTGAGGTTGTGCCGGCGCGCCCATTGCAGGGCCAGGCCGGTGGGCGACGACAGGCTGACCAGAGTCTGGATGCCCGCGCGCAAAACTTTCTGAATCAATTCCAGGCTGCAGCGGCTGGTAACAATCGCCAGGCCGCCGTCGGTCGGAATCTTTTGGCGGATCAACGCGCCAATCAATTTATCCAGAGCGTTATGCCGACCGATGTCTTCGCGACCCATCAGCAATTCGCCCTGGCTATTCATAAACACTGCCGCATGCACGGCACCGCTGTGTTGGCCCAGGGGTTGGAATGCGCTGATACGCTGGCGCAGGCCATCGAGCCACTGCGCCGGCGGCAAGGGCGCGCCGGGCAGTACCTGGAGGTCGGGCAATGCTTGCTCTACCGCTTCCACGCCACACAGGCCACAGCCGCTGGTGCCCGCCAATTGGCGGCGTTGCTGCTTGAGGTTCCAGAACGCACGGCTGGAAACCTGTACCTGGGCGTACTGGGCTGCGCCTGAACCGCTGATTTTCAGGTCATAAATTTCGTTAACGTCGGTGATAATGCCGCTGCCGAGGCTGAAACCTACAATGAAGTCTTCCAGGTCCGTAGGCGTCACCAGCATCACCGCCTGGCTGATATCGTTATAGGCAATCGCCAACGCCACTTCTTCGGCCAGCGCAGTGCTGGCGACTTCTGTGTGTTCAAGATTGCAATAGTGATAGCTCTGGCTGGCGACGGGCGCGGTCGATTCAAGAGCGGGCGCCGCGCAGTGAGGGCGCTTGGCGTTCATGGGGCAGTACCACCGGCGGATTGATCAGTGTTTAGACTAGGCGCGACAAAGGGTCACGTCTAATCGCCAGTATTGATCTATTGATAGAGGGCGTCGATCAAGGTTCACCGGCGTTTTCGTCGGGCTTATTCCAGGTAGGGTTGATTGGGATACTTTTGAGTCTTTAGCCAGTCTGGAACCCAAGTCGGCAGGACTGGTCTAGTCTTGGGCATCTGGAAATTAAATCCCAAGGAGAGCGCACCATGAGTATTTTTAGCTTTATCAAAGAAGCCGGCGAAAAGATTGTCGACCTGTTGACGCCGGGTAATGCGAACGCCAGTGAGCAGTTGAAGGAGCATGTGAGCAAGGTGGGCCTGGGTAATCCAAACGTGCAGACCACGGTGGATGGCGACAAGGTCACGGTGACCGGTGAAGTGGCCACGCAGGAAGAGAAAGAGAAGATCCTGTTGGCGCTGGGCAACATTGCCGGCGTGGCAAGTGTGGATGACCAGATCACTGTCACTGGCCCTGCGGTTACCGCTGCTCGTTTCGTTGTAGTGAAAAAGGGCGATACCCTCAGCGCGATTTCCCTGGCGGTGTACGGTAACGCCAACCAGTACAATAAGATTTTCGAGGCTAACAAGCCACTGTTGTCGCACCCGGACAAAATCTATCCAGGCCAGACACTGCGTATCCCTGAGTAATACGCAGGATAAAATGAGGAAGCTCGCCCTTTTGTAGGAGCGAGCTTGCTCGCGAAAAACTCACAGGCACCGCGTTTATCCAGG
>NZ_SMOF01000001.1:490634-609850 GCF_018135665.1 Pseudomonas sp. B2021
ACTCACAGGCACCGCGTTTATCCAGGAAGCACGCGTTATCGTTGACGTTTTTCGCGAGCAAGCTCGCTCCTACATAAGCCCGGTAATAAGTTCTCGATAATCCCCGACGGCTGCAAATTCTGCGGTGTCCTTTGGTCCTTTCTTGCTATCAGGCTCCTTCACTGCCAGCAAATGACCGACACCGAAATCCCGAGCGCTGCGCAGGATCGGCAAAGTGTCATCTATAAACAGGCTACGGGCCGGATCAAACTGGATATCCGCTTGCAAGGCTTGCCAGAATTGCGGGTTCTCCTTGGGAAAACCGTAGTCGTGAGAGCTGATCAATCGCTCGAAATACGGCGCCAGTTCAATGCGTTCCAACTTCAATGACAGCGAATCACGATGAGCGTTGGTGATCATGATCACGCGCTTGCCGGCCTGTTTGATCGCCGCCAGGAACGTATCGGCATCCGGGCGCAGGGCGATCAGGTGGGCGGTTTCCAGTTTGAGTTCGCGCACCGGAATCTTGAGTTCGGTGCTCCAGAAATCCAGGCAATACCATTGCAACTGTCCGGCGTTACGCTCAAACAGCGGTTGCAGCTCCATCTCGGCCATGGCCTGGCTCACACCGTGCAGCTCGGCGTAGCGCTGGGGCAGGTGCTCCATCCAGAAGTGGTTGTCGTAATGCAGGTCGAGCAGGGTGCCGTCCATGTCCAGCAGGACGGTGTCGATGGCGTGCCAGGGCAGAGAGGGCATGGTGGGGTCTCATGTAAGTAAAGATATCCGACACAGACAATCGGAAAAGCCACGGTATAGTAACCCGATCACGCCAAGGAGCCGTTTATGCGCCAGAAACCCACTGTCCTCGCCCGCGAAATAGTTGCCAGTAGCCGTTTGTTCCGCGTGGAGGAAGTGCAATTGCGCTTTTCCAATGGCGTTGAGCGCACCTACGAGCGTCTTGTCGGGCGTGGCACGGGCTACGGCGCCGTGATGATTGTAGCGATGATCGATGAAGATCATGCATTGCTGGTGGAAGAATACTGCGGCGGCACTGACGAATATGAATTGTCATTACCCAAAGGCCTGATCGAGCCCGGCGAGGACGTGCTTGCAGCCGCAGACCGCGAACTCAAGGAAGAGGCCGGCTATGGCGCACGGCAGTTGGAACACATCACCGAGCTGTCATTGTCGCCAGGTTATATGAGCCAGAAAATCCAGGTGGTGTTGGCTACCGATCTTTATGAAGAGTGCCTTGAAGGTGATGAGCCCGAGCCGATGCGGGTAGACCGGGTCAACCTGCGTGAGCTGTCGGCGTTGGCGCAAAACGAGCAATTCAGCGAAGGTCGCGCCCTGGCGGCGCTGTATCTGGTCAGAGACCTGTTGACCCAGCGTGGAGCGTTCAACGCATGAGCGAACTGTTTTTAGGCCATCCGTTTATCGCCCCGGTCATTGAGCTGGCGCGCCAGGCCGGTGAAGCTATCCTGCCGTACTGGCGTGCCGATGTAGCCGTGACCTCCAAGGCGGACGATTCACCCGTGACGGCTGCCGACCTGGCTGCCCACCATCTGATTCTCGCAGGCCTCACCGCGCTGGACCCAAGTATTCCAGTGTTGTCTGAAGAGGACGCCGATATCGATCAGCGTGTGCGTGCCGGCTGGCAGCGCTGGTGGTTGGTGGATCCCCTGGATGGCACCAAGGAATTCATTTCCGGCAGTGAAGAATTCACCGTCAATATTGCATTGATCGAACAGGGCCGTGTGGTGTTCGGCGTGGTGTCGATACCGACCACTGGCCGTTGCTACTTCGGCGGCGCGGGCCTGGGGGCTTGGCGGTCGGACGTCAATGCCGCGCCCAAGCAGATTCAAGTGCGCCAGACCAGGGCTGCGGGCGAAGCCTTTACCGTGGTGGCCAGCCGTCGTCATACCAGCCCTGAGCAGGAGCGCTTGCTGGAGGGTTTGAGCGAGGGTTTGGGTGAGTTGAAATTGGCGAATATCGGCAGTTCGTTGAAGTTTTGTTTATTAGCCGAGGGCAGTGCCGATTGTTATCCGCGCCTGGCGCCGACGTCGCAGTGGGATACCGCAGCGGCCCAGGGTGTATTGGAAGGGGCGGGGGGCGAAGTGTTGGAGTTGAATGGCAAGCCGTTCAGCTACCCGGCGCGGGAGTCGTTGCTGAACCCGTTCTTTCTGGCATTGCCAGCCAAGGCCGCCTGGCGTGATCGGCTGTTGACCCTGGCCAGATCTTAAGATCACTGCAGAGCAAAATGTGGGAGCGGGCTTGCCCGCGATGGCGGAGTGTCAGTCGTACAGGTATTGGCTGATCCACCTCTATCGCAGGCAAGCCAGCTCCCACATTAGCTTTATGGAGTGGCTGCTAGCGATGCAGCACGTACTGGCCGGTAAAGACGACGGCATGCTCTTCACTGCCTTCATTCACAATCCACGTCTCCAGCGCCAACCGCGCCCGCCCATAGCGCTGATAGGTCGCCACAAAGCGCTTCCACACCTTCTCCTGCGGCGCCGCGCAAATGGCTGTCGCGTCCTGGGTCACCGGCAGTGGGTAGCTGATCTGCCCTTCCTGAATCACGATGTGCCCGTCCTCAATCCCGGCTTCACGCAGCTTCAGGTGCAGCCAACCCCAACCTGCCAGCACGGCGCCGCAGTAGAGGCTGCCGCCGAACATGGTGCTCTTGTGGTTGATATTGGCTTGCAACGGCAGGTGCAGTTGCAGTTGGTCGTGTTGCCAGTCGAGCACCCTGAGGCCCATTTCCCGGGTGAGTGGGATGTCATGGTGAAGGATGGATTCCAGGTAACGGCTGTCGCGGCTCATTGCGGCCTCTTCGTGGGTGGACGATGTCATTCGTCGTCGGCGCTCTGGCTGGCACTGTCGGCGAAGTTCAGGCCGTGTTTGCGCAGTTTGTCATGCAAGGTTTTGCGCGGCACGCCCAAGGCTTCGGCGAGGCTGCGCACGGAGCTGTGGGGGCGGGTCAGTTCGGCGGCGATCAGGCTTTTTTCGAACTGTTCGACTTGCTCGCTCAGGCCTCCTGGCGTGGAGGTCAGCACGCCGGCGGCGGGATGGTCCTGGGTGTTGTCCAGGGCCAGCTCCAGGCCGAGGGCGAAACGCTCCGCGGCGTTTTGCAATTCCCGCACATTGCCCGGCCAGCTGTGGCGCAGCAACAGCGCGCGCTGGCCCGGTTGCAGTTCGTGCAAGGGCAGGCCGTGACGGCTGCTGGCCTCGTCGGCGAAGTGCTGGAACAGCATCAGCGCATCTTCACCCCGTTCACGTAGCGGTGGGATGCGCAGCGGCGCCACATTGAGGCGGTAATACAAGTCGGCACGGAAACGGCCCTGGTCAGCGGCCTGGCGCAGGTCTTCCTTGGTGGCGGCGATAATGCGGATATCCAGCGGGATCAGCTGATTGCCACCCAGGCGTTCCACTACGCGCTCCTGTAAAAGACGCAGCAACTTGACCTGTACATCCAGGCTCATGCTTTCAATTTCATCCAGAAACAGCGTGCCGCCATTGGCAAACTCGAACTTGCCGATGCGGCGCTTCTGCGCGCCGGTAAACGCGCCGGGTTCATGGCCGAACAGTTCGCTTTCCACCACCGATTCCGCCAGGGCCCCGGCGTTGATCGCCACAAACGGGCCGCTGCGTCGGCTTGAGAGGTCGTGCAGGGCGCGGGCGACGACCTCCTTGCCCGCCCCGGTTTCGCCGAGGATCAGCACATCGGCCTTGGTTGCGGCCAGCGCACCGATTTGCTCGCGCAGGCGCAACATCTGTGGCGAGTGCCCTACCAGGCGCGTGCTCAGTTGCTGGCGGTCGCTGAGGGCCAGGCGCAGGCTGCGGTTGTCCAGTACCAGCCGGCGCAGGGCCAGGGCACGACGCACGCTGTCGAGCAGCGCGTCACTGGCGAAGGGTTTTTCCAGGAAGTCATAGGCACCGGCACGCATGGCCTGCACCGCCAGGGGTACGTCGCCGTGGCCGGTGATCAGCAGCACCGGCAGGTCGGGGTCCTGGCCGTGCAATTCGGTCAACAGCTCCAGGCCGTCCATGCCGGGCATGCGGATGTCGCTGACCACCACGCCCGGCCAGTCGCGGGACAGGCGTGTGGTGAGCCCGTTGGCTTCGCCCAGGGGCAGGACTTTCAGGCCGGCCAGGTCCAGGGTCTGGCACAGGGCCTGACGCAGGTGTGGATCGTCGTCGATCAATACCACCTGAATCGAGTTGTCGATACTCATACACTGCGGTCCTCGGACGGTTGCAGACTGACGCCCGGCGAGCCGGCACGCAATTTCAAGGTTAACAGCGCGCCGCCTTCCTTGTGGTTGGCAAACGACAGTTCGCCGCCAAAGGCGCGCATCAGGGTGTCGCAGATCGCCAGGCCCAGGCCCAGGCCTTGGGTGCGCGTCTTGGTGGTGTAGAAAGGCTCGCTGGCGCGGCCCAGGGCTTCCATGCAAAAGCCCGGGCCGTTGTCGCGAATATACAAGTTGACGCCTTGGGGCGTGGTTTCGGCACTCAGCCACAGTTTGCGTGGCGGGCCTTTTTCGGTGAGGGCGTCCAGAGCATTGGCCAGCAAGTTACCCAGCACCTGGCGCAGGCGAGTTTCACCTGCCTGCACCCACAAGGTCGCCTCTGGCAGGTCGCGGATCAACTCCACCTCCATCGAACGCCGACGCTTGGCCAGCAATGCCAGGGCGTCGTCGAGCGCCGGTTGCAAAGCCACGCTCTCCGGCGCATGCCGGTCGCGGCGGGCGAATGCGCGCAGGTGGGCGATGATCGAGGCCATGCGCCCGGTCAATTCGCTGATCAGCTTGAGGTTGCCGCGGGCGTCGTTGGTGCGCTCATGGTCGAGCAGGATTTCGGCGTTTTCGGCATAGCTGCGAATCGCCGCCAGTGGCTGATTCAATTCATGGCTGATACTCGCCGACATGGTGCCCAGCGCCGAGAGTTTACCGGCCTGGACCAAGTCGTCCTGGGCGCGCACCAGTTCTTGCTGGGCATGCTCGCGCTCCAGCACTTCCTGTTTCAGGCGCCGGTTCAGGCCCTCCAGGTCGCTGGTACGCTCGGCCACGCGCATCTCCAACTCGCGGCGGGCCTTGGCTTCGAAGGCGATGCGTTCCAGGTAGTGCCGGCGGCGCTGCATCAGCAACCCCAGCAACAGCATCAGCACCAACAACGTGGCGCCGCCTACGGCGACGACCGTGCGCACCGGACGGTTGATCAGCGAGCGCGGCGCGAGGATTTCCACGTTCCAGCCGGTCTCGGCGATGGCCGTGGATTGGCGCAGCCAGGCGCTGCTGCTGAGGCTCAGCGGCTGCGGGTCGCGGGTGGGGTAGGGCTGGATGGCAACGATGGCCTCGCGTTCTTCGGCAGTCAGTGGCCGAGTGGCGCGGAATCGCCATTGCGGGCGTGAGGTGAGGATCACCACGCCGTTATGGTCGGTGACCAACAGTTGTTCCGGGGTATTGCCCCAGAGGCTTTCGGTGTGGTCCAGGTCGACCTTCACCACCAGCACGCCAATGATGGTGTCGCCGTCACGTACCGCGGCAGCGAAGAAGTAGCCGCGCTTGGCCGAGGTGGTGCCCAGGCCGAAGAAGCGCCCCAGGCGCCCTGCCATGGCCTCGCTGAAATACGGACGGAAGGAGAAGTTGCGCCCGACAAAGCTGTCTTGTTTGTCCCAGTTGGACGCGGCGAGGGTCTTGCCGGTGGTGTCCATCAAATACATCACCTCTACCCCGGCCTGGGCGGCGACGTCCTTGAGCAACTGGTTGGCACTGACCAGGTGGGTGCTGACGTGGGGCGCGTCCAATGCGGTGCGCAGGGCCGGCAAGTCACCGAGGATTTGCGGCAGTATTTCGTAGCGATGCAGGGTGCCCAACAAGTTGGCGACGTAGAGGTCGAGGGTCTGGCGGTTTTGCCCGGCCAGCTCGCTGCGGTAATAGCGCTCGGCCAAATGCTCCAGCGGCCACAACAGCGGCGCCAGGCACAGAGCCAGCAGGGCTAGGCTGCGCCAGCGGGGTCTTCGCGCAAGAGGTGGGGTCATGGAAGTCGCGCCTGTGGGTACAGGCGCATTATGCCTAGTGCTGCTGTGCAAGACACTCGTGCAATGCGTCCTGCCACTGTGGCTGGCTGACGTGCCATTGCTGTTGCAGGCGCGTGCAGTCCAGGCGCGAGTTCAGCGGGCGCTTGGCGGGGGTCGGGTAGGCGCTGGAAGGGATCGGTTCCAGCTCGGCGCAGGCCTTGCCTTCGGCGCGCAGTTGCTCGCCAATCGCCTCGGCAAAACCGAACCACGAGGTTTCACCCTGGGCAGTGAGGTGGTAAACGCCCCAATCCCCTGCCTTACCGGCCTGCCACTGCTCGATCAGCACACGGGTGCTGTTGGCGATAGTCCCGGCCCAGGTCGGCGCACCGATCTGGTCGGCCACGATGCGCATCTGCGGTTTTTCCTGCAGCAGGCGCTGCATGGTCAGCAGGAAATTCTTGCCATGGCTCGAATAGACCCAACTGGTACGCAAGATCAGGTACTGGCCACCTACAGCCGCAATCGCCTGCTCACCCGCCAGCTTGCTCTGGCCGTAGACACCCAATGGGTTGGGCGTGTCGTCTTCGGTGTAGGCGGCAGGTTTGCTGCCGTCGAACACGTAGTCGGTCGAGTAATGGATCAGCGGGATACCCAGCGCCTTGGCTTCCTCGGCGAGGATGCTGGGGGCGATGGCATTGATGGCAAACGCAGCGTCCGGTTCGCTCTCGGCCAGATCGACGGCGGTGTGGGCCGCCGCGTTGATGATCAGGCCAGGGCGATGGGCGCGCACTTGTTGGCGGATAAGGTCTGCGTCTGCCAGGTCAAGCTGGTCGCGGCCCAGGACGATAAGTTCGCCCAGGCTCTGGAGCCGCGCCTGCAGCTCCTGGGAGACTTGGCCGTGTTGGCCGGTGATGAGGATTTTCATGGGAACAAGTCAGCGTCCATCAGCAGTTTACCGACCTGATCCTTGGCGGAGAGTTGCGGCGGTTCGGCCAGCTCCCAGTCGATAGCCAGCGTCGGGTCATTCCAGAGAATGCTGCGCTCGGCGCTTGGCTGGTAGTAGTCGGTGGTTTTGTACAGGAATTCTGCGTACTCACTCAATACCACGAAACCATGGGCGAAGCCTTCCGGCACCCAGAGTTGGCGATGGTTCTGTGCCGACAGGCGGACACCCACCCACTGGCCAAAGTTGGGTGAGCTGCGACGGATGTCGACCGCTACGTCCAACACTTCACCGTAGGTGACACGTACCAGCTTGCCTTGAGTGTGTTCAAGCTGATAGTGCAAACCTCGCAGCACGCCTTTTTGCGAGCGTGAGTGATTGTCCTGCACGAAATTACGCTTGAGCCCGGTGGCCGCTTCAAAAGCGCGCGCATTGAAACTTTCGTAGAAGAAACCGCGTTCGTCGCCGAATACCTTTGGCTCGAGGATGAGTACGCCGGGTAGTGTGGTTTCAACTACATTCACTGGGTCTCTCCGGCAAGCGAGTAGAGGTATTGGCCATAGCCGGTCTTGCCAAAGTACTTGGCGCGCTCCAGCAGATAGTCACGATCGATCCAGCCGTTTTCGTAGGCGATTTCTTCCAGGCAGGCCACTTTCAAGCCTTGGCGGTGCTCGATGGTCTGAACGTAGGTCGAGGCTTCCAACAGGCTGTCATGGGTGCCGGTGTCGAGCCAGGCGAAACCACGACCGAAGCGTTCAACGTGTAGATCGCCACGCTGGAGGTAGGCATTGTTGACGTCGGTGATCTCCAACTCGCCGCGTGGCGACGGCTTGACCGCCTTGGCGATCTTGATCACGTCGTTGTCGTAGAAGTACAGGCCGGTCACCGCGTAGTGGGACTTGGGTTTAGCCGGTTTTTCTTCGATGGACAGGGCGCGGCCTTCGCTATCGAAGTCAATCACACCGAAGCGCTCAGGGTCTTTGACCCAGTAGCCGAACACCGTGGCGCCCGAAGGACGTTCGGCGGCGGTGCGCAGTTGCTCGCCGAAATGCTGGCCGTGGAAGATGTTGTCCCCCAGGATCAAGCACACAGGGTCATCGCCAATGAACTCTTCGCCGATGATAAATGCCTGGGCCAGGCCGTCCGGCGAAGGCTGCTGCGCGTAGGTGAAGCGCACGCCGAACTGGCTGCCATCGCCCAGCAGGTTCTGGTATTGCGGCAAGTCCACTGGCGTGGAGATCACCAGAATATCCTTGATCCCGGCCAGCATCAGTACCGAGATCGGGTAGTAAATCATCGGCTTGTCATACACCGGCAACAACTGTTTGGACACGCCCAGGGTAATGGGGTGCAAACGCGTGCCGGAACCGCCGGCCAATACAATTCCCTTCATCATGCGATCAAATCCTTCACGTCAGTATTGCCCAGTCGTTCACCTTGATAACTACCGTCTTGGACCCTGCGGCACCATTCCAGGTTATCGAGGTACCACTGCACGGTTTTGCGCAGGCCGGTCTCGAAGGTTTCTTCCGGGACCCAGCCCAGTTCGCGTTCGATCTTGCTGGCGTCGATGGCGTAGCGTTGGTCGTGGCCTGGGCGATCCTTGACGAAGGTGATCAGGTCGGTGAATTTCTCCACGCCGGCTGGGCGTTGTGGCGCCAGTTCTTCCAGCAGGGCGCAAATGCCACGTACCACGTCGATGTTTTTCTGTTCGTTGTGGCCGCCGATATTGTAGGTCTCGCCCACAACCCCAGTGGTCACCACTTTGAGCAGTGCACGGGCGTGATCCTCGACGAACAGCCAGTCACGCACCTGCAGACCATCGCCATACACCGGCAGTGGCTTGCCCGCCAGGGCGTTGAGAATCACCAGCGGGATCAATTTTTCAGGAAAGTGGAACGGCCCGTAATTGTTCGAGCAGTTGGTCAACAGCACTGGCATGCCATAGGTGCGCTGCCAGGCGCGTACCAGGTGGTCAGACGCTGCCTTGCTCGCGGAATACGGCGAGCTCGGTGCGTACGGCGTGGTCTCGGTGAAGAGGTCGTCCACGCCGTGCAGGTCGCCATACACCTCGTCAGTGGAGATGTGGTGGAAACGGAACGCGCTTTTTGCCGGCTCTGCCAGCTTCTGCCAATAGGCGCGCGTGGCTTCCAACAGGCTGTAGGTGCCAACGATGTTGGTCTGGATAAAATCCGACGGACCGTCAATGGAGCGGTCCACATGGGACTCGGCCGCCAAGTGCATGATCGCATCAGGTTCGAAGCGTGCGAGTACGCCGCTGACGGTGGCCTGGTCGATGATATCGGCCTGGACAAACTCATAGCGGCTGTTGGACGCGATGCTGGCCAGCGACTCGAGGTTGCCGGCGTAAGTCAGCTTGTCCAGGTTGAGCACTTCATGCTCAGTGTGTTGAATCAAGTGCCGGATCAGGGCCGAGCCAATAAATCCGGCACCGCCGGTGATGAGAATGCGCATGTCGAGGGCCTTTTCCTTAGACGGACACTGGGCGAAAGTAGCATAGCTTGAGTTGTGAATCGGGCCGGCGCAAGCACCGTGAGTAGAAGGGGTTGATTAACGCCACAGAACAATGGCGATATAGACGCCTGAAAAAACAAAGGTCGTCACAATGTCGTTAGCCACGTTGACCCACCGTGCCAGCTTGCCTTGCCCACAAGTCACCCCCGAACAGGCCGCATGCCTGCTCGATCGACACTATGGATTGACGGGCAAATTACGCTCATTGGGCAGTCAACAAGACCTCAACTACAGAATTGACAGCACGCAGGGCCGTTTCGTTCTGAAAGTCTGCCGGGGTGACTACGCCGCGGTTGAACTCCAGGCCCAGCACGCGGCCCTCAACAGCCTGGGCACGCATCCCGGCCTGCGCGTGCCCAAGGTTATCCAGACCGTAGAAGGTGAAGAGTTGCTGACGGTCAACGTCGATGACCAAACCCTGCACCTGCGGCTGTTGGACTATATCGACGGCCAACCCCTGACGCATTTGCCCCACCTGAGCCGCACCGTGATCGAAGGCTTTGGTGAGCTGTGCGGGCAAATGAGCAACGCGCTGGCAGGTTTCGAACACCCTGGCCTGGAGCGCACCCTGCAATGGGACCCGCGCCACGCGCAGGCATTGATCAACCACCTGCTGGCAACCTTGCCCGACCTGCCGCAGCGTGCTGCTTTGGAGCAGGTGGCCAGGCAGGTCGAAGCGCATGTCCAGCCGTTGGCGGCACACCTGCCGTGGCAGGCGGTGCACATGGATATCACCGATGACAACGTGGTGTGGCAGCGTGATGCCCAGCGGCACTGGCGTATACAAGGCGTGATCGATTTTGGCGATCTGGTGCGTACCTGGCGAATTGCCGACCTGTCGGTGACCTGCGCGGCGCTTTTGCACCATGCCGACGGTGATCCGTTTGCCCTCTTGCCGGCGATCCAGGCCTGCCACGCGGTCACGCCCTTGCAGCGCGAAGAGTTAGAGGTGCTGTGGCCGTTGATCGTCGCTCGCGCGGCAGTGTTGGTGCTCAGCAGTGAGCAGCAGCAACGCCTGGACCCGGATAACACTTATCTAAAGAAAAACGCCGAGCACGAGTGGGAAATTTTCGATATCGCCACGTCGGTGTCCTTTGAGCTGATGCAAGCGGCGATTCTGCGCAGCGTCGGCGAAACATTACCGTCCGTCGCCAACCACGACTTCGCGCCTTTATTGCCAGGTTTGGTGGGTCGCGAGTTCGCCCTGATCGACCTGGGCGTACTCAGCCCGCATTTCGAGGCAGGCAATTGGGAAACTCCCGGCATAGATCGGCGCTTGCTGGATGAAGCGGCGACGGTGCATGGGCTGGCGGCCAGTCGTTATGGGCAATACCGCTTGTCGCGCTCCCGGCCCGACAGCGCGGTAGAGCCGGAGACCTTCCCCCTGCATGTCGAACTGCATCTGCCCCACGGCACCGTACTGGAAGCGCCTTTCGCAGGAACACTGCGCGAAGATACCGACGGCTTGCTGTGCTTGCACGGCAGTGGGCTGAACCTGCGCCTGTGGGGTGTTCGAACATCACTCAAGGCCGGTGCAACGCTGGTGAAAGGGCAGGTGCTGGGCGAGGTTCATGGGCCGTTGACCGTGCAGTTATGCCGCGCCGACCTTGAGCCACCGCTGTTCTGCACACCTTCCCGGGCGTTGGCATGGCAGGCGTTGTGCCCGTCACCCGCGGCGCTGTTGGGCCTGGCCTGTGATGCTGAGCCGGAACTGGACCCAGAGGCCCTGCTGGCCCGGCGGGATGCCAGCTTTGCCCGCTCCCAGAAGCACTACTACGCCGACCCGCCGCGTATCGAGCGCGGCTGGCGCAACCACCTGATTGATATGCAGGGCCGATCCTACCTCGACATGCTCAACAACGTGGCCGTGCTGGGGCATGGCCACCCGCGCATGGCTGAAGTGGCGGCACGGCAATGGTCGTTGCTCAACACCAACTCGCGCTTTCACTATGCGGCAATTGCCGAGTTCTCCGAGCGCCTGCTGGCGTTGGCGCCACAGGGCATGGACCGGGTGTTCCTGGTCAACAGCGGCACGGAGGCCAATGACCTGGCGATTCGTTTGGCCTGGGCCTACAGCGGCGGGCGCGACATGCTCAGCGTGCTGGAGGCCTACCACGGCTGGTCGGTGGCGGCGGATGCCGTGTCCACCTCGATTGCCGATAACCCCCAGGCCTTGAGCAGCCGCCCGGATTGGGTACACCCGGTGACCGCGCCCAATACTTACCGCGGTGAATTCCGCGGGCCGGACAGCGCGCCGGACTATGTACGAAGTGTTGAGCATAACCTGGCGAAAATCGCCGCGAGCCAGCGTCAATTGGCCGGGTTCATCTGCGAGCCGGTGTACGGCAATGCCGGCGGCATCTCCCTGCCAGCGGGTTACCTGCAACAGGTATATGGCTTGGTCCGTGCCCAGGGTGGCGTGTGCATCGCCGACGAAGTGCAGGTGGGTTACGGCCGCATGGGGCATTTCTTCTGGGGGTTTGAACAGCAGGGTGTGGTGCCCGACATCATCACCATGGCCAAAGGCATGGGCAACGGCCAGCCGTTGGGCGCGGTGATCACCCGTCGAGAAATTGCCGAGGCACTGGAGGCCGAGGGTTACTTCTTCTCGTCATCCGGAGGCAGCCCGGTCAGCTGCCGGATCGGCATGGCAGTGCTGGACGTGATGGAGGAGGAAAAACTGTGGGAAAACGCCCAAGTGGTAGGCGGGCATTTCAAGGCACGACTGGAGAAATTGATCGACCGCCACTCACTCGTCGGTGCAGTACACGGTTCGGGATTCTATCTGGGCCTTGAACTGGTGCGTGATCGCCATACCCTCGAACCTGCGACGGCAGAAACCGCCTTGTTGTGTGATCGTCTGCGTGAGTTGGGGATTTTCATGCAGCCTACGGGGGATTACCTGAATATCCTCAAGATCAAGCCGCCGATGGTCACTTCCCGGCGCAGCGTGGATTTCTTTGTCGACATGTTGTCGAAAGTGCTGGATGAGCAACTGTGATTTATCGATGGTTATCGGCTATTTGTTGCAGAACTGAGCACCTATCGTATTTTTAGGCTGTTAAAGCCGATTTTTATCCATTATAAAGTTGCCCTTCACCCCATTCGGAGCCCTGATCGCCATGACCACCTTGCACAGCACACCTCGCGCCGATGGCTTTCACATGCCTGCCGAATGGGCGCCCCAGACTCAGACCTGGATGATCTGGCCCGAGCGCCCAGACAACTGGCGCCTGGGCGGCAAGCCTGCGCAGGCGGCCCATGTGGCGGTGGCCAAGGCCATCGCGCGGTTTGAGCCGGTGACCGTCGCGGTTTCCGCCGGCCAGTACGAAAACGCCCGTGCCCGCCTGGACGTGCCCAATATCCGCGTGGTGGAAATGTCCAATGACGACGCCTGGGTTCGCGACACCGGCCCGACTTTCGTGATCAACGGCAGTGGTGAAGTACGGGGTGTGAACTGGGACTTCAACGCCTGGGGTGGTTTTGACGGCGGCCTGTATTCGCCGTGGAACCGCGATTCCCAGGTGGGAGGCAAGATCCTCGAGATGGAGCGCGCACCGCGTTACCGCACTGAAGGCTTTGTGCTTGAAGGCGGTTCGATTCATGTCGACGGCGAAGGCACACTGATCACCACCGAAGAGTGCCTGTTGAACCGCAACCGCAACCCGCACCTTGATCGTGCGGCCATTGAGGCGGTGCTCAGCGATAACCTAGCTGTGGATAAGATCATCTGGTTGCCGGACGGCCTGTTCAACGACGAAACCGACGGCCATGTGGATAACTTCTGCTGCTACGTGCGTCCGGGCGAAGTGCTGTTGGCCTGGACCGACGACCCGCAAGACCCGAACTACCCACGCTGCCACGCAGCCATGGATGTGCTGCAAAGCAGCACCGATGCCCAGGGTCGCTCGTTCATCGTGCATAAAATGCCGATCCCGGGTCCGCTGTATGCCACTGAGGAGGAATGCGCCGGGGTAGATTTGGTTGATGGCAGCCAGGAGCGTAATCCGACCGTGCGGTTGGCCGGTTCCTACGTCAACTTCCTGATCGTCAACGGCGGCATCATCGCGCCGAGCTTCGATGACCCGTTGGACGACCAGGCCAAGCAAATCCTGCAGAATCTGTTCCCACAGCATGAAGTGGTGATGGTGCCGGGTCGCGAACTGTTACTGGGCGGGGGCAATATCCATTGCCTGACCCAACAGCAGCCCGCCCCGCAGCGAAAGTGAGTGCAGTTGTAACAGCGCCTTGATGGCGTAGGAGCACTGCGCCCTTGCGGTGCTCCCCGCAAGCCCGCGACCCAGCCCGGTCGCGGGCTTTTTCATGCCTGTATGCCAATGAACAGGGCACATTGGCATAGCTCTTGTATCGCTGTGGTTACAGTGGCCCAAGGGGGATGACCGCGCAGTTCTGTCACAAACCTTGAGTAAGTTAGCCGCTCACGCAGCAGGAGAGAGCGCTGAAATGAATGCCGATGTCCACCTGATGAACACGCGTACGTTCCACCCTTTGCGGGTCGACGGTGACGCCATCCATGCGTTGGCCCTTTGGTTGAAGGCGAACGGCTCGCGACAGGCCAGGCAAGCGTCTGACTTGCGCAGTGTGATGAGTGAGCGCTACCCGTTGGGGTTGTTCACGGAGGATGAAGTGCAGGCGTTGTGCGAGGTAATGAGCAACTAAAGAACACCTGAAACCAACTGTGGGAGTTGGCTTGCCTGCGATGGCGGTGGTTCAGTTAAACATTCAGTGACTGGCACACCGCTTTCGCGGGCAAGCCCGCTCCCACAGGGATCTGCGCCAGGCGCTGATGTTGTGGGCACTACCTAACCAGTGTGGGAGCTGGCTTGCCTGCGATGGCGGTGGTTCAGTTAAACATCCAGTGACTGGCACACCGCTTTCGCGGGCAAGCCCGCTCCCACAGGGATCTGCGCCAGGCGCTGATGTTGTGGGCAATGCCTAACCAGTGTGGGGGCTGGCTTTGTTTCACATGAGGCTTTGTCAGAAGCTGTAGGTACCGGTAACCACCAGACTTCGCGGCTCACCCGGTTGAATCTGCGCCGCACTGGTCGCCGAGGCGTAGTAGTTTTTGTCGGCGATATTGTTCAGTGCTGCCCGCACGTCCCATTCTTTCTGACGGAACCCGGCCAGCGCGTCCCAGCGGCCATAACCCGGCAACACCACAGTGTTGAGGTTGTCGGCATATCGATCACCCACCAGGGTCAAACCGGTTTCCGCGTACCAGCCCATCTGCGGTTTCCAGGTGATGAACAGGCTGGCGTTGCGCTTGGCCACGTCGCTGATTCGTTTGCCTTCAAAGCCATTGTTGTCCTTCTCGACCTTGGCGTCCTGCAGGCCCACGCCGCCGCGCACATACCAGTTGTCGACGATCTTGCCGGTGGCGGTCAGCTCCACGCCGCGTGAGCGTTGCTCGCCGGTGAGCAGCGTAATGGTGCGGTCCAGCGGGTCGCTGGTGCGGCGGTTGTAGAGTTCCAGTTCGTACACGGCCAGGGTGGTGCTCAGGCGTTCGTCGAACCAGTCGCTCTTCACGCCGATTTCCTTTTGCTTGGTCAGCTCCGGGCTCAGGTCGTTGGCGTTGCCGGTGGCGTTCGGCGTGATGCCGATCAGGCCGCCGCCAGCTGGTGTGAAGGTCTTGCTCCACGAAGCATAGAACGAGTGGTGTTCCAGGGGCGTCCACACCAGGCCGACCCGCGGGCTGGTGCTGTGGCTTTTCACGTTCTGTTGGATGTCGAGCAGCTTGTTGGTGGTGTCCACTTCGAAACGGTCGTAACGCAGCCCGCCCAGCAGTTGCCACTGGTCGTTCAAGCGCAGTTGGTCCTGCACATACAGGGCGCGGCTTTCGACTTCAGTGTGGTTGTTACTCGACAGTCGCATGCTGCCGGTGTGGCTCAGGCGGCGATTAGGCTGGTTGAGGTCCAGGCTCGGCACTGTCCTGCCATCCCGAGCGGAGTACAGCTTCGGATCGCGGCGCTGGCTGCCCAGCTCAATGCCGGTGAGCAAGCGGTGCTCCAGGCCAAAGGTGTCGAAACCGCCTTCCAGCTCCAGGTTGTTGAACACGTTGCGGGTGGTCAGGTCCTGCTGCCAGTGTTGGCGGGTGACGCTGTTGGTTTTCGGCTCGTAACCGGTCTGGTAGGTATTGTCGAAATCACTGTCGAGCTTGAACACGCCGAGGGTATGGCGCAGTTGCCAGTCGGCATTGAGCTCGTAGGCGAGTTTGGAACGCAGGGACTGGGACTTATCGTCGATGTAATCGCCGTGATCAAAGTAAGTGGTGCTGCGGCTCACATCCGCCGGGCGCCCGTTGACGCCCGGAATGCCACGGTCTGGGGTGCGGTTGTAGCGGCTGTATTCGTATTGCACCAGCCAGTTCAGCTCTGGAGTGAGCTGCCAGCTCATCGATGGCGCGAACAACTGGCGGTTGCCGCTGACGCCATCGCGAAAGCTGTTGTTGTCCTGGTTGCCCATGTTCAGGCGCAGGCTGATGTTGTCGGTGGGGTCGGTGCTCAGGTCGGCATACAGGCTGCGCAAATCGTTGCTGCCGCCTTGGGCTTCGATACTGGACTTTTGCCCTGGGGTGGGCATTTTGCTCACCCGGTTGACGATCCCGCCCTGGCCGCCTCGCCCGTAAAGCACGGCGGCCGGACCCTTGAGCACTTCGATACGCTCGATGTTATGCAGGTCGCGCACGTACTGGCTGTCGTCGCGAATGCCATCCAGATAGAAGTCATTGCTGGCGTCGAAGCCGCGTATGCGCAGGCTGTCAAAGCGTGTATCGGCGCCGCTGCTGACGTTGGGGATACCGCTCAAGGCCTGGCCCAGGTCGTTGGTGCCATAGGAGCGCAGGCTTTCGGTTTTGACTGAGTCGATCGCCTGGGGCACATAGCGAACGGCCGTCGCGGTACGTGTGGCGGTGCTGGTTTCCTTGACCCGTGGGTCGTCTTCGTCTGCTTCCACACTGATCGAGGTTTCAGGCAAGACTGTGGCCGCACCGGCAAAACCGGCAGACAGCAGAACAGAGAGCCCAAGGGAGAGGGGCGTCAGGCGAGGGGCAGGCATGGGAGTGTATCCAAATGACGTGGCAGGAAAATTGTGCGCGAATGGTAATGCTTTGCATTTGCGCGCGTTATCTATTCCCTAATGCCTACCCTGTAGGATTTGTTACTTAATGTGTTTCGAGGGGGTTTCTAGGCGCTTTTCAGGCTTTCATCCCCGCGCCTTCGCTCGCCGCTTAGACGAATATCGCCTAAATACAGACGATTCACGAAATTGACACATAGTTCAACGCCCGCATAGGATTGCGCCCAACGCCTGTGGCTAACCACCATGACTAATCCAATAAAAAAAGGCCCGCGGCAGTTCAGTCGTCCGCGGGCCTTCTTTTTGCCGGCAAAGTCGACACCAGAAAAAGCAATAGGAGCCTGGTGTCACAGCGCGTACTCAACCCGTAATAAGGAATATAAGAAAATGTTGAAGCAACGGATGAGTCTGATCGCTCTGGGGATTTTGAGCGCATCGACAGCAATGGCAAACGACCAGGAGCAATCCAAGGGGTTTGTTGAAGACAGCCACCTGAACATCGCAGCACGTAACGCCTACATCAGCCGTGACAAAAAAAATGGCGAGAAGGACAAGGCTGAATGGGGCCAAGGCTTCATCGGCAAGTTCGAGTCCGGCTTCACCCAAGGCACCGTGGGTGTGGGTGTGGATGTGATTGGCCAATACGCTATCCGCCTGGACGGTGGTAAAGGTCGCGCTGGCGCCGGCGGCATCGACTTCTTCAAGCAGGGCAACGGCACTGTTGATGACAACGGCCAGCGAAACCCAGGCTCGGCACCACACGACCTGGCCAAAGGCGGCGCTGCCGTGAAGTTCCGCGTTTCCAACACTGTACTCAAGTACGGTGATCAGTTCCCGGCTGTGCCTGTGCTGCAGTACGACAACTCTCGCCTGTTGTCGGAAACCTACACCGGTACTTCGATCGTCTCTAAAGAGATCGCCGGTCTGCAACTGGACGCGGGTCATTTCACCAAAGAAGCGCGCAAGAGCATGGAAGGCACCGACAGCGGCCGCCTGAAAAGCATCGACTACATTGGTGGTAGCTACAAATTCACCGAAAGCCTGTCGGCTGCCCTGTACGCCTCCGACATGCAGGACGTGCTGAAGAAGCAGTACGTCAACGTCAACTACGTGCTGGCCCTGCCAGAGAAGCAGTCGCTGACGTTTGACTTCAACGGCTACAAAACCAAGCTGGACCGCAGCTTCGCCCTGGAAAACCAAGGTGATGCGGACGCTCGCGACAACAAGATCTGGAGCCTGGGCGCTACTTGGGCCGTTGGCGCGCACAGCTTCACCCTCGCTCACCAGCGCAGCACCGGTGACACCGGCTACCTGTACGGTGGCTACCGCAACGCTGGCGGCATTGGCGACGGCGGCAATACGATCTTGCTGGCCAACTCCTACTGGTCCGACTTCAACGGCAAGGACGAGCGCTCCTGGCAAGCAGGTTATGGCATCGACTTCGCCACCTTCGGCGTACCGGGCCTGACCTACAACATTGCCTACGTGCGCGGCACCAACATCGACGACGGCACTGGCCGTGGCGATGGCACCGAGCGTGAAATCTGGAACCAGTTCAAGTACGTGGTACAGAGCGGCCCAGCCAAAGACCTGAGCCTACGTGCTCGCGCCTCGTGGTTGCGCGTTTCCAACAACGCCAGCAACTACAACACAGGCGGTAACGAAATCCGTCTGTTCGCCGACTACCCGATCAACGTTTTCTAATTGATCGAATGTCGTGCCTGATGCCAGGCAATAAAAACCCCGACTGGTTCGGGGTTTTTTATTGCGCGCCGGCTAAGCGGGTGACCTGGAGGTGCACATACGCCACCCGCTTATTATTCGTTCAAGGCGCTGTTAAATAGCTGACTGTGCATAAAGTCTATGAAGACTCGCAGCCTCAGTGAAAGGTGTTTGCTGGAAGGCCATACAAGCCGAAAGACTCCGGTATGAACCGTATAGTCCGTCAGCACTTGCACCAATTCGCCGTTCTTGATGGATTGGGTCGTCATGAAATCAGGCAGGCAGGCAACGCCCAAACCTGAACGAGCCACATCGACAATCACTTCAGTCGTGTTGCACACCATTGTTTGAGGCAGCTCGAAATCCGGCTCTCCAGCCGCAACGCGTAAAGGCCAAGGTTCCACTTTTCCCGTCGAAGGAAACTTGTGCAGCAGGCATGAATGCATGGCCAGATCCGCTGGGCGTTTGGGTACTCCATACGCTGCGAGATAGGCTGCAGACGCCACAATCTGCAGCTGGAAGCCCCCCAGCCGTTTAGAAATCAGCCGCGAATCAGTGGGCTCGCCTGTGCGTAACACGGCGTCAAAACCTTCCTCGATAACGTCGACCATGCGATCAGAAAAGTCGATGTCGAGTTCTATTTCCGGGTAGGTGCGCATGAACTGAATGATTGCCGGCATGACGAGGCCGCTGACGAGAGGCAGGCTGATTCGCAATTTGCCCCTCGGTTTTTCACGTGCGTTGCTCAGCTCCATTTCTGCAGCTTCAAGCTCTGAAAGTATTCGTCGACAGCGTTCAAGAAACAGTGAGCCTTCCAGCGTCAGGGCGATGCTTCGCGTGTTGCGCTGGAAAAGACGTACCCCGAGCCTGTCCTCCAGCCGACCGATACTTTTACCGACGCCCGACGAAGAGATGCCCAATCGTTTCCCTGCCTGGGTAAAGCTTCGAGTCTCAGCCACCAATACAAATAATGAAATGCTGCCAAGCGACTCCAACGGATGGCCCTCACTGCGGACACAAGAGTCCGATATGTTCGGATTATAGGCCTGTTTTTGTTTGGAGACGCAAGCCCTAACCTTTGGATGGGCCGATCACCGCAGACAACTGTGCGCGAAGGACCGACACCTGCGCATATCAATGAAGGAACCATTCAGATGAACTCAACACACAGCGCTCAGACGGCTCCCCCGTTATTGAAGTGGCTGCAGCTTTTCGCAGCTTGCCTCACAGGCGTACTCATTCCGCTTTGCTTTACCGGGCCAGCCGTAGTGCTCTCTTCCATCAGTGCTGCCATGGGTGGATCTGCTGTAGAGCTCAGTTGGGTGGTCAACGCTTATATCCTTACTTATGGCAGCGCCATGATGGCGGCGGGGAGCCTGACGGATATCTATGGACGCAAGCGGGTATGGCTGATTGGCCTGGTCATCTTCGTGTTGTCTACCGTCGCTATTCCCTTTTCTTCGACTGTTTTGCAGATCGACATCCTGCGCCTTGTGCAGGGGTTGGGCGGAGCAGCGGCGTTCGCTGGCGCCATGTCGTCATTGGCCCAGGTGTTCCACGGCGCAGAGCGCACCAAAGTATTCAGTCTGCTCGGTACGACGTTCGGCATTGGGCTAGCCTTCGGCCCGCTGGCCGCGGGAGTATTAGTCGATTCGGCAGGTTGGAAGTGGACGTTCCATGCTACTGCATTGATAGGCATCGCGGGCTTCGTGCTCGTGTGCGTGAGTGCGACGGACTCTAAAGATCCGGCTAACAACGGTATGGATTGGCCGGGAGCTCTGAGCTTTACGGCCGCATTGACGTTGTTTACCTATGGCGTCCTTCTCGCGCCAGAGGATGGTTGGGCCAGTCCCATCGTGTTGGGCTGTGTCGCTGGCGCGATCATTCTGTTCATGATCTTCGTGGCGATTGAGCGTCGTGTCAGTAGCCCGATGCTCGACCTTTCATTGTTCAAACAAGCCAAATTCGTAGGCGTGCAGATTCTTGCAGCCAGCCCGGCGTTCTTTTTTGTCGTGCTCATTATCATGCTGCCGGCACGATTTATCGGGGTCGATGGACTCAGTGCCCTGCAAACCGGAAAAATGATGATTGCGTTGGCTGCACCGTTGTTGTTTGTACCGTTTCTAGCGGCCCAGCTCGCGCGTCACTACACCTCAGGGATGCTCTCGGCAGTCGGGCTGGTGTTGGTGGCTGCCGGGCTGTTCTGGCTGGGTGTTGTGCTGGATAGCGGCGCCAGCAATGCAGTGATGCCCATGGCGCTGATCGGTATCGGCATTGGCCTGCCTTGGGGGTTGATGGATGGGATGGCCGTCAGCGTGGTGGAGAAAGAACGTGCGGGAATGGCGACTGGCATTTTCAACGCTGTTCGTGTGTCCGCCGACGGAATAGCGATCGCCATCGCTGGTGCGTTGCTGGCGACGTTTATTCAATGGGGGCTGTTCGACGCCGCTACCCATTTTGCTGTGGATCAGATTATGGGAGCCTCCAGCCGGGCAGCGCTCGGCGATCTGCACAGCGCAGGTAATCAGCTGCCAGGGCAGTCGGAGCTGTTGCGCCTCGAGTATGCGAAAGGGTTTCGGCACCTGCTGTTCATCCTTGGGGCTGGTAGCGTGCTGACGGCCATTGCTGTGTACGCAACACTGGGTCGAGTCAGCGCGCATGATCATCAACCGGCGGAAGCAGTCCGCCCGGTGATCGTGGGTGACGGCGAATGATTGGCCAGATGCAAACGAGCGACGATTCCAATCGAACTCACCCTGCGTTTTCACGTGTGTTTGCGCCTGGCCATCTTACGTTTGGGCTGATCGCGCCGCTGGAAGGGTATCCCGATCGCATGGCACCCACCATGCAGGATCATGTCGATCTGGCGCGCCAAGCCGACATCGCGGGTTTCTCCGCGATATGGCTGCGCGACGTGCCCTTGCTGGACCCGGAGTTCGGGGACGCGGGGCAGATGTTCGATCCGCTGGTGTACGCCGCTCACTTAGGCGTGGTTACTCAACGTATCTGCATCGGCACTGCCGGCGTGGTGTTGACGTTGCGCGATCCCTTGATGGTTGCCAAGCAAGCCGCGACCCTTGATGTGTTACTGCAGGGGCGCTTTCTGCTCGGGCTCTCAACGGGTGATCGGCCCAGCGAATACCCAGCGTTCAGCCGGGAGTTCGACAATCGTGCAGAGCGTTTCAGGGAGGGTTGCGAAGTGCTGCGTATAGCGACCCAACAGGCGTTTCCCACGTACGAGTTTTGCCACTATGGCAGGCTCGACGGCACCCTGGATTTGCTTCCAAAGCCCTGGTCTACGGCAATGCCGATGCTTGCCGTTGGCCGTTGTGGTCAAGACATGAAGTGGTTGGCGTCGAATATGGATGGATGGCTCTGGCACCAGAGTGACTTTGGCAGCCTGCCCAATTTGATTGAGCAGTGGAGGTCTTGTTCTGCGCCAGGAACGTTCAAGCCATATGGTTATGCGACATTCTTCAATCTGGAAGAAAATCCCGACGCTCCGTTGAAGGTGGGGCGAGGCATAAGCACCGGACGCAATGCGCTTATTGATTTGTGGGAGCGACAACAAGCGCAAGGTGTTTCACATGTCGCATTGAACCTGAAGCCGTTACGTCGCCCTGCCAAAGATGTCTTACAGGAGCTAGCAGAATATGTGCTGCCGCATTTTCCAGCCCAGGGAGCAAACCTTGTCTGAACAAAACGCGCCGTCAGCTCAGGACTTGTTGAATCAAAGCATGGTTGTCCCACGCAGTCCGCTACGTATGTGGCTGGCAGGTTGGATGGTGGTGTCGGTGTTTATTCTGTCCAATACCGCGACCCCGCTCTATGTCGTGTGGCAGGGGCAACTCGGGTTTGCATCTTCGACCCTCACGTTAATATTCGCGGCCTATATTCTGGGGCTATTGCTCAGTTTGCTGGTTGCCGGGCAAGTCTCTGACCGCTACGGGCGCAGGGTGGTACTCCTGCCGGGCCTGGTCTGCGCGATGTCGGCTGCATGGTTATTCAAGTCCGCCGAATCGGTGGAGAGTTTGCTGTTCGCAAGGCTGCTTACAGGTATTGCCGTAGGGATCATTGTCTCGGCGGGGATGGCAAGTGTGGTGGATCAAGGAGGTCTACCGCGGCGAAGGTTATCTTCGCTAGTGGCCTCGATGTCAATGGTGCTGGGAGCAGGTCTCGGGCCCTTGCTGGCTGGCAGCTTTGCCACGTTTGCAAGTCAGCCGATCGAAAAGGTGTTTACCTTGGAGCTAGGGATACTTGCACTCGCTTTCCTGATCGCCTGGACGATGCCAGACGAAGCCAATAAGGCCCTGCCACGAGGCCATGCGAAATGGAGGTTCCCTTCGGTCGAGCGACATCATCGCCTTCACATACTGTTAGGAATCGCGCTGTTCGGTCCTGGCATTACAGCGACCTCATTTGTCTTGTCGTTAGGGCCATCGCTATTGGCAAGTCTGCTTAACATCAAGACGCCGCTGATGGCAGGAGCCACTGCGTTTCTAATGTTCATCTCGGCTTTCGTCGTCCAGATGGCGCTGCGCCGACGCACTGTGGAACATATCTTCTATTTCAGTGCCACTGCGACCTTCTTCTCGATGCTGGGTATCTGCACTGCGATAGCAATTTCCTCTCCCGTCGTCCTGATTATCGCCGCCTTGCTAGCGGGTGCGGGTCAGGGGCTGGGGCAGTTGGGAGGATTGACGTTAATCGCGTTAAGGATATCGGACAACAAGCGAGCGCAGGCTAACGCATTGCTCAATATGGGGGGCTATGTCCCTGCAGGTCTGCTGCCTGTAGCAACAGGTTTCCTGATCGATCGAACTGACTTGGCCTTCGGCGCTTATACGCTGGCGGGTCTGCTCGCTAGCTGTGCCCTGCTCGCCGCCTGGTTTGTTGCGAGAAATAAGCAAGAAGTTCACCACTACTGACGACCTGGGAGGTCATCATGCGCACGACAAAGTCCACCCCTGTAAAACCTAATCCAATGCGTGTCAGTCGTAACAAGATGCAACTAGGGGTATTTTCTACGAACACCGAGGGCGGCTGTACGGTGACGAATGCGCCCGAGCGGATTCGCGGGGATGACTGGGCGGGCAATCTGGAAATTGCAAAAGACGCGGACCGGGCAGGGTTTGAAGCGTTCATTCCGGTAGGCCGTTGGAAAGGATTTGGTGGTGCCAACAACACCGGTGGCGTGTGTTACGAAACTTACACTTGGGCGGCGGGCATTGCCGCATTGACCGATCAGATCGCAGTGTTCACCACCTCGCACTTACCCACTGTGCACCCTCTGTTTGCCGCCAAACAGGCGGTTACGATTGACCACATCAGCGGCGGACGATTTGGCCTGAATATTTTGTGTGGCTGGTACGGCGCTGAGATGAGGATGTTCAGCGGTCACATGATGGAACACGACAAGCGATATGACTACGCTGAGGAATGGTTGCACATCGCGCAGAACGCCTGGCAGCAGCAGACGCCTTTTGATTTCAAAGGTGAGTACTTCACGATCTGCGACGCGATCTCTCAGCCACAGCCACTCAACAAGCCTTACCTTATCAACGCTGGCGGCTCCCCACGTGGAAAAAGGTTTTGTGCAGAACATTGTGATGCGGCGTTCTTGATCATCAAGCATTTGGATGGCGAAGCGGCGGTGCGTGAACAGATCGCGTCCTACAAGGATCTGGCCAAAAATGAGTTCGGCAGAGACCTCAAGATCTGGTGCTATGGCTACGTTGTTCAAAAAGACACTCAGGAAGAAGCTGAGGCGTACCTGGATTATTACGCCAACCAAATGGGCGACGATGAAGGATGTGACATCATCACGACCGAGTTGGGCATTCAGACCGGGATTTTCACTCCCGAGGATGCGGTTCGGTTCCGTTTCCACTTCAAGGCCGGTTTTGCCGGCGTACCGTTAGTGGGCACGCCAGAACAGATTGTAGAGCTCTTCAAGAAATATTCAGACTGGGGCATTGATGGCATCGCTCTCACCTGGTTGGACTACCACCAAGGCATCAAGGACTTCGTAGCGGGCGTTCAACCGCTCATGGAAGCGGCAGGTTTGCGCGAGCCGTTCCTCAGTGATGCATCGCCCGTGCTCAACGAGGCGCGCGAAGCTGTGGAAATGGTGTGATCGCTGGCCCCCAGGCGAATGCACCTGGGGGCCCAACTCCCCTTTAGAGCTCCAACATTTTCTGCGGATTGGCAAGGGTCACTTGCACGCGGCGAGCGTTATCCAGCTCAAACGTGTCAAACCACCGCTGGCTTTGTTCGAGCCAGTCGTTGACGTCCATCTGGCTCGTTTGGCCCAAATCTGAGCTGTAGACAACATTGGGGACGGTCGATAGCACCTCGCGAAAGTCGTCTTCTTGTTGATAGCCTAAAAGATAGGTGAGGGCGGTCTGCTCAATGAATACGTTAGGAGCCGTGGCGATCTCCAAAAGCTCGGCAGCCTTCAAATCAGTCAATGGATTGGCCGGCTGGTTGAGCATCAGGCGCGGCACGCCCAATCGAACCGATTCATCTACCAGAGCACGTACCTCGCGAGCGTCAGCGTGGCCGGTAGAAATGACCAGGGGGTAATCACACGCCATCTTGAGTATGTCCAGGGCCTGGGGCGTCAAGCGCCCGGCGTCTGTTGTGACGCGCAGAGGCTTGATGGGTTTACTTACCAACAATGGATGGCTGACATTTCGCGCGAGGGTACTGGTGTGCTTTCGTCCTGTCACCGTCGGGAAGTGCACAATGAAGCGTCCCGGTTCGTCGCCGCGCATGCACAGGCTACGCTCCACCACCCTGAAGTCCACACCGCCTGCAATCTCATTCAAAACCAAGGAACCACTGACAGGGAAACCCTGTGAGCGCGCTTCCCAGGCCTGCGCGGCAGTGCAGCCCAAGTGGTTTTTCAATACCACCCGGCCGTTGGCCGCTGCGTACAGTTTTCCGGCATCTATTGCGCCATGGCGGCGAACGAACGCGTCCGGGTTCGCGTGGTAGTGCAGGTCGATAAAGTTCAGGGAATGGCTGGTGTCTTTGAGCGCGTTCATGCCGCGTGTTCCGAGCGAGGTATAAGAAAAGTGTCGATAGCGTTCACAACCGAATCGAGATCGTCAGCCAACGGCCGCATGCCTCCCGCTCTTATGCACAGTGTGCGTTGGTGGGGTCCAGAGGTGCGTACCACGTGCGGTTGGTTGACAAGTTGGGAGCGCTCGCCAAAAACGCTCAGAACCCTTCCTTGGTATGCCAGTAGACTGTGACTGAGATCGATACCGGCTAACAACCCAAAACCACCTGAGAGGCGCTGCCCCTGTATTTCAAGATGAACACTGTTTTGGGTTTCTGGACTTTGCTGGGGGTGTTTGCCTTCGGGTAGGACGAGTGCATCCAGCAGACGCTTGGCCTCTTCAACGTGGCCAAGCTGTGCAAGTTCCGCCATTCTTCCAAGCCTGGCATCCAATATAGCGTCGGCTTTGGCTGGGGAAGAGAGCAGCAACAGAGCCGCCGTTGACGCAAGCGAGGAGGTACGCACCAGTTCCAGCGCCAGCGCGCCGCCCAAGGCGACACCGACAAGCACGTCGGGTATGCCCCAGGGTTGCAGCAACTCAGCCCAACGCTCACTGAAAGTGTTCAGCGTCTCATCGCAGGCAACGGGTATCGAGAGCGAATCAAACACCACCACCCGATAGCCTGCGCTGAGAAAATGACCTGTCAGCGGCGCGATAAAGGCGCCCTCGTCCCATGTGGGCATGACGGGGGAAAGTACAAAAACGCACTGTTTTCCTTGCCCATACACTTTGAATTGCACGTCCTGGTTCATTGTTTCGCTCCTGCAGAAATAACAAAGCCTACTTTTACAAGCAGGCCGGTTGTGCCCCGTGAGTCCGTTTAGAGGGTGCGTCCCAGCTTGGCGACAGTATCGGCATAGCCCTTGAGGGTGGCCTCGACTATCGAGCGCGCCGGCTGTACGTCCTTGATCAGATCGGCCACCTCGCCTGCCCAGATCGCTTTAGTCCCTACGTCGTCTGTTGCCAGTGCCCGTTCGTACTGGGGCCGCAACTCATCAAGGGCCAGCGAGAACGCCTGCTCGTTACCAACCCACGACTCGGAAAACTGGTTCGCGATCGCCCGACCGCTGTACTCTGCGGGCCAAGATATTCCGCGCACATCATCAAAGATGCGAGTTCTGACGGTGTCGCTTGCGACGGCGTGGAGCAGCCTGTTTTTCACACGCTCAGAGGGAAGCGCTTCGTCGCAGGCCAGGAATCGCGTTCCCATCATTACCCCGTCCATTCCGAGTGCCATGGCGGCGGCCATTCCTCGGCCATCAGCTATCCCACCTGTTCCGATCAGGATTACGCTCTCGCCCACGGCATCGCGAACTGCCGGGAACAAAGGCATGGAGGATCTGCGCAAGCTGTGCCCCCCAGCTTCTGCACCCTGCACGATCAATGCATCGGCACCGGCGTCGAGAGCGTATAACGCCTGGTCAACGTCATGTACTTGCACGATGACTTTGGCGTTCGCTTGATGAATGGGCTCGATAAATGGACGAGCGTCACCAAAGGACAGCGCTACAACCTGCGGGCCGAACTCCAGTGCCAAATGCAGTAGCTCGAAACGTTTCGCCACCGTGAACATGACCAGCCCGACGCCCCAGGGCTTGTTCAAATCCTGCATGAGCGACAACTGTTGAACCATCCAGTCAGGATCTCCGTAGCTTGCTCCCACCAGGCCTAGCCCCCCTGCGTTTGAAACGGCGGCTGCCAGGTGTCCTCCTGATGCACCTCCCATCGGTGCGAGGACCAGTGGGTGCTGGATGCCCAAGAAGGTTGTCAATGCTGAACGGATTGCGGCCATAACTTCTTCCTTGATCGAATATTGAATAGGCTTGGGTATTGCGCAGCGCCAAGCGCTGCGCATGCGATTGCAGTTAGCCGACAGTTTCGCGGGCGGTGGCAGGGGTGATGTAGGTGGCGACGGTGTACAAGTGATATTCCCAGGTACCGGTTTCTTTCAAGCGCGAATAACGTGATAAAAACTCTTCGTCGATGAAAAGCGATTCGAACTGCCCACGATCGCTCCACTGAGCCTGGTTGATGACCGTCTTGCCGTCTGTGCTCTTCATCAAACGGCTCCACTGAAAGGCACTGTACGTTCGCGCAACATAGTTGACCGTGTCCTCCAGTATTTCCACCGCGAGGTCCTGCGCGCCTTCTTCAACATGCACCACATTCACGAGATAAATCGCGGTGTCATCGGAAACAGATTGAGGATCAAACAATTCCATTTTCATGATTATCTTCCAATAGTGAAAAACGCGTGTTCAAGGCATTACAGGTATGGAACCTGTGGGTTTCCCGTCCTGCCAGAGCAGTGGAGTGATGTCTTGCGCCACGACAAGGTCGTCGACGTGACCGATGATTATTTCGTGGGTTCCATGGCTCATGCGTTGGGCAACGGTGCAGAAAAGAGAAGCCTGGGCACTGGGCAGATACGGTAGGCCGTTGGAGTGTTGCCAGTCGGCTGTCTCGAACCGGGCAGGGCCGGTGACTGCGCCACCAAAAACCTTCACCAAGTCCTCTTGGCCAACCCGAAGCAAGTTCACCGAAAACCTTCCATGACCAATCAGAGGCCTGTACATGCTTGCCCCGTGATTAATGCAGACAAGGATGGAGGAAGGGTCTGTACACACCGACGTTACGGCGGTTGCAGCCATCCCAAAAGGTGCGCCCTCATGTTCAGTCGCAATAAGAGTGACCGTGGAGGTCAGGCGACGCATCGCTTTCTTGAACTCTTGAGTGACTGAACCCTTGTCTGTGAAGCAGTGCGGTTTCAACGGCGCGCTCAAGACCCTGGCGCTGGCGGATAGCTCATGCGAAAGGCTCATTGGGATAACTCCGCTTCTACCTTCTGAGCAGCACCCAACCAAGGCTGGTCGTAGCGGTAGGTCTTGCGAGCCTCCTCTAATGACGCCCCCGCGGTTATCGCTCCGATAATCTGGCGTTCGGTGTGTTCTACGGCACGCGCACGGCGAATAACTTCGGCCGCTATATGCTGCGCAATGACAAGGCAGCCGCTGCCATCGCAGACCAGCAGGTCTCCAGGATTGACGGTGACGCCACCGATCTCAAGCGAGACCTGCACCGCTTTGAGCTGAGTCCGGTTTTTTGCGGACTGCATGAACCGTCCGCGGCTGAACAGGGGATACCCCAGCTTGACGACGGTATCGATGTCCCTGGCCACTCCATCAATTACAGTGCCTTTTATGCCTCTGGCCACGGCGAAGTGCGTCATGATATCGCCCCATACCGTGCAGTCTTGGCGCCCCGCATTGGAGCTGACGATCACGGCTCCAGGCGGGACCTGATCAATATAATTGGCCGCATTTTTGAACCCATGAGAATCTCCGACCGGCTCATACTGCACGGTAAAAGCAATGCCCACGCAGCGACTACCAGGAACTTGGGTGGTGATGCCCAGAAGGCCGCCAGAAACGCCAAGGCTGTCCAGGGCATCGGACAGTGACGCGGTATCCAATTGTTCGCATTCGTCCAGCAATGCTTGAGAGAGTTGGACCGATTCAAAGAGCTTGGGCATGTGTTGCTCCCAGGGGTGAGGTTGGAACGCAAGGTTGGGCCCAGTTCAGCGCGGCCATGGAAACGCATTCTCCAATAATGGCTTCGCCAACCTGCGCGGTGGAGTGCGACCCCCCCATGTCATAGGTGCGCACGCTTGAACGCGCCACCCGGCTGACCGCCGCCGTCACGTATTGTGCTTCCTGCGGATAACCCAGATGCTCGAGCATCAGAGCGATGGTCATGAACATCGCGCTGGGATTGGCTTTGTTGAGCCCTGCATGGGCCGGAGCGCTGCCGTGGACCGGCTCGAAATATGCGCCCAGCTTTCCGAAGTTCCCACTCGGGGCGAAACCCAGGCCACCCATGACGCCTGCGCCGAGATCAGAAAGGATATCGCCGAACATATTCTCAGCCACTACAACGGAGAAACGCTCCGGGCGTTGCACCATCCAAAGCGCTACTGCGTCCACGTTCTCGATTACGCCCTCAATGCCGGGGTATCCCTTGGCGACACTTTCAAATACACCTCGAGTGAAAGCGCTGCTGTGACGAAGTACCATGGGTTTGTCTACGAAGGTGACCCGGTCGAATCCATGCCGGGACGCATAGTCAAATGCGTATTCGAAGATGCGCTCAAGCCCGCTGCGCGTTTGTAGGCGCACGGAAATGGTCGCGTCCTCCTGCCCTTCACGACGCCATGGCGCGCCCAATGCTTCCCGCTCTTGCAGCAAGGGCAGGAATTGATCAGGTATCCGTCCATAATCCAGACCGGCGTACAGCCCTTCAGTGTTTTCCCGGATGACGACAAAACGGAATCGATTTTCGCCCGTGATGTCAGTGACCGGCCGCACGTTTGCGTAAAGATCCAGGTTTTGCCTTAGCTGGATCACCGGGCTTACATAGCGGCGGTTCTGCCCCTGAAGATGAGGGGGCAGCTCTGCTTCTGTTTCGGCAAGGGGTTTGCTAGTGATGGCGCCTAACAAGGTGGCGTCGCACTGATTGATCTTTTCCCAGGTTTCATCCGGAACGGTATTGCCCTCCCGCTTCCAGCATTCCCAACCGATGTCCCCGAACTCGAGATCGAACGGCAGGTTCAAGGCCTTAAGGACTGGCAGTGCGGCCTCCATGACTTCGATGCCAATACCGTCACCGGGAAGCACACAAATACGCTTGCGTGTCAGGTAGTCGCTCATCCAGCTATCTCCTGTGCGGTCATGGTGTCGCGACCGTAAACATTCGCGATGGCTCTGGGTGCAAGGCGTGCGACCTGATCCTGTTGATGCATGATTTCAAGAGCACGATACTCGGACGTCAGTTGAAAGCGCTCGACGGTTTCTCGCATGCGTTTTGTACTGTCGAACGGGAAGTTATACGCCCCCATAATGATGTCCAGCAGAGGGCTTGGGATGTTGTTGAATGGGATAGACGCCGCGGTCAGGTTCGAAAGTTCAAGAACCTTGACGAGGTCAAATCCATGATTAGTGCCAATGCGCTCGAGATAGGCGACGAGCATGCTCAAGTGCAAGTTGCCGGCCCCTTTCCCCATCCCGCATATGGACGTGTCGATGTACTCGGCGCCCGATTCGATGGCAGCGGCTGCGTTAGCCAGAGCCATTGAAAGATTGTTATGGGCGTGGAAACCCAATGGCACTGCCAGTCGGTTGGAGAGACGACTGATCAGTCGATCAACATCGCTTGGGAGCATGTGCCCATTAGAGTCTGCGAAACAGATGATGTCTGCGCCAGCGCCCTCAGCGCGCACCGAGGTGTCAATGACGGCACTGAGCGTTTGTGCCGTCACATGGGTGACATTGGCACTAACGCTGAAACCGTAATCGCGAGCGAGTGAAAGAGTGGCAAGCCCTTCGGTCAACTGCTCTCGGCGTAAGCAAACTCGGATCATCGAGACGCCCTGCTCCTTGAGCATGGCGAAATCCTCGTTACCCACGTTTTTAGGGTGGACCATCACCGCAAGCTCGATTCGGCCACCGCCAGCCTGGCGAACGCGCTCAATAAAATCAGCATTTATATTGCTCGTCAGTCCATGCTCAACTTTGGGCGCGAACGACCCCCTGCAATAACCAACCTCACATACATTAATCCCGGCCTCTGCCAAGCTTGATGTTATTACCAGGGCCTGTTCGTCCGTGAAGTTGAAATTATTGCGATATCCTCCGTCACGCAGCGTGACGTCCACAACTTTTACTTTCCCCATGATAATTTCTCCTGCGGTTGATGGCAGTTAAGAGGTGGGCACACATTTGACCGAAGATAGTTAATCCCCCCTTTATTTTTTTTGTAGGGGGTGACCTTCGTTGGGTATATAGAGCCAGCCGAAACTCATTGCAGTTCGGTCTTGCAAGCACCTGTTGAGGTGTTCGGTATTGATCCTCGTCAATACGTGTAGTTTTGTAAACGTGCGTTAATCACCGGTGCCTGTGAATTTTTTCCCATACTGGATCAACGCCGACTGACACAGGGCGCTTGATCAGCTTGTTGCCTTTAATCATTGTCGTAGAAGCAGGCCTCAACGTAATTCATGGCGGCCTGGATTGAGGGGATCGCACGGAAGTCTTCGTGCACGCCTAGCCAGACGTCCACCATCAACGGGTCTGCAAGCTCAAGCCGGCAAAGCTGTGAGCTATGTTGCACTGCGAAGCTGGGCAGCAGCGCAATGCCCACGCCGGCCTCGGCTGCCCGGACCTGCAGCTCGACCGTTTTCGCTTTGAGGACGCATGGACGATCCCCGACAATTTTTTTTAGCCAGTCATTTTGAGGAAGTGTCATGGCTTCGGCTTCGTAGCCGATGAACTCATATTGCTCGGGGGAGCGGTCTTGGAGATAGGTCTTGGCGCCATAGAATGAAAAGGAGGCCGAACCTATCCGCCGCGCGACAATGCCAATTTGGCGAGGCTTGGCGAAGCGAATGCACAGATGTGTCTGGCACTTGGACAGAGACGAATACTGGCTATCGCCTAGAAGACGCAAAACTATGTTCGGATGCGTTGACCGGAAACGTCCTAGGTTGGGGATCAGTTTCTCGGAGGTAACGGAAGGCGGGGCGCTGACCGTCACCTCGACAACTTGCTGGGTTTGCGCGGCTGCGACAGCCAGACGTTCAATCGCCTCCGTTTGAGTCTCGATCTGTTTTCCCAGGTCTGCGAGTTTGCGCCCGACCGTTGTAAGTTCGTACAGGCGCTTTCTACGATCAACTAATTTTACACTGAGTGATTTTTCAAGCGCCGCGATACGTCGAGACACAGTAGCATGCTCGACGCCCAAGACACGCGCCGCTCCACTCAAGGAGTTCACTTGGGAGAACGCCACGAAGTAACGGAGGTCTTCCCAGTTTAAATGTGCTGTTTGACAGGATATAGCTGGCTCTGCATTCGACGCGATTCTATTCCTGGATGCTATATTCATTTAATATTTCCTTATATCAATAGCAACGGTAAAAAATGTCGGGCACAACCGACGGCGTAGTAATTATCCAGGCAGGCTCAATGCTGGATAAGTCCTATTGGATCCAATGTGGAAACTGAATCGCATCGATGTTATGTGTTTGCGCAGGGTCTATGTGCGTCGCAAATGTCAGATCACAAAGGACAAAACTGTCCGATATTTTGGTGACTCGCGTTGTGTTTTTTTGGTAGGGAGAGGGCGATGCAATTGGCAGATGTGGAGCGGCGATAGGAGGTTACCGCGTCATCGGGGTGCGCTGAAGTGTAGTGCTTAATTTCCAAACCGCAGAAACCACAAAGCCCCGCATTGCGGGGCTTCTAGATATGGTGGCACCAGGAATCGAACGATTTTATAAGTTATTGAATTAGCTAATTAATACTCGAAGGCCTGTGCGATTCTACCTCTAAAACTACCTCAGGGTCCTCTTCTTGCTTGACGTGACTAACGGCGAAGGGCCGGAGTTGCCCCCACAGCGGCCGGTCATTCGTCTATCAGAGTTGGGCCGTTGATGCGTCAACTGTTAACCACGGTAGAGTTAGGGTAGGTCCATGGTGGCCATGGAGTCAGCCATGCGGTAGCCCATCGCTTTGTAACCCGCCTGGCGCTTATCCCACATCCTCATCAGCGCGACATTACCCTCGTCAACGAAGTCGATCACTCGCACGTCGGCCTTATCGGCATGTGATCGATGCAACCGCCCCGCATATTGCTGAAGGATTCCCTTCCATGAGATGGGCATTGCCAGCACCAGCGTGTCCAACGGCGGATGATCGAAGCCTTCACCTACTAGTTTTCCTGTTGCCAAAAGCACTCGTGGAGCATCAGGGGGAAGGGACTCAAGCTCATGCATACGGGAAATTCGCTGTTTCTTAGGCACTCGCCCATGAAGCGTGAAAAGGTTATGCACGCGCTGCTTCAATTCTAATTCAAGGGCATCTACATGTTCCGTCCGCTCCGTTAGCACTAGAATTTTTCTACCCTCGTTGTACGCCAGCTCAATCTCCGAGACGATTTTGGCTGTCCGCTCAGAGTCGTCGGCTAGACGCCGAAAAACGTCCTGAATCCCAAAGCTGTCGGGGACCACTATTGGTTTGGGCAGCAATCGAGGCACGACAGAGAGGTCATGGGGCGCACTCGCTGGTCGAGCAGCAGAATGTCGGATCGGTCCGCATTGCATAAAAATAATGGGCTGCTGTCCATCTCGGCGCACTGGGGTTGCTGTGAGTCCCAATACGTACCGTGCGGTCGCGCTCCTTAGTAGTGCCTCGAATGACACTGCTGATAGGTGATGACACTCATCAACGATGATCTGGCCGTAGTTTTTTACCTGATCGCTGATCTCGCCTTTTCGCGATAGCGACTGCATGACGGCAATGTCGATGATGCCTGTAAGCTTCGCTTTTCCGCCCCCAAGAGTACCAACGACACCATTCCCGACTCCCAAGAACGCCTGCAAGCGCTCTTGCCACTGCCTTAACAGTTCCGTCCGATGCACAAGCACCAACGTGTTAATGCCACGTGCGGCAATCAACGCAGCGGCACTCACCGTTTTACCGAAAGCTGTCGGTGCGCAGAGGATACCGGTGTCATGACTTAGCATTGCGCTGATAGCAGCTTCTTGGTCAGAACGCAGGGTCCCGAGAAAGCTCACGTCGATGGGGTCGCCCGCGAAGCGTTCGTCTTTAAGAATAGGGGTAACCCCGTTTTCCTCTAAAAGCTCCAGCGCAGCATCCAAACAGCCACGTGGTAACGCAATATGTTTGGGGAAGTTCTGGGCACAACCGATAATCCTTGGCTTGTTCCACACTGACATGCGCATTGCCTGAGCTTTGTAGAACTCAGGATTTTGAAAGGCAGCGAGCCGGACAAGCTGGTTTGCCAATGGCTGTGGCAATTCCGACTTTTCAAAGTAAATTAAGTTAGCCTGCGTGATGTTGACAGCAGCAGGCAACGGGCATGTCAATTTACGTGATCTCGATTCACGATTTTTCCAAGGTTCTGCATCACCTTCGTCATCGACATAGGCGACCCCTAAAGGGTCCAGATTACCCATCGCCTGGATAATAACGGGCTGGATATCTTCTGGACTCATGCGCTGAATCGATGCCAGGAAGGCCCATTGATCAGGATGAGGCTCAAGCGAATCGTCTACAAAAACGCTATTGTTTTGGGCCCTAGCCCGCTTTTGTAAAGGGAGCGCGATGAGATTTCCAAAGCCGCCTTTGGGCATATAGTCCTGGTTTGGAAACAGTCGATCATAGGAGCTGAGCGCCAACTGCCGGGTGCGCTCACAGGCATGACTGATGATTGCGGCACCGAGGCGGCGCGCATCGCAGGCAGGAACATTACGCTCAAAGAAAACCCAGGCATGAGCTCCTTGGCCTGAGCGCGATATTTCCAGCGCCATCGGCACGTTCAGCTCATGACATGACTGCGCAAAAGCCTTGGAATCATCACGCCATTCGGCCTCATCGAAGTCGACCGCCAAAAAATAACAAGTGTCATCAAAGAGTAGGGGGTAGATACCAACGACCACTTCGCCCGCCAGATGGCGATAGACCACCTCATCGGTCAGCGGAAGCAGCTGGCGGTTACCGCAGTCGCCACATTTAATTCGGGGCTTCTCACAAACGCCAGGCCTCCATTCGTTTGCGCAAGCGGGTGCGTATCCTGATTTGCCTGCCTTGCTTTCCCAGCGGATGGGATAAACGTCCGTCCTACCACGAAACAAGCTTCGGAATAGGGCAAGCTTTCCATCAGTATCGAGTTGCTGTGATTGTTCTGCTTGGACAATCGCTATCTTGACTGGCTCAGCAGGCGGGCGCCATTCGATGCCATGAGCATCCAGCAAGGCTACCAATCTTGCATTCTCAGCCTTTAGCTTCGCCACCAGACTAGTGTCTATCACCGCCTTCAGCCTCTACGTCTCAGGTGAAGCCTGTAGCCTAGAGCTACAACCCTCGGTCCATCAGTAAAACATAGAGGTTATCAAACAACAGAGGTTAGGTTCAGGGGCTCAAGAGGTCCGCCCTAATCCCAATCAAATTGTTGGCTGGATCAATCTGCCAGTTAGGGATACAGAGCGCGCAGTTGCTGGCATTCGGCTAACGTTGAAAATTCCAGGATTTTCCTAGGCGCAGAGTGATCAGGCTTGTGGTCAGCAGGTAGTAGTAGCGCGTCGATTTCGAGTTTGAGTTCATGTGGTGGTTGGGTGATCTGCTCATAGCGTTCGCACGCATAAGCCGCACGCAGTTCGTGGAAGCCTTTGAGGTTGTGCGTATGGAGGATATCTCGGGCGGATCGGACGATCTGCCTTTGGAAGACGAGGTAGATTTCGTTCGGTGCCAGCAGGTTGCTGCTGCCGTCGGGCGAGACCTGTTCGGCGTACCTACCTGGCTTGCTGTCAACGACAGCGCTTCCCCTGATCTTTCCCAAACCTATCTGATCACTCAACCCCGCAGCTTCAGTTCCCTCACCCGTTTGATCACAAACTGTTCAAACAAATGGTGCTTGGTGACCACATCGTACATTTCATATTTTTTGAATGCTCGGATGACGGCTCCGCAGATTTCTGCCTCGTCGAGCGCTTTGTTTTTGCCATAAGCAGCAGCGAGAATGCCGTTCATATTCTGCAAATATCCCTGCATGCCAGTGTCATTCAGGATGTGGGTGAAGACTTCCCGCCACGGCCTTGTGTCTACTTCCCGTATGTCGCGGCCGATGAAGGTCCAGGTCATGTAAAACTGGCCGTCTATTTCAAAGCTTTCGAAACGGCAGTCTGTCTGAAAGGTTTCGCTGCCGACTTCGGCATTTCGTTCTGGAGGATACGGTGCCGTTTGGGATCTTCGACTGCTGAGAACTCTGGATGCGCTGTCCACTTGCACGCAAATCACTGGCTGAATAAGCGGGCGCAATATTTTATTGAATGTTGCTTCTTTGGATGCCCCGGCGAGGGTAAGGACTGAGCGCAAGTACTGCTCCACACTGGAGGCGGCTTTGAATGTTTCACGCAGCCATTCAGATGGCATCAACAGCTCTGCGGCGAAGCGATTGGCTTCGGTCTCCATTTGGTTGTAGGCAGCATCAACTTCGCGGTTCTCCAAGTGGGAGACGATTGTGCCTGTATGCCATGGGATAACTACGTGCCCGATTTCATGGGCCAGTGTAAATTTTCGACGGGTAGCAGGAGCACTCGAGTTGATCAGGATGCGAGGCTTGGTAGCAGCACCAATGCCAATGGTGATTCCGTCCACGCCGAACGGCAGTTCAAGGTACTCAAGCTCCCCATAGGTAGAGGCTAGCTGCTCTAGATCGTACGGCGGTGTCAGCTTGCGGATGGCCAGGACGCGACTGGCCATTTTCTCTTCTGGGGTCACTAGATCTTGCCCACGCTACGTAGCCAGGCTTCGACTTTGGTCGCTTCAGCGACCGATCGCGCGCGCGCAGCAATCGCAAATTTGTCTTGATCGAGTTGGTCCTTAAGAGAGGTGCCGTACTTGTGGGCAGTCAATACAAAAGGTAAGACCGACGGGGTGGTTGACCACAGTTGGTACTCTTCCCACTTCATGCCCAGATATTCATGCAATTGCATGTCGGCACCTTGACGACCCTCGTGCCAGTCCTCGACGAATTGGTCGATCTCTTCTTCCAGCACATCGCCTTTAAGGCAAAGCTCTACAAAATTCATATGAACCTCTCAGTTCGGTTTGATCCTTCGTCCGCGGACGGCAGGTTTCAAAGCAAGCCCGGTTTCAGGGCAGACCGAACCCAGGTGAAAGCCACGTCGGTCGAAGACTTCAAACTCGCCGTGAAGCGAATCCCATGAGTAGTAACGTTGCTCTACGGCATCAAAGTAATACTTACGGCCACCCTCTACATACGCGACTCTGAAACCGCTGACAATAGAAGGATCAGGCCTCGGTTTGCCGCCCATCCGACGTTCCCTTAATCCTGAAAACTGGTCTTGGCATCTTCGCCAAGGAGGGGCGGGACTATACCGTAGCTGGATTGGCATGGGCGGCAGGCTGGAGCGCGGATTCGTTTCAAGAAATCGCAAGCTGCAGGTCAGGGGGGGCAGGCGAAACGCCAAAACGAAAAAACCCGCCAGAAGGCGGGTTTTTCGCGGGTTCCAGAGATTTTGAAAGCTTTCTCTGGAACCTTGTATGGTGCCGGCACCAGGAGTCGAACCCGGGACCTACTGATTACAAGTCAGTTGCTCTACCAACTGAGCTATACCGGCGTGTTAGGGCGACGATTATAGCGATTGGAAAGGTTCTGTAAACCCCTGAATTCTGACTATTTTTGCAAAATCGAAGGTTTCTCGCGATTAGCGCGTTTCCCCCGTGTCTTCACAGGTTGAAAAGCACACGCAAAGTTCGGCTCCAGCTCGCGCAGCAGATCAAGACCAATAGGTTCCAGACCCCCTCCTAACCAGATGTCCAACGAGCTTTACCCCCTTGCCGAACACGCCAAAACAGCCCGCATAAAGCGCCCGTTATGCGCCTGGCACCAGATGCTTATGCACAATCGGTTGGTAACAGCTGTCACGAAACAGCCATTTTGTGCAGCAGTTCTCAACACGCTGCAACTGCCTGTTTTGTGTGCACTTTATTTTGTGAACAAAAAATGACCAGATTGGCTTTTGGCGTGAAGGGCCGGTATCTACGGCCTCTGTAAAGAATTCATCAACAGAGTTATCCACAGGTCGTGTGTAGGATTTTTTGCCCTTTATTGGCGCTCGGCCAGCACCATCAAGTTGCGCGGGGTCAACGACGATTCGCAGAAGCTGCCGACCTCGACGTTGTAGCCCTGTTCCACCATAAACAGTGCCCGATCCAGCACCAACCACAGTTCCAATGGGCGTCGAAACAAGCCTCTCACGATTTCCAGGTTGCGCACCTCGGCCAGGCGCTGCCAGCCGTGGGCCTCAAGTGCCGGCCAATCCTGTTCGCCTGTGGATAAGCCTTTGAGGCTTGCCAATTCCTGGCAATAGTCGGCAAAGGGTTTGTTCAGCCAACTGGCGGGCAGGGAGGGTGTTGGCAGGTAGTCGTCGCAGCCCCGCAGTTGCCGTTGCAGTTGGTCAAAGCCCAAGCGCCGGGCCATGGAGGTGTCTCGTTGTTGGCGTACGCGGTTGCCGGCGGTGACGGTTTCGCTCAGGGGCAGGCCCAGGTCATCAATCGACAGCTGTAGCAATGAGGCGCGCCCGGCGGCGGAAAGGGCCTGATAACTGTCGGCGGTGATGCGGTTGTAGCAGCAGGGCGCTAATGCCAGTTGTTTGCAGCCGGCGGCGCTGGCCAGTTGCAGCAGGCGCACGTGCAGGTCGCCGCAGGCGTGCAGGGCGACGGGTGTGTGTTCGGGCTGGATCGCGACATCCGCCATTACGTCTTGCAGATGATGGGTTGCGGGCAGGCCGTGGCGATCACTCAAGGCTTGGCCGGAGGCGATCAGGGCGGGGTCGTATTCCAGGCAGGTCAGATGTTGGCCGGGTTGCAGCAGGCGACGGCCTAGGTGGCCTTTGCCGGCGCACCAGTCCAGCCAGTGGGCGGGCGTTTGGGAAAAGGTCAGCGCGGCGCCGAAGGCTTCGATCTGTTGCCATTTGCGCCCGGGCACGTCGACATTCAGGCGATGGCGAGCGGGTTCAAGGGCGTGTGTGGGCAACTTATCCACAGTGCCGAGGCGCAGCGCGTCAGCGGCCAGTTGTGGAAAAGGCGCGGGCGCGGGCAGGTCGTGGGGGTGGTTGTGACTGGCTTCGGCCTCGGCCAGCGAGCGCTGGCGCAGCCATTGGGATAAGGCTGGGTGCACGGTTTCCCAGGGCAACTGCAGCTGGGTAAAGGGCCGTGGTCGCCACAGCCCTTGGTGTTCGGTCAGGAATGCATCCAGTGCCTGGAAGCGTGCCTCAACGTCCTTGGCATGCATCGACGCGCAGCCATTTTTCCAGCAGTTTGAAGCCGCGTACCAGTACGTAGGCCATCAGCAGGTAGAACAGCCCGGCGGCGAAGAAGATCTCGACCGGCAGGTAGGTGCGGGCAATGATGGTGCGCGCCATGCCGGTCAGTTCCAGCAGAGTCACGGTGCTGGCCAGGGCGCTGGCCTTGAGCATCAGGATCACTTCGTTGCTGTAGGCCGGCAGGCCGATGCGCGAGGCGCGGGGCAGGATGATGTAGAACAGCGTCTTGGGCTTGGACATGCCCAGGGCGCGCGCCGCTTCGATTTCGCCAGGCGGAATGGCCTGGATCGCACCGCGCAGGATCTCGGCAATATAGGCGGCGGTGTGCAGGGTCATGGTGGCGGTGGCGCACCAGAACGGGTCTCGCAGGTACGGCCACATGAAGCTGTTGCGCACGGCGTCGAACTGCGCCAAGCCGTAATACACCAGGAACAACTGCACCAGCAGCGGCGTGCCACGAAAGAAGAAAATGTAGCCGTAGGGCAGGGCGCTCACGTACCAGCGGCGCGAAGAGCGGGCGATGCCGAGTGGGATCGCCAGCAGCAGGCCGGCGATCACGGCGATTGCCACCAGCTCCAGGGTCAGTGTGGCGCCCTGGGCCAACTTCGGCAGCCACTTGATGATCACGGCCCAGTTCAGGCCCAGGTCAAAGTGCGATAACCAGCTGTAGTCGCCGCTCATTGGGTGCTCCTTGCAAAGCCGCGGGCGGCGCGTTTTTCCAGGAAGTGCATGCTGGTCATCGCCAGTACGGTCAGGCCCAGGTACATGAACGCCGCGACCATGAAGAAAGTGAATGGCTGCTTGGTCACGGTCACGCCGATTTGCGCGTGGCGCATGATTTCTTCCAGGCCGATCACCGACACCAGTGCGGTGTCTTTCATCAGGATCATGAACAGGTTGCCCAGGCCCGGCAGGGCGATACGCCACATCTGCGGCATGATCAGCCGGGTGAAAATCCGAAACTTCGACAGCCCCAACGCCACGCCGGCTTCGCGGTGGCCCTTGGGAATGGCGAGAATCGCGCCGCGAAACACTTCCGTTGCGTAGGCGCCGAAGCACAGGCCCAGGGCGATGACGCCGGCGGCGAAGGCACTCAGCGACAGGTCGGGGTTGCCAAAAAACTCACCCAGGGCGCGCATCAGGTTGACGGTGCCGAAGTAAATCAGCAGCACCCACAGTAATTCGGGAATACCGCGAACGATGGTCGAATACGCACCGCCCAGCCATTGCAGCGGCTTGTATGGCGAAGTCTTGGCCAAGGCGCCGGCAAGGCCGAGCACCAGCCCCAGGCACAGGGCCGTGAGCGCCAGTTTGACGGTCATCAGCGCGCCGGCGGCGAGGGCCGGGCCGAATCCGTAGAGATCGAAATTCATGGTGTTTTCATATCGCGGCAGGCATTGCTAAAAGCCGACGCGCTCACAGGAGCGCGTCGGGCAGGTCGTTCAGATCATTCGATGCTGAACGGGAAGTACTTGTCGTTGATCTTCTTGTAGGTGCCGTCTGCCTTGATCTCTGCCAGGGCTTTGTTCAGGCGCTCGCGCAATGGGTCGCCCTTGCGTACGGCGATACCGATCTTGTCGCTTTCTACTACCGGGTCGCCTTTGAATTCATAGGCCGAACCGTCTTTGCTCTTGAGCCATTCGTACTGCACGTACTTGTCAGCCAGGATGCCGTCTAGGCGACCGGAGGTCAGGTCGAGGTAGGCGTTTTCCTGAGTGTCGTAGAGCTTGGCTTCGGTGTCCGGCAGCTTGTCTTCCAGGTAGGTACCAGCCAGCGTTGCGCGCTGTGCACCGATCACCTTGCCTTTCAGGTAAGCGGCGTCGGTCTTGAAGTCTGCCGTGGCTTTGGGCGCAATGAACTGCAGCTTGTTCGAGTAGTACGGGTCGGTGAAGTCAACCGCCTGCTTGCGCTCGTCGGTGATCGACAGCGAGGACACCAGGAAGTCGAACTTCTTGGCGTTCAGGGCCGGGATGATGCCGTCCCAGTCGGACACATACACTTCGCACTTCTCGACTTTCATCTTGGCGCACAGGGCGTCGCCGATGTCCTTGTCGAAGCCGACGACATTGCCGCTGGCGTCTTTATTGTTGAACGGCGGGTAAGCCGCTTCGATCCCCATCTTCAAGGTTTCTGCCATGGCCGTGGCGCTGAACGCCATCGAGACGGCCGCGGCCAGAAGGAATTTTTTATAGTTCTGCATGCATGTTGCTCCGTTAGCGGTTGCTGGACATGAATTGTTTGCAGCGCGCCGAAAGCGGGTTTTCAAACACCTGCTGTGGCGATCCTTGCTCTTCGACCAGGCCCTGGTGCAAAAACACCACTTCGCTGGATACCTGACGAGCAAAGCCCATTTCGTGGGTGACCAGCAGCATGGTGCGGCCTTCTTCGGCCAGTGCGCGGATCACATTAAGTACTTCCTGGACCATTTCCGGGTCAAGCGCAGAAGTCGGCTCGTCGAACAGAATGACTTTAGGCTGCATCGCCAAGGTACGCGCAATCGCCGCGCGTTGTTGTTGGCCGCCAGAGAGTTGCGCGGGGTAGGCGTGACGCTTGTCGGCAATACCGACCTTGGCCAGCAAGGCCTCGGCCACTTCTATTGCTTCAGCCTTGCTTTGGCCGAGTACGCGCCGAGGGGCCTCGATGATGTTGTCGAGGATGCTCATGTGCGGCCAGAGGTTAAAGTTTTGAAACACAAAACCGATTTCGCTGCGCAGACGGTTGATCTGCTTGCCGTCGGCGGCCATCAGCTCGCCGTTTTTCGCGGCCTTGAGCTTGAGTTCTTCGCCGGCCACCAGGATCTGGCCCTGGTGCGGGTTTTCCAGCAGGTTGATGCAACGCAGGAAGGTGGACTTGCCGGAACCTGAGGAACCCAGGATCGAGATCACATCGCCGTCGCGAGCGGTCAGCGAGATACCTTTGAGTACCTCAAGCTCACCATAGCGTTTATGCAAGTTGCGGATTTCAAGCGCGGGCGTGGCCTGGGCCATGTGCGGTCCTCATTGTGTTCGTTGCGATCTTCGCTGTTGGGCCGCCTTCCTGGCGAGGCGCCAAGCTAGCATAGCGTTTGGATGACAGCCAACAGCGCTGCGGACGGTTAACCGATGGTCTGCGGCAGGGTGTCGCATCGGCGCAGCAGTGTGTCGCGCCATCAACAACCTACAGACGTTTGACCCGGAAAGATCCACAGGCTTCGCGTAAAAAAGGGCGCGATGGTGCCAGCTTTGGCCGGGTGTTGGAAGGGTTAACCGGGCAAACGGTCCATATCAGCCCGCTTATGGGGCGTCACGTACTTTTTGTGTGTGTTTTTGGTGCGTCGGTACGTCGTGAATGTGGGTCGCACGGTAACGCTATAGCGGAATGCCATTGTTCTCAATGACTTGCGATAGGTTGCGAATTGTCCTACAGCCCCCGTCAACTGTGGCTATGAAATATTTTGGCGCAAATCTTGCGTAAAAAATAAAGAACGCCCTGTTGGATTATTTTCACGAGAAAGGCTGCAAGCCGGGCGAACCGTTTTCGCAATTCCTCGCAAAGGTGTGTCAATGAGTAGTACGCAAAGCTCCAATGACCTCGAACAGGGGCTCAAACCGCGTCACGTCACCATGCTGTCGATTGCCGGTGTCATCGGCGCCGGTTTGTTTGTCGGCTCCGGCCATGCGATCGCTGCTGCCGGCCCGGCTGTACTGTTGGCCTATGCAGCCGCCGGCACGCTGGTGGTCTTGGTGATGCGCATGCTGGCCGAGATGGCCGTTGCGTCACCCGATACCGGTTCGTTCTCTACCTATGCCGACCGGGCCATCGGCCACTGGGCCGGTTTCACCATCGGCTGGCTGTACTGGTGGTTCTGGGTGCTGGTGATTCCGCTGGAAGCCAACGCGGCGGCGACCATCCTGCACGCCTGGTTCCCCGACGTGGCGATCTGGGTGTTCACCCTGGTGATTACCTTGTTGCTCACCGCAACCAACCTGTTCAGCGTGAAAAACTACGGTGAATTCGAGTTCTGGTTCGCGTTGATCAAAGTCGTGGCCATCGTCGGCTTTGTGATCCTCGGCCTGGCCGCGATCTTCGGCTTCTTGCCCACCAGCCAGGTCAGCGGCGTTTCGCACCTGTTCGATACCCAAGGTTTCATGCCCAACGGCATGGGCGCGGTATTGGCGGCGATCCTGACCACCATGTTCTCGTTCATGGGCACCGAGATTGTCACCATCGCCGCCGCCGAATCGAAGAACCCGGGCCAGCAAATCACCAAGGCCACCAATTCGGTGATCTGGCGGATTGGCTTGTTCTACCTGTTGTCGATCTTCATCGTGGTGTCCCTGGTGCCTTGGAACGATCCGACCCTGGCGGCCGTAGGTTCCTACCAGACCGTGCTGGAACGCATGGGCATTCCGAACGCCAAGCTGATTGTCGACCTGGTGGTGCTGGTTGCCGTGACCAGCTGCCTCAACTCGGCGCTGTACACCGCCTCGCGCATGCTGTTCTCCCTGGGCCGTCGAGGTGACGCACCGGCCGTGGCCAAGCGTACCAACAAGAGCGGCACGCCTTACTGGGCGGTGTTGCTGTCTACCGGTGCTGCGTTCCTGGCGGTATTCGCTAACTACGTCGCCCCGGCGGCGGTGTTCGAATTCCTGCTGGCCAGCTCTGGCGCCATCGCGTTGTTGGTGTACCTGGTGATTGCCGTGTCGCAGCTGCGCATGCGCCAGAAGCGTACGGCGGCGGGCGAGAAGATCGTCTTCAAGATGTGGCTGTTCCCAGGCCTGACGTACGCGGTAATGGTGTTTATCGTCGGTACGTTGACCATCATGCTGTTCCAGGAAGCGCACCGGGTCGAGATCATCGCCACCGGGGTTCTGAGCTTGCTGGTGGTATTGGCGGGGTTGGTAGTGGCTAGCCGTCGCAAGGCTCAAAGAGTGGGGGCTGCGGCGCTTAACTGACGAGATACGGTGAATAGGGCGCCACAAAACAATGTGGGAGCCGGGGTTGCCCGCGATGACGGACTGCCAGTCGATGTATTCGTCGCCTGACACTCCGCCATCGCGGGCAAGCCCGCTCCCACATTTTTATTTTGTGTCAGTCGGGGGCGTTGGCCAGGGCCTGGGACGCCGCCACGTAATCGGCCTGGAACTGCGGCGACTCAATCCACGCCAGCGCGGCGGCCTCATCATCGCTGTCCGTCGCCCACTGCCGATACTCGATCAGCGCCGCCAGGATAAAGTCGGTCGCTTCCTCTTCGCCTTCCTGCTCCAGCACCAGCGCCAGCAACGGGTGCGCCAGGAATACCGCACACAGCGCCTGCTGGCTGATCTCGCCGGCGGCACGCATTTGGACGAACAGCTCAGTCAAATCCACCGACTCAAGGTCGATGCGGCTGTCGTCGCCCGCGAAAGCATCTGGCTTGGGCGCCACGGCGCGCTGGGTGCGGTTTTGCTTGGCCTTGGCTTTTGCCCGGTGGGCGCGTTTTTGCTGCTTGTTTGGCGAGGCCATGGGCTCGACGTCCTTGGGGTTTGGGTCTAGAGGGTGTATTGAAGCGCAGGTTGGGGTAAATCCCAAGGGTTTCTCGGGCGGCAGTGACTGCTGTAGTGCTCGACCTTCTCTGCGCGGGTACTTAGGCTGACAGTCTAATGACCCACCAGAGCCCGCCCATGACCCGCGACACCCTGGAACACCATCAGGTCCCGATCTACTTCGTTGCCGTATTTGTGGCCGTCACGTTTGGCCTGCTCTGGCCCTTGTCGGCGCAGGGCCTCAGCCTTTGGGTGACACCTGCTATCGCCGTGCTGATGTATGCGATGTTTTTGCAGATCCCCTTTCTTGAGCTGCGCCAAGGCTTGGGCAACAAGCGCTTCATGGCGGCCTTGCTTCTGGCCAATTTCATCCTGGTGCCTGTGCTGGTGTGGGGGTTGACCCGCGGCCTGGTGGAGCGCCCGGCATTGCTGGTGGGCGCTCTGCTGGTGTTGCTGACGCCCTGTATCGACTATGTGGTGGTGTTTACCCATATCGGCAAGGGCGACTCGCGGTCGATGCTGGCGGCAACACCGCTGCTGCTGTTGCTGCAACTGCTGTTGTTGCCGGTCTACCTGGGGCTGATGTTGGGCGAGCAATCCTCCGTGGTGGTGGCTGCAGGGCCTTTTGTCGAGGCGTTCGTGGGGCTGATTGTGGTGCCGATGCTTCTGGCGGTTGTGACCAGCGCTTTCGCGCGGCGGTCGAGCGCCATTAGCCTTTGGAACAGCGCCTGGGCCTGGTTGCCGGTGCCAGCGATGGCCTTGGTGTTGTTTGTAGTGCTGGCTTCGCACATCACGGCAGTGGTGCGGGATATCAATGTGTTACTGCCAGTCATTCCGGTCTACGTGGCCTTTGTATTGCTGGCGCCGCTGATGGGCATTGTGGCCGCACGGCTGTTCGCACTGCCGGCGTTGACGGCGCGGGCGGTGACCTTCAGTGCGTCGACCCGTAACTCGCTGGTGGTTTTGCCATTGGCGCTGGCGCTGCCGGAGGATGTGCGCGGCTTGGCCGCAACGGTGGTGATCCTGCAGACCCTGATCGAACTGGTTGCCGAATTGCTCTACGTTCGCCTGATCCCGGCAGTGGTGTGGCCCACCAGCCGGTAACTGCGTGAATGTTCAGGTCTGTTCAGGCGCCATTCAGGGGCGCGTTCGGCACCATACGCCAGCGCTTCCCACCTGACAGGTCACCCGATGGATCACCGCAACCGTTTTCGCCTGGAGTCACTGGGTATTTTCCTGGTCGCTCTCTTGTTATTCACAGTGGGCATCTGGGATCAGCAGCCCCAGGGTTTTGACGGGCGTTGGGCGCTGTTCATGCAGGAAATGTATCGCCATGGCGCGAGTCTTTTCCCCACCACCTACGGCCAGCCTTACGCGGATTACCCCGGCACCGCGACTTTCTTCAGTTATTTATTTGCCCGCTTGTTTGACGCGCCGAACCACTTGGCAAACGTGCTGCCCACGGCGCTCGCATCGGCGGGGGTGATTGCGCTGATGTACCGCCTGCTGGCGCCCTACAGCCGTGCCTGGGCGCTGCTGACGGTGTTACTGACTCTGCTCACCGCCCAGTTGCTCGAAAAGTCGCGCTCGGTGTGCCTGGACCAGATGGTCGCGTTGTTATGCGTGGCCAGTTTCTACCTGCTGCACACCGGCGAACACCTTGGGTCACGGCTGCGGCAACTGGCGGTGTTCCCGTTGTTCGTCCTGGGTTTCGCGATACGTGGGCCACTGGGGTTGATTGAGGTCTGCGCTGTGGTGTGTGTTTATTGGGCGCTGGGCAAGCCTGGGGAGCGTGTCCGGCAGGTGCTGATCCACGGCGTTGTCGGCTTGGTGTTACTCGCTGCGTGCTGGTGGCTACTGATGAAGCTTGCGCGGTTCAGTGGCGGCGATGCGTTCGCCGATGAAGTCTTCAAGATGCAAGTCGGCGGGCGTCTGGATGAGTCTGGTGAGCCGTTCTACTTCTATTTCCAACTGAGCTTGTACCGCTACTTTCCGGTGGTGCCGCTGGCATTTGCGACCCTGGTTGCGTTGCGCCATCGCTGGCCCGAACGCTGGGCCAATGAGCACCTGCAATTGCTGGTGCGGTTGGGGGGCTGCGGCTTGATGATTCTGCTCGGCCTGTCGGTACCGCACTTCAAGCGCGCTTATTACATTTTGCCGATGGTGCCGATGTTCGCGGCGGTCGCAGCCTTTGGGCTACTGCATGCGCAAGGCTGGCTGGTGCGCGTGCGCCGTGGCTACGAGTGGCTGGTCGCGGCGCTGCCAACGTTATGCGTGGTGGTGTTGTTTGTGTGCCGACACGCCTGGCACAAGCAGGGCTACTGGCCGCAGATTTCCTTGCCGTTGATGATCGGCGCGTTGGTGGTGCTGCAAATCGCGGCGTTGATTGCCTGGCGGCGAGCATGGCGGTTGGTGTGGCTCAGTCTGATCGCGCTGGTGGCGCAATGGCTGTTGCTGGTGACGGTGATAGAGCCGGCCAAGGACCTGCAATTCGATACTCGGCGGTTTGTCAGCCAGGTGGAGGCGTTGCGTGAGGCGCAGCCGGGCCCTTTGGTGTTTGTCGACCTGGCGCGAGATACCTGGGCTGTGCGCTACATGATGAACCTGGATCACGATGAACAGCCGCTGTTTGTCGGGCGTCGCGAGCTTGAGAAGCTGGCGGTGCTGCCCCGGCCTTCCTGGGTGATTGTGTCGCGCAAGGAGACTGCGCTGTTGAAGGGGTCGCCGGTGGAGCACCTGGCACCGAGCTATCAAGGGCGCTTGAATGACAACCCGTTGATGGTGTTTTTGCTCAAGTAAGGAGGCCCTTGAGCCAAGGGCCTGCCGAGCAGCTGATTACTTGCAACGGAAGCTTTCAGGCATCGTGACCGTGTAATTGCGCTGCACACGGTCCTGGAAATTCAGGTTCTGCAAACCCTGCTGTACCAGAAAGGCTTCTACCTTGGCGGCTTGGCAGTCGTCGTTATAGGACGACGCCCGTAGCAGGTAGACCGCACGCCTGCTCGCTTCATCGCGAGCGGTGACCCGGAAGGTGGTGAGCGTGGTGTAGCCGGTGCGCTCCGAGGTCCCTACCGGGCCGTAGGAAGTGTTTGGGGTGCTGGTGCAGGTCAGTTGGTCGGTCTTTTTCTTGTTCTTCTTGCATTGGGTGGTGGTGCTGTTTGCCACTTGCCCGTATTCGGTGGCGGTGTAGCGATACGTCACCTGCTTGCTGTCGACATCCAGGGTGACGGTCATTTTGATCGGTGCATGGTTCTTGGGCAGTGTGGTGTCGGTATAGACGTTGCGAAAGCCCTGGTCCTGCATGGCGCGAACCATGTCGCGCAGGTAGTAGCGGGCATTGAGCGAGTTTTCATCACTGCCGCCAGTGGAGGTCACCAGCACGGTTGCCTGGCGGTCAAAGTGGTAGTCGGGATCAGGCGTTGCGTTGATTGCTACGTCCAACTGCGTGGCACACCCACTGAGCAGGGCGGTCAGTATTAATAGGGTGCAAAGCAAGAAGCGGGTCATGAAAAAACCTTACAACTGAGATTTGGGTAAAGGCTGAACGATTGAACCCAGAGAAAAATAACCAGCACGGATGATAAAAGCCTGATGGCTTCCCTCTGCCAATCGCAGGCACTAGGCCACTAAGGATACAGGGCAGCGGTCTTGATCGTCATGGCACCCGTGGTTATTCAGCCTTCTGCGGGGCTGGCAACCATCCACCACCGTCTTCGAATTTCTCGATCAGGAAGTCCACAAAGACCCGCAACTTGGGTACGGCAAACTTGCTCGGCAAGAAAATCGCATGAATGCTGTCGCCGAACGTACCCTCTGCAATGTACTTGGGCAAAATCACGCTAAGGCTGCCCTTGCGCAAATCGTCGGCGATGGAGAACGTGGGCAGCAAGCCTATGCCCACACCTTCCATCACGGCCTGCCTCACAGACTCACTGCTGTTGACACAGAAACGCCCTGATACGCGCACTTCGGTCACTTCGCCGTCGCGAAGAAAACGCCAGGATGCTTCCCGCGCCAGGCCATTGATCAAGCAGTTATGTGCGGCCAAATCACCGAGAGTGGCGATGGGGGAGTGGCTGCTTAAATAACCGGGTGTTGCACATAACACGTAGTCGAGTTTGGCTAAGCGTCGGGCTATAAAACTGTCAACGGGCGTACTGGTCAGACGTATCGCAATATCGAACCCCTCTTCGACAATATCCACATAGCGGTCGCTCAAAGAGAGCGTGACGCTGATATCGGGGTAGGCGTTGAGGAATTGCCCAACCAGGTTGCTCAAGTGGAGATTGCCAAAGGCAACCGATGTGGTGACCCGAAGGTGGCCTCGGGGTGCTGATTGCAGGCTTTCGACAGAGTTGAGTAATGCGCTGGTTTCCTCGGTAATCCGAACACCGTGCTGATAGGCAAGTTCTCCCGCTTCTGTGAGCGCGAGGCTTCGCGTGGTGCGGTTTAACAACTTGGCCCCGAGCGTTTCCTCAAGCCTGCGCATTTGTTTGCTGACGGTTGAGGTGGTCGAACCGAAGAAACGGGCCGCTTTGGAGAAACTTTTCAGTTCGACAACTTTAACGAAAACAAAGACATCCGAAATATTATCTGAGAAAGATTCCATTGTTTCTCCAGAGGACACAGGCTTGTTCTTTTTGGCCGTATTGTGCGCAGCGGGTGGGTTAAATACTTTGAATTCTCTAGCGGTTAAACCTTGGAGGATTCATGAAAGCCCTGACCAGAAGTTTCAATATTGCCCTGCCCGCCACTCTACTGCCTTTGCTCTTCATCGTCATGTGGAGTTCCGGTTATGTCGTTGGCAAAGTGGCACTCCCCTTTGTCGGGCCCTACACCCTGATCTTCATTCGCTTTGCCAGTGCCGCGCTGATCCTGCTGGGCGTGGCGCTTGCGACTAAAGCACCGTGGCCGAAATCCCGCGCTCAGTTCGGCCATCTGGTGGTGGTGGGTATCCTGATCCAGGCGCTTCAGTTTGCTGGCTTGTACATGGGGCTGGATCTGGGCGTGTCGGCTGCTGTGGCCGCGCTGATTGTCGGTACGATGCCGGTGTTTACCGCGTTGGGCGCCACCCGGTTTCTTAACGAAAAGGTCAGTCGTGTTGAGTGGCTCGGCTTGGTGGGCGGATTGTTCGGTGTGGCCCTGGTGGTCTATGAACAGCTGGGTGTAAGTGCAACGGCGAGCCTGACAGGTTACTTGTGCGTAGTGCTGGCACTGGTTGGCATCACGGCCGGCAGCCTGTATCAGAAAAAATACTGCACCGGCATGGACTTGCGCACCGGCGGTTTTATTCAGTTGGCCACGGCCTCTTTCGTGATGTTCTTTCTCGCCGACCACTTTGAAAACCTCGCGGTTCAGTGGACCCCAACGATGATCTTCGCGTCCGGCTGGTTGTCACTGGTCAACTCTATTGGCGCTATCAGCATCCTCTACATTCTCATGCGCAAAGGTGAGGCGAGCAAAGTAGCAGGCCTGTTCCATCTTATTCCCGCAGTCACAGCCTTAATGGGCTTTGTATTCCTCGGTGAATCGTTCAGTGCAATTAACGCAGTGGGTTTTGCGATTACCGCACTGGCTGTTTATGCGTGCACCCATGTCAAGAAGTGAACTCAACGTTTAACCCCCCCTATCTAACGCCTCTTTATCCAGCGAACAAGGAAGTATCATGCATACCGGACAAATCCTTAAAGATGTACTCAACGCAGTACGCAGCAAAGAAGCCTTGCCGTGGGTGCCTTATACCGCCAATGGCCGAACCAAGACCGACATCGTGCATTTGTACCAAGGCCCGGAAGTGGATGGCCCATCAGCGGCCCTGGTACGTTATCAGCCGGGTGCCCGTACCCAACGCCACCTTCATCCTGGCTACGAACTGATTTTCGTGCTCGATGGCGTGCTGCATAACGATGCCGGTGCACACCCAGCCGGCACGCTTGAAGTCTGCCCGCCTGACAGTGAGCATGCGCTGTGGAGCGATGAGGGCTGCACCTTCCTGGTGGTGTGGGAAAAGCCCGTGCAGACCGTTTCCCTGGCGCAGGCGCAGGCATGATGGGCGCCCTCAATAGCGGCTTCAACGTCCAGGCGGCCCCGGGAGCTGCGCTCGCAGCGGCCTCGTTCGGCAGTGATTACGTAATGGAGCCAAAGCGCGTCATTACCGCCAGCCAGGCGGCCGCCCTGGTACCCGATAACTGCACGATTACCACTGGGGGGTTCGGCAGTTGCGGGCACCCTGACTTGCTCACCGAAGCACTGGCGGCGCGCTTTGCCGCTACCGCACAGCCATCTGACCTGACCCTGGTTTTTGCGGCCGGGCAGGGTGACAAGGCCAGCCGTGGGCTCAATCAATTGGCTGTCAAAGGCCTGCTGAAAAAGGTGATCGGAGGCTACTGGGCGCTTGCGCCGTCGATAGGCCAGATGGCACTGCGTGGTGAAATCCAAGCGCACAACTGGCCTCAGGGCGTGATAAGCCACTTGTTCCGCTCAATCGCCGGGGGCAAAAGTGGGGTGCTCTCAGGGATCGGCTTGCACACCTTCATCGACCCCAGGCAGGAGGGGGGCAAAGTCGGCCCGGCTACGACTGAAGAGCTGATCTCAGTGGTAAACGTTGGGGGGCGTGAAGAACTTTTCTATCCGTCGATGCCCATCAATGTCGCCTTTTTGCGCGGAAGCCGAGCAGATGTCGACGGCAATATCAGCATGGAGGACGAAGCCAACTTTCAGGACAGCCTCGCCCAGGCGCAGGCCGTTCACAATTGCGGCGGTATCGTCATCGTGCAAGTGATGGAATTGGTCGACCGTAACTCGCTTGATCCTCAGACCATCCGTATTCCGGGGATCTTTGTGGATTATCTGGTTTTATCCACGCCAGACACGCATTGGCAAACCTACGGTGAGGTCAGAAACAACACCTATACCGGGCGGTCACGCTCTGATACCGCCGTCACGCCGTTACCGCTGTGCGCCAAAAAAATCGTCGCGCGCCGAGCCCTGTATGAAATAGCCCGGTACAACGCGCCGATCGTTAACCTGGGTATTGGCACCCCAGAGTTCATTGCAAGGGTGGCGAGCGAGGAGCGCTGCTCCGCCCATGTGCTTACTGTCGAGTCAGGGGTTATCGGTGGGACGCCTGCGCGCGGGCTGTCATTCGGCGCCTCGAGCAACCCTCAAGCGATCCTCGATCAAGCCAGCCAGTTCGACTTCTATGACGGTGGCGGTATCGATCTGGCTTTCCTCGGGTTTGGTCAGGCCGACAGCGGTGGCAATGTCAACATCAGTCGATTCGGCGGGCGGCTCAACGGTGTCGGTGGTTTTATCAACATTTCGCAAAGCGCCAAGCGCGTAGTGTTTTGTGGAACCTTCACGGCCGGTGGTCTGGAGCTGGGGTTTGAATCCGGGCAGTTAAGCATTGAGCGTGAAGGGGATATCACCAAGTTTATCCAGGCCGTTGAGCACATGAGCTTCAATGCCGCACATGCCCAATCGCGCAACTGCCCGATTCTGTTCATCACCGAACGGGCTGTGCTCGTATTGAAGGACGGCCGCTTGATACTCAAGGAAGTTGCGCCGGGTATCGACATCGAGCGCGATATTCTGGCTCGCAGTACGGCCGATATCATCGTGGCTGACCACGTGGAGTTGATGCCCGCGTCGATTTTTCTCCATCAGCCGCTCTCTGTCACGGACAAGTACTGGCGTTCGCGTGACTAACTCATCATTTCATTGATGGCTCTTCATTCTTCGCACTACGCGTTTTGGAAAACACCATGAAAAAAATAACAATTGCCATAGTGGGCGGTGGTTCTGTCGGCGTTGCATATTTTACGCAACTCATTGATGAAGCTGTTCGTCAGGGGCTGAGTCATCATTTGGATGTGCTGATCTTTGAGTCACAGAAAACACCTGGGCCGGGTTATGCGTACCAGGACGACTTTGAGTGCAACTTGCTCAACACGCGAGCCGACGCCATGTCTGCGGTAGCAGGCGACAAGCGGCATTTTATTCGCTGGCTGGAACAGCATGGCGCAGATCAGGCGGTAGATTTTCCACAAACAGTCATCGACGATCACGCCTTCCTGCCGCGCAGCCTGTTCGGCAGATACCTGGCACATCAGTATGAGCAGACGATGGCCGTGGCCCGCGCCCATGGCATTAAGGTCACCGCAGTGACCTCAACCGTCACAGACTTGATCTCACTGTCTGACCAGCGCCCTTGCATTGATACCGAGAGCGGCGTGGCTTACGTGGCGGATCGGGTTGTGCTCAGCATGGGAAACCTGCCATCCACGCGGTTTACTCAGCTCAATGATGTGGCTGGCTTCGTGCGCACCCCATACCCGACACGGGACATGGTACGCAACATACCGGCCAACGCATCGGTGTGTGTGCTAGGGACCGGGCTGTCGGCCATTGACACGGTGCTCTCACTGACGGAAGCCGGGCACCAGGGGAAAATTGTCATGGCATCGCGCACCGGCCGCCTGCCCAGTGTGCGCGGCACCTTTAATCGGCCTCATACACTGACGCATCTGACCCGAGCCCACATCGATAACTTCTGTGATGTAAATGGTGGTCAGCTCAAGCTGCATGACGTTTTTACGATGTTGCTGCGTGAGATCGAGGAGGTTACCGGTGACGCCTTGGACTTGAAGCGCATCTTGAATTCGGGCGCCGGTGTGTTGGACTACATAACGTCCGAGATCATGCAGGCAGACAATGCCGAGCGCCTGTGGCAGTCGGTCATTTACTCGACCAACTCCATTATCGACTACGTCTGGCACCGTCTGTCCCGCGACGACAAGCAGGTATTCCAGACGACATTCGGCAGTCTCTGGTCTTCTTACCGCGTCTCGGTGCCGGTCAAAAACGCCCATAAGTTGCAGGCGTTGCTGAAGGCTGACCGCATACTGGTGCTCGGCGGCGTCAGCCAGGTCACTTACAACGAGGCTTCAAAGGTCTTTGAGACGCGCATTGACGACCGTCGCAGTGCATTCCGTACCGTCATCGAGAGTGAGTATGTCATCAACGCCACCGGGTACTCCGTTCAGGTGGAACACTCTGACGTGCCGCTCGTGGTGAATCTGCTCCGTCGCAAGCTGGCCAAGCCCAATGAGTTCGGCGGCTTTGAGCTGGACTTCGAGACAGGAAGGTTGGTGGGTGCAGCCGGTGAGGCCTGGCCGCATGTCTCGGTACTTGGCAGCCTGGCCACCGGCACGTACTTCTGGACGAATGCGATGGACGTCAATGTCAGGTTGGCCCGGCGTCAGGTTGAAGATGCGCTCAGCGTATTGTCAGGCAGCATCTCTCACACGGCGTTGCCTTCGGCGCGAGTACCTCGTCGTCGCTCTGTCACTCGAAGAGGTCGCACGGCCTCCGCTTCGGCGAGCACCAGGCAGAGTAGACGCTACGGCCTGAAGGCTGCTCAGGGGAACGCAAGCGTGCTTGGGGTACCCGTGCGAGGGGAACTGGCGTCGCCGACGACTCAGCTGGTCTGAGGGCGCTTTGAGCTTGGCCATTTAAATCAGGCCCGCGCAGATCGTTTCGGCTTCGGGACCTGAAGCCGGTTGAATCGCAGGCAATAAAAAACCCCAAGGAACTGCTTCCTTGGGGTTTTTCGGTATTTTGGTGCCCAGAGACGGAATCGAACCGCCGACACGGGGATTTTCAATCCCCTGCTCTACCGACTGAGCTATCTGGGCAACGGGGCGCATTAAACGGGTTTTTCAGGGGGTCGTCAAGCAAGTTTTCAAAAAATATTTAATTATTACCGTCGCTTACGTGCCAACCCCGGTTTTTGATCAATTATTGAGCAGGTGGGACGTAGCCTTCAGCCTGGGCGTATTCCTCGCCGGAAAAGAACTTGTCCATTTCGCCGGCCAGGTATTTACGGTCTTCGGCATTCATCATGTTCAGGCGCTTTTCGTTGATCAGCAGGGTCTGGTGTTTCAACCAGTCGCCCCAGGCTTTGGCGGAGACGTGGTCGTAGATGTCCTGGCCCTTGGCACCTGGGTACGGAGGGCGTTCCAGGGCTGGCAGTTCTTCTTTGTACTTGCGGCACATAACGGTGCGGGTCATGACGAAACTCCTGCGTTCAATACATCGGCCGCGCGCTTCAGCAGTTTTTTCACCGGGGCGGCAAGGCCCAGGCGCGGCGGGGTGGCGAGGTTATACCAGAGCCAGTCGGCCTCGGCCACGTGATGGGCGGATTCCTCAACCTGGACCAGCCAGGGTTCGATGGCCAGCTGGAAGTGGCTGAAGGTGTGGACCAGCCCTGGCAGTTCCTGATGCTTGCCCAGCGCCAGCGCGTGCTGGTTGGCGAGGTGATCCAGGTCTTGCAGGTCGTCCAGCTCCGGCAAGCTCCACAAGCCGCCCCACAAGCCCGTAGACGGGCGACGGTAAAGCAGGATGGCGCCTTCGGCGTTGGCCAGCATCGGCATCAGCGTGCGCTTTTGCGGGATGGTCTTGCGCGGCTTGGGGATCGGATAGCGCGTCTCCAGCCCGAGCATGTGGGCTTCGCAGCCTTTTTCCAGCGGACACAACAGGCAACTCGGTTTGCTGCGGGTGCACAGGGTGGCGCCCATGTCCATCATGGCCTGGGTGTAGGCGTTGACGCGTTCAAAGGGCGTGAAGCGCTCTGCGGTGGCCCACAGCTGCTTGGCCACCTTGGGTTCGCCAGGGTAGCCCTCTTGGGCGGTAAAGCGCGCCAGCACGCGTTTGACGTTGCCGTCGAGGATCGGCGCGCGTAGGCCCATGCTCAGGCTGGCAATCGCGCCAGCAGTGGACAGGCCGATACCCGGCAACTCGGTGAGCTTCTCCACGTCGCGGGGGAATTCGCCGCCGTGTTCGGCCACCACGATCTTCGCGGTCTTTTGCAGGTTGCGCGCCCGGGTGTAGTAGCCCAGGCCCGTCCACAGGTGCAGCACTTCATCTTCCGGCGCGGCGGCCAGGGCTTCGACCGTCGGCAAGGAGGCCATGAACCGGTCGAAGTAGTTGAGCACGGTGCTGACCTGGGTCTGTTGCAGCATGATCTCCGACACCCACACCCGGTAAGGGGTGATGCCCTGCTGCCAGGGCAGGTCGTGGCGGCCATGGCGGTCGTACCAGTCCAGCACCGCTTGTGAAAACTGCTCGTTTCTCATCGGTTGAACAGGCCTTTCAATGCGTCTTTGAGCTTGGGGTTAACCTTGTCGAGCTTCTCTTCCAGCTTCTCGTTAAGGCGATTGCCGGCCGCCTTGAGGGCGACCTGGCCCAGGCCGTCCTTGTCCAGGCGGCAGGCCTTGGCGCCCAGCTCAAGCGGGCCACGGCAGCGCAGCGGCACTTCAATGCCCTGGAAGTTGGCGCCGACCTGGCAGGCCGGGTCCGGCATGTCGCGCTTGTCGCCTTCGACGATGATGCCCACGCGGTAGTCCATGCCCAGCACGCGCAAATCCACATCACCGTTGCCGTTGAGCGTGAGGCCCGGGATACGCACTTTCAGGTCGGGGTTGCTGGCCACGCCGTTACGGAACGTGAGGTTGCCGCGCAGTTCCTGGAAGGGCGTGTCCTTGCCGCCTGGGGTGGTGCTCAGGGTCTTGCGGTTGAGCAGGGCGATTCCGGTACACAGCTGCTGCTCGATGTTGGCATTGAGCAACACGCCGTTGTTGATCACGAGGCTGGCGGTACCGTTGAGGCTCTCGATCAGGGCTTTCTGGCTATTGCCGCGGCCGCTGAGGTTGCTGTCGAGGGTGAGCTGGCCTTTGACCGGCGGGGTTTTCCCTTGGGCCTGCAGGATGCGTTCAACAGGCACCTGCTTGATGTGGCTTTGCAGGGCCAGCACGGGTGTGTCCTGGCGTACGTCAAGTGTGCCGTTAGCCTGGAACGTGCCGTTGTAGAGACCGCCGCTGAGAGTGTCGAGCTTGAGTTGCCCGTCGATGCCGGAAGCTTTGAGCACCGCGTTCTGAATGGGCAGTTGGCTCAGGGTCAGCTCGCCAAAGGCCAGGTCTGCATTCACGTCCAGGCTGCGCAGGCGCGTCAGCGGCAGCAGTTTGTCGTTGCTCCAGGCACCTTTGGTCGGCGCCTCCGGCAATGGCGTGTTGCCGCCTGCCGCCATGGCGCCGGCTTCGCTGCTCTGTACTTCGGCCTGGCGTGCGGCGGTTGCACCTTTGGCAGCTTCGGATTTGGCCGGCAGGTAATTGTCGGCATTGAAAGTATCGCCCTTGAGCTGCACACGCAGTGACTGCTTGGCGAAATCATCCACGGCGACGCGGCCGGTGAAGGTGCTGCCATCGAGCTTCAGGTTCAGGTCTTCCAGGGCGACGCTGGTGGGCGTGCCCTTGAGGCGGCTCACCAGCTCGACCTTGCTCAGGCTGCCTGGGGCCATGGCAGGCAGTGGGTGGCCGATGCTCTCAAGAAACTTGGCCAGGTCAAACTGGGCGACCGACAGGGCGCCGCTGATCTGCGGGGTCTTGTCCAGGTCATTGGCCTTCAGTTCGCCCAAGGCGCGCAGTTGGTTGGCCGCCAGTTTCAGGTTGGTCCATTCGGCGACGTTGGCCGCCAGGTCCACCAGCAATTGGCCCTGGGTGGAGAAACTCACCGTCTTGCCCTGCAACGGCTCACCAGTGGCCTCGCCACTCAAGCGCATGTCTTCGAACTGATAACGCTTGAGCGCACGCTGGATGCGCAAGTTGCCGTTCAGCTCAGTCTTGACCCGCATCAGCGGCTGGTTGCTGCCCAGGAAGGCCGTGAGTTTCAGCGGGATGCTGGCGCCTTCGTGGATAGCACCGGCACTCAGCTGGATGCTCTCGGCACTAAGCTGCTTGCCGGTCTGTTCATCGGTGTATTCGACGCGGGCATTGTTGATGGTCAGGCTGTCGATATCCAGGCGGATCGGTTGCGGCGGTTTTTCCGGCTTGGTTTCAGCCACGGGTTCGACCGGCGCGGGAGCGGGGGTGCCTGTGGTTTCGTCGGGCAGGTTCTTGCCGATGTCTTCCCAGTTGCCATGGCCCTGCTTATCGCGGTTCAGGCGCAGGTTCAGGCCTTCGACACGCACATCGCTCATCTGCACTTCGCGGCGCAGCAGCGGCAGTACGCGCACTGACAGGCCGAGCATCTGCAAGTCGGCAAACGGTTGAGTCGGTGCGGTCAGGGTCGCGACGCTGGCTTCGTGAAGCTCCAGGCCCAGCCAGGGGAACAGGCTCCAGCCGATATCGCCATTGAGCGTCAGCTCGATGTGGGCCTTGTCGCGGGCTATCTGGCGAATTTCTTCTTTGTAGTCGTTGGGATCGAAAAGGTGGGTCAGGGCAAAGCCGAGCGCCACAATGATCAGCAACAGCCCGAGAAGTACCAGACCCAGGATTTTGCCGAACGCTTTCATGGGCGAGTCCTTGTATGTCGATTTCAAAATGTAGCCGCAGAGTATAACGCCCGACGGCCCGCGTCAGTTCACGGATCGTTACATTGTATCCATGGGCGCGGAAATAGGATTTTGACGTCAGAAAAATACAGATAATCCAAAAAAGGTAGTGGCAGTTTGATTTTTCTGTCATCCACTGGTGCTAATCTCTGCACGTTCGTCCGCCTTCTGCGACTTAACGTCGCGCCTAAAAGGGAGTTCCACTCAACAAAACGGCCACGCTTTGCGTGCAAGGCCGAGGGAGAGAGCGCCTGACGGACGCATACCAATAACTGGGGGAAACACCAATGAGCACTAGCACTGTGGCCGGCACTGACGCCGCACAGCCTGCGTTCCTGTCCAAGGAGCGCATCATCGCCAAGCCGGGCTTCAACCGCTGGCTGGTTCCACCGGCCGCCCTGGCCATCCACCTGTGCATCGGCATGGCCTACGGTTTCTCGGTGTTCTGGCTGCCGTTGTCCAAGGCGCTGGGCATCACCGCGCCAGTGGCTTGCGCACCGGACATGGGCTTTATCGCTCAAGTCTTCTCGTCCCAATGCGACTGGCCCATCTCCATGCTGGGCTGGATCTACACCCTGTTCTTCATCTTCCTGGGCTGCTCCGCAGCGATCTGGGGTGGCTGGCTGGAACACGCCGGGCCGCGTAAGGCCGGTGTAGTCTCCGCGCTGTGCTGGTGTGGTGGCCTGCTGATCTCGGCTTTGGGTATCTATACCCACCAGATCTGGCTGATGTGGATCGGCTCCGGGGTCATTGGCGGTATTGGCCTGGGCCTGGGCTATATCTCGCCCGTTTCGACCTTGATCAAGTGGTTCCCGGACAAGCGTGGCATGGCCACCGGCATGGCGATCATGGGCTTTGGCGGCGGCGCGATGGTGGGTGCACCTTTGGCCGCGGCGCTGATGGGCCATTTCTCTTCACCGACCAGCGTCGGTGTATGGCAGAGCTTTGTGGTCATGGCGGCGATTTACTTCGTGTTCATGATCGGTGGCGCACTGCTGTATCGCGTACCCCCGACCGGCTGGAAGCCTGAGGGCTGGACCGCGCCAGCGAAGAAAGCCAGCAATGCGATGATCACTCACCGTCACGTGCATGTGAATGTCGCGTGGAAAACCCCGCAATTCCGCCTGGTATGGCTGGTGCTGTGCCTGAACGTGTCGGCCGGTATCGGCATCCTGGGCATGGCCTCGCCGCTGCTGCAGGAAGTGTTCGGCGGCAAGTTGCTGGGTGTTGATGTGCCATTTGGTCAACTGGATGCTGGTCAACTGGCCTCCATTGCAGCCATTGCCGCTGGTTTTACCGGCCTGTTGAGCTTGTTCAACATCGGTGGTCGGTTCTTCTGGGCCTCGTTCTCTGACTACCTGGGGCGTAAAAACACCTACTTCGTGTTCTTCGCCCTGGGCTTTGCCCTGTATGCGCTGATCCCGAACCTGGGGCATCTGGGCAACGTGGCGCTGTTTGTGGCCGCGTTCTGCATCATCCTGTCGATGTACGGCGGTGGTTTTGCCACGGTCCCGGCTTACTTGGCCGACTTGTTCGGGACCCAGATGGTCGGCGCGATCCACGGTCGCCTGCTGACCGCCTGGGCTGCGGCGGGCGTACTGGGCCCGGTGCTGGTGAACTACCTGCGTGAATACCAGTTGAGCATCGGCGTTGAACGCGCCGCGGCCTACGACATCACCTTGTACATCCTCGCCGGCCTGCTGGTGCTGGGCTTTATCTGCAACCTGCTGGTGCGCCCGGTGGCCGACAAGTACTTCATGACCGATGCCGAACTGGCCGCCGAACAGGCGCTGGGCCATGACAAAGGTGCTGATGCGAGCACCGTGCTGGAGTGGAAGGCCTCCGCCGCCAGCAAGCCGCTGGCGATTGCCGCGTGGCTGGTGGTAGGTATTCCGTTGGCGTGGGGTGTGTGGGTGACCCTGCAGAAGACCGCAGTACTGTTCCACTGATACCGTGGCTGATCGTTGGCTGATCGTTCCCACGCTCCCGCGCTGATCGTTCCCACGCTCCCGCGTGGGAATGCATCCCGTGACGCTCTGCGTCACCCTCTGCGCAGGGCTTGGGCCCTGCGGTGTGATCGGAACGCGGAGCGTTCCTGGCGGCATTCCCACGCGGAGCGTGGGAATGATCGCGCGCACCATGCTGGGGCGCCGAGATTAACTCGTCAGTCTTATCCCCTTCGTTGTTTCTGTTTAGCGCCCGCGCCCCTATAATGGCTGCCTTTTTCGCCCAATGATTTTGCGGAGCTGGTGATGGCCGAACGTAAGGCATCTGTCGAGCGCGACACTCTGGAAACCCAGATCAAAGCCTCGATCAACCTGGATGGCACCGGAAAGGCCCGATTTGATATCGGTGTCCCTTTTCTTGAGCACATGCTGGACCAGATCGCCCGTCACGGGCTGATCGACCTGGATATCGTCGGCAAAGGCGACCTGCACATCGACGACCACCACATGGTGGAAGACGTGGGCATCACCCTCGGCCAGGCGTTTGCCAAGGCCATCGGCGACAAAAAAGGCATCCGTCGCTACGGCCATGCCTATGTCCCGCTGGACGAAGCGCTGTCCCGCGTGGTCATCGACTTCTCCGGTCGCCCGGGTTTGCAGATGCACGTGCCTTACACCCGCGCGAACGTGGGCCGTGGCTTTGACGTCGACCTGTTCCAGGAATTCTTCCAAGGTTTCGTTAACCACGCACTGGTCAGCCTGCACATCGACAACCTGCGCGGCACCAACACTCACCACCAGATCGAAACCGTGTTCAAGGCTTTCGGCCGCGCACTGCGCATGGCTGTGGAAGTCGATGAGCGCATGGGCGGGCAAATGCCGTCGACCAAGGGCGTCCTGTAATGCAGACGGTCGCGGTTATCGATTACGGCATGGGTAACCTGCACTCGGTGGCCAAGGCCCTTGAGCATGTAGGTGCCGGCAAGGTGCTGATCACCAGCGATGCCAACGTGATTCGCGAAGCCGACCGCGTGGTGTTCCCCGGTGTTGGCGCGATTCGCGATTGCATGGCCGAGATCCGCCGCCTGGGTTTTGACAGCCTGGTGCGCGAAGTCAGCCAGGACCGCCCGTTCCTCGGCATCTGCGTGGGCATGCAAGCCTTGCTCGACAGCAGTGAAGAGAACGGCGGAGTCGACTGCATCGGCCTGTTTCCGGGCCAGGTGAAGTTCTTCGGCAAAGACCTGCATGAAGAGGGCGAGCACCTCAAAGTCCCGCACATGGGCTGGAACGAAGTGCGCCGCACCGTCGACCACCCGCTGTGGCACGACATCCCGGACATGGCGCGTTTCTACTTCGTGCACAGCTACTACATCGCCGCCGGTAACCCGCGCCAGGTGGTGGGTGGCGGGCATTACGGCGTCGACTTTGCCGCCGCGCTGGCCGATGGTTCGCGCTTTGCCGTGCAGTTTCACCCGGAGAAGAGCCATACCCATGGCCTGCAATTGCTGCAGAACTTCGCCGCGTGGGATGGTCGCTGGTAAATGGCCAGGAAACCGAAGCCGCCGATCTTGAACCTCGCGCCCGAGCAGGAGCGTGAGGCTACTGACAAGATCAAGCGATTCATGGAGGACCGCTTCGAGCTCAAGCTGGGCTCGTTCGAGGTCGCCGAGATTCTTGAGCTGTTTACCACCGAAGTGGCGCCGCATTATTACAACAGGGCGATTTTCGACACGCAGACGCTCCTTAAAGAAAGGTTCGAAAGCATCGAAAGCGACTTGTGGTCGCTTGAGAAACCCTGATTTCCCAAGCATTGCTGAATATCGAATAAGGTTTGCCAGATGCTGATTATCCCCGCTATCGATCTCAAGGACGGCGCTTGTGTACGCCTGCGCCAAGGCCGCATGGAAGATTCCACCGTGTTCTCCGATGACCCGGTGAGCGTGGCTGCCAAATGGGTAGAAGGGGGCTGCCGTCGTCTGCATCTGGTGGACCTGAACGGCGCCTTCGAAGGCCAGCCGGTCAACGGCGAGGTGGTTACTGCCATCGCCAAGCGCTACCCGAACCTGCCGATCCAGATCGGCGGCGGTATCCGCTCCCTGGAAACCATCGAGCACTACGTCAAAGCGGGCGTGAGCTACGTGATCATCGGCACCAAGGCCGTGAAAGATCCAGCCTTCGTCGCCGAAGCCTGCCGCGCTTTCCCGGGCAAAGTGATCGTAGGCCTGGATGCCAAAGATGGCTTCGTCGCTACCGACGGCTGGGCTGAAATCAGCACAGTGCAGGTGATCGACCTGGCCAAGCAGTTCGAAGCCGACGGCGTGTCTGCCATTGTTTATACCGACATCGCCAAAGACGGCATGATGCAGGGCTGCAACGTACCCTTCACCGCAGCCCTGGCAGCGGCCACCAAGATTCCGGTGATCGCTTCCGGCGGCATTCATAACCTGGGTGACATCAAGTCGCTACTGGACGCCAAGGCTCCCGGCATTATCGGCGCCATCACCGGCCGTGCGATCTATGAAGGCACTCTGGACGTCGCCGAAGCTCAGGCTTACTGCGACGCCTACAACGGCTGAGGACTGACCATGGCGCTGGCCAAACGCATCATCCCTTGCCTGGACGTCGACAACGGTCGCGTGGTCAAGGGCGTCAAGTTCGAGAACATCCGTGATGCCGGCGACCCGGTGGAAATCGCCCGTCGCTACGATGAGCAAGGTGCCGACGAGATTACCTTTCTCGACATCACTGCCAGCGTCGATGGCCGCGACACCACGCTGCATACCGTCGAGCGCATGGCCAGCCAGGTGTTTATCCCACTGACCGTGGGCGGTGGCGTGCGCACCGTGCAAGACATCCGCAACCTGCTCAATGCCGGTGCAGACAAGGTCTCGATCAACACCGCCGCCGTATTCAACCCCGAGTTTGTCGGCGAAGCCGCGCAGCACTTCGGCTCGCAATGCATCGTGGTGGCTATCGACGCCAAGAAGGTATCCGGCCCGGGCGAAACCCCGCGCTGGGAGATCTTCACCCACGGCGGGCGCAAGCCTACCGGGCTGGACGCGGTGGAGTGGGCGATGAAGATGGAAGGCCTGGGCGCCGGTGAAATCCTGCTGACCAGCATGGACCAGGACGGCATGAAAAACGGCTTCGACCTGGGCGTTACCCGCGCCATCAGCGATGCCCTGGGCATTCCGGTGATCGCATCGGGTGGCGTCGGCAACCTGCAACACCTGGCCGATGGTGTACTGGAAGGCCACGCCAGCGCGGTGCTGGCGGCGAGTATTTTCCACTTTGGCGAATACACCGTGCCCGAGGCCAAGGCCTATATGGCCGCACGCGGTATCGTCGTGCGCTAAACGCTGCTGGACACCATGGCAGGCTCGCGGCACTCTCTGCGCTTGCCATGGATTCCGGTAGCCTTCATGTTCAAACACCTGCTGCTCGCCCTCGCCAGTTCCTCCATGCTCATGGTGGCTACGGCACACGCCGAACAACCGTCTGACGCCTCCCTGGTGTTGCTGACAGAAAATTTCCCGCCCTACAACATGGCGAAAAACGGCAAGAACTTCGCAAAGGACGAGAACATCGAAGGCATCGCCGTAGACATCATGCGCGAAACCTTCAAACGTGCCGGCATTTCCTACAACCTGACCCTGCGTTTCCCTTGGGAGCGAATCTACAAACTCGCCCTGGAAAAGCCGGGTTACGGCGTGTTTGTGATGGCGCGGTTGCCAGACCGTGAAGCCTTGTTCAAATGGGTCGGCCCCATCGGCCCGGACGATTGGGTGCTATTGGCCAAGGCCGACAGCAAGATCCAACTGGAAAACCTTGAGCAGGCGCGCCGCTACAGGATCGGCGCCTACAAAGGCGACGCCATTGCCGAAAGCCTGGACAAGCAGGGGCTCAAGCCGATTGTTGCCTTGCGTGACCAGGACAATGCGCAAAAGCTCATGGAGGGCCAGATCGACCTGTGGGCCACTGGCGATCCTGCAGGACGTTACCTGGCGCGGCAAGTGGGGGTGAACGGGCTCAAGACAGTATTGCGCTTCAACAGTGCGCAGCTTTACCTGGCGTTGAACAAGGACGTGCCGGATGAGGTGGTGGCCAGGCTCCAGGCTGCATTGGATGAGTTACGCAAGAGCGGCCGTATAGACGAAATCATGGCGCGTTACCTCTGAAGTTGGCAGGATGAACACGATCAAAAATGTGGGAGCGGGGTTGCCCGCGATAGCAATGCGTCAGCCAATATCTGTGTGACTGACACTCCGCCATCGCGGGCAAGCCCGCTCCCACAGTGGATCTTTGTAATCTTCCTTTAACGGTAGATGCCGTTCTTGCCATGCCCGGCCATCGCCCGGTTACTGCGCACGCTGATCATCAATTTGATATCGATCCACTCCACGCCTTGCGCCTTGAGCTTGGGCAATTCGCGCTCCAGCACCGCCAGGGTCTGCGGGTAAGGGTGCCCGATCATCACCGCCGAGCCCTGCTTGTGCGCCAGTTTGATCGCGGTTTGCAACTGCGTGGTAATCGCCGCTTCGGTGCGTTCGTCGTCGAGAAATACATCCCGCGACACATGGGCCAAACCGATCTTCTGCGCCTCGGCGGCGGCAACGGTCTGCGCGCTGGTGCGGCTGTCGACGAAGAACTTGTGGCGCCGTTGCAACTCACCCATCAGCCAAGCCATCGCCGCCGGTTGTGCGGTCATGCGGCTGCCCATGTGGTTGTTGATGCCGGCGGTGTAGGGCACTGCGTCGAACGCGGCGTCCAGGCGCTTGCCCAGTTCTTCGATCGACAGCTCAGGGTGCCAGGCGAATGGGCCGGTGGCCGGGTCCATGGGCATGTGCAGGATCACGATCTTGCCAGCCTTATGGGCCTCACGGGCGAATTCGGCGGCGTGGGGCGTGTCCGGCATGATGGCGGCGGTCACCGGGCCGGGTAGCGCGAGCACGCGGCGATCCCGAGGCAGGTTTTGCCCCAGGTCGTCGATGATCAGTGTCAGGTAGGCTTTGTGCGGTTCGCCGGCAGGGGCCGCTTGAGCGACCCCTGCCAGGCTGCACAGCACAGCGAGGATCAGGGCAAGGCGCATGATCAACGGCTGCGGGTGATGCTCAAGCCCTTGAGCAGGCTGAGTGCCTGGGCCAGTTGGTAGTCATCGTCCTGCGGCATCGGCTTGGCCTTGGCGCGGCTGCCGGTTGGCTGGTCGGCACCGCCGTTGCCATTGCCCAGGTGACCTTGCAGGTCGGCCTCTTTGTAGTATTCGCCGTCGATCTCGTTGGTGATCTTGGCGCGGCGTACTTCGATGTCCGGCACGATGCCCTGGGCCTGGATCGAGCGGCCGTTGGGCGTGTAGTACAGCGCCGTGGTGATCTTCAGCGCACGCTCGTTGTTCAGCGGCAATACGGTCTGCACCGAGCCTTTGCCGAAGCTGGTGGTGCCCATCAGCACGCCGCGCTTGAGGTCTTGCAGGGCACCGGCGACGATTTCCGAAGCCGAGGCGCTGCCACCGTTGATCAATACCGCCAGTGGCACGTTCTCGCTGAGGTCGTTGCCGGTGGCCGAGAAGCGCAACTCTGAGTTGGCGATACGGCCCTTGGTGTAGACGATCAGGCCCTTGGTGACGAAGTGGTCGACCACCTCGACCGCCGACTGCAACACGCCGCCTGGGTTGTTGCGCAGGTCAAGCACGATGCCGTTGAGCTTCTTGCCGTTGTCTTTGCGCAGCTTGGCCAGGGCCTTGGCCACTTCGTCGCCGGTCTTGACCTGGAACTGGGTGATACGGATATAACCGTAGCCCGACTCCAGCAGCTGGCTTTTCACGCTCTTGACCGTGATGGTCGCGCGGGCCAGGGTCACGTCAAACGGGTTGCCGCCGTCGCGTACCAGGGTCAGGGTGATCTTCTGGCCGAGCTTGCCGCGCATCTTGTCGACGGCTTCGGTCATGGTCTGGCCGCGGGTTGGCTGGCCGTTGATCTTCACGATCAGGTCGCCGGCCTGGATACCGGCCTTGGACGCCGGGGTGTCGTCGATAGGCGAGACCACTTTGATCTGGCCGTCTTCGGAGCCCACTTCGATGCCAAGGCCGCCGAACTCACCGCTGGTGCTTTCCTGCAACTCGGCGAAATCTTCCGGGCCCAGGTAGGCGGAGTGCGGGTCGAGGTTGCTGAGCATGCCCTTGATGGCATTTTCCAGCAGGGCCTTGTCGTCTACGGGTTCGACATACGCTGCCTTGATCCGGTCCATGACCTCGGCAAAGGTACGCAGCTCGTCCAGCGGCAATGGCGCCTTGGTCGTCGCAGCCGTGGCGGGTGCAGCCGGTGCGGCCTGGTCGGCAAAAGCCAGAGGCGCGCCGATCACCAGGGCGATCGTCAGGGCCAGCGAAGTGAGGCGGGACAAATGCAGCATGTCGAACGAACTCCTAATGTAGATGCGACCCTATCCTTGGGACCGGCACCATTGTGCAGGGTCGCTCGGGCGGCCCTGCTGACGAATAGCGAAGTACAGCGCCGGGGTGTCCTGGCCACCACTGTTACCGACAGTGGAGATGGATTCACCGGCTTTTACAACATCACCTGCCGACTTGAGTAATGTCTGATTGTGGCCGTAAAGGCTCAAATAGCCATTACCGTGGTCAAGAATCACCAGCAAGCCGGCGCCCCGCAACCAATCGGCAAACACCACGCGGCCACCATGCACGGCGTGGACCTGGCTGCCGGCAGAGGCGCTGATCATCACGCCATCCCACTTGGCGCGGGTGTCATCGCCACGAGTTTCCCCAAAGCGTGCCAGTAATCGACCATCAACCGGCCATGGAAGTTTGCCGCGCGCTGAAGCAAAAGGGCCGCCGAACGACTCGCCACTGCTGGAAACCAGCGGGCCAGGGGCTGCGCGCGCGGGTTTGCGCGGGGCCGGAGCGTCGGTGGTGGCAGCCAGTTCAGCCTCACGCTGACGCTTTTTTTCGGCTTCCTGCTGGGCGATCAGCGCTTTTTGCCGCGCTTCTTCGGCCTCGCGTGCCTGGCGGGCCAGGGTTTCTTCGATGGTCTTGAGGACTTTGGCCAGGTCGGCCTGGTCCTGCTCGCGGGCCTGGAGTTTGGCGTCGCGGGCTTTTACGTCGCTGTTGAGCTTGGCCAGGGCCTGCTGGCGTTCCTTGCGTACTTTATCGAGCTGGTCGCGCTGGGTGTCCAGGGCGGTTTTCTGGTCGAGCAGCTGGGATTGCTGGTCGGCGATTTCCTGTTCGACATTGGCCAATTGGCGCAGGGTTTCGTTAAACCCCTTCAATTGCGCCAGGCGCGCCTGGCTCAGGTAATCGTAATAGGTGAGGGTACGGGCGAATTTTTCCGGATTCTGCTGGTTGAGCAGCAGCTTGAGGTACTCCTGGCGGCCGCTCTGGTACGCGGCACGGGCCTGGATCGCGATCAGGCGTTGCTGTTCAACGCGCGCGCTCTGGAGTTTTTTTTTCTCAGCGTCGAGTCGCTCCAGTTCCGACTCGCTCTTCTTTAGTTCTTTTTGCAGCTCCTGGACCTGCTTCTCCAGCTTGCCCATTTCGGTTTCCGTGCCGCGCAGGTCTTTCTGCACCCCGGATTTTTCTTCCTGGAGCTTGCCGAGCAGCTTTTTCAGCTCGGTAATGTCCTGACGCGTAGCGTCCAACTGTTGTTGGGTTTGTGCGCGCTCATCGGCAAACGCCGGTTGGAGCAGGCAGACAAGAGCAAGGGTTATCAAGGCGCGAAGCATAGAGGCGGGCGACACCAGGGGAAAAGGACGGCCTAGTATGCCCGCCAAGCGCTGCAAAAAAAACGCCCAATTGGGGCTGGTGGGCAAGATAGGTGCCGAGTGGTGCTGGTATGGCAAAAAGATATCTCTCAAAGCGCCACAAACCAATGTGGGAGCGGGCTTGCCCGCGATTGCGGTGGGTCAGCGACATAGATGTCGACTGATTAGCCGCTATCGCGGGCAAGCCCGCTCCCACACTGTTTTGTGGCGTACTTTGGATCAGACCAGGATCGAGGTGCCGGTCATCTCCTTCGGCTGCTCCAGCCCCATCAGTTTCAGCATGGTCGGCGCCACATCCGCCAGCACGCCACCTTCACGCACTTTGAAATCACGTTTGCCAACATAGATGAACGGTACCGGCTCGGTGGTGTGCGCGGTGTGCGCCTGGCCGGTGGATTCGTCGGACATCTGCTCGCAGTTGCCGTGGTCGGCGGTGATCAGCGCTTCGCCGCCGACTTTATCCAGCGCGTCGACAATGCGGCCAACGCACAAGTCCAGGCATTCAACTGCCTTGACCGCCGCTTCCAGGTTGCCGCTGTGGCCAACCATGTCGCCGTTGGCGTAGTTGACCACGATCACGTCATAACGCTGGTTATCAATGGCATCGACGATCTTGTCGGTGACTTCCGGCGCGCTCATTTCCGGCTGCAGGTCATAGGTGGCGACTTTTGGTGACGGGATCAGAATGCGCTCTTCGCCGGGGAACGGCTCTTCGCGGCCACCGGAGAAGAAGAACGTCACGTGGGCGTATTTCTCGGTTTCGGCGATGCGCAGCTGGGTCTTGCCGTTCTTGGCCAGGTAGTCGCCCAGCACGTTCTCCAGGCTGCCCGGCGCGAACGCCGAAGGGGCCGGGATGTTGGCGGCGTATTGGGTGAGCATGACGAACTCGACCTTCGGCTGGCGCGCGCGTTCGAAGTCCTTGAAGCCTTCATCGACAAACACATGGCTCAGCTCACGGGCACGGTCGGCGCGGAAGTTCATGAACACCACGGCGTCGCCGTCTTCGACCTTCACCGGCTCGCCGATGGTGGTGGCCTTGACGAACTCATCGCTCTCGCCACGGGCGTAGGCTGCTTCCAGACCTTCCTGGGCGGTGGCTGCGTTGAATTCGGCCTGGCCGTCGACGATCAGGTTGTAGGCTTGAGAGACTCGGTCCCAACGGTTGTCGCGGTCCATGGCGAAGTAGCGGCCCACCAGGCTGGCGATACGGCCCTTGCCCAGAGCGGCGAAGGTGGCGTCCAGCAGTTCGATAGAGGATTGCGCGCTTTTGGGCGGCGTGTCGCGGCCGTCGAGGAAGGCGTGCAGGTAGATTTTGTCAGCGCCGCGCTTGAACGCCAGTTCGGCCATAGCGACCAGGTGATCCTGGTGGCTGTGTACACCGCCGTCCGACAACAGGCCCATGAAGTGTACGGCCTTGCCGGCGGCAACGGCTTTATCAACCGCCGCGCAGATGGTCGGGTTCTCGAAGAACTCGCCATCGCGGATCGCTTTGGTGACTCGGGTGAAGTCCTGGTACACCACTCGTCCGGCGCCGAGGTTCATGTGGCCGACTTCCGAGTTGCCCATCTGGCCGTCCGGCAAGCCCACGTCCATGCCGGAACCTGAGATCAGGCCGTTAGGCACGGTGGCGGTCAGACGGTCCAGTACTGGCTTGTTGGCCGAGTAAACCGCGTTGTCGTGGTGGCTTTCACTGTGTCCGAAGCCATCGAGAATTATCAGGACCAAAGGTTTAGGCGTGGTAGTCATAGATCCTCTCGCGGCGTTAATAAAGGAAGACAATTGAAAAGGGAGTGGCAGTTTAAAGCGAAGTTCCAACCACGTCACCGCTTTACGGGGGTTGGCCCCCCCTGGCGGCTGTGTATACTTACCGCCATTTTAACGCCCTGGAACCTCCTTGATGGTTGATCACCTGATTGCATTTGCCACTGCCCACTACCTGCTTGTGGGCGCCTTCGTCATCCTGCTGGCGCTGCTGATCGCTCATGAACTGAGCCGCGGTGGTCGCAGCCTGAGCACGTCGGAGCTGACCGCGCTGGTCAACAAGGATGAGGCCGTCGTCGTCGATATTCGCCCGGCCAAGGATTATGCCGCCGGCCATATCGTTGGCGCCCTGAACATTCCTCAGGACAAGCTGATCGCGCGCTTGGCCGAGCTGGAAAAATACAAGGCCAAGACCATTATCCTGGTCGACGCCCAAGGCCAGCACTCGGGCACCCACGCCCGCGAGATGCTCAAGACCGGCTTCACCGCTGCCAAGCTGTCGGGTGGTATCAGCAGCTGGCGTGGCGATAACCTGCCGTTGGTGAAGTGATATGAGCCAGGTTGTCGTGTATTCCAGCGATTGGTGCCCTTACTGCATGCGGGCCAAGGCCTTGCTTGAGAAAAAGGGCGTTGCCTTCGAAGAGATCAAGGTCGATGGCAAGCCCCAGGTGCGCGCCGAAATGGCCCAGAAAGCCGGCCGCACGTCGGTCCCGCAGATCTGGATCGGCACCCGGCACATCGGTGGTTGCGACGACCTGTTTGCCCTGGAGCGCGCCGGTAAACTTGATGCGCTGCTGTCCGTCTGACTCCTAAACCCTTAAGAACCCCAAGATAAAGAAGGATCTGCGATGACTGATCAACAGAACACCGAAGCAGCGCAAGACCAAGGCCCACAGTTCTCGCTGCAGCGGATCTACGTGCGTGACCTGTCGTTCGAAGCGCCAAAAAGCCCGGCCATCTTCCGTCAGGAGTGGACCCCAAGCGTTGCGCTGGACCTGAACACTCGTCAGAAATCCCTGGAAGGTGACTTCCACGAAGTGGTGCTGACCCTGTCGGTCACCGTCAAGAATGGTGAAGAAGTCGCTTTCATCGCTGAAGTGCAACAGGCCGGTATCTTCCTGATCCAGGGCCTGGACGAAGCGTCCATGAGCCACACCCTGGGCGCGTTCTGCCCGAACATCCTGTTCCCGTATGCCCGTGAGACCCTGGACAGCCTGGTCACCCGTGGCTCGTTCCCGGCACTGATGCTGGCGCCGGTGAACTTCGATGCCCTGTACGCCCAAGAGCTGCAGCGCATGCAACAGGAAGGCGCGCCAACGGTTCAGTAAGCCTTCGATGTATAAAAAAGCGCCATCACAGGCGCTTTTTTTATGTACTGCTCACGCCTGTAGGAGCGAGCTTGCTCGCGAAGAGCGTCAACGATGACGCAGCGCTATCAGGTAGCCCACATTGCCTGTTGGTTTTTCGCGAGCAAGCTCGCTCCTACAGGGAGAATGGGGGTTACTTGAAGCCCAGTTGGCGCCAGCCTTCATAGACGGCGACGGCCACGGTGTTGGACAGGTTCAGGCTGCGGCAGCCTTCACGCATCGGCAAGCGCAGGCGATGGCCATCGGGCAACGCGTCAAGCACCTCGGCCGGCAGGCCTCGGCTCTCCGGGCCGAACAGAAACGCGTCGCCCTCGGCAAAGCTGGCATCATGAAACGGCCGCGAGCCCTTGGTGGTGAACGCGAACAGCCGTGGGTGGCCCAGGCTCTCCAGGCAACTGGCGAGGTCGGCATGGCGCTTGAGGGTGGCGTACTCGTGGTAGTCCAGCCCGGCACGGCGCAGGCGCTTGTCGTCCATGTCAAAGCCTAAAGGCTCGATCAAATGCAGGTGGCAGCCACTGTTGGCGCACAGCCTGATAACGTTGCCGGTATTCGGCGGAATTTCTGGTTGAAAAAGGATGACGTGAAACATGCACGGCTCCGAAGGCAAAGATGCGCTGCATTCTACCCCCGAAGACGACCCGAGACCGAAGCTATTGCCGAGGGTGTTGGGGTCATTGGCGATTGTCGGCTTGATGATTGGCTTGATGATCGGCCGCTTGACCACCCCCGAACCGCTTGAACTGCAACAGGTAGAACCTGCGGCGGATGGCTTGGTGGTGTGGTTCAACAACGAACCCAAGCTGCACGGCGAGCATATCGACGGCACCGTGGCGCTGCTGTTTGACGCCCAGGGCAAGGCTGCCAGCGGGCAGCTCAAGGTCAATGCCAAGGACGTGAATTGGCGCATACGCAAGACCGATGCTGGCTTGCTGCTGAACCTGGTAGCGGCCCGGCCGTTGCGTGGGGAGTGGAGCGGTGCAGAGGTTGATGGCCGCTGGCGGCTGGAGATCCATCTCCAAGAGCAATAAAAGAGGGAGTTCCCGGCCTGCCTGTACCAGGGCTCCCAAAACGGGGTGAAGCCTGAGGCTTCGGTGTTAAAGAGGGGATTCTCGGCCTGCCTGTACCAAGGTCCCCGAAACTGGGTAGTACAAGGGTTATTGCAGGGGGCGTGCCAAAACTTGCGTTTGCGGCTTGAAAAAAATGCCAAAAAGCGCAAAGCCCCGGAATACGGGGCTTTGGTTGTTTCTACGGTTATGAACTTCGCAGCGAAAGCGCTCTGTGAGGTTTCGGGTCTGTGCTCAATGGCGGTTCATCGTGCATTGAAGCGGTGCACAGTCTGCTGGCATTGCACAAAACAAATGTGGGAGCTGGCTTGCCTGCGATAGCGGTGTGTCAGCCCTATATCGGGTGACGGGCACACCGCCATCGCGGGCAAGCCCGGCTCCCACACTGGGCTTTCAGCGGTCTTGGGGTTCAGGCCTCATCACCCTCATCATCATCCCCACCATCCACCTTCATCCCCAATTCCTTGATCTTGCGCGTCAGGGTATTACGCCCCCAGCCCAGCAGCACGGCGGCATCGCGGCGGCGGCCGGCAGTGTGTTTCAACGCAGTCTCGATCATGATCCGCTCGAACGCCGGCACGGCGCTGTCCAGCAGGTTCGACTGGCCGCGTGCCAAGGCCTGGTCGGCCCATTGGCGCAGCGCCTGTTCCCAGTTGGTCACGGGTGCCGAGTCCTGCGGCAGGCTCAGCAGCTCCGGCGGCAGGTCGCTGATGTGTACTTCTCGCCCGGAGGCCATCACGGTGATCCAGCGGCAGGTGTTCTCCAGCTGGCGAACGTTGCCGGGCCACGGCAGGTTCTTGAGGTATTCCTCGGTCTCGCTTTTGAGCAGCTTGGGTTCCACAGCCAGCTCCAGGGCGGCGCGGCTGAGGAAGTGGCGGGCGAGGGTGGGGATGTCTTCGCGACGGTCCGACATGCGCGGGATGTGGATGCGGATCACGTTGAGGCGGTGGAACAAGTCCTCACGGAATTTACCCGCATGCACCAGGGTTTCCAGGTTCTGGTGGGTGGCCGCGATGATGCGCACATCCACCTTGACCGGCGTATGCCCGCCCACACGGTAGAACTCACCGTCAGCCAGCACGCGCAGCAAGCGAGTCTGGGTATCGGCCGGCATGTCGCCGATCTCATCGAGGAACAGCGTGCCGCCGTCCGCCTGTTCAAAGCGTCCGCGACGCAGGTTAGCCGCGCCGGTGAATGCGCCTTTTTCATGGCCGAACAGCTCGGACTCCATCAAATCCTTGGGAATCGCCGCCATGTTCAGTGCGATAAACGGCGAGGCCGCCCGTGGGCTGTGGCGGTGCAGCGCATGGGCCACCAGCTCTTTACCGGTCCCCGATTCGCCGTTGATCAGTACGGTGATGTTGGAATGGCTCAAGCGCCCGATGGCGCGAAACACTTCCTGCATCGCCGGTGCTTCCCCGATGATTTCCGGGGTGCGGGTCAGGGTTGGCGGGGCTTCCTGGTTCTGTTGTTCCTGGGCGTGCTGGTTGGCGCGCTTGACCAGCGCCACCGCCTCATCCACGTCGAATGGCTTGGGCAGGTATTCAAAGGCGCCGCCCTGATAAGACGCGACAGCGCTGTCCAGGTCCGAGTGGGCGGTCATGATGATCACCGGCAAGCGCGGATGCTGCTCGCGAATGCGCGCCAGCAAGTCCAGGCCACTGGCCCCAGGCATGCGAATATCGGAAATGATCACATCCGGCTGCTGGCGTGCCAGGCGGCTCATCACCCCATCGGCGCTGTCGAAGCTCTGGGTGGTCATGCCTTCTTGTTGCAAGGCTTTTTCGAGGACCCAGCGGATAGAACGGTCGTCGTCGACGATCCAGACAGTTTCACTACGGCTCATGTCGTGGGGGCTCCTTGTTCCAATGGCAGGAAGATCGAGAACGTGGTGTGGCCGGGGTGGCTCTCACATTCGATCAGGCCCTGGTGCTGGCTGATGATGTTCTGGGTAATGGCCAGGCCCAGCCCGGTACCGTCCGGGCGGCCGCTGACCATGGGAAAGAAGATGGTTTCCTGCAGCTCTGCAGGAATGCCGGGGCCGTTGTCGATGATCTCGACCTTGGTCACCAGGCGATGGCGCACATGGCCAATGGTGAACTGGCGCAGGGCGCGGGTGCGCAGGCTGATGCGGCCCAGGCGCAGCTCGTTCTGGCTGCTGATGGCCTGCATGGCGTTGCGCACGATGTTGAGCACCGCCTGGATCATCTGTTCGCGGTCGATCAACACGTCGGGAATGCTTGGGTCGTAGTCGCGCACCAAGGTGATGCAGCCTTGGCTTTCGGCCTCGACCAGTTGGCAGACGCGCTCAAGCACTTCATGCACGTTGGTCATCGCCAGGGACGGCAGCTTGTTGGAGCCCAGCATGCGGTCCACCAGGTTACGCAGGCGGTCGGCTTCTTCGATGATGACGTTGGTGTAGTCCTTGAGGTGCTCGTCTGGCAGCTCGCGGGACAACAACTGTGCCGCGCCGCGAATACCGCCCAGCGGGTTCTTGATCTCATGGGCGAGGCCGCGCACCAGCATCTTGCTGGTTTCCTGCTTGGACAGCTGCGCTTCCTCCTTGGTGATGCGCAGCAGGCGGTCGCGGGGGTGGACTTCGAGCAGCAGCAGGGTCGCGCCATTGCTCAGGATCGGGGTCACCGCGTAGTCGACGGTCAACGTCTGCCCAGTGAGTGCGGTGAGCATCGCTTCGCGCTTGGTAAACGGATGAGCCTGCTCCACGGCCTGGCGCAACGAGCTCAAGGCTTCGGCCGACTCGGTGAACAATTCGCTGATGAACTGCCCATGGCTGCGCTGGCCGCTGATGGCCAGGAGCATCTCCGCCGCCGGGTTCATGTACTCAAGACGCAGGTCGGCATTGAGCAGGATGGTCGCGGTGGTCAGGTTGTCGAGTAACAAACGGTGCAGTGCATCGCTGATGGTCATCGGGACCTCTTTTGGAGCAAGGCGCGGGCTTGAGGCACACGCTGATACAAGGAAAATGCAAAAACCAAACCAAGGCTCCGAAAAGAAGCGCTAACCCCCTGAAATAAGGGGTTTAGGCGCGAAACTGTGGCGTTCTGCCAGCTTGAACGGGAAGTTTCGAACCAAAATGGGCTGGGCACTTGAGAAGGGTGCAGGCTATCGCACCAATATAGTGCGGTTTTGTGAAGGTTGTTCAGCAACTGAAGCTTGAAGGCAAATCGCAGTCAGTGTGGGAGCTGGCTTGCTTGCGATAGCTGTGGTGCATTCAACACCGTTATCGCAGTCAAGCCAGCTCCCACATTTTTAATTGGATTTGCAGTCCTTTTAACCTTTATAGATGCAAAGCTCGGCGGTGGCGCGGATCATCGCCAGTTGGCGCAGCGGATCATTCAGCGGTTCGTGCACGGCCTCGGCCAGCCATTGCGGGCACTGCGGGTCGGTGCGCTGTGGAGTGAAGTCGGCCAACTGCTGCAACAGCCTTTTTTGCAGCTCGTCCAATCGCGGGCGGATCTGCTGGACCAGGTCCGGGCGTGGATCGTCGGGGGCTTTGCCTTGGAACTGCCAGTCGGACAGGTGGGTGTATTGCACCAGTTTATTGGCTTCGATCTGCGCGGCGAAAAACTGCTCAGCAGCGGCCGGGTCCAGCTTGTAACCAGATGCCTGGGCCGTAACGCTGGCGATCACCTCTTGTTCGCGCTTCTTGTCCTCCACGGGCTTGTGGCTGTCCCATTTGCTCAGCGCCACCTGGTCGGCAATCTCCAGGCGTTCGGCGATGCTGTTGAGCAAGGGTTCGAGCGTAGGCGGCGCAGCGCTCGCACTGGCACTGATGAACAGCAGGGCAAATACAAGTCGATATCTCAAAGGTGATCTCCTGTGGGAGCGGGCTTGCCCGCGATGGCGGTGTGTCAGTGATACAGCAGGTGGCCGGCAGTGCGCCATCGCAGGCAAGCCAGCTCCCACACGTTGATTGGGTTTGCAGAGCTGGCGTAGCGTAACGCCCAGGCAAAAAAAAGACCTCCCGAAGGAGGCCTTTTTCATCACGCTACCTTAAGCAGCGCTACCGGATCAGCAGCTGTAGTACAGCTCGTATTCCAGTGGGTGTACGAAGGTACGTACTTTGATTTCTTCTTCGCTTTTCAGGGCGATGTAAGCGTCGATGAAGTCGTCGCTGAAAACGCCGCCTTTGGTCAGGAACGCACGGCCCTTGTCCAGCTCTTCCAGGGCTTCTTTCAGGCTGCCGCACACTTGTGGGATCTCTTTGGCCTCTTCAGGCGGCAGGTCGTACAAGTTTTTGTCGGCGGCGTCGCCAGGGTGGATCTTGTTCTGGATACCGTCCAGGCCGGCCATCATCAGGGCGGCGAAGGCCAGGTAAGGGTTGGCAGCCGGGTCTGGGAAGCGCGCTTCGATACGACGGCCTTTAGGGCTGTTGACGTAAGGAATACGGATCGAGGCGGAGCGGTTGCGTGCCGAGTAGGCCAGCATCACCGGCGCTTCAAAACCTGGGACCAGACGCTTGTAGGAGTTGGTCGACGGGTTGGTGAAGCCGTTCAGCGCTTTGCCGTGCTTGATGATGCCGCCGATGAAGTACAGGGCGGTATCGGACAGGCCGGCATAGCCTTCGCCAGCGAAGGTGTTCTTGCCGTCTTTGGAAATCGATACGTGAACGTGCATGCCCGAGCCGTTATCGCCGTACAGCGGCTTAGGCATGAAGGTAGCGGTGCGGCCATAGGCATCGGCAACGTTGTGCACGCAGTATTTCAGGGTTTGAACTTCGTCAGCCTTCTTCACCAGCGTGTTGAATTTCACGCCGATTTCGTTCTGGCCGGCAGTCGCCACTTCGTGGTGGTGAACTTCAACGGTCTGGCCCATTTCTTCCAGTGCGTTGCACATGGAGGTACGGATTTCGTGGTCGAAGTCGAACGGTGGTACTGGGAAGTAGCCGCCTTTCACGCCTGGACGGTGGCCTTTGTTACCGCCTTCCACGTCCTGGTCGGACATCCACGAGCCTTGCTCGGAGAAAATCTTGAACATGGAGCCGGAGATGTCGGATTTGAACTTCACCGAGTCGAAGATGAAGAACTCTGGCTCAGGGCCGAAGAATGCGGTGTCGCCGATACCGGTGGACTTCAGGTATTCCTCGGCACGGTGGGCGATGGCGCGTGGGTCGCGGTCATAGCCTTGCATGGTCGAAGGCTCGATGATGTCGCACACCAGGATCAGGGTTGGCTCTTCGGTGAACGGGTCGAGTACGGCGGTGCTGTCGTCTGGCAGCAGGATCATGTCGGAGGCTTCGATGCCTTTCCAGCCGGCGATGGAGGAACCGTCGAACATCTTGCCGACTTCGAAGAAGTCATCTTCCAGCGCATCGCGAGCCGGCATGGTCACGTGGTGCTGAGTGCCTTTTGTGTCCGTGAAGCGCAGATCAATCCATTTAACGTCATGATCTTTGATGAGTTGAACCGACTTCGACATGGTGTCCTCCGGGTGGCTTCGGGCTTGGGGTAGTGGAGTTAGCCCTTAGAATTTGGGTGATGCCGGCGCGGATACTCCGCCAAGGCAACCTGCCTCACAAGAGAGCAAATTGCATGCCAGTGCGCCAACATGGCCGTTTTGCCTCAAAATGGCCCCTATAACGGTGCAATCGGCAAAAACGGCATAAATCGCGCACTGCAATGTAGCGTTTATTTGGGTAAATGACCCGTTTTGGTGCATTGCATGTGCAATGCATATTAACTGGTTAAACCTTGAGCGATTTCCGCTATAATCCGCGCCCCCCTTTTTCAGCAGGCCCGGCGCGCGCTGTTTCCATGAAATTAATCGTTAAAGTCTTCCCCGAGATCACCATCAAAAGCCGACCGGTACGGACGCGTTTCATCCGTCAGTTGGCCAAGAACATCCGTGCCGTGCTCCGTGACCTGGACCCGGCTGTGGTGGTGAACGGCGTGTGGGACAACCTCGAGCTGGAAACCCGCATTACCGACGCCAAAGCCTTGAAGGACATGACCGAGCGCCTGAGCTGCATGCCGGGCATCGCGCATTTCCTGCAGGTGGATGAGTACCCGCTGGGCGACTTCGACGACATCACCGAAAAGTGCAAGCAGCACTACGGCAGTGCGCTTGAAGGCAAGATTTTTTCGGTGCGTTGCAAGCGTGCCGGCAAGCACCCGTTCAGCTCCATGGACGTCGAGAAATACGTTGGCAGCAAGCTGCGTCGTGAGTGCGGCGCCGCTGGAATTTCCCTCAAAGCGCCGCAAATTGAAGTGCGCATGGAAATTCGCGACCAACGGTTGTTTGTGATCCACAGCCAGCACAACAGCATCGGCGGCTACCCGCTGGGTGCCCTGGAACAGACCCTGGTATTGATGTCCGGCGGTTTCGATTCCACGGTGGCGGCCTACCAGATCATGCGCCGCGGCCTGATGAGCCATTTCTGCTTCTTTAACCTGGGCGGGCGTGCACATGAATTGGGCGTGATGGAAGTCGCGCACTTTATCTGGAAGAAATACGGCAGCTCCCAACGCGTGCTATTTGTAAGCGTACCGTTCGAGGAAGTGCTGGGCGAAATTCTCGGCAAAGTCGATAACAGTCATATGGGCGTAGTATTGAAGCGTATGATGTTGCGCGCTGCGTCCCGAATCGCCGATCAATTGCAGATCGACGCCCTGGTGACCGGCGAAGCGATTTCTCAGGTCTCCAGCCAGACGCTGCCGAACCTGTCGATCATTGACTGCGTGACCGAGAAGCTGGTGCTACGCCCGCTGATCGCCAGCCACAAGCAGGACATCATCGACCTGGCAGAGCAAATCGGCACCGCCGACTTTGCCAAGCATATGCCTGAGTACTGCGGGGTCATTTCGGTGAACCCCAAGACCCACGCCAAGCGTCACCGCGTGGAGCATGAAGAAAAAGAATTCGACATGGCGATTCTGGAGCGTGCGCTCGAGAACGCCAAGCTGGTGCCAATCGATCGAGTGATCGACGAATTGGGCCAGGATGTGCAGATCGAAGAAGTCAGCGAAGCCCTGGCCGGCCAGATCGTCATCGACATCCGTCACCCGGATGCCGCCGAAGATGAGCCGCTGGAAATCGCTGGCATCGACGTGCAAGCGCTGCCGTTCTACGCACTGAACGCGCGTTTCAAGGAACTGGATAACAGCCGTCAGTACCTGTTGTATTGCGACAAAGGCGTGATGAGTCGCCTGCATGCCCACCATTTGCTCAGTGAGGGGCATGCCAATGTGCGCGTTTATCGACCGAGCTAAGAGCCCGGGGCTGTTTGCCTGTGGCCTGCGTCACCGGCCCCCCGACTCTGCCGTCAAGCTGTAACGGCAAGGCCTGACTCTACTGTTAATCGCTGCCACGACCTGTCAGCACACCGAATCCTCTGATCGAGATACACAAGTGATCGAAAATCTACGTAACATCGCCATCATTGCTCACGTTGACCATGGTAAAACCACCCTGGTAGACAAACTCCTGCGTCAATCCGGCACCCTGGAGCGCAACGAGCTCAACGACGAGCGCGTGATGGACTCCAACGACCAGGAAAAAGAGCGCGGTATTACCATCCTGGCTAAAAACACCGCTATCAACTGGAACGGCTACCACATCAACATCGTGGATACCCCGGGCCACGCCGACTTCGGCGGCGAAGTAGAACGCGTAATGTCGATGGTTGACTCCGTTCTGCTGCTGGTTGACGCTCAAGACGGCCCTATGCCGCAAACCCGTTTCGTGACCAAGAAGGCTTTCGAAGCCGGCCTGCGTCCGATCGTGTGCATCAACAAGGTTGACCGTCCAGGCGCGCGTCCGGACTGGGTTCTGGACCAGATCTTCGACCTGTTCGACAACCTGGGTGCTACCGAAGAACAGCTGGACTTCCAAGTCATCTACGCCTCCGCCCTGAACGGTATTGCTGGTCTTGACCACACCGACATGGCTGAAGACATGACTCCGCTGTACCAGTCGATCGTCGACAACGTACCAGCACCGAAAGTCGACCGTGAAGGCCCGTTCCAGATGCAAATCTCGGCACTGGACTACAACAGCTTCCTGGGTGTTATCGGCGTTGGCCGTATCGCTCGTGGTAGCGTCAAGCCGAACACCCCGGTTGTCGCTATCGGCGCTGACGGCAAGAAGCGTAACGGTCGTATCCTGAAGCTGATGGGTCACCACGGTCTGCACCGTGTAGACGTTGAAGAAGCTTTCGCTGGCGACATCGTATGCGTGAGCGGTATGGACTCGCTGTTCATCTCCGACACCCTGTGCCAGCCGGACAACGTCGAGGCGATGAAGCCTCTGACCGTTGACGAGCCAACCGTTTCCATGACCTTCCAGGTAAACGACTCGCCTTTCTGCGGTAAAGAAGGCAAGTTCGTGACCTCCCGTAACATCAAGGAACGTCTGGACAAGGAGCTGCTGTACAACGTTGCTCTGCGCGTTGAAGAAGGCGACTCGGCTGACAAGTTCAAGGTTTCCGGCCGTGGTGAGCTGCACCTCTCGGTACTGATCGAAACCATGCGTCGCGAAGGCTTCGAAATGGGTGTTGGTCGTCCTGAAGTGATCATCCGTCAGGTTGACGGCGTGAAGCAGGAACCGTTCGAAAACGTCACCATCGACACCCCTGAAGAATCCCAGGGCAAGGTCATGGAAGAGATGGGCCTGCGTAAGGGCGACCTGACCAACATGGTGCCGGATGGCAAAGGCCGTGTACGTCTGGAATACAACATCCCTGCTCGTGGTCTGATCGGTTTCCGTAACCAGTTCCTGACCCTGACCAACGGTGCTGGCATCCTGACCTCGATCTTCGATCGCTACGACACCATGAAGTCCGGCGACATGTCCGGCCGTCAGAACGGTGTTCTGGTATCGGTAGAAACCGGCAAGGCGCTGACCTACTCCCTGGAAACTCTCCAGGCGCGTGGCAAGCTGTTCGTTGAACACGGTCAAGAGATCTACAACGGCCAGATCGTTGGTCTGAACAGCCGTGACAACGACATGGGCGTCAACCCAACCAAAGGCAAGAAGCTCGACAACATGCGTGCTTCGGGCAAAGACGAAACCATCGCTCTGGTTCCACCTGTTCGCTTCACCCTGGAACAGGCCCTGGAATTCATCCAGGACGACGAGCTGTGCGAAGTCACGCCTAAGTCGATCCGCCTGCGTAAGAAGATCCTGGACGAAGGCGAGCGTACCCGCGCTGCCAAGAAAGCCAAGAACTGAGTTAACTCAGGCTGAATGAAAAACGCCCCCGGTCGAAAGGCCGGGGGCGTTTTTTTATGCCTGCAGTCTGTGTGTTGTGATCGTTCCCACGCTCCGCGTGGGAACGCCGCGTGGGACGCTCCGCGTCCTGCTTTCAAGAGCGGACGCAGAGCGTCCACAGCTGCATTCCCACGCAGAGCGTGGGAACGATCAAAAACTTAGAACTTGTCGAGGGTCTTGAAGTTGGTCTCGCGCACCACTTCCTTGGGCTTGTACGCGCAATACCCTGGCCGCGGCCCGATTTTCGGGTGATTGCGGCAGGTATCCGGGCGCTTGTCATAAATAGTGCAAAAGCGCGTCTTACGATCCAGGTACAGGCAGTCGTTGTTGCTCATGCGCTGCAAGGTGAAAATTTCGGACTTGTTGTTGTAGCGCTCGACGATGCCTTCTTTCTGCAAACGCTTGGCGATGTTCTTCGGCGGATCGCCGCGCTCGAACTCATCGACGATGCCAATGCGGATCAGGTCCTTGATCTTCACCTCCACCGGCAGCGTGCAGCAGCTGGACACGCAGCCGCCGCACATATGGGCGGAGTATTTCTGCCAGGTCTCTAGACGGTCGAGTTCCGCGGCGGCGATCAGTTGAGGCTTCATCAAGGTTCCAAGGTGGGGCGTTATCCGGGCGCGCGATCATACCGGGATTGGTGGTTTTTTGAACAATATTTTGCAGGTTTCAGCTCAAAGGTTTGGCCAGGGCCTGATCGGGCACGACCCCTGCATCAAATTCAGCCACAGGCCAATGAGTTAAAAAACTGCCGAACCAGCACGTCTACCGTCTGTCAGACCGACTAGGCTCTAGCAACTCCTTCAATCTCGCCCGAGGTCGCACCGATGTCTCAGGAACCGCTTGCACGAGAAGCAGAGGTAGCCGCATTCCGCGATGCTGTCTTGACCAAACTCACCTACGCGGTGGGCAAGGACCCGGATCACGCCTTCGACCATGACTGGTTCGAAGCCATTGCCCTGGCCGCGCGCGACCAGATGGTCGACCACTGGATGGACCACACGCGGCGTATTTATCGCAAAGGCCAGAAGCGCGTTTATTACCTGTCCCTGGAATTTCTCATCGGCCGTCTGCTCTATGACAGCCTGAGCAACCTGGGTGTGCTGGAGATCGCGCGCGAAGCGCTGTCGGAACTGGGCGTCGACCTGGAGCGCATCCGCCTGCTGGAGCCCGACGCGGCGCTCGGCAATGGTGGCCTGGGCCGTCTGGCGGCGTGCTTTATGGAAAGCATGTCGACCCTCGGCATTGCTGGCCACGGCTATGGCATCCGTTATGAACACGGCTTGTTCCGCCAAGCGATTGTCGACGGTTGGCAGCAGGAACAGACCGAGCGCTGGCTGGATTTCGGTAACCCTTGGGAATTCGAACGCGCCGAGGTGATTTACCCGATTGGCTTTGGCGGCAGTGTCGAAACCGTGGCGGACGCCTCCGGCAAGATGATCCAGGTATGGTCGCCCAACGAAACCGTGCGCGCCGTGGCCTATGACACGCCGGTCGTCGGTTGGCGCGGCGCCAGCGTCAACACCCTGCGCCTTTGGCGTGCGCGCGCCGTAGAAGACCTGCACCTGGAGCGCTTCAACGCCGGTGACCATTTGGGCGCTGTCGCCGAAGTGGCCCGTGCCGAAAGCATCTCCCGCGTGCTTTACCCGGCCGACAGCACCGAAGCAGGGCAGGAACTGCGCCTGCGCCAGGAATATTTCTTCGTTTCCGCGTCCCTGCAGGACTTGTTGCGTCGCCACAAAAACATGCACGGTTCGGTACTGAGCCTGGGCGAGCACGCCGCCATCCAACTCAACGACACCCACCCGTCCATCGCCGTGGCCGAGTTGATGCGCCAGCTGGTCGACCTGCATGACATTCCCTGGGAAGCCGCGTGGGATGTCACCGTCGAGACCCTTTCGTATACCAACCACACCCTGCTGCCCGAAGCGCTGGAAACCTGGCCGGTAGGTTTGATGGAGCGCATGCTGCCGCGGCACATGCAGATCATCTACCTGATCAACGCCCAGCACATTGACTCGCTGCGTGCCAAAGGCATCCACGACTTTGATGTTTTGCGCGCTGTGTCGCTGATCGAAGAAGACAACGGCCGCCGCGTGCGCATGGGCAACCTGGCGTTCCTGGGTTCCCATAGCGTCAACGGCGTGTCCGGTTTGCATACCCAGCTAATGCGCAGCACGGTGTTCTCCGAACTGCACAAGCTCTACCCCGAACGCATCAACAACAAAACCAACGGCATTACCTTCCGCCGCTGGCTGTACCAGGCCAACCCCAAGCTGACCGATATGCTAGTGGAAGCCTTGGGCCCGGGCATTCTCGATCAGCCCGAACAGCGCCTGATCGAGTTGGAACCCTTTGCCGAGAAACCGGCCTTTCGCAAAGCATTTGCTGAGCAGCGCCTGCACAGCAAGCGCGCCCTGGCGCAGATCATCCATGAGCGCCTGGGCATCGCGATCAACCCGGCGGCGATGTTCGACGTGCAGGTCAAGCGTATTCACGAATACAAGCGCCAACTGCTCAACCTGCTGCACACCGTAGCGCTGTACCAGGCGATCCGTGCCGAGCCGGGCATCGACTGGGTGCCTCGGGTCAAGATCTTTGCCGGCAAGGCGGCGGCCAGCTACCACCAAGCCAAGCTGATCATCAAGCTGACCAACGACATCGCCCGCACGGTCAACAACGACCCGACCGTGCGCGGTCTGCTCAAGGTGGTGTTCCTGCCCAACTACAACGTCAGCCTGGCGGAAAGCATCATTCCGGCAGCGGATTTGTCGGAGCAGATTTCCACCGCCGGCTTCGAAGCTTCCGGCACCAGCAACATGAAGTTCGGCCTCAACGGTGCGCTGACCATCGGCACCATGGACGGCGCCAATGTGGAGATGCACGAGCGTGTCGGCGCCGAGCACATGTTTATCTTTGGCCTCAGTGCCCAGCAGGTGGAAGCTCGCAAACACGCCGGCGAGTTCAGCGCCGGGCCGGACATCGCCGCGTCCCATCGTTTGAACGACGTGCTGCAAGCCATCCGTGGCGGGGTGTTCTCGCCGGATGACCCGGGGCGTTATGTGGGCCTGATCGATGGGCTGGTCGACTACGACCGCTTCCTGGTGTGTGCCGACTTTGACGCCTACTGGGACGCCCAGGCACGGGTCGAGGCGCATTGGCACGACTCCAAGGCCTGGTGGCGCTCGGCGGTGCTCAACACGGCGCGCATGGGCTGGTTCAGCTCTGACCGGACCATCAGGGAGTACGCCACCGAGATCTGGAAAGCCCTCGACTGACCCCTGATGCCACTGTAGGAGCGAGCTTGCTCGCGAAGAACCTCAACGATAACGCTTGCTTCCTGAATGAGCGCGGCGCGTATGAGTTTTTCGCGAGCAAGCTCGCTCCTACAGAGGTGTCGTTGCTCCGTTGCGTGAACTCTATTGGCGTTAAATCCTCTGATTAGAGGAAATCAGCCCCGACTCGCGCTAAACTGCGCGGGTTTTTAGCCCCCCATTCTCCGGAGCCGTCCATGTCCCGCGTTACCTTGAGTCGCTATTTGATCGAGCAGACCCGCAGCAACAACACGCCTGCCGATCTGCGCTTCCTTATCGAAGTGGTGGCGCGTGCTTGCAAGGAAATCAGCCACGCCGTTTCCAAAGGCGCACTGGGCGGTGTCCTGGGCAGCATGGGCACTGAAAACGTGCAGGGCGAAGTGCAGAAGAAACTGGACGTGCTGTCCAATGAAATCCTGCTCGAAGCCAACGAATGGGGCGGTCACCTGGCCGGCATGGCGTCCGAAGAAATGGACAATGCCTACCAGATCCCAGGCAAATACCCGAAGGGCGCATACCTCTTGGTATTCGACCCACTGGACGGTTCGTCCAACATCGATATCAACGCACCGGTCGGCACCATCTTCTCGGTATTGCGTTGCCCGAACGAATACCTGAGCCAGAACGAAGCCCTGAACGAAAAGGCCTTCCTGCAGCCAGGCACTGAGCAGGTTGCTGCCGGCTACGCGATCTACGGCCCACAGACCATGCTGGTGCTGACTCTGGGCGATGGCGTCAAAGGCTTCACGCTGGACCGTGAAATGGGCAGCTTCGTACTCACCCACGAAGACATTTCGATTCCTGCTTCTACCCAGGAATTTGCCATCAACATGTCCAATCAGCGCCACTGGGAAGAACCGGTGAAGCGCTACGTCAACGAGCTGATGGAAGGCGAAGAAGGCCCGTTGAAGAAGAACTTCAACATGCGCTGGGTGGCCGCGATGGTTGCCGACGTACACCGCATCCTGACCCGTGGTGGCTTGTTCATGTACCCACGCGACAGCCGCGAGCCGTCCAAGCCGGGCAAGCTGCGTCTGATGTACGAAGCCAACCCGATGTCGTTCCTGGTTGAGCAGGCAGGCGGTGCGTCCACCGACGGCCACCAGCGCATCCTCGACATCCAGCCAGAAGGCCTGCACCAGCGTGTGGCGGTGTTCCTGGGTTCGAAGGAAGAAGTTGAGCGTGTAACGGCTTATCACAAGAAGTAAAATCTTGCGGTAACAAAAAAGCCCCGAAATGCGCTTAGCGCTTCGGGGCTTTTGTTTTTATTGAATAAGGTTTTTCAGCAGCAACGCCTGCAGGCTTTTCCGAGTGTCGGCGATGATGTGGACGTAAATGATCGGGTCTCGAATTTCGTAGATGATCCGATTCATGCCACAGACAACCTGTCGATATTGGCTGAGATTCAACTTCTCGATCTCTTGCGGTATCGAGCCAGCATAGGGTTGAGACTCAAGCAGCCGTATGGCCTGTTTCATCGCGTCGTAGGACTGCTGCCAAGTCGATGTCGAGAACTGCCGGATGAGGTATGACTTGATGTCTTTAAGGTCGCGTTTTGCCGAGTGAAGAATCACAACCTTGAATGTCATTGAGCGTCGTCCTTGTCCAGCTCGGCGAACACGTCCTCCATGTCTTGAAACTGCCCCAACTCAATCTGCCGGTTGCCCAAGGCCAATAGCTTTAACAAGGCCATGGTTTCTGCCTGTTCCTCAAAACTCTTCACATCCATCACCACCAGCTTCGCTTCGCCATTTTGGGTGATGACCAGGGGTTCGCGGCTTTCAGTGAGTGTTTTGACGATCTCGGCGGTATGACTTTTCAAGTAGCTGATCGGCTTTATCTGCGAAGAAAATTTCATGGTTTGGCCCTGGTTCGAGATGGGACTGATTTTAGTCTTAATTTGGTCTTTGGCAGACAGCAACTGATGAAAGGCCGTGATTTTCCATTCGAAAACACGGTTCCAGGGGGCAGTTCACATAAAAAATAAATAGCACCCCCCATCGGGAACCAGACACCCCTTTTCCCTTCTAAGCTTCTGGCAGATACCCCAGCTGCTTTGTCTCTCCAGGAGCTTTTCCATGTCTATACGCCGTCTCGCCCTGCTGGCTTTTTGCGTGCTCTTAGCCGCTTGCAGCAAGGTCACCCAAGAAAACTACCAAAAGCTCTCAGCCGGCATGGCCAAGGCCGAGGTGGAGTCGTTGCTGGGCAAGCCAACCGATTGTTCCGGCGCACTGGGCATGTCCAGCTGCACCTGGGGCGATAAAAACAGCTTTATCAGCGTGCAGTACGCCGGTGACAAAGTTCTGATGTTTTCCGGGCAAGGCCTGAAGTAAACCGGGGCGCGAGCCTGCGGGAGAAGAAGAATGATGCGTTTTGTTTTGTTCCTTTGCGCCAGCCTGTTTTTGGCGGGCTGTGCCAGCCATTCTGGCGATGATCTGCAACCCAAGACGGCGAGCAACGTCAACCTCAAGCGTTACCAGGGCACCTGGTATGAGTTGGCCCGGTTGCCGATGTACTTCCAGCGCAACTGTGCGCAATCCGAAGCCCGCTATACCTTGCTGCCTGATGGTGACATGTCGGTGTTCAACCGCTGCCTGACACCTGAATGGAAGTGGCAAGAGGCCAAAGGCACGGCGACGCCGCAGGTGCCAGGCAAGACCGACAAGCTGTGGGTGGAATTCAATAACTGGTTTACGTCACTGTTGCCGGGCGTTGCCAAGGGCGACTACTGGGTGCTGTATGTCAGCGATGACTACAAGACCGCCATCGTCGGCAGCCCGAGCCGTCGCTATATGTGGATCCTGTCGCGCACGCCAACGGTGAGTGCCGAAACCCGCGAAGACCTGCTGAGCAGGGCGCGACAGCAAGGGTACGACACCACGCGGCTGATCTGGCGTACATCGGACAAGCAGATGGCAAAGTCCTCTCAGTAATCCTGAGTACCCTCAATCCAATGTGGGAGCTGGCTTGCCTTCGATACAGGCACCTCGGTGCATCAGTTGCACCGGGTTGATGCTATCGCAGGCAAGCCAGCTCCCATAGTTGTTATGGATTGGCTGTTAGTTCAGCAAGTCCTTCAGGACCTGGGTGAATGCCCGGCGGCTGTCTTCTTCGCCAGCATGACGTCCATCTCGCACCACCCACTTGCCATTGACCAGTACATCGCGCACTTGCCGATCCCCACCGGCAAATAGCCAGCGGTTGAGAATCCCATCCTCACTGGCCGTCGCCAAGTACGGATCGCTACCGTCCAGCACAATCCAATCCGCACGCTTGCCCACTTGCAGTTGACCAATCGGCTGGCCCAGCGCTTGAGCACCACCGTCCAGCGCAGCATCGAACAGCGTGCGACCCACCATCGGTTGATCACTGCGGTACAGCCGATTACGCCGCTGATCACGCAGGCGCTGGCCGTATTCCAGCCAACGCAATTCTTCCACCACGCTCAGTGATACATGGCTGTCGGAGCCGATGCCCATGCGGCCGCCCTGGGCGAGGAAGTCTACCGCCGGAAAAATCCCATCGCCCAGGTTGGCTTCGGTGGTCAGGCACAAACCGGCAATCGCTCGGCTGTTGGCCATGCGGGTGACTTCATCGGCATCGGCATGGGTGGCATGCACCAGGCACCAGCGCTCATCCACCTCGACATTGTCATACAGCCACTGCAACGGGCGCTTGCCGCTCCAGGCCAGGCAGTCGTCGACTTCCTTTTGCTGTTCAGCGATGTGGATATGCACCGGGCAGGCCTTGTCACTGGCGGCCAGCACGGTATGGATTTGTTCGGGGGTGACGGCGCGCAGGGAATGGAAGCACAGGCCCAGTTGCTGCGCTGGTTGTGCCGCCAGAATGGGCTGCAAGCGGGCTTGCAGGTCCAGGTAGTTTTCAGTGCTGTTGATAAATCGTCGCTGGCCTTCATTCGGCGCTTGGCCACCAAAGCCTGCGTGGGTGTAGAGCACCGGCAGCAAGGTCAGGCCGATCCCGCTGCTGGCGGCAGCGTGGCTGATCTGGCGGGACAGCTCCGTACGGTCGGCGTAGGGCTGGCCGCTGAGATCGTGATGCACATAATGAAACTCGGCCACCGAGGTGTAGCCGGCCTTGAGCATTTCGATATACAGCTGACGGGCGATGACCTGTAACTGCTCGGGGTTGATCTTGCCGACCATGCGGTACATCAAATCGCGCCAGGTCCAGAAACTGTCATTGGGGTTGCCGGCCACTTCGGCCAAGCCTGCCATGGCGCGCTGGAAGGCATGGGAGTGCAGGTTCGGCATGCCCGCCAACACCGGGCCCCTGAGCCGTTCGGCGCCTTCTGCACTGGCATTGGGCTCAACCTTTGTCAGCAGGCCATCGGCGCTGACTTCAAGACGTACATCGTTGGCCCATCCATTAGGCAGCAGTGCGCGTTCGGCAAAGAAAGCGGACATGATCAAGGCACCCCGGTCGTGTGTTTATTTGTATATACATATACAGACGTTTGCCTGCTCGGTAAACTCCGGCAATCTATGCATCTTTTTCCCCCGCAAGGATTCCCTGTGCCGACTCCGCCCGCCAACTCTTCGCTGGCTGCCCACATGGACGAAAGTCCGGCGCCCTTGTATGCCCGCGTCAAACAGATGATCAGCCAGCAGATCCTCAACGGCAACTGGCCGCCCCATTACCGCGTGCCGTCGGAAAGCGAGTTGGTCAGCCAGTTGGGCTTCAGCCGCATGACCATCAACCGTGCCCTGCGCGAGCTGACCGCCGAAGGTTTGCTGGTGCGCATGCAAGGCGTCGGTACGTTCGTGGCTGAGCCCAAAAGCCAGTCGGCCCTGTTTGAAGTGCACAACATCGCCGATGAAATCGCCTCCCGCGGGCATCGGCACACTTGCCAAGTGATCACCCTGGGCGAAGAGGCCGCCGGTTCCGAGCGCGCCGTTGCCTTGGAAATGCGTGAAGGCGGGCGCGTGTTCCACTCGTTGATCGTGCATTACGAGAACGACATTCCTGTGCAAATAGAAGACCGATTCGTCAACGCCCTGGTCGCGCCGCAATACCTGCAACAGGACTTCACCCAGCAAACCCCTTATGCCTATTTGAACCAGGTGGCGCCGTTGACTGAGGGCGAGCATGTGGTTGAGGCGATCCTCGCCGATGCCGCCGAGTGCAAGTTGTTGCAGATCGAGCCGAGCGAGCCGTGCCTGTTGATTCGCCGACGCACCTGGTCGGGTCGCCAGCCGGTGACTGCGGCGCGGTTGATCCACCCCGGTTCCCGTCACAGCCTCGAAGGACGTTTCAGCAAATGAGTACTGTGAAAGTCTGGCGCGCCGCCGACTACGTGCGCATGCCGTGGAAGAACGGCGGTGGTAGCACGGAAGAAATCGCCCGCGATGCGGGCACCGGCCTGGATGGATTTGGCTGGCGTTTGTCGATTGCCGACATTGCCGAATCGGGTGGGTTTTCCACCTTCGCCGGTTACCAGCGCGTGATCACCGTGATCAAAGGCGCCGGCATGGTGCTGACCGTGGACGGTGAGGAACAACGTGGGTTGTTACCGCTACAGCCGTTCGCGTTCAAGGGCGAAAGCCAGGTGTCATGCCGCTTGATCACGGGGCCGATTCGCGACTTCAACCTGATCTACTCGCCACAGCGTTACCATGCACGCTTGCAGTGGGTGGATGGCGTGCAGCAGTTTTTCAGCACCGCGCAGACGGTGCTGGTGTTCAGCGTGGCGGATGAAGTGAAGGTGCTGGGCGAGAAGCTCGGCCACCATGATTGCCTGCAGGTGGACGGTAACACGGGCCTGCTGGATATCGGCGTCACTGGCCGCTGCTGCATCATCGAACTGACCGCACGCGGTTAAAAACTGTGGGAGCAGGCAAGCCAGCTCCCACATTTGTTTTTTTGCATTGTTCACAAAATCTGTTTCCACTCCGCGCACCAATTTGTTACCGAACGCCCCAGCGTGACGCAAAGCCACGCTGTCGTGACAAATCCTCTTTGCTGTAAAACGCCTCCGTAAGAAATTTCATCAAGCCTCCAAGCCTTGATTATCAAGGCTTGCGCGCGCCTTGGAAAAAAATCTGCAAGGCTCATTTCAAAAGTTGGCCGCTCGATTGCATATGCTTGTACATACAAGTAAAGATGTGTGCGTAAGACCTCGCACCATCAGTGTCCGCGCATCGATCGCCGAGGAGTCCTAGCTGTGACCAAGCCTACAAAATACCGTGACGTCGAAATCCGCGCCGCCCGCGGTAACAAGCTCACCGCCAAAAGCTGGCTGACCGAAGCGCCGCTGCGCATGCTGATGAACAACCTCGACCCGCAAGTGGCCGAGAACCCCAAGGAACTGGTGGTGTACGGCGGTATCGGCCGTGCGGCGCGCAACTGGGAGTGCTACGACCAGATCGTCGAGAGCCTCACTAACTTGAACGACGACGAAACCCTGCTGGTGCAATCCGGTAAGCCGGTCGGCGTGTTCAAGACCCACAGCAACGCCCCGCGCGTGCTGATTGCCAACTCCAACCTGGTGCCGCACTGGGCCAGTTGGGAGCATTTCAACGAACTGGATGCCAAGGGCCTGGCCATGTACGGCCAGATGACCGCCGGCAGCTGGATCTACATCGGCAGCCAAGGCATTGTCCAAGGCACCTACGAAACCTTCGTCGAAGCCGGCCGCCAGCACTACAACAGCGACCTGACCGGCCGTTGGGTACTCACCGCCGGCCTCGGCGGCATGGGCGGCGCGCAGCCTTTGGCCGCGACCCTGGCCGGCGCCTGCTCGCTGAACATCGAGTGCCAGCAAGTCAGCATCGACTTCCGCCTGAACAGCCGCTACGTCGACGAGCAGGCTACCGACCTCGACGACGCCCTGGCGCGCATCGCCAAATACACCAAGGAAGGCAAAGCCATCTCCATCGCGTTGCTGGGCAACGCCGCAGAGATCCTGCCGGAACTGGTCAAGCGTGGCGTGCGCCCGGACATGGTCACCGACCAGACCAGCGCCCACGACCCACTCAACGGTTACCTGCCGGCCGGCTGGACCTGGGACGAATACCGCGCTCGCGCCAAGACCGAGCCGGCCGCCGTGATCAAGGCCGCCAAGCAGTCGATGGCCGTACACGTCAAAGCCATGCTCGAATTCCAGAAGCAAGGCATCCCGACCTTCGACTACGGCAACAATATCCGCCAGATGGCTCAGGAAGAAGGCGTGGAAAACGCGTTCGACTTCCCAGGTTTCGTACCGGCCTACATCCGCCCACTGTTCTGCCGTGGCATCGGCCCGTTCCGTTGGGCGGCGCTGTCCGGCGACCCGCAAGACATCTACAAGACCGACGCCAAAGTCAAAGAACTGATCCCGGACGACGCCCACCTGCACAACTGGCTGGACATGGCTCGCGAGCGCATCAGCTTCCAGGGCCTGCCGGCACGTATCTGCTGGGTCGGCCTGGGCCAGCGTGCCAAGTTGGGCCTGGCGTTCAACGAAATGGTGCGCAGCGGCGCGCTGTCCGCGCCGGTCGTGATCGGCCGTGACCACCTGGACTCCGGCTCGGTCGCCAGCCCCAACCGCGAAACCGAAGCCATGCAGGACGGCTCCGACGCTGTGTCCGATTGGCCACTGCTCAACGCCTTGCTCAACACCGCGAGCGGCGCCACCTGGGTCTCGCTGCACCACGGTGGTGGCGTGGGCATGGGCTTCTCCCAGCACTCGGGGATGGTGATTGTCTGCGACGGTACTGACGAAGCGGCCGAGCGGATTGCCCGCGTGCTGCACAACGACCCGGCGACCGGGGTGATGCGCCATGCCGATGCGGGTTACCAGATCGCTATCGACTGCGCCAAGGAGCAGGGCCTGAACCTGCCGATGATCAAGTAACGGCCGGCGCAGTACTTGTGGGAGCTGGCTTGCCTGCGATGCAGACGACGCGGTCTGGAAGTACGACCGAGGTGATGCTATCGCAGGCAAGCCAGCTCCCACAGAAGAGCAAGATGCGTACAAAACAATCCATCAGAGGTTGAACAACATGGCTGCAAACGACACCACCCCGTTGATCGAGAAACGTTCGATCGACTACATCCCGGAAGCGGAAAGACATGGTCGTCTATTCAGTCAATTCACCCTGTGGATGGGTGCCAACCTGCAGATCACTGCGATTGTCACCGGGGCGTTGGCCGTGGTGCTGGGTGGTGATGTGTTCTGGTCGTTGATCGGCCTGCTCATCGGTCAACTGATCGGCGGTGGCGTCATGGCGCTGCATGCGGCGCAAGGGCCCAAGCTTGGCCTGCCGCAGATGATTTCCAGTCGGGTGCAGTTCGGCGTTTACGGCGCGGCCATTCCGATTGTGCTGGTGTGTTTGATGTACCTGGGCTTCACCGCCACCGGTACCGTGCTGTCGGGCCAGGCGCTGGGCCAGTTGTTCGGGGTCAGCGACAGCGTCGGCATCCTGATCTTCGCCAGTGTCATCGTGCTGGTCACGGTGCTGGGTTACAGGGTGATCCACTTCATCGGCCGGGTCGCCAGCCTGATTGGCGTGGTTGCCTTTGTGTACCTGTTCAGCCGCTTGATGAGCCAGACCGACGTTGGCGCGCTCCTGCAGATCCGCCACTTCAGCTGGAGCAGCTTCCTGCTGGCCGTGTCACTCGCGGCCTCCTGGCAGATCGCCTTCGGGCCGTACGTGGCGGACTACTCGCGTTACCTGCCGAGCCACACGTCATCGGTGAAGACCTTCCTCGCGGCTGGCGCAGGTTCGGTCATCGGTGCCCAAGTGGCGATGGTCCTCGGCGTGTTTGCCGCGGCCATGTCCAACGGGCAGTTTGCCGGCCACGAGGTGGCGTACATCGTTGGCTTGAGCGGCACGGGGGCTACCGCTGCGTTGCTGTACTTCAGCATCGCGTTCGGCAAGGTCACCATCTCGACGCTCAACTCCTACGGCAGCTTCATGTGCATCGCCACCATCATCAGCGGCTTTCGTGGGCGTCTGGAGGTCACGCGTCTGCAGCGTCTGGTGTTTGTGCTGATGATCGTCGGCACGGCCACGCTGATCGCGTTGCTTGGCCAGCATTCGTTCCTCGGTGCATTCAAGTCGTTCATCCTGTTCCTGCTGGCGTTCTTTACGCCCTGGAGCGCGATCAACCTGGTGGATTACTACTGCATCACCCGCGAGCGTTATGACGTGCCGGCGCTGGCCGACCCGAACGGTCGCTACGGCCGTTGGAACCTGCTGGGCATCAGCGTCTACGTATTCGGCGTGCTGGTGCAGTTGCCGTTCATCTCCACCAAGTTCTACACCGGCCCCCTGGTGGCAGCGCTGGGGGATGTGGATATCTCCTGGATCATCGGCCTGGTACTGCCGGCGGCCCTGTATTACGTGTGTGCGAAAAAATGGCACGGCACGGTACCCGATCACCTGATCCTGCCAAAAGAGCAGGGCGCTTTACCCATAACAAACGAGCTGGCTGCACAAGCCTGATGGGACGTGGACAGGGCAGGACGCCTACTGACTGCCGTAATCCATTTCATGATTGGGAGCGTCACAACAATGACTATGAATAAGACCTTGCTGGCTACTCTGTTCGCAGCTGGCGTGCTGGCAAGTGCCGGCGCCCAGGCAGCCGGTTGGTGCGAGTCGGGTAAACCGGTGAAATTCGCGGGCCTGAATTGGGAAAGCGGCATGTTGCTCACCGACATCCTGCAAACCGTGTTGGAAAAAGGCTACGACTGCAAAACCGACAGCTTGCCAGGCAATTCCATCACCATGGAAAACGCCCTGGGCAGCAACGACATCCAAGTGTTCGCCGAGGAGTGGGTAGGTCGCAGCGAGGTCTGGAACAAAGCCGAGAAGGCCGGCAAAGTCGTCGGCGTCGGTGCTCCGGTGGTCGGCGCGGTAGAAGGCTGGTACGTGCCGCGCTATGTGATCGAAGGCGACGCCAAGCGCAAACTCGAACCCAAGGCCCCGGACCTGAAAAGCATTGCCGACCTGGCCAAATACGCCTCGGTGTTCAAGGACCAGGAAGAACCGTCCAAGGGCCGTTTCTACAACTGCCCGGCCGGCTGGACCTGCGAGCTGGACAACAGCGAAATGCTCAAGAGCTACGGCCTGGAAAGCACCTACACCAACTTCCGCCCGGGCACCGGCCCGGCGCTGGATGCGGCGGTGCTGTCGAGCTACAAGCGCGGCGAACCGATTCTGTTCTACTACTGGTCACCGACGCCGCTGATGGGCCAGGTCGATCTGGTCAAGCTGGAAGAAAAGCCCGGCGTGGATAAAAGCGTGAGCATCAAGGTCGGCCTCTCCAAAACTTTCCACGAGCAAGCCCCGGAACTGGTGGCCGTGCTGGAAAAGGTCAACCTGCCCATCGACCTGCTGAACCAGAACCTGGGCCGCATGGCCAAAGAACGAATCGAATCGCCGAAACTGGCGAAAATTTTCCTCAAGGAACATCCTGAAGTCTGGCACGCCTGGGTGAGCGAAGACGCAGCCAAGAAAATCGACGCGGCCTTGTAGGTCAAGGGTGCACGGCTACCCTCAAGGGTGGCCGGGCGGCTGGCCACAACCCACTGGATCGAGAGCACGATATGTTTCCTGAGAGTTTTACCTTTTCCATCGCCGACTGGGTCAACGGTTGGGTGGACGCACTGGTCACCAACTACGGCGATGTGTTCCGGCACATCTCCGACACGCTGCTGTGGGCCATCGTCAACCTGGAAGGCCTGCTGCGCGCGGCGCCCTGGTGGCTGATGTTGGCCATCGTCGGCGGTATTGCCTGGCACGCCACCCGCAAGGTGGTGACCACCGCAGTGATTGTCGGCTTGCTGTTCCTGGTGGGCGCGGTTGGCCTGTGGGACAAGCTGATGCAAACCCTGGCATTGATGATGGTGGCCACGGTGATCTCGGTGTTGATCGGCATCCCCTTGGGCATCCTGTCGGCGCGCAGTAACCGCCTGCGTTCGGTGCTGATGCCGTTGCTGGACATCATGCAAACCATGCCCAGCTTCGTGTACCTGATCCCGGTGCTGATGCTGTTCGGCCTGGGCAAGGTCCCGGCGATTTTCGCCACGGTGATCTACGCCGCGCCGCCGCTGATTCGCCTCACAGACCTGGGTATTCGCCAGGTCGATGGCGAAGTCATGGAAGCCATCAACGCCTTCGGCGCCAACCGCTGGCAGCAACTGTTCGGCGTGCAATTGCCGCTGGCGCTGCCAAGCATCATGGCCGGTATCAACCAGACCACCATGATGGCGCTGTCGATGGTGGTGATCGCCTCGATGATCGGTGCCCGTGGCTTGGGTGAAGACGTGCTCGTCGGCATCCAGACCCTCAACGTCGGCCGCGGCCTTGAAGCCGGGCTGGCGATCGTGATTCTCGCAGTGGTCATCGACCGCATTACCCAGGCTTATGGCCGCCCACGGCATGAGGCGAGCAAATGACGACTGTCAGCAAAATCGAAGTCAAAAACGTCTTCAAGATTTTCGGCGCACGCGCCCAGGATGCGCTGGCCATGGTAGGCCAGGGCAAGACCAAGGACCAGGTACTGGCCGAGACCGGTTGCGTGGTCGGTGTGAATGACCTGTCCCTGAGCATCGGCACCGGTGAGATCTTCGTGATCATGGGCTTGTCGGGTTCGGGCAAATCCACCCTGGTGCGCCACTTCAACCGGCTGATCGACCCCACCAGCGGCGCGATCCTGGTGGACGGCGAAGACATCCTGCAACTGGACATGGAAGCCCTGCGTCAATTCCGTCGGCACAAGATCAGCATGGTGTTTCAGAGCTTCGGCCTGCTGCCGCACAAGAGCGTGCTCGACAACGTTGCCTACGGCCTCAAAGTACGTGGCGAAACCAAGCAGGTCTGCGCCGAACGTGCGTTGCACTGGATCGAAACCGTGGGCCTCAAAGGCTACGAAAACAAATACCCCCACCAGCTGTCCGGCGGCATGCGCCAGCGCGTGGGCTTGGCTCGCGCCTTGGCGGCCGACACCGACATCATCCTGATGGACGAAGCCTTCAGCGCCCTCGACCCGTTGATCCGCGCCGAGATGCAAGACCAGTTGCTGGAGCTGCAAAAGACCCTGCACAAGACCATCGTGTTCATCACCCACGACCTCGACGAGGCCGTGCGCATCGGCAACCGCATTGCGATTCTCAAGGACGGCAAGCTGATCCAGGTCGGCACCCCGCGAGAGATTCTGCACTCGCCGGCGGATGAGTATGTGGACCGCTTTGTTCAGCGCCGGGCGGCGGTGGTCTGATCCGGGCTGTGTTGATCGTTCCCACGCTCCGCGTGGGAACGCATTTCGTGACGCTCCGCGTCACTTGGGGGGACGCAGAGCGTCCCAGGCGGCGTACCCACGCAGAGCGTGGGAACGATCAATGCTGCCTAAGAATTGAAGAAGGTATAAAGATGTCCCAGGCAACCAAAATCATCATCGCCGACACCCCCATGCGCTGGCAGGACGTCACCGCCGTCGCCCGCCACGGCGCGGTGCTCGAACTGTCGGGCCACGCCTGGGCGCGCATCGACAATGCCCAAGCCATCGTGCAGCGCATCGTCACCAGCGGCGAGCGCGCCTATGGCGTGAACACCGGCCTGGGCGCGCTGTGCAACGTCTCGCTCAAGACCGAGCAACTGAGCCAACTGTCGCGCAACACATTGCTGAGCCACGCCTGCGGCGTCGGCCCGGTGCTCAGCGATGAGCAGACCCGCGCGATCATTTGCGCGGCGATCATCAACTACAGCCACGGCAAGTCCGGCCTGCATCCGCAGGTGGTGCACGCACTGCTGGCGCTGCTCAACCATGGCATCACCCCGCAAGTGCCGTCCCAAGGCTCGGTGGGGTACCTGACCCACATGGCCCATATCGGCGTGGCCCTGCTGGGCGTCGGCAATGTGAGCTACCGAGGCCAGATCGTCACGGCGCAACACGCCTTGCAGGCTGAAGGTTTGCAGCCGGTGGTACTCGGCGCCAAGGACGGCCTGTGCCTGGTCAATGGCACGCCGTGCATGACCGGCCTGAGCTGCCTGGCCCTGGCTGATGCGCATCACTTGCTGCAATGGGCCGACGTGATCGGTGCCATGAGCTTCGAAGCCCAGCGCGGCCAGATCGACGCCTTCGATGAAGCCATCATCGCCCTCAAGCCACACCCAGGTATGCAGCAAGTGGGTATCAACCTGCGTGCCCTGCTCGACGGCAGTGAGGTGATCGCCAGCAGCAAAGGTATTCGCACCCAGGACGCCTTGAGCATTCGCTCGATCCCGCAGATTCACGGCGCGGCCCGCGACCAGGTGGAACACGCCACGCGCCAGATCGAAACCGAACTCAACAGCGCCACCGACAACCCGCTGGTGCTGGGCACGCCGGATAATTACCGTGTGGTGTCCCAGGCCAACCCCCACGGGCAGTCCGTTGCGATGGCGGCCGACATACTCGCCATCGCCATGGCCGAGATCGGCTCGGTGGCCGAGCGCCGACTGGACCGTCTGGTCAACCCGCATGTCAGCGGCCTGCCAGCCTTTCTGGTGAGCAACCCGGGCGTCAATTCCGGAATGATGATCGTGCAATACGTCGCCGCGTCCTTGTGCGGGCAGAACCGCCAGTTGGCGCAACCTGCCGTGCTCGACAACTTCGTCACCTCGGGCCTGCAGGAAGACCACTTGAGCATGGGCACCAACGCTGCGCTCAAGCTGCACCAGGTGCTGGCCAACGTCACCCAGATTCTTGCCATCGAGTACCTGCTGGCGGCCCAGGCTTTCGAGTTTCTCAAGGGCCAGCGCTTCGGCGCCGGTACCGACCGCGCCTGGCGGCTGCTGCGCGAAGAGGTCCCTGCCTATGAACAGGACCGTTGGCTGGCGCCGGATATTGCCGCCGCTGCCCAGCTGCTTAAAAACACTGCATTACCGAATTTGCACTGAACACCTAAGAACAATTCACAAGGAGTATGAATGTGACTGCGCTAAACCTGATTCCAGGCCAACTGAGCCTCGCCCAACTGCGTGCCATCTACCAGCAGCCAGTAACCCTCAGCCTGGATGACAGTGCCTCGGCCCAGATCGAAGCCAGCGTTGCCTGCGTGGAGCAGATTCTCGCCGAGAACCGCACCGCCTATGGCATCAACACCGGTTTTGGCTTGTTGGCCTCGACCCGCATCGCCAGCGAAGACCTGGAAAACCTCCAGCGTTCCCTGGTGCTGTCCCACGCCGCCGGCGTCGGTGAGCCGATCAGCGATGCGCTGGTGCGACTGGTCATGGTGCTCAAGGTCAACAGCCTGAGCCGTGGCTTCTCCGGGATTCGTCGCCAGGTGATCGACGCGCTGATCGCGCTGATTAATGCCGAGGTGTACCCGCACATTCCGCTCAAGGGTTCGGTCGGCGCCTCCGGTGACCTGGCGCCGCTGGCGCACATGTCCCTGGTACTGCTTGGCGAAGGCAAGGCGCGTTACAAGGGCGAATGGCTGGAAGCCACCGAGGCACTGAAAATCGCCGGCCTCACGCCGCTGACCCTGGCCGCCAAAGAGGGCCTGGCCCTGCTCAACGGCACCCAGGTGTCCACGGCCTACGCCCTGCGTGGCCTGTTCGAAGGCGAAGACCTGTTCGCCGGTGCCCTCGCGTGCGGCGGCCTCACCGTGGAAGCGGTACTGGGTTCGCGCTCGCCGTTCGATGCGCGTATTCATGCGGCACGTGGCCAACGTGGCCAGATCGACTCGGCAGCGGCCTATCGCGACCTGCTCGGTGAGAGCAGCCAGGTGTCCCAATCGCACCAGAACTGCGACAAGGTACAAGACCCGTACTCCCTGCGTTGCCAGCCACAGGTCATGGGCGCCTGCCTGACCCAATTGCGCCAGGCCGCCGAGGTGCTGGTGGTAGAAGCCAACGCAGTGTCGGATAACCCGCTGGTCTTTGCCGCCGAGGGTGACGTGATTTCCGGTGGCAACTTCCACGCCGAGCCGGTGGCCATGGCGGCCGACAACATGGCGCTGGCCATTGCCGAAATCGGCTCCCTGAGCGAGCGCCGTATCTCGTTGATGATGGACAAGCACATGTCGCAACTGCCGCCGTTTCTGGTGGGCAATGGCGGGGTGAACTCCGGTTTCATGATCGCCCAGGTGACCGCAGCCGCGCTCGCCAGCGAGAACAAGGCACTGGCCCATCCCCACAGCGTCGACAGCTTGCCGACCTCGGCCAACCAGGAAGACCACGTGTCCATGGCCCCGGCTGCGGGCAAGCGTCTGTGGGAAATGGCCGAGAACACCCGGGGCATCCTCGCGGTGGAATGGCTCGCGGCGTGCCAGGGCCTGGACCTGCGCGACGGCCTGAAGACCTCGCCCAAGCTGGAAAAAGCCCGTGGCATCCTGCGCGGCAAAGTGGCGTTCTATGACAAGGACCGTTTCTTCGCCCCCGACATCAACGCCGCCAGCGAACTGCTCGCCAGCCGCTGCCTGAATGAGCTGGTGCCGGCCAGGTTGCTGCCAAGCCTCTGACCGCGACTCGGTCTGTGCCTGATCATTCCCACGCTCCGCGTGGGAATGCATCCTGTGACGCTCTGCGTCACCGCTCTTAAAGCGGACGCGGAGCGTCCAGGTCGGAGTTCCCACGCCGAGCGTGGGAACGATCTTCTCCTCATAAGAATAATTAGGGACGAGAAATGCACCAGCCAGAAAAAGGTTTGAAACGCGGGCTCAACGCCCGACATATTCGCTTCATGGCCCTGGGTTCCGCGATCGGCACCGGGTTGTTCTATGGCTCTGCCTCCGCCATCCAGATGGCCGGCCCGGCTGTGCTGCTGGCCTACCTGATCGGCGGCGCTGCGGTCTTCATGGTGATGCGCGCCCTCGGCGAGATGGCTGTGCACAACCCGGTGTCCGGCTCCTTCGGTCAGTACGCCAGCACCTACCTGGGGCCGATGGCCGGGTTTATCCTCGGTTGGACCTACGCCTTTGAAATGATCATCGTCTGCCTCGCCGACGTCACCGCGTTCGGCATCTACATGGGCTTCTGGTTTCCCGAAGTGGCCCGTTGGGTCTGGGTGCTTGGCATCGTGTTTTTGATCGGCGGCCTGAACCTGTGCAACGTCAAAGTCTTTGGCGAGATGGAGTTCTGGCTGTCGCTGCTCAAGGTCGGCGCCATCGTGGCGATGATCCTCGGCGGTTTTGGCATCATGCTGTTCGGCATTCACTCGGCAGGCGAAACCCAGGCCAGCGGTCTGAGCAACCTGTGGGCTCACGGCGGCTTCATGCCTAACGGCATCGGCGGGTTAATTGCCTCGTTTGCGGTGGTGATGTTCGCCTTTGGCGGCATCGAAATCATCGGCATCACCGCCGGTGAAGCCAAGGACCCGCAACGCGTGATCCCCAAGGCGATCAACGCGGTGCCGCTGCGTATATTGCTGTTCTACGTGCTGACCCTGTTCGTGTTGATGGCGATCTACCCGTGGCCGCAGATCGGCAGCCAGGGCAGCCCGTTCGTGCAGATCTTCAGCAACCTGGGGATTGGCTCGGCGGCGACTATCCTTAACATCGTGGTGATCTCGGCGGCGGTGTCGGCGATCAACAGCGACATCTTCGGCGCCGGCCGCATGATGTACGGCCTGGCTCAACAAGGGCAGGCGCCCAAGGGCTTCGCGCAATTGTCCAAACAAGGCGTGCCGTGGATGACCGTTGTAGTCATGGGCGCGGCCTTGCTCGGCGGCGTGGTGCTCAACTACCTGATCCCGGAAAACGTATTCCTGCTGATCGCCTCGATTGCCACCTTCGCCACCGTGTGGGTCTGGCTGATGATCCTGTTTACCCAGGTCGCCATGCGCCGCTCCATGACCAAGGCGCAGGTCGCCGAACTGAAATTCCCGGTGCCGTTCTGGCCCTATGCGCCGGCAGCGGCCATTGTGTTCATGCTGTTTGTGTTTGGTGTACTCGGTTACTTCCCGGACACCCAGGCGGCGTTGATGGTGGGCGCCGTGTGGATCGTGCTGCTGATCATCGCCTACTGGCTGTGGGTCAAGCCTGCCGCCGGGCAAACGGCCAAGGTCGATTACGACCCGGTCTTGTCTCATCGATAACTTAGGGAGGCGTTGATGAAAACGCTTTGGCAACACTGCCACGTCGCAACCATGGCCAACGGTAAATACTCGATCATCGAGGATGCCGCCATGGTGACTGCCGGCTCGCTCATCGAGTGGGTCGGCCCCCGCAGCCAGGCGCCGACGGCGGATTACACCCAGGTGCATGACCTGCAAGGCGCGTGGGTCACCCCCGGGCTGATCGATTGCCACACCCATACGGTGTTTGGTGGCAACCGCAGCGGCGAATTCGAGCAGCGCCTTGAAGGCGTCAGCTACGCCGAGATCGCGGCCAAGGGCGGCGGCATTGCCAGCACCGTGCGCGCAACCCGTGCGGCGAGCGAAGATGAGCTGTTCTTGAGTGCCGAAAAGCGCCTGCGTAGTTTGCTGCGTGACGGCGTGACCACGGTGGAGATCAAGTCCGGCTACGGCCTGGACCTGGCCAGCGAACGCAAGATGTTGCGCGTGGCCCGGCGCCTGGGTGAAGCGCTGCCGGTCAGCGTGCGCGCCACGTGCCTGGCCGCCCACGCGTTGCCGCCGGAGTACAAAGACCGTGCCGACGACTACATTGAGCACATCTGCAAGGAGATGCTGCCGGCGCTGGCAGCAGAAGGGCTGGTGGATGCGGTGGATGCCTTCTGTGAATACTTGGCCTTTTCCCCCGAACAGGTCGAGCGCGTATTCAAGGTTGCCCAACAGCTTGGCTTGCCCGTGAAGCTGCACGCCGAGCAGCTCTCATCGCTGCACGGCTCCAGCCTGGCGGCGCGTTACCACGCGTTGTCGGCCGATCACCTGGAATTCATGACCGAAGAAGACGCTATCGCCATGGCCGCTGCCGGCACCGTCGCCGTGTTGCTGCCGGGCGCTTTTTACTTCCTGCGTGAAACCCAGTTGCCGCCCATGGACGCCCTGCGCAAGCACGGCGTGAAGATCGCCATCGCCAGCGACCTTAACCCCGGCACCTCGCCGGCGCTGTCGGTGCGGCTGATGCTGAACATGGCCTGCACCCTGTTTCGCATGACCCCGGAAGAAGCCCTGGCCGGCGCCACGCAACACGCGGCCACCGCTTTGGGCCTGGGCGATACCCATGGTTCGCTGGAAGTGGGCAAGGTCGCGGACTTTGTCGCCTGGCAGATCGACCGCCCCGCCGACCTGGCCTACTGGCTGGGTGGCGAACTGGATAAACGCGTCGTGCGCCACGGCGTCGACGTCACTGTTTGAGAGGATGCTGTTGTGGATAAGGTTCTGACGTTCAAACAAGGCCGCGTACCGCTGCTGATCAGCATGCCCCACGCCGGCCTGCGCCTCACCCCTGCGGTCCAGGACGGGTTGATCCCCGAGGCGCAAAGCCTGCCGGACACCGACTGGCATATCCCCCTGTTGTATGACTTTGCCCAAGAGCTGGGCGCCAGCACCCTGGCAGCGGAGTACTCGCGGTTTGTCATCGACCTGAACCGGCCTTCCGACAACACGCCGCTATATGCCGGCGCTACTACCGGCCTGTACCCAGAGACGCTGTTCGACGGCGTGCCGTTGTTCCGTGCAGGGCAAACGCCCTCCGACGAAGAGCGGGCCAGCTACTTGCAAAAAATCTGGGGGCCGTACCATCGCCAACTGCAAGAAGAACTGGCGCGCCTCAAGGCCGAATTCGGTTATGCGTTACTGTTCGACGCGCACTCGATCCGCTCGTTGATCCCGCACCTGTTTGACGGCAAATTGCCGGACTTCAATTTGGGTACTTTCAACGGCGCTGCGTGCGACCCGCAGCTGGCCAGCCAGCTGGAAGCCATCTGCGCTCAGCATCCGCAATACACCCATGTGCTGAATGGGCGCTTCAAGGGCGGCCATATCACCCGTCACTACGGCAACCCGGCGCAGGATATCCATGCGGTGCAGCTGGAGTTGTGTCAGAACACCTATATGGAGGAGTTCGAACCGTTCCGTTATCGCCCTGATCTGGCCGAGCCGACGCAGGTGGTGTTGAGGCAGTTGCTGGAAGGGCTGTTGACTTGGGGGCAGAAGCACTACCGGTAATTGTTGCTGCTGCTGCAATAGCTTTCGCGAGCAAGCCCGCTCCCACACTTGACCGCGCGCTATCATGAGAATGCGCTCCAAATGTGGGAGCTGGCTTGCCTGCGATAACGGTGGTTCAGCAACACTTTTATCAACTGACACACCGCCATCGCAGGCAAGCCAGCTCCCACACTGTCGCCAAGACCGAAGCTTCTACCCGCGATGACTCATCCCTGGCTGGCCTGCGCCAAACCTACAACCGCATGTGCTATCGCTCCGAAGCGCCTGATCCAGCAGAAGGCTGGCCCACGGTTGTTTGCGGGCTCGCGGCCAAGTGCCAGAGGTGGATCGGCTGTATGACTATCTGCTCGGTTATCTGAGGCGCGAACTGCTGACACAGGTCTAAGTGCTCAAGGACATGCTCATTGCACAATTCGGGTTTATGATGCCAGACGGCAAAATAATAGACGTCCCCCCAGGGATGAACCCGACACCCTACGGAGCACGCAATGCAGACTTGGTACCCGCAGATCAAACCCTACGCCCGGCACGATCTGGCTGTCGATGACACCCACACCCTGTATGTCGATGAAAGTGGCTCCCCCGAAGGCTTGCCTGTCGTGTTCATCCATGGCGGCCCCGGTTCCGGTTGCGACGCCCAGAGCCGCTGCTATTTCGACCCGAACCTCTACCATATTGTCACCTTCGACCAGCGTGGCTGCGGCCGCTCCACGCCAAGGGCGAGCCTGGAGAACAACACCACTTGGGACCTGGTCGCCGACCTTGAACGCATCCGCGAGCACCTGGGCATCGACAAGTGGGTGCTGTTCGGCGGCTCCTGGGGCTCGACCCTGGCCCTGGCCTACGCGCAAACCCATCCCGAGCGTGTGCTCGGCCTGATCGTGCGCGGCATCTTCCTCGCCCGGCCCCAGGATATTCGCTGGTTCTACCAGGAGGGCGCGAGCCGTCTATTCCCGGATTACTGGCAGGACTACGTGGCCCCGATCCCGGTGGAGGAGCGCCACGACATGATCGCCGCTTATCACAAGCGGCTGACCGGCAATGACCAGATCGCACAGATGCACGCGGCCAAAGCCTGGTCGGGCTGGGAAGGCCGCATGCTGGGCCTGTGCCCGAGCCCACAACATGTGGAGCGGTTTTCCGAGCCGCAGCGCGCCCTGTCCATCGCACGTATCGAGTGCCATTACTTCACCAACAACTCCTTCCTGGAACCCAACCAGCTGATTCGCGATATGCACAAGATCGCCCATCTGCCTGGCGTCATCATCCATGGCCGCTACGATATGATCTGCACGCTGGATAACGCCTGGGAGTTGCACCAGGCCTGGCCCAACAGCGAGTTGCAGGTGATCCGCGAGGCGGGGCATGCGGCATCCGAGCCGGGTATCACTGACGCGCTGGTACGCGCGACCGGCGAAATGGCCCGGCGCTTGCTCGACCTGCCGCCTGAAGAAGCATGAAGGGCCTGTTGCAGCGGGTGCGTGGCGCCCGGGTCGAGGTTGCGGGTGAGGTGGTAGGCTCAATCGACCAGGGTTTGCTGGTGCTGGTCGCCGTCGAGCCTTCAGATACGCCCGAAAGCGCCGACAAACTGCTGCACAAGCTGCTTAACTATCGGGTGTTCAGTGACGAGGAGGGCAAGATGAACCTCTCCCTCAAGGACATCGGCGGCGGTTTGCTGCTGGTGTCGCAGTTCACCTTGGCGGCGGATACCAAGAGCGGGCTGCGGCCCAGCTTCTCCACGGCGGCTCCACCGGCCCTGGGAGCGGCGCTTTTTGATCACTTGTTGTTACAAGCGCAACAATTGCATGGCAAGGTGGCGTCAGGGCGTTTTGGCGCTGATATGCAGGTGCACTTGGTCAATGATGGCCCTGTGACCTTCCTCTTACAGACATGAATGTATGAAAAGCGACGTTAATGCCTAAAAACGCAGGGTTTCGCTACAAATACTTCACTGTCCCTGATGCGTTGTCTCGCGGGCTACTAGATAATCGCGCGCTACGGGGATCAGCGTTGTTTGGTCCATTTTTGACTTAGGTAGAGCCTTGTCCGATGGCCTTTGGGGAATCATTTTGCCCTTGGGGAGTCGGAACATTGCTCGCCAACCTGGCATATAGATAGCTGGCCGTTGGTTTTTTGATCTGTTTTCGGCGAGGGTTGCTCGTGATTGTTAGTCCCTGTAATGCACCAAAATTGTCTGCCAAACGGTTACGAAACGCACTGGTGACGGGCTCTGCCCTGTTTTGCCTGTTCGGCGCGGGTCAACTGTGGGCGTTCAGTCTGGATGATGTGTCGGCCAAGGCGAAAGAGCTGGCCGGGCAGAAATACGAAGCTCCGCGCAGCAATTTGCCGAACGAATTCCGCGAAATGAAATTCGCTGACTACCAGAAGATTCGTTTCCGCAATGAAAAAGCCGAGTGGGCCGATCAGAACACCCCGTTCAAGCTGTCCTTCTATCACCAGGGGATGCATTTCGACACCCCGGTGAAAATCAACGAAGTCACCGCCGACAGCGTGCATGAAATCAAGTACGACCCGACGCGTTTCGATTTCGGCGATGTGAAATTTGATCCTAAAGCCACCGAACAGTTGGGTTACGCCGGTTTCCGTGTGCTTTTCCCGATCAACAAGGCCGACAAGCAAGACGAAATCATGACCATGCTCGGCGCCAGCTATTTCCGCGTCGTGGGCAAAGACCAGGTGTATGGCCTGTCTGCCCGTGGCATGGCGATCGACACTGCGTTGCCGTCTGGCGAAGAATTCCCGCGTTTCACCGAGTTCTGGATCGAGCGTCCAAAACCGGGTGACAAGCATCTGGTGATCTTTGCGCTGCTGGATTCGCCACGCGCCACTGGCGCCTACCGCCTGATCCTGCGCCCTGGCACCGATACCGTGGTGGACGTCAAATCCCAGATGTTCCTGCGTGACAAGGTCAGCAAACTGGGCGTTGCGCCGTTGACCTCGATGTTCCTGTTCGGCGCCAACCAGCCGTCCAAGGTCCTCAACTACCGTCGCGAGCTTCACGATTCCAGCGGCCTGTCAATCCACGCCGGCAATGGCGAGTGGATCTGGCGTCCACTGAACAACCCTAAACACCTATCGGTCAGCAACTTCAGCGTCGAGAACCCGCGTGGGTTCGGCCTGCTGCAGCGTGGTCGCAACTTCAGCCACTACGAAGACCTGGACGACAATTACGACAAGCGCCCGAGCGCCTGGATCGAACCTGAAGGCGATTGGGGCAAAGGCTCCGTCGACCTGGTCGAGATCCCGACTGCCGATGAGACCAACGACAACATCGTGGCCTTCTGGAGCCCGGCCGAACTGCCGGAAGTCGGCAAGCCGCTGGACGTGGCCTACCGCCTGCACTGGACATTGGACGACGCGGCCTTCCATTCGCCGGACAGTGCCTGGGTCAAGCAGACCCTGCGCTCCACCGGTGACGTGAAGCAATCCAACCTGATCCGTCAGCCCGATGGCAGCGTGGCCTACCTCGTGGACTTCGAGGGCCCGTCCCTGAAGAAACTGCTGCCGGACGCTCCGGTACGTAGCCAGGTGAGCGTGGGTGATAACGCCGAACTGGTTGAAAACAGCGTGCGTTACAACGAACACACCAAAGGCTGGCGCCTGACCCTGCGTATGAAGATCAAGGACGCAAGCAAGCCGACCGAAATGCGTGCGGCGCTGGTGCAAGATATCGTGCAGCCTGAGCCTGAGTCGGTTTCCAACCATGTGCTCAAGGCCGACAAAGTCTTGGCCAAGCAGCATGAGAAGCAGGCCAAGAAAGACGCCAAGGACAAGGAAGCCAAACAGCCTGAGGCTGCCCCAGCCACACCGGAGCCGATCAAGACCGAGCAAGTCCTGACCGAAACCTGGAGCTATCAGTTGCCTGCCGATGAGTAATTCTCAAGTCAAGCCAGAGACTCTGTCCGAGTACCTGGCGCATCTACCCATGACGGCTGAGCAGCGCGCCGAGCTGGCGGGCTGCAAGTCCTTCAGCGAGTTGCACGAACGTCTGTCGTCCAAGACCTTCGACGCACCGGCCGACGCTGCCCAAGCGTCGGTTGGCCGCCGCTTGACCCTCAACAGCGCCGAAGAGCTGCAAGACGCCGAGATGCTGGCGCTGGATGCCAGCGGTCGCGTGTGCCTGAAGGCCACGCCGCCGATTCGTCGGACCAAAGTGGTGCCCGAGCCTTGGCGCACCAACATCCTGGTGCGCGGTTGGCGCCGGATGACCGGTCGCACCAACCCGCCCAAGCCACCGAAAGACGAGCGGGTACTGCCGGCTGCGCGCTGGCGTACCGTGGGCTCGATCCGTCGTTACATCCTGTTGGTGCTGATGCTGGGCCAGACCATCGTGGCCGGCTGGTACATGAAAGGCATCATGCCGTACCAGGGCTGGTCGCTGGTCGACTTCGACGAAATTCGCAACCAGACCCTGCTGCAAACCGCTACCCAGGTACTGCCTTACGCACTGCAAACCAGCATCCTGATCATGTTCGGGATTCTGTTCTGCTGGGTGTCGGCTGGTTTCTGGACTGCGCTCATGGGCTTCCTGGAACTGCTGACTGGTCACGATAAATACCGTATCTCCGGTAAAAGTGCCGGTGACGAGCCGATTCCCAAGGATGCGCGCACCGCCCTGGTGATGCCGATCTGTAACGAAGACGTGCCGCGTGTATTCGCCGGTTTGCGTGCAACGTTCGAATCGGTGGCCGCGACCGGTGACCTGGATCGCTTCGATTTCTTCGTGCTCAGCGACAGTAACGACGCCGACATCTGCATCGCCGAACAGCAAGCCTGGCTCGACGTATGCCGCGAAGCCGGTGGTTTCGGCAAGATCTTCTATCGCCGTCGCCGCCGCCGCGTTAAGCGCAAGAGCGGCAACCTCGACGACTTCTGCCGTCGTTGGGGCGGTGACTACAAGTACATGGTCGTTCTTGACGCTGACTCTGTGATGAGCGGCGAGTGCCTGACCAGCCTGGTGCGCCTGATGGAAGCCACGCCGGATGCCGGGATTATCCAGACCGCGCCGCGTGCGTCGGGCATGGACACCCTGTATGCGCGCATGCAGCAGTTCGCTACCCGCGTATACGGCCCACTGTTTACCGCCGGCCTGCACTTCTGGCAGTTGGGTGAATCCCACTACTGGGGTCACAACGCTATTATCCGTATGAAGCCGTTTATCGAGCACTGCGCCCTGGCGCCGTTGCCCGGTAAAGGCGCGTTTGCCGGTGCGATTCTTTCCCACGACTTCGTTGAAGCCGCGCTGATGCGCCGTGCCGGCTGGGGCGTGTGGATTGCCTACGACCTGCCGGGCAGCTACGAAGAACTGCCGCCGAACCTGCTGGATGAACTCAAGCGTGACCGTCGCTGGTGCCACGGTAACCTGATGAACTTCCGCCTGTTCCTGGTTAAAGGCATGCACCCGGTGCACCGTGCGGTGTTCCTCACCGGCGTGATGTCTTACCTTTCGGCGCCGTTGTGGTTCTTCTTCCTGGTGCTGTCCACGGCCTTGCTGGCGGTGAACACGCTGATGGAACCGCAGTACTTCATGGCTCCGCGCCAGTTGTACCCGCTGTGGCCACAATGGCACCCGGACAAGGCGGTGGCGCTTTTCTCCACCACCATCGTGCTGTTGTTCCTGCCTAAACTGCTCAGCATCATCTTGATCTGGGCCAAGGGCGCCAAAGAGTTCGGTGGCAAGTTCAAGGTGACCCTGTCGATGCTGCTGGAGATGTTGTTCTCCATGCTGCTGGCGCCGGTGCGGATGATCTTCCACACCCGTTTCGTGCTCGCCGCGTTCCTCGGCTGGGCCGCTACCTGGAACTCGCCGCAACGTGATGACGACTCCACACCTTGGAGCGAGGCGGTCAAGCGCCACGGTCCGCAAACCGTGCTGGGCTTTTTGTGGGCGCTGCTGGTGGTGTGGCTGAACCCAAGCTTCCTGTGGTGGCTGGTGCCTATCGTCGGTTCGCTGATGCTGTCGATCCCGGTGTCGGTGATTTCCAGCCGCGTCAAGTTGGGCCTCAAGTCCCGCGACGAGAGCCTGTTCCTGATTCCTGAGGAATACAATCCGCCGCAAGCCCTGCTGTCGACCGAGAAGTACACCCACGAAAACCGTTGGCACGCCCTCAATGACGGCTTTGTGCGTTCGGTGGTCGACCCGCAGCAGAACGCCCTGGCCTGCGCCTTGGCGACCTCGCGGCACCGTGAGGCCGAGCCCATCGAGTACCTGCGCATGGAGCGGGTTCGCCACGCGTTGAAAGTCGGCCCGGCCGGCCTCAACAACAGCGAACGCCTGGCCTTGCTCAGCGACCCGGTGGCCCTGGCTCGCCTGCATGAGCAGGTGTGGAGCGAAGGCCATGCCGAGTGGCTCGGCGCTTGGCGTGCCTCGATCAAGGCTGATCCGCACGCGCCATTGCTGCCCCTGCAACCACAGTCGCCCCAGGCCCAACCGGCCTGATTCAGGCACCCCCGAAGGCTCACTTCGGGGGTGTTTCAAACGTTGGTCCTACAGCGTTTTTAGCCCCTTCCTTTTTATTCCTAACTCCTTGTTATTTCGAAACAAAAGACCTTTGTTCGAAGCGTATTGCCGTGCCTGCGGCTGGGTTAGGATCGCCCCCCACATTGGACTCGCCACGGGGGCATTCATGATCAAAAGGTATTGTTTTGCATTGCTGATGGGCTTTTTCCTGGGGGGACATGCAGGCCTGCTTTACGCGGGCGCGCTGGACAACGCTGTGCGCCGTGGCGTACTTAAAGTCGGCACCACCCCCAATAACGTGCCGTTCGAAATGCTCGATAAGCAGGGACGCATCGTCGGCTTTGAAATTGACTTGCTCCACGCCATGAGCCGCGCGCTGGGCGTAGAACTTGAATTGGTAGCGGTGCCCTACACAGACTTACTGCCAGGGCTATTGGCGAACAAGTTTGATCTGATTGGCAGCGGCATGACGGTCACTCAAGAGCGCAACCTCAAGCTCAACTTCAGTGACTCGTTTATCGTGGTGGGCCAGACAGTGTTGCTGCATCCGCGCCTGGGCGGGCTGGTCGCCAGTATTGAAGAACTGGACGACGCCAGTTACCGCGTTGTTGCTACCCAAGGCACCACCGGCGAAGCCGCGGCACAGCGCTTTCTCGTATCTGCGCGGCTCAGCAGTGTGGCCAACCCGGAAGAAGGCGTGCGGCAGGTTTTAGAAGGCAAGGCCGATGCTTTTATCCATGATGCCCCCTACAACCTGATCGCAATGACTCGGCCGCAGAACAGCGCGTTGTTGGCGCTGGAACAACCCTTCACCTTTGAGCCCTTGGCGTTTGGCCTGAAAAAAGGTGATTACGACAGCCTCAATTGGATCAACCACTTCCTCAACCAGATCGCCCAGGACGGCACCTACGATCGCCTGCATGACAAGTGGTTAAGGGACACGGCCTGGATCGCCGAGATCGACTGATCGTCATAACTGCTTACACATCAACCCCTGATCGAGAGGCCGCGCTGAAGCGTCTGCGCCTGCGCTTCTCCGGGCCGCTGTCAGTGTTTTCCGACACACACCGATAACATTTACCGGTGAAACCTTTGTGGCGGACAACGAGTGGGTTAGGATCGCTCCCCGAAATGGCGCAGCCCTCTCGTGCGCCCACTTTATAAGAATCGTTCAGGGGTCTTGATGATGAAAAAGTATCTTTCGATGCTGATGCTTGGCGTCACCGCGCTGGTCGCTGCCACCGTGGCACAGGCCGGCGCCATTGATGAGGCGGTCAAGCGCGGCACGTTGAAAGTCGGCATGGACCCTACCTACATGCCGTTCGAGATGACCGACAAGCGCGGTGAAATCATCGGTTTCGAAGTCGACATCCTCAAGGCCATGGCCAAGTCCATGGGCGTCAAGCTGGAGCTGGTGTCCACCGGCTACGACGGCATCATCCCGGCCTTCCTGACCGGCAAGTTCGACATGATTGGCAGCGGCATGACCCTGACCCAGGAACGCAACCTGCGCCTGAACTTCAGCGAACCCTTCATCGTGGTCGGCCAGACGCTGCTGATCCGCAAGGAGCTGGAAGGCACCATCAAGTCCTACAAAGACCTGAACGACGAGAAATATCGCCTGACCTCCAAGCTCGGCACCACCGGTGAAATGGTTGCCAAAAAGCTGATCTCCAAAGCCAAGTACCACGGCTACGACAACGAGCAGGAAGGCGTGCTCGACGTGGTCAACGGCAAGGCTGACGCCTTCGTCTACGACGCGCCGTACAACGTGGTGGCCGAGAAAAAAGTCGGTAACGGCAAGCTGGTGTTCCTGGACGAACCCTTCACCTTTGAACCCCTGGCGTTCGGTTTGAAGAAAGGCGATTACGACAGCATCAACTTCATCAACAACTTCCTGCACCAGATCCGTAACGACGGCACCTACGATCGCATCCATGACAAGTGGTTCAAGAGCTCCGAGTGGCTCAAGGACATGGAATAAGGCCTGACACCGAGTTGCCTGTATCGCAGGCAAGTCAGCTCCCACATTTGACTGTATTCACACATCAACCTGTGGGAGCGGGCTTGCCCGCGATGGCGGCCTATCAGGCGACACCTATGCGGAAAGTGAAATGAAACAGAAAAAAGCCCAATGGCCCTGGCACCTGCTGACGGTGGTCGTGCTGGTCGGCCTGGCGGGTGCCTTGTATTACGCCACCTCGTTGATGTCCTACGAGTGGCGCTGGAACCGCGTCCCACAGTACTTCGCCTATCAAGCCGAGACCTCCCAGCGCGCCGCGGATATTTCCACCGTGGTCGAACTGGTGCGCAACGGCGATACGGCCGAAGTCACCCTGCGCAACGACGCCGGGGTCGAGCAAAAGCTCACGGTTGCCGATAACAGCCTGCAAGTGGCACGCGGCGACGATGTGGCTGAAGGCGATGTGGTCGGCGTGACCCGGCAATGGGCACTGGGGCCGTTGATGTGGGGCTTGTGGACCACATTGTGGCTGTCGGTAGTGTCCGGCATCCTGGGCTTGGCGATTGGCTTGGCGACCGGGCTGTGCCGGCTGTCGAAAAACCCCACCTTGCGCGACCTGTCGACGATCTACGTCGAGCTGGTGCGCGGTACGCCGCTGCTGGTGCAGATCTTCATTTTCTATTTCTTTATCGGCACGGTGCTCAACCTGTCCCGGGAGTTCGCCGGGATCGCCGCGCTGTCGTTGTTCACCGGTGCCTACGTGGCAGAAATCGTGCGCGCCGGCGTGCAGTCCATCACCCGAGGCCAGGACGAAGCTGCACGCTCCCTGGGCTTGAGCGCCAGCCAGTCGATGCGCCATGTGGTATTGCCGCAGGCGTTCAAGCGCGTGTTGCCACCACTGGCCGGGCAATTTATCAGCCTGGTCAAGGACACGTCCCTGGTGTCGGTGATCGCGATTACCGAGTTGCTCAAGAGCGGCCGCGAGGTGATCACCACCTCGTTCTCGCCATTTGAAATCCTGTTCTGTGTGGCGGGCTTGTACCTGCTGATCAACCTGCCGCTGTCGAAGATGGCCAGCCGGCTTGAGCGGAGGCTCGCCCAAAGTGATTGAAGTGCGCGATCTGGTAAAAGTCTTCGATACCCGTGGGCAAGTGGTGCGCGCGGTGGATCATGTCACCACTCAAGTGGCCAAGGGCGAGGTGCTGGTGGTGATCGGCCCCTCGGGCTCCGGCAAGTCCACCTTCCTGCGCTGCCTTAATGGGTTGGAGGAATTCGATTCGGGTTCGGTGAGCATCGACGGCCTGCAACTGGCCGACCCGAAGACCGACGTGAATGCCTACCGCCGAGAAGTGGGCATGGTGTTCCAGCACTTCAACCTGTTCCCCCACATGACCGTGCTGGAAAACCTGTGCCTGGCGCAAAAGGTCGTGCGCAAGCGCGGCAAGCCAGAGCGCGAGGCCAAGGCCCTGGCGCTGTTGGAAAAGGTCGGCATCGCGCAGAAGGCCCACGAGTTTCCATCGCGCCTGTCTGGCGGCCAGCAGCAGCGCGTCGCCATTGCCCGGGCCCTGGCGATGGAGCCCAAGGTGATGCTGTTTGACGAGCCCACCTCGGCCCTCGACCCGGAAATGGTCGGTGAAGTGCTGGACGTGATGAAGACCTTGGCCCTGGAAGGCATGACCATGGTGTGCGTCACCCACGAGATGGGCTTTGCCCGGGAAGTGGCAGACCGGGTGTTGTTTTTCGACCACGGCAAACTGCTGGAAGACGCCGCCCCGGTCGAATTCTTCAATGCGCCAAAAGACCCCCGCGCCCAAGCCTTCCTGCGCCAGGTCCTATGACTGTAGGAGCGAGCTTGCTCGCGAAAAACGTCAACGATAACGCCACGCACCCTGAATGAACGCGGCGGCCTTGGGTTTTTCGCGAGCAAGCTCGCTCCTACAGGGGTGGTGTTTCAGAGCTTGAATTTGGCGACCAGCGTCTGCAAATCCAGGCTCAACCGCGTCAACTGAACACTCGCCGCCGCTGTTTCCTCGCTGGCGGCGGCGGTCTGTTCCGACACGTCCCGCACCTTCAACACACTGCGATTGATCTCCTCGGCCACCGCGCTTTGCTGTTCCGCCGCGGCGGCGATCTGCGGGTTCATTTCCTGGATAACCGAGACCGTGCGGGCAATGGCGATCAGGGCGTCGCCGGCGTCGCGGGTCAGGGCGACGCTGTTGTCGGTCAGGTTGCGGCTGCTGTCCATGATGTCCGCCACCTGTTGGGTGCCGTTATGCAGGCCGAGGATCAGCCCTTCGATCTCCTCCGCCGATTCCTGGGTGCGTTGGGCCAGGCTGCGCACTTCGTCGGCGACCACCGCAAACCCTTGGCCGGCAGTGCCCGCGCGCGCCGCTTCGATGGCGGCGTTCAGGGCCAGCAGGTTGGTCTGCTGAGACACGGATTTGATCACGTCCAGCACACTGGCAATCTTCTGGCTCTCCTGTTGCAGCGCGAGCATCGCACGGCCCGACAGCGCCATTTCACTGGCCAGGTTGCCAATCTGCTCCACGGCCTGGGTGACCACCTGCTCACCAGCGCCGGCCTGCTGGTCGGCTTCATTGGCTGCCACCGAGGCGCGTTCGGCGTGGCGCCCCACTTCCTGGGCAGTGGCGAGCATTTCATTCATTGCCGTCGCCACTTGGTCGGTTTCATCTTTCTGCTCGTTGAGCCCGTTGCGGGTCTGCTCGGTGACCGTGGATAACTGCGTGGCCGCGCCGGCGATCTGCCGGGCGCTGTCACCAATACTGCTGATCAGGCTACGCAGGTTGCGGGTCATTTGCCCGATGCTTTGCTGCAACTGGCCGAGTTCGTCGCGACGGTCTACTGGCATGTCATGGCTAAGGTCGCCCTCGGCAACACGGTGGGCAGCGCTGAGGATTTCCCGCAGTGGCACCGCAATCTGCCGGGCAATCCACCAGGCGGCCAGCGCGCCGAGTGCCAGGGCCGCCACCGTCACACTGATCAGCAATGTACGGGTGTGGTCCGCCTCGTCGTTACGCTTGGCGTTCTGGCTCTGGCTCAACAGGTTACTGCTTTCACGCAGGTTATTGAGTTGCTGTTCGAAGCGGTTTTGCACGGTTTCCACGTTGAGCTGGGCTTCCTTGAGCTTGGTCAGTTGCTCTCGATAATTGGCCAGGTCGGTCTTGAGCAGTGCCGAGTCGACTGGCAGCGCTGTGACTGCCGCTTGCGCGATCTCCAGGGCGTCAAGCGCCTTGCCGAGGGTCTCTGCATAAGTTGCCAGCGATTGCGCGGCCCAGGCGGGGCTCTGGGCTCGATCTTCGGCCAGCTCCATGGCTTGACGCAGTTGCTCGATGGCGTCCAGAGCCTTTTCGTCGTTCTGGTCAGGCAAGTCACTGGCAAATTGGGCGAGGGTATCGCTGGCTTGCAGGGCAATTTTCTTCAGGTCCGGGCGCAGGCGCTCGCGCTGCTCGACCAAGGGCGGAAGTTGCGCCAGAGCTGCCTTGAAGCCGTTGGCGAGGCTCATGGCGTCCTCGAGTCGCTGCACGTCAGTCGGGTCTTTCAGGCGGTTTGAAAGGGCGGCCAGGTGCTGGTCGATCCGTTCAATCTTCGCGGCCATTTTGCCCAGGCTATCGCTGTCTGTGAGGGTGCGGTACACGATGCGGTCGGCGCGCATGGCCTCGGCATCCACCGCCAGTTGCCCCAGGGTCGTCAGACTGTCGGATCGGTAAAGCACGGCGTTCAAGGCTTGCCAGCCCGTAGCGGCAATCAGGAAGCTGAGGATCAGCACTTGGCCAAACCCCAGGGCGAGTTTGAGGCGGACGCTGGCATTGACCAGCACGCGGGTCAGCCGAGAAAACATGGTGAACCTCCGAATCAGAGAAAGCGTTTCGCGACACCTGCAACGCTAATTCGATTCGGGCCTGTGGAGGGCTGATAACTGCGTAGGAAATTTCACAAGATGCGGCGGCTTTGGTAAGCCGCCGCGTAGGGTAATTCAGACTCGGAAGCGCCCGACCAGGGTCTGCAGGTAGATCCCCAGGCGCGCCAGTTCGGCACTGGAGGACGCAGTTTCTTCGCTGGCCGACGAGGTTTGCTCGGAGATGTCGCGCACATTCAACACGCTGCGGTTGATCTCTTCAGCCACGGCGCTTTGCTGCTCGGCGGCGGTGGCAATCTGCGAGTTCATCGCCTGGATGGTCGAGACGGTGCGGGTGATATTGCCCAGCGCGTGGCCGGCGCGGCGCGTCAGCTCAACACTGCTCTCGGTCAGCCCGCGGCTGTTGTCCATGATGGTTGCCACCTGCTGGGTACCGCTTTGCAGGCCGACGATCAGCTCTTCGATCTCTTCGGTGGACTTCTGCGTGCGCTGGGCCAGGCTGCGTACTTCATCGGCCACCACGGCAAAGCCACGCCCGGCTTCACCGGCACGCGCCGCCTCGATGGCGGCGTTAAGGGCCAGCAGGTTGGTCTGTTGGGCCACGGATTTGATCACGTCGAGCACACTGCCGATCTTGTCGCTTTCGCGCTTGAGTTCACCCATGGCCACCGTGGAATTACCCACTTCGGTGGCCAGGCGCTCGATCTGGGCGATGGCTTCCCCCACCACCTGGTCGCCTTCACGGGCTTGCTGGTCGGCAGCCACGGCGGCTTCCGAGGCCTCTTCGGCGTTGCGCGCCACTTCCTGCACGGTGGCGGCCATTTCGTTCATGGCGGTGGCCACCTGGTCGGTCTCGACCTTTTGGCTGTTGACCCCGGCGCTGGTTTGTTCGGTCACGGCTGATAACTGCTCGGCGGCGCTGGCGATCTGGGTGACGCCGTCGCTGATCCCGCCGATCAACTCACGCAGGCCCACGGTCATGCTTTGCATGGCGCGCTGCAATTGGCCCAGTTCGTCCTGGCGACCCGATTCCAGGTTGTGGCTCAGGTCGCCGGAGGCTACGCGCTCGGCGACTTTGAGGGTCTGGTTCAGCGGGATGACGATCTGGCGGGTAATGGCCCAGGCCGCGAAGATGCCGACGATCAGCGCCAGCACGGTGGCAAGCAGCAACAAGTATTTGGCTTGCGCGGCATCTGCGTCACGCACGGCGGTCTGGGAGACGGTGAGCTTTTCGCTGTGGCCCAGCAGGATGTCGCCTTGGGCGATCATGGTCTTCAGCGCAGCCGCGCTGGCGATCTGGGAATCGCGATACTGGCTGACAGCGGCGCGGTAGGCTTGCAGTGATGCCCCGGCTTCTTGCAGATTGGCCTGGTATTGCGCAGGCAACTGGCCTTGCAGCTCGGTGATTTTCTTCAGGGCGTTGTCGATGGCATCCAGGGCCGGTTGCTCGGCTTCGACCTTGCCGCTGTAGGTGTAGCCGCGTACCTGAAAGCGCGATTGCTGGATCAGCTTGCTCTGCTCGACCACGCTGTTGAACTGGGCAACGCTGTCACCTTGCAGCAGGGCTTTTTCGATTTCGTTGATCTTGGCGACGGCATTGTCGGCAGTGTCGCCGAGTTTGCTGCGCGCGCCCTCACGCTTGAGACCCGCCTGGACCATGGCGGCGAAGGCCTTTTTGTATTGGTTCAAGGCTTCCTGCTGTTGCTCGACCAGGGCTTTGTCGTCAGGTTGCTCGATCAGCTCGGACGCGGTCTTCAGGCCGCTGTCGAGGTGGGCGAGCAGGCCGTCGACCTTGTCCGTGCCTTGCTCGCCACGGCGCATGTCGAAGTCCAGACGTGCCAGGCGCAGGTCTTTGGTCAGGCCATTGAGGCTGGAAATGAATCCCAGCTTGTCGCCGCGGCTGATCACATCCCCCAGGCCGGTCCAGCCGGTAAAGGTGATCAACAGCGTCAGGAGCAACACCAGGCCAAAGCCCACACTCAGCTTGCGGTTGACGCTTACATTCCCCAACTTCTCGGCTAACCAACGATACATGCTGCGAACTCCCCTGGAACAAGGCTTGGACTTATTCAAAGGCTATCGGCAACGCACGGGGATACTTGATCGTTCCCACGCTCTGGTGATCGTTCCCACGCTCTGCGTGGGAATGAATGGCGTGACGCTCTGCGTCACAAGGGCGGACGCAGAGCGTCCTGAGCGGCATTCCCACGCAGAGCGTGGGAACGATCACCCGATCACTAGAGCGTGGGAACGATCAGTCGGGGGGTTAGAACAGGCGGGCGAGCAGGGCCGTTACGGCGGTTTCGACGCGCAAAATACGCGCACCCAACTGCACCGGCTGCAAACCGGCCTTGGTCAGCAGGTCCACTTCATAGGGAATCCAGCCGCCTTCCGGGCCGATCGCCAGGGTTACCGGTTCTTCCAGGGCTCGAGGGCAGGCCGGGTAATCGCCCGGATGGCCGATCAGGCCCAGAGTGCCAGTCGCCATGGCCGGCAGCCGGTCTTCGACAAATGGCTTGAAGCGTTTCTCGATAATGATCTCGGGCAGCAGCGTGTCCCGCGCTTGCTCCAGGCCGAGGATCAGTTGCTCGCGCACCGCTTCAGGCTCCAGGAACGGGGTTTGCCAGAAGCTTTTTTCCACCCGGTAACTGTTGACCAATACCACCTTGGGCACGCCCATGGCCGCCACTGTTTGCAGCACCCGGCGTAGCATCTTCGGGCGGGGCAGGGCCAGCAGCAAGGTCAGGGGCAGTTTGCTCGGCGGCGGTTGGTCGAAGCTCACTTGCAGTTCGGCTTCGGCGGCTTCCAGGCGCAGCAATTGGGCATTGCCCATCAGCCCGCCAATGCGGCCCACGCGCAGGGTGTCGCCGACGGCGGCGCGGTGAACCTCCTGCATATGCACCAGGCGCCGATCACGCAGCACGACGCGGTCGGCCGCGATAAAGTCGGCCTCTTCGAGCAGCAGCAGGTTCACGGCTGGGTCGCTGGCGGCTGGTCGTCGTCGACAGGCGCGTCATCCGGGTGTTCGCCACGCTTGCTGATCAAGCCGCTGAACAGGATGCCCACTTCGAACAGCATCCACATCGGCACGGCCAGCAAGGTCTGGGAGAATATGTCCGGCGGCGTGAGGATCATGCCGACCACGAAGCAGCCGATGATCACGTACGGGCGGATCTTCTTCAGGTACTTGACGTCGACCACGCCGATC
>NZ_SMOF01000001.1:609890-616977 GCF_018135665.1 Pseudomonas sp. B2021
CGACCACGCCGATCCACACCAGCAACACCACCGCCACCGGGATTTCGAACGCCACGCCAAAGGCGAAGAACAGCGTCATCACGAAATCGAGGTAGCTGGTGATATCAGTCATCATTTCCACACCAGCCGGGGTGGCAGCGGCGAAGAACTTGAAGATCAGCGGGAACACCAGGAAGTAGGCGAAGGCCATGCCGGTGTAGAACAGCAGGATGCTCGATACCAGCAACGGCACGGCGATGCGCTTCTCGTGCTTGTACAGGCCCGGTGCGATAAAACCCCAGATCTGATGCAAGATCACCGGGATCGCCAGGAACAGCGAGACCATCATGGTCAGCTTCAACGGCGTCAGGAACGGCGACGACACATCGGTGGCAATCATCGTCGCGCCGGCCGGCAGGTACTGGCGCAGGGGCGTCGAGACGAAGGTGTAGATCTGCTGGGTAAAGGCGAACAGCCCGGCAAAGATGATGAAGATCGCCGCCACGCAACGCAGCAGGCGGGTACGCAGCTCGGTGAGGTGCGAGACCAGCGGCATATGCTGGTCGTTTTCCGGTTTATCAGCGCTCATGGGGCTCGCGGCGGCAATGTAGGGTCATGGGGTGCGGGCGACGCAACGGGCGTCGGCGCGGGCGTCGTTGGGGCGGGCGCTGCAGGAGCAGCGTCGGCCACAGGGGCTGGCGCGATGCTGTGCTCGGCCACCGGCGTGACCGGCTTGGCCGGCTCTTGCACCGGGGACAGAATCTTGCGGGCTTCCTGCTCCAACGAGAGGATGTGTTCGTTGTGCAATTGCCGACGGATTTCGTCGGCACCGATTTCCCGTTCAACTTCCTGTTTGATCGCGTTGAAACTGCGTTTTAGACGCCCGATCCACAAGCCGGCGGTGCGTGCGGCACCGGGCAGGCGCTCCGGCCCCAGTACCAGCAGGGCCACCAGGCCGACGAGCAGCAGTTCAGAGAAGCTGATACCAAACATTAGTCAGTGCTCACGAGTCTTTGCGGGTCGGCTCTTGGACCTTTTCAGCCTGAACGTCGAAGGTACGGCGTTCGGTGATCGGCTGGGTGGCCTGCGGGTGAACAGGCTGGGCCGGTGGCACCGGGTTGGCGCTTGGCTCGGCTGGCTTTTCATCATCGTTCATGGCTTTGCGAAAACCCTTGATCGACTCGCCCACGTCGGTGCCCAGGTTCTTGAGTTTCTTGGTGCCGAACACCAATACCACCACCACCAGAATGACGATCCAGTGTTTCCAGTCAAAAATGCCCATGCTTCAAATCCTCAAGTCTTAGTTATTCAGGCGGACGGGCGCGAGGCCTTCTCGGCGTGCCCGGACAAGCCGAAGCGACGGTCCAGTTCATCCAGCACGGCCTGTGGGTGCTGCCCCAGTTGGGCGAGCATCACCAGGCTATGGAACCACAAGTCTGCGGTCTCATAGATTACATCGCTGTAATCACCGCTGATTTGCGCGTCCTTGGCCGCAATGATGGTCTCGACGGATTCTTCGCCGAGCTTTTCCAGAATCTTGTTCAGGCCCTTGTGGTACAGGCTGGCGACGTAGGAACTGTCGGCATCCGCGCCTTTGCGGTCTTCCAGCACCTGGGCCACACGGTTCAGGGTATCGCTCATGTTCAGTGTCCTGCTGGGTAGATGGCGTGCGGGTCTTTGAGCACCGGCTCCACAACCTTCCATTCGCCATTCTCGAACACGCGATAGAAGCAACTGTGGCGGCCAGTGTGGCAGGCGATGCCGCCGATCTGTTCGACCTTGAGGATCACCACGTCGGCATCGCAGTCCAGGCGCAGCTCGTGCAGGGTCTGCACATGTCCGGATTCTTCGCCCTTGCGCCACAGTTTGCCACGCGAACGTGACCAGTAGATGGCGCGCTGCTCGGCGGCGGTGAGGCTCAGGGCCTCGCGATTCATCCAGGCCATCATCAGCACGCGCCCGGTCTTGTAGTCCTGGGCAATGGCCGGCACCAGGCCGTCACTGTCCCACTTGATCTCATCCAGCCAGTCTTTCATGTTCGGCTCCGGCAATTTGCGACAGTGTATAACCGGATTGGCTATCGACGCACGATCAGATAAACACCCACGGCGACCATAATGCCGGCTGGCCAGTGGCCCAGTTGGTTCAATGGCCCGCCGATCGCCAGCATCACCCCGCCCACCAGATGCGCGGCGCCGAGCAGGCGCAGGAACCAATCGTCCTTGCGCTTGCGCCACGGTGGCTCTGGGTCCTTGGCGTGGGGCTGGGACATGCGCTCCAGCAGGTCGCGGGTCATGTTGGCCAGGTGCGGCAGCTGTTCGAACTGGCTGTGCAGGTTGCCCAGCATGGTTTTGGGGCTCATGCGCTCGCGCATCCAGCGTTCCAGAAAGGGTTGCGCGGTGTTCCACAAATCGAGGTCCGGGTACAGCTGGCGGCCCAGGCCTTCGATGTTCAGCAGGGTCTTTTGCAACAGCACCAGTTGCGGCTGCACTTCCATATTGAAGCGCCGCGCGGTCTGGAACAGGCGCATCAGCACCTGGCCGAAGGAAATATCTTTTAACGGTTTTTCGAAGATCGGCTCACACACCGTGCGGATCGCCGCTTCAAATTCATTGAGCTTGGTTTCCGCCGGCACCCAGCCCGAATCAATGTGCAACTGCGCCACACGACGGTAGTCGCGCTTGAAGAAGGCAAACAGGTTGCGCGCCAGGTAATCCTGGTCTTCGGGGGTGAGGCTGCCGACGATGCCGCAGTCGATGGCGATGTACTGCGGGCTCCACGGGTTGACGGTGCTGACGAAGATGTTGCCCGGGTGCATGTCGGCGTGGAAGAAACTGTCGCGGAACACCTGGGTGAAGAAAATCTCCACGCCGCGCTCGGCCAGCATCTTCATGTCGGTGCGCTGGTCGGCCAGGGTCGCAAGGTCAGTGACCTGCACGCCGTAGATGCGCTCCATCACCAGCACTTTGGGGCGGCACCAGTCCCAATACACCTGCGGCACGTACAGCAGTTGCGAGCCTTCGAAGTTGCGCCGCAATTGGCTGGCGTTGGCCGCCTCGCGCAGCAGGTCGAGTTCGTCGTAGATGGTTTTTTCGTAGTCGGCGACCACGTCCACCGGGTGCAGCAGGCGCGCATCGGCGGAGAAACGTTCGGCCGCGCGGGCGAGGACAAACAGCCACGCTAGGTCCTGGCCGATGATCGGCTTGAGGCCTGGGCGAATGACTTTCACCACCACTTCTTCGCCGGTCTTGAGTTGCGCGGCGTGCACTTGTGCCACCGACGCCGAGGCCAGGGGCTCGACGTCGAAGCGGCTGAACACCTCGCTGATCTTCTGGCCCAGCTGTTCTTCGATCAGCGCCATCGACTGCTGCGAGTCGAACGGCGGCACGCGGTCTTGCAGCAGCATCAGCTCGTCGGCGATGTCTTCGGGCAACAGGTCGCGGCGGGTGGAGAGGATCTGCCCGAACTTGATAAAGATCGGCCCCAAATCCTGCAACGCCAGGCGCAGGCTCGCACCACGGCTCAACGGCGACGGCTTGCGCGGGAACCAGCGCCATGGCAGCACATAACGCACCGCCAGCAAAAACCACGGCAAAGGCAGGGCAAACAGCAGGTCATCGAGACGGTAGCGGATTACGACGCGCTGGATACGAAACAAACGGCGGACGGCGAGCAGCTTCATGCGTTATCGCTTGGATCAAGGGAACGGCTCAAGCGCTCGAAGCGGGCCTCGAGGCGTTCCAGGTCGATTTTGGCCTTGTCGAGTTCGCGAAAGCGCGCTTGCGCTTCCCGTTGCCCGACCAGGGTGCGCGATTCTTCGCTCAGGTATTCGGCGAGGTTCTGGTTGAGGCTGGCGAACCCTTGCTGGTACCAGCGCGAGCGGCTGCGCAGGTGCCCGCTGATCAACTGGGTGGCGACGGGGCCGATCCAGCGCGACAGTTCGTATTCCCAGTCCAGCTCCAGGTCTTGCAGCACGGCGGCCAGGTCCATCAGCACCGCGCTGTCGCCTTCCAGTTCCACTTCGGGGCTGTGGAGGATGGCAGTCTTGTTGCGGCTCAGCGCCAGGTGCAACAGGCTGGAGGCCGGCGCACGCAAGGTGCAATCGGCTTGGGCGGCCCATTGGGTGGCGAGCAGCAGGCCTTCATCGCTGGGCAGGATAAACAGCTGCAAGACGGGGCTGCGGCAATCGACGGCAATGACTTTGCCGGTCAGGTGCGCGAGCCGCGCCAGGGCAGTGCTGTCCAGGCGCAGGACACGGTTGAGGCCGTGCTCGACGCTGGCGAGAAGACCTTGCAGCAGCATCAGGGCTTGATGCCGCGGTGCAGGGCGACGATGCCGGACGTCATGTTGTGGTAGGTCACGCGGTCGAAACCGGCCTCCACCATCATCGACTTCAGGGTTTCCTGGTCCGGGTGCATGCGGATCGACTCGGCCAGGTAGCGGTAGCTCTCGGCATCGTTGGTGATCAACTTGCCCATCAACGGCATGAAGGCGAAGGAGTACGTGTCGTAGACCTTGGACATCAGCGCGTTGGTCGGCTTGGAGAACTCCAGCACCAACAGGCGGCCACCTGGCTTGAGCACGCGCAGCATCGAGCGGATCGCGTCCTCCTTGTGGGTCACGTTACGCAGGCCGAAGGCGATGGTCACGCAGTCGAAATGGTTGTCCGGGAACGGCAGCTTCTCAGCGTCGGCCTGGACGAATTCGATATTGCCGGCCACGCCTTTGTCGAGCAGGCGGTCGCGGCCAACCTTGAGCATCGAGCCGTTGATATCGGCCAATACCACCTGGCCGGTGGGGCCAACCAGCTTGGAGAACTTGGCCGCCAGGTCGCCTGTGCCACCGGCGATGTCCAGCACCCGGTTGCCGGTGCGTACGCCCGACAACTCGATGGTGAAGCGCTTCCACAGGCGGTGCATGCCGCCGGAGAGCACGTCGTTCATCAGGTCGTACTTGGCCGCCACGGAGTGGAACACCTCAGCGACTTTTTCCGCCTTTTGGCTTTCCGGGACGTTCTTGAAGCCGAAGTGAGTGGTGGGTTCGGCATCGCTGCCTTTGCGCTGATCAGTCATATCGCTGTCACCAAAAGAGAATGCGGGACATGATAATCCCCAAGGCCTACTTTGTCTTGGCAAGGCTGCAGGTAAGATAGGCGCTCATCGAGACCTTTTGCCGCATGGCGGGTGTTCTGAGTCGTTATAAAGAGGAGTCATTGCAATGGCCCGTATTACCGTTGAGCGTGAACACACCCTGGGAAAAGAACAGGCGCGGGCCAAGGCTGAGCTATTGGCGCGCAAACTCGAGGATAAATATGGCGTGGAGTTTTCATGGGCTGGCGACACCCTGAAGCTCAAGCGCTCCGGGGTTAAAGGCACGGTGTGGGTGGCCGATGATTCGCTGCGCATTGATGTGGAACTTGGCCTGTTGATGTCGGCCATGAGTGGCACGATCAAGTCCGAAATCGAAAAAGCCCTGGATAAGGCCCTGGCCTGATAGGGCTGTGCTTAGGGTGCTGATTCTAATTTTAAACCCTACTTTGTGCCCAAGCCCTCAACTCTTGCGGGCCGTCCGCCACCCAATCCTGTGTGAGGTGCACCATGGCCAAAGTTATTTTGAAGAAAAAAATCGACGTTCAGACCACCCCCCTGAATGAGGTTAAAAGCTATGCCCGCAAGATCTGGCTGGCGGGTCTTGGTGCCTACGCCAAGGTCGGCAGCGAGGGCGGCGAGTACTTCAAGGAACTCGTTAGAAGCGGTCAACGTGTTGAAAGTAAAGGTAAAAAAGTTGTAGTTGAACAACTTGATGCCGCCAACAGTCAGATTGACCAAGTAAAGAGTAACGTCTCCGGCGTCAAAGGCCTGGTTGAAGTTCAACTGGATAAAGTTGAAAAAGCTTTTGATACTCGTGTCGCCAGTGCCTTGAATCGGATCGGCATTGCGTCTAAACATGACGTGGAGACACTCTCTGCTAAGCTCGAAGAGCTGACGGCATTGCTCGAACGTGTCGCGCGTAAACACTAAGGAGACATCGGGATGGCTGTTAAAAAGACTACTCAGAAAGAAGGCAGCTCGTGGGTCGGGAAAGTTGAAGAATATTCCCGCAAAATCTGGCTCGCTGGTTTAGGCGTGTACTCGAAGATCGACAGTGACGGCAGCAAACTCTTCGAGACCCTGGTTAAAGACGGCGAGAAAGCCGAGAAGTTGACCAAGAGCACGGTTGGTAAAAAAGTCGACGCTGCCAAGGCGAGCGCGGGTTCCGCCAAGTCGAGCATTTCGGATACCTGGGGCAAGTTGGAAGAGACTTTCGACAAACGCCTCAACAGTGCTATTTCGCGACTGGGCGTACCGAGCAAGGCGGAGTTGAAGGCGCTGCACAGCAAGGTCGATACCTTGACCAAGCAAATCGAAAAACTCACCGGCGCCAAAGCGGCTCCCGCCAAGATCGCCGCCGCCAAGCCTGCAGCAAAACCGGCGGCCAAACCAGCAGCTAAAACCGCCGCTGCAAAACCCGCCGCCAAAACTGCCGCCAAGCCGCTGGTTAAAGCCGCCGCCAAGCCGGCTGCAAAACCCGCTGCGAAAGCGCCAGCCAAAGCCGCTGCGAAACCTGCGGCCAAGCCAGCGGCTAAAACCGCTGCGGCCAAACCGGCTACCAAGCCTGCCGCTAAGCCAGTGGCCGCTAAAGCCGCCGCGAAACCTGCAGCTAAACCGGCTGCCAAACCTGCGGCTAAAACCGCTGCTGCTAAACCTGCTGCCAAGCCCGCCGCTGCGAAACCTGCGGCCAAACCTGCCGCGGCCAAAAAGCCTGCGGTAGCGAAAAAACCGGCAGCCGCAAAGCCCGCCGCAACGGCCAAGCCAGCCACGGCGCCAGCACCGGCCGCTTCTACCGCCAATTCGGTGTCCGCACCGACGCACGCGGCTGCTACCCCGACTGCTACGCCGGCTACCCCGACGCCATCCAGTCAGTCCTGATTTCTACGGGACACAAAAAAACGCCCGGTCTGCGAAGATCGGGCGTTTTTTATGCAAGCCTGAAAAACGCCGCATGCCCCATTTTTGTAGGAGCGAGCTTGCTCGCGAAAAACTTCAACGATAACGGGGGCTTCCTGAAT
>NZ_SMOF01000001.1:617017-696244 GCF_018135665.1 Pseudomonas sp. B2021
ATTCAGGAAGCCCCCGTTATCGTTGACGTTTTTCGCGAGCAAGCTCGCTCCTACATGTTTAATCAACGTCATCCAGGTACTTCAAGGCGAACTTCTCGGTCGCCTGCCGCGCCGTCGGCAGCAGATGCGGCGCCACCAGCATCATGATCTGGTACACCACCACCCGCACTTCACCTTCACGGTCCAGAATCCGTTGGTAATCCAGGGAAAACAGCAACGTCAGGGTGATCTGCTCCACCAGTTGCCCCAACGCCTGGGTATCACTGACCAGTTGCCCAGCCGCCTTCAACCGCGCAAGCAATGACGCCAATGTGCGCTTGAGCGCCGTGAGCAAGTGACGGATCCCCTTGGCCAGCTTGGGCAAGCGCCCGGCCAGGTTCGACAGGTCCTGGAACAGGAAGCGGTAGTGGGCCATGCGCTCGACAATCAGGTGCAGGAACAGCCAGTAATCCTCGGCCTCCAGTTGCGCATCGGCGGGAGGGTCCAGCAGTGGCGCCAGCTCACACTGAAAACGCTCGAACAACCCGAGCACCAAGGGCTCCTTGCCGTGGAAGTGATAGTAGAGGTTGCCGGGGCTGATCCCCATTTCATTGGCCACCTCCATGGTCGATACGTTCGGTTCGCCCTTGTGGTTGAACAACTGCAGGGCACATTCAAGGATACGGTCGCGGGTCTTCATCCAGTCTTCTTAAAGTTGATCGCTGAGCTCAGCGCACCCGCACGTAAGTGCCCGGCGCCGCTTCCATCGGTGGGTAATTCTGGTTGCCCAGGGCGGTGAGAGTTTCGCGTTGTACACCGGAGCGTTTTTGCACCCACTCCAGCCACTGCGGCCACCAACTGCCCTCGACGTGCTGGGCGTCGTAATACCAGGCGCGCGGGTCGCTGCTCAGCTTGGGGTTCTCGACGTAGTTGGCCTTGGGGTTGCCCGGCGGGTTGAGGATGCTCTGGATATGCCCGCTGTTGGACAGCACAAAGCGCCGCTCGCCACCCAGCAGTTGCGTGGAGCGGTACACCGCATCCCACGGGGTGATGTGATCGTTGATCCCGGCCACGCTGAAGCTGTCCACCGCGACCTTGCGCAAGTCGATGGGCGTGCCGCACACCTCCAGCCCACCGGGATGGCTCAGGGGGTTGTGCTTGAAGAAGTCCAGCAGGTCGCCGTGCAAGGCGGCGGGCAGGCGGGTGTTGTCGTTGTTCCAGTACAGGATGTCGAATGCCGGCGGTTCCTTGCCCAGCAGGTAATTGTTGATCCAGTAATTCCAGATCAGGTCGTTTGGGCGCATCCAGGCAAACACCTTGGCCATGTCGCGACCATCCAGCACGCCTTGCTGGTAGGAGCGGCGCTTGGCGGCCTCCAGGGTTTGCTCATCGGCGAACAAGGTTGCGGGGCTGTCGATCTGGCTGTCCAGCAGGCTCACCAGGTAACTGGCGCTGGAGATGCGCCGCAACTGGCGCTTGGCTTGCAGGTGGCCTTGCAGCGCGGCGATGGTCAGGCCGCCAGCGCAGGCGCCCATCAGGTTGACCTCGCGGGCGCCGGTGATGGCCCGGCACACGTTGAGCGCTTCCTCCAGCGCCGCCACGTAGGTGGACAGGCCCCATTCGCGATGCCGCACGTCCGGGTTACGCCAGCTGACCATAAAGGTCTGCAGGCCGTTTTTGAGCGCGTATTGCACAAAGCTGTTGGCCGGGCTCAGGTCGAAGATGTAGTACTTGTTGATTTGCGGCGGCACCACCAGCAGTGGCTTGGCGTACTGTTTTTCGCTCATGGGCTTGTATTGGATCAGCTCCAGCAGCTCATTGCGAAACACCACCGAACCGGGCGTGGTCGCCACGGTCTTGCCCACTTCGAAAGCGTGCTTGCTGACCTGGCGCGGCAAACCGTTGTTGTGCAGCAGGTCTTCGAACAAATTACTCACGCCACGCACTACGCTGTTGCCGCCGGAGTTGAGCAACTCCTTGATCGCCAGCGGGTTGAGCAGGGTGTTGGAAGGGGACACGGCATCGTTGAGCAGGGCGAAGGCGAACTGCGCGCGGGCGCGATCATCGTCACTGAGGGCGCTGTCATCGATCCACTGCCGTGTCTGTTTTTGCCAGCTCAGATAGGCTTGCAAGCTGCGGCGGTACAGCGGGTTGAGCTTCCAGGTGGGGTCGCTGAAGCGATGGTCCCTGGGGTTGGGTTCGTGCACGGTCTCACCCAGCAGCACGCGGCCCAGTTGGCCGCTCAGGGCCAGGGCGTGGCGGGCGGTGTGCACCGGGTTGCGCAGGCCATGCGCGGCCACGGTACGCAGGGTCGACAGCAAGTCCCGGCCACGCAGGCCGGTGATCGCATTTTGTGCGTTGATGAACGTAGCGGGGGTGGGCGCCGGGTTCGTCACGGGTCTTTCTCGCATGAGCCAACACTCCTTCGTCAAGACATCAAGCAGGCACGCCAATCCAGAACCATAGTCGGTTCCTGGCAAGTTGCGCGGTGGTGTGTTCCTTCACACCGCCGGTCGCGGATGTATCACGGCGCGCAGGCGCTCCTCTTCGAGAAACTTCATGATGATCGGCGCCACGGCTTCGGCCCGGGTGATCAGGAACAGGTGGCCGTCATCGATGATGTGCAACTGTGCATTGGGGATGCGCCAGGCGAGCAGGCGCATGTTGACCAGCGGGATCAGCGGGTCATCGTCGCCGGCCAGCACCAGGGTGGGCTGGCGGATCTTGTGCAGCCAGTGAATGCTGGTCCAGCCCAACCCGGCAAACAACTGCCAGTAGTAACCCAGCTTGCCGGCCGAGCGCACTTTGCTGGCGTGTTCGGCGGCCAGTTTGGAATCACGGCGGAACGAGCCGCCATAAATCATCGGCGCAATGCGCACCACATGGGACGGTTGGATATAACGCCTGGGGCTTGCCATCAGCCACAAGACTTTCGGTTTGCCCGGCACCATGAAGGCACCGGCTGCGGTGGCTGCCAGGATCAATTTCTTGCAGCGCTCGGGGTAGTCATAGGCGAACTGCTGGGCCAGCGCGCCGCCCCAGGACACGCCCACGGCGTTCACTTGGCCGTAGTCCAGGTAGTCGAGCATGCGTGCGGTGAGCTTGGCCAGGCCGGGGAAACGGTAGGGCCGGTTCGGCGTCGAGGAACCGCCCACGCCGGGCACGTCGAAGGCGATCACTTCCAGGTCCGGGTCCAGGGCCTGGACGAACGGAAACACCAGCTCAAGGTTGGCGCCGATGCCGTTGAAGATCAGCAGGGGCGTCAAGTGCGGCTTGCCCGGACGCACCGCCGTGCGGATGGTCTGGCCATCCAGGTCGATGGTACGGAAGATGAACGGTTGCGGCATGCTCAAGCCCTGTGAAGTGGTGCTATTGGTCTGTAGGAACTCGGTCAGTGTGGGAGCTGGCTTGCCTGCGATGGCATTCTTTCAGGCCGCGATTAGTGAGCAGGCCCATTGCTATCGCAGGCAAGCCAGCTCCCACATCTGATCTCATTTCAATCACAAGAATGCCTAGCGTTCATGTACATAGGTACCCGGCGCCGCTTCGGCGGCGGCATAGGTTTTATTGCCTAATGTCGTCGGGGCTTTTTTCAGTTTCCCCGCCCGTTCCGCCTGCCACACCTGCCAATGCAGCCACCACGAATCGGTGTGCTTGGTCGCATCTTCCTGCCACTCCAGCGCACTGCCGGCCAAGCCCTCGCTGGTCTGGTAACGCGCCTTGGGGTTGCCCGGCGGGTTGAGGATGCTCTGGATATGCCCACTGCTGGACAGCACAAACTCGACCTTGCCACCGAACAACTGCGCTGACTTGTAGCAGGACTGCCACGGCGTGATGTGGTCGTTGGTGCCGGCCAGGGAATAGATATCGGCGGTGACCTGCTTGAGGTCGATAGGCGTGCCGCACACTTCCAGAGCGTTGGGGCGTACCAGTGGGTTGTTTTTGAACAGTTCGATCAGGTCGCCATGGAACGCCGCCGGCAAGCGGGTGGTGTCGTTGTTCCAGAACAGGATGTCGAATACCGGCGGCTCGTTGCCCAGCAGGTAGTTGTTGACCCAATAGTTCCAGATCAGGTCGTTGGGGCGCATCCAGGCAAAGACCTTGGCCATGTCACGGCCTTCCAGCACGCCGGCCTGGTAAGAGTGGCGCTTGGCCGCTTCCAACGTCTGTTCATCCACAAACAGCGCCACCTGGGTGTCCAAGGTGGTATCCAGCACGCTCACCAGCAGGGTCAGGGCGTTGACCTTCTTCTGCCCCAGCGCCGCGTAGTGGCCCAACAGCGCGGTGCAGGTGATGCCGCCGGAGCAGGCGCCGAGCATATTCACGTCTTTGCTGCCGGTAATCTCCGTGACCACCTCGACCGCTTCCTTCAGCGCCTCGATATAGGTGGACAGCCCCCATTCGCGCTGTGCCTTGGTGGGGTTGCGCCAACTGACGATAAAGGTCTGCTGGCCATTGCGCAGGCAGAAGCGCGCCAGGCTTTTATCCGGGCACAGGTCGAAGACGTAGAACTTGTTGATCTGCGGCGGCACCACCAGCAGCGGGCGTTCGTGTACCTGTTCGGTAATGGGCTTGTACTGGATCAGCTCCAGCACATCGTTGCGAAACACCACCGCGCCTTCGCTGGTGCCCAGGGTCTTGCCGACTTCGAAGGCGCCCATGTTGACCTGGCTGGGCATGCCGCCGTTATGCACCATGTCCTTGGCCAGGTGGGACAGGCCGTCGAGCAGGCTTTTACCGCCGGTTTCAAAGAAGCGTTTGACCGCCGCCGGGTTGGCCGCGCTGTTGGTGGGGGCCATGGCTTCGGTCATCAGGTTGATCACGAAGTGGCCGCGGCTGATGTCTTGTGCCGACAGGTTGCTGTCGTCGATCCAGTCGTGAAGTTCCTTGCGCCACGCCAGGTAAGTCTGCAAATAACGTTTGTAGAGCGGGTTCTGGCTCCAGGCCGGGTCGTTGAAGCGACGGTCGTCGCCCTCGGGCACCAGTGCGGATTTTCCGAACATCACATTCTTCAATTCAACGCCAAAGTGGGCGACGTGCTTGACGCTGTGCAACGGTTGCTTGATGGCTTGGGTCAGCACCATCTTGGCCGAGGCCAATAAGTCCTTTTTGCGTAACGCGATGATCGGGTTCAACCCCAGGGTGTTTTCCGAGGCCTGGCGTTTCAAGTCATCGTTATTCTTGTTACTCATCTACGACGCTCCATTGTCCGAAAGACGAGTACCGGCGATTGCTGCGCACCCAATTTCGATACACGACACCAGCCTGGTACTGCGACTCGGGTGACCGTTGATACCGCATCGTCAAATGCAGGGAACTTGCCAGCTCCATTGGTTACCCGAGTTTATTTTTTTTCGCAAGCGGGCCAATCGTTGGCCACGCGACAGGGCATTCAAGCAGATGAAATTAGAAAATGCGCTCTAAACAGCAAGACCCTTGGGCTAGAGCATCAGCCGCACGACCGACTCACTCGGATCGCGGGTTTTTCCAGCGGCTTTGAGCTCGGCCAGGTAGTCGGCCCACAAAGCCTCCTGACGTACGGCCAATTGATAGAGGTAGTCCCAGGTGAACAGTCCGCTGTCATGACCGTCGTCGAAGGTCAATTTCAGTGCGTACTGGCCGGCCGGTTCCAGCTTGATCAACCGGACGTTGAGCTTGCCGAATTGCAGGATGGGTTTGCCGTGGCCCTGGACCTCGGCGGAAGGTGAGTGCACCCGCAGGAATTCGGCGGGCAACTGGTAGGTTTCATCCGGCCCGTAGGTCAGGCCGAGGGTGTTGGAGGTTTTGTGCAGGTTTACTGCGGTAGGAAATTTCGACATTGGAGATAACCCTGTAGGAACCGGCTCAAAATGTGAGAGGGACCAATGTGGGAGCTGGGCTTGCCCGCGATGCAGGCACCTCGGTGTTTCAGGAACACTGAGGTGATGCTATCGCAGGCAAGCCAGCTCCCACACAAGCCACTCTCACATTGAGTGAGGCTTACAGGATATAACGAGACAAGTCTTCGTTCTGCGCCAATTCGCCCAAGTGGCTGTTCACATACTCGGCATCGATCTTGATCGCTTCGCCATTCTGCGCACCGGCCATGTCGCCGGCGCTGAAGGACACTTCCTCCAGCAGGCGCTCAAGCAAGGTATGCAGGCGACGGGCACCGATGTTCTCGGTCTTCTCGTTGACCTGCCAGGCGATCTCCGCCAGGCGCTTGATCCCGTCTGCCTGGAATTCGATACCCAGCCCTTCGGTTTTCAGCAACTCGCGGTACTGCTCGGTGAGCGAGGCATGCGGCTCGCTGAGGATGCGCTCGAAGTCGCCCGGCGTCAGCGCCTTGAGCTCCACCCGAATCGGCAAACGGCCTTGCAGCTCGGGCACCAGGTCGCTGGGCTTGCTCAGGTGGAAAGCACCGGAGGCGATAAACAGGATGTGGTCAGTCTTGACCATGCCCAGCTTGGTGTTGACCGTGCAGCCCTCGATCAGCGGCAGCAAATCGCGCTGCACGCCTTCGCGGGACACATCCACGCCGCCGGAGTTGCCGCGCTTGGCCACTTTGTCGATCTCGTCGATAAACACGATGCCATGTTGCTCGACCGCTTCCAGGGCCTTGGCCTTGAGTTCTTCCTCATTGACCAGGCGCCCGGCTTCTTCGTCGCGCACCAGCTTGAGCGCCTCTTTCACCTTGAGCTTGCGGCTTTTCTTCTTGCCCTTGCCCATGTTGGCGAACAGGTTCTGCAGCTGGCTGGTCATTTCTTCCATGCCAGGCGGGGCAGAAATATCCACGCCGGACACTTCAGCCACTTCGATCTCGATTTCCTTGTCATCCAGCTGGCCTTCACGCAGGCGCTTGCGGAACAGCTGGCGAGTGTTGGAATCGGTAGCCGGTGCGGCGTCTTCGTTGAAACCCATGCGTGCCGGTGGCAAAAGGGCGTCGAGGATGCGCTCTTCAGCGGCGTCTTCGGCGCGGTGGCTGACCTTGGTTACTTCCTGTTCGCGCAGCATCTTCAGGGCGGCGTCAGCCAGGTCACGAATGATCGACTCGACATCGCGGCCCACATAGCCGACTTCGGTGAACTTGGTCGCTTCGACCTTGATGAACGGTGCATTGGCCAGTTTGGCCAGGCGCCGGGCGATCTCGGTTTTACCCACGCCGGTGGGGCCGATCATCAGGATGTTCTTGGGCGTTACTTCAACGCGCAGTTCTTCCGGCAGTTGCATCCGGCGCCAGCGGTTACGCAGCGCAATGGCAACGGCGCGCTTGGCATCGTCCTGGCCGATGATATGGCGATTGAGTTCATGGACGATTTCGCGGGGAGTCATGGACATAGTGTTTGGCGGCCTCAAGCCTGAATAAGCCCAGGGCTTACTCGGCGAGGTCCTGCTCCTCAATGGTCTGGTTGTGGTTGGTGAACACGCAGATATCGCCAGCGATACCCAGGGCGGTCTCGACGATTTCACGGGCCGACAGGTCGGTTTTCTTCAACAGCGCGCTGGCCGCAGCCTGGGCGTAGCCGCCGCCGGAACCCATGGCGATCAGGCCATGCTCGGGTTCAACCACGTCGCCGTTGCCAGTGATGATCAGGGAAGCGTCTTTGTTCGCAACCGCGAGCATGGCCTCCAGGCGGCTGAGGGAGCGGTCGGTGCGCCATTCTTTGGCTAGTTCCACAGCGGCGCGCACCAGGTGACCCTGGTGTTTCTCAAGCTGGCCTTCGAAACGCTCGAACAGGGTAAAGGCGTCGGCGGTTGCGCCTGCGAAGCCGGCAAGCACCTGGCCGTGGTACAGGCGGCGCACTTTCTTGGCGTTGCCTTTCATCACGGTGTTGCCCAGGGAAACCTGGCCGTCGCCGCCCATGACAACTTTGCCGTGGCGACGTACTGAAACGATGGTGGTCAAGGGGAGAGTCTCCACGCAGCGGGGCGAAAATGCCCTGATGGAAACTCATATGGGGGTGGCGAGGGGGATTTCAACCGTAGGAAGGCAGGGCGGACGAGTGGTGATCGTTCCCACGCTCCGCGTGGTAATGCCGCCTTGGGCGCTCTGCGCCTGCTCTGTGACGCAAAGCGTCAAGGGGCACGTTCCCACGCGGAGCGTGGGAACGATCAGTGGGTATGCGTCAGCGGCTCTGGCGTTGTTGTAACAACAGGTTGCTAAACCCTGCGCCGGCCAATTGCTTTTGCGCCACGGTCAGCTGTTCACGGTTGCTGAACGGCCCCACCAATACGCGATACCAGGTCGCGTCCTTCACCGTGCCAGACTCCACCGATACCGACTGGCCCAACAGAATGATCTGTGCGCGTACACGGTCCGCATCCGCCTGTTTCGGGAACGAACCCGCTTGCAGGAAGAACTTGGTCACCGGCGCAGCCTTGGTGGCTGCCACGGGCGGTGCTGGCGGCGGCGTGATGCCGGCCAGCGCGGCCTGGGCGCGCGCGGTGTCGATTTTCGCCGCTTCTGCTGGGGTTACCGGCGTGGTCGGCACCTGTGGCGTCGGCAGGGTTTTTTCCGGCACGGCGTCAGGCGGCACGATCACTTCCGACTCCGGCAGCAGCGTGTAGAAGTCGTACTTGGGCTTTACCGGTGCAGTCGGGCTCGGCGCGGTCTTGTTGGCTTCGGCGATTTTCGTGGCCTTTTGCTGCTCCTGTTTGACGCGCTTGACGTCATCGCCCTGGCCGGGCTCCAGCTTCATCAGAAACACGATAAATGCGCCGACCGTAAGGCCGATGGCCATCCACAGCCAACCCGGAATCGGTTGCTTCGCCGGGGCCTGGTAGCGGCTGGCGCCGCGCTTGGGTGCAGGTTTTTTCTTGGCAGCCAACTTACATACGCTCCAGAGTTTCCAGGCCCAAGAGTTCCAGGCCTTGCTTGAGGGTGCGTCCAGCCAATGCGGCAAGGCGCAGGCGACTTTGTTTCTGGGCTTCGTCGTCGGCGGTCAGGATCGGGCAGTTCTCGTAGAAACTGGAGAACAGGCCGGCCACTTCGTACAAATAGGTGCACAGGATGTGCGGCGTGCCTTTTTCGCCAACGCTGTTGAGCACTTCGCCAAATTGCGCGAGCTTGGCCGCCAGTTCCTGTTCATGGGCGGCGTCCAGCGCGATCTGGCCTTGGACTTCGCTGAAGTCCTTGCCCAGTTTGCGGAATACCCCGGCCACGCGGGTGTAGGCGTACAGCAGGTACGGTGCGGTGTTGCCTTCGAAATTGAGCATCAGGTCGAAGTTGAAGCTGTAGTCGCTGGTGCGGTGCTTGGACAGGTCGGCGTATTTCACCGCGCCAATGCCCACCACGCGGGCAATGTTGCGCAGGTCGGCCTCGGCCAGCTCCGGGTTCTTTTCCTTCACCAGGTTGTAGGCACGCTCCTGGGCTTCGGTCAGCAGGTCGATCAGCTTCACGGTGCCGCCGTCGCGGGTCTTGAAGGGGCGGCCATCGGCGCCGTTCATGGTGCCAAAGCCCATGTGCTCCATGTGCATCGGGTGGGTGACGAAACCAGCGCGGCGCGCCACTTCGAACACCTGCTGGAAGTGCAGGGCCTGGCGCTGGTCGACGAAGTACAGCGCACGGTCAGCCTTGAGCACGCCACTGCGGTAACGCACGGCGGCCAGGTCAGTGGTGGCGTAGAGGTAGCCGCCATCGGCCTTGACGATGATCACCGGCAGCGGCTCGCCGTCGGCGGTCTTGAATTCTTCGAGGAACACGCACTGGGCGCCGTTGCTCTCGACCAGCAGGCCCTTGGCCTTGAGGTCGTTGACCACGTTGATCAGGTCGTCGTTATAGGCGCTTTCGCCCATCACGTCGGCCATGGTCAGTTTCACGTTGAGCAGCTCGTAGATTTCCTGGCAGTGGGACAGGGAAATTTCACGGAAGCGGTTCCACAGCGCCAGGCACTCTTCGTCGCCGGCTTGCAGCTTGACCACCAGGCCCCGGGCGCGGTCGGCAAACTCTTCAGACTCGTCGAACCGCTTTTTGGCGGCACGGTAGAAGTTTTCCAGGTCGGCCAGTTCGTTGCTGGTGATCGGGTTTTCTTGCAGGTAGGCCATCAGCATGCCGAACTGGGTACCCCAGTCGCCCACGTGGTTCTGGCGGATCACGGTGTCGCCGAGAAACTCCAGCACCCGTGCCACGCCGTCGCCAATGATGGTGGAGCGCAGGTGGCCCACGTGCATTTCCTTGGCCAGGTTCGGCGCCGAAAGGTCAATGACCACGCGCTGGCTGTCGCCGGCCTTGCGAGCACCGATGCGGGCATCGGCCAGGGCGGCATCCAGGCGCAACGCCAGGGCCTGGGTGTTCTGGAAGAAGTTGATAAAACCAGGGCCGGCGATTTCGGCCTTGGTGACACTGGCGTCAGCCGGCAGGGCTGCGATGATTTTTTCGGCCAGGTCGCGCTGTTTCATGCCGGCGGGCTTGGACAGCATCATCGCGATGTTGCTGGCGAAGTCGCCATGGGTCTTGTCGCGGGTGTTCTCCACCTGGATCGCCGGCGACAGGCCTTCAGGCAACACACCTTCGTTGACGAGTTGGGTGAGGGCTTGTTGGATCAGCTGGCGAATGGTGTCTTTCATGGTGTTCTCTTTCGACCGCAAGCGGCGGCGCGCGATGCGCAGGTGGAAAAACTGGGCATTATCCGTGGCGAGGGCGGGCTTGCCAACCGTTCAGACTATATGGCGGACCTGCGGGCCTCTTCGCGGGCAAGCCCGCTCCCACATTTAAGGGTATTCACATTTCATAATGTGGGAGCTGGCTTGCCTGCGATGACGTAATTACCCTCAATACAAATCTACCGGGTCTACATCCAACGACCATCGCACCTGCCGGCCGCTGGGCAGTTGCTCCAGCTCAAGCATCCAGCGATTTAATAGCCGATGCAGCGGCGCGCGCGAGGTTGCCTGCAAGAGTAGCTGAGCGCGATAACGTCCGGCGCGCCGCTCCATGGGCGCTGGCACCGGGCCGAGTAATTCGATGCCGCTGAGGGCCAACTCGCCCAATAAACGTTCGGCGGCGCTACAGGCTTCATCAAGAAAGCCTTCAGCCTGACCGGGCTTGTGGGCCTCGGCACGCAGCAGCGCCAGGTGCGCAAAGGGCGGCAGGCCAGCGGCGCGGCGTTCGCTCAAGGCCTGTTCGGCGAAGGCAAAGTAGCCCTGTTCCGTCAGTTGAATCAGCAGCGGGTGGTCGGCCAGGTGCGTCTGGATAATCACCCGGCCTGGCTCTTCGGCCCGCCCGGCGCGCCCCGCCACCTGCACGATCAACTGCGCCATGCGTTCGCTGGCGCGAAAATCGCCGGAGAACAGCCCGCCATCGGCATTCAGGATCGACACGAGGGTCACCCGTGGGAAGTGATGCCCTTTGGCAAGCATCTGCGTGCCCACCAGGATGCACGGTTGGCCCTTGTGGATGGTGGTGAACAGTTGGTTCATGGCGTCTTTGCGCGACGTGCTGTCGCGGTCGACCCGCAGCACCGGGTAATCCGGGAACAGAATGCCCAGGCGTTCTTCGGCGCGCTCGGTGCCGGCGCCCACGGGCCGCAGGTCCACCTTGCCGCACTGCGGGCAATGGCGCGGTACCCGTTCCACATGGCCGCAGTGATGGCAGCGCAACTCGCCGTGGCGCTGGTGCACGGTCATGCGCGCATCGCAGCGCTCGCACCCAGACATCCAGCCGCAGTCATGGCACAGCAGCGTTGGGGCAAAGCCGCGGCGGTTGAGAAACACCAATACCTGCTGGCCGGCGGCGAGGGTCTGGCCGATCGCCTGTTGCATCGGGCCGGAAATCCCGCTGTCCAGCGGGCGGCTTTTCACGTCCAGGCGCAGGAAGCGCGGTTGTTTGGCGCCACCGGCGCGCTCGTTCAAGCGCAGCAGCCCGTAACGGCCGGTGTAGGCGTTATGCAGGCTTTCCAGGGAAGGCGTTGCCGAGCCCAGCACAATCGGGATGTCTTCCTGGCGGGCGCGCACCAGCGCGAGGTCGCGGGCGTGGTAGCGCAAACCTTCCTGCTGTTTATAGGAGCCATCGTGCTCCTCGTCGACGATGATCAGCCCGGGGTTTTTCATCGGCGTGAACAGTGCTGAACGCGTGCCGATAATAATGTCGGCCTCGCCGTCCCGCGCTGCCAGCCACGACTCCAGGCGTTCACGGTCATTGACTGCCGAGTGCACCAGGGCGATACGGGCATTGAAGCGCTGTTCGAAACGCGCCACGGTCTGCGGGCCCAGGTTGATCTCCGGGATCAGCACCAGTGCCTGCTTGCCGGCCTGCAGGGTCTCGCGGATCAGTTGCAAATAGACTTCGGTCTTGCCACTGCCGGTGACGCCGGCCAGCAGGAACGCGTGGAAACTGTCGAAACCGGCGCGAATCGCCTCATACGCGGCGCGTTGCTCGGGGTTGAGCGGCAACTCCGGCTGGGCCAGCCAATGTTCGTGGCGCGGGTCCGGGGCGTGCTTGCGGATTTCCACCTGCACCAGGCCTTTGGCCAGCAGCAGGTCGAGGCTGTCTTTGCTCAGCATCAGCTTGCTTAATAGCTGGTGGGCCACGCCGTGGGGATGCTGCGCCAAGGTGGCCAGGGCCTCACGCTGGCGCGGGGCGCGAGCGATGCGCGGGTCGTCGAGGCGGGCGCCGGGCACCATCGACCAGAAACGCTCCTGGCGCGCTTCGGCCAGTTCGCCCTGGCGCAGCAGCACAGGCAGCGCCCAGCTCAAGGTATCGCCCAGGCTGTGTTGGTAATACTGCGCGGTCCACAGGCACAGCTTGAACAGTGCGGGCGGCAGCGGCGGCGTGGCGTCGAGCAAGGCAATCGCCGGCTTGAGCTTTTCGGCAGGCACTTCGCTGTGGTCGGTGACTTCCACCAGAATACCGATCAGTTCCCTGCGCCCGAACGGCACGCGCACGCGCATGCCCGGCTGCAACTGCGCACGCGACACGCCGGGCGGGGCCCGGTAATCGAACAGGCGGCGCAGGGGCGAGGGCAGGGCTAGGCGCAAAATGGCGTCGGGCACGCGAGGAGTCTCATCTATATAGGCAAGCGGTGGCGCAGGGGCGCGAGCCTAGCAGACCGGGGGTGTCACGTCTCCAGTACTGGGATCGGATCTCCAGGACGGCTCAGCCTTCTGTGGGAGCTGGCTTGCCTGCGAAAGCGCTGGTGCAGTAACAAATGCAGTGACTGACACACCGCCTTCGCGGGCAAGCCCGGCTCCCACATTGACGGCGCAGTGCCAGGAATTTCTGATGAAAGGGAGTTTTCGGCCATTACCGTCGCTTGCGCGATTAAAAAGGTCTGGTAGAATCCGCGGCCTAATTACGTGCGGTATTCGACAATAGTGTCGAGTGGCGGCACGCTAGCCTGAGGAAGTGCCATGAAAGCCGATATCCATCCAGCGTACGAAACCATCGTAGTTACCTGCAGCTGCGGCAACAAGTTCGAAACTCGTTCGAACCTGTGCAAGCCACTGGGTACTGACGTATGCAACGAGTGCCACCCGTTCTACACCGGTAAGCAGAAAACTCTGGACACCGGCGGCCGCGTACAGCGCTTCGCAGATCGCTTTGGTGCTTTCGGCAAGAAGCCTGCTACTCCAGCAGAGTAAGGTTCAAGAGCCTTATGGGCTTTTACCCGCTGTTGAAAAAGGCGTCCCTTGTGGGCGCCTTTTTTGTGCCTGGGATTTGGTTGGCGACCGCCCAGGCCCAAGCATTCTGCCCCGCCCCGGCGGCCATCGCCCGGGTCGAGGTGCAGCGTGTGGTGGATGGCGACACGGTGCGGCTCAAGGATGGTCGCAGCGTACGCATGATCGGCCTCAACGCGCCGGAAACCGGCAAGAAGGGTCGCCCTGACGAGCCATTTGCCGTCGCCGCGCGCCAGCGCCTGCAGGCATTGGTCAAGGCCAGTGATGGGCGCGTCGGCCTGGTGCCGGGGCGCGAAGGCAAAGACCATTACGGGCGCACCCTGGCTCACCTCTACGGCGCCAATGGCGAGAACCTGGAGGCGCAACTGCTGGCCGAGGGCTTGGGGTACCAAGTGGGCGTCGCGCCGAATGTCGACCTGGTTGCCTGCCAGCAGGCGGCCGAAAACAGCGCTCGCCAGGCACGGCTCGGCCTGTGGCGCCAATCGCCGGTGCAAAGCGTGGCCAATCTCAAGCGCTCCGGGTTTGCCCTGGTGGCTGGTCGGGTCAGCAAGGTTGAGCGCAATCGCGGCGGAATCTGGATTGAACTGCAGGGTTCACTGGTATTACGCATTGCGCCCGAGTTGATCAGCCAATTCGATACGGCCATGCTCAATGGTCTGCAAGGCCGCACCCTGGAGGCGCGTGGCTGGGTGCAGGATCGCGCCCGCCGTGGCAGCCTGAAAAAAGGCCAAGCACGCTGGCTGTTGCCAATAACCGACCCTGGCATGCTGAAATCGGCGCTTTGAATAAAAAATTGTAGACATTTTTTATTTCGATTGTGAACAGTTGAGCCCTTGTATCCCGTGGCTCTTGGCCAAAAGTCGTAGCCCAGGGCCCTTGACACCTGTGACTGCCCAGTCTTGTAGGGACTTTACGACACGCGTATCCTCGGCGGTCCGTCGACCAACAGTAAAAGCGGAATGCCGATATGTCTGATTTGAAAACTGCCGCTCTCGAATACCATGCCAATCCTCGTCCAGGAAAGCTGAGTGTAGAGCTCACCAAAGCCACTGCCACAGCCCGCGACCTGTCGCTGGCCTACAGCCCTGGTGTTGCCGAACCCGTACGTGAAATCGCCCGTGACCCAGAGCTGGCGTACAAGTACACCGGCAAAGGCAACCTGGTTGCAGTGATTTCCGATGGCACCGCGATTCTTGGCCTGGGTAACCTCGGCCCATTGGCTTCCAAGCCAGTCATGGAAGGTAAGGGCGTGCTGTTCAAGCGCTTTGCCGGCATCGACGTTTTCGACATCGAAGTCGATTCCGAAAGCCCGCAGGCGTTCATCGACACCGTCAAGCGCATTTCCATCACGTTCGGTGGCATCAACCTGGAAGACATCAAGGCACCTGAGTGCTTCGAGATTGAAAAGGCCCTGATCGAGCAGTGCGACATTCCGGTATTCCACGATGACCAGCACGGCACCGCGATCGTTACCGCAGCCGGCATGATCAACGCCCTGGAAATCGCTGGCAAAACCCTGGGCGAGGCGAAAATCGTCTGCCTGGGCGCCGGTGCCGCAGCCATTTCCTGCATGAAGCTGATCATCAGCATGGGCGCCAAGCTGGAAAACATCTACATGGTCGACAGCAAGGGCGTGATCCAGTCCGAGCGTACCGACCTGAACCAGTACAAGGCGATGTTCGCCCACCCGTCCTCCAAGCGCACCCTGGCTGACGCCCTCGACGGTGCCGACGTGTTCGTTGGCCTGTCCGGCCCGAACCTGCTGAGCGCTGAAGGCCTCAAATCCATGGCGCCGAACCCTATCGTGTTCGCCTGCTCCAACCCGGATCCGGAAATCGCTCCTGAGCTGGCCCACGCCACCCGCAGCGACGTGATCATGGCCACCGGCCGTTCGGACTACCCGAACCAGGTCAACAACGTATTGGGCTTCCCGTTCATCTTCCGTGGTGCCCTGGACGTTCGCGCCAAGCGCATCAACGAAGAAATGAAAGTGGCTGCTGCCAACGCCCTGCGTGAGCTGGCCAAGCTGCCGGTACCTCAGGACGTGTGCGACGCCTACGGTGGCGCCAAGCTGGAATTCGGTCGTGAGTACATCATTCCCAAACCAATGGACAAGCGCCTGATCACCCTGATCTCCGATGCCGTGGCCAAGGCCGCTATCGAGACCGGTGTGGCCACCCTGCCGTATCCGAAGAACTACCCGCTGCAAAGCGTGGATGATGTGTTCAACGGCTAAGCTGTTGTAGCGCACCCACAAAAAAGCCCCGGCTGAGTGATCAGTCGGGGCTTTTTTGTGGGTAGCGAGCGCCTATGGCTGATCGTTCCCACGCTCCGCGTGGGAATGCCCACCTGGACGCTCCGCGTCGGCTTTTAAGGTCGTGACGCAGAGCGTCACAGGATGCATTCCCACGCGGAGCGTGGGAACGATCGGCCGATCAGCGTGATCAGGTCAGAACAAATCGATCGGCGCGCCTTCATCCGCCGGCAGCGGGCTGCCCGGCACCACACCGTTGCCCAGTTCGTTGACCGACGGCGGCGTGTCTTCACTCTTGAACAGCTCGAAGTACGCATTCGGTGTGCTTGGGGAGGCCGCGCGGCCACTGATGGGGTCGATGCGCAGGCTAAGGATGCCTTCCGGTTCCGGCTGGGTGTGCAGCGGCTTGTCCTTGAGGGCTGCGCCCATGTAGCTCATCCAGATCGGCAGGGCGACAGTGCCACCGAATTCGCGGCGGCCCAGGCTTTCCGGTTGGTCATAGCCGGTCCACACGGTGGTCACGTAGTCGCCGTTGTAACCGGAGAACCAGGCGTCCTTGGATTCGTTGGTAGTACCGGTCTTGCCGGCGATATCCGCACGGCCCAGGGCCAGTGCGCGGCGGCCGGTGCCCTTCTTGATCACGTCTTGCAGGATGCTGTTGAGGATATAAGTGGTACGGCCATCCACGATGCGCTCGGCAACTGCTGGCGCTTGCGGTTCAGCGGGTGCGCCGGCGTTTGCGGCCGCTGGCGTGCCTGGCGTCGGCTCGATGGTGATACCGCCGTTGCTCGGTGCTGCGAGCCCGTCGGTGGCGGCCACGCCATTGACCACATCGCCGGGTACCCGTGGTGGGTTGGCGGTGAACAGGGTGTCGCCATTGCGGCTTTCGATCTTATCGATCAGGTACGGCGCGATCTTGTAGCCGCCGTTGGCAAAGGTGCTCCAGCCGGTGGCGATTTCCATTGGCGTGAGGGTTGCGGTACCCAGGGCCAGGGACAGGTTCGGCGGCAGGTCAGACTTGGCGAAGCCAAAGCGCGTCATGTAGTCGATGGTCTTGCCTACGCCCATCGCCTGCAGCAGGCGGATCGACACCAGGTTGCGCGACTTGTACAGCGCCTCGCGGATGCGGATCGGGCCGAGGAAGGTGTTGGTGTCGTTCTTCGGGCGCCAGACCTTGTCCAGGTATTCATCGACAAACACGATTGGTGCGTCGTTGACCAGGCTGGCGGCGGTGTAGCCGTTGTCCAGCGCGGCACTGTAGACAAACGGCTTGAAGCTGGAGCCTGGCTGGCGCTTGGCCTGGGTGGCGCGGTTGTAGTTGCTCTGCTCGAAGGCAAAACCGCCGACCAGCGCGCGGATTGCACCGTTCTGCGGGTCCAGGGACACCAGGGCGCCCTGGGCGAGCGGCACCTGGCTGAATTTGAGGCTGTCATCCTTCTGGCGTTGCACGCGGATCAAATCGCCCACCTGGGCCACGTCGGAGGGCTGCTTGGGCATCGGGCCCATGCTGTTGGTGTTCAGGAACGGGCGTGCCCACTTCATGCTGTCCCAGGCTACATGGGCTTCGCCAGAGCGGGTCAGCACTTGGATGCCGTCTTTCGATACCTGGGTAACGATGGCCGGGTCCAGGCCGCTGATCGAACGCTGTTTGCCCAATTCGGTGGTCCAGGCACTCAGGGTCTTGCCCGGCAGGCGCGACTCGGGGCCGCGGTAGCCGTGACGCTGGTCATAAGTGATCAGGCCTTCATGTACCGAATGGTTGGCGATTTCCTGCAAATTGCTCGGCACCGTCGTGGTCACGCGGAAACCTTCGGTGTAGGCCTCGCTGCCATAACGGCCGACCATCTCGGCGCGGGCCATTTCAGCGATATAGGGTGCATTCACTTCCGGCGTCGGCACGTGATAGCTGGCATTCAGCGGTTCGGCCACGGCGCTTTCATAAGCGGCCTGGTCGATCTTGCCCAGCTTGTACATGCGGCCCAGGATCCAGTCGCGGCGTTCTTTACTGCGCGCCGGGTTGGCCAGCGGGTTGAAGCGCGACGGCGCCTTGGGCAGGCCAGCAATCATTGCCATTTGCGCCAGGCTGGCGTCACGAATTGACTTGCCGTAGTAGACCTGCGACGCGGCCTCAATGCCGTAGGCGCGGTTGCCCAGGTAAATCTTGTTGACGTACAGCTCGAGGATTTCATCCTTGGTCAGCTGGCGTTCGATCTGCAGCGCCAGCAGGATTTCGGTGGCCTTGCGGGAAAAGCTGCGCTCGCTGGTAAGGAAGAAGTTCTTCGCCACCTGCATGGTGATGGTGCTGCCGCCGGATTGAATGTGTCCGCTTTTTACCAATTGCGTGGCTGCGCGCACCAGGCTGCTGGGATCTACGCCGTAGTGGTTGGCGAAATTATCGTCTTCGGCGGACAGCAATGCGCTGATGAAATTGGGCGGAATGTCGGCAAAACGGATCGGTGTGCGGCGCATTTCGCCGAACTCCGCGATCAGTTTTTCATCGCTGCTGTAGACCCGCAAAGGAATCTGCAACTGGATACTTCTGAGGGCCTCTACGGAGGGCAAACCCGGACTAAGGTAGAGGTAGGCCCCGCTGAATACGAGCATCAGCCCGCAGACGATGGCGACAATGGAGTACCCGAAAAACTTCAGCAGACGAATCAAGGCTTTTGGATTTCCAGAGAAAAGAAAGAGTTACGCGTCGGGGCATGCATGGCAAACGATGGATCGACCCGGGCAGCAGATAAAAAGCGGGAAAAAACGCTGGGCATTAAAGCATTTTTCGGCTTGGGGCGTCATTCGCGAGCCTTGAACAAGCCGACCGAATGCAAGGTGCCTGGCAGCAATCAGGCGAGATGACAGCCGGTATGACAGGGAAAGTTTTGGGGAGTTTTATGGGAAAGGGATATTTCAGGCGAAAAGTCGACACGGTGTTGGGGGTCGATATCAATGACAGCGGTATCAAGTTGATCGAACTGGGCCGTTCATCCGGCGGTTTCAGCGTCCAGGGCTACGTCACGCAAGTTTTGCCGCCCCACGCGGTGGTCGATGGCACCCTGCTGGACCTTGAAACCGTGGGGCGGGTGCTGCAACAGGCGCGGTCGAGATTGGGGTCCTCGGCCCGATACGCTGCCGTGGCGGTTGCAGGCCCGTCGGTGATTACCCGGCTGATTGACATGGACGCCGGCCTCAGCGACGAGGAAATGGCCTGGAAGGTCCAGATGGAAGCCGACCAGTTCATCCCTTATCCATTGGATGAAGTGGCCATCGACTTTCAGGTTCAAGGGCCATCGGCTCAAGGCCCGCAGTGGGTAGAGGTGATGCTGGCGGCGTGCCTGCGCGAGCAGGTCGAAGCGCGCGAGGCGGTTTTGGCCCTGGCGGGGCTGGTGCCGCGAGTGGTCGATGTAGAAGGGTTTGCATTGCAGCGCGCTTGCCTTCAGGATTTTGCCAGCTTCACGCCGGGTCATAGAGTCGATGGTGCACAATGGGCCTTGGATGCCCAAGGGATGGGAGTGGCTTGCGGGCTGGCCCTGAGGAGTTTCGCTGGATGACACGAATCAATCTTTTGCCTTGGCGCCAGGCCCTGGCGCAGCGCAGGCGCAAATACCTGTTGGTGCTATTGCTGGCGTTTGCCTGCGTGGCGCTCGCGGCATTGTGGTTGGCTGATCAAGTGATCGACCAGGCGATAGACCGGCAGGTAAGCCGCAACAGCCGCCTGGAAGAGCACATCGCCACCCAGGACTCGCGCATCAAGACCATCGACGATCTTCAGGAGCGAAGCCAGCAACTGGCCGAACGCATGAAGGTGGTGCAGGACCTGCATGATGCCCGCTCTTCCGGGGCTCGATTGTTCGAGCAATTGGCTCGTGCGGTGCCTGAAGGTGTCCATCTGCATGAGGTGGTCGCAAACGGCGACACCATCAGCATTCGCGGCACAGCTGAAAGCAACCAGGATATCGCCCGTTTGATGCAGCAGCTCAAGCCAGCCCAGGGCTCCAGTTCGACCCGCCTGCAGCGCGTGCAGGCCGAAGGTGCGCGCGGTGAAAGTGAATTCCAGCTGATGGTGCGCCAGGGGGAATCCAGCGAGGCGCAACCATGAGCCTGCCCAGGCTCGATTTTTCCATGCTCTCTGACAACGCTGCTAAATGGTCCCTGCCGGGCAAGGTGCTGCTCGGCTGTGCGCTGGCCGGCGTGGTGCTGGCGATAGGTGAAGTTTCGCATGGGGGGCCGCAGCGGGAGCGATTGCACGGGCTTGAGGCGCGGGAGCAGGCGCTGCAGCAGCAACTCACAGAAAAGACCGGCTTGGCCGCCAGCCTTGAACTGCGCACCCAGCAGGTGCGGAGCATGGAAGACAATGTTGCCAGCCTTCTCGGGCAATTGCCCGGCGAGCCCGAGGTGCCAGCCATGCTGGAAGACCTCGCCCGGCTGGCGGCTGCCCATGGGGTGTGGGTTGAAGGCATCAGTGTGCTGGATGAAATACCTCGGCAGCTTTATATCGAACAACCCATGCAGATAAGCGCCTCCGGGGCTTACCACGACCTGGCGACGTTTGTCGGTGCCTTGGGTGGGTTGCCTCGGGTAGTTACCGTGCAGGACGTTACGCTTGGGCATCAGGGCGCCTTGCTGCGTCTGAACATGCTCGCCAAGACCTATCGTGGCACCCTGCAAAACGGCAAGGCCCGTCAGGTACTCGATCCCGGGCCGCCATTTGGCTACGCCCCGTCGTCCCTGCGCGACCCGTTCAAGCCGCCTGCCTTGCAAGTAGTCCATGTGCCTGGCCGGCCCGCTCTTGCACCGGATTTCACCCGGCCACGGGGGCTGTTGGAGGGTATGCGCCTGGAACAGTTCGAAATGGTCGGCACGCTGTCCAGGGGTATGCAGGCTTTCGCCTTGCTGCGCGCTGGAGCCAGGGTGTATCGACTGGCGGTGGGTGATTACCTGGGGCCGGATCATGGCCAGGTCACGGCCATCCAGGACGCGGCTGTCGAGCTGGTGGAGCTGTTTCCCGATGGACAGGGCGCTTGGTTGCAACGCCCGCGAACCCTTGTGCTGAACGTCAACTCATAACGGAATCAAACAATGAAAAGGACCTTCTCGTCCTTCGGTGTGGCGCTATGGATAGCGTTCACGGCACCGATGGCTGCTGCTGTGCCCAATCGCCTGGACCTGATCCAACTGCCGCCGCCCGACAGTGCCTCGTCGGTCAGCTATACAGGCGCCAAACTGACTCTGAACTTCCAGGAAATCGACCTGCGCGCGGTATTGCAGCAAATCGCCGATGTCGCCGGGCTCAACCTGGTGACCAGTGATGAGGTGCAGGGCTCGATCACTCTGCGGCTCAAGGATGTGCCCTGGGACCAAGCGCTGGACCTGGTGCTGCAAACCAAGGGCTTGGACAAGCGGGTCAAGGCGGGCGTGTTGCTGGTGGCGCCCGCCGATGAATTGGCCGCTCGCGAGCTGTTGATGCTGGAGTCGCGCAAGCAGATGGCCGAACTGGCGCCCTTGCGGCGGGAGCTGCTGCAGGTCAATTACGCCAAGGCCGCCGACCTGGCCAAGCTGTTTCAGTCGGTGACCGGCTTTGAGGGCGCCACCGATGAGCGCGGTTCGGTGGCGGTGGATGACCGCACCAACAACATCATTGCCTACCAGACTGGCGAGCGGCTCGAAGAGCTGCGGCGCATCGTGGCGCAGTTGGATATCCCGGTACGCCAGGTCATGATCGAGGCGCGAATTGTGGAGGCCAATGTCGACTACGACAAAAGCCTGGGTGTGCGCTGGGGTGGGCGGCTCACACGCGGCCACGGCGGCATTGGGGGTATTGCCAAGCCGCAGGAAGACGGCGCCGAGCCGCCGCAAAACCCGCCCAGTTCACCCTTTGTCGACTTGGGGGCGCTGGCCGGAACCTCGGGCCTGGGGATCGCCTATATCACCGACAACCTGTTGCTGGACCTTGAGCTGACTGCCATGGAAAAAACCGGCAACGGTGAGATCGTCTCGCAGCCCAAGGTCGTCACCTCCGACAAAGAGACTGCACGCATCCTCAAGGGCACCGAGATTCCTTACCAGGAATCCACCTCCCAGGGCGCCACCTCGGTGTCGTTCAAAGAGGCTTCGCTGTCGCTTGAAGTCACGCCGCAAATCACCCCCGACGACCATGTGATCATGGCGGTCAAGGTCACCAAGGATGAGCCCGACTACCTGAACCGCCTCAATGACGTGCCGCCGATCAAGAAAAACGAGGTCAACGCCAAGGTTCTGGTCAGGGATGGCGAGACCATCGTCATTGGCGGGGTTTTCTCCAATACCCAAAGCAAAGTGGTAGATAAAGTGCCATTTTTGGGCGATGTGCCGTATCTTGGCCGCCTTTTCCGGCGCGATGTGCTGGCGGAGAAAAAATCCGAGCTGCTGGTATTCCTGACTCCGCGTATCATGAATAACCAGGCGATTGCTGTGAGTCGTTGATTCTGTGCGAAATTTGATTCTTGTAGGGCCGATGGGGGCTGGAAAAAGCACCATCGGCCGTTTGCTGGCCAAAGAGCTGCGCCTGCCATTCAAAGATTCCGACAAGGAAATTGAATTGCGCACGGGTGCCAATATCCCATGGATCTTCGATAAAGAAGGCGAGCTGGGCTTTCGTGACCGCGAGCAGGCGATGATTGCCGAGCTGTGCGGCTGCGATGGCGTGGTATTGGCGACCGGCGGTGGCGCTGTCATGCGCGATGAAAACCGTCGGGCGCTGCATGCCGGTGGTCGGGTGGTGTATTTGCACGCGTCCGTCGAGCAGCAGGTGGGCCGTACCGCCCGTGATCGCAATCGCCCGTTGCTGCGCACCGCCGACCCGGCCAAAACCCTGCGGGACCTGCTGGCGCTGCGCGATCCGCTGTATCGGGAAATCGCCGATCTGGTGGTAGAAACCGATGAGCGGCCACCTCGGATGGTCGTACTCGACATCCTTGAGCGCCTGCAACGGTTGCCACCCCGTTAAAGCCTGGCCCGAAATGCGCTATTCTCGGCGGCGCGCCATCACCTTGTAAGGTATGGCGTAGAGCCACCAAGCGGTGTCGAGATATCGACAGTGCCGGTCGTCACTCCATCTTCAACGCGGGGACACATGCAGACACTTAAGGTCGATCTAGGCGAGCGCAGCTACCCGATCCACATTGGCGCAGGTCTGTTGGACCAGCCCGAACTGCTTGCGCCGCATATTGCCGGCCGGCAGGTGGCGATCATCTCCAACGAAACGGTTGCGCCGCTGTATCTTGAGCGTTTGAGCCGCAGCCTGGCGGCGTACTCGGTGATCTCCGTGGTGTTGCCTGACGGCGAAGCCCACAAAAACTGGGAAACCCTGCAACTGATCTTTGATGGCCTGCTGACCGCGCGCCATGACCGTCGAACCACCGTGGTCGCCCTGGGCGGCGGTGTGATTGGCGATATGGCCGGTTTTGCTGCGGCCTGCTACCAGCGCGGCGTGGACTTTATCCAGGTGCCGACCACCTTGCTGTCCCAAGTCGACTCGTCGGTGGGTGGCAAGACCGGTATCAACCACCCGCTGGGCAAGAACATGGTCGGCGCGTTCTATCAGCCCCAAGCTGTGCTGATCGACACCGCTACCCTCAACACCTTGCCGCCGCGCGAGTTGTCGGCGGGCCTGGCGGAAGTCATCAAGTACGGGCTGATCTGCGATGAGCCGTTCCTGACCTGGCTGGAAGAGCACATGGACGCCTTGCGCGGCCTCGACCAGGTGGCGCTCACCGAAGCGATTTCCCGCTCCTGCGCGGCCAAGGCACTGGTGGTCAATGCCGACGAGCGCGAGTCCGGCGTGCGGGCCACGCTGAACCTGGGCCACACCTTCGGCCATGCGATCGAAACGCACATGGGCTATGGTGTGTGGTTGCATGGGGAAGCCGTAGCGGCTGGCACGGTGATGGCATTGGAGATGTCGCAGCGCCTGGGCTGGATCAGCGCCCAAGAGCGTGATCGCGGCATCCGCCTGTTCCAGCGCGCCGGTTTGCCGGTTGTTCCGCCTGCGGAGATGACCGAGGCGGATTTCCTTGAACATATGGCGATAGACAAGAAAGTGATCGACGGTCGACTTCGACTGGTACTGCTGCGCCACATGGGCGAAGCCGTGGTGACCGACGATTATCCAAAAGAGATTCTACAGGCCACGCTGGGAGCGGATTACCGCGCCCTGGCCCAGCTCAAAGGTTAATAAGACCCGATGACTAGTTTGCATGCCGACGAGGCGTTCCTCGGCCATTACCACTTGAGCCACGACCCCTTTGCTCCACGGGTGCCGGGTTTCAAATTCTTCCCCGCCCAGCGCAAACCGGTGCTTGGGCAGTTGCATCACCTCGCGCGCTACAGCCAGTTGCTGCTGGTGGTCACCGGCCCTCTGGGCAGCGGCAAGACCTTGCTGCGCCAGGCGCTGGTGGCCAGCACCAACAAACAATCGGTGCAGAGCGTGGTGGTATCGGCCCGCGGTGCCGGTGATGCGGCCGGCGTACTGCGCCAGGTGGCGCAGGCGTTGGACGTCTCCAATGCCGAGCCGAACGCGATTCTCAAGCAAGTGGTGCAGTTGGGCCTGACCGGCCAGGAAGTCTACCTGCTGGTAGACGATGCCGAGCAGCTCGACGAGTCCGCCCTCGAAGCGCTGCTGGCGCTGGCGGCGGGTACGCCGGAAGGTCGCCCGCATGTGTTCCTGTTCGGTGAGTCGTCGCTGATCGCCGATCTGGAGCAGATCAGTGGTGAGCAGGAGCTGTTCCACGTCATCGAGTTGCAGCCGTACGAAGAGGAAGAAACCCGCGAATACCTGGCACAGCGCCTTGAAGGCGCCGGGGCGGGTATCGAACTTTTCACCGCTGCGCAGATCTCTGATATTCACGAAAGCTCCGATGGCTGGCCTGGAAACATCAACCAGGTTGCCCGCGATGCCATGATCGAAGCCATGATTGCCAGCCGCTCTGCGGTCAAGCGTCCAAAGATGGGGTTCACTATGCCTAAGAAGCACGTATTGGCTATTTCCGCCGTTGTTGTGGTCGCTGTTGCCGCCGCCTGGTTGATCCCGGGCCGTAACAAAGCACCGACAACCACCGGCGCGCCAACCGAACAGGCGCAGTTGCCACTGGGCAAGCCCACGCCAAACGTCGAATTTGCCAACTCCGGCCAACCGACCAACCTGCCGATGGTCGGCCAACCTGTGATGCGCGGCCCGCTGGCCGAAGAAGCTGGCGGCATCTCCGAAGGTGACGATGGCGTGCCGGTGGAAGGCTCCAGCGCTACGCCGCCGACCGTGACCACCACCGCACCACCTGCAGGCGTACCGGCCGGTGTGCCAGCGACGCCGGTTGCTCCGGTCGCCAAGCCAGCTCCGACTCCGGCGCCGACCGTTGCCACCGCCAAGCCTGCTCCGGTGACCAAGCCTGTTGCACCGGCGCCAGCCGCCAAACCAGCCCCGGCTGCCAAGCCTGCGGAAAAACCAGCCGCCACCGTTGCCAAGGCCGGCGCTGCTGGCAGCAGCTGGTACAGCAGCCAGCCTACCGGCAACTTTGTGGTACAGATCCTCGGCACCAGCTCCGAAGCCAACGCTCAGGCGTTCGTCAAAGAGCAGGGCGGCCAGTACCGTTATTTCAAGAAAGTGCTCAACGGCAAGCCTCTCTACGTGATCACCTACGGCAGCTTCCCAAGCCGCGCCGCAGCCGATTCTGCCATCAAAGCCTTGCCAGCGAAGGTTCAGGCTGGTAAACCTTGGCCTCGCACTGTTGCCAGCGTTCAACAAGAACTGGCAGCAACTCGCTGAAGATCCGGCGGCCTTACCCAGGCCGCCCTCCCGGCACCTCAAAAAAATCCGCAAGTGCGTGCTGCCCTTACAGGCCGCGCGCTTTGTGGTGTCTGCGCCACAGTAGCTTTTGAGTCGTAGCGGTCAGAATTAAAAAAGTTTTGACTAGCACAGCATATCGCTTTAAACCTTTCATAAATGCGACATAGATTTGCGACATTTCGTCGCTAAATTTGTGAGCGTCTGTGTCGGTGTGTACAATGACCTCCCTTTTGCCCCCGCTAAGCCGGCGTACGTTCGGCGTGGAAGGTAACCGGTTGAATTGAAAAGAAATTTGCCTCGGTAAAAGAGGCAGCCTGGTGAGAAAGTGTCTATGAAAGCAGGTCTGTACCAACCCGATGAATTCAAGGATAACTGCGGTTTCGGCCTGATAGCCCACATGCAGGGCGAACCCAGTCATACCCTTTTGCAAACGGCCATCGAGGCCCTGACCTGCATGACCCACCGCGGTGGGATCAACGCCGACGGCAAGACCGGTGACGGCTGTGGCTTGCTGATTCAAAAGCCCGACCAGTTCCTGCGCGCTGTCGCTAAAGAGCAATTTGCGGTTGAACTGCCCAAGCAGTACGCCGTGGGTATGGTGTTTTTCAACCAGGACCCGGTAAAAGCCGAAGCCGCTCGCGAGAACATGAACCGCGAGATCGCCGCCGCCGGCCTGCAGATCGTCGGCTGGCGCAAAGTGCCCATCGACACCAGCGTGCTCGGCCGCCTGGCCCTGGAGCGCCTGCCGCAGATCGAACAAGTGTTCATCGCAGGCGATGGCCTGAGCGACCAGGACATGGCGATCAAGCTGTTCACGTCCCGTCGTCGTTCGTCGGTGCTCAACGCCGCCGACACCGACCACTACATCTGCAGCTTTTCCCACAAGACCATCATTTATAAAGGCCTGATGATGCCGGCGGACCTCACCGCCTTCTATCCAGACCTGAGCGATGAGCGCCTGCAAACCGCGATCTGCGTGTTCCACCAGCGCTTCTCCACCAACACCTTGCCGAAATGGCCGCTGGCCCAGCCATTCCGCTTCCTCGCCCACAACGGCGAGATCAATACCATCACCGGCAACCGCAACTGGGCCCAGGCCCGGCGCACCAAGTTCGCCAACGACTTGATGGACCTCGAAGAGCTCGGCCCGCTGGTCAACCGCGTGGGTTCCGACTCCTCCAGCATGGACAACATGCTTGAGCTGATGGTTACCGGCGGCATCGACCTGTTCCGTGGCGTGCGCATGATCATTCCGCCTGCGTGGCAGAACGTCGAGACTATGGACCCGGACCTGCGTGCGTTCTACGAGTACAACTCGATGCACATGGAGCCGTGGGACGGGCCGGCCGGCGTGGTCATGACCGACGGCCGCTACGCGGTGTGCCTGCTCGACCGTAACGGCCTGCGCCCGGCGCGTTGGGTGACCACCACCAACGGTTTCATCACCCTCGCCTCGGAAATCGGCGTGTGGGACTACAAGCCGGAAGACGTGATCGCCAAAGGCCGTGTCGGCCCTGGCCAGATCCTGGCCGTGGACACCGAAACCGGGCAGATCCTCGACACCGACGCCATCGACAACCGTTTGAAGTCGCGTCACCCGTACAAGCAATGGCTGCGCAAGAACGCCCTGCGCATCCAGGCGACCATGGAAGACAACGACCACGGTTCGGCTTTCTATGACGTCGACCAGCTCAAGCAATACATGAAGATGTACCAGGTCACGTTCGAGGAGCGCGACCAGGTGCTGCGCCCCCTCGGTGAGCAAGGCTACGAAGCCGTCGGCTCCATGGGCGACGACACGCCAATGGCCGTGCTGTCCCAGCGCGTGCGCACGCCGTACGATTATTTCCGCCAGCAGTTCGCTCAGGTGACCAACCCACCGATCGACCCGCTGCGTGAAGCCATCGTGATGTCCCTGGAAGTGTGCCTCGGCGCCGAGCGCAACATCTTCCAGGAATCGCCTGAGCATGCCTCGCGCGTGATCCTCAGCTCGCCGGTCATTTCCCCGGCCAAGTGGCGTTCGCTGATGACCCTGGAGCGTCCAGGCTTCGACCGCCAGATCATCGACCTGAACTACGACGAGAGCCTGGGCCTTGAAGCCGCGGTGCGTAACGTTGCTGACCAGGCTGAAGAAGCTGTGCGGGCCGGTCGTACCCAGATCGTACTCACCGACCGCCACATCGCGCCGGGCAAGTTGCCGATCCACGCATCCCTGGCGACCGGTGCGGTGCACCACCGCTTGACCGAAAAAGGCCTGCGTTGCGACTCCAACATCCTCGTGGAAACCGCCACCGCCCGCGACCCGCATCACTTTGCGGTGCTGATCGGTTTCGGCGCTTCGGCGGTGTACCCGTTCCTCGCGTATGAAGTGCTGGGTGACCTGATCCGTACCGGTGAAGTGCTGGGCGACCTCTATGAGGTGTTCAAGAACTACCGCAAGGGCATCACCAAGGGCCTGCTGAAGATCCTGTCGAAGATGGGCATCTCCACCGTCACCTCGTACCGCGGCGCGCAGTTGTTCGAAGCCATCGGCTTGTCCGAAGAAGTCTGCGAGCTGAGTTTCCGTGGCGTGCCGAGCCGCATCAAGGGCGCGCGTTTCGTCGACATCGAAGCCGAACAGAAAGCCCTGGCCGCCGAAGCCTGGAGCGCGCGCAAGCCGATTCAGCAAGGTGGCCTGCTCAAGTTCGTGCACGGTGGTGAATACCACGCCTACAACCCGGACGTGGTCAACACCCTGCAAGCCGCTGTGCAGCAGGGCGACTACGCCAAGTTCAAGGAATACACGAGCCTGGTGGATAACCGCCCGGTGTCGATGATCCGCGACCTGTTCAAGGTGAAGACCCTGGACACGCCGATGGACATCAGCCAGGTCGAGCCGCTGGAGTCGATCCTCAAGCGCTTCGACTCCGCCGGTATTTCCCTGGGCGCCTTGTCGCCGGAAGCTCACGAGGCCCTGGCCGAAGCCATGAACCGCCTGGGTGCGCGTTCCAACTCCGGCGAAGGCGGCGAAGACCCGGCGCGCTATGGCACGCTCAAAAGCTCGAAAATCAAGCAGGTGGCCACCGGCCGTTTCGGCGTGACCCCGGAGTACCTGGTGAATGCCGAGGTGCTGCAGATCAAGGTGGCCCAAGGCGCCAAGCCGGGTGAGGGTGGTCAACTGCCAGGCGGCAAGGTCAACGGCCTGATCGCCAAGCTGCGTTACGCCGTACCGGGCGTGACCCTTATTTCGCCACCGCCGCACCACGACATCTACTCGATTGAAGACTTGTCGCAGCTGATCTTCGACCTCAAACAAGTCAACCCGCAGGCCCTGGTCTCGGTGAAACTGGTGGCAGAAGCCGGCGTCGGCACCATCGCCGCCGGTGTGGCCAAGGCCTATGCCGACCTGATCACCATCTCCGGCTACGATGGCGGCACCGGCGCTTCGCCGCTGACCTCGATCAAGTACGCCGGTGCACCGTGGGAACTCGGCCTGGCCGAAACCCACCAGACCCTGCGCGGCAACGATCTGCGCGGCAAGGTGCGAGTACAGACCGACGGCGGCCTGAAAACCGGCCTCGATGTGATCAAGGCCGCGATCCTCGGCGCCGAAAGCTTCGGCTTCGGCACTGCGCCCATGATCGCCCTGGGCTGCAAATACCTGCGTATCTGCCACCTGAACAACTGCGCTACCGGCGTAGCGACTCAGAACGAAAAACTGCGCAAGGATCACTACATCGGCACCGTCGACATGGTGGTGAATTTCTTCACCTACGTCGCCGAAGAAACCCGTGAGTGGCTGGCCAAGCTGGGCGTACGTTCGCTGGAAGAGCTGATCGGTCGCACCGACCTGTTGGACATCCTCGAAGGCCAGACCGCCAAGCAACAACATCTGGACCTCACGCCGCTGTTGGGCAGCGATCACATCCCGGCAGACAAGCCACAATTCTGCCAGGTGGACCGCAACCCACCGTTCGACAAAGGCCTGCTGGCCGAGAAAATGGTCGAAATGGCCGGCTCCTCGATCAACGACGCCAGCGGTGGCGAATTCGCGCTGGATATCTGCAACTGCGACCGTTCCATCGGCGCACGCATCTCCGGCGAAATCGCGCGCAAGCACGGCAACCAGGGCATGGCGAAAGCGCCGATTACCTTCCGCTTCAAGGGCACTGCGGGCCAGAGCTTCGGCGTGTGGAACGCCGGTGGCCTGCACATGTACCTGGAAGGCGACGCCAACGACTACGTGGGCAAGGGCATGACCGGCGGCAAGCTGGTCATCGTCCCGCCGGCTGGCAGCGTGTACAAGACCCAGGACAGTGCCATCATCGGCAACACCTGCTTGTACGGCGCCACCGGTGGCAAGCTGTTTGCCGCAGGTACTGCCGGTGAGCGTTTCGCCGTGCGTAACTCCGGTGCCCACACCGTGGTGGAAGGCACTGGCGATCACTGCTGCGAGTACATGACCGGAGGCTTTGTCGCAGTACTGGGCAAGACCGGTTACAACTTCGGTTCGGGCATGACCGGCGGTTTCGCCTACGTGCTCGACCAGGACAACACCTTCGTCGACAAGGTCAACCACGAGTTGGTCGAGATCCAGCGCATCAGCGGCGAAGCCATGGAATCCTACCGGAACCACTTGCAGCACGTGCTGGACGAGTACGTCGAGGAAACCGGCAGCGAATGGGGTCGCAACCTCGCCGAAAACCTCGATGATTACCTGCGTCGTTTCTGGCTGGTCAAGCCCAAGGCTGCCAACCTGAAATCGTTGCTTTCCAGCATCCGTGCCAACCCGCAGTGATATGCGTCTGAACAGTTTGATGAGGTTTTAACATGGCTGAACGTCTGAATAACGACTTCCAGTTCATCGATGTCGGGCGCAAAGATCCGAAGAAGAAACTGTTGCGTCAACGCAAGAAAGAGTTCGTGGAGATCTACGAACCCTTCAAACCCCAACACTCGGCCGACCAGGCCCACCGCTGCCTGGGGTGCGGTAACCCGTATTGCGAATGGAAGTGCCCGGTGCACAACTTCATTCCCAACTGGCTCAAACTGGTGGCCGAGGGCAACATCCTCGCCGCCGCCGAGTTGTCGCACCAGACCAACACCCTGCCGGAAGTCTGCGGCCGGGTGTGCCCGCAAGACCGCTTGTGTGAAGGGGCCTGCACCCTCAACGACGGTTTCGGCGCGGTGACCATCGGCTCGGTGGAGAAGTACATCACCGATACGGCGTTCGCCATGGGCTGGCGCCCGGACATGTCCAAGGTCAAGCCGACTGGCAAGCGCGTCGCGATCATCGGCGCAGGCCCGGCGGGCCTTGGGTGTGCCGACGTGTTGGTGCGTGGCGGCGTGACTCCGGTGGTGTTCGACAAGAATCCGGAAATCGGTGGCCTGCTGACCTTCGGTATTCCTGAATTCAAGCTGGAAAAAACTGTACTGAGCCACCGTCGTGAAGTGTTCACCGGCATGGGTATCGAGTTCCGTCTCAATACCGAAATCGGCAAAGACATTACCATGGAGCAACTGCTCGCCGAATACGATGCGGTGTTCATGGGCATGGGCACCTACACCTACATGAAGGGCGGCTTTGCCGGTGAGGACTTGCCAGGCGTGTATGACGCGCTCGACTTCCTGATCGCCAACGTCAACCGCAACCTGGGCTTTGAAAAGTCGCCGGAAGATTTCGTCGACATGAAGGGCAAGAAGGTCGTGGTGCTGGGCGGTGGCGACACCGCGATGGACTGCAACCGCACCTCGATCCGCCAGGGCGCCAAGTCGGTGACCTGTGCTTATCGCCGTGACGAAGCCAACATGCCCGGCTCGCGCAAAGAGGTGAAGAACGCCAAGGAAGAAGGCGTGAAATTCCTCTACAACCGCCAGCCGATCGCTATTGTCGGTGAAGACCGTGTGGAAGGTGTGAAGGTGGTCGAGACCCGTCTCGGCGAACCGGATGCCCGTGGGCGTCGCAGCCCCGAGCCGATCCCGGGTTCCGAAGAGATCATCCCGGCCGACGCCGTGGTCATCGCCTTCGGCTTCCGCCCAAGCCCGGCGCCGTGGTTTGAGCAGTTCGAAATCCAGACCGACAGCCAGGGCCGCGTTGTAGCCCCGGAACAAGGCCAGTACAAGCACCAGACCAGCAACCCGAAAATCTTCGCCGGTGGCGACATGGTGCGCGGGTCTGACCTGGTGGTCACCGCGATCTTCGAAGGCCGTAACGCCGCCGAAGGCATCCTGGACTACCTGCAAGTCTGATGATCGTTCCCACGCTCCGCGTGGGAATGCCGCCAGGGACGCTCCGCGTCCCGAACAGCATGACGCGGAGCGTCACAGGAGGCGTTACCACGCGGAGCGTGGGAACGATCCTGCGGCGGCATTGCCGCGACAAATTGACCCGATAGACAAAAGGCACGGTGCATTCCGTGCCTTTTGCGTCGCGCTCTGAGAAAATGCCCGCACTTTTTTTGCGGATGCCGACATGACTGCCCTCAAGAACGACCGTTTCCTTCGTGCCCTGCTCAAGCAACCCGTAGACGTCACCCCGGTGTGGATGATGCGTCAAGCTGGTCGCTACCTGCCGGAATACCGCGCCAGTCGCGCCAATGCGGGCGATTTCATGAGCCTGTGCATGAACCCGGAGTTCGCCTGCGAAGTCACGATGCAGCCGCTGGACCGCTACCCACAACTGGACGCGGCCATCCTCTTCTCCGATATCCTCACCATCCCCGACGCCATGGGCCAAGGCCTGTACTTCGAAACCGGCGAAGGCCCGCGTTTCAAGAAGGTCGTCAGCACCCTGGCCGATATCGAAGCCCTGCCGATCCCTGATCCACACAAAGACCTGGGCTACGTGATGGACGCCGTGAGCACCATCCGCCGCGAGCTCAACGGCCGCGTGCCGCTGATCGGCTTCTCCGGCAGCCCATGGACCCTGGCCACCTACATGGTCGAAGGCGGCTCGTCGAAAGACTTCCGCAAGACCAAGGCCATGCTCTACGACAACCCGCAAGCCATGCACCTGTTGCTGGACAAGCTGGCGCAGTCGGTCACGTCCTACCTCAACGGCCAGATCATGGCCGGTGCGCAAGCGGTGCAGATCTTCGATACCTGGGGCGGCAACCTGTCGGCGGCGGCGTACCAGGAATTCTCCCTGGCCTACATGCGCAAGATCGTCAGCGGCCTGATCCGTGAACACGAAGGCCGCAAGGTGCCGGTGATCATGTTCACCAAAGGCGGCGGCCTGTGGCTGGAAAGCATCGCCGACGCGGGCGCGGATGCACTGGGCCTGGATTGGACCTGTGACCTCGGCGAAGCGCGCCGTCGCGTCGGCAACCAGGTGGCCCTGCAAGGCAACATGGACCCGACCGTGCTGTACGCCAAGCCAGAAGCGATCCGCGCCGAAGTAGGGCGCATCCTGGCTAGCTACGGCAAAGGCAGTGGCCACGTGTTCAACCTTGGCCACGGTATCACCCCGGAAGTGAACCCGGAGCACGCGGGTGCGTTCTTGCGCGCAGTGCACGAACTGTCGGCGCAGTACCACGAGTAAAACGCAAAACAAACTGTGGGAGCTGGCTTGCCTGCGATGGCGGCGGCGAATTCAACACCGCCATCGCAGGCAAGCCAGCTCCCACATAAAGCCAATCGCGTCAGGTCTGCATATTCCCCAGTGGCGGCAACTTCGCCAGCTTCAACGCCACCAGCAACGCGCCGATCAGTAGCGCGATAATGAATCCGCCAATCCCGTTCCACCCGGCAAAATGCCAGAAGAACCCTCCCGCCGTCCCGGCAATGCTCGACCCCACGTAGTAGCAGAACAAGTAGAGCGACGACGCCTGCCCCTTGGCTTTCACCGCACGGCGGCCGATCCAGCTGCTGGCGACCGAGTGGGCGCCGAAGAACCCGAAGGTGAACACCAGCATGCCTGGCACCACCAGCCACAACGGGGTGAACAGTGTCAGGGCGATGCCGGCGAGCATCAGCACGATGGTAGCCCACAGCACCCGACGGCGACCGAGGCGGTCGGCCAGGGAGCCGATCTTGGCCGAGCTGTAGATGCCCGACAGGTACACCACTGATAGCAGGCCGACCACCGCCTGGCTCAGCTCATAGGGTGAGGCCAGCAGGCGATAGCCGATGTAGTTGAACATCGTCACGAAGGCGCCCATCAGCAGGAAGGCTTCAAGGAACAGCCACGGTAGGCCGGCGTCCTTGAAGTGCATGACGAAGCCGTCCACCAGGCTGCGCGGCTTGAGGCTGCTGGCGCGGAAGTTGCGCGATTCGGGGAGGATCTTCCAGAACACCGTGGCAGCGATCAACGCCAGGGCACCGATGATCAGCATTGCGGTGTGCCAACTGACGAAGTCGATCAATACGCCGATGATCAGGCGCCCGCTCATGCCGCCAATCGCATTGCCGCCGATATACAGGCCCATGGCCAGGCCGATGTGCTGCGGGTGGATCTCTTCGCTGAGGTAGGTCATGGCCACGGCGGCCAGGCCGCTCAAGGACAGGCCCACCAGTGCGCGCATCAACAGGATGCCCTCCCAGCTCGGCATCAAGCCGCTGGCGATGGTGGCCAGCGCCGCACAGAACAACGCGGCAACCATCACCGGCTTGCGCCCCAGCCTGTCGGATATCGGCCCGGTGATCAGCAGGCCGCAGGCGAGCATCGCGGTGGCGACGGACAGAATCAGGCTGCTTTGCGCCGCATTGATGGAAAATTCATGGGACAGCGCCGGCATCATCGGCTGCACGCAATACAACAAGGCAAACGTGGCGAAGCCGCCGGAGAACAGCGCCAGCACCGTGCGCATGAACATCGGCGTGCCTTTTTCGATGTACGCGTCATTAAGCTGCGCCACCACCTCATCGAGGGCTGAGGGCGGGGTGTGTTGGGCAAGTGGAGCAACAGCAGGATTCACGGGGGACCTCGGGGAGGAAAGTCTGCCAGGACTGACAATGCAAAAAAGAATATAGCTGGCTAATGATTCTTTCCAATATATTGTTCGACCTGTTTGATAGTTTTTACGACCTAATGAGGCTTGCATGGAATTCCGCCATTTGCGCTACTTCATCGCCGTTGCCGAAGAACTGCACTTCGGCCGCGCCGCGCAGGTGCTGGGCATCTCGCAGCCACCCCTGAGCCAGCAGATCCAGGCGCTGGAACACGAGCTGGGCGCACGCTTGTTCGAGCGCACCAATCGTCGGGTCGAGCTGAGCGAGGCAGGGCGCTTGTTCTTGCAAGAGGCACGCTTGGTACTGGCCCAGGTCGACAAGGCGGCAGATGTGGCGCGGCGTGCGCAGTTGGGGGAACTGGGTGAATTGAAGATCGGCTTCACCTCGTCTGCGCCGTTCAACGCCAGCATTCCCCAGGCGATCTTTGCCTTCCGCCAGGCATTCCCGGCGGTGCATCTGAACCTGCAAGAAATGAGCAGCACCCAAGTGGCCGAGTCGCTGGTGGACGAGTCGATTCAGGTTGGGTTGATGCGGCCTTTGCCCTTGCCCGACTCACTGAACGTGATCGAGTTGATGCGCGAGCCATTAGTCGCGGTACTGAGCGCCGGCCACCCATTGGCCCACGGCAGCGAGCGCGGCTTGCACCTGGAGCAATTGGCCGAGGAGCCTTTTGTGTTCTTCCCGCGCAGTTACGGCAGCGGCTTGTACGCGCAGTTGCTCAACCTGGCCCGCGACGCCGGGTTCAGCCCGCACTTTGCCCAGGAAGCAGGGGAAGCAATGACCATCATCGGCCTGGTGGCGGCGGGGTTGGGGGTGTCGGTGTTGCCGGCGTCTTACCAGCGCATCCGCATTGACGGCGTGGTCTATCGCACCTTGCTCGACCCGCAGGCGGTGACGGCGGTGTGGCTGGTGCAGCGTAAGGGCGCGCAAACGCCGATGGCGAAAGGGTTTGTGGAGTTGTTGACGCGTAAGGCCGCTCAATAACCTGTGGCGCGGGCGCAAGCTCCCTCGCCACAGGGGGGTCAGTTTTGGGGCGAAGTATTTGCTTCATTCACGCTGTAAGTACGCAGCCCCGCCAGAATATCCCGATCCAGCATGCTCACCCAACGGTTGTAGTTGCGATGGATCTTGCCGTCCTTGTAGCCCAGGTCGCGGCTGTCGCGGTAGGTGATGGCGTAGCTGTTGCGGGTGTAGCGGATGTCGATGGCGGCGTAGAACTGGCCGCGCACGGTGATCTCGGCCTGCACCAGTTGTGGGCTCAGGCGTTGTACCGTCCACTCGCGTTTTTGCAGAGCGGCGACGATCACTTGCTTCATTTTTTCTTCGCTGACCTGGCTTGTGGCCGGTAACTCGTGCTGGGTGTTGAGCACCGGTTTGCTGGTGCAGCCAGCCGTGGTCAGCAGGGCCAGGGTGATCAGGGTAGCGCGTAGCAGGGAAGACATTCCGTTTTCTCCAGTCGATTAAAAAGTCAGGCCCAGCGGCGGAAGATCAACGAGGTGTTGACGCCGCCGAAGGCAAAGTTGTTGTTCATCACGTAGTCGTTGTGCATCTGGCGAAAGCCACCTTGCAGGTAGTCCAGCTCGCCGCATTGCGGGTCGACCGCGTCCAGGTTGAAGGTGTGCACGTACTGGTCGCGGTTCATCATCTCGATGCTGAACCACGACTCCAGCGCCCCGCACGCGCCCAGGGTGTGCCCCAGGAAACTCTTCTGCGAACTGATCGGCATGCGGCTGCCAAACAGGCTGCTGGTGGCCAGGGTTTCAGCAATGTCGCCCTGGTCGGTGGCGGTGCCGTGGCCGTTCACGTAGCCGATGGCGGACGGTTCAAGACCTGCGTCCTCCAGGGCCAGCTCCATGGCGCGGCGCATGGTTTTCTGTTCCGGGCGGGTGGTGTGCTGGCCGTCGGCGTTGCTGCCGAAACCGACCAGTTCCGCGTGAATATGCGCGCCTCGCGCCAACGCGTGCTCCAATTCTTCCAGTACCAACATGCCGCCACCTTCACCGATCACCAGGCCGTCGCGGCCGCTGTCGTAGGGGCGCGGGCTGGTTTGCGGCGCATCGTTTTTCAGGCTGGTGGCGTACAACGCATCGAACACCATGGCTTCGGTGGGGCACAGTTCTTCCGCGCCGCCTGCGAGCATCAACGGCAGACGCCCGAACTTGATCGCCTCATAGGCGTAGCCAATGCCCTGGCTGCCGCTGGTGCAGGCGCTGGAGGTGGGAATCAGCCGGCCGGTGAGGCCAAAAAAGATGCTGATATTCGCCGCCGTGGTGTGCGGCATCATGCGCACATAAGAGTTGGCATTGAGCCCCTCGGCCACCGAGTTGAGCAGCATATTACCGAACGCCTTGATCTCATCGGTGCTGCCGGTGGACGAACCACAGGCCACGCCCATGCGCCCGTCCTTGATCGACTCGTCACCGAGCAAGCCGGCGTCCTGCAAGGCCTGCTCTGCTGCCCACACCGCCAGGCGCGAGACGCGGCCCATGCTGCGCAGCTGCTTGCGCGTCCAGTGCGCGGGCACGACGAAATCGTCGATAGGGCCGGCCAGGCGCGTGTTCAACTCGGTGAAACGGTCCCACTCATCCATGCGCCGGATGCCGCTGCGGTTGGCGCGAAAGTTCGCGGCGATGGTGTCCCAGTCGCTGCCCAGGGAGGTCACGCCGGCCATGCCGGTGACGACAACGCGCTTCATCAGCACAGGCCCCCGTTCACGGCCAGCACCTGGCGCGTGATATAGCCGGCTTCGGCGGACATCAGGAAGTTCACGGCGCCAGCGACTTCGTCCGGCGTGCCCATGCGCTGGGCCGGGATCATTTTCATCAGTTCTTCTACCGGTACGTTTTCATCCAGCATCGCGGTGTCGATCAGGCCCGGCGCCACGCAGTTGACGGTGATCTTGCGCTTGCCCAGCTCGATGGCCAGCGCCTTGGCTGCGCCGATCAAGCCGGCTTTGGAGGCGCTGTAGTTGACCTGGCCGCGGTTGCCGATCAGCCCGGACACCGAGGTGATGCACACGATGCGCCCGGCGGCGCGGCGGCGAATCATCGGCATCATCACCGGGTGCAGCACGTTGTAGAAACCATCCAGGTTGGTGCGCATCACCACATCCCAATCGTCTTCCGACAGGGCAGGGAAGGCGCCGTCGCGGGTCAGGCCGGCATTGAGCACCACGCCGTAATAGGCGCCATGCTGCTCCACATCGGCCTCAAGGATCTCTTTGCATGCAGCGCGATCCGCCACGTCGAACTGCAGCACGCGGGCCTTGCGCCCCAGGGCTTGGACCTCGAGCTGTACCGCGTCGGCTTCGGCACGGCCGCTGCGGCAATGCAGCACGATGTCATGGCCGGCCTGGGCCAGGCGCAGGGCAATGGCGCGGCCGATGCCACGGCTGGAGCCGGTGACCAGTACGGATTCAGTCATGGCGTTTCGTCCTTCGATTCAGCTAAATAGTTGGCCGCCTGGGGCGGTCGAAATACGTTCAAGCGCGCGCTGGCCTGGATACCGTCGCCGGTGAGGTGGCATTCGAACACGCCCATGCCGTTGTCGTCTTCCAGGGAGCGCAGGCCGTGGATATTCAGCTCGAGGCCGGCCGGAAAGTGCTCCACGTTGCACTCGAACTTACGTGTGCCCAACAGGAAACCCAGCTCCACGGCCTTGCCTTGCTGGCGCGCATGGCAACCGGCATAGGCGGCGACGCTTTGCGCCATCAGCTCGATGCCGACCCAGGCGGGCAGGCTGCCGTCAGCACGGTTGAACAGGCCGCCGGGCTTGACGGTGACGCGGGTGCGGATCTGCTCTTCATCGAACGACAGCACCTGGTCGATCAGGATCATGTCGCCCGCATGGGGCAGCAGTTCGGCAAGTGGCCAATCGATCATGGGGCCTCTGCGATTATCAGGCTGACATTGTTACCGCCGAAGGCAAACGAGTTGCTCATCAGGCAGGGTTTTTTCAAGCTGTCGCCGCTGCGCGCCCATTGCAACGCGGGCAGCGCCGGGTCGGGGTGGCCGTCCCATACGTGGGGTGGCAGCAGGCGATGGGTCAGGCTCAGCCAGCAGAACGCGGCTTCCAGTGCCCCGGCAGCGCCGAGGGTGTGGCCGGTCATGGGCTTGGTCGATGAGCAGGCGACGCCGCCTGGAAACAGGCTGGCGACCGCCAGGCTTTCCATGGCGTCGTTGTGTTGGGTTGCGGTGCCGTGCAGGTTCAGGTAGCCGATCTGCTCGGGCGAAAGCTTTGCACTGGCCAGGGCCTTGCGCATGGCCAGCAACGCGCCCTTGCCGCTGGGCTCGGGCGCAGAGATATGGTGCGCGTCGCAACTGGCGCCGCTGCCCAGCAAGGCGATGGGGGCCGGCTCGCGGCTCATCAGGAACAGCACCGCCGCTTCACCGATATTGATGCCGTTGCGGTTCACCGAGAACGGATTACAGCGCTCCGCAGACACGGCTTCCAGCGCGGTAAACCCGTTCAGCGTCAGCTTGCACAGGCTGTCCACGCCGCCGCAGATCACCGCATCGCACACCCCCAGGTCCAACAGGCGCTGGGCGCTCATCAATGCACGGGCGCTGGAGGTGCAGGCGGTGGAAATCACATAGGCCGGGCCGCTCACGTTCAACCAGTCGGCGAGGAAGTTGGCCGGGGCGCTGAGTTCCTGTTGCTGGTAATCGTAGTCAGCGGGGAACTGCGTGTTTTGCAGGTAATGGGCAATGCCACGGCTGGCTTCGTCAATGCCCGACGTGCTGGTGCCGAGCACAACCCCGACCCGGCCAGGGCCGTAGGTCTGGATGGCCTGACGAATCTCATCCTTGATCTGCAGCGCCGCTTCCAGCAGCAACTGGTTATTGCGGCTGCTTTGCTCGGCCAGCTCTGGGGGCAGGCTTGCCAGCTCGCCCTGTACGGCGGCCACCGGCACTACGCGCTCCGGCACCCAGCCGCTTTCGGCGCGCATGCCTGAGCAATCGCCGGCGAACAGGTTACGGCTGACCTCGGCCTGGCCACGGCCAAGGGCACAGATCACGCCAAGGGCATTGAGGTAGGCGGTCATCGGCTCACACCCAGCGGGGTGATGCGGTAACTCAGCGGCTGGCCGGCCATGTTCACGCTGAACACCTCGGAAGACTGATAGATGATTTGCCAGTGGCTCGGCAGCGTGCGCGTCAGGTCCATCGCCTGAGCGTGCGGATACAACGCGGGCACATCACCAGCCGGGGTCAGGGCAAACAGCAGCGCGGCAAACAACTCCCGTGCCTGGGGATTGGGCGGCAGCAACCCGTCGGCCTGCCACTGCCCATCAAGCAGTTTTTGCCGGGCCTGGGGAATGCCCAGCGGGTCCATCATCGACCAGCGAATCGCGCGGCCTTCGCGCTGGATCACCAGCAGCCAGTCCTGGCTCTGGCCGTCCGCCAGGCGCTGCACATGCAGTTGCATCGGCAAGGCCAGGGCCGGGGTTTTTTCCGGCAACGGTGCCTGGCTGGCGCAGGCGCCGAGCAGCAGCAGGCAACTTATCAACAGCAGGCGCATCATGGGGCCGCATTCTCCACAGGTTTACGCGCTACGCAGTTGACCAGGGTTTCCTCGCGCTGGCCCACGGGTGGTGCCTTGCGCAGGCCCCAGCGTTCCAGCAGGCCGAAGTCACTGGAACGGCTCCACCACAAGTAAGGGTACGAAATGTTCTGTGCAGCGAACTCAAAGCCCTGCTCGCGCAGCATCTCCAAGTACTCTTCGGCGCTCTTTTGCACATGCATCGGGTGGCGGAACAGCCAGCGAATCACCCAGGTGTCGATGTAGGCTTCGGTGGATTCGGCAAACAGCAGATAGCCGCCCGGCTTGAGCACCCGATAGAACTCCTTGAGTGCGCGATGTTGTTCCACCAGATGATGGAAGGTCTGGTGGCAGAACAGGATATCGACGCTGGCATCCGGCACGTTGAGGGTCGCGCAGTCGCTGCCGATCAGTTCGACGTCCAGCCCCAGGCGCGCAGCTTCTTCGCGGCTCAGTGCCAGGCTGTGGGGGTCGGCATCCAGGCCGATCAGGCGCGAAGGTGCGAACACCTGATGCAGCAACTGGAAGGATTTGCCCTGGCCGCAACCAGCATCCAACAACACCGGCGCCACCGGTAGCGGCTCGCTGAACAGGCTGCGCAGGTCATTGATCGCCACGCGCAACACGTGATGCTGCCAGGTATGGCTGCGCAGGAACCAGAAACCGAACTTGGTTTCTTCGACGTAGTTTTGACTCAGGTAGTTTTTTTCAACGCCAGGGCTGCTCATACCGCTTCACTCGCACAAATATCCGACAACATCCGCAAGCGCCGCTTCGGCTCGCTGACAAACGGGTTGCGTTCATCCCAGGCGTAACCGGCCAGGATTGAGCTGATCATGCGGCGAATCTCCGGTGAACTGCCAGGATGGAAAATCACGTCCTGGAACGTGCCCGCATACCAGCCTTCGACGTAGCAACGGAAGGTATCGACACCGCGCTTGAGCGGCTCGGCAAACTCGGTTTGCCAGTCCACCGTTTCGCCGCTCAATTGGCGGTGCAGCACACCCGCGGCCATGCTCGCCGAACGCATGGCAATGGTCACGCCGGAAGAGAACACCGGGTCGAGGAATTCCGCCGCGTTGCCCAGCAGCGCAAAACCTGGGCCGTGCAGGGTTTTGACGTTGGCCGCGTAGCCGCCGATCGTGCGCGCCGGGGTGTCCCACACGGCATTTTGCAGCACGCCGGACAGGCTTGGGGTTTGCTCGATAAAGCAGCGCAGGCAGGCGTCGAGGTCGCTGTCGGCGCCCTCGAAATGCTCCTTGGCCGCGACCACGCCCACCGAGCAACGGCCGTTACTGAACGGGATGGTCCAGAACCAGATGTCGCGCTGGGTCGGGTGAGTGGTCACCAGGATTTTGCTGCGGTCAAAGCCTGGGTGTTCGATACGGTCTTCGACGTGGGTGAATACGGCCTGGCGCAGCGGGAAATTCGACGGTGCTTCCAGGTCCAGCAGGCGTGGCAACACACGGCCATAGCCACTGGCATCGAGCACGAACCTGGCCTTGAGGTGGTACTCACTGCCATTCTGGCGGCGCACATGCAAATACCGGCTCTCGGCAGAAAAATCCACGCCGACAATGGTTTGGCCATAGCGGATTTCCACGCCTTGCAGCGCCGCCTGGTCGGCCAGCAATTTGTCGAACTCGCCGCGCTGCACCTGGAAGGTGGTGGGCTTGCCGTTGCTGAAGGTGTCGCTGAAATCAAAGGCGCTGTAGCGCTCGCCCCAGGCGAAGGCCGCGCCGGTTTTGACCTGGAAGCCTGCCGCTTGCACTGCGTCGAGCATGCCGGCTTCTTCGATAAAATCGATGCAGTGTGACAGCAGGCTTTCGCCAATCGAGAAGCGCGGGAAATGCTCGCGCTCGATGATCAATACATCATGCCCTTTGCGCTTTAACAGCGCGGCCGCGATGGCACCGGAAGGCCCGGCACCGATCACCACCACCTGGCGACGTTCCATTTCAACTGTGGGCACGAGGGCTCCTTGCCGCATGGGCGCTAATCACATTCATAAGGCGTGTTTCTGCCTGCCGGCCCAGGGCGCCAGCATAAAGCTGAACGCCAGGCCCAGGCTGACCGACAAGCCGAAATTGCTCACGGCCGGTGTACTGGAGACCGCCAGCAGGCCGAACGACAACCAGGTCGTCAGCGCCGCCAGCAGTGTTCCCAACAGGCTGACGGCGGGACCGCCGATCTGCTCGCGCATCAAAATCGCATAGTCAACGCTGATGGCCGTGACCAGCAACAGGCCAAACAGACTGAACAGGGTCAGTGGCTGGCCCAGCCAACCGAGGCTGGCCAGGCTGCACAACGCGGCCAGCAGCGGCAGGGCGACGATACGCAAGGCGCCGCCAACGCCGAAGGGCGCAATCAGCAATAGCACGATCAGCACGCAAGACAGCAACTTCAATTCGGCAGCGCTGATCTGCGTGTCGGCAAACACCCGGTTCAAGTCACCCAGGCGATCCACCAGCTGCACGCCGGGCAAGTCCAGCGCCTGCACCCGTAGCAACGCCGGGTTGTTCAAGCCTTGCAGGCTGACCATGGCCGCCACGCCGCCGTTCACCGGGCCGAGCCACAGCGTCCGCCAGGGCTCGGCCAGCGGGCCTCGCAGTGCGGCGTCGATGTCTGCGGTGGGCAGCGCCTGCAACTGCGCCACTTCGGCTTGCAGGGCAGTGAGGGGCACGCCGAGGTCCAGTAGCGGTTGCCAGTATGGCGCCAGGTTGCTCAGCGCCTCGCGCAGCTGTTGTTGCTCATCGGGGAGGTTGACCAGTTGATTGAGCGCCAAATAGCCCTGGAGCTTGTCCATCTGCACCAACTGATCCAAGCGTTTGCCCAGGGCGGCCTGGCGTTCCAGCAACTGCTGCTGATTGTCCGCCCGCACCAGGAAAAACTGGCTGGTGGGCTGGAACCCGGTGATGCGCGCCACGGCCTGGGCTTCCTGTAGCAACTGCGGCGGCGCACCGATCCATTGGCGGATATCGTTTTTAGTGTTCAGTTGCCACAGGCCTGCAGTGCAGAACAGCAGCACCCACACCAGCAGTACCGAACCGGGCACGTGTTTGAGCAGGGCCGTGCGTAGCTGCCATAGGCTTTGGGCGACACGCAGCGGCCATTGCGCCGGGCGCAGTTCCACGCCCTTGAGCAGCGCGGGCAACAGGCACACGGCGCACAAATAGGCACCGACCAAACCGGCAGCGGAGAACACCGCAATCTGTGTCAGCGCCGGGAACGGCGTCCAGGCCAGCGCCAGGTAGCCGATAGCACTGGTGGCCAGGCTCAGGCTCAGCCCCGGCAGGGTCAGGCGCAACGCCGGCCAACTGCGCCACGGCTGCAGGCTCCAGCTTTTGGACAGGTAATGCAGCGGGTAATCCACCGCTACGCCGATCAGGCTGGAACCCAGCACCAGGGTCATCACATGCATATGCCCAAACAGCGCCACGCACGCCACCGCGCCAAACAGCATGCCCACCAGCACCGGCACGAACGCCAGCAACACCCGCCAGCGCCGGAACGCCAGCAACAGCAATAACAGGATGCCCAAGGTGGCGCCGCCGCCGACCCAGGTCATTTCCCGAGTGGCCTGTTGTTGCCCGTTGGCCGCATAGAGCAAACCGCTGGCAGCGAGCAGTTGCGCGCCGTGTGCGCCGGCTTGCTCGCGGCTGGCCTTCAGCAAGTCCGCCACTTGCAGTGGCAGTTTCATATCGAAGGCGTTGCCGGTAGTGCGCGCCCGCAGCAGCACCCAACTCTTGCCGTCGGCATCGGCGATCAAGGCGCCGCTGCCGATGTCCATTTGCACCGCGCCGTGTTGCGGTTGGCTGTTCTGGATGCGCCCTGTCAGGCCGAGCCAATCGTCCTGGCTGGGCACCAGGCTGAAACCTGTGAAGGGGTCGAACAGCGATTGCACGCGTTGCTGGATGAACGCCTCAGGCTGTTGGGTCAGTTGTTCGCGGTCCTTGGACGAGAGCATCGACAAACGCCCACGCAGCAGTTGCTCGCGCAATGCTGGCAAGTCGGCTTGCAGGTTCCACTGCACCTTTTCAAACAGGCCGCTGGCCTGCCAGCGTTCACCCAGTTGCTGCGCCACGGCCACCGCTTGCTGACGGTCGGCATGCCCCACCAGTACCAGCATTTCGCGGTTGAGCGGCTCTTGCATGCGTTGTTCGGCTTGCAGCTCCAGGGCGTCTGGCGTGCTGCCGGGCACCAGCTCCATCAGGTTGGCCGACAACGGCGCGCCATCACGCCACTGCCAGCCGGCCAGGGCCAGCACGGCCACCAGCAGGGTCAGGAACAGGCGCGGCAGCAGGCGTTCACTGGGCAAAGTCGTGTTGCTCCGCATCGCTCAACGGCTGGTCGGCGGTACTGTCCTGCATGCGCAGCAGCGTGCTGTCGCCTTGGGTTTCCAGCAGTTCAATGCTGTGCACCAGCGCGCCGCCGTCGATAGTGATCTGGGTGAACACTTGCTTGAGCAGCAGCGAGCGTGGGGTCAGCGTGAGCTTCCACTGTTGGGCCTCACCTTGCAGTTGCAGGTCGAAGTCGCGTTGCAGGCCACTGCTGTCACCCTGCAGTACCGCCAGGAACAAACGATTCTGTTCGGCGCCGGCACTCTTGTTTGGCAGCAGTTGCCAGCCATTGGCGTCGCGGCGGGCAATGCCTTGAGCTGTAATGCGGTAGTCCTGTTGCAGCGGGGTTTTCAACAGCCACAGCAGGCCGTGATCCTTGGCGAGCACGAAGGTGCCTTTGCTCACTAGCGGCTGGGGCAGGGCGCGCAGGTGTTTTTCCTGGGTGAAGTGGCCGTGGATCACGGAGGGTTTGGCAAGCTGATCGCTCAACTGCTGCAGGTCGAAGGCATTCGCCAAGTTGGGAATGCATAACAACAGGATGAGCAGGAACCCTGTGGGAGCGGGCTTACCCGCGAAGGACGTTAACGATAACGCGGGTTGCCTGACACTCAGCAGGGCTCTCAGGATCTTCGCGGGCAAGCCCGCTCCCACAGGGGTCAGCATTTCAGGGCCTTTTCTACGGCGTCGGTAAATATCTTGGGCGAGGCCAGTTGCATTTCGCGGCTGGCGATGTCCACCGCTACTTGCACGGTGCTGGCGCGGGTCAAGCGCTCGCCGCTGGCCCGGTCGGTAATCAGGTAGTTCACCTTCAAGCGGTTCTCCCATTCCACCAGGCTGGCGCGCACGTTGATCGTTTGACCGAAGGTCGCGCCGCGCACATAGCGTAGCTGCATGTCGATCACCGGCCACGCGTAGCCGGCTTCGAGCATCGCCGTGTAGTTATGGCCGATCTTGTCCAGCAACGCACAGCGCGCCACTTCCAGGTACTTCACGTAATGCCCGTGCCACACCACGTTCATGGTGTCGATGTCGAAAAACGGCACGAGGATTTCAGTGTCGCTGTGCAACACGCCCGGGCTACGCATGCAGCCTCCAGTGTTGCGCGGCGATGCGTTGCAGGCACAGGCGCAGTTCGCCTTCCAGGGCGCGGTCTTCGATGACCGGCGCAAAGTCTTGGGCCAGCTCTGCATGCATCGCGGCCAGCGCCGGCGGCAGTGGCCGGGCATCCCCGGCCTGGGCGCGCAGCCACACGCCCTGGTTGGCGGCGAGCAGGGTCGCGGCGGCCACCTGTTCGGTCAACTCCAGCACGCGGATCGCATCGCGGGCAGCGATGGTGCCCATGCTCACCTTGTCCTGGTTGTGGCACTCGGTAGAGCGTGAGAACACGCTGGCCGGCATGGTGTTTTTCAGCGCTTCGGCGGTCCAGGCGCTGGTGCCGATCTGCACGGCCTTGAAGCCATGGTTGATCATCGCGCGATCAGCCGGGGCGCCCGACAGGTTGCTCGGCAGGCCATGGTTGTAGCGCACATCCACCAACAGTGCGAGCTGGCGGTCGAGCAGGTCGGCAACGTTGGCGACCAGGGTCTTGAGGCTGTCCATGGCGAAGGCGATATGCCCGCCGTAGAAGTGCCCGCCATGCAGCACGCGTTCTTCTTCGGCGTCGATGATCGGGTTGTCGTTGGCGCTGTTCAGTTCGATCTCGATGAACGAGCGCAGCCAGTTCAGGCTGTCCGCCAATACGCCGAGCACGTGGGGCGCGCAGCGCAACGAATAACGGTCTTGCAGGCGATGCAGGGGGGCGGTGGGCGCGTCGATGGCCAGATCCTTGCGCAGCCACGCGGCGACTTGCATCTGCCCAGGGTGTGGTTTGGCGGCGAACAGGCGCTCGTCGAAGTGTTCGGGGTTGCCTTGCAGGGCCACCACATTGAGCGCGGTGATGCGCGTGGCCAGTTGCAACAGGTAGTCGGCGCGGGCAAAGGCCAGGCAGGCCAGGCCAGTCATCACGGCGGTGCCGTTCATCAGTGCCAGGGCTTCCTTGGGCCGCAATACCAGCGGCTCCCAGCCCAGTTCGCGGTGTACGTCGGCCGCCGGGCGGCGTTCGCCGCGGAACAGCACTTCACGTTCGCCGGACAAGGTCGCGGCCACGTAGGACAGCGGCGTCAGATCACCGCTGGCGCCCACCGAGCCTTCTTCCGGGATCAGTGGCAATACATCGTTTTCGAGGAAGGCATGCAGGCGTTCCAGCAGCTCCACGCGAACACCCGACATGCCATGGCACAGCGACTGCAAACGCGCCGCCAACACGGCGCGGGTGGCTTGGGCGTCGAGCAACTTGCCCAGGCCGCAACCGTGAAAGGTGTACAGGTGACGCGGCAACGCTTCGACGTGCTCCAGCGGCACTGCCACCACACAGGAGTCGCCGTAGCCGGTGGTCACGCCGTAGATCACGCCTTCCTTGTCCAGCAGCGAGTCGAGGAACTGCGCACCCTTGGCGATGCGTTGGCGGTACGCGGCATCGTCCTGCAGGCGAGTGGGCACCTGGCGGTTGGCCAGGGCCAGCACGTCTTCGATGCGCAGGGGGCGTTCACCAAAGGTGATGGGCTCAAGAGGCGTGGTCATCGGTCTTCCAGAAAGGGTAAAAGTTGAACCATTGTTGGGGCGCTTGCAGGCAGAACTGGCCCAGGCGTGCGGCGTAGCGGGCGGTCCACAGGGCGATAACCTGCTCGCGGGTGCTGCGCTTCCATTCGATCAAATCGGCAAAGGGCTCGATGGTCAGGCGATAGCGACCCTGGTGCTTGAGGCACATCAGCAGATTGACCGGGCACTTGAGTAAGCCCGCCAGCAGCCATGGGCCTTGGGGGAATGCCGCCGTATGGCCGAGGAAGTCCACGCGCACCGTGCGCCCGCCGTGCAGCGGGATACGGTCGCCGGCAATCGCCAGCCACTCGCCATCGTCCAGGCGCTGGCTGAGCAGCAGCATGGTGGCCGGGTCCAGTTCGCTGACCTGGATCAGGCGTAAATGGGTCGCGCCAGCCTCGCCCAGCAGGCGGTTGAAACGCTCGGCGTGCTTGGTGTGCACCAGTACATTCATGGTGACCTGCTCACCGATCTCCGCCAGGGCGCGGCACACTTCCAGGTTGCCCAGGTGTGCGCCCACCAGCATTTGCCCGCGCTCGCCACGCAGTTGGCTGCGCAACTGCGCCGGGTCATTGATCTCGATTTGCTCCAGGCGCAGCTTGCCGTTCCACACGTCGAGCTTGTCCAGCAGCGAATCGGCAAAAGCCATGAACTGGGCAAAGACGGTGCGGTGGCTCGGCAGCAGGTCGTCGCGCCCGCTCCACTGCGCCAGGCGCTGCTGGTATTGCCAGGCGCTGTGGCGTGCGGTGCGGCCGAACAGGAAGAAGTAAAACACGATGCTGTAGAGCAACGGGCTCAACAGGCGACGGCCGAGGACTTTTACCGCGACCGCGGTGAACTTCATCAGCCAGAAGCTGCCGCGTTCTTCGCGGTCGGCCCAGTGCTTGGTGCTGTCGTTCATGCTTGCCACCGTCGCCACAGGATCATCGGCGCGCGCACGAGCATGCCGAAGAACAACCGCGTGTGCATGGCGCTGATGCGTAGGTTGTCGCGCAACAAGCGAAAGTGCGACAGGCCGTCGGCGGGGTAGTACACCTGGGTGGGCAGCCAGCGCATGGGCTGGTTGCGCCAGGCCAGGCGCACCAGGATGTCCGAGTCGAAATCCATGTGCGTGCCGATGTAGGCCGAGTCCATCAGCGCTAGGGTCGGCGCCAGCGGGTACACGCGAAAGCCGCACATCGAGTCGCGAATCTCAAGCGACAGGGTGTTGATCCACACCCAAACGTGGGTCAGGTAACGTGCGTACAGGCGACCCTTGGGCACGCTGTCGTCGTATTCGGGGTAGCCGCAGATGACGGCGTCGGGGTGCTGGCGTGAGGTGTGGATAAAGGTCTCGACTTCGCGCAGGTCGTGCTGGCCATCGGCGTCCACTTGCAGGGCGTGGGTGTAGCCCAGGCGCGCTGCCTCGCGGAAACCGGCCATCACGGCGCCGCCCTTGCCCTGGTTGCTGGGCAGGGTCAGCAGGGTGACGTTGTCCAGCCTCGCCAACTGCGCCAGCACGGCTGCGCACGCGGCGCTGCTGCCATCGTCGACCAAGAGGCAGGGCAGGCCGCTTTTCAGCACACTGTGGACCACGGCTGGCACGGCGGCTTCGTGGTTGTACACCGGGATTAAAGCGCAGGGGTTATGCATGCGCGGCCTCCAGCACTATCCGCCCGCTTGAGCAGGCAGCAACCCCATTGCGATAGGCGAAGTACAGCTTGCTACGCTCCCGATCAAAGCGCAGGTGCAGTTCGATGTGATCGCCCGGGCGCACCAGTTGCTGGAACTTGAGCACTTCCATGCCGGCGAACCGGGTGGGCAGGTCGAGCAATTGCTGGCCCAGGTTGAACGCCCATTCCACCTGCACCACCCCCGGCAAAACCGGGGTGACCGGGAAGTGCCCGCTGAAATACGCCAGGTCCGGTGGGATGCTCAGTTGCAAGGTCCATTCACCTTCGGTTTCGACTTGCGCCAACACCTCAGGCCCCTTGGGGCGAGGCGCCAGTAACAAAGCTTCGATATCGGCCTGGGGCAGCTTGCCCTGGCTGTTCAGCGGCAATTGGCGCAGCACACGCCAGCGGCGCGGCAAGGCCAGGGCTTCGCAATGTTGGCTCAGGTGCTGGCGCAGGGTTTGGGTGAGGGTGCGGCGCCCCTGGTTGCGCAGCGCATGCAGCCCCGCCTCGCTGAGCACCACCACGGCGCCCAGGGACGCGCGGTTTTCCTGCACCACGCCCAGGCGGGTGTCGGCGACCCATTCATGGGCGATCAGCGCCTGTTCCAGCATCGGCAGGGAGATGCGTTTTTCTTCCAGCTTGACGATACGGTCCAGGCGGCCCAGCAGTTCAAACCGGCCATCGGCATGGATGCGTGCGGCGTCGGCGGTTTGTTCGATATGCCCTTCAGGCAGGTACTTTGAGGCGATGCGTAAAGCGCCCTCGGCATCCTGGCTCAGTCGCACATCTGCAAACGGCTGCCAGGGCTGCGCGCCCTGGCGCCAGGCGATGCCGCCGGTTTCCGAGCTGCCGAGGATTTCTGTCGGCCATTGCTGCAAGCGGTCGTAGAGGCTGCCGGCCGCATCAATCGGCAGCGCGCCACCGGAGGAAAACACCCGTGCAACCTGGCTCAGTGCCGGCCAGTCAAGGTTGTCGCCCATGCGCTTAAGCAGCGCCGGGCTGGCAACCCAGGCAAATTGCGGGTGCTCACGGCTGGCGCGCTGCATGTCTTCGGGGAACGCCAGTTGCTTGCGCACGAAAGTGCGACCGGCGCACAGCGGCCACAACACGCGAAACAGCAAACCGTAGATGTGTTGGGTGGCGACGCTGCCGATGATGCACGCGCCTTTGAGGTCTGCGCCCCACAGCGCTTCCAAGGCCTCTACTTCATTGGCCAGCTGGCGCAGGGACTTGTCGATGCGCTTGGGCTCGCCGCTGGAGCCGGAGGTGCACAGGCTCAGTTGGCAGTTGTCCAGGTCGAGGGCGGCGGCGCTCAAGGGCGCTTGATACAGCGCGTCCAGGTCGCTGGCGTCCACCAGCCAGGCATCCACGGCAGCGGCCCAGCGTTGGCGGGTCTGGGGTTGCAGGTCGGCGGGCAGCAGCACGCTCGCACCGGCCCGCCAGGCGGCCAGCAGCGCAATCGCCAGCAGCCCGGCGTCTTCCAGGTGCACGGCCAGGCGCCGGATGCCCTGGGCCTGCAAGCCTGCGGCGAGGCTCAAGGAGCGCTCGCACAGTTGCGCGTGATTCATGGCGGGCTCGGTAGTCACCCCACGATCCCGCAGTGGCTCAAGCAGCAAATGCTCAAGTTTCAACCCTTTCATACGCGGCCTCGAACCCTTTGTCGTACCAGCCATTCCACGGCAAACAACAGCCCCATCAACCCGTAGGCGATCAGGCCGTTGTACAACGTCCACCAGCTCAGCGGCGCCCACAGGGTGAGCGCGGCGGCGAGCAGGCCATTACAGAGAAAAAACACACTCCACACCAGGGTGACCCGGCGGGTATACACCACCGCGTGGGGCGGCAGGTGCGGGTCGGTCATGCGCGCCAGGCGCTCGACCATCGGCGGGCCGTACTTCAGGCTAAGGCCGAACAGCGCCAGCATAAACGCGCTGACAAGGCTCGGGTACCAGCGCAGCCACTGCGGGTTATCGAACCAGGCCAGCGCCAGGCAAAACACGATCACCACCACCGCCATCCACCGGCTGCCCGGGCGCTGCGCAGCGGTGAGCGCGCGCAGCAGCCACAGGCTGCCCAGCAATAAGCCGAACTGCCAGGGTGCAAAGTGCTCGGTGCCGTAATACACCGCGAAGGGGTACAGCAGCCCCGCCAATAACAGGCCAAGGCCGATCAGCCGGCTCATGCGGCGGGCTGGACCAGACGGTACACCGCCTCTACCACGTCGTTCACCGTGCGTACCGCCTTGAATTCTTCGGCGGCAATTTTCTTGCCGGTCTGACGCTTGATGTGGTCGATCAGGTCCACGGCGTCGATGCTGTCGATTTCCAGGTCCTGGTACAGGTTGGCGTCCAAGGTGACGCGTTCCGGGGGCAGTTCAAACAGTTCCACCAAGGCGTCGCGCAGGGTGTTGAAAATATCGTCACGAGTTTGCATGGTACGGTCTCAAGCTGCCTGTCGGGCCGTGACGAACGCCGCAAGGCTGGCCACGTTGGTGAAGTGATTGCGGGTGTCCTTGGCGTCGGCATCAATTTTGATGCCGTAGGTTTTCTGGATCGCCAGGCCCAATTCCAGGGCATCGACCGAGTCCAGGCCCAGGCCTTCGCCAAACAGGGTCTGGTCGCTGCCAATATCCTCGGGGCTGATGTCTTCCAGGCCCAGGGCCTCGATGATCAGCAGCTTTATGTCGTGCTCAAGGCGGTGTTGGTCGCTCATCTTCGGCGAGCTCCTTAATGAAATAGTGATGCAGGTGATCGTTGAGCTTGCGTGAAGCCTGGGGCGCGGGCCCGACTGCGGCAAACGCTTGTGGCTCTATATCGGCGCCCACGCGCAAACTGAAGTGAAATCGACGGTGGGGGATGCGATACCAGGGTTCGGCCTTGGTCAGGGTGGTGGGGCTGACCTTGATCACCACTGGCGTGATGATTGTCGCACCGCGCAGCGCAATGGCCGCGCCGCCGCGATGAAAGGCCGGCGCCGCGCCGGGCGTGGTGCGGGTGCCTTCGGGAAAGATGATCAGCGTCTGGCCGGCGCGCAGGGCGTCGGCTGCGGCATCGAGCATGTCGGCGCTGCCGTCGTTGCTGATGTAGCCGGCATCGCGCACCGGGCTGCGGGTGAACGGGTTTTGGAACAGACTCTGCTTGACCACGCAGTTGGTCTGGCGCATCAGGCCGATCAGGAACACCACGTCGATCAGCGACGGGTGGTTGGCGACGATCATCTGGCCAGGGCGGCCAAGCTTTTCGGCACCCTCGACGCTGTACGTGAGAATGCCCAGGCCCTTCATCAAGCGAATAAAAAACCAGAACAGGCAACTGATGGTGTGGCGTGCACGCCGTTGGTGCTGGCTGGCGTCGCCCGGCAGGCAACTGAGCAGTGGAAACACCAGCAAACGCAGGCACAGCCCGCCGATGCCAAACAGGCAAAAGCTGAGGGCCGTGGCAAACAGGCGCCAGTAATAGGCCTGCCGTGGCTTGTGGGTCAGGGCTTGCGTTGCCAGTTCCATACTCGGTTCTTCCAGGCATGTTGGCAGGCGCCCTGATCGGTCAGCAGGGTGCGCAGCAGGTTCAGGGCGTGGGGCCACTGGGTTTGAGTGAGTTGGACAGTGCCGGTGGTGAGTTCCAGTTGCCACTCGTCGCCCGGCGTGAGCAACAGGCCGAGGGCGTAGGGGAAGGGTACATCCGTGATCCAGCTGGCATAGGCTTGGGGCGGTTGTTCTTCGGTGATCACCAGCAACACGGCGGGTGCGCCTTCGTTGAGCAACGCGGCGGCTTCGAGCAGGCCGTGTTCGAGGCCATCGCCGGCGGCGGCGAGGGCGGTCATCTCGCTGGTTTCATTACGCAGGATCGACCACAGGCCGATCACCGCGTTATGCACCGACAGGCTGAACTGAGTGGGCGACAGCGGCTGCTCGTTGGCCAGGTCGCTGAGGATGTCCAGGGTGCGCGGGGTTTCGCCGTGGCGGGAAATGAACACCAGCGGCAGGTCTTCAAGGCCCTCGGCCAGCGGCCAGCCGACGCTGAACGCCATGCGCGCCAGCCGGCTCAAGCGGCGGCGCTGCATAGCTGGCAAAAATGACACATCGGGGGACGCTTCGCTGGCAGGCAGCAACACCGGGTCCCGGCACCAGGCGTGCCAGTCGTCCGCACTCTCAAGGCCAGGAGCCCAGGCGCGCCATTGGGCGATGTTGAAGTTGATCACTGAGAAGTTATCCCGCCCCTGCGGGCTTCCATGTGCGGCCAATGGCCCCGGATTCCGGGACAGGGAGCAATGGCCGAATGGCGCGCATTATCCCGGTGCCGTGGAGTTCTAGCAAATAGTGGTGAAAATTTGTTCACTATTGATCACAAATTAAGTTGGAAGAACTTACAGATTCTTGGTCATGGCTGATCGAGTGTGGAATAGGCGCACTCCTATTTGTTTGTTAGCCAGATGCGGCGCCCTGATGAACGAGGTAGCTAATGGGCGCTTTTGCGCTCTACACTCGGGCATTCATTGATACACGGAGGTTTTTCCATGCGGCGCGTGGTGTTCAATCAAAAAGGCGGCGTGGGCAAGTCCAGCATCGCCTGCAACCTGGCGGCGGTCAGCGCCAGCGAAGGTTATCGAACCCTGTTGGTGGACCTCGATGCACAGGCCAACTCAACCCAGTACCTCACCGGGCTGACGGGCGACGACATCCCCATGGGGATCGCGGATTTTTTCAAGCAGACGTTGTCTTCCGGGCCGTTTTCGAAGAAAAACAAGGTGGATATCTACGAAACGCCGTTCGACAACCTGCACGTGATCACCGCCACCGCCGAGCTGGCAGACCTGCAGCCCAAGCTCGAAGCCAAGCACAAGATCAACAAGCTGCGAAAGCTGCTGGATGAGTTGAGCGAGGATTACGACCGGATTTACCTGGATACGCCGCCAGCGCTGAATTTTTATGCGGTTTCGGCGCTGATTGCCGCTGATCGCGTGCTTATTCCATTCGATTGCGACAGCTTTTCGCGCCAGGCTTTGTATGGCCTGCTAGCAGAGATCGAAGAACTGAAGGACGACCATAACGAAGGCCTGGAAGTGGAAGGCATTGTGGTCAACCAATTTCAGGCTCGTGCGAGTTTGCCGCAGCAGATTCTCGATGAGTTGATTGCCGAAGGGCTGCCGGTACTGCCGGTGTACCTTGCAAGCTCTGTGCGTATGCGTGAGTCGCACCAGGAGAGCAAGCCGCTGATTCATCTGGACCCTCGGCATAAGCTGACGCAGCAGTTTGTGGAGCTGCATAACTTGCTGGAAAATGCCTGACCCCACAGGCAACATCGAACACTGTGGGAGCCGGGCTTGCCCGCGATGAGGGCGGCACATTGAGTCAATGTGTCGCCTGGAACACCGTTATCGCAGGCAAGCCAGCTCCCACAGTTTGGATTGCATTTCGGCAGGTGAGTTGGATTTGTCCCACAGGGTCTGTAGGAAGGGTCTGGCAATTGGGCTTGTGCCTTGTAACCTTGCCTACAGCTACGCCAGAATCCGCCGGCTTGTGCGTCTGGATGGGCGTCTCTAAGGTTTGCCGGTCGCTGAATGTTCAGTGATCGGGTTTAGTAGCCCGTGGTGAGACGTACGGCAAATCGTCGATCAGGATCTTCCTGGATTCGATGGTGGCTGTACGGAGGGCGCTTTCGAGCGCGCCGGTTGCGTCTCCCCGGTCTACTAACCTGCGTACAGCTGCCACCCTCCGTTTAGTAGCGGGCTGGTTGCGGCTCCCCAACCCGGAGACGATCCATGGCTAACCTCTATACCGTTTCACCCAACCTCCCCACCGAAACCCTCGTGCTCAACAGCTACGAAACCTTCTCTTCGGTGCGCACCTTGCTACTCAACCTGTCCAACGACCTCACCGGCGAACACCGCGACGTAGCGCTGGCCATCCACCAGTTAAGCGAACTGGGCGTCATGCTGGTCAGCCAGATGATGGACCACGAAGCCCCGCTGACCTAACGCATGAAATGCATCTAATGTGGGAGCTGGCTTGCCTGCGATGGCATCACCTCGGTGTACCAGGCAGACCGAGTCGCCTGCATCGCAGGCAAGCCGGCTCCCACATTGACCGAGTTGTTTGAGGGGGGCTGTTTACACCCCCTGGCTACGCAACCAGCTCATCAACTGCGGCAACGGGAATGCCCCACTCTGGCGCGCCACTTCGCGGCCGTTCTTGAACAGAATCAAACTGGGAATCGAGCGAATCCCCAACTGCGCCGACAGGTGCTGGTTAGCTTCACTGTCCAGCTTCGCCAGCCGGCACTTGCCTTCCAACTGCCCGGCGGCCTGTTCGAATACCGGCGCAAACGACTTGCACGGCCCGCACCAGTCGGCCCACACATCGACCAAAAGCGGCAGGTCGCCCTTGATCTGGCTGGCATAGTCACCCTGTTTCAAATCAAAGGGTTTGCTCAGCAACACCGACTGCTTGCAACGCCCACACTTGGGCGCGTCACCCAGGCGTTCGCCGGGGATGCGGTTGAGGCCGTTGCAATGTGGGCAGGGGATTACAAGAGGTGCGGACATCGGAGACTCCTGGGTTTGGCCAGTTGGGTATTTGGTGTCGAGACAGAGGTTTATCAAGGATATAGATACTTATCCGCTCACATTTTCGTTCTCGCCAGCGTGAGCGGTGTGGCTAGGCTTTTTGTTGTGCGCCACCGGTCTGTTTGCGGCTATAGCAAATTGCGATAGCTCGAATTCAGGTTTAACCTCCATAGCAAGATGCGATAAGGACGTTGCATGCGAGTCATCAGTGAAAGCAGGATCTGGGAAGCAAAAGGAAAATGGCCGCGCTCTGCAACGGCTCTGGATCAGTGGTATCGCGTGATCAAGCGCAACGCCCCCAAGGACTTTGCCGCAATGAAAGCCATGTTTCCCGCCACCGACAAGGTAGGTGAATTTCATGTATTTGATATTGGCGGTAACAAGCTGAGGTTGATTGCGTCGGTGCAGTATCGAATGCAGCGCGTTTACATCAAACACCTGCTTGACCACCGTGATTATGAGAAAAACAAATGGAAGGAAAAAATCAGATGAGCGCACTTATGCGAGTGGCGGCAGAGCACTGGCAGTTCGTTTCGCCTGTGCTGCGCAAGCCGGAAAACGACGCAGACTACGACGCACTGGTGTGCGGCTTGGACGAGCTATTGAGTCTGGTGGGTGAAGACGAGGACAGCCCACTGATGAGCCTGGTCGACATTCTGAGCGACTGGATCGAAGCTTATGATCGTGAGCATCGCCCAATGCCAGTCGCCAGCGGGGTCGATGTGCTGCGCTACATGATGCGTGAGCACAACCTCACCCAGAGCGACCTCCCGGGCGTTGGGGCGCAATCAGTCGTCTCAGAGATATTGAGCGGAAAGCGCCAGCTCAACGTGCGCCAGATTCGTTGGCTGGCCGAGCGTTTCGGGGTGTCGGTGGAGACCTTTATCTAAGGGGTCACGACGAACAACTAATCTCCAAATGCTTGCCCCAATCCGGCGGCCGCTGCGCGTACTGCTCCATCCCCGCCTGTTCCTCAAACGGTTTGGACAGCACCTCATGCAGCCGCCGAATTTCGCTGTAGTCCCCAGCCTCGGCGGCAGCAATGGCGTTTTGGGCCAGATAGTTGCGCAGGATGTACAGCGGGTTCACCGCATGCATCCGCTCACGGCGCTGTTCCTGGGTGTAATCCCCATCCCGTGCAACACGGGCCTTGTACCGCTCGGCCCAGGCATCAAACCCGGCCATGTCGACAAAGTCATCACGCAACCGCGCCACGGCTAACGTCGCCGATTCGTCGCCCAGGCGGCGGAAGAACAGCGTGTAGTCCACACCGCTGTTTTGCATCAGCTTGAGCAAACCCTCCACCAGCGTCTGGTCGTCTTCTTCGGCGGTGGTTAGCCCCAGCCGGCGGCGCATCAGGTCCAGGTAGTGCGCTTGATACAGCGGCAGGTACAGGCCGAGGGCTTCTTTCAGTGCGTCAACGCTGATGAACGGCGTGAGCGCCTGGGCCAAGGCGCTGAGGTTCCACTGCCCGATCGGCACCTGGTTGCTGAAGGAGTAGCGCCCTTCATGGTCGGAATGGTTGCAGATGAAGTGCGCGTCAAAATCATCCAGAAACGCGAAGGGCCCGAAGTCGAAGGTAATGCCCAGGATCGACATGTTGTCGGTGTTCATCACGCCGTGGCAAAAACCATAAGCCTGCCATTTGGCGATCATTTCGGCGTTGCGCTCGACGATTTCACGGAACATCGCCAGGTAAGGTTCGGGCTGCTCGCGGCACTCGGGGTAATGCAGGTTCAGCACGTGTTCGGCCAGTTCGGCCTGCTGCTCGGGTTTCTTGGTGTAGTAGAAGTATTCGAAGTGCCCGAAGCGGATGTGGCTGTGGGCCAGGCGCAAAACCATTGCGCCGCGTTCCTGTTTCTCGCGCCATACCGGCGTGCTGGAGCCGATCACGCACAGGGCGCGGCTGGTGGGGATGCCCAGCGCATGCAGGGCTTCGGAGGCGAGGAATTCACGAATCGAAGAGCGCAACACCGCCCGCCCGTCGCCCATGCGCGAGTAAGGCGTCATCCCGGCGCCCTTGAGGTGTAAATCCCAATGCTCGCCGGCCTCGTTATAGACCTCGCCCAGCAGCAACCCGCGGCCATCGCCCAGTTGCGGCGTGTAGCCGCCGAACTGATGCCCGGAATACACCATCGCACGCGGCTCTGCCTCGGCCCACAGCTTGTGGCCGCCGAACAGCTCGGCAAACACCGGCGTTTGGGCCACGGCCGGGTCGAGGTCAAGCAGGGCCATGGCCGCCTTGCTCGCGACGACCAGGCGCGGCTCGTCGAGGGGCTCGGGCAATACGTGGGTCGAGAATGCGTCGCCCAGGCGTGCGAAGCGGTTGTCGAAGGTCAGTTCGTCGAGGGCTTTCACCGGCCATCTCCAGCAGAATGTCCGAGCATTCTGCTGGGGATAGGGCATTTAGTCGAGTTTGCTGGGTGGCGGCTCCGGCGCATCCGCCACTTTGCCTGCCGGAGGCTCCGGGGCGTCGGGCTTGTCGAGCGGCTCGGCAATGGTCTTGCGCTCGTCTTCGGCCGGCACCAATTTGTATTCCTGGCCGTGAAGATTCTTCAGGTAGATTTCCATCTGCCGGAACGAGATGTTGATGTGCTGTTTCTTGAACTCACGATTGATGTAGCGGTTGACCTCGTCCAACACCGGGTTGCGGTCGCCCAGGTCGCGAACATGCATGCGCAGTTCGTGGTCGAGGGTGCTTTCGCCGAAGTTGAGGAAGTACACGTGGGGTTCCGGCTCTTTGAGTACCCGTGGGTTTTCTCGCGCCGCCTTGAGTAGCAATTCCTTCACCAGGTCCAGGTCGGAGCCGTAGTCCACGCCCAGTTTCAGGGTGACGCGGGTGATGGTGTCGGTCAGCGACCAGTTGATCAGTTGCCCGGTGATGAAGGTTTTGTTGGGGACGATGATGTCCTTGTTGTCGAAGTCGGTGATGGTGGTGGCGCGAATGCGGATCTTGCTCACCGTACCCGACAGGTTGCCGATGGTGATGGTGTCGCCAATGCGCACCGGGCGTTCGAACAAAATCATGATGCCGGAGATGAAGTTGGCGAAGATCTCCTGCATGCCGAAACCCAGGCCCACCGACAGCGCGGCAACCAGCCATTGCAGCTTGTCCCAGCTCACGCCGAGGGTGGAGAGCGTGGTGACAAAGCCCACACCGGCAATGATGTAGGACAGCAAGGTGGTGGTGGCGTAGGCGCTGCCTTGGGCCAGGTCGAGCTTGGACAGCACCAGGACTTCGAGCAGGCCGGGCAAGTTGCGCGCCAGGGCGAAGGTGATACCGATGATGATCGACGCGCCCAGCAGGTCGCCGATGCTGATGGGCACCATGCTGATATTCGTACCCGTGCCGCTGGTGTATTCGTACAGGGTGACGTTGTCCAGGTAGGAAAATACCGAGATCAGGTCCGACCACACCCAGTACAGCGCCGCGATAAAGCCGCCGAGCAGGGCCAGGCGGATCAGGCGCATGGACTGTTCGTTGACCTGCTCGATGTCCAGGGTCGGCTCTTCGATCACCGCTTCGCCGTCACCGGCCTCCTTGGCAGCCTGGCGTTTGGCCAGGGCGCGGGCGTAGGCCAGGCGCCGTGCGGCAACACCCAGGCCGCGTACAAAGGTGGCTTCGATCACCAGCCAGAACATCAGTAGGTACAGGGTGTTGATCAGCCGGTCGCTGAGTTTCAGCGCGGTGTAGTAATAGCCAAAGCACACGGCAATAAACAGCGCGATGGGCAAGGCGGTGAACACCACCCCGATAGCTTTGCGAAACAGCGAGGCCTTTTCGTGGGTTGGGCTGTTGAGCAGCAGGCGGCCCAGCAACCAGGCCATCAGCCCGTAGCAGGTCAGTACCACGGCGATGCCCAGCACGTCGTCGGCCAGCGCCGCCGGTTGATGTTCGGCAATTGCGACCACGGCCACCAGCGCCAGTACCACCAGCCCGAGCTTGCGGATCCAGCCTTGCAGGAATTCGACCTGGGGCCTTTCCCAGCGAAAGTGCAGCTCCGCCACGCCGCCCGGCGCGAGGATGCGGTAGGCGGTGTAGAACACCAGCCAGGCCTGGGCGATCTGCAGCAAGGCCGCGCCCAGGTTGGCGTTTTGCCCGCGGGCGTCGATCTGCAACGCATAGCCGCACAGCGCCAGGCCCAGGGCCACGGGCATCGCCAGCAGGATGTTGATCAGGATGGCCTGCGGCGTATGCCACTGGCTGTCGCGCTTGAAGTGGCCGATGTCCTGGTGAACCTTTTTCAGGCGCACATACAGCGCATTGCGTCGCCACAGCAGCGCGCCGATCAGCAACAGCAACGGCAGGAACAGCAGCGGGCGTTGGGTCAGGCCGTCATACAGCTCGCTGACGCTGGACGCCCAGGGCAGGGTAGTGACCTGTTTGCTCAAGTGCGCCGGTACGGTTTCCAGCCATTCGGTGTCCAGCGGCTTGTTGCTGGGGATCCAGAACATTTGCTCGTCGAGCGTGGCGCGCAGGGTGCTGGCGGTGCTGAGCAGTTGTTTCTGGTTCAGTTGCAGGGTGATGGATTCGTTGAGCAGTGCGCTCAGTTCGCGGCTCAGGCGTTCCAGCAGGTCGCTGCGGGTGATCGCCACTTCCAGCAGGGTGCGGCGCAGTTGCGGGGTGACTTCATCTGGCGGCTGGTTGGCCAGCAGGTTGTCCACATAGGCGCTGGGAGAGGTGATCAGCTCACGCTGTTGGTTGACCTCGAACTGGTACAGGCGAATGTTGGCGATGTCGTCGGCCAGGTCTTTGTCCACGGTCAGACGCGGCAGGGCCTGCTTTTGTTTATAGAGAATCTTGGACAGCAGCAGGCTGCCCTTGAGCACGTTGATTTGCTCGTCCAGGGCCGAATCGCTTTGGGTCACGGTGTCCAGTTGCTGCTTGGTCTGCAGGTTTTTCTGGGTCAGGTCGTTGAGGCGGTCGGTGCTTTTGAGCAGGTAGTCGGACAGCTTGAGATTGTCTGCGCTTTCCTTGGCCAGGATGCTACTGCCGCCGGCTTTCTGCGCTTCGATGGACTGTTGGGTCACCGTCTGCTGGGACTGGGCCAGGCGTTTCTGGTTGATCAGGGTTTGCAGGTCCTGGATTTCTTGCTCCAGGCGTGCGGTTTTTTCCTGGATCAGGTCGTGCTGGCTGTTGCCCAAGTCTTGCAGTTGGCTGTTGCCGGCCAATTCCTGGCGGCGCAGGGGAATCAAGGCATTCAGGGCCGCCAGTTCGGCGTTGAGCTGGTTGCGCTGGTCGCTGCTGAGGGGCTTGCCGTTGTCTTTGCCAAGCTTGAGCGTCGCGTTGATTTGCTGGATGCGCGTCTGGCTGCTGCTGATTTCGGTCTGAGCGCGCTCGGGGCGGGTCTGGGCGGCGATGGTCAGGCTGTTGGCGTCGGCCAGTTCTTTTTGCAGGTCGCCTTGCTGGGTGCTGCGTTGCACCAATAACTGCTCAAGCTGCGGCACCGGCAGGCTGGCGTAGCGTTGGGCCACCGGAATGATTTTGGTGGCCTTGAGGCGCGCCAGCTCACGCTGGTTCTCATTGGTCTGGCGCGGGGCCTCTTCCAGCTGGCGCTTGAGGTCGGCCAGGCGCTGCTCGTAGTCCTGCTGATTGCCCAGGTAGGTCAGGGTCTGTTGCAGGGTCGCCTGCAGCGCCTTCATGTCGGCGTCAGGCAGCTTGCGGTCGGGCAGTTTATCCAGGCTTTGCTGGACGGCTTCGGCGCTGGGCGGGTCGGCGGCGTATACGCTGCCAACACAAAGGGTCAGGCCCAGCAGGGCAGTGGCGAGAAAAGTACGCAGGGTTGGCATAGAGACCGGTCTTGCAAAGTGAAGAATCGGGGCGTCGTTGTCCCGCAGTTTAGAGGAAGAGTCCGGGGCCCGGGCGACTTCCTTCGGGGAATCTGACGCCGACTTTGCCAATCTTGTTCCCGTCCATGACCGCGACGGTCCAGATGGTGTTGTTCCACTCCACCTGGTCGCCGACTACCGGTGCACCGCCCACCTTCTGGGTGATGAAACGGCTCAGCGGCATGTCCGGGTCGATACCCTCAAGCTTGAGCCCGTACAAGGCGGAAACCGCGCCCAGCTGGGCGTCGCCTTCGAGGACGAAGTCGCCGAAGAAGCGCAAATCGAGGCCCCGTTGCGGTGCCTGGCTGAACAGTTTGCCCAGAGCCGGCAGGTTGTGTTCGTGGCCGATCACACAGAGCAAATCGTCGACTTCCAGCACCGTACTACCCGACGGATGGAGCAGTTGCTGGCCACGAAACAGCGCGGCGATGCGCGTGCCTTCGGGCATTTTCAGCTCGCGCAGGGCCGCGCCGATGCACCATTTTTCTGCGCCCAGGCGGTAGACGAAGAGCTCCCACTCGCTGGTAACGTGCACTTCCAGCGCTGCCCGGGAAATCGGCGCCGGGTCCGGCGGTACGGTGACTTTAAGCAACTTGGCCACCCACGGCAGGCTGGTGCCCTGCACCAACAGCGAGACCAGCACGATAAAGAACGCCAGGTTGAAGTACAGCTGTGCATGGGGCAGACCGGCCATCAGCGGGAACACCGCGAGGATGATCGGTACCGCGCCGCGCAGGCCGACCCAGGCGATAAAGGCCTTTTCGCGCCCGTGGAACGCTTTGAATGGCAGCAAGCCAACCATCACCGACAGCGGCCGGGCAAACAGGATCATCCACAGCGCCAGGCCCAGGGCGGGCAGGGCGATGGGCAGCAAATCGTGAGGCGTGACCAGCAGGCCCAGCACCAAGAACATCCCGATCTGCGCCAGCCAAGCCATGCCGTCGAGCATATGCAAAATGCCATGGCGGCTGCGCACCGGGCGGTTGCCGATCACCAGCCCGCACAGGTACACGGCGAGGAAGCCGCTGCCGTGCAGGGCGTTGGTCAGGGCAAACACGAACAGGCCGCCGGCGATCACCAGGATCGGGTACAGGCCGTTGGCCAGGTTGATGCGGTTGACCAGTTGCAACATCAGCCAGCCGCCACCCAGGCCTACCAGGCCACCGATGCCGAATTCGCGGATCAGGTGCGTGAGCAGGCTCCAGTGCAGGCCGGTCTGGCCGCTGGCGAGCATGTCGATCAGGGTGACGGTGAGGAACACCGCCATCGGATCGTTACTGCCCGATTCGATTTCCAGGCTGGCGCTGACCCGCTCGTTGAGGCCCTTGCCGCCCAGCAGTGAGAACACCGCCGCGGCGTCCGTGGAGCCGACGATGGCGCCGATCAGCAAGCCTTGAATGATATTGAGGTTAAACAGCCAGGCCGCGGCCATGCCCGTGAGGCCGGTGGTAATCAACACCCCCACCGTGGCCAGGGACAACGCCGGCCACAGCGCCACGCGGAAACTCGCCACCCGGGTGCGCAAACCGCCGTCGAGCAGGATCACGGCGAGGGCGAGGTTGCCCACCAGGTAGGCGGTGGGGTAGTTATCGAAAATGATGCCACCGCCATCGACCCCGGCGGTCATGCCCACGGCCAGGATAATCACCAGGATGGGGATGCCCAGGCGTGAAGAAAGCGAACTCACCAGAATGCTCGCAGTCACCAGCAACGCGCCGATCAAGAACAGGCTGTTGATGGTCGTCGCATTCAAAGGCAGTACTCCAGGGCAGGGGGGGCAGGACGCAAACTGACCATGCAGTCTACGTGCCAGGGATTCTAACCTGTTGAATTGCTGCGCTGTCAAAAAGCTTTTGTGGCTGCGCATCGATCAAATGTGGGAGCTGGCTTGCCTGCGATTGCGGTGTGCCAGGCGCCAGGGGCGTTAGCTGATAGATTGCTATCGCAGGCAAGCCAGCTCCCACAGGGTATGCGGTGTGAGCAAAGGCTTATTTCAGAGGCGGAACCTTCCGACCATCCCATTCAGATCCACTGCCAACCGCGACAACTCACCGCTCGCCGCGCTGGTCTGGCTGGCACCGGTGGCCGATTGCACCGACAAGTCACGGATATTCACCAGGTTGCGGTCCACTTCCCGCGCCACCTGGGCCTGTTCTTCCGCCGCGCTGGCGATCACCAGGTTGCGCTCGTTGATCTCCACAATCGCCGTGTTGATGGTGTCCAGCGACAGGCCCGCGCCGCGGGCGATATTCAGTGTCGATTCGGCGCGCTCGGTGCTGTTGCGCATCGAGTCCACCGCGTGTTCGGTGCCTGTCTGGATGCTGCCGATCATGCGCTCGATTTCGCTGGTGGACTGCTGGGTGCGATGGGCCAACGCGCGCACTTCATCGGCCACCACGGCGAAACCACGTCCGGCTTCCCCGGCTCGGGCTGCTTCGATCGCCGCGTTCAGGGCCAGCAGGTTGGTCTGGTCGGCCAGGCCACGGATCACGTCCAGCACTTTACCGATATCCCGCGACTCATTGGCCAGGTCGCCAATCAGGGACGCGGTGGCCTGCACGTCGGTACTCATGCGTTCGATGGCGCTGACGGTTTCCTGCACCAGGTCACGGCCGTCGCCGGCAGAGGTGGTGGCGTTGCGCGAGGCTTCGGAGGTGCTCACTGCGTTGCGTGCGACTTCTTCCACCGCACTGGTCATCTCGTTGACGGCAGTGGCGGCCTGTTCGATTTCATTGTTTTGCTGGGTCAGGCCACGGGCGCTTTCGTCGGTGACCGCATTGAGCTCTTCAGCGGCAGACGCCAACTGGGTGGCGGAGCCGGCGATACGTTGCAGGGTGTCGCGCAGTTTGTGCTGCATCTTGGCCATGGCCGCCAGCAGGCGCCCGGCCTCATCGTTGCCGTCCACGGTGATCGGGCGCGTCAGGTTGCCTTCGGCCACTTCTTCCGCGGCTTCGAGCGCCTGGGCGATAGGCAGGGTGATACTGCGCGTCAGCAACCAGGCGAACAGCAAGGTCAGCGCCGTGGCAACCACCAGCAGGCCCACGACTAGGTCAAAGGCCATGTCGTATTGGTCTTTGGCGCGCTGGTTGGTGGCGTTGGCGTCGTTGTTATTGATGTCCAGCAAGCGGGTCAACACGGCGTTGACCTGCTCGGAGTTGTCCAGCAACTCGGTGTTGAGCAGGCTGCGCAGCTCGTTGACCTGATTGGCGCGAGACAGGCTCTTCATGCGCTCTTCAATCTGACGGTACTGGCCCAACAGGCGCACGTACTCGTTGTAGGCGTTGCGCTCTTCGGTGCTGGAGATCAGTTTTTCATAGATGCCCTGGGCTGTACGAATCTGCTGATTGCGCAGTTCAAAGGCTTCCAGGGTCTTTTGCTGTACGTCCGGCTCGCGGTTGGTCAGCAAGCGGTACGACAGCACGCGCAGGCGCAGGGTCAGTTGGGTGAATTCATCCAGGGCGCGAATGCTGGGCACGCTGGCCGAGGTGATGTCTTCGGTGGCCGCACGAATTTTGCTCATCTGGTTCAGCGCGAACACACCGAGCAACAACATCAAGGCGCCAATAAACGCGAAGCCGAGGAAGGCCCTCGGGGCGATATTCATATTACGAAGAGACATGCTGGAGTCCTGGGGGAGGCGCTATCCATGCGGCCATGAGACGAGGTGTGCCCGCCTTATCGGCCCTGCGACTAAAGTCTTAAGGGGGCGCGCGCTTTTGTCGCATCGGACCAGGGGTTGGGTGAGTTCAGGAACCAGATCGGGTAAATGCAGTCACTAAGGCTCGAAAGTGCGGCCCGGCCTTGCAACATCGGGCTGCGCGGCCAGGGATAACCCTGGCATCCGAGGTGAATTTTCTTTATCGTCACCGCCCTTTTTAAACGCCCGAGAAATCAAAATGTTAGAAGCATCCCTCAGCCAATTGGAACAACTGGTCAGCGACCTCGTACAGCAGAATCAAGAACTGCTGGGCAGCAACGAATCCCTCAAGGCCGAGCTGGCCCGCGCCAAAGACGAAAACGACAGCCTGCAACTGAACCTGATGGAACAGGAAGAAAAGCACGGCGCCACCGCCGCCCGCATCCAGGCGCTGGTTGAGCGTGTGAGTGCAGGGCCTGTCAGCGCATGAGTGAGGGCATAAAGGTCGTTTCGATTCTCGGAGAGGATTACTCGATCAAGGCACCGGCCGGCGAAGATCAGACCCTGATGCATGCCGTGACTATGCTCAAGGCCTCCCTGGCCGTTACCAAGAAAAAGTACCCGACCCTGATCGGTGACAAGCTATTGGTATTGGCCGCGCTGAACCTGTGCGCCGAGCAGATTGAAATGCAACAGGCTCACCAGCAGGAACTCGACCGTTACCAAGAGCAAGTCAGCGCCACGGTCGATGTGATCTCCAAGGTGATCGGTCAGCCCTGAGGGCTAGAACCACTCGTCTTGCATGCCCAGGCACGTATCGTCGCGTGCCTCCAGAATCGCCAGTTCATGATGGCAGCTCGGTACTTCCCAGGTCAGGAAGTACCGGGCGGCCTGGAGCTTGCCCTTATAAAAGGCCGCATCGGCCGCGTCACCCTTGGCCAGCCCTTCTTCGGCGCGGATCGCCTGTTCCAGCCAGCGCCAGCCGATCACCGTGTGCCCGAACACTTTCAAGTACAGCGCCGAGTTCGCCAGGCTGCTGTTGACCTTGCCTTGGGCGAGATCGGTGAGCAGGCCAATCGTGACGCTTTGCAGCCGGTTTACCAGTTGCTCCAGGGGCTCTCGCAATGCCGTGAGTGAAGGGTGCCTTTGCGCCCGGGCTCCGGTTTCGGCGATCAGGCGAATCAGTTGCTTCAAGCCGGCACCACCGTTCTGCGCCAATTTGCGCCCGAGCAGGTCCAGGGACTGGATGCCGTGGGTGCCCTCATGGATGGGGTTCAGGCGGTTGTCGCGGTAGTACTGTTCCACCGGGTATTCGCGGGTGTAGCCGTGGCCGCCAAGAATCTGGATCGCCAGCTCGTTGGCCTTGAGGCAGAACTCCGACGGCCAGGATTTGACGATGGGGGTGAGCAGGTCGAGCAGTTCGTGGGCGTGCTTGCGCTCGGTGTCGGTGGCCAGGGTGGTGGTGTCGTCGAACAGCCGGGCTGCGTAGAGGCCCAGGTCAAAGGCGCCTTCTACATAGGCTTTCTGGGTCAGCAACATGCGCTTGATGTCGGCGTGCTGGATGATCGCCACCGGTGCGGTGCTCGGGTCTTTGCTATCAGGCAGGCGCCCCTGGGGCCGTTCGCGGGCGTAGTCCAGAGAGTAAAGGTAGCCGGCGTAACCGAGCATCACCGCGCCCATACCCACGCCGATGCGTGCCTCGTTCATCATCTGGAACATGCAGCTCAAGCCCTGGTGCGGTTTGCCCACCAGGTAGCCGACACAGTTGCCGTTATCGCCGAAGTTTAGTGCTGTGGACGTGGTGCCGCGCCAGCCCATCTTGTGGAACAGCCCCGCCAGTAGCACATCGTTGCGAGCGCCCAGGCTGCCGTCATCGTTGACCAGGAACTTGGGCACGATAAACAGCGAAATGCCCTTCACGCCTGCGGGAGCGTCCGGCAACTTGGCCAGCACCATGTGCACGATGTTTTCCGACAGCGAATGGTCGCCACCGGAGATAAAGATTTTGTTGCCCTTGAGCCGATAACTGCCGCCAGCCGCAGGTTCCGCACGGGTCCGAATGTCCGACAGGGAAGAACCGGCATGGGGCTCGGTCAGGGCCATGGTGCCGAAGAAGCGCCCGTCGATCATCGGCTGCAGGAAGCGCTGTTTCTGCTCCTCGGTGCCGAAGCTCTCAATGAGGTTGGCGGCACCCATGGTCAGGAACGGGTAGGACGTCGACGCGGCGTTGGCCGCTTGGAAATGCGCGAAACAGGCCTGGGACAACAGCGTCGGCAGTTGCATGCCACCTGCTTCAAAGCTGCGTGCTGCGTTGAGGAAGCCGGCTTCAAGGAAGGCGTCCACGGCGGGTTTGACCTCCGGGATCAGGATCGCCTGGCCGTTCTCATAGCGCGGTTCGTTTTCGTCGTTCTTGCGGTTGTGAGGGGCGAAGTACTTTTCTGCGATGTTGCGCGCCGTGCTGATCGCGGCATCGAAGGTTTCGCGGTTGTGTTCGGCAAACCGCTCGCGCTGGGTCAGGCCCTCGGCATCGAGGACTTCATACAGCTCGAAAGCCAGATTGCGGGAACTGAGCAGCGTCTCGGACATGGCGGCGTACCTTTGAAGGAATTGGCCTGAGTCTAAGTGCGCGAATGGAGGATGGGTAGCAAGATTGATCTAAGTGATAGAAGGGCAGAACGCTGGCGAGGCATCGAGATCGTTCCCACGCTCTGCGTGGGAACGCCTCTTTTGACGCTCCGCGTCACGCTTTTGGACGCAGAGCGTCCTTAAGCTGCATTCCCACGCGGAGCGTGGGAACGATCAGCCGCGATCAGCCGCGTTGTGTCAGTTAGCCGATGGTCATCAGGCTGGCGTTACCACCCGCTGCAGCGGTGTTAACGCTCAACGCACGCTCGATCACCAGACGCTCCAGCGCAATCGCCGTTTCGCCTTGCGACATACCATGTACCCCAACAATCGCCCCACCGCGCTGCGCCACTTGCTGGCACACCGCACGCAGTTGGTCGGAATCACCGTGATGCAGCACGGCGTCAAACACCACGTCGTCCTTGGTCCAGTCGGCCACGCGCTTGATCTTTGCCTGAATCTCTTTCGGCAGGCGTGGGAACAAGGCCTTGGTCAGCTCGGTTTCCGGCCATACCGCCGAACCACCGACGGCCAATACCGCAGCCAGTTGGGTCAGCAGGTCGCCTTCCACTTCGGCCAGGCACAGTACGTGCTCGCGCGGCAGGATGGCGTAGCTGTTGCGCTCGCCGGTCGGGCCGGCCAGTTGGCGGGTGATACCGCTTTGCGACTGGGCGGCGAACTGCGTGCACAGGGCGCTCAGTTCACTGAACTTATTGCTGTCGGCCCAGGTTTTCAGGGCGGTCAGCGATTGGCTCATGGCATCACGCAGGCGCACGTCCGGCGCGGCCAACTTGTCGCCTCGTACGAAGGATTGCTCGATTGCATCGGTAGGACGAGTCGACAGCAAACGGTACAGGTACAGCGGGCCTCCGGCTTTCGGGCCAGTACCCGACAGGCCTTCGCCGCCGAACGGTTGCACGCCGACCACGGCACCCACAATGTTGCGGTTGACGTAGACGTTACCGGCGTTGACGTTGTCGATCACCTTGGCGATGGTTTCGTCGATGCGGGTGTGCACGCCCAGGGTCAGGCCATAGCCGGAAGCGTTGATCTGGCCGATGAGCTGGTCGATCTCTTTACGCTTGTAGCGCACCACGTGCAGTACCGGGCCGAAGATCTCGCGTTGCAGTTCGTCGAAGCTTTCCAGCTCGATCAGGGTCGGCATCACGAAGGTGCCGCGCTTGATCTCTTCACCGTCGGCAATCGCCACTTGGTAAACGTTGCGGCCTTTGTCGCGCATGGCCTGGATGTGTTTCTCGATACCGGCCTTGGCTTCGGCGTCGATCACCGGGCCGATGTCGACCGACAGGCGTTCCGGGTTACCCAGGCGGCATTCAGCCATGGCGCCCTTGAGCATTTCGACTACACGGTCTGCCGAATCTTCCTGCAGGCACAGTACGCGCAGGGCCGAGCAACGTTGACCGGCGCTGTCGAAGGCCGACGACACGACGTCGATCACCACTTGTTCGGTCAGCGCCGAGGAGTCCACGATCATCGCGTTCTGGCCACCGGTTTCGGCGATCAGTGGAATCGGGCGACCCTGGGCATCCAGGCGACCGGCGACATTGCGTTGCAGCAGGCGCGCCACTTCGGTGGAGCCGGTGAACATCACACCTTTGACGCGATCATCACCCACCAGGCGGGCACCGACGCTTTCGCCCTGGCCTGGCAGCAATTGCAGCACACCTTCCGGAATGCCAGCTTCAAGCAGGATGCGTACGGCTTGGGCAGCCACCAGCGGCGTCTGCTCGGCAGGCTTGGCCAGCACCGGGTTACCGGCAGCCAGTGCAGCAGCCACCTGGCCGCTGAAGATGGCGAGTGGGAAGTTCCATGGGCTGATGCACACCACCGGGCCCAATGGGCGGTGGGCGTCATTGGTAAAGTCGTTGCGCGCCTGCACCGCGTAGTAACGCAGGAAGTCCACGGCTTCACGCACTTCGGCGATGGCGTTGGCGAAGGTCTTGCCGGCTTCACGGGCCAGTAAGCCCATCAGCGGCTGGATCTCGCCTTCCATCAGATCGGCGGCGCGTTCCAGAATGGCGGCGCGTTCGGCGGGCGGGGTGGCCTGCCAGATCGGCGCGGCGCTGATGGCGCACTGGATGGCGTTGTCGACGTCTTCGACGGTGGCTTCCTGTACCTGGCCGACCACATCACGCAGGTCGGACGGGTTCAGCACCGGTTGGGCTGCTTCATTGCTGGCGGCGCAACCGAGCATCGGCGCGGCCTTCCAGTTGTTGTGAGCAGTGGCGAGCAGGGCGCAGGACAACGAGGCCAGGCGGTGTTCGTTGGCCAGGTCGATACCGGCCGAGTTGGCGCGGTCGCTGCCGTATAGGTCACGCGGCAACGGAATGCGCGGGTGCGGCAGGCCGAAACCGCCTTCCTGGGTTGCCATTTGCTCGATGCTGGCTACCGGGTCGGCTACCAATTCCTGGATCGAGATGGACTGGTCAGCGATACGGTTGACGAACGAGGTGTTGGCGCCGTTTTCCAGCAGGCGGCGTACCAGATAAGCCAACAGTGTTTCGTGGGTACCGACCGGCGCGTACACACGGCACGGACGGTTCAGCTTGCCTTCGGAAACCTTGCCTACAACCTGTTCGTACAGCGGTTCACCCATGCCGTGCAGGCACTGGAACTCGTACTGGCCGGGGTAATAGTTCTGACCGGCGATGTGGTAGATAGCCGACAGGGTGTGGGCGTTGTGTGTGGCGAACTGCGGGTAGATGACTTCCGGCACCGACAGCAGTTTGCGTGCGCAGGCAATGTAGGAAACGTCGGTGTACACCTTGCGGGTGTAGACCGGGTAGCCTTCCAGGCCTTCGACCTGGGCGCGCTTGATTTCGCTGTCCCAGTACGCGCCCTTTACCAGGCGGATCATCAGGCGATGGCGGCTGCGGCGGGCCAGGTCGATGACGTAGTCGATCACATACGGGCAACGCTTCTGGTACGCCTGGATCACAAAGCCGATGCCGTTCCAGCCGGTCAGTTGCGGCTCGAAGCACAGGCGCTCGAGCAGGTCCAGGGACAGCTCCAGGCGGTCGGCTTCTTCGGCGTCGATGTTCAGGCCGATGTCGTACTGCTTGGCCAGCAAGGTCAGCGACAGCAGGCGCGGGTACAGCTCGTCCATCACACGCTCGTACTGCGCACGGCTGTAGCGTGGGTGCAGGGCGGAGAGTTTGATGGAGATGCCCGGGCCTTCATAGATCCCACGGCCATGGGAGGCTTTGCCGATGGAATGAATGGCTTGTTCGTACGAGGCCAGGTACTTCTGGGCGTCGTGTTCGGTGAGCGCGGCTTCACCGAGCATGTCGTAGGAATAGCGGAAGCCCTTGGCTTCGAATTTGCTCGCATTGGCCAGGGCTTCGGCGATGGTTTCGCCGGTGACGAACTGCTCGCCCATCAGGCGCATGGCCATGTCGACGCCCTTGCGGATCATCGGCTCGCCGCTCTTGCCGATGATGCGGCTTAAGGACGAGGTCAGGCCTGCTTCGTTGTGGGTCGATACCAGCTTGCCAGTCAGCAGCAGGCCCCAGGTAGCGGCGTTGACGAACAGCGATGGGCTGTTGCCCAGGTGTGGCTGCCAGTTGCCGGTGCTGATCTTGTCGCGGATCAGCGCATCGCGGGTGCCTTTGTCCGGGATACGCAGCAGCGCTTCGGCCAGGCACATCAGCGCCACGCCTTCCTGGGACGACAGGGAGAATTCTTGCAGCAGGCCCTGAACAATACCGGCACGGCCGCCGGCACTCTTCTGATTGCGCAGTTTTTCGGCAATGCTCGCGGCCAGCTTGTTGGTGGCTTCGGCCATCGGTGCCGGCAGGCGCGCCTGTTCGATCAGCATCGGCACCACTTCCGGCTCGGGGCGGCGGTAAGCGGCGGTGATTGCGGCACGCAATACCGATTGCGGCAGGATGCTCTCGGCGAACTCAAGGAAGCACTGGTGGGCGTGGTCGGCCTGGACCTCGCCGGCATCATCGGCCTCCTTGCTGCTCAAGCCATTGAGCTCGGACAGGGTTGCACCACCCTCGAGTTTCTCCAGGTAATTGAAAATCGCCTGCTTGATCAGCCAGTGCGGCGTGCGATCAATGGAGGTCGCGGCGGCCTTCAGGCGTTCGCGGGTCGGGTCGTCGAGTTTGACCCCAAGGGTGGTCGTTGCCATTTTTTTATCCTCATGGGTGCCACTACCGAGTGGCATCTGCTGGCGGCAAGATTAGCTTTGCCCATCTCGAGGTGCAACCGGGTGCAACCCTTTTGTTGGTTAAATGTTCGACGCTTGATCGGAAAAAAATAAACACACGACGGAATCCGCTCCGCGCTGGTGCATTTGCTTCTGAGATCGGCTGTTCTTGCTCCGAAAGGGAGCAAAAAAAGCGCGTTTGTCCTAAAACATACTTGGGTGCAACTTAATCGGCAGAAACTGGTTGCACCTTATTTGCTTTGTTGAATAGCATTCGCGCACCAAGGTGCAACCAACCCTCAGGGTGGGTTCATCGGCTGGCGGCTTTCCTGGGGAAACGCCAGTCATAAATGCGCGGCATGCAGGTTCGTCTATCCGGTTATCCACGGGTGGCCGTCCCCATGACCGTCGCTACATAAAAACAAAGCCAGGGCGTCACTCCTATGAGCGTTAGTAATCCAACCCTGATCACGTTCGTGATCTACATCGCAGCAATGGTGCTGATCGGCCTGATGGCCTATCGCTCCACCAACAACCTTTCCGATTACATCCTGGGCGGCCGCAGCCTCGGTAGCGTGGTGACAGCTCTGTCCGCCGGTGCTTCCGACATGAGCGGCTGGCTGTTGATGGGCTTGCCGGGCGCGATCTACATGTCCGGTCTGTCGGAAAGCTGGATTGCCATCGGCCTGATCGTCGGTGCTTACCTCAACTGGTTGTTCGTGGCCGGCCGCCTGCGGGTGCAGACCGAACACAACGGCGACGCCCTGACCCTGCCGGATTACTTCTCCAGCCGCTTCGAAGATAAAAGCGGCCTGCTGCGGATCATCTCCGCCGTGGTGATCCTGGTGTTCTTCACCATCTACTGTGCTTCCGGCATCGTTGCCGGCGCCCGCCTGTTCGAAAGCACCTTCGGCATGTCCTACGAGACCGCGCTGTGGGCCGGTGCTGCGGCAACGATTGCCTACACCTTCATCGGTGGTTTCCTGGCAGTCAGCTGGACCGACACCGTACAAGCCACGCTGATGATCTTCGCGCTGATCCTCACGCCGATCATCGTGCTGCTGGCCACCGGCGGGGTAGACACCACCTTCCTGGCCATTGAAGCCAAGGACCCGACCAGCTTCGACATGCTGAAAAACACCACCTTCATCGGCATCATCTCGCTGATGGGCTGGGGTCTGGGCTACTTCGGCCAGCCGCACATCCTCGCACGTTTCATGGCGGCGGACTCGGTGAAGTCGATCGCCAAGGCGCGTCGTATTTCCATGACCTGGATGATCCTGTGCCTGGGCGGCACCGTGGCAGTGGGCTTCTTCGGTATCGCTTACTTCTCGGCGCACCCGGAAGTGGCAGGCCCGGTGACTGAAAACCCAGAGCGTGTGTTTATCGAACTGGCCAAGATCCTGTTCAACCCATGGGTTGCCGGTGTATTGCTGTCGGCCATTCTGGCGGCGGTGATGAGTACCCTGAGCTGCCAATTGCTGGTGTGCTCCAGCGCCCTGACCGAAGACTTCTACAAGGCGTTCCTGCGCAAGGGCGCGTCCCAGCGTGAACTGGTATGGGTCGGTCGCCTGATGGTGCTGGTCGTGGCCTTGATCGCCATCGCCATGGCCGCCAACCCGGAAAACCGCGTACTGGGCCTGGTCAGCTACGCCTGGGCCGGTTTCGGTGCAGCCTTCGGCCCTGTGGTACTGATCTCGGTAATCTGGAAACACATGACCCGCAACGGCGCACTGGCCGGCATCCTGGTCGGCGCGATCACCGTAATCGTGTGGAAGCACTTCGAATTGCTGGGCCTGTACGAAATCATCCCAGGCTTCATCTTCGCCAGCCTGGCGATCTACTTCGTGAGCAAGATGGGCGCACCGACGGTGGGTATGGTCGAGCGTTTTGATGCTGCGGAAAAAGATTACAACCTGAACAAGTAATTCGTTGGGCGCTCAGCGCTTAGAGGATGAACAAAAGGCCCGCGTACTATGATCGCGGGCCTTTTTTACTTTACTGGATCAATAAAGGAGATGGCGACCATCCCTGACAAGCCGAGCGTGCAGAGAAGGAACGTTAGATGGAGCAGAAGCTTTGTTTGACGTGGAAAGGCCCGCGCCTGCTCCAGGTCAGCGACGCCTCGCCAAGCATTAAATCGGGGTAGCGCAATGACGCAATATACTGCGCAAAGCCTCGCTATCCTTTCCCTTGGTGAATTTCTCAAATAAATGCTGTGGACGGCGACCAGTCGACATTTGTCCAGGAGTGCTTCCATGGTCTCGAGTTTTCGGTAGCACAAAAAGAACATAAGTATGTTTGAGATGATTGCTGCAGATATTGAGCTAATGGCGACCAATATGATTGGAGGCCAATTCATGAACGCCTCAATACTCATACAAAAACTCACCTACCTTTTCGCCAGCCGTGCCGCCAAAATGCCCTCCTGCTGCGCCGCCGAGGCCCCCGTCAACTAACATACAGGCTAGAGCCCCTGGGCCAGTACTAGGAGCTAATAAAAAAATACACAGTGCTGTCCCGCCAAAACCACCCGCTAAGCCTCCACTAACTCCTGCGCTCAGTTTTCCCAGCTCTACATATCTGGCTTTCCTGCACTGCTCCTCTCTCCCGGTAGAACACGCCTCTTTTATCTCCAGTGCCGTCACCGTCGTACTCAATGCTATCCCCAACGGCGTCCCGTTTTTAAGCAGCTTCGCCGTCTTCGAAATCCGTGCGATGGTCTCTTGATACCGGCTTATGTCCCCCGTATGCAAATAGCTTCTGGTCGAGACACCTAGCATTTTCTTGATCGAGCCTTCATTGCGCAGCCCCGTGCCATAACGCGCAAAACCACGCAGTTGAGCGTCCAGCCTTGCAAACAGTGTTCGGCGTCGTGCGAGAACCTCCTCTCTGGCGGCACCACCGCCCCGGCGTAGTGACTGTTTGTGCAGGGCATCAATTTCTTCCAGGGTTTTTGCAATGTCTTGCAAATGCTTGCTCCAGGCATCACCTGCCGTGCCTATACCCAGCGAGGCATACCCCAGCAGCGTTTGCAGCAAATCATAGTTATGCAGTGCAAAGGCATCCCCGCCTTCGGCCATCACGCTATGGCGAATATCCCAGGCGGCTCGCATTAAGCGTGACTCTTCCAGGGTACAGGCTGCGGTGGTGTCGTCGCCGATAATGACGAGTTGCCCCGGTAGCACCACCACATTGCGAATGTGCGTGTTGAGCGCGTCGAACTTGGCTTCGGCGTGTTTGCCTAAGCGTAATTTGGCCTTGAGTTCCACGGAGGTTTGTTGCTGGTCATTGATGAAGGCGTAGGGCTGGGTCATTACACATTCCCCAGCAGTGACTGGCTCCAAGCGTGGCGATTACCTGCCATGAACACATTCCTTTTGAATGAACATGGCTGCGCAATTTAAACAGGTGATGGGAAGGTGTCGTGGTTATGGGGGGTGTTTCGGGGTGGCGTTTTCACGTTTGGGAAACAGGCTACTGGGCTGCCGTAATATTCTGTCAGACGTGTGTTTTTTTACCGCAATGGGGCTTCAGCACGCGGCTACCCCCATCAAATGAAGGCGGCGGTAGGACCTTACTGATTTACCCGGTATGAGCCCAGGCCGGCCGTAAGCTGGTGCAGAATCGACCGCCCACCCTTCGCAGAGAAACACCGGATGTTCGCTCCTGCCAACCAACCTGCATTTACTTTGGCCCTGGACGGGGCGCCCAGTGACTTCAAGGTGTTCGCGTTCAGCGGCACCGAGGCCATCAGCCAGCCCTATCGTTTTGAACTTGAGCTGGTCAGCGAGCAGCCGGATGTCGATCTGGAGGCCTTGCTGCATCGGCAGGTGTACTTGGGCTTCGACGATCAGGGGCATGGCGTTCATGGCCTGGTGTATCGGGTTGCCCAGGGCGACTCGGGGCGGCGCTTGACGCGTTACCAGCTCAGTCTTGCGCCGCATCTGGCGTACCTGGCGCACAGCAGCCATCAGCGTATTTTTCAGCATAAGACGGTGCCGCAGATTGTTGCTCAGGTGTTGGCCGGGCAGGGGATTCACAGTGATCGCTTTGAGTTCCGGTTGAGCGGTGATTACCCGGAGCGTGAATATTGCGTGCAGTTCGGCGAGAGCGACCTGGCGTTCATTCAGCGCCTGTGTGCCGAACTGGGGATTCACTATCACTTCCAGCATTCCCCCGAAGGGCATCTGCTGGTGTTTGGCGATGACCAGACGGTGTTTGCCCAGATGGATCAGCCCACGCCTTACCGGCCAGGTTCGGGAATGGTGGCCGATACCCCCGCGATCAAGCGCTTCACCTTGCAATTGGCGACCCGGACCACGGCGCTGAACCTGCGCGATTACGACTTTCGAAAACCCCACGTCGAGTTGGAGGGCACGGCTGCCGACGAGTCATTGCCCAAGCTTGAAGCGCAGCACTACCCTGGCAACTTTTCCGACCGAGCCCAGGGCAGATGCCTAGCCCAGCGTGGCCTGGAGCGGCACCTCAGCGACTATCGCAGCGCCCATGGCCAGGGCGATGAGCCGGCGTTGGCCAGTGGCCGGTTTTTGCAGTTGCGTGAGCACCCTCGCGAGGACTGGAATGATTTGTGGCTGGTGACTCAGGTGCGCCATGAAGGCAAACAGCCCCAGGTGCTGGAGGAGGCGGTCACCGAGGAGGAGGGAGGGGAACTGCGCCAGGGCTATCGCAACGCATTTGTCGCCGCGCCATGGGATGCGGTGTTTCGTCCGCCCTTGCCGGAGCAGCCGCGCCCGACGGTATCGGGGTATCAAAGCGCGGTGGTCACCGGCCCGGTTGACAGTGAGGTCCACTGTGACGAGTATGGCCGGGTCAAGGTGCAACTGGCCTGGGATCGTGTCGGTGAGCACAACGACCATTCCAGCTGCTGGCTGCGGGTGGCCAGTGGTTGGGCCCATGACCGTTATGGTGTGGTGCTGATCCCCAGGGTCGGCATGGAAGTGCTGGTGGGGTTCGTCAATGGCGATATGGACATGCCGCTGGTAGTGGGGTGCCTGCCCAACACCGCCACGCCAGTGCCCCTCGACCTGCCGGCGGACAAGACTCGTAGCATCTGGCGTAGCCAGAGCAGCCCTGGCGGTGGCGGCTACAACGAACTGCGTATTGAGGACCGTAAGGGCGCCGAGGAAATCTACCTGCGCGCCCAGCGGGACTGGACCCAGCATGTGCTGCATGACCAACAGGTACAGGTCGATAACCAGCGTCGTGTGCAGGTGGGCGGCGAGTCGCGCCATGAGTTGCAGGGCCAGGAGCAGCGCATCACCCACGGCAACCGTTTGACCGAGCTCAAGCAGGATGACCATCTGGTGGTCGGCGGTTCCCAGCACATGCGGGCCGGGCAGACCATTGCGCTGGGCGCCGGGCAAAGCATCCTCATTGATGCGGGTGCCAGCGTGACGATCCAGGCGGGCGGGCAGTCGATCACGTTGTCAGCGGGCGGGATATTCAGCAGTGTGCCGATCCAGCTCGGCAGCGCGCCGGCCCCGATGCCGGCGCCGTTGATGCCTGGATTGAACGAGACTTTATTGGCGGTGGTGCCCGCGCCGTTAAGCCGTGCGCAAGTGGTCAGCCTCAAACGCAGCGCGCCGTTCTGTGAAGAATGCGAGCGCTGCAAGAGCGGCCAGTGTGACATCGGCGCCCCTGTACGGAGTGCGTCCTGATGCCCGCGCCCTTGACGCCCATTGCCTGGCTGGCGCACTACCCGTTGCAGCCAGATGAACAGCTGTACGCCGTGCTGGGCAATGCCAGCAACGCCAAGCCGCTTGCCGCCTGGCAAGCCACGGCCGCTGCAAAGATGCCGCGACCGATCTGGGCGGGCACGGCCTACGCTGACTGGGATGAGGTCATGCCCTGCGTGGGCATCGTTGAGCCGGGCAGTGCCTTTCTCGATTGGATAGCCACCACCCAAGCGACGGATTGGGGCTGGCTGGCGGTCTCATCCAGCCCGCTGGAGGTGGTGATCGAGCATTTGCAGGGCTTGACCCAGGTGTACCTGCCGGAAAACCAGCCGGTGTTTTTGCGTTTCTGGGACGGCGCGCACCTTTTGCCGATGTTGCAGTCATTAGGCGACGAGGCGGCGCGCGTGTTGCCGGTGTTTCAGCGCTACCTGGTCAACGGCCAGCCGCTGTCCGTGGCGACCGGGTCAGTCGCTGCGGCCCCAGCCAGCCCCTGGTGGCAGGTTCCGGCGTCCTTGCTGACGCACATGGCCCAGCAGTCACCGCAGGTGCTTGTCGACAACCTGCTGCAATGGCTCCAGGAGCAGCGTCCTGACCTCTACACCGCGTTTACCCCAGCCACCTTGCAGCACAAGGTCGCCTACTTCACACGCAGGCCGCAAATCAGCCATGGCGCATTGGCTGATTACCTTGCCTCGCAACTCAGTTAAGCCCCTGGTGATAGCGTGACATCCGTGCCGCCTGCCGTGCGGCCCTGCACCTTTGCGTCGGTAGAAGGTAAACTTCGCCCCCTGCGCAGGAGCAACCATGAATTATCGTCACGCCTTTCACGCCGGCAACCATGCCGATGTCTTCAAACACCTGACCTTGACCCGCCTCATCGCCCTGATGTCGCGCAAGGAGCAGCCGTTCGCCTACCTCGACACTCACGCCGGCATTGGCTTGTACGACCTGCAGGGCGACCAGGCCAACCGCACCGGTGAATACCTGGAAGGCATCGCCCGCCTGTGGGGCGCAAGCGACCTGCCGCCGCTCACCGCCGACTACATGCGCGTGCTGCACGAGATGAACCCGGATGGCCAGTTGCGCTACTACCCCGGCTCGCCGGAACTGGCGCGCCGCCTCACGCGGCCCCAGGACCGTGTGCTGCTCAATGAGAAGCACCCGGAAGATGGCGTGCTGCTCAAGGACAACATGAAGGGTGATCGCCGCGTCAAAGTGCACCTGGGCGAAGGCTGGCATGTGCCACGGGCCTTGCTGCCGGTGCCGGAAAAGCGCGCGCTGATGCTGATCGACCCGCCGTTTGAAAAACTCGACGAAATGCAGCGTTGCGCGGCGTCCCTCAAGGAGGCGGTAAGCCGTATGCGCCAGACGGTGGCGGCGATCTGGTACCCGGTGAAAGACCAGCGCATGTTGCGCCGTTTCTACCAGGACCTGGCCGGCACTGGCGCGCCGAAGCTGCTGCGTGTGGAGTTACTGGTGCATCCGCTGGACACGCCCAATACTCTCACCGGCTCGGGCCTGGCGATTGCCAACCCGCCGTGGGGCTTGGAGGAGGAACTGCGTGAGTTGTTGCCGTGGCTGTCCAAGCAACTGGGCCAGACCCAGGGTGGCTGGCAGATGGATTGGCTCATCGCCGAATAACCGCCTTTCCGGCCAAACACAAACCAATGTGGGGGGCTTGCCCCCCGATAGCGGAGTATCAGCCATTACATCCGTAACTGACACTCCGCTATCGGGGCATAGGTATCTACACAATTTCGGGTACGACGCTGGACCTGTGGCGAGGGAGCTTGCTCGAGTGGCGGCCTGACGGCCGACGCATCTCTACCTGACACCCCAAGATCTAAATGTGGGAGCTGGCTTGCCTGCGAAGACGGCCTGACGGTCGACACAGTTGGATCGTGTACATATCCATTCCTGCGGTAACGGCCACTTAGGGTTCCGCCCTGACGGCGGCT
>NZ_SMOF01000001.1:696284-735345 GCF_018135665.1 Pseudomonas sp. B2021
ATCAAAAGCAGATCAAGATCAAGAGCGGCTCGCTTCGCATCGTGGTTACCGTCGGCTAAGACAACCTACAAAATTGTGTAGATACCTATGGCTATCGGGGGCAAGCCCCCTCCCACATTTGGTTTTATGTTGACCTTAGATCGGGCAGGTCACGCCCGTACCGCCGATCCCGCAGTAACCCTGTGGATTCTTCGCCAGGTACTGCTGGTGATACGCCTCGGCGAAGTACACCGTCGGGGCCTCTTCGATTTCCGTGGTGATCTCACCCAGGCCGGCCTTGCTCAGCTCTTGCTGATACGCCGCGGCACTGGCTTTGGCCGCCGCCAGTTGCTCAGGTGTGGTGGCGTAGATCACCGAACGGTACTGGCTGCCGATGTCGTTGCCCTGGCGCATGCCCTGGGTCGGGTTGTGCAGTTCCCAGAACATCTTCAGCAGGTCTTCGTATTTCACCTTGGCCTGGTCATACACCACCAGCACCACTTCGCTATGGCCGGTGAGGCCAGAGCAGACTTCTTCATAAGTGGGGTTGGGCGTAAAGCCGCCGGCGTAGCCGACCACGGTGCTGACCACGCCGTCGCGCTGCCAGAACTTGCGTTCCGCGCCCCAGAAACAGCCCAGGCCGAAGATCGCAAAGCCGACGTCATCCAGGAACGGGCCCAGCAGTGGGTTGCCGTTGACGAAGTGCGTTTCGGGCAACTTCATCGGGGTTTCACGACCAGGCAGAGCTTGTTCTTGAGTAGGCAGCACGTTTTTGTTCACCAGAATTTCCGAGCGCAAGACCATGATCAGTCCTCTCGTCAGGTTGAGTAACAGTAAATTGTCAGACAGCCAGTGTGCCCGAGTGTTACAGCGCTGTCAGGCGATTGGCCCGCGCGGGTAGCGTTTAAGCCTGTGCAGCAGCTCGGCACCCGGGATCGGGCGGTCGAACAGATAGCCCTGGCCCACGTCGCAACGGTGCCGGCGCAGGAACGCCAACTGCTCAGCGGTCTCGATGCCTTCGGCCACCACCTTGAGCTTGAGGTTGTGGGCCATGGCGATCACCGCTGAGGTGATTTCCATGTCGTCCTGGTTGTCCGGGATTTCATGGATAAAGCTGCGATCAATCTTAATGATGTCGATGGGGAATTTTTTCAAGTAGCTCAGCGACGAGTAACCGGTGCCGAAGTCGTCCATCGCCAGGGTCAGGCCGAAACTCTTGAGCTGGTCCAGTTGCAGGCGCGTGTCTTCGGTGGCTTCCAGCAGCAAGCCTTCGGTCAGCTCCAGCTCCAGCAGGTTGGCCGGCAGCTGTTCCTCCTTGAGGATGGTCGCAATCGACGCCACCAGGTCCGGGTCGGAGAATTGCTTGGGCGACAGGTTGATGGCCACCTGCAAGTTGCCTAGGCCTGCGGCGGTCAATTGCCGGCTCATGCGGCAAGCCTGGCGCGCGATCCATTTGCCGATGGGGATAATCAGCCCGGTTTCTTCGGCCACGCTGATGAACTGGTCGGGGCGGATCATGCCCTTTTCCGGATGGTTCCAGCGCAACAGCGCTTCCATGCCCAGCAAGCGGCCGCTGCGCAGGCACAGCTTGGGCTGGTAGAACACGTCCAGTTCGTTCTGGGTCAGGGCACGGCGCAGGTTATTTTCCACGAACAGCTTGTAGCTGGCCTCGGCGTTCAGCGCTTCGGTGAACACTTGCACCTGGTGCTTGCCGTTGGCCTTGGCCTTGTGCAGGGCCAGGCCGGCGTTGCGCATCAGGGTTTGCGGGTCGCGGCCATGCAGCGGCGCGCAGGCCAGGCCCACGGAGCCGGTGACGCTGATCAGCTGGTTGTCGACGAACATCGGCTTGTCGAGGGTGGCCAGCAACTGGCTGGCCACCTGCTGGCCGGTCTCAAGGTCGGCGTCGTCCAACAGCACCGCGAATTCGTTACTGGCAAAGCGCGCCAGGCTGCCGCCGCTGCTCAAGCTGTTGCGCAGGCGGCGCGCCAGGCTGATCAGCAACTTGTCGCCAGTCTGGTGGCCGAGGCTGTCGTTGATGCGCTTGAAGTTGTCGATGTCCACCAACAGCAGGCTGATCGGGCTGTCGCTGTCGCGGGCAAAGCGTTCGTCGAGGTTGCGAATGAACGCCGGTCGGTTGCCCAGGTTGGTCAGGTTGTCGGTGTAGGCCAGGCGTTCGATGCGCTGCTGCGCCAGCTTGGTCTGGGTGATGTCTTCGTAGATGCCGATGTAGTGGGTCAACTCGCGGTTGTCGCCATACACTTTGGAAATCGACAGCTGGCCCCAGTAGGGTTCCAGGTTCTTGCGGCGGCTCTTGAACTCGCCTTGCCAGCTGTTGCTTTTGGCCAGGGCCGAGGGTGCGTCGAACAGCAACTCGCTGAGGTTTTCCAGGGCCGGCAGTTGGGCCAGGCGATGGCCGTGGACTTCTTCGGCGCTGTACTGGGTAATCGCGGTGAAGCTGGGGTTGACGTACTCCACCACGCCATCGCAATTGACCAGCAAGAACGCGTTGGCGCTTTGCTCTACCGCGCGCTGGAACAGGTGCAAGGCGCTGGTGGCGGTGCGGCGGTTGTGGTTGTTGATGACCTGGGCGAACTGGTCTGCCAGCTCGCCAGCGAACGCGATCTCATCGGACTGCCACGCGCGCGGGCTGCCGCCTTGTTCCAGGCACAGCACGCCGACGACCTGGCCATCGACACGGATGCTGGCATCGAGCATCGCGTGGACGTCCTTGGCGCGCAGGCTTTCGGCCATTTCCCGGGTACGTGGGTCGCGCAGCGCATGGGTGGCATCGATGGCGCGGCTCGAGTGCAGGGCTTCCAGGTAATCCGGGAAGCCACTGGCGTCGATGGCTTCGGGCAGGTGGTGTTGTTGATCGGCACGGTGGTAGGCCGAGATCGGTACCAGGTGATGGCCTTCGAGGTTCCAGATGCTGGCGCAGTCGATCTGGTAGATGTCGCAGGCGCTGCGCGTGATCAGCTCAGCGGCTTCTTGCAGGGAGTTGGGCGTGGTGTAGCGTTGGCGCGCCAGCAGCAGGATCAACTCCTGCTGGGCACGCACCCGCTCCAGGTGCTGCAACTGTTCCTGCTGCGCTCGCTGGTTGAGCTCCAGGGCGATTTGCAGGCGGCTGTTCTGGTTTTCCAGGTCGACGGTCGGGGCGGGCGTGCTGATCTCGCTGAACAGCCCCTCAACCACCATCAGGTAGCCGCGCACCAGGTGGCGGTTGTGTTGTTTGTAGGCTTCGCCCATCTCCAAAACGCTTAGCGGGCCGTCATGGGTGTGCAGGGTGTAGCGCACCAGATAATGGGGGCTCTGGGCCAGTTGTTGCTGGATCGCATCGTGCAACTGATAGCGCGCCTGGGGTTCCATCAGGCTGGCGTAGGGCGTGCCGATCAAGGCGCAGAGTTCAACCGCTGGCAGGCCAAACTGACGCTCGCAATTGGGGTCGAGGTAGAGCAGCGCCCAGCTTGCCTCATTAAGCCGCTCGAAACGCAGCATACCGAGGCGCGAAGGCACCGGTAATTGCGTCACTACCTCGGCCGCCATACGGGCGACATCGGGTTGGCTTTTCATGGGGAAACTCGCTTGGAAAAATGCGCACTGCGCTGGGCTCACGCCCTCTTGACTGTCGACTGCGGCAAGGTTGCATCATGCAGCACGCAGTGACAAGAGAGGATGAAGGCTAAGTGCTATAAGCCTGTTATCGGCCGCGCGAGGGTTTTCTGTAATTGGGGTGATCGATGGTTCACGCCTGTCCTCTGTAGGAGCGAGGGGGACGCCTAGTTCTTGCTCGCGAAAAACGCCAGGGCACCGCGTTTATCCAGAAGGCCCGCGTCATCGTTGACGATCTTCGCGAGCAAGCTCGCTCCTACAAAAAAAACAGGCAAAAAAAGCCCCGCCAAGTGGCGGGGTTGAGGTACGAGCGTGGCGCTCGGAAATCGGTGTGGCAAGGGCCTTCCCGGTAACAGGAAGGCCCTGTGACTTACAGCAGGATGGTGCGGATGTCGTTCAGCAACTGGCTCAGGCGCTGGGTGAAGCGCGCAGCCGCGGCGCCGTTGATCACGCGGTGATCGTAGGACAGCGACAGTGGCAGCATCAGCTTGGGTTGGAACGCTTTACCGTCCCACACAGGCTGGATGGTGGCCTTGGACACACCCAGGATCGCCACTTCCGGCGCGTTGACGATTGGCGTGAAGCCAGTGCCGCCAATGTGGCCGAGGCTGGAGATGGTGAAGCAGGCGCCCTGCATGTCGTCCGGGGTGAGCTTCTTGTCGCGGGCCTTGGCAGCCAGCGCAGCCGCTTCGCCAGCCAGTTGCAGCAGGCTCTTCTGGTCGACGTTCTTGATGACCGGTACCAGCAGGCCATCCGGGGTGTCGACCGCAAAGCCGATGTGCACGTACTTCTTGCGAATGATCGCCTTGCCGCTTGGCGCCAGCGAGCTGTTGAAGTCCGGCAGTTCCTTGAGCAGGTGCGCGCAGGCCTTGAGCAGCAGTGGCAGCACGGTCAGCTTCACGCCGGCCTTCTCGGCCACGGCTTTCTGCGCAACGCGGAACGCTTCCAGGTCGGTGATATCGGCCTGGTCGAATTGGGTCACGTGCGGGATGTTCAACCAGCTGGCATGCAGGCCTGCCGCGCCGATTTGCATCAGGCGGGTCATCGGCACTTCTTCGATTTCGCCGAAGCGGCTGAAATCCACGGTACGGATCGGCGGAATGCCCGAACCACCGGTAGCGCCGCCGGCAGCCGGAGCTTCCTTGGCTTTTTGCATCATGGCTTTGACGTAAGCCTGCACGTCTTCCTTCAGCACACGGCCGTGAGGGCCGCTGGCTGCAACAGCGCTCAGCTCGACGCCGAATTCACGGGCCAGCTGACGCACGGCTGGGCCGGCATGAACCTTGGCACCGCTTGGCGCAGGTGCGGCAGCCGCAGGGGCTGGCGCAGCTTCGGCTTTTGCGGCCGGCGCAGGGGCAGCAGCGGCAGGTGCCGCTTCAGCCTTGGCAGCCGGAGCAGCAGCCGGTGCTGGTGCGGCGGCTGGCGCAGCACCTTGTACTTTGAGCTTGAGGATGAAGTCACCGGTGCCGACTTCGTCTTCGAGCTTGACCGCAATGCTTTCCACCACGCCGGCAGCCGGCGATGGGATCTCCATGGAGGCCTTGTCGGACTCCAGGGTGATCAGCGACTGGTCGGCTTCGACGGTATCGCCGACCTTGACCAGCAGCTCGATGATCTTTGCCTTGCCCGACGAGCCGATGTCCGGGACGTGAATGTCCTGGACGGTCGCGGCGGCAGGTGCAGCGGCCGGGGCTGGAGCAGCCTCGGCAGCGGCAGGCTTTTCAGCGGCTGGTGCAGGTGCAGCAGCGGCCGGAGCCGCGGCCGCAGGGGCTGCATCGGCAGCGCCTTCGATTTCCAGCTCCAGCAGTTCGTCGCCTTCTTTCAGGCGGTCGCCCAGCTTCACTTTCAGGCTCTTGACCACGCCGGCCTTGGGAGCAGGGATTTCCATGCTCGCCTTGTCCGACTCCAGGGTCAGGATGCTCTGGTCGGCTTCGACGGTGTCGCCGACCTTCACAAACAGCTCGATTACTTCACCTTCACCGCTGCCGATGTCAGGTACGCGAATGAGTTCGCTCACAAAAAATCTCCTCAGCAGTCCAGTGGGTTGCGTTTTTCCGGGTTGATCCCGAACTTGACGATAGCGTCAGCCACCACCTTGGGTTCGATCTCACCACGGTCAGCCAAGGCTTCCAGGGCTGCCAACACCACGAAGTGACGGTCGACTTCGAAGAAGTGACGCAGCTTCTTGCGGCTGTCACTGCGGCCGAAACCATCGGTGCCCAGGACTTTGAATTCCTTGGACGGGACCCACTGGCGAATTTGTTCAGCAAACAGTTTCATGTAGTCGGTAGAGGCGATGACTGGGCCCTTACGGCCGGCCAGGCACTCTTCGACGTAGCTCTTGGCTGGCTTCTGGCCAGGGTGCAGACGGTTGCTGCGCTCCACGGCCAGGCCATCACGGCGCAGTTCGTTGAAGCTGGTGACGCTCCATACGTCGGCACCGACGTTGAACTCGTCACGCAGGATCTTCGCCGCTTCACGCACTTCGCGCAGGATGGTGCCAGAGCCCATCAGCTGTACGTGGTGCGCCGCTTCCTTGGTGTCTTCTTCGAGCAGGTACATGCCCTTGATGATGCCTTCTTCCACGCCGGCCGGCATGGCTGGCTGCTGGTAGGACTCGTTCATCACGGTGATGTAGTAGAAAACGTCCTGCTGCTCTTCGGTCATCTTCTTCATGCCGTCCTGGATGATCACCGCCAGCTCATAGCCGTAGGTTGGATCAAAGGTGCGGCAGTTCGGGATGGTGGCAGCCAGGATGTGGCTGTGACCGTCTTCGTGTTGCAGGCCTTCGCCGTTCAGCGTGGTACGGCCGGCGGTACCGCCGATCAGGAAACCACGGGTGCGGCTGTCGCCAGCGGCCCAGGCCAGGTCGCCGATACGCTGGAAGCCGAACATCGAGTAGAAGATGTAGAACGGCAGCATTGGCTGGTTATGGCTGGAGTACGAAGTACCGGCAGCGATGAAGGAGCTCATGGCGCCCGCTTCGTTGATGCCTTCTTCGAGGATCTGGCCCTTCTTGTCTTCCTTGTAGAACATCACCTGGTCTTTATCGACTGGCTCGTAGAGCTGGCCGACGGAGGAGTAGATGCCCAACTGACGGAACATGCCTTCCATACCGAAGGTACGGGCTTCGTCCGGGATGATCGGGACGATGCGCGGGCCGATGTCCTTGTCCTTGACCAGCTGCGCCAGAATACGCACGAAGGCCATGGTGGTGGAGATTTCACGGTCGCCCGAGCCGTCAAGGATAGCCTTGAGGGTGCTCAGGTCTGGCGTCGGTACGCTGAAGCTGTTGGCGCGGCGCTGTGGCACGAAACCGCCCAGTGCACTGCGACGCTCGCTCAGGTAGCGGGCTTCGGCGCTGTTTGGCTCTGGCTTGAAGAACGGCAGGTTCTCCAGCTCTTCGTCCTTGACCGGAATGTCGAAGCGGTCGCGGAACAACTTCAGGCTGTCGACATCGACTTTCTTGGTGTTGTGCGCGGTGTTCTTCGCTTCGCCGGCACCGGTGCCATAACCCTTGATGGTCTTGGCCAGGATGACGGTGGGTTGTTCTTTGTGGTTGACCGCTTCGTGGTACGCCGCGTAGACCTTGTACGGGTCGTGGCCGCCACGGTTGAGCTTCCAGATCTCGTCGTCGGACAGGTCGGCAACCATCGCCTTGAGTTCAGGCGTGTTGAAGAAGTGCTCACGGACGAACGCGCCGTCTTTGGCTTTGTAGTTCTGGTACTCGCCGTCGATGACTTCGTCCATGCGACGTTGCAGGATACCGTCGACGTCCTTGGCCAGCAGTGGGTCCCAGAAGCGGCCCCAGATGACTTTGGTCACGTTCCACTGAGCACCGCGGAACACGCCTTCGAGTTCCTGGATGATCTTGCCGTTGCCGCGAACCGGGCCGTCGAGGCGCTGCAGGTTGCAGTTGATGACGAAGATCAGGTTGTCGAGCTTCTCGCGGCCGGCCAGGGAAATGGCGCCCAGGGATTCCGGCTCGTCGCACTCGCCGTCGCCCAGGAAGCACCAGACTTTCTGCTTGCCTTCAGGGATGAAGCCACGGGCTTCCAGGTACTTCATGAAGCGTGCCTGATAGATCGCCTGGATCGGGCCCAGACCCATGGAAACGGTCGGGAACTGCCAGAAATCAGGCATCAGCCAAGGGTGCGGGTAGGACGACAGGCCCTGACCGTCGACTTCCTGGCGGAAGTTGTTCATTTGTTCTTCGCTGATGCGACCTTCCATGAACGCACGGGCGTAGACGCCTGGCGAGGTGTGGCCCTGGAAGTAGATCAGGTCGCCGCCGTGTTCGTCGGTCGGGGCCTGGAAGAAGTAGTTGAAGCCGATGTCATACAGGGTTGCGCTGGAAGCGAAGCTGGAGATGTGACCGCCCAGGTCCGAATCTTTCAAGTTCGTGCGCATTACCATCGCCATGGCGTTCCAACGTACCAGCGAGCGAATGCGGCGTTCCATGAACAGGTCGCCAGGCATGCGTGCTTCGTGGGTAACGGGGATGGTGTTGCGGTATGGCGTAGTGATGGCGTAAGGCAGTTGCGAGCCGCTGCGGGTCGCGAGTTCGCCCATACGGGTCATCAGGTAGTGAGCACGGTCTTCGCCTTCTTTGTCGAGAACCGATTCCAGGGCGTCCAGCCATTCCTGGGTTTCGACGGGATCGAGGTCTTGCATGGCTTGCTCCAGGGCGGAAAGGCTACCAGAATCGGTTGCCTGAAGTTTGCGACTGGCCTTGTGGGCAGACGACATAAATTCTTGGATGGCCGAAGGTTGCTTCGGCGTCCTGTAGTTTTACTACAAATCGTCGGCCATTTCAGCCTTTCGAATGTATATACGAGTAGTAAAACTACACAAGACTGAGCGTATGGCTCGGTCTTGCTGGTGAGCATAATCGTTATTGTTGGTCTATTGCGAACAAGAAAAGGTGAAACTTTGATGTTGCCTGCCAAGATTAATTTAATTTCAGCTATTTCTAACCTTTGTTCGACAGTCCTTCATCGAGCATGGCTCTTGCCTTCACAACTACACGCCATTTACACGCCGATCAAGGATAGACCATGAGCCTTCCAACGCTGGCCGAACTGCCGGCCATTCTGTTGCCTTACGCCAACCGGGCCGAGCAGTCATTTCGTGACGCAGTGGCCGCGCTGGCTGACGATCATGGCCTTTCTGCGTGGATGCCGCAACGGTGGGCCGACTTCGCCCGCGTATGCGCCGCCAGTGATTTCGTCATTGAACAGAGTGTTCGTGACCCTTTGATGTTGCTTGAGCTAGCGGCCTGGGGCGAGCTGGACCGCGGCTTTGCGCCCGGCGAGCTGTGCAGCCAGATAGCCGGCGCCGTGCAACAGGCCGAAACAGAAGATGAGCTGGGCCGTGTGCTGCGCCGCCAACGCACGCGCCAGCAGGTGCGCATCATCTGGCGCGACCTCACACGCCAGGCCGATTTGGTGCAAACCTGTCGCGACCTGTCCGACATGGCCGACGCCTGCATCGACCAGGCCTATCAATGGCTGTACCAGCGCCACTGCGCCCAATTCGGCACGCCGACCGGCGCACGCAGCGGCGAGGCGCAGCACATGGTCATCCTCGGCATGGGCAAGCTCGGTGCGGTGGAGCTGAACCTGTCGTCGGATATCGATTTGATCTTCGCTTATCCAGAAGGCGGTGAAACGATGGGCGTGAAGCGCGCCCTGGATAATCAGGAGTTCTTTATCCGCCTGGGTCAAAAGCTGATCAAGGCCCTGGACCCGATGACCGTCGACGGTTTTGTCTTCCGCGTCGATATGCGCCTGCGTCCCTACGGTTCGGCCGGCGCCTTGGTGCTCAGCTTCAACGCGCTGGAGCAGTACTACCAGGATCAGGGCCGGGACTGGGAGCGCTACGCCATGATCAAGGCGCGGGTGGTGGCCGGCGACCAGGTGGCTGGCGCGCAACTGCTCGACATGCTGCGCCCGTTTGTCTATCGCCGTTATCTGGACTTTTCGGCCATTGAAGCGCTGCGCACCATGAAGCAATTGATCCAGCAGGAAGTGCGGCGCAAGGGCATGGCCGACAATATCAAGCTGGGCGCGGGCGGCATTCGTGAGGTGGAATTTATCGCCCAGGCCTTCCAGCTGATCCATGGCGGCCGCGACCTCAGCCTGCAGCAACGCCCGCTGTTGAACGTGCTGGGCACCCTGGAAGGCCAGGGTTATTTGCCTGCGGCGGTGATCAGCGAGCTGCGCAGCGGTTACGAGTTTTTGCGTTACACCGAACATGCGATCCAGGCGATTGCCGACCGCCAGACGCAAATGCTGCCGGACAGCCCCGAAGACCAGGCGCGCATTGCCTTTATGCTGGGCTTCAGTGACTGGGCGGCGTTCCACGAGCGCCTGATGTACTGGCGTGGCCGAGTGGACTGGCACTTTCGCCAAGTGATTGCCGACCCTGATGAAGAAGAGGGCGAAGAAAGCGAATTGGTGGTCGGTGGTGAATGGTTGCCACTGTGGGAGGAATCCCAGGATGACGACGCCGCGTGCCGCCAATTGAGTGAAGGCGGTTTCACCGATGCCCCCAAGGCCCTCAAGGCCTTGGCCAGTCTGCGCGCCAGCCCGCAGTTGCGCGCCATGCAGCGCCTTGGGCGCGAGCGCCTGGATGCGTTTATCCCGCGCCTGCTGGCCCAGGCCGTCGAACATGCCAACCCGGACCTGGTGCTGGAACGCGTGTTGCCGCTGGTGGAAGCCGTGGCCCGGCGTTCGGCCTACCTGGTGCTGCTTACCGAGAACCCTGACGCCTTGCGTCGCCTGTTGACCTTGTGCGCAGCCAGCCCGTGGATCGCCGAACAGATCACCCGTTTCCCGCTGTTGCTGGATGAATTGCTCAACGAAGGCCGCTTGTTCAAGCCGCCGCTGGCGCCGGAACTGGCTGCGGAGTTGCGCGAGCGCCTCACGCGTATTCCCGAAGATGACCTTGAGCAACAGATGGAAGCCTTGCGCCATTTCAAACTGGCGCACCGCCTGCGGGTGGCTGCCTCCGAAATCGCCGGCAGCCTGCCGTTGATGAAGGTCAGCGACTACCTCACCTGGCTGGCCGAAGCCATTCTTGAACAAGTGCTGGCCCTGGCCTGGCGCCAGACCGTCGCCCGTCACGGCTCGCCGCAGCGCCTGGACGGCACCCTGTGCGATCCTGGCTTCATCATTGTCGGTTATGGGAAAGTCGGCGGCATCGAACTGGGGCATGGTTCGGACCTGGACTTGGTGTTTATCCATGACGGCGACCCCCAGGCCGAGACGGACGGTGCCAAGCCGATCGATGGCGCGCAGTTCTTTACGCGCCTGGGCCAGCGCATCATTCACCTGCTGACCACCCAGACCAACTCCGGCCAGCTGTATGAAGTGGACATGCGCCTGCGACCTTCCGGCGCCTCCGGCTTGCTGGTGAGTTCCCTGGGGGCGTTTGACCGCTATCAACAAAATGAAGCCTGGACCTGGGAACATCAGGCCCTGATCCGTGCGCGGGTGCTGGTAGGCAGCCAGGATGTGGGCCAGGCGTTCGAGCAGGTACGGGCCAACGTGTTGGGGCGTGAACGGGACTTGGAGAAGCTGCGCCAGGAGGTGAGCGAGATGCGTGCCAAGATGCGTGACAACCTGGGCACCAAGGCCACGACGGCCGGCAGGGGCGCCAATGCCTTCGAGGCCACGGCGGTGTTCGACCTCAAGCAGGACGCCGGAGGTATCGTCGATATTGAATTTATGGTGCAATACGCGGCTTTGGCGTGGTCTGCGCAACATCCATCGTTGCTGCGCTACACCGACAATATCCGCATTTTGGAGGGCCTGGAGCAGGTCGGGCTGATGCCCGCCGCCGATGCCCATTTGCTGCGTGAGGTGTACAAGGCCTACCGCTCCGCCGCGCACCGCCAGGCTTTGCAGAACGAGGCCGGCACGGTCGCGGGGGACCAGTTCGCCGACGAGCGGCGACAGGTGATGCGAATCTGGCAAGCGCTGGGCTTAAATTGAAACTCGACTGATTGGCGACGCCAATTTTTATATGGGATGCGGATTAATGTGGGAGCCGGGCTTGCCCGCGATGCAGGCGCCTCGGTTTATCAGTGATACCGAGGTGATGCAATCGCAGGCAAGCCAGCTCCCACATAAAGATGCTCCCTGGCGCACCGCGATCTACAGTCATTATCGAGGCGGGGAGGCATAAGCCTCCCCGCATCGTTTGTGGAAACTACATGAATATTCTGATCGTTGGGCCCAGTTGGGTCGGTGACATGGTGATGGCACAGACACTGTTTCAGTGCCTGCGCCTGCGCTATCCAGACTGCCAGATCGACGTGCTCGCCCCTGAGTGGAGCCGGCCGATCCTTGAGCGTATGCCCCAGGTGCGCAAGGCCTTGAGCTTCCCGCTCGGCCACGGCGCCCTGGAGCTGGCGACCCGCCGCCGCATCGGCAAATCCATGGCGGGCCAGTACGACCAGGCGATCCTGCTGCCTAACTCGCTGAAGTCGGCGCTGGTGCCGTATTTTGCCGGTATCCCCAAGCGCACCGGCTGGCGCGGCGAGTTTCGCTATGTGCTGCTCAATGACGTACGCACCCTGGATAAAGGCCGCTACCCGTTGATGATCGAACGCTTTATGGCTTTGGCCTACGAGCCGGGCGCTGAACTGCCCAAGCCGTACCCGCGCCCCAGCTTGCAGATCGACCCGGTGACCCGCGACGCGGCGCTGGCCAAGTTTGGCCTGACCCTGGATCGGCCCGTATTGGCTCTGTGCCCTGGCGCCGAGTTTGGCGAGTCCAAGCGCTGGCCGTCGGAGCATTACGCCAAAGTTGCCGAGACGAAGATCCGCGAAGGCTGGCAGGTGTGGTTGTTCGGTTCCAAGAACGATCATTCGGTGGGTGAAGACATCCGCCAGCGCCTGATCCCCGGTCTGCGTGAAGAGGCGGTGAACCTCAGTGGCGACACGTCTCTGGCCGAGGCCATCGACCTGTTGTCGTGCGCCGACTCGGTGGTGTCCAACGACTCCGGCCTGATGCATGTGGCGGCGGCGCTGAACCGTCCGCTGGTGGCGGTGTACGGCTCCACATCCCCAGGCTTCACTCCGCCGTTGGCCGACAAGGTCGAAGTGGTGCGCCTGGGCCTGGATTGCAGCCCGTGCTTTGAGCGTACCTGCCGCTTCGGCCACTACAACTGCCTGCGCCAGTTGCTGCCCCAGCCGGTCACCGATGCCTTGCAGCGGTTGCAGGGCGACGTGGTCGAGGTTCGCTGAGTTGCGGGTTCTGGTAATCAAGACCTCATCCCTGGGCGACGTGATCCATGCCTTGCCGGCGCTCACCGACGCCGCACGGGCGATCCCCGGCATTCGGTTCGATTGGGTGGTGGAAGAAGGCTTTGCCGAAATCCCCACCTGGCATCCGGCGGTCGACAAGGTGATCCCGGTGGCGATCCGCCGCTGGCGCAAAAACCTTTGGCAAACCGTCAAGAGTGGCGAATGGCGGCGCTTCAAGCAGGCGGTGCAGTCGACCAAATATGACTTGGTGATCGACGCCCAGGGCTTGCTCAAAAGCGCCTGGCTGACCCGCTATGTGCGGGCGCCCATCGCCGGCTTCGACAAAGATTCTGCGCGAGAACCTCTGGCTGCGCGCTTTTATTCCCGGCGCCTGGCCGTGGCCCGTGGGCAGCATGCGGTAGAACGCTTGCGCCAGCTGTTCGCCGTGGCGCTGGGCTACGACCTGCCTCAACGCCTGGGCGACTACGGCCTGAGCGTCGAAAAACTGCTCGGCCTGCCGCCGAAAAAACCGTTCGTATTACTGCTGCACGGTACCACCTGGGACACCAAGCACTGGCCCGAAGCCTATTGGCGCGAGCTGGCCGAACGCATGGGCCGCCTGGGCGTGGACGTGAAACTGCCGTGGGGCAACGCCGCCGAAAAGGCGCGGGCCGAACGCTTGGCCCTGGGCCTGCCCAACGCTGAAGTGTTGCCCAAGCTCAATCTGGCGGGCGTGGCCCGTATATTGGCGAGCGCCCGTGCCTGCGTGGCCGTCGACACCGGCCTCGGCCACTTGGCGGCGGCATTGGACGTGCCGACCATTTCCCTGTTCGGCCCCACCAACCCAGGCCTTACCGGCGCCTATGGCAAAGGCCAGATCCATTTGGCCAGCGACTGGCCGTGTGCGCCTTGCCTGCAAAAACAGTGCACGTATCAACCCACTGCCGACGACCTGCGGCGGTTCGACATCGCGCGCGAGTCACCCCTGTGCTTCACGCGCCTGAATCCTGAGCGTGTCGCAAGCCGGCTGAGCACGTTGTTACTGGCCGAGGAGCAGCACTGATGCAACTGGCTTTTGTTCTGTACAAGTACTTCCCTTTCGGTGGCCTGCAACGCGACTTCATGCGCATCGCCCTGGAGTGTCAGCAGCGCGGCCACAGCATTCGGGTGTACACCCTGATCTGGGAAGGCGATATCCCGCCAGGCTTTGAAGTGCTGGTGGCGCCGGTCAAGGCCTTGGTCAACCACCGCCGCAACGAAAAGCTCTACGCCTGGATTCAGGCCGACCTGGCCAAGCGCCCGGTAGACCGCGTGGTGGGCTTCAACAAGATGCCGGGGCTGGACCTGTACTTTGCCGCCGACGGTGTGTTCGAGGACAAGGCCCAGACCCTGCGCAACCCGATGTATCGCTGGTTCGGGCGCTACAAGCACTTTGCCGAATACGAGCGCGCCGTGTTCGATAAGAACGCCAAGACGCAGATCATGGTGTTGTCCGAGCATCAGCAGCAGTTGTTCACCCAGTACTACGGCACCCAGGCTGAGCGTTTTCACCTGTTGCCACCGGGTATCGCCCGCGACCGCCGCGCGCCGCCGAACGCCGCCGAGATCCGTGCCGAGTTCCGCGCTGAATTTCGCTTGGCTGAAGATGATTTGCTGTTGGTGCAGATCGGTTCGGGGTTCAAGACCAAGGGCGTCGACCGCAGCCTCAAGGCGCTGGCCGCACTGCCTTCGCGCCTGAAGAAACGCACCCGGCTATTTGTAATCGGCCAGGACGACCCCAAAGTATTCCAATTGCAGAGCGCAGCGCTGGGCCTGGGCGACCAGGTGCAGTTCTTCAAGGGCCGCAATGATATTCCGCGCTTCCTGCTGGGGGCCGACCTGTTGATTCACCCCGCGTACAACGAGGCGGCCGGCATGGTGCTGGTCGAAGCGGTGGTCGCCGGCCTCCCGGTACTGGTGAGCCAGGTGTGCGGCTATGCGTTCTACATCGACAAGGCCCAGAGCGGCCGGGTGTTGGACGAGCCGTTCGAGCAAACCCAGCTCAACCAGTATCTGGTCGATATGCTCGACGACCCACAAGCGCGTGCGACCTGGAGTCGCAATGGTCTGGCCTTCGCTGAGACGGCCGACCTCTTTAGCATGCCGCAGTACGCTGCGGACCTGATTCTGGCGGAGCCAAACCGATGAAGTTGATTCTAGCCGAACCCTTCAAGACCCTCTGGGACGGGCGCGATGCGTTCGCCGAGGTCGAGAAGCTGGAAGGCCAGGTGTTCCGCGAGCTGGCCGCTCGCCGTACGTTACGTACGGTGGTCGAGGGCCAGCCTTATTTTGTGAAGATTCACCGTGGGATCGGCTGGGGCGAGATCCTCAAGAACCTGGTCACCGCCAAATTGCCAGTATTGGGCGCGGGCCAGGAGTGGGTGGCGATCCAGCGTTTGCAGGCGCTTGGCGTGCCGACCATGACCGCCGTGGCGTTCGGTGAAAAAGGCAGCAACCCGGCCGACCAGCATTCGTTCATCATCACCCAGGAACTGACCCCCATCATCAGCCTGGAAGACCTGACCCTGGACTGGGTCAAGCAACCGCCCGTGCCGGCCATCAAGCATGCCTTGACCCTTGAACTGGCGCGTACCGTCGGCGCGATGCACCGTGGCGGCGTCAACCACCGTGATTGCTACCTGTGCCATTTCCTGCTGCACACCGACCGGCCCATCAGCGTCGACAACCTCAAGCTGTCGGTGATCGATCTGCACCGCGCCCAGGTGCGAGCGACGATCCCTGTGCGCTGGCGCAATAAAGACCTGGCCGGCCTGTATTACTCCGCGCTGGAGATCGGCTTGACCCAGCGCGACAAGCTGCGTTTTCTCAAGGCTTACTTCCAGCAGCCGCTGCGCCAGATCCTGGCGGAGCAAACCGCGCTGTTGTCTGCGCTGGAACGCATGGCAGCAAAGCTGTATGCGCGTAAACAACGATACGGGGATGCGATCTGATGGCGGGTTGGAATCTGGAACCTGCCTACGCCGCCCTGGCGGATGACTTTGGAAGCCTGGACGCGGTGTTCGCCCTGCAAGGCGAGCGGCTGACCCGCGACCCGTTGTCTGAAGTGATCCGGGTGGAGCGTGGCGGGGTCAATTATTACGTCAAACGCTACGTAGGTGCCGGCAAGGGCCTGCGTCGTTACCTGGGCCGGCCACGGGTGAAATCCGAATGGCAGAACCTCAAGCGTTTCGCCAAGTGGGGCATCCCCACCGCCGACGTGGTGGCCTGGGGCCTGGACCGCAAGGGCCTGGCCTATAACCGAGGTGCCATGATCACCCGTGAACTGCCCAAAACCGAAGATCTGTCGGTGCTGGCCGAGCGTCACGATGAGCGCCTCAAAGATCCCCGGTGGGTCGATGGCATCAGCCGCCAGCTCGCCGAATACACGCGCACCATGCACGATCACCGCTTCACCCATAACGACTTGAAGTGGCGCAACCTGCTGGTGGACGACCAGCGCACCCTGTACCTGATCGATTGCCCCAACGGCGATTTCTGGCGCGGCTTCTGGCTCAAGTACCGCATCACCAAAGACCTGGCCTGCCTGGACAAAGTCGCCAAGTATCACTTGTCGGCCACCCAGCGCCTGCGCTTCTACCTGCAATATCGCCAGCGCGCGCACTTGACCGCGTCGGACAAACAGCGAATTCGCCATGTGGTGAAGTTTTTCGAGGGACGCGAATGAGTGACTTCCTGGCGGCCGAAGACCGCGCTCTGCTTGAGCGCAACGGTCTGGCGACCTTCGACGCGTTGTGGGCCAAGCAACTGGATGCGGTGGACGAGCCGAACACCAGCGGCGACGGTTGGAGCAGCGTGTATCGCCTGGAGCTTGAGGGGCAGGGTTACTACCTCAAACGCCAGAGCAATTACCTCACGCGCACCTTGCACCGCCCGTTTGGCGAGCCGAGTTTTGCCCGCGAGTTTCGTAACATCAGCCTGTATCGAAAGCTCGGCATCCCGGCCCTGCAAGCGGCGTTCTTCGGTGAGCGCAAGGTCAAGGGCGAGCGCCGGGCGATGCTGCTCACCCGTGCGCTGGATGGCTGGAATGACCTGGACTCGTTGCTGGAGCAGTGGCCGCAATTGAGCGCGGCCCAGCACAGTGCGATCCTGTCGGCGTGCGGCAAGCTGGCGCGTCATCTGCACAGCGTCGGGCAGGTGCATGGCTGTTTTTACCCCAAGCATATTTTCCTGCAGCCTGCCGGTGAGGGTTACGCCGCGCAGTTGATCGACCTGGAGAAAACCCGCCCGCTGTTGTTTGGCTGGCGTGACCGGGTCAAGGACCTGGAACCGCTGCTGCGCCGCGCGCCGCAATGGTCGGATGCGCAGGTGCGCCAACTGCTGGCGGCGTACCTTGAGCAGCCCGAGGACAGTGCCTTGGTCGCCACTTGGCACCAGCGCCTGACCGCACGCCGCAGCCACAAGGAGAACCGCTGATGCGCTTATCCGAGCTGAAAACAGCTGGGCGTACCCCCAGCCTGCCGCTGACCCTCGACCTGGCGGATGCCGCCGGCCCTGGGCAATTGCAATTGCTGAGCCTGCTGCGGGTGTTGCCGGGGCAGCGCTACGTGGGGGCCGCCGTGTGGCGGGGTCGCCCGGTGTTGGCCAAGTTGTTGGTGGGCAGCAAGGCGGCGCGGCATTTTCAGCGTGAGCTCACAGGTGTACGCCTGTTGGCTGAGCAGGGCCTGACCACGCCGTTGCTGCTGGCCGATGGTTTGCAGGACGGCGAGGGTGGCTGGCTGCTGTTTGAATTTATCGAGGGCGCTCAAAGCCTGTCCGACGCTTGGCTCGCCGTCGAAAACCTGCCGCCGTTGGCGGACGAACAAACTGCCGTGCTCGCCGAAGCGCTGGGCGCGATTGCCCAGATGCATGCCAAGGGCCTGTGGCAGGAAGACCTGCATCTGGACAACCTGCTGCGCAAAGACGGCAAGCTGTATTTGATCGATGGCGCCGGCATTCGTGTCGAAGAGGCGGGCAAGCCGCTGTCACGCAATCGCGTGCTGGAAAACCTCGGTGTGTTCTTCGCCCAACTACCCAAGAGCCTTGAGCCGTTTACCGAAGAGTTGCTGGTGTATTACCTGCTGGCCAACGGCGAACACGCCTTGCCAATGCAAGCCCTGGAAAAGCAGGTGCGCAAAGTCAGCTCCTGGCGCTTGAAAGACTACCTGGACAAGACCGGCCGCGAATGCACGCTGTTCAGTGTGGTGCGCGGCGCTTTTGGCTTGCGTGCGATCCGCCGCGAAGAAGAAGCCGCCATGGTGCCGGTGCTGGAGCAGGCCGATGCGTTGCTCGACCAGGGTCACCTGTACAAGACCGGTGGCGCGGCGAGCGTGGCCAAGGTTGACGTGGCCGGCCGACCGCTGGTGATCAAACGCTACAACATCAAGGGCTTTGCCCATTGGCTCAAGCGCTTCTGGCGCCCGAGCCGCGCCTGGCACTCCTGGCGCGAAGGCAACCGCCTGGCCTTCCTGGGTTTTGCCACACCCAAGCCGCTGGCGGTGCTGGAGAAACGGTTTCTGTGGTTGCGCAGCCGTGCTTACCTGGTCACCGAATACCTGCCTGGGCCAGACATCATCGAGCGCTTTGCGCCGTATGTGGAGAGCGGCGAGGCGCCGGAGAGCGAGTTGCAGGCACTGGACCAGTTGTTCGCCGAGTTGATCCGCGAGCGCATCAGCCATGGGGATTTCAAAGGCCATAACCTGTTCTGGAGCGACGGGCGCTGGGCGATGATCGACCTGGATGCCATGTGTCAGCACGGCTCGCTGTCCAGCTTCGCCCCTGCGTATGCCAAAGACCGTGCGCGATTTATGCGTAACTGGCCGCAGGGCAGTGCGCTGTACCAGGTGATTGACCAGCGCTTGCCCAAAGAGGCGGGTGTCGGCAGTTAAATCTATCGCGGGCAAGCCCGCTCCCACACTTGATCTGTGAACGCGGTCAAAATGTGGGAGCGGGCTTGCCTGCGATGGCGCCCGTCCAGGCGCTGCATTCAGAACTGGTACTGCGCCCCAGCCCCCGCATACCACGACCGCCCCGGCGCGGCTTCGTAATAGCGACCATTGCCGTCGCCCACAATTACCGACCCCACATACTGGCGATCCAGCAGGTTATCCAGGCGCAGGGTCTGGTGAAAGGTCCAGTGCTCTACCTTTTGCTCAAACCGCGCGCGCCAGTTGAAGACGCTGTAGGCCGGTGCGGCGCGTTGTTGGTTGGTGTCTTCTACGTAGACCTTGCTGCGGTACATGCCTTCGATGGCGGTGCTGACCCAGTCCCGTGGTTTCCAGTTCAGTTCGGCGAACAGGGTGGTTTGTGGCACGCCGGGGAGGTAGTTGCCTTTGTCGATGGTTTTCCCGTTATTGGCGAAGTCGCTGTCGTATTGAGCTTGCAGGCGGGTATAGGCGAGGCTGGTGCTCCAGTGGTCGCTCAGTTGGCTTTCAACGCCCAGTTCGAAGCCGCGGCGCAATGTGCGACCGGCGTTCTGGTAGCTGGTACGGCCACCGATGGATTGCTGCACCACCAGTTCGTCCTCGGTGGTGATCTGGAAAACGGCGGCGTTGATCCGCGTGTTGTTCAGTTGCGCTTTCACACCCATTTCATATTGGGTACTTTCAGACGGCCTCAAACCGAAGTTGAAGCCCTCGGTGTTGCCCGGCGCATAGGCCAGCTCGGCCTGGGTCGGGGTTTCAAAGCCTTTGCCTGCGCTGATGTAGCCATGCAGGTCGGGGGTGAACGCATACATCACGCTCATTGAAGGTGTGTTTTTCTGGTAGGTCTTGTTGCCGCTGGCGTCGCCATTGCTGAGGAACTGGTCGTCAACGTCCATCTGCATCGTGCTGTGGCGTACGCCGGCTTGCAGGGTCCAGCGGTCGAGGGCCCAGTTGGCTTGGATATACGGGTCGAGGCTGCGAGCCGTGTCGATTTCGTCGCGGCGTAGTTGGCCTTTCACGCCGAGGGTGTTGCCGCTGTAGTTCTGATAGCCATGGCGGCTGTCTTCGCTTTGGTCGAAGTCCAGGCCGGTGATGATCATCAGCTCGCCAGGCGCGCTTTCGATGGGCTGCATCCAGCGTACGCTGCCGCCGTAGAACTTACGGTCAAATTGCACCACGCCACCGCCGCGTTCGTTGGCGGGCGTGCCCTTGGGGATCGACAGGTACTGAATCACACTACGGCGCCCGGTATAAGCATTGACCTGCAAGGTCGCGCTACCGAAATACCGCTCGTAATTCATCCCCAATTGCTGATGATCGATACTTTTGCGCGTGTTGTAGTTCAGCGTATTGGCGCTCACCGAACGCGGGTCGGCCTTGTATGCCGCCCATGTCTGCCCCAGCGGATCCTGCGTACCGTTCTGCTCCAGGCTGCTATAGATCAGCGCCAGCTTGCTGTCGTCATCGGGCTCGACATTGAGCTTGGCGAAGGTCTGGTCGCGGCGCGCGCTGCTGTGATCGCGGTAGCCGTTGGTGTCCATGCGCGAGGCGTCGAGCACAAACCCGGCGCCATTCGCCGCGCCCTCGGCGCTCAGGTGGTTCTTGTTCAGCCCGTCGCTGCCCACCAGGGTTTCGGCGCCGATGCGCGGCGGGCCTTCGCCGTCGCGGGAGAACATCTGGATAACACCGCCGGCGTTACTGCCATACAGCGTCGCCGCCGGGCCGCGCAGCACTTCGATGCGTTCGGCGGTATCGAGGTTGAAGGTGGCGGCCTGGCCCTGGCCATCCGGGGTACTGGCGGGGATGCCGTCGGCGATCAGCTTGATGCCGCGCACGCCGAATGCTGAACGGGCGCCGAAGCCTCGGGAAGAAATTTGCAGGTCCTGCGCATAGTTCTGGCGGTTTTGCACCACCAGGCCGGGTACGCGGGACAGGGCTTCGGAGGCGTTGATGCCGAGTTGGCCGTCGTTGATCTGTTCGCGGTTGATGCCGTCCACTGAATACGGCAGGTCGAACGTCGGGCTGGCGCTGCGCGAGCCGGTGACCACGCTGGGGTCCAGGATCAGGGGCGCATTGTCGGCCTGGGCGGTGTTACACAAGCCCAGCAGTAAGGCAAGGCAGGTTGGAGCAGAAGGAGTCATGAAAGGGCCGGTTGGTAGCGCGCAAATGAGGGGCGCAGGCGAAAATGTTACAAGTTTAACGACTCGTCCTCTGATTTGCCGAAATCCTTACCGCTGGGCGCAATGGGATGCTTCCTACGCCTAGCGTCGACTGCGTAAGCCTGAAGCCTTGGTTCTGTGGTGTTAGGTTCTCGGTCTTTTTAACAAACAAGAAGAATCAACTATGCGGACTCCTATTCTGAGGTTGCTGGTATTGCTGGGAATATCGTTGCTCATGGGCGGCTGCGGCACTACGACCACGGTGCTGCGTGGCGATGACGTCACTGTTCTGGACCTCAAGAGGAAGAATACCTACTGCAACTCTGTTCCGCGTGTTTATAGCGGCGTGGTTTATGACTTGTGTGTCTTGCATGGGCCGCCGAACTCTGCAAGTGATCTCTCGTTGAATGGTATTCCCTGGGTCATTCTTGATGTGCCCGTCTCTGCTGTCCTGGACACGCTCGTGCTGCCCTACACGATCTACCGCCAAAGCGCGGACGGCAGCATCGAGCTGCGCTAACAGCTTCCTACCGCTTTTAAGCTATAATCCCGCCCTTTAGCTGTTTCCCGCCCCGGCGGGAAACACACTTTTTTCAGGCGCGATGCGCCTGCATGCAGACTAAAAGAGGCTAGACCCCAGTGGCATTGACGATTCTTGGCCTGTCCGGCGCCCTTAGCCATGATCCTTCCGCAGCCCTGTATATCGACGGCAAGCTGATTGCGGCCGCCGAAGAAGAGCGCTTCGTACGCGACAAACATGCAAAGAACCGCATGCCCTACGAGTCGGCGAAGTTCTGCCTGGAACAGGCCGGCATCAAGCCTTCGGACGTTGACGTAGTGGCGATCCCGTTCGCCCCGATCAGCCTGTTCGGCGAGGCGCGCTGGCACTACGCCAAGCGTTACTGGTACGCCCCGGACCGCGCCCTCGACGCGATCCTGATGGGCAACCGTCGCTACAAGCGCTATCGCAACAAGATCGTCTGGTGCCTGGAGCAACTGGGCTTCGATCCGAAGAAAATCAAGATCGAACCGGTGGAACACCACCTGGCTCACGCATCCAGCGCCTACCACTGCTCGGGCTTCCAGGAAAAAACCGCGATCCTGGGCATTGACGGCAAGGGCGAGTACGCCACTACCTTCTTTGGCTACGGCGAAAACGGCAAGATCCACAAGATCAAGGAATTCTACGATCCGGACTCCCTCGGCGGCCTGTACGGCGCAATCACCGAGTTCCTCGGTTTCGAGATGCTCGACGGTGAGTTCAAGGTCATGGGCATGGCGCCGTACGGCGATGCCAGCAAATACGACTTCTCGCGCCTGGCCTCCTTTGAAAACGGCGAGCTGGTGATCAACACCGACTACGCCAACGTCATCGGCCTGCGCCGCTACAAAGAGAAGGGCAAGGGTTTCTACTTCTCGCCAAAACTGATCGAGTGGCTGGGCCCCAAGCGCGAAGGCGACATCGCCGACGAGCCGTATATCCACTACGCGGCCAGCATGCAGGCGCTGTTCGAGAAACTGGCCTTGCAGATGATCGACCATTACCTGGGCGACATTCTCAAGGACACCGGCAAGCTCGCCTTCGCTGGCGGCTGTGCGCTGAACGTCAAGCTGAACCAGAAAATCATTGCCCGTGACGACGTCAAAGAACTGTTCGTGCAACCGGCCTCCGGCGATGCCGGTACCGCTGTTGGCGCGGCTGCCTATGTGTCCCACGCTCGTGGCGTACCGGTTGAGAAGATGGAGCACGTCTACCTCGGCCCGTCCTACAGCAACGAAGACGTGATTGCCGCGTGCGCCAAGCACGAGAGCAAGCCGAACTGGCGCAAGATCGAGAACATGCCTAAGCGCATTGCCAAGATCATGGTCGACGGCAACCCGGTGGCCTGGTTCCAGGGCCGCATGGAGTTTGGCCCGCGTGCGTTGGGCGGTCGTTCGATCATTGGTTGCCCAAGTGCGACCGGCGTGGCGGATCGCATCAACCACCAGATCAAGTTCCGCGAGCGTTGGAGGCCTTTCTGCCCGTCGATGCTCGACACCGTGGCCCCGCAGATGATCAAGGTCGATCACCCGGCGCCGTTCATGACCTTCACCTTTGAAGTGTCGGAAGAATGGAAGACCCGTGTGCCGGAAGTAGTCCATGAAGATGGCACCTCCCGCGCCCAGGTGCTCAAGCGTGAATACAACCCGCGCTACTACGACATGATGAAAGAGCTGGAAGTGCTGACCGGCAACGGCGTGTCCCTGAACACCTCGCTCAACCGTCGTGGCGAAGCGATGATCTGCTCGCCGACCGACGCGCTGAACATGTTCTTCGGTTCGGACCTGCAGTACCTGATCATGGAAGACATCCTCGTGGTCAAGGACGGCGTAGACCCTTATGACGCCGTGGTTTAAATGCTGAACCGCTTCCAGGGCTGGCGTGAACGTGGCTGGGCGCCTGTCGAGGCCGAGGTTTACGCCCAGGCTTGGCAGCGTTACGGCGGCAGCGTGGCGACCCATCCCCAGGTGATCGAACGCTTGGCCGGCCTGGCGCAGATACCCGTGCGCTACCTGGGCTGGGAACAAGGTGGTGAACTCAAGGGGGCAATTGCCACCTGGGGACGCGACCTGGCGCTGTCCAAGGACGTGCTCAAGCGCAGCGGCAAGAAAGGCCTGTTTGACCTGGGCAACGCCGAGATCATTCTGCCGATTGCTGCCGATGCGCAGGTACCGTTGCGGCATCGTGCGCGCTACCTGTCGACTTTGAACGAGGGGCGCGTGAGCACCCTCAAACCCCAGGCCGAGCAGTTGGCCATGGCGCGTACTCCCGAAGACCTGTCGAAGAAGTTTCGCTACAACCAGCGGCGTGAACTGCGCCTGTTGGAAGAGGCGGGCGGCGTGGTACGGGCGGTCAGTGAGTTCTCGAGCGTAGAGCTGGCGGCGATTTATTGCGATCTGTTCCAGCGCCGTTGGGGCTTCCCGGCGGCGGGCGCGGCGCGTCTGGCCGAGGTGCTGGAGTTGCTCAAGGAATTCCTGTTCGGCTCGGTGCTGTTTCTGAACGACGCGCCGATTGCAGTGCAATTGGTGTATCAGGTGCAGTCCAACGAGTGGTTCAGCGCCGAGTATGTCAACGGCGGCGTGGACCCTGAAACCCGTGCATTCAGCCCCGGCAGCGTGCTGAGCTTTCTCAATACCCAAAGTGCCTGGGAACAGGCGCGGGCGGCGAACAAGTCACTGCGCTTTTCCTTCGGGCGTTCCGACCGTGAATACAAGGAGCGCTGGTGCAACCCGGTGCCGGTGTTCAGTGTATGAGCCGTAAACAGCAACTGCTCAAGCGCCATCGGCGTAACAAGCGTATTGCGCTATTGATCGGCGTGCTGGTGTTGGTCGCCACCGGCGTACTGGTGGCCTGGTGGTTGCCGCTGATCCTTGCGGTGCTGCTGTGGGCCGCCCATGAAGCCTGGTTTGCCGATCACCTGTTTTACTCGCCCAAAGACAGCTATGAGTATGCCTTCCCGGCCGGCAGCGAACAGCCCGGCTTGCACCTGGAGGCGGGCCGGCTGCTGCTGGATGCGCCGTTGGCGGCGGATGAAACCCTGATCGTCGGCGTTGAGTTGAAAAGTACCTGGCTGGGGCGTTTCTTCGACCCTGCGGTGGACCTGTTGGGCCTGGCAAGCCCGGACCGGCAAGCCTTCGAGCGCGGCGTCGCTGGGCGGCGTTATCTGAACCTGACCGGCGCCGCCGAAGCCTTGGCCGCGGGCAAGCTCAAATTGCGCGGGCGTTTTTGCCGGATCAAGGGCCAGCCGACGCTGTGGCGCTTTCGCCAGCCGGACTATCGCCAGCAACGTGTGATGGTGATCGCGCCCCATGCCGACGATGCCGAACTGGCTGCGTTCAGCCTTTACAGCCAGGCGACTGAAAGTTGGATCGTCACGCTGACGGCCGGTGAAATCGAGGCCGAGCATTATCAGCATATGGGCTTGCCCAAGGCTGAAGCTGCGCGCCTCAAGGGCCGTTTGCGGGCCTGGGACAGCGTCGCGGTGCCGCGCTGGGCGGGCGTACCCGAGGCGCAGTGCGTGCAGTTGGGCTACTTCTGCATGCAGTTGCAAGCCATGCAAGCCGCGCCGGATCAGCCGCAAGCCTCCCGCGAAGCGGATTTGGCCGATACGCGGCTGTTTCGCCAGTTCAATGGTTTTGCCCTGCCTGGCGATGCTGATGGCGCGCCGACCTGGCATAACCTGATCGCCGACCTGCGGGCGCTGCTGCTCAAGGCGCGGCCCCAGGTCATCGTGTTGCCCACGCCGTTGCTGGACCCCCACGCCGACCATATCTGCGCCCATGCGGCAGTGTTGGAAGCCTTGCAGGGCCTGGCGTGGCAGCCCGACACATTGCTCGGCTACGCCAATCACCTGCATGATAACGACCGTTGGCCCATGGGCGATTCCGGCGCTGGCGTGGCGTTGCCGCCGCGTTTCGATAGTGCTGTGGAGCTGGTGCCGTGCAGTTTCGCCCTCGCCTTGAGCCAGCAGCAGGACAAGGCCATGGCCCTGGGCATGATGCACGACCTGCAGCCGTCAGCGCCGTTCAAGCGTCGAGTGCGTAGGTGGTTGCAGCAACTGCTGGCGGGCCGTAGGCCGTCGCCCTATGGCGAGAACGAATTCTTTCGCAAGGCCGTGCGCCGTCACGAGCTGTTGTGGGTCCTGAAGCAGGACTGAGAGCCGATTGAAGGCAGGCCGGTATGCGCCTGTCGCCCTTTTTACCGGGCTGCGTGCCCGTAGCCAGATCGCTGCATGGAGAGTTATGAAGCCTCGTTTCAAGGTTTTGCAGTTACAGCCGGACTACAACGTCAAGACCCATGACTTCGCCGACTTGGGTGAGCAAATCGTCAAATCCCTGCCGGCTGAGCGCTTTGAGGTGACCTCCGGATTTCTCAGCGGGCGCCCGCTGCCTGGCCAGCCCCTGAGCGTGGCCGAACACTCCCACTATTTCGAGCTGCCAGAGAAGTCCCTCAAGGGCATTCGCTTTGGCGCCATGTGGCAGATCTACAAATACTGCCGCGAGCAGAAGTTCGACGTGGTCATCTGTAACCGCTTCAAGTCGGTGAACATGATGTTGTCGCTCAACCGCTGGTTGAAGATCCCGCTGTGCATCGGCATCTCCCACGGCTTTGGCGAGTACGCCCGTGGTTACCGTCGGCGTCAGACCCAACGCTGGGTCAGCCCGGCGTGGCGCTTTGTCGGTGTGTCCGAAGCGGTCAAGGACTACCTGGTAGACCTCAACTGCGGGTTCACCCGTGAGAACACCACCTACGTCACCAACGCTATCGACATTCCCCAGGCAGAGGCTTTGCAGTTGTCCCGTGAGGACGCGCGCAAGGCCCTGGGCCTGCCCATGGATGCGCGGATGGTCGGCGCCCTGGGGCGCCTGGTACCGATCAAAGGTCATACCCATCTGCTGCAAGCCTTCGCCACGCTCAAGGACAAATACCCTGAGGCGCAGGTTGGGATTATTGGTTCTGGCCGTGCCGAAGCCGACCTGCGTGCCGACATCGAGCGCCTGGGCCTGACCGGCCGTGCGCACTTGCTGGGCTTTCGCGAAGACGGCATGAAGTACGTGCGCGGCTTCGATATCTGGACCATGCCGTCGCTGTTCGAAGGCCTGGGCCTGGCCTTGCTGGAAGGCATGAGCGGCCATCTGCCAGTGATTGCCTCCAACGGCCCGGCGATGCTGCCGCTGGTGCAGGGCGCGGGCGGCTTGTCCCACGACCCGGGCAACGTCGAACAACTGGCTGCGGCCCTGGACACTTACCTGGCCTTGAGCGATGAACAATTACGTGCCAAGGGTGAAGAGGTGTTCCGCTATCTGGAGGCCAACCACACCCTCGACGAGTTCAAGCACAAGTACCTGACCCTGATTGAAACCGGTTTGCGTGAAGTAGGTAGAGCATGAATCAGCCACAACCCCTGGTCTCGGTGATCATCGCTTCCTACAACCATGGCCAGTACATCGAGCAAAGCATTCTTAGCGTGCTGGGGCAGACCTACCCCAATATCGAGCTGTTGGTGGTCGACGACGGCTCCAGGGATGACAGCGTCGAACGTATCCAGCGCTTGCAGGCCGAGCACGGCTTTGATTTTCAGGTGCAGCAGAACCAAGGGCTCAGCGCTACCTTGAACGGTGCGATTGCTCGCGCCAAGGGCAGCCTGATTGCGCCGTTCGGCTCGGATGACATCATGTTGCCGGACCGCATCGCCACCCAGGTGGCGTATATGGACGGCAAGCCGAAGGTGGGCATGTGTGCTGGCAATATCGAGCTGATCGACGGGGACGGCAACCTGCATCCAGAAAAGAAACAACGTCGCGACGTGCCATTTCGCCGTCTGGATTTCGACGACCTGTTCCTGGACCGCAAGCCGTTTCCACCGGCGCCGACCATGCTGATACGTCGCGAAGTGCTGGAGGAGGTCGGTGGTTTCGACCCACAGATTCCCCTGGAAGACTTGCTGATCCAACTGAAGATCACGGCGGCGGGCTATACCATCGACGCCCTTGACGTGGTGATGGCCAAGTATCGCCAGCACGCTAACAACACGTACAAGAACCACCGCTACATGATCCAGAACATCCTCAAGACCTACGCGAAGTTCAGCGAGCACCCGGCCTATGACGCGGTTCGCTACAACTTTCTGAACTCGATGTTCCTCAAGACCGCCGACCGCGACCGCCCGTTGGCGCGGGAGATTCTCAAGCAGATCCCTTTGAAGTTCTGGGGGCGCAAGACCTTGCGGGGGCTGGTGCGGTTGTATCTGGCACCGCTCAAAAACTGAACCGCCACCGCACCCTGTAGGAGCGAGCTTGCTCGCGAAGAACGTCAACGATAACGCGTGCTTCCTGAATAAACGCGGTGCCGGTGAGTTTTTCGCGAGCAAGCTCGCTCCTACAGAGGGGGTTTACAGGCTCTGGACCTGTTCGCGGATTTTCGCCGTGGCGGCTGGGCTTGCCACCGAGGCGTAACCTTTGACCAGTTGTTCGAAGTGCGTTTCGAACAGCCAGTTGCGGTCCTGGGGATAACGCTGCATGTGGCGCAGGTTACGTTGGCGCAATGCGTAACGCAGTGAAGACGGGTAGATACGCAGGTCGGCCACGTCGATCAGGGCGAATTCACCATCGTCCATCAACAACACGTTACCCAAGTGCAGCGAACGGAAGTACACGCCGCGCTCGTGCAGTTGCGCCATGAACCGGCCAAAGCGCTCCACCAGTGACTCACGCAGGCTGCTGTCCAGGCTTTGCAACGCTTGGCGCAACGTCAGGCCGGGCAACGGCGTGTAGCGCACTGCGCTGCTGGCGTCGTTCAGGCGGTAGAGCCCGAGGATGTGCGGCGTAGGAATGCCCAGGGTACGCAGTTGCTCGCTGTTGCTGGCAAAACGCTCGGAGTACGGGTTGAAACTGCCGGAGGTGTACCAGCGGCGTGGGCGGAACAGCTTGAGGAAGCTGCCGTCTTCCAGACGCAGGACTTTGGGCCCCAGGCCATCGGCTTCAATCACATGGGCATTACTGCACAGCTGTTCAAACGCGGCGGGCTTGAGGTTCTGCACCTTCATGCGCAGCAGGCTGTGATGGCGCTGGGCGAGGCTCAGGCCGGTGATGATTGCCAGGGGGATCCACAGCAGGAACCAATGTTCCTTGGGCCGTGACAGGATCCCTCCGCCTTCGGTCAGGCCTGCTCCGATGCCATAGGCCAGCAGGGACGATGCCAGGATGAACAGCGGCTGGGCGCGCTCCTTCAAACCTTTGTATAGGCCCCAGCCGAGCATGAAGGCCCAGGGGATAAAACCAATGATGCCGACGTAATAGAGCACGCCGAGGGCAAAGCTGTGGGGCTCGCGCAGTTGGTATCCATCGGACACCGTTAGGTAAAGCTCGGAATCGTAGCTATGCCCGATCCAAGGGTGCTCGGCGACGAGCTGCAATGTCATGCCCCACAGCTCAAGGCGGAACGAGCTGCCACGTCCAGTGATCATTTCGGGGAAGAACAACAGGAGTCCGGCGGCGCCCAGTACCATGCCGGTGATTAGTAGTGCAGCGCGTCGATTACGGCTGACAAAGCTCATCCAAAGTATGGCCAGCGTCAGCGCCACCAGTGGCGTGCGTGAGCCGGTCGCCAGTACGGCCATGGTCATGATCGTCAGGGCTGGTACGCTGAACCACAACACCTTCATGCGTTGGGTGGTCATGCAGACGTACAGCCAGTACACGGTGAAGAACCCAAAAAGATGCGAACTCAACAGCGGGTTATCAAGCGCGCCCAGGCCGCCGATCATGCGCAAACCGGGCGAATAGCCCTTGGCGAACGCCACCAGATTACCCAGGCTCACCACCAGCGCAATCACCGCAGCGCTGAAGAAGATCGGTTTGAACAATTCGTTGCGGTAATGCAGCAACAGCCCGCAGCCACCAAACAGCATGAAGGTATTCAGCGGTCGCTTGAACAGGTCGGTATCGGAACTGGGCGCGGGGCTCCAGAGCAGACTGGTCAACGCCCAGGCGGAGAACGCCAGGAACGCGATCGCCAGGGGCTCGCGCAGCAGGTCCTTGAACTCCCGAGGGCGCATGCACAACAGAAACAAGGTCGGTACGCTGAACAGGATGTAGACAATGCGGTGCAGTACATTGCGATTGCCGACAAAGAACAGTGCACTCAGGAGCAGCAGCAAGCCAACAGGCAAAATCCATAGGACCAGGAAGTCGAAAACGCGATTTGAGCCATAGGTAAGGCGCTTGGAGTGCATACAGTAAAGCCATTCCAGAAAGAGAAAGCCGACCATCTTAAGCTAGTGGCTAAGTAATGTCGCCGGTAGGATCCAACCGGGCCGCGGCTTACGCCGGGTGCAAGTACAACAGAGAAGCTGTGCTAAAGTCAGCCTCCTTTTTCAAAACGCCGCGTGATATGACCGACTCCAGTCCGAGCGCAAGCCCTTCGAGCTTGAAAATATACTTCCGCCTGCTCAGTTACGTTAAGCCCTATATGGGCTTGTTTGCGTTGAGTATCCTTGGATTTCTGATTTTCGCGTCGACCCAACCGATGCTGGGTTACATCCTCAAGTACTTTGTCGATGGTCTCTCCAATCCGGAAGCTGTGCTGTTCCCGACCGTGCCCTTTTTGCGCGACCTGCAATTGCTGCAGGCGGTGCCGTTGCTGATCATCCTGATCGCGGCCTGGCAGGGCCTGGGTTCGTTTTTGGGCAACTACCTGTTGGCCAAGGTCTCCCTGGGCCTGGTCCACGACTTGCGGGTGCAGTTGTTTAACAACCTGCTGACGCTGCCCAACCGCTACTTCGATAACCACAACTCCGGGCATCTGATTTCCCGCATCACCTTCAACGTGACTATGGTCACGGGGGCCGCGACCGATGCCATCAAGGTGGTGATCCGCGAAGGCATGACGGTGATCTTCCTGTTCGCCTCCTTGCTGTTCATGAACTGGCGCCTCACGTTGGTGATGATCGCGATCCTGCCGTTGATTGCTGTGATGGTCAGTACCGCCAGCAAGAAATTCCGCAAGCAGAGCAAGAAGATCCAGGTGGCCATGGGCGACGTGACCCACGTGGCCTCGGAGACCATCCAGGGCTACCGCGTGGTGCGCAGCTTCGGCGGCGAAGTCTACGAACAGAAGCGCTTTTTCAAGGCCAGCCAGAGCAACACCAACAAGCAACTGCGCATGACCCGCACCGGGGCGATCTACACCCCGGCGCTGCAATTGGTGATCTACTCCGCCATGGCCGTGCTGATGTTCCTGGTGCTGTACCTGCGTGGCGACGCCTCGGCGGGCGACATGGTGGCCTACATCACCCTGGCCGGCTTGTTGCCTAAGCCAATTCGTCAACTCTCGGAGGTCAGCTCGACCATCCAGAAAGGTGTGGCGGGCGCCGAAAGCATCTTCGAGCAGTTGGACGAAGACGTTGAGGTCGACCACGGCACTGTTGAACGTGACAAGGTCAGCGGTCGCCTGGAAGTGCGTCACCTGAACTTCACCTACCCTGGTACCGATCGCCATGTGCTCAAGGACATCAGCTTTACCGCCGAGCCTGGGCAGATGATTGCGCTGGTGGGGCGTTCGGGCAGTGGCAAGTCGACCCTGGCCAGCCTGATCCCGCGTTTCTACCACCATGAAAGTGGTGAGATCCTGCTCGATGGCATCGAGATCGAGGACTACAAGCTGCTCAACCTGCGTAAGCACATTGCCCAGGTTACCCAGCATGTCACTCTGTTCAGCGATACCGTGACCAACAACATCGCCTACGGCGACCTGGCCGGTGCGCCTCGTGCCGACGTTGAAGCGGCGGCGGCGGATGCCAATGCCAAGGACTTCATCGATCAGTTGCCCAAGGGCTTTGATACTCAGGTGGGCGAGAACGGTGTGTTGTTGTCCGGTGGCCAGCGTCAGCGCTTGGCGATTGCCCGTGCGTTGCTCAAGAATGCGCCATTGCTGATCCTCGACGAGGCCACCTCGGCCCTCGATACCGAGTCCGAGCGGCATATCCAGGCGGCACTCGATAAGGTCATGCAAGGCCGCACGACTCTGGTGATCGCACACCGCCTGTCCACCATCGAGAAGGCTGACCTGATTCTGGTGATGGACGACGGGCGGATTGTCGAGCGTGGTACCCACGGCGAGTTGTTGGCGCAGAACGGTTACTACGCCCGCCTGCATGCCATGGGCCTGGATGCACCGGTGCAGGCGGATATCACCTGATCCACCCGGCATCACGGGGTAAATGAAATGTAGGAGCGAGCTTGCTCGCTCCTACAGAGAGCAAATCCCCTCCCACATTTGCCCTGCGGTGGTCGCAAGCCATCGCAAACCCTGTGCTAATATCGCGCCCCTGTTCATTTTGTATGTGGGTTGCTCCATGAAGTTGTCCATGCCGCGATTCAATCAAGCCGCTGTCTTGGTGGTCGGCGATGTCATGCTCGACCGTTACTGGCATGGTGGTACCTCACGGATTTCCCCTGAGGCGCCGGTGCCGGTCGTCAAGGTCGAGCAAATCGAAGACCGCCCAGGTGGCGCTGCCAACGTCGCGCTCAATATTGCCGCGCTCGGCGCCCCGGCTTCCCTGGTAGGGGTGACCGGCGACGACGAAGCGGCCGAAAGTCTGGCCAACAGCCTGCAGGGTGCCGGTGTGCGTGCGCTGTTCCAGCGCATCGCCCATCAGCCAACGATCGTCAAGCTGCGGGTCATGAGCCGTCACCAGCAGTTGCTGCGTATCGATTTTGAAGAACCCTTCGCCACCGACGCCCTGGCCCTTGGCGACCAGGTCGACGCGCTGCTCGACGGTATCAAGGTGCTGGTGTTGTCCGACTACGGCAAAGGCGCCTTGCAGAATCACCAGGTGTTGATCCAGGCCGCCAAGGCCCGCAACATTCCGGTGCTCGCCGATCCCAAGGGCAAGGACTTCTCGATCTACCGAGGCGCCAGCCTGCTCACGCCAAACCTCAGCGAGTTCGAGACCATCGTCGGCGGGTGTGCCGATGAGCACGAGCTGGTGAGCAAGGGCGCGGCGCTGATGGCCGATCTCGACTTGGGCGCCTTGCTGGTGACCCGTGGCGAGCACGGCATGACCCTGTTGCGTCCGGGCCACCCGGCCATGCACCTGCCGGCGCGTGCCCGTGAAGTGTTTGACGTCACCGGCGCCGGTGACACGGTGATTTCTACCCTGGCAGCCTCCATTGCCGCCGGTGAGGAGCTGCCCCATGCCGTGGCCCTGGCCAACCTGGCGGCGGGCATTGTGGTAGGCAAACTGGGTACTGCCGCCATCAGCGCACCGGAATTGCGCCGCGCCATCCAGCGTTCCGAAGGCTCGGAGCGCGGTGTGCTGGGCCTGGAGCAATTGCTGCTGGCGATTGACGATGCCCGCGCCCACAACGAAAGCATTGTGTTCACCAACGGCTGTTTTGACATCCTGCACGCCGGGCACGTGACGTATCTGGAACAGGCAAGCGCTCAAGGCGACCGCCTGATCGTTGCGGTCAACGATGACGCTTCGGTCAGCCGCTTGAAAGGCCCTGGCCGTCCGATCAACAGCGTTGACCGGCGCATGGCGGTACTTGCGGGTCTGGGGGCGGTGGACTGGGTGATCAGCTTTTCCGAAGGCACCCCGGAAAACCTGCTGGCTCAGGTCAAGCCCGACGTGTTGGTCAAGGGCGGTGACTACAGTGTCGACCAGGTGGTGGGTGCGGACATCGTCAGCGCCTACGGTGGCACGGTCAAAGTGCTGGGGCTGGTTGAAAACAGCTCGACCACCGCGATTGTCGAGAAGATCCGCAACAACGAGTGATACCCCGTGGGGCGAGCCTGCTCGCCCCTAGCTTTTCTTCGGCACGATCTTGCGCAGCATCTGCCGCGCCTTGCCGGTCAAGCGCTTGAGTTTTGAGTCCTTTTCCGGCTCTGCCAGGCCCTGCTGCCTGAGCCAGTCCTTCCAGCGAATTCGCTCATCACGCACCAGCCAGCCCTCTTGCTGGGCAAAACTTTCCGCCAGGTACAGGCCGCGTGTGCTGGCCGGGTACAGCTGATCCTTCTTGACGGTATACAACTCTGCCAGTGGCTCGCCGTCTTTGAGCGGCATCAAGTACAAGTCCGGACGCTGGCGATCCAGGCGCGCCACCAACTGGTCACCCTCCAAACGCTCATCCACATGAAACAAACTGAGGGATTTGGCTTCCTTCGGCACTTCCAGGCGCAGGTCATAAATCAATTGCAGCGAGGCGGTCGGCAAGTGCACGTAGGCCCGTGGGCGCTCGATCAGTTGCATGGTGGCGCAGCGCACCGGGCGCGCGGCGCCGGACAGCGGGCTGAGACGAAACGGCAGGGCCTCGCGGTAATGCAGGGCAGCGGAGTAGGGCGCCGGCAGCCAAGTGTCGTTGAAGCGCCCGCCCAGCCAGCCTTCGGGGGTTTCGAGCAGGCACTCCTCGGCGATTTCCTGAATGGCGGTATGCAGTGGCAGGTTCAGTTCATGGGCCGGGACGTAGCCGGAGATCAGCTTGAGCACCACGTCGCCACGGTCCTGGCGGCGTTGGCGCACCAACACCCAGTAGTCCTTGTTTTGCCAATGCAGGGTCAGGCGCACCGAGACGCCGAGGTTCGCCAGTTCCAGGGCGAAGCGTTCGGCATCTGGCACCTCGACCGGCTTGCGCCGTTGCAGGGTCTGGGCGAAGTTGAGCGGCATGCCGACGCTCTGGTAGCTCAGGCCTTCGGGGGTGGCTTCGACGTGCAGCGGCAGTGTCTTGAAGTTGCTGGGGTTCTTTCTTATGAGCGTACGCGGCATGTCGGCTCCTTCTTGCGACGGGGGTCGGCCGCGTGGGCGGCATCAGAGTTGACGAATGACCCGGGCAGCAGTTGCTACGTTATGGGCCAGGTGCAGCGGATTAATGGTCCCGACAATAGCACTGGCGACGCCCGTTTGCGCGAACAACAAGGTGAAACTGGCCTGAATTGGATCCATTCCCGGTTCCAGGCATACATGGCCGCTGGCCAGGGCCTTTTTCACCAGGATGCCCTTGCCGTGGGCGGCGGCATAGTCGATCACGGCCTTCTCAGCCTGTTCGTTGAGGTTGTAGGTGACCATCGCGCAGTCGCCCTGTTCCAGCGCTTTCACGCCGCCCTCGACGGTTTTGCCGGAGAAGCCGAAACCGCGGATCTTGCCGTCTTTCTTCAACTGCGCCAGGGTCTGGTAAACCTCGCAATCGTTGAGGATATGCAAGTCGTTGCCGTCCGAGTGCACCAGCACCAGGTCGATAAAATCAGTTTCAAGTCGTTTCAGGCTGCGTTCGATCGACATTCGCGTATGGGCCGCGCTGAAATCGTGATGGGACACGCCATTGGCAAACTCTTCGCCAACCTTGCTGACGATGACCCAGTCCTTGCGCTGGTCACGCAGCAGCGGCCCCAGCCGCTCTTCGCTCATGCCATAGGCCGGCGCGGTGTCGATCAGATTGATGCCCAGCTCGCGGGCCTGGCGCAACAACATGCGGGCTTCGTCGTCGCCAGGGATCTGAAAGCCGTTGGGGTATTTCACCCCTTGGTCGCGGCCCAACTTGACGGTGCCCAGGCCCAGGGGCGACACCAGCAGGCCGGTGCTGCCCAGGGGGCGATACAGGTCGTGCAGGGTTGGCAGGCTCATGGCAACAGTTGCTCCCAGGCTGGTTGGCCGATTGCCGGTTTTGGCAACTCGGGCAGGGCGGCGCTGGCGCTTGGCTGGATGCCATCGCGCTCCAGGGCTTGGAGTACGCGGTCGGCGAAGTCCGGCGCCAGCGCCAGTTTGGTTGGCCAGCCGACCAGCAAGCGGCCGTCTTCGGCGAGGAAGGCGTTGTCGGGACGGCTCAGCCCCGATTGCAGCGGCTCGGCGCGATCCACCCGCAGGGTGGCCCACTGGGTCTGGCTCATGTCGATCCAGGGCAGCAGTTGCGCCAGCTCTTTCTGCGCGGTGGCGATCTGTTGTTCAGGCGTACGCGCCACGCCGTCAGCCTCGGCGATATCGCCGCCCATGTACCACACCCAGTTGCCGTCGGCGGCCGGGTGGGTGGTCACGGTGATCCGTGGCTTGGTGCCGCCGCCCAGGCAATGGGCGTACAGCGGCTTGAGGCCAGGGCCTTTGGCGATGATCATGTGCAGCGGGCGTTTTTGCATGGCCGGCTGGCTATGGCCCAGGGCTGCGAGCACATCCGCCGTGCCGCCGCCAGCGCTCAAGACGATGCGCTGGGCGCGGATCTCACGGCCATCGACTTTCAAGCCCACCAGGGTGTCACCGTCCAGCAACGGTTCGATGTGCTGACCGGCGAGCAGACCGTCGCCAGCCAATTGCGCCAGGCGGTTGATCAGGCTGGGCACGTCCACCACCAGCTCGGCCAGGCGATAGACCTTGCCTTTGAAGCGAGGGTTCTGCAGCGCCAGGGGCAGTTCGTCGCCCTTGACCTGATCGACGCGGCCACGCACGGCCTTGCTGGCGAAAAAGCTGGTGAGGTTGCCGGCAATCGTGCCGGGCGACCACAAGTAATGCGCCTGGGACAGCACGCGCACGCCGGACAGGTCCAGTTCGCCGTTGCCGGCCAGGGCTTCACGCCAGCGGCGCGGCATATCGGCAATGGCTTCGGAGGCGCCGGTGAGGGCGCCATGCAGGGCGTATTTCGCACCGCCGTGAATGATGCCCTGGGACTTCAGGCTTTGCCCGCCACCCAGGGTGGCGCTTTCCACCAGTACCGTGGAAAACCCCTGGCTGCGCAGGCGCGCATTGAGCCAGAGGCCGGCAACCCCGGCGCCGACAATCAGAACGTCGGTGGAAATAACGGATGGCATCGGCGACCTCAGTGTTCAAGACAAGAGGCGCAGTATACAGGCTGTTGAGTGGCGGTCAGTGCCCGGCGGTTTTCGAGAACAGCTGAATCACCACCACGCCCAGCACAATCAGGCCCATCCCCAGCATCGCCGGCACATCCAGCTTTTGCCCGTAGATGAACAGCGCCGCGATGCTGACCATCACGATGCCCATCCCGGCCCATACCGCGTACGCCACGCCGACCGGCACGGTGCGCACCACCAGGGTCAGCATCCAGAACGCCACGCCGTAACCGACGATCACCAGCAACAACGGAATAGGGGTGCTCCAGCCTTTGATGGCTTTCATGGAAACGGTGGCGATCACTTCCGAGCAGATGGCGATGGCCAAGTAATAGTAGGCGGCATTCATGGGGCAATCCTCGAGGTGATGCGCATTTGATAAGGTCGGCATTCTAGAGGTTCGCCAGATGGGGTAAAGTCATTACCTATCTAGAATTGAGATGGGTTGAGCCATGAGCGTGCAATGGGATCTGGAGCAGATGCGCCTGTTTGTCAGCGTCGCCGAGCAGCTTTCGTTTTCTGCCGTGGCCCGGGGGCAGCGAAAGGCGCAATCGGCGGTCAGCAATGGCATTGCCCTGCTGGAGGCTGACTTGGGCGTTGTGCTGTTCGAACGTAGCAGCGGCCGGCAACCGCGCCTGACCGAGGCCGGCAGTGTGTTGCTGGAGGAAGCGCGTGAGGTGCTGCGCCAGTGTGAGCGCCTCACGGGCCGGGCCTTATCGTTGACCCGCGGCGAGGAAGCCTGCCTGCGCCTGGCCCAGGATGAGGCGATGTTGTTCCAGCCTGTGCTCGACAGCCTGGAGGCGCTGGCCGTGCACTACCCGCTGCTGGAGGTGCAGTTGTCCAGCGCAGCCCAGGGCGATGTGGCGCGCAAGCTGGTGGAGCGCAAGGCGGACCTGGGGCTGCTGTTCTATCACGACCAGATTCCCGAAGCCCTGGAGCGACGGGTGGTGGGCAGTGTAGAAATGGTCACGGTGTGCGGAGTCAATCACCCGTTGGCCAAGGAGCAGTACGTGACGTGCCAACACCTGGCCCAGTTTCGGCAGTTGCTGATGTCGACCCAGACCAGCGTCTACCCCGGCAGCGAGGCGGCCAGCCCCCTGGTGTGGCGCGCCGACAGCTTCTACGTATTGGCCGAATGGCTGATGAGTGGCCTGGGCTGGGCCTGGCTGCCTCGGCATATCGTGCAATACCCGACCTACCAGCAACAGATGGTCGAATTGGCCAGCGAATGGACTCCGCCCGCCCTGGTGGTGGAACTGGTGTGGCGCCGCGACGAGCACCTTGGGCCCGCCGCGCGCTTCTTGGCCAAACGTTTTGCCGAGTGCTTGCAGGCGATCGACTGAAAAAGCCGATAAACTCCGCCGCCATGAATAGAACTCTCTACAGCTGTCTGTTTTACCTGGCGCTGCCGTTGGTGGCTTTACGCTTGTGGTTGCGTGCGCGCAAAGCGCCGGCCTATGCCAAGCGGGTGGGCGAGCGGTTTTCCTACGGCTTGCCGGTGATGCGGCCCGGCGGAATCTGGGTGCACGCGGTGTCGGTGGGCGAAAGCATTGCCGCCGCCCCGATGATTCGCGGGTTGATGGCGCGTTATCCACAGTTGCCGATCACCGTCACCTGCATGACGCCCACCGGTTCCGAGCGTATCCAGGCACTATTTGCCAATGAGCCGCGCATCCAGCACTGCTATTTGCCGTACGACTTGCCCTGTGCCGCCAAGCGTTTTCTCGACCGCGTGCAGCCCACGCTGGCGGTGATCATGGAAACCGAGCTGTGGCCCAACCATATCCATGCCTGCGCCCAGCGCGGTATCCCGGTGGCGCTGGCCAATGCGCGGTTGTCGGCGCGCTCGGCCAAGGGGTACGCGCGATTTGCCAAGCTGACGGCGCCGATGCTGGCAGACATGAGCCTGTTCGCCGTACAGACCGAGACCGAGGCCGAACGTTTCCGCAGCCTGGGCGCACGCCCTGAAACCGTGGAAGTGACCGGCTCGATCAAGTTCGACCTGAGCATCGACCCTCAGTTGACGGCCCGCGCCGCCGCCCTGCGTGAACAATGGGGCGCCAGCGAGCGTCCGGTCTGGATCGCCGCGAGTACCCACGAAGGTGAAGACGACGTGGTGCTGGCAGCTCATCGCCAGTTGCTGGCGAACTATCCCAATGCACTGCTGATTCTGGTGCCCCGTCATCAGGAGCGCTTTGGCCCCACGTTTGAGCGCTGTGTGCAGCAAGGGTTTGCCACCGTGCGTCGCTCCAGCGGCGAGCCGGTTACCGAGCACACCTCGGTGCTGCTTGGCGACACCATGGGCGAATTGCTGTTTCTTTACGCCCTGGCCGACAGCGCATTCGTCGGCGGCAGCCTGGTGCCGACCGGCGGGCACAACCCGCTGGAACCGGCCGCGCTGGGTAAACCGGTGATCATGGGCCCGCATGTCTTCAACTTCCTCGACATCACCGCGATGATGCGCGACGCCGGGGCTTTGCGGGAGGTGGACGATGCCGATGGGCTGGCCGAAGCGGTGCGACAGTTGTTTGAGTTGCCTCAGGACGCACGCAAGATGGCGCAGGCGGGGCTCAAGGTGATGCAGGCCAACCAGGGCGCGTTAAAGCGTTTACTGGATGGCTTGGACAAACTGATCAAACACTGACAACACCCACCCAATGTAGGAGCGAGCTTGCTCGCGAAAAACGTCAACGATAACGCGTGTTTGCTGAATGAACGCGGCGCC
>NZ_SMOF01000001.1:735385-864746 GCF_018135665.1 Pseudomonas sp. B2021
AAAAACGTCAACGATAACGCGTGTTTGCTGAATGAACGCGGCGCCTGTAAGTTTTTCGCGAGCAAGCTCGCTCCTACAGAGTCAAGCCAACTCCCACATTTTAATAGCCGGGGCGGGCCTTGAGCTGTTCGGCAGCGGCTTTGGCCAGGTCCGGCGGCAGGAAGTCCTTGTCCGGGTTGTAGTCGGCCTTGAGATAGCGCGCCAGATCCTGCAAGTCCCCTGGGTTGAGCGTGCCCGCCGCCTGCTTCAAGCGCAGGTTGTCGAGGATGTAATCGTAGCGGCTGTTGTTGTAGTTGCGCACCGACGCGTACAGCTGGCGCTGTGAGTCCAGCACGTCGACGATGTTGCGCGTACCCACCTGATAGCCGATTTCCGTGGCTTCCACCGCGCTCTGGTTGGAGATGATCGACTGGCGACGCGCTTGCACCTGCTCCACATCGGTGTTGACTGCACGGTGCAGGTTGCGGGTGTTTTCCACTACTTGGCGGCGCAGGCCCTCGCGTTGCTGCTCGGTCTGGTCGAGGCGCGAATAGGATTCGCGCACTTGCGAACTGGTGAGGCCGCCGCTGTAGATCGGGATGTTCAAGCGCAGGCCGACGGTGCGTTGCGACACATCGCCGCCGTACGGGATAGGCAACTGATTCGGGTTGCTGAAGCCCAGGGCGTCGTTGTCGCCTTTTTCGTATTGCGCAACCGCGTCGAGGGTCGGCAAGTGGCCGGCCTTGCGCTGCCGAAGGGTTTCTTCTGCGGCAGTTACCGCGTAATTGCTGGCGAGCAGGTTGAGGTTCTGGCGCCCGGCGGTTTCGACCCAGGCCTTGGCGTCGTTCGGCGCCGGCGGCAGCACCGGCAGCGTGTGGACGATGCCCTGGATCGAGTTGTACTGGCGGTTGGTCAGGGTGATCAGCGCTTCGAAGGCGTCGTCCACCTGGCGCTGGGCCAGGATGCGATTGGCTCGGGCAGTGTCGTAGCTGGCCTGGGATTGCAGCACATCGGTCTTGTCCGACAGGCCCACATCGAAGCGTTCGTTGGACTGGTCGAGCTGACGCTTGAAGGCGTTTTCTTCGGCCTTGGTCGACGCCAGGTTGTCCTGGGCACGCAGCACGGCGAAATAGCTTTCGGCGCTTTGCAAAATCAGGTTCTGCTCCGAGGCCGACAGTTGCAGCGAGGCTTGCTCGTTGACCGCGTGGGCGGCTTGCAGCTGGAACCAGCGGTCGGCGCGGAACAGTGGCTGGCTCAAGGTGGCCCGCCAGGAGTGGGCGTCACGGTTGGCCGTGGCGGCCGGCTGGTCGATCTGGGTGCGCACGTTGTTGCTATCGGCGCCGGCGGACAGGTTCGGCAGCAAGCCCGCGCGGGCCTGGGGCACCACTTCTTTTTGCGCGCCGTACTGGGCACGGGCAGCGGCCAGGTCGGCGTTGTTGTTCGCCGCTTCCTGATAGACGCTGACCAGGTCGGTGTTGGCGGACAAGGGCGCTTCAGCTGCCCAGACCAGTCCGTTGGTCGCACAAGACACGGCAACAGCCAGTGAGAGTTTGCGCAGCATGAGGCGATCCCTAGTATGAATATTACGGTGATAATTCAGCGCCCAAGGCTAAGGCTGGCCATGCCTGGCGTCAAGCCTTGAGGCCGTGCCCGAGTGTAGTAGCGGGGCCTGCGCACAACAATCCCACGATCACGCCATTCATCACGCTGAATAAACCGCTATTGGCAATTTGCCCACGCCATGGTCTAGACTGGCCGCGTTCTTGTCGGGGTGCCTTGTTGGAAGGCTGAGATCGGTAAATACCGGATCCCGTTGAACCTGATCAGGTTAGCGCCTGCGTAGGGAACAAGATTTCTCGTCACCCGGCGAGTCCTCTTGTGCTTCGTCCGGGATGTTGTTCGACAATCGAACAGCCCTCGTGCGCCAAGCACAGCACTGGTTCCAGTGCGTCCGTCCGTCACAGGTTCGCTCCGACAAAAATCCACCGCCTGGATAAGTTGGAGAGCCTGTGATGAGTACAAAACTAAAAAATACCGTGCACCTGAGTGAATCGGCCAAGGTCGACTCCGGCTCCGTGCAGCCGTTTACCCGCTCGCAAAAAATCTACGTGCAGGGCTCCCGCCCGGATATTCGCGTGCCGATGCGTGAAATCAGCCTGGACGTGACCCCCACCGATTTCGGCGGTGAAATCAACGCGCCGGTTACCGTCTACGATACCTCCGGCCCCTACACCGACCCGAATGTGATTATCGACGTGCGCAAAGGCCTGGCCGACGTGCGCTCGCCGTGGATCGAAGTACGCGACGACACCGAGCGCCTGCCCGGTCTCACCTCGCACTTCGGCCAGCAGCGCTTGAGCGATGCCGAGCTGACCGCCCTGCGTTTTGCCCATGTAAAGAACCCGCGCCGCGCCAGGGCCGGTGCCAACGTCACGCAGATGCATTACGCGCGCAAAGGCATCATCACGGCCGAGATGGAATATGTCGCCATCCGCGAAAACATGAAGCTTGAAGAAGCCCGTGCCAGTGGCTTGCTGGATCAGCAGCACGCCGGCCACAGCTTCGGCGCCAGCGTGCCGAAAATCATCACGCCTGAATTCGTACGCGAAGAAATCGCCCGGGGCCGCGCGATCATCCCGGCCAACATCAACCACACCGAGCTGGAACCGATGATCATCGGCCGTAACTTCCTGGTGAAGATCAACGGCAACATCGGCAACAGCGCCCTGGGTTCGTCCATCGAAGAGGAAGTGGCGAAACTCACCTGGGGCATTCGCTGGGGCTCGGACACGGTGATGGACCTGTCCACCGGCAAGCACATCCACGAAACCCGCGAGTGGATCATCCGCAACTCGCCAGTGCCAATCGGTACTGTGCCGATCTACCAGGCTCTGGAAAAAGTCGGTGGCGCAGCCGAAGACCTGACCTGGGAGCTGTTCCGCGACACCTTGATCGAACAGGCCGAGCAGGGCGTCGACTACTTCACCATCCACGCTGGGGTATTGCTGCGGTATGTGCCGCTGACTGCCAAGCGCGTGACCGGCATCGTCTCCCGTGGGGGTTCGATCATGGCCAAGTGGTGCCTGGCCCACCACAAAGAGAATTTCACCTACACGCATTTCGACGAAATCTGCGAAATCATGAAGGCCTATGACGTCAGCTTCTCCCTTGGCGATGGCTTGCGCCCGGGTTCGATTGCCGACGCCAACGACGCCGCGCAGTTCGGCGAACTGGAAACCCTGGGCGAACTGACCAAAACTGCCTGGAAGCACGACGTGCAAACCATGATCGAAGGCCCCGGCCATGTGCCGATGCAGCTGATCAAGGAGAACATGGATAAGCAACTGGAATGCTGCGACGAGGCGCCGTTCTACACCCTAGGCCCGCTGACCACCGACATTGCGCCCGGCTATGATCACATCACTTCGGGTATCGGCGCGGCAATGATCGGCTGGTTCGGTTGTGCCATGCTCTGCTACGTCACACCCAAGGAGCACCTGGGCTTGCCGAACAAGGACGACGTGAAGACCGGGATCATTACCTACAAGATCGCGGCCCACGCGGCCGACCTCGCCAAAGGCCACCCCGGCGCGCAGATTCGCGATAACGCCTTGAGCAAGGCGCGCTTCGAGTTCCGCTGGGAAGACCAGTTCAACCTCGGCCTGGACCCGGATACCGCACGTTCGTACCACGATGAAACCTTGCCGAAGGATTCGGCCAAGGTCGCGCATTTCTGTTCGATGTGCGGGCCTAAGTTCTGCTCGATGAAAATCACCCAGGAAGTGCGTGAGTACGCGGCGAACCAGCGTATCGATGCGGTGGATGTGGATGTGGCCAAGGGCTTGGCCGAGCAGGCAGAGCGGTTCAAGCAGGAAGGTAGCCAGCTCTACAAGAAGGTCTGATCCTTAGGCGGCGGTGTCTGCACCGCCGTCATCGCGGGCAAGCCCGGCTCCCACAGTTGGCCGAGTGGTACACAGATTTTGTGTTCACAAACGGTCCCCTGTGGGAGTCGGGCTTGCCCGCGATAACGATCCGACAAACACCCAATCTCCCTCTGCAATAACACCCTTGAACCTTCAACCGATCAACGGCGTGCCGGCACCAGTTCAGGCTTGATCACACCGGTGAGGCGCGTATAGGGCAGGGTGATTTCGATCAGCCCCTGTGCGTAAGGGGCGATGGTGCTGACGTTGTACTTGAGCACCACGCCGCCGCTGGTCAGGGCCACGTTCGGGGTTTTCTGAAACGGCCAGCTCTTCACGAATTCTGGGTCGCGGTCCATCTTGGTGCTGATCAACCAGCTGTTGTGGGCAACTTTAGCGGTATTCCAGAAGGCTTGCTCCTGGCCGGGCAACAGCATGTCGGCCAGGGTCAGTTCCTTATGCAGAATCCGTGAATAGTTGATAAACCCGCGGCCTGGCTCGCCGTGGGCGACACCTGTGTCCAGGTAGCTGGACACTTCAACGATCACCAGTCCGTCATGCTGGTCACGTACCTTGGCTTGCAAGTACATGCCGTGGCGGTCTGGCGACTCACGCAGGAAGGTGTTTCGATAGGCGTTCAGGCTCGCCGGCACGCTGGCGCCAGGCGTGGTGCGGGTCATTTGCAGCAGGCGCTGTTCCACCAGGCTGTCCAGTTGTGGCTCGGCAGGGAAATGCACGGTGTCGATGTTCACCAGCGGGCAGGCCGGGCTGTCGCAGCCGGGCTTGATCTGCTCCGACTTGTCGGTGGTAACGTCCAGCGGCTTGAGATAGGCGGGTTGGAACAGGCTCTGGCAAGCACCCAGGGTCAAAGCAATACAGGCCACGGAGGCGATTCTTAAAAGCGACATGTGTGTCCTTCGTAAATCGATGGAAAGCGAAAAGAGTAGCGCTTGGACTGCCAACGTGGCCGCCAGTTCGCCACTAAACTGATTGCAGTGAGTTTGACGTTCGCCGCCTCTCCCGGCAACCGCAAAGGGGCTGCATCAACGGGCGTCGGCGCGTTAGGATGGCGCCCATTGCACGAGCTTAACGAGGGACACCATGACCGACATCGCGAAGTCGACACCGAACAAGATCGAGATTGTTCAGCGTGACAATGCCTATAAAGGCTTCTACAAGCTCGATCGCGTGCAACTGCGCCATGAAAAATTCGACGGCGGCATGAGCCGGGTGATCAACCGCGAAGTGTTCGTGCGTCATGACGCCGTGTGCGTGCTGCCCTACGACCCGCAGCGCGATGAGGTGGTGCTGATCGAACAGTTCCGCGTCGGCGCCATGGGCCGTGCCGATAACCCCTGGCTGGTGGAGATGGTCGCCGGCCTGATTGACAAGGATGAGCAACCCGAGGAGGTTGCACACCGCGAGGCCGAAGAGGAAGCTGGGCTGACATTCTCCGCGCTGTGGCCGATCACCAAGTATTTCCCGTCGCCTGGCGGCAGTACCGAATTTGTCCACCTGTACTTGGGCCGTTGCGACAGCTCGGGCGCGGGTGGGGTCCATGGATTGGAAGAAGAAGCAGAAGATATCCGCGTCACCGCCTGGGCCTTCGAAGATGCCTTGCAGGCGGTGCGCGACGGCAAGATTTCCAACGCAGCCAGCATTATCGCCCTGCAATGGCTTGCGCTTAATCGCGCGGAAGTGAGGGGGTTATGGCAGTAAAGGCACGGGAACGTTATCGAGTTGACCTGATCGGGCTGCAAGCGGCCTGCGAGGCCAACTATGCGCGGCTGATGCGCCTGCTCCCGGACATGCGCCACGCCCCCCAGGCGCGGCGCATTGCTGTCACCCACGGCGACCAGATGCTCGGCGTGCTGACCCTGGAAGTCATTCTCACCTGCCCCTACACCACCACCCTGCGGGTACGCCAGGAGCACAGCCTGCCGTGGTTGCCGGTGCCGCAATTGGAAGTGCAGGTGTACCACGACGCGCGTATGGCCGAAGTGATCAGCGCCGAACATGCGCGACGCTTTCGCAGCATCTATCCTTACCCGAACGTGTTCATGCACCAGCCCGATGAGAAAGCACAGCTCAATGTGTTCCTCGGCGAATGGCTCAGCCACTGCCTGGCCTTGGGCCATGAGTTTGAAGTGGTGCGGTAGATGTGAACTGCGTCTGTTTCCTTGGGTTTCCTCTTTGTGTCCTGCCCCAGCATAATCGCGCCAATTATCCATTCCTGTAGTTGCCAGGGAGAGCGCCTTGCCGAGTGTATCCGCCGTGAATCCTGATGCCGTGTTGCTGGTGCAGTTGTCCGACAGCCATCTGTTTGCTGACGCTGACGCCACGCTGCTGGGCATGAACACCCGTGAAAGCCTGCAGCGGGTAGTCGAGCTGGTGCGCGCGCAACAGCCGGCCATCGACCTGATACTGGCGACCGGCGACCTGTCCCAGGATGGCACGCTGGCGTCCTACCAGCAGTTTCGCGATTTGACCGCGTCCCTTGGCGCTCCGGCGCGCTGGATTCCTGGCAACCACGACGAACCGCAGGTCATGGCCCAGGCTGCCATGCACAGTGATTTGCTCGAACCGGTGGTGGATATCGGCAACTGGCGTATCACTCTGTTGGATTCGGCGGTACCAGGGTCGGTGCCGGGCTACCTGCAAGACGCGCAACTGCAACTGCTGGCGCAGGCCTTGAGCGAGGCGCCGGGCCGCCATCACCTGGTGTGTTTCCACCACCATCCGGTGCCCATCGGCTGTGCGTGGATGGAACCGATCGGCCTGCGCAACCCCGAAGCGCTGTTTGCCGTGCTTGAGCGCTTTCCGCAGACCAAGGCATTGCTGTGGGGGCATGTGCATCAGGAGATCGACAGCGAGCGCGACGGTGTGCGGCTGCTGGCTTCGCCGTCTACCTGTATCCAGTTTGCGCCGGGAAGTGAGGATTTCCAGGCCAGCGAGCAGGCACCGGGGTATCGCTGGTTGCGCTTGCATGGCGACGGACGGTTGGAAACGGGGGTGGAACGGGTCAAAGGCTTCGCTTTTACGGTCGATTACGGCAGCAACGGCTATTAAGGCCTGCAAACACTGATCAAAAGGTGGGAGCTGGCTTGCCTGCGATGACGGTGTACCTGGCGCTGACTCGTTGACTCAATCGCCGCCATCGCAGGCGAGCCAGCTCCCACATTGGGTCCGCTTCTGCCTGCATTCCCTGTAAACTGCGCCTCTTTGGCCTCAGCACGGAGAGCCCGGCATGTCCGCTTCGATCCTGTATATCCACGGTTTCAACAGTGCGCCGGCTTCCAACAAGGCCAGCCAGTTGACCACTGTGATGGATGCCCTTGGCCTGTCCGACCAGCTGCGTGTGCCGGCGCTGCATCACCACCCTCGTCAGGCAATTCTTCAATTGGAGCAAGCGATTGCGCAACTGGGCCGGCCACTGCTGGTCGGCAGCTCACTCGGCGGCTACTATGCAACCCATCTTGCCGAACGCCATGGCCTCAAGGCGCTGCTGGTCAACCCGGCGGTCAGCCCCCATCGGATGTTCGACGGTTACCTGGGCACCCAGAAGAACCTCTACACCGATGAGACCTGGGAATTGACACAGGACCACGTCACGGCGCTGGCCGAGCTGGAAGTACCGGCTCCCCAGGATGCCGCGCGTTATCAGGTGTGGTTGCAGACCGGGGACGAAACCCTGGATTATCGCCTGGCCCAACAGTATTACCGGGCCTGCGCCTTGCGCATCCAGGCCGGTGGCGACCATGGTTACCAGGGGTTCGCCGAGCAATTGCCGGCACTGTTGTGCTTTGCCGGTATTGGCGCAGATCAGTTTCAATCCTTCGATTTTTCGTCACTGTAGAAAATCGCAGGTCACTTTTTAATCGAACGACTCACGACGAGACCCCATGGCCACTCCCAGCGCTAGCTCTTATAACGCCGACGCCATCGAAGTCCTCTCGGGCCTCGACCCGGTGCGCAAACGCCCCGGCATGTATACCGACACCAGTCGGCCGAACCACCTTGCCCAGGAAGTCATCGACAACAGCGTCGACGAAGCCTTGGCCGGGCACGCCAAGTCGGTGCAAGTCATCCTTCACGCCGACCATTCCCTGGAAGTGTCCGACGACGGTCGTGGCATGCCGGTGGACATTCACCCCGAAGAGGGTGTGCCGGGCGTCGAGCTGATCCTTACCAAGCTGCATGCCGGCGGCAAGTTCTCCAACAAGAACTACCAGTTCTCCGGCGGTTTGCACGGCGTAGGTATTTCGGTGGTCAACGCCCTGTCCACCCTGGTGCGGGTCAAGGTCAAGCGCGACGGTAACGAGTACCAGATGACCTTCGCCGATGGCTACAAGGCCACCGACCTGGAAGTGATCGGCACCGTGGGCAAGCGCAACACCGGCACCAGTGTGTACTTTGCGCCGGACCCCAAGTATTTCGATTCGCCAAAATTCTCCATCAGCCGCCTCAAGCACGTGCTCAAGGCCAAGGCTGTGCTGTGCCCGGGGCTGCTGGTCAGCTTTGAGGACAAAGGTACCGGCGAGAAGGTCGAGTGGCATTACGAAGACGGCCTGCGCTCTTACCTGGAAGATTCGGTCAGCGACTTCGAACGCCTGCCCAACGAGCCGTTCTGCGGCAGCCTGTCGGGTAATAAAGAAGCGGTGGACTGGGCGCTGCTGTGGTTGCCCGAAGGTGGCGACAGCGTGCAGGAAAGCTACGTCAACCTGATCCCCACGGCCCAGGGCGGCACCCACGTCAACGGTTTGCGCCAAGGCTTGCTGGATGCCATGCGTGAATTCTGCGAATACCGCAGCCTGTTGCCGCGCGGCGTCAAACTGGCGCCGGAAGACGTGTGGGAGCGCATCGCGTTCGTGCTGTCGATGAAGATGCAGGAACCGCAATTTTCCGGCCAGACCAAAGAGCGCCTGTCGTCCCGCGAGGCGGCGGCGTTTGTCTCTGGCGTGGTCAAGGACGCGTTCAGCCTGTGGCTCAACGAGCACCCCGAGCTGGGCCTGGCCCTGGCGGAACTGGCGATCAACAACGCCGGCCGTCGCTTGAAAGCCAGCAAGAAGGTCGAGCGCAAGCGCATCACCCAGGGCCCGGCACTGCCGGGCAAACTGGCCGATTGCGCCGGGCAAGACCCGATGCGTTCCGAGCTGTTCCTGGTGGAAGGTGACTCCGCCGGCGGTTCCGCCAAGCAAGCGCGGGACAAGGAGTTCCAGGCGATCCTGCCGTTGCGCGGCAAGATCCTCAACACCTGGGAAGTCGATGGCAGCGAAGTGCTGGCCAGCCAGGAAGTGCACAACATCGCCGTGGCCATCGGCGTCGATCCGGGCGCGGCAGACATGAGCCAGTTGCGCTACGGCAAGATCTGTATCCTCGCCGACGCCGACTCTGACGGCCTGCACATTGCTACCTTGCTGTGCGCGTTGTTCGTGCAGCATTTCCGCCCGTTGGTGGATGCCGGTCACGTCTACGTCGCTATGCCGCCGCTGTACCGCATCGACCTGGGCAAGGAAATTTTCTACGCCCTGGACGAAGCCGAGCGCGATGGCATCCTCGACCGCCTGGTGGCCGAGAAGAAACGCGGCAAGCCACAGGTCACGCGATTCAAGGGCCTGGGTGAAATGAACCCGCCGCAACTGCGCGAAACCACCATGGACCCGAACACCCGGCGCCTGGTGCAGTTGACCCTGGAAGACTTCGCCGCCACCTCGGAAATGATGGACATGCTGCTGGCGAAGAAACGCGCTGGCGACCGCAAGTCCTGGCTTGAATCCAAAGGCAACCTGGCCGAGGTTCTGGGCTGATGCGCACAGGCTTCGCCCTGGCGATCCTGATGTTGAGCGGGCTGGCGGTCACCCAGGTGGCTGCCGCGCCCATGGCAGAGCTCAAGCTGGTCTCGGAACACCCGGTGGACGGCATGCGCGGCGGGAACCTGTCGGGCCTGGCGTTATGTGACAACGAGCTGTGGACGGTTTCGGACCGCGATGATGACCAGATCTACCGCCTGGATACCCGTGCGCCGGCCTGGAGCGCGCAAGCGCTGAAGATCGACGTGCCGCCCGTGCCCGAGTCCGGCCTGCCTTGGGGCTTGCGTTCGCGCACCAAGGCCGCTTCGTTTATACGCGGCGGTGACCTGGACTTTGAAGGCATCAGCTGTGATGCCGCAGGCAACCGCTACATTGTCAGCGAAGCCCATGCCGCGGTGTTGCAGGTGCCGGCGGCGGGCGCGCCCGAGTGGTTGAAAATCGCGCCGGGCATGGTGCGTGAAGCCAGGGCCAGTGGCATGTTGCTGCACTTTAATGCCTTGTTCGAAGGCCTGGCGGTGAACCCTGAAGGCAATCAGATCTGGCTGGCTGCCGAGCGCGAACGCCGTGGCCTGGTCTCGATCAAGCGTGGGCAGAGCGTATGGGATTGCGATGGTCGTTGTGTATTGTTGAGCGAGGCCGGCCAGGAAGTGCAGCCGGCGCAGTTCCCCAACGCCAAGGCCGTGTCCAAGGACTTTGCCGACTTGTCGCTGTTCAACGGCAAGCTGTTTACCCTGGAGCGCAATGCGTTCCAGATCTGCCGGCGCGACCCGCTCACGGCCAAGGTTGAGCAGTGCTGGTCGTTTGCCGACGAAGCCCTGACGCCGCAGCGACGTTACCCCCAGTCGTATGGCCTGGCTGAAGCCCTGTTGGTGGATGCCGACGGTGCCTGGGTCGGGATCGACAACAATTTCGGCCCGCGTGCCGATGGTGAAAAACGTCCGATGGTCTATCGTTTCGCCGCCCCGGACGGCGGCTGGAGTGCCCAGCCATGAATCGAGATTTTTTTGAATTGAATCAGCGCAGCGGCAGTTCCGCTGCGCCTTACCCCATGATGAGGCCCGCATGAGTGACATCCTCGCAGACAGTTTAGATGGCGTAGAACGCCGGTCGCTGGCTGAATTCACCGAAAATGCCTACCTCAACTACTCCATGTACGTGATCATGGACCGTGCCTTGCCGCATATCGGCGACGGCCTGAAGCCCGTGCAACGGCGCATTATCTACGCCATGAGTGAGTTGGGCCTGGACGCTGATTCCAAGCACAAGAAATCGGCGCGTACTGTCGGTGACGTGCTGGGTAAATTCCACCCCCACGGCGATTCGGCGTGCTATGAAGCCATGGTGCTGATGGCCCAGCCGTTCAGCTACCGCTATACCCTGGTGGACGGCCAGGGTAACTGGGGTGCACCGGATGACCCCAAATCCTTCGCCGCCATGCGTTACACCGAGGCGCGGCTGTCGCGTTATTCCGAAGTGCTGCTCAGCGAGCTGGGCCAGGGCACGGCCGACTGGGGCCCGAACTTTGACGGCACCCTCGACGAACCTCTGGTTTTGCCGGCGCGTTTGCCGAATATCCTGCTCAATGGCACCACCGGTATTGCGGTCGGCATGGCCACCGACGTGCCGCCGCACAACCTGCGCGAAGTCGCCACCGCCTGCGTGCGCTTGCTGGATGAGCCCAAGGCTACGGTCGAGCAGCTGTGCGAGCATATCCAGGGCCCGGATTACCCGACCGAAGCAGAAATCATCACGCCGCGCGCCGACCTGCTGAAGATGTACGAAACCGGCAAGGGCTCGGTGCGTATGCGCGCCGTGTACCACATCGAAGACGGCGACATTATTGTGACCGCGCTGCCGCACCAGGTATCGGGTGCCAAGGTGCTGGAGCAAATCGCCGCGTTGATGCAGGCCAAGCCGTCGAAGTTGCCGCAAGTGACCGACCTGCGTGACGAGTCCGACCACGAGAACCCGTGCCGCATCGTGATCATCCCGACCAACAGCCGGGTGGATCATGAAGTGCTGATGCAGCACTTGTTTGCCAGCACCGACCTGGAGTCCAGCTACCGTGTCAACGTCAACATCATTGGCCTGGACGGCAAGCCGCAGTTGAAGAACCTGCGCAATCTGCTGGTGGAATGGCTGGAATTCCGCGTGCAGACCGTGCGTCGCCGCCTGCAATTTCGCCTCGACAAGGTCGAGCGCCGTCTGCACCTGTTGGACGGTTTGCTGATTGCCTACCTCAACCTGGATGAAGTGATTCATATCATCCGTACCGCCGAGCACCCGAAGGCCGAGCTGATCGCGCGTTTCGAGCTGAGCGAAATCCAGGCGGACTACATCCTCGACACCCGCTTGCGCCAGTTGGCACGTCTGGAAGAAATGAAGCTGCGCGACGAGCAGGATGCGCTGCTCAAGGAACAAGCCAAGCTGCAAGCCCTGCTGGGCAGCGAAGCCAAGCTCAAGAAGCTGGTGCGCAGCGAACTGATCAAAGACGCAGAAACCTATGGCGATGACCGTCGCTCGCCTATCGTCGAGCGCGCTGAAGCCAAGGCGCTGACCGAAACCGAGCTGTTGCCCAACGAGAAAATTACCGTCGTTTTGTCGGAAAAGGGTTGGGTTCGCTCCGCCAAAGGGCATGATATTGACGCCACCGGCCTTTCGTACAAAGCCGGTGATGGCTTCAAGACCGCTGCCGCGGGGCGCTCTAATCAGTTTGCGGTGTTTATCGATTCGACGGGGCGCAGTTATTCGGTGCCGGCCCACACCCTGCCGTCTGCACGGGGGCAGGGCGAGCCGTTGACCGGGCGCCTTACGCCGCCACCGGGGGCGAATTTCGAGTGCGTGCTGTTGCCGGATGACGATTCGCTGTATGTCATCGCCTCCGACGCCGGTTACGGCTTCGTGGTCAAGGGCGAAGACCTGCAGGCCAAAAACAAGGCGGGCAAGGCGCTGTTGAGCCTGCCGAACAACGCCAAGGTGATTCTGCCAAGGCCGGTGGAGGACCGTGAAAGCAACTGGCTGGCGTCGGTGACCACCGAAGGGCGCTTGCTGGTGTTCAAGATCAGCGACTTGCCGCAGCTGGGCAAGGGTAAAGGCAACAAGATTATCGGGATTCCCGGTGACCGGGTGGCCAGTCGCGAAGAGTATGTGACTGACATCGCCGTCATCCCGGAAGGCTCTACCCTGGTGCTCCAGGCTGGCAAGCGCACGTTGTCATTGCGCCCTGACGACCTAGAACACTACAAGGGTGAGCGTGGCCGGCGGGGTAACAAACTGCCACGAGGTTTCCAGCGAGTGGATGCCTTGCTGGTCGAAACGCCGGTTTAATCGGTACTAGAGGCCTCGATCTACGATTTAACGCGTAGATCGATGCTTTCGCGCTGGAGTCATGGCGCATATTCACGGATGATATGGCCTTTCCAGCGCCGGCGTGGCCGAGCGTGTTCAGGTTATTTTTAGTATTACATTGTGGTTCGCCTTGTGGCAGCCACTTGGATGGGATGATGACTGCTCCACGCCTTCCTCTATTTTTGATGCTCGCTGGCCTTTTGGGGTTGGCGGGTTGCAGCACACACCAACCCGTGTCGCTGTACCAGCTGGACAGCGGAAGTCCGGCTCAGCCAGCCCAAACCGCTGGCATGGCAGTATTGCTGGGGCCGGTGGTCGTTGCCGATTACCTGCAACGCGAAACCCTGCTTCAACGTCAGAACGACGGCAGCCTGCAAGGTTCCACAGATGGTCGTTGGGCCGGTAGCCTGTCGTCGGATATCAACCAGTTGATGTTGCGTCAGGTCGCCGGCCAGCTGGACAGCCAGCGTGTGGTCCTGGCACCGGGGCCCTCCGGGTTCACCCCGGATGTACAGGTGTTGCTGACCATTACGCGGCTGGATTCCGGCAAGTCGCAACCGGCGATCCTGGATGCGCAGTGGCGCCTGATCGACCGTCGCGGGCAGGTGCGGGACAACCGCATTGTGCACCTGCAGGAAGAACACGCCGGCACCACCGCGTCCCAGGTCCAGGCCCAGGGTGTGCTGTTGCAGCACCTGGCGCAGCAGTTGTCGGTGGCACTCAAGCCATTGGCCAACCAGCCACCAATTGCCGAAGTGCAACCGCGTAAACAGGCCCCGGCCCAGGCCAAGCCTGCGGCCCCGGAAAAACCGAAGATGCCGATGGCCACGCCGATTCGTACGGACTTGGAAGTGTTCAGGTTCTGATCTGAATCGCGCACAAACAAAAGGCCCGCTGAATAAGCGGGCCTTTTGTTTGGGCTGCTCTGTAGGAGCGAGCTTGCTCGCGAAAAGCGTCAACGATAACGCGTGCTTTCTGAATAAACGCGGCGTCTGTGAGTTTTTCGCGAGCAAGCTCGCTCCTACAAAAGGCCTTAGCCTCAGGGCTTACGGGTCTCGTGCATCCGCGCCAGTTGGCGCTCCAGCATCGACGGATACGGCTCCATCAATCGCTCCACACAGCTGGCCCCCTCAGGGCTGGCAATCGGGCGGATACGCGCGCGTTGGCGGATCAGTGTGTCTTCGCTGATCTTGCGCTCCACCAACAGCAGGTTGCGGCTGTGCTGGGACAGGGCCAGGGCATCCTGGGCGATTTCAGTGAGCAGCAGGTCGATCTGGCTCATGCCAAACAGGTCGTCACCCACGGTTAGGCCCAGCTGCAGTTGCAGGGTAATGCCGCTGTCGGCCACTTCGATCTGCAGGGCGTGGCCCAGGGCGCGCAACAGCTCGCCGCAGCAGATGGCATTGGTCAGGTAGTCTTCGCCGCTGTCTTCGCTGTGGAACAGCATCAACGTGCTGCCATCGTTCAGGGTATGCAGTTCGCTCTGGTAGAGCGAAGCGGCCTGGTCGAGGCAGTCGCGGTAGCGTTCGAGCAGTTCGGTCAGGCGGGCACGGGGCAGGCGGCGCAGTTGCTCCTGGGCACCCAGTTGCACGGCAAGTACGGCACTGTGCTGCGGCTCGGCGTTCTTGACCACAACCGGTTTCGGTGCGGCAAGCGGTGCTACTGCCGAGGTGTCGCGCAGGTCGGCGAACGGGTCTTCGTCGTCCAGCTCGTCTTCCTCGGCCTTGATCACATGGCGCGGTGCAGGCTTGAGGCCGGCCACCGGGGCGCTGTCATCGAAGCCTGGGTCGCGCAGGTCGCGCACTTCAAACTCAGGCTCGTCGTTGTAGTCCTCGGTGTCGTCGTACTCAGGCTCGGGCTCGACTTCAGGCGCTTTCGGCTCCGGGGCAAAGCTGGCGTGGAGCTGGCGCGCGAGGTCGCCGATTTCATCCTGGCGATCGGTAGCCGGGGTGTGTTCGTCGATATCCCGCAGCCAGATGCGCAGTTGCATCAACGGCGTGGAAATATGCCGACCCAGGCGCAGGCTCAAGGCCAGGGCCAAAGCCAGCAGGATCGCGCTCAGGATGCCCATGCTTTGCAGGCTGATGGTCATCGGCTGCTGGAACTGTTGCATATCAAGGCTGATACGCAGTTGGCCGGCCTTCACGTCCTGGAACGTAATATTGCTCTGGTACAGGCCTTCGGCCTCACCGAGCAGGCCGTTTTTCGGGCGCTGCCCGGCCTCGGCCATGATCCGGTTGTCCACGCTATAGATAGCGGCGTGGGCCACCAGCGGGTTCTTGGTCAGGTTGTTGAGCAACACGTTGAGGCTGAGGATGTCGTTGGACACCAGCAACTCAGTCGCCGAAGTGGCGGTCTGGGTTGTCAGGCTTGCGCCCAGGGCATCAGCCTGCTCGTGCATGGCCTGCTTGAACTGCAAACCCATCACGCAGGCGTAGATCACCAGGGCCAGAGCGACCAGGATCACGTTATGGCTGGCGATGCGCAATGCAATCGGTACACGGCGATGGCGCAGTGCCCGGAAGATCAGCAGGAAGAAGTTATCGGTTTTTACTGGCGTGGGCCGGTTCACTTGCGCTCGGCTCTTGGTCCGTGAAGTTGACGCGCAGTATAGCGACAGGCCCATGGCCGGCAAAGCGCTGGCTGTGCCCGATGGTCACTGAAAGTGGGTAGAATGCGGTTTTTTTCCAGCCTGGGGGTGCGCTTTGCGCGAAATTGTCCTGATCAACATCACGGGTGAAGACCGACCGGGTCTCACCGCAGCCATTACCGGCGTCCTGGCCCAGGGTGGTGTGAACATTCTCGACATCGGCCAGGCGGTGATCCACGACACCTTGTCGTTCGGCATCCTGGTGGAAATCCCCAGCACCGAACAGGCCTCCTCGGTACTCAAGGACATCCTGTTTACGGCGTATAAGCTCGATCAACAGGTGCGTTTCACCCCGGTGTCCGAAGCCGATTACCAACACTGGGTCGAAGGCCAGGGCAAAAAGCGCCATATCGTCACCCTGTTGACCCGCAAGGTAACGGCTGAGCAGCTGCAGCGCGTCAGCTCCATTACCGCGCAGTACGGATTGAATATCGACCATATCGACCGTCTGTCGGGTCGCATGCCATTGGACACTCCGGCCGACAAAGGCAAGGGCTGCATCGAGTTCTCCGTACGCGGCGAACCGGCTGACGCGCAAGCGCTGCGCGCCGACTTCCTGAGCGTGGCCCAGGAGCTGAATGTCGATATCGCTTTCCAGGAAGACTCCCTGTTCCGTCGCAACCGCCGTCTGGCGGTGTTCGACATGGACTCCACCTTGATCGAAGCCGAAGTCATCGACGAGTTGGCCAAAGCGGCCGGTGTGGGCGAGCAAGTTTCTGAGATTACTGAGCGCGCGATGGCCGGCGAGCTGGATTTCCGTGCCAGCTTCAAGGAGCGTCTGGCGCTGCTCAAGGGCCTGGACGTGGGCGTGCTGGATTCGATCGGCGCGTCGCTGCGCCTGACTGAAGGCGCAGAAACCCTGTTCGCCGAACTCAAGCGCCTGGGCTACAAGACCGCCATCCTATCCGGCGGCTTCACTTACTTCGCCAAGCAGTTGCAGGCCAAGCTGGGCATTGACTATGTATTCGCCAACGAGCTGGAAGTGGTGGATGGCAAAGTGACTGGCGTGGCGGTGGAGCCGATCGTCGACGCGCAACGCAAGGCCGACCTGCTCAAGGAATTGGCCCACAAGGAAGGCTTGCGTCTGGAGCAGACCATCGCGGTCGGCGACGGCGCCAATGACCTACCGATGCTGGCGATTGCCGGGTTGGGCGTGGCGTTCCGTGCCAAGCCGTTGGTCAAGCAATCGGCCAAGCAGGCGATTTCGACCTTGGGGTTGGATGGCGTGCTGTACCTGCTGGGCTTGCGTGACCGCGACGGTCAGCTATAAGCCGATCTCACTGTCACTGATCGTTCCCACGCTCCGCGTGGGAACGCCTCCAGTGACGCTCTGCGTCACGCTTTGGGCGCAGAGCGCCTCGGGCTGCATTCCCACGCGGAGCGTGGGAACGATCAACTGCAATATCAGGCTTTCGGCAGTGCGATACCCTGGCCCATCTGCACCGGCGTACCCGCTGCCAGCTCCTCAGCCCACTTCACCTGGTCCGGCCCGAACAGCACGATGGCGGTCGATCCCAGTTTGAAACGACCCAGTTCCGCACCTTTTTCCAGATGAATCGGCGCGCGGGCGGCTTCGTCGTAGCGAAAGGTTTTCAGCTCGCGCTTGGGCGGCGTCACCAAGCCTGCCCACACGGTTTCAATCGAAGCAACGATCATCGCACCCACCAACACCACGGCCATCGGGCCGCGTTCGGTGTCGAACAAGCAGACAGCACGCTCGTTACGGGCGAACAACTCCGGCACGTTTTCGGCGGTGGTCTGGTTGACCGAGAAAATCCGACCCGGCACATACACCATCTCGCGCAGGGTACCGGCCAATGGCATGTGCACCCGGTGGTAGTCCTTGGGCGACAGGTAAATAGTCGCGAACTCGCCGCCCATGAACGGCGCAGCCATTGCCGCATCGCCACCGAGCAGTTCCAGCACGCTGAAGCTGTGGCCCTTGGCCTGGAAGATACGGCCATGTTCGATCGGGCCTAGCTGGCTGACCGCGCCGTCGGCAGGGCTCAGGACTGCGCCTGGGGTTGGATCCAACGGGCGGGCGCCGTCTTTCAGCGCGCGGGTGAAGAAGGCGTTGAAGTGCTCGTAGGCGCTCAGGTCTTCCACCAGGGCCTGGGACATGTCCACCTGGTAGCGCTTGGCGAACCAGGCAGTGAAGGCGTTCTTGAACCAGCGCACGCGGCACTCGGCGATACAGCCGGCCAGGCGCGACAGCAAGTGGTGCGGCAGCAAGTACTGGCTGAGGATAAACAACTGCTTTTTCATAACTGTCCTTAAACCTTAAATCTCAACGGGGGTGTCGGGGTGGTTGCCCCATTCGCCCCAGGAACCGGCATAACCTTTGACTCGCGGATAACCGAGCGCCTTGGCCACCAGGTAGGTGAAGCCAGAGCGGTGGTGAGTCTGGCAGTGGGTGATGATTTCTTTGTCTTTGGTCAGCCCGAGGTCTTCGAGGATCTGCGGCATGTCACGGCGAATACGCAGGTTGCGCGCCTTGTCCATGCCGGCGGTCCATTCGAAGTTCACCGCACCGGGAATGTGGCCGCCCTTGGCTGCGAGCACTTTCTCGCCGGAATACTCCAGCGGGCCACGAGCGTCCCAGATCCCCAGGTCGGCCGCACCGAGACGGCTTTGCAGGTACTCACGGGTGGCGGTAGGGCCGTCGTGCAGCGTGAGGCTGACCGGGCCGCCGGCTGCCGGGGGCACATCGGTGGAAAGCGGGTGCCCTTCCTCCAGCCATGCCAGCAGGCCGCCGTCGAGGTAGTGATATTTCTGGTGGCCGATCACGTCGAGCATCCAGATAAAGCGCCCGGCCCAACCGCCGCCTTCGTCGTCATAGACCACATAGGTGGCGTCCGGGGTGTGGCCCAGTTCGCCGAACAGTTTTTCCAGGTCGGCCTTGCTCGGCAGCAGCCCGGGTGCGGGTGGCTGGCCCAGTTGGGTGCGCTTGGGGTCAACGAAATGCGCGCCGGGGATATGCCCTTCGGCGTAGCGGGCGGCACTGGTGAGGTCCACCAATATCAAGTGCTTGGAATCGAGGCGACTCAACAGGTCGGCGGATTCGATCACCAGCGGCAAGCCAGAGAAGTCAGGCATGTGAGGTCTCCTGGGCACAAATGTTGGCGATAAAGGCCGGTGATTGTAGCGCAAGCATCAGCCGCTGCGGTTGGTAAAGCTGTGCAGGGCTTTCTCGATGCATTGGGCGGTTTTGCCGAACGCCTGCACGGTGGTTTCCGAGAACGGCCCGCCGCCTTGGTCCGCCACGATCAGCATGACCACGCGGCCGTTGCAGCTCAGTGAGCGCAACAGCAGGTGCTCGCCGATAAACAAGCGACGCAGGATCGGTGGCAGCAAGGCGGAAAACTGCGCATGGTTGTCGGGGTTCAGGCGTACCTGGGCGGACTTTTCCAGCAGGCGTTGCAGCAACGTGCTGTTGACCACATCCAGGCTCAGGTGAGCTGCGTCCTTGGGCAGGCCGTCGGCCTGGTGCACGCGCAAGGTGCTCAAGGCGCGATCGGCCATGAATATCAGTACCCGCTGCATGCCACTGGCAACCAGAGCTTCCTTGGCGCAAGTGGTCAAGTGCATAGCGTTGGCAAAGCGGCTCGGCTCCACCAGCAACTCGGTGCATCGCGTGCGCCACACGGCCAAGGCTTCGGCAGTCGGAGGCGGTGCAGGCAACAAGCCGCGATGGACCTTCTGCACATGCCACGGCCAGATCAGCGACAGCGCCGGGTGCCAGAGGTCGGGCATCAAGGTGGTACGAGCGCTGGTCACCGCTTGCTGGTGGGCTTGCTGTTGCACATCGCTCAATGGCGCTTGCAGGTACAGCGCCGTCAGGTATTGCCAGCGCTCGGTATGCGGGCAGGTCCAGGACTCCTGGGCCGACATCGCCAGGCCATTGGCCAGCAACACGGTGTTGGCCGGCTGGTTCAGCCAGCGTCGTAGGTTGGGCTCGGCATCGAGCAATTGCTGGTGGCGCAGGGCATCGTCTTGGCGGGCAATGTGCAGCGCCTTGACCAGCAGGCGTTGCTCGGCCAACAGCAACTTGTAGCCCTGTGAAACCCAGATCGGCAGGTGCCAGGCTTCGGTCAAGCCCAGGCACAGGTCAAGCAAACGCACGCCGAACAGCTGTTGCTCGACCTGACGCGCCGATTGGCCTTTATGGATCACCCGCAACTCCCACTCCTCCAGAAGCTTGGGGTAGGCGACGGCCATCGGCCACAGTGGCGACAAAAACAGCAGGCTGCCCCAGTGGATGTCCTGCCACAACCGCGCCAGGCGACTGCCGAACAAACCGTTGGCTTGCTGGGATGCGTGCTGGCTGATCAGCAGCAGTTGACGCAAGGCCACGGGGATTTCCCGGGCGGGTACCGAAGGCAGGCGCGCCAGCAGCTCCTCGGCACGTTTGAGGCCAAGACGGTTAAGCGCGACTTCAAGGTTTTCCGCAGGTTCGGCCAGGCTACCATGGGCTTGGCTGTTGGCTTCGCGCATCACGCTCAGCACGAGGGCCGGGCTGTCTTGCATCAGCTCCGCAATATCTCGCAATGAACTGCGGCTATCGCGAATAGCTTTGCACACGCGCTCATGACTGGCCTGGGGCACGGGCAGCAGCACGTCGTCCAGGCACTTGATCCAAGCGGCGAGGGTAGTGGGGCGGTTCGTTGGGACTGTCGTTTCAATTGCCATGATTGGGGCGCGATCATCACTTGCGTTCAACACGCCCGGAACGGGCCGAATTGGCTTTTCGCCTTAACGGGCTATAGTCTGGCGCAGTTTTGCCGATAAGTAGAACAAGAGTTTTCTGCTGCACCCAATATGTCCATGAACCCGACGGCGCAAGTACCCCTCTCCTATGGCTAAAATTATCGGCATCATTGTCGTCATCGCAAGTGTGCTCGGAGGGTACGTCCTCTCCCACGGTAAAATCGCCGCACTGATCCAGCCTTTTGAGGTGCTGATTATCGGCGGTGCCGCGTTCGGCGCATTTTTGCAGGCCAACCCAGGCTATATGACCATGCACGTGGTCAAGAAGTCCCTGGGCATGTTCAGCTCGCGCTTCTCCCACACGTTTTATCTGGAAGTGCTGGGGCTGATCTACGAGATCCTCAACAAGAGCCGCCGCGAAGGCATGATGGCGATCGAAGGCGATATCGAAGACGCCGCGGCCAGCCCGATTTTTGCCAAGTACCCGGCCGTGCTCAAAGACGAGCGCATGACCGCGTATATCTGTGATTACCTGCGCATCATGTCCTCCGGCAACATGGCGCCCCACGAGCTGGAAGGCCTGTTCGACATGGAGCTGTTCAGCCTCAAGGAAGAGCTGGAGCATCCGTCCCACGCCGTGACCGGCATCGCCGACGGCATGCCCGGTTTCGGTATTGTCGCGGCGGTACTGGGTATCGTGGTGACCATGGCGTCCCTGGGCGAGGGCGATCAGGCGGCCATCGGCATGCACGTAGGTGCGGCGCTGGTGGGGACCTTCTTCGGTATTCTTGCCGCCTACGGTTTCTTCGGCCCGCTCGCCACTTCCCTGGCCCACGATGCCAAGGAAGAGATCAACCTCTACGAAGCGATCAAGGCGTGCCTGGTGGCATCGGCGTCGGGCATGCCGCCGTCGCTGGCCGTGGAGTTTGGGCGCAAGGTGCTGTACCCGAAACATCGCCCGAGTTTCTCCGAGCTGGAACAAGCGGTTCGCGGTCGCTAAGCCATGGAAAACAACCAGCCGATCATCATCAAGCGCGTCAAGCGCTTCGCTGCGGGGCACCATGGCGGTGCCTGGAAAATCGCCTTCGCCGACTTTGCCACGGCGATGATGGCGTTCTTCCTGGTGCTGTGGCTGATGTCCACCGCTACGCCAGAACAGAAGATCGCCATCGCCGGCTACTTCAAAGACCCGATTGGCTTTTCGGAAAGCGGCACTCCGTTTGTCATTGACCTGGGCGGCTCGCCGGAACTGGCGCCCGAGCGCACCATCAACCCGGAAGTGCAAACGGAGTCGCCCCAGGAAAAAATTCCGATTGAGCGCGACACTGTCGAGTCCATGGCCGAACAGGTCGAACAGGAGCGTCTGGAACTGTTGCTGCAGGAATTGCAGAACAAGGTTGAAGAAAACCCACAGTTGCTGAAGTTCAAGGACCAGATTTCTTTCGAGATCACCCCCGAGGGGCTGCGCATCCAGATTACCGATGCGGCCAACCGGCCGATGTTCGACTCTGGCAGTGCGCGCTTGAAGCCGTACTTTGAAGACATCCTGCTGGCCATGGCTGACACCATCAAGGCGGTGCCGAACAAGATCAGCATCAGCGGGCATACCGACGCCAAGCCCTACGCGGGCCAGGGCGATTTCGGCAACTGGGAACTCTCGGCCAACCGCGCCAATGCCGCCCGGCGTGCGCTGGTAGCCGGCAGCTACCCGGACCCGCAAGTGGCGCGCGTGGTGGGCTTTGCCTCCTCGCAGCTGTTTGATCCCAAAGACCCGTTCAACCCGGTCAACCGCCGCATTGATATCGTGGTGCTGACCAAAAAAGCCCAGCGTGCGATTGAAGGCGATCAACCACCGCCACCGGCACCGACCCAGGGCGACGGTGCGCCAGGCGAAGTGCCGGCCGACCCCAACGCCCTGCCGCCGGAGCAGGAGCCGCTGCCGGCTCATGAGCTGCGCCAGAAGCTGAACCTGTTTGATGCTGGGGGTATCAAGGACCCTACGGCGCCTGCCCCGGGGTCATAATTGATCTATGCGCTGGTAACGAAAACGCCCCGATCATTCGGGGCGTTTTCGTGTGTGTTCAAAGTGGGAGGTACGCTTTGACACCACTGACTACGCCTCGCATGTCGTCGGCGCACAGGCGCGGGACGAAGTACTCCCGACCTTTGGTGCGAGTCTTTCTATGCAACTTGTCGAGGCGCTCAAAGCTGACGGTATAAATCATGTCGCACTTCACCCATAGCTCTTTATAACCATCGGACTGAAGTGGATTGGTGCGTAGCAAATGGTGCCAGTCGTATTGGGTCGCTGGTGCAGTAGAGGAGATTGGCACCACGGTGCAGAGCTTGCGATTGTGGGTCGCGGTAGGCGATATCACGACAACCTTGCGGATCTTCAGCATTTCCGGTGCAACAAAACCTCGGGTGAAGTCACACAGCAAAACGTCGCCTTGTTTGGGGTGATAGTAGAGAGCCAAATGTTAATTCCCCACAAAAAGCAAAGCCGCCCGAAGGCGGCTTCATTCGACACGCAGCGGAGCTTGCTTCGCCCCTTCTGCGCCGCTGGATCAACCCCGAAAAGGATCCAGACTCCTGCCAGCTTTCGCTGGTGACGGAGCAATTATGAGCATCAGGAAATCCGAATACAAGCTGGCTTGTGCGTATCAGCCACCCAGTTGATCCGGATTCTTGATGCCCGCTCCTGTTAAATCAATGGGCTAGGGCGTTCAGCACCCTGGTTTATGTGTATCAAGAAATTGACCGTCAATAACTGCTCTCGGGCAAGCTCGCAATAATCGACCGATAGCTGTTCATCCGCTGCTGCTGCACGCGCCCATCTTCCAGTGCCTTGAGCAACGCACAACCCGGCTCGCGATCGTGTTTGCAGTCGCGGAAGCGGCAGGTGCCGATCAGGTCGTTGAATTCGATGAAGCCGGCCTCCACATCGCCGCGGCTGACGTGGCCCAGGCCGAACTCACGAATACCCGGCGAGTCGATCAACTCGCCGCCGCCCGGGAAGTGGAACAACCGCGCGGTGGTGGTGGTGTGGGTGCCCTGGCCGGACAGTTCAGACAGCGGGCCCACGCGGGTTTCGACTTCCGGCAACAGGCTGTTGACCAGCGACGACTTGCCCACGCCTGACTGGCCGACGAACACGCTGATCCGCCCGTCCAACTGCTGTTGCAGCTGTTCCATGCCGTTGCCGTGGTGAGCCGACACTTCCAGCACCGGGTAGCCCAGGGTGCGGTAGACCGCCAGCAACGCATTGAGCGCCGGGGCGTTCTGCTCGTCGATCAGGTCGAATTTGTTCAGCAGCAGCAACGGACGGATACCAGCATGCTCAGCCGCGACCAGGTAGCGGTCGATCAGGTTGGCATGGGGCTCGGGCAGCGGCGCGAACACGATCACGATCATGTCGACGTTGGCCGCCACCGGCTTGAGCTGCCCACGGCTGTCGGGGCGACGCAGTTCGGTGCTGCGCGGCAACTGGGCGACGATGACGCCGATGCCCTGGTTGCCGGCACGCCACACCACCTTGTCGCCGGTGACCAGCGCAGGCAGGTTGGCGCGCAAGTGGCAACGGAACACCTGGCCTGCGAGTTCGCCTTCGAGCGCCTCGACTTCGACCTGCACACCAAAGTGCGCGATCACCAGGCCCGTTTGTTCGGGGCCCAGGTCGCCGCCCTCGAGCGCTTCCACGGCGGAGGATTCACGTTTGGCGGCGCGGGCGGCGCGTTCACCTTGAATCTTTTCGATGCGCCAGTTTTGGCGACGGTTGAGCTGGCGTTTGGCCATTGGTGTTCCGTGTCGATAATGCAAAAGTTGGGTAAAACGGTCGCGAGTCTAGCACGCCCCCGCCTGCTAAACTGCCCGGCTACGCCAAGGTGCCAAGAGAATCAAGCCATGCAAAACCCACAGAACCTGATTTGGATCGATCTGGAAATGACCGGTCTGAACCCCGACACCGACGTCATCATCGAGATGGCGACCATTGTCACCGACAGCAACCTCAACACCTTGGCCGAAGGTCCGGTGATCGCCATCCACCACAGCGACGCTGTGCTCGCCACCATGGACGAGTGGAACACCCGCACCCACGGTAACTCCGGGCTGACCCAGCGCGTGCGCGACAGCCGCATCAGCATGGCCGAAGCCGAAGCCCAAACCATCGCCTTCCTGGAAAAGTGGGTGCCCAAAGGCAAATCGCCGATCTGCGGCAACAGCATCTGCCAGGACCGTCGCTTCCTTTATACACACATGAAGGGGCTGGAAAGTTACTTCCACTACCGCAACCTCGACGTGTCGACCTTGAAAGAACTGGCTGCGCGCTGGGCGCCGGAAGTCAAAGACAGCTTCCATAAAGGCAGCACGCACTTGGCGCTGGATGATATTCGCGAGTCGATTGCCGAGTTGCAGCATTACCGCAAGCATTTCATCAAGGCTTGATTCTGCGGCGCCTGTGGAGGCGCCATCGCAGGCAAGCCAGCTCCCACATTTGATGGTATTCGCAAATCAAATTGTGGGAGCTGGCTTGCCTGCGATGCAGGCGACGCGGTCTTTAGCCAAACGCCCCCTTTTGGTGCCCTCGGCAAATGATTAGACTGCCGGCCTCTCTGTCAGGATCGCCATCATGTTGCTGATGCTCTACCTCGTCGCCATCACCGCCGAAGCCATGACTGGCGCCCTGTCCGCGGGGCGGCGTGGCATGGACTGGTTTGGCGTGGTGCTGATCGCTTGCGTGACGGCCCTGGGCGGCGGTTCGGTGCGTGATGTGTTGCTCGGCCACTACCCGCTGACCTGGGTCAAACACCCGGAATACCTGGTGCTGACCTCCGTTGCCGCGTTGGTGACGATCTTTATCGCGCCCTTGATGCGCCGCCTGCGCTCGCTGTTTTTGGCGCTGGACGCCTTGGGGTTAGTGGCGTTTACCCTGATTGGCTGCATGACCGCCCTGGAAATGGGCCACGGCATGTTGGTGGCGTCCGTCAGCGGGGTCATCACCGGCGTATTCGGCGGCATTCTGCGGGACATCTTCTGTAACGACATTCCGCTGATCTTCCGCCGCGAGCTGTATGCCAGCGTGTCTTTCCTGGCAGCGTGGTTCTACTTGTTGTGCCTATACCTGGAGCTGCCCAGCGAGCAAGCGATTCTGCTGACGTTGTTCAGTGGCTTCCTGCTGCGCCTGCTGGCGATCCGTTTTCACTGGGAAATGCCCAAGTTCGTCTACAACGACGACGTCCACTAGCGCGCAGCGTGTTGCTCCAGCGCCCACTCCACGTGTTCGCGCACCAACTCCGAGGGGTAGTCCCGTCGCGCCTTCAAGGCTTCCAGCACTGGAATGCTGGAGGGCGCATTGCCCAGGCCCACCGCCAGATTGCGTAACCAGCGCTCATAACCGGCACGGCGCAGGGGCGAGCCCTCGGTGCTGCTGAGGAATTTATCCTCGTCCCACATAAACAATTCGGCCAGTTCAGCGTTATCCAGATTGTGCCGTGGCTTGAAATCGCTTTCGGCGGTGGGTCGGGCGAAACGATTCCACGGGCAAACGATCTGACAGTCATCGCAGCCAAACACCCGGTTGCCGATCAGTGGGCGCAAGTCCTCGGGGATGGCGCTTTTGAGTTCGATGGTCAGATAGGAAATGCAGCGGCGCGCGTCCAGCACGTAAGGGCCGACGAAGGCGTTGGTCGGGCAGATGTCCAGGCACGCTGTACAACGGCCACAGTGTTCGGTGGCGTGGGGTGGGTCCACCGGCAGGGGCAAATCGACAAACAGTTCGCTCAAGAAGAAGTAACTGCCGGCCTTGCGGTTGAGAACCAGGGTGTTTTTACCGATCCAGCCCAGGCCCGCTTGTTCAGCGATGGCTTTTTCCAGGACGGGCGCGCTGTCGACGAAAGCGCGAAAGCCAAACGGCCCGATCTGCGCCTGGATACGGTCGGCCAGTTGCTGCACGCGCTTGCGGATCAGCTTGTGGTAATCGCGGCCCAGGGCGTAGCGCGAGATGTAGGCTTTTTCTGGTTGGGCCAGCAATTGCGCCATGTGGGTATCGCCGGGCAGGTAGTCCATGCGCAGTGACACCACGCGCAAGGTACCGGGCACCAGCTCGTCGGGGTGGGAGCGTTTGCTGCCGTGGGCGCCCATGTATTCCATCTCGCCGTGGTAACCCGCGTCGAGCCAGCGTTGCAGGTGCTGTTCATGCTCAGCCAGGTCGAGGCCGCTGATGCCCACTTGTTGAAAGCCCAGCTCGCGACCCCAGTCTTTGATCGATTGGGCGAGGGCGGGCAGATCGGAGGTAATAGCAGGCATGAGACACGGGAAACCACAGGTTAGATGCGTATAATTCTGCCAGACATCGGAGCTTGAAGACGCATGCCTCAGACAAAACACCCAATTACTGACGTTCAGCTGTTGTTGCCCGGCCATTTGCCGCAACTGGCCGCGCGTTCCCCGGACGCCCATAAGGGCCAGTTCGGCCACCTGCTGGTCATCGGTGGTGACTGTGGCTTTGGCGGCGCGGCGCTGCTGAGCAGCGAAAGTGCCCTGCGCAGCGGCGCCGGCATGGTCTCGCTGGCGACGCGGCCGGAACATGTGCCGGCCGCTCTGGCTCGGCTGCCGGAGGTCATGGCCGTCGGCGTGAGCTCGGCCAACCAGTTGATGGGCCTGCTGGAAAAAATCTCGGTGATCGTCATTGGCCCAGGCCTGGGCGATGCCGCCTGGGGCAAAAGCCTCTTGTCGGTCGCGGCCAATGCCAACCTGCCGCAGGTATGGGATGCCGATGCGCTCAATCAGCTGGCCACTGGCAGCGTGGAGCTGCCGGCCCACTGTGTGATTACCCCTCATCCGGGCGAAGCTGCGCGTTTGTTGGGGCTATCGACAGCCGAGGTTCAGGCAGATCGCCTTAAGGTGGCGCGCGCGTTGAGCCAGAAATTCAATGCTGTGGCTATCCTCAAGGGTGCTGGCAGTTTGATTGCCAGCCCGGATGGGCGCGTGTCGCGGTGTGATCAAGGCCATCCGGCGATGGCAACAGCGGGGCTCGGCGATGTGCTGGCCGGCCTGGTCGGCGCACTATTGGCTCAGGGTATGCCCGCGTACGAAGCGAGCTGCCTGGCCGTGTGGTTGCACGCGACCGCCGGAGACCGCCAGGGCAGTTTTGGTCGCGGCTTGGCTGCCAGCGACCTGATCCCCGCCATTCGTCAATTGCTGGAGGAGCAGTCGCCGTGCCTGAAGTAATTCTTTTCCTGGCAAATGAAGAGGCCATGGTCGTGTTGGGTCAGCGTATTTCGCAGGTCACGCAAGGGGCCGGGTTGATCTTTCTCGAGGGCGACCTGGGCGCAGGTAAAACCACACTGTCCCGTGGGATTATTCGTGGCCTTGGCCATACCGGCGCGGTAAAAAGCCCGACCTTCACGTTGGTCGAGCCCTACGAGATCGGCGACGTGCGAGCCTTCCACTTCGACCTCTATCGCCTGGTCGATCCGGAAGAGCTGGAGTTCATGGGCATCCGTGATTACTTCGACGATGATGCGCTGTGCCTGATCGAGTGGCCAAATAAAGGCACAGGCTTTTTGCCAAAGCCGGACCTGACCATTACCATTACGCCGCATGAGCACGGACGTCAGCTGAAGTTGTTGCCCCAGAGCCCACGCGCTGAGTCGTGGTGTGCTGCTCTGGCATTGGAATTCAAATAATTGGTGGGGTTAGGTATGCGCTTTCGCGCGTTGGTTGCTGTCGTGGGGGTGTTGCTTGCGGCAATGACTGTCAATGCTCTGGCTGCTTCACAGGTGAAAAGTGTTCGCCTGTGGCGAGCGCCGGATAATACGCGACTGGTGTTCGACCTGTCTGGCCCGGTCCAGCACAGCGTCTTTACCTTGACGGCGCCTGATCGCCTGGTGATCGACATCAACGGTGCCAGCCTGGCCGCGCCGCTGAAAGTCTCCACCGCCAACACGCCCATTACCGCCATGCGCTCGGCCCAGCGTACGCCGACCGACCTGCGTGTGGTCATCGACCTGAAAAAGGCCGTGACCCCCAAAAGCTTCTCCCTGGCCCCCAACGCCCAATATGGCAACCGCCTGGTGGTCGACCTGTTCGACAACCCCGCCGACGCCGCACCGCCGCCTGCGCCAACGCCGAGCGTGGCGACGGTGCCTGCGGTGCCAGTCAACCCTTCGCAACCCCAGGTCAAGCTGCCACCGCCGCCGCCCGCCCCGGCGGGCAAGCGCGACATCATCGTGGTGATCGACGCCGGCCACGGTGGCGAAGACCCGGGGGCTTCCGGCTCACGCGGCCAGCACGAGAAAGACGTGGTGCTCGCCATCGCCCGTGAGCTGCAGCGCCAGGTCAACGGTATGAAAGGCTACCGCGCCGAACTGACCCGCACTGGTGACTACTTCATTCCGTTGCGTGGCCGTACCGAAATTGCCCGTAAGAAGGGCGCGGACCTGTTCGTGTCCATTCATGCCGACGCCGCGCCTTCAACCGCTGCCTTTGGCGCCTCGGTATTTGCCCTGTCGGATCGCGGCGCTACCTCCGAGACCGCACGCTGGCTGGCCGACAGTGAAAACCGCTCCGACTTGATCGGCGGGGCCGGCAACGTGTCCCTTGATGACAAGGACAAGATGCTCGCAGGCGTACTGCTCGACCTGTCGATGACCGCCTCGTTGACCTCCAGCCTCAACGTGGGCCAGAAAGTCCTGAGCAATATCGGCCGTGTGACCTCGCTGCACAAACAGCGCGTGGAACAAGCCGGGTTCATGGTGTTGAAATCGCCGGATATCCCGTCGATCCTGGTGGAAACCGGGTTTATCTCCAACGCCAACGAAGCGTCGAAACTGGCCAGCGCCAGCCACCAGCAAGCGTTGGCGCGCTCGATCAGCGCCGGTGTGCGCCAGTTCTTCCAGCAGAACCCGCCGCCGGGCACTTATATCGCCTGGCTGCGCGACTCCGGCAAAATCGCCCAGGGCCCGCGTGACCATCGTGTGCAGCCCGGTGATACCGTTGCCATGCTGGCGGTACGTTTCCAGGTCACGCCTGCAGCCTTGCGCAGCGCCAATAACCTGAAAACCGATGAGTTGAAGATCGGCCAGGTGTTGACCATTCCCGGCACTGAATTGGCGGCACAGTAATGAGCGAATCCACCTTGAACAGCGGCTCGCGCATTGAATTGCTCAGCCCGCGCCTTGCCAACCAGATCGCCGCGGGTGAGGTGGTTGAGCGCCCGGCGTCGGTGATCAAGGAGTTGCTGGAAAACAGCATCGACTCCGGTGCCAAACGCATCGATGTCGATGTGGAGCAGGGCGGCGTCAAGCTGCTGCGGGTACGTGACGATGGCAGCGGTATCTCTTCGGATGACCTGCCCCTGGCCCTGGCTCGTCACGCCACCAGCAAGATCCGCGACCTGGAAGACCTGGAGCGGGTCATGAGCCTGGGCTTTCGTGGTGAGGCCCTGGCCTCCATCAGCTCCGTGGCCCGCCTGACCCTGACCTCCCGCACCCGCAGCGCCGAGCAAGCCTGGCAAGTGGAAACCGAAGGCCGCGACATGGCGCCTCGGGTCCAGCCGGCGGCCCATCCGGTGGGCACCTCGGTGGAAGTGCGCGACCTGTTCTTCAATACCCCGGCGCGGCGCAAGTTCCTCAAGGCCGAGAAAACCGAATTCGATCACCTGCAAGAAGTCATCAAACGCCTGGCGTTGGCGCGTTTCGATGTGGCCTTTCACCTGCGCCACAATGGCAAGACCATCCTTAGCCTGCACGAAGCCAACGACGACGCCGCCCGTGCTCGGCGGGTGGCGGCGGTGTGTGGCAGCGGCTTCCTGGAGCAGGCGCTGCCGATTGAGATCGAGCGCAATGGCCTGAGGCTGTGGGGCTGGGTCGGGTTGCCGACGTTCTCCCGCAGCCAGGCCGACTTGCAGTATTTCTTTGTGAACGGCCGGGCAGTACGCGACAAACTGGTGGCCCACGCGGTGCGCCAGGCTTATCGCGATGTGCTGTTCAACGGGCGCCACCCCACCTTTGTGCTGTTCTTTGAGGTTGACCCTTCGGTGGTCGACGTCAACGTGCACCCGACCAAACACGAGGTGCGCTTCCGTGACGGGCGCATGGTGCATGACTTCCTCTATGGCACGCTGCACCGCGCCCTGGGCGACGTGCGTCCGGATGATCAGTTGTCCGCGCCGATTGTCACAGCGGTGGTACGGCCAAGCGGTCCGGAAGCCGGCGAGTTCGGCCCCCAGGGTGAGATGAGCCTGGCGGCCAACCTGCTGCAATCGCCACAGGCGCAGCCAGCCTACACGGCGCCAAATTCGGGTGCCGGTGCGGGTTATCAGTATCAGTACACGCCGCGCCCGCAATCGACGGTGCCGGTGGCCGAAGCCCAGGCGGCGTACCGTGAGTTTTTTGCGCCGCTGCCGGGTGCCGAGCCGGGTGCTGCTGTGGCGTTGCCCGAAGGCGGTGGTGATATTCCGCCGCTGGGCTATGCGCTGGCGCAGCTCAAAGGCATTTATATCCTTGCCGAAAACGCCCATGGCCTGGTGCTGGTGGACATGCACGCCGCCCATGAGCGGATCATGTACGAGCGCCTGAAGATCGCCATGGCCAGCGAAGGCCTCAGCGGCCAGCCGCTGCTGGTGCCTGAATCCCTGGCGGTGAGCCAGCGTGAAGCCGACTGCGCAGAAGAACATCACAGCGTGTTCCAGAAACTGGGCTTCGAGCTGCAACGCCTGGGCCCGGAAACCCTGGCGATCCGCCAGATTCCCGCGCTGCTCAAGCAGGCCGAGGCCAACCGCCTGGTGGCCGACGTGCTGGCAGACCTGATGGAATACGGCACCAGCGACCGTATCCAGGCGCATATCAACGAATTGCTTGGCACCATGGCCTGCCACGGCGCCATTCGCGCCAATCGCCGCCTGGCACTGCCGGAAATGAACGGCCTGCTGCGCGACATGGAAAACACCGAGCGCAGTGGCCAATGCAACCATGGCCGACCGACCTGGACCCAGATGGGCCTGGACGATCTGGACAAACTGTTCTTGCGCGGCCGTTGATGAGCGCCTTGCCCCCCGCCATCTTCCTGATGGGCCCCACGGCCGCCGGCAAGACCGACCTGGCCATCGAGCTGACCAAGGTGCTGCCTTGCGAGCTGATCAGTGTCGACTCTGCCCTGGTTTACCGGGACATGGATATCGGCACCGCCAAGCCGTCGAAAGCGCTATTGGCCCAATATCCGCACCAGTTGATCGACATCATCGACCCGGCGCAGAGCTATTCGGCGGCGGATTTTCGCACCGACGCCCTGGCAGCCATGGCCGAGATCACCGCGCGCGGCAATATCCCGCTGCTGGTGGGGGGCACCATGCTCTATTACAAGGCGTTGCAGGAAGGCCTGGCCGATATGCCGCCTGCCGATGCCCAGGTGCGCGCCGAACTGGAAGAAGAGGCTGCGCGCCTTGGCTGGCAAGCCCTGCACGACCAGTTGGCGGCGGTAGACCCGGTGTCTGCGGCACGTATTCACCCCAATGACCCCCAGCGGCTCACCCGCGCGCTGGAAGTCTGGCGTGTCAGTGGCCAGACCATGACTGAACATCGGCTGAAACAAAGTGCGCAAAGTGCTGACGCAGGCGCATCTGGACAGTCACAATTGCCCTATACTGTGGCGAATCTGGCCATTGCTCCGGCAAACCGCCAGGTGTTGCATGAACGAATTGCACAAAGATTCACATTAATGTTGGAACAGGGGTTTGTGGACGAGGTCGTAGCATTGCGTTCAAGAGGTGACCTGCATGCAGGGCTGCCTTCGATACGTGCTGTAGGCTACCGCCAAGTCTGGGATCATCTGGATGGCAAGCTGACGTCAGCCGAAATGCAGGAGCGCGGCATTATTGCCACGCGCCAATTGGCGAAGCGCCAGTTCACCTGGCTGCGCAGCTGGAGCGATTTGCACTGGTTGGATAGCCTGGACAGCGACAATCTGTCACGCGCCTTGAAATACTTGGGAACGGTCTCCATATTGAGCTGAGTCCTTGCAATTGCCGTCTATCCTTGGGGGTGTGACGGCCATAAGCTATCTATTTTCCGATTTTTTATTATTGATCCTTAAAGGAGTGCGGCACATGTCAAAAGGGCATTCGCTACAAGACCCTTACTTGAATACTTTACGTAAAGAGAAAGTTGGGGTTTCCATCTATCTGGTCAACGGCATCAAACTGCAAGGTACGATCGAGTCGTTCGACCAATTCGTTATCCTGCTGAAAAACACCGTCAGCCAGATGGTTTACAAGCACGCTATCTCGACAGTCGTTCCAGTTCGTCCAATCCGTCTGCCTAGCGCAGCAGGTGATGAACAGGGTGACGCTGAGCCAGGTAACGCCTGATAGGAGTCTCCTTTGTTCTTTGAGCGCCACGGTGGTGGTGAGCGAGTAATCCTCGTTCACTTGGATGGACAGGACCCTGAGGCGCGCGAAGATCCGCAGGAGTTTCAGGAGTTGGCAAATTCGGCCGGCGCCGAGACCGTTGCGTTTTTTAACGTACCGCGTCATCGGCCAACCGCCAAATACCTGATTGGCAGCGGCAAGGTCGAGGAACTGCGCGACCTGGTTCATGCCGAAGAAGCCGATCTGGTGATCTTCAATCACACCCTCACGCCCAGTCAGGAACGTAACCTCGAACGTGTTTTCGAGTGTCGCGTGATCGACCGTACCGGCCTGATTCTCGATATTTTCGCCCAGCGCGCCCGCACCCATGAAGGCAAGCTCCAGGTTGAACTGGCCCAGCTTGACCACATGAGCACGCGCCTGGTTCGCGGCTGGACTCACCTTGAGCGTCAGGGTGGCGGTATCGGCATGCGTGGCCCGGGTGAAACCCAGTTGGAAACCGACCGGCGTCTGCTGCGGGTTCGCCTGCGCCAGATCAAGGGCCGCCTGGAAAAAGTACGCAGCCAGCGTGAACAGTCGCGACGTGGCCGCTCCCGTGCGGATATCCCTACGGTGTCGTTGGTGGGCTACACCAACGCCGGCAAATCCACGCTGTTCAATAACGTGACTAAATCGGACGTGTACGCGGCAGACCAACTGTTCGCCACCCTCGACCCAACCCTGCGGCGTCTGGACATCGACGACCTGGGGCCGATTGTGCTGGCCGATACCGTGGGTTTCATTCGTCACCTGCCCCACAAGCTGGTGGAGGCATTTCGGTCTACGCTCGAAGAGTCGAGCAATTCCGACCTGCTCTTGCACGTGATCGATGCGGCCGAACCGGATCGCATGTTGCAGATTGAACAGGTGATGGTGGTACTGGGCGAGATTGGTGCCCAGGACTTGCCGATCCTCGAGGTCTATAACAAACTCGATTTGCTTGAAGGCGTTGAGCCACAGATCCAGCGCGACGAGAATGGCAAGCCCCAGCGGGTCTGGCTGTCGGCGCGAGATGGCAGCGGTCTGGAGCTGTTGGAACAAGCCATTGCCGAATTGCTCGGCAGCGATTTGTTCGTCGGCACCTTGCGCTTGCCGCAGCGTTTTGCTCGACTGCGTGCACAGTTTTTCGAGCTGGGCGCGGTACAGAAAGAAGAGCACGACGAAGAAGGTGTCAGCTTGCTGGCTGTTCGATTGCCACGCTCGGAACTCAATCGGCTGGTCAGTCGAGAGGGTGTTGTACCGGCAGAGTTCATCGAACAACACACTTTGCAATAAAAGCCTGAGAAAGCGGTTGTGCCGCAGTAGCAGGCATTCTGTAGCATTGGTCGGCGCGCCGTGGGTGCGTCTTTGCTTTATCAGATGGAGAGCGCTATGGCTTGGAATGAGCCGGGTGGCAACTCGAATAATCAGGATCCTTGGGGTGGTAAGCGCCGCAATAATGGCGACCGCAAGGGGCCACCGGATCTCGACGAGGCCTTCCGAAAGCTGCAGGAAAGCCTGAATGGGTTGTTCGGTGGTGGGAAAAAACGTGGTGGTGACGACGGCGGTCGCACAAGCAAGGGCGGTGGCTATGGCCTGCTGGGCCTGGGTCTTGTCGTGCTGGCGGCCGTATGGCTCTACAGCGCCGTGTACGTGGTAGACGAGCAGGAGCAAGCCGTGGTGCTGCGCTTCGGCAAGTACTACGAGACTGTCGGCCCGGGCCTGAATATCTATTTCCCGCCGATCGACAAGAAGTACATGGAGAACGTGACGCGTGAGCGTGCGTACACCAAGCAGGGCCAGATGCTGACCGAAGACGAGAACATCGTCGAAGTGCCGCTGACCGTGCAGTACAAGATCAGCAACCTGCAAGACTTCGTGCTGAACGTTGATCAGCCGGAAATCAGCCTGCAACACGCAACCGAAAGTGCCCTGCGCCACGTGGTGGGCTCCACCGCCATGGACCAGGTGCTCACCGAAGGTCGTGAGTTGATGGCCAGTGAAATCAAGGAGCGTCTGCAACGCTTCCTCGACACTTACCGTACCGGTATCACCGTTACCCAGGTGAACGTACAAAGCGCAGCGGCACCGCGTGAAGTGCAGGAAGCCTTTGACGACGTGATCCGTGCCCGTGAAGACGAGCAGCGTTCGCGCAACCAGGCTGAAACCTATGCCAACGGCGTTGTGCCGGAAGCCCGTGGTCAGGCCCAGCGCATCCTTGAAGATGCCAACGGTTACCGTGACGAAGTGGTTTCCCGCGCCAAGGGTGAGGCAGATCGTTTCACCAAGCTGGTCGCCGAGTACCGCAAGGCACCTGAAGTGACCCGCGAGCGTCTGTACCTGGACACCATGCAGGAAGTCTTCAGCAACACCAGCAAGGTTCTCGTGACCGGCAGCAAAGGTGGGCAGAACAACCTGCTGTACCTGCCGCTGGACAAGATGATCGAAGGTGGTCGTAGCGGCGCCAGTGCACCGTCCACCGGTTCGAATGCCGCTGCCAACGAAGCGAGCGCCCGTGCGGCCGCTGACTTGCTGCAACAGCAAACACGTACCAGGGAGAGCCGTTGATGAGCAATAAATCGCTGACCGCCCTGATTGTGGGCGTCGTCGTGGTCATCGCTGCCTGGAACTGCTTCTACATCGTCGCTCAGACCGAGCGTGCGGTGCTGCTGCAATTCGGTCGCGTGGTCCAGGCGGATGTCCAGCCGGGCCTGCATGTGAAAGTCCCCTACGTCAACCAGGTGCGCAAGTTCGACGCCCGCCTGATGACCCTGGATGCACCGACACAGCGCTTCCTGACCCTGGAAAAGAAAGCCGTGATGGTTGACGCCTACGCCAAGTGGCGCGTCAAGGATGCCGAGCGCTTCTACACTGCGACTTCCGGCCTCAAGCAGATTGCCGACGAGCGTTTGTCCCGTCGTCTGGAATCGGGCCTGCGTGACCAGTTTGGTAAGCGCACCCTGCACGAGGTGGTATCCGGTGAACGTGATGCGCTGATGGCGGATATCACTCGCTCGCTGAACACCATGGCGGAAAAAGAGCTGGGTATTGAAGTGGTCGACGTTCGCGTCAAGGCCATTGACCTGCCCAAGGAAGTGAACCGCAGCGTGTTCGAGCGTATGAGCACCGAGCGTGAGCGTGAAGCGCGTGAGCACCGCGCCAAGGGTAACGAGTTGGCTGAAGGTATCCGTGCCGATGCCGACCGTCAGCGTCGTGTACTGCTGGCAGAAGCCTACCGCGAGTCTGAAGAGGCGCGTGGTGATGGCGATGCTCAAGCCGCGGCGATCTACGCCAAGGCCTACGGCCAGGACCAGGAGTTCTACGCGTTCTACCGTAGCCTGCGCGCCTACCGTGAAAGCTTCGCGAACAAAACCGACGTACTGGTGCTGGACCCAAGCAGCGACTTCTTCCGCTACCTGGAAAAGTCCAAGTAACCAGCCCGTGATTCTGTAAGGCGCACTCCGTCGGGCGGCTAAAATGCCTGGCGGGGTGATCCTTTCAGAAAACGGGTGTATGATGCGGCAGCCGGGAAATTCCCGGCTTTTTTGCGTCTGCATGTTTGATTCGGCAGGCGTGACAGGTTTTTCGAGGAAAGTGCCCGACGAGGCCGTTTGCAGGCCGTTCGTCACGTCGCTCTTGCGCGTGGTTTATGCAAGAGCCGGGTATTTTCTGCTTCACTCAAGGCTCGGCCGAGGGCTGGCCGCCCGGATCAAAGGGGAATGGCGTAATGGCAACGGTAGACCGCTGGCTGCTGCCAGATGGCATCGAAGAAGTACTGCCACCAGAAGCTGCGCGCATTGAAGTAGCGCGTCGTCAGGTGTTGGATCTGTTCCAGAGCTGGGGTTACGAGTTTGTCGTGACTCCCCATATCGAGTACCTGGAATCCCTGCTGACTGGCGCGGGCCAGGACCTGGATCTGCGCACCTTCAAGGTCATCGACCCGCAATCGGGCCGGCAAATGGGGTTCCGTGCCGACATCACGCCGCAAGTGGCGCGCATCGATGCGCACACCCTGCGTCGCGAAGGCCCGAGCCGCCTGTGCTACGCCGGCAGCGTACTGCATGCCCAGCCACGTGCGTTGTCGTCTTCCCGTAGCCCGATCCAGTTGGGCGCCGAGTTGTACGGTGACGCCAGCCCGAGCAGCGATGTTGAAGTGATCAGCCTGATGCTGGCCATGCTGCAACTGGCGGATGTGCCGGATGTGCACATGGACCTGGGCCACGTCGGTATCTACCGTGGCCTGGCGCGCGCCGCCGGGTTGTCCGGTGAAGTGGAGCAACAGTTGTTCGATGCCCTGCAGCGCAAGGCGATCGATGAAGTGATCGCCCTCACCGAGGGTGTGCCTGCTGAGCTGGCTGGTATGCTGCGCGCGCTCGTAGACCTGTGCGGCGGCCGTGAAGTGCTGGTGGCTGCGCGTGAGCGACTGGCCAATGCGCCGGCGCCGGTATTGGCGGCGCTGGATGATGTGCTGGCGATTGCCGAGCGCTTGTCGGCACGGTTCCCGGAGCTGCCGCTGTATTTTGATCTGGGTGAATTGCGCGGCTATCACTACCACACCGGTGTGGTGTTCGCGGTGTTCGTTCCGGGTGTTGGCCAGGCCATCGCCCAAGGTGGTCGCTATGACGATATCGGCGCCGACTTCGGTCGTGCGCGTCCGGCCACTGGTTTTTCCACCGATTTGAAAACCCTGGTGACCCTGGGGCGTGCTGAGGTCGAGCTGCCGTCTGGTGGCATCTGGATGCCCGACAGTACGGACGCAGCGCTCTGGCAGCAGGTTTGCCAGTTACGCCGTGAGGGTCAGCGTGTAGTCCAGGCCTTGCCTGGGCAGCCATTGGCCGCCGCCCGTGAAGCGGACTGCGACCGGCAATTGATTCAGCAGAACGGGCTTTGGCAAGTATCGCCACTGGCTTCTTGAGTTTTCCTGCCGGCCATCGCCGGCACCAAGTTTGCGCGAATGAGGACAAGTGTTATGGGTAAGAATGTCGTAGTCCTGGGCACCCAATGGGGTGATGAGGGCAAAGGCAAGATCGTTGATCTGCTGACCGAACATGCTGCCGCCGTAGTGCGCTACCAAGGTGGCCACAATGCTGGCCACACCCTGGTCATCGATGGCGAAAAAACCGTCTTGCACCTGATCCCGTCGGGTGTCCTGCGCGAAGGCGTGCAGTGCCTGATCGGCAATGGCGTGGTGGTCGCACCTGACGCCCTGCTGCGCGAGATCACCAAGCTGGAAGAGAAAGGCGTACCGGTGCGCGAGCGCCTGCGTATCAGCCCGTCCTGCCCGCTGATCCTGTCCTTCCACGTTGCGCTGGACCAGGCCCGTGAAAAGGCGCGTGGCGAGCTGAAGATCGGCACCACCGGTCGCGGCATCGGCCCGGCCTACGAAGACAAGGTCGCACGTCGTGGCCTGCGTGTGGGCGACCTGCTCAACATGCCGCGCTTTGAAGACAAACTGCGTGAACTGGTGGATTACCACAACTTCATGCTGGTGGGTTACTACAAAGAGCCGGCCATCGAGTTTGAAAAGACCCTGGCCGAGTGCAAGGAATACGCTGAGCTGCTCAAGCCGCTGATGCTCGACGTGACGGCCGAGCTGCACGACCTGCGTCGCGCTGGCAAGGACATCATGTTCGAAGGTGCCCAGGGTTCGTTGCTGGACATCGACCACGGTACCTACCCGTACGTGACCAGCTCCAACACCACCGCTGGCGGCGTTGCGACCGGTTCTGGCGTTGGCCCGATGTTCCTGGATTACATCCTGGGCATCACCAAGGCCTACACCACTCGCGTAGGTTCGGGCCCGTTCCCGACTGAGCTGTTCGACGACGTCGGTGCGCACCTGGCCAAGCAAGGTCACGAATTCGGCGCCACCACTGGCCGTGCTCGTCGTTGCGGCTGGTTCGATGCCGTTATCCTGCGTCGCGCTATCGATGTGAACAGCATCTCGGGCATCTGCCTGACCAAGCTGGACGTACTCGACGGCCTGGAAACCATCAACATCTGCACCGGCTACAAAGATGCTGAAGGTAACGACGTTGCTCCGACCGACGCTGACAGCTACGTGGGCCTGCAGCCTGTGTACGAAGAAGTGCCGGGCTGGACTGAATCGACCGTGGGCGCCAAGACCCTGGAAGAGCTGCCAGCCAACGCTCGTGCTTACATCAAGCGCGTCGAAGCGCTGATTGGCGCACCGATCGACATTATTTCGACGGGCCCGGACCGCAACGAGACCATCGTTCTGCGTCACCCGTTCGCGTAATAAGCTGTTGATGTAACAGGCAAAGGGCTCCTTAGGGAGCCCTTTGTCGTTTCTGCCTGGCAAGCGGCACGACCCTTGCTGTGTTTCCCTCTTTCGAGGTGCTATCAAATTAGTGGCACCCGTGGTGGAGGGATTTCCAGTGTCTGCCGTTCTCTCGTTGTTACAAAGCCGTCTATTGCGGCCGGTGTTCGTTACCCTTGGTATCGCTCTTTTGGTGCAAGTGCTGGTGGCCGTCGCGCTGACGCGGAGCACGGTGACGGCGCTGGAAGCCGATTTGGGCAATCGCCTGGGCATTGATAGCCAGAAGTTGTCTGGCGAACTGGCCCAGGCCGGTAAGGAAGTTACGTCCAGCCTGGACAGCCTGTCCGCCAGCACGCGCCAGCGCCTGACAGCCGGGCTTTCCACGCGCTTGCAGGAAGAGCAAAAGCAATTGCGTGCGACGTTGGAAAAAGACCTGCAGGACTCTGCCAATGACATGGCGCAACTGCTGGCCTCGGTCGCGCCCCGCGCCATGTGGGACAGCGATGTACCTACGCTGTCGGAGTTCGCGCGCCGGGCCCAGCGCAACCCCAATGTGCTGTTCGTGGTGTATGACGACGCCGCAGGCGAGCACCTGACCCGATACCTGAACCGCGAAAACCCGATCAACCAGGCCCTGCTGGCAAAGGGCGCAGGGGAGCGTGCCCTGGATAAGGTGCTGGACGCGGCCAAGACAGACCCGTCCGTGTATTACGTCGAAGCCTCTATCAGCCCCAACGGTGTGGAGATCGGCAAGGTGCGCATGGGCGTGTCGACCGCGACGGTTGAAGCCGATCTGCAAGCCTTGGATAAGCGCTTTGCCGCGTTGATCGCCAGCGGTGACCAACTGGTGGGCGATAGCCTCAAGGGCGCCGCAGCTGACAGTGCCAGCGCCATGGGCGCCCGGCTGCAATCGGCGCAAGCCACTGCCACGCAAATGACGGCGAACACCGCGGCCGCCGTGCAAGAAGCGGCGGGCACCCTGCGCTGGCGCATCGGCATGGGCCTGGCACTGGTGGGGCTTGGCGTATTGCTGCTGATCGCTATCGTGCTGGGCCGGCGCGTGGTCAATCGCCTGAAGCTGCTGATTGCCGCGATGGATGACCTTGCGGCAGGTGAGGGTGACCTCACCAAGCGCGTGCAGATCAACAGCAAGGACGAAATCGGCGATATGGCCTCGGCGGTCAATCGCTTTGTGAATAAGTTGCAGCCCATCGTGCGGGAGGCGGGCGACGTGGCCCAGCGTACCGGCGTGGAAATCGGCGCCATGACGCTGCGCAATGCCGGCGCCGATGCGGCGGCGGGTTTGCAGCGTGATGAAGTGGCCGAGAGTTTGCGCGCCTTGTCGCAAATGGCCGACGAGGCCCAGGCCGAGAGTCACGCCATGCAGGCGGCCTTGCAGCAAGTGGTGGATATTCGCCAGGCCACGGATGAAAACTCACGGACTTCAGCCGAAGTCGGCAGCTTGATCGAGGCGTTGGCAGGGCAGGTGCAGGCCGGCTCCCAGGTGATCGAACGGCTGGCGCAGCAAAGCGAACAGATCGAAGTGGTGTTGACCGTGATCCACGGCATCGCCGAGCAAACCAACCTGCTTGCCCTTAACGCGGCCATCGAGGCGGCGCGGGCTGGCGAGACTGGGCGCGGCTTTGCGGTGGTGGCCGATGAAGTGCGTGCGCTGGCCAGCAAGACTCAAAGCTCCACGGGCGATATCCAGGCGCATATCGTCGCGTTGCAGCAGGGCGCGCGTGAGGCGGTGGAAACCATCGGCAAGGCGGGGCGTCAGGCCAATGAGGGCTTGCTGGTGCTGCGCGACAGCGTGCGTTTGCAGCAGACGGTACAGGCTTCGGTGGAGCAGGTGCATGCGGCTATTGGCCTGGCGACGCGTGCGGCCGAGCATCAAGCCCAGGGCGCGCATGCGGTGCGTGGGCGCGTCGAGGTAATCCACGCCCAGGCCGAACGTGCGGCGCAGGCGGTGGTGGAGACGACGGCCAGTGGCAAGGTGCTGGATGGGTTGGCGGCGCAGTTGAAGGCGAGTTTGGGGCAGTTCAGGGCTTGAGGTTGTCTGGACCGGCCTCATCGCAGGCAAGCCAGCTCCCACATTCAACTGCATTCCAACGTTGGAACTCGGTCACTGTGGGAGCTGGCTTGCCTGCGATAGCTGTTTCAGCGACTCAGATACATCCGAGTCGTGAGCAGATACACCGGCAACCCCGACACCAGAATTAACAACGCCGCATACGGCGCCGCCGCCGCAAATTCCACATTCGAGGTATGCGCCCAGACGGCCGTTGCCAAGGTATTCAACCCGGTCGGACTGAGCAGCAGCGTGGCCGTCAGTTCCTTCATCGCATCCAGGAACACCAACGCAAACGCCGCACCCAATGCCGGGAATATGATCGGCAGGGTGACTCTGCAAAACGCACTGAACGACGATGCGCCTAATGTGCGCGCAGCCTCTTCCAACTGTGGCGCCGCCTTGTTCAGCGCTGTACGAATCGGCGCCTGTGCCAACGGCAAAAACAGCAGCGCATAAGCAATCAGCAATAACGCCGAGGTCTGGTACAGGGCTGGCACGTAATGCAGGGCGAAATACACCAGGGTCAACGCAATCACCAGGCCGGGCAGGGCATGCAGTAAGTACGGCAAGCGTTCGGCCCATATCGCCAGTTGCCCTTTGTAGCGCACCACCAGCAACCCCACCGGCACTGCCAGTACCAGGCACAGTGCGGCGCCGCCCAGCGAGAGCGCCAGGGATGACAGCAGCGCCTCACCGATCTCGGCCATCGGAAACGCTGCCGACGAACCGACTGCCAGCCAATACCCGAGCATGCCCAATGGGATACCACTGCCGATGATCGCCAGCGCCAGGCAATACACCTGGCCCAATGGCGCCCACTTGCCCAGTCGAACCTGCTCGGCGTGTCGCGCCGCGCCCTGGCCGATGCGCACGTGCCGGCCTTTGCCGCGGACGCGCAGCTCCAGCCACAGCAGCGTCAGGCACATCAGCAGCAGCACTGCCGAGAGCATCGCCGCATTGGCATTGCTGAATTCCAGTTCGAACTGCTGATAGATCGCAGTGGTGAAGGTCTGCAAGCCGATGATCGACAGCGCACCGAACTCAACCAGCATGTGCAGTGCGATCAATAGTGAGCCAGCCAGCAGCGATGGCCACAGCAGCGGGAGTGTGATGCGAAAGAACACGCCCCAGCGGTTGAGCCCCAGCGTGCGGGCCGACTCTTCCAGGGAAGGGTCAAGATTGCGCAGCGTTGCCGCCACCGGTAGAAACACCAGCGGGTATTTGGACAGGCTCATCACCAGGATCGCGCCGCCGAGCCCCTCAAACTGGGCGCTCAACGACACCCAGGTAAAACTGCTGACAAACGCCGGCACCGCAAACGGCAGGCACAGGATCACGCCCCAGATGCGCCGTCCTGGCAGGTTGCTGCGTTCCAGCAGCCAGGCCAGGGACAGGCCGATCACGCCGCAGGTCAGGGTTACGCCGACCATCAGCGCCAGGGTGTTGCGCAGCAGCCCGAACACATAAGGCCGCCACAGTAGATGCACCGCCTCCGTCCAGCCCGCCTGCCAGGCTTTGAGCCCTACATAGGCGAGCGGCAACAGGCTCAGGCCAACCAGCAACAGCACGGGCAGCAGCAGCCAGATCGACGGGCGTTTGCGACGGGGGGTGAACCCCGCGACGGAAAGCGATGGGTTCATCAGTTCAGGCCAACGTCACGTTCCAGTTCCAGGGCTTCTTCGGCGTTGCCCAGGTCTGCGGGGGTGACCTTTGGTGGCTGCAACTCGCTAAATGGCTTGAGGCCGCGGTTCGATTCCATGCCCTTGCGCAGCGGGTACTCGGCCGACGTGTTGGTGATCACGCGCTGGCCTTCTTCGCTGGCCATGAATGCCAGCAGTTGCTGGGCTTCTTTGGGATGCTTGCTGGATTTGAGTGCGGCAGCGGAGGACACGGTGATCAGGCCGCCCGCATCACCATCGGTGAAGTAGTGCAGCTGGGAGTCCAGATTGGTTTTTTCCTTTTTCAGGGCAAACCAGTAGTAGTTGTTCACCAGTACGGTGGCCACTTCGCCGTTTTCCACGGCCTTGAGGGCGACCATATTGTTGCTGTACACCTTGCCGAAGGCGCGCAGGCCGGTCAGCCATTCTTCCGCGGCTTCGCGACCGTGCAGCTTGATGATCGCCACGGCTTGTTCCTGGAACGCGCCGCTGGTGGGCACGAAACCGACCTTGCCTTGCCATTCGGGGCCGGCGAAATCCAGTACCGACTTGGGCAAGTCTTTTTCCGCAATCAATTTGGGGTTGAAGGCTACGACGCGGGTGCGTGCGGTCACGCCCATCCAATCGCCGTTTTTGCCCACGTAATCCTTGGGCAGCACATCGAGGGTGCTGGCATCGATTTTTGCCAACAGGCCTTGCTCGCCGAGTTTATTCAGAGGCGGTGATTCTTCGGTGTAGATGACGTCGGCAGGGGAGCGCTCACCTTCTTCGACGACCTGGCTGGCCAACTGGTTGCTGCTGCCTTTGCGCACGTTGACGTGGATGCCGGTCTTGGCTTCGAAGGCCTTGGCGAGTTCATCGCCGACTTCTTTGTGTTGGCCGTTGTACAGGGTCAGGGAGACCTTGTCGGCAGAATGGGCCGCGTGCGAGAGCAGGGTCAGGCTGAGTAGGGTGAGGGTCAGGCCGCGCAGAAGGGATGTCTTGAGTCGGTTGTCACGGATCATCATCCGAAGGGTTCCTCGCTTATATGCAACAAATCATTGCAAGGATAAACGATAAATCTTCTCAAGTGCGGATGAGGGAGGCAATCACCGGGAAGTTTTCAAACCCCGGAAACGAAAAAACCCGCTTTCGCGGGTTTGATCTGAATTTGGTGCCCAGGAGAAGACTCGAACTTCCACGACCTTGCGATCACCAGCACCTGAAGCTGGCGTGTCTACCAATTTCACCACCTGGGCATTATCTAACAACGTTGCCGCTGTTGATGGGGCGAACTATACGGCGGGGCTTTTGATCTGTAAACCCCTGATTCGAAAAATATAAATCAATTTTTCCGTTAAAAATCAAAGGCCTGAAACGAAAAAACCCGCTTTCGCGGGTTTGATCTGAATTTGGTGCCCAGGAGAAGACTCGAACTTCCACGACCTTGCGATCACCAGCACCTGAAGCTGGCGTGTCTACCAATTTCACCACCTGGGCAGCATCAACAACGTTGCCGTCGTCGATGGCGCGCACTATACGGAGCGATATTTGAGCTGTAAACCCCTGCCATGAAAAAAGCCTGGAAAATTTCGCCAGTGGTCGTGCAAGGTGCGCGCCGGGGGTCGCAAAGAGCTTTTAAACGCTTGTTGATACCTGAAATTTCCCGTTTCAATACGCGTATGCCAAACTAACCCGCATATAGACAAGGTGAAAACTCTCTAATGGCCGATTGGCAGTCCCTCGATCCCGAGGCCGCTCGTGAAGCGGAAAAATATGAAAACCCTATTCCTAGCCGCGAACTGATCCTGGCGCACCTCGCCGATCGTGGTTCGCCTGCTAGCCGCGAGCAGCTGGTTGAAGAATTCGGTCTGACCACCGAAGACCAGCTCGAAGCCCTGCGCCGCCGTCTGCGTGCGATGGAGCGCGATGCTCAATTGATCTACACCCGTCGTGGCACTTACGCGCCGGTCGACAAGCTGGACCTGATCCTGGGTCGCATTGCCGGCCACCGTGATGGCTTCGGCTTCCTGATCCCGGACGACGGCAGCGACGACCTGTTCATGAGCCCGGCGCAAATGCGCCTGGTGTTCGATGGCGACCGTGCCCTGGCGCGGGTTTCTGGCCTGGACCGCCGTGGCCGCCGCGAAGGCGTGATCGTCGAAGTGGTGTCCCGTGCCCACGAATCTATCGTCGGCCGTTACTTCGAAGAAGGCGGCATCGGCTTCGTGGTGCCGGATAACCCGAAGGTGCAGCAGGAAGTGCTGATTACCCCGGGCCGTAATGGCGCGGCCAAGGTCGGCCAGTTCGTCGAGGTGAAAATCACCCACTGGCCTACTGCGCGCTTCCAACCCCAGGGCGATATCGTTGAAGTGGTCGGCAACTACATGGCGCCGGGCATGGAAATCGACGTGGCCTTGCGCACCTACGATATTCCTCACGTCTGGCCTGAGGCTGTGCTCAAAGAAGCGGCCAAGCTCAAGCCGGAAGTCGAAGAGAAAGACAAAGAAAAACGCATCGACCTGCGCCATCTTCCGTTCGTCACCATTGACGGCGAAGATGCCCGCGACTTCGACGATGCGGTCTACTGCGAAGCCAAGCCTGGCAAGCTGCGCCTGTTCTCCGGCGGCTGGAAGCTGTACGTGGCGATTGCCGACGTTTCCAGCTACGTGAAAATCGGTTCGGCCCTGGATAACGAAGCCCAGGTACGCGGCAACTCCGTGTACTTCCCTGAGCGCGTGATCCCGATGCTGCCCGAGCAGCTGTCCAACGGCCTGTGCTCCCTGAACCCGAAAGTCGACCGTTTGGCCATGGTGTGCGAGATGACCATCTCCAAAACCGGCGAAATGACCGACTACCAGTTCTACGAAGCAGTGATCCACTCCCAGGCACGCCTGACCTACAACAAGGTCAGCACCATCCTGGAAACGCCGAAGACCAGCGAGGCCAAGGCCCTGCGTACCGAGTACGCCGGCGTGGTGCCGCACCTCAAGCAGCTGTACTCGCTGTACAAGGTGTTGCTGGGTGCCCGTCATACCCGCGGCGCGATCGACTTTGAAACCCAGGAAACCCGCATTGTCTTCGGCTCCGAGCGCAAGATTGCGGCGATCACCCCGACCACCCGCAACGACGCGCACAAGCTGATCGAGGAGTGCATGCTGGCGGCCAACGTGGCCACTGCCGAGTTCCTCAAGAAGCACGAAATTCCTGCGTTGTACCGTGTGCACGACGGCCCGCCGCCGGAGCGCCTGGAAAAACTGCGCGCCTTCCTCGGCGAACTCGGCCTGTCCCTGCACAAAGGCAAGGACGGCCCGACGCCGAAGGATTACCAGGCCCTGCTGGCCAGCATCAAGGACCGTCCGGATTACCACGTGATCCAGACCGTGATGCTGCGCTCGCTGAGCCAGGCGGTGTACAGCGCCGATAACCAGGGCCACTTCGGCCTGAATTACGAGGCGTACACCCACTTCACTTCGCCGATTCGCCGTTACCCGGACTTGCTCACGCACCGGGCGATCCGCAGTGTGATCCATTCCAAGCAGAACACCCCGCACGTCAAGCGCGCCGGTGCCATGACCATTCCGAAAGCACGGATCTATCCGTACGACGAAGCGGCCCTGGAACAGCTGGGCGAGCAGTGCTCCATGAGCGAGCGCCGCGCTGACGAAGCCACCCGCGACGTGGTGAACTGGCTCAAGTGCGAGTTCATGAAGGATCGTGTGGGCGAGTCGTTCCCGGGTGTGATCACCGCCGTGACCGGTTTTGGCCTGTTCGTCGAGCTGACCGACATCTATGTCGAGGGCTTGGTGCACGTCACCGCTTTGCCGGGTGACTACTACCACTTCGACCCTGTGCATCACCGCCTGGCGGGCGAGCGCACCGGTCGCAGCTTCCGCTTGGGCGATACCGTTGAAGTACAGGTCATGCGCGTTGATCTGGACGAGCGCAAGATCGACTTCGGCATGCCTGACAAACCGGCTGAGCCAGCGGGTCGTAAAAAGCGTGGTGAAACCACAGCGCCTGCGTCCAAAGGCAAAACGGCCGCGGCGAAAACCACGGCCGAGCCAGCACCTGCCAAGGCCGGTCGTCGTTCTTCCGCCAAGGACAAGGCCCCTGAAGCCTACCGCCCAAGCGACGCCGCGGCGAAAAACGCCGAGCTGCGCAAGAGCCGCGAGTTGAAGCAGCAGTTGCTCAACGAAGCCAAAAGCGGTGGTAAAGCGGCGTCTGGGGGAAAGTCCCAAGGGGCGGAAAAACCGTCGAGCAAGCCAAGTAAACACCGTAAAGGCCCGCCAAAAGCGGGTTCGGCTCCCGCAAAAAGCGACGGGTCGCGCAAACCTAAGGCCAAGTCATGAGTCTGGAAAAAATCTACGGCGTGCACGCCGTAGAAGCACTGCTGCGTCACCACCCCAAGCGCGTCAAACAGGTGTGGTTGGCCGAAGGTCGCAGCGAGCCGCGCGTACAGGCGCTGGTCGAGTTGGCCACCCAAAACAAGGTTGCCATCGGCCAGGCCGAACGTCGTGAAATGGACGTGTGGGTCGAAGGCGTTCACCAAGGCGTGGTGGCCGACGTCAGCCCGAGCCAGGTGTGGGGCGAGGCGATGCTCGACGAGTTGCTCGACCGTACCGAAGGCGCGCCGTTGCTCTTGGTGCTGGACGGCGTAACCGACCCGCACAACCTCGGCGCTTGCCTGCGCTCGGCGGATGCTGCCGGTGCGCTGGCCGTGATCGTGCCCAAGGACAAGTCCGCGACCCTGACGCCGGTGGTGCGTAAGGTCGCCTGCGGCGCGGCGGAAGTGATTCCGCTGGTGGCCGTGACCAACCTGGCGCGTACCCTGGAGAAGCTCCAGCAGCGCGGCCTGTGGGTCGTGGGCACGGCGGGGGAGGCGGAGGTCAGCGTCTATGACCAGGACCTCACCGGCCCGACCATCCTGATCATGGGTGCCGAAGGCAAAGGCATGCGTCGCCTGACCCGTGAGCATTGCGATTACCTGGTGCACCTGCCGATGGCCGGTAGCGTCAGCAGCCTGAACGTGTCGGTGGCGACGGGTGTATGCCTGTTCGAGGCCCAGCGTCAGCGTGGTGCGAAAGCCAAGGCCAAGCCTAAGAAGTAATTGCAATATGGGGCATGCCTCAATCCTAATGTAGGAGCGAGCTTGCTCGCGAAAAACTCACAGGCGCCGCGTTCATTCAGGGTGCGCGCGTTATCGTTGACGTTTTTCGCGAGCAAGCCCGCTCCTACATTTGTGTTTGTGGTGCTTGGAGTTGTTCAAATAATCACCAATCACCTTGCGCCCGTTCTCCCCCTTCTCTACAATTGCGCCCCTTGCCTTCCTGGCAGGCACCGATGTGCCTCCCCTGCGGCAAGATCCATAAGTGTCATTCACTCCTTGTCTGACCGTTTTTGAGCGGCAGGCTACAACCCGTAAGGAGCATTCATGCGTCATTACGAAATCATCTTTTTGGTCCACCCGGATCAAAGCGAGCAAGTCGGCGGCATGGTTGAGCGTTACACCAAGCTGATCGAAGAAGACGGCGGCAAAATCCACCGTCTGGAAGATTGGGGCCGTCGTCAACTGGCCTACGCAATCAACAATGTTCACAAGGCTCACTACGTGATGCTGAACGTTGAGTGCACTGGCAAGGCCCTGGCCGAGCTGGAAGACAACTTCCGTTACAACGATGCAGTGATCCGTAACCTGGTCATCCGTCGCGAAGAAGCCGTTACCGGCCAATCCGAGATGCTCAAGGCTGAAGAAAACCGCAGTGAGCGCCGTGAGCGTCGCGACCGTCCTGAAGAAGGCGCTGATGATAGCGTTGAAGACAGCGACAACAGCGATAACGCTGACGAGTAATCCACGGACCTTATTAAGGAGCCTATCAAATGGCACGTTTCTTCCGTCGTCGTAAATTCTGCCGTTTCACCGCTGAAGACGTGAAAGAGATCGATTACAAAGATCTCAACACTCTGAAAGCCTACGTATCCGAGACCGGCAAAATCGTTCCAAGCCGTATCACCGGTACCAAAGCACGTTATCAGCGTCAGCTGGCCACCGCTATCAAGCGCGCCCGCTTCCTGGCCCTGCTGGCCTACACCGACAGCCACGGCCGCTGAGACCGGGCAGTCGACAAGTAGTAAGGGATTGAATGCATGCGCGCCTTAGCTGAGTTCATCATGCGCGGTCGCGTGCAGGCCACTCTGGTAGTGGCTGGATGTGCGGCATTGCCGTTGCTTTATTGGTTGGGTGCTGCCGCAGGTTGCCTTGTGCTGCTGCGGCGCGGTTTGAAGGACGCCCTTGGCGTTCTTGCCCTGGGTTTGTTGCCGGCCTTGATCTGGTGGCTGCAAATGGGTGATCCACGGGTACTTCTGGTACTGCTGGGGTCATCGAGCCTTGCGTTGGTTTTGCGCGCAAGTGAGTCCTGGGTCCGTACGCTGCTGGTCAGCGTGGCATTGGGGTTGGTGTACTCAGTGATGCTTGGCGCGGCTTTCCGCCCGCAAATCGAGGCGCTGGCGCAGGAGATCGTCAAGATCCTGCCGTTGGCCCTCGGGGATCTCTACCAGCAGTTGTCGGTAGATGAGCGAGCGCGGTTTGCGTCACTGATTGCTCCGGTCCTGACCGGCCTGATTGCGGCTTTGTTGCAGGTCGTCAGCGTGCTGAGCCTGATTCTTGGGCGTTATTGGCAGGCGTTGTTGTACAACCCGGGTGGTTTTGGTCGCGAGTTTCGCAGTATCAGAATCCCAGCGGGGCCGGCGATGTTGCTGCTGGCGTGCATGGTTGTCGGGCCGAACTTCGGCCCACAGATGGCCTTGCTGGCGCCGATTTGCAGCGTACCGCTGGTGTTTGCCGGGCTGGCCCTGATTCATGGGCTTGCTGCGCAAAAGCGACTGGCCAGGTTTTGGCTGGTGGGGTTGTACGTCACGCTGGTGCTGTTCATGCAACTGATCTATCCGTTACTCGTGGTCTTGGCCATTGTTGACAGCCTGATTGATTTTCGCGGTCGTCTGGCGTCGAAAGACGCCGATAACGCGAACGGTGAAGGTTAAAAGTTAGAGGATTTTCACATGCAACTGATCCTTCTGGAAAAAGTCGCCAACCTGGGCAACCTGGGCGACAAAGTGAACGTTAAGGCCGGCTACGGTCGTAACTACCTGCTGCCATACGGCAAAGCCACCGCTGCAACCGCTGCCAACCTGGCTGCGTTTGAAGAGCGTCGTGCTGAGCTGGAAAAAGCCGCAGCAGACAAAAAAGCGTCGGCCGAAACTCGCGCTGCCCAACTGGCTGAGCTGGAAGTGACTATCACTGCCACCGCTGGTGACGAAGGCAAGCTGTTCGGTTCGATCGGCACCCACGACATCGCTGATGCACTGACCGCCTCCGGCGTTGAAGTGCAGAAGAGCGAAGTTCGTCTGCCGAACGGCACCATCCGCAACGTAGGCGAATTCGACGTAGCCGTGCACCTGCACGCCGAAGTTGAAGCCACCGTACGCGTTGTCGTGGTAGCAGCTTAAGTCGCACCTAACTGACTGGCACCTCGCGTGCCAGGCGGTTAACATCGGGCACGATCCTGTTTACAGGTCGTGCCTTTTGTTTTTCTACACACCCCAAATTCCAAGTGGCCATGAACGAAATCTCCGCTCCTGAGCAATACGATCTACAAACCGCTGCCCTGAAGGTGCCGCCGCATTCCATCGAGGCCGAACAGGCCGTGCTCGGTGGCTTGATGCTGGACAACAACGCCTGGGAACGCGTGCTGGATCAAGTCTCGGACGGTGATTTCTATCGCCATGACCACCGCCTGATCTTCCGCGCCATTGCCAAGCTGGCCGACCAGAACTCACCGATCGACGTGGTCACCCTGGCCGAGCAGTTGGACAAGGAAGGCCAGACCTCCCAAGTCGGCGGCCTGGGCTACCTCGGCGAGCTGGCAAAAAACACGCCGTCCGTCGCCAACATCAAGGCCTATGCCCAGATCGTCCGCGAGCGGGCCACGTTGCGCCAGTTGATCGGCATCAGCACCGAAATCGCCGACAGCGCCTTCAACCCCGAAGGCCGCACTGCCGCCGAGATCCTTGACGAAGCCGAGCGCCAGATCTTCCAGATCGCCGAGGCCCGGCCGAAAACCGGCGGCCCGGTCAGCGTCAACGACCTGCTGACCAAAGCCATCGACCGTATCGACACCCTGTTCAACACCGATGCGGCGATTACCGGTATTTCCACCGGTTACACCGACCTCGACGAAAAGACCAGCGGCCTGCAGCCGTCCGACTTGATCATCGTCGCCGGTCGTCCGTCCATGGGTAAGACCACCTTCGCGATGAACCTGGTGGAAAACGCCGTGTTGCGCAGCGACAAGGCGGTGCTGGTGTACTCCCTCGAGATGCCAGGCGAATCGTTGATCATGCGTATGCTCTCGTCGCTGGGGCGTATCGACCAGACCAAGGTGCGTTCCGGCCAGCTTGAAGACGACGACTGGCCGCGCCTGACCTCGGCGGTCAACCTGCTCAACGACCGCAAGCTGTTCATCGATGACACTGCCGGTATCAGCCCGTCCGAAATGCGCGCACGTACCCGTCGCCTGGTGCGTGAGCATGGCGACATCGCCCTGATCATGATCGACTACCTGCAGTTGATGCAGATCCCGGGTTCCAGCGGCGACAACCGTACCAACGAGATTTCTGAAATCTCCCGTTCCCTGAAGGCGCTGGCCAAGGAATTCAACTGTCCGGTGGTGGCGCTGTCTCAGCTCAACCGTTCCCTGGAACAACGTCCCAACAAGCGCCCGGTGAACTCCGACTTGCGGGAATCCGGAGCGATCGAGCAGGACGCCGACGTGATCATGTTCGTGTACCGCGACGAGGTGTACCACCCCGAGACGGAACACAAAGGCATTGCCGAAATCATCATCGGCAAGCAACGGAACGGCCCGATCGGGTTTATCCGGTTGGCGTTCATCGGCAAGTACACGCGTTTCGAGAACCTGGCGCCGGGCAGCTACAACTTCGACGACGACGAGTAGTTTCAAGCACCTGTAAGGGCTTCATCGCAGGCAAGCCAGCTCCCACCTTTGGGATGCATTCCCTTGTGGGAGCTGGCTTGCCTGCGATGGCGTCACCACAATTCCGACTACTGTCGTCGGAATTGGTCAAATTTTGTGCTATATTCCGCGCCCGCGATTTTTCATCTCCACACCGGTCACCGTCATGCAAACAGCCAAGCCGTTATTTGACTATCCCAAGTACTGGGCCGAATGTTTCGGTCCTGCGCCATTCCTGCCGATGAGCAGGGAGGAGATGGATCAGCTTGGCTGGGATTCGTGCGACATCATCATCGTCACCGGTGATGCCTATGTTGACCACCCCTCGTTCGGCATGGCGATCATCGGCCGGCTGCTGGAGTCCCAGGGCTTTCGCGTCGGGATCATCGCGCAACCGAACTGGCAGTCCAAAGACGACTTCATGAAGCTCGGCGAGCCGAACCTGTTCTTCGGCGTCGCGGCCGGCAACATGGACTCGATGATCAACCGCTACACCGCCGACAAGAAAATCCGCTCCGACGACGCCTACACCCCTGGCGGCATGGCCGGCAAACGCCCGGACCGTGCGAGCCTGGTGTACAGCCAGCGTTGCAAGGAAGCCTACAAGAACGTGCCGATCGTACTCGGCGGCATCGAAGCTTCCCTGCGCCGCATCGCCCACTACGACTACTGGCAAGACCGCGTGCGCAACTCGATCCTGATCGACGCCACCGCCGATATCCTGCTGTACGGTAACGCCGAGCGGGCCATCGTCGAGGTTGCCCAGCGCCTGTCGTGGGGCCACAAGATCGAAGATATCACCGATGTGCGCGGCACCGCGTTCATCCGCCGTGACACGCCGGCGGGCTGGTACGAAGTGGATTCCACGCGCATCGACCGTCCGGGCAAGATCGACAAGATCATCAACCCGTACGTGAATACCCAGGACACCCAGGCCTGCGCCATCGAGCAAGAAAAAGGCCCGGTGGATGACCCGGAAGAAGCCAAGGTTGTGCAGATCCTGGCCAGCCCGCGCATGACCCGTGACAAAACCGTGATCCGCCTGCCGTCGGTGGAAAAAGTCCGCGGTGACGCGGTGCTCTATGCCCACGCGAACCGCGTGTTGCACCTGGAAACCAACCCAGGCAACGCCCGCGCTCTGGTGCAGAAGCACGGTGAAGTGGACGTGTGGTTCAACCCGCCGCCCATTCCCATGACCACCGAAGAAATGGACTACGTGTTCGGCATGCCCTACGCCCGCGTACCGCACCCAGCGTATGGCAAGGAGAAGATCCCGGCCTACGACATGATCCGTTTCTCGGTGAACATCATGCGTGGCTGCTTCGGCGGCTGCACCTTCTGCTCGATCACCGAGCACGAAGGCCGCATCATCCAGAACCGTTCCGAAGAGTCGATCATTCGCGAGATCGAAGAGATCCGCGACAAAGTGCCGGGCTTCACCGGCGTGATCTCCGACCTCGGCGGCCCGACGGCGAACATGTACCGCATCGCCTGCAAGAGCCCGGAGATCGAATCCGCGTGCCGCAAGCCATCATGCGTGTTCCCTGGCATCTGCCCGAACCTGAACACCGACCACTCGTCGTTGATCCAGCTGTACCGCAGTGCCCGTGCGTTGCCGGGTGTGAAGAAGATCCTGATCGCTTCCGGCCTGCGCTACGACCTGGCCGTCGAATCGCCGGAGTACGTCAAAGAGCTGGTCACCCACCACGTCGGTGGTTACCTCAAGATCGCCCCGGAACACACCGAGGAAGGTCCGCTCAACCAGATGATGAAGCCGGGCATTGGCAGCTATGACAAGTTCAAGCGCATGTTCGAGAAGTACACCAAGGAAGCGGGCAAGGAGCAGTACCTGATCCCGTACTTCATCGCCGCCCACCCGGGCACCACCGATGAAGACATGATGAACCTGGCCCTGTGGCTCAAGGGCAATGGCTTTCGCGCCGACCAGGTGCAGGCGTTCTACCCGTCGCCGATGGCCACCGCCACCGCGATGTATCACTCGGGCAAGAACCCGCTGCGCAAGGTCACCTACAAGAGCGACGCGGTAACCATCGTCAAGAGCGAGGAGCAGCGCCGCCTGCACAAGGCGTTCCTGCGTTACCACGACCCGAAGGGCTGGCCGATGCTGCGTGAAGCATTGACCCGCATGGGCCGTGCCGACCTGATCGGGTCGGGCAAGGACCAGCTGATCCCGCTGCACCAGCCGTCCACCGACAGCTACCAGAGCGCCCGGCGCAAGAACTCGACGCCGGCGGGCAGCCATAAGGTCGCCAAGGAAACCACCACCAAGATCCTCACCCAGCATACCGGCCTGCCACCCCGTGGCAGCGACGGCAGCAACCCGTGGGACAAGCGCGAGCAAGCCAAGGCTGCGGCCCAGGCGCGCAACAAGCAGGCGGCCAAAGAGCGCAGCGATGCGGCCAAGGGCAAGGGCGGCAAGCCTACGCGCAAGCCGGTTGTGCCGCGTTGATCGACGCCTGAAATGCAAAACGCCAGCCTCGTGCTGGCGTTTTGCTTTCTGGTCGGTGCTGAGTCTGTTTGGTAAGGTGGCGCCCATTAGATTGCTATCGCAGGCAAGCCAGCTCCCACACTTGGAATGCATTCCCCTGTGGGAGCTGGCTTGCCTGCGATGAGGCCGGTCTGGGCACTCTCAATTTCAAGGAAGAACACTTATGGGCAACCCCTTGCTCAACATTGGCATGGACTCCAATCGCTCCCAATTCATGGCGCGCCAGCGCATTGAAAGCCAGATCAACCTGCCACGGCTGTTCGCCGTCATCGACGCCGACCCCAGCATCGTCGGTGCTGGTGTGGTGTACATCGACGCCGACTTCAACGTAATCACCCTGCGCGAATTCAAGCCCATCTGCAGCATCAAGCCCAAGCGCGTCATTTTGCGCGAGGCGCAGAAGTACATCTCGCCGGCGCAGTTTGTCGAGCAGGTGAAGACCGACCCCCGTGAAGGGCGCCTCCAGAAGGAAGCCTTTGATATGGGCCTTTCCTGTGGCGCAGCGGTGATCGGCTGGATCGTGGTGTTCAGTGGCAGCGTCGCCGTACCCTTCACCGCCGGCGCCAGTGCTTTTGTGGTGGGCATTGGCGTCACGGCCGCGCTGGCCAGCAGTGCTCAGTGCGGATTTGGCGTGGCCCGTACCTATAACGAGATCCTTGACCCGGATGCCAACGACCGCATGGACGACGCCCAGTGGTATGGCGCGGTGTCACCAATTCTCGATGCCGCGTCGCTGGTGGGTATTGGAACGGGCGCCTTCACCACATTAAGGCTGCTCAAGGCCAAAAAAGCCGCTGCGTTGGGCAAGAGCTGGTATGAGTTGCTCAAGGGCTTGAATCGCCAGGAGCGCAAGAAATTGACCCAGGAATTGCTCAGCCTCAAAGACCCGAGCCTGACCCCCAAGTTGCTCAAGTTGCAGCAGCGCGCCGGCACGTTGCCCAAGCGCTACAGCTCCACGGAAATCCGTCATGCCACGCTCACCCAGCTCAAGGACGCCTTGGGCGGCATGTTGGGTATCTGGGGCAGCTATCGGACCGGTCACGTCGGCTCGGCGTCGACGCTTGCCATTGGCCTGTATGAGGAACTGACAGAATGAAGGGGTTTCCCGATAGGCGTAGTTTCCTTGCGCGTTATTTTCCGGTGTTCATGGGCACCATCTTCATGGCGATTTTTTCCGGTTCAGTCGCCGTGTCCACCGCGGGCGTGACCTATTTGCGCGGGGTTGAGCCGGCGCTCAAAACCGACTACTCCGGGGCTGCAATCCTGGTGCTGGTGGCGGTGCTGGTGTTTGGCAATGTGATGATCGCACGCGGGTATCCCTGGGCAACCCGGCTGGTGGCGGGTTACCTGGTGTGTTGCCTGCTGTTTGTGTTGCCGATGATTCAATACGGCCTCAATACCCTGGTGTACGGCTCGGCGGTGCTGTTTCCGCTGCTGGGCTTGCTGCTGCTCAACAGTAAGCGCCATCGTGAAATGCGCCAGCGGTTACTCGAAATACGTCACCTGCGTCGGGCGGCGATTGCGCAACGCAAGGCCCGTTGATTAGGTAGGTTTATTGGCGGTAGGTGGCCTGTTTGTTAGGGTGGCGCCCATCAGATTGCTATCGCAGGCAAGCCAGCTCCCACAGGGGAATGCATTTCAAGTGTGGGAGCTGGCTTGCCTGCGATGAGGCCGGTCTGGGCACTTTCAATGTCAAGGAAGAACACTTATGGGCAACTCCTTGTTCAACATCGGCATGGATTCCAACCGCTCTCAATTTATGGCGCGCCAGCGCATCGAGAGCCTGATCAACCTGCCACGGCTGTTCGCCGCCATCGATGCCGACCCCGCCATTGTCGGTGCAGGTGTTGTGTATATCGATGCCGATTTCAACGTTGTCACCCTGCGCGAGTTTCAGCCCATCTGCAGCATCGCACCCAAGCGTTTGATCCTGCGTGAGGCGCAGAAGTACATCGCGCCAACGCAATTCGCTCAGCAGGTGCAAGACAATCCGCGTGAGTCCCGCTTGGTGGGCGAAGCGGTCAATACCACGCTATCGTGTGCCGGCGCGGTCATCGGTTGGATTGTGGTGCTCAGTGGTTCCGTCGCAGTTCCGTTTTCGGCGGGGGCCAGTTCGGTGGTCGTGGCGCTCGGGTATACGGCCGCGGCAGCCAGTTCTGTGCAGTGCTTTGCCAGCGGCTATCGCACCGTCAATGAGATCCGCAACCCCGCGCGAAATGATCAGCTCGACAGTGAGGAATGGTACCAATACACCATGATTGCCCTGGACGCGGCGTCGTTGGTTGGGGTGGGCTCATCGGCATTGGCAACGGTCAAGCTGGTGCGGTTGAATAAGGCCTCTACCGGGAAAAGTGTGAGAGAGGTGCTCAGGGGCCTGAATCGACAGGAGCGCGCCAAGTTGACCAAAGAGCTGCTGAGCATCAACGACCCACGCTTGACGTCCAAGATGATCAAGTTAAAGCAGTTGTCGGGCGAGTTGCCTAAGCGGTTCACCCCCACCGAGGTCAAGCATGCAACGGTCACGCAGATCAAGGACGCGTTGGGCGCAGCCATCGGTTTTACCGGTAGTGCGGTGTCAGGGAACGTGCGCACAATTGCCATAGGGCTGTATGAGGAGGCCGAGCAATGAACGAGCTGCCTAGCATTCGCAGTTTTCTGTCGACGTATTTCCCCGTCTTTGTGGGGGCGATATTTGTCTGCATTTTCACCCTCGTGTTTGCGGTTCCGGTGTTCTTCGATAGCTATATGCCAAGCCTGTCCATGGCAGATAACGCCAAGTACTCCTTCCTGGTGGGTATCGCACTCACGCTAGTCATTGTGCACTGCAATTTCATGATTGCACGCGGGCGTCCCCAATGGATGTGGCCGCTAGTGTTGCTGTTGGGGGGATGCTTTCTGGGTGTATTGCCAACACTCAATGATCAGCCGAACGGGGTGGTATATGCCTTGAGCCTGGTGTTTCCATTACTTGGGCTGTTGCTGTTCAACAGCAAACGTCACCGTGAAATGCGCCAGAAACTGGTCGAAGTTCGCTGCCTGCGCCAGGCCATGATTGCCCAACACAAACACCATTGATTGGGTAGATTCACCACCTGCCCTCAGCCCGGCGCTACAAATGTGTGCAGCGCCTGCACCATAGCCGCAACGTTGGCGCTGTTTTGGTGCTGTACTGCACCGGGCCTGACGTTTTAGTGCAATGACTGCTGCTGTGGCATAAGTCTTGCGCGCGTTGTGCTTATGCCCTGGCTCGCAGGAGGCCGCCGTGTCGATTCATGTCGCGTTGCACCACGTTACGCATTACCGCTACGACCGTGCAGTTGAACTCGGCCCGCAGATCGTGCGGCTACGCCCGGCGGCCCATAGCCGTACGCGGATACTGTCCTACGCGTTGAAGGTGTTGCCCGAGCAGCATTTCATCAACTGGCAGCAAGACCCCCAGGGCAATTACCTGGCGCGCCTGGTGTTCCCGGAAAAGACTGACGAGTTGCGCATTGAAGTCGACCTGGTCGCCGAGATGGCGGTGTTCAATCCGTTCGATTTTTTCCTCGAGCCCTACGCCGAAAATATCCCGTTCAGCTACGCCGCCGATGAGCAGCGCGAGCTGGCGCCGTATCTGGAAACCTTGCCGCTGACGCCAAGGTTGGCTGCGTACCTGGCCGGTATCGACCGCACGCCGCTGCCTGCTGTGGATTTCCTGGTCGGCCTCAACCAGCGCCTGGCCGCCGATATCGGTTACCTGATTCGCATGGAACCGGGCGTGCAAACTCCGGAATTTACCCTGGAAAACGCATCCGGCTCTTGCCGCGACTCGGCCTGGTTACTGGTGCAATTGCTGCGCAACCTCGGGTTGGCGGCGCGATTTGTCTCCGGTTACCTGATCCAGCTCACCGCCGACGTCAAAGCCCTCGACGGCCCGTCCGGTACCGAGGTGGATTTCACCGACCTGCACGCCTGGTGTGAAGTGTATTTGCCCGGCGCTGGCTGGATTGGCCTGGATGCCACGTCCGGGTTGTTTGCCGGTGAAGGGCACATCCCTTTGGCCTGCAGTCCCGATCCATCGTCCGCCGCGCCGATCAGTGGGTTGGTGGAGCCGTGCGAGTGCGAATTCACCCACGAGATGTCGGTGGAGCGCATTTGGGAAGCGCCACGGGTGACCAAGCCCTATACCGAAGAACAATGGCTGGCGATCCAGGCCCTGGGCCGGCAGATTGATGGCGACTTGCTCAAGGACGACGTACGCCTGACCATGGGCGGCGAGCCAACCTTCGTCTCTATCGACGACCCCGACGGTGCCGAGTGGAACACCGCAGCCCTGGGCCCGGACAAGCGTCGCCTGTCGGCCGAGCTGTTCCAGCGCCTGCGCCAGCACTATGCGCCCAAGGGCCTGGTGCATTTCGGCCAAGGCAAGTGGTACCCCGGCGAGCAACTGCCGCGCTGGTCGCTCAATTGCTACTGGCGCCGCGACGGCGTGCCGATCTGGCACAACAGTGCGCTGATTGCCGATGAGCAAGAGGACTATGGCGCCGATGGGGTGATGGCCGGGCGTTTCCTGGCCAGCGTCGCCGAGCGCCTCAAACTACCGGCGCGCTTTGTGTTCCCGGCGTTCGAAGACAATTTCTACTACCTATGGCGCGAAGGGGCGCTGCCCCAGAACGTCACTGCCCAGGACCCGCGCCTGAGCGACGACCTGGAGCGTGAACGCCTGCGTAAAGTGTTCAGCCAGGGCCTGGATAAAGTCATCGGCCAGGTGCTGCCGCTGGCACGTACTGCGGCCAATGACCGCTGGCAGAGTGGGCGTTGGTACCTGCGCGATAACCATTGCCGCCTGGTGCCGGGGGATTCGCCGCTGGGCTATCGCCTGCCGCTCGCCTCGCAGCCCTGGGTGACTGCGGCGGAGTATCCGTTTGTGCATCCGACCGACCCTAACCAGGATCAGCCGGATCTGCCGACCAGCGCCCAGTTGCAAAACCATGGCGAGCCCGCGCCGGTTGATGATCGTGTGCCCAAGATTGACGAGTCCGCCGACTGGCTGACCCGTACCGCGCTGTGCGCCGAAGCACGGGAAGGGCGCCTGTATCTGTTTATGCCGCCGCTGGAGCGCGTCGAGGATTACCTGGAGCTGGTGACTGCCATTGAGGCCACCGCCGAAGAGCTGCATTGCCCGGTACTGCTAGAAGGCTACGAGCCGCCAGCGGATACGCGCCTGAGCAATTTCCGCGTCACGCCAGATCCCGGTGTCATTGAGGTCAACGTACAGCCATCCGCCACCTGGGACGAGTTGGTGGAACGCACCGAATTCCTCTACGAAGAGGCACGGCAAACCCGCCTGACCACCGAGAAGTTCATGATCGACGGGCGCCATACCGGCACCGGTGGCGGTAACCACTTCGTGCTCGGCGGCGCGACGCCCAAGGATTCGCCCTTCCTGCGCCGGCCGGACCTGCTACGCAGCCTGATCAGCTACTGGCACAACCACCCGTCGTTGTCCTATTTGTTCTCCGGCCTGTTTATCGGCCCCACCTCCCAGGCGCCCCGGGTAGATGAGGCGCGCAACGATGCGCTGTATGAACTGGAAATCGCCTTCGCGCAGATGCCGGAGCCAGGCGAGGAGTGCCCGCCGTGGCTGGTGGACCGCCTGTTGCGCAACCTGCTGATCGACGTGACGGGTAATACCCATCGCGCCGAATTCTGTATCGACAAACTTTACTCACCGGACGGCGCCACTGGCCGCCTGGGGCTGCTGGAACTGCGCGCCTTTGAAATGCCGCCCCATGCGCGCATGAGCCTGACCCAGCAGTTGTTGCTGCGGGCGCTGGTCGCGCGGTTCTGGCGCGAGCCCTATGCGCCGCCGAAGCTGGCGCGCTGGGGCACTGAGCTGCATGACCGTTTCCTGTTGCCGCACTTTATCGAGCAGGACTTTGCCGACGTGATCGTCGAGCTGAACGCGGCCGGCTATCCGCTGCGTGCCGAATGGTTCGCGGCGCACCTGGAGTTCCGTTTCCCCAAGGTGGGCGACTACGCCGTCAGCGGTATCGAACTGGAACTGCGCCAGGCCTTGGAGCCTTGGCACGTGCTGGGCGAGGAGGGCGCTGTGGGGGGCGCGGTGCGTTATGTGGATTCGTCCCTGGAGCGCCTGCAAGTGAAGTTGAGCGGGTTGCCACCGCAACGCTACCTGCTGACCTGCAATGGCGTGCCGGTGCCGCTGCAAGCGACCGGCCGCGTCGGCGAGTTCGTGGCGGGCGTGCGTTACCGCGCCTGGCAGCCGGCCAACTGCCTGCAACCGACCATCCCCGTGCATGCGCCGCTGGTATTTGACCTGCTCGACACCTGGATGCAGCGTTCGTTGGGCGGCTGCCAATACCATGTGGCGCACCCGGGCGGGCGCAATTACGACAGCCTGCCGGTGAATGCCAATGAGGCGGAGAGCCGGCGCATGGCGCGGTTTTTCCGCTTGGGGCATAGCCCGGGCAAGCTGCCAGTGCCGACTGTAACGGTAAACGATGAATTGCCAATGACGCTGGATTTGCGGCGTTTCAAAAAAAATAAGGAATGAACATGATTTAAGTGTGGGAGCTGGCTTGCCTGCGATAGCGGTGGTTCAGTCGATAATTCTGGTGACTGATACACCGCTATCGCAGGCAAGCCAGCTCCCACATTGGATCGCAGTGAATTTGAGTTAACCTGACTTCCCTTGCCTCTGCCGAGCGTTCCATGTCCGACTTGCTCGACCGTTACCCGCTGACCGCGGGCACCTATCACGAACTGCTGGATGCCAGCGGCGCGGTGCGTGCCCATTGGCGACGCTTGTTCGATCACCTGCAACGCAGCACGCCCGCACAACTGGCCCAGCGCCAGGCGTTGCTGACGCGCCAGATCCAGGAAAACGGCGTGACTTACAACGTCTACGCCGACCCCAAGGGTGCCGATCGCCCCTGGGAGCTGGACCTGTTGCCCCATGTGCTGGCCGCCGAGGAATGGCAGCAACTGTCGGCCGGCATCGCCCAGCGTGCGCGCCTGCTCAATGCGGTGCTGGCCGACCTGTATGGCCCGCAGCGCCTGATCAAAGAAGGCTTGCTGCCGGCCGAACTGGTGTTCGGGCATAACAATTTTCTGTGGCCGTGCCAGGGTATCCAGCCGCCCGACGGTGCGTTCCTGCATCTGTACGCGGTCGACCTGGCGCGTACCCCGGATGGCCGCTGGTGGGTCACCGCCGACCGCACCCAAGCCCCGTCGGGCGCCGGCTACGCCCTGGAAAACCGCACCATCGTGTCCCGCGCCTTCCCGGACCTTTACCGGGATATGCAGGTGCAGCACCTCACCGGGTTCTTTCGCACGTTGCAGGAAACCCTGGCGCGCCAGGCCCCTGGCGATGACCAGCCGCCACTGATCGTGTTGCTCACGCCGGGGCGTTTCAACGAAAGCTATTTCGAACACCTGTACCTGGCGCGCCAGCTCGGCTACCCCTTGGTCGAGGGCGGCGACCTCACCGTGCGCGACAGCACCGTGTTCCTGAAAACCCTCAGCGGCCTGCGCCGGGTACACGCGATCATGCGTCGCCTTGATGATGATTTCTGCGACCCGCTGGAGCTGCGCACCGACTCGGCGCTCGGCGTGCCGGGCCTGCTCGACGCCGTGCGCCAAGGCAATGTGCTGGTGGCCAATGCCTTGGGCAGTGGTGTGCTGGAATCCCCGGGGTTGCTGGGCTTTTTGCCCAAGATCAACGAATTTTTATTCGGTGAAGCCTTGATCCTGCCGTCGATTGCCACCTGGTGGTGCGGCGAAGCGCCGGTGCTTGCCGAAGCCCTGGAGAAGCTGCCGGAGCTGTTGATCAAGCCGGCATTCCCCTCACAAAGTTTCGCCCCGGTGTTTGGTCGCGACCTTGATGACGAACAGCGCCAGGCCCTGGCCGAACGCATGCGTGCGCGGCCCTATGCCTATGTCGCCCAAGAGTTGGCGCAACTGTCTCAGGCGCCGGTCTGGCACACCGTGGATGACCACCTGCAACACCGTGCCATTGGCATGCGTGTCTACGCCGTGGCCAGTGAAGACGGTTATCGGGTGCTGCCCGGCGGCCTGACCCGCGTGGCGGCCGACGCTGATGCCGAAGTGGTGTCGATGCAGCGCGGCGGGGCGAGCAAGGACACCTGGGTGCTCGGCGAACGCGCGCCGGGTGGCGAGCAGTGGCGCGCCCAACGCACCATTGGCGCCTATGACCTGGTGCGCCGCGATCCCTATCTGCCCTCGCGCGTGGTGGAAAACCTGTTCTGGTTCGGTCGTTACTGCGAGCGCTGCGACGACAGTGCGCGCTGGCTGCGTATCGTACTGGCGCGGTATGTCGATGGCGATGATCCGCTGGCGCTGCAGGCCGCCGTCGAACTCGGCGAAAGCCTGCGCCTGTTGCCGGAGGAGGGCGAGTTGCCGGAGCGTCTGCTCGCGGCCTTGCTGGGTGATGACTGGCCTTCAAGCCTGCGCGCCAATTTGCAGCGCTTGCAGTGGGCGGCGTCCCAGGTGCGCGGTAAGTTGTCCCGGGAAAACTGGCAGGCCCTGGTGGAGTTGCAACGCGAAGCCATTGAGCTGGAAAGCGACGCTGCGGACTTTGGCGAGCTGCTCGACTTTCTCAACCGCTTAGTGATGTCCCTGGCGGCGCTGTCGGGGTTTGCCCTGGACGACATGACCCGCGATGAAGGCTGGCGCTTCTTGATGATGGGCCGGCGTATCGAGCGTCTGCAATTTCTGAGCAGCAGCCTTGCGGCGTTCCTGCGCGGCGTGGCGGTATTCGATCAGGCCGGGCTGGAATGGTTGCTGGAGCTGGGCAACAGCAGCATCACCTACCGCTCGCGCTACCTGGCAGTGCCGCAGTTGATCCCGGTGCTCGACCTGCTGCTGCTCGACGAACAGAACCCCCATGCGGTGCTGTTCCAGCTCAAGTTGGTGAGCCGCACCCTGCGCCGTCTCAATGATGATTTTGGCGTGCCCCGTGAAACCGGGCTGGCGCCTTTGGTCGAGCGCCTGGCGCGCTTTGACCTGGGCTGCCTGGAGAACGGCCTGTTTGGCGAAACCAGCGTGCGTGCCGCCCTGGATGGTCTGGCCGACTTGCTGCAAGCGGTGGCCGATGAAAGCGGGCAAGTGTCGGATCGCCTGGCGTTGCGCCATTTTGCCCACGTCGATGATGTCAGTCAGCAAACGGTGTCGGTGTAATGAGCGCGCGCTATCAGATTTTCCACGATACCCATTACCACTACGACAGCCCGGTGTCCCTGGCCCAGCAACTGGCGCACCTCTGGCCAAGGCCGTGCGCCTGGCAGAAGTGCACCTGGCAGCAGTTGGATATCAGCCCGGAACCCACCTCGCGCCGCGATGAGCTGGACGTGTTCGGCAACCCGATCACTCGCTTGGCGTTCGAACGGCCCCATGATGAATTGCTGGTGAACGCCGGGCTCACCGTGGAAGTGCTGGCGCGGCCTGTTTTGGACTTTCAGCGATCGCCGCCCTGGGACCACACCCGTGACAGCCTGACCTACAGCAGCCAGCCCCTGAGCGCCGAGCTGATCGAAGCCTGCCGCTATCGCTTCGAGTCGCCCTATGTGCATCTGAAGAAAACCTTCGTCGAGTTCTCCGAAAGCTGCTTCCCGCCCGGCGAGCCTTTACTGCTGGGCACGCAGGCATTGATGGAGAAGATCTTCAGCGAATTTACCTTCGATGCCGAAGCCACCCAGGTCGCCACACCGCTGGTGGAAGTGCTGGAGCGCCGTCGCGGCGTGTGCCAGGACTTCGCTCACCTGATGCTTGCCTGCCTGCGTTCCCGTGGCCTGGCGGCGCGCTATATCAGCGGCTACCTGCTCACCCAGCCACCGCCCGGCCAACCACGGCTGATTGGCGCGGATGCGTCCCATGCGTGGGTCTCGGTGTTTTGCCCGGTATCAGGCTGGGTGGATTTTGACCCGACCAACAATGTGCAGCCGGCGCTGGAGCACATCACCCTGGCCTGGGGCCGGGACTTTTCCGATGTGTCGCCGTTGCGGGGGGTGATTCTGGGGGGAGGCAGCCACGACCCGGAGGTGCGGGTGACGGTGATGCCGCTGGAATGAAAAACGATCATTCCCACGCTCTGCGTGGGAATGCCTGCTGTGACGCTCTGCGTCACCCTTGCGCTGGCTTCAAGCCTGGTGCGGGACGCGGAGCGTCCGGGGCTGCATTCCCACGCGGAGCGTGGGAACGATCATTCAGCTGGGTCTTTCGGGGTTTCGGTCTCGTCAGTTGCCGCTTCACCTTCGGCATCCGGGTTCAGCGCACCGGCTTCTTCGTCTGCAGCGGCTTTCTTGCGTTGCAGCTTTTCCTCTTTCTTCTGTTCCTTGGCCAAGTCTCTCTGACGTTTGGCGAAGGAGTAATTAGGTTTGGCCATGGGCGATCCTCTAGGGTCGAAGGTGAGGGTGGGCGGCGCGCAGCTGCCTCGGGTCGTCATGGTAGCAGCTTCAGGGTGCCCTTTGCTTTCACTTACCGCAGGCGTAGGCAGCCAGAAGCCCGTTGAACAGGTGATGAAGGTGCATGGCATGAACTCCGTGAGTGATGGGCCGATCATAATCAGGGTGCGGCAGTTTGGCTGGTTGATTGTGTTGATGAAGCTGATAGCCTAAAGTTGTATACAATCTGTTGATTCAGATCATAAGAACTCAAGCCTGATTGAGGCACCCTACCGCAATCCGCGTTTTTAAAACCCTGCCTTGGAGATTCACATGTTTGCCAAACTCGTTGCTGTTTCCCTGCTGACTCTGGCGAGCGGCCAGTTGCTTGCTGCAGAGTGCAAGGTCACTGTCGACTCCACTGACCAGATGTCTTTCAACACCAAAGAAATCACCATCGACAAGAGCTGCAAGCAGTTCACCGTTGAGCTGACTCACTCGGGCAACCTGCCGAAAAACGTGATGGGGCATAACTGGGTGCTGACCACCGACGCCAATATGCAACCGGTGGCAACCGACGGTATGGCTGCGGGGATCGACAAGGATTACCTGAAAGCCGGTGATGAGCGCATCATCGCCCACACCAAGATCATCGGTGCTGGCGAGAAAGACTCGGTGACCTTCGACGTCTCCAAGCTGAAGGCCGATGAGAAATACAGCTTCTTCTGCTCGTTCCCAGGCCACATCTCGATGATGAAAGGTGCTGTGGTTCTGAAGTAAGACCGCGTTATCGTTCATCGCAGGCAAGCCAGCTCCCACATTCGACCGCATTCCCATGTTGGAATCCGGTCAAGTGTGGGAGCTGGCTTGCCTGCGATGGTGATCTGACAATCAATGTAAAACGATCAGGTTCACCTCAAGGCGCAAACGGCATCACCCGCTTGTGCTCAGTCTTGCGATAGGTATCGCAGATAATCTTGAACGCCTCTTCACGCACCGGCTCACCCTGCAGGAACGCATCGATCTCGGCATAGGTCACCCCATGTGACGCCTCGTCCGGCTTGCCCGGCGACAGGTCTTCCAGGTCAGCGGTCGGCACCTTCTCCACCAGCGATTCCGGCGCGCCAAAGTGGCGGGCAATGGCACGCACCTGGTGCTTCACCAGCCCGCTCAACGGCGCCAGGTCACAGGCCCCGTCACCGAACTTGGTGAAAAAGCCCATCACCGCTTCTGCCGCATGGTCGGTGCCGATCACCAGGCCGCCCGCCGCGCCGGCGATGGTGTACTGGGCCACCATGCGCATGCGCGCCTTGGTATTGCCCAGCACGAAGTCACGGGACGCCGCGGCCTTGCCTTCAAAGGCGGCCACTTCATTGGCCAGGGCTTTTACTGCCGGGCCGATGTTCACGGTGTGGCGTTCGTCCGGCTCGATAAAGTCCACGCAAGCCTGGGCGTCGTGTTCGTCGAACTGGGTTTCGTAGGGCAGGCGCACGGCGATAAAACGGTACGCCTCATCACCGGTGCTGGCGCGCAGTTCCTGCATCGCACGTTGGGCCAAGAGGCCTGCGGTCAGGGAATCGACACCGCCACTGATGCCGAGCACCAGGGTCTTGAGCCCGGAATTGCGCAGGCAGTCCTGGATAAAGGCCACGCGCCGGGCAACTTCGGCTTCGAGTGCGGCCTGGTCTTTGAACGGGGCTTGCACCTTGAGCTGTTGCGCAATCTCACGCTGTACGGCTTGCATGATTCACTCCTTGCTGGATAGGGCAGGTACTTTGAAAACGTGACGCAAATAGGCGACAAAATTCGGGTCGGTGCAATGGGTCTTGCCCGCTTCATCGGAGATCTTCGCGACGGGCTGGCCATTGCAGGCGGTCATTTTAAGCACGATGCTCATCGGTTCCACCCCTGGAATATCACAGGTCAGGTTGGTGCCGATGCCAAAGCTCACATTAATGCGACCACGCAATGCGCGGAATATTTCCAACGCCTTGGGCAATGTCAGACTGTCGGAGAACACCAGGGTCTTGCTCATCGGTTCGATGCCCAGCTTGTGGTAGTGAGCGATGGCTTTTTCCGCCCACTGGATTGGATCGCCGGAGTCATGGCGCAGGCCGTCGAACAGCTTGGCGAAGTACAAGTCGAAGTCGCCCAGGAACGCGTCGGTGGTGATGCAATCGGTGAGGGCGATACCCAGCAGGCCACGGTACTCGCGCACCCAACAATCAAGCGCGGCGATCTGGCTGTCGATCAGGCGCGGGCCGAGTTGCTGGTGGGCCATGATCCACTCATGGGCCATGGTGCCCAGCGGCTTCATATCGAATTCGCGCGCCAGGTGCACGTTGCTGGTGCCGACAAAGCGCCCAGGGAAATCGTGCTTGAGCACGCTGACCACTTCCTCTTGCACCCGGTAGGAAAAGCGCCGGCGCGTGCCGAAATCCGCCACTTGCAGCTCCGACAGCTCGTCGCTGCTGGCATTGGCGGTCAGCCAGTCGAACTTGCGATACAGCTGCTCGCGGGCCTGTTCAAGGATCACGGTCTGGTAGCGGTAGCGGTTACGCACCTCGCTGACGATGGCCAGCATCGGCACTTCAAACAGGATCACATGCAGCCACGGTCCGCGCAGGCGGATAAACAACTCGCCGTTCTCGATGCCGGTTTGCACATACCGCAGGTTGAAGCGAAACAGCCCGAGGAAGCGCAGAAAATCCGGCTTCATAAAGCTGATGCGTTCCAGGAACCCCAGTTGATCGGGGCTCAGGCTCAGCTCGGCGAGGCGCTCGATCTGGTAACGGATCTCCGCCAGGTAAGGACGCAGGTCTTCACTGTTACGGCAACGAAACTCCCATTCAACTTCCACGTTCGGGTAGTTGTGCAGCACCGCCTGCATCATGGTCAGCTTGTAGAAGTCGGTGTCGAGCAGGTTCTGCACGATGCGATCGGCAAACACACTCTCGCTCATAACGGGAATCTCCAGACGGGTCGGCGATGGAGGCCGGCCTTTACGCGCAATTGAGGAAGGGGGTTAGTGGCGCATAGACCTGTGGGGGATTGCCAGTGATTTTTTCAGTAAGGCCACTGGCGCCATCGCAGGCAAGCCAGCTCCCACCTTTGAAATGCGTTCCAAACGGTGGGAGCTGGCTTGCCTGCGATGGCGATTCTCCAGGCGCTAAAGCACCTGCTCCATCATCCACTTCACAAATTCGCGCACCTTGGGCACCTCCGCCGAATGCTCAGGATACGCCAGGTAATAAGCATCCTGGCTGGGCATCCCATGCTGCCAGGGAATCACCAGCTTGCCCTCGGCCAATTCCTCCTCCACCAGAAAGCGCGGCAACAGCGCCACGCCGCACCCCACCTGCGCCGCACGGATGCACATGTAGAACGTGTCGAACCGCGGCCCGTGGTAACTGTGCTCGGTATGAAAGCCCTGGCTGGCGAACCAGTCATGCCAGCCCTGAGGCCGCGAGGCGTTTTGCAGCAGCACCAGGTCGCTCAGTTGCGTGGGGTCGGTGAAAGGCTGGGCGGGCAGGCTGTCGGGCGAACACACCGGTACCAGCTCTTCACTGAACAGTTTCAGGCTCTCGGTGCCAGGGCGTGCGCCCTGGCCGAAATAGAACGCCATGTCGGCCTTGCCTTGCAGTAACTCGTCCGGGTCCTGTTCGTTGCACAGGTCCAGGTGGATCTGCGGGTGGCGCAAACGCCAGCCTTTGAGGCGCGGCACCAGCCAGCGTGCTCCGAAGGTGTAGGGCGTGGACACGCGCAGCACTTCGGTTTCGCCCCCGTAGGAGCGCAGGTAGTGGGTGGACATTTCCACCTGGGTGAGGATCTTGCGCACTTCCACCAGGTACAGGTCGCCCGCCGGGGTCATCTGCAAGCGCCGGCGCACGCGGCGAAACAGCAGGTGTTGCAACAGTTCTTCCAACTGCGCCACCTGTTTGCTCACCGCGCTTTGGGTGAGGTTCAGTTCCTCGGCGGCGCGGGTGAAGCTCAGGTGGCGGGTGGCCGCTTCGAAACACTGCAGGGCGGTGATCGAGGGCAAATGTCTTTTGTTCAGCACGGCATGCCTCTTTTTATTCTTTGCATGAATAAAGGGAATGATATCTCGCCTAATCGTCGTTTGTTGGCAAGTCTTGGGCCAGCTACAAATAGGGCCAGGATCGCCGTGCGTATTGCGGCGCGAATTTTTGTATGCAGATTTGAAGGAGTGACCCATGGTTGCCGCATTGCTTGATCGTCTCGGGGTAAACCCGGCGCTGTACCAGGCCGGGAAACAACCCGTGCATTCACCGATTGATGGCAGCCGTATCGGCAGTGTCCATTGGGAAGGCGCCGCCGAGGTGGAGCAACAGGTCAGTCGCGCCGAGCATGCATTCGAGGCCTGGCGCAAGGTGCCGGCACCGCGACGTGGCGAGCTGGTGCGCCAGTTCGGCGACGTATTGCGCGAATACAAGGCCGACCTGGGTGAACTCGTTTCCTGGGAGGCCGGCAAAATCACCCAGGAAGGCTTGGGTGAAGTGCAGGAAATGATCGACATCTGCGACTTCGCCGTGGGCCTGTCGCGTCAGCTGTACGGCTTGACCATCGCCTCCGAGCGCCCAGGCCACCATATGCGCGAAACCTGGCACCCGCTGGGCGTGGTCGGCGTGATCAGCGCCTTCAACTTCCCGGTGGCCGTGTGGGCGTGGAACACTGCGCTGGCCTTGGTGTGCGGCAACGCGGTGATCTGGAAACCGTCGGAAAAAACCCCGCTCACCGCGCTGGCCTGCCAGGCCTTGTTCGAGCGCGTACTGAAGAAATTCGACGGTGCCCCTGAGTATCTCAGCCAAGTGATCATTGGCGGCCGCGACGCCGGCGCTGCGCTGGTGGATGACCCGCGCGTCGCCCTGATCAGCGCCACCGGCAGCACGCGCATGGGCCGTGAAGTGGCACCCAAAGTCGCCGCGCGTTTCGCCCGCAGCATTCTTGAGCTGGGCGGCAACAACGCGATGATCCTCGGCCCAAGCGCCGACCTGGACATGGCCGTACGCGCCATCCTGTTCAGCGCAGTGGGCACCGCCGGCCAACGCTGCACCACCCTGCGCCGGCTGATCGCCCATGAGTCGGTCAAGGAAGAAATCGTCACCCGCCTCAAGGCCGCCTATTCCAAGGTGCGCATCGGCCACCCGCTGGAAGGCAACCTGATCGGCCCGCTGATCGACAAGCACAGCTTCGACAACATGCAGGACGCCCTTGAGCAAGCCTTGAGCGAAGGCGGCAAGGTGTTCGGCGGCAAGCGCCAACTGCAAGACACATTCCCCAACGCCTATTACGTATCGCCGGCCATCGTGGAAATGCCCGAGCAAAGCGACGTGGTGTGCAGCGAAACCTTCGCGCCGATTCTTTACGTGGTCGGCTACACCGACTTCGCCGAAGCCCTGCGCCTGAACAACGCCGTGCCGCAAGGCTTGTCGTCCTGCATCTTCACCACCGACGTGCGTGAGGCCGAGCAGTTCATGTCGGCGGTGGGCAGCGACTGTGGCATCGCCAACGTCAACATCGGCCCGAGCGGCGCGGAGATCGGTGGCGCGTTCGGGGGTGAAAAAGAAACCGGCGGCGGGCGTGAATCGGGCTCGGATGCGTGGCGCGGGTATATGCGCAGGCAGACCAATACCGTGAACTACTCGCTGGAACTGCCGTTGGCACAAGGCATCACGTTCGACTGACCAGACTGATCGTTCCCACGCTCTGCGTGGGAACGCATTCTGTGACGCTCCGCGTCACGACAATGCGGACGCGGAGCGTCCAAGGCTACATTCCCACGCAGAGCGTGGGAACGAGCGGTGGTGAATTCATCCCGGAGTCTGGCAATGGCACTGCGCGAAACATGTTTATGGGAACACCTCACCCCAGGCCGCCCGAACCGAGCCGCGCTCAAGGGCGCGGTCAAGGTGGATGTGTGCGTGATCGGCGCCGGCATCACCGGTTTGTCGGCGGCCATTCATTTGCTGGAACAGGGTAAAAGCGTCGCCGTACTGGAGGCCCATCGCACCGGCCACGGCGGTTCGGGGCGCAACGTCGGGCTGGTCAATGCCGGCCTGTGGATTCCACCGGACGAGATCGAGGCCGGTTTCGGTACGGCGGTGGGCAGCCAGCTCAACCGCATGTTGGGTGCGGCGCCGTCCCTGGTGTTCAGCCTGATCGACAAGTACAACATCGACTGCCAATTGCGCCGTGAAGGCACCTTGCACATGGCGCACAACGCCCGTGGCGAGGCGGACTTGCGCAGCCGTGAGCAGCAGTGGAAACGCCGTGGCGCGCCGGTTGAGTTACTCACCGGCCAGGCCTGCGAGCACGCCACCGGTACCCGCAAAATCGCCGCCGCATTGCTGGATCGGCGCGCCGGCACCTTGAACCCCATGGCCTATACCACGGGGTTGGCGAATGCCGCCGTGGGGCTGGGCGGGCAATTGTTCGATCATTCGCCGGTCACCCAGCTTGAGCGCCAAGGCGCCGATTGGTCGGTACAGACTGCCGAGGGCGCGGTGCAGGCCGCGCAGGTGGTGATCGCCTCCAATGCTTACACCGAGGGCGAATGGACCGAGCTGCGGCGTAACTTCTTCCCCGGCTATTACTACCAGGTGGCCTCGGCGCCGCTGACCGATGACGCGGCCAAGCAAATCCTCCCCGGCGGCCAAGGCTCATGGGACACCCGCCAGGTCCTGAGCAGTATTCGCCGCGATGCCGATGGCCGCCTGTTGCTCGGCAGCCTGGGCAATGGCAACCAGAAACCGGCATGGTTTCTCAAAGCGTGGGCCGATCGGGTGCAGCAACACTACTTCCCGTACCTCAAACCGGTGCAATGGGAATACACCTGGACCGGCTGCATCGCGTTCACCCCTGACCACTTGATGCGCCTGTTCGAACCGGCCCCCGGCCTGGTGGCGGTTACCGGTTATAACGGGCGCGGGGTGACCACCGGCAGCGTGGTGGGCAAGGCGTTTGCCGACTACCTGTGTCACCAGGATCCCCAAGCCTTGCCGATCCCCTTTGCCCCTATGCAGCCCCTGGCCGGGGTAGGCCTGCGCAGTTGCCTGTATGAAGCCGGCTTCTCGCTCTATCACGCCGGGCAATGCCTGAGGATCGTGATCTGATCAGCGAAATACCCCTCAGAAGCCTGCATTTTCTTAGCAGGCTACCCATCTGTATTGGTGCAAGTCGTAGCAATCACGCACTGTAAATGTGCAGTTCCGTTACGCACGTTGTTACAGCTGTAGGAACTGTCGTTTATGCCTGTGGTTGCAGGTGCGACCTGCCAGGGTTGTACTTTTTTGCAGTGTTGGTTGCACCTGTAGACGCTAGACGGTTGCACGTCCTGGCAAAAGGCGTCGAAACGCCTGTAATAACAATGACACCGTGTCTTTTTGAAGAATAAAAACGTAATGGCACGCGGCTTGCTCTGAGCTTTCGGTGAAAGGTTTGAATGCAAGTTGTCGTGCCAAAAATCAAAAATATCGGAGCACCACTCATGTCCCAGACGTTTTACAAGAAAGGTTTTCTGGCCCTCGCCGTTGCTGCGGCGCTGGGTGTTTCTACGTTTGTTCAAGCTGATGTGAAAATTGGTGTGGCGGGCCCGATGACGGGTGCCAACGCCGCTTTCGGTGAGCAGTACATGAAGGGTGCCCAGGCGGCAGCCGACGTTATCAACAAGGCCGGCGGCATCAACGGCGAGCAGATCAAGCTGGTGGCGGGCGATGACGCCTGTGAACCCAAGCAGGCCGTGGCCGTGGCCAACCGCCTGGCCGACCAGGACAAAGTGATCGGTGTGGTCGGGCACTTCTGCTCATCCAACACCATCCCGGCGTCGGAGGTTTACGACGAAGCAGGCATCATCGCCATCACCCCAGGCTCCACCAACCCACAAGTGACCGAACGCGGCCTGGGCGCCATGTTCCGTATGTGCGGGCGTGACGACCAACAAGGCATCGTCGCCGGCGACTACATCGTCGACGTGCTCAAAGGCAAGAAAGTCGCGGTGATCAACGACAAGGACACCTACGGCAAAGGCCTGGCCGACGCCACCGCAGCCCAACTGACCAAGCGCGGCGTCAAGCCGGTGCTGGAAGAGGGCCTGACCCGTGGCGAGAAAGACTTCAGCGCCCTGGTCACCAAAATCCGTTCCCTGGGCGCCGACGTCGTGTACTTCGGCGGCCTGCACCCGGAAGCCGGCCCATTGGTGCGCCAGATCCGCGAAGCGGGCTTGAAAGACGTCAAGTTCATGTCCGATGACGGCGTGGTCACCGACGAACTGGTAGCCACCGCAGGTGGTGCGCAGTACGTCGATGGCGTGTACATGACCTTCGGCGCCGACCCGCGCCTACTGCCAGACAGCAAGACCGTGGTGGAAGAGTTCCGCAAAAACGGCACCGAGCCTGAAGGCTACACTCTGTACGCCTACGCCTCGATCCAGGCCCTGGCCGCCGGTTTCAACGGTGCCAAGTCCAACAAGGGCGAGGATGCTGCCAAGTGGTTGAAGGCTAACCCGGTTAAAACCGTCATGGGCGAAAAAGCCTGGGATGCCAAGGGCGATCTGAAAGTCTCTGACTACGTGGTTTACCAGTGGGACAAAGACGGCAAATACCATCAGTTGGAAAAGCAGAAGTAATAACGCGACGGCTTGAACACCTCGATCTCTGTGGGAGCCGGGCTTGCCCGCGATGACGGCCTCAATACCAACACCTGTGTTGAATGTGAAACCGCTATCGCAGGCAAGCCAGCTCCCACAGAGGGCCAGGTTGCCTGCTCTATTGCAACAAACCTGTCTTTTCCTCCAGAAGCGCCGCACACCCCCAGGTGTGCAGGTGCTCACCGCGTGAGATTGCGTTATGGATGGTATTTTCCTGCAGCAACTGGTCAACGGCCTGACCCTCGGGTCGGTCTATGGCCTGATCGCCATCGGCTACACAATGGTCTATGGCATCATTGGCATGATCAACTTCGCCCACGGCGAGGTTTATATGATTTCCGCTTACCTCGCGGCGATCAGTCTGGCACTGCTGGCTTACTTCGGCATCGAATCCTTCCCGCTGCTCATTCTCGGTACCTTGATCTTCACCGTGGTCGTCACTGGCGTGTACGGTTGGGTGATTGAGCGTGTCGCCTACAAACCCCTGCGTAACTCCACCCGCCTGGCACCGCTGATCAGCGCCATCGGTATCTCGCTGATCCTGCAGAACTACGCGCAGATCGCCCAGGGCGCCAAGCAACAAGGCATTCCCACCCTGCTGGCCGGCGCCTGGCGCGTCGATATCGGCACCGGGTTCGTGCAACTGACCTACACCAAAGTGTTCATCCTCGTGGCGGCGTTCGCCGGCATGGCCTTGCTCACCTACATCATCAAATACACCAAGCTCGGCCGCATGTGCCGCGCCACCCAGCAAGACCGCAAGATGGCCTCGATCCTGGGCATCAACACCGACCGAGTGATCTCCTACGTGTTCGTCATCGGCGCAGCCATGGCTGCCCTGGCCGGCGTGCTGATCACCCTCAACTACGGCACCTTCGACTTCTATGCCGGCTTCATCATCGGCATCAAGGCGTTTACCGCGGCGGTCCTCGGCGGCATCGGCTCCCTGCCTGGGGCGATGCTGGGCGGGATCATCCTCGGTATCTCCGAGTCGCTGTTCTCGGGGTTGATCAACTCTGACTACAAAGACGTGTTCAGTTTCTCCCTGCTGGTGGTGATTCTGATTTTCCGTCCCCAGGGCCTGCTTGGTCGCCCACTTGTGGCGAAGGTGTAAACATGTCTGCTGCCAAATCCATTGATATCAAGAAAAGTGTCGTCGATACGGTGCTCGCGGGGCTGATTTCGCTGATCGTGTTCGGCCCGATTGTCGGCGTGGTGCTCGACGGCTACAGCTTCAACCTGGAACCTGCGCGGGTTGCCGTGCTGGTCGCCATCGTCATGGCCGGGCGCTTTGCCTTGAGCCTGTTCCTGCAAACCCCCAAGGGCGTGAAGATCCTGCAAGGGTTCGAGAGCAGTGGCTCCGGCGTGCACGTGCTGCCGCCGGACTACAAGTCGCGGCTGCGCTGGATCATCCCGGCGCTGATCGTGATCGCCATCGTGTTCCCGATCTTTGCCAACAAGTACCTGCTCACCGTGGTAATCCTGGGGCTGATCTACGTGTTGCTCGGCCTGGGGCTGAACATCGTGGTGGGCCTGGCGGGCCTACTCGACCTGGGTTACGTGGCGTTCTATGCCATCGGTGCCTACGGCCTGGCGCTGGGTTATCAATACCTGGGCCTGGGCTTCTGGACCGTGCTGCCACTGGCGGCCATCGCGGCGGCGCTGGCGGGGTGCATACTCGGCTTCCCGGTGCTGCGAATGCACGGTGACTACTTGGCCATCGTGACCCTGGGTTTTGGTGAAATTATTCGCCTGGTGCTCAACAACTGGCTGTCGTTCACCGGTGGCCCGAACGGTATGCCCGTGCCGTCACCGACCTTCCTGGGCCTGGAGTTCGGCAAGCGTGCGAAGGATGGCGGCATTCCGTTTCACGAGTTTTTCGGCATCGATTACAACCCCAACATCAAGTTCATGTTCATCTACATCGTGCTGTTTCTGGTGGTGCTGGCCGTGCTGTACATCAAGCATCGCCTCACGCGTATGCCGGTCGGTCGCGCTTGGGAAGCCTTGCGTGAAGATGAAATCGCCTGTCGTTCCATGGGCCTGAACCATGTGCTGGTCAAACTCTCAGCCTTCACCATCGGCGCGTCCACCGCCGGTTTGGCCGGGGTGTTTTTTGCCAGCTACCAGGGCTTCGTCAACCCGTCGTCGTTTACCTTCTTCGAGTCGGCGTTGATCCTCGCCATCGTGGTGTTGGGCGGCATGGGCTCGACGGTCGGCGTGGTGATCGCCGCGTTTGTGCTGACCGTGGCGCCTGAATTACTGCGCAGCTTCTCTGAATACCGTGTGCTGCTGTTTGGCGTGTTGATGGTGGTGATGATGATCTGGAGGCCGCGTGGCTTGATTCGCATCAGCCGTACCGGTGTGACGCCACGCAAGGGGGTAGCGCCATGAGCAAAGAAGTCGTCCTCTCCGTGGAGCACCTGATGATGCACTTTGGGGGCATCAAGGCCCTCAGTGATGTGAGCCTGCAGGTCAAACGCAACTCGATCTTCGCCCTGATCGGCCCCAACGGCGCCGGCAAGACCACGGTGTTCAACTGCCTCACTGGCTTCTACAAAGCCAGCGGCGGCAAGATCGAGCTCAACGTGCGGGGCAAGCAAACCAACGTCATTCAGTTGCTGGGGGAGCGCTTTGAGGCCACTGACTTTGTCTCGCCGAAAAGCTTCCTCAGTCGCGTGTACTACAAGATGTTCGGCGGCACCCACCTGGTGAACCGCGCCGGCCTTGCGCGCACCTTCCAGAACATTCGCCTGTTCAAGGAAATGTCGGTGCTGGAAAACCTGCTGGTGGCCCAACACATGTGGGTCAACCGCAACATGCTCGCCGGCATCCTCAATACCAAGGGCTACCGCAAGGCCGAAAGCGATGCGCTGGATTGCGCGTTCTACTGGCTGGAAGTGGTCGACCTGGTGGACTGCGCCAACCGCCTGGCCGGCGAGCTCTCCTACGGCCAGCAGCGCCGCCTGGAGATCGCCCGCGCCATGTGCACGCGGCCGCAGATCATCTGCCTGGACGAACCGGCAGCGGGCCTCAACCCTCAGGAAACCGAAGCCCTCAGCGCGATGATTCGCCTGCTGCGCGACGAACACGACCTGACGGTGGTGCTGATCGAACACGACATGGGCATGGTGATGAGTATTTCCGACCACATTGTGGTGCTGGACCACGGCAACGTGATCGCCGAAGGCGGCCCGGATGCGATCCGCAACGACCCCAAAGTGATCGCCGCCTACCTGGGCGCGGATGAAGAGGAACTGGTATGAGTGCACCTATCCTCGAAATGAAGGACCTGGACGTGTTCTACGGCCCGATCCAGGCTCTGAAAAAAGTCTCGCTGCACATCAACGAAGGCGAAACCGTCAGCCTGATCGGCTCCAATGGCGCGGGTAAATCAACGTTGCTGATGTCGATCTTCGGTCAGCCTCGGGCCGAGTCTGGGCAGATCCTCTACAACGGCGTCGACATTACTCACAAGTCGTCCCACTACATCGCCTCCAACGGCATTGCGCAGTCGCCGGAAGGGCGGCGGGTTTTCCCCGACATGACCGTCGAGGAAAACCTGCTGATGGGCACCATCCCTATTGGCGACAAGTTCGCCAGTGAAGACATGCAGCGCATGTTCGAGCTGTTCCCCAGGCTCAAGGAGCGGCGCAACCAGCGGGCGATGACCATGTCCGGTGGTGAGCAGCAAATGCTCGCCATCGCCCGTGCGCTGATGAGCCGGCCCAAGCTGTTGTTGCTCGATGAGCCAAGCCTGGGGTTGGCACCGATTGTGGTGAAGCAGATCTTCTCCACCCTGCGCGAGCTGGCGTCCACCGGTATGACCATCTTCCTGGTGGAGCAGAACGCCAACCATGCGCTGCGCCTGTCGGACCGCGCGTATGTGATGGTCAATGGTGAGATTCGCCTGACCGGCACAGGCAAGGAGTTGCTGGTGAACGAGGACGTGCGTAACGCCTACCTGGGCGGTCACTAACCTAAGATCCAGGCGCATCAACCCTGTGGGAACCGGGCCTTATGTGGGAGCCGGGCTTGCCCGCGATAGCATCACCTCGGTTTAGCTGACATACCGAGGTGGCCGCATCGCAGGCAAGCCAGCTCCCACCCAAAGCCGGTTCCCACATTTGTTTTTGCGATGTCCACAAGCGCCCAACCAAATTGTGGAAAACAAATCCAGCCCACCTCAAAAGCGCGACATATAGCCGCCGCAAATCCCTGTTTTGTCACAGTTTTGACTTGTCCCCATCCACTGTGGAACCGGCTGTGGGTAACGTGGGAGTAGCTGGCTGGAAGCCTTTAACGACGTGGCTTGCAGCGTGCTGGTTGTTTTTTGATCAGCGTGTTTTTCACCAGCGCACCAGGGGTTTGTCAACCTGTTTAAAGACACAGGTATATGAACTAAATAAGTCATTGCAGCCTGTGGATAAGTCTGTGACTAAACTCTGGAAAGACGCGCGCAGGGGCCGGAATGACTGGCCTGGAGCCATCGTTGTGTTTTTCTGCATTTGTCGGCGGCTACATAGGTGCTCGCTCAGGTCAAGCAAAAAACTTTCTAAAACCGCCTGCAACCCTTGTGCACAGCGGCTTTGAGCCTTTTGCACTTGCCCCCAAAGACTGTGGGCGCAGTTGTGGATAACCTGCGCGCATATGGCTACAAGCCACGGTTTATAAGGCTTTGATCGGATTGATCAAAAAATGATCAGCCAAGCATGCGTGTGTATGCACAGCGGTTGCCGCAAAGGCGGCGTACGGGCATTCTGCTGGCTGTTTTTTTCCCGATGCCCGTAAGGAGAACACCATGTCCGACACGCTGTTTATCACTGGCGCCACTTCAGGTTTCGGCGAAGCCTGTGCCCGTCGTTTTGCCGAGGCCGGCTGGAAACTGGTGCTCACCGGTCGTCGTGCCGAGCGCTTGAATGCCTTGGTCGAAGAGCTTTCCAAGCAGACCGAAGTGCATGGCCTGGTGGTGGATGTGCGCGACCGCAAAGGCATGGAGGAGGCCATCGCCAACTTGCCGCCGTCGTTCGCCACGCTGCGTGGCCTGATCAACAACGCAGGTCTCGCCGTGGGCACTGACCCTGCACCCAAGTGCGACCTCGACGACTGGGAAACCATGGTCGATACCAACATCAAGGGCCTGCTGACCACCACCAACCTGCTGTTGCCGCGGCTGATTGCCCATGGCCGAGGCGCCGGGATTATCAACCTGGGCTCCATCGCTGGTAACTACCCGTACCCGGGCAGCCATGTGTATGGCGGTTCCAAGGCGTTCGTGAAGCAGTTCTCGCTGAACCTGCGCTGCGACCTGCAAGGCACGGGCGTACGGGTGACCAACATCGAGCCGGGCCTGTGTGAGAGCGAGTTCTCCCTGGTGCGCTTTGGCGGTGACCAGGCGCGTTATGACGCCACCTATGCCGGGGCCGAGCCGATCCAGCCGCAGGATATTGCCGATACGATTTTCTGGGTGATGAACACCCCGGCGCACGTGAACATCAACCGCCTGGAGCTGATGCCAGTGAGCCAGACCTGGGCTGGTTTTGCGATTGAGCGTGGGGCCAAGGGCTAAGCCGATCGCTTGATCGTTCCCACGCTCCGCGTGGGAATGCCGCTGGGGGCGCTCTGCGCCCCGCTTTCTGCTGGTGACGCAGAGCGTCACGCGATGCATTCCCACGCGGAGCGTGGGAACGATCAGTGGCGTCAAATCGGCCAAAATGCGGCATAAGGTACACTGCCCGCCTGAAAACCCCACCGCACCCAGCGGTTTAAAGGTTTTGACAGGAGGCAATGTGAGTAACCGAGGTGAGCAGGCACTGCTCAAACAATCGACCATCCTGATGTTCGCAGTCGCGATCGCCGGGATTGTCACGGGTGTAATATCCGGCGCCCAATCCATTCTGTTCGACGGCTTTTTCTCGCTGATCGCCACCGCCATCAAGGTGTTGATGCTGATCACGGCCAAGCTGATCGCCAAAAAAAGCAACGATCGCTTCCAGTTCGGCTATTGGCACCTGGAGCCGATGGTGCTGCTGATAGAAGGCAGTTTCCTGCTGTTGATCGCCATCTACGCGTTCCTCAATGGCGTGTTCGGCATTATCAATGGCGGGCGCGAAATCGAGTTGGGGCTGGTGATCATTTATGCGGCGGTGTTTACCGTCGTGGAGTTCGCGTACTTCTTCTATGTGCGCTACCGCAATCGCACACTCAAGTCGTCATTGATCCAGTTCGACAACATCAGCTGGCTGGTGGACGCGATGCTGTCGGTGGGTTTGCTGATCAGCTTCCTGGCCGCGCTGTTGCTAAAGTCCCAGGGCTATGGCGAGTGGGCGGTCTACGTCGACCCGTTGATCCTGATCCTGCTGGCCCTGAGCATGCTGGCGCCGGCATTCAAGATTTTGCGCCCAGCGTTGCGCGAAGTATTGGGCATCGCGCCGGATCATTTGGACGACAAGGTCCGCGAAGTGATGGACGCGGCGCAGGCCAAGCATGGTTTCGACGACTACGTGTCCTATGTGCAGAAGCACGGGCGCGCGCGGTTTATCGAGATTCATGTGGTGCTGCCGGCGGATTACCCGGTGGATAACGTCGCCACCCTTGATGGGCTGCGTGAAGAGATATCCACAGGGCTGGGGGCGGCGGATGCGGCGCGGTGGTTGACGATCAGTTTTACAGGCGACCGCAAGTGGATTGCCTAAAGTCTGTTAGACCGAGGTGAGGCTATCGCAGGCAAGCCAGCTCCCACAGTTGATAGTGTTCGCACATTAAAATGTGGGAGCTGGCTTGCCTGCGATGGGGCCTTGCAGGTCAGCCCAGATGCTGGACCAAGCCCTGATAGCAAGTCGCCAAATGATAAGGCGTAGTCGAAGGCATATCCCGCCGGCTCACCTTACCCTCGGCATCCAGGCATTCATGCCAACCCTTTGCATGCAAAAAGCGCTGTTGCAACGCCTGCAACTGACGCAACAGCACCGCTTCGCTGCCTGGCCGCAAGGTCAGTGCCCGCAGGTACTCGGCCTGCGCCCAGATCCGTTGGGTACCGTCGCGCACCGTGCCATCCAGCGCGAGCATGCCGCTGACCGCACCGCTTAACTTATCCACACCCTTGTGCTCGGCATAGGCAAATGCCCGTGTCAGCGAGCCATGCAGCGCGGTGCCGCGCAGCACAGCTGAAGATTCGAGCAAAAAGAACCATTCGAACTGGTGCCCCGGCTCAAACCAGTTATCCACAGCGCCCAAAGGTTTTTCCATCATCACGCCGTGCTCGCGGTCGATGAAGCGTTGCTGCATGGCCGTCGCCAGTGCCAGCAGGGCCGCTTGTACCTGGGCGTCCTCACGTACCGCGAGGGTGGCCAGGAAACCTTCGGCCAGGTGCATCAACGGGTTTTGCAAGGGGCCTGCGTTGAGTGAGGCCCAGTTGCGCTCCAGTACTGCCTCGTACAACCCGTCGCCGGTGGCAAAGCGTTGAGCGACGACTTCCAGGGCGGCGTTGAGCACCGACTCTACCAGCGGCTCACGCACCTTGGCCCAGTAATGGGCGCAGGCAAAAATAATGAAGGCGTGGGTGTAGAGGTCTTTGCGCTCGTCCAGCGGTTGGCCGGCAGGGTCGATGCTGTAGAACCAGCCACCGTGTTCGGCATCATGGAAGTGCCGTTGCAGGGAGCGAAACAGCGCCGCTGCACGTTCTTCGGCGAACGCCGCGCCGGGCTCGCCGATCAGGCTCGCGAACAGGTACAACTGCCGGGCGCAGGCCATGGCGCGATAGCGCTGGGGGGGCAGTGGCTGGTGATCGGCGTCCAGGGCCTCAAAGGGCAATGCCAGGTCGGCATTCCAGCCCGGGCCTTGCCAGAGCGGCACGATCAGGTCATGGAAGTGCGTGAGCACAGGCGTCAGGGAAGAGGGGGAAGCGATGGGCATTGGCTGGCGTCGTCACGGCAGGGGTGTAGGCGCGCATGGTAGCAGGCTGATCGTTCCCACGCTCTGCGTGGGAATGCATTTTATGACGCTCTGCGTCATGCTTTGGGACGCAGAGCGTCCTAGGCTGCATTCCCACGCGGAGCGTGGGAACGATCTTTTCCTCAGCCCGCCAGCAACCAAACCCCAGTCGCCGCCGAAGCCGCCCCGGCCACTCGCACCAGTGGCGCTGCAGCCGCCGGCAAAAAGCGCACCACCGCATAACCCGCAGCGTGCAACACGGCGGTCGCCCCTACAAACCCAGCCGCATACGCCCAAGGGCTGGTCATATCCGGCAGTTCCAGGCCATGGGCCACGCCGTGAAACAGTGCAAACAAGGCCGTGGCGCCTACCGCCACGAACAGCGGTGGCCGCACCGCCAATGCTACCGCCAGGCCCAGGGCCAGCACCGATGCAGCAATCCCGCTTTCCAGCGCGGGCAGTTGCAGCCCTTCAAAACCCAGCACGCCGCCGATCAGCATGGTGCCGACAAAGGTGCACGGCAGCGCCCAGCGCGCGGCGCCTTTTTGCTGGGCAGCCCAAAGGCCCACCGCAAGCATGGCCAGCAAGTGATCGAGACCGCCCAAGGGATGGCTGATACCGGCCACCAGGCCATTGTCGCCGTGGCCTGGATGCGCGAAGGCCAGGGCAGGGGCGAGTAGCAGCGCGGCAGCGGCGAAGAGTTTGTTGAAGCTCATGGACAGGTTCCTTATGGGTTGATCAGGCGGCGGTCAGCAGGCCCTGGCGTTCGATGAAGGCGACGATGTCGTCCAGGCCGACCCCGGTTTTCTGGTTGCTGAACACAAAGGGTTTGCCGTTGCGCATGCGCTGGGTGTCGCTGTTCATCAGTTCCAGCGAGGCGCCGACCAGCGGGGCCAGGTCGATCTTGTTGATCACCAGCAGGTCGGATTTGCAAATACCGGGCCCGCCCTTGCGCGGCAGCTTGTCGCCCGCAGACACATCGATCACATAGATGGTCAGGTCCGACAGTTCCGGGCTGAAGGTGGCGGACAGGTTGTCGCCGCCGGACTCCACCAGAATCAGGTCCAGGCCGGGAAAACGGCGGTTGAGTTGGTCCACGGCCTCCAAGTTGATCGAGGCATCTTCGCGAATCGCCGTGTGCGGGCAGCCACCGGTTTCCACGCCGATGATGCGCTCCGGCGCCAGGGCCTGGTTGCGCACCAGGAAGTCGGCGTCTTCGCGGGTGTAGATGTCGTTGGTGACCACCGCCAGGTTATAGCGATCGCGCAGCGCCAGGCACAGGGCCAGGGTCAGGGCGGTCTTGCCCGAGCCTACCGGGCCGCCGATACCGACGCGCAGGGGTTGTGTGTTCATGGGCTTCTCCACAATCAGGAACGGAACAGGCGGCTGTACTGGCGCTCATGGGCCATGCACGCCAGGGACAGGCCAAAAGCGGCGCTGCCCAAATGGTTAGGGTTAATGCGTTCGGCATCCTGCTGGGCTTGTTGCAGCAGCGGCAGCAGTTCGCTGGTCAGGCGCTGGGCGGCTTGCTGGCCCAGTGGCAGGGTTTTCATCAGCACCGCCAATTGGTTTTCCAGCCAGCTCCATAGCCAGGCGGCAAGGGCATCGCCAGGGCTGATGTGCCAGGCGCGCGCGGCCAAGGCCCAGCCAAGGGCCAGGTGCGGTTCGTCGCGTTGAGCGAGAAAGTCACGGGCGCTGTCGTCCAGTTCCGGCAAGCCGTTGAGCAGTTGTTGCAAGGAGTAGCCCATCTGGCGGCTCTCCTGATACAGCTCGCGGGTCTCACGGCTGGCGCGGTGCTCGTCGCACAACTGCGCCAGTTGGGCCCAGTCCTGCTCAGCGGCGGCGCGGCAATGGGCGAGCAACAGCGGCGCTTCGAAACGCGCCAGGTTGAGCAGCAACTGGTCACTGATCCAGCGTCGGGCGCTCGCGGCATCCTGTACGCGGCCGTTGTCCACCGCCATTTCCAGGCCCTGGGAATAGCTGTAGCCGCCAATCGGCAATTGCGGACTGGCCAGGCGTAGCAGCGCCCAGGCTGGGTTCATAGACGCACGCCGAACTGATGCAGCTTGGGCGCGTAGTTGAAGTCTTCATCGCCATGGCGTGAGTGATGATGGCCACCGCCATAGGCGCCGTGCTCGGGTTGAAACGGCGCTTCTATGGTCTGCGCATCGGCGCCTAACTGTTCAAGCATGGCCTTGAGCACGTAGTCATCGAGCAGGCGCAGCCAGCCGTCACCGACTTGCAGGGCCACATGGCGGTTGCCCAGGTGATAAGCGGCGCGGGTCAGCTCAAAGGCATTGCGGCAGGTGACGTGCAGCAGTTGTTCAGGTCGGGCACACACCCGTACGACGCGTCCGTCTTCTGCCTGTAGGAATTCGCCATCGTGCAAGGGCGGCTGGCCCCGCTCCAAAAACAGGCCGACGTCTTCACCGTCGGCACTGAAACAGCGCAGACGGCTTTTGCTGCGGGCTTCGAAGTTGAGCAGCAACTCGGCGGCCCAGAGGGCTTGGGGGGCGATTCGGCGGTGTATCACCAGCATCAGAGAGCTTCCAGCTGTGAGCGATGAAAGACCTAGAGCAAGGGGCTTGCCAATCATGGAATTGAGTAGGAATTCCCTGTAGTCAGGCAGGCATGCTGCTCAATAGGGCGTCGGATAATTCGGTGCGTGTATCAATTTGGTGCGTGTCGATGTTTATAGCACCGGCGAAGGGCGTTTTGCGTTGATGGTGGCGCTCAGCTTGATGAAATTTCTTTCATCTTTTTCTCAGTAGGCGGTTTTTAGGATTTGTCCTACGAATCATGAGGATTTGGAGTTCATGAGATTACTTGAGGGTTCTTTAGGCTATGCGCCCTGTTTAATGCCACCGCGACGTTTATCATGCTTCGATCAATTTTCTGTATATGCCTGGTCAGCCTGACCTTCTTTATTTCATCGGCATCGGCCAACTTTCAGCCCCGCGCCACCTTCGGTTCGTCGCTGCAAAGCCTCAAGCCGGCCTCCATCGACGACGTGATCGACCGCGCCCATGAGTTGCTGGGCACGCCCTACAAGTGGGGCGGCACTTCTGCAGAGCAGGGCTTTGATTGCAGCAGCTTCCTGGTGTACCTGTTCAAGACCCAGGCCAATATCCAGATACCGCGCACCACCACGGCCATGCACCGCTCATCGGCGGCGACCATCAAGCGCAATGCGTTGAAGCCTGGGGATGCGGTGTTTTTCAAAGGCAACGGGCGCGGCCAGGTCAGCCATGTCGGCCTTTATATCGGCCAAGGCAAATTCATCCATTCGCCGCGCACCGGCAAAACCATTCGTATCGATTCATTGAGCAATAGCTACTGGAACAAGCACTACACCACTGCCAAACGATTCCACACGGCGGGTTGATTGCTTTATTCGGTGCTGCCCAGCCCTTGCCAATGCTTGAGGCCGATAAAGATAAAGCGCAGTTGTTGGGTGATCTTCGCCTGGGGCGTGAGGTGGGCCGGCAAGGCGTGGGCCGGTGGGTCGATGATATCGGGCAGGGTGGCGAACACGCTCTTGACGATCAGGTCGGCCATCACATGCAAACCTTCCGCATCCAGGTGCTGCAACTTGGGCATCAACGTCAGGTCGGCGGCCAAATCGCGGGTGATGTCTTCGCGCAGGGCGGCAATGGCTTGGCGCACGGCCAGACAGCCGCCGTACTGTTCGCGGGCCAGAAACAAAAATTGCGAACGGTTGGCCGAGACCACATCGAGAAAGATGCGCACCGAGGCATCGATGATGCCGCCCATCACGAATTCGTTGTGGCGCACCAGGCGGATCGTGGCGCGAAAGGTCTGGCCGACCTCGCTGACCAATACCAGCCCAAGTTGGTCCATGTCGGCGAAATGGCGATAGAAACCGGTGGGTACGATACCCGCGGTCTTGGCCACTTCGCGCAGGCTCAGGCTGCCAAACCCACGGCCACACTCCATCAGATGGCGGGCTGCGTCCATCAGGGCGAGGCGGGTCTGTTGCTTCTGTTCGGCGCGGGGCAGCATGAGCGGATGAGCTTTGTCGGCAAGTACAGCGACGCACTCTAGCAAAAGCGCTTTGCCGGCGTCGAACTTGGCAGGGGCGGGGCGTGACGCGGTCTATATAAAAGCAAAAGCCCGATCGGCAGATCGGGCTTTTTTCTGGGCCACCACAGGCTTAGCTCTGTGCTTGATGCAGTTCTTGCAGACGGTCGGCACCGCCTTCAGCAACGCCTTCGGTGTAGGCGCGTTTGTTGGCTTGTTCGGCACCGCCTTCGACCAAACCTTTCTCTTGCAGACGGTTGTAGCCATTTTCAGCTACGGCGCCTTTGGCGTAGTCACGGTTTTCGTCTTCTTGCGAACCGCTGCGAGCCACGGTTTGGCTGGTTTGCACGGCTTGAGCTTTGTTCTGTGGGGTGGCCTGTTCGGCGGCTGGCAGGGCAAAAGCGCTGGAAGCCAGGACAGATAACAGAACGGTAGCGAGTAATTGGCGTTTCATGATGGTTGCTCCTAGGGAGGGCGATAAAGTGGGTACAGGGCTAATGTTACCCTTGATAAGTCGATATAAAAGTTCATAAACACAATGGTAATAATCAACAGAATTGATTGTTCTCGCCGGAGGCTCTAGATCGAGCCTCTCAAGCCCGCGGGTTTGCACCGATGTGGGTATTTTCGACACGAGCCTGGGTAACAATGGTGCGTCGCCGATGGGGAAAATGGTCTGGTTGATCAAGAAAATCGCTTTTTTCGGCTAAATCCGCCGTTGCGTTAAACCCCCCGGCACTTTGCCAGTCGTAGTCCTATAAGCTGTTTAAAAGGCTGTTGCCCAGCCAGTCGTATTCAGGAGTCCTGTGCAATGACGCGCACTCGTAAAATCGTCGCTTGGAGCTGCGCCAGCTTCGTTCTGTTAATGGCCATCGTGGTACTGGTGTTGGTGTTCTTCGACTGGAACCGCATCAAGCCGCCCCTCAATGCCAAGGTTTCCGAAGAGCTGCATCGTCCGTTCGCCATTAACGGCAACCTCGCGGTGGTGTGGCAGCGTGAGCCCGATGAAGGTGGCTGGCGCGCCTGGGTGCCGTGGCCCCATGTGATTGCCGAAGACCTGACCCTGGGTAACCCTGATTGGTCGAAACAACCGCAGATGGTCACGCTCAAGAAGGTTGAGCTGCGCATTTCGCCCCTGGCCTTGCTGGTGCAGCGTGTGGTGATCCCGCGCATCGACCTCACCGAACCGAGTGCCCAGTTGCAGCGCCTGGCGGATGGCCGTGCTAACTGGACCTTCAAGTTCGACCCCAAGGACCCCGACGCCGAACCGTCCAACTGGGTGGTGGACATTGGCGCCATCGGCTTCGACAAAGGCCATGTGACCCTCGACGATCAAAGCCTCAAGACCCAGCTGGATGTGATCATCGACCCACTGGGCAAGCCGATCCCCTTCGGCGAAATCGTCGGCGACGCCGATGCCAAGAAGGCCCTGGAAAAGGGCTCGGCGCCCCAGGACTACGCGTTCGGCCTCAAGGTCAAAGGCCAGTACCACGGGCAGAAGCTGGCGGGTACGGGCAAGATCGGTGGTTTGCTGGCCTTGCAGGACGCGGCCAAGCCGTTCCCGCTGCAAGCCCAGGTCAAGATCGCGGACACCAGCATCGCTCTGGCCGGCACTCTGACCGACCCGCTGAACCTCGGCGCCCTGGACCTGCGCCTGAAACTGTCGGGCAGTAGCCTGGGCAACCTGTACCCGCTGACCGGCGTGACCCTGCCGGACTCGCCGGCCTATTCCACCGACGGCCATCTGATCGCCAAACTGCATGAAGCCAGCGGCGCCTCCTTCCGCTACGAGAACTTCAACGGCAAGATCGGCAACAGCGACATCCACGGCGACCTGGCCTATGTCGCCAGCCAGCCACGGCCCAAGCTCAGCGGCGCGCTGGTGTCCAACCAGTTGCTGATGGATGACTTGGCGCCTTTGATCGGCGCGGACTCCAACGCCAAGCAAAAAGCCCGTGGCGGTGAAAGCAAACAGCCGGCGACCAAAGTGCTGCCGGTTGAAGAGTTCCGCACCGAGCGTTGGCACGATATGGATGCTGACGTCGAGTTCACTGGCAAACGCATCGTCCACAGTGCCGACTTGCCTTTCACCGACCTCTACACGCACTTGGTGCTCAACGACGGCCAACTGAGCCTCGAACCCCTGCGTTTCGGCGTGGCCGGTGGCAAGCTCGATGCGCAGATTCGCTTGAACGGCCGCACCACCCCGATGGAGGGCCGCGCCAAACTCACGGCGCGTAACTTCAAGCTCAAGCAGTTGTTCCCCACCTTCGAGCCGATGAAAACCAGCTTTGGTGAACTCAACGGCGATGCCGATATTGCCGGGCGCGGTAACTCGGTGGCGGCACTGTTGGGCACGTCCAACGGTGACCTGAAGATGCTCATCAACGATGGCGCCATCAGCCGAAGCCTGATGGAAATCGCCGGGCTCAACGTGGGCAACTACGTGGTGGGCCGTCTGTTCGGCGACGAGGAAGTGAAGATCAACTGCGCGGCGGCGGACTTCGGCATCAAGACGGGCCTGGCGACCACGCGGTTGTTTGTGTTCGATACCGAGAACGCGATCATCTACATCGATGGCACCGCGAATATGGCCACTGAGCAGTTGGACCTGACCATTACGCCGGAATCCAAGGGCTTTCGCCTGTTCTCCCTGCGTTCACCGCTGTATGTCAACGGGCCGTTTATCAAGCCCAATGCCGGCGTGAAGGCCATCCCGCTAGCCCTGCGCGGTGCCGGTATGGTCGCTTTGGGTGTGATTGCCGGGCCGGCCGCGGGCTTGCTCGCCTTGGTGGCCCCAAGCGGTGGCGAGCCCAATGAGTGCGCACCGTTGCTGCAACAGATGAAGGAAGGCAAGGCGCCCAAGACCGTGAAGTAACTGTGCGGGCTTGCCCGCGATAGCGGAGTATCAGTCAATGATTTATCAACTGATCCCACGCTATCGCGGGCAAGCCCGCTCCCACAGGGGGTATGTTGCGGTGTTAGTTATTACAGATCTTGCAGAATATCCGCCATATCGTCGGCGTGTTCTTCTTCCTGGGCCAGGATGTCTTCGAAGATGCGACGGGTCGTCGGGTCTTTGTCACCGATGTACTGGATGATCTCGCGGTAGCTGTCTACCGCGATCCGCTCGGCCACCAGGTCTTCGTAGACCATTTCCTTCAAGGTGTTGCCCGCCACGTATTGCGCATGGGAGTTCTTCGACAGCAGGTCGGGGTTGAATTCCGGCTCGCCGCCCAGCTGCACGATGCGCTCGGCCAGTTTGTCGGCGTGCTCGGCTTCCTGGGTCGCATGTTCCAGGAACTCATCGGCAGCCACGCTGGCCTTGAGGCCGTTGGCCATGAAGTAGTGACGCTTGTAGCGCAGCACGCAGACCAGTTCGGTGGCCAGCGACTCGTTGAGCAGGCGGATGATTTCTTCCCGGTCGGCGTCGTAGCCTTCGGTCACGGCGCCGTTTTCGACGTTCTGGCGGGCGCGGCTGCGCAGGGTTGCAACGTCAGTCAATCGTGCTTCAGTCATTTCAATCTCCTGGGGCTAATCCGGTTGTACGCCACGCTCTGCCGGCGTGATCGCTATTGGTTGTGAGTCCCGGGCCAGGCGAAAAGTTTTATCGGATTTAACAGGATGTGTCCTGAGGGCGTCTGACCGGTGTGGTCCAGCGCTCCGACAGAATTACGCCACCCAGGGTCAGCAAGCCACCCACCAGGTGATACAGCGCCAGCTCTTCCTTGAGCACCAGCGCGGCAATCAGCGCGGTAATCAAGGGCAGCAGGTTGAAAAACAGCGTGGTACGGCTTGGCCCCAGGGTCTTGACCGAGTGCATCCACGCCAACGGCGCCAACATCGACGCCAGCAGGCAGGCGTACAGCACCAGCGGAATATTCGCCCAGCCCAAACCGGCCTTGGCCGAGAACAGATACAGCGGCAGCAGCACCACCACCGCGACCAGCACCTGCAAATACAGCAGCACCAACGGCGGCAGGCGCAGTTGCCATTTTTTCAGCAGGGTGCTGTAGACCGCATAAGCCAACGTTGCCACCAGCATCATGCCGTCGCCCAGGTTGACCCCATGTTGCAGCAACGCGCCCAAGCTGCCGGCCGACACCACCACTACCACGCCTGCGAACGACAACATCGCGCCGGTCAACGCACCGAAGGTCAGGCGTTGGCCAAGGCTGATGATCGCAGCGGTCAGCGCCATCAACGGCATCAGCGACAGGATGATGCCCATATTGGTGGCGCTGGTCAGCGTCGCGGCGTAATAGGCCAGGCTTTGATACACCGCCATGCCCAGCACGCCGAGGATAAAGATCTTGCCCAGGTTGGGACGGATCTGCGGCCAGTGGGCGACCACCGGTTTGAGCATGAACGGCGTGAACAGCAACGCAGCGAACAACCAGCGGTAAAAGCCGATTTCAGCCGGGAAGATCGAGCCCACGGCCAATTTGTTGACCACGGTGTTGCCGGCCCAGATAAAGATAGCCAGCAGCGGATAAGCGTATTGCATTGAAAAGAAACCCAGTGTGTTGACGAGGCAGGATTATCCTCTGTCTGGATCGAGGCCTATACTGCGATCCAGACAACTGAGCGTTGAATCCAGACAACATGTCCCGACACACCGTACGCCTGCCCGATTTCGCCCGCCTGCCAAGCCCTGTGTACTTTCGGTATTCCGATTTTGCCCCGGACACCGAATGCACCCCGCACCAGCACACCTGGGGCTCGCTGGATTACTCGGCCAGCGGTGTGATGCGCATGGAAGTGGCGGGTAATCGCTTCATGTCGCCACCGCAATACGCCGTGTGGGTGCCGCCGCTTACCGAGCACAGCTCCTACAATGCCGAGGCGATTGTCTACCACTCTGTGGGCCTGGCGCCGCAGCTGTGCGAGCAGTTGCCGCAGCAGCCTTGCACGTTGGCGATCAGCGATATTCTCAAGGCCATCCTCAAGGATTTCGCCCTGCGCGATGTCAATGCACCGCGCACCGATGCTGACATCCGCCTGGCCCAAGTGCTGGTGGACCAGCTCCGGCAGGCGCCGGTCCACGACTGCTTCCTGCCCTACGCCCGCCACCCTGGGTTGCTTGGGGTCTTGGAGGGCATGCAGGCCGAGCCGGGAGACAACCGCCCGCTGGCGCAATGGGCCGAGCAGGTGCATGTGAGCGAGCGCACCCTGGCGCGCCAGTTTGTGCGCGAGCTGGGCATGAGCTTCGGCGAATGGCGCCAGCGCTTGCGCTACCTGGCGGCCATCGAAGCGCTGGACAGCGACCGCAGCGTGCAACACGTGGCGTTTGATCTGGGCTACAGCACCGCCTCAGCGTTTATCGCCATGTTCCAACGCCACGCCGGCTGCACGCCGGAGCAATACCGGCGGGCGAATATTCGTGGCCGGTGAAGTTGTAACAGGTTTTGACTACACTGCGCTGTAGGCCGTGCCCGTCGGCACGGTAACAGGGAGAAAACTCCATGAAGATGCTGCGTATTCCGTTGTTGATGATGGGCCTGCTGATGTGTGCCCAGGGTTTTGCCGCCACTGCCCAGCAAAACAAAATGACCACCTGCAATGCCGAGGCCACCACCAAGACGCTCAAGGGCGATGACCGTAAGGCCTTCATGAAGACCTGCCTGTCGGCACCTGCCGCCAACGACGCCAAGACCCTGACCCCGCAGCAGCAGAAGATGAAAGACTGCAATGCGTCGGCGAAAACCCAAGCCTTGGCCGGTGATGCGCGCAAAACCTTCATGAGCACTTGCCTGAAGAAATAATAGCCCCGGGCCATAGAAGGCTGCGACACTCGCACACAGCCCCTTTGTAGGAGCGAGCTTGCTCGCGAAAAACGTGAACGATCACACGGGCGCCCTGACTAAACGAGGCGCCCTTTCGTTTTTCGCGAGCAAGCTCGCTCCTACAACATCCTTCAACGCCGTTTGTTTTGAGGCTGTATGCCAACGTTTTCTCAGCGTCATGTGTTGTTGCTGTCCAGCTACATCATCATTTTCGGCGGGTTGCTGCTGGTACTGCCGCTGAAATTGCTGCCCAGCCTGCTGGCCGGCCTGTTGGTCTATGAGCTGGTCAACATGCTCACCCCTCAACTGCAACGCCTGATCGAAGGCCGGCGCGCGCGCTGGCTGGCGGTGGCCTTGCTGGGCACCCTGATCGTCAGCGTGCTGGCCTTGATTTTCGCCGGCGCCATCAGCTTCCTGCTCCACGAAGCGGAAAACCCCGGGGCGTCCCTGGATAAATTCATGGGGGTGGTCGACCGCGCGCGCGGGCAATTGCCGCCGTCCATCGACGCTTACCTGCCCGCCAGCGCCGCGGAGTTTCGCGTGGCTATTGGCGATTGGCTAAGCAAACACCTGAGCGAGCTGCAACTGGTCGGCAAAGACGCCGCCCACATGTTCGTCACCTTGCTGATCGGCATGGTGCTGGGCGCGATCATCGCCCTGCAGCGCGTGCCCGACCTGACGAAGCGCAAGCCCCTGGCCGCCGCGCTGTTCGACCGCCTGCACCTGCTGGTCCAGGCGTTTCGCAATATCGTCTTTGCCCAGATCAAGATCGCCGCGCTGAACACGGCCTTCACCGCGGTGTTCCTGGCGGTGGTGCTTCCGCTGTGTGGCATCCACCTGCCGTTGACCAAGACTCTGATCGTGCTGACCTTCCTGCTTGGCCTGCTGCCGGTGATCGGCAACCTGATCTCCAACACGTTGATCACCATCGTGGCGCTGTCGCTGTCGATCTGGGTGGCGGTGGCGGCGCTGGGGTATTTGATCGTGATCCACAAGGTCGAGTACTTCCTCAACGCGCGTATCGTTGGCGGGCAGATCAGTGCCAAGTCGTGGGAGTTGCTGTTGGCGATGCTGGTGTTTGAGGCGGCGTTCGGCTTGCCGGGGGTGGTGGCGGGGCCGATTTACTATGCTTATCTGAAGAGCGAGCTGAAGCTGGGTGGGATGGTTTAAACCTTGTGTCGCCTGGGCTGACGCCATCGCGGGCAAGCCCGCTCCCACATTGAAATGCGATCAACTGTGGGAGCTGGCTTGCCTGCGATGACGGCCTCACAGCCGGCCCCTATCTATCTGACGCCCCGCGATCAAACTGTGGGAGCGGGCTTGCTCGCGAAGGCGGCCTGACAGTCAACGCAGTTCGATTGTGTATATATCCATTGCTGCGGTAACGGCCACTTAGGGTTCCGCCCTGACGGCGGGTCACTTTGGAAAAGCCGGAATGCCGGCCCAGCCCAAAGTAACCAAAGGGCTCTTGCCCCACCACTCGGCACCTCGCTTAGGCTCGGTGTGCCCGTAATCCGCCGGCATCCCTGCCGGTTTACCCCCCAAATCCCTGTCGAATTCCGGCCAGCGTGGTTTGACGGGGCGCTTGAGATCAAAAGCAGATCAAGATCAAGAGCGGCTCGCTTCGCATCGTGGTTACTGTCGGAGGGGGGGGCGCCACGGTGTCAGCTACAACTCAGCAACCGTAACGCTTGCTCGCCTCAATCGCCAAACCACTGCCAATACTGCCGAAGATATTGCCTTCCACATGCCGCGCATTCGGCAGCATTGCCGAGATGCTGTGGCGCAGTGCCGGGATGCCGCTGGAGCCGCCGGTGAAGAACACCGTGTCCACTTGCGCCACGCTCACCGAGGCGTCGTTGAGCAACTGCGTGACGCTGCCGCGTACGCGTTCCAGCAGATTGTCGATGGACGACTCGAACAGCGCGCGGCTCAGGTCTACGCTCAGGCCGGCTTCGATGCGGTCCAGCGGCACGTGGCGGCTGTCTGCCTGGGTGAGCTGGATCTTGGTCTCTTCCACTTCCATGGCCAGCCAGTGCCCGGCGCGCTGTTCGATCAGCTTGAACAGGCGGTCGATGCCGCCGGTGTCTTCGATGTCGTAGCGCATGCTGCCCAGGGCCAGCTGGGATTTTTGTGAGTACACCGAGTTGATGGTATGCCAGGTGGCCAGGTTCATGTGGTGGCTGGTAGGCATGTAGGCGCCGCTTTTCATGCGGCTGCCGTAGCCGAACAGCGGCATCATGCCGGCTAGCGAGAGCTGTTTGTCGAAGTCGGTACCGCCGATGTGCACGCCGCCGGTGGCGAGGATGTCGCTCTGGCGGTTGTCGTTGTGACGACGCTCCGGCGACAGGCGCACCAGGGAGAAGTCGGAGGTACCACCGCCGATGTCGACGATCAGCACCAGCTCTTCTTTGGTGATGGTGGACTCGTAGTCGAAGGCAGCAGCAATTGGTTCGTACTGGAAGGAGATGTCCTTGAAGCCGATCTTGCGCGCCACGTCCACCAGGGTGTTTTCCGCTTCCTGGTCGGCCATCGGGTCGTCATCGACGAAGAACACCGGGCGGCCCAGCACCACTTCTTCGAACTCACGGCCGGCGTTGGCTTCGGCGCGGCTCTTGAGTTGGCCGATAAACAGGGCCAGCAGGTCGGTGAAGGGCATGGCGGTGCCGAGCACGCTGGTGTCGTGCTTGATCAGCTTGGAACCCAGCAGGCTCTTGAGCGAGCGCATCAGGCGGCCTTCGTAGTTCTCCAAGTATTCGTGCAGCGCCAGGCGACCGTACACCGGGCGGCGCTCCTCGAAGTTGAAAAAGACCACTGACGGCAATGTGATCTTGTCGTCCTCCAGCGCGATCAGCGTCTCCTCGCCGGGGCGGATCCAGCCGACGGTGGAGTTGGACGTGCCGAAGTCGATGCCGCAGGCACGGGCTGGGGATGCGTTTTTCATGTCTCACAGGTTCCGGGCAAAAAACGGCCGCGCAGTGTATGCCACTGGCGCGCGGATGCGTAGACCGGTGATCCGTAAATCCACCGGCATTCGTGTTACATAGCTACGTCTTGAGCCTGCCGGGGTTTGGCTAGGCTGCGGTTTTACCGCTCACGGATGAACCGCTATGCCTGATGCAACCTTCACCGCCGACCTGCGCGGCGTGCACTACGACTTCCTCAAACAACGCGTGCCAAGCTGGTTCCTGGAGGGCACGACCCAGCGCCAGGAAGAGCTGGGCCAGCACGAGATGGACATTCCTTCCTGGTACCTGGCCGCGACTCACCAGGACAAAACCGCCCTGGCCGCGCAGCACACACGTTTTCGCGAAACCCTCAATTCAATCGAAGCGCATCTCGGCCAGATCGACGACATCCTCGCGTTCGCCGAGCAGCCGCTCAAGGACGCACTCAAAAAGCAGTTCAACCTGGAGCTGGATGTACGCAATGTGTTCTTCGTGCGCAAATATGCCTACAAAGGTGCTCGCGATGATTTTTATGGCGCCTTCGTGTTTGACCAGCAAAACGATCCCTCCCTGACCCACACCTACCGAGGTGTCTCCCTGCTGGAAGCGGCCCTGGCCAATTTCGAGGCCGATGAAGAACAGCCATCGCCGTGCAACGATTGCCAACTCATTACCCGCTGGAACCCCGACAACCCCCATATCATCGCGACATTCGCGGCCGTCAGCGCCCACGCCGTGGCGATCAAGCCCCATGAGTTTGCCAAGCTGTGCCGCTCCCTGGACCTCGGCGCCCAGTATCACAAGCACATCAAGGAGGTGGTCGAACCCGACGCCGCCCAGGAGCGCGAGGCGCTGGAGCAAGTGCTTGAGGAGCATCAACGCCAGCAACTGGCGCTGAGCATCGAGATTGCCCGGTTGCAGTTAAACGGCGCGTTGAGTGCCGATGCCTATCAGATGCTCAAACAGGTGGTAGCCGGTTCCGGCACGCCGAAGCTTGCGGGTAAGCCGGTTACCTATGCCGCCCTCAAGGTACTGGACAGCGTGCTGGTGGGGCCGCTGCTGATCGGGCCAGACCGTGCACATTCGGACCGTACCGAGCGCCTGGTGGTGTACATACCCGGCGACCCGCAACAGCCGGTCAAGGAGTACGCCTCCAGTGGCGAGTTCATGGTCGACCTGCGCATGCGCTTGCACAGCGCGTCGTATCGACGCTTTTTCAGCCGCTTTGTACCGGTGCGCGAGCAAGGCGGATTTTTCGCTCGTTTCAACCGGTTGTACCAGCCCGCCGACAATGACAACGGCGGGACGGATTATCCGCTGCGTAAGGCGTTGGTGCATTTGCCCATGGACGAGTTCCTCCTCAGCGGTGATCTCTGGCAGCGCAGTCGCCAGGCGCATATCCGCAAGATCTTGAGTGATGCGCGGGCCGTGGCCGTACCCACCGAGGACGAGGACCGCAAGGCGCGGCTGGAGCGCCTGGAAAGTTTTTTCGATGCCGCTGTCAGCGTGTTCAACCTGGCGGCCTTCGTGGTGCCAGGGCTGGGGCCTATCATGCTGGCCGTGGGCGCGTCGCAGATGTGCTACGAGGTGTTTGAAGGGATAGAAGCCTATGGGCAAGGCGAGCCACGGCAAATGTGGGCGCATTTTGCGTCGGTGGCGTTGAACGTGGCGTTTATTGCCACCGGCGCCAAGGTGTTGCCCGCCATCAAATGGCAAAGCGCGGTGGACCACCTCAAGCCTGTGACGATGCCGTCCGGCAAGCAGGTGCTGTGGAACCCTGACCTCGCGCCCTACGCGTCGCCGGTCAAACCGGCGCCCGAGGCCAAGGCCAACGCGCTGGGCCTGTATAACCACGACGGTCAACAGTTGCTGGCATTCGAGGATGCGCATTATCAGGTCAGGCAAGACCCTCACACCGGCGATTACCGCATTCAGCACCCGACGCGGCTCGACGCTTATGCACCGGAGCTGGAGCACAACCACAACGGCGTTTGGACCCACGAGCTGGAAGAACCGCTGACTTGGGACGAATCAACCCTGCTCAAACGCTTGGGGCTTGCCGAGCAGGCCGACCCGCTGCGTATCAGCGGCGTCGACACCGACGTGTTGCGCCAGGCCGCGGTCCATCACGAGCCACTGCCGTTGCTGCTGGAAGACACGCTCAAGCGCTTCCAATTGCACCAACAGCTCACCACCTTTGTCGAGCAGATAAAAAGCAGCGACCCATTGGTGTACTCGAAAGCCGAACCGGCGCTGCAATTTGACCTGCTTCAGCGCCGTGGCCTGCTGCCCGACAACGTGGCGCTGAAAGTTATCGGCCCTCAGGGCGAGGTGCTCTGGGAGGCAGCTGATGCACCGGCGTCGGCCAGCAAGCGCGTCATGGTGGTGACCGAAAGCGCCATGGCCCAGGGCCGTTTGCTCCGGGAGTTGCTGTACACCTTGCAGGGTGTCGACCCGCTGCTCAAAGAGTTTCCAGGTAGCCCCGAGGAATCGCTGGAGGTGCGCGCGGGCAAGCTGCGCCATTATCTCGGCGATGCCGTTGACACCCTCAAGGGGCCGTTGCTGGAACAACGCTACCAAGTGCTGAACCCTACGACCGATGCCGATGTACAACGTTTGCTGGATACCTATCCTGCCTTGCCCACAGCGGTCGCCGAGCGTGTGTTGCAAGGGGCGACGACAGATCAACTGCAGGCCTTTCGCAACACGCGCCGCTTGCCCGAGCCCCTGGCCACGCAAGCCCGATGGTGTGCCCAGGAAACCCGGGTGGCCCGTGCCTATGAAGGGTTGCACCTGGACACCCTGACGCACCTCGACAGCCAGCGCCTGGCCTTGCGCACCCTGGAAACCCTGCCGGGCTGGCACCGCGGCTCGCGCATCGAGCTGCGTCAGTATTCGGCTGAAGGCACGGTGCTGGATGCCATCGGCTCCCCTGACTTTCCGCATAAACGCACGCTGGTATTGCTGGAACGCGGCGACTTCCAAGCCTCCATGCCCGGCGATTTTTACAGCGCTATATGGGAACAATTGCCGCTCGATGAACGCCAGCGCCTGGGTCTGAGCAGTGCCGCTGAACTGAAGCAGACGATTCAACGCAGCCCGTTACCGCGTGAACCGTTGCGCACGGTGCTGGAGGAGAACCCGTTGCGTAAGCCTGACTATGACCCGATGGCCAGGCTGTTGGGCGGCGCGCCTGGGGTGCGACAGTTGTTAAGGACGGCAGGGAGTGTGCTTCGCTCCCCGGCGGAGCGGGTACGGCGGTTGTTTCCAACCTTCAGCGACGAACAGGTCACAGCGTTCATTGAGTCGCTGGGCACAGACGTGCGGGGCGAGTTGGCCAGCCGTGAGTTGGAGTACCGCACCCTGAAAAAAACCTTGAAGGTCTGGGCACAAGCAAAGGGGCCGCGGGCCTTGGCCCCTTACAGCGAGGAGTGGCGTGTGAGCGAAGAGATCAAACGCTGCTGGCGCCGTGAGACCGGGAACCAACTGCACATTCGCCTGCCGAGGGACAGTCTCTATTGGGTGGATTTGCCCGGCATAAAAGGGGGCTTCGACCATGTCCGGGAGTTGGTGTTGTCGAATGTCAAATGGGGTGGGCATTCCAGTGCGTTGTTCCTCGAAAACTTTACCGAGTTGAACAGCCTGAGCATCACGGGGGCCGAAATGACCGAGCTGCCTGCGGTGATTGGCGACATGAAACAGCTCACGTCGCTGAAGCTGCACGCCAACGGCCTGCAGTTGACCGAACGCAGCGCGGGACTGTTAAGCGATCTCAATGCGCTGCAAGTGCTCGACCTGTCGAGTAACCCATTGGGGGTGACGCCAGACTTCAGTGGCATGCCCCATTTAAGAGAGCTGAATCTATTCTGGACGCGAATCGAGCGGTGGCCGTCGGGGTTGAGAGAGCAGGCCGGGCTGGAGCGCCTCGACCTGCGCCAGAACCGTCTGCAACAGGTACCGCAGGACAACCTGGTGCCGCCCGCGGATCAATTGGAAGCCGTGGCACGGATCAACAATGTCACCTTGCTTGAGGATAATCGCTTCCCGCCCGATTACTGGAAAACCTTCGATAAGTACTGGCAGGACCTGGCCCAGTCTCGACCCGACCTGTTGCAAGGGGCGCTTGAGGGCGCTTTCGACAGTAAAAATCCGCGCATCGAGAAGGTGGTGTACATGTACCCTGAGTACTCCGTGCAGAAGGCCAGGGCGCTTATCTGGTCCTGGGGTGAAGGGGCTGAGGCGCAGCTGAACCGCCTCTGGCAAGAGCACTCTGTGCTGCTCCGGCAGTTGAACGGATGGCTGTTTTCAGGCGGTGGTGAGCGCCAGCGCTATGTGCGTGTCGGCGAGCGTGCCAATGACGCAGGGTCTTTGCGTGACCGCCACCATGCCTGGGAGCGTATCTTGCGCTGCTGGAGGCAAGACACACCGCAACAGCTCACCAATGATGGCGAACCTTTCGGGCTTGAGTTGAACCTCAGTGATCTGAACCTGCCGAGCCTGCCTGACCTGGATGCGGATTTCAGCCATGTGGGTTCGCTCAAACTGAGCAATATGAACCTGCGAACCTCGCCGGAAGGGTTCCTCGCGCGTTTTCGCGGCGTGCGCTGGCTCGACTTGTCGAACAACCAGTTGCGTGAGTTACCGCCGGCGGTTGGGCAGATGCATGGCTTGACCCGCTTGTCCCTGCAAAACAACCGGATCCGCCTGACTGCCGATTCCGCGGCGATACTTTCCTCACGCATCACACTCAAGGCTCTGGTGCTCAATTCAAACCCTCTGAGCAGGGCGCCGGACTTCAGCCAAATGACCAATCTGCACTCGTTGGGCATGGGGGCCACCGGCCTCGATACGTGGCCTACCGGGTTGGACGAGCTCCCCCTGTTGGACATGGTGTACCTGCGAGGCAACAATATTTCCACCTTGCCCGATGCGCTGGTCGCACCGTCGGATGAGCAACTGGAACAGACACTGCGGGTCACCCGGGTCACCGACCTGGGCCTGAACCCGCTGTCCGCCGATACGCGTCAACGCATCAACGCCTACGGCGACCGGCTCACCGCCACAGAACGAGCAGCCAATCGATTGGTCGCCAGCGTGACGAGTGCGGTGGATGGCCCGGTGGAGCTGCATGGCGCGGATGCTCCGTTTCGGCGCTGGTCCACGGGCTTTTCCACTGAGCAATTGGCGCAGCGCCGGCTCCAGTGGTTCACCCTGCGTGCATTACCCGGTTCGGACGGCTTCTTTGAAGTGCTCCGGGACCTGGAAATAGCGCCCGCCGGTCTTGAGGACTTGCAGCGCCGCATCTGGGAGGTGATCGATGGCATCACGCAAAACAGCAATGAGTCCGAGCAGTTGCGCAAGGAGATGTTCGAGTGGGCGGGGCGGGCGGCCTGCTGTGACCGGGCGGCATTGACCTTCAGCAACCTGGAGATCCTGCTGATGACCCACAACGCCAAGGCGCTCGCTTTGGACTCGACCCAGGGTGCGGCCCTGCTGAAGCTGTCCAAGGGGCTGTTCCGTCTCGATGAGCTGGAAAAGATCGCCCTGGAGGATATCGACCAGCGCAGAGCCGCGATCACCGCACGCGAGGGCTTGACCCCCACCCAACGTGAGAGGGCCTTGAGGGCCGTGGAAGAGGTTGAGGTGCGCATGGCGTATCGCCATGGGCTCAAGGATCGCCTTGAATTGCCCGGTCAACCACAGCACGCCCGGTTTGCCCATTTCGGCAATGTGACCCAGGAAATGCTCGATGCGGCCTACCTACGGGTGCTCAGCCTGGATAACTCCGCCCAGGAGTTGCAAGCCATGCTCGCCAGAGACTTCTGGAAAGACTATGTGGCGAATAAATACCGTGCGCAGTTTGAAGCACAGAACGACCCCCATCACGATCAAATGGAAGCCTTGCAGCGCGATTTCGAGGCCGGGACACTGCCTCGCGCCAGCTACGACACCAAGGTCAAGGCATTGCAGGCGCAGTTCGAGATCGAAGAAGCGCAATTGATCGAACGCTTGAGTCGCGATGAAGTGGCGCAGGCGCTGATTCCGACGGCAAGCCTTGAAGTCTTGGTAGAAAGCGCCGGCCCCGGGCTGCAACTGTCTCAGGCGCAAGCCATCGACTTTAATGGCAAGCGCTACTTCGTGGCGAGCATGCCCGATGCGGGCGATGGCGAGCACTACGTGTTATGGGTACAAGCGGCGGATAACCCGTTGCGTTTGACCAGCAGCGCAATCGTCGCCAAGCCTGATGTCAATGGAGTGTGGCGACGTAGAGGCCTGGCGGGCGGGATGGTGCAGCCGGGGTCCGACGATGAGTTTGTCGATGCTTCGGAATCCATGCCGGTGAAGCCCTATACCACGGCCGAACTCAGTTACATGCGCCGGGAAGTGCACTTCACGGCCAACCCTAATCCGGTCGGCAGTTACATCCGCGCCAACAATGGCAAGTACCCCCTCAGGGATTACCAGGGCAGGCCGATCCGTATCCGCTCCCTGGAAAGGCAAGTGACCTTGGACTCCGGCACCCAATACACCTCCGCGCAGGTCAAACCCTACATTCAGTTTGAAGGGTATGAGCACGTCGGCGCACGCTATGAAGCGCAACTGCAACTGCGCACATTCACGGCACAGGATGTGAAAGTGCCGGGCGAAAAGGCGTTGATCGGCCAGTCCATGGTGGTGGCCAACCGGCGTATTGCCAAAGGGGAAATCGTCGGTGTATACGGCGGTACCGTATTGCCGTCGGGTATCTTCGGCGAGGGCGGCCAGACCTACACCATGAAGGTGGGCAGCCAGAGGGTTGCCCAGGGCAATAGTCTGGTGGAGCTGCCGATCCATTTGTCGGGGGACAATATTCTGTCGCGGATAAACACCCACTTTGAGTACGACGACAACGGCAAGCCGCTGCGCCAGGCGCCAGGTGGCTATAACGTCGAGACGGTGGGGTTTGATGTCGAGGCCGATATGTGGCTGGGCGTGGGGCCAGGGGCGCAGGTAAAGCGCAAACCCTTCATCCTCAACGCTCTTTTCGCCACAGAAGCTATCGCCGCGGGCACCGAACTGCGCATGGACTACCAGTACACCGAGGGGATGATAAAAAAGCAGTTCGCCTGATCCTACCCGCATCGGTAATCGGTCCGTCGTCGTAAATAGCGCTATCCCATCTTGAAAGGCGGCGTTTTGCCCCAATCTTGTGGGCATATCCAGGCGGTACACAGCCATTGCATGACGTCTGTGTGCCGCCGCTTAACTTATGACGCGCCCTGACATCAATTCCCAGGCTGCCAGCCATGGCGTGCCGTGTGGCGGGCTGCGCGATATCGATAACGGATGGTGATGCCCCCATGGATTTCAAAGACTACTACAAGATTCTCGGTGTCGAGCCGACGGCTGACGACAAGGAGATCAAGTCGGCTTATCGCAAGCTGGCGCGTAAATATCACCCGGACGTCAGCAAGGAAAAGGATGCCGAATCCAAGTTCAAGGATGCGTCCGAGGCCTATGAAGCGCTGAAAAGTGCCGACAAACGCGCCGAATACGATGAACTGCGCAAATACGGCCAGCATGGCCAGCCGTTCCAGGGGCCACCGGGTTGGCAGAGCCGTGGAGGCTTTGGTGGCGGCCAGGACGCGGGCGATTTTTCGGACTTTTTCAGTTCGATCTTCGGTTCGCGCGGCGATGCCTTCGGTGGCGGCCAGCGCCGTCCTACCGGGCGCAAGGGCCAGGATGTGGAGATGCAGCTCATGGTTTCCCTGGAGGAAACCCTGTCCACCGAGTCCAAGCAGATCAGCTTCCAGGTGCCACAGTACGATGCTTCCGGTCGGCATGTGAGCAACACCACCAAAAGCCTGAACGTGAAGATCCCGGCCGGTGTGGCCGATGGCGAGCGCATTCGGCTCAAGGCCCAGGGCGCGCCGGGCATTGGTGGCGGGGCCAATGGTGATTTGTACCTGATCATCAAGTTCGCACCCCACCCCAAGTTCGAGGTGGACGGCGAAAACCTGATCATCAACCTGCCGCTGGCACCCTGGGAACTGGCGCTGGGCACGGAAGTGGCCGTGCCGACTCTCACCGGCAAGATCAACCTCAAGGTGCCTGCCGGCAGCCAGAACGGCCAGCGCATGCGCGCCAAGGGCCATGGCTTGCTGAACAAGGCCGGGCAACGCGGCTATCTGTTCATCCAGCTCAAGGCGGTGATGCCCAAGGCGGCGGATGATGAGGTCAAAGCGCTGTGGGAGGCCTTGGCACAAAAGGCCGCGTTCAATCCGCGCGAGCAGTTCTGAACGGGTCATTGATTTAGTTAGCGCCAGGCGCAAAACCGGCGTGCCTAGGATGACAACCTCTTCCAAGAAAAAGGTTGTCATCCTATGCCGGACTTTCAGGTCACCGACCCCGCCACTCCGCTTCCCGGTGAGCAGGGCCAACATTACGAGCTGATCAAACAGGCGATTCCCACTTGCCTGGTCAACAGTTCGCCCTCCCGCCGCAAGGCCCTCAAAGATACGCCGCCGGCCATTCCCCGCTGGTATGACGCCGCTTCCCAAGCCCGTAAAGATCAGCTCAAAGTGCTGCTGGATGCCCGTTGCGATTCGCTCAACGAGCTGGAGAAAACCTTCAGTCACATACGCTCGGAGCAAGCGTTTGCCCAACCCTTGCTGGAAGCCAAGCTAAAGGCTATCGGCCATGAGCTGGACGTCAATCAAACCTGGTTGCGCCTGTATGTACCGGTCGAAGATGCCTTTGGCGTAAAAACCGGTGGCTTCAGGGTCAAAACGTTCTCCCTGCTGCACGCTGCCCTCGGCAACTTTGAGCAACGGGAGACTCGAGAGGGCTATTTCAACAGCGCCTCAGGTTTCATTACCCAACCGGACGTGCGCGATCATTTCGAGCGCCACACCACGACCCTGAAGATTCATGCGTTCACCCAGCTGTGCCGAGACCTGGACCTGGGCAAGCAGTACCAGGCTCACCTCAAGGCACAGTTGAAACCTGACGACGCCAAATCCCAAGCCGAACTGCGCGAACGTTACGTCCGGCATCAGAAAGCCGCCTTCAAGGCGGCGGCGTACCTGGCGTTGCTCAAAGGCGACATTGGCGACAGCGACCACGCGCTGCTGATGCGGGTGGCGGCCGGGGAAAAACATATTCTCAGCGACGGTAAGCCCATCGGGTATCGCAGCCTGAGCCTGATGAACCTGCATGTGCACGATTGCCTGGTCATCGACACTTGCGCCAAGCCTGGCTACACCTGCTGGGTCATCGTCTATATTCCCGATGACCCCGACCATCCCATCAAGCGTTATGAAAGCTTCAATGACTTTCGCAATGATTTGACCGAGCGCCTGAGCGCGAAAACCACCCAGCAAGCTGACCGCTCCCAAGGCTGGAAGGCTACGCCGAACCAGCATTTTTTTGCCCGGTTCGTTGCCGACAAAGACCGCGCCTACTACTACAAACGACTGACCGAACTGGTGCTGGACGCACCTCCCCAGCCGTTTGGTGCACAGGCCTTGCGATCGGAGTGGGGGCGCTTGCTGACTTCTCCGTCCTTTGCCACGCCTTCGGCACTGGGCGAACCCCAGCCCTACGTGCGTGTGCATGCCACTGCCCCTGAATTCAACATTCGCGCCCACACCCTGACGGACCTATGGCAAGTTGCAGACCTGTGGACCTATCGCCTGGGCAGCCTGCGTACGCGGCTGTTCGAGAACGCCCGGCATCGTGCGGTGAGCACCGCCGATGTCGATGAGGCCTCGCGTTCACTGCGCGCTGCGCATTACCTGAGTATCGGCCTGTTCGGCCTGAACCTGGTGGCCATGGCGGTGCCGCCGCTGGGTGTGGTGATGGCCGTGGCGATGGCCGGGCAAATGCTCTACGAAGTCATCGAAGGTGTCATCGAGCTGAGCGAAGGCGACCGTGAAGCGGGCTGGGCGCACATTACCGATGTGGTGGAAAACCTGGCGACGCTGGCCGCACAGGCGGCGGTGTTTCATTTTACCGTCTCGCCGTTCATCGAGCAGCTCAAGGCTGTCACCTTGCCCAGTGGCAAGACCCGGCTGTGGAATCCCGACCTATCGGCCTACGAGCACTCCTCTTCGTTACCAGCGGTGGCAGCGGATGAGCAGGGCCTGCACCGGCACAACGGCCAAACCGTGCTGCCATTGGAGGGTAAACGCTATGCCGTGCAACAAGACCCGCTGACCGAGCAATACCGTATCCTCCATCCCACACGCGCCGAGGCCTATCAACCGATATTGAAGAGCAACAGCGCTGGCCTGTGGAACCATGAAGTGGAACGCCCGCACACCTGGGAAGGCGCCACGTTGATGCGGCGATTGGGCCCGGTGACGGAGGGCTTCAGCGATGCCGAGTTGGAGCAGGCGCGCAGCGTGGCGGCTGTGAGTGAGGACGTGCTGCGCCGCGTGCATGTGGAAGGCGAGCCGGTACCGGCGATCCTGCTCGACACCCTGCGCCAGTTCAGGGCGTATCGCGATGCGGTGAACGTCGCCGAGGGCATTCGCCAGGGCTCGCTCAGCAGCGCACTGTGCAGCTATGCCGCATCCCTGGCGGTGGAGTTGCCGGGATGGCCAGCGAGCAAGGCGATCGAGGCATTTGCCGGCACCGAGTTGAGCGGGCCGTCGATCAAATACGGTAATCAGCAGGCCGCGGCGGCGGACACCGTGCAGGTCCACCGCGCCGATTTGATGAGCGGCCAGTTGCCCATACGCATTATCGAAGCGCTCAGCGAACCTCAGCGCGATGCTCTGGTGGGCAGTTACACCGCCCGCACACCCGAGGCGAGAACCGAGGCCCTGAGATTGAAACTCGAACAAAGGGCCATCGAGGTGCGCGAGCGGTTGATGAAGAGTATCTACGTCGAGCAGCAGCCACCCTCCGACACCGCGATTATGCTGATCCAGCGCGACTTCAGTGGCGTGCCGACGATTTTGGCGCGCGAAGTGCTGGTGGACGCGACGCCGAGCGAGCGCGACACGATGAACCGCGCCAAGCGCATTCCCCTGCGCCTCGCTGAAAAGGCGCGCCGGGCGCAGCAGCAAATGCGCCTGACCCTCGCGTATGAAGGCTTGTACCTCGACGCGTTGGCCGGCCCAGACACCGAAACCCTGGCCCTCAACACACTGGCGGCGCTTCCCGGCTGGTCGGACAATCTGCGTCTGGAAGTTCGCGAAGGCCGGCTTGAAGGCCCGCTGCGCGCCAGCTTTGGCCCTCTGGAGGCGAGCAATCGCAAGGTGCTGGTGCGCGTGGAGGATGGGCGCTACCAAGCCTTTGATGAGCGCGGCCAGCACCTGCATGGGCTCAATGGTTTCTATGGTGCTTTGCAGCATGCGTTGACCGATGCCCATCGCAACGCGATTGGCGTGCCCCACGTCGGCCAGGGTGAGCAATTGAAGGGGTTGATCAAGCAGCATGCAATAGGCCGAGTACCGTTGCGCAAAGCCTTGGGCATGTCGCCGGAAAAACTGGCGTTTTTTCGACCGCCGAGCGTGTTGCCGGGTGAGCGTCGCGGCTATCCATTGAGCGGGCGGGGTGGCACTGATTGGGAGAGGATCACACGGGAACGGATTCGCAGCCTGTACCCGGAGATCACCCGGGACGAAATGCTCGCCATGATCAACGAGCGCGGCGCGCTGGATCTGAGCTGGCTGCGCGCGCTGGAGCAAGAGCACAAGACCCTGCAATCCACCTTGCATAAATGGCTGAGCACACAACCCGAGGGCATGGAGGCGTTTGGTGAACAGCATCGCAAGATGCTAAGGGCCAGGCGCAAGATTTATGCAGCGCTGGATGACGCCTGGCGAAAGGTTGGCCCACGGCACTACGACAGAAGTGGGCGGCTCTTGGGGCAGAAAATCGAATGGTTGGAAGAGGACCTGGCGCAGCAGTTACGGACCTTGCCCGCGCTGACCGCAGACTTCGACCATGTCAGTTACCTGGGCATTGTCGGAACCGCAGGCTCGGAGCTGGCGGATGCGGACGTGCAGCCATTGCTCGCGAACTTTCGCGGGCTGCGTCGATTGGGGATCGAGGCTGCTCAACTGACACGCCTGCCGTCCGCCATCGAACACATGCCGCATCTGCAGCGCTTGCATTTGGGCGGCAACGATATTGTCCTGACGCCTGAAGACGTCCTGCGCTTGAAAGATCGGGTGCATCTCAAGGAGTTGTTTTTGGACATGAACCCACTCGGCTTGCCACCCGATGTCGGGCGCATGCCGCGCTTACAGACCTTGCTGCTTAATGACACAAGCCTGGAGGAGTGGCCTGCCAGTGTGTTCCGTGTGCCCAGGCCGGAAAATTTCATTCTGGATATGCGGCAGAACCCAATAGCGCGGATTCCCGAGTTCGCGCCGGGCTCGGATAAGGCACTGATTGTGGCGAAAACCTTCCTCACCCGTGAAGAGCTGACGCCTGAGCTGCTTGCTCAATTCAAGCGGTACATCGAGGCCGCTGGCCGCGATCCGGATCGCCAGTTGCCCAAGAGAGGGGCGCTGGACAGCCAGCAGTGGAAAACCGGTTATTCGGCGCAGGAGTGGCCCTCCAGGCAAGTGTTGTGGGACATGTTGGAAGAGTCGTTTGGCTCCGAGGGTTTTTTCAATCTTCTTCGTGCCGTCAGGCGTTCGGGGGATGCGACAGCCGCTAGCGGTGTGTGGTTGCCAGAGCTGACAGCGAAGGTCTGGCGCATGCTCGAGGCCATGGGCGAGGATGCCCAGTTGCGCGAGCAACTGTTCCTGATGGCCAGGGACCCCGCAGCCTGCGTGGACGCCGGAGCCCAGATGTTCAATGCGATGGGCGTTGCCGTGCTGCATTGGTCGGCGTACTTCAGCGAGGATGTGGCCTCCGTGCGCAAGGCTGTCTTCAACCTGGCCAGGGGCAAGTGGCGGCTCGATGAGTTGGGCCGTATCGCCCATGAGCGCGTGTCCCAACTGCAGGCCGACGGCGTCAAGTTTCCGGAGTACGACGCGCAAGGCGCACGCGTCGATCATTACGATGCCCACGGCAATGTGATCGCCGATATCGACGAAGTCGAGATCTACCTGGCGTACACAACGCCACTGGCAACCCGCCTGGACCTGCCCTGGCAATCGCGGAGCATGATGTTCCGCGAGGATTATGTGACGGCGCCCATGGTCGAGACGGCATTCAACCGCGTACAACTGCTGGACCAAGGCGAACTGCTGCGTGGCAACCTGCTGGAGCAACCGATGTGGACCGACTTTCTGCAGCGCGCTCATTCCGCTGACTACGCGCCGATTGCCGCAAAGTTCGATGCACTGATCGACTATCAGGCCGCGCAGGAACAATGGGCTGGCGCTGCCCACCTCCCCGAGAGAGCGAGGCAGGCCCTGCGTCAAACCATCAGCCAGACGGCCCGGCGCCTGGGCCGATCGGCTTCGGAAAGTGAACCGGGGCAGTTGATGTCCCAGCAAGACTACGATGACACCTTTGGCCGCATCAATGCCGACCTGATCACCTTGAACCAGACGCTGACCGATCAAGCGATCAGCGCCATCCTCTAGAACAGGAAGTACCGCTGGGCCATCGGCAACACCTCGGCCGGTTCGCACCACAGCAACTGACCGTCAGCCTTGACCTGATAGGTTTGCGGGTCAACCTCGATATCCGGCAGGTAATCGTTGTGGATCAGGTCGGTTTTCTGCACATCGCGGCAACCCTTGACCACCGCGATCTGCTTCTTCAGGCCCAGGGCCTCGGGCAGTCCGGCCGCCTGCGCGGCCTGGCTGATAAACGTCAGGCTGGTGGCGTGCAGGGAGCTGCCGAAGCTGGCGAACATGGGGCGGTAATGCACCGGCTGCGGCGTCGGGATCGAGGCGTTGGCGTCGCCCATCAGGCTCGAAGCAATGGCGCCGCCCTTGAGGATCAGCGTGGGCTTGATGCCGAAAAAAGCCGGGCGCCACAGCACCAGGTCGGCCCATTTGCCGACTTCGATGGAGCCGACGATATGACTGATGCCGTGGGTGATCGCCGGGTTGATGGTGTATTTGGCGATGTAGCGCTTGGCGCGGAAATTGTCGTTGCCGGGGCCGTCGCCGGGCAGCGGGCCACGCTGTTTTTTCATCTTGTCGGCGGTCTGCCAGGTGCGTGTGATCACCTCGCCGACGCGGCCCATGGCCTGGCTGTCGGAACTGATCATCGAGAACGCGCCGAGGTCGTGCAGGATGTCTTCGGCGGCGATGGTTTCGCGGCGGATGCGGCTTTCGGCGAAGGCCACGTCTTCGGCAATGCTCGGGTCCAGATGGTGACACACCATCAACATGTCCAGGTGTTCGTCGATGGTGTTACGCGTGAACGGCCGCGTCGGGTTGGTGGAGCTGGGCAGCACATTGGGGAAACCGCAGGCCTTGATGATGTCCGGTGCATGGCCGCCACCGGCACCTTCGGTGTGGTAGGTGTGGATGGTGCGGCCCTTGAGCGCGGCGAGGGTGGTTTCGACAAAGCCCGACTCATTGAGGGTGTCACTGTGGATCGCCACCTGCACGTCGTAGGCATCGGCGACGCTCAGGCAGTTGTCGATGCTCGCCGGCGTGGTGCCCCAGTCTTCGTGCAGCTTCAAGCCGATCGCACCGGCCTTGACCTGCTCGATCAGCGGCTCGGGCAAACTGGCGTTGCCCTTGCCGGTAAAGCCAATGTTCATCGGGAACGAATCGCTGGCCTGCAGCATCCGCGCAAGGTGCCACGGGCCGGAGGTGCAGGTGGTGGCGTTGGTGCCGGTAGCCGGCCCCGTGCCGCCGCCGATCATGGTGGTGACGCCGCTGGTCAGAGCCTCTTCGATCTGCTGCGGGCAGATGAAGTGCACATGGGAGTCGATGCCGCCCGCCGTGAGGATCATGCCTTCCCCGGCGATCACTTCGGTGCTGGCGCCGATGGCCATGGTCACACCGGGCTGGATGTCCGGGTTGCCAGCCTTGCCGATAGCGTGGATGCGGCCGTTCTTGAGGCCCACGTCAGCCTTGATGATGCCCCAGTGGTCGATGATCAGCGCGTTGGTGATCAGCGTGTCGACCACTTCATGGGCGAGCAACTGGCTCTGGCCCTGGCCGTCACGGATCACCTTGCCGCCGCCGAATTTGACCTCTTCGCCGTAGACGGTGAAGTCCTGTTCCACTTCGACGAACAGTTCGGTGTCGGCCAGGCGCACCTTGTCACCGACGGTGGGGCCGTACATGTCGGCGTAGGCTTGGCGGGTGATTTTCATGTGTGTGCCCTGAAGAATAGGTGTTGAATGTGAAATCGCTATCGCAGGCAAGCCAGCTCCCACAGGGGGTTGCATTTCAACTGTGGGAGCTGGCTTGCCTGCGATGAGGCCCTAAAGGTCGCCCATGACTCGCCCTGCAAACCCAAATACCCGCCGCCCACCACCCAAATCCACCAACTCCACCTCCCGACGCTGCCCCGGCTCAAACCGCACCGCCGTGCCCGCCGGAATATTAAGGCGCATGCCACGGCTGGCCGCTCGGTCGAATTCCAGCGCGTCATTGGTCTCGAAAAAATGGTAATGCGAGCCCACCTGAATCGGCCGGTCGCCGCTGTTGGCTACGCCGAGGGTGAGGGTGCGGCGGCCGACATTCAGTTCGATCTCGCCAGGCTGGATCTGATATTCACCAGGAATCATGCAGGTTGCCCCAGGGTCTTGAAGTAGATGGCGGTCGGGCTGTAGCGCCCGTCCGGGCTTTGGCAATAGTCGGGCAGCTCACCGATCTTGGTGTAGCGCAGCGACTGGTAAAAGGCTTCGGCGCCGGAGCCGGCCTCGGTGTCCAGGTACAACAGGCCACGCTTGTGCTGGCGCGCGGCGAGTTCCAGGGTATTCATCAATTGCTGGCCCAGGCCATGGCGACGGGCGCTGCTGTGCACCAGCAACTTCTGCACCTCGGCGCGGTTCAGGCCGTTGGCTTTCTGGCACAGCGCCAATTGCACGCTGGCGATCACCTGCTCGTCGCGCACCACCACCCACAGCAGCAGGCTGCTGTCCTCGACACCGGCTTGCACGCTGCTCAGGTAGTCCCGGGCCTGGGCCTCATCGAAGTCGGCCATGAAGCCCACCGAAGCGCCATGCTGCACCGCGTCCAGCAACAGCTCGATCAAGCCCCGGCGGTAATGGGCAAAGCTTTCCGCATTGACTCGACGCAGTTGTGCAGCGCTCATCGATGTCACTCCTTGGGCGGTTGTGCGCCCGGGTTCAAGGTCAGTTGCATAAAGGTCAGGTCGAGCCAGCGGCCAAACTTGATACCCACCTGGGGCATTTGCCCGGTGGTGATAAAACCCAGGCGTTCGTGCAGGCGGATCGAGGCCAGGTTGCCGCTTTCGATGGCCGCGACCATCACATGTTTGCCACAGGTGCGGGCGCGCTCGATTAACGCCGCCATCAGCCCTGGACCGAGGCCTTTGCCGCGCTGGTCGTTGCGCACATATACCGAGTGCTCGACGCTGTAGCGAAAGCCTTCGAAGGGGCGCCAGTCGCCGAACGAGGCGTAGCCGGTGACCTCGTCATTTTCCACGGCTACCAGGATCGGATAGCCCTGGGCCTGGCGCGCACTGAACCAGGCCTGGCGGTTAGCCAAGTCCACCGGTTGCTCGTTCCAGATCGCCGTGGTGTTCAACACCGCATCGTTGTAGATGGCGCGAATCGCCGGCAGGTCGTGTTCGGTTGCATCACGAATCATGGCCGCGCCTCAGGCAATGGGCTGGTGGACGGTGACCAGCTTGGTGCCGTCGGGGAATGTAGCTTCCACCTGGATATCCGGGATCATTTCCGGGATGCCTTCCATCACTTGTTCGCGGCTGAGCAGGGTGGTGCCGTAGTGCATCAGGTCGGCCACGGTGCGGCCATCGCGGGCGCCTTCCATCAGGGCGGCGGAGATATAGGCGATGGTCTCCGGGTAGTTGAGCTTCACCCCGCGCGCCAGGCGCCGCTCGGCGACCAGGCCTGCGGTGAAGATCAGCAGTTTGTCTTTTTCCCGTGGGGTCAGGTCCATGGTTCAGGGTCCTTCATAAAATTCATTCCTAAATGCAAAGAAGATCCCATGTGAAGCTGATTTATGTGGGAGCTGGCTTGCCTGCGATACAGGCGACTCGGTGTATCTGATGTACCGAGGTGATGCCATCGCAGGCAAGCCAGCTCCCACAGGGGGCAGGTTCCACAGTTTGATCTTCATGTGCTCCAGATTCGTGGTGATACGGCTTCGCGTCCAAGCATGGCGGGGCGCAATAGCCGCCATAAATCAATCAACCACCCCCGCGCCAGCAGCGCTTCACTGGCCAAACAACGCGCCACCAGTAAGCCAGGCAATTGGGTCAAATCCCCGCGCACCGCGTGGGGCAGTGAGCGGCATTGCTCAAGCAGTTCAGGAGCGATCTCGCCGGTCACCAGCAACGTGGCAAGCACCGGCTGCCCATCCAGCCCGATAGGCGAATCCAACAACCCATCGGCGCCCACAATGCGCTGGCGCTCGTGCCAGAGCAACTGGCCGTCGCGGCGAATGTCCAGGTGCGATTGAAAGTGGCCCAGGTCGAACCGTTCGCCACTGGCCGGGCGGCCCAGGGCGACCACATCCCAGTAGAACAACCGCGCATCGCCCAGCAGCTCGATTCGCGTGGTGAGTTCGGCCTGGGCGGCGCTGAACACGATGGTTTCCTGGGGCAGCCATTCCAGGGTCGCGCCGGCTTCCACGGTCAGTTCCAGTTGTTGAAACGCCGGGCCGCTGGCGCGGTACCACTTGGCGGCGCCGGGGCTGGTCAGTTGTGCCCAGGCTCCTGTGCCGACATGGGCGCTGATGTCCAGGCGATCGCCACCGGCAATCCCGCCGGGTGGGTGCACGATGATGTGCTGGCACACCTCGGGGCCTTCGGCGTACAGGTGCTTTTGCACCCGTAGCGGGCCCAGGTGGCGGCGCAGCACCGGGCGCGTGGTGTCTTTGACACGCGCATAGCCGAGTTCCAGCGCGGCGTGCCAGCTGGGCGTGAACAGGGCAGGGGTAACGGGCAGGTTCATGGCGTGTGCTTATCGTTAGGAGGCTACAGATTAGATGGTTACCAGCCCACGCACACCCTCGCTTTCCATATTTTCACCACGGCCCTGCTGCACGATTTCCCCACGGGACATCACCAGGTACTGGTCAGCCAGTTCAGCGGCAAAGTCATAGAACTGCTCCACCAACAGGATCGCCATATCGCCTCGCTCCGCGAGCTTCTTGATCACCGCGCCGATTTCCTTGATCACCGACGGCTGGATGCCTTCGGTGGGCTCATCGAGGATCAACAAGCGCGGGCGGCTGGCCAGGGCGCGGCCAATCGCCAACTGTTGCTGCTGCCCGCCGGACAAGTCACCGCCGCGCCGATGCTTCATTTGCAGCAACACCGGGAACAGATCGTAGATGAAGGCCGGCACTTCCTTGGCTTCGGAACCGGGGAAGCGCGACAGGCCCATCAGCAGGTTTTCTTCCACGGTCAGCCGCCCGAATATCTCCCGGCCCTGGGGCACGTAGGCGATGCCGGCATGCACACGCTGGTGCGGCTTGAAGCCGGTGATGGCCTTGCCTTCCCAGTTCACTGCACCTTCCTTGGCCGGCAACAGGCCCATCAGGCACTTGAGCAGGGTGGTCTTGCCCACGCCGTTACGCCCGAGCAGGCAGGTGACTTCGCCGATCTTCACGTCGAAGGACAGCCCGCGCAGAATATGGCTACCGCCGTAATACTGGTGCAGCTTGTCGACTTGCAGCATTCTCAAAACCTCCTCAATGTGATCGTTCCCACGCTCTGCGTGGGAATGCATACCGTGACGCTCTGCGTCACCGTTGCGCAGCGGGACGCGGAGCGTCCAGCGTGGCATTCCCACGCGGAGCGTGGGAACGATCAGCCGTTCGTGTCAGCGTTAGCGGCCGAGGTAAACCTCGATCACCCGCTCGTTTTCCTGCACCTGTTCCAGCGACCCTTCGGCCAGCACGCTGCCCTGGTGCAACACGGTCACGTGGTCGGCAATTGAGCCGACAAACCCCATGTCGTGTTCCACCACCATCAACGAGTGCTTGCCGGCCAGGCGCTTGAACAGTTCGGCGGTGAACTCGGTCTCGGCGTCGGTCATGCCTGCTACCGGTTCATCGAGCAGCAACAGTTGCGGGTCTTGCATCAGCAACATGCCGATTTCCAGAAACTGCTTCTGGCCGTGGGACAGCAAACCGGCGGGGCGATGCACCGAGGCGGTGAGGCGAATGGTGTCGAGCACTTCTTCGATGCGGTCCTTCTGCTCACCGTTGAGGCGCGCTCGCAGGCTGGCCCACACCGACTTGTCGGTCTTCTGCGCCAGCTCCAGGTTTTCGAACACGCTCAAGGCTTCGAACACCGTGGGCTTCTGGAACTTGCGCCCGATGCCGGCCTGGGCGATCTGCACTTCGCTCATGCGGGTCAGGTCCAGGGTTTCGCCAAACCAGGCCTTGCCGTGGCTGGGCCGGGTCTTGCCGGTGATCACGTCCATCAGCGTGGTCTTGCCCGCACCGTTGGGGCCGATGATGCAGCGCAACTCGCCGACGCCGATGTACAGGTTCAGGTCGTTGAGGGCCTTGAAACCGTCAAAGCTGACGCTGATATCTTCCAGGGTCAGAATGGTGCCGTGACGGGTGTTGAGCCCTTTGCCCGCGACCTGGCCGATGCCAATCGCATCGCGGCCGCTGCCTGCGTCGAAAATAGGTTCAAGCATGACGTTCCTCATTTCTTCAGCAGGCCGATAACGCCCTTGGGCAGGTACAGGGTGACGATGATGAACAGCGCCCCCAGGAAGAACAGCCAGTACTCGGGGAAGGCCACGGTGAACCAGCTCTTCATGCCATTGACCACACCGGCGCCGAGCAGCGGCCCGATCAAGGTGCCCCGCCCGCCCAGCGCTACCCACACGGCGGCTTCGATGGAGTTGGTCGGTGACATTTCGCTGGGGTTGATGATGCCCACCTGCGGCACATACAGCGCGCCGGCAAGGCCGCACAACACCGCGCTCAATACCCACACGAACAGCTTGAAACCGCGCGGGTCGTAACCGCAGAACATCAGGCGGTTCTCGGCATCGCGCAGGGCGGTGAGCACACGCCCGAACTTGCTCTTCGCCAGGCGCCAGCCGATGTAGAGGCTGGCCACCAGCAACAGCACCGTGGCGATAAACAACACCGCCCGCGTGCCCGGTTCAGTGATGCCAAAACCTAAGATGCTGCGGAAGTTGGTAAAGCCGTTGTTGCCGCCGAACCCGGTCTCGTTGCGAAAGAACAACAGCATCCCGGCGAATGTCAGGGCCTGGGTCATGATCGAGAAATACACACCCTTGATCCGCGAGCGGAAGGCGAAGAAACCGAACACCAAGGCCAGCACACCGGGGGCCAGTACCACCAGGCACAACGCCCACAGGAAATGGTCGGTGCCGGCCCAGTACCAGGGCAATTCGGTCCAGGACAAGAAGGTCATGAACGCAGGCAACTCATCCCCGGACGCCTGGCGCATCAAGTACATGCCCATGGCGTAGCCGCCCAAGGCGAAGAACAAACCGTGGCCCAGGGACAACATCCCGGCGTAACCCCACACCAGGTCCAGCGCCAGGGCGACGATGGCGTAGCAGAGAATCTTGCCCACCAGGGTCAAGGTGTAGGCCGACACATGCAGCGGGTTGTCCGCAGACAATAGCGAACACAGGGGCAACGCCAGCAGCAGGAGCAGGATGACTGCACCTACCGCCATCGTGACTTTGGGGCCGGCCTTTTGCGTGGCCGTAAGCATCAATGGCTGGTTCATCAGTCGATCACCCGTCCTTTCAGTGCGAAGAGTCCTTGCGGGCGTTTCTGGATAAACAGAATGATCAGCGCGAGGATCAGGATCTTGCCGAGCACGGCGCCGATCTGGGGTTCGAGGATCTTGTTGGCGATCCCCAGGCCAAAGGCGGCCATGACACTGCCGGCCAGCTGGCCCACGCCGCCGAGCACCACCACCAGGAACGAGTCGATGATGTAACTCTGGCCCAGGTCCGGGCCGACGTTGCCGATCTGGCTCAGCGCCACGCCGCCCAAACCTGCGATACCGGAACCGAGGCCGAAGGCGAGCATGTCCACACGCCCGGTGGGCACGCCGCAGCAGGCGGCCATGTTGCGGTTCTGGGTGACGGCGCGCACGTTCAGGCCCAGGCGCGTCTTGTTCAGCAGCAGCCAGGTGAGCACCACCACGAACAGCGCGAAGGCAATGATGACGATGCGGTTGTACGGCAGCACCAGGTTGGGCAGCACCTGGATGCCGCCGGACAGCCAGGCCGGGTTAGACACTTCGACGTTCTGCGCGCCGAACACCAGACGCACCAGCTGGATCAGCATCAGACTGATGCCCCAGGTGGCGAGCAGAGTTTCCAGGGGGCGGCCATACAGGTGGCGAATCACCGTACGCTCCAGCGCCATGCCGATGGCCGCAGTGACAAAGAACGCCACCGGCAACGCGATCAATGGGTAGAACTCGATGGCCTGGGGCACATAGCGCTGCATCATCAACTGCACCACATAGGTGGCGTAGGCGCCGAGCATCAGCATCTCGCCGTGGGCCATGTTGATCACGCCGAGCAGGCCGAAGGTGATCGCCAGGCCCAGGGCCGCCAGCAGCAGAATCGAGCCCAGGGACATGCCGCTGAACGCCTGGCCGAGGATTTCACCCATCATCAGTTTGCGTTTGACCTGGGCCAGGCTGGTTTCAGCGGCGGTGTGCACGGCGGCATCGGCTTCCACGCCTGGCGCCAGCAACGCTTCAAGGCGCGTGCGGGCCAGCGGGTCGCCGGTGCTGCCGAGCAAGCGCACGGCCGCCAGGCGCACCACCGGGTCGGGATCGACCAGTTGCAGGTTGGCCAGGGCCAGGCTGAGGGCGCTGTGCACCTGTTCATCCGTCTCGGCGGCGACCTGCTGGTCGAGGAATTTCAGTTGTGCAGGCACCGCGCTTTTTTGCAGGGTGCGCGCTGCGTCCAGGCGCACCTTGGGGTCGGCGGCGAGCAGTTGCAGGCTGGCTTGCACGTTATTGATCAAGCCGCGCAGGCGGTTGTTCAGACGCACGGTCTTGGTTTCGCCGTTGAGCGTGAGTTGGCCTTGCTCAAGGGCATCGACCAACTCAATACGCGCAGGGTCGGGGTTGGCGGCCCAGTCCTGCAGGAGTTTGGCTTGCTGCACCGGGTTGGCGGCAAGGAAGTCTTCGGCGTCGCTGGCGTGTGCGCCCAAGGGCAGCAACAGCAGCAGGGCGAGGATGAGGCGGTGGAGGGCAGTGGGCATATAAAAATGTCCTGGTCATGCGGGGACAGTGTGGGAGCAGGCTGTGTGGGAGCCAGCTCCCACAGTGACCATGTTCCACATTCGAACTGTGGGGGCGTTAGTTGCTCTTCACGGCATAGTCCGGCTTTTTGTCATTGCCCGGAATGTAAGGGCTCCACGGCTGTGCACGAATCGGCGCTTCGGTCTGCCACACCACCGAGAACTGCCCGTCGGCCTGGATCTCACCGATCATCACCGGCTTGTGCAGGTGGTGGTTGGTCTTGTCCATGGTCAGGGTGAAGCCCGACGGCGCGGCGAAGGTCTGGCCGCCCAGGGCTTCACGCACTTTGTCGACATCGGTGGACTTGGCTTTTTCCGCCGCCTGCGCCCACATATGGATGCCCACATAGGTGGCTTCCATTGGGTCGTTGGTCACGGCTTTGTCGGCGCCCGGCAGGTTGTGTTTCTTGGCATAGGCTTTCCAGTCGGCCACGAACTTCTGGTTCACCGGGTTCTCCACCGACTGGAAGTAGTTCCACGCCGCGAGGTTGCCCACCAACGGTTTGGTGTCGATGCCACGCAGTTCTTCTTCACCCACCGAGAACGCCACCACCGGTACCTCGGTGGCTTTCAGGCCCTGGTTGGCCAGTTCTTTGTAGAAGGGCACATTGGAGTCGCCATTGACGGTGGAGACCACAGCCGTCTTGCCACCGGCGGAGAACTTCTTGATGTTGGCGACGATGGTCTGGTAATCGGCGTGGCCGAACGGGGTGTACACCTCTTCGATGTCTTTATCCGCCACGCCTTTGGAATGCAGGAACGAGCGCAGGATCTTGTTGGTGGTGCGCGGGTACACGTAGTCGGTGCCGAGCAGGAAGAAGCGCTTGGCGCTGCCGCCTTCTTCGCTCATCAGGTATTCCACCGCCGGGATCGCCTGCTGGTTCGGCGCCGCACCGGTATAGAACACGTTCGGCGACATCTCTTCGCCTTCGTACTGCACCGGGTAGAACAGCAAGCCGTTGAGTTCTTCAAACACCGGCAACACCGATTTACGCGACACCGAGGTCCAGCAGCCGAACACCACGGCCACCTTGTCCTGGGTCAGCAGTTGCCGGCCTTTCTCGGCGAACAGCGGCCAGTTGGACGCCGGGTCCACCACCACCGGTTCGAGCATCTTGCCGTTCACCCCGCCTTTGGCGTTGATCTCGTCGATGGTCATCAGCGCCATGTCTTTAAGCGAGGTTTCGGAGATCGCCATGGTCCCGGACAACGAGTGCAGGATGCCGACCTTGATGGTCTCGGCGGCCTGGACGGTCCAGGTCAAACCCATGGCAGCAATGGATGCCGACAAAGTGAAAGCCTTGATCAAGCTGCGACGCTTCATGGTGCGATCTCCGTAAACCAATAGTTGTTATGGGGCAGATACACAGCGCTTTGCAAAGGCTGTGCCTGCGACCTGCCGCAACGGTTTTAACGGGGATTCAGGGCCAGGCAGCGGCGGTTATGCACCAGCCTGGCGCTGCAAGAGAGGACGCAGGCGTGACGCGCCTCAAAAAAGGGCGCCGGAGCAATATGCAGCGCAAGCTTGGCGCGCGGGTATCCCACGATGGTCACTTCTTTCGACTATCCAGGTGCTTTCATGGACGATTCTTCTGCGCGTGACAAACGCGCGGCACTGCCTCGCGGCCACGCCAAACTGGGGCAGCTCAGCCCCGCCTTTATCAGCACTGACGATGCCGCGCGTTATATTCACGAGCAAATCGGTAGCCAGCGTGAGGTGGAGTACGCCAGTGTCATTCTGCGGCGCCTGAGCGATAACCTGTACGTTGCCAGCGAACCGCGCGCGGGCAAGCCCACCACGTTCGACTGGAATCTGTTGCTGGACCGCGAACATGCGGCCGGCGAGTTCGTGAACCCCGAGGGCTACCAGATTGTGGCGAGCCTGCACTCTCACCCCAGTTCTCTGGACTTTGTAAAACGTACTTACCCCAAGTGGACGCTGCAGCAGATGCAGGCGTTCATGAGTTTTTATTCCACGCCGGACATTTACTTCAATCACCAGGACCGTGCGCGTTTTACCCAGGCTTATCTCTCGGGGCCAGATGGCGCGCTGTTGCGCTACACACCCAGCAACTCCGCCGCCGAGGCCGGGTTTGTGCACTGGCTGGACACCAATGGGCCATGGTCCTCGCCCCATGCCCATGACGGCACGCTGGAAGGCATCTACAAAAAGCTGGCTGCGGTGGGCCGGTTGACCTTTGTGCAATCCAGCGCTGCCTGGGGCAGTTCGACAGGGGATGTTCCCGCCGACTGGCAACCCTATCAGCCCTTCAGTGCGCCAGCGATGCCATTGCCCTGCGGGCCAGTGTTTACCAGCGCTGAGCAGGCGTTGTCGTATGCCTGGTCGCGCATTCAGCGCGCTCCCACCGCCCGGCAGCGGGTGCTGTTGCTCAAGCATGATCTGCAAGAGTTGTTTGTCGCGGCGCAGCCGGAACTCACCAGTACCGTCAGCGATCAGTTGCCCCTGTTGCCGACAGGGCTTCACCTGCTGGGTATCTACTTTCACTCCCGGCCCTTGCCCGGCCAATACCCTGACCTGGATACCTGGCTGTATAAGAACTTTGTCAGCCCGTTGGAGCTGGCCACGCATATCGCGCAATTTCGGCAGTATGCGCTGGGGGCCCAATCTACCCTGGGCGTGTCGTTGTACATCCGCATGCGCGACGAGGCGATCCTGCGCTATCGGTTTTCAGGCTCGGCGGCGGAGACTGCGTTGTTTACCCGCTCGAGCACGGGGGAAGTGGGTGACAACGGCACGCAGGCGGCCTTGCAAGCCGGTACGTTGTTGACCCGGGCGTTCGTCTTGCGGGTGGCGGCAGCCGGGGAATTGACCGTCGAGAAAACCAGTGCCCTGTGGGACCGTGCCGGCGTGGTCGACGCACAGTGGAAACCCTATTCCCTGGTGGCCCTGCCCAGCTTGAGCCGTGGCTTTCTCAGCGCCGATGATGCGGCCCGTCATGCCCACGAACGCATCGGCGCACGGCGTGATCGCGAGTATGGCGGGACGATCCTGCAACGCGCAGATGGTCGTTATGTGGCGACCGAGCCTGTGGCGACTGGGCCCTGGCCGTTCGCCTTTGCGGGGCTGTACCCGAAGGACCGGCAAGGCGCGCCGATCATTCTGCACGCCGGGTGCCGGTTGCAGGGGCTTTACGGCTCGCGCATCGCCCTGTCACTGGCCGACCCCGCCGAGGCGTTGACGCTCAAGTGGACGCGTCAGGATGCCGAGCTCAACGGGCAGATGTTCCGTGACCAGGACGTACACCCGATTTTGCAGGCCGGGGTAACCGCTTATCTGTCCGGCGCCGAGGACTGCCTGATCGCCTACCAGCCAGGGCACACGACAGCCGAGTGGGTGTTGCATTGGCAAGCCGAAGCCATCAGCGGTATCAGCCAGATAGCCAAGAACCTGGCCAATGGCACGATGAAACCCGCCGATGTGGTGCGCAAACTGGCCGAGGCCGGCACCTTGCGGGTGGTGATCGGCAATGCGTTGTGGGGGCCGAGTGGGTCCATCGAACTGGATTGGGGCCCGTACGTGCGCAGTATTGCCTGGCAGCGTCCCGAGCAGCCGAGCCATGGCGCGCTGTTTGAGAGCGCCGACGCGGCGGCCTTGGATGCGCTCGCTCGAGTACCTTACAACCCGGAGCAACACCGCTATTTTTTCTGTTTTATCCTTAAACACACGTCGCGCAATGACTACGTGGCCAGCGAGTGTGTGCCGATCACCCTGCAATCACCGATGCTGACGCTTGCCAGCCTGTACGCGAGTACCGGCCCTGATACTTATCAGCTGCCCGAGGGGTTTGAGTGTGAGGCGCTTTATTACACCAACCAATGGGCCGGCAATGGTGCCACGGCCTGGCTGGAGCGCTGCTTTATGTTGCCTGCGCACCTGGACATCGCCGTGTCCCAGGCACGTTTGATCACACGCGGGTCCGCTCTGGGCGCGGCGGTCTATATCGCGACACCCCAGGGGGCTTTGCTGTGCTATCGCTCGTCATCGCCCAAGTCCTTGTTTGACTCGCAAAGCGAGGGCGACAGCCTGGAGACGATCGAGGCCAAGTTGAAGGGCGGCACCCTTGAACCGCTGAAGTTTATTCGCAAGGTCGCCGAGGCGGGCGAGCTGCGTGTGGTGATGCAGAGTCCTTGTTGGGACCGCACTGGCGCGGTCAGCAGGTTATGGAACCCGTATGCGAACCTGTCACGCCGTCGCTTGAGCCCGGTCTTTGTGTCGATGGACGACGCTGCCCGCTACGTGCGACGGCGTGTTGCGGTGACGCAATTGCAGGCGTACGGCGGGCTTATCCTGCGTCGCGATGACGGCGGGTTCGTAGCCTCCGAGCCTTTGGTGATTGCCGATGAAGTCTTCGATCTCAAATGGATTTTCCCCGATGAGCTGGTGACGCGGGGGGAGTACCCCATACGTACCACGGTGGTAGCCAGCTATCACTCGAGGCCCGCGTCCCAATGGCCGTTTTTGCTGACGGCGGCCGAAGCCTCTGTGTACAGCAATACGTTTTCCACCCGCTTGCTGGCTCATGCCTTGGAGGCTGGTGAGAAGCGCCTGTATCACTACCTGCTGGGGCCTGACGGTTCGCTGACCTGCCTATGGCCCGAGCCGCGGGGCAAGTACCCGCAAATTACCGAGCAACAACTGGTCACCCACCCCAAAAGCCGTCATGACTGGCTGACCGCGCCACTGGAACGCCAGATACGGGCAGGGGAACTGGCGCCGTCGGAGTACGTCAACCGTATTGCCCGCAGTTTTACCCTGAGTGTGGTGCAGGGCAGTGCGATGTGGGGGGAGCCGGGCGTCGTGTCCGGGTGGAGCGCTTTTGCGACGCCCGCCAAAAGTGACGGCCAGTATGCCCAGGCGCGCCATGAGCCCGCGTACAGCCCGATGTTCATCCAGGCCGACGATGCCGTGCGGCATGTCCACGGGCAGATGGCGCAGCGCTCGCAATTGATGTTCGGGTACGTCCTCAAGTCGATGGATAACGGTGGCTACGTGGCGACGTTGCCGGTGAGTGACGGCGGTTCGAAGCTGGCTCGCCGCCGGGTGTTCAGCAGTGCGGGCTATCCGTATCGCTACGGCTTGGCGGGCATGTATATCTGTGTGCCCGAACAGGCAGATTTTTACCCAGCGGGAGGTGTGCGCACGGGAGATGATGTCTACCGAGGGTTGTTCTCGCCCACCGAACTGCTCGGTGCGTTTCATCAGGTGCAAGCCACGACAGCTCGTTCGGTGCTGCCGATGTATTTTTCTTGTGCTGACGGCGCCTTGCTCAAGTTTGTCGCGCGCGATACGCGGGGTATCTCATACAGCGATGCGGTCAATCTGCGCCTGCGCTTGTTGAGCCCGACAGACTATATCCAACGTGTCGCGGCGGCGGGGGATCTGCGGGTGTTGCAGTCCAGTGCAAGCTGGCTGGGGGCGGGGGTAGTCGGGGCCCACTGGCAGCCGGGCCGCTCGCGTGCGGTCATTCCTGCGGGTGAGCGCCAGCTGGGATTGGGACCGTTGCACGCTCATCGCGATGATGCCGCGTGGTTCTCCCAGGCGTATGTCGGCGGCTACACGGACCAGCAGTACCTGAGTGCTCTGTTGACGGACCCTATGGGCAGCAGCCATCTTCCCGTATTGCCAATGCTGGACGACGGTTTTCCTTCCTCGCACGCTGAAGGTTTGTTTGATAGCCGCGGGTTGCCGGGCAAATACCGGATCACGGCAGCCCATCTGCTGTTCCACGCAGGCCTTGATCAGCCGGCGGATGTGGCGCAGAACGCTTTTCGTACTCACTTCGTGTCGTGGCGCGAGTTGGCGTATTACGTTCACGAGTTGAAGCGAAAGGGCTTGCCGATCGTCACGTTCTATCTGTCTGCACGGGATGGCGCACTACTCGCCTATGCCCCGCACTGGAGCACTGAGGAATACAACCTGCTTGCCACGCCCGACAAATGGTCGGCCCGGACAGGCTATACCGCGCAGGCTCCGACGCCTTCGCACTTCATCTCCGCACTCGCGCGAATCGGCCAGCTTCGCGTGGTGCGCAGCGGGGATTTCTGGACCGTGCGTGGGGTCCTGGGGGCTCAGTTGAAACTGTCGATCAGTCGTCCCCCCAAGGATGAATTGTGAACACCACTGCCTGCGTCAGGCGGAGCCTGAAGTGGGCTCTCTGTGGCCAAGAACACGCGACAGCACCAGGCGATCCAATGCCCACACGGCGATCAAGGAAGCCCCCACCAACGGGAAGATAATCGCCAGCCCGAGCATGATCGCCATCGCGGTTTTCCATTTGGGCAGGTCGTGGCGTAGCGGCGGTACACCCAGCCCACCCTGCGGCCGACGCTTCCACCAGATCACCACGCCGCTGACCGCGCTGAGCAGAATCATCAGGCAGATCACCAGTACGATCAGTTGGTTGACCCAGCCGAACATCTTGCCTTCGTGCAGCATCACACCCGTCTCGGTGGCGCGTGCGACCAGGTTGTAATGATCCCAACGCACATCGGCCAGGACCTTGCCAGTGTACTGGTCCACGTGCAGGGTGGCGTCGTTGCGCGGGTCGTCGGCGAACACCGCGACGGTGAACACACCGGTGGCGGTGGTGGGGAAGGTGATGCTGTAGCCGGGCTCGACCTTGCGCGCGTTGGCCAGGTCGACCACCTGTTGCAGGCGCACCGTGGGTGCGGCCGGGCCTGCGTGCATTGCGCCGTGATTCATGTGTTCGGCGTGGTCGCCTGACATCGGCATCGGCGTGTTTTCCAAGGCCCAGGGCACGGTTTGCTGGGTGGCCGTGTTGAGCACACGGGCCTGCTGGTCGGACTGCGGCACGTTGTTCCACATCGCTGCCGGGAAGGTGTTCCACAGGTCGGCGTATTGCTTGCCCCAGAAACCGGTCCAGGTCATACCGCTGAGCAGCATCACCAGCAGGAACGCCGCGCCCCAGAAACCGGCGACAGCGTGCAGGTCGCGCCAGAACAAGCGGCCACGGCTACCCAGGCGCGGCCACAACACCCCGGCCGAGGACTTGCCCCGCGGCCACCATAGGTACAGGCCGGACACCACCAGCATCACGCCCCAGCCAGCGGCGAGTTCAATCAGGCGGTCGCCGACGGTGCCGATCATCAGCTCGCCGTGCAGGGCACGGGCGATGGCTTGCAGGTTGTTTTTTGCATCCTGCTCACCGAGGACGGTGCCGCGATACGGGTCGATGAACACTGTCACTTCGTGGGCACCGTTGCGCATCACGAATTGCGCGCTGCGAGTGGCGTCGGCAGGGGGCAGGTATTTACTGATCGCGGCGTGAGGGTAGGCGGCCTGGGCGCGCTGCAGTTGCTCGTCGGCGCTCAGCGCATGTTCGGCGGCGGGCACGGTGAGCAGGTGGCCGTACATCAGCGGGTCGAGCTGGGGTTTGAACAGGTAGATGATGCCGGTGAGGGCCAGCAGCACCATGAAGGGGGCGACGAAGAGGCCGGCGTAGAAATGCCAGCGCCAGGCCAGGTTGTAGAAGGAGATCTTTTGCGTGGTCATCGGGTGCTCCGCATAAGGCTTTTGATTTTTCTTGGTCTGTTACATCGTCATCGCAGGCAAGCCAGCTCCCACAGGGGCCTGTAATCCATCTGTGGGAGCTGGCTTGCCTGCGATGCTTTTAGAAGCTCATGTCCACCTTGGTCCAGAGCGTACGCCCCGGCTCCTTGATGGCCTGCGGGTCGTTCGCCGGGTAACCGAAGCCTGCGTTACCGGCCAGGTTCAAGTGCTCGGCATAAGCCTTGCCGAACAAATTGTCGACCCCGGTGCTGACCTTGAAGTTCTTGTTGATGCGGTATGCCGCATTCAACGAGAACACGCCAAAGCCGCCACTTTTGTCGTAGTCCTTGCCAACCACGTTGCCCTTGTTCGAGTCGATGCGGTTTTGTGCAGCAACTAGCCGCCACAAGGCGCCGGCGCTCCAGTCGTCTTCGCTGTAAGTCAGGCCCAGGCGCGTGTCCAGTGGTGGCATTTGTGGCAGGGCCTTGCCGTCGCTGCTGTTCTTGCCCCAGGCATAGGCGAGGCTGGCGTCGGCTTTCCAGTGTTGGCTCAGCTTGTACGCCGCGCCCACTTCGCCGCCCATGATGCGTGCGTCCACATTGCGCGCCTGGGAGGTGGTGCCCATCATGCCGGGCCTGTAGTCGAACAGGATGAAGTCGCGCACCTGGCCGACATAGCCCGAGGCCCAGGCTTCCAGGTCGGCGCTCTTGTACTGGGCGCCGAAGTCGAGCTGGGTGGTTTTCTCCGGTTTCACGCTGTCGAAGGCATTCACCGAGCCGCCCGCGCCGGTGTTGGGGGAAAACAGTTCCCAGTAATCCGGGAAACGTTGCGCGTGGCCCAGGCCGGCATACAGCGTGGTGGGGGTGTCCGCCAGGTCGTGCTCATAACGCACAAAGCCCGAGGGCAATGTATCGGCGCGGGTGTCGCCGGCAGTCGGGTTCGGGCGCGACATCATTCCCGAGCCGGTGCGTTGACGAAAATCCTTCGCCGAGGCGCGGTCCAGGCGTGCGCCGGTGATCAGGCGATCGTTGTCGGCGGCGTACCAGGTCAATTCGCCGAACACGCCGTAGTTGTGGAAATTGGCGTCCTTGTTGCGCGGCAAATCCTTGTAGGTGTCGATGCCCATACTGCTGCGCGCACGGTGTTCATTGGTCTGCGCATCCAGGCCGCTGATCAATTGCACATCCGCCCAGCGCCAGGTCGCCTTGATGCGTGCGCCAAGGGTGCGGCGGTCGACGTTAGACGCCATGGGCCCCGCCATCATGCCGGTGCCCGAAGGGACGCGCAGGCTGTAGTTGTCCATCACATGGTCGGCGTAGTTGTAGTAGACCTGGGCTTCGACCTTATCCAACACCTCGCCGAGATTGGATTTCTCGAAACGCAGCCCCAGGCTTTCGCGCAGGAACTGCGAGCCGTCCATGCCACGCCCGGCGTAGCGCGCCTCGCCGTCGCCACGCCCGGCGGTGAGTTCCAGCAGGGTGTCGGCGTCGGGCGTGAAGCCCACGGCTACGTCACCGTTCCACTTGTCATAGCGCGAGGCGACGGTGTCGTTGTTGCCGTCCTTGTAATCGTCGGCATGGGCCTGGTTGCCGATAACGCGCATGTAGCCCAATGGGCCGCCAGCAGCGGCATCGATGACCTTGTCGAAACGCCCGTTGGAGCCGGCCAATACGCTGGCGTTGACCCGCGTGCCCAACTCGCCGAACTGCTCCGGCTCACGCTCGAACAGGATGGTGCCGGCAGACGCGCCTGGGCCCCATAGCACGGTTTGCGGGCCTTTGATTACGGTGAGCTTGTCGTAGGTTTCCGGCGAGATGTACGAGGTGGGGGCATCCATCCGCCCAGGGCACGCGCCGAGCATCATGCCGCCGTTGGTGAGGATATTCAGGCGCGAGCCGAACATGCCGCGCAGCACCGGGTCGCCATTGGTGCCGCCGTTGCGCACCAGGGCGAAGCCGGGGATGGTCTTGAGGTAGTCGCCGCCATCGCTGGCGGGCACCGGTTGGCGCGGGTCTTTGGGGTTGGTGACCACGGTCAGCGGTGAGCTGGGGGCGATAGCGGTGATGACCGTGGGGCTCAGCTCATGCTCGCCGGCGTGAGCGTGGGCAGCCAATAGTGCGCCGCATAACGCGGTGAGCAGGGCAGTACTTCCCAAACGGGTGTCAGCAGAAAACCTGGACATGACAAATTCCATCAATCAATCGTAAACAACACGGCCAGCAGCCTACGGCTGTCTGTCTAAAGTCGGCCGGGGTGAAGTAACGCGGTGAAGGGCTTACGAAGCGATGGGCGGCGCACGGCTACGGGCGCCGGGGAAGATGCTCTGCCGGGCATGGCCCAGGCGCGTGGCGGGGGTGAGGGCGTTGGCGGGCGGCGGGGTGCCGAGGGTTACGTAGGAGACGCTGCCGGGCAGGGCCGGGCAACTGAACAGCAGGTCGCAATAGCCGCACTTGGCCCAGAGTGCGTGGTGTTCGGCGGGGGCTTGGGTGTGATGGGGTTCGCCGTGGTCGCTCGGCATCTCCATGGGCATTTCCATGGACATACCGGCGTGATGATCCATCGGCATCGCCTGGGAAATCAGCGGACCGATAAAGATCATCAGCATGGCGAACAGGCTGATCCAACTGCCGCGCTTCACGCGGTAGTGGGGAGACAACCTGGCGCGAGGGGCGCCCATCGAGGTTGGCTTACTGAGCGTGCATATGCTCGTGGCCAGCCATCGGTGGCACTTTCTGCACTGACACTTGCACCTCGACCTTGCCGGCTTTCTCGAAGATGAGGGTCAGCGGGAATTGCTTGCCATCGGCCAGCAGGCTGCGGTCCTTGAGGCCCAGCAACATCACGTGATAGGCCATCGGTGCGAAGGTCAGTTCACCCTTGGCCGGTACGGCCACGTTGGGCACCTGTTGCATCTTCATCAAGTCGCCTTGCATCACATGCTCATGCAGCTCGGCTTTTTCCGCTAGGGGCGTCTCGGCACTGAGCAGGCGATCCGGCGTCTTGCCAGTGTTATGAATCACAAAGTACGCCGCGACGGTGGGCGCATTCGGCGGCAATTCCTGGGACCAGGGATTGCTGACCTCCAAGTCGCCGACCTTGTAGTCCTCGGCATTGGCAGCACTGGACACCGGCAGCAGCAACGCAGCCAGAAGCAGGGAAGATTTGAGCATGGCAGTTCTCCAGAACGGTTCTAAACGCAGTTCACTTGCGAAGAAAATCAGACCGTTGGAGAAGCGCGGGGGTTAAGGCTTGGCCATTGCTGGCGCGGGGTGGGATTGCGCAATAAGCGCGGCGGCAGGCTCTGCACCGCCTCGAAGCGTGTCACATATAACTGCGGCACATGCCCCGGCAACGCCACCAACGGCGCCGAACCCGAGCAACACCAGCAATGCTGCATAGCCGAGTGATCGTCCGGCGGTGCCGGGATTTCCAGCTTGCCCAGGGCAATCGCCTTAAGGCTGGCGCCATTGGACGAACAGAACCCGCCCCACATCAGACGCTTGATCGGGTCATCGGTCTGCTGCATCGCACTGGCCAACGGCATGGCAAACGCATTGAACAGCACTGCAAGGCAGGCGATCCAGGCAATTGCAAAGCGTTGACGGGCCATGGCGGATAATCCGTAGGGTTAAACGATCAGGCGGGTATTTAGCCTGATCGAGGGGGATAAGTAAAAAGGGCGGGTGTGGTTTGGTGTCGCAGTGGTGGGTTTGAGGATAGACGAGAACGGCCGCTTGCCAATTTTGTAGAAGGGACGCAGCGCACCAGGCGACGCTGAACACTGTGGGAGCTGGCTTGCCTGCGATAGCATCACCTCGTTCCAACTGGAAGACCGAGTCGCCTGCATCGCAGGCAAGCCAGCTCCCACCTGCCCAGCCCCCCGCTCAATCGTTTGCGCGTTCATTGATGTGCGCTTGGTAAGAGGGTGGTCAACGCGGTCAATCGCGGCCCATATCAACCAAAGTGAACGCTAAACCACATACGGTTTTATCGGATAAATATTGCACGGCTATCCTTGCGTTTGAGTGGGTTTCCAAGCTGAGTCGATAGGAATCCCATCCACCTGTAGCTCCAATCGGTAACGGTAATTTCACTGGCCCTTTGGACTCGTGTGGCATTCCAAGCGTTTTTCGGATGCTGTCTTGGTTCATTGAGAGGGTGAGGGGTACAGGCAGTTCACCGGAATACTTGGGCTCGCCTTGTGCCAGTGAAATCAGGCAAAAAACGATTCGCTCCAATCTCATGGTTTCGGCCCAAAACCAAAGCTCAACGCCTGGCTCTGGTTTATGAATGAAATGGGAGTTTTGACCGTTTTCAAATAATGGCTTTATTGACCCGGCACGAAGTAAGCCCTCGGCAACAAAATCATCGTAGGTGCGTCCCAAGCGTTTTACCAAGCGATCAATGTTTACTGCTTCCATCCTAGTACCACCCCTGGTTTTCGTTGACCTTATGCATTCGGGTGCGTGCCATCTCGAGATCAGTCTCAGCGAAGCCGTGATCCAGGAGGTATGGCTTGATAGCATCAAAATTGTTGTCTGCCGCCTGACGAAGATCGTCGGCATCTAACGTCTGCTTTTTCTCCGTGTTTCGCCAACCGTAAGTCTCACTAAACTTTTGATGGATGTAAGACGGAATAGCAATGCTCGCAGCATTATTTAACGCTTCCTTGAGCTGCTTCTCTGTAAAGCTTATTGCATAGCGTTCGAGATGACGTCTTATCGCTGCCTGCGAGGGTATGTGATCCACGTGCAACCCGTTGCGCAGTCGTCCACTGAACGCACCGTAAATATCAACTTCCAACGGCCTGACCGCCGGCTTGGCAAACACCAAATACAACGGCGCCACACCCGAATCAGCCGGAAACGAAATGATCGTATCCTGCCAGGTGATGTTTTCTGCATCCCGCCCTGGATAGTGACTGATCGCCGAATCTTGCCCCACCGCAATCGGATGAACAAACATGTTATCCAAGCGTTCCGGTGTTCCGGGATACGGGCTCGGCACGCTGACAACCGGGCCGAGGTTCGGCGTCCATGTGATGCTGATGCCATCCAGCACCGCGACCATCGCGCTGTGATCCTCATTCCACCGGGCTTGCGCAACGGGTACGCGGTCGGCGCCACTGCCAGGTTGGGTATGTAGGCCGTAAGCACGCAGTTCACCGGACTCATCCTGGCGAAACTGAAAACGCACTCGCGTGCTGGCCAAACGCATCCCTTCCAACTGCTCCGGGGTGTACAGCGTTGAGTCACCGATATCCCGTGGCCAGAAGGCCAGCAGCACGAGGTTGAGGGCGGAACCGGCGCCGGCCAACCCTCGTACGGCCCAGGCACCGAGGTCGCTGCCGAGTGTGCCGGCTACCCTGCCGACGGCGCCCG
>NZ_SMOF01000001.1:864786-902629 GCF_018135665.1 Pseudomonas sp. B2021
AACTGGTGCCCTCACAACCGCTGGTTACCTTGCCACCCACCGTGGTGGTTGAACCGGTGGTGATGTTGTAGCGCCTCACATCTGACTCTCCACGCGATAACCAGCCTTTAGAAGACCAGGAATACCCTCGCCGTCCGCGTACTCCACCACCTGAGCCAGGTTTTGCAGGCTGCTCGTCACGGTGTCGCCGTTGTCGGTAGCGCTGCCGACAATGGCGATGGGCAGACCTTTGTAGGTGGCTGCGAAACCTGCTCCCGAGACAATTTCGCTCTCTTTGCCATCGGGGTAGCGCACTCGGTCGCCGACGCATGCGATGTGCAAGTCATGGATCTCGAGGCTGGTGCTTGCAGTGATAATTTCTCCGCCCATACGTGTTCCCGAGCCGAGCGTCGCGTAGTCGTAGATGGCTTTGATTGGGCGAGTTGATGGTTGGCTTTCGGTAGCGGTGTCTTTCATGTTTCGTCCTTTTTATTATCCGCACAGGAGGGCCCAAACACAGTCGTGGCACTGACTTATGCAAAGGAAATGGCGCGCAAATGGCGCAAGAAAGATGGTGCTGGCAGGCGCAAGGCCAAACAACTGTCCGTTCGGCTAGGTATTGGGAAAAACAGAAACGTCTTACACGGCTTTGAGGTTGCCCCTAGGACACTCCATATCTAGTCTCCTTACACCGCTGCAAACGAAGCGGTCGGGCGTCGCGGCCCGGATTGATTAAGCTCCCCTTGCGTTAAGGAGCTTCACAATGAACAAAAACACCCTCAATACCCCCATCCGGCTATTTACCGTGGCCGATGGAATCAGCACCGAAGACCTGCTGGTCAACCTCAGCGAAACACTCGCCTCGGCCAATGCGCTGAGTTGCGACCTGGCCTTTGACCTGGAAGGCCCTAAACGAGAGGAGTTGCTGGGTGTTGCACAGTTGATCGAGCTGGCGCAGTTGCTGGCTGATCGGGTGCACAGTGGTGTCGGGCCGGGGGCAGCCGCAAGCCGCTAGCAACACAGTACAAATGTGGGAGGGGGCTTGCTCCCGATAGCAGTGTGTCAGTTGCTGATTTGCTGGCTGCGCTACTGCAATCGGGAGCGAGCCCCCTCCCACATGAGATTGTGGCGTTTAAAGAATGCTGATTGCCTGTAGCACCGCTGACGTTGCTGTGCATTCATGCTGGTTGATATTGCAAATTATGCGGCGGGTACGCCGTGGACCTGCATATCGACACCCAGGGCTTTTCTAATCACGGCAAAAATCGCCGCAAGGTTATCCATGCTGGGGTTGCCGCTGGCCGAAAGCATTCGGTGCAGGCTTTTGCTAGGTTTGGCGGTTTGTTTGGCAAGGCCTTCAAAGCCTACTGTGGCGTTGACTAAATCACGCAGGATCACGCGAGATATTTCCGGCTCGCCATTGAGAAATAGCGTAGCGGCCTCGTCGAGAAGCGCCTGGGCGAATGCAGGGTCTCGCTGGGCACGTTCAGCGATGGTGTGTTTGTAGCTACGGGTAAGCGCCATGCTGGTCACCTCTTTTGTTTCAATTTCTTGTCACGCTGATACTCATTAATCAGCGACTTTACGACCTTGATATCGCGCTTTTGACTGGACTTATCACCACCACCGAACAGGATGATTAATCGATGTCCTTCTCGTATCAAATAGATTCGCAAGCCGGGTTCCCAGTCGATACGGTATTCGCCTAGCCCATCGAACCACTTGATGTTGCTGGTGTTGCCTGTTTCAAGCCGAACTAAAGCGGTTGAAACTCGAGTTGCCGCTGGGACACTCAAGGATGAAAACCACTCATCGAACGGACTGGAATCGTTGTCGCGTTGGTATTCTTCGATCTCAATCATTAGCCATCTTGAAGGTAACAAATAGGTTACTAATCAAGCAGGCGAGCGATCCTGACTCATCGAGTGAAGTTTGCCAACGCGCTGAGTGTTTCTTCAGACGACAGGAATTCCCTGTCTACTTGAGCCAACACCGGCCGCTTCAACACCAACACCGGCACCCCCTGCTCACGCGCCACTTCCAGCTTCGGCTCGGTGGCGGTGCTGCCGCTGTTCTTGCTGATCAGCACATCAATCCGCCGTTCTTCGAATAACGCCCGCTCGTCCTCGATGAGGAACGGCCCGCGTGCGCCGATCACTTCACAGCGCTCATTGCCCGGATACACATCCAGTGCGCGCAAGGTCCAGAACTGGTTGGCGGGGATTTCGTCGAGGTGCTGCAAGGGTTCGCGACCCAAGGTGAACAGCGGGCGCTTGAAGGGTTTGAGCGCTTCGACCAACTCGGCCCAGTCGGCGACCTCTCGCCAATCATCCCCCGGCTGCGGCTGCCAGGCCGGGCGGCGTAATGCCCAGCAAGGCACGCCACATGCCCTTGCAGCCTTGGCCGCGTTGCGGCTGATCTGAGCCGCATAGGGGTGTGTGGCATCGAGGATCAGGCTGATGCGTTCGGCACGTACAAACTGCGCCAGGCCTTCACTACCGCCGTAGCCGCCGACCCGCACCTGGCAGGTCAGGTCGGTCGGCACGCGGCCCACGCCAGCCAGGCTGTAGATATGTTCCGGCCCCAGGGTTCGGGCGATGGCCAGTGCTTCGGTGACACCGCCCAGCAGCAGAATCCTTTTCATAACGGTTTGACCACGTCCAGCAACGTGATCGGCAGCGCCTGGCGCCAGGTATCGAACTCGCCCAGTGGCTGCGCCTGGGCCACGTGGATGCGGGTCAGTTCGCCGCCATGCTTGGCACGCCAGGTCATCAAGGTCATTTCGCTTTGCAGGGTCACGGCATTGGCGACCAGCCGCCCGCCGGGCCGCAGGTGTTGCCAGCAGGTGTCGAGCACGCCGTCGCGGGTGACGCCGCCGCCGATAAAAATAGCGTCCGGTGCTTCCAGGCCGTTTAACGCTTCCGGCGCCTTGCCACGAACCAGCTGCAGGCCAGGCACGCCGAGGGCATCGCGGTTGTGTTCGATCAGGCTTTGACGGCCTGCGTCGGCCTCGATTGCCACGGCGCGGCAGCTTGGATGCGTGCGCATCCATTCGATACCGATGGAGCCGCTGCCCGCGCCCACGTCCCACAGCAGTTCGCCGGGCATGGGGGCGAGGCGGGCGAGGGTCATGGCGCGCACATCGCGTTTGGTCAGTTGGCCGTCGTGCTTGAAAGCCGCGTCGGGCAAGCCGGCAAGGCGCGACAGACGCGGTGCGTTGGCATCGGCCAGGCAGTCGATGGCGACCAGGTTCAAATCGGCAACCGCCATGTGCTCCCACGCTTGTGCGTGCCCGCCGATACGCCGCTCAGCCGGGCCGCCCAAATGTTCAAACACAGTTATCCGACTGGGGCCAAAGCCGCGCTCGGCCAACAACGCCGCAATCAACGCGGGGCTGCTGCCGTCATTGCTCAACACCAACAAGCGCACGCCACTGGCCAGATGCGCATTAAGTGCCGCCACCGGGCGAGCCACCACGGATAACGTCACCACCTCCTGCAACGGCCAGCCCAGGCGCGCCGCCGCCAGGGATACCGACGATGGCGCGGGCAAAATCAATAACTCTTCAGCTGGTACTTGCCGCGCCAGGCTGGCGCCGACGCCATAGAACATCGGATCGCCACTGGCCAGAACGCACACAGGCTCCCCACGCCGCGACAGCACCGGCTCCAGGGAAAACGGGCTCGGCCACACCTGGCGTTCGCCACCAATACACAGCGGCAACAGGTCCAACTGGCGTTGGCCGCCTATAATCCGCGTGGCGCGCAACAGGGCGTGCCGGGCATTCCTGCCCAGGCCCTTGAAGCCGTCTTCACCGATGCCTACAACCGTCAGCCAGGGCGACATATCAATTCCTTGAACGACATCCGACGGGCAGGCTTTTCATGCCGTCGGACAAAGCAGGCATAATACCGCGCCTTTACCTGTCAACCGGTAGCCCCGTGAACCCAATGCCCGCTGTGAATACCTTGCGCCCCTCGGCTTGTCCGGGGTTGCTGCGTATTGTCCAGGCGCTGGACGGCGGCATTTGCCGGATCAAACTGGCCGGTGGTTCGATCACCGCGGATCAGGCCAACGCCGTGGCGGACGCGGCTCGCATGTATGCGGGCGGGGTGATCGAGGCGACCAACCGCGCCAACTTGCAGATCCGCGGCATTGGCGCCGAGCAGGACGCCTTGATCGCCCGGTTGCTCGCCGCCGGCCTCGGCCCGAATAACGCGGCCGGTGACGACGTGCGCAACCTGATGCTCAGCCCCAGCGCCGGGATCGACCCGCAGATGTGGTTCGATACTCGCCCATTGGCGACACAGATTCTTGCCACCTTGCAAAACCATGCGCGGTTCCACCAGCTGTCGGCCAAGTTCGCGATACAGCTCGATGGCGGTGAAGCCCTGGCGATGCTGGAGCATCACCATGACCTGTGGCTGTCGGCGTTTGTGCGCGAGGGTCAGACGCTGTTGGCGTTCGGCCTGGCCGGCTGCCCGGGGGTGGATGCGCCCGTGGCGGCGGTGCCGCTGGACCAGGGCCATGCGCTGGTGGTAGCGGTGCTGGAGGCCTTTCTCGACCTGGCGACGCCCGAGCAAACGCGTATGCGTCATCTGCCTGTGGATAACGTAGTGAGCCGTCTGAGCCTGCCGCTGCTGTCGGCGCAGGGCTTCAAACGCCCGGCGAGCGATGCATTGCTGCACATCGGCAGTTATCCACAGACTCAAAAGAATCAGTTTTACGTCGCGGCAATCGCGCCATTGGGCCGCCTTGATTCGCTGATGCTCCAGGGCGCGGCGCAACTGGCCGGCGAGTATGGCGACGGCACCTTGCGCTTCACCCCTTGGCAAGGCGTGCTGCTGCCCAACATTGAACGCCCTGGCGCCGTGACCGAAGGCTTGGCGCAACTGGGCTTTCTGTGTTCAACCGACCATCCCTTGGCGCGCATGATCGCCTGCACCGGCTCCAGCGGTTGCGGCAAGGGCTTGGCCGATACCAAGGCCGACGCGGTGCAACTGGCCGCGCTGCAACCGGGCGTCGAAGCTCACCTGTCCGGCTGCCCGCGCTCTTGCGCCGCCGCGCACACCGCGCCAGTCACGTTGCTGGCGGTGAGCCCCGGTCACTACGACCTCTATTTTCGCGACGCAGCCCACCCGGGTTTCGGTCGGCTGCACGCGCGCACTCTTTCCATTGAAGCGGCGGGCGCCCTGTTACGCGCTCGCCCACGGAGCAACACCGATGATTGATTACATCCGCGACGGTCAGGAGATCTATCGCAACTCCTTCGCCATTATTCGCGCGGAAGCCAACCTGGACCGCATCCCGGCCGACCTGGAAAAACTCGCGGTGCGGGTGATCCATGCGTGCGGCATGGTGGAGGCCATCGACGGTCTGCAGTTTTCCGAAGGTGCGGGCAAGGCCGGGCGCGATGCGCTGGCCGCTGGTGCGCCGATCCTGTGTGATGCGCGGATGGTCTCCGAGGGCGTGACCCGTGCGCGTCTGCCGGCCAATAACGAGGTGATCTGCACCTTGCGTGATGACAGCGTGCCCGAGCTGGCGCGCGAGTTGGGCAATACCCGTTCCGCCGCGGCCCTGGAACTGTGGCGTCCGCATTTGGAAGGCAGTGTGGTGGTGATCGGCAACGCGCCGACCGCCTTGTTCTACCTGTTGGAAATGCTCGATGCCGGCGCGCCGAAACCGGCGTTGATCCTGGGTTTCCCGGTCGGTTTCGTCGGCGCCGCCGAATCCAAGGCGATGCTCGCCGCTGACAGCCGTGGGGTGCCGTTCGTGATCATGCAAGGCCGCCTGGGCGGCAGCGCCATGGCTGCCGCCGCCGTCAATGCCCTGGCCACGGAGGTCGAATAATGCAGGTGCGCGGACGTTTGATCGGCCTGGGCGTCGGCCCCGGTGACCCCGAACTGATTACCCTCAAAGCCCTGCGCCTGCTGCGTGAATCGCCGGTGGTGGCGTACTTCGTGGCCAAGGGCAAGAAGGGCAACGCCTTCGGCATCATCGAGGACCACCTGGTGCCGCAACAGACCCTGATGCCGCTGGTGTACCCGGTGACCACCGAAGTGCTGCCCGCGCCGCTGTCCTACGAGCAGGTGATCAGCGACTTCTACGACAACGCCAGCCTCGACGTGGCCGCGCACCTGGACGCAGGCCGCGATGTGGCGGTGATCTGCGAAGGGGACCCGTTCTTCTACGGTTCCTACATGTACCTGCATGACCGCCTGGCCGAGCGCTACGACGCCGAGGTGATTCCAGGCGTGTGTTCGATGCTCGGTGGCGCCTCGGTACTCGGTGCGCCGTTGGTGTATCGCAACCAGAGCTTGTCGGTGCTCTCCGGCGTATTGCCCCATGAGGACCTCAAGCGCCGCCTGGCGGATGCCGATGCCGCCGTGATCATGAAGCTGGGGCGCAACTTCCCGAAGGTGCGCCAGGTGTTGGAAGAGTTGGGCCTGGCCGAGCGGGCGTTGTATGTGGAGCGTGCGACCATGGCCAACCAGAAGATCGTGCCGCTGGACCAGGTGGAGCCGATGTCTTCGCCGTATTTCTCACTGATCATCGTGCCCGGTGAACGGTGGCAAGGTTGATGACCCCGGCGATTGTGATTCTGGGCCAGGGCAGCCTGGCGACTGCGCGCAAGCTCCAGCAGGTTTACCCCGGCGCGTTGATCCACGGCCTGGCCACACGGGTTGAAGGTGCAGACCGCACCTACAGCGAATTCGGCGCCACGTTGCGTCAGCTCTATCAGCAGGGCACGCCACTGATTGCCCTGTGCGCCGCGGGTATTGTTATCCGCACCCTGGCGCCGTTGCTGTTGGAAAAGGGCGAGGAACCCGCCGTGCTGGCGGTGGCCGAAGACGGCAGCGCCGTGGTGCCGTTGCTCGGTGGCCTGGGTGGCGTGAACCTTATGGCGCGCGACATTGCAGCGGCACTCGGTGTGTCCGCCGCCATCACTACCAGCGGCGAGTTGCGTTTTGGCACCTGCCTGCTCAACCCGCCGGCGGGCTATCAATTGGCCGATATCGAGTTGGGCAAACGCTTTGTCTCCGACCTTCTGGCCGGCGAAAGCGTGCGTATCGAAGGCACGGCGCCATGGCTGGAGGACGCTAACCTGCCTCAGGATCAACAAGCGCGCCTGGCGATTCATGTAGGCAGTGCCGAACGCACACCGGCAGCCAACGAGTTGCTGATTTACCCGCAGAATGTCTACGTCACCTGCCGGCCGGGTGCGCAGTTGGCCGAGCGTGTGCGCACGGCGCTGCAGGAGGCGGGTGTGGCCGTGCAATCCCTGGCCTGCCTGCTGGCCAGCGACCTGCAGATGGCTGACGCGTCGTTGCATGAAGCTGCGTCGGCCTTGGGCGTACCGCTGCGTTTTGCTGCGCTGACACCCGTTGCGGATATCAGCATTACCGTGGCCGAGCAGCCCTTGGACCTGTCACAGGTGGGGCGCCCGCGCGGGCGTCTGGCGGTGATCGGCCTGGGCCCCGGCGCCGCTGAACTGATGGTGCCGGCGGTGAAGGCGGAACTGGCGCGTTGCACCGATGTGCTGGGGTATGAAACCTACGTGCGCATGGCCGGGCCGTTCCGGGACGATCAAGTGCAACACTGCACTGACAACCGCGAAGAAATGCAGCGCGCTCGCCACGCTTTCGAGTTGGCTGCGCAAGGGCGTTCGGTGGTGGTGGTGTCGTCCGGCGACCCTGGCGTATTCGCCATGGCTGCGGCAGTGATCGAAGCGCTGCACGAGTCCAGTGAGCCGGCCTGGCATCAGGTCGACCTGGAAATCCTGCCGGGGGTTTCCGCTTCGCTGGCCACCGCTGCCCAGGCGGGCGCGCCGCTGGGGCATGACTTCTGTGTGATGTCGCTGTCGGATAACCTCAAGCCCTGGTCGATCATCGAAAAACGCCTGGACCTGGCTTCCCAGGCCGACCTGGCCTTGGCGTTCTACAACCCGATCTCGCGGTCGCGGCCTTGGCAACTGGGGCGCGCCCTGGAGATCGTCGCGCTGCATCGCACGCCACAGACGCCAGTGGTGCTGGGCCGTGACATCGGCCGCCCAGGCCAGACGCTGCGCGTCACCACCTTGGGGCAACTGACCCCCGAGCAGGTGGACATGCGTACCATGGTGCTGATCGGTTCATCCACCACCTGTGTGTTCCCCCGCGCCGGTGGCGGCGAGTGGGTGTACACGCCACGTTGGTATGGCGACAAACCCAACTCCTGAAAACAGCCCCGTTGGCTGCCGGAAAGCTCCGAATAACCCAGGGATTGCTCTGGTGTTGTTCGGGGCTTTTTCTTTTTTCTGCGATGAAAACCAGAAGCCTGCCGCTCGCACCTTGTTATTGCTGGGCGCTGGTTTTGGGCGGGGCAGGCCAAGGGATGTTTGTCGCATGGAAACCCCGCTGCTCCCTGGACTAGTGTGGAAGCAAGCCCCATGTGGGGTGTTTGTGGAGAACAGAAAATGGAGCGACGTCACAGAAGGATCAACAGCAAAAAAAGGCGCAAGTTGATTGCCGCCTACAAGTTACCGGGCGCACCTGCCAGGCAGGCCACGGCAGTGTTGGATAGCGAGGATGATTGCAATGCGGCCGTGGTGAACAACGGCGTGATTTCGTTTGCCGAAGGCTTGTCGGCGTTGAACCGGGAATACGTGCGCAAAAGCTATCTGCTGGCCAGCAGTTATGTGAGCGATGTGCTGAAGGTCCAGCGGGGCAGCGAGGCGTGGTACGAGGAATTTATCAAGGTCATGGTCAGCCTGGGGTGGCTGCCGCTGCGCAGTCGCTTTGAGCGAGTCTCGCGTGCGGGCAAGGGCCTGACGGTGCAACTGGCGGCGCTGAATATCATCGCCTCGATGCTGACGTCGACGGCGCTGTCCGGGCCGTTGCTCAGCGCATTGCCAAAACTGGCCGCCGATGCGCTGGACGCATTGAAGCGTCAGCCAGCGTCTTTCGAGCTGTTCAAGCGCAATTGCGCGGTGCGTGAGGGCGGCGATTTCGGCCTGGCCTCCTGCGCTGAAACAGACGGCGAGTTGATCATGGTGCTGGTGACCTACAGCACCCATGGTGTGGATAAACAGGTGGGCCTGCCGTTCCTGGAGTGGGACAGTTCCTCGTTCGAGGCCTTCAGCGGGCAGACTTGCCTGGTGCTCAATACCTCGATGGTCAACGAGAAAACCATACAACTGATGCGCGAAAGCGCCGGTGACAAAGTCGAAATGGCGATCGCCAAATACCGGATCTAGGGCACCAGGTAGCCGCGTACCCCGGTAAAAATGATTTGTGCGGCCAGGGCGCAGACGAACAGGCCCATCAACCGGCTGACAATCTGCAAGCCCTGGTCGCCGAGAATGCGTTCGATACGGTTGGACAGGTACAGCACCACGCCCACCGTCAGGCTGGCCAGGGCAATACTGAGGATGGCGGTGAGCTTGTCATCCCAGTGCGGTTGGCTGACCCCCATCACCAGCAAGGCGCCGATGGTGCCGGGGCCGACGGTGAGGGGGATGGTCAGCGGCACGATGGTCACGTCCTGCTGCACATTGTCGGTCTGCACCGCCGACTTGCCCTGGGCCATGCCCAGGGCGGAGATAAACAACACGCTGCCGGCGCCGATGCGGAACGCGTCGACGGTAATGCCGAACACACTGAAAATCACCCGGCCAAACAGGTAGAGCAGCACGCTTGATACCAGGGTGGCCAGTGCGACTTTCCACGCCAGGCGCCGACGCTCCTTGCTGGAATAGCCACGGGTCAGGCTGATAAAGCAGGACAGCACAAAGAACGGGCTGTAGAGCACCAGCATCTTCAGGTACACGCTGAATAACACATGGAGCATGGGGGTGGCTCGCGGGCGGGGGAAGTGGGGAGGAGTCTATCTGACAGAGATCAAATGTGGGAGCTGGCTTGCCTGCGAAGGCATCGACTCGGTGTGCCTGAATCACCGAGTTGACTGGATCGCAGGCAAGCCAGCTCCCACAGGGGATGGTATTTCAGGTTCAGGATGGGGCGTGTTCCGGGCGCTGTTGGCGCTGCGCCACCCAGTAGTCCACCAGCTCGCGCAGCTGCGACAGCTCCACCGGCTTGGCCATATGCCCGTCCATGCCCGCCTGGCGTGCGCGTTCTTTGTGTTCCGAGAGAATGTGCGCCGTGAGCGCCACCACCGGCGTACGCACGCGTTGGTGGCTCACTTCCCACGCCCGCAGTTGCTGCGTGGCCGAGAAACCATCGAGGATCGGCATCTCGCAGTCCATCAAGACCAGGTCATAGCGCTGGGCTTTCATCGCTTGCAACGCTTCTTCGCCGTTGCTGGCGGTGTCTGGGTTGAGGTTGAGCTTGCCGAGCATGCCGCGAATCACTTTGGTGGAAATGCTGTTGTCTTCGGCCACCAGGATGCGGAAATCGCTGGGCACGGTGATGGCGGCCGGTGCGCTGGGGGCCGGGCGTGCCACGAGGGCACCTTTGCTGCGCTGGGTCAGTTCATCGGCCAGGGTGGTCTTGAGGGTATAGCCCGCCACCGGTTTGGCGAGGATGCGCTTGATCCCGCAGTTGCGCGCAATGATCTTGCTCGGTGCGTTACTGATGCCGGTGAGCATGATCAGCAGGATGTCGTGGTTAAGGCTCGGGTCTTCCTTGATCTTCGCCGCCAGTTGCATGCCGGTCATGCCGGGCATGTTCTGGTCCAGCAGCACCACGTCAAAGTAATCACGCAGGTGCGCCTTGGTACGCAGTAGCGCCAGGGCCTCCTTGCCCGAAGGCGCGGCGCTGACGTTCAGGCCCCAGGCCGTGCACTGCTGCACCAGCACTTTGCGGCAGGTGTCGTTGTCGTCCACCACCAGCACGCGGGCGTCCTTGAGCGGGCCGTCGAGGTCGCTGGTCGGGTGCTCCAGGCGTTCCGGGTCCAGCGGCAGGGTCAGCCACAGGGTGCTGCCCTGGTGACTGCCGCTCTTGACGCCGAACTCGCCGTTCATCAACAGGATCAACTGGCGGGCGATGACCAGGCCCAGGTGGCCGCTCAAGCGCGTCGCCGACAGGAAGTTCTTGCTGTGCAGTTCGCTGTGCAGCAGGGCGTCGCGTTCGGCAGCTTCCATGGGTACGCCACTGTCTTGCACGGCAATGCGCAGGCGCGGCTTGGTGCTGCGCTCATCCAGGGCGACAACGATCAGCACTTCGCCTTCATCGGTTTTGTGCAGGGCGTTTTCCAGAAGGCTCAGTAAAGCCTGGCGCAGTCGCGTCGGGTCACCGCTGATCACCCGTGGCACCTGGGGCTGGATGAAGCTGATCAGCTCGACATTCTGTTGCTCGGCCTTGGCGCGGAAGATACTCATGCAGTCGTCGATCAAGGCATTGAGATCGAACTGCACATCATCGAGTTCGATCTGGCCGGATTCGAGCTTGGAAATGTCGAGAATCTCGTTGATCAGGGTGAGCAACTCGTTACCGGCGCTGTGGATGGTCTGCACATAGTCGCGTTGCTTCACCGACAGGGGAGTGCCCAGCAGTAACTCGGTCATGCCCAGCACGCCGTTCATGGGGGTGCGGATTTCGTGGCTGATCTTCGCCAGGAACTCGGCCTTGGCGGCGATTTCGGCGTTGCTGGCCGCCAGGTCGCGGCTGAGGCTGAAGCGGGTTTCGACAATGGCGCGCTGGCGCTCGCCGAGGGCCAGGCTCATCAGTAGGCCGCTGAGGCAGATAAAGCTCAGCAGGGTGACGATCAGGCCTTGTGGCGCCACCAGGGTGAGGCCGAGCAGGGCGGGCAGGATGATCAGCGTGCCGATGTTGAACACCACCATGGCCGCCACGAACAGGCGCGCCGGGCGGTAACCTTTTTGCCAGTGATAGGCCGAGACAAACAGCATGCTCAGGCCTGCCAGCGCGACCAGGGCATAGGTGATGATGTTCAACGGCAAGGTGTTGACGAACAACAGCAGCAGGCCGCACAGGACGATCAGCAGGATGTCGGCCATCAGCACTTTGTTCAGCGGGTGCGGGCCCAGGGGCATGAAGAAGCGGTAGGCAAACATCAGCCCGCAGGGTGCGGTCAGCAACAGGGCCAGGTAGGCGCCAGGGGTCTGGATCGCGTGCCAGTTCGGCAGCCACGGCCCCACCAGGTTGAGTAGCAGCGCCAGGCTAAGCATCAACAGGAACTCGCACGCGGCCAGCCACAGGCTACTGCGCGAGCGGTGGTAGGCGAAGCGCGTGAGGTTGTGCAGGATCAGCATCGACAGCACGCCGAACAGCAGGCCGTAGATCAGCGTCTGGTTCTGGTTGGCCGCGGCCAGCACTGCAGGTTCCAGGGTGATGTAAGGGCGCAGTTCGTGTTCCGAGACCAGCCGCAGGTACACCTCCAGAGGCTGTTGGCTCTGGGGCATCGGTAACATGAAGTCACTGCTGGGCAGCGGGCGCTCAGCCTGGGGTTGGCGAGTGCCGGTGATTTGTTGCTCCACCAGGGTGTCGCCGTCCAGCACGTACAGGCTGAGGCTGGACAGGTCCGGGGCGAAAACCCGCAGCACTTGTTCGTGCTTGCCGGGCTGCAACCTGAAACGCACCCACAACGCACCGTCCGGCTGCGCGGCAGTGATGCGGTTCAGTTCGATGGGGCTGAATTGATTGGTATAGCGGGCGGAACGGATGTCGCTCAGTTGCAGGTCGGCCTGTTCATCAAGCAATACCGCCCAGCCACTGCCTTGCGCGGCGGCCTGGGCCGGTAGCAAGCAGAGCAAAGTCAGCAGACTGATTGTGAAACCTATGGCGATCCTGAGCCAGCGCACGGCGAAATCCCTTCGGTAGTTGGATGCACGGGTTAACTATGCGCGGGGCGACAGGGTACGGCAAGGGCCAAAGGCCCTTACCTAACCGAACGGATAGCTACTGCAAGTGTAGCTGCTCAGTTGTTCTCGCCGCGTTCGCGGGCAATGGCACGGTAGCCAATGTCGGTGCGGTAGAAGCAGCCCTTCCAGTCGATTTTCGCCGCCAGTTTGTACGCCTGTTGTTGCGCGGCATCGACACTGGCACCCATCGCGGTGGCGCACAATACGCGGCCACCGGCGGTTACAACTTTGCCGTCCTTGAGCGCGGTGCCCGCATGGAACACCTTGCCTTCCAGCGCAGCGGCAGCGTCGAGGCCTTCGATCGCATCGCCCTTGGCGTAGTCGGCAGGGTAGCCACCGGCCGCCAGTACGATGCCAACGCTCGGGCGTGGGTCCCATTGTGCTTCGACCTTGTCCAGGGCCTGGGCGAGGGCGGCTTCTACCAGCAGCACCAGGCTCGATTGCAGACGCAGCATCACCGGTTGGGTTTCCGGATCGCCGAAACGGCAGTTGAACTCGATGACTTTGGGGTTACCGGCTTTGTCGATCATCAGGCCGGCGTAGAGGAAACCGGTGTACACGTTGCCTTCATCGGCCATGCCACGCACGGTTGGCCAGATCACCAAGTCCATGACGCGCTGGTGCACGTCGGCGGTCACCACCGGCGCCGGGGAGTAGGCACCCATGCCGCCGGTGTTCGGGCCGCTGTCGCCGTTGCCGACGCGCTTGTGGTCCTGGCTGGTGGCCATCGGCAATACGTTCTTGCCGTCGACCATCACGATAAAGCTGGCTTCTTCGCCGTCGAGGAATTCCTCGATGACCACGCGCGAACCGGCGTCACCAAAAGCATTGCCGGCGAGCATGTCGCGCACGGCGTCTTCGGCTTCCTGCAGGGTCATGGCGACAATCACGCCTTTACCGGCAGCCAGGCCATCGGCCTTGATCACGATTGGTGCGCCTTTTTCACGCAGGTAAGCCAGGGCCGGCTCGATCTCGGTGAAGTTCTGGTAATCGGCCGTCGGGATCTTGTGGCGAGCCAGGAAGTCCTTGGTGAAGGCTTTCGAACCTTCCAGCTGGGCGGCGCCAGCGGTAGGGCCGAAGCAATCCAGGCCACGGCTGCGGAACAGATCGACGACGCCAGCCACCAGCGGCACTTCCGGGCCGACGATGGTCAGGGAAACATTCTTCTCGGCAAAATCTGCCAATTGCTCCAGGGCCAGCACGTCGATGGCGACGTTTTCGCACTTGGCTTCGATGGCGGTACCGGCGTTGCCGGGGGCCACGAAGACTTTCTGCACGCGTGGGTCCTGGGCTACTTTCCAGGCCAGGGCGTGTTCACGGCCACCGCTGCCAATGATCAAAACATTCATTTCAAAAACCTCGTTAGGATGATCGTTCCCACGCTCTGCGTGGGAATGCCTCTACGGACGCTCTGCGTCCGAGGGACGCGGAGCGTCCCTGGCTGCGTTCCCACGCGGAGCGTGGGAACGATCAATCAGTGGCGGAAGTGGCGCATGCCGGTGAAGACCATCGCAATGCCCGCTTCATCAGCGGCGGCGATGACTTCTGCATCACGCATCGAGCCGCCCGGTTGGATCACGGCGGTCACGCCTGCTTTCGCGGCGTTGTCCAGGCCGTCACGGAACGGGAAGAACGCATCGGATGCCATCACCGAACCCACCACCTGCAAACCGGCGTGTTCTGCCTTGATCGCTGCGATACGTGCCGAGTTCACACGGCTCATCTGGCCAGCGCCGACACCGATGGTCTGGCGGTTCTTGGCGTAGACGATGGCGTTGGACTTGACGTACTTGGCCACTTTCCAGGCGAAGATCAGGTCGTTGATCTCTTGCTCGGTCGGCGCGCGCTTGGTCACGACTTTCAAGTCGTCGCTGCCGATCATGCCGATGTCGCGGCTCTGTACCAGCAGGCCGCCATTGACGCGCTTGTAGTCCCAGGCGGCGGCGCGGTCTGCCGACCACTCGCCACAGGCCAGCAGGCGTACGTTGGCTTTAGCAGCGACGATGGCGCGGGCTTCTTCGCTGACGCTTGGGGCGATGATCACTTCGACGAACTGACGCTCGACGATGGCCTTGGCGGTCTCGGCATCCAGCTCGCGGTTGAAGGCGATGATGCCGCCGAATGCTGATTCAGTGTCGGTGGCGTAGGCCAGTTCGTACGCCTGGCGGATACCGCCTTCAGCGTCCGGGCTGACGGCCACGCCGCACGGGTTGGCGTGCTTGACGATCACGCAGGCCGGCTTGACGAAGCTCTTCACACATTCCAGCGCAGCATCGGTATCGGCCACGTTGTTGTAGGAGAGTTCCTTGCCCTGCAGTTGAGTAGCGGTGGCGATGCCCACTTCGGCCGGCTTGGCTTCCACGTAGAATGCCGCGCTCTGGTGCGGGTTCTCGCCGTAGCGCATTTCCTGGGCCTTGATGAACTGGCTGTTGAAGGTGCGTGGGAACTGGCTGCGGCCTTCGGTGCTCAAGGTTGGCGCCGCCTGGTTCACGGTGCCCATGTAGTTGGCGATCATGCCGTCGTAGGCGGCGGTGTGTTCGAACGCCTTGAGCATCAGGTCAAAGCGCTGGGCGTAGGTCAGGCCACCGGCCTTGAGGTTTTCCAGGACGCTGGCGTAGTCGCTGGCGTTGACCACGATGGCCACGTCCTTATGGTTCTTGGCTGCCGAGCGCACCATGGTTGGGCCGCCGATATCGATGTTTTCGATGGCGGTCGGCAGGTCGCAACCTGGCTTGTTGATGGTGGCTTCGAATGGGTACAGGTTAACGGCCACCAGGTCGATCGGCTTGATACCGTGCTCGGTCATGATGGCGTCGTCGATACCGCGACGGCCGAGGATGCCGCCGTGGATTTTCGGGTGCAGGGTCTTGACGCGACCGTCCATCATTTCTGCGAAACCGGTGTAGTCCGCGACTTCTACTGCGGCCACGCCGTTGTCCTGCAGCAGTTTGAAGGTCCCGCCCGTGGAGAGGATTTCCACACCCAGGGCTTCCAGCTCCCGGGCAAATTCGAGGATCCCGGTCTTGTCGGAAACACTGATCAAGGCACGGCGGATCGGCAGGCGGGTGGTCTGGTCGGTCATCTCAATTTCCATCAAAAGCAAAGGAAGTCAGCAAAAAAGGCGACCGGTTTTACGCGGGCGCCTTTCTGGTTTGATTGAATGCTTACAGCAAATCGTACTGCTTGAGCTTTTTGCGCAAGGTGCCACGGTTGAGGCCCAGCAGCTCACTGGCTTTGGTCTGGTTGCCCTTGACGTAGTTCATCACGCTTTCGAGCAAGGGCGCCTCGACTTCGGAGAGCACCAGGTTGTACACATCCGTGACGGAAGCGCCCTCAAGGTGGGCGAAATAATTGTGCAGCGCCTTCTCGACACTCCCGCGAAGGGTCTGGCCTTCTTCGCTCGGCGTGTTGAGGTGCTGTTTCAAATTGACGTTGTCGCTCACGGGTGTTGTTCCACTCACTAAAGTCTCGGTCATCATCGTCATGCGGCCACCCCTTCTCCATCCCCTGTTCCCAGGCTCTTGTCGCGTCCGGCGAAGAACTCACGAACGGTGGCGACCTGTGCCTGCGTTTCATCCAAACGATTGAACTGAGCGCGGAATTCCTTGGCGCCCGGCAAGGTGGCGAGATACCAGCCGACATGCTTGCGAGCAATGCGTACTCCCATCACGTCCCCATAGAAGGCGTGCAGGGCGGCCAGATGCTCTAGCAGAATACGTTCCACCTCGACCAACTCTGGTGCCGGCAAGACTTCACCGGTACGCAGGAAATGCTCGATTTCACGAAAAATCCACGGCCGCCCCTGGGCGGCCCGGCCAATCAACAAGCCATCGGCACCGGTCGCGTGCAGCACGCGCCGGGCTTTCTCGGCACTGTCGATGTCGCCATTGGCAAAGACCGGCATCGACACGGCCTGCTTGATCGCGGCAATGGTGTCGTACTCGGCTTCACCGGTATAAAGGTCGGCACGGGTGCGGCCATGCACCGCCAGCGCTGCAATACCTGCCTGTTCAGCGATCTTCGCCACTGTCAGGCCATTCTTGTTGTCCCGGTCCCAACCGGTCCGAATCTTCAGGGTCACCGGCACATCCACTGCGCCGACAACGGCCTGCAGGATCTCGGCGACCAATTGCTCATCTTTCAACAGTGCGGAACCGGCGGCCTTGTTGCAGACCTTTTTGGCCGGGCAGCCCATGTTGATATCGATGATCTGTGCACCCAGCTCCACATTGGCCCGGGCTGCATCCGCCAGCATCTGCGCATCGCCACCGGCGATCTGCACCGAGCGTGGCTCGGGATCACCTTCGTGGATCATGCGCATCCGCGACTTGCGGGTGTTCCACAAACTCATGTCGCTGGTAACCATTTCAGAGACTACTAGACCCGCGCCCAAACGCTTGCACAGCTGACGAAAGGGCTGGTCGGTGACACCCGCCATCGGGGCGAGGATCAAGCCGTTTTGCAATGTGTATGGGCCGATGCGTACCGCCGACATAGGACTTCCCTGTTGTGGGGCCGGATCATTAGAGTTCGAAAAAGGGTTGGCATGATACCCGCTCTCGATGACGGGTTAAAGGCTGAATTGGATAAAATCTGAACAGTTACTTTTTTATCGCCATCGGTTTGGTCGACGGCGGCCAAGTCAATAATCCGCCGTCAAACCTCGGTGGGCACGCCGTTTCACTCGGGCGAATGGAAGCTCAGGCTGTAATTTACGGCTTTGTTTCCGGGGTCCAGGATGTCCAGGGAGATGTGGATCGGCGTCTGCGAGGGCATTTCGCTCACGCCGGCCAACTCGCCGCTCAGGTATTCGGCGGGCTTGAAGCGACGACTGGCAATCAGGCCGCCGTTCAGGTCCGCAAAGCGTAGCTCCAGCAGCGGGAAGGGCTGGGAGAAGGTCGCGCGGTTATAGAGGATGGCATCCACCACCAGCGCCCCGGCGAACTCGGGATGGCTGCGCACCACCAGGTTGCTGCTCTTGATATGGGTAATGTCGACCCGCGATGGCACGGTGCATCCCAGTTTCGGGCACAGCGCCTGGAACCACGGGCGGTAGGCATCCTGGCGGGCCAGGTCGTCGAATTGGTAGGCGATGTACTGGCCGGCCAGGCCTGCGGCGGCGAGCACTACCAGCACTATCCAGACCAGGCGGCGGCCCCAGCCTGACGGGCGCTTATGTGCATACAGGTGCAGAGGGTCGTCTTCCAGGTCCTGGAGCAGCTCGTCGTGTGCGCCGGCCTCCGTTCTTGCGCGCTTGCGTCGCGCGAACGCGCGGTTTTCGGGTTCCGGCTCGTCGAGGGTGGGGGTCAGCGGCGGGTCGAGGTCGTCATCCACGGCGGTGGCGTGCAGCGCCGGTTCGTCATCGAGGTCGTCGGTGTGGGCCGACATGGACGGTTCGGTGCGCTGTTTGGACGCAGGAGCCTTGGCCGGCTCGGGCTCTTCTTCAGGTGCCTGGGTGCGCTCTTCGGGTGGCTCACTGAACAGGCTGGCCGCCCATTTTTCTTCCTCGGCCTTGACCGTATCGCGGCTGGCGCTGAAGGACTCTTCCTTTTGCCGACGGTCGGCACCTGGCTGGCGACGTTCTGCGCCCACGGCCTGGGTGTGCTGGATCTCGCGACGTTCCAGCCTGGCCAGTTCCTTGTCCAGGTTATCCAGGTCCAGCTCTTCGGCCGTCCACTGCTTCTGGCTGATGGCCCGTGGTGGTTCGGGCGGTGCTTCGCCAGTCGGTTCGACGGCCGGCTCGGCGGTGGACGGCACTTCAGGTTCCGGCGCAGACGCCTGGGCCCGTTGCTCCAGCAACTGGCGAGCGGCATTGAACACTTGCAGGCACGAGCCGCAACGCACCACGCCGCGGGCCACGCTCAATTGAGCGTGGTTGACGCGAAAGCGCGATTGGCAATGTGGGCACTGGGTGACGAAACTGTCGGTCATGCGGCCATCCGATTCAGGCAAGCGCTCATTCTAGCGCCGACGACCGCTGATGCGTACCCAGCCATCACGGTTGGCGATCGGGTCCAGCTCGAAGTCCTTGGCGTAGGCCGCCGCCACGTCTTCACCTTGCTCGGCCAGGATGCCCGACAGCGCCAGGCGCCCGCCCGGCTTGACCAGGCTCGACAGTTGCGGCGCCAGCGACACCAGTGGCCCGGCGAGAATATTGGCCACCAGTACGTCGGCCTGAACCTGGGGCAGGTCCTCAGGCAGGTAGAGTGGGAACTTGCCTTCGGCAATGTTGTTGCGCCCGGCGTTATCGCGGGAGGCTTCCAGGGCCTGCACGTCGATATCGGTGCCTACGGCCTCCTTGGCGCCCAGCAGCAGGGCGGCGATTGCCAAAATCCCCGAGCCGCAGCCGAAGTCCAAAACGTTGCTGTCGGTCAGGTCCTGGCCGTCCAGCCATTCCAGGCACAAGGCGGTGGTCGGGTGGGTGCCGGTGCCGAACGCCAGGCCCGGGTCCAGCAGCAGGTTGACGGCGTCTGGCTCTGGAGCGGCGTGCCAGCTTGGCACGATCCACAGGCGCTGGCCGAAACGCATGGGCTGGAAGTTATCCATCCAGCTGCGTTCCCAGTCCTGGTCTTCGATGACTTCGCTGTGATGCTCGGGCAGCGGGCCGCCGGTGAGCAGTTCCATATGGGCCAGCACGGCGGCGGCGTCGGTGCCGTCTTCGAACAGGGCCAGCAAGTGGGTGTGGGACCACAGCGGCGTGGTATTGAGTTCCGGTTCGAAGATCGGCTGGTCTTCGGCGTCCATGAAGGTCACCGACACGGCGCCCACTTCGAGGAACGCGTCTTCGTAGGTTTCGGCTTGTTCTGGGCTGATGGCGAGACGGACTTGCAGCCAAGGCATGGCGGGCACCTTTGAATAAAATGAGTGTGCGGCGGGCTGGCCGCGAAAGCGCGCAAGTTTACGCGAGAGCAAGCCAGAAGACGACTGCGCCGACGATCGTTCCCACGCTCGGCGTGGGAATGCCGCCTCGGACGCTCCGCGTCCCGTTGTTAAGGCGTGGCGCGGAGCGCCACAAGAGGCGTTCCCACGCGGAGCGTGGGAACGATCAGGGGGCGGTGGGCCACAAACAACAAAACCGCCCGAAGGCGGTTTTGTTGGGTGGAGCACTTACTGGTTGGCCAGCTTGTGTTCCAGGTAGTGAATGTTCACACCACCTTCGCAGAAGCCTTCATCACGAACCAGGTCCCGATGCAGCGGGATGTTGGTCTTGATGCCGTCGACCACGATTTCGTCCAGGGCGTTGCGCATACGGGCCATGGCCTCGTCGCGGGTCGCGCCCCAGGTGATCAGCTTGCCGATCAGTGAGTCGTAGTTGGACGGAACCTTGTAGCCGCTGTACAGGTGCGAATCCACACGTACGCCGTTGCCGCCTGGCGCGTGGAAATGCTTGACCAGGCCAGGGCTTGGGATAAAGGTTTTCGGGTCTTCGGCGTTGATGCGGCACTCCAGGGAGTGGCCGTGCATCTTCACGTCGTCCTGGGTGAAGGACAGCACGTTGCCAGCGGCGATGCTCAGCATCTCCTTGACGATGTCGATACCGGTGACCATCTCCGATACCGGGTGCTCTACCTGCACGCGAGTGTTCATCTCGATGAAGTAGAAGCGGCCGTTCTCGTAGAGGAACTCGAAAGTACCGGCGCCACGGTAGTTGATGTCGATGCACGCCTTGACGCAGCGTGCCAGGACTTCCTGGCGGGCTTTCTCGTCCAGGCCCGGTGCCGGGGCTTCTTCCAATACCTTCTGGTGACGACGTTGCAGCGAGCAATCGCGGTCGCCCAGGTGGATGGCGTGGCCCTGGCCGTCGGACAGTACCTGGACTTCCACGTGACGTGGGTTGGTCAGGTACTTCTCCAGGTAGACCATCGGGTTACCGAACCAGGCGCCCGCTTCGGAGCGGGTCTGCTTGGCGGCTTCGATCAGCTCTTCTTCCTTGTGCACCACACGCATTCCGCGACCACCACCGCCACCGGCGGCCTTGATGATCACTGGGTAACCGACTTCGCGACCAATGCGCAGAGCGGTTTCCTCGTCTTCAGGCAGTGGGCCGTCGGAGCCTGGAACGGTTGGCACGCCGGCCGCGATCATGGCGTCCTTGGCCGAGACCTTGTCGCCCATCAGGCGAATGGTTTCGGCTTTGGGGCCGATGAAGGCAAACCCGGATTTTTCCACTTGTTCGGCAAAATCGGCGTTTTCCGCGAGGAAGCCGTAGCCTGGGTGGATGCCATCAGCGCCGGTCACTTCTGCCGCAGCGATGATGTTCGAGACTTTCAGGTACGAGTTCGTGGCCAGTGGCGGGCCGATGCAAATGCTTTCGTCCGCCAGCTTCACGTGCATCAATTCGGTATCGGCCGTCGAGTAAACAGCGACGGTCTTGATGCCCTCTTCCTTACAGGCGCGCAGGATACGCAGCGCGATCTCGCCGCGGTTGGCGATCAGGACTTTTTGCAGTTTCTTCGCAGGTTTCAACATCGAAGGCGCTCCGCGGTTCAAACGATGGTGAACAGCGGCTGGTCGTACTCAACCGGCTGACCGTTTTCTACCAGGATGGATTCGATGACGCCGGCTTTTTCCGCGGTGATGTGGTTCATCATTTTCATCGCTTCAACGATGCAGATGGTGTCACCCACTTTCACGGTTTTGCCCACTTCAACGAAGGCTGGCGAGGTCGGTGCCGGGGTGCGGTAGAAAGTACCGACCATTGGCGACTTGACCACGAAGCCATTCAGCGCAGGCGCGGCTGGGGCGGCAGGTGCAGCGGCGGCGGCAGGTGCGGCAGCCGGAGCAGCAGCGGCTGGAGCCGGTGCTTGCATCTGTGGCGCGTAGAACTGTTGGGCCGGGGTCTTGCTGTGACGGCTGATCCGTACGGACTCTTCGCCTTCCTTGATTTCCAGCTCGTCGATACCGGATTCTTCCAGCAGTTCGATCAGTTTCTTAACTTTACGGATATCCATGAATCATCAACTCCCAAGGGTCGGTCAGGGGCGTTTAGCCTGTTCTTCAATGTGTTCCAGGGCGGCCTCCAGGGCCAGTCGGTAACCGCTGGCGCCAAGGCCGCAGATCACTCCTACCGCTACGTCGGAGAAGTAAGAGTGATGGCGGAAAGCTTCGCGTTTGTGCACGTTCGATAAATGCACTTCGATGAATGGGATGCTCACCGCCAGCAACGCGTCACGTAATGCAACGCTTGTATGCGTAAAAGCGGCGGGATTGATCAGAATAAAGTCCACGCCTTCGCCGCGCGCGGCATGGATGCGATCAATCAATTCATACTCGGCATTGCTTTGCAGGTAGAGCAAATGGTGGCCGGCTTCACGGGCCCTTTTTTCCAGGTCGAGGTTGATCTGGTCGAGGGTCACTGCCCCGTAGACGCCCGGTTCACGGGTGCCGAGCAGGTTCAGGTTGGGTCCGTGAAGAACCAGTAAGGTCGCCATTGGCTGTTCCTTGTTATTGGTGTGGGTGCGTCAGAACCCGGCGACTATGCCGCAAAGCCTTTGTGACTGTCCAGTTCTATGCAGTAGCCGGCACGATTAGCGAGGATTGCGCAAAATTTATGACTGGGAGCCGGCATTTGGTCAGTGTGGGAGCTGATCGTGCCCACGCTCCGCGTGGGCACGCATCCAGTGATGCTCTGCGTCACGGCTTTAAAGCGGGACGCGGAGCGTCTGGGGCGACATTCCCACGCGGAGCGTGGGAACGATCAGCCAGCTCCCACATTGGAACGGGTCAGACGCGGAAGGCTTGCACGGCGGTAGTAAGCTGCCCGCCCAGCACCAGCAGGTGTTCGCCCTGGCTGCGACCCTGGCCAATACGCAGCAAATTATCCTCACCCAATTGATGAATCCGCTCACTGTTGTCGCGTATCTCGCTCACGGCGCCACTCTGTTGCGCGGTCACATCGGCAATGCGTACGGCGGTATCCGAGATGGTCTGGATCGCCCCGACGATCTCATCCAGCGCGCCATCCGCCGCCTGGGCTTGCTGGGCGGTGGCTTCGGCGTGTTCGACCTGGGCGCGCATGCCTTCTACCGACTGGTGCGCGGCGGTTTGCAGGCCGGCGATCAGGCCCTGGATTTCGGCGGTGGCGCCGGCGGTACGCTGGGCCAGGGAGCGCACCTCGTCGGCCACCACGGCGAAACCACGCCCGGCCTCACCGGCGCGGGCGGCTTCGATGGCGGCGTTGAGCGCAAGCAGGTTGGTCTGGTCGGCAATCGAGCGAATCACCGTGAGCACGCCGCCGATGGTGGCGGACTCTTCGGCAAGTTTCTCGATCATCTGCGCGTTTTGCTGCACTTCGCCCACCAGCGCATGCAGCCCGGTGAGGCTCAGGCCGATCACGCGCTGGCCTTGCTCCACGGCTTGGCCCGCACTGCGGCTGGCTCCGGCTGCCTGGCTGGCATCCCCGGCAACTTGCTGGATGGTGGCTTCCAGCTCGCCCAGGGAATCACGGATTTGCGCGGTGTCGCCGGCCTGGCGTTCGGCGCTGTCGTGCAGGCCGCTGCTCAGTTCGGCCAGGGCGCGGCTGCTGCCCGCCACTTCTTCGGCATTGCCACGGATGGTGCCGACCAGGTCCACCAGGTAGGCGCGCAGGCGGTTAAGGGAGGCCTCGATATCGTGCAGCTCGCGGTTGGTCTTGCCTAAGTCAATCGGTTGGCTGAAGTCGCCTTCGGCCCAGGTCGACAAGGCCGGCGCCAGGTTGGTCAGCACGCGCGCCAGGCGGCGCTGCAGGGTGTCGATCAGCAATGCGATCAGCAGGATCAGGCCAATCATCACACCCTGCATCACGCGTACTTCACCCTGAATCTTCGCGTGTTGCGCGCGCACCACGGGTTCGAGGCCGGCGATGGCGTGTTGCACGTTGGTGATTTTTAGGTGGGTGCTGGCGGCGAGGTCGGCGCGTTGCTGGATCTGCTCGCGGGTGCGCTGCAACTCGGCGGGGTAGCGGGTCAACAGGCTGTTGAGTTCGCGCTTGAGGTCGACGCCAGTGTCCTGGGCTTCGGTTTTTTCGGTGTTTTCCAGGCCCATCAGCGCGGAAAAATCGTCGGTGTTGGATTCTGCGCTGGCCTTTATTCCCAATAAGGGCAGTTGCCCGAGCAGGTCGGCCTGGGTTCTCAGGTTGGTCACTTCGCGCTCGACATCCGCAGCCAACTCGGCGCGCCCGCTGCTGACCAGCTTGTCGCGGGCCAGAGACAGCTTGCCCAGGTGCTGTGAGGCGGCGAGCAATGGCGGCATATAGCGCGCAGCCTCCGCAGAATTGACGCCGCTGGCGTACTGGGTCAGTTGTTCCAGGTTCGCGCCCAGTTCTCGTTCGGCTTGCAGCAACAGGGCTTGCGGGTCGCCAGCCAATTTACCGGCGGCCAGCAGGTCGGTCTTGCTGAAGGTCTCCAACTCCGCGAGGCTGGGCCGCAGGCTTTGCGCCAATTCGGGCGGCAGTTCGCCCAGTTGCAGCTGCAGGCTTTCCAGGCTCTGGGTGGCACTGCTCAGGCGCAGGGCATCGCCGCTGGCCAAGTAGTCCTCGATGTTGCGGGCAGCCTGGTTTTGAAAGACCTGGGACAAACCCAAGTAGCGCTCCATCAACAAGTACGGGCGCTCCAGCGCCCGTTGCGACCACCACAGCGTCGCCCCGAGGGCCAGGCACACGGCCACCAGCAGAAGGGTATTGAGATTGGTCAGCAGCTTCAGGCGCATGCGGGGTTTCAACCGACGGCAGGAGATAAGCGCCTGAATTTATTGCGTTTGTATTACAGCGTTATGACCGAATCGGTGGATTCTGGTGAAAAGATGGCACTTTGCTTTGATGTGCGAGCGGCTTGCACTCGATTGCGTCCGGCGTCCTTGGCGCGGTACAGCGCTTCGTCAGCCTGGGCGGCCATCATTAAGCTGTCGGAACCGTCGCACAGCTCCACCAGGCCGGCGCTGAAGGTGCACCACAAATCCTGCGGTTGGGCGGGGTAGTGGATTTCTGCAAAGCGCCGACGAATGTCGTCCAGCACCTTGCAGGCCGATTCCAGGTCGGTGTCGGGCATCACGATGGCGAATTCTTCACCGCCGTAGCGGCCGATGTAATCGGTCTTGCGCAAACGCTGCTTGAGAAACAGTGCCAGGCTCTTGATCACCCGGTCGCCCATAGGGTGGCCGTGGCTGTCATTGACGCGCTTGAAGTGGTCGATATCGAGCATGGCAAAGCTAAGAGGCTTGTTCTCGCGGCGGGCGCGGAAGCTGCAATCTTCGAGCAGTTGCAGGATATGTGTGTGGTTGTAAAGCCCGGTCAGGCTGTCGCGCACCATCCGTGCCTTCAGGTTGCGTGCACGCGACGCACGGTTGCGCACGGTGGTGATCAGGTGACGCGGCTTGATCGGTTTGGTGAGGAAATCGTCACCGCCCTCGCTCATCGCATCCAGCTGCTTATCCAGGTCGTCTTCAGCCGATAGGTAGATGATGGGCACGCTGACGTAGCGGTCGTTGTGGCGAATCACCTTGGCCAGTTCGGTGCCGGTACAGGCAGGCATGTACATGTCGAGGATGATCAGGTCGGGCTGGAAATCCGCCAGCTCGGCCATGGCCTGGATCGGTTCGATCAAGGTGCGGGTGACAATGCCGGCACTGTTGAGCAGGCGTTCGGTGTGCAGCGCCTGGGCCCGCGAATCGTCGATGATCAGCACTTTGTACGGTTCGTACTGGGCCGCGCAGGTCAGCACTTCGATCTTTTCCAGCAGGCTTGAGGCTTCCAAGGTGCCGGTCAGAAACTCTTCGCCACCGGCGCGCACGGCGGCCAGGCGCGTCGGGGTGTCGGTTTCGTGCAGGCTGAAAAACAACAGTGGCAGCTTGTGCTCCAGGCCTTCTTGGGCTTCTGCGGCGAGCTTCAGGCCCAGCCCCGTGCCGCAGAAGTCCACGTCCATCACGATCGCCGACGGCAATCGCTCGGTCATGGCCGCGCGAAAGGCGGCGACGCTGTCCAGAGCGTGGGCGCTCATGCCAAAGAATTCGAGCTGCTTGGCCAGGCGCTCGGCGCGGTCATGGTCGGCGAGCATCACGTAGATCGGCTTGCGTATCGGCGGCAGGAAGGTTTGCTCAAGCTGATCGCCCTGGCGCAGGCCGGTGCGGGACAGGCGTTGCATCAAACGGTTGAGCTCGGTGATCAGTTGGCTGCTCAGGCGGCCACGGTTCTCATCCACTGCTTGCAGGGATTCACTGATATGCCGTGCCAGTTGCGTGTGTTCGGGCTGTTCGAAGCGTTCGGCGAAGCGCTGCAGGCGCAGGTTGGCTTCGCTGAGTTCGGAAAAGTCGGCGTTCGACCACTCGCTGCGCTGCAGGCGCTGCCAGATCTCAAGAATTTGACGTGCCTGATGAATTACCCGCTGGGCAAAGTGCTGCTTGAGACGCTCGCGGCTGGGGTCTTCTGACTCGGTCATATCCTGACTACTGTGAGGGTGCATGCTGAGGTCGACTGATGGCGCTATGCTAGCACCTCTTTTCTGATAGATGAGTGTCATACGTCAATTAAGTCTGCATGCCTGAGATTCAGTTATTGACCGGCTGGTCGCCCAGCGTGAAAGGTGTGCATCCTTTATAGTCCAAGCGGCCCGGTGCGCCACTTTCGTGTAAAAGCCCCGCACCGACGGGCACGATGGGGTAGGGTTGTGGTCGGAGTGTCTGAACGCACCCGGACAATTGACGTGAATGAACTCAAGTGATTGAAAGGATATCGCCATGCTGGACTGGAAAAACCGTGAAGGCAGTGCCAAAGGCCCCGCCCCTGAGCCCAAGTCGGCCAACCGCAGCTATTTTCGCAACTTGCTGATGAGCCGGGCTTTGCTCAGCATCATCGGCCTGTACCTGCTGGTCACCGGTGGCCTGGGTTGGTACTGGAGCCAGGAGCCGGCGCTGTTTCCGGTGCAGCAAAATGCCCAGCTTGCCGCCGAGAAGGAAGGCAAGCAGATGGTGGTCGGCTATACCACCGTCGAAACCCTCAAGACCGTGGTCGGCACCTTGCTGAACAAACCGGGCGGTTATATTTCCAACGACCGTTTCCCGCCGGGCTTGTGGATGGACAACATGCCAAGCTGGGAATACGGCGTGCTGGTGCAGGTGCGTGACCTCACTCGTGCCCTGCGTAAAGACTTTGCTCGCTCCCAGTCGCAGTCGGCTGAAGACGCTGACTTGGCCAAGGCCGAGCCGCGCTTCAACTTCGATAACAAGAGCTGGGTGCTGCCTTCCAGTGAGTCGGAATACCAGGAAGGCATCAATTCCTTGAGCCGCTACGAAGCGCGCCTGTCTGACCCGAACCAGCGCGGCGCGCTGTTTTATGCGCGTGCCGACAACCTCAACAACTGGCTGGGCGATGTGGCCACCCGTTTGGGTTCGCTGTCCCAGCGCCTGTCGGCCAGTGTGGGCCGGGTCAAGCTGAACACTGCGCTGAAAACTGAGGCGCTGGCGCCGGGTGAAGTGCCCCAGGTCGATGAAGAAGTGGTGGAGACCCCATGGATGCAGATCGACAACGTGTTCTACGAAGCGCGCGGCCAGGCGTGGGCCCTGTCCCATCTGTTGCGTGCCATCGAAGTCGATTTTGCCGACGTACTGGCCAAGAAAAACGCCACCGTCAGCGTGCGCCAGATCATTCGTGAGCTAGAGGCCTCGCAGGAACCGGTATGGAGTCCTATGATTCTTAACGGCAGTGGCTTCGGTGTACTGGCGAACCATTCGCTGGTGATGGCCAACTACATTTCCCGGGCAAACGCTGCAGTGATCGACTTGCGTCAGCTCCTCAACCAGGGTTGATGATGGACGCTACTCAAAAGGAGGCCGCACACCGAGCGGCTTCCGATGCTGAACTGATCTGCTGGGTCGACGAGCAGGACCACCTGCTCGGCCACCTGGTCAGGTCTGACCTGCGCCAGCGCGGCTTGATCGGCCGTTGCACCTTTATCTTCCTGTTCAATTCCAGAGGCGAGCTGTGTGTGCACCGGCGCACGCTGAGCAAGGCGTTGTATCCAGGATATTGGGATACGGCGGCGGGTGGGATGGTGGCCAAAGGTGAGAGTTATGCCGTTTCGGCAGCCCGCGAGCTGGAAGAGGAGTTGGGCGTCAGCGGTGTGCCCTTGACCGAACATGACCATTTCTATTTTGAGGATGGCGACAGTCGGCTTTGGTGCAAATCCTACTCCGCCCTCTGGGACGGCCCCCTGCGCCTGCAGCCCGAGGAGGTCATGGAAGCGCGGTTTTTAAGCATCGAAATCATCCAGCAGGAGGCCGAACAAAAGCCCTACTGCCCGGACGCCCAGGAAGGGTTGCGGCGCTATCTGGCCTCGCGTCGCTAAAGTTGCAAAAAATGGCGCCATTTGGCTCTTAGCAAGTCGGCTTTTTGCCGTTACACTGCGCGCCTTTTCACCCGAACCACATTAGCGGTTCGGTAGCGCTGCCCCTGCCTGAGTGGGGCTTCGCGGTCGGTCACCGCCTTGTGTGGCGCCGATCAGTCTTCATCCTCCCAAGAGGATTGCCGGTGGCCAAAAAAGCCGCATCCTTCGCCGCCCTTGGTGGCCTGGTATTTTCCACCGACGCAGGTCGACACTGCCCGGACTGTCGTCAGCCCGTGGATTCGTGCACCTGCAAACAGACCCTGATCCCCGAAGGCGACGGTATTGCCCGCGTGCGTCGCGAGAGCAAAGGCCGTGGCGGCAAGACGGTGACCACCATCACCGGCGTGCCCCTGGCTGAAGAGGCCCTGAAGGAACTGGCCACCTCGCTGAAAAAGCGCTGTGGCACCGGTGGCGCGTTGAAAGACGGGGTCATCGAGATCCAGGGCGATCACGTCGAGTTGCTGTTGGCCGAGCTGATCAAGCTCGGGTACAAGGCCAAGAAGACCGGCGGCTGAAAACCTCTTCCCAACCTGTGGCTAAACTCTGTCCTGCCAGTGGGGTCTACTTCCCTTGCAGGCAAATCGTCATTTTCATTCTTTAGACTGCGCCAGCCTCGAACGAGAGGTGGCGCCTTCGCCTTCATTTATAGGGGACTTCGATGTCCGTACGACGCACACGCAAAGACGATGGCAGCCAATGGACAGTTGCGGACAGCCGCAGTGTTTACGGGATTCGCCATTGGGGGGCCGGGTATTTCGCGATCAATGAAGCCGGTCGCGTAGAAGTTCGTCCGAACGGCCCGAACAGCACACCCGTCGACTTGTACGAGCAAGTCGACGAGTTGCGCAAAAGCGGCCTGTCGTTGCCGCTGCTGGTGCGCTTCCCCGATATCCTGCAAGACCGCGTGCGCCAATTGACTGGTGCCTTCGATGCCAACATCGAGCGCCTGGAATACCAGAGCAAGTACACCGCGCTGTACCCGATCAAGGTGAACCAGCAGGAAGCGGTGATCGAGAACATCATTGCCACCCAGAACGTCTCCATCGGCCTGGAAGCCGGCTCCAAGCCTGAGCTGCTGGCCGTGTTGGCCTTGGCGCCGAAGGGCGGCACCATCGTCTGCAACGGTTATAAAGATCGTGAGTTCATCCGCCTGGCGCTGATGGGCCAGAAGCTCGGCCACAACGTGTTCATCGTGATCGAGAAAGAGTCTGAGGTAGGGCTGGTGATCGAAGAGGCGGCGAGCCTCAAGGTCAAGCCGCAGGTGGGCCTGCGTGTGCGCCTGTCGTCCCTGGCATCGAGCAAGTGGGCAGACACCGGTGGCGAGAAATCCAAATTCGGTCTGTCGGCGGCGCAGTTGCTGTCGGTGGTCGAGCGCTTCCGCGCGGCCGGCCTGGACCAGGGCATCCGCTTGCTGCACTTTCACATGGGCTCGCAAATCGCCAACCTGGCTGACTACCAGCACGGGTTCAAGGAAGCCATTCGTTACTACGGCGAACTGCGCAACCTCGGCCTGCCGGTGGACCACATCGACGTCGGCGGTGGCCTGGGCGTGGACTACGACGGTACCCACTCGCGCAACGCCAGTTCGATCAACTACGACATGGACGACTACGCCGGCGTGGTGGTGGGCATGCTCAAGGAATTCTGCGACGCGCAGAGCCTGCCGCACCCGAACATCTTCTCAGAAAGCGGCCGCTCCCTGACCGCTCACCACGCCATGCTGGTGGTGCAGGTGACTGACGTCGAGAAGCACAATGACGAAATCCCGACCATCGAAAACAAGGAAAGCCTGCCCGAAACCGTGCAATGGTTGGTGGACCTGCTCGGCCCGACCGACATCGAGATGGTCACCGAAACCTACTGGCGCGCCACCCACTACATGAGCGACGTGGCGGCCCAGTACGCCGACGGCAAGCTGACCCTGGCGGAAAAAGCCCTGGCCGAACAGTGCTACTTCGCGGTGTGCCGTCGCCTGCACAACTCGTTGAAAGCCCGCCAGCGTTCGCACCGCCAGGTGCTGGACGAACTCAACGACAAGCTGGCCGACAAGTACATCTGCAACTTCTCGGTGTTCCAGAGCTTGCCGGATACCTGGGCCATCGGCCAGGTGCTGCCTATCCTGCCGCTGCACCGCCTCGACGAAGAGCCGCTGCGCCGCGCCGTGCTGCAAGACCTGACCTGCGACTCCGACGGCAAGATCAAGCAATACGTCGACGAGCAGAGCATCGAAACCAGCCTGCCGGTGCACGGCTTGAACGAAGGCGAGGACTACCTGCTGGGGATCTTCCTGGTCGGCGCGTATCAGGAAATCCTGGGTGACATGCACAACCTGTTCGGTGATACCGACTCGGTGAACATCTACCAGCGTGAAGACGGTTCGGTGTACAGCGCCGGGATCGAGACCCACGACACCATCGAAGACATGCTGCGCTACGTGCACTTGTCGCCGGAGGAGTTGATGACGCATTACCGTGACAAGTGCGCCAGTGCGAAGATCTCGGCCTCGGAGCGCACCCAGTTCCTGGATGCGTTGCGCCTGGGCCTGACGCGTTCTTCGTACCTGTCCTCGTAATAAAAATGTGGGAGCGGGCTTGCCCGCGATGGCGGAGTGTCAGGCAACCGTTAGGGGGCTGACCCACCGCCATCGCAGGCAAGCCAGCTCCCACATTTGGGTCTGCGTTCCTTCAGTTCCCGCCCAGCCACAGCCCTTGCCGATTCAAGTGCCAGGCAATTGCCCACAGCGTCAGGCTGCGCACCGCCATGAACAGCAGGAAGGTGATCCACAATCCGTGGTTACCCATGTCCTGCAACGCCCAGGCAATCGGCAGTACCAGCAGCACCGTCAGCAACATCCCATTGCGCATCTCCCGCGCGCGCGTTGCGCCGATAAACAAGCCATCGAGCAAATAACTCCACACCGCAATCAACGGCAATACCGCAAGGTAGGGCAGGTAGATATCGGCGGTTTCGCGCACGCTGGGGATATCGGTTTGCATGGCGATAAATAGATGGCCGCCGAAGGTGAACAGCAGGGCGAAGCCGATGCTGGCGATCAGTGACCAACCGCAGGCCACGACTAATGAGCGACGCAACGCCTGCCGGTCACGGGCGCCGATGGCGTGGCCGCAGAGGGCTTCGACCGCGTGGGCCAAGCCATCCAATGCGTGAGCCGTCAGTAACAGGCCGTTAAGCAGCAGCGCATTGGCTGCCACGGTGGCATCGCCCAACCTTGCGCCTTGCACGGTGATCATGAAAAACACCGACTGCAACGCCAGGCTGCGGATGAAGATGTCGCGGTTGACCGCCAGCAACGGGCGCCAGCTTTGCCACAGTTTCAACGCGGCCCAGGCGATATGCCCCGGATAGGCGCGCAGGGCTTTTTGCGTGAGCGCCAGGCCGAGCAGGGCGCCGGTCCATTCCGCGATCACCGAGGCACGGGCGGAGCCGACCACGCCCCAGTCCAGGCCAATTACAAACCACAGGTTAAGCGCAATGTTGACCAGGTTGGTGGTCAGCAGAATCGCCAACGGCGCCCGCGCATTCTGAGTGCCGAGGAACCAGCCGACCAGCGCATAGCTGGCGAGGGCGGCGGGCAGGCCGAACAGACGGGTGTGGAAAAACTCGCGGGTCAGTTGGTTCAGTTCTGGCGAAGGCTGCATCCATTCCAGGGCCAGATGGCTCAAGGGAATGCCCGCGGTGCCCAGCAGCATCGCCAGGCCCAGCGCCAGCAACAAGCCTTGCAACAGGATCTGCCGCAACGCCGCGCCATCGTTGCGCCCGGCGGCTTGGGCGGCGAAGCCGGTGGAGCCCATGCGCAGGAAGCCCATGGCCCAGGCGAGGAAGGTATACAGGCTGGCACCGACAGCCACGGCGCCCAGTTGGTGGGCGTGGGGCAGGTGGCCGATGACCATGCTGTCCACCAGGGCCACCAACGGCACCGAGATATTCGACAGGATCATCGGCGCGGCCAGGGCCCAGACGCGGCGATGGGTGGGGCGGTGGCGCCAGTCGGTCAATAAGGTGGACATGCAGTCTCCTTCAGGGGAGCGGCATTGTACCCGGCCAATGTGGGAGCTGGCTTGCCTGCGAAGGCGGCCTCCCAGCCGACGCCTATTTACCTGACACCCTTCGATCCTACTGTGGGAGCGGGCTTGCTCGCGAAGGCGGCCTGGCAGGCGACACAGTTGGATTGGGTATATATCCATTGCTGCGGTAACGGCTACTTAGGGTTCCGCCTGACGGCGGGTCACTTTGGAAAAGAGCCCCAAAGTAACCAAAGGGCTCTTGCCCCACCACTCGGCACCTCGCCTAGGCTCGGTGTGCCCGTAATCCGCCAGTGATTTGGGGGGCCGCCGCCACGCGCCATCCATGGCGCGGGGCGGCTAAACCGGCATCCCTGCCGGTTTACCCCCCAAATCCCTGTCGAATTCCGGCCAGCGTGGTTTGACGGGGCGCTTAAGATCAAGATCAAAAGCAGATCAAGAGCAGATCAAGAGCGGCTCGCTTCGCATCGTGGTTACCGTCGGGTGCTACAGGCTGCAAAGTTGTGTGGATAGACAAGCCAGTTGCTCCCACATGTTGATCTTGATCGCCAATGGTTGTGGGATTTGGCTCGGCTTCATGCCTACCTAGAACCAACCGCCCCTCCGTCGGTCAATGTGACCGGCACCGCAGCGGCTTGGTCGGCGCTGATATATAGTTCACCCCTCGGTTCCCTCTGACTATGAGTGCCCCATGCTTAACAAAGGACTGTTCCTGGCCTGCGCGCTGGCCCTGCTGAGCGCTTGCGATTCTTCCGATAAACCCGCTGCACCGCCTGCGCCCACCGTGGCGGCAGCGCCGAAGCCGGTGAAAGCCGCGGTAGATGTGGCAGCGCTCAAGCAGCGTTATGCCGGGCGTGAGCTGAGCGTGGTGGACGTGTCCGAGGTGCAGTTGGACGGGGCCAGCACCTTGTCGGTGAGCTTTTCCATCCCCTTGGACCCCGATCAGAAATTCGCCGACAAGCTGCACTTGGTAGACAGCAAGTCCGGCAAGGTCGATGGCGCCTGGGAACTGTCCGATAACCTGATGGAATTGCGCCTGCGCCACCTTGAACCGCAGCGCAAACTGGTGCTGACCGTGGACGCCGGGGTGAAGGCGGTCAACGGCAACACCCTCGCCGCCGAATACAGCGCCCGCCTGGAAACCCGCGACCTGCAAGCCACCGTCGGCTTCGCCAGCCGTGGCACCCTGTTGCCGACGCGCCTGGCCGAGGGCCTGCCGGTGATCGCGTTGAATGTCGACAAGGTCGACGTGGAATTCTTTCGGATCAAACCCGAATCCCTGCCGTCGTTCCTGGCGCAGTGGGGGCGTAATACCAGCCTGCAAAGCTATGAGTCCCGTGAACTGCTGCCAATGGCCGAACTGGTGTACGGCGGGCGTTTCGACCTGAACCCGGCGCGCAATACCCGCGAAACCCTGTTGCTACCGATTGCCGGCCTCAAGCAGTTGCAGCAGCCGGGCGTGTACCTGGCGGTGATGCGCGCTTCGGGCACCTACAACTATTCGCAACCGGCCACCCTGTTCACCTTGAGTGATATCGGCCTATCCGTGCACCGCTATGCCAATCGCCTGGATGTGTTTACCCAGGCCCTGGAAGGCGGCAAGGCACTGAACGGCGTCGAACTGGAAATCCTCGATGCCGAAGGGCGCGTGCTCGGCCAGGGCAAGACCGAGGACGGTGGCCACGCCGAGTTGCCGCTGCCGAAAAAAGCCCAGGTGTTACTGGCCAAGCAGGGCGAGCAAACCAGCCTGCTGCGCCTGGACAGCGCCGCGCTGGACCTGGCCGAGTTCGATATCGGCGGGCAACCGTCCCACCCATTGCAATTTTTTGTGTTCGGCCCACGTGACCTGTATCGCCCCGGCGAAACTGTGTTGCTCAACGCACTGTTGCGTGACAAGGATGGCAAGGCGGTGAAGCCTCAGCCAGTGAGCGTCGAAGTGCGGCGCCCGGATGAACAGGTAAGTCGCAAGTTCGTGTGGGAGGCCGACGCGTCGGGCCTGTATCAATACCCGTTGCAACTGGCTGGCGAAGCGCCGACCGGGCGTTGGCAGTTGGTGTTCGACCTCGGTGACGGCAAACCGCAACTCTATGAATTCCTCGTCGAAGACTTCCTGCCCGAGCGCCTGGCGCTGGAACTCAAGGGCAGTGACACGGCGTTGAGCCCGGCGGATAACCCGGTCATCCAGGTCAACGGCCGTTACCTCTACGGCGCGCCCGCATCCGGTAACCGCGTCAGTGGCCAGGTGTATGTGCGCCCGCTGCGTGAGGCGGTCAAATCCCTGCCGGGCTACCAGTTCGGTTCCGTCACCGAAGAAGAGTTGAGCCAGGATTTCGAACTGGACGAAAGCGTACTCGACGCCAATGGCGAGCAAGCGCTGACCCTGGAAAGCAAGTGGGCCGAGGCCAAGTCGCCGCTGCAATTGATCGTGCAAGCCAGCCTGCAGGAGTCCGGCGGGCGGCCGATCACCCGGCGCCTGGTGCAGCCTATCTGGCCGGCCGAGCAATTGCCGGGCCTGCGCGGGTTGTTTGACGGCAAGGAAACCAACGGCGATGGCCCGGTGGAATTCGAAGTGCTGGTGGCCAACCAGGACGGTCAGAAACTGGCCGCACAAGACCTCAAGGTGCGCCTGGTGCGTGAGCGCCGCGACTACTACTGGAACTACTCGGAGAATGACGGCTGGAGCTACCACTTCAACGAGAAATTCCTCAACCTCGATGAGCAGGGCCTGAACATCAAGGCGGGCGACACCGCCAAGGTCAGCTTCCAGGTGGAGTGGGGCCCTTACCGTGTGGAGGTTGAAGACCCGCACACCGGGCTGGTCAGCAGCCTGCGTTTCTGGGCCGGCTACCAAGCTCAGGACAACACCGAAGGCGGCGCCGTGCGCCCCGACCAGGTCAAGCTGGCGTTGGACAAACCCGCCTATGGTGATGGCGACACCGCCAACGTCACCGTCACGCCACCGGCAGCCGGTAAAGGCTACCTGTTGGTGGAGTCTGCCGAAGGGCCGCTGTGGTGGCAGGAAATCGACGTGCCGGCCGAAGGCAAAAGCTTTGCGGTGAAGCTCGACCCGAAATGGTCGCGCCATGATCTGTATGTGAGCGCCCTGGTCATTCGCCCCGGCGAGCGCAAAGCCAACATCACGCCTAAACGCGCCGTGGGCTTGCTGCACCTGCCACTGGATCGCACCCAGCGCAAACTCGGCCTGACCCTCACCGCGCCAGAAAAAATGCGCCCCAAACAACCACTCACGGTGAAGATCGCCGCCAAAAACGCCGATGGCAGTGTGCCTCAACAGGTGCACGTACTGCTGGCGGCGGTGGACGTGGGCATCCTCAATATCACCGAATACCCAACGCCCGATCCCTACGCCAGCCTGTTCGGCCGCAAAGCCTATGGGGTCGACCAGTTCGACATCTATGGGCAACTGATCGAAGCCGGCCAGGGCCGTCTGGCCAGCCTGGCATTTGGTGGCGACGCGGCGTTGGCCAAAGGCGGCAAGCGTCCGGACACCAGCGTAACCATCGTCGCCCTGCAAAGCGCCCCGGTGACCTTGAACGAGAAAGGCGAGGGCGAAGTCAGCGTCAATATCCCCGACTTCAACGGCGAACTGCGCCTGATGGCCCAAGCCTGGAGCGAGGATCGCTACGGTATGGCCGAAGGCAAGACCGTGATTGCTGCCCCGCTGATTGCCGAATTGTCGGCACCGCGCTTTCTGGCGGGAGGCGACCAGACCACCTTGGCCCTGGACCTCTCCAACCTGTCGGGCAAGGCCCAGAAGCTCGATGTGCAATTGACCGCGCAAGGTCAGTTGCAGTTGGTCAACAGCGGCGCGCAGTCGGTTGAACTCAAGCAAGGCCAGCGCACCACGTTGCGTATTCCGGTACAAGCCTGGGGCGGGCTCGGCCAGGGCAAGGTCACGGTCACCGTCAACGGCCTGGACTTGCCGGGTGAAAACCTGCCGCCGTTCAGCCGCGAATGGACCTTGGGCGTACGCCCGGCGTACCCGGCCTTGCTCAAGCATTACCGTGCCGTGCTCAAGGATCAGCCGTGGAGCTTGCCGTCGGGTGCACTGGATCAATTCGATGCATCGGGACGTGAGGCGTTGTTGAGCCTGTCGAGCCGGCCGCCGTTGAACCTGGGCGCGCAGATCAGTGCACTCAAGGCGTACCCCTACGGTTGCCTGGAGCAAACCGCCAGTGGCTTGTACCCATCGCTGTACGCCGACGACGCGCTGCTCAAGCGCCTGAGCATCAAGGGCGAGCCGGATGCCGAGCGCAAGCGCAAGATCGAGTTGGGCATCGAGCGCCTGTTGGGCATGCAGCGCTACAACGGCAGCTTCGGTTTGTGGGGCGCCGATGGCGAGGAAGAATATTGGCTGACTGCCTATGTCACTGACTTCCTGCTGCGCGCCCGCGACCAGGGTTTTGCCGTCCCGCCTGAAGCCTTGAAGAAGGCCAGCGAGCGCCTGTTGCGGTATGTGCAGGAACGTAACCTGATCGAGGTGGATTACAGCGACAACGCTGAACACACCCGGTTTGCCGTGCAGGCGTATGCCGGCATGGTGTTGGCGCGCAGTCAGCAGGCGCCGTTGGGTGCGTTGCGCAGTCTGTTCGAACGGCGCAGCGATGCACGCTCCGGCTTGCCGCTGGTGCAGTTGGCCATTGCCCTGCAGAAAATGGGTGACCAGCCACGCGCGGATCAGGCGTTGGTGGCCGGCTTGGCGGCGCAGCGCAATGCCAATGAGTGGCTGGCCGACTACGGCAGCCCGTTGCGCGACCAGGCGATGATCCTGGCGTTGCTGGAGGAGAACGACTTGGCCAAGGGCCAGCGCGAGGAGCGTTTGTTCACCCTGTCTGACCAATTGGCGGCCAGCCCGTACCTGTCTACCCAGGAGCGTAATTCGCTGTTCCTGGCCGGGCGCCTCGGGTTCGCCAAGCCGGAAACGAACTGGCAAGTGTCGCTCACCGGCAGCGGCGGTGTGCGTGAGTTGAACAACCAGCAATCGACGTTGCAATTGGACGGCGCACTGCTCTCCAGCGACCTGGCCTTGAGCAATCAGGGTGAAGCGCCGGTGTACCAACAATTGACGGTTTCGGGTTATCCACAAGTGCCGCCAGCGGCCGGTGGCAACAACCTGAGTATCCGCCGCGAATACCTGGGCATGAACGGCCAACCGTTGAACCTGCGTAACCTCAACAGCGGTGATCTGGTACTGGTGCACTTGGCGGTCAGCGCCAAGCAACGCGTACCGGATGCTCTGGTGGTTGACCTGTTGCCTGCCGGCCTGGAACTGGAAAACCAGAACCTGGCCCAAAGCGCGGCGAGCCTTGAGAACGCCAGCAGCCAAGTGAAAGAGTGGCGTGAGTCGATGCAGAATGCCTCGCTCAAGCACCAGGAGTTCAGGGACGATCGCTACGTGGCAGCGATGAATCTGGATGGCTATGGCACCACGCACTTGCTGTACCTGGCGCGTGCGGTGACACCGGGAACTTACCGCGTGCCGCCGCCGCAGGTGGAGTCGATGTATCGGCCGAACTGGCAGGCAGTGGGTGAGACGCCAGTGGATATGGTGATCAAGGGCCGCTGAAAGCCACTGTAGGAGCGAGCTTGCTCGCGAAAAACTCACAGACGCCGCGTTAATCCAGGAA
>NZ_SMOF01000001.1:902669-910335 GCF_018135665.1 Pseudomonas sp. B2021
AAACGTCAACGATAACGCGGGTTTCCTGGATTAACGCGGCGTCTGTGAGTTTTTCGCGAGCAAGCTCGCTCCTACAGAGGAGAATCGAGTGGTTGTAATGTCAGTGTACGACCCAGCTCAGCAACCACAGCCCCAGCATCAGCCAGATGATCCCGACGATAATCGAGGCCCGCATAAAGGCGCGTACCGCCGAGTAAAGGAACAGCAGGCCGACGATCAGGGTGATGATGCTGATGATCGACGTGTCCATGCCCAAGGTGCGTGACAAACCGTCGATAAAGTTGCCGCCGGCGTGGGTCAAGGCCCCGAACAAACCGCTGAGGCCGTCGACGATAAAGCGGATGACGGAACCGAGCGCCTGGCCCAACCATTCGAAAAAGCTTTCTACCTGCATGTGCGTGTCCTGATGAGAAGGTGGGCGTAACTGTGCCTTTGGTTGTCGATAACGCAGGCGAGTTCCCTGCAAGCATAGAGGTTTGCCCGTTTGAGTTTTAGTTTAATCACCTGCGGATGTACTCAGTCCAATGTGGGAGCGGGCTTGCTCGCGAAGGCGGCGTGCCGGTGACATCTCTGCCAACTGACCCACCGCGTTCGCGAGCAAGCCCGCTCCCACAGTTATTGCGCTGGGCGTTGGGTTGTGTGGCGTTGGTAATACTGCTGCTGTGGGGCGCCGATCGCATTTGGCCCTTACCCCTGCCCCAGGACGACCTGGCCCGGGTGGTGCTGGCCGAAGATGGCACACCCCTGTGGCGATTTGCCGATGCCAATGGCGTATGGCGCTATCCGGTACACACTAGCGAAGTTTCGCCTTATTACCTCGACGCGCTGCTCACCTATGAAGACCGTTGGTTCTACCAGCACCCCGGCGTAAACCCGTTGGCGCTGGTGCGTGCGACCTGGCAAAACCTGAGCGGCGCGCGCGTGGTCTCCGGCGGCAGCACCTTGTCGATGCAAGTGGCGCGCCTGCTCGACCCGCACTCACGCACCCTGCACGGCAAGTTACGCCAGCTGTGGCGTACCGCGCAGTTGGAGTGGCACCTGTCCAAGGACGAAATCCTCAACCTGTACCTGAACCGCGCGCCTTTCGGCGGCACGCTGCAGGGCGTGGCGGCGGCGAGCTGGGCCTACCTGGGCAAGTCGCCGTCACAGCTGACCCACGCCGAAGCCGCTTTGCTCGCGGTGTTGCCGCAGGCGCCAAGCCGTTTGCGCCCGGACCGTCATCCGCAGCGCGCCCAGGAGGCCCGCGACAAAGTGCTGCGCCGCTTGGCCGAGTTTCAGGTATGGCCGCAATCGGCGGTTGATGAAGCGCTGGAAGAGCCCCTGTTGCTCGCCCCACGTCTGGAGCCAAGCCTGGCGCCCTTGCTGGCACGCCGCCTGAACCGCCCCGACAGCCCGCCGCTGATCCGCACCACCCTGGATGCCACTCTGCAACGTCGTCTCGAAGACCTGCTGCTGGGCTGGCGCGCGCGCCTGCCGGAGCACACCTCGGCGGCCATCCTGGTGGTGGAAGAAGAAAGCATGGCGGTACGTGCCTACCTGGGGTCGGTGGATATCAACGACACCAAGCGCTTTGGCCATGTGGACATGATCAGCGCGCTGCGCTCGCCCGGTTCCACCTTGAAACCTTTTCTCTACGGCATGGCGTTGGATGACGGCCTGATCCACTCCGAATCGCTGTTACAGGACGTGCCTCGACGTTATGGCGATTACCGCCCAGGCAACTTTTCCATGGGCTTTACCGGGGCGGTGCCGGCGAGCACGGCGTTGTCCAGCTCGTTGAACCTGCCGGCGGTGCAATTGCTGGAAGCCTACGGGCCCAAGCGCTTTGCCGCACAGATGCGCATCGGTGGCATGCCGTTGGCGTTGCCGGCGTTGGCCGAGCCGAACCTGGCGCTGATCCTCGGCGGCGCGGGCAGTCGCCTGGAAGATCTGGTGAGCGGCTACAGCGCCCTGGCCCGCGATGGCAAGAGCGCCACCCTGCGGTTACAGCCGGACGATACGCTCAGGGAGCGGCCGTTGCTGTCGCCCGGCGCCGCATGGATTGTGCGGCGCATCCTCAGCGGCCAGGCGCGGCCCGACCGCGACCCGCGTGCCGAGCTTGTCCAACGCCCGGTGCTGGCGTGGAAAACCGGTACCAGCTATGGCTTCCGTGATGCCTGGGCGATTGGCGTGGGCCCGCGTTATCTGATCGGCGTCTGGATCGGCCGGCCCGATGGCACGCCGGTACCGGGGCAGTTCGGCCTGGCGTCGGCAGCGCCGTTGATGTTGCAGGTGCATGACGTGCTGACCAACCGCGACAGCCAGCGCGGCATCAGTGCGCCGGTCAAACCGGTGCCGGCCAATATCGGCGTGGCGGCGATCTGTTGGCCGTTGGGCCAGCCCATGAACCGCAGCGACCCCAACTGCCGCCGCCAGCGTTTTGCCTGGACCCTGGACAACACAACGCCGCCGACCTTGCAGGCATTGGATCAACCCTTGAGCGTGGGCTTGATGGAAAGTATCTGGGTTAACGCCAAAGGCTTGCGGGTCGATGCCCGTTGCCCTGGCGCAACCCCCCAAAACATCGCCCTGTGGCCGGCGCCGTTGGAGCCCTGGTTGCCAAGAATTGAACGCCGTGAAGCACGTATCCCGGCGGCTGACCCGGACTGCCCGCCACCGGCGCTGGCCGCGTCATCGCCGTTGTCCATCGTGGGGGTACGCGAGGGCGATCAATTGCGTCTGCCCGCTGCCAGTCAACAAGCCTTGCGCCTGAAAATCTCCGCTCTGGGCGGCAGTGGTCGGCGTTGGTGGTTTCTCAATGGCGCGCCGTTGGGCGACAGCGCCAGTCAGGACAGCATCAATGCCAGTTTTGAACGGCTGGGCCGCTATCAGCTCAGTGTATTGGATGAAGCCGGTCAAACCGCCAGGCTCGAATTCAGCGTTGTCGACTGATCGCTGATCGTTCCCACGCTCTGCGTGGGAACGCCGCCTGGGACGCTCCGCGTCCCGACATCCACGCAGGCGACGCGAAGCGTGGGAATGATCGGGTAAGCTATACCCATTCAGGAGCCCCCGCATGAACCTCGAACACCTCACCGAACGCCTGCACCGCATCCGCGATACTAATGACTGGAAGCAGTTTCACAGCCCGAAAAACCTGGCCATGGCTGCCAGCGTGGAAATGGCCGAGCTGGTGGAAATCTTCCAATGGCTCACCGAAGACCAATCCCGCCAACTGCCCGCCGATAAACTCGCGCATGCGGGCCAGGAGGTCGGTGATATCGTTCTGTACCTGCTGTTGCTGTGCAGTGAGCTGGGCCTGGATATGAACGAAGTGGTGCGCGCCAAACTGGCCGATAGCGAACGGCGGTTTGCCCATGAGTGATCGTCATTTCGACCAGTTGGCCACGCGCTTTGCCGAAAAGATCTACGGCGGCGCCAAGGGCGCGATTCGCTTGGCGGTGCTCCAGGCCGACCTGGTAGAAGCCTTGCCGCAACGCCCATTGCGCGTGCTGGATATCGGTGCTGGCCTGGGGCATATGTCGCTGTGGCTGGCCGAGCAGGGCCACGAGGTGACCCTGGCCGAACCCGCTGCACCGATGCTTGAAGGGGCGCGCCAGCGCTTCGCTGACGCGGGCCAAAGCGCGACTTTTATTCATGCACCGTGGCAAGACTTGCTCGGCCAACTCACCGAGCCTTACGATCTGGTGCTGTGCCATGCCGTGCTGGAGTGGTTGGCCGAGCCCCACGCCATCCTGCCAGTGCTGCACCAACTGACGCTGCCGGGTGGCTGGTTGTCCCTGGCGTTCTACAACCGTGATGCGTTGATCTATCGCAACCTGCTCAAAGGCCACTTTCGCAAAATGCGCAAGAACGACATGGCCGGCGAAAAGCAGAGCCTGACGCCGCAACAACCCCTGGACCCACGGGAATTGGCGGCGCAACTTGAAGGGTTGTGGCAGGTCGAAAGCCAAAGTGGCGTACGGGTGTTCCACGACTATATGCCGGTGGAATTCCAGGCGCGCGCCAACCTGCAGGACTTGTTGGAGATGGAACTCGCTCACCGTCGTCACCCAAGCTTTGCCGGGCTTGGGCGATATTTGCACTGGATCTGCCGCCCGGTTTAAGCGGCCAGCGTGGGAGGTCGACATGCGTCGTCTCGGTTTAATTCTGTTGTCTCTAGGCCTTGGGGCGTGCTCGAGCCCCAACCCTTACGTGGCCAGTTCGGCGCCGATGCCGCCGGCGCCCGCCCAGGCGGCAACCACCTTTGATGCCAGCGCCTACCCTGCGCCGGTACGCGACTACGGCGCCTACCGCAGTTGGGGCTGGCTCAACGGCCAGTTGCCGGCGGGCACGGCCTGGGCCGATTCGGCGCAGATTGCCGAGGCGGTCAGCGGCGCTCTCGACCAGCGCGGCTTGCGCCCCTTGCATGACAAGCGCGCGCCCGACCTGCTGGTGAGCGCCGATGTACGCCTGGAAAAACGCCTGCGCCAGGTCCAGGACGATTATGGTTACGGATACGGCGGCTATAACCGTTATGGCAACGGCTATGGCATGTACAACAGCGTGCCGGTGGTGCGTACCTATGAAGTGACAGTGGCCGTGGCGCGTATCAGCCTGTTCGATGCGCGCACCCGCCAGCCGGTGTGGAGCACCAGCGCCGAAACCACCAGCCAGGGCAGCCTGAGCGAACGCGCCGATAGCTTGCGCAAGGCGATGCAGAAGGCAATGGCTGCCTATCCGCCCAGTTAGCAGCTATTCTCATTACAGGCCCACGTTGTTTTTGGAGAACACCATGCTTCGTCGCATCGCTGCACTTGCTGTTGTCATGTTGCTGGGCGGTTGCCAGAGCAACCAGGTCAACCATGATTTCGACGCCAGCCGAGACTTCGGCGCTTACCGCAATTGGGCCTGGAAAGACCCGGCGTTGCAGTACCGTCCCGATGACCCGCGGATCAAGAGCGACCTCACCGAGCAACGCATCCGCCAGGCCGTGGGCGAACAGCTGGATCAACGCGGTTTGCGTCCTGCGGCGGCGGGCACCAAGGCTGACTTGAATGTACAGGCCTACCTGATCGTCGAAGACCGCCAGCAGCAAGTCACCACCAACTATGGCGGTGCCTGGGGCGGCCCGTGGAATGGTTACTGGGGCGCGCCGATGTACAACGAAACGCGCAACATCACCTACAAAGTGGCGACCATCCAGCTCGACCTGCTCGACGGCAAGGACGGCAAGCTGGTGTGGCGCGGCAGCGACGAACAAATGATGGCCAGCACGCCCAACCCCGAGGACCGTAACAAGGCCATCCGCAGCACCGTAACCAAGATCCTTTCCAACTACCCGCCGCGCTGATCACCCCCTGTCACTCCTGTGGGAGCGGGCTTGCTCGCGACTTCAGTGACTGACACACCGCTTTCGCAGGCAAGCCAGCTCCCACATTTGATCTTCAGTGTTTTGAGCATAGCGTTCGCTTAGCTGAGTTGTATTAGGGTGCCGACATTCAGGGCATCTCCGCCAGTCGCCAATGTGGCGAGTTGCCAGCAACCTGCCGAAGCCTTGTCTACACTCCAGTGCAACGGAGAGTTAGCGCAGGAGTGCTTCGATGTCTCCCCGATTCGGCTCCAGGCAGCGTGGTGCAATTGGCTTGATGGCGGCAGGCACCTTGGCCTTGGCTCTGGTGTTTACGTTGCTGGCGGTCGACAGCGGGCGCTTGTACCTGGAAAAGCGCAAGTTGCAGTCCGTTGCCGACACCTCGGCGTTGGAGGCGGCAGGTCTGGGTGGCCAGTGCGGTACCAACACCACGGCCAGCGCCTATGCCACGCAAAATGCGGCGCGCAACGGTTTTGTGGTCGGTAATGGCAACACCCTGGCGGTGACGTGCGGCACCCTGGCGACCAATGCCCTCAACACCCGCGTATTTAGCGCCGATGCCACCAAGAGCGACGCGATCCGCGTGGTGGCCTCGCGCACCGTCCTGACCAGCATCGCCAATGGCCTGTGGAACCTGTTCAGCGGCGCGCCGATCACCCCGCAAATCAACTTGAGCGCCACGGCCGTCGCGGCGACACCGCCGCCCGTGGCGCAGCTGTCGATCCGCAGCAGCCTGGCCAGCGTCGATTCAGGCAAATCCCCACTGCTCAACCTGGTCATCGGCAACCTGCTCGGCGGCAACCTGTCGCTCACGGCGGCGGGTTGGAACGGCTTGCTGCAGACCAACGTCAACCTGCTCAGTTACCTGGACCAACTGGCGATCAACCTGAACGTGAAGGCCGGTGACTACGATGCCTTGCTCAGTACCGCAGTCTCCGCGACTCAACTGATTGACGCTGCGGTGAAGGTCTTGCAGAAAAACGGCGCGGCAGCCACGGCGGTCATCAATGATGTGATTTCGATTCAAGCCATTGCGCCGAACAGCAAGCTGTTAACCGTGGGCGACCTGATCGACATCGCCACAGGCACGCCGACGGCGGCGCTGAACAGCAATGTGCAGTTGTTTCAACTGCTGGAAGCGGTGGCGCAGTTGTCCAGTAGTAAGAATGCGGTGAGTGCGGCGGCGCAGGTCGCGATTCCGTTGGTGGGCAATGTGTCGATCCAGACCAAGGTCATCGAACCGCCGCAGTTGTCGGCGATTGGCAATCCTGTATTGGCCAAGAAGGGCTTGCAGAATACCCCGCCAACCGAACAGATTTTTGTACGCACCGCGCAAGTGCGCACGTTGGTGACCGTGCAGGCGCCGATCATCAAGGCGGTCTCTGGCGTGGCGTCCATACTGACGGGCTTGGGCACGCCGGTGTCCCAGGTGGTCAAAGGGTTGTTGAACCTCAACCTGCCGGCGGTGGTTGGCGGGGTGTTGTGCCTGGTGGCCTGCAATGTGGCTGACGTCGATGTCACGACGTCGCTGGCCATTTACATTGAAGCCGGCAGTGCGCAAACCAATGTCACGGATTTCAATTGCGACTCGCCGGCCTCTAAATCCTTGACGGTGAAAACCACCACGTCCCTGGCGACCCTGGCGGTCGGTACGGTGGATCCGGTGGCGGCTTTTTCTTCCTCGGCTGCAGTCAATGTGCAGCCGGTGAGGTTGATTGATTTTGGCGAGCGCTACTGTGTCGTTCTAACGCTGCTGTGCAGTCCCAACCGTACACCGAATGTGGGGGGCGGTTTGCTGTTGAAAGCCAACTCCACCATTGCCGGGCAAAGCAGCACGATGGTGTTTGCGCCGGTGGCCGAGATGAATGCGCCGCCCACCTACAAGTTTGCGCCGGGCACGGCCAATATCGTCGGCAGCCTGGTGTCGACGCTTAATGGCTTGCAGGTGACTTACGCACCGCCTAGCGGCACTGTCTCCAATGGTGCGTTGGCTGGGGTCGCCGGGTTGTTGGCGACTATCACTACGGCGGTGGTGGGGCTGATCCAGAATGTGTTGTCGCCGATTCTCGACCCCATCGTTAATACCTTGCTGAGTGCCTTGGGCATCAACCTGGGCAATGCCGAAGTCGGTGCCAACCTTACTTGCCATATGGGTCGGGCTTATCTGGTGATTTAGCTGACCTTTCGAGTTCCAAATGTGGGAGCTGGCTTGCCTGCGATGGCGGCCCGCCAGCCGACACTTCTCTAGCTGACACCCTAAGATCCAACTGTGGGAGCGGGCTTGCTCGCGAAGGCGGCCTGGCAGTCAACACAGTT
>NZ_SMOF01000001.1:910375-954426 GCF_018135665.1 Pseudomonas sp. B2021
TTTAGGTAACGGCCACTTAGGGTTCCGCCCTGACGGCGGCTCACTTTGCAAAAGCGGCAAAGTAAGCAAAACGCTCTTGCCCCACCACTCGGCACCTCGCCCAGGCTCGGTGTGCCCGTAATCCGCCAGTGATTTGGGGGGCCGCCGCCACGCGCCATCCATGGCGCGGGGCGGCTAAACCGGCATCCCTGCCGGTTTGCCCCCCAAATCCCTGGCGAATTCCGGCCAGCGTGGTTTGACGGGGCGCTTAAGATCAAGATCAAAAGCAGATCAAGAGCAGATCAAGAGCAGCTCGCTTCGCATCGTGGTTAGCGTTGAATTAGTTCTGCGCGATGGGGAGTTCGATGCAGAATTTCGCGCCGGCCTCGCCGTTGGTAACGCTCAGGCGACCGCCCATGTTTTCCACAATTCCATAGCTCACCGAGAGGCCCAGCCCGGTACCTACGCCTATCGGCTTGGTGGTAAAGAACGGCTCGAAAATCCGCTCCAGCAAGCGCGGGTCTATCCCGCCGGCGTTGTCTTCGACCCAGATGCGTACATGGCGGCTGTCGTGCTCGCTGTGCAGGGCAATCCAGGGGCGCAGGGCGGGGTCTTTTTCTCGCTGGCTGAGCAGGGCGTCGCGGGCGTTGACCATCAGGTTGATCAGTACTTGTTCTAGTTGGTCGACATAGCCTTTGACCTGTACCGAGAAGTCGGTAGGGCTGATGCGCACGTCCACGCCTTTGCCGCGCAGGCCTTCGCTGAGCAGGGAGAGGGTGCCCTCCAGTGCCTGCGCGGGGTCGAAGGGTTGCTGCTCGATTTCCGAGCGGCGGCCGAAGACGCGCATGTGGTCGACCACTCGTGCGGCGCGTTGTACCTGGGCGTCGATGCGTTGCAGTTTTTCCGTGAGGTAGTCGATTTGCACATCGCCATTGCCCAGGCGCTTGAGCACATTGGCGATGGCCATGCGCATCACGTTCAGCGGCTGGTTGATCTCATGGGCCAGGCCGGTGGCCATTTCGCCGAGGGTAGCCATTTTTGCGCTTTGGGTCAGTTGTTGCTGGGAGCGGCGCACTTCGGTGTTGTCGCGGCCCACGGCTTGCACTTCGATCAGGGCGCCTTGTTCATCGAAGACGCCGCGGTCCGACCACACCCACCAGGCATGTTCGCGCCCCGGCAGTTGCAGGCTGATTTCCGCGGTGCTCACCGGGAATTCCGGGGTCAGTTGCTGGATGCGCTGCACAAAGGCGGCGCGTTGTTCATCCGACAGCCACTGGCCCAGGTTGATGCCTGGCAATTGTTCGGGCCGGCATTCCAGGTAATTGGCCAGCGGCGTGTTGCCGAAGGTGAGGATCAGGTCGGGGCGGTAGCGGCAGATCATCGCGGGTGAGTCTTCCACCAGGATGCGGTAGCGCTCCTCGCTCTGGCGCACCTGCTCGGCGGCCAGGGTCGCCTCGGTGACGTCCAGCCACAGGCCTACGGCTTCCACCGGCAGGCCGAGGTCGTCGCGCAGCAGCTTGGCTTCGTCGAGCAGCCAATGGTAGTTGCCTTGTTTGTCGCGCAGGCGGTAGCGGCTGCGCACGTTGCCTTCGCGCAGCAGTTGGCGGGTGCGTTCGAAGTAGTGTTCACGGTCGTCGGGGTGGATCAGCGCTGCCAGGGTGTCGTGGTTGCAATCGGCCAAGGTCCAGCCCAGCAGCGGCAACAGGCTGGCGCTGAAAAACGCCGGGTGCAGCGCGCCGTTGACGTAGCGCTGCACGTAGATGACGGCCGGTGAGCTGGCGATCAGGTTGTCCAGGCGCGCATGGGCGGCGGCGGCTTGCAGTTGCTGGTTCTGGATGTCGCTGATGTCGAGCATGAAGCCGATCCAGCGTCGTTCATTGCCGGCGCCCAGTACTTGGCCCTGTATGCGGTACCACAGGGGCGACTGTTCAGCGTCGGTGCGTTGCAAGCGCACGCTGGTAAGCAGTGGCTTGCCCAGGGCTTGCAGGTCTTGCAGGCGGCTGTTGAGGGCCTGGCGGTCGGCGGGGTGGATGAGTTCGAGCCAAGTGCCGAGGGGCTGGCGGGTGGGGCCTTCGTCCAGGCTCAGGTTGCGCAATAGTTGCGGCGCCAGCTGGATCTCCTGGGTAGCGGGCAACAGTTCCCACCAGCCAGTGCCGAGCAGGCCTTGCAGGGCTTCTACCCGTTCCAGTTGCTGGTGGTGACGCTGTTCGCGCAGGCGGCCCAGCAGCGGCGCGGCGAGTGCTGCGCACAGGTTCAGCCAGTCACGCTCGCCGGTGTGGTATGCCTGGCCGTTATAGAAACCACACAGCAGCCACGCGGCGGCGCCATGGCTGTCGCGGTACGGCACCAGGAAACCGTCGGCATTGCCAAATACACTGTGCAAGCGCGGGTTGTCGCTGCGGCCCTGGGCAACGTCCAGGCTCAGTGGCGTGTTGCCGTTGATGCTGTCCAGGCTGGTGCCCAGGTGCTGCCCGGTTTGCCATAAGGCCGGGGCGTCGTGGGCGGTGTATTGGCTGTAGATGCGCCAGCCCTGGTCATCTTCGTCGAGCAGTGCCATGGCGACGCAGGGGATGCGCCAGCGCTGGGCCACGCTGCGCAGGTGTTCGCTGAACACCTGAGGCAAGCGGTTGAGGCTGCACACGCGCAGCTGTTCGCTCATCAGGGCGGCGAGTTGGTGGTTCTGTTCGCGTTGCTGCACCCGTGCCCGGTCAGCCAGCAGGTCAGTGATGTCCAGCAGGTGCAGGGCCCAGGCGTCGCCCTCCGGCTCGATCCAGCCGCGGGTATGCAGGACCTGGCCGGCGGCGCCCTGGAAGTCTAGATCCAGGCCGTGTCGTTGCCACTGCTGCGGCGTGCCCTCGACACTCAGCGCGCTGTCGGCACACAGCAAGGTCTGCAAGGGTGGGTTGGGCGCATTGGCAAGATGCTGGGCAAGCAAAGGCCTCAAGGCGCCCGTGATGCTCAGCACCCGGCCCAGGTTGTCCAGTTGCACTTGCAGGCCCGGCGCGGGCGTCGTTGGCGCGTCCAGAGCCAGGGCGCTGGTAAGCCCGCGCAGGCGTGCGAACAATTTATCCCCTGTCGTCAAAACTGAAGGCTCGAGGTGGCGGTGAGGTTGGTGGGCAGGTTGGGTACGGTACCCACCCCAGGCAACACCAGGGCCGGCAAGACCGCTTTGATATTGGCCGAGGGGTAGGTGATCTTCACCGTCAGCAAATTATTGGTGTAGGTGGCGGTGATATAGCCGGGCAAGAACTTCAATGAGCCGGGGATCCAGTTCAACTGGGCCTGGGCTGCATCCTTGGCGCGTTGCACAACCAGGGCCGAATAGCCGGCGGTGCTGGGGTCCAGGGACACACTGCGGCGTACCCCTTCGGCGGCCGCTTGGTGAAATGACTGCATCAACAGCAGCGGCAAGCTGTAGCTGAGCATGCCGTAGAACACCGCAAAGAAAATCACGAAGACCAAGGCAAACTCGATCGCCGCAGCACCTTTTTGCTTTCTCGGGAGGCTCGATTTCATGACTGCGTCTACCCTGAGGCGAGTACTTGATATCAGCATAGAATCATTCAGCCAAAAGGGATGTTTTTTACGTGATCCAGACGCTAGTGATTGTGCTGTGGTTGGGCGTATGTGCCGTGCAGGATATTCGCCAGCGCCAAATTGCCAATACGCTGACCCTGGGCGTCGGGCTGTTGGCGTTGATCTACCTGCTGTGGGCGGGGTCGACGTGGCTGGGCGCGCCCCGCAGCGAGGGCGGCCTGGCCCTGGCTTTGGCGCTGGTGCTGACCTTGCCGGGCTATGCGTTGGGCCGCTTTGGCGCAGGGGATGTGAAGTTGCTCGCCGCCCTGGGGCTGGCCTCCAATATCGAGTACCTGCTGGGGTCGCTGATCGGTGCGGGCATCGCTATGGTGGCCTGGACACTTATGCATCAAGGGCTTAGCTCAAACCGCGTTAAGCGGGCAGGGCCCGCGTCAACAAAACAGCCTTTTGCGCCCTTCGTTTTGACAGGTTTTGCCGGCAGCTGGTTTTGGATCCATCAGTCGCGCGAGTTGATTAATGCTATGTACATAGTCGGAAAGTACGTCTACGTTTAATCAGGAGTTGTGTAGGAATTTTCGTCAGAAAGGATAGGTCATCATTTGGCTTGCCAGGCATGGAGTAGCGCGTGAACAAGCTTACGTCCGCAGTAAAAGTGCTCGTAGTCGACGATCAACCCTTAATCGTAGAGGAGCTCTGTGAATTTCTTGAAAGCAGCGGGTACCGTTGTGTCCCGTGTGAGTCCAGTGAGCAAGCTGTCCAGCGTTTCAAGGAAGACCTTCAGATCGGTTTGGTGCTGTGTGACCTGCATATGCCGGACATGGACGGCATCGAGCTGGTGCAGGCGCTGCAACGGATCGCCGGCAAGCATCGCGCGTTCGAAGCGATCATGCTTACCGGTCGCGCCGACAAGCAGGATGTGATCAAGGCCCTGCGTGCAGGTATCGCCGATTACTACCAGAAGCCGATCAACCTCGATGAATTGCTCGAGGGCCTCAAGCGCCAGGAAGCGGCATTGGAGGAGCGGCAGAAAGACCTGCAGTTGGGCACGCTCAACCAGAAGTTGCAGTACCTGTCCGAATCCATCAACGACTTGTATATGGACTTGGACAAGGTGCGCCGCAACCCGACGCCCCAGGACCATGACGGGGACCCATCGGCCGATGAAGCCGGGCCGGTGGAGATCCCGGCGATCTTCAATCAACTGTCACCGCGCCAATTGGATGTGGCCCGCCTGGTGGGCAAGGGGCAGACCAACTATCAGATTGCCTGTGAGCTGGGGATCACCGAGAACACGGTCAAGCTGTATGTGTCCCAGGTATTGCGCCTGACCCATATGCACAACCGCACGCAGTTGGCGCTGGCGTTGTCACCGAACAACTCGGCGATGCGCCAGCGGGTGACGGCGCACTAGCACCGCCCTACTGTAGGAGCGAGCTTGCTCGCGAAAAACACCTAGACAACGCGGTTACCCAAGATGCACGCGTTATCGTTGACGTTTTTCGCGAGCAAGCTCGCTCCTACAGGGAGGGGTTATTTGCTGCCCTGCGCAGTGCCGCCTACTTTCTGATCAAAAAACTCCGGAATCGGGTGCTTGTTGCTGTCCAGCCAGCGCTTGAGCGCCTGCTCGCGTTCTGCCGGCGTGGTTTTTTGCGGATTGGCCGAGGCGGCGCGCCCGCTCAGTTGCAGCGCCATCCAGTTTTCCGTTTCTGCCTGCCGGGGTGAAGACGGCCCCGCTTCGATGGCCGAAGCGAGGAGGGGCAGGGCCAGGCAGGCAAGGCCGGCGAGGTGGTGGAATTTCATCATTGACTCCCTATTTCACAGAGGCCGGCAGCGTGTCGCTGACCGCCGCTACCTGATCCTTGACTGGACGCTGCGGTGCCGTGCCAGCGTCCTTGAGGTGTTGCGCGCGTGCCTGGGCCCGGGTCACCTGATCGGGGCTCAAGCCGAGTTGGCCGACCACTTTCGCGGCTTGCTCCCAGTTGTCTTGGTAGATCAGCAAAGTCACCAGGTTCACCGCCGCCAGTTGATCGCTCTGCTTGAGCTCGATGGCGGTCATGAATTCAAAGCGTGCGTCTTCCAGGCGCCGTTGGTCGAGGTAGACCACGCCCAGGTCATTGCGGATTTTTTCGTCGGTGGGCGCCAGCCGTGCCGCACGTTGCAGGTGAGCCATGGCCTGGCCGTTGTCGCCCTTGGCCGACGCAAGTTGCCCCAGGCCGTGCTCACCGTCGGCGGCCAGGCAGGTGCCCAGCAGGCTGCGGTACAACGGCTCGGCGTCTGGGCGGCCGAGCAAGCGATAGGCGCGGGCTTGGCGTTGACGAACCTGGGGCAGGGCGCTGGGCAGGTTCTGCAGGTTGGCGAGGCTGGCGTGCAGTTTGCCTTCGTTGGCCATGTCATCGGCCAGGTTCAACGACAGCTCCTGGTCGGCGCTGGGCTTGGGGCAACTGCCCGGTGCCAGCAACCCGGCCCACGGAACCTGGCCATTGCTGGCACAACCGCCCAGCATCAGCAGGCTCAAGGCGACGATCAGTGGTTTCATGGCAGGCTCCTCAAAAGTTATTCAAGGCTCGGGAGATGGCGATCATCGCCGGCCCCCCAAGCACGATCAGCAAGGCGGGAAACAGAAACACCATCATCACCACGGACATCTTCGCGGACATCTTCGAGATGTATTCCTGCAGGCGGGTCAGGCGGCGGTCGTCGAGCAACTGCTTGAGGGCCAGCAAGGATTTCATCGCGCCGCCGCCCTGGTGGATCAACTGCTGAAGGATGATGCAGGTGTCGGTGAATTCATCCACGGCCAGCAGGCGTGCGGTCTTGCCCAACTCTTCGGACAGCTCCAGGCCGGAGTCGACCCTTACCAGGATCAGGCGCAGTTCATGGGTCAGATCGGGGAGCAAGCGCTGGGCTTCGGTGCTCAACACCCGCAGCGATTGTTCAACTGCCATGCCGGATTCGAACAGGATGCGCAGTAACGGAATGAACGTGGAAATTTCCCGCGCGATACGCTCCTGGCGGTATTTCGCGCTGAGGGCCAGGATGCGCTTGGGCAGCAGGTAACCGATGCCCAGGGCAATTGCCGGGGCAATCCAGGGCGAGCCGGCGTGAGGAAACAGCAGTTGCTGGCCGAGCAGGGTCAAGCCCAGCAGCACGATGGGCACGCCGATCTGGAAGGCGGCGAACATGGAGCGCTGGTTGGCTTTGCGCCAGCCGACGCGGTTGAGCAGGGTCTGGGTTTCGTTGTCCAGGCTGACCGAGCGCTGGGCCACGGCGCTGGCGCCCAATTGGCGCATCAGGCTGCCGAGTTTGTCCTCGCGGGTCAGTTGGCCTTGCAGGCGTTGGCTGACCAGGCGTTGACGGCGCCGTTGCTCCAGCAGGTTGCCGACGATCAAGGCGACGGCGGCGAGCGACAACAGGATGCAGATCAGGATGGCCATCTCAAATACTCCGCAACATGCGCCACATGACGAAGGTGCCCGTGATGTCGAGCGCCGCCGCGGCCAGCAGCAGGTAGCGCCCGGTTCCGTCATTCCACATGCTCATCAGGTAGCCCGGGTTGACCATCAAAAAGTAGCCGACCATGGCGATGGGCAAGCCTGCCAAGACGTACGCGGTCATGCGCGTTTCGCCCGTCATGGCCTTGAGTTGGCGTGCACCCTGTTCGCGCTCGCGGATCATCTTGATCAGGTTTTCCAGCAGCTCGCTGGCGTTGCCGCCGTAGCGGTGGTTGACCTTCAGGCCCAGGGCAAACAGGCGGAACTCATCGCGCTCGTAAAACTCGGCAAAGTCGCTGACCGACTCCGGCAGGCTCACGCCCATTTGCACGTTACGCTGGATGCGGCTCATGGCCTGTTTGAGCGGCGCTTCGGTGCTGTCGATCGCACCCAGCACGGCGTCTGCCAGGGTGCGCCCGGACTTGAGGCTGCGCACGCTGTGGTCCAGTAGTTGGGGTAATTGTTCGATCATGCGCTGCACTCGCCGTTGGTAGCGCCAGGCGATAAACACACGCAGCAGCAGCGGCGGCATGATCAGCATCACCAACAGGCCCAGCCCGCCGGCCAGCAAGTAACCCAGCAACATGCCCACCGCCCAGGTACTCAGCCACAACCCCAGGCGATCGGTGGGCTTGCCCAGGCCGGCGCGCTGGAACATGCGCTCCAGCGCGACCCAGCTGCCGTTCGGCTCCTGGGCTACCGGCTGGCCATCGGAGAGGCGCTCCAACACCCGATCGGTACCGGCCTGGCGCAGCCCTCGCTGGAACAGCCAGACGGACAGGCTGATCAGCAGGATACAAATGAGCAGCAAGACAAGTCCGGTCATGAGCCCTCTCTACAACGGCAATGCCGATTCACGCCGCAGCTTGTCGCCGGCCGGGTTGAGCGCTTCGCGCAGGAAGCCAAAACCGGTACGGCGGTCGAGGCGGAACAGGGTGTTGGTGACATACACGTCGTCGCGCACGCCCACCACTTCCACCACCTCGCTGACGCAACGGCGCCCATCGGGCAGGCGCGTCAGTTGAATCACCACATCCAGTGCAGCGCAGATCATCTGCCGCAGGGTTTTCTCCGCCACCACACGGCCGGTCAGGCCCACCAGGGTTTCCAGGCGCAGCAGCGCGTCCTGGGCATTGTTGGCGTGCACGGTGCTCATGGAACCGTCATGGCCGGTGTTCATGGCGGTCATCACGTCGAGCACTTCGACGCCACGGATCTCGCCAAGGATGATGCGGTCCGGGCGCATCCGCAGGGCGTTGCGGATCAGGTCGCTGGCCTTGACCTCGCCATGCCCCTCGGCATTGGGCGGGCGGGTTTCCAGGCGCACCACATGGGGGTGGCCCAGTTGCAACTCGGCCACGTCTTCGATGGTGACCAGGCGTTCGTGGGGGTTGATCAATTGGCTGAGGATATTGAGCAGCGTGGTCTTGCCGGTGCCGGTGCCGCCACTGATGAGGATATTGCAGCGTTTGCCCACCGCCTCCTGGAAGAACTCGAAGATGTTGTGGTCGATGGTTTGCATCGCCACCAGGTCGCTGCTCTTGAGCATGTCCTTGCGAAACTTACGGATCGACAGGCAGGGGCCGTCCAGGGCAATTGGCGGGATGATCGCATTGACCCGGCTGCCATCGGGCAAGCGCGCATCGACCATCGGCGACGACTCATCCAGGCGCCTTCCGAGGGGCGCGAGAATGCGCTGCATCACACGTTCTACATGGTGCGCATCGATAAAACGCAGGTCGCTCTGGTGGAGCACCCCGTCACGCTCGATAAACACCCGGTGCGGGCCGTTGACCAGGATCTCGGTGATCGACACATCGCGCAGCAGCACTTCCAGCGGGCCGAAGCCGGTCAGCTCATCGACGATTTCCTCAGCCAGACGCTCCATCTCATAACGCGAGATCGCCAGGTGCATGCGCGTGATGTACTCGGCCACTTTGTCGATGACAAATTGCGCCAGGGATTGGCGCGAGCCTTCCAGCAGGTTCTGGCCGGATTCTTCGATGGCATCGATGATGTAACGATGCAGCACCAGTTTCAGGCCATCGTGGTCGTTGTGCGCGGCTGCCCCACGGGCCGGGGCGCCGAAGAGTTTTTCGCTGTTCATCGACTCGTCCCCAGCAGGCGTTCGAACCAGCGTGTCGAAGGTTTATCCAAGCCTTCGGTGCGTTTGGCCAGGCGCTCGCCCAGGTGGCGCAGGGCTTGGGTCAAAGCTTCGCGTGGGGCCAGGGTGAACAGGCTTTGCCCCTGGTTTTTGGCGTTCAGGCGCACTTCGGGGCTCAGGGGCAGCACGGCGATGCACTCCAGGCCGAAGCTTTTTTCCAGGGCTTCGGTGTCGGGGGCACAGCCTTTGATGTAGCGATCGACGAGCAGCTTGGCATGGTCGAGCTTCATGCCTTTTTCGCGCCACAGGTTCAGCACCGCCAGGTTACGCCGACAGTCGAGCACGCCCTGGTCGGTGCACCACAGCAACTTGTCGCAGTGGCTGACAAAGGTACGCAGGGCTTCGCTGTCCGCTTGCCCGGTGAGGTTGACCACGATGTGCTGGAAGTGCTGGCGCAAGGCGCTGAGCAACATGTACAGCTCGGCGGCGCTGGTTATTTCCAGGGGCTCATCGCTGGCGGCGTAGGCAAGGATCCGCAGGCCGTCGTCGGTGCTGGTGAAGGCGCTGTTGATGAGCGTGGCGTCCAGGCGGCGCAGGTGGCGCAAGGCGTCGCCGAAATTGAAGGTGCTGTCCAGGCCCAGCAGCGCCAGGCTGTCGCCCCTGGGCAGGCCGAGGTCGAGCATCAGCGTCTGCTGGCCGCTTTTTTGCACCACCATCGCCAAGTGGCTTGCCAGCAAGGCGCCATCGGTGTTGCCCTGGGCACCGTAGAGCACGGTGAGGCCGCCGAGGTGGGCGTTCGGCGCGGTGGGCGGCAAGCGCTTGCTCAGGCGCCGCACCAGCCCGGCCACTTCGCTGGAGCGCGAGCCATAGGCGACAAAATCCCGGGCGCCGGCACGCATGGCATTCAAGACAAGCTGGTTGTCCATGCCGTCGCCCAAGGCCACTACTGCCAACATCGGCTTGGCTTCCAGGGCGCCTTCGATCAAGGCACTCTGGGCCACCAGGTGTTCACGGTCCAGGCCTACGAACACCAGGTTGGCGAAGGTCACGTCCACCAGTGCCAGCAATTCATCGAGGCTGCCGCCGCCCACGCTGATCACTTGGCCAAGGGGCGCCAGCGCGCCCTGGAGCCATTCCAGGTCGGTGCTGTTGCGGGTGATTGCCAGGAAGGTCTGGCTCAGGCTATCGCTCATTGGGAAAGTCCACTGCGACGGTCGAAGTTGCCGTTTTCCAGGAAGAACAGGCGGAACCAATTCGGGTCGTAGGTGCGCAGTTTCTCGCCGGGCAGCGACGGCAACTGCGCATTGGCGGCCAGTGGCTGTACCAGATGCGGCGTGACGATCATCAGCAGTTCTTTTTCTTCGCTGTTTATAGTGGAGTCGCGGAAGAAAGCACCAATGATCGGGATGTCGCCCAGGCCTGGCAGCTTGGCGATCGTGGAGCGGTTGGTGCTGCTGATCAGGCCGCTGATCACGAAGCTTTCACCGTCGGCTAACGACACGCTGGTGTCGGTGCGCCGGACGGTCAGGGCGGGTACCTGGATGCCCTGGATCCGGATCGCGTTGTTGTAATCCAGCTCGCTGACTTCCGGGGCGACTTTCAAGGCGATGCGGTTGTGGTCGATGACCGTCGGCGTCAGCGTCAGGCGAATGCCGAATTCCTTGTACTCGATGGTGATGGTATCGCTGCCGGCACTGGGCACCGGAATTGGCACTTCGCCGCCGGCCAGGAAGGTCGCGCTCTGGCCGCTCATGGCCACCAGGCTCGGGCGTGCCAGGGTATAGGCGAAGCCGCTGCTTTCCAGGGCGTTGATCAGTGCCTTGACTCGGCCACCGCCAAACCCGATGTTGAAGTTTTCGGCGTTCACCGGCAATTTGAAGATGCCCTCTGAAGGGGACAGCAAGCTCGGGCTGCCGAGGAAGAAATTGTTGCCCATGCCGAGGATCTTGGTGCTGGCCTCCTTGAGCTTGGTTCGGCTGACTTCGACGAAGCGGATATCGGTCTGCACCTGGCTGGGCAGCGTCGGGTCTTCGGAGGGCGACAGCGATTGGCTGGTCAGCGCCGAGGTGGCCTTGCCTTTGACGAACACCATGCTCTGGCGCGGGGTGGTCGAGCAGCCTGTCCACACCATCAGGCTGGTGGCACCGCTGCCGACACCGGTGAGCAGAAAGTGGCGGTCGCCGTTGACCCGCACGTCGGCGATTTTCGGATCGCCGATAGCCAGGCGCGTAATCGCTACCGGCGATTGCAGCTCGGTCTGCAAGCCTTCGCCCACCTCGATCGCAGCGGGCAGTTGGCCCAGGGTGTTGCAGTTGCCCGATGCGCCCATCGCCATGCCCAGGGGCAGGCACGGCAGCATCAAGGCCAAGGCCAATTGAGCGTAGCGTTGGCTCATTCAAGGCATCCTTGTTCAATCAGGGGGTAGGTTGTGCCGCCGCCGCGCCGCGAATCACTTCGACGCCCCGACGCTGGCCGGTGTCGGCCACCGCGGGGGTGATTTTTTTTGGCGGGCCGCTGAGGGCCAATTGGGTGAATTGGTAGAGGTCGCGGTTGGCGCTTTGCACCTTGTCCGGGGTGTCGCTTTCGCCGGCCCAGTAGCGGCTGAGCAGTTGTTCGTCGGCACTGCGCACGGCCAGGCGCAGCGTGCCGGCTTGGGAGGCGAGCATCAGCCGGCTCAGCAAGGGTTCGGGCACCGCCAGCACCACACTGCGCGCGGCAGTGCGGCGTTGGGCAGCCTGGGCGCGTTCTTCGGCGGTGGCGGGTGGCGGTACGGCCGGGGTGCCGTCGTTGGCCAAGCCCAACTGATCACCGACGCTGAGCAGGCGAATTGCCGGGATGACCACCTGCGCCGACTGCTCGGCATTGGCATTGTCCTGGCGCAAGAACAGCAAGACATCCACGTAATCGCCGGGGCTCAACTGGCCACCGGCACCGATGACCTCATCGACGGCGACGGCCAGCGCTCGTTCGTTTGTACGAATCATGCGGGCCAGGGGGCCGCCGGCGGTGAAGCTCTCATCATTGAGCCAGGTGCCGGCACCCAGGGCCCGCAAGGGCGTGCGGCCGATGGCCTGGTCAACGCTGGTCAGGCTGCCAGCCGGCACGGTGCGCAGTTTTTCCACGGCGACATCGGCAGCCGTGAGGGGCACAAAAGGCGCAACCGCATGCACCAGCACCACGACCGGCTGGCGGGTTTGGTCTTCCACGACGGCAACGGTTTTTTCAACGGAAATGACAGGTTCTGGCGAGGGCGCTACGGAGGGTGCCGGTGGACGACTCAGCACCAGGCCCCAATACCCTGCAACCAGGGCTCCGATAAGCAGCAAGCCAGCCAGGACCATGCTGATACGACTGTTCATGACGGCGCTCCCTATCCTGTTGCACTGCTTTTATTCCCGTTTATCCAAACGAGCTAAATTCGCAACTGGGCTGTGATGAACAACTAACGATTTGGCTATTTGAAGGTAGCCCAGCTAGGACAAATTGCCATTACTGAATGAAAAATTTATCTGCGCGGTTAAAGCGAGGGCTGTAAATAACGGATTTGTGGGGCTGGCGCGGCGACTAATACTTTATGATTAATTCGTTCTTACAGTTGTGAGTGTTAAATTTGTTGACAATGCTCTAGTGGCACACGGCAATCATTGTGTGGGCCAGCTGTATCGGCGCTTTGTGGCGCATGAGGGAGATCTCCTATGATCCTTGACCTGTTCTTGAAATTTTACATTCACGCTCAGTTATTCCTGCGCCGTAGAGACGGGGCGTCGGCCATTGAATATGTGATTATTGTGGCGATAGTTGCATTAGGTATCATCAGCTTTGGTGGTGGGCTTGGCGATAAAATAAAAGCCATTTTTCAGCAAGTGTCTGATGCGCTGCCAGCCGCGTAATAGTCATTGCTACAGGTTATTGTTCCGGTAATTATTTTATCAGGTACCGCCCATGACCCACCTTTCGTCATCCCGCCAACAAATCCTATTGGTGGATGACGAGGAGGATGCGCTGGTCGAGTTGGCCGAATCCCTCGAAAACGAGGGATTCGTCTGTTTTACCGCGACCTCCGTCACCTTCGCTTTGCAAGAATTGACACTTAACCCCGATATCGCCCTGGTCATCACCGATCTGCGCATGCCTGAGGAAAGCGGTATCTCCTTGATCAAGCGCCTGCGCGAACATACCTCACGCTCGCATTTGCCTGTGATCGTGATGTCTGGCCATGCAGAAATGGACGATGTCAGCGATATGCTGCGTTTGCAGGTGCTGGATCTGTTTCGCAAGCCTATCTACCTGGTGCGCTTGCTCGATACCCTCAACAACCTGTTTCCCCTCTCTAAACCTGGTCGGTAACGGACCGGCACCGCTTATTAAATGTGGGAGCTGGCTTGCCTGCGATAGCGGTGGTTCAGTTAAAGATTCATTGACTGACACACCGCCTTCGCGAGCAAGCCCGCTCCCACATAAGCTCCCTCGCAACAGCTTCACAGTTGATAACTGAAACTCAGCGTATACCGCGGTCTGCGGTTGAAGCTGTCCAGGGCGATATCCGACATTGGTTTGGCCGCCTCCAGCGCGATGTTGTAGTACTTCTTGTCGCCAAAGCGTAGACCCACCGCCGCCGAGGACATGTCGTTGGCCTTGACTGGCAGGTCGTTGAACCAGGATTTGGCGCGGTCGACTACGACGTAGGGTTGCAGGATCTTCACCCAGTTGCCGGTGCGGTTGAAGCTGTAGTTGACCTCGTACGCCACCCCCCAGCCTTTGTCGCCCGAGCCTTGGTCGTCCGGGTAGCCACGGCCGAAATTCTGCCCGCCGAAGGTCACGCGTTCGCTGTCGGGCAGGGTGTTGTCGCTCCAGTACAGCGCACCGGAGAGCACGCCTTGCCAGTTGTCGAAGAACTTGTCGCTTTGCACGCCGGAAAGGCGCAGGCGGAAGAAGTCGAGGTCGGGTTTGGCCACGCCCAGGTCACTGCGGGCCTTGGCGCCCAGACCGTCGATGCCCTGGTACAGGCCACCACTGATGATGCGCAGGCGTTGCGCGTCGGCTTTGCGCCAATCGCCTTCGAAGGCCAGGGCGCGCAGGTTGGATTCGATGTCGAAACGCAGCGGGTAGCCCACCAGTTTATAGCGCGTGGTCTGGTCGACCGCGTACAGGCGCGTGCCCAGGGTGAGCGACTCGGTGGGGGAGGCGATGAACGGATGGCTCAGGCCAATGGAGTAGCGGTCGATGGACTGGTGCGGCTTGAGTTCGAAACCGCCATCCAGTTGCACGCTGCTGTTGGGGTCGGCGCGATAGCGTTCGGCGGCGAGCGCCAGTTGGGTGCCCTCGGCGTTGATGAACTGGTTGTAGTCCACACGGTAGTAGTGTTCTTTGTCCTCGCCGGGTGGGAAAAGGCCGCTGACGCTGAGCTGCTCGCCCATGGACGTCTGGGAATTGCTGGTGGCGCTCAGCAACGCTTGCGTGCCGCCACGGCTTTTTTGCACCAGGCTCATGCTGGTGGTGAAAGGTTTGCGGCTGGCCTGGATCTGCATGTGCGTGGCGCCATCAGTGGTGCCCGGTGGCGGTACTTGCGCCTGTACGCTGAGGCCGGGGATGCGGCTCATCAGCGTGGTGTAGCGCTCGAAAGTCTTGCGGGTCAGCGGGCGCTCAGCCAGGAGCTTCTGCGCGAGTTTATCGACGTAGGCCGACACCGAACCGATGTCGCCGGTTTGTTGATAGTCCTTGATGTAGCCCTCCACCAGTACCACGCGGACCAGGCCGTTTTCGAAATTCTGTTGCGGCAGGAACGCGTAGGACAGCAGGTAGCCATCCTCCTGGTAACGGCGGGTGATCCCACGGGTCGCTTCAATCAGTTGGGCGAGGTTGGTTTCTCGTCCAATCAACGGCGCATACACCTGTGCCGTCTCGGCGAGCGGGTAGACCGTTCCGCCTTCGATCTGCAACTTTCGAATAGTGACCTTGGTGTCCATCAACAGCGGTTGGCCGGCAGTCGGCGGCGCTTCAGGTACCTGGGTTTTCGACGTGGGTGGTCGGTAGGCATCAGCGGGCAGGTTGGGCACCGGCAGGGTGCGGACAGTGTCGTTGCTGTTAAGAAAGCTGGGAAGGGTCTCGGCCTGGGCGTAGGCACTGAGGGTGAGCAATAACAACGGCGTCAACACGCGCATAGGACACTCCATGGTCAACTGCAGCAGCGCTTCGGGCCCGCCGGGTTCTGGGACTCGGTTCGGGAGGGCGGCGATTGATAAAACGTGTCGCCGCCCATAAAAAAGACGAGAGACTTATTAAAGGTCTCTCGTCTCAACCAAGCGTAGGCGCTGTAGGGGAGGCCGTCTAATCGGCCAGGTGCATTTCTATTTGCCGGTCAGGCCGTTCAACAAACCGCCCAGACCGCCTGTGGCTGTAGTGCCGCCTGTGGTTGTGGCCGTGCCGGTTGTTGTGGCGGTAGTGCCGATATTCAGGCCGCCGAGCAAGCCACCGCTGGTGCCGCCAGTGGTGCCGCCGGTTACCAGGCCACCCACCGAGGCGACGGTGCCGCCGACCGCTGTGACGGTGGTGCCCACCGCGTTGGTGATCGGGTTGGCATTGGCTGCTGTCAGGTTGGTGCCCAAGCTGCTGACTGCGCCGCCGACTTGAGTCACCAGGCCATCGACCGGGGTACCGATACCGGTGGTGGTACCTACGTTCTGCGTCAGCGTAGTGACGCCGGTGGTCACAGGGTTCAAGGCTGCGCCGACAGCGGTGGATACAGTGGCGAGCGGTGCGGTGGCGCCAGTGTTGGCGACACCCGTGCCACCGAGAACGGTACCCACCGATGCAATGGTGCCGCCCAATGCGCCGCCGGTTACACCGGCTGCACTGACCGTGCCGTTGGTGCTGCCGGCATTCAAACCGGTGCCTACGTTGGCTACCACGCCGCCGATCAGCTCGGGTAGGCCGGCAGCTGCGGTACCGCCGGTTGGCGCGACATAACCGCCGGACGTATCGAGCGCACCACCGACGCCAGTCAGCACGCCGCCAACGACATTGGTCACAGGGTTGCTTGCACCACCCGCGGTAGTGACTTGAGTGCCCAGGCTCGCGACGGTGGTGCCAACTTTATCCAGCACACCACTGACTGGCGTGCCCAGGCCGGTTGCCGTGCCGAGGTTGCCGGTGGTGTTTTCCACCAGCGACACTACAGGCACCAACACTTGGCCGCCCAGGGTGTTGGTCAATGAACCCAGCGGGCCGGTGGTGCTGGCTGTGCTGAGGGTATCGCCGAGCATGGTCACGGCGGTACCGACTTTATCCACGACGCCACCTACTGCCGTGCCTACACCGCCTGTGAGGCCGCCCACGACAGGGACACCGCCGAGGGTTGTCGACAACGATTGGCCGGTAGTCGACAGGCCGTCGCCCAAGTCAGCGACGCCGCCGCCGACACCAGCAACCGTAATGCCCAGCGAGTTGCTGTTAGTCCCCAAAGAACCCAAGCCTGCTGTGACGCCGGTGCCGACGGTGGTGACCGCGGTGCCGACCGAGGTGACCAGGCCGCCTGCTGTGGTGCCGACGATTGGAACAGGGGTCAGGGCGCCTCCGAGATCACCCACTGCTGCGCCTACATTGCCTACGGTGGTGCCGAGGGTGCCGGCGATCTGCCCAGTGATCAGCGGGGTAGTGGTCGAACCTGTTCCGCCACCAGTCCCGCCAGTGCCACCGCCGGTTCCGCCCGTGCCGCCGCCGGTCCCGCCCGTGCCACCGCCGGTCCCGCCCGTGCCGCCGCCGGTCCCGCCCGTGCCACCGCCGGTCCCGCCAGTGCCACCGCCGGTTCCGCCCGTGCCACCGCCAGTGCCGCCGTCCGTTCCGCCAGTGCCACCGTCAGTGCCGCCAGTGCCGCCACCAGTCCCGCCTGTGCCGCCGTCAGTGCCACCAGTGCCACCGCCGGTTCCGTCCGTGCCGCCGCCCGTGCCGCCGTCAGTGCCGCCAGTGCCACCACCAGTCCCACCCGTGCCGCCGCCCGTACCGCCATCACCGCTCCCGGCGCCTGCACCCGCATCCGGCGATGACGCCGCCACGCTGGATTTATGCCCGCCACCACCGCTGCTGCAGCCGCCCAGGCTCATTGCCAGAACGAGGGCCAGCGCGGTACTTGCTTTCCAAAACACGACTTGAGTTTTCATGATTGAGTTCCTTGCACCTGGTACAACCTTGGTTGTTTCAAACCCTCGTTATTTCTTTGGATAACGATAGGTTTGTCCGTGTGGCTATCTCAGGCCAAGGCACTCTTTCACGCAATGCTCAACTTGGTATTAACGATTTATATACACCCGGCCACAGTCGGCTTAATGACTAATACCAAAGGTGTAATGGATGGATGTTGCAGGATATTTAGATGATTAAAATCAAAGTGTTGTAAATAAAGGCGGACCTCGTAAGGTCCGCTATAACTTAGGGTGTATATATACAATTAATCAGAGTTTCTCACGCAATCGGCTGCCACTTCCCCAGCATATGTTGTATATCCCCAGCGCCTTTGAGTTCCAACGCCCCGCTGGAACCGGCCGCGCTGCTCATCAATATCACTTCACTGGGCAGGCGCACCGGCTTCATGAACTCGACGTCAATTTCAATATTGGCGGCCGGCAAGTGTTCTGCCAGCGCCGCGAGGGTGCGCGCCTTGTTCCACAACCCGTGGGCGATGGCCTGGGGAAAACCGAACAGCTTGGCGGTTGGCGCACTGAGGTGGATGGGGTTGTAGTCGCCGGACACGCGGGCGTAGCGGCGGCCTATGTCAGTGGGTGCTTTCCAGCGCGTCAGTTCGGTGAGCGTGCCCTGAGTCTGCAATCCGCTGTCCGCAGCTTCGCCTTCAAGCTTCACGCCCCGACATAACATCTGGCTTTCGGCTTCCCACAGGAGCCCAAGGGCATCCTCCACAACGGTGACGATGTCAAAGGTGGCCCCCTTGGGATGGGGGCTGAGATTGCGTGCGTAAACGCCGACACTCACGTCACCCACTCCACCTAGAGGCCGATGAATACGGATGCGATTGCGCAGGTGGATCAACCCCAGCAGTGGAAACGGAAACGTCTTGTCCGTCAGCAATTGCAGTTGCAGGCCGAACGCGAGGATATGCGGATAAGTCGCCGGCAGCATCGGGCTGTCAGCAAAACCGCACACCTTGCGGTACGCCGCAACGGCGCCGGGATTGACATTCATCCGGCAGCGCAACGCACGTTCGGGCAGTGTGCTGCCGGTGATCTTGCGCTTGAGCGCCGCACGCCAATACAGCGGCAGTAGAGGTGGGGTGCTGTCCAAGGTTTGCCATTGCATGCTTACGCTCCCAGAAGACTTTGCCCACACACCCGCAGCGCCTGGCCGCTGACCGCACCGGAGCCCGGCTGGCTCAGCCAGGCGACGGCTTCGGCCACGTCCTGGGGCAAGCCACCTTGGCCCAGGGAGCTCATGCGGCGCCCGGCCTCGCGCAGGGCGAAGGGAATATGCGCGGTCATCTGGGTTTCGATAAACCCAGGCGCGACGGCGTTAATGCTGATCCCACGTTCCTTGAGCAGCGGCGCCCAGGCTTGAGCCAGGCCGATGAGCCCGGCCTTGCTCGCGGCATAGTTGGTTTGCCCACGGTTGCCGGCGATGCCACTGATGGAGGCCAGCAACACCACCCGTGCGTTGTTTTGCAGGGTGCCGCTGTCGAGCAGGGCCTTGGTCAGCACTTGCGCAGCCTTGAGGTTGACCGCCAGCACTGCGTCCCAGTATTCCGGGGTCATGTTGGCCAGGGTTTTGTCGCGGGTGATGCCGGCGTTGTGCACCAGGATGTCGAGCCCGTCTGGCAGGTGTTCGATCAGTTGGCGTGCGGCATCTTCGGCGCAGATGTCCAGCACCACCGTGCGCGCATTCAGGCGTGCGGCCAGGGCTTCGAGGTCAGCCTTGGCCTGGGGCACATCGAGCAGAATGACCTCGGCGCCGTCGCGGGCCAGGGTTTCGGCGATGGAGGCACCGATGCCTCGAGCGGCGCCGGTAACCAATGCCTTGCGCCCGGCCAGCGGGCGCGTCCAGTCTTGCACCGGGGTATCGCAAGCTGCCAGGCGAATGACCTGGCCCGAGATGTAAGCGCTCTTGGGCGAGAGGAAAAACCGCAGCGCGCCTTCCAACTGGTCTTCAGCGCCGTCGCCCACGTAGAGCAACTGCAGCACGCCACCGCTGCGCAGCTCCTTGGCCAGGGAACGGCTGAACCCTTCCAGGGCGCGCTGGGCGCTGGCGGCGAACGGATCGCTGAGGCTTTCCGGCGCCCGGCCAAGGATCACCAAGTGGGCACTGTGGTCGAGGTTTTTAAGCAGTGGTTGGAAGAATTCGCGCAGCTGCTTGAGCTGGTCGGCTTGCTGCAAACTGCTGGCGTCGAACACCACCGCCTTGAGCTTGGGGCCGTGCCCTGGAATCCACGCGGGCGCTATCGAGGCTTCGGCGCCGTAGCTGTAGACGGCGTCGGTGAGTCGGTTGGCAAACGCCAGCACCTGGGTTGCCAATGCGCCACCGCCCAGCAGCAGTGCGCCTTCGACCGGGCGCAGGCGTCCGGCTTGCCAGCGTTCCAGGCGTACCGGTGACGGCAGGCCAATGGCGGCGACCAGGCGATGGCCGAGGCTTGAGTTGGCGAAGTCGATATAACGGTCAGACATGGAACGCTCTCCGAAGGCTGGGGTTCAAAGGTTGACCACCCTGGGGTGGCAGTCGTTCGATTGAGCCTAGGCTAGGCTTGATGATTCCACCCACTACCACAAGGGAGCTTTCCATGACTCAATTGCGCCGTGTAGCGATCATTGGCGGTAACCGCATTCCTTTCGCCCGTTCCAATGGCCCCTACGCCACGGCGAGTAACCAGGCGATGCTGACCGCCGCGCTGGAGGGCCTGATCGAGCGCTACAACCTGCACGGCCTGCGCATGGGCGAGGTGGCCGCCGGCGCGGTGCTCAAGCATTCCCGTGATTTCAACCTGACGCGTGAATGCGTGCTCGGCTCGCGCCTGTCACCGCAAACCCCTGCGTACGACATCCAGCAAGCCTGCGGCACGGGGCTTGAGGCGGCGCTGCTGGTGGCCAATAAAATTGCCCTGGGCCAGATCGAATGCGGCATTGCCGGCGGGGTGGACACCACCTCGGACGCGCCGATTGGTGTGAATGAAGGGCTGCGCAAGTTGCTGCTCAAAGCCAACCGCAGTAAATCCATGGCGGACAAATTAAAGGTTCTGTTACAACTTCGTCCCCAGCACCTCAAGCCGGAGCTGCCGCGCAACGGCGAACCGCGCACGGGTTTGTCCATGGGCCAGCACTGCGAGCTGATGGCCCAGACTTGGCAGATCCCCCGCGCCGAGCAGGACCAACTGGCGTTGGAGAGCCATCAGAAGATGGCGGCGGCCTACGCCGAAGGCTGGCACAACGATTTGCTTACGCCCTTTCTCGGCCTCACCCGCGACAACAACCTACGCCCCGACCTGACCCTGGAAAAACTCGCCAGCCTCAAGCCGGCCTTCGAGCGCAGCGAAAAGGGCACGCTCACCGCGGGCAACTCCACACCGCTGACCGATGGTGCCTCTCTGGTGCTGCTGGGCAGCGAGGCGTGGGCCAAGGAGCGTGGGCTACCAATCCTGGCTTACCTGCGTGATGGCGAAGCAGCGGCGGTGGATTTTGTCCACGGCGCCGAGGGCCTGTTGATGGCGCCGGTTTATGCGGTGCCACGCTTGCTGGCGCGCAACGGCCTGACCTTGCAGGACTTTGATTACTACGAAATCCACGAAGCCTTCGCCGCCCAAGTGCTGTGCACGCTCAAGGCCTGGGAAGACGCCGACTATTGCAAGAGCCGCCTGGGCCTGGACGCGCCGCTGGGGTCGATCGACCGCAGCCGGCTCAACGTCAAGGGCAGTTCCCTGGCGGCGGGGCATCCGTTTGCCGCTACCGGTGGGCGTATCGTCGCTAACCTGGCTAAATTATTGGATGCGGCGGGCAAGGGCCGTGGGCTGATTTCCATTTGTGCCGCCGGTGGTCAAGGCGTGACGGCGATAATCGAACGCTGATTGCCGATAAAATTGGCCCATTGAATGCATTCCCAAGGGGTCAGAGGTCAGTAGCCTCTCCCCCCGGCGAGCCGATTGCCGTATAACGAGTTCCACACGCGTGTTTGGTAATACAGGACCCACAATAAAAGCTGATGAAGACTCCTAAACGCATTGAACCCCTGATCGAAGACGGTCTGGTCGACGAAGTGCTGCGCCCTCTGATGAGTGGTAAAGAAGCAGCTGTTTATGTGGTGCGCTGCGGCAATGAATTGCGTTGCGCCAAGGTTTACAAGGAGGCGAATAAACGAAGTTTTCGTCAGGCATCCGAATACCAGGAAGGCCGTAAGGTCCGTAACAGCCGCCAGGCGCGAGCCATGGCCAAGGGCTCCAAGTTCGGCAAGAAAGAAACCGAAGATGCCTGGCAGAACGCTGAAGTGGCGGCGCTGTTCCGCCTGGCCGGTGCGGGCGTTCGCGTGCCCAAGCCGTACGACTTTCTTGAAGGCGTGCTGTTGATGGAACTGGTGGCCGACGAATACGGCGATGCGGCGCCGCGTCTGAATGACGTCGTGCTGGACCCGGACCAGGCGCGCGAATACCACGCCTTCCTGATCTCCCAGATCGTGCTGATGCTGTGCACCGGCCTGGTGCACGGTGACCTGTCCGAGTTCAACGTACTGCTCACGCCTACGGGCCCGGTGATCATCGACCTGCCCCAGGCGGTGGATGCGGCGGGCAACAACCACGCCTTCAACATGCTGGAGCGCGACGTCGGCAACATGGCTTCCTACTTCGGGCGTTTTGCCCCGGAGTTGAAGAAGACCAAGTACGCCAAGGAAATGTGGGCGCTGTATGAAGCCGGCACCTTGCACCCGGCCAGTGTGTTGACCGGTGAGTTCGACGAACCGGAAGAACTGGCGGATGTGGGCGGTGTGATCCGCGAAATCGAAGCGGCGCGGCTGGACGAAGAGCGTCGCCAGGCGATTCGCGCAGCGGATGATGCGCCACCGAGCAAAGTACCGGACGAGCCACCGCCACCGCCTTGGATGCAGTAACTTACAACGGCGCGTGCCAGCTCCCACATTGATCGTTCCCACGCTCTGCGTGGGAATGCATCCCTGGACGCTCTGCGTCCTAAAGCGTGACGCGGAGCGTCGAAAGCGGCATTCCCACGCGGAGCGTGGGAACGATCATTGTGCTGTCTGTCAGGCGCAGCAGTTACCCGCTGCTAATTCCTTGAGGATCGGGCAATCGGGCCGATGATCGCCCTGGCAGTGCTCCATCAGGTCCTGCAAGGTATCGCGCAGTTGCCCCAGCTCGCGAATCTTGTGATTGAGCTCGTCGATGTGCTGGCGCGCCAAGGCTTTTACGTCGGCGCTGGCTCGCTGGCGGTCTTCCCACAGGGTCAGCAACTTGCCGACTTCTTCCAGTGAAAACCCCAGGTCCCGCGAGCGCTTGATGAACGTCAGGGTGTGCAGGTCATCGTGGCCGTACACGCGGTAGCCGCTGTCGGTGCGGTGGGCGGTTTTCAGCAGGCCAATGGATTCGTAGTAGCGAATCATCTTCGCGCTTAGCCCGCTGGTGCGGGCGGCTTGGCCGATGTTCATGGGCGTTGATCCTCCAAGTCCTTGGGTTTCCAGGTTTTCAACAACAGGGCGTTACTCACCACGCTGACGCTGGATAAGGCCATGGCGGCGCCAGCCAGTACCGGGTTGAGCAGGCCGAAGGCGGCCAGGGGAATGCCGATCAAGTTATACACAAAGGCCCAGAACAGATTCTGTCGAATTTTCGCGTAGGTCTTGCGGCTGATCTCCAGGGCGGCCGGCACCAGGCGCGGGTCGCCACGCATCAAGGTAATGCCGGCGGCGTGCATGGCTACGTCGGTGCCGCCGCCCATGGCGATGCCGATATCGGCAGCGGCCAGGGCGGGCGCATCGTTGATACCGTCGCCGACCATGGCCACCACGCCGGTTTTTTTCAGCTCGGCCACGGCAGCGGCTTTATAGGCAGGCAGTACTTCGGCATGCACATCGTCGATGCCCAAGGCCTCGGCCACCACCCGTGCACTGCCGTGGTTATCGCCGGTGATCAAGTGGCTGCTGATGTGCTGCGCCTTGAGTTGCTGCACGGCCTGCAACGCGCCGGGCTTGAGCGTGTCGCCAAAGGCAAACAGCCCCAGCACGCGGGGTTGCGCGCCTTGCTCGATCAGCCAGGACAAGGTGCGGCCTTCGGCTTCCCATTCCTTGGCACGCGGGCCTAAATCGCCTGCGTCCAGGCCGGTCTCTTCCAGCAAGCGGCGATTGCCCAGCGCCAATGGACGACCGTCGAGCGTACCTGCAATGCCGCGCCCGGTCAGGGATTGGCTGGCGCTCACATCGGCCACGTCCAAGCCTCGTTCGCGGCAAGCATCCAGCACTGCCTTGGCCAGTGGGTGCTCACTGCCGCGTTGCAAGGCGCCGGCCTGTTGCAACAACAGGGCTTCGTTGCCATCCACGGCCGCCAAGTGGGCAATGTTGGGCGCGCCGGAGGTGAGGGTGCCGGTTTTGTCGAACACCACGGCGCTCACGGCATGGGCGCGCTCCAGGGCTTCGGCGTCCTTGATCAGGATGCCGTGGCGTGCGGCGACGCCGGTGCCAGCCATGATCGCGGTCGGCGTGGCCAGGCCCAAGGCACAAGGGCAGGCGATCACCAATACGGCGACCGCATTGATGATGGCGGTTTCCAGGGAGGCGCCGTACAGCCACCAGCCCACCACGGTAATCAGCGCCAATACCAGCACGGCCGGCACGAACACCTGGCTGACTTTATCCACCAGTTTCTGAATCGGTGCCTTGGCGGCCTGGGCGTCTTCGACCAGGCGGATGATGCGCGCCAGCACGCTTTCTGCGCCCAGGGCCAGGGTGCGCACCAGCAAACGGCCTTCACCGTTGATGGCGCCACCGGTGACCGCGTCGCCGGGTTGTTTGGGCACCGGCAGGCTTTCGCCACTGATCAGCGCCTCATCGGCATGGCTCTGGCCTTCTACCACCTCACCGTCCACCGGGAAGCGTTCGCCGGGTTTGACCAGCACCAGGTCACCGTGCTTCAACGCGCTGATGGCGACGTCTTCTTCGCGGCCGTCCTGCACGCGGATCGCCCGTTCCGGACGCAAGGCTTCAAGGGCGCGGATGGCGCTGGCGGTCTGGCGCTTGGCGCGGCTTTCCAGGTATTTGCCCAGCAGTACCAAGGCGATTACCACCGCCGAGGCTTCGAAGTACAGGTGCGGCGTCACGCCTGGGGCGGCGGTGAGCCATTCATAGATACTCAGGCCGTAGCCGGCACTGGTGCCGATCGCCACCAGCAGGTCCATATTGCCGGCGCCGGCGCGCACGGCTTTCCAGGCGGCGACATAGAAGCGCGCACCCAGGATGAATTGCACTGGCGTGGCCAGGGCAAACTGTATCCAGGCGGGGAGCATCCAGTGCAGGCCGAAGGGTTCTACCAGCATCGGCAGCACCAAGGGCAACGCCAGCAGAATGCCCGCCACCAGCGACCAGCGCTCGCGGCGCAGACGCCGGGCCTGATCGGCGTCGGTGGCGGTTTCGCTTTGGGGCAGGGTGGCGGTGTAGCCGGCCTTGTCGACGGCGGCGATCAGCACGCTGGGGTCCATCTGGCCCTGTACTTCGATGTGCGCGCGTTCATTGGCCAGGTTGACGCTGACACGTTGCACGCCCGGCACCTTGCCCAGCGCGCGCTCGACCCGCCCGGCACAGCTGGCACAGGTCATGCCGCCGATGGGCAGGTCAAAGGTGGTGGATCCATTCATGGGGCAGTCCTCCAAGAGAAGTTGCCACTAGGATCAACCTTAACCTGTGGGGAAGGTCAAGCCCGATCGTTCCCACGCTCTGCGTGGGAATGCAGCCCGTGACGCTCCGCGTCACCCTGGCGTTGAAGTAGTGCCTTGTACCCGGGACGCGGAGCGTCCGATGAGGCGTTCCCACGCAGAGCGTGGGAACGATCGTGGGGTTACTCAGTATTCCAATGCCGCAGCTTTGAGGTACATGCCGTCCGGGCCCAGGGCAATGCGTAATTTGCGTACATCACCGGCTTTCAAGGTGATGTTCTGCGCAGGTGGCGCGAGTAGGCCCGGCAGACAGCCTGCAGCTTGGCCCGGCAAAAGCTTCAGGCGCAGCGACGTATCGCCGGGGGGAAGATTGAATGAAGTGGCCTGTTCCTGGAACAGACGCCCGGCGAGTTGGTCCTGGATATACAGGCCGATCTCGCAGTAGGTCGGCACTTCCAGGCGTTCGCGGGAAATAATCAGCACTGCATAATCTTCAGCAGCGAGGGCCTGGGGCGCAGCGGCAGGCAAGCTCATCAGGCCGGCAAGGGCAAAAAACAACCAGCGCATGGCGAATGCTCCGTGGTTCACAGCTAGGAAGGTTGAAGCTTGGCCGACGTCGCCGCCGAATACCAGCCCGGCAGAAATACTGAGAACTTGACCTTGCCATCATGGCAAGCTCGACACTGGGCTCAACCTCATCAAAGGAGTCATGTCATGCAAATATTCAGCGTTGAAGGAATGACCTGCGGCCATTGTGTTAAAGCGGTGACCCAGGCGGTACAGAGCCAGGATCCGGCGGCGAGTGTGGAAGTCGATTTGAAGGCCAAAGAAGTGCGGGTGGCAAGCGGTCTGTCCTCGGACAAAGTGATCGACCTGATTACCGAGGAAGGCTACAGCGCCAAGCTGGCGTGATTTTTCTGATCGTTAGCCACCTAACGTAATGTTCATGGCACCCAAGCGCGGCTAGACTGTTGAGCTGCCGACTCACTTGGGTGTCTGATGAACCTTCGCATAATCCTGATTCTGGGCGCCTTGAGCGCCTTCGCGCCGTTGGCGATCGATTTTTACCTGCCGGGCTTTCCGGCAATGGCCACGGCCTTCGCCACTGACGAAAAACATATCCAGCTGACCCTGGCCGTGTATTTCGCCGGCCTGGCCATTGGTCAATTGATCTACGGGCCGTTGGCCGACCGCTTTGGCCGGCGTGTGCCGCTGCTCAGCGGCGTCACCCTGTTTACCCTCGCGTCTTTCGCTTGTGCGTATGCGCCGTCCCTGGAATGGCTGATTGGCGCGCGCTTCGTGCAGGCCCTTGGCGGGTGTGCGGGCATGGTGATTTCCCGGGCGGTGGTCAGTGACAAATGCGATGCCGTGGGGTCGGCCAAGGTGTATTCGCAACTGATGCTGGTGACCGGCCTGGCCCCGATCCTGGCGCCATTGGCCGGTGGCCTGATGGTCGGCGTGTGGGGCTGGCAGTCGATTTTCCTGGCGTTGTCGTTGTTCAGCGTGATGGCGGCCATCGCGGTGGCGGTCGGGTTGCCGGAAACCTTCCCTGCCGATCAGCCGCGCCAGCCGTTGTCGGGCTCGTTGCGCCGCTACGGCTCGCTACTGTCAGACCGGGTGTACCTGGGCTATGCCTTGACCGGCGGTATCTCGATTGCCGGGATGTTTGCCTACATCGCCGGTTCCCCCTTCGTGTTTATCAAGCTCTACGGCGTGCCGGCCGAGCATTACGGCTGGTTGTTCGGCTCCAACGCCGCGGGCTTTATCCTGGTGGCGCAACTGAACGCACGCTTGCTGGCCAAGCGCGGCCCGGCGTTTTTGCTGTCGCGCACTGTGTGGGTGTACGTGGCGGCGGCGTTGACGCTGTTGGGGATTGCCGCGTTGCGTACCGAGGCGCTATGGCCGTTGTTGGTGCCGCTGTTTATCTGTATCGCCAGCCTGGGCTGTATTTTGCCGAATACCTCGGCCTGTGCCATGAGCGGGCAGGGCGCTCGGGCCGGCAGCGCGTCGGCGTTGCTCGGTTGCATTCAGTTCGGTGTGGCGGCAGGCGCGGCGTCGTTGGTCGGCGTGTTGCACGACGGCACGGCGATGCCGATGGCCATGGTCATCAGCCTATGCGGTGTGCTGGCGGTGACCATTGCCATGGCGACCCAGCGCCTGCAACGGGCAAGGGCCGTACAGGCGCAGGTCTGAAGTTGGTCTCAGCCAGCGGAACGTTGCTGGTTGAGAGGGAAGCGATGGGGCGCCTGGATCCGGGCTTGCAGCGTGTCGGCAAAAGCGCGGGCCTCGGCCTCACTGCGAAAGTTGATGGCCTCGCCGTCGAGACGAACTTGCCATTGGCTGCCTGGGGATTTTGCTAACGCTTTTATCAGGATTTTCATTGCTGACTTCCTCACGTAAAAGAATCGTGGCAAAGGCGGCCAATATAAACCTGAACGGGCTCATAAAGATGACAAGGATCAACTCTCGGACTAATGGTGTCGTCCATTACCTACGTAGATAACGGACGACGCTGACAGCCGTTTTTTCAGAACCCTTCCAGCACGATCTTGCCCTTGGCCTTGCCGCTTTCCAGCAGGGCGTGGGCGCGGCGCAGGTTCGCCGCATTGATCACGCCGAAGTGCTCGCCTACCGTGGTTTTCAGGATGCCGGCGTCGATCAGTTCGGCCACGCGGTTGAGCAGGTTGTGCTGCTCGATCATGTCTGGCGTCTCGAACATCGAACGGGTGTACATGAACTCCCAGTGCAGCGACAGGCTCTTGCGCTTGAGCTTGCTCACATCCAGGGCCTTGGGATCGTCGATCAACGCCAGCTTGCCTTGGGGTTGCAGCGCTTCGACCAGTTGGTCCAGGTGATGCTCGGTCTGGGTCAGGCTGGCAACGTGGGTGACATGCCCGTGCCCGGCCTGTTTCAACGCTTCGCTCAGCGGCTGGCTGTGGTCGATCACCAGGTGTGCGCCCAGGGCCTTGGCCCATGCCTGGGTCTCGGGGCGTGAGGCGGTGCCGATGACCTTCAGCGCCGTGAGCTGGTTAGCCAGTTGAGTCAGGATCGACCCCACACCACCGGCAGCGCCGACGATCAGCAGGCTCTGGCCTTGATCGTCTTTGCCTTCAGGCACCTGCAAACGTTCGAACAACAGCTCCCACGCGGTGATGGCGGTCAGCGGCAATGCGGCCGCTTCGGCAAACCCCAGGCTCTTGGGCATATGGCCGACGATGCGTTCATCCACGGTGTGCAGTTCGCTGTTGCCGCCTGGGCGTACCAGGGAACCGGCGTAGTACACCTTGTCGCCGGCCTTGAACAACGTCACGTCACTGCCGACCGCCTTGACCACACCCGCCACGTCCCAACCCAGCACTTTGGCGGCGCCATTTTCCGGGGCGACGTTCTGGCGCACTTTGGTGTCCACCGGGTTGACCGAGATGGCTTTGACTTCCACCAACAGGTCACGGGGGCCGGCCTCGGGGGCTGGTAGTTCGATGTCTTGCAGGGATTTTGGATCGTTGATCGGCAGTGAGGCGTAGTAGGCGATGGCTTTCATGATGACTCCAAGTGAATACGGTCAAGGTAGGAGCGAGCTTGCTCGCGAAAAGCGTTAACGATGACGCGGTGTTTCTGGTTTAACGCGTCGGTCTTTAGGTTTTCGCGAGCAAGCTCGCTCCTACAGAAAAAAGTGGGATCAGGCGAGAAATTTCAGGCGCTTGAGTTCGAAGTGTTCGATCACATCGGCGGCCTTGGCGCGAAAGCTCTGGATATGCGCGCTCTGGTCGTGGTCGGCCAGCGCCGCGTCATCGCTCCAGCGCTCGAGCATGTAGAAGGTCTCGGGGTGTTGCAGGTCCTGGTGCAGGTCGTACTGCTCGCAACCGGCTTCCAGGCGGGTCGGTTCCAGCAGGCCGCGCAGCAGGGTTTCCAGGGTGGCGTGCTGGCCGGGTTTGGCGATCAGCGTGGCGATGACATTAAAAGCGGTGGACATAGTCGACTCCTGGCACGGGCTAACGGGATGGGCAGATGATTGGCTATTTCCCACGCCGATAAAAGCGGCTAAAACAGCAGGCTGTTTCAACCAAATATTGATAATGGACAGGAATGCATGCTGCGTTTTGATGATTTACAGTTGTTTGTGCGGGCGGCGGACTTGGGCAGCCTGTCGGCCGCGGCGCGGGTCATGGACCTGTCGCCGGCGGTGGCCAGCGCCGCGCTCAAGCGGATCGAACAGCAACTGGGTACGCGCTTGCTGGCACGTTCCACCCGCAGCCTGCGCCTGACGGCCGAAGGCGAGGGCTTCCTGGAGTATGCGCGGGCGTCACTGAGCGCGCTGGATGAAGGGCGGCGCCTATTGGCCAGTGGCCAGGATCACGTCAGTGGTGTGCTGCAATTGTCCGCACCCTCGGATTTTGGTCGCAACCAACTGTTGCCGTGGCTGGATGCGTTCCAGCAGGAGCATCCGCAACTGAACGTGCGCCTGTTGCTTGGTGATCGCATCGCCGACCTGTTCCGCCAGCCCGTGGACATTGCCCTGCGCTACGGCGAACCCGAAGACTCCAGCCTGATTGCGCTGCCCATCGCCCCGGACAATATTCGCGTGCTCTGCGCTGCGCCCAGTTACCTCGCCCGGCATGGCGAGCCGCGGCATCTGGAACAATTGGCCCAGCACAATTGCCTGCTGTACATGCTCGGCAGCCGCGTCCACGACCACTGGGGTTTTTACGATGGCAAGCGCCACGTAAGCCTGACGGTCAGCGGCGATCGCTTCAGCGATGACGCTGATGTGGTGCGCCGCTGGGCGGTGGCGGGCATGGGCATCGCCTACAAGTCGTGGCTGGATGTGAGCACCGATGTGTTGGCCGGGCGCTTGCGTTTGATCCTGCCGGAACTGCAGGGCGAGCGCACCCCGCTCAACTTGCTGTGCGCCCACCGTGCGCAATTGAGTAAACCCATCAATCTGCTGCGGGACATGCTCGTGTCCCGTTGTGCGACATTGACCGCGCAGCGACCGGGGTGAATGGGTTCTCGGCAATAGCCTGCGCCACGCTCGGAAGTTTCACTCATATCCTGTCCTGATCTGCATTGTCAGACGCCGCGGAGCCTATGGCCTGCGCACCTATACTTGGGCGTCAACCGCAGCAGAAAAAATGGTTTAACAGGGAGTGAATACATGGGAGCAGCACCTTGCATCAGTCAGATCGCCAGCTTGCTCGCCGAGCCTAAACGCACGGCCATGCTCTGGGCCTTGATGGACGGTTCGGCGAAGTCTTCAGAAGAACTGGCGGCTCTGGCCGAGTTGTCGCCAGCGTCAGCCAATGCGCATTTGGCGCGGCTGACCGGCAGCGGCCTGTTGCGGATCGAAGCGCGGCGGGGCCAGCGCCTGTTTCGGGTAGCGGCCGCCGATGTCAGTGCCGCCATCGACGCGTTGGCCAGCACCACCATGGCCAGCGCGGCCCGCAGCACTCCGGATGTGTTGCCGCCGGCGCTGCGGGCACCGCCGTTGCTGCGCCGCGCCCGCTGGTGCCACGGCCACCTCGGCGGCGAGCTGGCGGCGCAGCTGTATCAACGGATGCTGGAGGCCGGATGGATCGAGCGCCATGAGCCGCGTACCGAAGTGACGCCCAAGGGTGTGCAGGCGTTGGCGGAACTGGGCATTTTCACTCAGGCACTGGCAACGCCGCTGGCCTGCGACTGCTTCGACTGGAGCCAGCAACAACCCCACCTGGGCGGTGCGTTGGGGGCGGGCTTGATGCAGCTGTTTTTGCAGGCGAACTGGATCAGCGTGATCAACGAATCTCGGGCCTTGTCTGTCACTGATGTAGGGCTTGAGCACATAACCCGCATCGCCAAACTGTAGGAGCGAGCGTGCTCGCGAAAAACGTGAGTGCGCCGCGTTTTATGCAGATGCCCCGCGTTATCGTTGACGATCTTCGCGAGCGAGCTCGCTCCTACAGGAGTTGGCGTCGTTCTCAGGTGTTGTCAGGTCGCATCCAGCAATAGCCGGCGCAAACGATGTCGCACACTCGTAAGGGGGATTTTTCATACGAGGGGTGCAGCATGGGTAGGCAGGGTTATAGCGCGGCGGAACGCCTGGAACGGTTGCCCATCAGCGGTTACCACCGAATCATTTTCATCATCATCGCCCTGGCGTTTTTTTTCGACTCCATGGACCTGGCGATGATGACCTTCCTGTTGGGCTCGATCAAAACCGAGTTTGGCCTGAGCACGGCCCAGGCCGGGTTGCTGGCCAGTTCGAGTTTTTTCGGCATGGTGGTGGGCGCTTCGCTGTCCGGGATGCTTGCTGATCGCTTTGGGCGTAAACCGGTGTTCCAGTGGAGCATCGTACTCTGGGGCCTGGCGAGCTACTTGTGCTCCACGGCGCAAACGGTGGAGACGCTGACGTTGTTTCGGATTTTGCTGGGCATTGGCATGGGCATGGAGTTTCCCATTGCCCAGTCGATGCTGTCGGAGCTGATACCGGCCAAGCGACGTGGACGTTACATCGCCTTGATGGATGGTTTCTGGCCATTGGGTTTTGTGGCGGCGGGCGTGTTGTCTTACTTCTTGTTGCCGGTGATTGGCTGGCGCGACATCTTCCTGGTGTTGGCGATACCGGCGGTGTTTGTGCTGGCCATCCGTTTCTTTATCCCGGAGTCGCCGCGTTGGCTGGAACAGGCGGGGCGCCATGAGGCGGCGAACAAGGTCTTGCTGGGTATCGAGCAGAAGGTGCGCGATTCCCTGGGCCGCGCCGACTTGCCGGAGCCGATTGCCCTGCCACGGGTGGAGAGTGCACCGGGGACGTTTTTCTCCGCGTTCCAGCAGCTGTGGTCGGCGCAATACCGCCAGCGCACGATGATGATCTGGAGTGTGTGGTTCTTCGCCCTGCTTGGGTTCTACGGGCTGACGTCGTGGTTGAGTGCGTTGTTGCAGCAATCGGGTTTTGCCGTGACCCAGTCGGTGTATTACACGGTGATCATTTCCCTGGGCGGAATTCCAGGCTTTTTGATGGCCGCGTGGTTGGTCGAGCGCTGGGGACGCAAGCCCGTGTGCGTGGTCACCTTATTGGGCGGCGGGGTGATGGCGTTCCTGTATGGGCAGAGCGCAGTGTTTGGCGGCAACGTGGGCCTGCTGATCACCTCGGGGTTGTTGATGCAGTTCTTCCTGTTTGGCATGTGGGCGGTGCTGTACACCTACACACCGGAGTTGTATCCCACCTCGGCACGTGCGACCGGCTCGGGGTTTGCGTCGGCGATTGGGCGGGTTGGCTCGTTGCTGGGGCCGTTGGTGACCGGGTTGGTGTTCCCGATAACCGGGCAGGGCGGGGTATTTGCCTTGGGCGCGCTGTGCTTTGCGGTGGCGGCGCTGGTGGTGTGGCTGTTTGGGATGGAGACCAAGGGCAAGACCCTGGAAGAACTCACACAGGCTTGAAGCTGATGGGGTCAATGTGGGAGCCGGGCTTGCCCGCGATAGCGGTAGGTCAGGTAATAAGAGGCTGGCTGATACACCGCTATCGCAGGCAAGCCAGCTCCCACAGTTTGAGTCCAGGTCTATTCAGTTATGGCTTCACGAGCCGCGCATCCAGGCTGTTCTGTGCCAGGCGTTTGGCCTGGTCCTGGGTCATGCCCAGGCTGGTGTGCAGCGCATGGAAGTTCTCGGTGACGTAACCGCCGAAGTACGCCGGGTCATCCGAGTTCACTGTAACCTTCACGCCACGTTCGAGCATGTCGAGGATGTTGTGCTGGGCCATGTCGTCGAACACGCAGAGCTTGGTGTTGGACAGCGGGCACACGGTCAACGGGATCTGCTCGTCGATGATGCGCTGCATCAAGCGCTCATCTTCGATGGCGCGCACGCCATGGTCGATGCGCTGGATTTTCAGCAGGTCGATGGCTTCCCAGATGTACTCGGGCGGGCCTTCTTCACCGGCGTGGGCCACGGTCAAAAAGCCTTCGTGACGGGCACGGTCGAACACGCGCTGGAACTTGCTCGGTGGGTGGCCCATTTCCGAACTGTCCAGGCCCACGGCCACGAACGCGTCACGGAACGGCAGCGCCTGGTCGAGGGTTTTCTGCGCTTCGTCTTCGCTCAGGTGGCGCAGGAAGCTGAGGATCAAACCGCTGGTGATGCCCAGTTGCTGCTCGCCGTCTTTGAGTGCAGCGGCGATGCCGTTGAGCACCACTTCGAACGGCACGCCACGGTCGGTGTGGGTTTGCGGGTCGAAGAAGGGTTCGGTGTGGATCACGTTCTGGGCTTTGCAGCGCAGCAGGTAGGCCCAGGTCAGGTCGTAGAAGTCCTGGGATGTGCGCAGTACATCGGCGCCCTTGTAATACAGGTCGAGAAACTCTTGCAGGTTGTTGAAGGCGTAGGCCTTGCGCAGGGTTTCGACGTCGTTCCATGGCAGCGCAATCTTGTTGCGCTCGGCCAGGGCGAACAGCAGCTCAGGCTCCAGCGAGCCTTCCAGGTGCAGGTGCAATTCAGCCTTGGGCAGGGCGTTGAGCCAATCGTACATTTTTAAAATCTCATCAGGTGCAATGGCGGCATTCTACAGGCCATGGCTGAAATAATCGGCAAAACCTGACCAGCAGGAGAGTATTTCTGTCACTCACGCAAGGGCGGCCTGAACTAAGGTGTAACGAAACGTTAGCGGCTCGGCGCAGTCTGTACCCCATCAAAGACTGATTTGTTGTACGAAAAGGCCCGGAATGCTCACATCCCTCAAGCAAGAAAAATTCATGCTGCTGGCGCTGATTGCCGCCATCGCCGCCTACCCGCTGGAACACTGGATGCTCCACAGCGGCCAACTGGTTGCGCTGCTGGCCGGCTTTGCGCTGATCGCGTTTATCGTGATGGCATCGATGCGCGTGGCCCATCACGCCGAGCAGTTGGCGGAAAAAGTCGGCGACCCCTACGGCACCATGATCCTGACCCTCGCCGCCGTATTGGTGGAAGTGGTGATCCTGGCGATCATGATGAGCAACGAGCCATCCCCCACTTTGGTGCGCGACACCATTTACTCGGCGGTGATGCTGGATATCAACGGCATCCTCGGCCTGGCTGCGCTGATGGGCGGTATCAAGCATGGCGAACAGTCCTACAACGATGACTCGGCGCGCACCTACAGCGTGATGATCCTTACCGCCATGGGTGTGTCGATGGTGGTGCCGGAATTTATCCCCGAAGCCGACTGGAAAATTTACTCGGCCTTCACCATTGGCGCGATGGTGGTGCTTTACACCTTGTTTTTGCGCATGCAGGTGGGGCCGCACAGTTATTTCTTCAGCTACAGCTACCCGGAAAAACGCCGCAAGAAACAGCCTGAAGACGAGCACGCGCCGTCTGTCAGCCTGACGTTTTCCATTGCGACCCTGGTGTTTGGGGTGATCGTGATTGGCGCGTTGGCCGAGGTGATGTCAAAGACCCTCGACCTGGGCCTGGAAGGCACAGGCGCACCGCCGGTGATTACCGCGATTGTGGTGGCGGCTATTTCGGCCGCGCCGGAAATCCTCACGGCACTGCGCGCCGCGTTGGCCAACCGCATGCAGTCGGTGGTCAACATCGCGCTGGGGGCTTCGTTGTCTACGGTGATTCTGACGGTGCCGGTGATGGAAGCCATGGCGCTCTATACCGGGCAGCCGTTCCAGATGGCGATGACGCCGGTGCAAACGGTGATGGTGTTTATCACCCTGATCGTCAGCGCGATCAACCTCAACGATGGTGAAACCAATGCGATAGAAGGGATGACGCATTTTGTGTTGTTTGCGACTTTTATCATGCTGTCGCTGTTGGGGCTTTAACCCGATTTGAAAGGTGCCGCAGTTCCAAGGTGGGAGCGGGCTTGCTCGCTCCCACATTTTGGTTGGCGCCTGGCTTAGGTGCCCGCGATCAACTGCCGCGCCGCCTGGCTGTGATCGGCGATCAAGCCCTTGAGGTCAAGGCCTTCGACTTGGCCGTTGATCACCCGCCACTTGCCACCAATCATCACTCGGTCTGCCCGGTCCGCGCCGCACAGCAGCAGCGCGGAAATGGGGGCATGGCTGCCGGAGAAGCGCAGTTCATCGAGTTTGAACAGTGCCAGGTCCGCCTGCTTGCCGACGGCCAACTCGCCAATGTCCGTGCGCCCCAGCAACTGTGCCGAGCCCTTGGTGGCCCAGCCCAATACGCCTTCGGGGGTGATCTTTTCCGCGCCATAACGTAGGCGCTGGATGTACAGGGCCTGACGCGCTTCAAGGATCATGTTCGAGGCGTCGTTGGAGGCCGAGCCGTCCACACCCAAGCCGATGGGGGCGCCGGCGGCAAGCAGGTCCAGGGTAGGGCAGATGCCGGAGGCCAGGCGCATATTCGAGCTTGGGCAATGGCAGATGCCGGTGCCGGCGGCGCCCAGGCGCTCGATTTCGTCCGGGTTGAAGTGAATGCCGTGGGCCAGCCAGGTGCGCGGGCCAAGCCAGCCGACGCTGTCGAGGTAATCCACGGTACGCAGCCCGAAGCGTTGCAGGCAGAAATCTTCCTCATCGAGGGTTTCCGCCAAGTGGGTGTGCAGGCGCACGTCCAACTGGTTGGCCAGCTCGGCACTGGCTTGCATGATTTCGGGGGTGACGGAAAACGGCGAGCACGGCGCCAGGGCGATCTGGATCTGCGCGCCGTCACCGCGCTGGTGATATTCGCGGATCAGGCGCTGGCTGTCGTCGAGGATCACTTGGCCTTGCTGCACGGTTTGCTGCGGCGGCAGGCCGCCATCGGCTTCGCCCAGGCTCATGGAACCGCGGGTGAGCATGGCGCGCATGCCCAGTTCGCGCACGGTCTCGACCTGCACATCAATGGCGTTTTCCAAACCATCGGGGAACAGGTAGTGGTGATCGGCCGCCGTGGTGCAGCCCGAGAGCAGCAGTTCAGCCAAGGCGACTTTGCTGGCCAGGGCGAGTTTTTCCGGCGTGAGCCGCGCCCATACCGGGTACAGGGTTTTCAGCCAGGGAAACAGCGGCTGGTTGACCACCGGGCCCCAGGCGCGGGTCAGGGTTTGATAGAAGTGGTGGTGTGTATTGATCAGCCCAGGCAGCACCACATGCTCGCGGGCATCGAACACCTGCGCGCAGGGTTGTGCAGGCGCTTGCCCTTGGGCCAGCACTTCGGTGATGACACCGTCTTGCAGCACCAGGCCGCCACGGGCATCGAGGCCATTGGCAGTGAAAATCGCGAGGGGGTTTTTTAACCAGATACGGGTCGCAGGCATTGGCCGGCTCCTCTGAATGATGGGTTCAGGTTTGCCAGCTCAGTGTTGCCCTGTCTGCTGATCCAGGGTCGCCGGGAAGGGCGAGGTGGGCAGTTTACCTCTGTGGGAGCGAGCTTGCTCGCGAAAATCGTCAACGATGACGCGGGCAGTCTGGTTTAACGCGTTGCCTGGGCGTTCTTCGCGAGCAAGCTCGCTCCTACAGTTTGGGGATTACCAGGCGATGGTGTCGCCTTTGTAGTCGACGAAGTGGTGGCCGCCTTTGCCGGTGTAGGCATTTACCTGGTCCACCAGGCCGCGCACGCTGGTCTCGACGTCGATGTGGGCGTTTTCGCCGCCCATGTCGGTCTTCACCCAGCCCGGATGCAGCGACAGCACCGTCGGCTTGGGCTCGCCCAGTTGCGTGATAAAGCTATTGGTCATCGAATTGAGCGCGGCTTTGCTGGCCTTGTACAGCGCCAGGTCCGAGCCGTCGGGAATGGTCACGCTGCCCAGTACCGAACTCATGAAGGCCAGCACGCCGGTGTCTTTGCGGATCTGCCCGACAAAACGCTGGGCCAGGTTGATCGGCGCCACGGCGTTGGTGAAGAACAACTGGCCGACTTCCGCCAGGGTCGCGTGGCCGGGTTCCTGGTTGGCCGGGCCCTTGACGCCGGCGTTGACGAACAGCAGGTCGAAGGTACGATCTTTCAGGCGTTGGGCCAGGGCGATCACGGCTTGCTGATCGTCCATATCCAACTTCTCGATCTGCACCGGCCCCACGGCTTTCAGGGCATCGGCCTTGTTCGGGTCGCGCACGGTCGCGGTCACGTCCCAGCCGTCCTGGAGCAGTTGCTTGACCAGGCCAAGGCCCAGCCCGCGCGAGGCGCCGATGATCAGTGCGGTTTTTGGCGTAGACATGAAAGGCTTCCTTTGAAATCGCGGTTCAGGGAGTTCAGCGCATAACAGTAGCAGTTTCAGCGTTCGAGCAGGATGCGCCCACGGCTCAGGTCGGCGAGCTGGGTTTGCAGGGTGTCGATGTGCGCCTCCCCCAGGGCGAGCTGCAGCTCTACGCCGTTGGCGGTGAAGGTTTCTTCCACCACAAGCCCGCCGAGTTCAGCGACACGCAGCTTCACCAGGTTCAGTTCAGAGAACCCGCAGGCGCAACGCAGGGGGACGCGGCTGATCAGCTCGATGCGTTCGGCATTCTGCAGGCATTTATTGGCCCCGCCGCCATAGGCCCGGGCCAATCCACCCGTGCCCAGTTGAATGCCGCCGTACCAGCGGATCACCAAGACGGTCACCTGATCAAAGCCCTGGGCCTCGATGGCCGCAAGAATCGGGCGCCCGGCGGTGCCTCCGGGTTCGCCGTCATCGCTGCTGCGGTATTGATCGCCCAGCTTCCAGGCCCAGCAGTTGTGCGTGGCGTTGAGGTCGCTGTGCTGCTCGAAAAACGCCTGGGCGTCTTGCGGGCTGGTAATCGGCGCCGCCAAGGTGATAAAGCGACTTTTGCGTATTTCTTCACGAAACTCGCAAAAGCCGGTGAGCGTAAAAGACATAAATTGCTTCGTTTATAGGGCTGGCTTGATGCCGCAGCCTTTGAGAATGATATGGATCAGGTTGGTGCCAGCATCTTCCATGTCCTGCTTGGTCAGCTTGGTGCGACCGGTAACACGGCAGATCTGGGTGGCGAAGTCAGCGTAGTGCTGGGTGCTGCCCCACAGCAGGAAGATCAGGTGCACGGGGTCGACGGGGTCCATTTTGCCAGCGTCGATCCAGGCCTGGAACACCGCGGCACGGCCACTGAACCAGGCCCGATAGTCCTGGCCGAAATATTCAGTGAGGCATTGGCCGCCGCTGATGATCTCCATGGCGAAGATCCGCGAGGCCTGGGGCTGGCGGCGCGAGAATTCCATCTTGGTGCGGATGTAACGAGCGAGCGCCACGGCCGGGTCATCTTCGGCGGTCAGCGCGTTGAAGGTGCTGTCCCACAGTTCGAGGATATTGCTCAGCACCGCGACGTACAGGCCCAGCTTGTTGGTGAAATAGTAGTGCAAGTTGGCCTTGGGCAGCCCGGCACTGGCAGCGATGGTGTTCATGCTGGTGCCTTTGTAGCCATGACGCGCGAATTCATCTTCAGCAGCCTGGAGAATCGCTTGTTCGTTCTTTTGCCGAATGCGGCTGGCGGGTTTACCGGCGTGGTTGCTGTGGGCAGGAACTTCGAGGCTCATGGAGGTTTCCGTGCTGATCGATAGAGACGACGTGTGCACAGATAACCCACCCTCAAGCCTCAGACAAGTCCTGATGCAATAAAACCGTCAAAGCGGTTCCAGGCTGTCGCGTTCCGGGTTGTGGTTTGCGGCGGCGGTACTTGCCTTGGCCTCCGGCAGTAACAGGCACAACACAATGGCGGTGATGCCGCCGCTGGTGATGGCGGAGTCGAACAGGTTCTGCACCAGAGTCGGCATCAGGTGCAGCAGGTTGGGTTGCGCGGCGATACCCAGGCCAACGCCGAACGAGGTGGCGATGATCAGCATGCTGCGTCGGTCCAGCGGCGCCTGGGCGAGGATGCGCACGCCTGCCGCGGCCACGCTGCCGAACATCACGAGGGTGGCGCCGCCCAGTACCGGCTTGGGGATCTGCTGCAGTACAGCGCCGATCAGCGGAAACAGGCCCAGACAGAACAGCAACACGCCGATGTATAAACCGACATAACGGCTGGCCACGCCGGTGAGTTGGATCACGCCATTGTTCTGGGCAAACGTGGTGTTGGGGAAGGCGCTGAAAGTGGCGGCGATCATGCAGCTCACCCCATCGCCGAGCACGCCGCCCTTGAGCCGGCTTATATAAGAAGGGCCGCTGATGGGCTGGCGGGCAATCATGCAATTGGCGGTGAGATCGCCGACGGTTTCGATGCTGCTGATCAGATAAATCAACGCAATCGGCAGGAAGGCGCTCCAGTCGAAGTTGAAACCAAAGCGGAATGGTGTAGGCAGGCTGACCAATGGCAAGTCAGGCAACGCCTGGGGAATCAGTTTGCCGCTGAACCACGCCGCCAGGCTGCCCAGGGCCAGGCCGATGATGATGGCCGACAAACGTACCCAGGGCGTGTTCGAGCGGTTGAGCAGGATGATCGTCAGTACCACGAACAGGCCCAGCGCCAGGTTGGCGGGGGCGCCGAAGTCCGGTGCATTGAAACCGCCGCCGAGGTCGGTGATGCCCACTTTGATCAGGCTGATGCCGATCAGCGTAATCACAATGCCGGTCACCAGCGGTGTGATCACGCGGCGCAGCTGGCCGATAAAGCGGCTCAATACGATCTGCACTGCCGCGCCGAAGAAGCACACGCCGAAGATCATCGCCAGAATGTCTTCCGGGCTGCCACCGCGTTGCTTGACCAGAAAGCCTGCTGACAACACCGCGCCGAGAAACGCAAAGCTGGTGCCTTGCAGGCAGATCATACCGGCACCGATGTCAAACGGCCTGCGTGCCTGGATGAAGGTGCCTACGCCGGAAACCATCAACGCCATGCTGATCAGGTAGGGCAAGTGAGCGGTGAGGCCGAGGGTGGAGCCGATGATCAGCGGCGGCGTGATGATGCCGACGAATGCCGCCAGTACATGTTGCAAGGCCGCGAGTAGAGCAGGCAGTGGTTTCGGGCGGTCATTGAGGCCGTAGATCAGGTCGCTGGGGCTGGAGGATTCTGGAGGCATGGCGGGTTAACTCAAGGCGGACGGTTCAAGGTCCTTGAGCCCTTGCAAAAAGCTGTCCAGGTGCTCAGCTTTTTGTGTAGCGCCCGATTTAGCGGGTGGCGGCCAGGCTTTCGAGGAAACTTTCCAGCACCAAATGAGGGCGACGGCCCTTGCGCGTGACCGATGCCAGGCTCAAATCGTAAAAACGTGTAGCCGGTTTCAGCGCACGCAGTCGGCCTTGTTGTACCCACAGGCTGGCGTAATGATCGGGCAAGTAGCCGATATAGCGCCCGGTGAGAATCAGGAACGCCATGCCTTCACGGTCTGAGGCGCTGGCGGTGCAGTTGAGCGCCTGGTAATGGGCCTGGATCTCCGCGGGCAAGCGGAAGGTGGGGGCGATGGCGTCCTGGCTATCGATGCGTTCGTCGTCGAGTTGCTTGTTATCGGCGTAAAACAGCGGGTGACCGACCGCGCAATAGAGCAAGGAGCGTTCGCTGTACAGCGGCTGGTATTCCAGGCCCGACAGTGCGCTGGCCTGGGGCACCACACCGACGTGCAGGCGACCGTCGAGTACGCCTTGCTCCACTTCATTGGGGGCGATCATGCGGATCTGGATCTGCACGTCCGGGCCGCGTTCCTTCAGCTGCGCCAATGCGTGGGTGATGCGCATATGGGGCAGGGTCACCAGGTTGTCGGTGAGGCCAATGATCAACTCTCCGCGCAAATGTTGGTGCAGGCCGTTGACCTCGGTGCGAAAACTTTCCAGGGCACTCAGCAGTTGCAGGGCAGATTGATAAACCTCGCGGCCTTCTTCCGTCAGGGAAAACCCGGCACGGCCACGTTGGCAGAGCCTCAGCCCGAGCCGTTGCTCAAGGTCGCTCATCTGCTGGCTGATGGCCGAGCGCCCGATGCCAAGGACGGTTTCCGCTGCCGAGAAGCCGCCGCACTCCACCACGCTGCGAAAGATGCGCAGCAGGCGAATATCGAAGTCACTGACTTGTGCCAAAGGGTCGGGACGACGGCTGCTCATAGTTTAGTGAAGTCCTGACTGAAGGTTAGAAGAGTTGGATTTCACCGACTTTATCCCCGTGGCAATTTAGCTGCAACAACGCTTTTTCAATCCCGACGCTGCCTTTTGCCCTGCGAGGTTTTGCTGATGAACATGCCCGAAAACGCCCCATCGTCCCTGGCCAGCCAATTGAAGCTGGATGCGCACTGGATGCCTTACACCGCCAACCGCAACTTCCAGCGTGATCCTCGCCTGATCGTGGCCGCTGAAGGTAGCTGGTTGACCGATGACAAGGGGCGCAAGGTCTATGATTCGTTGTCGGGCCTGTGGACCTGTGGCGCCGGGCATACGCGCAAGGAAATCCAGGAAGCGGTCGCCAAGCAATTGGGCACCTTGGACTACTCCCCAGGCTTTCAGTACGGTCATCCGTTGTCCTTCCAGTTGGCGGAAAAGATCACCGACCTGACCCCAGGCAACCTCAATCATGTGTTCTTTACCGATTCGGGCTCTGAATGCGCCGATACAGCGGTGAAAATGGTGCGGGCCTACTGGCGCCTGAAAGGCCAGGCCACCAAGACCAAGATGATTGGTCGCGCCCGGGGTTACCACGGCGTGAACATCGCCGGTACCAGCCTGGGCGGTGTGAACGGTAACCGTAAGCTGTTTGGCCAGGCGATGATGGATGTTGACCATCTGCCTCACACCTTGCTGGCCAGCAATGCCTTCTCCCGGGGTATGCCGGAGCAGGGTGGTATTGCCTTGGCCGATGAGTTGCTCAAGCTGATCGAGCTGCATGACGCGTCGAACATCGCCGCCGTGTTTGTCGAGCCGATGGCCGGTTCCGCTGGAGTATTGGTGCCACCGCAGGGTTATCTCAAGCGCCTGCGCGAAATTTGCGACCAGCACAATATCCTGTTGGTGTTTGACGAAGTGATCACAGGCTTTGGCCGCACCGGCTCGATGTTCGGTGCCGACAGCTTCGGCGTGACCCCGGACCTGATGTGCATCGCCAAGCAAGTCACCAACGGCGCTATCCCGATGGGCGCGGTGATTGCCAGCAGCGAGATCTACCAGACCTTCATGAACCAGGCGACGCCGGAATACGCCGTGGAATTCCCCCACGGCTACACCTACTCGGCGCACCCGGTGGCTTGCGCGGCGGGATTGGCGGCATTGGACCTGTTGCAGAAAGAAAACCTAGTGCAGAGCGTCGCTGAAGTCGCGCCGCACTTTGAGAATGCGCTGCACGGTTTGAAAGGCAGCAAGAATGTGATCGACATTCGCAACTACGGCCTGGCCGGTGCGATCCAGATTGCCCCGCGCGATGGGGATGCCATCGTGCGCCCATTCGAGGCCGGCATGGCGTTGTGGAAGGCCGGTTTCTATGTGCGTTTTGGCGGTGACACCCTGCAGTTCGGCCCAACCTTCAACAGCAAGCCGCAGGACCTGGACCGTCTGTTTGACGCGGTCGGCGAAGTGCTGAACAAGATCGACTGATTTCTCCTTCTATATAGAACAATTTTTCAGGAGCCCTGCATGAGCCTTATCCAGCATTTGATCAACGGTGAACTGGTCAACGACAGCGGTCGTAGTGCCGACGTCTATAACCCGTCTACCGGCCAGGTGATTCACCAGGTGCCGTTGGCCAGTCGTGAAACCATTCAACAGGCGATTGATTCGGCCAAGGCTGCGTTTCCGGCCTGGCGCAATACGCCGCCAGCCAAGCGTGCCCAAGTGATGTTCCGTTTCAAGCAATTGCTGGAGCAGAACGAAGCACGGATCTCGCAGTTGATCAGCGAAGAACATGGCAAGACCTTGGAAGACGCAGCGGGTGAGCTCAAGCGTGGGATCGAGAACGTGGAATACGCGTGCTCGGCACCGGAGATTCTCAAGGGTGAATACAGCCGCAACGTAGGGCCGAACATCGATGCGTGGTCGGATTTCCAGCCGTTGGGCGTGGTGGCGGGTATCACCCCGTTCAACTTCCCGGCGATGGTGCCGTTGTGGATGTACCCGCTGGCGATCGTCTGCGGTAACTGTTTCATCCTTAAACCTTCAGAGCGCGACCCGAGTTCGACGTTGTTGATCGCGCAGCTGTTGCAGGAAGCCGGGCTGCCTAAAGGCGTGCTCAGTGTGGTGCATGGCGACAAGGGCGCGGTGGATGCGCTGATCGAAGCGCCGGAAGTCAAAGCCTTGAGTTTTGTAGGCTCTACGCCGATTGCCGAGTACATCTATTCCGAAGCGACCAAACGTGGCAAGCGTGTGCAGGCGCTGGGCGGGGCGAAGAATCACGCGGTGCTGATGCCGGATGCAGACCTGGATAACGCGGTGAGTGCCCTGATGGGCGCAGCTTATGGTTCCTGCGGTGAGCGTTGCATGGCGATCTCGGTGGCGGTGTGCGTGGGCGATCAGGTGGCGGATGCGTTGATCGCCAAGCTGGTGCCGCAGGTCAAGGCGTTGAAGATTGGTGCGGGCACTTCTTGCGGGCTGGATATGGGCCCGTTGGTGACGGGGCAGGCGCGGGATAAAGTCAGTGGTTATATAGAAGACGGTGTGTCGGCGGGTGCCGAGTTGGTGGTTGATGGCCGTGGCTTGAGTGTTGCCGGGCATGAGCAAGGATTCTTCCTTGGCGGTAGCTTGTTTGACCGCGTCACCCCGCAGATGCGTATCTATAAAGAAGAGATCTTTGGGCCGGTGCTATGCGTAGTGCGGGTGGATAGCCTGGAAGCGGCGATGCAGCTGATCAACGAGCATGAATACGGCAACGGTACTTGCATCTTCACCCGTGACGGTGAAGCGGCGCGTCTGTTCTGTGATGAGATTGAAGTCGGCATGGTGGGCGTTAACGTGCCGCTGCCAGTGCCGGTTGCGTATCACAGCTTTGGCGGGTGGAAACGTTCGCTGTTTGGCGATTTGCATGCCTATGGTCCGGACGGGGTTCGTTTCTATACCCGTCGCAAGGCGATCACCCAGCGTTGGCCGCAACGGGCCAGCCATGAAGCGTCGCAATTCGCCTTTCCTAGTCTGTAAGGCTCGGTAGGTAGAAGGCCGGCCCCTTGGGGCCGGCCTTTGCGTCATTGGGGCTTTTTTGACCTATATGACAGAAATGTGAAAAAGAAGGTTGACGGCAGATTCTGGAAGCCTATAATTCGCCCCACTTCCGGCGCAGTCGAAACGGAAAACTCCTTGGTAAACAA
>NZ_SMOF01000001.1:954466-987068 GCF_018135665.1 Pseudomonas sp. B2021
GATTAAATTCCGAAACCCCAATTGCGAAAGCAGTTGGGGTTTTGTTTTGGGCGCTTGAAAAGTGTCCACCTTGTCCCCGTACACTTGTTCGTCCTGTGTCCGCCAAACCCCACCTGACTGCCCCGACAAATTTGCACAGTTATTTCTGAGCGACACCACTAGAATAGCCACCTAACCATTTTTAGAGTCAGAGCCCTATCTATGCCCGATCCGGTTGATGCCCGCGAGGTGTCGGATTTACCGCTGGACGATCTGGTGGCATGCCATGAGTGCGACTTGCTGATGCGCAAACCAACGCTCGCCCTCGGCGAAAAAGCCCAATGCCCACGCTGCGGCTACGAGCTATACGCTCACCGGCACAATGTGGTCGAGCGCAGCCTAGCCTTGGTACTGGCAGCTCTGCTGCTGTACATCCCCGCGAACTTTTTGCCCATCATGCAGCTCAATCTACTCGGGCAGTCCTCGGAGGACACCGTGTGGAGCGGCGTGGTCGGCCTGTTCGATACCGGTATGCAAGGTGTTGCCGCCGTAGTGTTCCTGTGCAGCATGGGCATCCCCTTGCTCAAGCTCCTGTGCCAATTGGCAGTGCTGCTCAGCATTCGCTGGAACATCGGTCGCAACTACGGGTTGCTGCTATACCGCATCTACCACCACATGAAGGATTGGGGGATGTTGGAGGTCTACTTGATGGGTGTGCTGGTGGCGATCGTAAAGCTCGCCGACATGGCCTCCATCACCATTGGCCTGGGTCTGGTCTGCTTCGTCAGTTTATTAATGGTCCAAGTTCTGCTTGAGGTGGTGATGTCGCCCCATCAGATCTGGCAAGCGCTGTCAGGAGAGGATGACCATGCGGGCGATTGATGCAGGCATTCTGATTTGTACTGAATGCCATGAGTTGAACAAGCAGGAAGCGGATATCGAGGAGCAACTCTGCACCCGTTGCGGCGCGTTGATCCATGCCCGTCGCCCCAATAGCCTCACACGCACCTGGGCGCTGTTGATCACCGCGGCGATCCTGTATATCCCCGCTAACCTGTTACCCATCATGACGGTCAACTCCCTCGGCCAAGGCGACCCCAGCACCATCATGTCGGGAGTCATCCAGCTGGTGCAGCACGGGATGTTTCCTATCGCTGCCGTGGTGTTCATCGCCAGTATCCTGGTACCGACCTTCAAGTTGGTCGGCATTGGCCTACTGCTGTTCTCGGTGCAGCGTCACCAACCGCTGTCCGCGCAACAACGCATTGTGATGTATCGCTTTATCGAGTTCATTGGGCGTTGGTCCATGCTGGATATCTTCGTGATCGCCATCCTGGTGGCGGTCGTTAACTTTGGGCGACTCGCCAGTGTCGAGGCCAACCTCGGCGCTGCGGCGTTCGCCAGTGTGGTGATCTTGACGATGCTTGCCGCAGTAACTTTCGATCCCCGACTGATTTGGGATAACACGGAGTCGGACGACGACCATGAGTGATTTGCCTAAAGCTAAAACCCGCCCAGCCTCTAACTGGTCGGCCATTTGGGTGTTGCCCCTGATTGCCCTGATCATCGGTGGCTGGCTGGGGTGGCGTGCCTATTCCCAGCAAGGTATCGAGATTCAAGTTCGCTTTGAGAGCGGCGAAGGTATTCAGGTCAACAAGACTGAAGTGGTCTACAAAGGCATGACCGTGGGTAAGGTCAAAACCCTGGCCCTGGATGATGAGGGCAGCAATCGCGGGGTGATCGCCACCATCGAGATGAACAAGGACGTTGAGCAGTACCTCAAGACCAACACCCGCTTCTGGTTGGTCAAGCCCAGCGTCAGCCTTGCCGGCATCACCGGCCTGGAAACCCTGGTCTCGGGTAACTACATCGCCGCCAGCCCCGGTGATGGCGAGCCCACGCGCAAGTTCAAGGCGCTCTCCGAAGAGCCGCCGTTATCCGACGCCAAGCCCGGCTTGCACCTGACCCTAAAGGCCGACCGCCTGGGCTCGCTGAACCGTGGCAGTCCGGTGTTCTACAAGCAGATTCAGGTCGGCCAGGTCAAAAGCTATCTGCTGTCCGAGGACCAGAGCACGGTAGAGATCAAGGTCTATATCGAACCGACCTACGCCAACCTGGTGCGCAAACACACGCGTTTCTGGAACGCCAGCGGCATCAGTATCGATGCCAACCTTTCCGGCTTGAAAGTGCGCAGCGAATCCCTCTCCAGCATTGTCGCCGGTGGTATTGCCTTCGCCACGCCAGAGAATCGCAAAGACAGCCCGCCCACCGACCCGAGCCTGCCTTTCCGACTATACGAAGATTTCGATGCCGCCGCAGCGGGCATCAAGGTCAAGGTCAAGCTCACCGACTTTGAAGGCCTGCAGGCCGGGCGTACGCCGGTCATGTACAAAGGCATCCAGGTTGGCAGCCTGAAAACCCTGAAGATCGACCCGGACCTGTCCAGCGCCAGCGCCGAGCTGACCCTCGACCCATTGGCCGAGGACTACCTGGTCGAGGACACGCAATTCTGGGTGGTCAAACCGTCCATCTCCCTGGCAGGCATCACCGGCCTGGAGGCCTTGGTCAAGGGCAACTACATTGCGATTCGCCCAGGCGACAAAGGCACCCCGCCACAACGCGAATACGTAGCCCGCGCCAAGGCGCCGCCGTTGGACCTGCGTTCCCCGGGCCTGCACATGGTGTTGCTCACCGACAGCCTGGGTTCGCTGGATGTCGGCAGCCCGATTCTGTACAAGCAGGTCAAAGTCGGTTCGGTGCAGAGCTACCAGTTTTCGCGCAAGAAAAAACAACTGGTGATCGGCGTTCATATCGAGAAGGAATATGAAAGCCTGGTCAACGGCTCGACGCGCTTCTGGAATGCCAGCGGCGTCACCCTCACGGGCGGCCTCACCGGCGGTATCCAGGTCAAAAGCGAATCCCTGGCTAGCCTGATGGCGGGCGGTATCGCCTTCGAAACGCCGGAACCGAATGTGCCGTTGAAACATCGTATCCCGCGCTTCCGCCTGTACGCCGACCGTGATGCCGCCAACCAGCACGGCACCCTGGTGACCATCAAAGTCGACCGCGCCGACGGCCTGAGCGCCGGCACGCCGGTGCGCTTCAAGGGGTTGGATGTGGGCAAGATCGAGAGTGTCGACCTCAGTGCCGACATGCAGTCGGTGCTGCTCAAGGCGCGTATCACTCAGGTTGCGGACCGTATCGCGCGTTCGGGCAGTCAGTTCTGGGTGGTCAAGCCGGAACTGGGGCTGATGAAGACGGCTAACCTGGAGACCCTGGTCACCGGCCAATACATTGAAGTGCAACCGGCCGCAAAAAACGCCGGCCCGCAGAAGAGTTTTGTCGCCCTGGCCCAGCCGCCTGAAGCCGTGCATCAGGAAGCTGGCCTGAGCCTCACACTCAGCGCCGCCCGCCGTGGTTCGTTGAAGGAAGGGGTACCGGTCACTTACCGTGAAGTGACGGTCGGCAAAGTCACCGGCTATGAGTTGGGCCAGACCGCCGATCGTGTGTTGGTGCACATCCTGATCGAGCCCAAGTACGCACCTCTGGTACGCAGTGGCAGCCGCTTCTGGAACACCAGCGGCTTTGGCCTCGACTTCGGCTTGTTCAAGGGCGCGACCGTGCGTACCGAGTCCCTTGAAACGCTGGTGGCCGGCGGCATCGCCTTTGCCACCCCGGATGGCGAGCGCATGGGCAACCCGGCACGGCCGCAGCAGACGTTCCCGTTGTTCGACAAGTTTGAGGATGAGTGGCTGACCTGGGCGCCCAAGATTCCACTCGGTAAATAAACCGAGGCGCGGCCTTCGCGAGCAAGCCCGCTCCCACATTCGATCGCATCCCTACAGGGAAACTCGATCAACTGTGGGAGCGGGCTTGCCCGCGAAGAGGCCCGCCAAAACACCACAAATCCCAAGCCGAAAAAAAGGCCGCGATCCATCAGATCGCGGCCTTTTTGCCTTTCAGTACAACCCGTCAGGCTTCATCCAGCTCCGGCTCGTCCGCCTGCACATTCATCGTCGCCTTCACCACATCATGGCGACGGATGTACTTCCAGTCCGCCTCATCAATGTAGATCCCGTTCGGCCCGCTGCCGCCTTCCAGGTCGATCGCCACCTGGGCAGACACCTGCGGCTTCACACTCGCCAGGATCGGCACAAAGCCCAGTTGCAGGCTGGTTTCCAACAGCGCTGCCTGGTTCTTCTCATCGATGTCTGCCGCTTCATCGAGGTAGTACGGCAACCGCACGCGACCGGCCTGGTCGCGGTCCATCAGGTGCAGCAACAAGTACATGTTGGTCAGCGCCTTGATGGTCATGGTGGTGCCGTTGGACGCAGCGCCGTCGATGTCGGTATGGATCACTGGCTGGCCGTTGACCTTGGTGATCTCGAACGCCAACTCGAACAAGTCCTTGAGGCCCAACTGGTTATGGTTGGCGGCGACCAGGCGAGCCAGGTATTCCTTGGCTTCTTCGTTCTTGTTGTCCTGTTCGGCGCTCTGGCTGAGGTCGAACACCGAGAGGGTCTCGCCTTCTTCATACTGACCGGCACTGTGGATGATCTGGTCGATATGCTTGAGGGCTTCCTTGTTCGGCGCCAGCACGATGCGAAAGCTCTGCAGGTTGGACACCTGGCGCTTGTTGATCTCGCGGTTGAACAGCGCCAACTGGTGTTCAAGGCTGTCGTAGTCGCTGCGGATATTGCGCAGGGTACGGGCGATATCGGTGACCGCCGCACGACGTGCCTTACCAAGCGTCAACGCCTCATCGGTGCGGTGCGCATAAGCGTTGATCAGCAGCTGCAGGCGACGCTCCATGTCATCTTCGCTGTCGAACTTGGCCACGCCCTTGAGACGCACCTGGGCGTACAGCGCTTCGATCTGGCCATCGGCGCGCAGCAAGCCCTGCCAACTGTCCTGATAGTCATTGAGCAGCGGCAGCAGGTTGTCCATGGAGTCGTCGACCGGGTCCATGAATGGCGTGCCGAACGGCAGGTCCGCCGGCAAGAGCTGACGACGGCGCAAGGCGTCATCCAGCGTGCGTTGCTTGGCTTCCATATCGCCGATCTGGCGGCCGACCAATTGCAGCTTGGCCGACAGTTGCTGGACGCGCTCGGTAAAGGCATCGCTGGAACGTTTCAACTCGTCCTGGGCGGCTTCCATCTGCGCCAGGTTTTCCAGCTTCTCGCCTTCTTCGGCGCTCAGGGTCTGGGTGCGGCGGAAGTCTTCCAAAGCCTTCTGGGCGTCCAGCACCTGCTGGTACAGCGCTTCGGTCTGGGTCTTGCTTGCAGCGCGGTCGGACGCCACGGCCTGCTGGGTTTTCAGTTGCTTGAGTTCTTTTTCCAGACGTTCTTTCTGGTCGCGCAACGCGGCGCGGTCCGCCAGGGCTTGCAGTGCCGGCGGCTCGATGTGGGAGATATCGATGGACAGCCCCGGCACTTCAAAGCGCTCGCCCTTGAAGCTATCGAGGATCTGCTCCAGGGATTTGACCCACTGGCCGTCTTCGTCCAGCGTGATGCCATGTTCGCCCAGCGGCAGGCTGAACAACGAGCTGTTGAACAGGCGCATCAAGCGTTCGACATCCTGCTGCGAGAACTCTTCGCGCAGCTTGGCGTAGCTGTTGTTGTCCGCGTGATCGAGCTGCTGCTTGACCGACTTCAAGCGCTTTTCCAGGTCGCGCAGGCGCTCTTCGAGGTCCTCGGCGCTGAACTGCCGCGACTGCGCCAAGGCGCCCGCCAGTTCATCGTGGGCATCCTTGGCGGCGAGCAATTGCTGCTCCAGCATCTTGACGTCATCCACCAGGGCAAAGCGGTGCTTGAGCACCGACAACTCGCCCAGCCAGCGCTGGATGCCACTGATTTCCCGCTCCAGGCGCATCAGCTCCTGAGTGCCGCCACGCTGGTCGTTTTGCAGCGCGTCCTGCTCGTTGCGGTAGTGTTCGGCCTGGATGGTCAGCTCTTCCTTGCGCGCACTGGCGTAGTCCGACCAGGTGCCCAACAACGAATCCAGCAGCGGCGACAGGCGATGCAGTTTGCCGCGCAGGGCGTCGCGCTGTTTCACGCCATTGGCCAGGGCTTCAACCAAGGGGCCGGCAGCCACCAGCGAGTTGTAGTCCTGCTCCATGCGTCGCACATCGCGGAAGGCTTCTTCACAGGCGGCGATGTAGTCGACACTGCCCGAACGCAGGCTGTGTTCGAAGGCATCAAGGAACAGTTGCTTGAGCTTGGCCGCGGTGATTTCACGCATATGCAGCAGGTTGATAAACAGCGCGCGGAATGTTTTCAGGCTCTGCTCGCTGGTGGAGCGCAGCGGAATCAGGGTCAGGTCCAGCGGGATCGACGTATGCCCGCCCACCAGCAAACGCCGCAGTTCATCGGGCTTGAGTTCGTAGGCTTTCAGGCCCTCGCGCTCAAGGTTGGTGAACAGCTCTTTCTGGCGCAGGCAGGTGTCGTTTTTCTGGTAGTGGGTCAGGTCCAGCTTGCCGGCGTAGGCAAAGAACTGGTGACCAAAGCCACCGCCCGGGCCGCGGCCGACCACGCCGATGACGTGGGGGCCGTGGGGCAGGGAGACTTCTACCAGGATGTAGCTGGTGTCGGTGGCAAAGTAAAAACGCCGCGATTGTTCCAGGGTGTACTTGCCGAAGCTCATGTCCGACATGCGTGCCAGGATCGGGAACTGCAAGGCGTTGATCGAGGCGGATTTACCCAGGTTGTTGGCGCCGTACACCGACAGCGGTTCTTCCAGCGGGAACAAGCCCAGGCTGTAACCGGCGGTGTTCAATAGGGCGAAGCGGCGGATGCCGTAGCGTTCCTTACTCATGCGTCGGTCTCCTGTTCTTCGGCAATGGCGCGTGCCAGGGCATCTTCTTCGCTTTCTTCGGTGAAGGCGCTCAGATCCAGCGGGTCATCGGTCTTCAGCAGTTTTTCATCGCTGTCTTCGTCGATGATCACCGGCGCCGGCAGCGGCAATACGCTGTGTACGCTGGCGGCAAGGTCGCGGTCTTGCTGCACCGACAGGCACACATCCAGGAAGCGGTGCATCGGCGGCAGGAAGCGGTAGACACCGTTGTCTTCGCTGGCAAAACCCAGTTGGGTCATGCGGCGCATGATTTTTTCTTCGAGCTCTTCCTGGGTCTGCACCTCGGCCTGGATAAACAGGTCGCGGTATTTCTCCAGCAACGAAGGCAACTCATCGCGGCCCAGGCTGCCACCGTCGAGCACGGCAATCGGGTCACGGCCCTGGTCGGCCAGGTGTTCGACGATGATGAAGGTGAACAAGGCCAGGCGCTGGGCGGTCTTGTTCACCTGCGCGGCAGCCACGGCAGTGTCCGGCACGAAGTAATAGAAGCCGCGGGTATCGCAGACCAACTCAAAGCCCAGGGCCTTGAACAGTGTGCGGTACTGGTCCTGGAAGTTCGACAATTGCGCGTACAGCTCCGGGTCGCGGCGGCTGACGTGGTAACCCTTGAACAGCTCGCGAAAGATCGGCGCCAGCTGGGACAGTTCGGATAGATCAAGATGCATAAGGCGTGCTCGCAGAATTCTCGGTGGCATCAACGCCGGCCGGGAGCAGGGCGAAGGAGCGCAGGCTGACCTGGTGCTCGTGGGTGTGGTAATCGCGACGTTCCAGGCGCTCGCGCTTGAAGCGTTTTTCCCGGGACAGGCGCGAGAACCAGTACAGCAATTCATCGGTGGCGCCGTCCGGTTCCTGCTCCAGCAGCCAGGTCATCAGGTCGGGCATCGGCAGCGCGTCTTCGCAGCGCTCGAGCATTTCCTTGACCGTACGCGGTGCGCGCGGGGCTTCGCCTTTGTGCGACTTGTGCGCCTTGGGGAAACGCGCCGGTTTGGGCTCGAAATTCGCCAAGGCATACACATAGGCTTCGACCTGGCTGGCACTGCCCAGAAAGGTGCTTTGCGGTCGCGTGAACATCGGCATCGCCGCTTGCGGCACCGCGTCCAGGCCTTTGCGGCGAATCGCTGACAGGGCCAGCGCCGCACCGCGAGTCACGGCGTTATGCCGGCGTGCTTCTTCACGCAGCGGCAGCAGCAACTCCCGTGCATGGCGCAAGGTCAGCTGGGCGCTGGTTTGCATTTCGAGAATGCGCGCGTGGGTGCGCAGCAGCATGTCGTCATCCACCAGGTGGCCAAGACGCTGTTGCTCGGTGAGCATGCGCAGCAGCACGTTTTCCACCTTGCGCACGCCTTGCTCGAAGGCGCCGTCGGCATTCACCAACTGGATCATCGGCTCGACGTATTCGTCCCAGGTCGCCAATACTTCGGCGTAACGCTGGCGCAGCGGGATCTGCCGGTCGCTGGTCTTGGCGCGGTCGGCCACGGCGGCGAGAGCTTGTTCGTCGTTGGCGAGCTTTTTGAGCACATCGCGCACGCGCATATCCAACAGGCGCAGTTGCCGGGCCAGGTCGTGGCCGTCGCGGATGTCAAAGGCGTCCTGGATATAACCGGCCAGGCGCTCCAGGTGGCGCAGGTAGGCTTCGATTTCCAGGCACAGGCCAAGCCGGTGCTCCTTGCGAAGATAGGCGAGGAAGTCGTGGATCTGCGCGTTAAGCTCGAAACGGTTCGGGCTCTTGGCGACAGGCACCAGGATATCCAGGCGAATCCACACGTCCAGCAGGCTGGTGATGTCCTGGGGCGTGCTGTCCAGTTGTTGGGCGGCCAACTGTGCGCGCAGCTCGGCCAGGCTCAGGGTGCCTTGGTCGAAGTGTTCGCACAGAGGCTCAAGTAAGGCCCAGTGTTCGGCGAGGGCGCGCAGGACGCGCTTGGGTTCGATCATGGGAATGGCCGGCTGGTTGGCGATTAAAAGTCGCGATTGTACTGCATCACGCGCGGGAATTATCCACAGCCGGTCAGTGCGCAGTGGGCGATTGTTACCGAACAGCGGTAGAATCCCCGCTCTTTACTTATCCACAAGTGGCCGAGCTGTGCTTATCGAGTCCCGACGTCGCGCTTACTTGACCGCCATGCAGGTGGTCAACTGGCTGCCCCGCACCGAACTGCCGTTTGCCGCGCCGTCGCGGCCCGAGCTGTTGCAGGCGCTTGAGCCCTATGAGGCGTTCGAGTCGTCGGGAGAAGAGGCGGCCGCGCCTGTGGCGGTGGTCAAACCCACCCCTGAGGCGCGTCCGGCGGTCGAGCGTGCCAAGATCGAAGTGCCGCGCCCAGCGCCGGTGACCAAGGCTGTCAAGGTGGCGGACGAGGCTGCGCCGGTGACCAAGGCGCCGGTGGTGCCGCCGCCACGCTTCGCCCTGCAATTGCTGCGGGCCGGGCGCTGCCTGTTGTTGGTGGAACTGCCGACTGGCGAGCGTTTCCAGTCCCGTGACCCGGCCTACCTGTTGCTCAAGGACATGCTGCGCGCCGCCGGCCTGCCCGACAGCCCGCAAATCGTCGGTGAGCCGGTGCGCTGGCCGCTGCTGGTGCGCGGCACCATGGACCAGGGCCCCGAGGCTGCACGAGATTTTGTCCAGGGGTTTGTCTCGGCGCGCCTGGAAGACGAGCCCTGCGTGTGCCTGTGGCTGATCGGCCTGCCCGCCGTACGGTTTGCCGGTGAAGCCAATGCCGAGGCCTGGTACCGCGAGCTGCAGGTTGAAGGCCTGGGTTCGGTGTGGGCCCTGCCGGGCCTGGAATTATTAATGGAAGAGCCACAGCGTAAGGCTGATGTCTGGCAAGCCATGCGCCGGCTGATGGCGCGCTGGAAAACAACTGATGAGTGAGGCTTTATCCTTTCGCCCGATGACCGAGGCCGACCTCGACGCGGTGCTGAAAATCGAATACGCAGCGTTCAGCCACCCCTGGACCCGCGGGATTTTTCTCGACGGGCTGGGCAAGTACCAGATCTGGCTGATGTTCGAAGGCGAGCAGCAAGTGGGCCATGGGGTGGTGCAGATCATCCTCGATGAAGCGCACTTGCTGAACATTACCGTGAAGCCGGAAAACCAGGGCCGTGGTTTGGGCCTGGCGCTGCTGGAGCATTTAATGTCCCGTGCCTACGCGGCCAATGCGCGGGAATGCTTTTTGGAAGTGCGTGACAGCAATACCGGCGCGTTTCGGTTGTATGAGCGCTATGGCTTCAACGAAATTGGCCGTCGCCGGGATTACTACCCCGCTGTGGGTGGTCGCGAAGATGCAGTCGTGATGGCGTGCACCCTGGTTGACTAAATGCAAAGGCCCTATGTGCAAAGCCTCTGTGGGAGCCGGGCTTGCCCGCGATGCAGGCACCTCGGTCTTCAAGTAACACCGCGGTGATACCATCGCAGGCAAGCCAGCTCCCACAGGGTCAGCGCTTGCGGTTCAGTGGGTCCAGATCAGCCAGTTCCGCCTCATCCAATCCATTCCCGCCGCCAATGTCATTTTCCCCCACGACGCTCAAGTCATAGTCGGCGGCATTGTCTTCACCTTCCTCCTGCGCATCCCGAGCGCCATCCTCGTGGATCAGCGTTTCCGGGCTCATATCGTCATCGGTCGATTCATGATCATCGGTAGAAGCCCCGGTCATCCCGGCTTCGCGCACCCGTTCGTCGGGCATCAGGTGCTCGCGCTCGCCACGCGGGATTTCATCGCCGATTTCCGCTGTCTGGTCCTCTTCGTCAAAATCCAGCTCGCGCATCTCACCCATGCGGTCTTCGTTGTCATCGATCGGTTCCGGCTGTGTTGCGCCGTAGGGACGTCGTGATTCAGTCATGGCCAATCCTCATACTGTGGGGCTTATAGTGTGTGGACAGGCATGGCAGCCAAAAAATTCAAGCTAATTAGCGCCTGGCGTGACCCGGACGAGGGGTTGTCAGTCACAAAACTGCGCATCATTCCTGAGGCTTCCCTGATGAACGAACTACAAGACCTGCTTGATAACAACGAACGCTGGGCGGATGCGATCAAACAGGAAGATCCCGAATTCTTCGCCAAGCTCGCCCGCCAGCAAACCCCGGAATACCTGTGGATCGGCTGTTCCGACGCCCGTGTACCGGCCAACGAGATCGTCGGCATGTTGCCTGGTGATCTGTTCGTGCACCGCAACGTCGCCAACGTGGTGCTGCACACCGACCTCAATTGCCTGTCGGTAATCCAGTACGCGGTGGATGTGCTCAAGGTCAAACACATCCTCGTCACCGGCCACTACGGTTGTGGTGGCGTGCGTGCGTCGATGCAGGACCGCCAGTTCGGCCTGATCGACGGCTGGTTGCGCACCATTCGCGACCTGTACTACGAAAACCGCGATGTGCTGGCCCAGTTGCCGACCGAAGAAGAGCGCGTAGACCGCATGTGCGAGCTCAATGTGATCCAGCAGGTGGCCAACGTCGGCCATACCAGCATTGTGCAAAATGCCTGGCACCGTGGGCAGAGCCTGTCGATCCATGGCTGCATCTATGGCATCAAGGACGGTCGCTGGAAGAGTTTGAACACCACCATCAGTGGCTTCGAGCAACTGCCGCCGCAATACCGCCTGCGCCCGTTGGGCGAAGCCTAAGGTCGTTTGTGCTCACGCCACCAGGCCATGAAGGCCTGGCCTTCGGCGTTCAGCGGCTCCTTGCTGCCGGTGATCCAGCCCCGGCAGTTCAGCTCGCCGCAATGGCAAGCGAACTGCCGGGCCAGTGTGTCTTCGGTAGTGGCGTAATCCAGGGTCAGCAGGCTACCGGCGTGGATGGGTTGCACCGTCCATAGTTCCAGGTACGTGGTGTCTAGAAACACGTTCGGGTTGCAGGAGTGCTGTAACAGGCCGCAGAACCAACAATCGTACAAGTGGATGCGGGGTGACAGCTGCAGCGTGTGCGGGCGACGTTCGCTCACGGCATAACCGGAAACCTGGGCAATGCGCGTGCGACTCTCAAAGGCCACGCGGGCCGTGACCCTGGCCGCAATCCCTTCAGCCTCTTGCTTGACCTCAAAGTGCTCGGTCGAGGGGTAACCCTGTTCCACGAGCAGCGTCTTGAAGGGATAGAGGCCGTCATTCACAGCCGTTTTAGCCTTATCCATGGCTCGAGTTTTCATCACTCTCCTGAGCGGGGCTGCATGGACCTGCGGGTGTGACGGCCAGTCTTGCAGCAAATGGGCGCGGCCCTAGATTCGCCGAAGTGGGATCCGGTTTCTACTGTCAAAGTTGACAGTAGAAACGGTTTTTCCCCTTAAAGCGCGGGGGCTGTGACCGTGGGGGCGGGGGCGGCATTTCTCAGCTGTTTCAACTGTGCCTTGATAGGCGCTGTGGCGCACTTGGCGTTGGCCTGCTCGGGCGTCAGGTGGCGCACGGAGGTGTAGAACAGCTCACACGTCTGCTCCTTGCGCGTGACCTGCCACGTATTCAGGCAGGCCTTGAGCATTACATTGGCATCGCTGGCGGGCTTCTGGCCCATGCCGGCTTGCCAGCAGGCAGCGCTCAAGTCCTGGCCCATCACTTTCAAGCCCGCGTCGTCGGCTTTTTGTTCGTCACCGTCATAGCTGTCGGGGCTGGCCGCATACCAAATGTAGCTTGGGTGGTTGGCGCCCAATACCGCGACGGTTTTGCCTGGCTCCGGGCTGATCTGCGCCAGGCTCAGCACGCCCACGGTTTGCCCGTATTGTTGCTTGATCCAGCTACGCACCGGCGCGCCGAAGGCCACCATCGGCAATGCGCCGCCAGGGCGCAGGCTCAGTTCCTTGACCATGCGGGTCTGGTAGTCGGTGAAATACCCGTAGACGGTTTCCAGGTCTTTGCCGGCATTGGACGGCGCAGCGATGGGCGCGATATCAATGATGGTCTGGTACGCCGGCGTTTCCGTGGCCGGTACGCCGTTTTCGCTTAACAAGGTGGCCCAGCGGTCGGTGGTGGCCGATTCCAGGTAATCCTGGGCCTGGGTCAGCGAGTAATCCGGAGGGAAGTGCAACAGCTCGATGCTTTTGCGGTTTTCCAGGGCCATGCCCAACGGCAGGAACAGGTACCAGTTGTAGGCCCATTTGCCATCGCTGTTGAGCTGGCGCGCACCTTGATAAGCCAGGTCGGCGGTATTGAGCAGCGTGGTCAGCGGCTGGCCGTAACCGTCTGGCACGCCGCTGAAGGTCGCCGTGACCTGACCGTCGTGGGTCTTCACACTGACCTTGGCCCGGCTGTAACCGTCACGTTGCAGGCTCTGGTTCAAATAGTGTTCGGCGGTCTGCTCCAGTGACCATGGCCGAAAGCAGATCACATTGCAGTTGTTGGGGTACGCGAACAACTGGGTGACGCGCTGCGTGCTGCCCAGTGGCACCTCGATGTCGGCCTGTACGACCGTACTCGCCAGCAGTGCGACGAGGGTGAAGGACAGCCTGGTCAGTTTAAACATAGTCGATTCCTTGTCAGCGAAGCCCGTCTGCGCGGGATGGAAGCCCACCTGCACACAGTAGCGGCTGACCAGGAAAATCGCGTGTTAAATCGCCCGGCATGTCGTTATTGGATAAGCCCCTACAGGCTGAACTGCAAGGCATTGCTCAGATCGCCCATGGGCTTCTGGCCGCGCGCGATCATCGCGTCATCACGCTGCTTGAGGCCGTCCAGGGTCTCCAACTGGAACACCCGGGTGATCAAACGCAGGATCGATGCCGTGTCATACACCGTATGGTCCACCGTGCCTTTGCGCGCAAACGGCGACACCACCAGCGCCGGAACCCGCGAGCCCGGGCCCCAGCGGTCACCCTGGGGCGGCGCCACGTGGTCCCACCAGCCGCCGTTTTCATCCACGGTCACCACCACCACCATGTTTTTCCATTGCGGGCTTTCTTGCAGCACCTTCAAGGCGCGGGCGATATGGCGGTCGCCCGAGGCCACATCGGCATAGCCGGCGTGCATGTTCAGGTTGCCTTGGGGTTTGTAGAAACTCACGGCGGGCAGCTTGCCGGCCTGGGCGTCGGCGAAGAACCGGTTGGTGCTCGACTCATCGCCCAAACCGCCGTCACGCAGGCGCTTGGCACGTTCTGCCGGGTTTTGCGGCCCTTGCTGCTTGAAGTAATTGAACGGCTGGTGGTGGTACTGGAAATTCGGAATCTTGGGGATGCCGCCGGAGTCCTTGAACTGCTCCAGCGTGGCTTGCCACGCACCGGCGTACCAGGCCCAGTCGATGTTCTTTTTCGACAGCTTGTCGCCAATATGCTCGTGGGTTTGCGGCACCAGCACATTGGGCAGGTCGGGCTTGGAATAATCCGGGTTTTGCGGGTCGCGGATCCAGGTGGGCCAGTAGGGTGGGGCCAGGGTGTTTACGCCGTAACCGTCCGGTGTCAGCGCGCTGGGGCCAAATTGTGGCGGGCCGGTCATGGCGCTGGCCGGGGAGGTGTCCAAGGGCTTGAGGCGTGTGCCGCTGGGGTCATCGCTTTGCAGCGTAGCGATCTGCGCCTTGGCCACCGACTGCGCGGCATTGGGATAAAACGGCGCGGTGGCGCTGATCAGGTACTGGTGGTTAAGGAACGAGCCACCAAACGCGCCCTGGAAGAAGTTATCGCACAGCACAAACTCCTTGGCCACGTCCCACAGGCGCAGGGCATAACGGCTTTGAGCGTAATGGCCCATCACCAGCCCACCGGAATCGCCCCAGGCGACAAAACCATCATTCTTGCCGCCGTTGATCTGCATCTGGTTCTGGTAGAACACGTGCCACAGGTCGCGGGTCACCAGGCTCAATGGCAGGTCTTCGCCCTGCGGGCCTTGGAGGGCGAACGGCGCGTTGGGCAGGCTTTCCTGGAATTGCACTTCGCTGGGGTAAGTCACCCCGTCCACTGTTTGTGGGCCGACCTGCAACACACCGCCCCAGCTCGGTGGCAGGGCAGGCAATACGCTGCCATCGCGGTCGCGCTGCTGGAAGTCCTTGGCGGTTAACGCCGACAGTGGTCTCTCCACGCCGGGGAAATCTGCAAATAGGTTGTTGAAGCTGCGGTTCTCGGCGTAGATCACCACCACGGTCTTCACCTGCTCGCGCAATGCCTTATCCAACTCCTGAGGCGTGAGCGGCCGCGTCACGGGTGGGCTCGGTGCTTCGCTGGTATTGCCGCAGGCACTCAAGGTTGCACCCACGCCCAACACCGCCGCACCGCCGAGGAATCGCCGGCGGCTGGTGTCTACCGGCGTTTTGGGGGCGCAGTCGTGGGCAGGGTGGTCGTTGTGCTCGTCACTCATTGCGAGGAATCCTTGGCGAGATGTTGCAAGATATTTCGCAGGACGGTAGCAATGGAATGTGACGGAACGAAGACAGGCTTGAGAGCGCTACAGAACAAATTGTGGGAGGGGGCTTGCTCGCGAATGCGGGTTGTCAGTCAACGAATTCATTAACGATCCACCGCATTCGCGAGCAACCCCGCTCCCACACCGACCGCGTTATGGCATGACTGGCGGCAGATACTTCAACGTCGTCCCCAACGCCCACAGCAAAAACAACACCAGCGGCGTGTGCACCAGCAACTGCACAAACGAAAACCCGATCAGATCCCGCGCCTTCAGGCCCAGCACACCCAGCAACGGCAACATATAAAACGGGTTGATCAAGTTCGGCAGCGCCTCGGCGGCGTTGTAGATCTGCACCGCCCAGCCCAAATGGTACTGCAGGTCATTGGCCACTTGCATCACATACGGGGCTTCGATGATCCACTTGCCGCCACCGGAGGGGATGAAGAATCCCAGCACTGCCGAGTAAACGCCCATCAGCAGGGCGTAGGTGTCGTGGGAGGCGATGGAGGTGAAGAACGTCGAGATATGGTGCGCCAGAGTCTGGCCGTCGCCACCCTTGACCACGGTCATCAGTGCGGCAATCGAGCCGTACAGCGGAAACTGGATCAGCACGCCGGTGGTGGTCGGCACCGCACGGGCCACGGCATCGAGGAAGCTGCGCGGGCGCCAGTGCAGCAGCGCGCCCACCATGATGAACAGGAAGTTATAGGTATTGAGCCCCGAGATGGCGCTGATCGCCGGCTTGGTCGAGAACTCATGGAACAGCCAACCGGCCGCCAGCAACGCCAGCAGAATGGTCAGCAACGGGCTGTGTTCCAGCCATTCGCCTGGGCGGGTCGGCGCCTGCGGCTTGGGCAGGTTGAAGGCCGGGTCAATGCCGCAGGCCTTGGCATCCCGGGCGCTGTTGGGGCCAGGCGCGGTGGCGTAGGCGATGATCAGCGACACCACGATCAGCGCCAGCAACAGCACGCCGGACTGCCACAAAAAAATGGTCTCGGTGAACGGGATCATCCCAGTGATCGACAGGATCGACGGCGGCAAGCTGGCCGGGTTGGCCTGCAACTGCGCGGCCGACGACGACAGCCCCAGCGCCCATACGGCCCCCAGGCCCAGGTACGCTGCAGCGCCAGCGGCGCGGTAGTCCATGCGCAAATCCGTGCGCCGGGCCAATGCCCGCACCAGCAAACCGCCGAACACCAGGGACAGGCCCCAGTTAAGCAATGAAGCCACCATGGAAATCAACGCCACCCAGGCCACCGCCGAACGGCCATTCTTGGGAATGCGCGCCAGGCGGTCGATCAACTTCACTGCGGGCGGTGAACTGGCGACCACGTAACCGCCGATCACCACAAAGGCCATCTGCATGGTGAACGGGATCAGGCTCCAGAACCCATCGCCAAATGCCTTGGCCGCTTCGGCCGGTGCGGCGCCCATGCCCAGGGTCGCCACGGCGACGATGATCACGGCGAGGGCGGCAAACACCCAGGAGTCAGGAAACCAGCGCTCGGCGAAGTTGGAGCAACGCAGGGCAAATCGGGCATAGCGGCTGTCTTCGATAGCATCGGCCACGAGTCTTTCCTCTTGTAGTTATTATGGGGTTTGGCAGTTTTACGGCATGTTCCTCTACGTCTATTGATTTGGGAATGTAGTTATCTTCAACGATCAATGAGGAAAACAAATATATCCGTCGCGATTGCCATCGATGGGCTCAGCTCATAACCTGCACGCCATTTTGTTTGCCTGCCGAGCCTGCACATGACTGCCACCTTTTCCCCACGGGCGCAGCGTTTTTCCCGCTCCGACTACAAAACCCTGGGCCTGGCCGCCTTGGGTGGAGCCCTGGAAATCTACGACTTCATTATCTTCGTGTTCTTTGCGCTGACCCTCAGCCAACTGTTCTTCCCCCCAGAAATGCCCGAGTGGCTGCGCCTGCTGCAAAGCTTTGGCATCTTCGTCACCGGTTACCTCGCCCGTCCACTGGGCGGCATCCTGATGGCGCACTTTGCCGACCACCTGGGGCGCAAGCGCGTCTTCAGCCTGAGCATCCTCATGATGGCCTTGCCCTGCCTGCTGATCGGTATCATGCCGACCTACGCGCAAATCGGCTATTTCGCCCCGTTGATCCTGCTGGCGCTGCGCGTGCTGCAAGGCGCAGCGGTGGGCGGCGAAGTGCCCAGCGCCTGGACTTTCGTCGCCGAGCACGCACCGCGTCACCATCGTGGCTATGCCCTGGGTTTTTTGCAGGCCGGCCTGACTTTCGGTTACCTGCTGGGGGCGCTGACCGCCACCTTGCTCGCGCAGGTCTTCACCCCCGCCGAAATCCTCGACTATGCCTGGCGCTTTCCCTTCCTGCTCGGCGGCGTATTCGGAGTGATCGGCGTATGGCTGCGCCGCTGGCTCAGCGAGACTCCGGTGTTTCTGGAAATGCAGGCGCGTCGCCAAGCCGCCGCCGAAATGCCCTTGCGCACCGTGCTGCGCGACCATCGCGCCGTGCTGCTGCCGGCGATGATCCTCACCTGCGTGCTGACGTCTGCCGTGGTGGTGCTGGTGGTCATCACCCCGACCATGATGCAGCAGACCTTCGGCATGAGCCCCAGCCACACCTTCGCCCTGAGCGCCCTGGGCATCGTCTTCCTGAATATCGGCTGCGTCCTCGCCGGCCTGCTGGTGGACCGCATCGGCGCGTGGCGCGCGGTATTGGTCTACAGCCTGTTGCTGCCGGTGGGCATTGCGCTGCTGTACGCCAGCCTGATCGCTGGCGGCGTGTGGCTCGGCGCGGCGTACGCCGTGGCGGGCCTGAGCTGCGGCGTGGTGGGCGCGGTGCCGTCGGTGATGGTCGGGCTGTTTCCGGCGCAGGTACGGGTGTCGGGGATTTCCTTCACCTACAACATCGCCTATGCGCTGTGGGCAAGTACTACGCCGTTGTTGTTGATCGCGCTGATGCCGACCAGCCCGTGGATCTGCGTGGGGTATTGCGTGGTGATGGGGGCGGTGGGGGTGGGAACCACGATCGTCTATCGTAATTTAGGCTACGCGAACTACTAATTTTTTTCTGAGTGTCAATACTCAACCTCTCCCTCCCATAGCCAGATTTTTGCTAATAGGAGGGGGAGATAGTTTTTAATCTTTTGCTTACGGAATTTTAGCTTGTTGCGGGCTCCAGATTGGTGTTGTTTCGGCCTGGAAAAATTCGATATCAAATCCGAAAAATTGATTTTTTGCTCTCATCATTGTCTGCTGATTTTCTTTGCTGTCAGCTTTTCCGTAGATACTAATGAAAATTTTCTCCACTTGAGCTTCCTTTATTTCTTCAAATATATGGCTGTCGTTGTCTGCTATAGAATGGCCATAGATAAAGAGTGTGCCGTTTAAGTTTCTAAGCTTCCGTAGGCAATAATTTAAGTAGGGGTTGTGCTCTATCCGTGCGCGTTTTTTTGCATGGGTCGGCTCCGCAACAAACAGGGGGAATTTCCCGTGCTCTAAGTTTTCTCTGACTTGATCAATTATGGGGACTCCATCTTCCGTACATTTATGTTTTTTTATACCGGATACAGTGTCATAAATGTGCAGTCCCCCATGAAGAAAGTGGACCTCCTGGTTAGTGCCATGCCCTACCCAGGATGTTGGGTATCTGAAGCCGTCATCAGTGGAGTAGCGCTCTGGAGGTAGGTTGTTTTTATTTTTTGCCCAGTAAAGCAATAGGTCATAATTCAGTGTGAATATTTGGTTGAATGAACATAGAAACTTTCGTGCAGTGGTGTATTGTTCGTCAGAAATATTGCTGGGTAGTGGAGGATGAGTGTGGGAGATGGCATTTATAAGTGCTGACTTCAGTACTTCTTGATCTCGCTTTACAGTTTCTATGAGTTGTGGGTTCGCTTCGTAAATTTCTAGTACAAGCTGCGTGGAAACCAGTCGCTTCATGACTTTTTCAAAGTCATAAGTGTTGAGTTGTTTAAAAAGTTCTTTAAGTTGAAGCTCTCGATCTCCGAAATTAGCAGCTTGAAGCAGGTACTTATAGTTGAAGATCTGGTGGTTCCACGCTTGAGAAAAACCGTTTGCGAGTAATACCGAGGGTTTTTGGCCCAAGGGGACTGATTGCATCGCGTCGTTGTAGGTGATCACCTTCACGCTCCCTGTGAGTAATATTTAAGACACAATAATTTGCATGATGACTATATGCCATTATTCGCTCGCTGAGGCAAGACGGTGTATTACGAGTGAGGTTAAAGACCCTTCTCCTGACGGTAGGCACGAGGACGGCAAGGTGCCCAGATCAACAACGCCACGCCTGATATAGCTCCCCCAACGCGTGCATGAACGATTTTGGTGCGCCCGAAGCTAACGACCCTCTGGCGCTCAGATGACAATTTTGCAAACCATGCCCGTGGATCTGGCCTATAGCTCTATGATCCGCCCCACCCCAACCCACGAGGACATTTCATGAGCGCAGGACACAGCCACGCCCAAGTACGCGCCGGCCACGAACGCAAGTTATGGATCGCGCTGGGGCTGACCGGCAGCTTCATGCTGGCCGAAGTCATCGGCGCTTTTATCACCGGCAGCCTGGCGCTGTTGTCGGACGCGGCGCACATGATGACCGACGCCCTTGCCCTGGCGATTTCCCTGGTGGCGATCCAAGTCGCCAAGCGCCCGGCAGATCGCAAGCGTACCTTCGGTTATGCGCGCTTCGAGATCCTGGCGGCCGCCTTCAACGCATTGCTGTTGTTCGCCGTGGCGTTCTACATCTTGTACGAGGCTTACCAGAGGCTGCAGGCGCCCGCCGAAATCCAGTCCACCGGCATGCTGGTGATTGCGCTGCTGGGGCTGGTGGTCAACCTGATCTCCATGCGTCTGCTCAGCGCTGCCAGTGGCGAGAGCCTTAACGTCAAGGGAGCCTACCTGGAAGTCTGGAGCGACATGCTGGGCTCCGTCGGCGTGATCATTGCCGCGCTGGTGATCATGTTCACCGGCTGGGGTTGGGTTGACTCCGTGGTCGCGGCCGCCATCGGCTTTTGGGTATTGCCGCGCACCTGGACGTTGCTCAAGGCGAGCATGAATATCCTGTTGCAAGGAGTGCCGGAGGGCGTGGATATCGAGCAGGTGGAGCAGGGCATTCGCAGTGTGCCTGGGGTCAAGGACGTGCACGACCTGCACGTCTGGGCCCTCACCAGTGGCAAGAACGTGCTGAGTACGCATCTGGTCGCGGATGCGTCCCAGGGCACTGAGCAACAGATCCTCAGCCGAGTGACGGAGTTACTGCACGAACAATTCGATATTTCCCACGCCACGATCCAGGTCGAGGGCGAGGGTTTTCAACATGACGATCACGACGAAGTGCATGCCTGAACCTGGCTAACGGATTTGTAATCTTTCGCCCACGGCCCTGATAAGTACCGAAAGCTACATTGCCCCCGCTGGGAAATCTCAGCGACTTCATGGGCGTGGAACTCTCGTTATGGCAATTTCCGTTAGAACACTGTTGGGGGCGGCGGCATTGGCATTGTGGATATCCGCAAACGCCGCCCAGGCACAACCTCTCACCCTCGATGCAGCCTTGCAAACCGCCTTCGCCAACAACCCGGACCTGGCGGCCGCACAATGGGAAATTGACATCGCCCAGGGCGGTCGCCAGCAGGCCGGCTTGATCCCCAATCCGGTGGCCTCCTGGGACGCCGAAGACACCCGCCGCCGCAGCCGCACCACCAGCATCAAGCTCAGCCAGACCCTGGAACTGGGCGGCAAGCGCGGTGCGCGTATCGAAGTGGCCAGCCGTGCCCAGGATGCCGCCGCGCTGACCCTGGAGCAGCGTCGCAACCAGCTGCGCGCCGAGGTCATCGACAGCTACTACGGCGCCTTGCGCGCCCAGGAACGCCTTGACCTGGCGCAACGCTCCATGACGCTTGCCGAACGCGGCCTGGTGGTCGCCAACGGGCGCGTCACCGCTGGCAAGTCGTCACCCGTGGAAGCCACTCGCGCCCAGGTGCAAGTGTCCGAAATTCGCCTGGAGTTGAACCGCGCCCAGATCGGCCTCACTGACGCCTACCGTCGCCTCGCCAGCAGCACCGGCAGCGCCGCCACCGACTTCCAGGCCGTCGCTACGCCAAGCACTTCCGTGCCGGCGTTACCCGCCGCCGCGCCATTGCTGGCTCGTCTTGAACAGACTGCGGAACTGCGCCTGGCCGAACTCAACATTGTGCAGAACGAAGCCAGCGTGGGCCTGGAAAAAGCCCAGCGCATTCCGGACCTGGATGTGTCCATCGGCAGCCAATACGACGCCAGTGTGCGCGAACGGGTGAACCTGGTGGGCGTGTCGATGCCCATTCCGCTGTTCAACCGCAACCAGGGCAACATCCTCGCGGCCACTCGACGCGCCGACCAGGCCCGTGACTTGCGCAACGCCGCCGAGTTGCGCCTGCGTACCGAAACCCGCCAGGCCCTGGACCTGTGGCAAACCGCGAACACCGAAGTGCGTGCGTTCAACCAGCAGATCCTGCCCGCCGCACAAAGTGCGGTAGACAGCGCCACCCGCGGCTTCGAGATGGGCAAGTTCAACTTCCTCGACGTGCTCGACGCTCAGCGCACTTTGATCGCGGCCCGCACCCAATACCTCGCAGCCACCGCCCAGGCCACCGAGGCCTGGGTTCGCATCGAACGCATTTACGGCGACCTCGCCCGCTTTTGATTTTTCCTGGAGTCTCCTGATGAACAAAACACATGGCATGGCGCTCGCCGTCGCCCTGGGCCTGATGCTATCGGGCTTCGCCCACGCCGAGGAAGAAGAGGGCAAGCTCGAACTCACCGAGCAGCAGATTCAAGCCGCCGGCATCCAATTGGCCCAGGCGCAACCGCGCGCCATCAGCACCGTGCTGACGCTGCCGGGCGAGGTGCGTTTTGATGAAGACCGCACCTCCCACATCGTGCCCCGCGCAGCGGGCGTGGTGGAGGCGGTGAAGGTCAACCTGGGCCAGTCGGTGATGAAGGGCGAACTGTTGGCGGTGATCGCCAGCCAGCAGATTTCCGACCAGCGCAGCGAATTGGCGGCCAGCGAACGCCGGGTCGAACTGGCGCGCACCACCTTCCAGCGCGAGCGTCAGTTGTGGCAGGACAAAATCTCTGCCGAGCAGGATTACCTGCTGGCGCGGCAGACCCTGCAAGAAGCCGAAATCGCCCTGAACAATGCGCGGCAAAAAATGACTGCGCTCAGCGGCAGCGCGGTATTGGCCGGCGGCAATCGTTATGAACTGCGTGCGCCCTTCGCCGGTGTGGTGGTGGAAAAACACCTGGGGGTGGGCGAGGTGGTCAGTGAAACCAGCAATGCCTTCACCCTCTCGGACCTGTCCCAGGTGTGGGTCACCTTCGGCGTGTTTCCCAAGGACTTGAACAAAGTTCGCGTGGGCAAGCCGGTGAAAGTCAGCTCGACGGAAATGGGCACCGAAGTGCTGGGCACGGTGGCCTATGTCGGCAACTTGCTCGGCGAACAGACACGCACCGCCACCGTGCGCGTGACGGTCCCCAACCCCGACGACGCCTGGCGCCCGGGCTTGTTCGTGGCCGTGCAAGTGGCCACCGATACCTACCAGGCCAAGGTGACCGTACCGCAAACCGCTATCCAGACCGTCGAGGACAAACCCTCGGTGTTTGTGCGCACGGCGGACGGCTTTATCACCCGCCATCTTGAACTGGGCGTCAGTGAAAACGGCTACGTCGAAGTGCGCAAAGGTCTGGAGGCCGGCGCGCAGGTGGCGACGGCTGGCAGCTTCATCCTCAAGTCCGAACTGGGCAAAGGCTCGGCCGAACACGCCCATTGATCCTGCGAGTGATTCCCCATGTTTGAGCGCCTTATCCAATTCGCCATCGAGCAGCGCATCATCGTGTTGCTGGCGGTGCTGTTGATGGCCGGTCTCGGCATCGCCAGCTATCAGAAACTGCCCATCGACGCGGTACCTGACATCACCAACGTACAGGTGCAGATCAACTCGGCGGCTGCCGGTTTTTCGCCGCTGGAAACCGAGCAGCGCATTACCTTTCCCATCGAGACGGCCATGGCCGGCCTGCCGGGCCTGCAGCAGACGCGTTCGCTGTCGCGTTCCGGTTTGTCCCAGGTCACGGTGATTTTCAAGGACGGCACCGACCTGTTCTTTGCCCGCCAACTGGTCAACGAGCGTCTGCAAGTGGCGCGCGAGCAATTGCCCGACGGCATCGAAACCGCGATGGGGCCGATTTCCACCGGCCTTGGGGAAATTTTCCTGTGGACCGTCGAAGCCGAGGACGGTGTGCGCAAAGAGGACGGCACGCCCTACACTCCCACCGACCTGCGGGTGATCCAGGATTGGATCATCAAGCCGCAATTGCGCAACGTGCCAGGCGTGGCCGAGATCAATACCATCGGCGGCTTCGCCAAGGAATACCAGATTGCGCCAGACCCCAAGCGCCTGGCCGCTTACAACCTGACCCTCAACGATCTGGTCACCGCGCTGGAGCGTAACAACGCCAACGTCGGCGCCGGCTACATCGAGCGCAGCGGCGAACAGTTGTTGATCCGCGCGCCGGGCCAGGTGGCGTCTATCGACGACATCGCCAACATTGTCATCACCACCTCGGACGGCACGCCGATCCGCGTGCGCAATGTGGCCCAGGTCGACATTGGCCGCGAGCTGCGCACCGGCGCCGCCACCGAAAATGGCCGTGAAGTGGTGCTGGGCACGGTGTTCATGTTGATCGGTGAGAACAGCCGCAGTGTGTCCCAGGCGGTGGCGAAAAAGCTTGAGGAGATCAACCGCTCGCTGCCCGAAGGTGTGGTGGCCGTCACCGTCTACGACCGCACCAACCTGGTGGAAAAAGCCATCGCCACGGTGAAGAAAAACCTCTTCGAAGGTGCGTTGCTGGTGGTGGCGGTGTTGTTCCTGTTTTTGGGCAACATCCGTGCGGCGCTGATCACGGCGATGGTGATTCCGCTGGCGATGCTGTTCACCTTCACCGGCATGTTCACCAACAAAGTCAGCGCCAACCTGATGAGCCTGGGCGCGCTGGACTTCGGCATCATCGTTGATGGCGCGGTGGTGATCGTCGAGAACGCCATCCGCCGTCTGGCCCACGCGCAACACCGTCATGGCCGGTTGCTGACCCGCAGTGAACGCCTGCACGAAGTGTTCGCCGCGGCCAAGGAGGCGCGACGCGCGCTGATCTTCGGGCAGTTGATCATCATGGTGGTGTACCTGCCGATCTTCGCTCTCACGGGCGTGGCCGGGAAGATGTTCCACCCCATGGCTTTCACGGTGGTGATTGCCTTGCTCGGCGCGATGATTTTGTCGGTGACCTTCGTACCGGCGGCGATTGCGTTGTTCGTCACCGGCAAGGTCAAGGAAGAAGAAAACATTGTGATGCGCAGTGCGCGCCGGGTGTATGACCCGGTGCTCAACTGGGTGATGGTGCGTCGGCCCCTGGTGTTCGGCTTGGCCGCTTTGACCATCGTCGTCTCGGGCCTGGTTGCCAGCCGCATGGGCAGTGAGTTTATCCCCAGCCTTAGCGAAGGCGACTTTGCCCAACAGGCGCTGCGTGTGCCCGGCACCAGCCTGACGCAATCGGTACAGATGCAGCAGCAACTGGAAAAAACCTTGCTGGCCCAAGTGCCGGAAATCGAGCGGGTGTTTGCGCGCACCGGTACGGCGGAAATTGCCTCCGACCCGATGCCGCCGAATATCTCCGACAGCTACGTGATGCTCAAACCCAAGGACCAATGGCCGAACCCGAAGAAGTCCCGCGAGGCAATCATCGCCGATATCCAACGGGCCAGCGCGATTGTGCCGGGCAGCGTGTATGAGCTGTCGCAGCCGATCCAGTTGCGCTTCAACGAGCTGATTTCCGGGGTGCGCAGCGACGTGGCGGTGAAGGTGTTTGGCGACGATATGGCGGTGCTCAACCAGACTGCCGGGGAAATCGCCGAGACCTTGCAAAAGCTCAACGGCGCCTCGGAAGTGAAGGTGGAACAGACCTCCGGCCTGCCGGTGCTGACCATCAATATCGACCGCGACAAGGCCGCTCGCTTTGGCCTGAATGTGGGTGATGTGCAGGACACCATCGCCGTCGCGGTCGGTGGGCGCCAGGCCGGTACGTTGTACGAGGGCGATCGGCGTTTTGACATGGTGGTGCGCTTGTCCGACACGTTGCGCACCGATATCGACGGCTTGTCACGGCTGTTGATCCCGGTGCCGGCGCTGGCGAGTAGTACCTCGGGGCAGTTGGGCTTTATCGCCTTGTCCCAGGTTGCCAGCCTCGACCTGGTGCTGGGCCCCAACCAGATCAGCCGCGAGAACGGCAAGCGCCTGGTGATCGTCAGCGCCAACGTGCGTGGGCGCGATATTGGCTCGTTTGTCGAGGAGGCCGAAGCCGCCATCACCACCCAGGTGAAGGTCCCTGCCGGTTACTGGACCACCTGGGGCGGCCAGTTCGAACAGTTGAAGGAGGCTTCTGAACGCTTGCGCATCGTGGTGCCGGTGGCCTTGCTGTTGGTGTTCGGGTTGCTGTTCATGATGTTCAACAACCTCAAGGACGGCCTGCTGGTGTTTACCGGCATCCCCTTCGCGCTCACCGGCGGGATCATGGCCCTGTGGCTGCGCGATATTCCGTTGTCGATTTCAGCGGGGGTGGGCTTTATCGCCTTGTCGGGCGTGGCGGTGCTTAATGGCCTGGTGATGATTGCCTTCATCCGAAACCTGCGCGAGGAAGGCCGCTCATTATCGGTGGCGATCCACGAAGGCGCGTTGACCCGCCTGCGCCCGGTGCTGATGACGGCGCTGGTGGCGTCCCTGGGCTTTATCCCCATGGCCCTCGCCACCGGCACCGGCGCCGAAGTGCAGCGCCCGTTGGCGACGGTGGTGATTGGCGGGATTATTTCTTCGACCTTGCTGACCTTGCTGGTGCTGCCGGCGTTGTACCAGTGGGCTCATCGCCGCGATGAAGAGACCGCCTGACAACCGTGAAAACGCCGCAATGTGCGGGCTTACCCTCTGTAGGAGCGAGCAAGCTCGCTCCTACATTGGGCCTAGGCTGGCTTCGAAGGAAACACAAGGCTGAACCGCGTAAAACGTCCAGCCTGGCTGGTGACATGAGCATGCCCCTGATGCAAATGCATGATCGATTTCACAATGGCCAGTCCCAGCCCGGTGCCGCCCTCTGCACGGGTACGGCTGCTGTCGGCGCGGTAGAAGCGTTCGAACAGGTGCGGCAGGTGGTGCGCTTCAATGCCACGCCCTGGGTTGCCCACCGACAGCGATACGCTCTGCTCGTAGGTCTCCACCAACAGCAACACGGTAGAGGCCTCGGGTGTGTGGCGAATGGCATTGGAGAGCAAGTTGGAAATCGCCCGCTGGATCATCAGGCGGTCGCCCGTCACCCAGGCATCGCCACGCAGGCTCAGGGTGACGTGTTTGTCTTCGGCACTCAGGGCAAACAACTCCATCACGCGCTGGGCTTCCTGCGCCAGGGACACCTCGGTGAATGAGGCCCGCGCCGCCGGGTGGCTGACCTGCGCCAGAAACAGCATGTCGCTGACAATCCGCGCCAGGCGTTCGAGCTCTTCGGTGCTGGACTCCAGCACCGCCTTGTATTCCTGCGGTGGGCGTTGGCGCGACAGGGTCAACTGGGCCTTGCCCATCAGGTTGGTCAGCGGCGCGCGCAGTTCGTGGGCCAAGTCGTCGGAGAACTGCGAGAGTTGCTGCACCCCGGCATCCAGGCGGTCGAGCATCACGTTGATGCCGTGGGCCAGTTCACCCAGTTCGTGGGGCAGGTTGTCTACGGACAAGCGATGGGTGAGGTCTTGGGTGGTGACTTTCGCCGCCACCTGGCTGAACTGCTTCAACGGCGCCAGGCCACGTTGCACCAGCCACCAGGCACCCATGCCAATCAGTATCAACAGCAGCGGCAGCGCAATCAGCGTGGCGCGCAGGTAGGCACTGAGCAACGCCTGATCGTCCATGCGGTCCAGGGACAGCAGCACCCGCACACGTTCACCGTTGGCCAGGCGCATCAAGCTGGAGGCACTGAGTATCTGGTTGCCGTAGCTGTCGACCCAATTGAGGTAACCAAGGGTTTCCCGTGGTTTGAAGTCAGTGAGCAGCGGTTCCTGGGGCTTGCTGCCGACGTTCAGCAGCACGCTGTTATCGGGCGCGGTGCCGACAATGGTCAGGTGGAAGTTGTCGTGGCCCATCACCAGGTCCATCAGTGAGTGTGGGCGAGCGCGAATACCGTGGGCATCCAGGCCCAGGGCCAGGCTGTGCTGGATCTGTTCCATCTTGCTTTCCAGGTTCTTGCGCGCGAGTTTTTCCAGCTCATGGGTGAGGGCCAGGTAGGCCAGGGTTGCCAGCAGCAGCACCAGGCCCGCGCCCATCAGGCTGACCGTCAGGCCCAAGCGCATCGACAGGCTGCCGGTCTTCATGGGCGTGCTTCCAGCACGTAGCCCACGCCACGAATGGTGTGGATCAGCTTGACCTCGCTCTGGTCATCCACCTTGGCGCGCAGGCGGCTGATGGAGACTTCCACCACATTGGTGTCGCAGTCGAAATTCATGTCCCACACCAGGGAAATAATCTGCGTGCGGGTCAGCACTTCGCCGGCCTGGCGCATCAGTACTTGCAGCAGGGCGAACTCCTTGGTGGTCAGGTCGATGCGCCGGGCGCCGCGATAAGCGCGGTGGCGACGCGGGTCCAGTTCCAGGTCCGAGACGCGGAACACTTCCGGCTGTGGAATGTGCTCGCTGCGGCGCATCAGGGTGCGCACCCGTGCCAGCAGTTCGGGAAACTCGAACGGCTTGACCAGGTAGTCGTCGGCGCCCATGTCCAGGCCCTTGATCTTGTCAGCCAGCCGGCCACGGGCGGTGAGCATCATCACGCGCTGGGTACCATTGCGGCGCAATTCTTCCAGTACTTGCCAGCCATCCTTGCCCGGCAGGTTGACGTCCAGAATCACCAGTTCATAGGCGTGTTGCCCGGCCAGGTGCAGGCCGTCGATGCCATTGGCGGCGCAGTCGACCACGTAGCCACTTTCGTTCAGGCCCTGTTGCAGGTAGTCGGCGGTTTTCTGCTCGTCTTCAACCACAAGAATACGCATGGGGGGGTTACCTCTTGAATTAGGGGAGAGAAGGCGCCCATGTCCCTATGGCGGCGGTTATCGGAGTAGGAAAAGTCTGAAGGCTAAAGTAACTTCAGGGTCAACTGCGACCATCGGCCGCATGGAGCAGCAGGCAAAAAAAACGCCCCAAGCGGGGCGTTAAAAATTCATCTCTTTCCAAAGGAGCTACACAAAAGCTTCAGAGATGAATGTGCTCGGGTGAATAAGTTGAAGCGAGTATAGAAAGTTCCACTTAACGAGAAGCTGAGGCCAATATTACAATTCTGATAACCGGCTATTTGTGAACAGATGTTAGTTAATCGCGAGCGAATGTAAGGGCTACAACACGACCAAGGGGTATTCGGCAATCAGACGAACTTCTTCCAGGTCTGACTCGAACGCACTGGAGCGCACGGTGGCCTGGCGCACGCGTAGGGACAAATCCTTCAAACGCCCACTTTGCACCACGTACTTGGCCTCGATATCCCGTTCCCAACGGCGTTGATCGGTCAAGGGGTTGCCCGCTGCATCGCGGCGCATATACACGGCATTGGCGTTGCTGTAGTCGGCGCCGGTGCCTTTGCCGTAGCGGGTCATGAACGACAGGCCGGGAATGCCGAACGCCTGCATGTCCAGGTCGTAGCGCACCATCCATGAGCGCTCCTTGGGCGCGTTGAAGTCGCTGTACTGGATCGAGTTATTGAGGAAGATCGAGTCTGACTGGCGCAGGTAGTCGAAATCATCGTCGCCGTTGTTACGTTGGTGGGACACGGCCAGGCTGTGGGCACCGACCTTGACCCCGAGCCTGGCGCTCCAGATGTTGTTGTCGAACTCGCCGAGCCGTTTCTGGCCTTCGTCCACGGCCTTGTAGTAGTTGAAGTCGCCGAACAATGACATGTCGTCGGTCAATGCGTAATTGGCATTGCTGCCGAAGTAGTACTGGTCCCAGGCGTCCTTCAAGCGGCTGCTGTACAGGCTAAAGCCCAGGTGGCTGTTGAGCTGATAGTCACCGCCGAAGTAGGCGATCCAGGGCGAGTCGACCTTGCCTGCATAGAAGGTGGCAAAGCCTTTGTTCATGCCGCTTTCACTGGGCTGGCTCATGCCGCTCAGGCGCCCGCCTTGCAGGCTCAAGCCTTCCAGGCTGGTGTTTTGCAGGGTGACGCCGCGAAAGCTCTCGGGCAACAGGCGAGAGTCGCCGTAGGCCACCACCGGGGTGAGTGGGAACACGTCGCCGGCCTTGATCACCGTGTCCAGCACGCGCAGTTTTGCCGCGCCGCCGATTTTGCTGTAGCTGTTTTCCGGCTGGTTGTCGCTGTTCACCGGGAGCACGCCGAACGAGCCTTTGCCGCCGCTGCGGCCGCTGCCCGAGTCAAGCGTAAGGCCGTACATGGCGAACGCGTCCAGACCAAAACCCACGGTGCCCTGGGTAAAACCGGATTCGAATTTGCCAATAAAGCCCTGGGCCCAGGCTTCTGAGTAACCATTGCCAGTGGGGCTGGACTGGCCTTTGCGGTCATCGCGGTTGAAGTAGAAATTGCGTGCCAGCACGTTGATGCGACTGCCCTCGATAAAACCCTCGGGCTTGTCCTCCACCGCCATGGCGGCCATGGGCAGTGCAGCCATCAGTGAAAAGGGAAGGGTGTAATGACGAATGCTCATGATGCGCTCCTCGGTGATGGCAGTTATCAGCTTCTTATAGAGGCGGGCGTTCTTATTGATCTGGCCCTGGCTGATAGTTGCAAACGACGGATAACAGCTGCATGGCGCGAAGATTACAATTCTGGAAACTAACGGCCATCTAACAAATAAGTAATGTTCTGGTGAACCTGGCGTCAGGGTGGGTTGGTTAATCTCGACACTGAACTTTTCAGTCGAGGAAACCGCAATGAACTTTTATAAAGTAGGTGTGGCTGTATTAACGGCTGTGTTGTCATTTGGCGCGCTGGCCGAAGGGGGCGGGGATCGCACCTTTGCCCTGATGATGGAGCGCAATGAGAAAGCCATGGCCGCCTACGCGATCAAAAAAGGCAAGCCGGTGCCCGAGGTCCAGGCTTACCGCTATGGCATGGACCTGGACATTGCCAAGGTCGTCAACGTGACGCCGCCGATCCGCTCGTGCAACGTCGTGCCGTCGCGCATGACCTATGAAGACTCCAGCGGCAAGCTCAATACCCTGGAATATCAGGTCATGGGCGTATGCCGTAACAATGGCGGTTGAAAATATAGTTCGGCCCAGGGCTCAAGCGCTCTTCAGAAAACCCCGGCAGCGCCGATGCAAGTTAGAACACCCACCTCACTTGCCTAACGGTGCCCCATGTTCAATACCGGCCTGAAGCAGGAGCTGACCGCTCTGCGCGAAGAATTGTCGAGCTTGCTCCAGGTGAAAGAGAGCCTGGAAAACGAAATGCTCTGCCTGACACTGGACCCTGAAGGCCGTGTGGAGTGGGCCAATGCCAACTTCCTGCAGGAATTGGCTTATTCGTTGAGTGAAATTGTCGGGCGCGCGATCGAAGACCTGGTGCCAGCCCATGTGCGCCAGGACCCGTTCCAGCTGCGCTTCAAGCACGCGCTGGCCCGCGGCGAACACTTTGCCGGCGCCGTGCGCCTGATGCGTGGCAATGGCAAAGAGGCCTGGTTGCGCTCAATCGTGCAGCCGGTGCGCAGCTCTGAAGGGCGCATCAAGCAGTTTTCGATGTTCTCCAGCGACCTTACCCGCACCATCGAGAGTTCGCGTGAACATGAAAACCTCATCACTGCGTTGATGCGTTCCACCGCGTTGATCGAGTTCGACCTGGAAGGGCATGTGCTCACCGCCAATGACCGCTTCCTCGGCGCCATGGGATACAGCCTGGCGCAGATCGAAGGCAAGCATCACCGTATGTTCTGTGAACCGCAGGAATATAACAGTGCCGAATACCAGCAGTTCTGGAAGCGCCTGAACGCCGGTGAGTTCGTCGCCGCGCGCTTCAAACGAGTGGACAGCCACGGCCGCCTGGTGTGGCTGGAGGCCACCTACAACCCGGTGGTGGATGCCAATGAGCGACTGTACAAAGTGGTCAAGTTCGCCACGGTCATTACCGAGCAGGTCAACCGCGAGCAGGCGGTGGCCGAGGCCGCCAATATTGCCTACAGCACCTCTTTGCAAACCGACGACAGCGCCCAGCGCGGCACCACCGTGGTCACCCAGGCCGTGGACGTGATGCGCGACCTGGCCCAGCACATGCAACAGGCCGGTGAAGGCATCGAGGCGTTGAATGCCCAGTCCCAAGTGATCGGCAGCATCGTCAAGACCATCAGCGGCATTGCCGAGCAAACCAACCTGCTGGCGCTCAACGCCGCCATCGAAGCGGCGCGTGCCGGTGAGCAGGGGCGTGGCTTTGCGGTGGTGGCCGATGAAGTACGGCAACTGGCGTCACGCACCAGCAAAGCCACCGAGGAAATTGTCGGTGTGGTGCGCCAGAACCAGGACATGGCCCGCGACGCGGTGGCCTTGATGGCCGACGGGCGGGCGCAAGCCGAGCAGGGCTTGGCCCTGGCGGCCGAGGCGGGTACTGTGATCGTCGAGATTCAAGACGGTGCGCAAAAAGTGGTGAGTGCGGTCGGGCAGTTTGCCAATCAGCTGTCGAGCTGACCTGTGGGGCTTGTGCTTGAGGTATCTTAGGTCTTTTCTCGCTTGCAGAGCTGATCGACCATGAGCCCTACGTTCCGTCGCCCCGTACCACTGTCCAAGGCTTACCGTTTGCTCAACCACGGGCCGACCGTGTTGGTGAGTGCAGCCCACAACGGCCAGCGCAATATCATGGCCGCTGCCTGGGCCATGCCGCTGGATTTCGAACCACCGAAAGTCGCGGTGGTGCTCGACAAGGCCACCTGGACCCGCCAACTACTGGAAGGCGCCGGCACTTTTGTGCTGCAGGTGCCTTGTGTTGCGCAGGCTGATCTGGTGCAGACGGTGGGCAATACCCGCGGCGTTGAAACCGACAAATTCGCAGCCTATGGCCTGCACACTTTCAGCGGTGAGCACACCGAGGCGCCGATGCTGGAAGGCTGCGTGGCCTGGCTGGAATGCCGCTTGCTGCCCGAGCCGCATAATCAGCAGACCTATGACCTGTTCCTGGGCGAAGTGGTCGCGGCTTATGCTGATGAGCGGGTATTCAGTGATGGCCACTGGCATTTTGAAGGGCATGATGAACTGCGCACGTTGCACCATGTGGCGGGTGGGAATTTCCTGGCCATTGGCCAACCGATTGTCGGGCGCCAGCTCTGACAGAGGCGCAAAGCCACGAAGATCAACTGTGGGAGCTGGCTTGCCTGCGATGGCATCACCTCGGTGTACCTGATGTACCGAGGTGTC
>NZ_SMOF01000001.1:987108-1037280 GCF_018135665.1 Pseudomonas sp. B2021
CTGGCGCCCGACAATCGGTTGGCCAATGGCCAGGAAATTCCCACCCGCCACATGGGGTTTATGGTGTCTTCAGGTTCGTGGCATGCACTCGAGGGTGCGGTTTACTACGGTCTTGGCCATCTCCAGCAAGTGCCATACGGCATGGATTCGGGCGCGGTCGTGGGGTTGCAGGTGATCGCAACAGTCCCACACCGTGGCCGATGCGCTGTTGATCAGATGGGAAATATAGAGTTGAGCGTCTTCGAAGCTGAGTTCTTCATTGACGACTAGGCAATCCATGGGTGGATCGGGAAGTGCTTTGGTCATGGTGTAACTCCTGATTAAGGCAGAAGCCGGCCCAGTCGCGACTAAACGAAGGGTGGCGGCTGTACGCAGGTTAGTCGACCGGCTAATCAGGAAAATCCGGCGCACCCGAGGGTGCCCTGCGCACAGCCACCATAAAACCTCATGGAGGACCATGCGCCTGATTAGAGTCCGGGCGACTAAACCCGATCACTGAAAAGGCAGTGACGGACCGAAGACTAGCCATCGATTCCAACAGGCACAAGGCGGCGGGGATTGTCTCGGAAACGTCCTGCAATTTAAAGGGACACGGCTTGCTGGCCTTTTACAAACCATGACCAAATGCCAGTAACACGACCACATCCAACTGTGGGAGCTGGCTTGCCTGCGATGGCATCAATAGGGTGCGCCTGATACACCGAGGTGTCTGCATCGCAGGCAAGCCAGCTCCCACAGTCCAACCCAGCACTCAGCGTCCGAGCATTTTCACCCAGCGCGATGGCGGCATGCCGTAGGTGCTGCGAAATTGGCGGGTCATGTGGCTCTGGTCGGTGAAGCCTGCGGTCATGGCCGCATCCACCAACGATTGGCCCTGGGCCAATAAGTGGCGCACCAGGTCCAGCCGGCGCATGGTCAGGTAGCGGTAGGGGCTGGTGCCGAACAACACGCGAAAATCCCGCGATAACGCCCAGCGGTCACGGCCGGCGTGGTCGGCTATTTCATCCAGGGTGATGCTGCGGCCCAGGGCGCTGTGGATGAATTCACGAGCGCGTTCGGCCGCGATGTAGTCGAAGGATTTACGGCGGATGATGGCCCCGGACGCATCGCTCAGCGCGTGGGCCAGGTCGAACAGGGCGTCTTGCTCTTGCATCGGGTCTATCGGGCAATCGAGGCTTTGTAGCAACACTTCGCTGGCGCGGTGCAGCCTTGGGTCGGTGGACAAACCGCCGGGGATAAACGGCAACGGCTGCCCACCGAGGATCTGCTGGATCAGCGCCGGCTCCACATAAATCATCCGGTACTTGAAACCTTCGTCGCTGCCGGCGCGGCCGTCATGGGTTTCATCCGGGTGGATCACCATGGTGGTGCCGGGCAGGCTGTGGGTCGTACCGCCGCGGTAATGAAAACTCTGCACGCCGAACAACGTGCGCCCGATGGCGTAGGTGTCATGGCGGTGGGGGTCGAAAGCGAAGCCGGCAAAGTACGCCTCGATACGGTCCAGGCCGCTGGCGTGGGGCGCGCGGTGCAGCCAGTCGAGGGAGTGGGTGGGGTTGCCCATGGTGACTTGTCACAAAAGGAGGTGGAAACACGTTAACTGAGTCTGCACCGGTTGTCTGCCGGGGTCTTGTACGATTGTGCAGGTGTTGGGCAAGGCACATCTGGTAGCAAATCGCTGACCACCCGTGGTAAGAATCCTTACTTTCAACAGTGAGGCCGGTTATGAGCAAGGTGCGGGTAGGGATTATTTTTGGTGGGCGTTCGGCTGAGCATGAGGTCTCGCTGCAATCGGCGCGCAACATTGTCGATGCCCTTGATCGCTCACGCTTCGAGCCGGTTTTGATCGGTATCGACAAGGCCGGCCACTGGCACCTCAATGACACCTCGAACTTCCTGCTCAATCAGGAAAACCCGGCGCTCATCGCCCTCAACCAGTCCAACCGTGAACTAGCCGTGGTGCCTGGCAAGGCCAGCCAGCAAGTGGTGGAAACCTGCGGCCAGGGCGTGCTGGAACACATCGACGTGATCTTCCCGATTGTCCACGGCACCCTCGGTGAAGACGGTTGCCTGCAAGGCTTGCTGCGCATGGCGGACTTGCCCTTCGTCGGTTCCGACGTGCTCGGCTCGGCGGTGTGTATGGACAAAGACATCAGCAAGCGCCTGCTGCGTGACGCGGGTATTGCGGTCACGCCGTTCATCACCCTTACGCGAGCTAACGCGGCGCGCACTTCGTTCGAAACGGCCGCTGGCAAGCTCGGTGTGCCGATGTTCATCAAGCCCGCCAACCAGGGTTCGTCGGTGGGGGTGAGCAAAGTCAGTGACGAAACCGAATACCGCGCTGCCGTTGAACTGGCGTTGGGGTTTGATGAGAAAGTGCTGGTGGAGTCCGCCGTCCAAGGCCGTGAAATCGAATGCGCCGTGCTGGGTAATGACCAGCCCATCGCCAGCGGTTGTGGCGAGATCGTGGTGAGCAGTGGTTTTTATTCCTACGACAGCAAATACATCGACGGCCAGGCCGCCCAGGTGGTGGTGCCGGCGGATATCAGCCATGAAGCCAGCGAGCGCATTCGCCGCCTGGCCATCGAAGCGTTTGAGGTGTTGGGCTGCGTCGGGTTGGCGCGGGTGGATGTGTTCCTGACGCCGGACGGCGAAGTGCTGATCAACGAGATCAACTCCCTGCCCGGTTTTACTCGCATCAGCATGTACCCTAAGCTGTGGCAGGCGGCGGGCATGAGCTACAGCGAGCTGGTGAGCCGGTTGATCGAGCTGGCGCTGGAGCGGCATGCGGGGCGCAAGGGCTTGAAGATCAACCGCCAGTGATTGGCCCGAAGCAGTAACGCCATCAGGCGTTACTGAGCACTTCGCGAAAAACGTCCGGCCTTATGGCCGCAATATGCAGTAGCGAACGTGCTGCTCCGGAAGGTGCGCGACGCCCTTGCTCCCATTCTTGAAGGGTTCTTACTGACACGCCCAGAAGCTCGGCAAATTTGGGTTGTGAGAGCCCTGTCTTGCTTCTTGCTTCGGCAGCCTGAGTGACCTCAACGTGCTGCACGGCCCCGTAACGTCCCGCTTTGACATCCTGAATGGCTGTGAGTAGTTCTTCGCCTATATTGCGTTTGGCGTCACGTTCCTTCAGTTCTTTATCAGTGAGTGGCATGGTTCATTTCCTTTGCGATTTTGTACAGGATATGTGCCGGAATATTCTCCGTGGCGCTCTTGCCATAAATCAGTAGCGCGACGACTGCTCCGCACTCCAGTTGTGTGGTGTAGATGACCCGCACTGATCCACTTTTACCCCGGCCCTCCATGCTCCAGCGTATCTTTCGGCAACCTCCCGAGCGCGGAATGACATTTCCAGCATCAGGATGGCTGGCGAGAAACGCCATGAAGATACCTTTTTCATCTTCAGTCCAATAGTCAGGCCATTGCCTGCTGAAGAGAGGGGATTCTATGAGAGTGAACACGCGAAATTCTACGTCTTTGACGTAGCCTCTGGCAAGAAAGGGCGGGCCAGAAAATCGCAGGTGAGATGGGGCTGCTCAAGAAGGTTTTTATCGCAAAAGATGACATGGCACTTTGAGTTCTGGCGCTCCGCGTAGGATTTAAGGCGTAAGGGTGCAGGTCTTTTTTTATAAGCCTGTACGGATAGATCAACACCTTAATCACCCAACGCCTCACCTTCACGCCGAGGGTCCGCGCCACCACTGAGCGTCACCTTGCCCTGGGCATCCCGTGTGCGCACGATGGCCTGCACGCCGCTGGTCATCTCGATCTCGCTCAGGGCGTGGCCCTTGTCCTTGAGCGCCTGTTTAAGCGCCGGGCTGAACAGCCCAGCTTCCAACTCGGTAGCACCATTGCGACTGCCGAAGTTGGGCAGGCTGATGGCCGCCTGCGGATCGAGCTTCCAGTCGAGCATGGCCACCAGGGATTTACTCACGTACTCGATGATCTGCGAGCCGCCGGGGGAGCCGACGGTAGCCAGCAGTTCGCCCGAGTTGCGGTCGAACACCAAGGTCGGCGCCATGGCCGAGCGTGGGCGTTTGCCCGGTTGCACGCGGTTGGCCACAGGCTGGCCGTTTTCTTCGGGGATGAAGGAGAAGTCGGTCATCTGGTTGTTGAGCAAAAAGCCCTGGACCATCACATGGGAGCCGAATGCCGCCTCCACCGTGGTGGTCATCGACACGGCGCCGCCCTGGTCGTCCACCGCCACCACTTGTGAGGTGGAGATGCGCAGTGGCGAGCGGTCTGGTGCGTACGCCACCTGAATACCAGCAGGTTGCCCCGGCTTGGCGATGCCCATGCTGCGCTCGCCGATCAGCGTGGCGCGCTGCGCCAGGTAACTCGGCGCGACGAGGCCGGCGACCGGGACGGGGGTGAAGTCTGCATCGGCCACGTACAGCGCGCGGTCGGCAAAGGCCAGGCGCCCGGCTTCGGCGAGCAGGTGCACGGCCTCGGGTGTCGGTTCAAGCCCGGCCGGCGAAGCACTCTTGATCGGAGTCATCGGGGCGATGGCCAGGCGCGGGTCGCGGGTTTCCAGGGCCTGCAGTGTCCCGAGGATCTGCGCCACGGCTATCCCGCCCGAGGACGGCGGTGGCATGCCGCAGACCTTCCATTGTTTGTAGTCGGTGCACAGCGGTGCGCGTTGCTTGGCGGCGTAGCCCTTGAGGTCGGCCTGGGACAGGCTGCCGGCATTGTGGTGGCCCTGGACCTTGCGTGCGATCTCCTCGGCAATCGGGCCTTGGTACAGCGCGTCCGGCCCTTCCTTGGCGATGCGCTTGAACACGACGGCCAGTGCCGGGTTTTTCAGCAGCGTGCCGGTGGCTTTTGGCGAGCCATCGGCATTCAGGAAGTACGCCGCCATGTCGGGCGATTGCGCGATAAAGCGGTCAGCCGCGATCAAACTGTGCAAGCGTGGGGAAATGGCGAAGCCTTGCTCCGACAAGCGAATCGCCGGCTCGAACAGCTTGGCCCATGGCAAGTGGCCGCTCTTTTTGTGCGCCATCTCCAGGGCGCGCAATACCCCTGGCGTGCCCACCGAGCGCCCGCCAATCTGCGCATCCGTGAACGCCATCGGCGTACCGTCGCCCTTCAGGAACAAGCGCTCCGTCGCCCCGGCCGGCGCAGTTTCGCGGCCGTCGTAAGCCTGCACGTTGTGCCCATCCCACAGCATGATGAATGCACCGCCGCCGATGCCGGACGACTGCGGTTCCACCAGGGTCAATACCGCTTGCATGGCAATCGCCGCATCAATGGCTGAACCGCCTTGACGCAGCATTTCACGCCCGGCTTCAGCGGCCAGTGGGTTGGCGGCGGCGGCCATATGGCGCTCGGCGTGGCGGGTGCTCAGGTCGGTGCGATAGCCCGAGCCCAGCTCCGGGGCCGGTGGCTGTTCGTTGACCGGCGTGTGGCAGGCGGCGAGGGCCAGGGCTGCGGCGATGACTGTCAGGCTGCGACGGGAAATCAAAAACACGCGCTGAACTCCGTTCATAGTGAGAAGGGGCTGTTGTCCTTGGGGTACTGCTTTTTACAGGTAAATCGTGCCTTGCATGTACAGCACGGCCTTGCCGGAAATAATCACCCGGTCGCCCTGGAGTTCACAGCGCAACTGGCCTTTACGCTGACCGCCTTGCTCGGCGCTCAATTGCGATTTTCCCAGGCGCTCGGCCCAGAACGGTGCCAGTGAGGTGTGCGCCGAGCCGGTAACCGGGTCTTCATTGACGCCCACATTCGGGCCGAACCAGCGCGAGACAAAATCAAACCGAGTGCTTTTGGCGGTCACCGCAATCCCGCGTTTAGGCAGGCCCTTGAGCCGTGCGAAATCCGGTGTGAGGGCCGCTACCTGGGCTTCATTCTCCACCAGCACAATGTAGTCGTCGGTGCCAAACACCTCGGCGGTTTCAAGTCCCAGGGCGCTCAACATGCCGTGGGGCGGCTCGCAGCGTTCGGGTTTTTTGGCTGGAAAATCCATCGCTAGCTCATCACCGTTGCGCGTTACCCGCAACTCGCCGCTACGGGTGGCAAAGCGCAACACCTGCGGGGCGTCCGCCAGCTGATGGATCAGCACCCACGCGGCCGCCAACGTGGCATGGCCGCACAGGTCCACCTCCACTTGCGGGGTGAGCCAGCGCAACTCATAGAAGTCGCCACGGGGTACGAAGAACGCGGTTTCCGAAAGATTATTTTCGGCCGCAATCTGCTGCAGTTGCTCGTCGGGCAGCCACTCAGTGAGTGGGCACACCGCTGCCGGGTTGCCGCCGAAGGGATGGTGGCTGAAAGCGTCGACTTGGTAGATGTCCAGTTGCATCGGGGCACTCCGTGTTTAGGGGAGGCTGGACACTAACAGTGGGGGTGGGGGGCGTCAAAATACAGTTAGGGAGTTTTTTGCGCGCATAAAAAAACGGCCTACCTTTCGGTAAGCCGTTTTTAGTACTTGGTGGCTACACAGGGACTTGAACCCCGGACCCCAGCATTATGAATGCTATGCTCTAACCAACTGAGCTATGTAGCCAAGTGGCGCGCATTATTCGCTTGGAACGGCAATGCGTCAAGCGTTTTTGTTGAAAATTTTTCTACGCTTTCAACTGTTTAAGCCAAAGCGCTGATTTTGGCGACGGGCGGTGGCGAATGCACCGTGGATGAGGGGAGTAGAAGAAGCTCGGTGTCTTTGAAGGTTTACTCGGGGCCAAGTCCGACAGTGTTGGGCAGATATCCCTGTCGCCCAACGCTTGACCGACTAATTCAACTTACGTGTGCAGTGGGGGGTGGGTGACGCGCTTGAGCTGTTCGCGTGCCCGTGACAGGCGCGAGCGCACGGTGCCGATAGGAATGTCCAGTACGTCGGCGGTGTCCTGGTAGCTGCCGTCGGTTTCCAGCGAGGCATACAACGTCCTACGCATTTCTGTGGGCAAGTGATCGATCGCGCTCAGGGTATTTTCCAGTCTCCGGTTGACCTCGAATTCCCAGTCCAGGCTGTGGCTTTCTTCCTGTCCGTGCCACAGCGACTCATCGAATTCGCAATGTGCAGGCTTGGCATATAGGCGTCGAAAGTGGTTGCGGATCAGGTTTTGCGCGATACCGCACATCCAGGTACTCAGCGTCGCGGTACCACTGAAACGCTCGCGATTGCGCCAGGCTTCCAAGTATGTCACTTGCAAAAGATCATCCGCGTCTTCCGGGTTGAGTACCCGTTTGTGAATGAAACGTCGGAGTTTTTTCTGTTGGTCGTCTGTCAGATGGAGCATGAATTGAGGCGAACTGCCACCAAGGTGAGCTAAGGCTTCAATAGGGATATTCATGATTTTTCCTTAAGGTAGACGCAGTCGAAATAGTTTCGGCGTTTACCTCTTTTGCACTGCCTGTGCCAAAGGAGAATCTGCACATAACCCAATGATTTATATATATAAATACTTTAATTTCGTGGCGCTTTTGTGCAGTAATTTGCAAAAGGCACCAGGGGCTTGTGCGGGTTTTTTCACCTTGTTGGAAGAGCGAGTTTCGATGGAACCATCTGGACGGGCCTAACCACACATTGGCACTCTCTTCCTGTACTGGCCTGCCCATGAAAGTCGAATCTACCCCCGATGTGCCAATGACCCCGCGTGTGGAACTCCCCACCGTTAGCCCGGCCGCCAAGCCTGAGCCAGGCCAAGGTATCGATGATCTTTTCCTGCACTTCAGTCAGGAGGTTGAATCCAGCAGCCGTACGTTGGACAAACGCAAAATTGGCGTACGTGTGCCTCCTGTCCAGGCGCTCGCGCAGCTCTATGAGCAGTTGGGGCATCCGGCCCAGGAAAGCTTTGCCGCGGTAGCGCGTCGAATCAGGCTGCAATTGCTGATGCAACCCAGCATCGATAAGTTGCTGGAGGCCACTGGCGGTGATCCGGCGCGCACCTTCGTGGTACTCAAGGCGGTGTGAGAGCAGGCCGAGGCCGACGTGCGCAGCTCCGAAGCCGACCTGGCGCGGGATGCTATTGCCAAGCTGGAGGTCCGTTTCAAAGGGCAGATACAGGCGGGCCTGAATATCGCCATGGCCTTGCAGACGGCGGGTGGTGATCCACAAGAGCGCCAGGCGCTGCGCGCGCTGTACTACGCCAGTGTGGTGACACGGCAATCCCTGGCCACCATGATGCAGGCGCTGCTGGGCGTCTACGGTGACGACCGTTTTGCACATGGCTTGAATGTGATGTCCAGCGCCCTGACGGCCGACATCGCCGCCCATGTGTCCTCAGTGCCTACGGCAATGTTGCGCACCTTGCTGGTAGGGCTGCGCAGCTGCAGTGCATTGAGCGGGGTGTTGTGCAGCTGTCGTGAGCTGGTCCAGAACCTTGCAACCGAACTGCATGCGGTAAGCCTGCTGCAACGCCTGCTGGGTTATACAAGTACCGGCATCGTGACAAATGAAGTCATGCGCCTGGCCGAAGATATGGGGGCCGGCACGACAACACTCGTGGCGCTCAATGCGCTTTATCCACTGTTTCTGAAATTGCCCCTGGCTTTGTGGCCGGATAGCCAGTCACGCCAAGAGGCGCTGCACAACTTTCTACTGGTGATGGACGAGCTTGCCCGCCTCGAAGGCATAAGCCCTGGCTTTCCTAATTCGAGTATCCTGGCGTGAACGTGCTGTCCACCGTCAACGGCATACTGCTCAAGGTAGCGCAGCGCGCCGAGGTCTTGGGCGCCGTGGTGATCATGGCCATTGTGTTCATCTTCATCGTGCCGCTGCCTACCTGGCTGGTGGACATTCTGATTGCGCTGAATATCTGTATTTCCTGCCTGTTGATCATGCTGGCGCTGTACTTGCCCGGGCCTTTGGCGTTCTCTTCCTTCCCGTCGATTTTGTTGCTGACCACCATGTTTCGGCTGGCATTGTCGATCGCTACGACGCGCTTGATTCTGCTCGAACAGGACGCTGGCGATATCGTTGAGGCCTTCGGCAACTTCGTAGTGGGCGGCAACCTGGCTGTTGGGATGGTGATCTTCCTGATCCTCACCCTGGTCAACTTTCTGGTGATCACCAAGGGCTCTGAGCGGGTTGCCGAAGTGGCGGCGCGCTTCAGCCTGGACGCAATGCCGGGCAAGCAGATGTCCATCGACAGTGACTTGCGTGCCGGCTTGATCGACGGTGGGCAAGCGCGCGACAAGCGTGAACAGTTGTCTCGCGAGAGCCAGCTGTTCGGCGCCATGGATGGCGCGATGAAGTTCGTCAAAGGCGATGCCATCGCTGGCTTGATCATTGTGGTGGTCAACCTGCTGGGGGGATTTTCCACGGGGATGTTCCAGCACGGTTTGAGCGCTGGCGATTCGATGGCGCTGTATTCTGTGCTGACCATCGGTGATGGCCTGATTGCGCAGATTCCCGCGCTGCTGATCTCCCTGACCGCCGGTATGATCATTACCCGCGTGGCACCGGAAGGGCGCAAGGGCGTCACGAACATGGGCGCCGAGATCGCACGCCAGATGACCAGTGAGCCCAAGAGCTGGATGATCGCCTCGGTGGCCATGCTGGTATTTGCGATCGTGCCTGGCATGCCGACGCTGGTGTTTATCCTGCTAGCGATGATGACCGGCGCCTTGGGTTATTACCTCGACCGGCGGCGCCGACGTGAAGCGCAGCCAGAAGCCGAAGCCGTCGAAGCCATGCGGCCTGAAGAAAATGGCAAAGAGGACCTGCGCGGGTTTGATCCGTCCCGGCCTTATCTGTTGCAGTTTCCCTCGGCCCTGCGCGGCACGCCTGAGGTGACCGATCTTATTCACGGCATCCGCCAGGTTCGAAATTCCCTGGTTGCCAATATCGGCCTGACATTGCCGCCGTTTGAGGTCGAGATCGATGACTCGCTGGCCGATGATGAAATGCGCTTCTGCGTCCATGAAGTGCCAATGGTCAAGGCGTCTGTGGTCCAGCGCGTTGCCGTAGAGCGCAGTGCCCTGACGGTTGAGCCTGAGCATGGCATACCGGGATTGGCCGAGCGTAACGAACAGGATTGGCTCTGGCTGCCACCTGACGACCCACTGCTCAATGACACGCAGTTGGAGCGCTTCAATGCGACGAGCCTGATCGTCGAGCGCATGAAGACGGCGATGATGCTCAGCGGGCCGCAGTTCCTGGGGATTCAGGAGAGCAAGGCGATCCTCAGTTGGCTGGAGAACAATCAACCCGAACTGGTGCAGGAACTGCAGCGCATCATGCCGATCTCGCGCTTTTCGGCGGTACTGCAACGTCTGGCCAGCGAAGGGGTTCCGCTGCGCGCCGTGAGGTTGATTGTCGAATCGCTGATCGAATACGGCCAGCACGAACGTGAGCCCGAAGCACTGGCGGACTATGCGCGCATTGCCCTCAAGTCGCAGATCTACCATCAGTACAGCGAGGCCGATGGGCTGCATGCCTGGCTGTTGTCACCGCAGACCGAAAGTGTTTTGCGCGAGGCACTGCGCCAGACCCAGACCGGGGTGTTCTTTGCACTCGACAACGACAATAGCGCTGCGCTGATCAACCTGCTCAACCAGGCCTTCAGTGCACGCGCAAAAATAAAAAGCGTGTTGTTGGTGGCGCAGGATTTGCGCAGCCCCTTGCGAACCTTGTTGCTTGAGGAATTCAACCATGTACCGGTGTTGTCTTTCGCCGAGCTGGGGAGCAATTCCAAGGTCAAGGTGCTGGGGCGTTTTGACCTTGGCCAGGATGAGTTGATGTACGGGACATTGGCATGAACACATCGCTACTTGCAGAGTACGGGGGGGCGTACTGATGTTCGAACTCCGAGTGTTGGATGGTTCGCATCAAGGGGCCGCGCTGCCTCTGTTTGGTGAGCAATGGAGCCTTGGCGCCAACGCGGGCGCCGACCTCTTGCTGGATGACCCTGGTGTCGCCGAGCACCACGCACGCCTGTTATTGCTCGAAGGGCGATGGTCGGTGCAGGCTGAAGCGGGGCTGCTGAAAAACAGCGATGGGCAAATGTTGGCGCAGATCGGCGATCTGGCACTCAACACGCCGTTTGTGATTGGCTCCGTCAGCTTGTGTGTCAGCCCTGCCGATCATCCTTGGCGCCAGGCATCAGTGCTCAAACCGCCTCAGCCGGCAACGGAGCCCTTGCCCCAGGCGCCATTGCCGCTGACGCTGTCTTCCATTTCCGCGTTGCAGCAAAAACGCTTGGTCAGCCTGGTGCTGCTATGCGCCGTGATCATCGCTGCGGTCGGCATTATCTTCAGCGGTGAGCGCGAGGCCCAGGCATCGCTGATGCCGGCGGTCATTCAGAAACCTGGGTTGGACTCACCCGCTGAGGTGCGCCAGCAACTCGTGAGGATGCTCAACGAGCGCGAATTGCTCCAGCGTGTCAGCTTGCAGATCGTCAATGGTCAGATTGCCCTCAATGGTGTTGTTTCCCAAGATGAAGTGGAACTGATTGCGCGCATGCTCGACCGTTTTGCCGAGCAATTCGACACTGTGGTGCCGGTGATCAGTCGCGTACGGGTACGCGATGCCAGGTTACCGTTCAAGATCTTGCAGATAGTGGGCGGTCCGAATGGCCACGTGGTGCTTGAAGAAGGAACCCGCTTATTCGTGGGTGATGAAGTAGATGGTCTGCGCCTGGTTTTGATTGATAACAGCAAAGTGGTTTTCGACGGCGAGCAACGTTATGAGGTGGGCTGGTGAAGGGGTCGCTGCAGGAGCGTCTGGAGGCCTGGCAACTGAACCAGTCACAGGCGTTGAGCAGTTTCGCACCGGTGACAATGCGCGGTCGTATTCAGCGCGTGAACGGCATGCTGCTGCAATGCCGATTGCCGCAGGCCCGTATCGGCGACCTATGCCAAGTGGAAAAAACACCAGGCGACTACATGCTCGCCGAGATCATCGGGTTCGATCAGCGCGATGCGGTGCTCAGTGCCCTGGGCAATCTGGAAGGCGTGCGTGTAGGGGCCAGCGTTGCGCGGTTGGGGGTTCCGCATCAGGTTCGGGTCGGTGATGAGCTGTTGGGACAGGTGCTGGATGGTTTTGGTCGCCCGATTGCGGGCGATGGTGTGGGCGCGTTCGTGGAAGCGGACACACCTGGGGCGACCACCGTGTTATGCGAGGCGCCTCTTCCTACCGAACGGCCGCGGATCAACCGTGCACTCGCTACGGGTGTGCGCTCGATTGATGGTCTGATGACCCTAGGGGAAGGCCAGCGTGTGGGGCTGTTTGCCGGTGCCGGTTGTGGCAAGACCACCTTGTTGGCCGAGATCGCCCGTAACGTGGAGTGCGATGTGATCGTATTCGGTCTCATCGGGGAGCGGGGCCGGGAGTTGCGCGAGTTTCTTGATCACGAACTGGACGAGCAGTTGCGTGCCAAGGCCGTGTTGGTGTGCGCAACCTCCGACCGCTCAAGCATGGAGCGCGCGCGTGCCGCGTTCACGGCAACCGCGCTGGCCGAAGGTTTCCGGCGTAAGGGCCAGCGGGTGCTGTTGCTGATCGACTCTCTGACGCGTTTTGCCAGGGCCCAGCGTGAAATCGGCCTGGCTGCCGGTGAACCCTTGGGGCGCGGTGGTCTGCCGCCGTCGGTCTACAGTTTGCTGCCACGCTTGGTGGAGCGTGCCGGCTTGACCCGTGAAGGCGTGATCACGGCCATCTATACAGTGCTGATCGAACAGGACTCCATGAACGATCCGGTGGCGGATGAGGTGCGCTCTCTGCTCGACGGGCATATCGTCCTGTCGCGCAAGCTGGCCGAGCGCGGCCACTACCCGGCGGTCGATGTACTGGCCAGCCTTTCGCGGATTCTGAGCAATGTCGCCGAGCCCGTGCATATCCGTGCCGGTACGGCGTTACGACGCTTGCTGTCGGCTTACCAGCAGATCGAGCTGATGCTCAAGCTAGGGGAATATCAGCCCGGCAACGATGCGCTCACCGACCTGGCAGTTGACAGTCGGCAGGCGGTGGATGGCTTTCTGCGCCAGGACTTGCGCGAACCTTCGCCGCTTGCCGCCACCATGGATCAATTGGCTGAGTTGACCGCCCATGTCCCATTCTGAAGTGTTACCGGGTGAAATCGACACCCTGCGACGTTTGCGCCGACACCGTGCTGACCGCGCCGAGCGTGCGCTGCGTGAGGCAAAACGGGCGCAGCAAGCGCTGGTCGAGCACATCCGGGAGGCGCAAGAAGTCCTCGAGCAAACCCGCCTGGAAGAGGCCCGGCAATGCGCCGAGCTGTTGAGTTTGCACCAGGGGCAGGTAGTGACGTTCAAGGCGCTGAAAAACTGGAATGCCAAGGAGCGGCAATTATCGGCGGGTACCCGGCGTGAAGAAGGCCAGTTGTTGCAACTCAAAGAGCAGCAGCACGAGCAGGCTGCACAGGTCGGCCACGCGCAGAAACACGTCACCTTGTGCTTGCGCCAGGTGGAAAAAATCCAAGAGCTATCTAAGTTACTGACGCAGGAGCCGATATGAAACAGGTTTCAGTTAGTCCGCCTGAACGTCCGCGTCCGCGTGAGTCTCGCGATGACCGTGCGCCTGAATTCGGCGCCCTCGTGCCTTGGGAGCAAGGACGATTGTTCGCCCGGTTGTTTAACGATGGGGGCCAGGACGGCGGGGGATATGGAACGTCTCTGAACGCAATCAAAGCCTCGGGCGATGTCGCCATGATCGAGGCGTTGACCGAGCAGTTGGCGCCGCGAATGCTCGTCGGTTCGCAATGGCCGATGATGGCGGTTTTTCACCTGGGCCGCCTGGGACGGATCAACGCCAGTGTCCGCCGGGAGCAGGGGAGCTGGAATGTCGAGCTGGACGCGGAGCAAGACAACACGGCGCGCTGGCTCAGTGGCGTACGCCAACAATGTGAGCAACGGCTGGCGGCGAGCCTGCGCCAGCCCGTCAATGTGTATCTGGCAAAATCGGCGCAGGCATGATGCTGCCACCTCTGATATTTCCCACATTCAAAGCCGATATTGCGGTTGCCCGGCAGCGGTTGGGGCAAGGGTTGTGTATGCCGTTCGAGGTCGCCGGGTCGAGAGGCGAGTTGAGAATGGAGCCTGGTACTGCTCCGGTGGGTATACAGCCGCTCTGCTTCGAAACCGCCTGTGGAGTATTGGCCTTCAGTGAGCCAGGACCGCAGTTGAGCTTGATGGGCGAATGCCCGGTGACGTTCGCACAGGCCGGCAACGATCCCGACGCCTGGTTCTGGGAGTTGTTTCAGCATCATCTGAGCCCTCAGGTGCAAGCGCTGTTTGGTTACCTGCGTTTGCTGCCCGGCACCCGCCCCTTGAACTTTGGTTGTCGACTCTGCGTGACGCTCGGCGCCTCTCGCGTCACGGGCTATCTGTGGCTGTCTGTCGAGAGCTTTCTGGCGCTATGCAAGGCGGGGCCGTGGCGGCTCAAGGCTGAGCCAATGCCGGCGCAGTTTCAGCTGGCGGTGGACGTAACGCTCGGGCGCCTGCGGTTGTCGATGCACCAGCTGCGCAGCTTGCGTGCCGGTGACGTGCTGGTGCTTGAACGAGCCTTTTTCAGTGCGTCGGGAACCGGCCACGTGCAGGTTGGCAAACAGCGTCTGGTGGGCTGGATCGACGCTGGATCCGGGCCGACGCGTCTTACCCTTACTTCTATCGAGGATATGTTTGTGGACGAGGATTTTGCAACACAGCCTTACTCAGGGCATGAGGATGAAACAGCGGTGATGGATGTGTTCGGGCATGAACCCTTCGACGAGCTGAGCATGGCGCTCAATGTGCGGTGCGGTACGCTGAACCTGACCCTCGGCGAATTGCGCAACCTTGCGCCCGGCGCGGTGCTGGGGGTCGCAGGCTACGCCCCTGGCACTGCGGGGCTCTACTACGGCGACCGCCCCCTCGGCCAGGGCCAGTTGGTTGAAGTGGACGGGCGGCTGGGGCTGCAGATGACTCGCGTGATCTTTTCTCGATGAGTAGTTTCCAGGGAATAGATCCGGTCGTCCTGGCAATATTTCTGGGGGCATTGTCGTTGATGCCCATGCTGTTGGTCGTCTGCACGGCGTTCCTGAAGATCGTGATTGTGCTGATGATCACCCGCAATGCCATCGGTGCGCAGCAGGTGCCTCCGGGCATGGCCATCAATGGTATTGCCCTGGCGGCCACCCTGTTCATCATGGCGCCTGTAGGCTATGAGATGGCCGAGATCGTCAAGGTGTCGCCCCTGGACCTGACCAGCGTGGGCGCACTTCAGCAGACGGGAATGGAGGCGATCAAACCATTGCGCACCTTCATGCTGCGCAACAGTGACCCGGATATCCTTACCCACCTGTTGGAAAATGCCATGCGCATGTGGCCGGCACAGATGGCGCAGGAGGTTCAACGTGAGGACCTGATCCTGCTGGCGCCGGCCTTTGTGCTGTCACAGTTGCAGGCGGGGTTCGAAATCGGCTTCCTGATCTATATCCCTTTCATCGTGATTGACCTGATTGTCTCCAATCTCTTGTTGGCGCTGGGGATGCAAATGGTCTCGCCCATGACCATTTCCCTGCCGCTCAAATTGCTCTTGTTCGTGATGGTCTCCGGGTGGTCGCGGTTGCTCGACAGCCTGTTCCTTTCCTATCTCTGAGTGGCCTATGGAACCCATCGTATTATTCAAGCAGGGCATGTTGCTGGTAGTGATGCTGACGGCGCCGCCGCTGATTGTGGCGGTGGTGGTGGGGGTCATGACCTCCCTGGTGCAGGCGCTGATGCAGGTGCAGGACCAGACGTTACCCTTTGGTATCAAGCTGGTGGCAGTGGGGATCACCCTGATCATGACCGGCCGCTGGATCGGTGTGGAGTTGATCCAATTGATGAACGTGACCTTTGACATGATCGGTCGCTCGGCCCTGCACTGAGGTCTTGCCTGTGCTGCTATATCTTGAGTATTTGCCCAGCCTGCTGGTCGCCATGGCGCGTATCTACCCCTGTGCCTTCCTCGTGGCGGCATTCTGTTTTCAACATATACGCGGCATGCTGCGGCACAGCATTGTGATGGTCATGGCACTGCTGCCTGCACCTGCCATTCACGTCATGCTGGCGGGCCAGGAATACTCGGCGCTGATGCTCGGTGGGCTGGTCTTCAAAGAGTTGGCCCTGGGATTATTGCTGGGCGTGTTGCTGTCCATGCCGTTCTGGCTGTTCGAGTCGGTTGGGGCGTTGCTGGACAACCAGCGGGGCGCTTTGGCCGGTGGTCAGCTCAACCCCTCGCTTGGTCCAGACGCTACGCCAGCCGGGCACTTGTTCAAGCAATTGGCGATTTTTTTGCTGATGGCCAGCATGGGCCTTGGGGCGTTGACGCAGGTGATCTGGGACAGCTATCTGCTCTGGCCACCGACGGTGTGGTTCCCACTGCCCGCTGCCGATGGCTTCGATGTATTTGTCGGCCTGCTGGGCGATACCTTCATGCACATGATGCTCTACGCCGCTCCCTTTATTGCAGTGCTGCTGTTGCTGGAGTTCGGCGTTGCCCTGCTGGGGGTCTACAGTCAGCAATTGCAAGTGAGTACGCTGGCGCCGCCCCTCAAGAGCCTGGCGGGTATCGGAGTGCTGTTGTTGTATTTTGCGTTGCTGCAGGACCTGATCGTCGGACGCATGGGCTTGCTTAAAGACCTCAAGCACTCCCTGGGCGTGTTTTTCGAGGTCTCGCTGTCATGAGTGATTCGGGGGAAAAGAAGCACCCCGCGTCAGCCAAGAAGCTGCGCGATCAGCGTAAGAAAGGCCAAGTCGCCCAAAGCCAGGATGTGGGTAAGCTGCTGGTGCTGACAGCCATCAGCGAAATCGCCTTGTTCACCGCCGAAAGCAGCTTGCAACGTTTCCAGCAGTTGATGCTGCTGCCGATCTCGCGCCTGTCCTTGCCTTTCCCGCAGGCGCTGGAAGAAGTGATGGTCGAAGGCTTGATGTTGTTTTTCTCCTTCGCCCTGCTGATGGCCGCGGTGGCGATTATCACGAAGCTGGTCAGCAGCTGGATGCAGTTCGGGATTCTGTTCGCACCGGACTCCTTGAAGCTCGACTTCAATCGTCTGAACCCGCTCAGCCAACTCAAGCAAATGTTCTCTGTCCAGTCGGTAATGAACCTGTTGATGAGCATCGTCAAGGCAACACTGCTGGGCCTGATCCTGTACGTGGTGATCTGGCCTTCCCTGGGGGTGTTGATCAATATGGCCAGCAGCGATCTGCAAAGCTACATCCTGGGGTTGATCGCCCTGTTCCGCTATCTGCTGCATGCCTGTCTTGGGTTATTGCTGGTGCTGGCGCTTATCGACCTGGCGATGCAGAAGTACTTCTTTGCCAAGCGCATGCGCATGACCCAGGTCGAGGTCGTGAAAGAGTACAAAGACATGGAGGGCGATCCCCACGTGAAGGGGCAGCGCCGCGCCCTGGCGCAGCAGTTGGCCCAGGAGGAGCCGAAGGTCAAGCTGCCCAAGCTGGAGGAGTCCGATATGCTGGTGGTCAACCCGACGCACTTTGCCGTGGCCTTGTATTACCGCCCCGGTGAAACGCCGCTGCCCCTGCTGGTGAGCAAAGGGACTGATGACGACGCTCGTGCGTTGATTGCTCGCGCCAAAGCGGCCGATGTACCGGTGATCCAGTGCGTGTGGTTGGCCCGTACGCTGTATACGAACAAGCTGGGGGCGACCATTCCTCGTGAAACTCTGCAGGCCGTGGCATTGATCTACCGCACCCTGCGCGAGCTTGATGATGAGGCCAAGCGTGAAACCCTGGAATTGCCGGAGCTTGATCTGCGTTGATCAGCCCCGGGTACGCGCATCCAGGGTTTCAAGGTTGGCCAACGACAACATTCGGCTGAGGAGGCTGTTGAGCAGGTTGCGCTGTGGAGGCAGTGCATGCCAGATCACCAGGGCGTCCTGTGCGTCAATGTAGATAAAGCAGCCATCGAATGCCACGGCTTGCTCGAAACGCCGCTCCAGCACGTTCTGCAATTGTGAAGCTTGCAGTGCCTCGCGAGCCACGTGCAGGGCCAGACCCTGACGGGTTCCGGCTTGCAGGCTGCTGGCCGTTACCCCCGGGCCAAGTTTCAGGTGAGCGGCAGAGCCGCCCACCAGGCTGTCGAGGAAGACCTGGCGTTCATCGGCCGGGATTCCGTGGGCGCTCATCGTTCCAGCGACACTGTCTGATAGTCCGGACGTTCTCCGGCTGGGCCGGGTTCGACGCGCATTTGTGGCGGCCACCAGATCACCAGCTTGTCCTTGGTCGATTGCGGACGTGAGCAGGAGTCGCCCTTGCAGGTGGGCGTGCAGCCGGCGACAAGCAGCGCCGCGCCGATCAGGGTGACGTACAGCAAGCGATGTTTCATGGCTTGGCCTTTTGGGTTGGAGTGATCAGGGAGGGACGAGGCACGCTGATGTGTTCATCCTTGACCACCGGTCGCATGGCGATAAACACTTCTGCTTCCTCGCCCGGCTTGAGCCAGGCGCGCGGCCAGACACTCACGGCCAGGGTTTGCGACGTACTGCATTCCTTTTCGTCGATACGCACATTGCGGTTGAACTGATTGCGCAGCACCACCACGGCTACGTTGTACTGCGGGCCGGCGTACCATTGGCTGCGCTCGGTGTTCAGCGCCAGCAGGCTGCGGGTGCTGCACAAGGTGTTCAACCCCAGGGGCATCGGCGCTACCTTGAAGGCTTTGGGCACTTGCCCGGTGACCAGGTGCGCCAGGGTACTGATAATGTCGCTGCGCTTGATCACTGGCTGGTGAGGGTCGGAGCGCCTGGCCAGGGGGGTAAGAGCGGCTTGCAATTCGACCTGGTCTGCCTGGGGCAGGTAGCGTGACGGGTCGGCCTGGTCGCCGATAACGCGTGGAGTGAGGATAAATAGACGTTCGCGCCGATTGTTCTGTCGTTCAGTCGAGGAAAACAACGCCTTGCCCAATAGAGGAATATCACCCAGCAGGGGTACCTTGCTGCGCTTGTCGGTGCTTTCGGTGACGTGGAAACCACCGACCACGAGCGAGCGTTTTTCGGCCATGATGGCTTGAGTGCTGACTTTGCCTCGGCGTACATCGAAGCTGCCGGGAGTAGGGTTGGCCTCTTCGAAGTTACCGTCCTCGATATCTACCAACAGCTGAATCTGATGGCCACCACGGCTCGTGATGACGCGGGGCACGACCTGGAAGCTGGTACCCACGGTGATCGGTAAAATCGTAGCGTTCTGCCGACCGCGAGTCAGGTATTGGGTCCGGTTGAAATCAATTACCGCAGGCTGGTTTTCCAGGGTCAGGACTGATGGATTGGACACCATGGTTGCCAGGCCCTTGGCTTCCAGCGCGCGTATCTCCGCGTCGAAACGACCGCGGTTTTCAATGGTCAGTTGAGCGTTGCCGGAAATCATGTTGGCTGCGCCACTGAAGCGACTGTTCTGAAAGCCCCATCTCACCCCGAACTCACGCAGTTGCGTGCGCTCGATGTCGAGGATGATGGCATCGATTTCCACCAGTTTGCGTGCCACGTCGAGTTGAGTGATCAGTTCGCGATACATGGCCTGCCGTTCCGGCACGTCATAAATCAGGATGGCGTTATTGCGCAAGTCGGCTTCGACGCGGATACGGGCTGGGCTGACCGGGGCCCGCGGTGTGATTGACATGCCCGTATCGGTCGAGCCGTTCAGCCCGGTTGTCGCGGTGGAGCCGAGCATTTGCCCCAGCAACGGGTTGCTCAAGCGTGGAACCACGGGCGTAATGAACGCGGGTTGGGTGATGGAGCGTTGAGCCTGTGCCGAAAACGTCGAGGTTGAGCGCGGTTCCAGAAGCCCTCGTAGCATGGTGGCTACACCGGGGATGGTGATTTTTTCGTTGCGGTATTCCATTTGGCGGTCCGCCGCGCTGGCGAACTTCAGTGGGTAGCTCAACACGCTCTGTTTTTCATCCGCGGAACGGCGCTGGCTGCTGAAACGCTTGATCTGTTCGATGTAAACTTTCGGGCCGGAGACCAGCACAACACCGTCTTCCGGCAACTCGCCCCAGCCGAAACGACTGTCGAGCAAGCCTATATCGGTCAGCGCTTGCTTGAGGTCCGCGATGGTCTCGGAAGAGACTTCCAGGCGTGCGGATTCTTGCTGGTCCAGGGTGCTGATATAAAGGGTGTTGTTGTACATGTACCATTGGAAGCGGTGCTCAACCCCCAGCCGGTCGAGCAATGACTGTGGCGTATTAGCGCGTATCTTGCCGTTGACGTTACCTTCGAGCAGCCCCTCGACCTGGAGCTGAGTACCAAATGTCTGGGCAAAATCTTCCAGCACTTCGCGCACTGGTTTGTGCTGGGCTTCATAAGCGTAGGCCGTGTTTTTCCATTCGGCAGGGATTGCTGCCAGCGCGCTATCCAGTGGCAGCAGCCACCCAGGCAGCATGATGAGCCAACACCAGGCGGCGCGGTGGGTCGAAGCAGGTACGTGAGGGCGCAAGCGTTTGTGCTTGTCTTTTTTGTCAGGCATGGGAAAGTCTCTGATTAGTGCGGTATCGAGCGCAGCGACGTGGGTATGAATGTGCGTACAGACCGCGCCTGGCGCGCGACGATGGCACGCCAGGTATCGCGTTGGTTGAGAAGGGATTCGAGACACTTCGCCAGCTGTTCGCCGTTCCCCATCGCCACACATTGAATAAGCCAAAGCGCACCGGTGGATGGCGCTAATGCAACTGCGCCGTGAAAATAGCTCAGGCTGGGGCCTCCCAGACGCATCCAGGTGCGCAGATGGGCTTTGTCTTCGCCCGCTTTGGTCAACTGGACCTTTACCAGCAGTCTGTTCGAAACGCGTTGAACGATGATTTCGTCTTCGTTCTCAAACAAAGTGAGCTGCTCTTCGTGGCCATTCAGCCAACTGGTAAGGAGTGCTCGCAACTTACTGCACGCCATCCAGCGCTGTTTTGAGCAGCGTATGCCTGGAGCGCGTATGTTCGTTTAGCGCGATGATAGAGAGCTTTTGTTGTTTCATGAGGTCGCCGAAGTATTCGATATCCGCATCGAGCGCAATCGGATCTTTATAGGCTGTATTGACTCGCTTGATATCAGCCTGAACTTGCTTCAGTAGATGGTTTTTCAGGTTTCCGTGAAAGTCCATGATTTTTACTCCAGATGTGTCTGAACTGTGTGGCGGGTTGTTTGCCACCAGTTCCATCGGCAGACATTTTTTTAAAGATATCGCCTGCCTCTACCGCTATGTCCTACTCGCCTGTAAACAATATTTCTCGCATCGAGGCCCAGTCGATACGAAAATCGCCTTCATCTGTTTCCAGTAGCAGTGATTGAGGTTTGATCTGGTCATCGGGGCGAAGCTTCCAGGGTGTAGAGCCCAACCGGGCCAAGGCTTGGGCTATCTGCTCATGCTCGTGCGGGTGGCAAACCAAGGTTGCCTTGATAGGTGGAATTTGCGTCGCTACCAACTGTTTGACCAGTGCCGAAAGACGCTTTGGGGGCGGCACTTCTTCCAACAGGCAGTGGAAGGCTCGGCTGGCAATGGATGTTGCGTAGTGTTCGAGGCTGTCACACATTGTCTGGCGTTGGCGCGCCCACGCGCTGAGTTGCGCGTGGGCACGTGACCAGAAGTCGAGGCGGGCCTGCTCGAGCATTTCTTCGCGATGCTCAGCCGCCTGGCGCAGCAACTCTTCAGCTTGAGCCTGTGCGCTACCCAGCAACTGCGCGGACTGAACGCAATCGGCGAGCATCTCCCGGGTAATCAATACTTTTGGCTGCCCGCAAGCGCCGTTGTGCAATTCGATTTTGCGTAGGGTCAACATAGACAATTGCTCTGGCTTGTTGCAGTTAACGACGAGTTGTTTCGCTGCCCGTTGCTTCGATACGCCAGACAATCGCCTGCCACAGCGTATTGAGCCGGCCATGCGCGTCGTCGAGTGGCAGGTGAGTGGTTTCAAGCGCCTGTACCCGGTCAGGGGGCAAGCGTAGCCGAAGACGTTGCCAGACAGCAGGCTCAACCCATGCCCTCAGCAACTGCAGTGAATCACTCTCCGGCTGCAACAGCGTGTCAGGGTGCAGCGCCTTGGCGAGGCGCTCACACCACTTGCGGTGTTCATCGTACAAGGGGCTGTCGACGTTGGGATGGCACGTAAGCTCCAGTAGCGCTATCGCCAGATCGAACTGCTCCCGTGAAGCCAGGGCCAAACCAAGCACCGTTGCACGGGGAGGGGGAGGCAGGCACGGCTCGATGCCCAACGCTGCACACGCCAGCGCGGGTTGGCTGCGACACAAGGCGGGTAATGCATGGTAAGCCTGAGCGCTGGTCGCATCCGGGTGCGAAAACTGCCACGGACTGGCCCACCATTGGGCCCAGGCCAGATGATCACTCATTCGGTAGATGCGCTGGGGCGACAGGTTCCTGCCTTGATCGTTGGCCTCGTATGCGCCAGAACAGCGCAGCGACGAGCGTCAGTATCGCGCCGATAACCAACAAGCTGACAGTGGTACGCCAAAAACCGATGTCTTCCTCGGGGACCAGGAACGGACCGAAATAGCTCAGGCGTTGCTGCTCTTGGTAAGCCGCTGCCGGCACAAAAACCACCGTGAGCTTCTGCGCGTTATCCAATGCAGTGGTCATGCCGGGAATACTACTGGATACCATCCTGCGTACGCGCGCCCGGATGCTGTCGGGCTCCAGTCGCGGGTCGTGCTTGATGAACACCGAGGCGGAGGCGGGTTGGACGGGTTCACCGGGAGCCACGCGTTCGGGCAGCACCACGTGTACACGAGCGACGATGACGCCATCGATGTTTGACAGCGTAGCCTCCAACTCCTGGGACAGGGCGTAGATATACCGGGCACGCTCTTCCAACGGGGTAGAGATGACACCCTCCTTGCGGAAGGTGTCACCCATCGTGGCACGGGCGACCTTGGGTAATCCGACCGCTTCCAGTGTGCGAACGGCGCGGCTGATATCGGCTGCATTGACACGCACCACGACGCCGTCCTTGGCAGGTACTTTCTGCGCGCGTATGTGTTTGTCAGCCAGTTCCGCGATGACCTCATTGGCATCCTGCTCGGAGAGCTGGCGATGCAGTTCGACACTTTCGCCGCAGCCGCCCAGTATCAGCGTCAGCGAGAAAACTAATCCGATGGATAGAAAACGAATCATTTTTTCCTACTGTAGGTTACTGACTTTTTCTAGGCATTGCGCGCCCTTGCCGACGCACTTCACTAGGGTTTGGGTCAGCAGTACGGAGTCTGAAAGATGAGAGGCATAGTTGACCCGACTTTTCTCTTTGAACTCATTGTTGAAGTCCTTGAGGCCTCGACTCATGCCATTTTTCGCTTTGTCCAAATGCTGCAAAGCGTCGGTCAGGGCATTCGATGATGACGTGGCGGTAGCCCGTTGCATCGAGGGTTCCAATAACGAGCTGAAAAAGTTTACATCTTCGCCGTGGTGCGTAGGTTGGGCAGGGGGCCTGCGGGCTGTGAGGCCGTTCTGATATTCGCGTAATACATCGAATTCTTTTATCTGCATATAGACCTCTTGGGGAACCGCCCTTTGGTGACAAAGAGCGGTAATGCTATTTAGCGTATCGCGTCGATGTTCTTTTTCTGCTCAGTGATCTTGAAGGCCTCAATACTGTCCTTCAGGGATTGGCGAGCCGCTTCTTTCCTTTCTTGTTTAAGGTCTTCGTTTTCGCCGCCGCCGCCGCCGAAGCTTTGGACAGGGGGTTGATAGGTTTGTGCGTTAACGCTAGAAGTACTCATAGTGACACTCCAATATCTAAGAAATGATGTCTGAGTCTTGATATATAGTTGCAATATTTTTGCTTCCAATAGGCACTAAATATATCAGGCTCATCCTTATGTGGTTCCGGAGCGAATATGGTTCCAGCTTTTACTTGAAGGGTGTGTCTGGAAATTTCTTCGGTGGCTGTGGACTGCGCTGCGGGCTACTGTATGTCTAGTTGTTTCATGCGATAGTAAAGCGTTCTCTTCGCCATCCCCAACTCTGCAGCCACCTCGTCCACACAATAGGTATGACGACGCAACGACTCTTCAATCAGAGCTTTCTCGATTTGTTGCAGGCGTTCTTTCAGGTTGATTGGCTCGTTTGTAACGTTCGAGGGTGAGCTTGATAACGGCACCAGGCCCAGCACAAAACGTTTGGCAGTGGAGCGCAGCTCACGCACATTCCCCAGCCAAGGGTGGCACAGCAACTGTTGGACCAGCTCGCTGCACAGGTTTGGGGCGAGACACTTATAGTGCTCGGCTTCCTCTTGAATCATATTCAGGAACAACGGGACGATTCGGTCACGGCGATTGCGCAGCGGAGGCAGATTGATATTTACGACGTTAAGGCGGAAATACAGGTCGCGCCTGAACCTTCCCTGCTCGACCATCTCATGCAGGGATTGCTGCGCAGAGGCGATGACTCGCATGTCTACCGGGATAAACCGGGTTGAGCCCAGCCGTTCCACACCCCTTGATTCCAGTACCCGTAGCAGTTTGGCTTGCATGGAGAGCGGCATACTGTCGATTTCATCCAGATACAAGGTACCCAGATGGGCGGCTTCGATAAAACCCGCACGTGATTGCACTGCTCCGGTATAGGCGCCGCTGTTGACGCCGAACAGCTGGCTCTCTGCGAGGCTTTCCGGGATGGCGGCGCAGTTCACGGCAACAAAATGACCTCGTCGTCCCGACAAACGATGGATCCGTTGGGCCAAGGTATCCTTGCCCGTCCCCGTCTCTCCTAATAATAAAATGTCGATATCGAGCGCCGCAGTACTCTTGAGCGTATGCTCGATGTCCAAGGCTTCAACAGAGGGGAGGTATGTCTCATTTGTTATTTTGTAAGAGGCTGACATAGTCCGGGTACTCCACTATCGCTATCACTTCACTGTTGATAGAACGCTGTTGGCGTACGGCCAGTAGAACGCAAATAATCAAAAATGTCATCGTGGCTGTGAGTATGAAAATGCTGCGGGAGAATGTGTGAAAGATTAACTATGTCAGCGCGCTGTATTATTCAAGTGCTTTAGTGTCGGTTATTGAGCGTTTAGTGTAGGAGAAGACTTAAGGGTTGAGGGATTCATCGTTCAAATGGATCGCCGGATCTGGATGATTAAGGTTTCTATGTAGAGGGACTTTAGTTGAGTGGTAGATAGAAATAGGAGGCAACAAAAAACCGACGCAATGCATCGGTTTCTTGTATAGGGCAGGGTGTTCAGCTAACGCTTATACGTTGAAGCGGAAGTGCATCACATCGCCGTCTTTAACAATGTAGTCCTTGCCTTCCAAGCGCCATTTACCAGCTTCCTTGGCACCGGCTTCACCCTTGAACTGGATGAAGTCGTTGTAGGCGATCACTTCGGCGCGGATGAAGCCTTTTTCGAAGTCGGTGTGGATCACGCCGGCGGCCTGTGGCGCGGTGGCACCGACCTTGACGGTCCAGGCGCGAACTTCTTCGACACCGGCTGTGAAGTAGGTCTGCAGGTTGAGCATTTCGTAGCCGGCGCGGATCACGCGGTTCAGGCCAGGCTCTTCCAGGCCTAGGGCCTCGAGGAACATGTCCTTTTCTTCGCCGTCGTCGAGCTCGGCGATTTCCGCTTCGATCTTGTTGCACACCGGAACAACGATGGCGCCTTCTTCGTCGGCAATGGCCTTGACCACGTCGAGCAGCGGGTTGTTCTCGAAGCCGTCTTCGGCAACGTTGGCGATGTACATCACAGGCTTGGTGGTCAGCAGGTGGAAGCCCTTGATCACGGCCTTCTCGTCTGCGCCCATGTTCTTCATCAGGCTGCGCGCCGGCTTGCCTTCGGTGAAGTGCGCGATCAGTTGCTCCAGCAGGCCTTTCTGGACCACTGCATCCTTGTCGCCGCCCTTGGCGTTACGTGCGACTTTTTGCAGTTGCTTCTCGCAGCTGTCGAGGTCGGCGAAGATCAGTTCCAGGTCGATGATCTCGATGTCGCGCTTGGGGTCGACGCTGTTGGAGACGTGAATCACGTTCTCGTCTTCAAAGCAGCGGACCACGTGGGCGATGGCATCGGTTTCGCGGATGTTGGCCAGAAACTTGTTGCCCAAGCCTTCACCTTTCGAGGCGCCGGCAACCAGGCCTGCGATGTCGACGAACTCCATGGTGGTCGGCAGGATGCGCTTGGGATTGACGATGGCCGACAGTGCGTCAAGACGCGGGTCCGGCATCGGCACAATGCCGCTGTTGGGTTCGATGGTGCAGAAGGGGAAGTTCTCCGCCGCAATACCGGACTTGGTCAGGGCGTTGAACAGGGTGGATTTGCCGACGTTGGGCAGGCCGACGATGCCGCAATTGAATCCCATGGTGTTTCCCCTCGGTAAGAGTCAGGCCTTCTGGCTGTGCAGGTTTTTCATCGCACGGTTCCATTCACCGGCGAAGATATCCGGCAGCACGCCGAGGGCAAAATCGATGCTGGCATCGAGTTTTTCCTGTTCGGCGCGTGGCGCACGACCCAGGACGAAATTTGAAACCATACTGGCAACGCCTGGGTGGCCAATGCCGAGCCGCAGACGGTAAAAATTATTCTGATTGCCCAACTGCGCGATGATGTCGCGCAGGCCATTGTGCCCACCATGCCCGCCGCCGAGCTTGAGCTTGGCTACACCGGGTGGCAGGTCCAGTTCGTCATGGGCCACCAGGATTTCTTCGGGTTTGATCCGGAAGAAGCCCGCAAGCGCCGCGACAGCCTGGCCGCTGCGGTTCATGTAGGTGGTGGGAATCAGTAGACGAACATCCTGACCCTGGTGCGAGAAGCGCCCGGTCAGGCCAAAATATTTGCGATCGGCCACCAGATTGATGCCTTGGGCGTGGGCGATGCGCTCAACAAAAAGGGCCCCCGCGTTATGCCGGGTCTGTTCGTATTCGGCGCCTGGATTTCCCAGGCCAACGATCAGTTTAATGGCAGTCACGACAGGGGCCCTTCCTTTGGAGTTGTGGATAACATCGCCGTACCCAGGTGCGGCGAAAGTGGACGACACTACATCATTTACTCAAGAGTAAACGCCGCGTTATCGCCCGCTTTCTCGCTACGTTTCGGTCCGCGATGTTTCCTCAAGCTCCGGCAATACAGAGTGAATTACTCTGCAGCGCCTTCTTCAGCTTCTTCTGGAGCAACGCGTGGAGCGTGAACGTTGGCAACAGCTTTGTCATCACCGTGAGCCAGTGCAACAAACTCAACGCCTTTAGGAGCCTTGAGGTCGGACAGGTGAACGATGGCGCCGATTTCCAGAGCCGACAGGTCGACTTCGATGAACTCAGGCAGGTCTTTTGGCAGGCAGGTCACTTCGATTTCGTTCAGGACGTGAGAGATCTCGCCGCCTTTCTTGACCGGAGCTTCTTCACCTACAAAGTGCACAGGCACGATGGCGGTCAGTTTTTGGCCAGCAACAACGCGAACGAAGTCAGCGTGCATGATGAACTGCTTGGAAGGGTGACGCTGCATCGCTTTAACGATGACGTTCTGCTTGGCGCCGTCGACGTTCAGCTCGATAACGTGGCTGTAGGCAGCTTCGTTTTCGAACAGCTTGGCGATTTCCTTGGCCAGGATGGTCACGGATTCAGCAGGCTTGTTACCACCGTAGACAACGGCTGGGATGTTGGCGGCGTGACGCAGGCGGCGGCTCGCACCTTTCCCCAGGTCAGTACGCGCTTGGGCGTTCAGAGTAAATTCGTTCATGTTGTATCTCCAAAATAGCCATCATCGAGGGGCGTTTGCGACCAGCGCCGAACTCGATATGGGCAAAAAAGCCCCGCCCCAGCGGAATGCTGGGGCGGGGCGCTTTTCGTCAGTGAGGTGATCCGTTGGTTTGACCCTTAACGGAACATCGCGCTGATCGATTCTTCATTGCTGATGCGGCGAACCGCTTCGGCAACGACCGGTGCAATATCCAGTTGACGGATACGTGCACAGGCTTGAGCTGCGGCGGACAACGGGATGGTGTTGGTCACCACCAGTTCGTCCAGCACGGAGTTCTCGATGTTCTCGATCGCTCGGCCCGACAGCACAGGGTGTGTGCAGTAGGCGAAGACTTTTGCTGCACCGTGCTCTTTCAAGGCTTTCGCCGCGTGGCACAGGGTGCCGGCGGTGTCGACCATGTCATCAACCAGAATACAGGTACGCCCTTCGACATCACCGATGATATGCATCACTTCAGAGTGATTGGCTTTCTCACGGCGTTTGTCGATGATCCCGAGGTCCACGCCCAGGGATTTGGCAACAGCCCGTGCACGCACGACGCCACCAATGTCCGGGGACACGATCATCAGGTTTTCAAAGCGCTGGTCTTCGATGTCATCCACCAGAACGGGGGAGCCGTAGATGTTATCTACCGGAATATCGAAGAACCCCTGGATTTGGTCAGCGTGCAGGTCAACCGTGAGCACACGGTCGATACCTACCACGGTCAGCATGTCAGCAACGACTTTCGCGCTGATAGCCACACGAGCGGAACGCGGACGGCGATCCTGACGGGCATAACCAAAGTAAGGGATTACAGCTGTGATTCGAGTCGCTGAGGAGCGGCGGAAGGCATCAGCCATCACGACGAGTTCCATCAGGTTATCGTTGGTCGGAGCGCAGGTCGGCTGAATAATGAAGACGTCTTTACCGCGGACATTTTCATTGATCTCGGCTGTAATTTCGCCGTCGGAGAATTTACCGACAGAGATGTCACCGAGAGGGATATGCAGCTGACGTACGACACGTCGAGCCAGATCGGGGTTGGCATTCCCCGTAAAGACCATCATCTTGGACACGCGCAGTACCTAGAGGCTGAGGGTAACCTGGATGAGTATTAGAAAATGGCAGGGGCGGCTGGATTCGAACCAACGCATGGCAGGATCAAAACCTGCTGCCTTACCGCTTGGCGACGCCCCTGTATCTGTTGCAACGAGTGCCTAACACTCGGTTCCTTTTAGAGCAGACTTTGCAGCTTGCGATGCAACATCGAAACGTTGCTTCCTTTTGCTACAAACCCTGTAAGGGTCTCTGTAAGAAGGGCCGAGACTTTATCAGCTTCAGCTTTGCTTGGGAAGCCCCCAAACACACAACTTCCAGTGCCGGTTAATTTTGCTTCGGTAAATTTACCTAACAAATTCAAAGCGTTACGTACCTCTGGATAACGCCTTGCTACAACCGGTAAGCAGTCATTTCGACTGTTTCCCTTGGGAACGGGGCGCACTTTAATGGGAGAAGAGTTACGTGTCAACAACGGATCTGAAAAAATTTCTGCTGTACTTACAGATACTTGCGGCACCAGCACGACATACCAAGGTTCTTCGGGCTCTACAGGGGTGAGTTTCTCCCCAACGCCTTCAGCAAATGCGGCGTGCCCCCGCACGAAAACCGGGACGTCGGCGCCCAGCGTGAGGCCCAGCGCAGCAAGGCGGTCGTGGTTCCAGCCCAGTTGCCATAAGTGATTGAGGCCCAGCAAGGTGGTGGCGGCATTTGAACTGCCGCCGCCGATGCCACCGCCCATGGGCAGGATTTTGTCGATCCAGATATCAATGCCAAGTGGGCAGCCGGATTGTTCCTGAAGTTTTTTTGCCGCCCGCACAATCAGATTGCTGTCGTGGGGTACGCCGTCGAATTCGGTGTGCAGTTGGATAACGCCATCGTCACGCACGGCAAAGGTCAGCTCATCGCCGTAGTCGAGAAACTGAAACAGCGTTTGCAACTCGTGGTAGCCATCTTCACGGCGACCGAGGATGTGCAGCATCAGGTTGAGCTTGGCCGGGGAGGGCAGGGTCAATTTTTGTGCGGACACGTTATTGCCCCAGCTTGCGCGGTTGCCAGTCCTTGATCACCAGCGTGACGTCAAGGTCGGTGCCATGCAGCTTGATACGTTCTGGAAGCCAGTAGCCGCTTTGTTCCACATAGCTCAAATATTCGACCTGCCAGCCATCCTGCTCCAGTGTGGCGAGGCGGCTGTCGCCATTGAGGCTCAGACGGCTCTTGCTGTCCGGCGCCGGCAAGCCGCGCACCCACCAGACCAAATGCGAGACAGGCAACTTCCAGCCAATCTGCTGCTCCAGCAGTTCTTCCGGGGAGGTTGCCTCGTAGCGGCCCTGATTGGCCACTTCCAGGCTTACTTGCCCTGGCCTGCCAGTCAGGCGGGCTGCGCCACGACCCAGGGGGCCCGAGAGGCGAATGTCGTAGTAGTCCTGGCGTTGCAGCCAGAACAGGGTGCCGCTGCCGGAGTCTTTCGGCGCACGCACCCCGACCTTGCCCTCGATCTGCCAGCCATCGATGCTGCTGAGCTGGTCCTTGTGTTGTTTCCATTGTGCCGGGTTGCCCTGGCCTTCAACGGATTCACGGCTGCCGATGCCCGCGCAACCGGCGAGCAGGGCGATGAAACTGAAAACGATAATGTGGCGCAAGAACATAAGCTTAAAGGGTCTCGGATCCGGTCAGGCGCTTGATGGTGCTGCGCAGGATAGGGCTGTCGGGTTGTTCCTTGAGGAATTTTTCCCAGATTTGTCGGGCTTCGCGCTGCTTGCCATTGGCCCAGAGCACTTCGCCCAGGTGCGCGGCAACTTCCTGGTCCGGGAAACGCTCCAGTGCCTGGCGCAGCAAGCGCTCGGCCTCGTCGAGGTTGCCCAGGCGGTAATTCACCCAGCCCAGGCTATCGAGCACGGCCGGGTCTTCAGGGTTGAGCGCATGAGCCTGTTCGATCAGCACCTTGGCTTCGGCGTAGCGTGTAGTGCGGTCGGACAAGGTATAACCCAGGGCGTTAAGGGCCATGGCGTTGTCCGGGTCACGCTTGATGATCAGGCGCAGGTCTTTTTCCAGCTGCGCCAGGTCATTGCGTTTTTCTGCCTGCATGGCGCGGGTGTACAGCAGGTTCAAATCGTCGGGGTATTGCAGCAACGCCTGTTGCAACAGTTTCCAGGCGCGTTCGCCCTGTTTGTTGGCCGATAAGGTCTCGGCCTGGATCAGGTACAGCTGGATCGCGTAGTCCGGTTCGGCATCGCGGGCCGCGGCCAGGCGTTTTTCCGCTTCGTCGGTGCGGCCGTTGCTCATCAGGATATCGGCCTGGCGCAATTGCGCGGGCAGATAATCATTGCCGGGGCCGACCTGGGCGTATTCAAGCAGGGCCGCTTGCGGGTCGTTGCGCTCTTCAGCGATGCGGCCCAGGTTCAGGTGCGCCGAGTCCACGTGGCTGTCACGTTCGATCAGCTCTTGCAGGTAGCCCTTGGCCTCGTCCCAGGCTTTGGCTTCCAGGCACACCAATGCCAGGGAATAACGCAGTTCGTCGTCGTCCGGGTATTGCTGGACCAGGTTGGCGAACTGCACTTTGGCGTCTTCCATCCGGTCCTGCTCAACCAGCATGCGTGCATAGGTCAGGAGCAGGCGCTTGTCGCCGGGGTATTTCTTGATGCTTTTTTCCAGCAGCGGAATCGCTTCCTTACCGCGGTTAAGGCTTTGCAGCAGGCGTGCGCGCAACAGGATCGGCGCGATTTCGCCTTCTTCCGGCGGGTTCTGTTCCAGGAGTTTGAGCGCGGCGTCAGCTTCATCGTCCTGTTGCAGCAGCAGGGCCTTGCCGAAAATCAACTGACTGTTCTTAGGGTGCTTTTGCAGCAGGCGATCAAAACTCTTCATCAGGCCATTGCGCGTGTCCTGGTCGGTGTCGGCGGCCGATAGCGCAAGAAAGTCAAAATGCGTGTCGCCCTTGCCCTGCAAAACCTTCTCCATATAGACCATGGAGTCGTCATAGCGCCCGGCACGCGCCAGTTGCACGGCCGCGGCGCGTTGCGCTTCCAGGTCATCCGGGGCGTTTTTGGCCCAGATCAGCGAGGTGTCCAGCGCTGCCTGGTCGGCGCCCAGGTATTCGGCGATGCGAAACGCTCGCTCGGAAATCCCCGGGTCCTGGGTATTGATGGCCTGGGTCACGTAATTATCCAGCGCAATATCGAAGCGATTGCGCTGGCCGGCCAGTTCAGCGGTCAGCAGGCTGTAGATCGTTTCTTCACTGAACGAGGAATAAACCTTGGGCTTTTCAGGGGCCGGAGTGCTGTCTTCCACCGGCGACGTAGCGTCCGGCGACACGGGGGCCATGGCCTGGCAGCCGCTGAGGAAGACAAAAGCGAGGAGCAACGCGGAAGATCTATTCATATAGGAAGAGGACGACTAACCTGCGGTCGGATCATCATGACACAAGCCTTCGGCCAAACATAACCGGGGCACTCGGAATACGACTATTGCTGCCTTTTGCCTTTCCTTTGTAGGAGCGAGCTTGCTCGCGAAAATCGTCAACGATAATGCGGGACGCCTGGCGCTCAGCGGCGCTCTCAGGTTTTTCGCGAGCAAGCTCGCTCCTACAAAAGTGCATTGATAGGCATAAGGTATAGGGACAATAGACGACGGTGGTTGTTCTGGATCTTTCGAAGTAGGACAATTGTCGGCTTCCCGACATCATCAGCGATATTGAATGGCCTTCCTCGCACTCGGTATTAACCACAAGACTGCCTCCGTAGACGTGCGCGAGCGCGTGGCGTTTACGCCAGAGCAGTTGGTTGAGGCCCTGCAGCAGCTCTGCCGGCTCACCGACAGCCGCGAAGCTGCGATCCTTTCGACCTGCAATCGCAGCGAGCTCTATATAGAGCAGGAACATCTCTCGGCGGATGTGGTGCTGCGCTGGCTGGCCGATTATCACCATTTGAGCCTCGATGACCTGCGCGCCAGCGCTTATGTGCATGAAGAGGATGCGGCAGTTCGTCACATGATGCGCGTGGCGGCTGGTCTCGACTCGCTGGTATTGGGCGAACCGCAGATCCTCGGCCAGATGAAGTCCGCCTACGCCGTGGCGCGCGAGGCCGGCACCGTCGGCCCCTTGCTGGGCCGCCTGTTCCAGGCCACCTTCAATTCCGCCAAGCAAGTGCGCACCGATACGGCCATCGGCGAAAACCCGGTGTCCGTGGCCTTTGCCGCCGTGAGCCTGGCCAAGCAGATCTTCAGCGACTTGCAGCGCAGCCAGGCCCTGCTGATCGGCGCCGGGGAAACCATTACCCTGGTGGCCCGTCACCTGCACGACCTTGGCGTGAAGCGTATTGTGGTTGCCAACCGCACCCTGGAGCGCGCCAGCATTCTGGCCGAGCAGTTCGGTGCGCATGCGGTGCTGCTGTCGGACATTCCCGCTGAACTGGTACGCAGTGATATCGTCATCAGTTCCACCGCCAGCCAATTGCCGATTCTGGGCAAGGGCGCGGTCGAGAGCGCGTTGAAGCTTCGCAAGCACAAGCCGATCTTCATGGTGGATATCGCCGTTCCTCGGGATATCGAGCCCGAAGTCGGCGAGTTGGACGACGTTTACCTCTATAGCGTCGATGATCTGCATGAAGTGGTCGCTGAAAACCTCAAGAGTCGTCAGGGTGCCGCCCAGGCCGCCGAGGAAATGGTCAGCACCGGCGCCGAAGATTTCATGGTGCGCCTGCGTGAACTGGCGGCAGTGGATGTGCTCAAGGCGTATCGTCAGCAGGGTGAACGCCTGCGTGATGAAGAGTTGCTCAAGGCCCAGCGCATGCTGGCCAACGGCAGCGGCGCCGAAGAGGTGCTGATGCAATTGGCCCGTGGCCTGACCAACAAGCTGCTTCACGCCCCTAGCGTTCAGTTGAAAAAGCTTACCGCCGAAGGCCGCCTCGATGCGCTGGCCATGGCCCAGGAACTCTTTGCCCTCGGTGAGGGCGCGTCAGACAGCTCTTCGGATAAAAAACCGCAATGAAAGCGTCACTGCTCAATAAACTGGACGTGCTCCAGGACCGTTTCGAAGAACTGACCGCCTTGCTCGGCGATGGCGAGGTCATTTCCGATCAAACCAAATTCCGTGCTTATTCTAAGGAATACGCCGAAGTTGAGCCCATTGTGGCCACCTATAAAAACCTACTGAAAGTCCAGGCCGACCTTGAAGGCGCCCAGGCCCTGCTCAAGGACAGCGACCCGGACATGCGCGAAATGGCCGTGGAGGAAGTCCGCGAAGCCAAGGAAAAACTCGCTGAGCTTGAGGGTGACCTGCAACGCATGTTGCTGCCCAAGGACCCTAACGACGGGCGCAACGTGTTCCTTGAAATCCGTGCCGGCACCGGTGGCGACGAGGCGGCGATTTTCTCCGGCGACCTGTTCCGCATGTATTCGCGCTATGCCGAGCGTCGCGGCTGGCGCGTGGAGATCCTCTCCGAGAACGAGGGCGAGCACGGCGGCTATAAAGAAGTCATCGCCCGGGTCGAAGGCGACAACGTCTACGGCAAGCTGAAGTTCGAGTCCGGTGCGCACCGCGTACAGCGGGTGCCGGCCACCGAATCCCAAGGCCGTATCCACACCTCGGCGTGCACCGTCGCCGTGTTGCCTGAGCCGGACGAGCAGGAAGCCATCGAGATCAACCCGGCGGATTTGCGCGTCGACACCTACCGCTCATCCGGCGCGGGTGGCCAGCACGTTAACAAGACCGACTCGGCGATCCGTATCACTCACTTGCCGTCGGGCATTGTTGTTGAGTGCCAGGAAGAACGTTCCCAGCACAAGAACCGTGCGCGGGCCATGTCCTGGTTGTCGGCCAAGTTGAACGACCAGCAGACCAGCGCCGCGGCCAACGCGATTGCCAGCGAACGCAAGCTGCTGGTGGGCTCCGGCGACCGCTCCGAGCGTATCCGCACCTACAACTTTGCCCAGGGCCGGGTTACCGACCATCGGGTCAACCTCACCCTGTACTCCCTCGACGAAATCCTTGCCGGTGGCGTGGATGCGGTGATCGAGCCGTTGCTCGCCGAATACCAGGCCGATCAACTGGCGGCGATAGGTGACTAAATGACCATCATTGCCAGCCTGCTGCGCGCCGCTGACCTGCCCGACTCGCCGACAGCGCGCCTGGACGTGGAGTTGCTGCTGGCCGCTGCCCTGGGTAAATCGCGCAGCTACCTGCATACCTGGCCGGAAAAGATCGTCAGCAGCGAAGATGCCCTGACGTTTGCCAGCTACCTGCAGCGCCGCCGCAGCGGCGAGCCGGTGGCGTATATCCTCGGCCAACAAGGTTTCTGGAAACTCGACCTTGAAGTGGCGCCGCACACCCTGATCCCGCGCCCGGAAACCGAACTGCTGGTGGAGGCCGCCCTGGAATTGCTGCCCGCCACGCCCGCCCAGGTCCTGGACCTGGGCACCGGCAGCGGCGCCATCGCCTTGGCCTTGGCCAGCGAGCGCCCGGCCTGGCAGGTCACGGCGGTCGACCGCGTGCTGGAGGCCGTGGCCCTGGCCGAGCGCAATCGCCAACGCCTGCACCTTCATAACGCCACGGTGCTGAGCAGCCATTGGTTCAGCGCCCTGCAAGGCCACCGCTTCGACCTGATCATCAGCAACCCGCCCTATATTGCCGACAATGACCCGCACCTGGTGGCCGGCGATGTGCGCTTCGAACCGGCCAGTGCGCTGGTGGCGGGGCACGATGGCCTGGACGATTTGCGCTTGATCATTGCAGAGTCTCCTGCCCACCTGAACGACGGCGGCTGGCTGTTGCTCGAACACGGTTACGACCAGGCCCAGGCCGTGCGCGACTTGTTGCTGAACCAGGGCTTTGAAGGCGTACACAGCCGCATCGACCTCGGCGGTCACGAACGCATCACTTTGGGACGCCGCCCGTGCTGACCGACCAGGAGCTGTTGCGCTATAGCCGGCAGATTCTGTTGCAGCATGTCGACATCGAAGGCCAATTACGCCTGAAACAGAGCCGCGCGTTGATCGTCGGCCTGGGTGGCCTGGGCGCTCCGGTGGCGCTTTACCTGGCCGCTGCCGGTGTGGGCGAGTTGCACCTGGCGGACTTTGACACGGTCGATTTGACCAACCTGCAACGCCAGATCATCCATGACACTGACAGCGTGGGGCAGACCAAGGTCGATTCGGCCATGGGGCGCTTGAGGGCGATCAACCCTGACGTCACCTTGGTCGCCCATCGTGCTGCGCTGGATGCCGACTCGCTGGCCGCTGCGGTCAACGCAGTGGACCTGGTGCTCGATTGCAGCGACAACTTCTCTACCCGCGAGGCGGTCAACGCGGCCTGCGTAACCGCTGGCAAACCGTTGATCAGTGGCGCGGCCATTCGCCTTGAGGGGCAATTGTCGGTATTCGATTCCCGTCGCGCCGACAGCCCCTGTTACCACTGTTTGTATGGGCACGGCAGCGACACTGAACTGACCTGCAGCGAAGCCGGCGTCGTCGGGCCGTTGGTGGGGGTGGTTGGCAGCCTGCAAGCGTTGGAAGCCTTGAAACTGCTGGCCGGTTTTGGTGAGCCGTTGGTGGGGCGCCTATTGTTGATCGATGCGCTGACCACGCGTTTTCGTGAGTTGCGCGTCAAGCGCGACCCTGGCTGCAGCGTCTGCGGAACACAACATGGTTAAGGGCGCGCCTATCGGTGTGTTCGATTCCGGCATCGGCGGCCTCACGGTGCTGGAAGAAATTCAGCAATTATTGCCCCGCGAGTCACTGCTGTACGTGGCTGACTGCGGGCACATTCCCTATGGCGAGAAAACCCCGGCGTTCATTCTCGAGCGTTCTCGCTCGGTCGCTGAGTTTTTCCGCGAGCGGGGCGCCAAGGCGTTCGTGATTGCCTGTAACACGGCAACCGTCGCCGCCGTCGCCGATTTGCGCCAGGACTACCCCGACTGGCCATTGGTCGGCATGGAGCCTGCGGTCAAACCTGCTGCTGCTGCCACGCGCAGCGGTGTGGTGGGTGTGCTTGCCACCACCGGCACCCTGCAAAGCGCCAAGTTCGCCGCCTTGCTCGATCGCTTCGCCACCGATGTGCGAGTGATTACCCAGCCGTGCCCAGGCCTGGTGGAGTTGATTGAAGCTGGCGACCTGAATAGCCCCGCCTTGAGCGCCCTGCTGCAAGGCTATATCGAGCCGCTGCTCAGCGCTGGTTGCGACACCATCATCCTGGGTTGTACTCACTATCCTTTCCTCAAGCCACTCCTGGCGCAGATGCTGCCCCCCAGCATCATCCTCATTGATACCGGCGCCGCCGTGGCGCGCCAGCTCAAGCGCTTGCTCGGTGAGCGCGACCTGCTGGCCGTTGGCGAACCTGAACCTGCACAGTTCTGGACCAGCGGCGATCGGTGTCACCTAAGAAATATCCTACCGACACTTTGGAAACATCCTGGAGTTGTGCGAAGCTTTGGCTCGTGAAAATTTCGTGAAATAACACTGAAAAAAGCTGAACTTCTGGCTATGCGTCGGCTTCTATAGCCCGTTAGCCTGTACATAACCCAATTATTCCGTTTGCAAAGGACGTTTCACATGAAGCGCTTGTTCTGTTTGGCTGCGATTGCGGCCGCTATGTTGGGACACTCTGTTTCAGCCCAGGCCACCGGCCTGGAGTTCGGCTTGGGCAGCACCAGCGATTCGACGCTGACCTACCGCCTGGGCCTGACCTCCGATTGGGACAAAAGCTGGATGCAGAGCAATGTCGGCCGACTGACCGGCTACTGGAGCGGCGCCTATACCTATTGGGAAGGGGATGACCGTGCGGGCGCCAGCAGCCTGTCGTTCTCGCCGGTATTTGTGTATGAGTTTGCCGGCGAGTCGGTCAAGCCCTACATCGAAGCCGGTATCGGCGTGGCGTTGTTCTCTCGCACTCGGCTGGAAGACAACAACATCGGCCAGTCCTTCCAGTTCGAAGACCGCCTGGGTTTCGGCCTGCGGTTCAACGGCGGGCATGAAGTGGGCATTCGTGCCACGCATTATTCCAACGCCGGCATCAGCAGCAATAACGATGGGGTAGAGAGCTACTCGCTGCACTACACCATGCCGTTGTAATGCACTGTAGGAGCGAGCTTGCTCGCGAAGAACCTCAACGATAACGCAGCGAATCAGGTTTAACGCGGCGTTCTCAGGTTTTTCGCGAGCAAGCTCGCTCCTATAGAATCAGCGGTAGGCCGTGGTAATGCCTTCGCGCTCTTCAAGGCATTCCGGCGCCCCCATCTCGAACTCCCGGCAAATCAGCGGCCGCAGCTCATAAATCGTGCACATCATCGTGTCGCGGTCCAACGCTGCGCACCAGCCGTCGTCCAGGCGCAGCATCACCTCACCGCCCCAATCGTCGGTATCGATAAAGCGTTGCGGCACGCCAGTGTCGGTGATCAGCATGACTTCCAGCTGGCAGCAACAGGCCGCGCACGTCGAGCAGGTGACGGGTTCGGTGATTTGAATGTGAGGGATGTTGGTCATAGGCGCGCAGTGTAAGGCAAGTGCGCTAGACGCGTATGAATGCTCGGACGGGCGTCAATGCTCCAGCCTCTGCGCAATCCTGTGCAACAGCGGAAAGAGCATGGCCCATAACAGCGCCAGGCCGATCAGTGTTGGGATGGTGCCGTACCCAAAACTCACACCCGCCAATTGGCTGCCGGCGTAATAAGACAACGGCCCGCCCACCGCGCCTAGCAGGCTGGCCAGCCACCAGGGCTGTGCGCTCCAGGCCAGGCAATGCCGCAAGGTGGTGGCCAGCAAGGCCCATAACAGTATCAGCCACAGCGGAATCAATGGCCCCGGTGTATTGAACTCAAACACGCCCAGCCCGCGCAGTGCCGTATCGACCAGGGTGCCCAGCACCGTCACGGCCAGAATCACTTGCCCCTCTCTGGTCCATGAACTTATCCACAGAAGATGGACGCCCAGCGCCGCGATACCAATCAGCAGCCAACGGCTATCGCCGCCGAGCACGCAGACAAACCAGCCGCACTGAAACAGCACGGCATTGGCCAGGGGTTTAAGCACTGAAACGCCCGAGCAGCGGTGGATTGATCGCCGCCGGTTTGGCCAGCAGCAACTGTGCGGTGCCGATGGTGCGCTCCATAAAGCCGCCTTCGCAGTAGCACAGGTAAAACTCCCACAGGCGCAGGAAGTACTCGTCATAACCCAGTTCCGCAAGACGGCCATGGGCGCGGCGAAAATTCTCATGCCACAGGCGTAGGGTACGGGCGTAGTGCAGGCCGAAGTCTTCCATGTGCAGCAGGTTCATGTCGGTGTCGCGGCTGACGATTTGCAGCATGTTTTGCACACAAGGCAGCGCGCCGCCGGGGAAGATGTAGCGCTGGATAAAGTCGACGCTACGCTTGGCCTGTTCAAAGCGCTGTTCACGTATGGTGATGGCTTGCAGCAGCATCAAGCCGTCGGGCTTGAGCAACTGGGCACATTGTTTGAAATAGGTGGGCAGGAAACGATGGCCCACCGCTTCAATCATTTCGATCGACACCAGTTTGTCGTACTCACCGGTGAGGTCGCGATAATCGCTCAGCAGCACCGTCACTTGGTCTTGCAGGCCCAGCGCCTCAATACGCTGCGCGGTGTAGGCGAACTGTTCCTTGGACAGGGTCGTGGTGGTGACCCGACAACCGTAATGCTGCGCCGCATACAACGCCATGCTGCCCCAGCCGGTGCCGATTTCCAGTAGATGGTCGCTGGGCTTAAGCGCCAGTTTCTGGCAGATGCGCGCCAACTTGTTCAGTTGTGCCTGTTCCAGGGTGTCATCGGGGGTCAGGAACTGCGCCGCCGAGTACATCATCGTGGGATCGAGAAATTCTTCGAACAGGTCGTTGCCCAGGTCGTAATGGGCGGCGATGTTTTTTTGCGAGCCTTTGCGTGTGTTGCGGTTGAGCCAGTGCAGGCCCTGAGTGAACGGCCGGGCCAGGCGAGCCAAGCCACCCTCCATGGCGTCGAGCACCTCCAGGTTGCTGACCATCACACGCACCACGGCGGTGAGGTCGGGACTGGTCCAATAACCATGGATAAACGCTTCGCCGGCGCCGATCGAGCCATTGGCCGCCACCAGCCCCCATACCGCCGCGTCGAGAATCTGGATCTCGCCCAGCAGGTGCGCTTCCCGTGCGCCGAAGACTTGCCGCTCGCCATCCTCGATGATCACCAACTGGCCGTGGCGCAATTGGCTGAGCTGGCGCAACACGCCTTTGCGCAATAGCGCAGCGGTCATGCCGTTGACGTTCAGGCGGTTAGCCTTGACCGATAAGCTAGGGGATTTCATGGCGGCGATCCTTGGTATACCCGACTGCGGTGCGAGAGGCGCCATCGGCGGCCTGGTGGGAAAAAATCGGTGTGCGTTTGAGCAGCAGGCGCAAAGCTTGCCAATAGATTGCAAGGCCGGTCTTGGCGGTCATCCAGGGAAAGCGCCACAAATAGCGATGCAGGCTGGCGCGGCTCAGTGCCTGTTTTTCCAGGCTCAAGGTGGCATCGAAGACTTTTTGCGTGCCTTGCCAATCGGCCATGTGCACGCCGAGCCTGGCGGCGGGTGGGCTGAAACTCATGCGGTATTCCAGGCCGCGAGGCAAAAACGGCGACACATGGAAGGCCTTGGCCACGGCGAAATGCTGGTGCTCATCGGCGCCCAGTGCCTGGGCGGGCAGCACGTAGTGATAGCGCTCGCGCCATGGGGTGTTGGTCACTTCACACAGGATCGCGGCCAGTTGCCCGTCAGCCTCGAAGCAGTAGAAGAAACTCACCGGGTTAAAAGCCAGGCCCCAACTGCGGGCCTGGGTCAGCAGGCAGATAGCGCCCTGGGGTGTTTGCCCCAGGGCCTTGCCGACTTCCTGGCGCACGGCATCGCTCAGGCTCATGCCGTGGCGCGTGAATTCACGCAGGTAATCCTGCTGGCGGAAACCGAAAGGCGCCAGGCGACCCGTGCCGGCCAGCGGCGAAAGCCCCAGTACTTCATCCTCTTCACTGAGGTCCAGGTACAACAGGCCGATGCGGTAGCGAAAGGCGTGGGCCTTGGGCGTAAACCGGCGATGGGCGATCCAGCCGCTGTACAAGGCGCTGTTCACAGGGTTTCCCCAAAAGCCTGGGCCACGCGCAGGGCGCTGACCACGCCATCTTCGTGAAAGCCGTTGGCCCAGTAGGCCCCGCAGTAAAAGGTATTGCGCACGCCGTTCACTTCTTCCCAGCGTGCCTGCGCCGCCACTGCGGCCAGGCTGTATTGCGGATGCGCGTAGGTGTAGCGCGCCAGGATCTTCAGCGGGTTGATCATCGGCGTCTGGTTGAGGCTGACGCAAAAGGTAGTGGCGCTGTCGATGCCTTGCAGGATGTTCATGTCATAGGTGACGGCGGCCTGTTGTTGCACGTTGCCCGTCAGCCGATAGTTCCAGCTGGCCCAGGCCAGTTTGCGGTCGGGCAGCAGGCGTGTGTCGGTGTGCAGCACCACGTCGTTGTCGGCGTAGGGCAGGGCACCGAGGATCTGCTGTTCGGCCTGGCTGGGGTCGTCGAGCAAGGCCAGGGCCTGATCGCTGTGGCAGGCGAACACCACGCGGTCGAAGGTTTCGCTGCCGGCCGGGCTGTGGATAACTACACCTTCGTCGCTGCGTTGCACCTTATGCACAGGGCAGTTGAGCCGTATCTGTTCGCGAAAGCTGCGGGTCAGCGGCTCGATATAACAGCTGGAGCCGCCTTCGATCACGCACCATTGCGGGCGGTTGCTCACCGAAAGCAAGCCGTGATTCTTGAAGAAGCGCACAAAAAACTGCAGCGGAAACTTGAGCATATCGGCCAAGGACATCGACCAGATGGCCGCGCCCATCGGCACGATGTAATGCCGGATAAACCTGGGGCCATAGCCGCCAGCGGTGAGGTAATCGCCCAGGGTCATGTCGGCGCTGATGCGCTGCTCTTGCAAGTCCAGGGGCGCCTGGCGATTGAAGCGCAGGATATCGCGCAGCATGCCCCAGAACCCCGGCGACAGAATATTGCGGCGCTGGGCAAACAGACTATTGAGGTTGTTGCCGTTGTACTCAAAGCCGGTGCTTTGGTCGCACACCGAAAAGCTCATCTCGGTGGGTTTGAACCTGACCCCGATTTGCTCCAGCAAGCGGATGAAATTCGGGTAGGTCCAGTCGTTGAACACAATGAAGCCCGTGTCCACCGCATAGCTTTTGCCGTCGACCGTCACGTTGGCCGTGTGGGTATGCCCGCCAATGCAGTCACTGGCTTCAAACAGCGTAATGTCGTGGCGACGGCTGAGCAGGTAGGCGCTGGTCAGCCCGGCGATGCCGCTGCCGATAATGGCGATCTTCACAGGTCGTCCTTCTTCGGTGGCGGGCTGCGCAGCATGCGTTTGCCGATGATCAGTTGCGCGCGGTTGGGGAGCTTCGACAGCGGCCACAAGGTGGCAATGAACAGGGCCGGAAAGGCGATTTCCAGCGGGCGTTTTTCCAGCTTGGCGAAGATGTGTTTCGCGGCTTTGTCGGCCGGCCAGCTCAGGGGCATCGGGAAATCATTGCGCTCGGTCAGCGGCGTGTCGACGAAGCCTGGGCTGATCACCGTGACATCGATGTTTTCCGGCGACAGGCCGATACGCAGGGATTCGAACAAGTAACGCAGGCCGGCCTTTGACGCGCCGTAGGCTTCGGCGCGGGGCATGGGCAGGTAGGTCACGGCGCTGGCCACGCCCACCAGATGCGGGGTACGCCCGGCGCGCAACAGCGGCAGCGCGGCCTCGATGCAATAACTGCTGGCCAGCAGGTTGGTGCGCACCACGTGCTCGATGATCGAGGCGTCAAATTGCCGGGCGTCCACGTATTCGCAGGTGCCGGCGTTGAGGATCACGGTGTCCAGTGAACCCCAGACCTCGCTGATACGCTCACCGATCTCGCGCACGGTCTGGCTGTTGGTCAGGTCGCCGGCCACCACCAGCACCTGGCCTGGATAACGAAGGGCGAGGGCATCTAGCGGGCCTTGGGTGCGGGAACTGAGGGCCACGTGGGCGCCGCTGTCGAGCAACTCCACGGCCAGCGCGGCACCGATACCACTGCTGGCGCCGGTCAGCCAGTAACGACGGGGCGGTGTAAGGCTCATCCCATTCTCCTTTTCAGCCAACGAATAACGCGACCCAGTAGGGGGACATGTTCATAGAGCAGGGCGCCGGCATCGAAGTAGTCGCGATGGCGGTAAACCTTGTCGTGCCACATCAAATGGGAACAGCCTGGCACCTCGATCACCTGGCCGCCGGCCAGGCGTGGGTGACGAAAACGCATCGTCCAGCGCAGGTAGCCCTCGCCTTCGGCCACGGTATCGAAGCCGTGGAAGTCAAAATTCAGCTCGCTGACGTTGCTGTACAAGTCGGCAAAGTAACGCTGCAACGCTGGCAGGCCCTGAACTTCATGCAGGGGGTCGGCGAAGGCGACGTCCTCGCTGTACAGGCGGCCGAGCAGGTGCAGGTTGTGCTTGTCCAGCGTGGCGAAGGTGGGGGCGAACTGGCGCAGGAAGTCACTCATGTTCGGCCATCTCCTGACGCGAAGGCAGCCGGCGAAATGCGGCCAAGGCGCGCTCGCGAGACTGTTTCAAATCGACGATGGCACGCGGGTAATCCGCCACCCCGAACAGTCCGCCAGCCGCTTCGGGGTTGTGCACTTGTTTTTTATTCAGCGCGGCCAGTTCCGGGAGCCAGCGTTTGATGAACACGCCGTCGCCGTCGAATTTTTCCGATTGGCTCAGTGGGCTGAATATCCGGAAATACGGCGCCGAGTCGGTGCCGGTGGACGAACTCCACTGCCAGCCGCCATTGTTGGCCGCCAGATCACCGTCGATCAGGTGGCGCATAAAGAAGCGCTCGCCTTCGCGCCAGTCGATTAGCAGGTTTTTGGTCAGGAACATCGCCACCACCATGCGCAGGCGGTTGTGCATCCAGCCGGTTTCCAGCAGTTGGCGCATGGCCGCGTCGATGATCGGCAAGCCGGTGCGCGCCTGTTGCCAGGCGGCCAGGTCTTCGGGCGCCTTGCGCCAGGCCAGGGCTTCGGTTTCCGGGCGGAACGCGCGGTGGCGGGAAACCCGTGGGTAGCCGACCAGGATGTGTTTGTAGAACTCGCGCCACAGCAGCTCGTTGATCCAGGTGATGGCGCCGATGTCGCCGCTTTCGAACTCGCCCTGGTTGGTTTGCAGCGCGGCGTGCAAGCACTGGCGCGGCGAAACCACTCCGGCGGCCAGGTAGGCAGAAAGCTGACTGGTGCCGGGCTTGGCCGGGAAGTCGCGTTCATCCTTGTAATAGCTGATCTGCTGATCGGCGAAGGCATCGAGGCGACGGCGCGCTTCGTCTTCACCCGCGGGCCAGAGGGCACGCAAGGTTTCGCTGGGTGTTGGGAACCCTTCTACTGCCGTCGGCACAGGGTCGCTCTTCACGCCAGGTTCGGCCTGGGCCTTTGGCGTCGGCACCACGCGGGGCAGGGCGCTGTGCAGGCGGCTGTAGCAGACCTTGCGGAACTGGCTGAACACCTGAAAGTAGGTGCCGGTCTTGGTCAGCACGCTGCCCGGCTGGAAAAACAGTTGGTCCAGGTAGCTGTGGAAGGTCACGCCGTCAGCTTCCAGGGCCTGGGCCACGGCGCTGTCGCGGCGGCTCTCGTGAATGCCGTATTCCTCGTTGACGTGTACCGACTCCACCGACAGCTCGCGGCACAGTTGGCTCAGCACCGTCGGCGCCTGGTCCCAGGTCGCGGCGTGGCGGATTAACAGCGGGATGTTGAGGTTGCCCAGTGCCTGGCTCAGGTGCTGCAAGTTGCGCAGCCAGAAATCGACTTTGCACGGCGCGTCATCATGCGCCTGCCATTGCTCGGGCGTGATCAGGTAAACAGCCGCAACGGGGCCACGCTGGCTCGCGGCCGCCAGGGCAGTGTTGTCGTGCAGGCGCAAGTCGGTGCGCAGCCAGATCAGATGCATTCAGACAATTCCACGCTGGATCAATAATTGATGGGCCGACAACAGGTCCTCGGCCACGGACAACTCAGGGATGTCCTGGGTTAATACGCCCAACTCGGCGTGGTGGATGCACACCGTTGGTCCGGCAATCACCGTGGGGCAACTAATGCCGCCCAACAGTTTGCTGAGTGCCGGCACCTGCAGGGCCTTGCTCGAATACAGCAGCACCGCACGCGGTTGCAGGTGTTCCACCGCCAGGGCCAGTTCGCCGACCGGCAGCGGCCAATCGAACACTTCCACCGGACAATCGGCACTGCTGGCCAGCCAGGCGCTGAGCCACAGGTGGGGTTCCAGGGGCAGGTCGGAATGATTGACCAGCAACAGCGGCGCGCCGTGGAGTTGACGATTGTTGTGATAGATCCGTGCGCCGAACTTGCTGCGCAACCAGGACAGGAAGAACACCCGCTCCATCTGCGCGCCGAACTGGCCCTGCCAGCGCTGTTCCAGCTCGTTGAGCAGCGGCAGCATCAATTGCTCGCACAGGGTGCGCGGCGGGTACAGCGCCATGGCCTGGTTGAACGCGTCATCGACCCGGCGCTCGGCCAGTTCACTGATGGCACTCACCAAATGCTGGCGCAGGCTCTGCCACTCGTTTTCCATCGGCTCCGGGCTGCCTTGGGCGGAGTCGATCAGCCCTTTGACCTGGCTGACCGGCACGCCGCGATTGAGCCAGGTGAGAATGGCCTGGATGCGTTGCACATGTTCGGCGCTGAACAACCGATGCCCTTTGGGCGTGCGCTGGGGCACGATAAGGCCGTAGCGACGCTCCCACGCGCGCAGCGTCACCGCATTCACGCCGGTCTGGCGCGCCACCTCGCGGATCGGCAGCCAGCCGTTTTCCAGGGCCAGGGCGAGGTCTTCGCCGGGTTCGTCGAGCAGGGCAGGTTTCATGGGTTAGATCGCATTACGCAGGCTGAGGTTTTCCGGGTGCGGTTGCAGGTAGGCCTGCTGCGCGATGTAGCGGTCCGGGTGTTGGCGAAAGTGGTGCTTGAGCAGGGTCAGCGGCACCACCAGTGGCACGATGCCGTGGCGGTATTGGCCGATGACGGTCTGCATTTCCTGTTTGTCATCGGCACTGATGGCCTGCTTGAGGTAGCCACTGATGTGTTGCAGCACATTGGTATGGGTACCGCGAGTCGCGCATTTTTTCAGGCCCGCCATCAGTTCGCTGAAATAGCCGTCGGCCAACGCTGGCAGGTCAATGCCTTTGCCCATGCTGCCGAGCAAGTGGCCCAGGCTTTTGTAATGCGCCGGGCTGTGGGCCATCAGCAGGTACTTGTAGCGCGAGTGAAACGTCAGCAAGCGGTGACGGGTAAGCCCGTCGGCCATTAGTTGCTGCCAACTGGCGTACACGAATACGCGGGTGAGGAAGTTTTCCCGCAGCACCGGGTCGTTCAGACGACCGTCTTCTTCCACCGGCAGGTTAGGGTGACGCGCACAAAACGCCTGGGCGTAAATACCGCGCCCGCCACCGTCGACGGGCGTGCCGTTGTCGCGGTAGACCTTGACCCGCTCCAGGCCGCAGGACGGTGACTTCTGCATGAAGATGTAGCCGCACAGGTCGGTATGTTCCTGGGCCATTCGCTGGCCGTAGTCGTCCAGTGGCTGCGTGACATTGAGCGCGGGGTTTACGCTGCCCACAGCCTGCGGATGGTCGGGGTCACCGACCAGGCGGATTGCTTGCCGAGGAATGCCCAGGCCGATGGCAACTTCAGGACACAACGGGACAAAATCGAAATAGTCACTGAGGGTCTGGCTGCATAGCAGGGACTGTTTATGACCGCCATTGAAGCGCACGTTCTCACCCAGAAGGCAGGCGCTGATGGCGATCTTCGGTTTCACATGGCTGGACATAAGCAAACCTCTGCAAGAATCCTGTACAAGCTAAAAATCTTGTACAACTAAATCTCATCATAGGCTCGATGTTGTACAAGTCAAATAATTTGTACAGGTTTGTGCGGCCGCGTTATTTCCAGCCGATTTTCCAGTCCTCAGCGTTTTTCAACGTCTCCCAGGGCAGGCGTTCAGCGCGCCGGGTGAGGATGGCTTGCAGTTCGATGTCCAGCACCGTGCCCTCTTCGTCACGGAACAACTCGGTGACCAGGAAGTGTTTTTCCTTGTGGCGCGGATGAGCTGCCGTCCATTTTGACAGCAGCAGTTTGGCGGGGTTGATGCGGTTCATTGCAGGTGCTCGATCAAGCGTCGTGCCGCTTCCTGGCCACTGAGCCAGGCACCTTCCACCCGACCGGACAGGCACCAGTCGCCGCAGACGAACAAGCCGAGGTCGGCGTCTGCCAGCACACCGAACTCATGGCTGCTCGATGGGCGCGCGTAGAGCCAGCGGTGCGCCAGGCTGAATGACGGCGCGGGCATGGCGCTGTGCAGCAGTTCGGCGAAGGCGCCGTGCAGGTGTTCGATCACCGCTTCCTTCGGCAGGTCCAGGTGGGCCTTGCTCCACGCGCTGGTGGCGTGCAGCACCCAAGTGTCGAGGGTGGTGTCGCGCCCAGGCTTGCTGCGGTTGCGCGCCAGCCAGTCGAGGGGGCTGTCTTGCACGAAGCAGCCTTCCATCGGCGTATCCAGCGGCTTGTCGAACGCCAGGGCGATGGCCCAGGTCGGGTCCATTTTTACCCCGGCGGCGGCGCTCGCCAGCTTGGGCGCGGCGGCCAGCAGGGCAGTGGCTTGGGGCGGCGGCGTGGCAATGATTACATGGCTGAAAGGGCCGTGATTGCCGCCGTCCGCGTCGAGCAGGTTCCAATGCTGCGTTCCCTGGAAGACTTCGGTGATGCGGCAACCGAACTCCACCGGCAAGTCGTCGAGCAGGGCGCGGGTGATGGCGCTCATGCGCGGCGTGCCCACCCAGCGGATCTGCTCATCGGGGGAGGGCGTCAATTGCCCGGACTTGAAGTTATACAGCTGGGGCTTCCACTGCTCGGCCCAGCCGTTGCTCTGCCAGCGCTGCACTTCGTTGACGAAGCGCCGGTCGCGGGCGGTGAAATATTGCGCGCCCATGTCCAGCGCGCCGGCGTCGCTGCGTTTGCTGGACATGCGGCCACCGCTGCCGTGGCTTTTATCGAAGAGTTGCACTGCATGCCCGGCGTCTTGTAGCGCTCGGGCGGCGGAGAGACCGGCGATGCCGGTACCAATGATCGCGATGGGAACAGTCATGGGAGGCCTCGTTTTACCGTTGGGTACAGACTACGCCGACACCAATAGCTGTACAATATTGTTTTTTGGTATAAGTTTTGGCGTGCCTGATTGTGTGGCGTGACCTATGGTTAAGCTAAGGCTTAAACCCCCGTCACGCTCCATTATCAAATTGATCCCTGCTTATAAAATAGACCAGTGAGCGGCGGCGAACGTTACATGAGGAGAGTCCCATGCATATTTTGCTGACCGGCGGTACCGGCTTGATCGGTCGCCAACTCTGCAAGCACTGGCTCGCACAAGGCCATCGCCTGACGGTGTGGAGCCGGCAACCGGAAACGGTCGCCCAGGTGTGTGGTGCGCAGGTGCTCGGGGTGGCGCGTTTGCAAGAGGTGATTGGCGCGGTGGACGCGGTAGTCAACCTGGCAGGCGCGCCTATCGCCGACCGGCCTTGGACCCACAAGCGCAAGGCGTTGCTGTGGAGCAGTCGCATTCACCTCACCGAAACCTTGCTGGCCTGGATGGAAAGTCTGGAGCAGAAACCGGCGGTGCTGATCTCCGGTTCTGCTGTGGGTTGGTACGGCGACGGCGGCGAGCGCGAACTGACCGAAGCCAGCGGCCCGGTGCTGGATGACTTCCCCAGCCAGTTGTGTATCGCCTGGGAGGAAACCGCCCAGCGTGCCGAAGCCTTGGGCATTCGTGTGGTGCTGGTGCGTACGGGGTTGGTGCTGTCTGCCGAGGGCGGCTTTTTGTCGCGCCTGCTGCTGCCGTTCAAACTGGCGCTGGGCGGGCCGATTGGCAATGGGCGGCAGTGGATGCCCTGGGTGCATATCAAGGATCAAATCGCCCTGATTGATTTTCTTCTGCACAAGCAAGACGCCAACGGTCCTTATAATGCCTGCGCGCCACACCCGGTGCGCAACCGCGAATTTGCCAAGACCCTGGGCCAGGTGCTGCACCGCCCGGCGTTCATGCCGATGCCGGCATTTGCGTTGAAGGTTGGCCTGGGCGAGTTGTCCGGCTTGTTGCTGGGTGGGCAAAAGGCTTTGCCTGAACGGCTGCAAGCCGCAGGTTTCACTTTCCAGTTCACTGAGTTGTGTGCGGCTCTGGACGACTTGTCCAGCCGCCTCTAAAGATAGGATGTTGCATGACCGATCACGCGTTGTTACTGGTCAACCTGGGTTCGCCAAAGTCCACTTCAGTGGCCGATGTGCGCAGCTACCTCAATCAGTTCCTGATGGACCCTTATGTGATCGACTTGCCGTGGCCGGTGCGGCGCTTGCTGGTGTCGCTGATCCTGATCAAGCGCCCCGAGCAATCGGCCCATGCCTATGCGTCGATCTGGTGGGACGAGGGTTCGCCGCTGGTGGTGCTGAGCCGCCGCCTGCAACAGCAGATGACTGCGCAGTGGACCCAGGGCCCGGTGGAACTGGCGATGCGTTATGGCGAGCCGTCCCTGGAAACGGTCCTGACACGCCTGGCCGCCCAGGGTATTCAAAAAATCACACTGGCGCCGTTGTACCCGCAGTTTGCCGACAGCACCGTCACCACGGTGATAGAGGAAGCCAAGCGAGTGGTGCGCGACAAGCAACTGAATGTGCAGTTTTCGATCCTGCAACCGTTCTACGATCAGCCCGAGTACCTCGATGCGCTGGCGGCGAGTGTGCGCTCTTATGTAGAGCAGGATTACGATCACTTGCTGCTCAGTTTCCATGGTTTGCCTGAGCGTCACCTGACCAAGCTCGACCCTACTGGCCAGCACTGCTTCAAGGACGCCGATTGCTGCAAGAACGCATCCCCCGAGGTGCTTGCCACCTGTTATCGCGCGCAGTGCTTCAGCGTGGCGCGGGACGTGGCCGCGCGGTTGGGTTTGCCGGAGGGTAAATGGTCGGTGGCGTTCCAGTCCCGCCTGGGCCGGGCCAAGTGGATCGAACCCTACACCGAGGCGCGCCTTGAGGCACTGGCCCAGCAAGGCGTGAAGAAGCTGCTGGTGATGTGCCCGGCGTTTGTCGCCGATTGCATTGAGACGTTGGAGGAAATTGGTGATCGCGGTCGCGAGCAATTTTGTGAAGCGGGGGGGGAGGAGTTGGTGTTGGTGCCTTGTCTGAATGATGAGCCGCAGTGGGCGGCGGCGCTTATTACACTGTGCGAGCGGGCGCCGGTTGCCTTGTAATCGAGGCCTGGGGTGATCCAATTGTGGGAGCTGGCTTGCCTGCGATGGCGGCCTGCCAACCGACGCTTCTCTACCTGACCCCCCGCGATCAACCTGTGGGAGCGGGCTTGCTCGCGAAGGCGGCCTGGCAGTCAACACAGTTGGATAGTGTACATATCCATTGCTGCGGTAACGGCCACCTAGGGTTCCGCTCTGACAGCGG
>NZ_SMOF01000001.1:1037320-1067889 GCF_018135665.1 Pseudomonas sp. B2021
GTGTACATATCCATTGCTGCGGTAACGGCCACCTAGGGTTCCGCTCTGACAGCGGGTCACTTTTGGAAGGACCCAAAAGTAACCAAAAGGTCCTCGCCCCACCACTCGGCACCTCGCCTAGGCTCGGTGTGCCCGAAATCCGCCAGTGATTTGGGCGGCTAAACCGGCATCCCTGCCGGTTTACCCCCCAAATCCCTGTCGAATTCCGGCCAGCGTGGTTTGACGGGGCGCCTGAGATCAAAAGCAGATCAAGATCAAGAGCGGCTCGCTTCGCATCGTGGTTACCTATGGCTATCGCAGGCAAGCCAGCTCTCACAATTTGACTGTATTTACAGATTAAGGGTCAGGCTAACCGTGAAGTTGCGCGGCTCGCCGGGGTTGACCCAATAGTTGCTGTAGGACCGCTCGTAGTACCTTTCATTGAACAGGTTGTTGAGGTTCAGCCCCACCGTCACGTTCTGCGTGGCCTTGTAATGGGCCAGCAAATCCACGGTGTGGTAGGCGGGCAGTTCGAAACCTGTGCCGGCTTCGCCTGAGCGGTCACCTACATAGGTGAACGCTGCGCCCAGGTCTGAGCCACGTAACGCGCCGTCCTGGAATTCATACACGCCCAACACACTGCCGCTGCGCTTGGCCACGCCGAGAATGCGGCTGCCCGTGGGGATGGTTTTGTCGCCCTTGGTCACTTCGGCGTCGATGTAGGCCAAGGCGCCGATCACGCGGACTGCGTCGGTCACTTGCCCGGTTACTTGCAGGTCGAAGCCCTGGCTGCGGGCCTTGCCCATGGCGCGGTTGAGGTTGGTCGCCGGATCCAGGGTCAGCACGTTTTCCTTTTCGATATGAAAGGCCGCAAGCGTAGCGCTGAGGCGGTCGTCAAACAGCTCGCTTTTGATTCCCACCTCGTAACCCACGCCTTCTTCGGGCTTGAAGGACTTGCCGCCGGCATCCAGGCCGCTATTGGGCTTGAACGAGGTGGAGGCGTTAGCAAACACGCCGACTTCTGGCGTGAGCTGGTAGAGCAGGCCGGCACGTTGAGTGAAGGCGTCGTGGGTTTGGCGGCTCTTGGCGTGGTTGCGGGTGAAGTCGTCGGTGCTTTGTTCGAAGTGTTCCAAGCGCGCACCGATCATGCCGCGCAGGCGGTCGGTGAAGATGATCTGGTCTTGCAGGTTCAGCGCGTGGCTTTTGGTTTGTTCGAAGAAGTCGGTGCCGGAGCGTTTGCCGTTGGGTTTGGGCTGGCCGTACACCGGCTTGTAGATGTCGATGGGATAGTCCCCAGCGATCGCCGTCACACGCTCTTTCTTGCGGTAATCCTCGTATTCGGTACCGATCAACAGTTCGTGTTGCCAACTGCCTATATCGAACACCCCGCGCAGTTCCAACTGGGTGATGCTGTCGTGCCAACCGGTGGAGCGTTCACGGTAACGGCGGTTGACGCTGTGGCCGTCTGGGTTCAGCGCACGGCTTTCCGAAGCATCGCCCCACAGGCTGCCCTGTTTGTAATGACTGGCCAGACGCAGTTTCCAGGCGTCGTTGAGGTGGTGTTCCAATGCCGCCTGAATGCGGTTGTTGTGGTTGCGGATATTGCCGTCGTTGGGCTCGCCGAGGAAGGTGGAATGGGACATGCCGGTATTGGCGACGATGCCTCGGTCGAAGGTGGAGGTGTGACGCACGAACTCGCTTTCCACCAGCAGGGTGGTGTCCGGGTCCAACTGCCAACTGAAGGAGGGCGCGACGAACACGCGCTTGGCGTCGACGTGATCGCGAAAGCTGTGGTTGTCTTCAACGGCCAGATTCACCCGCGTCAGCACACGCCCCTCGCTGTCCAGCGGCGTATTCACATCCAGCGCCGTGCGGTAGCGGTCCCAACTGCCGGCGCTGGTCTGCAGCGTGGTGAAGGCCTCGGGCTGGGGTTTCTTGGTGACGATGTTCACCGTGCCGCCGGGATCGCCACGCCCGTACAGGCTGGCGGCGGGGCCCTTGAGCACCTCAATGCGTTCGATATTCGCCGCGTCCGGGGTACTGGGGTAACCGCGGTTGGCGCTGAAACCATCCTGGTAGAACTCGGACGTGGTGAAGCCGCGCACGCTGTATTCGTAGAGGGTCAGGCCGCCGAAGTTGTTTTGCTTGGACACACCGCCGGCGAATTCCAGGGCGCGCTCCACGCTGGTACTGCCCAGGTCTTTGAGTACCGTGGCCGGAATCACGCTGATCGATTGCGGGATATCGCGCAAAGCCGTGTCGGTCTTGGTCGCACTGGCAGAGCGGGTGGCACGGTAGCCGTCGACCGGGCCGGTGGCGGACTCATAGGCGTCGGAGGTGACGCTGATGGTGTCCAGTTCCAGGGGGTTTTCGTCGGCGTAGGCAGGGTCGAGCAGCAAACCCAGGGCCAGGCCGGCCAAGGGCACAAACTTTCGAGACGGCATGATAGAGCGTTCCAATAGCGATATTGAAACAATATAACATGCCTAATGAGAATGAATCGCTAAGAAATATGGCCTTACAAGCGCCCGTGAACGGGCGCTTGGGTCGCGACGGTTATTGCTCTTCTTTCACTGGCGCGGTCGCCGGTGGTGGGCGCAGGCCGATTTCCGCCGACAGTTTGATCTCCTTGCCGTTGCGCATCACCAGGATCGCCACCTTGTCGGTCGGCTTGATCCGAGCCACCTGGTTCATCGACTTGCGGCCATCACCCGCCGGGGCGCCGTCGATGCTGAGGATCACATCGCCCAGTTGCAGGCCGGCCTTCTGCGCCGGGCCGTCGCGGAAGATCCCCGCTACCACGATGCCTGGACGCCCGGTCAGGCCGAATGATTCGGCCAGTTCCTTGGTCAAGGGCTGTACTTCAATGCCCAGCCAGCCGCGAATCACCTGGCCGTGCTCGATGATCGACTTCATCACTTCCATCGCCAGCTTCACCGGGATCGCAAACCCAATGCCCTGTGAACCGCCGGACTTGGAAAAAATCGCGGTGTTGATGCCGGTCAGGTTGCCATTGGCGTCCACCAGCGCACCGCCTGAGTTGCCGGGGTTGATCGCCGCGTCGGTCTGGATGAAATCTTCGTAGCTGTTAAGGCCCAGCTGGTTGCGCCCGGTGGCGCTGATGATGCCCATGGTCACCGTCTGGCCCACCCCGAACGGGTTGCCGATGGCCAGCGCCACATCGCCCACGCGCAAACCGTCGGAGCGGCCGAGGGTGATGGCCGGTAGGTTCTTCAGATCAATCTTGAGTACCGCCAGATCCGTTTCCGGGTCGCTGCCCACCACGCGGGCCAGGGTTTCGCGGCCGTCACGCAGGGCCACCACGATCTGGTCGGCGCCGGTGGTCACGTGGTTGTTGGTGAGGATGTAGCCCTCGGGGCTCATGATCACACCGGAGCCGAGGCTGGATTCCATGCGGCGCTGCTTGGGGCCGTTGTCACCGAAATAGCGGCGAAATTGCGGGTCTTCAAACAACGGATGCGCGGGCTTGTTGATGACCTTGGTGGTGTACAGGTTGACCACCGCCGGCGCGGCAATGACCACGGCATCGGCATAGGTCACCGGGCCCTGCACCACCGTGTTGGTCTGCGGCGCCTGTTGCAGGTTCACATCCAGTGTGGGCAGGCCCACCCACTGGGGATAACGCTGGATAATCAGCATCGCGATCAGCACGCCAGCCAACAATGGCCATCCAAAAAAACGCAGTGCCTTGAGCATCAAGTAAGTCCTGACAGGTTGCAGGGGGCGCGAGAGCGCCCATAATGTCGCGCATTATACGAGGCTGCGACGCCTGCGAACGGGATATTTAGGAGTCTTTTATGGCCGTGCCCCTTACTACCCTCGTCGAGGAAGCCGACCGCTACCTCGGCAGCGCCAAAATTGCCGATTACTGCCCCAATGGCCTGCAGGTCGAGGGGCGGCCCCAAGTGATGCGCATCGTCAGCGGCGTGACCGCCAGCCAAGCGCTGCTGGACGCCGCCGTCGAGGCCAAGGCCGACCTGGTGCTGGTGCACCACGGTTACTTCTGGAAGGGCGAAAACCCCTGCATCACCGGCATGAAGCAGCGCCGCCTCAAAACCCTGCTCAAGCATGACATCAGCCTGCTGGCCTACCACTTGCCCCTGGACCTGCACGCCGATGTCGGCAACAACGTGCAACTGGCTCGCCACCTGGACATCACCGTCGAAGGCCCGCTGGACCCCGGCAACCCCAAAGTCGTCGGCCTGGTCGGCTCCCTGGCCGAGCCCCTGTCACCCCGCGACTTCGCCCGCCGCGTGCAGGACGTGATGGGCCGCGAACCGCTGCTGATCGAAGGCAGCGAGATGATTCGCCGCGTCGGCTGGTGTACCGGTGGCGGCCAGGGCTATATCGACCAGGCGATTGCCGCCGGTGTCGATTTGTACCTGAGCGGTGAAGCGTCCGAACAGACCTTCCACAGCGCCCGGGAAAACGACATCAGCTTCATCGCCGCCGGCCATCACGCTACCGAACGTTATGGCGTGCAGGCATTAGGCGACTACCTGGCGCGGCGCTTTGCCCTGGAGCACCTATTCATCGACTGCCCCAACCCGATCTAAAGCACAGCACTGAACACTGTGGGAGCTGGCTTGCCTTAATGCCAGTCAGTTAAGCGTGCATCGCCCTCTGTAGGAGCGAGCTTGCTCGCGAAAAACCGCAACGATAACGCGTGCTTCCTGAATGAACGCGGCGCCTATGAGTTTTTCGCGAGCAAGCTCGCTCCTACAAAAGCCTTAACTGACTGGCATTATGGCTTGCCTGCGATGGCATCACCTCGGTCAGCCTAAATGAGCACGGCGCCTGTATCGCAGGCAAGCCAGCTCCCACATTGGCCGAGTTGAGCGCCAAACTCGGCGGCATATTCATATATCGTTTCGGTCTAGCTGGTGCCCTAAATAGAAGAAGTCGCTGTGCTAGCATGCCTCGCTCGAACACGGCCCGCTGGCCGTCCATAAGATCGTTTTTCCGTGAGTAACCATGGTCGACAAACTGACGCATCTGAAACAGCTGGAGGCGGAAAGCATCCACATCATCCGCGAGGTCGCCGCCGAGTTCGATAATCCGGTGATGCTCTACTCGATCGGTAAAGACTCCGCCGTGATGCTGCACCTGGCACGCAAGGCCTTCTTCCCAGGCAAGCTGCCGTTCCCGGTGATGCACGTCGACACCCGCTGGAAATTCCAGGAAATGTACAAGTTCCGCGACAAGATGGTCGAGGAGCTGGGCCTGGACCTCATCACCCACATAAACCCCGATGGCGTGGCGCAGAACATCAACCCGTTCACCCACGGCAGTGCCAAGCACACCGATATCATGAAGACCGAGGGCCTCAAGCAGGCGCTGGACAAGCATGGTTTCGACGCAGCATTTGGCGGTGCCCGTCGCGATGAAGAGAAATCCCGTGCCAAAGAGCGCGTGTACTCGTTCCGCGACAGCAAGCACCGTTGGGACCCGAAGAACCAACGCCCGGAGCTGTGGAACGTCTACAACGGCAATGTCAACAAGGGTGAGTCGATCCGCGTGTTCCCGCTGTCCAACTGGACCGAGCTGGACATCTGGCAGTACATCTACCTTGAAGGCATCCCGATTGTGCCGCTGTATTTCGCCGCCGAGCGCGAGGTGATCGAGAAGAACGGCACGTTGATCATGATCGACGACGACCGCATCCTCGAGCACCTGTCCGACGAAGACAAAGCCCGCATCGTCAAAAAGAAAGTACGTTTCCGCACCCTTGGCTGCTACCCGTTGACGGGGGCGGTGGAGTCCGAAGCCGAGACGCTGACGGACATCATTCAGGAAATGCTCCTGACGCGAACTTCCGAGCGCCAGGGCCGTGTCATCGACCACGATGGTGCCGGCTCGATGGAAGATAAAAAACGTCAAGGCTATTTCTAAGGGGCTGTCATGTCGCATCAATCTGATTTGATCAGCGAGGACATCCTCGCCTACCTGGGCCAGCACGAGCGCAAAGAGATGTTGCGCTTCCTGACCTGCGGCAACGTCGATGACGGCAAGAGCACCCTGATCGGGCGCCTGCTGCACGACTCCAAGATGATCTACGAAGATCACCTGGAAGCCATTACCCGCGATTCGAAAAAATCCGGCACCACCGGTGACGATATCGACCTGGCGTTGCTGGTCGATGGCCTGCAGGCCGAGCGTGAGCAGGGCATCACCATTGATGTTGCCTACCGCTATTTCTCCACCGCCAAACGCAAATTCATCATCGCCGATACCCCCGGCCATGAGCAGTACACCCGCAACATGGCCACCGGTGCGTCCACCTGTGACCTGGCGATCATCCTGATCGACGCTCGCTACGGCGTGCAGACCCAGACCCGTCGTCACAGCTACATCGCCTCGTTGCTGGGCATCAAACACATCGTGGTGGCCATCAACAAGATGGACATCAACGGCTTTGACCAAAGCGTATTCGAGTCGATCAAGGCCGATTACCTGAAGTTCGCCGAAGGTATCGCGTTCAAGCCGAGCACCCTGGCCTTCGTGCCGATGTCGGCGCTCAAGGGCGACAACGTGGTGAACAAGAGCGAGCGTTCGCCCTGGTACACCGGCCAGTCGCTGATGGAGATCTTGGAGACTGTCGAGATCGCCAATGATCGCAACTACACCGACCTGCGTTTCCCGGTGCAGTACGTCAACCGCCCGAACCTGAACTTCCGTGGGTTTGCCGGCACCCTGGCGAGCGGCATCGTGCACAAGGGCGACGAAGTGGTGGTGTTGCCGTCGGGCAAGAGCAGCCGCGTCAAATCCATCGTCACCTTTGAAGGTGAGCTGGAACACGCAGGCCCAGGCCAGGCCGTGACCTTGACCATGGAAGACGAGATCGACATCTCCCGTGGCGACCTGCTGGTGCATGCCGACAACGTGCCGCAAGTGACCGACGCCTTCGACGCCATGCTGGTGTGGATGGCCGAAGAACCGATGCTGCCGGGCAAGAAATACGACATCAAACGCGCCACCAGCTACGTGCCGGGTTCCATCACCAGCATCGTGCACCGCGTGGACGTAAACACCCTGGCCGAAGGCCCGGCGAGTTCGCTGCAGCTCAACGAGATTGGCCGGGTCAAGGTCAGCCTGGACGCCGCCATCGCCCTGGACGGTTACGACAGCAACCGCACCACCGGCGCGTTTATCGTGATCGACCGCTTGACCAACGGTACAGTGGCCGCGGGTATGATCATCGCACCGCCGGTGGGTCATGGCGGCGCAGCGCAGCACGGCAGCCTGGCGCATGTTGCCACCGAAGAGCGCGCCCTGCGTTTCGGCCAGCAGCCGGCCACGGTGTTGTTCAGCGGCTTGTCGGGCGCTGGCAAGAGCACCCTGGCCTATGCGGTTGAGCGCAAGCTGTTCGACATGGGCCGTGCGGTGTTCGTACTGGATGGCCAGAACCTGCGCCACGACCTGAACAAAGGGTTGCCGCAGGACCGTGCCGGGCGTACCGAGAACTGGCGTCGTGCCGCTCATGTGGCGCGCCAGTTCAACGAAGCCGGCCTGCTGACCCTGGCGGCCTTCGTTGCCCCGGATGCCGAAGGCCGTGAACAGGCCAAGGCGCTGATTGGTGCGGACCGACTGCTGACCGTCTACGTGCAGGCATCGCCGTTGGTGTGCGCCGAGCGTGACCCGCAAGGGTTGTACGCGGCCGGTGGGGATAACATCCCTGGCGAATCCTTCCCGTATGACGTGCCGTTGAATGCCGACCTGGTAATCGACACTCAGGCGTTGTCGCTGGAAGACAGCGTCAAGCAAGTGCTGGAGCTGTTGCGTCAGCGCGGCGCGATCTAAACCTCGCAGCCATCAAAAAGCCCGCCATCGATCACTCGGTGGCGGGCTTTTTACATATTCTCAAATGTGGACTCGATCACTGTGGGAGCTGGCTTGCCTGCGATGGCGGACTGTCAGTTTATTTATTCTTAGCTGGTCCACCGCTATCGCAGGCAAGCCAGCTCCCACATTAAATGGCATGCACATGTAGATCAGCGGCTGGCCGGAAAGTCTTTGTGCAGCTGTTCCAACAATGCATCCTTGTCTTGCCACAACTGGTTGATCCAGCCCTGGAACGCCAGTCGATATTCCCCATCCTGCTCATAATTCTTGCCGATGAATTCGGCCGGTATCTGCACCTCTTCAAAGTGCACCACCACGTCCTTCACGTTACCGCACAGCAAATCCCAATAACCTGGGCGCCCGGCGGGGTAGTGGATGGTCACATTGATCAGTGACTTGAGCTGCTCGCCCATGGCATCCAGCACAAACGCAATACCGCCCGCCTTGGGTTTAAGCAGGTAGCGAAACGGTGACTGCTGCTGCGCATGCTTGCCCGGGGTAAAGCGTGTGCCTTCGGCAAAGTTGAAAATCCCCACGGGGTTGTCGCGAAACTTCGCACAGGTCTTGCGCGTGGTTTCCAGGTCTTTGCCTTTCTTCTCCGGGTGCTTCTCCAAATAAGCCTTGCTGTAGCGCTTCATGAAGGGAAAGCCCAGTGCCCACCACGCCAGGCCAATCACGGGTACCCAGATCAGCTCTTGCTTGAGGAAGAACTTCAGGGGGCGAATGCGCCGATTGAGCACGTACTGCAACACCATGATGTCGACCCAGCTCTGATGGTTGCTGGTCACCAGGTACGAGTGCTGGTAGTCCAGGCCCTCAAGGCCAGTCAGGTGCCAGCGCGTACGGCGCACCAGGTTCATCCAGCCCTTGTTGTTGGTAACCCAGGCTTCATGGGTGTGGTTCATCAGCCATTCGCTCAGGCGCTTGGCGAACGGCAGCGCCTTGAACAGCGCCACGATAAACAGGAACGAACACAGCAGGATCGTGTTCAGCGCCAGCAACAGCGAAGCGATCACCCCGCGTACGGCGGCAGGTAGAAAATCCAGCATTTAGATATCCATGGGTCGGTTGGCGGCTTGGATCGCCGTCAGGGCGATGGTGTACACGATGTCGTCCACCTGGGCGCCACGTGGCAGGTCATTGACCGGTTTGCGCAGGCCCTGGAGCATCGGCCCCAGGCTCACGCAATCGGCGCTGCGTTGTACGGCTTTGTGGGTGGTGTTGCCGGTGTTCAGGTCCGGGAACACAAAGACGGTGGCCTTGCCTGCCACCTGGCTGTTGGGCGCCAGTTGCCGGGCGACGTTTTCGTTGGCGGCGGCGTCGTATTGCAACGGGCCGTCGATCAGCAGCGAGCTTTGTTGTTCGTGGGCGAGCAGGGTGGCTTCGCGGACTTTTTCCACCTCCTCGCCGCTGGCCGAGTCACCGCTGGAATAGCTGATCATCGCCACCCGTGGCGTGATGCCGAACGCGGCCGCCGAGTCGGCGCTTTGCAGGGCGATTTCCGCCAGTTCCGCAGCGCTTGGGTGCGGGTTCATCACGCAGTCGCCGTACACCAGTACCTGCTCGGGGAACAGCATAAAGAACACCGACGACACCAAGGTGCAGCCCGGCGCGGTCTTGATCAGTTGCAGGGCAGGGCGAATGGTATTGGCGGTGGAGTGAATAACGCCGGAGACCAGGCCATCCACTTCGTCGAGGGCGAGCATCATGGTGGCGATCACCACGGTGTCTTCCAGTTGTTGCTCGGCCATGGGCGCGTTGAGGCTTTTGCTCTTGCGCAAGGCGACCATCGGCTCCACGTAGCGTTGGCGAATCAGGTCGGGGTCGAGAATCTCCAGGCCTTCGGGCAGGTCGATACCCTGGGCGCGGGCGACTGCCTCCACATCCGCAGGCTTGGCCAGCAGCACGCAACGGGCAATGCCGCGGGCCTGGCAGATTGCGGCGGCCTGTACGGTCAGCGGCTCGCTGCCTTCGGGCAACACGATGCGTTTATTGGCGGCCTGGGCGCGTTGGATTAACTGGTAACGGAACACCGCCGGCGACAGGCGCATCTCCCGCGGCGTGCCGCAACGCTGGTGCAGCCAGCGCGCATCGAGGTGGCTGGCGACGAAGTCGGTGATGATTTCCGCACGCTCGCGGTCATCGATAGGGATTTCCTTGTTGAGGCTATTGAGCTGGTTGGCGGTGTCATAGGAGCCGGTGCTCACCGACAACACCGGCAACCCGGCCTGGAAGGCGCCTCGGCACAGATCCATGATGCGCGGGTCGGGCAGGGTGTCGCTGGTCAGCAGCAGCCCGGCCAGCGGCACGCCATTGATGGCGGCCAGGCTGACGGCGAGGATGATGTCGTCGCGATCGCCCGGGGTCACCACCAACACACCGGGCTTGAGCAGCTCGACGGTGTTACGCATGGTGCGCGCGCAAATGATGATCTTGGTCATGCGCCGGCTTTCGTAGTCGCCGGCGTTGAGGATCTGCGCGCCCATCAGGTCGGCCACGTCGCGGGTGCGCGGGGCATTCAGCTCGGGTTGGTAGGGGATGCAGCCGAGCAGCCGGAAATCACCGCTGCGCAACAGCGGCGAATGCTCTTTGAGGCGCGCCGAGAAGGCTTCCATGCTTTCGTCGGTGCGTACCTTGTTGAGGATGACGCCCAGCACTTTCGGGTCTTTGGGACCGCCAAACAGTTGGGCCTGCAATTCCACACGGCCGGAAAGCTCGGTGAGCACTTCATTTTCCGGCGCCGAGACCAGGATCACTTCCGCGTCCAGGCTCTTGGCCAGGTGCAGGTTGACCCGTGCCGCATAGCTGGCGCTACGGGTCGGTACCATGCCTTCGACGATCAGCACGTCTTTGCCTACGGCCGCCTGCTGGTAAAGGGTGATGATCTCTTCGAGCAACTCATCGAGCTGGCCGTCACCGAGCATGCGCTCTACGTGAGCCAAGCCCAGAGGCTGCGGCGGTTTCAGGCCGTGGGTGCGTGCCACCAGCTCGGTGGAACGTTCCGGCCCGGTATCGCCAGGGTGTGGCTGGGCGATGGGTTTGAAAAAACCGACTTTCAGGCCGGCCCGTTCCAGGGTGCGCACCAGCCCAAGGCTGATGGAGGTCAGACCCACACCAAAATCGGTGGGCGCGATAAAAAAAGTCTGCATGCGAATTCTCTGGAGGTGCATGGCTTGGGTGGCGCTCTATGGGTGAGTGCCTACCGCGAATCAGGCGCCAAGGTTATCGTTATTCGTGCCCTTGCGCACACCAGCCGCACGCAAAGGCCTGGCCTATTTTTTCAAGGCGTTGCGCGGGGTCGAGCACCCAGGCGCGTGACTGCCAGGGCGGCTGGTGGCGCAAATGCTGGGTGTGGCCGCAAGACAGCTCGACCACCCAGTGCCCATCGTCGTCCTGATGAAAACCTGTGATCGTGACCGTTGATCGGCCCCGTCCGTCCGGGTTCCGTTCGCTTTCGGGCAAATCCTTGTTTAGACTTGTCCGTTCTTCATTCTTTTGCAAAAGGTCTCGCCCCATGACGATCGCCGCTAACAAGGCTGTCTCCATCGACTATACCCTGACCAACGACGCTGGTGAGGTCATCGACAGCTCCGCCGGCGGCGCGCCGCTGGTTTACCTGCAAGGCGCAGGCAACATCATCCCGGGCCTGGAAAAGGCTCTGGAAGGCAAGAGCGTCGGTGACGAACTGACCGTCGCCGTAGAACCTGAAGATGCCTACGGCGAATACTCCGCCGAACTGGTCAGTACCTTGAGCCGCAGCATGTTCGAAGGTGTTGATGAGCTGGAAGTGGGCATGCAGTTCCACGCTTCGGCGCCGGACGGCCAAATGCAGATCGTCACCATCCGCGACCTGGACGGCGATGACGTGACCGTTGACGGCAACCACCCTCTGGCTGGCCAGCGCCTGAACTTCCAAGTGAAGATCGTAGCCATCCGCGACGCTTCCCAGGAAGAAGTGGCTCACGGCCACGTCCACGGTGAAGGCGGTCATCACCATTGATTGATGTTTTGATCAAGTGGTAGCAAAAACGCCCCGACTGGTTCGGGGCGTTTTTTTTGCCCTGGGCTCACTGTAGGAGCGAGCTTGCTCGCGAAAAACCCGAGACCCCCGCTGGGCGCCAGGCTTCCCGCGTCATCGTTAACGATCTTCGCGAGCAAGCTCGCTCCTACAGTTTCAGGCACACACAAAAATGCCCCGGACCTTTCGGTACGGGGCATTTTTTAACTGTTACACAGCCTGAGCTGCGTTGCAGTTGTTACCACTTAGGCTGCAGCAGGAACGCTCAGAGCCTTGATGTGGCCATTCAGGCGGCTCTTATGGCGAGCGGCCTTGTTCTTGTGGATGATGCCTTTATCGGCCATACGGTCGATAACAGGCACAGCCAGAACGTAAGCTGCTTGAGCTTTTTCAGCGTCTTTGGTGTCGATGGCTTTGACTACATTCTTGATGTAGGTGCGAACCATGGAACGCAGGCTGGCGTTGTGGCTGCGACGCTTCTCAGCCTGTTTTGCACGTTTTTTGGCGGAAGGTGTGTTGGCCACCGTCGAGCTCCTCGAAAGACTTTTTAGGAAATAGCAAACAAAATAGGCCGCGAATCATGCCGATGACTTGACGGGTTGTCAAGGGCGGCTGATGCGAACTGCTGAGTGGTCGATCTGAAGAGGCGGGTGATTTATTTCCGGCGCTTGACCTGTAAACTCGCGAGCTTTGGCTCTGTGCTGTTGCAGGCGCGCAGTATCGCATAAGTGGGCGCGTAGTTCGCCTGCTCTTTATCTATAGGCGCAAACTCTTTCAATGAATCTGCTCAAATCGTTGGCTGCCGTCAGCTCTATCACAATGATCTCCCGGGTATTGGGGTTTGTGCGCGACACCCTGCTGGCACGCATCTTTGGCGCCAGCATGGCCACGGATGCGTTCTTTATTGCCTTTAAACTGCCCAACCTGCTGCGGCGGATCTTCGCTGAGGGCGCATTTTCCCAGGCGTTCGTACCGATTCTGGCCGAATACAAGACCCAGCATGGCGAGGAGGCAACTCGTACGTTCATCGCCTACGTCTCGGGTTTGCTGACGCTGGTGCTGATGCTGGTAACCGTCGTCGGGATGCTCGCCGCGCCCTGGGTGATCTGGGCCACGGCGCCCGGTTTTGCCAATACGCCGGAAAAGTTCGCGCTGACTACTGATCTGCTGCGGGTGACCTTTCCTTATATATTGCTGATTTCCCTGTCTTCGCTCGCCGGGGCGATCCTCAATACCTGGAACCGTTTCTCGGTACCGGCTTTTGTGCCGACCTTGCTGAACGTCAGCATGATTATGTTTGCGCTGTTCCTTACGCCGTATTTCGATCCACCCGTCATGGCCCTGGGCTGGGCGGTCCTGGCCGGCGGCCTGGCGCAGTTGCTGTACCAACTGCCCCACCTGAAAAAAATCGGCATGCTTGTACTGCCGCGCTTGAACCTCAAGGATTCCGGCGTCTGGCGCGTGATGCGCAACATGCTGCCGGCGATCCTCGGGGTGTCGGTCAGTCAGATTTCCCTGATCATCAACACCGCGTTCGCCTCGTTGCTGGTGTCCGGCTCGGTGTCGTGGATGTACTACGCCGACCGCCTGATGGAATTGCCATCCGGTGTGCTGGGCGTGGCGTTGGGCACCATCCTGCTGCCGACCCTGGCGCGTACCTACGCCAGCAAGGACCGCCAGGAATACTCACGCATTCTCGATTGGGGCCTGCGCCTGTGCTTTTTGCTGGTGTTGCCGTGCGCCTTGGCCCTGGGCATCCTCGCCGAGCCGTTGACGGTCTCGCTGTTTCAATACGGGCAGTTCGACGCCCATGACGCCTTGATGACCCAGCATGCGCTGGTCGCCTACTCCGTGGGCCTGCTTGGTATTATCGTGATCAAAGTGCTGGCGCCCGGCTTCTACGCCCAGCAGAACATCCGCACCCCGGTGAAAATCGCGATTTTCACCCTGGTCGTTACACAATTGCTCAACCTGGTGTTTATCGGCCCGCTGGCCCACGCCGGCCTGGCCTTGGCGATCAGCGCGGGTGCGTGCATAAACGCAGGCCTTCTTTTTTACCAATTGCGTAAACAACAGATGTACCAACCACAGCCAGGCTGGGGCGTGTTTGCGTTCAAACTGCTGGTGGCGGTCGCCGCGATGTCGGTTGTGCTGTTTGGCCTGATGCACATCATGCCGGCCTGGGGCCAAGGCAATATGCTGGAGCGCTTCATGCGCCTGGGTGTATTGGTAGTAGCGGGCGTGGTGGTGTACTTCGGCATGTTGCTGTTGCAGGGTTTTCGCCTGCGCGATTTCAATCGCAAGTCGCTGGGGTAGCGAGTTTGCCGTGATAAAACGGTTGTTTTATCGATTCGACCCATTTGGCCTGCGCTGTTGCCTGTCGTCCGGGGCTGGGTGTGGTTATAATCGACCACTTTATGAGCAAGAAGCGCGTTATGCAGCTGGTTCGAGGTCTCCACAACCTGCGCCCCGAGCACCGGGGCTGCGTCGCCACTATTGGCAACTTTGACGGTGTTCACCGTGGCCACCAGGCTATCCTGGCTCGGTTGCGCGAGCGTGCGGTCGAGTTGGGCGTGCCCAGCTGCGTGGTGATTTTCGAACCACAACCGCGGGAGTTCTTTACCCCGGAAACGGCGCCGGCCCGCTTGGCGCGCTTGCGGGACAAGTTGCAGCTGTTGGCGGAAGAGGGCGTGGACCGTGTCCTCTGCCTGGCTTTCAACCAGCGTTTGCGCAGCCTCAGCGCCGCCGAGTTCGTCGACCGCATCCTGGTGGACGGCCTGGGCGTGCAGCACCTGGAGGTCGGCGACGACTTCCATTTCGGTTGTGACCGGGTCGGGGATTTCGATTTCCTGCAGCATGCCGGCGTCAACCAGGGTTTCACTGTCGAAGCCGCGCAAACCGTCGAACTGGACGGCCTGCGCGTGAGCAGCACCCAGGTGCGTAACGCCCTGGCCGCCGCCGACTTCGACCTGGCCGAGCGTTTGCTCGGTCGCCCGTTCCGCATTGCCGGGCGGGTACTGCACGGCCAGAAGCTGGCGCGCCAACTGGGCACGCCAACCGCCAACGTGCAACTCAAGCGCCGCCGTGTGCCGCTGACCGGGGTTTACCTGGTGAGCGTCGACATCGACGGCCAATCGTGGCCAGGAGTCGCCAATATAGGCGTCAGGCCCACGGTTGCAGGTGATGGCAAGGCCCACCTGGAAGTTCACCTTTTGGATTTTGCCGGTGATTTATACGACCGGCGTTTGACGGTGGTTTTCCACCAGAAGCTGCGTGAAGAGCAGCGTTTCGCCTCCCTTGAGGCGTTGAAAACGGCGATCAATGCGGATGTCGCCGCCGCCCGTGCACTAGCCGCACCTAGCGCCCATCGCTAACCGAAGAGCCTTAAATGACCGACTATAAAGCCACGCTAAACCTTCCGGACACCGCCTTCCCAATGAAGGCCGGCCTGCCACAGCGCGAACCGCAGATCCTGCAGCGCTGGGACAGTATTGGCCTGTACGGAAAGTTGCGCGAAATTGGCAAGGATCGTCCGAAATTCGTCCTGCACGACGGCCCTCCTTATGCCAACGGCACGATTCACATCGGTCATGCGCTGAACAAGATTCTCAAGGACATGATCCTGCGCTCCAAGACCCTGTCGGGCTTCGACGCGCCGTATGTCCCGGGCTGGGACTGCCATGGCCTGCCGATCGAACACAAAGTCGAAGTGACCTACGGCAAGAACCTGGGCGCGGATAAAACCCGCGAACTGTGCCGTGCCTACGCCGCCGAACAGATCGAAGGGCAGAAGTCTGAATTCATCCGCCTGGGTGTGCTGGGCGAGTGGGACAACCCCTACAAGACCATGAATTTCAAGAACGAGGCCGGTGAAATCCGTGCCTTGGCCGAAATCGTCAAGGGCGGTTTCGTGTTCAAGGGCCTCAAGCCCGTGAACTGGTGCTTCGACTGCGGTTCGGCCCTGGCCGAAGCGGAAGTGGAGTACGAAGACAAGAAGTCCTCGACCATCGACGTGGCCTTCCCGATCGCCGACGACGCCAAGCTGGCCCAGGCGTTCGGCCTGGCAAGCCTGGCCAAGCCGGCCGCCATCGTGATCTGGACCACCACCCCCTGGACCATCCCGGCCAACCAGGCGCTGAACGTGCACCCGGAATTCACCTACGCCTTGGTGGACGTCGGTGATCGCCTGCTGGTGCTGGCCGAGGAAATGGTCGAGTCGTGCCTGGCGCGTTACGAACTGCAAGGTTCGGTGATCGCCACCACCACCGGTTCTGCGCTGGAGCTGATCAACTTCCGTCACCCGTTCTATGAACGTCTGTCGCCGGTGTACCTGGCTGACTACGTCGAGCTGGGTTCGGGTACTGGCATTGTTCACTGCTCGCCTGCCTATGGTGTGGACGACTTCGTGATCTGCAAGAAGTACGGCATGGTCAACGATGACATCATCAACCCGGTGCAGAGCAACGGCGTATACGTGCCTTCGCTCGAGTTCTTCGGTGGCCAGTTCATCTTCAAGGCCGATCAACCGATCATCGAAAAGCTGCGTGAAGTCGGTGCGTTGATGCAAACCGCCACCATCCAGCACAGCTACATGCATTGCTGGCGTCACAAGACCCCGCTGATCTACCGCGCTACGGCGCAGTGGTTTATCGGCATGGACAAAGAGCCGACCAGCGGCGACACCCTGCGTGTACGTTCGCTCAAAGCCATCGAGGACACCACGTTCGTCCCGGCCTGGGGCCAGGCGCGCCTGCACTCGATGATCGCCAACCGTCCGGACTGGTGCATCTCCCGCCAACGTAACTGGGGCGTGCCGATCCCGTTCTTCCTGAACAAGGAAAGCGGTGAACTGCACCCGCGCACCGTGGAGTTGATGGAAGTCGTGGCTCAGCGCGTTGAGCAAGAAGGCATCGAAGCCTGGTTCAAGCTGGACGCCGCCGAGCTGCTGGGCGACGAAGCGCCGCTGTACGACAAGATCAGCGACACCCTCGACGTGTGGTTCGATTCGGGCACCACTCACTGGCACGTGCTGCGTGGCTCGCACCCGATGGGTCACGAGACCGGCCCGCGCGCCGACCTGTACCTGGAAGGTTCGGACCAACACCGTGGCTGGTTCCACTCGTCATTGCTGACCGGTTGCGCCATCGACAACCACGCGCCGTACCGCGAGCTGCTGACTCACGGTTTCACCGTCGACGAGACGGGCCGCAAGATGTCCAAGTCGCTGAAGAACGTGATCGAACCGAAAAAGATCAACGACACCTTGGGCGCCGACATCATGCGTCTGTGGGTGGCCTCCACCGATTACTCGGGTGAAATCGCCGTGTCGGACCAGATCCTGGCCCGCAGCGCCGACGCCTACCGTCGTATCCGCAATACCGCACGCTTCCTGCTGTCGAACCTGACCGGTTTCAACCCGGCCACCGACCTGCTGCCGGCCGAGGACATGCTCGCCCTGGACCGTTGGGCCGTGGACCGTACCCTGTTGCTGCAGCGTGAGCTGCAAGAGCACTACGGCGAATACCGCTTCTGGAACGTCTACTCCAAGATCCACAACTTCTGCGTGCAGGAGCTGGGCGGTTTCTACCTCGACATCATCAAGGACCGCCAGTACACCACCGGCGCCAACAGCAAGGCGCGCCGTTCGGCGCAGACCGCGCTGTACCACATCAGCGAAGCGCTGGTGCGCTGGATCGCACCGATCCTGGCGTTCACCGCCGACGAGCTGTGGGAATACCTGCCGGGCGAGCGTAACGAGTCCGTCATGCTCAACACCTGGTACGAAGGCTTGACCGAACTGCCGGCCGACTTCGAACTGGGCCGCGAGTACTGGGCAGGCGTCATGGCCGTCAAGGTTGCGGTGAACAAGGAGCTGGAAGTCCAACGTGCGGCCAAGGCCGTGGGTGGCAACCTGCAAGCCGAAGTCACCCTGTTTGCCGAGGATGGCCTGACCGCCGACCTGGCCAAGCTGAGCAACGAACTGCGCTTCGTGCTGATCACCTCCACCGCGAGCCTGGCACCTTTCGCCCAGGCCCCGGCAGATGCCGTGGTCACCGAGGTGCCGGGCCTGAAGCTCAAAGTGGTGAAGTCGGCCTTCCCTAAATGCGCCCGTTGCTGGCACTGCCGTGAAGATGTGGGTGTGAACCCTGAGCACCCTGAAATCTGTGGTCGTTGTGTCGACAACATCAGCGGTGAAGGCGAGGTTCGCCACTATGCCTAATGCAGCCAGTCGTTTCGGACGTCTGGGCTGGCTCGTACTGAGCCTGCTGGTACTGGTCATCGACCAGGTCAGCAAGGCTCACTTCGAGGGCTCCCTGGAAATGTTCCAGCAAATCGTGGTGATCCCGGATTACTTCAGTTGGACCCTGGCCTACAACACCGGCGCCGCCTTCAGCTTCCTGGCTGACGGCGGTGGCTGGCAGCGCTGGCTGTTCGCGGTGATCGCCGTGGTGGTCAGCGCCGTGCTGGTGGTGTGGCTAAAGCGCCTGGGCCGCGACGACACCTGGCTGGCCATCGCGCTGGCCCTGGTGTTGGGCGGCGCGCTGGGTAATCTGTATGACCGCATCGCCCTGGGCCATGTGATCGACTTCATCCTGGTGCATTGGCAGAACCGCCACTACTTCCCGGCGTTCAACTTTGCCGACAGCGCCATTACCGTTGGTGCAATCATGCTGGCGCTGGATATGTTCAAGAGCAAGAAAACCGGAGAAACCGTCAATGACTGATCAGGTATTGGCTGAGCAACGCATCGGCCAGAACACGGAAGTCACTTTGCATTTTGCATTGCGCCTGGAAAATGGCGACACGGTCGACAGCACCTTCGACAAAGCCCCGGCGACCTTCAAGGTTGGCGACGGTAACCTGCTGCCTGGTTTTGAAGCGGCATTGTTCGGGTTCAAGGCGGGCGACAAGCGCAACCTGCAGATCCTGCCGGAAAACGCCTTCGGCCAGCCCAACCCGCAAAACGTGCAGATCATCCCGCGTTCGCAGTTTGAAGGCATGGACCTGTCGGAAGGCTTGCTGGTGATCTTCAATGATGCGGCGAATACCGAATTGCCCGGAGTGGTTAAAGCGTTCGATGATGCGCAAGTGACCATCGACTTCAACCATCCGTTGGCCGGTAAAACCTTGACGTTTGATGTTGAAATCATCGACGTTAAAGCGCTCTAACTGACGAAACCGGTTCCTGTGGGGCTGGCTTGTGTGGGAGCTGGCTTGCCTGCGATAGCATCACCTCGGTGTACCTGATACATCGAGTCGTTTGCATCGCGGGCAAGCCCGCTCCCACAGAGGCTTATTCTATAGAGCTGAGTTGATCCAATTTCTTGGCCTGCAAGGCACGAGGCACAGCATGCAAATCAAACTCGCCAACCCCCGTGGCTTCTGCGCTGGCGTGGACCGGGCGATCGAAATCGTCAACCGCGCTTTGGAAGTCTTCGGGCCGCCGATTTATGTGCGCCACGAAGTCGTCCATAACAAGTTCGTGGTCGAAGACCTGCGCGCACGCGGTGCGATCTTTGTCGAAGAGCTCGACCAGGTACCCGACGACGTTATCGTCATCTTCAGTGCCCATGGCGTGTCCCAGGCCGTGCGTACCGAAGCGGCCGGCCGTGGCCTTAAAGTGTTCGATGCCACCTGCCCGCTGGTGACCAAGGTGCACATCGAGGTAGCGCGTTATAGCCGCGACGGCCGCGAATGCATCCTGATCGGCCATGCCGGTCACCCGGAAGTCGAAGGCACCATGGGCCAGTACGATGCCAGCAACGGCGGCGCCATCTACCTGGTGGAAGACGAAAAAGACGTTGCCAACCTGCAGGTGCACAACCCTGATCGCCTGGCTTTCGTCACCCAGACCACCTTGTCCATGGACGATACCAGCCGCGTCATCGACGCCCTGCGCACGCGGTTTCCTGCTATTGGCGGCCCCCGCAAGGATGACATCTGCTACGCCACGCAAAACCGCCAGGATGCGGTCAAGCAACTGGCGGACGAATGCGATGTAGTGCTGGTGGTCGGCAGCCCTAACAGTTCCAACTCCAACCGCCTGCGCGAGCTGGCCGAGCGCATGGCCACACCGGCGTACCTGATCGACGGCGCCGAAGACATGCAGCGCAGCTGGTTCGACGGTGTCGAGCGTATCGGCATCACGGCGGGCGCCTCCGCTCCGGAAGTACTGGTGCGCGGCGTGATCCAACAGTTGCAAGCCTGGGGTGCCACCGGCGCCGATGAGCTGGCGGGTCGTGAAGAGAACATCACGTTCTCGATGCCCAAGGAACTGCGGGTCCGCTCGCTGCTCTGACGGCCAGGGTGCTGGAATAGCCTCGGCATAATGCCTGCTCGGTCTTGTCACTGCGCAGGCTGACGCGCCCGCTGGGGGCCAGTACGATCTGATACAGGCTCTGTGCCTGGTCCTTGTCACACACATGCACGGTGCCGGCACGAAATCCCCCGCCGGCGAACACCGGCTCTCCCAAGCCGCTGAAGCGCACCTGGCTTGTCACCGGGCCATTACCGGCGACCGGCACGCGCCCATTGCTTTCACGCTCCAGCAATATTGGATTGTCGTCATCCAGGTGGCCGCGCCCACTTACATCCAGTATCACGCGCCATCCCAGGCTCCAGTCCTCGTCCTTTGCATGAATGACCACCGCCCGGTTGCGCGCGATGGCCTCGGTGCGTGCGTAGCGCAACCCGGAGGCGAGTGCTTGGGCCGCGTTTTGTCGTTGCTGCGATTCAAGCAAACCCTTGAAACCGGGTACGGCCAGTTGCGCTAGAAAACTGGTGACGATCAGCCCGAGCAACATTTCAATCAGGGTGAATCCTTGTTGTTTCATGTGCGTTCCCTCCTTGGGCACGAGTGGGTTGTCTAGGTATAGCGCTTGGTCCTTGGCGCTGGATGATGGCCTTTATGTCCAAAGTATTTCCCTTTGTTCCGGGAGCAGCGCGGCTCTAAAACCGACGCTAGGCTTGGGTCGCACAGCAGGCTTTGCCTGCTTTTTTCACCGGCCTTCGACGCGGATGACGACGCAAATGCCAGCCTGCCACAACCGATTTTTCCTGCGCGTTGCGCACTTGCGCCAGTCCGGCATGACGCTGGTCGAAGTGCTGGTAGCGCTGTTGATATTGGCGATCGGCCTGATGGGCGCTGCGGTACTGCAACTCAACGCGCTCAAGTACACCAACAGCGCCAGGATGACCAGCCAAGCGAGCTTTATTGCCTACGACATGCTCGACCGCATTCGCACCAATGCTGGCGCCGATTACACATGGGGCAGGGCGGAGCTGGCGCCACCCAACACCGCCACCGCTAGCGTGCGTGACCTGGACCTGCACGATTTCGAAGCCAATATCATGGGTTTTGCCGGGGAGGATGCGAAAGGTTCAGTGGTGGTGAATGGGCACGAGGTCACCATCAGCATCAGTTGGGCAGATGCCCGGGCAGCAAACCGCCCAGGGGCGCGGGAAACCTTCACCCTGACCAGTCGTATCAGCAATGAACAAGGAGTGTCGCAATGAAGCGTGTTGTGCGAGGTTTCAGCCTGGTGGAAGTGCTGCTGGCGCTCGCCGTCGGGTTGGTTTTGATACTTGGAGCGAGCCAGATACTGGTCAGTGCGCGGTTGACCCATGCCAGCCAGCAGGCCGCCATGGTGCTGCAGGATGATGCCCGGTTTGTGCTGAGCAAGATCACCCAGGATATTCGCCAGGCAGGCATGCTGGGGTGTTTGGCCGTGGCCGCTATCGATAATGCTCCGGCTGCCTTTGATCGGCCGATAAGCTGGGAAGCGGCGGGGAGTACGAAGTCACTGACGCTGGTGACCGCGAATATCGGCGATGGTGTCGGTAAGCCTGACTGGACAGTACTCTCCGACTGCAAGGAGGCGGCCCGGGCTTATGCCGGCACACCACCCGTTGCCGAGCCCGGCCAGCTTCGCTTTGGCATACGTCAACTGACCTACACCTACGAGTCGGGCCAGTTGAAGATCAGTACCCCGGCAGCACCCGCCAGGGCGGTATTGATGGATAACGTGCGGGCATTCGACGTCAGCTTCGGCATGGCGACCACCTCGGCATCAACGGTCGTGGTGCGCTATGACAGCCATCCGGCCGATGAGTCGCTGATACGTAGCGTGCGCATCTTCATGACACTTCAAGACCCCGCCGGCCGGGTGAAGGACCAGACCTACAGTGTCGTGGCGGCACTGCGGAATCGGCTGGGGTAGGGGCAATGACTATGCATGGAGGCATTCGTGTACGGCAGGCCGGGATGGTGCTGCTGATCAGTCTGGTGTTCCTGTTGGTGCTGTCCCAGGTGGGGCTGTCTTCGATACAGGCTGCGGTCTCCCAGCAAAAAGTCGCGAGCAGCCTGTGGCATGGCAATCAATCGTTTCAAACTGCCGAAAGCGGCCTGAGGTTGGGGGAGTCGGCCGTTCAGAGGAGTGGCCTGGGGATGCCTGTATGCCACTCGATCATCCGCTGTGCGCCGCCTGCTGAAGCTTTTTCCCTGACTGCGGCCGGGACGAATCCTGCTTCGGCGGTCACCTGGCTTGCCTTGAAGAATGGGTTTTATGGCATTCAATCCCTCGGAGAGGGTGAAGGGCTGGCTTATTTGCCGCCCCGTTCCCAGGCCTCGCTTTTCCGAGTCACCTCGGTCGGGCTCGCGGGGCAAACGCGCACGGTGCTGGAGACGGTCTATGCACGGGTGGAGGAGGGCGGCCGCGTCAAGTTTCGACGGGTCTTATGGCGGCAACTTCAATAAGGAGCAATCGGATGGGCAAGGAGAGCCAGGGTTTTACCCTGATTGAGTTACTGATCGTCGTGGCGATCATCGCGTTGCTGGCCGGGATTGCGTATCCCGGGTATCTCGGCCAGGTGAAGAAGGTGTATCGGGCGCAGATCGTCGCGTTGTTGAGCGAACAGGCCCAGCACCTGGAGCGTTCTTATACGAGGAATGGCACTTTTATTGATGCAGGCGACGTCAGCGCGGGCAATGATCATTATAGAATCAGTGCCGTCCTCAACCCTCAGGATTTTGACCTGCTCGCCACTCCCGCTGCGGACTCGGTCATGGCGAACGACGCATGCGCAGCCTTCAGCTTGACCAGCACCGGTATGCGCGGCAACCCGGGAGCAGGGCCTGAAATGTCGCCCAAGGTCTGCTGGGGGCAAGGATGAGCGTACTTGAAGCGTGGGCGCCGGGCGCGCCTTTCCCTGTTTATCGGCTGGATCAAATGATGGCTAAGCAACAGCAAGTGGTGATTGTCGGCGGCGGAGTAATCGGGCTGTTGACGGCGTACAACCTCGCCAGTGAGGGCCAGGCGGTCACACTGCTGGAGCGCGGTGGGCTTGGGCAGGAGTCTTCCTGGGCGGGCGGCGGGATTGTCTCGCCGTTGTACCCGTGGCGTTATAGCCAGGCGGTCACGGCCTTGGCCCATTGGTCCCAGGATTTTTACCCAGAACTGGCGCAACGGCTGTTTGCTGCGACCGGCGTCGATCCAGAGGTACATACCACGGGGTTGTATTGGCTCGACCTGGATGACGAAGCGCAAGCACTGGCCTGGGCTGCGCGTGAAGGGCGACCGTTGAGCAAGGTGGACGTATCGGCGGCCCATGACGCGGTACCGGTGCTGGGGGGCGGCTATTCCCAGGCGATCTACATGGCCGATGTGGCCAACGTACGCAACCCGCGCCTGGTCAAATCACTGAAGGCGGCCCTGCTGGCGTTGCCGAACGTGACGATTTGCGAGCAATGCGATGTGTCGGGTTTTGTGCTCGGCGACGGCAGGGTGGTGGGTGTGAATACCGCTACGGGCCAGGTTTTGGGGGATCAGGTGGTGCTCGCGGCCGGCGCCTGGAGCGGACAATTGTTGGGTACGCTGGGCTTGGGGCTACCCGTGGAGCCGGTCAAAGGCCAAATGATCCTGTACAAATGCGCGTCCGACTTTTTATCCAGCATGGTCCTGGCCAAGGGGCGTTATGCGATCCCGCGGCGCGATGGGCACATCCTGATCGGCAGCACGTTGGAGCATGAAGGATTCGACAAGACGCCAACCGACACCGCGTTGGAAAGCCTCAAGGCGTCTGCGGTGGAATTGATTCCCGCCTTGGCGGATGCCGAGGTAGTCGGGCATTGGGCCGGTTTGCGGCCTGGCTCACCCGAAGGTATACCGTTTATCGGTGAGGTCCCTGGCTTCAAGGGGTTGTGGCTCAATTGCGGGCATTACCGCAATGGTCTGGTACTCGCACCAGCCTCTTGCCAGTTGTTCACCGACTTGCTGCTGACGCGGGCTCCGATCATCGATCCAGCGCCTTACGCCCCCGCAGGGCGCCTCAACGCTGGATAGACTTTGGCCCTTGTTCCAGGTGTGCCTGGGTGCAGTACCATTGCTGGCGTGAGCTCAGTGCGCGGTCCTGCGGCAGGTGCACGCCACAGTGGGCGCAACGCACCATCAGGGCCGCATCCGGCTCAGCAGGCCGCTGCTGACGGGCGGCAGGGTTTTTGAATTTGCGCCAGAACCATACCGCGGCAGCAATGACAGCAATCCAGAACAGTAGACGAAGCATGATGGGCAGTTTCTCGACAAGGAATGCGCCAGTTTAGCCAAGGTGATCCCGGGCGCACAGGGCAATAAATACTCGCTCATAAAAAAGGGAGCTCCTTAAGAGCTCCCTTTTGCGTTGCGTCGAACAATCAGTCGAACACACCGAAGGTCATGTAGCTGAACCACGAGCGGTCCTGGTTGTTGCCCAGTGCTTGCGGCTCTTCTTCTTCGATCACGTCACCGTTCTCGTCGTGCGGCTTGAGATCCGAAGGAATAGCGTCCTTGGCGTCCTGGTACATCTTGATCACGTCCTGGTTGGCGCGAGTTTCACCCGGCGGCAGTGGTGGACGGGACTCGATCAAGCCCAGGGTGTACTTGCTCAGCCACGAACGGTTGTCCGCTTCGGCAACCTGAGGCACGAACTGGCCGTCTTTCAGGCTCGGGTGGTCAGGATAGTTGAGCTTCAGGGTTTCCAGGCTGGTAGTCGCCAGGGTGTCCAGGTGCAGACGCTGGTAAGCCTCGGTCATCACGGCCAGGCCGTCACCCACGGATGGGGTTTCCTGGAAGTTTTCCACCACGTAGCGGCCACGGTTGGCGGCGGCCACATATGCCTGACGGGTCAGGTAGTAGTGGGCCACGTGGATCTCGTACGAAGCCAGCAGGTTGCGCAGGTAGATCATGCGCTGCTTGGCGTCCGGCGCGTAGCGGCTGTTGGGGTAGCGGCTGGTCAGCTGGGCGAACTCGTTATAGGAGTCGCGGGCAGCACCCGGGTCACGCTTGGTCATGTCCAGCGGCAGGAAGCGCGCCAGCAGGCCAACATCCTGATCGAACGAGGTCAGGCCCTTCATATAGTAGGCGTAGTCCACGTTCGGGTGCTGCGGGTGCAGGCGGATGAAACGCTCGGCAGCGGACTTGGCAGCTTCCGGCTCGGCGTTCTTGTAGTTGGCGTAGATCAGCTCAAGCTGGGCCTGGTCGGCATAGCGGCCGAACGGGTAACGCGACTCCAATGCCTTCAGCTTCGCTGTGGCGCTGGTGAAGCTATTATTGTCCAAGTCTGTCTGAGCTTGCTGGTACAGCTCGACTTCGCTCAGGTTTTCGTCGACGACGTCCTTTGTTGACGAGCAAGCAGCAGTCATGGCGAGGATGGCGATCAGCAGCAGGTGTTTCACTTGCATGGCGGCTTGCGTCCCTATGACGGCCGCTGTCTTGGGCGGGGCCGTCCTGTTATGATGAGCGCCCCGTTGAAAGCCTCGGGGCAAAAGACGCCGTATTTAACCACAAGCGCGCAGCCGAAACCAAAGGCTACGCCACGCCTAGTCTGAGCATGTCCGATAAAATTGAACTTCGCGCAGAGGTGCCGTCCGAATTGGGCGGCCAACGCCTCGATCAAGTCGCCGCACAATTATTCGCTGAGCACTCGCGCTCGCGCCTTTCCGCCTGGATAAAAGACGGCCGCCTGACTGTGGATGGAGCGGTTATCCGCCCGCGAGACATAGTCCATGGCGGTGCGATTCTTGAGCTGACTGCCGAGCAGGAAGCCCAGGGAGAATGGGTCGCCCAGGACATCGAGCTGGATATCGTCTATGAAGACGACGACATCCTGGTCATCAACAAACCCGCAGGCCTGGTGGTTCACCCGGCCGCCGGGCACGCTGATGGCACCTTGCTCAATGCCCTGTTGCACCATGTGCCGGACATCATCAATGTGCCGCGCTGCGGCATCGTGCACCGTCTGGACAAGGACACCACCGGCCTTATGGTGGTAGCCAAGACCATTCAGGCGCAGACGCAACTGGTTACGCAATTGCAGAGCCGTAGCGTCAGCCGCATCTATGAGTGCATTGTGATCGGCGTTGTTGTGGCCGGTGGCAAGATCAACGCACCCATTGGTCGTCACGGCCAGCAGCGCCAGCGTATGGCGGTGATGGAGGGCGGCAAGCAAGCCGTCAGCCACTACCGTGTTCTGGAGCGTTTCCGCTCCCACACCCATGTGCGGGTCAAGCTGGAAACCGGGCGTACCCACCAGATTCGCGTGCACATGGCGCACATCAACTTCCCGTTGGTCGGCGACCCGGCCTACGGTGGCCGCTTCCGTATTCCGCCGGCGGCCAGCCAGACCATGGTTGAGTCGCTCAAGACGTTCCCGCGCCAGGCACTGCATGCACGTTTCCTGGAACTGGATCATCCGACGAGCGGTAAGCGCATGAGCTGGGAATCGCCACTGCCAGACGATCTGGTCTGGCTGTTGTCGCTGCTCAAGCAGGATCGCGAGGCGTTTGTCGGATGAGTGACTGGCTGATACCTGACTGGCCCGCGCCGGCTCGGGTAAAAGCCTGCGTCACCACCCGCGCGGGCGGCGTCAGTCTGGCGCCGTTCGACAGCCTCAACCTGGGCGATCATGTCGAGGACAGCCTTGAGGCCGTCCTTGAAAATCGCCGTCGCCTGAGTGACGCCTTCGATATCCAGCCTGCCTGGTTGCGCCAAGTCCACGGTACTCAGGTGGTTGAGGCCGATCCGGGCCGTACTGTCGAGGCTGACGGCAGTTGGACCAGTACCCCTGGTATCGCCTGCACGTCCATGACCGCCGATTGCCTGCCTGCGCTGTTCTGTAATCGGGCGGGCACCCGGGTTGCCGCAGCCCATGCCGGTTGGCGTGGCTTGGCAGCTGGGGTGCTGGAGGCCGCTTTCGAGAGCCTGGATAGCGCACCCGAAGACGTTATGGTCTGGCTCGGCCCTGCCATTGGCCCACAAGCCTTTGAGGTCGGCCCGGAAGTGCGTGAAGTGTTCATGCAGCAACTGCCGGCCACCGCTGAAGCCTTTGTTCCCAGCCGCAACCCTGGCAAGTACATGGCCGACATCTACCAGCTGGCGCGTCTGCGTCTGGCCGCTCGCGGTGTTAGCGCTGTGTATGGTGGCGGTTTGTGCACTGTGACCGACCCGCGTTTCTTTTCTTATCGCCGCAGCCCGCGCACGGGCCGATTCGCCTCCCTTATCTGGCTTGAACGCTAGACTGTCCTGACCTGTATCAACCGTCCGCCGCTTGAAACGCCCAGAATCCACCCCATCTATAAGGGTATCTGGCAGGTTTCTTCATTCAGGATGTGTTTGTTCATAGCTCCGGCCTGCTCAAAAGGAAGGTGACTAATGCGTATTGATCGTTTAACCAGCAAATTACAGTTGGCATTGTCCGACTCTCAATCTTTGGCAGTGGGCCTCGACCACCCGGCCATCGAACCTGCGCACTTGATGCAGGCACTCCTGGAACAGCAAGGTGGTTCTATCAAGCCCTTGCTGATGCAGGTGGGCTTTGACGTTAACAGCCTGCGCAAGGAGTTGAGTAAAGAGCTCGACCAGCTGCCGAAAATCCAGAATCCCACCGGCGACGTAAACATGTCCCAGGACTTGGCGCGCCTGCTCAACCAGGCAGACCGTCTGGCCCAGCAGAAAGGTGACCAGTTCATCTCCAGCGAACTGGTGCTGCTCGCCGCCATGGACGACAACAGCAAGCTCGGCAAATTGTTGCTGGGCCAGGGCGTGAGCAAGAAAGCCCTGGAAAACGCCATCAACAACCTGCGTGGCGGCGAGGCGGTGAACGACCCTAACCATGAGGAGTCGCGCCAGGCCCTGGACAAATACACCGTCGACCTGACCAAGCGTGCCGAAGAGGGTAAGCTGGACCCGGTGATCGGCCGTGACGATGAAATTCGTCGCACCATTCAGGTGTTGCAACGTCGCACCAAGAATAACCCGGTGTTGATCGGTGAACCTGGCGTGGGTAAAACCGCGATTGCCGAGGGCCTGGCCCAGCGCATCATTAATGGCGAGGTACCAGACGGCCTCAAAGGCAAGCGCCTGCTGTCTCTGGACATGGGCTCGTTGATCGCCGGTGCCAAGTTCCGGGGTGAATTCGAAGAGCGCCTCAAATCCTTGCTTAACGAATTGTCGAAGCAGGAAGGGCAGATCATTCTGTTTATCGACGAATTGCACACCATGGTCGGCGCCGGTAAGGGCGAAGGCTCCATGGACGCCGGCAACATGCTCAAGCCCGCCTTGGCACGGGGTGAGTTGCATTGCGTCGGTGCGACCACGCTCAACGAATACCGTCAGTACATCGAAAAGGACGCAGCGCTTGAGCGTCGCTTCCAGAAAGTCCTGGTGGAAGAGCCGAGCGAAGAAGACACCATCGCGATCCTGCGTGGCCTGAAAGAGCGCTATGAGGTCCACCATAAAGTGGCGATCACCGACGGTGCGATCATTGCGGCGGCCAAATTGAGCCATCGCTATATCACCGATCGTCAGTTGCCGGACAAGGCGATCGACCTGATCGACGAAGCGGCCAGCCGTATCCGTATGGAGATCGACTCCAAGCCGGAAGTGCTGGATCGTCTGGATCGGCGCCTGATTCAACTGAAAGTCGAATCCCAGGCGCTGAAGAAAGAAGAAGACGAAGCGGCCAAGAAACGCCTGGAAAAACTCCAGGAAGAAATTGTCCGCCTGGAACGTGAGTATTCGGACCTCGAAGAAATCTGGACCTCGGAAAAAGCCGAAGTACAGGGTTCGGCGCAGATCCAGCAAAAAATCGAGCAGTCCCGCCAGGAACTGGAAGCCGCGCGCCGCAAAGGCGACCTGAACCGCATGGCCGAGTTGCAGTACGGGGTGATCCCGGACCTGGAACGCAGCCTGCAGATGGTCGACCAGCACGGCAAACCTGAAAACCAGTTGCTGCGCAGCAAGGTGACCGAGGAAGAAATTGCCGAAGTGGTCTCCAAGTGGACCGGTATTCCCGTGTCGAAGATGCTCGAAGGCGAGCGCGACAAGCTGTTGAAGATGGAAAGCCTGCTGCATCAGCGCGTCATCGGCCAGGAAGAGGCGGTGGTGGCGGTGTCCAACGCCGTACGGCGTTCGCGGGCGGGTTTGTCCGACCCGAACCGTCCAAGCGGCTCGTTCATGTTCCTCGGCCCGACCGGTGTAGGTAAGACCGAGTTGTGCAAGGCCCTGGCCGAGTTCCTCTTTGATACGGAAGAGGCCATGGTGCGGATCGATATGTCCGAATTCATGGAGAAACACTCGGTGGCTCGCCTGATCGGTGCACCACCAGGCTATGTGGGTTACGAAGAGGGCGGTTATCTGACCGAAGCCGTGCGGCGTAAGCCTTACTCGGTGATCCTGCTGGATGAGGTCGAGAAGGCGCACCCGGATGTGTTCAACATCTTGCTGCAGGTGCTGGAGGATGGTCGCTTGACGGACAGCCACGGGCGTACGGTGGACTTCCGTAATACGGTGATCGTGATGACCTCCAACCTGGGCTCGGCGCAGATCCAGGAATTGGTGGGTGATCGTGAAGCCCAGCGTGCGGCGGTGATGGACGCGTTGACCACGCACTTCCGTCCGGAATTCATCAACCGGGTCGATGAAGTGGTGATCTTCGAGCCTCTGGCGCGGGATCAGATCGCGGGCATCACCGAGATCCAGTTGGGCCGCCTGCGTAGCCGCCTGGCTGAGCGCGAGCTGGACCTGGAGCTGAGCGGCGAAGCGTTGGACAAGCTGATCGCGGTCGGTTACGACCCAGTGTATGGCGCACGGCCACTTAAACGTGCGATCCAGCGCTGGATCGAGAACCCACTGGCGCAGTTGATCCTGTCGGGCAGCTTTATGCCTGGCACTCGCGTCACGGCGACGGTGAAAGACGACGAAATCGTCTTCCATTAAGCCCTGCGCTTGGCGTAAACAGAGAAGGCCCCGCATCGCGGGGCCTTTTTTTTCGATAGGGCGTTGAACTGTAAGGCAAAGGCTTGTAAAGTGCGCCCCGCAGCAACGTCAGCCCACGGGTTTCTTCTCCCCAAGAAGAAATCAGAAAGAAGCGCAAATCATTGTCTTAAAAGCAATTTAAAGGGTTGACAGGGGTTTTTAAGATTGTAGAATAGCGCGCCTCAGAGACGCTAACGTAGCGATACGGACAGGGTCGAAGAGGAAGCAACACAGCAGTAACTTTGAAATATGTAGTTCCGTGATAGCTCAGTCGGTAGAGCAAATGACTGTTAATCATTGGGTCCCAGGTTCGAGTCCTGGTCACGGAGCCAATTTCAAACCGGGGTATAGCGCAGTCCGGTAGCGCGCCTGCTTTGGGAGCAGGATGTCGGGAGTTCGAATCCCCCTACCCCGACCATATT
>NZ_SMOF01000001.1:1067929-1154580 GCF_018135665.1 Pseudomonas sp. B2021
GGGTCGTTAGCTCAGTTGGTAGAGCAGTTGGCTTTTAACCAATTGGTCGTAGGTTCGAATCCCACACGACCCACCATTTTTGAGACCAGTTAACGCTGGAATCGAATCTTAAGATCAGAGGCCAAAAGCGCTGATCGAAGAAGGCGACTGAAAGGTCGCCTTTTTATTACCGGGGTATAGCGCAGTCCGGTAGCGCGCCTGCTTTGGGAGCAGGATGTCGGGAGTTCGAATCCCCCTACCCCGACCATATTAAAAATCCTCGTATCGAAAGATACGGGGATTTTTTTTGCCTGCGTGAATCCTGAATTCACCGCAAAACAAATGTGGGAGCGGCGGTGCAACGATTCGACTTGCTCGCTCCCACATTTACCAGGCCTCTTTCGAGACCAGGTTGTTAATGCAATTTAAGGCGTGGCTCGGTGCCGCGGCCGATCTTGCTGCCCAGCATCAGCATCGCCGTGCGGAAGAACCCATACAGCGCCATCTGGTGCATGCGGTACAGCGACACGTAGAACATCCGCGCGAGCCAGCCTTCCAGCATCACACTGCCCGTCAAATTGCCCATCAGGTTACCCACCGCGGAAAAGCGCGACAGTGAGATCAGCGAGCCGTAGTCGGTGTACTTGTAGGTCGGCAGCTCCTTGCCTTCAATCCGCAGCTTGAGCGATTTGGCCAGCAATGACGCCTGTTGGTGAGCCGCTTGGGCCCGTGGCGGTACATTGCGGTCGGTGCCCGGCTGCGGGCAGGCGGCGCAATCACCAAAGGCGAAGATGTTTTCGTCGCGGGTGGTTTGCAGGGTTTGCAGGACTTGCAACTGGTTGATGCGGTTGGTTTCCAGGCCATCGATGTCCTTGAGGAAACCGGGGGCGCGGATACCGGCCGCCCAGACCTTGAGGCTGGCCGGGATCACTTGGCCGCTGCTGGTGATCAGGGCGTCGGCGGTTACTTCACTGACCGCCGAGTTGGTCAGTACTGTCACCCCTAGTTTCTCCAGGGTCTTATGCACTGGCCCCCCGATCCGCTCCGGCAGGGCAGGCAGTACACGCGGGCCGGCTTCGATCAGGGTGATGTGCATGTTTTCTGGCTTGATACGGTCCAGGCCATAAGCCGCCAGTTCATGGGCGGCGTTATGCAGCTCGGCGGCCAGCTCAACGCCGGTGGCACCGGCGCCGACGATGGCGACGCTGATCTGTTCAACGGCGTCGGTTTGGCCTGCATGGGCGCGCAGGTAGTGGTTGAGCAGTTGCTGGTGGAAGCGCTCGGCCTGCTTGCGGGTGTCGAGGAACAGGCAATGTTGCGCTGCGCCTTCAGTGCCGAAGTCGTTGGTAGTGCTGCCTACCGCAATCACCAGGCTGTCGTAGCCCAGCACACGAGCAGGCACCAGTTCGCGGCCTTCTTCGTCGAGGGTGGCGGCCAGCTGGATTTTCTTCTGTTCACGGTCAAGCCCGCTCATACGGCCCAGCTGGAACTCGAAGTGGTTCCATTTGGCTTGGGCGACGTAGTTGAGTTCGTCTTCCGAGGAATTCAGCGAGCCGGCAGCCACTTCGTGCAGCAAGGGCTTCCAGATGTGGGTCAGGTTGGTGTCGACCAGCGTGATGCTGGCCTTGCCACGCTTGCCCAGGGTCTTACCCAGGCGGGTAGCCAACTCCAGGCCGCCGGCACCGCCGCCGACGATAATAATACGATGGGTCATGGGGATATCTCGCAAGGCTAAAAGAAATCGGAGCAGTTACCCTCGCGAGCGCCAGGCGGCTCATAGCGTCAGGTAACTCAATAGGCGGCTCAGCGTACCGAGCCCGATCACCACTACCAGCACCACGCAGAGGAGCAGCCACGGCCGGAAAGGCTTGCGCTCGACTCTGTTCTGGGAGAGTTGCAGGTACTCTTCGACACGCTCTTGGTCATCGGGTTTCAGGCGGCTGGTCATAAAGGCCTCGTCAGGTAGACGTTGCAAAGGGGCGCCACGTTACAGCCAGGGGCATCACAGGCTGATGCCGACATCAAACACTATGCTGCGGCCCAGGTTGTTGCGCAAGAAGTCCGGCGCGTCGGGATGTGCGAACAGGACCCGTGCGAATGTCGGCCCCACCAGCGATAGCGAGCGCCAGCCCTGACGCAGGTATTCGGTCGGCGGCGGAAAATGGCTGTTGAGGTCCAGCACCTCGCGTTTGAGGCTGGTAAACGCAATGAGGTCCAGCTCCCCCAGGTCCATGCCGCGCTCTTTGTAGTTGTGAGCTTTTTTACGCAGTGTGGGGGCCAGGCGCAGCAGGAACTCATGGGCGGGGATACGCCGTGGCTTGGCTTCACGCCGTACCAGTTGGCTCAAGGAGAAAGCACTGCGCCTGCGCAGCAACTCATCGCGCCACTCGTCGTTCAGGCGGCGGCCCTCGTCCAGCACAAAAAAGACCTCGAAGCTGGCGTCGCGAAACAGCACGTCGGGCGGCTCCTGGCCCGCAGCGTGAAACTCTTCGACGCGGTAGGGCACGTTCAAGCCTTGCAGCAGGCGCTGGCAGACCCAACGCTCACGCTCCCACTTGCGGGCATTGGACAGGAATGCGTTGGCTTGTTCGGCCGCTACGGTGAGCAGGCGCAAGTAATCTGAGTCATCCATAGTCGCAGCTTAGCGTCCAAATGATGACCACAGGAAGTCTTGCCTTAAAACGCGGGTGTAGAATGCTCACGTGAAACAGGCCAGGGACGAGGTGTGTGATGAGTTTTTTAGTAAAGGCAGAGCGTCCGTGATCAGTGCTGCGGTTCTGGCACCCCAGACCCTCGGTATCGGCTGGCTGGTGTATGCGCCCGTGGTGATGTGGGCGATCCTTCGCTCGCCCTGGGTGGAGCTGTTTGCCGACCGTCGGCGCCAGCACTTGCTCTTCGGTACGGTGTTCGCGCTGTTCATGCTGTGGCTGGTGCGGCGGGATTTCGATACCGGTGTGTCCTACCACTTTATCGGCATGACCGCCGTGACTTTGCTGCTCGATTGGCCGCTGGCTATCGTCGGTGGCTTTGCCGCCCAGCTTGGCTTGATGCTGTTGGGGCGTCAGGACCTGGCTGCGCTTGGCGTCAATGGCCTGCTCCTGATTGTGCTGCCGGTGCTGGTCACCGAAGGGTGCGCGCTGTTGGTGGAGCGGGCGCAGCCGCGAAACCCCTTTGTGTATATCTTCTGTTCGGGCTTTTTTGCTGCCGCACTGTCGGCATTGCTGTGCCTGTTGGCCGGCCTGGGCCTGTTGTGGTTCGACGGCCTTTTTGCGATGCCTGAGTGGTTGGAAGATTTTGTCGGTTACCTGTGGCTGATCATCTTTCCCGAAGCCTTTATCAACGGCATGGTCATCAGCGCGCTGGTGGTGTTTTGCCCGGAATGGCTGGAGACGTTCAACCGTACCCGCTACCTCTCAGCGCCGTGGAAAGACGACGATTCGCGGCGTTGATCCAGGTCAAATGCAGGGAAGCGGCGCAGGTCCATGCTCGGCAAAATTTTCAGGAGCATGAATCATGAGTGTGTATGAATGGGCACGGCAGGAGTTGCGCAGAAGCCAGGATGCAGCGCAGGAAATCGGGTTTGACCCCGGTTTGACCTTGCGCGCCATGCTCAGCGCAGTGGTGCAGCAAAGCAAGGGTGTACGCAGCTTTGAAGACCTGGCCGACGAGTTGCAATACCTTGCAGAAAACCTCGACGACCAGCAGGAATATGCCTTTATGCGGCCTTAGTGGCGCGGCGGCAGGTCTTCGGAAAACAGTTCATCTTCGGCGTCAGGGGCCACGGGAATCTTGTGTTCTTCAGCGGCCCAGGCGCCCAGGTCGATAAGCTTGCAACGGTCCGAGCAGAACGGTCGGTTGAGATTGGTCGCTTTCCATTCCACGGGTGCACCGCAGGTTGGGCAGTCGACGGTCAGGGGTTGGCTCATGATCGGCCTCCACGCAAAGTAAGGTAAAAGTGGTGCAGTCGCTCGACCTCGCCGTGCAGCCAGGCGAGGTCCTTATCGTTGACCAGCACGTCATCGGCATGGTTCAGGCGGTCTTCGCGGCTGGACTGGGCCTTGAGAATCGCCTGCACCTGTTGTTCGCTGATGCCGTCGCGCTGCAGGGTACGCTGAATCTGCAGCGATTGCGGCACGTCGATCACCAGGATGCGCTGGGTCATGCTGTACTGCCCGGACTCGATCAGCAGCGGTGACACCAGGATCGCGTAGGGCGACTGGGCGCGTGCCAGGTGGCTGCGAATTTCCTCGGCGATCAGCGGGTGCAGCAAGGCTTCCAGCCAAAGGCGCTCTTGTGGGACCTCAAAGATCAGTTTGCGCAGTGCGGCACGGTCCAGTCGGCCGTCGGCTTGCAGCACGCTGGCGCCGAAATGTTCGGCAATGCGCGCCAGCGCCGGGCGGCCAGGCTCGACCACCCAGCGCGCGGCGTGATCGGCGTCCACCAGGTCGATGCCCAGCTTGATAAAGTGCTCGGCCGCAGCGCTTTTGCCGCTGCCAATGCCGCCCGTGAGCCCAAGAATCCAGGGTGTTGCAACAGAAGTGGTCATCTGAAACCGACAGACTGCAAATAGAAGTCGGTTATTTGACCACCCCAGAGCAATGCAATCCAGCCGGCAATTGCCAGGCAGGGGCCAAACGGCATTGGCGCTGACACCTGGGCCTTACGCAAACGCAGCAAAATCAGCCCGGCAAACACGCCCAGCAGCGAGGCCATCAGCAGGGTCATCGGCAGAATCTGCCAGCCGCCCCAGGCTCCCAGCAAGGCCAATAATTTGAAGTCGCCATGGCCCATGCCGTCTTTGCCGGTGGCCAGCTTGAACAGCCAGAACAGGCACCACAAGCTCATGTAGCCGATGACCGCGCCCCATACTGCATCGGGCAGTGGCGTCAGCAGGTCAGCGCTGTTGAGGATCAGCCCCAGCCATAGCAGCGGCAGCACCAGCACATCCGGCAGCAATTGGTGGTCCAGATCAATCAGGCTCATCCCCAGCAAGCCCCAGCTCAGCAGCATCACCGCGCCGGCTTGCCAGCCAAAGCCGAAGTGCCAGGCGACAGCGGCGCAGATCAGCGCGCAGGCCAGTTCGGTGAGAGGGTAACGCAGGCCGATGGGCTCACGGCAGTGGGCACAATGCCCCCGGAGCAGCAGGTAGCTGAGCACCGGGATATTTTCCCAAGGCCGAATCGGATGATTGCAGCGCGGGCAGCAAGAGTTCGGATGCATCAGGTTATAGGCCGGCCCACCGGGCTCGGCTGGCAAGTCGAGAATCTCATGGGCCTGGGCACGCCACTCCCGCTCGAGCATTTTGGGCAGGCGCCACGCCAACACATTGAGAAAGCTGCCGACGATCAGGCCCAACACCAGCGCCACGCCGACAAACGCCCAGGGATACTCACTCAGCAGCAGGCTCAAAACGCCGTCCCCAATTGGAACACCGGCAAGTACATGGCGACTACCAGCGCGCCGACAATCCCCCCCAATACCACCATGATCAGCGGCTCCATCAGGCTGGTGAGGTTGTCGACCAAGGTATCCACCTCTGACTCGTAGTGGTTCGCGACTTTTTCCAGCATGCGGTCCAGGGTGCCGGACTCCTCACCGATTGCGGTCATCTGGATCGCCATGCCTGGAAACAGGCCGCTGTTATGCATCGATTGATTCAACTGCATGCCTGTGGATACATCGTGGCGCATACGTTCGATTGCCTGTTTGAAAGGGCCATTGCCGACGGCGCCAGCCACCGAACCCAATGCCTGTACCAGAGGAACGCTCGCCGCAAAGGTAGTGGATAGCGTGCGGGCGTAGCGAGCAACGGCAGATTTGTGCAGCAGTTTGCCTGCCACGGGCACTTTCAACAAACCTGCTGCCCACCCATGGCGAAACCCTGGGTGAGTCCGGTAGGCGTGGCGCCCTGCAACCAGCGCCGCGCCCACACCCAGCCCCAGCATCCACCACGCCTGTTGCAGCAGTTCCGATAGCGCGATGACCCCCAGGGTAAACCCCGGCAATTGGCCGTTGACCCCGGCGAACAAGTTCTGGAATTGCGGCACCACATGGATCAACAGCACTGTGCTCACCCCTGTGGCAATTACCAGTACCGCGATAGGGTAGGTCATGGCTTTCTTGATCCTGGTTTTGAGCCGTTGGCTTTTTTCCAGATGAATCGCCACGCGCTCCAGTAGGGTTTCCAGGGCGCCGGCCATTTCGCCAGCCGCTACCAGATTGCAGTACAGCTCATCGAAGTAGCGGGGATATTGACGCAGGACAGCGGCCAACGGGTGGCCGCTGGCAATATGCTGTTTCAACGCCTTCACCAGTTCGCGCAGCTGTTGGTTTTCGACGCCTTCGCTGATGATGTCGAAGGCTTGCAGCAGCGGAATGCCGGCCTTGAGCAAGGTGGCCAACTGGCGAGTGAACAGGGCGATATCCACGGGCGTTATGCGCGTCTTGAAGGTCGGCAGTGCACAAGACTTCTTGCGCACACGCTCGGGGCAGATCCCTTGCTGGCGCAGTTGTACCTTGATCAGCGCAAGGTTATGGCCGGCGATTGTTCCGGATACCCGGCGCCCTTTGCGGTTGATGCCCTCCCAGGCATAGATTGTCGACGTATCGTTCATGTGAGGTTGGTGCACCCAGGTCGTGAAGAATTTATAGCTTAGTCAGGTGGCGGAGTCGGGCAGGCTGGTGCTGGGCGATAAAATGTCAGATTGTGCGTCTTGCAGGCGAACGGCTGCGAGGGGATGAGTACACTGGCGCCGTTGCACACTACGGGGCGCAGGACGCGCCTTGTCATGGTTCTATTCTGGAGAGTGAAAGAGATGCGTCAAAAAGGTTTTACCTTGATCGAGTTACTGATCGTCGTGGCAATCATCGGCATTTTGGCCACCATCGGTCTGCCCATGTACACCAAGCACCAGGCCAAGGCCAAGTTCACTGCGGGGTTGGCGGAAATCAGCGCGTTAAAGGCCGGCTATGAAGACGTCATCAACCAGGGCACTGTGCCGACCCTGGCGCTCATCGGGGGCTCCAGCCCTACCGCCAACTGCACCATCGATGTGACAGGCGATGTGGCCTCGGGCGCAGGTACTATCCGTTGTGAAATCCTCGATGCGCCCGCGCCCGTGCTCGGCAAGACCATCACCTTGACCCGCAGCGCCACCACCGGCTGGAGCTGTGCCACCACGGTAGAGCCGCAATACGTTGCCAAGGGCTGCGGCGCCAACGGCGCGTGACAGCCGCCGGGCGGTGAGCGAGTCAGTTGCTGCATGCCCAATGCAGTGCTAGCTTTAGCCCACCGCCCGTGTAGCTCAGCCGGTAGAGCAGCGCACTCGTAACGCGAAGGTCGCAGGTTCGATTCCTGTCTCGGGCACCACAGGCACCACTGTTTCAACGGCAATGTTTTCAGATGATCCCAGAATGGTTCTGAAGGCCAGGTGAGCCGGGCATTTGCGCCCGCTCTTTTGTATCTGCGCAACCTTGAAGACCCAGATGCATTCCCATTCCTCGATCTAAGAGAACAACATGACCACGACTGAAATGACCCAGGACGCTCGGCACGAACAAGCGCTCAAGCACTACCTTGAGGACACGCCGCAGCTAAAAGAAGAGATCAAGGACCTGAGTGCCGACGATCAGCGCGACCAGATTCAGTGGGCATTCGAGGACGAGGCCGAGAGCCAGAACCTCCAGCCTTGGGAGCTGACCCTCAAGTACACCACGACCCCTGAGGAGTTCGAAGCTGCACGGTTGGCCTTGCACAAAGAGGCGGCCGAGGTGCTGGGTGTCGATTGGGACGAGTACTGCGAGATGAATAACCTCGTAGTTTAAAAGCAGCCTGTAGGAGCGAGCTTGCTCGCGAAAAACGCTAGCGATAACCCGTACCTCTGGAGGGCACGCGGTGGTCTTGAGTTTTTCGCGAGCAAGCTCGCTCCTACAATTACGGCATCTTTCAGATACTGAGGCGCATCGACAGGTCCACCGCCTTCACATCCTTGGTCATCGCGCCGATGGAGATGTAGTCCACGCCGGTTTCAGCGATAGGCAGCAAGGTGGTTTCATTGATCCCGCCGCTGGCTTCCAGCTTGGCTTTGCCGGCGTTCAGGCGCACGGCTTCGCGCATGTCTTCCAGGCTCAGTTCATCCAGCATGATGATGTCGGCACCCGCCGCCAGGGCTTCGCGCAACTCTTCCAGGCTTTCCACTTCGATTTCCACCGGCTTGCCCGGGGCGATCTTGTGGGCGGCCGTAATCGCTTGGGCAATACCACCGCAGGCGGCGATGTGGTTTTCCTTGATCAGGAACGCGTCATACAGCCCGATACGGTGGTTGTGGCAACCGCCGCAGGTCACCGCGTACTTCTGCGCCAAACGCAGACCTGGGAGTGTCTTGCGGGTGTCCAGCAGTTTGACCTGGGTGCTCGCGACAAAGTCCGCCAGGAACTGCGCTCGGGTGGCTACACCTGACAGCATCTGCAAAAAATTCAGCGCACTGCGTTCACCCGTGAGCAGCGAGCGTGCCGGGCCTTCAAGGTGGAACAGCGCCTGGTTGGGGCTGACACGTTCACCGTCAGCTACCTGCCAATGCACGGCGACCCGTGGGTCCAGTTGACGAAACACTGCATCCACCCAGGCCGTACCGGCAATCACGGCCGCTTCACGGGTAATGATCGTGGCCTTGGCCAGCCGTTCGGCCGGGATCAACTGCGCGGTGATGTCACCACTGCCGATGTCTTCCAGCAGTGCGCGGCGCACGTTGGCTTCGATTTCGGCGGTGAGGTCGGCAAGACGGAGGTTCGGCATAACAGGCTCCACAAACAAAGTGCCTCGATTATAGGGCCAGCGTGCGTTCTAACCCAGGCTCGCCACTCATTTACCGCACAAAGTCAGAGTGTGCTGGCGCAACTGCCCTTGTTTGCAAGATAATCTCGCGCCTTGCAATTGGCGTCATAGCTTTGACGTCTTGGTGGTAGCCGGGATATTTGCAGTGCCTGCCGGGCCTGCTCCCGGTCTGTCCACCTCTCAAAACCGCCGTTTCAGGAGGCCAGGATGCACAATGACGGGAAGGTGGTGCCTATCAACAGGGCACAGGCCACGCCATCGCCGCTCGCGCGCCTGCCGGTGGTGTTGCTGCAGGTGCGTGACAAGGCTGCGCAACAGCTGCAACAGGGTTTGCAGGAACTGTTCGATAACGCCGACGACACCCTGTTTGAAATGGCCGAAAAGGCCCGTAGCACCGTCGACCATCATATTTTTTTCGAGGCCATGCGCGACCTGCGCCTCAAGCGCAAGAACTTCGAACGCGTGTTCATGGAGCAGTTGTTCGTGGCGTTCGCCAACCTGGGCCAGGCCCGGTGCAGCGGGGCACACCTGGTGCCGCTGGTGTCTTATGAGGCGGTACCCGGCACCAGCGCCGATGACGTGGAAAAAGCTGTGGCCCTGGAGGCGATGCTCGGTCGGGTGCGCCACCGTGATGGCTTGGCGCTGGGGCAATTGAACGCGCGCTTGAGTGAACTGTTCGGCAGGCGCCTGGATGATCCGGAAAACCCCTTGGCCCCGACGCGGCTGTGCGAGTTTTTCTTGCAGGCAGGGCGCAGCCTGGGGGTGGAGATCCGCGTCAAGCTGGTCATGCTCAAGCTGTTTGAGAAGTACGTGCTCAGTGACGCCGACCTGTTGTATGGCGAGGCCAACCAATTACTCATCGCCACTGGCGTATTGCCGGAGCTCAAGGCGCTCCCGTCCCGCCGAGCCGGCGGGCGTGCGGCCCGGGAGCATCAGGATTGCACTGGCCAAGCGATGGCCGACCCGCCGCTGGATAAAAGCGGCCAGCAAGCGTTCAGCGCCTTGCAGACGTTGCTGGTAGCCGTGCGTGGCAGCGTGGCCCCCACCCTTGAAGCCAGCGCCGAGCCGCAACCCATTGCCACCCGCGATCTGCTGCGGCTGCTGTCGCATTTGCAGCAATATGTACCGGAGCCGGAGTGCGAGGACGATTTCGACCTGCGCAGCCAGCTTGAACAGTTGCTCACCCGGGTCAGTGTCAAAAGTGGCAAGTCGCGGGTGTTGGAAGAAGCAGACGAAGATGTGATCAATCTGGTGGCCATGCTGTTCGAGTTCATGCTCGATGACCGCAGTGTGCCGGACGCTTTCAAGGGGCTGATCGCCCGCTTGCAGATCCCGCTGCTGAAAGTGGCGGTGCTGGACAAGAGCCTGCTCAGTTGCACGCAGCATCCGGCGCGGCGCTTGCTCAATGACATCGCGAGCGCCGTCATCGGCTGGAGCCCGCCCCATGACCAGCCACGGGACAATCTCTATCTGTGTATCGAGCAACTCGTACAGCGGTTGCTGAATGAGTACGTCGAAGACCCGGCGATTTTCTCCCAGTTGCTCACCACGTTCAGCACATCTACAGCCCAAGAGCGCACGCGCAGTGAACGCCTTGAGCGCCATACCCGGGACGCCGAGCAAGAGCGCCTGCATATCGAGGTGGCGCGCCAACGTGTGGCGCAGGTGCTCAGTCGGCGGCTCGTGGGCAAAACCCTGCCGGCATCGGTTCTGCAATTTGTGCAGCAAGCCTGGAGCCAGGTGCTGTTAGTGGCCGTGCTCAAGCACGGTGAACAATCGCTGCAATGGCAGACGGCGCTGCGTACCCTGGATGAATTGGTCTGGAGCGTGGGCCTGCGTGAAGACACCGAAGCAGGTCGGCGTTTGCTTGAGCAACTACCCGGGCTGCTCAAGGCATTGCGTGACGGGTTGGCCGGTGCGGCGTTCGATCCTTTCAGCACCCGCGAGTTTTTCCTGCGGTTGCAGGCCATGCATGTTCAGCCGCTCGACGGCGAGGTGCTGGTTGAAGTGCGTAAGCCTTTTATCCTTGGCTCTGGGCCGCCGACTGCCGACGAACCACTGCCCCCTGACGACCCCGACCGGCTCAAGGCACAGCAGTTGCGAGTCGGTGCCTGGGTAGCGTTGCAGCAACATGAAGCCGGTACCCTGCGTTGCAAGTTGACCGCAATCATGCCGCCCGACGATACCTATATTTTTGTCAGTCGAGGGGGCCTCAAGGTCCTGGAGAAAAGCGCGGGGCAGTTAGCCCTGGCGTTCAAGCAGGGCGTCCTGCACGCCTTGGATGATGGCCCGCTGTTCGAGCGTGCGCTGGCAGCCGTGGTGGGCAACCTGCGGCAACTCAATCGCGGCAAGTGATCGCAACCGCAGGGTGGAACGCGGCATACTGGTCACACCTCGTCTCACTCAAGGAGCCTGTATGCAGTTGGACCCCGCCAGCGGTTGGTGCCAGGGCATTCGTCATTGCCCTTCGCCCAACTTCAACGAGCGCCCTGAAGGCGAAATCTCGCTGTTGGTGGTGCATAACATCAGTTTGCCTCCGGCGCAGTTCAAGACCGGCAAGGTGCAGGAGTTTTTCCAGAACCGCCTGGATATCTCAGAGCATCCCTACTTTGAAGGGATAGCCAGCCTACGAGTGTCTGCGCATTTTCTGATTGAACGTGACGGCACTGTGACGCAATTTGTTTCGTGCCGCGACCGGGCCTGGCATGCCGGTGTTTCCGTTTTTGACGGGCGCGAGGTGTGCAACGATTTTTCCCTGGGGGTCGAGCTCGAAGGTACGGACGACCTGCCGTTCACCGATGCCCAGTATGCGGCGCTGATCGATCTGACCCGCCAGTTGCTCAAGGCTTACCCAAAGATCACCCACCAACGTATTTGTGGTCACAGCGACATCGCTCCGGGGCGCAAGACTGACCCGGGCCCCGCTTTTGATTGGACGCGCTTTCGCAGCGCCCTGCAGGATGGAGGACACGAACGATGAGTTTCCTGGTGTTGGTGCTGGCGGTATGGATCGAGAAGTTCTCGGCCTTGCGCCTGCGGTTGCAGCGTGACGGCGGATGGCTGCGTGAGCTGGCCAAGCTGGAATCGAGCCCGCGCATGGGCAAGCGGCCCTGGCTGATCCTGCTGGTGTTGGTGCTGTTGCCGGTGGCATTGCTGGCCTTGCTGTTGCTGGTCCTGGAGCCGGTGGCCTATGGCCTGTTGGCATTGCCGGTGCATTTGCTGGTGGTGATCTATAGCCTGGGCCGTGGCGACCTATTGGCAGGGCTGGGGCCGTTTCGCGATGCCTGGCGGCGCGGTGACCTGCAAGCGGCCGAGCATGTGGCCGAACGCGACCTCAAGCTTGGCGCCGACAGTGGCGAGCAACTGCTGGAGCGCGTCCAGGGCTACCTGCTGTGGCAGGCGTACCAAAGCTTTTTTGCGGTGATTTTCTGGTATTTCCTGCTGGGCCCGGTGGCCGCCCTGGCGTACCGCCTGTTGGCGCTGGCCAGCGAACACAGCCAGAACCCCCTGGTGGCCGAGCGCGCCACGCAATTGCGTCACGCGTTTGACTGGTTGCCGGTACGCCTGCTGGCGGCCAGCTTTGCCTTGGTGGGCAATTTCGTCGGGGTCAGCCGGGTGATGCTCCACGAATTGCTGAGTTGGGACATCAGCGCGGCACAGCTGGTGGAAAAAGTCGGCCTGGCCGCTGCGGAAATCCCGCCGCCAGTGGTGGGGGCCGATGGCATCAACAGCCTGGATCGCCTGTGGGAACTGCTGCTGCGCGCGGCGGTGCTGTGGTATGCCGGGTTTGCCATCTGGACGGTACTCCCCTGATGCCAATTTGTAGGAGCGAGCAAGCTCGCTCCTACATGGCGTTAGGGCCTCCAGACACGCCGTTAACCTTACGTTACAAAACTCCCTTTCGAATTGAGCTATACAGATAGAGCGCCAAATAGTGGCTATCTGCCGCCGCCCTGCGCCTCAATAAAAATAAAAGAAGGGGAGGTCACCTGTGAAGAGCTTGCTCTATCCCGCCGTCGCGCTGATGAACCGCCTGAGCTTCGGCATGAAGTTCAGCCTGATCAGTGTGCTGTTTCTGCTGCCGATGCTGGCGACCAACTATTACCTGGTGCGCGACTCGTGGCGTGAATACCAGGGCACCCGGGTCGAACTGCAAAGCCTCGACCTGCTCGGCAGCAGCCTGGCGTTGCGTCGCGAGCTGGAAACCCTCAACAACCAGGTACAGATCAACGCCACCCTCGGCCAGTCTGGCAAAGCGGCAGACCTGGAGACCCGGATCAGCGCCTTGCAAACCAGTGTAGTGGAGCGCTTGCAGGGCTTGCGCGCCATTGCGACCCAGCCCGAGCAAGTTGCCGTCTTCGACAGTAAACGCGACGAACTGATCGCTGCGTTCAAGGCCCAGCAGCAGGAAACCTCGCTGCTCAACAAGGCGGCGTTGATCGGCAAGTTACTCAACCAGGCCCAGATGTTCAGCCAGATCATCGCCAGCCAAGCCGGCTTGAGCCGTGATCCGCAAAGTGATCTGCGCCAGCTCAGCGACCTGGTCACCACCATCACTCCTCAAGTCACCCAGGCCTTGGGTGAAGGCCGTGCCATGGGCGCGTACTCCCTGGGGCAGGGCTTTATCAATTCGTCCTCCAGCACCCGTTTTGACGAACTGCTGCAGCAGTTGGAAAAACTTCACGGCGAATATGGCCTGAAGCTGCAGGACGCGTTGGGCACCAGCCAGGCCGCGCACGCCGCCCTCGACGTCTCGGCGCAAGCCAGCCAGGCGAGCCTTAAGCAAGGCAGTGAGTTTTTCGAAGAGCAGGTGGTGATGGCCGAGACCCTCGACGCGCCTTGGCAGGGCTTTTATGACGGCGTCAGCCAACTGATGGCCAAGACCTATCAATTGGATGACGCCACCCTGGCGTTCCTCGGGCAGCAGTTGCAGCAGCGCCTGGCGCAGAACCGTTTGCACATGGTGTTGCTGGTCACGGCCCTGGCGGCGGTGTTTGCGCTGATTTTCTATCTCTATGCCGGTTTCTTTGTCTCCACCCGCACCACCTTGCGCCGCCTGGGGGCGATGATGGACAAAGTGGCGGCGGGCGATATGACGGTCACCTTCGTTGCCCAGAGCCGTGACGAACTGGGCGACCTGGGCCAGGTGTTCAATGGCACTGTGGCCAAGATTCACGACCTGATCGAGCGTGTTGGGCATACGGTCAGCCAGGTGGAGTTGCAGGCCGGCCAGGTGCAGGCGGTGTCGGCGCAGAGTAACCAGGCGGTGTCCGGCCAGCGCAGCCAGATCGAGCAAGTGGCGACGGCGATGAACCAGATGTCCGCCACCGCCCAGGAGGTGGCGCGCAGCGCCGCGGCGGCGGTCAGCAGTGCCCAAAGTGTCAACGATGAAACCGTCAGCGGGCGTGCGCTGGTGCAATCCCAGCAAGGCGGTATTGCGCGCCTGGCGGCGGAGATCGACGAATCGGTGCGGGTGATCAACCATCTGGCGACCGACAGCCAGTCCATCAGCAGCGTCCTGGAGGTGATCAAGAGCATCGCCGAGCAGACCAACCTGCTGGCGCTAAACGCGGCCATCGAAGCGGCGCGCGCTGGTGACCAAGGGCGCGGGTTTGCGGTGGTGGCCGACGAGGTACGCACTCTGGCCCGGCGTACACAGCACTCCACCGAGGAAATCGAGCAGATGATCATCCGCTTGCACAGCGGTGTCGGTGCGGCGGTGAAGGCCATGGGCAGCAGCCATGAAATGGCGAATGGCACGGTAGGGCAGTCGGAAAAAGTCCAACAAGCCCTGGAAAATATCCTGGGGGCGGTTGGGATGATCGTCGATCAGAACCAGCAGATCGCCGCCGCCGTGGAGCAGCAAACGGCAGTCGCCCACGACATCGACCAGAACATCGTCGAAATCAACCGCGCCGGCGAGCATGCGGCGCAAGGTGCGCAGCACACGGAGGCGGCCAGTCGGCAACTGGCAACCCAGGTGGTTGAGTTGAAGCAATTGATTGGCGCGTTTCGGGTGTAGGGAGGTTCTGAAGGACTGAGCGGCGGGCCGTGTGGCTTATGTCCTGATTTACCGATGCGTGTTTTATCGGGGCGTGAATAGGTGAAAATTTATTTCATCCGTCACGGTCACGAGGGGACAAAACGATGGCCGCCGCAATCGGTATCAAAGGGCATTGCGCCCAATGCAACATGACGTTTGAGCTCAAGCCCTGGCAACTGAACGCCATCGCCATTGATGTACCGTTTGACTGTACGTATTGCCACTGCGGGTTGCACTTGGGGTGCGTCAAGCAGTTGCGCCAGTTCAGGGCCCTGGACCACTGGGCGCTGGTGCGGCCGAGCATGATCATGCTGACGTGCGCAACCTTGCTGATGGCCCTTGTCGCTGAATGGTTGGGGCTGCTCAGTGTGATCGGGCAACTGAACATTTCGCTGGTCGCCGTGCTGATCCATTTGCTGGTGGTGCGCTATGCCCGCCATCGACAGAGAATGACCTTGAAGTTGCAGGTGATCAGTCCGCTACCAGTTGAACAGCTCGCACGCATTGCGTGTGCTCGCCTCAGCCAGCAATAAAGGGCTGATACCCATGCGCTCGGCCAGGGCGGTGCAGATGTCTGGCAGGTGCTGCGGGCTATTGCGCTGGTTGGGGTACATGGCCGGGGCCATATCCGGCGCATCGGTTTCCAGCACCACGGCGTCGAGTGGCAACTGCGCCAGTACCCGGTGCATGCGCAACGCCTGGGGCCAGGTGGCAGCGCCGCCCAGGCCCAGTTTGAACCCGAGCTTGATGTACTCGCGGGCCTCTTCAGCGCTGCCGGCGAACGCATGGATGATGCCGCCTCGGGGCACGCGGATGCGCTTGAGGGTGGCAATCACGGCGGCGTGGCTGCGGCGAACGTGGAGCAAGGCCGGCAGTTGGAAATCCACCGCAAGTTTCAGTTGGGCTTCAAACAGCGGCTGCTGGCGCTCGTGGTCCAACTGTTCCAGAAAGTAATCCAGGCCAATTTCGCCCACGGCGCACAGTTGCCGGTGGCCATGCAGGCGCGTCAACCAGTCGCCCAGCTCCAGTAGGTCGGCGGGGCGATGCTCATCGAGATACACCGGGTGCAAGCCGAAGGCGGCGAACAGGCCTTCGTCCTGTTGCACCAAGTCCCATAGCCGCTGCCAATTTTTCTGGTAAACCCCCAGCACCACCAGGCGCCGCACGCCAAGTTCACGACTGTGGGCGAGGACGTGCGAGCGATCGGGGTCGAAGTCCTCGAAGTCCAGGTGCGTGTGGGTGTCGATCAGCTCCACGCTCAGGCCTCGTGAATACGCTGCTTGAAAGTCCGGCCAATCGCATGCACCCCGGGTTGGTACTGTTCCTCTTCAATGGCGGCCAGGGCCAGGCGCAGGGCGGTTTCGGCAATCAACTGATGTTGCTGGGCCATGGCGTTGACCGGCAGCGGCAGGAAATCCAGCAACTGCGTATCGCCGAAGGTGCCCAGGCGCAGGGGCCGCGACTTGAGGGGGAAGTCATGCAGCGCGTCGAACACGCCTTGCAGCAGTACGTAGGAGGTGGTCACCAGCGCGTCCGGCAGATGCCCCAGGCGTTGCAGCAGTTGCTCCATCAGCTCTCGGCCGCAGTCACGACTGAAGGCTTCGCCCTGCTCGATGATCACGTCGCCCGTAAAGCCTTGCAGCGCATCACGGAAACCGGCGGTACGTGCCTGGCTGATGCTCAGCTCGGGCCGTGCGCCGATCAGCGCGATCTGCTTGGGCAACGGTTGCAGCAGGCTGCTGGTGAGTTGCTGGCAGGCCTGGTGGTCATCGCTGACCACGGAGCAGAACTGGTTCGGCTCCATCTCCCGGTCGATGGCAATCACCGGCAGCCCCTTGGCCTGAAGCTCGCGATAGCTGTCATCGCTGGCCGGCAGGCAACTGGCGACGAACAACGCATCGCAACGCCTGGCACGGAACAGTTGCAGCAGTTGGCGTTCGCTGTCCGCTTCATCATCGGAGCTGGCGATCAGCAACTGATAGCCTCGCGCCCGCGCACCTTGTTCCAGCAGTTTGGCGATGCGTGCGTAGCTGGGGTTTTCCAGGTCTGGCAGGATGAACCCCAAGGTGCGCGTATGCCGGCTGCGCAGCCCGGCGGCTTGAGGGTTGGGGGTAAAGCCATGGGCTTGGACCACGGCACGCACACGCTCAACGGTTGCGTTGCTGATGCGCTGCTGTTCGGCTTTGCCATTGATGACATAGCTGGCGGTGGTAACGGACACACCGGCCAGACGTGCGATATCACTGAGTTTCAAACCGGGATTTCCTTGTTTTTTGGAGCTCGCCCCGACATTTTGTCCAATCGTAACCGATTCCAGCATTCGACCCATGTCCCACAGCAAGCGCCGAGTGGCCCTTCAAGCTTGCACAATTAACGCGTAATCTGCCATAAATTCTAGATTAAACGTTTCAGCAGGCGTATTTTTACGATGTTCGCCGCTGAGTGACCCCTGCCAATTGACCGCTCAGTCAGTTAATTTTGAACATATTTACCTACAACAATACCTAGTGCGCCTGTCGCACTAACTAGGAGAACGGCATGCTTGAGCTCACTGTAGAGCAGATATCCATGGGCCAGGTGGCTGTGGATAAATCTGCTGCCTTGCACCTGCTCGCTGACAAATTAGTGGCCGATGGCCTGGTTGCCGAAGGTTATCTCAGTGGCTTGCAAGCCCGTGAAGCCCAAGGCTCGACCTTTCTCGGACAAGGCATCGCCATTCCCCATGGCACGCCAGAAACCCGCGACCAGGTATTTTCCACCGGTGTGCGCCTGCTGCAGTTCCCCGAAGGGGTGGACTGGGGCGATGGCCAAATCGTTTACTTGGCGATTGGCATCGCGGCTAAATCCGATGAACACCTGCGCCTGCTGCAACTGCTCACCCGTGCCCTCGGTGAAACCGACCTGGGCCAGGCCTTGCGCCGTGCCAACAGTGCCGAAGCCCTGTTGAAACTGTTGCAAGGCGCGCCCCAGGAACTGGCGCTGGATGCACAGATGATCAGCCTGGGCGTGTCGGCCGATGATTTTGAAGAGCTGGTGTGGCGCGGTGCACGCTTGCTGCGCCAGGCCGACTGTGTGAGCAATGGCTTTGCCGCCGTATTGCAGCAGGTCGACGCGCTGCCCCTGGGCGATGGCCTGTGGTGGTTGCACAGCGAGCAGACGGTCAAGCGTCCGGGCCTGGCCTTTGTGACGCCGGACAAACCCATGCGCTACCTCGGCCAGCCTTTGCACGGCCTGTTTTGCCTGGCGAGCCTCGGTGAAGCGCACCAAAGCCTGCTTGAACGCCTGTGTGCCTTGCTGATCGAAGGGCGCGGCCAGGAGTTGGGGCGCGCCACCAGCAGCCGCGCGGTGCTGGAAGTGCTGGGTGGTGAACTGCCGCCGGACTGGCCGAGCGCCCGCATTACCCTGGCCAACGCCCACGGGCTGCATGCTCGCCCGGCGAAGATCCTGGCGCAATTGGCGAAAAGTTTTGACGGCGATATCCGCGTGCGCATCGTCGATGGCGCGGTGGGCGCCGTGTCGGTCAAAAGCCTGAGCAAGCTGCTCAGCCTCGGCGCACGCCGTGGCCAGGTGCTGGAATTTGTGGCCGAGCCGACGGTGGCCGGCGATGCATTGCCCGCCCTTTTGGCCGCCGTGCAAGAGGGCCTTGGCGAAGAGGTCGAGCCCTTGCCTACGGTGAGTGCACAGCCAGCGCAGGTCGATATCGAACCCGTACTCAGCGCGCCACTGAGCGGTAGCCAACTCCAGGCCATTGCCGCCGCACCGGGTATTGCCATCGGCCCGGCCCATATTCAGGTGCCGCAGGTGTTCGATTACCCGTTGCGCGGTGAGTCTGCCGCCGCCGAACGCCAGCGCCTGCACACGGCCTTGAGCGACGTGCGCACGGATATCCAGGGCTTGATCGAGCGTAGCCAGGCCAAGGCCATCCGCGAGATTTTCATCACCCACCAGGAAATGCTCGACGACCCGGAACTGACCGACGAAGTCGACACCCGCCTCAAGCAAGGCGAAAGCGCCGAAGCCGCCTGGATGAGCGTGATCGAAGCCGCCGCCAAGCAGCAGGAAGCCTTGCAGGATGCCTTGCTGGCCGAGCGTGCTGCCGACTTGCGTGACATCGGCCGCCGCGTACTGGCCCAATTGTGTGGCGTTGAGAGCGTGCAGGAACCGAGCGAGCCCTACATCCTAGTGATGGAAGAAGTCGGCCCTTCGGACGTGGCACGCCTGGACCCGGCCCGCGTTGCCGGCATTCTCACCGCCCGAGGTGGCGCCACAGCCCACAGCGCCATCGTCGCCCGCGCACTGGGTATTCCGGCCTTGGTCGGTGCTGGTGCTGCGGTGTTACTGCTCAAAGCCGGCACGCCGCTGTTGCTCGATGGCCAGCGCGGTCGCCTGCATGTCGACCCCGACGCCGCCACCCTGCAACGGGCCACCGTGGAGCGCGACAGCCGCGAACAGCGCTTGCAAGCCGCTTCGGCCCAACGCCATGAACCGGCGCTGACCCGCGACGGGCACGCCGTGGAAGTGTTCGCCAACATTGGTGAAAGCGCCGGGGTGGCCAGTGCAGTGGAGCAGGGCGCCGAAGGCATTGGCCTGCTGCGCACCGAACTGATTTTCATGGCCCACCCCCAGGCGCCGGACGAGGCCACCCAGGAAGCCGAATACCGCCGCGTACTCGACGGCCTCAACGGTCGCCCGTTGGTGGTGCGCACCCTGGATGTGGGCGGGGACAAGCCATTGCCCTACTGGCCGATCGCCGAAGAAGAAAACCCCTTCCTCGGTGTGCGCGGCATTCGCCTGACGCTGCAACGCCCGCAGATCATGGAAGCGCAACTGCGCGCACTGCTGCGTGCAGCGGATAACCGCCCGCTGCGCATCATGTTCCCCATGGTCGGCAGCGTGGATGAGTGGCGCGCCGCCCGGGACATGACCGAGCGCCTGCGCCTGGAGATCCCGGTGGCGGACCTGCAACTGGGGATCATGATCGAAGTCCCGTCAGCCGCCTTGCTGGCGCCGGTGCTCGCCAAGGAAGTCGACTTCTTCAGCGTCGGCACCAACGACCTGACCCAATACACCCTGGCCATCGACCGCGGCCACCCGACCCTGTCGGCCCAGGCCGATGGCCTGCACCCGGCAGTTTTGCAACTGATCGACATCACCGTGCGCGCCGCCCATGCCCATGGCAAGTGGGTTGGCGTGTGCGGCGAGTTGGCGGCGGACCCGCTGGCGGTGCCGGTGCTGGTCGGCCTGGGTGTGGATGAGTTGAGCGTGTCGGCCCGCAGTATTCCCGAGGTGAAGGCGCGGGTGCGTGAATTCAGTCTGAGCGAGGCCCAGGGCCTGGCGCAACAAGCACTGGCGGTGGGTTCGCCCGCGCAAGTGCGTGCCCTAGTGGAGGCCGTGTAGATGGCGAATATTCTGACCCTGACGCTGAACCCGGCGTTGGACCTCACGGTACGCCTGGCGCACCTGCAACCCGGTGAGGTCAATCGCAGTGAAGCGATGCTCACCCACGCGGCGGGCAAGGGCGTGAATGTGGCGCAGGTGCTGGCGGACCTGGGCCATTACGTCAGCGTGGGCGGGTTTCTCGGCAGTGCCAACCCCCAGGCGTTCAATGCGCTGATCAAGCGCCGTGGGTTTGGCGATGCCTTCATCCGGGTTCCCGGCGAAACCCGTAGCAACATCAAGATTGCCGAACAGGATGGGCGGGTCACCGACATCAATGCACCGGGGCCGCTGGTGACTGAAGAGGCGCTAAAAGCGCTGCTCAAGATGGTCGCGATCATTGGCCCGGAGTTCGATGCGGTCGTGGTGGCCGGTAGCTTGCCGCGCGGCGTCAGCCCGCAGTGGTTTAAAGGTTTGCTGGAGGCGTTGAAGGACCTCGGTCTGAAAGTCGCCCTGGACACCAGTGGTGAAGCGCTGCGCCTGGGGTTGGAGGTTGGCCCGTGGCTGGTCAAACCCAATACCGAAGAGTTGGCCGAGGCCTTGGGTAGCACCACCGATGCCATCAGCCGGCTGCATCAGCAAGGCATCGAGCATGTGGTGGTCTCCGACGGGGCCGCAGGCGTGACCTGGTACCGCCCAGGTGCGGCGCTGCACGCCACGCCGCCCAAAGTGGCAGTGGCCAGTACCGTGGGCGCTGGCGACTCGCTGCTGGCCGGGATGCTCCACGGTTTGCTCAGCGGCGATACGCCGGAGCACACCCTGCGCCGGGCCACGGCGATTGCCGCGATGGCGGTGACACAGATCGGTTTTGGCATCAGCGATGACGCGCAGTTGGCGCATCTCGAAAGCGGCGTCGATGTGCGCACGCTGACAGAACAATAAGAGGGTTTGTGATGAAGTTAGCCATTGTTACCGCCTGCCCGAACGGCATGGTCACCAGTGTGCTGTGCGCCCGCTTGTTGGACGCCGCCGCCCAGCGCATGGGCTTGCACACCAGTGTTGAAGTCGTCGATGTGCAGCGCCCGGAGCGCCAGTTGTCCCAGGCGACGATTGATGATGCCGAGTGGGTGCTGCTGGTCAGCAGTACCCCGGTGGAGATGCAGCGGTTTGTCGGCAAGCGCGTGTTCCAGAGCACGCCGGCCCAGGCGTTGGCAGATGTCGAAGGCGTATTGCGTCGGGGTGCTGAAGAGGCCCAGGTGTATGTCGCCAACGCTGCCCCGGTGGCGGCCAAGGCTGCGCCGCGTATCGTTGCGATTACCGCGTGCCCCACTGGCGTGGCCCACACGTTCATGGCCGCCGAGGCCTTGCAGCAGACGGCCCAGCGCCTGGGTTATGACTTGCAGGTCGAAACCCAAGGCTCGGTGGGCGCCCGCACGCCGTTAAGCCCCCAGGCGATTGCCGATGCCGATGTGGTATTGCTCGCGGCCGATATCGAAGTGGCCACCGAGCGTTTCGCCGGCAAGAAGATTTACCGCTGTGGCACCGGCATTGCTCTCAAGCAATCCGAAGCCATCCTCAACAAGGCCCTGGCCGAAGGCGCAGTGGAAAGCGCGGCCAGCGGTGCAGCGGCCAAGGCCGAGAAAACCGGGATCTACAAACACCTGCTCACCGGCGTGTCGTACATGTTGCCGATGGTGGTGGCGGGGGGCTTGCTGATCGCCTTGTCGTTTGTGTTCGGCATCCATGCCTTCGAACAGCCCGGCACCTTGGCGGCGGCGCTCAAATCCGTGGGTGACCAGGCGTTCCTGTTGATGGTGCCGCTGCTGGCGGGCTACATCGCCTACTCGATTGCCGACCGTCCTGGCCTGGCGCCCGGCATGATCGGCGGGCTGCTGGCGGGCACGCTGGGGGCTGGTTTTATCGGCGGCATCCTCGCCGGTTTCGTCGCTGGGTATTGCGTCAAGCTGATCAGCCGCGCGGTGCAACTGCCCCAGAGCCTGGAAGCGCTCAAGCCGATCCTGATCATCCCGTTATTGGCGAGCCTGTTTACTGGCTTGGTGATGATCTACCTGGTGGGCCCACCGGTCGCCCGCTTGCTCACGGGCCTGACGGATTTCCTCAGCACCATGGGCACCACCAACGCGGTGCTGCTGGGCATTCTGCTCGGCGGCATGATGTGCGTGGACTTGGGCGGGCCGATCAACAAGGCGGCGTATGCGTTCTCGGTTGGCCTGCTGGCCGCGTCGAGCGGCGCGCCGATGGCCGCGACCATGGCCGCCGGCATGGTGCCGCCGATTGGCATGGGCATCGCCACGTTACTGGCCCGACGCAAGTTCGCCCAGACCGAACGCGAGGCCGGCAAGGCGGCGATGATTTTGGGGCTGTGCTTTATCTCCGAAGGCGCGATTCCCTTCGCCGCCAAAGACCCGCTGCGGGTCATTCCGGCCAGTATTGCCGGTGGTGCGTTGACCGGTGCGCTGTCGATGTACTTCGGCTGCAAACTCGCCGCACCCCATGGCGGGTTGTTTGTGCTGGTGATTCCGAATGCGATGAACCATGCGTTGTTGTACTTGTTGGCGATTGTCGCGGGCAGTGTGTTGACCGGGCTGGTGTATGCCGTGCTCAAGCGACCGGAAGCGGCCGAGCTGGCCGTGACTGCCTGACACTGGCAAAAAATGTGGGAGCTGGCTTGCCTGCGATAGCATCGACTGGGTTTGCCTGATACATCGAGGTGTTTGCATCGCAGGCAAGCCAGCTCCCACAGGTGAATTTGATCGTTCTCCCGATTGGTGTCACATCCGCTTCATCCCATCATGCTTAAGTGGCCCTTTTGATACTCAAGAGGGCATCCTGCATGAGCCACTTCGATCTCGGCCGCCGCCGTGTGATGCAAGCCGTAGGCGCTGGCCTGCTGTTGCCGGGCCTGGCGCCGGCGGTGATCGCTTCGGTGAAGGACCGGCCGCAACTCACGGACGGCGTGCAATCGGGCGACCTGCAGGGCGATCGCGCGATGATCTGGAGCCGCAGCGACCGCCCGGCGAAGATGGTGGTGGAGTGGGACACCCGCAGCGTGTTCAGCAACCCGCGCCGATTCGTCTCGCCCCTGGCCGACAGCCGCACCGACTTTACCGCCCGTGTCGAACTCACCGGGCTGCCGGTTGACCAGGCGATTTTCTACCGCGTGCATTTCGAAGACGCCCAGACCGGCATTGCCAGTGAACCCTGGTTCGGCCACTTGCGCAGCGTGCCGCAACAGCGGCGCGATATCCGTTTTGTGTGGAGCGGCGACACCGTCGGCCAAGGCTTCGGCATCAACCCGGACATCGGTGGCATGCGCATCTATGAAGCCATGCGCCTGCGCCTGCCGGACTTTTTTATCCACAGCGGCGACACTATCTACGCCGACGGCCCGGTACCCGCGCAACTCACCACTGAAGGCGGGCGCATCTGGCGCAACATCACCACTGAAGCCAAAAGCAAAGTCGCGGAAACCCTCGATGAATATCGCGGCAATTACCGTTACAACCTGCTGGATGAAAACGTGCGCCGTTTCAATGCCGAGGTGCCGCAGATCTGGCAGTGGGACGATCACGAGGTGATTAACAACTGGTCATCGAGCAAGCAGTTGGATGAGCGTTACCAGACCCGCGATATCCACACCCTAGTGGGCCGTGCCCGCCAGGCCTGGCTGGAATATTCACCCATGCGCCGACAGAGCGCCGACGCTGGTGGGCGCATTTATCGCAAGCTCAGTTATGGGCCGCTGCTGGATGTGTTTGTGTTGGATATGCGCAGCTATCGCGGGCCGAATGACGACAACCTGGGCGCTGAAAAACCCTTCCTCGGCCGTGAACAGTTGGACTGGCTCAAGCGCGGGCTCAAGGCGTCGCAAGCGCAGTGGAAGGTGGTCGCCGCCGACATGCCTATTGGCCTGGGCGTGCCCGACGGTGAAGTCAGCCCCGGCGTGGCGCGTTGGGAAGCGATCGCCAATGGCGACCCTGGCCCGGCGCAAGGGCGTGAGCTGGAGGTCGCCGAACTGCTGGGGTTCCTGCATGAGCACAAGGTGCGCAACCACGTGTGGCTGACGGCCGATGTGCATTACTGCGCGGCGCATCACTATCACCCTGACCGCGCGGCGTTCCAGGATTTCGAGCCGTTCTGGGAGTTTGTGGCGGGGCCGCTGAATGCGGGAAGTTTCGGGCCCAACCCACTGGATAAAACCTTTGGTCCGCACGTGGTATTCCAGAAGGCGCCACCGGCACAGAACACCTCGCCGTTTGCGGGCTTTCAGTTTTTTGGTGAAGTGCAGATTGATGGGCAGACGGCGGAGTTGACGGTGATGCTGCGCGATCTCGATGGCGTCTCGGTGTTCGAGCAAAAGCTGCAACCGGCCTGATCGTTCCCACGCTCTGCGTGGGAACGCATCCTGTGACGCTCCGCGTCACGCCGTCAAGAGCGGACGCGGAGCGTCCAGGGCGGCATTCCCACGCGGAGCGTGGGAACGATCAAGGCAGGCATTAGCGGGGTCAGTAGACATCCCGACGATAGCGACCCTGTTCGATCAGGCGCTCCAGCGCCTCATTGCCCAAGATGTCTGCCAGTGCCTGATCCACCCCCGTCGCCATCCCTTGCAAGCTGCCACATACATAAATCGCCGCGCCATCCGCCAGCCATTTGCGCAGCACGTCCGCGGATTCGCGCAGGCGATCCTGTACGTAGACCTTCTCCTCTTGATCACGGGAAAACGCCAGGTCCAGCAGGGCCAGGTCTCCACTGGCGAGCCAGCCTTGCAGTTCGTCCTGGCACAGGTAGTCGTGGGCGATATTGCGTTCACCAAACAGCAGCCAGTTTCGCTGCTGGCCATCGGCAATACGCGCCTTGAGCAAGCTGCGCAGGCCGGCAAGGCCGGTGCCGTTGCCCAGCAAAATCAGCGGCACCGGCGCGTCGGGTAAATGGAAGCCGCTGTTGCGCCGCAGGCGCAGGCTGATGGCCGAGCCGAGGGCGGCATGTTCAGTCAGCCAGCCGGAGCCAAGCCCCAGGCTGCCGTCGGGGTGGCGCTCCTGGCGCACGATCAGCTCCAGCACGCCGTCGCTGGCAATCGAGGCGATGGAGTATTCGCGCATGCCCAGGGGGACCAGCGCATCCACCAATGCCTGGGCGTGCAGGCCGACCAGGTGCGTGCGGTTGTCCGGCAGTTGGCGCGTGGCCAGGGCCTGATCAAGGGTGTGGGCGACGCCGTCGATCACCACACCGTCGCTGCCGACCAAGCCCAGTCCGGCCAGGAAGTGTTCGATGGCCCAGGGGCAATTGCGCGGCAGGACTTCCACCAGGTCGCCGGCCAGCCAGCTGTGCGCAGACGTGGATGTGAGGCCCAGCAGGTAGACGGGCGAGCCGACACTGTCGGGGTTGAGCAGAGTGCGTTGGCTCAGGGTCCAGTTTTCGTACTGGGCCGTCGGCCAGGCCGCCGCCGGTGCATGCCCGGTGAGCTGGCCCAATTGCTGTTGCCAGGCTTGCAACGCCAATGTGTCACCGCTGTCGACTTCAACCGGGGCAAACAGCGGGGTGCCGCCCTGGTTGGTCAGCCAGAAATGCAGGCGCCGGGCAAAGCCGCAAAAATGCTCGTACTGCCGGTCACCCAGGGCCAGCACCGAGTAGTTCAAGCCTTTGAGGGGCAGCGCCTGGCCGAGCACGCTGCGCTCGAAACCACGGGCGCTGTCGGGGGCTTCGCCGTCGCCAAAGGTACTGACCACGAACAGGGCGTTTTGCGATTGGCTGAGGTCGTCGCGGCTGACACTGCCCAGGGGCTGCACCTTCACCGCCAGGCCCGCAGCCTGTAATTGCCCGGCCGTTTGCCAGGCCAGTTGTTCGGCAAAGCCGCTCTGGCTGGCGAAGCCGATCAGCCAGGCCGGCGCATCGCTGTGGTTGGCTGCCAGACCCTTGCGCGCATCGCGTACCTGGCGCTTTTTGCGGCGACGGTCGAGGTACAGCAGCCAGCCGGTGATGAAAAACAGCGGCATGAGCAATGAGCTGACGGTGAGGACGATCCGCCCGACCAGGCCAAAATAGCTGCCGGTGTGCAGCGCATACACACTGGTCAGCAACTGCGCCTTGAGGCTTTTGCTGGCGTAGCGCTCGTGGGATTTGACCTCGCCGGTGGCCGGGTCCAGGTTGATCTGGTTCAGCGCGCGGTCATGGGGCGATGAAGAGAGCAGGTAATACACGGTGGCCGGTTGCCCGGCGACCGCAGGCATCCGAATGTTGTAGGCGCTCAAGTCGGGGCCGGCGTTGCTGTAGATGCTGCTCCAGATCGCATCGTAGTTGGCCACTGGAGCGGGGCCTGCAGGGGCTGGGCCGCGCTTGCGCATGCGCTCGTTCTGCGGCGAGTCGGACAGCAGTTGGGTCACGCCACGGTTGTACCAGTCGTAGGACCAATACAGCCCGGTCAGCGCCGCCAACAGGTAAAACAGCAGGCACCAGGTGCCGAACACCGAGTGCAGGTCCCAATTGAAGCTGCGGCCCTTTTTGCGCCAGTCCAGGGTCAGCCAGACGCGCCAGCTTTTCACCTGGCGTGGCCAGCGCAGGTACAGGCCGGAGAGGCAGAAGAACAGCAGAATCAGGGTGCAGGCGCCAGTGATGTTGCGCCCGGTGTCGCCGATGGCGAGGAAGCGGTGCAATTGCAGGATAAAGCCGAACAGATCCTGGCCGACGGCGTCGCCCATGTAGTCGCCGGTGTACGGGTCGAAGTAGCGCATCTGGCCACGGCGCTCGCCCGGTGGCGGAGTGAAGGACACACGGCCGGCGTTGCCGCTTTCGCTTTCTACCCACAGCATGGCCACGGTCTTGCCTTCGGTGGCTTCCAACTTGCGCACCAGCTCGGCGGGCGGCAGTACACCGGCCTCGCGTTTTTGCACGCTCAACACGCTGGGGTTGAGCGCCCGCAGGATCTCGTCCTGGAACGAGTACGCGGCCCCGGTGACCCCCATCAAGGCCAGCACCAGCCCGGCCGTGATGCCGAAGAACCAATGCAACTGGAACAGGGTTTTCTTCAACACGTCGCACCGCCTCGCTCATCTGATATCTGGGTCACGGCGCGCATTATGCCGTGGGTTATCAAGAAAAATTCTGTTTTACACACAAAAGCCCCACGCATCCGATGCGTGGGGCCTTGAGCGAACCTTGACCGCTTTTAGAAGTGGAAGCTGGTGGTCAACAACGCCGTACGACCGGCCGCCTGGTTGGCGAAGTGCGCCGAGTAGGCCTTGTCGTAGTAGGTCTTGTCGGTCAGGTTCTGCACGTTCAATTGCAGGTCGACGTTCTTGGTCAGCTTGTAGCTGGCCATGGCGTCGTAGCGGGTGTAGGACGGTACATACACGGTGTTGCCGGCATCGCCGTAAACCTCATCGACGTAGAAGGCACCACCGCCGACGGTCAACTTGGGGGTGATGTCGTAGGTGGTCCACAGGCTGAAGGAGTTCTTCGGCGTGTTGGGCATTTGGTTGCCTTTGTTGGAGCCGGCACTGACTACGCCGTTACGCCCGTTGAGGCCGGATTTGACCAACTCGCTGTCCAGGTAGGTGTACCCGGCGAACACTTGCCATTGATCGGTGAGCTTGCCGCTGGCCGACAATTCCACGCCATCGACCTGCGATTCACCCGCGTTTTCGTAGGTGAGTGCATCCACCAGAATGCGTGTGTTCTTCTTCTCGGTACGGAACACTGCAGCAGTCAGGGACAGGCGATCGTGGAACAGGTCCCACTTTGTGCCCAGTTCGTAGTTGACGGTTTCTTCTGGCTGCAAGTCGCTGCTGGCGGCACCGGCAGACAGCGGATTGCCGTCGGCGCCTTCACCTACCAGGCCACCAGCCGGTGAGGCCGAGGTCGCGTAGGAGGCGTAGATGCTGCCATTTTCCACTGGCTTCCAGACCAGGCCGGCCTGCCAGTTGAAGAACTGGCTGTCTTCCTTGATCTTGGTGCGCCCGGCGGCGGCGTTGGTGTTGGCTACGGTGTCAAAGGTGTCGTAGCGCAACCCCACGTTCAGCAGCCATTTAGGATCGAGCTCGATGGTGTCGAACACGTACGCGGCGCGGCTGGTGGCCTTGGTGTTGGTGCCGTTGTAGTTGCGGGCGATGCTGCCGTTCCAGGCATCGTCGGGGTTTGGGTTGCTCAGTGAGGTGCACTGGCCGCCCACGCTGCCCTTGGCCGTTGTGCAAACCGGGTTCGAGTTGGGGCTGACGGTATAGCCGCTGACACGGGTTTCTTCACCGGTGAATTCCAGGCCGGTGGAGTAGGAGTGCTTCATCCCCGCCAGTTGGAAGCTGCCGAACAGATCGGTCTGGTTGGTGGTGGTCGTCGTAGTGGACACGCGACTGTTAGCCCGACGCCACACAGTGCCGAACTGATTGACGTTGTGCTGGCTGTCATCAGGCTGCGTCAATACGTAGTCCTGGCCGGTGCTGCCATGACGCAGGGTGTTCTTCAGCGTCATGTTGTCGTTCAGGTCGTGTTCAATGGAGAACGTGCTGATATCGGCGCGGGTTTTACGGAAGTCGCGGTGTTTTAAACCGTAGAAGTTGTTGCTGTCGCCGCCGTCGGTAGGTTTGTCGTGTACATGGGCCGCACGTGCTCCGTTGGAGCTGTAGCCATACGGAATCCCCGAATCCGGCAGGTCATCACTTTCCATATGGTAGTAGCTGAGGTTGACGCGGGTCGGTGTGCCCAGGCCAAAGGTCAGCGACGGTGCCACGCCCCAACGGTCGTAGTTCACCGCATCGCGGCCAGCCACGTTTTGTTCATGGCTCATCAGGTTCAGGCGGAAGGCCGCGCTGTCGTCCAGGAACTGGCGGTTCACGTCGAGCACGTAGCGGCGGGTCTGGTCGGAGCCGTAGGTAAAGCCGCCGTTGGTGAAGTCCCGCGCTTGTGGGGTCTTGCTCACCAGGTTGAGGCTGCCACCGGCCGAGCCACGTCCGCCGAACGAAGAGTTCGGGCCTTTGCTGACTTCAATGGACTCGATGTCGAAGATCTCGCGGCTCTGACCGCCGGTATCGCGTACGCCATCGAGGTAGGTATCGCCCTGGGCATCGAAACCACGGATGAACGGGCGGTCGCCCTGAGGGTTGCCACCTTCACCGGCACCGAAGGTGATACCCGGTACGGTGCGCAAGGCATCCTGCAACGAGGTGGCGGCGGTGTCCTTGAGTACTTGTTGCGGCACCACGGTGACCGAACGCGGCGTGTCCACCAGCGGCGCGGTGTATTTCTGCGACGAGGCTTTTTCCACCTGGTAGGAGGTGTTGTCCTGATCCTGGCCGGTGATGTTGGTGGCGCCGAGGGAGATAGGGTTGCGCTCGCCTTTTGGCTCGGTATTTTCAGCCGCCTGCGCCAGGTGGGCGGCGGAGCCGGCACTCAGGGCAACGCCGATGGCCGAAGCCAGCATGCGTGGTGAACTGACCGGTATTTTTAGAATAGTGCGCGACATGACGTGTCCCTTCCCCAAGGTTGTGAGGTCGCGGAATATAGGGCCAACAAGACTTTGTATCAATTGCGAGATATTGCTATTCGCATCAAATTTACATTCTTTACACTTTTTCTTTACGGATTTTGTGTTCTCGTTCGTCCCCGCGTTTTACAGGGCGGATAAGAATCAATACCATTGACGCCTCTCTGATCGCAGGTATTGCCCCCATGTTGCTGCACATTCCCGGCCTGTTCTCTCGCGAGGAGGTGCTGCGCATTCGCCAGGCCCTGGAAGAGACCGAATGGGCTGACGGCAAAATCACCGCCGGGCACCAATCCGCCAAAGCCAAGCACAACCTGCAATTGCCCGAAGGCCACCCCCTGGCCAAGGAAATCGGCGCGGCGATGCTGGAACGGTTGTGGAGCAACCCGCTGTTCATGTCGGCCGCGCTGCCGCATAAAGTCTTCCCGCCACTGCTTAACTGCTACACCGCAGGCGGCAGTTTCGACTTTCATATCGACAATGCGGTGCGCCAACCCAAAGGCAGCCATGAGCGCGTGCGCACCGACCTTTCGTCCACGCTATTCTTCAGCGACCCCGACGACTACGACGGTGGGGAACTGGAGATCCAGGACACCTTCGGCCTGCAGCGGGTCAAGCTACCCGCCGGCGACATGGTGCTGTACCCCGGCTCCAGCCTGCACAAGGTCAACGCGGTGACCCGTGGCGCGCGCTATGCCTCGTTCTTCTGGACCCAAAGCCTGGTGCGCGAAGACAGCCAGCGCACCTTGCTGTTCGAGATGGACGGCGCCATTCAGCAACTGACCCGCGACGTGCCCGACCACCCCGCGTTGATCCAGCTCACCGGCACCTACCACAACCTGTTGCGCCGCTGGGTCGAGGTCTGAGCATGGGCTTTTTATTGCGCCGCGAAGAAGTGCTCAACGTCGAGCAATTACAAAGCATGCTCGATGATTCCCCGGTGCGCGCCGCCCAGGCCATCCTGATCGCCGCCAAGGCAGGGGTGGTCGATGCCCAGGCCCTGCTCGGGCAAATATTGCTGGAAGGGCGCGGCATTGCCCGCGATGAAGCCTTGGCACTGCGCTGGTTCCAGATTGCCGCGCAGGGCGGTCACCTGATGGCGCGCAATATGATCGGGCGTTGCCGGGAGCATGGCTGGGGCTGCGCTGTCGATGAGGCCGCCGCAGCACGGGAATATCGCCTGGCGGCACACGCCGGGTTGGATTGGGGCCAGTACAACTACGCCAACCTGTTGGCTACCGGTCGCGGCATGGAGCAAGACCAGGCCCAAGCGCTGACGCTTTATCGCCAGGCCGCAGGGCAGGGCCACGCCAAGTCGATGAACCTGCTGGGGCGTTATCTGGAAGACGGCCAGTATTGCCCCAGGGATCTAGAGACAGCCGTAGAATGGTACCGACGCTCCGCCGAAGCCGGGGATTTTCGGGGGCAGTTCAGCTATGCAGCGGTGCTGGCGGACAGAGGGCAGATCGACGCTGCGCTGGAATGGCTGCGCAAGGCTTTGGCGGCTGGGAATTTCAAATTCCTGCGAACGGCGCATAAGGCGCTGGCACAGGCCAATGACCCGCAGATTCGCGCCATGGCCGAGGCTTATCAAGGGCACGCGGACCAATTGGAGAAAACGCTGTAGGACCCCGTTTCTACACATTCACGTGTTCCGGTTTGTCGATGAACGGCAAGGATCGAAGGTTGAAGCTCTGGCTTAAGTCACTATGATTAAGCTTGAATCATTTTTAATCGCCTGCTTGTCATTTATCCGCAGAGAGAGTTTTCATGGGTGCCGAAACCAAAGTAATGACAGCTCATATTCCCACTGCCCTTGCTCAGAAAGTTGACCAGATTGCCGCGCGAATGGATCGCTCACGCGGATGGGTGGTGAAACAGGCCCTCGCTGATTGGGTCGATCAAGAAGAAGAGCGCAGCCGGCTGACGCTTGAGGCTATGGCAGATGTAGATGCGGGGCGCGTGATCGATCACCAGGCAGTGCAGGCCTGGGCAGATAGCCTGAGCACCGATTCGCCGCTACCGGTACCGCGCTGATGGAGCTGAGGTGGACAAGTAAAGCCTTATCCGACCTGGCTCGATTATATGACTTCCTCTCTGTTGTAAACCGCGAAGCTGCCGCCCGCATCGTGCAGTCACTGTCTCAAGCGCCTGACACGCTGCTCGATAATCCGCGCATCGGTGAGAGAATTGAAGAGTTTTCACCGCGCGACGTAAGAAGACTTTTAGTCGGCCATTACGAAATGCGCTACGAAATTCAACAGTCGACACTCTATATTCTACGGTTATGGCACGTTCGCGAAGATCGCTGAGGGCGCGTACCACAGACAGAAAAAAGCCCATGAAACGTCATGGGCTTTTTAGTTATAACCGTCTTATTACACGTAAAACGACTTCAACGGCGGGAACCCATTGAATTCCACCGCGCTGTAGCTGGTGGTGTAGGCACCGGTCGACAACCAGTACAGTCGATCACCAATGGCCAGGTTCAATGGCAGGCCGTACTTGTAGTTTTCGTACATGATATCGGCGCTGTCGCAGGTCGGGCCGGCGATGACCACTTCTTCCATCTCGCCTTTCTTCTCGGTCCAGATCGGGAACTTGATGGCTTCGTCCATGGTTTCGATCAGGCCGGAGAACTTGCCCACATCTGTGTACACCCAACGCTCGACGGCGGTACGGGACTTGCGCGCCACCAGTACCACTTCGCTGACCAGGATGCCGGCGTTGGCGATCAGCGAACGGCCAGGTTCCAGGATGATCAGCTTCAGCTCGATGCCGTCTTCTTCTTTCAGGCGTTCGAAGATCACCTTGACCTTGGCGATGGCCGCGTCCCACACGCTGATGTCGCGCTGTTGCGAGCCAACGTGGAACGAGATGCCGTACGGCACCAGGCCCAGGTCGCGGGCGAGGATCAGCAGGTCCATGGCCATGTCGGTCTGGCAACCGAATTTGCGCGACAACGGCCAGTCAGCAGTGGTGGAGCCTTCGGTGAGGATACGCACATACACTTTCGAACCCGGCGCGGCCTTGGCGATGTTGCGCAGGTCGGCTTCGGAGTCGGTGGAGAACAGGCGCACGCCCTTCTCATAGAAGTAGCGAATATCCTTGGATTTCTTGATGGTGTTGCCGTAGCTGATACGGTCGGCGCTGACGCCGCGGTCCATGACCTTGTCCAGCTCGTAGATCGAGGCGATGTCGAAGCTCGAACCCTTGTCTTTCAACAGGTCGATGATCTCCACGGCCGGGTTGGCCTTGACGGCGTAATACACCTTGGCGAATTCGAAACCGGCGCGCAGGTCATCGTAGGCCTGGCTGATCATCGCGGTGTCGATCACCACGAATGGGGTTTCTTGTTTGTCGGCGAACGCCTTCATTTTGTCAAAGGTGGCGCGCGCGAAATAATCTTCGACGTTGATCGACATGCTGGGGAACTCCTAAGGGCAAACTGTATTGATCAATGGGTGCAAATGAACGTCCTCCGTATCCCCACTTTGGTTCGCCTACTTCCCAAGGCATGTCGCCGAAAGCAAAAAGGCCACGGGGTAAGCTGCCCTTGGCCTTGCTGTCTCGTCGTCAGTACTTGAGCCGGATGGATCGTTTCCAGCATGGACGTTCGGCGCGAACTTTAGGGCTTGGCGGGCGTGGGATCAACTAAAAATGTCGCGTTTTTGCACGCGTTCGTCGCGCGGCCGCGTGCAGCTACTTATGTAACCGACCGGTGTGACGGATTGATGTTCCCCGGATGGGGCTAATCAGATGGATTTGCGGTGTATTCATCGCAGGCAAGCCAGCTCCCACATTTGAACTGCATTCTTATGCTGGAATGCATTCCCCTGTGGGAGCTGGCTCGCCTGCGATAGCGATCTATCAGGCCAAAGCAGTTTCGGCAGGGGAGACAATGCTGGTCTTGCCCCCACGGGACTTACCGGAACTCAGGTACTCGGCAATCGACTCCTGGGTCACCTCACCCAAGAACACCCGCTCTGCATCCATCACCGGCAACCACGAACGGTTGAACTCGTACATGCGCGACAGCAGGATGCGCAAATGCTCGTCATAGGCCGCCGTGGCATTGAACTCGCGCAGGTACTGGCCGCAGGTGCCGGCCTGGCGGTGCAGGTCGCGACGGCGAACATAGCCCAGCGCTTTGTTTTCGGCGCAGGTGACCACCACGTAACGGCGGTCATGCTCGTCCATCAGTTCCAGGGCATCGGCCACCGGGGTTTCCGGGCTCACCGACGGGGCGTTGTCCGCCGCGTCTTCGGCTTTTACCAGCAGCAGGCGCTTGAGGGTGCTGTCCTGGCCCACGAAGTTGCTGACGAACTCGTCGGCCGGGTGCGCCAGCAGCGTATCCGGGTGGTCGATCTGCAGCAGTTTGCCGGCGCGGAAGATGGCGATCTTGTCACCCAGCTTGATGGCTTCGTCGATGTCGTGGCTGACCATGATCACGGTCTTGTTCAGCGCGCGCTGCATCTCGAAGAACTCGTTCTGGATCATCTCGCGGTTGATCGGGTCGACCGCGCCGAACGGCTCATCCATCAGCAGCAGCGGTGCGTCGGCCGCCAGGGCGCGGATCACGCCGATGCGCTGTTGCTGCCCGCCCGACAATTCACGCGGGTAGCGGTGCAGGTACTGCTTGGGCTCCAGCTTGATCATGCTCATCAACTCGCGGGCGCGGTCGTGGCATTTCTGCTTGTCCCAGCCGAGCAGCTTGGGCACCACCACGATGTTCTCTTCGATGGTCATGTTGGGGAACAGGCCGATCTGCTGGATCACGTAGCCGATGTTGCGGCGCAGGGTTACTTCATCGAGGTCGGTGGTGTCTTCGCCGTTGATCAAAATTTTGCCCGAGGTGGGCTTGATCAGGCGGTTGATCATCTTCAGCGTGGTGCTCTTACCGCAGCCCGAGGGCCCCAGGAATACGCAAATCTCGCCTTCGTTGACGGTCAGGCTTACATCGTTGACGGCAGTGACAGTCTTGCCGTTGCTTTGAAAAGTCTTGGACAGGTTTTGAAGTTCGATCATTTGAGCAATCCTTTTGGAGTCAGCGAGCGTTGCAGCCATTGCAGAAGCAGGTCGGCGAAGATGGCCAGAAGACTGACCAGCACGGCGCCGACGATCAGCATCGACATGTCACTGCGGCTGATAGAAGCCAGAATCAGTACACCCAGGCCACCGGCGCCGATGGTGGCAGCGATGGTCATCACACCGATGTTCATCACCACGGCGGTGCGCACACCGGCGAGGATCACCGGCACCGCAATCGGCAGTTCGACCATGCGCAGGCGCTGGCCGAAGGTCATGCCGATACCGCGTGCGGCTTCGCGAATGCCTGGCTCTACGCCGGTCAGCGCGAGGTAGGTGTTACGCATGATCGGCAGCAGGGAGTAGAGGAACACGGCGGTGATCGCCGGCATCGGCCCCAGGCCCTGGCCGAACTTGGAGTAGAACGGCAGCAGCAGGCCGAACAGTGCAATGGAGGGCACGGTCAGTAGCACCGTAGCGCTGGCTTGCAGCGGGCCGGCCAAGGTTGGGAAACGTGTCATCAGAATGCCCAGGGGCACACCGATAAAGATCGCCAGGATCACGGCGATGCCGACCAGGGTGATGTGCTGCCAGGTCAAGTGCAGCACTTGGGCCCAATCAAGATGGGAAAAGGCGTTCAAAAATTCCATGTCTTCTCCTTTTTAGTTGATTGGATGTTGGCGCAGGAAATCGGCGGCAACGGCGGACGGGCTTTCATGGTCGACGTCGACCCGTGCATTGAGCTGACGCATGGTTTCATCGTCGAACAGATTGGCCAAAGGCTTGAGCTCGGCAGCCAGTTGCGGGTGCTTGTCGAGGTATTCCTGGCGGATCACCGGGGCTGCGGTGTAGTCGGGGAAGTAGTGTTTGTCGTCTTCCAGCAGCTTCAATTTAAAGGCGTTGAGGCGCCCGTCGGTGGTGTAGACCAAACCGGCGAACACCTGGCCGTTACGCAGCGCGGTGTAGACCAGGCCGGCGTCCATCTGCCGGGTGTTCTTGCGCGTCAGGTTCATGTCGTACAGCTTGACCATGCCGGCCAGGCCATCGGAGCGGTTGGCGAACTCGGTGTCCAGGGCGACCAGGCGATGCTCTTTGGTCTCCTGGGCCATGGCTTGGGTGAGGTCGCTGATGCTGTTGATCTCGGGATGTTCTTGCGCGACTTTCTCCGGCAGTGCCAGGGCATAGGTGTTGCTAAAGCGCGACGGCGATAGCCAGACCAGGCCTTTTTTCGCGTCGAGTTCTTTGACCCGTGCGTAGGACTGTTCGCTGTCGAGTTTCTCGTCGATATGGTTGTAGGCCACCAGTGACACACCGGTGTATTCCCAGATCAGGTCCAGTTGCCCGCTTTCCTGGGCACTGCGCGCCAGGTTGCTGCCCAGGCCACCGGTCACACGGGCGTCGTAGCCCTTGGTGCGCAGGTACTGGGAGGTGATTTCGGCGAGCAGGGTCTGCTCGGTGAACACCCGGGCGCCGATGCGGATCAGGGGTTTTTCGGCGGCTTGTGCAATACCTGCAAGCAGCAGGACGCAGCCTAATATCAAGCTCAGTTTTTTCATGTGAATTCCTTTACCGGGCTTAAGACGGGCGCAACCCGCGTTCCAGCCAGAGGCGGCTGGCCATGGTTACCAGGCCGTCAAGCAGCAATGCCAGCAGCGCGGTACACGCGGCGCCGAGCAACAGTTGCGGCTGATTGTTCAGGGCAATGCCGGGGAAGATCAGGCTGCCCAGGCTGTTGGCGCCAATCAGGAAGGCCAGCGGCGCGGTGCCGACGTTGATCGCCAGGGCCACGCGCACACCGCCAATGATGATCGGCACGGCGTTGGGCAGCTCCACGCGAAACAGCACCTGGCGCGGGGTCATACCGATGCCGGTGGCGGCTTCCTTAAGGGAGCCCTGAACGTTTTTCAGGCCTTCGTAGGTGTTGCGCACGATGGGCAGGAGCGAGGCGAGGAACAGCGCGAAGATGGCCGGGCCGCTGCCGATGCCGAGGACGCCGAGGGCGATGGCCAGTACGGCCAGGGGAGGGACGGTGTTGCCGATGTTGAAGATCTGCATGAAACGTTCTGCGCGCCCGACCATATTGGGTCGGCTGAGCAGGATACCGGCGGGGATGCCCACAATCAGGGCTGCCAGCATGGAGACTAGGACGAGAATCAGATGAGCTTGCAGGTAAAACAACAAATCGTCGCGGTACAGTTCGATCGTGTTGATGCCGATCCAGTGGACCAGCAGGGCCAGGAGAGCGACGACAACCACTGCTCCTATCAGCCCTTTGCCATAGCGAATAGCCACAGGCGGACTCCTTTTTTTCTTCTGTCGGCGAACACATTTCCGAGCGGCAGGGCCATGACTGGCTGCCTTGGAATGGGTTCGCGAAAAGCAACTCGCCGATACTGGCAATGCAGTATGCGATCGAGCCATGAGCGCAGCCTCGTCAGGCTAACTTGCTGATTTTTCAGCCCCTGTTCCGAGTGCGATAGCAGGGGAGTGGACGTCTCTACCTTTTAAAAGGTTCCACACTTGGGCGCATTTAGCCACCCCCAATGGGCTCAACGGTGGTCCGTACCCTCGCGTTTGCGCTATACTCGCCGCCCTTTTTTGACTCACCTGCCAGGCGATTTCCCATGACCCACCAGGCCGCCGAAGTCGCGAAACGCCGCACTTTCGCCATTATTTCCCACCCCGATGCCGGTAAGACCACCATCACCGAAAAGCTGTTGCTGATGGGCAAGGCAATCGCGGTGGCCGGCACGGTGAAGTCGCGCAAATCCGACCGCCATGCCACCTCCGACTGGATGGAAATGGAAAAGCAACGGGGTATTTCCATTACCACGTCGGTCATGCAGTTCCCCTATCGCGAGCACATGATCAACCTGCTCGACACCCCGGGGCACGAAGACTTCTCCGAAGATACCTACCGCACCCTCACCGCGGTGGACTCGGCGCTGATGGTCCTCGACGGCGGTAAAGGCGTCGAGCCACGTACCATCGCGCTGATGGACGTGTGCCGTCTGCGTGACACGCCGATTGTCAGCTTCATCAACAAACTCGACCGCGACATCCGCGACCCCATCGAGCTGCTGGATGAAATCGAAGCCGTCCTGAAGATCAAGGCCGCGCCGATCACCTGGCCGATTGGTTGCTACCGCGACTTCAAGGGCGTGTACCACCTGGCCGACGACTACATCATTGTCTACACCGCTGGCCACGGTCATGAGCGCACCGAAACCAAGATCATCGAGAAGCTCGACTCCGATGAAGCCCGCGCCCACCTGGGCGACGAGTACGACCGTTTTGTCGACCAGCTGGAGCTGGTGCAGGGCGCCTGCCATGAGTTCAACCAGCAGGAGTTCCTCGACGGCCAACTGACGCCGGTGTTCTTCGGTACCGCGCTGGGCAACTTCGGTGTCGACCACGTGCTCGACGCCGTCGTGGACTGGGCGCCAAAACCGCTGGCCCGCGTTGCCAACGAGCGCACCGTGGAACCGGTCGAAGAGAAATTCACGGGCTTTGTGTTCAAGATCCAGGCGAACATGGACCCCAAACACCGCGACCGTATCGCCTTCATGCGTATCTGCTCCGGCAAATACGAAAAAGGCATGAAGATGCGCCACGTGCGCACTGGCAAGGACGTGCGCATTGGCGACGCCCTGACGTTCTTCTCCTCCGAGCGTGAGCAGTTGGAAGAGGCGTTTGCCGGCGACATCATCGGCCTGCACAACCATGGCACCATCCAGATCGGCGACACCTTCACCGAAGGCGAAGCGCTGGGCTTTACCGGTATCCCGCACTTTGCCCCGGAACTGTTCCGCCGCGTGCGCCTGCGTGACCCGCTCAAGTCCAAGCAACTGCGCCAAGGCTTGCAGCAATTGGCCGAGGAGGGCGCCACCCAGGTGTTCTTCCCCGAGCGCAGCAACGACATCATCCTCGGCGCCGTGGGCGTGCTGCAGTTCGATGTGGTCGCCAGCCGCTTGAAAGAGGAATACAAGGTGGAGTGCTCCTACGAGCCGATCACCGTGTATTCGGCGCGCTGGATTGATTGCAGCGATAAGAAGAAGTTGGAAGAGTTCTCCAATAAAGCCGTGGAAAACCTGGCAATCGACGGCGGTGGTCACCTGACCTACCTGGCGCCGACGCGGGTGAACCTGGCGTTGATGGAAGAGCGTTGGCCGGATGTGAAGTTCCGTGCGACCCGCGAACACCATTAAGGTCTGAGCGGTTAAGAGAATGTGGGAGGGGGCTTGCCCCCGATAGCGGTGTGTCAGCCAATGTATTGGGTTCTGATACTCCGCAATCGGGGGCAAGCCCCCTCCCACATTTTGATCTCCAAAAGGCTGGAGATTGGCGGTAAACCGGCATCGCGACTAGCTTAAACGCTGGTGGCAGTTAATGACTGCCGTGCGGGGCCCATTTACTGACTGGACGGAATCGATCATGAGTATTTTTCAACGAATAGTGCTGTTGATGAAAGTGCTGGTGCTGTTGTCGTTGGGGATGTCGACGGCCTGGGCGCATAACCCGGTGCAGGGCGCAGCGAGGGTGACGAGTAGCCAGAGCTCGGACTTGCAACTGGCCAAGTCCGAAGCAGAGCCAGGCGATAAAGGCCAGGGTGGCAGCGAAGACGATGACGACTCGACCACCGACGAGCCTGACAGCGACGACGCAGACGAAGGCGATAGCCAGACGTAGGTTCGCCAAGGGAAAGCGTTTCAAACAATCGATGCCTTGGATGGGACCTCCAAGGCATTTTTATTGGCCGCCCTTTTTCCTCAGAACGATGTGGTCACCGACGCGAAGTAAGCCCGCCCCGGCTCATTGTAAGTCTGCGCGCCCGCATCCTCGGCGTTGCCTTTGCGCGACAAGCGCTTGTCTAGCAGGTTGTTGATGCCCACCCGCACGCTCAGGTTCTTGCTGAATTCGTAACCACTGCTCAGGCCCATCAGCCCGTACGGGTCGACGTCCTGCTGGGCGCTGCGATCGTAACTGCTGGCGCTGCGTGAGTTGAGCGTCGGCGCCTCCTGCTTGCCGTAGTAGGTGCCGCTGACCTGGAAGGACAGCTTGTCAGTGGCTTGCCAGTCCAGCGTGGTGTTGACGGTGTACTTGGGGATGATGCTCAAGGGCTCGCCGGTGTCCTTGTCCTTGGAGTCGATCATGTAGGTCAGGTTGGTGTTCAAGTCCAGATCATCGCGCAGGCTGATGAACAGGTTGCCTTCAACGCCCTGCACCAAGGCGGGCCCGCTGTTTTCCCACTCCAGCACGCGGCGACCGTTGCCCAGGCGGAAGGCCGCCTCGTTACTGGCGTTGATCTTGTTCTTGTAGTCATTGCGAAAGTACGTCGCACTGGTGCGCCAGTTGCCTTTGTCGAAAGCCAAGCCAATCTCCTTGTTGACGCTGATTTCCGGCTTCAGATCGCGGTTGCCCACCAGGTAGCAACCGCCCATGTTGGCTTCGCTGGCGTTGCAGCCATTGCCACGGCTGTAGAGCAAATAGTTCGGGTTGGACTGGTACAGGTTAGGGGTCTTGTAGGCGCGGGCAATGCCGCCCTTGATGCTCAGTTCGTCGGTCAACTGGTGCGAAGCGTTGAAGCTGGGGCTCCAGTTGCCGCCGTATTCCTCATGGTCGTCGAAGCGCAAGCCAGGCGTGATCACGGTCTTGCTGCCCAGCTCGATGTTGTCCTCGGCAAACAAGGCGTAGCTTGAGGCGGTGGTCTTGGTGCTGTTGCGGCTGACGCCCGGGATGGCGGGGACGCCGCCGGTGCCTGGGTCGTAAGTTTGCGGGCGCAACGAGCCTGGGTCGTTCATCGACTCGTAGAGGTATTCGCTGCCCAGGGTCAGCACCTGCTCGGCACCGACGCTCAGGGGCAGGTTGACCTCGGCGGTGGCCCGCGTGTTGCGCAAGCGCGACTCGAAACGGCCTGCACTGGCGGAGGGCGCACCTTCGCCAGAACCGGCCAGGCCTTCATTGAGGCGTTCGTTGCGGGTCAGGTCGTGGGTCAGCGAGGCCAGGGTCGAACCCCAGTCGAATTCGCCGCGATGGGTGGCAGAAAAGCTGCTGCGTTGAATCACACTGGTTTCCTTGCCCACCAGGCTTTCCACGAACGCGCCACCGCCGTTGAGCATGGTATCGCCGGCGAAAATATTGCCCTGGCGGCTGTAGCTGGCTTCCAGGTCGAGGGTTTGCTCGGGGGTGAACTGCCAGCTCAGCAAGCCATTCACGTCTTTGTTGCGCACACCTTCGCGGCCGGCTACCAACGAGTCCGGCGTCGCTTGCGCTGCGCGGTTGATGTCGGCGTCATCGGCGTCGGTCTTGTTCAGGCCGCCATAGACGCGGAACGCCAGGGTGTCAGTCAATGGGCCGCTGAGGTTGAAGTTGGTGCGCTTGCTCGCGCCTTCGGCATCGTTTTCGGGGAAGGCGGTGTAGGCGGTCAGCGAGCCGTGCAGTTGGTCAGTGGGGCGCTTGGTGATGATGTTGATCACCCCGCCCATGGCCCCGGAGCCATAACGGGCGGCGGCCGGGCCGCGCAGGATTTCAATGCGTTCGACTTCTTCGGCCGGTACCCAGTTGGTTTCGCCACGGGTATCACGGTCACCGCTCCAGCCGTAACGCACCGCGTTGCGCGAGGTGGATGGCTTGCCATCGATCAGAATCAGGGTGTTTTCCGGGCCCATGCCGCGCAGGTCGATCTGGCGGTTATTGCCACGACTGCCGCTGGAACTGTTGCCGGTCAGGTTCACACCCGGCTCGCGGCGGATGATCTCCGAAAGGTCGTTAGTGGGCGGGCGTTTCTTGATGTCTTCGGCGGTGATGATCGACACGCCGGGCGCTTGCTTGAGTTCTTCGGCGGCGGTGCCCAGTACACGTGTCTCGCCCAGCACCAGGGCTTGGGGCGTGCCATCCACAGGCAGGTCTGTCGCTTGGATCGGCACTTTGTCGCGCTCTTTTTCCACACCCTGCGCCAGTAGCGCGGGGGACGAAAGGGTAGCGATAAACGCCAGCGAGAGATGGCTGAGCCTGAATTGAGACGACATGTCCACAAAGTCCTTTAGGAGGGGCGATTGAACGAGAGGCGTCTGAATTTTTTCGTGTATCCAGCGCTCTCCGTGCGCCGTAATGGTATTGATTCTCAAACAGAAGTAAATTGCATTTACAATCTATACACTTTTCAAAACGGTCTGGCTCAATGTTTTCAGGGCTTTTGGCATAGATTCAAACGGTATGTTTTTTGTTACAACCGCGCAAAAAAAGCCCCTCCGGCCAGACTGATGCGCAATCTGGCGGGAAGGGCGATGGAGCTCATTTAAACCGCTGCGCCTGTAGGAGCGAGCAAGCTCGCTCCTACAGGGGAGGTTGTGTTGCTTCAGGCCACGAATTGCTCCGCGTAGTGGCATGCCACCTGCCGGTTATCCAACGGACGCAACAGCGGCTCCTCACTGCTGCAACGCGCCGTCGCATATGGGCAGCGCTTGTGGAACGCGCAGCCAGGCGGCGGGTTCAGTGGGTTGGGCAGTTCGCCGACGATCTTGATCTTCGGCTTGCTTGGGTCGGGGTGGATGGTCGGGGTGGCCGACAGCAGCGCCTGGGTGTAAGGGTGCAGCGGGCGTGCGTAGATGTCTTCCTTGGGGCCCACTTCAACCGGGCGGCCGAGGTACATCACCATCACATCATCGGCAACGTGCTGCACCACCGCCAGGTTGTGGGAGATGAACACGTAGGCGGTGTTGAATTCCTGCTGCAAATCCATGAACAGGTTAAGCACCTGGGCCTGGATCGACACGTCCAACGCCGAGGTCGGTTCATCGGCCACCAGCACTTTGGGCTGCAGCATCATCGCCCGGGCCAACGCGATGCGCTGGCGCTGGCCGCCGGAGAACATGTGCGGGTAGCGCTGATAATGCTCAGGGCGCAGGCCCACTTGCTTCATCATCGCCTGCACTTTCTCGCGGCGCTCAGCGGCCGACAGGTTGGTGTTGATCAGCAACGGCTCCGCCAGTTGATCACCGACTTTCTGGCGTGGGTTCAACGAGGCATAGGGGCTCTGGAACACCATCTGCACGTCTTTACGCAATTGCTTGCGCTGGGCCTTGTCGGCGCCGGCCACTTCTTGCCCGGCGATTTTCAACGAGCCCGACGAGGGCTCTTCAATCAGCGTCAGGGCGCGGGCCAGGGTGGATTTGCCACAGCCCGACTCGCCCACCACGGCGAGGGTCTTGCCGGCTTCCAGCTCAAAAGACACACCATTAAGAGCACGCACGGTGGCATGGCCCTTGAACAAGCCACGGGACACTTCGTAGTGACGGGTGAGGTCGCGGGCGGTAAGTACGACGGCCATTACGCCACCTCCTGGTTCAGCGGGTAGAAGCAGCGGGCAAGGCTGTTGCTTTTCGGGTCAAGGCCCGGCCGCTGGGCGCGGCAGGCGTCCTGCACATACGGGCAGCGCGGCGACAGCAGGCAACCCTGCGGACGGTCATAGCGGCCGGGTACGATGCCCGGCAGCGTGGCCAGGCGCGTAGCGCCGAGGCTGTGCTCGGGAATCGCCTTGAGCAGCGCTTCACTGTACGGGTGTGCCGGAATGTCGAACAGCTGCGGCACCTGGCCGACTTCCACGGCTTGGCCGGCGTACATTACGCACACGCGCTGGGCGGTTTCAGCCACGACCGCGAGGTCGTGAGTGATCAGCACCAGGCCCATGTTCTGCTCTTTTTGCAGGGCCAGCAGCAGTTCCATGATCTGCGCCTGGATGGTCACGTCCAGCGCGGTGGTCGGTTCATCGGCGATCAGCAGTTTGGGCTCGCCGGCAATCGCCATGGCAATTGCCACGCGCTGGCTCATACCGCCGGACAGTTGGTGCGGGTAGGCATCCATACGGCTGGCAGCGCCTGGGATCTCGACCTTTTCCAGCAGCTCGATGGCGCGTTTGCGCGCTTGTTTGCCGGACATTTTCAGATGCAGGCGCAGCACTTCTTCGATCTGGAAACCCACGGTGTAGCTGGGGTTCAACGCGGTCATCGGGTCCTGGAATACCATCGCCAGGTCTTTGCCGACAATCTGGCGGCGCTGGCGGTTGCTCAACTTGAGCATGTCCTTGCCGTCGAAGTTCAGCGCATCGGCGGTGACGATGCCGGGATGCTCGATCAGGCCCATCAGCGCCATCATGGTCACGGATTTACCCGAACCCGACTCGCCAACGATCGCCAGGACTTCGCCTTTGTCGACGGAAATGTCGAGGCCATCGACCACCGGCACGGCGGTCTTGTCGCCGAAGCGCACGTTGAGATTCTTGATTTCTAACAGTGACATGGGAATCTCCTCAGGCGGCGTTCTTGAGTTTCGGGTCCAGCGCATCGCGCAGGCCGTCACCCATCAAGTTGATTGCCAGCACGCTGAGCAAAATGGTCAAGCCAGGCAGGCTCACGACCCACCAGGCGCGTTCGATGTAGTCACGGGCCGAAGCCAGCATGGTGCCCCACTCAGGGGTTGGCGGTTGTACGCCAAGGCCGAGGAAGCCCAGGGCCGCGGCATCGAGAATCGCCGAGGAAAAGCTCAAGGTCGCCTGTACGATCAGCGGTGCCATGCAGTTAGGCAGCACGGTGATGAACATCAGGCGTGGCAGGCCGGCGCCAGCGAGGCGGGCGGCAGTTACGTAGTCGCGGTTAAGTTCGCCCATTACTGCGGCGCGGGTCAGACGCACGTAGGACGGCAGCGACACGATGGCGATGGCGATCACGGTGTTGATCAGGCCAGGGCCGAGGATGGCGACAATCGCCACGGCCAGCAGCAGCGACGGCAGGGCCAGCATGATGTCCATCAGGCGCATGATGGTCGGGCCCAGCAAGCGCGGGAAGAACCCGGCGAACAGGCCCAGCAGGATGCCCGGGATCAGCGACATCACCACCGACGACAAGCCGATCAGCAACGACAGGCGCGAGCCCTGGATCAGGCGCGAGAGCAAGTCACGGCCCAGTTCGTCGGTGCCCAGCAGGAACTGCATCTGCCCGCCTTCCAGCCACGCCGGCGGCGTCAGCAGGAAGTCGCGGTATTGCTCGCTGGGGTTATGCGGGGCAACCCACGGGGCGAAGATCGCGCAGAACACGATCAGCAACATGAACAGCAGGCCGGCAACCGCGCCTTTGTTCTTGGAGAAGGCTTGCCAGAATTCTTTGTACGGGGACGGGTACAGCAGGCTCTGATCGACTGCTGACACTTGAGTAGGTGTGGTCATGGTCATGATCTCAGCGCTGGTGACGGATGCGTGGGTTGGCGAAGCCGTAGAGGATATCCACCACGAAGTTCACCAGGATCACCAGGCAGGCGATCAGCAGAATGCCGTTTTGCACCACCGGGTAGTCCCGCGCGCCAATGGCTTCGATCAGCCATTTGCCGATGCCGGGCCACGAGAAGATGGTTTCGGTCAGTACCGCACCGGCCAGTAGCGTGCCGACTTGCAGGCCGACCACGGTGAGCACCGGGATCAGCGCGTTGCGCAGGCCATGCACGAACACCACGCGGGCCGGCGACAGGCCCTTGGCCTTGGCGGTGCGGATGTAGTCCTCACGCAGCACTTCGAGCATCGACGAACGGGTCATGCGCGCGATCACCGCCAGCGGGATGGTGCCGAGCACGATGGCCGGCAGGATCAAGTGGTGCAATGCGTCCCAGAACGCGTCCGGCTCGTCGGCCAGCAGGGTGTCGATCAGCATGAAGCCCGTGCGCGGCTCGATGTCGTAGAGCAGGTCGATACGCCCGGAAACCGGGGTCCAGCCCAGGCTTACCGAGAAGAACATGATCAGGATCAGGCCCCACCAGAAGATCGGCATCGAGTACCCCGCCAGGGAGATGCCCATCACCCCATGGTCGAACAGGGATCCTCGCTTGAGTGCCGCGATCACCCCGGCCAACAGGCCCAGGATACCGGCGAACAACAGCGCGGCCATGGACAGTTCCAGGGTCGCGGGGAAGAGGGCGGTGAACTCGGTCCACACGCTGGTGCGCGTGCGCAGCGATTCGCCAAGGTCGCCCTGGGCGAGCTTGCCGACATAGTCCAGGTATTGCGCATACAGCGGCTTGTTAAGGCCAAGGCGCTCCATTGCCTGTGCGTGCATTTCGGGGTCAACCCGTCGCTCGCCCATCATGACTTCTACGGGGTCGCCTGGAATCATGCGAATCAACGCAAAGGTCAGCAACGTGATGCCGAAGAACGTGGGGATCAATAACCCCAGTCGGCGGGCAATAAAACTAAACATCTTGGTGTGTACCTCAATCAGCCGGTTAGGCAGGTCCGGCACCGTCAGTGTCGACGATGCCGAGCGTTTTTCTTATTTACTTCACCTGGGTGGTGGCGAAGTTATTGGTGGTCAGAGGGCTTTGGGTATAACCCTCGACGTTCTTGCGCATGGCGGTAAACATTTTCGGGTAAGCCATGGGAATCCACGGTTGGTCCTTCTCGAATACGGCCAAAGCTTGTTCATAGAGTGCGGCGCGTTCGGCGGGTTCAGCGTCGGCGCGGGCCTTGTCGATCAAGTCTTGAAACTCTTTGTTACACCAGCGGGCGTAGTTTTCGCCGTTTTTCGCTGCATCGCAACTCAGGTTTGGGGTGAGGAAGTTGTCCGGGTCGCCGTTATCCCCGGCCCAGCCGGCAGAAACCATGTCGTGCTCGCCGGCTTTGGCACGCTTGAGCATTTCGCCCCATTCCATGACCTTGATATTGACCTTCAGGCCGATCTGGGCCAGATCCGCCTGCATGCGCTGGGCGCCGAGCATCGGGTTAGGGTTGGTCGGGCCGCCGCCGTTGCGGGTGAACAGGGTGAACTCGGTGCCTTCCGGTACGCCGGCTTCCTTGAGCAGAGCGCGGGCTTTGTCCAGGTCGCGAACAGGGTTTTTTAGCTTGTCACTGAAGCCCAGCAGGGTCGGCGGGTACGGGCCGGTGGCATCGACGGCGTTGCCTTTGCCGTACAGCGATTCGTTGTAGCCCTTTTTATCGAAGGCAATATTGATCGCGTGACGTACTCGCGCATCGCTCATGTACTTGTGGGTGGTATTCATGGCGGTGTAGCTGGTGGTCATCGCCGCCAGTTCCGCCACTTTCAGGTTGGGATCAGCCTTGGCGCTGGGTACATCATCGGGCTTGGGATACAGCGCGATCTGGCATTCGTTGGCCTTGAGCTTTTGCAGGCGCACATTGCTGTCGGTGGTGATTGCCAGAATAAGGGGATCGGCCGGCGGCTTGCCACGGAAGTACTCCGGGTTGGCCTTGAAGCGCACTTGGGCGTCTTTGGCGTAGCGGTTGAAGATGAACGGCCCGGTGCCGATCGGCTTGGCGTTCAGGTCATCGGTCTTGCCGGACTTGAGCAATTGGTCGGCATATTCGGCGGAGTGAATTGAGGAAAACGCCATGGCCAGGTCGGCCAGGAAGGGGGCTTCAGGACGGGTCAGGGTAAACACGACGGTGTGGTCGTCGGTCTTCTCTACGCTCTTGAGCAGTTCTTTAAAGCCCATGCTTTCGAAATACGGGTAACCCACAGCGGACTTTTTATGCCAAGGGTGATTCGGGTCCAGCTGACGCTGGAAGCTCCAAAGCACATCATCGGCGTTCAGGTTGCGCGTGGGTTTGAAATAGTCGGTGGTGTGGAACTTGATGTCGTCACGCAGGTGGAAGGTGTAGGTCAGGCCATCGGCGCTGATTTCCGGCAGGTCTTTGGCCAGGGCGGGCACCACTTCTGTGGTGCCGGGCTTGAAGTCCACCAGGCGGTTGAACATGGTTTCAGCGGCGGCGTCAGCGGTCACGGCAGTGGTGTACAGGACCGGGTCGAAACCTTCCGGGCTGGCTTCGGTGCAGACCACCAGCGGTTTGGCCGAAACGCCGATCGCCACGCTCAACAGCGCAGCGGCCATGGCGGCTTGTAGTGGGAGCATTTTCATTCAGAGCCCTCTGCAATCGATGGAACCAGAAAAGCGTAGGCGGCGGGCTCGTCCTGAGCTCGCCGCCTGCCTGGCACTAATTAAAGGATGTTGAACGGGATGGTGGTAACCAGACGGAACTCTTTGATGCTGCCGTCGGACTGGAACTCGCTGCCACGGTGCTCAACATAGGTTGCGCGCACGGTGGTGGCTTTGAGTGGGCCGCTCTGCAGCGCGTAAGAGGCGCCTACACCGTATTCCTGGTGCTTCTCGCCGTCCTGGGACTGGATGCCGTCGTAGGCAAACTTGGCCCGGCCGTTGTTGCCGGTGTAGTGGGTGCCGTCGATGCCCCAGCCGCGTGCCGAGTAGGCGTTGAACTTCAGGCCAGGTACGCCGTATTCAGCCATATTGATGGCATAGGCGATCTGGAAGGATTTCTCGTTCGGGCCGTTGAAGTCAGACGTCAGGGAGTTGGCCAGGTAGATACCGTTGGTTTCGTGCAGGTAGTCGAAGTACTCGTTACCGTTCACTTGTTGGTAGCCGAAGGTCAGGCTGTGTGCCTGGTGAGTCAGGCCCAGGGAGAGGGAGAAGGTATCGTTGTCGATTTCCCCCATCTCTTTTTTGCCTTCATCGACAGTCTTGTAGTAGTTGAAGCCGGTGGTCAGGCCCAACTGCTGCGCGTCGCCCAGCTCGTGGGTGGCGCCGAAGTAGTACTGGTTCCAGAAGTCCTTCACGTTAGCGGCGAAGAAGCTGGTCTTCAGGCTTTTCAGCGGCTGGTAGTTCACACCCAGGGTCGACACTTTGTCGGTTTCTGCGCCATTACCGTATTCGCTACGGAATTTCGACAGGCTCTGCTCGCTACGTGGCGAAACGCGGTCGAACACGCCGCCCTGGAACGACAGGTTGCTGAACTCTTCGCTGTTGAAGCTCACACCCTGGAAGCTGGAAGGCAGGGCACGGTTGCCGATGGTGTCGACGATGCCGCTGCTGAAGTTCTGGCGACCGGCGGTCAGTGTGGTGTTGGACACACGGAATTGCACGTTGGCCAGGCCCAGTTTGCTCCACTGGTCGACGGCGTCGCCGTTGGAGTCGGCCAGGGTACGGTTGGAGCCGCCTTTGATATCACGCTTGCTGCGGTCCAGCACCAGGGCGTTGTACACCGCCACTTCAGTCTTGACCCCAACGGTGCCCTGGGTGAAACCCGAGCTGGCGTTGAGGATGGTGCCTTGCACCCAGTTGGTACGGTTGCGATCGGTCAGGGTCTGGCCGTGTTTCTGGTACGAGAAGGTGCCCCCACGGTATTTGCTTTCATGGGAGTACCAGTTACGCGTGGTGCCGCCCAGGCTGAAATCTTCGATAAAGCCTTTGGCCTCGCTTTGGGCGCTGGTGCCGGCCAGGGTGGTAGGAACGAAGTCCTGGCTTTGCGTTTCAGCGTAGGCGGTGGCCGTGATGCTGCTGATGGCCAAGGCCAGAAGCGCTTTGCTGCTCAGTTTCATGGGTGAAGCTCCTTTGGTTCTCTTTTTTAATGCCGGTCTTTTTGGGTGATCCGGCTATTGGGTGTGGAACTCGTTCAAGCTATTGCAAACGTTTGGCGTAGGAAATTTCCCAACAAAAGCCTGCACGTTTGCCGGGGAGCCGATTTCGCTCCCCGCCATCCGGTTATTGTCTTATGGGTTGATGCTGACGCCCGAGAACACGTTGCGGCCGAAGGGGCTTACCTTGAAGCCTTCGACTTTGGCGCTTAACGGCTGGTTGACCGTCGAGTGGGCGATAGGCGTGATCGGCACCTGCTGCTTGAGCAGTTGCTGCGCCTGTTTGTACAGAACAGTCCTTTGTTCGCGGTCGGTCACGACCTTGGCTTGCTTGATCAACTTGTCGTACGCCGGGTCGCACCACATGGAGTAGTTGTTCCCGCCGATGGCGTCGCAGCTGTAGAGGGTGCCGAGCCAGTTGTCCGGGTCACCATTGTCGCCGGTCCAGCCGATCAGGCTGACATCGTGCTCACCGTTCTTGGTGCGTTTGATGTACTCGCCCCACTCATAGCTGACGATCTTGACCTTGAGGCCGATCTTGGCCCAGTCGTTCTGCAGCATCTCGGCCATCAGCTTGGCGTTGGGGTTGTACGGGCGCTGTACCGGCATGGCCCACAAGGTGATCTCGGTGCCTTCCTTGACGCCGGCGGCCTTGAGCAACTCCTTGGCTTTTTCCGGGTTGTAGGCGGCATCCTTGATGCTGTCGTCGTAAGACCACTGCGTCGGCGGCATGGCGTTGACCGCCAGTTGCCCGGCGCCCTGGTACACAGCATTGAGGATGCTCTGCTTGTTCACCGCCATGTCCAGCGCCTGGCGTACTTCCAACTGATCGAACGGCTTGTGGCGCACGTTGTAGGAGATATAGCCGAGGTTAAAGCCCGGCTTGGTCAGCAGTTGCAGGTTCGGGTCGGCCTTGAGGGCTTCGACATCGGCGGGGCGTGGATGCAGGGTGACCTGGCATTCGCCGGCCTTAAGTTTTTGCACGCGCACCGACGCGTCGGTGTTGATGGCGAAGATCAACTGGTCCAGCTTGACGCGGCTCGGGTCCCAGTACTGTTTGTTGCCCACGTAGCGAATCTGCGAGTCTTTCTGGTAACGCTGGAACACGAACGGGCCAGTGCCGATCGGCTTCTGGTTGATGTCGCTGGGCCGGCCTTGCTTGAGCAACTGCTCGGCGTATTCGGCCGAGAGAATCGCGGCAAAGCTCATGGCGATGTTCTGCACGAACGCGGCGTCGACCGTGTTCAGGGTCATCACCACGGTGTAGGGGCCTGTTTTCTCGACCTTGGCGATGTTCTTGTTCAGGCTCATCCCGTTGAAGTACGGAAACTCGGTGGGGTAGGCCTTACGGAACGGGTGCTCGGGGTCAAGCATGCGGTTGAAGGTGAACAGCACGTCGTCGGCGTTGAAGTCCCGCGTCGGCTTGAATTCCTTGTTGCTGTGGAACTTCACCCCTTCACGCAGGTGGAAGGTGTAGGTCAGGCCATCTGGGGAAATATCCCACTTGGTTGCCAGCCCAGGGACGACGTCGGTGGCGCCTTTTTCGAACTCCACCAAACGGTTATACAAAGGCTCCGCCGCATCGTTGTCGGTGGCGGTGGTGTATTGCGCAGTGTCAAACCCTGCCGGGCTGCCTTCGGAGCAGAACACCAGGCTCTTCTTCTCGGCGGCTTGGCCCATCGTGGCCACGGCCAGCAGGCTGGTGGCAAACAGAGCGGATACAACGGTGGTATGGCGCATGACGTTCCCCGTCCTTGTTTGTAGTTATCAACAGCGAGCCTTCCTGCTGGCGTGCAGCCAGGCAGACCTCACTGATCCCACACACAGCAAGTGCCCTTCCCCAGAATGATGCCTCTGCTGTCCTACGACCTTATGGGGCGTTGACCTTGCAGTAAATGCGTCAATTCTGACTGACCTTGTAGGCAACGGAGGCACGGGTCGCAGTTCATTGCTGTAAGACGGCAACGCTTGCAAACGTAGTCTGTTTCCTAAGGTCCAGGCGGATGGAATAACGGCGACGTTATGAAACGTCGCCGTTATTGATCCTTACTTGCCGCTGACGCTAACGCCGTAGAAGGAATTCAAGCCAAACGGGCTGATCTTGAAGTCTTGTACGGTATTACGCATGGGTTGATACACCGTCGAGTGCGCGATAGGTGTCATCGGGACTGCATCTTTGAGGATATGTTGCGCCTGCTTATACAGCTCGGTGCGTTTGGCGACATCCGATGTGGCCTTGGCTTCTTTCACGATGCCGTCGAATTTCTTGTCGCACCACTTGGAGAAGTTGTTGCCCGACAGCGAGTCGCAGCCGAACAGCACGTTCAGCCAGTTGTCCGGGTCACCATTGTCGCCGCTCCAGCCAATGATCATGGCCTGGTTCTCGCCGCCCTTGGAGCGCTTGATGTACTCGCCCCACTCGTAGCTGACGATGTTGACCTTCAGGCCGATCTGTTTCCAGTCGTTCTGCAGCATCTCGGCCATCAACTTGGCGTTGGGGTTGTAGGGGCGCTGAACCGGCATGGCCCACAGGGTGATCTCGGTACCTTCCTTGACGCCAGCGGCCTTGAGCAGCTCTTTGGCTTTGGCAGGATCGTACTTGGCATCCTTGATGGTGGTGTCATAGGACCACTGGGTCGGCGGCATGGCGTTGACTGCCAACTGGCCGGCACCTTGGTACACGGAGTCGATGATCTGCTGCTTGTTCACCGACATGTCCAGGGCTTCACGGACGCGCAGGTCGGCCAGCGGGTTCGCGGCGGTCTGGCCCTTGAGTACTGGCATGACGTTATAGGCGATGTAGCCCAGGTTGAAACCGGCCTGGTGCGGCAGTTTCAGGTCCTTGTCCTCACCCAGCGCCTTGAGGTCAGCCGGACGTGGGAACAGGGTGATCTGGCATTCGTTTTTCTTGAGCTTCTGGATACGCACCGACGGGTCAGTGGTGATAGCGAAGATCAGGTTGTCGATCTTCACGTCTTCAGGTTTCCAGTAGTCCTTGTTGCCGGTGTAGCGAATGTTCGAATCTTTCTGGTAGCTCTTGAACACGAACGGGCCAGTGCCGACCGGCTTCTGGTTGATGTCGGCAGGCTTGCCTTCCTTCAACAGCTGCGCAGCGTATTCGGCGGACTGGATCGAGGCGAAGCTCATGGCCAGGTTCTGGATGAACGCGGCGTCCACGGTGCCAAGGGTGAACTTGACGGTGTGGTCATCGACTTTTTCGATGTTCTTGATGTTGGTGTCCATCCCCATGTCCGTGAAGTACGGGAACTCGGTGGGGTAGGCCTTACGGAATGGATCGTCTTTATTGATCATCCGGTTGAAGGTGAACAGTACGTCGTCGGCCGAGAATTCACGAGTCGGCTTGAAGTACGGGGTGGTGTGGAACTTGACGCCTTCGCGAAGGTGGAAGGTATACGTCAGGCCATCCGGGGACACGTCCCAGCTGGTGGCCAGGCCAGGAACGACGGCGGTGCCGCCACGTTCGAACTGGCTCAGGCGGTTGAACATGGTTTCGGCCGAGGCATCGAAGTCTGTTCCGGTGGTGTACTGGCCTGGGTCGAAACCGGCCGGGCTCCCTTCGGAGCAGAACACCAGGTTAGTTGCCGCAAGGGCTACGGGGGCTGCGGCCATAAGGCCAGCGCTCACTAATAACGGAAGGACTGCGTGTTTAAGCATGTTGGCCTCATGATTTGTTGTCATTTTTGGTGGTGAGGGCGACCTCGTGAGTCGGCCTGCGGATACTTATGCAGGCGCCATACCCAATGCAAGATGCAGAGCGGTTGCAAAGGGAAAACTGTGGTACGAACGTACAGGAATGTCGCAATTATGAAAGTTCTGACACAAAAGTGCCTATTTGGAGGGTTTTTTCGGTGCAAATGGCGCACCAAAAAAGCCCAGCCGAGGCGTCTAGCGCACTCGGTTGGGGCGCTGTTGTTACTTATCTAGACCCACACCGTAGAACGGCGTGAGCCCGAACGGGCTGATCTTGAAGTCACGCACTTGCTTGCGCATTGGCTGGAAAACCGTCGAGTTCGCAATAGGCGTTATAGGTACTTGTTCCTTAAGGATTTTCTGTGCCTGTTGATACCACTTGATGCGCTGCTCGCGGTCGCTGCTGACCTTGGCTTGCTGTACCAGCTTGTCGTAGGCAGGGTTACACCATTTGGCGTAGTTGCTGCCCTTGACCGCAGCACAACTGTAGAGCACGCCCAGCCAGTTATCCGGGTCGCCGTTGTCGCCGGTCCAGCCGTAAATCATTGCGTCGTGTTCGCCATTTTTCGCGCGCTTGATGTATTCGCCCCACTCATAGCTGACGATGTTGGCCTTGATGCCGACCTTGGCCCAATCCTGTTGAATCATTTGTGCGGACATTCGCGCATTCGGGTTCGAGGCGCGTTGTACGGTCATGGCCCACAGATTGATGGTGGTACCTGGTGCAACCCCTGCTTCTTTTAGTAGCAACCGCGCCTTGGTCGGGTCGTAGGGTGCATCCTGGATTTTAGGGTCATAAGACCACTGGGCGGGAGGCAGTGCGTTCTGCGCCAATTGTCCGGCGCCCTGGTAAACGGCCTTGATGATGGCGGGCTTGTCGATGGCCATGTCCAGGGCTTGGCGCACCTTGAGCTGATCCAGCGGCGGATGAGTCACGTTGTAGGCAAGGAAGCCCAGGTTGAAGCCCGCTTGTTGCTGCACGCGCAGGTTGGGGTCTTGCTTCATTGCCTCGATGTCAGCGGGGCGCGGGTAACCGCTGACCTGGCATTCGCCGGCCTTGAGTTTCTGCAGGCGCGCTGCGGCGTCCGGGGTGATGGCGAACACCAGGTTGTCGAGCTTCACGTCCTCGGGTTTCCAATACTGCTTATTGGCCGCATAACGGATCTGCGCGTCTTTCTGGTAGCGCTTGAACACAAACGGCCCGGTGCCCACCGGTTGCTGGTTGATCTGCTCGGCCTTGCCTTCTTTCAACAGTTGGGCGGCGTATTGCGCCGATTGCACCGAGGCGAAACTCATGGCCAGGTTCTGTACGAACGAAGCATCGACGTTGTTCAAGTTGAAACGCACAGTGTGTTCGTCGAGTTTTTCAAGGCCTTTGATCGTAGTGTTCAAGCCCATGTCGGTGAAGTAGGGCGATTCGGAGGGGTAGGCCTTGCGAAACGGGCTCTCGGCGTCCAGCAGACGATTAAAAGTGAACAGCACGTCATCGGCGTTGAAGTCGCGGGTCGGGGTGAAGAAGTCGGTGGTGTGGAACTTGACGCCTTCACGCAGGTGAAAGGTATACGTCAGACCATCCTTCGACACGTCCCAACTGGTGGCCAGGCCTGGTTCGACCTCGGTGCCACCGCGCTTGAACTGGGTCAGGCGGTTGAACACGGTTTCGGCGGATGCGTCAAAATCGGTGCCACTGGTGTACTGGCTGGGGTCGAAGCCGGCGGGGCTGGCTTCGGAGCAGTAGACCAGGGTGGTAGCGGCGTGAGCCATCGGTATAAAAGCTAGAAGGCTTGCGGCGAGGAGCACTGGCTTAATGGCGATTCTTTCCATGGAGACCCCTGAAATGGCAGGCGTAAAAGCTGCCCAAACGAAAAGGCGGTAACCGAGGTTACCGCCGTTCAGCTGGCTTAGGTAGGGGATACTTCTATCCGGATGGGAGCCGATTTATCGATTATAACGGGCGGGCCGTCTATTTCATTACTTGCACGGAGGTTGAAAGTTCGAGTGGCTGTTATGTTCACGTCTTTGGCGAGGGTGGACTCACCTCTAACCTCAGATTTCAGGCGCCATTGGGTGGTTATTGTAACCTCGGTCTCATTTTTTAAAGGGTTATAGTCGATGACGTACTGCCTGTCGCCAACACTGCTGATATAACCGTCTTTCACTCGGGGAGGCTGCAATTCAAACCACGCAGGAGCGGAAGAGCCTTGATGAGCAACCTCTGAAATTGCCGCTCGCATGTCAGGATCGGGCACGGTGCGCTCAAATGCATTGATCCCATCCCCTATAAGACCATTACGGATCTGTTGTTCTAAGTCATCTGGGATAGTCATTCCCGCTATCTGCTGGGGTATGTCGATTTCAACGTTCTCCAGGTCAGCGCTTCTTATTGTGTAAGGGTCTCGGTTGATGTCTTTGATAAATTGTGGAGAATAATTGCTGGTACCATACTCGGATGGCGAAGCTGTTTCCGATTCGGATACCGTGAAGTCCCCGCTGTCCGTTGTCCAGGAAAAGACAGGGCGGTTTTCTAAAACACCGTTCTCTTCCTTGAAGCTGACGCCATATTTATAGTTCGCTTGCTCTTCAACATTGAAATACTTGTCGAGTATGTCAGCGCCTTTCATTTTGGTACCGTTTAACTCAATAAAATTATCCGATACCTGTGCAGGCGTTTTTAGATCGTTACTTGGTGTTGGGGACTCAGAGCGTTGCCATGGCCACTTCACCCCGCCATTGCCCGGCGCCCTGGCCCATTCTCCATCACGCCCAGGTGTGATGACCATCAGCCCTGCGCCGTTATCGGGATTAATGATTTTGGCGAACACGTCGCCGGTTCGATAGCGGCCTGATATTTCAAATACTTTGCTCGCCCCCGTCTCGTCGGTAAAGCGCACGAACTGGCGCAGTGCCCCCTGGCTGTCGGTTATTCGATAGACACCCAACGCATCGCGGGGCGCGCTCTTTATCAACTGCTCACCCTCAGACACGGCATAGGGAGCCATCGGCAAGAGTGTTTGGGATTTTGGCAGGGGAGCCCCAGCTTCGTTAACCGTGGGGGTGCCGCTGGATGGGCCTGGTGTTGGCTCTTCGAGTTCATTGATTTGCGGTTGGGCGAGCGGGTCCACAACCGGTAGCTCATTCTCGGGCGGCAATGCAAAAGGATCTTCCGGAACTTCGCTTGCCCCCGCTGAGAACAACGTGTTCAGCAAACCATCGAGTGCCTTGGAAGCTCCGTTGTCGCGTTCCGCCTCGGTGTCCCCGGACGTTGTTTGTTCCAAGCCCAACCCCAACTCGGTCAGCCCGGCAAGTGCCGCTGCGCCGGCAACCGGTGCAGCGATAGGCGCAAGCTTGGCCAATAGCCCGGCGGCTACGGTAATGTCGTTCAACCACGTATCTCGGGTTACTTCGCTGTTGGATTTGACGACGACGTCGGTGTCACTCGTCATGCGCTGTTTGGCGGCGGTTGTCAGGGTGGAAAACACATCCCCCTCGATTTTCGAGTGACTACTGGTGTTCACCGGGTTTTTCAGCTCACCGGCGGCCATTTTCTTGAAGAGGGCGTCCAGGCCATCTTGCTTGTCGCCAATACCCGTAAAGCTCGCGCCCGGTACAAACCCGATTGCCAGTTGTATGAGAAGGTCAGGCTTACGGTTCTGACGATCAGCCAATGAAAAGTGCGCGAGCAGCGACTGGCTTTTTTTCGGGTCCTTCGTCTGGTCAATTACCCATTGATTGAGCTTGTCCAAGGAGTCGAAGCGCAGAAATGCCGGTTTGGCTCCAGGTATGTAAAGCACTTGCCGGCCAGTGTCGTCGCTACTGAATCGAAGAATGTCACTGGATGTGAAACCGTGGATATCAAGGGCATGCACTTGGGGAGCGCTGCTTACTGGCGCTTTGGCCTTGAGCTGTTCAAGGCTCAGGGGTGTGTTTTCGTCGAGTGGAATATTGTTCGCCGTCGCCATTACCAGGCTGTAGTCGCCACGAGTGAACTGGTGTTCTGAGGCTTGCAAGGCTCGTTCAGCAGGTGAACAGGCTTGGGCTTTCTTCAGTTGCTCCCGTGCCTGGGAAACGAACTCACCTTTGATTACCGTGTGGTAGTTATCGGTGTGCGCGTTCCAGAACCTGTCGAATTTCTGGGTCATCTGGGTTTGAAAGTCGGTTTTCCAGCTCTCGTGCATCACTTGTGACGGCTTGAGGTCGATTTGATTGTGCTTGCCGTAACCGCCTTTATCGCTTTGCCCTGCGGGCTGGGTATACAAACCTGCCTCGAGGTCGAGGTTGCCAGGCACCCAGTCGTGCTCGGAGAAGTTCTTCAGCAAGGCGTCGGGTAAGCGCAGTGAGGACCAGGGCTCCTGAAAAGTGTGTTCCCAGCCGGTAGCCGTGTCCGCGCTTTCACCGCCTTTGAAGCGGTTCAAATAGACAGTATCGGAGTCGATAGGTTTGCCCGTGAGTTTGAGCAGCAGGTCATCCGCCCATTTCTTGGCTTCTGCCCGCGTATTGGGCAGGTTGTTGGCGACGTCAACCGCCAGGCGCTTGTAAGCCAACGCCTGTGGTGCGGTGCTGTAGTACTTGGCGGCGTTGTGTTGTTGCTCTTGCAGCGCCTGTGCCGAGCGGCTGCTGTCAGGGCGCAGGCGGTCATCGGCGGGGATAGGGTCGAAGGTGTCTTTATGTTCCAGATGCCTTATTTGTGCTCGAGCCTGGGACAGCGTTTGGGGAAGGGGCACGCCTTCAAAGTTGGCCACCACTTTTGCGCTGACCTGTATGGAGTCCTTACCCAACCTCACACGCAAATCACCGTTATTGCCAGGGGCGATAACTTTTGCGGCGTCCAGCAGGGGGCCTGAAATTTGTCCCCAGCCTGATGTATCCGACAGATGGAAGGTTTTCGTTTTGCCCTCGACCTCGGCGGACAAGGTACCTGTAGAGGGGTTGATTGAAAGCAAGGTGTCCGGGGCGAAGTGTTGTTCGCGCAGCCAGCCCTGTACGACGGCATTTTCCAAGTGCGTGCGATACAGCCCAAGCCATTGGCCCAGGGTGCTTTGGGGCGGTACGGTTATAAGCCCGGCATTGCCGTGCAACACCTTGCGTTGTGCGGCCTCGAGGTAGGCCTTGAGCAGGGCTGTTTCGTCAGGGTGGACGGTTTTTGCAGTGGGCGGTGGCGGTGTCACCTGCGCTTGAATGTTCGATATCGGATGGGGGACGGCGGACGGCAGCGATGGCGAGGATGTCGGATTGAGTGAAAGGGACATAAGTTCGGCTCTCATTGTATGAATAGATGCCAGCACAGCCCTCCCTGGTAGCTATGGCAGTAATGAGTCGTGAAAGCCGGGCGCTTGATTCCTGTTAAATATGCTGCCGTATATGACGGCGCGCCAGCGCGCAAAAAAAGGCGCAGGCCCCGTGGGGCTGCGCCTGTGTCTTGTCTAAAAAAGTTACTATAAAACTTCGATCACGTCGTCGTTGCATGGAGAAATACAGTCGCCGGTCACCTCTACTCATAAATGAATTTTCAAGGTTTAGGGTGGAATGTCTCAGGCTTATAGGTGAAGGCCCACCACTTGAGTGGGTTCCAATAGGGGTTGGTCTTCGACGGTATGAAACGTGAATTTACCTTCATTTCATCGGCGATATACTGCTCAGCCTGGCCTCTCACGTAGGCCGTTACAGCGGGAGTAAGGGTGACGCCCTTCTTTTGCACGTGTTGGAGATAAGCTTTTTCTACTTTGTCAATGGCCGCCGTTATAACTTCCGGCGAAAGGCTCGCGGTGAGAGTGCCGGTATACCCTTTTACAGGGCGCCTTATCAGCCTTTGAAATTGAGCGGCAAAGGAAGCGTCTCCCCCAGTTGCAGAATTGCATGACAACAGGCGTATGTTGTCAAAAAGCTCCGGGCGTACACCTTTTGCGTGAAGAGTCTGAAGCAACTCTGCCGGGGTGTGGAGTTGTCCATCGAACACAACTCTTGCTACGCCAGTTTCAGGGTTGAAACTGCCATGGACGAGTACATTCAATCGTGTTTCCGTGCCTTTTTTATTTTTGTCGGTAAAGGTATACAGCTTTTCGTTGACCACATTCAGGTCATTGACCTCTCCACTCAGGATGACGGCTTTTTCACCCGTAGAAAAAAGTGCCTCACCCGTGGGTATGTTTTCTACGGAACTCAGTGGTGGAAGTTTCCCGTTTGTGCCTTCGACGGGCGGGCGGGCGCCTCCACTATTAGCCGGCACCGAACGATTTGATTCGTCTGTTTCGACGTTTGTGGGAATATGACTGTCGTTCGAAGCTTTTGGTGCGCGCACAAATTCAAAATCCTGTGTCTCGGAATTGTACCTCCAACTGTAGTTCTTGCTGCTAGACGGGGGGGAAGGCAACTCAAGTTCACCCAGGCCCGCTTCTACCCCATTGGGTGCAAGTTCGTGCACCAGTTGCAGGCTCGATATCACCGCTGCGGCAGTGCCGCCAACGCGATCGTCGGCGGTCATGCCGTGAATGGAGTCATGCACACCGAAGACAATATTGCCCGCGTTACCAAGGACGGGCACGTAACCGAAGGTGCGTCCCCATAATTCCTTCGCGTTCTTCCACGCTTGCTGCTCGGAACCAAACACCTGCGTTTGGTCGGCCCATACTGCGTTCTTGGCGTTCACAGCTTGGTACTCGTTAGCAATGCCGGACTCAAGGTTTCCCCATTTCAAGAAGTATTCGCTATTTCGTGATTGGGTATAATTGAAAGTCTCCCTCACAGGCACAGCCTTGTCTTTTATCCAGTTTTGATAACCGGGGTATGTAGCCCTGTTGGAGTCGATCAGGTTTTCGAGCACATTTGCGGCCGATGGCCAATGAGAGTCTTTGCCGCCCTGCCTGTCACTGGCATTAAAACTACTGTACAGCTCATTACGATTTTTCTCAGCCCAGTGGGCAAAATCGTCATCGCCGTATATTTCACTGACCGTGCCGTTTTTCAAGTCAATGAGCAAACCTTTATTAGGCCGGTGGTCGTAATCGCCGTGATAGTTGGTGAACGGGATAAATGCATGCCCTGCCAGTGGGTAGCCATATATGTTTGGGATGACCACGTTGCCGTTTCTGTAAAGTGTACGATGGATTGCGTCTTGCCCTTCGGGGGAGAGTTGTTCATAGCTGTTCTTGTCGTTACGCAGGCTTTCTAGAATTCCGCGCACAGCATAGGCATCCGCTTTTCCGGAGCGTTTCGCCAAGGCACCGTACATGTCGCGCATAGGCTCGGCTACATCCACCTTCCAGTGAGCCTGTAGACGCGCACCCAGCGCTTCCAGATCGTTGATCTTGTTCGCGTCTTGTGGCTTGACTTTCGTCTCTTGAAAATTGAGTAAACCGCCTTCCGGTGTTCTGTCGTGCTTAAGGGCACCGGCTGCAATTTCCCATGCATAGTAAGTGCGTTCTTCGGTGTTGGTCTGCACCTCTTTCTTCCATTTACCTACGTAGGAGTTGAACGTCACGGTGAATTTTTCATGTGGGTCGTACCCGGCAGCCAGTAACCCGCCACTGAAGTAACCCGCAGGCTCTAGAAAATGGCGAACGTTCTGGAATTTGACGTTGTTTTCGCCTTCCTTACCCTGTTCCAAGGTCTTGATGTGTGCCACTACACGTCCGGCATAGGCTTCTATGCGCTGCACCTGTTCCTTGGGCGGATAGCTCGTAGGCGCAGAAACGGTGTCTCCCCCATAAATGACGCCTTTGGAGAAATCAAGCTCATGGTCCTGCGGTGGCGCGGTCGTATTTTTTACTGGCGGCGAGGGAGCAACTGTCCGAGTTGGATTAAAGTCTGCAATGGGTGGTCCGCCGGGGCTCAGCGGGGCGTGCCATTGCGGTGTGGTGTTCGCTTTGTTTGCTGGGGGCGCTGTTTGAGTTGGGTTAAAGTCTGCAATCGGTGGTCCGCTGGGAATAAGCGGGGGATGCCCGAAAGAAGAAAGTGTCTTCATGAATGACTCACTTTATTAATGATTTAAAGTTATTTTCTTGAAGTGTTATGGCATTGGCGTGGAGTTAGTGGCCAGCTAACGTTACTGGCTCTTCTATTCCGTAAGGCTTCCCTCAGTTTGTAGGGCAGTGCCTGTATAGTTTTACAAGTATTAGGTGGCGGCAGGTGTGCGAAAAGTTCCAGATCGCACGCGCCCTGTATGTCAAATGTTTTCTAAGATGCAACCTGTAGCGATCAAAAAAACCAGAAGTATCGCTTCGGTTAAGACGGTACATGTAGCGTAGGTGTGACCTCTACACGGATAGGCGCGGAGAGTTATAGTTCTGGATGCTTTTATATTTATATCCGGGATCGCTTCGATCTCGGGAACATCGTTGATGTTGTCAGTGTTTTTGATCCGTTGGATGAGTTTGAGCCCGGTTTTTGATACGACGGTCGTGGCGGTGCTCGGGGGGGAGCGCCTAGGTTGGTGGCATCGTCAAATCGGGTACCGACAGCCATCCAAAAAAAAGGCGCAAGCCCGTAGGGCTGCGCCTTTGTCCTGTCTAAAAACTTACTGTAAAACTTCGATCACGCCGTCGGCACTCATAGTGACCTGGCTGGTGCCAGCTTCCACTTCAGGCGTCGGCGCTGAATCGGCCATGGCGGCTTTCATCATCATGCCGCCACTGCGGGCGTAAGGCATTGGGTAGCCATTGGTGTTGAAGTTCAGGTTGACGATCTTGTAGCCCTTGCCGCCGAGTGCATCGGTAGCCAGTTGCGCGCGCGCCTTGAACGCCGCCACCGCATCTTTGAGCAGTGCATCTTCGCTGGCCTTGCGCGTGGTGTCGGCGATGGCGAAGTCCATGCTGTCCATTTTCAAGGTGTTCAACAACTCGCCGGTGAGTTTGGACAGCGCCGGGAAATCCGCGCTTTCCAGGCGCAGCTCGGCGCGTTCACGCCAGCCGGTGATCTTCTGGTTCTTGCTGTCGTAGATCGGGTAGCTGTTGCGGCTGCCCTGGCGCAAGGTCACGCCTTTGACTTCGCGCGCCTGGCCCAGGGCCTGGTTCAGGGTGGTGGTGATTTCGGCAGCAAGCTTGGCCGGGTCGGCGTTTTGCGATTCGGTGTAAAGAGTGACGATCATCTTGTCGCGGGCCACTTCCTGGCTGGCTTCGGCGCGCAGGGAGATCTGGTTGTAATGCAATGCATCGGCGGCCATGGCCGGCAGGCTCGCCAGAGCGCTGGCGCTGAAGGTAATGATGGCTGCACTGCGAATGAAACGAGACATGGAAGCTCCTTGAGATAGTCGTGTTCGGTAAGACTGTAGACGCTGGCATCGGGTTCTTCGGGTTTACACATTACCCACAAGTTATGCGGGCGCCGACGAACGGTCATTTACCCGGCCTGCGTCAAAGAGCCACACACGCCGTGCCAGCAGGTCTGCTTCGTTTATACTCGTGCCGATCCGCCTGCAGCGCTCATCGGGAGAGCTCATGCTCGCCGCCGTAAAACTGACTTCCGCCACTCGCCAGAACCTCTGGCGCCTGACGTTCATTCGCACCCTGGTACTGGCCGCGCAGGCCGGTTCCGTCGGGCTTGCCTATTGGTTCGACCTGTTGCCGCTGCCCTGGCTGCAACTGGCCGTGACCCTGGGTTTTTCCACCGTATTGTGTGTGTTCACCGCCATTCGGTTGCGTACCACTTGGCCTGTGACCGAGCTGGAGTACGCCCTGCAACTGGCCTGTGACCTGTTTATCCACAGCGTGTTGCTGTACTTCTCGGGCGGTTCCACCAACCCCTTTGTCTCCTACTACCTGGTGCCTTTGACCATCGCCGCCGTGACCCTGCCGTGGCGCTATTCGGTGGTCCTGTCGGGCATCGCGCTGACGCTGTACACCTTGCTGTTGGCACAGTTTTACCCCTTGCAGACATTCCCCATCGCCCGGGAAAACCTGCAAATCTATGGGATGTGGTTGAGCTTCGCCCTGTCGGCGGCAGTCATTACCTTCTTCGCCGCGCGCATGGCCGAAGAACTGCGTCGTCAGGAAGAACTGCGTGCCATTCGCCGTGAAGAGGGCCTGCGTGACCAGCAGTTGCTGGCCGTGGCCACCCAGGCCGCTGGCGCCGCCCATGAGTTGGGCACGCCGCTGGCGACCATGAGCGTGCTGCTCAAGGAAATGACCCAGGACCATCACGACCCGGCCCTGCAGGATGATTTGAGCGTGCTGCAGGAACAGGTCAAGCAGTGCAAGCTGACGCTCCAGCAACTGGTGCGCGCCGCCGAGGCCAATCGCCGTCTGGCGGTCGAAATGCAAGACGTCACCCAATGGCTCGATGAGGCGCTGAACCGCTGGCACCTGATGCGTCCCGAAGCCAGTTACCGCTTCAACCTGCTGGGCCAAGGCAGCGTACCGCGCATGGCGCCACCGCCAGACCTGACCCAGGCGCTGCTCAACTTGCTGAACAATGCCGCCGATGCCTGCCCTGAAGGCCTCGGCGTGCAGTTGGACTGGGACGCGGAAAACGTCACCATCAGCATTCGTGACCACGGCGCCGGCGTGCCGTTGGCCATTGCCGAGCAGATCGGCAAACCCTTCTTTACCACCAAGGGCAAAGGCTTCGGCCTGGGCCTGTTTTTGAGCAAGGCCAGCGTGACCCGCGCGGGCGGCTCAGTGAAGCTCTATAGTCATGAGGAAGGTGGCACGCTCACCGAGCTGCGCCTGCCCCGTGTCGCACGAGGAGATATCGATGAGTGACGAGATCCAAGTCGAAGGCGAAGAACTGCCGCACCTGCTGCTGGTAGATGACGACGCGACCTTTACCCGCGTGATGGCGCGCGCCATGAGCCGGCGCGGTTTTCGCGTCAGCACCGCAGGTTCTGCTGAAGAGGGCCTGACCATCGCCCAGGCCGACCTGCCGGACTACGCTGCCCTGGACCTGAAAATGGACGGCGACTCGGGCCTGGTGCTGCTGCCCAAGCTGCTGGAACTCGACCCGGAAATGCGCGTGGTGATCCTCACCGGTTACTCCAGCATCGCCACCGCCGTCGAGGCGATCAAGCGCGGCGCCTGCAACTACCTGTGCAAACCAGCGGATGCCGACGACGTGCTGGCCGCCTTGCTGTCCGAGCATGCCGACCTCGACACCCTGGTGCCGGAAAATCCGATGTCGGTGGACCGCCTGCAGTGGGAACACATCCAGCGCGTGTTGACCGAACACGAAGGCAACATCTCCGCCACCGCCCGCGCCCTGGGCATGCACCGCCGCACGCTGCAACGCAAGTTGCAGAAGCGCCCGGTACGACGCTGAACGGCAACTGAACAACCCGCTTCAGGCTGCACGGACGCACGAACCGATCCCCTATGATCGGTTCAAACGCCTGTGACTTTTTCCTACCGAGCCTGAACGATGAATCAGAACGCTGAATACCGCGCGGTCAACGATGCGGTGCGTGGGCAATTCTTCCGCCGAACCTGGGCGATGATCACCCCCTATTGGCGCAGTGAAGAGAAGGGCAGGGCCTGGCTGCTGCTGGCCGCCGTGATTGGCCTGTCGCTGTTCAGCGTGGCGATCTCCGTGTGGATCAACCACTGGTACAAAGACTTCTACAACGCCTTGGAGAAGAAGGACACAGCGGCCTTCTGGCAACTGATCGGCTATTTCGGCGGGATCGCGGCGGTGGCGATACTCGGTGCGGTGTACCGCCTTTACCTGACCCAGATGCTGACGATCCGCTGGCGCGCCTGGCTCACCGAAAAACACTTCAGCCGCTGGCTGGCCCACAAGAATTACTACCAGCTGGAGCAGGGCGGCTACACCGATAACCCGGACCAGCGGATTTCCGAAGACCTTAACAACTTCACGTCCGGCACTTTAAGCCTGGGCCTCGGCTTGCTGCGTAACGTGGTCAGCCTGGTGTCATTCTCGATCATCCTGTGGGGCGTCTCGGGCAGCATCGAAGTGTTCGGCATCACCATCCCCGGCTACATGTTCTGGTGTGCGCTGCTGTACGCCGCCGTGGGCAGTTGGCTGACGCACCTGATCGGCCGGCGCTTGATTGGCCTGAGCAACCAACAACAACGCTTCGAAGCGGACCTGCGTTTTTCCATGGTGCGGGTGCGTGAGAATGCCGAAAGTATCGCCCTGTACAACGGCGAGCCGAATGAAAGGCAGCGCCTGAGCACGCGCTTCGGCAAGGTCTGGCAGAACTTCTGGGACATCATGAAAGTGTCCAAGCGCCTGACCTTTTTCACCGCCGGCTACAGCCAGATCGCGATCATCTTCCCGTTTATCGTCGCCGCGCCGCGCTACTTCACCGGCAAGATCGAGCTGGGCGAGCTGATGCAAATCAACTCGGCGTTCGGCAACGTACAAGAGAACTTCAGCTGGTTTATCAACGCCTATTCGGAGCTGGCGACATGGCGCGCCACCAGCGACCGTCTATTGAGTTTCCAGCAAGCCATGAGCGACAACGAGCAACGCACGCCGGCGATCGACGTGCGCCCTGAAGGCGAGCGCCTGGTGATCAACGACCTGGGCATGGACCTGGCCGACGGCCGCCATTTGCTCACCGACGCCGACATGACCGTGGAGCCTGGCCAGCGCGTCATGCTCAGCGGGCGTTCCGGCAGCGGCAAGAGCACCTTGCTGCGGGCGATGGGGCACCTGTGGCCCGCCGGGCATGGCAGCATTCGCCTGCCGGCGACGCGCTACCTGTTCCTGCCGCAAAAGCCTTACCTGCCGATTGGTACGCTCAAGGCCGTGTTGAGTTACCCACAGGACGACAGCGTCTACGCGCCAGAACGTTATGCACAGGTGCTGGAAACCTGCCGCCTGCCCCATCTGGTCAGCCGCCTGGATGAAGCCAACCACTGGCAACGCATGCTCTCGCCCGGCGAACAACAGCGCCTGGCCTTTGCCCGTGCGTTGTTGTTTGCACCGCGATGGCTGTACATGGATGAGGCGACCTCGGCCATGGATGAAGAAGACGAGGCGACCTTGTACCAGGCGTTGATCGATGAACTGCCGGGGCTGAGCATCGTCAGCGTCGGCCACCGCAGCAGCCTCAAGCGTTTCCATGGGCGGCATGTGCGCATTGACGGTGGGCGGTTGCAGGAACAGCAACTCACTTAAGCTCTTGCGCGCTTAATGTAGGAGTGTCTGAGGCAGGTGTGTCAACGGGCACACCGCTATCGCAGGCAAGCCAGCTCCCACAGGGGGGCGGTGTTGTCTGATGGTTCAGGCACCTAATAAAAAGCCCGGCTGATCATCGATCAGCCGGGCTTTTTTATTGCTCGAAGATGACTTACTTCTTCAAGCCGTAATGCTCATCCAACATGCCTGGGGCGTTCGGTGTTTTTGGCGCGTAGTCCCGTGGTGGCTCCTGGTTTTCCCGTGGTGGTGTCAGGCGTTCCCGTGGGGTTTGCGGTGCATCGGAATGCAGCGCGGCCAGCAGGCGCTGGCGGGTGATGTCGTCGAGGGCCAGGCGGTTAGCGCCATCGGCGAGGTGATCCTGTACTTCCTGGTAGCTCTGGGTGAGCTTCTTGACCAGGGTCGCGGTGCTGTTGAAGTGGGTAACAACCTCGTTCTGATAACTGTCAAAACGTTCCTGAATGTCATCCAGCTGACGCTGCGTGCGGTTAGGCGCGGCATTGGGCAGCAGGCGGGCAACCAGGAAACCAATGGCGACACCGGCAACCAGGGCAAGAGTCGGCAACAACCAAACTAAGAGCGAGTGTTCCACGAGTCCTTCCTCTATAAACGGCTTTGCTTTACGTTAACGGCTCAAACCTGCGCTGTATACCGCGATTAAGCTCGCAATGATGCCATGCACAGACTTTTAGCTAGACGAGTCGACCCCTTGAGAGGTCACGGAGTTCATCCTTGCTCATGCGTGAAACCCCCGTTTTGATCGATGGCCCGGTGGGCCAATTGGAAGCCCTGTACCTGGATCACCCCGAACCACGTGGCCTGGCGCTGGTTTGCCACCCTAACCCGGTGCAGGGTGGGACCATGCTCAATAAAGTCGTCTCGACCCTGCAACGCACTGCCCGCGATGCGGGTTTGATTACTTTGCGTTTCAATTACCGGGGCGTGGGTGCCAGTGCCGGTACTCACGATATGGCCACCGGTGAGGTCGACGATGCTGAAGCGGCCGCCACCTGGTTGCGGGAAAAGCACCCGGACCTGCCGATCACCTTGCTGGGTTTTTCCTTCGGCGGTTACGTGGCTGCCAGTCTCGGCGGGCGTTTGGAAGCCAAGGGCGAGAAGCTCGCGCACTTGTTCATGGTGGCTGCGGCGGTGATGCGCCTGGGCGAGTCGGACGTGCTGCCCCAAGGCTGCCCGTTGACCCTGATCCAGCCGGAAACCGATGAAGTTGTGGACCCGCAACTCGTCTACGCCTGGTCCGCCGCCCTGAAACGCCCCCATGAGCTGCTGAAAGTGGCAGAATGCGGACACTTTTTTCATGGCAAGCTGACCGATCTCAAGGATCTGGTGCTGCCACGCCTTTCGAATTGATGACAAGCGATCACCCATGACGACCCGTACCCGTATCCTCACCGGCATCACCACCACCGGCACGCCGCACCTGGGCAACTACGCCGGTGCGATTCGCCCGGCGATCCTCGCCAGCGAAGACGCGAATGCCGACTCCTTCTACTTCCTGGCCGACTACCACGCCCTGATCAAATGCGATGACCCGCAGCGCATCCAGCGCTCGCGTATGGAAATCGCCGCGACTTGGCTGGCCGGTGGCCTGGATGTGAACCGAGTGACCTTCTACCGCCAGTCGGACATCCCGGAAATCCCCGAGCTGACCTGGCTGCTGACCTGCGTTGCCGCCAAGGGCCTGCTCAACCGCGCCCATGCCTACAAGGCCTCGGTGGACAAGAACGTGGAAAACGGTGAAGACCCGGATGCGGGTATCAGCATGGGCCTGTACAGCTACCCGGTGCTGATGGCAGCGGACATCCTGATGTTCAACGCGCACAAGGTGCCGGTGGGGCGCGACCAGATCCAGCACGTGGAAATGGCCCGCGATATCGGCCAGCGCTTCAACCACCTGTTCGGCAACGGTAAAGAATTCTTCACCATGCCCGAGGCGCTGATCGAAGAAAGCGTGGCTACCTTGCCGGGCCTGGATGGCCGCAAGATGTCCAAGAGCTACGACAACACCATCCCGTTGTTCACCAGCGCCAAGGACATGAAGGACGCGATCTCGCGGATCGTCACCGACTCGCGCGCGCCAGGCGAAGCCAAGGACCCGGACAATTCGCACCTGTTCACCCTGTACCAGGCGTTCGCGACCAAGGCCCAGGAAGCCCAATTCCGTGGCGAGCTGCTAGAAGGCCTGGGCTGGGGCGAGGCGAAGAACCGTCTGTTCCAACTGCTCGACGGCCAGCTCGGCGAAGCGCGCGAGCGTTACCATCAATTGATGTCGCGCCCATCGGACATGGAAGACCAGCTGCAGGTCGGCGCCAAGAAGGCCCGCGCTGTGGCGGCACCGTTCCTGGCCGAGCTGCGTGAAGCGGTGGGCCTGCGTTCGTTCGTCAACCAGGCGGCGGCGCCGGTCGCCACCAAGAAAAAAGCAGCGAAGGCTGCGCGGTTTGTGAGCTTCCGTGAAGCTGACGGCAGCTTCCGCTTCCGCCTGTTGGCCGCCGACGGCGAGCAACTGCTGTTGTCGCGCAACTTTACCGATGGCAAAGCAGCCGGCGCGGTGACCAAGCAACTGCAAAGTGGTGATGCGCTGGACGTGCGCGCCGAGGCTCTGACCTTCAGCGTATGGCTGGACGGCGCCGCAGTAGCTGACAGTGCCGAGTACGCCGATGAAGCATCGCGTGACGCGGCCATCGAAGCCTTGCGCGCTGCGTTAGCCCCCATCGAGGATTAACCCGACCAAGGGTTGATTGCCATTATCCAGGGCCGTCGTTACAGTGTCGGCCCGTTTTTGTTGCCTTGCTAACGAAATTATGACGCCCCTAGAACGATATCAAGCTGATCTGAAACGCCCCGAGTTCTTCCATGACGCGGCCCAGGAAAATGCCGTGCGTCATTTGCAGCGCCTGTACGAGGACCTCGTAGCCGCGTCGCAAAGCAAGCCAGGGATGTTCAGCAAGCTGTTTGGCAAGAAAGACCACACGCCGGTCAAGGGCCTGTATTTCTGGGGTGGCGTGGGCCGTGGCAAGACTTATTTGGTAGACACCTTCTTTGAAGCGCTGCCGTTCAAGGAAAAGGTACGTACGCACTTCCACCGCTTCATGAAGCGCGTGCATGAAGAGATGAAGACCCTGCCGGGCGAGAAAAACCCGCTGACCATCATCGCCAAGCGTTTTTCCCAAGAGGCACGGGTGATCTGCTTCGATGAATTCTTCGTCTCCGACATCACCGACGCCATGATCCTCGGCACGCTGATGGAAGAGCTGTTCAAGAACGGCGTGACCCTGGTGGCCACGTCGAACATCGTGCCCGATGGCCTGTACAAGGACGGCCTGCAGCGTGCGCGCTTCCTGCCGGCCATTGCGCTGATCAAGCAGAACACCGATATCGTCAATGTCGACAGCGGCGTCGACTACCGCTTGCGTCACCTGGAGCAAGCCGAGCTGTTCCACTTCCCGCTCAACGAAGCCGCACACGAAAGCTTGAAGAAAAGCTTCCGCGCCCTGACGCCGGAATGCACCCAGGCGGTGGAAAACGACAAGCTGATGATCGAGAACCGCGAAATCATCGCACTGCGCACCTGCGATGACGTAGCCTGGTTCGAGTTCCGCCAACTGTGCGATGGGCCACGCAGCCAGAACGATTACATCGAGCTGGGCAAGATCTTCCACGCCGTGATCTTGAGTGGTGTGGAACAGATGGGCGTGACCACCGACGATATCGCCCGACGGTTCATCAACATGGTCGATGAGTTCTATGACCGTAACGTCAAGCTGATCATCTCGGCGGAAGTCGAACTCAAGGACCTCTATACGGGTGGTCGCTTGAACTTCGAATTCCAGCGCACCTTGAGTCGCCTGCTGGAAATGCAGTCCCACGAGTTCCTGTCGCGCGGGCACAAGCCTTAATCAATCTCCGGCTCAATGGAGATCTAATGTGGGAGCCGGGCTTGCCCGCGATGGGGGGGTATCAGTCAACTATAGGCTGGCTGATACACCGTCATCGCAGGCAAGCCAGCTCCCACAATGGTTTGTGTTGGCCTGGAGTCAGGCGGCCTGCTGAAATTGCTGGCGATACTGGTTGGGCGACAACTCCGTGTGCTGCCTGAACAACCGCGCAAAGAAACTCGCATCGTCGTAACCCACCTCATAACTGATGGTCTTGATGCTCTTGCGGCTGCCCGAGAGCAGGCCCTTGGCGGTCTCGATGCGCAGGCGTTGCAGGTAATGCAGCGGCTTGTCACCGGTGGCGGTCTGGAAGCGGCGCATGAAGTTGCGGATGCTCATGCCGTGTTCCCGGGCGACGTCTTCAAAGCGGAATTTGTCGGCAAAGTGCTCTTCAAGCCAATGCTGGATCTGCAGGATGATCACATCCTGATGCAGCTTCTGCCCGCCAAACCCGATACGCCCCGGTGAATAGTTGCGCTGCACTTCATAGAGAATGTCGCGGGCCACGGCCTGGGCGATGTTGGCGCCACAGAAGCGTTCGATCAGGTAGATATAAAGGTCGCAGGCCGAGGTGGTGCCGCCGGCGCAATACAGGTTGTCGGCGTCTGTGAGGTGCTTGTCCTGATTGAGCTGCACCTTGGGGAAGCGCTCGCTGAAAGCGTTGAAAAAACGCCAGTAGGTGGTCGCCTCCTTGCCATCGAGCAGCCCGGCTTCGGCCAGCCAGAACACCCCGGTGGCCTCGCCGCACAGCACAGCCCCGCGAGCATGTTGTTCGCGCAGCCACGGCAGCACCTGGGGGTAGCGGGTGCACAACACATCGAAGTCGTCCCAGAAGGCCGGCAGCACGATGATGTCGGCGTCTTCGAGGCCGCCGTCCACCGGCATGATCACATCGCTGAAGCTGCGCACGGACTGGCCGTCGGGGCTGACCAGGCGCGTTTCGAACCCTGGGGTCAGGCCCAGGCCTTGCTGTTTGCCATGGCGCAGGCTGGCGAGATGGAAGAAATCCTTGGCTTGCATGAGGGTGGAAGCGAATACCCGATCAATGGCCAAAATGCTGACTCGCCGCAACGGCGTGGAGATTTGGTTAGACATAATTTCATTTATTCTTATAGGGGAAAGTGGTCACCAGACGGCTGGATCGTCTTATTTTTTGTCGCATGTGTCCAGTGTCCCGTGACGCCTTCGGGGCATAGGCTCTGTGGGCTCGTCCTTGTCCGACAATCCACACAGGTGACCCATGATCCCCAGAACCTTGTTCAGCTCGGAGCACGAACTCTTCCGTGAGAGCGTGCGCACCTTCCTCGAAAAACACGCCGTGCCCTTCCATGGGCAATGGGAAAAGCAGGGCTATATCGACCGTAACCTGTGGAACCAGGCGGGGGAGGCGGGCATGTTGTGTTCCCACCTGCCAGAGGAATACGGCGGCCTGGGCGCGGATTTTCTCTACAGCGCGGTGGTGATCGAAGAGGTCAGCCGCCTGGGTTTGACCGGCATCGGCTTTTCCCTGCATTCGGATATCGTCGCGCCGTACATCCTGCATTACGGCAGTGAAGCGCTGAAGCACAAGTACCTGCCCCAGTTGATCTCCGGGGAGATGGTCACTGCCATCGCCATGACCGAGCCGGGCGCCGGTTCCGACCTGCAAGGGGTCAAGACCAGCGCCGTGCTGGACGGCGATGAGTACGTGATCAACGGCTCCAAGACCTTTATCACCAACGGCTACCTGGCCGATCTGGTGATCGTCGTCGCCAAGACCGACCCCAAGGCCGGCGCCAAGGGCACCAGCCTGTTCCTGGTGGAAGCCGATACGCCGGGCTTCGACAAGGGCAAGCGCCTGGAGAAAGTCGGCATGAAGGCCCAGGACACCTCGGAGCTGTTCTTCCAGGACGTGCGCGTGCCCAAGGAAAACCTGCTGGGCCAGGCGGGCATGGGCTTTGCCTACCTGATGCAAGAGTTGCCGCAAGAACGCCTGACCGTGGCGATTGGCGCGCTGTCCTCAGCCGAAGCGGCTTTGCAGTGGACCCTTGAGTACACCCGTGAGCGCAAGGCGTTCGGCAAGGCGATTGCCGATTTCCAGAACACTCGGTTCAAGCTGGCGGAGATGGCCACCGAGATTCAGATTGGCCGTGTTTTTGTGGACAAGTGCATGGCTATGCACCTGGAAGGCAAGCTGGACGTGCCTACCGCAGCGATGGCCAAGTACTGGGCCACAGACCTGCAATGCAAGGTGCTCGATGAGTGCGTGCAGTTGCATGGCGGTTACGGGTTCATGTGGGAATACCCGATTGCCCGGGCCTGGGCGGATGCGCGGGTGCAGCGCATTTATGCGGGGACCAATGAGATCATGAAGGAGATCATTGCGCGGGCGCTTTGATGTTTGGTGATGGATCGTTCCCACGCTCCGCGTGGGAACGCCTCATGTGACGCTCCGCGTCACGACTCTGAGAGCGGACGCAGAGCGTCCAAGGCGGCATTCCCACGCAGAGCGTGGGAATGATCAGTGCGGGTCAATCAGGGTGCCGGATTCGGATGATCCTTCTGAATCGCCTCAATCCCTTCCAACACCTCTTTCGACAATTTCAGATCGGCACTGGCGATGTTGCTGTCCAGTTGTTCCAGTGAAGTAGCCCCAATAATATTGCTGGTCACAAACGGCTGTTGCGTCACAAACGCCAGCGCCATCTGCGCCGGGTCCAGGCCATGTTCCCGCGCAAGAGCCACATAGCGGCTGCACGCCGCTTCCGACTGCGGGTTGAAGTAACGGCTGAAGCGGCTGTATTCAGTCAGGCGCGCCTTGGCCGGGCGTGCGCCATTTTCGTACTTGCCACTGAGCATGCCGAACGCCAAAGGCGAATAGGCCAGCAAGCCGCACTGTTCACGAATGGCAACCTCCGCCAGGCCCACTTCAAAGCTGCGGTTGAGCAGGTTGTAGGGGTTCTGGATCGACACGGCGCGCGGCCAGCCGCGGGCTTCGGCCAGGGCCAGGAACTTCATGGCGCCCCACGGCGTTTCGTTGGACAGGCCAATGTGGCGGATCTTGCCGGCCTTCACCTGTTCGTCCAGGGCTTCGAGCGTTTCCTCCAGTGGGGTGAGGTCGTCTTCGTCCTTGTGCTTGTAGCTCAACTGGCCGAAGAAGTTGGTGCTGCGCTCCGGCCAGTGCAATTGGTAGAGGTCGATCCAGTCGGTCTGCAGGCGCTTGAGGCTGGCGTCGAGGGCTGCGCCGATGTGCTGGCGGTTGTGGCGCAGGTGGCCATCGCGGATATAGTCGATGGTGTTGCCGGGGCCGGCGATCTTGCTGGCAAGCACCCAGTCGGCGCGGTCGCCACGGCTTTTGAAGTAGTTGCCGATGTAGCGTTCGGTGGTGGCGTAGGTGTCGGCCTTGGGCGGCACCGGGTACATTTCCGCGGTGTCGAGGAAGTTGATGCCTGCGGCCTTGGCCCGTTCGATCTGCGCGAAGGCCTCTGCCTCGCTGTTCTGCTCGCCCCAGGTCATGGTGCCCAACGCGATCGCGCTGACATTCAGATCGGTGCGGCCCAGCTGTCGGTAATCCATCGGGTACTCCTTCAGGGGAAAACAATCATAAAAGCAGGTTGAATTTTTTTTCGCAATCTGCATAATTGCCCACCTCTTTCTGCAGTGGAAGTGATGCGCCGCCTGCCGAAGAATCTTGCCGTTGAACGGACGCGCCGACCCGAGCCCCCGATAGCGTCTGTATCCGGCTGCCTTTGACCTTGTCAAAGTACGCACTATTCAGTAAGATCCGCCGTCTAAATTTACAGGCGGCCCCTGAGGCTATTAAAGAATGACAACTTTTACTGCAAAACCGGAAACAGTTCAGCGCGACTGGTTTGTCGTCGACGCCGCTGGTCAGACCCTGGGTCGTCTGGCCACTGAAGTCGCCAGCCGTCTGCGTGGCAAGCACAAGCCTGAATACACCCCGCACGTTGATACCGGCGACTACATCGTCATCATCAACGCTGAGCAGGTTCGTGTAACCGGCAACAAAGCAAGCGACAAAATGTACTACCGTCACTCCGGTTTCCCAGGCGGTATCAAGTCTTCCAACTTCGAAGGCCTGATTGCCAAGAAGCCTGAAGCCCCGATCGAAATCGCGGTCAAAGGCATGCTGCCTAAGGGCCCACTGGGTCGCGATATGTTTCGCAAGCTGAAAGTCTATGCGGGCGCTGTACACCCTCATGCTGCTCAGCAGCCCCAAGAACTGAAGTTTTAACGGAATAGTTCATTATGTCGGCGACTCAAAATTACGGCACTGGCCGTCGCAAAACCGCAACCGCACGCGTTTTCCTGCGTCCGGGCACTGGTAACATCTCGATCAACAACCGTTCCCTGGACAACTTCTTCGGTCGCGAAACTGCCCGCATGGTAGTTCGTCAGCCGCTGGAATTGACCGAGACCGTTGAAAAGTTCGACATCTACGTCACCGTTATCGGTGGCGGTGTAAGTGGTCAAGCTGGCGCAATCCGCCACGGTATCACTCGCGCTCTGATGCAGTACGACGAAACCCTGCGTGGCGCTCTGCGCAAAGCTGGCTTCGTGACTCGCGATGCTCGTGAAGTTGAACGTAAGAAAGTCGGTCTGCGTAAAGCGCGTAAGCGTCCGCAGTACTCGAAGCGTTAATTCGCTTTACGTTCCACAAGAACGCCCAGTCTCCTCACGGAGCTGGGCGTTTTTTATTGCCTGCGATTTATGCACATTTTTCGCCGTGACAACTTGCCACATCCGTAGACCCCCTATACTACAAGGCCTGGAGGCGGAGCCCCGGGCAATTCCCTTGTCATACGTGGGGCTTTTCATTACCATCCGTCAAAATTTTTATAAGTAAAGATTCAACACTTAGTAGACGCCTGATTTAACAGGCCAAAAAGCTGATGGGAGAGGACTGAATGAGCAATGACGGCGTGAATGCAGGCCGGCGTCGCTTCTTGGTAGCAGCCACATCCGTGGTGGGTGCTGCAGGAGCGGTGGGGGCTGCGGTCCCGTTCGTGGGGTCATGGTTTCCCAGTGCCAAGGCGAAAGCCGCAGGTGCACCGGTGAAGGTGAATGTCAGCAAGATCGAGCCAGGCCAGCAGATGATTGCTGAATGGCGCGGCCAGCCGGTTTTCATTGTTCGTCGTACCGAGGAAATCCTGGGGAATCTGAAGAAGATCGAAGGCCAGTTATCTGACCCGACATCGGAAAAGTCCGACCAGCCCGCCTACGCCAAGAACGAAGCGCGTTCGATCAAGCCAGAGATTCTGCTGCTGGTTGGTCTGTGTACCCACCTGGGTTGCTCACCTACCTTCCGCCCGGAAGTGGCGCCTGTCGACTTGGGCAAAGACTGGGTCGGCGGTTATTTCTGCCCGTGCCACGGTTCCCACTATGACCTCGCTGGCCGCGTCTACAAATCCCAGCCCGCGCCCCTGAACCTGCCGGTTCCTCCTCACAATTACGAATCTGACGACATCATTGTCATTGGCCTCGACAAGGAGAACGCGTGATGAGCAAGTTCATGGATTGGGTGGATGCGCGCTTCCCCGCCACTAAAATGTGGGAAGACCATCTCAGCAAATATTACGCGCCGAAAAACTTCAACTTCTTCTACTTCTTCGGCTCCCTGGCCCTGTTGGTGCTGGTCAACCAGATCGTCACTGGCGTGTGGTTGACGATGAGCTACACGCCGTCGGCGGAAGAAGCGTTTGCTTCTGTCGAATACATCATGCGTGACGTCGAGTACGGCTCGATCCTGCGCCTGCTGCACTCCACCGGCGCGTCGGCGTTCTTTATCGTCGTCTACCTGCACATGTTCCGCGGCCTGCTCTACGGCTCGTACCAGAAGCCTCGTGAGCTGGTGTGGGTCTTCGGCATGTTGATCTACCTGGCGCTGATGGCCGAAGCCTTCATGGGCTACCTGCTGCCCTGGGGCCAGATGTCGTACTGGGGCGCCCAGGTGATCATCTCGCTGTTCGGCGCAATCCCGGTGATCGGCAACGACCTGACCCAGTGGATTCGTGGTGACTACCTGATCTCCGGCATCACCCTGAACCGCTTCTTCGCCTTGCATGTGGTGGCCTTGCCGATCGTGATCCTGGGCCTGGTGGTACTGCACATCCTGGCGCTGCACGAAGTGGGTTCCAACAACCCGGATGGCGTGGACATCAAGAAGCACAAGGACGAGAACGGCATCCCGCTGGATGGCATTCCGTTCCACCCGTACTACACCGTGAAAGACATTGTCGGCGTAGTCGTGTTCCTGTTTGTGTTCTGCTCGATCGTGTTCTTTTTCCCGGAGATGGGTGGTTATTTCCTGGAGAAGCCTAACTTCGAACAGGCCAATGCCTTCAAGACACCCGAGCACATTGCCCCGGTCTGGTACTTCACGCCGTTCTACGCGATCTTGCGCGCGATCCCCGACAAACTCATGGGCGTGATCGCCATGGGCGCGGCCATCGCGGTGCTGTTCGTGCTGCCGTGGCTCGACCGTAGCCCGGTCAAGTCGATGCGCTACAAAGGCTGGCTGAGCAAGATCTGGCTGTGGGTGTTCTGCATTTCGTTCGTGATCCTGGGCGTGCTGGGCGTATTGGCGCCTACCCCTGAGCGCACGTTGCTGTCGCAGGTCTGCACCTTCCTGTACTTCGCCTACTTTATTCTGATGCCGTTCTATACCCGGCTCGAGAAGACCAAACCGGTTCCGGAAAGGGTGACTGGCTGATGAAAAAATTACTCGTTGCATTCGTGCTTGCGGCACTGCCGCTACTGTCCTTCGCCGCCGAACATGGCGCAGAGCTGGAAAAAGTCGATATCGATGTGTCTGACAAAGCCGCCATGCAGGATGGGCTGCGTACATTCACCAACTACTGCATGGGGTGCCACAGCGCCAAGTTCCAACGGTATGAGCGCGTTGCCGATGACTTGGGCATTCCCCATGAAGTGATGCTCAGCCACGCGGTGTTCACGGGTGCCAAGATCGGCGACCACATGAACATCGGCATGCAGCCGGCCGAAGCCAAGACCTGGTTCGGCGCCGCACCGCCCGACCTCACCCTGGTGGCCCGTGTACGCGGTACCGACTGGCTCTACGGTTATCTCAAATCCTTCTACGAAGACCCTGCGCGCCCCTATGGCGTGAACAACAAAGTCTTCCCGAACGTCGGCATGCCGAACGTTCTGGTCGGCCTGCAGGGGCGCCAGGTGGTAGGATGCAAGCAGGTTCAGGTCGTTGAAGACGGCAAGAAGCAATATGATCCGTTGACCGGCACGCCGCTGACCCATGAAGCGTGCGATCAACTGACCATCGTGCCCAAGACCGGTACGCTGAACGAAGAGCAGTTCGACGAGAAGGTCAAGAACCTGGTGACCTTCCTGGCCTACTCGGCCAACCCGGTCAAACTGCAGCATCAGCGTATCGGTACCTACGTCTTGCTGTACCTGGCTTTCTTCTTCGTATTCGCTTATTTGCTCAAGCGTGAATACTGGAAGGATGTGCATTGATCCAACCGTAAGCAATTGCTGTTAATCTTGCGCGCCCAGCGGCATCTCTGAACACGTAGCGCCGGTTTGAACCGGTCGTTACAGGGATGCTTCTGGGCGCGCTCGTTTTTGAGCTTTCGATAATTTCAACAAGCGAGGAGGACCGCCATGGGCGTGACCAATCGGTTGGCCTGTTACTCCGACCCCGCCGACCACTATTCCCACCGAGTACGCATCGTGCTCGCAGAGAAGGGTGTCAGCGCCGAGATCATCAGTGTGGAGGCGGGCCGTCAGCCGCCGAAGCTGATCGAAGTGAACCCTTACGGCAGCTTGCCCACCCTGGTCGATCGTGACCTGGCGTTGTGGGAGTCGACCGTGGTGATGGAATACCTGGATGAGCGTTACCCTCATCCGCCTTTGCTGCCGGTGTACCCGGTGGCGCGTGCCAACAGCCGCCTGCTGATCCATCGGATCCAGCGTGACTGGTGCGGGTTGGTGGATGTGATCCTGGATTCGCGTTCCAAAGAAGCCGCTCGTGTGCAGGCGCGCAAGGAATTGCGCGAGAGCCTGACCGGCGTTTCGCCGTTGTTCGCCGATAAACCTTTTTTCCTCAGTGAGGAACAAAGCTTGGTGGATTGCTGCCTATTACCCATACTCTGGCGCTTGCCGATTCTGGGCATTGAACTGCCACGGCCGGCCAAGCCGTTGCTTGATTACATGGAGCGCCAGTTTGCGCGTGAGGCTTTCCAGGCGAGTCTGTCTGGCGCCGAACGCGATATGCGCTAAGGCTTAAGGAGCCGTTGATGAACTCCAGTCGACCTTACCTGGTCCGCGCGCTCTATGAGTGGATTGTGGACAACGATTGCACCCCGCACATGCTGGTCAATTCCGAATTTCCTGCGGTTCAGGTACCCCAGGGTTTTGCCAGTGACGGGCAAATTGTGCTGAACGTATCGCCCAGTGCCGTGCGCCACCTGCACATGGACAACGAAGCGGTGAGCTTCGAAGGGCGTTTCGGCGGTGTGCCCCATACGCTGTTCGTGCCCATCGGTGCCATCCTCGGGATCTACGCCCGGGAAAATGGCCAGGGCATGGTGTTCGATCTGGAGTCGCCTTTAGAGGATGACGAAACGATTGAAGGCGAAGACGGTGATGATGTACCGCCACCGGATGCCGAGCCGCCGCGCCCTAGCGGTCGGCCAAGCTTGAAAGTGGTGAAGTAGGCGGATTTCGCTTACAGACCCATCTGAAAAATGCCTCGACAGCTGTCGGGGCATTTTTTTTGCGTGAAGGATATGGATGAAAGTCGCGCCAGAACGGTGATCGTACAACCACCATGGGCTATGATGCGGTCTTCAGTTCGTCGAGAAAGATGGTTCATCATGGAAAACGCCAGCGCCGCCCCACGTCTTCCCCGCAAGCGCCGCAGCCTTGCCCAGGAATTGGTCACGGTGTTGTCCGAGCAGATCCGCGATGGCCAGCTCAAACGCGGCGACAAGTTGCCCACCGAGTCGGCGATCATGGATGCCCACGGCGTCAGTCGGACGGTGGTGCGTGAAGCCATCTCGCGCCTGCAAGCGGCGGGGCAGGTCGAGACTCGCCACGGTATCGGCACCTTCGTGCTGGACACGCCAAGCCCCAGCGGTTTTCGCATAGACCCTGCCACCGTGGTGACCTTGCGTGATGTGCTGGCGATTCTGGAGTTGCGTATCAGCCTGGAAGTGGAGTCTGCGGGCCTTGCTGCCTTGCGCCGCAGCGATGAGCAACTGGCGGCCATGCGCGCGGCCCTCGATGCCTTGAATGAAAGTGCGGCCCACGCTGGCGATGCGGTGGCGTCGGATTTTGCCTTTCATCTGGAAATTGCACTGTCTACCGGTAACCGCTACTTCACCGACATCATGACCCACCTGGGCACCAGCATCATTCCGCGTACCCGCCTGAATTCGGCGCGCCTGGCCCATGATGATCAACAGCACTACATGAGCCGCTTGAGCCGCGAACACGAAGAAATCTATGAGGCGATTGCCCGCCAGGATTCGGATGCGGCACGGGCGGCGATGCGCTTGCATTTGACCAACAGTCGCGAGCGACTGCGCCATGCCCATGAAGAGGCAGAGGCGCAGCGGGGCTGATCGTTCCCACGCTCTGCGTGGTAACGCCTCTATGGACGCTCCGCGTCCCGATGCGCGTGAATTTCTCAAGCCCTCGCAGGGCGACGCGGAGCGTCATAGGCTGTATTCCCACGCAGAGCGTGGGAACGATCATGCCAGCCGTTAGTTGGCGGGTTGGTTTGGCTTGTAGTCCTTAAGCAATAAGTACGTGCTCCACCCCCACCAATCATTAGTCCAGTGCTTGTCGTTCAAATCATTGACGTCCTTGCGCCGCAGCACCTTGTCCCCCTCCATCTTGAACAGCGGCGAGAAGTTATTCGCCGGGTTTTGCGCGGCGTTCAGGTCGGGCACATACAGCGGTGCCTTGAACTCAGCTGGGGAGGGCGCGATGCCGCTGATGAAGGTTTCGAAGATCTCATCGGCCGAGGCCTGTACGGCCCCTTTGACCTGCACGCGATTGTCGGCGTCGATGCTGTCGAAGTAGCGCTTGTCGCCGTAGGCATGCCACTGAGCGCCCATGGCATTGCGCACCTTGAGCCCGAATTTACTGTCTTCATCGTGCATGAAGCGGCTGATCAGCGAGCCGAGTTCTCCTGGCGTCACCACTGCCGCCAGTTGTTTGCGCGGTACCCGCAGGTGGCCGGCGGAAAACAGGTCGGTCAAAAAGTGATCGGCAAAGCTGTTCATGGCGTAAGCCAATTCCAGGGCCTGGTCGGTGCCGGTCTGATGAGCCACCACGGCCTGTTGCAGAGCCGCTGCGTGACCGGCCAAATAGGCGGACAGGGCCCATTCACCGAAGTGGTCGGCGTTGTCCGCTGCCAGCTTCAGGTAGCGGCCCAACGGTACGAGGGCCGAAACAGCACTGCCGCCGCCGGTTATGCGATTCCACTCCTCGGACAACGTATCTCCCAGGGCGTCATAGGCTTCATGAGGCTGTTTGCCGTCCTTGATCGCCTGGTTGACGGCGTTGATCTCCTTTTGCATCACCGCCAGGATCTTCTGCGCTTCTTCCCGTGAAGCAGGCAACACGGCGAGAGAATTGAACGCCGCGGTGAAGCGTTGCACGCGCTCGGTCGGAGAATTGCCATCGCTGATCGGTTGGCCGGGGATGCCATAGAAGTCGCCGCCCAGGGCGATCACTTGGCCATAGGTCAGCGCAAGCCCGTTGGGCAGGTGCAGTTCGACTTGGCGCGCAGGAATGGCCGAGGCGTCCTTGCTGAAGCGAAGCAGGGTGTCATCGCCGATGGCGGTGTGTTCACCGCCTTCGAAGCGCAGGGTAGGCGGAGTTTTTTCGGGTGCTGCGAGTTCAAGACCTGACATGTTAGCTCCTTGCTATGTCGTAGGAATCTTCCGTGATAACTGTATGTATATACAGTCAACTGAATCATAGGTGAGAAATTTCCTACGTCAAGAGCCGCGTCTTAAGCCCTCGTTGGATTACGCCGGATGAATTGCAGTTGACGAATTTATTTATAGTTGTACGATGACGTACGACATCATCAAAACCAACAACAACCTTTCGTAAGAAAGTCTTCGCCCAGGGTGTTCGAATAATGAATCCACAAGAACTGAAGTCCATCCTCTCCCACGGTCTGCTGTCTTTCCCAGTGACCGATTTCAACGCCCAGGGTGATTTCCACCAGGCGGGTTACATCAAGCGCCTGGAATGGCTGGCCCCTTATGGCGCCAGCGCCTTGTTCGCCGCGGGTGGCACAGGTGAGTTTTTCTCCCTGGCGGCCAGCGAATATTCCCAGGTGGTGAAAACCGCCGTGGATACCTGTGCGTCCAGCGTGCCGATCCTGGCCGGTGTAGGCGGTGCCACCCGCCAGGCCATCGAGTACGCCCAAGAGGCCGAACGCCTCGGCGCCAAAGGTTTGCTGCTGCTGCCGCACTACCTCACCGAAGCCAGCCAGGACGGGGTTGCCGCCCACGTTGAAGCCGTGTGCAAGTCGGTCAAGATCGGCGTGGTGGTGTACAACCGCAACGTCTGCCGCCTGACCGCACCGCTGTTGGAGCGTCTGGCCGAGCGCTGCCCGAACCTGATCGGCTACAAGGATGGCCTGGGTGATATCGAGTTGATGGTGTCGATCCGCCGTCGTCTGGGCGACCGTTTCAGTTACCTCGGTGGTTTGCCGACCGCAGAGGTTTACGCCGCAGCCTACAAGGCCCTGGGCGTGCCGGTGTACTCCTCGGCGGTGTTCAACTTCATCCCTAAGACCGCGATGGATTTCTACCACGCCATTGCCCGCGAAGATCACGCCACCGTTGGCAAGATCATCGACGACTTCTTCCTGCCGTACCTGGATATCCGTAACCGCAAGGCTGGTTACGCGGTGAGCATCGTCAAGGCTGGTGCGAAAATCGTCGGTTATGACGCCGGCCCCGTGCGCACGCCACTGACCGACCTGCTGCCGGAAGAATACGAAGCCCTTGCTGCGCTGATCGACAAGCAAGGCGCGCAATAAATTATCCACAAGGCCGCTGAGCAATCAGCGGCCTTTTGCGTCAGGAGAAGATTCGTGTCCCAAGCAAAGCGTTTTGAAAACTACATCAATGGCCAATGGGTAACCGGCGCCGACTACTGCACCAATATCAACCCGTCGGATGTGTCCGACGCCATTGGCGAATACGCCAAAGCCGACGTGGCCCAAGTCAACGCGGCCATCGACGCTGCCCGCGCCGCGTTCCCGGCGTGGTCCACCTCCGGTATCCAGGCGCGTCACGATGCGCTGGATAAAGTCGGCAGCGAAATCCTCGCCCGTCGTGAAGAACTCGGAACCTTGCTGGCCCGGGAAGAGGGCAAGACCCTGCCCGAAGCCATTGGCGAGGTGACCCGCGCCGGCAATATCTTCAAATTCTTCGCCGGTGAATGCTTGCGCCTGTCGGGCGATTACGTGCCGTCGGTGCGCCCGGGCGTCAACGTTGAAGTGACCCGCGAAGCCCTCGGTGTGGTGGGCCTGATCACTCCGTGGAACTTCCCGATTGCCATCCCCGCGTGGAAAATCGCCCCGGCCCTGGCCTACGGCAACTGCGTGGTGATCAAGCCTGCCGAACTGGTGCCGGGCTGTGCCTGGGCCTTGGCGGAGATCATCTCCCGCGCCGGCTTCCCTGCCGGTGTGTTCAACCTGGTGATGGGCAGTGGCCGTGTGGTCGGCGACGTGCTGGTCAACAGCCCGAAAGTCGATGGCATCAGTTTCACCGGGTCTGTGGGCGTTGGGCGTCAGATCGCCGTCAGCTGTGTCTCGCGCCAGGCCAAGGTGCAGTTGGAAATGGGTGGCAAGAACCCGCAGATCATTCTCGACGATGCCGACCTCAAACAAGCTGTCGAGCTGTCGGTCCAGAGTGCGTTTTACTCCACCGGCCAGCGTTGCACCGCCTCGAGCCGTTTGATTGTTACTGCCGGGATTCACGACCAGTTCGTCGCCGCCATGGCCGAGCGCATGAAGTCGATCAAGGTCGGCCACGCGTTGAATAGCGGCACCGACATTGGCCCGGTGGTGTCCCAGGCCCAGTTGGATCAGGACATGAAATACATCGACATCGGCCAGAGCGAAGGCGCCCGGCTGGTGAGCGGTGGCGGCCTGGTCACCTGCGACACCGAAGGCTATTACCTGGCGCCCACACTGTTTGCCGACAGTGAAGCGGCGATGCGCATCAGCCGTGAAGAGATCTTCGGCCCGGTGGCCAACGTGGTGCGCGTGGCCGACTACGAGGCCGCGCTGGCCATGGCCAATGACACCGAGTTCGGCTTGTCGGCCGGCATCGCCACCACCTCGCTCAAATATGCCAACCACTTCAAGCGACACTCCCAGGCCGGGATGGTGATGGTCAACCTGCCGACGGCGGGGGTGGATTACCACGTTCCATTTGGTGGCCGTAAGGGCTCATCCTACGGTTCGCGTGAGCAAGGTCGCTATGCGCAAGAGTTCTACACCGTGGTGAAAACCAGCTACATCGGTTCGTAACACGCAGCACCCTGTGGCACCGGCCTTATGTGGGAGCTGGCTTGCCTGCGATAGCATCACCTCGGTCTAGCTGACACACCGAGGTGCCTGCATCGCGGGCAAGCCCGGCTCCCACAGGAAAAACAAAAAATCATTACCCGCAAAAAAAATAATTAGTGGGAGTACTTCTACATGCAAGCGACCAAGCCGACCCACGTCCGCTATTTGATCCTGCTCATGCTGTTCCTGGTGACCACGATCAACTACGCCGACCGGGCCACCATCGCTATCGCCGGCTCCAGCCTGCAAAAAGACCTCGGTATCGACGCGGTCACCCTCGGTTATATCTTCTCTGCATTCGGTTGGGCCTACGTGGCCGGGCAAATTCCCGGTGGCTGGCTGCTCGACCGTTTCGGCTCGAAAAAAGTCTATGCCCTGAGCATCTTCACCTGGTCGCTGTTCACCGTGCTGCAAGGCTACGTCGGTGAGTTTGGCGTCTCCACTGCGGTGGTCGCGCTGTTTATGCTGCGCTTCATGGTGGGCTTGGCCGAGGCGCCGTCGTTTCCGGGAAATGCCCGTATTGTTGCGGCGTGGTTTCCTACGGCTGAACGCGGCACTGCGTCGGCGATCTTCAACTCGGCCCAGTACTTCGCCACGGTGCTGTTCGCGCCCTTGATGGGCTGGATCGTCTATCGCTTCGGCTGGCAGCACGTGTTTATTGTGATGGGCGTGATCGGCATTGTGTTCTCGCTGATCTGGCTGAAAGTTATCCACAGCCCGCGCCAGCATCCGATGATCAACGAGGCCGAGTTCAATCACATCGCGGCCAATGGCGCGATGGTCGATATGGACCAGGACAAGGGCAAGGGCAAGAAAACCGACGGGCCGAAGTGGGATTACATCCGCCAGCTCCTGACCAACCGCATGATGCTCGGCGTCTACCTGGGCCAGTACTGCATCAACGGCATCACCTACTTTTTCCTGACCTGGTTTCCGGTGTACTTGGTGCAGGAGCGTGGCATGACCATCCTCAAGGCGGGTTTCATTGCTTCGTTACCGGCGATCTGCGGTTTTATCGGCGGGGTGCTCGGTGGGGTGATTTCCGACTACCTGCTGCGCAAAGGCCATTCGCTGACCTTCGCGCGCAAGGCGCCGATCATCGGTGGCCTGCTGATTTCCAGCAGCATCGTGGCCTGCAATTACGTAGACATCGAATGGATGGTGGTGGGCTTCATGGCCTTGGCCTTCTTCGGCAAAGGCGTTGGCGCACTGGGTTGGGCGGTGGTGTCCGACACCTCACCGAAACAAATCGCCGGGCTCAGTGGCGGCTTGTTCAACACCTTCGGTAACCTGGCGTCGATCACCACGCCGATTGTGATTGGCTACATCATCAGCACCACCGGCTCGTTCAAATGGGCCCTGGTGTTCGTTGGCGCCAACGCGCTGGTGGCGGTGTTCAGTTACCTGGTGATTGTCGGCCCGATCAAGCGTGTGGTGCTCAAGGAGCCGCCTACCCAGGGCCCTGAGTTGACCAACCTTTCTCAAGCGCATTCCTGAGGTTCGTGTGATGCAGTTGATTGAACATGCCGACTCGCCGCGCTCGATCCGTTTGCACGAGCGCGACAATGTGGTGATCGTGGTGAACGATCAAGGGGTGCCCGCCGGTACCGAGTTTCCCGACGGCCTGGTCACCGTGGATTTCATCCCGCAGAGCCACAAGGTGACCCTGGAAGACATCCCCGAGGGCGGCCAGATTATTCGCTACGGCCAGACCATCGGTTATGCCCTGGCGCCGATTCCCCGCGGCAGTTGGGTGCAGGAGGACCAGTTGCGCATGCCCACCGCACCGCCGCTGGACAGCTTGCCGCTGTCCACCGAGGTGCCTGAAACCCAGGCACCCCTGGAGGGGTTTACCTTCGAGGGCTATCGCAATGCGGACGGCACCGTGGGCACGCGCAATATCCTCGGCATTACCACTACCGTGCAATGCGTCACGGGCGTGCTGGACCATGCGGTCAAGCGCATCAAGGACGAGTTGCTGCCCAACTACCCGCATGTCGATGACGTGGTGGCGCTGACCCACAGCTATGGCTGCGGCGTGGCGATTACGGCGACGGATGCCTACATCCCCATCCGCACCGTGCGCAACCTGGCGCGCAACCCCAACCTGGGCGGCGAAGCCTTGGTGATCAGCCTGGGCTGCGAAAAGCTCCAGGCCGGCCAGGTGATGCACGACAACGACAGTTCTGTAGACCTGAGCGAGCCGTGGCTGTATCGCCTGCAGGATTCCAGCCACGGCTTTACCGAAATGATCGAGCAGATCATGGCCCTGGCCGACGTGCGCTTGAAAAAACTCGACCAGCGTCGCCGCGAAACCGTGCCGGCCTCCGAGTTGATCCTGGGCATGCAGTGCGGCGGCAGTGATGCGTTTTCCGGGATCACTGCCAACCCGGCGCTGGGCTATGCCTCGGACCTATTGCTGCGCGCCGGCGCGACGGTGATGTTTTCCGAAGTGACTGAAGTGCGCGATGCGATTTACCTGCTGACTTCACGCGCGCAAAACGAAGACGTCGCCCGCGAGCTGGTCAGGGAAATGGACTGGTACGACCGTTACCTGGCCAAGGGCGAGGCGGACCGTAGCGCCAATACTACGCCGGGTAACAAGAAGGGCGGGCTGTCGAATATTGTCGAGAAGTCGTTGGGCTCCATTGTCAAATCCGGCAGCAGTGCGATCAACGGTGTGCTTGGCCCTGGGGAACGCTTCAAGGAAAAGGGCCTGATCTTCTGCGCCACACCGGCCAGTGATTTTGTCTGCGGCACCTTGCAACTGGCGGCGGGGATGAACCTGCACGTGTTCACCACCGGGCGCGGCACGCCGTACGGGCTGGCGATGGCACCGGTGGTGAAGGTCTCCACCCGCACCGAGCTGGCCCAGCGTTGGCCGGACCTGATCGATATCGACGCCGGGCGCATTGCCACGGGGCGCGCGAGCATCGAGGAGCTGGGGTGGGAGCTGTTCCACTTCTATCTGGATGTGGCCAGCGGCAAGAAGCAGACCTGGGCAGAGCGGCACAAGCTGCATAACGACATCACGCTGTTCAACCCGGCGCCGATTACCTGAAACCAGGCGCTAACCCTGTAGGAGCGAGCTTGCTCGCGAAAAACGTCAACGATAACGCGTGTTAACTGAATGAA
>NZ_SMOF01000001.1:1154620-1209244 GCF_018135665.1 Pseudomonas sp. B2021
ATTCAGTTAACACGCGTTATCGTTGACGTTTTTCGCGAGCAAGCTCGCTCCTACATTTGAAGTGCGTTGCCCACACGAACCCGCTCGTACTGGCTTATCATTAGCCAACTAACGACGCCCACCAAGGTTCTCCCCGGCATGCTGGCAATCTTCCTCACCACCCTCACCATCACCGCGCCGGTGTTTGCCATGCTGTTCCTGGGCGTGTTTCTAAAGCGCATCAATTGGATCAACGACAACTTTATCCACACCGCATCGTCCCTGGTGTTCAACGTTGCCATGCCGGCGCTGCTGTTCCTGGGCATTCTGCATGCCGACCTGCACTCGGCGCTCAAACCGGGGCTGCTGATCTACTTTTGCGTCGCCACCTTGGTGAGCTTTGCCATGGCCTGGGGCTGGGCGATCTTTCGTTGCAAGCGCGAAGACCGAGGCATCTACGCCCAGGGTGCGTTTCGTGGCAATAACGGGGTCATCGGCCTGGCGCTGGCGGCCAGTATGTACGGCGACTACGGCATATCCCTGGGCGCGATCCTCGCCGCGCTGGTGATCCTCTTTTACAACACGCTGTCGACCATTGTGCTGGCGGTGTATAGCCCGGTGATCAAGTCCGACCCGTGGAGCATCTTCAAAAGTGTATTGGCCAACCCGCTGATTATCAGCGTGATCGTCGCCACGCCGTTCGCGTACTTCCAGATCGGCGTGCCCGGCTGGCTTGAGAAATCCTTGCAGTACCTGTCCGACACCACGCTGCCGTTGGCGTTGATTTGCATCGGCGGCACCTTGTCCATGGCCGCGTTGCGCAAGAGCGGCAACATGGCGTTGAGCGCAAGCCTGATGAAGATGATCTGGCTCCCGGTGATCGCGACTCTGGGCGCGTGGTTGCTGGGGTTCCGAGGGCCGGAGTTGGGGATTCTGTTCCTGTATTTCGGCGCGCCGACTGCGGCCGCGAGCTTTGTGATGGCTCGGGCGGCGGAAGGGAATCATGAACTGGCGGCGGCGATTATCGTGATCACCACGCTGATGGCGGCGGTGACCACGAATATCGGGATTTTTGTGTTGCAGGCGGGTGGTTGGATCTGAAATAGGCGGGCAGCTTAAGGCCCCATCGCAGGCAAGCCAGCTCCCACACTTGAAGGTATTCACACATCCACATGTGGGAGCTGGCTTGCCTGCGATAGCTATCTGGCAGTCACTGCTGATCGGCCTGATACGCCTCAATCACTTCCTGCGCCGCCCGAAATGCATCAATCGCCGCCGGCACCCCGGCATACACCGCGCAATGCAGCAGCGCTTCGCGAATCTCTTCAACCGTACAGCCATTATTCAGCGCACCGCGCACATGCCCCTTGAGTTCCTGCGAGCACTTGAGGGCGGTGAGGGCGGCGAGGGTGATCAGGCTGCGGGTCTTGAGTGGCAAGCCTTCGCGGTTCCAGACGCTGCCCCACGCGTGCTCATTGACGAAGTCCTGCAGCGGTTGGGTGAACGCCGTTGCATTGCCCAGGGCGCGGTCGACGAACGCATCGCCCATGACTTGGCGACGCACTTCAACCCCTGGCTTTTTCTGATCGGTCATTGCGATTCCCTCTTGTGTTGGCGGTGCCAGGCGCGCAGTGAGGTGAATAACAGCAGAGCGCCTAACGCCGGCAGGACGTAATACAGCATCAATTGTTCAAGCTTGTTGGCCAGCGGCATGCCGGTGGTGAACGCCATCACATGCAGGCCGTAGGCCAGGTACAGCCCCAGCAGCACCACCCCTTCGATGCGTGTTACCCGGTAGCCGGTATAGAACACCGGCAGGCACAGGATGATGGCGCCGAGCATCACTGGTAAATCGAAGTCCAGGGCGTTGGGCGATACCGACAGCGGTGTCGGCGCCACCAGGGCGGTAAAACCCAGCACGCCGAGCAGGTTGAACAGGTTGCTGCCGATCACGTTGCCCACGGCGATCTCCCGTTCGCCACGCAAGGCGGCGATCAGCGACGTGGCCAGGCACGGCAGCGAGGTGCCGACGCCGATCAACGTGAGGCCGATGACGCGCTCCGATAATCCGAGATCGCCCGCCACCTCAACCGCTGCGCCGAGCAACAAATGCCCGGCCAGCACCAGCACCAGCAAGCCGCCGAGCATCAGCAGCACACTGCTCAGCCATGGCGCTTTGGCCACGGTGTCGAGGGTGCGCGGGCGGCGGGAGTGGCGTGTCTGGTAATGCAATACGCCCAGGTAAGCCAGCAGCGCCACCAGCAGCACGGCGCCATCGAAGGGCGTCAGCATTTCATTGGCGGCCAGGATAAACACCAGCAGGCCGGCGACGATCATCACCGGGATATCCACGCGCACCAGCTGCCGCGAGACTCGCAGTGGAATGATCAGTGCGGACAAGCCCAGGGTCACGAGGATATTGAAGATGCTGCTGCCGATGACGCTGCCTACGGCAATGTCCGTGTTGCCAGCCAGCGTGGCCTGCAGGCTGACGGTCATCTGTGGCGCACTGCTGCCGAAGGCGACGATGCTCAAGCCGATGATCAGTGGCCGCACCTTGAGGCTGGCCGCCAGGCGCACCGCAGCGCGCACCAGGATTTCAGCGCCGACGATCAGCAAGATCAGGCCGCCCACCAGTTCGAGCAGGCTCCAGGGCGATAGGGCGTTCAATCCGAAAATGCTCAAGGCTGCCTCGATCAGTTGTTCAGGGCTTGCACGCGAACCCGCGCGGTACCGCTGCTCAGCATGCGCAGTTGCTCGGCAGCCTTGCGTGAAAGGTCGATCAGGCGGCCACGGGTATGCGGGCCGCGATCATTGATACGCACCACGACAGAACGGTTGTTGTCGAGGTTGGTCACCTTGACCTGGGTGCCGAAGGGCAGGCGCCGATGGGCGGCGGTCAAGGCGTTCTGGTTGAAAGGTTCACCGCTGGCAGTTCTCTTGCCATGGTGCTTGGCGCCGTAATAGGACGCGGTGCCGGTTTCGTCGTAGCCGTTGGGGTCGATGAGGCCGCTGGCGCAACCGGCCAGCAGGGAGGACAAGGCCAGGAGGCCGAGTAGACGCTTCATTTCAAGATGTCCCCGTTGGATCGTTCCCACGCTCTGCGTGGGAATGCAGCTGGTGACGCTACGCGTCACAAAAGCGGACGCGGAGCGTCCCGTGAGACGTTCCCACGCAGAGCGTGGGAACGATCATGGATCAGCCTTCGAGCTTGCTTTTGAGCAGTTCGTTCACCTGTTGCGGGTTGGCTTTGCCCTTGGAGGCTTTCATCGCCTGGCCGACAAAGAAGCCGAACATCTTGCCGCGCTTGGCTTCGTCTGCCGCGCGGTATTGCTCGACCTGCTCGGCATTGGCCGCGAGCATTTCATCGAGTACGGCCGAGATGGCGCCGCTGTCGGTGACTTGCTTGAGGCCACGCTTCTCGATGATCTCGTCGGCATTGCCTTCACCGACGGCCATCGCTTCGAACACAGTCTTGGCAATTTTGCCGGAGATGGTGTTGTCCTTGATGCGCAGCAGCATGCCACCCAGTTGTTCGGCGGTGACCGGCGCTTCGTCGATTTCCAGGCCCTGTTTGTTCAACAGGCTGCCCAGCTCGACCATCACCCAGTTGGCCGCCAGCTTGGCGTCGCCGGCAATGCTCACGACTTTTTCGAAGTAGTTGGCTTGTTCGCGGCTGGAGGCCAATACGCTGGCATCGTAGACCGACAGGCCGAACTGTTCCTGGAAGCGTTCGCGTTTTTGCTGCGGCAGTTCCGGCAGGGTGGCGCGGATGTCATTGAGGAAGGAATCCTCCAGCACCACCGGCAACAGGTCCGGGTCGGGGAAGTAGCGGTAGTCGTTGGCTTCCTCTTTGCTGCGCATGGCGCGGGTTTCGTCTTTGTTCGGGTCGTACAGGCGCGTTTGCTGGATCACCTTGCCGCCGTCTTCGATCAGCTCGATCTGGCGACGTACTTCGCTGTTGATCGCCTTCTCGATGAAGCGGAACGAGTTGACGTTCTTGATCTCGCAGCGGGTGCCGAACTCAACCTGACCCTTGGGGCGGATCGACACGTTGCAGTCGCAACGCAGCGAGCCTTCGGCCATGTTGCCGTCGCAGATGCCCAGGTAGCGCACCAGCGCGTGGATGGTCTTGACGTAGGCCACGGCTTCCTTGGCGCTGCGCATGTCCGGCTCGGACACGATCTCCAGCAGCGGCGTGCCGGCACGGTTCAGGTCGATACCGGTCGCGCCCGGGAATTCTTCGTGCAGGCTTTTGCCGGCGTCTTCTTCCAGGTGCGCACGGGTGACGCCGACACGCTTGATGGTGCCGTCTTCCAGGGGAATGTCCAGGTGGCCCTTGCCGACAATCGGCAGTTCCATCTGGCTGATCTGGTAGCCCTTGGGCAGGTCCGGGTAGAAGTAGTTCTTGCGCGCAAACACGTTGTGCTGGCCTATCTCGGCGTCAATCGCCAGGCCGAACATCACCGCCATGCGCACCGCTTCCTGGTTCAGCACCGGCAGCACGCCGGGCATGCCCAGGTCTACCAGGCTGGCCTGGGTATTGGGCTCAGAGCCGAACGTGGTGGCGCTACCGGAGAAAATCTTCGATTGGGTGGCGAGCTGGGTATGAATCTCCAGCCCGATTACAACTTCCCATTGCATAGTGTTCTCCTCAGAAGCCGGTAGGGGTGCGGGTGTGCCAGTCGGTGTTCAACTGGTACTGGTGCGCCACATTGAGCAGGCGGCCTTCCTGGAAATACGGGGCGAGCAATTGTACGCCCACCGGCAGGCCATCGACGAAACCTGCGGGCATGGACAAGCCCGGCAAGCCCGCGAGGTTGGCGGTGATGGTGTAGAGGTCTTCCAGGTACTCGGCGATCGGGTCGCCGGTCTTGGCGCCGATCTTCCACGCCAGGTTCGGCGCGGTCGGGCCGAGGATCACATCGACTTCTTCAAAGGCGGCCATGAAGTCGTTCTTGATCAGGCGACGGATTTTTTGCGCCTTGAGGTAGTACGCGTCGTAGTAGCCGGCCGACAGGGCGTAGGCGCCGACCATGATCCGGCGCTGCACTTCACTGCCGAAGCCTTCGCCACGGGAGCGTTTGTACAGGTCGGTGAGGTCTTTCGGGTTTTCGCAGCGATAGCCGAAGCGCACGCCGTCGAAACGCGACAGGTTGGAAGACGCCTCTGCTGGCGCGATCACGTAGTAGGCGGGAATCGCATGCTGGTTGTTCGGCAGGCTGATTTCCTTGATCACGGCGCCAAGTTTTTCCAGCTCTTTGATGCTGTTTTGCACCAGATCGGCGATACGCGGGTCGAGGCCGGCGCTGAAGTATTCCTTCGGCACGCCGATGCGCAGGCCCTTGATCGAGGTGTTCAGGCTGGCGCTGTAGTCCGGCACGGGCTCGTCGATGCTGGTGGAGTCCTGTTTATCGAAGCCTGCCATGCCTTGTAACAATATTGCGCAGTCTTCAGCGGTGCGTGCCAACGGGCCGCCCTGATCGAGGCTGGACGCATAGGCAATCATGCCCCAGCGAGACACACGACCGTAGGTCGGCTTCAGGCCGGTGAGGTTGGTGAAGGCCGCTGGCTGGCGGATCGAACCGCCAGTGTCGGTGGCGGTAGCGGCGGGCAGGAAGCGCGCGGCCACGGCCGCCGCCGAACCACCGGACGAACCACCCGGCACGTGTTCAAGGTTCCACGGGTTTTTCACCGCGCCGTAGTAGCTCGACTCGTTGGCCGAGCCCATGGCGAATTCGTCCATGTTGGTCTTGCCCAGGGTCACGGTACCGGCAGCGGCCAGCTTGGCGACCACAGTGGCGTCGTAGGGCGCCTTGAAGTTGTCGAGCATCTTCGAGCCGCAGCTGGTGCGAATGCCCTGGGTGCAGAACAGGTCCTTGTGGGCGATCGGTGCGCCAAGCAGCGCGCCGTTCTCACCGTTGGCGCGACGGGCGTCGGCGGCCTTGGCCTGGCTCAGGGCCAGCTCCTCGGTGAGGCTGATGAAGCTGTTGACCTTCGGATCGAGCGCGGCGATACGCGCCAGCAAGGTCTGGGTCAGCTCTTCGCTGGAAAACGATTTGTCGGCGAGACCGCGGGCGATCTCGGCCAGAGTCATGTGATGCATGAAAGGCTCTTTCCCTTTAGTCGATGACTTTCGGAACCAGGTACAGGCCGTTTTCGACCGCTGGCGCGATGGACTGGTAGGCCTCGCGATTATTGCGTTCGGTCACGACGTCTGCGCGCAGGCGCTGGCTGGCTTCCAGTGGGTGAGCCAGGGGCTCGATGCCGTCGGTATTCACGGCTTGCATTTGGTCGACCAGCCCGAGAATGCTGTTCAGGGCTGCGGTGGTCTGTGGAAGATCGGCATCATTAAGGCCAAGCGAGGCCAAATGTGCGATTTTTTCCACGTCGGAGCGTTCAAGCGCCATGGGATTCTCCAGTGGAAAACAGAACGGAGGGCGTCCGTGTGTTAGATTGTCGGAACACTACCGCATTTCTACGGTCATAAGGCCGCGATTGTGGGGGTTGGTGCACAGAAAGTCGGCCAATTTAGCACATTGGCGCCTTGCCCAAAATCCCTGTCGTTGTTAGAGTTTGCCGCACTTTTTTACCCACGCGTTGCCTAGGGTCCTTTCCCCATGTTCAAGAAACTGCGTGGCATGTTTTCCAGCGATCTCTCCATTGACCTGGGCACTGCCAACACCCTTATTTACGTGCGCGAGCGCGGTATCGTTCTGAATGAGCCATCGGTTGTGGCCATTCGGACCCATGGTAATCAGAAAAGTGTCGTTGCCGTTGGCACCGAGGCCAAGCGCATGCTCGGCCGTACACCAGGCAATATTGCTGCCATTCGTCCGATGAAGGATGGCGTGATCGCCGATTTCAGCGTCTGCGAAAAGATGCTGCAGTACTTCATCAACAAAGTTCACGAAAACAGTTTTCTGCAGCCCAGCCCTCGCGTGCTGATCTGCGTTCCGTGCAAGTCCACCCAGGTTGAGCGTCGCGCCATCCGTGAATCGGCCCTTGGCGCCGGTGCCCGTGAAGTCTTCCTGATCGAAGAGCCGATGGCCGCTGCGATCGGTGCCGGCCTGCCGGTTGAAGAAGCACGCGGTTCGATGGTGGTGGATATCGGTGGTGGTACCACCGAAATCGCCCTGATTTCCCTGAACGGTGTGGTGTATGCCGAATCCGTACGCGTGGGCGGTGACCGTTTCGACGAAGCGATCATCACGTATGTGCGTCGTAACTACGGCAGCCTGATCGGCGAATCCACCGCCGAGCGCATCAAGCAGGAAATCGGCACCGCTTACCCAGGCGGTGAAGTGCGCGAAGTCGATGTGCGCGGTCGCAACCTGGCCGAAGGCGTTCCACGTGCCTTCACCCTGAACTCCAATGAAGTGCTGGAGGCTCTGCAAGAGTCCCTGGCCACCATCGTTCAGGCGGTGAAAAGCGCCCTGGAGCAATCGCCGCCGGAGCTGGCTTCCGATATCGCCGAGCGTGGCCTGGTACTGACCGGTGGTGGCGCCTTGCTGCGCGACCTCGACAAGTTGCTGGCCCAGGAAACCGGCCTGCCGGTGATCGTCGCCGAAGACCCGCTGACCTGTGTTGCCCGTGGCGGTGGTCGTGCGCTGGAAATGATGGATAAACACACCATGGACCTGCTCTCCAGCGAATAAGATTGCCTGGATGGTTCATGCTTCGTCGGCAGGCAGCACTTTGCAGTGCTGCCTGTTGGCGTTTATCTTCTTCAATCTGCATCCAGGCCGGTTTGATGCCGTATGAATAAAGAGAACATTTGCCTGGGAGGAGCGGCTTATTAAACCGCTTTTCGCCAAAGGCCCCTCATTGGGTGTGCGCTTATTGGTGCTGACCGTGCTTTCGGTCGCGCTGATGGTGGTCGATGCCCGCTTTGCACTGCTCAAGCCGGTGCGTAGCCAGATGTCGCTGGTGTTGATGCAGACCTACTGGATCACCGACCTGCCGCAACGTCTATTCCAGGGTGTGTCCAGCCAATTTGGCAGCCGCACCGAACTGGTCGCCGAGAACGAAAAACTCAAGACTGAAAACCTGCTGTTGCAGGGGCGCATGCAAAAGCTGGCGGCCCTCACCGAGCAGAACGTTCGGCTGCGCGAGTTGCTCAATTCTTCCGCGCTGGTCAACGAAAAGGTCGAAGTGGCCGAACTGATCGGCATGGACCCCAACCCCTTTACCCACCGCATCATCATCAACAAGGGTGAGCGCGACGGTGTGGTGCTTGGACAGCCGGTGCTCGACGCCCGTGGCCTGATGGGCCAGGTGGTGGAGTTGATGCCCTACACCTCGCGGGTGCTGTTGCTGACGGACACCACCCACAGCATCCCGGTACAGGTCAACCGTAACGGCCTGCGCGCGATTGCCAGCGGCACCGGCAACCCGGAACGCCTGGAGCTGCGCCATGTGGCCGACACTGCGGATATCAAGGAAGGCGACCTGCTGGTCAGTTCTGGCCTGGGCCAGCGCTTCCCGGCGGGTTATCCGGTGGCGACGGTCAAGGAAGTGATCCACGATTCCGGCCAGCCGTTCGCTATCGTTCGGGCGGTACCGACTGCCGCGCTGAACCGCAGCCGTTACCTGCTGTTGGTGTTCAGCGACAACCGCACCCCGGAAGAGCGCGCCAACGACGCCGCCCAGGCCCAGGAAGCGGAAGACCAGCAGAATGGTACCGCGCCTATCGTGCCGGCCACGGTGCCGAAACCGGCTTTCGTCGGTCCGCCTGCCCCTGCGGCAACAACTGCACCGGCACCGGCGGCAACGCCCGCTCAACCGGCAGCGCACAACGCGCGCCCGGCTAAGCCGGCTGTAGCCAAACCCCCGGCCACTGCGCCGAGCACCGCTCCGACCACCACACGGCAGAGGGAGCAATAATGGCCGGTACTCATTCACGCAATGGCTGGATCGTCTGGCTGACCTTCGCCATCGGCTTGCTGCTCAGCGTTTCGCCGCTGCCGCAGTTTATGGAAATCCTGCGCCCGCTCTGGCTGGCCTTGTTGCTGGCGTTCTGGTCATTGAACCTGCCGCACAAGGTGGGCATGGTCACGGCGATGTGCCTGGGGTTGGCCGAAGATGTGCTGTATGGCACCTTGCTGGGCCAGAACGCGTTGATCCTCACCCTGATTACCTTTCTGGTGCTGTCGTTGCAACAGCGCTTGCGCATGTTCCCGATGTGGCAGCAGTGTTTGGTGATCCTGGTGATCTTCGGCCTGGCGCAGTTGGTGCAACTGTGGCTCAGCGCGTTGACTGGCAACCGCCAGCCGACCCTGGCGCTGGTCTTGCCGGCGCTGGTCAGCGCCTTGTTGTGGCCCTGGATCAGTTTTGGCCTGCGTGGGCTGCGTCGTCGCTATAAAATCAATTGAATGGATTGCGAGGCTCTGCCTGGTTATCGAACCCCACAGGGAGAGGCTGCAATGAATTCGCTTTATCTGGCCTCGGGCTCCCCGCGGCGACGTGAACTGCTGGTCCAGATCGGTGTGCCCTTTACCCTGGTCAGCGCCGCTATTGATGAAACGCCCCTTAACAACGAACCTGCCGTTGCCTATGTCGAGCGCCTTGCGCGGGGCAAGGCGACGGCGGGTTTTGTTGCGCTTGGCCACACCTCAAACACCTGCGTGCTAGGGGCCGACACGGCGGTGATTGTCGACGGGCGGATCCTGGGCAAACCGGTGGACCAGGCTGATGCACTGGCCATGCTGATGGCCCTTTCCGGCCGCGAGCATGAAGTGCTTACCGCCATTGCCCTGACCGACGGCCAGCAATGTGAAACCCGATGTGTCAGCAGCCGTGTACGTTTCCGCGAGGTTTCTGTGCAGGAGGCTACCACCTACTGGCACAGTGGCGAACCGCAGGACAAGGCTGGCGGCTATGCTATCCAAGGGCTGGGTTCGGTGTTTGTGGCCGGGCTTAATGGCAGTTATTCCGCCGTGGTGGGCCTGCCAGTCTGCGAAACCGCGCAACTGCTCGCCCAATTCGGCATACCCTGTTGGCAAAACCTTACCGTGTGCTGAACGCCGTATTCCAGCGCCAAGCCTTAAGCGACCGGTCACTATTGTGAAAACGCCTGAACGAGACCCAGCCATGAGTGAAGAGATTCTGATCAATATCACGCCGATGGAATCGCGCGTGGCGGTGGTAGAGAACGGTGTTCTGCAAGAAGTGCATGTCGAGCGCACCCAGAAGCGCGGGATCGTCGGCAATATCTACAAAGGCAAGGTGGTGCGCGTATTGCCGGGCATGCAAGCGGCCTTCGTCGACATCGGCCTGGACCGTGCAGCGTTTATCCATGCCTCGGAAATTTCCCTGCGCGAAGGCCCTGCGGTGGAAAGCATCAGCGCCCTGGTGCACGAAGGCCAGAGCCTGGTGGTGCAAGTCACCAAGGACCCTATCGGTTCCAAGGGCGCCCGCTTGACCACCCAGCTGTCGATTCCCTCGCGCTACCTGGTGTACATGCCGCGCACCGCCCATGTGGGCATTTCCCTGAAGATCGAAGATGAAGCCGAGCGCGAGCGCCTGAAGAAGGTGGTCAGCGACTGCGTCGCCGCCGAGGGCATCAAGGAAGCGGGTGGGTTTATCCTGCGCACCGCCGCAGAAGGCGCTGGCGCGGATGAAATCCTCATGGATATTCGCTACCTGCGGCGCCTGTGGGACCAGATCGACGCACAGATCAAGACCATCGGCGCGCCCAGCGTCATCTATGAAGACCTCGGCCTGGCGCTGCGCACGCTGCGCGACCTGGTCAGCCCGAAGATCGAGAAAATTCGCATCGACTCGCGGGAAACCTTCCAGCGCACCACGCAATTTGTCGCTGAGTTGATGCCAGAAATCGCCGATCGCCTGGAACACTACCCCGGCGAGCGGCCGATATTCGACCTGTATGGCGTCGAAGACGAAATCCAGAAAGCCCTGGAACGCAAGGTGCCACTCAAGTCCGGCGGCTACCTGGTGGTAGACCCGGCAGAAGCCATGACCACCATCGACGTCAATACCGGCGCATTCGTGGGCCATCGCAACCTTGAAGAGACCATCTTCAAGACCAATCTCGAGGCGGCTACCGCTATTGCCCGCCAACTGCGCCTGCGCAACCTGGGCGGCATCATCATCATCGACTTCATCGATATGGAAGATGAAGAGCACCAGCGCCAGGTGCTGCGTACGCTTGAGAAGCAACTGGAACGCGATCACGCCAAGACCAACATCATCGGCATCACCGAGCTGGGCCTGGTGCAGATGACCCGCAAGCGCACGCGCGAAAGCCTTGAGCAGGTACTGTGCGAACCGTGCAGCAGCTGCCAGGGCCGCGGCAAATTGAAGACCCCGGAAACGGTTTGCTACGAGATTTTCCGCGAGATCCTGCGCGAGGCACGCGCCTACCAGGCCGAAGGTTATAGAGTACTTGCCAATCAGAAGGTGGTGGATCGCCTGCTGGACGAAGAGTCCGGTAACGTCGCCGAACTGGAAAGTTTTATCGGTCGCACCATTCGCTTCCAGGTCGAAACCATGTATTCACAGGAACAATACGACGTGGTGTTGCTCTGATCCCCAGCTGTGCACTTTCTTCGAGACCGGCAGACCTTGATCTGCCGTCCGCTAACTGTTTTTTGAGGGTCGCCTGACATGGAGCGTCTGATACGCTTTTTTGCCGCTTTGACCCGTTGGGGCCTGGGCCTGTGCGCCTTGTTGCTGGTATTGGCAGCGGTGTACGTGAGCCTGGGGCGCGAACTCACCCCGCTGGTGGCCGAATACCGCGCCGAAGTCGAAGCCAAGGCTCAGGCGGCGCTGGAGACGCCGCTGCATATCGGTAGCCTTGAAGGCCGCTGGAGCGGGTTTGCCCCGGTATTGCTGGCTCACGACGTCATGGTCGGCGAGGGTAGCAGTGCCTTGCGCCTGGACCAGGTGGAAGTGGTGCCGGATATATGGGCCAGCCTGTTGGCCCGCGAAGTGCGCATCGCTCATCTGCAAGTCAGTGGCCTGCAACTGAGTGTCAAGGAAGACCAGGACGGCCGCTGGACCCTGCAAGGCTTGCCGGTGCAGGACGACCAGCCGTTGGACCCGCAGCAACTGCTGACGCGCATGCAAATGGTCAAGCGCGTGTCGGTGCTGGACAGCCAGGTGACCCTGCAACCGTTCGACCAGGCGCCGGTGACCGTGACCTATGTGGGCCTGAGCCTGCATACCGGCATGAGCCAGCAGCGTCTGGACGCTCGCCTGACCTTGCCCGATGGCCAACCGTTGGCCGTCAGCCTGCGTAGCCGCATTCGCGCCAGCCAGTGGCAAGACGCTGAGGTCGATGCCTACCTGAGCCTGCCGCAAAGCGACTGGGCCAAGTGGATTCCCGCGAGGCTGACCCAGCAATGGAAGCTGACGCAATTGAAGGCCGGCGGCGAGTTGTGGCTCAGTTGGGCCAAGGGTACGGTGCAAAGCGCGGCGGTACGCCTCAATTCGCCCCAAGTGAAGGGCAGCTACGCCGACCGTAAGCCGGTACACCTTGAAAACCTGGCCCTGACCGCCTACCTGAAGCGCAGTGACACTGGCCTCAAGGTGCTGTTCGATTCCCTGGCGATGAACATTGGCGAAACCCGTTGGGAGTCGCGTCTGCAATTGCAGCAAAGCCTGGCCACCGACAAGGAGCAGGAAGTGTGGAAGTTGCAGGCCGATCGTCTCGACCTCACTCCCATCACACCGCTGCTCAACGCCTTGGCACCGCTGCCGGACGGCTTTGCCAAGGCCGTCGAACACCTCAAAGCCACCGGCCTGTTACGCAATGTGCTGGTGGACTTCCGACCACAAGACACCACTGACCGCAAACTCAGTTTTGCCGCCAACCTGGAGCGTGTCGGCTTCGATGCCTACTTTGGCGCGCCGGCCGCACGCAATGTGTCCGGCAGCATCAGTGGCGACCTGGGCCAGGGCGAGTTGCGCATGGACAGCAAGGACTTTTCCTTGCATCTGTATCCGATCTTCGCCAAACCTTGGCAGTACATCCAGGCCAATGCGCGCCTGACCTGGAAGCTGGACAAGCAAGGCTTCACCCTGATTGCCCCGTATATCAAGGTACTGGGCGAGGAAGGCAAGGTGGCGGCGGACTTCCTGATTCGCCTGCATTTCGACCACAGCCAGGAAGACTACATGGACCTGCGGGTCGGCATGGTCGATGGCGATGGCCGTTTCACTCCCAAGTACCTACCGGCCGTGTTGAGCCCGGCGCTGGATGAATGGCTGCGCACGGCGATCCTCAAGGGCGCGGTGGACGAAGGCTTCTTCCAGTACCAGGGTTCGCTGAGCCACAATGCGCTGCCGGCGTCGCGCAATATCAGCCTGTTCTTCAAGGTGCATGATGCCGAACTGGCCTTCCAGCCCGGCTGGCCTCATGTGAACAAGGTCAATGGTGAAGTGTTCGTCGAGGAAAGCGGCGTACGCATCCTGGCGAGCAAGGGCCAGTTGCTCGACACCCAGGTCAAGGATGTCTACGTCAATATCCCCCACGCCCCAGCGGGCGGGGACAGTCATCTGCTGCTCACGGGCGGGTTCTCCGGCGGTTTGGGCGACGGCCTGAAGATCCTTCAAGAAGCCCCTATCGGCACGGCGCCTACGTTCGCCGGTTGGAAAGGCGAGGGCGACCTGCAAGGTAGCCTGGACCTGGACGTACCGCTGGCCAAAGGCACTGAGCCCAAGATCGTGGTGGACTTCAAGACCGACAAGGCGCGCCTGCAATTGGCGGAACCGCCCCTGGAACTGACCCAGCTCAAGGGTGATTTTCGCTTCGACAGCGCCAAGGGCCTGAGCGGGCAGAAGATTTCGGCCCAGGCGTTCGACCGCCCCATCACGGCGCAGATTTTTGCCGAAGGCAAGCCGGGTAATATCAGCACTCGCGTGACCGCCAATGGTCAGGTCACCGTCAAGCGCCTCACGGACTGGTTGAAAATCAGCCAGCCGTTGCCGGTCTCCGGCGATATTCCCTACCAGTTGCAAGTGATCCTCGACGGCGCAGACAGCCAGTTAATGGTCAATTCCAACCTCAAGGGTGTCGCGGTGGACCTGCCGGCACCGTTCGGCATGCCGGCCAGCCAGGGACGTGACAGCACCTTTCGCATGACTTTGCAGGGCGCTGAGCGCCGTTACTGGTTTGATTACGGCGAGCTGGCTAACTTCACCTTTGCTGCGCCGCCGGACAAGTTCAATGATGGCCGCGGCGAACTGTTCCTAGGCGATGGTGATGCCGTGCTGCCGGGGGCCAAGGGCCTGCGCATTCGTGGCGTGCTGTCGGAACTGGATATCGATCCCTGGAAGAAACTCGTGGATCGCTACGCGGGCAATGATCCAGGTGGCAATGCCAAGCAACTGCTCAGCGGTGCGGACTTCAAGGTGGGCAAGCTGACCGGGTTTGGTACCCAGTTTGACCAGGTCAGCTTGCAGCTCGATCGCAAACCAGCGGCCTGGGGCCTGCAACTCGATAGCCAGCAAGCCAAGGGCACGGTGAACCTGCCGGACGCCAAAGGCGCGCCGATTGCAGTCAACCTCAAGTATGTGAAATTGCCTGCGCCAGACCCAACCGCGCAGGCGGACGAAAACGCGCCGGACCCGCTGGCCGATATCGACCCCAAGAGCATTCCGGCCCTGGATATTGCCGTCGACCAATTGTTCCAGGGCTCGGACCTGATCGGCGCCTGGTCGCTGAGAATCCGCCCGACCGCCAAGGGCCTGGCTTTCAATAACCTCGACCTTGGCCTCAAGGGCATGTTGCTCAAGGGCGCCGGGGGCTGGGAAGGTGCGCCAGGCGCCAGCAGCAGTTGGTACAAGGGCCGCCTCGACGGCCGTAACATTGCCGACGTGCTCAAAGGGTGGGGTTTTGCGCCTACGGTGACCAGCGAAGACTTTCATCTGGACGTGGATGGCCGCTGGCCGGGTTCACCGGCCTGGGTCGGGCCCAAGCGCTTTTCCGGCAGCCTGGATGCTGCGTTCCGTAAAGGTCAGTTCGTCGAAGTGGAGGGCGGGGCCCAGGCATTGCGAGTGTTTGGCCTGCTTAACTTCAACTCCATTGGCCGGCGTTTGCGTTTGGACTTTTCCGACTTGTTCGGCAAGGGTTTGAGTTATGACCGGGTCAAAGGCTTGTTGGCCGCCAGTAATGGTGTGTTCGTGACCCGCGAGCCCATCACCATGACCGGGCCTTCCACCAATCTTGAGCTTAACGGCACCCTGGATCTGGTTGCCGATCGCGTCGACGCCAAGTTGCTGGTCACCTTGCCTGTGACCAACAACCTGCCGATTGCGGCGCTGATTGTCGGTGCACCGGCCATTGGTGGTGCGCTGTTTTTGATCGACAAGCTGATCGGTGACCGGGTTTCGCGCTTTGCCAGTGTGCAATACAAGGTGCAGGGCCCTTGGAAGGATCCGAAAATCACCTTCGACAAGCCATTTGAAAAGCCAAACTGAGAGCCTGTGGAGTAGCATGGCCCCATGCCCTGTATGGAGTGTCGGCCCATGTCCTTTGCGGTAATTCAAATGGTCAGCCAGAGTGACGTGCTGGCCAACCTCGCCCAGGCGCGTCGCCTGCTGGAACAGGCGGCGGCCGGCGGCGCGAAACTCGCGGTGCTGCCAGAGAATTTCGCCGCCATGGGGCGCCGCGATGTGGCCGACATTGGCCGCGCCGAGGCGTTGGGCCAAGGGCCTGTGCTGCCCTGGTTGAAACAGGTCGCCCGCGACCTCACCTTATGGATAGTGGCCGGCACATTGCCGTTGCCGCCCCAGGACCAGCCCCACGCCAAACCCAATGCTTGCTCGCTGCTGATCAACGATCAGGGTGAAATCGTCGCTCGCTACGACAAACTCCATCTGTTTGATGTGGACGTAGCGGACGCTCGCGGTCGTTATCGCGAATCTGACGACTATGCTTTCGGTAACCAGGTGGTGGTGGCGGATACGCCGGTGGGCCGTGTGGGGTTGACGGTGTGTTACGACCTGCGTTTCCCGGAGCTGTACAGCGAGTTGCGCGCGGCGGGGGCTGAACTGATTACCGCGCCTTCGGCTTTCACGGCGGTGACCGGGGCTGCGCACTGGGATGTGCTTATTCGTGCGCGGGCCATTGAAACCCAGTGCTACTTGCTGGCGGCCGCCCAGGGTGGTGTGCATCCAGGGCCACGGGAAACTTTTGGCCACGCAGCGATTGTCGACCCTTGGGGCCGAGTGCTGGCGCAACAGGATCAAGGCGAAGCGGTGTTACTGGCCGAACGCGATAGCAGTGAACAGGCGTCGATACGGGCGCGCATGCCGGTGGCCAATCACCGGCGCTTTTTCTCGCAGGGCGCGCAGCGGCCTGCTTCAGAACGATGAATTTAAGGCCAAACCTATGAGCGAGTTGTTGTCCTCAGTCAGTGATCACCTCCTGGCACCCGGTGGCGTGACCATCGAAAGCCTGCAAACCGTGCTCGGCGATCTGGCCGGGCCGGGTATCGATGCGGCTGACCTGTATTTCCAGGGGCAGATTTCCGAGTCATGGGCGCTGGAAGATGGGATCGTCAAGGAAGGCAGTTTCAACCTTGACCAGGGCGTAGGCGTTCGCGCGCAATCGGGTGAGAAGACCGGCTTTGCCTACAGCAATGCGATCACCCTGGAGGCCTTGGGCCTGGCGGCGCGTGCCGCCCGTTCGATTTCCCGTGCCGGCCAGAATGGCACGGTGCAGGCATTCAGTACCCAGGACGTGGCCCAGTTGTATGCGCCGGATAACCCCTTGGAAGTGATCAGCCGTGCGGAAAAAGTCGAGCTGCTCAAGCGTATCGACGCAGCTACCCGCGCTCTGGACCCGCGTATCCAGCAAGTGACCGTAAGCATGGCCGGCGTGTGGGAGCGCATCCTCGTGGCGTCCACCGACGGTGGGCTGGCGGCGGATGTGCGGCCGCTGGTGCGTTTCAATGTGAGCGTGATCGTCGAACAGAACGGGCGCCGCGAGCGCGGTGGCCATGGCGGCGGCGGGCGCACCGACTACCGTTATTTCCTCGCTGACGACCGTGCCATGGGCTATGCCCGTGAGGCGCTGCGCCAGGCATTGGTCAACCTGGAGGCGATACCGGCACCGGCCGGCACCTTGCCGGTGGTGCTGGGCTCGGGTTGGTCTGGCGTGTTGCTCCACGAAGCCGTGGGCCATGGCCTGGAAGGCGATTTCAACCGCAAGGGCAGTTCCGCCTATAGCGGGCGCATGGGCGAAATGGTTGCGTCCAAGCTGTGCACCATTGTCGATGACGGCACCCTGGCTGGCCGCCGTGGTTCGCTGAGTGTCGATGACGAAGGTACGCCGACCGAATGCACCACCCTGATCGAGAACGGCGTGCTCAAGGGCTACATGCAAGACAAGCTCAACGCCCGCCTGATGGGCGTGGCGCGCACCGGTAATGGTCGCCGTGAATCCTATGCGCACCTGCCAATGCCGCGTATGACCAACACCTACATGCTCGGTGGCCAAAGCGATCCGGCAGAAATCATTGCCTCGGTCAAACGCGGTATCTACTGCGCCAACCTCGGCGGCGGCCAGGTTGATATCACCAGCGGCAAGTTCGTGTTCTCCACCAGCGAGGCGTACCTGATCGAAGACGGCAAGATTACCGCGCCGGTCAAAGGGGCGACGTTGATTGGTAACGGGCCGGAAGCCATGAGCAAAGTGTCGATGGTCGGTAACGACCTGTCGCTGGACAGCGGCGTGGGCACGTGCGGCAAGGATGGGCAGTCGGTGCCGGTAGGTGTCGGCCAGCCAACCTTGAAAATTGATGCGATTACCGTGGGTGGCACGGGATCGTAGGAACCGGAGCTTCGGGTGGCGAAGACCGCCACCCGGGGAAGAGGATCAGCGCAGGCCGCGTTGAGTCTCGTCCAGCTCACGGATGTACTTGAAGATTTTACGGCTGGTGGCTGGCGCCTTGTTATGCGCCAGCTCGTGCTGAGCCTGACGGATCAGGGAGCGCAATTGCTGGCGGTCCGCGTCCGGGTAGTCCAGTACGAATTTCTCCAGCACCGCGTCATCGCCCGAGATCAGGCGGTCACGCCAACGTTCCAGGTTGTGGAAGCGTTCGTTGTACTGGCGAGTGGAGGCATCGGTTTGATCGAGCAAAGTCAGAATGGCGTCAATGTCTTGATCGCGCATCAGTTTGCCGATAAACGAGATGTGCCGTTTACGCGCGATATTCGCGGTGTGCTTGGGCGCATCCGCCAGGGCCCGACGCATTTCGTCGGTCAGTGGCAGTTTGGCAACCAAATCCTTTTTGAGCGTTGTAAGGCGCTCGCCAAGGTCAACCAGAGCATGCAGCTCGCGTTTGACCTGGGTTTTGCTTTTCTCCCCATCGAGGGAGTCGTCGTAAGAATCAACCATGGTGGCAGTCCGCAAAGAAACGCCGCCATGATAACCAGTCGGGGGCCGCTTGTCCGGCCCGGTCGCTCGATGGCCATTACCGAAAGCAGAATTTGAGTGGAGAAAACCATGAGTGCAGCCCAAAGCGTCGGTCCACAAGCGTTACCGGCACTGCAGGAACAAGTCGAGCAGATCCTTGCCGAAGCCAAGCGCCAAGGGGCCAGCGCCTGTGAAGTGGCGGTGTCGCTGGAGCAAGGCTTGTCGACTTCGGTGCGCCAGCGGGAAGTGGAAACGGTCGAATTCAATCGTGACCAAGGGTTTGGCATTACCTTGTACGCGGGCCAGCGAAAAGGCTCGGCCAGCACTTCCGCCAGTGGCCCTGAGGCGATTCGCGAGACCGTCGCCGCGGCACTGGCGATTGCCAAGCACACGTCCGAGGATGAAAGCTCGGGCCTGGCCGACAAAGCGCTGATGGCCAAGGAAGTGCAGGATTTCGACCTGTTCCATGCCTGGGATATTACCCCTGAGCAAGCCATCGAGCTGGCGCTGACCTGCGAAGCGGCAGCCTTCGATGCCGATGCCCGCATCAAGAATGCGGACGGCACCACCTTGAGCACCCATCAGGGTTGTCGCGTCTACGGCAACAGCCATGGCTTTATCGGTGGTTATGCCTCCACGCGTCACAGCCTCAGTTGCGTGATGATTGCCGAAGCCAACGGGCAGATGCAGCGTGATTACTGGTACGACGTAAACCGCCAAGGCGATTTACTGGCAGACCCTGCAAGCATTGGCCAGCGTGCGGCGCAACGGGCTGCGAGCCGCCTGGGCGCGCGCCCGGTGCCGACCTGCGAAGTGCCTGTGCTGTTTTCCGCAGAGTTGGCCGGTGGTTTATTCGGCAGCTTCCTGGGGGCGATTTCCGGAGGCAACCTGTATCGCAAGTCTTCGTTCCTGGAAGGCGCCATCGGCCAGAAGCTGTTTCCTGAGTGGCTGACCATCGACGAGCGCCCGCATTTGATGCGCGTCATGGGCAGTTCGTCGTTCGACGGCGATGGCTTGGCGACCTATGCCAAGCCGTTTGTCGAGAAAGGTGAGCTGGTGTCTTATGTGCTGGGCACTTATGCCGGTCGCAAGTTGGGCCTGCCCAGTACCGCCAACGCGGGCGGCGTTCATAACCTGTTCGTGACCCATGGCGATGAAGACCAGGCCGCGTTGTTGCGGCGTATGGGGCGTGGGTTGCTGGTGACTGAATTGATGGGCCATGGCCTGAACATGGTCACCGGTGACTACTCGCGCGGTGCGGCGGGCTTCTGGGTGGAGAACGGCGAAATTCAGTTCGCCGTCCAGGAAGTGACCATCGCCGGCAATATGCGCGATATGTTCAAGCAGATCGTTGCCGTGGGTAACGACCTGGAACTGCGCAGCAATATCCGTACGGGTTCGGTGCTGATCGAACGCATGACGGTCGCTGGCAGCTAATCCTCCAGCACGTCCTCAAAAGGCGCGCCATCGCAAGATGGCGCGCCTTTTTTATTGCAGCTCTTTTCGCAGGATCAATAGGCCACTCTTGTTTTGATTCTCAATATCATTTAATAATAAATATCATTACCGAGTGAGTGTGGCTCATGAGTTCTGTCCTGCATGAGGATCCCTATCTGGAAAGCTGGCGTTGGATGAGCCGCCAGATTCGCTGTGGCCTGGATCCCAATGAACCCCGCCTGATCGAGCATTACCTGAACGAAGGTCGGTACTTGGCGTGTTGCACCGCAACCCATCCGTGGACGATCGCCGAAACCTCATTCCGCTTGCTGATCGACACCGCCGCTGATGTCGCCTTGCCCTGGCATTGGCGCTCCCTGTGCCTGGACCAGGCCTGGCGGCCACTGCGCGACCTGGAAAAACTCTCCCACTGTGCCTGCCGCCTCAAGCGCTGGCAGACCTTTGCCTGGCAATTGGCGAGCTGCGAATTACTGCCTTCGATTTCCGTTTCTGACTTGGTGCAAGGATCTAATGATGAGTAACACCCGTATCGAACGCGACAGCATGGGCGAACTGCATGTGCCGCAAGAAGCTTTGTATGGCGCACAAACACAGCGTGCGGTGAACAACTTTCCGATCAGTCATCAACCCATGCCGGCGCAATTCATCCGCGCCCTGATCCTGGCCAAGACCGCCGCCGCGAAGGTCAACGTCGACCTCAAGCAAATCAGCGAAGGGCAGGGCAAGGCCATTGTCGATGCCGCCCAAGGCCTGCTGGAAGGCGACTACATGCAACACTTCCCGGTGGATATCTTCCAGACCGGCTCCGGCACCAGCTCCAACATGAACGCCAATGAAGTGATCGCGACGCTTGCCAGCCGTTTGCTGGGCGAGGCGGTTAACCCCAACGATCATGTGAATTGCGGCCAGAGCAGCAACGACATCATCCCCACCACCATCCACGTCAGTGCCGCGTTGGTGCTGCATGAGCAAACGCTGCCGGCCCTGCTGCATCTGGTGCAGGTCATCGAGCAAAAAGCCGAGGCAGTTCACCCGTTCATCAAGACCGGCCGCACGCATTTGATGGACGCCATGCCGGTGCGCATGAGCCAGGTGCTCAACGGCTGGGCGCAGCAGCTCAAGGCCAATATCGGCCACTTGCAGGACCTGCTGCCGGCGCTGCAAGCACTGGCACAGGGCGGCACGGCGGTCGGTACCGGGATCAACGCGCACCCCGAGTTTGCCGGGCGCTTCAGCCAGCAACTGAGCCTTTTGACCGGGGTGAAGTTCACCCCTGGCAAGAACCTGTTCGCGCTGATTGGCTCCCAGGACACCGCCGTTGCAGTCTCTGGCCAGTTGAAAGCCACGGCGGTGTCACTGATGAAGATCGCCAATGACCTGCGCTGGATGAACTCCGGCCCATTGGCTGGCCTCGGTGAAATCGAACTGGAGGCGCTGCAGCCGGGCTCGTCGATCATGCCGGGCAAGGTCAACCCGGTCATCCCGGAAGCGACCGCCATGGTGGCTGCCCAGGTCATCGGCAATGACACAGTGATCACCGTGGCCGGCCAATCGGGCAACTTCGAGCTGAATGTGATGCTGCCGATCATTGCCCAGAACCTGCTCAGCAGCCTGGAGTTGCTGGCCAATGCCAGCCGGTTGCTGGCGGACAAGGCCATTGCCAGCTTCAAGGTCAACGAACCCAAGCTCAAGGAAGCGCTGTCACGCAATCCGATCCTGGTCACCGCACTTAACCCGATCATCGGCTACCAGAAAGCCGCTGAAATCGCCAAGAAGGCGTATCAGCAAGGCCGCCCGGTGATCGAGGTCGCCCTCGAACATACCGACCTGCCGCGCAGCCAACTGGAAGTCCTGCTGGACCCGGAAAAGCTCACGGCTGGCGGCGTGTAATCAACGACCCTGCTTTGGAGGCTCACCATGGAGCACTGGAAACGCACGATCGAACGGGCCAATCGCTGCTTTATGGCGGGTGAGCTGGTTGACGCTCGCGAGGCCTATCTGCAAGCCCTGGCCCTGGCCCAAGTGTTGTTCGAACGCTGGGCGGATGCTGACGAAGCGGTGGCCGCTTGCGTCATTTCCCATCACAACCTGGCAGACCTGCACTTGCGTCTGAACCAGCCTGAGGAAAGCGCGGAATACCTGTGCGCTATTCATCAGCGCCTTTTGCAGACCATGCAGGACCCGCGCCTCAGCCCGTCATTGCGCGAGGCCGCGCTGCGCCAGAGCAGCAAGACCTACGTCGAGCTGCTGAATTTCATCAGCGATCACGGCGAATACCCACGCACTCATCGGCTACTGGGCAGTGCTGCGACGCCAACGTCCACGTCCCACTATGGAGCACATTGATATGACCTATACCTTGCCGGCCTTGCCTTACGCCTACGACGCCCTCGAGCCGCATATCGACGCGCAAACCATGGAAATTCACTACACCAAGCACCACCAGACCTACATCAATAACCTCAATGCTGCGGTCGAGGGCACTGAGTTCGCCGGCTGGCCGGTGGAGAAGCTGGTGTCCAGCGTCCAAACATTGCCGGAGAAATTACGCGCTGCCGTGGTCAACCAAGGAGGCGGGCATGCGAACCACTCGTTGTTCTGGGCAGTCATGTCACCGACAGGGGGCGGCAAACCCGATGGCGCGCTGGGTAAGGCTATCGACGAGCAATTGGGTGGTTTCGACAGCTTCAAGGAGGCGTTCACCAAGGCGGCGTTGACGCGTTTCGGCAGCGGCTGGGCCTGGTTGAGCGTTACGCCGCAGAAAACGCTGGTGGTGGAAAGCAGCGGCAACCAGGACAGCCCGCTGATGAGCGGCAATACACCCATCCTCGGTCTGGACGTCTGGGAACACGCTTACTACCTGCAATATCAAAACCGACGACCCGAGTACATCAATGCCTTTTACAGCGTCATCAACTGGCCGGAAGTTGCCGCGCGCTATCAGGCGGCCTTGGCCTGACACTCACTCCATAACAAGATCTAAGGCCGACTATGGGCACTCAAACACTGGCGATCGGTAGCGTACGAATGTTTCGTTATGCGTTTGGCACGCTGCTGCTATTGGCAGGTACTGCGTTATTGGTGGCCCATGGGCTGGCCTGGTTGAACCTGGAACCGCGCATTCTGCGTGCTTTGCAGGGCGGGGCGATCTGCGCGCTCGGCACCGCGCTGGGGGCGGTGCCGGTGTTGGTGATTCGGCGCATGCCGATGGCGCTGAGCGATACCCTGCTGGGCTTTGGGGCTGGTGTGATGCTGGCGGCGACCGCGTTTTCCCTGGTCGTGCCGGGTATCGCGGCTGCTGAAAGCCTGGGGCTGTCACCCTGGGGCGCCGGTGGCCTGATCAGCTTCGGCATCATGCTCGGAGCGTTCGGCCTGTACCTGGTGGACCGCAAGGTCTCTGGCGCCAGCCCGGAAATGCTGGTGGGTACAGCGGATAAGCCGGTTATCCCGCCGCGTATTTGGTTATTCGTGTTTGCCATCATTGCGCACAACATTCCTGAAGGCATGGCTGTGGGTGTTTCGGCGGGCGGAGGCATGACGGATGCCGACAGCCTCGCCATGGGCATTGCCCTGCAGGATGTCCCCGAAGGGCTGGTGATTGCGTTGGTATTGGCGGGAGCGGGAATGTCGCGGGTCAAGGCCTTCCTGATTGGCGCTGCATCGGGCTTGGTTGAACCGGTATTTGCGGTGCTCTGCGCATGGCTGGTGAGCCTTGCCGAAGTGCTATTGCCGTTGGGTTTGGCGCTGGCCGCCGGGGCAATGTTGCTGGTGGTGACTCATGAAGTCATCCCCGAATCGCGCCGCAATGGCCATGAAAAGCTCGCCAGCCTTGGGCTATGCCTCGGGTTTTGCCTGATGATGGTGATGGATACGGCGTTGGGCTGAGGATGGCTTTATCTATGTAGGAGCGAGCTTGCTCGCGAAGAACGCAAGAGCACCGCGTTAAACAACGATGCCCGCGTTATCGTTGACGTTTTTCGCGAGCAAGTTCGCTCCTACAGTAGGGGTTACTCGCCTTCGTCGAAGTAGTTGTTGATCAACTCGACCAGCGCGGCCATTGCTTCGTCTTCTTGCTCACCTTCGGTGCTCAGGTGGATCTTGGTGCCTTTCCCGGCCGCCAACATCATCATCGCCATGATGCTCTTGCCATCGACCATGGACTCTGGCGTACGCCCAGCACGGATCTGGCAGGGGAACTGCCCGGCCACGCCGACGAATTTAGCCGACGCCCGGGCGTGCAGGCCCAGCTTGTTGATGATTTCAATTTCCAGAGCAGGCATCGCGCAGGTGTTCCTTTCAACTCAGGTCGCGGTGGCGAACCTGGACGTTCTTGAGGGTTTGTTGCAGCACCTGGCCCAGCCGTTCAGTCAAATAGACCGAGCGGTGGTGGCCGCCGGTGCAGCCAATGGCAATGGTGACATAGGCCCGATTGCTGGCGGCAAAGCGCGGCAACCATTTGAGCAGGTAGCTGGAGATATCCTGGAACATCTCTTCTACGTCGGGTTGCGCGGCCAGGTAGTCGACCACAGGCTGATCCAGCCCGGACTGATCGCGTAATTCCGGCTTCCAGTAAGGGTTGGGCAGGCAGCGCACGTCGAAGACCAGGTCGGCATCGACCGGCATGCCACGCTTGAAGCCAAACGACTCGACCAGAAACGCCGTCCCCGGCTCAGGCTGGTTCAGCAGGCGCAGCTTGATCGCATCGCGCAACTGATACAGGTTCAGGTTGGTGGTGTTGATCTTCAGGTCGGCCAGGTCAATGATCGGCCCCAGCAGTTTGGTCTCGTCCTCGATGGCTTCGGCCAGAGAGCGGTTGGCACTGCTGAGGGGGTGGCGTCGACGGGTTTCGGAGAACCGCTTGAGCAGGGTTTCTTCGTCGGCATCCAGGTACAGCACATCGCAATGAATGTGCTTGACACGCACTTCTTCCAGCAGTTCCGGGAACCGCGAGAGGTGGCTGGGCAGGTTGCGCGCATCAATCGAGACAGCCACAAGTGGCTGTGCCAATTCGGTATGGATCAATGCACGTTCCGCCAGCTCTGGCAGCAGGCCGGCTGGCAGGTTGTCGATGCAATAGAAGCCGTTGTCCTCAAGCACATTGAGGGCGGTGCTCTTACCCGAGCCGGAGCGACCGCTGACGATGATCAAACGCATGATTACTGCCCGTTTTGTTCATCCAGGACAACTTGGTACAACGCTTCATTGCTGGAGGCGCTGCGCAGTTTGTCGCGTACATCCTTGCGGTCCAGCATGCTGGCGATCTGCCGGAGCAGTTCCAGGTGCGCATCGGTGGCGGCTTGCGGGACCAGCAGAACGAACAGCAGGTCAACCGGGGCACCGTCGATGGCGTCGAAGTCGATGGGTTTTTCCAAGTGCAGCAGAGCGCTGACCGGGGTATCGCAGCCTTCGAGACGGCAGTGAGGAATGGCGATGCCGTTGCCAAAACCGGTCGAGCCGAGTTTTTCACGGGCGATCAGGGCTTCGAAAACATCTTGCATCTCCAGCTCAGGCACTTGGCTGCTGATCAGGTTGGCAATTTGTTCGAGGGCGCGCTTTTTACTGCCGCCCGGCACGTTCACGAGCGAACGGCCGGGGGTCAGGATGGTTTCAAGTCGGATCATGGGGGGAGAGTTAACGACCTGTACCTTGCATCAGGTGCAGATTCTTTTCCTTATGCTTTATGAGTTGGCGGTCGAGCTTGTCGTAGAGCGAGTCGATTGCCGCGTACATATCTTCATGTTCCGCATTGGCGACGAGCTTGGCATTCGGTACGTGCAGGGTGGCCTCGATTTTCTGCTTGAGCTTATCGACCTCCATGATGACCTGCACGTTGGTGATCTTGTCAAAATGCCCCGCAAGCTTGTTCAGTTTGCTCTCGGTGTATTCACGCAGGGGCTTGGTGACTTCCAGCTGGTGTCCACTGATGTTGACTTGCATACAGCTTCTCCTTCGTTGCCAGTGCATAAAGCGGTGGGCAGGAATACCCACCACTGGAACGCTGTGGCCCGCCCGTCACATCAAACGCTTACGCTCGCTGGAAGGCGCGATCCCTAGGGACTCGCGGTACTTGGCGACGGTTCGACGGGCGACCTGAATGCCTTGTGCCTCCAGTAAACCAGCGATCTTGCTGTCACTCAACGGCTTTTTCTGATTTTCCGCGGCAACCAGTTTTTTGATGATCGCGCGGATCGCCGTGGACGAGCATTCGCCGCCTTCGGAGGTGCTGACGTGGCTGGAGAAAAAGTATTTCAGCTCATAAATACCCCGTGGGGTATGCATGAATTTCTGCGTGGTGACCCGGGAAATCGTCGATTCGTGCATACCGACGGCTTCGGCGATGTCGTGCAGCACCAGAGGCTTCATGGCCTCGTCGCCGTATTCCAGGAAACCGCGCTGGTGCTCGACGATCTGGGTCGCGACTTTCATCAGGGTTTCGTTGCGGCTTTGCAGGCTCTTGATGAACCACCGCGCTTCCTGCAACTGGTTGCGCATGAAGGTGTTATCGGCGCTGGTGTCAGCGCGGCGCACAAAACCGGCGTACTGCGGGTTGACCCGCAGACGCGGTACCGACTCCTGGTTCAGCTCCACCAGCCAGCGTTCGTTGTCCTTGCGCACGATGACGTCGGGGACCACGTATTCGGCTTCGCTGGATTCGATCTGCGAGCCCGGACGCGGGTTGAGGCTTTGCACCAGCTCGATGACCTGGCGCAAGTCATCTTCCTTGAGCTTCATGCGGCGCATCAGTTGGCTGTAGTCGCGACTGCCCAACAGGTCGATGTAGTCACTGACCAGCCGTTGCGCTTCGGTGAGCCATGGCGTCTTGGCCGGCAGTTGGCGCAGTTGCAGCAACAGGCACTCGCTGAGCGTGCGGGCACCAATGCCGGCGGGTTCGAATTGCTGGATGCGGTGCAGGACGGCTTCGATTTCGTCCAGTTCGATGTCCAGTTCCGGGTCGAAGGCCTCGAGGATCTCGTCGAGGGTTTCGTCCAGGTAGCCCTGGTTGTTGATGCAGTCGATCAGGGTGACCGCGATCAGGCGATCGGTATCGGACATCGGCGCCAGGTTCAGTTGCCACAACAAGTGGCTCTGCAGGCTCTCGCCCACCGACGTACGGGTGGTGAAGTCCCACTCGTCGTCATCGTTGCTCGGCAGGCTGCTGGCGCTGGTCTGGTAGACGTCTTCCCATGCGGTGTCCACGGGAAGCTCGTTGGGAATGCGTTCATTCCAGTCGCCTTCCTCCAGGTTGTCCACCGTCGGGGCGGTTTCCTGATAGGAGGGTTCCTGCACGTCGGGATTGGGTTTTTGCTCGATGTTGTCGGCCAGCGGATCTGCGTTGTCGAAGTCGTCGCCTTCTTCCTGGCGTTCGAGCATCGGATTGGACTCCAAGGCCTCCTGGATTTCCTGTTGCAGGTCCAGGGTCGACAATTGGAGCAGGCGGATGGCCTGTTGCAGCTGCGGTGTCATCGTCAGCTGCTGGCCCATTCTCAGGACTAGCGATGGTTTCATGGCAGGGGCTTAACACCTTATTCGCCGGCGCAATGCGCCATCCACGACAGGGCGCGTGAGCGCCAAACATAAGCAAATTATATGCCTGATCTCGGGGCCTTTGCCTAGAGCGCGGTAACAATAAAAAAACCGAGGTTTCTATTGACTCCCGCGCGCTCAAGGGAAAAGCGCGATACCCCTGTGTTTACAGGCGGAACTCGTGACCCAGGTACACTTCCTTCACCAGCTCGTTAGCCAGGATCGTCTCGGCATCGCCTTCGGCAATCAGCTGACCATCGTTGACGATATAAGCGGTTTCGCAGATATCCAGGGTCTCGCGTACGTTGTGGTCCGTGATCAGCACCCCAATGCCCTTGGCCTTGAGGTGATGGATGATCTGCTTGATGTCACCCACCGAAATCGGGTCGACACCGGCGAAGGGTTCATCCAGCAGGATGAATTTCGGCGCAGTCGCCAGGGCGCGAGCGATTTCCACGCGGCGACGCTCACCACCGGACAAGCTCATGCCGAGGTTGTCGCGAATGTGGTTGATGTGGAATTCCTGCAACAGGCTTTCCAGCTCCTGGCGGCGGCCATCGCGATCAAGTTCCTTGCGGGTCTCGAGGATCGCCATGATGTTGTCGGCTACCGACAGTTTGCGGAAGATCGACGCTTCCTGGGGAAGATAGCCGATACCTGCCCGTGCACGGCCGTGCATGGGTTGGTGGCTGACGTCCAGGTCGTCGATCAATACACGACCCTGGTCTGCCTGGACCAGCCCGACGATCATATAGAAGCAGGTGGTTTTGCCGGCACCGTTAGGGCCTAGCAGGCCGACGATCTGGCCGCTGTCGATCGACAGGCTGACGTCGCGTACCACCTGGCGGCTTTTATAGGCCTTGGCCAGATGCTGGGCTTTCAGGGTTGCCATTACTCGGCCTTCTTCTTCGGCTGGATAACCATGTCGATGCGTGGGCGGGGTGCGGTGACCTTGTTGCCGTTGGCGCGACCGGCGTTAGCGATCTGCTTCACGGTGTCATAGGTGATTTTTTCACCTTCCGTGGAGTTGCCGTCCGGGCTCAGCACCTTGGCCTGGTCAATCAGTACGATGCGATTCTGCTGGGCGTGATACTGGATGGTCTTGCCGTAGCCCTTCATCGGGCCGGTGTCGGTGGCGGACTGCTTCTGCTCGAAATAAGCCAGGTTGCCCACCGACGTCACCACGTCAATGTCGCCTGCGGGGGTGCGCGTCAGAGTCACCGTGTTACCGGTAATCTTCATCGAGCCCTGGGTGATGATCACGCCGCCGGTATAGGTGGCGACACCTTTCTTGTCATCGAGCTGTGCATCGTCAGCCGAAATATGGATCGGTTGCTGGCTATCGTTCGGCAGAGCCCAGGCGCTCACGCTTCCCAGTGCTGCGCCCAGACCGAGCAAAATAGGGAGGGTTTTAACGAGCCTCATACTGTCCTCTTACGTTCGATAGCAGGTGTATCCTGCTTTCTTTCAAATACGCTTTCATTCCCTTGCCAGTCGATACACCGCCAGCGCCGTCGATTCTAACGTCTTGCTCGGTCTGCGCATATTGCTTCTGTGGGAATACGGTCATGCGACTGCTGGTAATGATGGTGTCGCGGTTCTGCGCGTCTGTACGTGCGACGCGAACCGAGTCGATCAGTTCAACTTCGGTGCCGTCCGCGTTCACTTCGCCACGCTTGCTGGTGACGTGCCAGGGAAATTCGGTGCCGCGATACAGGTTCAGGTCCGGATTGGTCAGCAGGCTAACGTCGGCTACCTTCAAGTGTTCGACCTTGTCCGACGTCAATTCATACTGCACCTTGCCGTCGGGCAGGTACTGAATGCTGTAGGCATTGGTGGCGTAATAGTCGATAAGGCCTTCGTCAACCTGCGCAACAGGCTTGTCGAGAAAGCGCTCCGGGCTGATATTCCAGTAGCCCACCGCCAGGAGCAGCGCGGCGATGACCCCGAATAACAGGAAGTTGCGAATCTTTTTGCTCAGCATATAACGCTCTATAGGTAGGCGGCGTGGGCCGCTTCAAGACTGCCCTGGGCACGCAGGATCAACTCGCAGAACTCGCGGGCGGCACCTTCGCCGCCACGGGCGGTGGTGATGCCATGGGCGTGTTCGCGCACAAACGCTGCGGCATTCGCGACGGCCATGCCCAGGCCCACCCGGCGAATCACCGGCAGGTCTGGCAGGTCGTCGCCCAGATAGGCGACCTGTTCATAGCTTAGGTTGAGTTGGCCAAGAAGCTCGTCCAGCACCACCAGTTTATCCTCGCGGCCCTGATACAGGTGAGGAATACCGAGGTTTTGTGCGCGGCGTTCCACAACCGGTGTTTTTCGACCGCTGATAATTGCGGTTTGCACGCCCGCTGCCATCAGCATCTTGATGCCTTGGCCGTCGAGGGTGTTGAAGGTCTTGAATTCGCTGCCGTCTTCGAGGAAGTACAGGCGGCCATCCGTCAGCACGCCGTCAACGTCGAAAATCGCCAGTTTGATGTTTTTACCGCGTTGCATCAGGTCGCTGGTCATTTACATCACTCCTGCGCGCAGCAAGTCGCCAAGGTTAAGGGCCCCGATCGGCCGATCATCGTGGTCGACCACGATCAGTGCGCCTATCCGGTGGTCCTCCATGATCTTCAACGCTTCAGCCGCGAGCATTTCGGCGCGCGCGGTCTTGCCGTGAGGGGTCATCACGGCGTCGATGGTGGCGGTGTGGATATCAATGGTGCGGTCCAGGGTGCGACGCAGGTCGCCGTCGGTGAAGATCCCCGCCAGCCGACCATCGGTCTCGACGATGGCGGTCATGCCCAAGCCCTTGCGGGTCATTTCCATCAGCGCATCCCGCAGCAGGGTGCCGCGTGGAACGCTCGGCAATTCTGTGCCGCTGTGCATCACATTTTCCACTTTCAGCAACAGGCGACGGCCCAGTGCACCACCGGGATGGGAAAACGCGAAGTCTTCAGCGGTAAACCCGCGAGCCTCCAGCAGTGCCACCGCCAGGGCATCGCCCATCACCAGTGCGGCGGTGGTGGAGGAGGTGGGCGCCAGGTTCAGCGGGCAGGCCTCGTGGGCCACGTGCACGTTCAGGTTGACGTCGGCGGCCTTGGCCAGCGTTGACTCAGGGTTGCCTGTGAGGCTGATCATCTGGATGCCCAGGCGCTTGATCAGCGGCAACAGGGTCACGATTTCGTTGGTGGTGCCGGAGTTGGACAGCGCCAAAATCACGTCATCCTTGGTGATCATGCCCATGTCGCCGTGGCTGGCTTCGGCCGGGTGCACGAAAAACGCCGTGGTCCCGGTGCTCGCCAAGGTCGCGGCGATCTTGTTGCCAATGTGGCCGGACTTGCCCATGCCGACCACCACAACGCGGCCCTTGCTGGCCAGAATCATCTCGCAGGCGCGCACGAAATCCGCGTCGATATGCGCCAGCAAGCCTTCTACGGCTTCAAGCTCAAGGCGTATGGTGCGTTGTGCGGATTGAATAAGGTCGCTGGATTGGCTCATGTCTGAAATCGTATAGCCTGACGAAAAGTCGGCGATTATAGCGGTAATGATCGATTCCCTCACGCAAGTTCGTCAGGCTTTGTGCGCGGGATAACTGAAAAGCACCTTCGGTAACATAGCAAGCAACGTTTTTCCCTGTCTCAAATCTGAACCAGCGCTGTTCCGGCCTTGGGCGCTCTGTACCAGCAGTGATATAGTTCGCCGCCAGTTCGGTCCGCCCAACCCATGTGCCTTACTATTGCGCATCAGTTGAAAACCAAAGTCGCACACATGGTGTCTGAGTGAAAGGCTGCATCCCAAGGAGATTAGATGAGTGCCGATAACGCCTACGCGGTCGAGCTGAAGGGTCTTACCTTCAAGCGCGGGACGCGCAGCATCTTCAATAACGTCGATATTCGCATTCCTCGCGGCAAGGTCACGGGCATCATGGGGCCTTCCGGTTGCGGCAAGACCACCCTGTTGCGCCTGATGGGCATGCAATTGCGCCCCAGTGCCGGGGAAGTGTGGGTCAACGGCCAGAACCTGCCGACGCTGTCGCGTAGCGATCTGTTCGATGCGCGCAAGCACATGGGCGTGCTGTTCCAGAGCGGCGCGCTGTTCACCGACCTCGATGTGTTCGAAAACGTGGCCTTCCCGCTGCGGGTGCACACCCAGCTGTCCGACGAGATGATTCGTGACATCGTGTTGCTGAAACTGCAGGCCGTGGGCCTTCGCGGTGCCATCGACCTGATGCCGGACGAGTTGTCCGGCGGCATGAAGCGCCGTGTCGCCCTGGCACGGGCCATCGCCCTCGACCCACAGATCCTCATGTACGACGAGCCATTCGTGGGCCAGGACCCGATCGCCATGGGCGTGTTGGTGCGCCTGATCCGCCTGCTCAACGATGCACTGGGGATCACCAGTATCGTGGTGTCCCACGACCTGGCCGAAACCGCGAGCATTGCCGACTACCTGTATGTAGTAGGTGATGGTCAGGTGCTGGGGCAGGGTACGCCTGAAGAGTTGATGAATGCCGATAACCCGCGTATTCGCCAATTCATGACCGGCAACCCCGATGGCCCGGTGCCTTTTCACTTTCCGGCAGCGGACTACCGCTCAGATCTTCTGGGGAAGCGCTGATGCGCAAGACATCTCTTATCGAGAAGGTTCGCCTTTTCGGTCGCTCGGGCATCGACATCGTCGAAGTGCTGGGGCGTTCGACCATTTTCCTGTTCCACGCCTTGCTGGGGCGCGGCGGCATCGGCGGCGGCTTTGGCCTGCTGGTCAAGCAGCTGCACTCGGTGGGGGTGATGTCCCTGGTGATCATCGTGGTCTCCGGCGTGTTCATCGGCATGGTGCTGGCGCTGCAGGGTTTCAATATCCTGTCCAGCTACGGCTCGGAGCAGGCGGTAGGGCAGATGGTGGCCCTGACTCTGTTGCGTGAGCTTGGCCCCGTGGTCACCGCCTTGTTGTTCGCGGGGCGTGCAGGTTCGGCGCTGACTGCTGAAATCGGCAATATGAAGTCCACCGAGCAGCTGTCCAGCCTGGAAATGATCGGCGTGGACCCGCTCAAGTACATTGTTGCCCCGCGCCTGTGGGCCGGCTTCATTTCCCTGCCGTTGCTGGCGATGATCTTCAGCGTGGTGGGTATCTGGGGCGGTTCGTGGGTGGCGGTTGACTGGCTGGGGGTCTACGACGGCTCCTACTGGGCCAACATGCAAAACAGCGTGACCTTCACCGGTGACGTGCTCAACGGCATCATAAAGAGCATTGTCTTTGCCTTTGTGGTGACCTGGATTGCCGTATTCCAAGGCTATGACTGCGAGCCCACTTCAGAGGGGATCAGCCGTGCCACTACCAAGACCGTTGTGTACGCCTCGCTGGCGGTACTGGGCCTTGACTTCATTTTGACCGCCTTGATGTTTGGAGATTTCTGATGCAAAACCGCACTGTGGAAATCGGTGTCGGCCTTTTCTTGCTGGCTGGCATCCTGGCTTTACTGTTGTTGGCCCTGCGAGTCAGCGGCCTTTCGGCCAGCCCTACCGCCGATACCTATAAACTTTACGCGTACTTCGACAATATCGCCGGTTTGACGGTCAGATCCAAAGTGACCATGGCCGGTGTCACCATCGGCAAGGTCACGGCAATCGATCTGGACCGCGACAGCTTTACCGGTCGGGTGACGATGCAACTGGACAAGAAGGTGGATAATCTGCCGACTGACTCCACAGCATCTATCCTCACTGCGGGGTTGCTGGGCGAGAAGTACATCGGTGTCAGCGTGGGCGGGGAAACAGCCCTGCTCAAGGATGGTTCGACCATCCACGACACACAGTCGTCGCTGGTGCTTGAAGACCTGATCGGAAAATTTTTGCTCAATACGGTCAATAAAGACGCCAAATGAGGAATCTGTTCATGATCTCTACCTTGCGACGTGGCCTGCTGGTACTGCTTGCAGCATTGCCGATAATGGCCAACGCGGCAGGTTCTGCCCACGATTTGGTGCAGGACACTACCAGCAGAATGCTGGCTGACCTCAAGGCTAACAAAGAACAGTACAAGCAAGACCCTTCCAAGTTTTACAACGCGCTCAACACGATCGTTGGCCCTGTGGTCGATGCTGAAGGTATTTCCAAAAGCATCATGACGGTCAAGTATTCGCGCAAGGCTACGCCTGCGCAGATGCAGACGTTCCAGGAAAACTTCAAGAAGGGCCTGTTCCAGTTCTACGGTAACGCTCTGCTGGAATACAACAACCAGGGCATTGTCGTTGATGCGCCCAAGGACGAGTCGGGCGACCGTGCTGAAGTCGGGATGAAAGTCTCCGGCAGCAATGGCGCCGTGTACCCAGTGTCCTACACCCTGACGAAGATCAACGGCGAGTGGAAACTGCGCAACGTGATCATCAACGGTATCAACATCGGCAAGCTGTTCCGTGATCAGTTCGCCGACGCAATGCAGCGCAATGGCAACGACCTGGACAAGACCATCAATGGTTGGGCCGGTGAAGTGGCCAAGGCCAAGGAAGAAACCGACAAAGCTGCCGGGAAGCCTGCGCAATGACCGAGTCGGCTGTTCGTATCGGCGATGCCGGCGAGCTGTTCCTCAGCGGCGTGCTGGATTACCGCACCGGGCCTGACCTGCGCAAGCAGGGCCAGGCGCTGATCAAGGCCAGCAAGGCGCCAGAACTGGTGCTCGATTGCTCGGCGGTGACCAAGTCCAGCAGTGTTGGCCTGTCGTTGTTGCTGTGCTTCATGCGTGATGCCGAGGCGGCGAAAAAACCGGTCAGCATCCGTGCGTTGCCAGAAGACATGCGCGAAATTGCCGAAGTTTCCGGTTTGACCGAGCTTTTGGCGCATCCTTAATACACATTATTAAAGAAGCCCCCCGTCAGAGTCCTGCTATGCGGGGTTCGCAGGCGCGGGGCTTTTTTGTATGATGTGCGACCCGTGCGCACTGGGCGCCGATAGAGGTTGAGCATGCAGGCCCTAGAAGTTAAGAGCTTCCTTGAAGGAAAGCTGCCGGAAACGACTGTAGAAGTTGAAGGCGAAGGCTGCAATTTCCAGCTGAACGTGATTAGCGATGAACTGGCGGCATTGAGCCCGGTCAAGCGTCAGCAGCAGATCTATGCCCATTTGAACCCATGGATCACCGATGGCAGCATCCATGCGGTCACTATGAAATTTTTCAGCCGCGCGGCCTGGGCCGAGCGCACCTGAGCCCCCAAGGCGTCGAGATTCTTATGGATAAATTGATTATTACCGGCGGTGCCCGCCTTGATGGCGAGATCCGCATTTCCGGTGCGAAAAACTCCGCCTTGCCGATCCTGGCAGCGACCCTGCTGTGCGATGGCCCGGTGACTGTGGCCAACCTGCCGCACCTGCACGACATCACCACCATGATCGAACTGTTCGGTCGCATGGGCATTGAGCCGGTGATCGACGAGAAGCTGGCGGTCGAAATCGACCCGCGCACCATCAAGACCTTGATCGCCCCGTACGAACTGGTGAAAACCATGCGTGCGTCGATCCTGGTGCTGGGCCCGATGGTTGCCCGTTTCGGCGAAGCCGAAGTGGCCTTGCCTGGCGGTTGCGCCATTGGTTCGCGTCCGGTCGACCTGCACATCCGTGGCCTTGAGGCCATGGGCGCAGTCATCGACGTCGAAGGCGGCTACATCAAGGCCAAGGCGCCGGAAGGCGGCCTGCGTGGCGCGAACTTCTTCTTCGATACCGTCAGCGTCACCGGTACCGAGAACATTATGATGGCCGCTGCCCTGGCCAAAGGCCGCAGCGTGCTGCAAAACGCCGCGCGTGAGCCGGAAGTGGTCGACCTGGCCAACTTCCTCAACGCCATGGGCGCCAAAGTTTCCGGCGCTGGCACCGACACCATCACTATTGATGGTGTAGAGCGTCTGCACACCGCCACTTACAAAGTCATGCCTGACCGCATCGAGACCGGCACCTACCTGGTTGCCGCTGCCGTGACCGGTGGCCGCGTGAAGGTCAAGGACACCGATCCGACCATCCTTGAAGCCGTACTGGAAAAACTCAAGGAAGCCGGCGCAGAGATCACCACTGGCGAAGACTGGATCGAGCTGAACATGCACGGCAAGCGGCCAAAAGCTGTCAACGTGCGTACTGCTCCGTATCCGGCGTTCCCGACCGACATGCAAGCGCAGTTCATCTCCCTGAACGCAATTGCCGAAGGCACCGGTGCCGTGATCGAGACCATCTTCGAAAACCGTTTCATGCACGTGTATGAACTGCACCGCATGGGCGCCAAGATCCAGGTCGAAGGCAACACCGCTATCGTCACCGGCATCGACAAGCTCAAGGGCGCGCCAGTCATGGCCACCGACCTGCGTGCTTCGGCCAGCCTGGTAATCTCGGCACTGTGCGCCGAAGGCGACACCCTGATCGACCGCATCTACCACATAGACCGTGGTTATGAGTGCATCGAAGAGAAACTGCAGATGCTCGGCGCAAAAATCCGCCGCGTACCGGGCTAACCCCCACTGCACTGTAGGATGTAGGAGCGAGCTTGCTCGCGAAGAACTCATGGTCACCGCGTGAAGTCTGAATAAACGCGTTATCGTTGACGTTCTTCGCGAGCAAGCTGGCTCCGACAAACACTGGTTTGTTTCAAATCGAGGCTGTCATGGCCTCGATCTGTGTCTGGCGCCGTTTGTGACCGGACAGCAATAGCCTGATGAAGGACTGACATTTCCCATGTTGACCATCGCACTGTCCAAGGGCCGCATCCTTGACGACACGTTGCCGCTTCTGGCTGAAGCGGGCATCGTGCCGACCGAGAATCCGGACAAGAGCCGCAAGCTGATCATCCCCACGACCCAGGACGACGTGCGCCTGCTGATCGTGCGGGCTACCGACGTGCCGACCTACGTTGAACATGGCGCCGCCGACCTGGGTGTTGCCGGCAAGGACGTGCTGATGGAATACGGCGGCCAGGGCCTGTACGAGCCCCTGGACCTGCGCATCGCCCTGTGCAAACTGATGACCGCCGGCCGCGTCGGTGACGTCGAGCCCAAGGGCCGCCTGCGGGTCGCCACCAAGTTCGTCAACGTTGCCAAGCGCTACTACGCCGAACAAGGTCGTCAGGTCGATATCATCAAGCTCTACGGCTCCATGGAGCTGGCACCGCTGATCGGCCTGGCCGACAAGATCATCGACGTGGTCGACACCGGCAACACCCTGCGTGCCAACGGTCTGGAACCCCAGGATTTCATCGCTGACATCAGCTCCCGCCTGATCGTCAACAAGGCATCGATGAAGATGCAGCACGCCCGTATCCAGGCGTTGATCGACACCCTGCGCAAGGCAGTGGAGTCTCGACACCGCGGTTGACTCACCCGCGTAGCTGAAGAGCTGCGCCCGTCTATCCGCCTCATAGCCAGAATTCTCAGGTGCCCAAGCGGAAACGACTGCTAGTTTAGGGCGCCTGAGTTTTTGCCAATTCTATTGAGGCCCTCGCTATGACCACGTCCACTGCAATTGCCCGACTCAACGCTGCCGACCCGGATTTCGCCCATCATCTGGATCATCTGCTGAGCTGGGAAAGCGTGTCTGACGACTCGGTCAACCAGCGGGTGCTCGACATCATCAAGGCCGTGCGCGAACGCGGTGATGCGGCGCTGGTGGACTTCACCCGCCAGTTCGACGGCTTGGACGTAAAGTCCATGGCCGACCTGATCCTGCCGCGTGAACGCCTGGAGCTGGCGCTGACGCGCATCACCGCGCCACAGCGCGAAGCCCTGGAAGTCGCAGCGGCGCGGGTACGCAGCTACCACGAAAAACAGAAGCAGGACTCCTGGAGCTACACCGAGGCCGACGGCACGGTGCTGGGCCAGAAGGTCACGCCACTGGACCGCGCCGGCCTGTACGTGCCGGGCGGTAAAGCGTCGTATCCATCGTCGGTGTTGATGAATGCCATCCCGGCCAAAGTCGCCGGCGTGACCGAAGTGGTCATGGTGGTTCCGACCCCGCGTGGCGAAATCAATGAGCTGGTGCTGGCTGCCGCCTGCATCGCCGGCGTCGACCGCGTGTTCACCATCGGTGGCGCCCAGGCCGTTGCAGCACTGGCCTATGGCACCGAAAGCGTGCCGAAGGTCGACAAGGTGGTTGGCCCTGGCAATATCTACGTCGCCACCGCCAAGCGCCATGTCTTTGGCCAGGTCGGTATTGACATGATCGCCGGCCCCTCGGAAATCCTTGTGGTGTGTGACGGCCAGACCGACCCGGACTGGATCGCCATGGACCTGTTCTCCCAGGCGGAGCACGATGAAGACGCCCAGGCGATCCTGGTCAGCCCCGATGCCGAGTTCCTCGACAAGGTCGCCGCCAGCATCAATAAACTGCTGCCGACCATGGAGCGTGCCGAGATCATCGAGAAGTCGATCAACGGCCGTGGTGCGCTGATTCTGGTGCGTGACATGGAGCAGGCCATCGAAGTGGCCAACCGCATCGCACCGGAGCATCTTGAGCTGTCCGTAGCGGACCCACAGGCCTGGTTGCCGTCGATCCGTCACGCCGGGGCGATCTTCATGGGCCGCCACACCAGCGAAGCCCTGGGCGACTACTGCGCCGGCCCTAACCACGTGTTGCCGACCTCCGGCACTGCACGTTTCTCGTCGCCGCTGGGGGTGTACGACTTCCAGAAGCGCTCGTCGATTATCTTCTGCTCGCCACAAGGCGCTTCCGAGCTGGGCAAGACCGCCTCGGTGCTGGCCCGTGGTGAATCCCTCAGCGCGCACGCACGCAGCGCTGAATACCGCATCGTCAAGGGAGAGTAAGGCATGAGCAAATTCTGGAGCCCTTTCGTCAAGGACCTGGTGCCTTACGTGCCCGGTGAGCAACCGAAGCTGACCAAGCTGGTCAAGCTCAACACCAATGAAAACCCCTACGGCCCATCGCCCAAGGCGCTGGCGGCAATGCAGGCCGAGTTGAACGACAACTTGCGCCTGTACCCGGACCCCAACAGCGACCTGCTCAAGCAGGCCGTGGCCAGGTATTACGGGATCGACGCCGGCAAGGTGTTCCTCGGCAACGGTTCCGATGAAGTCCTGGCGCACATCTTCCACGGCCTGTTCCAGCACGATCTGCCGTTGCTGTTCCCGGATATCAGCTACAGCTTCTACCCGGTGTACTGCGGCCTGTACGGCATCACGTTCGACGCGGTGGCATTGGACGAGCAGTTCCAGATTCGCGTCGCTGACTACGCCAGGCCCAACGGCGGGATTATCTTCCCCAACCCGAACGCGCCCACCGGCTGCGTACTGGCGCTGGACGCGGTAGAGCAGATCCTCAAGGCCAGCCCAGATTCGGTGGTGGTGGTCGACGAGGCCTATATCGACTTCGGTGGCGAAACCGCCATCAGCCTGGTGGACCGTTACCCGAACCTGCTGGTGACCCAGACCCTGTCCAAATCGCGCTCACTGGCCGGTTTGCGTGTGGGCCTGGCCGTGGGCCACCCAGACCTGATCGAGGCGCTGGAGCGGGTCAAGAACAGCTTCAACTCCTACCCATTGGATCGGTTGGCGATTGTTGGCGCGGCGGCCGCGTTTGACGACCGTGAATACTTCGAGAAGACCACTCAGTGGGTGATCGACAGCCGCAACCAGGTCGTCGCGCAATTAGAGAGCAAGGGGTTTGAGGTGTTGCCGTCGGCGGCGAACTTCATCTTCGCGCGTCACCCGCGGCATGACGCTGCAGGGCTAGCCGCCAAGTTGCGTGAGCAAGGGGTGATTGTGCGGCACTTCAAGCAGGAGCGGATTGCCCAGTTCCTGCGGATCAGCATCGGGACGCCGGAGCAGAACCAGGCGCTGATCGACGGGCTCGGCAAGCTCTAATTCTTTACAGGCTGTAAGGGCCTCATCGCGGGGAAGCCCGGCTCCCACAGGAAAACGCATTTCCCTGTGGGAGCCGGGCTTGCCCGCGATGAGGCCATCAGCTACACCAGAAAACTGGAAGGCTTAGATCAACGGCTCATCCGGCTTCTTGTTCTTCCAGCCATCATTGCCCGGCAGCAGCAAGTTCAAGCCAATCGCTACCACCGCACACAGGGCAATGCCCTTGAGGCCGAAATCATCCGGGCCGTTGCCGGTACCCACCAGCACACCGCCAATCCCGAACACCAGGGTGACCGACACAATCACCAGGTTGCGCGCCTCGCCCAGGTCGATCTTGTGGCGAATCAGCGTGTTCATCCCCACCGCAGCAATCGAGCCGAACAGCAGGCACAGAATCCCGCCCATCACCGGCACCGGGATGCTCTGCAGCAGCGCGCCGAACTTGCCGATGAACGCCAGGCTGATGGCAAACACTGCCGCCCAGGTCATGATTTTCGGGTTGTAGTTCTTGGTCAGCATCACGGCGCCGGTCACTTCGGCGTAGGTGGTGTTCGGCGGGCCGCCAAACATGCCGGCAGCCGTGGTGGCGATACCGTCACCCAGCAGCGTGCGATGCAGGCCAGGCTTTTTCAGGTAATCGCGGCCGGTCACGCTGCCTACCGCAATCACACCCCCGATATGCTCGATCGCCGGGGCCAGGGCCACCGGGACGATAAACAGGATCGCCTGCCAGTTGAACTCCGGCGCGGTGAAGTGGGGCAGGGCGAACCACGGTGCGGCGGCGATCTTAGCCGTGTCGACCACACCAAAGTAGAACGACATGGCAAAGCCCACCAGCACGCCGGAGATGATCGGCACCAGGCGGAAAATGCCCTTGCCGAACACGGCCACGATCAAAGTGGTGAGCAGTGCTGGCATCGAGATCAGCATCGCCGTTTGGTAATGGATCAACTCGGCACCGTCGCCGGACTTGCCCATGGCCATGTTGGCGGCAATCGGCGCCATGGCCAGGCCGATCGAGATGATCACCGGGCCGATGACCACGGGCGGCAGCAGCCGGTCGATAAAACCGGTGCCCTTGACCTTCACGGCCAGGCCCAGGAACGTATAGACGAAACCCGCCGCCATCACGCCGCCCATGGTCGCCGCCAGGCCGAACTGGCCCTTGGCGAGAATGATCGGAGTGATGAACGCGAAGCTCGATGCCAGAAACACCGGCACCTGCCGCCCTGTCACCACCTGGAACAGCAATGTGCCCAGGCCTGCGGTAAACAGCGCGACGTTTGGATCAAGACCTGTGATCAGCGGCATCAACACCAACGCGCCAAATGCTACGAAGAGCATTTGTGCGCCAGACAGGATCTGGCGCCAAAGCGGGTCGTTGAATTCATCCTGCATGCTCACGCGTCCTTCTGCTTGGTGCCGAAGATCTTGTCACCGGCATCGCCCAGGCCCGGGATGATGTAGCCGTGTTCGTTCAGGCGCTCATCGATGGACGCGGTGTAGATCTGTACATCCGGGTGGGCCTTCTCGACGGCGGCGATGCCCTCGGGCGCGGCCACCAGCACCATGGCGCGGATGTCCCGGCAACCGGCTTTTTTCAGCAGGTCGATGGTGGCAACCATGGAACTGCCGGTGGCGAGCATCGGGTCGATGATCATGGCCAGGCGTTCGTTGATTTCCGGGACGAGTTTTTCCAGGTAGGTGTGGGCCTGCAGTGTTTCTTCATTGCGGGCCACGCCCACGGCGCTGACCTTGGCGCCCGGAATCAGGCTGAGTACACCTTCAAGCATGCCGATACCGGCGCGCAGGATAGGGACGACGGTAATTTTCTTACCGGCGATTTTCTCCACCTGTACGGGGCCGGCCCAACCGGGGATCTCGTAGGTTTCCAAGGGCAAATCCTTGGTGGCTTCGTAAGTGAGCAACGCTCCGACTTCCTGAGCAAGCTCACGGAAGTTCTTCGTGCTAATGTCGGCACGGCGCATAAGGCCGAGTTTGTGTCGGATCAGCGGGTGGCGGATCTCGCGAGTGGGCATAGGAAAGGCTCCGGCGGCGGGCAAAAAAACCGGCCTAGATTAATCTATCCGAGGGTGTTGTCCTATAGACATCAAGTACGTTAGTCCATAAAGGCTTGATTGGAGCGCACGAGAAGCGTACCTTCGCCCGCTTTTCTTGCCACAGCACCCCCTTGGAGAGCGCCATGTCTGCTGATCTCGAGCATATCCGTCAAATCATGCACGAGGCTGACTGCCTGTACACCGAAGCGCAAGTCGAAGCAGCGATCGCCAAGGTCGGCGCGCACATCACCCGCGAAATGGCCGACACCAACCCGGTGGTTTTCTGCGTGATGAACGGTGGCCTGATCTTCGCCGGTAAATTGCTCACTCACCTGCAGTTCCCGCTGGAAGCCTCTTACCTGCACGCCACCCGCTATCGCAATGAGACCAGCGGTGGCGACTTGTTCTGGAAGGCCAAGCCGGAAGTGTCGTTCATCGACCGCGATGTGCTGATCATCGATGACATCCTCGATGAAGGTCACACCCTGGGTGCGATCATCGACTTCTGCAAACATGCCGGCGCACGCAAAGTGCACACTGCTGTGTTGATCGACAAAGACCACGACCGCAAGGCCCGCCCAGAGCTGAAAGCTGACTTTGTCGGGTTGCCGTGCGTCGACCGTTATATCTTCGGGTATGGCATGGACTACAAGGGCTACTGGCGTAACGCCAATGGCATCTACGCCGTTAAAGGAATGTAATCGATGGCCCGCTTTCTTGATCAGACGCTGTTTGCCGAGTTGGCCGAGAAAGCGGCCGCCAATCCCCGTGGCCGTCAAAACGTTAACTTCCATGAGATGCAAGAGCCTTGTCATCGCATGGCGGTGGGTTTGCAGCCCAGCACCTATGTGCAGCCTCACCGTCACCTGAGCGCCGATAAGGCTGAGACCTTGCTGGTGCTCAAAGGGCGTCTGGGAATCCTGATTTTCAGCGAGACGGGCAAAGTGTTGAGCAAGCGTGTGTTGGAAGCGGGCGGGGAATGCCAGGGCGTCGACCTGTCGCCCGGCGTTTTTCATGGCCTGGTGGTGCTGGAGCCAGACAGCATCATGTTTGAATGCAAAGCAGGCCCTTATCGTCCTGTTGGCGATGGCGAACTGGCAAGCTGGGCGCCTCGTGAAGGCGAGGTGGGGATGGCGGAGTATCACCGCTGGATGCTTGCCCAGTTCGACTGAACACTGAAATCGTAGGAGCGAGCTTGCTCGCGAAAAACGTCAACGATAACGCGTGCTTCCTGAATAAACGCGGCGCCTTTGAGTTTTTCGCGAGCAAGCTCGCTCCTACAGGTATTAGGGTAAGCCCCCTCCCACATCCGGCGTCGCGCAGGTAGACTTCTAGCCCCGTGTAAATGTCTGCAGGCTGGAGTCGGTAATGCGTAAAGATAAGAAACAGGTGATTGGCGACGAAATCGGTGACGACCAGATCAAGTTGTTCCTGGACTTCGAGCCGGTTGATGCGACGTCGCCGTCCCTGCACAAACTGATCAAGGCCTATCGCGGCCTGCGTATCGACGACTTCGAGCGTTTCCTGGGGTTCTTCAAGGCAGCAGGCCTGGACCTGGATGGCAAGGATGAGCATGGCCAGACCTTCGTTGACCTGATCAAGGACCAGCGTAACGCCGCCGAATACATCGAGCTGATCGACAACGCCCGCGGCTGATTATCCGAGCCACAAAAAAACGCCCCGGCCTCATGAGAGACCGGGGCGTTTCGCGCTCGTTCCCACGCTCTGCGTGGGAATGCATTCTGTGACGCTCTGCGTCACGACCTCACGCGTAGCTTTCAGCCTCGTTGCTTTGCTCCACCAGCTCAAGGCTGATGTTGTTCTGCGTGTTGATCTTGCGATACAGCTCGGCGTCCGTCTCCAGCACTTTCTCGCGCGCCGGGAAGATCTCATGCAGCTTGGTGGCCCATTCACCGGCAGCTTTCTGCGGGAAGCAACGCTCGATCAACTCCAGCATGATCGAGACGGTCACCGAGGCGCCTGGGGAGGCACCCAACAGCGCCGCAAGCGAACCGTCCTTGGCTGCGACCAACTCGGTGCCGAATTGCAGCACGCCGCCTTTCTTCGGGTCTTTCTTGATGATCTGCACGCGCTGGCCGGCCACTTCCAGGCGCCAGTCTTCGGCTTTCGCCTCGGGGTAGAAGCGGCGCAGGGATTCCAGGCGCTGTTCCATGGACTGGCGCACTTCGCTGACCAGGTATTTGGTCAGGTCCATGTTGTCGCGGGCCACGGCCAGCATCGGGCCGATATTGCCGGCGCGAATCGACATCGGCAGGTCAAGGAACGAGCCGTGCTTGAGGAACTTGGTGGTGAAGCCGGCGTATGGCCCGAACAGCAGGGATTTCTTGCCATCCACCACGCGGGTGTCCAAGTGCGGCACGGACATCGGTGGCGAACCCACGGCAGCCTGGCTGTAGACCTTGGCCTGGTGCTGCTTGACCACTTCCGGGTTGTCGCAACGCAACCACTGGCCGCTCACCGGGAAGCCGCCGAAGCCTTTGCTCTCTTCGATGCCCGAGGCCTGCAGCAACGGCAGCGCCGCACCGCCAGCGCCGAGGAACACAAACTTGGCATCGACGTCACGGCTGTTGCCGCTGTTGACGTCCTTGATGCTCACGGTCCAGCCTGCGCCGTTGCGCTTGAGGCCGGTCACGCGTTTGCAGTACTTGACCTGGGCGTCCGGCGAGCTGGTCAGGTGGCTGAGCAACTGATTGGTCAGCGCGCCAAAGTTGACGTCGGTGCCGTTCATCACGCGGGTGGCGGCGATTTTTTCGTCGAGCGGGCGGCCCGGCATCATCAGCGGCATCCACTCGGCCATTTCGCTGCGGTCTTCGGTGTAGTGCATGTCCGAAAACGCGTGGTGCTGGCTGAGGGTCTCAAAGCGCTTCTTGAGGAAGGACACGCCTTTGTCGCCCTGCACGAAGCTCAGGTGCGGCACCGGGCTGATGAACGACTTGGACGAGCCAAAGGTGCCCTTCTTGGTCAGGTAAGCCCAGAACTGCTTCGACACCTCGAACTGGGTGTTGATGTGCACGGCTTTCTTGATGTCGATGGAGCCATCGGCGGCCTGCGGCGTGTAGTTCAGCTCACACAGCCCCGCGTGGCCGGTACCGGCGTTGTTCCACGGGTTGGAACTCTCCGCGGCACCCGAATCCATCAGCTCAACGACTTCCAGCGTGAGGCCGGGGTCGAGCTCTTTGAGCAGTACGGCCAGGGTGGCACTCATGATGCCGGCCCCTACCAGTACTACGTCGACTGCTTCGTTATGCGCCATTTAACGCGTCTCCAAAATCTGCAGCACCAAATTGTCGGCATGGCTGCCAGGAGTGACGGGGCGGTTCACGTGTTGCCCCAGGTTACCCATGGCCAGGATCGCCATGTCCGATTCGCAATTCTTTGCAACTTCAGCACACGCTTCCTGCCGGGCTAATGTGCCTATGAACGCATTCATGGGCGCCTGTGGCAATTCGACTTATGGTCAAAGCGTGCGATTCGTGCAACCAATCCGTAGCGGACAGGCTCAAGCTCCGGTTTTTGAGGCGTGCTCGGTCCTGTGTAATTGGGCTGTTCCAGACGCTGATGGTGCTTGTACAAACGCCAAACTATTCATTTGCTCGCCACACTCTTGTGAAGTTGTGAAAACCCGTTTTTTCACGCTCTTTTGAAGACGTGAACCTCAAAAAAGGGCTGCCCCAGCCTGGCACCTGGCCCGCAAATCTCTGCCGACACGCGGCAAAACGGGCAAACAACTCAAGTGGCCGAGCGCAATGGCAGCTCTGGCAGATTCGATAAAAGACGGGGTGGTTTGCAAAGGAAACAGCAAGCACGCCAGCTTCACTCGATCTGTGTGGGCGGCTCTCTGTGGGCGATTTGGGGGCTAATGCCTGGGCATTAACGATGCTGCGAGGCCCGATCAGGAGACGTCCTTATAATCGGGGGGAGATTGTAGCGAAGAACGCCAGGGAAATGGGCGTGTTTTATGACTTTTATTAGGGCGCCGGTCAGGAGGCCAACGCTTGCCGGTGCCGTGGGCGAAAAACCTGCGGGCTGACCCGGGCGCTGGCGGGCAGTGGGCGGTGCATCCAGCCCAGGTGAGTCTCGGTCACTTCCACCCAGCCTTCACCGACGGGCGGCAGGCTGCACTGCTTGAAGGCCAGGCAATGACCGTGGGCGTCGAGTAGGGCAAAGTGGCGATGACGGGCGTGCGACATGAACAGGGTCTTGAGAAGGCGCATGGCTGTGTACCTGGTGTGTTACATGCTTGAAGGTTGCCAGTGTGGCATGACACTGGAGTGACGAATTTATGCGAATTTGTAATTTGCACAGGGCTTCAGCCGCCGTTCAGGATCGCTGGTGAGTGGCGCGCGTGCACCGTTATACTGGCGACCTGTCTGCACCTAGTCCTGGAGAAATGCGATGTTGCAACGCCTGTTGTTCGGTTTGATCACTGTGACCAGTTTGACCCTTGTCGGCTGCGCCAACAGCCCGCAACAACTCAGCCCGCAACCTAAAGTCACTGCGCCGTTGGCTGCGGTAGGCCACGGCCAGCCGGTGTCGGTGCGCGTGGTCGACGGTCGCCCGTCGCCAACCCTGGGTTCACGTGGCGGCCTGTACCCTGAGACCGCGCTGATTTCGGTGAGCGGCCAGGATGTGCTGCCCAAGTTGCAGGCCCAGGCTGAAGCTGCTGTGCGCTTGTTGGGCTTTACGCCGACCAACTCGCCAGGCGTGCCGCAACTGACCGTGACCCTGGCCGAGCTGAAATACCAGTCGCCCAAAGACGGCCTGTACGTGACCGAGGCTTCCATCGGCGCCACCTTCAAGTCTGACGTCAGCGCCGGTACTCGCCGCTACAGTGGCCGCTACGCTGCCTCGCTCAACCAGCGTTTCGGCATGTCTCCCAACCAGGAAACCAACACCAAGCTGGTCAGCGACGTGCTCAGCGATGCCTTGACCCGCCTGTTCAAGGACCCAAGCATCGGTCAACTGCTCAGCGCGCAATAAGCCGCTTATAAAAAAAACCGGGCTCATCACTGAGCCCGGTTTTTTTGTGCCTGTAGTTTGGTCATGCCGCCGTATCGACATAAAAGTCCAGCATGCTCACGCCGGTGAGCAAGTCCAGCTCCGGCAGGTCGGCATGCTGATGCCCGCCGAGGGCGCAATACACCAGCCAATGGCGGTCCTGAACGTTGAACGCGAGGCTGCCGATCAGCGCCTCCTGTTCCTCGCTCTGGGCGATCAGGTACAGCCGATCCTGGTTTTGCGCATGCAACATGACAAGCTCCTCAAGCGTCGAAGGGCAACAGAGTGGCTTGTTAAGGTGACGTTCAGGTGACGGCGTAAATTACTGGATACATTAGCCGTCCATGGGGAAGGAGCATTAAAGGCGCAGGAGGCGACTGTCGTTCAGGTGTGTATCTGGACTGATACCCGAACACTGGTTCACCGAGGTTTGCGATGGCGCTGCCCGCACTGCTCATTAATATTGTTGCCCTGTTGGTTGCCTGCTCGGGCGCCTGGGTGCTGTTCATCACCCGCCTGCATGCACAGCGTGCGATGGCCGACCTGGCCCTGCGCAGCGAAGAGCGCGCTATCGACCAGCCGATGCTGTTTCTGGATACGCGCACCGAACGGGCGCATCGCCTGGCGTACCGCGTCGGGTTCGCCTGCCTTGGCCTGGCCCTGGCCATCTCCTGGCTCAGCACTCGCTTTTAAGGCTACTGCAAGTCAAATGTTGGAGCGGGCTTGCCCGCGAAGGCGGTGTATCAGCCACTGGATCTTTAACTGAACCACCGCTATCGCAGGCAAGCCAGCTCCCACACTGGCCATGTACTGCCTGCAGAATCAGCGCCTGCCACATATCCCCTGTGGGCTCACTGTTACAGGGGGATCCCAGCCTTGACTCGGTATTGGTTGCGTACCGGCGTCGCATACTGCACCACCAGGTAAGGCCGGTGCTCCGCCGGGCAATCGTTCAAGCGCCGCTCCCATTCCGCCTTGGCCTTGGCCAGCTCATCGGCCGGGAACACGTCCGCGGCCTTGGGCACCTGCAGTTGCGGGTCGGCATCACTCCACTGCGCGTACGCCAGGTAGTGCACCGGGAACAAGCGATAGCCGCCCAGGATCTGCCGGTCCATTTCTGCCGCCAGCAGCTTGGTGTCTTCAAAGCGCTCGGTGATCGGCGGCGCAAAGTTCACGTGCACCCGGCCTTTATAGCCGGTAATGCCCAGGGCAATGCTCACATCGTCCTCGCCCGGTGCCTTGCTGTAGGTACCGGTGGTGGCGCGGATATACAGCTCGCGGGCCTTGGCGGCATCGCAAGGGTCGTACTCGTAGCTGATGGACACCGGCGTCAGGTTCAACGACTGGATGACTTCGGCGAACGGCTCGTCCTTGCGGCTGACGTGGAACATCTTGAGGATCGCCGATTCGGTACGATCATCGCCATCCTTGGCCCGGCCTTCAGCCTGGGCGATCCAGATCGACTGGCAGTCGTTGCGGATCGAATGGTTGATGTAGGCCGACAGCAGGTTGTAAGCCGCCATCTTCTCCTTTCGCCCGGTGATCGAACGGTGCACGATGAAGCTCTTGTTCAGGCGCATCAGGTCGCTGACAAACGGCTTTTGCAGCAGGTTGTCACCGATGGCGATGCGTGGCGTCGGCAGGCCGGCGTGGTATACGGCATAGTTGACGAAGGCCGGGTCCATCACGATGTCGCGGTGGTTGGCCAGAAACAGGTAGGCGGTACCGGATTTGAGCTGCTCGACGCCGGTATAGGTCACGCCGTCGGTCGCCCGGTCGATGGTGTGGTCGACGTAGTACTCGACTTTGTCTTGCAGCGTGGCCACGGTGGTGACGCCCGCGAACTCGCGGCGCAGTTTGCGCGCGATCATCGGCTTGAGCAGCCAGCCCAGGGCGCCGGCAAAGCGCGGGAAGCGGAAGTGGGTCAGGATGTCCAGAAAGGCCTTGTCACTGAACAGACGCGCCAGCACTGCCGGGACTTCGCTGTCGTTGTAAGGTCGGATGGTATCGAATTCGCCCATCATGCTCTCTTGTTAGAAACGGCTAGGGTAAGTAAAGGAAATAGCAGGGGCGGCGTGAGTAAACTGGCTCTGCCGGAAATAGCCCTGTAAATAGACCGGCGATTATACGCACAAGTCACCTTGGAGACTGCGATGCTGGAAACTGCGATGTACGATTGTCCTTATTGTGGCGAAGCGGTCGAGACAACAGTGGATTTGTCTGGCGGGGACCAGACCTATATAGAAGACTGCCAAGTGTGTTGCCGGCCGATCACGTTCGACCTGCAAGTTCATGGTGAAGAGTGGATGCTTGAAACCCGCAGCGAAAATGAATAACAGGTACGCCCATGCAGCGAATCTACGAACCGGAAAACCTCATGGAGGGCGAGCTGCTGCAGCAGATGCTTGCCAGTGAAGGCATCGAGGCGCATTTGGTGGGGCGCCACCTGCTCGGCGGCACGGGCGAGTTGCCGATATTCGGCTTGCTGGGGCTGGAGGTCGACAATGACCAGGCCGCCAGCGCCCGCGAGCTGATCACTGCCTATATCGGCGCACAACCGTTGCCCGGCGACGAACCCGACAGCTTTCCCGACGTATTGGTCTGTTAGGCTGTCGGTCGGTTTACCCCAAGAGTCGTGTTGCCCCATGTGTGGACGTTATGCCCTGTTTCGCTGGAACCCTGCCTTTGCTGCCTTGCCCGGCTTCCCCGCCGATCAGCAGGCCCAGTGGAACATTTCCCCCAATGATTCGGTGCTGATCCAGCGCCTGAGCGAGGGCCAGCTCACCCTGGCGCGTGCCCGCTGGGGGCTGACGCCGCCCTGGCTCACCGACCTGTCGCGCACCCCGGCTCACGCCCGCGCCGAAACCCTGGCCGAACAGCCGATGTTCCGAGAAGCATTCCGCCAGCGCCGTTGCCTGCTGCCCGCCAATGGCTTTTATGAATGGCGCGGCACCCAGCGCAAGCGCCCGTACTGGCTCACACCGGGGGAGGGCTCAACGCTATTCTTTGCCGCGATCTGGGAAGCGTATCCGGTGCAGGAGCAGGTATGGCTGAGCACGGCCGTGGTCACCCAGGCGGCACAGAGTCAGCGGCGCCCATTGATCCTGGACGCGGCAGGGCAGGCCGCCTGGCTCGACCCCGCGACACCGCTTCATGTGCTGCAGGGCATGCTGGCGGCTGAGCCTGCTGCGTTGCGCGAGCGGGTACTGGCCAATATGGTCAACGATCCGAAGCTCAACGGGCCGGAATGCCTGACCCCGGCGTGAGCTTTGTCAGTCGTTCCACGTTCGGATGTATCTGAAATTCAGCGGTTAAACGTCTGGTGTATCTGGCGCAGATACAAATGACCGCCTACGATACGCGCCATGTTTTCAGGGAGCGTGTTCATGAAGAAGTCATTGGTGGTAAGCGGTTTGGTTGCAGCGATGCTGCTGGCGGGTTGTCAGTCGGTCAATACCACCAGCGGCGGCGCCGTTGGGGTAGAGCGCAAGCAGTACATGTTCAGCATGCTGTCGAGTCAGGAAGTCGACCAGATGTATGCCCAGTCTTATCAGCAGACCCTGGGTGAAGCCAGCAGCAAAGGGGTGCTGGACAAGAGCAGCGCCAACGCCAAGCGCGTGCAGGCCATTGCCAAGCGCCTGATCGCCCAGGCGCCGACTTTCCGCGCGGATGCCGCCCAGTGGAACTGGGACGTGAACCTGATCAAAAGCGATGAGATGAACGCCAACTGCGGGCCTGGCGGCAAGATCCTGGTGTACAGCGGCTTGATCGACAACCTCAAGCTCACCGATGACGAACTGGCTGCGGTAATGGGCCATGAAATCGCCCACGCCTTGCGTGAGCATGGCCGCGAAGCCATGTCCAAGGCCTACGGTATCCAGATGGCCAAGCAGGGCGCCGGGGCAATATTCGGTCTCGGCCAAGACAGCCTGGCACTGGCCGATACCGTGGCCAACTACGGCATGACCTTGCCCAACAGCCGCAGCAATGAAAACGAAGCCGACCTGATCGGCCTGGAACTGGCCGCCCGCGCTGGCTACAACCCCAACGCGGCCATCACGTTGTGGAACAAGATGGCCAAGGCTTCGGAAGGCGCACCACCGGAATTCATGAGCACACACCCGGCTTCCGACAGCCGCATCGCGTCGTTGCAGGCGGCGATTCCGAAGGTGATGCCGCTCTACCAGCAGGCCAAGAAGTCCTGATCGACGCCGTGTAGGAGCGAGCTTGCTCGCGAGAAACGTCAGCGATAACGCGTGTTGCCTGAATAAACGCGGCGCCGGTGAGTTTTTCGCGAGCAAGCTCGCTCCTACAGGCATCAGGGCTTAGATCCAGCCGCTGCTTTGCATGGCCTTGTACACCGCAATAACCGCCAGCACGAAGAACGCCGTAGCCGCCAAGCGACGAATCAAGGTCAGCGGCAGTTTCTCCGCGGCAAAATTCCCCGCCAGCACCACCGGCACGTTGGCAATCAGCATGCCCAGGGTGGTACCGATAATCACCAGCCACAATTCCGGGTATTGCGCCGCCAGCATCACTGTGGCGATCTGGGTCTTGTCACCGATTTCGGCGAGGAAGAACGCAATCAAGGTGGTCAGGAAGGGCCCGAACTTACGGGTGGTACTGGCTTCATCATCATCGAGTTTGTCCGGCACCAGGGTCCACAGCGCCGTGGCGCAGAAGCTTGCGGCGAGGATCCAGTGCAGCACCGCATCCGAGAAGAAACTCCCGAACCAGGCGCCCACGGCACCGGCCGCCGCATGGTTGGCCAGGGTCGCGGCGACAATGCCGGCGATGATCGGCCAGGGTTTGCGAAAGCGTGCGGCAAGGATGAGTGCGAGCAGTTGCGTCTTGTCGCCGATTTCGGCCAAGGCAACGATTGCGGTAGGAACGAGTAGTGAATCCAGCATCAGGTAGTTTCCAGGGGCGGGTCGACACGGCTATGACACGTACAGCCTTCCCGCCCCGGGTAAGGTGTGCGTGTCATAGGTCTTGTCAAACCCCGGTCCGTCTGTGCGGACTCCTGGGTCGCATACGCCATGGTCTGCTGACCAAGTATGTTGACGTATGCCGGACGAGCATGGCGCTCGTGGGAGACTACTCCCCTAGGACGCTGCGGATTCTGCCTAGGCAAAACCCATTCGGCAAGCGTTCTTTTTCAAACCTCCCTCAGGGGCGCTTGGCACGGTAAATGCGAAAACCATTGCCTTCGGCCTTGATTGCGCAGATGCCCAAATGCTCTTCGATCAGTGGTTGATACTTCAGGAAGCTATTGGCAACCAGGCGAAGTTCGCCACCTTTTGCCAGGTGTTTCGCCGCTTTTCGCAGCAGGTTCTCCGTGGCGAAATAATCGGTGTGCACGCCGACATGGAACGGCGGGTTGCTCAAAATCGCGTTCAAACCCATGGGCGCCGCGTCGATTCCGTCACCGGTCAATACCTCGGCTTCCAGGCCGTTCGCTGCCAAAGTCAGACGACTGCTGGCGGCGGCGAAGGCATCCACGTCCAGCATCGTCACGGTGTTATGCGGGTAGCGGCGTTTGACCGCAGCACCCAGCACCCCCGCGCCGCAACCAAAGTCGAGCAGGTTGCCGCTGGGCAGCTTGTCCAAGTGCTCCAGCAACAACTCGGTGCCGCGGTCCAGGCGCCCATGGCTGAACACACCTGGCAAGCTCACGACCTTCAGCGGGCCTTCGGCCAGCGGTACGTCGAAGACCTGCGCCAGGCTCTCAAGCGCCACGGCTTGCGGCGCGTTGGCGACGGTGACCTGCCACAACTGGCAATGCCGTGCGCTATCGAGCTTGCGCGGTTTGCCGAACGGAGCCATCTGTTTGGCGGCGCTTTCGATACCGCCCTTTTTCTCGCCCACCAGAAACAGCTCGGCGCCCGGCAGGCGCGCAGCCACGGCATTGAGCAGGTAGTCGGTGAGGTCTTTGGACTTGGGCAGGAAAATCACCGCCGCATCAAAGGCGCGCTCGGGCACTGTCACGCCAAACTGGCTGCGTTCGGCGAAGCGCGCATCGAGCGCCGCCTGGTCACCGGCATGCCAGCACCAGCCGTGGGCGTTGGGCAGGCGCCCAAGCAAATCGTCGGCAGGCAAACCCACGAGCAGCAGGTTGCCTTGAAAAAGTTCGGCCTGGCGAAGCAGTACTTCACTGCGCGGATCCATAGTCTGCTCCTTGAAAAGGGGCGCAGTTTATCAACTGACGACGCGCAGCGGGGCGCCGCTGAAAAAGCCCAGGGCGTTTTCCGTGAGTTGGCCGACGATGCGCTGCCGCGCTTCGCGGCTGCCCCAGGCGTTGTGGGGTGTGACGATCAACCGTGGAATGCCCCCAGCCAGCAGCGGATTGCCATTGACGGGTGGCTCGACGCTCAGCACATCAGTCGCCGCGCCGCCCAGATGACCACTGCGCAGTGCGTCGGCTAGGGCCTGTTCATTGATCAAGCCGCCGCGTGCGGTGTTGACGATAAACGCGCCGGGTTTGAGCAACGCCAGTTCACGAGCGCCGATAAAGTCGCGGGTGTGCTCGTTGAGTGGGCAATGCAGGGTCAGCGCATCGGCCTGGGTCAGCAATTGATCCAGCGGCACACGGTCGGCGCGGGCAGGGCGCCCAGGTATCGCGCCGAGCACCACACGCATGCCAAACGCTTCAGCCAGGCGTGCCACGGCACTGCCCAGTTCACCGTGGCCGAGCAGGCCGAGGGTTTTGCCTTCCAGTTCGACGATCGGATGGTCCAGCAGGCAAAACTGTTTGGCCTGCTGCCATTTGCCCGCGGCTACATCCTGTTGGTAGTCCTTCAAGCGCGTGGCGAGGTTGAGCAACAGCATGATCGTGTGCTGGGCCACCGACGGCGTGCCATAGCCCTGGCAGTTGCTCACAGTGATGCCGTGGGCGCGGGCGGCTTCAAGGTCGATATTGTTGGTGCCGGTGGCCGACACCAGGATCAGCTTGAGCTCGGGGCAGGCGGCCAGGGTGTGGGCCGTGAGCGGGATTTTATTGCTGATGGCGACTTGGGCGCCTTGCAAGCGCTCCAGCACATTTTCTGGCGTGGTCTGTTCAAACAACTGCAACTGGCTGAAGCAGTCATGCAAACCGCTGAGGTCGAGGTCGCCCAAGTCCAGGGAAGGGTGGTCGAGGAAGACGGCGCGGCGATTGTTCATGATCAACTGTACCTTTTGCGACGAGGTTCGAAGGCGTAATCTGCCGAGCCTATCAGATGAAATAATCAGTTACTTAATGGAGTGAGCATGTACGTCGCCGAGTTTTTGACCGTAGCCTTGATTCACTTGCTGGCGGTGGCCAGCCCCGGCCCGGATTTCGCCGTGGTGGTGCGTGAGAGTGTGACCCATGGCCGCCGCGCCGGCACATGGACGGCACTGGGCGTCGGTTCGGCGATTTTCCTGCATGTGGGTTACTCGTTGCTGGGTATCGGCTTGATCGTGTCCCAGTCCATTGTGCTGTTCAATGCGTTGAAGTGGGCGGCAGCGGCGTACCTGCTGTACATCGGCTTCAAGGCCTTGCGCGCCCAGCCGGCCAAGCCTGCGGCCGAGGGCGAGTTGCACCGTGAAGCGGGTGAGCGCACCCCGCGTGGCGCGTTTACTGCGGGCTTTGTGACCAATGGTTTGAACCCCAAGGCCACGTTGTTTTTCCTGTCGTTGTTTACCGTGGTGATCAACCCCCACACACCATTGGCGGTGCAGGCCGGTTATGGGGTGTACCTGGCGGTGGCGACGGCGTTGTGGTTTTGCCTGGTGGCCATGCTGTTCAGCCAGCAGCGTGTACGCGCGGGGTTTGCGCGGATGGGGCATTGGTTTGATCGGACCATGGGCGCGGTGTTGATTGCTATTGGGGTGAAGTTGGCCTTCACCAGCATGAAGTAAGCGCGTTCACTCAAGCGGGCAGGGACAAAATGTGGGAGCTGGCTTGCCTGCGATGTCGGCCTGACAGCCGACACCTACCTACCTGACATCCTAACGATCCAACTGCGGGCTTGCTCGCGAAGGCGGGCTGGCAGTCAACACGGTTGGATTGTGTACATATCCATTGCTGCGGTAACGGCCGCTTAGGGTTCCGCTCTGACAGCGGCTCACTTTTGAAAAGCGCAAAAGTAAGCAAAACGCTCTTGCCCCACCACTCGGCACCTCGCCTAGGCTCGGTGTGCCCGTAATCCGCCAGTGATTGGGGGGGCGCCGCCACGCGCCATCCATGGCGCGGGGCGGCTAAACCGGCATCCCTGCCGGTTTACCCCCCAAATCACTGTCGAATTCCGGCCAGCGTGGTTTGACGGGGCGCTTGAGATCAAGATCAAAAGCAGATCAAGAGCAGATCAAGAGCGGCTCGCTTCGCATCGTGGTTACCGTCG
>NZ_SMOF01000001.1:1209284-1258143 GCF_018135665.1 Pseudomonas sp. B2021
GCGGGCTTGCTCGCGAAGGCGGGCTGGCAGTCAACACGGTTGGATTGTGTACATATCCATTGCTGCGGTAACGGCCGCTTAGGGTTCCGCTCTGACAGCGGCTCACTTTTGAAAAGCGCAAAAGTAAGCAAAACGCTCTTGCCCCACCACTCGGCACCTCGCCTAGGCTCGGTGTGCCCGTAATCCGCCAGTGATTTGGGGGGGCGCCGCCACGCGCCATCCATGGCGCGGGGCGGCTAAACCGGCATCCCTGCCGGTTTACCCCCCAAATCACTGTCGAATTCCGGCCAGCGTGGTTTGACGGGGCGCTTGAGATCAAGATCAAAAGCAGATCAAGAGCAGATCAAGAGCGGCTCGCTTCGCATCGTGGTTACCGTCGATTGCTGGAACGCAATGACGTCTGGATAATGGCGTAACGCTAGCATTTGCTGGCTCCTGCAAATCATTCCTTTGGCTGATTTGGCTGAAACATAAGCGCTCTACAGTGCAGGTCTTCAAGCCAAGACCGTGCAGTCATTAAAGGGATTCTTATGTTGCAGACCCGTGTTATCCCGCCCGCCGAAGGTGCGTACCAATATCCGCTGTTGATCAAGCGCCTGTTGATGTCCGGGACTCGCTACGAGAAGACCCGGGAAATTATCTATCGCGACAAGCTGCGCTACAGCTACCCCACGCTGATCGAGCGCGTTGCGCGCCTGGCCAATGTGCTGACTGAAGCCGGGGTCAAGGCCGGTGATACCGTGGCGGTGATGGACTGGGACAGCCACCGTTACTTGGAGTGCATGTTCGCCATCCCGATGATTGGCGCGGTGATTCACACCATTAACGTGCGGCTGTCGCCGGAGCAGATTCTGTACACCATGAACCACGCCGAAGACCGCTTTGTGCTGGTCAACAGTGAGTTCGTGGGGCTCTACCAGGCGATTGCCGGGCAGCTCACTACCGTCGACAAGACCTTGTTGATTACCGATGGTGACACCCACACCGCCGAGCTACCCAATCTTGTCGGTGAGTACGAAACCCTCCTGGCCGCCGCCAGCCCCAGCTATGACTTCGAGGATTTTGACGAAAACTCGGTCGCCACCACCTTCTACACCACCGGCACCACCGGTAACCCCAAAGGTGTGTACTTCACCCATCGGCAACTGGTGCTGCACACCATTGGCGTGGCGACCATCATGGGCAGCGTCGACAGCGTGCGGCTGCTGGGCACCAACGACGTGTACATGCCGATCACGCCGATGTTCCACGTACACGCCTGGGGATTGCCGTATGTGGCGACCATGCTCGGGCTCAAGCAGGTGTACCCTGGCCGCTACGACCCGGAATACCTGGTAGAACTGTGGCGCAAGGAGAAGGTGACGTTCTCCCACTGTGTGCCGACCATCCTGCAAATGGTGCTCAACGCCAAGGCTGCGCAGAACGTGGATTTCGGCGGTTGGAAAATCGTCATCGGCGGCAGCGCCCTCAACCGTTCGCTGTACGAAGCCGCCAAGGCTCGGGGCATTCAACTGACCGCCGCGTATGGCATGTCCGAGACCGGGCCGCTGGTGTCTTGCGCTCACCTCAATGATGAGTTGATGGCCGGCAGCGAAGATGAGCGCACCACCTACCGCATCAAGGCCGGTGTGCCGGGCCCGTTGGTTGAGGCGGCAATCATGGACACTGACGGTCATTTCCTGCCCGCCGATGGCGAAACCCAGGGCGAACTGGTGCTGCGCGCGCCGTGGCTGACCGAGGGTTACTACAAAGAACCGCAAAAGGGCACCGAACTCTGGGCCGGTGGTTGGTTGCACACCGGTGATGTGGCCACGCTGGATGCCTTCGGCGTGATTGATATCCGCGACCGCATCAAGGATGTGATCAAGACCGGCGGCGAATGGATCTCTTCCCTGGCTCTGGAAGACCTGGTCAGCCGCCACCCGGCGGTGCGGGAAGTGGCGGTGGTAGGCATTGCCGATCCGCAATGGGGCGAGCGTCCCTTCGCGCTGTTGGTGGTGCGTGAAGGGCATGTGATCGATGCGCGAGAGCTCAAGGAACACCTCAAGCCTTTTGTCGAGCTGGGCCATTTGAGCAAGTGGGCGATCCCGAGCCAGATCGCCGTTGTTACTGAAATTCCCAAGACCAGTGTCGGCAAGCTCGACAAGAAACGTATCCGTGTCGACATCATCGAATGGCAGGCCAACAACAGCACGTTCCTGTCCACGCTCTAAGCCCTCTCGCCGCGCCCGTTCGGGCGCGGCAATGCTCTATATCAAGCCTTTACTTGTGATTTGCCGAATTTCAGCCATCCTTCCCGCGTCGACCTTCGTCGGCGTGGCGAAAGGGTTGTGGCAGACAGGTTGGTGATGCAAATCACACTTTAGAGGGATCAAGCACTACCCCCCTCTGGCTATAGTCCCTTTCAGAGTTTTTCGCGGATGTTGCGCTTCGAGCCATGGAGGCTCGGTGGCGATGCGGCATTGGAATCGTTGTATCCCGGCCGTTACATCTGAAGAAAGGGCTCACTGCCATAACAATAAAATATGCACATGGAGTAGCGTCGATGACCTCAGTAAACCAGTTCTGGCGCCGGGCAAGACTGCCCCTGGCCGTCAGCCTCGCTTCTACGCTCGCCGGGCCGGCATTCGGCGTCAGTTTCAACATTGGTGAAATCGAAGGGAGCTTTGACTCGTCGCTTTCCGTGGGGGCGAGCTGGTCCACGGCCAAACCCAATCGTGACCTGATCGGTGCCAACAACGGCGGCAAGGGCCTGTCCCAGACCTCCGATGACGGCCACCTGAACTTCAAGCGCGGCGAGACCTTCTCGAAGATCTTCAAGGGCATCCACGACCTGGAACTGAAGTACGGCGACACCGGTGTGTTTGTGCGGGGCAAGTACTGGTACGACTTCGAACTCAAGGACGAAAGCCGTCCGTTCAAGGACATCAGCGACAACAACCGCAAAGAGGGCGCCAAGTCTTCGGGCGGGCAGATTCTCGACGCATTCGTCTACCACAACTATTCCATTGCCGATGCGCCGGGTTCCGTGCGTTTTGGTAAGCAGGTGGTGAGCTGGGGCGAAAGTACCTTCATCGGTGGCGGCATCAACTCCATCAACCCGATCGACGTGTCGGCGTTTCGTCGTCCGGGGGCCGAGATCAAGGAAGGCTTGATCCCGGTGAACATGTTCTACGTGTCCCAGTCGCTCACCGACAACCTGTCGGCCGAGGCGTTTTACCAGCTGGAGTGGGACCAGACCGTGACCGATAACTGCGGCACCTTCTTCTCGCAGCCGGACGTGATCTCCGATGGTTGCAGCAATAACCTGCGGGTACTGAACAAGCGTTCCACCATTCCTGCCGCCGCCCTGCCGACCCTGGGGGCCTTGGGTGTGGACGTCAACAGCGAAGGCGTGCTGGTGCGCCGTGGGCCGGACCGTGATGCACGCGACAGCGGCCAGTTCGGCGTGGCCATGCGCTACAACTTCGAACCGCTGGATACTGAGTTCGGCGCGTATTTCATGAACTACCATAGCCGTGCGCCGATCTTCAGTGCACAGGGCGCGCCATCGGCGGCCTACACGCGTCCGCTGGGGCCACTGGGAGCCTTGCGGCCGTTGATCGTGGCGGGCAGCTCGAATTACTTCGTCGAGTACCCGGAAGATATCCGCCTCTACGGCCTGAGCTTCTCCACCACCTTGCCTACCGGCACCGCCTGGAGTGGTGAGTTGAGCTACCGTCCGAATGCGCCGGTGCAGTTGAGCACCACTGACATTCTGTTCGCCGGTGTCACGCCGATCCCAGGCTTTGGCAATGCGTCTGTGCTCAAGGGCACGCCGGGCCAGGACCTGCACGGCTACAACCGCAAGGAAGTCACCCAGTTCCAGACCACCTTCACGCACTTCTTCGACCAGGTCATGGGCGCCAGCCGCCTCACCACCGTCGGTGAAATCGGCGTGACCCACGTGGGCGGCCTGGAAAGCAAATCCCAGGCTCGTTACGGCCGCGACCCAGTGTTCGGCCCAGGCACGTTGCCAGGTGGGTTCTGCAACGCCCTCAACAACTCCACCGCCAACGGCGCCGGCTTGCCCAACGCTGCCGGCCTGAACACCAACTGCAATAACGACGGTTACACCACTGCAACGTCTTGGGGCTACCGTGCCCGTGCCATCTGGGAATACCCGGATGTGTTCGCGGGCGTGAACCTCAAGCCTAACGTGGCCTGGTCCCATGACGTCAAAGGTTACTCGCCAGGCCCTGGCGGCAACTTTGAAGAAGGTCGCAAGGCGGTCAGCCTGGGCCTGGATGCCGAATACCAGAACACCTACACCGCGAGCCTGGCGTACACCAACTTCTTTGGTGGCAAGTTCAGCACCGTGGATGACCGCGACTTTGTCGCCTTGAGCTTCGGCGCCAACTTCTAAGCACACTCTTTTCAAGTGGCATGTATTCAGGAAGACCAGAGCATGAAAATAACAAAAAGTCTGTTGCACGTGGGTGTGCTTGGGCTGTCGATCCTGGCGAGTAACGTCATGGCGGCAGTCTCGGCAGATGAAGCCGCCAAGCTCGGCACGACCCTGACCCCGATGGGCGCCGAGATGGCGGGTAACGCGGCTGGCACCATTCCAAAATGGTCGCCATTGCCGACCAATGCCGGCGCAGTCGACGCCCGTGGTTTCCTCGCCAACCCGTATGCCAGCGAGCAACCGCAGTTCACCATCACCGCGCAGAACGTCGAGCAATACAAAGACAAGCTGGCCCCCGGGCAATACGCGATGTTCAAGCGTTACCCGGACAGCTTCAAGATGCCGGTGTACCCGACCCATCGCGGTGCCACCGTGCCGGCTGAGGTGTTTGCCTCGATCAAGAAAAACGCCACCACCACCAACCTGGTGTCCGGCGGCAACGGCCTGGAAAACTTCGAAACCGCCGTCCCGTTCCCGATTCCCAAGAGCGGCGTTGAAGTGATCTGGAACCACATCACCCGTTACCGCGGCGGCAGCGTCACCCGCCTGGTCACCCAGGCCACCCCGCAAACCAACGGTTCCTACAGCCTGGTGTATTTCCGCGACCAGTTCGTGTTCCGCGACAAGATGAAGGACTTCGATCCGAAAAACCCAGGCAACGTGCTGTTCTACTTCAAGCAGCAAGTGACTGCGCCAGCGCGCCTGGCCGGTGGTGTACTGCTGGTGCACGAAACCCTGGACCAGGTCAAAGAACCGCGGTCGGCCTGGGTCTACAACGCCGGTCAGCGCCGCGTGCGTCGGGCGCCCCAAGTCTCCTATGACGGGCCGGGCACCGCCGCCGATGGCCTGCGCACTTCCGACAACCTCGACATGTACAACGGTGCGCCGGACCGCTACGACTGGAAGCTGGAAGGCAAGAAAGAAATCTACATCGCCTCCAACAGCTACAAGGTCGACGATCCCAAGCTCAAGTACGCCGACATCATCAAGGCTGGCCACATCAACCAGGACCTGGCTCGCTACGAGCTGCGCCGTGTCTGGCACGTGGTCGCCACCTTGAAGGAAGGCCAGCGCCACATTTACGCCAAGCGTGACTTCTACATTGACGAAGACACCTGGCAAGCCGCGGTGATCGACCACTACGACGGTCGTGGCCAACTGTGGCGTGTCGCCGAAGCCCATGCCGAGAACTACTACGACAAGCAAGTGCCGTGGTACGCCCTGGAAACCCTCTACGACCTGCAGTCCGGCCGCTACCTGGCCTTGGGCATGAAGAACGAAGAGAAGCAGGCCTATGACTTTGGCTTCACCGCCAGCACCAGCGACTTCACCCCAGCGGCCCTGCGCCAGGACGGTGTTCGCTAACCTCTGCTAATGATCGCTCCCACGCTCTGCGTGGGAGCGCTTCCTGTGACGCTCTGCGTCACGCCTCACGCGCCCATCCTGAATGGGCGCGTTGTTTTTGAGCCCTTCGCGAGCAAGCTCGCTCCTACTTCTTTCTTGGTGGCTGGAAGAGATATTTTTTGTCGCAGTTCTTTTTCAGCCATTTGTTGCAAAGATCTACAATCCCGCCGCTTTTACCGCTAGTCTGCGGACATCTGCAATGCCGACAACAGCCTTCTACAAGAGCCCGGCGATGACTGATCTGTCCCGAACCCATGGGCCTGCCAGTGTGGTGATGCCGACCCTGGAAGGCCGCTTCTACAGGCCGCCGCTGCCTGACGGCTACGTGCTGCGCCCACGCCTGTGCGAACGGCTGAATGCGGGCCTGGAGGGGCGACTGTTGCTGGTCAGCGCGCCTGCTGGGTTTGGCAAGAGTTCGTTGGCGGTGGAGTTTTGCCAGGGCTTGCCAGCTCAGTGGCAAAGCCTCTGGTTGGGCCTGAGCCCAAGGGACAGTGACCCCGGCCGTTTCCTGGAGCGGCTGCTCGACGGCTTGCAACAGTATTTCCCGCAACTCGGCGCCCAATCCATGGGCTTGCTGAAAATGCGCCAGCGTCACCAACCCTTTGCCTTCGAAGAATGGCTCGATGGCCTGCTCGACGAGCTGGCCATGCACCTGTCTGCGCGTTCGCCGTTATTGCTGGTGCTGGATGACTATCACCTGGCCCAGGGCCCGGTGCTGGATCGCTGCCTGCAATTTTTCCTCAACCATTTGCCTGATGGACTGGTGGTGCTGGTCACCAGCCGGCAGCGTCCGGACTGGCACCTGGCACGCCTGCGCCTGTCGCGGCACCTGTTGGAACTGCATGAGCAAGACCTGCGCCTGACTCACGATGAATCCCTGGCGGTGCTGGATGGACACGGCAATGCGTTGCGCGGTGAGGCGTTGGAAAACCTGATCCGCCGTAGCGAGGGCTGGGTCGCCGGCCTGCGCTTCTGGCTGTTGGCGGCCTCCGAAGCGGGCAGTGAGGGCGCCTTGCCCCAAAGCCTGCACGGTGGCGAAGGGCTGATTCGCGATTACCTGCTCGAAGAAGTCATCGACTGCCTTCCCGCAGAAGTGCAAGCGTTCCTGTACGACACCGCACCGCAGGAGCGCTTTTGCAGCGAACTGTGCGACGCCATCCGAGAGGCCCATGACAGCGCAGAAATCCTGCGTTATCTGCAGGCTCATCAAGTGTTCCTGGTGCCGTTGGATGAGCAAGGGCACTGGTACCGCTATCACCATTTGTTCTCCGATCTGCTGCGCACCCGCCGCGAGAAGAGTGCCACCTTGCCGCCGGCCAGCTTGCACTTGCGCGCTTGTCGCTGGTTTAACGCCCAGGGCTTGATCGACGAGGCGGTGGAGCAGGCGCTGCGGGCCGGGCACCTGGATGTGGCGGCGAACCTGGTGCAGAACCTGTCCGAAGAGCAACTGCTGGCAGAGCAGAACATCGGCATGCTGCTGCGCTGGAAGATGGACCTGCCCGACAGCTTGCTGATCAGCACGCCGCGTTTGATCGTGCTGTACAGCTGGGCGCTGGGGCTCGCATGCCAACTGGATGCGGCGCAGGAACTGTCCAGTTACCTCAGCCGCTTCCTGCCGGCGCCATCGGCCACCGCGCAAAAATCCATGTTGGCCCAATGGTTGGCGCTGAGCGGGATCATTGCCCGTGGGCGCGGAGACCGTGAGCTGACTCAGCGCTATTGCCAAGAGGCGTTGGAAAGCCTGCCGCAAAAGCGTTACGGCCAGCGCCTGGTGTGCCTCTCGACTCTGTCCAACCTGGCAATCGCCGATGCCGACCTGTGGCGCGCCCGTGGCCTGAACCGCGAATCTCTGGAACTGGCGCAGCGCGTCGGTAACCCCTTGTTTGAGGCCTTGGCCCATTACGACCGAGCGCGGGTGTTGCAGTCGCGAGGTGAGATCCTGCGTTCTCTGGATGAAGTTCGCCAAGGCCTGGAGCGCCTGCATGGGCTGGCACCCCAGCGCCTGTATGCCGTGCGCGCACGGTTGTCGCTTTACGAAGGTTACCTGCTGTTGGTGCGTTACCAGCCCGAAGCCGGCCTTGCGCGTTTGCGCGCCGGCCTGACCGAGGCCCGCGCCTGCCGCGATATCAGTGTGCTGATCGGGCACTGTGTCATCGCCAGTTTCGAAGGGCGGCGTGGGGAGTTTGCCAATGCCTTTGCCGAACTGGCCGAGGCCGAGCGCTTGATGCACATCTGGGATGTGCCGCCGATCTATTACCTGGCGATGATCACCCTGATCAAATGCGAGCTGTGGCTGGCCCAGGGTCGCACTGACCTGGCCGACGCCTGGCTGGCCCGCCTGGGGCAGACCTACAACGGCGAGCACGCCGCGGCCGCCCCCGAGTTTCATCCGCACCTGCCGCAACATATCGAGCTGCAACAAGCCGCGCTCGATGCCACTCGCCATCAACCCGACAGTGCGCTGCAACGCCTCGAAGCGCTGGCCCAGCAGGCCCATGACAGCGGGCGCCAGATGATTGCCCTGATGGCGCTGGTCCAGCAGGTGCAGTTGCTTCTGGAGAATGGCCAGGAGGCTAAGGCCAGGCCGGTATTGGCCCGTGCCCTGCAAGCCGGCTCGGGCGGTGCGTTGCAGCCGTTTCAACGCGTGTTGGAGGGTTACCCCCAGTGGATGCGCGAGCAGCTGGGCAAGGACTCCCATGGGCTGCTCAACCAGAGCTTGCTGGCGCTGCTGCCCCAAGTCATTGCGGTTGAAGCCTCACCTCAACAGGAAACCCTGAGCACCCGAGAGCTGGCAGTGCTGCAGCTGATTGCCCAAGGCTGTTCAAACCAGGAAATCAGCAATCAGCTGTTCATCTCCCTGCACACGGTGAAGACCCACGCCAGCCACATCAACAGCAAGCTCGGCGTGGAGCGTCGTACCCAGGCAGTCGCGCGGGCCAAGTCCATGGGCTTGCTGGCCTGAGCCCGTGGCTCAAGGCGCGGTCGGGCAGCCCTTGAGTGAAGTGTCGACGGTCTGATTGATCAGCGCCGCGAACCGCTTGAGGTTGTTCTGGTGCGCCACCACCAGTTCGTCGATGCTCGGCCCGGCAGGCGACTGCAAAGTGGTGCGGCAGGTCAACGCCGGACGGTCGCCATTGATTTGCCTCAGGCGCCAGCGCACATCGAGCAACGCGTACTGCCCCGGTACCGAGTCAAAGCGCTGCACGTCCACGCGCAACGCCACGGCTTGCCGGGCATTGCTGCTGGCCAACTGGTCCACCAGGGCGCTCTTAAGCTCATCGGCGAGGGTGGCCGCCCACCACTGGGTTTCAAGAATCGCCAGGCCGCTGTCGCCCTGGCGAATCACTATCTGCGCGCGGTCGACCTGAGGCGGCACGCTGATGCTCTCAATGCGTACACCGCCGGCCTCTGCTCGCGTACTCGGGCTCAAGTGTGCCGGGGTCAGGGTGTGAAAGGCGATGGGTTCACTGCGACAGGCACCGAGCATCAGCAGGGCGCTCAGCAACGTGATCTTCAACGGCAATGTCATGGCGGCTCCAATGGTCATTTGCGGGGTGGCCCTTGCAGGTCCGTCGGTGCGGCGTTATCGGGGCGGCCGCGAATCAGCGACTCCGGATGCCGGCCCAGGTAATCCGAAAGCTCGCGCAGGGAGCGCGACATGCGCCCCAACTCGTCGAGGGTCTGGGTCAGTTGTTCACGCTGTGGCGAGTCTTCGGCCAGGGTTGAACTGGCCGATTGCAGGGTCTTGCTCACGTCGGTCAAGGTCGTCTGCACACCCGGCAGTGTCTTGGCGTTGAATTGCGCCAGGCCCTTGCGCAGTTCGACCAGGCTGGCATCGAGGTTGCCGGCAATGCGCTCGACAGGCAGTTGGCTGATCTTGTTGACGATGCCTTCGAACTTCTCTTGCAGTTGTTCCAGGTTGCCCGGGATGGTGGGGATGCCCACGGGTCGCTGGTTCGGGTCGAACGCGACTTTCTCGGCCTTGGGGTAGAAGTCCAGGGCGATGTACAGCTGGCCAGTCAGCAAGTTGCCGCTGCGGGCCTGGGCGCGCAGACCGTTTTCGATGAAGGTACCAATCAGGCGTACGCCGGCGGCCTCATCGTCAGGGTTATTGTTCATGGCCTTGAGCAGCTTGGTGTGGGCCTCGCCGAGCAGTTGCGGGTAGATCACGATGCCGACATTGACCGGGAAGGTGCGTTTCTTCGCATCGAAATCCAGGTTGATCGATACAACCCTGCCGAACTCCACGCCAAGGAACTCCACCGGTGCGTCGACTTTCAGCCCGCGCAGAGCCTGATCGAAACGCAGGACCATGTATTGGCCCTTGCCGTTGGGTGGGGCGAGGGCGCTTTGCTGGTCTTCGAACAACTCAAAGCTGCGACTTTCTTCGGCCGGTTTGTCATTGGGGTTGTAGGGCGGCGCCTGGAAGGCGATCCCGCCCATCAACATGGACGACAAGGATTCGGTTTTCAGCGCGAAGCCATTGGCGCCAACGCTCAAGTCGACGCCACTGGCGTTCCAGAACCGCGTGTTCTCAGTGATGTACACGTCATTGGGCGCATGCACGAAGATCTCGACATTCACGCCCTTGCCCTCGTTGTCCAGCTCATAGGCCACCACCTGGCCCACCGGGATTTTGCGGTAATAGACCGGCGAGCCGATGTCCAGGGAGCCCAGAGCCTGGGTGTGCAGGGTGAAGCGCTTGCCCGGCTCGCCGTAAGTGATGGGCGGCGGGTTTTCCAAGCCGGTAAAGTGCTTGGCGCGGGTCTCGGACTGGCCGATGTCTGCGCCGATGTAGTCGCCGGACAACAACGTGTCGATGCCCGACACGCCGCCTGCGCCAATGCGCGGGCGCACCACCCAGAATTTCGAATCTTCGCGGGTGAAGCTTTCGGCCTGTTTGACCAGCTCGACGGTGGCGTTGACGCTTTTCTGGTCATCACTCAGGGCCACGGCAGTTACCTGGCCGATCACCACGTTGCGGTATTTGACCTCGGTTTTGTTGGCAACCAGCCCGCTGCCGGTCTTGAAGTTGAGGACGATGGTCGGCCCTTGTTGCATGACGCTGTGGATCACCAGCGAGATCCCCACCAGCACGGCGACAATCGGCACGATCCAGACCAGCGAAACGCTGAAACGACGCGTCTTGATCACGGGTTGCCCCGCAGGGGTGTCAGCCTTGGATGAGCTCATCCGAGGTCTCCTCGTTAGGTGGGTTTTCCCAGATTAGCCGGGGATCAAAGCTCATGGCCGCGAGCATCGTAAACACGACCACCAGGCCAAAAAACAGAATACCCAGGCGCGGTTCGATCGTGCCCAGGGCTTGAAACTTCACCAGCGCGGCCACCAGGGCGACCACGATGACATCGAGCATCGACCAGTAGCCGATCAGTTCGATAAACCGAAACAGCTTCGAACGCTCCTTGCGCGCCCACTGGCTATTGCGCTGCACGGTGACCAGCAGCAGCCCCAGCGACAAGAACTTGATGCCCGGCACGGCAATGCTGGCGATGAAAATGATCAGCGCAATGTCCCAGGCGCCATGCTGCCAGAACTCCAGCACGCCGCTCATGATGGTGCTGTCTGCGCCCGAGCCGAGCATGGTGGTGTTCATCACCGGCAATAAATTGGCCGGGACATAAAAGGCGAGGGCAGTGAGCATGTAGGCCCAGGTTCGGGTCAGGGACTGCACCTTGCGCCGATGCAGCGCGGCGCCACAGCGGTCGCACTCGGTGGGTTCAAGGCGCATGTCGCAGGGCTGGCCGCAGGTGTGGCACAGGCACAGGTTCAGCTCGCGAGCGGTGGGCGGTGAATTCATACGGTGTCCCACAGGTCACGCACATCGCGCCCGGCAATGCGGATCAGCAACAGGCTCAGGGCGGCCAAGGCAAACAGGCCGGTGCCAGGGATCACATCCAGCATGCCGGCCAGCTTGAACACCGCGACCATCGCGCCCAGCAGGCACACCTCCAGCATGCTCCAAGGCCTGAGCGCTTCGAGCCAGCGCATGCACAGCTTGAACGCTGGCGAGCGCCGGCCGGCCAAGGCGAAACTCAGCACCCAGATCAGCAACGCTAGCTGAAACACCGGGGCGATAATGATGGAGATCGCTGCCACCAGTGCAATGAACGTGATTGGCCCCAGGCTCAGTGCAACCACTGAGTCCCAGAGGGTGGCGCTGTTTTTCAAGCCTTGCAGGCTGATGCTCATCACCGGGTAAAAGTTGGCAAAGGTCCACAGCACTGCGGCAGTCACCGTCAGGGCCAGACGTTGTTGCACCGACAGGCCGTTATAGCGCTGCAGCACGCCCGAGCAACGTACGCACAGGGCTTTCTGATGTTTGGCGAGCGTGACTTTCTCGTACACGCAGTCGCAGTGTTCGCAGATGATCTGTTGATTCGCCATGGGTGTTGCTCCAAATGCGACTGACTGCAGCGGGGGATTTCAATGGCGCGTGTGTAGCTTAGCAGCGGATAGATCGCGCAATCGACGCCTTCCCGCGCAGAGGCAAGCTACACCATACTGCACTTGGAACGCGCCAGAGAGCTTGCAGGACACCCATGACTATTGAAAAACAACCGTTGATTCGCGAAACCTTTCCCGTCGGGCCGTTGCAGTGCAACTGCACCATCATTGGCGACCCGATCACTAAAAAAGCCATCGTAGTCGACCCTGGCGGCAATCACGAGTTGATCCTGGCGCGCCTTGATGCACTGGGCCTGAAGGTGGTGAGCATTATCCACACCCATGCTCACCTTGATCATTTCCTGGCCTCCGGGCAATTGAAAGAAAAGACCGGCGCCACGCTGCACCTGCACAAAGAGGATCAATTTCTGTGGGACAACCTGGAAATGCAATGCCAGATGTTTCGCGTGCCCTACGTCCCGGTGCCGTCTCCGGATCGCTGGCTGGAGCATGACGAAGAACTTGCCTGCGGTTGTGGCGTAGCCTTGCATACTCCTGGGCATACACCGGGCTCGATGAGTTTCTGGTTTGCCGACGCCAAGCTGTTGATCGCCGGCGATACCTTGTTTCGTCGCGGGGTAGGACGTACGGATTTATGGGGCGGCGACCAGGCGACGATTGTGCGGTCGATCAAGCAGCGCCTGTATACGCTGGATGAAGGCGCGACGGTGGTCACTGGGCATGGGCCGGATACGTTGCTGGGCGATGAGATGCGGGAGAATCCTTTCGTGCGTGCGTGATGGGTTGTCGGCTCTGATACAAGCCGGTACAGACACACAGGCACAGACCCAAGCCAAAGACAGCTATGCTTTACGCACCCCTCCACGGAATTTTTACCGTTTGTCGCGTTCCAAACTCGGCACAGGTCCATTGCCAATGTCCTCTGCATCACAGAATGCAAAAGTAGGAGCTTCCTTCATGTTCACTCCGCGTCGTCTGCTTGTTGTCGCTACCGCCGTAGCCCTGTTGTCTGGCTGCGCCTCACCTAACCCTTATGACGGCAGCCAGGGACAGGCCAGCAATGGTTCCGAAAGCGGCATGAGCAAAACCGCCAAATACGGCGGCCTCGGTGCGCTGGCTGGCGCATTGGCCGGTGCGGCCATCGACCATAACAACCGTGGCAAGGGCGCGCTGATTGGCGCGGTGGTTGCGGGTGCCGGTGCGGCAGGTTATGGCTACTACGCCGACCAGCAAGAGAAAAAACTGCGTGAAAGCATGGCCAACACCGGGGTTGAGGTGCAGCGCCAGGGTGACCAGATCAAGCTGATCATGCCGGGTAACATTACCTTCGCCACCAACTCGGACGCGATCTCCAGCAGCTTCTACCAGCCGCTGAACAACCTGGCCAACTCCCTCAAGCAGTTCAACCAGAACACCATCCAGATCGTTGGCTACACTGACAGCACCGGTAGCCGTCAACTGAACATGGACCTGTCCCAGCGCCGTGCGCAGAGCGTGGCCAACTACCTGACCTCCCAAGGCGTCAACGGTGCCAACCTGAGCGCACGCGGTGCCGGCCCGGATAACCCGATTGCCAGCAACGGCGATGTGAACGGCCGTGCCCAGAACCGTCGTGTCGAGGTCAACCTCGGCCCGATCCCTGGCCAGCAATACGGCCAACCTGCGGGCCAGCAGCAGGCGCCACAGCAGAACAACCAGTTCCAGGGCAACCCGTACCAGCAATACCAGTAAACGTTAAACACTAAAAAGGGCGCCGTGCAGTCAATGCACGGCGCCCTTTTTTGATCGTTCCCACGCTCTGCGTGGGAATGCCCGCTCCTTCGGACGCTCCGCGTCCTACTCTTGGCGCAAAAGCTGAAGCGTGTGCGGTGACGCGGAGCGTCACGGGATGCGTTCCCACGCAGAGCGTGGGAACGATCAGGCACCTTCGATCTACATCAGTCGATGTATTCGAACACCTTCACAATCTTCTGTACGCCCGACACGCCCTGCACCAGGTTGGCGGCGCGGGTGGCTTCGGCCTGGGTCAGCAAGCCCATCATGTAGACGATGCCGTTGTCGGTGACGATCTTGATCCGCGAACCAGGCACCGCACTGTCGGTCAGCATCTGAGCCTTGATCTTGGTGGTCAGCAAGGCATCGTTGCTGATGGCCAGCAGGGTGATCGGGTCCATGACCTGCAGTTCGTTGTGGACCTTCTTGACGCGTTGCACGCCGGCGGCGGCTTGCTCGGCCTGGGCCTTGAGATCGGCGCGGGGCGTTTGGCCTGCCAGCAGGACCACGCCATTGAAGCTGGTCACTACAATGCGCGAGGCACCGTTGCCCAGGTCGGTAGCGGCCTTGGCGACGTTGACCTTCACCTTGGTTTCGATCAGCGAATCATCAATGGTGCTGCCGAACGTACGTGTGCCCCGGTCATCCTGGATAGGGGTGTCCCGTGTAGCGGTGATAGCCGAGCTGCAGCCACTGATGGCGACGCACAGCGTGATGGCCAAAAGACTGAGGCGATTAACGGTCATTCTTCACTCCCGAACAGTTGGCTGTCGATCAGATCGCACAGGCAGTGGATCGCCAGCAGATGAACTTCTTGGATACGTGCAGTGATATTGGCCGGGACGCGAATCTCCACGTCCTCAGGCAGCAGCAGCGACGCCATGCCGCCGCCGTCGCGACCGGTCAAGGCTACGACAATCATTTCGCGATCATGTGCGGCCTGGATCGCTTGAATAATATTGGCCGAGTTGCCGCTGGTGGAAATCGCCAGCAACACATCGCCGGGCTGGCCGAGGGCGCGGATCTGCTTGGAGAAGATTTCGTTGTAGCTGTAGTCGTTGGCAATCGAAGTGATCGTCGACGAATCGGTGGTCAAGGCAATAGCCGGCAGGCTCGGGCGCTCGCGTTCGAAGCGGTTGAGCAGCTCGGAGGAAAAATGCTGGGCATCGCCGGCCGAACCACCGTTGCCGCACGAAAGCATTTTGCCTTCGTTGAGCAAGGCATTGACCATCACCTGGCTGGCTTGCTCGATGTGCGGTGCAAGTACGTCCATCGCCTGTTGCTTGGTGTCGATGCTGGCCTGGAAAAGCTGGCGAATTCGGGATTGCATGTCCATCTGTGTGACCTTAAGTAGCGCGGCTGTTTGGCACAGGTAATGTGCAGCCCGCAAAGCAAAGAGCAAAAATGAGTGGTGAAGGTGCCCGGCGAATCAGCTGTCGAAGGCATTTTTGAGCCAGGTCAGATCAGCTGTGCCTGACGGGGTGCTTTCCATGGCAACCACATCGAAACGGCAGGGGCAGTCAGCCCAGCGATGCTCTTTTTGCAGAAAAAACTGCGCGGCGAGTATCAGCTTTTGACGCTTGCGCCCGTCGATACTGGCGAGCGCGCCACCCCATTGTGCGTGTTTTCTGTAGCGGACTTCGACGAATACTACTGTATCGCCGTCAAGCATGACCAGATCAAGCTCGCCGCGTTTACATAACCAGTTCTGCGCCAGAAGGCGCAGACCCTGTTGTTGCAGGTAATTGAGTGCATGCAGTTCGGCATCCTTGCCGCTTTGTGCGCTGGACCGCTCGGGCATCAGCGTGGGGTATCAGGCAGGCGCTGAATGTCGCCGCCGACGAACTTCGCCCACGGCATCTGGCGATCGACGCGCTGGTTGGCGCTGATGCCCAGGTTGCCCGAGAGGCCGTCGACACGAGTGTCCGGCAGTGCCTTGAGCTGGCCCAGGCGTGGCGCCAGGCGGTAGGCATCCACGCCCATCGCATAGAGGCGGCCCAGGCTGCCATTGGCTTGCGGCCATTGTGCGGCGACTTGGTTGCGCAGCGGGTCGGTGGTGTTAAGCAGCCAAGGGGTTTCGCAGAACATGACATTGGTCATGTCCAGGTACTGGTTGCGGTCACCGCTGGCACTGAACACGTGAGAGGTCGCGTACACCGGCACATCGCCGGCGTATTGGAAGTTCAGGGTCGGTTTGATCTGTTGGGCCAGTTGCGGCGTGACGGCCAGGAAGATGAACTCGATGTCCTGGCGACGCGAAGGCTGGGCGGCCACGTCGGTGCCGACCGTGCTTTGCAGGCTCTTGGCGCGGCCTTCGCTCTTGCGCAGTTGGAACAGATCGGCGATCTGCTGGGCCAGGGCCACAGGCTGATCGACATATTCCACGCCCATGACGGTGCCACCATTGGCTTCCCAATCCTGGCGGAACGCCTTGTACACGCGCTCACCCCATTCGCCACGGGGCACCATGGCGGCGGCGCGATGCAGGCCATCGGCACGCGCTCGGCGCGATACTTCGCGGGCTTCGTCTTCAGCGGCCAGGCCGAACTGGAACAGCTGCGCCGGGCCTTGATCGGTCTCGCTGTAGTTCAGGGCCAGGGTGGTGATCGGCAACTGCGGGCGTGCGCTGAGTTGCTTGACCAGCGGTTTTTCCAGCGGGCCGACCACCAGTTGCACGCCGGCGGCCTGGGCCTTGGCGTAGAAGTCGTCGAGGGAGGTCAGGCGCGAGCTGTCATAGAACTCGATAACCGGTGGCTTTTGCCCGGCTTGCTCAGCCTGGTAGTGAGCCGCCATGAAGCCTTCGCGCAGCGCTTTGCCCACAGCGGCCAGCGGGCCTTCCTGGGGCAGCAGCAGGGCGATCTTGTTCAGGGGCTGGCTGGCCAGTTCCTTGAGCTTGGTCAGCGGCGCTGGCAGTTGCACCGCCGCCGGGTGGCCCGGGTTCTGCGCGCGCCAGGTGTCGATGGCGGCTTGTTGTTGCTCCAGCGTACCGGCGCCCTTGACCGCCTGGGCCAGGGTGATCCAACCATCGAGTGTCGGGTTGCCGGTGGCTTGCAGCTGTTCGGCTGGCAGCGCGGCAATCAATACCCAAATGGCTTCGTGGTTGCTGCTGGCAGCCTCACCCGTCAGCAGGGGCGCCATGGCCACGCGCTCACGAGCGGCGGCGAGGGTCTGGCCGTCGGCTTCATAGGCGCGTGCATGCACGGTGCCGGTGCGGATCTGCTGGTCGGTCGGCAGTTCCTTCAGGCTTTGCAGGCTGGGGTGGTTCAGCGCTGCCAAGGCCGCCTTGGGCTGGTTGCGCCCCATGGCTAGTTCTGCGGCCAGGGTGCTGGCAAATACTTGCGCGGCTGGCTTCAGGGCATCCAGGGGCACTTGCGCAAGGATCTGCGAGGAGCGGCCGGGATTGTTCTGCTGGTAGGCCAGGTCTGCCGCGCTCAGGCGCAGCAACGCGGCTTTTTCTGGCGTCTTGGCGTTCGTCGCCTGTTCGAGCAGTTGCTCGATACTGGCATCGGGCGTGCGTGGCAGTTCGCCAAGACTGGAGGAGGGCGAACTGGCGCAAGCGGCCAGCAAGGCAGCGAGGCAGAGGACGGAGAGCAGCCGCAGGCAAGCGATCATGTAAGTGTTCCTGATACCGATCAAATTAGCGTGGAAGTGTACCCAAGCACTGGCCCAGGCGCGATGTTCATGGCGTTAAACCGTGGATTTAGGTCGTGCAAATGTTGCCAGTAGCTGACGGTGGCTGAAACGGCATCGGCCGTGATGGCATATTTTCAAGGCTTCTACGCGCTACAATGTGACTTTTGCCAACCATCGAGGTGTGCGCTTTGACTGCTCCAGGTCCTTTGAATTCCACTGCAGGCTCGCTTTTTGTGGTGGCGACGCCCATTGGCAACCTGGACGACATCAGTGCCCGGGCGCTGAAGGTGTTGCGCGAGGTGAAATTGATCGCGGCAGAAGACACGCGGCACTCCCAACGGTTGATGCAGCATTTTGGTATCAGCACGCCATTAGCGGCCTGCCACGAACACAACGAACGTGAAGAGGGTAGCCGCTTCATCACGCGCCTTTTGGCGGGTGATGACGTCGCACTGATTTCTGACGCGGGCACGCCGCTGATTTCCGACCCTGGTTACCACCTGGTCCGCCAGGCGCGCGCCGCTGGTATCAATGTAGTGCCTGTTCCAGGAGCCTGCGCGCTGATTGCTGCATTATCGGCCGCCGGGTTGCCCTCGGACCGCTTTATCTTCGAAGGCTTCCTGCCCGCCAAGGCTGTAGGGCGTCGGGCGCGTCTGCAGGCACTTAAAGAAGAACCGCGCACCTTGATCTTCTATGAGGCCCCGCATCGCATTCTTGAATGCCTGCAAGACATGGAGCTGGTGTTTGGCGGCGAGCGCCTGGCCTTGCTGGCCCGGGAGTTGACCAAGACCTTCGAAACCCTCAAGGGGCTGCCGCTGGAGGCGTTGCGGGCGTTTGTCGAGGGCGATAGCAATCAGCAGCGCGGCGAATGCGTGGTGCTGGTAGCCGGCTGGACCGCGCCGGAGAGTGAAGACGCGGTGGGCAGCGAGGCCATGCGCATCCTCGATTTGTTGCTCAAGGAAATGCCACTCAAGCGCGCCGCCGCCCTGGCTGCCGAAATTACCGGGGTGCGCAAGAATGTGTTGTATCAGGTCGCGCTCGATAAACAGAAGGCCGAATAGTTCCGGGGCCAAAACTGTATTTCGTCTGAACGTGATGGCAATGCTGCACTTTTAATACTTGTCCTCAAGCCGCCGTGCCGTTAACCTTCGCGGCGGAGAGTCGATTGGACAGTCGCTGCCCTCTATGAAAATTAGGGGGGGGAGGAAAGTCCGGGCTCCATAGGGCGAAGTGCCAGGTAATGCCTGGGAGGCGTGAGCCTACGGAAAGTGCCACAGAAAATAACCGCCTAAGCACTTCGGTGCCGGTAAGGGTGAAAAGGTGCGGTAAGAGCGCACCGCACGACTGGCAACAGTTCGTGGCTAGGTAAACCCCACTTGGAGCAAGACCAAATAGGGTCCCAAGGCGTGGCCCGCGCTGGGACCGGGTAGGTTGCTAAAGATGTCCAGTGATGGCCATCGTAGACGAATGACTGTTCAAGACAGAACCCGGCTTACAGATCGACTCTCCACCTTTTCTCCTTGCGTTCGAATCTCGTGCGCAAACCCGGTAGTAACGCAAGAATCCCTCCCTGCCAAATCATTGGCAGATGCATCTTCGTAATACCAAAAAAATCTTACTCTTAATAAAACACTTTAACTTTAAGCCCTAGCTCTTTGAGCTGTTTGCTGTTGTTGAGTCAAAAACATCGCAAAACTCTCGTTTCTCCTCCCTTTACCTTCCTAAATCTCCGTTCTGTAAGGCTTTTCCTTGAATACGCGCCTTGACGGTGTGGTGGGCGCATTCCTATAGTGTGCGCAAGTGGCGGAAAGTGGCACAAAGTGGGTTTTTTGAACGTAAAACGCTAAAATTTGGAGAAACGCATCTGTGTTTCGCGGAGCTAACGCTATCAGTCTCGATGCAAAAGGCCGTCTCGCCATGCCGAGCCGGTATCGTGACGAGCTCATTTCGCGAAGTTCAGGGCAGTTAATCATCACGATTGACGCCGTTGACCCCTGTTTGTGTGTTTACCCCCTCGACGAGTGGGAGTTGATTGAAACCAAGTTGCGCGCGCTGCCTTCATTGCGAGAAGAAAACCGCCGCCTTCAGCGTTTGCTGATCGGTAATGCCGTCGACCTTGAACTCGATGGCAGCGGTCGTTTCCTGGTGCCTCCGCGACTGCGCGAGTACGCCAAGCTGGACAAGCGCGCAATGCTGGTAGGCCAACTGAACAAGTTCCAATTGTGGGACGAAGATGCCTGGGATGCTGTTTCTGCAGCGGACCTGGCTGCTATTCAACAACCGGGCGCCATGCCTGATGAACTGCGTGATTTGATCCTGTGACTATTGATAGCGGCTTTAACCACATCACCGTACTGCTTGACGAAGCCGTTGAGGCTCTCGCCGTACGTGCCGATGGCTGCTATGTCGATGGCACATTCGGCAGGGGCGGGCATAGCCGGTTGATACTCAGCCAGCTCGGGTCCGACGGCAAACTCCTCGGGTTCGACAAAGATCCTCAAGCGATTGCCACCGGGCAAGCGCTAGCGGCCGAAGACGGCCGCTTTGTCGTTGTGCAGCGCAGCTTTGCCGAGCTGGGCGCCGAAGTTGCCGAGCGCGGCATGGCGGGCAAGGTGGCCGGGGTTCTGCTCGACCTGGGCGTGTCTTCGCCGCAGCTCGATGACCCGGAGCGCGGCTTCAGCTTCATGAACGACGGCCCCCTCGACATGCGCATGGACCCTACCCGTGGGGTCAGTGCTGCACAGTTCATCGCCACCGCACCGGTGGAAGAAATCGCCCGTGTGTTCAAGGAATATGGTGAAGAGCGCTTCGCCGGGCGCATGGCGCGTGCCGTGGTCGAGCGCCGCGAAATCCAGCCGTTCGAACGCACCGCTGACCTGGCCGAAGTGCTGAAGGTCGCCAATCCGGCCTGGGAAAAGGGCAAGAACCCGGCGACCCGTGCGTTCCAGGGCCTGCGCATTCACGTCAACAACGAATTGGGCGATCTGGAAGCCGGCCTCGAAGCCGCTCTGGATGCTTTGGAAGTGGGCGGTCGCCTGGTGGTGATCAGCTTCCACTCCCTGGAAGACCGCATCGTCAAACTCTTCATGCGTCGTCTGGTCAAGGGCGAATCCGACAACCTGCCGCGTAACCTGCCGGTGCGTTTCGAAGCCTTTGTGCCGAAAATCAAAATCCATGGCAAAGCGCAGTTCGCTTCCGAAGCCGAACTCAAGGCCAACCCACGTTCCCGTAGCGCCGTCATGCGTGTTGCGGAGAAGTTGCGGTGAGCAAGCTTTTCGCCAAGCCCCTCCCGGGCGGCAGCTTCTTTATGTTGCTGCTGTTTGTCGGCGTGCTGGTGTCCGCGATTGCGGTGTCCTACAGCGCCCACTGGAACCGTCAGTTGCTCAATACCCTGTACGGGGAATTGAGCGTGCGTGATAAAGCCCAGGCAGAGTGGGGCCGGTTGATCCTTGAGCAAAGCACCTGGACGGCCCACAGCCGTATCGAAGTGCTGGCCACCGAACAGCTGAAGATGCACATCCCTGGCGCGGCTGAAGTCCGCATGGTGGCGCCATGATGAAACTCGAAGGGGCACTCTACCCGTGGCGCTTCCGCCTGATGCTCGGCTTGCTGGCATTGATGGTGGGCGCGATCGTCTGGCGCATCTTCGACCTGCAGGTCGTCGACCGCGACTTCCTGATCGGCCAGGGTGACGCCCGCAGCCTGCGGCATATTCCGATTCCTGCACACCGCGGCCTGATCACCGACCGTAATGGCGAGCCCCTGGCCGTCAGTACCCCGGTGACCACCCTGTGGGCCAACGCCAAGGAACTGCAAGTTGCCAAGGACAAGTGGCCTGAACTGGCGGCTGCCCTGGGGCAAGACCGCAAGGCCCTGACCGAGCGCCTGGAAGCCCAGGCCAACAAAGAATTCATCTACCTGGTGCGCGGGCTTACCCCTGAGCAAGGCCAGCAAGTGCTCGACCTTAAAATCCCCGGTGTCTACGGTATCGAGGAATTTCGGCGTTTCTACCCGGCCGGTGAAACCACCGCGCACATGGTGGGTTTCACCGACATCGATGACCACGGCCGCGAAGGGGTCGAACTGGCCTATGACGAATGGCTGGCTGGGGTTCCGGGCAAACGCCAGGTCATCAAGGATCGGCGCGGCAGGCTGATCAAGGACGTCCAGGTCACCAAGAACGCCAAGGCTGGCAAGCCTCTGGCGTTGTCGATCGATTTGCGCCTGCAATACCTGGCCAACCGCGAACTGCGTAACGCGATCATCGAGAACGGCGCCAAAGCCGGCAGCCTGGTGATCATGGACGTGAAGACCGGCGAGATCCTCGCCATGGTCAACCAGCCGACCTATAACCCCAACAACCGTCGCAACCTGCAACCGGCGATGATGCGTAACCGCGCAATGATCGACGTGTTCGAGCCGGGTTCGACCATGAAAGCCATCTCCATGAGCGCTGCCCTGGAAACCGGGCGCTGGAAACCTAGCGACAAGGTCGAGGTTTATCCAGGCACCTTGCAGTTGGGCAAATACACTATTCGTGACGTATCCCGCACTGAAGGTCCGGTGCTGGATCTGACAGGCATCCTGATCAACTCCAGTAACGTGGGCATGAGTAAGGTTGCCTTCGACATTGGCGGTGAAACGATCTATCACCTGGCGCAAAAAATCGGCCTGGGGCAACCCACCGGCCTCGATTTCCCAGGTGAGCGCGTGGGCAACCTGCCGAACTACCGCGAATGGAGAAAAGCCGAGACTGCCACGCTGTCCTACGGCTACGGCCTGTCGGTGACCGCCATCCAGTTGGCCCACGCTTTCTCGGTATTGGCCAATAACGGCCGCATGGTTCCACTGAGCCTGATCCATGTCGACGAAGCGCCAAAAGCCACCCAAGTGATCCCGGAAAACGTCGCCAAGACCATGCAAGGCATGTTGCAACAAGTGATCGAGGCACCGCGTGGCGTATTCCGCGCCCAGGTGCCGGCGTACCACGTTGCGGGCAAGTCGGGTACGGCGCGTAAGACTTCGGTGGGCACCAAAGGCTATGCCGAAAACTCCTACCGATCGCTGTTCGCCGGCTTCGGCCCAATGAGCGACCCGCGCTACGCCATCGTCGTGGTCATCGACGAGCCTAGTAAAGCCGGCTACTTCGGTGGCCTGGTTTCGGCCCCGGTGTTCAGCAAAGTGATGTCCGGCACCCTGCGCCTGATGAACATCACGCCGGACAACCTGCCGCCGACTCAACAAGCCAACGCCGGCCCACCGGCCGCAGCGGTCAAAGCCAATGGAGGGCGCGGCTGATGTCTCTTAGCCTGAACAAGATTTTTGCCCATGCCGGCCACGATCTGCTGATTCGTGAGCTGACTCTGGACAGCCGTAATGTGCGCGCCGGTGACCTGTTCCTGGCGGTACCCGGCGGCAAGCTCGATGGCCGTGCGCATATCGCCGATGCCCTGCAACGCGGTGCGGCGGCGGTTGCCTATGAAGTGCAAGGCGCCACCGTGCTGCCGATCACCGATGTGCCGTTGATTCCGGTCAAGGGCCTGGCTGCGCAGCTTTCTGACATCGCCGGGCGTTTCTACGGTGACCCGAGCCGCCAACTCAACCTGGTGGGCGTGACGGGTACCAACGGCAAGACCAGCGTGACCCAATTGGTCGCCCAGGCGTTGGACCTGCTGGGTCAGCACTGCGGCATCGTCGGCACCCTGGGCACCGGTTTCTATGGCGCGCTGCAAAGCGGCCTGCACACCACGCCAAACCCGATTGCCGTACAAGCGACCCTGGCCGACCTGAAAAAGGCCGGCGCCAAGGCGGTTGCCATGGAAGTGTCTTCCCACGGTCTGGACCAAGGGCGAGTCACTGCCCTGGCCTTTGACGTGGCGGTGATGACCAACCTGTCCCGCGATCACCTCGACTACCACGGCACCATGGAAGCGTACGCCGCCGCCAAGGCCAAGCTGTTTGCCTGGAATGACCTGAAGTGCCGGGTGGTCAACCTCGACGACGCGTTTGGCCGCCAACTGGCGGGCCAAGACAGCGACGCGCGCTTGATCAGCTATAGCCTGCAAGATGCCAGCGCCTACCTGTATTGCCGCGAAGCCCAATTCAATGACGAAGGCGTGCGTGCCACCTTGGTGACGCCGCAGGGCGAGCACCACTTGCGCAGCACCTTGCTCGGGCGGTTCAACCTGAGCAACGTGCTCGCCGCTATCGGTGCACTGCTGGGCCTGGACTACGCCCTGGATGAAATCCTGCGGGTACTGCCGAAGCTGGAAGGCCCGGCCGGTCGCATGCAGCGCCTGGGTGGCGGCACACAACCGCTGGTGGTGGTCGATTACGCCCACACTCCGGATGCCCTGGAAAAAGTCCTCGAAGCCCTGCGCCCACATGCCAAGGGCAAGCTGCTGTGCCTGTTCGGTTGTGGCGGTGATCGCGATCGCGGCAAGCGCCCATTGATGGCCGAGATCGTCGAGCGCTTGGCCGATGGCGTACTCGTCACCGACGACAACCCGCGCAGCGAAGACCCAAGCCAGATTTTCGACGACATCCGTGTCGGTTTCAAAGACGCCTCCAAGGTCACGTTTGTGGCTGGTCGCGGCGCCGCCATTGCCCAGCTGATCGCCAGTGCCGGCGCGGACGACGTAGTGGTGCTCGCGGGTAAAGGCCACGAGGACTATCAGGAAATCAACGGTGAGCGCCATGCCTTCTCCGATCTGGTCGAGGCGGATCACGCCCTGACCGCCTGGGAGGTCGCCCATGCTTAAAGCGATGACATTCAGCGAGCTGGCCCAGGCCCTGTCGGCCCGTGTGCTGTCGAGCGACTGCACATTCAATGGCGTGAGTATCGACAGCCGTAACATCCAGCCGGGGCAACTGTTTGTCGCCCTGGCCGGCCCGCGTTTCGATGGCCACGACTACCTCAACGACGTTGCCGCCAAAGGTGCCGTCGGTGCCCTGGTACAGCGTGAAGTGGCCGATTCCGCCTTGCCGCAATTGCTGGTAGCCGACACCCGCCTGGCCCTGGGCCAACTGGGCGCGCTTAACCGCGCCGCTTTTGATAAGCCGGTGGCGGCCATTACCGGTTCCAGCGGCAAGACCACGGTCAAGGAACTGCTTGCCGGCGTCTTGCGCACGCGCGGGCCGGTACTCGCGACCCGTGGCAACCTGAACAATGATTTCGGCGCACCGCTGACCCTGCTCGAACTGGCCCCGGAACACACGGCGGCAGTGATCGAACTGGGGGCTTCGCGCATCGGCGAAATCGCCTACACCGTGGCGCTGACCCAGCCGCACGTGGCGATCATCAATAACGCCGGTACCGCCCATGTCGGCGAGTTCGGCGGCCCGGAAAAAATCGTCGAAGCCAAGGGCGAAATCCTTGAAGGCCTCGACGCTTCGGGCACTGCGGTACTGAACCTGGATGACAAGGCCTTCGAGACCTGGCATGTACGCGCCGCCGGTCGCAAGGTCCTGACGTTTGCGGTGCTCAATGCCGCAGCCGATTTTTACGCCTCCAACATCAATGTCGATGCCCGTGGCTGCCCGTCTTTCACCTTGCACACCCCGCAAGGTGATGAGCACGTGCAGTTGAATTTGCTAGGCAACCATAACGTCGCCAACGCCTTGGCCGCCGCCGCTGCCGCCCATGCCCTGGGTGTGTCGCTGTTCGGTATTGCCACAGGCCTGGGCGCGGTGCAGCCAGTCAAGGGCCGCACCGTGGCGCAACTGGCTGGCAACGGCATGCGCGTGATCGATGACACCTACAACGCCAACCCGTCCTCCATCAATGCCGCTGTGGACCTGCTCAAAGGCTTTGATGGGCGCAAGGTCCTGGTACTGGGCGACATCGGCGAACTGGGCGATTGGGCTGAACAAGGCCACCGTGAAGTCGGCGCCTATGCCGCCGGCAAAGTGGACGCGCTCTACGCCGTTGGTACGAACATGGCCCATGCGGTCAACGCTTTCGGCCCTGGCGCGCGGCACTTCGCCAGCCAGGCCGAGCTGATCCAGGCGTTGACGGCGGCTGAACATGACACACACACAACCATTTTGATCAAGGGATCGCGCAGCGCGGTGATGGAAAACGTCGTCGCAGCCTTGTGTGGCTCAAGTACGGAGAAACATTAATGCTGCTGCTGCTGGCTGAGTATCTGCAACAGTTCCACAAAGGCTTCGCGGTCTTCCAGTACCTGACCCTGCGCGGGATCCTGGGTGTGCTGACCGCGCTGTCTTTGTCGCTGTTTTTAGGGCCGTGGATGATCCGCACCCTGCAGAACCTGCAAATTGGTCAATCGGTTCGTAACGACGGCCCGCAGTCGCACCTGTCCAAGTCCGGCACGCCCACCATGGGCGGTGCGCTGATTCTGTCGTCCATCGGCGTCAGCACCTTGCTGTGGGCCGACCTGCATAACCGCTACGTGTGGGTGGTGCTGCTGGTGACCCTGCTGTTCGGTGCCATCGGCTGGGTGGATGACTACCGCAAAGTGATCGAGAAAAACTCCAAGGGGCTGCCAAGCCGCTGGAAGTATTTCTGGCAGTCGGTGTTCGGCCTGGCCGCCGCGATCTTCCTGTACACCACCGCGCCAAGTGCCGTGGAAACCACCTTGATCATCCCGATGCTCAAGGACGTGAGCATCCCGCTGGGTGTTGGTTTTGTGGTGCTGACCTACTTCGTGATCGTCGGCTCCAGCAACGCGGTGAACCTGACCGACGGCCTCGACGGCCTGGCGATCATGCCGACGGTGATGGTGGGCGGCGCGCTCGGCATCTTCTGCTACCTGTCGGGTAACGTGAAATTCGCGGAATACCTGTTGATTCCTTATGTACCGGGCGCTGGTGAACTGATCGTGTTCTGCGGCGCGCTGATCGGTGCCGGCCTGGGGTTCCTGTGGTTCAACACCTACCCGGCACAAGTCTTCATGGGCGACGTCGGCGCACTGGCGCTGGGCGCGGCCTTGGGCACCATCGCGGTGATCGTTCGCCAGGAAATCGTGCTGTTCATCATGGGCGGCGTGTTCGTGATGGAAACCCTGTCGGTGGTCATCCAGGTCGCGTCCTTCAAGTTGACCGGGCGCCGCGTGTTCCGCATGGCGCCGATTCACCACCACTTTGAACTCAAGGGCTGGCCTGAGCCACGCGTGATTGTCCGCTTCTGGATCATCACCGTGATTCTGGTACTGGTCGGCCTTGCCACCCTGAAACTGAGGTAGAAACGAGTGTCCCTGATCGCTTCAGACCACTTCCGCATCGTTGTCGGCCTCGGCAAGAGCGGCATGTCCCTGGTTCGCTTCCTGGCGAACCGGGGCACGTCGTTTGCTGTGGCCGATACGCGGGAAAATCCACCGGAGCTGGTCACGCTGCGCCGTGACTACCCGCACGTGGAAGTGCGTTGTGGCGAGCTGGATGTCGAGTTTCTGTGCCGTGCCGATGAGCTCTACGTGAGCCCGGGCCTGGCCCTGGCGACACCGGCCCTGCAAGCGGCGGCGGCCCGTGGCGTGAAGTTGTCCGGCGATATCGACCTGTTCGCGCGCAACGCGAAGGCACCGATCGTGGCCATCAGCGGTTCCAACGCCAAAAGCACCGTCACCACCCTGGTCGGCGAGATGGCGGCGGCGGCGGGCAAGCGTGTGGCTGTCGGCGGCAATCTTGGCGTGCCGGCCCTGGACCTGCTCAGCGACGACGTCGAGCTGTACGTGATGGAATTGTCGAGCTTCCAGTTGGAAACCACCCACGACCTGGGCGCCGAAGTGGCGACGGTACTGAACGTCAGCGAAGACCATATGGACCGCTACAGCGGCCTGCCGGCTTATCACCTGGCCAAGCACCGGATTTTCCGTGGCGCCAGGCAATTTGTCGTCAACCGTCAGGATGCCCTGAGCCGTCCGCTGATGGGCGAGGGCATGCCCTGCTGGACGTTCGGCCTGGGCAAACCGGACTTCAAAGGCTTCGGCATTCGTGAAGAGAACGGCGAGAAATACCTGGCGTTCGAATTCCAGAACCTGATGCCGGTACGCGAACTGAAGATCCGTGGCGCACACAACCAGTCCAATGCCCTGGCGGCCTTGGCGCTCGGTCACGCGGTTGGCCTGCCATTCGACGCCATGCTCGCCAGCCTGCGCACCTTTGCCGGGCTTGAGCATCGCTGCCAGTGGGTGCGCGACCTCAATGGCGTCAGCTATTACAACGACTCCAAAGCCACCAACGTCGGTGCGGCCCTGGCGGCCATCGAAGGCCTGGGTGCCGATATCGACGGCAAGCTGGTGCTGATCGCCGGTGGTGATGGCAAGGGTGCCGACTTCAAGGACCTTAAAGCGCCAGTGGCCGCCCATTGCCGCGCCGTGGTGCTGATGGGCCGCGATTCGGACCTGATCGCCGCCGCCCTCGGTGACGCTGTACCGCAAGTACGCGCAGCTTCCCTGGACGACGCCATTGCCCAGTGCAAAGCCCTGGCCCAGCCCGGCGATGCGGTGTTGCTGTCGCCCGCGTGCGCCAGCTTCGACATGTTCAAGAACTATGAAGAGCGCGGCCACCTGTTCGCCCGCGCCGTGGAGGCTTTGGCATGAGCCTCAACCTGAGAAACATCATCAAGCCCTACCCGTCGCCGATCATTACCGGGCGCGGCATTGACCTTGATTTCCCTATGCTCGCCGGTTGCCTGGCGCTGCTCGGCCTGGGCCTGGTGATGATCACCTCGGCGTCCTCCGAAGTGGCTGCCGTGCAGTCGGGCAACACGCTGTACATGATGATCCGTCACCTGGTGTACCTGGTGATCGGCCTGGGCGCCTGCATCGTCACCATGATGATCCCGATTGCCACCTGGCAGCGTCTGGGTTGGCTGATGCTGATCGGTGCGTTCGGCTTGCTGGTCATGGTGATCGTGCCGGGCATTGGCCGCGAGGTGAACGGTTCAATGCGCTGGATCGGCTTCGGCGCGTTCAACGTGCAGCCTTCGGAAATCGCCAAGGTGTTCGTGGTGATCTACCTCGCCGGTTACCTGGTGCGCCGCCAGAAAGAAGTACGCGAAAGCTGGATGGGCTTCTTCAAGCCGTTCATCGTGCTGCTGCCCATGGCTGGCCTGTTGCTGATGGAACCCGACTTCGGGGCCACGGTGGTGATGATGGGCGCCGCCGCCGCGATGCTGTTCCTGGGTGGCGTCGGGCTGTTCCGCTTCACCTTGATGGTGGTGCTGGCGGTCGCGGCGGTGACCATCCTGGTGCAGGCGCAGCCCTACCGGATGGCGCGTTTGATCACCTTCACCGACCCCTGGTCCGACCAGTTCGGCTCCGGCTACCAGTTGACCCAGGCGCTGATCGCCTTCGGTCGCGGCGAGTGGCTGGGCGTGGGCCTGGGCAACAGTGTGCAGAAGCAGTTCTACCTGCCGGAAGCCCACACCGACTTCGTGTTCTCGGTATTGGCCGAGGAGTTGGGTGTGGTGGGATCGCTGTGCACCGTTGCGCTGTTTGTGTTCGTTTGCGTGCGCGCCATGTACATCGGCTTGTGGGCCGAGAAGGCCAAGCAGTTCTTCGCTGCCTACGTGGCTTATGGGTTGGCCTTCCTGTGGATCGGCCAGTTCCTGATCAACATCGGCGTGAACGTCGGCCTGCTGCCGACCAAGGGCCTGACCTTGCCGTTCCTCAGTTACGGCGGCAGTTCGTTGGTGATTTGCTGCGCCTGTCTCGGCTTGCTGCTACGTATCGAGTGGGAGAGTCGTACCCACCTGGGCAGCGAAGAGATGGAGTTCAGCGAGAGCGACTTCGCCGAGGAGCCGACCCATGGGCGCTAATGTGCTGATCATGGCAGGCGGCACCGGGGGGCATGTGTTCCCGGCCCTGGCTTGCGCCCGTGAATTCCAGAACCGTGGCTACACCGTGCACTGGCTGGGTACACCCCGTGGCATCGAAAACGAATTGGTGCCTAATGCCGGCTTGCCGCTGCATTTGATCAACGTCACCGGTTTGCGTGGCAAGAGCAAGTTGTCCCTGCTCAAGGCGCCGTTCGTGCTGCTCAAGGCGGTCATGCAGGCGCGCAAGATCATTCGCGAGCTCAAGCCAGTGTGTGTGCTCGGCTTTGGCGGTTATGTGACCGGCCCCGGTGGCGTCGCGGCGAAACTCGCGGGCGTGCCGGTGATCGTCCACGAACAGAACGCCGTCGCCGGTACCGCCAACCGCCTGCTGGTGCCGTTGGCTGCGCGGGTGTGTGAAGCCTTTCCGAAAACCTTCGCCGCCTCCGACAAGCTTCGCACCACCGGCAACCCGGTGCGTACCGAACTGTTCATGGCCATTGCGCGTGACGCGCTGGCGGGGCGCAAGGCACACCTGCTGATCCTGGGCGGAAGCCTGGGCGCCGAGCCTCTGAACAAATTGCTGCCTGAAGCCGTTGCGCAACTTCCTGAGGATGTGCGCCCGGAGATCTTCCACCAGGCCGGCAAGAACCACGATGAAGTCACCGCCGCGCGTTATCGCGAGGCCGGTGTAGAGGCCAATGTACAGCCCTTCATCAAAGACATGGCCCAAGCCTATGGCTGGGCCGACCTGGTGGTCTGCCGCGCTGGTGCGCTGACCGTCAGTGAACTGGCGGCCGCCGGTCTGCCGTCCTTGCTGGTGCCTTTGCCCCACGCCATCGACGATCACCAGACCCGCAACGCCGAATATTTGGCCGGGGAGGGCGCTGCCTTCCTGCTGCCGCAAAGAACGACTGGCGCCGCCGATTTGGCCGCTCGCCTGACCGAGGTTTTGATGCAACCGGAACGACTCAACAGCATGGCGAGCACCGCAAGCCGCCTGGCCAAACCTGACGCAACCCGTACCGTGGTCGATATCTGCCTGGAGGTGGCCCATGGTTGAGAATCAGAAAGCCATGCCGCAACCCGAGATGCGCCGCATCCGCCGTATTCACTTCGTCGGTATCGGTGGCGTGGGCATGTGCGGGATTGCCGAAGTGTTGCTGAACCTGGGCTACCAGGTGTCCGGCTCGGACTTGAAAGAGTCGCCGGTCACTGATCGCCTGAAGTCCTTCGGTGCGCAGATCTTTATCGGCCACCGTGCCGAGAACGCTGCCGAGGCCGACGTGCTGGTGGTGTCCAGTGCCGTGAACACCTCCAACCCGGAAGTGGCCACTGCCCTTGAACGCCGTATTCCAGTGGTGCCGCGTGCCGAGATGCTCGCCGAGCTGATGCGCTATCGCCACGGCATCGCCGTCGCCGGTACCCATGGCAAGACCACCACCACCAGCCTGATCGCCTCGGTGTTCGCCGCCGGTGGCCTGGACCCGACCTTCGTCATCGGTGGCCGCCTGAATGCAGCTGGCACCAATGCCCAGCTCGGCACCAGCCGCTACCTGATCGCCGAAGCCGATGAAAGTGACGCGAGCTTCCTGCACCTGCAACCGCTGGTCGCCGTCGTCACCAACATCGACGAAGACCACATGGCGACCTACGACGGTGACTTCAACAAATTGAAGAAAACCTTCGTCGACTTCCTGCACAACCTGCCGTTCTACGGGTTGGCGGTGGTGTGCCTGGACGACCCGGTGGTGCGTGAAATCCTGCCCCAGGTCAAGCGCCCGACCGTGACCTACGGCTTCAGCGAAGATGCCGACGTGCGCGCAATCAATGTGCGCCAGGAAGGCATGCAAACCTTCTTTACCGTGCTGCGCCCCGACCGCGAGCCGCTGGACGTGTCGGTGAACATGCCGGGCAACCACAACGTGCTGAACTCTTTGGCGACCATCTGCATTGCTACCGATGAAGGCGTCAGCGATGAAGCCATCGTCGAGGGCCTGTCGCGCTTTGCCGGTGTGGGCCGTCGCTTCCAGGTTTACGGCCAACTGCCGGTTGAAGGCGGTGACGTGATGCTGGTGGACGACTACGGCCACCACCCGACCGAAGTGGCGGCCGTGATCAAGGCCGTGCGCGGTGGCTGGCCGGAGCGCCGCCTGGTGATGGTGTACCAGCCGCACCGCTACAGCCGCACCCGCGACCTGTACGACGATTTCGTCAATGTACTGGCCGATGCCAACGTCCTGTTGCTGATGGAAGTCTACCCGGCCGGTGAAGAACCGATCCCGGGCGCTGACAGCCGCAAGCTGTGCAACAGCATCCGCCAGCGCGGCCAGCTGGACCCGATCTACATCGAGCGTGGCGTGGACCTGGCGCCTATCGTCAAGCCGCTGCTGCGTGCCGGCGACATCCTGCTGTGCCAGGGCGCCGGTGATATCGGTGGCCTTGCGCCCAAGTTGCTGGCGAGCCCGCTGTTTGCAGCCGCGGCCAAGGGGAAGTTGAAATGATCACTGACTACGGCTCCCTGTTTTCCACCCTTGCGCCTGCCGACTTCGGTCGCGTCGCCGTGCTGTTCGGCGGCAAGAGCGCCGAGCGCGAAGTGTCGCTCAAGTCCGGCAATGCGGTGCTTGAGGCGCTGCAAAGTGCTGGCGTGAACGCGTTCGGTATCGATGTGGGCGATGATTTTCTCGCCCGCCTGCAGGCCGAGAAGATCGACCGTGCCTTTCTCATTCTTCACGGCCGTGGCGGTGAAGACGGCAGCATGCAGGGCCTGCTCGAGTGCGCCGGCATCCCTTACACCGGCAGCGGCATCCTCGCCTCGGCCTTGGCGATGGACAAGTTGCGCACCAAGCAGGTGTGGCACAGCCTGGGCATTCCGACCCCGCGTCACGCCGTACTGTGCAGCGAAGACGATTGTATTTCTGCGGCCAAGGAACTGGGCCTGCCTTTGATCGTCAAACCTGCCCATGAAGGCTCCAGTATCGGCATGGCCAAAGTGAACTCGGCCGCCGAATTGATCGACGCATGGAAAGCGGCAAGTACCTACGATTCGCAAGTGTTGGTGGAACAGTGGATTTCCGGTCCCGAGTACACCATCGCCACCCTGCGTGGCCAGGTATTGCCGCCCATCGCTTTGGGCACGCCCCACACCTTTTATGACTACGACGCCAAGTACCTGGCTTCCGATACTCAGTACCGGATCCCATGCGGCCTCGAAGCAACCAAGGAACAAGAATTGATGGACCTCACGGCGAAAGCCTGTGAGGCGCTGGGTATCGCCGGTTGGGCGCGGGCAGACGTGATGCAGGATGACCAAGGGAATTTCTGGTTCCTTGAAGTCAACACCGCACCGGGCATGACCGACCACAGCCTGGTTCCCATGGCAGCCCGTGCCGCCGGTCTGGATTTCCAGCAGTTAGTGCTGGCGATCCTGGCCGACAGCATTGAGCCAAGAGGCTAAACACATGAACGGCGCATCGCTTCGTCATCAGCCCCCACAAGCACCGAGCCGCAAGCCGGTGCCACGGGGTGCAAGCCGAATGGTGGCTAAAGAGCCGATGTCTTCGCGCCTGCCAAAAGCCAACTTTGGTTTTATCAAGGCGCTGTTCTGGCCGGTGCTGCTGGTGGTGTTGGGCTTTGGTACGTACGAAGGCGCGCAGCGCCTGTTGCCGTATGCCGACCGGCCGATCACCAAGATCAGCGTGCAGGGCGATTTGAGCTACATCAGCCAGCAAGCGGTACAGCAGCGCATCGGCCCATACCTGGCGGCGAGCTTCTTTACCATCGACCTGGCGGGCATGCGCTCGGAGCTGGAACAGATGCCGTGGATCGCCCACGCCGAAGTTCGCCGTGTATGGCCGGACCAGGTGACGATCCGCCTGGAAGAACAACTGCCCGTGGCCCGTTGGGGCGATGAAGCGCTGTTGAACAACCAGGGCCAGGCGTTCACCCCGCGTGAGCTGGCCAACTATGAACACCTGCCGCAGCTGTTCGGGCCGCAGCGGGCGCAGCAGCAAGTGATGCAGCAGTACCAGGCCTTGAGCCAGATGCTGCGGCCACTGGGCTTCTCCATTGCACGCCTGGAATTGCGTGAGCGGGGCAGCTGGTTTTTGACGACCGGGGCAGGCAGTTCCGGCCCGGGCATCGAGTTGTTGCTGGGACGCGACCGCTTGGTGGAAAAGATGCGCCGCTTTATTGCCATCTATGAAAAAACCTTGAAAGAACAGATTACGAACATTGCGAGCGTCGACCTGCGTTACGCCAACGGCCTGGCCGTCGGCTGGCGTACACCGGCTGCGCCCACGGCAGCACAACCCGCTGTCGCGAAGAATTAAGAAGAGGCAGGACCCATGGCAAACGTGCAAAGCGGCAAAATGATCGTCGGTCTCGATATCGGCACCTCCAAGGTGGTGGCGCTGGTGGGCGAGGTCGGGGAAGACGGCGCGATCGAAATCGTCGGTATTGGCACGCATCCGTCCCGGGGCCTGAAGAAGGGCGTGGTGGTGAACATCGAGTCCACCGTGCAATCGATCCAGCGCGCCATCGAAGAAGCGCAGCTGATGGCCGGTTGCCGGATTCACTCGGCGTTCGTCGGCGTGGCCGGCAACCACATCCGCAGCCTGAACTCCCACGGCATCGTGGCGATCCGCGACCGTGAAGTCAGCTCGGCCGACCTTGAGCGCGTGCTCGACGCTGCCCAGGCCGTGGCGATCCCGGCGGACCAGCGCGTGCTGCACACCCTGCCGCAGGACTACGTGATCGACAACCAGGAAGGCGTGCGCGAGCCCCTGGGCATGTCGGGCGTGCGTCTGGAAGCCAAGGTTCACGTGGTGACCTGCGCCGTCAACGCCGCACAGAACATTGAAAAATGCGTGCGCCGCTGCGGCCTGGAAATCGACGACATCATTCTCGAGCAGTTGGCCTCGGCCTACTCGGTACTCACCGACGACGAAAAAGAGCTGGGCGTGTGCCTGGTGGATATCGGCGGCGGCACCACCGACATCGCGATCTTCACCGAGGGTGCGATCCGTCACACCGCGGTGATCCCGATTGCCGGCGACCAGGTCACCAACGACATCGCCATGGCGTTGCGCACACCGACCCAGTACGCCGAAGAAATCAAGATCCGCTACGCCTGCGCCCTGGCCAAGCTGGCCGGTGCCGGCGAGACCATCAAGGTGCCAAGCGTGGGTGACCGTCCACCGCGCGAGCTGTCGCGCCAGGCCCTGGCCGAAGTGGTCGAGCCACGTTACGACGAGCTGTTCACCCTGATCCAGGCTGAACTGCGCCGCAGCGGCTACGAAGATTTGATCCCGGCCGGCATCGTGCTGACCGGTGGTACCTCGAAGATGGAAGGCGCGGTCGAGTTGGCCGAAGAGATCTTCCACATGCCGGTGCGCCTGGGCGTGCCCCATGGCGTGAAAGGCCTGGGCGACGTAGTGCGCAACCCGATTTATTCCACCGGTGTGGGCTTGCTGTTGTACGGGCTGCAAAAGCAGACCGACGGCATTTCCCTGTCGGGCCCGAGCATCCGTGACAGCTACCGCAGCGACGACGAGGCGAAAGCGCCGTTGTTCGAGCGGCTGCAGGCTTGGGTAAAAGGCAATTTCTAAAGATTTACCGCGACACCGCAACACCCGCAACAAGCAGTAGGCGAAAAAACTAGAGAAAATGAAAGGAGAGGGAACATGTTCGAACTCGTAGACAATATCCCCGCTAGCCCGGTTATCAAAGTAATCGGTGTCGGCGGTGGCGGCGGCAACGCTGTCAACCACATGGTCAAGAGCAACATTGAAGGCGTTGAGTTCATCTGCGCCAACACTGATGCCCAGGCGCTCAAAAGCATCGGCGCGCGGACCATCCTGCAATTGGGCACCGCGGTGACCAAGGGCCTCGGCGCTGGCGCCAATCCGGAAGTCGGCCGTCAAGCCGCCCTGGAAGACCGCGAGCGTATTGCCGAAGTGCTGCAAGGCACCAACATGGTGTTCATCACCACCGGCATGGGCGGCGGTACCGGTACCGGTGCTGCACCGATCATTGCCGAAGTGGCCAAGGAAATGGGGATTCTGACCGTTGCTGTCGTGACGCGTCCGTTCCCGTTCGAAGGCCGCAAGCGCATGCAGATCGCCGACGAAGGTATCCGTCTGCTGTCTGAAAGCGTCGACTCGTTGATCACCATCCCCAACGAGAAACTGCTGACCATCCTGGGCAAGGATGCCAGCCTGCTGTCTGCCTTCGCCAAGGCTGACGATGTACTGGCCGGTGCCGTTCGCGGTATCTCCGACATCATCAAGCGCCCAGGCATGATCAACGTCGACTTTGCCGACGTACGTACGGTCATGAGCGAAATGGGCATGGCGATGATGGGCACTGGCTGCGCCAGCGGTCCGAACCGTGCACGCGAAGCCACCGAAGCGGCCATCCGCAACCCGTTGCTCGAAGACGTTAACCTGCAAGGTGCACGCGGCATCCTGGTGAACATCACCGCCGGTCCCGACCTGTCCCTGGGTGAGTACTCCGACGTGGGTAGCATCATCGAAGCCTTCGCTTCCGAGCACGCCATGGTCAAAGTCGGTACCGTTATCGATCCGGACATGCGCGATGAGCTGCATGTAACCGTGGTTGCCACCGGCCTGGGTGCAAAAATCGAGAAGCCAGTGAAGGTCATCGACAACACCCTGCACACCAGCCAGGCCAGCCAGGCAGCCGCCGCTCCAGCCCCTGCTCGCCAGGAACTGCCGTCGGTGAACTACCGTGACCTGGACCGTCCGACCGTGATGCGCAACCAGGCTCAGGCCGGTGCTGCGGCGTCCCGTAGCCCGAATCCGCAAGATGACCTGGACTACCTGGACATCCCGGCATTCCTGCGTCGTCAGGCCGATTAATGGAATGTATCAGGGCTATGAAGGTGATTGGTGTTCAGCAAAGGTCTGGTCTGCTATTATCGCCAGCCTTTGTTGATACCAGTTCGCAATTTGCGCTGAAGCGGTCCAAGCCATGATTAAACAACGCACCCTGAAGAATATTATTCGTGCCACAGGTGTAGGTCTGCACTCCGGGGAGAAGGTATACCTGACCCTCAAGCCTGCACCTGTCGACACCGGCATCGTGTTTGTGCGTGCCGACCTGGACCCTGTGGTGCAGATTCCTGCTCGCGCGGAAAACGTTGGCGAAACCACTATGTCGACCACATTGGTCAACGGTGACGTCAAAGTGGACACGGTGGAGCACTTGCTCTCGGCCATGGCTGGCCTGGGCATCGATAACGCCTACGTCGAGCTCTCCGCGTCCGAAGTCCCGATCATGGATGGCAGCGCTGGCCCCTTCGTATTCTTGATTCAATCTGCCGGCCTGGAAGAACAGGACGCAGCCAAGAAGTTCATTCGCATTCTGCGGGAAGTGACAGTAGAAGACGGCGACAAGCGCGCCACCTTCGTCCCGTTCGAAGGCTTTAAAGTGAGCTTTGAGATCGATTTCGATCACCCGGTATTCCGTGACCGCACCCAAAGTGCAAGCGTGGATTTTTCCAGCACTTCGTTCGTAAAAGAAGTCAGCCGCGCCCGTACCTTTGGTTTCATGAGTGACATCGAGTACCTGCGCAAGCACAACCTCGCACTCGGCGGCAGCGTGGAAAACGCCATCGTGGTCGACGCGGATGGTGTACTGAACGAAGACGGCCTTCGCTATGAAGACGAATTCGTGAAGCACAAGATCCTCGATGCAATCGGTGACCTCTACCTGCTGGGCAATAGCCTGATAGGCGAGTTCAAAGGCTTCAAGTCGGGCCACGCCCTTAACAACCAGCTGCTGCGCAAGTTGATTGAGCAGACAGACGCTTGGGAAGTCGTGACCTTCGAAGATGCCAGCACCGCACCGATCTCTTACATGCGTCCCGTTGCGGCGGTGTAAGTAACAACTCTCTTTCTTTAGTTTTGAAAGGCTGCCTTCGGGTGGCCTTTTTTTATGCCTGACGAATATCCAAATGTGGGAGCTGGCTTGCCTGCGATAGCGGCCTGCCAGTTAGCTTATAGGTAGCTGACCCACCGCGATCGCAGGCAAGCCAGCTCTCACAATTGACCTCATCAGTTTGAGGTCTTTGAAACATCCATTGTCCGGTTACGGCCGCTGTGCTTGGCCTGATACAACGCTTGGTCAGCCTTGAGCAGCAGGTCTTCAAGGGAAATACGGCTGTGCTTCTGCCAGGTACTCAGGCCGATGCTTAAGGTGATCGGTTGCTCGTCCCCGACCACTCTCGGCAAGTGCTGGACCCCCTCGCGGATATGCTCGGCGATCACCCACGCCCCCTTGGCGTCGGTATTGGGCAGCACCACCGCGAATTCTTCACCGCCGTAACGCGCCGCCAGGTCGGCAGGGCGGCGGATATGGCTGGCGATCACCTGTGCGACTGTACGCAACGCCTCATCGCCGCCCTGGTGACCATGACGGTCGTTGAAGGCCTTGAAGTGGTCCACATCGATCATCAACACGCTCAACGACTCGGTCGAGCGTTGTGCCCGGTCCCATTCCAGCCGCAAGCGTTCGTCCAGGGTGCGGCGGTTGGCCAGGCCGGTAAGGGCGTCGGTGGCTGCCAGTTCTGACAGCACCTGCTCGGCGCGATGGCGGCGGCGCAGCTCCATGCACAGTGCCCAGGTCAGCCATAACAAGCCCACGCACAACACTCCGGTCGCGATGCTGACCAGCCACGCCGCACGTCGCCAGGGTGCGAACATTTCATCGCTGGACAAGGCCACTGCCACGATCAGCGGCAAGTCGCCCACATTGGAAAAGCTGTAGAGCCGTGCCTGGCGATCGACGCTGGAGATGCTTTGGAAGCTGCCGTCCCGTTCGCGCAGCATGCGCGCCACATTCGGGCGCTGGCTCAGGTCCTTATCGATGATGTCCACTTCCAGCAAAGGCTCTTGCGCGAGCAGGATGCCTTGGTGGTTGAGCAGGTTGATGGTGCTGTTGTTGCCGATGTTCAAGCTGCTGAACAACTGATGAAAGTACGACAGGCGCATGGAGGCGACCGCCACCCCCAGAAAACGCCCGTCCGCTGACGAAACGCGACGGCTGAACGCGATGCGCCAGGGGTCGTCACACTGACAGCGGGCCATGAACGGGCGGCTGATATACAAGCCCAGGTCGGGGTTGTTGCGGTGGGCCTGAAAATAGTCACGGTCGGCAAAGTTACCCAGCTTGGGCGTAAGCAGGGACGAATCGGCAATCACCTCGCCGGCCGGGTCCAACAGCAGGATATCGCCCTTGTAGGGCGCCGCAGCGGAACGATCGAACAGCACCAAATGACGGATGCTCTCTGAAACATCTTGCAGGTCGGTGCGCTCGGTGGCGCTGATCAAGCCTTTGAGGGCCATGTCGTAAAGTTCGACATTGCGCAGCACGTCAGCGTCGATCAATTGCGTGATGGTATTGGCGGTGCGCTTGGCCGTCTGCAGGGTGTTGGCATGTTCACGAATCAGCAGCGCAGTCACGACCCCAACGATCAGCAACACCGTGAGCGTGCTGCCCAGGATCAGCAGGCGCTCCGGGCGCGTAAGGCTTGAATTCATCGGGCACACTTTTGCGTTGAGAATGCCCTTAGCGTAGTAGCAACCCTTGAATATGGCTGTAGGAGCGAGCTTGCTCGCGAAAAACTCACAGACGCCGCGTTTATTCAGGAAGCACGCGTTATCGTTAACGTTTTTCGCGAGCAAGCTCGCTCCTACCTGTATTCAGAACACGTTGATCGGGTAATCCACGATCACGCGGTACTCATCCACATCGCGGTCCACCGCCGAGTAGCCATTGCTGCCGCGATTGGTCGCCCATTGCAGGCGCACGGCCAAGTCCTTGGCCTTGCCGCCCTGCACCACATATTTCAGGTCGATATCGCGCTCCCAGTGCTTGGCGTCCTTTCCATCGGCGCTGTACCAGTTGCTGTAGCCGCGACTGTTGGGGTCGACCTTGGTCAGGTCGGTCTTGCCGCTGATGTACGACACGGCGGACGTCAGGCCGGGCACGCCGAGGCCGGCAAAATCGTACGCGTACTTGAGCTTCCAGGAGCGCTCGTTGGGCCCGTTGAAATCCGAGTACTGCTGGGAGTTGTCCAGGTACACGCTGTCGCCCTGGGTGATGTAGTCGAACGGCGTGTTGCCATTGACGCGCTGATAAGTCGCCGTGACGCTGTGGTTGCCCACCCCCACGGTGAAATGCAGGCTGTAGGTGTTGTTGTCGATATCGCCCAGCAGTGATTGGCCGGTGTCCTGAGTGTGGTAGTAGTGCAGGCCGGGGGTCAGGCTGACCAGGTCGTTCAGGGCGTAGGTGTATTCCAGGTCGTAGTAATACTGGTGCCAGACGTCCTTGAGTTCGGAGGCGTACAGGTTGCTGGTCAGCCCCTCAATCGCGCTGAACGACACACCAGCCCAGTCCAGGTGCTGGCTGTCGGTGTTGGCGGGCAGCGTGCCGTAGCTGGTGCCGATGCGCCGATGGCCGCTCTGGTTGTAGAGCTTGGTGAAACTGGCCTGACCGCCTTCGAACATCCAGCCGTCGAAGCTGTGGTTGGTCAGGCTCACGCCACGGAAGGTCTGCGGCAACATGCGCGTCATGCCGCCGGCGATCACCGGGTTGTTGAGGAGCAGGTCGCCGGCTTTCAGTTCGGTGTCGAAGGCGCGCAGCTTCAAGGTGCCGCCGGCCGTCGAAAACGAACCCGGCGCCTTGCCGTTGCCGCTGCCATACGGAAGGATGCTGGAGCCATCCGTACCGCCACCGCCGTCGAGCTTGAGGCCGAGCATGGCATTGACGTCCAGGCCGAAGCCGACGGTGCCCTGGGTGTAGCCGGATTCGAAAGTGCCGATAAAGCCCTGGCCCCATTCCTTGCTGTCATCGGTATGAATATCGCGCCGGTCGCGGTTCATGTAGTAGTTGCGGGTGTTGATGGTGAGGTGGGAGCCTTCGACGAAACCGTCGTTGGGGGTAGTGTCTGCCGCGTGGGCCAGTGGGGCGATCGTTGCTGCAATCGCGAGGAATAACGGGGTGAACGTCAGCGAGTTCTTCACCGGTAAAGCTCCTTTGGTCAATCCATAACGGCCAGTGTCGTGAGGGTGTGCCCGGCCTTTTTTTACGGCAAAAAAAAGCCGCTGAAAATCAGCGGCTTTAAGACAGATTCCCAGTGTAGAGCCCTGGAAAAAAGTCGAGGGAAATTCGGGTAAGCGGGTCAGCTGTCTTTGCCACCGCGCTCATCGGTGCGTCAAAGTAACGCAGGCGAGCGCTGCGATACAGAGTGTAACAAGATAATAACTATTGCCCAAACCGCAACAGTGCGAGCGATGGGATCTCCTGTGGGAGCTGGCTTGCCTGCGATGCAGACACCTCGGTATGCCAGGCGCACCGAGGTGATGCTATCGCAGGCAAGCCAGCTCCCACATTTTTTTGGCCGAGTTGTTTAGACCGGAAGGGTAATACCAAAGGTATTGCCACCGCCTTCACTGCGCACAAACACATCCCCCCCATGCATCAACGCAATCGCCTTGACGATCGCCAGCCCCAGCCCGTGATTGGCCCCGCTGTTGCTGCGCGAGGCATCCACCCGATAGAAGCGTTCGAACAGGCGTGGCAAGTGTTCGCTGGCAATGGCCTCGCCGGGGTTGGTCACGCCAATCGTCACTTGGTGTGCCTGCACTTGAATGTGCACGTCGATGACTTGCCCCGGCGCGGTATGTTGTACGGCATTGCTCAGCAGGTTGATCAGTGCGCGCCGCAGGTGGGCTTTTTCGATCTGCACCACGGCATCGCCGTGCACGTGCACTTCGACCTGGGCGTCTTCGAGGATGAAGTCCAGGTAGTCGAGGGTGGTGGCCACTTCATCGGCCAGGGCGCTTTCGATCAGCTTGGTGGCCTTGCTGCCTTGGTCGGCGCTGGCGAGGAACAGCATGTCATTGATGATCGAGCGCAGCCGTTCCAGCTCTTCCAGGTTCGATTGCAGCACCTCGAAATAGTGCTCTGCCGAACGGCCGCGAGTAAGAGCCACCTGGGTCTGGCCGATCAGATTGGTGAGCGGCGAACGCAGTTCATGGGCGACGTCGGCGTTGAACGATTCCAGGCGCGAATACGCCTGTTCGACCCGGTCGAGGGTGGCGTTGAACGAATTGACGAATTGGCTCAGTTCCGGCGGCAAGGGCGACAATTGCAGGCGCCCGGAGAGTTTCGGCGGCGCAAGTTTTTGCGCCTCATCCGAGAGTTTGCCCAGGGGCTTGAGGCCGATACGCGCGACCCAGAACCCCAACAGTGCCGCCAGTATGACGCCCACCAATGCCAGGCTGATCAACGCCACCAGCAAGTGATGCTGGGTGGCGCGGAAGTTCTCCGTGTCGATGGCAATCATGAAGCGCAGCGCCGGGCGCTGGTCCTTGGCGGCAAACTGGCTGACCAGCACCTTGAACGGATAATCGTGACCGGGCAAGCGCAGGTCGCGTTTGCCCGTGGGGCCTTCGGCAAAGGCGCGAATCTGCGCATCTGGTTCACCGTATTCGTAGCTCGGGTCACTGCTGACCACCCAGAAACGGATGCGCTTGTCTTCTTCCCCCAACAGCTTGAGCTTGGACCTGATCTTGGCCCAATGCTCTGGCGTGCCGAAGCGATTGATCGACGATTCCAGCACGCTGTAGCGCGCATCCAGCTCGGCACCTGGCAACAGCCCGAGGCCACGGTCCACCTGCTGGTACAGCGCGCCGCCGATCAACAGGAAGATCAGCAGCGCCACCAGGGTGAACATGCCGCTCAGGCGCAGGGCGATGGAATTAGCGACCACTGTGGTTTTCCTGCATGCGGTTCTCCAGCACATAACCCATGCCACGAATGGTGTGCAGCAGCTTGTGTTCGAACGGCCCATCGAGCTTGGCGCGCAGGCGCTTGATCGCCACTTCGACCACGTTGGCGTCGCTGTCGAAATTGATGTCCCAGACCATCTCGGCAATCGCGGTTTTGGACAGGATCTCGCCCTGGCGCCGCGCCAATACGCTGAGCAGCGAGAACTCCTTGGCGGTCAGGTCCAGGCGCAGGCCGTTGCGGCTGGCCTTGCGGCTGATCAGGTCGATCCACAGGTCAGCGACGGTGACCTGCACCGGTTCATGGCCGCCGCTGCGACGGGTCAGGGCTTGCAGGCGGGCCACCAGTTCCAGGAACGAAAACGGCTTGCCCAGATAATCGTCGGCGCCTTCGCGCAGGCCGCGGATGCGGTCTTCCACGCGCTCGCGGGCGGTGAGCATGATCACCGGCGTCTGCTTGCGGGCGCGTAGGGCGCGCAATACACCGAAGCCATCCAGGCCGGGCAGCATCACGTCGAGCACGATCACCGCGTAATCGTTCTCCAGCGCCAGGTGCAGGCCTTCGATGCCTTCGCGGGCTACATCAACGGTGTAGCCTTGCTCGGTCAGGCCGCGGTGCAGGTAGTCCGCGGTTTTTTCTTCATCTTCAATAATCAGGACGCGCATGACCGCCTCAGTGTGTGGTCGCCAGCGCCAGCGCTGGTTTGGGCCTGTGGAAAAAACGCTCAAGGTACAAGTATATGACCGGCGTGGTGAACAGCGTCAGCGCCTGGCTCACCAGCAAGCCACCGACCACCGCGATGCCTAGCGGCTGGCGCAACTCCGCCCCCGGGCCAGCGCCGAGCATCAACGGCACTGCGCCGAGCAACGCGGCAAGGGTGGTCATGATGATCGGCCGGAACCGTGTCACGCAGGCTTCATAAATCGCATCTTCGGGCGGCAGCCCGCGTACCCGCTGCGCCTCCAAGGCGAAGTCGATCATCAAGATACCGTTTTTCTTCACGATGCCGATCAGCAGCACCAGGCCGATCAAGGCCATGATCGAAAAGTCCTGGCCCAGCAGCCACAGCATGATCAGCGCACCGAGGCCCGCCGAAGGCAGGGTGGAAATGATCGTCAGCGGGTGCACAAAACTCTCATACAGCACACCCAGAATAATATAGACCGCTACCAGCGCCGCGAGGATCAGCCAGGGTTGGCTGGCCAGCGAGCTCTGGAACGCCTGGGCCGCACCCTGGAAGTTGCCGATGATTGTGCTCGGCATGCCGATTTCGTTCTTGGCCTGGTCGAGCATGATCACCGCATCGCCCAGGGCCACGCCAGGCGCCAGGTTGAACGAAAGGTTGGCGGCGGGGAACATGCCGTCATGGCTGATGGACAAAGGCCCGACTGTGGGCGGGTCGACTTTGGCCAAGGCCGACAACGGCACCATCTCGTTGGTCAATGGCGAGCGCAGGTAAAAATAGTTGAGGCTTTCGGCCTTGCCGCGCTGTTGGCTGTCCAGTTCGAGTATCACTTGGTACTGGTTGATCTCGGTCTGGAACTCGTTGATCTGGCGCTGGCCGAAGGCGTCGTACAGCGCCTGGTCGACATCGGTGGCGGTCAGGCCGAAGCGCGCAGCGGCCTGGCGGTCGATGCTGATGTGGGTGATGCTGCCGCCCAGTTGCAGGTCGTTGGACAGGTCGCGAAACGCCGGGTTGGCGCGCAGTTTTTCGGTGAGGCGTTGGGTCCAGGTGTTCAGCGTCGGGCCGTCGTTGCTCTTGAGCACATATTGGTACTGGGCGCGGCTGGGGCCGGAGCTCAGGTTGATGTCCTGGCCGGCGCGCAGGTACAGCACGATGCCCGGCACCTTCGCCAACTGCGGGCGGATGCGGTCGATGAACTGGCTGGCGGACACATCGCGCTCGCTGCGGTCTTTCAAGGCGATCCAGAAGCGGCCGTTGGCGATGGTCTGGTTGCTGCCGGTGACGCCGACCGAATGGGAAAACGCCTGCACCGCCGGGTCGGCCTTGACGATCTCGGCCAGGGCCTTGTGCTTGGCGACCATGTCCTTGTACGACACGTCGGCCGCCGCTTCGCTGGTGCCGAGCACGAAACCGGTGTCTTGCACCGGGAAGAACCCCTTGGGGATGAGCACATAGCCGACCACCGCCAGCGCCAGGGTCACCACGAAGATCGCGGCCATGCTGCGTTGGTGCGCCAGGGCACGGCGCAGGTTGCGCGCATAGCCGGCCAGCAGGCGTTCGCTGAAGGTGGGCTTGGCATGGGCAGGGTGGGAAGGGGCGCGCATGAACAAGGCGGCCAGCGTCGGTGCCAATGTCAGCGAAACCACGACCGAAATCAGAATGGTCGCGGTGGCCGTCAGCGCAAATTCCTTGAACAACCGCCCGACCACACCGCCCATGAATAACAGCGGAATAAACGCTGCTACCAGCGAGAAGCTGATGGACACCACGGTAAAGCCAATTTCGCCGGAGCCCTTGATCGCCGCTTCGCGCTTGCCCAGGCCGGCCTCCAGGTGCCGATGGATGTTCTCCACCACCACAATCGCATCGTCCACCACGAAGCCCACGGCGATCACGATAGCGACCAGGGTCAGGTTGTTCAGGCTGAACCCCATCACGTACATAAGGGCAAAACTGGCCACCAGCGAGACACCCAGCACCGCAGACACAATCAGCGTCGCCGACAGTTGGCGCAGGAACAACGCCATCACCGCCACCACCAGCAGGATGGCGATCAGCAGGGTCATCTCCACTTCATGCAGTGAGGCGCGGATGGTCTTGGTACGGTCGGTCAACACGCTGACCTGCACCGAGGCCGGCAACATGCCTTGCAGGCGCGGCAGCTCGGCTTGAATGCGGTCGACAGTGTCGACGATGTTGGCGCCGGGCTGGCGCGAAATCACCAGGTTCACCCCTGGGGTATCGCCGGACCAGGCTTGTACGTAGGCGTTTTCCGAGCCGTTGATAACCTTGGCGATATCGCGCAGTTGAACCGGCGCACCGTCCTTGTAGGAAACGATCAGTTGGCCGTATTCCTCCGGGTGAAACAGCTGATCGTTGGTCGACAGGGTGGACACGCTGTTCTCGCCATAGATCGCGCCCTTGGCCAGGTTGAGGCTCGACTGCTGGATGGCCAGGCGTATGTCGGCGAGGGTCAGGCCGATGGCCGCGAGCTTTTCAGGGGCCGCTTGCACGCGGATCGCCGGGCGTTGCTGGCCGGTGATGTTGATCTGGCCGACGCCGTCGATCTGGCTGATCTGGCGCGCCAGCAGGGTTTCCACGTAGTCGCTCAGCTCGGTGCTGGGCATGCTGCTGGAACTGACGCTGAGGATCAGCACCGGGCTGTCCGCCGGGTTGACCTTCCTCCAGGTAGGCAAGCTCGGCATGTCGCTGGGCAGCTTGCCGGACGCGGTGTTGATCGCGGCCTGCACTTCCTGGGCGGCGGTATCGATGCTTTTTTCCAGGGTGAATTGCAGGGTCAAGAGGCTGGAGCCCAAGGCGCTGCTGGAGGTCATCTGGGTCATGCCGGGGATGGCACTGAACTGCACCTCCAGAGGCGTGGCCACCGATGAGGCCATGGTGTCCGGGCTGGCGCCGGGCAGTTGCGCGGTGACCTGAATCGTCGGGAATTCCGCTTCCGGCAGTGGCGCGACGGCCAGGTTCGGGAAGGCAATGATCCCCAGCAGCACCAGGGCGAAAGTCAGCAGCAAGGTGGCGACCGGGTGATCAACGCACCAGGCCGAGGGCGACCGGCTGGCGCTCATGGTTGCACCTGGGCGTTGGCGGTGTGGATCACTTGCGGCGGCTCCTTGAGCACCGTCACCTGGGCGCCGGCCTTGAGCCGCGACTGCCCATCGCTGACCAGCACATCGCCGGCCTGCACGCCTTTGATGATATTGATGTCGCTGTTCTGGTAGGCGACCTGCACCGGCACCACCTCGGCTTTGTCAGCGCTTACGCGGTACACGAAATGTGAGTCCAGGCCGCGCTGCACCACGGTCGGCGGTACCACCAGGGCGTTCTTGTCGAGGGCCGTCTGGATCTTGATGGTCACCAATTGCCCCGGCCATAGCTTATGCGCCGGGTTGCTGAACTCGGCCTTGGCCCGCAGGGTGCCGGTGGTGGAGCTGATCTGGTTGTCGATCAGGCTCAGGTGGCCTTCGCCGAGCAGGTCGCCGGTCTGGCCATCGGTGTCGGCGCCCAGGTAGGCGTCGACGGTGGCCCGGGTGGGGGCGGCGATCAGGCCCTGCAAGGTTGGCAGCATCTGCTGTGGCAAGGAAAACTCAACGGCAATCGGGTCGAGCTGGGTGACGGTAAACAGCCCCAGGGTATCGCTCATGCGCAGGAAATTACCTTCGTCCACATTGCGGATGCCCACTCGGCCGCTGACCGGGGAGCGAATCTGGGTATAGGAAAGTTGTACCTGAGCCGCATCGATGGCCGCTTGATTACCTTGCGCCGTGGCCTTGAGCTGGTTGACCAGCGCCTGTTGCTGGTCGTAGGTCTGCTTCGACACACCGTCGTCGATGCTCAGCGCTTTGTAGCGCTTGAGGTTGACCAATGCTACTTGCAACTGCGCCTGGCTTTCACCGAGTTGCGCCCTGGCCTGGTCGAGGCTGGCGCGGATCGAGCGGTCATCGATGGTAGCCAGCAGGTCACCGGCCTTCACCGATTGGCCTTCCTTGACCAGCAGTTGGGTGAGGATGCCGTCGATTTGCGGACGAATCACCACGCTGTGCAATGACAACACCGAGCCGATGCCGCTGACAAACCGAGGCACATCCTGTTGCGTCACGCTCACCACCCGCACAGGAATGGCGGTAGGCGCTGCCAGGCGGGCCTTGGCCGGCCGGGTTAACGCCCAGGCTGCAACGGCCAGTATCAGGAGAGCACCCAGCATCAGGGCCACGTTTCGTTTGATCTGCATAGGAGGACGCCGGCGCAAACTGCAAGTTGGAGTTCGGAACGTCCTTTATAGCGCTGTTCCGCCGTCAGCACGGTGACGGCAAACTGACAGCCGTGACAGCTAGGCCATGTGAGCTTGTCGCTTGAAGTTACTGCTGGCAGCTCAGGCCCCGTATACTCGCGCTTTTACACCTATTAGCTGTGCCGGAGCCCTTATGACTTCCCCAACCCAACCCGCTGTCGACGCGGCCGAACTCGTCGATCCGGCTACCGCCGACGGCGTTGAAAAAGCCGAGATCCCGGCGTTCAAGTTCCCCTTCAAGCCGGGTGAGCTGGCCGGTGCCAAGAATGCCAGCCAGCCCTGGTACAAAGGCGGCGCCAAGAACGGGCATACCAAGACGCCAGGCATGGCGCCTCCGGGCACTCGCCGCTCGATGGGTAAACGCTGAGATTAAAGCGTTGCGTGCGTTATAGGCAGTTGCCTACATCGCCCGTGGACATTTCTGCTTGTAGGTCCGCGACCGATTCTTGAAAGCTTGCACAGCGTTTGCTTCGTCCCGATGACGCCCATCGGGACGTGGTGAGTCAGCTTTCCGGAAAAGGACATTCCCGTGGCCCTGATACACCTCTGTGCAGTGCTTGCTCTCTTGCTCTCGACGAGTGCCGTCGCCGCCGACGTTCAACCTCGGCGTGAAATCCGTTTCGCCGTTGCCGCGCATTTTCCGCCCTTTCAAAGCCGCAACGCCCAAGGGCAATTGGTGGGGCTGAATATCGAACTGGGCAATGCCCTGTGCGAGCAGCTCAACGTGCGCTGTACCTGGGTTGACCAGGTCGTGATGGAAAACTTTCCGGCCCTTGAAGCCAGGCAGTTCGACGCGATCATGGGCATGGCGCCCACCTGCAGTCGGCGGCGACGGGTGAGTTTTACCGATGACCTCTACCCGATCACCACTCGGCTGGTGGCGCGTAAAACCTCGGGCCTGCGCCCTGATCGGCGCTCGCTCAGGGGCAAGCGTGTCGGGGTGCTGGTGCGCAGTAATCGCGAAGCCTTTGCCCTGTCGAAGTGGGCGCCGGCGGGAGTGATCATCAGGAGTTTCTGGCTCAACGACCAACTGGTGCAGGGCCTGGTTTCGGGCGATATCGACGCGACCCTGCAAGGCGCGGTGGAGATCCGTGAAGCCCTGCTCGACACGCCCCAGGGGCTGGACTTCGATTACATGGGGCCGCCTGTGTCGTCGGGCCTGCTGGGTAATAGCGTGGCGATTGCGGTGCGAAAAACCGATACGGCGTTGCGTAATGAGCTTAATCATGCGCTTGAGCAATTGATGCAGAATGGCGAGTACCAGCGCATTCTTCAGCCGTATCGGCTCGATGTATTGCCGCCCCATTCATGATCGCGAATGTGTGAGTGCCGCTCTGCACCCGTGAGGCGCCTATCTACCTGACACCCCGCAGTCCAAATGTGGGAGCTGGCTTGCCTGCGATGACGGCCTCCCAGTCGACACAGTTGGATTGTGTACATATCCATTCCTGCGGTAACGGCCACTTGGGGTTCCGCTCTGACAGCGGCTCACTTTTGAAAAGAGCCGGAATGCCGGCCCAGCCAAAAGTAAGCAAAAGGCTCTTGCCCCACCACTCGGCACCTCGCTCAGGCTCGGTGTGCCCGTAATTCGCC
>NZ_SMOF01000001.1:1258183-1260858 GCF_018135665.1 Pseudomonas sp. B2021
CATCCATGGCGCGGGGCGGCTAAACCGGCATCCCTGCCGGTTTACCCCCCAAATCACTGTCGAATTCCGGCCAGCGTGGTTTAACGGGGCGCTTGAGATCAAAAGCAGATCAAGAGCGGCTCGCTTCGCATCGTGGTTAGTCGGGTTGCTGCGAACTATAATTGGGTCATTCTCTATGCCGCCAGGCCGCAGTGGCCTAAGCCGCTCTCAGCGAGATAAACGCATAATTGGCCGGCACTTCCGTGGCAATTTCTGCCCCGGCATCCAGCACCTGTTCGGCGATGTCCATCCCGGACACATGAAACACCCATTCATTGGCCACCGCCGGCTGTTCAATCGCCAGTTCAATCGCCTGGGCAAACGCCTGCATGTCCGGCAAGTACGCGGTAAACCCGTCGCCCTTGAGGGCGGTCGTGCGGATGCCGAGCAACGCGCATACGGCTTCCTTGGTCTGCACATCATCCCGATCGGCCTGGCGCGAACGGCGAATCAGTTCGGCCAGTTGCGCGTCCATCAATTCACCACCGACGATCAGCGCCGGGCCTTGTTCCCAGGATTCCGGCGGGCAGTCTTTGGCGCCTGGGTTCAGCGGGATATGCGGGTTTATTTCCATCGGGTAGATGCGGCACACCAGCGGGCGCCGTTCGTAGATGCGGCAGCGGTTGTCTTCGTCAAGATTCCGGCAGCGTCCGGCGTTGTAGGCGGCAAAGGTGATTGCCACAAATGCCTCGGTAGTGCCGCTGGGCACGATCACTGAACGGCGTTCGGCGTGTTCCCGTTGTTGCAGGGGCAGGCCCAGGCCGTTGCCAAGAAAGCCCTCCACCAGAACGATGACGTTGCCGCCGTCCGCCGCCCAGCTGCGGGCTTCTTCGAGGGTCAGGGGCACGTGATGGTCGCTGCAGCATTTGCCGCAACCGACGCAGGAAAAGTGTGTGTTCATGGCGGATCTGTCACCAGGCAAGGTCAGAGGGCACGCTGAGGGGTGACGGGTTTTTACCTCTATCGACCGCTCAGGGGCTCTGGAAGCAAGTTATGCGCCAGTGAGGGTCAGCCCTTGGATAGGATGTCGCGCAGCACAAACTCCATGCCCGCACTTTCATACAGGTGCCGGGCGCGCAGGTTGCTCTCCAGCACCTTGAGGTCCACATAGGGTTCGCCGCGCTGCTTGAACACCTGGAAGCTGTGCAGCAGCAAGGCGCGGCCCAGCCCTTGGCCTTGGGCACAGGGGTGGACGGCCAGGTTCTTGATAAAGGCGCTGGTCCAGCATTGCGCCACCGCGAGAATACCGCCGCGGTTACTGGCCACCAGGCACAGCGTCGGGTCGTACTCGGCATCGGTGACGAACTGCCGGCGCCACTCCTCCAGGTGGCCGACACGGCCGCCGCCCTGGTCCTGGGTCATGCGCAGCACGGCATGGATCGCCGGGGCCAGTTCATCGCGATAATGATCCAGCCGGGTATCCGCTGGCCACTGCGGGGCGGGCAGGCTGCCGGTGAGGTCGCGACGCAGGAGCTGGTAATACTCGGCCAAGGCTTACAGGCCCTTTTGCGCCACGGTTTGCGCGGCGATGACCAGGCACTTGGTCAACTCTGGGGATGAGAACTTGGTGAGTACCGAGTCGGCACCGGCCAGGCGTGCTTTTTCGCTGTTCATCGCGCTGTCCAACGAGGTGTGCAACAGCACGTAGAGGTCCTTGAAATCCGGGGTTTCGCGCAAGGTGCGGGTGAGGGCGTAGCCGTCCATCTCAGACATTTCGATGTCCGACACCACCACGTTGATCTGTTCAACCGTGCCTTGCAGCTCCAGCAACACGTCGATGGCTTCCTTGGCGCTGCGGGCGGTGTGGCAGGTCAGGCCGAGGTTGCGCAGGGTGTGTACCGATTGCTGCAAGGCCACCTGGCTGTCGTCCACCACCAGGATGCGGGCATTGCCCAGCACTTCGGCTTCTTCCATGGTCAGGTCGGTCGGCGCCGCTTCAACCGGTGCCGGGGCGATGCCATGGATGACTTTCTCGATATCCAGCACCTGCACCAGGCCACCTTCCACCTGGGTAACCCCGGTGATAAACGCCCGATTGCCGCCGGAGCCGTAGGGCGGCGGGCGGATATCGGTAGTCAGGCAATGCACGATTTTGCTCACCGCCTGCACATGCAGGCCCTGCTTGGAACGGCTGACATCGGTGACGATCAGGCAGCCGCCGTCCGGGTCTTGCAAGGGCATTTCACCCAGGGCGCGGCTCAAGTCGATCACCGACAACGAAGCGCCGCGCAAGGTGGCGATGCCTTTGACGTGCGGGTGAGACTCCGGCAGCCTGGTCAATGGCGGGCAGGGGATGATCTCGCTGACTTTCAACAGGTTGATGGCCATCAGCTTGCCGCTGCGCAAGGTAAAGAGCAGAAGCGAGAGTGAGTCTGCGCGGGCTTTGGTGGTGGACATAAAAACCTTCTGTGGATCAGGGATGACGATCTATAGAGAGTTATCGACTTGGCTGGCCGGGGCTTTAACCGGATTTTGTGTCGGCCACTGTTTATGTGCAAGCTGGCTTGCCTGCGATGGCCATAGGTATCTACACAACTGTGCAGTTCGCCGCAGCCACCGGTAACCAGGATGCGAAGCGAGCCGCTCTTGATCTTGATCTGCTTTTGATCTCAGGCGCCCCGTTAAACCACGCTGGC
>NZ_SMOF01000001.1:1260898-1279188 GCF_018135665.1 Pseudomonas sp. B2021
ATTACGGGCACACCGAGCCTAAGCGAGGTGCCGAGTGGTGGGGCAAGAGCCCTTTTGGTTACTTTTGGCTGGGCCGGCATTCCGGGCTCTTTTCCAAAAGTGACCCGCTGTCAGAGCGGAACCCTAAGCGGCCGTTACCGCAGCAATGGATATGTACACAATCCAACCGTGTTGACTGCCAGCCCGCCTTCGCGAGCAAGCCCGCTCCCACAGTTGGATCGTGGGGTATCAGGTAGATAGGCGTCGGCTGGTAGGCCGTCATCGCAGGCAAGCCAGCTCCCACATTAATTCCAGTATCAGCCCTTCCAGACCTGCGGGTTCACCAGGTCCTGCGGGCGTTGACCCAGCAGCGCGCTGCGCAGGTTGTCCAATGCGCGATTGGCCATGGCTTCGCGGGTTTCACCGGTGGCCGAACCAATATGCGGCAGGGTCACGGCATTGCTCAACTGGAACAGCGGCGATTCAGCCAGCGGTTCCTTTTCATACACATCCAGCCCGGCACCACGAATGCGTTGGGTTTGCAGGGCTTCGACCAGCGCCGGTTCATCCACCACCGGCCCACGGGAGACATTGATCAGGATCGCGCTGGGCTTCATCAACGCCAGCTCCCGGGTGCTGATCAGGTGACGGGTCTTGTCGCTCAACGGCACCACCAGGCAAACGAAATCCGCCTCGGCCAGCAGCTGATCCAGGCTGCAAAACTGCGCGCCCAGTTCTTGCTCCAGCGCGGTCTTGCGGCTGTTGCCGCTGTAAAGGATCGGCATATTGAAGCCCAGGCGCCCACGCCGGGCCACGGCTGCGCCAATATTGCCCATGCCGACAATGCCCAGGGTCTTGCCGTGCACATCGCAACCAAACAGCGGCGCGCCCACGCTGGCTTTCCATTGGCCGGCCTTGGTCCAGGCATCCAATTCGGCCACGCGCCGTGCGCTGCTCATCAGCAACGCAAAGGCCAGGTCGGCAGTGCTTTCGGTGAGTACATCGGGGGTGTTGGTGAGCATGATCCCGCGCTCGTTGAAGTACGGCACGTCGTAGTTGTCGTAGCCTACCGACACGCTGGACACCACCTCCAGCTTGCTCGCGCTTTCAAGCTGCTCGCGGCCCAGCTTGCGGCCCACGCCGATCAAACCATGGGCATGGGGCAGGGCTTCGTTGAACTGTGCGTTGATGTCACCCAGCTTGGGGTTGGGCGCGATTACCTCGAAATCCTGTTGCAGGCGTTCGATCATCGGTGGGGTGATACGGCTGAAGGCCAGGACAGTCTTTTTCATGGCAGGCGGGCTCATCGACTACGGAAGAATGCTGAGCACGCTAACATTCCCGCTAACAGTTTTGCAGGGTTTTAACCGCTAACACTGCTGTTTCATTGGTTTGAATGCCTGTCAACTGTGAAAAGTACGGGCTGTTCGGTCAATACGTAAGCTCCTATTCTTGTTTTCAAGGCCGGTGTTTATGCCTTCTTAGATAGGAGATCAATCTTATGAATATCGACGATGAGATAAAGCGAGTCAGGGATTTGGTAGCCGCTGGTAAAACAAGCAGCGAGCCTCACGAGGCTTTGCCGAAGGCACCCACGATTGAGTTGATCGTGAATGGTGAGTTGTATGTCGATCAAGTACCTGAGATCGGGCTGAAGGTTGGGGTGGATTACGACACTATGCAGACGGGTCAGAAGTTCGTATTGCATCTGTTCAGCAATACGCCTTCGGATGGCGACTATCGAAGCGAGCCCGTTACGGTGAACGAGGTGAAACCTTACGTTGTTACCGTGCCCAAGGAAAATATTGAAAAAATGCATAAAAACGAGCTTGGTCTTTGTCTTTATTTCATCGACGACAAAGAAACCTCTAACTGGACGACCTTTACAGTCCGGTGACACCTCCTATCAAGGCACACGGTGACCTGCTCAAATAACAGGTCACCGCATACGTGGCTCAATTACTCAAGCGAGCACCACCCAAACCACCGCTCAACTCATATGCCACCAACTCCGCCTGGTGCGCCGCCAGAATCTCCGGCAACGAACCGCGCAGGTATTCCACCCACGTCTTGATCTTCGCATCCAGGTATTGGCGCGAGGGGTAGATGGCGTACAGGTTCAGCTCCTGGGAGCGGTAGGTCGGCATCACCCGTACCAGTGTGCCGTTGCGCAGCCCTTCGATGGCGGCGTACACCGGCAGCAGGCCGACGCCCATGCCGCTGGTGATCGCGGTTTTCATTGCGTCGGCCGAGTTCACCAGGAACGGCGAGCTGTTGATCGCCACGCTTTCCTGGCCTTCAGGGCCGTTGAAAGTCCATTTGTCCAGCTGGACCACCGGGCTGACCAGGCGCAGGCACGCGTGGTTGAGCAAGTCCTGGGGGCGTTGCGCGCAGCCCTTGGCCTTGACGTAGTCCGGCGAGGCGCAGGCGATGCTATAGGTGATGCCCAGGCGCTGGGACACGAAACCTGAGTCTGGCAGTTCGCTGGCCAGCACGATGGACACGTCGTAGCCCTCGTCGAGCAGGTCCGGCACGCGGTTGGCCAGGGTCAGGTCGAAGGTCACGTCGGGATGGGTGCGGCGGTAGCGGGCAATCGCATCAATGACGAAATGCTGGCCGATGCCGGTCATGGTGTGCACTTTCAACTGCCCGGCCGGGCGCGCGTGGGCGTCGCTGGCTTCGGCCTCGGCTTCCTCGACGTAGGCGAGGATCTGCTCGCAGCGCAGCAAATAGCGTTTGCCGGCTTCGGTCAGCGCGATGCGCCGGGTGGTGCGGTTGAGCAAGCGGGTTTGCAGGTGGGCCTCAAGGTTGGAGACCGCGCGCGAGACGTTGGCCGTGGTGGTGTCCAGTTGCACGGCGGCGGCGGTGAAGCTGCCGGCTTCGGCCACACAACTGAAGGCGCGCATGTTTTGCAAAGTGTCCATGGAGTGTTCTCAAGGGAGATAGCAAATTGTGACAGAAAGTTACGCTTTGAGTGATCCCTACCAACGGATTATCGCCTGAACGGTAACAAAGATTCACAGGAATACCAGCTTATCGTCCTCCCTGGCGCCGCCTAGAATTGCGCCACCTCTTGCGCAACACCCTCTCAGGAATTCGCTTGCCGTGCCGCGTCGCATCAGCAGAGAGCTGAAGACTCTCAGTGTTTGGGCTTTAACGTCAGTCATCAGCGGTTGCATCGGAACCGGAGGAATCGCCCCCCAAGGCCAGGCGATCAACGCCAATACCCTGGCCACCGATGTCGCGATCCAGAGCGCGGCCCGCGACGCCCACTGGCCCACCGCCCAATGGTGGCAGGCCTACGGCGACCCGCAGCTCAACCGTTGGGTCGAGCTCGCCACCCATAACAGCCCCAGCCTGGCCGTGGCCGCCGCCCGTGTGCGCCAAGCCCGGGCGCTGGCCGGGGTGGCCGAGTCGGCCGAGTCGCTGCAGATCAACAGCGACACCACCCTCAAGCGCCATAACTGGCCGAAGGATCAGTTCTACGGCCCCGGCGAATTGAGCGGCGCCAACACCTGGGACAACAATTCGTCCCTGGGCCTGAGCTACGCCCTCGACCTGTGGGGCCGGGAAAGCAACACGACCGAACGCGCCGTCGACCTGGCGCACATGAGTGCCGCCGAAGCGCGCCTGGCCCAGCTCGAACTGCAAAACAACGTAGTGCGCGCCTATATCCAGCTGTCGTTGCAGTACGCCAACCGTGACATCGCGGCCGCTACCCTGGCCCAGCAACAGCAGATCTTGGACCTGGCCAACAAACGCCTGGCCGCCGGGATCGGCACTCACTTTGACGTCAGCCAGGCCGAAACCCCGCTGCCGGAGACCCATCGCCAACTGGATGCCCTGGACGAGGAAATCGCCCTGAGCCGCAACCAATTGGCGGCGTTGGCCGGCAAAGGCCCGGGGGAGGGCGCGCAGTTGCAGCGCCCGACCCTGGCCCTCGCCGCGCCGTTGAAATTACCCTCCAGCCTGCCCGCGCAGTTGCTCGGCCAACGCCCTGACGTGGTTGCCAGTCGCTGGCAGGTTGCGGCCCAGGCACGGGGCATTGATGTAGCCCACGCCGGGTTCTACCCCAACGTCGACCTGGTCGGCAGCCTCGGGTACATGGCCACTGGCGGCGGCATGCTGGAATTTCTGGCCGGCAAGAAATTCAACTACAACGTCGGCCCGGCGATTACCTTGCCGATCTTCGATGGCGGCCGTCTGCGTGCGCAATTGGGTGAAGCCAGTGCCGGCTATGACATCGCGGTGGCCCAGTACAACCAGACCCTGGTCAATGCGCTCAAGGGCATCAGCGACCAGTTGATCCGTCGCGAGTCCATGGACAAGCAATCGGCCTTCGCCGCGCAGTCAGTGGCCTCGGCGCAGAAAACCTACGACATCGCCATGATCGCCTATCAGCGTGGCCTCACTGACTACCTCAACGTGCTCAACGCCCAAACCTTGTTGTTTCGCCAGCAGCAGATCGAACAACAGGTGCAGGCGGCGCGCTTGAGCGCCCATGCGGAATTGGTGACCGCCCTGGGCGGCGGCCTCGGCGCTGGCGACGATGTGCCCACGGCTGCCAAGACACGCCCAAGCAAGACCCCGGCGGCGCTCGCCGTGTTTGATCACTGAGTAGGCCTTCATGACTCCCTTGCCTACACCGCTGCGCTGGCTGCATTCCCTTGAGTGGCGCCGTGGTTTCTTCGACTGGGCACGCAGCGATGGCGTGACCTGGGTGTATATCTTCAAAGTGCTGGTCGCCGCATTCCTGACGCTGTGGCTGGCCATGCGCCTGGAACTGCCGCAACCGCGCACCGCGATGATCACCGTATTTATCGTGATGCAGCCCCAGAGCGGCCAGGTGTTCGCCAAGAGTTTCTACCGTTTCCTCGGGACTTTGGCAGGCTCGGCGGTGATGGTGCTGTTGATCGCCTTGTTTGCGCAGAACACCGAACTGTTCCTCGGTGCGCTGGCGATCTGGGTGGGCATTTGCACCGCTGGCGCCACACGCAATCGCAACTTTCGCGCCTATGGGTTTGTGCTCGCCGGCTACACCGCGGCGATGGTCGGCCTGCCGGCCCTGGCCCACCCGGACGGCGCCTTCATGGCGGCGGTGTGGCGGGTGTTGGAAATTTCCCTGGGGATACTGTGCTCGACGCTGGTCAGCGCCGCCATCCTGCCGCAGACCTCCAGCGCCGCCATGCGCAACGCGTTGTACCAGCGCTTTGGTGTGTTCGCGCTGTTTGTGACGGACGGCCTGCGCGGGCGCAGCCAGCGCGAAGGCTTCGAGGCCAGCAACGTGCGCTTTATTGCCGAAGCCGTGGGCCTGGAAGGCTTGCGCAGCGTCACCGTGTTCGAAGACCCGCACATGCGTCGACGCAATGGGCGGCTCAGTCGCCTCAACAGCGAATTCATGAGCATCACCACACGCTTCAACGCCTTGCACCAGTTGCTGGAACGCTTGCGCGCCGATGAGGCCGACCATGTGGTGGCAGCGATCAAGCCCGGCCTGCAAGACCTGGCCGAAGTGCTCGACAGCTTCTCTGGCCGCGCCCTCACCAGCCCCGATGCCGCGCGCCTGGTCAACCAACTGAGCGCCTACAAGGATGGCCTGCCCGCCAAGGTGCGCAGCCTGCGGGCGAGCTTTCAGGAGGACAACCCGACGGACGCCGAGCAGTTGGATTTCCACACCGCCTACGAGCTGCTGTATCGCTTCGTCGACGACCTGCACAACTACGCACAAACCCACGCGTCCCTGGCCGAGCATCGCCATGCGCGGGAGGACTGGCACGAAGCCTACACGCCAAAGACCAATTGGCTGGCCTGTGCCGCTGCCGGTGTGCGCGCCTCGTTTATCCTGGTTGTGCTGGGCAGTTACTGGGTGGCCACGGCCTGGCCCAGCGGCGCCACCATGACCCTGATCGCGGCGGCCACGGTGGGCTTGTCCGCCGCCACGCCCAACCCCAAGCGCATGGCGTTCCAGATGGCCTGCGGCACCTTGATCGGCGCCTTGGTCGGCTTTGTCGAAATGTTCTTCGTGTTCCCCTGGATCGATGGCTTCCCGTTGCTGTGCGTGATGCTCGCGCCGGTGATCATCTTTGGTGCCTTTCTGTCTTCACGCCCGCGATATGCCGGTGTGGGCGTAGGCCTGCTGATCTTCTTCAGCACCGGTTCGGTGCCGGACAACCTCACGGTCTACAACCCCTACACCTTTATCAACGACTACATCGCCATGGTCATCGGCATGCTGGTGTGCGCGGCGGCGGGGGCGATCATTCTGCCGCCCAATAGCCGCTGGTTGTGGCGCCGCCTGGAACAAGACCTGCGTGAGCAAGTGGTGTATGCCATCAGCGGCAAGCTCAAGGGCCTGGCGTCGAGCTTTGAAAGCCGCACCCGCGACCTGCTGCACCAGGCGTATGGCCTCGCGGCCGGCCAGCCGCAGGTGCAGCGCGATTTGCTGCGCTGGATGTTCGTGGTGCTGGAGGTCGGCCACGCGATCATCGAGCTGCGCAAGGAGCAGGCGATTTTGCCGGTGCACCCGGCGTATGCCGAGTCCCAGCCGTGGCGCCAGGCGATCCGTGTGATGGGGCGCTCGCTGGTGCGGCTGTTCCTGCAACCCAGCGCCAGCAACCTGGAGCGCGGGTTGATTGCCGTCGACCATGCGATCAGCCGCGTGCAGGCCACCGACGAACCCTTCGCCCCGCACTTCGACACCTCGGCCCTGCGCCGGGTGAAGAGCTACCTGCACTTTATTCGCACCTCGTTGCTGGACCCGCAATCGCCTCTGGCCGCCCTCAAAGGAGCCCCGAATGCCTCGTGAAATTGCATTCCACGGCATCTATATGCCGACCATGACCCTGATGTTCCTGATCGCCGCGGGGCTGGCCTGGGCGGTTGACCGCTTCCTGGCCGGGTTCGACCTGTATCGGTTTTTCTGGCACCCGGCGCTGCTGCGCCTGAGCCTGTTCGCTTGCCTGTTCGGCGCCCTGGCGCTGAGCGTCTACCGTTGAGAATGCCCCGATGAAAAAGTTCTTCAGCCTGCTCGCCACCTTGCTGGTTCTGGCGTTGGCGATCTGGATTGGCCGCACGTTGTGGGTGCACTACATGCAAACGCCGTGGACCCGCGATGGCCGGGTGCGCGCCGACATTATCAATGTGGCGGCTGACGTCACCGGTGAAGTGGTGGACGTGCCGGTACGTGATAACCAGTTGGTGAAAAAAGGCGACCTGCTGATGCAGATCGACCCCGAGCACTACCGCATTGCCGTCAAGCAAGCGCAATCGTTGGTGGCCTCACGCAAGGCCACCTGGGAAATGCGCAAGGTCAACGCTCACCGCCGTGCCGACCTGGACGCCCTGGTGATCTCCAAGGAGAACCGCGACGACGCCAGCAACATCGCCGACTCGGCCCTGGCCGATTATCAGCACGCCCTGGCGCAACTGGAGGCCGCCGAACTCAACTTGAAGCGCACACGAGTGCTGGCGGCGGTGGACGGCTACGTCACCAACCTCAATGTGCATCGCGGCGACTATGCGCGTATTGGCGAGGCGAAGATGGCTGTGGTGGATATGAATTCGTTCTGGGTCTACGGCTTCTTTGAAGAAACCAAACTGCCCCATGTGAAGGTGGGTGACACAGCCGATATGCAATTGATGAGCGGCGAGACCTTGAAGGGCCATGTGGAAAGCATCTCGCGCGGTATTTACGACCGCGATAACCCCGAGAGCCGAGAACTGATCGCCGATGTAAACCCGACCTTCAACTGGGTGCGGTTGGCCCAGCGTGTGCCGGTGCGGATTCACATTGATGAAGTGCCGGAAGGCGTGCTGTTGGCGGCCGGGATTACCTGCACGGTGATTGTAAAATCGGCGCCAAACTGAACAGTGGGACTAAGGGAATGGCGCATTTGCCCTGATTTTGCGCCGACGCTTTACCCTCAACATGCTGGTGTATCGGCGATGACTCTTCGAATTTAGGATCAGGATGTAGAGCAGGGATGTGATCAGAGGGGATAAGTTGAGCAGTGTCGCTGGGTGACTAGCTAGATAGCTTATCGCGAGCAGGATATTCACGATGGCGATAGGTATGAGTATTCGAGGCGCATGCCTGAATCCTTCACACAACATCACTTGGCCTACAAAAAAAATCAGACAAAGTGCCATACCGGTTCCGAACGAAAACTCAGTCGGTAGATGATTGGCTTTTGCGTAGTACGACAGGCTGAGCGCCATGTTTATAGCAATATTGTTCAGGCCAAGCAGCAGAGCGCTACCGAATGACGGTAAGAATCGATAGGCGTAACGGCGCCAAATTCGATATTCACGGAAGGGATCGACGCTATAAGTCATATTCTGAGAGTTCTTCATACAGGGCGATGATTATGTGGTTGATGTTTCCGAAAAAGGTGCTGCTACCAATGGCCAAAGTAGCTCCCACTTGGTCTTTTATTTGAGTGAGAATGCCCAAACGCAATTGGGGGTTGATTAATTCGTTGGTGGTTCTCCAGGAACTATTTGCACACTGCAAGGCGCTGGCAGCCGTAGCGCTGTAAGCAATGTAGGTCACGGTCAGACTGGTCCCCCCACTGAATGGCGCTGCCGCGATTCCCGTTTTCGCAATGATGAAGCCAACCACTGCCCCTGCGCAGGAAGTCGCCAGCCCCGATGCTTCCCGCCATAGCTGAGATTCACGAGGCGAATTCGCCGTCAACTCTGCATAGTCATCGGCAGTCATCACTGGCTCCGCTATCTCCCGCAGAATCACCCGCTTGGGTCTGATACTGCACAGCGGTACAAACTCACGCAGCACCGTCACCTGATAATCACTGCCGATATGCACTACGCCGGCGCCGACGATGGCCGGGTCAGCGTCAATGGTTCTATAGAGTTTGGGCAGGTCCAGCAGACTGATTAGCCGCTGGCGAGTCGTGGTGTGCGCATCCGGCACACCGCTTCTCAGGAAATGGCTGGGCATCCTTTCACCTGTGCTTAAGCAGAGGTGAAAGAGCCTGGGGATAGCTTCCTTGGAATGATGTCAGGCCGTTCGCTGTTTTTTGTAGGAAGCGGCTGGGCGGTTATCTCATGGCGCTACAAAAGTCTCGTGCAAGTGGCGCCACAACAGCGCACCACTGGCCTGCTTTTCGAATACCACGGTAGCGCGGCGGTCGGTCTGGGTGCCGCTGTCGTCAATCTGATGCTCGCGATACGTGACCGTGGCACCGCGTGCGTGGCGGTCGATACCGGTCATTTCACTCAGGGTGATTTTCAGCCCTGGACGCATCCCGCCCAGGCGGGTGAATAGTGCAATGACACCCGCCGTATTCACTCGTGTGCCAGTCGCAGGGGCGATCATGCTGAACTCGGGTGAGAAGCGCGCGAGCAAACTCTCCAACGTCCCGGGAGGCGCAACCCCAGCAAACCATTGCTCGATCTCGACGTGGGTGTGGATCACTTCTTCAAAAAAATCACTGTAGTCAATCATGGTCAGGCTCGCTGGAGGGGTGAAGCAGTGCGCGTACCCTGGAGGTATCCAGGCGCAGCACGGCGAAAAGTGGCAACAGCGTCAAGGCTGCCGCCATCGTGAAGGTTATGGCAAAGGAATCCAAGGCCGACAGCATTGCGCTGAGCACGGCGGCGCCGACGCAGAAGCTCACTTGGCGGTTGATATTCCACAGGGCGCTGGCATGGCCCATGCGCTCGGCGGGGATGTCGAGAAAGGCCAGGGTTTGCGCGGTGCTGCTGCACAGGCTGCCGCCCAGGCCCATCAGCGCGTAGGCCGCAATGATCAGGGCGGGTTCGTTGAGCAACAGGATGCCAGCACCTTGCAGCGCCATGCCCGCCAGCAGCAAGGGTTTGGGGCCGTAGCGATTGAAGCGTTTCTTGCTCAGGTAGATTGCCACTGCCGAGGCCAGCGCCCAGGGCAGCATCAGCGCGCCGGTCTGGGTGGCGTCATAGCCCAGGCTGCGCACATAAAGGATGGCGATCAGGCTGGTGCCGATAAACACGCCGGGGACACACAGGTACACCAGCATCGCCACGCGCAGCATCGGGCTGGCGACTTGTTTGAACACAGCGCCCAAGTCCAAGGGCGGACGCACGCTCGCAGGCGCGTCGGGCTTTATCCACAGCAAGGCCAGCAGCAGGGTGATCATGGCCAGGGGCAGGTTGGTGTAGAAAATCCAGCGCCATGAAACACTGTCGACAATCACCCCACCCAACGCTGGCGATAGCGCCGGCACCAGCAACGCCACCGACATCACCCGCGCCGTCAACTGGCTGCGCTCGGCGGCGGGAAAGTGACGGTACGCCATGGCTTGCCCCACGGGAATCAGCAAGCCGCCGCCAAGCCCTTGCACTGCGCGCCAGCCAATCAACGCCTCGATGGACCCGGCCTGGCCCACCATCACTGAGGCACCGGCGAACAGCAGCAGGCTGGTGGCGATCAGCGTGCGTTCGCCCATCATCGCCGCCAACCACACACTCAAGGGAATGATCAGGGTCAGCCCGAGCATGTAGGCGTTGCTGATCCACGCCAGTTGCGTGACCGAGACGTGCAGCTCGCGGGCGATGTCCGGGTAGGCGACGGTGGCGACAAACATGTTTACCAGGTCCAGGGCAAAACCCAATAAAAAGATCCAGGCGACTTTTGAACGGTAGGTCATGAACGCGATCCTGCGAGTGAGGCCGGCAGGGTAGGCCGCACGCAGGGTTTGGGATACGCCGGTTTGCCTGCTAGTTTGTCAAAAATATTTTGACAAAGGAGGGCGTCCACCATGGTCAGCCTGGACCGTTTTGACACCTTCAAGGCCGTGGTCGAGGCCGGTTCGCTCACCTCCGCTGCGGACCTGCTGGGCCAGACTCGCGCCGTGGTCAGCTTCAACCTCAAGCGTCTGGAGGCGGAACTTGGCGTCACCCTGCTGACCCGCAACACTCGTCAGTTGGCGCTCACCGATGCCGGCGAACGCTTCTACCTGCGCTGCACACGCATGCTTGAAGAGGCCCGCCTGGCGGTAGAGGAAGCCCGCAGTGAGCATGCCCAACTCAAAGGCACCCTGCGTATCACCACCACCGTGGAATATGCCCTGGCTGTGGTCGCCCCGGCGGTAGAAGCCTTTCGCCGCCTGCACCCGGACCTGAACATCCACTTATCCACATCTTCCACCCACGCCGACCTGATCTCCGAGCGTTTTGACGTGGCAATACGGCTGGGGCGCTTGATGGACTCCAATCATCGCGCCGTGCAGTTATCGACGTTCGAGGTGTTTGCCGTCGCGGCGCCGCAGTTTGCCGCAGTTCAAACTCTGGCTGAGTTGGAGCAGCTGCCCAGGCTGGGCCATGGCCGCTTGACCGAGCTGAGCGTCACCGACCCGGCAGGTCGCGAACACCCTTATCGGGCCGGCCCGTCCGCGTTGGTGGCCGACAGCGCGTCGGTCCTCCAGGCGTTTGCCGTGCGGGGCCACGGTGTGGCGGTTTTACCGCAATGGCTGGTGCAGGAGGATCTGGACGCGGGACGCTTGGTGCGCCTGTTGGCGGACCATCGCTTTGCCCCGCAAGGGGTTTACGCGATGTACCCGGACACGCGGCATTTACCGCTGAAGGTGCGGGCGTTTATTGATTTCATGAAGCCTTAGAGCGTACCGCCCAAGCCAAAACGCTTCCTCAACACCTTCTCCAACAACCCCTTGGGCACCAGCGCCGCCATCAACGGCAGCGCCCGGCTGCCGTTGCCCGAGCGCAGCAGACGCGGTGGTTGCCCTTGCTGCACCGCCTTGAGCACGTCTGCGGCAAATTCACTGGCTGGGGTTGGCTTGTCCTGGGATGCTTGGCTACGTGCACGAATGCCCTCGCGCAACGGCCACCATGGCGACTGTTCGTGGATCAGCAATTCGGCCTGGGCGCCGGCATTCTTGGCAAAGCTGGTATTGATCGCACCGGGCTGCACTTCCATCACGCGCACGCCAAACGGTGCCAGCTCCATGCGCAGGGCGTCGCTCAACGCATGCACAGCGGCTTTGGATGCGCAATAGGCGCCGGCGAACGGCGTCACCAATACGCCGGAAACGCTGCCGATATTCACCACCAGGCCCTTGCTGCGACGCAAGGCCGGAAATAGCGCCTGGGTCACACCGACGATGGAAAACACATTGGTTTCGAATTGGCGTTGCATCGCCTCGGTACCGCCGTCGAGCAACGGGCCCATGGCGCCGTAGCCAGCGTTGTTGACCAGTACATCTAGCTCGCTCAATTGCTCGGCCAGGAGTTGTAAAGCGGCGCAGTCATTGACGTCCAACTGCACAGCATTGAAGCCTGCGGCCGCGAGGGCGGCGACGTCATCGGGTTGGCGGGCGCTGGCCCATACCTCAAAGCCTGCGGCTTTGAACGCATCGGCAAGGGCGCGGCCGATGCCGCTGGAGCAACCGGTGATCAGTACGTTGGGCATGGGTCCATCCTTTGTCAGTCCGAGAAACTGCCTTGCAGGTGCTCGGCGCGAAATTCCAGGGTTTGTGGGCGATAGCCAGGGCGCAGCGGCGGGGTGGGCAGGCAGTCTTCCCAGGTGGCGCCCGCCTGCAACTCGCCGGGGCCGCGATAGCGTGGGGCGGCGTAGACGTTGTCGGCCAGGTTGACCGTATCGCCCGGTGCATAGGCGGCGACGCGCCAGCGCAGTTCGGTGAGCGGTACGTCGTTGCCGTTGTTGAGGGTCAGTTTGAGCGGTCGGTCGGCGGGGCAGTCTTGCGGGGCATAGCTGATACGCAGCTCAAGGCGTGCCAGTTGCGACGCTTCGCGGTTGTCCAGCCATACCACCCACACTGCGACAAACCCCAGGCCGACGGCAGCGGCCAACGATACCGGCAGCGCCTTGGCCGGGTAGCGCAGCAGCAGGACCAGCCAGGTGATGATCAGGAGAACGCCGAAGAACATGGAGGCCACCTCAAGTAAGTAACCAGCATCCTAACTTAAGCTTAGGTGGGATTGGCTACCTTGAGCGATGTGTTGGGACTGGATGACGTCATCGCAAGCAAGACAATCGAGTGGCAGCATCGTTTTTTGACATAAACCTAAATAAGTTTTTATCGCGTTTTTTTGTATGAATCGACACTCAGGACGCACTTAAACCTGTCGGAACGATTACATCGACAAGCCCAAGTCCCAGTCATCTTGCGTGAGATAGAAACCCATGATCACCCTTGCTTCCAGTCCGTCCTTCGTGCAACCGCCGCGGCTTCCTACAACGCCCTTGGCGCCGGTGGTACCACCGGCAATGGGCCACGAAGACACTCAACCCTATTCGCCATCGAATGCGCGCGGGTTACCTCGGCTTCGACGCAGTACTGAATTGGAAAACCCTGCTACTGGCGACGCGTCGCTTATCGCCGGGCAGCCCCTCAGTTATTGGCAAGAGCTGACGGGGAACATCCAGAACAACTATCGCTTGGTCGGGGCGTTGCAGCAAATTCACGATGCCTTGGTCAAGGAGTCGAATCTGGATATTACGACGTTGTTGGAAACGAAAAAGTTTTCCGTTCATGAGTATTCCGCATTCGCGCGCGCCTATGGAATTGAAGCGGGCGATGAAGATTCGGTTGCCTGGTTCTTGCGGGAAAATCAGTTGCTGATTCCGAAAGACATCGGGCAACTGGCAAATTTGATTGCAGTGCTCAAAGAACCCTTGCCCGAGCCCGCAGAGCACGGCAACCACTGGGGATTGTTGTCTGAGTCAGCGACACTGGACAGTGAGCAACGCAAGAAGGTCAGCGAAATAACACAGGCAGAAATGGCGCGGCTTTCGCCCGGGAAAGGCATTTTCAGCGCATTTTATGAGCAGCATGGCGCTTCGCTCCAGGGCAAGAGCGCCGCACAAGTCCTCGACAGCATGATGGGAAGTACGCAGATTACGGGTTTGGGCCAAACGCTGAAAACTGCGCTAACTGTCGACGATGCATCGCTTTCAACTGACCCCTCGAACTGGGCGATGGCGGCCATGGTACTGGAGCTGGACCCACTGGCCGGCAACCAGCGTGGTGTGGTGGCCGGCTATGATCTTTATCAGGCAGCCAACAGGGATGTACATCCTTCGGTAGTGGTGTCGCGTCTGGAGCAACACCTGGTAGAACAGGGCAAAGTGCCTGCCGAAATGGCTGCCGCCGCCGCCCGCCTGCTACTCGCGGGGTCTGAGCCTGCCTTTATCGTCAAGGGGTTACCCGACAACCTGACGCTCAAGTCGACGACATTTGCCAGGCTCTCGGCAGTTGTGCAAGCCCAGGAGTTTTGGGCGCCGGGTATAGCGACGCATACCGATTTCAAAACGTTTATGCGCTTGGCCGAGCATAGCCCTGTCACGGACACACAGGCGGCAATCGAGGCCAAGGCCCAGACCCATGCCTTGATTCAATGGGCAATTGCCCAGGACAAGATGGTTCAAAAGACTGATGACGCGTATACACCGGAAGATGTGGCCGCGGTATACGAGGCTTTTAATGCGCAACTCAATGCCTTGAAAAAAGCCCACGACCAACTGGCCGCCACCATGCCGACTCGCCGGGACATCGCCAATAAAAATCTGACAGCGGCCTATGGTGCTGGATATTCATTCAATGTGCGCAACATAAAGATTTCCAATATCGATGCCAGCGAGAGCAAGGAGCACTCGCTTGAAGAGATCTACATGGCCGGCAAAATGAACCGTATTCCCCGAGGGGAGCGGTACGATTTCCAGCTCGGCAACCGCTTCCCCAGGGTCAAGCCGTTGCCTGATGTGAATCAGCAGTTCAAGAGCGAATTTGATAGTTACTTCAAAAATATGAAGGAAGGGCTGACGACGACAGTCAAGCATCAGTTGTCGCAGCTTCCTTTGGAAGATCGCCAAACCATCGCGTCGGGCAAGGTCGAGTTTTTTTCCTTACGTAAATCCAGCACGGCCGAAGCTCAGGGAACGGAGTCTGCGGACGAAGCACGAGCCGCCAAAGCACGTTACGGGCTGTTGATGCGCGTGCAAACCAAGATTGATAAGAACGGCAGCGATCAAGACCCTAAAAACATCCGCCATGTTTATTACGAAGTGTTCCCTCTGCAAGGTGTTATTCGTCGACGCGAAGACCTGCCCAGACATTTGCCCAACCCCCCACCGAGAGTCGCAAATGCCGAGACCTACGAAACGACGCAGGCCAAGGGGATCGGTATATGGGTCGATTATGCGGCCTATGAAAATGGCACGCAGGCGCGACCTGAGCAGTACAGCGACGGGTTGCTGACAGCTCCGATCAGCGCTCCAAACATGCCTGAACCTCGCGCAGGACAGCACGCCGATGCCGTCACCGACCTGAACCCTCGTTTTGATAGGATCGCCGAGGTGGTAGCCGGCCATCTGCTCCATGATCGGGAGGCGATGGAGGCCGGGGCCAAGGGCGTCACCGAAGTGGAGAAGGAGGAGGCTGGCATCAAGGCGGGTCATGATTTTGTGACGGGACTGATTCCCTTTAAAAATGCGATCGAAAACGCAGTCAAGGGCAATACTGGCGCGGCGATTCTGGACTTTGCACTGGATATTTTCGGTTTCATCGTTCCATTCGCCAAAGGGGTTGGTCAGGCGGGCAGGGCGCTGAGCAAGTTGAGCGAAAAACTCGGAACGCGAGCGTTCAAAGCCTCCGACAGTGTCGTGCGGTCATTGGCCGGCGGCTTGAACCCTGCCGATGGGCTGGGGGATCTGGTCGAGGGGTTGGCAAAAGGGGGGAAGTCGCTGCTCAAGAGTAGCTATCGCGAGCTGCAACAGATATTGCACAAGCAATCGTCCAAGGTGGGCAACCCTACCCAGGTGACGAACGCAGCATCAAACGGAGCCGGGACCGGACGTCAGTTGCCCGACTACAGCGAGCACGCACTGCCTGACGGCTTTCTTGAAGGTCGTACGATAAGGGGGGATGGCACGTATCAAGTCGGCGAAGAGTTCTATGTGCGCTTCACTGATGGTACGGGAAAGGACAGGACCTTTCAGGTTGAACGGCACTACAAGGGCGCGGGCAAGCCTGTGCGTGTTATCGACCCCAATAGCCAGAAGCAGGTAATGATGCTGGTTCCGACCGGCAACGGCGAATGGCGATTGGCTGGCAACGCCGGCGGTGGCAAAAAAACTGCGAATGCGGAGAGTGTCAGGCTTGCACCACAACAAAAACCGGGGCGCAAAGGTAATCCTCCTTCGCCTGCAGTGGTACCCCCTGGTCAGGTATTGGCCAATCATCACAATTGGCAGTCGGTGTTGGATTCGGGCTTTCATAACGGGCAACCTGTTTACATTCATTACACCAGCAAGGAAGGCGCAGAAGCGATAGCCCGGGCCCAGGGCATCAATGACTTAACGCGTAATGAAACGCGCGCGGGTTCGAAGGGCGGTGTGTACGTTAACCCTCCAGGCCAGCAGCTCAACAGTGAAAACGTTGAAACCCTTTTGTTTCTGGGCAACGAACGCTATGCCGGAAGGGGGGAGTACAAGGTGATATTCAGCACTGACCAAGTCCCGCGGGAGTTAGGCCCTGTCACGGCAGGCAGCTCGATTATCGAGCTTAAGATGGACAAAGAAATCAAGCTGACGCCGTCGAACTTCCTGTATCTGGGGCCGAATAAGTTTCCAGACTATTTTGGTTGAAGGCGTCTTGAACGCGTGGTGAGCAAGTAGGAAAAAGCCCCCACCCAACCCACTGCGGATAGGGGACGCAATGGGCTGGACGAGGGCTTCTTGTACGACTGTTTTACTGCGCGATAGTTTTCACCGATACGCCACGTTCAACCGGTGTCGAGCGCCCGTAGATATCTTCGAAACGCTCGATATCGTCCTCGCCCAGGTAGCTGCCCGATTGCACTTCGATGATCTCCAGCGGGATCTTGCCCGGGTTGCGCAGGCGGTGCACCGAGGCAATCGGGATGTAGGTGGACTGGTTTTCGCAGAGCAGGAACACGTTCTCGTCACAGGTGACTTCGGCGGTGCCGCTCACCACGATCCAGTGTTCGGCGCGGTGGTGGTGCATCTGCAGCGACAGGCACGCGCCCGGCTTGACCGAGATGTGCTTGACCTGGAAGCGCCCGCCCATGTCCACCGAGTCGTAGGAGCCCCACGGGCGATAGACTTCGCAGTGGTTCTGGGTTTCGCTGCGGCCCTGTTCGTTGAGGGTGTTGACCATCTGCTTGACGCCCTGAACCTTGTCCTTGTGGGCAATCATCATCGCGTCCTTGGTTTCCACCACCACGATGTTGTCCAGGCCGATCACCGACACCAGTTTGCCGTTGCCATGCACCATGCAGTTGCGGCTGTCCTGAATCACCACGTCGCCTTTGCTCACGTTGCCGTTGGCGTCTTTATCGTTGACCGCCCACAGCGAGGCCCAGCAGCCTACGTCGCTCCAACCAGCAGCCAATGGCACCACGCAGGCGCGTTGGGTTTTTTCCATCACGGCGTAGTCGATGGAGTTGTCCGGGCAGCAGGCGAAGGTGGCGTCGTCGAAGGTCACGGTGTCGGCGGTCTGCTCGCTGCGTTCCAGGGTCAGCACGCAGGTGTCGTAGATGTCCGGATCATGCTTTTTCAGCTCTTCGAGGAAGCGGCTGGCGCGGAACAGGAACATGCCGCTGTTCCAGAAGTAGCCACCGCTTTTGACGAACTCGACCGCACGTTTTTCATCGGGCTTTTCCACGAACTGTTGCACGCGGCTCACGCCTTCAGGCAGCAGCGAATCGTTGGTGGACTTGATGTAGCCGTAGCCGGTTTCCGGGCGGGTGGCTGGCACGCCGAACAGCACCATCTCGCCACGCTCGGCGGCCACGGTGGCCAGGGCCAGTGCGCGTTGCAGGGCTTTCTGGTCGTCGATCACGTGGTCGGCGGGCAGTACCAGCATCAAGTCGTCACGGCCTTCGTTAACCAGCATCATCGCGGTCAGGGCCACGGCCGGCGCAGTGTTGCGGCCGAACGGTTCCATCAGGATGCGCTGGCAGTCGAGCTTGCGTGCGCTCAGTTGCTCGTTGACGATGAAACGGTGGTCTTTGTTGCAGACCACGATGGGGGCGTCCATGCCTTCGAACACCAGGCGTTCCAGGGTTTGCTGGAACAAGGTGTGTTCGCCGGTCAGGGCCAGGAATTGCTTGGGAAACTGTTTACGCGAAAGCGGCCAAAGACGTGAGCCGCTACCACCGGAAAGGATTACTGGGATCATGGTGTTTCTCCTTGAATCGATATGGGTCAGAGCTACGAAGGTTTGTCGTTTCACTCTTGTTTTTGTCTCGGTCCTGAGCTGAAACCCGTTCAGTGTGGGAGCTGGCTTGGCTGCGATGGCGCCTTCAAGACCTGT
>NZ_SMOF01000001.1:1279198-1302614 GCF_018135665.1 Pseudomonas sp. B2021
GCGCCTTCAAGACCGCCATCGCAGGCAAGCCAGCTCCCACAAGGGGGCGTGTCAACTCAGGGAAATCGTTAGCGGGTCGACACGGGGCGTTTCACCCAGACTGGCGAGAGGCTCGAGCCCGAGCCGGTGACATACAGCACCGCTGCCTCACCACGCTCCAACGCAACCGGCTTCACATCGCCGACTTTCTTGTCACCGTCATACAACGCCAGGCTCACTTTCACCGGGTTGATCTCACGCTCGCCACGGCCCTTGGCAGCCACCGACTTGACCACATCGGTCTTGCCGTCGGCGGTTTTCAGGGTCAGGGCCTTGTCGCTGAGGTTCTGTACGCGCACCAAGGATTTTTGCTTGTTCTTGAACGGTGGCTCTTCGATCAACTGCGGCTGGCCGCTGCCGCTGTTGACCAGGGTGTAGTAGTGGTCGGCAGCCAGCTTGACCGGCAGGGTCTGGCTGCCGACCTTAGCGCTGTAGTCACCGCCGGGCATGAAGCTGAAGTCGCTGCTGGCCAGTGGCGCAACGTCGCTGAGGTTGGTGCTGCCAACGGTGGCGCTGACTTCCTGGTTGCTGGCGTTGTAGATGCGCACAAAGCTGGAGCCTTTTGGCGCAGTCGGGCCGTACAGGGCGGCGTCACCGCCAGCGAAGGCCGACAGGGATACGAAGCTCAGGCCCGCAGCGATTGCCAGGGTTTTAGCGAGACGACGAGGAGTAGTAGTGAAAGTCATTGTGAGTTACCTCTCTTTCAGTTTTGCGCCCGGTCGGGCGTCTCGGATTCAGATGTGTTGATTGCCATGTTCTGTTGGCGCGAACCGGCTTGTTTAAGCTGCGCAACCCAGGCCGGGTCGGCATCACCGATTTCGTTGTTAACGGGCAGATAACGTTCAGGAAACTCCCAGATCAGCACCTGCGGCGGGCTGTTCTTGAAGTCATCACTTTTGAGGTAGCTGAGCATCGGCAGGATCGGGCCGTGGCCGTCTTCGGCATAGCTGACCACGTCGCTGTGCAAGGCTTGCTTGAGCGCACCGACGAAGTTCCAGTTGGGGTTGGCGCTGTAGCTGGTGCCCACCAGGGCCACCGGGGTTTCGCTGTCGCTGAACAGCGCGTCGTCACCTTTTTCTTCGACCAGGTGGGTGACGCGTTTTTCCAGCGGCTCTTTAGGCGGCATCAGGTTTTCGAACAGCGGGTCCAGGGGCAGGAACAAACGCAAGTCGCCTTTATGTGGCTCGGTTTTCTCAGCCTCGGTGACAAAACGCTGCGGCTCGCCGCTCAGAGGGGTCTTGTCGGCAATCGCCTTGGCCAATTGCTTGGCGGCGACTTCGGCACCGTCCGGTGTCCAGTGAGTGTCGGTGCGCAGGAACACTTGCTTGCCACTCAGCTTGGCCTGTTGCAGCGGGCCAAGCAGGTCCGGGGCCGGGATGTTGTCGGCAGCCACTCGAGCGTGGAAATCCTGGTACAGGTTGGCGTGCACGCTGGCCGGTTTCACTTCACCCAGGTGCTCCGGATACAGGCGCACCTTGGCCGGCACGATCGCCATTACCAGTTGGATACCCTGGGCCTTGAGCTTCTGGCGTACGCCTTCGACCAGCGCGTAGTTGCCTTGCAGGTTCTGGTCTTCGTTGACGGCGGGGTTGAACTCCTCGTCGCTGTACAACCAGTGATCACGGCCCAGCACCACGCCAGGGCGGCCTTCATTGAACAGCTTGTAGTCCAGCGCCGCCCACAGGTTGGTGCCCAGGCGCTTGATCGGGAACTCGTCGTCGTAGTGGGTCTCGACGGCTTTGGTCCAGCGACCGTTGAGCACGGTGGCATCGGCGTTGGTGCTGAAGCCAAAGAAGCTGCGCAGCGACCAGGCGCCGAGTGCCAGCAACAGCACCAGGAACAGGCTGATGTAGAGGACGCGTAATGAACGGGTCATGGTCGGCTCCCTCAGAATTGGAAGTAAAGGAACGGCGAGAAACTCTGCGCCGACAGTTTGAGAATCGACGCCACGAACAGCAGCAGCACCGCAGCGCGCATGGCGTAGCGTGGCCAGTCAGCGGTCCAGTAGGCCGGTTGCACGGCAGCGTCACGGCCCACGCTGAAACCCGGCTCGTGGATGCTGCCAGGGTTGTCGCCGGGTACGGCCTTGATCAGGCTCGGGTCGGCTGGCTTGGCCTTGTCGGCCGGGCGGTTGGTGTAGAAGTCGCGCAGGCCGAAGAACGCCAGTGTTGCATAGGCCACCACCAGGGTTGCCACTTGCAGGCCGGTAAGGTTGGCGCGGTTGAGTTCCGACAGCGACCACTCGCTGAAGCTGAACATCGCACCGTACATACGCCCGGCAACGTGCAGGTTTTCGGCGCGGAAGATCACCCAGCCCATTACCACCAGCAGGAAGGTGAAGGCCCAGCGCAACACATTGAAACTGCGCGGCGCGGTGTTCAGGCCGATGGCTTTTTCAATCGCCAGCCACATGCCGTGCCAGGCGCCCCACACGATGTAGGTGATGTTGGCGCCGTGCCACAGGCCACCGAGCAGCATGGTCAGGAACAGATTGCGGTAGGTGGTCAGGGTGCCTTTGCGGTTGCCGCCCAGGGTGATGTACAGGTAGTCACGCAGCCAGGTGGACAGGCTGATGTGCCAGCGCCGCCAGAACTCGGTGATCGACTGGCTGATGTAGGGCTGCTTGAAGTTTTCCATGAAGCGGAAACCCATCATCAAACCCAAGCCAATGGCCATGTCGCTGTAGCCGGAGAAGTCGAAGTACAGCTGCGCGGTGTAGGCCAGTGCGCCGAGCCAGGCGTCACCCGTGGTGGGGTTTTGCAGGGCGAAGCAATGATCGGCCACCACCGCGAGGGTGTCGGCAATAAAGACCTTCTTGATGAAACCCTGCATGAACCGCGTGCAGCCCTCGGAAAATTTATCCAGGGTGTGGGTGCGGTTGTTGAACTGGTCGGCCAGGTCGCGAAAGCGCAGCACGGGACCGGCGATCAGGTGCGGGAAGATCGCCACGAACGCTGCGAAGTCGATGAGGTTGCGGGTGGCCGGGGTGTCACCACGGTACACGTCGATGATGTAGCTGATGGACTCGAAGATGTAGAACGAGATCCCGATCGGCAACAGCACGTGGGTGAGGATGAACGGCTCCAGGCCCGCCGACTTCATCATCACGTTGATGCTGTCGACGCCGAAGTTGGCGTACTTGAAGTAGCCGAGGATGCACAGGTCGACCGCCACGCCGAGCAATAGCCAGCGCTGCGCCGGCTTGGTGCGAACGCCCGCGGCACCGACCTTGAGGCCGATCCAGTAGTTCCACAGCGTGACGGCCGCGAACAGCGCCAGGAAGTCCACTCGCCACCAGGCGTAGAACACGTAGCTGGCAATCAGCAGCAGCAGATTGCGATAGCGTTGCCCGCTCAAATAGTACAAGCCGAGGAAGATCGGCAAGAACAGAAACAGGAACACATTGGACGAGAAAACCATCCCGATCTCTCCATGTTTAACCAACAGTCAAGGGCCAGAGCCCCCCCAAACCCCCCACGATGTCGGGGGAGGTTGTGATCGTTCCCACGCTCTGCGTGGGAATGCCTCTTGTGGCGCTCTGCGCCACGCTTTGGGACGCACAGCGTCCCGTGCTGCATTCCCACGCAGAGCGTGGGAACGATCAGCGACTAGCTGCCTTTGTTGCCTTTTTCATGCGCCGGGTCGTAGACCTTGGTCAGGTCACCGCCCAGGCGGAAGGTCTTGAACGGTTGCATGCCATGCTTGCGTTCGATCACATCCGGCGCGCAGGTGTAGAGGGAGCAGAAGGGCTCAAGCCAGGCAAATTTCATGTCTTCCTTGAGGTCCTTCATGTCCTGCTCTTTGCCGTTCTTTTGCTCGAAGATGTCCGGGTCTTTCACCCCGGCTAGCACCTTGTCACCCAGGCGCTTGAGCGCGCTGTTGTTTTCCTGGCGCAGGTCCACGCCGTTGACCAGCGCAAAACTGGCGATCATCGACAGCGGCGGCAGCGCGTAGTTGTGGTACGACAGGGCGCGCTGCTGGCGCTTCAATTCGTTCGGCAGGAAACCCTGGTCATCGACCTGGTTCACGCCGACCTTGTATTCCTTCACCGCCCAGTCAAACAGGTCGCGGCGGTTGGTAGCGATGGACGTTGCCATCACCGACCAGGCGGCCCAGTAGGAGTGGTTGTTGGTTTTTTCCAGGGGCAGGTTGTCCCAGTCGCTCACCACCTGGTCGGCCAGCTTGTTGAACCAGGCTTCGATTTGCTGGGCTTCCTGCGGGTGCTTGGCCAGCGGCTGCGACTCGGAGAACTTCAAGCGCACATAGGCCGAGGCCATGCTGCCCAATGCCCATTTGCGCATGGACTTGCCGGTGTGGTTGAAGTCCTTGGACATCAACGCATCGGCCTTGGCCCATGACACCAGCCAGTTCAGGGTGCATTCGAGCTGCTGTGGGCGGCCGTCACGCATGAACTGCATCACACGTTTGCTGGTGTCTTTTTCCAGCTTGGTGATATCGGCGGTGCTGTCGCGAAAGGCTTTTTCCGACTGCACATTCAGGGTCGAACGGGCCTTGTCGGAGCCTTCGTATTTGCTGCGAAACTGCAACGGCCCGGTGTAGGGCGTTGGCATGCTGTCGCAATCATTCTTGAAGTCGCCGGTCTTGAACGCTTCGATCGGTGCGAAGTAACCCTGGGGCGGACGCAGCGGCGCGGCGGCGTTGGCTGCCCCGGCGAAGATCGCCAGGCCCAGCAACGATGGAATCAGTAACTTCTGCATAAGTAACCTCATTGCCCCGTTGACGCGGTCTGTTGACCACCGGCGGGGAATACGTTGCGTGTGCAAATTTTCGCTTCAACCTTCTGCGCTGCAGCGCCCGCTTCGGGGCCCTGCACTTCCACGGCCAGCAAGTTCTGCGAGGCCCAGTCTTCATCGGTGCGCAGTTCAAAGGCGAAACGCCCGTCTGTATCGGATGTTTCGGGTTTCTCGATCTTGATGTCCTCGTGGCGCCCGTTCATGTACCAGAGGGTGGCTTGCAAGGTTTTCACCGACGGATCGGCGAAGCGGATATCGACCTGATGGTTGGCGTTGCGCAGGTCTTTGTTCGCGCTGTTGACCATCAGTTCGTTTTTGCCCGGTTTGAGCGTGGTACTGGCCGACATCTGCGCGGTCTTGCCTTCGCAACCGTTGTCCAGCAGCGCCATCATCTGGCGGTAGATGGTTTCCTGGTCGAGGCGGTACAGCGGCGAGAATTCCCAGATCAGGATCTTCGGCGGGCTCTTCTGAAATTCATCGCTGCCCAGGTACTGCAGCATCGAACCTTCCAGGCCACCGCCGGGGAAGGCAACGTTGAGGATGTCGGCGCCGATTTCTTCTTCCAGAAAACCTGCGAAGTTGTAGTTCTTGCCACTGTGGCTGGTGCCCACCAGGGTGATCTGCGGGTTGCCCGAATCGCCGAACAGGTCGCCGTCACCGGCTTCGCCCTTGGGCTCGGTGGTGAACTGGTCCATGTACTGGATCGCATAGCTGGTGCCACACAGTTGCCCGGCCATGTTGTGCAGGGTGCCGGTCTTGCCCATGCGGCCCGAGCGCTTGGTCTCGAACTCACGCTTGGGAATCTCGGCATATTCCGGCATCTGCTTGACCTTGGCCGCGACGATTTTCGCGGTGCGCTGGGCGCCGTAAGGGGTCCAGTGCTGGTCGCCACGGAAGTAGAAGTCGTGGGCCGGCAATTCATCCGGCAGTTGTTCGTTGGTCAGCGGCGACAGGTCTGGCACCACGTAACCCATCTTGGCGAAGCGGCCGAGCATGGTCTTGTAGTTGGTCAGGGCCTTGTCGAAATCGTACTTGGCCTTTTCCTCAGGGTTGAGCTTGTTGCGGTTCACCAGGCCACGGGTTGGCTGGTAGACCACCACCAGTTCCACGCCCTTGCTCTTGAACGCATCGTGCAGCTGCTGCATGCGCTTGTAGCCGGCCGGGGTGGTGTCGAATTCGGTGCGCAGGTCTTCCTGGGTACGGAACAGCCAGTCGCCCTGGGCTTGTACCAGGGTGGTGAAGTTCTGCTGGTAGCGCGTGGTGTAGTTCTTCGCGTCATGGGCGGCCGGGCACAGGCTGCAGCACGGCTCGGCGGTGAAGGTCGGGGCTTTCACTTCATCGGCGCGTACGCCCTGGCTGGCCGCCAGCAGGCCGAGGGTCAGACCCGAGAGGCTCAGCAGTTTGATCATGTGTGGGTGCATAAGGGTCATCCTCAGTCCTGCAATTCGGTCTGGCGTTCGACGGGGTCGATCAGCACGGCTTTCTGCTGGCGCACCAGCAGGTCGAGAATTTCTTCCTGGCGGTCACCCAGGATGCCGGAGAAGCTGATGCCGCTGGATTTGGTCGGCGCCAGCATTGACACGCGATACAGTTCGATACTCAACGGCGAATCGATGGACAGCGGCCCGCTGCCGTTACCCGCCAGTTCCCCGCCGACCACGATCAGCGACACCTTGGCGTCGAACGGGTCGAGGGCGATGTCGCGGTCGGTGTCGGTCAAGTCCTTGATGTGGCCGTACACGCCGGTCAGCCCGTTGGCCATCGAGGTGTTTTCGTAGAGCTTGATGTTCACGCTGTTACGCACGCGGATCCCGTGGCGACGGTTGCTGATCACCTTGTTGCCCCACAGCAGGTTGTCACCGCTCTCATAGAGGGTGATGCCGTCGGTGTGGTTGCGGTAGATCTCGTTGTCGGCGATCAGGTTGTTCACGCTGTTACGGTCGATCACCAGGCCCGAGAGCTTGTTGTCATAGCTGCGGTTGTTGAAGATGAAGCTGTCGTTCACCTCCCGGGAAATGATGATGCCGTGCTTCTTCTTGGTGCCGTAGACGGTGTTGTCCGCGATGATCAGGCCGTGGGAACGGTCATGGGGGTCAATGCCGTAGACGATGTTGTCTTTGTAGGTATTGCCCTTGATCACAAAGCCTGTGGTCTCGTAGCAGTAGAAGCCGTACCACATGTCCGAGAACTCGGAATCGATGATCCAACCGGTCGGCTCGGGGCGCTTGAGCACCTTGGCCATGTTCGGCGTGTACTGGGAAATACTCACCCCGTACGACTTACTGTTGGCGTAACCGAAGCTGGCCATCTTCGTTTTGGAGATATAGGTCTCGGTGCCGCCCCAGGCCAGCAGGAACGGGCGGAACTCCTTGGCCGACTTGAACAGCGCCGGGCCGTTGGCTTTTTCATCCCAGCCGGTGACCTTGGTATCGCGCACGAACAGCTGGCCGTCGTTGATCAAAAACGAACCGGCTTGCTGGGACAGGCGCAGTTCCTGGGTGTTTTTGTCGATGTCGAGGATGCCTTTACGGCCCACCACGATCGGCAACTTGGCCAGGAACACTCCCGGCGAGGTTTCGCTGAAGTAGTGCTTGGGCACTTTGCCCAGCAGGTCCTTGAGGTTCATGTAGCCGTCGTCGACGAAGATCGCCTGGGGAATGCCATGCTGGCGCACCACCCATTCGGCCATCTTGTTATCGCCGCCGATAAAGTCCTTGAGCGCGTCTTCCTGCATCATGCGGCGGATGCTGATTTTGCCCGCCTTGGTCTTGACGATTTTCTTTTCCATCGCCTGCGCGGTGTAGCCCGACAGGTCGGGCAGCGCCGGCTTGGCCATTTCCAGCGGCGCGGTGGGCGGGCTGGAAATGGTGTAGGTCTTGGCCTGTTGCAGTTCCTTGGCGATGGTCGGCGCCTTGGCCGCCGTATCGGCGAACGCTGTGGCGCTGGCCATCAGCATTGCCGCGACGAGTAGGCTTTGAGCATTCATGGCGCAGGCTCCCATCAGAATTTCCAGACCACGTCGACAAACGCGCGGTGCATGTAGGAGTCGACCTGGCTGCCATAGGCATCGCCGGGCTTGAACACGCCGGCACGCAAACGCACCAGCGCCGATGGCTCGTCGATCGACTGGCTCAGCGCCGCAGGTAGCAAGCCTTTCTTGAAGTACTTGGTGACCACCAGGTCCATCTCTTGCCCGAGGTCTTTCTTGCCGTCTTCAAGAGGCAGGGAGGTGCTGGAGAGGATCGCGCCGGTGACGTCATCGGTGTTGTTCTGCACCGCGTCGATGCCGTTGCTGCCCACCGGCTTGTTGCCGTCCACGCGCCAGAACTTGTGGTACACCAGGCTGGCGTCGTAGTCCTCGCGCAGTTGCCAGGAACCGAACAGGCTCATGGACTGCATGTTGTTCATCTCGCCGCGAAAGGCTTCACCGAAGCGATGCACGCGAGACTGGGTACCGGTCCAGTTCGAACGGTTGCTTTGCAGGCCGTTCTGTTCGTACTCGGCACTGGCGCGCGAATAGGCCGCGCCGACTTGCCACTGCGGGTCCAGGCGCAGGCGCACGCCGATGTCGGTGGCCCAGCCGCTCAGGTCATCGCTGCGCTTGGCGCTGGTGGGGCGTGTGCCGTCGGCGTTCAAGGCGTTGACCTTGTCGCGGTCGCCGCGCATGCCGGTGATGCTGGCCCAGTAGTTGACGGTGTTGGTGTTGCGCCAGTTGTAGGCGTCGCTGTTGGCTTCGATGCCCAGCCAGGTCAGGTCGCCGTTTTCGCGCTTGTCCAGCGGGTCGCTGGCGACACCCGGTTCGGCGTAGTCGAGCTTGCCGTCGTCGTGGGTGTGGTGGCCGCGCACGCCGATCCACTGGCCCGGTGTCCACTGGTAGGCGGCGTCGGCGTAGAAGTGCTGGCGGTCTTTGTCGACCGGTGACAGTTCCTTGAGGTCGGTGCGGTATTCGCTGAAGCGTTCGGCGGCGCCGACATTGGCCTTGAGCAAGGTGGTGTCGAAGGTCCAGTTCAGCGCTTCGATGTTGGTGTCGCGCCATTGGCCGTCGTCATTGCGCAGGCGCTGGCGGCCGAACTTGAGGATCTCGCCGGGGTAGGGCGTGAAGCCGCTGTAGCCGACCCAGAACTCACGCAGGGCCAGGTAGTTTTTCTTGGCCTTACGGTCGTCGTTGCTCGACTGCTGCTCGGTGGTGTCATCGGCCGACTGTTGCAGGGTGTCGGTCTCGATGATGTCGCTGGACACCACGGCCTGGCCCATGGCGTAGGCGCTCCACGCGCCGCTTTCGCCGTAGATCCAGGGGCGCAGGTCGAGGCCGATGCCGTTGACGTCGCCGCCTTTCTGGGTGCCGAGGTCGCGGTCATCTTCAGACTGCGCGGTGGCTTTGACTTCCAGGCCGAAGTTCTTGGCTTCGGTGAGCGCGGCCAGGGTCGGGCACGACCACAGCAGGGCGAAGGTCAGGCCGATGCCGGCCTTCACGAATGGGTTGAGCTTCATAGGGATTCCTCGCCGTCTTCTTCTTGCAGGGCGTGCAGTTGCAGCGTGCTTTGGGCCAGGGTGCCGCGGGCGGCCAGTTCCTGTTGCACCAGGCGTTGGCCTTCGGCGCGTTGCGCAGGCGTCAGCGGCGCTTCGAGCTGGGTGGCCAGGTCATTGGCTTCTGGCGTGTCCTGGGCCTTGGCCAACTGGCTGAAGACATAGGCGTTCAATGGGTCGGGCTTGGTGCCCTTGCCTTGGGAAAACAGTTGGGCAATGGCGAAGTCGGCGCTGTTCTGGCCGTTGCGCGCTGCGGTCAGCAGGTGGTCCAGGGCTTTTTGCGGGTAAACCTTGCCCAGGTAGCCACGGCGGTAGATCTGGCCGAGGTAGTAATCGGCGGCCACTTCACGGCCCACGGCTTTCTCGAAATGCGCCTCGGCGGCCTTGGCATCGGCGGGCACCCACTTGCCTTCGTAGTAGAGCTTGCCCAGCAACAATTCGGCGCGTGGCTGGTCGGCGGCGCGGCCGTTGTCGAGGTACTTCATCATCTGGTCGACATCGCCCAGTTCAGGGAAGTCGTAGAGCAGTTGCGCCAGGCTGACCCAGGACGCCGGGTAGCCGGGAGCGATTTTTTCCAGCAAAGCCTGGGCGGTTTTTTCGTCCGGGGTGCCGAGGGTGGCATCGCCGAGTACGCGGGCGACGCTGTCGACGCGCTGGGCGGTGACGGTGCCACGGCTCACGCCTGCTTCCATTTGCTTGAGCAGTTCGGCCTGTTGTTCCGGCTGCTGTTTTTTCTGATAGACCGTGGCCAGCTCGACGTAGCAGATATCGGTGGTGTTCAGCGCGGCTTTGCAGATGCGCTCCACATCATCCAGATGCTGGTCGTAGGTACCTTGGGTGCGATACAGCAGCACCTGGGCCAGGCCGGCCTCCGGGTAACCCGCCGCCTGCCATTGGCTGATCTGCTGTTGGGCATTCACATTGGGGAAGCTGTGCGGGTATTGCAGATACAGCATCGCGAGCGGGATCAAGGTATTGCCTTCGCCATTGGCAAAGGCCTTTTTCAGCAGGCTTTCGGCTTCATGGTGCTCGGCCTCAGTGGCGCCCGGCTTGGCCGCCAACAGGCGACCCAGGCGTGCCTGGGCGCGGGGCGAGGTGTCTGCCGCCGCACGGTAGGTGGCTTCGGCCTGCTTGATTTGCGCCGGGTCGCGTGTGCCGACCTGGATATCGGCCAGGCCCACCTGGGCCTCGCTGTAGCCCAGTTCCGCCAGTTGCTGGTAATTCTGCTGTGCGGTGACGGTGTCGCCGCGCTTGAGGGCTTCGTTGGCCAGGCGCTGGTCGGGCAGGCCGGCGCAACCGGCTAGGCTCACGGCCAGTGCCAGCGCGCAGTACGCAGAGGCCAAGTGAAATCTGCTCTGTGTGGGAGCTGGCTTGCCTGCGATGGCATCGCTGCGGTGCAACTGATGCACCGAGTCGCCTGCATCGCGGGCAAGCCCGGCTCCCACATGGGTCAACGGTGTATTTGGAAGAGTCACAGGCATGTCCTCGCTTACAGACCGTGGGCCATGGCTTTGTCGATCAGCCAGTTCAGCGATGGGCCACGGTCGCTGGTGACTTCCACCGGGCGACCGGCGTAGGTGCTGTCCAGCGGTGCGTCAGGCTTGATCTGCACGCGGATGTCAGAAGACAGGTCGGCGCTGTTCAGGCTGGTGCTGCTGACGATGGTGCCGGTGCGCACTTGTTCTTCGTCGGCGACCTGGAAGTTCACCTGCGTACCTGGGCGCACGTCACCGAACTGGCGATAGCTGAAGCGCGCTTCTACATTGGCTTCGCTGCCGCGGGGTACCAGTTGGAAGATCACATCGCCTTTGCTGGCGTACTGGCCGTCGGCAACCAATTGCTGGGCCACCACGCAATCGCAGGGCGAGGTCAGGGTGCCGGTCATTTGCTTGCCGAACAGCTCTTCAACCTTGGCCGGTTGCAACTGGTCTTCGTCCAAGTGGCCCTTGAGCACATCGAGCATGCTGGTGCTGAAGGTTGCCAGTGGCGCGCCTTTGGCCGCTACCGAATCACCCTTGAGCAGGCTTTGCACGGTGCCGTCACGGGGCATGGTCACGTTCATGCCCGGTACGCTGACGAGGCCGGCCTGGGCGTGGCTGACGAAGTACATGCCGTAGAGCGACTTGACCACAAAGCCGAAGGCCGCCAGGCCGACCAAAAAGATCGCCAGGCTGAAGGTCACGGCGCGCAGGCGACCGAACGCGGTCATGCCGCTGCCGCCGTCCTTGACCTTGCGTGCCTTGGTGAAGTTGTCGCGTTGCAGGGTCGCGAGCACGTCGCCCATGGTCACGATGTCGCCGGACAGGTGCGACGTGATCAGGTGGCGCAGGGTGGAAATATCCTGGGCATCGAGGTTCTGGAACTGGCAACCGGTGCGGCCGGTCTGGCGGTCGTAGGAGCGAATCTGCAGCTCCACGTCCATGGCCAGGCCGAGGTTATCGATCACGAACTGCAGGCGGCCTTTGTGCACTTGGCCGATGGTGAGCGGCTGGGTGGCGGTGAAGGCCAGGCCGCCGGCGGACAGGTCGATAACCTTCGCCTCAGTCGGCGTGCGGTCGCTGTTGAAGAAGCGCAGCTTGGCCGGGATTTTTACCCGGGCGTGTTGGCGCTGGGCTTCGGATTCGTGGACAACGTTGGCGTTTACTTGGCTATTCATCGGGTGTAATTCCTAGGTTAATTCAGGCTTGGCAGGGTCAGACCATCATCAGCAACACGGCAACGAAGATGCTGCCGGCGGAGAAGGTCATGGTCCGAGACGACCAGGTGTTGAACCAACGTTGAAAGCTGGCCAAATCGCGGGTCAGTTTGGTGTCCTGGCGGGTCCAGGACTGTTGATCAAGGCGGAAGAACACGTAGATCTTCACCAACGCGCCCATGATCTGGTTGTAATAGAGAATCAGCGGGTAGGCCGGGCCAATCTTGTGGCCGGAGCACGACAGCAGCAGGGTGAGGATCAGGCGGGTAATGCCGATCCATAGCAGGTAGGCGAGGATGAACGCGCCGCCGTACTTGAACGTGGCGATCATCGCGACGGTCAGGCCGAGCAGAGAGGTCCACATCGACACGCGCTGGTCGAACAGCACCACGCTGGTGAACAAGCCGAGGCGACGCACGCCCAGGCCCAGGGCACGGGAGTTCTGGCGCAGGTTGTTGCCGTACCAGCGGAACATTAGCTTGCGGCTGGCTTTGATAAAGCTCTTTTCCGGCGGGTGTTCCACGGTGTTGATCGCCGCATCCGGCACGTAGAAGGTGTCGTAGCCCAGGCGCATCAGGCTGAACCAGCTGGACTTGTCATCACCAGTGAGGAACTTGAAGCGGCCCAGGCGCCAGTGTTGCAGCGAGTCGCTTTCCACGTCGGCGATAAAGCCCGGGTCAGTCACTACGCTGGCACGGAACACCGACATGCGCCCGGTCATGGTCAATACGCGCTTGGACAGGGCCATGGAGCACATGTTGATGTGGCGTTGGGCGAAGCGCAGTTTGTGCCATTCGCTCATGATGTAGCCGCCGCGCACTTCGCAGAATTCGTTGGTGGTCAGGCCACCGACATTGCCGAACAGCTGGAACCACGGCACGGTCTTGCGCACCACGCCTTCGGCCAGCACGGTGTCGCCATCGATCACGGCCACCACGGCGCGGTCGTCCGGCAGGTGGCGCGAGATGGCGCGAAAACCGAAGGCCAGGCCGTCGCGCTTGCCGGTACCGGCGATGCGCACGAAGTCGAGCTTGACGTGAGCCGGCGGGTTGAGCTTTTCCCAGAGGCTCTTGACCAGCAGCTCATCGGACATTTCCACCAGCGAGCACACCACGGTGGTGGGGAAGCCGCAGTCGATGGCTTCGCGAATCACCGAGCTGTAGACCTGGGCGGTGGTCAGCGCGTCGATACGAAAACTGGTGACCATCAAGAACACATGGGACGGGTCGGCGGCCTTGCCCAGCTTGCGCACTTTGCGGCGCAGGTGCGGGTACACCACGTACAGGAACAGCATGCCGCGAAAGAAATGCGTCGCGCCCATCGAGTAGCGCCAGATACCCACGGCACCAATCAGGAAAATAAAATTCTTCGATTGCGAATCGAAGGTGCTCGCCGGCAACAGCAGGGCGAGACCCATCAGCAGGCTGAGAAAGAACAGCCAGCCGGCCGATTGCAGAAATACATGTTTTAACTTGGACATAAGCGTCATCCGCAAGGTGAGGAGGCTTCAGGCTGCAAGCGCTGGGGATAAAGCCACTTGCAGCCTGAAACTTGCCGTTGCTGTTACCAGCAAATACCTTCGGTACGGCCGCTCACGCTGGTGGCCTTGGACATGAAGCCCACCAGGTCGACCACTTGTTTGCCTTCCGGAGCGTTATGCGCCAGGGCACGGAACTTCTCGTCACGGTTACCGAGGATGATCACGTCGGAGTTGTTGATCACATCATCGAAATCCGAGTTGAGCAGGGACGACACGTGGGGGATCTTGCCTTCGATGTAGTCCTTGTTCGCGCCGTGTACACGGGCGTATTCGACGTTGCTGTCGTAGATGCTCAGGTCGTAGCCCTTGCCGATCAGCATTTCTGCCAGCTCTACCAGGGGGCTTTCGCGCAGGTCGTCGGTGCCGGCCTTGAAGCTCAGGCCCAGTAGCGCAACTTTGCGTTTTTCGTGGCTGGAGACGATGTCGAAGGCGTTCTGTACCTGGGACTCGTTGCTGCGCATCAGCGAGTTGAGCAGCGGCGCTTCCACGTCCAGGGAGCCGGCGCGGTAGGTGAGGGCGCGCACGTCTTTTGGCAGGCACGAGCCACCGAAGGCGAAGCCTGGGCGCATGTAGTACTGGGACAGGTTGAGGGTCTTGTCCTGGCAGACCACTTCCATCACTTCGCGACCGTCGACGCCGACAGCCTTGGCAATGTTGCCGATCTCGTTGGCGAAGGTGACTTTGGTGGCGTGCCACACGTTGCAGGTGTACTTGATCATTTCGGCGACGGCGATGTCCTTGCGGATGATCGGCGCATCGAGTTCTTCGTACAGCGACTGCAGGACATCGCCGGAGGCGGTGTCGAACTCACCGATGACGGTCATCGGCGGCAGGTCGTAGTCGGCGATGGCGGTGGATTCACGCAGGAACTCCGGGTTGACCGCGACGCCGAAATCAACGCCGGCTTTCTTGCCGGAGCAGTCTTCGAGGATCGGGATCACCACGTTGGCCACGGTGCCTGGCAGTACGGTGCTGCGCACCACGATGGTGTGGCGGGTGGTCTTGTCACGCAGTACAAAACCGATCTCGCGGCATACCGATTCGATGTAGTTGAGCTCCAGGTCGCCGTTTTTCTTGCTCGGCGTACCGACGCAGATCATCGACAGGTCGGTGTCGCGGATGGCTTCGGCGAAGTTGGTGGTACCGCGCAGTCGACCGGTTGCGATGCCTTGGCTCAACAGTTCGCCCAGACCTGGTTCAACGATGGGGGATTTACCCGCATTGATCAGGTCGATCTTTTCCTTGGAGATGTCTACGCCGACCACTTCATGGCCACGGGCAGACAGGCAACCGGCACACACGGCGCCAACGTAACCCAAACCAAATATGCTGATGCGCATCGCAATTACCTCTATGTTTAAATCATGCCATTAGATGGCCGGAGTTCATGTTTGCAAGCGTCACTGATGCCGCGAAAGTTAGGCGAATAGACGCCGACTTACCGCGTGCAGGCATGTTAAATAGCGAGTGACTAACTATTGCACTCAAGTTGTGCGCAACGTGGCCTTGTTATTGGGGCTTGCCCTGAAATGCAGCCGGTTTTCCGTGGCGGAAGGGTCCGGCGCCAGTGCCGCTGGGCTTTGATACAGGCAAGAAGCCTTTTGATATCAATGCCTTGGGTGTTAACACTGGCTCATTTAGGTCAGCGCTGCCTTGGCCTTTAGGGGGTTGGCAATGAGTCCTTATCGCCGCCCTCAACTCAATCAGTTGATGATATGACCCTCGAGCCAAAGTGCTTTATGACAACTTGGCTACTTCCATTGGTCGGTATGTAAGTCATCTCTTACGTAAACAGAGAATTTCGTTACCGGTGGTATGAGCGGTGCTTCAGGACGAAGTTCCGGGCCGCTCATCCCCTTTCCGGAAATTTTTTGAAATATTAGAAAAGATGGCACTAGTACTATATTGATAGCACTTGCTATTTAGGCCAGTAGTTATGGGGAGTTGGTGCGAGAGGATAGTTTTGTGCCACTACCGTTAAAAAAAAGTGGTGCCACTACGAAAAAAACCGACGAGTGTCGAGTGAAGAAAATGTTAGGGATGTGTCAGGATATTTTTTGACGCCAAATAAATGACGGTTCCGAGGCTGAAATGCAGACAAAAATGTGGGAGCTGGCTTGCCTGCGATAGCGCTCTAGCAGAAACACATGAGTCGGCTGACCTACCGCTATCGCAGGCAAGCCAGCTCCCACAGTTGATGTTGTTGGCTGGACAGGCCTTATTCCGGTGCGTGATCGCGCAAAAACACCAGGTTGTCCGGCTTGGACTGCTCCGCATTGAAGCGGTAACCCTGCACATCGAACTGCTTGAGCTGTGCTGGGTCGTTGATGCGTTCTTCAATCACAAACCGGCTCATCATGCCTCGGGCCTTTTTGGCGTAGAAGCTGATGATCTTGTACTGACCGTTCTTCAGGTCCTTGAACTCGGTATTGATGATCCGCGCCTTCAACGCCGTGCGCTTGACCGCCGAAAAATACTCATTGGACGCCAGGTTGAGCAGCACATCGTCGCCTTGCTCGGCCAGTGCTTCATTCAACCACTCGCTGATGCGCGTACCCCAAAAAGCATAGAGGTCCTTGCCACGGGCATTGGCCAGCTTGGTGCCCATCTCCAGGCGGTACGGCATCATCAAATCCAACGGGCGCAGCAAGCCGTAGAGCCCCGAGAGCATGCGCAGGTGGTCCTGGGCGTAGCTGAAATCGGCATCGCTGAACGTCTCAGCATTCAGGCCGGTATACACATCGCCCTTGAACGCCAGCAGTGCCTGCTTGGCGTTGTCCGGAGTGAAGGCCGGCGTCCAGCTGCCGAAGCGCGCGGCGTTGAGGCCACCGATCTTGTCGGAGACGTGCATCAGCTCACTGATTTGCGCCGGGCTCAGTTCGCGCAGTTGCTCGATCAGTTCCTGAGAGTGGTCCAGGTACTGCGGCTGGGTGAAGCGCGCAGTGACCGGCTTGGACTCGAAGTCGAGGGTTTTGGCGGGGGAAATCACCATCAGCATGAAGTTGGCTCCTGGAATCGTGGCGTGTAGCGTGGGCGCGATTCTAGGGGGTTGGGCGTTTTGACTCCACCTATGATGGTGATAGGCACATTATAGCGGCCGAGGTAGCCGTAGCGTTCGTCGTCCTTGTGCTGGTTTTTCGGGTCTTGTTCGCCGGTAGCGGTGTGCTGCTGGTTGTAGCGCGGGTGTTCGAAGGTGTAGAGCAGACTTTCCTCGCCGGCCTAGATTTCGCAGCGGATGTCGGATGCTAAGCCAGCATGCTGGTGATGATGTCGGGCACGGTCTGGTTCTGGAAAGTTCGCCAGTTGGAGCGCAGGTTGAAACGCGCCAGAGTCGGTTCGACCACGGAGGTGTAGCGGGTACGGCTAAAGCTGTTGTCACCCGGCTGCCAGGTCGAGCATGCGGTAGACGTGGTGATCTGATACTCGACTTCCTGTGCAAGGATTTTCGTCCTCGATGCTTTCAGTTATCGAGAGGAAACTCTTTTTTGAATTTATCAATAACATTATTAAAGTGTTCATTATTTGGTTCGATGAGAGTAGCAGGGAGCTGAGCTAGTGGGTGTTGCATTAGTGGGTGATCAAAGCTTGATGGATTTTTAAGGTTAGCCCACTCCCGGATTCTGAGAAATGCAAGAATTTCGTATGGGAAGAGCATGCGTTCTTCATAATCAAATTCAAGCACGTTATTCTGTTGTGGTGTTCTTGCATTTGAAAGGTGAAAGTCCGCCATTGAAGAAATTAATACTTGTAAGAGTGCCTGGTCTGCAGTGTCCCAGTTAATGAGGGCTTGCTGGTATGGGGAGAGTTCTGGCGGGTATGAGTATGGTGATGTGTCTATGTCTTTGTTAGTGCTTTTTGCGTAGAGCTCTATCAGAAACCAGAAGTGGCGAAATAGCGTACCTACTTGATGTTTCTCATTGTTCTGGAAGTTCAGTAGTGGCGTATCTAGACCCCTTATTATTATGTTGAATAGTAGGGCGCATTGATTCTTCCAGCCCGAAATTGCTGCCAGGGAAAGTGAAAGCACTGACACTGCCGGGAGAATTGATCCGCCTTTTCCGCTATTGGCCAGTGTTTCTTTCAGCTCAACCATTTGGCCATAATAGAACGATGCATTTGCCAGTTCTTTAAAGTCGTGGTTGTTGTTAAGTGCAGTGCTTTCATAGTGAATTAGATGCCAGGTTGCTAGATTTTCGGCTTGATCTCCTAAGGTGTGCGCAATATCTTGTCCATTCAGGTAGTCGGTAAATGCCCTTGCCGGCTCATCTAGAAATAGTTCTTTTGGTGTGGGGGTGCTGATCCAGTTATTTATCCATTTTCTGACTTTTTTATCAAGCTTAATTGTATTTGTAATTGAATTCATTTGTTATGTCCTTGTTGCTAGGTTGTAAGTTTTGCCGATCGATTGTGAAGCTTGCTGCATCCTTTCTTAAGATTATCTACAAATACATCATACTTTTCGTGTGCCGGAGGAAGTTTGTTTTTTTTGCATCTTGTAACCAGCCTTGTTGTTTCGAACATTGTGCATCGTAGTCGGAACTTTGCTGTAGTTACCGCTCCACTGATGGTTACGCTGCGGTTGCCACCGATGCTGGTGGTTTCGTTCTGGCCGACGTCCTCCGCGCGGTGGTTGCCGATTGAGATGGTTGCGTTGTGCTCGACCCGCTCCTTGCGGTCCTTGCCGACGAAGATGCCGTTGTTGTTTTTGATAGGGACGTTGTTATTTTTTGGCATGGATAAGCACCTCTTGGTGCCCCAGCTCATCCTCAAAGCGCAGCTCATTGAAGCCATCGCTTTTATGGGTTCGGCTCTTGATGGTGATCCGCGTCTTGTGTTTGGGCAGCTCATACGGCGGCAAATTGGTCACGCGGTAGTTGCGGCCCGTGGTGATGGGCTGGTCGGGGTCGCCATCCAAAAAGCTGATGATCAGTTCCTGATCCACACGCGGCAGGGCCATGGCGCCCCAGGTCGCACCGGTCCAACCCTGAGCCACACGCATCCAGCACCTACTCTGGTCGTTGTTTTTGTCCGAGCGGTCCCACGTGAACTGCACTTTTACCCGCCCCCCTTCATCGCAACATTCTTCGGCGGCGAGGCGGGCGATGAAATCGAGGTCGGTTTCACCGGCCTGAACGCAGTATTCGCGAGGTTGGTGTTCGAAGCAGATTTCGCTGCGGATGTCGGTCAGTTTCTGCTCGGCCAGCATGTTTGTGATGATGTCGGGCACGGTCTGGCTTTGAAAAATTCGCCAGTTGGAACGCAGGTTGAAACGCGCCAGATTCGGTTCGACTACGGCGGTGTAGCGGGTGCGGCGAAAGCCGGTGTCGCCTTGTTGGAACAGGCTAACCAGGCCGTGGACGTAGCGCACCAGGGGGGGCAACCGCCGGTTGCCAAATATGTGTGGCTTTCATGAAGAGTGCGCAATCAATATTAATACCAATCGATTTGTGGTGTTTCACCTAGATTGTGTTTTATCCATGTTTCACGCCTTTCGGAACTTAAGCCGAAATCGGAAATGTCTTCGTACCCTAAATCAAGACTCATTTTAAGGTCTTTGGAAAGGTGAAAGGTGGCGGTGGTCCATGGTGAGTTAGTATCCTTTTTGTATATAAGTCGAAGTGTTTGGAAGTGTTCTTCCAGTTCTTCTATATTTTCGTTTATGTAGCCGTAACTGCCTTGAGGCTTTTTGTAGAAGATACTTATGCTCCAAACGTCTTCAATCATCTCGGTTCTTATCCATGCTTCTATGAAGTCATCAGGCACGGTGTCAATTAAAAATTGACCGATTAGAGTATAGACTTGCTCTTGTGGTGGTAGGTTCTCTTGCATGAATTACTCCTGGCTATCCGCCATGCTTATTTGCATAGGTTATTGGGTCTTGTGGTATGCCATCTATCCATTGCTTAATTGTTACTTTGTCGGGTCTGAGTGAGTCTCCATTGTATCTTGGGTTTATTTCGATGCGTACATCTTTGTTGTCTTTTAATGCTTTTTCCCAAGAATTTTCTAGCTTTTTGTAGGCGCTGTTATTGAAATTGCCATTTTGTGCAAAATGGTTCATCTCGTCAGTCGGGCCGTCAAACCGACGTCCTACGAAATGCCCGCCTTGGTCATCAGGTAGTCGATCTTTTCCTCCTGCAGTTTTTTGGGCATTTGGGTTTCTCGTCTGAGACTTGTTTAGCGTTAAAGTGCCTTCAACTTTTGTCACTCGTCCATGACTGTCAAGCTGATATGTGTATCCGTTTTTTGTATGCGTAGTCGGCCTTTGTGGTTGTATCTTTGCGCCGTTGTCTGCTTTTGGGGCTAAAGGCTGCTCCGACGCATGTCGTTCTGCTGCATTTTTTGAAAGTCGTTCCGATGCCTCTTTTATTGCTCTCTGCGTTGCCTGTTGCGCGGCCTCTGATCCGAGACGGTTCGCGCCCTTGCCAACCAGCACACCTCCCTTTATTGCATCTCCCACAAATGGTATCGCCGCGACTGCGCAGAGGCCAGCATTGACTGCATCGCCCTCTGCCGCATAGATCCCTGCGTTGATCAGGTCCGGGATAGCCCCCAGTCCAGGCACGAAGCCCAACGCGTCCAAGCCGCCGTGAACCCATGGGCTCGCGCTGCCCCACCAGCCTTTTTCCGAATCTGTTTCGGCCTTGATCGGCGGATTGGCCTGCGCGGCGGGGACCGCAGCGGGTGCGGTTTCTCCCACTACGCGGCCAATGGTATTGCCATTGGCGTTCGTCCCACCGGGAGTTCGATTCAGGCGTGGATGAGGGTAGTCGGGCAGGGGAACAGGTAGTGCTTCTTTTTGTAGCGCCACATACTCGGCATAGGTCATTTCCTGTTGGGTCAGGAGCGTCGCTCCTTCATAGACCTGAACAGTCACGCCCCAGCCGTTCTCAAAACTAGCGAAGACCTTGCCGCCATAAGGTACGAAGGACTTGTTGACGTTGATCTCTAATGGCTCCGCCATGCTCTAGACCCCATTCATCCAAAACATGTCGTCATGGCGCACCACCAACTTGCCTTCGGCGCGTACGCTGCTGCTCTTCTCCAACGGGTAGCATTTGCCGCCGACTGTGTTGCTCTTGATACCTTTGGCGGCGCCAGCTCCATCCCCCTTGGTGGTCGGCACCAGGCTCTTGTCGAACACCACCACTGGCCTGCCGTTGGCACGTACTGATTTGGCCACGCCGGTAGCGGTTTTCAGCTCGGCAGTGACCGGGTAGGGCACCGGTGGTATGGCGCTGCCCATCGGGGTCTTGCACACGTCGGGGACGATACTGACGACCTTCCATTTGCCTTGTTTGCGAGCGATGACGTTATCGGCCATGTCAGAGCGCCTCCTTCGCTGCGCGTTTGATCAGCGGTGCATTCGGATCAGTCTCGAAGCGCGCTTCCAATACGCGGATGCCCAGGTGATTGGGCAAGCTGATGCGGTGGGTGAGCGCCAAGGTCATGGCTTCGGTGTCGATGCGCAGCGTATCGGTGAGCATGGGCAATGGCAGCATGGCGCCTTTGTGCAGGCGCATTAGGACAAACGGGCGATGGCCGGGCAGTTCGACGCACAATGTGCCGTCGGGCGTGAGGCCAGGGGCGGTCAGGTTGAACAGTTCAAGACGAAACGCGGGCGGCGGAAATTCGATCTGTTGATCAACCGGCGCACCGTTCCAGTAGGCAAAGTCGAAATCCCGTGGCAAGCCCGGCCAGCGTTCCCGCTGCCAGTCCTCGTCATAGCTCCCGGCCAAGGGCAGGCGAGGCGCCCAGGCACGCCCCACCACGCCGAATCCAACCGGGTGGTTTTTGTAGTTGGCCGCGAGCTGCGCCATGCCACGGGCGTCCGGTTCATCCTCGGGGTGTTTGACCCGATCCAGACGCCACACCGGTTTATCGATGGGCTCGATCTGTGGCGCGGGAAGTTCGCGCAGCGGCTTGTCCAGTTGATAGCCAAGGTCTTCTTGACGCTTGTCGATCCAGCCGCAGCCCAGTGGGTTGCTGTAGCAAACTTCGTTGAGCAGATAGGGCGGGGTGTTTTCATCAATCGCGTGTTCGGGATTAGGCACTACGCTGCTGCCACCGAAGGCATATTCCCAGCGCAGCGGAACACATGTTGCGGTCTGAGGTTCGGACAATTGCCAGCCGCCGAACAAGCTGTGATGGAATTGGCGAGGGCCGGTGAATTTGAGTTGCTTGTCCAGCAAGTAATGGCGCCTCGGCGCCTCGGCCCGACGCTTAAAAGCTTCTTGCCGGGCGGCTTGCCATTCCATTAGCTGGTACTCGGTCAGGCGTTCGCCGGGACTCAGCGGCGTCGGCAGGGGCACCTCGATGTTGGGCGGTGGCGCCAGCGGCGCACTGATGCGCAGCCCGGCGGTCCACTGCGTTGCTGGTTGGCCTTGTGGCGCATGAGCATGGCCCGCAACGATCACATCACAGCGTGGTTTGAATGGCGCCAGGTCGCTTTCCTCGCAGACGCTGCTTGCCCCTTCCTCGCCGTAGTAGCGATCAGCGGTGCATAGGGCCAACGGATCCTCATCCAGTACCTCGGCCCGAAACTGCCCCGGCTGCTCGTCAATGGGTATCAACCGATAGCCCACCTTCAAAACCAGCACCGGGTACTCTTGGTCGTCCATGCCCAGGGCGCTGAAACACAGCGCATCAAAAGGCGTCAGATTGCGAAATTCCATGACGCCCCCTAGTTGATATCCACGTCTTTGCCGTTGATCTGCACCGCGCCGCTGGCGCTGAAATCGAAGGTGCGGCCATTGATCAGTACGGTGCCGTCGGACTTCATCACCAAGGTGGATTTGCCCACCGTGACCTTGAATTCATCCCCGGCGTCGATGGTGAATTTCTTGCCCACCGCCACCGATTTATGGATGCCGACCTGCTCGCTTTGGCTCAGGCCCACGGTGGTGTTCATGGCCGCGCCAACGCTGGTCTGGTAGGCCGCGCCAATCGTTAATGCCTTGGCTAAACCGATGGTTTCAGCTTTGGCCAGCTTGATGGTCTCTGCCTTGTTGCCACCGATGGTCACGCTGCGGTTGGCACCGATGCTGATGGTTTCGTTCTGGCCGACGTCCTCGGTGCGGTGGTCGCCGATGGAGATGGTTTCGTTGTGCTCGACTCGCTCCTTGCGGTCGTTGCCAACGAAGATGCCGCTGTTGTTTTTGATGTGGACGTTCTTGTCCTTTTCGGCATGGATAAACACTTCCTGATGCCCGAGTTCATCCTCAAAACGCAGCTCATTGAAGCCTTCGCCTTTATGAGTTCGGCTTTTGATGGTCATCCGTGTCTTGTGCTTGGGCAGCTCATACGGTGGCAGGTTGGTTTGCCGGTATGCCCGACCGATAGCGATAGGCTGATCGGCATCGCCATCAAGGTAGCCGATGATCAGTTCCTGACCCACACGTGGGATGGCCATGGCGCCCCAAAGCTCTCCCGCCCAGCCTTGAGCCACACGAATCCAGCATGAGCTGTGATCGTTGTTTTTGTCAGCGCGATCCCACGGAAACTGCACTTTCACCCGGCCCCATTCATCGCAGTAAATCTCTTCCCCTGGCGGCCCGACCACCGTGGCGATCTGCGGGCCGTCGATGCAGGGTTTGGCACGCAGCGGCGCCTTCCAATCTGAGGTCCAGCGGATGGCGCTGGCGGTCATTTCATAAGACGTGCCGCGGTCGCTGCCGAACGCCTCTTCCTGCAAGCTGGTGTGCTGTTTGCCTTCGTGGGTGATGGCGATGGTGCGCCAACGGTCGTTGAAGTCTTCGCGGGGATGCTCGTTGAGGTCGAAGGCGAGCCCCGGTTGCAGGCGTGCGTCGTCACCGGCCAGGTGCGCCAGTTTGGCGTCATTGCGCAGGGCGGTCAGCCGGG
>NZ_SMOF01000001.1:1302654-1340212 GCF_018135665.1 Pseudomonas sp. B2021
CGCGGTGTTCGAAGGTGTAGAGCAGGCCTTCCTCGGCGGCGAGGCGGGCGATGAAATCGAGGTCGGTTTCGCCGGCCTGTACGCAGTATTCGCGGCGTTGGTGGTCGAAGCAGATTTCGCGGCGGATGTCGGTCAGTCGGTGCTCGGCGAGCACACTGGTGATGATGTCGGGCACTGTCTGGCCCTGAAAGATGCGCCAGTTGGAGCGCAGGTTGAAACGCGCCAGGGTCGGTTCGATGACGGCGGTGTAGCGGGTGCGATGGAAGCCGGTGTCGCCCTGGGTGAAGAGGCTGACCAGGCCGTGTACGTAGCGCACCGGCATTTCGCCGCGCCAGATCGTGAACAGCCCTGCCAGGTCGAGCACGTTATTGAAGTCGATGGCGGCGTTGTGGCTGGCCAGTTCCAAATGCAGTTTGAACGGCTGGGACAGGCCTTCTTCAAGCGTGAAGGACACCACATCGAAGGCATCGCCTTTCAAGGGCTCGAACGTGAATCGCAGGTCGCTTTGGCGGGGCATGGAGCTTCCTTTTTTCCTGTTGCCCCGCCAATTGCAATTGCCGTCAGCCGGGACACGATGGGGAACATGCAGCTCGCAGAACCGCAGGTTGGGGCCGATCTTAGGAAGCCGTAAGCGAACCCTTCAATAGGGTGGAGGGAATCAAGAGGTCTCTTACTTATTGGAGGGGCAATAGCTGTAGGACTTATCCATCATGGCCAGCCAGAGGCCCGTCGAACCTGGCCAATGCCATCCGGGCGGACGTGATCAGCTATAGTGGCCGACGACTCTGCAGAGGAAGACCCCGTGTGCGATTAGCGCTTTTATTGTCCGCTTGCCTGCTGTGCCTGAATGCCCAGGCCGCGCCGGTGGATGTCGCCAGCCTGGACCGTGGTACCTGGCCGGAAAAACTCGTCAGCCCGGCGCTGTTCGATGTGGCTTCGCGTGCGGAGATCCTGATGTTTGCCCACGGCCTGCTCGCCAGCGAAGCCTTGGACGACGCCGCGCTCAAGCAACGCCTGGGGCTGAAGATCATCAACCTGGCTGCCATCGACGACCTGCGTCGCCAGCTCTGGCAACGGCTGTTGGAGAACTACATGTTCGCCCAGCAGAGCTGCGAAGAAGACGCCTCGTTCTGCTACCTGGTGGAGAACATGGACGACCTGCGTGAGCAGGCCGGCAAGTTCGAGGTCAGTGACAACTCGTTCTATATAGGCTGGGCCGCCCCCAGCCGGCACTTTCACGCACGCTATCTGGACGAGTTGTTGCGCAAGGCTGCACTGTTTCCGCAGATCAGCAGTGAAGTGGCGCGCTTTGGCGATCATGAGCGCAACGGTGATGAACTCAATGACCGGATGTTTTTACTGACCTTCGACGGTGGCCCTGCAGCTGTCAGCGGCAATACCGACTGGCTCACCGATTACCTGCGCAAGCAAAAGATGAACGCGACGTTCTTTGTCCTTGGCAGCAGCTTGCAAACCCGCGTGGAGCGCAGTTCCGCCGCCGATGTGCAGGCGCTGTACCAAGGGCAGTGCGTGGGTGTGCAGGGCTGGCAGTACCGCTCCCATAGCCATTGGGTCGACTGGCAAAGCTCCATCACCCGCAGTGCCGGGCTGGTACAGAACCTGATGCCGGAAAACTATGTGCCCTTGTTCCGCCCACCGTATGGGCAGCGCCGTGCGGACAGCCAGGGCTTCTTCCAGCAACAGGGCCTGCAAGTGGCGTTATGGGACATCGATTCCCAGGACGAGCCGGGCAAGCTCAAGGCCGATGAGTCGGCGCAACGGGTGCTGACGTTGATGCTGCTGTGGCGCAAAGGCGTGATCGTGTTTCACGACACTCAGGACAAGGCGCGGGTGGCATTACCAATGGTATTGCAGGCGACGGCGCAGAGTGGCTTGGGTTGGCAGGAGTGTCGCGAGGCATTTCGATGAAGTGCCCGACTTTGCTGGGGATGGGGTGTTTTCGGGGCGATTTGCTGCGACATTTCGATGCAGGCGGACTTCCGACTTTAACGGGGTACATGGCACTCGGCTAGTGCTATTCGTCATCCTGAAAAATAAACTTCAAAAAAGCGTCAAAGTGCTTTTTCCTGTCATGGGTTTTGCGGTATTACGAAGTCAGATCGCCGAAACCTGCAGCACAGGTGGCGTCTTCCAAGACTCCTCCTGTGGGCACTGCACTTGACCTTGTTCAAGGTGCAATCGGTGGTCGAATCGAGGCGCAGCACCGCCCAGGTATTGCGTCGAATGGCTCCCACAAAGGTGACCGAGTATGGATGATCATGGACGTAACCCTTCTTCCGACCAGCCAATCCTTTATGTGCTTGATACCAACGTATTGATCCACGATCCAAACGCACTGCTGAACTTCGAAGAACACCACGTCGCCATCCCGATGATCGTGCTTGAGGAGCTCGACAAACTCAAAAGCGGCCACCACAGCGTTGCCGCCGAATGCCGCCAGGCCATCCGCCTGATCGACAAGACCCTGGGTGAAGCCTCGCCCGAGGACGTTGAAGTCGGCGTACCGATCCAGCGTGGCAAGGGCGGGCCCAAGGGCTTGCTGTCGATCCTGATGAGCAAGCGCAGCGAGCCCAACAGCCTGCTGCCGGAAAACCTGAACGACAACAAAATCATCAACCAATTGATCGACCTGCATGCGCGCGACAAGGACCTGCGCGTGGTGCTGGTGACCAAAGACATCAATATGCGCCTCAAGGCTCGAGCGTGTGGGATCGCTGCCGAGGACTACAGCACCGACCAACTGGTCGACGACGTGTCGATGCTGTCCCGTGGTTATCACATGATGACCGGCTCGTTCTGGGACCGTGTGAGCAAGGTCGAAACCCGTCAGGACCACGGCCGCACCTGGCACCAGGTACAACTGATCGACAACCTGCCGGCCGTGCATATCAATGAGTTCATCGTCGATGAACAGGGCTTCGTGGGCTGGATCAAAGAGATCCAGGTCGACAAGCTGCTGATTCTCGACCTGCATCAGGAACCCCTGTTGCACCAGGAAGCCTGGGGCCTGAAACCGCGTGATATCTACCAGAGCCTGGCGCTCTACGCGCTGCTCGACCCGGACATCCACCTGGTCAACCTGACCGGCGCCGCAGGCTCGGGCAAAACCATCCTGGCCCTGGCCGCCGCCATCGAACAGACCATGGTCACCAAACGCTATCGCCGTATCATCGCCACCCGCAGCGTGCAGGGCCTGGACCAGGAAATCGGCTTTCTGCCCGGTACTGAGGCGGAAAAAATGGAGCCGTGGCTGGGGGCGATTACCGACAACCTCGAAGCCTTGCACATGGATGACGAAAACACCCATGGCAGCGTCGACTACATCCTCAGCAAAGTGCCGTTGCAGTTCAAATCCCTCAACTACATCCGAGGTCGCAGCTTCCAGCAAAGCCTGATTCTGATCGATGAATGCCAGAACCTTACGCCGCACCAGATGAAAACCATCATCACCCGTGCGGGCGCCGGTTCCAAAGTGGTGTGCCTGGGCAACCTGGCGCAGATCGACACCCCTTACCTGTCCGCGACCAGCTCCGGGCTGACTTACCTGACGGAACGCTTCAAAGACTTCCCGAACGGCGTGCACATTGCGCTGCAAGGGGTACCCCGTTCGATTCTGGCTGAATACGCCGAGTCCCATCTGTAACTACAGCGAACCTGCGACGAAAAGCCCCGGATTTTTCACGAAGTCCGGGGTTTTTGTTTTGTGCGACATTTGCCTGCGTTAACGCGTCCCGGGTGCTTGTGGTCTCTGTAATTATTTTGTTACATTTTTTCTTGCGGTAAAAACTATAAGAACACTGCAAGACCCCGTCGGAACACCACCTCCTTGATTCGACGAACGTTTAGAAAACCTGTCCAGGGTTTTCACCGTGACCCTGCCTATTACAAAAGCCCGAAACACCGCTCATTGATGACGCACATATCCAAAGGGAAAGGAAAATGGACGTAGCAGGTAATGGCTTCACTGTGTCGCAACGCAATCGCACCCCCCGTTTCAAGACCACACCCCTCACACCCATAGCACTCGGCCTGGCCTTATGGCTGGGCCACGGTTCCGTGGCCAGGGCAGACGACAACCCTTACACCCCGCAGGTACTGGAATCGGCGTTCAGGACAGCCGTCGCCTCATTCGGCCCTGAGACTGCCGTGTACAAAAACCTCAGGTTTGCCTACGCCGATATCGTCGATCTTGCGGCCAAGGACTTCGCGGCCCAGTCCGGCAAGTTCGATTCGGCCCTCAAGCAAAACTATGAGCTGCAACCCGAGAACCTGACCATCGGCGCCATGCTCGGCGACACCCGTCGGCCACTGGACTACGCCTCGCGCCTGGATTACTACCGCAGCCGGCTGTTCAGCAACAGCGGCCGCTACACCACCAATATCCTGGACTTTTCCAAGGCCATTATCGCCAACTTGCCGGCCGCCAAGCCTTACACCTACGTCGAGCCAGGCGTTAGCAGCAACCTCAATGGGCAGTTGAACGCCGGCCAGTCCTGGGCTGGCGCAACCCGTGACTGGAGCGCCAACGCGCAAACCTGGAAGACCCCGGAAGCTCAGGTCAACTTTGGCCTGGACCGCACCAACGCGTACTACGCCTATGCCTTGGGCATCACCGGTAAGGGGGTGAATGTCGGCGTGCTGGACTCGGGCATCTTCACCGAACACTCCGAGTTCCAGGGCAAGAATGCCCAGGGCCAGGACCGGGTGCAGGCGGTGACCTCCACGGGCGAGTACTACGCCACCCATCCGCGCTACCGCCTTGAAGTGCCCAGTGGTGAGTTCAAGCAGGGTGAGCATTTCAGTATCCCAGGGGAATACGACCCGGCGTTCAACGACGGGCATGGCACGGAGATGTCCGGGGTGCTGGCCGCCAACCGCAACGGCACGGGTATGCACGGCATTGCCTTCGACGCCAACCTGTTTGTCGCCAACACTGGCGGCAGCGACAACGACCGCTACCAAGGCTCCAACGACCTCGACTACAACGCATTCATGGCCAGCTACAACGCCCTGGCGGCGAAGAACGTGGCGATCGTCAACCAGAGTTGGGGGCAGAGTTCGCGCGATGACGTGGAGAACCACTTCGGCAACGTCGGCGACAGCGCCGCGCAAAACCTGCGCGACATGACCGTCGCCTATCGCCCGTTCTGGGACAAGGCCCATGCCGGGCACAAAACCTGGATGGACGCCATGGCCGATGCGGCCCGGCAAAACACGTTCATCCAGATCATCTCTGCGGGCAACGACAGCCACGGTGCCAACCCGGACACCAACGCGAACCTGCCGTTCTTCAAACCGGATATCGAAGCTAAGTTCCTCTCCATCACTGGCTACGACGAAACTAGCGCCCAGGTCTACAACCGCTGCGGTACGTCCAAGTGGTGGTGCGTGATGGGCGTATCGGGCATTCCATCTGCCGGCCCCGAGGGCGAAATCATCCCGAATGCCAACGGCACCTCGGCCGCCGCGCCGAGCGTTTCCGGGGCCTTGGCGCTAGTGATGCAACGCTTCCCCTACATGACCGCCAGCCAGGCGCGGGACGTGTTGCTGACCACCGCCAGCCTGCAAGCGCCGGATGGTCCGGACACGCCGGTTGGCGAGCTGACCGGAGGCCGCACCTACGACAACCTGCAACCGGTGCATGATGCCGCGCCGGGTGTGCCGCAAGTGCCGGGTGTGGTCAGTGGCTGGGGCTTGCCCAACCTGCAAAAAGCCATGCAAGGGCCGGGGCAGTTCCTCGGTGCGGTGGCAGTGGCGTTGCCCAGTGGTACCCGCGATATCTGGGCCAACCCGATTTCCGATGAAGCCATTCGCGCCCGCCGCGTAGAAGACGCTGCCGAACAGGCTACCTGGGCCGCCACCAAGCAGCAAAAAGGCTGGCTCAGTGGCCTGCCCGCCAATGCCTCGGCCGACGATCAGTTTGAATACGACATCGGTCATGCCCGGGAGCAGGCAACACTCACCCGCGGCCAGGACGTGCTCACCGGCAGCACCTACGTCGGTAGCCTGGTCAAGTCCGGGGATGGCGAGTTGGTGCTGGAAGGCCAGAACACCTATTCGGGCAGTACTTGGGTACGCGGAGGCAAATTGTCGGTGGACGGCGCATTGACCTCTGCCGTGACGGTAGATAGCAGCGCCGTGGGCACGCGCAATGCCGATAACGGCGTGATGACCACACTGGGCGGCACCCTGGCCGGCAACGGCACGGTGGGCGCCTTGACCGTCAACAACGGTGGGCGAGTGGCCCCTGGGCATTCGATAGGCACACTGCGCACCGGCGATGTCACGTTCAACCCGGGTTCGGTGTATGCCGTCGAAGTCGGGGCCGATGGCCGCAGCGACCAGTTGCAGAGCAGCGGGGTGGCGACCCTCAATGGCGGTGTGGTGAGCGTGTCCCTGGAGAACAGCCCCAACCTGTTGACCGCCACCGAGGCGCGCAGCTTGCTGGGCCAGCAGTTCAATATCCTCAGCGCCAGCCAAGGTATCCAGGGGCAGTTTGCAGCGTTCGCCCCCAACTACCTGTTCATTGGCACTGCGCTGAACTATCAACCGAACCAGTTGACCCTGGCGATAGCCCGCAACCAGACCACCTTCGCCAGCGTCGCGCAAACCCGCAATGAGCGGTCGGTGGCGACGGTAGCCGAGACATTGGGCGCTGGCAGCCCGGTCTACGAAAGCCTGCTGGCGTCGGATTCCGCCGCTCAGGCGCGGGAAGGGTTCAGGCAACTGTCGGGGCAACTGCACTCGGATGTGGCGGCGGCGCAAATGGCCGACAGTCGCTACCTGCGTGAAGCGGTCAACGCTCGCCTGCAACAGGCGCAGGCACTGGACTCCAGCGCGCAGATCGACAGCCGTGACAACGGCGGCTGGGTACAGCTGCTTGGTGGACGCAACAACGTCAGTGGTGACAACAACGCCAGCGGCTACTCCTCGTCCACCAGCGGCGTACTGCTGGGCCTGGACACCGAGGTGAACGACGGCTGGCGCGTGGGCGCGGCGACCGGTTATACCCAAAGCCACCTCAACGGCCAGTCGGCGTCGGCGGACAGCGACAACTATCACCTGTCGGTCTATGGCGGCAAACGCTTCGAGGCGATTGCCCTGCGCCTGGGCGGTGCCAGCACCTGGCACCGTCTGGACACTTCGCGACGGGTGGCCTATGCCAATCAGTCGGACCATGCCAAGGCCGACTACAACGCGCGTACCGACCAAGTGTTTGCCGAGATCGGTTACACCCAGTGGACCGTGTTTGAACCCTTCGCCAACCTCACGTACCTGAACTATCAAAGCGACTCGTTCAAGGAAAAAGGCGGTGCCGCAGCCTTGCATGCCAGCCAGCAAAGCCAGGACGCGACACTCTCCACCCTGGGCGTGCGTGGCCATACCCAGCTGCCGCTCACGTCCACCTCGGCGGTGACCCTGCGCGGTGAGCTGGGTTGGGAGCACCAGTTTGGTGATACCGATCGTGAAGCTTCTCTGAAGTTTTCCGGCAGTGACACGGCCTTCGCCGTCAACAGCGTGCCTGTGGCCAGGGATGGCGCGGTGATCAAGGCCAGTGCACAAATGGCGCTGACCAAGGACACCCTGGTGTCGTTGAACTACAGTGGCTTGCTGTCCAACCGCGGTAACAACAACGGGATCAATGCCGGGTTTACCTTCCTGTTCTAACCTTGAATGTAGGAGCGAGCTTGCTCGCGAAAAACGTCAACGATAACGCGTGCACCCTGGGTAAACGCGGCGCCTGTGAGTTTTTCGCGAGCAAGCTCGCTCCTACAGGGTGGGATAAACAGCCCTGCGCAAATTTTGACCCACAGGTTTACAATCCCTGCTCCTGATCAGGAGTATCCCTGTGCTGACTCATCTCGATTCCCAAGGTCGCGCCCATATGGTCGACGTCACCGACAAAGCCGTGACGTTCCGTGAAGCGGTGGCGCAAGCGCGGGTGCGCATGCTGCCCGACACCCTGCAAATGATTGTCGACGGCGCCCACCCCAAGGGCGACGTGTTTGCCGTGGCCCGCATTGCCGGGATCCAGGCAGCAAAAAAAACCAGTGACTTGATCCCCCTGTGCCACCCGTTGATGCTCACCGGCGTCAAGGTCGAGTTGAGTGCCGACGGTGCAGACGCGGTTCTTATCGTGGCGCGCTGCAAACTCTCCGGCCAGACCGGCGTGGAGATGGAGGCCCTCACCGCCGCCAGCGTCGCCGCGCTGACGATCTACGACATGTGCAAGGCGGTGGATCGCGGCATGACCATTGAGAGTATTCGCCTGCTGGAAAAGCTGGGCGGTAAAAGCGGGCATTTCAAGGCGGATGAACAATGAGTATCAACGTACTGTTTTTTGCGCGGTACGCCGAAGCGGTGGGCTTTGATTCGCTGGAGATGGAAGGTGAATTTGCCACCGTCGACGCTGTGCGCCTCGCGCTGGCCTCAGACCCGGAATTCGCCGTGCTCAACGAAGCGAGCCTGATGTGTGCGCGCAATGAAGAGCTGTGCAGCCTCGACGAACCGGTACAAGCCGGTGATGAAGTTGCCTTCTTCCCACCCGTGACCGGAGGCTGAGTATGGCCATTCGTGTGCAGGTCGAGGCCTTTGATCCCGGTGCCGAAGTCAACGCCATGCACGCGGCCAATGTGGGCGTGGGCGCGGTGGTGAGTTTTGTCGGCTATGTACGCGACTTCAATGACGGGCGCGACGTGTCGGGGATGTTCCTGGAACACTACCCCGGCATGACGGAAAAGGCCCTGGCCAAGATCGCTGTGGAAGCCGAGCAGCGCTGGCCGTTGCTCAAGCTGGAGGTGCTGCATCGTATTGGCGCGCTGGAGCCGGGCGAGCCGATTGTGTTTGTCGGCACGGCCAGTGCGCATCGCCAGGCGGCGTTTGATGCCTGTGCGTTTGTGATGGATTACCTGAAGACGCAGGCGCCGTTTTGGAAGAAGGAAAATACACCGGAGGGGCCGCGGTGGGTGGAGAGGCGAGAGTCGGATCATTTAGCTGCGAAGCGGTGGATATAAAATACGATGTTTTGAAGGCGCTCGGCATGCCTTGTCATAAACGGGTTAAATAAGGTTTGTAAAAGCATTTTTTAAGTTCGTTTTTCTATTAAAAAACCCCCGCTACTGTCAATTGTGACAGTAGCGGGGGCTTTTTTTTGGGTGTTAACTGGCTGCAACCACATCGGTTTTTCAGTGAGACTCAAAGGTTGATGTAACTATTAATATACACGTCGGAGTAAGAATATGGCCGCTGGAGATATTAGTTTAAAACGGTTTGATATTGAACTTCCGAGTGGCCAGTTGGTGACCCGTGAACTTTACGCCAATGGGCGGCATCAATGTCGTGTAAGTTTGTTGGTTGTCAAAATTGTTGAAGATGAGCGCGGAATTTGGGTTGAAACGCCCTTAACCGAAGTCGAACGCGCAAGTGCTACCGTCACCCAGTTTGGTACGCCCAATCAACCGTTACCGCCGGGTTGGTACTGTGATACTGAGAAAAATAAATTTGACGCTGGCCTTTGGCGTGTCGCGGATCCAGGCGAGCAATGTACCCAAGCGTCTGAACCTGTCGAACTTGTGCCTGAAGCTACTGTTGTCGAATTGATACCTCGGTATATGCGTGCTGCTACCAGCGTTCGTGATGACCCCGTAAGGTTTATGGGGCGTATTACTTTAGGTGGTAAGGTGTTTACGACCAACGGCAGCGCTGGGGGGACGATTTTTTATACCTATGTGGATATTTTTCCCATGCTTGCAATTCGCCTGTTGGTACGCGACCTGACTGAGTATCAAGACTTGAATGCCTTCAGTGGAGAAATTGCCAACAACAAAATTGATATTGATGTCTATTACTGGATGCCGCCGTCTGGTTTGCGGTTCATCGAAAACAAAGGGTTGGATAACCCGGTACCAGTCACGCTTGAAGGTATGTATTTTCAAACATCGTTTATTTATAACTTTAGTGGTGGTAATCGGAAAAAAGGTGGGATTGTTTGGAAAAAAGACGCGCTGGGGTTGCAGTTGCGAGTGGATGATGTTCAACGGCCTGCCGGGGATAATCCCTTTATTGAATTCAATCGTTACGCAACGATCATGCGGGCGATACGGTACTCCGGCTGGATTGACAGCCCTAATAGCGAGCGCATGAGTCCGTGGAGGTTACTGGATAACTTCGGTTGCGAGCATGTATTTCGGATTGCCCATGGCGACAACAGAAATTTGTTGAGATTAGTGGACGTTGGTTTTGAGGAACTGGATTGATACCGCTAAGGCGACTATTCGAAGGCAGAGGGCAATACCGCCATGAATATTTATTCCAATGCATTTAACTTCAGTACCCACCTCAATGGGGTAGTCGACCCGCGCACCGGGCAATACACTGCTCGTATCAACCTGGGCACCTTCTATCCACAAGGACCGTTGGAGATCAGCCGCAATATTGCGCTGTCCTTCTCGATGTTGAGTTCCGATCAATCAGGGAACTATGGCGCCGGATGGAGTCTGAGCAATACCGAGCTCGACTTGGCAACTTCATCACTCACGCTCATAACAGGTGAGCGTTATCAGATCCAGAGTCTACCGTCCGTCGGTGGCACGCTGGTGATTAAGGATTGCAAACTTAAAGACGTGGTTGTCAAGCGCATCGCCGAGTCGGAACTGCATGTCATCTACAAAGAGGGTACGGTCGAAATACTGGGACGCCCTATCAATCCCGGGCCTTTCAAAATTATGGCGATCGCATTTGAAAACGGAGAGCGTTGGAACTTTCGTTATCTTGATGGTGGGCCACTGAAACACATTCTTGACCAAAATGGGCAAGAGATGCTTGTGCTGACTTACATTGATGGTTTGCTCGTTATGGCTGATGCGCGGATTGAGGGGGGACGTTATGCGCGTACTCGAATAAATTATGGTAATGCCAACAATCAACTGGTGAGCGTCACGGTGCCGTATGACAGCACACAGGTTCCGCCAGGCACGGCGTCCTTCAATTTTATCTATCGCCAGCCGTTTCGCAATGGGCTGATTGCGATCACTGAAGTTGAATCACCCATGGGGGGTACCGAGCTAATCAGTTATGAAGAGAATGGTCACCCTTATGCAGCTGGTCAGTTCATCCCGCGCGTGGCAGGTTGGCGGCGGACGCCGGGTGCGGGTCAGCCTCCTATAGGTAGTGTCTACAGCTATAGTCCAACGCATAACTTCACGGGCTATTATTCTGGAAGCGTTTATCGACCTGGCGAGGACAATTTGTATCTGGTGGTCGGGGACTACGATTATTGGACCGACGAAACCTTGATCGACACCAGCAACAATGACGCCGTTCTCTGTGTTACGCGCACTACCTATAACAAATTTCATCTGTTGAGCGAGGAGCGGGTGACGCGCGAAGGTACGCGAGTCATTACGACATACGATTATAACGTTGAGCCCGGAAAACTGTTCCCAGACCAGCCAGCCAACCTGCAACTTCCTCGGCAGATCACCAATCGTTTCGAGCTGGTTGCAGACGGCAGCACGCGTGAAGAAGTACAAGTGTTGGAAACAGATGAGTACGGTAACGTTCTTAGCCGCACCGAGTCTTCCGGGGTTCGCATCGAGTACAGCTATTATCCGGTCGCAGGTGAAAGCGGCAAATGCCCAGCCGATCCCCATGGGTTGTTTCAGCGTTACTTGAAGCACGAGCGCCTGATCCCCGTAGGAGGCACTCCTACAGACCGACTTACCGAGTACACCCACACGCGTGTACCCAAAACCGGCACGCATTACCTTGTCTTGCAAGCGTCCAGTAGTCAGGCCGGAGTGTTCCACACGGAACAAACATACTTTGATGCCCCCGTGGAGTTGTTAGGCCGGGTGAAAAATACGTCCAACACGATTGATGGGCTGTCGTTGGTCAGCGAATTCAGTTATGCCATGGCGGGAGACAACGTCAGTGAAACCCGGCGTATGCAGGGCCGCGAAGCGCAATGGCTCGAATCCACACGCACACTCTCCCGAACCAATCGACGCCTGCTCTCGATGACAAGGGATGGTGGCAGCACGCTTGCTTTGACGTTCGATGCCAGTGGCCGTTTGACGGCGGAAACGGTTTCCCCCGGTAAACCCCAACAAGCCGCGCACCGCTATGCCTATCATTTTGCAACGCAAGCAAAGCGTGCCCATCTGATTTCCACCGACGCCCAGGATAATCAGGTCATCACCTACTTCGATGGCCTCGGACGGCAGGTGTCCGAAGCCCAAATATTGGGCGAGGAGCAGGAGCGCGTCACCCGGACCTGGCGCTATGACGCACAGGGGCGAACCGTTGCAGTGGTCAATACCGACTACCTACCTGACGGGGTGCGTTCGCTGGCAAGCACGTATGCCTACAACCCTTGGGGCAACGCCAGCCGTGTGACGCATACCGATGGTCGTGTGCTGATCGATGAGTACGATCCGTTGCTTAATCTCAAGATCGAGGGGGTAGAGGGCGCAGAGCGCTTGAAGACTTATTTCAATGAGCATAACCAGCCGATCCTGGTGGAGCGTCTCGATACGAGCGACAACAGTGTCAAAGTGGAGTCGCGCACATACGACGGACTGGGTCGATGCGTGTCGGTAGTGGACGTCAACAGCAACCTGACCGAGTTCACCTATGATGCCTTCGACCGCCAAGTGACGGTCCATCAAAAGCCGGTCGATGGCACCCCACACCGTTTGCGCCAAATGGACTACGCTCCCGGCACCAGCTGTGCGTCAGTCACCGCACTGACGGTTGAAGGCAAACTGTTGGGCGCCCGTACTTATGACAGCCTGGGGCGCATCACCAGCCAGGCGCACGGCGCGAGGCGAGCCACGACTTGGGAGTACGAGGCAGGTTGGATGGAACCTGTCGCAATGGTCTCGCCTCGAGGCGCACGGCAACGCCTGACTTACGACAAGGAATTGGATGTGCCAACCCGGATAGAAATGACCGGGTTGCCGGAGAGTACCTATCAACATGATCCCGTTGGAGGGGCTGTCACGCGTTCGGAGACCAATGGGCTGATTCATGAGTTTTTCCAAGACGTGAATGGCCATCCCGATAAGGAAATTCAAACTGCAGCCGGCACGACAGTGACCACACTTTTTGGCTATTCTCCTGGCGGGCGTCTGCTGCATCAAACGGCTGCCGATGGTCAGCGTAGTGAGCTGGAGTACGACGCCCAGGGGCGGTTTTCCAGGATGATCACCGGCGCTATGGTGATTGAGCAAAGCTACGACAGCCTAAGTCGACCGCAGAACCTGACCACTGGTTATGACAGCACGCAGATAGTCACCAAAATGTCTTATGACGCTCTGGGAAGGGAGGCCGAGCGGCGTTTTGAGCAGAACGGTACGCTGCTTCAGGTAATGACCAGTACCTATCACGTCAATAATATGCTGGCGACCCGCTTCCTGCGCGACGCGAGTTCACGAGTGGTGATCGCAGAGACGTTCACCTACGATGCCTACCTGCGGCTCAAGACCTACCGCTGTGAAGGCCTCGAACGCCCTCAGGATCAAATGGGGCGCGGTATCGCCGGGCAGGACTTCAGCTTTGACAATCTCAATAACATTACCCGGGTTGTCACCTCCTTTGCTGACGGCACCCAAGACATCTGCGCCCGTTATTTCAGCGGTCTGGATCCCACTCAACTGACGCGCCTGACCCATACACTTCCGGCGCAGGATGTCACGCTGACATATGACGCATCGGGCAATCTGTTGATTGGCCCTTCCGGCCAGGTCTACACGTATAACGAATTTGAACTGCTGACCGGTGTACGGATCGCTGGTGTCCAATACAGCTACCAGTACGACGCAGAATCCCGCCAGGTACTCGCTTCACGCAATAGTGAGGTGCCGGTGATGCTGGCATATGCAGGCGAGCGTCTTGAAACCTTGGTTGAAGGTAATAAGAAAATCCGCTATTTCAGCAGTGAAGACCAAGTGGCGGCGCGCAGTGGTGGTGTGGACGGGCCGCAATTGCATGCCAACGATGCCTCTGGCAGCGTGCGTGGTATTTCTGCGCCGGGCCAGGCTCATGTGCGGCGGCACTACACACCTTATGGCGACGCCAAGCTTGCCCTGGATGATGGCAAAGCCCGCAGCCTGGCTGACCTGCAAATGCCAGCGTTCAATGCTCAGCGGCTGGACGCGGCGACGAACCTCTACGTGCTCGGCAACGGCATGCGCGTCTATGATCCTGCCCTGATGATGTTTCTGCAGCCTGATCCCTTGAGTCCATTTGATGAGGGCGGAATCAACAGCTACGCGTATTGTGCAGGTAACCCGATCAACCTGATCGACCCTAGCGGGCTATGGCCGAACTGGTTGAAATGGGCGCTGACCGGGGCGGCTTTGGTCGCCTCGATAGTGGCGTTGGGGTTTGCGGCTCCCGCAGTGGTAGCGGCGGCTACGGCGTACACGGCTGCGGCGTCTGCGGCGGCCGTGGCTGCAACCGCGACAACCGCAGCCACAGCCACAGCGTCTGCGATGGCTCTGGCCTCCAAGGTAGCCTTAGCGACTGCCTCGACGTTGGGCGTCGTGGGTGGAACATTGAGCACCGCCGCATTGGGTATCGCCGAGGTCGACAAAAAAATGGGCTGGGACCGCTCACACCATATCCAAAATCTCGGGTGGGCGGCTTTAGGGTTCTCTATCGCATCATGGGTAGCCAGCGTCGCGGGGGCTTATACGTCAGCAAGCTTGGCCTTCAATGCCGCCGTGAAAGCCGGGGCAGCCAAGGATTTTGTCAAGTACGCCAGCTTTTTTGACACCCCGGTGGGCAGTGGCCTTGCCGCGGCCGGCAAACGCATGGTGGGCCTGACCTATAAGTTTACAGATAAATGGGGGGTCACCCCTTACAGCCAAGCGTTTGGTGTCACCCGTTTTGCCTTGAGAACTACCAATTTTGGTCGGGCGATCGAGGCCAGGATCAAGAGCGCGTCGCCTTCACCTGTTCCTGAGTCCGACCAATCCGGATCTACTGCGTCGGCTCAGCCTCAGCCTCAGCGGCCAGCGGCCAGCGGCCGGCAGCCGGTTTGCCGACTTGCCCGCCAGTGGCGCTGATTACTATCAGGCATTCAGAGATGAGGCGACGCGTATCCGCCAGCCTATGCTGCGGGGCTGATACAGGCGTGGGTATGAACGCTTGAGCGCTTGATGCAAACGAATGTGGGAGGGGGCAAGTCGCCTAGCCCCTTCCACATGTTTTACTGCATTTGGGCGCTACGGCCGCTTGCGCTCCACCGCCCGCAACAAATGCGTCGGCGGCGTCTCACAACTGATCTTGCGCCCCAACAACGCCTCGATGGACGGCAACTGGTACGAGTCATCCTCGCCCGCAAAGCTGATCGACACACCCGCAGCCCCCGCCCGCCCGGTACGACCAATACGGTGTACATAATCGTCCGGTACTTCCGGCAGGGTGAAATTGATCACGTGGCTGATGCCGTCGATGTGAATACCACGACCGGCCACGTCGGTGGCTACCAGCACGCGGATCTTGCCTTCACGGAAGCCTTCCAGGGTCTTGATGCGCTTGTGCTGGGGCACATCGCCCGACAGTTGCGCGGCGTTGACGCCGTCGCGCACCAGGCGTTCTTCGATGCGGCGCACTTCGTCCTTGCGGTTGGCGAACACCATCACGCGCTCCCAACCGTTGTCGTTGACCAGGTTGTAGAGCAGTTTGTACTTGTCGGCACCGGCGACGGCATAGATATGCTGCTCGACGTTTTCGCTGGCAACGTTGAGTGCTTCGATCTCGACGATGGACGGGTCAGTGGTCCACTGCTTGGCGAGGTTCATCACGTCTTCGGTGAAGGTCGCGGAGAACAGCAGGGTCTGGCGCTCGGTTTTCGGCGGGGTCTGGCGAATGATCTGGCGTACTTGTGGGATAAAGCCCATGTCGAGCATGCGGTCGGCTTCGTCCAGCACCATCACTTCGACCATGTCCAGGTGCACGTCGCCGCGCTGGTTGAAGTCGAGCAGGCGGCCCGGGGTGGCGACGAGGATGTCGCAATGGCGGGCTTCAAGGTGCTTGAGCTGCTTGTCGAAGTCCATGCCGCCCACGAACGTCATGACGTTGAGGCCGGTGTACTTGGTCAGGTCGGCGGCGTCCTTGGCGATCTGCACCACCAGCTCACGGGTTGGGGCGATGATCAGCGCACGCGGTTCGCCCATGTAGCGTTCTTTGGGCGGCGGCGTTTGCAGCAGTTGGGTGATGATCGAGATCAGGAACGCGGCGGTCTTGCCGGTGCCGGTCTGTGCGCGGCCGATGGCGTCTTTGCCTGCGAGGGTGAAGCCCAGCACTTGCGCCTGGATCGGTGTGCAGTACGGGAAACCCAGGTCCTGGATGGCGTGCATCAGTTCCGGGGCCAGTTTGAAATCGTGGAAGCGGGTCTTGCCTTCCTGGGGTTCGACGACGAAGTCTTCGAGTTTCCAGGGGGTCACGGGCGGCTTGGGCGCACGTTCGCGACGGGGCTTGGCCACAGGCGTCGGGGCGGGCTCGGCAGGCTTTACCTGTTCAGGCGGCGTCACCGTGGTTTTGTTCGGTGAGGCGGCGGGCGCGTTCCGGCCGGGCTGTTGACCGTCATTGCGGTTGCCGGGCTTGGGGGCAGGTGCACTGGGAACAGGCGCGAGCGGCTCAGCCTCGCTTTTGCCGAACATCTTCTTGAGTGCTTTGAGCACGGTCATCTCATTAATTGATTAAGGAATGTACGCCGGCCAGTGTAATGCAAGAATCGGGCGCGGCGTAGTGCGTCTGTCATACGGCTACATAAACACGGGGTTCAGCGCAGCCGTTCAGCCAGCCAGGCGCCGATATCGTGTATCTCTTGGGGTAACACTTCGTGGCCCATTGGGTATTCCTGCCATGTCACGGTGACACCACGGCCTTTCAAATGCTCGTAGGCGCTGCGGCCCATGGCGTTCTGAACCACTTCGTCGTACTGGCCGTGCAGGCAGAGCGTAGGGATGCGTTGCTGGCTGGCGGATAATTGCAGGTCATTATCGAAGGTGGGCGCATAGGTGGAGAGGGCGATCACACCGCCCAAGGGCCCCTCCCATTTCTTGAACGCGGTGTGAAAAACCACGGCGCCGCCTTGAGAAAAACCAGCGAGGAAAATTCGCGAAGTGTCTATTCCGGTTCTCTGTTGTGTCTCGATCAGGTCCGTAACCATTTTTGCCGACGTTTCCAGTTCTTCCAGGCTGATCGAACGGGCCGGGCTCATGGCCTTGATGTCGTACCAGCTCGGCATCTCGTAGCCGCCATTAATCGTCACCGGGCGCGTGGGGGACTGGGGCAAAACAAAGCGGGTGCTCAGCAAGGTTTCCTGCAGCGCTTCGGCCACCGGCAGGAAGTCGTAGCGATCGGCGCCCAGGCCATGCAGCCAGATAACGCAGGCGTCTGCTGGCTTGGCGGGCTGAAGAATCAAGGGTTCGGTCATGTCTGCTCCATAGATGTGCGGGCGCTCCGATTAGGTGCGTCGGAACGGTGCGCGACAGGTTGATCTGTTAAGAGAATGTCGCAAGGCTGAATCTTTTGCCATTGAAGCGCAGTTGCAGCCACTCGGCCAAGACTCTGGTACGCGCCTTGCTATGTGTATCTCGATGTCAGAACTCTCCTAGGACGGTAACACTATCAGTGAGTGCCGCTCGTGGGAAAGCAACTGCAATTACCGCAAAAACCTCATGCTGCTTGGCCCCAAAAAAAACCAACACGGGTCGATATCGCCTCATAAGGGTGCGCTGAGGTTGGAGCTCCGACACAACAAGAGCAATTGGAGGTTTGTAATGAAGGTATTGAAATCCACCCTGGCCATCTTCACTGCGGCGGCTGTACTGGGTGTCAGTGGTTTTGCCCAGGCGGGTGCCACCCTGGACGCCGTGCAGAAAAAAGGCTTTGTGCAGTGCGGTGTGAGTGACGGCCTGCCGGGTTTCTCGGTGCCGGATGCCAGCGGCAAGATCCTCGGGATCGACGCTGACTATTGCCGCGCTGTGGCGGCTGCCGTGTTTGGCGATGCCACCAAGGTCAAGTTCAGCCAGTTGAACGCCAAGGAGCGTTTCACCGCGCTTCAGTCAGGCGAAGTCGACATCCTGTCGCGCAACACCACCATGACCAGCTCCCGCGACGCGGGCATGGGCCTGAAATTCCCGGGCTTCATTACCTACTATGACGGCATCGGCTTTCTGGTGAACAACAAGCTGGGCGTCAAGAGCGCGAAGGAACTGGACGGTGCAACCATCTGCATCCAGGCCGGTACCACCACCGAGCTGAACGTTTCCGACTACTTCCGCGCCAACAACCTCAAATACACCCCGATCACCTTCGACACTTCCGATGAAAGCGCCAAGTCGCTGGAATCCGGGCGTTGCGACGTACTGACGTCCGACAAATCCCAGCTGTTCGCCCAGCGCAGCAAGCTGGCTTCGCCGAAAGACTACGTGGTGCTGCCGGAAACCATTTCCAAGGAACCCCTGGGCCCGGTCGTGCGTAATGGCGACGACGAGTGGCTGGCCATCGTGCGCTGGGTGGGCTACGCCATGCTCAACGCTGAAGAGGCCGGTGTGACCTCCAAGAACGTCGAAGCTGAAGCCAAGGCCACCAAGAACCCGGACGTTGCGCGTCTGCTCGGTGCTGACGGCGAATACGGCAAAGACCTGAAAGTGAAGAAGGACTGGGTGGTACAGATCGTCAAGCAAGTGGGTAACTACGGCGAGATGTTCGAGCGCAACCTGGGCAAGAGCACGCCGCTGGAAATCGACCGTGGCCTGAACGCCCTGTGGAACAACGGCGGCATTCAATACGCACCCCCTGTGCGCTGATCGCTGATGGTTCTGTCACCCGGTAGGCCAACTGCCGGGTGATGTTCTGTTCCATTATTTTCGGGGCACTTCATGCAAAATCAAATCGGCGCACCCAAGCAGAAGCTCAGCTTCAGCGACCCCAAAGTGCGTGCGTGGCTGTTCCAGATCATCACGATCGTGGCGGTGGTCTCGCTGGGCTGGTACCTGTTCCATAACACCCAGACCAACCTGCAACACCGGGGCATCACCTCGGGTTTCGACTTTCTTGAGCGCAGTGCCGGCTTCGGCATCGCGCAGCACTTGATCGACTACACCGAATCGGACAGCTATGCCCGGGTGTTTGTCATCGGTCTGCTCAACACGTTGCTGGTGACCGTCATCGGTGTGGTGCTGGCAACCCTGCTCGGCTTCATCATCGGCGTGGCGCGCTTGTCGCCTAACTGGATGATCAACAAGCTGGCCACGGTGTACGTGGAGGTATTTCGCAACATTCCGCCGCTGCTGCAAATCCTGTTCTGGTACTTCGCGGTTTTCCTGACCATGCCAGGGCCGCGCAACAGCCATAACTTCGGTGACACCTTCTTTGTCAGCAGCCGTGGCCTGAACATGCCAGCAGCGCTGGCGGCCGATGGGTTCTGGCCGTTTGTGGCCAGCCTGGTGGTCGCCATCGTTGCCATCGTGCTGATGACCCGCTGGGCCAACAAACGCTTTGAAGCGACCGGGGTTCCTTTCCATAAATTCTGGGCGGGCCTGGCGCTGCTGGTGGTGATCCCGACGCTGTGCGTGTTGGTCTTCGGCACGCCGCTGCATTGGGAAATGCCCAAGCTTGCTGGCTTCAACTTCGTCGGCGGCTGGGTGCTGATCCCGGAACTGCTGGCGTTGACCTTGGCGTTGACGGTGTACACCGCGGCGTTCATTGCCGAGATCGTGCGCTCGGGCATCAAGTCCGTCAGCCATGGCCAGACCGAAGCGGCACGCTCACTGGGCCTGCGCCCAGGGCCGACGCTGCGCAAGGTCATCATCCCGCAAGCGTTGCGCGTGATCATTCCGCCGCTGACCAGCCAATACCTGAACCTGGCGAAAAACTCGTCGTTGGCCGCCGGTATCGGTTATCCGGAAATGGTTTCGCTGTTTGCCGGCACGGTGCTCAACCAGACCGGCCAGGCCATTGAAGTCATTGCCATCACCATGAGCGTGTACCTGGCGATCAGCATCAGCATTTCTTTGCTGATGAACTGGTACAACAAGCGCATTGCGCTGATCGAGCGGTGAGGACACACCCATGACTACGCATACGTTCAAACCTGACATGCCACCGCCGAGCAAAGTCTTCGGGCCGGTGGCCTGGATGCGCGCCAACTTGTTCTCGAGCTGGCTCAATACACTGCTGACCTTGCTGGCGATCTACCTGGTGTACCTGGTGGTGCCGCCGATCCTGCACTGGGCCATCCTCGATGCCAACTGGGTGGGCACCACCCGCGCCGACTGCACCAAGGAGGGCGCCTGCTGGGTGTTTATCCAACAGCGCTTCGGGCAGTTCATGTATGGCTATTACCCCGTCGACCTGCGCTGGCGCGTGGACATGACGGTATGGCTGGCCATCGTGGGCGTGGCGCCGTTGTTCATCTCGCGTTTCCCTCGCAAGGCGGTCTACGGCCTGGGCTTTCTGGTGTTGTACCCGATCATCGCCTACTGCTTGCTGCACGGCGGCGTGTTCGGCCTGAGCAATGTGGCGACCAGCCAATGGGGCGGCCTGATGCTGACCCTGGTGATCGCCACTGTCGGCATCGCTGGCGCCTTGCCGCTGGGCATTGTGCTGGCGCTGGGGCGGCGTTCGAACATGCCGGCCATTCGGGTGGTCTGCGTGACCTTCATCGAGTTCTGGCGCGGCGTGCCGTTGATCACCGTGCTGTTCATGTCGTCGGTGATGCTGCCGCTGTTCCTGCCCGAGGGCATGAACTTCGACAAGCTGCTGCGGGCGCTGATCGGTGTGATCCTGTTCCAGTCGGCCTATGTAGCCGAAGTGGTGCGCGGTGGTTTGCAGGCGATTCCCAAGGGGCAATACGAAGCCGCTGCGGCAATGGGCCTGGGCTACTGGCGCAGCATGGGCCTGGTGATTTTGCCGCAGGCCTTGAAGTTGGTGATCCCTGGGATCGTCAACACCTTCATTGCCCTGTTCAAGGACACCAGCCTTGTGATCATCATCGGCCTGTTCGACCTGCTCAACAGCGTCAAGCAAGCCGCCGCCGACCCCAAATGGTTGGGCATGGCCACTGAAGGCTACGTGTTCGCCGCTTTGGTGTTCTGGATTTTCTGTTTTGGTATGTCGCGCTATTCCATGCACCTGGAACGCAAGCTCGACACTGGCCACAAGCGTTAGGAGTTTTTTGATGAGCGAAGCAATCAAACAGCCTGTGAGCCCTGAAGGCATTATCCAGATGCAGGGCGTCAACAAGTGGTACGGCCAGTTCCACGTGTTGAAAGACATCAATCTCAACGTCAAGCAGGGCGAGCGCATCGTGCTGTGCGGCCCGTCGGGCTCGGGCAAGTCCACCACCATCCGCTGCCTCAACCGTCTGGAAGAGCACCAGCAAGGCCGCATCGTGGTCGATGGCGTGGAGCTGACCAATGACCTCAAGCAGATCGAAGCGATCCGCCGTGAAGTGGGCATGGTGTTCCAGCACTTCAACCTGTTCCCGCATTTGACCATCTTGCAAAACTGCACGCTGGCGCCGATGTGGGTGCGCAAGATGCCCAAGCGCAAGGCCGAGGAAATTGCCATGCACTACCTGGAGCGTGTGCGCATTCCGGAGCAGGCCCACAAGTTTCCGGGGCAACTGTCCGGCGGCCAGCAACAGCGTGTGGCCATCGCCCGTGCCTTGTGCATGAAACCGAAAATCATGCTGTTCGACGAGCCGACCTCGGCACTCGACCCGGAAATGGTGAAAGAGGTTCTGGACACCATGATTGGCCTGGCCGAAGACGGCATGACCATGTTGTGCGTGACTCACGAAATGGGCTTTGCGCGCACCGTGGCCAACCGCGTGATCTTCATGGACAAGGGTGAGATCGTTGAACAGGCGGCACCGAATGACTTCTTTGATAACCCGCAGAATGAGCGGACCCGGTTGTTCTTGAGCCAGATACTGCATTGATGGAAGGTTAAAAAAACCCCGGCCTGGTGCCGGGTTTGTTTTTGCCTGTTGATCTGCTCAGGAGGCTTGGGCCGCAAGTTGTTGCTCATCTTTTGCTATGAGCAGGCGATTGAGGTCATCGCCGACATTGAGCGCCTCGATCTCGGCTAGTAGATGCGGATGCTTATCCAGTAGGCGCATGAGTGTAAACAATGGTTCAGGAGGGAAAACCTCAGCCCTTTCGTAGCGAGAAAATGAATTTTGCCCACGCACAGTCAAAAGCTTCACTGCGTCCTTCTGAGTGAGATGCAGTTTGCGACGGATTCGCTTCATTTCGGCAGCGATGATTTTTCTGCCATCAATCAATAATTGGTCACTGGCGTCGGAATAACGCTCTGCGCTGTCATCGTCATGATCGAATTCGATTTCCTTACAGACCTGGCATTCCCAGCCCGCGATGTTTGGAATGTCGCGCATCATGCCGCGCGTGTTGATGGTGAAGGTGCGACCTTCGAAATGCTGCATTCCCTCATGGGCTCCGCAATTCACGCATTGTTGGGTTTTCATAAGGTTTTCTCCTTGAAGGAGATTACGGGAGCTCCACCGCTTGAGCGGTAAGTCACCTTGATGTAAATCTCCGTACCGTACATTTTGATGAGATAGACGTCCTGCCATACCCGATGGTCTGAATAGGTTGTCATTGATTTGTACAACATTCGCTTTTCAAGGGCGCAGACCGCCAACCGCATCTGGCCGATACTCAATTCAAGTTGTCGAGCGCTCTCCCGCGCACTTGCCGTAAATGCTCCGTTGCCCAGCTGGATGACTTGCGCCTTGATCAGGGCCAAATCGTAATGAGGTGTGTACTTTTCCATAAGACACCTGAGTCCAATAATTACCCTCTAAGGGTAATTTTACCAATCGAAAATACTGCTCCTTTTCCTGCCTAAGAACCCTAGTGCGTTGCCTTTGTAGGTAACTCCGAATAGCCTGTAGGAAAATTCATCCTATGATTGGACGAAAGCGCTAAACCCATGACAGACATCGCCCCGCTGATCAAACGCTCCCTGGTCGACCAGGCGCTGGAGCAACTGCGCCTGCGCATCTCCCAAGGCGTATGGGCCATCGGCGAGCGCCTGCCCACCGAGCCCGAGTTGTCCGCCGAGCTGGGGATCAGCCGGAACACCGTGCGTGAAGCCATGCGGGTATTGGCCTTTTCGGGCTTGATCGAAATTCGCCAGGGCGATGGCAGTTACCTGCGCTCGATGACCGACCCACTGGGCACAATGCGGGCGTTGTCCCATTGCACGCTGGAGCAGGCGCAGGAGACGCGCCAGATTCTGGAAGTGGAGGCCATCGGCCTGGCTGCATTGCGTCGTACCGAAGCGGACCTTGAGGCATTGCGCAAGGCGCTCGCTCTCAGCGCCGAGCTTTATCACGGCGACCTGGAGGCCTATATCAGCGCCGACCTGAAGTTCCACCAGCACGTGGTGGATGCGGCGCACAACCCGGCCTTGAGCGAGCTGTACCACTACTTCTCGGCCATTGTCGGCGCGCAGCTGCGCCAGACCCTGAACCGCTCACCGCGACGCCAGGCGGTGTTCGACCTGCATGGAGCGCTGCTCGATGCGGTGGAACAACAAGACCCGGACCGCGCCAAATCCCTCTGCCGGCAGTTGATCAATGAACCCTGAAGCCCCACGCAAGACCGAACTCGAAGAACTGTTGATCGACGCCGAAGCTGACGACGACAGCGTGCAGCAGGCGCCGCCGAGCGTGGTTCGGCCATGGCTGCTGTTGCTGGGCCTGGTGTTGGTGGCCTTGAACCTGCGCCCGGCCTTGTCGAGCTTGTCGCCGTTACTGGCAGAGGTTTCGAGCAGTTTGGGCTTGTCCGCCGCCAAGGCCGGGTTGCTGACCACCTTGCCGGTGCTGTGCCTGGGCCTGTTCGCGCCCACCGCGCCGATGCTGGCACGGCGTTTTGGCGCCGAGCGCGTTGTGCTTGGCATCCTGTTGACCCTGGCCGCCGGGATCATCCTGCGCAGTTCGTTGGGTGAGGTGGGGTTGTTCCTCGGTAGCCTGGTTGCAGGGGCCAGCATCGGCATCATCGGTGTGTTGCTGCCGGGTATCGTCAAGCGCGACTTCGCCAGGCAGGCCGGTGCCATGACCGGTGTCTACACCATGGCGTTGTGCTTGGGCGCCGCCATGGCGGCCGGTGCCTCTGTGCCGCTGAGCCACGCCTTTGGCGACAGCTGGAAGATCGGCCTGGGCTTCTGGATCCTGCCGGCGCTGGTGGCGGCCCTGGTCTGGTTACCCCAGATTGGGCAGAAGCACGGCGCCCATCGTGTGGCCTATCGTGTGAAAGGGTTATTGCGTGATCCGTTGGCCTGGCAGGTCACCCTGTACATGGGCCTGCAATCGTCACTGGCCTACATCGTGTTCGGCTGGTTGCCGTCGATCCTGATCGGCCGTGGCCTGAGCGCGACCGAAGCCGGGTTGGCGCTGTCGGGCTCGATCATCGTGCAACTGCTCAGCTCCCTGGCCGCACCGTGGCTGGCCACGCGCGGCAAGGACCAGCGCCTGGCGATTGTGGTGGTGATGCTGCTGACCCTCGGCGGGCTGTTCGGTTGCCTGTATGCACCGCTGGAGGGCCTATGGGGTTGGGCGATTTTGCTCGGCCTGGGGCAGGGCGGCACCTTCAGCCTGGCGCTGACCCTGATCGTGTTGCGCTCGCGCGATTCCCATGTGGCGGCCAACCTGTCGAGCATGGCCCAGGGCATCGGCTACACCCTGGCGTCGATGGGGCCGTTCGCGGTCGGCCTGGTGCATGACTGGACCGGCGGCTGGGCAGCCATTGGCTGGATCTTCGCGGTGATCGGCCTGGGGGCCATCATTGCCGGGCTGGGCGCCGGGCGTGCGCGCTATGTGCAGGTCACCAGCGAGAAGGTTTAGAGATACACCACTTCCAGCGTGGCCGAGCCATCGAGCGGGGTTTCCACACTCAAATCCAGATTCTGGCGGGCATTGATCACGGTCTGCACCGTGACGTTGCCCCCCAGGGTACCGATGGCCGTGGGCCCGCTGACGCTGCCCTCCACGTCGGTAAACCCCAGGTAGCTTCGCGAGCCAATATCGATGGGGTTGAGATTGGAGGTGCGCCACGCCAGGCCACCGGTGGTGGACTCGGTGCCATAGACCTGCGCGGTGTTGCTGGCCTGGGTTTGCCGCGGGTCGAAGGTCATGGAGTAAACCCCCAGGCGGTTGCCGCTGCTATCAAACCCCAGCCCGTAGTAAATCTCGCTGTTGACCATGGCCGAGCCGTCGCGGTTGTCGCGCATGCGAAGGGCGTAGCGGACGGGGCCATTGCAGGCGATGCCGATATGCAGCGTCTTCAGGGGCAGGCGCGTGGCGGTCTCCAGGTTCAGGTCTTGTTGGGCAATCTTGCCGTAGTCGATCAGGCCACCGCTGGAAAGCTGCGGCAAGCAGGCGGCGGGGACGATCAGTCCGTGGACGCTCAGGTCCACTGTCGAGGCGGCCAGCACCGAGGGCGCGCAGGCCAGTAACACCAGGCTGGAAAGGATGCGGGTTTTCATGGGGCGGACTCCTTACAGGGGGGCTCAGGGGTAGACGATTTCGAGCGTGCCGGAACCGTTGATGTGCACCACGTCACGCAAGTCCAGGCTTTGCATCGGCGCCAGGTAAGTCTTGATGCGCATCGTGCCAGTCAGGGTTTGCAGGGCGACTGGCCCTGTGGTAACGCCGGTTTTGTCGGTAAAGCCCATGATGCTGTTGGCCGCCATGGGGATCTGCCGCGCGGTGGAACTGCTCCATGCCACGCCATTGCTGGTGGAGTCGGTGCGGTACAAGGTGGGGAAGGCATCGGCGCTGAATTCGGCCGGGTCGATGGTCAGGTAAAAGCGCCCGATCTTGTTGCGGCTGGCATCCAGGTCCAGGCCATAGGCCGTTTCATCGGTGCCGCCCGTGGCCGAGCCGTCGCGGTTGTCCTTCATGCGCAGGGCGAAGCGGATGGGCGCGTCGCAGGTCACGCTCAGGTGCAGTGTGCGGGTGGGCAGCGGTGTTTCAGTGCTGGCGTTGAGGTCTTTGGCGTACAGAGTGCCGTAGTCCACCACGCCTTGGTCGGACAAGCTCGGCAGGCAGGCGATAGGCGCGAAGTGCGCGCGCAGTGTCAGCTCCCGGTAGCGTCCATGGTGTGCGCCGTACAGCATGCCGGAGACTTCCCAGGTGGTGGCATCGCGCACCTGGGTGGCGGCAGGGTCGGCCCAGGCACGCAGGCTCATTTGCAGTGCCAGGGTTTTACCGGTGAGCACCGTGCCCCGTTCGACCGGTGCGATGCCGTGGTCGGGTCGCCATTGCAGGACGCTGCCAGTGGCGACGGGCGCCTGCCCCACGGCGGGCAGCACCCCCAACTCGACCGCGCGGCCGTCGAGCAGGGCATTACTGACTTCAATGGCATAGCTGCCGTGCTCGGTAAACTGCCAGCGCTGCGGGCTGGCGGCTTGCGCACGGTAGAACAGGCTGAGGTCTTCGGCCTGGGGGCAACTGACGGTCACACTCAGTCGACGCTCGCCGAGCAGGCGTTGCGGTGCGCTGTCGCTTTGCGCCAAGCGGCTCATCAGGCCGAAATCCAGCAACGGCTCACTGACGTTCAGTTGGCATTCTTCAAAAGCCTGGGCTGTGCCGGCGGCGCCGATCAACAGCCCCAGGCACAGTTGACGCAAACAGCTTGCAAGGGGCATGGCGGGAATCCTCAAGGTGCGTGACAGCGTGCGGGGGCTGTTTCGAAGTACACCGAGGGGTCGGCTTTTTCCGGCAGCGAGTAACGCAACTGGCAACGGCGCCCTTGGGGCGTGGTTATCCACAGCGTCGATTGGCCCAGCACATTGGGTAGAAACACCTGGCTGCCGTCCTGCACCAGGGTGATGAATTCACCATTGGCACTGCTGACGGAGGCACCCGCCGGCAACGGCGCGCCCTGGTCGGTGCTGACGGTGAGCAGCAGGCGGCGGGTCAGGCCGACGCCAAATTTGACGCGCTCCACGGCGCCACGGCCGGCCGAAACCATGGCCAGGCCATTGTTGATATCGGCATTGCGCGGCAATGAACGGGTTTGCACTTCCACCGGGCTGCGCCCGTAGGCGGCGACTTGCGGCACCACGGCCTGGCCTTGCCAGTCAGTCCACACCGGGCCGCTGGGGGTGGTGAGTTTGATGCCGCTCATATCGCCAACCGACACCAGCGCGAAGGTGTCGCGCACCGGGTAGGGAGAAAAGGTCACGCCGTCGCCATGCAGCACCACACCGCCGCGAGCACCGCCTTGATAGCTGGAACGCTCGGCGTCGGAGCGGCTGTAACTGACATCCAGCTGGCTGTAGCGCGGCAGCGCGGAGATGCCCAGGGTGGTTTCCACTTGATGGTCGCTGCTGTCGTGCTCGGCGCTGACGCGGTAGCTGAGTTGGTCGTCGATCTGTTCGGTGATGCCCAGGCCGGTGCGGTTCTCGCCACCGGAGTTGCGCACCCAGCTGCGCAGCCGGCGACTCTCGCCCAGCGGCACGCTGATATTGAGGTACACCGCGTTGTCCTGCTGCTGGCGGCCGCCCATTTGCCACTCGGCACTGGCCGACAACGACACCGCACCGATGCTCGTGCCCCAGGAGGCCAGCGCCCGGCTGCTGCTGTCGCCGGCAAAATTGGCCGAGCGTGAAACCCCTGCACTGAATGCACCCAGTTGGGGGTGCGACCAGCCGAGGTTGAGGCTTTGCTGGTCGCGGTAGCGCGAATCACGGTTGCTGTCGTCGCGCGTGTAAGTGCTTTCTTCGAGTTCGCGGTAGCCGATGCTGCGCCAGGAATTGGCGGCGCTGATCGACCATTGTTCGCCCAGGCGCTGGGACCAGGACAGATCAGTCTGCACACCGGAGACCTTCTCTCGGGCCTGGCTGTTGGACACTTGCGTGGACAGTTGGATCTGGCTGTCCAGCCACGGTAACCAGCCCAGGCTGGCGCCCACCGAACGGTATTGACTTGCCGCCAGCACGCCCGTGCCGAGGGTCAACTGCGGATGCAGGGCACCGGTCCAGCCGCCACTGATTACCCACGGATCCTCGCCTTCGGCATCGCCCACATTACGCACTCGGCCCGCTGCCACGGAGTAACCCGGGGCTGGCAACCCGAGCCCGAGCATGGCCGCTGGCACGGTGAAGCGCCGTTCACCGCCGACGCTCTCCTTGACCGTGACTTCGACGTCCGAGCGCGTGTTCAAGCGACGCACATCGGTCAGGGCAAAGGGCCCGGCGGGCACCACGGTGGAATGAATCAACGCGCCGTTCTGGCGCACCTCCACCTGAGCCGGGCTATTGGCGATGCCCTGGATCAGCGCGCCCTGGCCTTGTTCTTGAAGGGCGTGCTCGGTGAGCACCTGCACGCCGGTGATCTGCGCGCCGGACAGCACCGGGTTGTACAGGTTGATCTGCCCGGCTTGCAGCACCGCCTGGTGGCTGGCGAAGGTGCGTTGGGCATAGGCTTGCAGGTGGGTGCTGCGTGACAGGCCATCCTGCCAGGTCTGCACCTGGCGGCTGCGCACGATCCAGTCGCCGGCATTGAACCCCACCTCGGTATTGGCCGAACCAAAGCGGCTGGCGTCATCGCCGAAGCGGTTGTAGAAGCCACTGAGGTCGTAGTTGAGCAGCCCGGCAAACCCGCCGGTTTCGTAGCCGGAGATGTCCTGCTGTACGGGGCGCAGGGCGTCGGTGGGCACCACCAGCGACACCGTCAATGTCGCCGGGTCTGGTTCCACAAGGGTTTGCGGGTACCGCGCAAGAAAATCATGGCAGCCCTCGGTTTCACCAGGCGGCACCAGATTGGCCGCGTCCAGCAAAGCGCGGTCAAAGCACAGATTGCCCTGCTGATCGAAGTTCACCGTCAACCGATCACGGCGCTGACCGTTGACGCGCAGGCTGACGGTGTGTTGCCCGGCTGCGTAACGCGGTGCGGCCAGCAACAGGCTGGCCAGTTGTGGGTCGATACCACGTTGTTGCAAGGTCTGGGCATCGAAGCCGGACGAGCTGGAATCTTCGGCGCACACTTTGGCCGGTATGAGCGCGCACAGCAGCAATACCAGCGCCAGGGCAGGGCTGGCAAAGGGATCGGGCACGGCTTCGCCGTCACGGTAACTCAATACTGTTTTCACGCAAGGTACTCGAATAGTGAACGCGCAGGCCTTGTGGGCCGGGCGTTCTGGTGACGATCAACAAGCCGTCACTTCGTTACTCAGGCGGCGCAGGGTGGTACGCCGCCTGGGGTGTTCCGTCAGAAGCTGATTGGTGCGTCGTAAGCCTTGACCGCGAACCCGTACACCGTGGCCGGCTGCAGCCTGACCGTCTTGGCCTGGCTGCTGCTGGCCGGCACGCTCAAGGCTTCGCCGGGCAGCACATAGGTCCGAGGCAGCAACGCCTTGCCGTCACCGGGCAGCAGTTGCAGCTCCTGCGCCAGACGCACCACGTACGGCGTGTCGTTGCGCACCTGTAACTGGCCTTCGCGCAGTGTCCAGGTCAGGTCGGTCCAGGGCGTGCGGTTGGGGGCCAGGCCCTTGGGGTGCACGATCACCGGCAGGTTCTGGCGCACGGTCACACCTACGCGGGCATGCCCGACGGCGGTGGCGGCGCGTCCCTGGGGCATGCCTTCGAACACTGCGCGTTTAAGCCTTTGGGTGAGCAACGGCTGCCGGTTTTGCAGAATGAAACGCACCAGCTGGGACTTGGAGGCTTCGACCCGCGACAGCGGCGGTGTCACCACTAACAGCGGTTCGGTGTCTTCCGGAATGTCCTGCAAGGTCACATGCAGCAGGGCCAGCTGGCTGTCGGTGTTGGTCACCGACACGGACGCTTCGCCTTCGGCCTCGTTCACGATCACCACGGAGGTGTCCGGGACCATACCGTCGGCTTTTACCTGATCGCCGAGCATCAAGAGCAAGGCAATCAGGCCGACAGCGGTGTTTGAGAATGTCGTCGTCATGACGGGTTTCCATTAGCCAAAAAAGGGGGCAGTCAGAGGTAGCGCAGGTCCAGGACGATGGCGCCGTCGAGCGGAACTTCCTGGTCCAGGGTCAGGTACTGGGAAAAATTGATCGCAGTGCTCACCTGAACCTGGACGGTCAGCTGGCCGATGAAGTCCGGTTGTCGGTCACCGACTGGCGCGAAGGCCATGTAGGTGCGGGGGTAGGCATTGGGCTCCTGGGACCAGGTTTCGCCGTTGTCGCTGGAAGCCAATGCTTGCAGGGGCTGCGCATCGCCCACTGCGTTGCGATAGGCCAATGCCACGGAGCCCAGGCGTTCTTCGGGCACATGGATGTTCCTGCCCAGCCCGTAGAAATAATCGGGGGCCGACGAGGAGTCGGCGCGATTATCGAGGCCCACCAGCGCAAACAGCATCGGCCTGGCGCACTGCACACGCAGGTCGAGCGTCTGGATCGGCAGTACGGTGAACTCGTCGGCATTGAGGCTGTGAGAAGGAATCTTGCCGTGATCGACGGTGCCTTCATTCGTCAGCTCGATATGGCAGGCGTCCGGGGTTACCCGGCCGGTCACCGTGAGGTCGACGGCCGACGCACCGTGGGCTTGGGTCATCGCTGTCAGGCCAAGCACGATGGCAACGCTACGCCCCCATGCCGTGAGCACGGGCAGTGCCAGACGCCGCCCATGCCTGTCGGTGTTCAAGGGATGAGCGGCCATGGGTTAGAGGTACTTCACTTCAAGGGTGGCGGAGCCGTCGAGGGTCACCTCATTGCTGAGGTCCATGCCGGCGGTGGCCAGAATGAAGGTCTGCACCTGTAAATCGACCACCAGGTCTTTGACCGCCAGTGGCTGGCTATCGTCATCCATCGAGGCAACCGACATGTACAGGCCCGGATCCCAGAACTTTTCTTTGAACCAGGTATTGCCTTGGTCGGACGATGCGATGGGTTGCACCACCACGCCATCTTCGGCAAGCGGATTGGCTAGCGTGAGGTTGTACCCGCCCAGCTTCTGGGTTTCGTTGATAAAGCCCAAACCGTAACTCGAAGAGATACCTGAGGAGGCACGGTTATCGACCGAGTGCAGGGCGAACTGGATCGCAGCGTCGCAATTGACCGCCATGACCAGGGTGTGGTTGCCGATGACTGTCGGGTTGTCCGGGTTCAGGTCCTTGGCGGAGATCTTGCCATGGTCGATCACGCCACCACCGGACAGGGTCGGTGTGCAGGCGCTGGGCACGATCAGGCCTTTGACGGTCAGGTCCACGCTGGATGCGGCGAAGGTGGTGGCCGAGTGGAGCAGCAGCACGCTGGCGGCCAGGGTGGTCAATCGGGTTTTCATCGGGAGGCTCCTTAGAGGTAATTGACTTGCACAGTGGCGTGGCCGTCGATGGGCACTTCGTCGGTCAGCGTCAGGTTGCTGGCGGGGGCGATGTGGGTGATCAGGCGGATTTCCGCGTCCAATGCCTGGATCGCGATCGGTGCAAGGCCGTCGCCGTCGGCGACGGCCGTCAACAAGCTATGGCTGAGCATCACCGAGGGGATCCAGGTCACGCCGCCGTCCCGGGAGGTGATGGTGCGTACCGGTACGCCATCGGCCACCGGGCTATACAGGCCAAGCCCGGCGTCGCCGACTTTTTCATCGTTGGGTGTCATGCCCAGGCCATGCCAACTGAAGTGGCTGGCGGCAGTGCCCGCACGGTTGTCGATGGTGTTCAGGGTAAAAATGGTTGGCCCTTCGCAACGCACACTCAACAACATGGTTTCCCTGGGCAAGTCGGTGTAGGTGTCGGCGTTGAGGTCTCTGACCGACACCTTGCCGAAGTCGACGGTACCGCCGCCGGAGACCACGGGGGCGCAGGCACTGGGGGTGATGACCCCTTTGACCGTCAGGTCCTGGCTACTGGCGGCCCATACCGGGCCGGCGCCGATCAGCAACAGTGTGGCGGTGAGGGTAGTGAGGGGGCTAACCATGGGGCACGTCCTGTGGGTGAGGGGCGGTTAAAGGTATTTCACTTCAAGGGTGGCGGAGCCGTTGATCGGAACTTCTGTGCTCAGGTCCATGCCGGCTGTGGGGGCGATAAGGGTTTGCACCATCAGGTCTGCCGTGACCTGCTGGACCGGGGAGGGTGCCCAACTGCCGGAGGAACGGTCGCCAAACGAGGCGTGGTAGGTAATGGGCCAGACGTCGCCCGGGAAGCTTTCCCGCCAGGTGAGGCCGTTATCGGACGACTCGATCAGGGTGATTGCCGCGCCGTCAGCCACCGGATTGCCGAGCACCAGTGTGTACCCGCCCAATTTTTTGCCGCTGACCAGGCCCAGGCCATAGCGGTTCATCGGGTCGGGGGCGTCGCCCTTGTTGTCCGTGCCCTTCAGGGCCAGCAGGGTTGGCGCATCGCAGACGATCGACAGTTGCAGGGTGTGGTTGCCGAGCAACGTCCAGTTGTCCTGTTTCAAATCCTTGGCCGCGACTTTGCCGTGGTCGATGATGCCGCCGCTGGAAAGGCCAGGGGCACAGGCGCTGGGTGTAATCAGGCCCTTGACGGTCAAATCGACGCTACTGGCGGCGAACAAAGACGTGGACATGGCGAGCAGCAGGGCACTGCTGAGCAGGGGCATGCAGGTTTTCATGTGAGAGGCGTCCATTTACAGGTATTTGACTTCAAACGTCGCGGAACCATCGATCGCGACTTCGTCGGTCAATGTCAGCCCTTTTGCGGGGGCGATCACTGTGTAGAGCGTGACGTCCATGATCGCGTCCTTGATCGGGTGCGGCGCCCAGCCGCTATCGCCACGACTGCCCAGTGCCACCAACTCGTTGGGCGCGATGCCGTCGTCAGGCAGCAGCGTTACCCAGTGGCCGTCGGCGTTGTACATGGCCAGCAGCGTGGAGGGGGTTTCGGCGACGGGGTTGCTGAAACCCAACTGATACATGCCCAGCTTCTGGTTTTCGTTGATCATGCCCAGGCCAAAGGAGTAGCCATAAATCGCAGAGCCAGCTCGATTGTCGATAGGCTGGATGGCAAACAGCGTTGCCGCATCGCAGTTGACGCTCAGTGGCAGGGTCTTGCGCTCAAGCGGGGTGCTGGTGTCGATATTCAGGTCTTTTGCCGCGATTTTTCCGAAGTCGACGTCACCCGGCAGGCTCGGTGTACAAGCGCTGGGCGTGATCAACCCTTTGACGCTCAGGTCGACACTGCTGGCGGCGAACACTGAAGATGTCATGGCGAGCAGCAGGGCACTGCTCAACAGGGATACAGGGTTCTTCATTTCCAATTGTTCCATTGCAGTCTGGCAGATAGAAACGCGTACAGGTCAGCGCTCGGCCCTGTGTGGGCGAGTGGTTGGCGTGGCGGCGGTCTCAGTGTTTTTTTGCGGTGCCGGGGAGTGGCCATCCGTCCCTCTTTTGGGGTGGGCACAATTTAGCGAGGGGGCTGCGAGGGGGAAATACAACTAATACGACATTGGCGGGTTGTGGTGTAAGCGCAGTGCGGGACGGTAGATTTTCGCGGCGTTTTTCGTAGTTGTTGTATCGGCTTGAAGCCATTCAAAAGGATATAGGTTGAAAGTCGATAACGATCAAAAGGGTGTGCCTGGCATTGCTGTATCAGTGCCGCGGATGGCTGCCGAATTAATCACCACGAAGAGGTACTGATGGGTTCGCCAGGAGGTTCAACCGCAGGAGCGAGCCGGACAGTCAAACCGCCTTTTTGTCCCCCGCCCCATTGGCAGTACTTGAATGTTCTGGTCGTGGAGGATCATTCAGCCTATCGCCTGTTGCTGGGTTGGCTGTTGCAAAAACTGGGGCTCGGACACGCGCTGGTCACCGATGGCTTCATGGGATTGGACACCTTTACCAACCGGCCCTTCGACCTGGTGATCAGTGATTGCCGGATGCCCTTCATGGACGGTTACAGCATGACTCGTGCGATTCGCCAGCATGAGCGTGAGCAGGGATTGAAGCGCGTGCCCATCATTGCCTTGACCGCCAACCTGCAAAACGACAGCCCCCAACGTTGCCGCAACGCCGGCATGGATGCCTGGCTGCTCAAACCCCTGACCCTTGAACAACTGCACGCCGTGCTGGTGCGCTGGTTGCCGGGCGGCGATGGCTGTTATGTCGAGCCATACGTTGCTGCGGCGGGGGCGAGCTGGCCCACCCGTGCCACGCTTGTGACCACGTTTGGCAGCGACCTGGTCGTCGACCAGTTGCTGGAAACCCTGTTGATGGAGGCCTGGGAAGACCAGCGGGTGTTGCGTCATGCCCGTGTGACGTTGAACGCGCCATTGACCGCCGAGCGTCTGCATCGGCTGGTGGGCAGCCTGGTGTTCCTGGGCGGCACGGGGTTGGAAACCAGTGCCGTGCGCTTGATCGAGCAGGTCCAGGCCGAGGGTGTCGCTACGCACACGGCGCAACTGGAAGTGTTTGAAGCACGGCTGTGTGCTTATCTGGAGTATCTGTCTGAGTTGTGAAGAATGCTGTTGCAGAGCGTTTTACCTGGTCGTTGGTCTAAGTTTGGCTGTAGGTATTTTCCTATTGTGTTGTAGTCCAAAAATCAGCCACTACTGAACATTGGGTTCGGCCGCAAGTGCCTCTTTGTTAGCAGTTGTTGATGATCGCAGGCAGAGGTATTTTGCGCGGATTCAAGTTGCCATCATTCGTGGGTGCCTATGCTTCGAGTAATTATTGCTGACGATCACCCTATTGTCCGGGTCGGGCAGAAAGTCGTGATCGAGGCGAATGGCAAGTGCAAAGTGGTCGGTGAAGCCGATGGTCCTGATCAGTTACTCGGCGTGCTCAGTCGCACGCCGTGCGACGTACTGGTCACGGACTTCGCCATGCCAGGCGGCCAGCAGGCCGATGGCTACTGCTTGTTGGGCCTGTTGCAGCGCCAGTATCCGCAGTTGCCGGTGATACTGGTCACCATGTTCGCCAACGTCGCCACGTTACGCGCAGCCTTTGCCCACGGCGCCAGGGCAGTGGTCGCCAAAAGTGCTTCGGCCAAGGAGTTGCCCCTGGCGATCAAGGCGGTGTGTGCTGGCCAGACCTTCGCCAGTGAATGCCTGCGGGTACAACTGGTGGAAGCCGGCACTGGCGATCAATCCCAGGAGCCGCAGTTGTCTGGCAAGGAACGCGAGGTGGTGCGCATGCTGGCCAGCGGCATGACCGTCAGCCAGATTGCCGCCCAGGTCAACCGCAGCATCTCCACCATCAGCAAGCAGAAAAGCACGGCGATGCAGCGCTTGAGTATTTCCACCGACGTTGACTTGTTCGCCTACGCCCGCAGTACTGGGATAGCGCCGTAGTGCGCTTATTTGCGTGGCGAATGACAGTAGCCATGACGGCTTGGCCGGCTTATCGTGCGTCTACTCTTTTGACGTCCGCGGAGCCTGCCCATGAGTGATGCCCATAACGCCCTGATCAGCCAATTCTATAGCGCCTTCCAGCGCCTGGATGCCGAGGCCATGGTTGCCTGCTACAGCGATGACGTGGTGTTCAGCGACCCGGCCTTTGGTGAACTGCGAGGCCGTGACGCAGGGGACATGTGGCGCATGCTCACCACCCGTGCCAAGGATTTTTCGTTGACCTTCGACCAGGTGCACAGCGACGAGCGCACCGGCAGTGCGCATTGGGTGGCCACCTACCTGTTCAGTGCAACCGGCAATACGGTGGTCAACGATATCCAGGCGCGCTTTGTATTGCGCGACGGCAAGATCTGCGAGCACCACGATCACTTCGACCTGTGGCGCTGGTCGCGCCAGGCGTTGGGCACCAAGGGCCTGCTGTTGGGCTGGACGCCGCTGGTACGCAACGCCGTACGCGCCCAGGCGAACAAAGGCCTGAAGGCATTCCAGGCCAGTCGTTGATAAACTGCGCGCCCCTTTTGCCTTGCCGAACCTGTCCGTGAGTACGCCTGAACCCAAGCCTTGGTATGTCTACCTGGTGCGCGCCGCCAATGGTGCGCTGTATTGCGGCATCAGCAACGACCCGGTGCGCCGGTTTGCCTCGCACCAAAGCGGCAAGGGCGCGCGGTTTTTTCTGTCCAGCCCGGCAGTGGCGCTGGTGTACACCGAGCAATGCGCGAACAAGGGTGAGGCGCTGCGTCAGGAACGCCTGATCAAAAAGTTGAAGAAGAGCGCCAAGGAATGCCTGGCCGCAAATGGCTCATCACTCTGACTGATAGGTTCCCATCATGCAGACAGGACCGTTTGCGCGGTAATCTGCTCGCTCACTCGCCAAGCGGAAACCCGTATGTCTGAGCTCATCCTGCACCATTATCCGACCTCACCCTTTGCGGAAAAAGCGCGGCTGTTACTGGGCTTCAAAGGCCTGTCCTGGCATTCGGTGAACATTTCGCCGGTGATGCCCAAGCCCGACCTGACGGCCTTGACCGGCGGCTACCGCAAAACTCCGGTGCTGCAGGTGGGGGCGGATATCTATTGCGACACCGCCCTGATCGCTCGCCGCCTGGAGCAGGAAAAGTCCTCACCGGCCCTGTTTCCGCTGGGCCAGGAAATGATCACCCAGACCTTCGCCACCTGGGCCGACAGCGTGGTATTCGCCCATGCCGTCAGCCTGGTGTTCCAGCCCGAATCGGTGGCGGTGCGCTTTGGCAAGTTACCGCCCGAGGCCATCAAGGCCTTTATCGCTGACCGCGCTGCGCTGTTCAGTGGCGGCACGGCGAGCAAGCTGCCGGCTGAGCTGGCCAAGCATCAATGGCCGGCGATCATGACGCGGTTGGAGCAACAGTTGCAGCGTGAGAGCGGCGACTTCCTGTTCGGCGCGCCGTCGATTGCCGACTTTGCCTTGGCCCACTCGCTTTGGTTCCTCAAGGCCACGCCGGTCACCGCGCCTTTGGTGGATGCTTATCCGGCCGTGCTGGCCTGGCTGGGACGGGTGTTGGGTTTTGGTCATGGAACCGCCAGTCAGATGACCGCGGAGCAGGCTTTGGATATCGCCCGCAATGCTACACCGGCACCTTTGCCGGATGAGGTGTTCGAGGATTTGAACGGCTTTAAGGTGGGTCAGGAGGTGACCATTGCGGCTATCGACTATGGCGTTGATCCGGTGGCTGGCGAGTTGCTGTTCGCTGGGCGTGAAGAGCTGATCCTGCGTCGCACGGATGAACGCGGTGGTACCGTGCATGTGCATTTCCCGCGCTGGGGGTTTCGTATCCAGGGCATAGGTGCCTGAAGGGTGAACTAATCACTCCTGTAGGCACTACGTGGCCAGTGGGGGAGCTGGCTTGCCTGCGATGGCGGCCTGACAGTCAACACGGTTGGATTGTGTACATATCCATTGCTGCGGTAACGGCCACTTGGGGTTCCGCCTGACGGCGGCTCACTTTTGAAAAAAAAAGCAAAAGTAAGCAAAACGCTCTTGCCCCACCACTCGGCACCTCGCTTAGGCTCGGTGTGCCCGTAATCCGCCGGCATCCCTGCCGGTTTACCCCCCAAATCCCTGTCGAATTCCGGCCAGCGTGGTTTGACGGGGCGCTTGAGATCAAAAGCAGATCAAGATCAAGAGCGGCTCGCTTCGCATCGTGGTTACCGTCTGCTGCTACAGCCCA
>NZ_SMOF01000001.1:1340252-1358956 GCF_018135665.1 Pseudomonas sp. B2021
ACAGCCGACGCTGATCTAACTGACACACCACGATCCAAATGTGGGAGCTGGCTTGTCGGGTCGCCGCATCGCTGCGAAGACGGCCTGACAGTCAACACAGCTGGATTGTGTACATATCCATTGCTGTGGTAACGGCCACTTAGGGGTCCGCTCTGACAGCGGGTCACTTTTGGAAAAGAGCCCCAAAAGTAACCAAAAGGGCTCTTGCCCCACCACTCGGCACCTCGCTTAGGCTCGGTGTGCCCGAACACAGGCTTGAATCCGTGGGCCGCCGCCACGCGCCATCCATGGCGCGGGGCGGCTAACCCGGCGTCCTGCCGGGTTACCCACGAATTCAAGCCTGCGTTCGGCCAGCGTGGTTTAACGGGGCGCCTGAGATCAAGATCAAGAGCAGATCAAGAGCGACTCGCTTCGCATCGTGGTTACCGTCTGCTGTTACAACCTCCGAAGTTGTGTAGATACTATGCTGCGATGGCATCGACTGGGTTTGCCTGATACACCGAGTTGCCTGCATCGCAGGCAAGCCAGCTCCCACAGGAAAGCGGAGAGCATTCAGTGCCCTCGCCACATTGATAGCGAGCTGTTAGCGTTGCCGCCATTGCAGGCTTATGGAAAACGCTACTGATGCACTTTGGAAAATGGTTTCACACCAGCACCCTGCTGGTCGGCTTGAGTTTTGTGCTGGGCGGCTGCGCCAGCGTCTCCCAAACCTCCACCCCGGCAACCCTGGATAAGCTGTTGAGCGACCCGGCGCTGCAAGGCGCCACCGTCTCGCTGATGGTGCGTGATGCCCGCACAGGCACCACGCTGTATCAGCACAACCCACGCACCCGGCTGGTGCCCGCGTCCAACCTCAAGCTGTTGACCACGGCGGCAGCCATGGATGTATTGGGGCCGCAGTACCGCTTCGCCACGCAACTGCTGAGCAATGGCCTACGCCAGGGCGACCGGCTGACTGGCAACCTGTACCTGCGTGGCTTGGGCGACCCGAGTATTCAGTTTGCCGACTATCAGGCGCTCGCCGCGCAATTGGCCAGCCAGGGCGTGCGCCAGGTGCAGGGTGACCTGGTGTTCGACGACACTTGGTTCGATGCCGAGCGGCTGGGCGTCGACTGGTCCCATGATGATGAAACCACCTACTACGGCGCGCAGATTTCAGCGCTGACCGTGGCGCCCAATACCGACTTTGATGCTGGCAGCGTGCTGGTCACCGCCAAGGCGCCGTTGCACGTCGGCTCGCCGGTCGGCGTGGAGATCTACCCGCCCACCGACTACCTGCAACTGAATAACCGCGCCGTCAGCGGGCCGGGTAACAGCTATGGGATCAACCGTCGCCATGGCACCAACCTGCTGCAGCTCAGCGGCGCGGTGGCGCCTGGCCGGCAGAGCCAGCAATTGATCAGCGTGTGGGAGCCGACGCAACTGGTGGCCAACCTGTTTGAGCAAGCCTTGGCGCAGCAGGGCATCAAGGTGCTGGGGCGTCGGGTGATGGGCGGGGCAAGTCCTGCTGGGGTGACGGTGCTGGCCGAGCACCAATCGGCGCCGTTGCAGGAGCTGATCGTGCCGCTGCTCAAGCTCTCGAACAACGCCATGTCCGAAGCCGTGCTCAAGGCCATGGGCCGCCAGACGGCCAGCAGCGGCACGGCGGCGGCGGGCGCCGTGGCGGTGGCCGACTTTCTCAAGCGCGAGGGGCTGGACACCAGCGCTGTGAGCCAAGTGGACGGCTCCGGCCTGTCGCGGCGTAACCTGGTGTCGTCGCAAACCCTCACCGACCTGCTGCTGGCGGCCAGCAAACAACCCTGGTTCGACGCCTGGTACAACGCGCTGCCGGTTGCCGGCAATGCCGACCGTATGACCGGCGGCAGCCTGGGTTACCGCCTGCGCGGCACGGCTGCGGAAAATAACCTGCATGCCAAGACCGGCTCCATGGCCGGCGTGTCGTCATTGAGCGGTTACATCACCGATGCTCACGGGCGCAAGCTGGTGTTCGCGATGTTGACCAACAACTATGTGGTCGCTGGCGCGCAGGTAAAAGCCGTGGAAAACCGCGTCGCCGTGGCCCTGTCCCACAGCGAAGACTGATTCAGGGCTGATAGCCCATGCGCCAACTCACGGCCCGGGTCGCCGCCAGCAAGCGCTGCGCCGCCGGGCCATCTTCATCGGCATGGAACAGTGAAGTCGGGCCGACCACGGTCATCACCGCCGCCACGTGCCCGACCGCATTGAACACCGGCGCTGATAATGCATCCACGCCAGGCATCAGCAGCCCATGTACGAAGTGCAGGCCGCGGCTGCGGATTTGCTCGCACACGTTGGCATAGGCCTGATCGTCCGCCAAGGTGTGGGCGGTGCCGGCTAGAACCTCGCGCTCACGCAACTCCACGGTTTCCCGTGACGGCAGGTACGCGCTGAACACCAGCCCGGTGGACGAGCTGAGCAGCGGTAGTACCGAACCTAACTGCGTCACCACGGTGACGGCACGCACCGCCGGCTCAATGTGCACCACCGTCGCGCCCTGGTTGCCCCACACCGCTAGAAAGCAGGTTTCATTCAATTCATCGCGCAGCTCGGCCAGGGGCAGGGCGCCGACCTTCAATACATCCAGGCTGCCCAGCGCCGCCAACCCCACGCGTAACGCTTCGCGGCCCAGGCCGTAATGGTTGGTGGCGCTGTTCTGTTCGGCAAAACCCGAAGCGATCAGGGCCTGCAAATAGCGGTGCACCTTGCTCGCCGGCATCTGCACATGTTCGGCCAGGCGTGACAACGAGGTGGCCGGCGACAGTTCGGCCAGGGCCTTGAGGATATCGGTGCCGACTTCCGCCGAGCGGACTTTCTGTTTACCGGTGTCGCGGGGCTTTTCCATGGAAGGGCGAGAATCCGAGAGATGAATGGGCGTCTTTATAGCTTGACGGTCGATAGTGATCAAATTACGTTATTCGTAACTGGATTACGATAAATACAACTGACCCTCAGAGGACGATCCATGAACCTCGAATACCTGTCGGGCTTCGGCAACGAATTCGCCAGCGAAGCCTTGCCCGGCGCGCTGCCGGTCGGCCAGAACTCGCCGCAGAAAGCCCCTTACGGGCTCTACACCGAACTGTTTTCCGGCACCGCCTTCACCATGGCCCGCAGCGAAGCCCGTCGCACCTGGCTGTACCGCATTCAGCCGTCGGCCAACCACCCGGCATTCGTCAAGCTTGCGCGGCAATTGGCCGGTGGCCCGTTGGGCGCAGTGACGCCGAACCGCTTGCGCTGGAACCCGTTGGACATCCCGAGTGAGCCGACGGACTTTATCGACGGCCTGGTGGGCATGGTTGCCAATGCGGGTGCGGAAAAACCTTCGGGCATCAGCATCTATAACTACCGCGCCAACCGCTCCATGGAGCGCGTGTTCTTCAATGCCGACGGCGAACTGCTGATCGTCCCCGAACAGGGCCGCCTGCGCATCGCCACCGAGCTGGGTGTGCTGGACGTCGAGCCGCTGGAGATCGTGGTGCTGCCCCGTGGCCTCAAGTTCCGTATCGAACTGCTGGATGCGCAAGCACGCGGTTACGTTGCTGAGAACCATGGCGCCCCGCTGCGTCTGCCGGACCTTGGCCCTATCGGCAGCAACGGCCTGGCCAACCCCCGCGACTTCCTCACGCCAGTTGCCCACTACGAAGACCTGAAAAAGCCCACACCGCTGGTGCAGAAATTCCTCGGTGAGCTGTGGGGCTGCGAGCTGGACCACTCACCGCTCAACGTGGTCGCCTGGCACGGCAATAACGTGCCGTACAAATATGACCTACGCCGTTTCAACACCATCGGCACCGTGAGTTTCGATCACCCGGACCCGTCGATCTTCACGGTCTTGACCTCGCCTACCAGCGTGCACGGCCTGGCCAACCTCGACTTCGTGATTTTCCCGCCACGCTGGATGGTGGCCGAGAACACCTTCCGTCCGCCGTGGTTTCACCGCAATCTGATGAACGAATACATGGGCCTGATCCAGGGCGCCTACGACGCCAAGGCCGAAGGCTTCCTGCCGGGCGGCGCATCGCTGCACAGTTGCATGAGCGCCCACGGCCCGGATGGCGAGACCTGCACCAAAGCCATCAACGCCGACCTGGCGCCGCACAAGATCGACAACACCATGGCGTTCATGTTCGAGACCAGCCAAGTGCTGCGCCCGACCCAGTTCGCCCTGGAATGCCCGCAACTGCAACCTGCTTATGACGCGTGCTGGGCCGCGCTGCCTGCCACCTTCAACCCGAACCGGAGATAACCCATGACTCAACCAACGCAGACCCGCAGCTGGGTATCCTCGGCCAATGGTCACGCGGATTTCCCCTTGCAGAACTTGCCCCTGGGCGTGTTCAGTATCAATGGCTCGGCACCGCGCAGTGGCGTGGCGATTGGCGATGCGATTCTCGACCTGCATGCCGCGCTGGACGAATTTTCCGGCGAAGCCCGGCGCGCTGTCGAAGCTACGGTGGGGGGCCAACTGAACGCCTTTTTCGAACTCGGTCGTGGCCCCCGCGTCGCCCTGCGCGAGCGCCTGCTGGAACTGCTGGCCGAAGGCAGCAAGCTGCAAACCCGCGAAGCGCAAGTGCTGCACCGTGCCGCTGATTGCCAGATGCACCTGCCGGCCAAGATCAATGACTACACCGACTTCTACGTCGGCATCGAGCACGCGCAAAACGTCGGCAAATTGTTCCGCCCCGATAACCCGCTGTTGCCGAACTACAAGTACGTGCCCATTGGCTACCACGGCCGTGCCTCGACCATTCGCCCCTCGGGTACAGAGGTGCGACGCCCTAAAGGCCAGACCCTTCCGGCCGGCCAGACCGAGCCGACCTTTGGCCCATGCGCGCGCCTGGACTATGAGTTGGAGCTGGGCATCTGGATCGGTCAGGGCAATGCCATAGGCGATGCGATTGCCATTGGCGATGCCGCCGAGCATATCGCTGGTTTCTGCCTGCTCAACGACTGGTCGGCGCGGGATATCCAGGCCTGGGAGTACCAGCCGCTGGGGCCGTTCTTGTCGAAAAGCTTTATCACCAGCATCTCGCCGTGGGTCGTCACCGCTGAAGCTTTGGAACCTTTCCGCAAGGCCCAGCCGGCACGTCCAGAGGGTGATCCTCAACCGCTGCCCTACTTGCTGGACAAGCGCGATCAGAACGCGGGCGCCTTTGATATCGAACTGGAAGTGCTGCTCACCACGGCTTCGATGCGTGAACAAAACCTGCCCGCCCATCGCCTGACCCTGAGCAACACCGAGCATATGTACTGGACCGTGGCACAAATGGTGGCGCACCACAGCGTCAACGGCTGCCAGTTGCAGGCCGGTGACCTGTTTGGGTCAGGCACCTTGTCTGGCCCGCAGCCGGGGCAGTTCGGCAGCCTGCTGGAGATTACCGAGGGTGGTAAAAAGCCGATTGAATTGGCTTCCGGTGAGGTGCGTAAATTCCTCGAGGATGGCGACGAAATCATCTTGCGTGCCCGTTGCAGTCGCGAGGGCTTTACCTCCATCGGCTTCGGCGAATGCCGCGGTACCGTGGTCGCGGCGCGCTGAGAGGGCAGGGCCATGGAACTCTATACCTACTACCGTTCCACCGCGTCGTATCGAGTACGTATTGCCCTGGCCCTCAAAGGCCTGGATTTCACCGCGCTGCCGGTCAACCTGCTGGTGCCGGCCGGCGGCGCCAACCGCCAACCTGGCTACCTGGCGATCAACCCCCAAGGGCGCGTGCCGGCGTTGCGTAGCGATGAAGGGGCGTTGTTGATCCAGTCACAGGCGATCATCGAGTACCTGGAAGAGCGTTATCCACAGGCGCCGCTGCTCGCCAAGGATTGGGTCGCCAGGGCTCACGAGCGGGCGGTGGCGTCGATCATCGCCTGTGATATCCACCCGTTGCATAACTCCAGCACCCAGAACTTGCTGCGCAAGTGGGGGCACGACGAGGCGCAATTGCTGGAGTGGATCGGGCATTGGATCAGCCAGGGCCTGGGCGCGGTGGAGCAGTTGATTGGCGACACCGGGTTTTGCTTTGGCGAACAACCGGGCCTGGCCGATGCGTTTCTGATCCCGCAGTTGTACGCGGCCGAGCGTTTCAAGGTGCCCTTGGCGGCATACCCACGCATCGGGCGGGTGGCGGCATTGGCGGCCCAACATCCGGCCTTCATGCAGGCACACCCCGCCAATCAACCTGACACCCCCTGAACCCCCTGTAATGATCGTTCCTACGCTCAGCGTGGGAACGCCTCATGTGGCGCTCTGCGTCACGGCTCTAAAAACGGACGCGGAGCGTCCAGAGCTGTATTCCCACGCAGAGCGTGGGAACAATCATAAAAAAACAGGTACCTTGCGATGCACAATCAGATTGCCAGCTTTCGCGCGGCACTCGACGCCCGTCCGGTGTCGCGCTACCAATGGTTGATTCTCCTGCTGCTGGCACTGCTACTGGTCACCGATGGCTATGACGCCCAGGTGCTGGGCTATGTAGTGCCGGCGCTGGCCCAGGATTGGGGCCTGGAAAAATCCGCGTTCGGGCCCGTGTTCAGCGCCAACCTGCTGGGCCTCACCCTCGGCTCGCTGTTGGTGACGCCGCTGGCGGATCGGTTTGGTGTGCGACGCATTCTGCTGGCGTGCGTGCTGATCTACGCCAGCCTCACGGTATTGATGGTGTTCGCCAATTCCCTGACCACGTTGATGGCGGCGCGGTTTATCTGCGGGATCGGCATGGGCGGTGCGATGCCCAGTGCCATGGCGTTGATGTCGGAGTATTCGCCACCACGCCTGCGCACCTTGATGGTGACGCTGGCCGCCTGTGGCTTTTCGTTCGGCGGCGCGGCGGGTGGCTTTGTGGCGGCCGGGTTTATCGACAGTTTTGGCTGGCAGGCGGTGTTCCTGGCGGGCGGTGTGACGCCGTTGCTGTTGTTCCCGTTTTTGGTATGGCTGTTGCCCGAATCCCTGCCGCGTTTGCTGCGCGATGCACCGCCGTACCTGCGCTTACACAAGGTCACGGCGCGGATGCTGCCCGACTGGCAGCCACCGTCCGCCAGCGAAGCCGAGAACCGCCAGGAGCAGGGCAGCAAGCTGACCGTGGTGGAGCTGTTTCGCAACGGCTATGCACGCCCGACATTGCTGATCTGGGCGACCTTTTTTGTCAGCCTGATCCTGCTGTATTTCATGATCAGTTGGTTGCCGTCGCTATTGCTCGAAAGCGGCCTGGCGTTGAACGCAGCCAACCTGGTCACCTCCATGTTCCTGTTCGCTGGCACCTTGGGCGCGATCCTCATGGCCTGGTTTGCCGACCGCTTGAAGAGCAAAGTGCGGCTGCTGTCCGGCGTGCTGGCGGCGGCAGCGTTGTGCACCATCCTGCTGGGCTTGAACCACGACAACCCACGCTACCTGGTGGCCTGCGTGTTTGCCGCAGGGTTCTGCATCATCGGCGGGCAACTGACCCTCAATGCCTTCGCGAGCAACTTCTACCCGGCGCACGTGCGCGCCACCGGCACGGGCTGGGCGTTGGGGGTGGGGCGGTTCGGGTCGATTCTGGGGCCGCTGTTTGGCAGCTTGTTGCTGGCGATGCATATCCCGGTCGAGCAGATTTTCTTCTTCTGCGCGATTCCGGCGGTGATTGCGGCGTTGTTGATTATTCAAGTGCGGGCGCCGGGAGCTAACACGCTGCATAGCGACGTTCTCAAACCCTCACTGTAGGAGCGAGCTTGCTCGCGAAGCACGTCAACGATAACGCGGGCATCCTGGTTTAACGCGGTGCCCTTGCGTTCTTCGCGAGCAAGCTCGCTCCTACAGTTGGGAGTTGGGTCAGTGCATTACTGAGTTGGGCGGCAGGTGCCCCAGCCGCTCGGTCAGGCGCAGACGCTGGATCGGGTCGTCGCTGAGCATCAACGCGTGTTCCAGGTCAAAGCGTTCGGCGCTCGGGCAGTCCAGGCGTTGATACAGGCTGGCGCGCGCCAGGTAGTCGGAGGCGCTGGCGTTGCCCAGTTCCAGTACGCGCTCGGCGTCCACCAGGGCCGCCAACGGTTCGTCGTTGGCAAGGTAGAGTTGGCGCAGGTTGCGCGACAGCCGTTGCAGGATCGCCCGTGGCTCGGCGGTCAGCAGGTGGTCGGCCTGCAATTTCAGCTTCTCCCCGTATTGGCGCGCCAGCAACTCGCGACAGTCATTAGGGTACAGGCGCCGGCCGCCGCAAGGGTCCAGCAGGTGATCGGCACCCGGTACCCGCAGCAGGAAGTGCCCGGGGAAGTTCACGCCGACCATGGGGATATCCAGGCGCCGTGCCATCTCCAACGCGATCAGGCCCATGGCCAAGGGTTGCCCGCGTTTGCGTTGCAGCACCTTGTCCAACAGCGCGGCGGCGGGGCGCAACGGCGTATGGTCATCCTGGGCAAACCCCAGGTCATTCATGCGTCGCAGCAGCGGCTGGCCGAGTTCATCCGCCGGTAGCAGGGGCATGCCCAGGCTGACCTGTTGTTGCAGTGCACCAAGGTCCTGCAGGATCAACGCAGGTTGCACGCTGGTGTCATGCTCGGCAGCAATCCACAGCGCGGCTTCGAACAGCGCGGGGGGTGAACGGTCCAGGCAGGCGAAAAAAGCTGTGCGGGGGTTCATCGAGTTCTCCGGCGTATGCCCCCGTTTTAGCCTTGCTGCGAATTTTCGTCCAGCATCTTGAGAGATATCCCACGCGCTTATGTCGTAGATCCCACGAAAACGCGCGGCTTATTCCAGCGCAATCCAGCAGTTTTCTGCCGCAAGCCTATACTTGGCCCACTACCAGAAGTGATTCGGGAGCTCATTGATGTTTGCGCTCATGCACAGCACCCGCCTTGAATCGCTGCACCTGAGCGTTGATCCGGTGACCGGCTTGAAGGCGATCATCGCCATCCACAACAGTCGCCTGGGCCCAGCGTTGGGTGGCTGTCGTTACCTGGCCTACCCTAATGATGAAACCGCCGTGGCCGATGCTGCGCGCCTGGCGCAAGGCATGAGCTACAAAGCCGCACTGGCCGGGCTGCCGGTGGGCGGCGGCACGGCGGTGATCATCCGCCCCGTACACGTGGAAAGCCGTGCGGCGCTGTTCGAGGCGTTTGGCCGTTGTGTGGAAAAACTCGACGGCCGCTTCATCACCTCGATCGACAGCGGCACCTCGGTCGCCGACATGGACTGCATCGCCCAGAACACCCGCTTTGTCACCAGCACCACCGCCGCCGGCGACCCTGCGCCCCATGCCGCCATGGGAGTGTTCGCCGGTATCCGCACCACCGCCATGGCGCGCTTGGGCAGCGACAACCTCGAGGGCCTGCGCGTCGCGGTCCAGGGCCTGGGCAATGTCGGTTACGCCCTGGCCGAACAACTGCATGCCGCCGGTGCCGAACTGCTGGTCAGCGACATCGACCACGGCAAGGTGCAACTGGCCATGGAGCAACTGGGCGCCCACCCGATTGCCAACGACGCCTTGCTCAGCACGCCCTGCGACATCCTCGCACCGTGCGGCGTCGGCGCCGTATTCAACCGTAACAGTGTCGGCCAGTTGCGTTGCGCCGCCGTGGCGGGTTCGGCCAGCGCACAACTGACCAACCTGGACATCGCCGACCAATTGGAAGGCCGCGGCATCCTCTACGCACCGGACTATGTGATCAACTCTGGCGGGCTGATCTACGTCGCCCTCAAACACGCCGGCACCGACCTGCCCGGCATCACCGCGCACCTGTCGAACATCGGCAGCCGCCTGACCGAAATCTTCGCCCACGCCCAAGCCGAAAAACGCTCCCCCGCACGGGTGGCCGATGAGCTAGCCGAACGCCTGCTGTACAAATAGGCCAGGCATTAAAAAGGCCCTGAATCCATGATTCAGGGCCTGTTCAATTCGGGCTTTACTCCGCCGCCGGGTTCAGCAACTCGGACAATGCGTCCGGTTGGCTCTTGAACGCCTTGGCAAACACATCGCGGTTCTTCGCCATGTAGATCCCGGCTTCTTCCACCTGCTGCTCGCTCAACGACGGCACGGCTTTTTGCAACACCTCTGCCAGCAACTCAGCGAGTTCAAGCATCTTGTCATGACGGTCAGCTTCGGCTTTATCCATGAACAAACGCTCCAGATCTCGGCTGCTGCGGTATACCACTTCGACGGCCATTCACCACCTCACATGCCTTCACGATAGTTGTCTTTTGCGACTACTGTATTTATATACAGCTAAAAGGATAAGCCAAACGTCGGGGTTTGGATAGTAGGTTTTTAATGTAGTTGGGAAATTGGGGGCTGAACCGGAAATTTCGCACAGCACGCTGAGGTTCTCGATCGTTCCCACGCTCTGCGGGGGAATGCATCCCGTGACGCTCCGCGTCACCCACGAGCAGGTCTGAGGGACGCGGAGCGTCCCAGGCGGCGTTCCCACGCGGAGCGTGGGAACGATCGGGGGGAATTAAGTGCCTCGTATCATACGGCCACCATCTTATTCTCCAGCCCTGGCCTTTTTTCTGCATGCAGAACAACCGTCACGTCCACCCCGCATTATCCGGTCGAGCCGACCTAAGGAAGCATCATCGTGAAAATCAACTGGGCCGAAAGGCTGCGTCAGCAAGTACATGGGCTGGCCGAGTCGCTGGGTAATCTGTTTGTCGAGTCGTTCCATTACCTGGCGCTGTTCGCCATTGGTGCGGTGACCGCCTGGGCGGCGGTGATGGAATTCCTGGGGATGCTGGAGAACGGGCACATCAAGATCGATGACATCTTGCTGCTGTTCATCTACCTGGAATTGGGTGCCATGGTCGGGATTTACTTCAAGACCAACCACATGCCGGTGCGCTTCCTGATCTACGTGGCGATCACTGCGCTCACGCGTTTGCTGATCTCCAACGTGTCGCACCACAACCCGCCGGACGTGGGCATCATCTACCTGTGCGGCGGCATTTTGCTGTTGGCATTCGCGATCCTGGTAGTGCGCTACGCGTCGTCGGCCTTCCCTTCGGTGAAGGTCGAAAGCCCGCGTCGCAAGGGCGAGGCGAGCCTGGAGACAGAGAAGGGCGAGCTTTAAAGCCCCACGCTGAAGGGCAGGGTACGGGCGGGCGGGCGCTGCAGGAGTTTGTGGCTGTCGCCGTCCGTCATCAGCTCCAGGATTTGCACGGCGCTGTGGCCCTGTTCGATGGCGATGCCGAACTGGATGCTTTGCACCAGGCGTTTGAGGCGTTGCGGGTCGTTGCGCTGTTCGGCGCTGATCATGCGCTTTGCCACTACGCCGGTCTCGTTCGAGAGGGTGAGCATGATGCTGCCGTCCAGCCGTTGGATGCTCAGGTTGACGCGGTATTGGGGGCTGAACGTGTCGGTGATGATCTGAAAAGGATTGTCCATGGTGCGTTACCGCCTGATAAGAACATGCAGTCATTGACGGCCGGTGTCGGGATTAGTTCGCATTGCCTGACCACTGGCCAAATTCCGTTTTCCTCGAAAGTTCTACAGCAAGGGCCGTGCCGTACAGCGATTTACCCGGCACAGAAATCCAAATGTGGGAGCGGGCTTGCTCGCGAATACGGTGTATCAGCCAACAAATACTTGGCTGAAGGACCGCATTCGCGAGCAAGCCCGCTCCCACATTTTTTGTGCTGCTTTTGGAGATCAGTGAGCTAATTCAGGGCATCACGGAAAAAACGATCGCAGACAGCGCAATCAGCCCGATGACCACCACAAACACATTCGATGCCTGGCCTGAATACTGGCGCAAAGATGGCACTCGGCGGATGGCGTACATTGGCATCAGGAACAGCAGGCACGCGATGATCGGCCCGCCCATGGTTTCGATCATGCCCAGGATGCTCGGGTTGAAGGTGGCCACGGCCCAGCAGGTCAGTACCATGAACAACGCGGTGCAGCGTTCCAGCCATTTCGCCGACATCGAACGGTTGCGCCCACGCAGGGATTTGACGATCAGGCCCTGGAAGCCTTCGCTGGCGCCGATGTAGTGGCCCAGGAAGGATTTGGTGATCGCCACCAGCGCGATCAACGGCGCGGCGTAGGCAATCACCGGCGTCTGGAAGTGGTTGGCCAGGTACGACAGGATCGAGATGTTCTGCGCCTTGGCCGCGGCCAGGTCAGCCGGTGACAGCGCCAGCACGCAGCTGAAGCAGAAGAACATCACCGTCAGCACCATCATGCCGTGGGCGGTGGCCAGGATGCCGCTGCTTTTGCGCTCGGCCTGGGCGCCGTAGACGCGCTTCTGGTCCACGGCAAAGGCGGAGATGATCGGCGAATGGTTGAACGAGAACACCATCACCGGGATGGCCAGCCACAATGTCTTGAAGAACAGCGGCAACGGCATGCCTTCGCTGGCGGAGGCGAAGAACGCGCCATTCCAGTTGGGAATCAGGCTGAATGCCAGCAGCAGCAAGGCGGCCACGAAGGGGTACACCAGCACGCTCATGGCCTTGACGATTACGCCCTGGCCGCAACGCACGATGGCCATCAGGCCGAGGATCAGCACCAGCGACAGAATCGCCCGGGGTGGCGGCGCCATGTGCAATTGGTGCTCCATGAAACTGCCCAGGGTGTTGGTCAGCGCCACGCTGTACACCAGCAGAATCGGGAAGATCGCAAAGAAATACAGCAGGGTGATCAGCTTGCCGGCGCCGACACCAAAGTGTTCCTCGACCACTTCGGTGATGTCGCCGGATTTGCCCGACAGCACGAAGCGCGTCAACCCACGGTGGGCGAAGAAGGTCATCGGAAACGCCAGCAGCGCCAGCACGATCAGCGGCCAGAAACCGCCGACACCGGCGTTGATCGGCAGGAACAGGGTGCCCGCGCCGATGGCGGTGCCGTAGAGGCCGAGCATCCAGGTGGTGTCGTGTTTGGTCCAGCCGGTGGTTACTGTGCTTTCTCTGACATCGGGATTTTCGGCAGCAGGTGTACGTACATCAGTCATCGGTATTGCCTCGTTATTATTTTTGCGCGGGCTCACGTTGGGGCGGGTAGCAGTGCTCCGATCAGCACTCCACCCAGCTGACCGCCAGGCCGCCCCGTGAAGTTTCTTTGTATTTGTCATGCATATCGGCGCCGGTATCGCGCATGGTGCGGATGACCCGGTCGAGGGAGATGAAGTGTTTGCCGTCGCCGCGCAGGGCCATCTGCGTGGCGTTGATCGCCTTGACCGCCGCAATGGCATTGCGCTCGATGCACGGCACCTGCACCAGGCCACCGACCGGGTCGCAGGTCAGGCCGAGGTTGTGTTCCAGGCCGATTTCGGCGGCGTTTTCCAATTGCTCCGGGGTGGCACCGAGGATATCGGCCAGGCCGGCAGCAGCCATGGCGCAGGCCGAACCCACTTCGCCCTGGCAGCCGACTTCGGCGCCGGAAATGGAGGCGTTTTTCTTGCAGAGGATGCCGACGGCGGCGGCGGCCAGGAAGAAATTGACCACGTCGTCGTCAGACGCGTCGGCGTTGAACTTCATGTAGTAGTGCAGCACGGCGGGGATGATACCGGCCGCGCCATTGGTCGGCGCGGTGACCATGCGCCCGCCGGCGGCGTTTTCTTCGTTGACGGCGAGGGCGAACAGGTTGACCCATTCCATCGCCGACAAGGTCGAGGTGATCACGTTGGGCTTGCCGATTTCCAACAGGCTGCGGTGCAATTTCGCGGCGCGACGCGGCACATCCAGGCCGCCGGGCAGGATGCCTTCATCGCGCAGGCCCTGTTCCACGCATTCGCGCATCACCGACCAGATATGCAGCAGGCCGCTGCGGATCTCTTCGTCGCTGCGCCACGCCCGCTCATTGGCCATCATCAGCTCGGATACCCGCAGGCCGTGCTTGTTGCACAAGGCCAGCAGTTCTACAGCGCTGGAAAAGTCATAGGGCAATTGCACATCGCTGCTGGGCGCAACGCCTGATGCGGCTTCGGCGGCTTCGATGATGAAACCACCGCCCACCGAGTAATAGGTTTGTTCGCTCAGCAGCCCGCTGTCGCCATAGGCGTGCAGGGACATGGCGTTGGGGTGATAGGGCAGGCTTTCGTCCAGCAGCAACAGATCGGTGTGCCAGTTGAAAGCGATTGCCTGGGAGCCTGCCAACATCAATTGGCCGGACTCGCGCAATTGCTGGATACGCGCATTGATCGAGGTGGGGTCGACGCGGTCTGGCCATTCGCCCATCAGGCCCATGACACAGGCGCGGTCGGTGGCATGGCCGACGCCGGTAGCGGACAGCGAGCCATACAGGCGTACTTCGACGCGACGGGTTTGGCTGAGCACATGCTGGTCGGTCAGGGCTTGGGCGAACGTCGCGGCAGCGCGCATCGGGCCGACAGTATGGGAGCTGGAAGGGCCGATGCCCACCTTGAATAGATCGAAAACACTGATAGCCATGCTAAAGCCTTACAAGCAATGGAGTAGAAATCGCTGCCATGTTTTGTAGAGCAGGCGGAATTGGCGCGATACTGAGCCTATGGCTCGGCACTGACCAACGAATTATCCTAAGACACCCTTTAGCAGGACTAAACGCTATGACTCGCCCCCTCCACGGCCAGACCTATGTCTGGTTGCATGTGTTTTCCTGCGCCGCACGGCATCTGTCGTTCACCCGCTGCGCCGAAGAACTGCACATCACGCCGGGAGCGGTGAGCCAGCAAATTCGCCAACTGGAGGAGCGCCTGGGCTTTCGGCTGTTTCATCGGCGCGCGCGGGGGGTAGAACTCAGCGCCGAGGGGCAGCGCCTGGCGGCCGTGGTGGGTGAGGCCTACGGCAGCATTGATGCCGAATTGCAGCGCCTGGACGCCGGGATGATCAGCGGCACCTTGCGCCTGCGTTCGATCCCCTCGTTTCTTGGCAAGTGGCTGACCCCGCGTCTACCGCGCTTTCAGCAGCGTTTTCCGGATATTCAACTGCGCATGGTCGCCGAAGACAGCAGCATCGCCCTGCATGAAGGCGACTTCGACTTGGCCATCGACCTCAACGACGGCAGCTACCCAGGGTTGTTATCCACAGCCCTGTTGGATGAACAGATATTCCCGGTGTGCGCCCCCAGCCTGTTGCGTGGCCGCCCGCCTTTGCATGGCCCGGCGGACCTGGCGCATTTCCCGCTGCTGCACGACATCACCGCCTGGCGTGGGAGTTATGAATATGCCGAGTGGGAGTTTTACCTCAATGCCATCGGCTATCACGGTGCCGACGTACGGCGCGGGCACACCTTCAACCGCAACCACCTGACCATCGAAGCCGCCATCGCCGGCATGGGCGTGGCGATTGCCCGGCGCACCTTGCTGAACGATGAACTGGAGCGCGGCACCTTGATCGTGCCGTTCGGCCTGGCGGTGCCCAACCATAAACGCTACGTGCTGCTGTATGCGCCGGGCGCGTTGAACCATCCGGGCGTGCGTGCGGTGCATGATTGGCTGGTGGAGGAAGCAGGGATTTTTCGCGGATTGCACCCGTTGGGAGAGGGGCAATTGTGAGTTTCGCAGGGCGTAAGAAGATGTAACTAACTCCCCACCCTAACAGCGTTTTTGCTCGTCGTCAGGGTTAATTTGTAATGTAGGATTTATCTTTGCAAAGGACTTGAATTGTTTCAGCAGGTGCTCAATTGTGTAATCAAGAGGTCATGGTTTCACCACCCCGGTGTTGCAGTTTGTGACCTCTGGCGAGCTAGCTGAAATAAGGGAAGAACTATGCAAATCCAAGTCAATAGCGATAACCATATTGAAAGCAGCATCCGACTGGAGGAGTGGGTACGTACTACCATTGAGAGCACGCTCGAACGCTACGAAGAAGACCTGACCCGTGTGGAGGTCTACCTGCGGGACGAGAACGGTGACAAGCCCGGTCCCCACGACCTGAGTTGCCGTCTGGAAGCACGGCCAAAGGGCCATCAACCAGTTTCCGTGTGCCATAAAGCCGATACCCTGGAACAGGCGATCGATGGCGCCGCAGTCAAGCTCGACCACGCACTGGAACATCTGTTTGGCAAACTGCAAGGCAAGCCGCGCGCTGCCGGTAAAAACCAGCCAATCAACAAAGTGAATGAAGACGCGTTGGAAGAGGAATTCCTGGAAAACGAGAACGCTGCCATTAACGGCTGATTGTTTTTTCATTCCCCCACTGAAAACGGGCCTGCACATGCAGGCCCGTTTTTCGTTCAGCGCTCGCGCCGGAAGAAATACCGGCTCAGCATCGCCAGCCCGCAGGCGCCCAACCCCGCAAACAGCATGGCCCAGCCGGCGCCGCTGCGCAGCGCTGTTTGCGCATCCTGAATGGTCAGCCCCGGCGCATCCAACTTGCCGGCGGCAATATGCTGGCTGAGGTTTGCCCACTCCAGTGCCGTGCTGTGAGGCAGCACGTGGGCCAGGTTGTGGCTGATCCCCAACAACAGCACAAGGCCCATCAGCGCGATATTGAGCGCGAGGGTGATCAGCCGTGCGCTGAAGTCGATGCCCGAGGCCATGCCCGCGCGGTCAGCCGAGACTGAGCCGGTGGTGGTGTTGGTGGTCGGCGAATTGGTCAGCGCCAGCCCGATACCGGCGATCACGCAACTGAGCAGCACCAGCGCCGTGCTGGGTTGTTGGGCGTAATTAACGGCGGCCATCCCCATGAACCCTGCGCCCATTGTCCCCAGGCCCAGGGGAATGATGCGTTCGGCGCCAAAACGCAGGGCCAGGCGTTCGGCCAGCGGCGGCACCAGCAAAGTGGGCAAGGTGTACGCGAGCAATGCGGCGCCGGTGGTCACGGTGTCGTAACCCAGGCCCGCTTGGAAGTACAACGGCAGGTAAATCATGAACGGCCAGAAGCTGAAGTTCATGCCGATCGAGCCCATCAACGCGCCATTGAAGCGTTGGATGCGGAACACCGAGAAGTCGAACATTGGGTGGGCACTGCGCCGCTCAATCCAGATAAACAGCAGCAGCCCGAAGACCGACAGGCCGGCCCAGCCGAGCATCGCCGGGGTACCAAAGCCGATTTCGCTGCCCTGGGTGATGAAATAGACCAGCGCAAACACCGTGAGTGTCATGGTCAGCATGCCGGCGATGTCGAGGCGATGGCTGGCCGGGTCGCGGGATTCCTGCACGCTGATGTGCAACAACGCCAAGGTGAACAGGGTCAGCGGTACGTGCACTAGGAACACCCAGCGCCAGTCCGCCACGGCCAGGATCAAGGCCCCCACCATCGGCCCGAAACCCAGACCCACGCCAGCGATCACGCCCCATATCGCGAAGGCCCGCGCACGCGTCGCGGGTTCGCGGAATTGGTGGGACAAGATCGCGAACTGGCAAATCATCATTGCTCCGGCGCCGATACCTTGAACAAACCGCGCCATGATCAGCGTGGCGGCGCTGTCGGCCAGCCCACAGGCCAATGAAGCTAGCCCGAACAGCCATAGGCACACCACCAATACGCGCCGACGACCAAAGCGATCCGCCAAGGTGCCCGCCGCCATGAGTACGCTGGTACAGGCCAGGGTGTAGGCATTCATGATCCATTGGGCGTCTTGAAAGCCCGTGCCCAGTTGTTGTTCGAGCGTGGGCAGGATGACCGGCACGCTGGAGATTTCCAGGCCGAACATCAGGGCCACCAGGCAGACGGCTGTGAGGGCCAGGCCGTTCCTGGCGGTACGCGGGGGCGTGAGGGCTGAGAGTGCGGCGGCGCGGGGCATACGACATTCCTTTCGAGAGCGGGAGGGGCTATTCTCTCGGGAACAAGGTTCTTTATTGGCGACAACTTTTCCATCGATAAGGGAACAAAGGGCGACAATTAAGCATGGCTACTCCTCGTTTTGATGGTGTTGAACTCTTTCTGCAGGTTGTCGAAAGCGGCAACCTCACCGAAGCCGCCGAACGCCTGAACCTCACCCGCTCGGCGGTAGGCAAGGGCCTGGCGCGCCTGGAAGCGCGCTTGGGCACGTGCCTGTTACAGCGTTCCACCCGGCGCCAGCGGTTGACCGAGGACGGGCAGGCGTACTACGAGCATTGCCTGCGCGCATTGGCAGAGTTGGAGGCGGCCGAGTCGGTGCTGGAAAGCGGCCGTCAGCAACCCCGCGGGCGTTTGCGAGTGAGCGTACCCCTGGCGTTTGGTCATCACTATGCCGCGCCAGCGTTGTGGGCCCTGATGGACAGCTATCCGGAACTGGAAATCGACCTTTGTTTTTCCGACCGCATGATCGACTTGGTGCAGGAAGGCTTCGATATCGCTGTGCGCATCGGCCCGTTGCCCGACACCGACCGCCTGAGTGCAAGGCGCCTGGGGCAGCAGGTCATGGGGCTGGCGGCGTCACCGGCGTATTTGCAGCGCAAGGGCGCCATTGAAAGTATCGAAGACCTGGCCGCTCATCGTGGTATCGCCTACCGCAGCAACACCGCGCAGCGCTCGCGCCTGGTCTCTCCCCTGATCCTGGACGACCTCCAGGCCGTAGCCGATGCCGCCATCGCGGGCGTGGGCCTGGCCTGGTTGCCGAGTTGGTTGATTGCCCATTACGCACTGCGCGGGCAGTTGCAGGCCGTGCTGCCCAGCTATCGTGAGCAACCTGCACCGATCCATGTGATCTGGCCGACGGCGGCGCATATGCCGGCCAAGACGCGGTGTGCCATTGACGCGTTGGTGGCCGCCACCCCCAGTTGCCTGGCGGGCAGTTAGATCCTGAACACACTGAAAATCATCTGTAGGAGCGAGCTTGCTCGCGAAAAACGTCAACGATAACGCGTGTTTGCTGAATGAACGCGGCGCC
>NZ_SMOF01000001.1:1358996-1453765 GCF_018135665.1 Pseudomonas sp. B2021
TTGCTGAATGAACGCGGCGCCTGTGAGTTTTTCGCGAGCAAGCTCGCTCCTACAAAATGCGGTCAGAACGCGATAGAGGTTTGCACATACACCGTGCGCGGCTCACCCACGTACTTGCCCTTGTTGTTGTCATCAAACGAGCGGGTGTAGTACTGCTTGTTGAAGATGTTTTTCACCCCCACCGCCACATTCAAGTCCGACAACTGCGGTCCGAAGTCATAGGCTGCGCGGCTGCTGAACAGCATGTAGCCGGGAATACGGCCATTGGCGCCGTCGGCGCTTTCGGCTTGGGTGTTGGCGTTGTCGGCGAACTGGCTGCTCTGGTAGCTGCTGTCCACATTCAGCTTCCATGGGCCTTCGGTGTAACCCACGCCGAGGGTACCTTTGTGCTTGGAGGAGAAAGGCACGCGGTTGCCTTTGTTCGGGCCGTCTTCGCGGATGGTCGCATCCACATAGGCGTAGGTGGCGTACACGTCAAACCCTGCCAGCGCCGGGCTCAGGCCGTCGAGGGCGTAGTTGATGCTCGACTCGATGCCCTGGTGGCGGGTTTCACCGCGGGCGATCACGGTGTCGTTGGTCTGGTTGCTGTCGTACTGGTTGTCGAAGTTGATCAGGAAGGCACCGATTTCCGCACGCAGGTTGCCGTTGTCATAGCGCGTGCCGAGTTCCCAGGTGCGGGCTTTTTCCGGTTTCACTTCGCCGCTGTTCACACGGTTGGGCATCTGGCTGTATTGCACGCTGCCGAACGAGCCTTCGGTGTTGGCGTACAGGTTCCAGTCGTCGGTGAGGTGGTAGAGCACGTTCAGCGCGGGCAGCGCGGTGTTGTAGTCACCCTTGTATTTGACGTTGCTCAGGTTGTTGGTCTGCTGGGACTTGATCATCTCGTAGCGAATGCCTGGGGTGATGGTCCACTTGCCGATGTCGATGCGGTCGTCGATGAAGAACGCATTGGCTTCGGTGCCGCCGCGCGTGTCGCGGTCGTTGCGGCTGTTGGTGGTGGGGATTTGCTGGTTGGCGGCAATCGGTGTGCGGTAGCGCAGTTCGTGGCCGGCTTCATTGATGTAGCGGTAGCCCACACCCACTTCGTGGCTGGTGGGGCCGAGGTCGAAGCCCTGGGCGAAGCGCGTTTCCAGGCCGCGTACCCAATATTCCCGTGGCGACAGCGACAGGAAACTGCCCTGGTCCAGGTAACCGCTGCGCAGGGTCTTTGTGAAGAAACTGTTGATCGTGAATTCGCGGCGGTCCTGCTCGTAGCGGTAGCCGACGTTGAACATCGTGCGGCGGCCCCAGAACTTGTCGTAGGGCCGAGTGGACTGATACGGGTCGGCCTTGTAGTCCTTGACGTTCAAACCGCCCGGCATGTCGGCCTGGCCTTCGTAGTACTGCGCCATGGCGTTGAAGCTGTTGGCGTCGTCCAGTTGGTATTTGCCCTTGAGGATCAGGTCGTCGATGCGCGTGTTGCTGTTTTCGCGCCAATCGCCGCCGCGGGTGCCGGAGTACAAGAGCGCGCCGCCCAGGCCATTGTCGGCGGTGCCGCCCGCCAGCAGGTTGCCGGTGGTCTTGAAGCCGTCGTGGCTGGAGGAGGGGCTGGTCTCGGTCTGCAAACCGCCCTTGACCGTCGGCGCATCCGGGATGGCACGGGTGACGAAGTTGACGATGCCACCGACGTTTTGCGGGCCGTAGCGCACCGCACCGCCGCCGCGTACCACATCCACCGCGTCCATATTGCCCATGCTGATCGGCGCGAAGGAGAGTTGCGGCTGGCCGTAAGGCGCGAAGGGCACCGGGATGCCATCCATCAGCACGGTGGAGCGCGACGCCAGGCGCGGGTTGAGCCCGCGAATACCGAAGTTCAGCGCCATGTCGTGGCTACCGGTGCCGTTGTTGTCCGGGGCGTTGACGCCAGGGATGCGGTTAAGCACATCGCGGGCCTGGGTGGCGCCCTGGCGTTCGAATTCTTCACGGCGGATCACATCTCGGGCGCCGGGGTGTTCGAACACGTTGGTTTGCGCCGCGTCACCGAGCCAGTCGCCGACCACGTTGGAGGTCTGCAACTCCAGGGTAGCGGGGGCGCCCGCTGGTTGCAGGCTGTAGGCGTTATCACCCTCTGCGCGGGCTTGCAGGCCGGTGCCTTCCAGTAGTTTTTGCAAGCCCTCGGCAGCGCTGTAATTGCCCGACAGCCCTGGGCTTTGCATACCGGCCGTCACTGCCGAACCGAAGGACACCAGCACGCCGGCTTCGCGACCGAATTGATTCAGGGCCGCTTCCAGGGTGGTCGGCGCGATGTGGTACGCCTTGGCGTCGGCTGCCATCACCGCCGGCAGTGCGGTCAGGCTGAGGCTGGCACCGAGCAGGAGTTGGCGCAGGGTACGGGCGAGAAGCGTCGGTTGCTGGGGCATGAAGGGCGGTCCTGAGAAGGAAGGATCAAGGGGGGGCTTTCCTTCTCTGTCACGCCAGGTGCGGAAAACGGCTCACAATTGCGTATAAATATTTTTGAATGCGCTTCCCACTGTAGGAGCGAGCTTGCTCGCGAAAGTCGTCAACGATAATGCGGGTTGTCTGGTTTAACGCGGTGGGTTGAGGTTTTTCGCGAGCAAGCTCGCTCCTACAAAAAGCGCTTGCATCACGCACGTGCCTGCACGGTCACCCAATAACGCGTAAAACGCCGCACTTTCACCGGCAGGCTGATTTCCAGCAGGTCGAGGATGCGTTCGCTGTCGTCCAGCGGGTAGCTGCCGGACAGCAGCAGGTTGGCCACTTGTGGATCGCAATGGAGCTGGCCGCGACGATAGCGCCCCAGTTCACTCAAGAAGTCTTCCAGGCGCATATGTGCGGCCACCAGCATGCCGTCGGCCCAGGCGCCGCTGTTGGCGTCGGTGGCGCGCGGGGTGTCCCAGCCTTTGCGGGTGAAATTGACCTGGTGCGCGGCATCAACGCTCAGCGCCAAGCCGTTGTAGCGGTTGGGCATCACCTCGACCTGGCCGGCCAGCACCGCCAGTTGGGTGTGGTCGTTGAACTGGCGCACAGTCAAGCGCGCCGCCTGGCTGCTGAGCAGGCCCTGGCCGGTCAGCACGTGCAACGGCGCCTGGCCTGCACGGGCAGTGAGCAGGATTTCACCTTCAAGCAGGCGCACCAGGCGCTGCTGGCCGTCGAAATGCACATCCACAGCGCTGCCGGTGTTGAGCTGCAACTGGCTGCCGTCGGCCAGTTGCACCGTGCGGCGTTGGCCCACCGGGCTGCGATAGTCAGCCGTCAGCGGCGGCAGGATATGTTGCTGGCGCAGGCTCCAGGCAGCGGCTGAACCGGCACCCAGAATCAGCAGCAACTTAAGCGCCTGGCGCCGGTTGCTGGAGGTGGGGGCATTCAACGCGGCGTGAGCCAGGGGCGAGGGCACGCCGCGCAGGCGTTGGTTGACGCGCTGGATCTGCTCCCACGCGCGTTGGTGTTCGATGTGAGCATTCAACCATTGCTGCCAGGCCGCCTGCTGGCGTGGGTTGAGCGCGCCTTGCTGCATTTCCAGCAACCAGTGCACGGCTTGTTCGGCGACTTGGCTGGAGACGTTCATAGGGCGAAGTAGCAGCGCATGGCCGCTTTGGTCAGGTGGCGTTTGACGGTGGCGATGGAGATGCCCAGTTGCGCGCCGATTTGCGCGTAGGTCAGGCCGTCGAGTTGGGCCAGCAGGAAAGCGCGTTTGACCTGCTTGGGCAAGCCGTCGAGCAGTTGGTCCAGTTCCAGCAGGGTTTGCAGGATGATTGCGCGGTCTTCTTCCGACGGTGCCACGTGTTCGGGCATCTGCGCCAAGGCCTCGAGGTAGGCGCGCTCCAGGTCCTGGCGGCGGTAGAAGTTGAACAGCACGCGCTTGGCCACGGTGGTGAGGAAGGCGCGCGGCTCGATCAGCGTTGGCGCTTCCCGGGCACTGAGCACGCGGATGAAGGTGTCCTGCGCCAGGTCGGCCGCGTTGTCCGGGCAGCCGAGCTTGCGCCGCAACCAGCCGGTAAGCCAGTGGTGATGGTCGTTGTACAACACTTCGACGGGATTGGACGGCTGCAACGCGATCACTCCGCAAGCATTCGACATGCTTTAGAGAACAAGAATTGTTCGCATTGTAGGGCCCGTGACCGGGTTCGGCAATCGGGCAGGGCAGGTGATTCATCCGTTCTCTTTTGCTTATGAGAATATTTATCATTAATATTGCGCGCTGATGAACCAGGCGCCTGCCGCATGAAAAGCAAAACCTCATTGCCCGTTTCCTACCGCCTTGCCGTCACCTCGCGCGTGCTGGCGGCGGTGATTGGTGGTTACCTGATGGCCTCCCTGGCCGCCATTTGCCTGGCGCTGTGGCTGCCCACTACCCGTGCCGATGCGGTGGTTACCGGCATGATGAGTTCCTTTGTGTTCTACCTGCTGGCGGTGCTCTGGTGTTTTGCCTGCCGCACGGCATGGCGCGCCTGGGCAGGGGTGATGGTGCCGAGTGCGCTGTTTGCCACCCTGGCCGGCATTGGTTTCTGGATGGCTCGCACATGAAAGAGGGCTTTCGCCAGGCCATGGCCTGGTTGCACACCTGGGCAGGCTTGATCTTCGGTTGGCTGCTGTTCGCGATTTTCCTGACCGGCACCCTGGCCTATTTCAAAGATGAAATAACCCACTGGATGCAGCCCGAAGTGCAGGCCCATCCCCTGGACGATGGGCGCAGCCTCGCCGTCGCGCAAAGCTACCTGCAACAGCAGGCGCCCACCGCCGCGCGCTGGTTCATTACCTTGCCGACCCGCCGCGACCCCGGCTTGTCGGTGATGTGGCAGGACAAGCTCGAGCCCGGCAAGCGCGGCACCTTCATCCAGAAAGTCCTCGACCCCGTCACCGGCCAAGCGGTGCAGGCCCGCGAAAGCAAGGGCGGCGAGTTCTTCTATCGTTTCCACTTCCAGCTGCAAATGCCTTACCCGTGGGGCCGCTGGCTGTCGACCATCGCCGCCATGGTGATGTTCGTCGCGCTGATCACCGGCATCATCACCCACAAGAAAATCTTCAAGGACTTCTTCACCTTCCGCCCCCGCAAAGGCCAGCGCTCCTGGCTGGACGGGCACAACGCGGTGGGTGTGCTGGTGCTGCCGTTTCACCTGATGATCACCTACAGCAGCCTGGTGATTTTCATGAGCATGGTCATGCCCGCGCCCATCGTGGCGTCCTATGGCGACGACAGCCGGGCGTTTTTCAATGAGCTGTTTCCCAACACCAACAATGCGCCGGCCCTTGGCCAGCCAGGGCAGTTGCTGCCGTTATTGCCGCTGTACCAGCAGGCGCGGGAGCAGTGGGCGGGTGGTCATGTAGGGCGGGTGGCGGTCAACAACCCCGGCGATGCCAACGCCTCGGTCAATGTGTTCCGCGCCGGCTCCGACAGCGTAGTGCATGCCTCCGGCAGTACCCTGTCGTTCAACGGCACCACCGGCGAGCTGTTGCGAGGCAGTGCCGAGCCGTCATTGGCGACGGCCATCGGTGGCAGTTTCTACGGTTTGCACATGGGCCATTTCGCCGGCCCAGTGCTGCGCTGGCTGTACTTTATTTGCGGCCTGGCGGGCACGGCGATGATCGGTACGGGCTTGGTGATCTGGCTGGGCAAGCGCCAGCTCAAACATGCCAAAGCCTCGGTCATGCCGTTTGAACTGCGCCTGGTGGAGGTGTTGAATATCGCCAGCATGTCCGGATTGATGATCGCCATCGCGGCGTTTTTCTGGGCCAACCGCCTGTTGCCGGTAAGCTTCGCTGCGCGTTCCGACTGGGAAGTGCAGGCGTTCTTTATCGCCTGGAGCCTGAGCCTGTTGCACGCCTTGCTGCGGCGCGGTCGCCAGGGTTGGGTCGAGCAACTGAGCTTCGGCGCGCTGTTGTTTGCCGCCATTCCATTGCTTAACGCCATCACCACCGCGCACCACTTGGGCGTCTCCGTGCCAAACGGCGACTGGGCCATGGCCGGCTTCGACCTCACCTGCCTGGCCAGCGGCATGTTCCTGGCCTGGGCGGCGTGGAAGATGCACCACCGCACCGCGCCGCAACCCAAGGCTGAGCGTGCCCGCGGGTTGACACTCAAGCAGCAGGCCCACTGATGCTCCTCGCGCTATTGATGTGCTACGCCGGGTTTACCGCGCTGTGTTTGTCTACCGACCGTCACCACGGCGAATTGCTGCACTGCAAACCCACGCCCACGCGGCGCCTGGCGCTGCGGGTGGGCGGCTGGTTGCTGCTGGCCGTGTCGATCTGGCCGGCCGTGCTTGGTGCTGGTTGGGGCCAGGGCCTAGTGGAGTGGTGCGCGGTGTTGATGCTCAGCGCCTTGCTGCTGGTGTTGCTGCTGCCGTATCGGCCAAGGCTGGCCTTGATCCTGGCGGGCCTCGGCCTGTTGGCCAGCCCTGTTGCGGCGTTCGCCCTATCTTGAGTCGGCCATGAGGATCAACCCACCGCCGCAACCCCAGGACAATCCGCATGCGGAGGCGGCCGGTGGGCGCGCGCATTTTTTGCAGGTGTTTTTGTCCCAGCGTTCGCAAATGGAGGCGTTGGTCAGCCGTCGCGTCGGGTGCCGCGCCACGGCAGCCGACCTGGTGCAGGATTTGTTCCTGCGCTTTTGGCGTCGCCCGCTGGTGCAGGTTGAAGAGCTGAGCACCTACCTGCTGCGTTGCGCCGGCAATATCGCCATCGACCACCTGCGCAGCGAAGGCGCACGGGCGCGCAGCAGTGAAGGCTGGCTACCCGAGCAGTCAGACAATCAAGGCTGCGAACCCCAGGCGGCGCTGGAGGCGGGCAATGATCTGCGCCATGTGGAAGCCGCCTTGCGCAGCTTGCCCGAACGCACCCGCCAGATTTTCCTGCTTAACCGCATTCACGGCCGCAAATACGCAGAAATCGCCAAAGCCATGGGCCTGTCCCAAAGCGCCGTGGAAAAACATATGATGCGCGCCCTCGAAGCCTGCAAGGCCAGCCTTCGCGAACCATCGCCGCCACGCACGCCAGGGAAAGCCCCGTGAACGTCACGCCCACGCCCGCCCAGGAACAGGCCGCGCTCGATTGGCTGAGCCTGCTGCATGACCAGCCCAGCAGCGGCGACCAGGCCACGTTCAGCCGCTGGTTACGCGCAGATCCCGCACACGTCGAGGCCTATTCCCAAGCCCAGGTGCTCTGGGAATTGAGCGAAGTGCCGGCGCGCCAACTGGCCGACGAGGACGCGCTCGCCTTGCAGGGCTACCTCAATAGGATCACCGCCTCCAAACGCTCCCGGGTGGCGCGTTGGTCTGGTGCCTTGGCCGTCGCTGCCTGCCTGCTGCTGATGGTGTCGATGGGCGCCGGTTGGCAGCCGTCGCGCTGGGTCGATGAATGGGGCGCCGATTATGTGACGGCGCCGGGGGAGGTGCAGACTTTCACCCTGGCCGATCAATCCAAGGTCACCCTAGACGCCGACAGCGCCATCGCCGTGGATTTCAGCCAGGGCGAACGGCACATCCAATTGCGCCGTGGTGCAGGTTTTTTCAGTGTGACCCACACCGGCCAACCCTTCGTGGTGGAGGCGAGCGGCGGTGAAGCGCGGGTAATGGGAACGCAGTTTGAAGTGCGCCTGCAACCTGACGGCGCCGAGGTCACTGTGCTGTCCGGCCGTGTGGGCGTGACGCCCTCCAAACAGGGCCAGCAACAGGTGCTGACAGCGGGCCAGCAAGTGGCCTATGCCGACGGTATTGCCGACCCTTTGCATGGGGTCGACAGCGCCTCACGCCTGGCTTGGCGCGAAGGTTGGCTCAACTACTACAGGGCACCCCTGGCCGATGTGGTCCAGGACCTGAGGCGTTATTACCCCGGCCGAATTCTTCTGCTTAACGAAAACATGGCCGCCAAACGCGTCAGCGGCAGCTTTCCGAGCCAGGACCCTGTAGCGGTCTTGAACGCCTTGCAAGCGGTGTTGGGCTTTGAACAGCACACCTTGTTGGGCCGAATGATTGTGTTGCGCTAGGCCCGCAGCGCCTTCATCGAACCTTCATCGCAATCGCCACAACCTGTCACCAAACGGTTACACGTGCCGTGGATCATCCCTGGGTTCCTGAACAAGTGGTCAGGAAGCTCGCATCTGCCCCATACAACACAACAATGTCAGTAAGGGATCTACACGTGAACCACAACACTCTTTATGCCCTGCTCCTCGCATCGGGCCTGGGCGGCTTTGCGCCGCTGGTTTTGGCCGATGATGCCCAGGATGTAGGCTCGGTGAACATCGCCGGCAAGCAAACCCTTGGCAGCGGTCACATGATTCTCGAAGAAAGTGCGAAGGCACGCTCGACGGTGACCAAGCAAGCCATGGACGAAATGTCGGCCACCGCCAACGCCATCGACAAGCTCAAGTACACGCCGGGCATCAACGTTTCCAGTGATGACGCCAGCGGCACCAGTGGCACCAGTTTTACCATGCGGGGCATGAGTTCCGACCAGGTCGGCGTCTCGGTGGACGGCGTGCCGATCAACGATTCGGGCAACTACAGTGTGTACTCCAACCAGTTGGGCGACCCGGAAAACCTGGCCGAAGTGTTCGCCACCCAAGGTTCCTCCGAGGCCGACGGCCCGCACATCGGCTCCAGCGGCGGCAACATTGGCATGATCACCATTCGCCCGACCAAGGACGCCGGGGTTTTCGCCAAACAGATCGTCGGTGCCAACGCCCTGCGCAAGACCTTCGTGCGAGCGAACACCGGGGATGTGGGTGGCCTGAAAACCTGGGTGTCGGCATCCCACCTGGAAGGTGACAAATGGCGCGGCAAGGGCACTCTGCGCAGCGACAAGATCGAGTGGAGCAGCCTGTTCGAAGGGGATAACGGCAACTCCACATTGGCCACGATCAAGTACAACAAGCAGGAAAACTACAACTACAACAGCCTTAGCAAGGCGCAGTTCGACACCGAAGGACGGCGTAAGGATTACGCGCAAAGCCCGGTGTACAAGGCTGGTTTGCTGTCGGCGTCCTACAAGCTCAACCGCAACCCGTTCGAAAGCGTCAACGCTACGCTGACCCAGCGCTGGCAACTGCAGGACAATTTGTCGCTGACGCTCACGCCGTATTACTACTGGGCCAACGGTGGCAGCTTCAGCGGCCAGACGGCTTCCAACCTGGGGCCAAAGTCCGACAAGGCCGGCAACTACGACCTGAGTAACCTGCAATCGGCCAACTATTACCGCCCTTCGTGGACCGAAACCTGGCGCCCTGGCTTCACGGCGAAAATGAAGTGGGACATCAACGAAGAACACAGCCTGGACTATGGCTACTGGTACGAACGCGCACGCCAGCGCCAGACCCAGCCCTTTATCGGCATTAACAACGAAGGTGCCCCCGACGATGTGTGGGGCGACTACAACAGCGGCGGCCAGGTGGTCGACAAAAACGGCGCTACGGTCCAGGGCCGTCACTACTACACCGTCACTCCCGCGCAGAAGCTCTGGGTACAGGACAACTGGCAAGCCACACCGGACCTGAGTTTTGTTGGCGGCGTGGCCTACCAATATGTCGAGCGTGACGGCAACAACCTCGGCAGCCTGTACGACACACCGGAGAAGCGTAACACCCGCTACCACCAGTTCCTGCCCAACTTCAGCGCCAAGTACCAGGTCGATGAAAGCAACCAGGCGTTCTACAACGTCACCCGCAATATGCGCACGCCGCCCAACTACGTGCTGTACAACAAGGGCGACTCCGTCAGCCTCAAGTCCGAGTTGAGCTGGAACCAGGAACTGGGCTGGCGCTACACCGAAGACGATATGGCCTTGAGTGCGACCCTGTTCTACATCAGCTTCAAGGATCGCCAGGTCTCGACCACCGACGCCAGCGGTGACTACATGGTGCTCAACGTCGGCACTGTCGATAACAAAGGCCTGGAGCTGGAATGGAGCGGCCTGTTGCCGCACAACTTCAATTACTACGCGTCCTATACCTACACCCAGTCTGAGCAGAAGGACGACCTGCTCAGCAAGAACGTGCTGCTACCAACCTCGGGCAAGCAATTGGCCAACGTGCCGGAAAACATGTTCAACCTGGTGTTCGGGTATGACGATTCGCGGTTCTACGGCAACATTGCAGGCAAATATGTCGGCAGTTTCTATGGCGATTTGACCAACAAGGAGAAGATCGAAGGCCGTACGGTGTTTGACCTGAACGCGGGTATTTATTTGCCGGTGGATAAGAAGGTCATCAAGTCGGCGGCACTGCGGTTTTCGATGCTCAACGTGTTCGACAAGGAGTACTTGAGCTCGGCGCGTACGGTGGCGTTCAACTCGGCGCCGGTGAACGGGTTGGGGGCGAGCACGGCGTATTACAACGTGGGTGAGGAGCGCACGGCGATGGTGTCGCTGGAAGCCAACTTCTAAGCCCACCCGCAAGCCCAATGTGCAGAGCTGACTTGTGTGGGAGCTGGCTTGCCTGCGATAGCGGTGTGTCAGTCACAGGTATTGAACCTGTTACACCGCCATCGCAGGCAAGCCAGCTCCCACATTTGATTGTGTGTTACTTCAATGCGGCCATGATCGCTTCAGGGTTGTAGTCGCGAATCAACGTGCCGTTCACATCCACAAACGGAATCCCACCACCGCCCAGCGCCTCATACGCCTTGCGCGCCTGGGCATCCTTCTCGATATCGACGGCCTGGTACGGGATACCCTTCTGGTCCAGAAAACGCCGGATCTGCTTGCAGTACCCACACCATTCGGTGGCATAGAGCACCACCCGCGCAGAGGCGCGCACCTGCTCCGGGACCACCTGGGACGGGTTGAACAGCCGCTCGACCTTGCCCCAGTTCTGGATCGCAACCACCACCAGCAACACCAGCAGGACTTTCTTGAGTACCCCGCCCAGCATCAGTTACGGCGCTTGAGCTGGTCGGTCAGTTGGGTCGGCAGGCCCTTGATGATCAAGGTGCCGGCGGCTTCGTCGTACTCGATCTTGTCGCCCAGCAGGTGCGCTTCAAAGCTGATGGACAGGCCCTCGGCGCGCCCGGTGAAGCGGCGGAACTGGTTGAGGGTGCGTTTGTCGGCCGGAATTTCCGGCGACAGGCCGTAATCCTTGTTGCGGATGTGGTCGTAGAAGGCTTTTGGCCGGTCTTCATCGATCAGGCCCGAGAGCTCTTCCAGGCCCATGGGTTCGCCGAGCTTCGCCTGGCTGCTGGCGTAGTCCACCAGGGTCTTGGTTTTCTCGCGGGCGGACTCGTCGGGCAGGTCTTCGCTTTCGACGAAGTCACTGAACGCCTTGAGCAGGGTGCGGGTTTCGCCCGGGCCATCCACGCCTTCCTGGCAGCCGATAAAGTCGCGGAAGTACTCCGAGACCTTCTTGCCGTTCTTGCCTTTGATGAAGGAGATGTACTGCTTGGACTGCTTGTTGTTCTGCCACTCGGAGACGTTGATACGCGCCGCCAGGTGCAACTGGCCCAGGTCCAGGTGGCGCGAGGGCGTCACGTCCAGCTCGTCGGTCACCGCCACGCCTTCGCTGTGGTGCAGCAGGGCGATGGCCAGGTAGTCGGTCATGCCTTGCTGGTAATGGGCAAACAGCACATGGCCGCCGGTGGAGAGGTTGGATTCCTCCATCAGCTTCTGCAGGTGCTCTACCGCCGTGCGGCTGAAGCTGGTGAAGTCCTGGCCACCGTCAAAGTACTCCTTCAACCAACCGCTGAACGGGTGCGCGCCGGACTCGGCATGGAAGAAACCCCAGGCCTTGCCTTGTTTGGCGTTGTAGCTCTCGTTGAGGTCGGCAAGCATGTTCTCGATGGCGGCGGACTCGGCCAGTTCCGTGTCGCGGGCGTGAAGAACTGCGGGTGTGCCGTCGGGTTTTTTGTCGATCAGGTGGACGATGCAATGACGGATCGGCATAGGCTTCTCGGCTGGTTGAAGGGGGAGCGGTTGGCCTCCCCGAAAAGTCGCCCAGTGTACCGCACCCATTGGTCAAGACGTGCCCCGAACGGCATTTTGCACGCCCTGTGACTGGCCATATGCCTTTTTTTCACGGTTTAGAGCGATAAAGCTGACCAAATGGGTATGTTGAGGCGGATATTTCCCCGTCTCTGTGCTAGTTTTGCCCCGTCTTACGCCAAGTCTCGGCGTTAAGCGTGCATTCAGCATTTGTCAGGTCGAACCAATCCCCGATTCAAGCATCTATAACCCCGATCTCCGTGGTTATAGCCGGGGATGCCAGGCCATGACGGTCGGGCTCGACGGCTGACACTGCACTCTGCAATCCATATGAATTTGATAGGGAAGGAACACCACAATGGCTATTACTAAAGACCAACTGATCGCTGACCTGGCTGAAGCAGTAGACGCACCGAAAACTACCGTGCGTGCTCTGCTGGACCAACTGAGCCAAGTTGTTGCTGATCAGCTGGAAAATGGCGGCGAAATCACTCTGCCAGGCGTTGGCAAACTGAAAGTGACCGAGCGTCCTGCCCGTACTGGCCGTAACCCTTCGACTGGCGCTGCCATCGAAATCGCTGCCAAGAAAGTTATCAAGCTGGTTGTGGCTAAAGGCCTGACCGACGCTGTTAACAAGTAAGACGCAGCAAAAAAAACCGTGCTTCGGAGTGATCCGGGCACGGTTTTTTATTGCCTGCGATTTTATTGTGTGGCGGGCTTATCGAACCCAGCGCTGGCGCCAGATCTGCTGCTCGTTCTTGGTCTGGAACGTCCAGGCCACAAAGCGGCTCTGCTTCTGCCCCTGGGACATCTCCACTACCTGGCTTTCCAGCACGCCGGCTTTTTTCAGCGCCGTTTCGATCGCCGGCAGGTTGGAGGCTTTGGACACCAGGGTGCTGAACCACAGCACTTTATGCGCAAAGTGCGCGCTTTCGGCGATCAACTGCGTCACAAACCGCGCCTCGCCGCCCTCACACCACAGTTCGGCCGATTGACCACCGAAGTTGAGCACCGGCAATTTGCGTTTCGGGTCGGCCTTGCCCAAGGCGCGCCACTTGCGCTCGCTGCCTTTGGTGGCTTCGTCCATGGACGCATGGAAGGGCGGGTTGCACATCGTAAGGTCAAAGCGTTCACCCGGCTCCAGCAGGCCCAACAGAATTTGTTTGGGGTTGGGTTGCTGGCGCAACTGGATGACCTTGCTCAGGTCGTTGGATTGCACGATGGCCTTGGCGGCGCTCACGGCGATCGGGTCGACCTCCGAGCCGAGGAAGTTCCAGCGGTACTCCATATAGCCAATCAGTGGGTAGACGCAGTTGGCGCCCATGCCGACGTCCAGCACCTTGACGATCGAACCGCGGGGAATCTTGCCCTCGTTGACGCTGGCCAGCAGGTCGGCGAGGAAATGCACATAGTCGGCACGCCCCGGTACCGGCGGGCATAGATAGTCCGCCGGGATATCCCAATGCTGGATGCCATAGAACGACTTCAGCAACGCCCGGTTGAACACCCGCACCGCATCCGGGCTGGCGAAGTCGATGCTCTCTTTGCCGTAGGGATTGATGATCACGAATTTGGCCAGTTCAGGCGTGGTCTTGATCAGCGCCGGGAAGTCGTAACGGCCCGTGTGGCGGTTGCGTGGGTGCAGGGTGGCCTCTTTGCGCGGCGCGACGGGTTTCGCCGTGGCGGCGGTTTTAGGCTTCTTGCGCGGTGGTTTGGGCGTAGTGGGGGCGGTCATGATGATTCTGGTGTTGGCTCAAAGTGATAGGCATTGTCACACATTCTTGAACACAACTCGGTCAAATGTGGGAGCTGGCTTGCCTGCGATGCAGGCGACTGGGGGTATCAGGCAGACCGAGGTGATGCTATCGCAGGCAAGCCAGCTCCCACAGGGATAAGGTTCAGAGTCGGAAATGGTGTCGTTTTGCTGGACAAAAAAAAGAGACCCGAAGGTCTCTTTTTTCACACGGCGCCAGCCTTACAGGCTGGAAATCCGCGCATGTTGCTCTGCCAGCTTGCCCAAGGCTTGTTCTGCCTCGGCCAACTTGGCGCGTTCTTTCTCGATCACTTCAGCCGGCGCCTTGTCGACGAACGCCGCGTTGGACAGCTTGCCGCCCACTCGTTGCACTTCGCCTTGCAGACGCGCAATTTCCTTGTCGAGGCGCGCAAGTTCCGCACCCTTGTCGATCAGTCCGGCCATTGGCACCAGCACTTCCATGTCGCCCACCAACGCAGTGGCGGACAGCGGTGCTTCGGCGCCTTCAGCCAATACGGTGATCGACTCCAGCTTGGCCAGCTTCTTGAGCAGTGCATCGTTCTCGCTGAGGCGACGCTGATCTTCGGCACTGGCGTTCTTGACGAACACGGCCAAAGGCTTGCCCGGCCCGATGTTCATCTCGGCGCGGATGTTGCGCGTGCCGAGCATCAGGGTCTTGAGCCATTCGATATCGCTTTCGGCGGCCTCATCGATGCGCGCTTCGTTGGCCACCGGCCAAGGTTGCAGCATGATGGTCTTGCCTTCGATACCGGCCAGCGGCGCCAGGCGCTGCCAGATTTCTTCGGTGATGAACGGCATGAACGGGTGCGCCAGGCGCAACGCCACTTCCAGCACGCGCACCAAGGTGCGACGGGTGCCGCGCTGGCGCTCGACCGGCGAGTTTTCGTCCCACAGCACCGGCTTGGACAGTTCCAGGTACCAGTCGCAATACTGGTTCCAGATGAACTCATACAGGGCCTGTGCGGCCAGGTCGAAACGAAACTGGTCGAGCTGGCGGGTCACTTCGGCTTCGGTGCGCTGCAGCTGCGAGATGATCCAGCGATCCGCCAGGCTCAACTCATAGGCTTCGCCGTTCTGGCCGCAGTCTTCGCCTTTGTCCAGCACGTAGCGCGCCGCATTCCAGATCTTGTTGCAGAAGTTGCGATAGCCTTCGACGCGGCCCATGTCGAACTTGATGTCGCGACCGGTGGAGGCCAGCGAGCAGAAGGTGAAGCGCAGGGCGTCGGTGCCGTAGCTGGCGATGCCGCCTTCGAACTCGTCGCGGGTCTGCTTCTCGATCTTTTTCGCCAGTTTCGGCTGCATCAGGCCCGAGGTGCGTTTCTGCACCAGGGTTTCCAGGTCGATGCCGTCGATGATATCCAGTGGGTCCAGGACGTTGCCCTTGGACTTGGACATCTTCTGGCCCTGGCCGTCGCGTACCAGGCCGTGTACGTACACGGTCTTGAACGGTACCTGCGGGGTGCCGTCTTCGTTCTTCACCAGGTGCATGGTGAGCATGATCATCCGGGCAACCCAGAAGAAAATGATGTCGAAGCCGGTGACCAGCACGTCGGTGGAGTGGAATTTCTTCAGGAACTCGGTCTGCTGCGGCCAGCCCAGGGTAGAGAAGGTCCACAGGCCCGAACTGAACCAGGTGTCCAGTACGTCGTTGTCCTGTTGCAGCGCGATGTCCGCGCCGAGGTTGTGCTTGGCGCGCACTTCGGCTTCGTCGCGGCCTACATAGACCTTGCCCGATTCGTCGTACCAGGCCGGAATGCGGTGGCCCCACCACAGCTGACGGCTGATGCACCAGTCCTGGATGTCGCGCATCCACGAGAAGTACATGTTTTCGTACTGTTTAGGCACGAACTGGATGCGGCCATCTTCCACGGCGGCAATCGCAGGCTCGGCCAGCGGCTTGGTGGACACGTACCACTGGTCGGTCAGCCACGGCTCGATCACGGTGCCGGAGCGGTCGCCCTTGGGCACTTTGAGGCCGTGGTCGTCGACGCTGACCAGCAAACCGGCGGCGTCGAAGGCGGCAACGATCTGCTTGCGCGCTTCAAAACGGTCGAGGCCGGCATATTCGGCCGGGATCTTGCCGTCGATGCTGTCGTTGAGCGAGCCGTCCAGGTTGAACACCTGGCAGGCCGGCAATACGGCGGCATTTTTGTCGAAGATGTTCAGCAGCGGCAGGTTGTGGCGCTTGCCGACTTCATAGTCGTTGAAATCGTGGGCCGGGGTGATTTTCACGCAGCCGGTGCCGAATTCAGGGTCGCAATAGTCGTCCGCGATGATCGGGATACGGCGGCCAACCAACGGCAGTTCGACGAACTTGCCGATCAGCGCCTGGTAGCGCTCGTCGTTCGGGTTAACGGCGACGGCGGCATCGCCGAGCATGGTTTCCGGACGGGTGGTGGCAACGATCAGGTAATCGTTGCCCTCGGCGGTCTTGGCGCCATCGGCCAGCGGATACTTGAGGTTCCACAGGAAGCCTTTCTCGTCGTGGTTTTCCACTTCGAGATCGGAAATCGCCGTGTGCAACTTGGTGTCCCAGTTGACCAGGCGCTTGCCGCGGTAGATCAGGCCGTCTTCGTGCAGGCGTACGAAGGCTTCTTTTACGGCTTCGGACAGGCCGTCGTCCATGGTGAAGCGCTCGCGGCTCCAGTCTACGGACGAACCCAGGCGACGGATCTGACGGCTGATATTGCCGCCGGACTGGTCCTTCCATTCCCAGACTTTCTCCAGGAATTTCTCGCGACCCAGGTCGTGACGGTTCTGGCCGGTGGCTTCCAGTTGGCGTTCCACCAGCATCTGGGTGGCGATACCGGCGTGGTCGGTGCCCGGTTGCCACAGGGTGTCGCGACCCTGCATGCGGCGGAAGCGGATCAACGCATCCATGATCGCATTGTTGAAGCCATGGCCCATGTGCAGGCTGCCAGTGACGTTCGGTGGCGGAATCATGATGGTGTACGAGTCGCCCGCACCTTGTGGGGCGAAATAGTTTTCGGACTCCCAGGTGTTGTACCAGGAAGTTTCGATAGCGTGGGGCTGGTAGGTCTTATCCATGCGCGGCGGGACCCTAGTTGGCATTTATTCAGGAAAGCCGGCAAGTATAACGGGGGATAGGGGCGAGGGCGAGGCGAAGACGGTTTAAGACCGATGCAGAATTAATGTGGGAGCTGGCTTGCCTGCGATGGCGGTGTCTCAGTCAGCATCTTCGGCGACTGATGCGCCGCCATCGCAGGCAAGCCAGCTCCCACAAGGATGGGGGGGACTTTCAGTTCTGGTATTGGCTGAGCAACCGCTCCATCCGCGCATCCATCCGACGCTTGATCTCGGCTTCGATATGCGGCGCAAAGTCGTCGATCACATCCTGCATGATCAATTGCGCAGCGGCGCGCAGTTCATTGTCCAGGTGCAGCAACAGCGCGTCCGGGGCTTTTTCGGCTGCTGGCGCTGGTTCTGCAACCACAGGTGCCGGCGCGGCAGGCTTGCCGCCGACCATGTCGAACAGCAGCGGGATCTGTACCTCGCCATCGGCCGTCTCGGTCAGCAGCGGCGGTTGCAGGTTGTCATCACCCAGCAACTGACGGATCGACTCCAGGTCATCCAGCAGGTGGTCGTCTTTTTTCAGCGGGTTTGGAGTGTCCATCATGTACTCAAAGTCGTTGTAGCCGGTGATCTTGCAGAGGATAGCCCTGTTCACGGTAGAAACGGAAACTCTCCCGCGCAGCCTGACGAATAGCCGGGTCTTCGACCACCACTTCCGCCACACGGGCGAACGCTTGGGCAAAGGCCGGTACCTTCAGGTCGAGGTTGACCAGCAAATCATGGTGATCGCCGCAATTATCCCCCAAACCCAGCACAACCAGGCTTTCGGGTTCGGATTCGGCGGGGCCGTGGGGCACGAAGCTCTCGCCCTTGAAGCGCCACAGGCGGGCATCGAGTTCGTCACGTTGGGCGGCATCGCTGCAGTGCAGGTAGATGCGATGGCCCATACGCCAGGCTTTTTCGGTGAGTTTGCAGGCAAAGTCCAGGCGCGCGAGGGGATCGGCGCTGGGCAATATATAGAAGTCGACTTGGGGCATTGGAAATCCTGGGGCTGACCTGATTACCCCCTGTAGGAGCGAGCTTGCTCGCGAAAAACCAGAGGACACCGCGTTCATCCAGAATGAACGCGTTATCAAAGGCGATCTTCGCGAGCAAGCTCGCTCCTACAGAAGGGCCGGGGCCGCTTAAGCTTTGGCGCGATCCAGCAGGTATTGGGTCAACAGGGGCACCGGACGGCCAGTGGCGCCCTTGTCCTTGCCGCCGCTGGTCCAGGCGGTGCCGGCGATGTCCAGGTGCGCCCAGTTGAAGTTCTTGGCAAAGCGCGACAGGAAGCAGGCCGCCGTGATGGTGCCGGCTTTAGGGCCACCGATGTTGGCGATGTCGGCGAACGGGCTGTCGAGCTGTTCCTGGTACTCATCGAACAGCGGCAGTTGCCAGGCGCGGTCGTCGGCGGCCTTGCCGGCGCTGAGCAGTTGCTCGATCAGTTCGTCGTTGTTGCCCAGCAGGCCGGAGGTGTGGGAGCCCAGGGCCACGATGCAGGCACCGGTCAGAGTGGCGATGTCGATCACGGCCTGGGGCTTGAAGCGCTCGGCGTAGGTCAGGGCGTCGCACAGCACCAGGCGGCCTTCGGCGTCGGTGTTGAGGATCTCCACAGTCTGGCCGCTCATGGTGGTGACGATATCGCCCGGGCGCGCAGCACCGCCGCTCGGCATATTCTCGGCACAGGCCAAAATGCACACCAGGTTGATCGGCAGCTTGAGCTCAAGCACCGCACGCAGGGTGCCGAACACGCTGGCGGCGCCGCCCATGTCGTACTTCATCTCGTCCATGCCGGCACCTGGCTTGAGGCTGATGCCGCCGGTGTCGAAGGTGATGCCTTTACCTACCAGGGCGTAAGGCTTCTCGGACTTCTTGCCGCCGTTGTATTGCATCACGATCAGGCGTGGCGGCTGGTCGCTGCCCTGGCCCACGGCATAGAACGAGCCCATGCCCAGGTCCTTGATTTTCTTCTCGTCCAGCACTTCAACCTTCAAGCCCTTGAACTCTTTGCCCAGTGCCTTGGCCTGTTCGCCCAGGAATGTCGGGTGGCAGATGTTCGGCGGCAGGTTGCCCAGGTCGCGAGTGAACGACATGCCATTAGCGATGGCCTGGGCGTGGGTGACGGCGCGCTGGACTTCAGCCTGGGCAGCCTTGATGGTCAGCAGGGTGATTTTCTTCAGGGCGCGGGGTTCGGCTTTCTGGCTCTTGAACTGGTCGAAAATATAGCCGCCGTCCACCAGCGACTCGGCCAGCAGGCGGGTCTTGCCGTAGCTGTCGCGGCCCTTGACCACGATTTCATCGAGTGCCAGCACCGCATCGCTGCCGCCCAGGCCCTTGAGGGTGGTGAGGATGCCGCTGACGATCTTGCGAAACGGACGGTCGCCCAGTTCGGCATCCTTGCCCACGCCCACCAGCAAAACGCGCTCGGCCTTAAGGTTGGGCAGGCTCTGCAGCAGCAGGCTCTGGCCGACTTTGCCGGCCAGGTCGCCGCGCTTGAGCACGGCGCTGATAGCGCCGCCGCTCAGTTCATCCAGTTGCTTGGCGGCGACGCCGAGTGTGCGGCCTTCGCCGACAGCGACCACGAGGGTGGCGGTTTTCAACGTTTCGGGGCTAACGCTTTTTACAACCAATTCCATTTTCGGGTCCCTTATCAAGGTCTGTGAGCCGCGAGCTTGTACTCCGGCTTTAAAGCTCGGCAGCGTTGTAAACCGCCAGCGACAAAGGCCGCAGTTTGAACCTCGCCAGCGGAGCCTGACAACCCTTGGCGCACGCTTTGTGCGTGCGCATGAGTAAGCTCCGTGACAGGCGCGGTCAATCACAGGATAATGCGCCATCTTTTTAGCCGGCCCGTGGTAAACGGGTCGACTCGGTATGCTTGCTTGTTTGGCCGCCTTAGCCTGACAACCCTGGAGTGTCTGGTTTGATTGTCTTCCGTTATCTGTCCCGCGAAGTCCTGTTGACCCTGAGTGCCGTGAGTGCGGTGTTGCTGGTCATCATCATGAGTGGTCGTTTCGTCAAGTTCCTGGCCCAAGCCGCCGCTGGCGCCCTGGATCCGGGCTCACTGTTCCTGATCATGGGCTACCGGATGCCCGGCATGCTCCAGTTGATCCTGCCGCTGGGACTGTTCCTCGGCATATTGCTGGCCTATGGCCGGTTGTACCTGGAAAGCGAGATGACTGTGTTGTCGGCCACCGGCATGAGCCAGCAGCGCCTGCTGGCCATGACCATGGTGCCTGCCGCCGGTGTTGCCCTGGTGGTGGCCTGGTTGAGCATGAGCCTGGCGCCCCAGGGGGCCATGCAATTCCAGTTGCTGCTGAACAAGCAGGATGCGATGACTGAGTTCGACACCCTCGAGCCCGGTCGCTTCCAGGCGCTCAGCGACGGTTCGCGGGTGACCTACACCGAAACCATGACCGACGACCGCTCCAACCTCGGCGGCGTGTTCATTTCCCAGAAGAACCTCGGCCAGAACCAGAAAGACCGTGGCATTACCATTCTGGTGGCCGACAGCGGACGCCAGGAAATCCGCCCCGATGGCAACCGCTACCTGATCCTGGAAAACGGCTACCGCTACGACGGCAGCCCTGGCCTGGCGGACTATCGCGCCATCAAGTACGACACCTATGGCGTCATGCTGCCCAAGGCCGAGATCAGTGACGAGGTGACCGACCGCGACGCGCTGCCCACCTCATCGCTCTTCGGCAGCCCGGAATTGCGCTCCATCGCCGAGCTGCAATGGCGCCTTTCCCTGCCGTTGCTGGTATTTATCGTGACCCTGATGGCCGTGCCGCTGTCGCGCGTCAACCCGCGCCAGGGGCGCTTCCTCAAGTTGCTGCCGGCGATCCTGCTGTACATGGCCTACCTGACCATCCTGATTTCCGCCCGTGGTTCCCTGGAGAAGGGCAAGTTGCCGCCGGCCCTGGGCCTGTGGTGGGTACACGGGGTTTTCCTGATGATCGGCCTGGGGCTGCTCTATTGGGAACCTATCCGTTTGAAAATGAAGAGCCGTCGTGGCCTGAAGGAGTTGGCTCGTGGCTAAGCTTGATCGCTACATCGGCATTAGCGTACTGATCGCCATCCTGGCGGTATTGGGCATCATTCTCGGCCTGGCCTTGCTGTTCGCCTTCATTGATGAAGTGGGCAACGTCACCGATACCTACACGGTCACGGACGTGCTGAGCTACGTGGCACTGACCGCGCCGCGTCGCCTCTACGACATGATGCCAATGGCCGCGCTGATTGGCTGCCTGATCGGCCTGGGCACCCTGGCCAGCAACAGCGAACTGACCATCATGCGCGCCGCCGGGGTTTCCATCGGCCGTATCGTCTGGGCGGTCATGAAGCCGATGCTGCTGCTGATGGCGTGCAGCGTGCTGATCGGTGAATACGTCGCGCCACCGGCCGAAGCCACCGCCCAGGCCAATCGCGCCCTGGCCCAGGGTTCGGGCGATGCGCAAAGCGCCAAGCACGGCCTGTGGCACCGCCAGGGTGATGAGTTCATCCACATCAACGCCGTGCAGCCGGGTGGCCTGTTGATCGGGGTAACCCGCTACACCTTCGACAAAGAACGGCACATGTTGTCGTCCAGCTTCGCCAAGCGCGCGCAGTACAGTGGCGAACAATGGCAACTGAGCGACGTCACCACCACGCACTTCCGTAACGTGGGCCAGGGCACCCAGTCCAGCACCGAAGTGGTCAATGTGCCGACTGAGCAGTGGGATATCGCCCTGAAGCCGGAATTGCTCAACACCGTGGTGATGGTACCGGAAGCGCTGCCTATCTCCGGTTTATGGAGCTATATCCACTATCTCAAGGAGCAGGGTTTGAACAATGGCCGCTACTGGCTGGCGTTCTGGGTGAAAGTCTTGCAACCGGTGGTTACCGCTGCGTTGGTGTTGATGGCGATCTCCTTCATTTTCGGGCCGTTGCGTTCCGTGACCCTGGGCCAGCGGGTATTTACCGGTGTGCTGGTGGGTTTCACCTTCCGCATCGCCCAGGACTTGCTGGGGCCGTCGAGCCTGGTATTCGGTTTTTCGCCGCTGTTTGCGGTACTGGTGCCAACAGCTATTTGTGCTGTGGCCGGGTTCTGGCTGCTGCGTCGGGCCGGTTGAAGCCGCTTGCATAATGCCCCTCCCTGTAGGAGCGAGCTTGCTCGCGAAAATCTACGAAACGCCGCGTTTATCCAGGATAAGCGCGTTATCGTTGGCGATTTTCGCGAGCAAGCTCGCTCCTACAGTAATAAGCCCCGTGGAAACGGGGCTTTTTTGTATTGGTCAGCAAAGATGACGTCTGGCCTGAGCATCAGGTACAATTCCCGGCTATTTTTCAGCGGGCAATCTGCCTGCAGCCTTTTTGAGTGTTGATCCGTGAGTGATTTGAGTCATATCCGCAATTTCTCCATCATCGCCCACATTGACCATGGCAAGTCGACGCTGGCCGATCGATTTATCCAGATGTGCGGCGGCCTTGCCGAGCGTGAAATGGAAGCCCAGGTACTGGATTCCATGGACCTCGAACGCGAGCGCGGGATCACCATCAAGGCCCACAGCGTCACGCTGTACTACAAGGCCAAAGACGGCATCACTTACCAACTGAACTTCATTGACACCCCAGGCCACGTTGACTTCACCTACGAAGTCAGCCGTTCGCTGGCGGCCTGTGAAGGTGCGTTGCTGGTGGTCGATGCCGGCCAGGGCGTCGAGGCGCAGTCGGTTGCCAACTGCTACACCGCGATCGAGCAGGGCCTGGAAGTCATGCCCGTGCTCAACAAGATCGACCTGCCCCAGGCCGAGCCTGAGCGCGTCAAGGAAGAGATCGAGAAGATCATCGGCATCGACGCTACCGACGCCGTCACCTGCAGCGCCAAGACCGGCCTGGGTGTCGACGAAGTGCTCGAACGCCTGGTGCACACCATTCCCGCGCCGACCGGCAACTACGAAGATCCGCTGCAAGCGTTGATCATCGACTCCTGGTTCGACAACTACCTGGGCGTTGTTTCCCTGGTACGCGTGCGCCATGGCCGTGTGAAGAAGGGCGACAAGATCCTGGTCAAGTCCACCGGCAAGATCCACCTGGTGGACAGCGTCGGTGTATTCAACCCCAAGCACACTGCCACCGTTGATCTGAAAGCCGGTGAAGTAGGCTTCATCATCGCCGGTATCAAGGACATTCACGGTGCGCCAGTGGGTGATACCCTGACCCTGAGCTCCACGCCAGACGTCGACGTGCTGCCCGGCTTCAAGCGCATCCAGCCACAGGTCTACGCCGGCCTGTTCCCGGTCAGCTCCGATGACTTCGAAGATTTCCGCGAAGCCCTGCAAAAACTGACCCTCAACGACTCGTCGTTGCAGTACACCCCGGAAAGCTCCGACGCCCTGGGCTTCGGTTTCCGTTGCGGGTTCCTGGGCATGCTGCACATGGAGATCATCCAGGAGCGCCTTGAGCGCGAATACGACCTGGACCTGATCACCACCGCACCCACCGTTATTTTCGAGTTGCTGCTCAAAACCGGTGAAACGATTTACGTCGACAACCCCTCCAAGCTCCCGGACCTGTCGGCCATTGAAGACATGCGCGAGCCGATCGTGCGGGCCAATATCCTGGTACCGCAGGAACACTTGGGCAACGTCATTACCCTGTGCATCGAAAAGCGTGGCGTGCAGCGCGACATGCTGTTTCTCGGTACCCAGGTACAAGTGACCTACGATATGCCGATGAACGAAGTGGTCCTGGACTTCTTCGACCGTCTCAAGTCCACCAGTCGCGGCTATGCTTCGCTGGACTACCATTTCGATCGTTACCAATCGGCTAATCTGGTGAAACTGGATGTGCTGATCAACGGCGACAAGGTAGATGCCCTGGCACTGATCGTGCACAAGGACAACGCGCACTACAAAGGTCGCCAACTGACCGAGAAGATGAAAGAACTGATTCCGCGCCAGATGTTCGACGTCGCGATCCAGGCCGCCATTGGCGGGCAGATCATTGCACGGACCTCCGTCAAGGCTCTCAGAAAGAACGTACTGGCCAAATGCTACGGCGGTGACGTAAGCCGTAAGCGCAAGCTGCTTGAGAAGCAAAAGGCCGGTAAAAAACGCATGAAGCAAGTAGGCAACGTGGAAGTTCCACAAGAAGCCTTCCTTGCGGTGCTCAGGTTGGATAGTTAGGTCCTATGTCACTAAATTTCCCGCTGTTGCTGGTCATTGCCGTTGCCGTCTGTGGTCTCCTGGCGTTGCTCGATCTGGTGTTCTTCGCCCCGCGACGTCGGGCGGCCATCGCTTCCTATCAGGGCAGCGTCAGCCAGCCCGATGCGGTGGTGGTCGAAAAGCTGAACAAAGAGCCCTTGCTGGTTGAGTACGGCAAGTCGTTCTTTCCGGTGTTGTTCATCGTGCTGGTGCTGCGCTCGTTTCTGGTAGAGCCGTTCCAGATCCCTTCGGGGTCGATGAAACCGACCCTGGACGTGGGCGACTTCATCCTGGTGAACAAGTTTTCCTACGGCATTCGTCTGCCGGTGATCGACAAGAAAGTCATCCCCGTGGGTGACCCGCAGCGCGGCGATGTGATGGTGTTCCGCTACCCAAGCGACCCGAACGTCAACTACATCAAGCGTGTGGTCGGCCTGCCGGGCGACGTGGTGCGCTACACCAGTGACAAGCGCCTGTTCATCAACGGTGAGTCGGTGGCCGAGAAGCTGCTGGGCGCCGAGCCGAACACCCTGGGCAGCGCCGAGCTGTACCAGGAAAAACTCGGCGCGGTGGAGCACCAAATCCGCAAGGAAATGAGCCGCTACCGTGCGATGCCGGATGGCCAGTGGAAAGTGCCTGCCGGGCACTACTTCATGATGGGCGACAACCGCGACAACTCCAACGACAGCCGCTACTGGGATGACCCCAACATTCCCAAAGACCTGCTGGGCATGGTGCCCGACGAAAACATTGTCGGCAAAGCCTTCGCGGTCTGGATGAGTTGGCCGGAACCCAAGCTCAGCCACCTGCCGAACTTCTCGCGGGTCGGGCTGATCAAGTAATACAAGCGGCGCTGTGAACACAGCGCCGAATGCTTTTCTGGGGCTTGGACATTTTCCGATGCCCGGTACCCATCAGGATTTGAATTTGAACACTGCGTCAATCGTCGATGGCCGCCGGTGCCATCAACTAGATATGGATAAACCGTGACCGTTTCTCTAAGTCGTCTCGAGCGTCAGCTCGGCTACACCTTCAAGGACCAGGAATTGATGGTCCTTGCCCTCACACACCGCAGCTTTGCAGGGCGCAATAACGAGCGCCTGGAATTCCTCGGTGACGCTATCCTCAATTTCGCCGCCGGCGAGGCGCTGTTCGAGCGTTTCCCCCAAGCGCGAGAAGGCCAGCTTTCACGCCTGCGCGCACGCCTTGTAAAAGGCGAGACCCTGGCCGTGCTGGCCCGAGGCTTCGGCCTGGGCGAGTACCTGCGGCTGGGTTCCGGCGAGTTGAAAAGCGGCGGTTTCCGTCGCGAGTCAATCCTGGCTGATGCCCTGGAAGCCTTGATCGGTGCGATCTACCTTGATGCAGGCATGGAGACGGCCAAGGAGCGCGTGGTCGCCTGGCTGGCCTCGGAAATCGAAAGCCTGACGCTGGTCGATACCAACAAGGATCCCAAGACCCGCCTGCAAGAGTACTTGCAGTCCCGCGGTTGCGAACTGCCACGCTACGAAGTGGTGGATATCCAGGGCGAGCCCCATTGCCGGGTGTTCTTCGTGGAATGTGAAATCACCTTATTGAACGAAAAAAGCCGAGGTCAGGGTGTGAGCCGTCGTATTGCCGAACAGGTAGCGGCCGCTGCAGCACTGATTGCCCTGGGCGTGGAGAATGGCCATGACTGATTCAACCGCAACACGCTGTGGCTATGTTGCCATCGTCGGCCGCCCGAACGTGGGCAAGTCCACGCTGCTCAACCACATTCTCGGCCAGAAGCTCGCGATCACCTCGCGCAAGCCCCAGACCACCCGCCACAACATGCTGGGCATCAAGACCGAAGGCCACGTGCAAGCGGTGTATGTCGATACCCCAGGTATGCACAAAGGTGGCGAGAAAGCCCTGAACCGCTACATGAACAAGACCGCCTCGGCCGCGTTGAAAGACGTCGACGTGGTGATCTTTGTAGTCGACCGCACCAAGTGGACCGACGAAGACCAGATGGTCCTCGAGCGTGTGCAATACGTGACCGGCCCGTTGATCGTCGCGCTGAACAAGACCGACCGTATCGAAGACAAAGCCGAGCTGATGCCACACCTGAGCTGGCTGCAGGAGCAACTGCCGAACGCCCAGATCATCCCGATCTCGGCCCAGCACGGTCATAACCTGGAAGCCCTGGAGCGCGTGATCGCCGAGCACCTGCCGGAGAACGAGCACTTCTTCCCGGAAGACCAGATCACCGACCGCAGCAGCCGCTTCCTCGCCGCCGAACTGGTCCGCGAGAAAATCATGCGCCAGATGGGCGCCGAGCTGCCGTACCAGATCACCGTCGAAATCGAAGAGTTCAAGCAGCAGGGCAAGACCTTGCATATCCATGCGCTGATCCTCGTCGAACGTGACGGCCAGAAGAAAATCATCATTGGCGACAAGGGCGAGCGTATCAAGCGTATCGGTACCGAAGCGCGCAAGGACATGGAGCTGCTGTTCGACTCCAAGATCATGCTCAACCTGTGGGTGAAGGTTAAGGGTGGCTGGTCCGATGATGAGCGTGCGTTGCGCTCCCTGGGCTATGGCGACCTGTAACGGGTCTCGAACACACTGCAAAACCTTGTGGGAGCGGGCGTGCCCGCGATGAGGATGTAACATTCAGCAGAGATGTTGACTGTGACGCCGCCATCGCGGGCAAGCCCGCTCCCACATTGGATCGACGCTGTTTCACGTTCTGCGAGAGAGCCTCATGTCCGCCTCCCCCCCCAGCCAACCCGCCTACGTCCTGCACAGCCGCGCCTACCGCGAAACCAGCGCGCTGGTGGACTTCCTCACGCCCCAAGGCCGCCTGCGCGCCGTCTTGCGCAGCGCGCGCGGTAAGGCGGGCACGTTGGCGCGGCCGTTCGTGGCGCTGGACGTGGAGTTTCGCGGCAAGGGCGAGCTGAAAAACGTCGGCCGCCTGGAAAGCGTCGGCACCTCGGCCTGGCTGAATGGCGATGCGCTGTTCAGCGGCCTTTACCTCAATGAACTGCTGATTCGCCTGTTGCCCGCCGAAGACCCGCACCCCGCGGTCTTCGATCACTACGCTGCCACCTTGCTTGCCCTCGCTGAGGGCCGCCCCCTGGAACCGCTGCTACGCGCCTTCGAATGGCGCTTGCTCGACGACCTTGGCTACGGCTTCGAACTGGCCAACGACCTGCACGGCGAGCCCATCGCCGCCGATGGCATGTATCGCCTGCAGGTCGATGCCGGGCTTGAACGTGTGTACCTGCTGCAGCCCGGCCTGTTTCAGGGCACCGAACTGCTGGCCATGAGCGAAGCCGACTGGCACGCTCCCGGTGCGCTGTCTGCTGCCAAGCGCCTGATGCGCCAGGCCCTGGCCGTGCATCTGGGCGGGCGGCCACTGGTCAGTCGCGAGTTGTTTCGAAAGCCCTGACATCCCCGTGTATGCTGTGCACCGATTCTTTCCCTTTTCAGGAGCGCTTCCGTGACCACCAGCAATCGCATTCTTCTTGGCGTCAACATCGACCACGTCGCCACCCTGCGCCAGGCCCGGGGCACCCGTTACCCTGACCCGGTCAAGGCCGCGCTGGACGCCGAAGAAGCGGGTGCCGACGGCATCACCGTGCACCTGCGCGAAGACCGCCGCCACATCCAGGAGCGCGACGTGCTGCTGCTCAAGGACGTGCTGCAAACCCGCATGAACTTCGAAATGGGCGTCACTGAAGAAATGATGGCGTTCGCCGAGCGCATCCGCCCGGCGCATATCTGCCTGGTACCGGAAACCCGCCAGGAGTTGACCACCGAAGGCGGCCTCGACGTCGCCGGCCAGGAAGCACGGATCAAGGCTGCGGTGGAGCGCCTGTCGCGGATCGGCAGTGAAGTCTCGCTGTTTATCGACGCCGACGAACGCCAGATCGAAGCCTCCCGCCGTGTGGGTGCGCCGGCCATCGAACTGCACACCGGTCGCTACGCCGATGCCACCACGCCGACCGAAGTGGCCGACGAACTGCAACGCATCATCGACGGCGTGAACTGCGGGCTCAACGAAGGCTTGATCGTCAATGCCGGCCATGGCTTGCATTACCACAACGTCGAGGCCGTGGCCGCAATCAAAGGTATCAACGAGCTGAACATCGGCCATGCCCTGGTGGCCCACGCGTTGTTCGTCGGTTTCAAAGGCGCGGTGGCCGAGATGAAAGCCCTGATCCTGGCCGCTGCCAAACATTAATAAACAATGAAGATCAATGTGGGAGCTGGCTTGCCTGCGATAGCGGAGTGTCAGTTGACGCATTCGTAGCAGGCCCACCGCGATCGCAGGCAAGCCAGCTCCCACAGGATGAGCCGTCGTGTTTTTGGCATGCGGCAATGCGAAGCCTTACTGTTTAGCCGACGCAGGTGTATCGTATCAGCCCTTTGCGGGCCCTTGGCCTGCGGCAGATACGCGAGGTTGTTGTGTCCCGATCCTTTTCCCGTCGACAAATCCTGGGTGGTCTTGCTGGCCTGGCCGTAGTAGGCGTCGGTGCCGGCGGTGGCTACCGCTACTGGCTGGGGAAAGTCGCTGAGTCCGAGGCCGGGCACGATTACGAGTTGATCGCCGCGCCCCTGGACGTAGAGTTGGTGCCGGGGCACAAGACTCAGGCCTGGGCGTTCGGCCCTTCGGCGCCAGGCACCGAGTTGCGGGTGCGCCAGGGCGAATGGCTGCGGGTGCGCTTTATCAATCATCTGCCAGTCGCCACTACGATCCACTGGCACGGCATCCGCCTGCCGCTGGAAATGGACGGCGTGCCCTACGTCTCGCAATTACCGGTGCTGCCTGGCGAATACTTCGACTACAAATTCCGCGTGCCCGATGCCGGCAGTTACTGGTATCACCCCCATGTCAGCAGCAGCGAAGAACTTGGCCGTGGCCTGGTCGGCCCGTTGATCGTGGAAGAGCGCGAACCCACCGGCTTCAAGTACGAACGCACCTTGAGCCTAAAGAACTGGCACATCGACGAAGAGGGCGAGTTTGTCGAATTCAGCATCCCCCGTGAAGCAGCGCGTGGCGGCACGGCCGGGCGCCTCTCCACCATCAACGGCGTGCCCCAGGCGGTGATCGAGCTGCCGGCTGGGCAAATCACCCGCGTGCGCCTGCTCAACCTCGATAACACCCTGACTTATCGTCTCAATATTCCTGGCGTCGAAGCGCAGATCTACGCCCTGGACGGCAACCCCATCGAGCCGCGCCCGCTGGGCAAGGAATATTGGCTGGGCCCGGGCATGCGCATTTGCCTGGCGATCAAGGCGCCGCCGGCGGGCGAAGAGCTGTCGCTGCGCAACGGCCCGGTGCGCCTTGGCACCTTCCGCTCGGTCGCCAATACCGACGCGCCTACCGCATGGCCGCCGGCATTGCCGGCCAACCCGGTTGCCGAGCCAGACTTGGCCAATGCCGAGAAGCTCAACTTTAATTTCGAATGGGTCGGCTCGGTGTCGGTCAATGTCGAAAACGGCAAGCCGCCGAGCCTGTGGCAGATCAACGGCCAGGCCTGGGACATCACCGACAAGACCTGCGCCGACCGCCCGATTGCCAAGCTGGAAAAGGGCAAGAGCTACATTTTCGAATTGAAGAACATGACCCAGTACCAGCACCCGATCCACCTGCACGGCATGAGCTTCAAGGTGCTCGCGTCCAACCGCCACAAGGTGATCCCGTATTTCACCGACACCTACCTGCTGGGCAAGAACGAACGCGCCCGCGTGGCCTTGGTGGCGGATAACCCCGGGGTGTGGATGTTCCATTGCCATGTGATCGACCACATGGAAACCGGCCTGATGGCCGCCATCGAGGTGGCGTGATGCGCCAGATTCGCCCCGCCGCGATTATCGACCGCAGCCGCGACCAGGACTTTATGCGCGAAGCCCTGGCGCTCGCCGCTCAAGGCGCTGCATTGGGCGAAGTGCCGGTGGGTGCCGTGCTGGTGCAGGACGGTGAAATCATCGGCCGCGGGTTCAACTGCCCCATCAGCGGCAACGACCCCAGTGCCCATGCCGAAATGGTCGCGATCCGCGCCGCTGCGCAAGCGATCAGCAACTATCGGCTGGTGGGCAGCACGCTGTACGTGACGCTGGAACCGTGCAGCATGTGCGCGGGTTTGATCGTGCATTCGCGGATTGCGCGGGTGGTGTATGGCGCGCTGGAGCCGAAGGCGGGCATCGTGCAAAGCCAGGGGCAGTTTTTTACCCAGGGTTTTCTTAACCATCGGGTGTTGTTTGAAGGCGGGGTATTGGCCGAGGAGTGTGGGGCTGTCTTGAGCGAGTTCTTCAAAGCCCGACGAGCTAAACCGTGATGATCGTTCCCACGCTCTGCGTGGGAACGCAGCACAGGACGCTCTGCGTCCCAAAGCGTGACGCAGAGCGTCACAAGAGGCATTCCCACGCAGAGCGTGGGAACGATCATAGTGGTGTTATTTGCGAGCGATAATCACCGCCCGCATCGGCGCCGGCAGCCCTTCAATGGTCTTGCTGTGATCCTCAGGATCCAGAAAATCACTCAGCGACTGATACTTCATCCACTGCGTCCCACGCTGTTCCTCAACCGTGGTCACGCTCACATCCACGCACCGCACATCACTGAAACCGGCCCGGCGCAGCCATAGCATCAACGCCGGCACCGACGGCAGGAACCACACGTTGCGCATCTGGGCGTAACGGTCTTCCGGCACCAGCACTTGCTGTTGATCGCCCTCCACCACCAATGTTTCCAACACCAGCTCGCCGCCCTTGACCAGGGTGTCTTTCAACGCCAGCAAATGCTCGATGGGCGAGCGGCGGTGGTAGAACACGCCCATGGAAAATACGGTGTCAAAGCCTTCCAGGTTCGCCGGCAAGTCTTCGAACGGGAACGGCAGGTGCCAGGCTTTGGGCTCAGCCAGGTAGCGCTGCACCGCCTGGAACTGGCAGAAGAACAACCAGTTGGGGTCCACGCCAATCACGCTGTCGGCCCCGGCGCCGAGCATGCGCCACATGTAGTAGCCGTTGCCGCAGCCCACATCGAGGATGCGCTTGCCTTTGAGGTTCAGGTGCGGCGCGACCCGCGACCACTTCCAGTCCGAACGCCACTCGGTGTCCACATGCACGCCGAACAGATGGAACGGGCCTTTGCGCCAAGGGCTCAGGCCCATCAAGGCGGTGTGCATTTGCTCACGGGTGGCGTCGTCGCAATCGGTGTCCAGCACCAGGCCGTTGAGCAGGTCGACTTCACTGGGCTGGATCTTCGGCAGTGCATCCAACGCACTCTGCCAGCGCTCCAGGTCGCCATGACCCTTTTCCATCTTGCTATCGAGCTGCGCTTGCAGGCCCTGGGCCCACACGGCCAGGGGAGTGCCGACCAGGTGGCGGGCGAGGGGGGACAAATCAATCATGGCAAGGCAATCAACGAGGCAAAGTTAAGACACTGGAACCACGGCACGACTTTCGAGAACCCGGCCGCCAGCAGGCGTTCGCGGTGTTCTTCGAGGCTGTCGGGCTTCATGACGTTTTCGATGGCGCTGCGCTTCTGGGCGATTTCCAGTTCGCTGTAGCCGTTGGCGCGCTTGAAGGCGATATGCAGGTCGGTCAGCAGCGCGTGTTCTTCAACATCGTTAAAGCGCAGCTTTTCCGACAGGATCAACGCCCCGCCCGGCAGCAGCGCCTGGCGAATGCGCCCCAGCAACGCCAGGCGCTCCTTTGGGGCGATAAATTGCAGGGTGAAGTTTAGCGCCACCACCGAGGCGGGCTTGAATTGCAAGGCGAGGATATCGCCCTCGATCACCTCCACGGGCAGCAACTCCTGGAACATCGAATCCTGGCCATTGAGGTATTCGCGGCAGCGCTCGACCATCGCGGCGGAGTTATCCACGGCGATCACCCGGCAACCCTCGGTGCGTACATGGCGGCGCAGGGCTTGGGTCACGGCACCCAGGGAAGAGCCCAGGTCATACAGCACGCTGTGGGGCTGGGCAAATTGCGCGGCCAGCACGCCGAGGTTTTCGACGATTGTGGGGTAACCCGGCACCGAGCGCTTGATCATGTCCGGGAACACCCGCACCACATCCTCGTTAAAGGCGAAGTCCGGCACCTGGGGCAGGGGCTGGGCGAATAGGCGATCGGGTTCTTTGCTCACGGCTGTTCCGGCGACGATGGGGGAAAGGCCGGCATTTTAGCCAAGTTGGTCCTCGGATGCGCGGGTTGTCTGATGGAAAGCCGAGGCGGTGATGCCCCACTGCCCGAGCCAGTAGGTGGCGATCAGTAAATACGGCGCCGCCTCGAACGCCAGCACAAACCGGTTGATGCCGATCAGCGCGTCGGAAACCACAAACGACAGCGCACCCGCTGCTGCCAGCCACGCCGAACGTTTGGGCACCTCGCTGCCCAGTCGCGCCAACGCCCGCCAGAGCATGGCGCTGATCACCAGTGCGTAAACCACCACCGGTATCAACAGCTCACCGAGGCCGTGGGCTATCAAGATGCTCAGCAAGATTGCGCCAACGCCGAGGGCCAGCACCAGCGGCAGCAGCGCCAAGCGCCGACAGTCACTGAAATAGGCTTTGAGATAGGCCAGATGTGCGAACAGAAACGCGCCCAGGCCAAAGATAAACAGGTCGCCTGGCCAGGCGAGCAACACGTCGCCCCCCACGGAAAAAATCAAGCCCAGGCTGATCCAGCGTCGATACTCGGTGGGCGGCGCGTCATGCAGCCAACCCAGCAGCGCCAGCACCGGCAGCGGCTTGACCAGCAGGCACAGCAGCGTTGCATGGGTCGCCAGGCCGTAGACAAAGGTGCCGGCGCCCATCAAGGCAAGGATCAGCCATGGCATATCAGTTCACCGTAATGGCGCAGTCAAAGGTTTCGACAGGTTCGGCCTCCGGCTCCCAAGGTTGCTGGGATGTCAGGCGCAAACGCCCTTGCCCTGGGGCAAACGCCTGGAAGCGCCAGGTGGACTGGCCGCCACCGCCAATCACGCCGGATTCGGTGCTGCTGTAGACCTCAGGGCTCAAGGCGCGCAACACGCCGCCAGCGGAATCCTGGATGGCCCAGCGATAGCCGGTGGTGGGATTGCTGGGCAGGGTGAGGATCAGGTTTTGCCCGTTTTCAAGCTGGAGCGGGCAGGCGCTCTGGTTGTCCACGCTGACGTTTTGCTTGGGGGCACTGGCGCATCCGGCCAGCAGGGCAAGGCTCAAGGGGAGAAACAGGCGGGCAGCGGTCATGAAGGCTCCGTTAATACACGACGAAGGGGGAGCATAACCGAAGATGAGACAAGGTGTGACAAGAGGGCATGCGGTGTGGCGGCTGGCGCCATCGCGGGGAAGCCCGCTCCCACACTTGACCGCGTTGTCATTAACAACACCGATCCCTGTGGGAGCCGGGCTTGCCCGCGATAGGGCCAGTCCAGGCGCTAGAGATCTATCAGAAGAGCACCTTCGCCACATCCGCAAACCGCTTGGCAAAGTGCACCGTCATGCCTTCCTTCAAATAATCCGGCAACTCCTCAAAGCTGCCACGGTTGGGCTCCGGCAAGATCAACTCGTGAATTTTCTGGCGCCGCGCCGCAATCACCTTCTCGCGCACTCCGCCAATCGGCAGTACATGCCCGGTCAAGGTCAGTTCGCCGGTCATCGCCACGCCTTTTTTCGGCGGTTGGTTGCGGGCCAGGGACAGCAACGCACTGGCCATGGTCACGCCAGCACTCGGGCCGTCTTTGGGGGTGGCGCCTTCCGGTACGTGCAAGTGCACGAAGGCTTCATCGAAGAACTTCGCATCGCCGCCAAACGACTTAAGGTTTGAACTGATGTAGCTGTAGGCGATTTCGGCGGACTCTTTCATCACTTCACCCAACTGCCCGGTGAGCTTGAAGCCGCGGTTGAGCGTGTGGATGCGCGTCGCTTCGATCGGCAAGGTGGCGCCGCCCATGCTGGTCCAGGCCAGGCCGGTAATCACGCCGGTGCCGGACAGCACTTGTTCATTACGGAACACGGGCATGCCCAGGGAGCTTTCCAGGTCCTTGTTGCCGATCTTGATCACCGAGTCCGGTTCATCCAGCAGCTTGACCACCGCCTTGCGCACCAGCTTGCCCAGTTGCTTCTCCAACTGACGCACGCCGGCCTCTCGCGCATAACCGTCGATCAACGCGCGCAAGGCACCATCACTGATGGTCAGGCTGTTTTTGGCCACGCCGGCTTTTTCCAACTGCTTGGGCCACAGGTGGCGCTTGGCGATGGCGACTTTTTCTTCGGTGATATAGCCCGACAGGCGAATCACTTCCATGCGGTCCAGCAACGGGCCCGGGATCGAGTCCAGGGTGTTGGCGGTGCACACGAACAGCACTTTGGACAGGTCCAGGCGCAGGTCCAGGTAGTGGTCGAGGAATTCGACGTTCTGTTCCGGGTCCAGGGTTTCCAGCAGCGCCGACGCCGGGTCGCCCTGGAAGCTCTGGCCCATCTTATCGATCTCGTCGAGCATGATCACCGGGTTCATCACTTCCACGTCTTTCAACGCCTGCACCAGCTTGCCGGGCAGGGCGCCGATGTAGGTGCGCCGGTGGCCCTTGATCTCGGCCTCGTCGCGCATGCCGCCGACACTGAAGCGATAGAACGGCCGCCCCAGGGATTCGGCGATGGACTTGCCCACACTGGTCTTGCCCACGCCCGGCGGGCCCACCAGCAACACGATGGAGCCGGCGACTTCGCCCTTGTAGGCGCCCACGGCGAGGAATTCGAGGATGCGGCTCTTGATGTCATCCAGGCCCGCATGGTGCTTGTCGAGCACTTTGCGCGCGTGCTTGAGGTCGAGTTTGTCTGCGCCGTACACGCCCCACGGCACCGAGGTGGCCCAGTCCAGGTAGTTGCGCGTGACGGCGTATTCCGGCGAACCGGTTTCCAGGATCGACAGTTTGTTCAGCTCTTCATCGATGCGCTTCTGTGCCTGGGCCGGCAACACCTTGCCTTGCAGGCGCTGTTCGAACTGTTCGACGTCGGCGCTGCGATCGTCCTTGGTCAGGCCCAGCTCCTGTTGGATGACTTTGAGTTGTTCCTTGAGGAAGAACTCACGCTGGTGCTCGCCGATCTTGCGGTTTACCTCGGCGGAGAGTTCTTTTTGCAGGCGCGCGACTTCTACCTCTTTGCGCAGCATCGGCAGCACTTTTTCCATGCGCTTGAGCATGGGCACGCAGTCCAGCACTTCCTGCAGCTCATTACCGGTCGCCGAGGTGAGGGCGGCGGCGAAGTCGGTAAGCGGCGACGGGTCGTTGGGGCTGAAGCGGTTGAGGTAGTTCTTCAACTCTTCGCTGTACAGCGGGTTGAGGGGCAGCAGTTCCTTGATCGCATTGATCAGCGCCATGCCGTAGGCCTTGACCTCATCGGTCGGCTCGCTGGGCTGGTGCGGGTATTCAACCTCCACCAGGTACGGTGGGCGGTGGTGCTTGAGCCAGGTCTTGATGCGCACGCGGGTCAGGCCCTGAGCCACGAACTGCAGCTTGCCGTTCTCGCGGCTGGCGTGGTGCACCTTCACCAGGGTGCCGTACAGCGGCAGGGCGGAGGTGTCGAAGTGCCGTGGGTCATCGGGCGGCGTGTCCATGAAAAACAGCGCAAGGGAATGGTGGTCGGATTTGCTCACCAGCTCCAGGGTTTCGGCCCAGGGTTCTTCATTGACGATCACCGGCAACACTTGGGCCGGGAAAAACGGCCGATTGTGGATCGGGATGATGTAGACCTTGTCCGGCAGGTTTTGCCCAGGCAGCGCCAGGCCAGTATTGGACGAGGGGGCTTCAGCGTTTTCGGGGTCGGCGTAATCGTTGAGGTCGTAATCTGGAAATTCTTGCTGGTCGCTCATGGGGCACCTGCATCAGTAAGTATGCAGGTTAGATGGGGCGGGGTTGCGGTGGTTTCAATGGGGCGGCGTCGTTAGCAACAATTTGCATGAAATAACGGGAGAGGCGCGGTCAATGTGCTTTATGCCTCTGCTTTTCGAACTGATCGTCAATAATGTGACAGCGAAGCCCAGCTTTTATTGGGTTTACTTATCTCCAGTCCCAGCTAACCTGCTTTAATAAAATTCCCCATAAAAAAGGATGTTTTTTTGACGCCGGTTAGCAGTCGGCAGGGACGCGTATGACACCAGGAAAGCACGGCCAAGAGCGACGAGCACGGCCCGAGGGCGCGGCCATGCACTGGCGCCACACGTTTCAGACCCGTATTGCCGGGGTGTTGGCGCTGTTGCTGCTGGTGGTCGTGGCCGCCACCTATTTTGCCGTGAAGGCCGCCACCACTCGCGCGGTGGAGAACCAGGCCGACGTGCAGCTGAACACGGGGCGGCAGGTGTTCGAGCGCCTGCTGGACCTGCGCGGGCGGCGCTTGCAGTACGGGTTGGACTGGCTCACCGCCGATGGGCCGTTCAAGCAGGCGGTGGCCGGTGGCCGCACGGTGCCGATCCTGGACGCGCTGGGCACCCATGGTACCGGGGTCAGTTCCAGCGAAGTGGTGGTGCTGGGCCTGGATGACCGGGTCATGGTCAGTACTCTGCTGGTGCAGACGCGCGGCCAGCTGTTCCCGTATGCCGATGCCTTGCGCAAGGCGCGGCGCAGTGGCCAGCAAATGTTGATCGTCGCCATGGCCGGGCGCCCCTATCTGCTGGTGCAAAAGGATGTGCTCGGGCCTGTGCCCATCGCCCGCGTGGTCATGGGTTTCCCCATGGACACGCAATTTGCCCACGAGCTGCGTTCCATGAGCAACCTGGAGGTGTCGTTCCTCAGTGTGCAGGACGGCCATCTCGGTCAGCTATTCACCACCCACCCTGGCAATTGGCGCCCAAGCATCATCAGCCTCTTGCATGGCACGCAGGTCGATCCTGAGGCGAAGATCCAGCTGTTCCATGGCCAGCGTGTGCTCAGCCAGGTGTTGCCCTTGGCCAATAGCGGCGAGGGCGATGAAGTGCGCGTGTTGCTGCAAAGCCCGCTGGACCATGCGCTGGAATCCTTCGCGCCGCTGGACCGGCAGTTCATGGGGATTGCCCTGGCGGTGCTGCTGGTCTCGCTGGCGGTGGCGTTATTCCTGGCGCGGCGAGTGTCACGCCCGCTCAATGCGCTGGTGCAAGCCGCTGAACGCATCGGGGCCGGTGACTACCGCACCCCGGTGCGGGTGCGCAGCCACGACGAGTTCGGCCTGCTGGCGCGTGCGTTCAATGCCATGCAAAGCGGCATCGCCCTGCGTGAGCGACAGTTGGCTCACAATGCCTTGCATGACCCGCTCACCGGCCTGCCCAACCGCGCCCTGGCCATGGAGCGCCTGGGCAGTGCGATCAGCGCACGGCGGTCGGTGGTATTGCTGTACGTAGGCATTGAAAACTACCGGGTCATCAACGAAGGGTTTGGCCCCGAAGGGGTCGAGCATATGTTGTGCGAGGCGAGCCGCTGCTTGTCCAGCAGCCTGTTGGCCAGCGACACTGCGGCGCGCATCGCCGGCAGTGAGTTTCTGTTGTTGTTGGAAAACACCGAGATCGACTCTGCCGTGGCCCGCGCCGACCAGTTGCATGGGGCGTTGACCGAACCCCTGCGCATCGGCAATGACGAAGTGCGCCATGAGGTGAGCATCGGCATCGCCGCGTACCCTGCTGACGGGCAGCAGGTGGAAGAATTGATCAACCGCGCGGCCATCGCCCGGCACGACGCGGCCAACCTGCCGGGGCATTTGCAGATCTACCAACCGGACCGCGACCTCGCCCACCAACGCCAGATCACCCTGATCCGCGATTTGCGCCGCGCCGTGATCGAAGGCGAGTTGTTCCTGTGCTACCAGCCCAAGCTTGACCTGCGCCGCGGGCACGTGAGCCAGGCTGAAGCCTTGTTGCGCTGGCAACACCCGACGCTGGGGCAAGTGTCCCCCGCAGAGTTCATTCCCCTGGCCGAACGCACCGGCAGCATGGGCGCGCTAACGCTATGGGTGATCGAGGAAGCCATCCGCCAGATTGCCGAATGGGCGCAGCGTGGGCTGGTTATCCAGCTGTCGGTGAATATCTCCGTGAACGACTTGGCGGATGATGACTTGGCGATTCGCGTCACTGCGCTATTGGCCCAATACCACGTGGGCGCCGAGCATTTGATTTTCGAGATTACCGAGAGCGCCATCATGCACAACCCGCAGCAGGCCCTCAGCGTGCTGGAGCAGCTGCGCAATTGCGGGATCAGCCTGTCGGTGGATGATTTCGGCACCGGTTACTCCTCCCTCGCACAGTTGCAGCGCCTGCCGGTGCAAGAGCTGAAGATCGACCAGTCCTTTATACGCAACCTCGACAGCACCAGCGGCGACGGCGTGATCGTGCGTTCCACCATAGAAATGAGCCATAGCCTGGGGCTCAAGGTGGTGGCCGAGGGCGTGGAGTTCGAACACAGCCTCACCCTGCTCAAACGCTGGAACTGCGACACCGCCCAGGGCTACCTGATCAGCCGGCCGCTCAATGCCATGGCGTTCGAGCGGTGGATGCGGCGTGAACGGGTGCCTACTTAGACCAGTGTCTGCAGTCGCGCCCACAACCTTTGGACATGCTGGCGTTCGGTGCCCAGCGCGCCGATGGATACCCGCACCATCCAGCGCTCATCGAGGAGGGCGGGGGTGACGTAGGCATCGCCTGACTGGTTGAGTTTTTCTGCCCAGGCTCGGGTGTGAGTATCCAGGGCCTGGCCTGCCAACCCCGGCGGTTCATGGCGAATGCAAAGGGTTTGCAAGGCGGGCGTGGCCACCAGTGTCCAGTGCTCAGTGGCTTCAATCTGCTCTGCCAGCCAGCGCGCATTGGCCAGGTCTCGCCGCAGCCGCGCTTGCAGGCCGCTGACACCTTGCTCGCGTATCAGGAACCACAACTTCAAGGCGCGAAAACGGCTGCCCAGGGAAATCCGCCAGTCACGGTAGTTTCGCACTTGGCCGTCTGCGCTGGATTGCAGGTAGCTCGGGTTGGTGGTCATGATGCGAATCAAATGCTCGGGGTCACGTACAAAGTACACCGAGCAATCGAAGGCCGCGCCCAGCCATTTGTGCGGGTTGAGCACCAGCGAGTCAGCCTTTTCGATGCCATCCCACAGGGCCCGGCATTCCGGCAGGATCATTGCCGCGCCAGCCATGGCCGAGTCCACGTGCAGCCACAGGCCGTGGCGTTGGGTGAGGTCGCCAATCGCATCCAGAGGGTCGATCGCCATGGCAGCCGTGGTGCCGGTGGTGGCAATCACCACGCAGGGTGTGTTGCCAGCGGCCAGGTCCTGTTCGATGGCCTGCGCCAGTGCCTGGGGCGACATTGCATTGTGTGCATCGGTGGCGATGGTGCGGATATGGTTCTGGCCGAACCCGGCCAGGATCGCCGCCTTGTTGACCGAGCTATGGGCGTGGGCTGAGGTGTAGACGATCAGGGGCGCGCCGCTGTTTTGCAGGCCGTTGTGCATCAGCGCGTAATCGGAGCTGCGTTCCCGGGCGCTGATAAGCGCCACCAGCGTGGAGGTGGACGCCGAGTCCTGGATCACACCGCTCCATGAGCTGCCCAGGCCGAGCATGTCGCGCAGCCAATCGGTGGTGACTTCCTCGATTTCGGTGAGGGCCGGGCTGGATTGCCAGGACAACCCAATCACACCCAGGCCGGTGCTCAGGCAATCGCCGAGCACTGAGGACAGTTCCACATTGGAAGGGAAGAACCCGAAGAAACTGGGATGCTGCCAATGCAGCAAGCCGGGCATGATCAGTTTTTCGACGTCGCCCATGATTTGTTCGAAGGGTTCGGCGGTGTCAGGCGGGCTGGCCGGCAGGGCGGCTTTGATCTCGCCAGGTTGGGTGGTGGGCTGCACGCCGCGTTGTTCGATGTTCTGTCGGTAGTCTGCAATCAGGTCGATCATGGCATAGCCATGTTGGCGGAATTCTTCGGGGGTCATAGATAAACGTCCATGTGCACGAGCAATAAAAGTATTAGCACCAGAAGTAAAACGGTTCGCCGGCGTTATAGCCAATAAACGACTGCATGCTGACGCGTTTTCCCGAATCGAACCCACAGATGGCGTGGGGGCGGCGGGTATTGATGAGCACCAGTTCGTTCTGGCGTGGGCGGATGCGCAGCGGTTTTTGTAAACACTGTTCGGGCAGTTGGGCCCCCTCGAAGCGCTTGACCTCCTCATAGCCAAAGGCTTGGGTATCCCAGATGACCAACTCGCCCCCCGAAGGCGGTGTTTGCAGGTAGATATTGGCGCTGAATTGATGCTGCAGTTCAGCGACTGTGCGGGGCAGGCAATCCACATGGGGCACCGTTTCCGAGAGGTGCGCCGTCTCCGGGAACATGACGCGGATGATCCCGCAAAACATCGGTCGGCCCTGGAACGCAGCGGCTGTTGCACCTTGCGGCCAGAGCGCCTGGAACTGTTCCATCAGCTGTTGAATGGGCGGCGTTTGCGGCGCACAGAGGCTGTCGATAAGGCCGCGCATACGGGCCGCGTCTGCATAATATTTTTCTTGGGCGTCACCGCCGGCGGCCTTGCCGTACGTGGAGTTGAACGGCGTGCCCCAGCGATGCACACCGTAGAAGTGCTGAACGACGCGCCCCTCTTCGTAGGTTTCATGGCCGTAGTGTTCCAGGGTGGCGGTATCGTCGATGGCCTGAATCAACCGTGCGCTGGTGGTTGCGTTGGCAAACTCAGGTACCCGAATGGCAAGCACTTCGCCACTGATGAGTTTTTTCAAACTGGCAGTATTGAGGTGTTCAAGCTCCAGGATTTTTGTGGGGGTGGAAAGCATCGGTTTTGTAGCGACATGGTCCGTCATGCAGTGAAGCTCCCTTTAAAGTTTTATCCGTACGCCTTTTGTATTACGCAGGGCGTGCGCACTAAATTAGTTTTAAAGGGTTGAGGGGAAACGCTGGGCATTATCAGCAGGCAAAAAAAAGCGGCTGCCCATTCGGGCCGCCGCTTTTTTGTACCGCCAGCGTTGCTTAATCCGGCAGTTTGAACGCCATTACATAGTCACCCTGCTTGGTCCCCAGGGAGCCGTGACCGCCCGCCATGACCAGCACGTATTGCTTGCCGTCCTTGCCGGTGTAGGTCATCGGGGTGGTTTGCGCGCCTGCAGGCAGGCGGCCTTCCCACAGTTGCTTGCCGTTTTTCACGTCATAGGCACGCAGGTACTGGTCCAGGGTGCCGCTGAGGAACGCGACGCCACCAGCGGTGGTGAACGTACCGCCCAGGCTAGGCACGCCCATGGTCAGCGGGATTGGAACCGGCGAGCTGTCACGCACGGTGCCGTTCTTGTGCATCCAGATGGTCTGGTGGTTGGTCAGGTCGACCGCCGCCACGTAGCCCCAGGCCGGTGCCTGGCATGGCAGGCCCATCGGCGACAGCAGCGCTTCAAGGATCACACCATACGGCGCGCCTTTGTTTGGCTGCACGCCCTCGGTTTCGCTGACGCGTGGGCCTTGCTTGGCGATGTCAGCGGCCGGGATCAGCTTGGATTTGAACGCCATGTAGCTTGGGTTCACGAAGGCGATCTGGCGCACCGGGTCAACCGAGATGCCGCCCCAGTCGAACACGCCGAAGTTGCCTGGGTACACGATCGAACCTTGCAGCGACGGCGGCGTGAACGGGCCGTCGTAGCGCATGGATTTGAAGTCGATCCGGCACAGCATCTGGTCGAACGGTGTCACGCCCCACATGTCGCGTTCTTTCAACGGCGGCGGCATGAAGTTCAGGTCGGACTTGGGTTGGGTAGGGGAGGTGCGGTCGCCCGCGACTGCGCCCTGTGGCACCGGGATTTCATTGACCGGTACCACTGGCTGGCCAGTGGCACGGTCCAGCACGTAGATGCTGCCTTGCTTGGTCGACGCCATCACGGCCTGCTTCACGCCCGCAGCGGTCTTGATGTCGATCAGCGAAGGCTGGCCGCCCACGTCCATGTCCCACAGGTCATGGTGGGTGAACTGGAAGGTCCACTTCACGTGGCCGGTGTCGATGTCCAGAGCGGTCAGGCCCGCGGCGTACTTCTCGGAGTCATCGGTACGGTCGCCGCCGTACTGGTCGGGCATCTGGTTGCCCATCGGCAGGTAGAGCATGCCGAGTTTTTCATCCACGGCGAACATGGACCACATGTTCGGCGAGTTGCGGGTGTAGGTCTTGCCTTCGGCCAACGGGGTGGTGTCGTCCGGGTTGCCGCTGTCCCAGTTCCACACCAGCTTGCCGGTGTGCACGTCGAACGCACGGATCACGCCGCTTGGCTCGTCGATGGAAACGTTATCGGTCACGTGACCGCCGATCACGACCAGGTTCTTGGTCACGGCCGGTGGCGACGTGGAGTAGTAACCGCCTGGGGCGAAGCTGCCGATGTTGGCACGCAGGTCGACCTGGCCTTTGTCACCGAAGTCTTCGCACATCTTGCCGGTGTCGGCGTTCAGGGCGATCAGACGGGTGTCGGCGGTCGGCACGAAGATGCGTTTCGGGCAGGCGTTCGGTGCGGCGGCCGGGCTGGCAGTGCCAGTCGGGCTTTGTTCGGAAGCGTAGGCAGCGTCATCGTGGTACGACACGCCACGGCAGGTCATGTGCGCCCAACCTTTGAAGCTTTCAGCACCCTGGGTGGTGATCTTCGGGTCGAAACGCCAGATTTCCTTGCCGGTATCCGGGTCCAGGGCAATCACTTGGCTGTGCGGTGTGCACACGTAGAGCATGCCATTGACTTTCAGCGGGGTGTTTTCCGCGGTGGTTTCACCGGGGTCGCCTGGGCCAGGGATGTCGCCAGTGCGATAGGTCCACGCCGGCACCAGCTTGTGGGCGTTTTCCGGGGTGATCTGTGCCAGTGGCGAGTAACGGTCACCGAAGGCCGAACGGCCATAGGAATTCCAGTCGCCATCGGCCTGGGTGGGCGCAGCGCTGGCCATGCCCGGTACCGCGTCGCGGTCCAGTTGGCCGGTCTTGACCATTTCACCTGGGTTGGTGAATTGGCTGGCCAGTGCGGTAGCGCCCGCCAGCACCACGGCCACGCTCAGCGCGCCAGTGCCCAGCGGGGCCGCTTGGCCACGCAGCAACGGACGGCGAAACCACGGCAGCAGCATGACGATGCCCAAGGCGAACAGCAGGGCCAGGCGCGGTACCAGTTGCCACCAGTCCAGGCCGACTTCCCACAGTGCCCACACGGTGCTGGCGAACAACACCAGTGCGTACAAGCCCAGCGCAGCGCGGCGGGTAGCCAGCAGCAACACGCCGGTCAGGGTGATGCCGATACCGGCGAGCAGGTAGTACAGCGACCCGCCGAGCATGCTCAGCTTGACGCCGCCAGCCAGCAAGGCCAGCCCCATGATCAGCAGCAAGACGCCTAGCAGCCTGGGCAACAGGCGGCTTGGGCTTGAAGCACCATCAGTGCTCATAGTGTGTTTCTCCGTGACGTTGGAATAATTATGTAACCCCGTGCTTCACTGTAGATGACGATTCAGCACGGGCTTGGTTCATCGTTATTTTCGGGTTTTTCTGTGGATAACCGGGTTATCCACAGGCGGGCAACAGAGTCCCTGGCGCAGGTCGGTTTAAGACAGCGCTGTCTTTGCGTGAAGGGAAATTCGGCAAATGGGATCGACCCGGAGGTGAAGCGTTTCAGATTGTTGCGAAGGATAATGCGGCGGGGCGTTTTGAGAAAGGGTGAATCGCAAGATGCATCATTTCAGTTTTGGTAACAGTGACAGATAGTCGCTGCACAATCACGTCGCAGGCATGTCCCCAATGCCGATCGATCAAGCGAACGCAATGCTCAAAGCAACGAAGATCAAATGTGGGAGCTGGCTTGCCTGCGAAGACGTCGGCCCAGCAAACAGTGATGTTGACTGACCCAACGCTTTCGCGGGCAAGCCCGCTCCCACAGGGGATTAGCGGTGATGATTAGAAGGTAGTGCGAACGCCGAACTGCACGCTTCTACCTGGCGCCGGCGCGATATCGCGCAGAATCGAGCTGGCATAGCGCACGGTCTGATTGGTCAGGTTTTCACCGTTGACGAAGGCCAGCCACTGGCTACCGCCCACATTGAAGCGATACCCCGCGCTGGCGCCGAGGGTGGTGTAGCCGTCGGTGCCGCTTTCGTTATCCGGCACACGCCCTTGGCCTGCGGCATGTTCCACATCGATACGTGCTTGCCAGCGGTCCAGTTCCCACAGCAGGCCGCTGCTCATGCGCAGGGGCGCGATGCGTGGCAAGGCTTCGCCGGTGTCCAGGTTGGTGGCGCGGGTGTAATCGCCCGAGAGTTCCAGCGCAAACTTACCGTAGGCGCCTTCACCGAGCTTCCAGTGATCCTGGGCTTCGAAGCCGGCGAAACGCGCGCGCACGCCAGAATATTCGTACTCGGGAATACCGCCCGCGTCCTCTTCGCCTTCATCGTTCAGGGTACGACCCGTGCCCAACAAGCCGATGTAATTGGAGAAGTGGCTGTAGAACACGCCGAAGCTGCCCTTGTGGGTGCCGTTGTCAAAGCGCAGGGCCAGGTCGCTGGACACGGCCTTTTCTTTCTTCAGGTTGGCATCGCCCAACTCGTAGGTACCGGTGGCAACGTGGGCGCCGTTGGCGTACAGCTCGTAAAAGGTCGGCGCGCGTTCGGTGTAGCCGAGGGTGGCGGCCAGGGACCAGATCGGCGTGAGGGCGTACACCGCACCAGACGACAGGCTACCGGCGGTGAAGTTACTGCTCTTGTCGGCATTGGCAAAGCGCTCGTTGCCTTTGGCGTTCGGGTCGACGCTGGTGTGTTCCAGACGTGCGCCTAGGCTGAGTTTGAGGCGCTCGGTGGCTTGCATTTCTTCGAGGATAAACAGTGCGCCGGCGTTGGTGTCGGTCTGCGGTACGAAGGCTTCTTCGCCCAGGGCCGAGAACTCGTTGCGCGTCACTTGGGCGCCGACCACGCCATCGAATGGGCCTATCGGCTGGTGACGAGCTTCCACCCGCGCTTCATAGCCTTTGTTCTTGAAGGTGGTGCCGGTTTCGCCGCCTTCGATTTCTCGGTGTTCGTAGTCGGTGTAACCGGCGTCGAGTTTCACCGAGGTAAAAGGCCCTTGCAGGTTGCGGATCTCGGACGCAAAGGCGTAGTGGTCCTGTTTCATGCGGATGCGCACATCCTGCTCGGCGGGTGAGCCGTAGTTACTGTCGTAATTGCTGTAGGACAGCCCCGCATAACCATCATCCCAGGTGTAGGAACCGCCTACCGCACCACCGTCCTGGCGCCCATTGCTGTTACCCAGGCGCCCGTTTTTGCCGGGGCCGTTTTCGCTCTCCGGTGCATGCCGGCTGCGGGCATAGCCTGGGATTTTAAGGTCGTTGAACTCGCGCGCATCGGCATCCAGGTGCAAGGCGAACGTACCGTTGCCGGCTTCCAGCTTGCCTGCGCTGCTGCGGGTGGTGTCGGCACCGCCGTAGCGCAGTTCACCCGCGCCATGGATGCCTTCAATGGCCTCGGTGGGGATGCGATTGTCGAAGGTATTGACCACACCACCGATGGCGCTGCCGCCGTACAGCAGTGCGGCCGGGCCCCGCACGATTTCAATGCGGTCAACGTTGATCGGGTCCAGCGGCACCGCGTGGTCGTAGGACAGCGACGAGGCGTCCAGCGCCCCCACACCGTTGCGCAGGATGCGAATACGGTCGCCGTCCTGGCCACGAATGATCGGGCGGCTGGCCCCTGGGCCAAAGTACGAAGACGATACGCCCGGCTGCTTGTTCAGGGTTTCACCGAGGCTGCCTTTTTGTTGCAGGGTCAGGTCGTCGCCTTCCAGCACGGTGGTGGGCGAGGCCAGCTGTTCGCTGCCCAGCGGGTTGCCGGTGACCACTTGGGGTGGCAGTTCCAGGGCATGGGCCTGGGAGCCGATCAACAGGGCGGCGGCGAGGGGCGACAAGCGCCAGATAGAAGGCAGCGACATCGGATATTCCTAGGCAAAAAGGTTGTTAAGTAAAGTTACAATATAACATCTCTTTTTTGCGAAAAAGGGGAACTTTTCCTCGCGGGCTATATTCAATCCGATGCTTCCACCTGCACGCCCCGTCGGCTAAGGTGCGCGGCTGTGTTTCCTCTTTTTGCAAAAGGCCTGGCATGACCGCGACAAGCAACGACCCGCTCCACGGTGTGACCCTGCAACACGTGCTCACCACCCTGGTGGAGCATTACGAGTGGAGCGGCTTGGCCGAGCGCATTGATATCCGCTGCTTCAAGAGTGACCCGAGCATCAAGTCGAGCCTGACCTTCCTGCGCAAAACCCCGTGGGCGCGGGAAAAGGTCGAAGGTTTGTACGTCAAGCTGATGCGTACCAAGCGCCCCCTGGATTGAAAGCATGAAGCGCTTTGTCGCGACGGCAGCCTTGGCCGGTTGGGTGGGGTTGGCGATCCAGCAATACCTGATTCTCTATTTGCGCTGGACCAGTGGCGCGAGCTTGCTGGGCGGCCTGATCAGTTTCTTCAGCTTCTTCACCGTGCTGACCAATACCCTGGTGGTCGTGGTGCTCAGCTACGCGCTGGTCAAGCGCGACTCTGGTGCCAAGCGGTTTTTCCTCGCGCCTCACATCAGTAGCGCGATAGCGGCGAGCATCGTGCTGGTGAGCCTGGCCTACAACCTGCTGCTGCGGCATCTGTGGAGCCCGCAAGGCTTTCAATTTATCGCCGATGAATTGCTGCACGACGTCATGCCGTTGCTGTTTGTGGTGTATTGGTGGCGGTGTGTGCCCAAGGGCACCTTGCGGTTCAAGCACATTGCCGGCTGGGTGATTTACCCATTGGTGTACTTCGGTTATGTGCTGCTGCGCGGGCATATGCTCGGGCAGTATCAGTACCCGTTCATGGATGTGGACAGCCTTGGTTATCCACAAGTGTTTGTGAATGCCGCAGGGATTTTGGCAGGGTTCATCGTCATCGCGCTGGCGATCATCGGCCTGGACAAGCACCTCAAATCTCCCTCGATCTAAAGTGAGCACCATTAATGTGGGAGCTGGCTTGCCTGCGATAGCATCACCTCGGTGTAACTGATAAACCGAGGTGTTTGCATCGCAGGCAAGCCAGCTCCCACCTTATTTATTCTTCCTCGCTGCCCTCGGCACGCCAGTAACCCACGGCCTTGAGGTATTGCTCGTTGACCTTGTGCGCATCCAGCAGCACCCGCCGCACCTGGCGCGACAGCTTGGTTTCGGTGGCGACGAAGCTGTACAGCGTGCCGCTGGGCAGCGTCAGGTTACTCACCACATTGAGCAGGTCATCCTGGCCACGCAGCACCCAGATCACCTCGACCTCGGCTGCGCTGTTCAGCGCCTGTTGTTCCGCCGCATCGGCGATTTCAATCACCGCCAGCACCTTGCGCCCAGCGGGCAGTTCTTCCAGGCGCCGAGCGATGGCCGGGATCGCCGTTTCATCGCCAATCAGCAGGTAGCTGTCGAAGATATCCGGCACGATCATCGAGCCACGTGGCCCGCCGATATACAGGTGCTGGCCGACTTCAACTTGCTCGGCCCAGGTAGACGCAGGGCCATCGCCGTGCAGCACGAAGTCGATGTCCAGCTCGCCAATGCTCAGGTCGTAACGCCGTGGTGTGTAGTCACGCATCGCCGGTTGCGGGCCGTCGCCCTTGATGTTGAACGTCGGGCTTTCCAGCGCGGCTTGTTCTTGGGCGTTCTGCGGGAACAACAGCTTGATGTGGTCGTCGCTGCCCAGGCTGATAAAGCCCGCCAATTCCGGGCCGCCCAGGGTGACGCGGCGCATGCGCGGGGTGATATCGACCACCCGCAATACTTGCAGGCGGCGGCGTTTGATTTCGTGGGTTACGCGATGAATGGTTTGTGTGTTCATTGGTCTGTCCCGTCGGCAATGGCTTGGGCGGTGCGATTGAGCAGCGCCGCGACACGAATGATTTCTTCCGGGCTCCAGTGCCCGTTGTGTGAATGCAAGGCGTGGCGCAGGTTGTGCACCGCTTCATGGATTTGCGGTGGGCGGTCGTGGCCACGCAGCGAGCGCTTGCTGACATCCAGGCGCATGCGCACACCGTCCAGGGCAACGGCTTGCTCGCTTAAGAAGAGACGACCGGGGTCGGTGATTGTGTAGCGTTTTTTTCCGCCATCGGCGTCGCCGCTGATCAGCTCGCTCTCTTCAAGAAAGGTCAGGGTGGGGTAGATCACGCCGGGGCTGGGGCTGTAGGCGCCGTCGAACAGGCCCTCGATGCGGCGGATCAGGTCGTAGCCATGGCAAGGTTGCTCGGCGATCAGTGACAACAGCAGCAGCTTCAGGTCGCCAGGGGCGAACACCCGTGGGCCGCGACCGCCGCGTTTTTCAAACTCGCCGCGATGTTCGTGTTTCATGGGCAGGTCCTCTGTGCAGGTTTAGATATAACGTAAGATATATCTTAATGCTAAGGATAGTACCTGGCGACCAACGGTCGTTGGCGGTTGCACAGGCTTGGTCCGCGAAGCAACTAACAACTATTGGACCTGATTGGATTTTAGAGCTATAACTTTAATTAGAGTTGTAGCTCGAATTTATATCTGAACTTGTTATTTGTCAGGCGCTGCTTAGTCTTGTGGTACGCTTCTTACAGCAACTTCTTTAGCACATTTTTAGCGTGTAGCTTATTTCCTACGGATACTTTTAAAGTTTTGGCGAAATGCCATCTTTTTCGCTCAAGCCCTGTTTACAAGGGCTACGTGCGTTTTGGAATGTGCCTGCATACCTGCTTTTAGTTTGGCTTGATCATTGTCTTGCAGTGCGTAGTTCAACTAACTACGCCTGCTAATTCGTTGTTAGGGACCTCCTTGGCAATGAACCATTCAATGTTGTCAACTACAGGTATTGACCATGTTTAAGAAGTTTGCTGTCGCTGTTCCCCTGGCCGTTCTGGCGCTATCTTCCTCGGTAACGGCTATCGCTGCCGGTGAAGCCAGCCACACCGTCAACCTCAAGGCAAACATCCCGACCACCGTGTTCCACGCCCAGCCGCGTGATCCGAACTGGGGTCGTGACGAAACCATGACCTACAACCTGGTCAGCGGTGAGTTGGCGCCCCTGAGCGCCATCTACGACATCAAGAACACCAACGGTTCGGTTCACGCCTACATCGAAGGCGGCCCGGCTGTGCTGTTCAACGGTGATGCCGCGCAGAACATCGCGCTGACCACCACCCTCAATGGCGTGACCCTGACCGGCTCTCCGCAGGAAGTGGTCAATGAAGCCGACTCCACCCCAGGTATTGGCGCTGAAATGCGCATCGTCGCGGCCAAGCCTTCGGCTACTCAGCGCGGTTCCTACACCGCGGTGATGCCGGTGGTATTCGACGCGGTATTGCCAACGCTTTGATGTGCCAATGAATGCCCGTTGAACACGGGCATTTACTTGCAGGTCGGCTGACTTTCCTCCTCGGTCCGCCGGCCTGGTTTTTTCCAGTCTTTTGGCATTCAGAGTGTTCCGTTCATGTTTCCGATGACGCCTATCGCGACGGCGCTTGCGCTGTTGATGTGTACGAGTGCCCTGGCCGTACCTGCTGCCTCGGGCGCTTTGACTACCGGCAATCTGCTGAGTCAGGCCCAAGGCTTGCCCGCCGGTTTTGCCGATCACTTTTTCGACGTGCCGCTGGCGGTACGTGTAGACCTTGACCAGCAGTTGCTGGGCGAGGCACTGATTGTGTTGACCCGGGATGATCGCGTCACCCTGCTCGAGTTCACCGACACCGGTGACAGCAAGGTCCCGGCCGCCACCCGCGACACCTGGCAAGCCCTGCTGGAAAAGGGCGTGGCGCTGGGTGCCTGTACCCAATCCTGTCCGGAAAAAATGCTCTCGGCGTTCTACAACCTGGAAAACTCCCAGTTGGCGATCATCACTCAGAATGTCGAGCTCAATGACGATGCACCGCGCTTTTACCAGCAACCGGAAGACGGCAGCCTGGGGTTGATCATCAACAACCAGCTCAACCTCAACGGTGGCCAGGACAACAAACTGGGCGGTCGCTACGGGCTGCAGGCCAGTTCCAGCATTGGCAACTGGAGCCAGGTGTTCAACCTGCAACTGGCGCGACAGAGTGGCGATAACGAACAGATGCGCCACGCGATCCATGAGCTGTACACCCAGCGGGAAATGGAAGGGCAATTTTTTCGCCTGGGTCATTTCACCCCCAATTCCGACGGCCTGACCCGCCAACTGCGCAGCTTCGGTGCCAGCCCTGACACAGCGCTGGGCCTGATGTACGGGAGTTCCGACAGCTTGGCCATCAACAATGCCAAGCCCAGCGTGTACCCGATCTATGTCACCGCCAACCGCCAGGCGGCGGTGGAGATTTACCGCAACGGTCTGTTGATCAACACCCAAGCCGTGGCAGCCGGCCTGCAAACCCTGGACACCCGGCCATTGCCCGGCGGTATCTATGAAGTGGAAGTGCGCCTGGTGGAAGACGGCCTGACCACCAGCACCACCCAGGAGTTGGTGTACAAACCCAGCAACTGGCGCAACGCCGAAGACCCGTGGCGCTACAACCTGTTTGCCGGGCGCGAGACCAAGCTGTTCAGCAATTGGGACGAACAAGCCTCTGGCGCGATGACTGCGGGCGCGTCCATCAACTACCTGTTGCACCCACGGGTGATCCTCGGCCTGTCGGCACGCCAGGTGCGTGAACAACTGCAGTACGGCGGTTCGGTGGACTGGACGGTCGCCAACAACACCAGTCTCTACACCAACCTGTACCAGACCCAGGACCACGGCACCGGCATGGACCTGCAAGCGCTCTACACCTTGGGCGCCACCAACCTGGTGTTCAGCCACACGCGCAGCTGGCTCGACACCCGCGACACCTACGAAACCCTGCCGGACGGCACCCGCCTGCGCCGCAATACCTTCGTGGGCGAGGCCAGCAACACGGCGCTGTCGGTCAACCACCGGCTCGATGCGAAAAACACCCTGAACATGCGCCTGTCCCACAGCGAAGGCAATGTCGAGGGCGCCGGTATCGACCTGGGTTGGAGCCGTCATGACAAGCTGTTCGGCAGCGATGCCAACTGGCGCTTCTCGGTGTTCGACCGGCCCGGTACCTCGGGTACCAACGACGCGCGCAATCGTGGTGTAGACGTAAGTGTCAGCATGAACCTGGGCCGCGATGGCCGGCAGATCTCCGGCAGCATCGGCACCCGCACCGCCCGTGACGGCGGGCGTGACAACAACGCCTCGGTGACCTTGCGCCAAGACCTGACCGACCACTTCCTGCAAAGCGTCTCGGCCACGGCGATCACCGACACCTATGGCGTCGGCCTGTCGGGCATGGCCAGTTTCAATACCGACGCGATCAGCGGTGACGGCTTCGTGCAGCGCAGTTCCTTCAACGGCGACTTCAGCGGTGGCCTGAACCTCAACAGCACCCTGGTGGCCGGTGCCGGCAAGGTATTGCTGAGCAGCCAGTACCAGGGCAACGGTGCCGGCATGATCATCGACGTGGAAACCGACCTCGACGAGATCGCCTTGCGCGCCGATGACCTGGGCGGCGGCAGCACCCTGTTGCGGCCCGGGCGCAATTATGTGCCGGTGTCGGCCTACAAGAGCAGCAGCGTGGCCTTCGACTTTGAAGGCAACCACCCACCGGCGGCCAATATCCAGCCGGCGCGCTCCAGCTACCACCTGAACAAGGGCGGTGTGGACTACCGCAAAGTCACGGTGATGAAAACCGTCACCGTGCTGGGCCGCTTGCTGGATGAACACGGCACACCTCTGCGCGGCCACCACGTGATCAATCACGCCAGCCGTGGGGTCAGCGAAGTAGATGGGTTCTTCTCCATGGAAATGAGTTCCAGCTCACCCACCCTGCAAGTGCGCTACCAGAACCAGCTGTTGTGCCAGTTCCGTCTGGACCCCAGCAACGCGCCAAGCGAAAGCGACGTGCTGATGATCGGCGACTTGCGCTGCACGCCGGATACGTTGGCCGAAGTCGCCCATGCGTCAGAGGCGGCCGGATGAATTTTTTACTCAGAACAGCATGCGTTCGCAGCAACGAGTTGATCAGCATGAACAAGCCTGGCAACACAATGTGGCGCGCTGTCGTATTGGCCGCTTCGTTGGGTTCGTTCACCCCTTGGGGCCTTGCGGCCACGCAAGACATTACCGCTGAGTTCCGACCGGACCCTAGCAATCCCATGGTGAACAGGTTCACCAATACCACCCCGCAGAGCGGGGTATGCCCTGGGCATATGCCGGCACGGTGTGAAGCATTGGGGATTTTCAGTATCCGCACCTGGGATATCAACTTTGTCGCCACCGGCCCGATAGAGGCCAACCATGCGGATCCGCGTCAAGGCTTGATGTTCAAGGTCCCCTCCGAGTGGCGCAGTTTCGAGGTGATATCACCCAAGGGCGACCGCAAAACCGTCGAGATGCGTATCTCGGGTATTGGCAGCCGTTTCAATACAACCAACCCTCCGGGCGTGCATGCGTGGAGTTCATTACCCGCCAACTGGACGCATCCACCTTCCCCCTGCCAATACACCGGCATGTGGGCGGCGGCCCCCACGTTGCGGCTGTGGTTCTGGCTGATACCGGAAGGTGGCGGTGCGTGCAATCTAGTGACGCCGTTCAATGTTCCCTCCTCCAGTTTCAGCATGCTTGAGTACACATATGAACTGAGGACACCTAACCCCCTGGACATGGATGCTGGGCAATACAGAGGGTCGATTACTTACGGGGTCGGGCCGCACCAGGATTTCGATTTTGGTGACATTTACCGGCCAAACGATGATGTGCTGACCTTCAACTTCGACCTTCGAGTGGAGCACAACCTCAAGGTTGACCTGCCCCCCGGAGGCAACCGTATCGAGCTGTTGCCCGAAGGCGGCTGGCAAGCCTGGCTCAATCGCGGGCGGCAACCTTCGAAGCTGTTCCGCGACCAGACCTTCGTCATCTCGGCCAGTACCCGTTTCAAGATGCAGCTCGAGTGCAGCCTGGCCATCGGCAACACCTGCGGGCTGCGCAACGGGGACGGCGACGAGGTGCCGCTGCAGGTCGGCGTGACCCTGCCATTTGGCTTGCGCGACCAGTACGGCCAGGCCGTGAGCAAGCTGCCCTTGCGCCTGGACGGTTCCGGCACTGAGCTGTTTCAGCCCGGCCACTACGTGAACAGCCGCCCCGCCAGCCTGCACTTTGCCGTGGAGCGAGACGACGTGAAGGAAATGCTCAAACAACCGGGCAGCACCTACACCGGCGTGGTCACGGTGATCTGGGATTCGGAAGTCTAGGCAGGCATCTACCGCACATCAGCCGCTGGGCTGGGTTCAATCAATGAGGCGTAATCAAACATGAAACAAGCAGTGTTATCGGTCGGGCTGGTGCTGTTGTCGTTGTCCGCTCAGGCGGGGCCGGCGATCAACGTGGGGGTGGTGTACGACTACCTGGAGGGCGATCGCAGTTCCTACCTCAAGCGTGTCTATAACGGCGGCACCAGTACCGCATTCATCAAGGTCAATGTGCTGGAAATCGTCTACAACGCCGACGGCACCTCCAAGGAAGTGCCGATTACTTCGATGACTGACGCCAAGGGCGGCGCCACCAACCGTGACGGCCTGATGGCCAGCCCGGCGCGGCTGATCGTGCCGGCGGGCGGGCGTCAGGGCACCCGCTTGCTGTACATGGGCCAGCGCGACACGGAACGTTACTTCCGTGTGCGCTTCATCCCGGTGGTGCCGGAAAAAGAAGACGACTTTGCTGTCACCGATGAAGAGCGGGCCGAGTACAAGGACGCGCTGGCCGCCGGGGTCAACGTCATGGCCGGTTATGGCACGGTGTTTTTCGTGCGCCCACAGAACACCCGTTTCGACACGCAGATCAGCCAGACCACCAGCCAGTACACCTTGCGCAATGCCGGCAACAGCGTGGTGGTGCTCGATGAGTTCCGGGACTGTTCGGTGGCGAAGAAAACCGACTGTGAAGCCACCACCAAGCACCACATCCTGCCCGGCCGTCAGCTGGTGTTCGAGAAAAAGCCCGAGCGCCAGTTCAGTTTCCAGCTGATCGAAGGCCGCGACAAAAAACCGATGACGGTCAACAGCAACGGGTGATGACAATGTTCAAGCAACTGACGGCACTGGCGGTACTGATGACCCCTGTGTTCCTGGGCGAGCCGGCGCAGGCGTTCCAGGAACGCCACAGCTTCGATGTGTCGGTGACCATCCCGATCGAAGAAGCCTATGTACTGCCCTCCGAGCCGGATTGGATGGGGCATGACCAAGTGCTGGCGTGGGACCTGGCGACGGCGCGGCTTGGCCGCCTGCGCAAGAACTTCGACGTCAAGAACATCAACGGTGGCGTGACCGCCCGCCTGGGCGACACCCCGTACTTGCTGAGCGGGCGCAACCGTATCGAGTTGCAGGTGTTGTTCAATCGGGTGCCGTTGACCCTGGATGCCACGCAGGTACTCAGTGCCGAGGAGGCGCGCCCGGGGCGCCGCGCCGAACTGGAGATTGCCGCTATCGAACCACCTGACGGTTACCGCGGTGGCGAGTATTACGGCACGGTGCACTTGATGTTCGATTTTCCCGCGCCATAAGCCTGGCGAGTGAAACCTTGTGGGCCCGCGATACGGAGCGATTATGCGACTGTTCACCGTTACAAAAAAATGGCTGGGGCCTTGTGCGCTGGCGCTGGGCCTCAGCTGGGCGAGCCTGCCGGTGCAGGCGCTGGAGCAAAACATCTCGGCGGTGTTTCGCCCTGACCCGACCAACCCGATGGTCAATAAATTCCAGAACACCACCCCCCACAGTGGCATCTGTGCCTGGCATGTGCCGGCGCTGTGCGAGTCACTCAACACCTTCAGTATTCGTACCAACGAATTGGTGTTCAACTCGAACGCGCAAATCGAGGCGGACCATGAAGACCCGCGCAAGGGCGCGTATTTCAAGGTACCGTCCTCCTGGCGCGATGTGCAGGTGACCCATATCGCCACGGGTCAGGTTGAAACGGTACAGATGCGCATCGCCGGCTTCGGTGGCCGATGGAGCCTGGGCGGTGGCGCCAGAGTGGGCGTTTGGGCCAGAAATGGCTCCTGGGATTATTACTGGCGTTATGGTGCAGCACCGTGTCAGGGGGTCAGGTATATCGCGGCGTCCAGCACTTTTTTACTCTACTTCTGGACCATTCCTGAAAATGCAGGGGCTTGCAACGTGGTCCCCACCTCGCCGATTCCGCAGATGGTCTATAACCCCGTCGAGTATGGCTATGAACTCAAGACCCCGAATCCATTGGGCATGGCCAGCGGTGAATACCGCGGTTCGGTCAGTTACAGCATCGGCCCAGGAGGGGATTTTGATCTCGGCGATGTGATGATGCCCAACGACAATACGCTGACTTTCAACTTCACCCTGTCGGTGGAGCACAACCTCAAGGTCGACCTGCCACCGGGAGGCAACCGCGTTGAACTGCTGCCCGAGGGCGGCTGGCAAGCCTGGCTCAATCGCGGGCGACAACCGTCGAAACTGTTCCGTGACCAGACCTTCGTCATCTCCGCCAGCGGACGTTTCAAGATGCAGCTCGAATGCAGCCTGGCCATCGGCAACACCTGCGGTCTGCGCAACGGCGCGGGCGACGAGGTGCCGCTGCAGGTCGGGGTGACCTTGCCTTATGGCTTGCAAGACCAGTACGGCCAGGCCGTGAACAAGCTGCCCTTGCGCCTGGACGGCAGCGGCACCGAGCTGTTCCAACCCGGCTATTACGTCAACAACCGCCCCGCGAGCCTGCACTTTACCGTGGAGCGGGACGACGTGAAGGAAATGCTCAAGCAGCCCGGTAGCACCTACACGGGCGTGGTCACGGTGATCTGGGATTCGGAGGTCTAGGTTTGAAAGCGGTTGGGCGGCCAACGACTCAGTGGCTGGCACGCCACCCAATCAGGAACCACCACACATCACCTCACCCGACCCTTGCAGATAAGGCATCAACAACGGCGCCATGCCTTTGAGCACTTGCACCGGCAACGCCGAGGTGAATTTGAAGCCTTGCGCCGAACTGCCGGGCACAAAGGCGGTGAGTGTGCCGAAGTGGTGGTCGCCGATAAAAAACACAAAAGTGGCGGTGCGGTTGATCGCCTTGGAACTGATCAAGCGCCCACCGGCACCCATTGCCTGGATGCGGTTATCGCCCGTGCCGGTCTTGCCGCCCATGGCCATTGGCGTGCCGTCGGCCTGGGTGAAACTGCCCGACACGCGTTTGGCCGTGCCAGCGTCCACCACTCGCGACAACGCCCCGCGCAAGGCGCTGGCAACTTCGGACGGCATCACCCGTTTGCCGGGGTCGGGCGTGTTGACCACACGGGTGTCGTAAGGGGTGCCGGCGGCAAAGTGCAGGCTGTCGATGCGCAGCACTTTGCCGCGCACGCCGTCGTTGAGGATGATGCCCATCAGTTCCGCGAGCGCGGCGGGGCGGTCTCCCGAACTGCCGATGGCGGTAGCCAGCGACGGTACCAGGTGATCGAACGGATACCCCACCGCTTGCCAGCGCTGATGAATATCCAGGAAGGCTTCGACTTCGAGCATGGTGCGGATACGGCTGTCGCGCGCGCCTTGATGACGGCTCTTGAACAGCCAGCTGTACACCTCCTGGCGTTCGAACTGGCTGGCCTTGACCACTTCGCTGAAGGTGGCCTGCGGGTGGTTGAGCAGGTAACCGAGCAACCACAGGTCCAGGGGGTGGACCTTGGCGATATAGCCTTGGTCGGGCAGGTCGTAGGTGCCGGGGCCGTAGTCCTTGTACAGGCGTTGCAGGCGCTCGTCGCTGAGGGCTGCGGTGGTTTTTACGCCGGTCAGGTGGGAGCGCACGAAGCGGTTGAAGGTGTCCTGGTTTGCTTCAGGAAACAGGTAGCGATGTACGGCCGCCAAGCGAATCGCGGTGGGGTGCAGGCTGTCGAGGAAGGTTTCCAGGCGCGCCTGGGTGTCTTTTTTCTGGTACTTCTTCCAGAACTTGAGCAGGAAGGTGGTGCCTTCGCGGTCGGCAAACCGGGCCAGGTATTCCTGGCGGCGCGGGTCGCCGTCATCCTTGAGCAATTGCGCACTGTTGTTGGCGCCGGCATAGGTGACGTAGCGCGTCAGGTCGCGCATGAGGCGAATGAACGGCAGGTTGATCGACTCGCGCAGCGCGTCACGCAATGTGGGGCTGCGGCCGTTGTCTTCGTTGCGAAAATTATGGAAATAATGCATCCCGCCGCCGGTGAAAAACCCTTCGTTGGGGCTGGCCGAATAGGTGCGGTCCAGGGCGGCCTCAAGCATGGTCGCCAGGGATTTGTCCGAAGCCTGCAGCAAGTAATCGACGGCCCAGCGACTGAGCCGGTCTTGCTCGGCGATGTCGGCCTTTTTCAACGCTGCTGGGGTTTGTGTGGCGTAGCGATCATGCAGTTCGCTGATGATTTGCAAGTAAGTGGTGAGCACCCGCAACTTGGCGGTGGAACCCAGTTCCAGCTTGCTGCCTTCGTTGATATCGAAGGGCTGGTCGGTGTTGTCGGTTTGCACCCGCACCCGTGAGCCGTCGGCGGTGCGTTCGAACAGGGTAAAACTGTAGCGCACTTGCGGCGTGCTGGCGGGCGTCAGCAGGCGTTCGCCGAGCAGGCCGATGTTGCCCGCGAATGCCGGGTCGGCCAGTTGCTTGAGGTAACCGGTCACCTGGTTTTGCAGTTCGGCCTGCAAGGTGCTGGTGGCCGCGAGGTCAAGGCGGTCGAGATCGTACAGCGGCCGGTTGAGCAGGGCCGCCAGGCGGCTGCGGGCTACGCTGACGCCTTTGTTGCTGTCGATCGGTTGCAGTGTGGGCTGCTGCAGCCAGTCGCGATAAGTGACGCGCGCGGCCAGTGCAGCCTTGAGCAACGTCGGGTCGATTACCACGTTCTGCGCCAGCAGCCGCAGGTGGCTGTCGGTGAGTTGCTTGAGTTCGTCGCGACCGTTGGCCAGGTAATGGGAAGGGCGGCGCTGGGCGATCATCAACGACAACACCTCACGTAATGCCAAGCCCCGTGCCGCCAGGCTGGCCGGTGTGGTGGCGGTATCCTGAAGCGCGCGGTTGACCTGGGCGAAATCGGCGCCGTACCACACCCGCAACCCTTCGGCCATGCCATGCACTTCGCCGTGGCCCGGCACGGCCGACAGGGGCACGCTGTTGAGGTAATCACGCACTATGTTGCGCCGCGCCGCAAGCGTATCGGGGCCATGCTGGTAAGCGCGCACGCTGGCGGAGAGCATCTGGCGGATTTTCTCGCTGCCCGACAGGGTCAGGCCGTCGGGCGAGTGGCGGTACTTTTCCAGCTGGGTGGCCAGGGTGCTGCCGCCTGCCGCTTGCCCCGGCAGGTGCAACTGGCGCGCCACTTGCGACCAAGCAGCTTTGGCGAAGCGCGGCCAGTCCACGGCGGGGTTGGCTTGCGCCGGTTCGGGATCGAGCAGTGCACGGTTTTCGATAAACAGCAGGCTGTGGATCATCAGCGGCGGAATGTCATCGAAGCGGGCGTACAGCTGGGTCGGGTAGTTGAATTGATACAGCGGCGCCGCGCGGCAATCGGTTATGGTCAAGCCGGCCTGGATCTTCTCAGCGTAGGGGATAAACAAGCCGTGACGGCTGTAGTCCATTAACGCCTTGGAAAAGCGCGCCTGGGACTCGATCATGTAGTTGCGCTTGAGCAAACGCGGCAGGAACTCGCCCAGTGCGCTGTAGCCCAGGCGCTGATCGAAGGGGCCCGCGCCGGGGTACACCAGTGCATCGCTGGCGCCGGGGGCCACCCGGTAGGTCAGCTTCGCCGCCCACTCGCTGAATATACGAGCCTGCCAGCGTGAGGTCTGCGCCTCCCGGTGCGCGGCGAAACCCAGAGCGATCAAGGCCATCAACGCAATCAACCAGCCCACGCGACGCCAGGGTCTGGTTTTTTTCGGCAAAGGCGCTGGTGACGGGCTGTCGGGGTCGAGGTCAGCCTGGGGGGGATCAGTGTGCTGCAGAGCGCCCATAGTCGATTGATCCATTCCTACAGATTGATCGGACTTGTCTGAAGCGTAGACGCAGTTTGTCGGTCAGGAGGGGACAAATCCAAATGTAGGAGCGAGCTTGCTCGCGAAAACCGTCAACGATAACGAGTGCTTCCTGAATGAGCGCGGCGCCTGTGAGTTTTTCGCGAGCAAGCTCGCTCCTACGAAGGGCAGGCATTTGGGGTTGCCCCAAGCAGCGCTAACTGTTTACAGCCGCCAGTTCTGCACCAGCCAGTAGCGTCTGCGGTTTAACCGCATACCGAGCCCCTCATGACACCTCCCGATACCTCAGCAGACTCACCCCGCCAAACCACCCTCGAGCAAATCGAAACCCTGTTTGGCGAACCGCCCTCATTGCCGTTAGTCGCGCAAGACAGCGCCCAGGCTTACTTGGACCAGCACCTGGGTACCGGCATATGGCAAGCCGGCCTGATCTACATCGGCACCGCCAATGACAGCGACGGCACGCTGGCTTACCAGTCCCTGGCCGAACGTGTGGTGCAGCGGCTCGCCAGCGCGAAACCCACGCTGCTGGTGCCGGACTTTCATAAGGTCGTGCAGCGGCGTCGAGAGATCTTCGAGCCGGGCGGGCCGACCCTTGCGCAACTCGAGCCGCTGATCAACCGCTGCGGCGCGCTCTTGCTCGGCGCCTATGCGCAACGCCTGCAAGCCTGGTGGCGTGAAGCATTGCCGGTGGACATGACGCGCTGGGGTTACCTCTCGGACGACCTGCTGGCCTTGCTCTACGACTCACCCAAACCCCCTGGCCTGAGCGAGGCGCAATTTGCCACGCTGTTCCCCAGGCACCTGCTGCACCCTGTGCGGCCGGATCGACAATGGAATGCTCATGGTGACGCCCTGCGCGTTCGTGCCCTGTACCAGCCAGGCCGGGATGGGCCGCAGATGCTGCCCGTGCTGGTGCTCAGCCATGGGCAACAAACCCTGATGTTCAGCCCCGCCAGTGGTATCCACCCGCTAGCCCGCCTGGACGACGTCGCCGCGCTATTACCGGCCTATGGTGCGGTAGGCCAATGGTTTGCCCAGGACGTTGAGGGCGATCCCTTCGACGCCCTGGCGGCCAGTTACCTGGCGCAGCAGTTACGCGACATCGACAGCATCGACCGCCACCAACCCCTGTTGCCGGGGCAGCACCAGAGGCTGTTGGACCATATCACCGACCCACGTCGCTGGTTCGTTGCCAGCCTGGCTCCCTTGCAACAGACCCTGCGCAGCGCAATGCCAAACTGGCTTGTCCAGGCCGACGATACCGACAGCATCGCCTATGCGCGCCTGCTCCAGAACCTGGTGCTGGCCCGCCAGCGCAGCAACGGCCAGCACTTTCTGGACGGCATTGGCTCGATCCGGCAGTTTGCCGACAACGCCTTGCAAACCTGTCTGCGCACTGAGCCCGCTGCCCAGAAGCTGCGCGCGCAAGATATCCAACTGACATTCAATCGGGTCGTTGCCGCCGCCGTCCCGGTGCCGGGAGGCTTTATCGCCGGGGAAGTAGACCCGGTCACCCTGACCTTGACCGAGTTGGCCCTGGAAAACCTGGCCGGCGTTCCCCACACCGCCAGCGACATCACTCTCAAGGGCGCCAAAGCTCCCAAGTGGCTGACCTACAGCCTGCTCCAACGCTGTGTGACCAAGGCCGACGTGGGCCAGGCCTACCCGGACATGCTGAAGGAAAAGCTGCTGGATGACCCGCAAGAGTCGGCGCGCCGTTTGCAGTTGTTCCAGGCCCAGTTGCGGGTTCAACTGCCGATGCTGGCGCTGGCGTTGAAGATCAAGGCCGAACAGGGCCTGACCGAAGCCGGCTTTCAATGTGTGCACGCCGCGTTGCAAGCCTCGGCTGCTGAACGCAAGGTGCAAGGCCAGGCCATGGCCGTGTGGCCGCTGGCGTTCAAGGCCGCGCCCGGTGCGGTGACGGACGAGGTGACCAACCAGTTCATCATCGGGCCTCGGGATAAGAGCGTTGGCGTACACCTGTTGTACCGACCTTTGCTGACGCCGACGTTGCAGGCGTTTACCTCCATCGAGGCACTGCTTGACGCGATCAAGGCCTCGGGTGCCTTGCAGGAGCAGGTACTGGCGTGGCTGGCCCCGGCTCGGCAAGCGGTGTATGCCCACGGTGGTTTTAACGAACCGCATATCCGCCATTTCCTGCCTGGCGATGAATTCACCGCCTATGAAAAACCTGCACCGGTGCAACTCAGCAAGCAACTGAGCACCGAGGATCCCGCCAGCCTGATTTTCCACGGCACCGCCAGGGCACTGGTGGCACTGGCCGACCGGCAATCGGTGTCGAATGTCGAGCAACGCTGGGCCCAGTTGAAGCAGGCCGGCTGGTTGCTGTTCGGTGCCGTGCTGCCGTTTGCCGGCGAGCCATTGATGCTTGGCGGGTGGCTGCTGCAACTGGTGGAGAGCTTGCAGAACGATATCCAGCGCCTGGCCAGCGACGATCCGCAGGCCAAGAGCGCGGCGGTGATGGATGTGTTGACCAACCTCATGGTGATCCTCGCGCATCAGGCGACGCCCCACGACACTCTTTGGCCTCTGCAGTTGGAGGCGCCGGTGTTTGCCTCGCTGGCGCGGCCTGAACCCAGCCCGCCGGTGCCGACGCAGGTGCCAGCGCCCATGCGCTTCACCGCGCCGACCGGCTGGGCCAACGCTCGTGGCAATCTGAATGCCGCACAGATCGCACGGGCGCGCGGCCTCAGTCTCCGGGCTTTCTCCGGCTTATGGGCCGGGGCCGAGCACAGCGGCCCGCAGCGTGGCCTGCTGCGCGACACGTCGCACACCCCGGCGCAGTGGCAGGCGCTGATACGCGGGCAGCTGTACCGCGTTACGGTCAAAGCCGGTGCGGTGCGGGTAGTCAGCGCCGATGGCAGCACCCTGGGGCCCTGGTTGAAACCCTTGGGCGAAGGGCAATGGGATTTCGATGGGCAGTTGCGTCTGGCGGGCGGCAATGCCGACGCCGCCGTCGACGCCAAGTTGAAGGCCGGCGAGGCGTCGCTGTCGAGCCTGGAGCAGCAATACCGCGAGGCAGGTCGCAGGCGGGCAAGGGCCAACGCGACGATGGAAGTGGCACGCCATCTGGCGCGGGAGACAACCAGCAAGATCAGCGAGGAGCAACGGGCCACGTTGCGCGAGCGTTACCGCAAGGAACTGCAAAACAAGGTGCAATGTTCCCAAGAGGAACTGCAATTGCTGATGCGCATGCGTGAAATCAAGCCACGCCCCCATTATGAGCAGGAGCTGTGTGAAGTCCTTGAGTCGCTGATTTTGAGCCTGCGTTTGCTGGATGTGCACATGCGTGAACAGATGGCGCAGATCAATGATCGCATCAAGCCGCTGCTGGAGGTGCTGGAGAACGAGAGCGAAGACGAAGCCGGCTCCGACCTCAACCGTCAGGCCCACGCCGACCTTGACCTGCGCATGCGTGAACAGGTCGACGCCGAAGAGTCTGCCATCCATTGGCGTACCCTGGAGCGCACCTACCTGGACCAACTGCAAGCGGTGCCACGCCTGGGGCGTAACAAGGCGCGTGCGCTGGCGGCGGATGTACCGGCGCGCCCATCGATCCTCGACCTGCAAGCCTTGCAACTGATCACCTTGTGGGGCATCACCATCAATCTCGAGGGCCCGCCCTTGGAGGAAGAGTTTTTCGACAGCTTTAACCAAGTGATCAATCGTGCCCGCTGGGCCAGTCGCTCCCTGGCCGAGCTGGAAAACATGTCCGCCACCCGTGAAGAGCGGGTCGAACTGCTCAAGAGCTTCAGCCATGTCTATGCCACGACCGATGACCATATTCATTTCTGGCGCGCCATGGCCCCGGACACCTTCGACTTGGCCAATCTGGAAAAACTTCAAGGCTTGCTGGCCAGCCTGCACCAGCATGTGGAGCAAGCGCTGGCCGATCTGCTCGCACCGCCACCAGGCACCAGGCCGGCTAAGCCAGCCCAGCCGACGGGTGCACGACAGAAAAAGATCATTCGTACCCGCAACCGTGATGTGTACGTCGCCCGTATCAAGGCGCCGACCCAGGTCGGCGACACCGGCACGGCGGAACTGGTGGATAACAAAGGCACTGTGATTGCCACCTTCACCGAGGCGCAGGACGGTGTATGGGAACCGCTGGAACCGCCGGCCAGGCCGCGTGTGGCCAACCCGCAATTGGGGGCGTTGATGAACAAGGGGCAACGCTTGCTGGCAGATGTCGACAAGGCCATCGACAACGTGCAGGCCATGACCGGCAAGTGTGAGCCGCAGTCGCTGCAGGCCTTGCTCGTGGCGCAGGCCAACAGCCGGCGGATGCTCGCTGCCGATATCGACAGCAAACTGCGCCAGCTGGACGTGTCGAGGTTGGCGGCGACGCAACAGGCCAACGCCCGTGTCCGGGCCAGCGACCTTCGGGCGGCGGCGATGCGCCTGGATGCAGCCGGCGTACAGGCGCGCGTGCACGCCAGCAAGCTCAAGTTGGGCAGCGCGGAAGATGTGGATTTTTTGCACACACTCAACGAGGTGCGCATTGTGAGGCAGGGTGCACGCGTGCCGATCAAAGGCAAGTCACGGGACTTCTTGCAGGTGTACGCCGTCGTGGACACGCACACCGGGCAGGCGCTGTGTTACGCGCATTTTCACTACGACAGCCGCGTAGGGCCGGACGACCACTACAAAGACAATGCCGCCCACCTCAAGAGCCCCGAGCAGGAACGAATGGGGCGCCAGGCCCAGGCCGAGGTGGAGGCGCAGGCGTTCGCGCGCATCCGCACCGGCCAGACCGGGCGCGTGCGACAAACCCTGGAAATCGAGCGTGCAAGCATTTCCCGACGCCTGGCCCGGCGCCTGTTTTTCAGCGTGGACTGAGGCGCGCTGGATAAGCCTGGGTTTTGAAAGTTATGTAATACTCTGCGCCGTTTTGCCCTGGCAGGGCCGGTCTAGACAGCGGGAGCCCGATCCGTCGAAGCCGATTTTTCCGGGGCTTATCGCCAAATTTTGCTGTTTATTGAGTGAAAAGCCCTATCGGTAGCTTTTTATACTGCACGCCCCGCTGTCCTGGCCGAGCATTCGCGCCAGGCGGGTTTGCCCACGAGGCAGGCCCGGTCCGGCCGGTGTATGAGCCCACCGGCTGATACGCCTGAGACTCGGTGGCTAAATCCAATAACAAAATGAGGTTGTATCCCTATGCCTGTTGGCAAACCACTGCCCCCTGGCGAGACCGCTCAAGGCGGCCCGCTCAAACGTGAACTGGGCGAGCGCCACATTCGCTTGATGGCCCTGGGCGCCTGTATCGGTGTAGGCCTGTTTCTGGGCTCGGCCAAGGCCATCGAAATGGCCGGCCCGGCCATCATGCTCTCGTACATCATTGGCGGCCTGGCGATCCTGGTGATCATGCGCGCCCTCGGTGAAATGGCGGTGCACAACCCCGTAGCCGGTTCGTTCAGTCGTTATGCCCAGGACTACCTGGGCCCCTTGGCTGGCTTTCTCACCGGCTGGAACTACTGGTTCCTGTGGCTGGTGACCTGCGTCGCGGAAATCACCGCCGTGGCGGTGTACATGGGCGTGTGGTTCCCCGACACGCCGCGCTGGATCTGGGCCCTGGCGGCGCTGATCAGCATGGGCACCATCAACCTCATCGCAGTCAAGGCGTTCGGTGAGTTCGAGTTCTGGTTCGCGTTGATCAAGATCGTCACCATCATTGCGATGGTGATCGGCGGCGTAGGCATCATCGCCTTCGGCTTCGGCAATGACGGCGTGGCACTGGGCATTTCCAACCTCTGGACCCACGGCGGCTTCATGCCCAACGGCGTGCAGGGCGTGTTGATGTCGTTGCAGATGGTGATGTTCGCCTACCTGGGCGTGGAGATGATCGGCCTCACCGCCGGTGAAGCGCGCAACCCGCAGAAGACCATTCCCAGTGCCATCGGCTCGGTGTTCTGGCGCATCCTGCTGTTCTATGTGGGCGCGTTGTTCGTGATCCTGTCGATCTACCCATGGAATGAAATCGGCACCCAGGGTAGCCCGTTCGTGATGACCTTCGAGCGCCTGGGCATCAAGACCGCTGCGGGCATTATCAACTTCGTGGTGATCACCGCCGCGTTGTCGTCCTGCAACGGCGGCATCTTCAGCACCGGGCGCATGCTCTACAGCCTGGCGCAGAACGGCCAGGCGCCGGCGACGTTCGGCACCACCTCCAGTAACGGCGTGCCACGCAAAGCGTTGCTGTTGTCGATCTTTGCCTTGTTGCTGGGCGTACTGCTCAACTACCTGGTGCCGGACCAGGTGTTCGTGTGGGTGACCTCCATCGCCACCTTCGGCGCGATCTGGACCTGGCTGATGATCCTGCTGGCTCAGCTCAAATTCCGCAAAGGCCTGAGCCCGGCCGAGCAAGCGGGCCTCAAGTACCGCATGTGGCTGTACCCAGTCAGCTCCTACCTGGCGCTGGCGTTCCTGGTGCTGGTGGTGGGCCTGATGGCGTACTTCCCCGAGACCCGTGTGGCGCTGTATGTAGGGCCTGCGTTTCTGGTGTTGTTGACCGTGTTGTACTACGCGTTCAAGTTGCAGCCCGCCGTCGCCAACAGCGGCGCGAGCCGCTCCGTCTAAATGTGGGAGCGGGCTTGCCTGTGATAGCGGCAGTTCAGTCATAGATTCAGTGGCTGACACACCGCCTTCGCGGGCAAGCCCGCTCCCACAGGTGATCGGTGCCAGGCGTTGATCCTGTGGGCCATACATAACCAGTGTGGGAGCTGGCTTGCCTGCGAATGTGGTGGTTCAGTTAAAGATTCAGTGACTGACACACCGCTATCGCGGGCAAGCCCGCTCCTACAGGAAGACAGGCGGTTTCGGCCTTCAGGAGGTTGTTTTTGCGGCCTGCACAGCCAGGGTCAGTTGGCGTACCAGCCGCGCCAACTCGTCTTTTTCTTCATCGATGATGGCTTGGCGACGCTCCAGATAAAGGTCCGAGCGTCGGTCCGACTCTTCCCGATTCAACCTCTCGATCTTATGGCGCGTCGTGGCGCTGATCGTTGCAAAGGGCTCGGGTAAATGGCGGGCCATGAACTCGATCCAGAACGGCTCGGTCATCAGCGCGTTGATTGCCGCATCGCTGGCCTTTAGCCGTTGCAGCTTCTGGCGTGCGCGGCGTATGTCCTGTGGCTTCACCCATCGCTCTGCTGAGTACAGCATCTCCTCAGGCCCGATCGGCAAGTTGAATTCCTCGGCCAGGGCGATGCGTAGGTGTAGTTTGACTTCCACATCGTCCGGTTCTTTTCCGGCGGCACGCAGCGCCAATATGTGCTCGTCGGCGAATTGATCCAGCTCACGCAAGAAAAACACGCGGTTGGCCAAATCCATCAAATCACGACTGGCTTGCAGCGTGGCGGGCTGCACCTTGGCGATGTGGCGCAGGTGGGTGATTTCCATGTCGATGAACGTCAGCAACGCACCGTCGCCGCAGGTGCCGGCCAAATAGGTGTTAAGGAAGACTTCGTTACGCAACTGCGTGGAGTTGCCCATCGCCTCCAGCAGCTTCCAGACCCTTTCAGTCAAGGCGGGGCGTGCCGATGTATTGCTGTAGGCATACGCCTGGGTCAAATCCCGCAGTACCCGGAACGCATCATCCGGGCTGGGCTCTTCGATAGACAGCAATTGGTCCCACAGGGTGCGGCGCTGCACATGTTGCTCAACCGGTACGCCACTCAGCCAATTGGCAAAGTCTGCTTCGCGGGGCGGTTGGTGGGTGATGCCTGGCAGAGGGCCACCCAGGGCGGCGGTACGGTTGGCGTGCGCTCCGATGCGGGCGAGGGTCTCGGCATCCAGTGGGTTGTCATGCAACTGGATATCCAGGTTCACCTGAACTCTGCGTCCGGGCTGGAACAGCGTGTTCGGCAAGGTCGTCAGGCGGTTTTCCTGGAGTAACAGGCGGTTCAGGACGGGCCTGTCGTCGGCTCCCAAGGGCCACTGGTCGATCTGGGTATTGCGCAGGTTAAGGATGCGCAACTGGTCCATGGCGCTGACATCCGGTGCCAGGCCCAGAGGGTTGTCGTTCAGGTTCAATTCGCGCAGCGAGGTCATTTGCGCCAGGCGTTGGCGTGCGTCTGCGTCCAGGGTGATGTGGTTGCCGCCCAGGTTGAGTACTTCCAGATGGCGCATCTCGGTTATTTGCGTTGGTAACTCGCTGAGCAGGCAGTCGATGTTCAGTTGACGCAGGTTGGCAAAGCGGCTGAGGAAGGCATTGCCGGTCGCCGGGAATGTATTGCCCGAGATGTGCAGGTCTTCGATGTGTTCAAAGCCTCGAGTGCCGAGGATGAAATCAGCATCGGGCAGATTGTTGTCTTCCAATTGCAGATGTAAGAAATGGCGTTGGAAGAAATCATAGCTGCGCGATCTAGGGGTTTCATGGCGCCAGGCTTGGCGGATATGCTGGGCCAGGTAGCGCCGCCGCCCCAGGTTCAACCCCATAGGATCGGTGGCCGGGTCGTCGATGGGCTGCAGGGTTTCGGCCCAGCGCGTCAGGCCGTGGTCCAGGGTGGCGTATTCGGCTTCGCGGCGCTCCAGTTCCAGCAGGGTGGCGGGGGCCGACAAGTCCAGTGATTCGATCAATAGCTCGGCCTGTTCCACGCTGAAGCTGGGATAGAGTTTTTGTACCTTACGCACCAGGTCCGCAGTCCTCGGGCCACGGAACGGCCAGAGGTTTTGCAGTGAAAGTGGATAGGCCACGAATGAGCTGTCCACCTTCATCGGCGGTTGCAACCATGGCGGTATCGCGGGCAGGTCGAGCAACCGCTTGATCGCCACGCGTTGGTTCAGCGCCAGGTCTGCAACGCGTGATTGCAGTGTGGCCAGGTCGAACCGATCGGCCATGCCCAACGCTGTACATTCGCTGGGTGACAGCAGCAGGACAATGGCGCTCAGCAGGTCGCCAGTGCTGTCGGCTGGATCGTTGAGTGTGCGGCCTTGCGGGTCGAGGGCACGATAACGGCCACCCACCCGGATGAGGGCGCGGCGGTCGGTGCCGGTGAGGTGCCCGCCACTTTCCAGCAGGCGCCCGGTGTCGGTGTCCTCGTGGATGTCCAGGCGCAACTGTGCAGGCCAGCCGTTGAGTGACTTGAGCATATGCAAGGTAATGGTGTCGCTGTCGGGGTTCATCAGAGTGGTCAGGTACAGGCCCTCGTAGGCGCGGTTCAAGCGCAGGTCGTGGGCGGTCAGGCGCGCCTGTTCAGCCAGGCGCAGGCCGACCTGGTTTTTGTCCTGCAGTTGGCGTTGCTCCTTGATCGTGGCCTGGCCGAGGATGGCTCGGACGGCGCTCACAGGCAGTTGCGGATGATGCTGTTTCAGGCGCGTTTCCAGCAGCGTGCCAGGCTGCTCGCTTTGCGCGTAGAACTGCTCGAACAGTTGGGCTCTTTCGCGATAGGCGTATTCGGCGATGCGTTTGGCCAGCTTGAACTGGCGCTCTTCGACGGTGGCGGGTAGCTCCCCCAACAGTGCTTGAACCAAGGTGTCGTTGAGCGCCGCATCGTAAATCGGCGTGGTGCCACGCGCATTGCCTTGGGATACACGAATGATTTGCACGGGGGCCTTGACCTTGGCGGGGTACTGGACCAGCACCTGATTGCGTTTATCCACCACTTGCAACGCATGGCTGTCGGGCCAGCCAGGCAGTAAACTCAACAGCATCAACTGCAGGGTAGGCCGGGCGTTATGGCGGGCCGATGCGGTGGTCATCGCCTGGATGAAATGCAAAATCTGCCGCTCGATGCCTACGCGCTTGGTGGTGTCCTCCAGCAGCGGCGGAGGCGGCAGGCCGGCACTGTGCACCTCGCGCAGGGCTCGGGCCGGCGTGTCGGTAATGGCGAGTATGCGCGCCGAGGTGGGCTGGTCGACATGGGCGTTTTCAGGCCCGAGACGATAGAGCAAACGGTGATCATCCCAGCTCATCGGGTCTTCGCTCGCCAAGCGCCAGGCGCCGTGCCGGTTATGTTCGAGCAGCGGGGTATCGACCCCCACTTTCTGTGGGTGCTTGAGTCGCCATTTGAGCCGTTGTTCGTCAAACGTGATCGGATACAACGAGCCGTAGAGGCTGATCAGTTGTTGATCCTGCCACGCATAGATGCCCTCGGCATTGGCCTGGAGTTCAGCCGGCAACACCAGAGATTGTTCGTATTGACCCAGGGAGCCGTTGAGCAGGCTGACATAGCCTTCGGGGCTGCGTTGCGCGCTCATCAGGTCCCCCAGGGTTTTACGCAAGCCCTTGGCGTCGGTGTCGGCATTCATGCCCAGGCGGGTGCGTTCATGGGGTTGCAACACCGAACCGATTGCCAGGTAGAAACTGTCGATGGCCGGCGACACCGCAATGGAGCCGGCATTGCGCATGTCGTACGCCTCGTAGCGGCCCTCGCCGTAATGCAGCAGCTCCACGGTGGTGTCGTCCGGGCTGCTGGAGACATAGCGATTGGGCGGCGTGCCATTGACCATTTCGGTCACTACGAAGTGGCGGTTGAACCACTTGCGCAGCAGGCTTGAGGCGAACTCCCTGGCCCATTGATCGTTGTCCGGGTTGAACGGGCGTGGGTGGTACAGGCCGTCGATGGCGGCGTCGATGCGCAAGGCAGTGCGGTGTTGTTCCAGCAGTTGCCGGGTCGCGGTGGGCAGGCTGGCGTCGTGCAGGAAACGTGTTTGTTGCGATGGGGTGAGCGGTTGGTGTTCCAGCAGTTGCGCAACGTTGGCCGGGGTGAGCGGTGGGTACAGCTCATGGAGTTTGCGCAGCAGCGGCGTGACGATTACCAACGGCTGCGCCACCTTGATAGGTAGCAAGTCGCGCGCCGCTTGGCCCACTGGCACTTCATGCCTGGCATAGCCGGCATAACGAGTCAGGGCCTGGAACAGGTCCAGGCGTCGTGTCTGGACCAGGGCGCTGATCTGCACGCGCAGGCGCGCAGTGCGCTGGGCGGTAGTCAAATGCGGGCTGCCAGCTTTGCCCAGTACGGAGCCCGGTGGTTGCTGGCGCAGGATCAGTCCAAGCAGTTGCTCATCGGTATCAGGGCGCCCATCGAGGCCGGTGTAAGTGCCATCGTCACGGCGCTTGAGGCTGATGAGTGTGGTCGCCGGGGCGTGCTGTTCAATGGCGCCGTAGGTTTCGCTCAACGAGCCGTCGGCAGTGTGCACGTTGATCAATGCGCCGGTCGGCCATTCCGGCAATTGGGTCAGCAGGCACAACACCGCGCCGTCGGCGTGGGGCGGCATGTGTCCGCGGCGATGGAACTGCGTGATGAGCTGCTCGATCACCCGGTCGGCTTGCAACCGGCGCACCCCTTCGACGAGGTTGACCGGCGTGGCTTGGCCCTGCCAGATGGCATCCAGGGTGCTGCGCGTGGTGGCTGTGCTGCGCAGCAAAGTCTCCATGGCTTGAGCGGGCACGGCGGTCGAGCCGTTGGGCAACATGCGTTCGGCCAACTGTACGTTGCTCAGGGTGTGTGCGTTGTTCAAGTCCAGCGTCCACGCGCCCAAGTGTGGGTCGTACACGATGGGCGGTGCGAAGCCGCCGCGATGATCATTCTTGAGTACGAAGCGCATGAGGCTGCTGTCGTAGCCAACCTCCACCACATGTTTTTGCTCGGTGTGCCGCAGCCATGCGTAGTGTTTTTCCCGCAGCGAATAGATGCCTTGGGTGTTGGCTACCTGGCCGTCGAGTAGGTGCTGATCGAGGATTGCATAGGGGCTGATATCCGGTTTCCACAGCGTGTGAGTGCCATCGCTGCGTATCACTTTGCGCGGGTTGCCCAGATGGTCGAGCAGTGCGTTCATGCGCCGGCGATGAATGCTGCCGGCGGTGGAAGTCAGCAGGCCGTTGACTGCCAGGTCGGCGACATCCCCCATGGCCGCGGCAAAGTTGGCGGCCTCACCCTTGAGCGCTTCGTTCACGCCTTGGATGATGCTGTGGCCCAGGCTACCGAACACTGCCACCTGCATGATCCTGGTCATGCCGGTCACGCCTCCCGGCACGGGGGTAAGCAATAGCTCCAGGACTTCGGCGGCAATGGCTGCGGCGCCATCAATCACAGCTTGCACGTCCCGGTCTGCGCGGCTTTGAGCCAGTGTCGCCAGGTTGGCCTGGAACTGCTGAACCAGCGACCCGGTCAAGGTGTTTACCAGCGAAGCGTGGCGTGAGCGCTTGGGCAATGCACTGAAGCGCAGGTCGCTCAGGGTGCTTTCCGGGAACAGGTAATGGAGGCTGTCGTACAGGAAAGAAGCGGCGGCAGACAAGCCTGGCGGGCGCTGTTCCTCGTGGAGCAGGCGCTTGAATTCGTTGAGTTCAACCAGCGGTAACTGGCGAGCAAACCATCCCAGGTCGTGCTTGCGATGACTGTCTTTGAGTTGCGCCACAAACTGCGCATTGGCGCTGCTCGCATCGGGGTGATAACGCAGGGCTCCCTCGGGGCGGAAGGGGAAATAGGAAACCACCCCCAGGCTGCCCACGGGAATCAGCAACAGCGGCAGCGGCACAGCGGTGGCGGGTGGTGCAAGGGTCACCTCTGGAAATATGCCTGAGGGTTTGCTCATCGCCATTCGTTCGATTGAGGGATAGGGCTCGTCGCTGTCGATGGCCTGGGTCAGCGTCTGGTAAAGGGCCAGGGTCAGGCCGCTGCTGCTGCGGTTTCGATACGCCTCAAGGGCCTCGAAACGCAGGCAGGCGCGTGCGCTGGTGCGCAGCAAGGTGTACAGGCTGCCACCGCTGCCCAGTTGCGCGGTGAGCACGCCTTGCAGTTCGCCTCCCAGGTCCAGCTCGCGGGTGATCTGGACGAAGGTTTCGACAGTCAGGCTTGGGTCGTCATTGCCGGAAAGGTAGGTGGCATCGACGAAGGTATGCCCGGAGGTCTGAGGCGTCTGGGTGGCGTAGCCGAAGTTCAGGCAGGCGGCCTCCCACAGGGACATTGTCGATAGATGAGGACGGTATTTCCATTCGTCATAGGCGCGGCGAAAGCGCCCCTGGCGCTGATCGTTGACGTTACTGCTGCGTGGTTCCCACGGCAGGGGCGGGGTGACCGGCTCCAAGTAGCGGGTGTGCAGCAAGACCTTTTCCGGGTCCTGGCCGCCGAGCTTTTCGCGCAGGCGTGCCAGGCCCTGAGTCTTGAAGGTATTGATCAACGCGGTGTTTGCGTTGTCAACCGCCGTCAATGCGGCGTGCGCCTCGCGTTGCAGCCTTAGGTACGTTCGTTGTTGTTCCGGGGTGAGGCTGGCCAGGCTTTGAGTGACGGTCTGGCGGATCATCTCCAGGGCTTGTTGCCGGTTCCAGGACTCGCTGTCTTGCAGGTTGCCGGATAAGCCGTTGAGGCGTAACTGAGTGGGCATGGCGCCATTTCCTTTGACTGTAGGGTGCAAAGGCAAATGGAACCATCCCGGTGTCCGGCGGCGTCGCTAACTATGTAGTCGCGACGACGGCGCGGTTGGCGTAGCGTTGGTCCAGGCGCTTGTTCAGGTCCAGCCAGGCGGCCAATACGCCCATCAACACAGCACCGGCCAAGGCGGTGGATAACTTGATCGCCACGCTGTCGCCCCCCATGGCATTGAGCATGTCGGCCAATGGCGCCAGCACCACGCCCAGGCAAAACACCTCCAGAGAGTAACGCCCCATCCGCGCCAGTTGCAGGGCCAGCCACTGCTTTGTCCAGCCGACGTCGGGGAGCAATTTGGCGGTCACGTAGGCCAGGGCCAGGAAGTGCAGCAGGCGCACCGGCGACAGGTCGGTTTTACTGATGGGGTACAGCCATCCGCCAATGACGCGTGGCATCCAGGCGTCATGCACCTCGGGCCAGCGCCACGACAGGGTGATCACACAGGTCACCAACACGTAGAGCGCAGCGGCCACAAACAAGGGTTGGCGCAGCAACGGCCGCGCTTCGGCCGGGCTGGGTGAGCGCAACGCGGCTGCGCCGCCGAGGATGAACAAGCATTGCCAGGTGATGGGGTTGAAGTACCACACCCCGCCGTTGCTCGCGGGCAAATTCCAGCCCTGCCAGGGCGCCAGCAGGTACACCGCCACCGAGATCGCCACCATCACGTTGGGCACATACACCAGCAGCGGCAGGGTGAGCGGCAGGCTCAGAATCAGCACGATGTACAAGGGCAACGGGTCGGTGAGGTTGGGCTTGAAGCGCAGCAGCAGTTCATCCTGCAAGGCCTGCTGGGTATTGGTGAGGAAATATTCCAGGCCCATCTCCTGCACCAGGTCGCGGGTCTCGATATGGCTGTTGGCGAAAATCACGATGCCCATCAACAGCGCCAACAGGAAAATATGCGCCACGTAGAGCGTCCACACCCGACGCAGGATTTTCAGGCAGGCGAAGAGATAGCCATCGCGCTGCAGAATCTTGCCGTAAGCCAGCACGGCTGCGTAGCCGGCCAGAAACACGAAGATTTCTGCGGCGTCACTGAACCCGAAGTTCTGCACGGTGACATTGGCCAAGGGGTTGTGGGGCACGTGATCCCAGAAAATGAAGATCAACGCCAGGCCCCGAAAAAAATCGATGCGCGGGTCGCGTCCGTTCAGCATGGCAGCGGGCTCTTGAACAAGTAGTTGAATGACGATAGGTGCGCGCGGGCGTCGCCGCACGTCGGGCGGGCGCAGGTTGGCGGTATTTGTAAGCAATTGCAAAGGCTGGGTATTGCTGAATGTCTCAATTGGGCTTGGGGTACCTGTCAAGGTTGACAGTAGACGGCGTTTGGCAGCCGTGGCTTGCTTGGCGTAGCCGCACAGGACTGAAGCATGACTCGACTCTGGAAAGGATTCTCCAGCTACACGCTGATTGGTATCGCCAATACGGTGATCCATTGGCAGCTGTTTTTCATGTTCCGGACAGGGTTTGAGTTGAATCAGGCGCTGAGTAATTTGCTGGCGTTCTGTGTGGCAGCGTCGTTCTCGTTTTACATCAATGCCCTCTTTACGTTTGATAGCCCCGTTTCCTTGGGCCGCTACTTGCTGTTCATGACCTGCATGGGCGGCTTGAGCCTGGCTGTGGGATGGTTGGGCGACCATCTGCGTATGCCAGGGATTGTCACCGTGCTGGTGTTTTCGCTGGTCAGCCTGGTGTGCGGTTTTTTGCTGTCGCACTGTGTGGTGTTTCGCGAGCGTGGACAATGAAAATCTCGCTGGTGGTGCCACTGTTCAACGAGGAACAAACGGTGCGCGTTTTACTGCGCACGCAATGGGCCACGCCCGCATAAACTCGCCGCTGACTGGCCAGGCTCATATGTTTTGAGGCGGTAGTCTTCAAGTCGCTTCGCTATTTCTCGCCTGTAAACAAATAATCGACAACCGCTCGGCAGCCCAGTTGGGCAACGCCGGTGGGACAGACTGCCCCGCAATAGGCAACCGGCGCGTATCGCTCACCTCGAAATGCGCCTGGTTGGTAGTCGTCGAATCCGGCCCCACGAAGACGGTAAAACCGCCGGCCTCGACCTTCGGCGAGAAATGCTCGTCGAGTAAGGCAAAGTCCTGTTGGCCCAGGGAAAAGCTCACGCTGCGGCTTTCGCCCGGTGCTAAATGAATTTTGCGAAAACCCCGTAATCGGCGCACTGGTCGAGTGACGCTGGCAACATCATCGCGCAGGTACAACTGGACGATTTCATCACCGGCGCGTTTGCCCGTATTGGTGACGGTGACTTCAACCTCCAGCGTCTGGGTGGAGGTCAGTCGAGGGCTACTCAGGCGAGGAGAGGAGTAGACGAACGAGGTGTAGCTCAGGCCGAAGCCAAATGGATACAGGGGGGGCCAGGGCACATCAATGTAGGCGGATGCGTAACTGCCATCACCGCTGGGTGGGCGGCCGGTATTTTTATGCGCGTAGTAAATCGGTATCTGGCCCACATGACGTGGGAACGTCATTGGCAGCTTGCCGCTGGGGTTTACGTCACCAAAGAGCACATCGGCCACGGCATTCCCGGTCTCGCTGCCCAGGAACCAGGTTTCGAGTAAGGCGGGCGCTTGTTGGACTGACTCATCGAGCACCAGCGGGCGGCCGTTCATCAGGACGATGACCAGCGGCTTTCCTGTGTTCAGTAGTGTGCTTAGCAGCGCATTCTGCCCACCCGGCAGGCCAAGTTCGGCGCGACTATGGGCTTCGCCGCTCTGTTCTGCGGTTTCTCCGAGCACGGCGATGAGCAGGTCGCTTTCACGCGCAGTACGTTCGACCTGCTTGATATCTTGGATATGCGGGCTGCTGGGCGAGGCGCCGGGCAGGTAAACAATCTCGGTGCCAGGTGCGACTGCATTGCGCAGACCTTGCAGCACAGTGACGGACTCTTCGGCGCGTCCGGCCCCGGCCCATGGGCCGATCGTGGCGCTGGCGTCCGAGGCGAGGCTGCCGACAACCAAGACCTTGCCCGGCTGTTTGGAAAGCGGCAGCAATGTGCCGCTGTTTTTCAGTAAGACGATGGATTTCTGCGCCGCTTCTCGAGCCAGGGCGCGGTGTTGGGGCGTGAGCTGGCTGGCCCGCTCGCGGGCTTCGTCGCTGTACCGATAGGGGTCATCGAACAGCCCCAGGCGTTGCTTAGCCGTGAGTACGCGACGCACGGCGTCGTCCACAGTTTTGCGCGATACCTGACCGTTGCGCACCAGCGTCGGCAGGTGTTGGCGATAGGATTGACTGGCCATCTCGATATCCACCCCGGCAGTGAACGCCAGCCGTGCGGTGTCGGCCGCCGTGGCGGCAATGCCTTGTGGGCCTAGTTCCCAGACAGCATTGAAATCACTGACCAGCAAGCCGGTAAACCCCCATTGTTTGCGCAACAGACCGGTCAGCAGGGCGGTATGGCGGTGCATGGGAATGCCGGCCACCTCGTTGAAGGACGGCATGATTGCATCGACGCCGGCTGCGACGGCGGCCTGGAAGGGAGGTAAGTACACTTCTCTCAAGGTACGTTCCGACAGGTCGGCAACGTTATAGTCTCGACCGCCTTCGGCAGCGCCGTAGGCCACGAAATGTTTTGCCGTCGCGAGCATCGACGAGACGTCAGGGGCACCTGCGCCCTGAAAGCCATGCACGAGGGCAGCGGCCAGTGCAGAACCCAGAAACGGATCTTCACCTGCGCCTTCCACCACGCGTCCCCAACGCGGGTCACGGGTAACGTCGACCATGGGCGCAAAGGTCCAATGCACGCCACTGGCGGTGGCTTCTACGGCTGCCGCGCGTGCGGTTCGTTGTGCCAGGTCCGGGTCCCACGCTGAGGCTTGCGCCAAGGGCACTGGAAACACCGTCCGAAAACCATGCAACACGTCATAGGCGAATAACAAGGGAATATGCAGGCGAGAGCCGTTGACTACCTGTTCTTGCAACTGGCGGGTCTGTTGCGCGGTACTCGCCCCCAGTACCGACCCCACCAGGGTGACGGGCATCTGTGTTTGCGTGCCTTGATCAATGACGGGGCCGGTGGGCGTAGTCTGGATGCCAAGTTGGCTGAGCTGACCAATTTTTTCTTCAAGGGTCATTTGCGCCAGCAAGCGTTCAACCGGATCGTCCTGGGCTAGCGCCAGTAGCGGGAGGCAGGCGAGCAGCAATGAAGCAAAATGTAGAGGCATGGTTCACCCGTCCATGGGTAGGGTTGATGCCTTCAAGTGTTTTGCATCAGAGCAAAATCATCTACTGTCAGAATTGACAGTGCGCGCCCGTTTCAGACAGGCGGGGTATTCTCAGAAAGCCTCCATCAGCAAGACCCTGCACGGTTTGGCCTGATACGCATTGATCTGCGGTACCAAACGGGTGAAGTGCTCGGTCTGGCAATGCGCATCCAGCGCTGCTTGATCGGGCCACTGTTCGATAAAGACGAAGTGCCCAGGGTCTTTTTGATCGACAAACAAATCGTAGGCGATGCACAGCGGTTCCTGGCGGGTTTTTTCCACCAGTTCGGCGTACCACGGGCGCACGGTTTCAAGATGTTCGGGCTTGATAAAATCTTCAGCGATGACTTTCAACATGCTAGGTGTCCTTCAGGCCGCTGCGATTTCATGGGGCTCAAAACTATCCGCCCGCGCCATCTGCCACATCCGCGAATAAAACTCGCCGTTCACTTCCCCAGTGAGCAACTCGCCGGGCTTCAAGAACACATGCAGCTGTGAAAACAGCTTGATCTCAGTCGCCGACATGCGCCGTACCAAGTGCTTGGCCGACAATTGCGATGGATGCTCCAGCCCTGCGGCGGCGAGCATTTCTGCCAGGGCGTGCAGCGTGTTGCGGTGGAAGTTGAACACGCGCTGGGCCTTGTCCGGCACCACCAGGGCGCGTTGACGCAGCGGGTCTTGAGTCGCCACGCCGGTCGGGCATTTGTTGGTGTGGCATGACTGAGACTGAATGCAGCCGATGGCGAACATGAAACCACGTGCCGAGTTGGCCCAGTCGGCGCCGATGGCCAGGACGCTGGCGATGTCGAAGGCGCTGACGATCTTGCCGCTGGCGCCGAGCTTGATCTTGTCGCGCAGGTTCAGGCCCACCAGGGTGTTGTGCACGAACAGCAGGCCCTCGCGCAGCGGCACGCCGATGTGGTCGGTGAACTCCACCGGCGCGGCGCCGGTGCCGCCTTCCTTGCCGTCGACCACGATAAAGTCCGGCAGGATGCCGGTTTCGAGCATGGCCTTGGCAATGCCCATGAATTCCCACGGGTGGCCTAAGCAGAACTTGAAGCCCACCGGTTTGCCGCCGGACAGTTCACGCAACTGGGCGATGAACTGCATCAGCTCGATCGGCGTGGAAAACGCGCTGTGACGCGACGGCGAGATGCAGTCTTCACCCATCATGATGCCGCGAGTTTCGGCGATTTCCTGGGTGACCTTGTGCTTGGGCAGAATCCCGCCATGGCCAGGTTTGGCGCCTTGGCTCATCTTGATTTCGATCATGCGCACTTGCGGGTTCTGGGCCTGCACGGCGAAGCGTTCGGGGTCGAAGCGGCCGTCGCTGGTGCGGCAGCCGAAGTAGCCGCTGCCCAGTTCCCAAGTGAGGTCGCCGCCGTGTTCCCGATGGTAGGGGCTGATGCTGCCTTCACCGGTGTCGTGGGCAAAGTTGCCGAGCTTGGCGCCGTGGTTGAGTGCGCGGATCGCGTTGGCGCTCAATGAGCCAAAGCTCATCGCCGAGATATTGAACACCGACGCCGAGTACGGCTGCGTGCACTGCGGGCCGCCGACCATCACGCGAAAGCTGCTGGGGTCGCTCAGTGGCGCAGGGCGCATGGAATGGCCGATAAATTCGAAGCCCGACTGGTACACGTCGATCAGGGTGCCGAAGGGTTTGTCGGCGGTTTCGTTCTTGGCGCGCGAATACACCAGCGAGCGCTGGGCGCGGGAGAAGGGCAGGGCGTCGCTGTCGGACTCCAGCAGGTACTGGCGGATTTCCGGGCGGATGGTTTCTACCAGGTAACGGATATTGCCCAGGATCGGATAGTTGCGGCGCACCGCATGAGGGCTTTGCAGCAGGTCGACAATGCCGATCAGGCTGAGTACACCGGTGACTATCGTGATAGGCCACAGCCATTCATGTTCGATAAAGGGGAGGCTGGCGAGGGTGAAAATGACACACACAGCGAAGAAGGCGTAGCGGCTTAACAAGGACAGGCTCATACAGTTTCCTTGGGTTCGGACTCTTCAGGTCGATCACCCATTCTGCACCTGTCGATAAAGCACGGACAAGGATTGATCGCCCTGTCGCTTTTTTGTGCTTCGGCGTCTTTGTACAGACAAAAATATCTATCAGCTTGATAGAGGAACTTATTACGCCCCCGTCACCATTCATTGGGCGTCTGGTTATGACCGGGCAATGGAAAGTAAGGACACTTTTATCAAGACGGAATTTATAACGGCAAGAGTGAGTAACTTACCTATGACGGCATCGATAACGACAGCGAATATTTTTTCCAATGTCTGGAGTTCTGCGCCTTCCAGTGACGACGGGGGTAAAAGCCAGTTAACCGGCTCGCAGCGCGAGCAGATCGCCCAAGAACATAAAAGAATGGAGGGTATTGAAAAACCTGAGCAGGATGTGAGTCGAAAGCCGGAGTTGGCTACTGGCCGTCCACCAGGTGATAACCGTACCGCCGAGCAAATTATCAACGACAACCCGATCCTCAAAAACCTCGGTCATCAGAAAGATATCAATCGCCCATTGGCTTATAAGCTTCTGGGGGATTGGACGAGCAATAACAAAGACCCGCAGGCACGAGCGGACGCCGCCTTCAACGCGGCGCGGGTACTTAACTATATCGATACGTCCTTATCGGCTGACGGCAAACACCGAGGCAAGGCCCATGGCAATGGCGATCTTGAAGGCATTACCCGTAGCGGCGATGCCCGGCACGGTACGCCGGCTGGTATGTGGAAAGACTTTACGGAGCAGGGTTATTCAGCCTTGCGTGAGCATCACCGTCTGGATAGTACCAGCGACACCCATGTAAAGGCGGATGGCACCAACAAAGATAATCTGCAGTGGGCTTCCGGCGAAGCTGGAAAGAGAACCTGGTTTATTCCTGGGCTCAGCAATATTCTTCTGGGCATCGGCGATGCAGACCAGGGGTTGGTCGGGGCCCTCAAGGGGGCCAAGGATGGTTTTGACAAAACCCGGGCCGATGGTTTTGATCAGGCGCTCGAGAGTGCTGCGCAGGGGGATATCTGGGGCGTCTTAAAAGGGTATGCCAGTGCTGTGAAAAAAAATGAGGCCACGCCAGAGCTGGTCAAGACAGTGTTGAATAAGGCGGGCAGCTAAGATCGGAGGGGAGACAGGTTTGGTTCTTGGAAAGGGATTTCCAGAAAGCCCCATAAGGCCATAAATATCTATAGAAGATCTCGGCCCGTCAGGTAGGCATGAGTAGGCTGCCCCGCCTTCGCGAGCAAGCCCGCTCCCACAGTTTGATCGCGGAGCGTGACGCAATACCTAGGGGCATAGATCGGCGCAATCTATTCTTATTGCAATAGGTTCTCGTTTGGTTGTTTGATTTTGTGTTACTGTATAACAAATCAACTGCGCCCAAACGCCCCGGAGGCCTCATGAAAGCTGGTATCCACCCCGACTACCGCACCGTGCTGTTCCACGACACTGCCGCCGACGTGTTCTTCCTCATCGGTTCCACCGCCGACAGTGATCGCACCCATAAACACAGCGACGGCAACACCTATCCCTACATACCGCTGGACGTCTCCAGCGCCTCGCACCCGGTCTACACCGGCCAGCAGCGCAAGACCCAGGCCGAAGGTCGGATTGCCGGGTTCAACAAGCGTTTTGCATCGTTTGGGTCGAGCCCGAAAAAAGCTGACGCATGAGCATGATCCGGCGGCGTGTCCTACGCCGCCGTCTGCCGAATCGGCAGTACCACCCGAAACTTCGTACCCTTGCCCAGCTCGCTGCTGACGCTGATATCGCCGCGGTGTTTTTTGACGATCCCGTAGGACAACGACAACCCCAACCCCGTACCTTCGCCCACCGGCTTGGTGGTAAAGAACGGGTCGAAGATTTTCTGCACGGTCTCGGGGGCAATCCCACAGCCGTTGTCTGCGACTTCCAGCCAGACGTTTTCGCCTTCCACTCCGTTGCTGATGGTAATGGTGCCGCGCTCAGGGCCCATGGCTTGTGCGGCGTTGATCACCAGGTTCATCACCACCTGATTGAGCTGGGAGGCCAGGCATTCGATTTCCGGCAGCGACGCGTAGTGCTTGACCACATCGGCCTTGTACTTGAGTTCGCTGGCGACGATGTTCAGCGTCGAATCGATGCCTTGCTGCAGGTTGGCAAATTGCCAGGTCTGGTCGTTATCCACCCGTGAGAAGTTCTTCAGGTCTTTGACGATCTGCACCACACGGCCGATGCCGTCCTTGGATTCGCGGATCAGGATCGGAATGTCGTCCTTGAGAAAATCCAGGTCCAGCTCGTTGCGCAATGCCGTGAGCGGTTCGCGATGTTCTGGCGCCCCGATGTGCGCTTCGCTGTGCTGGTAGGCATCGAGCATCTGTTGCAGCTGCTTGAAGTAGCTGTCGAGGGTGCTGAGGTTGGAGGAAATAAAGCCCACCGGGTTGTTGATCTCATGGGCGACGCCGGCCGCAAGTTGCCCCAGCGAGGCGAGTTTTTCCGACTGCACCAGTTGGCTTTCCAGGTGCTTGCGCTCTTCAATTTCCAGTTGCAGCGCTTGGGTGCGTTCTTCCACCAACCGCTCCAGCTGCGAGGTTTGCAGGGAAGCGCGGCGGGCCATGTCCCATTTGTTGGCCAGGGTGTTGGCCATTTGCTGGACTTCGATGTTGTCGAAGGGTTTTTTCAGGATCAGCAGGCGGTCGTGGGCGTGCAGGCGAAACAACAGGTCATCCCAGGAATAGTCCGAGTAGGCGGTACACACCACCACTTGCAGGTCGGGGGCGACTTTCCACAGTTCTTCAATGGTCTTGGCGCCGTCCCAACCCTGGGGCATGCGCATGTCAACGAAGGCCAACGCATAGGGGCGCTGTTGCGCCATGGCGCTGGTCAGCAAGCCCAGGCCTTCCTCGCCGCCGTAAGCGCCGTGCAGCTCGAATGCCTGGGCTTGAGGTTTGGCGGCGTCGCCAAACAGTGCCGACTCCATCTCATCCAGCGCTTCGGTTGAGGCTTCGTCGGGCATCAGGATCTTGCGAAAATCCTCATGAATGGACGGTGTGTCATCGATCAGCAGGATGCGCCGGTTGGGAGGTTGGTTCATGAGCTGCTTCCGGCAAGGGTCAAGGGGATGGTCAAGGTGAAGACGGCGCCAAGGCCCGGCCCGTCGCTGTGGGCGCTGAGCTGGCCGTTCATTTCCACGGCGGCCAGGGCGCAGCTGTGCAGGCCGAAGCCGTGGCCTTCCTTGCGGGTGGTAAAACCGTGGGTGAAGATGCGTGCCATGTTCTCGGGCGGTATGCCTTCGCCATCGTCCTTCACACTGATCTTCAGGGTCTCGTCGCCTACCGATTCCACCGCCAGGGTGATTTGCCGTGGCCGCTCACACAGTTTGTCCATGGCGTATTTGGCATTGCTGATCAGGTTGACCATGATCAGCAGCAGCCGGTGCTTGTCCGCCAAAATCTCCGGCACCGGGGCGTACGCCTTCACAACAGTGACATGGTGACGGCTCAGCGCGCCGGCGTTCATGCGCAGGGCGTCGTCCATCAAGGCGCTGATATTGACCGGCTCCAGCAAGGTAGACGCACCCGCATAGGATTGCTGGGTCGAGACGATGTCCTTGATGTGGTCCACACTTTTGCTCAACTGCGCCAGCTCATCGCTCATGCCTTGCTGTTCGACAGCAATCGCTTCGACCAACTGGTTCAGATAGCCCGGCAGCAACTTGCCCTTTTCATCCTCGGTAAGGAAGGTGCCCAGGTCGCCCTGATGGGCGTTGATCAACTGCATGGCCTTGCCCAGGCCGAGCGCCTTGCTGGCGCGCAACTTGCGGCTGACCAGATCGGCGGAGATATTCACACTGTTGAGCACGTTACCGACGTTGTGCAACACGTTGGTGGCGATCTCTGCCATGCCGGCCTGGCGGGCGCTGTCCATCAGCTCGCTCTGGGCATCCTTGAGCTGTTGCGTGCGCCGCTCCACGCGTTGCTCCAGGGTTTCGTTGGCGGCCTGCAACGCGCGGTTGACGCGGTTTATCTCGGCGAAGCTGCGCAACAGGCGCACCGCCAGGTAGAGCAGCAGCACCACAAGCAAGGTCGAGAAGATCAGCAGGTAGCGATGGTATTGATGGTCGATGAGGTCTGTGGCTTGCTGGTCCTGATTGAGGTGGGTGGTCAAGTCATCGAGGTGTTCGGCCACCGGCACGGCGGCAATCCGCTCCAGCAGGCTGTTGACCAGTGGCTGTTCGCGCAGGATCAGCGAAATATGATTGCTGAGGATCTCCACCGGTGCCTGGAACTCACTGGGCAGGCTTTGTTGGTTGATGGCCAGTTTGCCCAGGCCCACCAGGATATCGGCGGCACGTTCGTCGCTGGTGACCTGGGCAAACTCCAGGCTGCTGAGCAGCAGGTCGTAAGTGTCGGTGGCCACGCTTTGCAGCTGCAGCCGGCCTTCGTCGGTCATGCTGTTGAATTGGGCCTGGATGTCGTCTTCGGCCGTCGGCAAAAAAGCCAATGAGTTACGCAGCACTGCGTTGTGGGATTTGAACTGGTCGACCAACCGGGCTTTTTCCTCGATGGCCCTCAGATACGCCGCATGGCTGGCTTGCCAACCGGGCAGGTCGGCTGCGCTGTGGTAGGTGTCGCGACTTTCCAGTTCAGCCCCGATGCGGGTCATTTCGGTCAGCGGTGTGACCAGTGGGTCGTAGTTGTGGGTGATCGCGATCCTGGCCTTGAGTACTTCGCTGTCCCACTGGGCATTGAGCTGCTGGAGTTGGCGGATCAAGTCGCGCGACTGGGTATAAGTGGCCGTCTGGTCGCGTGAAGACTTGAGGTACAAAAATACCAGGGTGGAGGCCAGTAACAGGGTGATGAGGCCTAGCAGGATCTGGCTGATACGTCGGCGTGACAAGCGTCTCATAGCGGTTTGCCCGCCCATTCGCCGGTCAGGGTCTTGAGAAACTGGATAATCAGGTCCTTGTCTTCCTGGGACGGGTTGCGCCCCAACTGGTACTTGAACATCACGTCAACCGCCTCCTCAAGCGTCCTGGCCGAGGCGTCGTGGAAGTACGGCGCCGTGACGGCCACATTGCGCAGGCTGGGCACCTTGAATACATGGCGGTCCTCTTCATCCTGGGTCAGCAGGTAGCGCCCCAGGTCCGATTCCAGCGGGTTGCCGCGGGCCTTGAAGTAGTCGCCCATCACACCGAACTTCTGGAACATATTGCCGCCAATGTTCACGCCCTGGTGACAGGCGATGCAGCCGTAATCCTTGAAGCGTTGGTAGCCGTATTTTTCCTGGCGGGTCAGGATATCGGTGTCGCCCAGCACGTATTGGTCAAACCGCGAGTTGGGTGTCAGCAGCGTGCGTTCGTAGGTGGCCAGGGCGTTTTGCACATTGGAAGCGGTGACGCCATCGGGGTAGGCCTGTTTGAACGCGTTCTGGTAGGCGGGCAGGGCGGAGAGGTTGCGCACCACGGTATTCCAGTCGCTGCCCATTTCCACCGGGCTGATCACCACCTGCTCGACCTGGGCCTGCAACGTGTCCACCCGACCGTTCCAGAACTGTTTGAAATTAAGGCTGGCGTTGAACACAGAAGGGGTATTGATCTGCACCGGCTTGCCGTCAAAGCCAATGGAGAACGGCTTGTTGTCGGCGCCGCCGCTGGTCAGTGGGTGACAGCTGGCGCAGGACAAGGTGTTGTTGACCGACAAGCGCGGCTCATTGAACAGCTGGCGACCCAGCTCAACCTTGGCCGGGTCCAGTACGGGAACCGCCGGCAAGGGCTTGAGCGCTTCGTTCAGTGGCGCGGCTGCGAGCGATGTAGTGCCCAGGCATAACGCGAACATCAGGCCAGAACGGTGGTTTACGACGTTGCTCAAGCGAGCACTCCTTGCAGGCCTAGGGCTATTTATTTTATTGATCGGGCATCAGTGTCGCGCTATCCGTTTGCAGCAACTGCACAAAATCTTTCGAAGGCAGCGCCTTGCTGAATAGAAAGCCCTGGCCCTCTTCACACTGCTGGGCTTTGAGGAAATTCAGTTGGTCGATGGTTTCCACGCCTTCGGCAATGATGTTCAGCTCCAGGCTCTTGCCCATGCCGATGATAGCGCTGATCAGCTGTTCGTCCTGGCTATTGATGCGCAGGCCGCGCACAAAGGATTGGTCGATCTTCAGCACATCGATGGGAAAGCGCCGCAGGTAGCTGAGGCTGGAGTAGCCGGTGCCGAAATCGTCCAGAGCCAGGCGGATGCCCATGGCCTTGATCTTTTGCAGGGTCTCCACGGTTTCATCGACGTTCTGCATCAGCACGCTTTCGGTGATTTCCAGTTCCAGTTGGGTGGGCGGCAGGCCTGTTTCTTTCAGGATGGCGGCCAGGTTGTCGACGAAGTCTCGTTGGCGAAAGTCGATCGCCGAGATGTTCACCGACATGCGCAGGGGTGCCAGGCCCATCTCGCACCAGGCTTGGGCTTGTGTGCAGGCTTGGCGCAGTACCCACTGAGTCAGGCGTACGATCAGGCCGCTGTCTTCGGCGACCGGAATGAACTCCGCCGGGCTGACCCAACCTGACTGCGGTCGAAACCAGCGTGTCAGCGCTTCCGCGCCGACGATGCGCCCGGATTCCAGCGCCAGCTTGGGCTGGTAATGCAGCACAAACTCATCGCGGTCCAGCGCCTGGCGGATCGCGCTTTCCAGGTTTTGCTGGTGCTGGGCGCGCAGGTTCATGTCTTCGGTGTAAAAGCTGAAATCCCCCGAGCCGCGCTCTTTGCTGGTACGCATCGCGGTTTCAGCATGCTTGAGCAAGCCCACGGCATTGTCGCTGTCATCGGGGTAAATGCTGATGCCCAGGCTGGCGCTCACACTGAGGTCATGCCCCGCGACATGGCGAGTCGCGCTGACGGCATTGAGTACCTTTTGCGCAATGTGCTGGGTTTGCTGGGGATGCTGGATATCGTTGAGCAGCACCACGAACTCGTCGGAGCCGTAACGAAACACCGAATCCGACGCCCGCACCGCCGCCACCAGGCTCAGGCTCACCTGCGCCAGCACCTCGTCGCCTGCCGGATAGCCCAGGGCGTTGTTGATGCGCTTGAAGCGGTCGAGCCCCAGAAACATCACCGCCAGTTGCGTGTCGTGCCTGCGGCCCAAGGCGATCGCCTGGGTCAGGCGGTCGCCCAGCAACGTGCTGTTGGGCAACTCCGTCAGGGCGTCGTATTGCAATAAGTGCGAGACCTTGAGCAGCTCCTGCACGCGTTCCTCGATGGTGCGCTCCAGGCTGATCACCTTCAGGGCCGCGTCCTGGGCCAGTTGCCATTTCCAGGTCAGGGCGCTGGCCATCTGGCGGATTTCCAGGTGGTCGAAGGGCTTTTTCAGGATCAGCAGTTGGTCGTTGTATTTCAGGCGCGCTTCGATGGCCTCGAAGGAATAGTCGGAATAGGCCGTGCAAAGCGCGATTTGCAAGTTGGGGTCCGCCTCCCACAACTGTTCGATGGTGTGCAGGCCGTCCCAGCCAGGGGGCATGCGCATGTCGATAAACACCATGGCGTAGGGCGAGTGGGCGTCGAGGGCTTTCTTGACCAGTGCCAAGGCTTCCTGGCCCTGGTAGGCGGAGTCCAGGTCAAACGCCTGGCGCACCGGTGCGGTGGTGCCGAACAGGGCGGACTCCAGGGTATCGAGGGAGGGCTCGCCATGCTCGTCGGCACAGAGGATCTTGCGAAAATCCTGGTGGATCGAAGCCGTGTCATCCACGATCAGGATGCGTCGGTTGGCCCGGCCCGATTCCGTCCTCATGGCGCACTCGGCACGTGCAAAAGGCTTGATGGCATGATAATTCCTTCCCTGGTTCTACAACTGAACGGGGCGCAAGCATGCAGTGCAGCATAGTTGAGTTCCCTTGATATCGACGGCCAGTTGGCGTCAAATCAATCGCGCTTTGTATTGCGCGGATTCAATTTAGCCTAACTTCGTTTAATTTGAAGGCAGAGTCGCCATGGATGAACAACTCGCTACGAAGTCCGTTGTTTTGCTGGTCGACGATGAAGAGTCGATCCTTAACAGCCTGCGCCGCCTGCTGCGCGGCCAGCCCTATGACGTGGTATTGGCCACCAGCGGCGCCCAGGCGCTGGAGATCATGGCGACCCGGCCTATCGATCTGGTGATGAGCGATGCGCGCATGCCCGGCATGGACGGCGCCACGCTGCTGGCCGAGGTCCACCGCCTGTATCCCGCCACCAGCCGCATCCTGCTCACCGGCTACGCCGACCTGACCACCATCATCAAGGCGATCAACGACGGGCAGATCCACCGCTACATCAGCAAACCCTGGAACGACGAGGAGTTGCAACTGGTGTTGCAGCAAACCCTCGAGCATCAACGGCTTGAACGCTTGGCCCGAGACCAGACCGAACAGCTCAAGCTGCTCAACGCCACCCTGGAAAAACGCGTGGCGGCGCGTACCGCCGAGTTGCAACAAACCGCCGACATGCTCGACCTGGCCTACGACGAGCTCAAGCGCAGCTACGTGACCGGCACCGAAGTATTCTCGCTGCTGGCCAACCTGCGCTTGCCCAAGGACAAACAGACCAACCGTGCGTTGATCGAGTTGATCCGCGTGTATTGCGCCGCCCAGTCCATGGACGAATCCAGCACCCGTGACCTGACCATGGCCGCCGCGTTGTACAACATCGGCAAGTTGAGCTGGACCGACAGCATGATGGTTGCACCGTCAGACAAACTGCATAGCACCGACCGTGGCTTGTACCGTGAGTATCCGGGGCAGAGCGAGTCGTTGCTGATGACCCTGGAGCCGATGAAGGATGCGGCGCGGATCATTCGTCATCACCAGGAACGTTGGGACGGCACGGGGTTTCCCGACCACCTCAAGGGCGATACCATCCCGCCCGGTTCACGGCTGCTGAAGCTGGCGGTGGACTTTATCGAATTGCAGAAAGGCTTGATCCTGGAGCGACACCTCAACAGCGACGAAGCGCTGTTGTATATCCGCAAGTACGCCGGGCGCCTGTATGACCCGGCGTTGGTGGAAGATTTTGTGCAGGCCTGCGCCACCTTCCTCAGCGACGTGACCCTGGGCGACCCCACGGTCAAAGTCCTCACGACCCGTGAGCTTGAGGCCGGCATGGTGTTGGCCCGTAACCTCAATGCCGATAACGGCATGCTGCTGCTCAATGCTGGCAAGGTGCTTAACTTGCCGCTGGTGGACAAATTGATCGCGTTCGAAGCGATGGAAGGCGCCAAGTACAGCGTATTTATCAAACAGCCCGAAGAGACCTCGATTCTTTCATGAATGATTCAACCATCCGCATCGCCGCCGCCATCCTCATTGACCAAGCCGGCCAGACCCTGCTGGTGCGCAAGCGCGGCACCCAGGCGTTCATGCAACCTGGCGGCAAGATCGACGCAGGCGAACAACCCGTCCAGGCGCTGGCCCGTGAGCTGTATGAAGAGCTGAACCTGCACATCAAGGTCGAGGACGCCACGTACCTCGGCCAATTCTCGGCGCCTGCCGCCAACGAACCGGGCTTCACCGTGCAGGCCGAGCTGTTCCAGGTGCAGATCGACGTTGCGGTCACGCCAGCGGCGGAAATTGAAGAAATCCGCTGGATCGACCCCACGGGCGATGGCGGCCTGCAATTGGCGCCGCTGACCCGCGATACGATCCTGCCGCTCTACCGCGCGTCGCTGATCGACGCATGATCATTCGCCCGCTGGAGGCTCCCGACGCACCCGTATACCGGGCGTTGATGCTACAGGCGTATGGCGCTTATCCCCAGGCGTTCACCTCCAGCGTGGCCGAACGTGCCTTGATGCCCTTGAGCTGGTGGGAAAAGCGCCTCGGCAGCCCGCTGGACCGGCTGTTTGGCGCCTTCGACGGCGATCAGTTGGCGGGTATTGTCGGCCTTGCATTTGAGCCTCGGGAGAAGGCCCGGCACAAGGTGACCTTGTTCGGCATGTACGTGACCGAGGCTTATCAACAGCAGGGGCTTGGGCGGCAACTGGTGCAAGCCGCACTGGAAGAAGCCCGTCGCCACCCGCGCCTCAAATTGATCCAACTGACCGTCACCGCCGGCAATGACGCCGCCTTTGCGCTCTACCAGCGCTGCGGTTTCATTCAGTACGGCCTGGAGCCATTGGCTGTGCGGGTAGGCGTGGAGTACTTCGACAAGATCCACATGTGGCGCGAACTGCAGGTGGACTGTGGGAGCTGGCTTGCCTGCGATAGCATCACCACGGTGTAACTGAAACACCGCGGTGCAAGCATCGCGGGCAAGCCCAGCTCCCACGCTAGCCCGCACACTCAGAGCCCGCTCAACGCACCGCGCTGACGCCATCCAGCGTGGAAAACGAGGTGTCCTTGGCCGTCAGCAAGAAGTCGCGCATGTAAGGCGCATCGAGCATGTCGGCACGAATGCCCGCATACAACGTGGCGAACAACCCTTTCTCGCCCAACCGCTTGGCCTTCACATACCCGCGCGAGCTGTATTCATGCAGCGCCCAGTGGGGCATGCCGCACACACCACGACCACTGGCCACCAGTTGCATCATCATCACGGTCAGCTCCGAGGTCCGAACCTGGGCCGGTTCAACGTCGGCCGGTTCCAGGAAGCGGGTGAAGATGTCCAGGCGGTCACGTTCCACCGGGTAGGTGATCAGGGTTTCTGTCAGCAGGTCTTCCGGCACGATGTAAGACTTGTTCGCCAGCGCGTGCTGGTTGGCCACCGCCAGCATGGCTTCGTAGGTGAACAGCGGCACGTAGGTGATGCCCGGCAGTTCCAGCGGGTCGGAGGTCACCACAAGGTCCAGGTCGCCACGGGCCAGGGCCGGCAGCGGCGCGAAGGCAAAGCCGGAGGCCAGGTCCAGCTCGACTTCCGGCCAGGCATCGCGGAACTGATCGATGGTCGGCATCAGCCACTGAAAACAGCTGTGGCATTCGATTGCCATGTGCAAGCGCCCGGCGGTGCCCCCGGCCAGCCGAGCAATATCGCGCTCGGCACCGCGCAACAGCGGCAGGGTGGCGTCGGCCAATTGCAGCAGGCGCAGGCCGGCGCTGGTGAAACGCACCGGTTTGGTCTTGCGCACGAACAGCGGCATACCCAGGCGCTCTTCCAGCTCTTTGAACTGGTGGGAGAGGGCGGACTGGGTCAAGTGCAGGCGTTCGGCGGCCTCCACCAGGCTGTCGGCTTCGCGCAAGGCGTGCAGGGTTTTCAAGTGACGGATTTCGAGCACAGGCGCTCCATGAAGAAAATTTGCGATTAAAACGGATTGCTTGATTTTGTCTCATGTTGTGGAGCGTGTCGACCATGACCACTGGGCGCTCTTCATCAAACTGTCATCGAACTGTGGCAGCGCGCTTGAACAAACTTCATCAGACTCGCGCTCTACTGGGGTTCTGCGTTTTGGTGTTTTTCATGCGTGCGTTGTTTTTTGTGGCCGCTCTACTGTTCGGCCTGCCGTCCTTTGCGGCTTCTCGATGTGATGTCAATGTCCCGACCCAAACGGTCGACCTGGCTCAGGTGAGCATCGCCTATCAAAGTATCGGCCGTGCGTCCGACCCTGCGTTGCTGTTGGTGATGGGCCTGGGCGGGCAGTTGATTCACTGGCCGGATGAAGTGGTGGTGGCCCTGTGCGAACAAGGTTTCCGGGTGATTCGCTACGACAACCGCGATGTGGGCTTGTCCACTTGGCGGCAGGCGCCGGCGAGCGCCAACCTGACTTTCGAAGTGCTGCGCTACAAACTCGGCCTGCCGGTGGCCGCGCCTTATACCTTGACTGATATGGCCGACGACGCGCTGGGGTTGATGGATGCGCTGCAGGTGCAGCAATTTCACGTACTCGGCGCGAGCATGGGCGGCATGATCGCTCAACACCTGGCGGCCATGGCGCCACAGCGTGTGGAAAGCCTGACCCTGATCATGACCAGCTCCGGCGCCGAGGGCCTGCCCGCGCCGAACGCGGCGCTGGTGCAATTGCTGTCGCGGCGCAGCGCGCCCAACCGTGAGGTGGCGCTGGAGCAACAGGCGGATTTGCTCGCGGCGTTGGGCAGCCCGGATATCAAGGACGATCGCCAGGCGTTGCTGCACCAGGCGGCGCTGTCCTATGACCGCGCCTTCAACCCCGAAGGCGTGAAGCGCCAGATCATGGCGATCCTGGCCGAGCCGAGCCGTGTGCCCTTGCTCAACCAACTGCGCGTGCCTGCGTTGGTCGTCCACGGCACCGCCGACCCCTTGCTGCCGGTGATGCACGGCGTGCACCTGGCCGCGCATATCCAGGGCAGCCAGTTGAAATTGATTCCCGGCCTGGCCCACCGTTTTCAGGAAGCGTTCAAGGCGCCCTTGTTGGCGGCGGTGTTGCCCTACCTGCAAGCCCATCGCCAGGATGGCGCGCATTGGGCGCAGATCGATTTGAGCGAGCCTTCGAAGGTGCTGTGAAGGTGGTGTATCGTGCAACCTTTATGCGCATGACTGCCTGCGAGGTTGCCCACCATGAGTACTCCCCTGAAAATCGATTTCGTCAGCGACGTATCCTGCCCCTGGTGCATCATCGGCCTGCGCGGCTTGACCGAAGCCCTCGACCAGCTCGGCAGCGAGGTGCAGGCCGAGATTCATTTTCAACCGTTCGAACTGAACCCGAACATGCCCGCCGAAGGTCAGAACATCGTCGAGCACATTACCGAAAAGTACGGCTCCACGGCTGAAGAGTCCCAGGCTAATCGTGCGCGTATCCGTGACATGGGCGCCGCGTTGGGCTTTGCTTTTCGCACCGATGGCCAGAGCCGTATCTACAACACCTTCGACGCGCACCGCCTATTGCATTGGGCTGGGTTGGAAGGCTTGCAGTACAACCTCAAGGAAGCGCTGTTCAAGGCGTATTTCAGCGATGGCCAGGACCCTTCCGATCACGCGACCCTGGCGATCATCGCCGAGAGCGTAGGGCTGGACACTGCGCGCGCCGCCGAGATTCTTGCCAGCGATGAATACGCCGCCGAAGTCCGTGAGCAGGAACAGCTGTGGGTTTCCCGAGGGGTGAGTTCGGTGCCGACCATTGTCTTCAATGACCAATATGCGGTGAGCGGTGGGCAACCGGCTGAAGCCTTCGTCGGCGCGATTCGCCAGATCATCAACGAATCCAAATCCTGAAACCGAACACGGAGCAAAATGTGGGAGCTGGCTTGCCTGCGATAGCGGACTGTCAGTTGCAAATGGGCTGGCTGACACACCGTTATCGCAGGCAAGCCAGCTCCCACACTTGATACTCATTGTTTGCAAAAATGGCGCTCATCCAAGCGCTGGCCCATCCCTTGCATTACCCCCCTAAAGCCCAACCGGCCTGCGGTTGGGCGCTGCCATTAGGGGTGAAACTTACCTTGAACATTCTTGACCTTGACCACAGCCTCACCGGCCAGGCACCGATTGCCCGGCGGTTGGCCAGCGGTCGGGCCACGCGCCTGGACCTGCTGGACCTGGGCCCGAAATTGCGTTTGTGGTCCACCGAAAAAACCTGGAAACGTTTCGTCGAGCGCCTGGCCCAGCGGCCTCGGCCCCGTGACGCGCGCCCGGAAATCCTGTTTGTTGGCTCCGGCGATTATCACCACCTTACGCCGGCCTTTTTGGCCGACCTCAAAGAGCCCATCAGCCTGATCCACTTTGACAACCACCCCGACTGGGTGCGCTTTGCGCCCAAGCGGCACTGCGGTTCGTGGGTCAACCGGGCGCTGAAGATGCCGGCGATCCAACGCATCGTCACCCTCGGCCCGTGCAGCGATGACCTGCATAACCCGCAACTGCGCGGCGGCAACCTTGGCGCCCTCAAGCGCGGGCGTTTGCAGTTGTTTCCCTGGCAGCATCCGCCGTCCAAGGTCTGGGGCCGGGTGGGGGACGGCGCCGGCCACCAGCAACAGGAAAACCACCTGCATTGGCGCAACTTGGCGGACCTGGATTGGGCGGCTTTCCTCGACCAGATGATTGCCAGCCTGCCCACCGAAGCGATCTGGATCACCATCGACAAAGATGTGCTGGCCAGTGAAGACGCCGCCACCAACTGGGACCAGGGCGGCATGCGCCTGACCCATTTGCTCCAGGCCCTGCGGGCGTTGGCGGCGGGTAAACGCATCATTGGCATCGACGTCTGCGGTGAGTTCGCCACGCCGGCGTTCAGCAACGCGTTCAAGCGCTGGGAAGCCAAGTCTGATCAGCCGCCACCGGAGCGCTGGAGCCCGCAAGACTTGCAGCGTAATGCTGCAACCAATGAAGCCTTGATCGACCTGTTTGAGGAGCTGTTCCCGTGACCCTGACCGTGGTGTTGTTACTGGCGTTTTCCATCGTCCTCGATGTGATTGGCCAGCTGTGTTTCAAATTGGGCGTGGACCGTTTGCCGCAACTCGATGGCGGTTTTCGCCTGCGTGCGTTCTGGGGCCAGGTGTTCAATGCGCCGCTGTTGTGGGCCGGCGTCGGCGCCTATGTGATTGAGTTTTTTGTCTGGCTCGAAGCGCTGTCCCGTGCGCCCTTGAGTCTGCTGTTTCCGCTGGCGGCGTTGGCCTATTGCCTGGTGGTGTTGGCGGGCAGGGTGGTGCTCAAGGAAACCGTCAGCCGACGTCGCTGGCTGGGCACGTTGGTGATCACGTTGGGTGTGATGTTGGTAGCAATCGCGGGGAACCAGGCATGACAACGCAGACAATCAATACTGGCTGGCTGCATGGGCGGCTTGGCACCCTGGTGCTATGGGCATTGCTGATCGCCACCGAAAGCGCAGGGCAATTGTTCACCAAGGTGGCCGGCGATCAATTGGGGCCGATGGACTTCAGTTGGCAATGGCTGGTGGACGTGGCGCGCAACCCGGGAATTCTGGCGGCGATTGCCAGCTATCTCGGGGCGTTTTTTGTGTGGATGCTGATTCTGCGGCGTAGCAGTTTGTCCCTGGCGTTTCCGCTGAGTTCGCTGGTGTTTGTGGCCGTATTGCTGGGTTCTTGGCTGGGGCTGGGCGAGCACATCAGCGCGTTGCATTGGGTAGGCGTGGTGGTGATTATCGGTGGTATCGCCCTTTTGGCTGAGGGCGAAGAACACTGAAAATAGTGCTATGAACGCAGGCCCAATGTGGGAGCGGGCTTGCTCGCGAATGCGGTGGATCAGTTAAATATTAGCTGACTGACACACTGCTTTAGCGAGCAAGCCCGCTCCCACATTTTGCTCCCGGGTAATTCAGTCGAAGGTGTAGCTGATCGCCGTCTGCACCTGGCCCTGATTCACCTGGCCAGCCTCTTTGACGATGCTGCTCTTGGCCGCCGACCCCACCAGGTGTACCCAGCTGGCACTGGTCAGCAGTGACCAATGGGGCGCCAGGGGGAAGGAAAAACTTTGACTCAGCGTCACGTTCTGAAAGCCGCCGCTCGCGTTATACGGCCGTAAGCCCGAGGCGACAGCTTCGTTGTTGTCTACGCCGAAAAAGGTATTGGTCTGGCGCGCATCGGCAAAATGCGCAACCAGGCCGCTGCTGCCGATAATCCCTCCACCCAAGGGGTAACCCAGTTCGCCGCCGATTTTACCCAGGGCGCCGCTCTGGGAATGCCCGCCGCCCACGGCCTGGCCCAATTGCGCGTAGACCCGCCAGAAATTGGCCGGGGCGTATTGGACGAAACCGCCCACTTCCGCCATGTCCGACACGTTGCGCAGGCCTTGCAACTCGCCGTTGGAGGTGCGCCCCGAAAGGTAGTTGATATAGGGGCCAGCGGTAAGGCCGTGGGTATCCAGGGCGCTCCAGGTGAGGCCGTCATCGGTGCTCAGGCTGACGTCACCCCAATCCAGGTCCAGGTACGGCACAGGCCGGGTTTCGTAGCGGCTGCCGCTGGGGTCGTGGGGCTGATAGCTGAGGCCCGCGCCCACATCGCCCGTGATGCCCTCTGCCCATGCGGCACTGCAAAGGCCCCACCCTCCAAGTAAACCGGTGAATACAGCAGCAGCGAACTTGGACATGGGGACGTTTCCTGAAGGTGGGCAGGCGCGCATGAACGCGCAAACCGGCGCGCCTGCGCAAGCACTCATGTTGTTTGTAGCAAGCTACAAAAATTGTAGCTCCTGCGACATATATCGCTGCGCATTTCGCGCCAACCCCCAGCCCTGCGGGGTTTTCGCCAGTTGGCACAGTCCCTGCTCTATCCCTTGGCAAGCGCATACAGCGCGCTCCTCCAAGGCCCTTTACCTAAAGGAAAGGCAGATGATCAACTGGCATATCGTGTGTGACTTCGACGGGACCATTACCCCCACCGATGTCATCGACAACGTCCTCCA
>NZ_SMOF01000001.1:1453805-1479452 GCF_018135665.1 Pseudomonas sp. B2021
TCGGCGGTTTGTCCATGGGGGCCGTGATGTCGATGTATGTGGCGTCCGAACACCCAGGGCAAGTTGCCGGGTTGCTGATGTATTCCACCACCTTGAAGTACGACGGCTGGAGCATCAACAAACTGGCGTTTCTCACGCCCTTGCTGATGAAAATTCCGTTCGGCGTACACATTTGCAGCTTCGAAGAGAAGCCGCCCTACGGCATCAAGAACGAGCGCCTGCGGGCCATCGTCGAGCGGCAGATGAAGGAAGGCGAAAGCAGCGAGGCGGGGTTGCTGACCATGGAAGGCATCACCGTGCGCGAGCTGCACCGTATGAACGCCGTGGTCAGGAAGCGCATGCCCCAGATCAAAGTGCCGGCGCTGGTGCTGCATTCCATCGAGGACGACATCACCAGCCGCTGGAACGCCGATTACGTGGAGCGCCACCTCGGCGGGCCGGTGACCAAGATCCTGTTGGACAACTGCTACCACATGATCACGGTCGATTTGCAGTACCGCCGCGTGATCGAGTTGAGTGCCAGGTTTGTCGAGCAGCACGCAGTTCTAAAATCAACGCAGGCCCCTGTGGGAGCTGGCTTGCCTGCGATGGCATCACTCAGGTCTGCCTGACGTACCCAGGCGCCTGCATCGCAGGCAAGCCAGCTCCCACATTGGATCGAGAAATAAGGGCAATCTGTGATAACCACCCAAGCCTACCCGACCATCCGGGCTATCCAGCGCGATGCCTGGAACGATTGTTTTTCCGGTGCCCTGGAGGATTGGGACTATTACCTGGCCGTGGAAAACGCCGCGATCGATGACTTCCAGTGGCGTTACCTGGCGGTCTTTGAGGATCAAACGCTGGTGGCGGTGGCGGCCGCGTTCGTCACCCATTATCGCCTCGACACCACCGTGTCGGGGGCCGGCAAGCGCTTGACCGAGCGCCTGGAGCGGCTGTGGCCGGGGGTTTTGCAACTGGCGTTGTACGCCATCGGTTCGCCGGTGGCTGAACGCTGTGATGCCGGTGTCGCCAGCCATGTGCCCGAATCCCAGCGCCCGTTGCTGTTGCAGCAATTACTGGCGGCTGCGCGCAGCGATGCCGACGCGCTCGGTATCGGCTTGCTGGCGGTCAAGGATGCGCCCACCAATGACCCGCATTGGGCCCAGAGCTGCATTGCCGCAGGTTTTCAAAGCATGCCCAGCTTGCCCACGGGGGTGTTGCCGCTGCCTTATGGCTCGGTGGATGCCTACCTGGGGTCGCTGGGCAAATCCACGCGCAAGGACCTGCGCCGCAAACTGCGCGCACCAGGGCCGCGGGTCGAGTGGCGGCGCAATATCGATGACGTGCTGCCCGAGGTCATGCGCCTATATGAAGCCACGCTTGCGCGCGCAGACTTGCAGTTCGAACGCCTGCCCGCCGGTTACTTCACGGGGGTACTCGAACACCTGCATGAGCGGGCGGTCTGTGTTCTGTACTGGGTGGACGAGCGCCTGGTGGCGTTCAACCTGATCCTGCTGGATGAGCATCGGCTGGTGGACAAGTTCTTTGGTCATGACCTTGAGTTCAGCCGCGAGTACAACCTGTACTTCCGTAGCTGGTTGACCAATGTCGACTACTGTATTGAACACTGTATTCCGGTGTACGAGTGCGGCCAGGCCGGGTATGCCAGTAAACTGCGCCTGGGGTGCGAGTTCGAGGGCAACAGCCTGTTCTTCCGCCACCGCAACCGGCTGGTCAACGGCCTGCTCAAGCTTGTAAAACTGTTTATTCGACCGGATCGTTCCGACCCTGCCATGGCTGCTGCGATAAGCGAAACCTGATGATTACCAAGACCCGCCAGAAAGCCCGCCCCTTTGCCATCTCGCGTTGGAGCGTCCAGCGCAAGCTGGTGCTGGCGTTCTGGCTGGTCAGCGTGATCCCCACCATGATCGCGGCTGAACTGGCCGCCACCACGCTGTCGCAGATTTTCGACAGTAACGTGCGGATCTGGCTGCAAGAGTCGACCAAGATCGTCAAGGACGAAATCGGCGACATCCTTCACGACAACGCACGCATGGCCAAGCTGTTCCTGCGCTACACCAGCCCGCCATCGTCCAAAAATGCCGAGCGGCATGACCGGCTCACCGCCGACATTGCCGATGCCACCGATATCGACGTGGTCGCGCTGATTCGCACCAGCGACCGCAAAGTGATGTTCAGCACGGCCGCCGATGACATCGTCAGGCAGATCAACCTCACCAGCAACGCGGTGCTGCAAACCGTGCAGGTCGCCGGCGTGAGCACGGGCCTGGTGGTGTCCACCTTTGAAACCAGCCGTGACGGCGTGGATTACCTGTTGCTGGTCGCCACTTACCTGGACAGCAGTTTCCTCACCAGCGTGGCCGATGTGCATTCCCTAGACCTGCGTTTGTACCTGGCCAACCCTGCAGGGTTTTCCGAAATATTTTCCACCCAGCGCTTCGCCAATCACCCCTCGCGCATCCCCAAGAATGTCGAGGCCTACCTACGTAGCACCAAGCAGCCCAGCGAACAGTTCACTAACCAATACAGCGGTTTGTACTGGCCGATTTTCAATGACGCCGGCGAGTTGCAAGGCGTGATCTTCAGCGGCCTGCTACGCCACACCAGCCTGGTGGGGTTGGTGAACCAGAGCAACCTGTTCGTGCTGATCTTCCTGGTCAGCTCGGCGCTGTCACTGGCGGCCGGGTTGTTGGTGTCGCGGCGCCTGACCAAGCCCCTGCGCGATTTGTCCCAGGGCGTGGATGCGGTGATCTCGGGCAGTTATGCGCACCGTGTGGTGGTCAGTGGCGGTGACGAACTGGCGCAATTGAGCAGCACCTTCAACCACATGACCGAACGCCTGGGCGAGTTGCACCATCTGGAAGCCCAACTGCGTCGGCGTGACCGCTTGCATGCCCTGGGTGAAGTCGCCATGGGCCTGGCTCACGAAATTCGCAACCCACTGGGCATCATCAAGACCGCCACCCAACTGTTGCATCGGCGCGCTGACCTGGCGGAAACCGACAAGCGTCACCTGGAATATGTCATCAGCGAAGTCAGCCGCATCAACGACCTGATTACCGAATTCCTCGATTTCGCCAAGCCCAACCCGCCGATACGCGTGCAGCAACCGGCACGCGCCCTGGTGGAAGAAATCCTCGGATTCTGCGGCCCGGAGCTGAGTAGCCATCGCATTGATGCCCATATCGACGACCAGGCGCCTGGCGCGACGATCTACGCCGATGCCAAGCAGCTCAAACAGGCCTGTCTCAACCTGATTCTCAACGCCATCGACGCGATGCCCGACGGCGGGCGCCTGACCCTGGGCATTCGCAGCGTGGGCGACAACACCGTGATCAGCATCGCCGATACCGGCGAGGGCATCCCTGCGGACATGGTGGAGCGTATCTTTACGCCATTTGTCACCACCAAGGCCTCGGGCACAGGCCTGGGCCTGGCCAAAGTCTATTCGATCATGGAAAGTCACGACGGCAGCATCGAATGCGCCAGCGAGAAAGATGCCGGCGCGACCTTCAGCCTGTACATTCCGGCTGACGGTGAAGACGACGGTGAAGATGAGGACGGGCATGACGCATAACGTATTGGTGGTCGACGACGAGCCCAAGCTCTGTGATCTGCTGACCCAGGCCTTGAGCCAGAACGGCATCCAGGTGTTCAGCGCGGGCAATGGCTTGCACGCGCTCAAGGTGCTGGGGGAGGAGGACATCGACCTGGTCATCAGCGACTGGCGCATGCCGGGCATGGACGGGCCGGCGTTGCTGGCCGAGATCAAGGTGCGTTATCCGACCCTGCCGGTAATCGTGATGACGGCCTACAGCACGGTGAAAAACGCCGTGCAGTCGATGCGTAACGGCGCCTATGACTACATTGCCAAGCCGTTCGACATTGACGAGCTGGACATCACCGTGGCCAAGGCCCTGCAATTTCGCGACATCATGCGCGACAACGCGCGCATGCGTGCCGAGCTGGACGAGCATGCGCAGTTCGACAGCCTGGTGGGCGACAGCCCGGCGTTTCGCCAGGTGCTCCAGGCGGTGGATTCGGTGCGTGACAGCAACGCCACCATCCTGCTGACCGGCGAAAGCGGCACTGGCAAGGAAATGGTCGCCCGTGCCATCCACAAGCATGGCAGCCGTGCCGACCAACCCTTCGTGGCGGTCAATTGCGCGGCCATTCCGGAAGGCCTGCTGGAAAGCGAGATGTTTGGCCATCGCAAAGGCGCGTTCACCGGCGCCGTGGCTGACCGGGTAGGGCGCTTCATGCAGGCCGACAAGGGCACGCTGTTTCTGGATGAGGTGGGTGATATGCCCTTGGCGTTGCAGGCCAAGATTCTGCGCGCCTTGCAGGAGCGGGTTATCGAGCCGGTAGGCGACCCCCGCGAGCGCAAGGTGGATGTACGGGTAATTGCCGCCACCAACAAGAACCTGCTGGATGCGGTGGCGGCCAAGGAGTTTCGCGAAGACCTGTATTACCGCCTCAATGTCTTCCCGATTCCGTTGCCGTCCTTGCGCGAACGCGTGGAAGACATCGCGCCCCTGGCGCGCCACTTCGCCCACACCCTGAGCGCGACCACCGGCAAACGCATCACCGGCTTCAGCCCCGAGGCCTTGCAAGCCATGGCGGCGTATCACTGGCCGGGCAACATCCGCGAGCTGCAAAACTGCGTGGAGCGCGCAACCATCGTGGCGGCTTCATCGGTGATCGAGGATATTGATTTGCCGGGGTATCTGTTTGCTTCCAAGCCGAGCGAAGGCGATGTGACCGCGATCCTCAGCGACGGGCCGGGGGTGCCGCGGGATCTGGATGCGGCGCTGGCCGAAGTGGAGAAAGCCTACATCCTTGCGGCGCTGCAGGAGAGCAATGGGGTGCAGGCGGCAGCGGCGCAGCGGATCGGGATTTCCGAGAGGAGCTTCTGGTATCGCCTGAAGAAGCTGGGTATTCAGGTAGACAAGATCGTGCGCTGATCTGAGTGTGGGAGCTGGCTTGCCTGCGATGATCGCTCCCACGCTTCGCGTGGGAGTGCCGCTGGTGACGCTCTGCGTCACGCGCGTGGACGCGGAGCGTCGTTGGCTGCATTCCCACGCGGGAGCGTGGGAACGATCTGCCGCGTTGTGTCAGGTGTGGAGGCGTACCCACACGCTGACCAGCACCGTCGCGGCCATCAACCAGGCCACGGCAGCGACTGCCAGCGATGCCTCCAACCGCATTCGATCCACCATCACATACAGCGTCGCCAAATACACAAAGTAGGGAATGATTGACCACATCCCGAACAGGATCGTGGTCTTCAAATCCTCAATCGAACGGCCTTTGCCGACGATGTAATGGGCGATCAGCGCAAAAGTGGGAAACAGCGGCACCAAGCCTGCGATGTAATAGTTTTTGGTCTTGGCCAGCGCCGCCAGGATCAGCACCACTGCGGCGCCAAGCGCAGCCTTCAAGAACAGATCCATCAGTGACTCAACCCGTATTTCTTGACCTTGTCGAACAGGGTGGTCTTGGCCATCCCCAGTTCCTGGCTGGCCTGGGTCAGGTTGCCGCCGCTGCGTTGCAGGGCATCGTTGAGCAGGTTGCGCTCAAAGGCTTCCACCGCCTCGGTAAAGGCAACCCCTTGGCTGCCGCTGCCGGCGCCGCTTTTTTTGAAGGCGGGCAGGCCGAGGGCGAAGCGTTCGGCGACGTTGCGCAGCTCACGCACGTTGCCTGGCCAATCGTGGCTCATCAGGCTGGACAGGGTCTGGTTGTCCAGCTCCGGCACGGCGCGGTCGAAGCGTAGCGACGATTGCTGCAGGAAGTGCTCGAACAGTTGCAGGATGTCTTCACGCCGCTCGCGCAGGGGCGGCAGTTCCAGGGTGACGACGTTGAGGCGATAGTACAGGTCGCTGCGGAACTGGCTGGCGCGGCTCAACTCGTCGAGGTCGGACTTGGTAGCGGCGATCACCCGGCAATCCACCGCCACGCTCTGGTTCGAACCCAGGCGTTCCAACGTGCGTTCTTGCAGCACTCGCAGCAATTTGATCTGCAGGTTGATCGGCATGCTCTCTACTTCATCGAGGAACAGCGTGCCTTGATGGGCATGCTCGATCTTGCCGATGCGACGTTTGCCGGCGCCGGTGAAGGCGTTGGCTTCGTGGCCAAAAATCTCGCTTTCAAACAGGTTTTCCGGCAGGCCACCGCAGTTGAGGGCAACGAACTGGTGGGTGTGGCGCCGGCTGAAATCATGCAGGCAACGCGCGACCAGTTCTTTGCCGGTGCCGGTCTCGCCTTCGATCAGCACGTTGGCCGAGGTATCGGCGACATTAGCAATCAGTTCGCGCAGGTTTTGCATGGCCGGCGAGCGGCCGATGATGCGGCCTTCCAGCGAGTCGCGCTCGGCCAGTTGCCGACGTAGCGACCAGACTTCCCGCGCCAGCCCGCGTTGTTCCAGGGCGCGGCGTGCCACGTCCACCAGGCGTTCGGGCGAGAAGGGTTTTTCCATGAAGTCGTAGGCGCCGTTACGCATGGCGCCCACCGCCATGGAGATATCGCCATGGCCTGTGATCAACACCACCGGCAGGCTTTTATCCAGGGCCTTGAGGCGGGTCAGCAGTTCCAGGCCGTCGATGCCCGGCAAGCGGATGTCGCTGATGACGATGCCGGCAAAGTTTTCGCCGATGCGCTTGAGCGCTTCTTCGGCGCTGCCCACGCCGACGCTGGTAATGTCTTCCAGCGCCAGTGCTTGCTGGCAACCGAGCAGTACATGGGGGTCGTCTTCGACGATCAGGACGGTGAGGTCTTGGGCTTGTGTATTCATGTCGACTCAACTCGTTGAGCGCCCACCAATGGCAGGTTCAGGACAAAGGCGGTACCACCATTGGCCGGATGTTCCACGGCCAGGCTGCCGCCGGTGGCGGCCGCGAGGCTCGCGGAAAGGGTCAGGCCCAGGCCCAGGCCTTGTTCGCCGGGCTTGGTGGTAAAAAAGGGTTCGAACAAATGCTTGCGTGCTTCGGGATCGATGCCGTGGCCATTGTCACGCACCAACAGGCGGTATTTGCCATCGCCGCTCTGGCCTTCCAACCACAGTTGCGGCGCCGCTTGGGCCTGCATCGCATCGAGGGCGTTGCCGATCAGGTTGACCAGGATCTGCTCCAGGCGAGTCTGGTCGATCTGCAATTGGGCATTGGCAAAATCACGGTGCACGGTCAACGGCAGGCTGTCCAGGCGCGCGCCGAGCACCTGGAACGCGGCGTCCACGGCTTTGCCGAGGCTGGCCTCGCCCTGGTCGTCACCGCGTCGGGCAAAGGAACGCAGGCTGGCGGTGATGCGACCCATGCGGTCGATCAGTTCGTTAATGGTCTTGAGGTTGGTGCTGGCGGTGTCCAGGGCGCCGCGCTCAAGGAAGCGTACGGTGTTGCCCGACAGCGTGCGCAAGGCCGCCAGCGGCTGGTTCAGTTCGTGGGCAATGCTGGTGGACATCTGGCCGATGGCTGCGAGTTTGCCGGCCTGAACCAGTTCGTCCTGGGCGTGGCGCAGGGTTTCTTCGGCCTGGCGTCGTTCGCGAATCTGGCCCTTGAGCCGTTCGTTGCTGGCGCGCAAGTCGGCGGTGCGCTCGGCGATCCGCCGCTCAAGCTGGCTGTTGGCTTCCTGCAAGGCTTCCCGCGCAGCGAGGCGGGTGGCGATGACCTTGCGCCGTTCGTTCCAGGCGATCAGCAGGAAGGCGACCAGGCCAAAGGCGACGGCCACCAGGATGCCCTGGTTGATCGCGGCGCGGCGCAGGTCGTTAAGTGGGGTGAGCAGGGTGAAATTCCACGGCGTGTCGTTGAGCGGGCGTGTTTGCGCCAGGTAGCTGACGGCGTGCTGGTCGTTGACCACTTCGGTGTTGGCCGGGAAGGTCAGTTTCTCGGTGCCTTCGTTCAGGCGCTCACGGGCCAGGGGTTGCAGTTCATTGAGCGTCGCCCAGTAATATTGCAGGCTGTGGGCCAGGCGGTCCTTGGTGTCATCGCTCAGCGGGCGTACGGCCTTGAGGCGACGCGCCGGGTCGCTGGAAAGAATAATGATGCCGTTCTCGTCGCTTACGAAGGCTTCAAGGCGCGCACGTTGCCAGCGTTCTTCAAGGGCTTCGAGGCGCACCTTGACCACGGCGACGCCGATGATCTTGCCGTGTTCTTCCAGGCCATGGGCCAGGTAATAGCCGGGCTCGCCGTTGGTGCTGCCGATGCCGTAGAAACGGCCGGGCTGGCCGCGTACGGCATTCTGAAAATAGGCGCGAAAAGACAGGTCCTCACCTTGGTAACTGTCGGCATCGCGCCAGTTACTGGTGGCCAGCACGCGGCCGGTGGTATCCATCACATAGATGGCGCGGCTGCGACTGCGGCGGTTCAGGCCTTCGAGGTAGTCGTTGACCGTCTTGCGGGTTTCCTGGTTCGGGTCGGCGAGCAGTTGGGAAACACTGGACTCCAGTTCCAGCAGGCTGGGGAGGTAGGTGTACTTGCTCAGTTCGCTTTCGACGGTGCGGGCGTGCAGCTCCAACTGGCGTTCGCCATTGTCGCTGAGGGTGCGGATGCCGTAGTAGTCACTGACCCAGAAGCCGATATAACCCAGGCCGACCATCAGGGCGATGATCAACGGCGGCAGGAACAGTTGGCGTATCAGACGAGGCTTCACGGCAAGTGATGGCGGCGCGGCGCGATATTGATTGGGGTCGCATTTCATCACAGATGCCTTGGGTCAGCTACTTCTCGCCTGCCAACTGTAGGAGCGAGTTGCTTTTAGTGCTGCAGGATTTTCTCAAGGAAGTGCTGCGCACGTTCGGAGCGGGCGCTGATGTCGCCGAAGAACTCTTCTTTCGGGCAGTCTTCGATGATCTTGCCGGCGTCCATGAAGATCACGCGGTCGGCCACTTTGCGCGCAAAGCCCATCTCGTGGGTCACGCACATCATGGTCATGCCTTCGTGGGCCAGTTGCACCATCACGTCGAGCACTTCGTTGACCATTTCCGGGTCCAGCGCCGAGGTCGGTTCGTCGAACAGCATGACGATCGGGTCCATGGCCAGGGCGCGAGCAATCGCCACACGTTGTTGCTGGCCACCGGAGAGCTGGCCAGGGTGCTTGTGGGCGTGTGCCGACAAGCCCACGCGGTCGAGCAGTTGCAGGCCCTTCTTGGTGGCTTCTTCCTTGCTGCGGCCCAGCACCTTTATCTGCGCGATGGTCAGGTTTTCGGTGATGGTCAGGTGCGGGAACAGCTCGAAGTGCTGGAACACCATGCCCACGCGCGAACGCAGTTTTGGCAGGTTGGTCTTCGGGTCGGCGATGGAGGTGCCGTCGACCACGATGTCACCTTTCTGGAACGGTTCCAGTGCGTTGACGCACTTGATCAGGGTGGATTTGCCCGAGCCGGATGGCCCGCACACCACGATCACTTCGCCTTTTTTAACCTCGGTGCTGCAATCGGTCAGCACCTGGAAGTCGCCATACCACTTGTTGATGTTCTTGATAGAGATCATACGGCAAACCTTTTTTGCAGACGCTTGACCAGCAGCGAGGCGGAAAAGCTGATGATGAAGTAGACGACACCGGCAAAGATCAGGAACTCATTGGAGCGGCCGATGATGTCGCCGTTGGAGCGGGCGGAGTTGAGGAAGTCCACCAGGCCCACGGTGTAGACCAGGGAAGTGTCCTGGAACAGGATGATCGACTGTTGCAGCAGCAACGGTGTCATCTTGCGGAACGCCTGGGGCAGGATGATCAGGCGCATGGTCTGGCCGTAGGTCATGCCCATGGCTTGTGCCGCCGCCATCTGGCCCTTGGGAATCGACTGCACACCGGCTCGTACGATTTCGCAGAAGTACGCGGCTTCGAACATCATGAACGCCACGACGCAGGAGGTGAATGCGCCGATCGGGGTGTCTTCACCCGTGATCCAGCGCAACACGAACGGCACCGCCAGGTAGAACCAGGTGATCACCAGCAGCAAGGGGATCGAGCGAAAGTAGTTCACGTAGGCGCCGGCCACGCGGGACAGCAGTTTGTTGGACGACAAGCGCATCAGGGCCAGGATAGTCCCGATGATGATGCCGCCGACCACGCCCATGACCATCAGCTTCAAGGTCATGACCATGCCGTTCCACAGGCCTGGAATAGCGGGGATGATGCCGCTGAAATCGAAGTCCATTATTTGCCCCCCACGGAGATCAGGCCGGGCACTGCGACTTTCTTCTCGACCACGCGCATCAGCAGCATCAGGCTCATGTTCAGGGTGAAGTAGATCAGCGTGGCCAGGGTGAAGGCTTCAAACAGGTTGGCCGAGAACTCGGCGGTCTGTTTGGTTTGCGCCAGCAGTTCCATCAAGCCGATCAAGGACGCCACGGAGGAGTTCTTGAACACGTTGAGGAATTCCGAGGTAAGCGGCGGAATGATGATGCGGTAAGCCTGGGGCAGCAGCACGTTCCAGTAGATCTGCGGCAGCTTGAAGCCCATGGCGCGCGCCGCGGATTCCTGGCCGCGTGGCAGCGCCTGGATACCGGTACGCACTTGTTCACACACACGGGCGGCGGTGAACAGGCCCAGGCACACCACGACGCTCAGGTAGGCCGAGGTGGTCGGGTTCAGGTCTTGTTTGTACCAGTCCTGCAGGTTCTGCGGCAGCATGTCCGGTACCAGGAAGTACCAGATGAACAGCTGAACCAGCAGCGGCACGTTACGAAACAGTTCCACGTAGCAGGTCGCGATGCCCGATACGAGGCGGTTTGGCACAGTGCGCATGACCCCCAGAATGGAGCCCAGCAGCAAGGCGATAATCCATGCCACGATAGCGATGGCGATGGTCCAGCCCAGCCCGGAGAGGTACCAGTCGAGATAAGTCTCGCTGCCCACGCCGGTGGACTTGAAGAACACGCCCCAGTCCCAGTTGTAATTCATTAGGGTCTCCCCTCGAGATCGATCGATGTACAAGCACCCGCTTGGGGAAGATCCGTTCCCGCCTGACGTTGAACGCCAGGCACACACGATCGGCTCGAAAACCGCCAGGTCGAGTGTTCCAAGTTAAAACCAGCAGGTAATTACAGACGCCTGAGGGAGGGTTGGCTCCCTCAGGACATAAGCTTAGTCAGGTATCAGATTTTTACTTCTGGCGCTGGTTTGTCGCTAGGGTTAGCGATCAGCTCCTTGACCTTGTCGCTCATCGGGAAGTTCAGGTTCAGGCCCTTTGGTGGGATCGGGCTTTCGAACCATTTGGCGTAGATCTTGTTGATCTCGCCAGACTTGTACAGGGCGACAATGGCGTCATCCACGGCTTTCTTGAAGTCCGGGTCGCCTTTGCGAACCATGCAAGCGTAGGCTTCGAATGACTGTGGAGTACCGGTAATGACCCAGTCATCAGGCTTCTTGGCCTTGGCTTCTTCACCGGCCAGCAGGGCGTCGTCCATCATGAATGCAACGGCGCGGCCGCTTTCGAGCATCTGGAAGGATTCGCCGTGGTCTTTGGCGGAGATGACGTTCATGCCCATCTGCTTGTCGGCGTTCATCGCCTTGATGATGCGCTCCGACGTGGTGCCGGCGGTGGTCACCACGTTTTTGCCTTTCAGGTCGGCAAAGTCAGCGTAGGACGGCTTGCCTTCCTTGTCTTTCTTGACCAGCAAACGGGTGCCGATTTCGAAGATGTTGACGGTGAAATCAACTTGCTGGGCGCGTTCGGTGTTGTTGGTGGTGGAGCCGCACTCCAGATCCGCGGTGCCGTTCTGGATCAGCGGGATACGGGTTTGCGAGGTCACCAGGTTGTACTTGGCTTTGAGGTCGGGTTTGTTCAGGTCTTTTTTCAGCTGCTCGACGACGGCCAACTGGATGTCGTGGGAGTAGCCCACGGGTTTGCCCGAACCATCCGCGATGTAGGAAAACGGAATGGAGCTGTCGCGGTGAGCGAGAGTGATGGTGCCGGAGTCGTTGATTTTCTTCAGTGTGCCGGTGAGTTCGGCGGCAAAAACTGGAGTGCTGATCAGAGCAGCAGCGATAGCTGCGCCCAGGATATGGGGAACGATGCGCATCAATACTTCCTCGACATTTGTTTTTTTTATGAAGCCAGCTGAACGGCTCTCTTGTACAGCGACTGCCCGTGACGGCTCCTAAGGCGCCTCAGGCAATCGTTGAAGAGTGTAGAGCATGAGTCGTGCCATACCGAAAATAAAAGGATAACTGCATGATTTATATGGAAATTAACTTTTTGTTTCGGCGATATTTTTGGTGGCCGGTCCGGCAAACCGAATAGCGCACAGGAGCTTGTTCGGAAAACCGAATAGCCTGGAGGAGCGAGCTTGCTCGCGAAAAACGCAAAAACGCCGCGTTTAGGCTGAATAAACGCGGCGTTCTCAGGTTTTTCGCGAGCAAGCTCGCTCCTACACGGTAGGGCGGTCAGGCGGCTTCGATCTTGCTGCGGCTCTGCTCGACCTTGGACAGGTAGCGTTGCAGGTTTTCCTGCTCCTGCTCGGTGGTGAACAGGCCAAGCTTGGTGCGGCGCCACAGCACGTCCTGCGGTTGTGTCACCCACTCTTCGGCGCACAGGTAATCGACTTCGCGGGTATACAGGCCGCCACCCAGGTGATCACCCAGGTCGGCGAGCGATTGCACGCCCTCCAGCAGGCGCCAGGTGCGGCTGCCGTAAGTGGTGGACCAGCGGCGGGCGATCTCGCTCGGTACCCAGTCGAACTTGGCGCGGATGGCGTCGGCCAGGGCTTCAGGGGTGCTCATATTTTCGCCGCCGGGCAGGCTCGCCGTGGCAGTCCAACTTGGGCGCATCTGGGTGAAGTACGGCGCCAGTTGGGCCATGGCCGACTCAGCCAGTTTGCGATAGGTGGTCAGCTTGCCACCGAACACCGACAGGATCGGCGCTTCGCCGGTGCCGCCGGACAAGGCCAGGGTGTAATCGCGCGTGATGGCCGATGGGTTGTCCGACTCGTCGTTGCACAGCGGGCGCACGCCGGAGTAGGTGTGAACAATATCGTCACGGCTCAGTTGTTTCTTGAAGTGCGCGTTGACCACCTTGAGCATGTAGTCGGTTTCACCTTCGGTGATCGCCACTGCAGCCGGGTCGCCGGTGTATTCGCGGTCGGTGGTGCCGATGATAGTCAAGTGGTTCAGGTACGGAATGGTGAAGACGATGCGCTGGTCTTCGTTCTGCAGGATATGCGCGTGGGCGCCTTCGTACAGGCGCGGCACGATCAGATGGCTGCCCTGAATCAGACGGATGCCGTAGGGCGAATCCAGCTTCAGGTCGTCCTTGATGAATTTGGCCACCCAAGGGCCGGCAGCATTCACCAGCGCGCGGGCGCGGATCGAGAACAGGCTGCCGTCGGCACGCTCCATGTTCATTTCCCACAGGCCGTTACTGCGATGGGCGCTGACGCAACGGGTCTGCGTGTGGATGTGCGCGCCTTTCTCGCGGGCCGCCATGGCGTTGAGCACGACCAGGCGAGCATCATCGACCCAGCAGTCGGAGTATTCGAAACCTTGGGTGATTTCGCTTTTCAACGGGCTGTCAGCACCGAACTTGAGGCTTTTGGAGCCTGCCAGTTTCTCGCGCTTGCCCAAGTGGTCATACAGGAACAAGCCGGCGCGAATCATCCACGCCGGGCGCAGGTGCGGGCGATGCGGCAGTACGAAGCGCATTTGCTTGACGATGTGCGGCGCTTTGCCCAGCAGCACTTCCCGTTCTGCCAGGGCTTCACGCACCAGGCGGAATTCGTAGTGTTCCAGGTAACGCAGGCCACCATGGATCAGCTTGCTGCTAGCCGAAGAGGTGTGGCTGGCCAAGTCATCCTTTTCGCAAAGGAATACCGACAAACCGCGACCGGCTGCGTCTGCTGCAATCCCGACGCCATTGATCCCGCCACCAATTACGGCAACGTCATAGACTTCGGCAAGCGGTGGAGCAGGCAAGGTGGAAGGGTTCATCGGCTGGCCTCGCGATCTTTTCGTCTTGGAATTCGAACATGAATGTTCATTTGCGAAAATGGTAGCTGATAATTGCGGGCACAGCCACCCGACTTCGATTGAAAAAACTCATCGAAGGGTGGGGAAAGGAAGAATTATGAACAAAGGTGAATGTATTGGTGTTAGTGAGGCCGTCATCGCGGGCAAGCCCGGCTCCCACATTTGACCGCATTTCAAACTGTGGGAGCCGGGCTTGCCCGCGATGACGCCTGAACAGGCGCTACACCACTTCCAGCCGCACCTTGTGCTCATTCAGCACTTGCACCAACGCCGGCACCGGCTGTTGGTCAGTCACCAGGCAGTCCACCAGGCTGATCGGCCCCAGGCGAATCATGGCATTGCGCCCGAATTTGCTGGAGTCTGCCGCCAGAATCACCTGTCGCGCATTGGCGATGATTGCCTGGGAAACCCGCACTTCCTGGTAATCGAAGTCCAGCAGGCTACCGTCCTCGTCGATCCCGCTGATGCCCACCAGGGCAAAGTCGACCTTGAACTGGTTGATGAAGTCGACACTGGCCTGGCCGACCACGCCACCGTCACGGCGCACATTGCCGCCGGTGAGCAACACATCGAAGTCGTCCTTGGCACTGAGCATGGTGGCGACGTTGAGGTTGTTGGTGATGATTTTCAGATGGCTGTGATTGAGCAGCGCACGGGCGATGGATTCGGTGGTGGTGCCGATGTTGATGAACAGCGAGGCGTGATCGGGAATCTGTGCGGCAATGGCTTCGCCGATGCGTTGCTTCTCGTCGCGCATCTGGTCGGCACGCATGGCGTACGCGGTGTTCTCGACGCTGGAGTCATAGGCTGCGCCACCGTGGTAGCGGCGCAACAGGTTGGCGTCCGCCAACTGGTTGATATCGCGGCGGATGGTTTGCGGGGTGACAACGAATAGCTGCGCCATTTCCTCGATACTGACATAGCCGCGTTCGCGGACCAGTTCGAGGATTTGTTGTTGGCGGGGAGGCAGATTCATGGGGCGTCCTTTGGGCTGCCATACAAAAGTGGCCCATGATGACGCAGGAATCCGCTCCCTGCCAGTTACACCTTATTCAGCGCTTTCGTGCGGCTCCCAGTCACGGGTGCGGCTCACGGCTTTTTGCCAGCCGGCGTAGAGTTTCTCTTTTGCCGCTTCATCCAGCTGTGGCTCGAACTCGCGTTCGATCACTGCCTTGCCGCGCAACTCGTCCAGGCTGCCCCAGAAGCCACACGCCAGGCCTGCCAGGTAGGCCGCGCCGAGGGCAGTGGTTTCACGCATTTGCGGGCGTTCGACCTGGGTGCCGAGTATGTCGGCCTGGAACTGCATCAGGAAGTTGTTGGCAACCGCACCTCCGTCCACGCGCAGGGCCTTGAGGCGTTCGCCCGAGTCCTGCTGCATGGCGTCGAGGACGTCGCGGGTCTGGTAGGCAATCGATTCCAGGGCTGCTCGAATAATGTGGTCTACGCGTACGCCACGGGTCAGGCCGAACAGTGCGCCACGGGCATACGGGTCCCAGTAGGGCGCGCCGAGACCGGTGAAGGCGGGTACCAGGTACACGCCGTTGCTGTCCTTGACCTTGCCGGCAAAGTATTCGGTGTCGTGGGCATCGTTGATGATCTTCAGCTCGTCACGCAGCCATTGCACGGTGGAGCCGCCGTTGAAGACCGCGCCTTCCAGGGCGTAGGCCACCTCTCCGCGCGGGCCGCAGGCAATGGTGGTGAGCATGCCGTGCTTGGATTTCACCGCCTTGTCGCCGGTGTTCATCAGCAGGAAGCAGCCGGTGCCGTAGGTATTCTTGGCCTGGCCCGCTTCCACGCACATCTGGCCGAACAGGGCGGCTTGCTGGTCACCGGCAATGCCGCCGATAGCAATACCGCTCTTGGTGCGGCCATAAATTTCCGACGACGACTTCACTTCCGGGAGCATTTCCCGGGGAATGTCGAGAATCTCCAGCATCTTCGCATCCCACTCCAGAGTGTGGATGTTGAAGAGCATGGTGCGCGAGGCGTTGGTGTAGTCGGTGACGTGGGTCTTGCCGCCGGTAAATTTCCAGATCAGCCAGCTGTCGACGGTGCCGAACAGCAGTTCGCCGTTGCGTGCACGTTCGCGGCTGCCTTCGACGTTGTCGAGGATCCACTTGAGCTTGGTGCCGGAGAAGTACGGGTCGGTCACAAGGCCAGTGGTGTCGCTGATGTATTGCTCATGGCCATCGCGCTTGAGCTGCTGGCAGATCTCGGTGCTGCGGCGGCATTGCCAGACAATGGCGTTATAGATTGGGCGCCCGGTGACCTTGTCCCAGACCACTGTGGTTTCACGCTGGTTGGTGATACCGATGGCTGCAACCTGGTCATGGTGCAGGCCGGCCTGGGCCAGCGCTTCGACCATCACCGCGCTCTGGGTGGCGAAGATTTCCATTGGGTCATGTTCGACCCAGCCAGCCTGCGGGTAATGCTGGACGAATTCACGCTGGGCGGTACACACCACGTTGGCGTCACGATCGAAGATGATCGCCCGGGAACTGGTGGTGCCCTGATCAAGGGCAATGATGTAGTTCTTATTCTGAAGGTCGGTCATGTCAATTGCCTTGGACGAAATAAGGAAGTCAGAAATCAGCCTGGGCCGTGAAGGGCAGGGGACCAGGCTGGCGCTTTCAGGAAATACGAGTCTTGCCGTTGACAGCCGTGTCAGGTGTTTCTTCAGCAATAGCCGGTGCGGCGCTCGGCAGGTGGCGAGCGATCAGACCGCGATAAGCCGCAGCACCGAGGCATGCGCCGACAATCGGGGCGAAAATCGGTACAAGGAAGTAAGGAATATCGCGACCGCCAGTAAAGGCCATTTCACCCCAACCGGCGAAAAAGGTCATCAGCTTGGGTCCGAAATCCCGTGCCGGGTTCATCGCAAAGCCGGTCAGCGGGCCCATGGCGCTACCAATCACCGCGATCAGCAAGCCGATCAGCAGGGGCGCCAGCGGGCCGCGTGGCAGGCCGTTGTTGTCATCGGTAAGGGCCATGATCACGCCCATCAGGATGGCGGTGATGACCATTTCCACCAGGAACGCCTGAGCCGTGCTCAGCAGCGCATGAGGGTAGGTTGAGAACACCGAGGCCAATTCCAGGCTGGCTTGGGAGCCGCGAACCATGTGGTGGGTTTGTTCGTAATCGAAAAACAGATTGCTGTAGAGCGTGTACACCAAGGCGGCGGAGCAGAAGGCGCCGGCGACCTGGGCAAGAATATAGAAGGGCAGTTTGCGCTTTTCAAAATCGGCAAAGATGCACAGGGCGATACTGACCGCCGGGTTGAGGTGAGCCCCGGAAATACCGGCGCTCAGGTAGATCGCCATGCTCACGCCGACCCCCCAGATGATACTGATTTCCCACAAGCCAAAGCTCGCACCCGCGACCTTGAGCGCGGCGACGCATCCTGTACCGAAAAAGATCAGCAGCGCGGTGCCCAGGAATTCGGCCATGCATTGGCTCGAAAGTGAAGGCTGTTGAAGAGCAGTTGTCATGGAAAACCTCAATTGTTGTTCTTGTCTTGCGCACGGCCTCAACGGGCAGTTGCGCGATATTCACCGCGCAAGGATCCCCATCCTGGGTCACGGCTTATTGCAGGAGTACCAAAGGATTATTCCTACGGTATTCGGAAACGAAAAAATATAGACAAGAATGACCGCTGTCAAAGGTCGAAAGTGAACCATTGGTCATTTCCGAACTATTGGTGTGGTGAATGATCATGCTCAAGGCGCGTCACTTTAGCGGTAATAGGACTGTGCTAGAGCGTTTCACGTGGTCTTGGCCTAGAATTGGCCATCAGTTTGCCCGCCCGGAGCCGCTATGACCCCCGCATTGGACCTGTTGAAAAAAGTTCGCGCCGAACATCGTATCCATAGTTATGAACATGATCCCAAGGCAGCATCCTATGGGCTGGAGGCCGCGGAGAAATTGAGCTTGGACCCGGCCCAGGTATTCAAGACGCTGCTGGCGAGCAGTGAGAAGGGTGAATTGTTGGTGGCGGTGGTGCCGGTCGTCGGAAGTCTGGACTTGAAAGCCCTGGCTCACGCTGCGGGTGTGAAGAAAGTCGAAATGGCTGACCCGGCAGCGGCGCAGCGCTCAACGGGTTATCTGTTGGGCGGCATCAGTCCGTTGGGTCAGAAGAAGCGGCTGCGCACGTTTATCGATGAAACGGCGCAACCCTTTGCAACGATTTTTGTCAGCGCGGGCAGAAGAGGATTGGAAGTTGAATTGCCAGCGGCGGTGCTGGCAGAACACACCCAGGCCAAATTCGCACCGATTGGTCGGACCTGATAATCATTCTTTGAAGTCTATGAGGATCAAAATGTGGGAGCTGGCTTGCCTGCGATAGCATCAACGCGGTGTGACAGATAACCCGAGTTGTCTGCATCGCAGGCAAGCCAGCTCCCACAGTTTGACCCGGTTTCGTCAGTGGGCGACGCTGTGGCGGCGCACGCCTGACTCAACAGCAGGAATCTGCGCCGCCGTGCTGCCGGATGCCTGGAACACCACCAAATGCTCAGCCGCCACACGAATCCCCACCTCTGCGCCCACTTGGTGATCGGCATGGCTGGGGAAAATCGACTCCAACTGAGCGCCGGTCGGCAGCTGTAACCGGTACAGCGTTGAGGCGCCGAGGAAGGTCTTGCCAACGATCCGGGCTTTTAACGCGCTGCCCGGTGCGTAAACGATGTCATCCGGGCGCAGCAGCACATCCACCGCAGCACCGGTCGGCAAGGTGTAGGCTCGGTTGCCGCGCAGGTCGCCCAGTTCAGTGCTGACCGATTCCGGTGAGTTCAATCGACCACGGATGAAATACCCCTGGCCTATGAAACTGGCGACGTAAGGCGTCTGCGGTTCGTGATAGAGGTTGTAGGGCGTGTCCCACTGCTCTAGCCGGCCTTCCTTGAAGACCCCGACATGATCACTGACGGCGAAGGCCTCTTCCTGGTCATGGGTCACCAGGATCGCGCTGGTGCCGCGTGCCTTGAGGATGTCGCGCACTTCATGGCTGAGTTTGCGGCGCAGCTCACCATCGAGGTTGGAAAAGGGTTCATCCAACAACAGCAGTTGCGGCTCCGGCGCCAGGGCGCGGGCCAGAGCGACACGTTGTTGCTGACCACCGGAAAGCTCATGGGGAAAGCGTTTGCCCAGGTTCTTCAAGTTGACCAGTTCCAGCAACTCGGCGACCACGCGCTCTTTTTGCGGGTGTTTGCGAATGCCAAAGGCGATGTTGTCAGCCACGCTCAGGTGCGGAAACAACGCGTAGTCCTGGAACACCATGCCGATACGACGTTTCTCCGGCGCAAGGGTGAACCCGGCACGGGAGATGACGTCGCCCGCCAGGCTGATTTCGCCTTCATGCACCGGCTCAAAGCCTGCAATCGCGCGCAGGGTAGTGGTCTTGCCGCAGCCCGAAGAGCCGAGCAGGCAACCGATATCGCCGGCGTTAAGGTGCAGGTTGAGGTTCTGCACCACACGTTGGTCTTGATAGCCGCATGCCAGATTGCGCAGGTTCAGCAGTAATGGCTGGCTCATGCGTGGTGGTACGACGGCGGGACGAGGAATTCGAGCAAGGCTTTTTGCGCATGCAGGCGGTTCTCGGCCTGATCCCACGCGACTGAGCGCGGATCGTCGAGCAGGTCCTGGCTGATTTCTTCGCCTCGGTGGGCGGGCAGGCAGTGCATGAACAGCACGTCCGGCGCGGCCAGGTCGAGCAACGCGCGGGTCACCTGGAACGGCGCGAATTGGGCCAGGCGTTTGGCGGTTTCGTCTTCCTGGCCCATGGAGGTCCAGACGTCGGTGCTCACCAGGTGCGCGCCGACCACTGCGTCTTTTGGATCGCGCAGCAGTTGCACACGGCCATCGGCCTTGGCCATGAACTCGGCGCTGGGCTCGTAGCCTTCAGGGCAGGCGATACGCAGGTGGAAGTCGAACTGGATCGCCGCTTCTATATAGCTGTTGCACATATTGTTGCCGTCGCCGATCCAGGCCACGGTCTTGCCTTGGATCGAGCCACGATGTTCGAGAAAGGTTTGCATGTCGGCCAGCAACTGGCAGGGGTGCAGGTCATCGGACAGGCCGTTGATCACGGGCACGCGGGAGTTGGCGGCAAATTCGGTCAGGGTGCTGTGGGCGAAGGTACGGATCATCACGGCGTCGAGCATGCGCGACATCACGATGGCGCAATCGCTGATCGGCTCACCACGACCCAATTGGGTGTCGCGCGGTGACAGAAAGATCGCCTGGCCACCCAGTTGGATCATGCCGGCTTCGAACGACAGGCGTGTGCGGGTCGAGGACTTTTCGAAAATCATCCCCAGTACACGGTTTTTCAAAGGCTCAAACAGTACGCCGCGGTTACGCAGGTCTTTAAGCTCAATGCCTCGACGGATCACGCTGACCAGCTCTTCGGGCGTGCAATCCATCAGGGAGAGAAAGTGCCTTGCGCTCATCATTAACTACCTTTTGCAACAGACCGCAGATACTCAAAGCCTTGTTTATAGCGACAACGGGCGAGACCTGCGGCGAAAGCCGCACGGGGCGACGAAATAGGGGAAGACGCGATATTGACATTAAATGTCGCGTTTTACCAATAGGGCTACGGCTTTAGGGGTGTTCAAGCAGGGCACTGACGCGCGTTTGAAGACGATTTCCTGACAGCAGCGAGCCATTTGTACACTGGCGTCCAGGCCTTTTGCAATGCGCGGGGGCGGGCTTGGGCTAGGTCGCGTCGGTTTCAGCGCCTGTGGGCAAGGTTTTTGAAACATTTGCTCATGCTTAGCCATGGCCTGGCCTATGCCCGTCGATTCACAACGCGAAGGTTGCTGGCGCCTCAAGGGGTCGCGGCCCATAGTTGAGCCAAAGCCCCTATAAAAGAGACTGGCCATGACCACGACTCTCCACCACCGTGCCTGCCACCTGTGCGAAGCTATCTGCGGCCTCACCCTGGAAACCACCCAAGCCCAAGACGGTAGCCTGGCGATCACCTCGATCAAGGGCGACCCCTTGGACAGTTTCAGTCGCGGCCATATCTGCCCCAAGGCCGTGGCCCTGCAGGACATCCAGAACGACCCGGACCGTCTGCACCAACCCATGCGGCGGGTGGGCAGCCAATGGCAGCCGATTGCCTGGGATGAAGCCTTTGCCCTGGTGGCCGAGCGGCTCGCGGGCATCCAGGCCCGGCACGGCCAGAACGCGGTGGCGGTGTATCAGGGCAACCCCAGCGTGCATAACTATGGGTTGATGACCCACAGCAACTACTTTCTAGGGCTGTTGAAGACGCGCAATCGTTTTTCCGCGACCTCGGTAGACCAACTGCCTCATCACCTCACCAGCCACCTGATGTACGGCCACGGCCTGTTGTTGCCCATACCCGACATCGACCAGACCGACTTCATGTTGATCCTCGGCGGCAACCCGCTGGCCTCCAATGGCAGCATCATGACCGTGCCCGATGTGGAAAAACGCCTCAAGGCCATCCAGGCGCGAGGCGGAAAAGTGGTGGTGGTCGACCCTCGGCGCAGCGAGACGGCGGCCATTGCTGACCAGCACTTGTTCGTACGCCCCGGCGGCGATGCGGCGTTGTTGTTTGGGGTGCTCAACACTTTGTTCACCGAAGGGCTGACACGCGATAGTCATTTGCCGGTGGAGGGCCTGGACGAGGTGTGCAGGGCGATCGCCGGCTTTCATGCCGAGGCCATGAGCCGCCAGTGTGCGGTGCCTGCCGAGCAGATTCGGCAGTTGGCCAGGGACTTCGCCGGCGCTGACAAGGCCGTTTGTTATGGCCGCATGGGCGTCTCGACCCAAGCGTTTGGCACGCTGTGCCATTGGCTGGTGCAACTGATCAACCTGGTGACCGGCAATCTGGACCGCGTCGGCGGCGCGCTCTGCACCAGCCCCGCGGTGGACCTGGTGGCCTCCACCAGCGGCGGCCATTTCAACCGCTGGCAGAGCCGCGTGTCCGGGCGTCCGGAGTACGGTGGAGAACTGCCGGTGTCGGCGCTGGCCGAAGAAATGCTGACCGAGGGTGAAGGGCAGATCCGCGCCCTGGTGACGGTGGCCGGCAACCCGGTGCTGTCCACACCTAACGGTCGCCAATTGGAGCAAGCACTGGACGGGTTGGAATTCATGGTCAGCATCGACCTGTATATCAACGAGACCACGCGTTATGCCGACCTGATCCTGCCTTCCACCTCGGCGCTGGAAAACGATCACTACGACACCACCTTCAATCTGTTTGCGGTGCGCAATGTCACGCGCTTCAATCGCGCCATCCTGCCCAAGCCTGAGGGCGCATTGCATGACTGGGAGATCTTTGTCGGCCTGGCCAAGGCATTTGCGGCGCACACTGGCGTTGCGCTTAAGCCCACCCTGCCACCGGCGCAGATGATCGACTTCGGGCTGCGTGCGGGTGCCTATGGTGACGCATCCAGTCATAAGTTATCGGTGGCGATGTTGGCAGAGCATCCCCATGGCATGGACTTGGGGCCGCTCAAGCCCAACCTCGCGGCACGTTTGAAAACCGCGGATGGCAAGGTGCAAGCAGCACCGCTCGTGATCCTCGCAGACCTGGCGCGTTTCGCCGCGCAGCCGGTGCCGATGGCCGACGAACTGTTGCTGATTGGCCGACGGCATGTGCGCAGCAATAATTCCTGGATGCATAACTATCACCGGCTGGTAAAGGGCAAGCCACGCCATCAACTGTTGATGCACCCCGACGACCTGACCCGTCGGCAGTTGAGCGATGGCCAGCGCGTGCGAGTGAGTTCGCGCACCGGCATGATCGAAGTGGAAGTGGTGGCCAGCGCGGACATGATGCCGGGTGTGGTCAGCCTGCCTCACGGCTGGGGCCACGGTCGCCCAGGCGTGCAGATGAGCATCGCGAGTAGCCAGCCGGGAGCGAGTGCCAATGACTTGACCGACGAGCGGCAATTGGATGAGTTGTCGGGTAATGCGGCGCTTAACGGCGTACCGGTGAAGGTAGCGGCGGCCTGAGCATCCCGCTGGATTTTTGCGTTACAATGCGCCACCGTGCCGACCCGTGAGTCGCAAAGTTCCTGCAGAGGTGTTCCATGGATATCATCGAAACGATCAAAGAGCAGATTGCCAACAACACCATTCTGCTTTACATGAAGGGCGCACCTAACGCGCCTCAGTGCGGTTTCTCCGCGAAAGCGTCCCAGGCCGTGATGGCATGTGGCGAGAAGTTCGCTTACGTGGATATCCTGCAAAACCCTGAAATCCGCGCCAACCTGCCAAAGTACGCCAACTGGCCGACTTTCCCGCAGCTATGGGTAGCCGGTGAGCTGGTTGGCGGTAGCGACATCATCACTGAAATGGCAGCTGATGGTTCCCTGCAAACGCTGATCAAAGGCGCAGCAGCTAAGACTGACGCCTAATAGGCGAGCAATAAAAAGCCCCGCTTCTCACAAGAGAGCGGGGCTTTTTTTGAGCTTTTCTGTAGGAGCGAGCTTGCTCGCGAAGAACGTCAACGATAACGCAGCGCGCCTGGTTTAACGCGTTGCCTGGGAGTCCTTCGCGAGCAAGCTCGCTCCTACAGTGATAACAAGCGCAGTTATTCACCCATCTGCGATTGCAGGTAATTCTCCAGGCTGACCTTGTCGATCAGGCCCAGCTGGGTTTCCAGCCAGTCGATATGCTCTTCCTGGTCTTCCAGGATATCTTCCAGCAGTTCACGGCTGCCGAAATCACCCTTGGTTTCGCAGTGAGCGATGGCGGCCTTGAGGTCGCTGTGGCTCTTGCGCTCAAAGCCCAGGTCGCTGTTGATCATTTCCTGGGTGTGCTCGCCGATGTTCAGCTTGCCCAGGTCCTGCACGTTCGGCAGGCCTTCCAGGAACAGGATGCGCTTGATCAGCGCGTCGGCGTCCTTCATGGCCTTGATCGACTCTTTGTATTCACGCTTGCCGAGCTTTTCCAGGCCCCAATCGTCGTACATGCGCGCATGCAGAAAGTACTGATTGATCGCGACCAGTTCATTGGCAAGGATTTTGTTGAGTTGCTGGATGACTGAGATGTCGCCTTTCATGACTGGGGTCCTGCCCTGTAATAGCTGTGTATAGGGCGGAGTCTGAGCGGTGAAAATCCTAGTGTCAAACCTAAGTTATTGAATAATAAATGAAAATTAATCGGAATAAGAATGTTTGTGTTCCGCGTCTTGGTGCTAACTATTTGAATTGATGGCATAAAAAAACCGGACACTAGGTCCGGTTCTTCAAAAACATGCCTATTCAAGCGTGTTTAAATTCTGCTGGGTAGGGGAGCGCGGCCTGGGCTGTTTGCAGCTGCGTCAGGGTTTCCCGTACCACTTGCTTGGCTAGGCAAGCACATTTGCCACACTGGCTGGCTACGCCGGTGGTTTCACGTACTTCCTTATAGCTGCAGCAACCTTCGTAGATTGCTTCGCGGATTTGTCCGTCGGTGACGCCAGTGCAGAGGCAGACATACATAAGTGAGAACCGTCGCGGGTTTGAGGCTTAAGTGCGATGGATCTTAATGTTAACGAGAATGATTGTCAAAATAGTTTCATCCCCAATCCAGCGCACATTGACCATGCGCTGACGAACGGTTTTTTCGGTGTATGATGGTCGGTCTTTACGAAGCGTGATTGCGTCATGTTTCTGTCGATTTTCCCCGGCAGACTTGACCTGTCCTTTTACTTCAATCGTCACCCCACATCAGGAGATACCCTATGAGCGTACTCGTCGGTAAACAAGCCCCGGATTTCGACGTACCAGCCGTGCTCGGCAATGGCGAAATCGTAGACAGCTTCAAACTGTCTGAAGCCATCAAAGGCAAATACGGCCTGGTGTTCTTCTACCCGCTGGACTTCACCTTCGTCTGCCCGTCGGAGCTGATCGCCCTGGACCACCGCATGGACGATTTCAAGGCGCGTAACGTTGAAGTGGTCGCGGTTTCCATCGACTCCCACTTCACCCACAACGCCTGGCGCAACACCGCCATCAATGATGGCGGCATCGGCAAAGTCAAATACACCATGGCTGCCGACATGAAGCACGACATCGCCAAGGCCTATGACGTTGAGTCCGAAGGCGGCGTGGCGTTCCGTGGCGCGTTCCTGATCGACGACAAGGGCATTGTGCGTTCGCAGATCATCAACGACCTGCCGCTGGGCCGTAACATGGAAGAACTGATCCGCCTGGTCGACGCGCTGCAATTCCACGAAGAGCACGGCGAAGTCTGCCCTGCCAACTGGAAAAAAGGCGACAAAGGCATGAACGCTTCGCCAGAAGGCGTTGCGGCATACCTGACCGAGAACGCTGGCAAGCTGTAAGCCAACGTCGTGGTATTAAAAAACCGGCCTGTGAAGGCCGGTTTTTTTGTGGGTGGGGACTTGCTCCCGTGACGGCCTGACAGCCTACGCTGGTCTACCTGACACCCCACAATCCAACTGTGGGAGCTGGCTTGCCTGCGATGGCGGCCTACCAGCCAACACTTCTCTACCTGACACCCCACAATCCAACTGTGGGAGCGGGCTTGCTCGCGAAGGCGGCCTGGCAGTCAACACAGTTGGATTGTGTGCATATCCACTGCTGCGGTAACGGCCACTTAGGGTTCCGCCCTGGCGGCTCACTTTCGAAAAGCCGGAATGCCGGCCCAGACAAAAGTAAGCAAAACGCTCTTGCCCCACCACTCGGCACCTCGCTTAGGCTCGGT
>NZ_SMOF01000001.1:1479492-1587567 GCF_018135665.1 Pseudomonas sp. B2021
AAGCAAAACGCTCTTGCCCCACCACTCGGCACCTCGCTTAGGCTCGGTGTGCCCGAACGCAGGCTTGAATCCGTGGGCCGCCGCCACGCGCCATCCATGGCGCGGGGCGGCTAACCCGGCGTCCTGCCGGGTTAGCCACGAATTCAAGCCTGCGTTCGGCCAGCGTGGTTTAACGGGGCGCCTGAGATCAAGATCATAAGCAGATCAAGATCAAGAGCGGCTCGCTTCGCATCGTGGTTAGCGTCTGCTGCGACAACCTACAAAATTGTGTAGGTACCTATGCTCATCGGGGCTCAGTCGTTGAAGTCTTCCCAGCCACCCATCTGTTTCCAGCGATTGACGATGCCGCAGAACAGCTCGGCGGTCTTCTCGGTATCGTAGCGGGCCGAGTGGGCTTCACGCCCGTCAAAGTCGATACCGGCTGCCTGGCAGGCTTTGGCCAGAACGGTCTGACCGTAGGCCAGGCCGGCAAGGGTGGCGGTGTCGAAGCTGGAGAACGGGTGAAATGGGTTGCGCTTCATGTCCAGCCGCGCCACGGCGGCGTTCAGGAAACCCAGGTCGAAACTGCTGTTGTGGCCGACCAGGATCGCGCGTTTGCAGCCATTGGCCTTCAACGCCTTGCGCACGCCGCGGAAGATATCGGTCAGCGCCGCTTCTTCACTCACCGCCATGCGCAGGGGGTGGTCGAGCTTGATCCCGGTGAACTCCAGGGCAGCGGCTTCGATATTGGCGCCTTCGAAGGGTTCTACGCGAAAGAAATGCGTGTGCTCCGGGTACACAAAGCCCTGTTCGTCCATGCCGATGGTGGTTGCGGCAATTTCCAGCAAGGCATCGGTGGCGCAGTTGAACCCACCGGTTTCTACGTCGATGACGACCGGCAGATAGCCGCGAAAACGCTCGGCCATCGGATGGCGCGAGCCGCCACCGCCGTGCTCTTGTTCGTCGTCGTAATGGTCTTCACTCACTTGCTTTCCTCCAGCAGGCGCCAGCGCAGTGTTTCACCGGCGCGCAGCGGGATAACGGTCAGCTCGCCAAAGGGCAGGCTGGCAGGGGCGGTCCAGTCTTCACGAACCAGGGTAATGCGGTCGGTATTCGCCGGCAGGCCGTAGAAACGCGGGCCGTTGAGGCTGGCAAAACCTTCGAGCTTGTCCAGCGCGTTACGCTGTTCGAATGCTTCGGCGTACAACTCGATGGCGGCAAACGCGGTGTAGCAGCCGGCGCAGCCGCATGCGGCTTCCTTGGCGTGCTGGGCGTGGGGCGCCGAGTCGGTACCGAGGAAGAATTTCGGGCTGCCGCTGGTGGCGGCATCCAGCAGGGCTACCTGATGGGTGTTGCGCTTGAGGATCGGCAGGCAGTAGAAGTGCGGCCGAATCCCGCCCACCAGCATGTGGTTGCGGTTGTAGAGCAGGTGATGGGCGGTGATGGTCGCGCCCACGTTGGCCGACGCCTCACTGACAAACTGCACGGCATCGGCGGTGGTGATGTGTTCAAACACCACTTTGAGCGTCGGGAACAACTCGACCACACGCCGCATGTGTTCATCGATGAAGATTTTTTCGCGATCGAACACATCCACGTCGCCACGGGTGACTTCCCCGTGGATCAGCAATGGCATGCCGACCTCCGCCATGGCTTCGATCGCCGGCAAGATCTTGTCGATACTGGTTACACCGGAATCGGAGTTGGTGGTCGCACCTGCCGGGTACAGCTTGGCGGCGTGCACATAACCGCTGGCCTTGGCTTCACGGATTTCTTCAGGCTGGGTGCGGTCGGTCAGGTAGAGCACCATCAACGGTTCGAAGCGGCTGCCGGCCGGTCGTGCAGCGAGGATGCGCTGGCGATAGGCGTCGGCTTCTGCGGCATTGCGCACCGGAGGTACCAGGTTAGGCATGATGATGGCACGGCCAAACGTGCGGGCCACATCGGCCACGGTTTGGGGTAACGCAGCACCATCGCGAAGATGAATATGCCAGTCGTCGGGACGCAGCAGGGTCAGGCGGTCGGACATTGGGGATTCCAGGCGGGTCAATCTGGTGGGAATGCTACCGGAAAAGACTCTTGCAGGCACTCGCTATCAAGTTTTGCCGGATGCTACCGATATCTCCGGGTATGCCTTAACGATGTATGACGCTGTGAAGTGTTGTAGAAACCCATGGAGCCTCCCGTGCGCCAGTATTATCTAGCCCTGCTCAGTGTGTTCGCCAGCCTGCCTGCGGCGGCCCTCACGTTCCAGACACGTCTGGAGAATATTGAGTGGAAGGTAGAGGGCGATCAGTTCGAGTGCCGCTTGACCCAGCCGATCACCGATTTCGGTTCCGGTGAATTCGTACGCCGGGCCGGCGAACAGGCGACGTTTCGTCTGAAAACCTATGGCAGCAGCCTCGGCGCCGGCTCGGCAACCCTGTTGGCCGCTGCGGCGCCGTGGCAACCGGGCCGAGGTGATATCAACCTTGGGGCCGTGCGTGTCGGCAGCGGCGACGTGCTGTTCAATAGCTCCCAGGCCCAGGCCGGTCGCCTGTTCACCGGCTTGCTCGAAGGGCGCAGCCCGACGGTGCGGCATTACGGGCGTGAAGGTGGTTACTCGGAAATTCGCCTGCTGCCGGTGAAGTTCAACAAGGCCTATAACGATTATCAGCTGTGCACCACCAAGCTGCTGCCCATGAATTACGACCAGGTCAAACAGACCGAAGTGGGCTTCCCCGGTGGCGGCATTGAGCTGGACGCGGCGGCCAAGAAGAAGTTGTCCGTGATCCTAGCCTTCATGAAAGCCGATCCCACGGTCAATCATGTCGAGTTGAACGGCCATTCGGACAACAGTGGCAACCGTCTGACCAACCGCGACGTGTCCCGCCGCCGTGCCCTGGCGGTGATGGACTACTTCAAGGCCAACGGCATCCAGGAATCGCAGATCACGATGCGCTTCCATGGCGAAAGCTACCCCTTGGCGCCCAACACCAATGCCGCCAACCGTGCGCGTAACCGTCGTGTGAATATTCAGCTTGAGCGCGTGGCTACGCCTGAGAAACCGGCGCCCCAGGCCACTGCGCCGAGCAACCCGGCGGCGACCTCATAAGAGGCGACCATCGGTCGCCCACTCGACATAATCTGTCGCTTTATCTTCATTTGCTGTCGCGCCCCTGTAATTTCGCGGTTTTGATCGGTAGAATCGTCGCCTTTCCGTACAACCCCGTGGAGTGATGGCATGGCCGACGTAAACAAGGTCGTTCTCGCGTATTCCGGCGGCCTGGACACTTCGGTGATCCTCAAGTGGCTGCAGGATACTTATAACTGTGAAGTGGTGACCTTCACCGCTGACCTGGGTCAGGGTGAAGAGGTCGAACCTGCACGTGCCAAGGCGCAAGCCATGGGCGTGAAAGAGATCTACATTGACGACCTGCGCGAAGAGTTCGTCCGCGATTTCGTTTTCCCGATGTTTCGCGCCAACACTGTCTATGAAGGTGAGTACCTGCTGGGTACCTCCATCGCCCGTCCGCTGATCGCCAAGCGCCTGATCGAGATCGCCAACGAAACCGGTGCCGACGCCATTTCCCACGGCGCCACCGGCAAGGGCAACGATCAGGTCCGTTTCGAACTGGGTGCCTACGCACTCAAGCCAGGCGTGAAAGTCATTGCGCCGTGGCGTGAGTGGGACCTGTTGTCCCGTGAAAAGCTGATGGATTACGCTGAAAAGCACGCCATCCCGATCGAGCGTCATGGCAAGAAGAAGTCGCCGTACTCGATGGACGCCAACCTGCTGCACATTTCCTATGAAGGCGGCGTGCTGGAAGACACCTGGACCGAGCACGAAGAAGACATGTGGAAATGGACCGTCTCCCCGGAGAACGCTCCAGACAAGGCGCAGTACCTGGAACTGACTTACCGCAACGGCGATATCGTCGCGCTGGACGGCGTTGAAATGACCCCGGCCACCGTATTGGCGACCCTGAACCGTATCGGCGGCCAGCATGGTATCGGCCGTCTCGACATCGTCGAGAACCGTTACGTGGGCATGAAGTCCCGTGGCTGCTACGAAACCCCAGGCGGCACCATCATGTTGCGCGCGCACCGCGCCATCGAATCCATCACCCTGGACCGCGAAGTCGCTCACCTCAAAGACGAGCTGATGCCCAAGTACGCGAGCCTGATCTACACCGGTTACTGGTGGAGCCCAGAGCGTCTGATGCTGCAACAGATGATCGACGCCTCCCAGGCTCACGTGAACGGTGTCGTACGCCTGAAGCTGTACAAGGGCAACGTGATTGTCACCGGTCGCAAGTCCGATGAGTCGCTGTTCGACTCCAACATCGCCACCTTCGAAGAAGACGGCGGTGCCTACAATCAGGCCGACGCGGCAGGCTTCATCAAGTTGAACGCACTGCGCATGCGCATTGCTGCCAACAAGGGCCGCTCGTTGTTCTGAGTCGCGCGCCTGTTGTGAAAAATGGCCTCTTGCGCAAGAGGCCATTTTTTTTGCCTGGGTTTTTATGGGCGCTTTAAAAACAGAGCCGTGTATTAATGTTTAGCCTGTGTTTAAGGATTTTTTCGTAACTTGCGCAATTATTTTCCGGTTTTGTCATTTGTTTTTAAGTCTGAATGATTTTTTACATCTGAGGAGGAACTATGTCTGACAGAAAATTCACTCATGTAGTTGCAATGGATATGTGAATTGTTGAATTTTCTGTAGGAATTTTGGAAGTGCTGAAATATGTTAAATGGAACTAATGGGAACGGTTGTTCCGGATTGATTTGTGCGCGTCACGGCGACAAGCAAGGGGCATTTCCTGAAAGTGTTGTGCGGCACGTTTACTTTCAGGGGCTAATGGGCACGATATTTCACTCAAAATATGTACGCGTCGAGAAAGGTCTGAAAGCAGCCATAAAGCTCTATGCATCTAAGTTGGCGATTTTTTGTAGGTTAATTCCTATCTTCTTGTGGGTTGGGTCTCTGCCTGCTCTCGTTCGGGGGGGAATGCTATGCCAACTAGTAATCGACTAGGCTATTGTGTTTGCTCTAAATAATTCGAACAGCGAAATTGGACTTTCTCATGAATAAAGTGCTGATCGTGGATGATCATCCCGTCATTCGTCTTGCTGTGCGCATGCTAATGGAGCGTCATGGTTATGAGGTCGTTGCCGAGACTGATAACGGTGTCGATGCGTTGCAACTTGCACGGGAACATATGCCGGATATTGTGATACTGGATATCGGAATCCCCAAGCTTGACGGCCTGGAAGTTATTTGTCGGCTGGCATCAACCAAGCAAGCCGTCTCGTTCAAGGTGCTGGTGCTGACGTCCCAGGCCCCCGGCCATTTTTCCATGCGCTGCATGCAGGCGGGGGCCGCCGGCTATGTGTGCAAGCAGCAGGATCTGACAGAGTTGCTCAGTGCCATCAAGGCGGTGCTTTCCGGCTATAGCTATTTCCCGAACCAGGCGCTCAATTCGGTACGCTCAACCATGGGCAATGCCAGTGAAGCCGACATGGTCGAACGCTTATCGGGGCGGGAGATGATGGTGCTGCAGCAGCTGGCCCGTGGCAAAACCAACAAGGAGATTGCCGATGGCATGTTCCTCAGCAACAAAACCGTCAGTACCTACAAGACGCGCTTGCTGCTCAAGCTCAATGCCCGGTCCCTTGTGGACCTGATCGAACTGGCCCAGCGCAACGGCCTGGTTTAGGAGGATATTGCACCCCTTGAATACCCGTGTAACCGGCAGAAAAAAGCCTCCGTCAGGGAGGCTTCCGGCCGCCAACGGCTCGATCAGAAATCGAAGTCGTAATCGGCCAGCTGTTTTTGCAAGCGTCGCTCTTCCAGAAGATTGTCGATAGTGCGGCGTTTGCTCAAATTGGTCTTGGCCACCTCTGCCACCGGTGCCTCTACCACATCGTCATCCGACTCAACGAGGTCGTCTTCCACTTCCAGTTGTTCGTTGCCAGCGCTCATAAGGTCAACTCCAGGCTAAGACTGCCGTTGGGGCTCCTTATAGCGATAATCCGCGGACGGGTAAAAAAGATTTTTTCAATCGTCTGATCACAAAAACCAATGATCGCTCAATCGTCGGAGGTTTTGTCCTTGTATTCGCACAAGTCTTCGATACGGCAGCTCCCACAGCGCGGCTTGCGGGCCTGGCAAACGTAGCGTCCGTGCAGGATCAGCCAATGATGGGAGTCGAGCAAATAGGGCTTGGGCACGAACTTCATCAACTGCTTTTCTACCTCAACCACATTCTTGCCCCGTGCAATGCCGGTTCGGTTGCTGACGCGGAAAATGTGCGTGTCCACCGCCATGGTCAACTGCCGGAATGCCGTATTGAGCACCACGTTCGCCGTTTTGCGGCCCACGCCTGGCAAGGCTTCCAGGGCTTCGCGGGTTTGTGGCACCTCCCCCCCATGCAGCTCCAACAGCAGGCGGCATGTTTCGATCACATTCTTGGCCTTGCTGTTATACAGGCCGATGGTCTTGATGTATTCGGACAGGCCTTCCACACCCAGGGCGTAAATCGCGGCGGGTGTATTGGCCACGGGGTACAACTTCGCCGTGGCCTTGTTGACGCCAACGTCCGTGGATTGAGCCGAGAGGATCACCGCAATCAGTAACTCGAACGGTGAGGAGTAGGCCAATTCGGTTTTCGGTTCCGGATTGTCTTCGTGAAACCTGCGGAAAATTTCCAGGCGTTTTGCGGCATTCATAGGGGCAGGCGTTTCCTTGCAGGCGGTCGGCGTGATGTTAGCAATACACAGTGCAGTGGGTCAGCCGTTGGCCTCGGCATCCTGCAGCGTTTGCTCGGCGGCGTTCAATGCGGCTTTCAAGGTTGCGATTTCATGCGCATCAGCTTGCTGATCCTGAGCCTTTTTCAACGCAGCCCGGCGCATGGCCAACTGGATCTTTGCGCGCTTGAACTCGGTACTTTTAGCGGCCGTCTTTGGTGGCTGCGGTGAGCTGTTGGCCTCAAGTGCGGCAAGCGCCTGCTCGGATGCCTCGAACTGTCGATGCAGCATAATCAATTGCGACTGTTGCTCAAAGGTCGGCGGATGCCCAAACGCTTTCAAGGATTTGTGCAACTGCGCGCGACTCATGGCGACGTTGGTTTTGGCCTGTTTGATCGCGGCGTCCTGAGCGGCCTGAGAGTCATCGACCGGTGCCACCGCCATCGGCGCTGTGCGCTTGGCGCGTGCCAGGCGTTCGGCGAGCTTGCAAGCCTCTTCACGTTGCAGGCGGGCGTTACGTTGTTCGAAGCGCCGCCGCGCCCGGTTGCGTTTGAAGTCGCGTGCACGCCGTTCATTATCGTTGCTGGCCAAGTCACCGACGATAGGCAGAACGTCAGCAAGCGGACGCATCTCGATACAGTCGACAGGGCAGGGCGCAACACACAGGTCACAACCGGTGCACTCGTCGACAATCACGGTGTGCATCAGCTTGGCGGCACCCACAATGGCATCCACCGGGCAGGCCTGGATGCATTTGGTACAACCGATGCATTCGGCCTCGCGGATATAGGCGACTTGCGCAGGCGCATCTCCACGGCTCGTGTCCAGGTCCAGTACCGGCAGGCGCAGCAGTTGTGCAAGCCCGACGATGGTTTCCTGCCCGCCGGGCGGGCACTTGTTGATGGCTTCGCCTTTAGCGATGCCTTCTGCGTAAGGTTTGCAACCCGGGTGCCCGCACTTGCCGCATTGAGTCTGCGGCAGCAGCGCGTCGATACGTTGAATGAGGTTCATGCTGTGATCATAGCGTTGACGCCCGGCCCAGGGAGAAGGGCAAGCTGAGAGGCCCCGCCGTAGCAACAGCGGGGCATTTTTCAGAGGTTACTTGATGCGTTGGCCCGGCTTCGCGCCGCTGTCCGGGCTCAGCAGGTAGATTTCTTCGCCGCCAGGGCCGGCCGCCATCACCATGCCTTCGGAAATGCCGAACTTCATTTTCCGTGGCTTGAGGTTGGCGATCATCATGGTCAGGCGACCATCGAGCTTGGACGGGTCCGGGTAAGCGCTCTTGATGCCGGAAAACACGTTGCGCTGTTCGTCGCCGATATCCAGCGTCAGGCGCAGCAGCTTGTCGGCGCCTTCCACGGCTTCGGCCTTGATGATCAGCGCCACGCGCAAATCCACGGCGGCAAAGGCGTCGAAATCGATTTCCGGGGAAATCGGGTCCTTGGCCAGCTCGCCATTGCCCGCCGGCGCGGATTGGCCGGTATCGGTCTGGCTGGCGACCAGGTCTTCTTTCGAAGCGTCGGTCATGGCCTGGACTTTCACCGGGTCAATACGGGTCATCAAGGGCTTGAACGCGTTCAACTGATGATTACCGAGCAAGGTGGTGTGATCGTTCCAGCTCAACGGCGCCACATTGAGGAACGCCTCGGCATCGGCGGCCAGCAACGGCAGCACCGGCTTGAGGAAGATCACCAACTGACGGAACAGGTTGACCCCGGTGGCGCAGATAGCCTGGACTTCAGCTTCCTTGCCTTCCTGCTTGTTCAGGGACCAAGGCGCCTTGTCGGCGATCCAGGCGTTGGCGCGGTCGGCCAGGCCCATGATCTCGCGCATGGCGCGGGCAAAGTCGCGGGCTTCATAAGCGTCGGCGATGCTCGGTGCGGCGGCCAGGAAGGCGTCGGTCAACTCCGGTGCGGCGTTCTCGGCTACCAGTACACCGGCGTTGCCCTTGTGGATAAACCCGGCACAACGGCTGGCGATGTTGACGACTTTGCCCACCAGGTCCGAGTTGACCTTCTGTACGAAGTCTTCCAGGTTCAGGTCCAGGTCGTCCACACCACGGCCCAGCTTGGACGCGTAGTAATAGCGCAGGTATTCCGGCGACAGGTGGTCCAGGTAGGTGCGCGCCTTGATAAAGGTGCCACGGGACTTGGACATTTTCTGGCCGTTGACCGTCAGGTAGCCGTGCACGGCGATGCCGGTCGGCTTGCGGTAGCCAGAGCCTTCAAGCATTGCCGGCCAGAACAGCGCGTGGAAGTTGACGATGTCCTTGCCGATGAAGTGGTACAGCTCGGCGGTGGAGTCCTTGCCCCAGAACGCGTCGAAGTCCAACTCCGGGGTGCGATCGCACAGGTTCTTGAAGCTGGCCATGTAGCCGATCGGCGCGTCCAGCCATACATAGAAATACTTACCCGGCTCGCCCGGAATCTCGAAGCCGAAGTACGGCGCGTCGCGGGAGATGTCCCACTGCTGCAGGCCACTGTCGAGCCATTCGGAGAGTTTGTTGGCCACAGCGTCCTGTAAGGTGCCGCTACGCGTCCAGGTTTGCAGCATTTGCTGGAAATCCGGCAGCTTGAAGAAGAAGTGCTGCGAGTCCTTGAGCACCGGCGTGGCGCCGGAGATCGCTGACTTGGGATCCTTCAAGTCGGTCGGTGCGTAGGTCGCGCCGCATTTTTCGCAGTTGTCGCCGTACTGGTCTTCGGTGCCGCATTTCGGGCAGGTGCCCTTGATGAAACGGTCGGCCAGGAACATTTTCTTTTCCGGGTCGAAATACTGGGTCACCGAACGTTGGTCGATGTGCCCGGCTTCTTTCAACCTCAGGTAGATCTGGCTCGACAGCTCGCGGTTTTCTTCGGAGTGGGTCGAGTGGAAATTGTCGAAGTCCACCAGGAACTCGGCAAAGTCGGCGCTGTGTTCAGCCTGCACATTGGCGATCAGTTGTTCTGGGGTGATGCCTTCCTTTTCGGCGCGCAACATGATGGCCGAACCGTGGGCGTCGTCCGCGCAGACATAAATGCATTGATTGCCGCGATGCTTCTGGAAGCGCACCCACATATCGGTCTGGATGTACTCAAGCATATGGCCAAGATGGATCGAACCATTGGCATAGGGCAGGGCGCTGGTGACGAGGATCTTGCGTGGCTCGGACATGGGGCTCGGCTACTTGATGAAACGGAGGTCGGCCACTATAAAGCGCCGGGAAATTTATTTCACCCCGTGACGCTGTTTCAGAATCTTCCACGCCTTCGAAAGCATGCCGTTCAGCGGCTGGAACGGTTAGGATAGCCGCCTGTTTCAGTCAGTCTTTTTTCGGGAGTAGCCCATGAGCGCCGTCAATCGCGCAGCGGTGGAAGCCGTTCTTCGCCAGTACACCGACCCTTATTTGAACCAGGACCCGGTCAGTGCCGGCTGTGTGCGTGCCATCGAGGTCCAGGGCGACCAGGTGTCGGTGCAGTTGCAACTGGGTTATGCCGCGGGTCTGTTCAAAAGCGGTTGGGCACAGATGCTGCAAATGGCCATCGAGGGCCTCGACGGTGTGGGTTCGGCCAAGGTCGACATCCAATGCGTGATCGCGCCGCACAAGGCCCAGGCGCAGATCCCGGGCCTGGCCAACGTCAAGAATGTGGTGGCGGTGGCGTCCGGCAAGGGCGGCGTGGGTAAATCCACCACCGCGGCCAACCTGGCCCTGGCCCTGGCGCGGGAAGGTGCGCGCGTGGGCATTCTCGATGCCGACATCTACGGGCCGAGCCAGGGCGTGATGTTCGGCATCGCCGAAGGCACACGGCCGAAGGTCAAGGATCAGAAATGGTTTGTGCCCATCGAGTCGCTGGGTGTGGAAGTGATGTCCATGGCGTTTCTCACCGATGACAACACGCCGATGGTCTGGCGCGGGCCGATGGTCTCCGGCGCGTTGCTGCAATTGGTCACACAAACGGCGTGGGGTGACCTCGACTACCTGGTGATCGACATGCCGCCAGGCACCGGTGACATCCAGTTGACCCTGGCGCAGAAAGTGCCGGTGGCCGGTGCGGTGATCGTCACCACGCCTCAGGACCTGGCGTTGCTGGACGCCAGGAAAGGTGTGGAGATGTTCCGCAAGGTCAACATCCCGGTGCTGGGCGTGGTGGAAAACATGGCGGTGCATATCTGTTCCAACTGCGGGCATGCCGAGCATCTGTTCGGTGAGGGCGGGGGCGAGAAGCTCGCTACTCAGTATGGCGTTGAACTGCTGGCATCGTTGCCATTGGCGATGGAGATTCGTGAGCAGGCCGATGGTGGCAAACCTACCGTCGCGGCCGAGGCTGATGGGCAGATTGCGATGATCTATCAGGAGTTGGCCCGTCATGTCGGTGCGCGGATTGTCTTGCAGGAAGCGACGGCACCGGCGATGCCGACCATTACCGTGAGCGACGATTGATTAGGCTGTAACGGATACGCGAAAAGCCTGACGACCCGTGGTGCTCTCGGGTTTTTCGCGAGCGAGCTCGCTCCTACAGGTGGGGTGTGAATAGGGCTTGTTGCTACTTTGCGTAATGCGCGTGTAAGCATTCGCTTACTTTTTCGTAAGTGTTTGGTTTTTTTGGCTGTTGCGTACGTCTTGAAATGACGAAGCTATTATCTATCTTATTGAAAGATAACGATTATTTTCGCGAGTGAGAGCGGTAGAGTTTGTCAGACCGCTGAGGGCATCGCGTTGAACTTCCCTCGGAACGCTCTAACATCAGCCCTGTGTCCACGGATTGGCACAGCCATCAAGGAACGATGGTTTGAAGGAACGTCGCAGGATGCGATTCATCAGGATGATGAAAAGGAATACAGGGACTAGGGAAAAAATGTGGGCGGGTCATACCGCCCCTTTTTTTGCCTGTAGAAAAGTGAACCCAGGCACCCGAACGCAAAAAAGGCCCTCAAGGGCCTTTTTTTGTTGGGCAGTGGCGCTTTAGCGCTCTAGTTGCTCAATCTTGTTGGGCTTGCCATCCCATTCGGCGGCGTCCGGCATCGGATCTTTGCGCTCAGTGATGTTTGGCCAGATGTCTGCCAACTCGACGTTCAACTGAATGAATTGCTCCATGCCCGCAGGCACTTCGTCCTCGGAGAAAATCGCGACGGCCGGGCATTCTGGTTCACACAGGGCGCAGTCGATGCACTCATCCGGGTGGATAACCAGGAAATTCGGGCCTTCGTAGAAGCAGTCCACCGGACAGACTTCTACGCAGTCGGTGTACTTGCACTTGATGCAGTTGTCGGTGACGACGAAGGTCATTTCTAATTTTCTCCTCAGGCGGCGGCAGCGAAACCCCTTATGGTGGGGTTCGCGAGGTTTGAGAGCGATAGTCTGCGGACCAGGCTAAAAGCCCGCAGCATCCCAAACCGCGCGAGATTCTATCAGCTTGCAAGCGTCTGCGTTATATCCGAGTCTTCAGTGCATATAACATTTCGAGCGCTTTACGCGGCGTCAAGTCATCCAGGTCAAGCTTTGCCAACTCATCCAGCACCGGATGGGGCAGGCTGGCGAACATATCGCTCTGATGCGGCGCGGCAGGTTTCTTGCTGGCCTTGGCCGGGCTGGCGACCACGGTTTCATGGGGCAGCGCCGTGGTTTCCAGGCGGCTTAAGTGTTCACGGGCGCGGGTGATCACCTCGTTCGGCACTCCGGCCAATTGCGCTACGGCCAGGCCGTAGCTCTGGCTTGCCGGCCCTGGCAGCACATGGTGCAGGAACACGATGCGCTCGTTGTGCTCGGTGGCATTGAGATGCACGTTGGCCACCAGCGGCTCGCTTTCCGGCAGCACCGTCAGCTCGAAGTAGTGCGTGGCAAACAACGTGTACGCACGCAAATGCGCCAAGCGTTCAGCCGCCGCCCAGGCCAGGGACAGGCCGTCGAAGGTGCTGGTGCCGCGGCCCACTTCGTCCATCAGCACCAGGCTGCGCTCGGTGGCGTTGTGTAGGATGTTGGCGGTCTCGCTCATTTCCACCATAAAGGTCGAACGGCCACCGGCCAGGTCATCGCTGGAGCCGATCCGCGTGAAAATGCGGTCCACCAGGGACAACTCGCAACTGGCTGCCGGTACGAAGCTGCCGATATGCGCCAACAGCACGATCAACGCGGTCTGACGCATGTAGGTGGATTTACCGCCCATGTTCGGACCGGTGATCACCAGCATGCGGGTATCGTCGTCCAGCGACAGGTCATTGGCGACGAACGGCGTGGTCAGCACTTGCTCCACCACCGGGTGACGACCTTGCACGATGCGCATGCACGGTTCGCTGACAAACCGTGGGCAATTGAGGTCCAGGTTCAGCGCACGTTCGGCGAGGTTGCTCAACACATCCAGCTCCGCCAGGGCGGCGGCGGTGTCTTGCAACGGCGCCAGGCGGCTGATCAAGTCCTCGAGCAAGGCTTCGTAGAGCATCTTTTCCCGCGCCAGGGCGCGGCTTTTGGCCGACAGCGCCTTGTCTTCGAATGCTTTGAGCTCGGGGGTGATAAAACGCTCGGCGCCCTTGAGGGTCTGGCGACGTTGATAGTCGATAGGCGCAGACTCGGCTTGCTTGCTCGGCAGCTCAATAAAGTAACCGTGGACACGGTTGTAACCGACCTTAAGGTTCGCCAAGCCGGTGCGGGCTTTTTCGCGGGCTTCCAGGTCAATCAGGAACTGCCCGGCGTTTTCGCTCAGGGACTGCAGCTCATCCAGCTCGCTGTCGTAGCCGGTTTTCAACACGCCGCCGTCACGGATGATCGCGGGTGGGTTGTCGATGATGGCTTTTTCCAGCAGCGCCGCGAGGTCCGGGTACGTGCCGGCAGTCACCGCCAGCTGTTGCAGGTGCGGCGTATCCAACTCCGTCATTGCCAGTTGCAACTGCGGCAGGGCGCTCAAGGCATCACGCAGGCGCGCCAGGTCGCGGGGCCGCGCATTGCGCAGGCCGATTCGCGCGAGGATACGCTCGATATCACCGATTTCTTTCAGTTGCGGCTGCAGCTTTTCGAAGCGGTAGCCGTCGAGCAGGCAGGTAATAGAGGTTTGACGCGCTTGCAGCACGGTCAAGTCCTGCAGCGGACGGTTCAGCCAACGGGTCAGTAAGCGGCTGCCCATTGCAGTCTGGCAACGGTCGACCACCGATTGCAGGGTGTTATCGCGCCCGCCGGCCAGGTTGGTATCCAATTCCAGGTTTCGACGGCTGGCGCCATCGAGCACCACGGTATCGTCCAGCCGTTCATGACGCAGGCTGCGCAAGTGCGGCAGGGCGGTGCGCTGGGTTTCCTTCGCGTAGCTGAGCAGGCAGCCAGCAGCGCCGATGGCCAGGGTCAGCGTTTCGCAACCGAAGCCTTTAAGGTCCTGCACCGAGAACTGCTGGCACAGACTTTTCAGCGCCGAATCGCGCTCGAAATCCCATGGTGCACGCCGCTTGGTCCCACGACGTTTCTCCGCCGGCAAGTCCTTGGGCCAATCATCCGGGATCAACAACTCCACCGGGTTGATACGCTCAAGTTCCGCCAGCAGGTTCTCCCAGCCCTTGATCTCCAGCACGCTGAAATTGCCGCTGGTGATATCCAGCACCGACAGGCCGAACAAACGCTCATCGCCCAACACCGCCGCAATCAGGTTATCGCGACGCTCATCCAGCAACGCCTCATCACTCACCGTACCCGGCGTAATAATGCGCACCACCTGGCGTTCCACCGGCCCTTTACTCGTGGCCGGGTCGCCGATCTGCTCACAGATCACCACCGACTCGCCCAGCTTCACCAGCTTGACCAGGTAGCCTTCCAGCGAGTGATAAGGAATCCCACACATCGGAATCGACTGCCCCGCCGACTGCCCGCGCGCGGTCAGGGTGATGTCCAGCAGCTTGGCGGCCTTCTTCGCGTCTTCATAGAAGATCTCGTAGAAGTCGCCCATGCGATAGAACATCAACTGATCAGGGTGCTGGTTTTTCAGGCGCCAGTACTGCTGCATCATCGGGGTGTGGGAGGAGAGATCGGAAATTGCTTTATTCATCAGTGACTTAGCGCTATCTGTTCAGAGGTCTTGGGCGAAAATGGGGCATTTCATCAGTTAGAATTTTGATGGGGGCCGCGCCACCGCTTGGTTGGACGTATGCATAAAAGACTAACACAGGGTGAGCAACTGCTCACTCGGTGAACGCCATCCAGCCTTGGCGAAATGTATGGCGGTGTGCTATCAAGCTCGCAGATCATTTTCCGCAGGCAAAAAAAAATGAAAGCAGCTTTTCCAGAGCATTTTGTAGGGGAGCCCGAGCGACAGAAGAAGCTATGGGCGGATTGCATCTTCGTATTGGACACAAATGTTCTACTTGATCTTTATAGATTCTCTGATTCCGCGAGAGATGCTCTTTTCAAAGTTATGGAGTCGTTAGGGGATCGGTTATGGGTTCCTTATCAAGTTGCTTATGAGTATTTCGAAAATCGTCTAGGTGTGATCGAGGATCAGTCTGATGCATATGCTAAGTCTATTTCTGGGCTAAAAGCCGCGAAAGAAAAATTTAACGCAGGTACAAAACACCCTTTCGTTTCTGATGATGTTTTTAGAACATTCATATCTTCATATGACTCAATGATTGCTGAGTTAGAGAGTAAGAAGGATATTTATAACTCTTTTGTAACTGTTGATCTTGTAAAGGAAAGGATCGGGGAGGTTCTGTCTGGGCGGGTAGGTGAGCCGTATTCTGAAGAAAAGCTAAGTGAGTTAGCGGTGGAGGGTGAGAGTAGATATTTAGAGAAGATACCTCCTGGATTTCAAGATGGCGGGAAAATGCCTGAAGCTACTACGACTAAGTTTAAGCTCAAAAAGTTTGGTGATCTGATTTTGTGGAAGCAGTTAATTGATCATGCAGTGCTTAAAAATAAGTCTGTGATTTTAGTTACCGGTGAAAAGAAAGATGATTGGTGGCTTAAGTCAGATAAGCTATTGGTAACTGCCTTGCCAGCCCTCAGCAGGGAGTTTATGAGCACGGTAAAACAAGATTTTTATCTTTATTCGACTGATAGATTTTTGCTTAAAGCTAATGAATATCTCAAACAAGATACTTCGGATAATGTTATGGAGGAGGTTCGCGCAATCAACAAGGCTGACGCGGACAAGATGGATGGTTTGAGAGGTGAGTTTTTAGAAGACTCGTTAGAAGATTCGTGGTCCCGTATAGCTACCTTGAAGGGGTGGCATATAAAATATGATGCCGATATTCTTTCTTCAAATGCGGATGAGTATGTGAGAGGCTCAACCTCTCAGTCGATAGCAAATGAAAAGGAAGTGATTTTGCAAAGAGCGAAAGCTCTGTCGTCATATTTAGAGCTTTATAGAGCTGAGCGTGGCGAGCTTTCCCTTGCTAAGGCCGCGTTAACTTCGGCTGGTGTCCCCTTAGATGATGAACGCGTTGTTGTTGCTGATAAGAATCTATTCAGAGTTGATGGTGCTATAGATTCGTATTTGCATGAGTTTAGATTGCTGCGTGCTAAAAAGAGAACTTTGAATGCCCTTGAGAGAAAGCTGTCTCGAGACGGTTTTTAGTGTTTCGCAATGTTGAGAGATTGCCATATTTTTTCAAGCTCTTTTGGATTCATCATCCATCCATTTTGCATATACCTGTACTAGCATTGTGAAGTCTTTATGACCCATCTGTTTTGCAATGAATGCAAGATTTCCTCGGGCTGTTAAACACCAGCACGCGTATGTATGGCGAGTCTGATAAGGTCGTCTGGGGCGGATGCCTGATCGTTTCTGGATTGCTGCCCATTTGGTATTCCAAGCGGTGGGGACATACCAGAAATTTATAATCTTCTTGCGCGCCTGGGTTGAGGGGGAGAGTACTGGGGTAACACTCTCTTTCCGGCTCTCGTGCCTGTTCTGGAACACCTCGATGACGCGTGCAGGATGATCGGCAACTAGCGACAGCAGTACCTTGCAGGCTTCGACCGCTGGTGGCATTAATAATACTGAGCGCGGCCTCCCGGTCTTAGGTACTTTGAACGTGCCGTTGGCTGTTATGGCGCGGGTGATGTTGATCTGTCCTGCGTCCAGGTCGATGTCCTCAACAGCCAGCGCACATATCTCACTTGGTCGAAGCCCGGTATACACGGCCAAAGTAATCGCCGCAGCGTCCTGGGGGTGAAGGCATCCTTTATCAACCAGCAGCTGGAATTCGTCACGAGTAAGCGGATCCGGCTCTTGGCCTTGCATTGCGAACCGATTGCACGCTTCTGATAATCCCTTGCGGCAGTATCCATTGGTCTCGCACCAGCCCAGGAAACCGGCGAACGTCGCCAGGTAGTGATTGACGGTGCTCGATCTGCAATCAGCAACGTCCTTAGCAACTGAATGTCTTCGGGCAACAAAACTCCGGCGAGACGATCAATTCCAACCAAGGCAGTGCAGATGTCTAAGGCATAGCCGTACTTCTCCTCGGTCATGGGCGTGATGTCGACTGCCTTCAACGGCTTGTACCGTTCCAGCAACGCCCCAAGCCTTTCGTCCTTGGCACTGCTGTAGTTGGTCGCGTGCTTTGAGTTAGGAAAGTGCCGTCCATATTCAAAATGACCGGTTTTGATCTCGTGAAGAATTGCCGCCCTTAAGAGGGCGGCGTGTTTGATATTGGCTTTGGTGATCGGAAGGCCGAGGGGTTCGCGGCAGCGTATACGCCGCCACATGAACACGACGCGCAAATTGCCGCCGTGTATCTCAATCCCCCTGTGCTTTGCCAGCTCGGTTTCTAGGCCGCTTCCTGAGGTGCGCTCTCGGCCCACTTGTCATACTCCGTCATGTTGATTGCAATGCGGCCGTCCGGCGTCTTGCGCCAGATGCGGCCTTGGGCCCAGGTGCCGTTTTTCACTTTGTGGCGAATGGCGTCTTCGCTGTAGCCAGTAAGTTCTGAGGCGCGGCTGATCATTACCCAGCGTGGAAATCTCATATTTTTCCCCTCCACAGGCTGCTGTCATGCGACATTGAGCGGACTGACAGTGGGTATTGCTCAAGGCCACCCCCACGTCGGTGAGCAGGGGCGCTACTCGCAAAACGGGGATAAAGGGAGGCTAATCGGTGCACACGTTCCAAGTGAAAAGTATCAATGACATGTTATTGAAGCTGGACTGGGAGATAAGTCAGCTGCAGCGCAGTTACATCTCCAATGCGGTGGATAGCCTTTCCACGTCGAGTTATTTTGCAATCAACGGCGCCCTCACGGCGTTCCATATTTGTGACTGGATCTGGCACAGCGGAAATGAGTCGCAGCGTGCGATTTGGGGAAAAGGTCAGAAGGTAGGGGAGCCTACCAAGACAAACTTCCAGTTGAATCTGAGAGATGCTTGCCCAAACCTCACGGTATGTCGTGAGATCGCGAACTCCTTCAAACATTACGCCCCAGATCGTCATACCGATGAAGCGGTCAAGCCTGCCTCCGTTTGGTTTACTTCTTTTCCGGCAAGGGCAGGGATTGCACGAGCAGGGGACGCGTTGAACTCTCCGGCTGCAGTAGTGATGATTTCCAATGGCGTGGATACGTTGCCTGTTGCTCACGTCCTCAGCGTCGTCCATGGATACCTGGAGGACTTCTGTGAGAAACATGGGCTTCTTGGCTAAATTAATGGTTAGGGCGAGAGCCTTTTTACCTTCTTCGGCAGGATGCGCGAGCGGCCGTTTCTGATCGGTTAGCGTTGCATCACTGAGCGCTGCCCCGCGCAGCTTTTCGCGGGATATAACTGAGTCGGCATTTTGAAGAATAAATCTGTTCCCTGTGTTCATTTTTCTTTAGTTATGGCTTGCGATGCGGCAGTACGGTGCCGATGAACAAGACGGTGGGGTACCGGATTTACTCAGATTGATCACTAGAAAGCGTGTCGGAAACCGACCGGGACGTATTGAGCCTCCCGCCATCAAACGAAGACCCAAGCCTCACTGGATGCTTATGCAAACGCGTTCCGCGGTAAGGATTGAGGTCAGGAAAAACGGACACCCGAAAAAAGGTTAAATAAGTGCCATTCAAATCTGTCCTCTTTTTGAATCAGCGAAGCCTTGGTCATTGGACTCCATTCCTATTTACTTGTCGGGGTACCTGAACCTATAGAGCTAGCTATGCAGGAAGAATCGGGATCATATGAATACCTTTGGGGGATGGGTGTGCTCGACGCGGCTTGCTAGCGTTTCTCCGTATCTATGTTCTTTGAAAGCCCCATTGAACCCATTGGGCCGTTTAGATCAAATTTGAAATTCGAGCAGTACTCCACTAGACATGATGATGTCAAAATAGTAGCCTTGCGAGTTGGCGTATGCTTGAGAATGGTTTTCAAGTTGAAAGCCGCAAGTAGTTTAAATGTCCTTGGTAATGTTGGTCCAAAATTGTGAGGCTCGTTGTTCTTTATAAAGACTGAAATAATTAGTCTGTGCACAACCTTTGTTGGTTGGGGGCTGAGTATTTATTTTATAATAATTAATCTATTGATTGGTCGATGGTATGGACGTGGAACTTACATTGGATACAACGGAAAAAGTTGTGTCGTTGATAGTTGGGTGCTTGGCTATAGCTTCTTATCTTTTTGTGAAAAATAAAGTGTCGGGTTCGAAGTCCTCTCCCGAGGTACTCCCTGTTTCTACTGGTGGCGAGGCTCATAATTCACTACAAAACTCAAATACTAATAATTTAACGGTAAATGTAAGTCCTGCTGCTGAATCAGTTGCTGACTCTTCTCCGAAAACGGCAGATGCGATTTTTGATATTTCTGCATTAAAAAGAAAGATAAAAATACTTTTTATTGATGATGATCAGGGATTTAAAATTGTTGGTATTCTCAAGAAGATGGGGTGGGAGAATACTAGAATTGTTGAAGATATTAACTCACTCGAAGAGGCTGTGCTATCTGATGCTGATGTGGTATTTGTAGATATTCAAGGTGTGGGGAAATCAATGTTCTACGTTGACGAGGGTTTAGGCCTTGCTTTGGCTATTAAACGTCGTTATCAGAAGAAAAAGATAATTATATATTCAGCTGAAGAAGAAGGCGCGCGTTTTCATGATGCTCTACAAGAGGCAGATTACAGCTTGCCTAAGACAGCAGAACCTATACGTTTTGAAGAAACTATTGTTCGAGTGCTAAAAAATGGCTGAGCGATTTGCTAGGGTAGCTTTGTGGTCGCAGGAGCGTGCCGAACCATTTATTAACCAGCTAGGAGAGTATTTGCAAGTATGTCAATCTGAACTCCCTGCGGATGGGTCCAAAATTATTCGGTTGGATGGTAAAGTTACGCGTCTGACTCGCAGGTCTGAGCAAGGGTATACCGTAATTGCAGCTTCTTCAGATACAGATCGCCTCAAAAGTAAGAAATTGATGGACTTAGAGGTGAATGTTGTTGTACTGGCTGCCCCCACTATTGATGCTTCCACTAAACATGCTGAACAGCGCAGTCGTAGGTTAATACATAACCTGAAAAGTTTAACTGCGAAAACAAGTCAAGAAATTTTCTACATAGTGAAGCAAGAGATGTTGCTCTCTTCTCCTAGAGAATCTATTGAGTATGTTTCTGGGGAGGTCAGAGATAACTCTCAGGATACTGCAAGAGCGATTATTGAAATTCTGAAGAACCAACTTGCTCAAAAGGCCGAATTTTCTGCGTTCGAAAAGCTCTCTGGAAAAGTTGGGTCAATGAAAATGGAATCGCATGATGTTCATCGCGTACTGATGAATGTTTTTTATCTATTTTTTGGAGAGTTCCTTGCGAAGAAAGTAAAGGCGTATGTAGAGCCGACTAGGCTTCAAGCCGTGTTTGATTACGACTCTATTCATACCTGTATATATTATCTAGTTGAGAATGCTGTAAAATATACAATGCGTAACAGTGTTCTCAATGTTATAACCTCAGAAGACGGAAATGGTTATATAGATATTCGCTTTGAAATGGAAAGTCTAGCTATTGCTCCGGAAGAGCAAGGTCGTGTGTTTGATGAGGCTGTGTCAGGAAAATATGCTGTGAATGAGAAGCTAAGTGGTGCCGGTATTGGTTTGTTCTTAGCTCGCGAGATGGCGCGTTTGAATGAAGGCGGTCTATATCTGCATGCTGGCAGACCTATGATTAGTGATACTTATGCTCGAAACTCATTTGTACTTAGCTTAAAGTCTGCTGGATAAGGTTGTGCATATTTTGGTACTGTGTAATGACGTTCCCGAGCGAATTTCTAAAATTAGTTCTTTGATTTTTGAGTTCTAAAAAACAGCACGGATTTATTTTTGCTTATTGAACGCCAAGGATACGGAAGGCTTAGGTTGGACAGTTGTGAGCCAGAGTACTGGGCGGCCACAGCTTCATGATGTCGGATGCTGCCGTGATTGAACCGCGAGTGGCGGCGCGTTATTCCACGTGCGGATGGATAGCTTCACCGAGAAGGGCTCTTCAGCGGCGCTGAGCACTGGCTCGCAGCGCTATGGAGTGGAGGAGTTTGGTGCTTGCGTTTACCGTCACTGGCGCTTCGGTTGCACGTGACAGATACGAAGCCAGCCTTGGCCTGAATTATCAAGTGTCGGTGCTGACGGTGTGCGCTAGCTATACCCGCCAAGCGCGTAGCGGGCTTGATGTTAACGGAGTGATGGTCAAGGCGCGTACGCGTTTTAGGGGGGGACGCGAACGGGAGCTCTTGCGAGCCCCTGTCATCCCCAAAAACAATAATCTTTTTTCTTGAAATTTACTCGCCGATATTTTGGGTTTTTTAATTTTAACTCGACGTTTATTCATAGTACCCACCCTAATACGCAATTCCCCGCCCCCTTTCTTTGTCTAATATTGGATCCAGTGGCCACTGAGGCCCAATGGATCACTCTGTTCAAAAAAAGGAGAAGCGACATGATGCCCAAGGATCCGTCGAACAGTGGCCGACCTAACCTGCTCACGGATTGCTGAGATGAACGTACTGTCTAGGCCTGAAACAGATGTAAACCTATTTCAGGACTGTACATAGTGGCGCTTGGAGGAGTAATGATACCTGCTGCGCAGCAGAGACTGTTCGTTTCTAGTATGTCGCTCCTATTTGCAGTACGGAGTAACGCGGACAGGGCGCCGGTGTTGTTCTGTCGGTTCTCGGCTAGGTAAAAACACAAAAAGAGGCGACGCATTTATTCAAATGCGCCGCGCTCCTCTTCCTAGCTACTTACTGAATGTTGCCGGGCGAATCCAACACCTTCACCACATCATCAACTACCGCCTTGACCATCTCCTGCAAGTAATGCGACGCCCACGCATAACGGTCCGTCTCCTTGGTCATCGCCGCATCTTCTGCGAGCAGCTTGGCGACATGGAGAAGATCGGAGGCGTGGTGCAGGGCTTCTTGCAGGGAAACACCGCTGTTGACGCGGAATAGAGGTTGGTCGGAGTGAAAGGAGAAGGGGGTGACGCCGAGGGTGGTTAACGCAGGCGGATTTGTAGCGGTCATCGGTAAAACTCCCATATCAAGTGAGAGCTACCACGTTCGTTATCAGGCGAATGGGGTGGCAGCTGTGCGCAGGCTGATAAACCGGAGATACAGGAACCCGGCAGACCCGAAGGTCTCCCACGCACAGCCGCCATTGCACGAAATGAGGGGCGAAAAAAAACGCCTGCAAATCGGGTTTGGTGGCGCTTGTTGCGCCTGCATCTTGACGGGTTATCAGGCCCGGTCGCTGAATTGGCAGCGACGAATGGAAGGGTAGCGTGGTGATAGGGAGGGTGCAACTGGGAAACTGTGTCCTGGAAATAAATGCGTCCGCTTTTCTCCAGTAGGCAGCATTGGAGAAACACGCCTCCTAGAACGATGTGGCAGGTAATATCATGATTCGACTAGTTTGAACTTCGCAACCTGGAAAATTTATGACGAGTACCCTGAAGTATCAGATTCTTGCTGGGCTACCGGGCGAAGGGCCTCTTCCTTTGCAGTTCAGCGCTACCGGCCAAGGGCACCATAGTGAAGGATTCGTCATCAGGTTCTCGCCAGAGGCGAAGCCTTCTTGGGTGGGGAATTTTCAACCGGGTTTTTGCCGCTTCAGTTGTGTTCTGACGCTGGGTTCAACTTTTCATGTGATGATAGTTGCCGGTGGTCAGGGTTATATCGTGGACATTCGTAGCGGCTTTCTCTTGAAGCATTTCGGTGGCGATATCGAGTACTTGGTCAGCATTCCAGAATTAGACAGCATCCTTGTTTCAAATGGGGTGTGGCTCAGGCTTGTTAAAGGCGAGGCTGAGGTCTGGTGCTCTGAGCGCCTGTCTCTGGACGGGATTAGAAATATCCAAATCTCGCTCGCGGATGGGATCATTACAGGGGAGGGATGGTATGTAGACGATTGCTGGTATCCGTTCAAAGTCTGCATCTCCTCGGGTGAAGCTACGGGAGGAGTTTTCGAGTCGCTTGACTTCAGCTAAGTCCATTTCTGCGTTTCTGAATGATTAGCTACCGGCCGCTCTGGAAGCAGTTCGCGCCGAATCACCAAGCAGTAACACCGCCATAACTCAGCGATTCATCGCTCTGATCACTCTTTTTTTCCAGCGCCATTTTTACAATCTGTCACGTTGGGATAAGGCAGGCAGACCAGAATCATTTTACTCTTCGGTTCAAAGCCGATGCGATCAATGCCGGGAAGGTGATGATCTGGCTTTTTCGCAGCATATTAATCCTTCAAAGTTGGAATGACTGCGCGGTCCAATAGGCTATTTTGACCTACGCCCACTAGCCGGAAACAACCCTCGGATCACCCCAAGAAACGCCGCAAACAGATTGATTGAAGTCGCCGTAGTGATAGCAATCAACACATTGTCCGAGAACGGCGCTTTGCCCGAGTAATACGTCGACCACCCATTCCACACCAGTAAAACCGCCCAGAAGATCACACCACAAGCGGCAAACCAAAACGCCCGACCCGCATATTTCTTGCGCAGTTGCCTTTCGGCCTTCTGGTCTTTGAGGTTCTGGTTTCTTTCATCGTCGGTGCCTATGGCTTGCTCGCCACCGGCTTGGGTGTCCTGGTCAGGCCCTGCCGCGGGGGGCAGGGTGAGTTCCAGGTTGTCGAGTTCTTCACTCACGGATGCGGCTCTTTGGGTGAATGAGTGTTGCCATGTCTTCCCAGTCGATGGCGGAACCGTCGGCGCCCTTGAGGGCCCAGGCTGTGCCGTCCTCGTGGGAGAGGTTGGACAATTGGGTGCCAGACCACTTGCCGTATTTGTTGATGATCCGGTCAATCAAACGATGGGTGTAGGTGTCGCTCTCAGGCACTCTCGGTGTCACGAACACAATATCTTCGGCGTCGGGCTTCAGATTGCTGAGCAACGACGTCACCGGACGATTACCGTAGGATTTCAACTCATGGTAAAGCGACGGGATGACCGGACCATATTGCCAGCGGGCAAAGTGATCATCCATAAGGGGCTGATCCCGTTCGCGCAAATGCCAGGACTGCGTATAAAACAGCAGTTTTTGCAGCTTCATGGGCGTCAGGCCCGAAAGCTTGCCTTCCTTCGCACGTTCAATGAAGGCGTTAGCGACAGCTAGCGCTGAATAAGCCATGAGCACCTCCGTCTTTGCTGGCTACGTTGTCAAAGAGTTTTATACATAGGCCTTGAGTTGTCGACATGCAAGGTGTTGTCGTGCGGCAATATCAAGGTGGCGCAATAATAGAGTTCAAATAACTGGTTTCATATACAGTATTTTGTTTCGGGGTAATTGAAATTTGATGTTTAATGCATAAATATGCAAATTAGCATTTGCCAACCCCAAAAACTCCCGTCACTATCCGCGCTATGCAAAAACGCAACGTTTCTATCGTCTTAAGAGAATTGCTGGACCGCGACCGGATCTCCCCCACGGAGCTTCACCGACGCACTGGCGTGCCTCAATCCACACTGTCCCGGATCCTCAGCGGCAAGATCGTTGATCCGTCGGATAAACACATCTCCCGTATCGCCGAGTATTTTCGCGTGAGCACTGATTACCTGCGCGGGCGCGCAGCAGTGGGCGCTTTGCGCGATGACGGGCGCGACCCGATGCATTCGGAACTCAAGGACATAAGCCTGTGGGACGACGACACCCCCGTTAATGATGACGAGGTGTCGATCCCCTTTCTGCGCGAGGTTGAATTGGCTGCTGGATCAGGAAGATTCGTCATCGAGGAAAGCGAAAAGGCCAGCCTGCGGTTCGGCAAGCGCAGCCTGCGGCATAACGGTGTGCAGTTCGACCAGGCAAAGTGCGTGACGGTGCGCGGCAACAGTATGTTGCCGGTGTTGCGCGACGGGGCCACGGTAGGGGTGAATGCCGGCAAGAGCGGCATTGGCGACATCGTGGATGGCGACCTGTATGCCATCAATCACAACGGCCAGTTGCGGGTTAAACAGCTCTACCGCCTGCCTTCCGGGATTCGCCTGCGCAGCTTCAACCGTGATGAACACCCCGATGAGGACTACAGCTTCCAGGAGATCCAGGATGAGCAGATCAGTATCCTCGGTCATGTTTTCTGGTGGGGCATGTACGCCCGCTAACCTCCACGCGTAAGAAGAAACCCGCCCATGTGCGGGTTTTTTTTCGCCCCTAGAAAACCGGCCAAGCCCAAGCCCGCAAGGCTTCCAATGCATTCGTGCATTTTAAGGGCAAAAATAAATGCATCTGTGCATTGACTGTATATGCATACATGCATATTCTTCATCTCAAGCCAGCCAACAAGGCCTGGTGGAGGCGGCAAGGATGCTGCCAAGGAAGACAAGGAAGGCACGCAACATCGGCAAGGACGCCATCGAAGCGATGGCAGGGATGCCAGGCAACACCGGCAAGGATGCCGACGCTCTTTAGTTTCAACGCTTCAACAACAGGCAGCGATGAACCGGCCTTAACGGTTCAGAGGGTTGGCAACTGACCCGGGTGTGCAGCGTAAAGCACCAGAAGCAGTTATCCGGCAGACAGGGATCGTGGTCGGAAAAACATTGAGGAAAGGACCGTACCGCGCCAGTAGCGCCGAAAGTCCGAGGACATCATTACTGAAAAGCCCGGGCGACCGGGCTTTTTGGAATGCCTACCTATCCAAGCATTTGTAAATGAAATACGGACTATTTATTGCTCAGCCAGGAGGCGTGACATGACAAATGAACAGCAAGCGTTAGCGGAAATGCCTATCTGGCTGGTCATCATATTGGCGGTGATCGGCGGGGTGTCAGGTGAAATGTGGCGCGCCGATAAAGAAGGCGCACGTGGCTGGTCGCTGATCCGCCGATTGGCCCTGCGTTCCGGGGCGTGCATGGTCTGTGGGGTGTCGGCCCTGATGCTGTGCTACGCCGCCGGCATGTCGATCTGGACCGCCGGTGCCATTGGTTGCCTGACCGCCATGGCCGGTGCCGACGTGGCCATCGGCCTTTATGAGCGATGGGCGGCCAAGCGCATCGGGATCAACCAAGGCTCTGGCCAGGACCCGCACTAATCGTTGCAAGGACGCGACTTAAAATGACGTTTATCGAAAAGCCATCCCAACTGCCCCAAGCCATCGGCGCGGTGCTGCATGCGGCCTTCCCGGACATCAAGGTCGGCAGTCACCAAGACTTTCAAGGCGATGCTGAACAAACCGGCGTAATGGTCACGGTCGAAGGCAATGGCCCGGGCATTCGCTCTCGCGAGGGGCGCAAGGCCCACGTCCTGGCCATTTCACTTAGGGCCATGGTCGCCCCCGGTGCATTGCCGTTCGACGCCTGCGACCTGGCCAGCCAGCTCATGGACCTGGTGCTGGATAACCGTTGGTACCTGCCCCAGGCGCAGTGCGATTTGCCGGCGAATATCGTCGCGGCTCCCGCTGTGCGCACTTCCGTGGAAACGGGCTACGACACCTGGACGGTTTCCTTCACTCAAACCCTCTATCTAGGGCCGACGTTACTCGACGATCCCACAGGCCAACCGCTATTTGCCTGCACCTGGGACGTCTCCAACATCGACGACCCGGCCCAATACAAGCCACTGGCGGAGTAGCCCATGTTCGACGCGCTGTTACGCATGCAATTGGGACCGATCGTCGAACGCCTGGCCGAGATGGAGTCCCAGCTCGAGGACCTCTACCGCCGCGCCGAGAGCTTCTGTCGGATCGGTATTTGCCAGCAGGTTGATGCGGCCAGCAACACCTGCAAGGTCAGCCACGGTGACCTGCTCACCCCGGCGATCCGTTTTTTCAACCCCAGTGCCGGTGCACAAACCGAAACCCGCATCCCCACGGTGGGTGAGCAATGCCTGCTGCTCAACTACGGCGGAGGGGAGGGCGGTGTGCAATCCGTGGCTCTGTTCGGCCTTAACAGTGATCGCTTCCCGCCGGTCTCCAACGTGGCAACGCTGACTCGGCGCCGGCATCAAGACGGCACCCAAAGCGACTACGACGACGCCAGCCACACCTTCAACTGGGTCAATGGCCCTACCACCTTCAGCGGTTCCCGCGAACAGGTTGACGTCAAGGTCGGCGCCGCCAGCCTGACCCTCAGCGCCCAAGGCATCACCCTGCAAGTCGGCGGCACCAGCCTATTGCTGGATGCCGGCGGCGCGCACTTCAGCGGCCCGGTGGTGGACCATCAAGGACGCGTCATCAGCCCCCGATAAGGACACCCCATGCTCGGAATCGATAGGAACACCGGGGCGGCCGTCGACGACTGGCTGCAATTTGTGCAGCGCGCCACCCGAGCGCTGACCACCCCCATCGGAACGCGGCAAAAGCGCCCGTTGTACGGCTCGCTGATCCCGCAGTTGCTCGGCCAGAACCTCGGCGACGACCTGTTGATCCTCGCCCAGAGCCACGCCGCGCAGGCCTTCTACAACACCCACAACGGTATCGGCGACTTCGACCCTCAGGTCATCGTCGCCACCCGCCAAGGCGCCGGCCTGCTGCTGCGGTTTGCCGGCACCTGGAAAAACCGCCAACAATCCTTCGAGGTCGTGACATGAGCATGCTGATCCCCGGCCAGAACCAACTGGCGGAACCGACCATCATCAAGGTCGATGAGTTCGAACCGTTGCTGGCCGAATTCAAAGCGTTTGTCATCGACTATGTCGCCACCCGCGCACCGCAAAGCGCGGCCAAACTCCAGGTCAGCCTCGACAACGAAAGCGAACTGCTGACCCTGGCTCTGGAAGCCTTTTGCGTGCGCCTGCAAACCCATGAGCGCAAATACAACGCCCGCATCAAGCAGATGCTGGCGTGGTGGGCCACCGGCAGCAACCTGGATGCGCGTCTGGCCGATATGGGCCTGGAACGCCAAGTACTCGACCCCGGCGACCCGGCCGCGTTCCCGCCGGTGCCGCCCACCTTGGAAAGCGACGACGACGCCCGCCTGCGTTACTACCTGGCGCCCCACGCCCCAGCGGCGGGCTCGCGCATGCAGTATCGCCGTGAAGTGTTCACCTTGGGCGAGCGCCCAGCAGTGAAAGTGCAAAGTGCGACGCCCGGTGTGGTCACGGTCACCTACACCTTCGACCCCGACGGTTACGCGGCCCAGGTCAAGGACGGCAACGCTCGCCGCACCGCACCGGGTGAAGTCATGGTCACCGTGCTTTCCAGGGAAGGCGACGGCACGCCATCTGCCGACTTGCTTGACGGTGTACGTCGACATTTCGCACGGCCGGATGTACGGCCCGAAACCGACCTGGTCAGCGTCCAGGGCGCGCAGATTCAACCCTACAAAATTCGCGTGGTGGCCAAGATCAACGCCGGCCCGGACTCGGGGCTGACCCAAGTGGCCGCGCAGAAACTGCTGCAAGACTACGCCGAGTCCTGCCACCGTCTGGAAGGGCGGGTGGACCCCAGCTGGATCGACTACGCCATCCACAGTGCCGGCGCTGCGCAATTGCACATCCTGGAACCGTTGGCGCCGATTGCCAGCACCGCGTTCCAGGCCCCGTATTGCACGGGTGTCGAGGTGGAGGTGCGCACGCTATGAGTGAACCCAACGCAAGTTTGCTGCCGGCCAACAGCTCACCGCTGGAAAAGGCCCTGGACCTGGGCTTCGGCACATTGCTTGAGCGCGTCACTCCGCCGTTTCCGGCGCTGATGAACCCGCTGCACACCCCCAGCGAATTCCTGCCTTACCTGGCCGCAGACCGTGGCGTCAGCGAGTGGGATGCCGAGGCCAGCGAGGCGGAAAAACGCCTGACCGTGGCCTTGTCCTGGCAGATCCAGCGCCAGGCCGGCACACCCAAGGCACTGAGCCATGCGGTGGAGTCATTGGGCTTCACGCCCAATATCAGCGCCTGGTACCAGCAACGTCCGCTGGGCGTGCCTTACACCTTCGACGTGCAGGCGATCATCGGACGCAGTTGGTCCAGCGGCGACCACAACCGGCTGATCCGGCGTATCAATGCGGCCAAGAGTGAGCGCGATCAGGCGACGATCACCATCGTGCATGAGACCGAAGGCCAGCTCGCGCTCACGCAAGTGCTCGACGCGCCTTTAAGCGACGGTGAGTTCTACCTGAACGGCGCGTTGCCGGAATTGTCGCTGGTAGCTCGGCTCAACAGTGCCGGGGTTGCCCAGCACTACACCATTAACGATTACGACCTCAGGGCGCAGCCATGACAGATGAAATCACGCGCCTGGTGCGCTTCACCTCCAAAGGTTTGGATGAAGTGCTGCAGGCAAAGAACCAGGGCCTCAAAGGCGAAATCACCCACATCGGCGCCGGCACCGGCCGCTACAACCCCGACGGCACGGAAGTGGCCTTGCGTGACGAGCGCCAACGGGTGGCCATCGTCGATTACGAAGACCTGGGCGAGCGCCAACTCAGGATGGCCGCGCTGTTTGACGGCGACGGCGAGTATGAGATTGGCGAGTTCGGGTTTTACCTCGCCAGCGGCACCTTGCTGGCGGTGTATTCCGTGGCGGGTAAGTTGCTGACGTATAAAGCGGCGGCGGCGCGGGTGCTGCAGAAGTTTACGCTGGATGTTTCGCCGTTGCCGGCGGATAGCGTGACGATTGTGGTGGGGAATGACAATTTGAATGTGCTATTGACTGATGAAATTGCGGCCTTATCGGCCGCGAGCATAGACAATATGGCACGCGGTGTAGGGGTTCTATTTCGGGTGATGGAAGTCGAAAAGAAATAGGGCGTTTTTAATTGAATTTACATAACGCTCACCAAGCGTTTAGGAGCATCCATTTGAGTACTGAACAGCAACTTGCTGCCGTCGTTAGTGCGGCAAACAACTTGACTAATATAATTACCGGAAAAGTCGGAGAAATTGACAAGGCGATAGCCGATGCCCGCTTGGCGTATGACGCACAATTGGCGGAGTTGAAAAATAGACTCCCAAGGTTAGCGGTCACCAAGAACTTCAATCTTTCCCCCAACGCCGACGGAACACTGATTGAAAATTGGGGGATTCATGCTGAAGTGACGCCCACTAAGCTGCGAACTATCACCCCTGTTTCTCAAGCGGCCGGACGCCCGCAAGCTGATGTAGATTTCATGCTCCAAGTGCAGGCAGATGTGCGTGAACAATATCCAAGCTTTGAAATCAGGGCGAGCGACTATTGGCGCACGTTTGTATATCTGTGGCAAATGAAGTGGTCGGTGTCAGACGTTAGTCCTTGGCTTGCGTTCCCATACACGGTCGATATGGCGCTCGCGAATGGCTCTGGTGCAGTCCCGCAGAACTCCTACCTGACGGTAGGCGCCTTCGTGCGTCTTTTGGAAGGTAACGTATCGGGTGCATGGAGTAATGGTGTTGAGAAAGGCAAATGGCGCTGGTGTTCCAGTGTTATTTCTCCTACTGAACTGTTTGGGAGTTATTACCATCTGCACCCGATGCGCACCTCATCCACTGGCGTTGTTGAGGTGATGCTGGCAGGGGCTTGCACAGGCGTTGTAACCAACCCAGGTGATTGGGGAACGATGTTGGCTCTAGGCTGAGGAGAAAATATGAAACCGCTATTTGTACCTGCTGAACTGCATCCGATTATCAAGTGGGAAATGATCCGTAAGGCAAGGGATCAAGACTTGTCGGCGAGTGATTATGCTGCAATGCCAGACTATCCGATGCTCGAAAGCCATAAGCTTATCTTCGCTGAGTATCGTCAAAAACTGCGTGATATTCCAGATCAGGGAGAAGATCCAGACGCAGTGCTCTGGCCATCCAAACCCGATTTTCTGAAATAACTGATTACCGCGAAAGCAGTTTTTTTTCGCCTCCCCAAAGCCCCTCCCCGCAGGGGCTTTTTGCATTTTCCCACCCGGAGATTTCCACCCATGCCCACCTGCCAAACCTACACCGTCCTCATCCCATTCCCCATCGGCAACGGCCATTGGTCCACCGCTGGCGAGGAGCTGGAACTGCTCGACGTCGAAGCATCCGCCCTGCGCACCGCTGGCCGTCTGGAACTGACCAGCGTCCTCAACTCCACCCCCAAGAAGGCTGAATAACCATGGCAGAAGTCCTGAACTTCGAGCACAACGGCATCACTGTGAATGCCACTGAATCCCCCGAGGCCATGGGTGGCCTTGGCGATAACGTCATTGGCCTGGTCGGCACTGCGCCGAATGCCCACGCGTCGATCCCCAAAAACGCGCCGTTTCGCATCAACAGCTTCACCACCCAGGCGCTGCTGGACCCTACCGGCACTGAGTCGGGCACCTTGTTCCAGGCGGTGTACCAGATCCTCAAAGTGGTCAAGGTGCCGGTCTATGTAGTCATCGTCGAAGAGGGCGCTACCCCGGCCGACACGATCAACAATGTGATCGGCGGCAACGACCCGGTCACCGGTCGCAAGCTGGGCCTGGCTGCCCTGAGCAGCGTCCCTGAAGACCTGACCATCATCGGCGCTCCAGGCTTCACGGGCACCAAAGCCGTAGCCGGTGAGTTCGCCTCGTTCGGCAAACGCATCAAGGCCCGTGTGGTGCTCGATGGCAAGGACGCGTCGGTGGCCGACCAAGTGACCTACAGCGGCGAGCTGGGCGGTGCCGACCTGGGCTTCGACCGTTGCCTGCTGGTGCACAACATGCCGTCGGTGTACTCCAAGGCTGCGAAGAAGAATGTGTTCCTGTCGCCATCCTCGCTGGCCATCGCCGCACTGGCCAAGGTCAAGCAGTGGGAAAGCCCGGGTAATCAGGTGACCTTCGCCGAGGACGTTTCTCGCGTGGTCGAGTACAACATCCTCGACACCTCCACCGAAGGCGACCTGCTCAACCGATACGGCGTGAGCTACTACGCCCGCACCATCCTCGGCGGCTTCTCCCTGCTGGGTAACCGCTCCATCACCGGCAAGTTCATCAGCTACGTCGGCCTGGAAGATGCCATCAGCCGCAAGCTGGTCAAGGCCGGCCAGAAAGCCATGGCCAAGAACCTCACCAAGTCCTTCATGGACCAGGAGGTCAAGCGCATCAACGATTGGCTGCAAACCCTGGTGGCCGACGAAACCATTCCCGGCGGCAGCGTGTACCTGCACCCGGAACTGAACAGCGTCGAGAAGTACAAGAACGGTACCTGGTTCATCGTCATCGACTACGGCCGCTACGCGCCGAACGAACACATGGTTTATCAACTCAACGCCCGCGATGAAATCATCGAGCAGTTCCTGGAGGACGTTCTCTAATGTTTACCAACCGAGTCAGACAGGCCATTGCGGCCACCCTTCAAGGCCTGCCGTTGTCCGCAACCGTAGAAGAGTTCACCCCGCCGAAGATCGAGTTCGACATGGAAGCCATGTCCGGCGGGCGCTTTATTGCCGAGGAAATGGCCAAGAGCGGCAAGGTGCTCAATGCCAAGCTGGTGCTGCAAGGTGCCGGCCCGGAAATCATGCTGGCCCTGGGCGTGCGCATGGGCGACGACATTTTGCTGAACGTGCGTGAAGCCGGTCAGGACCAGGACGGCAAGACCTACTTCACCTACCACACCGTCGGCGGCAAGCTCAAATCCCTGGAGGAGGCGAAGCTGAAAATGGGCGACAAGGCCACCACCACGCTGGAGCTGTCCTGCCGTACCTACAACCGTCTGGAAAATGGCATTTCGGTGATCGACATCGATGTACGCACCCAGAAGTTTGTGCTCAACGGCGTCGACATTCTTGGCGATGCGCGCCGTGCCGTGCTGATGCCTTAAAGATGACTGCTATCTAAGGCGGGCACGATCAATGTGGGAGCTGGCTTGCCTGCGATGCAGGCGACTCGGTGTATCTGGTGTATCGAGTGGATGCTATCGCAGGCAAGCCAGCTCCCACACGGACCGCGCGCAGATTTAGATTTGCGGTGCTTTTCAACACTGCTCAACAAGGAATTGCCCCATGGCCTGGATGCCACCGTTGCACATCCTGCTGTCCCCGATCACCGCCGATACCGGTGCGACGATCCAGCAGGTTCAGCTCAAACCGTTGTTCTACGCCGCGCAAAAAGACGCGCTGGCCCGGGCCGGTGATGACGAGGACGACCAGTTCTTCGAACTGGCGAAACTCGCCACCGGCCTGTCGGAAAAAGAGCTCGACCAACTCAAGCGCCCGGACTACGTAAGCATTGCTCAATACGTACACGAAATGTCGACGCGGCCGGCTTCGTTCTTTTTGAATGAGCACGAAGCGACGCCCCACGATCAGCCTGTCCCTCTGCTCTTGCCCCTGGAAGCCGCTGGCCGAACCCTCACCGAACTGCCCCTGGAAATGCCGGCCCTGCGCGCCACCAAGGTGATGAAAAAACTCGCCACCAACAAAGAGCGCGCCGAGTTCATCACCGCCCATTGCACCGGCCTGATGATCCCCGACCTGGCCGGTTTGACCGTGCCCGACTGGACCGAACTGCAGGAGCGTATCGACGATTTTTTAAATCAACCGGCGGCCTTCTTTCGCAGCGCGACATCGAAGTAATCCTCGATGTGGTGCCGCTGATCTACTCGGTCAATGAGGCGGAGATCCTCGACTGGGACGCCGGAAAAGCATTGCGCCGCTACGACATTGCGATCACTCGCCTTGGCGTCAAACAGGAGTAAGCGAGATGCAGGACAATTATTCGCTCGCCTATGCCGTCGCCAGGAATGGCCGGGATGCGTTCGGCAGTACAGACGGCGCACATGACGCCGATATCCTCAGCCCTGGCGCGTTGTCGGTTGGCAGCTCAACCCCGTCAACAGATTTGGCTGCCTTGTCCGGAACCGTTGCCGCACTCACCAGCGCAACGCTCAAACTTGATGAGCTCGCACTGTCGCTCGGCTCATTGCGTGAGGGTGTGGATTCTCTCGACACGGCGCTGTCGTCGCTGAGGGCAATTGAGGTGCGTTCACCCAAGCTGGGTGAGCAGGCAGAATCGAAGACAGTGTCTGAATCCGCTTCGACTACCTCAGAGAATTTGCGCCATACCCGCGAGGCCATGACGCTGGGCACCGCGCAGATAATCGACCTGGCAAGTGCGCTGCAGCATTCAGGCAGCCAACTGAAGTTTGATAAAACCGCAACGTCGGAAAAGTCGATCAAGGTGCTGCGCGAGGAGTCCAGCGAAAGCGGCAAACGTTTCTCTACGACCCTGGATGCCACGCCGGTATTGGGCGAAGCGCTTTGGCTGAAAGCCAAGACGGGCCTGATGGACAGCGCCAGTGACGTGGCTAAAGATTCACCGGCTCTGGCTGGCGCGATTAAAACGGCTGGAGCTATTACGCCGGTGTTTTCCAGCTTTTTTTCAAGTGTGGGAGACACGATAAAAAACCGCGTTGCTGGCAACGTGGTTGATGCGACGCTGGGTAAGCTTCCCGGCGTTGGCAAGCTGTTCAAGGATGGCGGTTCTGCGAAAGATAAATCGTGCTGTTGTGCGACGGCCACTCAGCACCCTATCGAAAGTCCTCGTTCGCGCTCGCAGGGCTCGCGCGGGAAAAAGAGCCCTCGTCAGTCGAAGTCGCAAAAAAAGCAGAGCTCTTACAACACTCAGCGCTCTCAGATCAGGCAGCAAAAACAGCCGCTAGTGCCCAAGACAGGCTCGACCAAACGATCGCCTGCCAGCAAAAAAGGCGGCGTATTTGCCAGGCTGATAACCAGCCTCGAACGTGATGCAAAGGCATTGTTACCAGCGCCGTTCTTAGGCTTCGATGAGGGGCGGGCGGTTCAAAGGTTACAACCGCGTGCGGTCGCGGCGAACCGTCCAAGCAAGAGCAGATCTTCAGGCCAGTCGACAGCGAGCAGAGGCCCTGGGCTGATCGAGGCAGTAGAGCGCAAGCTTATCCCCATGTCTTCCGAAGGCCGGGTAACTGCTGCTGCGCCCCATACTCGCCATTTCAGTCGTGAGGCTTTGCCTGGCCCGCTGAAGATGCCTTCCAACCCGCTGGGAACAGTGAGCAAATTGGGAGTGGCCGGTGCTCGCCGCCTTGGCCCGATGAGGTACGCCGACACTGCTTTGGATGTGATTCAGGGCGTACGCAACGGGGATGCCAAGGCAGTCGGGACTGGCCTGAGCACCGCCGGTGGCGCCTGGGCCGGAGCGTCCGCTGGCGCCGCGCTCGGTACCCTGGTTTTCCCCGGTGTCGGCACCGCAATCGGCGGCGCCATCGGTGGCCTGCTGGGCAGCGAGGCGGGCAGTTGGCTGGGTGACAAGGTGTTTGGCGCAAATGATCGCCTACCGGCGCCCAACGCGCTGAGCAAGGAACTCAACAGTGCCCGTACCGACAATGTCCAGGTCACGCTCTCACCGAGCATCCAGATTACCGGCGTTAACCCGGCGGATGCCCAGCAAGTCGTCAATCAAGTGATCCAGGCCCTGCAGTTCCAATGCGTGCCGATGGTCACTGATTCCCTGGGCATTCGACGCAACGCGGCATTGGCCGATCCAGGAGGTGATTGATGCGACAACAAATGGTACTGGGCGACTTTATTTTCGGGTTATCCCGAGGGTTCGCCTATTCCACACTGACCCGCAACAGCGATGGCGGTTGGAGCGACCTGGCGATTATCGCCAGCAAACCCCAGTCGCGGCAGAACGGCCAGAAGCTGGAAAAACTCACGTTCAGCGGCACAGCCATGCGCGCCACTGGCATGCAGCGCCTGGACGAATTGCGCGCTTTGCAAAATGCGCGAGCGCCGTTGCCGCTGGTGGATGGCATCGGCCGCAACTGGGGCCTGTGGCGTATCAACTCGGTAGTGGAAGCCCAAAGCAATGTGATCGATGACGGCACCGCCATGGTCATGAACTGGACCCTTGAGCTGGAGGAATTCGTCAATGCGTAGAGTACGAAGTATTGCCGGTGATTCGGTCAACCTGTTGCTTTACCGCGAATTGGGCCGTTGCGATGACACCGCCGAAGAAACCCTTTGGCGCTTGAACCCCGAACTCGCCGAATACGGCCCGGTACTGCCAGCCGGTGTCTGGGTGATCGTGCCTGAGATACAAGCACGACCGGCTGCCATGCGGCCCGTTCTGGCCTGGGATTGAGGAGGCTGCATGGCACAGGGATTTACGCCGATCGTGGAGTTCTACGGCGCCAACGCGGCGCTGCTCAATCAACGCCTGATGCACTGGAGCCACACCGACGCTGCAGGCATCGAGACCGATCGACTGGAACTGACCCTTAATATCGAAGGGTTGGAAGGCTTGCCCAGCCTCAGTGGCAAGATCGGCCTGCGCGTCGGATATAAGGAAACGGGGCTGGTGGAAAAAGGCGAATTTGTGATCACTCAGCGAACCCCGGTGCTGTTTCCGATGCGCCTGATGATCGTCGCCACCGCCGCGCCCTTCAGCGTGGTGGATAAAAGCGGCTACCGCCAGCGCCGTTCCGCCAGCCATGGGCCGACCACCTTGGGCGCCTTGTTTCGCCAACTGGTCAGCCGTCATGGTTTTTCACCGCGTGTGGCACCGACGTTGGACGGTATTGCGATTGAGCATATCGATCAGTCAAACGAAAGCGACATGGCCTTCATCACCCGCCTGGCCAAGCGTTACAACGCGGTCACCAAGCCGTTCAACGAACTCTATGTGCTGGCCGAAGCGGGGCAAGCCAAATCACTCACCGGCCAGCTATTGCCCGAAGTGAAGCTGTCCGTGACACACGACAACCGCCCGGGAAACCAGGCCTTTATCACCGCCAAACTTGATGAAAAATCACGCTCCAAATACATGGGCAGCCGCGTCAGATGGTGGGACGCCGCCGCCGGCAAGCAGCGCGTGGTCCAGGTCGGGATTGCCCCGTTCAAGACCTTGCGCCAGCCCTGCCAGAACGAAGCCGAAGCCCGTGCCGTGGCCGAAGGCGAACTGCGTCGCGTGGGCCGTGAAGGCTTGAAGTTACAGATCGATTGCCCAGGTAACCCGTTGCTGGCGGCCGAAGGGTTGCTGATGCTGGATGACACCTGGCCTGTGTACATGCAGGGGCGCTGGTCGATCACCAAGGTGACCCACGTTGGTGATCCAGCGACGGGATATCGCAGTTCGATCATCGCTGGTGGTTTGGCGGAACAGGCCTGACGCGCATTGTTCAGACCCGCTTAAGCCCCCCAACAACGTACTTATAGGAAAGAGGTCTGTTCCATGTATACGATTGACTACAACGCGTATCGCACTCTTAAACCCTACGGCAAACGCGTACGCTTCTTAGTGTTGCATTACACTGCCCAGGATTTTTCTGAGTCGATAAAGTCTCTGACCACCGGCGCTGCAAGTGCTCATTATCTGATCCCGGATCCAACAGATTCGAGCTACATTGCCGCGGGTCACAAAGGGCAGAAAATTTTCAACTTGGTGGCGGAAGAGGACCGTGCGTGGCATGCGGGCGTTAGCCAGTGGGCCGGACGCTCAGGCTTGAATGATACCTCTATCGGTATCGAGATCGTCAATCAGGCCACGGATGTCGACGGTGTATTCACGTTCCCCGACTACGAGGCTTCACAAATCCTAGCCCTCAAGCAATTGGCGATTAATATTCTGCAACGTTACCCGGACATGACGCCGAAAAACGTGATCGCCCATTCAGATATTGCAGTCGGTCGCAAATCAGACCCGGGTCCGAAGCTTCCCTGGAAAGAACTTGCTGAGGCCGGTATTGGCGCTTGGTACGACGACTCAATCAAACACAAATACCTTCGGCGGTTCAATTGCCAAATGCCTGGGCGAGAGCAAGTGGTCGAGGCTTTTGCCAGCTATGGCTACGGCATTGATGCGCCCGCCTCTGATGTGTTCTTTAGTGCGTTGGTACGTGCTTTTCAACTGCACTTTCGCCCTGAAAACTATAACGGTGTGCTTGATGCAGAAACGTGCGCGATTTTGTATGCACTGAATGAAAAATACGCTTGAGTCGTGTGTCATTTAACACTCGACTTCAGGGAGGAGGGCTGCATGGTTGTGTCTGAGCAACAGCTAATTAAAGTGTTACCAAGCTCCCGCCTTAAAGCGGGAGTTTTCATTTCGGTCTTAAACACGGCCATGTCTCGTTACCAAATCACCACACCCCAGCGCACTGCCGCATTCCTTGCCCAAGTGGGCCATGAGTCGGGTCAGTTGTTCTATGTCCGCGAACTGGGCAGTGATCAATACCTGAGCAAATACGACACAGGCACCTTGGCGGCGCGCCTGGGCAACACCCCAGAAGCGGACGGTGATGGGCAAATGTATCGGGGCAGGGGGCTGATCCAGATAACCGGGCGTCGCAATTACATGGCGTGCAGCCAAGCGCTGTTCGGTGACGATCGCCTGCTGCGACAACCAAAATTGTTGGAGCAGCCACAATGGGCCTGCGAATCCGCAGCCTGGTTCTGGCAAAGCAACGGCCTCAACGAGCTCGCCGACAAAGGCCAGTTCACCACCATCACCCGCCGCATCAACGGCGGCCTCAATGGCCTGGACGCCCGTTTGCAATTGTGGGCGCGGGCGAAGGCGGTGCTATGCGTTTCCTAGGCGCGTTTGGCTTGATCGGTGTGTGTCTGCTCATGGCGCTTGTGTGGCAGGTGCAGGCATGGCGATACGGGGCGCAGTTGGAGCTGCAATCAGTCCGACATGCACAGGCGCTCAGCCAGCAAAACCAGGCAATCCTCGACCAGCAACAGGCCGAACAGACCAAACGCCAGGCCCTTGAACAACAGCTCTCTACTAGTGACCATCAATACATTCAGGAATTGAACGATGCCCAACGCAACCAAGCGGCTCTGCGCGATCGCCTGGCCACTGCTGATGTGCGGCTGTCAGTCCTTCTCGCCACCGTCGCCAGTGGCTGCACAGTGCCAGCCGCCCCCAGCGCCGGCGGCGTGGTTCATGCAGCCTCGCGAGCCCGACTTGACCCGGCGCATGCTCAGCGAATTATCCGCATCACCGACGACGGCGATAACGCCCTGATCGCCTTGCGTGCTTGCCAGGCCTACGTGCAGGCCGTCGCGCATTAGTCTCTTGATGCACTCTGTGTCTTGCATGGTCGATAGGCTCCTGTAGGGTAGGCAAACCCCCGCCCATTCTTGGAGACGACCGTGAAGGAAATCACTCAACTGGCTGCCGAACTGGGGCGCCGTTTGCAGGTGCTCAGTGCCCACGTCACCACTGCCGAGTCCTGTACCGGCGGCGGTATTGCCGAAGCCATCACGCGGATCCCGGGCAGTTCGGCCTGGTTCGAGGCGGGCTATGTCACTTATTCCAACCGGCAGAAGACCCGGCAACTGAATGTGCCGGAAAAGCTGTTTGCCAAAGTCGGGGCCGTCAGCCAGGAAGTGGTGGAAGCGATGGCCCGCGGCGCGCAGGAAAAAAGCCTGGCGCGGTTTGCCGTGGCGGTCAGTGGGGTCGCGGGCCCCGATGGCGGCTCGCCGGACAAGCCGGTGGGTACCGTTTGGCTGGCCTTTGCCGTGGGCGACGAAATTACGGCCGAGCTTGCGCACTTCCCCGGCAACCGCGACGAGGTCCGCCGACAAACGGTAAAAGCCGCGCTGGAGGGCTTGTTGCGACGAGCTGCAGCAGAAATAGACAATCAGGGGTAGGCGATCACCGATCTTTGTGGAACAATACTGTCTACTTATACAGGTGTTGGCCGTCAGGCCTTATTGATTACGTGAGGACTTTAATGGACGACAACAAGAAGAAAGCCTTGGCTGCGGCCCTGGGTCAGATCGAACGTCAATTCGGCAAGGGTGCCGTAATGCGTATGGGCGATCACGACCGTCAGGCGATCCCGGCTATTTCCACTGGCTCTCTGGGTCTGGACATCGCACTCGGCATTGGCGGCCTGCCAAAAGGCCGTATCGTTGAAATCTACGGTCCTGAATCTTCCGGTAAAACCACCCTGACCCTGTCGGTGATTGCCCAGGCGCAGAAAATGGGCGCCACCTGTGCGTTCGTTGATGCCGAGCACGCCCTGGATCCTGAGTACGCCGGCAAGCTGGGCGTCAACGTCGATGACCTGCTGGTTTCCCAGCCGGACACCGGCGAGCAAGCCCTGGAAATCACCGACATGCTGGTGCGCTCCAACGCCATCGACGTGATCGTGGTCGACTCCGTGGCGGCCCTGGTGCCCAAGGCTGAAATCGAAGGCGAAATGGGCGACATGCACGTGGGCCTGCAAGCCCGCCTGATGTCCCAGGCGCTGCGTAAAATCACCGGTAACATCAAGAACGCCAATTGCCTGGTGATCTTCATCAACCAGATCCGTATGAAGATCGGCGTGATGTTCGGCAGCCCGGAAACCACCACCGGTGGTAACGCGCTGAAGTTCTACGCCTCTGTCCGTCTGGATATCCGCCGTACCGGCGCGGTGAAGGAAGGCGACGAGGTTGTTGGTAGCGAAACCCGCGTCAAGGTTGTGAAGAACAAGGTAGCGCCGCCATTCCGTCAGGCAGAGTTCCAGATTCTCTACGGTAAGGGTATTTACCTGAACGGCGAGATGATCGACCTGGGCGTACTGCACGGTTTCGTCGAGAAGTCCGGTGCCTGGTATGCCTACAACGGCAGCAAGATCGGTCAGGGTAAGGCCAACTCGGCCAAGTTCCTGGCGGATAACCCGGATATCGCTGCCACGCTTGAGAAGCAGATCCGCGACAAGCTGCTGACTGCCGCGCCAGATGTAAAAGCGGCTGCCAACCGTGAGCCGGTTGAAGAAGTGGAAGAAGCCGACACTGACATCTGAAGCAAACGATGACTGTTGTACTTGATACACTCGTCGCCGTTCGGCGCACTGCGATGGACCTGCTCGCTCGCCGCGAGCATGGTCGAGTCGAGCTGACACGTAAGCTGCGTCAGCGCGGCGCAGAGCCTGAGATGATCGAAACAGCCCTCGACCGGTTGACGGAAGAAGGGCTGTTGTCGGAAGCCCGTTACCTTGAAAGTTTTGTGTCTTACCGCGCACGTTCCGGTTACGGCCCTGCGCGGATTCGTGAAGAACTGAGCCAACGTGGCCTGCAACGTGCCGATATCGACCTCGCGCTACGTGAGTGCGGTATCAGTTGGCAGTCGCAATTGGAGGAAACCTGGCGTCGCAAGTTTGCGGGCCACCTTCCAATTGATGCCAGGGAGCGTGCGAAGCAAGGTCGTTTCTTGAGTTATCGCGGGTTTTCGATGGACATGATCAGCCGCTTATTGAGCGGTCGGGATATGGACGACTGAACGCCAAAAAAACAAAAGGCCCACTATGAAAATAGTGGGCCTTTTTTTTCGCCTGTAAAAAATCACGCTGTCTCTGGCGTCATCCGTTGCTGCGCCTTGCCCTGAGCCTGTGCCCAGTTCTCCGGCAGGTTGATGTAATCCACCAACTCCCGCAGCCGCCCCTGATCGCGACCGTTGAAATTGAACACCAGGCGCGTCAAATGGCTGAATCTCGGTTCGTCATGGTCTTCGCCGGTATAGGCGAGTTGCTGGAACTCGCCACTGAGCCGCAGGCTGGCAAACGCTTGTTGCATATGGGCCAGGGCGCGCTCACTCAGCGGATGATTCATGCGCACTACGAACTCACGCTTAAGCCAACGGGTGGAGTGGAAGTTGGCGTAGAACTGGTTGATTTCGTCCACGGCCTCTTCGGCGCTGTACACCAGGCGGACCAGTTTGAGGTCGGTGGGCAGGATATAGCGATTGGCTTCCAACTGGCCGCGGATGAAGTCCAGGGCGCCTTGCCAGAACCCACCGCCCGGCGCATCCAGTAGCACGACCGGCACCAGCGGGCTTTTGCCGGTTTGGATCAGGGTCAGCACTTCCAATGCCTCGTCGAGGGTGCCGAAACCGCCAGGGCACAACACCAGCGCGTCGGCTTCTTTGACGAAGAACAGCTTGCGGGTGAAGAAGAAGTGGAATGACAGCAGGTTTTCGGTGCCATCAATGGTCGGGTTGGCGTGCTGTTCAAAGGGCAGGGTGATATTGAACCCCAGGCTGTGCTCTAGGCCCGCGCCTTCGTGGGCTGCGGCCATGATGCCGCCACCGCCGCCGGTGATGACCATCAGGTCGGAACGTGCGAGCGCGGCACCCACTTCTCGGGCCAGCGCATACAAGGGGCTTTCCACTGGTGTACGCGCCGAGCCGAATACCGTGACTTTGCGCCGGCCCTTGAACTGTTCGAGAACGCGAAAGGCATGGTCCAATTCGCGGATGGCGCGCAGGGTGATTTTGGCGTTCCAGCGGTCACGGTCGTCCTGGGCCATGCGCAGGACGGTGAGGATCATGTCTCGATAAAGAGGGATATTCGGACTGTTGGGAGCGATCAACTGAATTTGTGCGTCGACCTGCTGAGTAAGGTCGGTCCCGTTTTCTTCAAAATGACGAAGCAGCAAATCATTCGATTCATAAGGCATTCAATTTCTCCTTTCTTTACAGGGCCTGGTAGTCGACGAGAACGTCGCTTGGGCCACGACACTGCTTGTGTCGCGGCATGCCGCAGGAGGGCAGGCCTTTTTTGTCCTGAAAATATGACAGAGCAGCATTAAAAACTGTGGTGGGCGGGTAGCCGGGCTAAACGGATGATGGGCCGAAAAACCCTTGGCTGGCAACCGCTTATTGGTGGCTCATTACGCAGTTCAGTCGCAGGCAGCAAACGCAGCACGGGCGTGCGCGCCGCTGGACAGCGGCGCCGGAGGGGCAAGCAGAGGTTACTTTTTCTTCTTCGCCGGAGCCGGGCAATCGGACTCTGCAAACTTGACCGAAGCCACCGGGCGATTGGTCTTGTTCTCGGTGATTTCATAGCGCATCACTGCGCCCTTGGCCATCAGCTCGCGATAGCCTGGGTTGGTGCACACACTGCGCCCCAGCTGGAAATACACAGCCTTGGGGTTGGCGCGCATCTGTTCGGCACGGTCAGGCAGCACGCTGAGGTGATCGATCAACTGCATGCCTTCAACGGTGTAGGCGACTTCCAGGGTTTTTTCATCGATTTCCCGGGGCAGGTCCTTGTTGCTTTCGGCCGCGACGCTTTGCAGCTTCTTGTTCATTTGAGCCTCCAGCAGCGAGGCCGCATGGGCGCCCATAGGCAAGACCAGCGCAAGGGCGACGGATGGGGCAACAAGGCGCAGCATGGAACGCAGCATGAAACTCTCCTGATTCGGTTACTGGTGCATAGACCAGCCACTGGGCTGTGCGTTCAGTGGCGCGCAATTATAGGTGAGCCCTTGCCACTACAGCCAGGCGTATCGCTGGTAAACTGCGGGACTTCTGTTTTTCACGAGTTTGTTCCGTGTCGATTTCCTTTTCTTCGCCGCGTGCCCGATGAGCCACGCCGTCTCCCGTTTGCGTACCCAGCGTCTGGCGCGTGCCGTCAGGCCGTTTCTCAATCGGGGTTCGCGTGCTGAACGCTGTCCCGGCTGTCGGGTCATTCCTGAATACTGCCTATGTGCCTGGCGGCCGCAGGTAGAAGCCAAGTCCGCCATGTGCCTGTTGATGCATGACGTAGAGCCGATGAAACCCAGCAACACGGGCTGGCTGATCGCCGATGTCATACACGACACCACCGCGTTCGCCTGGTCGCGTACCGAAGTCGACCCCGAGCTGCTCAGGTTGCTGGCCGACTCGCAGTGGCAACCGTATATCGTATTTCCCGGCGAATTCGTGGCGCCGCAACGGGTGGTCAGTGAAGTGTGCGTGGATGTGGGCAAGCGCCCGCTGTTCATTCTGCTGGACGGTACCTGGAGCGAAGCGCGCAAGATGTTTCGCAAAAGCCCCTACCTGGAACATTTACCCGTGCTGAGCCTGGCGCCCGAGCAGCTGTCGCGTTACAAGCTACGGCGCTCTAAGCGTGATGACCATTTCTGCACCGCCGAGGTGGCGGCGCTGTGCCTGGAGCTGGCTGATGACCTGGGCGCCAGCGAAGTGCTGGATGCCTACCTCGATGTGTTCAGCACCCACTACCTGGCTGCCAAGTTCCAACTGCCATTGGATGCTGCGGACGCCGTGCATACGCGCCTCGCACCCTACATCCCGGCGGGATAACCAGACGACGTTTGCATGATGGCACTGTAAGCCCGCAACCCGCTAAAATCCCCACGGGCGTAGTGCTTGACCCTCCAGGCTACGCTGGGCATGCTGTGCGCCGATTGGGTGCAACCGTGAATTATCGACGTCGTTTCATGTGTTTTTGACGTTGAGCGGGCCCTGTGGCGATCGCTGCCTGGCCGTCGCCTCGTGTATTGGTGAACCCTGAACCCATCAGGGCTCCCATAAAAAACAGGATCATTTAACCAATGGCCACATACGAAATCCTGATTGCCGATGACCACCCGCTGTTTCGCAGCGCGCTGCATCAGGCCGTAACCCTGGGCCTTGGCCCCGATGTACGTCTGGTCGAAGTGGCCAGCATTGCCGAACTGGAAGCCCGCCTCACCGAAAAATCCGACTGGGACCTGGTATTGCTCGACCTGAACATGCCGGGTGCCTACGGTTTCTCCGGGTTGGTGCTGTTGCGTGGGCAATATCCGCAAATACCGGTGGTGATGGTGTCGGCCCAGGAAGAAGCCGATGTGGTGGTGCGTTCCAAAGAGTTTGGCGCCAGCGGTTTCATTCCCAAGTCCAGCGCGATGGAAGATATCCAGAAAGCCGTGCGTACGGTGTTGGACGGCGATGTGTCCTGGCCACCCCAGGCGTTTGAACAAATCAATGTGTCCGATGAAGCCAAGGCCGCCCGCGATGGCCTGGCCAGCTTGACGCCCCAGCAGTTCCGGGTATTGACCATGGTTTGCGAAGGGTTGTTGAACAAGCAGATTGCCTACGAGTTGAGTGTGTCCGAAGCGACCATCAAGGCCCACGTTACGGCGATTTTCCGTAAGTTAGGCGTGCGTACGCGCACCCAGGCGGCGTTGCTGCTGCAGCAACTTGAGTCTATCTCGCAACATTAAGTTACAGCCGCTTCACGCTTTTTTGACTTTGCGTGATCTAGCTTCCCCACTTCTTTGGTTCAGTTGCCTACATCTATGTCGCCTTTCAAGGGTCAAACCGGTATCAAACGTATCTTCAACGCAGGGGGCTATTCCCTGGATGGCCTGCGTGCAGCTTTCACTGGCGAGGCGGCATTCCGCCAGTTGGTATTGTTGAACGTCATCCTGATCCCCCTGAGCTTTTTCCTGCAGGTCAGCCGGGTTGAACGGGCGCTGCTGATTGCAGTGTGTTTGTTGGCGCTGATCGTTGAATTGCTCAACTCAGCGGTAGAAGCGGCCATTGACCGTATCTCCCTGGACCGCCACCCGCTGTCGAAGAACGCCAAGGACATGGGTAGTGCCGCGCAGTTCGTGGCACTGACCATGATCACCCTGGTATGGGCCGTGATCCTGATCTGACGATCACGCGATACTCGGCAGCACGATCTCGTCGCTGCGCTGCACCCCAGCGGTGAAGGCGCGGCACAGTTCGAGAAACTCGCGCATCGCCGAGGTCTGGTACTTCTGCTTGTGCCAGATGAAGTAGAACTGCCGGGCCAGGTCCAGGTCCGGGGTTTCCACCGGCACCAGGCTGCCACGGCGGAAGGCATCGCGCAGCGCCAGCCGCGAAATGCAGCCAATCCCCAAGCCTGACTCCACGGCCCGCTTGATTGCCTCCGTGTGTTCCAGTTCCAGGCGGATATTGAGTGCGCTGCGGTGATGACGCATGGCCTGGTCGAAGGTCAGGCGCGTGCCCGAGCCTTGTTCCCGCAGGATCCACGCTTCGTGGGTCAATTCGTCCATGGTTGCCACGCCGCGCTTGGCCAAATGATGCTGAGGGGCGCAAAACACCACCAGCTCATCTTCTACCCAGGTTTGCACCTCGATATCCGGATGGCTGCAGTCGCCTTCGATTAGACCCAGGTCAATTTCGTAATGGGCAACCTGATGCACGATATGCGCAGTGTTCTGCACATGCAGCTTTACCTGGCTCTCGGGGTGTTGCTGCATGAAGCTGCCAATCAACAGCGTCGCCAGGTAATTGCCGATGGTCAGCGTGGCGCCGACCGCAAGGGAGCCGAAGCCGGACTTGCCGTTGAGCAGGTCTTCGATCTCCTTGGCCTGGTCCAGCAGCGCAACGGCCTGGGGCAACAGTTGGTGACCGAGGGCGTTGAGGCTCAGGCGTTTACCGGCGCGGTCGAATAATTGGCAGCTGGATTGACGCTCCAGCTCGGTGATTGAGGTGCTGGCGGCGGATTGAGATAAGGCCAGAAGGCCAGCAGCGCGCGAGACGCTTTCCTGCTGGGCGACGGCGACGAAAACTTGCAGTTGACGGAGAGTAAATCGCATATCGATATAACCGATAACCCTTATCTTAATAATCCAGTTAACAGATATTGTCGCCGCCATTAGAATGCTGTGCAATTGCGCATCCTTACCTTTGGCGCAGACCCATTTCCAGGAGTCCCCCGTACATGAGCAACATGAACCACGAGCGTGTCCTCAGTGTTCATCACTGGAACGACACTCTGTTCAGCTTCAAGTGCACCCGCGATCCGGGCCTGCGCTTCGAGAACGGTCAGTTCGTGATGATCGGCCTGCAACAGCCCAACGGCCGCCCGCTCATGCGCGCTTACTCCATTGCCAGCCCGAACTGGGAAGAGCATCTGGAGTTCTTCAGCATCAAGGTGCCCGATGGCCCGCTGACTTCCCAGTTGCAGCATCTGAAGGAAGGCGACGAGATCATCATCAGCAAAAAACCGACAGGCACCCTGGTACTTGACGATTTGAAGCCGGGCAAGCATCTGTATCTGCTCAGCACCGGCACTGGCCTCGCCCCATTCATGAGCGTGATCCAGGACCCAGAGACCTACGAGCGTTTCGAAAAAGTCATCCTGTGCCACGGCGTGCGCTACGTCAACGAAGTCGCCTACCGCGAATTCATCACCGAGCACCTGCCGCAGAACGAGTTCTTCGGCGAGGCCCTGCGTGACAAGTTGATCTACTACCCGACCGTGACCCGCGAGCCGTTCGAAAACGAAGGCCGCCTGACCGACCTGATGCGCAGTGGCAAGCTGTTCAGCGACATCGGCCTGCCGCCGATCAACCCCGAGGACGACCGCGCCATGCTGTGCGGCAGCCCAAGCATGTTGGACGAGACCAGCGAAGTGTTGAACAGCTTCGGTCTCAAGGTTTCGCCACGGATGCGTGAGCCGGGTGACTACCTGATCGAGCGTGCGTTCGTCGAGAAGTGATACGGAGTCAGTAACACCAGCGATCCAAAAAGTGTGGGAGCTGGCTTGCCTGCGATGCAGACACCTCAGTGGTTCAGTTGAACCGAGGTGATGCTATCGCAGGCAAGCCAGCTCCCACATTTGGTTTTCGCCCTATTTAGTTAGCCGAAACCACTTCCAGCACACAAATCATTCCCGGCTCCGGGTAGTGCCAGCGCACATCCACGTCCCAGAAGCGCACACCGTATTCACGCTCAGGGCCGGGCGTTTGGTAGGCCGGTCGCGGATCTTGCGCCAGGCATTGATCAATCAACTCTACCAACGGTTCACCAAGGCGCTGCGCATGGCCTTGCGCCTGTTGCAGTGCGGCCTTGAGCCATTGCACGCCGATCAGTTGGGGGGCATCGCTGGCGATGTGGTTGGTGGCTGCATCAACATTATCGGCATAGGGCACATACGGCTTGATATCCAGCACCGGCGTGCCATCGAGCAAATCTATGCCGGAAATCCACAGTCGCCCCGGCTCCACCTTGTCCAGTTTCACCACCGACTGGCCGATGCCATTGGGACGATGGGTCGCACGGGTAGCAAATACACCCATGGAGGTATTGCCCCCCAGGCGTGGCGGGCGCACTTTCAGGCGTGGCTTGTCTTCCAGGGTTTGGTGGAACAGGAACAGCAGCCACACATGGCTGACCTGCTCCAGCCCCTGCACCGCCTCACCCTGGTCGAACGGCGCCACCAACTCCAGCACGCCGCGGGCAGCCGGCGCCAACTGCGGTTGGCGCGGGATGGCGAACTTCTCCTTGAAGCAAGAGCGCACGAAGCCGACCGGGGAGACCTGATAGCTCATGGCTTAAGCACGAACCCGCAGGGTCAAGCCCTTGAGGAAGTTGCGCAGCAACTGGTCGCCACAGGTGCGGTAGTTGGTGTGGCCGAACTTGCGGAACAACGCGCTCAGCTCTGGCTTGGACACCGGGAACTCCGCCGCCTTGAGGATTGCATGCATGTCGTCTTCCTTCAGTTCGAAGGCCACACGCAGCTTTTTTAGGATGATGTTGTTGGTCACCGGGGTTTCGATTGGTTGCGGCGGGCGGCTTTCGTCCTTGCCGCGCTTGAAGATCACCAGACCGTCAAGGAAGTGCGCCATGACGTCATCCGGGCAGAACACGAAGCCTTCTTCCTCATCTTTTTTGAGGTAGGTCAGCAGGTCTTCCTTGGTCACGTCCATGCCGCCGAGCTTGATGATCTCGACCATCTTGTTGTCGCTGATGTCGAGCATGTAGCGCACGCTGCGCAGTACGTCGTTGTGAATCATGGTGGGCAATCCTGGTATTCAACGGATGACACCGCCGGAATCAGGCGGTGTCGGGAAAAGGGAACGGCTTAAAACTTTTCTTTGCCGGACAGGTAACGCCATTGGCCCACCGGCACCTTGCCGATGGACACGCCGCCGATACGGATACGGCGGATGGCGATGACTTTCAGGCCAACGGCTTCGCAGAACAGCGCGATCACGCCGGGTTGCGGGTTTTTCATCGCAAAGCGTAGGCGGTTTTCGTTCTGCCAGCTGGCTTTGACGGCAGGCAGCTCTTTGCCTTTGTAGGTCAGGCCGTGGTTCAGGCGGTTGAGGCCGTGGGCAACCATGTCGCCTTCGACTTCCACCACGTATTCCTGCTCGATCTTGGCGGCATCGGCGGTCAACTTGCGCAGAATCTTCCAGTCCTGGGTGAACACCAGCAGGCCACTGGCCTTGGCTTGCAGGTCGGCGCTGGCGCTCAGGCGCAGAAAGTGCCCCTTGAGCGGGCGCTTGCCGAAGCGGTGTTCTTCAGAGAGGGTATCGGCGCTGATCGAGGCCATGGCGGTTTCAGCATCCACGCCTGCGGGGGCGTGCAGCAGGATGGTCACCGGCTCTGGCGCGGTGGCTTTGGCCTCTGGGTCCAGCTCGACTTTCTCGTCAGTGACCTTGAACTGCGGCTCGTCGATCACTTCGCCGTCCACCGAGACCCAGCCGCCTTCGATAAACAGCTCAGCCTCCCGACGGGAGCAACCGACCAGTTCGATAAGGCGTTTGGAGAGGCGTATGGGGTCAGTCATGACAAGGGCCGTAACAAAAGGGGGCCACTATTGTACCTGCCTGGCGCCGGTTAATCCCGGCTCCATTTCAGCGCATGTGCCCTAACAATTATTTAACTGACGCAACACGGGCCAAATGTGGGAGCTGGCTTGCCTGCGATGGCGGTATACCAGCACCGGATGGGTAGACTGACCCGACGCCTTCGCAGGCAAGCCAGCTCCCACAGTTTGTACGGGATGATTTCAGGCATTACGGGCCTGTTGCTGCTGGCGCAGACGCAGGTGCAACAACGGATAAGGCTGCCCAAGCCCATCATGTTCTGTTCGCCCGATCACCTCGAAGCCTTGCTTGAGATAAAATCCCAAGGCCTGGGGGTTCTGTTCGTTGACGTCCAGTTCATCGGCATTCATGTGTTCGATCGCGTAACCCAGCAATTGCCGGCCCAGCCCCTGGCCACGGTAGTGCGGGTCGATAAACAGCATTTCCACCTTGCCCGCCGACACGCCGGCGAATCCGTTGATGCGTTGGCGCGAGTCCTTGGTGCAGATCAGCATCACCGCATCGAGGTAGCGGGTCAGCACCAGGTTTTTCAACATGTCGATATAGCTGTCCGGGAGGAAGTCGTGGGTGGCGCGTACCGAGTCCTCCCAGATCTGCACCAGGCGCGCGTAGTCGCTGGTTCTAGGTGTGTGAATCACCGAATGCTGACGCATACCCGCTGTCCCTTGCTGTATTCGGGGTTGATGGGCAATACGATAGACCTAAAAAAGCCCCGCATCTTCTCAGAGGCGGGGCTTTTTTATCATCGGGCGATCAGTCGCGCTTTTCGGCCCACAAGTCGTACTCGTCGGCGTCGGTCACGGTGCACCACACTTTGTCACCCGGCTTCAGGCCGCTGGCATCGTCGATAAACACGTTACCGTCGATTTCAGGGGCGTCAAAGAAGCAGCGGCCCACCGCGCCTTGCTCGTCGACTTCATCGATGAGCACTTCGATTTCCTTGCCGATGCGCAGTTGCAGGCGTGCCGAGCTGATGGCCTGCTGATGCGCCATGAAGCGCTCCCAGCGGTCTTGCTTGACGTCGTCCGGCACCACGGCCAGGTCCAGCAGGTTGGCCGGAGCACCTTCCACCGGCGAGTACTGGAAGCAACCGACGCGGTCCAGCTGCGCTTCGGTCAGCCAGTCCAGCAGGTACTGGAAGTCTTCTTCGGTCTCGCCGGGGAAGCCGACGATGAAAGTGGAGCGGATGATCAGCTCCGGGCAGATCTCGCGCCAGTTCTTGATGCGTGCCAGGGTCTTGTCTTCGAACGCCGGGCGTTTCATCGCCTTGAGCACTTTCGGGCTGGCGTGCTGGAACGGGATGTCCAGGTACGGCAGGATCTTGCCCGCGGCCATCAACGGGATCAACTCGTCCACGTGCGGGTAAGGGTAAACATAGTGCAGGCGCACCCACACGCCCAGGCTGCTAAGGGCTTCGCACAACTCGGTCATGCGGGTTTTCACCGGCGCGCCATTCCAGAAACCGGTGCGGTATTTCACATCGACGCCGTAGGCGCTGGTGTCCTGGGAGATCACCAGCAGCTCCTTGACGCCAGACTTGACCAGGCGCTGGGCCTCGTCGAGCACGTCACCCACCGGGCGGCTCACCAGTTTGCCGCGCATCGACGGGATGATGCAGAAGCTGCAGCTGTGGTTGCAGCCTTCCGAAATCTTCAGGTACGCGTAGTGGCGCGGGGTCAGCTTGATGCCTTGAGGCGGCACCAAGTCGATCAGCGGGTTGTGATCCTGGCGTGGCGGCACCACCTCGTGCACAGCGTTGACCACCTGCTCGTACTGCTGCGGGCCGGTCACGGCCAGCACGCTCGGGTGCACGTTGCGGATATTGCCTTCTTCCACCCCCATGCAGCCGGTCACGATGACCTTGCCGTTTTCCTTGATGGCTTCGCCGATCACTTCCAGGGATTCGGCTTTGGCCGAGTCGATGAAGCCGCAGGTGTTGACCACCACCACATCGGCGTCCTGGTAAGTGGACACGACGTCGTAGCCTTCCATACGCAATTGCGTGAGGATGCGCTCGGAGTCGACAAGCGCCTTCGGGCAACCCAGGGAAACAAAGCCAACCTTGGGGTTGGCTTTTGCGATGGTGGTGGACATGTCTAACCTCGGTATTGAATGACGCTGCCGGTCGTGCACGACAAGGCAACGGATGGGCGCTTGGTGCGCCTCTGATCAAAAAGTGCGCAATTCTATCGGCGGGCAGCGCACTTGACCAGCTTTATGCAGGGAAATGCGACGAGTGCTGTATCGGGGCATTCTTACAGCCGTTACCACTCTCTTAAGCCCGGACGTCTTGCTCTGCGCGGTGCGATACAACTTTAGACATGCCCACACCTAACGCCTGAAGCACTTTCAGGAGAGTGGAGAGCTTCGGGTCGCCGCCGACGGCGATGGATCTGTAGAGATTTGCTCTATTGAGGCCCGTATTCTGCGACAAGCTGAGCATTCCGCCACGGGCTTCCGCGACTCGGCGGACAGCGACAAGGAAGGCGTCCTCACCACCCGCTTCATCAATTTCCTCAAGTGCGACAGAAAGATATTCGAGAGCAAACGCTTCGTCGTCTCGGAGCATTTCAAGAACGCTATCTTCATGAGAGCGAGTACGAATGGTCATTTTTGCTGCACCTTGTAAGATTTCCAGAGAGCCTTGGCCTGATCGATGTCGTTTTGCTGTCTGGCCTTTGAACCACCACCCAACAGGAAAACAATTTTTCGATCTTGGATTGCGTAATACACGCGAAAGCCAGGTCCGAAGTCGAGCTTCATCTCAAAGACCCCATCACCCACCGGCTCGGTAATTCCAAAGTGACCAAGGGATGCTCGGTCCACTCTGGTGGTGATTCGTGCCTTTGAACGCGTGTCTTGCACGGTATCTAGCCAAGCTTGATAGATATCCACGCCATTGACTGACAGTACATGTTTCACTTCGTACATGCGGAATGTACCTTAAAAGAGACAGGTCGATGATTGAGTTTTTATATCGACCGCGAGCGCCAGACAGTCGGCACGCTTTTTATTGATCAGCAAGCTGGAGTCCCGGCTTACGCCGCTAAGGCAGCTCTACCGAGTCGGGCCAAAAATATACGGCTGACGGTAAATGTGATCAATGCAGGCAAAAAGGCTCCAAAACGCCTTGTCATCTATTACTGACTGCCTAAAACGACACCCAAATCACTTGAGCAGGGAAATGCGACGAGTGCTGCGCTATGCTTCGCGCCGTTGCACACGGGTAAAGCCCTTGGGTCAATAAAACGTCTGTTACGAGAAGTAAAACAGCGCATGCTAGGGTCAGCTTAGAAGCGCTGTTTATAAAAGACCTCAGGTCAAAGGGCAGGAGTGGTTGATGGGTCAGGCAAGTAGTCAGGCAGCAGGTGCCGAGCATTCAAAAGCCAAGCCGATTGGCATGCTGGTGGCGGCGGTCGGGGTGGTTTATGGCGATATCGGGACCAGCCCGCTCTACACCCTTAAAGAGGTGTTCAACGGCGGTTATGGGGTGCAGGTCAACCATGACGGCGTCTTGGGGATCCTGGCGCTGATCTTCTGGTCGCTGATCTGGGTGGTGTCGATCAAGTATGTGCTGTTCGTGCTGCGTGCCGACAACCAGGGCGAGGGCGGCATCATGGCCCTCACCGCGTTGGCCCGGCGAGCTGCCGGGAAGCACACGAAATTGCGCAGTTTCCTGGTGGTATGTGGCCTGTGTGGCGCGGCGCTGTTCTACGGCGACAGTATGATCACCCCGGCGATTTCGGTGTTGTCGGCCATCGAAGGCTTGGAACTGGCGTTCGACGGCCTGGAAAAATGGGTGGTGCCCATTGCCTTGGTGGTGCTGGTGGCGCTGTTCCTGATCCAGAAACACGGCACCGACCGCATCGGCAAGCTGTTCGGCCCGGTGATGGTCACCTGGTTCCTGGTGTTGGGCGGCCTGGGGGTGTATGGCATTCTGCAGCAACCCGAAGTGCTCAATGCTCTGAACCCGGCATGGGGCGTGCGCTTCTTTATGGTGCACCCCGGTATTGGCGTGGCGATCCTCGGCGCGGTGGTATTGGCATTGACCGGCGCCGAAGCGTTGTACGCCGACATGGGCCACTTCGGCCGCAAACCCATTGCCCGTGCGTGGTTTCTGCTGGTGCTGCCGGCGCTGGTGCTCAACTATTTCGGCCAGGGCGCGATGCTGCTGGGCGATCCGGAGGCGGCGCGCAACCCGTTCTACCTGCTGGCGCCAAGCTGGGCGCTGGTGCCGTTGGTGGGCTTGTCCACCATGGCCACGGTGATTGCTTCCCAGGCGGTGATTTCCGGCGCGTTCTCGTTGACCCGCCAAGCGATCCAGTTGGGTTACATACCGCGCATGCATATCCAGCACACCTCCAGTGCCGAGCAGGGCCAGATCTACATCGGTGCGGTGAACTGGTCGTTGATGGTCGGCGTGATCCTGCTTGTGTTGGGCTTCGAATCCTCCGGTGCCCTGGCCTCGGCCTATGGTGTCGCCGTGACGGGCACCATGCTGATGACCACCATCCTGGTATCGGCGGTCATGCTGCTGCTGTGGAAATGGCCACCGGTGCTGGCCGTGCCGCTGTTGCTCTGCTGCCTGTTGGTGGACGGTCTGTTCTTCGCCGCCAACGCGCCGAAGATCCTCCAGGGCGGCGCCTTCCCGGTATTGGCGGGGATCGTGCTGTTTGTGCTGATGACCACCTGGAAGCGCGGCAAGCAATTGCTGGTCGGCCGTCTCGACGAGGGTGGCTTGCCATTGCCGATCTTCATCAGCAGTATCCGCGTACAGCCGCCCCATCGCGTGCAGGGCACGGCGGTGTTCCTCACCGCGCGGCCCGACGCCGTGCCTCATGCGCTGTTGCACAACCTGCTGCATAACCAGGTGCTGCATGAGCAAGTGGTGCTGTTGACCGTGGTTTACGAAGACATTCCACGGGTGCCTTCAGCGCGGCGCTTCGAGGTGGATGCCTACGGCGAAGGCTTCTTCCGAGTGATCCTGCACTTCGGGTTTACCGATGAACCAGACGTGCCCGAAGCGTTGAAGCTGTGCCACTTGGATGAGCTGGACTTCAGCCCGATGCGCACCACCTACTTCCTTAGCCGTGAAACGGTGATCGCCTCGCGCATCAAAGGCATGGCCCGTTGGCGCGAAGTGTTGTTTGCCTTCATGTTGAAAAACGCCAACGGCAACCTGCGGTTCTTCAAACTGCCGGTCAACCGTGTGATCGAGCTGGGCACCCAGGTCGAGATGTAAGGCGCTGCCTACCGGGAGCCGGCAATCGGCTCCCGCTTTCCTTCTGAACCCTGTGCAAACGACGGTTGTCGACTAGGCTGGTAGGAGCGAGCTCGCTCCTACAAAAATGCCTATGAAGCCCAGAAGAGGTGCGCCATGAGTCAGCTGCTCGAACCTTACACCCTGCGCCAATTGACCCTGCTCAACCGCATCGCGGTTTCACCCATGTGCCAATACTCCAGCGACGATGGCCTGGCCAATGACTGGCACCTGGTGCATCTCGGCAGCCGGGCCGTGGGTGGCGCCGGGCTGATTTTTACCGAGGCCACGGCGGTGACCGCCGATGGCCGTATCACCGCCCAGGACCTGGGCCTGTGGAACGACGCCCAGATCGAACCGTTGCGGCGCATCACCCGTTTTATCGCGGCCCAGGGCGCGGTGGCTGGGATCCAGCTGGCCCATGCCGGGCGCAAGGCCAGCACCCATCGGCCATGGATCGGCAAACATGGTAGCGTCAAGCCGGAGGAGGGCGGCTGGGTGCCGGTGGGGCCTTCGCCGATTGCCTTCGACCCCAATCACACGCAGCCCAAGCCACTGGACGAAGGGCAGATCCAGCAAGTGATCGCCGACTTTGTCGCCGCCGCCAAGCGCGCCTTGACCGCAGGCTTTGAAGTGGTGGAAATCCACGCCGCCCACGGGTACCTGCTGCACCAGTTCCTCTCGCCGATCAGCAACCAGCGTCAGGACCACTACGGCGGCTCTTTTGAAAACCGCATCCGCCTGGTGCTGGAAGTGACCAAGGCCGTGCGCGCCGTGTGGCCTGATGAGTTGCCGCTGTTTGTGCGCGTGTCGGCCACTGACTGGGTGGAAGACGGCTGGAACCCGGATGAAACCGTGGAGTTGGCGCGCCGCCTGAAAGATCTGGGGGTGGATCTGATCGACGTGTCGTCCGGTGGCACCGCCGCGAATGCCGAGATTCCTACCGGCCCCGGATACCAAACGCGCTTCGCCGAGCGCGTGCGCAAGGAATCGGGCATGGCCACCGGCACCGTCGGCATGATTACCGAACCCGCTCAAGCCGAGCACATCCTGCGTACCTGCCAGGCCGACATTATTTTCCTGGCCCGCGAACTGCTGCGTGACCCCTACTGGCCACTGCACGCCGACGATGACCTGGGTGGGCGCAAGGCAATCTGGCCGGCGCAATACCAACGGGCGACCCACCGGGATCAGCCGATCCATGAGTCAGACCTGCGGGATTGACCCTGTTCACCTCTGTGCCAAACCCACCCTGACACGGTGGGTTTTTTCTTGCGCGCGTTGTAGGCGTTGCGCAGCCGATATCGACCACCCTGTGAGCAATCGCTGTAGGCTTTTATTACCGACGTTATTTTTTAAGTTAATACTCTAAAAAAATCCCACGAATGATGAGATAGTTTCTACGCTAAGGGTAAGCCCGACTTCTGGCCCAGGGAGACAGGCGGTTGGTCCGCGAAGCCGTTGCGCTTCTCGGGAGTTGGGAAATGGGCACCAGGAGTATTTGACTGATATCAGGAGTAGCGGTCCATGGCCAAGTCCTATGGCGTAGCGGGTGCGGTGGCGTCTTTTCTGAGCCGCCGGATGTCTTTACGGGGTCGAAGGTTGAGTTCAGATGAAATGGAGTTGCTGGCGCAATATCGGGCGCTGACCGAGAGCGATCAGGTGGCGATGCGCTATTTGATTGGCGCGATGAAAAGCGTGTCGCGGTTCTGAGCCAAATCCGATCATTCCCACGTTATTGCGTGGGAATGATCGTGCAGTGTGGCATCAGGTGTACTTGCGCTGTTCTGGCGCAGGCGGGAAGTACTGATACAGCCAGGTTTCACTCAGGGTGCGGTCCTGGGTGCGAATAAACAGGCGTAGCTCGACCGGCTCCACGCTGTCGCTGGTGGGGTACCAGTCGAACAGGATGCGGTACCCCTTGATGTTGTCTAGCACCAGCACGCTGAAGTCCTTCACCTCACCGTGGGAACAGGTCACCACAGGCTCGATGCCAGTGCCCGCCGGCAGGCGATCCAGGCCGCCGCCCTTGAAGTCCACGGCAAAACGCCTGGCCCATACTTTCGGATAATGCTCGCCGGGTGCCCAGCCTTCGGTAAAACCGCCCATGCCCGAACGGGTCGCGTCGACCTGTGCCAGCGGCGTGCTCACTGGCGGCAGTGCGCTCCAGTACAGCTTGTAGCCGTAGTTGAGCGAATCACCGGCGGCCACCGGTTTTTTCGGAGTCCAGAAGGCCACGATGTTGTCCAGGGTTTCACCAGTGGTGGGGATTTCCAGCAGGTCGATCGAGCCTTCGCCCCAGGCCGTGGTCGGTTCAACCCACAGGCTTGGGCGTTTGCTGTACCAGTCGACGGTGTCTTGGTAGCTGGCGAACTCATGGTCGGTCTGCACCAGGCCGAAGCCTTTGGGGTCGGTGTCGGCGAACGCGTTGAATTGCAGCTTGGCCGGGTTGTTCAGGGGCCGGCAGACCCATTCGCCGTTGCCGCGCCACATGGCCAGGCGGTCTGAGTCGTGGATTTGCGGGTGAATGGTGTCGCACATGCGGCGCTCATGGGTGCCGCAGCTGAACATACTGGTCATGGGCGCGATGCCCAGTTGTTCGATGGCGGTGCGCGCATTGATGTGCGCGTCAATCGCCATCACCACTTGGTTGGCCTGGCAGTCGATGTCGAAGCGATAGGCGCCAGTGGCGCTTGGCGAGTCGAGCAGGGCGTAGACCACAAAGCGCGTGGCGTTCTTGTCCGGGGTTTCGAACCAGAACTGCGTGAAATCAGGGAATTCCTCGCGTTTTTTCGCGTAGGTATCAATCGCCAGGCCACGCGCCGAGAGGCCGTACTGGCCGGTGGAATCCACTGCGCGAAAGTAGCTGGCGCCCAGAAACGAGAGCACGTCATGGCGGTCCAGTTCCGGCGCCTTGAACAGCTTGAAGCCGGAGAAACCCAGGTCGCCGGTCAGTTGCTGGGTGTCCACCGTGGTTTTTTCATAGTTGAACAGCGAAGGGCGAAAGTGCACTTCGCGGGCTTCACGGGTCTTGGGGTCGACGCTGTGCATGCGTACCGGCGTCTTGAAACCCATGCCAACGTGGAAGAACTGCACGTCCAGTTGGCCGTTCAACTCCTTCCACAGCGAATGGTTACGGTCATAGCCGATGGCGTTGAAGTTCTGCGGGGTCATGGTGGCCAGGGTCGGCGGCAGCACCTGCTTAGTGTCCTGGTAGCCACGGGTGGCCAACTGCTTGGCCTGGGCCTTGAGCGATTCGAAATCGAACGCCACGGCCTTGCCATCGGCAGCCCGATTACCGGCCCAGGCCTGCGCGGCCAGCAGGCCACTGGCCGACAAACCGGTGTAAGCCGCAATGGCCATGGATGCTTTGAGCAAATTCCTGCGGTGCATAGAGACAACCTGTCGTGAGCAAATCCCGCGCCGTTCCTGGCACGTAGCGGATCAGAAATAACGGTTCGGACATGCCTTCGGCCAAACGCAACGGACAATAAACAGACGCCGGATAGCTTAAGCGGTTCGATGAGCAAGGCAAATTGATTGATGGCGGGATGATGGCGTTGCATGTGCAACAAGACATTTCCAGCATCGCAACTGAGCGTTACATCTGGAAGCACTCTAGATCACGGCTTTTTGGCACTTAGTTTTACGCTGGAGGCCTATTGGTCCTACGAACCCAAGTGTCTGGAGGCTACGAATGAATACCCGTGGATTGCTCGATCAACTGCTCAAGTCTGGCCAGGACATGTTGCAAAACAAGGCCGGCGGCCAACGCAAAGCCAATGAAAAGGGCGCCCTCGGCGGCTTGCTCAACGGTGGCGGGCTCGGCAGCATGCTCGGCGGTGCCGGCGGCGGCGCCCTGGCAGCGGGAGCCATGGGCTTGCTGCTGGGCAACAAAAAAGCCCGCAAATTCGGGGGCAAGGCACTCACCTACGGCGGCCTGGCCGCACTCGGTGTGATTGCCTACAAGGCTTACGGCAACTGGCAAGCCCAGCAGGCCAGCGCGCCCCAAGGCGAGCCGCAAACCATCGACCGCCTGCCAGCGGCCCAGGTCGAACAACACAGCCAAGGCATTCTCAAGGCACTGGTAGCCGCGGCCAAGGCTGACGGGCATGTGGATGAGCGCGAGCGCGCCTTGATCGAAGGCGAATTTACCAAGCTGGACAATGATCAGGAGTTGCAACACTGGCTACACGCCGAGCTCAACAAACCCCTGGACCCCACCGACGTCGCCCGCGCCGCCAGCACCCCGGAAATGGCCGCCGAAATGTACATCGCCAGCGTGATGCTGGTGGACGAAGAAAACTTCATGGAAAAAGCCTACCTGGACGAACTGGCCCGCCAACTGAAACTTGAGCCAGGCTTGAAGCTGGAGTTGGAAAAACAAGTGCGGCTTAACGCATAAACAAGGCCTCACGCCCATCAAAAATGTGGGAGCGGGCTTGCTCGCGAATGCGGTAGACCAGTCACTCTATTTCTGGCTGACTCACCGCATCCGCGAGCAAGCCCGCGCCCACTTTTGCATTCTGTGCACTGCACATCAAAAGCCTTGATAAAAGCGCGCAGCCGCTCAGCTATACTCCCCTCCATTTGAATGGCCCTGCGAGGAATTACTGTGAAGAACTGGACCCTGCGCCAAAGGATTTTGGCGAGCTTTGCGGTAATTATCGCGATCATGCTGCTGATGGTCGTGGTCTCGTATTCGCGCTTGCTGAAAATCGAAATCAGCGAAAACTCAGTGCGGGACGATGCGGTGCCCGGGGTGTTTTTCAGCTCGATGATTCGCAGCGCCTGGGTCGACAGCTACCTGCAAACCCAGGAGTTGGTCGGAATCCACGAGAACCAGGGTATTTCCGAAACCGACAAACAGGACTACAAGTCTTTCGAGGCTCGGCTTGAGCAACATATGGCCAGCTACGCAGGGACGATCAATATCACCCAGGATCGCACCGAATTCGATGCCTTCGAAAAACTGCACCAGAGCTACAACCAGATTCTCGCCCAGGTTTTGGCGGCCCATCAGAGCAATAACGCCGCCGAAGCACTGAGGTTGTTCAACGAGCAACTGACCCCCGCCTGGACAGCAGGCCGCATGAAGCTCAATGACATTATCAATGAGAACAAGCAGGTCGCCGACAACGCCACCGCCGCCATCGATGATGCGGTAGCGGCCGCGAAGATCAGCATGGGCGTTTCGCTATTGCTGGCGATTCTCGCCGCCGCGCTGTGTGGCCTGTTGCTGATGCGCGCGATCATGGCGCCGATGCAGCGCATCGTTCAAATCCTCGAAGTCATGCGCACCGGTGACCTGAGCAAGCGCCTGAATCTGGAGCGCAAGGACGAATTCAACGCGGTTGAAACCGGCTTCAACGACATGATGACCGAGCTGACTGCCCTGGTGTCCCAGGCGCAGCGTTCATCGGTGCAGGTCACTACCTCGGTCACCGAGATTGCCGCGACCTCCAAGCAGCAACAGGCGACCGCGACAGAAACCGCGGCCACGACCACCGAAATCGGCGCCACTTCCCGCGAAATTGCCGCCACGTCCAAGGACTTGGTCCGCACCATGACCGAAGTCTCCACCGCCGCCGACCAAGCCTCGGTGGCTGCAGGTTCCGGCCAGCAGGGCCTGGCCCGCATGGAAGAAACCATGCACTCGGTGATGGGCGCCGCCGACCTGGTCAACGCCAAGCTGGCGATCCTCAATGAGAAGGCCGGCAACATCAACCAGGTGGTAGTGACCATCGTCAAGGTGGCCGACCAGACCAACCTGTTGTCGCTCAATGCGGCCATCGAGGCTGAGAAAGCCGGTGAATACGGGCGCGGCTTTGCCGTGGTTGCCACCGAAGTGCGCCGCCTGGCCGACCAGACCGCCGTGGCGACCTACGACATTGAACAGATGGTGCGTGAGATCCAGTCGGCGGTGTCGGCGGGGGTGATGGGCATGGACAAGTTTTCCGAGGAGGTGCGTCGCGGCATGTCCGAGGTGCAACAAGTGGGCGAGCAACTGTCGCAGATCATCCATCAGGTACAGGCCCTGGCGCCGCGGGTGTTGATGGTCAACGAAGGCATGCAGGCCCAGGCCACCGGCGCCGAGCAGATCAACCATGCGCTGGTGCAATTGGGCGATGCCAGCAGCCAGACCGTCGAATCCCTGCGCCAGGCCAGCTTTGCCATTGATGAACTGAGCCAGGTTGCGGTCGGTCTGCGCAGCGGCGTCTCGCGTTTCAAAGTCTGATGAGCGAGCTCGCGGCTAAACGCGGTGCCGTCCCGGCAGCGAAAAAGGCGTTGTTCCTGGTGTTTCGCATCGGCAACGAACGCTTTGCCCTCAAGGCCACCGAAGTGGCCGAGGTGCTGCCGCGCCTGGCCCTTAAACCCATCGCCCAAGCGCCGTTATGGGTGGCGGGTATCTTCGCCCATCGTGGGGTGCTGGTGCCGGTCATCGACTTGAGCGCGCTGACGTTCGGCACTTCGGCCCAGGCGCGCACCAGTACGCGCCTGGTGCTGGTCAATTACCAACCGCAGCCCTGGAGTGAGGCGCGTTGGCTGGGGCTGATCCTAGAACAGGCCACCGACACCCTGCGTTGCGACCCCGCCGAGTTCCAGCCCTATGGCCTTGACAACCAGCAGGCGCCGTACCTGGGGCCGGTGCGCGAGGATGCCCAAGGCTTGATGCAGTGGATTGGCGTCGCGGATCTGTTGACCGCGCCAGTGCGCGCCTTGTTGTTCTGCGCCGAGTTGAGCCTATGAGCAATGACCCGCGGTTTTTCGCGTTCTTGAAAGAACGCATCGGCCTGGACGTCGCTTCGGTGGGCGAGGCGATCATCGAGCGCGCGGTGCGCCAGCGCTGCCAGTCGTCCCAGTCGCCGTCGGCGGAGGCTTACTGGCAACACCTGCAAACCTCCCATGACGAGCAGCAGGCGCTGATCGAAGCGGTGATCGTCCCCGAGACCTGGTTTTTCCGCTATCCCGAATCCTTTGCAACCCTGGCTCGCCTGGCCCAGGCACGCCTGGCCGAGATCAATCAGATGCGCGCCCTGCGCATTCTCAGCCTGCCGTGTTCGACCGGCGAAGAGCCCTATTCGATTGCCATGGCCTTGCTCGATGCGGGGCTGGCGCCCCACCAGTTCAAAGTACAGGGCATGGACGTCAGCCCGCTGTCGGTGGAGCGCGCGCGGCGGGGCGTGTATGGCAAGAACTCGTTTCGCGGCGCTGACCTTGAGTTTCGCGACCGCCACTTCACTGAAGACGCAGGCAGTTACCGCATTGCCGACCGAGTGCGTGAGCAAGTGCGCCTGCAAGTCGGCAACTTGCTGGACCCGGCACTGCTGGCGAACGAGCCAACCTACGATTTTGTGTTCTGCCGCAACCTGCTGATCTACTTCGACCAGCCGACCCAGAAACAGGTCTTTGATGTGCTCAAGGCGTTGACACACGTGGACGGCGTGCTGTTTATCGGCCCGGCCGAGGGCAGCCTGCTGGGGCGCCACGGTATGCGCTCCATCGGCGTACCGCAGTCCTTCGCTTTCAGTCGGCATGTAGAACCGACCCCGCCGCCAGCACCTCTGGTCAAACCGACGCCCGCGCCGCTGCCGCAGCGCAGGGCGGCGCCGATACCGCTCAAGCCGCGGCCGTTCAGCACGGTCAGCCCCCGCGTGCCACCGGTCAAAGGGGTGCCTACCGATGCCGGGGATTTGCTCAGCCAGATCGCAACCCTGGCCAACGAGGGCAAAAGTGCCGAGGCCCGTGCGGCCTGCGAGCGCTATTTGAGCAGCCACCCACCGGCCGCCCAGGTGTTTTATTGGCTGGGGCTGCTCAGCGATGTGGCTGGCAGCGCCCTGGAGGCCCAGGGGTATTACCGAAAAGCCCTGTATCTGGAACCGCAGCATCCCCAGGCCCTGATGCACCTGGCCGCGTTGCTCGAGTCCCAGGGCGACAGTGCCGGCGCGCGTCGTCTTCAGGCCCGCGCCGCCCGTAGCGAGCGAGCTGACAGTGAGTCCAAACGATGAGTAGCCCTGACGCGCTCGACACCGCAGGCCTGGACCTGACGCTGACCGATACCCAAGCCATTGACGACTGTTGGAACCGCATCGGTATTCATGGCGACAAGTCCTGCCCGTTGTTGGCTGAGCACATCCACTGCCGCAATTGCTCGGTGTATTCCGCCGCCGCCACGCGCCTGCTCGACCGCTACGCACTGCAACAGGACGACCATCACGCGCAGGCAACTGCCGAAGCGGATAACGAGGTGGTCACCCGTTCGCTGTTGATGTTTCGCCTCGGCGAAGAATGGCTCGGCATCGCGACCCGCTGCCTGGTGGAAGTGGCGCCGTTGCAGCCGATCCACTCGCTGCCGCACCAGCGCTCCCGGGCGCTGCTGGGCGTGGCCAACGTACGCGGGGCGCTGGTGGCATGCCTGTCGCTGGTGGAACTGTTGGGCCTGGACAGCACCAGTACCGGCGCCAGCGGCGGGCGGATCATGCCGCGCATGCTGATCATCGCCGCCCAGGACGGGCCGGTCGTCGTACCGGTGGATGAAGTAGACGGCATTCACGCCATCGATGAGCGCACCTTGAAGGCCGCGTCGGTGTCCGGCACCCAGGCCAGCGCACGCTACACCCAAGGCGTGTTGCAGTGGAAAGGCCGCAGCCTGCGCTGGCTGGACGAAGCGCAATTGTTGTCCGCCGTGACCCGGAGCCTCGCATGACCCCCGACCAGATGCGCGATGCCTCGCTGTTGGAACTGTTCAGCCTGGAGGCCGATGCGCAGACCCAGGTGTTGAGCGCGGGCCTGCTGGCGCTGGAACGCAACCCGACCCAGGCCGACCAGCTCGAAGCCTGCATGCGCGCCGCGCATTCACTTAAAGGGGCGGCGCGGATTGTCGGCGTGGATGCCGGGGTCAGCGTGGCCCACGTCATGGAAGACTGCCTGGTCAGTGCCCAGGAAGGCCGCCTGTACCTGCAACCTGAACATATCGACGCGTTGCTGCAAGGCACCGACCTGCTGATGCGAATCGCCACGCCGGGCAATGACGTGGGGCCGGCGGATATCGAGGCGTACGTAGCGCTGATGGAGCGCTTGCTCGATCCCTCGCAGCCGATTGCCACGCCCGTGCCAAATCCCGAGCCCATCCCCGCGCCGCGGGTTGACGCATTGCTGCTGGAGCCCGAGCTGGAGCCCGCGCCGGTCAGCAGTGAAGCGCCGCGCCAGAGCAAACGCATGACAGAAGGCGGCGAGCGTGTGCTGCGGGTGACGGCTGAGCGCTTGAACAGCCTGTTGGACTTGTCCAGCAAATCCCTGGTGGAAACCCAGCGGCTCAAGCCGTACCTGGCCAGCCTGCAACGCCTCAAGCGCATTCAGAGCAACAGCTTGCGTGCACTGGATGCCCTGGATGGCCAGCTAAAATCCCTGGATCTGAACCTGGAAGCCCAGGAAGCCCTGGCCGATACCCGTCGCCTGCTGAGTGAAGCCCAGGCCCTGCTGGCGGAAAAAAACGCCGAGCTGGATGAGTTCGGCTGGCAGGCCGGCCAGCGCGCCCAGGTGCTCTACGACACCGCATTGGCCTGCCGCATGCGGCCGTTTGCCGATGTGCTGGCCGGGCAGGTGCGTATGGTGCGTGACCTCGGTCGCAGCCTGGGCAAGCAAGTGCGCCTGGAGATTGAAGGCGAAAAGACCCAGGTCGACCGTGACGTGCTGGAAAAACTCGAAGCGCCGCTCACCCATTTATTGCGCAATGCGGTCGACCACGGTATCGAAACCCCTGAGCAGCGCGTGTTGGCGGGCAAACCGGCGGAAGGCTTGATTCGCCTGCGGGCGTCCCATCAGGCCGGGCTGCTGGTGCTGGAGCTGAGCGATGACGGTAACGGTGTCGACCTCGAGCGCCTGCGCGGCACCATCGTCGACCGGCACCTGTCGCCGGTGGAAACGGCCTTGCGCCTGAGCGAAGAAGAGCTGCTCACGTTCCTGTTCCTGCCGGGGTTCAGTCTGCGCGACAAGGTCACCGAGGTGTCCGGTCGTGGCGTTGGCCTGGACGCGGTGCAACATATGGTTCGCCAACTGCGCGGCGCGGTGGTGCTGGAACAGACAGCAGGGCAGGGTAGCCGCTTCCATCTGGAGGTGCCGTTGACCTTGTCGGTGGTGCGCAGCCTGGTGGTGGAAGTCGGCGAAGAAGCCTATGCGTTTCCCCTGGCGCATATCGAACGCATGTGCGACCTGGCCCCCGACGACATCGTGCAGTTGGAAGGCCGCCAGCACTTCTGGCATGAAGGCCGACACGTCGGCCTGGTTGCCGCCAGCCAGTTGCTGCAGCGCCCGCCGGGGCAGACCCCTTCAGATACCTTGAAAGTGGTGGTGATCCGCGAACGCGATGCCGTGTACGGGATTGCCGTGGAGCGCTTTATCGGCGAGCGCACGTTGGTGGTGTTGCCGCTGGATGATCGCCTGGGCAAGGTCCAGGACATTTCTGCCGGGGCCTTGCTCGATGACGGCGCGGTGGTGTTGATCGTCGACGTCGAAGACATGCTGCGTTCGGTGGATAAATTGCTCAACACTGGCCGTCTGGAGCGCATCGCCCGGCGTAGCCAGCAGGCCACCGAAGCGCCGCGCAAGCGCGTGCTGGTGGTGGACGACTCACTGACGGTACGTGAGCTGCAACGCAAATTGTTACTCAACCGTGGTTATGAAGTTGCCGTTGCGGTCGATGGCATGGATGGCTGGAACGCATTGCGCTCCGAGGACTTCGACCTGCTTATCACGGATATTGATATGCCTCGCATGGACGGTATTGAATTGGTCACACTTTTGCGCCGTGACAGTCGCCTGCAATCGTTGCCGGTGATGGTGGTTTCTTACAAGGATCGTGAAGAAGACCGCCGCCGTGGCCTCGACGCCGGGGCCGACTATTATTTAGCCAAAGCCAGTTTCCATGACGACGCCTTGCTCGACGCCGTGGTTGAACTGATTGGAGGCGCCCGGGCATGAGGATTGCGATCGTCAATGACATGCCTCTGGCGGTGGAAGCCTTGCGTCGTGCCTTGAGTTACGAGCCCGCCCATGAAGTGGTGTGGGTGGCCAGCAATGGCCTGGAAGCGGTGCAGCGTTGCGCCGAGCTGACCCCGGACCTGATCCTGATGGACCTGATCATGCCGGTGATGGACGGCGTGGAGGCGACCCGGCAAATCATGGCCGACACGCCATGCCCGATCGTGATCGTCACCGTCGACCGCCAGGCTAACGTCAGCCGTGTATTCGAAGCCATGGGCCACGGCGCCCTGGATGTGGTGGACACCCCGGCACTGGGCGTGGGCAACCCCAAGGATGCGGCGGCGCCCCTGTTGCGCAAGATCCTCAATATTGGCTGGCTGATCGGCCAGCGCGGCACGCGGGTGCGTGCCGAAACCCCGCCGCAGCGGGTCACCGGCAAGCGTCAACGGCTGGTGGCGATTGGTTCTTCGGCCGGTGGGCCGGCGGCCCTGGAAGTTCTGCTCAAGGGGTTGCCCCGGGATTTCCCTGCCGCCATCGTGCTAGTGCAGCATGTGGACCAGGTGTTTGCCGCTGGCATGGCCGAGTGGCTGAGCAGCGCTTCCGGCCTGCCGGTGCGCCTGGCCTGTGAAGGCGAGCCGCCTCAACCCGGCGTGGTATTGCTGGCCGGCACCAACCACCATATTCGCTTGTTGAAAAATGGCACGCTAGCCTATACCGCAGAGCCGGTGAACGAGATTTACCGGCCGTCGATCGACGTGTTTTTCGAAAGCGTCGCCAGCCACTGGAACGGTGACGCCGTCGGTGTCTTGCTCACGGGCATGGGGCGCGACGGCGCCCAGGGCCTCAAGCTGATGCGGGAACAAGGATATTTGACCATCGCCCAGGACCAACAGAGTTCGGCGGTGTATGGCATGCCCAAAGCGGCGGCGGCGATTGATGCCGCTGTTGAAATTCGCCCACTGGATAGAATTGCGCCCCGATTGCTGGAGGTCTTTGCAAAATGAACAAAAATCTCCCGCCGTGCTGGCTTGCAGGTAGTAATTCAGGTGACTGCACATGAATGATTTACAGCTCGACGACTTCAAGACCGACGAAAACGCCGCCATGGTGTTGCTGGTCGACGACCAGGCCATGATCGGTGAAGCCGTGCGGCGTGGCCTGGCCCATGAAGAAAACATCGACTTCCACTTTTGTGCCGACCCGCACCAGGCGATTGCCCAGGCGATCCGCATCAAGCCCACAGTGATCTTGCAGGACCTGGTGATGCCGGGCCTGGACGGCCTCACTCTGGTGCGCGAATACCGCAATCACCCGGCCACCGCGAATATTCCGATCATCGTGCTGTCCACCAAAGAAGACCCGCTGATCAAGAGCGCGGCCTTTGCGGCCGGGGCCAACGATTACCTGGTCAAGCTGCCGGACAACATCGAGTTGGTGGCGCGCATCCGCTATCACTCGCGGTCCTACATGACCCTGTTGCAGCGCGACGCGGCCTACCGCGCGTTGCGCGTCAGCCAGCAACAGTTGCTGGACACCAACCTGGTGCTGCAACGCCTGATGAACTCCGATGGCCTGACCGGGCTGTCCAACCGCCGCCACTTCGACGAATACCTGGAGCTGGAATGGCGCCGCGCCATGCGCGACCAGACCCAACTGTCGCTGCTGATGATCGACGTGGACTTCTTCAAGACCTTCAACGACAGCTTCGGCCACGTCGAGGGCGACGAAGCCCTGCGCAAAGTCGCCAACACCATCCGTGAAGCCAGCAGCCGCCCTTCGGATTTGCCGGCGCGCTACGGCGGCGAGGAGTTCGCGCTGGTCCTGCCCAACACCTCGCCGGGCGGCGCACGCCTGGTCGCGGAAAAACTGCGCATGGCGGTGGCGGCGTTGAAAATCCCGCACATCGCCCCGGCTGAAGGTGCCAGCCTGACCATCAGTATTGGGCTGTCGACGTTGACACCGGTCCAGGGCACGGACTGTCGGCAGTTGATCATGGCGGCGGACAAGGGGTTGTACACGGCCAAGAACAATGGGCGTAATCAGGTGGGCATCGAGTAATCCCACGCGCCGCTCAACCCCTGTGGGAGCTGGCTTGCCTGCGATGGCGGTGTATCCGTCACACAAGTATCGACTGGTACACCGCCATCGCAGGAAAGCCACTCCCACATTTGATCTCTATCTGGCTGCGGATCGTGTACAAACCCCCGCCTTTTCGGCCAAGCGGACTGCCGTTTCCAGCCGTTTGCCGTTATACTCGCCGGCTTTCAAAAGTTCGCCAACGAGTGCTGCCCGCCATGGAAATCAACCCGATCCTTAACACCATCAAGGACCTGTCCGAGCGCTCCGAAACTATTCGGGGGTATCTTTGACTACGATCAAAAGCATGAGCGTCTGACCGAGGTCAATCGCGAGCTTGAAGATCCGAGTGTCTGGAACAAACCTGAATACGCCCAGGAACTGGGGCGCGAGCGCGCTGCGCTGGCACAGATCGTCGATACCCTCGACGAACTGAACACCGGCCTGGGTGATTGCCGCGACCTGCTGGACATGGCCGTCGAAGAAAACGACGAAGGCGCAGTGGGCGATGTCGTCGCCGAGCTGGCCCGTCTCGAGGAAAACCTCGCCAAGCTTGAATTTCGCCGCATGTTCAGCCATGAAATGGACCCGAACAACGCCTACCTGGATATCCAGGCCGGTTCCGGCGGCACCGAGGCCCAGGACTGGGCCAACATCCTGCTGCGCATGTACCTGCGCTGGGCCGACAAGCGCGGTTTCGACGCGACCATCATGGAACTGTCTGCCGGTGAAGTGGCCGGTATCAAGGGCGCGACCGTGCACATCAAGGGCGAATACGCCTTTGGCTGGCTGCGCACCGAGATCGGCGTGCACCGCCTGGTGCGCAAGAGCCCGTTCGACTCCGGCAACCGTCGCCACACGTCGTTCTCCGCCGTTTTCGTCTCGCCAGAGATCGACGACAAGGTGGAAATCGAGATCAACCCGGCCGACCTGCGGATCGACACCTACCGTTCCTCCGGTGCCGGTGGCCAGCACGTAAACACCACTGACTCAGCCGTACGTATTACCCACGTACCGACCAATACCGTGGTCAGCTGCCAGAACGAACGTTCCCAGCACGCCAACAAGGACACCGCCATGAAAATGCTGCGGGCCAAGTTGTACGAGCAGGAAATGCAGAAGCGCAACGCCGCTTCCCAGGCGCTGGAAGACACCAAGTCGGATATCGGCTGGGGTCACCAGATCCGTTCGTACGTGCTCGATGCCTCGCGGATCAAGGATCTGCGCACTAACATCGAACGCAGCGACTGCGACAAGGTACTCGACGGCGATATCGACGAATACCTGGAAGCCAGCCTGAAATCCGGCCTCTAATACCCTCTGTGGGAGCGGGCTTGCCCGCGATCCCCCGCCGAAGGCTGGGGGCAACGAACCTGATGGAATATTTAAAGACATGAGCGACCAACAACTCGACCCGCAAGCCCTGCAACAGGAAGAAAACTCCCTGATCGCCCTGCGCAAGGAAAAGCTTGCTGCCGAGCGCGCCAAGGGTAACGCCTTCCCCAACGACTTCCGCCGCGACAACTACTGCGATGCCTTGCAGAAGCAATACGCGGACAAGACCAAGGAAGAACTGGCAGAGGCTGCGATCCCGGTCAAGGTGGCAGGTCGCATCATGCTCAACCGTGGCTCGTTCATGGTGATCCAGGACATGACCGGTCGCATCCAGGTCTACGTCAACCGCAAGACCCTGTCCGAAGAAACCCTGGCCTCGGTGAAAACCTGGGACATGGGCGATATCATCGCAGCCGAAGGCACCCTGGCCCGTTCCGGCAAGGGCGACCTGTACGTCGAGATGACCAACGTGCGCCTGCTGACCAAGTCCCTGCGCCCGCTGCCAGACAAGCACCACGGCCTGACCGACACCGAACAGCGCTATCGCCAGCGCTACGTTGACCTGATCGTCAACGAAGACGTGCGCCAGACCTTCCGCGTGCGCTCGCAAGTCATTGCTCACATCCGCAGCTTCCTGATGCAGCGTGACTTCCTGGAAGTCGAAACCCCGATGCTGCAGACCATCCCGGGTGGTGCCGCAGCCAAGCCGTTCGAAACCCACCACAACGCGCTGGACATGGAAATGTTCCTGCGTATCGCGCCGGAGCTGTACCTCAAGCGCCTGGTGGTTGGCGGCTTCGAGAAAGTGTTCGAGATCAACCGCAACTTCCGTAACGAAGGCGTCTCGACCCGTCACAACCCAGAATTCACCATGTTGGAGTTCTACCAGGCCTACGCCGACTACGAAGACAACATGGACCTGACCGAAGAGCTGTTCCGCGAGCTGGCACAGCTGGTGCTGGGCAGCACTGACGTGCCGTACGGCGACAAGGTGTTCCACTTCGGCGAGCCGTTCGTGCGCCTGTCGGTGTTCGACTCGATCCTCAAGTACAACCCCGAGCTGACCGCTGACGACCTCAACGACATCGACAAGGCCCGTGCCATTGCCAAGAAAGCCGGCGCCAAGGTGCTGGGCTTCGAAGGCCTGGGCAAGCTGCAGGTGATGATTTTCGAAGAGCTGGTGGAGCACAAGCTGGAACAGCCGCACTTCATTACCCAGTACCCGTTCGAAGTGTCGCCGCTGGCCCGTCGCAACGACGACAACCCGAACGTCACCGACCGTTTCGAGCTGTTCATCGGTGGCCGCGAAATCGCCAACGCCTATTCCGAGCTTAACGACGCGGAAGACCAGGCCGAGCGTTTCATGGCCCAGGTGGCCGACAAGGACGCCGGTGACGACGAAGCCATGCACTACGATGCCGACTTCGTACGGGCCCTGGAATACGGCATGCCGCCCACTGCCGGTGAAGGCATCGGCATCGACCGTCTGGTGATGTTGTTGACCAACTCGCCGTCGATCCGCGATGTGATCCTGTTCCCGCACATGCGGCCACAAGCGTAACCGTAGCGAAATCCGAAGCCGCCTTTTATAAGGCGGCTTTTTTATGTGGCCTGTTCAAGTGGTGCTCGTCAGTGATCGTTCCCCACGCTCCGCGTGGGAATGCACCCTGTGACGCTCCGCGTCACCTCTAAAGGAAGAAGTGTGGTGAACCGCGTAATAGCTCAAGAAGGTGCCGCCGGCATTGCTGCTGCCGTGGCTGAAAGCGTTCAGTACCAGGGCCGCAAGGCCAGTCGGCGGGGCAGCGAGCAACGCCGGCAAGACATTCTCGATGCGGCCATGCGTATCGTCGTGCGCGATGGCGTGCGGGCCGTGCGTCACCGGGCAGTGGCGGCAGAGGCGGGGGTGCCGCTGTCGGCCACCACCTATTACTTCAAAGACATCGACGACCTGCTCACCGACACCTTCGCCCAGTACGTGGAACGCAGCGCCGCGTTCATGGGCAAGCTGTGGGTACGTAACGAAGGCCTGTTACGCGAAATGGTCGCCTATGGCGACGGCAGCCCGGAGTCGCGCTCGCAACTGGCCGATGACATCGCGCGCCTGACCGCCGACTATGTGCTACGCCAACTGACCAATCGCCGCGAATACCTGATGGCCGAGCAGGCCTTTCGCCAGGAAGCCCTGCTCAATCCACGCCTGGCCGAACTGGTACGCTCCCATCAACAGATCTTGTTGCAGGGCACCGGGCAGTTTTTCCAGGTATTGGGTTCCCGTGAGCCGCAGCAGGATGCCAAGGTGTTGACGGCTATCATCAGTCGGATGGAATATCAGGGCCTGTTGGGCGGCGCAGAGCCTCTGACCGGGGAAGAGATGCTTGAAATCCTCAAGCGCTACATGCACCTGGTATTGGCCTCGGTCTGACAGCGTTCGATGAAAGCCTGATAACGTTCAACGTTTAAAGAGGAAGCACCGGGTGGACGATTACCAGCAGACGATACGCACCTTGTCCGATCGCATTGTGCTGGCGCAAACACCGATCCGCGTCCTTGATGCGGTGAAATGGGACGAGAACATTCGCCAGGGATTCCTCAAGGCCAAAGGCAAGGCGATGCCTGCCGTAGACCGTGATTACTACCTGAGCCGGCCGCTGTCGTTCGATTCCAGTGCGGTGAAGCTAGAGTTCCAGAACATCGAGCGCGACATCACTCGACGCCTTGGGCAATTCAGTCCGGTGGGGCAGATCATGCGGCGCATGTGCCGCGAATACCGGATGGTGGTGCGCATGCTTGAAGCGCGCGGCACCGAGGACTTCGGCCTGATTTCCCAAGAGCTGTACGGCGCCGCCTCCGATGCGTTCCACGCTGGCGACCCGACCCTGGCCGACCTTGGCCTGATGCTCTCCGACTACCTCAACAACATCGACGGTCGGGGTGACCTCAAGGACGAAGCCAAGACCCTCACCGCCAAAGATGCGGTCAGCCTGCTGCAAACCCGCCTCAACAAGGTGTTTGGCGAAGCCGAAGAGACCATCCGCGTATTCGAGTCCGACGGCATCGTCGCCGACGCAGCGGCGGGCGCCGACTACATCAAGATCCGCGCCGATGCGATGTTCAACGACCGCGACGTTCGCGCCCTCGAAGTGCATGAAGGGTTGGTGCATGTGGGCACCACCCTCAACGGCCAGAACCAGCCGATCTGCACGTTCCTGTCCAAGGGCCCGCCGTCGTCCACCGTCACCCAGGAAGGCCTGGCGATCCTGATGGAAATCATCACGTTTGCTTCCTACCCCAGCCGCCTGCGCAAACTCACCAACCGGACACGCGCCATCCATATGGTGGAGGAGGGTGCCGACTTCCTGCAGGTGTTTGAGTTCTTCCGCGAGCAAGGCTTTGAAATGGCCGAAAGCTATGGGAATGCCAGCCGGGTATTCCGTGGTTCGGTGCCCACCGGTCTGCCATTTACCAAGGATTTGTCCTACCTCAAGGGCTTTATCATGGTCTACAACTACATTCAGCTCGCCGTACGTAAAGGCAAGCTGGAACAGGTGCCGCTGCTGTTCTGCGGCAAGACCACCCTTGAGGACATGCGCACCCTGCGCCAATTGGTCGACGAAGGCCTGGTGGTGCCGCCCAAGTATTTGCCGGAGCAGTTTCGCGACATGAACGCGCTGGCGGCCTGGATGTGCTTCTCCAACTTCCTCAACCACTTGAGCCTGGACCGGATCGAGGCGGATTACTCCAATATCCTCTGAGCACAGCAATGCTATTTGTAGGAGCGAGCTTGCTCGCGAAGAACGCTCAGGCACCGCGTTTCTTCAGTATTAGCGCGTTATCGTTGACGATCTTCGCGAGCAAGCTCGCTCCTACAGTGGGCGTCAATCACCATGAGGCTTCAACGGATGAGAATCCTCGGCATTTTATGCCTGCTACTCACATTGAACGGCTGCAGCTCCTTACTGTTCTACCCCGAGCCCGGCCTGCCCTTCACCCCGGAAAAAGCCCACCTGCAATACCGCGACGTCACGCTCACCACCGCAGACGGGGTGAAGCTGCACGCTTGGTGGCTGCCAGCCAAAGCGGGTGTGCCACTCAAAGGCACCATCCTGCATTTGCACGGCAACGGCGGTAACCTCGCCTGGCATCTGGGGGGCAGTTGGTGGTTGCCGGAACAGGGCTATCAAGTGCTGCTGCTGGACTATCGTGGCTATGGGCTGTCGGAAGGCAAGCCATCGTTGCCGGCGGTCTACCAGGATATCGACGCCGCATTCGGCTGGATCGACAAGGCGCCTGAAACCCAGGGTAAACCGTTGATTATTCTCGGGCAAAGCCTGGGCGGTGCACTGGCGGTGCATTACCTGGCAGCCCACCCGGAGCGTCAAGCCCAACTCAAAGCTCTGGTACTGGACGGCGTGCCAGCCAGTTATCGTGACGTAGGACAATTCGCCTTGAGCACTTCCTGGTTAACCTGGCCGTTGCAGGTGCCGCTGTCATGGCTGGTGCCCGACGCCGACAGTGCGATCAATGCCATGCCCCGCGTGACCAGCGTGCCCAAGCTGCTGTTCCACAGCCTGGATGATCCCATCGTGCCGGTGGCCAATGGCATCCGCCTGTATCAGGCCGCACCGCCGCCCAGGGTGTTGCAACTGACCCGTGGCGGCCATGTGCAGACCTTTGCCAATAAAACCTGGCAGACCGTGATGCTGCGTTACCTGGACGACCCGCAGCACTTCAACGGCTTGCGCCGCCTGGGCGAAATTCCGAATTACCCTATTCCTAAAGTTGATTCATCAGAGAGCCCGCAATGAGCGAAGAACGCAACATGATCCCGCTGATTCTCACCGGCATCGGCACCATCATCGGTACCGTTGGCTGCCTGTGGTACTACGGCTACCTGCACTTTGCCAAGCCGGAAGATGCGTTGCTGCTCAGCGACTTCACCATGCTCAAGACCGTGCCGGGTGAGGATTACAAGGTCTCCCTGACCCCAGCGGCGCAAGTGGCGCAGTGCGTTGACGGCGTGTTGGTGATGTTTGATACCGAACAGAAAGGCTTGAGCGGCGTGCTGGTGAACAATAAGAAGCAGGCTGTGCGTTGCATGGGCCAGGAAACCCCGCAGTTGCAACAGTGAGCCTGGGTTTTTGCGTGGTATGAAAAATACCGTTGAGTTTCCCGGTTAGTCGTTCAGGGACCGCCCGAACTTTTATAGGCTGGAACCATCTTCGCTCGTGCGCCACAGATGATGGACTGATTGGTTTGGCTGATCAGTCCACTTTATTTATCACTCTGGAGTACGAGTTTATGGATGGTATTGGCGCAGCACCTTCAGTTGGCGCGGGCAATTCGGGAGGCATCCAGGGACCTTCGCAAGGTCTTGATCAGCAAATTCAGCAGCTCCGGGAGAAAATTCAAGCTAAAAGCGGTGAGGGGTCCCAAGATTCCGGTTCCGGTGGTTCCGGTGGCTCTCAAGGGGCGGGAGGCGCTCAGGGTTCCAATGGCTCCCAAGGCGCTGGGGGGGATGAGAGTCTTGAAGAGTTGCTCAAAAAACTGGTGAAACTGATGGCAGAAGAAAAAGCGGCCCAAGGGGCACAAGGCGGTGAAAGTGGCGCATCGGGCCAAGGCCAAATCCAGATGGGCGGCGGTGAGAGTCAAGGCTCGATCAACTACTGATCGGCAACCCTACAAAAACCCGCCTTTTAGCGGCGGGTTTTTCATATCAGCGGCCTCACGGTCATCATCGCGGATCTCGTAACGAAATTGTTTGGAACCCAATTGCATCAGGTGCCACAAAAGGCAATGTAATTACGCAAAGTGGGGGCGGGAAGGCAGTGATAAGAATTGATGCGATTTGCAATATGCTGGCCATGGCCAGGGCGCATCAGGCGTTGGAACGGGCGGATGCGCAAGAACAGGCGCGTAATCAGTTGGCAGGTTGCTCGTCTGATACCTCCTCTCATAACAAAAAGATAACGCCGCCAGATGAAGATACTGATCGCAAGATCAAGTTTCCCTAGTCAAAAAAACCACCGTTACTGGTGGTTTTTTTTCGTTTCAATCTTATCCATCAGCGATAGATGACCGGCTTGGGCGACCAACAGGTGAGCCCCTACTTATATCAGGATTATACCGTTGGGAACTGATAGACGTAGCCGACCACTCTTATAGTTGCCAGGAGTTTAAACCTGGGCGTATGGGAAATCATTTGGAGTCAAGGAATGAGGTTAGATTCATTTTTCAATACAGCGCTCACGAATACCATGGGGGTCATGTCCAATACATGGAACGCTGTCACGGGGCAGCGTATGGGGTGGAGATACCCTCAAGTGGGTAAAACCTATAACTACAATCACTATCAATCGAGTCGGCGTCCACGGTATGCCGGAACTCAACCTTTGAATCGTGGAACCGTTCGCTACATGGGGCCGCCACCGCGTACTCAGGCGACGGCTTCACAGCCGCCTACGATCAACTACGTGACCTATGTATTCAATACTAATTATGTGACGGTCGGTGGCGTAAAATCGGCGCAAGTGGGTGTGCATATCAATAACGGTAATAACAGCATGAATGACGGTAACTTCGGCAATTACGGCAATAACGGTAATAGCGGAAGCCACAGTGGTTATTCCAATCATGGCAGTAACGGCAATCGTCAATTGACCTCCAGGCATAGGCCGGTCGGTAATGGCCATGCTCGGCGCCTTCAAGATTGAAACAAACAATGTGACTGCGTTGCTGTGCATATTTTGATGTGGTTTTTAGAGTGTTCGCAGTGGAACTGCTCGCAGCGATTCTCCACCTAAAGGGACGATGCACTGCGCAGCATGCAGCTTATGTGTCGTCAATGCATACACTATTATTAAATTTTGACAGGGAAGATAAGATGACTCATCTATTTGGTTCGCGACCTGCACAGTATGTTGCTTGGCCTCCACGTTATGCTGAAGAGCAACCCCGCCATTCCACACCGGGTCAGCGGGTGTGGGGAAGTGGCGGCAACAATGGCAATTATGGTAACTATGGCAATAACGGCAATAGCGGGCGGTGCAGTCACTATGAAAACCATGGGCGCAACGGCAATGACATGATGGGCGCGCCGGGGAACTACCGTCACTTTGAAGGCTATAGTAATTACGGCAGTTACGGTAACTATGGTAACTACGGAAATAACGGCAACTCGGGCGATTCCAGCCGTTACATCAATTCTGGCCAGAACGGCAACCGCAGCAGCTTCAGATACTTCAATGACTAAAGCTTGAATGCGCTTTCATGAACGGCAACGAAAAAGCCCCGCCTAAAGGCGGGGCTTTTTTACCAGGCTATTGATCAGTTAGCGACGGAAGACCGTGGCTTGACCGGCTGGTTGTCGTTGGAGATGGTCACTTCAACGCGACGGTTCATGGCGCGGCCGGAAACGCTGCCGTTATCGGCAACCGGGTATTCCTTGCCGTAACCCTGGGTCACGATGCGCGAGATATCCACGCCTTGCTGAGCCAGTGCACGTTGAACGGAAGCGGCGCGACGCTCAGACAGGCTCTGGTTGTACGAGTCGGAACCGGTGCTGTCGGTGTAGCCTTCGACAATCACTTTACGGTCTGGGTTATCGCGCAGGAACTGAGCCAGCTTGGTGATGTTCACCAGGCCGCTGGATTTCAGGTCGGACTTGTTGGTGGCGAACAGCACGTCACCGAACGTTACCAGAGTGCCGCGATCGGTTTGCTTGGCGTTCAAGCTGTTTTGCAGTTGCTTGATTTGCGCATCACGGGCGTCCAGCAGGGCGCGGGCACGTTCGTCACCGGCGTTTTTCAGCTTGGCTTCGGATTCGCGCAGGACGATGGTGTCCTTGGCCACTTCAACGCGCTGGTTGGTCAGGTAGGCCAGTTGGTCGACTTTCTTCTCGTCTTCTTTGTCGCGGTAGGCCTTGTCAGCCTTGTCCAGCCAGTCGCTGGCATCTTTGGTTTCCAGCGCGGCCAGCTTGGTGGCTTGCGGGTTGGTTTGCAGGGACGAGAAATTGGTCCGCGCATTTTCCAGGTTCGCGTTCGGCGGGGTGGAGCAGGCCGCCAAGGCAACGCTCATCGCCAGCAGGGCAGGGATCATCAATTGTTTACGCATAGTCGTGTCGTCCTTTCAATTCGATATCAGGTGCGATGCAGTCAAGAGGCTGCGGCTTACTTCTGCATGATTGCAGCTGGGCGCATGCCTTCTTTACGCAGTTCGTCAACAGCCTTCTGGGAGTCCTTCACAGCCTGTTGAGCCTTGGCAGCCTGGGCTTTACGCTCAGCGACGCGGGCATCCCACTCGGCTTGTTCAGCCAGTTGGCGAGCCTTGTCGTAGTTCTTGTCGTGCATGGCAATCTCAGCTTCTTTGAGCTTGTCCTGGGCCGACTTCATTTCCACCGCCGCGTACTCGGTGCCGCCGGCGCTGACTGCGCTGTTGACGGCCGATTGGGTTACGGCGTACTGCTCGGTTGGAGGGTTGCCGGCGCAGCCAGCCAGAACGAAGCTGGTGCCGATTGCCAGCGCGGCCAATTTGAGCCCGCGCAGATGGTTAAACGAGGATTTGGCAGTGCTGGTGTTCATCGTCTTCAACTCCATTGGATAACTCCTGAAAAACATCAAAATCCATCGGGGCGTATCGATTTCGGGCCCGTCGATAAAGCACATGGCGTCCGTTCAAACGACCGTTCCACACGTGATGGCTACTGGCTGTGACCGGAGGCTTTTTTCAAAAGTTCAGCGGATATGGCGATTTGCCTAAAAAAATATCTGACTGACTGGTCAGTGTTTGAAAAATGGAACTTTCGCGGCGCGCGGCGGTACCTCCGGGCCCGTAAAAGGCCCGGAATACGTGGGTTTAATTGACGTCAATAAATGTTTATCAGTGCTTTTGTTCGTCAGTAGCGGCCGACAAATCGTGCAAGTGGCGACGGGATAACGTGAGAAAACGTGGTGTGGGGCCGACGTCTTCGGAAAGCGGGACTACGAAGGAAAATTTTGCGGTCGAGGTAAGCCAGCACAGCTCAGCGTAGCCCAATACTGTCTTGGGTTGTGGTCGTTTCCGGGTGTCGATCCCAGCACCATTTCTTGGTGTGCCCAAGCGTTCGATGTTAAAACGCCTGTACAGGATTCCGCTCACACGATGGCGAGTTACGCACGATGGCACCACGGAAGAACAAAGCACCAAAGGTTGTTGAAGAAGGGGCCGGCGTGAGCACCCGTGACGACTTTTCTGAAACGACAAAGATTGAGTTGCTTGTGAGGGCCGCGAACCTCTGTTCCCGTTGTCGTGTCTTCACGATTGGCTCAACGGATGCGGGTGACAGGAAAAATAGTATCGGTGTCGCTGCACATATTTGTGCTGCTGCGAGCGGGCCGGGTGCCAAACGGTATGACCCAACTCAGACAAAAGCCCAAAGACGACATTTCGATAACGGTATTTGGATGTGCTATTCGTGCTCCAAGCTGATCGACAACGAAGAGACGTTTCACACTGTCGCTCATTTGAAAGAGATGAAGGCCGTTCATCAATCCTACGTTTCTTCGCTGGTTGGTGTGATTCCGATGGCACCATTTGAGGCTGAAAACAAAATTCGTGCGGGGATTATCGAAGCAACCATATCCCTGATTACGAAGGCAGGTAGTCCGGGAAATTTCGACGTCTCGGCGGTCGTTGAAGGTTATGAACAATCAATAAATAGCATTGATCCAAATTTTAAGGTTGTAGTCACTGCTACAAGCGGTTCTGTCGTTCATGAGCTGATTCCGATCACTGATCCTGCACCAGAAATTCAGATAGTTTTTAATGATGACGAAGCCAATGCTTCTGCTGATCAGGCATGGCAAAAAATGACTGAAGTGGGGGAGCCGATTCACATACCTACAAATGATTTCAAATTCGTAGGTTCAAAACTATTCGAACATCTTAATGATGTCATTGTAGGTGGAACCCTTACCCTCACGCCCGGTAAACGACGACTTGAAACTAGTATCTACTTTGTGAGTGATGAAGCCGAATTTGAGCTGGCTTCAACTGAATCATTCATGGGTAAGGGGTCTAAACAGTTCGATATTGCAGGTTCTGCGTTAAACGGATTCTTTACTTTTCGTTATTTTATTCATGATCGATATAAGGTAGATGCAACTTATACATTCGACGTTGCTGGATGGTTGGGTCAGCCCATCAACAATTTGAGGCATTATCACCGTATCAAGCGAGCCTATGACTTTGTTAAAAAATATCCAAAGTCCAGAATTTCAGTCGAAATTGTTCTGAATGGTGAACCTATGCGGCTTTGGGATGGAACGTATGGTGACTACACTGAGCTTTTCAATAGGTTGAAAAAGATCGTTGAGGTTGCTGAGTGCTCCAAAGTCATCGCCTCGAAAATCCCTGAACAGCTAAGATTGAAAACTTTAGACTTAACGCTGCCGGATGAACGATACATAGAACTCTACGCCCAGCTATTCAAAGGTGATGTGATTCGCAAGCTTGATTATGGAGAAAGTATTTTCACTGCCCGTATAGATGAAATAGAAAGCAGAGCAATCAAGGTTTTCTGTTCAGAAGAACAAACTGAGGTTGTGATTGCTAAATCTCCTATAATAGATTTTTTTGGTAATGTTATTAAATTGCCAAGAATGTCAAAAAAAGTATCGTGTTTCGATCTGGTTTTCTTCTCGAGCATTAGAAAAGAAGACTGGAAATCTCTATGGTGTATTGGAAGAGCAAACCATTCTAGTGATTCGGTGATTTCCATTGCACCCGATGAAATTCCGCTGATTTGCAGTGATGAGGATGAAATACATGGATGAGCTTATGCTGATGGATCGGAGTCGAATTCTTCATGAGGCACTTGAACAGTGTGGTTGGGAAAATGCTGATCAAGTGGTTCAGCGGGTTTTGCGTCTAGATCTCGGTTTACCCGCAGAAGACGAATTTGCCGTCATCTGTAGCTGGCTCGGTAAATGTTCACTTGTCCACAAATTGGATCAACAACAAATTCCGAAATCTTCTAAAGAAACCTTTCAGGTTCCTGATTTGTTGGCCGTTTTCAACACTGATAATAATCAATACAGAGTTTTGATCGAAGTAAAAACCAAGCAGGATGAAAACCTTACTCTTAGAGCGAAAGATCGGGAAAGGCTAATCAAGTATAGTGAGTTGTTGGGTATCCCGATATTGTTTGCTTGGAAGCGTCACAGCATTTGGACCCTTTTCGATATTTCTCTATTTGAGAGATTTAACAAAAACTATCGTGTGAATTTCTTTTCAGCTTTGTCGAATAGTTTGATGAGTTTGCTAGCCGGTGATATGCATTACCAATTAGGTGATGGCGTGGGGCTGCACCTGAAATTGCGAAAAGATGAAATTCATGAAAGTGATGATACAGAGACTTGGAAAACTAAAATAGAAGATGTCTATTTGCAGGATTACAATGGAGATAAAAATTACACGTTTTCGCCTAGGACGCTCTCGATATTAAATACCTGCGAGCTAGATGAAAATACTGAGATTGATGATGAAACTATCAGGCAAAGTTTTACTGTGCGTTCTGATGTTGGCAATGTCGCACATAGAGCAATAGAGACTTTGTTGAAGCTGAAAAAGTCTGATGCTGAAAATAATATACATTGGCGATCTTTGCTTGTTGATGAATCGCCCCTTCATTCAATTTCCAATTTTCAGAAGGCGTTGGACGAAGCTCTCAATCTCAAATTTGTTAAATATATTTTTATTCTGCAACCACAAAAATATCCTGATTTCATAAAGGATGATGATAAAGCTAAAGGGATAAACTGATGTCTGTCATTCAAGTTGAAAAGGCACTGAATGATTTCGCTGTTAAGAGAATGGGTTCTGCAATTGTTTTGAAAGGGGAGTGGGGCACGGGTAAAACCTATCTCTGGAATTCTGTAATTGCAAAGAATCGGTCTAATTTTGCTCGTGTGAACTATTCTTACGTTTCACTTTTCGGAATAAATTCGTTAGCTGACTTAAAGCGTTCAGTTTTTGAGAATACCGTTCCCAGCAAAAGTGCCGGTGATGTCACTACCAAAAACTCTGTTGTTGAAAATATCAAGAAGTTGGATTTCAGTGATGGCGTTGTAGGTTTAAGAAAGATTTTCGGCTATGGGCGGGAAGCAAAAATTCCCTTTGTCGGAAGCTTTGGCGGAGTTATTGATTCGATTCAATACTCTCTTGTTACAGAAACAATCATTTGCATTGACGATTTTGAGCGTCGTGGTAATTCTTTATCTGCACGGGATGTATTAGGATTGGTTTCAAATTTGATCGAGAAAAAGAATTGCTCGGTCATCTTAATTTTGAATGAAGGGTCACTCAAACCGGATGATGAGTTTTTCACATACAGTGAAAAAGTTTTTGATTATGAGATTGTTTTTAGTCCTTCGGTGCAAGAATCAGCCTCTTTGGTTTTTAGCCCATCCGGTGAGGCACGTAAGATAGTTTCGGAAAACGCCATTAAGCTGAAAATAAACAATGTTCGTTTGCTCAAGAAAATTGATTATTTCGCAGGTCTTCTGCATGAGCGGCTGAATGGTTGTAATGAGCTTGTGCAGCGGCAGGCTTATAGGACGTTGCCTCTTGCAGTTCTTTCAATCTATGGCGGGAATTCGGCAGGCGTAGATATCGACTTCCTGTTGACTTACCAAGGTAGCTTATCTGGGTATCGTATGCCTGATGATGATCGATCCCCAGAAGAAATAAAATTACTCGCAGAAATAGACCTTAAGATTGAATATTTGCAAGATTATGGATTCAGTTCCACTGATGAATTCGACGTTGCGATCATAAATTTAGTTAGAAAAGGTTATGCTGACGATCAGTCAATGCGAGATTTAGTCGTCGCGTTGGAAGTCAAAATTAAGCATGATGAAGATATTGCTTTGTTACAGAAAGCTTGGAATGTCTTCCACGCTTCTTTTTCAAAAAATGATGATGAGGTTTTTGCCGCATTCGATTTAGCTATAGATGTGTCTTTGGTCAATTTTTCAATAAATGATTTAGATTCGGTTGCTTCTATTTATTACGATGTAGGGCGGATCGATAAAATAAACAGCGACATAGATAAGTATTTTATTGAGGTTGTTGCACCAAGTGATATACGTGAAAAAAGCGATGTGTTTCGCTGGCCTGCGAATCCCTATATTCAACAGAAGCTTGAAGAGTTTTTTGATGGTCTGGTAATAGAAAAGAGTCTGCCTGATTTGATAAATTACGCTTATAACGTTTCTGGTTTTGAAAATACTGATGTTAGAAATAGCGTTGCCAAAAAAACAGAAGCTGAATTCTTAGAATATTTTTCAAGCTTAGATGATTATAATTTCACAAACCTTGTGCGGATGTGCTTGAAATGCGGTCAGGTTAGTTCTCCTGATAATGATATTCAGGATGGTTATCATGATATTTTTTTCAAGATGTACCGTTGCCTAATGAAAATGTGCGAAGGCTCTCCGCTCAATAAAGCCAGAATGAGTAAATTTCAAGGTTACGAAAAGCTTTACGCACAGATTGAAAAGGAAATACTCTCTCGCCAAGGTAAGGTTGAATAGCCCCTTGCGAGGCTAGTGTTTCGTATCTAAGACCCTATCCCCGTAGGGTCTTTGAAATTGCTTGTTCAGCTTCGACGTAGGCGGGTGTCTTACCAGCGTCGGCAAAAATCTCTTCACCTTCCTCCACTCTGATCACCTCAGTCCCTTTGACGTAGGGCATGGCTGTTTCCGCTTCTTTTATAGCAGAGTGAATCAGACCTTCCGTGATGATGCTTTGATCCAGTCCATAGGCTTCCGCAAACGCCTTGATTTTCACTAGGTCTTGATGGCGAATGGTCAGGGTGATCTCAACAAGCTTCGAGGTTTCGTGAGCTTTGTTTTCCCAGTTGCTGAGCATCGTTTTGAAGGTGTCCATGGGGAGTCTCCGGCGTGGCTACATATGTCGTAAATCTAAGACTGTCTTTACCACTCATGGTTCTCTGAAATGATCGCTAAGCCATGTTCTACGCGGCTTTCAAGAGATATTGAGTTTTTCCTATTGCCTGCTCGCTTTCTTCATACAGCGGGTCACCCTCTTCATCGGTGGCAATCACCTGCTGGCCCTGGATGTAAGGAAAGCTGGCTTCCAGCTCTTCCAGGGCGGCGCCGATCAGCTCGCCCAGCAGTTCTTCAACGTGGCGCTTGGGGTACATCTCGGCGATGGCCGCCAGCCGGGCGGCGGCTTCCACATCCAGATGAATCGCGTATTCAGTCTTGGTCAAACGACCCTTGGCGGTTTCTTCCCAATGCTGGGCCAGTTCTCGAATTTTCATGGCTACCTCAATAAAGCCTGCGAGGGCAGGCGGTGATGAGTGACCAGCCGCCTGCGGAATAACGCGGCGACCTACCGTTGAGACTAGCTGTAAGCGCCAAGGTTTAAAGTCGTTTGCGTTCGGCCTTGTCAGAAACCGACGTCGGCGGCACTCTGAACCCCCTGCGCGTCCCGGATTTCTGGCTGGAGATTGGCTGATGAGTGATATCGATGCACGCTTGCGTGAGGATGTTCACCTGCTGGGTGAGCTGTTGGGCAACACCATTCGAGAGCAGTACGGCGAGGCTTTCCTCGAAAAGATCGAGCAGATCCGCAAAGGCGCCAAGGCCGACCGTCGCGGAGCCGTTTCAGAGAAAACCGCTGGCGATGAGTTGAGCGCCAGCCTCAACCAGTTGCAGGAGCAGGAGTTGCTGCCCGTGGCCCGGGCCTTTAACCAATTCCTCAACCTGGCCAACATTGCCGAGCAATATCAGTTGATTCATCGGCGCGATGAGTCGCAACCCGCGCCGTTCGAATCCCGGGTCTTGCCAGAGTTGCTGGCCCGTCTGCAAAGCGAGGGGCACAGCAATGAATCCCTGGCCCGGCAATTGGCGCGGCTGGACATCGAACTGGTGCTCACCGCCCACCCCACCGAAGTGGCCCGCCGCACGCTGATCCAAAAATACGACGCCATTGCTGCGCAACTGGCTTTGCAGGATCACCGTGACCTCACCACCGCCGAGCGCGAGCAGATTCGTGAGCGCTTGCAACGCTTGATCGCCGAAGCCTGGCACACCGAAGAAATCCGGCGCGTGCGCCCCACGCCGGTGGATGAAGCCAAATGGGGCTTTGCGGTGATCGAGCATTCGCTGTGGCACGCCATCCCCAATTACCTGCGCAGGGCCGACCAGGCCCTGCACGCCGCCACCGGCCTGCGCCTGCCCCTGGAGGCAGCGCCGATTCGCTTTGCTTCGTGGATGGGCGGCGACCGTGACGGCAACCCGAACGTCACCGCGCCGGTCACTCGCGAAGTGCTGTTGCTGGCGCGCTGGATGGCGGCGGATTTGTATCTGCGCGACATTGATCAGCTGGCTTCCGAGCTGTCGATGCAACAGGCCAGCCCGGCGCTGCACGCCAAAGTCGGCGACAGCGTCGAACCTTATCGGGCCTTGCTCAAGCAACTGCGTGAACGCCTGCGCGCCACGCGCCAGTGGGCCCACACCTCGTTGACCAGCACCACCCCGGCACCGGCCGACGTGTTGCAGAACAACCGCGACCTGCTCGACCCGCTGCAGCTGTGCTACCAGTCCCTGCACGAATGCGGCATGGGCGTGATCGCCGATGGCCCGCTGCTCGACTGCCTGCGCCGTGCCGTGACGTTCGGCCTGTTCCTGGTGCGCCTGGATGTGCGCCAGGACTCCAGCCGTCACTCGGCGGCCATGACCGAAATCACCGATTACCTGGGCCTGGGGCGTTATGAGGACTGGGATGAAGAGGCGCGTATCAGCTTCCTGACCCAGGAACTGACCAATCGTCGGCCGTTGCTGCCGGGTTACTTCAAGCCGTCGGCGGACACTGCCGAGGTGCTCAATACCTGCAAGGAAATCGCCGCCGCACCGGCCGCATCACTAGGGTCGTATGTCATCTCCATGGCCGGCGCTGCGTCGGATGTGCTGGCGGTGCAACTACTGTTGAAAGAGTCGGGCGTTCAACGGCCGATGCGCGTAGTGCCGCTGTTCGAGACCCTGGCCGACCTGGATAACGCAGGGCCAGTGATGGAGCGCCTGCTGCAACTGCCGGGTTACCGCGCGCGCTTGCAGGGCCCGCAGGAAGTGATGATTGGCTACTCGGATTCGGCCAAGGACGCCGGCACCACGGCCGCCGCCTGGGCGCAGTACCGCGCCCAGGAACGCCTGGTGGATATCTGCCGCGAGCAACAGGTGGAGCTGTTGTTGTTTCACGGTCGCGGCGGCACCGTTGGTCGTGGCGGCGGCCCGGCGCACGCGGCCATCCTGTCGCAGCCGCCGGGCTCGGTGGCGGGGCGTTTCCGTACCACTGAACAGGGCGAGATGATTCGCTTCAAATTCGGCCTGCCGGATATCGCCGAGCAGAACCTCAATCTCTACCTGGCTGCGGTACTGGAAGCGACCCTGTTGCCGCCGCCGCCTCCCGAGCCTACCTGGCGTCACCTGATGGACGAATTGGCGGCAGACGGTGTCAGCGCTTACCGCGCCGTTGTGCGGGAAAATCCGCAGTTCGTCGAGTACTTCCGCCAGTCCACGCCGGAGCAGGAGTTGGGCCGTTTGCCTTTGGGCAGCCGCCCGGCCAAACGTCGTGCAGGCGGGATTGAAAGCTTGCGCGCCATCCCCTGGATCTTTGGCTGGACCCAGACGCGCCTGATGCTGCCCGCCTGGCTCGGTTGGGAAGCGGCACTGAGCAAGGCGCTGGAGCGCGGTGAAGGTCAATTGCTGGGGCAGATGCGCGAGCAGTGGCCGTTCTTTCGCACGCGCATCGACATGCTGGAGATGGTGCTGGCCAAGGCCGATGCCGATATCGCCCGTCTTTATGATGAGCGCCTGGTGCAGCCGGACCTGCTGGCATTGGGTGCGCACTTACGCGACCTATTGTCGCAGGCGTGCGACGTGGTGCTTGGCCTGACCGGCCAGTCGCAGCTGCTGGCCCATAGCCCCGACACCCTGGAGTTCATCCGCCTGCGCAACACCTACCTCGACCCCCTGCACCTGTTGCAGGCCGAGTTGCTGGCACGTTCGCGTCAGCAGGAGGCTGCGCAAGACAGCCCTCTGGAACAGGCGCTGCTGGTGTCCGTGGCCGGTATTGCGGCCGGTTTGCGCAACACCGGTTGAGGTTTTTTGCGTGTACTCAATGGCTTGCGGATAAGCCGCGACGACCGCCCGGAAACGGGCGGTCGTCGTTTGAGGGGGTGGGTTGCGCTCAGGCACACCCTGGCGCTGACGCATGTGCGGCGCGGGTTTCTCCTACTTTTGGCGGCTTGTATGGTGAGGGCCCGCTGTGTATCTTGATCAGCCTTTGGCCGTTTGATCGGCCTAGAACCACATTTTTACGAGATTGGCCCCACGCGGCGAATCCGAGCGTCATCTCTATAAAAAATTGAGGAGCACATCGATGCGCGTCATTCTGCTGGGAGCTCCCGGGGCCGGTAAAGGTACTCAGGCAAAGTTCATCACTGAAAAATTCGGCATTCCACAAATCTCCACCGGCGACATGCTGCGTGCGGCCGTCAAGGCTGGCACCGAGCTGGGCCTGATCGCCAAGAGCGTGATGGACAGCGGCGGCCTGGTCTCCGACGACCTGATCATCAACCTGGTCAAGGAACGCATCAGCCAGGAAGACTGCAAGAACGGTTTCCTGTTCGACGGCTTCCCACGCACCATTCCCCAGGCTGAAGCCCTGGTGAAGGCGGGCGTGGAGTTGGACGCCGTGGTCGAGATCGCAGTTGAAGACGAAGAGATCGTTCAGCGCATTGCTGGCCGTCGCGTTCACGAAGGCTCGGGCCGCGTGTACCACATTGTCTACAACCCGCCGAAAGTCGAAGGCAAGGACGATGTCACCGGCGAAGACCTGGTGCAGCGTAAAGACGACACCGAAGAAACCGTGCGTCATCGCCTGTCGGTCTACCATTCCCAGACCAAACCCCTGGTGGACTTCTACCAGAAGCTGTCCGCAGCCCAGGGCAAGCCGAAGTACAGCCACATCCCAGGTGTGGGCTCGGTAGAGGCCATCACCGCCAAGGTGCTGCAAGCACTGAGCTGATCCTGTGATCGGCGGCACAGACAACGGCCCGCTTGCGGGTCGTTGTTGTTTATACTGGCGCACTTTTTTCCGACTTGGACACCGACACCGATGAGTACCCTGCTGGCCCTGGACACCGCGACTGAAGCTTGCTCCGTTGCCTTGCTGCACGATGGCAAGGTCACGAGCCACTACGAGGTGATCCCGCGCCTGCACGCGCAGAAATTGTTGCCGATGATCAAGCAACTGCTTGAAGACGCCGGTACCACCCTGGCGGCGGTGGATGCCATCGCGTTTGGCCGTGGCCCCGGTGCATTCACTGGCGTGCGCATCGCTATTGGCGTGGTGCAGGGCCTGGCTTTTGCCCTGGAGCGTCCGGTGTTGCCAGTGTCCAACCTTGCGGTACTGGCCCAGCGCGCGTTGCGTGAGCACGGGGCGTCGCAGGTGGCAGCGGCCATTGATGCGCGCATGGATGAAGTCTACTGGGGTTGCTACCGTGAGACCGCAGGCGAAATGCGCCTGGTCGGTGCCGAAGCGGTGCTGGCCCCCGAAGCGGCGCAGTTGCCCGCTGATGCCAGCGGCGATTGGTTCGGTGCCGGCACGGGCTGGGGTTATGGCGAACGCATCAAGATGACGTGTACGCAGCAGGACGCGGCGATGTTGCCCCACGCTGAAGACCTGCTGGCGTTGGCGCGTTTCGCATTCGAGCGCGGCGAAGCGATTGCGGCGGACCAGGCCGCACCGGTGTATCTGCGCGATAAAGTCGCACAAACCAAGGCCGAGCGCGGGATTATTTGACGCCAGAAATGTGGGCATTGCGCGGCAAATTTCTCCAATCGTCAGAATTTGCCTGGGTTTTTAAACCTTTTACAAATTATGTGTTCTAGTTATCACCAGAGCATTTGCGCGCCATGGAAAGTGCCGCTAAATTGCCATCATTGATGCCGAGTCTGCATGTATGCGTATAGACGGTTTTTCCTCACAGTCGTACCCCCTCAAGCGTAAGCCGCGCAAGGCGAGCGTGACGGTAGACGAATCCGTCGAGGATTCACCGGACTTCATCGAAGTACACACCGATACGCCTTCCAAAGCGCAAGGCGCCGCGAGTGCACGTATCAGCGGCGTTCCTGCCCGTCAGCAAGACATGGTCTTTCCCCGTTCCATGAGCAAAAGCGTTGCCACCGCCTTGGCCAGCTACCTGACCACCGCCGGCTTTGTCGAATGGGATATGGAAGTGCTGGGTCTCGATATCCATATCTGATGCGTTTGCCTTATTACATCGGCTGCCCGTCTTGGAGTGAAAACGCCTGGCGCGAGTACCTGTATCCGGTTGATGCACGCTCCAACGATTACCTCGGGCTCTATTCCCAGGTCTTCAACGCCGTTGAAGGCAATACCACTTTTTACGCTCGCCCCTCGGCCGCCACTGTGCAGCGCTGGGCCGAAATCATGCCTGACGACTTTCGCTTCACCGCCAAATTCCCCGGCGATATCAGCCATGCTGGCGATTTGCGTGAACAATTGCCGGCGGCAGAAAGCTTTGTCGGCTTGATGAGCCCGTTGGGTGAGCGCGTTTCACCGCTGTGGTTGCAACTCTCAAAGGGCTTTACGCCGCCACGCCTGGCGGAGCTGGCTGGATTTCTCGATGGCATCGATCGACCGCTGGCCGTGGAGGTGCGTCATGAACAGTTCTTCGCCAAGGGTGATGCTGAGCGCATGCTCAACCGCCTGTTGCGCGATCGCGGTGTCGAGCGCATCTGCCTCGATCCACGTGCCCTGTTCAGTTGCACTTCCACCTCGGAAGCAGTGCTGCATGCCCAGTCCAAAAAGCCCCGGGTGCCACCGCGCCCAGCGGCACTGACGCAGTTTCCCCAGGTGCGCTTCATCGGGCATCCGGACCTTGAGGCCAATGACCCGTTCCTGATTCCATGGGTGGAAAAGATCGCCAGTTGGATCGAAGAAGGCCGCACGCCCTATATGTTCCTGCACACGTCGGACAACCGTCTGGCGGCACAGCTGGCGCTACGCTTCCACGCCAAGCTGATGGTGCGCCTGCCAGGTTTACCGCCGCTGCCCACCTTGCATCGAGAACCCGTGGCGGAGCAGCTCGGGCTACTTTGAGGATTTAGCCGTGGGTGTGGTCAAGGCGTTGAGTGTGTTGCTGGTGCTGGTGGGCGCCTTTGCGCTGGCTGTCTGGCGCGGTTGGGTGCCGATGCCGTCTGAGTGGAACCCCTGGGCGCCTTTGGATGTGCGAGCGAGCCCCAACCTGTTGACGCGCTACAAGCTCAGTCGTTTACAGGATGATCCGGCGTTGTGTGACCAGGTACTGAACACCTCCGGTTTGCGCGTGAGTCGCCAGGCTGATACATCGGCCGATGCGGCGTGCCCCTTGCGCAATGTCCTGCGTGTGCAGGGCGCTGACGTGGCTTTGAGCAGCAGCTTTCTCGCCAGTTGCCCGCTGGCGGTGGCGTTCGCGTTGTTCGAGCGCCACAGCCTGCAACCGGCGGCCCAGGCCGTGTTTGGCCAAGCGGTGAGCCGAGTCGAGCATTTGGGCAGTTTTGCCTGCCGTAATATCTACAATCGCGCCGACGGGAGGCTCAGCCAGCACGCCTCGGCCAATGCCCTGGATATCGCCGGTTTTCGCCTGGCGGATGGGCGCAGCATCAGCGTGCTCAAGGATTGGCCAGGGCAGGGCGACGGCGCGCGTTTCCTGCGCTTGGTACGCGATGGCGCCTGTGATGATTTCAACGTGGTGTTGAGCCCGGACTACAACGCCGCCCATCGCAACCATTTCCATCTGGACATGGGGCGTTGGTGGGTGTGTCGCTAAGGTTCAGGCGGCCAGGCGCAAGTTGTGGGTCACTAGCGGGCGCGCCCAGTAGTAATCGAAATCCAAGGCCTTTTGCTGCGCCAGCAATTCTTCTTCAGGGTACGGCGTGGCGGCCGGTGGCAGCAGGTCCAGCTCGAATTCGGCAATTGGCAGGTGCAGGGGGCGTGGTTGTGGCGCCGGGCCTGGCTCGGGTAGCGGTTGGCCGGCGTTCAGCACAACGGGGCGCACCCACTCGCTCTCAAACGCTTGTTGGCGTTGCTGGGCGACTATTTCTTCTTCCGGGAACGGCGTCGCGGCCGGTGGCAGCAGTTCGGTTTCGAACTCGGCAATCGGCAGGAACAGTGGCTCAGGTGGCACGATCTCGGCGTCTTTCACATCGCACTCACGCTGGGTGAGGATCTGCGCCAGCAGGTCGGCGCCTTCGCGGGGTTCTACCGCCGGGTCTGCCGGGGCAGGCGCCTTGGCGGCGAGCGCGTCTGGCGTTTCACCCAGCTGCTCGGCCAACGCTCGGGCGAAGAAGTCCTGCCACACATGACTCACCCCAGCCAGCGCTTGGGTATTGCGCAGGCCATAGTGGTTGTGGGTCGGCAGTACACCGATGGAAAGGGGAAGAATGTCTGACATTTTTCTCGGTCGACGCTCAGCTCTGGCAAAATACCTGACTGTGATTTTTATCGGCCGTTGTTTGCCGATCCTTAATATTTTTGAGCGTGGCGATTGATGAACGAACAACCAGCGGCCAGCCGCATCCAGGTCCAAGCCTTGGCTGACAGTTTCCAGGCCCGCGCCGAACACTGGGCTTCGCTGCTGGGGTTGCCTCTGCAGGTGGCCGATGCGGATTTTTCCCTGCAAGTGGGGGAGCACGGCTTGCAGTTGCAACAGCTTGGGCCTGATGCGCCAGGGCCGGTGCGGGTCGACTTTGTCGAAGGCGGCGCGGCGCATCGGCGGTTGTATGGCGGCGGCAGCGGGCAGATGATCGCCAAGGCGGTGGGCATCGCCCAGGGCGTGCGCCCGCGGGTGCTGGACGCTACGGCGGGCTTGGGCAAGGACGCGTTCGTGCTGGCCAGCCTCGGGTGTGAGATGAGCCTGATCGAGCGCCAGCCGTTGATCGGCGCCTTGCTCGAAGATGGCTTGGCCCGCGCTGCCGAGGATTTTGAGGTGGCGCCGATTGTGGCGCGCATGAAGTTGCTCAAGGGCAACTCCATCGACGTGATGCTCAATTGGCAGGGGGAGCCGCCCCAGGTGATCTACCTGGACCCGATGTTTCCGCATCGTGAGAAAACTGCGTTGGTGAAGAAGGAAATGCGCCTGTTTCGGCCGTTGGTGGGTGATGATCCGGATGCACCGGCGTTGCTCGCGGCGGCTCTGGCGCTAGCCAGCCATCGTGTGGTGGTCAAGCGGCCGCGCAAGGCGCCCTGTATTGAGGGGCCGAAGCCGAGCCATGCGTTGGATGGCAAGTCCAGCCGCTACGATATTTATCCCAAGAAGGCGCTCAAGGCTTAAGCGGCAAGCAACAGCGCTCATCTTGCTGATGCGGCGAGCTCCAAATGTGGGAGGGGGCTTGCCCCCGATGGCTGCCTGACAGCCGACAACTATCTCCCTGACACCCCGCAATCCAAATGTGGGAGCTGGCTTGCCTGCGATGACGGCCAGCTAGCCGACACCTATCTACCTGACACCCCCCTATCCAAACTGTGGGAGCGGGCTTGCTCGCGAAGGCGGCCTGGCAGTCAACACCGTTGGATCGTGTACATATCCATTCCTGCGGTAACGGCCACTTAGGGTTCCGCCCTGACGGCGGCTCACTTTTGAAAAGAGCGCAAAAGTGAGCAAAACGCTCTTGCCCCACCACTCGGCACCTCGCTTGGGCTCGGTGTGCCCGAACGCAGGCTTGAATCCGTGGGCCGCCGCCACGCGCCATCCCTGGCGCGGGGCGGCTAACCCGGCGTCCTGCCGGGTTACCCACGAATTCAAGCCTGCGTTCGGCCAGCGTGGTTTAACGGGGCGCCTAAGATCAAAAGCAGATCAAGAGCGACTCGCTTCGCATCGTGGTTACTGTCGGTTGGTGCAACTTACTTAGGTGTTTCTGGACCCTGGCTGCGATAGGCCCGCATAAACAACTTCACCACGTCCTGCACATGCTCCTCGGCCTCTTGCGCACTCAATTGCCCTCCACACCCGTACAACAACCGAAAGTTCGCCGTGCCCTTGAGCAAGCAAAAGAAGTGCTCCGCGGCCTTGAACGGTGTGTCGATGCTCAAGGCGCCGCTCTGGTCAATCTTGCCGAGCAAGCGCTCCATGCCTTGCAGCATGCGCATGGGGCCGGCGTTGAAGAAGATCTGGGAGAGTTTCACGTCCTGATTACCGGTGGTCATCATCAGGCGATGCAGGTTTACCGACTCTTCGCTGTTGATCAGTCGATGAAAGCCGCGGGCGATGTTAAGCAGCACCGTCTCGACGGGCATGCCTACGGGCAGCTCGAAGTACATCACCGGCAATTGCTCTTCGCATTTGGCCACCACCGCAGCGGTGAACAACGTCTCTTTGTCGGTGAAGTGGCTGTAGACCGTGAGTTTCGATACGCCGGCCGCCAGGGCAACGGCGTCCATGCTGGTGTTTGCATAGCCCTTGTCCAGGAACAGCGATTTTGCCGATTCGAGGATTGCCTGGCGTTTTGCCATGTCCTTGGGACGCCCGGGGCTTGCGGTGTTCAGAGGATTGTCGGACATTTTCACCTTTAATACTGGACTGGTGAGTTTGGTATTAATAACATACCGGCCAGTATAATTATTCCAAGCTCTATTTGCGAAAGGTCCTTCAGCATGCGCAGCGCTTTCCTGCCCCTTGCTTTGCCTGTCAGCCTGATCTTCCTGTTGGCCGCTTGCGGCCATGAAGACGCGGCTCAGACCACCGTGCGCCCGGCCATGGTGGTGCAACCGCAGCCTTCGGCGCAGGCGATGGACAGCTACCCAGGTGAGGTGCGTGCCCGGTATGAGCCGGACCTGGCCTTTCGCATCGGCGGCAAAGTCAGCAAGCGCCTGGTGGAGGAGGGCGAGCGGGTCAAGGCCAACCAGCCGCTGGCCGAACTCGACCCCCAGGACGTGCGTCTACAATTGGAAGCCACCCGTGCCCAAGTGGCCGCCGCCGAGGCCAATCTGAGCCTGGTACGTGCGGAGCGGGATCGCTACAAGACCTTGATGGACCGTCAGATGGTCAGTCGGTCGCAGTACGACAATTCCGAAAACCTCTACCGAGCCGGTGAAGCACGCCTGAAGCAGATCAAGGCCGAGTTCGATGTGTCGAGCAATCAGGCCGGCTACGCCGTGTTGCGCGCGCCTCAGGACGGTGTGGTCGCCAAGCGTGCCGTAGAGGTGGGGCAAGTGGTCTCCGCTGGCCAGACGGTGTTCACCCTGGCCACCGATGGCGAGCGCGAAGTGTTGATCAGCCTGCCCGAGCAGGGCTTTGGCCGCTTCAAGATCGGCCAGCCGGTGTCGGTGGAGTTGTGGAGCCAGCCAGAGCAACGCTTCGCCGGGCGCATTCGTGAACTCTCTCCTGCCGCCGACCCCAAATCCCGCACCTTCGCCGCGCGCGTAGCCTTCACCGGCGGCAAAGTGCCCGCCGAACTGGGCCAAAGCGCACGGGTGTTCATCCAGGCCGACGGTGTCATTCCCCTATCGGTACCGCTGTCTGCCCTGAGTGCCGAGAACGGTGCGTCCTACGTTTGGCGTGTAAAACCGGACAACACCCTTGAACGCACCCCTGTACGCATTGGTGCGTTTGGCGAAAACACCGTGCCGGTACTCGAAGGCTTGGCCGCCACCGATTGGGTGGTGGCCGCAGGCGTGCATGTGCTCCATGAGGGCCAGTCAGTGCGTCCGGTGGATCGCTCCAACCGTGTAGTGAATCTGGCGGCCAAGGAGTAGTCCCCATGGGTTTCAATCTTTCCGAATGGGCGTTGCGTAATCGCCAGATCGTACTGTTCCTGATGATCCTGCTGGCCGTGGTTGGCACCTTGTCCTACACCAAGCTGGGGCAAAGCGAAGACCCGCCGTTTACCTTCAAAGCCATGGTGATCAAGACCAACTGGCCCGGGGCCACGGCCCAGGAGGTTTCGCGCCAGGTCACCGAACGCATCGAGAAAAAACTCATGGAGACCGGTGAGTACGAGCGCATCGTGTCGTTCTCGCGGCCCGGTGAATCCCAGGTCACCTTTATTGCCCGGGATTCGATGCGTTCGGCGCAGATTCCCGAGCTGTGGTACCAGGTGCGCAAGAAAATCAGCGACATTCGCCACACCTTGCCGCCGGATATCCAGGGGCCGTTTTTCAACGACGAGTTCGGCACCACCTTCGGCAATATCTACGCCCTGACTGGCGACGGCTTTGACTATGCGGTGCTCAAGGACTACGCCGACCGTATCCAGATCCAGCTGCAACGGGTGCCGGATGTAGGCAAGGTCGAGCTGCTCGGCTTGCAGGATGAGAAGATCTGGATCGAGCTGTCGAACCTCAAGCTCGCCACCCTCGGCTTGCCTTTGGCCGCGGTACAGCAGGCCTTGCAGGAACAAAATGCGGTGTCCACCGCCGGCTTCTTTGAAACCCCCACCGAGCGCGTGCAGCTGCGCGTTTCAGGCAACTTCAAGACGGTGGAGGAGATCCGCAACTTTCCGATCCGCGTGGGTGATCGCACCTTTCGCATCGGTGACGTCGCTGACATTCACCGAGGCTTCAACGACCCACCAGCACCGCGCATGCGTTACATGGGCGCCGATGCCATCGGCTTGGCCGTGGCCATGCGCGACGGTGGCGACATCCTCGTACTGGGCAAGGCACTTGAGGCTGAATTCGCACGCCTGCAAAAGAACCTTCCTGCCGGTATGGAACTGCGCAAAGTGTCGGATCAGCCGGCAGCGGTAAAGACCAGCGTCGGTGAATTCGTCCAGGTGCTGGCTGAAGCGTTGGCGATTGTTTTGCTGGTGAGCTTTTTCTCCCTCGGCGTGCGTACTGGCATGGTCGTCGCCCTGGCGATCCCGCTGGTACTGGCGATGACCTTTGCCACCATGTATTACCTGGGCATCGGCCTGCACAAGATTTCCCTTGGCGCCTTGGTCCTGGCTTTGGGCTTGCTGGTGGATGACGCGATCATCGCCGTGGAAATGATGGCGATCAAAATGGAGCAGGGCTACGACCGCCTCAAAGCCGCGAGTTTCGCCTGGACCAGCACCGCATTCCCCATGCTCACCGGCACCCTGATCACGGCGGCGGGCTTCTTGCCGATTGCCACCGCGCAATCGAGCACCGGCGAATACACCCGCTCGATCTTCCAGGTTGTGACCATCGCTCTGCTGGCCTCCTGGGTGGCGGCCGTGGTGTTTGTGCCGTACCTGGGGGAAAAACTCCTGCCCGACCTGGCGAAGATTCACGCCGCCAAACACGGCACCGACGGCCCGGACCCTTACGGCACACCCTTCTACCAGCGTGTAAGACGGTTGGTGGAGTGGTGCGTGCGGCGGCGTAAAACAGTGATTGTGCTGACCTTGCTGCTGTTTATCGGCTCGGTTGCGCTGTTTCGCTTCGTGCCGCAACAGTTCTTCCCGGCTTCCGGTCGCCTGGAGTTGATGGTCGACCTGAAACTGGCCGAAGGCGCTTCCCTGAGCAACACCGCCGAGCAGGTCAAGCGCCTGGAGGCGTTGCTCAAGGAGCATGCCGGCATCAACAACTATGTTGCCTATGCGGGCACCGGTTCGCCGCGGTTCTACCTGCCACTGGACCAGCAATTACCCGCTGCCAGCTTCGCCCAGTTCGTGGTGCTGGCTAACACCATCGAGGAGCGTGAAAGCCTGCGCACCTGGCTGATCGAAACCCTCAACGAGCAATTCCCCGAGCTGCGCTCGCGCGTGACGCGCCTGGAGAACGGCCCGCCCGTAGGCTACCCGGTGCAGTTTCGCGTAACCGGCGAGCACATCGAAGAGGTGCGCGCGCTGGCGCGCAAAGTGGCGGCCAAGGTTCGCGAAAACACCCATGTGGTCAATGTGCACCTGGACTGGGAAGAACCGAGCAAAATCGTGTACCTGAATATCGACCAGGACCGTGCACGTGCCCTGGGTGTGAGCACCGCCAACCTGTCGAAATTCTTGCAAAGTTCCCTGACCGGTTCCAGCGTCAGCCAGTACCGTGAGGACAACGAATTGATCGAGATCCTCCTGCGCGGCACCGTGCATGAGCGCAGTGAACTGTCGCGTCTGCCGAGCCTTGCCGTGCCCACCGACAATGGTAAAAGCGTGGCGCTGTCGCAGATTGCCACCCTTGAATATGGATTCGAAGAGGGGATTATCTGGCATCGCAACCGCTTGCCGACGGTGACCGTGCGGGCTGATATCTATGGCAAGGAACAGCCAGCGACTCTCGTGCAGCAGATCTTGCCGACGCTTGCCGATGTGCGTGCCGAACTGCCGGACGGCTACCTGTTGGAAGTGGGCGGTACGGTGGAAGATTCTGCCCGTGGGCAAAACTCGGTGAAGGCCGGCGTGCCGCTGTTTATCGTGGTAGTGCTGACCTTGCTGATGCTGCAACTGCGCAGCTTCTCGCGCACGGCGATGGTCTTTCTCACCGCGCCTTTGGGGCTGATCGGCGTTACCTTGTTCCTGCTGGTGTTCCGCCAACCCTTCGGTTTCGTCGCCATGCTCGGCACCATCGCGCTGTCGGGGATGATCATGCGTAACTCGGTGATTCTGGTGGACCAGATCGAACAAGACATCAAGGCTGGCCTGGCACCCTGGCAGGCAATTATCGAAGCCACGGTCCGACGCTTTCGCCCGATTGTGCTGACGGCGCTAGCGGCAGTACTGGCGATGATTCCGTTGTCACGCAGTGTGTTCTTCGGCCCCATGGCCGTAGCGATCATGGGCGGGTTGATTGTGGCAACGGCGTTGACGTTGTTGTTCTTGCCGGCGTTGTACGCGGCTTGGTTCAGGATCAGGAAGGACGTGGAGTAAATCTGTGACTGTTTTTTGGTGGGCCCAATGGGAACCTTTTTTTCAGGCTCACCACAGAGAGTTACCTGTTCGCAGGTACGTTATCCGGTGGTTTTTATCACCTGGATAACGTTTCCAGAACGTTCATAGAGGCGAAATAGATATGCTCCTACAAGCATTGGGTAACTTTTACTCTGGGATCGGCATGATGCTGGGCGGCGGTCAGATGGGCGGCGCTTGCGCCAAACATTCCCATAATGACTCCGTCAGTCGGCGTGAGCTTTCCGACGCGCTAAAATCGCTCCAATATGATCGTCCCCAGCCGACCAGTAATATTACGATTAACAACGCCAACGCCAACGCGAATAGCAACGCCAATACCAATACTCAAATCGGCCGTTGAATGAGCTGATTTTTGATATTCAGCCATTGCAAACACTCTGCATCCGCAGAGTGTTTGCAGCGTACGTTCAGTAAAGGGGGTTTAAAGCGCCCCAAACACCTTCTTGGCCAAGCTGGTGGCTGCCGCCGCCGGATTCTTGCGAATGGTTTCTTCCTGCTGCGCAATCATCTTGAACAAGCCATCCAGCGCTTGTTCGGTCACGTAGTTCTCAACGTTGGCGCTCTTGGCATCCAGCGCGCCAAAAGCTGCGGCCTTGCCGGCCAGGGCGTTGTACTGCTGGGCTACGCCAACCTTGTCGGTGGCTGCCTTGACGATGGGCAGGAACTTGGCGCGAATTTCTTCACGGCTGCTTTTGTTCAGGTACTGGGTGGCGGAGTCCTGGCCACCACTGAGAATGCCCTTGGCGTCGGTCACGCTCATGTTCTTCACGGCGTTGACCAGAATTGGCTGGGCCTGGGTCACGGCGGTTTCTGCGGCCTTGTTCATGCTGGTTTCCAGTTGCGTGACCTGGTCACCCATACCAAACATTTTCAGCTTGTCGGCGACTTTGCCGAGTTTGCCCGGCAGGCCGATCTTCACGTCCGGGTTGTTGCTGAAACCACCGGGCGTCCCGAGTTGTTTCACAGCAATCTGTGCACCTTGGGTCAAGGCATCCTTGAGGCCGCCGCTGGCGTCGCCCTGGGACAGGCTGCCCAGATCCAGGGCCATGGCGTTGGCGCCGAACAGCAAGCCAGCACACAGGGCGGTGAGGCGAAGAGATTTGCGGAGCATGGGCGCTTCCTTATGACGTGGGAATGATCAATGTGCGGCCGCATCTACCCGCAGGCGCAGCGGTTGTGGGTCCTGGCCGTTGAGTTGCACGGTGTGCCGCTCGGTGGTGATAAACAGTAGCTTGCCGTCCAGCTCGATGCGAGCGCTGACCGAATAGGTGTGGCCCGGTTTGACCTGGGCCGGGTCATAGCTCAGGTGAAACGGCAGCGGCACCTGGCCTTTGACCGGGCCTTTCTGTTCGGCGAGGGTCACGGCCGGGGCGTCCATCAGGGACACGTCCTGCAGGCTGACACTCAAGGTGGCAGCCGGCGGCAGGGCGATGCGTTGCAGGTAGAACACTTCGCCGTCCAGGCTGGCCTTCGGGGTTGGGGCCATCGAGTGGCAGGCTCCGAGCAGGGCGGTCAGGCCCAGGAGGATGAGTTTTTTCACGGTGCAGCTCCTTTTCAACGGCGCCGGAATCCGCCCGGCGCCTCGTTCAATCTAGCGGTTTTCTTCAGGGTTGACGGCAACCGGTTCGGCCGCGGCCTCGGTTGCGCCGTCCACGCGGTGCAAGGCCACCTGGCGGATCGACAGGCGAATATCCGCGGGCAATACGCGTTTGGCCGCGCCTTCGGCCAGTTCGCCGAGCAGGTCGTGATAGCCCAGCTTGCCAGCTTCATCGCGACGTAGCACATCTTGCTCCAGCAACGTCTGGATGAAATGTCGGAAAAGGCTCTTGTCGAAGAATTCCGGAGCGTTGAGGCCGTGCAGGATCGACAGGCGCTGGGCCATGATCGTGCACAGGTCTTCCAGCTCTTCGGCGCTGATACTGTTCTGGCCGCTGTTGAGCAGCAACGAGATCGCCATGTAGAAGCGTTGCAGGGTCTGGGCGATGCTCTTGGACAGCAGCGTCAGCAGCACAAAGTGCCGCGAACTCGGCGCCGGGCGCAGGTACACGGCGTTTTCGAAGCGCAGCAGGCCTTGTTCAACGAACGCGTCCAGCCATTGGTCGACCACGCTGTCCAAGTCTTCCAGCGACCAGCGGATAAACAGCTCCGATTGCAGGTATGGGTAAAGCGCGTGGGTGTAGCGCAGGATCTGCTCGCGGCTCATGCGCGAACTGCTCTGGAAGAAGCTCGCCAGCAACGCTGGCAGGGCGAAGATGTGCAGCACGTTGTTGCGGTAGTAGGTCATCAGGACGGCATTCTGCTCATCCAGATAAACGATTTTACCCAGGGCATCGCTCTGCTCCGACAACAGGTTCATGTCCTTGACGTGCTTGATCAGCGCCAGGCCATCGCCTTCCGGCAGGGTGGTGTGGGGCGAGTAGGGCACGCGGCGCAACAGCGCCAGGTACAGGTCCAACTGGCGGGCCATGGCTTGTTCATCCAGGGCCAGGCGGGTGGTAGATAGCAGCGCCAGCGCCACCAGGTTCACCGGGTTCACCGCAGCGGCTTCGTTCAAGTGGCGCGCCACCTGTTCGCCGAGGCGATTGGTGGTCTCGTTGAGCCAGGCCGGTTTGTAGTTCGGCCCCAGTTCCTGGGCGCGCCAGTCCGGTTGTTCGGCGTCGAGGAATTCTGCCAGTTTGATCGGCTCGCCGAAGTTGACTGCCACTTGGCCGAAGCGTTGCTTGAGCGCGCCGACCACTTTGAAGATGTCGAAGATCGACTCTTTCTTTTTGCTCGCGCCACGCAGTTCGCCCAGGTAAGTGCGGCCTTCAAGCACGCGCTCATAACCGATATACACCGGTACGAACACGATGGGCATGCGCGAGGAGCGCAGGAAGCTGCGTAGGGTGATCGCCAGCATGCCGGTTTTCGGTTGCAGCATGCGCCCGGTGCGCGAGCGGCCGCCTTCGACGAAGTACTCCACCGGGAAGCCCTTGGTAAACAGGGTATGCAGGTATTCGTTGAACACCGAGGTGTACAGCGGGTTGCCCTTGAAAGTGCGGCGCATGAAAAACGCACCGCCACGGCGCAGCAGGCTGCCGATCACCGGCATGTTGAGGTTGATGCCGGCGGCGATGTGCGGCGGGGTCAGGCCGTTCTTGAACAGCAGGTAGGACAGCAGCAGGTAGTCGATGTGGCTGCGGTGGCAAGGCACGTAGATCACCTCGTAGCCCTGGGCCACCTGTTGCACGCCTTCGATGTTATTGACCTTGATGCCGTCGTAGATCTTGTTCCAGAACCAGCTCAATACCACTTCCAGGAAGCGGATCGCGGTGTAGGTGTAGTCCGAGGCAATTTCGTTGCCATAGCGCAGGGCCAGCGCCTTGGCTTTTTCCGGGGCGATCTTTTCGCGTTCGGCTTCATCCGCAATGGCTTGGCGCACCAGCGGCATGTTGACCAGGCCCTTGACCAGATTACGCCGGTGGGACAGGTCGGGGCCGATCACCGCCGTCTTCAGGTTACGAAAGTGCACACGCAGGATGCGCTGGGCCATGCGCACGGTACGTTCGTGGCCTTTATTGTGCTCGATCAATTCACGCAGGTTGATAGGCGCGGAGAATTGCACGCGGGTCTTGCGCCCCAGGATCAGGATGCTCAACAGCCGGCGTAGACGCCCAGTGACCGCCCAGCTGTCGGCGAATAACAACTTCCACGGGCTGGACTCGCTTTCGGGGGATTGGCCCCAGAACACGCTGACCGGAATGATTTGTGCATTCTCTTCGGCGTGTTCGGTGAGGGTGTTGACCAAGCGCGTCAGAGTTGGGGGCGCGCCGCGCTTGTCTTGGCGGCCGAGCCAATCCGGGTCTGGCGTGAGGTAGAAGAACGCCGCGGGCTCCATCAACGGCCCCACCGATACCGGCAGCACCGGGCGCGGCAGTCCAGCCTTGGTGCACTCGGCATCGACCACCGCCAACTCGGTGAGGGAAGGTGATTGCAGGACGTAGAAAACCGGCCGGCTGCGGTCCAGGTTAAGGGTGAGGGACGACTGGTTGATCGTCTCTGAGCGAACCCAGAGGTACAACAGTCGGCGCAAGGTGCCAAACACCAGACGGCGGAACGGGGAGCGGGTCATAGGCGAACTGCTTCAAGTGGAAAAAACCGAGCAGGCGCTCGGGCGGGTAGTGTGCCGTATTCGCCGAAAATCGGCAAAAAAGCAGCGATGTAAAGTTGAGTTGATGGTTTTTGAGCCTGTCTTATACTCGGCAGTTCAATGCGAGCGACTCAACAATAAAAAAACCAGTGGGAGTGAACAGATGACAACGCGTGAAACCGGCAATGTGAAGTGGTTCAACGATGCAAAGGGCTACGGCTTTATCCAGCGTGAAGATGGCAAGGATGTGTTTGTGCACTACCGCGCCATTCGCGGTGAAGGCCACCGCTCGTTGGCCGAGGGCCAGCAGGTGGAGTACGCCGTGGTGACCGGCGAGAAGGGCTTGCAGGCGGAGGATGTGGTGGGCCTGTAACCACTTTGTTTTGCTAACCCAATCAACTGTGGGAGCTGGCTTGCCTGCGAAGGCATCACTGTGGTCTGACTGATAGACCAAGGTGTCTGCATCGCAGGCAAGCCAGCTCCCACATTGATTGGGTTAGCAATCCGCTGTCAGGCGGTTTTCCACGTGATCTCTTCTTCACCGTCTGCGCTGATGCGAATCCAGCGATCAGCGCTTTCTTCACCCTCTTCTTCAACCCAGGTGCCCGGCGCGCAGCGCACTTCAACATTCAGCGCGGCAAACGCGGCGCGGGCGCAGGCGATGTCGTCGTCCCACGGGGTCTGGTCGCTTTCAAGGTACAGGCTGTTCCATTTGCCCACCGCCTTGGGCAGCCAGGTCACCGGCACGCTGCCGGCCTTGCACTTGTAGGTCTGGCCTTTCTGGACCCAGTCGGTGCACGGGCCCAGGGCGGCGCCCAGCCAGGCGGCGATGGCCTTGTGATCGACGTCGGCGTCCTTCAGGTAAATCTCAATATCGGGTTGGCGCATGGATGTTCCTCGTTGCGGGATTCGAAAATCCATTCGCGGATGGGTAAAAATCGGTCATTGAAGCACGAAATAATCGTAGCGCATCGACACCGTGACCTGCAGCGGCTCAGCCGCCTCGATCACCTCGTGGCGGCGCTCGGCACTGGCCCGCCAGCCGTGGGGCGTCATCGCCAGCAGGTTGGCGCGGTCCTTGGGTTCGGCCAGGCTCAGGGTGAATTCCAGGGTTTCACTGTGCGCCAGGTGCATGCCATCCGGCACCAGGGCCAGGTGTTTGTCATCGGTGTATTCACGCACTTCGTCGTACAGGCGCTCGCGCAGTTCCATCAAGTGGCCGCGGGTGGGGCCGACTTTCATCAAGCCGCCGCCGGGGCTGAGCAGGCGCTTGGCCTCTTGCCAGTCCAACGGGCTGAACACGCTGGCGAGGAACTGGCAGCTGGCGTCGGCCAATGGCACGCGGGCCATGCTGGCGATCAACCAGGTCAGCGCCGGGTTGCGTTTGCACGCGCGCTTGACCGCCTCTTTGGAGATATCCAGCGCGTAGCCATCGGCATTGGGCAGGGCCTGGGCGATTTGCGCGGTGTAGTAACCCTCGCCACAGCCAATGTCCACCCAGCGCTGCGGTGCACGCTCGGCGGCCAGTTCGGCCAGGCGCTTGGCCACCGGGGCGTAGTGCCCAGCGTTGAGGAAGTCGCGGCGCGCTTCGACCATGGCCAGGTTGTCGCCCGGGTCGCGGCTGTTCTTGTGCTGCACCGGCAACAGGTTCAGGTAACCCTGGCGTGCGCGGTCGAAGCGGTGCCCGGCCGGGCACGCCACGCCATTGTCCAAGGTATTGAGCGGTGCGCTGCAAATGGGGCAGGCAAGCATCAGGCGAGCAACTTGATCAGGGTCTGGTAGTAGATTTCGGTCAGCACATCGAGGTCGCTGGCCAGGATGCGTTCGTTGACCTGGTGGATCGTCGCGTTGACCGGCCCCAGTTCGACCACCTGGGTGCCCAGCGTCGCAATGAAGCGCCCATCGGAGGTGCCGCCGCTGGTGGATGCCTTGGTCTCACGCCCGGTGATCGCCAGAATGCTGGCCGACACCGCATCGAGCAGAGCGCCCGGCTCGGTGAGGAACGGCAGGCCCGACAGCGCCCACTCCACATGCCAGTCCAGGCCATGCTTGTCGAGAATGGCCGCGACCCGTTGCTGCAGGCCCTCGACGGTGGACTCGGTGGAAAAACGGAAGTTGAACACCGCCGTCAGGTCACCCGGGATCACGTTGGTGGCGCCGGTACCCGAGTTGAGGTTGGAAATCTGGAAGCTGGTCGGCGGAAAGAAGGTGTTGCCGTCATCCCAATGTTCGGCGGCGAGTTCGGCCAGGGCCGGTGCGGCCAGGTGGATCGGGTTCTTCGCCAGGTGCGGGTAAGCCACGTGGCCTTGTACACCGCGCACGGTCAAGGTGGCACCGAGGGAGCCACGGCGCCCGTTCTTGACCACGTCACCCACCAGGCTGGTGCTCGACGGCTCGCCGACGATGCACCAGTCCAGGCGCTCCTTGCGTGCGGCCAGGCGTTCGATCACGGCCTTGGTGCCATGGTGCGCCGGGCCTTCTTCGTCGCTGGTGATCAGGAAGGCGACCGAACCCTTGTGGTCCGGGTAGTCCGTGACGAAACGTTCCGCTGCCACCAGCATCGCCGCCAGGCTGCCTTTCATGTCGGCCGCGCCACGGCCGCAGAGCATGCCGTTTTCATCGATCAGCGCGTCGAACGGGTCGTTCTGCCAGGCCTGCACCGGGCCGGTCGGCACCACGTCGGTGTGACCGGCAAAGCACAGCACCGGACCTTCATGCTTGCCATGGGTGGCCCAGAAATTGTCCACGTCGAAGATGCGCATCGGTTCAAGCGCAAAACCGGCGTCGCCCAGGCGCTGCATCATCAGCTTCTGGCAATCGGCATCGACCGGCGTGACCGACGGGCGACGGATCAGGTCGATGGCAAGTTGAAGGGTCGGCGAAAGGTCGGCATGGGCCGTCATGGGGGGAACTCCGGAAAGCGTGTGATGGGGCGCAGGACGAATGTGGAAATACAGAGCCTGGAGCGACGCAACTCCAATGTGGGGGCTGGCTTGCCTGCGATAGCATCGCTGCGGTGTGCCTGTCAGACCGCGGCGTCTGTATCGCAGGCAAGCCAGCTCCCACATAGAATTGGGCCAGGCCAAGCCTCACAAAAGGGCCGTTATCTTATAGCAAAACGGCGGCCAAGGGCCGCCGTTTAGTGCATTGCGTCACTTTTTACGCCGCCGGTGCGGGCTCGGGCGCCGCCGAAGGTTTGGGCAGCGACGATAAGAACGCCATGATCAGCGCCGCCACATAGGGCAGCGACTGCACCAGCAACATCACCACCCAGAAGCGCATGTCGTTGCTCGGCAGGCCTTGCACCAGGTAGATCCCCAGCGCCGCGCCCCACAGCAGCAGCATGATGAACATTTCTTCGCGGGCTTCGGAAATGGCCACCCAGAAGCCGTGGTTATCGGCGTTTTTCGGCGTGCGAAAGAACGGAATGCTGGTGGTGAAGAAACCATACAGCACCGCCTTGGCGATGGTATGGGACAACGCCAAACCGGCCAGGGCCGCGCAGAACGCATCTTTCAAGTTCACGCCTACCGCACGACGGTAGAGGAAGATGATCTTGCCGACCTTGAACACGAACAACGCCAACGGCGGGATCGCGAAAATCAGCAATGGCGGGTCGACCCGAGTCGGCACGATGATCATCGCCGCAGACCACAACAGGGCGCCGACGGTAAAGAAGATGTTCATACCATCGGCCACCCACGGCAACCAGCCCGCGAGGAAGTGGTAGCGCTGACCGCGGGTCAGCTCGGTGTCCTTGCCACGTATCAGGCTGGCGGTGTGGCGCTTGATGATCTGGATCGCGCCATAGGCCCAGCGGAAACGCTGTTTCTTGAAGTCGATAAAGGTATCCGGCATCAAACCCTTGCCGTAGCTGTCGTGGTAGTACGCCGCCGACAAGCCTTTCTCGAACACACGCAGGCCCAGTTCGGCGTCTTCACAGATGCACCAGTCGGCCCAGCCCAGCTCTTCGAGCACCGAGCGGCGGGTCATGGTCATGGTGCCGTGCTGGATGATCGCGTCGCGGTCGTTACGGGTGACCATACCGATATGGAAGAAGCCCTTGTATTCGGCGTAGCAGAGCTTCTTGAAGGTGCTTTCGTTCTGGTCGCGGTAATCCTGGGGCGACTGCACCACGGCGATTTTCGGGTCGGCGAAGTGCGGCACCATGTGCTTGAGCCAGTTGGGCGATACGCAGTAGTCCGAGTCGATCACCGCGATCACTTCGGCATCCTTGGCGGTGTGCGGGATCAGGTAGTTCAGCGCGCCGCCCTTGAAACCGGCCAGGGGCGCGACGTGGAAGAACTTGAAGCGCGGGCCCAGGGTTTCGCAGTAATCGCGCACCGGCTCCCACACCGCCGGGTCCTTGGTGTTGTTGTCGATGATCAGGACTTCGTAGTCCGGATAATCGAGGGCGGCCAGGGCGTCGAGGGTCTGTTTGACCATTTCCGGTGGCTCGTTGTAGCACGGCACGTGGATCGACACCTTCGGGCGGTAGTCCGAGTCGCCTTCCACGGGCAGGAATTCACGCCGGCGCTTGTGAGTCCACACTGCTTCTGCCAGTTCGTGGGCTTCGGTCAGCAACACGATAAACACACCCAGGGCGCCGAGCGCGAGCAACACGCCAACGGTCACGCTGAACCAGGTGCTGTATTGCTGGCTATAGTCGTAGCCGATCCACACCAGCACCGACCCGCAAAGGAACGCAATAAAGGTCAGGAAGGTACGGCCACGCTGGCGCAGGGCCGAGCCGTCGATCATCAACAGGGTCAGGGACAGCAGCGCAAGCACCACCGAACCGATGGCCAGTACCCGCCATTGCGGAATCGCCACCACCGGGCCATCAAAGTTGAATTTCTGCTGGCGCGCGGCGTTGAACACGCCCCAATACGCGCCCGCCGAGCCTTCGTCGCTGACCTTCCACGGCTGGTCGAAGGCTTCGATCACGAAGTAGTTGTAACCCTGGCGGTTGAGCTTGTTCACCAGCGTACGCAGGTAAATGGCCTGGTCTGCCGGCGATGATTCATTGCCACCGCGCATACGGCCATTACTCGGCCAGCCCACTTCCGACAGCAGCAGTGGCTTTTTCGGGAAGGCTTTCTTCAAATCCTTGGCGCGGTCGAGGACGTACTGGCCGGCCTTGTCCATCGGGATGTATTCCCAGAACGGCAGGATGTGCGCGGCGATCAGGTCGACGTGCTTGGCCAGTTGCGGGTTCTTTTCCCAGATGTGCCATTGCTCGGAGGTGGTCACCGGCACTTTCACGGCGGCGCGCACACGGTCGAGCAGCACGATCAGGGCTTCAGGGGTGATTTCTTCCCGAAACAACGCTTCGTTACCCACCACTACGCGTACGACACTGCGCGAGGTGTTGGCGATCTCGATAGCGCGCTGGATCTCCCGCTCGTTACGTTCCAAGTCCGGGCTGATCCAGATCCCCAGGGTCACGCGCAGGCCGAACTCTTCGGCCAGCTTGGGAATATCCCCCAGGGGGCCGTCCACCGAGTAGGTACGGATGTTGTCCGTCAGCTTGCTCATGATCGCAAGGTCCTGACGCATCTGTTCGTCGGTAGGGTACTGGTCTTTCTGCGGATACTGGCCCTGCTGGAACGGCGAGTAGGAAAAACCGGAGATCTGATCGGGCCAGTTGGGAGCGGTGACCGGGCGGTTGATCAGCGCCCAGAAACCGGTGAACAGCGCGGCAATTGCCAGCACCACCACCAGGTTGAGTCCAAATTTACGCGATGCCATGGTTATGTCGGGTTCCAAAGGGTGCGGAACGAAAGAGGTGTCGGCCTACGCCGAACGGCGCGCATCCTACACCGGCCCTTCCCTGAGCGTACAGCAGACAGAGAAAAGCCGGACGTTAGTCTGCGAAAGTCCGCTTAAGTTCTTTACTTGTAGCTGCAAGCGTCGAACTTGTCGCGGCGTAGCCCTATAATGCGCGCCGGTTTTTGGGGTAATGATGATGAGTACAGAAGATCCGCGGTTTGCAGGCGTCGCCCGCTTGTACGGCCTTGAGGGCCTGGAACGCTTGAAAGCCGCCCATGTGGCGATTGTCGGCGTCGGCGGCGTAGGTTCCTGGGCGGCGGAAGCGATTGCCCGTTGTGGGGTGGGCGAGATTTCGCTGTTTGACCTGGACGATGTCTGCGTCAGCAACAGCAACCGCCAATTGCATGCCCTGGACAGCACCGTGGGCAAGCCCAAGGTCGAAGTGATGGCCGAACGCCTGCGCGGTATCAATCCCGATTGCACCGTGCACGCGGTGGCAGACTTCGTCACCCGCGATACCATGGCCGAGTACATCACTCCGACGATCGACTGTGTGATCGACTGCATCGACGCGGTCAACGCCAAGGCGGCGCTGATTGCCTGGTGCAAGCGCCGCAAGATCCAGATCATCACCACCGGCGGTGCCGGTGGGCAGATTGACCCCACGCTGATCCAGGTGTGCGACCTGAACCGCACGTTCAATGACCCGCTGGCCTCGAAAGTGCGCTCTACCTTGCGCCGCGATTATGGCTTCTCGCGCACTGTGACCCGCCATTACAGCGTGCCGTGCGTGTTTTCCACCGAGCAACTGCGCTATCCCAAGCCTGATGGCAGCATCTGTTTGCAGAAGAGTTTTGTCGGCGATGGCGTGAAGCTGGACTGCGCCGGAGGGTTTGGCGCGGTGATGATGGTCACGGCCACGTTCGGCATGGTAGCGGCCACCAAGGCGGTGGATAAGATTGTGGCGGGGGTGCGCCGTCCCTCAGAGCGCATCAAGCGCACCTAGATCTCACCACCCGACAGAGATTCAAACTGTGGGAGCTTGCTCCCGTGACGGCCTGACAGCCGACGCTGATCTCACTGACGCACCTCGATCCAAATGTGGGAGCTGGCTTGCCTGCGATGAAGCCCTGCCAGCCGACGGCAATCTACCTGACACCCCACGATCTCAATGTGGGAGCGGGCTTGCTCGCGAAGGCGCCTTGGCAGTCAACACAGTTGGATTGTGTACATATCCATTGCTGCGGTAACGGCTACTTAGGGTTCCGCTCTGACAGCGGGTCACTTT
>NZ_SMOF01000001.1:1587607-1645900 GCF_018135665.1 Pseudomonas sp. B2021
TCAAAAGCAGATCAAGATCAAGAGCGGCTCGCTTCGCATCGTGGTTACCGTCGGTTACCTATGGCCATCGCAGGTAAGCCAGCTTCCACATTAATTTCTATGTACGCGTCAGGTCTCGCATGCGTTGCAGTACGGCATTCAAACCATTACTGCGCGACGGCGATAGCTGGCGCGACAAGCCCAGTTGATTGAACCAGTCAGGCAGGTCAACTGCTTGCAATTCATCAGTCGACAACCCATTGACCCGCGCCAGCAGCAACGCCACCAACCCCCGAATCATCCGCGCCTCACTGCTCGCAGCAAACTGCCAATGGCCGTCCTGCAAACGCCCCACCAGCCACACTAGGCTTTCGCAACCGTGCACCAGGTTGGCGTCGACCTTTTCGTCATCAGCCAGGGCGGGCAAGCGTTCACCCCATTGCATCAGCATCCGCGCGCGCTGTTCCCAACTGCCTACGGCCTGGAAAGCTTCCAGTGCGGCTTGTGCTTCCAGCGGCAAGCTCATCGCAGCATGTCCAGTGCCTGGTCCAGCGCTTCAAAAAAGCGCTCCAGGTCGTCGGAATCGTTGTAGAGCGCCAGGGACACCCGGATTGCGCCTGACAGATTCATCGCCTTCAACAGCGGCATCGCGCAGTGATGGCCGGCCCGCACGGCAATGCCTTGCTCGGTCAGCAAGTGGGCGAGGTCGGCGTTGTGCACGCCCTCCACCACAAAACTCACCAGCGCCACTTGCGGCGAGCCCAGCACGCGCACGCCATTGCGTGCCTTAAGCCCACGCAGCAGGTAGTCATGCAGGGCGGCTTCGTGGGCGAGCACCGCCGAAGCATCCAGCGAGCTCAGGTAATCCAGGCTCGCGCCCAGGCCTATCACGCTGGCAATCGGTGGAGTGCCGGCCTCGAAACCCAGCGGCGCGGGGCGAAAGCTGGCGCTGTGATAGTCCGCCTGTTGCACCATCTCGCCGCCAAACTGCCAGTGGCGCAGGTGATGCAGGGCTTCATTACGGCCATACAGCACGCCGACGCCGTCCGGGCCGTAGAGTTTGTGGCTGGAAAACACGTAGAAGTCGCAGCCCAGGGCCTGCACATCATGGCGGCCATGGACGATGCCTTGGGCGCCGTCCACCACCGTTAGGGCGCCGTATGCCTGGGCCAGCTTCAGCAAGGCTTGCAGCGGCTGCCAGGCACCGAGCACGTTGGACAACTGGCTCACCGCCAGCAGGCGCGTGCGTGGGCCAATCAAGCTGGCGGCGGCGTCCAGGTCGATCACGCCGTCATCGCCCAGGGGCAAGACCACCAGCGTGAGTGCGCGGCGTTTGGCCAATTGCTGCCAGGGCAACAGGTTGGCGTGGTGTTCCAGGGCGCTGATGGCAATCTCATCGCCCGCATTGAATAAGTGCTCCAGGCCATAGGCCAGGAGGTTCAGCGCAGAGGTGGCGCCGTGGGTAAACACGACCTGCCCGCTGTCACCTGCGTTCAACCACTGCGCGACCTTGCTGCGGCTGTCTTCAAAGGCCTGGGTCGCATGGGCCCCGGGCAAATGCTGGGCACGGTGCACATTGGCTGCGCCATTGGCGTAGTAATGACTGATGGCATCCAGCAGGGCTTGAGGTTTTTGCGTGGTGGCGGCGCTGTCCAGATAGGTCTGGTCCTGCCGTTGCAGGGTGGCGATGGCCGGGAAGTCGGCGCGCCAGGGGGAGGGCACAAGCATGGTGATCAAGACTCGTATAAGCGAGCCGCCCCGAAGATGCGGCCCGCTAGTGGCATCGAGTGGCTGCTTAGTTGTGAGCGTGCAGCGCTTCGTTCAGTTCGATGGCCGATTTGTGGGTTTTGCACTCCACGGCACCGGTTACGGAGTTACGACGGAACAGCAGGTCTGGCTGGCCAGCCAACTCGCGTGCCTTGACCACCTTGACCAGTTGGTTCTGCTCATCCAGCAGGGCAACCTTGGTGCCGGCGGTGATGTACAGGCCCGACTCCACGGTGTTGCGGTCGCCCAATGGGATACCGGTACCGGCGTTGGCGCCGATCAGGCAGCCTTCGCCGACCTTGATCACGATATTGCCGCCGCCCGACAGGGTGCCCATGGTGGAGCAACCGCCGCCCAGGTCCGAGCCCTTGCCGACGAATACGCCCGCCGATACGCGGCCTTCGATCATGCCCGGGCCTTCGGTGCCGGCGTTGAAGTTGACGAAACCTTCGTGCATCACGGTGGTGCCTTCGCCTACGTAGGCGCCCAGGCGGATACGTGCCGCGTCAGCGATACGCACGCCGGCCGGTACGACGTAGTCGGTCATTTTCGGGAACTTGTCCACCGAGAACACTTCCAGCAGGTCGCCACGCAGGCGCGCTTCCAGTTGGCGCTCGGCCAGCTCATTGATGTCGATGGCGCCCTGGCTGGTCCAGGCCACGTTCGGCAACTGCGGGAATACACCGGCCAGGCTCAGGCCGTGGGGCTTGACCAGGCGATGGGACAGCAGGTGCAGCTTGAGGTAGGCCTCAGGCGTGGAGGTCAGTGCGGCGTCTTCGGCCAGCAGGGTCGCGACCAGCGGCGTGTGGCTTTCAGCCAGGCGGCTGAGCAGGGCGGCCTGGGCAGTGTCGACGCCTTTGAGTGCGTCGGCCAGTTGCAGGGCCTGGCTCACGGTGAAGGTGATCGCCTGGTTGCCTTCGGTGTAACCGAGGATCGGTGCGATGGCGGCAACGATTTCAGCCGATGGGTTGAGCAAGGGTTGTGCGTAAAACACTTCCAGCCAAGCACCTTGGCGGTTCTGAGTGCCGACGCCGAAGCCCAGGCTGAACAGGGAATTGGACATGCTGTTACCTCTACAAAAATGGAAGGCTGGCCTACTTGAGGGCCGCCGAATAACTATCTGGCTTGAAGCCAATCAGGGTTCTGTCACCGAGATCGAGCACCGGGCGCTTGATCATCGAGGGTTGTGCGAGCATCAGTTCAATGGCTTTCGACTGATCGAGATCGGCTTTGCGTTCGTCTTCGAGTTTGCGAAAGGTGGTGCCCGCACGGTTCAAAACCACCTGCCAACCGTGCTCGTTGCACCATTGGGTCAAGTGTTCGCGGTCGATACCGGCCGTTTTGTAGTCATGGAACTCATAGCTCACCCCGTGCTCATCGAGCCAGGTGCGCGCCTTTTTCATGGTGTCGCAGGCTTTAATGCCGAAAAGGTGCAAGGTTTTGCTTGAAGCAGTCAAGGAATTGCCCCCCTTTGGACGCATGAAAAATGAAAGATCGCGGATTATGCCACGACCGGCGGGTTTCGGCGCCGCTCGTCAACAGCGTGCGACTTTTGTGCAAAAGCCGGTGCGCAGCCTAGGCGAGTAACATAGCCAGGTAATATGGCACTTCAACGGCCAGTTGTTGCCTGATGTGTCGTTGCAAGTCGATTGTCCGGGAAACCCGCGTTATGCAAACCGCCTACACCGTCCTTATCCTGCTGATGCTGGTCAGCCTTTCGCGCCTCGTCGGGCGCGTCATCCCACTGCCGTTGCCCCTGGTGCAGATCGCCGCCGGCGCCTTGCTGGCCTGGCCCACGTTAGGGCTGCACGTGGCGCTGGACCCGGAGCTGTTCCTGTTTCTATTCCTGCCGCCGCTGCTGTTTTCCGATGGTTGGCGCATGCCCAAGCGCGAGTTGTGGCGCCTGCGTGGCCCGATCCTGACATTGGCGGTGGGGCTGGTGCTGTTCACCGTGGTGGGCGCCGGCTATTTCATCAATTGGTTATTGCCAACCATCCCGTTACCGGTGGCTTTCGCCCTGGCCGCGGTTTTGTCACCGACGGACGCCGTGGCGGTGTCGGCCATTTCCCAGAACCGTTTGCCCAAGCCGCTGATGCACATGCTCCAAGGCGAAGCCTTGATGAATGACGCATCTGGCCTGGTGACCTTCAAATTCGCCCTGGCCGCAGCGTTGACCGGGGTCTTTTCCCTGGCAGATGCCAGCCTGACGTTTGTGCTGGTGGCAGTGGGCGGGCTGGCGATCGGGGTGGCGTTGAGCTGGCTGGTCGGCCGCCTGCGCGCCTGGATGATCGCGCGCGGCTGGGATGACCCGGCCACTCATGTGGTGTTCATGTTGCTGCTGCCCTTTGCTGCGTACGTACTGGCTGAACGCCTGGGCGCGTCCGGCATTCTCTCGGCGGTGGCGGCGGGCATGATGCAAAGCTGGCTCGACCTGCTGCCGCGCCAGACCAGCACGCGCCTGCTCAACCGCAGCGTGTGGTCGTTGCTGGAGTTTGCCTTCAACGGTTTGATCTTCCTGCTGCTGGGCCTGCAACTGCCAGACATCATCAAGGCCGTGGTCAGCCATGAAACCACACTGTGGCCCACCTTGATGTATCGCTGCCTGGACGTGGTGGCGATCTTCCTGGTGCTGGTGGTACTGCGCTTTATCTGGGTGCAGAGCATCTGGCGGCTGTCGGGGTTGCTGCGCCGGCTGCGTGGCAAAAGCGCGCTGACCCTGGTGCCGACGGCCCGTTCCTGCTGGCTGTTGACCGTCGGCGGTGTACGCGGAGCGGTGACGTTGGCCGGTGTGATGTCGGTGCCCTTGCTGCTGGCGCCGGGCCAGGATTTTCCTGAGCGTGACCTGCTGATCTTTATCGCTGCCGGGGTGATCCTGCTGTCGCTGGTCGCTGCCTGCATCGCCCTGCCGTTACTGCTGCGTGGCGTCGAAAAAGGCCCGGATGAAAAGCGCCACAACGAAGTGCGCGAGGCCTGGAAGAAGACCGCGGTGGCGGCGATTCACGCACTGGAGGCTCAAGAACCCGCCGAAGCTGAAACACCGGACGCCGCTCAAGCGGCACTGGCCACCGAGCTCAAGGCGCGGCTGATGGCGGAGTATCGTCACCAGTTGGACGTGTTCAATGATTCGGCCGAAGCCCAGGCGCTGGCGCTGCAAATGGACCAGTTGGAGCGCAAGTTGCGGCTCAAGGCCCTGCGTGCTCAGCGGTTGGAGTTGTATAGCTTGAGCCGTCATCACCAGATTGGTGATGACGTGTTGAGGGAGGTGTTGGCGGAGTTGGATATGAGCGAGGCGAATTTAGGCACGATGAAACCTGGATAATGGGTGATTCTGCGTTTATCACGCTGAATCCGGAGCATTAGCCTCGGAATCTTTTGGGGGTATAAAGCTTGCGAATGATTTCTTTGTCCCCCTCTGAGAGTGAATCATTGGCCGGAACGCCTCTGCTATCCTTAGTTGCGCTTGGATGTATAGGTAGTGCATGATGGATCGTCTGTCGTAGCTCGTGATCAGCAGGTCGTTTCCGGTAGGCAGTTTGAACAGGTTGTTATAAACATCCTCTTCATCCCAGTTGTCGTCTTGCTCAAAGGCTTTATATACAGAGCTTTCTTTCCAGTTGATATCATGTTCCGGATGCTGGTGTTCATGCTCAAGACCCAAGGCATGCCCGATTTCATGCAAGGCTGTTCGACGAAATCCTTTTGAGTCGTCGCTCCTGTTCAAGTGCATCGTTGGTTCGTGCAGCGGTATTTTCTTAGCGTCGGTACCAATCGCTGACCAGTTTCCATTGAAACCTTCGTCGTCGCTGATTCGAATATCGCCTTCTTTACCGTCCACGACTCTGAATTGCAGTCCGGGAGTGTGATGGGCCCACTCCCTGAGCGCATCGACTACCAGTGCTTTGCTTTTTTGGTCTTTCAGATCCAGTGCGACGGTAACAATGCCGTCAGGCCATCGCTTACTTGTGTCCGCTATACCCCTTTTGGTTCTGCTTGTACGTTCGGAAGCCGAAGTATCGTTATTAATGTGAGGCGGATAGAAAGAGTGAGTGGTCGACCCGGGGGCAGTTATGCTCATACGCTCTACTCATGGGATTGTGTCAAATAGTGGAAAGCGAGCGGGGATTGGTTCCATAGGCAAAGGAAACCGCACTGCCTTGCACAGTGCGGAATTTAAAATGTTTATGGCTTGCGCTGGATAAAGTTGCGAATCCGCTCAGCCGCTTCCACACATTCCGCCAACGGCGCCACCAACGCCAGGCGCACACGCCCCGCGCCAGGGTTGAAGCCGTCCACTTCCCGCGATAGGTAAGAGCCCGGCACCACTGTCACATGCTCTTGCACGAACAAATCGCGGCAGAAGGCAGCGTCGTCGCCTTGCACATTCGGCCACAGGTAAAAGCCCCCATCCGGGCTTTGCACGTCCAGCACCGGCTTGAGGATCGCCAGCACCGCATCGAACTTCTCGCGGTACAGGTCACGGTTGGCCAGTACGTGGGCCTCGTCCTGCCAGGCCGCAATGCTTGCAAGCTGGGTTTGCACTGGCATCGCGCAGCCGTGGTAGGTGCGGTACAGCAAAAAGGCCTTGAGGATCTCGGCGTCGCCGGCCACAAAGCCTGAGCGCAGGCCTGGCAGGTTGGAGCGCTTGGACAGGCTGTGGAATACCACGCAACGCTTGAAGTCCTCGCGGCCCAGCTCGACGCAGGCGCTGAGCAGGCCTGGTGGCGGGGTTTGCTCGTCGAAGTACAGCTCGCTGTAGCACTCGTCGGCAGCGATGACGAAATCGTATTGGTCGGCCAGGGCGATGAGTTTTTTCAGGGTGTCGACCGGGATCAGTGCGCCAGTCGGGTTGCCGGGGGAGCACAGGAACAGGATCTGGCAACGTTTCCAGATGTCGGGGGAGACGGCATCGAAGTCCGGGTTGAAGCCGTTGCTATCCAGGCATGGCAGGTAGTGCGGCTTGGCCCCGGCCAGGAACGCGGCGCCTTCGTAGATCTGGTAGAACGGGTTGGGGCTTACCACCAGGGCGTCGTCGCCACGGTTGACCACGGTCTGGGTGAAGGCAAACAGCGCCTCGCGCGTACCGTTGACCGGCAAGATGTTGCGCGCCGGGTCCAGCCAGCCCTTGGGCACGTTGAAGCGGCGTTCGCACCAGGCGCCGATGGCTTCGCGCAGCGCCGGAATACCCAAGGTGGTGGGGTACACCGCCATTTGATCGAGGTTATGGCTCAAGGCCTCGGCAACGAAGGCCGGTGAGGTGTGCTTGGGCTCGCCGATGGACAGGGCGATGGGGCGTTTGTCCGGGTTCGGCGTCACGCTGCCGAGCAGGGCGCGCAGTTTCTCGAAGGGGTAGGGCTGCAACTGGTTAAGGGCGTTGTTCATATAAGCCTCTATCACGGTGAGCACGGAACCTGTGGGAGCTGGCTTGCCTGCGATGGCATCACTGCGGTCTACCTGACGGACCAAGGTGTCTGCATCGCAGGCAAGCCAGCTCCCACAGGGCTCCTGTTCACAAAGTTAAGAATTCAAATGGTCAGTCGGGTCAGCTCGACACCGGGTTCCTGGCTCACGCTCAATTGCTCCACGATCGCCGCTTGCAAGCGCAGGCACAACTCCGGGTCGGACAGTGGCTGGTTGTCGGCGTCGGTGATAAAGAACACGTCTTCCACGCGCTCCCCCAGGGTCGCAATCTTGGCGTTCTGCAACGACAGATCGAACTCCAGGAAAATCCCGCCGATACGCGCCAGCAGCCCTGGGCGATCCGGTGCGCTGAGCTCCAGCACTGTCACTGGTCGCTGGGCGTCGTTGGAAATAGTCACCTGGGGCGCAAAGGCAAAGTGCTTGAGCTGGCGCGGCACCCGGCGCTGGATGATGGTGGGGTAGTCGTCGGGGTTGCGCAGGGCTTCGGTGAGGCCCTCGCGGATCTTTTTCACGCGCGCCGGGTTGTCGCCAATCGAGTCGCCGTCGGTGTCGAGCACGATGTAGGTGTCGAGGGTGAACTGGCTGCTGGAGGTGATGACCCGGGCGTCATGGATGTTCAGGTTGAGCTGGTCCATGGCCGCCACGGTCACGGCGAAGAAGTCGTGCTGGTCGGGCGCGTAGATGAAGATCTGCGTGCCGCCTTCGAATTCGCGCTGGGTGGTTTCCTTGATCAAGACCAGCGGGCCACCATCGGCGGGTTGCTGCAGGATTGCGTCACTGTGCCAGGCCACGTCGCCGGCGGTGTGGCGCAGGAAGTAATCGTCACCCAGTTGCGACCAGAGTTGCTCGACGTCGTCCGGGTCGTTACCGCCGCGCACCAGGATATCCAGGGCCGCACTTTGGGTGCGGCGGATCTGCTCTTCGCGGTCCACCGGGTTCTCCAGGCCACGGCGCAGGGCGCGCTTGGTCTCGGTGTACAGTTGGCGCAACAGGCTGGCGCGCCAGGAGTTCCACAGCGTCGGGTTGGTGGCGTTGATGTCGGAAACAGTCAGCACATACAGGTAATCCAGACGGGTCTCATCGCCGACGATGCCGGCAAAGTCGTGAATCACCTGTGGGTCGGACAAGTCCTTGCGCTGGGCCGTGGTCGACATCACCAGGTGGTTCTGCACCAGCCAGACAATCAGGCGGCTGTCCCACAACGGCAGTTGGTGGCGCTGGCAGAAGGCTTCGGCATCCACCGCGCCGATCTCCGAGTGGTCGCCATGCCGGCCCTTGCCGATGTCGTGGTACAAGCCGGCGAGGTAAATCAGCTCGGGCTTGGGCAGCTTGGCCATCAGCTTACTGGCCAGCGGGAATTTCTCTGATACCTGGGTGTACTGCAACTTACGCAGATGTTTGATCAGGTTCAGGGTGTGGGCATCGACGGTGTAGATGTGGAACAGGTCGTGTTGCATCTGCCCGACGATAAAACCGAACTCCGGCAGGTAGCGCCCGAGAATGCCGTAACGGTTCATACGCCGCAGGTTGCGGTGGATGCCGATGCGGCACTTGAACAGCTCGATAAACAGGCTGGTATTGCGAATATCGTTGCGAAAGTCGTCGTCGATCAGGTGACGGTTTTCCCGCAGCAGGCGGATGGTATCGGCGCGCACGCCTTTGATTTCCGGCTGCTGCGCCATCAACACGAAGATTTCCAGCATGGCGAACGGCGTGCGGCGGAACACGTTGTCGTTGCGTGCTTCGATATAACCGTCGTGCAGTTGGAAGCGCGCATTGATCGGCTGCGGCGGTGCTTCGTCTTCGGGGGCCAGGATCACTTCTTCGAAATGCTGGATGATCAAGTCGCTGAGCTGGGCAATGCTCATGACCACCCTGTAGTACTGCTGCATGAAGCTTTCGATGCTGGTCTTCGCGTCTTCGCCCTCAAAGCCCAGCAGGGTGGCGATAGAGCGCTGGTGATCGAACAGCAGGCGGTCTTCGGAGCGCCCGGCCAGCATGTGCAGGGCGTAGCGCACCTTCCACAGGAACTCCTGGGACGAAGCCAGCAGAGTGTTTTCGCTCTCCACCAGGAAGCCTTCGCCGGCCAGGGCGCGCAGGTTCAGCGTGCCGTATTGACGGCGCGCCACCCACAAAATCGTCTGGATATCCCGCAGCCCGCCCGGTGAGCCTTTGACGTTGGGTTCCAGGTTGTATTCGGTGTCGTTGTACTTGTGGTGCCGGGCTTTTTGCTCGGCGCGCTTGGCCAGGAAGAACTCCTTGCTCGGCCACATATGTGCGGTGCTGGTGACTTCGAGCATGCGCTGGCGCAGGCGCTCGGGGCCGCAGATGGTGCGGCTTTCCATCAGGTTGGTGACCACCGTCAGGTCGGCACGGGCCTCTTCGGCGCATTCGTCCACCGAGCGTACGCTCTGGCCGACTTCCAGGCCGATGTCCCACAGCAACGTCAGAAAGCGCTCGATGGAATCGCGAAAGGTCTCATGATCGGCCTGGTCCAGCAGGATCAGCAGGTCGATGTCGGAGTAGGGGTGCAGTTCGCCGCGACCGTAGCCGCCGACCGCCACCAGGGCGATATCGGCGTCGAAACTCCAGTTGAACTGCTCCCAGGCCTTTTGCAGGATGTTATCGACGAACCAGGCGCGGTCTTCGATCAGGCGGCGAATATCCCGGCCGCTGCGAAAGCGCGCATCCAGAACCTCGCGGGCTTGGCGGATGGCCTTCTTGAAGGCCGCGATAGGGCTTGCCTTCAATGCCAGCTCGGCCTGGAACTGGCCACGGTCGAAGAGTTCGGGATCCACCTGGGGCATCGATCGGCTTTCCTTTCTATCTATCAGTCAGTCACAACACGCTGTGGGAAAACCTGGGCAACCTTCAGGCCGAAACGCGTGGGATGGTGTCGTCGGCGCGCAGGGTGAAAATCTCATAGCCGGTGTCGGTGACCAGCAGGGTGTGTTCCCACTGGGCCGAGAGCTTGCGGTCCTTGGTGATGGCGGTCCAGCCGTCGCCCAGCACCTTGGTGTCGGCCTTGCCCTGGTTGATCATCGGCTCGATGGTGAAGGTCATGCCTGCCTTGAGTTCCATGCCGGTGCCGGCGCGGCCGTAGTGCAGGATCTGCGGCTCTTCGTGGAACACTTTGCCGATACCGTGGCCGCAGAATTCGCGCACCACCGAGAAACCGTTCTTTTCCGCGTGCTTCTGGATCACTTCACCGATGTCACCCAGGCGGCAGCCGGGCTTGACGATTTCGATGGCCTTGTACATGCATTCCTGGGTGACCTGGGACAGGCGCTCGGCCCACACCGGTACATTGCCGACGTGGAACATGCGGCTGGTGTCGCCGTGGTAGCCGTCCTTGATCACCGTGACGTCGATGTTCAGGGTGTCGCCGTCCTTCAGTGGCTTGTCACCGGGAATGCCGTGGCAGACCACGTGGTTGATCGAGGTGCAGATCGACTTGGGGAAGCCTTTGTAATTCAGCGGGGCAGGGATGGCTTTTTGCACGTCGACTATATAGTCGTGGCAGATGCGGTCCAGCGCTTCGGTGGTGACGCCGGGCTTGACGTGTTCGGCGATCATTTCCAGCACGTCGGCAGCCAGTTTGCCGGCAACGCGCATGCCTGCGATGTCTTCGGCGGTTTTCAAGGTAACGGTCATACAGGCTCTCTCTAGCGCGACGCGCTGAAATCAATACGGTTCACGGGGGCGCGACAAAGGGTTACAGCATTCGCGCAAGTCCCAAAAAACGCGATTCTAACAGACGATGCTGGCAAATCATGCGCATCTGGTGATCGCTTCTCTCTATGAGGTAGAGGCATGTTGGCTGTATTCAAGGGCTTACGCAAAGACGACGACCGGCAAGTGTGATTGCGGGTTTCGTTTTTGCCGATGCTGTGGTATAAAATGCGCCGCTTTCCGGGGATACCCCGCAAAGCTTAAATCCACACACGTGTCGACACGATGACCTGGGTGCCGGAGGCCTTGATGCCGCTGGTTGGTCATTGGGATACGTGGAGGCCAAACCCGACTTATTAAGGAACTATCATGTCCCAAGTCAACATGCGCGATATGCTGAAGGCCGGTGTGCACTTCGGTCACCAGACCCGTTACTGGAACCCGAAAATGGGTAAGTACATTTTCGGCGCGCGTAACAAGATTCACATTATCAACCTTGAAAAAACCCTGCCAATGTTCAACGAAGCACTGACTTTCGTAGAGCGTCTGGCCCAGGGCAAAAACAAGATCCTGTTCGTCGGCACCAAGCGTTCCGCTGGCAAGATCGTTGCTGAAGAAGCAGCACGTTGCGGTTCGCCGTACGTCGATCACCGCTGGTTGGGCGGCATGCTGACCAACTTCAAAACCATCCGTGCTTCCATCAAGCGTCTGCGTGACCTTGAAGTACAAGCCGAAGACGGTACTTTCGCCAAGCTGACCAAGAAAGAAGCGCTGATGCGCTCCCGTGACCTGGAAAAGCTCGATCGTTCCCTGGGTGGTATCAAGGACATGGGCGGTCTGCCTGACGCACTGTTCGTTATCGACGTTGATCACGAGCGCATCGCGATCACTGAAGCCAACAAGCTGGGCATCCCGGTTATCGGCGTAGTCGATACCAACAGCAGCCCGGAAGGCGTTGACTACATCATCCCAGGCAACGATGACGCAATCCGCGCTATCCAGCTGTACATGGGTTCGATGGCTGACGCTGTAATCCGTGGTCGCAACCACGTTGCTGGTGGTACCGAGCAGTTCGTTGAAGAAGCTCCGGTAGCTGCCGCTGAGTAATTGACGCCCTGGCGTTGACTCAGTAAGCAAAAAGGGGGCTTGGCCCCCTTTTTGCCACCTCGAAAACCATTTGTCGGCAGCGCAGCTACATCATTTGTAACGTGCAGCGGCCTACAACGGAGATTCGGGAAGAATTGATCGCCCGTTTGATCGGGTGGAATGGTTGAAAACCTATCCAAGAGGATTTTGAAATGGCAGAGATTACTGCAGCGTTGGTTAAAGAACTGCGTGAGCGTACCGGCGAAGGCATGATGGATTGCAAAAAGGCCTTGACCAAGGCCGGCGGCGACATCGAAAAAGCCATTGATGACATGCGTGCTTCCGGCGCCATCAAGGCTGCCAAGAAAGCAGGCAACGTGGCTGCTGAAGGCGCTATCGCTCTGAAAGAAGACGGCAAATCCGCCGTTCTGCTGGAAGTGAACTCCCAGACCGACTTCCTGGCTCTGCAGGACGACTTCAAGGCATTCGTTGCTGCCAGCGTTGAAAAAGCGTTCGCCGAGAAAATGACTGACGCCGCTCCGCTGATCGAAGCTCAAGAAGCTGATCGCCTGGTACTGGTCGGCAAGGTTGGCGAAAACGTCAACATCCGTCGCCTGGTTCGCGTTGAAGGTGATGTGGTTGGTGGTTACCTGCACGGCAACAAGATCGGTGTTGCAGTTGTTCTCAAAGGCGGCGACGTTGAGCTGGCTAAAGACATCGCAATGCACGTTGCTGCAAGCAACCCTGAGTTCCTGCTGCCTTCGGAAGTGTCTGCCGACGCAATCGAACGTGAAAAAGCTGTGTTCCTGAGCCTCAACGCCGACAAGATCGCCGGCAAGCCAGAGAACATCGTTGAAAACATGATCAAAGGCCGCATCAGCAAGTTCCTGGCTGAAGCAAGCCTGGTTGAGCAGGCGTTCGTCAAGAACCCTGAAATCAAGGTTGGCGAACTGGCCAAGAAAGCCGGTGCTGAAATCGTTTCCTTCACCTACTTCAAAGTAGGCGAAGGCATCGAGAAGCCGGTCGACAACTTCGCTGAAGAAGTTGCTGCCCAGCTGGCTGCCGCCAAGCAATAAGACAGTTCCAAACTGTCGCCGAAAGAGGCTGCCCGCTCACGCGCGCAGCCTCTTTTCAAATGGGAAGGCCAATTTTATTTGGTTTCCTCTCGGAACTGGCTTACAAAGCCGTGTTCCGATGGCGCTGTGACAGCGTCCAGCTAGAGTGAACGCAAGCCGTAAAACGGCTCGCCAAGAATTTTTAAAAAATACGCCGCAGGAGAGATTCGCAATGGCTCAGCAGGGCAGTGGTTATCAGGCTCGCTATAAACGCATTCTACTCAAGCTCAGCGGCGAGGCCCTGATGGGCTCGGAAGAGTTCGGGATCGACCCCAAGGTGCTTGACCGCATGGCGCTGGAAGTCGGCCAATTGGTCGGTATCGGCGTGCAGGTCGGCCTGGTGATTGGTGGTGGCAACCTGTTCCGCGGTGCGGCACTCAGTGCTGCCGGTATGGACCGGGTTACCGGCGACCACATGGGCATGCTGGCCACTGTGATGAACGCCCTGGCCATGCGCGACGCCCTGGAGCGCGCCAACATCTCGGCCATCGTGATGTCGGCTATTTCCATGGTTGGCGTGACCGATCACTATGATCGCCGCAAAGCCATGCGCCACCTGAACTCCAAGGAAGTGGTGATCTTTGCCGCCGGCACCGGTAACCCGTTCTTCACCACTGACTCGGCCGCATGCCTGCGTGCTATCGAAATCGATGCCGACGTGGTGCTGAAGGCGACCAAGGTGGATGGCGTATACACTGCAGACCCATTCAAAGACCCGCATGCCGAGAAGTTCGATCATCTGACCTACGATGAAGTACTGGATCGCAAGCTGGGTGTCATGGACCTGACCGCTATCTGCCTGTGCCGCGACCACAAGATGCCGCTGCGCGTATTTAACATGAACAAGCCCGGCGCCCTGCTGAATATCGTACACGGCGGCGCAGAAGGGACTCTGATCGAGGAAGGCCAACAATGATCAACGAAATTAAGAAAGACGCCCAGGCGCGTATGCAGAAATCTCTGGAATCCTTGAGCCACGCCTTTGGCCAGATCCGTACTGGCAAGGCGCACCCAAGCATCCTGGGCAGCGTGATGGTGCCTTACTACGGTTCTGACACCCCGCTGAGTGGTGTGGCCAACGTGACCGTGAAGGATTCGCGTACCCTGCAAGTTGTGGCTTTTGAGCGCAGCATGCTCGCTGCCGTCGACAAAGCTATCCAGAGCGCCGGCCTGAACCTCAACCCGACCAACCTGGGTGAGTTGCTGCTGATCTCCATGCCTGCCCTGACCGAAGAAACCCGCAAGGGCTTCACCAAGCAGGCGCGCAGTGCCGCTGAAGATGCGCGCGTTGCCGTGCGTAACATCCGCCGCGATGCGTTGGGCGACCTGAAGAAGCTGGTCAAGGACAAGGAAATCAGCGAAGACGAAGAGCGCCGTGCCGTCGCTGATATCGACAAGCTGACCAAGGACGCCGAAGCCCAGATCACCAAGGCGACCGAAGAAAAAGAAAAGGACCTGATGGCCGTATAAGGGGTCAGGACGCCTTCATGGAAAAGACCAAGCAGACTGTGCCCTCCGTGGTGCCGCGCCATGTCGCGATCATCATGGATGGGAATAATCGCTGGGCGAAAAAACGCTTTATGCCGGGTGTTGCCGGGCATAAAGCGGGTGTTGACGCGGTAAGGGCGGTGATTGAGGTGTGCGCCGAGGCCAAGGTCGAAGTGCTGACCTTGTTCGCCTTCTCCAGTGAGAACTGGCAGCGGCCCGCCGATGAGGTCAGTGCCTTGATGGACCTGTTCTTCAAGGCCCTGCGTCGTGAGGCCAAGCGCCTCAATGACAACAACATCAGTCTGCGCATCATTGGTGATCGCTCGCGGTTCCATCCGGAACTGCAAACGGCCATGCGCGAAGCCGAGGCCATCACTGCCGGCAGTAACCGTTTTGTGTTGCAGATCGCAGCCAACTACGGCGGCCAGTGGGATATCGCCCAGGCTGCGCAGCGGCTTGCCCGCGAAGTGCAGGCCGGTCATCTGCGCCCGGACGACATCACGCCCGAACTGTTACAAACCTGCCTGGTGACCGGCGACCTGCCGTTGCCGGACTTGTGTATTCGTACCGGTGGCGAGCATCGCATCAGCAATTTCCTGCTGTGGCAGTTGGCCTACACCGAACTGTACTTCTCCGACCTGTTCTGGCCGGACTTCAAACACGATGCCATGCGTAATGCACTGGCCGATTTCGCTTCCCGTCAGCGTCGCTTCGGTAAAACGAGCGAGCAGATCGAAGCTGGAGCCCGGGTTTAAATGCTTAAACAACGAATCATCACGGCGCTGATCCTGCTGCCGATTGCCTTGTGCGGTTTTTTCCTGCTCGACGGTTCCGGCTTTGCGCTGTTCATCGGCCTGGTCGTGACTCTTGGGGCCTGGGAGTGGGCGCGCCTGGCAGGCTTCGTCAACCAATTGCCGCGTGTGGTCTACGCCGCTGTGGTCGCGCTGTTGTTGTTCTTCATGTACATCCTGCCGGACATCGCGCCCTGGGTGCTGGGGGCTGCCGTGTTGTGGTGGGCGCTGGCGACTTTCCTGGTGCTCACCTATCCGCGCACCAGTGGCCAATGGTCCAGCGTGGCCTGCAAGCTGGTGATTGGCCTGGCGATCCTGTTGCCGGCCTGGCAAGGGTTGGTGGAGATCAAGCGTTACCCTCTTGGCAACGAGTTGATCCTGGCGGTGATGGTGTTGGTATGGGGCGCTGACATTGGTGCCTACTTCTCGGGTCGAGCCTTTGGCAAGCGCAAGCTGGCCCCGGCCGTCAGCCCAGGCAAGAGCTGGGAAGGCGTATACGGCGGCCTGGCTTTGACGCTGCTGATCACCCTGGTGGTCGGTGTGGTGCGTGACTGGTCGGTAAAGGAAGTACTCCTGGCCTTGCTGGGGGCGGCTATCGTCGTGTTCATCTCGGTGGTGGGCGACCTTACCGAGAGCATGTTCAAGCGTCAGGCTGGCATCAAGGACAGCAGTAACCTGCTGCCAGGTCATGGCGGTGTGCTTGACCGTATCGACAGCCTCACCGCCGCGCTGCCGATTTTTGCCGTGCTGTTGTGGATGATCGCTTCGTGAGCCGCCTGCAGCAGGTTACGGTGCTGGGCGCGACCGGCTCGGTCGGGCTCAGTACCCTGGACGTCATTGCGCGTCACCCCGATCGCTATCGGGTTTTCGCCCTGACCGGCTTCACGCGTTTGCGCGAGCTGCTGGCCTTGTGCGTGCGACACTCGCCGCGCTTTGCCGTGGTGCCAGAGGCGGCTGCGGCTCGCCGTCTGCAGGATGATCTGCGCGCTGCCGGGCTGGCCACTCAGGTATTGGTCGGCGAGGCAGGGTTGTGCCAGGTCTCGGCCGATGCTGACGTGGATACCGTGGTGGCGGCGATTGTCGGTGCAGCAGGTTTGCGCCCGACCTTGGCGGCGGTCGATGCTGGCAAGAAAATCCTGCTGGCCAATAAAGAAGCCTTGGTCATGTCCGGTGCTCTCTTTATGCAAGCGGTGCGCAAGAGCGGCGCGGTGTTGCTGCCTCTGGACAGCGAGCACAACGCCATCTTCCAGTGCATGCCCGGTGATTTTGCCCGCGGCTTGAGTCAGGTCGGCGTGCGCCGGATTCTGCTGACGGCATCTGGCGGGCCATTCCGCCAGACTCCGTCGGCCGAGCTTGAGCATGTGTCACCCGAGCAGGCGTGTGCTCACCCGAACTGGTCCATGGGGCGCAAAATCTCCGTGGATTCGGCGAGCATGATGAACAAAGGCCTGGAATTGATCGAGGCATGCTGGTTGTTCGATGCGCGGCCTGACCAGGTTGAGGTGGTGATTCACCCACAAAGTGTGATCCATTCCCTGGTCGATTACGTGGATGGTTCGGTGTTGGCGCAGTTGGGTAATCCGGACATGCGCACACCGATCGCCAATGCCTTGGCCTGGCCGGAGCGCATTGATTCGGGCGTGGCGCCGTTGGACTTGTTTGCAATCGCGCGCCTGGACTTCGAAGCCCCGGACGAGCAGCGTTTCCCGTGTTTGCGCCTGGCGCGGCAAGCGGCCGAGGCGGGTAACAGTGCCCCGGCCATGCTTAACGCGGCCAATGAGGTGGCCGTAGCCGCGTTTCTTGAACGGCGCATCCGCTTTCCGCAGATCGCGAGTATCATCGAGGACGTCCTGGCGCTTGAGCCAGTGGTGGCGGTGAATGACCTGGAGGCGGTGTTTGAAGCCGACACCAAGGCCCGAGCCCTGGCTGGGCAATGGTTGGAACGCAATGCGCGTTAAGGTTTGAGTCTTCAGGCATTGGATTGAGATGCGGAGAAATTAGATGAGTGCGCTCTACATGATTGTCGGCACCCTGGTTGCTCTGGGTGTGTTGGTGACCTTCCACGAATTCGGCCACTTCTGGGTCGCGCGTCGTTGCGGCGTCAAGGTATTGCGCTTTTCCGTCGGTTTCGGCATGCCGTTGTTGCGCTGGCATGACCGCCGCGGCACTGAGTTTGTGATTGCTGCTATCCCGTTGGGCGGCTACGTCAAGATGCTCGATGAGCGCGAAGGCGAAGTGCCTGCAGACCAGTTGGACCAATCCTTCAATCGCAAGACCGTTCGTCAGCGTATTGCGATTGTTGCGGCGGGGCCGATTGCCAACTTTCTGTTGGCGATGGTGTTCTTCTGGGTCTTGGCCATGCTGGGCAGCCAGCAGGTGCGCCCGGTCATTGGCGCGGTCGAAGCGGACAGCATCGCGGCCAAGGCTGGCCTGACGGCTGGGCAGGAAATTGTATCCATTGATGGCGAACCCACCACGGGCTGGGGCGCGGTCAACTTGCAGTTGGTGCGTCGCCTGGGCGAGAGCGGCACCGTCAATGTGGTGGTGCGCGACCAGGATTCCAGCGCCGAAACCCCGCGGGCATTGGCGCTGGACCATTGGCTCAAGGGCGCTGATGAGCCCGATCCGATCAAGTCCCTGGGGATCCGCCCTTGGCGTCCGGCCTTGCCGCCGGTGCTGGCCGAGCTCGATCCGAAAGGCCCGGCCCAGGCTGCTGGCCTGAAAACCGGTGATCGCTTGCTGGCCCTCGATGGCCAGGCGCTGGGTGACTGGCAGCAGGTGGTCGACCTGGTGCGTGTACGCCCTGATACCAAAATTGTGCTGAAAGTTGAGCGCGAGGGTGCTCAAATCGACGTCCCCGTGACCTTGTCGGTGCGAGGCGAAGCCAAGGCAGCCGGGGGCTACCTGGGTGCCGGGGTCAAAGGTGTCGAGTGGCCGCCATCGATGGTGCGAGAGGTCAGCTACGGGCCTTTGGCCGCGATTGGCGAGGGTGCGAAACGCACCTGGACCATGAGCGTGCTGACCCTCGAATCCCTCAAGAAAATGTTGTTCGGTGAGCTCTCGGTAAAAAACTTGAGTGGACCGATAACCATTGCTAAAGTGGCGGGCGCTTCTGCCCAGTCGGGTGTCGCGGATTTCCTGAATTTCCTGGCTTATCTGAGTATTAGCCTTGGGGTTCTGAATTTGCTGCCCATTCCAGTATTGGATGGGGGGCATCTGCTGTTTTATCTGGTCGAGTGGGTGCGTGGTCGCCCCTTGTCGGATCGGGTGCAGGGTTGGGGGATACAGATCGGTATCAGTTTGGTGGTCGGGGTGATGTTGTTAGCCCTGGTCAACGATTTGGGACGTCTGTAACGCTTCGCTGAATTGCGAATCTGCCGCATTTTGCGGCAGTTTGTTTATTGCCAGTTGGAATAAGAAAGGACTTCATGAAACGTCTGCTGCTAACTGCGGTTCTCACCGTATTGATGATCGCCGAAGTTCACGCCGAGTCCTTCACCATCTCCGATATTCGCGTCAACGGCCTCCAGCGGGTTTCCGCGGGTAGCGTCTTTGGTGCCTTGCCGTTGAACGTCGGGGAACAGGCGGATGATCGTCGCCTGGTGGAATCCACTCGTGCGCTGTTCAAAACCGGGTTCTTTCAAGATATCCAACTGGGTCGCGAAGGCAACGTCCTGGTCATCACGGTCGTCGAGCGACCTTCCGTCGCGAGTATCGCGATCGAAGGTAACAAGGCCATCTCCACTGAAGACCTGATGAAGGGCCTGAAGCAATCGGGCCTGGCCGAGGGCGAGATCTTCCAGCGCGCGACCCTTGAGGGTGTGCGTAACGAGCTGCAACGCCAGTACGTTGCCCAGGGCCGCTACTCCGCGACCGTGGAAACCGAAGTGATCCCCCAGCCTCGTAACCGTGTGGGCCTGAAGGTCAACATCAACGAAGGCACCGTGGCCGCCATCCAGCACATCAACGTCGTGGGCAACACCAAGTTCCCTGATGAAGACCTGGTCGACCTGTTCGAACTCAAGACCACCAACTGGTTGTCGTTCTTCAAGAACGATGACAAGTACGCCCGTGAAAAACTCTCCGGTGACCTGGAACGCCTGCGCTCCTACTACCTGGACCGTGGCTATATCAACATGGACATCGCTTCGACCCAGGTGTCCATCACCCCGGACAAGAAGCACGTCTACATCACCGTCAACGTCAACGAAGGCGAGAAGTACAAGGTTCGTGACGTCAAGCTCAGTGGCGACCTGAAAGTGCCTGAAGACCAGGTCAAGTCCCTGTTGCTGGTGCAGAAGGACCAGGTGTTCTCGCGCAAGCTGATGACCACCACCTCCGAACTGATCACCCGTCGCCTGGGTAACGAAGGCTATACCTTCGCCAACGTCAACGGCGTGCCGACCCCGAATGATGAAGACCACACCGTGGACATCACCTTCGTCGTCGATCCGGGCAAGCGTGCCTACGTCAACCGCATCAACTTCCGTGGCAACACCAAGTCTGCGGACGAAGTGCTGCGTCGTGAAATGCGTCAGATGGAAGGTGGCTGGGCTTCGACCTACCTGATCGACCAATCCAAGACCCGTCTTGAGCGCCTGGGCTTCTTCAAGGAAGTCAACGTCGAAACCCCGGCCGTACCGGGTGTGGATGACCAGGTTGACGTGAACTACGCCGTTGAAGAACAAGCCTCGGGCTCGATCACCGCCAGCGTCGGTTTCGCCCAGAGCGCCGGTTTGATCCTGGGTGGTTCCATCACGCAGAACAACTTCCTGGGTACCGGTAACCGTGTGTCCATCGGCCTGACCCGCAGCGAATACCAAAGCCGATACAACTTCGGCTACACCGACCCCTACTGGACTGCAGACGGTGTGAGCCTGGGCTACAACGCCTTCTACCGCACCACTGACTACAAAGACCTCGATGTTGACGTTGCAAGCTATGCGATCGACAGCCTGGGTGCCGGTGTCAACGTGGGTTACCCGATCAGCGAGACCTCGCGCCTGACCTTCGGCCTCACCGCCCAGCAGGATGAGATCAAGACCGGTGTGTACACCGTGGACGAAATCTTCGACTTCACCCGTCGTGAAGGCGACAAGTTCCTGAACTTCAAGGCGTCTGCCGGCTGGTCCGAGTCGACCCTGAACAAAGGTGTACTGGCAACCCGCGGCCACTCCCAGAGCCTGACTGCGGAAGTCACCACGCCGGGCAGCGACCTGTCGTTCTTCAAGCTCGACTACCGCGGTCAGTTGTTCCAGCCGTTGAGCGATAACTACACCATGCGCCTGCACACAGAGCTGGGCTATGGCGACGGTTATGGTTCGACCGATGGCTTGCCGTTCTATGAAAACTATTATGCAGGTGGTTTCAACTCGGTACGTGGCTTCAAGGACAGCACCTTGGGTCCGCGTGGTACGCCGAGCCGTGGTGTTGATCGCACTGGTAACCAGGGCACTGTCGCTGACTCGGACAACGACCCGCTGCCATTCGGTGGTAACGTGCTGATCCAGGGTGGTGCGGAGATTCTGTTCCCGCTGCCGTTCGTCAAGGACCAGCGTTCCCTGCGTACTTCGGTCTTCTGGGACGTGGGTAACGTGTTCGACTCCAAGTGCGAACAGATCAAGAACCCAAGTGGCTTGAAGTCCAATACTCAATGCAACGACGTGAGCCTCAGCAACCTGGCAAGCTCCGTGGGCGTGGGTGTGACCTGGGTGACTGCGCTGGGCCCGTTGAGCTTTGCTCTGGCCATGCCGATCAAGAAACCGGATAACGCTGAAACCCAGATTTTCCAATTCTCCCTCGGCCAGACGTTCTAAGCGTCTGACCTAAGATAACGACAACGGATTCTGTAGGAGTACATCGTGCGTAAGTTGACTCAATTGGTCTTGCTGGCCACTGTGCTGGTCACCACCCCGGCCTTCGCCGAAATGAAAATCGCCGTTCTGAACTATCAGATGGCCCTGCTGGAATCCGATGCGGCCAAGCGATACGCCGTGGATGCCGAGAAGAAGTTCGGTCCGCAACTGACCAAGCTCAAGACACTGGAAAGCAGCGCCAAAGGCATCCAGGACCGCCTGGTAGCCGGTGGCGACAAGATGCAGCAAGGCGAGCGCGAGCGTCTGGAGCTTGAATTCAAGCAAAAGGCCCGTGACTACCAGTTCCAATCCAAGGAGCTGAACGAAGCCAAGGCTGTGGCCGACCGCGAAATGCTCAAGCAGCTCAAGCCTAAATTGGACAGCGCTGTGGAAGAAGTCATCAAGAAGGGTGCCTTTGACCTGGTGTTCGAGCGTGGCGCCGTGATCGACGTCAAGCCTCAATACGACATCACCCGCCAGGTGATCGAGCGCATGAACCAGCTGAAGTAAACCATGACAGCGACTATCAAACTCGGCGAGTTGGCCGAGTTCCTGGGGGCCACCTTGCGTGGCTCCAAGGAGAAAGAAATCACTGGGCTAGCCACCTTGCAGGAGGCTGGCCCAGCTCAGTTGAGCTTCCTCGCAAATCCTCAATACCGTAAATACCTGGTCGACTGCCAGGCCGCAGCCGTGTTGCTGAAGGCCGCTGACGCCGAAGGGTTTATCGGGGATGCGCTGGTGGTGGCCGACCCGTACCTGTCGTACGCCAAGGCGTCGCACCTGTTCGATCCCAAGCCGAAGGCGGCCGGCGGTATTCACCCGTCTGCCGTGATCGCCGATGATGCCCAGGTTGACCCGACGGCCAGCATCGGCGCGTTTGCCGTGATCGAGAGTGGAGCGCGTATTGGTGCAGGCGTCACCGTGGGTGCCCACTGTTTCATCGGCGCGCGCTGCGAAATTGGTGCCGATGGCTGGCTGGCTCCTCGCGTAACCCTGTACCACGATGTGCGTATCGGTCAGCGTGTGGTCATCCAGTCGGGCGCCGTGATCGGCGGTGAGGGCTTCGGCTTTGCCAATGCCAAGGGCATCTGGCACAAGATCGCCCAAGTCGGTGGCGTATTGATCGGCGATGATGTGGAGATCGGCGTGAACACTGCTGTGGATCGCGGGGCCCTGGCCGATACCGTGATCGGTAACGGTGTGAAGCTCGATAACCAGATCCAGATCGCCCACAACGTGCAGATTGGCGATCACACCGCCATGGCCGCCTGCGTGGGGATTTCCGGCAGCACCAAGATCGGCAAGCATTGCATGCTCGCCGGTGGCGTAGGGCTGGTGGGGCATATCGATATTTGCGACAACGTCTTCATCACCGGCATGACCATGGTGACCCACTCGATCACAGAGCCAGGGGCCTATTCGTCCGGTACCGCGATGCAACCTGCGGCCGAATGGCGCAAGAGTGCCGCGCGTTTGAGGAAGATCGACGACATGGCACGACGTATCAAACAGCTTGAAAAGCGTGTCGGGGACGTGACCCCCGGCGGTAATGCTTCATCAGAAGGCTGATACCATTTCCATATCAAGTGTGCGCAGCCGCTAGACGGCCTCCTTGATTTGCTAGCGGGGCGTGCGCCTGGTGCGCCCGCCCCCAATCTTTATTACAGGCTTCCCCCCGAAATGATGGACATCAACGAGATTCGCGAATACCTGCCTCACCGTTACCCGTTCCTGCTGGTGGACCGCGTAGTGGACCTCAACGTCGAGGAAAAGCGCATTCGTGCCTACAAGAATGTCAGCATCAACGAACCATTCTTCAACGGTCACTTTCCTGCGCATCCAATCATGCCGGGTGTGTTGATCATCGAAGCCATGGCCCAGGCTGCCGGTATCCTTGGTTTCAAAATGCTCGACCTCAAGCCTGCCGACGGCACGCTTTACTATTTCGTGGGTTCCGACAAGCTGCGTTTTCGCAACCCGGTCACCCCGGGTGACCAGTTGATCCTGGAAGCCAAGTTCATCAGTTGCAAGCGCCAGATCTGGAAGTTCGAATGCCAGGCCTCGGTAGATGGCAAGCCGGTGTGCTCTGCCGAGATCATCTGTGCGGAACGCAAACTATGAGTTTGATTGACCCTCGCGCAATCATCGATCCGTCGGCCGTACTGGCCGCCGACGTTGAGGTCGGCCCTTGGTCGATCGTCGGCGCAGGTGTGGAAATCGGCGAGGGGACTGTCATCGGGCCACACGTGATCCTTAAAGGTCCGACCCGTATTGGCAAACACAATCGTATCTACCAGTTCTCCTCGGTAGGCGAAGACACCCCGGACATGAAGTACAAGGGTGAAGAAACACGCCTGGTCATCGGTGACCACAACATCATTCGTGAAGGCGTCACCATTCACCGCGGCACCGTGCAGGATCGCGCTGAAACCACCTTGGGTGATCACAACCTAGTCATGGCCTATGCGCACATCGGCCATGACAGTGTGATCGGCAACCATTGCATCCTGGTCAACAACACTGCGTTGGCAGGCCATGTGCACGTTGATGACTGGGCGATCCTCTCCGGTTTTACCCTGGTGCATCAGTATTGCCATATCGGCGCCCACAGCTTTTCCGGCATGGGCACCGCCATCGGCAAGGATGTCCCGGCGTTCGTGACGGTATTCGGCAACCCTGCCGAAGCCCGTAGCATGAATTTTGAAGGCATGCGTCGTCGCGGTTTCAGTGAAGAGGCCATCCACGCCTTGCGCCGTGCCTACAAGACGGTTTACCGCCAAGGGTTGACCGTCGAACAGGCCCTGACCGAACTGGCCGAGCCGGCTACGCAGTTCCCGGAAGTCGCGGTGTTCCGTGACTCTATCCAAACCTCGACTCGCGGCATCACCCGCTGATCATGGCCACTTTGCGTATTGCGCTCGTGGCCGGTGAAGCTTCCGGCGATATCCTGGGTGCTGGCTTGATGCGGGCGCTCAAGGCCCAGCATCCGGCGGTGGAATTTATCGGCGTCGGTGGCCCGTTGATGCAGGCCGAAGGCCTGACCTCCTACTTCCCCATGGAGCGCCTGTCAGTCATGGGGCTGGTGGAAGTCTTGGGGCGCCTGCGTGAGCTGCTGGCTCGCCGCAAGCTGCTGATCAAGACGCTGATCGAAGAAAAGCCTGACGTCTTTATCGGCATCGATGCGCCGGATTTCACGCTCAATATCGAACTCAAGTTGCGCCAGGCCGGGATCAAGACCGTGCACTACGTCAGCCCATCCGTGTGGGCGTGGCGCCAGAAGCGCGTGTTGAAAATCCGCGAAGGCTGCGACCTGATGTTGACCTTGCTGCCATTCGAAGCCCGGTTCTACGAAGAGAAGGGCGTGCCGGTGCGCTTTGTCGGCCACACCCTGGCTGACGCCATTCCCTTGCAAGCTGATCGTACGGCTGCACGTGCCGAGCTGGGCTTGCCCGATGGCCCCTTGGTTGCGTTGATGCCAGGGAGCCGTGGCGGCGAGGTAGGACGTTTGGGAGCGCTGTTTTTTGATGCCGCCGAACGTCTCCAGGCGCAAAAGCCGGGAATCCGCTTTGTGCTGCCTTGCGCCAGCCCACAACGCCGTGCGCAGATCGAAACGCTGCTGGAAGGTCGCAACCTGCCGTTGACCCTGCTCGATGGCCAGTCCCACCTGGCCCTGGCAGCCTGCGATGCGGTGTTGATCGCCTCGGGCACCGCCACGCTTGAGGCCTTGCTGTACAAGCGCCCGATGGTCGTCGCCTATCGCCTGGCGCCACTGACCTTCTGGATCCTCAAGCGCATGGTCAAGAGCCCTTACATTTCCTTGCCCAACCTGCTGGCCCAGCGCCTGCTGGTGCCGGAGTTGTTGCAGGACGATGCAACGCCCGAAGCGCTTGCAAAAACCCTACTACCCTTGATTGACGGCGGCGAAGAGCAGACCCGTGGTTTCGACGACATCCACCGCACGTTGCGCCGTGATGCCTCGAACCAGGCGGCCGATGCCGTGCTGACCTTGATCGGCCATAAACAGGAAGCCTTATGACCACGCAAATGGGCCTGGATTTCAGCCTCGTCGCCCAAGCCCACGAGTTGGTGGCAGGTGTTGACGAAGTAGGGCGCGGCCCGTTGTGTGGCGCAGTGGTCACGGCGGCGGTGATCCTTGATCCGAACCGCCCGATCCTGGGGCTCAACGATTCGAAGAAGCTCACCGAAGCCCGTCGTGAAAAGCTCTATGACGAGATCTGTGAAAAAGCCCTGAGCTGGCATATCGCCCGGGCTGAAGTCGAAGAGATCGACGAGCTGAATATCCTGCACGCCACCATGCTGGCGATGCAGCGCGCTGTGGAAGGGCTGCACATCACCCCGAAAATGGCGATGATCGACGGCAACCGCTGCCCCAAGCTGACGATGCCGTCCGAAGCGGTGGTCAAGGGCGATAGCAAGGTTCCCGCCATTGCCGCTGCCTCGATCCTGGCCAAGGTCAGCCGTGACCGTGAGATGGCCGCGTTCGAATTGATCTACCCCGGCTACGGCATTGGTGGCCATAAAGGCTACCCGACGCCCGTTCATCTGGAAGCCCTGGCTCGGCTCGGCCCCACCCCGATCCATCGCCGCTCGTTTGCCCCGGTACGCCAGGCTTATGAGGCCCGTGAAAGTCTGATCGAGGTTTAGCAGCAAGGCTGATGTTTTTACCCAGGCCCGGTACAATCCGGGCCTTGTTGTTTTCATGTATCAAGACAGGATCACTATGCCGGCTTCATTCGTTCATCTGCGCCTGCACACTGAGTACTCCCTGGTCGACGGCCTGGTACGGATCAAACCGCTGGTCAAAACCCTGGTGGGCATGAACATGCCTGCGGTCGCGGTTACCGACCAGAACAACATGTGTTCCCTGGTCAAGTTCTACAAGAACGCCATGGGCGCCGGCATCAAGCCGATCTGCGGCGCCGATCTGTGGCTGTCCAACAAAGACCCGGATAACCCCCTGAGCCGCATCAGCCTGCTGGCGATGAACGGCGTGGGTTACCGCAACCTCACCGAACTGATTTCCCGTGGCTTTATCGATGGCCAGCGCAACGGCTCGATCATCATCGAGCGCGAGTGGGTGGCCGAAGCCAGCGAAGGCCTGATCATGCTCTCGGCGGCCAAAGAGGGTGAAATCGGTATCGCGCTGCTGGGCGGCAACCCCCAGGAAGCCGAGGTGCTGGCGCGCGAGTGGATGCAGGTATTCCCGGGCCGTTTCTACCTGGAAGTGCAGCGCACCAATCGCCCCAACGATGAAGAGCATTTGCACGCCGCTGTAGCCCTGGCCGATAAGCTGGGTGCGCCGCTGGTGGCGACCAACGATGTGCGCTTTATCAAGAAAGAAGATTTCGAAGCCCACGAAACCCGCGTGTGCATCGGCGAGGGCCGGGCCCTGGATGACCCGCGCCGCTCGAAGAACTACAGCGAAGAGCAATACCTCAAAAGCGCCGATGAAATGGCGGAGTTGTTCAGCGATTTGCCCGAGGCCCTTGAGAACTCCGTCGAGATCGCCAAGCGCTGCAACATTGAAGTAAAGCTGGGCAAGCACTTCCTGCCCAACTTCCCGATTCCCGATGGCATGACCATCGACGAATACTTTCGCAAAGTGTCGTTCGATGGCCTGGAAGAACGCCTCAGCGTCCTGCTGCCCAAGGACACCACCGAAGACTACGAAGCCAAGCGCCAGGTGTATGTCGACCGGTTGAATTTCGAGCTGGATATCATCATCCAGATGGGATTTCCTGGTTACTTCCTGATCGTGATGGACTTTATCCAGTGGGCCAAAAACAACGGCGTACCGGTAGGTCCGGGCCGGGGGTCAGGTGCTGGCTCGCTGGTGGCCTATGTACAGAAGATCACCGACCTTGACCCGCTGGAATATGACCTGCTGTTCGAACGGTTCCTGAACCCGGAACGGGTTTCCATGCCCGACTTCGACGTCGACTTCTGCATGGATGGCCGTGACCGCGTGATTGAATACGTGGCCGAAAAATATGGCCGCAACGCGGTAAGCCAGATCATCACCTTCGGTTCCATGGCCGCCAAAGCGGTAATCCGCGACGTAGCGCGGGTGCAGGGCAAGTCCTACGGTTTGGCCGACCGCCTGTCGAAGATGATCCCGTTCGAAGTCGGCATGACCCTGGAAAAAGCCTACGAGCAGGAAGAAATCCTGCGCGACTTTATCAAGGTCGATGAAGAAGCCGCTGAAATCTGGGACATGGCGCGTAAGCTCGAAGGTGTGGTGCGTAACGTCGGTAAACACGCGGGCGGTGTGGTTATCGCGCCGACCAAGCTCACCGACTTTTCGCCGATCTATTGCGATGAAGAAGGCGACGGCCTGGTCACCCAGTTCGACAAGGACGACGTGGAGGCGGCCGGCCTGGTGAAGTTCGACTTCCTCGGCCTGCGCACCCTGACGATCATCGACTGGGCGCTCAAGACCATCAACCGCGACCGTGCCAAGATCGGCGAAGAACCGCTGGATATCGCGTTTATCCCGCTGGACGACAAACCGACCTACAGCCTGCTGCAAAAAGCCGAAACCACCGCGGTGTTCCAGCTTGAATCCCGGGGCATGAAAGAGCTGATCAAAAAGCTCAAGCCCGACTGCCTGGAAGACTTGATCGCACTGGTGGCCCTGTTCCGTCCGGGCCCGCTGCAATCGGGCATGGTGGATGACTTCATCAACCGTAAACACGGCCGGGCCGAGCTGGCTTACCCGCACTCCGACTACCAGTACGAGGGCCTCAAGCCCGTACTGGCGCCGACCTACGGCATCATCCTGTACCAGGAACAGGTGATGCAGATCGCCCAGGTGATGGCCGGCTACACCCTCGGCGGTGCGGACATGCTGCGCCGCGCCATGGGTAAGAAAAAGCCCGAGGAAATGGCCAAGCAGCGCGGCGGTTTCATTGAAGGCTGCGCGACTAACAACATCGATGCCGACCTGGCCGGTAACATCTTCGACCTGGTAGAAAAATTCGCCGGTTATGGCTTCAACAAATCCCACTCCGCCGCCTACGGCCTGGTGTCGTACCAGACCGCCTGGCTGAAAGCCCATTACCCGGCGCCGTTCATGGCGGCGGTACTCTCGGCGGATATGCACAACACCGACAAGGTCGTGACCTTGATCGAGGAAGTGCGCACCATGAAGCTGCGCCTCGATGCGCCGGACGTGAACGCTTCGGAGTTCAAGTTCACGGTGAACGACGAAGGCCGCATCATCTATGGCCTCGGCGCGATCAAGGGCGTGGGCGAAGGCCCGGTGGAGGCCATTACCGAGGCGCGTCAGGACGGGCCGTTCAAAGACCTGTTCGATTTCTGTGCGCGGGTGGACCTCAAGCGCATCAACAAGCGTACCCTCGATGGCCTGATCCGCAGCGGCGCACTCGACCGTCTTGGCCCGTACTTCCATGATGAGCCGAAGGCTTACCAGGCCAATATCGACCGCAACCGTGCGGTGCTGCTGACCGCCATGGAAGAGGCGATCAAGGCTGCCGAACAGACTGCCCGTACCCATGACAGCGGCCACGCCGACCTGTTTGGCGGGCTGTTCGTCGAAGAAGATGCCGATGTCTACGCCAACCATCGCAAGGCCAAGGAGCTGACGCTCAAGGAACGCCTGAAAGGTGAGAAAGACACCTTGGGCCTGTACCTTACCGGTCACCCGATTGACGAGTACGAAGGCGAAATCCGCCGTTTCGCCCGTCAGCGCATCATCGACCTGAAACCGGCGCGGGATACCCAGACCGTCGCCGGCATGATCATCGCCCTGCGGGTGATGAAAAATAAGAAGGGCGACAAGATGGGCTTCATCACCCTTGATGATCGCTCGGGCCGCATCGAAGCGTCATTGTTTGCCGACGCGTTCCACTCCGCCCAGTCACTGCTGCAGACCGACGCCATGGTGGTGGTGGAAGGGGAGGTCAGCAATGACGACTTCTCCGGTGGCCTGCGCCTGCGTATCAAGCGGGTGATGAGCATGGAAGATGCCCGTACCAACCTGGCCGAGAGCCTGCGCCTGAAGGTCAAGACCGAAGCGCTTAAAGGCGATCAGCTACGCTGGTTGGGGGACTTGCTCAAACGCCACCGTGGCGCATGCCCGGTGACCATGGAATACACGGGCAGCGATGCCAAGGCCATGTTGCAGTTTGGCGAGACGTGGCGAATTGATCCCGCTGATGGCTTGATTCAAGCTTTGCGTGACCAGTTCGGGCGAGACAACGTCTTCCTCCAATACCGTTGACGGTCAGATGAGTCTGATCTCGACTAAACATTTAATCTCGACCTAAACGCGCCTCTCCCTTAAGGTAGGGCGCGAATAGACAACCGGCTGGCCAGGCACCCCTTGGCCGTCGACCCAAGACGGACGCTTATGAACCCGAATTTTCTTGATTTCGAACAGCCGATCGCTGACCTGCAAGCCAAGATCGAAGAGCTGCGCCTGGTCGGCAATGACAATTCGCTGAATATCGGCGATGAGATCGCTCGCCTGCAAGACAAGAGCAGCACGCTCACCGAAGACATCTTCGGCAAGCTGACCAGCTGGCAGATCGCGCGCCTGGCTCGCCACCCTCGCCGTCCTTACACCCTGGACTACATCGAGCACATCTTCACCGAGTTCGATGAGTTGCACGGCGACCGTCACTTCTCCGACGACGCGGCTATTGTGGGCGGCATCGCTCGCCTGGACGACCAGCCGGTGATGGTGATCGGTCACCAGAAAGGCCGTGAAGTGCGCGAGAAAGTACGCCGCAACTTCGGCATGCCGCGCCCGGAAGGCTACCGCAAGGCGTGCCGCCTGATGGAAATGGCCGAGCGCTTCAAGATGCCGATCCTGACCTTCATCGACACGCCAGGTGCCTACCCGGGTATCGACGCCGAAGAGCGCAACCAGAGCGAAGCGATTGCCTGGAACCTGCGCGTCATGGCCCGCCTGAAAACCCCGATCATCGCCACCGTGATCGGTGAAGGTGGTTCTGGCGGTGCGCTGGCCATTGGTGTCTGCGACCAACTGAACATGTTGCAGTACTCGACCTACGCAGTGATCTCGCCGGAAGGTTGTGCCTCGATCCTGTGGAAAACCGCCGAAAAGGCGCCGGACGCTGCCGAAGCCATGGGCATCACCGCCGATCGCCTCAAAGGCCTGGGTATCGTCGACAAGGTTATCGCCGAGCCACTGGGCGGCGCCCACCGTGACCCGGCTGCCGCCGCTGCGACCATCCGTGCCGAGTTGGGTTCGCAACTGGCGATGCTCAAGAAGCTGGATAACGAAGCGCTGCTGGCTCGTCGTTATGAGCGCCTGATGAGCTACGGCCTCTAAGCCGACGCTGTACCCAATGTGGGAGCCGGCTTGTGTGGGAGCTGGCTTGCCTGCGATAGCATCACCTTGGTATCACTGATACACCGAGGTGCCTGCATCGCGGGCAAGCCCGGCTCCCACATTTGCTTTGTGTATGCTGACGAACGTATTCAAGCTTTGCGGCGGTGACGTGTGATGAAACCAACCCTGCCGGCCACACTCCTGCACACCCTGGCCCCCTGGCGCAACGCGCCGGCCTGGCATATCGCGTTCTCCGGTGGTCTCGACTCCACCGTCCTGCTGCACCTCCTGGCCTCACTGGCCAAAATCGAAAACCTGCCTCCTGTCAGCGCCGTTCATGTCCACCATGGTCTGCAAGCTGCTGCCGATGCATGGCCTGCTCATTGCCAATCGGTCTGCGACGCCCTGGGCGTACCTTTGCGCGTCATGCGCGTGCAGGTCAGTCCCGGTGCGAGCCTTGAACGCGCGGCCCGCGAGGCGCGCTACCAAGCGTTCATGCAAGTCATGGAGGCAGGGGAGGTGCTTTTCACTGGCCAGCATCGCGACGATCAAGCCGAAACCCTGCTGTTTCGCCTGCTGCGTGGCGCCGGCGTGCGAGGGTTGGCGTCTATGCCTGAGCATCGCCCCTTAGCGCAGGGCCACTTGGTGCGGCCGTTGCTGGCATTCTCTCGTAGCGAGCTGGAAGCCTACGCCCATCAGCATCAGTTGCAGTGGATCGAAGATCCCTCCAACGCTGATCCACGGTTTTCCCGCAATTACCTGCGTCACCGCGTATTCCCAACCCTGACGGAACGCTGGCCCCAGGCGATCACCCACCTGGCTCGCACGGCTGAACACATGGCTGAGGCGCAAGGGCTGCTCGACGAGTTGGCGCTGATGGACCTGCAGCGCGCCGATCAGCCTTCTACGTTTCCCTGGTTACCGCTGCCGTCTCTGGCGCTTGAGCCATTGCGTGAACTATCCGATGCCCGCCAGCGTAACGCCCTGCGGCATTGGCTGATACCACTGACCGGTTTACCGGACAGCGACCACTGGGCTGGTTGGCATGCCCTGCGCGATGCCAAGGGGGACGCACAGCCTCTGTGGCGCCTGGCCGACGGCCAAATGCAGCGTAGCGGTGAACGCATCTGGTGGTTACCTTCAACTTGGTCGGAGTTTTCCGACGCATCGGTGAGCTGGCCCGATCCGCAAAATCCACTAGAGTTAACGGGCAATGGCCAACTGAAGTTTATTGGCGAGGCTCCCGAAGGCCCGCTAGTGATCCGATATCGCCAGGGTGGCGAAATCATCGACGTACCGGGCCGAGGCCGGCGTGATCTCAAGCGTCTGCTGAATGAAAGCGGCATGCCGGGCTTCGTCCGTGGCAGATTGCCGCTGGTCTATCGGGGCGAGCAATTGCTGGCTGTGCCAAGCGTTGCGGGGGCATGGGCCCGGTCGGTGGGTGAGGTGCAATTGGATTGGTTGCCACAGAGCTGCGATCAAGGTTTGAGCTGATAGCGCCTTTCCGGTAGACTACGCTCCCTTCTTGATACAACTTCTGTGGATTCGCCTGAATCGCAGTCGTTGCCGATTACCAAGCAGTCTTTGCTGGGCGATTCCAAAAAATGTGTAGCGATCAACGTACCGGTGTTTCATTGCTGGTCTGTCACAACGCGGCGGTTTTTTTGAAAGGTGCACTGTGATTAATGCAGGTGATCGGGGGCTTCGGCCTTCCTTCGCTTTCCCCGGCGGCTCGGACCGCTTTAACGCAGACTTCTAGGGTTTTTCATGACGCGCTACATATTCGTCACGGGCGGTGTTGTTTCTTCATTGGGGAAAGGCATTGCCTCCGCTTCATTGGCGGCCATCCTGGAGGCGCGGGGACTTAAGGTCACCATGCTCAAGCTGGACCCGTACATCAACGTTGACCCGGGCACCATGAGCCCGTTCCAGCACGGTGAAGTGTTCGTCACCCACGACGGCGCCGAGACCGACCTGGACCTGGGCCACTACGAGCGGTTCATCCGCACGACCATGACCCAGAACAACAACTTCACCACCGGCCGTGTCTACGAGCACGTGCTGCGCAAAGAGCGCCGTGGTGATTACCTGGGTGCAACCATCCAGGTGATCCCGCACATCACCGACGAAATCAAGCGCCGCATCATCAAGGGTGCAGGCGATGCCGACGTGGCGATGGTCGAGATCGGTGGCACCGTGGGTGACATCGAGTCCCAACCGTTCCTCGAAGCCATCCGCCAGTTGCGTTTCGAAGTTGGCGCCAAGCGCGCGATGCTGATGCACCTGACACTGGTGCCCTACATCGCCACTGCCGGCGAAACCAAAACCAAGCCTACCCAGCACTCGGTCAAGGAACTGCGTTCCATCGGCCTGCAGCCGGATGTGCTGGTATGCCGCTCCGATCACCCGATCGACATTTCCTCGCGCCGCAAGATCGCGCAGTTCACCAACGTTGAAGAACGTGCGGTAATTGCCCTGGAAGACGCCGATACCATCTACAAGATCCCGGGCATCCTGCATTCGCAGGGGCTGGATGATTTTGTGGTCGAGCGTTTCGGCCTGCAGTGCGGCGGTGCCGACCTGTCCGAGTGGGAAGCGGTTGTCGACGCCAAGCTCAACCCTGAGCATGAAGTCACCATCGCCATGGTCGGTAAGTACATGGAGCTGCTGGACGCGTACAAGTCGCTGATCGAAGCCATGAGCCACGCCGGTATCAGCAACCGTACCAAGGTCAACCTGCGCTACATCGACTCCGAAGACATCGAGAACCAGGGCACTGCGCTGCTCGAAGGTGTTGACGCGATCCTCGTTCCCGGCGGTTTCGGCCTGCGTGGCGTGGAAGGCAAGATCACTGCCGTGCAGTACGCCCGTGAAAACAAGGTGCCGTACCTGGGTATCTGCCTGGGCATGCAAGTGGCCGTTATCGAGTTCGCCCGTAACGTGCTGGGCTGGAAAGACGCCAACTCCACCGAGTTCGATCACTCCAGCGGCCACCCGGTCGTGGGCCTGATCACCGAGTGGGAAGACGCCACCGGCGCCGTTGAAACCCGTACCGAAACGTCCGACCTGGGCGGCACCATGCGCCTGGGTGCTCAGGATTGCCTGCTGGAGGCCGGCTCGCTGGTACACGACTGCTATGGCAAGGACGTGATCGTCGAGCGTCACCGTCACCGCTACGAAGTGAACAACAACCTGCTGCCGCAGATCAAAGAAGCTGGCCTGAAAATCTCCGGTCGCTCCGGTGATGGCAAGCTGGTTGAGGTGGTCGAGGCACCGGATCATCCGTGGTTCGTGGCCTGCCAGTTCCACCCGGAGTTCACCTCGACGCCGCGCGACGGTCACCCGTTGTTCAGTGGTTTCGTCAAAGCAGCACTGACGCAACACCAGAAGAAGGCGTAAACCAGATGGCCCAGAAGATCATTCGCGTAGGCGACATCGAGATTGCCAACGACAAGCCCATGGTGCTGTTCGGCGGCATGAACGTGCTGGAAAGCCGCGACATGGCGATGCAGGTGTGTGAGGAGTACGTTCGGGTCACCCAGAAACTGGGTATCCCTTACGTCTTCAAGGCCAGCTTCGACAAGGCCAACCGTTCGTCCGTCACCTCCTATCGCGGCCCGGGCCTTGAAGAAGGCATGCGGATCTTCCAGGACATCAAGCAAGCCTTCGGCGTGCCGATCATCACCGACGTCCACGAGCCTGAGCAGGCTGCCGTGGTCGCCGAGGTGTGCGACATCATCCAGTTGCCGGCCTTTTTGTCGCGCCAGACCGACCTCGTGGTCGCCATGGCCAAGACCGGCGCTGTGATCAATATCAAGAAAGCCCAGTTCCTTGCGCCCCAGGAGATGAAACACATCCTGAGCAAGTGCGTGGAAGCGGGTAACGACCAGTTGATCCTCTGCGAGCGGGGTTCAAGCTTCGGCTACAACAACCTCGTGGTGGACATGCTCGGTTTCGGCATCATGAAACAGTTCGAATACCCCGTGTTCTTCGACGTCACCCACGCGCTGCAAATGCCCGGTGGTCGTTCGGACTCCGCTGGCGGGCGCCGTGCCCAGGTGACGGACCTGGCCAAGGCGGGCATGAGCCAGTCGCTGGCGGGCCTGTTCCTTGAAGCTCACCCAGATCCGGACAACGCCAAATGTGATGGCCCATGCGCCCTGCGCCTGGACAAGCTGGAGCCATTCTTGGCCCAGCTCAAGCAGTTGGACGAGCTGGTCAAGAGTTTTCCGACGGTAGAGACCGCGTAACTGGCATTTCTCCGGTAGAATTTCCCACGCTTTACGCTCAGGCCCCCGGGCCTGAGCCTTGTCGTCTGCAAGCCTGCCCCGTTGTTCCACCCTTGCGGTCGGTCAAAAGATTTCCTTCAGCTGCGTCGTTTTCGTCAACTTTGGAGTGTTTACAACAATGGCAAAAATCGTCGACATCAAAGGTCGTGAAGTTCTCGACTCCCGTGGCAACCCCACCGTCGAAGCCGACGTGCTTCTCGATAACGGCATCATCGGCAGCGCCTGCGCGCCGTCCGGTGCTTCCACCGGTTCGCGCGAAGCGCTGGAACTGCGTGATGGCGACAAGAGCCGTTACCTGGGCAAGGGTGTACTCAAGGCTGTAGCCAACATCAACGGTCCGATTCGTGACCTGTTGCTGGGAAAGGACCCGCTGGACCAGAAAGCCCTGGACCACGCGATGATCAAGCTCGACGGCACTGAAAACAAAGGCAGCCTCGGCGCCAACGCCATCCTCGCCGTGTCCCTGGCGGCTGCCAAGGCGGCTGCGCAGGACCAGGACCTGCCGTTGTACGCGCACATCGCCAACCTGAACGGCACCCCGGGCGTCTACTCGATGCCGGTACCGATGATGAACATCATCAACGGTGGCGAGCACGCGGATAACAACGTCGACATCCAGGAGTTCATGGTGCAGCCGGTTGGCGCCAAGTCCTTCTCTGAAGGCCTGCGCATGGGCACCGAGATTTTCCATCACCTCAAGGCTGTACTGAAGGCCCGTGGCCTGAGCACTGCCGTGGGTGACGAAGGTGGTTTCGCGCCGAACCTGGCCTCCAACGAAGATGCACTGAAAGTCATCTCCGAAGCCGTGGCCAACGCGGGCTACAAGCTGGGCACCGACGTGACCCTGGCCCTGGACTGCGCTGCCAGCGAATTCTATGAAGACGGCAAGTACAACCTGTCCGGCGAAGGCCAGGTGTTCAACTCCGAAGGTTTTGCTGAATACCTCAAGGGCCTGACCCAGCGCTATCCGATCATCTCGATCGAAGACGGCCTGGACGAGTCCGACTGGGATGGTTGGAAAATTCTCACCGACAAGATCGGCGAGAAAATCCAGCTGGTGGGCGACGACTTGTTCGTGACCAACACCAAGATCTTGAAAGAAGGCATCGACAAGAAGATCGCCAACTCGATCCTGATCAAGTTCAACCAGATCGGCACCCTGACCGAAACCCTGGAAGCCATCCAGATGGCTAAGGCTGCGGGCTACACCGCCGTGATCTCCCATCGCTCCGGCGAAACCGAAGATTCCACCATTGCCGACCTGGCCGTGGGTACTTCGGCGGGCCAGATCAAGACCGGTTCCCTGTGCCGTTCCGATCGCGTGTCCAAGTACAACCAATTGCTGCGCATCGAAGAGCAATTGGCAGGTAAAGCCAAGTACAACGGTCGCGGCGAGTTTCGCGGCTAAGCAGTAAATGGTAAAAAGTCGGCGGATTGCGTCAGAAATCTCACGAAAATGTGAATTTCGGCGCTAATCTGCTGACTGACAAGCGCAAGCCTGGTTTTACCAGGCTTTGTGCTATCAGTTGCTGCAAAAGGTTTGCATGACTGTCTTTTTTCACTGGATACCCGGATTTCGATGCGCAGTCCCAATTGGTTGTTCCTCGTCTTGCTCTTGTTGCTGGCTGGCCTGCAGTACCGCCTATGGGTCGGTAATGGCAGCTTTGCGCAGGTGGAAGAGTTGACCCAGCAAATTGCCGACCAGCGTGCCGAAAACGAACGCCTGCTGGAGCGCAACCGTGTCCTCGACGCTGAAGTGCTTGAGCTGAAAAAAGGCACGGAGACCGTTGAAGAGCGGGCTCGCCATGAACTGGGCATGGTCAAGGAGGGCGAGACCCTCTACCAGTTGGCCCAATGAGCCACGATTTACCGGCCTTCTGGGCCGTGATTCCTGCCGCGGGCGTCGGTGCCCGTATGGCTGCGGACCGTCCCAAGCAATACCTGCAACTGGGCGGGCGCACTATTCTTGAACACAGCCTCGGCTGTTTTCTCGACCATCCATGCCTCAAGGGCCTGGTGGTCAGTCTTGCAATTGACGATCCTTATTGGCCCAGCTTGGCATGCGCCAATGACCGGCGTATCCAGCGTGCCGACGGCGGCTCGGAACGTTCCGGCTCGGTTCTCAATGCGCTGCTGCAACTCAATGCCCTGGGCGCCAGTGATGAAGACTGGGTGTTGGTGCATGACGCTGCGCGGCCTAATTTGAGCCGTGATGACCTCGACAAGCTCCTGGCGGAACTGGCCGATGATCCGGTAGGCGGCCTGCTGGCAGTGCCCGCGCGCGATACCCTCAAGCGTGTTGACAGGCATGGCCGTGTGGTGGACACCATTGATCGCAGCCTGATCTGGCAGGCCTACACACCACAGATGTTCCGACTGGGCGCCTTGCATCGCGCCTTGGCGGACAGCTTGGTGGCCGATGCGCTGATCACCGATGAAGCCTCGGCCATGGAGTGGTCCGGGCAGGCGCCGCGTCTGGTTGAAGGGCGTTCGGACAATATCAAGGTGACTCGGCCGGAAGATCTGGAGTGGTTGAAGTTGCGCTGGGCTAACCGGCGGTAACCGCTTCATCGCAGGCAAGCCAGCTCCCACATTTGGATCGCGGTGCGTCAGCTAGATCAGCTTCGGCTGTCAGGCCGTCACGGGAGCAAGCTCCCTCGCCACAGGTCCAGCGTCGCCTCGAAGTTGTGTAGATACCTATGCCGCGATGAGGCCGGTGCAGACCACCTCAATTCAATGCTTGTACTCCGGCCTCTCAGCCAGCCCCACCTTCAAGAAATCCACCAGCTTCCTCACCTTCGGCGACAAATGCCGCTGCTGCGGATACAGCGCCCACACCGCAGTATTCGGCGGTTGATGAGCCTCCAGCAACGACACCAACGCCCCACTGTGCAGATGCTCCAGGACGTAGTAATCCGGCAACTGGCACAAGCCCATGCCTTGCAACGCCGCATCCAGCACTGCTTGCCCACTGTTGCAGCGCCAATTGCCTTGCACGCGCTGGGAAAATTCCCGCCCGTCTTGGGCCATTTGCCAGATATCCGAACTGCCAATCAGGCAGTTATGCCGGCTCAACTCCGACAAGCTGTGTGGCCGACCGTACCGTTTGAGGTAGGAGGGCGACGCACACAGGTACATGCGTCGAGGTGCCAGGCGGCTGGCAACCATGCGTGAGTCTTGCAAACGTCCCAGGCGGATGGCCAGGTCGAGGCCTTCGTGGACCAGGTCCAGTGAGCGATTGGTCAACTCGATGTCCACGCGCAGTTGCGGATAGTGCGCCATAAAGCGTGTCACCAGCGGCACGATAAAACGCTCGCCATAAGCCACGGCGCAGGTCATGCGCAACATGCCCTTGGGTTCGCTGGTCAGGTCGCCCACCGCCCGCAGCGCTTCCTCGCGACCGTCCTGCAGACGTTGGCAGTGTTGCAGGAAGGTCTGGCCGGCTTCGGTCAGCGTCACCTTGCGTGTGCTGCGGTACAGCAATCGGGTTTGCAGGCGTTCTTCCAGACGCGCCACTTGCCGGCTGACGTGGGAGGACGATACCCCCAGTCGCTCGGCCGCCGCCGTGAACTGGCTGCATTCGGCCACCGCGACAAACTCGTCAATGCCTTCCCAGCGGTTCTCCAGCATGCTGATTGTCCCTATATGGCAATAATGTTTTGCTTTTGCCTGGATTATTCATCAATGGGCGATGTTTTACACTCACGGCCTCAGTTTTTAACCCGATGGAGAAACCCGGATGATCAAGTCCCGCGCCGCCGTAGCCTTCGAAGCCAAGAAGCCCCTTGAGATTGTTGAAGTGGATGTCGCCATGCCCAAGGCTGGCGAGGTGCTGCTGCGGGTGGTCGCGTCCGGCGTGTGCCACACCGACGCCTACACCTTGTCGGGTGCAGACCCGGAAGGCATTTTCCCGTCGATCCTGGGCCATGAAGGCGGCGCAGTGGTGGAAGCCATCGGCGAGGGCGTGACCTCGGTCGCTGTGGGCGATCACGTGATCCCGCTGTACACCCCGGAATGCGGCAAGTGCAAGTTCTGCCTGAGTGGCAAGACCAACCTGTGCCAGGCCATTCGCGCGACTCAGGGCAAGGGCTTGATGCCGGATGGCACCACGCGTTTCTCCTACAAGGGCCAGCCGATTTTCCACTACATGGGCACCTCGACGTTCTCCGAGTACACCGTGCTGCCGGAAATCTCCGTGGCCAAGATTCCTAAAGAAGCGCCGCTGGAAAAAGTCTGCCTGCTCGGTTGCGGTGTCACCACCGGCATCGGTGCGGTGATCAACACCGCCAAGGTCAAGCCGGGCGATACCGTGGCCGTCTTCGGCCTGGGCGGCATTGGGCTGTCGGCGATTATCGGCGCGGTCAAGGCCAAGGCCGGTCGCATCATCGCCATTGATATCAACCCGGCCAAGTTCGAAATCGCCAAGCAACTGGGCGCCACTGATTGCATCAACCCGAAAGACTACGATCGCCCGATCCAGGACGTGATTGTCGACCTGACTGATGGCGGCGTGGACTTTTCCTTCGAGTGCATTGGCAATGTGCAACTGATGCGTGCGGCTCTTGAGTGCTGCCACAAAGGCTGGGGCGAATCGGTGATCATCGGTGTGGCCGGTGCTGGCCAGGAGATCGCTACACGTCCGTTCCAACTTGTCACCGGGCGCGTCTGGCGTGGTTCAGCGTTTGGTGGCGTGCGCGGTCGTACCGAATTGCCAAGCTACGTGGAAATGGCCCAGACCGGCGAAATTCCGCTGGATACCTTCATCACCCACACCATGGGCCTGGAAGATATCAACAAAGCGTTTGACCTGATGCATGAAGGCAAGAGCATTCGTACCGTCATTCACTTCTGAGGTCGGCCATGAGTCTGGAAAACCTGTCATGCCAGAAGAGCTTCGGCGGCTGGCATAAACGTTACAAGCATCATTCCGATGTGCTGGGTTGCGACATGACCTTTGCCGTCTACCTGCCGCCGCAAGCAGAGCAGGGCGGCAAGCTGCCGGTGCTGTATTGGCTGTCCGGGTTGACCTGTACTGACGAAAACTTCATGCAGAAGGCCGGCGCCCAGCGCATGGCCGCCGAACTGGGCTTGATCATCGTCGCGCCGGACACCAGCCCCCGCGGCCTCGGCGTGCCGGGCGACCCGGACAATGCCTGGGACTTCGGCCTCGGCGCGGGCTTCTACCTCAATGCCACCCAGGAACCCTGGGCCAAGCACTATCGGATGCATGACTACGTGGTGCAGGAATTGCCGGCATTGGTAGAGGCGCATTTCCCTGCCTCCGATAAGCGCGGTATCAGCGGCCACTCCATGGGCGGTCACGGTGCGCTGGTCTGCGCATTGCGCAACCCTGGACGTTACCTGTCGGTGTCGGCGTTTTCGCCGATCAACAACCCGATGGACTGCCCGTGGGGCCAGAAAGCCTTTTCCCGTTATTTGGGGGAAGAGCGTTCGAAATGGCGCGAATGGGATGCCTGCGTGCTCATCAGCGAAGCCTCGGAAAAGTTGCCGCTCTTGGTGGACCAAGGCGATCGCGACGATTTCCTCGCGGTTCAGCTCAAGCCCGAAGCCTTGCAGCAAGCGGCCAAAGCAGCCAACCATCCGCTGGAACTGCGCCTGCAGCCTGGCTACGACCACAGCTACTTCTTCATCGCCAGCTTCATCGAAGACCATTTGCGCCATCATGGTCGTGCTTTGCTCGGTTAATCCGAGGCAAAAGTAGGTAGAATCACGCCCTGAATTAAATCGGGGCGTTTTTTTATGCGTATTGGCCACGGCTACGATGTGCACCGTTTCGCTGAAGGCGATTTCATCACCCTGGGCGGTGTGCGCATTGCACACCACCATGGGTTGCTGGCTCATTCCGACGGCGACGTGGTCTTGCACGCCTTGAGCGATGCTTTGCTCGGCGCGGCGGCATTGGGCGATATCGGCAAGCACTTTCCGGACACCGATCCCACCTTCAAGGGCGCGGACAGTCGTGTGTTGCTGCGCCATGTGGTCGGCCTGATCCACGCCAAGGGCTGGAAGGTCGGCAACGTCGATAACACCATCGTCGCCCAGGCGCCAAAAATGGCCCCCCATATCGAAGCGATGCGCACAGCGATCGCCGCAGACCTGCAAATTGAATTGGATCAAGTCAACGTGAAAGCCACCACCACCGAAAAGCTCGGGTTTACCGGTCGTGAAGAGGGCATCGCAGTGCACTCCGTCGCCTTGTTGCTGCGCGCATGAACGACCTGCAACTGCTGGGCCCGCGGGCCTATGGCGAGGCCCTGGGCAGCGCGGTACTGAAGGCCACGGCCGAAGACTTCCAGGTTGATGAGGTGCTGGACATCCCGCTGACCGGCGACGGCGAGCACCTGTGGCTGTGGGTGGAAAAACGCGGCTTGAACACCGAGGAGGCCGCACGGCGTATCGCCAAGGCTGCTGGCGTACCGTTGCGCACCGTCAGCTATGCCGGGCTCAAGGACCGTCAAGCCCTGACCCGTCAGTGGTTCAGCGTGCAATTGCCCGGCAAGGCCGACCCGGACATGAGCGGCGCAGAAAACGACACCCTCAAGATCCTGAAAACTGCGCGTCACAAACGCAAGTTGCAGCGCGGTGCCCATTCGGCCAACGGCTTCACCTTGCGCCTGACCCAACTGGCCGGCGACACCGCTGCCATCGACGCACGTCTGCAGTTGATTGCGCGGCACGGCATCCCCAATTACTTCGGCACCCAGCGTTTTGGCCACAACGGCGGCAACGTGGTGGATGCTCGCGAGTGGGCTGCCCGCAAGGCCCTGCCCGAGCAGCGCAACGTGCGCTCGCGCTTGCTGTCCACGGCTCGCAGTTACCTGTTCAACAAAGTGTTGGCGGCCCGCGTCGCCGACGGTTCATGGCAGCGAGCCCAAGTCGGCGATCTGCTGGCGTTTACCGACAGTCGCAGTTTTTTTCCGGCCGGGGAAGCTGAGTGCAGTGACCCGCGCCTGGCGATCCTGGACCTGCATCCCACCGGCCCGCAGTGGGGCGAAGGTGATTCGCCGGCGAAAGGTCTTACGTACGAGCTGGAACAATCTGTCGTCGCTGGCGAAGCAGACCTACGTGATTGGCTGGTGAAGGCGGGAATGAGCCAGGAACGTCGCATTCTGCGACTGCCCATTGGCGGGTTGACGTGGCATTATCCCGGGCCTGACATTCTGCAATTGGAATTCGTCCTGCCGGCCGGATGCTTCGCCACTGTCTTGGTGCGCGAGCTTGTTGATCTGGTGCCGGTGGGGCAGACGGACAGCCCATGCGTATTCTGATATCAAACGATGACGGTGCCACCGCACCCGGTCTTGCCGCGCTCCATGCTGCGCTGCAGGATTACGCCGAGTGCGTGGTGGTTGCCCCCGACCAGGACAAGAGCGGCGCCAGCAGTTCGCTGACGCTCGACCGTCCGCTGCACCCGCGGGTCCTGGCCAATGGCTTTATCAGCGTCAACGGAACCCCCACCGACTGCGTGCACCTGGCAATCAACAGTTTGCTGGAGCACCAGCCAGACCTGGTGGTCTCGGGGATCAACCTGGGCGCCAACCTGGGCGATGACGTGCTGTATTCCGGCACCGTGGCGGCGGCCCTCGAAGGGCGCTTCCTGGGCCGAACCGGCTTTGCCTTTTCCTTTGCTTCGCGGCAACTGGATAACCTGGCGACGGCGGCCTACTACGCGCGCAAGTTGGTGGAGGCCCATGCTTCCCTGGACCTGCCGCCGCGTACGGTACTCAACGTCAATATCCCCAACCTGCCCCTCGACCATATTCGCGGCATCCAACTCACGCGCCTGGGCCATCGCGCCCGTGCGGCGGCGCCCTTGAAGCTGGTCGACCCACGCGGCAAGGAAGGCTATTGGATCGCCGCGGCCGGCGACGCCGAAGATGGCGGCGAGGGCACGGACTTTCATGCGGTGATGCAAGGCTATGTCTCCGTTACCCCGTTGCTGTTTGATCGCACCTTCAGTGATGCCTTCAGTGGCCTTGATGGCTGGCTGGAGGGACTGCGTTGATGGCTCGTGAACAAGACGACCTGTTGCGCCGTGGCATCGGGATGACCTCCCAGCGCACCCGGGAGCGGTTGATCCAGCGCCTGTATGAAGAAGGCTTGTCCAACGCGCAGGTGCTGGAAGTGATCCGGCGCACGCCGCGGCACCTGTTTGTCGATGAAGCCCTGGCGCATCGTGCCTATGAAGACACGGCGTTGCCCATCGGTCACAACCAGACCATCTCTCAGCCTTACATGGTCGCGCGCATGAGCGAGCTGCTGCTGGCGGCGGGGCCTTTGGACAAGGTGCTGGAGATTGGCACCGGCTCCGGCTACCAGACGGCCGTGCTGTCGCAATTGGTAGAGCGGGTGTTTTCGGTCGAGCGCATCAAGGTGCTGCAGGACCGGGCCAAAGAGCGTCTGGTGGAGCTGAACCTGCGCAACGTGGTATTTCGCTGGGGCGATGGCTGGGAGGGCTGGCCGGCGCTGGCGCCCTACAACGGTATCATCGTCACCGCCGTGGCCACCGATGTGCCGCAAGCCTTGCTGGATCAATTGGCACCTGGCGGGCGGCTGGTCATCCCGGTGGGCTCCGGCGAAGTGCAACAGTTGATGCTTATTATCCGTGAGGACGAAGGCTTTTCCCGGCATGTACTCGGTGCCGTGCGTTTCGTACCCTTGCTCAACGGCCCGCTGGCCTGATCATTTATTCGCGCGCAGTGAATTCTGTAAGCGGGGATGTGTCTTACGGCGGGGTCTATTGAATCAACATGCCTGGCAGCCACGATTAAACATGATGAATTTTTCCTTTCAGTCATGTGCCAGTAAAAAGCCAATGCCCAGTTATACTTGCGTCATATTTCAAGCCTGATCCAGGCGTTAACGTTCAGCCACCACAAAGGGAGCGGCGGGTGAGTCTCACAGGTCCTGCGCAGCGAATGAGTAAAACAAGCTTTCAGCGACTGGTGCTTGGCCTTGTCTTGAGTTCCTTATTGGCAGCCTGCTCGAGCACGCCATCCGGCGGTGCGCGGGTCGTTGACCGTACCAACGCAACCCCCCAAAGGCCCACGGTGACCACCGGTCAATACGTGGTGCGCAAAGGCGACACCCTGTTTTCGATTGCCTTTCGTTATGGCTGGGACTACAAGGCGCTGGCCGCCCGTAACAACATTCCTGTGCCGTATACGATCCATCCAGGGCAGACCATTCGTTTCGATGGTCGCTCAGGTTCTGCACCTACGGCAGTTGTGACAAAGTCGGGTTCTTCGCCATCGTCCTCGAGCAAGACCACCATCATCACTCGGCCTGCAGGCAGCGCCACGCCTACGGTTGCGAGCAAGCCGGCACCCGCGCCGTTGCCACCTGCCGGGCCTGCGCCGACCGGTTGGGGATGGCCCTCAAACGGAGTGTTGATTGGAAAATTCTCTTCAAACGGTAGTTTGAATAAAGGCATTGATATCGCCGGGGATTTGGGACAGCCTGTTTTAGCTGCGTCTGATGGGACAGTGGTGTACGCCGGGAGTGGTTTGCGGGGCTACGGCGAGCTGGTCATCATCAAACACAGCGATACCTACGTCAGTGCCTACGGTCATAACCGCAGGTTGTTGGTTCGGGAGGGGCAGCAGGTCAAGGTCGGACAGACGATTGCCGAAATGGGGTCAACGGGCACAGACCGGGTGAAACTGCACTTTGAGATTCGCCGCCAAGGGAAGCCTGTAGATCCGCTGCAATTCCTGCCCCGTCGTTGATGTGTTGCACAGCCTGTTCCCTCACGTAGAAGGAACAGGCTCCAGCGTTGCCAAGGATAGAGGCGTCGCTTGAGCTTGAGGTCGAACTCACCAAAGGACTATAACAATGGCTCTCAGTAAAGAAGTGCCGGAGTTTGACATCGACGATGAGGTTCTCCTTATGGAGGCCGGTATCGATTTGGAAACGATGTCAGATAATGAAGGGGTATCACCACCTTCAGTTCGCACCAAATCCAAGAATGCTGCCGCATTGAAGCAGCACAAGTACGTTGACTACACGCGGGCGCTCGACGCGACCCAGCTGTACCTCAATGAAATCGGCTTTTCCCCTCTATTGACCCCCGAAGAAGAAGTCCATTTTGCGCGTCTGTCGCAGAAGGGCGATCCGGCTGGGCGTAAGCGCATGATTGAAAGCAACCTGCGCCTGGTGGTGAAAATCGCCCGACGCTATGTCAATCGTGGGCTGTCCCTGCTGGACCTGATCGAGGAGGGCAACCTGGGCTTGATCCGGGCTGTGGAGAAGTTCGACCCTGAGCGGGGCTTCCGTTTCTCTACCTATGCCACCTGGTGGATTCGCCAGACCATCGAACGGGCGATCATGAATCAGACCCGCACGATCCGGTTGCCGATCCATGTGGTCAAGGAGCTCAACGTCTACCTGCGGGCAGCGCGTGAGCTGACGCAAAAACTCGATCATGAACCTTCGCCTGAAGAGATCGCCAACCTGCTGGAAAAACCGGTAGGGGAGGTCAAGCGCATGCTAGGCCTTAACGAGCGTGTGTCTTCGGTGGATGTCTCGCTGGGGCCGGATTCGGATAAAACCCTGCTGGACACCCTGACCGATGACCGTCCGACGGATCCTTGCGAGCTGTTGCAGGACGATGATCTTTCCCAAAGTATTGACCAGTGGCTGTCAGAGCTCACGGACAAGCAGCGTGAAGTGGTGATTCGCCGCTTCGGCCTGCGCGGCCATGAGAGCAGCACCCTGGAGGATGTGGGCCTGGAGATTGGCCTGACCCGTGAGCGGGTGCGGCAGATCCAGGTAGAGGGCCTCAAGCGCTTGCGCGAGATCCTGGAGAAGAATGGCTTGTCGAGTGAGTCGTTGTTCCAATAACGATTGGTAGGGCAGCGATGACAAAACGCCCGATGCATGTGAATGCACCGGGCGTTTTGCTGTGCCCTGATCGTTCCCATGCTCTGCGTGGGAATGCAGCCCTGGACGCTCGGCGTCCCAAAGCGCGACGCCGAGCGTCACAAGAGGCGTTCCCACGCAGAGCGCGGGAACGATCAGGCATCCCGAAATCCAGGCATAAAAAAACCCCGCTTTTAAGGGCGGGGTTTTTTCGACTAAGTCAGTACAAGTTAGATAACTTGAACTTCTTCAGCTTGCATGCCTTTCTGACCGCGGGTAGCGATGAAAGAAACCTGTTGGCCTTCTTTCAGGCTTTTGAAGCCGTCGGATTGGATAGCTTTGAAGTGAACGAACAGGTCGTCACCGGATTGTGGAGTGATGAAGCCGAAGCCTTTTTCATCGTTGAACCACTTAACGGTACCAGTTTGGCGATTAGACATGGTGTATCTCCTTGGACAAAGTTAACTGCGACTCAGGAAAAGCCCTGGCCGAGACTGAGTGCAAAGAGCAGGAAAAATTCTTGGAGATGGTTGGATCGAAATTCAACATATCGTGTAGAGATTCTCAGTGACACAAGCAGCACAGTGGCGCCACCTTAACCCTTTTTCCGGAACGTGCCAATGGTATTTCCGAAGGTTTCTCTATTTTCGTGACTGGCGGTGGTATTTACAGTCATTGATGCCGGCCATCCGGGCCCCGGCTACGCTGGCTGCGGCTTATAGCTGGCGGTGCATTCATCAAGAAAACCCGTGCGGCCTTTGAACCCCAACGCCGGCCCCGGTAAGATGGCCCACAGATTTTTTTCGCCTCGCTATTCAGGACACCGCCATGAGCATCAAATCGGACAAGTGGATTCGCCGCATGGCGCAGGAACACGGCATGATCGAGCCGTTCGTCGAACGCCAGATTCGTGGCGAAGGCGACGAGCGCGTGATTTCGTACGGCGTTTCCAGCTATGGCTACGACGTGCGTTGCGCCGATGAATTCAAGGTGTTCACCAACATCAATTCGGCGATCGTCGATCCGAAAAACTTCGACGAAAAGAGCTTCGTCGACGTCAAGAGCGACGTGTGCATCATCCCGCCCAACTCTTTCGCCCTGGCGCGCACCGTGGAGTTCTTCCGTATTCCTCGCGACGTGCTGACCATCTGCCTGGGTAAAAGCACCTACGCCCGCTGCGGCATTATCGTCAACGTCACGCCGCTTGAGCCTGAGTGGGAAGGCCACGTGACCCTGGAATTCTCCAACACCACCACTTTGCCGGCGAAAATCTACGCCAACGAAGGCGTGGCACAAATGCTGTTCTTGCAGTCCGACGAGGCCTGTGAAGTGTCCTACAAAGACCGTGCGGGCAAGTATCAGGGCCAACGCGGCGTCACTCTCCCACGCGCTTGATCTAAAGCTCCTACGGGCAAAGGGAATTTGTCTGCAGAAAGTGACTCTATCTAGGTGTACTGCTTCGGCGCGTGTGAAACGCGCCGGGCCATACTTGAGGAGTACCCTATGAAGATCGACCCGCGAATCAGCGCAGAACTCGCCCGGCTTGAACCCAACCAGATTGGTGTTCTGGCCTGGTCCCTGATGGCCAACCCCGCGCACGGGGGCGGCATCCCCGGTCAACCTGAACCTGATTACCCGCAGCCTACCGAGCCGGGTGAGCCGACCTTACCGGACGAGCCACCACCCGCGCCTGTTGCCTGATACCTGAGCGGGCCTTATCGATTCATTGAATCGGCCAGACTTGGTGATCGCCGATCACAAAGATTCGCTGGTCTTGGGCCTGCTCCACGGCATAACCCCCTGTAAACGCGCCAAAGGCTGGCAGCAGGCTAACCTGAGCGCCGATCTGGAAGCACGGCAAGCGCAGCCGTTGGCGCCCTTTGCCTCGCAGGTGGTACACCGGATGCACATGCCCCGCCAGTACATGGTGGCTGACGTGTGCCTCTGGCTCATGCTGCAAGGCGAAAGGGCCCATTAGCAGGGGCTCGGGGACCACCTCAATGGCCAAATCCAGCGGTGGGTCGCCGGCGCGTTTGTCGTGATTTCCGCGAATCAAGGTCAAGGCCAGTGGGCGATTGCGCTCACGCCAGGCCCTGATGGCGTTCAGGGTGCCGCTGGCGTGAGAGCCAGGGCCGTGCAGGAAATCGCCGAGAAAGATCAACTGCGCGCACGGCAGGGCCGATAACAGCTTGTCCAGGCGTTCCAGGTTGGCCGTAGTCGTGCCCTGTGGCACCGGCTGCCCCAGGCTGCGATAGGCCGACGCCTTGCCAAAATGCGCGTCGGCAATCAATAGGCATCGACGTGCGGGCCAATACACGGCCTTGTCCGGCAATAGCCATAGCTCTTCGCCTTCCAGCATCAGTGGGTAATGCATCAGCCTTGCCCTTTGTCGGCGACTTTTTCCAGGTCCTTGACCATCCGCGCGATGCGCTCCGAAAGCTTTTCCGAACTCATGCTTTCGCGCATCCGTTCTACCAGCAGCGGGAAGGCCAGGGGTGTGGGCCGCTGGATCGTGTGCAGGTCCAGCCTCAGCGTCGACAGATGATTCAGCGTGTGTTCCAGCCGGCGAATATCCAATTCATCACGCAGAACTTCTTCACCGGCCTGGGCCAGCAGCAGGTTCTGCGGGTCATATTGCTTGAACACCTCAAAGAACAAGCCGCTGGAAGCCTGCACTTGTCGCGTGCTTTTCGGCGCGCCGGGATACCCGGCAAATACCAGCCCGGCGATTCGCGCAATCTCGCGAAAGCGGCGCAGGGCCAGTTCGCCGGCATTGAGGCTGGCGATCACGTCAGCCAGCAGGTCTTGGGGGCTCAGCAACGTAGCGTTCAACAGCTGGGGCCACTGCACCTCGGTGGCGCTCAACAGCTCCAGGCCATAATCATTCACCGCAATCGAGAAGGTCAGCGGCTGCTGTTGGCTGACCCGCCAGGCCAGCAAACTGGCCAAGCCCAGGTGTACCTGGCGGCCAGCGAAGGGGTACAGAAACAGGTGCCAGCCTTCCCGCGAACGCAGGGTTTCAGCCAGCAAATGCTCACGGGTCGGCAGGCCGGACCAGCGCAATTGGGTGTGCAGCAACGGTTGCACCGCCTGCATCTCCGGGCCGTCGAACTGCCCATGGGCGGCGGCATCAAAACGCTCGACTACCGCCTGGGCCAGTTCGTTGGAAAGGGGCATGCGCCCGCCATTCCAGCGTGGCACGGCGGCTTTTTTCGCGGTGCTGCGACGTACATAGGCGGTCATGGTTTCCACGCGCACCAGTTCCAGCAAGCGTCCGGCGAACAGAAACCCATCCCCCGGCTTGAGCCTTGCAATAAACCCTTCCTCGACACTGCCCAGGTTCTTGCCGCCGCCGCCCTTGCTCCAGAACTTGAGCTGGATACTGGCATCACTGACGATGGTGCCGACGCTCATGCGATGGCGGCGTGCGAGGCGTGCATCCGGGACACGCCAGATGCCGTGCTCATCGGGCTCCACGCGGCGGTAATCCGGATAAGCGGTGAGTGACAGGCCACCATGGCGCACAAACCCCAGGGTCCAGGCCCAATCCGCTTCGGTGAGGTCGCGATAGGCCCAGGCGCCGCGCACTTCGTCCAACAGTGCTGCCGGAGTAAACCCGCCGCCCAAGGCCATGCTGACCAAGTGTTGGACCAGCACATCCAGCGGCTTGTAAGGTGATTCCCGCGCTTCGATGTGCCGTTGGGCGATCGCATCCTGGGCGGCCGCGGCTTCCACCAACTCCAGGCTGTGGGTGGGCACCAGCGTTACCCGTGAGGGCCGCCCTGGCGCGTGGCCGGAACGCCCGGCGCGTTGCATCAACCGCGCTACGCCCTTGGCGGAACCAATTTGCAGCACCCGTTCCACCGGCAGGAAGTCCACGCCCAGGTCGAGGCTGGAGGTGCACACCACCGCCTTGAGTTGCCCGTCTTTCAACGCCCGCTCCACCCAGTCGCGGGTCTCGCGCGATAACGAACCGTGGTGCAGGGCAATCAAGCCGGCCCAGTCCGGACGCGCGTCCAGAATCGCCTGGTACCAGATCTCCGATTGCGCCCGAGTATTGGTAAATACCAGGCAACTGCTGCTGGCCTCTACCTCGGCGACCACCTGCGGCAACATCTTCAAACCGATATGCCCGGCCCAAGGAAAGCGCTCGGTGACGGGCGGCAGCAAGGTGTCGACCTTCAGTGCCTTGGCCGTTTGCCCCTGTACATTAATGCCGTCGCCCTGTGGGACCAGTACTTCCAAAGCGTGGGCCTGATTACCCAGCGTCGCGGAAATACCCCACACCATCAACTCAGGGTGCCAGCGCCGCAAGCGTGCCAGCGCCAGTTGCAACTGCACGCCACGCTTATTGCCGATCAGTTCATGCCATTCATCCACGATGACCATGCGCAGGTGCGCCAGGCTGGTCTCACTGTCGGCGCGGGCCAGCATCAACGTGAGGCTTTCCGGGGTGGTGACCAGGGCGGTGGGTTGGCGACGGGTCTGGCGCGCGCGTTCACTGCTGCTGGTATCACCGGTGCGCAGGCCCACGCTCCAGGGAATCTGCAACGCCTCCAGTGGGGCTTGCAGGGCGCGTGCGGAGTCGGCGGCCAAGGCGCGCATCGGCGTGATCCACAGCACGGTCAGCGGCTCGGCAGGCGGTTTGCGTTTGCCTGTGACGGGCGGGCGGGTGATGGCGAAACGATTGAGGGCGGCAAACCAGAGGGCATAGGTTTTACCCGCCCCAGTGCTGGCATGCAGTAACCCCGACTGGCCGGCCTTGACCGCGGCCCATACCTCTTTCTGAAAGGCGAATGGCTTCCACCCTTGGGTGGCAAACCATTGCTTGGCGAAGTCGGGGTTTTTTGCCATGCGGCAGCGGACGCTCTGGAGGGGTTAGTTCAAAGACCCTTCAGGCACCGCCGACGTTCAACTGTAGGAGCGGGCTAGCCCGCGAAAAAGGCCCAGGCACCGTGTTTCTCCAGGTTGCCGGCGTTATCGTTGACGATTTTCGCGAGCAAGCTCGCTCCTACTTCAAGTTGCCGCTCAAAAATTGTTGCAGGCGTTCGCTCTTCGGATTGCCCAGCACATCCTCTGGCAGGCCTTGCTCCTCCACCCGGCCCTGATGCAGGAACAGCACCTGGCTTGAGACCTTGCGCGCAAAGCTCATCTCGTGGGTCACCATGATCATGGTGCGGCCTTCCTCGGCCAGGCCTTGGATCACCTTCAACACTTCGCCCACCAGCTCCGGGTCCAGGGCTGATGTGGGTTCATCGAACAGCATCACCTCCGGCTCCATCGCCAGGGCGCGGGCGATGGCGACGCGTTGTTGCTGGCCACCTGACAGGAACGCCGGGTATTGATCGGCCACGCGCGCCGGCAGCCCGACTTTGTCCAGGTAGCGGCGGGCGCGGTCCTCAGCGTCCTTTTTGCTGCAACCCAGCACACGCCGAGGGGCCATGGTGATGTTTTCCAGCACGCTCATGTGGCTCCACAAGTTGAAGTGCTGGAACACCATCGCCAGCCGCGTGCGCAGGCGTTGCAGCTCGGCATCGTCGGCCACGCGCATACCCTGGCGGTCGCTGACCATGCGGATCGCTTGGCCGTCCAGGGTCATGGCGCCATCGTTGGGGGTTTCCAAAAAGTTGATACAGCGCAGGAAGGTACTCTTGCCTGAGCCACTGGCGCCGATCAAGCTGATCACATCACCGGTCTTGGCCTTGAGCGACACACCTTTGAGCACTTGATTGTCGCCATAGCTTTTGTGCAGGCCTTCAACGGTCAGTTTGTACATGGGGCGTGCATCCTCAAGGCGAAAGTAGATAACCGCTGCGGTAGACCTGTGTGCCGGCGACATGGCAGATCACCATGCCGGCCGTGGTCATGCGGCGTAGCGAGCGGGCGTAAAGCAGCCCGGCGTGCTGGCAGTGCACAGGCGTTACGCGGTCTGTAATGGGGTCGATGATGTCGGCGACCCATTGCCCGGCCTCCAGGTATTCGCCTGGCAGAGCGTTGAATACCAGCAAGCCACCCACCGGGGTAGTCACCGGCTCCACCGCCGCCAGCGGCGTAGCCGGGTAGGCCAGGGCAGGCAAGGGGGCTGCATCGCCGTGAATGGCGCCGAAGTGGATCAAATAATCAATGATGGCCTGGCAGTCCAGCGCGGCGAGGCCGTGATTGACATCGCCCTGGCCGCGCAATTCGACGGTCACTGACAAGCTGCCCATGGGGATCGGGTAGCGTTCGCCGAAGCGTTGCTGCAATTGCCACCACACCAGGGTGAAACATTCGTCAAAAGACTGCCCGCCGGAATCGGTAGCCAACAGGTTGGCCTCCGAGCCCAGGTAGCGCGCCAACGGCTCTACCTGTGGCCAGGCTTCGGGCGTGGTGTACAGGTGCGCCACGGCTTCGAAGTCGCAATGCAGGTCCAGCACCACGTCGGCATCACAGGCCAGGCGTTGCAACACCAGGCGTTGGGAGTGCAACTGGGTCTGAGCGGTGTGCGCGGCCAAGGCGTGGGACAGTGCGCTGCGGATCAATTGGGCATTGCGCTGGGGATCATCGCCCAGCAGGTCTTCGACCTGGTTGCCGACGTCTTCGCTGAGATCGACGAACAGGCGATTGAAGTTCTGCCCGCTTTCCAGTTCGTAGCGGCCCAAGGGGATGTCCATCAACACCTGTTCCAGGCCCACCGGGTTGGCGACCGGCACCAGCACGATTTCGCTGCGCAAGCGCCCGGCCGTTTCAAGTTCTGCCAGGCGTGCCTTCAGGTGCCAGGCCACCAGCATGCCCGGCAATTCATCGGCATGCAGGGAGGACTGGATGTACACCTTGCCTTCGGGCTGCTGCGGGCCGAAGTGAAAACTGTGGATCTGCCGCGCCGTGCCGGGCACCGGCGCGATCAGGTCATGTAGCTGATGGCGCATGCAAACTCCTTAGTGGCTCGGCCCGAGAAAGGCCAGCCAACGACGTTCCGCCAGGCGAAACAGACCGACCAGGGCGAAGGTCACCGTCAGATAGATCAGTGCGGCAATGCCGAATGACTGGAAGGTCATGAAGGTGGCGGAGTTGGCGTCCCGCGCAACCTTGAGGATGTCCGGGATCGTTGCGGTAAAGGCCACCGTGGTTGAGTGCAGCATCAGGATCACTTCGTTGCTGTAGTAGGGCAACGAGCGTCGCAACGCCGAAGGCATGATCACATAGGCGTACAGCTTCCAGCCGCTGAGGCCGTAAGCCTTGGCCGCCTCGACTTCGCCGTGGGCCATGCTGCGGATCGCCCCGGCGAAGATCTCCGTGGTGTAGGCGCAGGTGTTGAGGGCGAAGGCGAGCAGGGTGCAGTTCATCGCATCGCGAAAGAACGCATCCAGCACCGGTTGTGCCCGCACGGCGGCAAGGCTGTAGATGCCGGTGTAGCAGATCAGCAATTGGATATAGAGCGGCGTACCGCGAAACAGGTAGGTGTAGAACTGCACGGGCCAACGCACCAGGCGCTTGCGCGAAACGCGGGCGATGGACAGTGGGATCGACACCAGAAAGCCGATCACCAGCGAGGCACTGAGCAACCACAAGGTCATGGCCAGGCCGGTGATGTGCTGGCCGTCGCTATAAAGAAAGGGGCGCCAGTATTCCTGCAATAGCTCGATCATCGCACTGCCTCCCGGGCGCCTGCGGAGTAGCGACGTTCAAGTCGGCGCAAGACAAAGTTTGAGGCGCTGGTGATCAACAGGTAGATCAGCGCCGCCAGCACCAGGAAATAAAACAGTTGATAGGTGCTCTTGCCAGCGTCCTGGGCGGCTTTTACCAGGTCTGCCAGGCCGATGATCGACACCAGTGCGGTGGCCTTGAGCATCACCATCCAGTTATTGCCGATGCCCGGCAGCGCAAAGCGCATCATCTGCGGGAAGGTCACGTAGCGAAACCGCTGCCCGCGCTTGAGCCCGTAAGCGGTGGCGGCTTCGAGTTGGCCGCGGGGCACGGCGAGAATCGCGCCGCGAAAGGTTTCGGTGAAATACGCCCCGTAGATAAAGCCCAGGGTGATCACCCCGGCGCTGAACGGGTCGATCTCGATGTATTCCCATTCCATAAAGTCGGTAAAGCCGCTGAGCCAGGTTTGCAGGCTGTAGAAAATCAGCAGCATCAGCACCAGGTCCGGTACCCCGCGAATCAGGGTGGTGTAGAGCTGGGCGGGGATACGCACAATGGCCAGGCTGGACAGTTTGGCGCTGGCGCCGAGCAGGCCCAGCAAGACGCTGACGGCCAGGGACAGCACCGACAACTTGATGGTCATCCAGGTACCTTGCAGCAACAGCGGGCCGAAACCCTTTAGGCTGAATGCGCTCAGCCCGAGGGTTTGCAACAGATCTTCGAACATAAATCAGGACCTATGGCGATAAAAAAGCGCCCCGCCCGAAGCAGGGCGCCCCAGGCATTATTTGCCGCTGTACAGGTTCAGATCGCCAAAGTGTTTCTTCTGGATAGTGGCGTAGGTGCCATCATCGTGTAACGCTTTGATACCTTTATCCAAAAGCGCCTTGAGTTCGGTGTTACCTTTTTTGATACCGACCGCGGTTTTCGACGGCAGCAGCGGGTCGTCAATCGCGGCGCTCACTTCATAGCCGGCACCGGCTGGCGACTTGAGAAAGCCCAGTTCGGCTTGCAGCATGTCCTGCACGGAAGCGTCAAGGCGCCCGGAGGTCAGGTCGGCGTACACCTGGTCCTGGTTGGCGTAAGCCTTGGTGGTCACCCCGGCTTTATCCAGCACAGCCTTGGCGTAGGCTTCCTGGATGGTGCCTTGCTCGTAGCCGACGGATTTGCCCTTGAGAGAGTCTGGCGTCGAATAGCCAGCGCCTTTCTTGAACACCAGTGAAGTCGGGCCGGAGAACAGCTCGGAGGAGAAGTCGATGGCCTTCTCGCGCACTGGGGTCACGGTCATCGACGAAATCACGCCATCGAATTTATTGGCTTTCAGGCCCGGGATCATGCCGTCGAAGTCACTTTCGACCCACTTGCACTTGACCTTCAGCTCCGCGCAGATCGCATTGCCCAGGTCGATATCGAAGCCCACCAGGCTGCCGTCGGCGGCCTTGGATTCGAACGGTGCGTAGGAAGGGTCGACACCAAAACGCAATTCCTTGTATTCCTTGGCTGTAGCAACACCAGCAGCCATGCACAGAGCCAGTGCAGAAAGGGTCAGCAATGCTTTTTTCATTAGGTAATCCCTGGAAACCAAGATAAGCGCTTGTGGCGCGATTAGGACTGTTACTGAACGGTGTCAGACCCATCACAAGTAGCAATTTCTGCACCATAGTTCCGGATGGGCTTTTTAAAAGGTGGGATAAGGCCGTTTCAAGTGTAGGCGGTGCCCGAAAGTGGGCATGGAATTTCCAGCGCACCATTGTGGAACTGTCGCTGATCAAAAGGTGGGAGCTGGCTTGCCTGCGATAGCGTGGGTCAGTTGTTACATGGGGTAGCTGACTCACCGTCATCGCAGGCAAGCCAGCTCCTACAAGGGGCTGGATCAGGTCAGCAGGTCTTGTAGCGTGGCCAGGTTGTCCGCTTCCTCCACGGCCTTATCCTGGCGCCAGCGCAGCATCCGCGGAAACCGCACCGCAATCCCGCTCTTGTGCCGCTTGGACAGGGCAATTCCTTCGAAACCCAGCTCAAACACCATGCTCGGCGTCACGCTGCTGACCGGGCCGAACTTCTCCACCGTGGTTTTGCGCACAATGGCGTCGACCTTGCGCATTTCCTCGTCGGTCAGCCCGGAATACGCCTTGGCGAACGGCACCAGGGTGCGCTCGCTGCCCGGCGGGCCGTCCCATACGGCGAAGGTGTAGTCACTGTAGAGGCTGGCGCGCCGACCATGGCCGCGCTGGGCGTAGATCAACACGGCGTCGACGCTGAAGGGGTCGACCTTCCACTTCCACCACAGGCCCATGTCTTTGGTGCGGCCCACGCCGTAGAGGCCCTTGCGATCCTTGAGCATCATGCCTTCCACCCCCAGGCTGCGAGAGGCTTCGCGCTGCGCGGCCAAGGCTGCCCAGGTCTTGCCTTCCAGCAAGGGCGAGGGCAATAACACCGGTTGGTTGCACCCCGCGATCACCTGTTCCAATTGGGTACGACGTTCGGCCTGGGTGTGGTTGCGCCAGTCGTCGCCCTGATATTCCAGCAGGTCGTAGGCGAGCACCGCCACTGGCGCATCCTCTAGCACTTTTTTACTCAAGGTTTTGCGGCCAATGCGCTGTTGCAGCAGCGCGAAGGGTTGCACCGAGTCTTTCCACACCACGATTTCGCCATCAATCACCGTACCGTCGGGCAGGCCACTGACCAGGCTGTGGAGTTCAGGGAAACGTTCAGTCAGCAACTCTTCACCGCGAGACCAGACCCACAGGCGCCCCTCGCGCTTGACCAGTTGTGCGCGAATGCCATCAAACTTCCATTCCACCTGCCAGTCGGCGGGCGAACCGAGCAGGGTGTCGAATTGCTCCACCGGTTGCGCCAGCCCGTGAGCCAGAAAAAACGGATAGGGCTGCCCGCCACGTTGCGCGTGTTCGTCGGATGATTCGGCGGCGATCAGCTTGAGGTAGCCTTCGGCTGTCGGACGGTTCGACAGGTCGGTGTAGCCCACCAGCCGCTGCGCCACGCGCTTGCTGTCGAGGTCGGCCATGGCAGCGAGGGCGCGGGTCACCAGCAGTTTGGACACCCCGACGCGGAAGCTGCCGGTGATCAATTTGATGCACACCATCAGGCTCGGTTGGTCCAGTTGCGCCCACAGCGCTGGCAGCCGGTCTGCCAGGTCCATGGGCGGCAGACCGCGCAGGGGCAGGAGTTTTTCTTCCAGCCATACGGCCAAGCCGTCTTCGGAAGTGTAGGGGGATTCTGGCAGGAGCAGGGAGATGGTCTCGGCCAGATCTCCCACCGACTGGTAGCTCTCTTCGAACAGCCAGGGTTCGATACCGGCCGCTTCGGTGGCCATGTCCCGTAGCAGACGTGTCGGCACCAATTGCCGGGGCCGCCCGCCGCTAAGAAAGTACACAGCCCAGGCCGCATCGGCCGGCGGCGCCTGCAGGAAGTAGGCTTGCAGGGCGGCGAGCTTGGCATTGCTGGAAGTGGTGGCGTCGAGGTTGGCGTACAGCTCGGCGAAGGCTTTCATGCCGTGACCTCTTCTTCGTCATCGCCGTATTCGGTGCTGAAGCCTTGGGCATCCAAGCCCTTTTCCCGCAGGTGACGTACCAACACACCCACCGAACCATGGGTGACCATCACCCGGTGTGCGCCGGTTTGTTCGATGGCCCACAACAAGCCAGGCCAGTCGGCGTGGTCCGAAAGCACGAAACCACGGTCCACACCGCGCCGCCGCCGTGTACCGCGCAGGCGCATCCAGCCGCTGGCGAAGGCGTCGCTGTAGTCGCCAAAGCGGCGCATCCAGGTACTGCCACCGGCAGAGGGCGGGGCGATGATCAGGGCTTGGCGCAGCAGTGGGTCGGTCTTTTTGAAGTCGCCGGCATACAGCGTCTCGGGGATGTAGATGCCCGCTTCGCGGTACACCCGGTTCAACGGCTCGACGGCGCCGTGGCTGAGGATCGGGCCGATGCTGGCGTCCAGCCCATGGAGGATGCGTTGGGCCTTGCCGAAGGAGTAGCAGAACAACACGCTGGCTTTGCCGCTGGCGATATTGGCCTGCCACCAGTCATTGATCCCGGCAAAAATCTGCGCCTGGGGCTGCCAGCGGTAAATCGGCAGGCCGAAGGTGGATTCGGTGATAAAGGTGTGGCAGGGCACCGGTTCGAAGGGCGCGCAGGTGCCATCGGGTTCGACCTTGTAGTCGCCGGACGCCACCCAGACTTCGCCCTGGTATTCCAGGCGTACCTGGGCCGAACCCAGTACATGCCCGGCCGGATGAAAACTTAAGGTCACGCCGTGATGCACCAACCGTTCGCCGTAGGCCAGGGTTTGCAGGTTGATGTCCTGGCCCAGGCGCCAGCGCAGGATACCTTCGCCGGGGGCGGCGGCCAGGTAGTGTTGATTGCCGGTGCGGGCGTGGTCGCCGTGGGCGTGGGTGATGACTGCGCGTTCCACTGGGCGCCAGGGGTCGATGTAAAAATCACCGGCAGGGCAGTAGAGGCCTTCGGGGCGGGCGATGACGAGGTCCATGGGGTTGCCGGGGCGGTGGGCTTGTCAGTTATGAGGCGGGGCTGGGGGTAGAAGTTCTATTTGAATGCGGGCAGTGCAGATGTGGGTTTGCCTTCGATGTCGGCCTGAAAGCCAACACCTATCTACCTGACACCCCGCGATCCAACTGTGGGAGCTTGCTTGCCTGCGATGGCGGCCTGACAGCCGACGCCTATCTACCTGACACCCCACGATCTAAATGTGGGAGCTGGCTTGCCTGCGATGACGTCCTGACAGCCGACACCTATCTACCTGACACCCCGCGATCCAACTGTGGGAGCGGGCTTGCTCGCGAAGGCGGCCTGACAGGCGACACTGTTATACCGAGTACATATCCATTTCTGCGGTAACGGCCACTTAGGGTTCCGCCCTGACGGCGGCTCACTTTGCAAAAGCGGCAAAGTAAGCAAAACGCTCTTGCCCCACCACTCGGCCCCTCGCTTAGGCTCGGTGTGCCCG
>NZ_SMOF01000001.1:1645940-1662402 GCF_018135665.1 Pseudomonas sp. B2021
TGGCATAGTTCGGGCTGGCCGGGTTGCCGGATTGGCCGATGCCGCTCTGGCCCATCATTGGTTCCGCCTGGCCGAAGTCGATGATCATGCGCAGCGCCGATACTTGGGTCGCGTTGAAATCCTGGCCCCAGGTGTACGGTGCCGGGTTCAGGGTGTTGTGATCGCCACCGCTGGCGAAGGGGCCGCGGATGACCTGGCCGCTGGTGTTTTTCCAGGTGGTGCTGTGCAGCTTGCCCCACTGCCAGGCCTTGTGATCGGCGCCCAATTGGCTGTCGCCAGTAGTGATGGCGGCGGCCAGGGTGCGAGCCAGGATCGCGGGTTTGTCTTCTTTTTGCGCGGTACGCGTGTCATCCCAGAATGGGCTGTCTTCACGGCCCAGCAGGTGGTCGGCGATGGCCGAGTAGGACAGGCTGACGTTGCTGACGAAGGCTTTCCAGCTGGCGCTGTTTTCCGGGCCGAGTTTGTCGAGGAAGATTTGCCGGGCGCTTTCTTGCAGGAACAGTTCATAGATCGCCGCGTCAGCCGAGGTGGTCGCCAGTCGACCATCGAAGGCCATCAGGCGGTCGAGCGCTTCGCGGGCCCTGGCGCGTTCCGCTGCCGGCAATGCATCGATGGCCTGCTTGAGGGGCAGGGCCATACCCGGCGCCTGGAACATGTTCTTGAGCTTGGCGGCGAAGAGGGTGGTCTGGTCGTATTGCATGGCGATCAGGCTGCGGCTGTCATGCTTGCCAGCGTTGGCCAGTTGCGCCAGGCGTTCGCTGCGCTCCGGTGCATCCCAGGCGTTGGACAGTTGCATGCCGTAGCCACGCGGTGCGGTACGCTGGTTGGCGGTGCCGATCCAGCCCTGGGCCGGGTCTTGGTCGTACGGGTGCAGCATCGCGTCGGCGTAGCCGTCCCAGTCAAAGCGCGTGTCCCAGCCCGGCGATGGCAACAGGCCTTCGCCTTCTCGGCGGTTGGGGAAGCGGCCGGTGACTTGCCAGCCGATGTTGCTGGCGTCGGCGAAGATCATGTTCAAGGCTATGGCGCGAATCTCGCGGGTGGCATCCGAGGCTTTGCCAGCGTTTTGTGCACGGGACAGGTCGAAGAATGCCTCCAGGCTCTTGTCGTCCTTGAAGTCGGCGGTTTGCAAGGCCAGGCCAAGACCGCTGGTGAGCGCCTGGCTGCTGTTGAGCAGAGCGCCGTGGCGGGTTTCGTACACCACTTCGCGAATCGAGCGCTGGCCCTTGATGAAGAAGGTTTCGTTGCGCACGCCGGCCGGCAGCCATTTGCCGTTGTTCTCGTAGTACAGCGCGTTGCCCTGGCGTTTGACCTTCTCCAGGAACAGGTCCTGGGTGTCGCCCTTGACCGCGCTCATGCTCCACGCCACTTTGCCGTTGAAACCGGAGAGCAGGGTCGGCAGGCCGGCAATCGAAGCACCGGCGGCCTGGTATTTGGGCGCACGAATCTGCACGTAGTTCCACGGCGACGGTGCTTGTGGCTGCGCGGCGATGTCGTTGGCCAACAGGCTCTTGGCGCTGCGGCTGCGTTGCGGGCCAATGGCCCAGTTGCTTGAGGTGGTGACGCTCAGGGCGTTGAGGCTGCGCAATTGCTGGCCTACGGTTTCCAGCCCGGCGAGGCCGGTGATCTGGCTCAGGTTGACGCCTTTGAGCTTGTCGGCTTCGGCCAGCGGGACAGGTTCGTCCGGTGCGCTTGGGGTGAGCCAGGCGAGTTTGTCGACGCCGACCTTTTGCGCCAGCACCAGGGACGAGAGCTCCCCCTGCAGGTTGCTCGACTGGCTGAAATTGAGCAGGCAGAACAGCAGCGCCGAATCTTCCGGCTTCCAGTACTCGGGCTTGTAGCCGCTCTGGGCCAGGTCCGCCGGCAGCTTGTCGCGGTAGCGGAACAGGTAGGCGTTGACGCCTCGGGCATACACTTCAAAGAAGCGTTTGAGGCGTGGCGATGAGGCATTGTACAACTCGCCAGCGCTTTTCTTGAGGTTGACCGCCCGCATGAAGCGGTCGACATCCAGCACTTGCGGGCCCGACATTTCCGCCAGACGGCCCTGAGCCAGCAGGCGCAGAGTGACCATCTGGGTGATGCGGTCGCTGGCGTGCACGTAACCGAGGCTGAACAGAGCGTCGTGGAAAGTGTTGCTTTCGATCAGCGGCATGCCTTGGGCATTGCGGCGCACCGACACATTCTGTGCCAGGCCCTTGATCGGCTGCACGCCAGCAACGGGCGGCAGGGTGTCCTGGGTGTTCTGGAGCTGGCAACCGGCCAGGCCCAAGGCACTGACCACTGCCGCGGCAACGCCGAACCGGGGAAGAAAATGTAAGAGGGCTGGCGAGGCCATGGCAAAGCTCCTGCGGGGGGTAGCGTCAGTAAAGGCGCTACGTTAGTGAGCGCGGCGAAACGACGCAAGCGGGAGTTTTGGCAATTGCGTGAGAACTTGAAACAGCCGCCCATTGAGGTGGGGGCTGGTTTAAGGCTTTGTAGGAGCGAGCTTGCTCGCGAGAAACCCATGGGCGCTGTGTTTATTCAGGAAACACGCGTAATCGTTGACGTTTTTCGCGAGCAAGCTCGCTCCTACACGTGCGGTTTAAGCGCCGTGGCACTTCTTGAATTTCTTCTCGCTGCCGCACGGGCAGGGGTCGTTGCGACCGACGTCCTTCAACGCATTGCGCACCGGCTCTTGGTGAGCGTGGCCGCAGTTCGGGCCGTGGACATGGCCGTGGTCGTGATCATGGTGGTCATGATCGTGGTTGCAGTCAGGACCATGGACATGGGGTTGCTGTGTCATCGATGTTGCTCCGGAATAAAATCGCCGGGGATTATCTCGCCATTGTGTGCCACCTGCACGTCATTACCGATGAATAATCCGGTTTTCAGTTCGCCTTCCAGACGATAAGGCACGGGCCGGTCGGGATTTTTCAGCATCTGCACCACCTCACGCACCTGTGGCCAGAGGTTGGTGCGCACCGAGACCTTGAAGAATTTATGCCCGCGTGGCGGTACGGTCAGCCACTCGTTGGACTCGCCTTCGGTCAACACCAGGTTGCCCAGGCTGACCTTGTAGACCAGGCCGCGCACGGTCAGGTCGGCGTCGTCGCGATTGTCCACGCGAAAGTACAGCTTGAATTTCTGCTCCAGCAGCTTGGCCCGTACCACTTCGACCTTGACCAGGGCAACGTGGGGCGGCGGCGCGTCGTCTTCGAACCAGGACGCGCAGCCGGTCAGGCCCAGGGTCAACGCCAGCATCAAGCTATACATCCGAAGCATGGCGTTATCCCCGTCCAGTGATTAGAAGTAGCTGGAACAGCACTTCTTGAATTTCTGCCCACTGCCACACAAACAGGCATCGTTACGTCCGGCCTTCACTTCTACCGTAGGGTCGATGAAGTACCAGCGCCCTTCATTCTGTACGAAAGAAGACTGCTCGCGGTGACTATGTTCACCGGTAGCGTCATGCCAGCGCGCCGTAAAGGTGACAAAGGCGTGTTCCGGCTGGCCGCCGAACACCTCGGAGCTTTCCACCTCAAGGCCCAGCCAGGTGCTTTGGGCACTCCAGGCGGCAATGGCGTCGCGGTCCAGGCCGGCCTGTTGCGCAGGCAGCGTAGTGGCGACCAGGTAATCGACCAGGCCCAGTACATAGGCGCTGTAGCGCGAGCGCATCAACGCGCTGGCGCAGGGGGCCGGGTGACCGGCGTGATAATGGCCGCAGCAGGCATCCAGCAGATTGCCGCTGCCGCACGGGCAAATGGATGTACTCATCGGGTTACCACCAATACTTTCCGAAGTTTTCCGGGTTGGCCCAGAAGCGGGCGTTGAGCCAGTCCGGCACCTGTTTATAGTCAAGCAGATCATAGGTAAACAGCGTCAGTACCTGATCATCGCGTTGGAAGCGTTCGCCGGCTTGCAGGGCCAGGGAGAAAAAGTCGGTGTCCTTCCAGTCGCAGGCGCCCAGGTCGGCCAGCACCGCAATGCGACTGGCGTTGAGGTTACGAATGCCACCGAGCAAGGTCAGGCCTTGGGGTTTGGTCAGGTGCTCCAGGCAGTCGACCACCAGCGCGAGGTCAAAGCGCTGCACCGCGAGGTCTTCCGACAACGGCCCTGGCGCGGCATAGAACACTTCGGTGTCCGGGTGCGCAGCTTTGAAGGCATCCAGCGCCGGAAAATGGCTGGCGCCCACTAATAACAGGCGTTTTGGCCTGTGAAGGTCCAGCAGGGCCGCCAAGGCTTGTTGGGGCGTACGGGCAGAAATTCCAGCGGTCATTGCAGATCCTCGCATCAAGACCGTAGAGACTAGCGCGGCTGGGCGCGTGGGCCTAGAGCGCGGCGGTCGATAGCCGCCGGGGGAGAACTGAAGTTTTTTGATCCTTCACTGGCAAATCGCCTGTAGAAGTCGTTACTGTGCGCTCAAAGAAAAATTTGAAAACACTCAGGAGCCCCATGATGCGTAAGGTTTTTCTGCTGGCCCTGTTGGTCAGCCCCGTTGCCCTGGCCCAGAGCGTCAGTGTCGAAACCAATTCATTGATGCGCTTGCCCAGCAGTACCAGCGTGTTGCAGCTCGAGCGTCTGGACGTGGCGGATTACGGCACCTTGCTGATTCCGGCCACCATCAGCCAGGTTACGGTGGATGAGCTGCACTTGGGGCGCGACGCACGCATCACCATTGTTCCCGGCAATACCGCACTGCAAATGCAAGTGCGCGATGCGCAGTTGGAGCACGGTAGCCAGATCACCTCTCGGGGCGCTCCCGGCACCCACGAAAAACCCGCCAAGGCTGGGCGTGACCTGACCTTGCGCATTAACTCGCTGACTGCCGAAGCGCTTTCGGTAGATGCCCGTGGTGGCGCCGGCGCCCAAGGATATGCGGGCCTGGACGGTGCCAACGGCGTTGACCCGGGTTGCACCTGGGGCTCAGCCGGGCGCGGTTTCAATGGCGATAACGGCGGCGATGGCCGGCCAGGGGCGGCGGGCGCCCAGGTACGCCTGGAGTTGCCGCAGGCGTTCCCGGCTGAACAGATCAAGGTCTGGGTCGATGGCGGGCCCGGTGGCCTGGCTGGGGTTGCGGGCAAACCCGGCAAGGGCGGGCAGTCCAAGGGCTGCCTGGTGTACCGCGCGGACGGCGGCGAAAAGGGCCGTCCAGGGTTGGAAGGGCAACCGGGGCCGGCTGGGCCTGCGGGGTCTGTGACTATCCAGCGGCTCTGAGTCGCCTGGCCTGACGCTATCGCGAGCAAGCCCGGCTCCCACATTTGGAATGCATTCCAGTGTGGGAGCCGGGCTTGCCCGCGATAGCGTAAGGCTCGCCTCAGAACATCGGCCGAGCCGAAGCCACTGCCACCACCACCAATCCGACAATCAAGTTAATCCCCACCAACTTGCGAATCTGCCCCAGCGCAGCCGCGCCCGCCGGCCAATCTTCAGCTGCCACCGCTGCCTTCAGCTCCGGGAACTTCAACGCCTGGATGCGGATAAACAGCGCCGTCATCACCAGGTACAAGCCCATCATCACCTGCACATAACGCGGCGCCGTTTCAAAACCACTGAAGCGCAGGTGCAGCAAACCCATGCCGCTGATCGGCAAAAGCACCACCGCCACCCATACCCACACAAAAAAACGTTGAAACACATTCGCCCATAGCTTGAGCCGGGCAGGGCCCTCAAGTGCCGCCATGGCGGCGGGGCGCAGGATCATCCAGGCGAAAAACATACCGCCGACCCAGATCAAGGCGGCCAGTACATGCAGGGTATAAGCGAGGCTAAACGCGGTCATTGTGGTACTCCGTTCTGCGCGGGATTAATTAGCGGGGTATGATAGCGGCCGAACCGAACCACTGAAAATTTATCCAGCGTTTTTTGCGCCCGACTATCCATGATCAGCACTGAACTCAAAACCACGATCCAGGGCGCCTACTCGCGTTTTCTCGAAGCCAAGAGCTTGAAACCGCGCTACGGCCAACGCCTGATGATCGCCGAAGTGGCAAAAGTCCTCGGGGATATCGACACCGACGACGAAGGCCGCCGCGAGGGTGAGCCTGCGGTAGTAGCCGTCGAGGCCGGTACCGGTACCGGCAAGACCGTGGCCTACAGCCTGGCCGCGATCCCCACGGCCAAGGCCGCTGGCAAGCGCCTGGTGATCGCCACCGCCACCGTCGCGCTGCAAGAGCAGATTGTCTACAAAGACTTGCCCGACCTGATGCGCAACAGCGGCTTGAGCTTTACCTTCGCCCTGGCCAAGGGCCGTGGCCGCTACATGTGCCTGTCCAAGCTCGACGTATTGCTGCAGGAAGGCCACGCCCAAACCGCCACCGCCTCCTTGTTCGAAGAAGAAGGCTTCAAGATCGAGGTGGATGAGGTCAGCCAGAAGCTGTTTACCAGCATGATCGAGAAGCTGGCCGGCAACAAATGGGACGGCGACCGCGACAGCTGGCCCACTGCCCTGGAAGACTCCGACTGGGCGCGCCTGACCACCGACCACAGCCAATGCACCAACCGCCACTGCCCCAACTTCGGCCAGTGCGCCTTCTACAAGGCGCGCGAAGGCATGGGCAAAGTGGACGTCATCGTCACCAACCACGACATGGTATTGGCTGACCTGGCCCTGGGCGGCGGTGCGGTACTGCCCGACCCCCGCGACACCCTCTACGTCTTCGACGAGGGTCACCACCTGCCAGACAAGGCCATTGGCCATTTCGCCCATTACACGCGCCTGCGTTCCACGGCCGACTGGCTGGAAACCACCGCCAAGAATCTCACCAAGTTGCTGGCCCAGCACCCGTTACCCGGCGACCTGGGCAAGCTGATCGAGCAAGTGCCGGAGCTGGCGCGCGAGATCAAGACCCAGCAGCAGTTCATGTTCAGCGCCTGCGAGCAGGTGGCGGACTTCAAGCCCGGTGAAGACGTCGAGGGCCGCGAGCGCCCGCGCCATCGTTTTGTCGGCGGGATGATCCCCGAGCACATGCGCGAAATGGGCATCGAGCTGAAGAAAGGCTTTTCACGCCTCACCGACCTGTTCACGCGCCTGACGGACTTGCTCAAGGAAGGCATGGATGGCGAGGTCAATATCGGCATCGCCAGTAACCAGGCCGAAGAGTGGTACCCCTTGTTCGGCAGCCTGCTGTCTCGTTCCCAAGGCAATTGGGAGCTGTGGACCGCCTTTACCGTCGAAGACCCGGAAGACAACCCGCCCATGGCCCGTTGGCTGACGCTGTCGGAAAGCGGTGCGCTGTTCGATATCGAGGTCAACGCCAGTCCGATCCTCGCCGCCGAAATGCTGCGCCGCAACCTGTGGAACGTCGCCTACGGCTGCCTGGTGACCTCGGCCACGCTGACAGCCCTGGGCACTTTTGACCGATTCCGCATGCGCGCCGGCCTGCCGAAAAAGGCCGTTACCGCCGTAGTACCCAGCCCGTTTCATCACGCTGACGCCGGCGTGCTGCGGGTACCAGACCTCAAGGCCGACCCACGGGACGCGGCCGCGCACACGGCGGCGATCATTCGCGATCTGCCGTCGCTGGTAGAAGGCTCCCGCGGCACCCTGGTGCTGTTCTCGTCGCGCAAGCAGATGCAGGACGTGTTCGACGGCCTCGACCGCGACTGGCGCAAGCAGGTGTTTATCCAGGGCAACCTGTCCAAGCAGGAAACCCTGAACAAGCACAAGGCGCGGGTCGACGGTGGGGATTCCAGCGTGTTGTTCGGCCTGGCCAGTTTTGCCGAAGGCGTGGACTTGCCCGGCGCTTACTGCGAACACGTGGTGATCGCCAAGATCCCGTTCTCGGTGCCGGATGACCCGGTCGAGGCCGCACTGGCCGAGTGGATCGAAGCCCGAGGTGGTAACCCGTTTATGGAAATTTCGGTGCCAGATGCTTCACTGAAGCTGGTACAGGCCTGCGGGCGGCTGCTGCGTACCGAAGAAGACCGCGGCACCATCACTTTGCTCGATCGGCGCCTGGTTACCCAGCGCTATGGCAAGGCGATCCTCAATGCCTTGCCGCCGTTCAGACGCGAAATTTCTTAAGCCACTGTGGGCGGATTCGCCCACTGCGTGGTCTATCTCATCACTATCGTCAGGCCAGTCATCGGCCGTTTGGGAGAACTTTGTTCGTATGATCCGCACGCTGCCCGCTCTTTTTGCCCTGCTGTTCGCTGCGCCGTTGATGGCGGCGCCCGAGGGGCAACAAACGCTGTTCAACTTCGTCAGGCCTGCCGATGTGGTCAAGGTGGCGACCCAGGACGCCAGCCTGCCGCAATACAACGCCGAACAAACCCCCGAAGGCGAGGTGCTGCGCCGCATCACCTTCAACCCAGCGGCCGAGCCGAGCCTGGTGCTCAGCCCGCAGACGGGGACGTGGGATTGGTCGCAATCGAGTGCCATGAGCCTGCGTATCCAGAGCGCGATGAACTGGGCGCTGACCCTTTACGTCAAGGTGCAGAGCGCCGATGGCAAGACGCTCGTCAGCCGCATCGACCTGCCGGCCGGCCCGGCCCAGACGCTGCTCGTCCCGCTGCAAGCCAATTCCCCCCTGAGCCAGGGCATGAAGGCCGGCCCGCCGATGCCAATGACCGTGGATGGCCAGCGGGTGTTGCTGGCCGCCAGTGCCGGGGAAATCGACCGTAGCCAGGTGGTATCGGTGACCTTGTCGATGCTCAAGCCCAATGCCGCCCAGAGCATCCTGCTGGAGCGCTTCGGCGTGCAGGACAGCGCGCCGGTATTGAAGGCCGCCTACACTGAACTGGTGGACGGCTATGGTCAGTCCACCCGTGCACGCTGGCCGGAAAAGGTCAGCAGCGACGAGCAGCTCAAGGCATCGGCCGCCAAGGAACAACAGCAGCTCAAGGCCTGGCTGGCCGAGCGGGACAAGTCCTCGCTGGATCAATACGGCGGCTGGAAAAAGGGCCCGGGCTTCGACGCCAGCGGTTTTTTCCGCACCCAGAAGCGCGACGGCCGCTGGTACCTGGTGACGCCGGACGGGCATCCGTTCTACTCCCTGGGGGTGAACACCGTGGCGCCGGACAACAGCCAGACCTACGTGGCGGGGCGCGAGTGGATGTTTGCGGCGCTGCCCAAGGCTGGCGAACCCTTTGACAAGTACTACGGCAGCGACGACAGCCGCACCGGCAACGGCGCCGGTGAAGGCCGCGGTTTTGGCTCGGGGCGTTGGTACGATTTCTACGGCGCCAACCTGCAACGCACTTACGGCGGTGACGCGTTGGACCAGCCACGCTGGGTGACCCATTCCCTCGATCGCCTGCAAGCCTGGGGCTTCAACACCGTCGGCAACTGGAGCGATCCGGACCTGGCCACTGCCGACCGCGTGCCGTACACCTTGCCGCTGTCGATTGTCGGTGACTATGCCAGTATCAGCACCGGCACCGACTGGTGGGGCGGTATGCCTGATCCGTTTGACCCGCGCTTTGCCATGGCCACCGAACGCGCCGTGGCCATCGCGGCACGCGATCACCGTGACGACCCGTGGTTGATCGGTTTCTTTGCCGACAACGAACTGGCCTGGGCCGGTCCTGGCGACGACGCAAAATCCCGCTACGCCCTGGCGTACGGCACCCTGCGCATGACCACCGACGTCCCGGCCAAGCGCGCTTTCCTCAAGCAACTGCGCGACAAATACCGCAATGAAGAAGGCCTTTCCAAAGCCTGGGGCATTCAACTGGCCGGTTGGGAACTGATGGAAGACCCAGGTTTTGAGCCGCCGATGCCTAGCCCTGAGCACCCGGAAATCGAAGCCGACTTCAAGTATTTCCAGAAGACCTTCGCCGATGCTTACTTCAAAACCATCTCCGACTCGCTGAAGTGGCATGCGCCCAACCAGCTGTTGCTGGGCGGTCGCTTTGCGGTGAGTACGCCGGAAGCGGTCGCTTCGTGCGCGCAGTATTGCGATGTGCTGAGCTTCAACATGTACACCTTGAAACCCCAGGACGGTTACGACTTCGCCGCGCTGCGTGCGCTGGACAAACCGGTACTGATCACCGAATTCAACTTTGGCTCTGCCGACCGCGGCCCGTTCTGGGGCGGCGTGACGCAACTGGCCCGCGAAGAAGACCGTGGCGCGGCTTACACCACCTTCCTCAAGCAGGCCGTGGCCGAGCCGTCGATTGTCGGGGTGCACTGGTTCCAGTACCTGGACCAGCCGGTCACCGGGCGTCTGCTGGATGGTGAAAACGGCCATTTCGGCCTGGTCGGCATCACCGATGTACCGTTCCAGGGCTTTGTCGAGACGGTGCGCAAGAGCAACCTGGCCGCGCTCGACCAGTTGGGCCGTGAGGCGCAAAAAGCCAAGGCCACGCAAGCGATGCGTGAAAGTGAAGCCGGCAAGCCGGGGCGCGACGGCAAAGGCGCGGGGCAGGGCGCTGGGCATGCTGGTGGGCACGCTGGGAATGGGCATTGATTCACCGTTGACGGGTTCACAAAACCTACAATGGCTGAAAGAATGGCGGCTACTTTTCATGGTGTTTTCCGAGGGGACTTAGGTGCAGATTCAGGGTCATTACGAGCTGCAGTTCGAAGCGGTGCGCGAAGCCTTCGCCGCCCTGTTCGATGATCCTCAGGAGCGTGGTGCCGGGCTGTGCATCCAGATCGGCGGGCAAACCGTCGTCGACCTGTGGGCCGGTACTGCCGACAAGGACGGTGCCGAGGCCTGGCACAGCGATACCATCGTCAACCTGTTCTCCTGCACCAAGACCTTCACGGCAGTGACGGCCCTGCAACTGGTGGCCGAAGGCAAGCTCAAGCTCGATGCGCCGGTGGCCGATTACTGGCCGGAGTTTGCCGCTGCTGGCAAGGAAACGATCACGCTGCGCCAGTTGCTCTGCCACCAGGCCGGGCTGCCCGCCATCCGCGAAATGCTGCCCACCGAAGCCCTGTATGACTGGCAATTGATGGTCGATACCCTGGCGGCCGAGGCCCCGTGGTGGACCCCGGGCCAGGGCCATGGCTATGAGGCGATCACCTACGGCTGGCTGGTTGGCGAACTGTTGCGCCGCGCCGATGGGCGCGGGCCGGGGGAGTCGATCGTGGCGCGGGTGGCACGCCCATTGGGGCTGGACTTCCATGTGGGCTTGGCGGATGAAGAGTTTTATCGCGTCGCCCATATCGCGCGCAGCAAGGGCACTATGGGTGATGAAGCCGCGCAACGGTTACTTCAAGTAATGATGCGCGAGCCTGCGGCGATGACTACCCGTGCATTTGCCAACCCACCGTCTATTTTGACCAGCACTAATAAGCCCGAATGGCGACGCATGCAGCAGCCTGCGGCGAATGGCCACGGTAATGCGCGCAGCCTGGCCGGGTTTTATAGTGGTTTGTTGGACGGTAGTTTGCTGGAAAGCGACATGCTCGAACAATTGACCCGCGAGCACAGTATCGGGCTGGATAAAACCTTATTGACCCAAACCCGCTTCGGCCTGGGCTGCATGTTGGATCAACCGCAGTTGCCCAATGCCACGTTCGGCCTTGGGCCCCGTGCATTCGGGCATCCAGGGGCAGGGGGCTCAGTCGGCTTTGCCGACCCTGAACATGATGTAGCCTTCGGTTTTGTGACTAATACCCTGGGGCCTTACGTACTTATGGACCCGCGTGCCCAGAAGTTGGTCGGAATATTGGCCGGTTGTCTATAAACCCCTTGCTGTTTCACAATTTTTTGTTACAAAGGCAAGTATAAAAAAGATGCTGAACGACATGTTGTAACTTGAATGTTCTTTTAGCGTCTGTTTAACGGGTCCCGCGACCCCCTGTTTTTCTCATTTTGTGGATATCTCATGTTATCGAACAAGTCTTTGGCACTGGCGCTGTGCCTCACTATTACGGGTTGTGCACAAACTCCACAAAATGATGCCGAAGGTGGGCATTGGTGGTCATTTGGATCTGACAAAGCTGCAACCAAGGATCCAGTGGCCCAGACCGACGCCAAGCCGGATACCAAGCCCGACGCCAAGCCGGCCGCGGGTGCCAAGCCTGTTGAACCTGTCGCCGCTGCAGCAGCGCCTGCCAAGGCTGACACCGGTTACAGCTGGTGGCCGTTTTCCACCAAGAGTGCCGAAGAAAAAGCTGCCGACGCCAAGGCTGACTTGAAGGCCGACCTGAAGGCCGCAACCCCGGCCTCGGACGCGGCGCCAGTCGTCGCCAAGACCGACAGCGAGCCGCGTTGGTGGTGGCCGTTCGAAAGCAAGCCAAAGCCGTTGGCCAAGGTCGACGTGACCAACGTACAAATGCCTGACCCGAAGATCACCCAAGCCTGGCTGGACGAATACGAACCACGCTTGCGTGCGGCTATCAAGGACAGCAACCTGCAACTTGAGCGCCGTGACAACACCCTGGTGGTGATTGCCCCGGTAGACGGTTCCTACAACCCCAAGCGCCCGGCCATGTTGCTGCCGGTGACCCTGGGCCCGTTCACGCGGGTGGCCAAGGCCGTTGAAGCTGACCCGAAAACCGCCGTACTGGTGCTGGGCCACGTTGATGCCACTGGCAGCGCTCCCGCCAGCCAGGCGTTGAGCAAGGAACGTGCGCAGTCCATTGCCTCGATTTTCAGCCTGAGTGGTCTGAAACAGGATCGCTTGATGCTGCGTGGCATGGGCGACCTTATGCCGCGTGCCGCCAACGACAGCAATCAGGGGCGTGCGCTGAACCGTCGCATGGAAATCATGTTCACTCAGCGTACAACGATGTTGGCACTGCTGAGCAAGTACAACTCGGGCAAAACTCCGCCCGTAGCTGAAATGGTCGCGGTGCAGAATGTGCCTGCGCCAGCACCGGCGGCAAAAGCGCCTGCCAAAAAGGCCACGGCCAAGAAAGCGGCCGCCAAGCCAGCGGCTAAAAAGGCTGCGGCCAAGCCGGCTGCCAAGAAGCCGGCTACTGCAAAAGCCAAGGCGGCACCCGCTTCGAACGACCAGGCGAAAAACTGAGCTGTTGAACCACAAGGATAAAGCCGCATGACCCAGGCACTGGCCGATATGCGCCGTGACTACACACGGGACGGTTTGAGCGAGGCCCAGGCCCCGGACGAGCCGTTTGCGTTGTTCCACCAATGGTTTGGCGATGCGGTTAAAACCGAACAGCCGCCAGTGGAGGCCAATGCCATGACGTTGGCGACGGTCGACCATGACGGTCGCCCGCACTGCCGCATCCTGCTGCTCAAGGGTCTGGATGCACAGGGCTTTACCTTCTTCACCAACTATCAGAGCGCCAAGGGTGAACAACTCGCGGCGCGGCCGTTCGCGGCCATGACCTTCTTCTGGCCAACTCTGGAGCGCCAGGTACGCATTGAAGGGCGCGTGGTCAAGGTCACGCCTGAAGAGTCGGATGCTTATTACCAGGTGCGCCCGTTGGGCAGCCGCCTGGGCGCTTGGGCCTCTCCGCAGAGCAAGGTCATCCGTGATCGCGAAGAGCTGCAGGCGCTGCTCAAGGCCACTGAAGAGCGTTTCAGCGATACCCAGCCCGATTGCCCCGAGCATTGGGGAGGGTACCGTTTACTGCCCGAGCGCATCGAGTTCTGGCAAGGCCGCGCCAGCCGCCTGCATGATCGCCTCAACTATCGTTTGCAAGACGGCCAATGGTCGCGCGAGCGTCTGGCGCCCTGAGCGTCACCTTTCGTCATCCCACCTGAATCAACACCGTTGCGTCGAAGTCTTTGTTCAAGAGACTTCGAGCGCTTTCGGCTGTGCGGCTACACTGATCGAGCCGGTTATGGCATCGTTCTGTACCCTGGCTTGGTTACCGTTCGTCGAGTTCTCTGGTGCTGGCAGTCTGTACTCAGGCTGAATGAAAGCAAGTTTCTGCCTGGCGCGCCGTGACACGCGCCAAGCCACAGCGTTTAATGAATACCTGTCCTTTGGAGTTGATGCTATGCGTAAGTCCGTTTTACTAGTTGCCTGCTTTACCACCCTGTCGTTGCTGTTGGGTGGCTGCGCCTCGAGTCTGACCGGCGACTCGTACTCTCGTGATGAGGCGCGTCGTGTACAGACCGTTCGCATGGGCACCATCGAATCCCTGCGCCCGGTGAAAATCGAAGGCACCAAGACCCCAATCGGCGGCGCTGCGGGCGCAGTCATCGGCGGCGTTGGCGGTAGCGCCATCGGTGGCGGCCGTGGCAGCATCGTCACTGCTGTGATCGGCGCAGTTGCGGGCGGCCTGCTGGGCTCGGCCACTGAAGAAGGCCTGACCCGCACCCAGGGCGTGGAAATCACCGTGCGCGAAGACGACGGCAGCATGCGCGCCTACGTACAAGCCGTGCAGGAAAATGAAATCTTCCGCATTGGCGACCGCGTACGCATCATGACCGTCGACGGTACCAGCCGCGTGACTCGCTAAGCCTTAAACTACAGGCGAAGAAAAACCCCCAACCGGGTGACCGGTTGGGGGGTTTTTTGTAGGAGCGAGCTTGCTCGCGAAAAACGTTAACGATAACGATAACGCGTGCTCAATGAACGCGGCGCCTGTAAGTTTTTCGCGAGCAAGCTCGCTCCTACTTCAATCATGCAACGATCGCTTTCTTGCGGCTTGCCATCGCCGTTACCGCATACCCGATAAAGGCTGCCAGGATCGACCCGGTCAGAATCCCCATGCGGTCTTCACCGGCAAACTCACTGGCGCCTGGCACAAACGCCAGGGAGCCGACAAACAGGCTCATGGTGAAGCCGATCCCGCACAGGATCGCCACGCCCATTACCTGGCCCCAATTGGCGCCGCTGGGCAGTGAGGCGATGCCGGTCTTGATCGCCAGCCAGGTGAGGCCGAACACACCGACGGTCTTGCCGATCAACAGGCCGGCGGCGATGCCCATGGGCACGGAGTGGGTGAAGCTTTCCAGGCTGACGCCCGTCAGAGAGACCCCGGCGTTGGCGAACGCGAACAGCGGCAGGATGGCGTAGGCCACCCATGGGTGCAGGGCGTGTTCCAGGCTCAGCAGCGGCGAGGTTTCGGCATTCTTGGTGCGCAGTGGAATGCAGAACGCCAGGGTTACACCCGCCAACGTCGCATGTACACCGCTCTTGAGCACGCACACCCACAGGATCAGGCCGATGATCATATACGGCCCCAGCTTGATCACGCCCAGGCGGTTCATCGCAATCAGCGCAATCAAGCACGCCCCCGCGCCCGCCAGGGATGCGGTGGACAGGTCTGCGGAATAGAACAGGGCAATGACGATGATGGCCCCAAGGTCATCAATGATTGCCAGGGTCATCAGGAACAGCTTCAGCGACACCGGTACGCGCTTGCCCAGCAGGGCTAAAACGCCCAGCGCAAAGGCAATGTCGGTGGCCATAGGGATCGCCCAGCCAGCCAGGGCGGCGGGGTTGTCCTTGTTCAGCGCCCAGTAGATCAGCGCCGGCACCACCATGCCGCCGATGGCCGCTGCGCCAGGCAGCACCACTTGGGAAGGCTTGGACAGGTGGCCATCCAAAAGCTCGCGCTTGACCTCCAGGCCGATCAGCAGGAAGAACAGGGCCATCAAGCCATCGTTGATCCAAAGCAGCGCCGGCTTGGCGATTTTCAGCGCGCCAACCTGTGCAACCACTGGCGTGTCGAGAAAGGCGTTGTACAGGTGCGACAACGGTGAGTTGTTGATAATCAGCGCCAAGGCGGCAGCGGCGATCAACAACAGGCCACTGGCGGCTTCCAGCTGGAAGAAACGGGTGAAAGTGCTACGCAGAGGCAAGGGATGCTCTCCAATCCAGGTTCAATAGGTGGGTACCCTAACCCGTACCGTTAGTTGTTAAAACAAAAGTTATATTCTTATTTGTTATAAGAGATGGCCCGGGACATCGGTGAGCCAAAGACTAGCAATTGTGTGTCCAATTGCGTCGTCACTGTATCTGTGTGGAGTGTAGGAAACATCTTAAGATCACCGCTGAAAACCTTTAGAGAAGCCACCATGAGCGACCACCATACCTGGGCCCGCGAAGCCATTCGCATCATTGAAGCGGACTTCCAGCGCAGCGCCGATACCCACCTGATCCCGCTGCCATTACCGGGTTTGCCAGGCATCGAGTTGTACTTCAAGGATGAGTCCAGCCACCCCACTGGCAGCTTGAAACACCGGTTGGCGCGCTCGCTGTTTCTGTATGCGCTGTGCAACGGCTGGCTCAAGCCGGGCGCCCCCGTTATCGAAGCGTCCAGCGGCTCCACGGCGATCTCGGAAGCCTACTTCGCGCGCTTGCTTGGCTTGCCGTTTATTGCCGTCATGCCCGCAACTACATCTCAAGAGAAGATCGCCCAAATTGCCTTCTACGGGGGCAAAAGCCATCTGGTCCAGGACCCGACGCAGATCTACGCCGAGTCCGAACGCCTGGCCCAGGAAAGCGGTGGTCACTTCATGGACCAGTTCACCTACGCCGAACGTGCCACCGACTGGCGGGCGAACAACAATATTGCCGAGTCGATCTTCCAGCAGATGCGTTTTGAACAGCACCCGGAGCCGAGTTGGCTGATTTCCAGCCCTGGCACCGGCGGCACCACCGCGACCCT
>NZ_SMOF01000001.1:1662442-1686308 GCF_018135665.1 Pseudomonas sp. B2021
ACACCCGCCGACAGAATCCCACCGGCATAGCCTGCGCCTTCACCGGCCGGGAACAGGCCTTTGACGTTCAGGCTCTGCATCGACTCATTGCGGGTAATGCGCAACGGCGACGAAGTGCGGGTCTCGATGCCGGTCAGCACCGCATCGTGCAGCGAGTAGCCTTTGATCTGCTTCTCGAACGCCGGCAAGGCTTCGCGGATGGCTTCGATGGCGAAGTCCGGCAAGGCCAGGGCCAGGTCGCCCAATGACACGCCAGGTTTGTAGGACGGCTCCACACTGCCTAGCGCGGTGGAGGGCTTGCCGGCGATGAAGTCGCCCACCAATTGCGCGGGGGCCTCGTAGTTACTGCCGCCGAGGATGTAGGCGTGGGACTCCAGGCGCTCCTGCAACTCGATACCCGCCAGCGGGCCGCCCGGGTAATCCACCTCGGGGGTGATGCCTACCACGATGCCCGAGTTGGCATTGCGCTCGTTACGCGAGTATTGGCTCATGCCGTTGGTCACGACGCGATGGGGTTCCGAGGTCGCAGCCACGACGGTGCCGCCCGGGCACATGCAGAAGCTGTAGACCGAACGGCCATTCTTGGCGTGGTGCACCAGCTTGTAGTCCGCTGCGCCCAGCTTCGGGTGGCCAGCGTATTTGCCCAGGCGTGCGGCGTCGATCAGCGACTGCGGGTGCTCGATACGGAAACCCACCGAGAACGGCTTGGCTTCCATGTACACGCCACGGTCGTGGAGCATGCGGAAGGTGTCACGGGCGCTGTGGCCCAGGGCAAGAATCACGTGCTTGGAGAGGATTTGCTCGCCGCCGTCGATGACCACGCCGTTCAACTGGCCGTCTTCGATCAGCACGTCGGTGACCCGCTGTTCGAAGCGCACTTCACCGCCCAGGGCGATGATCTGCTCACGCATGTTTTCCACCACGCCGGTCAGGCGGAAGGTGCCGATGTGCGGCTTGCTGACGTAGAGGATTTCTTCCGGCGCACCGGCCTTGACGAACTCGTGCAGCACTTTGCGACCGTGGAATTTAGGGTCCTTGATCTGGCTGTACAGCTTGCCGTCGGAGAAGGTACCGGCGCCGCCTTCACCAAATTGCACGTTGGATTCGGGGTTGAGCACGCTTTTGCGCCACAGGCCCCAGGTGTCCTTGGTGCGTTGGCGCACTTCCTTGCCGCGTTCGAGGATGATCGGCTTGAAGCCCATCTGTGCCAGCAGCAGCCCGGCGAAAATCCCGCAGGGGCCAAAGCCCACCACGATTGGCCGCTCAGCCAGGCCTTCCGGCGCCTGGCCCACCACCTTGTAGCTGACGTCCGGTGCCGGATTGACGTTGCGATCATCGGCAAACTTGAGCAGCAGAGGGGCTTCACCCTTCACGTTCAGGTCGACGGTGTAGATGAAGCACAGCTCAGAGGTCTTTTTACGCGCATCGTAGCTGCGCTTGAACAGGGTGAAATCGAGCAGGTCATCACTGGCGATGCCCAGGCGCTGCACGATGGCCGTGCGCAGGTCTTCTTCGGGATGGTCGATGGGCAGCTTGAGTTCAGTGATTCGTAACATGACAGGATCCGGTAGGCGGCGGGCAAGAAGGCCGGCTGTTTTGCAAACCGGCGATTATAAGCCCCAATGGCGACTTTCCGTCAGGTTAATCGTCCCGCGAGCCGCCGAACGCCGCGCAACCGCGCTGCACCTGGCCGTTCACGCGCAACTCGGCGCTCATGTGTTGCAGGCTGCCGCTCACACTGTCGACGCAGCGCTGGGGCGCCACCCACAGTTCGATGTGCTGGTTATTGGCCTCGGTCATCAGGTTGAAACGGCCGTCGCCCAGTTGTTCCTCGACGTACGGCACTGCCAAAGGTGGCTGGCCTTCGCGTTCCAGCACCATGCCCTTGGCCGTGACATTCATTGCCCAGGCGGGTTTATGGCCATTGGCCCGCAGGATCATGCGCTTGAAGTCCGGGTCGGAGCAGGCTGAGGTCGAGCGTTCGACGCGATACAGCTGTTGCAGGTCCACTGAGCCCTGGGTGCCGCTGGCGACGCCGGAAAATTTGCCACGCAGGTCGGCAAACAACATGCCCTGCTGGCCGGCCAGCGAGGCCGCTTCCTGCAGGACACTGGTGCCGCCGGTGTCGTTGACCACGTAGCTGCGCTGGTCGCCGCATGGCTGAAACAGCAGTTTGCCGTCCACCGCCGTCAACTCACCCTGCATACGGGTCAGCCCGACAGTCGATGGCTTGGCCGGCTCGCTTTCAAACAATTGGCAAGCGGCGAACAGAGGAAGCAAGGCAAACAGGGCGAGGGTACGGGCGGCGCGCATTATCGGGTCTCCAGGCAAGTGCCGCCACGTTACGCAGGCTGGCCGTGCATCACAAGCCCGCTTGCCAGCTTCAGGCGTTTCTTACGGATCTCACCTTCAACCTACGATAAAGGTCTGACCGGTTTGCAGGCCTTCGACGCTTTTTGCGTACGCCAGCGCCACATCGGCGGCGGGAGCAGGTTTGTAGCCGCGGAAATAAGGGGCATAGCTGCCCATGGCTTCCAGCAACACCGTCGGGCTGACCGAGTTGATGCGCAGGCCGCGTGGCAACTCAATGGCCGCCGCTTTGACGAAGGCGTCCAATGCACCGTTGACCAAAGCCGCCGAAGCGCCGGTGCGGATCGGATCACGGTTCAGAATGCCGCTGGTGAACGTGAACGAAGCGCCATCGTTGGCGTACTCACGACCGATCAACAGCAGGTTGACCTGGCCCATCAGCTTGTCACGCAGGCCCAGTTCGAAATCGCTGTCGTTCATGTCTGCCAGGGGCACGAAGTTGACGTTGCCTGCCGCGCAGATCAGGGCGTCGAACTTGCCGGTCTGCTCGAACAGCCGGCGGAGCGAGGCGCTATCGCTGATATCCACCTGAAAGTCGCCGCTGGTGCGGCCGATGCTGATCACTTCGTGGCGCTGGGCCAGTTGCGCCTTGACCGCTGAACCGATGGTGCCGCTGGCACCGATCAATAGGATTTTCATCGTGCTGTTCCTCTGGGCTGATTCCCTGTAGGAGCGAGCTTGCTCGCGAAGAACGTCAACGATCACGCGGTAAAACTGACTACACGGCGGCGATCTTGAGTTTTTCGGGAGCAAGCTCGCTCCTACAGTGGTATGGGTTTGCATTCAGTCTAGTGTGGCTTTTTAGTCGGATAAACGCGCTAATAGGCAACCTTTGGTTTTCAAATGGAAACAATCCATGAGCGAAATGGATGACCTGGCGGCGTTCGCCGTGCTGATCGAGGCCGGTAGTTTCACCGTAGCGGCCGCACAATTGGGCTGCAGCAAAGGGCAGTTGTCCAAGCGCATCAGCCAGTTGGAAGCGCAGTTCGCCGTGGTACTGCTGCACCGCACCACGCGCAAGCTGAGCCTCACCGCTGCCGGCGCGGCGTTGCTGCCCCAGGCACAAGCGTTGGTGGTGCAGGTGGAGCGCGCCCGTCAGGCCTTGGCGCGACTCAAAGATGATTTGGCCGGCCCTGTGCGTATGACCGTTCCGGTGTCGTTGGGCGAAACCTTCTTCGATGGTTTGTTGCTGGAATTCTCCAAGCAGTATCCCCAGGTGCAGATCGAGCTGGAGCTCAATAACAGCTACCGAGACTTGGCACGGGATGGCTTTGACTTGGGCGTACGCTCCGGCGCCATCGAACATGAACGCCTGGTGGCCAAACCCTTGCTGGCCTGGCATGAAATGACCTGCGCCAGCCCGGCTTATCTGGAACAGCATGGCGAACCACTGACCCCGGCGGACCTGGCGGCGCACAGCTGTCTGCTCAACAGCCATTACAGCGGCCGCGAGGAATGGTTGTACCACCAGCAACACGAATTGCTGCGGGTAAAGGTGAGCGGCACCTTCGCCTCCAACCACTACAACCTGCTGAAAAAAGCCGCGTTGGTCGGCGCCGGTATTGCCCGCCTGCCGTCCTACGTTCTACCCGCGGAACTGGCTGACGGCCGATTGCGCTGGCTGCTGCGCGACTATCAGACACGCAGCATGCCGATGTACCTGGTGCATCCCTACCAGGGCGGCCTGCCACGGCGTACCCAGGTGTTGGCCGACTACCTGGTGGACTGGTTCAAGCGCAGCGGCGAAGCGCTGGATCGGCTTCAGCGATAGCGGCGGGCAATCAGGTGGTCGATGGACAGGCAGCCTGGGCCTTTGGCAAGCAACAGCAATAACAGCGCAAGCCAGGTGCCGTGAGTGGGATAGGCGTCAGGGTAGACGAACAGCTGGATGGTCAAGGTCATGCCGATCAAGGCCAGGGCCGAAAAACGCGTGGCGAACCCCAGCAGGATCAATACCGGAAAAAAATGTTCGGCAAAGGTTGCCAGGTGCGCGGCCACCTGCGGCGACAGCAGAGGCAATTGGTATTCGCTGCGAAATAAAAACAGGGTCGAGGCGGCAAGTTTGGGCTCACCCCATTGGAAGGTGCCGCTGATCAGGTCAATGGCAAAGCCTTCGACCTTGGTCTGGCCAGACTTCCAGAACACCGCCGCAATGGAGAAGCGCGCGATAAAGGCGATCAGGCTGTAAGGGATTTTTTCAAACAGTGCGACGGTTCGCTTTACCAGGCAGGGAGCGGGAAAGTTCATGGCGATACCTCGGGTTGCAGATGTAAATGGGTGATGGCGTCGTGGCTGATCAACAGCGTAAGACATTGGTGCAAATCGAATTCGTCAGAGGCTTGCAGGGCGTCAGCGATGGCCATCTCCAGCCCTGCGCCTTGGTTGAGTCGGTTGATAAAGGTCACAGACCCGCGGTCGATGGCGAATACCTTGACCGCCAACCCTTGGCGCAAGACCATCGCGCCTTGGGCATACCAGGGGTTCAAAGTGGCGATAGCCCCGTCGACCTGATGCGCCGCCCAAACCGATACCACCGCGTAGGAAGATTCCAGCGTGGCAAGTGACGGATGCAGTCGTACACGCAGTTGTCCCAGTTGTGCGCAGCCTTGCAGTTGCCGAAGTACGCTGTGCTGATCCAGAACCTGGCAATCCGCCGCGTGATAAGCGCGGACCCTCAAGCGTTCCAGCCGGGCGACATCGGCCAGGTAGGGCACGCTTGAGGCCGGTTCGAAAGCCTGGATAAAGTCAGCGAACGTGCCGCCGTACTCACTGATCAACGGGCTGATAGGCGGGTGGGCCTGGACATACAGGCCGGCCATGGCGCGGAAAAACTCATCGCCGACCAGTTGCCGCGCCACCGGGTAGGCGGCCGCCAAAGCATTGATCAACGCGCTATGGACATTGTTTCGATACACCGCAAAGCGGCTCGTCGGCTCAGCACCGTTGCTGCTGAACACGCCCTCGGGGCAGGTTGCTTGCGGGGCCAGTAAAGCCTGGGCAAATGCCTGCTGAATACTCATCGGGCCACCTGCGACAAATACCCTTCGGCCTGTCGGGCCTCTGCTTGCAGCACGCTGAACGCGGGCACCTGGTTATCCCGCTCGATCAGCGTCGCCACCGCTCCCGTCCGTGCCAATACCTGTGCATACAGCTGCCACACGGCGTTATCGATTGGCGCACCGTGGTCATCGATCAGCAGGCGGTCGCCCAGGCTGTCGGTGTCTTCGGCAAAACCGGCCAGATGAATCTCACCCACTGCGTGCAATGGCAGGGCATCGATGTAGGCCAGCGGGTCGCGCTGGTGATTGATACAGGACACGTAGACGTTGTTGACGTCGAGCAGCAGGCCGCAACCGGTACGGCGGACGATCTCGCTGATGAAGTCGGTTTCGTCCAGGGTGGAGCGCTGGAACTGCAAATAGGTGGACGGGTTTTCCAGTAGCATCGGGCGCTTGAGCGTGCTTTGTACCTGGTCGACGTGTGCGCATACCCGCTCCAGGGTGCTGGCGTCGTAAGCCAGGGGCAGCAGGTCGTTGAGAAACACCGGGCCGTGGCTGGACCAGGCCAGGTGTTCGGAAAAAGACTGGGGTTGGTAGCGTTCGATCAGCGTGGCCAGGCGAGCCAAGTGCTCGCGGTCCAGAGGGCCTTCGCCGCCGATGGACAGGCCGACGCCGTGCAGTGACAGGGGGTATTGCGCACGAATCAACCCCAGGTAGTGATGAAACGGGCCGCCGGCCACCATGTAGTTTTCGGCGTGTACTTCGAAAAAACCGATGTCGGGGCGGGTCTCGAGCACCTCAGTGAAGTGCTCGGTCTTGAGCCCCAGCCCGGCCCGATAGGGCAGGCCGGGCGCCTGAGCCGGTGAGACCGCGTGTTGGGCTGTAAGCGTCATCATCAGTACTCAGGCTGCGCGGGGTTCAGGATTTGGCGGTGAAGGCCGCTTCCTGGCCAAAACCGGTCGGCGAGGTGGTGCTTGGGGTCTGGGTGCATGTGCCGGCGGGGACCAGTTTCCAGGCATTGGCCTGGTCTTTGGTTTTAGAGGTGCCCGCGCAGGAAGTACCGGCGCCTGCGGCGCAATCATTCTTGCCGGCTTCAGCCACGCCGTAGCACTTCTGCATGTCGTCGGCCGCGTGGGCGGTGGTGGTCAGGGCGGACAGGCTCAGGGCAGAACCAAGGGCCAGAACGAGGGTGGCAGCGGACAGTTTGGTGGTCATGGTGTGTCTCCAGCAGTGGTTGAATGCGCAGGCTTGATTGCCTGCATGCACCACTAGAGAGAGCTCGACGAATTGCGTTACACAAACTTCGAAAATAAATTCAATAGTACGGTTCACACCAAACAAATGTGGGAGCGGGCTTGCTCGCGAATGCAGTGTGTCAGCCAACAGTTTCCTGGCTGATTCACCGCATTCGCGAGCAAGCCCGCTCCCACATTTTTGATCCGGTTTCTATGGCAGCCTGTGTTTAGCCGCCCAGGTACGCCTCCCGCACTTTCGGATCGGTCAGCAATTGCTCACCGGTGCCCTGCATCACCACTCGGCCATTCTCCAGCACATAGGCGCGGTCAGCGATTTTCAGCGCCTGGTTGGCGTTCTGCTCTACCAAAAACACCGTCACCCCGTCCTTGCGCAGCTGTTCGATGATGTCGAAGATCTGCTGGATGATGATCGGTGCCAGGCCCAGGGAAGGCTCGTCCAGCAGCAACAGCTTTGGCTTGCTCATCAGCGCCCGGCCGATGGCGAGCATTTGCTGCTCGCCGCCGGACATGGTGCCGCCGCGCTGGCTGAAACGCTCCTTGAGGCGGGGGAACAGGTGCAGCACCTTGTCCATCTGCTCCTGGTAATCGCCCTTGTCGGTAAAGAACCCACCCATGGCCAGGTTCTCTTCGACGGTCAGGCGCGAGAACACTCGACGGCCTTCGGGCACCACCGCAATGCTCTTGCGCATGATCTCTGCCGAGTGCTTGCCCACCAGTTCTTCACCCATGTAGCGGATGCTGCCACTGTAGGCTTGCGGCGAACCGCACAAGGTCATCAGCAAGGTCGATTTGCCGGCACCGTTGGCGCCGATCAGGGTGACGATCTCACCCTGGCGTACTTCCACATTGACGCTGTGCAGGGCCTGGATCTTGCCGTAGAAAGTGGAAACGTTTTCGAATTGCAGCATTTTACGCTTCCCCCAAATAGGCTTTGATCACTTCAGGATTGTCGCGGATCTGCTCCGGCGTCCCGTTGGCCAGCGGCGTGCCCTGGTTGATCACCACGATGTGGTCGGAGATGCTCATGACCAGTTTCATGTCGTGTTCGATCAACAGCACCGTGGCGTTGTTTTCCTCACGCAGCACACTGATCAGCGCCTTGAGGTCTTCGGTTTCCTTGGGGTTCAGGCCGGCGGCAGGTTCGTCGAGCATCAGGATGCGCGGGCGGGTCATCATGCAACGGGCGATTTCCAGGCGCCGTTGCTGGCCGTAGGCGAGGGTGCCGGCGGGGCGGTTGGCGAACTCGGTCAGGTTGACCTTGTCCAGCCAGTACGCCGCGTATTCCATGGCCTCGCGCTCGCTTTTGCGGAACGCCGGGGTCTTGAACAGGCCGGCGAAGAAGTTGGTGTTCAAGTGACGGTGCTGGGCGATCAACAGGTTCTCGACTGCCGTCATGTCCTTGAACAACCGCACGTTCTGGAAGGTCCGCACCACGCCTTTGCGGGCGATTTCGTGGCCGGCCAGGCCCTGGATCGGTTGGCCGTCCAGCAGGATGCTGCCACCGCTCGGCTTGTAGAAACCGGTGAGGCAGTTGAACACCGTGGTCTTGCCGGCGCCGTTGGGGCCGATCAGTGCTACCACTTGTTTCTCTTTGACGGTCAGGGCCACGCCATTGACCGCCAGCAAACCGCCGAAGCGCATGCTCAGGTTTTCGACTTTCAGGATCTCGCGGCTCATTTGCGCAGCTCCATGTGTGGACGTTGCATGGGCAGCAGGCCTTGAGGACGCCAGATCATCATCAGCACCATCATGGCGCCGAACATCAACATGCGGTATTCGCTGAACTCACGCATCATTTCCGGCAGCAGGATCATCACGATGGCCGCGAGGATCACGCCCAGTTGCGAGCCCATGCCACCCAATACCACGATGGCGAGAATGATCGCCGACTCGATAAAGGTGAACGATTCCGGCGTCACCAGGCCTTGGCGAGCGGCGAAGAAGCTGCCGGCAAAACCTGCGAACGCAGCGCCCAGGGTGAATGCGGAAAGCTTGATGATGGTCGGGTTCAGGCCCAGGGCGCGGCAGGCGATTTCATCTTCGCGCAACGCTTCCCACGCGCGCCCGATGGGCATGCGCAGCAGGCGGTTGATCACGAACAGGGCCGCCAATGCCAGCAACAGCGCGACCAGGTACAGGAACACCACTTTGCTCACCGGGTTGTAGGCAATCCCGAAGTACTCGTGGAAGGTCTGCATGCCTTCGGCGGCGCTGCGGTCGAACGACAGCCCGAAGAATGTCGGCTTGGGGATGCTGCTGATGCCGTTGGGGCCACCGGTGATGTCGGTAAGGTTACGCAGGAACAGGCGAATGATTTCGCCGAAGCCCAGGGTCACGATGGCCAGGTAGTCACCGCGCAGGCGCAGCACCGGGAAGCCCAGCAGGAAGCCGAACGTCGCCGCCGCCATACCGGCCAGTGGCAGGCAGATCCAGAAGCTCCAGCCCAGGTAATGCGAGAGCAGCGCGTAGGTGTAGGCACCCACGGCGTAAAAGCCCACATAACCCAGGTCGAGCAGGCCCGCCAGGCCCACCACGATGTTCAGGCCCAGGCCCAGCAACACGTAGATCAGGATCAGCGTGGCAATGTCGACCGCGCCGCGCGAGCCGAAGAACGGCCAGATCAGCGCCGCGATGATCAGCCCGATGATGATGTAGCGCTGGGTGCGCGGCAGGGTCAGAAATTGGCTGACCTTGGGCGACACCAACGGGCCACGGTTGCCCTTGAACAGGGCTCCAACCTGCTGGGTGAACAGTACACGCAGGAACATCAGCACCGAACACAGCGCGATGACGGTCAGGGTGACAGGCCCGGTGCCATGCACTTCAAGGTTGATGCCGACAATGCTCAGCTTGAGACCGAGTACCGGAAAGGCCACGGCCCAGACCAGCAAGGCGCTGAAAAACGCCGATTTAAGATATCTGCTCATACTTTCTCAACCTCCGGACGGCCCAGGATGCCGGTCGGACGGAACAACAGCACCAGAACCAACAGGCCGAACGCGACGACGTCCTTGTACTGGTCACCGAAGATATCGGCGCCAAAGGCTTCGGCCACACCCAGCACCAGCCCGCCGAGCATGGCGCCCGGAATGCTGCCGATGCCGCCCAATACCGCCGCGGTAAAGGCCTTGAGGCCCACCAGGAAGCCGGCGTTGGGGTTGATCACGCCGTATTGCATGCTCAGCAACACGGCCGCCACGGCCGCCAGCGCAGCACCAATGACGAAGGTCAGGGCGATGATGTTGTTGGTGTTGATGCCCAGCAGGTTGGCCATCTTGATGTCTTCGGCACAGGCCCGGCAGGCGCGCCCCAGACGGGAGCGGGAGATGAACAGCGTCAGGCCCAGCATGGCCACCAGGGTGACCACGAAAACCAGAATCTGCATGTACGAAATCAGCACTTCTTGTGCGCCACCCGGGCCGAAGGAGATGCTCCCCGGAATCAGGTTGGGAATGGACTTGTCCTTGGAGTCCTGGGACAGCAATACGGTGTTCTGCAGGAAAATCGACATGCCGATGGCAGAAATCAGCGGGATCAAACGGTTGCTGCCCCGCAGGGGACGGTAGGCAACCCGCTCGATGCTGTAGCCATAGGCACTGGTCACGATGATCGATGCCAAAAACGCAGCGGTCATCAACAGCGGCAGGGAGTGGATCCCCATCATGGCCAGCCCGGCAAGGGCGATGAAGGCCACGTAGGAACCAATCATGTACACCTCGCCATGGGCGAAGTTGATCATTCCAATGATGCCGTAAACCATTGTGTAGCCAATGGCTATCAAGGCATAGGTGCTGCCAATGGTCAGGCCATTAACCAGCTGTTGGAAAAAATGATAGATCTCAGGCATTACAGCGCTCCTAAAAACCCGATACGCATTTCACTGGTGGAGTCATTTCCGGCTCGGTGCCCTGTTCTGTGACCAGGTTGCACAAAGCGTTTGCCAGCGAACCGCTGGTGACGGTTTTAAGATTTTCAGGTGAGCCAGCGCCCGGATCGCGGGTGACATGGCCCATAAACCTCGTAAAACAAAGCCCACTGCTTGCACAGTGGGCTTGTTGACCAGTAACGCCTGGCTTACTGAGGGGAAACTTCGGTTTTTGGTTTACCGAAGTGCCATTCGTAGACCACGAACTTGAAGTCCTTCAGGTCGCCCTTGGCGTCGAAGCTCAGGTCGCCCGTAGGGGTCTTGAAGGTACCGGCGTGGATGGCCTCGGCCACTTTGGCGGTGTCTTCGCTTTTGGCCGCAGCAATACCACCGGCAATCACTTCAACTGCCGAGTAGGCCGGGAACACGAACGGACCGGTTGGGTCCTGCTTGTTCTTGGCGAACTCTTCAACGATGGCTTTGTTGGCAGGGTCGGTGTCGAAGGATTTCGGCAGGGTCACCAGCAGGCCTTCGGAAGCGCCTTGGGCGATTTGCGAGATGGAGTCGTTACCCACGCCTTCCGGGCCCATGAACTTGGCGTTCAGGCCTTTTTCCTTGGCTTGGCGCAGGATCAGGCCCAGCTCAGGGTGGTAGCCGCCGTAGTAGACGAAGTCGACATTGGCTTGCTTGAGTTTCTGGATGATCGAGGAGAAGTCTTTGTCACCGGCGTTCAGGCCTTCGAAGACGGCAACCTTGGTGCCTTTTTCTTCAAGGGTCTTCTTCACGGCGCTGGCGATACCTTCACCGTATTGCTGCTTGTCGTGCAGGACGGCGACGATTTTCGGCTTCACGTGGTCGGCGATGTAGTTGCCGGCTGCCGGGCCTTGTGCGCTGTCCAGACCAATGGTGCGGAAGATCAGCTTGTAGCCACGGGAAGTGATTTCAGGGCTGGTGGCAGCCGGGGTAATCATGATGACGCCTTCGTCTTCATAAATATCCGACGCTGGCTGAGTGGAGCTGGAGCAGAGGTGGCCGACGACGAACTTGACGCCATCATTGACCACTTTGTTGGCAACGGCCACAGCTTGTTTTGGATCGCAAGCGTCGTCGTATTCCTTGGCTTCAAGCATCTTGCCGTCTACGCCGCCCTTGGCGTTGATGTCTTTGATGGCTTGCTTGGCACCCATGAATTGCATGTCGCCGTATTGCGTCACCGGACCGGTCTTGGGACCGGCGATGCCGATCTTGATGGTGTCGGCTGCGAACGAATGGCCGGCAACCCCAGCCAGGACCATAGCGGCAAACAGTTTGGAAATCTGCTTAGTAGCCTTATTCATAGTGCTCCACTCTTACTGTTGTATTTTTTATAGTTCTAGCGGCCTTGTGAGCTGCAGAACCGGATCAGATATCGCGGATATCCCCCCGGCATTGCCCTGGCAACTGTACCGGTACAGTGTAGAGCGCTGGCTGATCGCTTGAAAAGCTGGCAGCTGGGGGCAAAACCTGGGTATGTCGCTTAAATGAAAGAAAAAGACAGAATCGCGGCGGGTTGCTAACAGCTTTCAAGGCATTCCTTGGCTTTCCTGGCGCTTTCAATCGCTACTTCATTTGCTACTGGGTTTTTCTGCCTGAGCGACGGGGCTATGATTGCGCCGATTTTTTACTCAGGTGAATTCCCATGACGCAAGAACCAAGCACCCTCTATGCCAAGCTGCTCGGTGAAACAGCCGAAATTTCCTGGAAGGAGCTTGAACCGTTCTTTGCCAAGGGTGCCCTATTGTGGGTCGATGCCAGCCTGGATTTGATCGAGGCCGCCGAAGGAATGGCCGAAGACAACCGTGACAAAGTCGCCGCCTGGCTAGCTGCCGGGAGTCTTGGCGAAGTGTCTGCATCGCGGGCGTTGGACCTGGTGGAACGTGATCCGAGCTTGTGGGCAGTGGTGGTCTCGCCATGGATTCTGATCCAGGAAAGGGCGGCGTAAGAATTGCCAGCACTAAAAAGGTGCGTATTTTTCACGCGGTGAAGTGTGTAGGGGAGTAACCGCTTATCGCGTGATGGCACCTTGCCGTAGCGAAAGATCACAGGCGAGGGTGACGTAAACGTCACGGGCACAGTTCAGGTCGTCGGGAAATAGCCGCGCAATTGTTTCGGCGTATGACTCAGCGCTGCAGCGCGCGCATTCAAATCGTCAGCTTGCGCGTCTTGGTCTCAGCGGATCGGCCTGACAATAGAAGGCGGGCCGATACGTCCCGCAGCTGGGTCGTTTGGCGGTGGAGCGTCTTTGCCTTCCACGCTGAGCGGATATAGCGGATTACGCATGGCAATCCCCTGCATCACGCCGATGATGTCGTCGAAGGGCACCGCCGGGCTGAGCAGGTAGCCCTGGATGTAGTCGCAGCCATGCTTGAGCAGCAGCTCGAACTGCGCCTGGGTTTCCACGCCTTCGGTGACCACCTGCAAATGCAGGGTGTGGGCCATGCCAATAATCGCTTGGACAATTTCGCTGTCTGCGGTGGATTTGGGGATGTCCTGGATAAACGAGCGGTCGATCTTCAAGGTGTTGAGCGGCAAGCGCTTGAGGTAAGCCAGCGACGAATAGCCGGTGCCGAAGTCATCGATGGCCAGTGACACACCCAGGGCGCGAATCTGCCGCAACAGGGCCAGGGTGCTGCTGATATTGCCCATCAACGCGTTTTCAGTGACTTCCAGTTCCAGGCGGTTGGTGCCGATGCCGGCGAAGCGCAGGGCGTCTTCGATTTCATCGGCCAGTTCGTCACGCGCCAGGTTCAACGCCGAGCAGTTCACCGCCATGATCAACTCGGTGTAGCCCCGGTCAGACAACAGGCTCAGGTCGTGACAGGCCTGGCGCAATACCCAGTGGTCCAGCTCGGCGATCAGCCCGTTGTTCTCGGCAATGCCGATAAAGCGGTCCGGGGCCAGCAGCCCGTGTTGGGGGTGTTGCCAGCGCACCAGGGCTTCCAGGCGCGTGACCTTGCCCAGCTTCATGTCGAAGATCGGTTGATAAAACAGCACCAACTGGCTGCGCGTACGTAAGGCGGCGCGCAGTTCTTCTTCCAGTTGCAGCTCAAGAAAGGCACGGGTTTTAAGGTTGGAACTGAAGAAGTTCAAGCAATTGCGCCCGGCATCCTTGGATTGGTACAGCGCCAGGTCGGCGGTTTTAAGCAGTTCTTCGCAGGTGTGGCCGTCTTCGGGAAACAGGCTGATGCCGATGCTGGTGGTCATCACCATGCGCCGACCGGCCAGTTCGATGGGTTCTTTCATCTTCTGCATGATGCGCTGGGCCATGTGCCGGGCTTCGTCGCGGTGATGAATATTGACCAGGATGCAGAACTCATCGCCGCCAAAGCGTGCCACCACATCTTCATGGCTGCGTATCGAACCTTTGATATGCCCGGCGAGCACCGTGAGCAGCTGGTCGCCCGCATCATGGCCCAGGCTGTCATTGATACGCTTGAAGTGGTCGATATCGAGGAAGATCACCGCCATCATGCCCTGAGTGCGGGTTTTTTCCGCGACTTTCTCCGCGAAGATCTGATTGAAACCACGGCGGTTGAGCAGGCTGGTCAACGCGTCGAAGTGGGCCACTTGTTGCAGCGAGGCGCGGGCCTGGTCGAGTTCGCTGAGCAGCGCGTTGACCCGGCGCAGGTCGCGCTCCTTGTGTTGCAGCTTCTTGTCGGCCAGGGCTGCGCTGACGCTGCTGCCGATCACCAGCAAGGTGATCATCGCGACTGAGAGGCCCAGTTGAATCGGGTTGTCATCGGCCCGCAACGACAGATCCGTGCCGCTGGGCACCAGCATTTGCATGGCCGCCATGCCGGTGAAGTGCATGCTCAGGATCCCGGCGCCGAGCACCAGGCTGGCGGCGTATTTGAGCAGTTGGTGAAACACGCCGGCCCCATTGCGCAGGTAACTGGACAGCAACAACGCCGCCAGGCTGGCGCCCATGGCAATCGCCACCGAGGCCAAAAACAGCCGCGTTTCGAAGTACACCTGGGCTTGGGAACGCATGGCCGACATGCCCACGTAGTGCATCAGCGCGATACCCAGCCCCATCCACACCGAAGCCACCAGGTACTGATGAAAACGCAGGTGGGTATGACTGAGGGTCTGCATGGCGAGCAGCGAGGCGATCAGGGCAATCAGCAGCGAGACGAACGTCATGATCAGTTCGTAGTGAATGGCAATGGGCGCTTGGAAGGCCAGCATGCTGATGAAGTGGGTCGACCAGATGCCGCCTGCCAGGCAACCCGCACCCAGCCAGCGCCAATGGCGGCGGGCGGTGGGGTCTTCGACATGGCCGACACGTTCGGCCATGTCCAGGGTACCGAAACCCGCCGCGCAGGCGACCAGGTACGCCAGCAGCACCAGAAACGGGTTATGAGTGCAATTGAGCAATAAATGCCCGCTGTCTGGAAGGTCGGTAAAAAAATGCTGCCCCAGCCATTCCATAGCTTATCCCGTCACAGAGCCCTGTCACTGCCAGCGGCGATGACCCATGAGGTCGAGTATAGGAGTCTCTCGAAATTTGCCATCAGTAATGGCGTTTTGATCTCAAATTATTTTGATATGCCTTCCATAGCGTTTGGTGCTAAGCGCTGATGGGCAGGTCGAGTTCGAAGTGCGGGGCCTCCAGCGGGGCCAGGCCAAATGCGGCACGGGCGGCGTCGCAATCGACATTTTGCACGCCCTGGCTCCAAGACGCCTCGAACTCACGGCATACACTGGAGCGTTGTTCATAAATTGAGCAACTGGTGGCTTGTCCGACTTCACCTTCAAGGCTGCAGCACCGTGCCGGCTTGCGGTCGGTGCCGATCATCGCCACGCGGCTGGGGTTGATCTGCACCACCAGCTCATCGGGCACCGTGCCTCCGGACGAGGCGCACTCACCCCAAAAGAAAGACACGCGAAAGTGTGAACAGCAGGCACCGCAATTCAGACACGGACTGGCTTCGGACATGGGCGTCATCAATAAGAAAAGTAGGAGGAGGGTGCTGCGAAAGGCTCGCCATTCTATCCGTGCCATGGCCGTTGGGAAGAGGGGTACGCACTTATATTTTCGTGGGCAAAATCCCCTGTTGCCTGGGTGAAATCATGCCCTATCAGCTTTACGAATCATTACAGACAATCACCGCCAGCCTGACTATGTTGCAGTGACCTGAGCAGGATGCACCGGGCATCGCAGCTCTCATAACAATAAAAGAGACGGACCCATGCAGAACTCGACCCAAGCGGCGAATGCCTGGCGCATTCTGTTCCTGCTGTTCCTCGCCAACCTGTTCAATTTCTTTGACCGTACCATTCCCGCGATCATCATCGAGCCCATCCGCATGGAATGGCACTTGAGCGACTTTCAGCTCGGTATCATCGGCACCGCCTTTACCATCGTCTACGCCATTGCCGGGCTGCCGCTGGGGCGCCTGGCCGACACCGGTTCACGCAGCAAGTTGATGGGCTGGGGCCTGTTTGCCTGGAGCGGGCTGACGGCGGTCAATGGCATGGTCGGCAGTTTCTGGACCTTCCTGCTGGTGCGCATGGGCATTGGCATTGGCGAAGCCAGCTATGCACCGGCGGCCAATTCGCTGATTGGCGACCTGTTTCCCGCCCACCGCCGCGCCCGAGCCATGGGGATTTTCATGCTTGGCCTGCCGTTGGGCCTGTTGCTGGCGTTCTTTACGATCGGTGCGATGGTCAAGGCGTTCGACAGCTGGCGCGCGCCCTTCTTTATCGCGGCGGTGCCGGGGCTGATCCTGGCGGTGTTTATGTTCTACATAAAAGAACCCAAGCGCGGCGCGGCGGAAACCGTGCAGGTTTCCCAGGAGCGCGTCGACCGCCCGATCCGCCGCGTGCTGGCCGTGCCGACCTTCCTGTGGCTGGTGCTGGCCGGGTTGTGCTTTAACTTCGCTACCTATGCGTGCAACTCATTCCTGGTGCCGATGCTGCAACGCTATTTCCTTATGCCGTTGCAGGACGCGGCCGTCGCGACCGGCGTCATCGTCGGCCTGACCGGCCTGGTGGGATTGACGCTGGGCGGCTGGATTGCCGACAAGATTCATCAGCGTGTCGCCAATGGCCGGTTGTTGTTTGCCGCGTTCAGCTTGATCATCTCCACGGTTACCACCGCCTGGGCATTGCATGCCGGGCGTGTCGAAATCGGGGTGTTTGTCGCGCTGTTCAGTGTGGGCTGGTTGTTTGCCTACAACTTCTATACCTGCGTGTATACCGCGATCCAGGACGTGGTAGAACCGCGTTTGCGCGCGACGGCGATGGCGCTGTTTTTTGCCGGGCTGTATTTGCTCGGCGGTGGCATGGGGCCGGTGGTGGTCGGGGCGCTGTCCGATCACTTTGCTCATTCGGCGATGTATGCGGACGGGGCGCAGCAGATGACCGAGGCTTATAAAGCCGTGGGCTTGCATGACGCCATGTACCTGATTCCGGTGGCGCTGTTCTTGACCATGCTGTTTCTGTTCCAGGCCTCGCGCAGTTTTGTGCGCGATGCCAAGCGGATGAAGGAAGGGTTGAGTGCGGTTGAGATGCCGGCAACTGCGGTAACGGCGTGAGACCGAGTGATCGTTCCCATGCTCTGCGTGGGAACGCCGCTCTGGACGCTCTGCGTCCGCTTTAAAGTCGTGACGCAGAGCGTCACATGATGCATTCCCACACAGAGCGTGGGAACGATCTCTAAAAAGGCCCGCACTAAGCGGGCCTTTTACGTTCAGCGGTTTATCAACCTGCCACCAGCACCCGAATCGCTTCCAGTCGCAACGCCGCTTTATCAAGCATGGCCAGGCCTTGCTCGCGTTGGTTGCGCAGGGCAACCAGCTCGCTGTCGCGCACGGTCGGGTTGACCGCTTGCAACGCGGTCAGGCGCGCCAGCTCTTCGTCGGTGTCTGCCGCGAGGCGACGCTTGGCTTCGGCCACGCGTTCGGCGTGACGTGGGGCGATCTTCTCTTCGCCGGCGTTGATGCGCGGTGTGAGTTGGTCCCGCTGCGCCTGCACGAATTTGTTCGCGCTGGCCCGTGGCACGCTTTCCAGCTGGTCATTCAAGGTCACGAACGACACGCGGCCCGACAGGTCATTGCCGTTGGCATCCAGTAGGCAGCGCAAGGCGGCCGGCGGTAGGTAGCGGCCCAGTTGCAGGGAGCGCGGGGCGACCACTTCGCTGACATACAGCAGTTCAAGCAATACGGTGCCTGGCTTGAGCGCCTTGTTCTTGATCAGCGCCACGGCGGTGTTGCCCATGGAACCGGACAGCACCAGGTCCATGCCGCCTTGCACCATCGGGTGCTCCCAGGTGATGAATTGCATGTCTTCGCGCGACAGCGCCTGGTTACGGTCGTAGGTGATGGTCACACCTTCGTCGTCGCCCAGGGGGAAGCTGGCGTCGAGCATTTTTTCGCTGGGCTTGAGGATCAGCGCGTTTTCCGAATGGTCTTCGCTGTCGATGCCGAACGCGTCGAACAGGGTTTCCATGTAGATCGGCAGGGCGAACTGGTCGTCTTGTTCGAGGATGTCCTCGACCAGCGCATCGCCTTCGCCGGCGCCGCCGGAGTTGAGTTCCAGCAAGCGGTCGCGACCGGTGTGCAACTCCTGCTCCAGGCGCTCGCGCTCGGCACGGGCTTCGTCGATCAGGGCTTGCCACTCGCTGTCGTCGGCAGCTTCCAGCAAGGGCAGCAGGCGTGGGCCGAACTGATGCTGCAAGGCGTTGCCGGTCGGGCAGGTGTTGAGGAAGGCATTGAGCGCTTCGTGGTACCACTGGAACAGGCGCTCTTGCGGGCTGGTTTCCAGGTAGGGCACGTGCAGTTCGATCACGTGTTTCTGGCCGATCCGGTCCAGACGCCCGATGCGCTGTTCCAGCAGGTCGGGGTGGGACGGCAGGTCGAACAGCACCAGGTGATGGGAAAACTGGAAGTTGCGGCCTTCACTGCCGATTTCCGAGCAGATCAGTACCTGGGCACCGAACTCTTCATCGGCAAAATAAGCCGCCGCGCGGTCACGCTCCAGGATGTTCATGCCCTCGTGGAACACCGTGGCCGGAATGCCGGAGCGCACGCGCAGGGCGTCTTCCAGGTCCATGGCGGTTTCGGCGTGGGCGCAGATCACCAGGACCTTGGTGCGCTTGAGCATTTTCAGCTGGTCGATCAGCCACTCGACCCGTGGGTCGAAGCGCCACCAGCGGTTCTCTTCCTCGATGTCCGGTTGCGCCTGGAAGCTGACTTCCGGGTACAGCTCGGCGTGTTCGCCCAGGGGCAGTTCGAGGTATTCGTCCGGGTTCGGCAGCGGGTAGGCGTGCAGCTTGCGCTCGGGGAAGCCTTGCACCGCGGCGCGGGTGTTGCGAAACAGCACGCGGCCGGTGCCGTGGCGGTCCAGCAGTTCACGCACCAGGCGGGCACTGGCTTCGCTGTCGCCATCGTTGACGGCGGTGAGCAGGGCTTCACCTTCGTCGCCGAGGAAGCCTTGAATGGTCTTGTGCGCGGTCGGCGACAGGCGGCCCTTGTCCAGCAGCTCCTGCACGGCTTCGGCCACCGGGCGATAGTTTTCGCTCTCGGCGCGGAAGGCTTGCAGGTCGTGGAAGCGGTTCGGGTCCAGCAGGCGCAGGCGCGCAAAGTGGCTGTCCTGGCCCAATTGTTCCGGGGTGGCAGTCAGCAGCAGCACGCCAGGAATCACTTCGGCCAGCTGTTCGACCAGCGAGTATTCGGCGCTGGCCTTGTCTTCGTGCCACACCAGGTGGTGGGCTTCGTCGACCACGAGCAAGTCCCAACCGGCGGCGAACAGCGCGTCCTGGGCCTTCTCGTCGTCCACCAGCCATTCCAGCGCAACGAGTGCAAGCTGGGTGTCTTCGAACGGGTTGGTGGCATCGCTTTCGATAAAGCGCTCTTCATCGAACAGCGCAACCTGCAGGTTGAAGCGGCGGCGCATTTCCACCAGCCATTGGTGCTGCAGGTTTTCCGGAACCAGGATCAGTACGCGGCTGGCACGGCCCGAGAGCAGTTGGCGATGGATCACCAGGCCCGCTTCGATGGTCTTGCCCAAGCCCACTTCGTCCGCCAGCAATACGCGTGGCGCGATACGGTCAGCGACTTCGCGGGCGATGTGCAGTTGGTGGGCAATCGGTTGGGCGCGTACGCCACCCAGGCCCCACAGCGAGGACTGCAACTGGCGGCTGGTGTGTTCCAGGGTGTGGTAGCGCAGCGAGAACCACGCCAGCGGGTCAATCTGCCCGGCGAACAGACGGTCACTGGCCAGGCGGAACTGGATGAAGTTGGACAGTTGGGTTTCCGGCAGGGTGACCTGCTCGTTCTGCCCATTGAGGCCGTGGTAGACCAGCAGGCCATCGACGTCGTCGACTTCCTGTACGGTCATTTTCCAGCCTTCGAAATGGGTGATGGTGTCACCCGGCGAAAACCTCACGCGAGTGAGGGGCGCATTCCGTAGCGCATACTGGCGCGTGTCGCCAGTGGCCGGATAGAGCACGGTCAACAAGCGGCCGTCCTGTGCCAGAACGGTGCCTAACCCCAGCTCTGCTTCGCTGTCACTAATCCAGCGTTGCCCCGGTTGATACTGCTGCGCCATGCTGCCTGACTCCCGCCGTGAAAAAGCCGACTATGTTAACGGAACACGGCCCGGCGCCCAAGAACTCTGACAAAAACTACGCTGTTTGTACGGGCCGGCGGAAATTGAATCGACGGATGGCGGGCACTTGAGAGTGTCGACTGAGTCACAGCTTGGCACGCGGGTGCTCAAGTCACCCTGCCACCCGCCGACAGCCTGTTGATCAGGAGAATAATTATCATGCTGCCACCCATGCTGCCCGTCAGCGTTGTGCCGGTCACGTCGCAACTCGACCCGGCACGCCAGAAGCCGGATATTCCGCCGGTGGTGCCCGTTCAAGCGGGCTCCAACGAGAGCACGATCGACCTGAAAAAAGGCGATGCCGAGCAATCGACCTTTCTGTTGCGCGAAGAGCAGCGGCGCCAGCAGGAGCAGCAGAAACGCCGGCGTGAAGCCGACGACGACGCGCAGCAGCATTTGCCGATTCCTGGCGACTTGCTCAACGCTGACAACACCGTGCCCGTGGCGCCGCTGATCGAAGACGCGCCGCGCCAGGGACTGTGGGTGGATATCGAGGTCTAGCCCTTCAGTTCGCGCAGGGCCTTCACCAGCAACTCAATCTCGTCATCGGTGTTGAGCGGGCTGACCGAGATGCGCGCAATGCTGGTCAACCCACGCGCTTGCATGTCCAGCGGGGTGTAGGCCACGCCATTGGCGCCGATGTTGATGCGCTTTGACCCCAGGCATTGTTTGAGTTCAAAACTATCCCAGCCGGCCAGGTTGAACGCGATCAAGCCTGAATGCGTGTTGCCCAAGTCGTGCAAGCTAATCCCCGGTATCTGACGCAGTGCTTCGCGGATTCGCGCGCTGGTCTGCAAGACTCTTTGCCATACCCGCTCAATTCCCAGTTGATTGATCTCGTGCAACGCGTTGCCCAGGCCGGCCAGCAGGGCGAAGGACACTTCGCTGGTTTCAAAGCGTCGCGCGTCGTTGCGCAGGTCGAAGCCTTCGGCGGTCCAGGGCGCTGAAAACACGTCGCGTTGGGCCGGGTTCAGGTGCTGGAGGAACTCCGGCCGGATGTACAGCAGTGCGGTACCGCGAGGCCCGCGCAGATGTTTGCGGCCGGCAGACTTGAGCACATCGCACTGCAACGCTTGCACATCCACCGGCAGTTGGCCGACGGCCTGGCCCGCGTCGATGAAGTAGGGAATGGCATGCCGCCTGGCCACATCGCCGATGGCCTGGGCCGGGTTGATCAACCCCCCGTTGGCCGGCAGCCAGGTGAGGTCGATCAGCTTCACCTTGGCATCGAGCATTGCCTCCAGTGCCACCGGGCAGGCGGCGCCGCTGGCATCGCACGGGATGACCTCCACCCGCGCCCCGGCTTGAACGGCCAGTTCCATGCTCGCCAGGTTACCGCCCCATTCATGGCGCCCCACTAGAATTCGATCGCCCGGCTGCCACGGCCCCAGCGCCTGGAAGGCCATGCTCCAGGCCGTGGAGCCACTGCTGGCGAAGGCAATCGACGAAGCGGGCGCATTGAGCAGTTGCCCGGCGGCTCGGCGGGCCTTTTCCACTAAGACGGCACCTTGTTCGCCGGCCTCCATCGGGCCGTCGCGCGCTTCGCGTTGCAGCTGGTCGATGATGGCGTCGAGCGTCGCCTGGCTGGGCAAGGATGCCCCGGCGTGGTTGAAGTGCACGATGCCGGATTGGCAACCGGGCGTGGCCTCTCGCAAGTGCTGCACTTGCAGCGGGCTCATGGCTGCAGCTCGAAAATGGCATCTACCTCCACGGCGACGCCAGCCGGCAAACTGCAGACCCCTACGGCAGTGCGCACGTGTCGACCCTTGTCGCCGAGGGCGTTGACCAGCAGGTTCGAGGCGCCATTGGCGACCACGCTCTGGCGCTGGAAATCGGCGCTGCTGGCAATGAACACACCCAGACGCAGGACGCGCACCACCCGCGACAGGTCATCGCCCAGCGCATCGCTTAATTGCCCCAGCAGGCCCAGCGCCGCCAGTTCTGCCGCTTGGGCGCCATCTTCATCGCTGAGGGAGTCACCCAGGCGGCCAAGGTAGGCGGGTTTGCCATCGAGCAGGGGAATTTGCCCGGAGATGAACAGTTGATGCTGGCTGCTCACATGATTGATGTAGTTGGCCGCGGGTTGGCTGGGCGTGGGCAGTGTCAGGCCGAGGGCGTGTACGCGCTGGCGGATGGAGTCGGTCATGGTCAAACCCTCTGGTGTCAGAAGGTTCCAGCATGTTGGCGGTGGCGAGGGGCGACAAACGGATAGATCTCACTCGACGTATCGAAAAAACTCACGCGTCGGCGCACGCTTGTTTTAACCACTGGCTGAAGCATTCAGCCGCCTCACTGAGCGGCCCCTGGGGGGCGATCAGCCAATAGCCGATGTCGCTGTGATAGGGCGGCCAGTCAAAAGCCTCCACCAGGCTGCCGTCCTGGAGCCTGCGTTCGATCAGGCGATGGCGGCCCATGGCGATTCCCTGGCCGGCCACGCTTGCTTCGACCACGATGTTGTAGTCATGCAGCATCACGCGGGGGTGGTGATCGAGGTTGACCTGGTAATGGGCGGACCAATCGGTCCACTCGAAAGGACGGTGCGAGGTCGCCATCAACAACGCGCCACTGGCGACCTGCCGGGCTTTGAATGCAGGGCTGCATACGGGTGACAGGGTTTCGGCCATCAGGCGCGTGGCGTGCACATCGGGCCAGTCGCCCTTGCCGTAGCGGATGGCAAGGTCAACCTCGGCCGTGGCGACGTTGGCCAATTGAATCGCGGGCAGCAACTCCACCTGGATATGCGGGTAGCGCTGTAGAAACTCGGCCAGGCGCGGCGCCAGCCACAGCGTGGCAAAGGACGCCAGCAAGCCGATACGCAACACATTGGCGCTGGGCGCACCCCGTTGGTTACGGGTCGCTGCGGCGATGGCGTCCAGGGCAGGGCGGATCTGCTCGTAGTACGCTTGCCCCGCCAACGTCAGGTCAATCGCACGGGTACGCCGGATAAACAGCGGCTTGCCCAAGTGGTGTTCAAGCTTATGCACCTGGTGGCTTAGGGCACTTTGGGTCACCGACAACTCGTTGGCCGCCTTGATAAAACTCAAGTGGCGCGCCACGGCTTCGAAGGCGCGCAGGGCCAACAGTGGCGGAAGGTCGTTGTGCAAGGCCACCTGGATGCGCCTCCTGGGCAGGGTAGAAAGCGCTGATTCTGGTCGATGGCCTGCATTTTGTCGCCCGCTTAATTGCCGTCGGGCGGGGCAGGCCGCATTATTGAGGCATTCCCGCCACGACGTAAGCCAAGCCATGAGTGATGACGACAAGCTGATCGACCTGAACGCCGAACGCGCCAAGCGCGTGCACGACCTCAATGACAAACGCTTGAATGAAGTGCGCCAAGCCTTTGAACAAGCCATGCCTCTGGGCAAGCCCAAGAAAAAGCCCAAGAACAAACCGAAAAAGCGTTGAAACACCCTGCATCCGTTGATGCAGGTCAGTTATTCCCCTTCTTTACGCGCCGTTGTGGGCGATATTGATCCTGGTCAATTTTCCACCGCGCCTTCTCCATTAACTTAGCCCTATCGCAACAGGGCAAGTGCAGGAGGCCGGTCATGTTTTTCGATAATGTGGTTTTTGCCGGAGTGCTGACTGTTAGCCTCATGGTGTTGTTTTTTGTAGGGTTTGGATTTTTTATCTGGAAAGACGCGAACAAGCGTAAAAAACCTTAAGTTTTTCCGGGTTACATGAGCACGCAAGGCATTTTGGGCGACTTCGGTCGCCCTTTTTTT
>NZ_SMOF01000001.1:1686348-1713634 GCF_018135665.1 Pseudomonas sp. B2021
CAAGAGCCCTTTGGTTACTTTGGGCTGGGCCGGCATTCCGGCTTTTCCAAAGTGAGCCGCCGTCAGGGCGGAACCCTAAGTGGCCGTTACCGCAGCAATGGATATGTACACGGCCCAACTGTGTTGACTGTCAGGCCGCCATCGCAGGCAAGTCAGCTCCCACAGTTTGACTGCGGGGTGTCAGGTAGGTATGTGTCGGCTGTCCGGTCGCCACGGGGGCAAGATGCCTTGCCACAGGTGGACTACGGTGCGCTTGGAACATAAAAAAAGGTGCGACCCTCGCGGATCGCACCTTTTTTATTGCCGGCTGGCTATCAGTTGCCCAATGCCTTGGACGCCAACCAGAACAATCCGGCCGAGAGGCCTACGGTCGCTGGCAAGGTCAATACCCAAGCCATCAGGATGGTCTTGACCGTGCCACCTTGCAGGCCGCTCTTGTTGGCAACCATCGTGCCCGCCACGCCAGAAGACAGGACGTGAGTGGTGGACACTGGCAGGGCGAAGATATTGGCAAAGCCGATCATGGTGGCCGTGGTGATTTGCGCCGACATGCCCTGGGCATAGGTCATGCCTTGCTTGCCGATCTTCTCACCGATGGTCAGCACCACGCGCTTCCAGCCCACCATGGTGCCCAGGCCCAGGGCCAGTGCGACCGCGAGGATCACCCAGAACGGGGCGTACTCGGTGGTGGCGGTCAGGTCTTTGCGCAGCTTGTCGAGGTCGGACTTCTCACGGGAGTCCAGGCCTGGCAGCTTGCCGACTTTCTTCGCGGTGTCATCCAGGCAAAGCAGGTAACGACGCACTTCGATGCGGTGGTCGGCCGTCAGCGAGTGGTAGTCCGAGACGCCCTTGAGGGTGCCCAGCAGCGCGTTGATCGTCGGTTCGGTCTGCTGCGGGTTGCAGCGGAACTTGCCCGGCAGGTCATCCTTCACGCTTTTGCCCAGGGCCAGGAACTCACCGAGGGTCTCGTGGTTGCGCTGGTAGAACTGGTTCAGGTGCAGGGTGGCGTCGCGGGTACGTTCGATCTGGTAGGTGGTGCTGCCCAGGTCCAATACGAACTGCGCCGGCACGATGCCGATGAGCACCAGCATGATCAGGCCGATGCCTTTCTGGCCATCGTTGGAGCCGTGCACGAAGCTCACAGCCATGGCCGAAATCACCAGCACCAGGCGGTTCCAGAACGGCGGGTGCTTTTTGTCGTCAAGCTTGCGGCGCTGGTCCGGGGTCTTGTGCATCTTTGACAGCGGGCGCCACCACTTCAGGCCGATCAGCACCAGGGCGGCGACCAGGAAGCCCGCCATCGGCGAGAACACCAGCGACGCGCCGATATCCACGGCCTTCTGCCAGTTCACACCGTCAGCCAGGGGGATGTCGTTGATCAACGCGTTGGCCAGGCCGACACCGAGGATCGAGCCGATCAGGGTGTGGGAACTGGAGGCGGGGATACCGAAGTACCAGGTGCCCAGGTTCCAGGTGATTGCCGCCGCCAACAACGAGAAGACCATTGCCAAGCCATGGCCGGTGTTCACATTGATCAGCAACTCCACCGGCAGCAAGTGCACGATGGCGTAGGCGACACCGACACCACCGAGCAATACGCCGAGGAAATTGAACACCCCGGAGAAGAACACGGCCAAGTGTGGCGGCATGGCTTTGGTATAGATGACTGTGGCCACCGCGTTAGCGGTGTCATGAAAGCCATTGATGAACTCGAAGGCGAGGACAAAGGCCAGGGCGAGCAACAGGCTCACGAGAACCCAAGCATCCAGTCCGCTGAATAAATCGATCATGAAGGTTTTCTGACCCGGTCGTAAGGGGGCGCGATTATGCCAGAAAACATCAGTAATCGATGCATTAGCTGCTCATCGGTAACAATCTTCCTGGAAAAAAATGCGGCAAGACGCACGCATCCCTGGGTTTTCGGGGCTTTGGCAAGTCTTTGATTTATAAAGCGCAGGCCCCAGAAGACGGGCTTTCTTCATGAAAACGCCATGCCTGAAACATTTGTATGAAATTTCGTAGGTGGATGTAGGTTGCTGACCAGCGGACGCTAAAGCAGGTGCCCTCTGCCAGTACTGCACCGGCAGAGACAGCACGACTCTTGAAGCTCGAACCGAAGCGCTTATGGCTCCTCGGTCTTGAGTTCCTGCTCGATCTTTTGGATTTCCTGGGCAAATGCCTGGTCTAGCAGGCTGGCACGTTTACGCCATGGCTTGCGTTCCGGCTCGGGTTGCGCGGCGTAGGTGGTGACTTCCCCGCCGTAGACATCCTTGTAACGTTGCTCCTGGCGCTCAAGTTCCGCGCGCAGTTCATCTTTCGTCACAGTATTACCTAATTGAATTGAGTTTATTGATTGCGCAGCGTCATGCCTGAAAGTCGTGCTCGGGCGATACCAAATAAAACAGGCGAACCGTTCAAGTTGGTACATGGGCCTGAAGGCCGTTCTTTCAAGCGAGTACTTGTGACCGGCGTTGCCAGCAGCCTGCAATGCCTGGTGAGCTCCACTCCCGATGGTGATACCGGGCTGACCTCTGCACAGGTTGCATTATAGCGGCGCATTTGAATAACACTATCATCATGAAGTTAAAAAGCGTCAACGACATGTCTGGAGTTTGTTACATACCGCCGCGTTATTTGTGAACACCGTCATCTTCATGTCTACATTTGAGTTACACGCACATCTCATGTGGGAGCGGGCTTGCTCGCGAAGGCGGTGCGTCAGTCAACATGTATGTTGCTGGGCGGACCTCTTCGCGAGCAACCCCGCTCCCACATGAGTTCTGCGTTGATTTCGCTTGATTGATCGGCATTAGGGTAGATGTCTACGCTTTACAGAGGCATCAGGCAAATCTGAAACGTTAGCGGGTGGGGCTGCGCCAAATTGCGATAATCGCATGATCGTCCGATAATCGCCCAATGTTGCCGCCGCTGGCTTGTGCGGTACGGCCGGCACGGCTTGTAATAGCCGCCAACCCTCCCGTGGTGATAACAAGAGAAGGCCCTTTTAAATGAACGATCAATTGCGCAACTCCTTTGCATCAGTGGCGCCGCCGATCGTGGCTTCACCGGCCAAGCGTATCCAGGCATTCACCGGTGATCCGGATTTCATGACGTCCCTGGCCCGTGGCCTGGCCGTGGTGCAGGCGTTCCAGGAGCGCAAGCGTCACCTGACCATCGCCCAGATCAGCCACCGTACCGAAATTCCCCGCGCCGCCGTGCGCCGTTGCCTGCATACCTTGATCAAGCTCGGCTACGCCACCACGGACGGGCGCACCTATTCGTTGTTGCCCAAAGTGCTGACCCTCGGTCATGCCTATCTGTCGTCCACACCGCTGGCTGTCTCGGCCCAGCCTTATCTGGACCGCATGAGCGAGCAACTGCATGAAGCCTGCAACATGGCGACCCTGGAGGGCGATGACATCCTTTATATCGCCCGTTCTGCCACTACCCAGCGCCTGATCTCGGTTGACCTTTCGGTAGGCGGGCGCTTGCCTGCGTATTGCACGTCCATGGGCCGCATTCTGCTGGCCGCCCTCGACGATGCCTCGCTGCAGGATTACCTCGACCATGCCGACCTGCAAACCAAGACCAGCCGCACTCTGACCACGCCGCAAGCGTTATTTGAATGCCTGCAACAGGTGCGTCAGCAGGGCTGGTGCATTGTCGACCAGGAATTGGAGCAGGGCCTGCGTTCCATCGCGGTGCCGGTGTATGACGCGTCCGGCCAGGTGTTGGCCGCGCTGAATGTCAGCACCCACGCCGGGCGGGTCAGCCGCAGCGAGTTGGAGCAGCGCTTTTTGCCGAGCATGCTCAGCGCCAGCCGTGAGCTGAGTGCGCAACTGTTTGCCTAACCTAAGATGTTCGGTGACCGCACAGATCCCGACTGGCTCGATTGACGGTGTTTCCCTTGGCTTATTAATGTGCGGCAGCGCTCTGAGGAGCTGCCCCCTATAAGAATGACGACCTCAGGTTGTCAGCCCGCCATCGGTGTGGAATAAAAATAATGAATCAGCCTTCTGTCGGTACCACCCTGGACGTACAGTCCTTTATCAACGCCCAGCCACTCTCGCGCTATCAGTGGCGCGTGGTGATCCTGTGTTTCCTGATTGTCTTTCTCGACGGCCTCGACACGGCCGCCATGGGCTTTATCGCGCCCGCGCTGTCCCAGGACTGGGGCATCGACCGCGCCAGCCTCGGCCCGGTGATGAGCGCCGCGTTGATCGGCATGGTGTTCGGCGCACTCGGTTCCGGCCCGCTGGCCGACCGCTTTGGCCGCAAAGTCGTGCTGGTCGGCGCGGTGTTGGTGTTTGGTGCGTTCAGCCTGGCGTCGGCCTACAGCACCAATGTCGACCAGTTGCTGGTACTGCGCTTTCTCACCGGCCTGGGCCTGGGCGCCGGCATGCCGAATGCCACCACCTTGCTCTCTGAATACACCCCCGAGCGGCATAAATCCTTGTTGGTGACCAGCATGTTCTGTGGCTTCAACCTGGGCATGGCCGGCGGTGGGTTTATTTCGGCCAAGCTGATCCCCGCGTTCGGCTGGCACAGCCTGTTACTGATCGGCGGCATCCTGCCGTTGATCCTCGCGGTGGTGCTGTTGGTTTGGCTGCCGGAGTCGGCGCGTTACCTGGTGGTGCGCAATCGCGGCACTGACAAGGTGCGCAAGACCCTGGCCCCTATCGAGCCAAGCATCGTCGCCCAGGCCACTCACTTCAGCGTGCCGGAGCAAAAAACCGTCAAGGCCCGCAATGTGTTCGCGGTGATCTTCTCGGGCACCTACAGCGCTGGCACCTTGCTGTTGTGGCTCACGTACTTCATGGGCCTGGTGATTGTTTACCTGCTGACCAGTTGGCTCCCCACCTTGATGCGTGACAGCGGCGCGAGCATGGAGCAGGCCGCGTTTATCGGCGCGTTGTTCCAGTTTGGTGGGGTGCTGAGCGCGGTGGGCGTGGGCTGGGCGATGGACCGGTTCAACCCGCACAAAGTGATCGGCACGTTCTATCTGCTGGCCGGGGTGTTTGCCTACGCGGTGGGGCAGAGCCTGGGCAACATCACGCTGTTGGCCACCCTGGTGCTGGTCGCCGGGATGTGCGTCAACGGTGCGCAATCGGCGATGCCGTCGCTGGCGGCACGTTTCTACCCCACCCAGGGACGTGCCACCGGGGTGTCGTGGATGCTCGGCATCGGCCGCTTCGGCGCGATCCTGGGGGCGTGGATGGGCGCGACCTTGCTGGGCCTGGGCTGGAACTTCGAGCAGGTGCTCACGGCGCTGGTGATTCCGGCGGCATTGGCCACGGCAGCGGTGGTGATCAAGGGCATGGTCAGCCATGCCGATGCAACCTGAAACCGATCACTATCCCTGTGGGAGCTGGCTTGCCTGCGATAGCGGTGCTGAATTCACTCGCGCCATCGCAGGCAAGCCAGCTCCCACATTGACCCTGTTCTTTGCGATGGTTAGTTAAGCAACAATCGGTTCGATAATCGAACACTCAGTCGATTATCGGATTGTTTGGCCCATTACCCCGGCTTAACCTTCAAGCACTTCGGCGCCACCTCAGCGCCTTTTTCGATCAACACCGGGAGCCCAACCCCATGGCTGAAATCCTCACCCTGCGTGATGCGGTCAAGCGCTTCGTGAACGACGGCGATACCGTCGCCCTCGAAGGCTTCACCCACCTGATCCCTACGGCCGCAGGCCATGAAATCATTCGTCAGGGCAAGAAAGACCTGACACTGGTGCGCATGACGCCTGACCTGATCTACGACCAGTTGATCGGTGCCGGCTGTGCACGCAAGTTGATTTTCTCCTGGGGCGGCAACCCGGGCGTGGGTTCCCTGCATCGCCTGCGTGACGCGGTAGAGAAACAATGGCCGCAAGCGCTGGAGATTGAAGAGCATAGCCACGCCGACCTGGCCAATGCCTACGTCGCCGGTGCCTCCGGCCTGCCGTTCGCGGTGTTGCGTGCCTACGCCGGTTCCGACTTGCCCAAGGTCAACCCGCTGATCAAGACCGTCACCTGCCCCTTCACCGGCGAAGTGCTGGCGGCGGTGCCATCGGTGCGCCCGGACATCACTGTGATTCACGCGCAGAAAGCCGACCGCAAAGGCAACGTGCTGCTCTGGGGCATTCTCGGGGTGCAAAAGGAAGCGGCCCTGGCGGCCAAGCGCTGCATCGTCACCGTCGAGGAAATCGTCGACGACCTGAATGCGCCGATGAACAGCTGCGTGCTGCCGACCTGGGCGCTGACGGCGGTGTGTCATGTACCCGGTGGTGCGCATCCTTCCTATGCGCACGGCTACAACGAGCGGGATAACCGCTTCTATCAGGCGTGGGACCCGATTGCCCGCGACCGTGGGACCTTTACCGCCTGGATCGACGAATACATCCACGGCACTGCCGACTTCAGTGAATTCCAGGCCAAGCTGGCCACCGCGCAGGAGGCTAAGTAATGGCTTACTCCACCAATGAAATGATGACCGTCGCCGCCGCACGCCGCCTCAAGAACGGCTCCGTGTGCTTCGTCGGCATCGGCCTGCCATCGAAGGCCGCCAACCTGGCGCGCCTGACATCGTCGCCGGATGTGGTGCTGATCTACGAGTCGGGCCCGATTGGGGCCAAGCCCAGCGTATTGCCGCTGTCCATCGGTGATGGCGAGCTGGCGGAGACCGCTGACACTGTGGTACCCACCGGTGAGATCTTTCGCTACTGGCTGCAGGGCGGGCGTATTGATGTGGGTTTTCTCGGCGCGGCCCAGGTCGACCGTTTCGGCAATATCAACACCACCGTGGTCGGTGATTATCACCAGCCCAAAGTGCGTTTGCCGGGTGCCGGTGGCGCGCCGGAAATCGCCGGTTCCGCCAAGAGCGTGCTGATCATCCTGAAGCAGTCGTCCCGTTCGTTTGTCGACAAACTCGATTTCATCACCTCTGTGGGGCACGGCGAAGGTGGCGACTCGCGCAAGCGTCTGGGCCTGCCCGGCGCCGGCCCGGTGGGCATCATTACCGACCTGTGCATCATGGAACCGGAGGAGGGCAGCCATGAGTTCGTGGTCACTGCGCTGCACCCCGGCGTGACCCGCGAGCAAGTGGTCGCCGCCACCGGCTGGGCGATTCGCTTTGCCGACCAGGTGAGCACCACCGCTGAGCCCACCGAGACCGAATTGACCGCCCTGCGTGACCTCGAAGCGCGCACTGCGGCTGCCCACGGCCAAGCACCGGGAGAAGCCTGATGCGCGAGGTTTATATCTGTGATGCCATTCGCACGCCTATCGGCCGTTTCGGCGGTGGCCTGTCCACGGTGCGTGCCGACGACCTGGCGGCGCTGCCGATCAAGGCGTTGATTGAACGCAACCCGTCGGTGGACTGGAGCGCCGTAGACGAAGTCTTCCTCGGTTGCGCCAACCAGGCCGGTGAAGACAACCGCAACGTGGCACGCATGGCGTTGCTGCTGGCGGGGCTGCCGGAAAGCATTCCCGGCGTGACCCTCAACCGCCTGTGCGCCTCGGGCATGGATGCCATCGGCACCGCCTTTCGTGCGATTGCCAGCGGTGAAATGGAGCTGGCGATTGCCGGTGGCGTCGAATCGATGTCCCGCGCTCCGTTTGTGATGGGCAAGGCCGACGCGGCGTTTTCGCGCAACATGAAGTTGGAAGACACCACCATTGGCTGGCGTTTTATCAACCCGCTGATGAAGGCCCAGTACGGCGTGGATGCCATGCCGCAGACCGCCGATAACGTGGCCGACGACTACCAGGTTTCCCGCGCCGACCAGGACGCTTTCGCCCTGCGCAGCCAGCAACGCACCGCCGCCGCCCAGGCCGCCGGATTCTTTGCCGAGGAAATCGTACCGGTGCGGGTCGCGCATAAAAAAGGCGAAACCCTGGTGGAACACGATGAACACCCACGGGACACCACGTTGGAAGCCTTGGCCAAGCTCAAGCCGGTCAACGGTGCGGACAAGACCGTCACCGCCGGCAATGCCTCGGGCGTCAACGACGGCGCCGCCGCGTTGATCCTCGCCAGCGCCGAGGCCGTCAAGCAACACGGCCTCACCGCTCGCGCCCGTGTGCTGGGCATGGCCAGTGCCGGTGTCGCCCCGCGGGTGATGGGCATCGGCCCGGTGCCGGCGGTACGCAAGCTGGTGGAGCGCCTGGGGTTGGCGGTCACCGATTTTGACGTGATCGAACTCAACGAAGCCTTTGCCAGCCAAGGCCTGGCGGTGCTGCGCGAGCTGGGTATTGCGGACGATGCGCCCCAGGTCAACCCCAACGGTGGCGCCATTGCCCTCGGCCATCCCCTGGGGATGAGTGGTGCGCGGTTGGTGCTGACGGCCCTGCACCAATTGGAAAAAAACGGCGGCCGCAAAGGCCTGGCGACCATGTGCGTTGGCGTTGGCCAAGGCCTGGCCCTGGCGATTGAACGCGTCTGATAACTAAAAGAGGATTGCTCCATGAGTGACAAGCCCGGTTACCGGCGCCCGCAAGCGGGCACCCAACCTGATTACCTGCACCCGGCGTACCAGTCGACGAACCTGCGTTCGCCGTCTCAGCCATTGGTGTTTCTGCCCCATTCCTTGTCGGAAATCACCGGCCCGACCATCGGCGCCGAACGTATCAATGACAAGGACAACGACCTGACGGCCCAGCATGACGGCGAGCCGCAAGGCGAGCGCATCATCATTCATGGCCGCGTGCTGGACGAAAACGGCCTGCCAGTGCCGGGCATTCTTGTGGAGATCTGGCAGGCCAATGCCGCCGGCCGCTACAACCACAAGCGCGACCTGCACGATGCACCCCTGGACCCGAATTTCACCGGCACCGGGCGCACCGTCACCGACGCCGACGGCTGGTACCAGTTCCAGACCATCAAGCCTGGCGCCTACCCGTGGGGCAACCACCACAACGCGTGGCGCCCGGCGCATATCCACTTTTCGCTGTTCGGCCCCAGCGTGCTGACGCGCTTGGTGACGCAGATGTATTTTCCGGGCGATCCGTTGCTGGAATACGACCCGATCTACAACTGCGTGCCGGACACCAGCGCCAAGCAACGCTTGATCGCCAGTTTCGACCTGGAAAAAACCATTCCTTCCTATGCCCTCGGCTACCGCTGGGACATCGTCCTGCGCGGCCGCGACGCCACGCCGATGGAGAAATGAGATGACACTCAACGCGACCACGTCCCACACCGTCGGGCCGTATTACCACATTGGCCTGACCTGGCTGAACCGTGAAGACCTGACCGTCACTGCCACCCTCGGCGAACGCGTGGCAATCACCGGGCAAGTGGTGGACGGCAACGGTGATGTCGTCAACGACGCCATGCTGGAAGTCTGGCAGGCCAATGCCGCCGGCAAATATGCCCACCCCGAAGACGAGCAGGACAAAGCGCTCGACCCGAACTTCGAAGGCTTCGGCCGCGTGCCGGTGGATGCCCAAGGGCGTTTTCGCTTTACCACCATCAAGCCTGGCAGTGTGCCGGGGCTCAAGGGCACCACCCAGGCGCCGCACTTGGTGGTGCTGGTGTTTGCCCGTGGGTTGGTGAAGCACTTGCTGACGCGGATTTATTTTGACGGTGAGGCCTTGAATGGCGATGACCCGTTGCTGGCGTGTGTACCGGCCGAACGTCGTAGCACCCTGATTGCCAAGGCGGATGCGGCAGGGGTGTATCAGTGGAATGTGATTTTGCAGGGCACAGATAAGGAAACGGTGTTCTTCGACTATTGAGTTGGCTGTAGGGCCCCATCGCAGGCAAGCCAGCTCCCACCTTTGAATGTGTTCACAACACAAAATGTGGGAGCCGGGCTTGCCCGCGATGAGGCCCTCTCACGCTCCACCTATCCAAAAGTCTGCTTGCGGAACAGGGTTGTTGCAAAGTATGTCTAGGCTATAACCGTTCCCACTGAGTAAAAAAACATGACAACAAAAACCAGCCACTACACCGGAGAAGAACGCAGCAAACGGATCTTTGCGATTGTCGGTGCTTCCTCCGGCAACCTGGTCGAATGGTTCGACTTCTACGTCTATGCCTTCTGCGCGATTTATTTCGCCCCGGCGTTTTTCCCCTCGGATGACCCTACGGTGCAGTTGCTCAACACCGCCGGTGTGTTTGCCGCCGGGTTCCTGATGCGTCCGATTGGCGGCTGGTTGTTTGGCCGGGTGGCCGACAAGCACGGGCGCAAGAATTCGATGATGATTTCGGTGCTGATGATGTGCGGCGGCTCCCTGGTCATCGCCTTCCTGCCCACCTATAACGACATCGGTGCCTGGGCCCCGGCGTTGCTGTTGGTGGCGCGGCTGTTCCAGGGCTTGTCGGTGGGCGGCGAGTACGGCACCACGGCCACCTACATGAGTGAAGTCGCGCTCAAGGGCCAGCGTGGCTTCTTCGCCTCGTTCCAGTACGTGACCCTGATCGGCGGCCAGTTGCTGGCGGTGCTCGTGGTGGTGATCCTGCAACAGATCCTCACCGAAGAAGAACTGCGCGCCTGGGGCTGGCGCATCCCGTTTGTGATCGGCGCCATTGCCGCCGTGATCTCCCTGCTGCTGCGTCGCACCCTGAAAGAAACCACCAGCAAGGAAATGCGCGAAGACAAGGACGCCGGCAGTATCGTCGCGCTGTTTCGCGACCACGGCAAAGCCTTCATCACGGTGCTGGGCTACACCGCCGGCGGCTCGCTGATTTTCTACACCTTCACCACCTACATGCAGAAGTACCTGGTGAACACCGTGGGCATGCACGCCAAGACCTCGAGCTACATCATGACCGGCGCGCTGTTTCTGTACATGTGCATGCAGCCGTTGTTCGGCATGTTGGCCGACAAGATCGGCCGACGTAATTCGATGCTCTGGTTCGCCGGCCTTGGCACGCTGTTTACCGTGCCGATCCTGCTGACCTTGAAAACCGTGACCAGCCCGTTTCTGGCCTTTGTGCTGATCACCCTGGCCTTGGCGATTGTCAGCTTCTACACCTCCATCAGCGGCCTGGTCAAAGCGGAGATGTTCCCGCCGCAGGTGCGTGCATTGGGCGTGGGCCTGGCGTATGCAGTGGCTAACGCGGTGTTTGGCGGTTCGGCAGAAGTGGTTGCGCTGAGCCTCAAATCCATCGGCATGGAAAACACCTTTTATTGGTACGTCACCGCGATGATGGCGGTGGCCTTCCTGTTCAGCTTGCGCCTGCCGAAACAGGCGGCGTACCTGCATCACGATCTGTAAGGGATGAGTTATGACGTTGCGCACGAGCAATCAACTGTTCGACGCTTATTTCACCGCTGACAGCATGGCCGACGTGTTCTGTGACCAGGGACGCTTGCAGGGCATGCTGGATTTCGAAGCCGCACTGGCCCGGGCGCAGGCCCGCGTCGGGTTGATTCCCCAGGCCGCCGTCGCGCCGATTGCCCAGGCGTGCCTGGCGTCGCTGTATGACGTGGATGCCCTTGGCAGCGCAATTGCCACGGCGGGCAACTCAGCGATTCCATTGGTGAAGGCGTTGGGCAAGTTGATCGCCAGTGAGGACGCCGACGCCGAGCGTTATGTGCACCTGGGCGCAACCAGCCAAGACGTGATGGACACCGGCCTGGTGCTGCAACTGCGCCGTGGGGTGGAACTGATCGAGGCCGACCTGGCTCGCCTGGGGGATGTGTTGGCCGCCCAGGCCCAGCGTTATGCCACCGTGCCTTTAGCCGGGCGCACCTGGTTGCAGCACGCGACGCCGGTCACCCTGGGGATGAAAATCGCCGGTTGGCTGGGCGCGGTGACGCGCAGTCGCCAGCGCCTGGCCGAATTGAAGCCGCGCCTGCTGGTGCTGCAATTTGGCGGCGCATCAGGCACGTTGGCGGCGCTCGGCGAACACGCCATGCCGGTGGCCGAAGCCTTGGCCGCCGAGTTGCAACTGGGCTTGCCGGAACAACCCTGGCACACCCAGCGTGACCGCCTGGTGGAGTTTGCCAGCCTGCTAGGCCTGATCGCCGGCAGCCTCGGCAAATTGGGCCGCGATATCAGCCTGTTGATGCAGACCGAAGCGGCGGAGGTGTTCGAGCCTTCGGCGCCGGGCAAGGGCGGTTCGTCCACGATGCCGCACAAGCGCAATCCAGTGGGCGCCGCGGTGCTGATCAGCGCAGCCACCCGTGTACCGGGCCTAGTGGCGACGATGTTCAGCGCCATGCCCCAAGAGCACGAACGCAGCCTGGGCTTGTGGCACGCCGAATGGGAGACCTTGCCGGAGATTTGCCGCCTGGTGTCCGGTGCCTTGCACCAGGCAATTCTGGTCAGTGAAGGGTTGGAAGTGAATGCCGAACGCATGGCACAGAACCTCGACCTGACCCAGGGCCTGGTGCTAGCCGAAGCGGTGAGTATCGTGCTCGCCCAACGCTTGGGCCGCGACACCGCGCACCATCTGCTGGAACAGTGCTGCAAACGTGCGGTCGCCGAGCAGCGCCATTTGCGCGCGGTGCTGGCGGATGAGCCGCACGTCACCGCCGAGTTGTCAGCGGCTGAACTGGACCGCCTGCTCGACCCGGCCCACTACCTGGGCCAGGCGTCCACCTGGGTTACGCGTGCAGTGACCGAACATTTTGCTTTGACTGCCTGAGGAGAACGCTGTGGCTTTTGTACAACTCGCCGAGGGCGAACTGCATTACCAACTCGAGGGGCCCGCCGACGCACCGGTATTGGTGCTGTCCAATTCCCTGGGTACCGACCTGCATATGTGGGATATCCAGATTCCGGCCTTCACCGAGCATTTTCGCGTACTGCGCTTCGACACCCGCGGCCACGGCCAATCCCTGGTGACCGAGGGGCCTTACAGCATTGAGCAACTGGGCCAAGACGTGATCGCACTGCTGGATGCGCTGGAGATCCAGAAGGCGCATTTTTGCGGATTGTCCATGGGCGGCTTGATCGGCCAATGGCTGGGCATCCATGCCGGCGAGCGTCTGCAACGCCTGGTGGTGTGTAACACCGCGGCCAAGATCGGTACGCCCGAGGTATGGAACCCGCGTATCGAAATGGTCCTGCGTGATGGCGCAGCCGCGATGGTAGCGCTGCGCGATGCGTCGATTGCGCGCTGGTTCACCGCAGATTTCGCCGCCGCCCACCCGCACCAGGCCAAGCAGATCACTGACATGCTCGCGGCCACGTCGCCCGAGGGTTATGCCGCCAACTGCGGCGCTGTGCGCGATGCGGATTTTCGTGAGCAATTGTTCTCGATCAAGGTGCCGACCCTGGTGATTGCCGGCACCGAAGACGCAGTGACGCCGCCAGCCGGTGGCCACTTTATCCAGAGCCATGTGCAGGGTGCCGAGTATGCCGAGTTCTATGCGGCGCACCTGTCCAACGTTCAGGCCGGTGCTGCGTTCAGCGACCGGGTGATCGAATTTCTGCTGGCCCGCTGAGGAGCTATTTGTGGACGAGAAACAACGTTACGCCGAGGGCCTGCAGGTGCGCCGCGAAGTACTGGGCGATGCCCACGTCGACCGCAGCCTCAATGCCCTGACCGAGTTCAACAGCGAGTTCCAGGAAATGATCACCCGCCACGCCTGGGGTGACATCTGGACCCGCCCCGGCCTGCCTCGGCATACCCGCAGCCTGATCACCATCGCGATGCTGATCGGCATGAACCGCAGTGAAGAACTGAAACTGCACCTGCGTGCTGCCGCCAGCAACGGCGTGACCCGCGCCGAGATCAAGGAAGTGCTGATGCAGAGTGCGATCTACTGCGGGATCCCGGCGGCGAATGCGACGTTTCACCTGGCGGAGTCAGTGTGGGATGAGTTGGGTGTGGAGTCTCGCCAACAAGACTGAATATGAAATGCGATCTCCTGTGGGAGCTGGCTTGCCTGCGATTGCGGTGGGCCAGTCAATATTGGGCTGACTGACAGATTGCTATCGCAGGCAAGCCAGCTCCCACAGGGGATCGTCACAGGTTCAGGGCGTTAGTGGGAATCAGCATCCCACAGCCAATTCCACACCCCCGGCAGATGCACCGGCTCGTTCACAACCTTGACCGTACGTGCCAGCGCTGCACGTTCCAGCGCGGCGTGGTCGGTATAGAACGGCTCTGCCGCTGTCTTCAATCCGTTGACCCGCGCGCTGTCCATCAGGATCTGCAAGTACTCCTGCATATGCCGCGCGGTGTAGCGGTTGATGTCATGGAAGGTCACCACTACCGGAATCACCCCCTCCACTGTCGGTAGTTCACCCAAGGCGATGCGTTCGCGCACCACCGACAGTTGCCGATACAGATTGGCGCGCCGACGCGGGCTGGCGTTGAAGCCCCAGATCTTGCCGTCATTGGCACTCAAGTCCGTCAACAGTACCCGCATGCCGTGGCGTTGGTAGGCGGCGAAGGTGCGCTTGTCGTAGTTCCAGAAGGGCGGGCGTACCAGCACAGGTGGCGCGCCCGTGATGGCGGCAATATCCGCAGCACCTTCGGTCAGGGTGTGTTCCAGCGTGGCGTCGTTCAACCAGCGGTGATTGGTGTGAAACGCCGTGGCGGTGTGAAAGGCTAATACATGGTCAGCGGCGAACTCACGTTCCATGGTCTTGCGCCCCCGAGAACTGCCGCCGGAGCGAGCGGCTTCGGTCTGCAGGAAAAACACCGCCTTGATCCCCGGCAGTACCGGGTTATTGGCCAGGTCGGCCACTACCGAGCGGCTCGGGTTGTTGTAGCCTGAGGCACTTGGGCCATCGTCGAAGGTCAGCAGAAAGCGGATCGGCGCCTGGGTTTGCAGGCGTTGCTCGGTCTGTGGCGTCAGGGCGAGGGGCGGGCCGATGCAGCCGCTGAGGCTCAACGCCAGGGCCATTGCGATGGCGAAGGGTTTCATGGTGTGCACGGGCTCGAATAGTGGCCGCTGCAGGGCGAATCTGCAGCGGCAGGCTCGCACGATACAGCAAGATCAACGTTCTGGGGCTATGCCTTGATACAGGTCACCTCCAGATTGATTGCTGCATCGGCTCATGGCGGTGTGTCCGTGTCCGCCGTTAGGTATCAGTAGCCTGTTCGCGGTGGTTTGCCCATTTCCAAATTCAGCGCATTTTCGGTAAACGGCGCCGGGTTGGTGGAGGTGGGCGGGGTGGATGGGTCGTTGTCGAAGTCGAAGGGCGGTGCGTTAGTCGGCAGGCCGATTGCCTGCAGCTCAGAATTTTCCGGTCCAGGGCGCTCAGGGAGCTCTGGAAGTGGGTCGCTGGAGCCGCTTAGGAACGTACCGTTGGCGCCGTTCCAGGCATGTGCCATCTCGTGGTAGAACTGGGCGATCGGTGATGCGTTTGTCTTCCGATTGGACTCGCTCGGATAGTAAAAAATCATACCCTGGCCAGCAGCGGCACCGGCTACTCCGTCGTTTATCACACCCATTTTCGAGTCGTCGTGTGGGATTTTCAACTGTTCGCTGCGCGTGAGTTTTCCAGCTCAGTGGTATTGAACCCATACATGTTAATGAAATCGGATTGCATGATAGTGACCGGCGCACCGTTTCTATCAGCGGCTTTGTCCATCTCCTCCAGCATGACTCTCCCCGCAGGCGAGGAGCGGAGTAACTCAAGATCATCTTCGACCCGTTCTTTGAACACATCCGAGCCTACGATGCTAAACGCTCGCTGACCGGCATCGGTCGGCGTCACCCGGGTGATGGTCGATTGTTCCGTATCTGAAAGACGGTCACCGTTTTTGACGTAGATGCGCGCTGCGTTACCGTTGGCCCACACCCTGTCGAACCCTTTGCCCGTGTAGATAGTCGCTTCGTCGTGGGCGACTATCCGGTCATTGCCTTTGCCGCCATTTATCACCGTATGTCCGTTGCTGGCGTAGAGTCTGTCGTTGCCATCACCGCCATCCAAGTAACTTTTTTTAGTCGTCGGGCCAGCCCCCGCATACAAAACGTCCTTGCCCTGGTTACCGTACATCACCCCGTTTCCTGTAACGCCGATCAAGGTGTCGTTACCCTCGTTGCCTTCGGCATAACCGGCGCCACTGCCCAATCGGATATGGTCTCTGCGACGTCCCCCATAAACGGTGGTCGTGCCGCTGCTGGCATGAACCGTGTCATTGCCATCGCCCGCGTGGATCGTGACCGCGGCGGTGACAGTGGGGTCCAGCGTGATGTTGTCGTTGCCCCCAGCGGTCAAGGTGTTCAGGCTTAAGAACGGCACTGGCGTGTCTTTGGCGGGCGAAGTGTGTGAGGTGGGGGGCGGATTGTTGAGCGTGTAAGTCTGATCATTCACCGACACGCTCAGCCGGCGGTCGGCGTGCTGGCTGATATGGATAACGTCCGAAGCGTCACCCGTTTCCAGCGTCAGAATAGTGGCAGTGTGTTGCGGGTTATTGGGGTCTCTGTAGGAGGTTCGAATTTCCTGGGTAACCTTCAGGTTGCCGTTCTCCACCAGCACCTCTGTATTGGATCGCAGGTAGCTGCTGCCAGTGGCAGGAGGAGGGGGCGCCTCCGGTGAGATGGGCGGTGTAATGACGGGTAGGGCGATGGGGGACGCTGAGTTCATTGAACGTTACCTGCTCGTTTGACGTGGGTTAGTGTTCCCGGCCCTACGTGTCGCCAAGGCCAAGACATCCATCAGTCGTACGCCCTGAGTGAATTGAAGAACTGAAACTGCACCTGCGTGCTGCCGCCAGCAACGGCGTGACCCGCGCTGAGATCAAGGAAGTGCTGATGCAGAGTGCGATCTACTGCGGGATCCCGGCAGCGAATGCGACGTTTCACCTGGCGGAGTCAGTGTGGGATGAATTGGGTGTGGAGTCCCGCCAACAAGACTGAATATGAAATGCGATCTCCTGTGGGAGCTGGCTTGCCTGCGATTGCGGTGGGCCAGTCAATATTGGGCTGACTGACAGATTGCTATCGCAGGCAAGCCAGCTCCCACAGGGGATCGTCACAGGTTCAGGGCGTTAGTGGGAATCAGCATCCCACAGCCAATTCCACACCCCCGGCAGATGCACCGGCTCGTTCACAGCCTTGACCGTACGGGCCAGCGCTGCACGTTCCAGCGCGGTGTAGCGGTTGATGTCATGGAAGGTCACCACCACCGTTTACGTCAACTTTCTTGTGTCAGTATTGCATTCGCGGTGGGAGTCCCATTTCCTCGCGCAACGCATTCTCGGTGAATGGGGCCGGGTTCGTGGACGTCGGCGGGGTGGTGGGATCGTTGTCGAAGTCGAAGGGTGGGGCGTTAGTCGGCAAGCCGACAGCCTGCGGTTCGCCATTGGCAGGGCCTGGACTCATAGGGTCACCGGCTGTGCCTGGCAGAAAAGTACCGTTGGCACCGTTCCAGGCGTGTACCATTTCATGGTAGAACGCGACAATTGGAGAGGTGATGTTCTCGTTTTCAAAGGCCAAGATTGAGTTCTGCGCATAGTTAATTGTGCCTTGATCCGCACGGGCGCCAGGCTCCCCATCTTTTATTCCACCCCTCTTCGGGTCGCCCATAGGGATCTTTTTCCGCTCTTGCTCGCTTAATTTTTGCAGCTCACTGCTGTTGAACGTGTAACTGGAACCACCTTTTTTGTCTTCTTCGATGGTGACTGGAGCACCATTTCGCTCAGCCGCTTTATCCATTTCCTCCAGCATTTTGCGCCCCACAGGTGAGGCACGCAGCAGTGCCAGGTCATCTTCGACCCGTTGTTTGAACTCATCCGTACCTACGATTTTAAAAGCTTTTTTACCCGCTTCGCTCGGCTCCGTTCTAGTGATAGTCGATTGCTCTGTGCCTGGCAGGTAATCACTGCTCTGGGCATAAATACGCGCTTTGGTAAGGTTGCCCCAAACGGTATCGGATCCCTTCCCCGTGTACGCGGTGGTATTGGCGTAAGCAACTATTTGGTCATTACCGTCGCCGCCATTGATCACCGTATGCCCGTCGCCAGCGTATAACAGGTCGTCGCCCTCACCCCCATCCAGGTGGCTTTTTTTGTTGGCGGGTCCAGGCCCTGCATACAAACGATCGTTACCCTTGTTCCCGTACATCACGGAGTGTCCCGAACCGCCAATTATCGTGTCGTCACCGTCGTTACCTTCTACGTAGCCGCCGCCTTTACCCAAGCGAATAGTGTCGTTCCCGCGTCCGCCATAAATGTCGGGATTCCCCCCTTCGGTTTGAACGGTGTCATCTCCGTCACCCGCTTCGATCTTTACGTCGACAGTGACGTCAGGGGCCAGGGTGATGTTGTCGTTGCCTGCGCCGCTCTTAATGTGCAGGCTGAATTGAGGTTGTATGCCTTCCGATGATGAACTGTTTGGCGAGGGGTTATTGCCGTTGAAGGTGTATTCCTGCTCATTTACCTTTACACGCAGTGAGCCGTTCGGGTCCTGACTAATATGGATGACGTCCGATTTATCACTCGTTTCGAGTGTCAGGATATTGCCCATGAGCACTGGCTTCTTGGGGTCTCCATGGTGTTCGATGGCCTCCTCACTCGCTTTAAGATTACCGTCATCCACGAGCATCTGTGTCTTTCGGCGAATGAGGTCGTCGCCGGGAGGTGGAGTGTTGTCTGCAAGTGCGGAAGGCGCAGTTACGGGGGGAGCAGTTTGCGGGGCTATCGTAGTCATGGAAGATCACCTCTTGAGCTAAATAGGGTGGCTTGCCCAGTCCTTCGTTGTATTGAAGGCAAGGAGATCAATGAGTTGCATCGCTCGAGGTAATCGTTCCCTGCTCGATTGATACCGAGTACTACAGAGGACGGTAAGTAGGCATCAGGTTTTCTGAAGACTGAATAGGCCTTATCAAGTAGGAAAATGGGCTTTCGTTATGGGGGGGGAACCGAATAGTCGGTGTTGGAGGTAGTTGGGTGCATGCGATAAAAGAGCGCACAGGCGCACAGGCGCACAACGGTCGCACCGTGTGCGCTTGAACGTTTGGTTATCAAACCGATGGGAATTCACATCAGACTTATGGGATAGCTGACGATCAACCGGTTCTCATCGAACTCGTTGTTGCTGTAATCCCTGCGCATGCTGGAGTTGCGCCAGCGCACGTTGAGGTTTTTCAGGGTGCCGCTCTGCACCGTATAACCCACTTCGGTCTCGCGGCCCCACTCTTTGCCGTCTGTGATAGTGCCGGTGTGCACGTTACTGCCGCTGATATAGCGGTTCATCAGGGTCAGGCCCGGTACGCCGAGGGCGGCGAAGTTGTAGTCGTGGCGAACCTGCCAGGATTTTTCCTGTGCGTTGTCGTAGCTGGAGTTGTAGCTGTCGTTGGCCAGGGTGCCGCCGCTGGTGCCGTTGACGCGCATCCAGGCGCTGTCGCCGGTGAGTTTTTGCAGGCCGACGTAGAAGGTGTTGCCGCCGTACCTGGCCGAGAGCAAACCGGACCAGGTTTTGTTGTCCAGGTCTCCGGCGCGAGCGCTGCCGTCTTCCTTGCCGTAAAACAAGCCCAGGTTGGCGCCCAGGGTCCAGTCGCCGACGGGCTGGCTGTGGATCAGGTTGACGAACTGCTGGCTGTAGATGTCCTTGAGCTGGGCATTCCACACGCCGACTTGGGTGCGTTTGTCGTTGAATGCGTATTCGGCGCCCTGGAAATTGAAGCGGTCGGAGGTGAAGGCGGTTTTGCCGACCATCGACATGTCGCTCATGCTGCCGTCGTCCCGCGGGCTGTTGGCGCGGAATTGGCCGCCATAGAGGGTCAGGCCGTCGATTTCCTTGGAGGTGATCTGCCCGCCACGCAGGGTCTGCGGCAGGGAGCGGCCATCGTCGGAACGCAGAATCGGCAGCACCGGCATCCATTCGCCCACCTTCAGCTCGGTCTCGGAAAAGCGCGCCTTGAATGCCACGCCCAGCCGGCCAAACTCATCGGCTGGCCGGCCGTCATGGTCCAGCGGCAGCAACTGCGTGCCGCCCGTGCCACGGCCGCCATCGAGCTTGAGCGAGTACAAGCCCAGCACGTCCACACCAAAACCGACTGTGCCCTGGGTGAAACCGGACTTGGCGTCGAGGATGAAACTTTGTGTCCACTCCTGCGCGCCACCCTGGGCTTTGGTCGGGTTGGTGAAGTTGCGGTTGAAGAAGAAGTTACGCAGGTTGAGGTTGGCGCTGGCGTCTTCGAGAAAGCCGTGCTCCTGGGCGAAAACGGGCAGGGCAGAACTGGCGACAGCAGCCGCCAGCAACAGCTGGCGCGGTTGGAAAGTGCTCATGGTGTGGACCTGTTGTTATTGGGTTTATGCAGGTGGCGGCCATGGTGCGCGGCGGTGCGGGGGCGATGAAAGTGGGGGAAGGCGGGTTGTGGGCGATGATCGAACGTAAGTTGTACGGGCAACAATGCAGGCATAAAAAAACCGCTTCCGGTAAGGGAAGCGGTTTTTTCACACCTGCGCTATCAGAACAACTTCAACGGCGGTGCTTGTTCTTTCAACGGCTCGTTCTTCGCGGTCTGCTCGTTCCAGCCACCGCCGAGGGCCTTGTACAGGTTGACCTCGCTGGTGAGCTGCGCCAGGCGGTCGGTGATCAGCGATTGCTGGGCACTGAACAGTTGGCGCTGGGCGTCGAGGAAGGTCAGGTTGCTGTCGACACCAATGCGGTAGCGACGCTCGGCCAGGCGGTAGTAATCCTGGTTAGCCTCGACGAAGCCGCGCTGGGCATCCAGTTGCTGCTTGTAGGTCGCACGCGCGGCGAGGCCGTCGGAGACTTCCTGGAAGCCGGTCTGGATGGCCTTCTCGTAGTTGGCCACGTTGATCTCTTTCTGGATCTTCGAGTAGTCCAGGCTTGCGCGCAGGCTACCGGCGTTGAAGATCGGGATGTTGATCTGCGGGGCAAACGCCCAGGTCCCCGAACCGCCTTTGAACAGGCCGCCCAGGGTAGGGCTGGCGGTACCGGCGCTGGCGGTCAGGCTGATGCTCGGGAAGAACGCCGCACGGGCCGCGCCGATATTGGCGTTGGCCGCCTTGAGGTTGTACTCGGCCTGCACAATGTCGGGACGACGTTGCAGCAGGTCCGATGGCAACCCGGCCGGCACTTCGCTGAGCAGGTCATCGGACAGCGGCTTGCTGGCGATATTGGCCGGCAGGCCGGTGCCCAGCAGCAGGGTCAGGCTGTTTTCGTCCTGGGCCACCTGGCGGGTGTAACGCGCCAGTTGCACACGGGCGTTTTCCACCGAGGTGCGCGCCTGGCTGAGGTCGAGGGCTGAGGCCACGCCGACTTCATTGCTGCGCGAGGTGAGCTTGTAGCTTTGCTCGAACGCGGCCAGGGTGTCCTGGGTCAGCTTGAGCAGCTCCTTGTCGGCCTGCCAGGTCAGGTAGGCATTCGCCACGCTGGCCACCAGGCTGATTTGGGTGCTGCGGCGCGCTTCTTCAGTGGCGAAGTATTTTTGCAACGCTTCTTCACTGAGGCTGCGCACGCGACCGAACAGGTCCAGCTCGTAAGAGCTGATCCCCAGGCCAGCCGAGTATTGGCTGGAGATAGTCGACTCGCCAGTCTGCGACAGCTTCGCCGGGGTGCGCTGGCGGCTACCGTTGCCGGTGGCCGAGATAGCCGGGAACAGGTCGGCACGCTGGATCTGGTACTGCGCCGCATAGGCGTCGATGTTCAGCGCCGCGACACGCAGGTCACGGTTGTTCACCAACGCGGTCTGGATCAGCTGTTGCAGGGCAGGGTCATGGAAAAACTGCTTCCAGCCTTGCTCGGCAGCGGCCTGGCTCGGCGCCTGGGCCGACGAATACGCCGGCCCCTGCGGGAACTGCGCGGCCACCGGCGCTTCGGGACGCTGATAGTCAGGTATCAGCGAGCAGCCACTGAGCACGAAGGCGGTGACGGCTAGGGAAAGTAGCGACTTGCTCATTGGCCAGCCTCTTTAGGAGTTTCAGTAGTGTCTTTCTTTTTGCGTTCGCCAGCGGAGGACACGGTTGCGTAGAACAGTGGCACCCAGAAGATCGCCAGCACAGTAGCCGTGATCATACCGCCGATCACGCCGGTACCGATCGCGTGCTGGCTGCCTGAGCCGGCACCGGTTGAAATCGCCAGCGGCAGTACGCCGAGCACGAACGCCATGGACGTCATGATGATCGGGCGCAGACGCATGCGGGACGCTTCGATAGCCGCCTCGACGATGCCTTTGCCTTGCTCATGCAGTTCCTTGGCGAATTCCACGATGAGAATGGCGTTTTTCGCCGCCAGGCCCACCGTCACCAACAGGCCCACCTGGAAGAACACGTCGTTGGACAAGCCGCGCATGCTGGTGGCGATCAGTGCACCGATCACACCCAGAGGTACAACCAGAATCACCGCGATCGGGATCGACCAGCTTTCGTACAGCGCCGCCAGGCACAAGAACACGACCAGCAGCGACAGTGCGTACAGTGCTGGCGCCTGGGAACCGGAAAGGCGTTCTTCGTACGACAGGCCTGTCCAGGCGTAACCGACACCGGCCGGCAGTTCTTTGGCGATGCGTTCGACTTCGGCCATCGCATCACCGGTACTGTAGCCCGGTGCCGGGGTACCGAGGATTTCCATCGCCGCTACACCGTTGTATCGCGAAAGCTTGGGCGAACCGTAGATCCACTGGCCCGACGAGATGGCCGACAGCGGCACCATTTTCCCGTCGTTGCTGCGCACGTACCATTTGTCCAGGTCTTCGGGCGACATGCGGCTGGCGGCGTCACCTTGTACATACACCTTCTTCACGCGACCACGGTCGATGAAGTCGTTGATGTAGCTACCACCCAAGGCAATGGCCAGGGTCTGCTGGATATCCGCGAGGCTGATGCCCTGGGCACTGGCCTTCTCGTCGTCAACGGTCAGCTCGTACTGCGGCTCGTCGTTCACGCCGTTAGGACGTACGCCGGCCAGCACCTTGCTCTGTGCTGCCGCGCCCAGGAACTGGTTACGTGCAGCCATCAGCTTGTCGTGGCCGACGCCACCCTGGTCTTGCAGGAACACGTCAAAACCGGTGGCGTTACCCAGCTCCAGTACCGAAGGTGGCACGATGGCAAATACCATGGCGTCCTTGAAGGCCCCGAAGAAGTAACCCTGGGCACGCTTGGCCACTTCGAACACCGATTGGGTCGAGTCACGCTCATCCCACGGTTTGAGCATCACGAACGCGAGACCCGAGCTCTGGCCACGGCCAGCAAAGTTGAAGCCGTTCACGGTAAACACCGACTTCACCGCCTTGCCTTCGCCTGGCTCGCCTTCCTTGTCGTTCAGCAGGAAGGCGCGCATGTCGTCGACGACTTTTTGCGTGCGCTCAGCCGAAGCACCAACCGGTGTCTGCACCTGGGCGAAGATCACACCCTGGTCTTCCTCAGGCAGGAACGCGCTTGGAATACGGGTGAACATCCAGATCATGCCGACCAGGATCAGCGCATACACCAGGAACGCCGGGATCTTGTGCTTGATCATGCCGCCCACGCCGCGCTCGTACTTGAGTACGCCACGGTCGAAGGTGCGGTTGAACCAGCCGAAGAAGCCGCGCTTGGGTTGGCCGTGTTTTTCCGGATCAATCGGCTTGAGCATGGTGGCGCACAAGGCCGGGGTAAAGATCAGGGCTACGAGTACCGACAACGCCATCGCCGAAACAATGGTGATGGAGAACTGCCGGTAGATCACACCGGTGGAACCACCGAAGAACGCCATCGGCAGCAGTACCGCCGAGAGTACCAGGGCAATACCCACCAGGGCGCCCTGGATCTGGCCCATGGACTTGATCGTTGCTTCCTTGGGTGATAGGTGCTCCTCGGCCATTACCCGTTCGACGTTTTCCACCACGACGATGGCATCGTCCACCAGCAAGCCGATGGCCAGGATCATGCCGAACATGGTCAGGGTGTTGATGGTGAAGCCGCACGCCGCCAGGATCCCGAAGGTACCCAGCAATACCACCGGTACGGTCATGGTGGTGATGATGGTGGCGCGGAAGTTCTGCAAGAACAGGAACATCACCAGGAACACCAGCACGATCGCTTCGACCAGGGTGTGAACCACACCGGAGATCGATTCGGTCACCACCGGGGTGGTGTCATACGGCACCACCGCCTTCATGCCAGGCGGGAAGAACGGCTCCAGGGACTTGACTGTTTCGCGGATGGCCTTGCCAGTGTCCAGTGCGTTGGCACCGGCCGCCAGCTTGATCGCCATACCCGAAGCCGGCTTGCCGTTGAACTGTGCACTGATGCTGTAGTTCTGGCCGCCCAGTTCGATACGCGCGACGTCACCCAGGCGAACCTGGGAGCCGTCGGTGTTCACCTTCATCAGGATCTTGGCGAATTCCTCGGTGCTTTGCAGGCGCGTCTTGCCGATGATCGTGGCGTTCAGCTGGGTGCCAGGCAGGGCAGGCAGGCCGCCCAATTGGCCGGTGGCCACCTGCACGTTCTGAGCCTTGATGGCATTGCTGACGTCCACTGGCGTGAGCTGGTAGTTGTTCAGCTTGGCCGGGTCGAGCCAGATACGCATGGCGTACTGCGAACCGAACACCTGGAAGTCACCCACCCCCGCAGTACGGGAGATCGGGTCCTGGATGTTGGACACGATGTAGTTGGAGAGGTCGTCCTTGGTCATGCTGCCGTCTTCCGACACCAGACCGATCACCATCAGGAAGTTCTTCACCGACTTGGTCACACGGATACCCTGTTGCTGCACTTCTTGCGGCAGCAGTGGGGTGGCCAGGTTCAGCTTGTTCTGTACCTGAACCTGGGCGATATCCGGGTTGGTACCCTGGTTGAACGTCACGGTGATGGTCATGCTGCCGTCGGAGTTACTGTCCGAGGAGACATAACGCAGGTTGTCGATACCGTTGAGCTGTTGCTCGATGACCTGCACCACGGTGTCCTGCACGGTTTGTGCGGACGCGCCTGGGTAGGTCACCTGGATATCAATGGCCGTTGGCGCAATGGCCGGGTATTGGTTGATGGGCAACTTCAGGATCGAGAGTGCCCCGACCAGCATGATCACCAGGGCAATTACCCAGGCGAAAATGGGACGGTCGATAAAAAATTTCGACATGGATTACTCCCCTTGACCAGCAGCGGCAGCAGGCGCAGCAGCGGTACCGGCGGGTTTGGCGTTGGAGGCTTCCGTGACCTTCACCTCGGCGCCCGGCTTGACGTACTGCAAGCCTTCGGTGATGACGCGATCACCGGCATTGAGGCCTTTTTCCACCAGCCAGTAGGCACCGGCGGTACGGTTGGCAACCAGTTCGCGTTGCTCGACCTTGTTGTCCTTGTTCACGATCAGCGCCGTCGGAATGCCGCGCAGGTCGCGGGTCACACCTTGCTGCGGAGCCAGGATGGCCTTGCTGTTCACACCGGCCAGCAACTGGGCGTGCACGAACATGCCCGGCAGCAGCACGTGGTCAGGGTTGGGGAACACGGCACGCAGGGTCACGGAACCGGTGGTCTGGTCGACCGACACTTCGGAGAATTCGAGCTTGCCGTCCTGGGCGTAGGCCGTGCCGTCTTCCAGGGTCAGCTTGACCTTGGCGGCGTTTTCGCCGGCCTTCTCCAGCTGGCCGCTTTCCAGGTCGCGGCGCAGTTTCAGCATTTCAGCCGAGGACTGCGTGACGTCGACGTAGATCGGGTCCAGTTGCTGAATCACGGCCATGGCATCGGCCTGGCCATTGCTGACCAGTGCGCCTTCGGTCACCGAAGAACGACCAATACGCCCGGAGATCGGCGCAAACACTTTGGTGTAGCGCACGTTGATCTGGGCGGTTTGAACGTTTGCTTCGGCGGTCATGCGGTTGGCGACGGCAGTGTCGTATTCCTGACGGCTGACGGCCTGTTCATCGACCAACTGCTTGTAGCGGTCGCTGATGGACTTGGTCTGGGACAGGCTGGCTTGTGCGCTTTTCAGGGTGGCCTCATACACCGACGGGTCGATCTGGTAGAGCTGTTGCCCTTCCTTCACGTCGGCGCCTTCCTTGAACAGGCGCTTGAGAATGATGCCGTTGACCTGAGGCCGGACTTCCGCGATGCGAAAGGCCGTGGTGCGGCCTGGCAGCTCGGTGGTCAGGGTATAGGCTTGCGGTTGAATGGTGACCACGCCGACCTGAGGGGTTTGAGCGGGCGGTGCCGCTTCTTCCTTTTTACATCCGCTGAGCAGCGATGCCAGGGCGACGGCAGTGACCAGAGCGGTAACAGCTGGCTTAAGTTGCATGAAGATCCTCGGGTCAGGCGCGCAGAGTGCGCACAAGAAGTGTGGAAGGGTAAAAAACAAGCCGTGAGTGGATAAGTAGCTTGCTACGCAATATACTTACGTTCATGGTTGTTTGTAAACTCTTGACAGGCTTCGCGCAATGTTGACAAAGCACTGCCGCAAGCCTCGATTCTAGTACGTTCGGCGCCCATGACGGCGTCGTCCCACAATTATTCAGATGACGGTCAAGTACCGTCCACAGTGTCCCGATTGAGGTTTTACTGCCATGGTTCGTCGCACCAAAGAGGAAGCTCAGGAAACGCGCAACCAGATTCTCCAAGCCGCCGAGCAAGCCTTTTATGAGCGTGGCGTGGCGCGTACCACCCTGGCGGATATCGCCGCGCTGGCGGGCGTGACGCGCGGGGCTATCTATTGGCATTTCAGCAATAAGTCCGATTTGCTCCAGGCCTTGCTCGACACGCTGCACGAACCTCTGGACGAATTGGCCCGGGCGAGTGAAAGCGAGGATGAAGTCGACCCGCTGGGCTGTATGCGCAAGCTGCTGATTCATCTCTACCATGAAGTGGCCCTGGACCCGAAAACCCGGCGCATCAACGAGATTCTGTTTCATAAGTGCGAGTTCACCGATGAAATGTGCGACATGCGCCGCCAGCGCCAGACCCACAGCCTGGAATGCAACCTGCGTATCAGCCTGACGTTGCGTAACGCGGTCAATCGCGGGCAACTGCCTGAAAATCTCGACACCACCCGTGGGGCTGTCTGCATACATGCCTTTATCCACGGTTTGATCGGCCAGTGGCTGCTGGTCCCCGATAGCTTTGAACTGCATCAGGACGCCGAGCGCTGGGCTGATATAGGGCTGGACATGCTGCGCCTGAGCCCCAGCCTGCGCAATTGAAACAAAATGCGTAATTGCAACCCGTTGTGTCAACAGTAAAGCCTAAAGACGGTCAATCGTCCTTCTGCCTGATTTGTGGGGTGACTTTATATACGGCATGGCGGGCGGTTGATAGGTAGCCGGCTAAGTATTTTGTAGCGATATTGTTGCGGTTCTGTGAAGCGATGTTTCCAGGGGGCACAAATGTGGGAGGGAGACTTGCCCCTGACACTGTAGGCGCGAGCTTGCTCGCGAAAAACTAACAGGCGCCGCGTTCGTTCAGGAAGCGCGCGTTATTGTTGACGTTTTTCGCGAGCAAGCTCGCTCCTACA
>NZ_SMOF01000001.1:1713674-1735005 GCF_018135665.1 Pseudomonas sp. B2021
TATTGTTGACGTTTTTCGCGAGCAAGCTCGCTCCTACAGTATTGGGTTTGCGGGTTACGTTAGATCGGCAGCGTCGGGTAGTCGATATAACCCACCGGGCCTTTGCCATAGAAGGTTTCCGGGTGCGGCTCGTTCAACGGTGCATCAGCCTTCAGTCGCGCCGGCAGATCCGGGTTGGCGATGAAAGGAATACCGAAGGCCACTGCGTCCGCCTTGCCCGCCGCCAGCCAGGCATTGGCGCTGTCTTTGGTGAAGCGTTCGTTGGCGATGTACGCACCGCCGAAGGCTTTTTTCAGCTGTGGGCCAAGGCTGTCTGCGCCTTCTTTTTCGCGGGAGCAGATGAACGCGATGCCGCGCTTGCCCAGTTCGCTGGCGACGTAGGTGAAGGTCTCGGCGAGGTTGTCGTCGCCCATGTCATGCGCATCAGCACGCGGTGCCAGGTGCACGCCCACGCGGCCGGCGCCCCAGACTTCGATGGCGGCGTCGGTGACTTCCAGCAACAGGCGCGCACGGTTTTCCAGGGAGCCACCGTACTGGTCGGTGCGCTGGTTGGTGCTGCTTTGCAGGAACTGATCGAGCAGGTAGCCGTTGGCGCCGTGGATTTCCACACCGTCGAAACCGGCGGCCTTGGCGTTCTCGGCGCCGGTGCGGTAAGCGTCGACGATGTCGGCGATTTCAGCGGTTTCCAGGGCGCGCGGGGTCGGGTAGTCGGCCAGGGGGCGAACCAGGCTGACGTGGCCTTTGGCTTGGACCGCACTCGGGGCCACCGGGGTTTCGCCGTTCAGGTAGGACTCGTGGGAAATGCGGCCGACGTGCCACAGTTGCAGGAAGATCTTGCCGCCCGCGCCATGCACGGCCTTGGTGATGTTGGCCCAGCCGCGCACCTGGTCGTTGGACCAGATGCCGGGGGTGTCCGGGTAGCCCACGCCCATCGGCGTCACGGAAGTGGCTTCGCTGAGGATCAGCCCGGCGGAGGCGCGTTGCACGTAGTACTCGGCCATCAGCGCATTGGGCACGCGCCCGGCATCCGCGCGGCAGCGGGTCAGCGGCGCCATGATGATGCGGTTCGACAGGTGCACATCGCCCAGTGTGATCGGATCGAAAATAGTCGTCATGGAAAAACACCTTCTCTTTAAGTTGATCAGTGGGTCGCGGGGGCCAGGTCGGCATTGCCGCCCTGACGGAAAGTGATCAGGGTCACCAGCAGCGCGAGAATCGCCAGTGCGGCGGCCGCCAGCGGCACGCTGGTCAGGCCGAAGCCGTGGGCAATCACGCTGCCGCCGACCCAGGCGCCGAGGGCGTTGCCAATGTTGAAGGCGCCGATGTTCAAGGTGGACACCAGGTTCGGCGCGGCCTTGCCGAAGGTCACCACGTTGATTTGCAGCGCCGGCACGGCGGCGAACGAGGCGGTGGCCCACAGGAACAGGGTGATTTCAGTCGGTATCACCGCGACGCTGGTCCAGCTCAGCACCGTGGACACCACCGCCATGCTGATGAACACGCCGATCAGGGTGGCCGCCAGGCGCTTGTCCGCCAGTTTGCCGCCGATGATGTTGCCCACGGTGAGGCCCAGGCCGATCAGCAGCAGGGTCCAGGTCACACCCTTGGGCGACACGCCGGTGACATCGCCGAGCAGCGGTGCGACGTAGGTAAAGAGGGTGAACATGGACGCGGCAAACAGCGCGGTCATGCTCAGTGATAACCAGATACCGGCACCCTTGAGGGCGGCCAGTTCAGCGCGCATATCGAGTTTTTCTTCGTCACGCTTGGCGGGCAAGAAGCGAATCAGGCCGATCAAGGCGATCACGCCAATCACGGTCACGGCCCAGAAGGTCGAGCGCCAGCCGGCTTCCTGGCCCAGCGCCGTACCCAGGGGCACGCCCAGCACGTTCGCCAGGGTCAACCCGGTGAACATCAGCGCTACCGCCGACGCACGTTTGTTGGCCGGCACCAGGTTGGCCGCCACCACCGAGCCAATCCCGAAGAAGGCACCGTGGCACAACGCTGTGACCACCCGGGCAAACATCAGCACGTTGTAGTCGCTTGCCAGGGCGCAGAGCAGGTTGCCGATAATGAAAATACCCATCAACGCTACCAGCGCCGCCTTGCGTGGCAGCTTGGCGGTGGCCAGTGCCATGAACGGTGCGCCGATGGCCACGCCCAGGGCGTAGCCGGTCACCAGCCAGCCGGCGCCGGGAATCGACACACCCAGGTCCGCCGCCACATCGGGCAGCAAGCCCATGATGACGAACTCGGTGGTGCCGATGGCGAAGGCGCTCAGGGCCAGTATGAGTAGCGAGAGGGGCATGGGGTGTGTCCTTGGTAATTACGGTGCGCTGAGTTCGGTGATGAGCGCCGTGAGAAAGGCTTGGATCACCTCCTCGTTGCGCTTGAAAAAGTGCCACTGCCCGGCCTTCTGGCTGCTGATCAACCCCGCCCGTTGCAAGGTGGCCAGGTGGGCCGACACGGTCGACTGGGACAAGCCGCAGCGCTGGTCGATCTGCCCGGCGCAGATGCCGTATTCGTGGTTGTGCAATTGCTCGGGGAACTGCACTTTCGGGTCTTTGAGCCAGGTGAGGATGTCTCGTCGTACTGGGTGCGCCAGGGCTTTTATTATTTCGTCGAGGTCGATGGACATGGCAGGGTGCTCGGTGTCGTAAAGCGTTATATCGCGATGAGGCGAACTTTAAATCGTCATATCCCGATATACCAATATGATTTTGATCTGAGGCCAAAGCGAATCGGTATATCGGGTTATAACGATATGTGGGTGGCAGTGGTAGACTGCGCGGCATGAATTATCTCGCACATCTGCACCTGGGCGGCCAACTTCCTGCACAACTGCTGGGCAGCCTCTATGGCGACTTCGTCAAAGGCCGCCTGCAGGGCCAGTTCAGCCCGCAAATCGAAGCGGCGATCCAGCTGCATCGCTCCATCGACCGGTTCACCGACAGCCACCCCTTGGTGGGGGAGGCGTTGTCGCGTTTCAGCCAGACCCGCAGGCGCTATGCCGGCATCGTCCTCGATGTGTTTTTTGACCATTGCCTGGCGCGCGACTGGGCGCTGTATGCCGACCAACCCCTGGAGCGTTTCACGTCGCAGGTGTATCGGGTATTGGCGGCCGAACCCGCGTTGCCGGGGCGGCTGGCGCAGATTGCGCCGTATATGGCAGCGGATGATTGGTTGGGCTCGTACCGCGAGTTTGCGGTGATGGACCAGGTGCTGCGCGGGATTTCGCGGCGGCTGACACAGCCCGAGGAGTTAGGGTATGCGATGCAGGAGTTGCGGGTTTTGTATGAGCCGCTGAGTGAGGACTTTCGACTGTTCTACCCAGAGTTGCAGAAATTTGCACAATCTCAACTGACTACATGAGATCTGAATGTGGGAGCTGGCTTGCCTGCGATAGCGGCCTACCTGTTGAGAATGCTGTGGCTGACCCACCGCCATCGCAGGCAAGCCAGCTCCCACATTTGGATGGTGTTCACATTGCTTCAGGCTGCGAATGCAGGCCGAGCAGACACTTGCTCAGCTTCCGGCACCGGCCCAAACAACGCCTTCTGCACCGCCTGCTGCGCCTGATACGCCAATGCCGCACGTTCCTGCCCGGCGCAGGCAATCGGCTTGAGCACATGAATCTCCACATCGCCGCGGTCATTGGAAAACAAGCGCATCAGGTGCGAGAGCAAATCATCATCGCCAATAAAGGGCGCCAGCGGGTCGACTTGGCCGTCGCGCAGATACCGAATCGCTACCGGCTGCAGTGACACATCCGCATCGATCGCGCTGGCCAGCAAGCGCCCGTGGAACGTGCGCAGGCCGCGACCGTCGGTGGTGGTGCCTTCGGGGAACATCAGCAAGGGGTGCTGTTGCTCCAGATGACGGGTCATCTGCTTGCGAATCAGTTGGCTGTCACCTGAACCGCGACGAATAAACAGGCTGCCCGCCTTGGCCGCCAACCAGCCCGCCACCGGCCAGGTACGCACCTCGGCCTTGGACAAAAACGACATCGGCGCCACCATGCCCAGCAACGGGATGTCCGTCCAGGACACGTGATTGCTCACCCACAGCATCGGCGTTTGCGGCAACTCGCCGTGCACCGTCACACGAAAGGGCAGGGCGTTGGTCAGTCGCGCCATAAAGAAGCGTGACCAACGCTGGCGCCGCACCATCGAGTTAGCCACGCCCAGGCGCTCGAACAGGCCGAACACACTGGCCATGCTCAACCCCAGCCCCACCACCAACAGCACGCGGGCGATGCGCCCGTAAATGCGCAGGCGGTTCATCACATGGCCGCCTTGAAGTGGCGCGCGTAGCGCGGGCACAACTCGTCACGCTTGAGCAGGATAAACACGTCGGCCACCTGGAAGTCTTCATCCCAGCACGGCTCGCCGCAGATCTTCGCGCCCAGGCGCATGTAGGCCTTGAGCAGCGGCGGCATTTCGGCGATGACGTTGGACGGCAAGTCCAGGGCCGGCAGCGGTTTTTTCGGTTCGGCGCGCAGGTGTTCGTTGCACAGGTAGCGCTCGCGCAAGCGCTGCATGATCGCGTGGGCCTGGATGCCGCCATCGTGCATCGGGATGCTTGCGCAGCCCATCAGGTAGCTGTAGCCACCCTGGTTGAGCACCTCGGCCAACTCGCCCCACAACACCGCGATGGTGCCGCCATTGCGGTAGGCCGGGTCGACGCAGGTGCGGCCAATCTCCAGAATCGGGCCCTGCAAGTGCAGCAGGCCATGCAGGCTGAATTCTTCTTCGCTGTAGAACCGGCCCAGGGTGCTGGCGGCCTGGTGGTCGAGCAGACGGGTAGTAGCGACGAGTCGACCGCTGTTCAAATCCCGCACGCCGATATGGCTGCAGTGAACATCATAGTCATCCATGTCCAGACCCAGTTCCGCGCCTTTCAGCTTGGCGTTGAATTCGCCGCTGAATACGTTGAACCGCAGGGCCTGGGCTTCCTGCAATGCCTGTGCGCCTACCAGGCGTTCGGCTTGCAGACGGCGTTCATTGCCTTTGTCGCTGATGCGGGCGATCTGAGTCATAGCGAGTCTCCGGGTGCCGGCCAGGTTGCGGCCAGTCGACTTTGTTGTCCAAAGTCAGGCTATGTAGCCTCGGTGTCAGCTCCATGAAGTTACGGTGACGGTTGGATGACAGCCCCCTTGTCGCAAATCTGTCACTGGCGTGAGCTAGGCTCGCGGGCTTGAATGCCCTCCTTGAGTTTGCGTCCATGGTCCGAGGCCTGTTGTGCGTTGCCCTGCTGTTTGTCACCGTGAATGCTCGCGCTGAAATCTGGCCTGATAAGGAGTGGGCCCTGGGCACAGCCCTCGCCGGCCGCGCTGTCGATGCCCTGGACGCCTACGCTTTCCCAACCCGCGACGATGCCACCCGCACCGGTATTCGCACCGATGCGTTGTTGGTCATTCGCGACGGCGAAATCATTTATGAACGCTACGCCGCGCCCACCACTGTGAGCACACCGCACCTCACCTGGTCCGTCAGCAAAAGCCTGATGGCTACCGTGCTGGGCGTGGCCTATGGGCAAGGCCGCTTCAAACTCAGCGACGCCGCCGCACGTTTCTACCCGCCGATGAAGCAGCACCCCAAGGTGAGCATGGCCGACCTGCTGCACTGGGCCTCGGGGTTGGATTGGCAGGAAGACTACGAGTACGCCCCGTTGAAATCTTCGGTGGTGGCGATGCTTTACACCCGTGGCCACACGGACATGGCGCAATTCGCAGCGGATACCGAAGCCGCCGCCGCCCCTGGCCAGGCTTTCCGTTATTCCAGTGGCGACAGCAATATCCTCTCCGCTGCGCTCAAGGGCATGCTCGGCCACAAGGCCTACATGACCTACCCGTGGGACGCGCTGTTCCAGCCCCTGGGCATTCGCGACGCAACCTGGGAAACCGATGCCGATGAGACGTTTGTCGCGTCGTCCTATGCCTACCTCACGGCCCGAGATCTGGCACGGGTCGGACTGCTGATGGCGCGGGATGGACGCTGGGGCGAGCGGCAACTGTTGCCCCAGGACTGGGTCGCCTTTAATCGCAGGCCCTTCGACCACTACAAAGCCGGCCAGGATGAAGCCGTGCCGGGCGGCCATTGGTGGCTCAACACCGGCGCCCCCCAACCCTGGCCCGACGCACCGGCCACCACCTTCGCCGCGCTGGGGCACTGGGGCCAGGCGCTGTACGTGCTGCCCGACGAACATCTGGTGATCGTGCGCTACGGCGATGATCGGGATGGCCGTTACCGGCATAACGAACTGCTCAAACGCGTGCTGGCGGCGGTGCGCTCATGATTCGTCGTCATCCATTTATCAGCGTTTTACTGGTGTTGTTTATCGCACTCTTGGGCGGGGTTTGGCATGAGCGCGTCAACCTGCAAGCCTTTCCCGACATCATCGCGGCGTACACCGCCAAGGAGTATTGCTCGTGCCGGTATGTGGCGAACAACCCTGCGGAGTATTGCCTGGGGTATGTGAAGCAGTACGTGCCCATCAGTGCGTTTATCGACACGCCTGAGCGCAGTGAAGTGACAGCGAGTGGGTTGGGGCGTACGCATACAGCGCGATGGATAGGCAACCGCCAAGGCTGCCGCCTTAACCCCTGACACACCCAAATTTCCCTGTGGGAGCTGGCTTGCCTGCGATAGCGGCAGGTCAGTCAACATCACGAGTGCCTGTGCCGCCGTCATCGCAGGCAAGCCAGCTCCCACATCGTATTTGTGCTGATCATGGGCAATTGAGAGAGATACAGACAAGCGCCCGATGCGGCGCACCGGGCGCGTACTACTTACAGCAGGTTTTGACTGCCAGGCTGCATCGCCAGCAGCAAGTCATCAATGATCGCCTTACCCATCTCACCCAGATAATGCGAGGCAAACGCAAACTTTTCCGCCTTGGGGTCCATGGCCGCTTCAAGCGCGAGCATTTTGGCGTAGTAGAGCACGTGGGAGGCGTGTTCGAGGGCTTCCACAAGCGGAACCCCGGCGTTGACGCGGAACAGTTTCAGGTGGCTTTTGTTTTCTCCGCAATCTGCGAAGGTGGCAGCGCCGATGGTTTCGGCTGAGGGTATTTCGTACGGCATAAGCTTGCTCCTTTGGTACAACCAAAAAGAGCTGCCATTCACGATTCCAAGCATGAGGGTGGCAGCTGTACGCAGGTTGGAATCCGAGAAGAAGCAACTCGGCAGGCACAAGGCCTCCCACGCACAGCCGCCATAAAGCACAAACAGCGGGCACAAAAAAGCGCCGACTGATTGTATGACGACGCTGTAGCGTCTTCTTTCTCGGGATTCCACGCCCGGTCGCTGATGAGCAGCGACGCCGCAGAGATTAACGCTATGCACGTGTCCTCGCAACCGGTGGCAAATAGCTGTTGTGGCGAGGGAGCTTGCTCCCGGTAGCGGTGGGGCAGTTACAAATGTTTAGCTGACACTCCGCCATCGCAGCAAAGGTATCTACACAACTTTCTGGGCTGTAGCAGCAGACGCTAACCACGATGCGGAGCGAGCCGCTGTTGATCTTGCTCTGCTTTTGCTCTTGATCTTAGGCGCCCCGTCAAACCACGCTGGCCGAACACAGGCTTGAATTCGTGGGTAACCCGGCAGGACGCCGGGTTAGCCGCCCCGCGCCATGGATGGCGCGTGGCGGCGGCCCACGGATTCAAGCCTGCGTTCGGGCACACCGAGCCAAAGCGAGGGGCCGAGTGGTGGGGCAAGAGCGTTTTGCTTACTTTGCCGCTTTTGCAAAGTGAGCCGCCGTCAGGGCGGAACCCTAAGTGGCCGTTACCGCAGAAATGGATATGTACTCGGTATAACAGTGTCGCCTGTCAGGCCGCCTTCGCGAGCAAGCCCGCAGTTGGATCGCGGGGTGTCAGGTAGATAGGTGTCGGCTGGCAGGCCGCCATCGCAGGCAAGCCAGCTCCCACATTTGGATCGCGGTGCGTCAGCTAGATCTGCGTCATCTGTCACTCCGTCACGGGAGCAAGCTCCCTCGCCACAGGACCAGCGTCGCACCAAAGTTGTGTAGATACCTATGGCCATCGTAGGCAAGCCAGCTCCCATCTATGGATGTGTGTGGGCTCACGGAAAAAAGCTCGGCCCTGATGTTCCACAGAGTGGAACCACCTTTGATTGTCCTCACGCGCACATCGCGCTTAGCTGTCGATGTGTTGCAAACAAGAACGGGACCACCCGCCTGTGAGGAGAATCACCATGCGCCCGCACCAGCACATTCTGGATTGGCTCAGCGACGTTGCCAGCGACTTGCACGCTGTGCGTCACGATATCCACGCCCATCCCGAACTCGGCTTTGAAGAGAATCGCACCTCAGCGCTGGTCTCACAGTCACTCAAGGAGTGGGGCTATGAGGTGCACACCGGCATCGGCAAGACCGGTGTGGTCGGCGTGCTGCGCAATGGCAACAGCTCGCGCACGTTGGGCATTCGCGCCGACATGGACGCCTTGCCCATCATCGAAAACACCGGTGCGGCCTATACCAGCCAGCATGCCGGCTGCATGCACGCCTGCGGGCATGACGGCCACACCACCATGTTGCTCGGCGCCGCGCGTTACTTGGCGGCGACGCGGCAGTTTCACGGCACCTTGAACCTGATTTTCCAACCCGCCGAAGAAGGCCAGGGCGGCGCCGAGGCGATGTTGGCGGACGGTTTGCTGGAGCGTTTCCCCTGTGAGGCGCTGTTCGGCATGCACAATATGCCGGGCTTGCCGGCTGGGCATCTGGGCTTGAGGGTGGGGCCGATGATGGCCTCCCAGGACCTGCTCACCGTGACCCTCGAAGGCGTCGGTGGCCACGGCTCTATGCCGCACCTTACCGTCGATCCACTGGTGGCTGCTGCCAGTATGGTCATGGCCTTGCAAACGGTGGTGGCGCGCAATATCGACACCCAGGAAGCCGCTGTCGTCACGGTCGGCGCCCTTCAAGCAGGGCAAGCCGCCAACGTGATTCCCCAGCAAGCCCTGCTGCGCCTGAGCCTGCGCGCACTTAACCCCAAGGTACGCGAACAGATGCTGGAACGGGTCAACGCGATCATCCAGACCCAGGCCGCCAGCTTCGGCTGCACCGTGCAGGTCGAACACCGCCCGGCTTACCCGGTGCTGGTCAACCATGCCGAAGAAACCGAATTCGCCCGCCAGGTCGGTGTGGCCTTGCTCGGCGCCGATGCGGTGGACGGCAACACCCGCACGCTGATGGGCAGCGAAGACTTCGCCTGGATGCTGCAACGCTGCCCCGGCAGTTACTTGTTTATCGGCAACGGCGTGTCGCGGCCGATGGTGCACAACCCCGCCTATGACTTCAACGACGACATCCTGCTGACCGGCGCCGCCTATTGGGGCGCGCTGGCCGAGAGCTGGCTCAAGCCGGCCGGCTAACCCAAACCCTTGTAGGAGCGAGCTTGCTCGCGAAAATCGTCAACGCTGACGCAGCGCTTTGAGGTGGCCCGTGTTGCCTGCGCGTTTTTCGCGAGCAAGCTCGCTCCTACAGTAACGCCTTTTTCTGCCGCTGGACCCTTTCCCTGATCGGTTGAATGGAGTGTTCCTCATGCAGACTTTAAAGCCCGGCGTTTCCCGCACCCGCCAAGTGGTGGCCGCGGTGATCGGCAACGCGTTGGAATGGTATGACTTCATCGTTTACGGTTTCCTGGCTAGCATTATCGCCCGTCAGTTCTTCCCCTCGGAGGACGAATACGCCTCGCTGCTGATGGCGCTGGCCACCTTCGGCGTGGGCTTTTTCATGCGCCCGGTGGGCGGCATCCTCTTGGGCATCTACGCCGACCGCAAAGGCCGCAAGGCGGCGATGCAGTTGATTATCCGACTGATGACCGTGTCCATCGCGCTGATTGCCTTCGCGCCGAACTATGCCGCCATCGGCATGGGCGCGCCGTTGTTGATCGTGGTGGCGCGCATGCTGCAGGGCTTTGCTACCGGCGGTGAGTACGCGAGTGCCACGGCATTTCTGGTGGAAAGTGCACCGGCCCATCGCAAGGGGTTGTATGGCTCCTGGCAATTGGTGGGGCAGTGCCTGGCGGTGTTCGGTGGGGCGGCGATGGTGGCGTTGGTCACGCATTTCTTTTCGCCCGAAACCCTCGACCTGTGGGGCTGGCGCCTGCCGTTTGTGCTGGGCTTGTTGATCGGCCCGGTGGGGTTGTGGATTCGTCGGCACATGGAAGACCCCGAAGAATTCATCGAGGCGCGCAAGCAGGCCACCGGACCGGCGCCGAGCCTCATGCAAGTGCTGCGTGAGCATCGGCGCAGTATCCTGGTGTCGATGGGCCTGGCCTGCGGCGCGACGGTGTCGTTTTATGTGGTGCTGGTGAACATGCCGACCTTCGCTCACAAGAACCTCGGCCTGCCGCTGGATCAGGTGTTGATGGTGCAGATGTTTGCGGTGGCGTTGATGACCGTGGTGATTCCGTTATCCGGCCTGCTCTCGGATCGGTTGGGGCGGCGGCCAGTGCTGATGGCCTTCACCCTGGCGTTTTTCGTGATGGTCTACCCCTTGTATGTGTGGGTGGCCGCCGCGCCGTCCATCGAGCGCCTGCTGGTGATGCAGGTGATGTTGTGCACCGCGATTGGCGGGTTCTTCGGGCCAGCGCCGACGGCATTGGCCGAACAGTTCCCTATCGAGGTGCGCTCGACCGGCGTGTCGGTGGCCTATAACGTGGCGGTGATGGTGTTCGGAGGTTTCGCGCCGTTGATCGTGACCTGGCTGAGCAAAGTGCTGGGCACGCCGGTGGCGCCCTCGTTTTATGTATTGTTCGCCTGCGTGCTGACGCTGCTGGGCACTTACTGCATGCGCGAGGCCCCCCGGGCGAGCAAGCCGTTGCCGTTTTCCAGAGAGGTGAAGCCTTGAGTATTGTTGATTGGGATGCCACTGAACTGTCGCGGGCCATTCATGGGCGGCAGGTGTCGTGCGAAGAGGTGATGCAGGCGTACCTGGCGCAGATCCAGCGCTTTAACCCCTGCGTGAATGCGCTGGTGACATTGCGCGACAGCGAGGCCGTGCTGGCCGAGGCGAGGGCCTGCGATCGGGAGTTGGACCAGGGCCGCTCCCGTGGCTGGATGCATGGCATGCCCCAGGCCATCAAGGACCTGGCGGCCACCCAGGGCTTGCGCACCACCTTGGGCTCACCGTTGTTCGCCGAGCATGTGCCGGGCGAAGACGCCATCAGCGTGGCGCGGGTGCGGGCCAGTGGCGCGATCATCATCGGCAAGACCAACGTGCCGGAGTTCGGACTGGGTTCCCACACCTACAACACGCTGTTCGGCACCACCGGCAATGCCTATGACCCGCGCCTTGCAGCCGGCGGCAGCAGTGGCGGGGCGGCGGTGGCCCTGGCGCTACGCATGCTGCCGGTGGCCGACGGCAGCGACATGATGGGCTCGCTGCGCAACCCGGCGGCGTTCAACAACGTGTTCGGCTTGCGCCCCTCACAAGGACGGGTGCCCCACGGGCCGATGCCGGAGTTGTTCGTGCAGCAACTGGGCACCGAAGGCCCGATGGGGCGCAGCGTCACGGATGTGGCGCGGTTGCTGAGCATCCAGGCCGGTTACGACCCCCGCGCGCCGCTGTCCTCCCAGGCCGATCCGGCGGTGCTGGGCCAGCCATTGCAGCGCGACTTCAAGGGCGCACGCCTTGGTTGGCTGGGGGACTACAACGGTTATCTGCCGATGGACGCGGGCGTGATGAGCCTGTGCGAAGCGGCGCTGGATGATTTCGCCAGGTTGGGCTGTGAAGTGCACAGCTGCCAACCGGACTTTTCCATGGCGCGCCTGTGGCGCTGCTGGTTGGTTCATCGCCATTGGCTGGTGCACGGCAACCTCGGCGCGGCCTACGCCAACCCGCAAAAACGCGCACTGCTCAAACCCGAGGCCCAGTGGGAAGTGGAGGGCGGCCAGGGTTTGAGTGCTCAACAGGTGTACCAGGCGTCGGTGGACCGCAGTGAGTGGTACCGCGCCCTGGCCAAGCTGTTCGAACGTTACGATTTCCTGCTGTTGCCCACTGCCCAGGTGTTCCCTTTCGATGCACAACAGCCGTGGCCACGCCTCGTCGGCGGGCGTGAAATGGACACTTATCACCGCTGGATGGAAGTGGTGATCGGCCCGACCCTCGCCGGTTTGCCGAGCATGAGCATCCCCGTGGGCTTCAACCCCCAGGGCCTGCCCATGGGCCTGCAAATCATTGGCCCGGCCCAGGCCGACAGGGCCGTGTTGCAATTGGCCTACGCCCATGAGCAACTGACCCAATGGGTACAACGCCGGCCACCGGCGTGCCTTGCAACGACCCGCTGAGCGCTGACGGGCCTGTATCTTGCTGTGAAAAAAGATCATCCACCGGCAACAGGGAGATCGAACATGGAGACAGGCACCGTACGCTCGGTTGAGCGCGCTCTGGCAATCGTCGAATTGCTGGGCGAGCACCAGGCCCTGGGGCTGGAAGAGTTGCACTACCTCACGCGCCTGCCCAAGGCCACGGTGTCGCGCATGTTGCTGACCTTGCAGGAGCAGGGCTGGGTCTATCGGGGCCTGAGTGATCGGCGTTACCGCCTGCGTGCCCGACGCTTGTTCGGCGACACCCAGCAACGCTTCAAGCGCCAGGTGGTGGAGAGCGCCGCGCCCTGGTTGCTGGAACTCAGCGAGCGCACCGGGCTGGTGGTGGACTTGTCGTGCTTCGATGGCGAGCGCCTGGAGGTCATGGAGAGTGCGATTCCCAGTGTGTTGCGCAAGCTGTACCCGAACAACTGCCAGATCGTCGGCCAGTATGCCAGCCTGTTCCATTCCGCGATGGGCAAAGCCTGCTTGACGCAATTGCCGGCCGAAGAAGTACAGCGCCTGGCAGGCCGCAATCATGTGGCGGCAGACGAGCACTATCGCGCATGCGAGCAAACCCAGCACCAGGGCTTTGGCCAGCGTACCGAGGGCTATTGGGAATATCCTGTGCGTTTGCCGTTCCTGATCCGGGCGGTGGCGCTGCCGGTGCGCGCCAATGGCCGCCTGGTGGGGAGCATGGCGTTGCATTGGCCGATGCATCAGGCGCCGGTGGAGCGGGTGTTGAATTTGCATATGGGCAGCCTTGAAGAAACGATCTGCGAAGTGCAGCGAGCGCTGGTTTGATAGTCACCGCCGAATAAATGTGGGAGCGGGCTTGCTCGCGAAGGCGGTGTATCAGCTACACATGTATTGACTGGCACTGCGCTTTCGCGAGCAAGCCCGCTCCCACAATGAATTTGCGCCGTTCATGAGATTGCGCTTATGGTTCGCTCAGGTTTTCCCCCGCGAGTCTTCAATGTCAATCAAACCCTTGGCCTTCGCCCTTTTGGCCGCTGCAGCAGTGCCCGCCCACGCCGACTGGTACCTGGATAACGAATCCTCACGCCTGTCCTTCGTCACCACCAAAAACACCGAAATTGCCGAAGTGCAGCGCTTCCTGGTGCTGCACGGCAAGGTCGACGCCAAAGGCGCGGCTCAGTTGGAAGTGGAACTGGAGTCGATCAACAGCGGCATCCCGCTGCGCGACGAGCGCATGCGTAGAGAGCTGTTCGAGATCAAGACCTTCCCCGAAGCGCAGATCAGCGCGCAGATCAATCTGCAGCCCATCAACGACCTGGCGTCCGGCGCGCAGCTGGAATTGCGCCTGCCCCTGAGCGTCACGCTGCACGGCAAGACCCAGACCTACAGCGCCGAACTGCTGGCCACGCGCCTGGATGATCGACGTTTCCAAGTGGTGACCCTGGAGCCTGTGGTATTGCATGCCGAGGATTTTGACCTGGCGCCGGGTGTAGCCGCCTTGCGCAAGGCAGCGGGGCTCAAGTCGATCAGTTTGTCGGTGCCGGTGGGTGCGGTGCTGATCTTCACGGCGCGCTGACATGAGCGGCGCGGTGTTCCCGTGGCGCAGCGCCAATCAGTTCGAATTGCTGATCGACGGGCCGAATTTCTTCCCGCAGATGCTGGTGGGCATCGCCCGGGCCGAGCAGCAGGTTGACCTTGAGTTGTACCTGGTCGAAGCCGGGGCCTGCGCCGAGGCCATGGTGCAGGCACTGGTGCTGGCCGCCGAACGCGGCGTGCAGGTGCGTTGCCTGTTCGATGATTACGGCAGCCTGGCGTTTACCCTGGGGCTACGCAAGCGCTTGACCGATGCCGGTGTGGAGTTGCGCTTTTACAACCGCCTGAATTGGCGGCGCTGGATGCGCAACCTGTATCGCGACCACCGCAAGTTGCTGCTGATTGATCAGCGTGTCGCCGTGGTCGGTGGTACGGGCGTCACCGACGAATTCTGGACGCCGGGCCAAGACACCGCCGACTGGCATGAAGTGATGGTGCAGATCAGCGGCCCGCTGGTGCTGGACTGGCAGGCCCTGTTCGACCGGCAATGGCACGCTAACGCCGCGCGCCGAGAATGGAAACCGGCGACCCACTTTGGTTTGCCTCGCTTGCCCAAGGTGCCCGCCACCGGGCCGGGGCTGGGCCGCGTGGCGTATGCCGATGCGCGTCAGCACCGCGACATTCTGCAATCATTGATTCGCGCCTTGAACAGCAGCAAGGGGCGTATCTGGCTGGCGACCCCGTACTTCCTGCCCACCTGGAGCGTGCGCCGCGCCTTGCGCCGGGCGGCTGGGCGCGGTGTGGATGTACGTCTGTTGCTCACCGGCCCGCGCACCGATCACCCGTCGGTGCGTTACGCCGGGCACCGTTATTACCCGCGTCTGCTGCGTTCAGGGGTGCAGATCTTCGAATACCAGCCGTGCTTTCTGCACCTGAAGATGGTGCTGGTGGACGATTGGGTGAGCATTGGCTCGTGCAATTTCGACCACTGGAATTTGCGCTTTAACCTGGAAGCCAATCTTGAAGCGCTGGACCCGGGATTGACGGCGGCGGTGGTGGGCAGTTTCGAAGCGGACTTTGCCCAGAGCCAGGCGGTGAGTCTGGAGGCATGGAAGGCGCGGCCATTGTGGCGGCGGGTAAAGCAGCGGGTGTGGGGCTGGATTGATCGGTTGGTGGTGAACCTGCTGGATCGGCGCGGCTAGTCGGTTCACCTCAAGTCCAATGTGGGAGCTGGCTTGCCTGCGATGGCGGTGGTGAATATTCCACCGCTATCGCAGGCAAGCCAGCTCCCACCCAGACCGTGTTTACAGCTTCAGATCAGAGCAGTTCGAAGGTTTGTTGCTGCACATCCTGGGAGTCCAACCCGATCTGCACATTGAACTCACCCGGTTCGGCCGCGTACTTGAGCTGGCTGTTGTAGAACTTCAGGTCGTCTTCGGTAATGGTGAAGTGCAGCGTGCGCGCTTCGCCGGCCTTGAGCATGACCTTCTGGAAGCTCTTCAGCTCCTTGATCGGGCGGATCATCGAACCGGCCACGTCCTGGATATACAACTGCACAACCGTTTCGCCATCGACCTTGCCGGTGTTCTTCAACGTGACGCTGGCGTCGAGCTTGCCGGTCTTGTTCAGCGTGGTGGACGACAGCGCCATGTCCGACAGGCTGAACTGGGTATAGCTCAGGCCATAACCAAAGGGAAACAGCGGGCCTGTGGTGTCATCGAAGTACTGCGAAGTGTAGTTGCCCGGCTTGCCTGGGGTGAATGGCCGGCCGATGGTCAGGTGGTTGTAGTAGGTTGGAATCTGCCCAACGGAGCGAGGGAAGGTGATCGGCAGCTTGCCCGATGGGTTGTAATCGCCGAACAGTACATCGGCAATGGCGTTGCCGCCTTCGGTACCGGAAAACCAGGTTTCCAGGATCGCATCGGCCTGTTGGTTTTCTTCCAGAATCGACAGCGGACGGCCGTTCATCAGCACCAGCACCAGCGGCTTGCCGGTGGCTTTGAGGGCCTTGATCAAGTCGCGCTGGCTTTGCGGGATGTTCAGGTCGGTGCGGCTCGATGACTCGTGGGACATGCCACGGGACTCGCCCACCGCCGCGACGATAACGTCGGCGTTGTTCGCCGCCTTCACCGCTTCGTCAATCAGCACTTGGGCAGGGCGCGGGTCGTCCACCACTTCCGGGGCATCGAAGTTGAGGAAGTTGAGGTAGTCGAGCACTGCCTTGTCGCCGGTGATGTTGGCGCCACGGGCATAGATCACTTTGCCTTTTTCGCCGATCACGGCGTTCATGCCGTCGAGCAGGGTCACCGACTGCGCAGGCCGGCCGGCAGCAGCCCAACTGCCCATCATGTCGATGGGGGCCTTGGCCAGCGGGCCGACCAGGGCAATGGTCGCGGATTTTTTCAGCGGCAGGGTGTCGTTGTGATTTTTGAGCAACACCAGGCTGCGGCGCGCAATGTCGCGGGCCTCGGCCCGGTGCAGGCGGCTGTCGGCGTAGGTGTCGGCCGGGTCATCCTCGGCCTTGCCGATGCGCAGGTACGGGTCCTTGAACAGGCCCATGTCGTACTTGGCGCCAAGCACTTCGCGCACGGCGTTGTCGATGTCGCTCTGCTGGATTTCGCCGGACTTGAGCAGCCCCGGCAATTCCTTGCCGTACAGCGAGTCGTTCATGCTCATGTCGATGCCGGCCTTGATCGCCAGCTTGGCGGCTTCACGCCCGTCCTTGGCCACGCCGTGCTTGATCAGCTCGAAGATCGCGCCATGGTCGCTGACGGTCAGGCCCTTGAAGCCCCAGTCCTTGCGCAGCAGGTCGTTCATCAGCCAGGTGTTGGCCGTGGCAGGCACGCCGTTGATCGAGTTGAGCGCCACCATCACGCCGCCGGAGCCAGCCTTGATCGCTGCGTGGTAGGGCGGCAGGTAGTCCTGGTACATCTTGACCGGGCTCATGTCGACCACGTTGTAGTCGCGCCCGCCTTCCACCGCGCCATAGAGGGCGAAGTGCTTGACGCTGGCCATGAGGCTGTCGGCATTCGCGGGGCTGGTGCCCTGGAACGCCTTGACCATCACTTCGGCAATGCGTGACACCAGGTAGGTGTCTTCACCGAAACCTTCGGAGGTACGGCCCCAGCGTGGGTCGCGGGAGATGTCGACCATCGGCGCAAAGGTGATGTCGAGGCTGTCGGCAGCGGCTTCCTGGGCGGCGATGCGCCCGGAGCGGCCGATGGCGTCCATGTCCCAACTGGAAGCCAGGGCCAGGCTGATCGGGAAAATGGTGCGGTGGCCGTGGATCACGTCGTAGGCGAAGAACATGGGGATCTTCAAGCGGCTGCGCATGGCCGCGTCCTGCATCGGACGGTTTTCCGGGCGGGTGATGGAGTTGAACGTGCCACCGATGCGGCCGGCGGCGATTTCCTTGCGGATCAGCTCGCGGGGCATTTCCGGGCCGATGCTGATCAGGCGCAATTGGCCGATCTTCTCATCCAGGGTCATTTGCTTGAGCAGGTCGCTGACAAAGGCGTCCTTGTCGTTAAGCGCAGCAGGCTTTGTTTCTGCCCAGACGGGGTGGGTGGCCAGCGTTGCAACAAGGCCGAGCAAACACAGCTTTTTCATGAATATCCTTTTTCGGCTACTGCGCAGCATTCAAAGCGATGCTGTCGGCCAAAATGTGGGGAACGTCTATTGTTGTTCGGGTGTTGTTCAGATAAATGCAGCACACTCTGAACTCTTTTTCGCGCTGGGCATCTTTGTAGCTGATTGGCTCGAAGCATTCCAGTGGTGGCGGATTATGCCCCAAGCGCGTGGTTTATAGGGTTAGTCGTCACATTCCATCAGATCGGGCAGGAGAAACACCATGCAAGCAGCACAACATTACCGCTGGGGCTTCAAGGCTGCGGCGCTGTTACTGATCAGCAGCGTGCTGAGCGGTTGCGGCATCAACAACATCCCCACGCTGGACGAACAGGCCAAGGCCGCCTGGGGCCAGGTGCAGAACCAGTACCAGCGCCGTGCCGACCTGATCCCCAACCTGGTGGAAACGGTGAAGGCGTATGCCGCCCACGAACAGGAAACCCTCACCGCGGTGATTGAAGCGCGGGCCAAGGCCACCTCGATCCAGGTGGATGCCAGCACCCTGGACAACCCCGAGAAACTCAAGCAGTTCCAGCAAGCCCAGGATGGCCTGAGCGGCGCACTCAGCCGTTTGATGGTGGTGTCCGAGCGTTACCCGGACCTGAAGGCCAACCAGAACTTCCTGGCCTTGCAATCCCAGCTTGAAGGTACGGAGAACCGTATCGCCGTGGCCCGTCGGGATTTCATCCAGACCGTGCAAGCGTACAACACCGAGATCCGCACTTTCCCAGGCCGTCTGTGGCACAGCGTGATGTACAGCGACTTGCCGATCCGCGCCACGTTTGAAGCCACCAGCGCCGATGCCGATAAAGCGCCGCAAGTGAAGTTCAAATAAGGCTGCACTGAGGTGTCGATGCGTTTATTACGGATAGGCCTGGCGCTGTGGCTGTTGGCCTGCTTGGGCGTTGCCCAGGCGGCGCTGACCTTCCCGGCGCTGACCGGGCGGGTGGTAGACAGCGCGCAGATGATCGACCCAGCGGTGCGCGAGCAACTGACCCAGCAATTGCAGGCGCTGGAGCAAACCTCGGGCGACCAGTTGGTGGTGGTCACCGTGCCTGACCTGCAAGGCGTGCCCATTGAGGACTACGGTTATCAGTTGGGCCGCCAGTGGGGCATTGGCCAGAAGGGCAAGGACAACGGCGCGCTGTTGATCGTCTCCCGTGATGACCGCCAGTTGCGCATCGAAGTCGGCTATGGCCTGGAAGGCGTGCTGACCGATGCGCAATCCTGGGTGATCATCAACCAGGTGATCCTGCCCAAGTTCAAGGCCGGCAATTTCAGCCAGGGCATCAGCGATGGCGTGGCTGCGATGATTCAGGTGGTGGGCGGGGAGCCGTTGGCGGTGCCGGCCCATGTGGCGGATGCGAACTTCGCCATGGATAATCCCGGCTTTTCCATCGGCCTGTTTATTCTGCTGATCGGCGTGTTGTGGTTGTGCAATCGCATGGGCTTGCCGGTGGGCGCCATCCTGCTGGCGATTCTCAACAGCAGCGGGCGCGGCGGCGGTGGGGGCGGCGGTGGCGGTGGTTTCCGCGGCGGCGGCGGTGGCTTTGGCGGTGGCGGGGCTTCGGGCAGCTGGTAATGACAATAACGAGAATAGAGCATCTACAACCATGGCATTACTGACTGAACACGAGCAGCGCCAAGTCGCCGAAGCGATCGCCCGGGTCGAGAAAACCACCGACGCGGAGTTGGTCACCGTGCTGGCGGCGCGCGCCGACGACTACGCCTACATTCCGTTGCTGTGGGCGAGCTTGATCGCGTTGGTGGTGCCGGGCGTGGTGCATTACCTGTCGGGCTACCTGACCATGTACACCTTGCTGGTGGCGCAGTGGGCGACGTTCATTGTGCTGTGCCTGGTGTTCCGCTTGCCCAAGGTCACTACCCGGCTGATTCCGCGTTCGGTACGCCACTGGCGTGCGTCCAACCTGGCGCGGCGCCAGTTTCTGGAGCAGAACCTGCACCACACAGTGGGCAGCACCGGGGTGCTGATTTTTGTCAGCGAGGCCGAGCGGTATGTGGAGATCCTGGTGGATGACGGGATTTCCAAGCGCCTGGATGACAGCAATTGGGACGCCATTGTCCAGGCGTTTACCCAGCAGGTGAGACAGGGGCAGACGCTCGCCGGGTTCATCGCCTGCGTTGAAGCTTGTGGCGAGTTGCTCAAGGTGCATGTGCCCGTTACCCAAACCCGCAACGAACTGCCCAATCGCCTGGTCGTGCTCGAATAACTGCTTTCTGTGGGAGCCGGGCTTGCCCGCGATGGCATCGCCTCGGTTTGCCTGATTAACCGAGTTGCCTGCATCGCAGGCAAGCCAGCTCCCACACAAGGCAGCATCCTTATTCGGGTTGATTGACCGTTGATCAAATAACCCCGTGCCCTGAACCCCCATCCCGCCTAAAATGCCCGGCATTCTTTACCCGAGGCGTTTTTGTTCATGTCCGTCACCGCTCAACCTGCCCGCCCTGCGCCGGATCATCATGCCCAGTTCATCGAACTGTTGAGCGCAAGCTTGGCCCAGAACGCTTTTATCAAGCTGGTGCTGGCCAAGTACGTCGGTGAGGAAGCCGAGTTGCAGCGGCTGATCATCAAGCCGGTGGTGGTCAAGGACCAGCCTTGCCTGTCGTTCGTCTATCGCTACAAGACCCGCGACATCACCAAGAACTTCCCCTCGGCTGACGGCGTGGCGGCGATTGCCGAGCTGTTGCCCAGCTCGTTCAAGAACGCGCACTTGCTGGCGCTGACCGACGAAGCCCAGCTGGAGTACAGCAAGAAGAACAAAAGCTCGCTGTTCAAAAGCAAGCCGCAGCAACTGCGCGAGGCACCTTCGGCCGAGCATAACCGTGAAAAAAATCGCTTCCTCGACCTGAGCCGGCCGTTCCTCGCCGACCTGGGCGTGACCGACGCCAAGCAGGCGCTGATCCCCTCGATGTCGCGCAAGTGGAAGCAGATCAACAAGTTCATCGAAGTGTTCAGCCATGCGCTGACGTCGTCGCCGTTGCAGCTCGACCGCCCGGTGCGGGTCGCCGATTTCGGCTCGGGCAAGGGCTACCTGACTTTCGCCATTCACGATTACCTGCGCAATACCCTCAAGGCCGAGGGCGAGGTCACCGGTGTAGAGTTGCGTGAAGACATGGTCACCCTCTGCAACAGCGCCGCCGCACGCCTGGAGCATCCGGGGCTGGTGTTCAAATGCGGCGACGTGCGCAGCGTGGCGCCCAGTGAGCTGGACGTGATGATTGCCTTGCACGCCTGCGACATCGCCACCGACTACGCGATCCACACCGGCATCCGTTCCGGTGCGTCGATCATCATGTGTTCGCCGTGCTGCCACAAACAGATCCGCCTGCAGATCCAGAGCCCGGCGTTGCTCAAGCCGATGCTGCAATACGGCCTGCACCTGGGCCAGCAGGCGGAAATGGTCACCGACAGCCTGCGTGCGTTGTTCCTTGAAGCCTGTGGCTATGAGACCAAGGTGTTCGAGTTCATCTCGCTGGAGCACACCAACAAGAACAAGATGATCCTGGCGGTCAAACGTGCCGAGCCTGTGGACAACGCGCAGCTACTGGCAAAAATCCAGGAGCTCAAGGCGTTCTATCACATCACCGAACACTGCCTGGAAACCCTGTTGCGCGGGGATGGCTACCTGGCCTGAAATGGACGCGGTTCGCTGTGGGAGCTTGCTCCCGTGACGGCCCCGGCGGCCAGCGCATATCTACCTGACGCCCCGCGATCCAAATGTGGGAGCTGGCTTGCCTGCGAAGGCGGCCTAACAGTCAACACAGCTGGATTGTGTACATATCCATTGCTGCGGTAACGGCCACTTAGGGTTCCGCCCTGACGGCGGCTCACTTTGCAAAAGC
>NZ_SMOF01000001.1:1735045-1744806 GCF_018135665.1 Pseudomonas sp. B2021
CATCCATGGCGCGGGGCGGCTAAACCGGCATCCCTGCCGGTTTACCCCCCAAATCCCTGTCGAATTACGGCCAGCGTGGTTTGACGGGGCGCTTAAGATCAAAATCAAAAGCAGATCAAAAGCAGATCAAGAGCGGCTCGCTTCGCATCGTGGTTACCGTTGTTCACTGCAGAGTTGTGTAGAGGCCTACGGCCAATCGCAGGCAAGCCAGCTCCCACAGTTGGAATACGTGCGTGGTTAGAAGAACCGCGTCACGCTGATCTTCGCATCACGCCCTTTGGTGTACGCGCGGTCGCCGCTCAAGGCCGGGCGGAAGTTTTTGTTGAACAGGTTGTCCACCGTGAAGTTCACCTCGGTGCCTTTGAGGTACGCCTGCTGCGGTGTCCATTTGGCGAACAGGCCCTGGGTGTTGTAGCGCTTGTTGCCGTACTGGTCGTAGAACAGATCGCCGATGCTGGAGCCTGGGCCGCCGGAGTATTTGTCGCTGGGCAGGCGGTCGGTGGCGCCGATGAATTGGCCCATCCAGCCCACTTGGGCATCCCAGGCCGGGATGTGGGTGCCCAGTACCAGCACCCATTTGGTCGGCGGGATGTCCCGCGCTGCCACGTCCGGGCCCCAAGGGTTGGTGTAGGCGCCTTGGTGTTGGCCCTTGGCATAGGCGAACGACACCGAGCCAAACAGGTAGGTGGAGTTGTAGATCGATTCGAGCTCAACGCCCTTGATGGTCAGGCTGCCGATATTGCGGTAGTTGGACATCGGCCCAGGCGGGCAAGCTGAAGCGATGCTGCCGCCGTTGATGGCCTGGTTCTGGCAGCCTACGCCGGTGGCCTTGAAGATCTCGTCTTCGACCTTGTTGTGGAACAGGGTGGTGCGCAGTTGCAGGTTGTCGTCCTGGGCGATCAGGTTGTCGAAGCTGGTGATGTTGCCCAGGGTGATGGAGGTGATGCGCTCCGGGTCCAGGTCGACGCTGGTGGCGGTGCGGCTGCCCACACCCTGCACTTCGTATTGTTCGTCGATCACCGGGGCGCGCCAGGTCTGGCTCCAGTTGGCGAACAGCCCCACATTCGGCGTCACGGTCCAGAACAGCGCCAGGCGTGGCGACCAGCCGGTGTAGGTGCGGTCGCTGTAGTCGTGACCCACTGCCGGGTTGGGGTTGTTGTAGTAGGGCGCATCGTTGCCTTCGCCGCGGTTGCGCACATGGTCATAGCGCAGGGACGGTGTGATCGTCACATCGCCCAACGTCACCGCGTCCTGGATAAAGAAGCTGTTGGTATCGACTTTGCCGTGGGGCATGAAGCCCGGCTGGAAGTGCCCGTAGTTGTAGCGCGGCGTGTTGTAGATGGCGCCGGGCATCCACATTTCGGTTTCGCGGGTGTGCTTGCGGATTTGCCCGCCAACCGTCACGGCATGCTGCAAGGGGCCGGTGTCGAACAGGCTGACGTTACGGATATCCAGGAGCTTGTCGGTGTAGGCGGTGTCCATCTTGCGCCCGCCAGTGGCCAACTGGAAAAACGCCGTGGCGTCACGCTCATCGGTCTGCTCGGTGTTGGACTGGGAGTACTTGATGGTCAAGTCCACCAGCGGGTTATCCAGCGGCTGGTATTCATATTTGCCCGACCAGGTGGTGTCGACCGTGTCACGGTGGGCGAGGAAGCGCTTCAACGCGCCTTCGTAGCCGTAGCGGTCGATGTTGAACTGAGTCGGCGGCGTGGGGTAGCTGGCGGCGGAAAACGGGGTCCAGCGGTTGCTGTGGGAGCGCGAGTACGACAGCCCGACACTGTGCTCATCGGTAAAGTGTGCGTTGACCTTGAACAGCTTGCCGTCCACATCCTGGGCGCTGTTGGGCAGGCGCTGGGGGTTGATCGGGTACTCATTGTTGTCGTTGGGTAACTTGGCGGCCACTTTCATATCGCCGCCGTCGCGTTGGGTCAGGTAGGCCAGCGCATCGAAACGGCCGTCGTCGGTACGGCCATACACGGCACTGCTGTAGACCTGCTCATGGTCGTTGCTGGAGTAGCCATATTTGAGCATCGCACCGCTGTTGCGGCCGTCCTTGAGCAGGTCCGGGGCGTCCTTGGTGACCATGTTGACCGTGCCGCCGAAGCCGCCATTACCGGTGAAAGGCGAGTTGGGGCCTTTTTCCACTTCGATGCGCTTGATCAGCTCGGGCTCGATAAACACCGTGCCTTGCTGGTAACGCTCAAAGCCCGTCTTGGTGGCGCCGTCGACGGTCAGCGGTACATCTTCGGCATCGCCGAAACCGCGGATGTTGATGGTTTGGCCACCGGGTTTCAAGGAGCCGCCCTGGCTGACACCGGGCAAGGTCTGCAACAGGCTGGGGATGTTATTGGACTGGTAGCGGTCGATGTCGGCCTGGGTCAGGGTGGAGCGGTTGACGGTGCTGGCGTTCACCTCATTGCCGGTGCCGATCACGCTCAGGGTGTCCAACTGGATTGCGCCACCGGTGGTGGTTTTACCCGCATCGGGGCGCACCACGTAGGTACTGCCGACCTTGAGCAGGATGAGTTCGCCGTTTTTGAGCAGGGAGCGAATGGCCACTTCCGGGGTGTAGTCACCGTTAAGCGCCGGGGCCTGCACGTTCTTGAGCAGGGTTTCATCGAACAGCAGCTGGATTTTCGCCTGCTGGGCCACCTGGCTCAAGGATGTGGCCAGCGACTGGCCCGGCAGGTGCAGCTTGAACGACTCGGCTTCGGCGCTGAGGCTCAAGGCCAGGCACGTAGCCATGAGTGTCGGTCGAAGAAACAGGTGCGAAGCGTGGCAAGGCGCGCGAAACATGAAATCCCCCGGAGCGGCTAAATAGCCAAAAAGGTGTGCGTATCAAACACAGACAGGAGGAAGACGGGGCAGGCAAAAAAAACCACACATGCGAATGCAAAATATTCTCATGTGTGATGTTGCGGCCTATTTGCTCGGCTCGATTCTGATAGTGCCGTCAGCCGAGAGCACGGTTTTCACCGGCAACAACGCGGGTAATGCCTTGAGCAGGGCGTCTGGGTCATTCACGTCAAGGTTGCCCGATACCTTGAGCTGCGCGACGGCCTTGCTCACCTGCAACGACGTCTGCGGGCGGTACAGGCTCAGCTCGTCGATCAGGCTGGCCAGTTCGCGGTTGCGAAATGACAAGTGCCCGCTGCGCCAATCGGCGACCTCTTCGGCGTTGAGGGTTTGTTGTTGCACGGTGCCTTTGGCGTAGTTGTAGGAGGCGCGTTGCTGGGCGCCGAGCAGGGTGACGGGGCTTTTGCCATTTGGCTCGAAAGCGACCTGGCCATGGGCAACGCTGACCACCAATTGTTGCTGCCCGCGGCGCACATCCAAAGCAGTGCCCACCACCCGTACGCTCGACTCGCCGGCTTGCACGTAAAGGGGGCGCTCCTTGTCGGCGGCCACTTCGATATACAGCTGGCCCGTGTCCAGGTGCAGCACCCGATGATGGGCGCTGAAGTCCACGCGGATATGGGTGTTGGCATTCACATACAAGGTACTGCCATCGGGCAGAGTCAACGTGCGCATGCCCTTGGCTTGGGTGGCCACCTGGCTGTGAAACAGCTCGCGCGGCGCGCCGATGGAGGTCGCTAATACGGCGCAGAGCACGGCGGCGGCCACCGCCAGGGCAGGGCGCCAGAGGCTGGGCTTGCGCTTGGGCAGTGCCAACGGTTTGTTCAGTTGTTGCAATTGGGCGAGGTCGGCCCACAGCTGTTCGAATTCGGCATAGGCGCGCGCGTGCGCGGGCACCGCTTGCCAGGCGGCAAAGGCTTTACGGTCGGCGCGGCTGACTTCGTTGCGGTTGCGTGCAAACCAACAGGCGGCTTGGGCGTCGATGCAATCGCTCGCTTGGCTGTCCAGCGCGTCGGTGTCGCTCGGGCGGTTCATTCTGGCTGCTCCGTGCCGGTGTCGGGTTGAAGGCGTCGCTTGCAGTGCAGCAGGGCAAAGGCGATGTGCTTTTCCACCATGCTGGTGGAGATGCCCATGCGCGTTGCGATCTGTGCCTGGCTCAAGCCTTCGAAGCGGTGCAGCATAAGGGCTTCTCGGCGGCGGGGCGAGAGTTCGGCGAGGACTTCTTTCAACTGTTCCAGGCGTTGCAGGCGCAGGGCGGCGGCCATGGGGTCGTTGTGCTCGTCGGTGACCGGCTCGGCATCCATTTCGGCGTGATCAGGGTGGGCGGTTTGCCGTACCTTCTGTTTGCGCCAGTGATCGCGCAGCAGGTTGCGCGCCATCTGGAACAGAAACGCCCGCGGCTGCTCGACCTTGGCGCGGTCGCGGTAGCCCAGCCATTGGGTAAATACATCTTGGGCCATGTCCGCCGCGTCGCTGGCGTTGTCCGTGCGTTTACGCAGGAAATACAGAATGTCTGCATAAAACCCGCGACAGGCATCGGCCGACGACGGGTCGGGCTGGGGACGAGACATGGATATCCTTCTTGACGAAGCACGGCTTGGAAAAGTCGTGAATGATATCGAGAACTATTGTCATTTGTCTCTGTTAATGTGCCCTCTTCTGTAGGAGCGAGCTTGCTCGCGAAAAACCAACAGGCGACACGAACTCCCGATGTGCTGCGTTATCGTTGGCGTTCTTCGCGAGCAAGCTCGCTCCTACAGGGGCGGGGGTTTACTTCAGAAGTGTTTTCAGTTGCTCGATCCCTGCTTCACCCAGAGGGAACACCGGCAAGCGCGGATTACCCACCTCCAACCCGGTCAAGCGCAACCCGGCCTTGATCGTCGCCGGCAGCCCGCCTTTGAGGATGAATTGCAGCAATGGCAACTGTCGGTAGAACAGCTCGCGCGCCTTGTTCAAATCATCGGCCAGTACGGCCTGATAAAGGCTCAGGTTCAGTTGCGGGATCAGGTTCGGCGCGGCGGTGCACCAGCCTTTGGCGCCAGCCGCGAAGGCTTCCAGCGCCAGCGGGTTGCAGCCGTTGTAGAACGGCACGTCACTTTGCAGTTTCAACTGGTGCATGCGCTGGATGTCGCCAGTGCTCTCCTTGACCATTGTCACGTTCTCGACCTGCTTGAGGATGCGCAGGATCAGCTCCACCGACATGTCGGTGCCGCTGGTGGCCGGGTTGTTGTAGAGCATGATCGGCACGCCGATGCTGTCGCCGATGGCGGCGTAGTGAGCGAGGATTTCCGCTTCACTGAGTTTCCAGTACGAGGCCGGCAGCACCATGACCACATCGGCGCCGTGTTCTTCGGCGTAGCGGGCGCGACGCACGGCCTTGGCGGTGGTCAGGTCGGACACGCTGACAATAGTCGGCACGCGCTTGGCGACTTTCTTGATGCTGTAGGCACTGACTTCATCCCACTCGGCATCGCTCAGGTAAGCGCCTTCACCCGTGCTGCCCAAGGGCGCAATGGCGTGGACGCCGCTGTTGATCAAGCGGTCGATGGAATGCCCGAGGGCGTCGAGGTCAACGCGTTGGCCGTCGGCGCTGAAGGGGGTGATGGTGTAGCCGATGATGCCGTGAATGGTTGGGTTGGACATGGGGAAAACTCCGGTCGAAAAAGGGGCAATCAGTTCAGGCAATCGGCGTGCTTGCGCAGGTTTTGCCGGGCGTAGTAGTTGAACGCGGCGCCGTGGCGCTTGGGCTTGGAGATCCAGTCATGGGCCTCGCGCCCCAGCTCCGGCAGGATCGGTTTGACCGTGCCCGCAGACATCGCCAGCAACTGCAACTTGGCAGCCCGTTCGATCAACTGCGCAATCACGCAGGCTTCTTCGATGTTGGCCCCCGTGGACAACTGCCCGTGGTGCGAGAGCAGGATGGCGCGCTTGTCGCCCAGGGCCGTGGTGATGATTTCCCCTTCTTCATTGCCCACCGGCACGCCGGGCCAGGCTTGCAGGAAAGCGCAGTCTTCGTACAGCGGGCAAAGGTCCATGTGCGACACCTGCAGCGGTACTTCCAGCATCGACAGCGCGGCGATGTGCGTGGGGTGGGTGTGGATGATGCAGTTTACATCCGGTCGACCGCGGTACACCCAGGTGTGAAAACGGTTGGCGGGGTTGGGAATGCCGTGGCCTTCCAGCACCTCCAAGTCTTCGTTGACCAGCAGCAGGTTGCTGGCGGTGATTTCGTCAAAACCCAGGCCCAACTGCTGGGTGTAGTAGGTGCCGGGCGCCGGCCCACGTGCGGTGATCTGCCCGGCCAGGCCGGAGTCGTGGCCGTACTCGAACAGGATTCGGCAGGTCAGCGCCAGCTTTTGCCGGTCGGTCCACGTATTATCTGCCAGGCTGTTTTGCATCTGGCTCAGTGCTTGCTTGACCAGTTGGTCTTTTGGGAGTGCTAATGTCTTGGCCATATCGGTGTCCTTTGGGTGGTTCAATGGACGTCGGATTTGCTGGTCGCCCGCTGCTCGCAAGGTCGTTGGGTGAATGCAAATGACACTAAAGATGCTATATGACACTTTGTGTCATTGGCAAGCCTGTCTCATCGCTTTCTGCATGGATTAACCGCAGCAAATGTCTATCCGCTTGAAAATATTAAGAAAAAAACTTGGCGTGACCCTGGAAGCCCTGGCCGAAAAATCCGGGATGACCAAGAGTTACCTGTCGAAAGTCGAGCGCGGGCTCAATACGCCTTCCATCGCTGCGGCGTTGAAACTGGCCAAGGCATTGAACGTGAAGGTCGAAGAGCTGTTCAGCGAAGACAACGTCAGCCTCGACAGCTACAGCCTGGTGCGCAGCCACGAGCGGCCCGACACCTCACCGGGTTATGCGGTGCTGGCTCATCAAGTCAGCGAGCGCAGCCTGTTGCCGTTCATCATCTACCCACCGGCGCAGTTCACCGACAAGACCTTCAAGGAGCACCTGGGGGAGGAGTTTTTATTCGTGCATGAAGGCCAGGTTGAAGTGGATTTCATGAACGAGCGCGTGCTGCTGGAGCGCGGCGATGCGCTGCATTTCAACGCGCAGAAACCCCACCGGATTCGCTCGGTGGGAGAGGTGCAGGCGCAGTTGCTGGTGGTGGTGCACAGCGCTGAGGAGTGAGCCTTCTTACTCATTGAAATGCAGTCAATGTGGGAGCTGGCTTGCCTGCGATAGCGGTGTATCAGTGCCAGATGGGCCAACAGACAGGCCGCTATCGCAGGCAAGCCAGCTCCCACATTTTGATCAGCGTTCCACAGGGACTGATAGTGCCGGATTGCCCAGCGGATGCGTACGCGCCGCAAAGAACTTCAGCGTTACGCCACTGCCCTCGAACAGCTCCGAATATCGCCGCTTCTGCTGACGAATAAACCCATCACTGCGCCCCGACACCGAGATCGCCAGGGTGCTGATGCTGGCCTGGCCAATAGCATCCACCAGGTGTTTATCCTGCGGCCCCAAGTCATGGCCGAAGATGCACAGTGCGCCTTCATGGCTCAACAGTTGTTCATAACAGAACGACAGATAATCCGAACTGCGGATACTTTTGAGCTTCTCCTGCACCTTGCCTTCACTGACGAACAGCGGCACATCGTCGAGGGTTTTGATCGTGTTATTGATTGCAAAACTGCTGAGCAGGGTGCTGTCAGTGGACGGCAATTTGCGCGCCGTGCCGTCAAGGTTGCGCACCAGGTGCAAGCCGCCGTGCAGGTACAGGATGCGGGTGATGTCGGTGCGCGTATTGCGCAGGTCGAAGCTTGAGTCGGTGCTGCGAAACAGGTCGTCGATGCCCGGTGCGTGCAGGGTCGCCCAGTAGTTGAGCAAGTCGTAGTTACTGGTGAAGACGGTGGCGTAGGTGGCCAATTCTGCGTGGATCGTCGCCAGCGTCGACGGCTGCACCAGGCGCCAGGGAATGTGCACGGTATGGATGGTGGTGATCAGCGCTTCCTTGATCGCGTAGTAGCGGTTACGCGGTGCCGCCGAACTGACCGCCAGGGCCTTGTTGACCCGGCTGGTGGTTTTCAAGGCGCCCAGAGCTTGCTCGAAACTGCGGGTTTGCAAGGCGTCGAACACGCTGAGTTCGGAGGGGCTCAGGGGCTTTTCTTCGACGGTACGGGCGTTTTCGAACAGCGAGTCGTAGGCGAAGTCTTCCCAGATCGTGCGGCTGGCGCCGTTACCGATCAGAATCCCGCTGAAGTCGACGGCAGCGCGCAGGGCACTCCAGTCTTCAAGGTGGGCGTCAATATCCTGGAAATCCTTCATTGCGGCGGGTCTACTCGAAATCGGCTGGGGGGTGACTTTATCACGAGCCGGCATTGATCCTGATCAAGATGCGCCACGCGGTACAGGTTGATTCTGTCGGCATAAAGCCTTTGAGGATCGATCATGAGCAGCACGTTTTTCATCCCCGCCGTCAACATCATGGGCATTGATTGCCTCGACGAAGCGATGACCGCCATTCGCAACTACGGCTTTGGCAAGGCGTTGATCGTCACCGACGTCGGCCTGGCCAAAGCCGGTGTGGCTGGCATGATCGCCGAGAAGCTGGCGATGCAGGATATCGACTCGGTGATCTACGACGGCGCCAAGCCCAACCCCAGCGTGGAAAACGTCGAAAAAGGCCTGGCATTGCTGCAACAGAGCGCCTGCGATTTCGTGGTGTCCCTGGGCGGCGGTTCGCCCCATGACTGCGCCAAGGGCATCGCACTGTGCGCCACTAACGGTGGGCGTATCGGCGACTACGAAGGCGTCGACCAATCGAGTAAGCCACAACTGCCGCTGGTGGCCATCAACACCACCGCTGGCACGGCCAGCGAGATGACGCGTTTTTGCATCATCACCGACGAAAGCCGCCACGTAAAAATGGCCATCGTCGACCGCAATGTCACGCCGTTGCTGTCGGTCAACGACCCGGCCCTGATGGTCGGCATGCCCAAGGGCCTCACCGCCGCCACGGGCATGGACGCACTGACCCACGCCATCGAAGCCTACGTGTCCACCGCCGCAACACCGATCACCGACGCCTGCGCGATCAAGGCCATCGAATTGATCAGCGCCAACCTGCGCCTGGCGGTCCGCGACGGCACTGACACGGCTGCACGGGAGAACATGGCCTATGCACAATTCCTCGCCGGCATGGCCTTCAACAATGCGTCCCTGGGTTTTGTGCATGCCATGGCCCACCAATTGGGCGGCTTGTACGACCTGCCCCACGGTGTGTGCAACGCGGTGTTGTTGCCTCACGTACAAAGCTTCAACGCCAGTGTCTGCGCCAAACGCTTGAGCGACGTGGGCCGGGCTCTTGGTGCGGATATCAAGGGCATTACCGCTGAAGAGGGCGCCCAGGCCGCGATTGCGGCGATTCGTCGGTTGTCCCAAGACGTGGAAATTCCTGCTGGTTTGCGTGAGCTTGGCGCTAAGTTGCAGGACATTCCGTTGCTGGCCAGCAATGCGCTGAAGGATGCCTGCGGGCTGACTAACCCTCGGCGGGCGGATCAGCGTCAGATTGAGGAGATCTTTCGTAGCGCTTTTTGATAGGCATAGGTACCTACACAACGTTGGCGCGAGGCTGGGCTTGTGGCGAGGGAGCTTGCTCCCGTGACTGCCTGACAGCCGATGCTTATCCGCGATCAAACTGTGTGGGGCTTGCCTGCGAAGACGGCCCAACGGCCGACACCAATCTACCTGACACCCCGCAATCCAACTGTGGGAGCGGGCTTGCTCGCGAAGGCGGCCTGGCAGTCAACACAGTTGGATTGGGTACATATCCATTGCTGCGGTAACGGCCGCTTAGGGTTCCGCCCTGACGGCGGCTCACTTTTGAACAGCGCAAAAGTAAGCAAAACGCTCTTGCCCCACCACTCGGCACCTCGCTTAGGCTCGGT
>NZ_SMOF01000001.1:1744846-1807208 GCF_018135665.1 Pseudomonas sp. B2021
GCTCTTGCCCCACCACTCGGCACCTCGCTTAGGCTCGGTGTGCCCGTAATCCGCCAGTGATTTGGGGGGCCGCCGCCACGCGCCATCCATGGCGCGGGGCGGCTAAACCGGCATCCCTGCCGGTTTACCCCCCAAATCCCTGTCGAATTCCGGCCAGCGTGGTTTGACGGGGCGCTTAAGATCAAGATCAAGATCAAAAGCAGATCAAGATCAAGGGCGGCTCGCTTCGCATCGTGGTTACCGTCGGCTGCGACAACTTACAAAGTTGTGTAGTTTTGATAGGCGCAGCCTCCAGCGGCACGCGTTAAGCTACACGCCTAATGCATTCAAGCATCAAGCGTGCGGCGTGCCGCTGAGGTCCTTTCATGAGAGTTCTGTTATTCGGCGCCACCGGCATGGTGGGCCAGGGTGTGCTGCGCGAGTGCCTGCTGGCGCCTGATGTGCAGGAAGTGGTGGCCGTGGGCCGCACGCCCTTGACCCAGGAGCACGGCAAGCTGCACCAGGTGTTGCACAGCGACATGCTGGATTTCCAACCCCTGGAAAACCTGTTGCAAGGTTTTGATGCGTGCTTCTTCTGCCTGGGTGTTTCGTCGGCGGGCATGAAAGAAGCGCGCTATACCCACCTCACCTATGACCTGACCCTGGTGGCGGCCAGTACCCTGGCGCGGCTCAATCCGCAGATGGCCTTTATCTATGTGTCCGGCGCTGGCACGGACAGCTCCGAAGCCGGCAAGTCGATGTGGGCGCGGGTCAAGGGCAAGACCGAAAATGCCTTGCTGCGCCTGCCGTTCAAGGCGGTGTATCTGTTCCGTCCGGGGATCATCCAGCCGTTGCACGGCGTACGTTCGAAGACGCCGTTGTATCAATCTTTCTACAGCGTGCTCGGGCCGGTGCTTTCGTTTGTGCGGCGACTAAAGCCGGACTGGGTGGTGAGCACCGAGACGGTCGGCCGTGCGATGTTGCAGGCGGCCAGCCAGGGCGCGCCGCAGCCGGTGGTGGAGCAGGCGCAGATCAATCGCCTGGCGGCTGAGCGCCGCTGAACTGAATCAATGCCACGCCGCCGATCAGCAGCAATGCGCCCAGTACCCGCGAGGTTGTCAGTTGGCGTTCCACCAGGCCGAACAGGCCGAAATGGTCCAGTAGCAACGAGGCGAGAATCTGCCCGGCCATGGCCAGCGCAATGAAGCCTGATGCGCCGAGCTTGGGCAGCAGCATCAACGCCAATGAAATGAAACACACGCCAAAGGCACCGCCGGCCCACATCCACAACGGTGCCTTGCTGATAAAGGCCAGGCTCGGCAGAGGCAAACGCAGCGCCACAATCACCGGCAGCAGCACGATGATGCTTACCAGCAACGACGCCAAGGTGGCCCACAAAGGATGGCCCAGCCCGCGCCCGAGGTTGGCGTTGATCGCACTTTGAAACGGCACCACTGCACCGGCGAACACCGCCAGCGCCAACAAACCTACCCAATGCAACACCGTCATCTCGACGCTCCCAGAAGTTTTGCTGGACTCTAGGTTATTCGTCGAGCAAATTTAAATTCCAAATTCTTATGCTGGGCATGCAGCTGATGAATGATCTGCGCCGCATCGACCTTAACCTGTTGGTGGTCCTCGACGCCTTGCTCAGCGAGCAGCACGTCACCCGCGCCGCCGAGCGCCTGCACCTGAGCCAGCCGGCGGTCAGCCATGCGTTGGCGCGGCTGCGCGATATGCTGGGCGACCCGCTGCTGATGCGTCAGGGCGGCACGCTGGTGCCAACCGCGCGCGCCTTGGAGTTGGCGGCACCCTTGGCCGAAACCCTGGCGCAGGTGCAGGCCTTATTGACGCCGAATCGTTTTGATCCCACTTCTGCCAAACGCCGCTTTCGCGTGGCGATGTCGGATTACAGCGCAGCGATTTTCCTACCCGGCCTGGTTCGCGTCCTACGCCAGGAAGCGCCCGGTATCGACTTGCAGATCATCCAGGCCAGCCGCGAAGGCATGGTCGACGGTGTGCTCAATGGCGACCTCGACCTGGTGGCAGGTGTATTTCCCGACATGCCCGCCGAACTGCGCACCACGCCGCTGTTCGAAGAGCATTACACCTGCCTGGTCGACCGCGACAGCCTTGCGCCAAGTGGGGTGCTGGACCTGCCGGGCTACCTGTCGCGCCCCCATGTACTGCTGGAGATGCGCGGCAGCGGCACACCGGAAATCGAACGGGCACTGACGGCCATTCGTGAACGCCGCCATGTGGCGATCAGCCTGCCGCATTGGGGGGTGGCGCCGCAGTTGATCCAGGGCACGGATTTGATTCTGACGGTGTCGTCCCGGGGTTTATTGAATATCGACGCTCGGCAATTGCTGGCCGTGCCACCGCCCTTTCATATCCCGTCGTTTGCCTTTGAGCTGGCCTGGCATACGCGGCGGGGTGGGGATGCAGGGTTGCAGTGGTTGATTGAGCGGGTGGTGGGGCTGGTTGATTAGGCTCCTGTTACCAGGCTTTCGGAGGTTGACGACGTGTATGAAAAATCCGCATTACTTGTAGTCGCCCCTCTCGAATTCGGTAAGGAACAATGTAGGGCCATCGGGATACAACCCACTCGCGAGTCCCCGGCACTCGTCCCTCTTTCCCCATCGCGGGAAACGCGGCGACCTGTTCCAGACCACTTAGAATTGCCAGGACAAATTCATGGGCTGCTTTGGGGTTTTCTTCGGCAGTATAAGCCGCTTCATCGTCAAGATTTCTGAGGGCTGCCCTCAGCCACTCAACCTGCATTGGCGCGCCATTTATCAGCGACCGCCTTTACCTCGGCAGCCGTGGCGAAATCCCCCGCATCCGCTTCTTTCACGGCTTTCTGGATTTCTTCGATTTGCCAGGCTTCGCGGGCCAGGTATTCGCGTAATGCGTCAACGGCCAGAAAGGATTTGCTGCGACCGGTAGCCTTGGCGAGACTGGCGAGGGTATCGGCGACGTCTTCCGGTATACGTAGGGACATAACAGACATATGAACCTCGATGTAGTGATGTGTAGTGCAACATACTACATCGTCATTACCGCCACGGTTTGCCCCGCTCGTCAGGCGTATGACGATCAAGGAGAACAGTCATGCTTTCTGGATTCAACCACCTGACCCTGGCCGTCACCGATGTGCCGCGCAGCGTCAGTTTCTATCACGACCTGCTGCGCCTGCAGCTCGACGCAACCTGGGACCACGGTGCCTACCTCTCACTGCCTGGGCTTTGGCTGTGCCTGTCGCTGGACCCGTTGCGTTCGACTACTGCGGCGGTGGATTACACCCACTATGCCTTCACTGTCGATGCTGCCGATTTCACTGCCTTGGTCGAACGCCTGCGTGCTGCCGGCGTACGGGAGTGGCGAGACAACCGCAGCGAAGGCGCATCGTTTTATTTCCTCGATCCCGACGGCCACAAGCTGGAGGCCCATGTCGGCGATTTGGCCTCGCGCCTGCAAGCCTGTCGTGCCAAGCCCTATGCTGGAATGAAGTTTTACCCGTCGCGGTGAAGCATGCAGAATCAATCACCTTTTAGCGTCTGTCGGAGCGTCTATCCATGACTCCATCCTTGCTGTTCGCCGTGCTGGCTTCGGGTTTTATCTACGGCATTACCCCTGGCCCCGGTGTCCTGGCCGTATTCGGCATCGGTGCGGCCCGTGGCCGGCGTGCCGGGGCAGGATTCTTGTGCGGTCATTTGCTCGGCGATGTGGTGTGGTGCAGCACGGCGCTGATAGCCATCGTCGGTGCGCGGGAAGTCGGCAGCAGTGCCTTTGATGTGCTCGGCGTACTCAGCGGGGTGTATTTGTTCTGGCTCGGCTGGCGTGCGATCCGCACCCAACGCCGCAACAGCGATGCCCCTCAGGGCGCGGCGCGTCATCCGTTCTGGCACGGCATTCTGTTTGGCTTGACCAACCCCAAGGCGTATCCGGTGGCCGTGGCGACCTTCACTGCGTTGCTGTCCAGCCGGGCCGAGCTGTTGACTTGGTCGATGCTGCCGACCTTGATTCTGCTGAGCTTTATCGGTGGCTTGCTGGCCTACGCGATCCTGATCGGTGTGGTGGGCGCCCAACGGGTGCGGACGCTGTATCAACGCCACGAAATTCTCATCACCAGACTCTGCGGCGTGATGTTTATCGGCTTCGCCCTCAATGCCCTGGCGCACGCATTGCCGGGCCTGTTTGGCAGCAAACCGGCCTGAGGCGACGACTGCCGTTCGTCGCACAGGGAAGTTTTTTCTAAACCTTTGCCGCCCTGAAAATTCCAATTCAGGGCGAGGAGTATACTCCCGCGCCTATTTTTGCCCTGGAGGAACCCATCATGAGCCGCATGGCTATCCGGTTACGCACCGCCAGTTTCGCGATGCTGCTGGGCCTCGGCGCCAGCAATGCTTTCGCCCAGTCGCCTGCAGAATTCATCGAGCAGGCTTCGGCCAAAGGCATGGCCGATATCGAAACCAGCCGCATGGCCCACGCCAAGACCTCGTCCCAAGAGATCAAGGACTACACCATCGAGGTCATCAACGAGCGCACCCTGGCCAACCAGCACTTGGCGGCGATTGCCAAGAAGCTTGATTTGCCTGTGGCCCCACGGGAGAAGATCGTTGATAAGGCCGAAACCCTGATGCCTGAACTCAAGGACGGCGATTCGTTTGACGCTGCCTATACCGCGCAGCAGGTCAAGGAGAACGAAGATGCCATCGCCCTGTTCCAGAAAGAAGGTGCGGCGTCGGATGTACCAGAGATAAAAGCGTTGGTGGATGAGACGCTGCCCAAGCTTGAAGAGCGCCTGCAAAAAGCCCGGGCCCTGGCCTCGACCTACGGCAAGGGCCATCAAGGCGACGGTTGAGGCTGCTGCCTGATATGAAAAACGGCGGTTGGAGAGAATCCAGCCGCCGTTTTTTATGCCGAGTTCAGGCCCGTTCTGGACGCGGCTTGTTCAATGTAGCGCTATAACGCCAGTTCCCCCTGACCGGTGCCTTCCAGCGCCAATAAATACTGCTTGGCCGCCAGCCCGCCCGCGAAACCGGTCAAGCCGCCAGAAGCACCAATCACCCGGTGGCAGGGCGCAATGATTGAGATGGGGTTGCGCCCATTCGCCGCGCCGACAGCGCGCACGGCTTTGGGGTTGCCGATCTGCTCGGCGATCTGGCTGTAGCTGCGGGTTTCGCCGAAGGGGATGGTCAGCAGTGCCTGCCAGACCTGCTTTTGGAAGTCAGTGCCCGTGAAGTCCAGCTCCAGCTCGAACTGGTTACGTGTTCCGGCAAAGTATTCCTTCAATTGGCGTTCGGTTTCTCGCAGCACCGGGCTGTCGTTGGCCTCGATCAATTCACCCAGGCGTACGCGATTCGCACGTTCCACTTCCCAGAGGATGGCGCTGAGTTTGCCATCGCGCGCCACCAGGGTGAGCTCACCGACGGGGGAAGGCATGAGCTTGTAGTGGTAAGTCATCGGCAGGCTCCTTGAAGGGGCGTGAAGGGGGACGACGTCACTGTAGTTCCATCAGAGTGCCTGGAAACTACGTTTCTTGCGGTCAAATTTTGCGCTCGTCTAGAAATTCCAGTAAACCCAATCGGCGTAGTAGGGGTAACAGTAAAGCCACGAGATTATGTAGAGCGCCTTCAGCGCAGATGCAGTGCTTAGCATGAACGCAGAAATGATATTGAGCAGGGTGATAATCAAAGCCAATACTGCCACGCGGCGGCTCGCATGACGCCAGGCCAGGCTCACCCCGTAAGCCGACGCGGCAATCACGCCTATTTCCAAGAGTAATCCGAGAGGAAAGGGCAGCCTTGCAAACGAGGCCAGCAGTGGCAACACCAACACCCAGCCGACGACTTGGCGCAGGATGATCTTGGGTGTGTTTTTTTGGGTGTCCAGCATTGCCATGTGTCCGAACTCTTGGCCGATGAGCCTACATCATCGCGGGGTGTTGCCGTCCTTGCCGTAAGATTTTGTTTAGGCGTAACTACCGTTCCTGTTGCAATACCTTGAGCGCAGCGGACGCCAGGAATCCCGAGCGGCTTTTTTCCTGTGGATGATTCAACACGTACTCATCGATGCGATTCAACAGATAGCCGGGCAGGGTGATGTTGAGCTTTTGAGCTTTGCCCAGATATTTGGTCACGTCGATGTCCACCACAGCCCACGTGCAACCGGTGTACTGAGGGTTGGCGGCGTGCACGGTGACTTTTTGCGCGCTGGGGATCGGCGCGCCATCTTCTGCGAGGATCTCGAAGTGCCCTTCGATGGCTTCGCGGGCCATGGCCATGGCATCGTCCAGATCATCGCCGGCTGAATAACAGCCAGGAATATCCGGGACTTCCACGCCCCAGGCGTGGTCCGCGTCGCCCGTTGAAATTGCGATGGGGTAAAGCATGCTCTTGCCCTCCAGGGACGGTTAGCTCAGCAGAGCCTGTTTCAAAATGCTCTTGGCGGTTTTATCCAGCAGGTCCTTTTTGGGGTGAGGGATCGTCACGAGCCCCGGCTTTGTCGGGTGCTTGAAGTGATGATGGCTACCTCGGATGCGCACCAGATACCAACCGTCTGCAACGATGTGTCCTATCAAATACCGGCTATCCACATCACCTCCTTGTGGTGTGTGTTGGTGGAGACTATAACCACTGCTATAAAATTATCAACACTCTACCTACCAACGGTTGATGTCCGAGATTTCGATAGGTGTTGAATGAAGTGTATGGGCGCACAGAAATGGCGCCGCTTGGAGGTATTACGAGGTGCTTCACGCCCTCAGGCTCGACTGCCGAGCAGCAGATGAGCGCTGGAGGCTAAATTATTGGTATAAAAAAACCGGTCACCAAGGACCGGTTTTTTGTGCATCCTGCGCCAGAACCCTCCTGACGCAAGTGCAAATCTGAGTGGAGCGGGTAGAGGGAATCGAACCCTCAACTAAAGCTTGGGAAGCTTTCGTTTTGCCACTAAACTATACCCGCTCAGAGCGGCTGACTTTGTACCAGATGTTCGGCTGGATTTGAAGTTTTTCTTTGAAAAATGTGAGAGTTGCGTGTGGCGAGCAAGCTTGCTCGCCACAGTGTCAGGCTTGATTTCAAAGCGCCCATGCATGCTGCGCCTGGCCCTGGCTATATCGCAACGGGCTGGCGGGCCGCTGCCCTTTCAAGAAGCCCACCACGGCCTCACGGCTATCGCGGCATGCGGCTTTATGTTCCATGTCCAAGAAGTGTCCCGTCGCCTGGATAGTGCTGAAGCTGCTCTTGGCGACATGCTGGCCAAACAGCTTGGCGTCGTCTGCGCTGGTGTATTCGTCCCATTCTCCGTTCAAGAACAGCACCGGAATGTCGATCTGTCTGGCGGCCTTGAGGTAGCACTGCCGGTCGCTGTTGAGCACGTGGCTGATGTGAAAATGCATCTGCCCATATTCGTGTGCGGCCAGGCTGCTGACATGGCGGTAGTTGAAGCGCTTGAACAGCGACGGCAGGTGCTTGCCGAGGGTGCTGTTGACCAGGTGGCCGACACGGTCGCGGTCGAGGTTGCCCAGGTAGTCGACGCCACGTTCGAGGTAGTCACGCATGGGCGCATTGATCACCGGCGAGAATGAGCTGATCACGGCTTTTTCCACCCGACGGGGTCGCTGGGCGAGGGCAACCAACGTGGCTGCGCCGCCCCAGGAGAAGGACAACACGTGTTCAGCGGCGAAGTGGTCGAGCAGTTCCAGGAGGATCTGGCCTTCGACTTCCTTGGTCAGCATGTGCTCATGACGGTTGTGGATTTTGGAACGGCCAGCGTAGGGCTGGTCGTACAACACCACATTGAATTGCGGGTACAGGCTTTTCACGGTTTGAGCGAAGGACGCTGTGGTCGCCATGGAGCCGTTAACCAGGACGATGGTCTTGGCCGCTGCGTCCGCGCGATAGAACTCCGTGTACACCCGAAACTGACCCTGTATATCCAGCACAGCGATTTCTGGCCTCATGTCGTAAGACTCCTGGCAAGCGGGTAGTGCGCGCAGATCACTCTGCACGAGCTTTATGACAGGTAGGCATACGCCTGGAAAATGAGGGCCCATGTCGGTCCGATGACGGCTGGCCGGCGGGTGTTGTTATGGCGGGCGGTTTGCCGGGAAGGCCCGGGTATCAAGCGCGGGCGAGGCAAGGTGTTTCTTGGAGGTTATAGGGCGACTCGTCAGTCATCATCTGGCTGAAGCCTTGATTCAAGCAGCACCGAAAGCAGGTCGCAAGGCAAGCGGCTGGTTTTTTGCCATCACCGGCTGAACGGTCGTCAGACTTGTCGGATTTCGTCGTCAGTCAGTGGCCGATACTGACCCGGCGCAAGCGACGTATCCAGCACCAAGGGCCCCATTCGCTCGCGGTGCAGGCCGGTCACCTTGTTATCAAAATGCCCGAACATGCGCTTCACCTGATGATAGCGGCCTTCGATGATGCTCAACCGGGCCGTTCTGGGGCTCAGCAGTTCAAGTTCGGCAGGTTGGGTAGTGAGATCTTCAAAAGCGAAATACACGCCTGCCGCGAACGTCTGTGCGTACTGCGGGCCGATGTCCTGTTCGGTTTGCACATGGTAAACCTTGGGCAACTTGGTCTGCGGTTGCGTGAGACGCCGTGACCATTGGCCGTCGTTGGTGATCAGCATCAGGCCGGTGGTGTTGAAATCCAGGCGCCCGGCGATATGCAGGTCGGCTTTGTCTGGTTCGTCCAGCAGGTCCAGGACCGTGGGGTGTTGCGGGTCTGATGTGGCGCTGACGCAACCCTGAGGTTTGTGCAGCATGAAATAACGCGCCGGCTTGCCCGCTTGCAGGATTTCACCGTCCACGCAGACCTGGCTGAATTCACGTACGTGATGGTGCGGATCGCTGACTGCAACACCCTCGACGGTTACCCGGCGCTCCGCCAGCAACAGGCGCACTTGCTTGCGATTGAACTGTGGCAGGTTGCTGAGGAAGCGATCAACGCGCATGGCGGTTACGCAACTGTTCGTCCACTTGGGCGCAGCGTGGGCACAGGCAGGCTTTATTGCGCAACTCATCCGGCAGGGCTTCAAGCACCGCCGGGTTGATGATGACGCTGTAGCACCAGCAGGCCTGGTCGACGGTACGCGGGTCGGCCAGGGAGCAGTCGTTGCGGGCACCGCAGGCGGGGCAGAGGGTCGGTGTGGTCATGGGTCGGTTCAGAAGGGAATCGGGTAGGGCGCGTTAGTTATTGCACGATACAGCGCGGCTGCGCGGCATTCCATCACCATGGCTTTTTGGCGAGGCTTCACTTCGTCTGAAACAGATGTTTCCACTTGTGTCGCGAACGCACCAGATTCGGTTTTTGATGTCAGATGTTTCGTCATTCAGTGAAGGCTGAATGCCGCTCGCCAGCGTCGCTGGAGGAGCTCTTCCGCGGTCCAGGAGGCCGCCATGTATCGACGACTGCTGCTTATCGCTTTGCTCGGCCTGACCCTTTCAGCCTGCGTGCCCTACTACGATGGAGGCGCTACCTACTATCGCTCCGAGGTCTACACCGCACCGGCGCCAGCCTACTACTACGGCGGCCCGCGTTATTACCCTTCTGGGCGCAGCTATTACGCGCCAGCGCCTCGCTACTATGCGCCGCAGCCTCGCTACTATTCGGCGCCGCGCTACTACCAACCGGCCCCGCGCTATTACCCTCGCGCCGGCTACCGGCCCTACCCAAATCAGGGGTGGGGCGACCGCTGGGGCAATGGCGGGCGTGGACGTGGTTCCGACCACGGAGGTGGCCGCGGCGGTCACCGTTAAATATCTTGAAAAACAAGCGGCGCATCATGCGCCGTTTTTTATAGGTACCGTATGTCCGTACTGTCAGATTTAACAGCTATCTTTGAGGCGCTAGCTGTACTTCACTAACGAGAAGCCTTGTGCTTTTGCGTGGTGAGACTGAGCAGATGGAATCCCTATGTTCAAACAATTGATTTGCGTGCTCCTGCTGATGAGCGGCTTCATTGCATCGGCAAGAGCGGAGCAGGGCTGTCCTTATACGACGCAGATCGTGTACGCCGATGGCCATTATCGCGCCCAGGACAATGGCCTGCGCTGGCAAAGTCCGAAGGTAGCGTCGCGTGGTGTTGTCGACGGGTTCATTGGCGCAGTCTTCATGCCGGGCGACGGCGAGGAGAGAGGAAACGGCTACATGGACAAGTGCATCTACCGCACCAGCTGGAACGGGGTAGTAGTGTTGAGGCCAAGCAGGGGCAATGAGATTATCAACATGTCGTTGACCAGCTCCTTGTATTGGAAGCTGCAGCCCGATGCGTTCGAGTTGCCGGTGTATACGTGCGTGGACAGCCAACCGGACAATTGCGCGTTCAAGGTCAACGACAAACGTACAGACCTGTCAGTAGTCAGATAAATCTGCCAGAGGATTCCTACCTTCCCAAGCCTTGTCAAAGTGCGCTTGCACCACTGCATCCGGCAGTGTGTTGATATCCGGCCAGTGCCAATGAGGCGTCTGGTCTTTGTCGATCAGGCGCGCCCGAACGCCTTCGGCGAACTCCGGATGACGGCAGCAGTTGAGGCTCAGGGTGTATTCCATCTCGAACACCTGGGCCAGGGATAGGTGGCGCGCGCGCTGGAGCTGTTCCCACACCAGATGCGCCGTCAGCGGGCAGCCCTCGCTGAGGGTTTTGCCGGCGCGGTTCAATAGCGGGTCGCTGTGGTCGCGCAGCAGGCTCAAGGCACGCCAGGCACAGCGTACATCTCCGACATCCAGCCATTCGTCGATTTGTGCGCGGCGCGGTAGCCATTGCGCTTCGGGTTGATCGCTGACCGCCTCCTGGCCCAGGGCCTTTAGCAGGCTGTTGAGTTGCATCGCGCTCTGTTCCTGCCAGTTCAGTTGCAACAGGCCATCGAGCAATTCGTCTTGCTGGTCATCGCGCAGGAAGCGATCGGCCAGGCCCAAGTCCAGCGCGTCACGACCGTTGATATGGGCGCCGGTGAGGCCCAGGAACAGGCCGAGTTTGCCTGGCAGGCGGGACAGGAACCAACTGGCCCCCACATCCGGGTACAAGCCAATGCTGATCTCGGGCATGGCCAAACGACTGCTCGGCGTAACGATACGCACGGCGGCGCTTTGCAACAGGCCCATGCCACCGCCCAATACATAACCGTGGCCCCAGCAGATCAACGGTTTGGGGTAGGTGTGCAGGCGGTAGTCAAGACGATATTCAGCGGCAAAAAACTGCGCGGCCAGAGCCGGAACTTCGCCGGGCTGCTCACGGCATGCCTGGGCCAGGCTGCGCACTTCGCCACCGGCGCAAAAGGCTTTGGGGCCGTTGCCGCGCAGCAGCACGCAGACGATCTGCGGGTCTTTGGCCCAAGCCTCCATGCGCTCATCCAGGGCCAGGATCATCGGCAGGGAGAGGGCATTGAGGGACTTTGGCGCGTCCAGGCTGGCGATGCCGATGCGAGCGCCGCCACTGCCGGTCAGTTCTTCGAAATGCAGGTTCATCGTGACCTCAATCGAGAAGGTGAAGGATGAGTATGATCCCTTCGTGGGAAAGTGCCGGTGCTGTGTCAGATCAATTGACAAGCGGGGTAGGCTTTCCTAGGGTTCGCCTCATTCTTTTTTACAAGACAATTGAACTATGACCGATGGCGACCGTATCAAACTCGAACCCAGCTGGAAACACGCCCTGCGCGATGAGTTCGAGAAGCCCTACATGGCGCAATTGCGCGAGTTTCTGCGCCAGGAACATGCCGCTGGCAAAGAGATCTACCCGCCCGGCCCGTTGATTTTCAATGCCCTTAATTCCACGCCCCTGGACAAGGTCAAGGTGGTGATCCTCGGCCAAGACCCCTACCACGGCCCTGGCCAGGCCCACGGCCTGTGCTTCTCGGTACAACCGGGCGTGCCGGCGCCGCCGTCGCTGGTCAATATCTATAAAGAGCTCAAGCGCGACCTGAACATCGACATCCCCAACCACGGTTACCTGCAAAGCTGGGCCGACCAGGGCGTGCTGATGCTCAACACCACCATGACCGTGGAGCGCGCCAACGCCAACGCCCATGCGGGTAAGGGCTGGCAGTTTTTTACCGATCGAATCATCGAAGTGGTCAGCGAGCATCAGCCGCACTTGGTGTTCCTGCTGTGGGGCGCCCATGCTCAAAGCAAGCAGAAGCTCATCGATGCCACCAAGCATCTGGTGCTGACGTCGGTGCATCCGTCACCGTTGTCGGCGTATCGTGGGTTTCTGGGCTGCGGGCATTTCAGCCGGACCAACAAGTTCCTTGAGCAGAATGGCGAGGCCCCCATCGAGTGGCGTTTGCCACCGGTCTGAGGCCTGGCACATTCAGAATGTGGGAGGGTTTAGAGAGGGGCTGGCTGACGGTTCCAGTGCCGAAACAAAGGCTCGGCCAAAAATAGCACGAACAACAGGCGCATCACCTGCATCGCCGTCACCAAGGGCACCGACAGCTGCAGGGTTTCAGCCGTCAGGCTCATCTCAGCGATACCGCCTGGCATCATGCCCAGGGTCAGTGATCGCAGGTCGAGGTGAGTGAGGGCGCTCAAGCCCACCGCCGCCAATGTCGCCAGCAGCATGGTCAATGCCGTGCCAATCAAGGTGCGGCCCATGAACGACGGTGCCCGACGAAAGAACTGCCGATTGAAGTGGCAACCCAAACCGCTGCCGATCAACCATTGGCCGATCTGGCTGCCGCCGTCTGGCAGGCCGATGTGCAAATCCCAGGTCACGCTCGCCACCGCACTCACCAGCAATGGTCCGAACAACCAGGGGTTGGGTTGGCGCAAGCGTTGCCAGCCCCAGGCGACCAGCGCACCCACCGGAAACAGCAGGGCCAGCCAGGCCCAGTCTACGGGCGCCGGATGAAACTGCGGCGCGCCGCCTCCGAGCAAATACTTGAAGATCGCCGGCACACACAGCACCACCACCAGCACTCGCAGGCTTTGCCCGGCCGCAACCCGGCTGAGCACCGCGCCATTGCGGGCGCCGAGGTTGACCATCTCGCCGGAACCGCCCGGCATGCTGGAGAAAAACGCCGTGGCACGGTCTTCACCGCTGCGGCGCATCAACCACACGCCCACCACGCTCGACAAGCTGGTGACCAGTGCGCCGAAGAAGATCAGGCCGAAATGGCTCATCACCTGCTCGATCACCACCGGGGTGAAGTGCAGGCCGATGCCGATGCCCACCACCCATTGGCCGCATTTGCGCCCGCCGGGAATCTCCGCCAACTGCCAGGGCGTGAGGCACCGCACCAGGATGATCGCCAGCAACGAGCCGACCATGTACGGCAAAGGCCAGCCCACCAGGCTGGCCAGGTAACCGCCGGCCAGGCCGACCAGCGGTGTTCCCCACCAATGTTTAAAGGTGACCTCAGACATCGGCCAGGGCACGACGCTGTTGCACGCGTTTACGCCAGATACGCAGCAGCGGTACAAGCAGCATGATTGCGGTGAGTACCCAGACGCCAAAGGTGATCGGGCTCGACCACAGGATTTCCAGCGCACCGTTGGAGATCGACAGCGCACGGCGCAGGTTCTGCTCCATCAGGCCGCCGAGGATAAAGCCCAGCAGCAGCGGCGACAGCGGGAAGTCCAGCTTGCGCAGGATGTAGCCGAAGATGCCGATGGCGATCATCAGGAACAGATCGAAGGTGGTGGCATGCACGGCGTACACGCCAATCGCGGTGATGATGGCGATCACCGGCACCAGCGCCCAGTTCGGCACGGCGAGGATACGGGTGAAGATGCGGATCATCGGGATGTTGAGCACCACCAGCATGATGTTGGCAATGAACAACGACGCGATCAGGCCCCACACAATGTCCGGTTGCTGTTGGAACAGCAGCGGGCCAGGAGTGATGTTGTACAGCGACAGGGCGCCGATCATCACCGCTGTGGTGCCCGAGCCCGGAACACCGAGGGTCAGCATCGGTACCATGGCGCCGCAAACCGATGCGCCAATCGCGGTTTCAGGGGCGGCCAGGCCGCGCATGTCGCCTTGGCCGAACTTGCCGCTCGCGCCTGCGATGCGTTTCTCGGTCATGTAGGCAACGGCCGACGCCATGGTCGCACCGGCACCCGGCAACACGCCGATGATAAAGCCCGACACACCGCAACGCAGGTTCACGGTGAGTACCGACAAGGCTTCCTTGGCGTTGAACATCATGCGCCCGGTGGCTTTCACTGCTTCCTGGCCACGGTGGGTTTTTTCCAGCAGCAGCAGAATCTCGCTGATGGAGAACAGCCCCAGTACCAGCACCACGAACTGGATGCCGTCGGTCAGGTGAATATTGTCGCCGGTAAAGCGGTACACACCGCTGTTGGCGTCGATGCCCACGCAGGAAAGGAACAAGCCGATCAGCGCCGCAACAAAAGTCTTCAGCGGTTTGTCACCGGCCATGCCGCCCAGGCAGACAATCGCAAACACCATCAATACGAAGTATTCCGCCGGGCCGAACGCAATCGCCCACTTGGCCAGCAGCGGGGCGAACAGCACCATGCCGCAGGTGGCGATAAACGCGCCGATGAACGAACTCCAGGCCGACAACGACAGTGCCACGCCAGCCAGGCCTTTGCGGGCCATCGGGTAACCGTCGAGGGTGGTCATCACGGTGGACGCTTCGCCCGGGATGTTCAGCAGAATCGAACTGATGCGGCCACCGTATTCGCAGCCCAGGTACACGGCTGCCAGCAGGATCAGCGCCGACTCGGGCGGCAAGCCCAGGGCGAAGGCGATGGGGATCAACAGCGCCACTCCGTTGATCGGGCCCAGGCCCGGCAACAGGCCGACCACGGTGCCGATCAAGGTGCCGCACAACGCGGTCACCAGGTTATAGGGGCTCAGCGCAACGCCGAAACCCTGGCCCAAATAGCCAAAAGTATCCATATCAGTTCTCCAGAACGTCGAGCAGGCCGAGGGGCAACGGTACGTCCATGGTTTTATCGAACAGCAGATAAAGACCGACGCTCATCAAGGTGATGATCACCACGCTGGGCAACCAGCGGCCGCCATACAGCCGTGCCATCGGAATACCGATCAGCATGCTGCTGAGAATGAAGCCCAAGGATTCGAACGTGCCGGCAAACACCAGCAGCAGGGCCACACAGATGCCGATCTTGATCAACGTGGGTTGGTCCAGTGCGGGTTCATCGTCGGTGTGTTTGGTCGCCTGCGGGCGAATCATCATGTAGATGAGCGCCAGGCCCATCAGCCCGAGCAGCAGCAGGGGGAAGGCCCTGGGCCCCACGGGTTCGTAGGAAAAGGCCGCCTGATATGGCCAGGCCATCAGTGCCAGGCCGATACAGGCCAGTAACAGCACCGCGGCAAAAATGCGTTGTAAGAGCATAGAAAACTCCAAGGCCCCTCTTGTAGGAGCGAGCTTGCTCGCGAAAAACGTCAACGATGACGCCGGCCATCCTGGATGCACACGGTGTACTTGCGTTCTTCGCGAGCAAGCTCGCTCCTACAGGGGCATTACACAAAAAGAGGGGCGATTACTGGATCAGGCCGAACTCTTTGGCCAGCACTTTGTAGTCAGCCACCTGCTTCTTCACGTAGGTGTCCAGCTCCTGGCCGGTCATGGCAAACGGGAACAGCTCGCGCTGGTCACGCAGCTTGGCGAACTCCTCGGAAGCCAGCAGTTTGTCGAAGGCGGCTTTCCACCAGGCGTAGTCTTCATCGCTGACCTTTGGCCCCAGGTAGAAGCCACGCACCACCGGCCAGACGATGTCGTAGCCTTGCTCTTTGGCGGTCGGAATATCCTTCATTTCCGGCTCATCCAGGCGCTTCTCGGAGAACACCGCCAGCAGGCGCATGTCGCCGCTCTGGATATGCGGCATGGAGTCGGAGATGTCGGTACTGCCCACTTGGATGTGACCACCCAGCAAGGCTGTGGCGATTTCACCGCCGCCCTCAAGGGCGACGTAACGCAGCTCGCGCGGGTTGATCCCGGCGGCCTTGGCAATCAGTGCGGTTTGCATCCAGTCCTGGCTGCCGACGGTGCCGCCGGAGCCGATCACCACGCTGCCTGGGTCTTTCTTCAGGGCTTTGACCAGGTCGTCGAGGGTCTTGTAGGGCGAATCGCTTTTCACCGCGATGGCGCCATAGCTGGTGCCCACTGCCGCCAACCAGCGCACGGCGCTTTCATCAAAACGGCCGAACTTGCCCTGGGCCAGGTTCAGCAGCGAACCGCTCGACCAGGCGACCAGAGTACCGGCGTCCGCAGGGCGCTGGGCGACCACTGCGTTGTAGGCCACTGCGCCCACGCCGCCGGGCATGTAGGTCACACGCATCGGTTTGGTCAGCAGCTTTTGGTTTACCAGCGCGCTTTGCGCCAGCTTGCAGGTCAGGTCAAAACCACCGCCAGGGGAGGCCGGGGCGATGCATTCCGGACGCTTGGGTTCGTCGGCGGCCAGCAGTTGGCCGGCGAACAGCATGCAGCCGGCGGCGAGGGCAAATTTACGCAGTGAAAGGGTCATGGTGATCTCCATCGTTGTTGTTATGAGGGGGGTATTACCAAAGTGCGACGCTGTAGCTGACCAGCAAGCGCATTTCATCTGCGTCACGGGCCGAATAGTTGGAGCGATAGGTGGCGTTACGCAGGCGCACGGCCACATCTTTGAACGTGCCGCTTTGCACCACGTACTTGATCTCGCTGTTGCGTTCCCACTCCTTGCCGGTCTCGCCATTCTTGAGCTTGATGTTGTCACCCGAGAGGTAACGGCTCATGAAACTCAAGCCCGGAATGCCCAGCTTGGCGAAATCGTAGTCGTAACGTGCCTGCCAGGAGCGTTCTTCGGCGCCGGCAAAATCGTTGATCTGCACGAAGTTGACCAGGTACGGGTCACTGCCATCCACATACGGGAAGGCGCTGTCGCCGGACATGTGCTGGTAGCCGGCGCTGAGCTTGTGGCCATTGAGGGCATAGCTGAACAGGCCGTTGAGGGATTTGTTATCGATATTGCCGCCGCGCGCTGAGCCGGTGTCATCACTGATGGCTAGGCGCAGGTCGGCGGCGAAGGTGCCAGGGCCCATCGGGCGGGATGCGACCATGCCGAGGAAGTGCTGGCGATACACGTCGTCAAGTTGGGCGAAGTGGTAGCTGCCGGTGACCTTTTCGGCGAACTTGTAGTCCACGCCACCAAAGTTGAAGTGCTTGCCGGTGGCACCGCTGAGGAAGCGGCTGTTCTTGTTATTGAGCGCGATGTCTTCGTAGTTGGTGTCGTCGCGGTCCTTGGCTTTGTCCAGGCGGCCACCGGTGAACACCAGGTTCTTGAATTCCTTGGAAGTGATCAAGCCACCGTTGAAGGTCTGCGGCAGGATGCGCCCGTCGTTGGGCTTGAGGATCGGCAGTTCGGGGATCAGCGAGCCGATCTTAAGCTCAGTGGCGGAGATTTTCACTTTGCCGGTCAGGCCCAGCTTGGAGTACTCGTTGGCGGCGCGGCCGTCATCGTGGGTCGGCAGCAGGCCGGTGCCGGTGCGGTCGGGGCTGGAGTCGAGCTTGACGCCGAGCATGCCCAGCGCATCCACGCCAAAGCCGACGGTGCCGTCGGTGTAGCCCGATTGCACATTGAGCATGAAGCCTTGTGCCCATTCGTCGCGCTTGGATTGCTGCGCACTGGTACCGTCGCGAAAGTCGCGGTTGAAGTACATGTTGCGGGTTTCCAGGGTCGCGCTACTGTCTTCGAAGAAGGCAGCCTGGCTGAGCGGCGTAAAGCCGGCAAGGGCGGCGGCACTGGCGAGGGCGGTATGGGTCAGGCGGGAAGAGCGAACAGGCGCGCAAGCCTGTGGCTGGGTCGACAGCATCGTGGTGTACTCCGTTATTGTTCTTATTTTGGCGAAAACGCTTCGAGGCGTTTTTCGGGCGCTACGGGTCAGGCAACTCGGCGGGCATAGACCACCGTGTTTAGATCCTAAAGGGCGAAGCTTTCACTAACCTTTCAATCGCCTTTCAATGTTTTCGGGCTTCACAGGCCAGGTTGCGGCTGTAAACTGCCGGGCAAAGCGTGGCGCCGACCACCCCTGAATGAGGTAGAAATCCATGCGTGTCCTGTTGGTTGAAGACCATCTGCAGCTCGCCGAAAGTGTCGCCCAAGCGCTCAAGAGCATGGGTTTGACCGTTGATGTGTTGCATGACGGCGTGGCGGCGGACCTGGCCTTGAGCAGCGAGGAATACGCCGCGGTGATCCTGGACGTAGGGTTGCCGCGCCTGGATGGCTTCGAGGTGCTCGCGCGTTTGCGGGCACGTGGAAAAAACCTGCCGGTGCTGATGCTGACTGCTCGCAGTGATGTAAAAGACCGCGTGCACGGCCTGAACCTGGGCGCCGATGACTACCTGGCCAAGCCGTTTGAACTCTCGGAGCTTGAAGCACGGGTCAAGGCACTGTTGCGGCGCAGCGTGTTGGGCGGCGAGCGCCAGCAGACCTGCGGTGTACTGGTGTACGACCTCGACACCCGGCGCTTCACGGTCGCAGGCGAACTGATGACCTTGACCTCCCGAGAGCAAGCGGTGCTCGAAGCCTTGATTGCCCGGCCGGGTCGCGTGATGAGCAAGGAACAATTGGCTTCCCAGGTATTTGGCCTGGACGAGGAGGCCAGCCCTGACGCCATCGAAATTTACGTGCATCGCCTGCGCAAGAAGCTCGATGGCCAGCCCATCGCCATTGTTACCTTCCGTGGCCTTGGCTACTTGCTGGAAGCCCGTGATGCATAAGCCCAGCAGCCTGCGCTGGCGCTTGCTGTGCAACCTGGCGCTGTTGCTGGTGCTGTTGATGCTCGCCAGCGGCATGAGCGCTTATTGGAACGGTCGCGAAGCTGCCGACACCGCCTATGACCGCACGCTGCTGGCCTCGGCGCGCACCATTGCCGCCGGCTTGACCCAGGTGGACGGCACCCTCAGCGCCAATGTGCCTTATGTAGCCCTGGACACCTTTGCCTACGACAGTGCCGGGCGCATTTATTATCAGGTCAATGACATTGATCAGAAGCTGATTTCCGGTTACGAAAACCTGCCCGGCCCGCCGCCCGGCACGCCCCGCACCGACGATTACCCAGCCTTGGCGCGGTTCTACAACGCCATGTACCTGGGCCAGCACGTACGGGTGGTGAGCCTGCTCAAGGCCGTCTCGGAGCCGAACATGAATGGCATGGCCGAAATTCGTGTCGCGGAGACCGACGAAGCGCGGGTGGCCATGGCCCGCAGCCTGATGGCTGACACCCTGCTGCGCCTGGGCATGCTCGCCATCGGCGCATTGTTGCTGGTGTGGTTCGCGGTAAGCGCCGCCCTGCGCCCGCTGGAACGCCTGCGCACGGCGGTGGAAGAGCGCCAGCCCGATGACCTGCGGCCCCTGCCTTTGGTGGAAGTTCAGGACGAGTTCGGCCCACTGGTGCGCTCGCTCAACCATTTCACCGAACGCCTGCGCGGGCAGTTCGAGCGTCAGGCGCAGTTTATTGCCGATGCTGCCCACGAACTGCGCACACCCCTGGCGGCGCTCAAGGCCAGGCTGGAACTGGGCCTGCGTGCCGAAGAACCGGCCACCTGGCGCAGCACCCTGGAAACGGCCGCCCAGGGCACCGACCGCTTGACGCACCTGGCCAATCAATTGTTGTCCCTGGCCCGCATCGAAAACGGTGCCCGGGCCATTGCCGAAGGTGGTGCGCAGTTGCTCGATTTAAGCCAGTTGGCCCGTGAGCTCGGTATGGCCATGGCGCCGCTGGCCCACGCGCGGGGCGTGGCGCTGGCGCTGGAGGCCGATGAGCCGGTATGGCTGCGTGGCGAACCGACGCTGCTCAATGAGCTGCTGAGCAACCTGGTGGACAACGCCTTGGCCCATACGCCACCCGGCGGCAATGTGATTCTGCGGGTGACGGCCCCGGCGGTGCTGGAGGTGGAAGATGACGGCCCCGGTATCCCGCTGGATGAGCGGGACCGGGTGTTCGAGCGCTTTTATCGACGCAGCCAGCAGGGCATGGGCTCGGGCTTGGGGTTGGCGATTGTCGGGGAGATTTGCCGTGCGCACCTGGCGCAGATCAGCCTGCATGATGGCGAGCTGGCGGGGCTTAAGGTACGCGTGAGTTTTATCGCGGGTTGATCAGTAAAACATCGAGCGGGCTTCGTCCAGTTCGCTGCGCAGGGCGTCGCTGTGCAGGTCTATGCGTAACTTCATGAGAGCCGGCAATGTGGCAAGCGGCACGGTGCCCAGGGGATGGTCGGTGCCGCGGTGGCAGTACAGCGCGGCGACTTGCACCAGGTCGACGTAATCCAGGCTGGCAGAGTCGCGTGTCAGGTCCAGGTATTGGCCCGGCACGTTCACCAGCATCTCGGGGAAGTCCCACACCCGTAGCAGCTTGTCCCCCAGCACCGGGTGAATGCTGTCGATGACGTGGTTGAGGCTGACGGGGTCGGCCAGCAGCTCATAATGGTCCTCGGCATACGTGAGGATCGGCAGCACGCCGATCTGATGCACCAGGCCGCCCAGCGCCGCCTGGTCCGGCTTGAGCTGGCTGTGGCGACGGCACAAGGCGTAGCTCACGCCCGCCACCTCCAGGCTGCGGCGCCACACGTCGCGCATTTTCTGTTCGACCACCTCGGAGCGGGCGTGAAAGATCTGCTCCATCACCAGGCCGATAGCCAGGTTGCTGCTGTAGTTGGTACCGAGCCGGGTGATGGCGGTGTGCAGGTCGGTGACTTCCTGGCTGGCCCGCAGCAACGGGCTGTTGACCACTTTGATCAGGCGCGCCGACAGGGCCGTGTCACGACTGATCACTTTGCTCAGGTGGCTGATGCTGATCTCCGGGTCTTCGGCGGCCTGGCGAATTTTCAGGGCCACCTCCGGCAATGTCGGCAGAACCAGGTCATCGTTATCGATGGCCGTTACCAACGCTTGTTGGACTTTTTCCGCCAGCTTGTTCATTCATGCTCTCTAGGGTGCTGCAAAAAAGTACGGCGATTAACGCTGGATCTCGCGATCTCGGTCCAGTTGGTAGGGCAGGTCAAGCAAGTGCAGGCCTGGGCCTTCCAAGGTGCCCAAGCGCACGTCGCCACTGTCGGCAGCTTCGGCTTGCAGCACAGCGAGAAGTTCAATCGACTGGTCAGCTTTTGCGGCGATGACCACTTCGCCGATTGCGCTGTTATGGCTGGGGGAAAACAGTGGAGTACCTGGCTCGGGGAGTTCGGCAGCCTCCAGGTTCAGGCGATACAGACGCCGCTTGAGTTTGCCCAGGTACTGCATGCGCGCGACGATTTCCTGGCCGGTGTAGCAGCCTTTCTTGAAGCTGACGCCACCCACGGCCTGCAGGTTGAGCATCTGCGGGATGAACAGCTCGCGCGTCTGGGGCATCACCTGACCGATACCGGCACGGATCTGGCCAAGTAGCCAGGCATTCAATTCAGACTGTTGCAACTGCGCGGCCAATTGGCTGCGCACGGCGTCGGCGTGTTCGGCAGGTACCCAGAGTTCGGCACGGCCCTGGGAAACGCGGACGGCGATCAATGCCTCGTTGCGTGCCACGCTGTCGGTCTCGACCGGCAGTTCCAGGCCAAGAGCGGTCAAGGCCGCGTCTGCGTTAGCCAGGCCGAAGCGCGCCCAGGCAGCGCTTTCGTCGGTGAGCTTGGATTTAGAGAACACCGCGTACTTTTTCAAATCTGCCAGCTGCGGTTCAAGCAACTCGGTGGCCATGGCCAGGAGTACGCCATCCCCCTGCAGCAGGATGCGGAAGCTCGACTGCATCCGGCCTTTTTGCGTGCAGCGCGCGCCCAGGCTGGCCTGGGTTTCACTCAGGTAATTGAGGTTGCAGGTCAGTTGGCCCTGCAGGAACTTGGCAGCATCAGAGCCGCGGACGGCGAGAACGCCTTCGTGGGACAGGGAGCAGAAAAAAGCGGAGTCAGCCATGGGTCATCGCAGGTCAAAAAGTCATGGGTGCATCATAGAGGGGCGTCCGGCAAATGCATAGTTTCCATATAGGGCGACCAAAGCCGACTGTTCCAGTGTCGTCGGGGCTGTATACTTGCGCTCTATTTTAGGAGGGCTCCATGGTCGAAGATGTAGAAATCAATCGCCTCTACTGGCACAGCCGTCGCGGCATGCTGGAGCTGGATGTGTTGCTGGTGCCTTTCACCAAAGAGGTGTACGCGACGCTCAATCAGGTGGACCGCGACCTCTACGTCAGGTTGCTTACGTGCGAAGACCAGGACATGTTTGGCTGGTTCATGGAGCGCGCCGAATCCGAAGACCCGGAGCTGCAGCGCATGGTTCGGATGATCCTGGACCGTGTCCAGCCCAAGTAATCGTTTCGAATGCCGCTGGCAGGCCTCGCGGCTGTTGCTCGCGGCCTATGTGCTTGCCCAACTGATCGCGCTGGGCAGCCTGCTGGTTCTAAATCTGCCTTACTCAAGCCTGGGCATCCTGTTATGCCTGGCTCATTGTGCCTGGGTGTTACCGCGGCAAATTCTGCTCACTCACCGTTCGTCGATTCGTGGCCTGCGCCGTGACGACGATGGCTGGCAATTATGGAGCGCCGCACGCGGGTGGCACCCTGTGCAACTGCGGCCCGACAGCCTGGCGTTGCCGCTGATCGTGGTGTTGCGTTACCGGGCGCAGGGTGAACGGCGAGTGCGGTCCATCTGCGTGCCAAGGGATGCACAGGCCGCCGATGTGCACCGGCGCCTGCGGGTACGCCTGAAGTTCAGCCGGCGTAGGTGGTTGGCACCAGGATAGTGTCCCGGGCTTCGGGCAGCATCTGTGGATAGTCGAGGGTGTAATGCAAGCCGCGGCTTTCCTTGCGCTCCATGGCCGACCGGATCATCAGCTCGGCCACTTGGGCCAGGTTGCGCAATTCGATCAGGTCGCGGCTGACCTTGTAGTTGCTGTAGAACTCGTCGATCTCATCCAGCAGCAAGCGCACCCGATGTTGCGCCCTTTGCAGGCGCTTGTTGGTGCGCACGATACCCACATAGTCCCACATGAAGCGTCGCAGCTCGTCCCAGTTGTGAGCGATGATCACGTCTTCGTCCGAATCAGTGACCTGGCTCGCATCCCAGCGGGGCAGGGCGGCTGGTACCGGGATGCGCGGCAGTTGCTCAAGAATGTCCGCTGCCGCCGAGCGGGCATACACGAAGCATTCGAGCAATGAATTGCTGGCCATGCGGTTGGCGCCGTGCAGGCCAGTGAAGCTGGTTTCGCCGATGGCATACAGGCCCGGCACGTCGGTGCGGCCATGCTGATCGACCATCACGCCACCGCAGGTGTAGTGCGCGGCCGGCACCACGGGGATCGGGCCCTTGGTGATGTCGATATTGAAGGTCAGGCAGCGTTCGTAGACGGTCGGGAAGTGGGTCTTGATGAAGGCTTCGGGCTTGTGGCTGATGTCCAGATACACGCAGTCGATACCCAGGCGCTTCATTTCGTGGTCGATGGCGCGGGCGACGATATCGCGTGGTGCCAGCTCGGCGCGTGGGTCGAAGCGCTGCATGAAGCGTTCGCCATTGGGCAGCTTCAAATGTGCGCCTTCGCCGCGCAGGGCTTCGGTGATCAAAAAGCTCTTGGCCTGCGGGTGATACAGGCACGTGGGGTGGAATTGGTTGAACTCCAGGTTGGCGACCCGGCAGCCCGAGCGCCAGGCCATCGCAATGCCGTCGCCGCACGCACCGTCGGGGTTGCTGGTATAGAGGTAGACTTTGGCGGCGCCGCCCGAGGCGAGAATGGTGAAGCGTGCGCCATAGGTATCGACTTCACCGCTGGTGCGGTTCAGTACGTAGGCGCCCAGGCAGCGTTCGCCCGGCAGGCCCAGGCGTTTTTCGGTGATCAGGTCGACGGCGACGCGCTGCTCCAGCAATTGGATGTTGGGGCGTTGGCGGGCCTGATCGAGCAGGGTCTTGAAAATCGCGGCCCCGGTGGCATCGGCAGCGTGAATGATTCGGCGATGGCTGTGGCCGCCTTCGCGGGTCAGGTGGAACTCAAAGCCACCGTCGTCGCTGCCGGCATGTTCATCACGGGTGAAGGGCACACCTTGGTCGATCAACCATTGGATGGCTTCCCGGCTGTGCTCGACGGTGAAGCGCACGGCGTCTTCGTTGCACAGGCCACCGCCGGCGTTAAGGGTGTCTTCGACGTGGGATTGCACGGTGTCTGTGTCGTCCAGCACCGCAGCCACGCCGCCCTGGGCCCAGAAGGTCGAGCCGTTGGCCAGGTCGCCTTTGCTCAAAACCGCTATACGCAAATGGCTGGGCAGGGTCAGGGCCAGGCTCAAGCCGGCGGCGCCGCTGCCGATGACGAGGACATCGTGTTGAAACTGTTGGCTCATTTGACGGATTCCGCAAAAAGCGATCCAAAGGGGGGCGCAAACAGGACGCCTGGATCGGCGAATCAAAGGGTCACACGGGCCACTAGTATATAGAGGGGTGGAGCGGCACAATAGCCACGCCTTCGTGGCATTGTGAGATTATGCTGCGCAGCGTTGGGAAACGGCCGGTTGGCGGGACGGGAACTTTTTGCATAAGCCCCGACTCAATAGCAGGTTGCCCGAAAGCTGGGAAAACGTTGAGTTTATTGGCCCGTCGGGAGCATTGGACGCGTCACGAAACCGGCGACAAGATTATTCGCGCAGCCGGCACCGACCGTGCTGCGTTTTTCGTGTGTGCCAAATCAGTGCATGCCGGAAACTTGCTTGAAGGGGGAGAACTTTTGCGAAAAGCCCGAGTCTATGTTTGCAAGCCTGATCGTTTAGTTATGCAAGCCTCCTTCAAGTACAACGAGGAGTGTTCATGCTAACCCAGGAAGAGGATCAGCAGCTGGTCGAGCGCGTACAGCGCGGTGATAAGCGAGCATTTGATCTGCTAGTGCTGAAATACCAGCACAAAATTCTCGGGTTGATCGTGCGGTTTGTGCACGACACCCATGAAGCGCAGGACGTTGCACAGGAAGCCTTTATCAAGGCTTACCGTGCACTTGGAAATTTCCGCGGTGACAGTGCGTTTTATACGTGGCTGTACCGCATCGCCATTAACACGGCGAAAAACTATCTGGTGTCACGCGGTCGCCGCCCACCAGACAGTGATGTCAGTTCAGAAGATGCAGAATTTTACGATGGTGATCACGGCCTCAAAGATCTCGAGTCGCCGGAGCGTGCATTGCTGCGCGACGAGATCGAAGGCACCGTTCATCGCACTATTCAGCAACTGCCAGAAGATTTGCGTACGGCGTTAACTTTACGTGAATTCGATGGTCTGAGTTACGAAGACATTGCGAGCGTCATGCAATGTCCGGTGGGGACTGTGAGGTCACGGATTTTCCGGGCCCGGGAAGCCATCGACAAAGCCTTGCAACCGTTGTTGCAGGAAAACTAAAGACAGCGGCGACAGCCAAGAGAGGAACCGCCATGAGTCGTGATGCCCTGCAGGAATCGCTGTCCGCAGTGATGGATAACGAAGCGGATGAACTGGAACTTCGTCGAGTGCTCAATGCATTTGATGACGCCCAAACCCGTGATACCTGGTCTCGTTACCAAGTCGCTCGGGCGGTGATGCACAAGGATCTCCTAATCCCTCGTCTGGATATTGCTGCGGCCGTTTCTGCTGCACTGGCTGATGAAGCCGTTCCGGCAAAAGCCTCGCGTGGTCCATGGCGCAGCCTGGGTCGTCTGGCAGTGGCCGCTTCGGTGACCGTTGCTGTGTTGGCAGGTGTTCGCCTGTACAACCAGGACGAGATCGCAGGCAACGAGCTGGCCCAACAGACTCAGCAACCGGTCATGGCCGGTCCGCAAGTCAAGGGCCCGGCCGTGCTGGCTGGCTACAAGGAAAGCACCGATACCACCGGCCCTATGGCCAATGGTGTACTTCAGGGGCAATCCGGTTGGCAGGATCAGCGCCTTCCAGGCTACCTGCGTCAACATGCGCAGGAATCGGCCGCCAAAGGCACTGAAAGCGCTCTGCCATACGCTCGTGCAGCAAGCCAGGAAAACCGCTGATTCGCTAAGGAGCCCTATGCGCGCCATACCGCTCCTTACGCTTTTGCTCAGTAGTTGGTTTGCACTATCCGCCCATGCCGATGAAGCCCAAGACTGGCTGACTCGACTTGGGCGTGCAGAGCAGCAGCAAAGCTTTGAAGGTACGTTTGTCTACGAACGTAACGGCAGTTTTTCCACCCATGACATCTGGCATCGCGTCCAGGAGGGTCATGTCCGTGAACGCTTGTTGCAGCTTGACGGCTCCGCCCAAGAAGCGGTTCGGATAGACGGCCGGGCGCAATGCATCAGTGGCACGTTGGTTGCCAGCCTCGGTCATTCTTCTGATGCACCCTCGCGTATTCTCGATCCCAAAAAACTCAATCCATTCTATGAACTGGCCGTCATTGGCAAATCCCGCGTGGCTGGTCGTAATGCGGTGATTGTGTCGATCAGTCCGCGTGACCCTTACCGTTATGGGTTTGAATTACACCTGGATCGTGAGACTGCGCTGCCGCTCAAGTCCTTGCTGCTCAACGATCAAGGGCAGTTGTTGGAGCGTTTCCAGTTCACGCGCCTGGACCCCTCGGCCATTCCTTCTGACCAGGACTTGCAGCCCAGCAGCGACTGTTCGCCGGTAACAATGTCGTCCGCCGCTAAAGCACCTGACTTGTCTGCCACGCAAAGGTGGCATCTGGACTGGCTACCGCCAGGTTTCCAACAGATCAGCAGCGCCACGCGTAAAGATACCCAAACGAAATCTACCGTCGACAGCCTGATGTATGACGATGGGCTCGCGCGTTTTTCGGTGTTTCTTGAGTCAGCCAGCGGCGCTGACGTGAATGAAACCCGTGCTCAGCTTGGGCCGACCGTGGCAGTCTCGCGGCGCTTGAATACGGTGGATGGCGAAATGATGGTCACGGTGGTCGGCGAAATTCCCATTGGCACTGCTGAGCGTATCGCGTTGTCGGTGCGTGGTGAAAAGGCCGCCGCCAAGCCCTGAGATTGTTAATCTTATGTTCATCCTGTTCTTTCAATCTGAGCCCGAATTTGGTTGGGGGCTGGGTGTATGAAATCTCTGGATCAGCATTTTCACTTGCAAAAACTTCCCATGTTTTTTATAGGTCAGGGTTTGATGGCTCTGGCCTTGTTTGTTCGCGGAACAAAAAATGCCGGTCGCAGTGCCCGGCATTTATTGAACCCTGTCGCTTAACCCTGCTCGTCGTAACGGGAGCTGTATGTCGATACCACGTTTGAAGTCTTACTTATCCATAGTCGCCACAGTGCTGGTGCTGGGTCAGGCCTTACCTGCGCAAGCGGTCGAGTTGCCTGACTTCACCCAACTGGTGGAGCAGGCCTCGCCTGCCGTGGTGAACATCAGTACCACGCAGAAGCTGCCGGATCGCAAAGTCTCGAACCAGCAGATGCCCGACCTGGAAGGCTTGCCGCCCATGCTGCGCGAGTTCTTCGAACGAGGGATGCCGCAGCCACGCTCCCCCCGTGGCGGCGGTGGCCAGCGCGAAGCCCAATCCCTGGGCTCCGGCTTCATCATTTCGCCTGACGGCTATATCCTCACCAACAACCACGTGATTGCCGATGCCGACGAGATTCTCGTGCGCCTGGCCGACCGCAGTGAACTCAAGGCCAAGCTGATTGGCACCGATCCACGTTCCGACGTGGCCTTGCTTAAAATCGAGGGCAAGGACTTGCCGGTGCTTAAGCTGGGCAAGTCCCAGGACCTGAAGGCCGGTCAGTGGGTGGTCGCGATCGGTTCGCCGTTCGGCTTTGACCACACCGTTACCCAAGGCATCGTCAGCGCCATCGGTCGCAGCCTGCCGAACGAAAACTACGTACCGTTCATCCAGACCGACGTGCCGATCAACCCAGGCAACTCCGGTGGCCCGCTGTTCAACCTGGCCGGCGAGGTGGTGGGCATCAACTCGCAGATCTACACCCGCTCCGGTGGCTTCATGGGCGTGTCCTTCGCGATCCCGATCGATGTGGCCATGGACGTCTCCAATCAGCTCAAAAGCGGCGGCAAGGTCAGCCGTGGCTGGTTGGGCGTGGTGATCCAGGAAGTGAACAAGGACCTGGCTGAGTCCTTCGGTCTCGACAAGCCGGCGGGTGCCCTGGTTGCGCAGATTCAGGACAATGGCCCTGCGGCCAAAGGCGGCCTGAAAGTGGGTGACGTCATCCTGAGCATGAACGGCCAGCCGATCATCATGTCGGCGGACTTGCCTCATCTGGTCGGCGCGCTCAAGGCCGGCGGCAAAGCCAAGCTGGAAGTGATTCGTGATGGCAAGCGCCAGAACGTCGAACTGACCGTAGGTGCCATCCCGGAAGAAGGCGCGACCCTGGATGCCCTGGGCAACGCCAAGCCCGGTGCCGAGCGCAGCAGTAACCGCCTGGGTATCGCCGTGGTTGAACTGACCGCCGAGCAGAAGAAAACCTTCGACCTGCAAAGCGGTGTGGTGATCAAGGAAGTTCAGGACGGCCCAGCCGCCTTGATCGGCCTGCAACCGGGTGACGTGATCACTCACTTGAACAACCAGGCAATCGATACCACCAAGGAATTCGCCGACATCGCCAAGGCGTTGCCGAAGAATCGCTCGGTGTCGATGCGCGTCCTGCGTCAAGGCCGTGCCAGCTTCATTACCTTCAAGCTGGCTGAGTAATCCGTTAGACCTATAAAAAAGCCCCGCTGCCGGTTAACGGCGGCGGGGCTTTTTTGTGGGCGGCGGGTTCAGCTCATCATGCCTTTCACCAAGCGCTCTTGTTCGATCAGTTCGCGCTGACGGGCGTCGATGCGCGAGGACAGCGGGAAGTTGCTGCCAGCGCGCCGCTTGGCAAAGTCCAACTGCTGGATGGCTTGCTGGAAATCCCCCACCAGTGCGAAATATTCGGCACGGGCCTGATGCAGGCCAATGATGTTGCCGGACAAGCCGCGTGTTTCGGCGACCTGATACCACACGTCCGGATCGTCCGGGCGCGATTTGAGCAGCCCGTCCAGCGCCTTTTCTGCATCGGCGGTACGGTTCTGTTTAAGCAACAGGTCTACCCGCACCTGATTCAGCGGATAGTTGCTGGGGTATTGGGTGAGCATTCGGTCGGTGCGTTGCTGCGCATCGGGCATGCGGTTGCTGGTAATGTCCAGTTCGATTTGGGCCAGGTTGTAGGTGATGTCGTTGGGCGCCTTGGCCAACAGCGGCGCCAGGCTTTCCCGTGCTTCCTTGAGTTGAGTGCCCTTGATCTGGGCGATGGCCAGGCCATAGCGCGCCACGTCATTTTTAGGGTTTTCATCCAGCTGTGCCTGGAAGCGCTTGGCAGCCAGGCCTGGTGTGTCTTCGTACTTGAGCTGTACCCGTGCGCGAATCAGTTGATAGCGCAGGCTGTCTTCCTTGCCGCCGGGTTTGGCTTGTTCGGCGCGGTTGCGGGTGTCGGCGATACGCGATTCGGTGACCGGGTGAGTCAGCAGGAACTCTGGCGGCTTGGCGTCGAAGCGGTATTGGCGCATCAGCCGTTCGAACATGGTGGGCATGGAGCGCGGGTCGTAGCCTGCTTTTTCCAGATTGAGGATGCCGATGCGGTCAGCCTCCTGCTCGTTCTGGCGCGAGAATCGGCGCTGCTCCTGGATCGCGGCGGCTTGTGAACCGGCAATCGCGGCGATACCGGCATCCCCGGCACCCGCAGCGGCGGCGATAATGCCGCCAAGCAGGGCGGCCATCATCGGCAGTTGCATGCGTGATTGCGCTTCCACGCCTCGGGCGAAGTGGCGTTGGGACAAGTGCGCCAGTTCGTGGGCCAGTACCGACGCGTATTCGCCTTCGGTCTGTGCATTGAGAAACAGGCCGCCGTTGACCCCGACGATCCCACCCGGTGCCGCAAAGGCGTTGAGCTGTGGGCTGTTGATCAGGATAAATTCCAGGCGCCGGTCATTGACCTGGCTGGTCTCCACCAGCTTGTACACGCTGGTTTCGACGTAATCCTTGAGTTGCGGGTCATTGAGTTGCGAGACCTGGCCGCGCAGGTAAGCCAGCCAGGCGCGGCCCAGTTGGTATTCCTGTTGCGGCGAGACAATGGCAGAGCTGGCGTCACCAAGTGACGGCAGGTCGTCAGCGAAGGCCGGGGAGGCCAGCAGGCAGGCCAGCGTCAGCAGGGTAGGGCGCAAAAAAGTCATGCACAAAGCCTTTCGACAAAGAGCTTACTGTAGCCGGACACTGAGCTTGGGACCAGATATTCTAAGCAGCCTAAATGTTTGCCTGGAGTAACACCATGACCGACGTTGTAGCCTGTGACGCCGAACTCGACGCCAGCGGTCTGAACTGCCCGTTGCCCTTGCTCAAGGCCAAGCTGGAGCTCAATAAACTGGCCAGCGGTGCCGTGCTCAAGGTGACAGCCACCGACGCCGGCTCCCAGCGCGATTTTCGCACCTTTGCCAAGCTGGCCGGCCACACCCTGGAGCATGAAGACGCCGCCGAGGGTGTGTATCGTTATTGGTTGCGCAAGGCCTGAAGGCCTTATCGAGGCAAGATCAAGCCTTGTTCAGCGCCTGCGCTGCCGCCAGCACGGCATCAACATGCCCCGGCACTTTCACGCCGCGCCATTCCTGGCGCAGCACACCTTGGCTGTCGATCAGGAAGGTGCTGCGATCCACGCCCAGGTATTCCTTGCCGTACAGTTTCTTCAACTTGATCACATCAAACAGCTGGCAGACCGCTTCGTCCTTATCGCTGATCAGCTCGAAAGGAAATTCTTGTTTGCCTTTGAAGTTCTCGTGGGACTTCACGCTGTCGCGCGACACGCCGAACACTTCGGTATTGGCGGCCTTGAACGCGGCGTACTGGTCACGAAAACCCTGGCCTTCGGTGGTGCAGCCAGGGGTGCTGTCTTTCGGGTAAAAGTAGATCACCACTTGCTTGCCCTTGAGGGCTGCGAGGCTGAAGGTCTGGCCGCTGGTGGCCTGGGCCTCGAAATCGGCCACGGGTGTGTCGATGGCTACCGGCATAGAGAAGTACTTCCTTACATTGGGTTCTGTGGGCGCCATGGCTCAATCAAGGCGTCGAGGTTCAGGGCATCGGCGAAATCCAGGAACTGGTCGCGCAGCCAACTGATTTGTACGCCGGCCGGCAAAGTCACGGTAAAGGTGGCATTGAGCATGGTGCCGCCGGTTTGTGGCGCCTGGTAGGTGTCACAGGTCAGGTTTTCCAGTTCGACGTTATGGTCGATAAAGAACTGGCACAGCTCGTTGACGATGTCCGAGCGGTAGGCCGAGCTGACATACGCTACATAAGGCAGAGCCTGGGGGCGGTTTTCCAGGGCGGCGCTGCGTACTACGTTGACGGTGAAGTCATGCTTCTTGGCCAGGCCCGGCAGGCCGGTTTCCAGGCGCGCCAAGGCATCCCAGGAGCCAGAAATCTGCAGGACCAGCGCACTGCACTCGCCATGGCGGGTGAGGCGGGAGGTCACGACGGCGCAGCGATTCTCATGGCTGGCGCGGCACAGCACGTTGGTCAGCTCCATGGGGTTGGCGCCGAGGGCACTGATAACAAGGAATTGTTCGCGAACTGTGGGGGTGGACATGCAGCCTTCCTAAAGCGATGAGCGGTCGATGCCGTGTGGGCGGTATCGATCAAAGGATCAAGGGTAGCGAAAAGCGTCGCCAAGGGCTAGGAGGTGGCGTTTTCATTGCGTGATCAGCCGCCTTCGGGCGGTGCTTTGGCCCAATGATGGCATTGCCCGAGGTTTAGTTGCGCCAGAACGCATCCTCACGCGGTACTTCGCTTGTACAAGCATCTTGGCGCCAGTACCATTACGGCTCTCTTTTTCCGGCAGGAGCGGTTGCATGATTGCGGGCAGTATGGTGGCACTGGTCACACCCATGGATGCACAAGGTCGTCTCGACTGGGACAGCCTGGGCAAACTGGTGGACTTCCACCTGCAAGAGGGCACCAACGCCATTGTGGCGGTCGGCACCACAGGTGAATCGGCTACCCTCGATGTGGAAGAACACATCCAGGTGATCGAGTTCGTGGTCAAGCGCGTGGCGGGCCGCATTGCCGTGATCGCCGGTACGGGCGCCAACTCGACGCGTGAAGCGATCGAGCTGACCAAGAACGCCAAGAAGGCCGGCGCCGACGCTTGCCTGCTGGTAACCCCGTATTACAACAAGCCGACCCAGGAAGGCTTGTACCAGCACTTCAAAGCCATCGCCGAAGCCGTGCAGATCCCGCAGATCCTCTACAACGTGCCGGGCCGCACCGCGTGCGACATGAAGGCCGAGACCGTGATCCGCCTGTCCACCGTGCCGAACATCATCGGCATCAAGGAAGCCACCGGCGACCTGCAGCGCGCCAAGGACATCCTGGCCGGCGTGAGCAGCGACTTCCTGGTGTATTCCGGTGACGACGCCACCGCTGTCGAGCTGATCCTGCTGGGTGGCAAGGGCAACATCTCCGTGACCGCCAACGTGGCCCCGCGCGCCATGAGCGAGCTGTGCGCCGCCGCCATTGCTGGCGATGCAGCCACCGCTCGTGCGATCCACGAGAAGCTGATGCCGCTCAACAAGACACTGTTTATCGAATCCAATCCTATTCCCGTGAAGTGGGCGCTGTTTGAGATGGGCCTGATGCCGGACGGTATCCGTCTGCCGCTCACCCGCCTCAGCGAAGCCTGTCACGAACCGCTGCGACAGGCCCTGCGCCAGTCCGGCGTCCTGGTTTAATTGAGGAAGCACTACGCATGAAGCGATTGGCCGGACTTTCCGCACTTGCCTTGATTATCTCCAGCACCAGTGGCTGCGGTTGGGTATGGGGCCCGGAAGGCTACTTCCGTGACCGCGGCAGCGATTACCTGGAAGCGCAAGCAACCAAACCGATGCAACTGCCGCCTGATGTCAATGTCGCCAAGCGCCTTGACCCGTTGCTGCCGATTCCACGCAACGTTGCCGACGACACGGTCAAGGGTGAGTACGTAGTGCCACGCCCACAGCCGATCACGGCCGTGGCCGATGCCAGCGACTACAGCCTGCAGAAAAGCGGCGACAACCGCTGGATCGTGGCTCAGCGCCCACCTGCTGAAGTCTGGCCGGTGGCGGTGCAGTTCTTTCAGGACAACGGTTTCCGCCTCGACCAGCAACGCCCGCAGACCGGTGAGTTCACCACCGCGTGGCAGCAAGGTCGCGAGCTGTCCGCCAACATGGCCCAGCGCCTGCTGGCGGGCGGTGTAGCCGCCGACAGCGAAGCCCGTGTGCGTGTGCGCATCGAGCCTGGCGTGCAGCGCAACACCAGCGAAGTCTATGTGGTCAGCGCCGAGCGGCCTGCCGGCAGCACGGCTGACGTCGACTTCACCCCGCGCTCGGTCAACACCGGTGTCGACGCCGCGCTGGTCGACGAGATGCTGGCCAGCATGAGCCGTATCTCCGAGAAGGGTGGTTCCGTATCCTTACTCGCCGCCCGTGATTACGACACCCCTAGTCGCGTCAGCCTCACCGAAGACGGCAGCGGCAACGTGGTGCTGAACCTGGGTGAAGACCTCGACCGCGCCTGGGCCAGTGTTGGCCGCGCGTTGGAGCAGGGCCCTTGGCGCGTTGAAGACATCAACCGCAGCCTGGGCCTGTACTACATCAACGTGGCTGAAAAGGCCGAGAAAAAAGACGACGAGCCAGGTTTCTTCGGCAAATTGTTCGGCAGCGCGCCGACCAAGGAAGAGATCGAAACCCGCGCCGAGCGTTACCAGGTTCGTTTGAGCAAGGTGGGCGAAAGCGTGCAAGTTACCGTCGAGAAGAACATCAACACCGTCGCGCCAGCTGAAACAGCGCGCAAAGTGTTGGGCGTGATTCAAGACAACCTGGGCTGATCCGATGCGTTTTGCCGTTCTCGGCAGCGGTAGCCAAGGGAACGGTACGCTGGTCGCCCATGATGACACGTACGTGCTGGTCGATTGTGGTTTCTCCCTGCGGGAAACCGAGCGGCGCCTGTTGCGCCTGGGGGTTCACCCCACGCAACTGAGCGCGATTCTGGTAACCCACGAACATGCCGACCATGTGCATGGCGTGGGTTTGCTGTCTCGGCGCTACAATTTACCGGTGTACTTGAGTCGCGGCACGTTGCGCGGGATGCGCAAACCCATTGAACCTGCTGGCTTCCTGGCCGGTGGTGAGCAACTGCAAATTGGCGCCCTGAGCATCAATGTTGTTGCGGTTGCTCATGATGCCCAGGAGCCGACGCAATATGTATTCAGTGACGGTGAGCGGCGCTTCGGTGTGCTCACCGATCTGGGTTCTTATTGCGCCAAGGTGCTGGAGGGTTACCGGGACCTCGATGCCTTGATGATCGAGTCCAACCACTGCCGAGACCTGCTGGCACGCGGTCATTACCCTTATTTTCTCAAGCAGCGGGTGGGCGGCGAGCTGGGACATTTGAACAACCACCAGGCCGCATACCTGGTGTATGAGTTGGGCTGGCAAGACCTGCAACACCTGGTCCTGGCTCACCTCAGCAGCAAGAACAACCTGCCGACGCTTGCCCGGCAATGTTTTGTCGACACCCTAGGGTGCGACCCGGACTGGCTGCAACTGGCCGATCAAGATTCAGGGCTCGACTGGCGACACATCGCCTAGCCCACCTTACTCAAAGCGGAGCCCATCATGGAAAAACGTGAAGAACTCTACCGCGGCAAAGCCAAGTCGGTGTACAAGACCGACGACGCTAACCGCCTGATCCTGCTGTTTCGCAACGACACCTCGGCGTTCGACGGCAAGCGCATCGAACAGCTTGACCGCAAAGGCATGGTGAACAACAAGTTCAACGCCTTCATCATGCAGAAACTCGAAGCGGCCGGTATCCCGACCCAATTCGACAAACTGCTGGGCGACAACGAATGCCTGGTCAAGAAGCTCGACATGATCCCGGTCGAGTGCGTCGTGCGTAACTACGCCGCCGGCAGCCTGGTCAAGCGTTTGGGCGTGGAAGAGGGCCTCAAGCTCAACCCTTACACCTTCGAACTGTTCCTGAAGGACGACGCCAAGGGCGACCCGTTCATCAACGAATCCCACGTCGTGGCGTTCGGTTGGGGCACCGCTGAGCAACTGGCGCGCATGAAGGAGTTGTCCCTCAAGGTCAACGACGTGCTGAGCAAGCTGTTCGACGACGCTGGCCTGTTGCTGGTGGACTTCAAGCTCGAATTCGGCGTATTCCACGACGGCTCCATCGTCCTGGGCGACGAATTCAGCCCGGACGGTTGCCGCCTGTGGGACAAGGACACCAAGAAGAAGATGGACAAAGACCGCTTCCGCCAAGGCCTCGGTGACGTGATCGAAGCCTACGAAGAAGTCGCCAATCGTCTCGGCGTACCGCTGTAATCGACGCAAGCATCTGATAGCACGGAAAAAAATCGCTTCGGCGCTTTGCATCCATCAATCATGCTGTTATGATGCGCGCCGTTGGAGAGATGCCAGAGTGGCCGAATGGGACGGATTCGAAATCCGTTGTACCTTCACCGGTACCTAGGGTTCGAATCCCTATCTCTCCGCCATTACATAGAAAAAGCCCTGTAGCTGAATAAGCTGCGGGGCTTTTTCGTTTCCGGCCGTTATTAACGGCTGCTTCAGGGATTTGTTGTAGTCCTGCCTTGCGCTGTTCAAGGCGCTCAGACGCTTTGCGATAAGCCTGATCACGCTCACGTTTATCAACGGCGACCACGAACACCGTAATTTCCTGGTCGATCACTTGATACACCAGCCTGTACCCGCTGCTACGCAGTTTGATCTTGTAGCAGTCAGGCAGGCTATGTAGGCGATTAGCTTCAATACGTGGGTTGTACAGGATTTCGACTAGCTTCTTTTTGAGTTGCTGACGGAGGGTGTCACCGAGCTTTTGCCATTCCTTCAATGCACGCGCATCAAAATCAAGGCTATAGGTCATCCAAAGAAACCCTCACGCGTTGAGGCGATGCAAGACGCTCACGTACGGTCGCCATCAAGGCTTCATCCTCTTCAGTCATCAGCACAGGCTTAAATGGCAACTGGCCGCGCTCGGCAACATATTGCAACGCCTGGCGTATCAGTTCGGAAGGGGTGACACCAAGTTTCTCCAGCTCCAGGTAGGCGCGAGTTTTCAAGTCGTCATCGATACGAATGTTGATAGATGCCAAGGGATAGCTCCTTGTGTAATGACGTTGGTCATTACATTGGAGCAATCGGGTTTCATTGGCAAGTTTGTCTGGACATACGGCAGTCGCTCTCATCTGTTGATCCTACTTTTTGGCCGTCGGCTTTGCCGGGCGCTTTTTATCGGTTTCTTTCACCGTTTCCCTTGGTCTTTTCTTCGCCTCTTGCTCGGTTACGTATTCACCTGTGACCGCATCGCGATATCTCGTTGGCATATCAGCACCCTTGACAGTATGTCGCCACGGCGGCGACTTTTTGAGACTAGCTCGCAGGCTTATGCACACAAGGTTCCCGTTGGAGATTCTGGTTACCAAGCTTTGCCGAAACAGGTGCTTACGTTGTGCAGGTTCGGCAGTTTTCGTGCAGGGTTGCGTTGGCTGGGGTTACATCATGAATAAGATCACCGCTGATTCTACCGAAGGGCATGCACGCAAAATCTTTTGCGTAGCCGATGATGTCGGCACCGAAGAAACCCTTATAAACGCCACCGAAACCCTCTCATCCGCCCTTCAATCCGCCTACCAATGCGCCGAAGATCCAGTCAGCACGCAGTCGCCCGTGATCATGGCTCTGGCTCAATTGATCGAGAACGCGCAAGCCTTGGTGGATGCTGTCCTTGAGCGTGATTTCCCCACGGCCAAATAAATACCTGCTTCTGAAACGAAAAAAGCCTGCTGAACTCAGCGCTCAGCAGGCTTTTTTGTGGCTGCAACTCGGTCAGGCAGGCTGCGCCACCAAGCTGTTGCTCACCTTGCGGCCCAACACCAGCACGGTCGCAAACCCCAACCCCACCAACACAGTGGCCAGGCTCAACAACACCGAGCTGCCCATTTGGTCGACGATCCGCCCACCAAAGAACGAGCCCAGGGCAATGATCACCTGAAACAGCGCCACGAACAGCGGCATGCCTCGCTCCACATCCTTGGGCGCTACCACGAACATCCAGATACTGGCGCAGGCCGGGAAGGCGCCAAAGGCAAAGCCCCAAAGCGCGATCAGCACCACGGCACCCGTCATACCGGTGGCGAAGTAGGGGAACAGGGCGGTGCTGGTACCGATCATCAGCGCGACCAGCAGCAAGGTGTTACGTACGCTGCGGTTGGCGGCGAAGCCGGCGAACACATTGCCCAGAACGCCTGCCACGCCATACAGCAGCAACAATGAGCCAATCGTCGGCCCGTCGAAGCCGGAGCTGTGCTTGAAGAACGGCGCGACATAGGTGTACGCAGCAAAGTGCGCCAAGCCGATCAACAGTACGGCGATCAACCCGACGCGCGCTTGTGGGTTGATAAACAGGGCCGGCAGGTCGCGTACCTCTATGGCCTTTTCCGGTTTGAGGCGCGGCAGCAGCAAGACTTGCGCCAGCAGCACCGGCACACCCACCAGCGCGGTGACCAGAAAGGTCATGCGCCAGCCCATCAGGCCGCTGAGCCAGGTGCCTACGGGCACACCGAGTACGGTGGCCAGGGTCACGCCCATCATGATGATCGACGTGGCTTTTGCGACGCCCACGCCCTTGGGCGCCAGCCTGCCGCTGAGGGCGATGGCAGTGGCCCAGAAACCGCCGATGCTGATGCCCAGCAGTACGCGGCCGAACAGCAGCAGGCTGAAATCGGTGGCATAGGCCACCACCCCGTTGGCGAGGATCATGACCAGCGTCAGGCCGATCAGCAGATAGCGGCGGTCCATGGCGCCAATGCCAACCGACAGCAATGGCGCTGCAAGGGCCGCCATGATGCCGGGCAGGGTGACCATCAGGCCGGCGTGGCCGGCACTGATGCCCAAGTCGCTGGCGACGTCGTTGAGCACGCCCACCGGCAGAAACTCGCTGGTCACCAGGGCAAATGCACCCACGGCGACCGAAAGAATTGCCAGCCACTGCTGTTTGACGCTTTGTTGATTATGTTCGGGAAGGCCGTTAGAGGCCTGGCTCGCGCTTGGCATGGTGTGGGGTTCCAAGGTGAAAGTCGCCTGAGGTCAGACGCAGGAGAGGGAAGCTGGGGGCGATTATAGGAATCAGTGTTGGCAATCGAGCAGGCGCTCGTTTCGATAGTAATCATCAGTGCTATCGATGTGAGGTTTTTGAAGAGTCCTCACTCAGCATCACAAACGAAAAAGCCCGAAGTTGAGTCAGCTCCGAGCTTTTCCGGTTATGACGATGTTTAAGGTGCAGGGGGTGGAGTTTTATTTTAGCTAGCCAGCGCGTTCAGTACATGTACTGGATCATTATGGATAGCTTTCAACAACGCCTTTGCCGGCCCAGTAGGTTCGCGACGACCCTGCTCCCAGTTGCGCAACGTACCGAGCTGAACGTCAATCAGCGCTGCGAATTTAGCCTGGGTCAGCCCTGTTGCCTTACGGATTTCTTTAACTCGCATTGAGTCAACATGAAATTCACGGGATGGCTCCCGTTCTCCGCGCAGGATCTCGTTCATCTCTTGAACGCTTTCCATCAATTCATCAAAAAGTCGGCTCATAGCTATCTCCAGTGCTCAATCGCAGCCTTCAGTGACTTGCGTTCGTCGGCGCTCAAGTCCTGCTGTTCATTTTTGGGATAGATCATCAGTAAAACAATCTGTGATGCCGAGGCGAAGTGGTAATAGATCACACGTGCCCCGCCTCGTTTACCATGGCTCTTGGCTGCTACTCGTATTTTGCGGATACCGCCCGTACCCTCAATCACATCGCCTGCGGCGGGATTCACTACAAGCACGTTCTGAAAGGCCATGTAGGCATCCTCGTCGATCAATTCTTTAACGCGACGTGTGAAGACCGATGTCTCAATGAAAATCATCGCTAATGTACGCCATTGGCTTAGTTGGCTGCAATCCTAGCCGTGCGCGCTTCGGTGCGCATCCGGTGAGTTGTAACTGCTTTTTGGCGCACTCGGATGCGGCCAATTATGTTCTGGCCAACCGCTCCAAAAGGCACTCAATAAACACCCCCTCCGCCCGACTCATCTTCTGCTCCCGATTCCACAGCACGTGAATATCCACATCCGCAATGCCCTCATCCGGCGGCAACCGCCAGAGCAGCCCGTTCTCCACATCCTCGGCCACCACGTGCACCGGCAGGCATCCCAGGCCATACCCGGCAATCACCAGGCGCCGAACTTCTTCAAGGCTGGATGACGACGCCACGATCCGCCCGCCGAACCCTTGCTGATCGCGAAAAATCGTCAGCGGCGAGAGCATCCCGCCGATCTGATCGCTGGTAAAACTCACGAAGTTTTCCGACTGCAAGTCTCCTTCGACCAAGCCGGTGCGTCCGAACAAGGGGTGGTGTTTCCCACAAAAAAACGCATAGCGCTGACGTAGGAACAGGTGCTGTTCCAGGCGCGGCTGTGGCCGACGGTTGAGGCTCAGCCCCAAGGTTGCGGTTTTTTCCAGCAGGGCGGCGACGATGTCGGAGCTGCGCATCACTTCGACCTCCAGGTCTACCCGTGGGTGCTCGCGATGAAAGCCTGCGAGAAAGTCATCGAACGTGTCGGAATTAATCCGGCTGATCATCAGCAAGCGCACTTTGCCGATCACTTCATCACCCGGCTTTTGCAGGGCGTTGCTCATCTGCGAGACCTGGCCGTACATCTCACCGGCAATGGCGAAGATCTGCTCACCGGCCTCGGTAAGCACAAAGCGCGGGCCACGGCGCAGGATGAGCTGGCAGTCGAGCTGTTCTTCCAGGCGCTTGAGCGCCTGGCTGATCGCCGGTTGCGTGAGGTGCAGGCGGGCGGCGGCGCGGCTGATGCTCAGTTCCTGGCCGATCACACGGAAGGTGCGCAGCAAGTTCCAGTCCAGGCGGTCATTGAGCAGGGGGTGAATATCGCGGCGGGATTCGGGCATGGGGTCGCTCGATAATAAGCAGTTCTTATAATCAAGATAATAAATAGAAAATTGACTAATCATAGCCCCAGGCCGAAAAATCGGGCTCAACAAGCGCCACCAGAGCGCACTGGTTTGACCTTCTCCTGCCAAAAAAATAACCAAAGGAGCCAGCCCCATGAAGCCTTCCGCTTCGCCGCAGCCTCGCCGTGCCGCGGCCGCCGCCTTTATCGGCACCATGATCGAGTGGTACGACTTTTACATCTACGCTACCGCCGCCGCGCTGGTGTTCGGTCAGCTGTTCTTCCCTTCCGACGATAAACTGTTCAGCACCATGGCCGCATTCGGCACCTTCGCCGTGGGCTTTTTCGCACGGCCGTTGGGTGGCGTGGTGTTCGGCCATATCGGCGACCGCATCGGGCGCAAGAAGTCCCTGGTGATTACCCTCGTGATGATGGGCGTGGTGACGGTGTGTATCGGCCTGTTACCGACCTATGCGCAGATCGGCGCTGCGGCCCCGGTGTTGCTGATTTTGCTGCGCGTGGTGCAGGGCATCGCGGTCGGTGGCGAGTGGGGCGGGGCGGTGCTGATGGCCGGGGAACATGCGCCAAAGGGGCGCCGTAACTTCTTTGCATCCTTCGCGCAATTGGGTAGCCCAGCCGGTTTGATCCTTTCCTTGCTGGCGTTCAGCGCTGTGACCCGTCTGCCAGAAGAGGATCTGCTCAGTTGGGGCTGGCGCCTGCCGTTCCTGGCCAGTGCCTTGCTGCTGGTGGTCGGCCTGGCGATTCGCCTGGGTGTGAACGAGTCGCCGGAGTTCCTCGAAGACAAAGCCCTGGCGGAAAAAGCCCGCGCCATCAAGAAAGACCAAGCCCCCGTGCTGGAAGTGCTGAAGACGGCTTGGCGCCCCCTGTTGCTGTGCATTGGCGCCAACACGTTGGGGATTGCCGGCGTGTATTTCACCAACACCTTCATGATTGCCTACAGCACTCAGCAATTGGACCTACCGCGATCGCTGATTCTGGAATGCCTGTTCTTCGTTGCCATTATCCAGTTCTGCGTTCAGCCGCTGGCCGCCTGGGTGGCGGAGAAGGTCGGCGCTACGCGGTTCCTGTGCGCCATGTGCGTACTGGCAATGGCTTCGCCGTATCCGATGTTCGTCTTGGTCAGCAGCGGCCAGGCGCCCTTGATCATCTTTGGTATTGCCTTGGCGGTAGTGTGCATGGCGTCGTTCTACGCCGTGATCGCGGGTTACGTCAGCGGCCTGTTTGAAACCCGTGTGCGTTACACCGCGATCTCTTTGGCCTATCAGGTGTGTGGCGCGTTGGCCGGTGGTTTGACGCCGCTGATCGGCACCTGGCTGGCCCATCAATACCTGGGCCAATGGTGGCCGATGGCGGTTTTCTACAGCGTCATCGCAGCGGTGTCGTTGGTGTGCGTACTCGCTTTGTCCCGCCGCCACGCCACGGCCCACCGCCTGGAAATGGCACACAGTTGAGGGAGTCAGCAATGTTGAAGATTAATGGTGAGCGCCTGTGGCATAGCCTGATGGCCATGGCCGAGATCGGCGCGACGGCACGCGGTGGCAGCTGCCGTCTGGCATTGAGCGCTGAAGACAAGGCCGGTCGGGAGCTATTCAGCCACTGGTGTAAAGCAGCTGGCCTGACGTTGAGCGTGGACGCTATCGGCAACCTGTTCGCTCGCCGCGCCGGCACCGATAAGGACGCCGCCCCGGTGATGATGGGCAGCCATCTGGATACCCAGCCCGAAGGCGGACGTTTCGATGGGGTGTACGGCGTGTTGGCTGGCCTGGAGGTGATCCGCAGCCTCGACGACCACGGCATCCAGACGCGCAAGCCGTTGGAAATTGCGGTGTGGACCAACGAGGAGGGCGCCCGTTTCACCCCGGCCATGCTGGGCTCGGCGGTATTCACCGGCACGCTCGCCTTGGACAAGGCACTGGCCACCGCCGATGTCGACGGTATCAGCGTGGCCGAGGCGTTGCGCACCACCGGCTACAATGGTGAGCGCCCGTTGGGTGGCGCAGTGGATGCGTATTTTGAGGCGCATATCGAGCAAGGCCCGATCCTGGAAGACAACGCCAACAGCATCGGCGTAGTCACCGGTGGTCAAGCGATTCGCTGGCTCGATGTGCGGGTCGAAGGCATGGCTGCGCATGCCGGCACCACGCCAATGCCGTTGCGTAAAGATGCGCTGTACGGCGCGGCGAAAATGATCCAGGCCCTGGAAAACCTCGCCGCCGATTTTGCCCCGCAGGGCCTCACCACTGTGGGTGAGCTGAGCATCGCCAAGTCGTCGCGCAACACCATTCCCGGCTTGCTCAATTTTACCGTCGACCTGCGCCATCATCGCGACGCCGATATCGACGCCATGGAGCAGCAAGTGCGCGCACGCCTGCAGGCAATCGCTGACCACCGTGGCCTGAGCGTCGCCATCACACCGCACTGGGTCAGCCCGGCCACGCCGTTCGACGCCGAGTGCGTGGCCTGCGTGCAGGCTGCGGTGGACGCTTTGGGCTACAGCCAGCAGACCATCGTCAGCGGCGCCGGCCACGATGCGATTCACCTGGCGCGCTATTGCCCCACCGCGATGATCTTCATCCCCTGCGTCGGCGGCCTCAGCCACAACGAAGCCGAAGATGTCTTGCCCGACGATGTGCGCCAGGGCACCGATGTCTTGCTCAACGCCGTGTTGAAACGCGCCGGGCGTGTTCATTTCTGAAGGCTGACGCCATGCCTCTGTGGGAGCAGGCAAGCCAGCTCCCACAGGTTCTGTGTTTATCCAGGAGCAACTCATGAAGACGTTTTTTCACCCCGAACAACTCCTGCATCACCCGCGTAGCTACTACTCCCGCGGCCAGATGCGCACGCCCCAGGAGGTTCCCGAGCGTGCGCGCAACCTGTTGCTGGCTGCGCAAACCCTGGGCTTCGATATCCATCAACCAGCCGATTACGGTCTGGATCCGTTGCTCGCCGTGCACGGTGGCGCCTACCTGGCTTTTCTTCAAGAAGCTCATCAGCGCTGGAAAGAGATCCCCGAAGACTGGGGCGACGAAGTCATGTCCAACATCTTCGTACGTGAACCCAATGCCCTGCGCGGCATCCTGGCCCAGGCTGCGCGCTACCTGGCCGATGGCAGTTGCCCCATCGGTGAGCTGACCTGGCGCTCGGCTTATTGGTCAGCCCAGAGCGCCGTTGCCGCAGCGGGTGACATCCTCGATGGCGCACCTGCCGCCTATGCCTTGTGCCGGCCCCCGGGCCATCACGCCCGCTTCGACGCGGCCGGTGGCTTCTGTTACATCAACAATGCGGCCGTGGCTGCGCAAGCGCTGCGCCAAGGTTTCCAGCGTGTCGCCGTGCTCGATACCGACATGCATCACGGCCAAGGCATCCAGGAAATTTTCTACGACCGCGACGACGTGCTGTATGTGTCGATCCACGGCGACCCGACCAACTTCTATCCGGGCGTAGCAGGCTTTGCCGAGGAAAAAGGCAACGACGCCGGCGAAGGGTACAACCTCAACCTGCCGATGGCCCATGGTGCCAGCGAAGCGGTGTTCTTCGAAAAGCTGGAGCAGGCCCTGGCAGCGGTGAAGGACTTCTCGGCGGATGTGCTGGTGTTGTCACTGGGTTTTGATATCTACGAGCTGGACCCACAAAGCAAAGTCGCGGTGACGCGGGAAGGTTTTGCGCGGTTGGGGCAGTACATTCGAGGGCTGGGGCTGCCGTGCCTGATCGTGCAGGAGGGTGGTTATCACCTGGAGACGTTGAATAGTAATGCGCAGGCGTTTTTCAGTACGCCAACAGCCTGGAAGACGCTAAAAGCCTGCTGATCAGTTTTCAGCAGGCTTTCCAGTCCTTGTTGGGTGCTCGTTCTCATCTGCATGCAACGACGCCGCGTAGTCTTGCCCCCCATAAAACACGCCCATGATCGATACCGTTTTGAAATCAGGCCTCACCCAGAAAGCAATAATGGTGCTGCGACGATAGTGAGTGATGCGCAAGTCTTTCAGCAGGTCGTCACGGCGCACTCCACGCAAGGGAAACAGGGCAAGGCTTTCGCAGTAGCTGACAAGATTGTCGATAAAACGCGCCGCTACAGGAGGGGAGCCGACATCGCTGATGTAGTCTTCGAGTGCATCGAGTTGCGCCAAGACCTCGGGCGAAAAAACTACCGAGTAGCTCACGCTTCCCCTGTGCCTTTGCGCTGACGTCTGGCGGCCATGTGTTCGCGGACCTGTTCTGGCGATAACCCAAGCTCAGGCTTCGCCTCAAGGGCGGTCGCTGCTGGGATAACTTCGTCTCTGAGCCAGTCTTCCATGGCACGATCACGCGCCAGCAACGCCCGCAGGCCGTCGCGAATCACTTCACTTTCGCTGGCATATTCGCCGGCAGCCACCTTGGCTTTGACCAGTGCTGCCATTTCAAGGGGCAAGGTGATGCTCATTTGCTGGGTTGAGCGCATGGGGGTATCCGCCGCAGGTGAGTAGGATTCAATCCTACTCGACCATTGGCGCGATGCAAGAAGCAACTGATCGATGCCGATGCCCGGCGCCTCGTCGTCCATCCAGAAGGGGTAGGTTTGCATGAGTTGCTACGTCTCCAGTTGTGTAGGTCAGGCTTCAAGTATTGACCCGTTTTGGCGATCGCGTGGCCGCAGGCGGCTGATAACCTGCTGATATGTATGACTTCATATGTGTAACAGGATGATCTCGACAAACCCTCTCGGCACACATGGCGTCCCACCGGCTCCCATACGATAATGCTCGCCACCTCGACCACCTTTGGCCTGCCTCCCGTGATCATCAACTTCGACCTCAACGACCTCCAAGCCTTCCGCGCCGTGGTGGACAAGGGCAGTTTTCGTGGCGCTGCCGAGGCCATCCGTATCTCGCAACCGGCCCTCAGTCGGCGTATCGAAAAGCTCGAATCGGCGCTGGATGTAAAGTTGTTCGAACGCACTACGCGGCGGGTCAGCCTGACCATGGTCGGGCGCGCGTTTTTGCCCCAGGTCGAGCGAATGCTCGATGATCTGGACATCGCCTTGATGGGCATCAGCAACGTCGCGTCCACACGCATGGGCAACGTCACCATCGCCTGTGTGCCGTCTACCGCGTATTACTTCATGCCCCACGTGATCTCCGAATTCCACAAGCTGTATCCGAAGATTCGCCTGCGGGTGCTGGATGCCAGTGCCGGCGAGGTGTGCAATGCGGTGGCCAGCGGCGAGGCAGACTTTGGCGTGAGTTTCAGCGGCAGCCTGGCCGATGAGGTGGAATTCGAGTTGCTGCTGCAGGAGCGCTACGTGCTGGCCTGCCGGCGGGATCACCCTCTGGCTGCGCGTGACAGCGTGAGCTGGACCGAGGCTTATGAGCATGACTACATTGAGGTGGACAAGACGTCGGGCAACCGCTTCCTGCTCGACCAGGCCCTGCGTGGGGTGCGGGTGAAAAAGCCGAGTATCTGCGAGACCCACCATGTGACCACGATGATCGGGCTGGTGGAGGCGGGGCTGGGCGTGGCGATGGTGCCGTCGATTGCGATGCCGGCGCACACTCACCCGATTCTGGTCAGTGTGCCGCTGGTGGAGCCTCACGTACTGCGCAATGTGGGCTTGATCAAGCGCCGCGGGCGGACGTTGCCACCAGCGGCGTTGGAGTTGGAGCGCTTGGTGCGGGAGATGCCGTTCCGGTCAGCGTGACACCGAGTCCAGGCCGGTGGATTGCACTTCCGGCTGGGCCTCGGGCGATGCCATGAACTGCAACAGGGCCTTGGCCTGCTCCGGGTGTTCGGCGTTCACCGGAATACCGGCGGCAAAACGGGTAACGGACTGCACGTCTTCCGGGATCTTGCCCACAAACGTTACACCCTTGACTGGCAACAACTCCGCCACTTGCTGCAAGCCGACCTCGTAATCACCCTTGGCCACCTGTTCGCCCACCGGCACGCGTTCGATCATGGTGCCCTTGGCCGGCATGCCGAGCTTCTTGAACAGTTCCTTCTCGACATACACGCCGCTGGCGCTATCCGAATAGGCCACCGACTTGGCTTGGCTCAGCACAGCCTTGAGCTCGGCATCGGTACTGATCGCAGGTTTGGCCGCACCTTCCTTCACCACCAGGCCGATCCGCGAGTCTGCCAATTCCACGCGCGAGGCGGGGTCGACTTTGCCTTGTTTGATCAGCTCATCCAGGGCATAGCCGACCATGATCACCACATCGGCGTGCTCGCCACGGGCCAGGCGGTTAGGAATCGCTTCCGGCGCCTTGCCCATGGACGGGCCGAGGATGGTGTCGAGGGTGTCACCGCTTTGCTCGGCGTATTGCGGGCCGAGCAATTTATAGGCGGCGGTGAAGCCACCCGAGGTCATGACTTTGAGTTGTTCGGCCTGGGCGGTCAGCGCCAGGGTGCCGAGGACGACAGCAGTGAGGGTCTTGACCAGCGGCTTCATTGCGCTGCCTCCTGCATGACTTGGCCACGGGTATTGGCGCGGCGATACAACGCCAGGGTCGAACACAAGGCACACAGCGCGGCGAAGATCATCCAATATGCAGGTGAAGCCTTGTCTTCAGTGATATGTATGAACCAGGTGGAGATCGCCGGGGTAAAGCCACCGAACACTGCGGTCGCCAGGCTGTAGGCCAGGGAGAAACCCGCCACACGCACTTCCACCGGCATGATTTCGGTGAGCGCCGGGATCATCGCGCCGTTGTACATGCCATACAGGAACGAGAACCACAGCAGGGTTTCCAGCATGTGCGCAAAGCTTGGTGCGTTGACCACGTAGGACAATGCCGGATAAGCCGTAAGGACAGTCAGCACCGTCATGGCGATCAGCACCGGTTTACGGCCGAAGCGGTCGCTTAACGTGCCGCCGATCGGCAGCCAGAAAAAGTTCGAGATCGCAACCAGCAAGGTCACCAGCAAGGCGTCCGAGGTGCTCAGGTGCAACACGGTTTTGCCGAAGGTCGGTGCGTACACGGTGATCAGGTAGAACGCGGTGGTGGTCATGGCCACCATCAGCATGCCGCCGATGACCACGGTCCAGTTCTTCACCAGGGTCGCCATCACTTCACGCATGGTCGGGCGATGCTTGCGGTTGGCGAACTCTTCGGTTTCCTGCAGGTTGCGACGCAGCACAAAGATAAACGGAATGATCACGCAACCGACGGCAAACGGAATCCGCCAGCCCCAATCAGCCACCACCGCAGGTTCCATCCACACGTTGAGGCCATAACCCAGAGCCGCGGCAACGACGATAGAGATCTGTTGGCTACCCGACTGCCAGCTGGTGTAGAAGCCTTTACGGCCCGGCGTGGCCATTTCGGACAGGTACACCGACACGCCACCCAGTTCCGCGCCGGCCGAGAAGCCTTGCAGCAGGCGCCCCAACAGCACCAGAAACGGTGCCCATAGGCCGATGGTCTGATAACTCGGCACCAGCACGATCAGCAGCGTACCGCTGGCCATGATCGACAAGGTCACGATCAAGCCTTTGCGACGGCCCACGTCATCGATATAGGCACCCAGAATAATCGCGCCCAATGGCCGCATCAGGAAGCCCGCGCCGAACACGGCGAAGGTCATCATTAATGACGCAAACTCATTAGCGGCCGGGAAGAACGCGGCAGCGATATAGGTGGCGTAGAAACCGAACAGGAAGAAGTCGAACTGTTCGAGGAAGTTGCCCGAAGTAACGCGCAATACCGCGCCTACTTTCGAGGGGGCAGCCGCAGGCCGGGAAGGGGTCGTCATGGTTTTGTGTCTCCAGCGTTCTTTTTAAAGTGCTTGTTTCGCTTAAGACTTGGGATAGTGGCTGACACATTTAGAAATGATAAGTGACAAATTTGGATTGATTGATGTGTGTTGGCTATCAATCTGAGCCAGCTTCAAAATGGCCTGCCGTGTTCTATGCTTGAACCTGGGTCCAATTCTTATCGGCGGAGGTCGCTATGGGGAACGAACAGCAGCACAACAAGCCGGAGCGTGAAGAACCCCGGCAGCCGCGCGAAGACGAAAAGCCGCAAACCTGGAAGCATCCGGACGACGGCACCGAGCTTTCCGAACGTGACCAGGAGCGCCCGCTAAAGCCCTGAGCATCAGGTAAAACGCGGTCTAATTGTGGGAGCGGGCTTGCTCGCGAAGGCGGTGTGTCAGTCAACGGAGTCGTCGGCTGAACCATTGCCTTCGCGAGCAAGCCCGCTCCCACATGTTTTACCGTGCACATAGACGCAGCTCCCCAGCCTTCCTAAACTGCCGCTTGTCTTGGGGAAAGGGGCAGGCGCCGATGAATCGCAATGAATTACGCAAGGCCGACATCAACCTGATGGTGGTCTTCGAAGCACTGATGCTCGAGCGCAATGTGACGCGGGTGGCGGAGAAGCTGTTTCTCGGCCAACCGACCATCAGTTCGGCCCTCAACCGCCTGCGTACCCTGTTCAACGACCCGCTGTTTATTCGTGTCGGCCATCGCATGGAGCCTACGGCGCGCGCGGAGGAGATCATCCAGCACCTGTCGCCGGCCTTGGATTCGCTGTCTTCGGCCCTGAGCCTGACCCATGATTTCGACCCGTCCATCAGCACCATGACTTTCCGCATCGGCCTGTCCGATGATGTGGAGTTCGGCCTGCTGCCACCCTTGCTGCGCGCCTTGCGCCAGGAAGCGCCACAGGTGGTGTTTGTGGTGCAGCATGTGGACTACTGGCGCATTCCCGACCTGCTGGCTTCCGGCGACATTACCGTCGGCATCACCCAGACCCGCGGGCTGCCGGCCAATGCCAAGCGTAAGCTGTTGCGGCACATTCGCCCGTGCCTGCTGCGCGCCGATGCCTCGGACACACCGCTGACCCTCGACGAATATTGCGCACGGCCCCACGTGCTGGTGTCCCACACCGCCAACGTGGCCGGGTTTGCCGATGAGTGGCTGGCCGAGGTGGGCCGCAAACGCCATGTGGTGCTCTCGGTGCCGCAATACAGCTCGTTGCCGGCCTTGCTCGCCGGCACCGACATGATCGCCAGCCTGCCGGATTACACCGCCCAGGCCATGGCCGCCAGCGGGAACCTGTTCTGCGAGCCGTTCCCGTTCGAAACCCCGACCCTGGATTTGTCGATGGTGTGGCTCAGCCATGTCGACACCGACCCGGCGGAACGCTGGATGCGCTCGCGGCTGGAGGCCTTCATGAGTGATCGCGGGTTGGTAGCGAATAAAGCCTGAGGCTTATATCCGTGCTATGGGCAGGGAGGGCGGCTCAAGAACGGCTAATCCTCAACGTGTTCTTCTTGAACAGGGTTGCTAATCAGCGACGCACGCAAAATACGGATGCGTTGCTCGGAGTGATAGGCGCCTGCTTCTGTAAACTTGAGGAATGCTCGCGAGCAACACTTACAGCCCCAGATGCTTGAAATATTATAAGGAAAGAAATCAAAGCAGATAGGCGCGTCCTCAGACCAGAAATGGGTACCGTTCGGGTGGTATTCCTCAAGGCTGAGTTCTTGTGCCCTATCGCTCGATATTTCGCCTATGAAGCGCAATAGGCTGCTCGCCTCGAGTGTTTTGGGTAAGGTTTCCCACCCCTGCGACAAGCCCCGAACACAAGAGCAGGCAGTAGGCTCCAGCGAAGAGCGTTCGGCAATCTGCCTGATAGTTTCTGGCGTGAGTATCATTTTTATGCTGTTCCAGGCGGTAATAGCTCAGATTCGGTTCTTGCTTAAAACCAGTTTGTTCAAATAGCTTTCAATTTTGGGTAAAACAAACTGCAGTATCTTCGGCATGGTGTGGATAGGCAGTTGGCAGCATGCAAAATACAACGCCATTGTGGGCGATAAGCTGACACCAAGAGCAGACCATAATAGTCCAACATTTCTATTGCCGCCGTTGAGTGCCATGGTGAACTTGGAGATCAATGATCCGGGATATAAACAGCCCATGAGAAGCTGCAGGCAAACGTTGATGCAGTAGGCGATGGCGATCATTGAGATGGCCAACGAAGGGGTCTCCAGAATTACCTGCTGCATGCCCGCCATCGTGCCTACTGCAAAGAGGAAAAGCGCGATGACGACAATACCGTCAATAGCCAGGCCGTGCGTGGCGACGAAGGTGTGGGAAAAACGACGTATCAAAATAGCAGCGCCTTCGGCGCCTCCTATCAACACGGCCAGTCTGATCGCCAGATCAACAGGGTTTAAGGAGAGTGAAAGGCCATCAGCGAATAGGTGGAGTATCAGCGGAGCGGTGACAGGGATAATTGCCATTGAGCAGAGTGCAGTCACCAACGACATGGAAGGGTCAAGCCCGAGCATTCTCGCGACGGCTGCATTTCCGCTGGCGGGCGGGGCGGCAACAGCGATGGCTATCGCAAGGGACAGTTCTTGATTGCCGGTGAGGTAAAGCGAAAGCATTCCAAAAATATAAGGGCAAGCCACCACCATCAGGGCTGGAAATATCAGAGATATTTTTAAGTTTCTTGCTGCAGTGATGACTTCAGCGTTGTTAATACGCAGCAGAGTGCCCAGAACAAATATGAAAACCATGACGGGGAGCAACGGCCTCGCCAAGTCTGCAAGATAGGGAATAGCCAATCCAATTGCGCAACCGCATGCAAGTACGGTAGGCCCTCTGCGCGTAATTTCGGGCAGAATTCTGTGCATATGAGTGCTCTCGAGGCGACGTCCCTTTCGGGACGCTGCTATTAGGTACGCAGAGTTATTTCAGGTGTGACAGACGGCGGTGGCGAGTTCCTGGATTGCCTCACGACCAGGCGCCCATCGATCAGAATCGAGGTAATACTTGGAAGGTCACCACTGCTGAAACTTCCAAGTACGCTGGGTTGCGCTCCTCCCAAAGGCCCGCAGGCGATCAGAATGTCGGCTTCTCTTCCGACGCCCAGAATCCCGCGATTCAACTTTCGCACCTTGGCGGTGTTACCCGTTGCGAAGCAGACGGCCTTTTCCGGTGGTACGTCGCCGAAACTACTGAGCAAGGCAATTGCCCTGAGCATACCAAGCGCGGGAACCCCACATCCGGCAGGAGAATCTGTGCCAATGACGATACGGTCCAGTTGGTTCATTTCTCGTGCGTAATTCAGGGTGGTGACCGCCGCGAACTCGTTCCCGTTATGTACGATTTCCAAGGCACCCAGACAGCCTTCACACAGGCATCTGATTTGGCTCGGTGCCAGTGCGGTATAGCCGCCGTTGATATGCCCGATGATATCGGGCGCAATTTCAAGGATCTCTTCTGCGCCCATGCTCTGGGAAGTAGAAATTGAAGGACCGCCCGTGTGGGTGATAGAGGTCATGCCGTGTTTGCGAGCCATTTTGACCAATTCAGCTGCACGACTGACTGACTTGACAGGGCCAATCCCGACCTCTCCCAGTTGGTTGATGCCTTGAGCAACCATTGCGGCGAAATCCTCATCCGAAAATTCATCGTTGAGCAGTGGCGCGCCGGCTTCCATTTTTATTCCGCTAGGGCGCGCATTGGAGAAAGAGCGCTGCGCTGCGATTGCCATGGCGATAGTACCGACCCTGTCGGTCGGTAGCCCCGGAACGTGCACTTCACCGGCAGAGATCATGCTCGTCACGCCGCCCTGCAAGGAGTGCCAGATCCAACTGTGGTTGCCAGAGCGCGGGCTGTACTCACCCAGGGTCGGGTGAGTGTGGTTGTCGATCAAACCTGGCATGACCGTGCTCTGTTTGGCGTCAATCAGCAGGTCTGCGTGTGAAAAATCTACATCTACTGCCTGACCAACGTAGGTGATCATTCCATCAACACTGACGAGGGTATCGGCTGTAATGAGTGGAGTTGCGAGATCACCCGTGAGAAAAGTGCCTATATTATGAATAATTGACGTATATGGCTTATGGTTCGACATTTAATTTATCTCTTTATATCATCGAGTAACGGGTTCGAAGATTCGCGCGCCACACTTGTTGAATGAGCGGAAGTTCCACAAGTTGTTAGTGATGAACAAACGCTGGATCCAACGGTACGCATGCCCCTCTGGATCGAAACTGGGGGTGAACTTATCACGCGAATGGAGCATGAAACGATTGTTGATGTACACCAACTTGCCAGGTTGAATGTCCAGCGGCCGCGCTACGCTTTTAAGCGCGTTGTAAAATCTCAACAGGGTATTTTGTGCTTCGTGATCAGCGGCAATTACCATGTCCGGGTAAAACGCCGCAGTGACTCTAGGGTGAGTCAGCGGGCCGCTCAGAATTGGGTATACATGAGTTTCTTTCGCGCCTGCGGTACTGTTCCTCCAGCGGTAGGGCTGACGAATGATGAAATGTTTGCCATATAGGATTTCAATATCGGCCTGTTCCAGTGCCTGAAGGGCTTCCCTCGCATCGGCAACCCAGGTTTTCGGGCCCACCCCGGCAGGGTCACCGCGAACGCCGAGAAGCAAAAGAGCCAGCGGCGAGGTGTCTCCACGGGAGTCATAAGCCTGAAAGGCATTCTCGGTGTGCAGGTCCAACTCCAGGTCCGAACCGTTGCCGGTATACTCGCCCACGGCCTCCGGATGCGGTACCAAGTCATTGATCAGTTTTGGCCCCTCATGCTTGATGGAGTAGGGCTCCGCTATCAAACTGCCCAGGGCAACCAGCACATTTTCAGAAAGATAACCGCTTTTGAAGTTCAAGCTATTAGCGTCGCCCTGCGGGCTGCCAAATGTGTTATCAATCGGAAGGTTCTCGAATACACAATAAGAAGCATCGTCATCTTTAAGGGATTCAAGCTTTTTTAGAAGTCGCGCAGGAAACTTTTGATAAGCGGTCATGCGAATGAGGTGGATGTAGTCTCGCCCTCCCGTTGGCTCGTAACAAATGTCTATAAGCGCGTCCCGAATACTCTCTTTTTCAACGGCCGTCAGCCAGAAGCTGTTGGCGTCTGCACATGAATCGTCCACACGCACTCCTTTAAAGGTCTGATTGATTTGTCATGAGTTAAGTTATAAGTAAATTAAGACTTTCAAGCGCTGAGGTGGGGTCCCCGTAAGCACGACCTGACAGTGTCCATGCTTTGATAAGGCCCGACCTGAGTGGGTGACTCAACCTAAGAGCTTATCTGTGTACGCACCGGTGAAGTGATGGGTGGTAAATTGGCCATCAGCATCATAGGGTTGTCCTTCATCGGTGCTGATGATTCTTGATAATCGCCCACGATGATAGGCAGTCAAGAAGTTGAAGAATGGCGTGCTTTCTTCTCTTGTGTCAGATACTCCGTAAAGCCTCAACTGTTTTATTATTGCAGCTTCAAGGTGTGGCAACATATACCAAGGGCACGTTGGAAAGCAGTGGTGGGCCGCGTGGTAACCAAAATTCAAAATAATCAGATTGAGGAAGGTAAACTTTCTTGCCACCGGTACGGAGAAGGTGTTTTTGATTTCGTAGTGTTTTCCATGGGTTAGCTTTTCTCCTTGCGTATACACCTGCTGGAAAGAATGCTGGAAACAGTCGACGAATCGTACGATGTGTATCCTCAGGAAGGAGGAGGCTTGCCATACCAGCACAACCATCAGGGAGAACCGGGCAAACGTAGCGAAGGCTACAACGTAAATGCACAGGCTTCCAATACCCCTTGCAACCTCGCGCCTGCTGCCACTAAATATCACAGCGTAAATATTGGTAAGCTTGATCAAATAGTAGAAGGCGGGAAGGTATATTTTTTCTGCAACAATGATCGCACTAAACAGCCTTGGATGAGCGACAGCAAAGTGACCACTATCGAACCCACCAATATCAATTTTTTCGGCATGATGGCGAACATGATCTTTTCTATAGGCTTCAAATGAAAAGAAAGAAAGGCCGTTAAGGAAAGACAGCAGCTCTCCGACGACAGCATTGACTTTCTTCGACTTGAAAACAGAATTGTGCGCGCAATCGTGGCTCAGGTACCAGGACCAGATTTTCGCAAGGGCAATTAAGATAATCGCACCGAGTGCCGCAACGATCTGTTGAGTATACGCCAGGAATATGCCCCATACAGTGAAGGTTGCTATCACACTTAGTACAATCACTGATGGCAATAATTTTCGCTCTTTCGCTATTGAAATAAGCAGGGTTTTCACGTTGGCGTCTTTGATGGCGCGCAGATAATTATCAGCATACAGTAAAGACATCTCATCACCTTCAAGAGCAAAATTCACCGAAACGCTTATTGAGCTGGTTGGCGGGCTGGCATTGAACAACGGATCATGCCTGGACAGGCGTAATCCCTTCCGTGCGCATGTGGAATTAACGACGGGGCTCGAATATGAGCACGCACACAATGCCAAAGATGTAGTGCAGGTGTACGGGTGGCTAGGGTTCTTTTGCTGTTGCTTCTGGTGCCAGTGAAGGCGGCACTAGCGAGACTGCAGCGTGAGTATCCGCGCCCGAGGGTTGATCGCCGCTACTGGATTTGTAGCCAATCAGTATCACGCCGACGATGCACAATAAAACACCGGCAATGTTTAAATAGGAGAGTCCTTCTTTAAGCAGAAATACCCCGATGAAGCCGAGCGCAATATTGATAATGGCGCCGGTAACGATATTGCCCGTGCTGAGGTCCCATCCACTGCGATACATCATCAAGAAGCCGATTTCCATCATCAAGATGCAAAACGCGATGCCTCCCTGAAGCCAGGTCATTTGCTTCAAGCCCGCGAGTAACGTTCCACTGCCCAAAAAAAACGGCAACATCAATGTGGACAGGATGACGATCGCCACATAGATACTGACAATTGAAACCAAGGGGTTGATCGTAGACGGTATTTTCTTCATGAGCATGTGATAGCCCACGGTGCCCAGTATCGCTACGATCGCTGATAGATAGAATGTGTATTCTTTACCTAGCACGTTCAATACTCCTACTAGTTGGGTTCAAGTTCACGAAATGTGGTGGTTTCCAGGAACCTCTTGTCCATGTACTCACCCGCGATGATCGCTCTGTATTTCGCAGGACTGCCCTCTGCGCAACAGCTGGGCAGGCACTCCACTTTGGCGGTGTAGTCTGGATCCATAAAGAACGCCGCCGAGTGGCGTAATTGGCCAGATGTATTTATTACTCGATGCAGCGTTGCTTTGTAACGGTCATTCGTCCAGCGAGACATTAGATCCCCGACATTGACGACAAAGGCATTTGGGATGGGTTTGACTTTGATCCAGGTGCCGTTAGCACTCTGTACCTCCAACCCCCCGGTGGCACTTTCCGAGATCATGGTTATCCAGCCGAAGTCTGTGTGCTCTCCAGCACCCATCGGCGCTCCCTGTGTATATTGAGTGGAGGGATAACGCAGGACTCTCAATTGGGCCATCGGCTTCTTGAATTTATCATCGAAGTAATCGATCGGCATATTGAGCGCAAGGGCAAACACGTTTAGCAGTTTTTTTCCGAATATGAGCATTTGCGAGTGATATTCCGTCATCGCAAGCTTGAAGTCGGGCAATTCCTCTGGCCATACATTGGGGCCGTAAAAAGGTAATTTGGCTTTTACGAACTCGTCGTCAAGCGACAAGTCCGCTGCCATGTCAAAACCCTCTTTGACATCGCCCAATATGCCATCCGACTTATCAGCGCCTTCGCTGAAGTAGCCACGCATATAGGGAGATTTATGAATTTCGATTTTCTCCTTGGCCTGAACAGGCAGGTCGAAAAACGATTGTATTTGAGAGAAAACAGTTGAAATAAGCGTGTCATCTACACCGTGATTGACGACGGTGAAGAATCCGACCTCCCTGCACGCGTTGTCGATCTCCTTGACTAGGCGTGGTGATATCTCTGCGCCCTGCGTCAAACTACCGACGTCAATGATAGGTATGTTCTTTTCCATGGATGCACCATTTGCTCTAAAAAAGGCGCAACGAGACCTACTCCATGAATACTGAAGTGCACTCAGGGATAGACCGTATATAGGCCAGTGTCATTTATTTAGACTAAGGAATTCCGTCAGCTCGCAAGCGCTGGCAGTAAGCACTCGACATTCTCGATCGGCGCGCCTCCTGTTACAGGCTAGGTGGCGTAGCCTAGAATTCACTTCTATGAAAGCGAAGGCAAATCAGATAAAGTAAGCCTGGCTTAGTTTTTTTACCATGGAAGGGGGATTGATTAATGTTCGCAAAATTGCCGTTGACAGCCATTCGTGCATTTGAATCTGCCGCAAGACTCGGTGGGTTTAAAGCAGCCTCCGCGGAGTTGTTTGTCACCCCGGCGGCAGTATCACAACAAATAAAAACACTTGAAAACTTATTGGGCAGTATGCTTTTTGTACGCACTCCTCATGGTGTTCAACTCACTGCGAACGGTGAGAGGCTATATTCAAAGGTGCATCTTTCTTTTTTGGATATAAGCAGTAGTATGTCGTCGCTTAAGCCACCCGCCGACTCCAACACACTCCGAGTTTCTACCACGCCGGCATTTGCGTCTTTATGGTTGATTCCTCGGCTGGCGAAATTTTATAGTGAACATCCAGATATTCATGTCAGTGTTGAAACCAGTAATGAAGTGGTGGATTTGTTTCGTGACTCATCTGTTGATTTAGCTATTCGTTGTGGGTTTCGCGATTTTCCAGACTTGTACAGCCACGCGCTTATGCGCGAACAGTTTGGTGTTTTCTCCCACGCCCATTGGAAGCAAGGAGAAGCTGAAGCTTCGTTGAAACTTATAAATATACGTTGGGCTACGGCATCGCCCGCTTCAATTAGTTGGGCTTCCTGGTGCGCGGCTGCGAATCATGAGAGTTGGCTATCAAACGCGGTCTATCGTGAATACAACGATGAGCATTTTGCGCTTCAGGCCGCTATTGCGGGGCATGGCTTGACGCTGGCGAGCACGGTCTTGGCAGCAGACTATGTTGCGAATGGATTGCTGATTCCTTACAGACCCGACATCAAGATTCCGGGCGCGCAGTTTTCAGCCGTGTGCGTGCCGGGGCGTGAGCGTTCAGGTGCCGTAAAGCAGTTTCTGGCCTGGATGGTCAAAGTGATAGCCCCCTGCCATACCGATTACCCTGTCGCTCGGGATGACGCGTCGCAGGCTGTCACTAAGCGCCGAACATCACTGGCTATCTGATTAGGGTGTGGAGAGCTTGATCAGGCGCGTTCCTATAACAAACCCTGATCCGCACACACCTTCACCACTTGTTCCCGAAACCAGGTATTGGCGCTGTCCTGCCCACTGGTTTCGTTCCACTGCATATCCAGGGTGAATCCCGGCAACCCGTTGGGGGCTTCGCAAACGCCGAATGCCGGCGCCGGTGCCAGCAATTTTTGCACGCGGCGGGGCAGGGTGACGATGAAGTCGGTGCCGGCAATCATCTTCAATGCCGCGCTGTAGCTGTTGGCCCGCGCGATCACCTGGCGCTTGCGGGCCTGGCGAGCGAGCCAGCCGTCGATCATGTTGGTGTCGGAGGTCCAAGGCGTTGGGAATACGTGGCGCCGCTCAACGAAGGATTGCAGGCTGAACGCCTGTTCCCTGGGCGCCGAGCGTTGGTCGCATACGCAGACCAAGTCGTCCTCCAACAGCATCTGGGTCTTGAAGTCTTTATGGGCGCGGTGAAAGTTCGGGCCGAAGCAGATCACCAGGTCCAGCCGACCTTCACGCAGGTCGTCGGCGGGGATCTCGGTTTCCAGCTTCTGCACATTGACGATCACCGGCAGGTCGGCATGGTCGAAGCGCTTAAGCAGGCGCGGCAGGATCAACTGTTCGAAATATTCTGGCGCGCACACATTGAAGGTCACCGCCTGTTGGGTCGGGTCGAACGCTTGGCCACCGGCATGACACAGGTTGATGCTTTCCAGAATCTTCTGCACATGCTCGTACATGGTGGTGGCCTTGTACGTAGGGCGCATGCCCGCGCGGGTGTTGATAAACAGCTCATCTTCAAAGCTGGTGCGCAGCTTCTTCAGGCTGTAGCTCACAGTGGACTGGCTGACGAACAGCGTTTCGGACACCTCGGTAACGCTGCTCTGGTCGTAGACGGCGATAAACACCATCAAATCCTGCATATCGAGCTTTCTGAGCAAGTTACTGTTTAGCATCGGTTTCGTCCGTAAACCCTTTGTACCGAACTCAGTACAAGACTGAGCAAAATGTTAACGGAACGCCCGTACCAATAGAAAGCTCTGTAGGACCCTTCTATGTTTCGTGTGGGACAAAAAATGTTTGTAATACGACGTCAGCGGATATGCCGTGCGTAATGCGCCGGGTTGAAACGCATCACGATCAATAGCATCAGCCCGCTCACGGCCATCAATGACCACCAGGCCCATTCGAAGCTGCCCAACTGGTCGCGGATCATGCCGGCGATCAGCGGCGATAGGCCGGCGATCAGATAACCGATGCCCTGCACAAATGCGGTAAGGCCACCGGCGCGACGTGGGTTGTCGAGGTGGTCCAGGGACAGGATCAGGCTCATCGGGAACAGGCCGCCAATGCCCAGGCCGAGCAGGCAGGGCCACAACAGGCTCCAGCGTTGCGGGCTGAGAATGAGGCCGTAGAACCCCAGGATGATCAGCACCAGCAGCACCGCCACCACCCCGCGTTTATCCTGGCGGCGGTTGGCAATGGCCGGAGTGACCAGGCCGGAGATCACTTCCATGGCGGTCAAGAAGCCCAGCAGCAAGCCGGCATTCTGTTCACTCCAGCCCTGCTCGACGTAGTACGGCGCCAGCCACGCCAGCACACAGGTGTAGGACGCTGTGCCGAGGCCAAAAAAGATCGCGAGCAACCAGGCGCGGCGGTTGCTGAAAAATGCCTCCTTGGGGCCAGAACCGGCTTGAGGCAAGGGCGGCAGGGCCGAACGCTGCGCATACCAGAACATCAGGGCCAACAACGCCAGCATCGCCCAAATCGCCAGGCCGATACGCCAACTACCGGTGTGGGCTTGCACCCACGGCGAGAACGAAGCAGCCAATGCCGCGCCGCCCATGATCGCAGTGACATACAGGCCCATGAACAACGAGACGTTGGCGCTGAACCGCGACTTGATCAGCGCCGGCATCAATGCCTGGATCAGCGCAATGCCGACACCCGCCGCAATGGCACTCACGATCAACTCCAGCGCCGAATCCAGGAACAGCCGCGACACGGTCGCCAGCCCAATCACCAGCAGCGACACCACAATGCTGCGATGCTCGCCCACGCGCTTGGCCAGGCCCATGCCAAGGAACATCGCCAGGCCCATGGCCATGACTGGCAACATGGTCAGTAAGGCCGCGCTGCTGAAACTCAGCGGCACATCCGCGCGAATCGACGTCAATAAAGGCCCCACGGCCGCCATCGACGGACGCAAATTGAGGGCGACGAGCACCACGCTGACCGTCAGCCATACGGCGGTGGTGGATTTTGCCTGAACGTTTTCCATGGGCTTGCCTTGAATGAACAAGGGCGAATCAGGCCATGCAGCGTGTAGCGGGGCAAATGAGAAAGTCGCAGGGGCTATTGAAAAAATGCGGATGCCGAGTGGTGAGGTAAGCGCGCATTGGGGGTCGGCTATCAGGCCGCCTTCGCGAGCAAGCCCGCTCCCACAATTTGATCGCGGGGCGTCGGGAAGATATGGGTTGACTGTCAGGCCGGGATTACAGACTCGGCAACTCCCACCGCCCCTGGTCGATTTCAAGCAGCGTCGGCCCCTGACGATCGGCGGCAGCACGTAAAGCAGTGCGCAATGCTTCAATGTTATGGACGCTTTGCGCCGCGCAGCCCAGGGCCTTGGCCACACCGATAAAGTCCGGTGTGTAGATGTCCACACCCACCGGCTCGATGTCACGGTTGACCATGTACTTCTTGATCTCTTCATAACCCTGGTTATTCCACAACAGCACGATTACCGGTGTACGCGCCTCCACCGCGCTGGCCAGTTCCGGCAGGGTGAATTGCAGCCCGCCGTCGCCGATCAGGCACACCACCGGTTGGCCATCGCCGCGCCCGAGCCAGGCGCCAATGGCGGCGGGCAGGGCATAACCCAGGGTGCCGTACCCGGTGGAGGCGTTGAACCAGCGGCGTGGGTGGTTGAGGTTCAGGGTCAGGTTGCCGCTGTACACCGGTTGAGTGGAGTCGCCCACGAACACCACGCCGGGCAGTTCCTCCAGAACAACGTTGAGAAACCGGGTTTGCGCGCGCGTCGCAGCGTCCCATGCAGGTTCCAGCTCGGCCCACAAACGGGCGACGCGTGCGGTGCCCCAATCGGGCGAGCGAGGCGCCAATGGCTGGCGGTTCACTTCGGTGAGCAGCGCCTGGGCGGCGATGCGTGCGTCGGCCACTAGCGCAACTTGAGGCGGGTAGTTGCGCACGTTCTGGTCCGGGTCGATATCAACGCGCAGCAGCGCACCGGGAATGTCGAAGCCGCCGGCGAAGGTGACGTCGTAGTCGGTTTCGGCCAATTCCGTGCCGATGGCCAGCACCACGTCGGCTTCAGCCACCAAGGCACGGGTGGCGAGCAGGGTTTGCGTGGAGCCGATCAGCAGCGGATGCGCGGCGGGCAACATGCCCTTAGCGTTAATGGTGAGGGCCACGGGCGCGCCGAGGGCTTCTGCGAGACGGGTCAGTTCGGCGGCTGCGTCAATGGCGCCGCCACCGGCCAGGATCAGCGGGCGCTTGGCGGCAGCCAGCCTCTGGCTCATCTGCTGCACGGCCGCCGGTGCTGCGCCAGCGCGGGCGACGCTGACAGGCGTGCTGCCCAGCAACGCGTCGGCATTTTCCACCAGTACATCCAGGGGAATCTCGATATGCACCGGGCGCGGCCGACCGGCCTGGAACACCGCAAACGCCCGCGCCAGCACACTTGGCAGTTCCGCCGCCGACATCAAGGTGTGGGAGAACGCCGCCACACCAGCCACCAGCGCGCTCTGGTTCGGCAGCTCATGCAACTTGCCGCGCCCGCCGCCCAGTTGGCTGCGTGACTGCACGCTGGAAATCACCAGCATCGGGATCGAGTCGGCATAGGCCTGGCCCATGGCTGTGGTGATATTGGTCATCCCAGGGCCGGTGATGATAAAGCACACCCCCGGCTTGCCGCGGGTACGCGCATAGCCGTCGGCCATGAAGCCGGCGCCCTGTTCGTGGCGCGGGGTGACATGCCGGATGCTGGAACGCGCCAAGCCCCGGTACAGCTCCACCGTGTGCACGCCGGGAATGCCGAATACGTGGTCAACGCCGTAACTTTCCAGAAGGTGCACCAATACTTCGCCGCAGGTCGCCATACAGGTCGCTCTTGTGAGGGATTCGAAGCGCCATTGGAGCGGTTGGCCGGTGGCGGCAACAATCGATAAAAAGTCATACTCGCCATGTCCTCACGTCATGGCTGGCCCCAATGAAACGCCTCCCACCGTTACCCGCGCTGCACACCTTCTGGGTCACGGCCCAGTGCTGCAACTTCACCCGTGCCGCCGAGCAATTGCACATTACCCAGGGTGCGGTGAGCCGTCAGGTTGCCGGGCTGGAAAGCCAGTTGGGCTACGCCTTGTTCCAACGCCAGGCGCGGGGCTTAAGCTTGACCGAAGAGGGACGCCAATGGCTGATGTGCGCGCAGCAAGTGTTTGGCTTGCTCGCTGACGCGGTGGAGCACGTCGGTGACCGGCGCCGAACCTTGCAGCTCAAAGCGTCCACCTGCGTGATGCGCTGGTTGTTACCGCGCTTGTTGCAATGGCAAAAAGAGCGCCAGGATGTGCCGGTGGAGCTCACCACGACGGTGGCCTATAACGTGGACTTTCGTCGTGAGCCGTTTGACGCGGCGGTGATCTACGGGCCCATCGCCGAGCAGCCGGTCGAGGCGCGGCATCTGTTCGACGAGCGCCTTACGCCGGTCTGCGTGCCTGGGTTGCTGGGCACTTTGCGTACACCGCAGGATTTGCAGCATCACGTCCTGTTGCACCCGACCCGAGACGAGCGCGATTGGACGCTGTGGCTCAAGGCTGCCAATACCTGCTTGAGCGATCCCATCCAACGGCATCACTTTGAAACCCTGGACTTGGCAATGACCGTGGCGTCCCAGGGCACTGGGGTGGCGATGGGCGACAGTGCGCTGATTGGCGAGGATCTGAAGGCGGGGCGGTTGGCGATGCCGTTTGAGCTGCGGGTGTCGACGGGGATGGGGTATTACTTGGTGTATCCGCCGGGGAAGGAGCCGTCGGTTGGGTTGGTCGAGCTGATGGATTGGTTGGTCGGTGAGGCCAGTGTGGGGTGACGGCCAACGCCTATCAAACTGACTCGCCGCGATCCAACTGTGGGAGCTGGCTTGCCTGCGATGACGGCCTGCCAACCGATACTTCTCTCCCTGACACCCCACAACCCAACTGTGGGAGCGGGCTTGCTCGCGAAGGCGGCCTGACAGTCAACACGGTTGGATTGTGTGCATATCCATTGCTGCGGTAACGGCCACTTAGGGTTCCGCCCTGACGGCGGCTCACTTTTGAAAAGCGCAAAAGTAAGCAAAACGCTCTTGCCCCACCACTCGGCACCTCGC
>NZ_SMOF01000001.1:1807248-1817455 GCF_018135665.1 Pseudomonas sp. B2021
GCATCCCTGCCGGTTTACCCCCCAAATCCCTGTCGAATTCCGGCCAGCGTGGTTTGACGGGGCGCCTAAGATCAAGATCAAAAGCAGATCAAGAGCGGCTCGCTTCGCATCGTGGTTAGCGTTGGGTCAGTAGCCGACGGTGAAGCGCTGGCGCGGGTGCTTCGGGTTTTCCACTTCATCCAGCATGGCGATGGCGAAGTCGGCAAAACTGATCGAGCTAGTGCCGTCACTGCTCACCAGCAGATCGTCCTTGCCCAGGCGGAATTTGCCGGTGCGCTCGGTGCCGTCGAACAGGGCCGATGGCGACAGGAAAGTCCAGTCCAGTTCTTTTTCCTGGCGCAGCGTTTCCAGGAAGTCAGCTCCGGCACTGGCTTCAGCTTTATATTCAGCCGGGAAGCCTTCGCTGTCGATCACGCGCCCGCCACCGGGTAACAGCAGCGAACCTGCGCCGCCGACCACCAACAAACGGTTCACACCAGCCTTTTTCACCGGGCCGATTACGGCGCTGGCGGGGAGGGTGGAGAAGTGCGCGGCGCTGATCACCACGTCGCTGCCGCTGATGGCCTGTTGCAAGGCCTCGGCATCCAGGGCATCAGCCTGTTTGACCGTAACGCCAGGGCGCACAGCCAGCTTGTCGGTATTGCGGGCGATGGCGGTCACGGTATGCCCGCGACGCAGCGCTTCTTCCAGTAGTTGGCTACCGGCACGGCCGGTGGCACCAATGATTGCGATCTTGCTCATGATGTTCTCCAACAGGGTTAAGGTTTAAAGCCAATTACCACTTCATTTCGCCCTTGGCGACTTTGGCGCTCAGCTCCAGCGAGCTTTCGTCGGCAAGGGTGGGGTAACGTTTTTTCATGGCCGCAATCAGGGCGGCGGAATCCTTGGCCTTGGCGGTTTCGAGATCGAAGGCCTTGATGTAATCGGCGGTGAAGGTGACCGAGGCCAGCGACGGCTTGCCCAGGTAATGGCCCGGCACCACGGTGTTCGGCTTCAGGTCTTCAATGCGCTTGAGCGTAGCCAACCAGTCTTTATGGGATTGCGCGCTCTGGGTATCGGCCATCCACACGTGGATATTTTCAGCGACGACCACACCACCGATTACGGCCTTGATCGACGGGATCCACACAAAGCTGCGATCGGGCTGCGGGCCGTCGAGGCCCACCACTTCAAGCTGTTGCCCTTCCAGGGTCAGGCTGTGGCCTTTAAGCACTTGCGGCACAAGGGTCTTGGCCGGTTTGTCGGCGCCCATTTTCGGGCCCCAGAAGGCCAGCTTGTCGGCGACGGTGGCGTTGATATGGTCGACCACCGGCTGCGGCGCCAGCACCTTGGCGTCGGGGAAAGCGGCGGTCAGGGTGTCGAGGCCGAAGTAGTAGTCCGGGTCGCCATGGCTGATGTAGATGGTGGTCAGGTGCTTGCCGCTGGCGCGGATCTTCTGCACCAGTTGCTCGGCTTGGCCTTTGCCGAATTGCGCATCCACCAGGATCGCGTCTTTTTCGCCGCTGACCAGCACCGAGCTGACCGGGAAGATCGCGGCTTCGCCTGGGTTGTACACGTCCAGTTTCAGCTCTGTCGCCGCTGCGTGGGCAGCGAAGGCCAGGGCGGCGGTAGCCAGGGTCAAGCGTTTGAAGGTCGAGAACATCGGGCAGCTCCTGCCATCGGTAAGGGATGCACAGAGCTTAGTTGCATAAAACGCGACAAAAAATGCGATGCTTGGACATAGTTTGTTTCTGAAAGCGGGCAAATCATGGATCGTCTTCAAGCAATGCGCGTGTTTGTCACCGTGGTGGACCTGGGCAGCCAATCCGCCGCTGCCGACCACCTTGACCTGTCGCGCCCGGTGGTCTCGCGCTACCTGGCCGAGCTGGAAGACTGGGTGGGCGCACGTCTGCTGCACCGCACCACGCGCAAGCTCAGCCTCACCGCCGCCGGGGGGGAAACGCTACCGCGTTGCCGGCAATTGTTGGATTTGTGCGGGGATATGCAGGCCGCCGTCAGCGAGCCCGACGACGCGCCCCGAGGCCTGTTGCGCCTGAGCGTGAGCACCTCGTTCGGCCAGGCGCAGCTGGGCGCGGCGATTGCCGAATACGTCAAGCTTTACCCCCTGGTGACGGTGGATTTGCAGATGCTTGATCGCACGGTGAACCTGGTGGACGAGCGCATCGACCTGGCGATCCGCACCAGCAACGATCTGGACCCCAACCTGATCGCCCGGCGCCTGACCGTATGCCGCTCGGTGGTGTGCGCCACACCGGCTTATCTGCACGAGCATCCGGCGCCGCAGAAAGTCGAAGACCTGGCCCGGCACAACTGCCTGACCCACTCTTACTTCGGCAAGAGCCTGTGGCATTTCGAAGAAAATGGCGAACACGTGTCGGTGCCGGTCCACGGCAATATCACCGCCAACGAGGCCAGCACGTTAATGCGCGTGACGCTGGCCGGGGCTGGGGTGGCGATGCTGCCCAGTTATCAGGCCGGTGAACTGATCCGCAGTGGAGAATTGGTACGCTTGCTGCCGCACGCCGAGCCACGCCAGATGAATATCTATGCGGTGTACGCCTCACGCAAACACATGCCCTCGGCGCTGCGCAGCCTCCTGGATTTCCTGGTGCTGCGCTTCCCCGAGGAGCCTGTCTGGGACGTCGGGCTGTGAGCTGAAATAAGCGCGCTGAATGGCATCGCATCATGGCAAGTTGACCTATGCTTTAAACAGCACCCTGTAGATCCGTTCAGAGGTCTGTGCCATGAGCATCAAAACCAGAAAGTACCTGACAATTTTCACCCTCTGCGCATTGGCGACAGCGCTGTATGGGACTGCCGCCTATCGCGTCGAGCAAACACGCATGCAGCCGGCGGCGTTCGCCATCAGTTGTCATCAGGACCAATGCGTTCCGCGCACCGGCAGTTTCAGTGCACTCAGGTAGGCTGCTCGGCCTTCAGTTGTTCACGAAACGCCTTGGGTGAAAACCCGACCCTGCGGCGAAACAGCCGTGAGAAGTTGGTCGGGTCGGAAAACCCCAGCACCTCGGACATTTCGTTGATGGTCATGCTGGTGTAGGTCAGCAGGCGCTTGGCTTCCAGCAACTGGCGGTCATGCATGATCTGCAATGCCGGCTGCCCACCCAACTCCCGACACGTCCCGTTCAAGTGTGAGACCGAGATGCCCAGCTTGTGGGCCAGGTCTTCAATCTTGGGGTGTTCGCGGTAATGCTGTTCGACCAGTTGCGTAAACCGCCGAAAGTACTCACGCCCCCGCGGTGCGCGTGGATGGCGACGTTGGATCGCCTGGCGGCTGACCCATACCAGCAACACGCTGACCAGGGCGTGCAGCATCATGTCCCGTGCCGGTTGGTCATCGGCGTATTCGTCCTGCAAACGCATGAACAGGCTGTTCAAGTAATCGCTGTCCTTGCCCGCCGGGTAACTGCCCAGGGTGTGCAGGCCATCGACGGTAGAGCCCAGTTGCGCCTGCAAGTGGCTGACCAGCGGCGCCGAAAGCGTCACCACAAACCCCTCCACATCCTCGGAAAAACGAAAACCATGCACGCACAGCGGTGGCAGCACTTGCAGGCTCGACTCGTTGAGCGTGGTGCGCTGGCCTTCGATTTCCAGTTGTGCCTGGCCTTTGTGCACATACAGCAACTGGCACAGGTCCGCGTGCCGGTGGGGCTGGATTTCCCACTGGTATTCCCGACTGCGCCGGGAAATGGTTTCGCAGTGCAACAAATCGGGAGTCGGCCACTGCTGGCTTTCCCCGTAAAGCTTGAAGACCGGAATCGCGGTTTTGGTCATGGTTTCAATCCGATACTCAGGATAAGGGTTCGGTAATCGCCCCGATTGGCGAAAAGCACAGGTTTTGACGCAGTTTTCACCTTCTTATGCGGCTCGCTCAAGTGAAAAATGTCAGCCACAAGAGCAATGACAACTCTTTCACTCCATACGTTCGCGTGAAGCTTGAAGGCCATAAAAATAATGAAAACCCTTAAAACTCAAGTCGCCATTATTGGCGCCGGTCCTTCCGGATTGCTGCTCGGCCAGTTGTTGCACAACGCTGGTATCCAAACCCTTGTTCTAGAGCGCCAGAGCGCCGAGTACGTGCAAGGCCGTATCCGCGCCGGTGTGTTAGAACAGGGCATGGTCGACCTGCTGCGCGAAGCCGGGGTCAGCCAGCGCATGGACGCCGAGGGTTTGGTGCACGACGGGTTTGACATTGCCCTCAATGGCCAACTCACCTCCATCGACCTCAAGGCCTTGACCGGCGGCCAGTCGGTGATGATCTACGGCCAGACCGAGGTCACCCGCGACCTGATGGCCGCCCGCGCAGCCGCCGGTGCCATCACCCTGTACGAAGCCTCCAATGTTCAACCCCATGACCTGAAAAGTGAACAGCCGTGGCTGACCTTCGAGCATGAAGGCCAAGCCTATCGCCTGGAGTGCGACTACATTGCCGGCTGCGACGGTTTCCATGGTGTGGCCCGCCAGTCGATACCGGCGCAAGCGCTGAAGGTGTTCGAGCGGGTCTACCCCTTCGGCTGGCTGGGTGTGCTGGCTGACACGCCGCCGGTACACGCTGAATTGGTGTACGCCAAACATACGCGGGGTTTTGCGCTGTGCAGCATGCGGTCGCCGACCCGCAGCCGCTACTACCTGCAAGTGCCGGTCGAAGAGAAGCTGGAAGACTGGGCGGATGAACGCTTTTGGGATGAACTCAAAAGCCGCCTGCCCAACTCCTTGGCCGAGCAGTTGGTGACCGGGCCCTCGATCGAAAAAAGCATCGCGCCGCTGCGCAGCTTTGTGGTGGAACCGATGCAGTACGGGCGTCTGTTCCTGCTCGGCGATGCCGCGCACATTGTGCCGCCCACCGGCGCCAAGGGTTTGAACCTGGCGGCCAGTGATGTGAGCACCTTGTTCCGCATCTTGCTCAAGGTGTACCGCGAAGGGCGCCTGGACCTGCTGCAAAAGTACTCGGCAATCTGCCTGCGCCGGGTGTGGAAAGCCGAACGGTTTTCCTGGTGGATGACCTCGATGCTGCATCAATTCCCACAGGCGGACGCCTTCAGCCAGCGCATCGCCGAAAGCGAACTGGACTATTTCGTTCACTCCGAGGCCGGGCGCAAAACCATCGCAGAAAATTACGTCGGCCTTCCTTACGAGCCTATCGAATAGCCTGCTATCGTATCGAGCATTCCCACCGGTGACCGTTGCCTGTGGGCCCTGCTCGAAGGTTCTGCCGTGACTCACCTCAATCAGCCCGCTCCAACCGTTCCCGCCGTGCGCAGTATCCTGGTCGCGCTGATGATGGCGATCTTCCTGGGGGCCCTGGACCAGACCATTGTCGCCGTGTCCATGCCGGCCATTTCTGCGCAGTTCCATGACGTCAACCTGCTGGCCTGGGTGATCTCCGGCTACATGGTGGCGATGACCGTGGCGGTGCCGATCTACGGCAAGCTGGGCGACCTGTATGGGCGCCGGCCCATGATGCTGATCGGCATGGGCGTGTTCACCCTGGCGTCGCTGTTCTGCGGCCTGGCGCAAAGTATGGAGCAGCTGGTGCTGGCGCGGGTGCTGCAGGGTATCGGCGCTGGCGGGATGGTCTCGGTGAGCCAGGCGATCATTGGCGACATCATTCCTCCCCGCGAGCGTGGGCGTTATCAGGGCTATTTCAGCAGCATGTACGCGGTAGCCAGCGTGGCCGGGCCGGTGTTGGGCGGCTATATGACCGAGTACCTGTCGTGGCGCTGGGTGTTTTTGATCAACCTGCCGCTGGGCGCCGGCGCCTGGTACGTGGCCCATCGCACCCTGGTGGGGCTGCCGGTACCGCAGCGCAAGCCCATCATCGATTACCTCGGCACGGTGCTGATGATCATCGGCCTGACTGCCTTGTTGCTGGGCATCACCGAAATCGGCCAGGGCCATTCATGGCATGACGATCACGTGTTGGGGTTGCTGGCCTGTGCCCTGTTGGCCTTGAGCGCGTTTGTGTGGCACGAACGCCGGGCGCGAGAGCCGCTGCTGCCCATGCACTTGTTTGCCAACCGCAGCGCGGTGTTGTGCTGGTGCACGATTTTCATCACCAGCTTCCAGGCGATTTCCCTGACGGTGCTGATGCCCCTGCGCTACCAGACCGTAACCGGCGCCGGTGCCGACAGCGCGGCCCTGCACTTGCTGCCCTTGGCGATGGGCTTGCCGATGGGCGCGTATTTCGCCGGGCGCATGACCTCGGTGACCGGCCGCTACAAACCGATGATCCTCAGTGGTGCGTTGTTAAGCCCCCTGGCGATCCTCTGCATGGCCTACAGCGCGCCCCAGGCGGTGGCGTTCACCGCGATCTTCATGCTGTTGAGCGGCATCGCCTCAGGCATGCAATTTCCAACCTCGCTGGTGGGCACACAGAATTCGGTGGAGCAACGGGATATCGGTGTGGCCACCAGCACCACCAACCTGTTTCGCTCCCTGGGCGGGGCAGTGGGGGTGGCCTGCATGTCGGCGTTGCTGCTGGCGCTGTTGCACGATTCCAGCTTCGCCCATCTGGCAAACGGCGCACTGATGGCCGAAGGCAGTTCCGGCAACGTACTGCTCGACGGCCTCAACGCCGCACCCGGCCCGGCGCAGGATGCATTGCGCGGCGAGTTGGCGGTGACGTTCCGGCATTTGTTGATGGTGAGTGCGGCAGTGTCGCTGCTGGGGTTGGCGGCTGCGATCGCGATGCCCAACCGAGTACTGCGTGGCCGTGAAGACAAAGTTAGATAAGCGGACGCGGAGCGTCCCAGGCGGCGTTCCCACGCAGAGCGTGGGAACGATCAGGTTCAGGGGCTGTAGTAACCCACCGCTACCATGAAATGCCCGCTCTTGCGCACATAAGCGTGCTTGTTCTCGACCTTGCCCGTCACCGGGTTTTTCCAGCGGTATTTGTATTCGCCCTGGTCCTGCTCGGCCATCATCTTGAGGATCGGCACACCCACCGGTTTGCCATCCGGGTCCTTGATCTTGGCGAAATCGGTGTTGATCAGGCGCAGGTTGGTGCCGTGGGCGACGTAGCGCCGCGTGTTCAGGTCCACCACGAATACGTAGAGATCATCTTGCAGGAAGCCGCCCTGCAAAGAGTTGATCGCCTTGAGCGTGCCGGTTTCGTCCTTGACTAACGCCTCCACCGCCTTGTTGCGCAGCGCCCGTGCCTGTTCCGGTGTGGCGCGCGGCAAGTAATAACCGACCGCCAGGATGCGTTCGCCCACGCGTTGATAAAACACGTGTTTATGTTCGACCTTGCCGTCATTCCAGTTCTGCCAGCGATAGTCAGCCTGCTGGATACCCTGGCCTTCGGGCACGCTAAGGGCTTGTTTGAACGAGGCTTGCAGGTCGGGCCCGAGTACCTCGGACACATCGCGACCGATCAGCGCGGAGGAGGGCCCGCCACTGGCCAGCAGCACGCCTTTTGTATCGACCACAAACACATAGCGGTCCTGGTCGATGAACTCGCCCTGACGGCTGAAGGCGGCGAACGCCTTGTCACCTTGCTTGTGGTAGTACGCCAAGGCCTTTTCCAGCAGGGCCTTGGCGGCTTGGGCATCCGCTTCCTGTGCCGTGGCGGCATGCACCTGGCTGCAACACAACAGCAGCAGCCAAGTGAATCGGAGCAGTCTCTTCATTTACCCGTCCCTCGTTCTTGATGGTGTGCCAAGAGCGTAGACGGTTGGCGGCAAATCAGAAGGGTTTGGTCGGCAGGTATTTGCCGTCCAGGGTGATGACCGCACGGGAGCCGCCGTCCGGGTCTTCGACTTTCTTGATGTCCAGTTTGAAGTTGATGGCGCTGATGATGCCGTCGCCGAATTGCTCATGCACCAGGGCCTTCAAGGTAGAGCCGTAGACTTGCAGCATTTCATAGAAACGGTACATGGTTGGGTCGGTCGGCACACCGCTCGGGAAGCTGCCGCGCAGTGGGACGCTTTGCAGCAGGCGGCTGGCGTCCTCGTCAAGGCCGAGTTTGCCGCACACGATGTCGGCCGCTTCCTTGGGCAGCGGGTGCTGGCCGAGCAGGGCGGCGGTGACGAATGCCAGGCTCAGCCCGGTGCCGTCGGTGAGGGCCTGCCACGACAGGTTTTTGCGTGCCTTGAGGTCGATAATGGTGTCGGCCAGGGCCAGGCGTGGGGTTTGAGCGAATTGAGATTGCAACATGGTGACGTCCTCTTGGGTTGAATAAGGTTCAGGCGGCGTGGGCGCGGGTGCTGGGGTGGTCGAGCAGGGAGACGAAGCGCCCGGTGTGCCCGTCCAAAGCGTCAATGCCGCCGGTTTCGATGTCGTACACCCAGCCATGCAGGTTCATCCGGCCTTGTTCCAGCGCCAGGGCGACCGAAGGGTGAGTCTTGAGATTAGCCAGTTGGGCGACCACGTTTTCGCGCACCAACGAATCCAGGCGTGCAGCGTCCGAGGCATGCGTACGGGCGGCATTGATCACCTTGGCCGACTCGGCATGGCGCAACCAGTTGGCCACGGCGGGCAGGTGGTCCAGGCATTTGCAGGTGGAAATCGCAGTCATCGCGCCGCAGTCTGAATGCCCGCAAATCACAATGTCGCTCACGCCCAGCACCGCTACGGCATATTCGACCGTGGCCGACACGCCTCCCGGCTCCGGGCCGTAGGACGGCACGATGTTGCCGGCATTGCGGATGACGAACAGATCACCGGGCTCCTGCTGGGTCAACAGCTCAGGGACTACGCGGCTGTCAGAGCAGGACACGAACAAGGTGCCGGGGTTTTGCGTGGTCGCCAGGTGTTTGAACAAGTCACTGCGAGGGGTAAAGGCTTCACGTTGGAATTTGCGAAAGCCGTCGATGAGATGTTGCATGGTGGTTCTCCTTGCGTCGCTGATGGGGCAAGGATGGAAGTTTTCGGCTATAGCGTCCAAGACCGGTTTATGATGCTATCTATAAGCTATGCCTATAGTTGGAGCGCTGCCCATGCTGTTGCGTCATATCCGTTATTTGCTGGCCGTTGCCGAGCATCGCAACTTCACGCGGGCTGCCGAGGCGCTGCACGTGTCGCAACCGACCTTGTCGCAGCAGATCAAGCAACTGGAAGAAAGCCTGGGTGCGCCACTGCTGGACCGCACCGGGCGCCGCATCAGCCTGACCGACGCGGGGCAGGCGTACGTACGCTATGCGCGCTTGGCCTTGCAGGATCTGCAGGCCGGCACCCGTGCGATACACGACGTGCAGGACCTGCGCCGAGGGCACTTGCGCCTGGCCATGACGCCGACCTTTACTGCTTACCTGATCGGCCCGCTGCTGGCACGGTTCAATGCGTTGTACCCCGGCATCACCCTGAGCATCGAGGAACTGACCCAAGACCGTATCGAAGCCGCGCTGGGGGAGGACCTGCTGGATATCGGCATCGGCTTTACCGGCGAGCATGGGCTGGAGATCGACTGTGAGGCGCTGTTTGTCGAAGAGCTGAGCCTGGTCGTCAGTGCCAGTCATCGCGAACGCACACAACCGGCCTGGCTCGAACAGCCTCTGGTGCTGCTGAACACAGGCTTTGCCACCCGCCGCTATATCGACGATTACTGCCACCGGCAAGGGGTTAAACCGCAGATTGCCATGGAGGCCAATTCCATCAGTGCGATTATCGAGATTGTACGTAGCACGCCTCTGGCAACTATCCTGCCCCGGGCACTGGCTGAGGCCCAGGCGGGATTGCATGCGGTGGTGATCGAGCCTGCGTTGCCGCAGCGCACTGCGGCCTTGTTGAGCCGCAAGGGGGCGTATCGCAGCGCTGCGTGTGCGGCGTTTGTGGCGTTGATCAAGGCGTAGGACCGGGCTGACACCCCAGGGTCCAACTGTGGGAGCTGGCTTGCCTGCGATGGCGGCCCGCCAGCCAACGCCTTTCTACCTGATGCCCCGCGATTCAAATGTGGGAGCTGGCTTGCCTGCGAAGACGGCCTGACAGTCAACACAGTTGGATTGTGTACATATCCATTCCTGCGGTAACGGCCACTTAGGGGGCCGCCCTGACGGCGGGTCACTTTGGAAAAGCCCCAAAGTAACCAAAGGGCTCTTGCCCCACCACTCGGCACCTCGCTTGGGCTCGGTGTGCCCGTAATCCGCCAGTGATTTGGGGGCCGCCGCCACGCGCCATCCATGGCGCGGGGCGGCTAAACCGGCATCCCTGCCGGTTTACCCCCCAAATCCCTGTCGAATTCCGGCCAGCGTGG
>NZ_SMOF01000001.1:1817495-1898440 GCF_018135665.1 Pseudomonas sp. B2021
ACGGCCACTTAGGGGGCCGCCCTGACGGCGGGTCACTTTGGAAAAGCCCCAAAGTAACCAAAGGGCTCTTGCCCCACCACTCGGCACCTCGCTTGGGCTCGGTGTGCCCGAACACAGGCTTGAATCCGTGGGCCGCCGCCACGCGCCATCCATGGCGCGGGGCGGCTAACCCGGCGTCCTGCCGGGTTACCCACGAATTCAAGCCTGCGTTCGGCCAGCGTGGTTTGACGGGGCGCCTGAGATCAAGATCACAAGCAGATCAAGATCAAGAGCGGCTCGCTTCGCATCGTGGTTACCTTGGGGCAGCAGCGGCTTTTTGTGTAGGTACTTATGGCCCAATCGCAGGCAAGCCAGCTCCCACATTTAGATCGCGCCGACCACATTCATGGCGCAGCCAACCACTGCCCCACAATCCCCGCATACGCCCCTGTCGCCACATTCAAATGCAACCACTGATCCACATAACTCTTCCAGGCGACATCATCACGCGGCAGCAAAAAGGCTTTTTCACTGTACTGCATCGGTTGCTCGGGGTTGACTGCACACAACCCAGGCTTGAGCTTCTGCTGATAACGCGCCTCGCTGGCGTCGGTGATCATTACATCGGCCTTGCCCGTCAGCAGTTCATCAAAAATCGTTACGTTGTCATGCAGGCGAATCTGCGTCTGGCCCAAGTGTGCACGGGCAAACACTTCGTTGGTGCCACCGGCCGGTTCGATCACTCGCACCTGGGGCTGGTTGATCTGTTCCACCGTCTGGTAGCGCTGCACGTCGGCGCAGCGTACCAGTGGGATCTTGCCATCGACTCCGAGCGACTGGCTGAAAAAGGCTTTTTTCTGACGTTCCAACGACACGGAAATACCGCCCACGGCGATGTCGCAGCGTTGGGCCAGAAAGTCCGGCATCAGGGTTTTCCAGGTGGTGGGTACCCAGTTGATTTTGGCGTTGAGGCTCTTGGCCAGGGACTCGGCCATGGCGATGTCGATACCTTCATAGCCGCCGTCGCTGCGCAGCGAGGTGTAAGGCTTGTAGTCGCCGGTGGTGCACACGGTGAGGGTGCCGCGTGCAATCACTTCGTCAAGGCGTGACGCGGCGGTGTCGGCCTGGGCGACATTGGCCAGGCTTGCCAGTACACAGAGGGCCAGAGGCGCTTTCATGGAGTCGAATCCTTAGGGCACGGTCGAAGCCGCCATAATGCCCGTTTTTTGTAGGAGCGAGCTTGCTCGCGAATAACCTGAGTGCGCCGCTGTGAATCAGGCATCCCGCGTTATCGTTAACGATCCTCGCGAGCAAGCTCGCTCCTACAGGCAGAATGTTTAGCCAAACTGCAACCAAACTCCGTCAAGCCTGAGTTGACCCGCGTATCCCGGCATGTGACGCTCAGGTATCTCTATCACTGTGACTTGCGCATGCACGCTTGCCCCGATACTCACACCGCGACATTGCCGTCTGCGCTTGCGTTCTGGGCCTTGTTCCATTGCCGACACGCGCGCCCGCCAGATACCTCTCTCCTACGTTGATCTACCCACATGGATGACGCGCACCTGTGCGCATCTGCCTGGCGGCGCCTGCGCGCTTGCCTGATGCAAACGTATGAGAATTCCCATGAGTGTTTTTGCCAGCCTGCACGAAGCCCAGACCTTCCTTGAACAGAACCCCGACATCGAAATGTTCGAGCTGTTTATCCTCGATAACAACGGCGTACCGCGCGGCAAGCTGCTGCACCGCGACGAACTGCTGGCGGTGTACGAAAGTGGTCGGCCTCTGCCCAGCACCATCCTCGGCCTGACCATCAATGGCGATGACGTCGAAAACTCCGGGCTGGTGTGGGAGGTGGGGGATATCGACTGCCGTGCCTACCCGATCAGCGGCAGTTTGCAGCGCATGCCGTGGCGCTTGATCCCCACCGCGGCGGTGCAAGTGAGCATGCACCCCACCGAAGGCCTGCCCGCCACCGTGGCCGACCCCAGGCACCTGCTGGCCAAAGTTATCGAGGCGCTCAAGGCTGACGGTTACTACCCGGTAATGGCGGCGGAGCTGGAGTTCTATCTGCTCGACCAGAAGCCCGACAGCAACGGCCGTCCGCAACCGGCGCGGGATGTGGATGGCAATCGCCCGCGCTCGACCCAGGTGTATGGCCTGCGCGAACTGGAGCAGATCGAACCGTTTCTTGCCGACCTCTACAGCGCCTGCAAGCTGCAAGGGATTCCGGCGCGCACGGCCATCTCCGAGTACGCGCCGGGCCAAGTGGAAATCACCCTCGAACACCGCACCGACGCGCTGCAGGCGATGGACGAAGCCGTGCGCTACAAACGCCTGGTCAAGGGCGTGGCGCACAAGCATGGAATGACCGCCTGTTTCATGGCCAAGCCGTTCGACGACCTGGCCGGTACAGGCATGCATATGCACGTCAGCCTGGCCGATGCCCAGGGCAATAACCTGTTTGCCAGTGAAGCGGCAGACGGTACGCCGCTGCTGCGCCAGGCCGTGGGCGGCATGCTCAGCACCTTGCTCGATTCACTGTTGATGTTCTGCCCCAACGCCAATTCTTATCGGCGCTTCCAAACCAACAGCTATGCGCCGCTCGCGGTCACCTGGGGCGTGGACAACCGCACCGTCAGCCTGCGTGTGCCCGGTGGCCCGGCCCAGTCCCGGCATATCGAACACCGTATCTGCGGCGCCGACGCCAACCCCTATCTGGCGGCCGCCGCAATCCTGGCCGGCATTCACCGAGGCATCCGCGAACAGCTAGACCCTGGCGCCCCGGTGGAAGGCAACGGCTACGCCCAGGCCACGGAGCTGCTGCCCACCGACTGGCTGACCACCTTGCGCGCGCTGGAAACGTCCCGCTGGGCGCCGGACGCGTTCGGGCGTGAATTCCTCGGCGTTTACCTGGCGGTCAAACGTGCCGAATACCGCCAGTTCATGGGCGAGGTGGGGGAGCAGGATTGGCGCTGGTATTTACACCAGGCATGATCGATTTTAGCGGGTAGGGGCTTTCGACCTTTTTTTCACGTTGCGGCGGTTAAGCTGCGAATCAAGGTCGTTTACTACCGTTTCATTCACATGAGCCCGCGATGTCGCCACAACCTCCATCCTCCATCGAGACCGAATTCACCGAGCGCTATGACCGTGAGCATGCCAGGGGCTGTGGCGACCCGCGTCCGCCCAGGCTGTTGCAGCGCCTGTCGGCGTGGCGCGATGCGCGGCTGGTGCGCCAAGCGCTGAAGGTGGCGGGCGAGCCTGGGCTTATCCTCGACCTGGCGTGCGGTTCCGGGCGCTTCTGGCCGGTGCTGGCCGAACACGTCAACCGCGTGATCCTGGCCTCGGACAACTCCCAGGCGATGCTCGATCACGCGCGCACCCATCACCCGGGCGCGTTGCTCAAGCGTGTCAAAACATTCCAGGGCTCGGCGTTTTCCATTGGCCTTTCGGCAAATGCGGTGGACTGCATTTTCTGCCTGGATTTGTTTCGGCATGTGCCCGACAGCGATGCACGACTCATGTTGTTGCACGAGTTTCACCGCGTCAGCCGCGACACCGTGATCGTGGCCGTGAACGTGGGCACGCCCGTAGAGAGCGAGTTTCGCCAAGCCGGCTTCAAAATCCTCAATTACCAAGAGTTCCTGCCGGGCTCGCGACTATGGTGCGTCTACGTTTTGCGTAAGAGAGGATAACGCCCGTTTGTCGGACTATTCTTCATCTCCTGTCGGAGTTTTCATGATGGCGTGTGCACTGCGGATGCTCGCAAGCCTCTTTCGCGATATATACTGCGCGCCATTCTTCAAGGGAGAGCCGTGTGGCCATCGATATTCACTGGATCTGCGACAACGATAGCCTCGGCCAGCATTGCGCCGAATGGCAGCAGTTGCCATTCGTCGCCCTCGACACCGAATTCATGCGGGTCGACACCTTTTACCCTATTGCCGGGCTGATCCAGATCGGTGATGGCGTGCGCGCTTACCTGATCGACCCCCTGACCATCGACAATTGGCAACCTTTGGCCGCCTTGCTGGAAAACCCAGCGGTGATCAAGGTGGTGCACGCCTGCAGCGAAGACCTGGAAGTGCTGTTGCGCCTGACCGGCAGCTTGCCGGTGCCGTTGTTCGACACCCAATTGGCGGCGGCGTACCTCAACCTCGGTTTCTCCATGGGCTACTCGCGGCTGGTGCAAGCGGTGTTGGACATCGAGCTGCCCAAGGGTGAAACCCGCTCCGACTGGCTGCAGCGGCCATTGTCGGAGACGCAGATCAGCTACGCCGCCGAAGACGCGGTGCACCTGGCCGAGGTTTACACCCGCCTGCGCCCGCAACTGTCGGACGACAAATACGCCTGGGTATTGGAAGACGGCGCCGAACTGGTGGCCAACCTGCGCCGCGAGATCGACCCCTACGAGCTGTACCGCGACGCCAAGCTGGCGTGGAAGTTGTCCCGTGCTCAACTTGCGGTGCTGCGTGAACTGTGCGCCTGGCGCGAGCAGCAGGCCCGTGCTCGCGACTTGCCGCGCAACCGCATCATTCGCGAACACTCGTTGTGGCCCCTGGCCAAATCCCAGCCGGATAACCTCGCTGCCCTGGGCAAGATCGAAGACATGCACCCGCGCACCGTGCGCCAGGACGGCCAGTTCCTGCTGGACCTGATCAAACGCACCGCCAGCGTGCCCATGGACCAATGGCCGCCTGCCGTGGCTGAGCCTTTACCCGTGGACGCTGCAGCGTTGATCAAGCAACTGCGGGCCCTGGGCCAAACCTTCGCCGAGCGCCTGGACATGGCGCCGGAACTGATGCTGCGCAAGAAAACCCTCGAAGCCCTGGTTAAAAGTGGCTACCCCGATGGGCCTTACCAATTGCCAGACTCGCTGCGTGGCTGGCGCCGCGAGTTGATGGGCCAGGCGCTGCTCGACAGCCTGGCCAATGCCGGAGAACAGCCTTGAAACGTATTTGCTCCATCTACCGTAGCAAGAAAAAAGACGGCATGTACCTCTATGTGCTCAAAAGCGACGCCCTGGAGCGCGTGCCCGAGCCGTTGATGGAAGCCTTTGGCAAGGCGCATCACGCCTTTGACATGGTGCTGACGCCTGAGCGCAAGCTGTCGCGCGAAGACATCGCCGTGGTGCTGGAAAACCTCGACAAGCAGGGCTACCACCTGCAAATGCCGCCGGCCGAGGACGAGTACATCGAGCACTTGCCCGAAGAGCTGCTGCGCCGCAACGACCCGATGTGATCACCAGTGCCCGCCTCAGGGCACCGTTTCAATGGAATCGTATTAGAGGACGGTGGCCGTAAGGATGCGGGCGGCCGTCTGCACTGTTTTTTCAAAGGTTTGAACCATGCGTGTTCTGATTGCTGAACAGGATCATCCGCTCTACGCCCAATTGCTCAGGGACGCCGCCCCAGACCTTGAAGTGCTGACCAGCGGCGACTCGGCCGAACTTTCGCGCCTGGCCGCCGACTGCCCGGTGTGGCTGGGCCAGCCCGATCTGTTGGCGACCCTGCTGCGCCAGGGCCATCACCCGCAATGGCTGCAATCGACCTGGGCGGGCATCACGCCACTGTTGGCCGATGGCTTGCCCCGCGACTATCGCCTGACCCGAGCGGTAGGCATTTTTGGCCAGGTCATGGCCGAGTTTGTCCTCACCTACATGCTGGGCCACGAGCGCGAAGTGCTGGCGCGGCTGGTCAGCCAGGTGGAGCGCAAGTGGGATAACCGCATGGGCCAGAGCCTGGCCGGGCGCAAGGCGCTGATCGTCGGCACCGGTGACATTGGCCAGAGCGTGGCCGAGTTTCTGCTGCCATTCGGCGTGCAGCTGTATGGCATCGCCAGCCAGGCCCGCGAGCAGGCGCCGTTTATCGAAGTGGCCGGGCTCGACCAGTTAGGCCGGCTGGTGGGGGAGGTGGATTACGTGATCAACCTGCTGCCCAACACGCCTGATACCCATGACCTGTACGACGCGGCGCTGTTCAAGCAGTTCAAGCCCACCGGGTTGTTTATCAACGTCGGACGCGGCGTGGCGGTGGTGGACGCCGACCTGGTCGAGGCGCTCAAAGAAGGGCACCTGGCCGGCGCGGTGATCGACGTGTGCCGCCAGGAGCCTTTGCCGCAACGCCACCCGTTCTGGACGGCGTGGGGTTTGCTGTTGACCGGGCACAGCTCGGCCCCGACCTCGCCGCCGATGATGGTGGAATTGTTTGTACAGAACCTGCGGGCGTATCAGGCCAAGCAAGCGCTGCGCGGGGAAGTGGATTTCGAGCGCGGGTACTGAGCTTGCCCCATGCCCTCTGTAGGAGCGAGCTTGCTCGCGAAGAACGTCAACGATGACGCGTACTTTCTGAATAAACGCGGCGCCTGTGAGTTTTTCGCGAGCATGCTCGCTCCTACAGAGGGTCAGAGTGCGATGCTTAGAGGCTGAAGTCACCCTCGGACACCAGCTCGCTCAACGGCTTGCGCGGGCTCGGCATTTCGCGCCCTTGCAGGTACTCCGGCAAACTCGACTTGTCCCCCAACTTGCCCACCGCCACGGCCGCATGCAGCGCATAACCCTGGGGAATCTTCAGCTCCTTGCGGGTCAGTTCCTGATCGAAACCGGCCATGCCGTGGGTGTGCCAGCCACTGAGGCTGGCTTGCAGCGCCAGGTGGCCCCAGGCTGAGCCGGTGTCGAAGGTGTGCCACAGCGCCGGGGTTTCTTCGGTGGCGCCGGGGGCGATGAAGTCGGTTTTCGACGCGATGATCACCAGGGCCGACGCATGCTGCGCCCAATTGCGGTTGAATTCATTGAGCAGGCCCAGGAAACGCGCCCAATCCGGCGTGTCACGGCGCGCATACAGAAACCGCCACGGCTGCGAGTTGTAGGCCGAAGGTGCCCAGCGTGCGGCTTCGAAGAAACTCAGCAGCGTCTCCTGCGGGATGCTCTCGCCGGTAAAGGCGCGGGGCGACCAGCGCTCGGTGAATTGGGAGTGGATCGGATAATCGGCAACGCGGGGGTTATTGCTCATGGACAGATCCTGATGAAAAAACCGGGATTCAAAGCTACTGCGCCCACCCCTGCCTGACAAGTCTTGCAACACCGTCAGTCGTAAGCGCTTGGCCCCAACCGGCTTGGGCACTAGACTGGCGGCCTTTTCACCTTCCGATACTGATGCAGAGCCATGGCCGCCAAAGTCGAACCTTTCTGGATACGCAAAACCCTTGAGCACCTCGACCAGGAGGAGTGGGAGTCGTTGTGCGACGGCTGTGGCCTGTGCTGCCTGCAAAAGCTTGAGGATGAAGACGACAACAGCGTCTATTACACGCGCATCGCCTGCAAACTGCTCGACCTGAAAACCTGCCAGTGCACCGATTACCCCAACCGCCGCACCTCGGTGCCCGACTGCATCCAGCTCACGCCGGGCCAGGCCGACCAGTTCAAATGGTTGCCGCCGACCTGCGGATACCGCCTGGTCAGCGAGCGCAAGGACTTGCCGCTGTGGCATCACCTGGTCTGCGGCGACCGTGACGCGGTGCACCACGAACGCATTTCCCAGTCCGGGCGCATGCTCAGCGAAGGCAGCGTGCCCGAGGATGACTGGGAGGATTACCTGATTTTCCGCGCAGGCTGAACGAGGAGTGTGTATGAAGGTGGCCGCCAAGTGGGCAGCGGGCCTGGTCGTGCTGGCGCTGAGCGGGCCGGGCTGGTGCGCGAAGAAAGTCGACCTGGATTACCACATCAAGCTGTTGCCCCAAAGCCAGCAGGCCGAGGTGCGCGTCAGCCTGTCCCAGGGCGCGGCGGTGCGCAGCCTGAACTTCGACCTGGGCCGCGACGGTGACTACAGCGACTTCAAGGCCGATGGCCAGTGGCAGGTCACCGGCAACCGTGGCCTGTGGCAACCCAGCGCCGACAAGGCCAGCCTGACCTACCGGGTGCGCCTGGCCCATGCGCGCAAGCCCGGGGTTTATGACACACGGATCACGCCCGGCTGGGCGTTACTGCGCGGCGAAGACCTGGTACCGGCCGCACGTCTCGATCAGCAAGACGGCATCGAGCTGGTCTCACGCCTGCTGTTCGAACTGCCTACCGGGTGGAAGAGCGTCGAAACCGCCTGGCCGCGCATCGGCCAAAACAAATTCCGCATCGACAACGTGTCCCGCCTGTTCGACCGTCCCACCGGCTGGATGCTGGCGGGCAACCTCGGCAGCCGCCGCCTGCGCCTGGGTGAAACCGACGTCACCGTGGCCTCGCCAAAGGGTCAGGGCATGCGCCGTATGGACGTGCTGACGCTGCTGACGTTTGTCTGGCCCCAGGTGGAAGCCGCCTTCCCGCGCCATCCCGGCAAACTGTTGATCGTCGGCGCCAGTGACCCGATGCGGCGGGGGGCTTATTCACTGCGCGACTCGATCTACCTCAACAGCCGCACGCCGCTCGTTGGCGAAAATGGCAGCAGCCCGTTGCTGCGCGAAGTGGTACAGGCCATCGGGCGCTTCAACGACCACGATAGCAGTGACTGGATCAGCGAGGGCTTGGGCGAGTACTACGCGATTGAACTGATGCGGCGTGCCGGTGGCATCACCGATGAACGCTATGCGGCGATCCAGGCGCGGCTGACCAAAGAAGGTAAAGACGTCACTACGCTCAAAGGCGAGCACGTCAACGGCGCGACGCTGGCGCGTTCGGTGGTGGTGTTGCAGGAGCTGGACCGAGAGATCCGCGTGAAGACCCACAACAAACGCTCCCTGGACGATCTGGCGCAGGCAGTGATGCGGGTGAACAGCATCAACACCAAAGAGTTCGTGCAGTTGGCCGAGAGCGTGATCGGCGAGTCGTCGGTGGTGCTGGACAGCAAACTGCTGCGCTGATTCCTAGCCCTGTGCAATTCAACATGTGGGAGGGGGCAAGCCCCCCTCCCACATTTGAATCTCCAGCATGTCCAAGTCTTAGATCAGGCTTTAGGTTTCACCACCTTTTCAGCCGCCACTTCAGCCTTGGTCTTCAGGTTCTTCAACTCTTCCCCGGCGCGCTCGATTTTCGTGCGCACGCTGTTCATTTCCTGGCGGCCCTGTTCCAGTTTGTCCTTGAGCGAACTGTGCCCGGTAAAGCCACGGGCCAGTGCCACGCCACCAATCGCCACCTGGATCAAGCCGAAAATCCCACCGCGGCGCAGGCCTTTACCCACCATCATCACTCCGCCGGCCACTGAGCCGATGCGTTCCCAGCCATGCACGTTCTGGTTGGGTTGAGGTTTCAACGGTGTGGCTTCGATGACAGGTCGCAAGGTTTTGCTGTCGCTCATGATCAGTCTCCAACAAGGGCAAGTGTTACTAGCTGACTGCGCGCATGTGCCGGATGTTCCCGCAAGATCAGTACTTGGGGCCCGAACGGGTGTTGTTGCCCTTGGCCAGGCGGTCATAGAGCACCACGTTGACCGTGGCCGCCAGGTTCATGCAGCCGGTGGTGGGGATGTACACCACGTCCTCGCACCAGTCGCGGATCTCTTTGTCCAGGGAACCGTCTTCGGGGCCGAAGATATACAGCGCGCGGTCGGGGTGAGTGTATTCAGGCAACGGGCGGGCGCCTTCGACCAATTCCACGGCGACCGGGATGCAACCCAGGGGCAGGATCTTTTTCAGGTCGTCGATGCCGATCAGCGGGATATCGTGGTGCACCTTCTTGGTGTCGGTGATGAAATCCCGGGCGCGCTCGTAACGCACGCCGGTGTAGAACACCGAGGCCACGCCGTAGCAGCCGGCGGCACGCATCACCGAGCCGACGTTTTCGGGGGATTTGGGGTTATACAGACCGATGCAGCTGTAGCGTTTATTGCCCACGGGGAAGGGTGCCTTGAGAAAAACGGCGATTATACGGCCTGGGGGGATGCAGTGCTTGGACGATCGTCATCGCGGGCAAGCCCGGCTCCCACAGGGAAATGCATTCCTACTGTGGGAGCTGGCTTGCCTGCGATGAGGCCGGAACAGGCAAAGAAAAGCCTCAGTCGTCCTTCTTCATCAACCCCGCCAACGCCGCAAACGGGTTGTGCGTTGCCTTGGCAATGCTCGGGCTGCTGGTGGAGCCTTCGCCGAAGTACTGCTGGTCGGTGTAGCGCGAGTGTTCGTTGTCGTGGCAGTACAGGCACAGCAACTCCCAGTTGGAACCGTCCTGGGGGTTGTCATCATGGTTGTGGTTACGGTGGTGGACGGTCAGTTCACTTAAGCGCTTGCCGGAAAACTCACGGGCGCAGCGGCCGCACACATGGGGGTACATCTTCAAGGCTTTATCGCGGTAGCCCATTTCGCGGTCGCGCTGGGCATCGGCGAGGATGCGGTCCAGCTTAGCGGTGTGGGAGGGCGGGTTGTTCGAGCTCATCATGGCTCCTGGCTATTATTGGGTGGTTCACGGATAGGGTTGATTCTAGCCGCTCCCACAGGGGATTGGCGCGATTGAATCAACCGTGATCAGCCCTTGAGCTTCTCTGCAATCCAGATGGTATGCCGCGTGCCCTTGTTGCCATGGGCAAATACTTGCACTTCCTCGGCCTTGAAGCCGGCCTTGCGCAGTTTGTCACTGAACAGCTTGTCGGCGCTGGCCGACCACACCGCCAGCACACCCTTGGGCCGCAGGGCCTTGGCGCACGCGGCCAGGCCACTGGCCGAGTACAGCCAACTGTTGGCTTTTTGCGTGAGTCCCTCGGGGCCGTTGTCGACGTCGAGCATAATCGCGTCAAAGCCTTGGGGTTCGGCCTGCAGTACCTTGGCCACGTCTTCCTGGCGGACCACGGTGCGCGGGTCCAGCAGCGGGCGACCGGATTTCTCCCCCAGCGGCCCACGGTTCCATTCCACGACGCCGGGCACCAGTTCGGCCACCACCACTTCGGCGCTCTTGCCCAAATGCTTGAGCGCCGCAGCCAAAGTAAAGCCCATGCCCAGGCCGCCGATCAGCACCCGTGAACCCAGGCGACCGGCCACCTTGCGGCAGGGAATCTCCGCCAGGGCATCTTCGGAGCCGTGCATGCGCGTGTTCATTAACTGGCCGCCGTCACCGCCCTGGATCTTGATGACGAAGTCCTCGCCGTATTCGAACAGGCACAAGGCACCGCCGTTGTCGGGGATTGGGGTGGTGTCCAGCAGAACGAAACGTTTCATGGAAATCTCATTGGGAAGGGCATTCTTGCGCGGTTGGGAGTAGCCTTAAGGCATTCCGGTCAGGCCATGGAGCCATCGATGAAGTGCAGCATTCTAACGGTCATTGTGTTGAGCGCGCTCGCATTGGGTACCGCGCAGGCTCAGGAGTTACAAACCGTACCGGTCGCGCCCACGGCAACCCCAGGCGCGCCGGGCACGCCAACGCCCACGTTGTACCCGCAAGTCACGCCGCCCGTTGCGCCCAAGACCCATAATGGCTCGCCACCGCTGGCGCCCATCGTGCTGCCGGCACCGCCCAAGGACCAGACGGTCCCTGGCCTGCAGCAGAACGACAGCAAGCCAAAGACGCCAGGCGGTTAGACCAGGCCGAGGGCCTTGAACACAAAGGCATATTCGAGGGCGACGTCACGTAGCCCCTGATAGCGCCCGCTCATGCCGCCATGGCCGGCGCCCAGTTCGGTCTTGAGCAGCAGCAGGTTGTCGTCCGTCTTGGTATCACGCAGCTTGGCCACCCACTTGGCGGCTTCCCAATATTGCACACGGCTGTCGTTATAGCCGGCGATCACCAGCGTGGCCGGGTAAGCCTGGGCGCTGACGTTCTCGTAGGGCGCGTAGGCCTTGATGCGCGCGTACACCTCGGGGTCTTCGGGGTTGCCCCATTCGTCGTACTCGGTGATGGTCAGCGGCAGTTCCGGGTCGAGCATGGTATTGAGCACGTCGACGAACGGTACTTCGGCAATCGCCGCCTGGAACAATTCCGGGCGCTGGTTGAGCACCGCGCCGATCAACAGGCCGCCGGCACTGCCGCCGCTGATCGCCAGTTGCCGGGAGGTGGTCAGGCCCTGGGCGATCAAATGCTCGGCGCAGGCGATAAAGTCGCTGAAGGTGTTCTGCTTGTGTTCCTGCTTGCCGTTGCGATACCAGGCTTCCCCCAGCTCACCGCCGCCGCGCACATGGGCGATGGCAAACGCCACCCCGCGGTCGAGCAAGCTCAGGCGCGCATGGGAAAACCACGGGTCCAGGCTTGAGCCGTAGGCCCCGTAGCCATACAGGTACAGCGGCGTCGGCTTGCCGAGCTGGTCACGTTTGACCACCAGGCTGATGGGCACCTGGGTGCCGTCGGCGGACGTGGCCCACAGGCGTTGGCTGACGTAATCATCGGCGTTGAAGACGCCCAGCACCGGGGTTTCCTTGAGCACAACCTGCGCGCCTGTCGCCAGGTCGAGCTGGCGCACTTGGGCGGGACGGTTCAAGGCTTCATAGCGCAGGCGGATCTTGTCGCTGGGAAACTCCAGGCTGTTCTGCACGTAAAGGCTGTAGGCGGCGTCAGGCAATTGCACCCGATAGGCCGGCACGTTCTCGGGGTGTACTTCGATAACCGGCAGGCCACCAATGCGCAGGCTCAAGGTCATGGCGTTGGCGTTCAGGCTCACGCCGTCGAGCATGACCTCATCGCTGTGGGGGACCAGGTTCTGCCAGTCGGCTTCGGTGGGCGGCGTGCCGGTGTCGGCGGCCACGTACAGTGCATGGTTGATGCCGTCGCGGTTGCTGCGGATAAACCAGGTCCACTGGCCATTGCGCTTGCCGTGGTCGACATCGTATTCGTGGTCTTCGACCCGCGGCGCCAGGCAGGCGAAGGCCAGGTGCGGTTGCTCGGCGTCCAGCGCCCAGACTTCGCTGGTGGTCTTGCTGCCCAGGGCCAGCAACAGTTGGCGTTCGGAGCTTGAGCGGTAGCAATGCAGGAAGAAACGGCCGTCGGGCTCGTGGAAGACTTCCTGCGCGGCGGTGCCGTCCAGGCGATAGCGATACAGTTTGTGCGGACGATGGGTGTCGTCCAGCTCACCGAAAAACAGCGTCAGGCTGTCATTGGCCCAGGTCATGCTGCCGTCGCAGTTGTCGAACGCCAGTTCGCTGACCTTGTCGGTCGCCAATTCCTTCACGAACAGGGTGTAAATCTCTTCGCCACTGGTGTCGAGGCTGTAGGCCAGGCGTTGGTGGTCGGGGCTGATGCTGAATGCGCCCAGGGAGAAAAAGCCGCCATTGGCCAGTACGTTAGGGTCCAGCAACAGTTCTTCGCTGCTGGCGTCCACGTGGTTGCTGTCATCGGCCGGGCGGCGGCAGCGGTAGTGGCGGGCGTATTCGTCGCCGGCGGTGGTGCGGGTGTAATACAAATACGGGCCCCAAGGGGAGGGCAGGGACAGGTCGGTTTCCAGAATGCGGCCCTTGATCTCGTCGAACAGGGTCTCGCGCAACGCCTGCTGATCGGCCAGTTGCGCTTCCTGCCAAGCGTTTTCGACCTTGAGGTAGTCGAGCACCTCAGGGTTGTCGCGTTCTTGCAGCCAGGCGTACGGGTCTGGGCCTGGGGCCTTGCGGGCAATCGGTGCGGTGGAAATAGGCATGGATAATTCCCTATCTGGCAGACGGTGGCAGGCATTGCAGCCGCGACACGCAAAAGCCGTTATCATAGCCGCCTGTTTGCCAACCTTGCCATGGACACCATGACCGAGAACGACTATCTGACCGCTTGGGGCCTTTACGCCTTCGCCGCTTTGGGCTGCCTGTTGGTGTGGTGGCGCATGACCCGCTGGATCTGGCGCTGGCTGCGCGAGCCCCTGCAATTGCTGGTGGCGGTGTTGCTGCTCAGCCCGACCATCGTCGACCCGGTCAAGACCCAGTTTGCGCCGGCCGTGGCCATTACCGCCCTGGACCTGGTGCTCAAGGTCGGCAACAACGCCTGGCGCGCCATTTCCGACCTGTTCATGTACACGATGATCGCGTTTGCCCTGTACATCGTGTTTGTGCTGATCCGCTGGCCCATCGAGCGCGCCGCCAACGCTCGTCGTGAGCGCAAGGCGGCTGCGGATGCGGCTTTGGCCGCCGAGCCGGAAGACGACGAACCGTTCCGTCGCCCGGCGCCTGCCGGTGGTATGCGGGTCGAGCCGCGCCTTTAACGTTGTTTGCCCTGCAGCGAGAGCCCTGGCATGTGTGAATTATTGGGCATGAGTGCCAACGTCCCCACCGATATCGTGTTCAGCTTTACCGGGCTGATGCAGCGCGGTGGGCGTACTGGCCCGCACCGCGACGGTTGGGGCATTGCCTTCTATGAGGGCCGTGGCCTGCGCCTGTTCCAGGACCCGGCCGCCAGCAGCGAGTCGGAAGTCGCGTTGCTGGTGCAGCGTTACCCCATCAAGAGCGAAGTGGTGATCGGCCATATCCGCCAGGCCAATGTGGGCAAGGTCAGCCTGGCCAATACCCATCCGTTCGTGCGCGAGCTGTGGGGGCGTAACTGGTGTTTTGCCCACAACGGCCAACTGGCGGACTTCAATCCCCGCGCCACCTTCTACCGCCCGGTGGGCGATACCGACAGCGAAGCAGCGTTCTGCGACCTGCTCAACCGCGTGCGCGAAGCCTTCCCCGAGCCAGTGGACATTGAGCAGGTGCTGCCCGACCTGATCGCCGCCTGCGCCGAATACCGCTGCAAAGGCGTGTTCAACTGCCTGCTCAGCGACGGCGACTGGCTGTTCTGCTACTGCTCGACCAAGCTTGCGCAGATCACCCGGCGTGCGCCTTTTGGCCCGGCGCGCTTGAAAGATGTCGATGTGATCGTCGATTTTCAGGCTGAAACCACCCCCAATGATGTGGTAACGGTGATCGCCACCGAGCCGTTGACTGACAACGAAAACTGGACCCGCTACGAACCGGGCCAATGGAGCCTGTGGCGACGCGGTGAATGTGTCAGCCAGGGCGTTACCGAGTAAGGAATCGAGCATGTTGCTGAGCTATCTGCGGTTGGTATTGTTTGCCGTTGGCTTGTTGGTCGGCGTGCAGGTGCCTGGGTTTATCAATGACTACGCCAAGCGCGTCGAGGCCCACCTGATCGAGGCGCAGACCGGCTTGCGCGGTTTCGAGTCCACGGCGCAGCAGTTCTTCAACGGTGATATGCAAGCCTTGGTGGCGCATTACCGCGCCAGCGATGACCCGGTGTTCCAGAGCGACGCCAGCAGCCTGGGCGCCATGCTCGACCGCCAGCTCGAGCTGGACAAGCAATTCCAGGCCATGCAGGGTCCGTGGTACATCCGCGCCCTGCAAGTGGCCGTGGCTGCCGACCCGGATATCCGTTCGGAGACCTGGAATGGCTACAGCTACCAGATCTTGCTGACGCCCGAAGCCATGGGCTGGGGCCTGGGCGGGGCGATGCTGTTGTCGTTCGGCATCGAGTGCCTGTACCGCTTGATCGACTGGGTGGTGCTGGGTGGTCGGCGCCTGCGCCAGAGCCGGCCCATCGAAGAGCGGGACCTCAAGGGCCTCTAACGACCCACTGATCGTTCCCACGCTCCGCGTGGGAATGCTTTTTCTGACGCTCCGCGTCGCGCGTGAGGGCGCAGAGCGCCCTGTGCTGCATTCCCACGCAGAGCGTGGGAACGATCAGTCGGGTTTATTCAGTTGCATGCGTTCTGCACCGACTTGCTCGGCATAGCGGGCAACGACTTTCTGGCACAACCCCACAATCTCCTCCACCAACTCCACCCCCACACGCCACGACACCACCACCTGCAAGTTCGGCAGACGCTGGGCCATGGGCAGCATGACCAATTCCCCTCGCTCCAGTTCTTCGCTCACCAGCACCGGTGGCAGCGCGCCGATGCCGAAGCCATCGCGCAGCAACCGGGTGATCGCCGACACCGAGTTCACGCAGTTCATGCGCGGTGCGGCCACGCCATTGGCCTGCATCAAACTCAATACGTCCTGATGCGGGTGAGAGTTTTTCGAGTAGGTGATGATGCGTTCCTGGGCCAGTTCGGCGAGGGAAGCGTAGTCGCGGTTGTAGATCGACTGGCTGGCCACGATCCAGGCCATGGGGTGGCTGGCCAGTTCCAGGCTGCGCACGGTTTCCAGGCGCAGCAGGTCGGTTTGCAGGATCAGGTCGAGGAAACCTTTTTGCAGTTGATCGCTGAGGTTCAGCGCAGTGTCGGCGACCAGCTCGATTTCCACCAGTGGGTACAGCTTCATCAGCTCAGCAACCAGCGGGCTTAGCCAGGTGTGGATCACCGTGTCCATTGCGCCGATCCGAATGCGCCCAACCTTGCTGCTGGTGGTCTCCAGGGACTGCTTCAAGCCCTGCATGGTCACCATCATCTGCTCGGCATAGTCGAGCACTTTCAAACCTTCCGGGGTCAGGCTCACGCCACGCGAATCACGCAGGAAAAGTTTCACCCCCAGCTCGCTTTCCAGCACCGCGATGCGGCTGGAGATCGAGGCCTGGGTGGTGAACAGCTTCTCGGCCGTGAGCCGGAAGCTCTTGAGCTTGGCCACCCAGACGAAGGTTTCGAGGAACTTCAAATTCATGGGATCAACTTTTTCTTATGCATGGATCGGTTTTTATTAGTTGGACGTCGCACCGGGCAAGCGCCAAAAATCGAGCTATTGCACGATAAGCGTCGTTGGGGTGTCAGGACAAGTTGCGAGTTCTGCGTAAAAAATCCCACACTACAAGAAAACAAATCCTACAGGAGCGACCCCCGTGAGCCGCCTGCTACTGAACTGCGACATCGGCGAAAGCTTTGGCAACTGGACCATGGGTCTGGACGCCGAAGTCATGCCGTTCATTGATTGCGCCAACGTGGCTTGCGGTTTCCATGCCGGCGACCCGAGCATCATGCGCAAGACCGTCAGCCTGGCGTTCAAGCACGGCGTGCAAGTGGGCGCTCATCCGGCCTACCAGGACCTGCAAGGCTTCGGCCGGCGCTCCATGAACTACACGCCGCAGGAAATCCAGGACCTGTTGCACTACCAGATCGGTGCGCTGGACGGCATCTGCCGCGCCCAGGGCGGGCGCGTCAGCTATGTGAAACCCCACGGCGCGATGTACAACGACATGATGGCCAACCCCGCGCAGTTGCGTGCGGTGATCCAGGCCGTGGCCGCTTACGGCGACCTGCCGCTGATGCTGCTGGCCACCCGCGACAACCGCGCGGCCCAGCCCTTGGGCGACGAATACGGGGTGACCCTGTGGTTCGAAGCCTTCGCTGACCGTGCCTATGACAATAACGGCCATCTGGTGTCTCGCCAACTGCCCGGCGCGGTGCATCACGACGCCGACACCATCGTGCAGCAGGCCCTGACCCTTTTCCGTGGCGAATCGCTGATTGCCAGCGACGGCAGCCCATTGGTGCTACAAGCCAATACCCTGTGTGTGCATGGCGACAACGCCAGCTCGGTTGCTGCCGTGCAGCGTATCCGCGAAGCGTTGAAAACAGCATGAACCCACGCATTGAAGTGGTGGCGATCGACTGCCTGATGGTGCGCCTGTTTGACGTGATCGCCGAAGCCAACATGCCGTGGATGCTCGCGGCTACCGAGCGCCTGCGCAACGGTTTTGGCCCGGCCTTGGTGGACCTGGTGCCGTCCTACACCACCTTGATGGTGCATTACGATCTCACGGCGCTGACCCCGGCCCAGGCCCGGGCGCTGATCGACCAGGCCCTCACCGATCTGCAACCCCAGGCGCAGGGCAGTGGCCAGTGCCATGTGCTGCCCGTGTGGTACGACCTGAGTGTCGGCCCGGAACTGACCTTGCTGTCCCAGCGCAGCGGGCTGGCCGTGGAGGAGGTGATCCGCCGCCACAGCGCCCACGAATATCAGGTGTTCGCCCTCGGTTTTGCCCCTGGGTTTGCCTTTATGGGGCTGGTGGACGAAGTGCTCGCCACACCGCGCCTCAACACGCCGCGCAAACGCGTGGCCGCCGGCAGCGTCGGCATCGCTGAACGACAAACCGCCGCGTACCCGGTGGTGTCCCCGGGCGGCTGGAACCTGATCGGCCGCACCCCGGCCAAACTGTTCGACCGGGAGCGCGACGGCTACAGCCTGATGCAACCCGGCGACACGGTGCGCTTCGCCTCGGTCAGCCACGCCGAATTCATCCACTTGGGTGGCGACGACACGCCGCTGGAGGCGCAGGCATGAGCCGCTTGATCATCGAGGCCAGCACGCCGCTGTGCCTGTTGCAGGACGCCGGTCGTTTTGGCGTACGCCACCTGGGCGTGACCCAGGGCGGCGCGCTGGATTGGGTGTCGATGGCCTGGGCCAACTGGCTGCTGGACAATGCCCTGGATGCGCCGGTGGTGGAGATCACCCTGGGGGGCTTTACCGTGCAGGCCGAGGATTATTGCCTGCTGGCCTTGGCCGGTGCGGACCTGGGCGCCTATGTCGATGAGCGTGCGATAAGCCCCGGTCGCAGTTTTATCCTGCAAAAGGGCCAGCGATTGCGCTTCACCCAGCCGTTCACTGGGGCACGCGCTTATCTGGCCGCGCCCGGTGGCTTTGATGCGCAGGCTGTACTGGGCAGTTGTGCCACGGTCGTGCGCGAAGCATTGGGCGGGGTGGACGGTTGCGGCAAGGCACTGGCCGAAGGCGGGCGTTTGGCGTATTCCGGTACGGGCGGTGCAATGAAGGTGCTGGCCAACCCGGATGTGCAATCCGCTGCATCACTGGACGTGATCATCGGCGCGCAGATAGGCCAGTTCAGCGGGCAGAGCCTGTTCGATGCTTTCAACACCGAATGGGCTCTGGACAGCCGTGCAGACCGCATGGGCATGCGCTTGCTCGGCACGCCGTTGCAGTATCAGGGGCCGTCGTTGATTTCCGAAGGGATTCCATTGGGCGCGATTCAGGTGCCCCCGGATGGGCAACCGATTGTGTTGCTCAATGACCGGCAGACGATCGGTGGTTATCCGCGGTTGGGCGCGTTGACGCCTTTATCCTTGGCGCGGCTGGCGCAGTGCTTGCCGGGGGAGAAGGTGCGGTTGGCACCGGTGGTGCAGGAGGCGGCGCATCGGCAGCACATCAAGTTTTTGCAGCGCTTTGCTGACTGCTAAAAGCATCGCAGGCAAGCCAGCTCCCACATGTTGACTGCATTTCAAAGTTGGAATGCATTCCTCTGTGGGAGCTGGCTTGCCTGCGATGAGGCCGGCCGGGACACCACCGCCTATTTGGAGAGAACACGCATACCTTCTTCCAACCCGCGCAGCGTCAGCGGATACATCTGATCCTCCACCAACTCGCGAACAATCCCCGTCGACGCTGTATAGCCCCAGGTATCTTTCGGGTAGGGGTTAATCCAGATCAGCTTCTTGTACTTGGCCATGAAGCGCTGCATCCACACATACCCCGGCTCCTCGTTCCAATGCTCGACGCTGCCACCGGCCTGAGTGATTTCATAGGGCGCCATGGCCGCATCACCGATAAAGATCACTTTGTAGTCGGCGCCGTACTTATGCAGCAGATCCTGGGTGGACGTGCGCTCCGAGGTGCGACGCTGGTTGTTCTTCCACACCGACTCGTACACAAAGTTATGGAAGTAGAAGTACTCCAGGTGCTTGAACTCGGTCTTGCACGCGGAGAACAGCTCTTCGCAGATCTTCACGTGGGCATCCATCGAGCCGCCGATATCGAACAGCAGCAACAGCTTGATGGTGTTACGCCGCTCGGGGCGCATCTGGATATTCAGCAAGCCGGCATCGCGGGCGGTGTGGTCGATGGTGCCGTCGATGTCCAGCTCTTCGGCCGCACCCTGGCGCGCAAACTTGCGCAGGCGGCGCAGGGCGATCTTGATGTTGCGCGTGCCCAGTTCTACCTGGTCGTCGAGGTTCTTGTACTCGCGCTGGTCCCAGACTTTTACCGCCTTGCCCTGGCGCTTGCCGGCGTCACCGACGCGAATGCCTTCGGGGTTGTAGCCACCGGAACCAAAGGGGCTGGTGCCGCCGGTGCCGATCCACTTGTTGCCACCGGCGTGGCGTTCTTTCTGTTCTTCCAGGCGTTTCTTGAATTCCTCGATCAGCTTGTCGAGGCCACCGAGGGACTGGATCTGCGCGCGTTCTTCATCGCTCAAGGAACGTTCGAACTCCTTGCGCAGCCATTCTTCGGGGATCAGTGCCTGCAGGTGGTCGTCGAGCTTTTCCAGGCCGTTGAAATAGGCGCCGAAGGCCCGGTCGAACTTGTCGAAATGCCGCTCGTCCTTGACCAGGATCGCCCGGGCCAAGTAGTAGAACTCGTCCATGTCGGCGAAGGTCACGCGCTGTTTGAGCGCGTTGATCAGGTCGAGCAGCTCGCGCACCGACACCGGCACCTTGGCGGCACGCATCTCATTGAACAGGTTGAGCAGCATCAGCGATTACCGCGACGGCTCATGAACGCCAGACGCTCCAGCAACTGCACGTCTTGCTCGTTCTTAACCAAAGCGCCGGCCAGGGGCGGGATGGCCTTGGTCGGGTCGCGCTCGCGCAGCACCGCTTCGCCAATATTGTCGGCCATCAGCAGCTTGAGCCAGTCGACCAGCTCGGAGGTGGAAGGTTTTTTCTTCAGGCCCGGCACCTTGCGCACATCGAAGAACACATCCAGCGCTTCGCTGACCAGGTCTTTCTTGATGTCTGGGTAGTGCACATCCACGATCTTTTGCAGGGTGGTGCGGTCGGGGAAGGCGATGTAGTGGAAGAAGCAGCGGCGCAGGAACGCGTCCGGCAGCTCTTTTTCGTTGTTGGAGGTAATGATGATGATCGGGCGTTTCTTGGCCTTGATGGTCTCGTCGATTTCGTAGACGTAGAACTCCATCTTGTCGAGTTCTTGCAGCAGGTCGTTGGGGAACTCGATGTCGGCCTTGTCGATTTCATCGATCAGCAGGATCACCCGCTCTTCGGACTCGAAGGCTTCCCACAGCTTGCCCTTCTTCAGGTAGTTGCGCACATCGTGCACCTTGTCCACGCCCAGTTGTGAGTCACGCAGGCGGCTGACCGCGTCGTACTCGTACAGGCCCTGGTGTGCCTTGGTGGTGGACTTGATGTGCCAGGTGATCAACCTGGCACCGAAGGATTCGGCCAGTTGCTCGGCAAGCATGGTCTTGCCGGTGCCCGGTTCGCCCTTGACCAGCAGCGGCCGCTCCAGGGTGATGGCGGCGTTGACGGCCAGTTTCAGGTCATCGGTAGCCACATAGGCCTGGGTGCCTTCGAACTTCATCGGTCATTCCTCGAATTCATCAATGGCCTGACTATACCGCGCAGCCCCGGCGACTGTGAACGCAGACGGGGCATTCAGTCTCTGAATGGCGGGTCACATCAGCCCTGGCCCATGCAGGACGTGTGGGAGCTGGCTTGCCTGCGATGGCGGTGGGTCAGTTAACTAATCTGTCGCTGATACACCGCTATCGCAGGCAAGCCAGCTCCAACAGGGTTAATCAGCGCTGGGCTTGGGCTGTTCGTAACGGGCATTGAACGCCTGGATAAACCCATTGCGCAGAATCGCGATCACCGCCGAAAACGCACTGACATTTTGCTGATGCACGCTACCGCTCAGCTCTACACGGGTGGCGAACTGGTTTTTACGCTGGTTTTTCAGCACGGTTTCGCTGGCGCCCACCACGGCTTCCCAGATCGAGCGGAAGATATTCTTGTCCTGGTTTTCAACGTCTTGTTGCCAGTCGAACACCTCCACATCGCGCAGCAGCGGCTTGATGTAGCCGGTGAGCCGGCCATTTTCCGCCTGGGCTTCGATCACCACATCGCCCGTGCCGGCCTTGAAGTCGAACTTGCCATAGGCCGATGCGAAGTCATTCATGCGCTTGAGTTGCAGGTCGCGGGCGCGGAAGCGGAACTCGAACTCTTCGAAATCGCTCAGCGGATCAAAGGTGGCGTTGGCCTCCAGAGGCGCCTGGCCTTGCAGGAGTGCCTTGCCTTCGAAGCGGGCGTCGCGCTTGCCTTTGACATCCACCACATTGGTCAAGTTATAGAAGCTGGCGTTGACCCCGGTGGCGTTGATATTCACCTGGGGCTTGGAGCTGAAGTTATGGAAGGCGATCTCACCGTCTTCGATGCGCACTTCGTTGAGGGTGATCGGTAACAGTTTGCGCAGTTGCTCCTGCCAGTCGGTGCCTTTACCGGTCTGGGACGCCTGCTTGTTGGCACCGCCATCGACAAAGTTGATCTGCGGGCGCACAAAATGCCCCTCGGCCACGACGGCATGGTCGTACCACAGCGAATGCCAGCTCACCGCGAACTCGATCAGCGGTGCCTTGACGAACGGCACCGGGACCTTGCCGTCCACCTTGACGATTTGCAGGCCATTGATCCGGTAGGCGCCGCGCCATAGCGCCAGGTCCACATCGGCAATCTCGCCACGGTAATCGCCCATGTTGGCGAGTTTGTCGTTCAGGTAGTTGCGCACCAGGTAGGGCAGCGCAAGGTGGATGGCAATCAAGACCAGCACCAGAGCGGCGATGGTCCCTAACGGCCAACTGTAGCGACGTTTCATAGGGCAGTTCTCCTTGCTTGTAGGAGATTGACTGTTCTGATGAACGCAACGTTCCTCCGTCTGGACGCTTGGGAGTACGCGGCATACCCTTGGGGCCTTTCCCAACGCCTCGACAATAGGAACCGCCATGAGCCGTATCTTTGCAGACAACGCGCACTCCATCGGTAACACGCCCCTGGTTCAGATCAACCGCATCGCACCGCGTGGCGTGACGATCCTGGCCAAGATCGAAGGGCGCAACCCGAGTTATTCGGTGAAGTGCCGCATTGGCGCAAGCATGGTCTGGGATGCAGAAAGCAGCGGCAAGCTCAAGCCGGGCATGACCATCGTCGAGCCCACTTCGGGCAACACCGGTATCGGCCTGGCCTTTGTCGCCGCTGCCCGTGGCTACAAGTTGCTGCTGACCATGCCGTCGTCAATGAGCCTTGAGCGCCGTAAAGTGCTCAAGGCTCTGGGCGCCGAGCTGGTGCTGACCGAGCCGGCCAAGGGCATGAAGGGTGCCATCGACAAGGCCGCCGAGATCGTCGCCAGCGACCCGGCCACCTACTTTATGCCGGCCCAGTTCGACAACCCGGCAAACCCTGCGATCCACGAGAAAACCACCGGCCCGGAAATCTGGAACGACACCGATGGCGCCGTGGACGTGCTGGTGGCGGGCGTGGGAACCGGCGGCACCATCACCGGGGTATCACGCTATATCAAGAACACCGCGGGCAAGCCGATTCTGTCGGTGGCCGTGGAGCCCATGGTTTCCCCGGTGATCACCCAGGCCTTGGCGGGTGAAGAGATCAAGCCCAGCCCGCACAAGATCCAGGGGATCGGCGCCGGTTTTGTGCCGAAAAACCTCGACCTGTCGATGGTCGACCGGGTGGAGCTGGCGACCGACGAGGAGTCCAAGGCCATGGCCCGGCGCTTGATGCTGGAAGAGGGCATTCTGTGCGGGATCTCCTGTGGCGCCGCCATGGCGGTGGCCGTGCGCCTGGCCGAGAAGCCGGAGATGCAGGGCAAGACTATTGTGGTGATCTTGCCGGACTCCGGTGAGCGCTACCTGTCGAGCATGTTATTCAGCGATTTGTTTACCGAACAGGAAAACCAAGCCTGAATCGACTGTAGGAGCGAGCTCGCTCGCGAAAAACCTGAGAACGCCACGTTGTATCAGTAAACCCGCGTTATCGTTGACGTTCTTCGCGAGCAAGCTCGCTCCTACAGGTGTTGATACAGGTCAGTCTGGTTTCCTGGGCCTTCTGCATAATGGTTCAAGTGTTTATCATGGCCGGCTGCTACGTCTGGTTTCCCATTGACGGAAATTTGCTGGCCAGGCGCTTATTTCCAGGAGTTGCTGCATGACCTTTTCTTTGGCCGCCAAACTGTCGGTGTTGCTGCTGTTCATCGGCAGCACGCTGTATGTGCACCTGCGTGGCAAGGCCCGTTTGCCGATGTTGCGTCAGTTCGTCAACCATTCGGCGCTGTTCGCCCCGTATAACGCCCTGATGTACCTGTTTTCCGCGGTGCCGTCCAAGCCCTACCTGGACCGCAGCAAGTTCCCGGAACTGGATGTGCTCAAGGACAACTGGGAAGTGATCCGCGAAGAGGCCATGCACCTGTTCGACGAGGGCTACATCCGCGCCGCCGAAAAGAACAACGACGCCGGCTTCGGTTCGTTCTTCAAGAAGGGCTGGAAGCGTTTCTACCTCAAGTGGTACGACAAACCGCTGCCTTCGGCCGAGGCGCTGTGCCCCAAGACCGTGGCGTTGGTGAGCAGCATCCCTAACGTCAAGGGCGCGATGTTTGCGCTGTTGCCGGGCGGCAGTCACCTCAACCCGCACCGCGACCCGTTTGCCGGTTCCCTGCGTTATCACCTGGGGCTGTCTACGCCGAACTCCGACGACTGCCGTATCTTCGTCGACGGTCAGGTCTACGCCTGGCGCGACGGTGAAGACGTGATGTTCGATGAAACCTACGTGCACTGGGTGAAAAACGAAACCGAACAGACCCGTGTGATCCTGTTCTGCGACATTGAGCGCCCATTGAGCAACCGCGTGATGACCCGTATCAACCGCTGGGTCAGCAAGCAACTGGGCCGCGCAACCGCGCCGCAGAACCTCGATGACGAGCGCGTGGGCGGCATCAACCAGGCGTACGCCTGGAGCAAGACCTTCAGCGACAAGTTCAGTGGCCAGGTCAAACAGTGGAAGCGCAAGCATCCCAAGGCCTACCGCATTGCGCGGCCGGTGCTGGCGGTGGTGGTGTTGGTACTGCTGTGGAAGTGGCTGTTCGGCTAAACCGCACACCATAAAAAGGCGCTGTATCGAAAGATACAGCGCCTTTTTTACGCCTGGAATATGATCAAAACTGTGGGAGCTGGCTTGCCTGCGATGGCGGAGTATCAGCTATAAAAAGGTTGACTGACCCACCGCTTTCGCAGGCAAGCCAGCTCCCACATTTGATCTGCGTTGCTCTTAAGAGGCGATCAACTGGCGCAGCACGTAGTGCAGAATCCCACCCGCCTTGAAGTACTCCACTTCATTCAAGGTATCAATCCGGCACAGCACCTCAACCTTCTCGCTGCTGCCATCCTCGCGAGTGACCACCAACGTCAGGTTCATTCGCGGCTCGATCTCGGCAGCGGTCAGCCCGAGGATATCGATCTTCTCCTTGCCGGTGAGCTTGAGTGTCTTGCGGTTCTGATCCAGCTTGAACTGCAACGGCAACACGCCCATGCCCACCAGGTTGGAGCGGTGGATGCGCTCGAAGCTCTCGGCGATCACCGCCTTGACGCCCAGCAGGTTGGTACCCTTGGCCGCCCAGTCGCGGCTGGAGCCGGTGCCGTATTCTTGGCCGGCGATCACCACCAGCGGTGTGCCGGAGGCCTGGTACTTCATGGCCGCATCGTAGATCGCCATTTTCTCGCCAGTGGGGATATACAGCGTGTTACCGCCTTCTTCGCCGCCGAGCATTTCATTGCGGATACGGATATTGGCAAAGGTGCCGCGCATCATCACTTCATGGTTACCCCGGCGTGAACCGTAGGAGTTGAAGTCACGCGGCTCCACGCCCTGTTCGCGCAGGTAGCGCCCGGCCGGGCTGTCGGCCTTGATATTGCCGGCAGGGGAGATGTGGTCGGTGGTTACCGAATCCCCCAGCAGGGCCAGCACGTTGGCGCCCTTGACGTCCGCGATCACCGGCAGCGGGCCGGCGATGTCGTCGAAGAACGGCGGGTGCTGGATATAGGTGGAATCCGGCTGCCACACGTAGGTGGCTGCCTGCGGCACTTCAATGGCTTGCCACTGCTCGTCGCCGGCAAACACTTCGGCATATTCCTTGTGGAACATGCTGGTGCTGACTTGGGCCACCGCCTCGGCGATTTCCTGGCTGCTGGGCCAGATGTCCTTCAGGTACACCGGATTACCCTGCTGGTCATTGCCCAGCGGCTCGCTGCTGATGTCGATGCGCACGGTGCCGGCCAACGCGTAAGCGACGACCAGGGGCGGCGAGGCCAGCCAGTTGGTTTTCACCAGAGGGTGCACGCGGCCTTCGAAGTTACGGTTACCGGACAGCACCGACGCGACGGTGAGGTCGGCCTTCTGGATGGCTTTTTCGATCGGCTCGGGCAGGGGGCCGGAGTTGCCGATACAGGTGGTGCAGCCGTAGCCCACCAGGTCGAAGCCAAGCTTGTCCAGGTATTGGGTGAGGCCCGCCGCCTTGTAGTAGTCGGTGACCACTTTGGAGCCCGGCGCCAGGGAGCTTTTCACCCAGGGCTTGCGGGTCAGGCCTTTTTCCACGGCTTTCTTTGCCACCAGCCCGGCGGCCATCATCACGCTGGGGTTGGAGGTGTTGGTGCAGGAGGTAATCGCGGCAATCACCACTGCGCCGTTTTTCAGGCGATAGGTGTTGCCTTCGTATTCATAATCCGCCTCGCCGACCAGGTCCGCATTGCCCACGGCAACGCCGCCTCCGCCTTCGCTTTCCAGGCGGCCTTCTTCTTTGCTGGTGGGCTTGAATTGCAGGTCGAGAAAATCGCTGAACGCTTGGCCTACATTCGGCAGGGCGACACGGTCCTGGGGACGTTTGGGCCCGGCAAGGCTGGCCTCGACAGTGCCCATGTCCAGAGCCAGGGTGTCGGTGAAGATTGGCTCCTGGCCGGCATTGCGCCACAGGCCCTGGGCCTTGGTATAGGCTTCCACCAGTTTGACCGTCTCAGCCGGGCGGCCGGACAGGCGCAGGTAGTCCAGGGTCACTTCATCCACCGGGAAAAAACCACAGGTCGCGCCGTATTCCGGGGCCATGTTGGCGATGGTCGCGCGGTCGGCCAGGGGCAAATCGGCCAGGCCGTCGCCGTAGAACTCGACGAACTTGCCCACCACGCCTTTCTTGCGCAGCATTTGCGTCACGGTCAGCACCAGGTCGGTGGCGGTGATGCCTTCCTTGAGCTTGCCGGTGAGCTTGAAACCGATCACTTCCGGGATCAGCATCGACACCGGCTGGCCGAGCATGGCCGCTTCGGCTTCGATCCCGCCCACGCCCCAGCCGAGTACGCCGAGGCCGTTGATCATGGTGGTGTGGGAGTCGGTGCCGACCAGGGTGTCGGGGAAGGCGTAGGTGCGGCCGTCTTCCTCTTTGGTCCACACGGTGCGGCCCAGGTATTCGAGGTTGACCTGGTGGCAGATGCCGGTGCCCGGCGGCACCACGCTGAAGTTGTCGAAGGCGCTCTGGCCCCAGCGCAGGAAGGCGTAGCGTTCGCCGTTGCGCTGCATTTCGATATCGACGTTCTGTTCAAAGGCGCTGGTGCTGCCGAACTTGTCGACCATCACCGAGTGGTCAATCACCAGGTCCACCGGTGACAGCGGGTTGATGCGCTGCGGGTCACCGCCGGCCTTGGCCACGGCGGCGCGCATGGCGGCCAGGTCGACCACGGCGGGTACGCCGGTAAAGTCTTGCATCAGCACGCGAGCGGGGCGGTACTGGATCTCGCGGTCCGACTGGCGCGCCTTGAGCCAGGCGGCGATGGCCTTGAGGTCGGTGCCGGTGACGGTCTTGGCGTCTTCCCAGCGCAGCAGGTTTTCCAGCAGCACCTTGAGGGACATCGGCAGCTTGTCCAGGTCACCCAGGCTCTTGGCGGCTTCGGGCAGGCTGAAGTAGTGGTAGGTTTTGCTGTCTATGTGCAGTGTCTTAAGGGTTCTCAGGCTATCAAGGGATGACATTACATGACTCCTTATGGTCCGCACGGCTACGGACCTGACGGGACGAACAGAGCTATCACGTTAGCGCTGTTTTCATTAGCAGGCTAATAACTGGACTCTATCGCTGAGTCCAAGGTTCCGAACTCGGCTATCATGCGCGCGTTTTCATGACAGGTATTGCGATAGCGCAAGGCCAGTTGATTCACCAGGAGATTCAATGAACACCCTTTTTATGCACTGCCGCCCGGGTTTTGAAGGCGAAGTCTGTTCCGAGATCGCGGAGCACGCCGCGCGCCTGAACGTGTCCGGCTACGCCAAGGCCAAGACCGGCAGCGCCTGCGCCGAATTTGTCTGCACCGAAGAAGATGGCGCCCAGCGCCTGATGCACGGCCAACGCTTTGCCGAGCTGATCTTCCCCCGGCAGTGGGCGCGCGGGGTGTTTATCGACCTGCCGGAAACCGACCGCATCAGCGTGATCCTCGCCCACCTGCGCGAATTCCCCGTGTGCGGCAGCCTGTGGCTGGAGATGGTCGACACCAACGACGGCAAGGAGCTGTCGAACTTCTGCAAGAAATTCGAAGTGCACCTGCGCAAAGCCCTGCTTAACGCCGGCAAGCTGGTGGACGACCCGAGCAAGCCGCGCCTGCTGCTGACCTTCAAGAGCGGCCGCGAAGTGTTCATGGGCCTGGCCGAATCGAACAACTCGGCGATGTGGCCCATGGGCATCCCGCGCCTCAAGTTCCCGCGTGACGCGCCCAGCCGCTCGACCCTCAAGCTGGAAGAGGCCTGGCACCACTTCATCCCCCGCGACCAGTGGGACGAACGCCTGCACGGCGACATGACTGGTGTCGACCTCGGCGCAGCGCCAGGCGGCTGGACCTGGCAACTGGTCAACCGTGGCATGCTGGTGACCGCCATCGACAACGGCCCCATGGCCGAAAGCCTGATGGACACCGGCCTGGTGCAACACCTGATGGCCGACGGCTTCACCTTCGTGCCCAAGCAGCCGGTAGACTGGATGGTCTGCGACATCGTCGAAAAACCCGCGCGCAACGCGGCACTCTTGGAAACTTGGATTGGCGAAGGGCATTGCCGCGAGGCGGTGGTGAACCTGAAGTTGCCGATGAAGCAGCGTTACGCCGAAGTGAAGCGTTTGCTGGAGCGCATCGAAGAGGGCTTCAAGGCGCGCGGCATTCGTGTGGAGATTGGCTGCAAGCAGCTCTACCACGACCGCGAAGAGGTCACCTGCCACTTGCGTCGTCTGATAGACATAAAGAAATCTAAAGGCCGCTGATATTAAATGTGGGAGCTGGCTTGCCTGCGAAAGCGGTATAACAGTCGAAATTTATGTTGAATGTGCCCCCGTCATCGCGGGCAAGCCCGCTCCCACATTGCTGAGCGGTGCCAGTTTTAGGAGTGAAGTATGAGTCTTGAACCTGTTGACGGTACCCTCGACGCCACCGGCCTCAACTGCCCGGAACCCGTGATGATGCTGCACCAGCACATCCGCGACCTGCCGGCGGGCGGTCTGCTCAAGGTGATCGCGACCGACCCGTCGACCCGTCGCGATATCCCCAAGTTCTGCGTGTTTCTCGACCACGAACTGGTGGATCAGCAGGAAGATGCTGGCACCTACCTGTACTGGATCCGCAAGAAAGCCGATTAAGCCTGCGCCTTTTCGGCCCGGATGCGTCGGCGTGCACTGCGCGCCAGGCGCACCACCAACATCCCCGCTGCACAGCTCAAGCCCACGATCAGCCCTTGCCATAAACCGCTCGGGCCGCTGGGCTCGCCGAGCCAGTTTGTCAGGCCCAGGGCGTAACCTACCGGCAGGCCCACGCCCCAGTAGGCGAACAAGGTCAGCACCATGGTCACCCGGGTGTCCTGGTAGCCGCGCAATGCGCCGGCGGCGGTGACCTGGATCGAGTCGGAGAACTGGAACAACGCCGAGAACACGATCAGCATCGACGCCAGGTGGATCACCACCGGGTCGGGGGTGTAGATCGCTGCAATCTGCTCGCGAAACAGCAGCATCAAGCTGCAGGAAAAACACGCGTACGCCAGGGCGGTGCCCATGCCGACGCCGGCGGCGAAGCGAGCTTCCCGGGGTTCGCCGCGCCCCAACGCCTGGCCGACCCGCACGGTGACGGCCATGCTCAGGGAATAGGGGATCATGAACACCAGGGAGCTGACGTTCAGGGCTATCTGGTGACCGGAGACCACCGTGGCGCCCAGGCTGCCAAGCAACAGGGCAATCACCGCGAAAATGCTCGACTCGGCGAAGATCGCCACACCAATCGGTAGGCCGATGCCCAGGATGCGCTTGATCACCGTCCATTGCGGCCAGTCGAAGCGCTTGAACAATTCGCTGCTTTGATAGGCCGCGCCCCAGCGCGTCCAGATGGCCAGGCCGATCATCATCACCCACATCGCAATGGCGGTAGCCCAGCCACAGCCCACGCCGCCCATGGCCGGTACGCCAAAGTGGCCGTAGATGAAGATGTAGTTCAGCGGAATATTCAGCGCCAACCCGCACAAGCCCATGACCATGCTCGGCCGTGTGCGGCCCAGGCCGTCACTGAAACAGCGAAACACGTAGTACAACGCAACCGCCGGCATACCGGCGGCGATGCCGTGCAGGTAGCCCATGGACGGCTCGATCAGGTCGGGCTCGACCTTCATGGCATGCAGGATCGGCTCGGCGCACAGCAACAGCAGCGCGCCGCAGAGACCGACCACCACGGCCAACCACAACGATTGGCGCACCAGAGGCCCGATCTCGGTGAGTTTGCCCGCGCCATAACGCTCGGCAACTTTCGGTGTGGTGGCCAGCAGAGTACCGGTCATCAACAGGTACACCGGGATCCAGATCGAATTACCCAGGCCCACCGCCGCCAGGTCCTGCGGGCTCACGCGCCCAGCCATCACCGCATCGACGAAGCTCATCGCGGTGGTTGCCAGTTGGCCAATCATGATCGGCAAGGCCAGCGTCAGCAGGCCGCGCACTTCCCGGCTGATGCGGGCGGGGCGGGAGAGGGTAGCGGTGGCAGTGTTCACGTACAGGTGTCCAATAAAAAGGCAGTCGCAAGGACGGCGGATTCTACGCGTTGACGCAGTGGTCAGGAAAAAACCTGTGTTAGGGATTTGTAAGCAATGCGCCCAGGCCAGCTCCTACACAGGATCTTCTGTACACTGCCAATCCGCCAAAGGAGCCTGCCATGCTGATTGTTGCCGACGAAAATATCCCGCTGCTCGATGCATTCTTCGAAGGGTTTGGCGAGATTCGCCGTGTGCCCGGCCGTTCCATCGACCGCGCCACGGTCGAGCAGGCCGATGTACTGCTGGTGCGCTCGGTGACCAACGTCAACCGCGCCCTGCTCGAGGGCAGTAAGGTGCGTTTTGTCGGCACTTGCACCATCGGCACCGACCACCTGGACCTCGACTACTTCAAGCAAGCAGGTATCCAGTGGTCCAGCGCGCCCGGCTGCAATGCGCGTGGGGTGGTGGACTACGTGCTCGGCAGCTTGCAGACCCTGGCTGAAATCGAAGGCGCCGACCTCAAGCAGCGCACCTACGGTATCGTCGGTGCCGGTGAAGTCGGCGGGCGGTTGGTCAAGGTGCTCAAGGGCCTGGGCTGGAATGTGTTGGTGTGCGACCCACCGCGCCAGGTCACCGAAGACGGTGATTACGTCAGCCTGCAGCAGATCATCGAGCACTGTGACGTGATCAGCTTGCATACGCCGCTGATCAAGTCCGGCAATGGTTCGACCTGGCACCTGTTTGATCGCCAGCGCCTGGAACAGCTCAAGCCGGGCACCTGGCTGATCAATGCCAGCCGGGGCGCGGTGGTGGATAACGCCGCCCTGCGCGAGGTGTTGCTGGCGCGCGAAGACCTGCAAGCGGTGCTGGACGTGTGGGAAGGCGAGCCCGAGGTGGATGTCGAGCTGGCAGACCTGTGCGTGCTGGCCACGCCCCATATCGCCGGCTACAGCCTCGATGGCAAACAGCGCGGTACCGCGCAGATTTACCAGGCGCTGTGTGCGCACCTGGGCCAGGAGCCGAGTATCCAGCTGAGTGATTTGCTGCCGGCCCCCTGGCTGGCCGAGATGCACCTTAACGCTACGACTGACCCGGCCTGGGCGCTGGCGACCTTGTGCCGCAGTGTGTACGACCCACGCCGTGACGATGCGGATTTCCGCCGCAGCCTGGTAGGTACCGTGCAGGAGCAGCGCCAGGCCTTTGACCTGCTGCGCAAGCATTACCCGGAACGTCGCGAGATCGATGGCTTGAAGGTGCGCATCATGGGGGAGTCGGTGGTGCTGTCGCAGATCGTGGCTGCTCTGGGCGCCGAACACCTATAACTGTAGGAGCGAGCTTGCTCGCGAAAAACGTCAACGATAACGCAGCGTTTCTGATTTAACGCGGCGCCCTCAGGTTTTTCGCGAGCAAGCCCGCTCCTACAGGGGGCATAAAAAACCCGGCCACCGGGGCCGGGTTTGAAAGAGCTTGGGCGCTTCAGCCTTGCTGGGCAGGCTTGACCAGTCGCTGTTCCAGTTCGCTGCAGGCTTGCTGGATCATTTCTTCGGTAATCTGCACTTCCTGGCCTTTGGCATCGATATACGAGCAAGGCAGCTGTTGCGGCTGGCGGATCACTTCAATCTTGGCGTCGCTGCTATTTTGCAAGGTCATGGCCTGTCTCCTCATCAGGTTGTGTACCTACTTTAATTCCCCCGCATGAACGCGCCGTTACAACTCCTTACACGCTCATCGGTTTGAACACCCAGTCCACCAGAAACCGGTACATATTTCCAGATGAGGCTTAGACCGATAGCCTCTAGCGGCCTGCATCGGTGGGCATAATTAACCTGACTCATTGTTATTCGCGCAAGTTCCCCCAATGTTGGAGGGTACAGATTCCTCATTGGTGATACCTCCCATGTTCTCCATCCGTCAACGCCGTGCGATTCGCCTGGCCAGCCGCTTTATCGCGCCCTACCGCTGGCAGGCGCTTGGCGCACTGCTGGCGCTGATCGTCACCGCTGGCATCACCTTGTCCATGGGGCAGGGCATACGCCTGCTGGTGGACCAGGGCTTCATGACTCAGTCGCCGCACTTGCTCAACCAGTCCATCGGCCTGTTCATGCTGCTGGTGCTCGGCCTGGCCGTGGGCACCTTCACGCGGTTTTACCTGGTGTCGTGGATTGGCGAGCGGGTGGTGGCCGATATTCGCCGGCAAGTGTTCAACCACCTGATCTACCTGCACCCAGGCTTCTACGAGAACAACCGCAGCTCCGAAATCCAGTCGCGGCTGACCACCGACACCACCTTGCTGCAATCGGTGATCGGCTCATCGCTGTCGCTGTTTTTGCGCAATGCCCTTATGGTCATCGGCGGCATCGTGTTGCTGTTTATCACGAACCCCAAACTCACCAGCATCGTGGTGGTGGCGTTGCCGCTGGTGCTGGCGCCGATCCTGATTTTCGGACGTCGGGTGCGCAGCCTGTCGCGTTTGAGCCAGGACCGTATCGCGGACGTTGGCAGCTATGTCGCCGAGACCTTGGGCCAGATCAAGACCGTGCAGGCCTATAACCATCAGGTGCAGGACGAACAGCGCTTTGCCGTCACCGTCGAGGACGCCTTCATCACCGCACGTAAGCGCATCTTGCAGCGCTCCTGGCTGATTACCCTGGTGATCATGCTGGTGCTCGGTGCGGTGGGCGTGATGCTGTGGGTGGGCGGCATGGACGTGATCAGCGGGCGTATTTCCGGCGGTGAGCTGGCGGCGTTCGTGTTCTACAGCCTGATTGTCGGCAGCGCCGTTGGCACCCTGAGCGAAGTGCTCGGCGAGTTGCAGCGTGCCGCTGGGGCGGCGGAGCGGATCGGTGAGCTGTTGCAGTCAGGCAGCGACATCCAGGCGCCGGCCACTGGCGGTGTACGTTTGCCGGAACGGGTCAGCGGCCGCATGGAACTGCAGGACCTACGCTTTTCCTATCCTTCGCGACCGGACAGCTATGCCATCGACGGCTTGAACCTGACCATCAACCCGGGCGAAACCCTGGCCTTGGTAGGGCCGTCCGGTGCGGGCAAGTCGACGATTTTCGATCTGCTGCTGCGCTTCTACGACCCCCAGCAAGGCCGAATCCTGCTCGAAGGCCAGCCGCTGACCGAGCTAGACCCCCTGGACCTGCGGCGCCATTTCGCCCTGGTGTCCCAGAGCCCGGCGTTGTTCTTCGGCAGCGTCGAGGACAACATCCGCTACGGCAACCCGTCCGCCACCACCGCCCAGGTGGAAGCCGCCGCGCGTATTGCCCACGCCCACGACTTCATCCTGCAAATGCCCGACGGCTACCAAACCCACCTCGGCGAAAGTGGCCAGGGCCTCTCTGGCGGCCAGCGCCAACGCCTGGCCATCGCCCGCGCCTTGCTGGTCGACGCGCCGATCCTGCTACTGGACGAAGCCACCAGCGCCCTCGACGCTCAGAGCGAACACCTGATCCAACAAGCCCTGCCGCAGCTCATGCAGGGGCGCACCACGCTGGTCATCGCGCATCGTTTGGCCACGGTGAAGAATGCCGACCGCATTGCGGTAATGGACCAGGGCAAGCTGGTGGCGGTGGGCACGCATCAGCAGTTGATTGCGAGCAATCCGTTGTATGCGCGGTTGGCGGCGTTGCAGTTCAACGATGGAGATGAACAGGTGAAATAAAAAATGCCCGCATCTCTCGATGCGGGCAATGGCGCCTCTGTAGGAGCGAGCTTGCTCGCGAAAAACTCACAGGCGCCGCGTTTATCCAGGAAGCACGCGTTAGCGTTGACGTTCTTCGCGAGCAAGCTCGCTCCTACTGGTCGTCGAAGTACCGCTCATGCCAATCCACCAACGGTTGCGGTGAGTTGAGCTTCTGCCCGTAGATCACCGAATAAGACAGCACGTTCTGCACATACTGGCGGGTTTCGTCGAAGGGGATGCTTTCCACCCACACGTCGAAACTCAGGTGGTCTGCGCCGCGCAGCCATTGGCGCACGCGGCCGGGGCCGGCGTTGTAGGCAGCGGAGGCGAGCACGCGGTTGCCGTTGAACTGGCTGTGCACCTGGCTCAGGTAGGCAGCGCCGAGCTGGATGTTTTTATCCGGGTCCAGCACTTGGGCCGGGGAGGCCAGGGGGATACTGAATTTGCGTGCGGTTTCCTTGGCGGTGCCGGGCATCAGTTGCATCAGGCCGCTGGCGCCAACGCCGGAACGGGCGTCATCCATAAACGCGCTTTCCTGGCGGGTGATGGCAAAGATCCAACTGGAGTGCAGGCCGCGTACCTTGGCTTCGCGCACCAGGGTGTCGCGGTGGGCCATCGGGAAGCGGATGTCCAGGTCGTCCCAGTACTGCGCCTGGCTGATGGTGCGGATCGCCGGGAAGTACCACTTCATGTCGTAGGCCAGTTTGGCCTGGGCCACCATCTCGTCACGGTTGAAATGACGGCTGACGTGGTACCACTCACGGCGACCGTCGACGATCTGGCCGCGGGCGTAGAACTCCAGGGCCCTGCGCACGCCTGGGGTGTTGCGGACCTTGTTGACCAGGGCCTGGCTCATCACTAGCGGCTTGTTGTTCAACTGATAAGGCGATTTGGAGCGGTCAGCGGCGAGGAAACCGTAGAAGTCCCGCTCCTTGGCGACGTTTTTGTACAGCACCAAAGCCTGCGGGTTTTTCGGCTCGGCCAGCTCCAGGCTGCGCGCCTGCCAGTAGCGCCAGCGGTTGGTGGTGGCCAGGTCTTGTGGGAGCTTACGGGTCAACTGGTAGGCGTCTTCCCAGCGCGCCAGGCGCAACAACAGGCGCAGGCGCCATTCGGAGACCGTATTGTCGCGCAGTTCGGGGTCGTACTTGGTCATGACCTCCAGCGCGCGCGGGTCGAAGCGCTTGGCCAGGGTCAAGCCGATCTCGCGGGCAATCGACACTTTTTCGTCACGGGAGAAGTGCATGCTGCTGGCGTAACCGTCGAGCAGCGACATGGCTTTGTCCGGATCCTGGCGCGCCAGGCGACGCAGGCCCAGGCCCACGGCGTCAGCCATGGCCTCGGTGGCCGGCTGGAAGCGTGACGGGTCGCTGAGCATGTCGGGCTTTTGCGCAACATCCACCATCAAGCGGCCTTGGGCGCCGAGGGTGGGCAGGGTTTTCACCAGGCTATTGGCCAGCGCGTAGTTACGCGCTTCGGCGGCGAGCTTGGCGCGCTCCCAGATCTTCTGCTCGGTGAGTTGGCCGGCAGCGGCCCATTGGCCAAACGTGACGTCACAGGCGGCGGGCTGGGATTTGCCGGTCATCCACAGCTTTTCGGCAGTCTTGTAGCCTTCGGCTTTCAGGTTGTGGCTGAGCTGGTACTGGCCATGCAGGCAGTCCAGCTCGACGAAATTGAGCTTGGTGTCGTAGTACTTTTCAAAGGTCTGCCAATCGCCACGTTCGGCCAGCCAGCGCAGCCAACGCAGTTTCATCCAGTTGGCCTGGGGCAGGTCGCCGTGTTTGGCGAGGAATTGTTCGATTTCCTCGTTGCTCGCGGTTTTCAGGCGCGCGGTCAGCTCGTCATAGGCCAGGTAGGGCGTGAGCGGGTAATCGGCCAGGGCTTGGCTGTATTGCATGTAGGGGCCGCTGTCGCCCTTGGCCAGGGCGCGTTTGGCTTGATCGTAATACTGGCGTTGAGTGGTGAGGTCCACCGCCTGGGCGGATTGAACGGCAGTGGCGGAAAGAAGCAGACAAGATAAAAAGTTGAAAAGGCGACTGCGCATGAGACGTCCGTGCAGAGAAATCACGACTAGCACCGGCACTGCCGACACTGATTGCCCCTAGCTTAGCCTTTTGCCAGCGGCCCGCGAAAGCTTTGCCGGCTGGTTCGTTCAAGTTCGCCGGAAATGTCCTACAGAACGTGTCAATAGAGAAAATGCCGACCGCATCCCACCCTCACATCAGGTAGAATGCGCGCCCAGTTTTTGGAGAAGCGTATGACCCTGCTCAAATTCAGCGATGTGTCCCTTGCTTTCGGCGCCATGCCGTTGTTGGACAAGGTGTCCTGGCAGATCGCCCGTGGTGAGCGGGTGTGCATCATCGGCCGCAACGGCACCGGCAAGTCCAGCATGATGAAGCTGGTAAAAGGCGACCAGAAGCCCGATGACGGCTCTGTGTGGCGTGCCCCGGGCCTCAAGATCGGCGAATTGCCGCAAGAATTGCCGGTGGCCGACGGACGGACAGTGTTCGACGTGGTTGCCGAAGGCCTGGATGGCGTTGGCGAGTTGCTCGCGCAATACCATCACCTGGCGCAGAACTGCGTCACCGAGGAAGACCTCGACAAGCTGATGCACGTCCAGCAAGACCTCGAAGCCCGTGACGGCTGGCGCTTGCAGCAACTGGTGGACAGCACCCTGAGCCGCCTGCAACTGCCGGCCGACAAGACCCTCGCCGAATTGTCCGGCGGCTGGCGTCGTCGCGTGCTGCTGGCCCAGGCCCTGGTGTCCGAGCCGGACCTGCTGCTGCTCGACGAACCGACCAACCACCTGGACATTGGCGCCATCGCCTGGCTTGAAGAAGCCATCAAGGACTTCCAAGGCGCCGTGCTGTTTATCACGCACGACCGTGCTTTCCTGCAGAGCCTGGCCACGCGCATCCTCGAACTGGACCGTGGCGGCCTGATCGACTGGAACGGCGACTACGCTAGCTTCCTGGTGCACAAGGAAGCCGCCCTGGCGGCCGAAGAAACCGCCAACGCGCTGTTCGACAAGAAGCTGGCCCAGGAAGAAGTCTGGATCCGCCAGGGCATCAAGGCCCGTCGCACCCGTAACGAAGGCCGCGTACGTGCCTTGAAAGCCTTGCGCGTCGAGCGCAGTGAGCGCCGCGAGCGCACCGGCAAGGCCAATATCCAGCTCGATACTGCCGACAAGTCGGGCAAGCAAGTGATGGTGCTGGAGAACGTCAGCTTCCATCACCCGGACGGCCCGTTCCTGATCAAGGACTTCTCCATGGTCCTGCAGCGCGGCGACCGTATCGGCCTGCTGGGCGCCAACGGTACCGGCAAGACTACGTTGCTCAAGCTGATGCTCAGCGGCCTGCAACCGACCAGCGGCAAGGTCGAAGAGGGCACTCGCATCGACGTGGCCTACTTTGACCAGTTGCGCCACCAGTTGGACCTGGAAAAGACCGTGATCGACAACGTCGCCGAAGGCCGCGACTTTATCGACATCGACGGCCAGAGCCGCCACGTACTCAGCTACCTGGGCGACTTCCTGTTCAGCCCGCAGCGTGCACGTACGCCGGTCAAGGCGCTGTCGGGTGGTGAGCGCGCGCGCCTGCTGCTGGCCAAGCTGTTCAGCAAGCCGGCCAACTTGCTGGTACTCGACGAACCGACCAACGACCTCGACGTGGAAACCCTGGAACTGCTGGAAGAGGTCTTGCTGACCTTTAACGGCACTGTGCTGATGGTCAGCCACGACCGGGAATTCCTCGACAACGTGGTCACCAGCACCCTGGTCTTCGAAGGTGAAGGCAAGGTGCGTGAATACGTGGGCGGTTATCAGGACTGGCTGCGTCAGGGCGGCTCGCCGCGCCTGCTGGGCGTAACCGAGAGCAAGTCGGGCAAAGCAGACTTGAACACGGCGGTGGTGGCTCCGGTCGCTGCCGAAGCGCCTGCACCGGCGGCTGACGCTGCGCCGGCCAAGAAAAAGCTGAGCTATAAGTTGCAGCGCGAGCTGGAAGCCTTGCCGGGTGATATCGACGCCAAGGAACAGCAGATTGCTGCGGTCGAAGCGGAAATGGCTGACGCTGGTTTCTACCTGCGCCCTGCGGCAGAGACCGCCAAGGTCATCGCCTCTTTGGAGACGTTGAACCAGGAGCTGGAAGCGTTGGTTGAGCGTTGGGCCGAGTTGGATGCCTGAGTGATCTTGCAGCACTGAAAAGCCTGGCGTTCATTCCTATGAGCGCGAGGCTTTTTAATATGAAATGCGATCCAACTGTGGGAGCTGGCTTGCCTGCGATAGCGGTGTATCAGCCACCTGATGCATCAACTGACAGGCTGCTATCGCAGGCAAGCCAGCTCCCACATTAGACCTTCATCGGTCTTACGAACTCTTTACCAGTTTGACGGCCAGTACATCGCACGGCGCGCCGTGCAATACATCATTGGCGGTCGAGCCCAGCAGCAAGGCCAAGCCGTGGCGCCCATGGCTACCCACTACGATCAGGTCACAACCCTGTTCCTTGGCCAAGTGGTGAATTTCCTGGCGCGGTTGGCCGTATGTCAGGTGGCAGTCTTCCTTTTTCAGGTGCGGGTATTTGAGAATCAAACGGTCCAGGCGCTCCTTGGCCTGGTCGAATTGTTGCTGCTGCAGCTGGGAAAGGTCCATCGGCACGTCACCACCAAAGGCCATCGCCATGGGCTCGACGATGTGCACCAGCGACAGTTTGGCGCCATTGGCAATCGCGGATTCCTGTGCGCGCTTGATCACTGGATCGCACTCTTCGGTCAGGTCGACAGCGACCAGAATATGTTTGTAGGGCATGAGGCGTTCCTCCAGGGGACTGCAATAAGTTCAGTATGGCTGCTTTCAAGCGGATGGGGTTGCCGCAGATCAAATCCGCTCATCTAGAAATTCGGGAGTACACATATGACGGTCTGGATAGTGGTGTCAATCCTTGCGGTGGTTTTGAGCCCCCTGGTATGGCTGCGTCCTTCGCGCCAGCAGAGCGGGCGCATGGCCCTGCGCATGGAGGCACGCCGCATCGGCTTGGCCATGCAGTTGGCGCCTCAGGAGTGGCCGCACTGGCTCAAACAGGAGCCGCCGAGCCCTTGCGCGCAGTACTGCCGACCACGGCGTGGCAGCATGCCCGCGACCTGGAGTTACTGGCAGATGGAGCCGGGGCTGTGGGTCAATCAGTGGCGTGAGCCTTGTGTGGATGAGAAGTTGTTGCCGCATTTTGCAACGCTGCCGGCGAACGTCTACAAGGTCGAGGCCGACAAACAGATGATTGCTTTGTATTGGGGCGAGAAGGGCGACGCAAGCGTACTCAAAGACATCGATACGCTGCTCAAGGCCCTGGCCTGACCCAAACCCTGTAGGAGCGAGCTTGCTCGCGAAAATCGCCAACGATAACGCGGATAATCAGGCTATACGCGGCGCTCTCCAGGTTTTCGCGAGCAAGCTCGCTCCTACACAAAAGCCGGGCAATAAAAAGCCCGACATCATCATCGGGCTGGAGGTGGCCAGGCAGGCCGGTAAATCTGTAGGTTGCCGCTAGCCTAGCCGGGTATTCCTTTCTGTACAGCCTTTTCCCACATCTTTTCTATTATTGATCCTGTGAATATTTGAATATTGACGGGTGGCCCGCCTGTGGGCCGGGTTCTGAAATGACTGGAAAGTCGCGTTTTTACTAGCCTTTGGAGCGATTGACAATTGCTCGGAATTGGATGAAGGTGGCGTACCCAAATCAAACGGGCGTATGAATTGAGCGTTTGCCTGTCAGACGACTCATACAAAACCCGACTATCGCACTGGCGGGTGTGCCTGGCGGATTGGCGTGAGCATTGATTCAACTGTCAATGTCAAACCAGAGACCAGCGTCCAGTGTGTACTGTTCAGCTTCCATATCGTGGAGATCAGTTGATGATTTACGAAGGTAAAGCCATCACGGTTAAGGCTCTTGAAAGTGGCATCGTCGAACTCAAGTTCGACCTCAAGGGTGAGTCCGTCAACAAGTTCAACCGTCTAACCCTGAACGAACTGCGTCAGGCCGTAGACACCATCAAAGCAGATGCTTCGGTCAAGGGCGTGATCGTCTCCAGCGGCAAGGACGTGTTTATCGTCGGCGCTGACATCACCGAATTCGTCGACAACTTCAAGCTGCCCGATGCCGAGCTGGTGGCTGGCAACCTCGAAGCCAACAAGATCTTCAGCGATTTCGAAGACCTCAACGTGCCGACCGTTGCTGCCATCAATGGCATCGCGTTGGGCGGCGGCCTGGAAATGTGCCTGGCGGCAGATTTCCGCGTCATGTCCGCGACGGCCAAGATCGGCCTGCCGGAAGTCAAGCTGGGCATCTACCCAGGCTTTGGCGGTACCGTGCGCCTGCCGCGCCTGATCGGTGCTGACAACGCGATCGAATGGATCGCCGCCGGCAAGGAAAACAAGGCTGAAGACGCACTGAAAGTCGGTGCCGTCGACGCTGTAGTAGCTCCGGACAAGCTGGCCGAAGCCGCGCTGAACCTGATCAAGGGCGCCATCAGCGGCGAATTTGACTACAAAGCCAAGCGTCAACCGAAGCTGGAAAAACTCAAGCTCAACGCCATCGAACAGATGATGTCGTTCGAAACCGCCAAAGGTTTCGTGGCAGGCCAGGCCGGCCCGAACTACCCGGCGCCGGTTGAAGCGATCAAGACCATCCAGAAGGCCGCGAACTTCGGTCGCGACAAAGCCCTGGAAGTGGAAGCGGCAGGCTTCGTCAAACTGGCGAAAACCTCGGCGGCCCAGAGCCTGATCGGCCTGTTCCTGAACGATCAGGAACTGAAGAAAAAGGCCAAGGCCTACGACGAAATTGCCAAGGACGTGAAACAGGCTGCCGTACTCGGCGCCGGTATCATGGGTGGCGGTATCGCCTATCAGTCGGCGTCCAAAGGCACGCCGATCCTGATGAAAGACATCAACGAACACGGGATCGAGCAGGGCCTGGCCGAAGTCGCCAAGCTGCTGGTGGGCCGCGTTGATAAAGGCCGCATGACCGCTGCAAAAATGGCTGAAGTGCTTAACGGCATTCGTCCTACGCTGTCCTACGGCGATTTCGGCCACGTCGACCTGGTGGTCGAAGCGGTTGTCGAAAACCCGAAGGTCAAGCAAGCCGTGCTGGCTGAAGTGGAAGCCCAGGTCAAAGATGACACCATCCTGGCCTCCAACACTTCGACCATTTCCATCTCGCTGCTGGCCAAGGCCCTCAAGCGTCCGGAAAACTTCGTCGGCATGCACTTCTTCAACCCGGTGCACATGATGCCGCTGGTAGAAGTGATCCGTGGCGAGAAGTCCAGCGAGCTGGCCGTGGCCACCACCGTTGCCTACGCCAAGAAAATGGGCAAGAACCCGATCGTGGTCAATGACTGCCCGGGCTTCTTGGTCAACCGCGTGCTGTTCCCGTACTTCGGCGGTTTCGCCAAGTTGGTCAGCGCCGGTGTGGATTTTGTGCGTATCGACAAGGTCATGGAAAAATTCGGCTGGCCAATGGGCCCGGCGTACCTGATGGACGTGGTCGGCATCGACACCGGCCACCACGGTCGCGACGTCATGGCTGAAGGCTTCCCGGACCGCATGAAAGACGACCGTCGTTCGGCTGTCGACGCACTCTACGAAGCCAAGCGCCTGGGCCAGAAGAACGGCAAGGGTTTCTACGCCTACGAGACCGACAAGAAGGGCAAGCAGAAGAAAGTGGCCGACCCATCGGTGCACGAAGTACTCGCTCCGGTCATCTACGAACAGCGTGAGGTGTCTGACGAGGACATCATCAACTGGATGATGATTGCCCTGTGCCTGGAAACCGTGCGTTGCCTGGAAGACGGCATCGTTGAAACCGCCGCCGAAGCCGATATGGGCCTGGTGTACGGTATTGGTTTCCCTCCATTCCGTGGTGGTGCGCTGCGTTACATCGACTCCATCGGTGTGGCCCAGTTCGTTGCCCTGGCTGATCAGTACGCTGATCTGGGCCCGCTGTACCACCCGACCGCGAAGCTGCGTGAAATGGCCAAGAATGGCCAGAGCTTCTTCGGTTAAGTGCCCAGACGACTAGAGCGAGAATATTTATGAGCTTGAATCCAAGAGACGTCGTGATCGTCGACTTCGGTCGTACGCCGATGGGCCGCTCCAAGGGCGGCATGCACCGCAACACCCGCGCCGAAGACATGTCGGCGCATCTGATCAGCAAAGTGCTGGAGCGCAACACCAAGGTCGACCCGAACGAGGTCGAGGACGTGATCTGGGGCTGCGTCAACCAGACCCTGGAGCAGGGCTGGAACATCGCGCGCATGGCGTCGTTGATGACCCAGATCCCGCACACCGCGGCCGGCCAGACCGTCAGCCGCCTGTGTGGCTCCTCGATGAGCGCGCTGCACACCGCTGCGCAAGCGATCATGACTGGCAACGGCGATGTGTTCGTGGTCGGCGGCGTGGAGCACATGGGCCACGTCAGCATGATGCACGGCGTCGATCCTAACCCGCACATGTCCCTCTACGCGGCGAAAGCCTCGGGCATGATGGGCCTGACCGCGGAAATGCTCGGCAAGATGCACGGCATCACCCGTGAAGCCCAGGACGCCTTCGGCCTGCGTTCCCACCAGCTCGCTCACAAGGCGACTGTGGAAGGCAAGTTCAAGGATGAAATCATCCCGATGAACGGCTACGACGAAAACGGTTTTCTGAAACTGTTCGACTACGACGAAACCATTCGTCCGGACACCACCCTGGAAAGCCTGGCGGCCCTCAAGCCAGCCTTCAATCCAAAGGGCGGCACCGTGACAGCCGGTACTTCCTCGCAGATCACTGACGGTGCTTCGTGCATGATCGTGATGTCGGCGCAGCGTGCCCAGGACCTGGGTATCCAGCCGTTGGCCGTGATTCGTTCGATGGCGGTGGCGGGTGTGGATCCGGCGATCATGGGCTATGGTCCAGTACCGGCCACACAAAAAGCCTTGAAGCGCGCAGGCCTTTCCATCTCCGATATCGACTTCTTCGAGCTCAACGAAGCTTTCGCCGCACAGGCCCTGCCAGTGCTGAAAGATTTGAAAGTACTCGACAAGATGAACGAGAAGGTTAACCTGCACGGCGGTGCGATTGCCCTGGGCCACCCATTCGGTTGCTCCGGTGCGCGTATCTCCGGCACTTTGCTTAATGTGATGAAGCAAAATGGCGGCAACCTCGGGGTTGCAACCATGTGCATTGGTCTCGGCCAAGGCATCTCCACCGTCTTCGAACGCGTCTAAACGTTCGGTTGACGGAAGCCGGGGCCCAGTGCCCCGGTTTTTGTTTTTTGGAACTTTTAAATATTTTTTTTCAACAAATTTTGTACGAGGGCCAGAGCATGAAAGTCGAACCAGGGCTCTACCAGCATTACAAGGGGCCGCAGTACCGTGTTTTCAGTGTGGCGCGCCACTCTGAAACCGAAGAAGAAGTGGTGTTTTACCAAGCGCTGTATGGCGAATACGGTTTTTGGGTGCGCCCTTTGAGCATGTTCCTGGAGACCGTCGAAGTTGACGGCGAGCAGGTCCCGCGCTTTGCTTTGGTCACGGCCGAACCCAGTCTTTTTACAGGGCAATAACGGCAGGTCGCGCAGAATGCTGCGCTTGACCTCATCCGGTTGCCACTATATATAGCGTTGCCGCGTCAGGCGCCAACTGCCTTTCACTTCTCGAATTCAGGAATTTTCCGATCCATGGGCAAATCGCTGGTCATTGTGGAATCCCCGGCTAAGGCCAAGACCATCAACAAGTACTTGGGCAACGAGTACGTGGTGAAGTCGAGTATCGGCCATATCCGAGACCTGCCCACCAGCGGTTCGGCTAGCGCCAGCAAGGAGCCTGCCGCCAAGCGCGGAAAGGCCGCCGCGGGCGAAGGTCCGGTACTCACGCCTAAAGAAAAAGCGCGCAAGCAACTGGTTTCGCGCATGGGTGTGGACCCGGACCATGGCTGGAAGGCCAAGTACGAAATCCTTCCGGGCAAGGAAAAGGTCATCGAAGAGCTGCGCCGGCTCGCCAAAGATGCTGACACCATCTATCTCGCGACGGACTTGGACCGCGAAGGGGAAGCCATTGCCTGGCACCTGCGCGAAGCCATCGGCGGTGATGACAGCCGCTACAAGCGCGTGGTGTTCAACGAAATCACCAAGAAAGCCATCCAGGAAGCGTTCTCCAAGCCGGGCGAGCTGGATATCGACCGTGTCAACGCCCAGCAGGCCCGTCGCTTCCTCGACCGCGTCGTCGGCTACATGGTCTCGCCATTGCTGTGGGCGAAGATCGCCCGTGGCCTGTCCGCCGGCCGTGTGCAATCGGTAGCGGTCAAGCTGGTGGTGGAACGTGAGCGCGAGATCCGTGCGTTCATCCCTGAAGAGTACTGGGAAGTCCACGCCGACCTCGGCACTGCCAAGGGCGCCAATGTGCGCTTTGAAGTGGCCCGTGAGAAAGGCGAGGCCTTCAAACCGCTGAACGAAGCCCAGGCCATGGCCGCGCTGGAGAAGCTCAAAGCCTCCAGCTACAGCATCGTCAAGCGTGAGGACAAACCGACCAGCAGCAAGCCGTCGGCGCCGTTCATCACCTCCACCCTGCAACAAGCCGCGAGCAACCGCCTGGGCTTCGGGGTGAAGAAGACCATGATGATGGCCCAGCGCCTGTATGAGGCTGGCTATATCACGTATATGCGTACGGACTCCACCAACCTGTCGCAAGACGCGGTGGCGATGGCGCGTACCTATATTGAAAGCGAATTCGGCAAGACCTACCTGCCGGAGAAGCCGAACGTCTACAGCAGCAAGGAAGGCGCACAAGAGGCTCACGAAGCGATTCGTCCTTCTGACGCCAACACCACGCCTGCCAAGCTGAGCGGCATGGAGCGCGACGCTGAGCGCCTCTACGAGCTGATCTGGCGCCAATTCCTGGCGTGCCAGATGCTGCCGGCGCAATACCTGTCTACTACCGTCAGCGTGGGCGCGGGCGATTTCGAGCTGCGTGCCAAGGGCCGTATCCTCAAGTTCGACGGCTATACCCGCGTGATGCCGCAGATTGCCAAGCCTGGCGATGATGACGTGCTGCCGGACATGGCCCAGGGCGACACGTTGAAGCTGATCAAGCTCGACCCGTCCCAGCACTTCACCAAGCCGCCGGCGCGTTATTCCGAAGCCAGCCTGGTCAAAGAGATGGAGAAGCGCGGTATAGGTCGTCCATCGACCTACGCGGCGATCATCTCCACCATCCAGGACCGTGGCTACGTTGCGTTGCACAACCGTCGTTTCTATTCGGAAAAGATGGGTGACATCGTGACCGAGCGTCTGTCGGAGAGCTTCTCCAACCTGATGGACTACGGTTTCACCGCGGGCATGGAAGAGAACCTCGATGACGTGGCCCAGGGCGAACGCGACTGGAAAAACGTGCTCGACGAGTTCTATGGCGACTTCAAGAAAAAGCTCGAAGTGGCCGAGAACCCTGAGAACGGGATGCGCGCCAACCAGCCGGTGATGACGGATATCCCGTGCACCACCTGCGGTCGGCCGATGCAGATTCGTACCGCCTCCACCGGCGTGTTCCTCGGTTGTTCAGGCTACAGCCTGCCGCCGAAAGAGCGCTGCAAGGCGACCGTCAACCTGGTGCCGGGCGATGAAATTGCGGCTGATGATGAGGGTGAGTCCGAGTCGCTGGTGTTGCGCGGCAAGCACCGCTGCCCGATCTGCAGCACGGCGATGGACGCTTACCTGCTGGACGAGAAGCACAAGCTGCACATCTGCGGTAACAACCCCGATTGCAACGGCTACGAGATCGAAGAGGGCACCTACCGCATCAAGGGCTATGAAGGCCCGAGCCTGGAATGCGACAAGTGCGGCAGTGAGATGCAGCTCAAGACCGGCCGTTTCGGCAAGTTCTTCGGTTGCACCAACCCGACGTGCAAAAACACCCGCAAACTGCTGAAAAGCGGGGATGCGGCGCCGCCGAAGATGGACCCGGTGAAGATGCCTGAGCTCAAGTGCGAGAAGGTCAACGACACCTACATCCTGCGTGACGGCGCTTCGGGGCTGTTCCTGGCTGCGAGCCAGTTCCCGAAAAACCGCGAGACCCGTGCGCCGCTGGTGATGGAGATCGTGCCGCACAAGGACGAGATCGATCCGAAGTACCACTTCCTGTGTGAAGCGCCGAAGAAGGACCCGGATGGTCGCCCAGCCGTGATCCGCTACAGCCGCAAGACCAAGGAGCAGTACGTGCAGACCGAAGTGGACGGCAAGCCGACTGGCTGGAAAGCGTTCTACGACGGCGGCAAGTGGAAGGTCGAGGACAAGCGCCAAGGCGCTTGATCCGCTAGTCTGTTAACGCCAAAAGCCGTCTGTATAGACGGCTTTTGCTTACTGTAGGAGCGAGCTTGCTCGCGAAGATCGTTAACGAAAACGCCGGAAACCTGGCACCCTACGGTGCCTGGAGGTTTTTCGCGAGCAAGCTCGCTCCTACACAGCCAGCATCACGCCTATTCGTTGTGGAGATTGCCGTCATGGCCAACGAACTCTATACCCGTACCAATCAGAAAATTTACTTCGCGGGTTTATCCCTGGAGGCCCTTGGCCGTGCCGAGGAAGGGAAAGAGATGAATGCCATCGCGCTGGTACAGGCGGGGCGCGAAGCGGCGTTGTTCCACCTGTACGGTGCCTTGCTGGGGCTGTGCCATGAAATCGCCGGGTTCTATCGCTTGCCCCAAGCGGGCGCGCCTCGGGCGGAAATGATCATGAATCGTGAAGTGTTGGATTCCATGGCGATCCCCGAGTTGGCCGAGTTGGTGGAAATGGCCCAAAGCCCTGACAGTTGGGTGGCGCGGCTGCTCAAGGCCCATGCGGATATGTTTCAGCCACCGCGTATTCCCCATGTGCCCAAGGGGGATGTTACCCAGCCGCTGATCGTCGCCGTGGCATTGGAGCAGGATGAGCCCAAGCCTTTGAGCCGTGAGGAATTGGAAGGCTGGCGCCAGGAACTGAAGAAGATGGCGCTGCGTTTTCGTGAAGGGTTGAACGAGTGCTGAAGGGTTTGCACTAAGCAAATGTGGGGGCTGGCTTCGGAGCGACGCTGAACCTGTGGCGAGGGAGCTTGCTCCCGTGACGACCGGACAGCCGACGCTTATGTACCTGACGCTCTAGGATCCATATGTGGGGGCTTGTCTGAAAGCCGATACCTATCGACCTGACGCCCCGCGATCAAACTGTGGGAGCTGGCTTGCCTGCGATGACGGCCTGCCAGCCGACACCTATCGACCTGATGCCCCGCGTTCAACCTGTGGGAGCGGGCTCGCGAAGGCGGTCTGGCAGGCGACCCTGTTATACCGAGTACATATCCATTCCTGCGGTTACGGCCACTTAGGGTTCCGCCTGACGGCGGGTCACTTTCGAAAAGCGCGAAAGTAACCAAAGCGCTCTTGCCCCTCCACTCGGCCCCTCGCCTAGGCTCGGTGTGCCCGAACACAGGCTTGAATCCGTGGGCCGCCGCCACGCGCCATCCATGGCGCGGGGCGGCTAACCCGGCGTCCTGCCGGGTTACCCACGAATTCAAGCCTGCGTTCGGCCAGCGTGGTTTAACGGGGCGCCTGAGATCAAGATCAAAAGCAGATCAAGAGCAGATCAAGAGCTGCTCGCTTCGCATCGTGGTTACCGTTGGCTGCTACGGCTTACAAAGTTGTATAGATACTTATGCTGCGATAGCGGTGGGTCCGTTTGCTGATTATTTGCTGATACTCCGCCATCCCAGGCAAGCCAGCTCCCACATTGATTAGCGTGTTGCCCAGGGCACCATTCATCAAGCCGTCAACAAACCTGTCCATATCCTCTGCGAGGCTGGGTGGATGACTGATATAATCCCAGGCCTTTCGTGGAGAACAGACTTTTATGCCAACGTCCTTTCTGGAAATTGTTGAACTGCCTGACGGCCGAATCGAACTGCGCCGGGCGGAGGACGAGGGTTCTCTGGTTATTCTGGATTTCTCCGAAGACGCCAAAGTCTTCCTGCAAGGTCAGCACGTCGAAGTGGCTAAAGCCATGTTGAGCGTGGGCGTACAGATGGCAGGTCGCCTTGCCGAAGGCGAGCCGGAGAAAGAAGAAGGGCCGCGCGTTCTTCACTGAGTCCTTGGTGAAGGCTGCGTTTGTGGCGCGCCCGTCATTACCCCAATCGAATATTTAAACTCTGCGCATCACCCATGCGCGCAGCGCTGATCAGTTGCTGCTTGGCGCTTGCATTCAAAGGGTTCAACCAGCTCACCACCGTATGGCTACGGCCTAGACGCAAGGCTTCGCAAGTAAGCTGCTGGGCGCTTTGCGCGCCGCGTGGTTGCAGCAACAGGATGCGCTCGCGGTTGAGCCCGGCGTCCCGCAGCCAGGCCTGGGTGAGGCTGGCGGGCGGGGCGATCAGTGTCAGCCAGCGGGCGTCCTGATCTTCGCTTAATTCGCGCAGGATAGGTGCCAGCAGGTTCAGGCAGCTCTCAGCCGCACCGCGCAACGACAATTCACTGAACGCCTCAGGTTCGCCGCCCCAGGGGGCTTCGACCGTTTCCTTGAGGATTGGCGCAAGGGGTTGGGCCATGAAGGCCTCGAACAGCGACAGTTGTGCGTGTTGTGGGGTGTGTACGAGCTGCATGATGCCTCCTTTAGCGGCGAATGACGCCGACACTCAAGCCTTCGATCACCAGGTCCTGGTCTTTCAGGTTGACTTCGATCGGGGCAAACTCAGGGTTTTCGGCCAGGAGCCAGACCTTGCTGCCTTCACGTTTGAAGCGTTTGACCGTGACCTCGTCGCCGATACGGGCCACGACGATCTGGCCATTGCGAGCTTCGCGGGTGGTATGGACCGCCAGCAGGTCACCGTCAAAGATGCCCACGTCCTTCATGCTCATGCCGTGAACGCGCAACAGGTAGTCGGCGCGGGGATGGAAGAAGGTCGGGTTGATGTTGCAGGATTCCTCGACGTGCTGCTGCGCCAGGATCGGCGCACCTGCGGCGACGCGGCCGATGATCGGCAATGTCGACTCGTCGGCCTTGGCTTCGAAGCCAGGGATACGAATACCCCGCGAAGCACCTGGGGTCATCTCGATCGCACCTTTGCGAGCGAGGGCCTTGAGGTGTTCCTCGGCGGCGTTCGGGGATTTGAACCCCAGCTCCAGGGCAATCTCCGCACGGGTAGGCGGGTAACCATTGTCATCAAGGCAGCGCTTGATAAAAGCCAGAATCTCAGCTTGGCGTGGCGTCAGTTTTAGCATGTTGATCGCTCTGTCTTTTTATACAGTGACTGGGATTATATACAGTGAACTGCGCTTGGCAATCATCCTTTTTAGCGGCTCCGCTGGACGGTCATCCGTCAGCCGTCCTACACAGCAGATGCGGCGCTGCCTACAGAGCTGCGAGGATGTGATTAAATAGCGATGAAACAGATGACCGACCAGCCGCAAAGCGGACCTGCAGGCTTGACAAGACACACTCTGAAACGTATGTTTCAAACAAGTGTTTGTCAGGCGGAGTAGCCATGGCCCAGTCGGAAACCGTTGAACGCATTCTCGATGCTGCCGAGCAATTGTTCGCGGAAAAAGGATTTGCTGAAACTTCATTGCGGCTGATCACCAGCAAGGCTGGGGTCAACCTGGCTGCTGTGAACTATCATTTCGGCTCGAAAAAGGCCCTGATCCAGGCGGTATTCTCACGCTTTCTGGGCCCGTTCTGCGCAAGCCTCGACCGTGAGCTGGAACGCCGCCAGGCCAAGGCCGATCACAAGCCCAGCCTGGAAGAGCTGCTGGAAATCCTGGTGGAGCAAGCGTTGGTTGTGCAGCCTCGCAGTGGCAACGACCTGTCGATCTTCATGCGCCTGTTGGGCCTGGCGTTCAGCCAGAGCCAGGGCCACTTGCGCCGTTACCTGGAAGACATGTACGGCAAGGTGTTCCGCCGCTATATGCTGCTGGTCAACGAAGCGGCCCCGCGTATTCCGCCTATCGAACTGTTCTGGCGCGTGCATTTCATGCTCGGCGCCGCAGCCTTCAGCATGTCTGGTATCAAAGCGTTGCGGGCAATTGCCGAGACCGATTTCGGCGTAAACACTTCCATCGAGCAAGTCATGCGCTTGATGGTGCCGTTCCTCGCCGCTGGCATGCGCGCCGAAACCGGCGTCAGCGATCCGGCCATGGCCGCCGCCCAGTTACGCCCACGCAGCAAAACCGTACCGGTCGCCGCCAAGGTTTGATCGCTGCGGGTGGGCGCGGCCGCTTGCATCCGCTAAGCTAGCCGCCATGCCGATTTCAGCTATTTATTCGCAACCTGTCGTCCTTGCCGTGCCTGGCAAGGACGACGGGTTGTGTGCGTTATTTAAGGAAGGTTTATGACTGCTGCCCTGCAAGGTTCTTTGATGGTCGACGTCGCCGGTACCTGGCTCACGGCCGAGGATCGTCACCTGTTGCGCCAACCGGAAGTGGGCGGCCTGATCATTTTTGCGCGCAATATCGAGCACCCGCGCCAGGTTCGCGAGTTGAGCGCAGCCATTCGCGCAGTGCGTCCGGATTTGCTGCTGGCCGTGGACCAGGAGGGCGGCCGCGTGCAGCGTCTGCGCCAAGGCTTCGTGCGCCTGCCGGCCATGCGTGCGCTGGCGGATAACCCCAACGCCGAATACCTGGCCGAACAATGCGGTTGGATCATGGCCACCGAAGTGCTTGCGGTGGGCCTGGACCTGAGTTTTGCCCCAGTGCTGGACCTCGACTACCAACGCAGCGCCGTGGTCGGCACCCGCTCCTTTGAAGGTGACCCCGAGCGCGCTGCCGTACTGGCCGGTGCCTTTATCCGCGGTATGAACAGCGCCGGCATGGCCGCCACCGGCAAGCACTTCCCTGGCCACGGTTGGGCCGAGGCCGATTCCCACGTCGCTATTCCCACGGACGAGCGCAGCCTGGAACAGATTCGCGCCAATGACCTGGTGCCTTTCGCACGCCTGAGCAAGCAACTGGCCGCCGTGATGCCGGCGCACGTCATCTACCCGCAGGTCGATGCCCAGCCCGCCGGCTTCTCACGCCGCTGGTTGCAGGACATTCTGCGCGGTGAGTTGCAGTTCGACGGGGTGATCTTCAGCGATGACCTGTCCATGGCCGGCGCCCATGTGGTCGGCGATGCGGCCAGTCGTATCGAAGCGGCGCTGACCGCCGGTTGTGACATGGGCTTGGTGTGCAATGACCGTGCGGCGGCCGAGTTGGCGCTCAGTGCAGCGCAGCGGATGAAGGTCACGCCCTCGGCGCGGATTGCACGTATGCGTGGGCAGGCGGTTGCCTCGACGGACTATAAGCAGGACCCGCGTTGGCTGACAGCGCTTACTGCGTTGCGGGATGCGCAGTTGATCGGCTGAAGACCGCGGCGCGGCCATCGCAGGCAAGCCAGCTCCCACATTTTGATTTGTGAATACATTCAAGTGCGGGAGCGGGCTTGCTCGCGAAGGCGGCCTAACAGTCAGCGCTTCTCTTGCTTGTTGGGCAGCGGCGCAAACAACGCCTCAATCTCATCATTGCCCAACTGCCAGTCCCCAGTCGTACGCCCATCCAGCACGCCCGCCGCCAGATCGGACTTCTCCTTCTGCAAGTGCTGAATTTTCTCCTCCACCGTGCCTCGGGCAATCATCTTGTACACAAACACCGGCTTTTCCTGCCCGATGCGGTACGCACGGTCGGTGGCCTGGTTTTCCGTGGCCGGGTTCCACCAGGGGTCATAGTGGATAACCGTGTCGGCTTCGGTCAGGTTCAAACCTACGCCACCGGCTTTCAGGCTGATCAAAAAGATCTGCAGCTTGCCGCTCTGGAAGTCTTTCACCGGTGTACGTCGATCCCGGGTCTGGCCGGTCAACAGAGCGTAAGCAATCCCGCGTTTTTTCAGCTCAGCCTCGATCAGGCTCAGCATCGAGGTGAACTGTGAGAACAGCAGGATCCGGCGGCCCTCGGCAAACAGCTCATCGAGCATGTCCATCAGGCTGTCGAGCTTGCCCGAGCTGCTGCCACGGGCGGGCAGGGTAGCGTCGTTGACCAGCCGCAGGTCGCAGCACACCTGGCGCAGTTTCAGCAGCGCTTCAAGGATGATGATCTGGCTGCGGGCCACGCCTTTGCGGGTGATTTCGTCGCGGACCTTTTTATCCATGGCCAGGCGCATGGTTTCGTACACGTCGCGCTGGGCCTCGTTGAGGTCGACCCAGTGGATAATCTCGGTCTTGGGCGGCAGTTCGGTTGCCACTTGCTCCTTGGTACGGCGCAGCAGGAAGGGTTTGATCCTGCCGTTGAGGTGCTGCAATCGCACCTCGCTGGCGCGTTTTTCAATCGGCACGCGGTAATCACGGTTGAAACTCTTCACGTCGCCCAGCCAACCCGGCAGCAGGAAGTGGAACAGCGACCACAGCTCGCCCAAGTGGTTTTCCAAGGGCGTGCCGCTCAGGCACAGGCGCTGGCGGGCATTCAGCTCGCGCGCGGCCTGGGCCGCCTTGCTGGACGGGTTCTTGATGTACTGCGCTTCATCCAGGATCAAGACGTGCAAGGGCAGGGCGGCGAGCTGTTCGATGTCCTTGGGCAGCAGGGCGTAGGTGGTCAGCAGCAGGTCGTAGTCATTCAGGTTGGCGAAATGTTTCTTACGCCCCGCGCCATAAAGTGCCTGCACTCTCAGCTGCGGGGTGAAGTGCGCAGCCTCATCGAGCCAATTCGGGATCAGGCTGGTAGGCATCACGACCATGCACGGCCGATCAAGGCGCCCGGCGATTTTCTCGGTAAGAATATGCGCCAGGGTTTGCAGGGTTTTACCCAGGCCCATGTCATCCGCGAGTATCCCACCCACCTCCAGTTGGCGCAGTGACTGCATCCAGCTCAAGCCTTCCAGCTGATAGGGGCGCAAGGTCGCATTCAAGCCTTCAGGCGCCGCGCAGGTGAAATCCTTGATATCGCGCAGGCGCTGGGCGAAGTTGCGGATCTTCTCGCCGCCTTCCCATTGCAGTGGCAGGTCTTCCAGCGGGTTGAGGCGTATGGCGTCGGCCTTGGCCAGGCGCAGCGCGGTGGTGCCGGCTTCTTGCAGGTAAAACTCGCCGAGGGTCGCCAGCACCGGCTTCAAGCGGCCGTAGGGCAGCGCCACTTGCAGCGGGCCGTGGCCGTTGGGCAGGCCAGGGATGTTCACCAGGATCAGCTCTTCATCGCGGCGCCGCGCGAGTTTCTCGGGGTTGAGAATCTCGGTGTGGGAGCGCATCAGGTTCAGCAGGATCGGCAGCAGGCTCAAACGTTCGCCGTTGACGATGATGCCCAGCTCCAGGTCGAACCAATCGCGTTCCGGCCCTTCATCGACGGTGGCATACCAGTCATCGACGGGGCTGAGGTCAAAGCCGAAGTCTTCATCGATCTGCAGCTCCCAGCCTTCGGCGCGTAAGGTGGGCGACACATTGAGGGTGAAGTTCAGCCAGGCGCTGTCATTGACCATCTCGAACAGCTCGCCGGCACTTTCCGGCAGGGCCTTGCTCTGGCGCGTGGCGATCTTGAAACCAAGCAGGCGCAGGTGTTCGCGATAGGCCTGTTCTTGCTCGGGATGGCGCTTGATCCGCAGGCTCTGGGTCTCCTGGCGCACAATGATGTCGGCATTCTTTTGCCCGCTGACATAGTTGCCCAGGTAGTTGAACGACAACGCCGCACGGTGCTGGATATAGCGCTGCATCTTGCCGTTGCGCGGCTCGAACGCGCTGAACTCCACGCTGGCCAGCCACAGGCGGGGCACCGGTTGCACGTCGTCCATCACCACCTGGGGCAGGACCACGCGGTTATCCAGCACTGCCTGGAGCTTTTCCAGCAGTTGCGCATCCTGGGCCGCTGCCGGGTAGGCCAGGGTTTCCTGGACCTTGAGCAGCACCGCCGCGATGTGTTTGCAGTTGGTGTGCACCGGGCACGTGCAGCGGCTGTCCACCAGGATCAGCAGGCCCTTGGCCGATTCGCGCAGTGAGATGGTCTGGCGGTAAACGTTGCCGCCCGAGCCTTCGCAACTGGCGGTGATGGTGCTGTCGCCGCACTCGACGATGCGCACGCGGTTTTCCAGGGCGTAGCGCCGCCCGCGCTCAAGGCTTTGCTCTTTGAAGCGGTTGGCCCACGAAGGGGCCAGGGGTTTGGTCAACGACGACGTCAGGGGCATGGCGCGCAATCAGTCCTGAAGGTCGGGCGGTGGTGCGCTGGGTGGATTGGCGGTCAGCGAGGTGATCTTGATCAGCAGCGCCAGGTGGCCGCCGTCCAGGTAGTTGAGCTGGTTGTTCTTGGTGCGCACGTCTTTCTGGCTCAAGTGTTCGCTGTTAATCACGCTGCCGTTGCCGTCGAACTGGTTGATCCAGAAATCCGCGTCGATATCGGTAAAGCGCCCCAGTTGCAGGCTCAACACCCCTTCGATAGGGAACTGGCCGAATTGCTCCTGGCCATCGGTGATCGCCACCTTCACCGGTTGCTCGCCCAGGTTCTGTTCCCAGGCTTTGTGGGCGAGCACCGTGTAGTTGGCGTCGGCGCGCAGCTTGTCGACGATATTACCCAGGCGCGGCGGGCTCATTCGCTCACCCAGGCGCGGCGCGCCCGCATCCCAGTTTTCCGGGGCGGCGCGGCTGTTGATCACCGGTTCCGCATTCTGGCGCACCAGGATCATTTCCACCTGATACAGGCTGTCGGCAAAGGCCGAAGGTGCGAGTACCACCAACAACAGGCTCAAAATGCGGAACACGCGCATGGGGGCGTCCTTAAACGGATTTCGGAATGAGGCGTTCAAACAGCGCCTCCAAGGTGTTGAAGCGTTCTTCGGCACGTTCCATCGGCACCATGAACTTGAACAGCGTAGCCCCTTCGAACTTGTAGCGGTTGGGCTGGCCCTGGATCAGCTTGATCAGCACCAACGGGTCGACCGGCGTCTGCGCTTCGAACTCGATACGCCCGCCTTGCGGCCCGGCGTCGACTTTCTTGATGCCCAACTGCTCGGCCTGCAACTTGAGCAGGGTCAGGCGCACCAGGTTCTTGGTCGGCTCCGGCAGCAGGCCGAAGCGGTCGATCATCTCTACCTGCAAGTCCTTGAGGCCTTCTTCGTCGGCCGCCGAGGCAATGCGCTTGTACAGGATCAACCGTGCATGCACATCCGGCAGGTAGTCTTCGGGAATCAACGCAGGCAAGCGCAGGTTGATCTCCGGGCCGCCGCCCAAGGGTTGGTCGAGGTTCGGTTGTTCGCCTTTGCGGATGGCTTTTACCGCGCGTTCGAGCATCTCCATATACAGCGTGAAACCCACCGCCTGGATCTGCCCGCTCTGGCCATCGCCGAGCAACTCGCCGGCACCCCGGATTTCCAGGTCGTTGGTGGCCAGTACAAAGCCCGCGCCGAGGTCCTGGGTATTGGCGATCGCCTCCAGGCGTTTTTCCGCATCGGAAGTGATCTGCTGGCGCGGTGGTGTCAGCAGGTACGCATAAGCCTGGTGGTGACTACGCCCGACGCGGCCGCGCAGTTGGTGCAGTTGCGCCAGGCCGAACTTGTCGGCGCGCTCGATGATGATGGTGTTGGCACTCGGCACGTCGATGCCGGTCTCGATGATGGTCGAGGCGATCAGCACGTTGAAACGCTTGTGATAGAAGTCGCTCATTACCTGTTCGAGTTCGCGCTCGCGCATCTGCCCGTGGCCGATAGCGATACGGGCCTCAGGTACCAGTTCGGCGAGGTCGGCGGCGCACTTCTCGATGGTTTTCACATCGTTGTGCAGGTAATACACCTGGCCGCCGCGCAGCAGTTCGCGCAGCAGGGCTTCCTTGACCGTGCTCTTGTTCTGCTCCATCACGAAGGTGCGCACCGACAAACGACGCGCCGGTGGCGTGGCGATGATCGACAGGTCGCGCATGCCCGATACCGCCATGTTCAGCGTGCGCGGAATTGGCGTGGCGGTGAGGGTGAGGATGTCGACTTCACTGCGCAGGGCCTTGAGCTGTTCTTTCTGGCGCACGCCAAAGCGGTGCTCTTCGTCGATGATCACCAGGCCCAGGTTCTTGATCTTCACATCGTCCGACAGCAACTTGTGGGTGCCGATGACGATGTCGATCTTGCCCTCGGCCAGATCGGCGACGGCGGCGTTCACTTCCTTGGCGGACTTGAAGCGGCTCATTACCTCCACGGTCACCGGCCAGTCGGCAAAGCGGTCGCGGAAGCTGTTGTAGTGCTGCTGGGCGAGCAGGGTGGTGGGGACCAGGATCGCCACCTGGCGACCGCCGTGTACTGCAATAAAGGCTGCACGCATGGCCACTTCAGTCTTGCCAAAGCCCACGTCGCCACACACCAGGCGGTCCATCGGCTTGGGCGCGAGCATGTCGGCGCGCACCGCTTCGATGGTGGTTTGCTGGTCGGGGGTTTCTTCGAAGGCAAAACCGGCGCTGAAGGTGGCGTAGTCGGCTTTCGGGTCGGCGAACGCATAGCCTTCGCGGGCGGCGCGACGGGCATAGATGTCGAGCAGTTCGGCGGCCACGTCGCGCACCTGTTCGGCGGCCTTGCGCTTGGCTTTCTGCCAGGTCTCGGAGCCCAGGCGATGCAACGGCGCCAAGGCGTCGTCGCTGCCGGTGTAGCGGGCGATCAGGTGCAGGTTGGCCACCGGCACGTAGAGCTTGGCGCCCTCGGCGTATTCCAGGGTGAGGAATTCGGCGGCCTGGTTGTCGATCTCCAGGGTCTGCAGGCCCAGGTAGCGGCCCACGCCATGGTCGATATGCACCACCGGCGCGCCTTCGCGCAGCTCGGTGAGGTTTTTGATCACTGCGTCGTTGTTGGCGTCGGCGCGTTTTTCCCGGCGTCGGCGCTGCATCACGCGCTGGCCGAACAGCGGGCTTTCGGCGATCAAGGCCAGCGCCGGGTCATCCAGCCGCAGCCCTTCGTCCAGCGGCGCGATGGTGATCGCCAGGCGCTCTTTGCTGGCGACAAAATCCGGCCAGCTGTCGACGGTTTTCGGCCGCAGCTTCAGGCGCTCCAACAGCTCCAGCAGCACTTCGCGGCGCCCGGCGGATTCGGCGGTGAACAGTACGCGGCCGGGGAAGTCGCCGAGGAAGTTGGACAACGCTTCCAGCGGTTGCGTGGCCTTGGCCTGGATCGCCAAATCGGGCAGCGCGCTCGCCGGGAAACGCTCGCGGCCACTACCGGCGTCCACGTCCTGCTGGCTGGCGACCACACGTGGCCAGTTTTTCAGGCGCGCGAAGCAGTCTTCCACCGGCAGAAAAAGTTCAGCGGGCGGCAATAAAGGCCGGGACGGATCGACGCGGCGTTCTTCATAGCGGTTGCGCACGTCGTTCCAGAAGTTTTCCGCCGCCTGTTCGATACCCGGCAGCGAGAACACCTGGGTGTCCTGGGGCAGGTAGTCGAAGAGGGTGGAAGTTTCGTCGAAGAACAACGGCAGGTAGTACTCGATACCCGCAGGCGTGATGCCGCTGCTCAAGTCCTGGAAGATCGGGCAGCGACGGAAATCCACGTCGAAGCGTTCGCGAAAGCGCGCCTTGAAGCGCGTGACCGCGTCTTTTTGCAGCGGGAACTCCCGCGCCGGCAGCAGCTTGATCGAGTCGACCTTGTCGATGGAGCGCTGGTTCTCTGGATCGAAGGTGCGCAGCGTCTCGATCTCGTCATCGAACAGGTCGATGCGGTACGGCAACTTGCTGCCCATCGGGAACAGGTCGATCAAGGAGCCGCGCACCGCGAACTCACCGTGTTCGTACACGGTGTCGACGCAGCGGTAGCCGCTGGCTTCCAGGCGCGTGCGCATCTGCTCCACATCGAGCTTCTGGCCGACGTCCAGCACCAGGCTGCTGCCGAGCAGGAACTTGGTCGGCGCCAGGCGATGCAGGGCAGTGGTGATCGGCACCACCAGCACGCCATGGGCCAGTTCCGGCAAGCGGTACAGGCTGGCGATACGCTGGGAGATGATGTCCTGGTGCGGCGAGAACAGATCGTAAGGCAGGGTTTCCCAGTCGGGAAAATGCAGCACCGGCAAATCCGGGGCGAAGAAGCTCAGCTCCTGCTCCAACCGTTCGGCACTTTGGCTGTCGGCGGTGAGCAGCAGGGTAAAGCGCTTGGCTGCGCTGGCAGCCTCGGCAATGGCCAGGCTCAGGGCGGCACCGGGCAGGTTGCCCCAGTGCTGTTTACCTGCCGCGGCAGGGAGTAGCGGTAGACGCAGAACGGGCACGGAAGGTTGAGCTCCAAGCGTTGCGACAAAGTCGGTAATTGTAACGGCCCCAGGTGCCGCCTGTCAGTTGCTGACTGTGCCTATTACGGTTTGTAGGAAATGTAGTGGCTAAGACAAACAATGGCGGGTTTTGACTCAATATGTAGTGCCAAAATGCGCGAATGTTTAGGAGGGTTACGGACAAGTCGGCCTGCTCGCCAAACTAGTGGCCTTCTGGAACCCGCGTGTTTCCTGGGCTGTAGCGCGGTGGTATTTTTTTGCAAGGGCTTTTTGTTGCCCTTGGCGCATTGCTCAACGCTCAGTCGGGCGACATAATGTAGCCCCTTTTTTCTGCCCCTACATGTGGAAGGTTCCCGTGACTCAGAAGCCCGACCAGTGTCTTGGTGAATGGATCGACCGTGAAGCACTCGCTGAAGCGATGATTCCGCTTATCGGTCAGCTGTACCGCAATAACAATGTGGTGAGCTCGATCTATGGCCGCAGCCTGATCAACCAGTCTGTCATCGCGATTCTCAAAGCCCACCGCTTTGCGCGCCATCGCTCCGCCGACGACAGCGAACTCTCCGTCCACGAAACATTCCCACTGCTCAAAGCCATGAGCGAGCTCAAGCTCGGCGCGGCTTCGGTAGACCTGGGCAAGTTGGCGTACAAATTCCGCAAAGAAGGCGCTGGCCGCACCGCCGAGCAGTTCGTGCGTGAAGAAATGGCCGATGTGGTTGGCCAGCAAAACGCTGCCGCCCGTAAAGGCACCGACGTGGTGTTGTACGGCTTCGGTCGTATTGGCCGCCTGCTGGCGCGCATCCTGATCGAAAAAACCGGTGGCGGCGACGGCCTGCGCCTGCGTGCCATCGTGGTGCGCAAAGGCGCCGAGAACGACCTGACCAAGCGCGCCAGCCTGTTGCGTCGCGACTCGGTACATGGCTCGTTCAATGGCACCATCACCATTGACGAAGAAAACAACACCATCACCGCCAACGGTAACCTGATCCAGGTGATCTACGCGAAGAACCCGACTGAGGTGGATTACACCCAGTACGGCATCAAAGACGCGCTGCTGGTGGACAACACCGGCGTATGGCGTGATGCCGAGGGCCTGGGCCAGCACCTGGCGTGCCCGGGTGTTGACCGCGTTGTGCTGACCGCGCCTGGCAAGGGCAAGCTCAAGAACATCGTGCACGGCATCAACCATGCTGAAATCACCGCTGACGACAAGATTGTGTCCGCCGCGTCCTGCACCACCAACGCCATCGTGCCGGTGCTCAAGGCCGTGAACGACAAGTTCGGCATCATCAACGGCCACGTTGAAACCGTTCACTCGTACACCAACGACCAGAACCTGATCGACAACTTCCACAAAGGCGATCGCCGTGGCCGTAGCGCCGCGTTGAACATGGTGATCACCGAGACCGGTGCTGCTACCGCTGCTGCCAAGGCCCTGCCTGAGCTGGCTGGCAAGCTGACCGGTAACGCCATCCGTGTACCGACGCCGAACGTGTCGATGGCCATTCTCAACCTCAACCTTGAGAAAGCCGCCACCCGTGAAGAGATGAACGAGTACCTGCGCTACATGGCGCTGCACTCCGACCTGCACAAGCAGATCGACTTCGTCAATTCCCAGGAAGTGGTCTCCACCGACTTCGTGGGCTCGCGCCATGCTGGTGTGGTGGACGCCGAAGCGACCATCACCCAGGACAACCGTGTTGTGCTGTACGTGTGGTACGACAACGAGTTCGGCTACAGCTGCCAGGTGGTTCGCGTGATGGAAGACATGGCTGGGGTCAACCCGCCTGCGTTTCCGCGCTAAGCCTTTGCGCTGAATGAAGAAGCCCCGACTGGTTCGGGGCTTTTTTATGCCTGTGGGTTTTGTGGTGTCTGGGAGGGCCTTATCGCAGGCAAGCCAGCTCCCACAGTTGAAATGCATTTACCTGTGGGAGCGGGCTTGCCCGCGATGACGATGGAACCGTCAACGCCGCCCTCACTTGAGTAGCGTATTGCGCAAACTGTCCGACAGCCCTTTGGGACCCAGCCAGATACCCAGGTAGGCCTTCGCTAATTCAGCGTCCGGGCTGCTGAACACCACCTGCCCATTAATCTCCAGATTCAACCCGCGCCCCGGACGAAAATCCAGGGCATAGCGATCGCCGCTGCGAATATCCCGAAAGCGCGCGTGCAGCTTGGCTATCTCCGAGTTCAACCCGGCATTGGCCTGCTGGCGTTCCAGGGTGACGGTGGCCGCCTTGATCACATCATTGCGGTCGATGTCGCGAAAGTAATACAGCGCCAGGCGCACAGCCTTCTGCTGGTCCCAGGCCTGCTTTGCCGGCAGGTCAGCTGGTGCATACAGCGCCGCCGCATACACATCCGCCCACAGATAGTTGAACACCGCCTGGTTTTTCAAGGCCAGCCCCTCGACCTGTGCCGGGAAGCTCGCCTGCTTGAGCCGCTGCGCATCGTTGGCGTGCGCCGTGAGCGACACCATCAGCATTAAACAAAAAAATAGTTGTCGCATAATGGCTCATCCTGAATTCGGCGCTGGTTTGCGTCCTGTAGTATGGCAACACTGGCCTACGACGCGACCAAGGGTTAATGTTCGCGGCGCTCGGCCTTCTATAGACTGTGCCCCGGTTCACACACTTGAGCCAAATTGTCCTTCATGCACGCTGGCCGCGGCATGATTTAGCCCGGCGTCCAACCGTACGCCTGGCCTGTTCTGAGGAGTACGCATGGCTGTCTACAACTACGACGTGGTGGTACTGGGTTCCGGCCCAGCTGGAGAAGGTGCGGCGATGAACGCTGCCAAAGCAGGGCGCAAGGTGGCGATGGTCGATAGCCGTCGCCAGGTCGGCGGTAACTGCACCCACCTGGGTACCATCCCGTCCAAGGCGTTGCGTCACTCGGTACGGCAGATCATGCAGTTCAACACCAACCCGATGTTCCGGGCCATTGGTGAGCCGCGCTGGTTCTCGTTCCCGGACGTATTGAAAAGCGCTGAAAAAGTCATCTCCAAGCAAGTCGCCTCGCGTACCGGCTACTACGCCCGTAACCGCGTCGACCTGTTTTTCGGCACCGGCAGCTTCGCCGACGAGCAAACCGTCGAAGTGGTCTGCGCCAATGGCGTGGTCGAGAAGCTGGTGGCCAAGCACATCATCATCGCCACCGGTTCGCGCCCGTATCGCCCGGCGGACATCGATTTCCACCACCCGCGTATCTACGATAGCGACACCATCCTGAGCCTGGGCCACACCCCACGCAAACTGATCATCTACGGCGCCGGCGTGATCGGCTGTGAATACGCCTCGATCTTCAGCGGCCTGGGTGTACTGGTGGAGCTGGTGGACAACCGTGACCAGTTGCTCAGCTTCCTCGACTCGGAAATTTCCCAGGCGTTGAGCTACCACTTCAGCAACAACAACATCACCGTGCGCCACAACGAAGAGTACGAGCGGGTCGAAGGCCTGGACAACGGGGTGATCCTGCACCTCAAGTCCGGCAAGAAGATCAAGGCCGACGCCTTGTTGTGGTGCAACGGCCGTACCGGCAACACCGACAAGTTGGGCATGGAAAACATCGGGGTCAAGGTCAACAGCCGTGGCCAGATCGAAGTGGATGAGAACTACCGCACCTGCGTGCCGAACATCTACGGCGCCGGTGACGTGATCGGCTGGCCAAGCCTGGCCAGTGCCGCCCATGACCAGGGCCGCTCGGCCGCTGGCAGCATTGTCGACAATGGCAGCTGGCGCTACGTGAACGACGTGCCCACCGGGATCTACACGATTCCCGAGATCAGCTCCATCGGCAAGAACGAGCACGAACTGACCAAGGCCAAGGTGCCTTACGAAGTGGGCAAGGCGTTCTTCAAGAGCATGGCGCGTGCGCAGATCGCCGGTGAGCCGCAAGGCATGCTGAAAATCCTGTTCCACCGCGAAACCCTGGAAGTGCTCGGCGTGCATTGCTTCGGCTACCAGGCCTCGGAGATCGTGCACATTGGCCAGGCGATCATGAACCAGCCGGGTGAGCAAAATACCCTCAAGTATTTCGTCAACACCACCTTCAACTACCCGACCATGGCCGAAGCCTATCGGGTAGCGGCCTACGACGGCCTCAACCGGCTTTTTTGAGCGGCTCCGGCCGGTGGCCTGAGCCGGCCGGGGAGACCGATTTCAGTAATTCTCGAGGGTGGCAGTGGCCAAACCGGGAAAGTCTGTAATCAGGCTATCTACGCCGAAGTCGGCGAGCCTGCGCATCAGCGCAGGTTCGTTGACTGTCCACACGGACACATGCAAGCCCTGGCGCTGGGCTTTTTCCAGCCGCTCGGGGGTGCACAGCGTCCAGTTCAATGCCAAGTACTCACAGCCGTAGTTCTGCGCGACCTTCAGCGGGTCGAGCCAGGCGTATTCGGCGACCAGGCCGCGTGACAGGTCTGGGGTGAGTTCCACGGCGGCCTTGAGCACTTCCCGCGAGCTTGACGTCACCGTGACCTTGTCCATCAAGCCAAAGCGCACGGCCATTTCGCGAATCGCCAGCACGGTGGTCGCGGCGCGGGTACGCGAGGCGCTTTTGACTTCCAGTTGCCAGTGATCGAAGTCGCACTGTTCGAACAACGCCTCCAGGCGCGGGATCGGGCAGGGGCTGACCCAGCCTGGGCCGCCTTTGCGCGCGTCCATTTTCACCAGGTCGGCCGCCGAATACTCGACGACTTTGCCGCGCCGGTCGGTGGTGCGCTTGAGGGTCGGGTCGTGGATGACCATCAACTCGCCGTCCATGGACAGGTGCAAGTCCAGCTCGCAGCGGCGTACGCCGTGCTTGAGGCATTCCTGAAAACTGGTCAGGGTATTTTCCGGTGCTTCGCCTTTGGCACCGCGGTGGCCGTAAATCAGGGTCACAGTTGCTCCTTTGCGCCAGGATGGCTGGCGTCGTGAATGCGTATTCAGAGGTCTTCGCTTTGTTCTCGCGCCAGGCGGCGTTCCTGGGCCTGTTTCTGCAGGATATAGCGCGCCAGCAGTTGGCGTTGGGCATCGGTCATGGACTCGAATTCCGTGCCCACATCAAAGCCGTCGCCCTTGGGGTCGCAATGGGTCACCCGCGCGCGTAGCAACAGACCGAGCGCCTGGGGCATCAGCACCAGCTTGACCGCTAGGTGAGTGTCGGCGGCCAGCGGCGTGGGGTGCTGGAAGTCGATGCCGCCTTCGGAGAGGATCACCGGTTGCGGCGCACCTACCTCGTTCAGCAAACCGCGAGCCATGACCTGGCTGAGCAGGTCCAGGCGTTTGTTCTGCACTTTGAGGAACGCCGCGAGGCTGCGGTCTTTCTCGTTGATCTGGCGCAGCAGGTGCTGGGCTTCGAATTCGCTCAAGTGCAGCTCGCTGAGCAGATTGAACAGCGGCGAATCATCCAGCAACACTTCCTTGCTCGCCGCGTCGGGGCCAGACAGGGGGTTGATTTGAAGTGCGATCATGTCGTCGATACGGTAGTATTCGCGGCGCTCTTCTTCATCTAATGTCGACATGGCGAACCCCAGGTTACGGTAATGGTCTGAGTGTAAAGCTGCTGACCAGACCCCGCCACCGGGACGTCTTCTTTTCCTCCGAACAAGCCCCGACATGTTCAGACCTCTCTTCGTATTTATCGGCACGCGTTATACCCGTGCAAAGCGTCGCAATCATTTTGTGTCGTTCATTTCCTTGACCTCGATGATCGGTCTCGCCCTGGGCGTGGTCGTGATGATCGTGGTGCTGTCGGTGATGAACGGCTTCGATCATGAGATGCGCACCCGCGTGCTGGGCATGGTGCCCCACGCGACCATTGAAGGCGATGCGCCGATCAATGACTGGCAAAGCCTGGCCGCCAAGGTCCAGCAGAACCCCAAGGTGGTGGCGGTCGCGCCGTTTACCCAGATGCAGGGGTTGCTGACCAACGACGGCAAAGTGCAGAAGATCCTGCTCAATGGCATCGACCCGGCCCAGGAACACAACGTCTCGATCATCGACAAGTTCATGCTGCAAGGTAAGCTCGACGCGCTGGCGCCCGGCAGCTTCGGCATCGTCATCGGTGACAAGGCCGCGGCCAAGCTGGGCGTGGAGGTTGGCGACAAGCTGACCTTCGTCGCCCCGGAAGTCACCGTGACCCCGGCCGGTATGTTCCCGCGCATGAAGCGCTTTACCGTGGTGGGCACCTTCCACGTCGGCGCTGGCGAGATCGACGGTTACATCGGCCTGACCAACCTCACCGACCTGGCCCGCCTGCACCGCTGGCAGCCCGACCAGGTGCAGGGCCTGCGCCTGAAATTCAACGATCTGTTCGACGCCCCGCGCGGCGCCTGGGAAATTGCCCAGCACCTGGGTGAGACCGAGTATTACGCCCGCGACTGGACCCGCACCCACGGCAACCTGTACCAGGCCATCCGCATGGAAAAAGCCATGATCGGCCTGCTGTTGCTGCTGATCGTCGCCGTGGCGGCCTTCAACATCATCTCCACGCTGGTGATGGTGGTGAACGACAAGAAGGGCGACATCGCCATCCTGCGCACCCTGGGCGCTACGCCGGGGCAGATCATGGCGATCTTCATGGTGCAAGGCACGGTGATCGGCGTCGTCGGCACCCTGATCGGCACGGCGGTGGGCATTCTGGCCGCGCTGAACGTCAGCGCCGCCATTGCCCTGCTTGAAAAAGTGATCGGCCACAAGTTTCTCAACGCCGACGTCTACTTCATCGATTACTTGCCGTCCCAGGTGCAAACCCAGGACGTGCTGATGGTGGGCGGCGCCGCGTTGGTCCTGAGCTTCCTTGCCACCCTGTATCCAGCCTGGCGCGCGGCACGTACCCAGCCAGCACAGGCATTACGTTATGAGTGAATCGGGCATGAGTGAAAAAGCAATCCTGAGCTGCCGCAACCTGGGCAAATCCTACGAGGAGGGCCCGGAGTCGGTGGTGGTGCTGTCCAACCTGCAGCTTGAACTGCACCCTGGCGAGCGCGTGGCGATCGTCGGCAGTTCCGGTTCCGGCAAAAGTACCTTGCTCAACCTGTTGGGCGGCCTCGATACGCCGTCCCAGGGCAGCGTCTGGCTGGCCGGTGAAGAACTGTCGGCGTTGAATGAAAAGGCCCGTGGCCAACTGCGTAACCGCTCGTTGGGCTTTGTGTACCAGTTCCACCACTTGCTGCCGGAATTCACCGCCCTGGAAAACGTGTGCATGCCGCTGTTGATCGGCAAGACCGCGATTCCTGAAGCGCGCCAGCGTGCCACGGCGTTGCTTGAGCGCGTCGGCCTGGGCCATCGCCTGGAGCACAAGCCAGCGGAGTTGTCCGGTGGTGAGCGCCAGCGCGTGGCGATCGCCCGTGCCCTGGTGAACAACCCCGGCCTGGTGATGCTCGACGAGCCGACCGGTAACCTCGACTCTCACACCGCCCAGGGCATCAAGGACTTGATGCTGGAGCTGAGCACCCAGATGCGCACCGCGTTCCTGGTGGTGACCCATGACATGAGCATGGCCCGGCAGATGGACCGCGTACTGCATTTGCAGGAAGGTCATCTGGTCGCTATCTGACCTGTTGCAAGCCCGGTTTTTTGAGGCCGGGCTTTTTCATTTTTCCAACGGTGCCCGCGAATGTTCAGACCGTTATCCATTTTCATCGGCACGCGCTATACCCGCGCCAAGCGCCGCAACCGTTTTGTCTCGTTTATCTCGATGACCTCCATGATCGGCCTCGCCCTGGGCGTGCTGGCGATGATTGTGGTGCTCTCGGTGATGAACGGCTTTCAGCGTGAAATGAGCTCGCGCATCCTGGGCATGGTGCCTCACGCGACCATCGTCGGCGTAAAGCCGATTGATGATTGGCAGCCGGTGGCCGCCGCCGCGATGAAGAACCCGCAAGTCACCGCCGCCGTACCCTTCACCCAGATGGACGGCATGTTTTCCTATAAGGGCGCGATGCAGCCGATCGAAATCAGCGGCGTCGACCCGGCCCAGGAAGGCAAGGTGTCGATCGTGGCCCAGCACATCGTGCGCGGCAAACTCGACGACCTCAAACCCGGCGAGTTCGGGGTGGTGGTCGGTGATATCACCGCACGCCGCTTTCGCCTGAGCGTGGGCGACAAGCTGACCCTGATCGTGCCGGAACTCAGCAGCGCGCCGGGCGGCATCACCCCGCGCATGCAGCGCCTGAATGTGGTGGGTATCTTCAAAGTCGGCGCCGAGTTGGATGGCTCCATGGCCCTGATCCACATGGCCGACGCCGCTGAAATCCAGCATTGGCAGCCCAATCAGGTGCAAAGCGTGCGCCTGGCGGTGAAGGACCTGTATGCAGCGCCGAAAGTCTCGGCAGATATCGCCGCCAGCCTGGGCGCGGCCTACAAGCCGGACGACTGGACCCACACCCAGGGCAGCCTGTTCAGCGCGATGAAAATGGAAAAGACCATGATCGGCCTGCTGTTGCTGATGATCGTCGCCGTGGCCGCGTTCAACATCATCGCTACCTTGATCATGGTGGTGAACGACAAGGGCGCGGACATCGCCATCCTGCGCACCATCGGCGCCACGCCTCGGCAGATCATGGCGATCTTCATGGTGCAGGGTACTGTGATTGGCGTGGTCGGCACCTTGATCGGCGGCGTGCTGGGGGTGATTGCGGCGCTGAACGTAAGCGAGCTGGTGGGCTGGCTGGAGCGGGTGAGCGGGCAGCATATCTTCAGTTCGGATGTGTACTTTGTCAGCAACCTGCCGTCGGAGCTGCAAGGTGGGGATGTGTTGCTGATTTGCTCGGCGGGGTTTGTGTTGAGCTTCTTGGCGACGATTTACCCGGCGTATCGGGCGGCGAAGATTGAGCCGGCGCATGCGCTCAGGTATTCGTAACCTGATCGTTCCCACGCTCTGCGTGGGAATGCCTCACCGGACGCTCCGCGTCCGCTGTTAGGACGCAGAGCGTCCTGGACTGCATTCCCACGCGGAGCGTGGGAACGATCAGCAGTCGCCCTTAGGCAACTCAATCACAAACCGGGTCCAGCCCGCCTGCGACTCACAATAAATCCTGCCCCCATGGGCCCGCACAATCGACTGGGTAATCGCCAACCCCAACCCTGCATGTTCGCTGCTGCCTGCACGCCTCGACGGATCGGCTCGGTAGAACCGGTCAAACAGCCGCGGCAATAACGGCGCAGGAATACCTTCCCCGCTGTTTTCAACCGTCAGTGTCACGCCACTCTCGAGCCGCACCCGCACTTCACCGCCTGGTGGGGTAAACCGCAGCGCGTTATCCAGCAGATTCGACAAGGCCCGGCGCAACATACCGCGATCGCCCATCGTCTGGGCGCTGCCTTCGCGCACCAGCCTCACCTGCGCGTCCTCCGCCAGCAGGGTAAAGAACTCCAACAGTGCGTCGACCTCATCGCCCAAATCCAGAGCTTCACGGCTGGGCATCAGCAAGCCGTGGTCAGCTTTGGCCAGGTAAAGCATGTCGTTGACCAGTTGCGCCATCCATTGCAGCTCTTCCAGGTTGCTGTGCAGCGCCTCGCGGTAATCCTCCAGCCGGCGCGGTTGGGTGAGGATGACTTGGGTCTGGGTCAGCAGGTTGGACAGCGGTGTGCGCAGTTCGTGGGCGATATCCGCGCTGAAGGCGGACAGGCGCTGAAAGGCATCGTCCAGGCGCGCCAGCATAGCGTTGACGGCCTGGGCCAGTTCCGCGAGTTCCACCGGCATTTGTTCTTGGGGTAAGCGTTGCGTGAGGGAGTGCGCGGAGACGCTGGCGGCCACTTCGCCCATGCGCCGCAGCGGTCGCAAGCCACTGCGCGCAGCCCAGGCGCCGAGCAGGGCGGTGGCCAGGGCCGAGAGGCTCACGGTCAGCCAGATCAAGCGTTGCATGCGTTGTAGAAAGTGCTGGTGGTGAGTGATGTCGAGGATCAGGGTCAGCTGTGGCGAATCCAGTTGGCTGGGCGTCAAGGGTGCGATGAAGACGCGGTAGTCGGTGCCTGCGTATTGCAGGCTGTGCAGGCCGGGTGCTTGGGGCAAGGGAAGGTGTGGCGCGCCGTCCAGCCAACGTTGACCCGCCCCGGTGATGCGCAAGGTGAGGTCGGGCTGGTGATCGAGTTCGGCACGCAGTTGAGGGGTGCGCTGGGCGAGGTCTTCCCGTGAGGTGACACCCTGCAAGGTGCTGCGCAGGGCCACCAGTTTGCTTTCGAGCTGTTGCTGGTCCAGCTCCATGAAGTGCGCCTCGCTGGCCCGGTTGAACAGCACCCCGGCGATCAACGAGACCACCGCCGTGCAGGCGGCAAACAGCAGCGCCAGGCGGCTGGTCAGGGACAGGCGCTTGATCACGTGAACCGTTCCTCCAGCACGTAACCCATGCCGCGCACGGTGTGGATCAGTTTGTTGGGGAAATTGTCGTCGACCTTCAGGCGCAGGCGGCGAATGGCGACTTCGATGATGTTGGTGTCGCTGTCGAAATTCATGTCCCACACCTGGGAGGCGATCAGCGTCTTGGGCAGCACTTCGCCCTGGCGGCGTAGCAGCAGCTCCAGCAAGGCGAACTCCTTGGCGGTGAGGTCGATGCGCTGGCCGCTGCGCTCGACGCGGCGGCGGATCAAGTCCAGGCTCAGGTCGGCCAGTTGCAGCGTGGTGTCCTGCGGCGTGCTGCTGCCACGGCGCAACAAGGTGCGCACCCGCGCCAGCAGTTCGGAAAAGGCGAAGGGTTTGACCAGGTAATCGTCGGCGCCCAGCTCCAGGCCATGTACTCGGTCTTCTACGGCATCGCGAGCGGTGAGGAACAGCACCGGGATGTCCAGGCCGGCACTGCGCACCGCCTGCAGGATTTGCCAGCCATCGCGGCCGGGCAGCATCACATCGAGGATCAACAAGTCATAGTCGCCCGTCAGCGCCAAGTGCTGGCCACAGGTGCCGTCGGCCACCAGTTCGGTGGTAAAGCCCGCTTCGGCCAGGCCCTGACGCAGGTAATGACCGGTTTTGGGTTGGTCTTCGACGATCAGCAGTTTCATGTAGGGCTCTTGGTCAAGGTGGACGCCGGCCTTTATACCCTGGGCTCCGGGGTATGGGCGCAAGCTGACAAAGTTGTAATCTAGCAGTCAGCTGACTGGCAGCGAGGCCATCTTAAAGTGTTGCCCAAGCTGGATACCTATTTTGGAGAGTGAAAGATGGCGTTGCGTACACCCCAGTTATTGGCGGGCTGCCTGTTGGCGTTGAGTTTCAATGCACTGGCGGATGCGACTCACACCTACGCGTTCGGACAGCCGGCCCCGGCGGATAAAGCCACGCGCACCGTTGAAGTCACGCTGCGGGACATTGCCTTTGAGCCCAAGTCCCTGGACGTCAAGGCCGGTGAAACCGTGCGCTTCGTGCTAGTCAACAAAGGCCAGTTGCTGCATGAGTTCAACCTGGGTGACGCGGCCATGCATGCCGCCCACCAGAAAGAGATGTTGCAGATGCAAGCCAGTGGCATGCTCACCGCCACCGGCATGGGCAAGATGGATCACAGCGCCATGGGCCACGGCGACATGGGCGGCATGAAGCACGACGATCCCAACAGTGTGCTGGTGGAGCCGGGCAAGACGGCCGAGCTGACCTGGACGTTCAAGCAGGCCACGGGCCTTGAGTTCGCCTGCAACCTGCCTGGGCATTACCAGGCAGGCATGGTCGGCAAACTGACCGTTGAGTGAGGCGTTTGTTAAGGGCGGGGGCAAAGGCTGGTAGACTGGCGCGGTTTATTTAGCCAGGTTTCCGCCATGCATCCCGCAGCCGAACATTCGCCGCTGGGCAAGTCCAGTGAATACATCAGCACTTACACGCCTTCGTTGTTGTTCCCGATTCCACGCGCCGCCAAGTGGGCCGAGCTGGGCCTGAGCGCCGAGACCCTGCCGTACAAGGGCGTGGATTTCTGGAACTGCTTCGAACTGTCCTGGCTGTTGCCCTCGGGCAAGCCGGTGGTAGCCATCGGTGAATTCAGCATTCCGGCCGACTCGCCAAACATCATCGAGTCCAAGTCGTTCAAGCTGTACCTCAACTCGTTGAACCAGACCGCGTTTGCCGACACGCAAAGCCTTGAAGCCACCCTGCGCACCGACCTCAGCGCTGCTGCCGGCAAGCCCGTGAGCGTGCGCATTCGCAGCCTGGCCGATATTGAGGCCGAAGGCGTGATGGCGCTCCCGGGCGTGTGCATTGACGACCTGGATATCAACGTCAGCAGCTACGAACACCCGCGCCCGGAACTGCTGCGTTGCGATGATTCGCGCGTGGTGGAGGAGAGCGTGCACAGCCACCTGCTCAAATCCAACTGCCCGGTGACCAGCCAGCCTGACTGGGGCAGTGTGGTGGTGGAATATCGCGGTGCGGCGCTGGATCATGCCAGCCTGCTGGAATATATCGTCAGCTTTCGCCAGCACTCGGATTTTCATGAGCAGTGTGTGGAGCGGATCTTCCTGGACTTGCAGCGCTTGCTCAAGCCGGAGAAGTTGACGGTGTATGCGCGGTATGTGCGCCGGGGTGGGTTGGATATCAACCCGTACCGCAGCACTGAGAACACCCAGTTCCTGAACGTGCGGCTGGCGCGCCAGTAAACCTTCATACAAAAAACTGTGGGAGCTGGCTTGCCTGCGATTGCGATCTTTCAGTCATTCATCAAGTGACTGATACACCGCTATCGCAGGCAAGCCAGCTCCCACATTTGGTTGTGTGTTTGGCTTGGGATTGGGTTAGATGCCGATATTGCCCAGGGTCAGCACGATATTGCGCAACGTCCCGGCAATGCCTGGATGGTCCAGTTCAAAACCTTCCACTGCCCGGTTCACATCGTCAGCGATGCTGGGCGTCTGGGTGGCCGGTTCCATTTCCAACTGGACTTCGAATTTGGCGATCAACTCTTCCAATGCTTGACGTTTCTCGGCGGGCAACTCGGGATGATTCTCCAGTTGCTCACGCACAATATCGGCCTGCTGTTGTAACTTCTCGCGATCAGGCATGACGTTCTTTCCTTTTATCGATAGGCACTGGCATAGACCGCGGCACGCCGTGAAAGGTCTACGGGCTGACCTGTAGATTAATCCACTGCGGCCAACTGTGCATGATCTCGATCAGGGCTTCTCGCCCTTGAGCTGGCGCAGGCGGATGTCGGCCAGGCAGGTGCCGAGTTCGCCCAGGTGGTCGATCACCGAGTGCACGCCCAGGCCATAGAGTGCCACCGTGGCCTTGCCACGCTTGTGTTCGCGTTGCTGCTCGGTCAGCGCCTGCCATTGCTGGGGCGACAGGCCGCAGAGCGAACCGCAGGAGGCCAGGCCGATGGTCCACAAACCGGCGTTCAGGCCCGATTGCAGCAGGCGCGGCTCGCCGCTGACCAGTACGCAGCCTTCCAGGCGTTCGATGTTCAACTCCATCAGGGCTTGCCAGCAGGCGTGGGGCGCGGGCCAGCGAATGGAGGAGGGTGAGGCGGCCTTGAGCCAGCCAGGCAGGCCGGCGCACAGTGGCGTGGTCACGGCGGGAGGCAGTTCGTCCAGCCAGGCGCAGGGCACGCCTTGTTCTTTGAGGCTGCGCAGGATTTTCAATGCGCCCGGCGTGGCCTCGGCATCCGCGCACGGTGAGTCGGTGCGCGCCAGGGAACCAAAATCCACCAGGCAGCCACTCAGGCCAAATAACACGGCGGTCAATGAGGGGGCTGCGGCGACGGCAATCTCGGCGTGTGGCATCTGAACGTCCCTGAAATAGCTGCCACGCTATCGGGGCGGCATGACAAGGGGATGACACTGTCGATATTTGTAGGAATTTTGTGCATTTTACGTAAGACGATTCTAGGTAGCTGCCTAAATCGGCACTTCCGTCATATACTGACGGCCTTATTCAGGGCATAGCGCCCATGACAGACCATTCAAGGAGCAAAAGCTATGCGCTGGAGCCAGTACTTCGCTCAGCTATCGGTGTGTGCCACCATCCTGTTGGCGCCTTTCGCTGCCCAAGCGGCCTCGGAAGATGACCCATGGGAAAGCGTCAACCGCCCCATCTTCACCTTCAACGACACCGTTGACACCTATGCCCTCAAGCCAATCGCCCAGGGCTATCAGTTCGTCACCCCACAATTTGTGCAGGACGGCGTTCACAACTTCTTCCGCAACATCGGTGATGTCGGCAACCTGGCCAACAACGTGCTGCAACTCAAGCCGCACAATGCAGGCGTCGACACTGCGCGCCTGTTGGTCAACACCACGTTTGGCGTCCTGGGCTTTATCGACGTCGGCACCAAAATGGGGCTGCAGCGCAGCGATGAAGACTTCGGCCAAACCCTCGGCTACTGGGGCGTGGGCAGCGGCCCGTACGTGATGATCCCGTTGCTGGGCCCAAGCACCTTGCGCGATGCACCGTCCAAATACGTCGACAGCTACACCCAACCGTACCGCTACATGAACGACATCGGCTGGCGTAACAGCACCTTCGGCCTCAACGTCGTCGACGTGCGCGCCAGCCTGCTCGACAGCGAGAAGCTGATCAGCGGCGACAAGTACACCTTCATTCGTAACGCTTACCTGCAGAACCGCGAGTTCAAGGTCAAGGACGGCAAGGTCGTTGACGACTTTTAAGCTGTGACGTTTTGAAATGAAAAAGGCGACCTTCATAGGGTCGCCTTTTTTGTGCGCACTGATCGTTCCCCACGCTCCGCGTGGGAGCGCCTCCTGTGACGCTCCGCGTCACCCTTGCGCAGGGGCTGGATGCTGCGTTAGCGCATTTTCAGAATCTTGAGGCCCAGATGCTGGTCATCGCCTACTGCCTTGGTCCACACCACCTCGGTATCCGCTTCAAGACCCCTGAGCGCAGCGTGTTCTGAATCAATGCGCACGGTCAGCAGGTCACCCACCGTGAACTGGCGAGGTGCCTGCACTTGCATGCCGGAACTGGAGAGGTCCACGCAGGTACCGGCGATCTCCTGCCCGGCATGGATCAAAGACACATCGGCATCTATTCGCATGCGGATGAAATCGCGTTTTTCGGCGTAGTCGCGCTCGTGTTCGCTCACAGCATCCATCCTTACTTTGCGTTGTGGTTGTGAGGGTTCTTATAACTCCCGGTGATTTGCGGTGTAAAGACGCCCGGCGACCATCGGCATGAGCTTGAAACCCCTCACGGATGGGAGTACCGTCTGCGCCTTAGAAGGGCACCTCTGCTTTACCGTTGTGCATGGGCCAAATCCCAATGCTTTGTAGGACAGAGAGGCTAGAAAGCGAATCCAGTACGTGAGCCCGGCCATTGCCGAGCCGCCTACGCCAACCTAATTCTGGCGCCGTTTGCCCACATGCAAAAAACCAGTGCCACGCTGCTGATAATCGATGACGACGAAGTAGTGCGCGCGAGCCTCGCGGCCTACTTGGAAGACAGTGGCTTCAGCGTCCTGCAGGCCAGTAATGGCCAACAGGGTCTCCAGGTATTCGAGCGCGACAAGCCCGACCTTGTGATCTGCGACCTGCGCATGCCCCAGATGGGCGGCCTTGAGCTGATTCGCCAGGTGACCGAGCTTGCCCCGCAAACGCCGGTGATTGTCGTGTCCGGTGCCGGTGTCATGAACGATGCCGTTGAAGCCTTGCGCCTGGGCGCCGCCGATTACCTGATCAAGCCCCTGGAAGACCTGGCTGTGCTGGAGCACTCGGTGCGCCGCGCCCTGGACCGTGCACGCCTGCTCCTGGAAAACCAGCGCTACCGTGAAAAGCTCGAGACCGCCAACCGCGAACTCGAAGCCAGCCTGAACCTGCTGCAGGAAGACCAGAACGCCGGTCGCCAGGTGCAGATGAACATGCTGCCGGTCAGCCCCTGGACCACCGACGAATTCAAGTTCGCCCACCAGATCATCCCGTCGTTGTACCTGTCGGGTGATTTTGTCGACTATTTCCGCGTCGATGAGCGGCGCGTAGCGTTCTACCTGGCCGACGTTTCCGGCCACGGCGCGTCTTCAGCGTTTGTGACCGTGTTGTTGAAGTTCATGACCACACGGCTGTTGTTCGAGTCCAAGCGCAATGGCACCTTGCCGGAGTTCACCCCCTCCGAGGTGCTGGGCCACATCAACCGAGGCCTGATCAGCTGCAAGCTGGGCAAGCACGTGACGATGGTCGGCGGCGTGATCGACGAAGAAACCGGTCTTTTGACCTACAGTATTGGCGGTCACCTGCCGATGCCTGTTTTATACACTCCTGACAGTGTGCGCTACCTGGAAGGGCGTGGCCTGCCCGTAGGCTTGTTTAACGAAGCCACGTACGAAGACCACATCCTGGAATTGCCGCCGACCTTCAGCCTGACGCTGCTGTCCGACGGAATTCTGGACCTTCTTCCAGAGCCTACACTCAAAGAGAAAGAAGCCGCCTTGCCCCAAAAGGTCAAGTCGGCGGGCGGCAGCCTGGATGGCCTGCGGCAGGTTTTTGGATTGGCCACGCTAGGGGAGATGCCGGATGATATCGCCCTATTGGTGTTGAGCAGGAATCTTTGATGAGTACCGGAAGAATCCAATTCGCCGAGCAAGACGGGACCTTCGTCCTGAAGTTTGTCGGTGAAGTGCGCCTGACCTTGTGTTCGGCCCTGGATGCGACGATCGAGCGGATCTTCACAGCGCTGAACTTCTCGGCGATCGTGATCGACCTGACCGAAACGCGCAGCATCGATAGCACCACCCTGGGCCTGTTGGCCAAGTTGTCCATTCTGTCGCGGCAGAAGGTCGGCCTGTTGCCGACCGTGGTCACCACCCACGAAGACATCACCCGTCTGTTGCAGTCCATGGGCTTTGATCAGGTGTTCAACATCGTTGATCGCCCGATCCCCTGCCCGGAATGCCTTACCGACCTGCCGTCCCAGGACCAGTCCGAGGAGGTCGTGCGGGTCAAGGTGCTGGAAGCGCACAAGATCCTGATGGGCTTGAACGAGTCCAACCGCGAAGCCTTCCACGACCTCGTCAACGCCCTAGAGCGCCACTGACAGCCTCCCTGCTCAAACACACACAGTCCAATGTGGGAGCTGGCTTGCCTGCGATAGCGCACTGTCAGTCGATGAAGTGTTGGCTGGCCCACCGCTATCGCAGGCAAGCCAGCTCCCACACTGGACGGCGGTGACAGCGAGGCAAAAAAAGGGCGGCACCCTCACAGGTGCCGCCCTTTCTGCTGCTATCTGCCCTTACAGCTTGGCCGACAACAACGCCTCCAGCTTCTCCTGGTCCCGAGCAAACTGACGAATCCCCTCCGCCAGCTTCTCAGTCGCCATCGCGTCCTCGTTGGACTCCCAACGGAACTGCGCTTCAGTCATATGCACCCGTGCTTCACCGGCATGCCCTGGCGCCAACTTGCGTTCAAGCTTGCCTTCATCGGCTGCCAGCTTCTCCAGCAGGTCCGGGCTGATGGTCAGGCGATCACACCCTGCCAACTCCTCAATCTGGCTGAGGTTACGGAAGCTCGCACCCATCACCACGGTCTTGTAGCCGTTAGCCTTGTAGTAGTTGTAGATGCGCGTCACCGACTGCACGCCCGGGTCTTCGGAGCCGGTGTAGTCGTTGCCGTTGGCCTTCTTGTACCAATCGTAGATACGGCCCACAAACGGCGAAATCAGAAACACACCCGCTTCAGCACAAGCCACGGCCTGGGCAAACGAGAACAGCAGCGTCAGGTTGGTCTGGATGCCTTCTTTTTCCAGCTTCTCGGCGGCGCGGATGCCTTCCCAGGTGGAGGCGATCTTGATCAGCACGCGGTCGCGGCTGACCCCGGCTTTGTCGTACAGGTCGATCAGACGGTGCGCACGCTTGAGAATCGCGGCCTCGTCGAACGACAGGCGCGCATCCACCTCAGTGGAAATACGGCCCGGCACGACTTTGAGAATCTCTTGACCCACCGCCACCGCAAAGCGGTCACTGGCCAGGCCCACATCGCCGTTGCAGTCCTGCACACACTCATCCAGCAGCTTGGCATAGCCAGGAATCGACGCAGCCTTGAGCAGCAGGGAAGGGTTGGTGGTCGCGTCTTGCGGCTTGAGCTTGGCGAGCGTGGAGAAATCGCCGGTATCGGCTACGACGGTGGTGAATTGCTTGAGTTGTTCCAGCTTGGAAGTCATGGGCGTGCTCTGTCCTGTGGGTCTGATGACATTACCCGAGCGCTGGCAGGCGCTCAAGGGCGCAAATGCGTTAGGTCGTTTGCGAGGGCAATAACCTGGAAACAGCCGTTTGAATTACCGGCCGTGGTGCTAACTAGGAGGCCAGAATCGCCGACAGGTTCCCCCCAACTGCTCGATGCCCTCCGATCAAACTGTGGGAGCCAACTTGCCTGCATGACGCCAGCCCAGCCACTGAGATTCACCTAGCCCCCATCGGTCAAACTGTGGGAGCTGGCTTGCCTGCGATGACGCCAGCCCAGCCAATGATATTCACCTGACACACATCGCTCAAAACTGTGGGAGTGGGCTTGCTCGCGAAAGCAGCCTGTCAGCCCCAAATACCACCACTGACACCCAACCCGTCACCGCCCCTCCAACAATTCCCCCGCCTGATCCAGCAACGCCAACGGATCACTCGCCTTATGAATATCCACCGACAACAACTGCCGAAACTTGCGCGCCCCCGGGAAACCGGTCCCCAGCCCCAGAACATGGCGCGTAATGTGATGCATCAAGCCACCTGTCGCCAAGTGCTCGGCTATATACGGACGCAACTGCGCCAACGCCTCAGCGCGGGTGATCACAGGCGCGGTGCTGCCAAACAGCTGCTGATCCACCTCCGCCAGCAAATACGGATTGTGATAAGCCTCCCGCCCCAACATCACCCCATCAAACGTCTGCAAATGTTCCTGGCACTGCTCCAACGTCTTGATCCCACCGTTGAGATTAATCTCCAACGCCGGAAAATCCCGCTTCAACTGCGCCGCCACGTCATAACGCAACGGCGGAATGTCCCGGTTCTCCTTGGGCGACAACCCCTCCAGAATCGCAATCCGTGCATGCACGGTAAAACTGGTGCAACCGGCATCCTTCACAGTCCCGACGAAATCACACAGCTCGGCATAACTGTCCCGGCCATTGATACCGATACGGTGCTTCACCGTCACCGGAATCGACACCGCATCGCGCATCGCCTTCACACAATCCGCCACCAGGGCAGGGTGCGCCATGAGGATCGCGCCGATCATATTGTTCTGCACCCGGTCGCTGGGGCAGCCAACGTTCAGGTTCACCTCGTCATAACCAGCCGCTTCGGCCATACGGGCGCAGGCGGCCAGATCAGCCGGAACACTGCCGCCCAATTGCAGCGCCAGCGGGTGCTCGGCTTCGTTGTGGCGCAGGAAGCGGTCGTGGTCGCCGTGGAGGATCGCGCCGGTGGTGACCATCTCGGTGTAGAGCAGGGCGTGTTTGGAGAGCAGGCGTAGGAAGAACCGGCAGTGGCGGTCAGTCCAGTCCATCATCGGGGCGACGGAGAAGCGGCGGGAGAGTGGGGCGGTTTGTAGGGACATGGGGGATCTGAGTTGGCAAGGCGAATGGGGCGCAGTTTATCAGGAACGGATCTTGGGTGCCGGTGAGGCAAGTTTTGCGCGCATTACCACTTCGAACGAGGGCGTTGCCGTGTGTGGAATACACCAAGGATCTGCAGTCGATCACCCCGCACTCTATACGGGATCAGATAGGACCAGTTGGGGACTGCCCATTCGCGGGTATGTTTCACCCGACCTTCGCGTCCTATAGAAGGAAACTGAGCCAGCCTGTCGACGCTGGCGAAAATGGCATCCGAGAAGTCGTCAGCGGCTTTTGGATTTTCGAGAGCGATATAATTCGCTTCGTCTTCCAGATTTTTGAGTGCTTTTTCAAGCCACTCAACCCGCATTCCGGCTCCAGCGCCTAGCGCGCATGGCTGCCACTTGGTCATCGGTGGCGAATTTGCCTTCGTCGGCTTCCTTTACTGCCAGCTCGATTTGGGCGGTCAGCGTTTTCTCGTGCTCGATGTAGTCGCGAAGAACGTCCATCGCCAGGTAGCTTGCTGTCTGGCCGTTGGTTTTGGCCAGGTCGGCGAGAGAGTTGGACAGGTCTTCCGGCAGGTTTAGGGATATCCCAGTCATGGCGGTCTCGATGGTGGACGGTTGTGGGGCATCTTACACCTTGATGTGCTTGGTTGACTCAGCAGTCCGTCGTGAGGTGTATCTGGAAGTGAATTGCTTTTCGCTGTCTACTCAAAATTAGGTACCGTAGTCTGGCTTCGATATCTGCCCATGAGTGACGCGGTTCACGTCATCGGCTTTCGTGAAGCCAACAAACTGGGGGGGCAAAAATAATGACCAGAAACTCCCGTTCTGAAAGGGTTGATGCAGTGAACCCGGAATGGCCGGCTGAGGACTTTTCTAAGGCCAAACCAGCGAGCGAGGTGCTTGTGGGATTGTTTGGTAAAGCTCAGGCGAAGGAAATGCTCAAGCCCAAGCGGGGCAATCGGCAGTAACCAAAGAGCACTTCAAAGTTCGTTTTGACGCTGACGTGCTGGAGCGATTCTGCGCTTTCGGGCTAGGCTGGCAAAACGCGAATGAATGCCGCTTGGCCGATTGGCTCAAGACGCCCACGCCAGATGAGCTGAAGGCCTAAGGCAATAAGCCACGGATTTGGCTTATTGCTGTCTCGTGATTAGCTTTTTTCAGCGATAGCATCAATAAATCTGTCCCTTTTTTGTTTAGCTGCCTGATCAAGTTTGAGACCGTGTTATTGCGTTGGCGAGCTGTTCGGCGTTGTTGCGCAATTCAATGAATTTTTCGTTTAGCTCGACATGACCTGGATTCCAAGAAAGGACGCCATCGACATAGCTTTGACCAAGAATGAGATCATTTAATGAGCCCATTCCGCCATAGGCTGATAGTAGATACTCAATCCCAGAGTAATCAGAATCCAGCAATAGTGCCCTTGCCTTACGCATCCAAAAGCTCCAGTGGGTGTCTCCATCGCTTTCGAGCACGATTGCAAGCTGATCAAGAATGCAGATCAACTCTTCAGTTTTCGGTCCCATTTCTCGACATCGTCCAAAGTGAAACGCGGCATGGGCGGGATGATCCGCTGTTGAGTGTTTCTCGCCCGCTAGCAACATAAGCTACTGTTTCGCCATTAGAGTGTCCACGAGCTGTTTTCGGCCGTTATCTGCCTGATGCCGAAGGCGGATAGTCAGGGCGGAGGTATGGATCGAAAGGAGTCCAGTGGTACATAAGTGGTACGAGCTAAAGCTGGGTTAACTGTAGGCCTTTGTTTTAAAGGCTCTTTGGTTTAGTAGTTCCAATCCATCATCGGTGTAACGGATAAAGCAATCTACTGGAACAGGTCCAAACTTCTAGGAAATATCCCACGCTTTTCTAAGCTTGCCCCTCAGACCACCCCTAGCTAACCTCCTCAAGCCGCTGGCAATCCAGCGGCCGGATGTGGAAGTCCGACCAAGCTGAAGGCGCTCAATCGCCCATAAACACCTACCGGCGTTTTTTTACGTCTGTATGATTGCTTATGGCGGCTGTGCGCGGGGCACTTCTGTGCGCCGGGTCCTTTAGCCCTGGTCTTCCACACCTGCGTACAGCTGCCACCCCTCATGTGGAAGTGAGATAGGCAGTTCCTTAAACGCTAAAGGAGCTTCGCCATGTACAAGGTCACACCTAATCCGCCTTATGCTTCAAACGCTGCATCTTCTGATCCCAAGCTTCAAGCCGCAGCCCATCGCGCAATCACCCATCACTTGCCCCCATCCGACGACGTTGCGCCCGCCGAACACCCAAGCAACAACCTATTCCTCGTCAACCCAACCATCGACCCCGAAACCCTCCTGGCCAACGCCGCCGAAAACCTCGCATCCGCCAACGAAATGGCCGCCACCTTGGCATTCGATCTCGACGACTCCCAGCGCGCCATCGCCCTGGGCATTCAGCAGTTAATCGAGTTGAGCTCGCTGCTCGTTGACCGAGCCCAGGAACAAGTTGCGCCTCTAACCGCTCCAGTCAAAGCCTGACAACCAACCCCGCCGCCTTACCCAAGGCGGCAACCTGAACTCATGCTGTCCCCCAGCAAAGTTTCATAATTCCCTGCGCCGTTGAGGTCTACGATCCCCTACTGAGAGAGGACCCCAGCGCCTCCAGCCCACAGGGAGTTGAAACCATGATCTCGAACCTCGTCAAAGTTGTGATGATCACCGGCACGTTGTTGTTAAGCGCTTGTTCATCTTCATCGAGCGTGACCAGCAGCGACCCGTGCTTTTCGGGCGGGTGCCAGGCATTTGGTGACCATAGCCCCAACAAAGCCGCGAAGATGAATTTCGGTGGCAGTGGGCTGGGGAGTAGTTATGGGGAGTATGGTTCGGGGCTGTTGCATGATGATTGATGGGGGCGGGGCAAGCACTAATGCCTGCCAGTTAAGCGTCATCGCCTTCTGTAGGAGCGAGCTTGCTCGCGAAAAACGTCAACGATAACGCGGGCTTCCTGGAT
>NZ_SMOF01000001.1:1898480-1926396 GCF_018135665.1 Pseudomonas sp. B2021
TGGATCAAACTGTAGGTGGGGCTTCCTGAGTGAACGCGGTGCCGGTGAGTTTTTCGCGAGCAAGCTCGCTCCTACAACTGGAAGCCCCACCTACAGTTTGATCCAGTAGGGCGTTAGTGGCCGCCTTTCATTCGCCGGGCGATCAGGTAGAGACCCAGGCCCACCAGCGCTGTTGCGGCGCCGATGTAGCCGGTGCTGGTCCAGCCGAGGCCGGCAGTAATCGCCATCCCACCAAACCACGGCCCCAGCGCATTCGCCAGGTTGAACGCCGCATGGTTCGACGCTGCCGCCAAGCTCGGCGCTTCGTGGGCGATGTCCATCAAGCGAATCTGCAACGGCGCCGCCAATGCGACCATGGTGCCCACCAACCCCATGCTCAGCAGGACGCCCCACAGCGACGAGGCGGCGAAGGGGAAGAACAGCAGCACGGCCATCGACCATACCAATATCAAACCTACCGCCCGAAACTGCATGCGATCAAACAGTTTGCCACCGGCAATGTTGCCGATGATGCCGCCCACGCCAAACGCGGCAAGGCCAAACGGAATCCACTGCGGCGAGACCTTGGTCACTTCGAGCATGGTCGGCGCCAGGTAGCTGAATACGCAGAACATGCCGGCAAAGCCAATTGCGCCGATGGACAGGGCCATCCAGACCTGGGGTTTGGTGAAGGCGCGCAGTTCCTTGCGCGGGTCGCTGCGTTGTTCGTCGTGGCGGTGGGGCACGAATTGCCAGACCAGGGCGATGGTGAGCAGGGCGATCACGCTGACCAGGGCGAACGCCGAGCGCCAGCCCAGGTGTTGGCCGAGGAAGGTGGCGATGGGGTTGCCCAGCAGCATGGCCAGGGTCAGGCCCATCATCACGCGGGCCACGGCGCCGGCGCGTTTGTCGGTGGGTACCATGCTGGAGGCGACCACGGCGGCGATGCCGAAGTAGGCGCCGTGGGGCAGGCCGCTGATAAAGCGGAAGGCCACCAGCGAGCCGAAGGTGGGGGTGAAGGCGGTGGCGAAGTTGCCCAGGGCGTACAGGCCCATCAGCAACAGCAGCATGTGTTTGCGCAGCAGCTTGGCGCCGAGGATGGCCAGCAGCGGGGCGCCCACCATCACGCCCAGGGCGTAGGCGCTGATGGCGTGGCCCACCTGGGGTTCGCTCAGGCCCAGGTTCTGGGCGATGTCGGGCATCAGGCCCATGATGGCGAATTCGCCGGTGCCGATCGCGAAGGCGCCCACGGCCATGGCCGCTTCCATTTTGGCGGCGCTGCGCGCGGGCAGTACCTGCCCGGGTGTTTGCTGGATAGTCATGGGTAACTCTGTGTGGAAGGTGTGCACGAAGGACGGTCGCCGATGCTACGCAAGCCGCGACGAAGGTGTCTAGAACCGTCATTTTCGGCAGAGTTCCACGCCTGTGACCGCAGGTCGCGGCTGCCAGGCTTGACAGGAGCGCATTAAAACCCGCGATTTAGGCCTGTCAATTGGCCAAACGGCGCATAAACGCTGTTTAGCGTGATATTCTGCGCGCCGTCTTGGGCTAGTCTTTCCCTGGTGCGTACACCCGTATACGTCCCAGCGGTTGGCTGTTGCCCAGGTAGCTGAGCCAATAATGATAAGAAGTCAGCGCAGAAGGGACATAACAGTGAGGTCGATCCATCGGCCTTGTGTGCCCACCCTGCAGCCTTTATGTGACTGTGCAGACCCCGCGGTACGTTGCCTGACGTAGCGTGAACGAGGGTTACTCATGACCAGGGGCGGTAGGGCGGATGGCGTTTTATCATAGGTGCTACTGATGTTTAAAAAAGTAAACACTGCCCTGCTGGGGCTGGCTTTGTCGATGGGGATCACGTCCGTTCACGCGGAAGAGGCAAAGAAAGTCGATGTGCTGCTGATCGGCGGCGGCATCATGAGTGCGACCCTGGGTGTCTGGCTCAATGAGCTGGAACCGGACTGGTCGATGGAGATGGTCGAGCGTCTCGATGGCGTGGCCGAAGAAAGCTCCAACGGCTGGAACAACGCCGGTACCGGTCACTCGGCCCTGGCTGAGCTGAACTACACCCCGGAAGACAAGAACGGCAACGTTGAGATCCCGAAAGCGGTCGAGATCAACGAAGCGTTCCAGATCTCCCGTCAGTTCTGGTCCTGGCAGGTTCAGCAGGGCGTGTTGAAGAACCCACGTTCGTTCATCAACTCCACTCCGCACATGAGCTTTGTGTGGGGCGATGACAACATCAAGTTCCTGAAAAAGCGCTACGAAGCCCTGAAGGCCAGCCCGCTGTTCGCTGGCATGCAGTACTCCGAAGACCCGGCGCAGATCGCCAAGTGGGTTCCGCTGATGATGGAAGGGCGTGACCCCAACCAGAAAATCGCGGCCACCTGGAGCCCGATCGGCACCGACGTGAACTTCGGCGAGATCACCCGCCAGTTCGTCGCTCACCTGCAAACCACGCCGAAGTTTGACTTGAAGCTGTCGAGCGAAGTGCAGGACATCACCAAGAACGCCGACGGTTCGTGGCGTGTGAGCTACAAAAACCTCAAAGACGGCACCAAGACTGAAACCGACGCCAAGTTCGTGTTCATCGGCGCCGGCGGCGGTGCCCTGCACTTGCTGCAGAAGTCGGGCATTCCTGAAGGCAAGGAATACGCAGGCTTCCCAGTCGGTGGTTCGTTCCTGGTGACCGAGAACCCGACCATCGCTGAGCAGCACCTGGCCAAGGCCTACGGTAAGGCTTCGGTAGGTTCGCCTCCGATGTCGGTTCCGCACCTGGACACCCGTGTGCTGGATGGCAAGCGCGTGATTCTGTTTGGCCCATTCGCGACCTTCTCGACCAAGTTCCTGAAGGAAGGCTCGTACCTGGACCTGCTGACCAGCACCACCACCCACAACATCTGGCCGATGACCAAAGTCGGTATTCGTGAATACCCACTGGTCGAGTACCTCGCCGGCCAACTGATGCTGTCCGATGACGACCGCTTCAAGGCACTGCAAGAGTACTTCCCGAACGCCAAGCAGTCCGACTGGCGCTTGTGGCAAGCCGGCCAGCGTGTGCAGATCATCAAGCGTGACGAAGAGCAAGGCGGCGTGCTGAAGCTGGGTACCGAAGTGGTCAGCTCTGCCGACAACACCATCGCAGGCCTGTTGGGTGCATCGCCAGGCGCGTCCACCGCGGCTCCGATCATGCTGACCGTGTTGCAAAAGGTGTTCAAGGACAAAGTAGCCAGCCCGGCCTGGCAGGAAAAACTGCACCAGATCGTGCCAAGCTACGGCACCAAGCTGAACGACAGCCCTGAGGCTGTTGCCAAGGAATGGGCCTACACTGCCGGTGTGCTGCAACTGACCCCGCCACCTGCGATCCCGCAACTGGCTGCTCCACAGGCTACCGAGGCTGCCAAGCCTGCGGCTGAGCCAAGCAAGCCGGTTTCTGACCTGGCGCTGTAAGCAACATCTACGAAAAAGCCCGCTGAACCGGTGACGGTCAGCGGGCTTTTTTGTGGGCATTCAGAGGGTGAATCCCTTCTTGAGTTGCTCATGCAGATGAAGCGCCAGATGGTTTGCGCTATCGGACAACAAGTAGATGTGATGGCGCGGCAATTCAGGCAGTTGAACGCCGGGGATATTTTGGGTCAACCCAGCGGTTATTCGGCTTTCTTCAATCAGGCCAACGGCCAATCCGCAGATCACGGCGGCTTCTACCGCAGTAGAACTGGCACTTTCCAGCAGGACTCGATAGTAGGCGCCATGCTCTTTCAACGCCCGTATCGCCGAGGCTCGATAGGGGCAGCCGGTTAATTGCACTGCGATAGGTAGCGGCGCCTGTTCTGGTGTTTTGAATTGGTCGGAAACAACCCATACAGGCTGTATCGAACCCAACTGTTCTCCCTGCTCCAAGGGCTGAGCACTGACGATCAATGCCAAATCAATCTGTTCCCGGCTGAACATGGTGAACAGTTCGCCACTGGATCTGGCTTCTATTTCCAACTCAAGCAAGGGATTGTCAGCGATAAGCTGCGGCAGGAAATCGCGCATGAAAGCCGGCGCATAAGAATCGGGAAGCCCCAGGCGAATCCTTCCTTGCATGCGCTGGGGGGTTAAGGAGGCCAGTAAGCGGTCGTGGCTCTTGAGAAAGTCAGTGGTTTCGCTGAGTAGTTTCTTGCCATACATCGTCAGCTCAACACCTTGGTTACTCCGGCTGAACAGGCGTTGGCCGACTAAGTCTTCCAGCTTTTGAATCTGCGTCGTAACGGTCGAAGCGCTCCGATGCACATGGCTCGCTGCTTCATTGAAGCGACGGAAGCGGGCGACCGCATGGAAGGTTCGCAGCAGATCGATATTGAGTTGCTTGCTCATGATTCCTCTTTTGAGGATTAGTGGTGCGGGTTATTCAAATATACAAAATCATGCATGCTGATTAGGCTTTGGGTCAAACAGGTTCGTATGTGCTTTCGCGCCTGACAATAAGAAAAAGGAGCCCATATATGGATATCAATGAGTTGGTAGCGTCATCGCTGAAAAACAACCACGGATATGACGCCCAGATCTGGACGATTGAAAATGCCGAAAAGTACGCATCGACATCTACCGATCTCAAGGATCGAGATCGACAGGTCAGTGAAGAAATCCTTGGTTTGATGACCTCGTTGAATTTGGAGGGTGTGAACCGAGTTGACCTCTGTGCGGCACCCTGCGGCAATGGAGCATTAAGTGAGATTTTACGCGCCGTGGCGGATGATTTGGTCGGTCTGGTAGGTCAAGACCGTTTGCATTACGTCGAATTGGGGCCAGAGCCGATCAAGACGTCCGTGCTGCTTCAGCATCTGCTTGAGAACGGGGTGGAAGCTGCACATTACACGGCGGTTGATATCAACCGGGCCTCACATGACGTAATGCGTCGAGCGGTGGAACCACTGCTGGCAGCGCCTGAGAACTTTCGTTACTTGGCCACCGATTTCCGCGCGTTGTGCCGGGACGATATTGAATGTGGGCAAGACGTGACATTAGTCACGATGCTGGGGTTTCAGGAGGGAAATGAACTGCCCGAAACGATCGGCCAAATCATTCGCAGAATAGGTGGGACACGGACCTATGTCTTGTCAGAAATGCAGCTGTCCATCCCGGATGATGATGCGCATATTCATCGCTTTTATCGGCATCACTGCATGACTCGCTTTTCTGAGCTGGTGGGTTTGAAGCTCGGTTTTGACAAGGTCGGCAGCAATCATGAAGTCGTCGTTTCAGACATTGAAGTTGGTGATGACTGGTATCGCGTAGCGGCGACCTTGCTTCCTGTTCTCAGTGGTCAAGATGAAGGTTATTTGTTGACCAATGTGTGCTTGAAGTACACCCGCGAGCAATTTAGCCGTGTGCGTCAGGACTACGGTGGATGTCGCGTCATTGGTGAGTATTGCAGCGGTGACGGTAGCGTTCTCTACCAGTTATCGGAGTACCGAATGGATCACGGTATAGCCAATTGAGAGAGGACGTCACGATGAAACAGCAAAGTGAGCTACCCGTATTCGCACAAGGGGCTGCACGCCTGAAGTCAGCCCTGCAAGCATCACTGGTTCCCGCATCCCGATGTAAGCATCCCGGGGCCCTGCTCGACACGTTGCAACACTGGAGTGACAGTTATTTGCGCAGTGATGGCCCATGCCTCACAGGTCATCGCAGCTTAGCGAACCTGGGGTACATGAGGTCGCCACTAGTAATTGCCCAGCCCGAGCAGCTGACGGCAGTGGCTCAGGTCTCGGGGCTGTTCAATGAGCAGGGCATCGCCGAGTTGAGGCGAGCGTGTTATCAGCTGGAGGCGGGGTCCAGCACCAGCGACTGGATTATCTCTAACCGTACCCGTGCGGCAACGCGGTCATCGACACTTATCCGGGAGATGATGGACAGTCGGGCGTTCCTGCTGGCGGTGTCAAAAATTGCAGGTGTGCCGCTGGTTCCGCACCCTTTCTTGCGCGCCCGTTCCCAGGTCAATTACTTCTACCCGCCCCAGGCTCAGCACGATAGGGCACAGATCGGTATGTGGCATACCGATGGAACCAGCTTTGTGCTGAACATAGTGCTGTCTGAGCCCAGCGAGTACGAAGGTGGAGAGTTCGTTTATTTTGAGGGCCCTGTGGAGCGCTTTGATGTCGCAAGCCTCAATGACAACGTGCGAAGCTGTGGTGTGAAAGCCAGTGGCGATGCGGTGTATATCTACGGCAGTCGAGTGTTTCATGGCGTGCGCCCACTCACTCAAGGCCGGCGCATGTCGTTGGTGTTGTCGTTTCACTGTCCTTACAGTCAGGCGGATGTAAATAAGTTCTGGCACTTGGCATCTGACGATGGCGTGCTGCGTACCATCAGGCCTTGGTTCCAGCTCAAGTGTGACCTGATACGACCCGCCAGCGAGCAATATCGGCGTTTGGGGATTGACCCCATCACGTTTGGCGAACTCGTGCCGTTGCAATTGCAGGGGGCACGATGACGGCTCGTATTGGCTACACGCGGTTGTTACTGCTGCAGGTCGTCTTTGTCCTGTCTTGGAGTTCCGGCTTTATAGGTGCCAAGTTAGGCGCGCAGAGTGCTGGAGCCTTCAACCTTTTGTTCTGGCGTTTTTTGTTGGTTTCGTTATGCCTGGCGCTGTTTTTGAACAGACGGTTGCTGAGGGTTTCCTGGCAGCAGATCCGTCATCACGCGGTTGTCGGGTTCCTGTCGCAGTTCCTGTATTTGAGTTGCCTCTACGTGGCGATCCAGAACGGTCTACCGCCCGGGATCGCGGCGATCATTGCGGCGTTGCAGCCGTTGATGACCGCGGCATTGTCGACGGGCATGGCGTCCGAGCGCAGTGGCGGCTGGCAGTGGTTGGGGTTGATGATCGGCTTTGTCGGTGTGTCGATTGTGATTGCCGGGCAGTATGGCGGTGGCGGGCAGGGTGTCGGGCTGGTCATGTATCTCTTGCCTCTGGTGTCGGCACTTGGGCTGACACTGGCGACTTTGTACGAGCGTCGCTCGGTGCAGGCCCAGGACAGCGGGTTGGTATTGCCGCTGTTTATCCAGTCGCTGTTGACCTTGATAGGTTTTACCGCGGCCGTGATCTACACCGACACCCTGAGTATTCCCCATGACACCAACGTACTGATCTCGATTGTGTGGCTGACGGTGTTCTCCACCTTCCTCGCCTATTTGAGCCTGTGGATGCTGCTGCGGGTGATGACTGCCACCCATGTGGCGGCGCTGGTGTACCTGGAGCCGCCGGTGACTCTGGTGTGGGCCGCGTTGATGTTTGGTGATGTGATCCACGCATCGACCTACGCGGGCATTGCTGTAGTCGTGGCGGGGTTGGTGCTGGTGCGCCTGAAGCGACCGACTGTCGCCTGTACTTCCTGAGGCTGTTAGGTTCAGCAACCCGACAGACACCGCCTGTTAAAAAGTACCCAGGGCCAAGCAGGAGCGTGGCTGAAACAAGGGGGGATTTTTACCAGTGCAGGTGCTGGGCGTTCGCGCCCGAGGGTTTTGTATGTTGCTACGTTATGCAGCATTGGCCGCCGTGGTGGTCGCCGCTTCCGGGTGTGTACAAGAGCGTGTGGTGCATGAGCGCAGGCCGGTACAACACGAGTACGTTGATGTGGTCGCGCCGCAGCCGCCACCGGTGCAGGTGATCGAAGTCGAGCCGGCGGTGCGCGAAGGTTATATCTGGTCACGCGGTTACTGGCGTTGGGAAGGCGGGCGCTATGTGGCGGTGCACGGCCATTGGGAGCCGGTGCGCCAGGGCTATCGTTATGTACACCCGCATTGGGTGCAGCGTAATGATGGCTACCACTGGCAGATCGGCGGCTGGGTTCGCTGACCAAACCTCCTCACCCTTTCCTCTGTAGGAGCGAGCTAGCCGAGCCGTTTCATCCCCGCTGCCTTGGCCGCGTTCAGATCAAAGGTGGCGGTGTACTCGCACCCCGCCGCGTGGCCACAGCGTTCAACCAGGCAGTCGGCAAAGTCGGCTTTGCCTGCGCTGAACTTGCGCAATGCCTGCCAGATGATATCGGCGTGCTCGACGGTCAGCTCCCGCGTGTGCAACAAGGTTTCCAGCACCATTACCACGTCGCCTTTGGCCGACTGGTAACAGGACTGCAACACCCACACCAACTCCGTAAGCGTCACCAGGCTGACAAAGCCTGGCGAGGCGGCGGTGAGCGATTCGATCAGTTGGGACGCCTTGGCTGATTGAACCGGGTCGTCCTGGGTCAGGTAACGCACCAGCACGTTGGTATCCAGGCCGATCATCCAGCGGTTGCTCCCTGGGCCGCGATGGCGCGGTTCATGTCTTCGATAGACACGGCATGGGCAGGCTTGCGGATCAGACCCTTGAGGTCCTTGACGGTTTTGCTTGCGGCAATCATGGAAAACTTGCCGTCTTCCATTTCAACGAATTCCACCCGGTCGCCTGTTTCCAGGCCCAGGGCCGTCCTGACCTGGACAGGGATGGTGATTTGCCCTTTTGAAGTGAGTGTGGCGGTGGCCATAGTGAAGATCTCCATCGAGATACTCCTTACCTTAGGGTAAGGAATGACAGAGGACAATATCCGTTGGTCCATAGGTCGCTCGCTGAGGTGGGTGAGTTGGAAGGAATAGTAAAACCCTAGTCCGAACTCTTGAACCTCACACGCCGAGCCATGCCCCAAACGGATACAAACTATGACCGACCACCGCTAGCTCATTGCACCACGCGGTAGCACGGTACATACGCCGCGCCGCCTGGCAACTTCATGCGGTGCTGGGCCACGAAGGCCTTCAGCAGCTCATCCAGCGGTTTCATGATCGCCGGGTCACCATGGATCTCATACGGGCCGTTTTCCTCGATCAGGCGGATGCCCTTGTCCTTGACGTTACCCGCCACGATCCCCGAGAACGCCCGGCGCAGGTTGGCTGCCAGTTCATGGGGTGGCAGCGCGTGGCTCAGTTGCAGGCTGGCCATGTTTTCATGGGTAGGGTCGAATGGGCGCTGGAAGCCTTCGTCGATCTTCAGCAGCCAGTTGAAGTGGAACGCGTCGTTACGCTCGCGGCGGAACTGCTTCACCGCCTTGAGGCCGGTGGTCATCTGGCGGGCCACTTCGGCCGGGTCGTCGATGATGATCTGGTAATGCTTCTGCGCCGCTTCGCCCAGGGTGGCACCGACAAACGCGTGCAATTGTTCCAGGTAAGGCGCGGCATGTTTGGGCCCGGTAAGCACCACCGGGAACGGCAGGTCGCGGTTGTCCGGGTGCATGAGGATGCCCAGCAGGTACAGGAACTCCTCCGCCGTGCCGGCACCGCCGGGGAAGATGATGATGCCGTGACCGACACGCACAAAGGCTTCCAGGCGTTTTTCGATGTCCGGCAAAATCACCAGTTCGTTGACGATGGGGTTCGGGGCTTCGGCAGCGATGATGCCTGGCTCGGTCAGGCCCAGGTAACGGCCATTGGTGATGCGTTGCTTGGCGTGGGAAATGGTCGCGCCCTTCATTGGGCCTTTCATTACGCCGGGGCCGCAGCCGGTGCACACGTCGAGGCTGCGCAGGCCCAGTTCGTGCCCGACTTTCTTGGTGTATTTGTATTCTTCGGTGTTGATCGAATGGCCGCCCCAGCACACCACGATCTTCGGCTCCACACCCGGACGCAGCGTACGGGCGTTGCGCAGCAGGTGGAACACGTAGTCGGTGATGCCTTGGGAGTTGCTCAGGTCGATACGCTGGCTGTCCAGCTCGTTCTCGGTGTAGACGATGTCGCGCAGGGCGCTGAACAGCATTTCGCGGGTGCTGGCAATCATTTCGCCATCGACGAAGGCATCGGCGGGGGCGTTGAGCAGTTCCAGGCGTACGCCGCGGTCTTGCTGGTGAATACGCACTTCAAAGTCTTTGTAGGCGTCGAGGATGGTCTTGGCGTTGTCGATATGCGCGCCGGTATTGAGAATCGCCAGGGCGCATTGGCGGAACAGGGTGTAGATGCTGCCGGTACCGGCTTCGCTCAGTTGCTGCACTTCACGTTGGGACAGGGTTTCGAGGCTGCCCTTGGGGCTGACGGAGGCATTGATGACTTGACGTTGGGGCATTCTGATTCCTTGAAAGCATAGCCACCGCGCCCGCTTGGGGGCGATGGCTTGAGAATGGTGAGCGCCAATTAAGGTCGCACGAGACGGTTATTTACCTCAGGCGCAAGGCCCAGCGCAAATGCCGTCCAACACCATCATGCCGCAGAACTTACTGAATCAGCTTCCAGTTTTTGTAGAAAACCCGACGCAGGGTAAAGACCAGGCCGGCAAACCCTGCGATCACGGCGTTGAGCACCGAGGGCAGCAGGGTCGGGCGCACAATATCAATGAACAGGCAGTAGCGTTTGGCGTCGTTTTTGTTGAAGGAGGCGTGCATCAGCGTGTCATCGAAGATAAACAGCGGGTCGTCGTGCCAGTAGTGCTTGTGCTTGCCCACCTGGATATACACGCCCTCATGGTGCGGTGCCGGCGCCATGTTGTAGAGCACACGGAACATCATGCGCAGGGGGCCGAAGTGGAACGACGTCGAGCGGTTCTCGTTGAACACCGAGACGCCGATGGTTTTCACGAACGGCAGTTTCTTGCGCAGTTGCGGGATATCCAGAGTGGTTTCGATCGGGCGGCCGTACCACTGGAAAAACAACATGCCGCGTTTCTTCTCGGCCATGCGCTCGTCCAGGTAGCTGATGATTTCATCCTTGCGGGCCATGGCGTCGTCGATCACCTTTTGCAGGTCTTCGCGCCAGGCCGGTGGCAGGTCGTTCATGGTGTAGACATGTCGGTTGCGGCTGCTGAGCAGGTCGAGCAGGGTGTTGAACGGTGCCAGCACCCAGGTATTACGGCCGTTGCCGATAAAATACTTCTTGATGGTGTCGCGGTCGTACAGGCCGTTACGCAGGAAGTCATAAACGCCGCAGCACACCACCAACAGCAGAAACACCAGGCAACTGCGCGGGAAACAATAGATCAACAGCAGAACGCCGAGCACCCACGCCAGGGACACCAGCTTTTTGCCGACAGCATTTTTGCTCATGAAACGAGGCTCCAAAGCCGAAACATATTGAAACAATATCGTCATCATAGGGGTTTATGAGGCTCGCAGGCGTTTTTAAATAGGGTGAAATTGTGAAGCCGCTGCACAATTTGTAACCGTTGCCGTGCAGGCTCCGGCGTTTTATGGATTGAATTTTGAGAACAGAAGATTTGCGACTATCGTGACGCTTCGGTTTTTCAGGCGTCATAGACCGGTACGATTGAAGTTGAATGGCCACTATTGGCCTTCGGCACCTTGGAAGAGGCAGAAATTTTTATGATCATCAAACCGCGGGTTCGTGGCTTTATCTGTGTGACCGCTCACCCTGTTGGCTGTGAAGCGAACGTCAAAGAGCAGATCGACTACGTAACCAAAAACGGCGTCATCGAAGGCGGCCCTAAAAAGGTGCTGGTCCTCGGTGCCTCCACCGGCTACGGCCTGGCCGCGCGCATCAGTGCTGCGTTTGGCTGCGGCGCCGACACCCTGGGCGTGTTTTTTGAGAAAGAAGGCGAAGAAGGCAAGCTGAGCTCCGCCGGCTGGTACAACAGCGCGGCGTTCGAGAAGTTTGCCGTGGAAAAAGGCCTGTACGCCAAGAGCATCAACGGCGACGCGTTCTCCGACGAGATCAAGCGCCTGACCATCGAGACCATCAAGAAAGACCTGGGCAAGATCGACTTGGTGGTCTACAGCCTGGCCGCGCCACGCCGTACCGACCCGCAAGGCGTGGTGCACAACTCCACCCTCAAGCCAATCGGCAAGGCCGTGACCCTGCGCGGTATCAACACTGACAAGGGCGTAGTGGTAGACACCACCCTTGAGCCTGCAACCCAGGAAGAAATCGACGGCACCGTGAAGGTCATGGGCGGCGAAGACTGGCAGCTGTGGATCGACGCCCTGCGTGACGCCGACGTACTGGCCGAAGGCGCCAAGACCACCGCGTTCACCTACCTCGGTGAGAAGCTGACCCAGGACATCTACTGGAACGGCTCCATTGGCGAAGCCAAGAAAGACCTGGACAAGAAAGTTTTGACCCTGCGCGAAAACCTCGCTGCGCTCAAGGGCGACGCCCGCGTGTCGGTGCTCAAGGCCGTGGTCACCCAGGCCAGCTCGGCCATCCCGATCATGCCGCTGTACCTGTCGCTGCTGTTCAAGGTGATGAAAGAGCAGGGCACTCACGAGGGCTGCATCGAGCAGGTCTACGGCCTGTTCAAGGACAGCCTGTACGGCAGTCAGCCGAAACTCGACGCCGATGGCCGCCTGCGTGCCGACCTGGCCGAGTTGGAGCCGAAGGTCCAGGACGCCGTGGCCGCGCTGTGGAATCAGGTGACCGACGACAACGTCAACGAGATCAGCGATTTTGCCGGTTACAAGGCTGAGTTCCTGCGCTTGTTCGGCTTTGAAGTCGACGGCGTGGATTACGACGCGGATGTGAACCCGACCGTCAAAATCAACGGCCTGATCCAGGCTTAAAACGCGGCCAATAAGGTGGGAACTGGCTTGCCCTGATGTCAGTCAGTTAACGCAAATCCCTTGTGGGAGCGGGCTTGCCCGCGAAGGCGGTGTGTCAGTCGCAGCATCTGAGGCTGTACGACCGCTTTCGCAGGCAAGCCAGCTCCCACATTTGATCTTCATTGCTTTGAGCATTGCGTTCGCTCAATTAGGCCGTGCCTCCTCCCACCTGTCTTTTCAGACACTTCTTACGCCCCGGCGCGCGCCTCCCTCTTGTAGATCTGTCAGACTCCAGCTGCTATCAAGCCACGCTAACGGAGGATCTGATGACGATTCGTGCAGTAGTTTTTGATTTCGGCGGTGTCCTGTTCGACTGGAGCCCGCAGCACCTGTACCGCAAGCTGATCGCCGACGACGTCGAGCGCCAATGGTTCCTCGACACCATCTGTACCCAGGACTGGAACACCGAGCAAGATGCCGGTCGCTCCTTGGCTGAGGCCACCCGCACCCTGATTACCCAATACCCCGAACACAAGGCCCTGATCCAGGCTTATTACGAGCGCTGGCCAGAAATGCTGCGTGCCGAATTACCCGAGGGTGTGGCGATTCTCGAGGCCTTGCACCAAGTTGAGATGCCGCTGTTCGGGCTCACCAACTGGTCGGCAGAAACCTTCCCTTATGCCCGGGCCAACTACCCGTTCCTGCAGCGTTTTCGCAACATCGTCGTGTCCGGCGAATTGAAACTGATCAAGCCTGACCCGGCGATCTACCACGCCAGCCTGAGTCAAGTGCGTGAACACTTGCCAGACATCCAGGCCAGTGAAGTGGTGTTTATCGACGACGTCGCCGGCAATATCGAGGCCGCCATCGCGTTGGGCTGGCAGGGCATTCACCACGTATCGGCCGAGCGCACCGCCTCGCGTTTGCATGAGTTGGGCGTGGCGTTCTAGCGCGCCCATTTCTCCATCACAAAGTCGACGAACGCCCGCAGCTTGGGCAGGCGGTAGCGGTCCTGGCGATACATCAGGTGCATGGGGCGGCTGGGCAGTTTATAGGTGGTCAGCAAGGCCACTAGCTTGCCGCTGTCCAGGTCCGGTTGCACCAGAGCATCTGCCAGCATGGTGATGCCCATGCCGTTGATGGCGGCCTGGCGCAAGCCTTGGGAGCTGTTGATGGTCAATGAGCCAGACACCGGCACCTGCACCTCACCTTCATCGCCCGTCATGCGCCACAGTTTGTCGGTGTCGCGCCAGTTGTCGTTGGCGGGGTAGGCGAATGCCAGGCAGTCATGCTGCTGCAGGTCGGCCGGGGTTTGCGGTGCGCCGCGTCGCGCCAGGTAGGCAGGGGAGGCGCAAAGGGTGAGGGTGTAGGCCTGCAGGGGCCGGGCGATCAGGCTGGAGCTTTCCAGTTCGCCGAGACGGATCGCCACGTCAAAACCGCTGTCGACCAGGTCCATGCGTTCATTGCTCATCACCACGTACAGGTCGATAAGGGGGTAGCGCTGGGCGAACTCACTCAAGGCCGGTACCAGGCGTTCAGTGCCGAACACCGGCGGCGCGGTGATGCGCAGGCTGCCTTTGGGGGTTTCGCTGTGGACCTGCTCGGCCAGTAGCTCGGAGTCGGCCACCAGCCCCAGCACTTCCAGGCAGCGCTGATAATACTGACCGCCAAATTCGGTGAGGTTCTGCTTGCGCGTGGTGCGTTTGAGCAGGCTGACGCCAAGCCGTTGTTCCAGAGCCCGCAGATGGTTGCCCACCATGGTGGTCGAGATCCCGCATTCCTGCGCGGCGGCGGTCATGCTGCCGGTTTCGACGACTTTCACATACACCGACATTGCCTGGAACAGATCCATTATCAAGCCCTGGTTTAAAGTTATTGCAACGATTCTACGTTTATCCAGCAAGGGTGGTTAACCATACTGGATCCACCCCAACGATGCACTGGAGCCTCCACCATGACCGCCGCCTGCCTGATGAGCACTTATCAACCCCTGGCCCTGAGTTTCACCCGCGGCCTGGGCACGCGCCTGTGGGACCAACAGGGCCGCGAATACCTGGACGCCGTGGCCGGCGTGGCGGTGACCAATGTCGGCCATTCCCACCCAAGGTTAGTGGCCGCCATCAGCGAACAGGCCGGCTTGCTGCTGCACACCTCCAACCTCTACAGCATCGACTGGCAACAACAATTGGCCCGGCGCCTGGCCCAACTGTCCGGGCTGGACCGTGCGTTCTTCAACAATTCCGGCGCCGAAGCCAACGAGACGGCGCTGAAACTGGCGCGTTTGCACGGCTGGAAAAAAGGCATCGAACAGCCCTTGGTGGTGGTGATGGAGAACGCCTTTCACGGCCGCACGCTGGGCACCATGGCCGCCAGCGACGGGCCTTCGGTGCGCCTGGGGTTCCAGCGCCTGCCCGGCGATTTCATCAAGGTTGGCTTTGGCGACATGGCGGCTCTGGAGGCGCTCACCGCACAGTTCGGCACGCGCATTGCGGCGGTGTTGCTGGAGCCGATCCAGGGTGAAAGTGGTGTGTTAGTGGCGCCGTCGGGCTACCTCAAAGCCCTGCGCGAGCACTGCACGCGCCACGGCTGGCTGATGATGCTTGACGAAATCCAGACCGGCATCGGGCGCACCGGCACCTGGTTTGCCTTCCAGCACGAAGGCATCGTGCCGGACGTGATGACGCTGGCCAAAGGCCTGGGCAATGGCGTGCCCATCGGCGCCTGCCTGGCCCGCGCCGCCGTCGCGGAGCTGTTCACCCCAGGCAGCCATGGCAGCACCTTTGGCGGCAACCCGCTGGCGTGTCGCGTCGGGTGTACGGTGCTGGAGATTATCCAGGAGCAAGGCTTGCTCGAAAACGCTGCACGCCAAGGCGAACACTTGCTGGCGCGTTTGCGCATGGAGTTGGAGGAGCATCCCCAGGTGCGGGCGATTCGTGGCAAGGGCTTGATGATCGGCATTGAGCTGGCCAGCCCTTACCGCGACCTGGCCCAACGGGCGGCGCAGGAGCATGGGCTGTTGATCAATGTCACGCGGGGCAAGATTATTCGCCTGTTGCCGCCGCTGACGTTGGAGCGCAAGGAAGTGGAGATGATCGTACGGGCCATCACCCGCCTACTGGACTGAAAAAGTGCGGAAGGGGGCGATGCTCGTTCCCACGCTCTGCGTGGTAACGCCTCCTGTGACGCTCTGCGTCACGCCTTAAGAGCGGACGCGGAGCGTCCAGGGCAGCATTCCCACGCGGAGCGTGGGAACGATCAGAGGGAGGGGCCATTCAGCCATTCCTGGTTCATGGTTTCGGTATCCCCCAAGTACTCCAACAACCACGCCATGGCCGGCGACAGCTTGTTCTGCGCCCACGCCACACACGACGGGCTGGCCGGAAATGGCCGGCTCAACTGCAGCGCCACCAAGTCCCCGCGCTCGATCCATGGCAATACCTGATGGGCCGGTGCCATCCCCACACACAGGCCATCGCGCAGGCAATCCAGGGCCGACGCCCAGTTGGGCACCACCAGGCGGCGCTGGTTATCCAGGGTCCAGGTGTCGCGTTTGGGCAGGTTGCGCGAGGTGTCGGTCATGCACAGCGAGGCAAAGGGGCGCAGTTGGTCATCACTGAGCAAACCTTGCACCGCCGTCAGCGGGTGCCGGGCGCTGACCACGCACAGCCAGTTCAACAGGCCCATGTCGCGGAAGCTGAAGTGGCTGGCCACCGGCACCGCGCTGGTGGCGCCGATCACGATGTCGGTGCGTTCATCCGCCAGTGCATCCCACACGCCGTTGTACACCTCGTATTCGAGCAGCAATTCCACTTCGGGAAACTGCCGATAAAAGTCGAGCACCAACTGCCGGCAGCGCTGGGGTTTGACGATGGAATCCACGGCCACCTTCAACTGGCCGCTCCAGCCATTGGCCACCTGCTGGCACAGGCGTCGGGTGCCGAGCATTTTTTTCATCACGCCGCGGGCTTCGTCGATGAATAAACGCCCGGCGGGGGTCAGTTCCACGTCGCGATGCCGGCGCACAAACAGCGGCACGGCCAGCCATTCTTCGAGCTGGCGTACGGTGTAACTGATGGCCGAGGGGACGCGGTGCAGTTCCTGGGCAGCGGCGCTGAAGCTGCCGTGACGGGCGACGGCGTCGACCACATCCAGGGAATATTCCGACCACATGGGCGCTGCCTTCAAAATTATTGATGAGAATGTCCAATTATTATCGCTTCACACAGATATTGTCAGCTTCATAATGGGCGCCAGTCAGCAAATAGTTTGATGGCAGTATCTACAAGGCTTCGATGAAAAATTCTTTTGGTTTTACCTGGTACCTGGCGGGGCTGAGCATGCTCGGTTATCTGGGCATGGACATGTACTTGCCGGCGTTTGGCGCCATGGGCGAGCAGTTGAATATCGGTGCTGGCGCGGTGGGCGCCAGCTTGAGTATTTTCCTTGCAGGCTTTGCAGTGGGGCAGTTGCTGTGGGGGCCGCTCTCGGACCGCCTGGGGCGCAAGCCCATCCTGCTCGCGGGCCTGAGCCTGTTTGTGCTCGGCTGCCTGGGCATGTTCTGGGTCGAAACCGCGCCGCAACTGTTGGCCCTGCGCTTTATGCAAGCGATTGGCGTGTGTGCCGCCGCCGTGAGCTGGCAGGCGCTGGTGATTGACCGCTACCCGGCCGACAAGGCCCACCGCGTCTTCGCCAGCATTATGCCGTTGATGTCGCTGTCTCCGGCCTTGGCACCGCTGTTGGGTGCCATGGTGCTGAATCACTTTGGCTGGCAGGCGATCTTCGGCGTGTTGCTGGTGGTGTCGTTGTTGCTGCTGGTGCCGACGTTGTTCCTGCGCAACATGCCCAAGCGTTCGGAGCACAAGGGCAGCCCGGTGCGCCTGGGGTATGGGCAATTGCTCACCTCACGGGTGTTTACCGGCAATGTGATGATCTTTGCCGCCTGTTCGGCCAGCTTTTTCGCTTGGCTGACCGCCTCGCCGTTCATTCTCGGTGGCATGGGCTACAGCCCGAATGACATCGGCCTCAGCTACGTATTGCCGACCCTGGCGTTTCTCGTCGGCGGCTACAGTTGCCGCAGCGCCTTGCAGCGCCTGTCGGGTAAAACCCTGTTGCCGTGGTTGCTGGTCGCCTATTGCTTGAGCATGGTGGCGTTGTACCTGGTGGCCACCTTGAGTGTGCCGACCCTGACCACCTTGTTGATCCCGTTCTGCCTGATGGCGCTGTGCAACGGCGCCAGCTACCCGATTGTGGTGGCAAATGCGCTGATGCCCTTTGCGGAAAATTCCGGCAAGGCGGCGGCTCTGCAAAATACCCTGCAGTTGGGCCTGTGCTTCCTGGCCAGCCTGTTGGTGTCGTCGATGATCGAGCAACCGCTGTTGATTACGGTGATTGTGATGCTGGCGACGGCGCCGTTGGCGGTATTGGGGTATTGGCTGGCACGGCCGAAGGGCAATTCTTCCGAACTGGCCAGCGCCTGAGCTGACAATGCGATCAAACTGTAGGAGCTGGCTTGCCTGCGATAGCAGTGTATCAGTGCCAGATGGGCTAACTGACAGGCCGCTATCGCAGGCAAGCCAGCTCCCACATTTTTTGCGTATCTTCAGTTAGAACGTCACTTCCATGTTCAGCGTAGGCGTTGAGGTGCGGCTGCCGCGCCCACCGTCCACCCCGAACTTGTTATGCCAGTACTCATAGCCCACTCCTAAATACAGGTTCGGCTTGACGCTTTTACCCGGTCGCACCGCCACCATCAGCGCTGTACGCATCAGCGCTTCCGCTGCGGTATCGCGGCCATGGTAATCCTCGCCTTTCTCTCCGACGTAGTTAATGAACCCCTGAAATTTCGCTGCATGGTTGCCAACCTCGAACGGGCGCATCCACGTCAGGTTAAGCATGTAGGTGTCGTCGAAGGTGTGGTTCGACTCTTGCGCGCCAGGGATGCCGGTGTGGTTCTTTTCCTTGTAGTACATCAGGCTGAGGTCCAGCACGCCGACAGTGTTGAACTTCAACGTAGGGCCAATCACCAGGGCGCGCTTCTTGGCGGAAGCGAAGTTGTTGTTGCGGTTGGCGTCGAAGCCCAAGGTCAGCGCGTAATCCTTGATCAGCCCCGTGCCCTGCGGCACGTCGAACACGCGTGAGGCATACAGCTGATGCCGGTACACGGCGTACACCTCGCTGCCACCGTGGTCGGTGCCCTTGCGCGGGTCGCTGCTGTCGGACAGGAACACATCGAGGTTGAGGAAATTGCTGCCGTAACGGTAGCCGCTGGCGTGGGTAAAGCTGTAGATGCGCTTGCTGAAGTCGTCGGGGTTGTTCGGGTTGGTGAAGTGCTGCCCGTAGCGAAACCCGACGCTGTTGTTCATCCACTCCACCGCAACAGCCTCCCCGCCGCCGAGAAGGGTTAGTGCGACGGTGGCGCCCTGTAGTGCCTTTTTCATTCTTTTTGTCCTTTGGCGTTCTGGCTCGTGACGGCCGGATTGTTTTTGTAACGCCGTTGGAGGGTATCTTGTTCGATTGATTGTATACAACTCTATGGACATACAGTCTGAACATTGCATACAGTGAGCGCACAACAAAAACAGAGAACCCCTCACCATGACTATCCCGAAGGCGTCACCGCAGCGGCCCGAAGATGAAAATCTGGGCGTTGCCGCCAACATGGCTTACGGCCTGCAGCATGTGCTCACCATGTATGGCGGCATCGTCGCCGTACCGTTGATCGTCGGCCAGGCCGCCGGGTTGTCGCCGGCGGATATCGGCCTGCTGATCGCTGCATCGCTGTTTGCCGGTGGCCTGGCCACGCTGTTGCAAACCCTGGGCCTGCCGTTCTTCGGCTGTCAGTTGCCGCTGGTGCAGGGCGTGTCGTTTGCAGGTGTGGCGACCATGGTGGCGATTGTCGGCAGCGACGGTGCCGGTGGCGTACCAGCGATTCTCGGCGCGGTGATGGCCGCGTCCTTTATCGGCTTGTTGATCACCCCGGTGTTCTCAAGGATCACCAAGTTTTTCCCGCCGCTGGTGACGGGCATTGTGATTACCACCATCGGCCTGACCCTGATGCCGGTAGCAGCGCGCTGGGCCATGGGCGGCAACAGCCGGGCGGCGGATTTTGGCAGCATGTCCAACATCGGCCTGGCCGCGCTGACCCTGGTGCTGGTGCTGCTGCTGAGCAAGATCGGCAGCGCAACCATCTCTCGCCTGTCGATCCTGCTAGCCATGGTGATCGGCACGGTGATTGCGGTGCTGCTCGGCATGGCGGACTTCTCCGGTGTGATGCAGGGGCCGATGTTCGGCTTCCCTGCGCCGTTCCACTTCGGCATGCCCACCTTCCATGTGGCGGCGATTATTTCCATGTGCATCGTGGTGATGGTGACGCTGGTGGAAACCTCGGCGGACATCCTGGCGGTGGGCGAGATCATCGATACCAAGGTCGACTCCAAGCGCCTGGGCAACGGCTTGCGTGCCGACATGCTGTCGAGCATGTTCGCGCCGATCTTCGGTTCGTTCACCCAGAGCGCATTCGCCCAGAACGTCGGCCTGGTGGCGGTGACTGGGGTCAAGAGCCGGTTCGTAGTGGCTACCGGCGGGGTGTTCCTGGTGGTGCTCGGCCTGTTGCCATTTATGGGGCGGGTGATCGCGGCCGTGCCCACCTCTGTGTTGGGTGGCGCCGGGATTGTGTTGTTCGGCACGGTGGCGGCCAGCGGGATTCGCACGCTGTCCAAGGTGGATTATCGCAACAACATGAACCTGATCATCGTTGCCACGTCTATCGGCTTCGGCATGATCCCCATCGCCGCGCCGAGCTTCTACGATCAGTTTCCAAGCTGGTTCGCGACCATCTTCCACTCGGGCATCAGCTCGTCGGCGATCATGGCGATTCTGCTGAACCTGGCGTTCAACCACTTCACCGCCGGCAACTCCGACCAGCAGTCAGTGTTCGTGGCGGGGACTGAGCGTAGCTTGTGCTTTCGCGACGTGGCCGCGTTGCGCGATGGCGATTACTACCGGGGAGGGAAGTTGTTTGATGCAGAGGGCAAGGAAATTCCCTTGGTAGCAGATACCTCAAAGAAAGCCGCAAAACCCGAAACCACTGAGGTTTAAACAGGTAGGAGCGAGCTTGCTCGCGAAAAACGTCAACGATGACGCGTGCTTCCTGAATAAACGCGGCGTCTATGAGTTTTTCGCGAGCAAGAACTAGGCGTCCCCGTCGCTCCTACAAGGTATTAAAGCTCGCGTACTACCCGGAACCCAATCCAATCCCCGCGCGTTTGCGGGTAGATGTTGTTGCGATTGCCCGAGCGTGAAAACACCGGTGCCTCGCCCCAGTCATTGCCGCGAATCTGGTAGGCCTCGCAGTTGGGCTCCACCCAGGCACTGCCATCCGTTGGCGCGCCGACGTAGTTGGGGTGCTCGCAATCAGCCACCCGCTCATACACGTTGCCGTGCATGTCATACATGCCAAACGCATTCGGTGGGTAGCTGCCCACGGGCGACGAATAGCTGTAGCCGTCCGCCGGGCCGTAGGTGTTGGCGTGCTGGGCGATGCTGTAGCCCTTGCCTTCGTCGAACGGGAAGGGGAACGGGCCGGTGGTGCCGGCTCGGGCAGCGTATTCACGCTGGGCTTCGCTGACCATGTGGTAGGTGTGCCCGGTCTTCTTCGACAGCCAGCTCACGTACTGCTTGATGTCGTCCATGTCCATGCACACCGCCGGCTGACGTGGCCCCTGGGGGTAGCGCGGCTTGCTGGCGATGCATTCGCGGCCGGGGCGGTCGTCGCCATTGGCGATCTTGACTCCGGTCTGGCGCACGTAGCTGTCCCATTCGCCGGCGGTGATGTGGAAGCGGCTCATGGCGAACGGCTTGGCGAAGGTCACCTCATGCATCGGGCCTTCGTCGGGCTCGCGGCCCACTTCGTCTTCCGGGGTACCCATGGTGAAGGTGCCGGCGGGCAGCACCACCATTTCCGGGCAGTCCTTGCAGTCTTTGAAGACCTTGCCCGGTTGTGGGGCGGCGGCATGGGCCAGGCCGGGCAGCAGGGCGCCGCACAGGGCGGTGAGTGCCAGTGCGGTGAGCGGTTTGAGTCGGGATGGCGTCATGGAGGCGTCTCGTTCAAAGGGAAAAGGGGTCATAACCGCTGGCTCAGCAGGGTCATGAAGCGCTGGATCTCATCGGAGTTGTTAAGCAGGCCCGGCGAGGTGCGAATCACCGGGCCAACGTCACGCTCCACCGCGTCCACCACCACGCGGTTTTTCATCAGGTAGGCCGCGACGGCGTCGCTGTCCTGGTTCTTGACCCGGAAGAAGGTGAAACCTGCTGACAGCTCGGGGCTGCGCGGGGTGACCAATTCGATCTGCGAGTGAGCCAGCAGTTGGTCCTTGAGTTCAGTGTTGAGGGCATGGATACGTGCCTGCACCGATGCCTTGCCCAGTTGCAGGTGCAACTTGAAGGCTTCATCGGCGGCCCAGCGATGTTCGAAGGCGTGGTAGCCACCGGGCGTCATGGTCGTGGCGAAGTCCTTGTCTTCGGAGAAGGTCGGAATCATCGGTGTGACGTATTTGTTTTCGGTCTCGCGGGCGCACACCAGGCCGGTGCCGCGCGGGCCGAACATCCACTTGTGGGTGCCGGCGATGAAGAAGTCGCAGTGCATATCGGGGAAGTCGAGGTCTTCCACGCCGAAGCCGTGCACGCCATCGACGATATAGAGCAGGCGATCTGGCTCGTCACGGTTGCGATTGTGTTCGTCCACCAGCTTGCCGATCTCACCGATGGGCAGTTTCACGCCGCTGCCGGACTGCACCCAGGTCATGCCCAGCACGCGGGTGTTGGGGCGAATGTTGCGCTGGATGTTGCCCAGCACTTCATCGGCCGAGACCTGATTGGGGGTTTTGAACAGGCGTATTTTACGTACCTGGGTCCGCTCCTTGCGCACCCTGAAATCCAGGCTGAACGCGGTGGCGTAGTGCTCATGCACCGTGGTGAGGATTTCCTGGTCGGCGCGCACCTTGATCCCACCATAGATCATCGCCAGCCCTTCGGATGTGCTGCCGGTGAGGGCGATCTGCGCCGGTTTGGCGTTCAGGTAACGGCCGGCCCACTCGCGTACCTGGCCTTCACGCTTCCAGGTTTCCTGCAAGTCCCAGTCCATGGCCAGGCCGGGGTTACGGTCGATCTGCTGGCGGTAGCGCTCGATGGCCTCGCGCACGGGCCTTGGGTGCGAGGCCACTAGGAAGTTGGAAAAGTGCAGGTAGCTCGGGTCCTGGTTGAACAGCTGTTTCAATCCCGTCCATGGGTCGTTCGTAACGGCGGCCACTGCCTGAGGCAGCAACGCGGTGCCCAGCGGCAGGCTCGCAGCAAAGACGCCGGCCTGCTTGAGAAATGTACGGCGGTCGGTCATGGACTTACTTCATGGTAGTTAGCGATTGGCCAATGGCTTGGCGGATTTTTGTACCTGCTCCCACACCCGCAGGAAGTTGCCTCCCCACAGTTTGGCGATATCGGCTTCGGAGTAGCCGCGTTGGATCAGTTCGGCGGTGACGTTGCGCACCTCGCCGACGTTCTCCCAGCCCTGGAGGCCGCCGCCGTCGTTGAAGTCCGAGGCAATACCGACATGATCGATGCCGATCTTGCGCACGGTGTAGTCGATGGCGTCGCCCAGGTCCTTGAGGGTGGCCTTGGGTTCTTCCTCGAGGATGCCGTACAGCGCGCTGGCGTACTGGCCGAAGCGTTGCTCGGGCCAGGCGGCAATGATCGCGTCGCCGGGCATCAGAGCCATGGCCAGATTGGGCAGTGGCGGCAGGTCGAAGCGTGCGCGCAGGGCGTTGAGCTTGTCCTGGGTCGGCTGGCTCAAGGGCCGCAGGTAGGCGGGGAAGCCCACCACTTGCACCACGCCGCCGCTGTTCTTGATCAGTTGCAGTTCCTTGTCACTGAGGTTGCGCGGGATGTCCACCGATGCCCGTGGCGCCGAGTGGGACGCCACCATCGGCGTACGGCTCAACTGCGCGACTTGTTCCAGGGCCTTGGTCGACATCTGCGACACGTCGATGATCACCCCCAGGTCATTGAGGCGATGCACCGCTTGCTGGCCGATAGGCGACAGGCCCTCAAGGGCATCAGTGGAGTCATTGAAGAACGGCAGCGGGCGCGACGAGTCGGACCAGGCGTTATTGCCGATGTAGCTGAACCCGAACATGCGCATGCCGCGTGCGGCCCACAGGTCCAGCTGGTTCAGGTCGTTGCCCAGGGGGTAGGCGTTGAGCATGCTGATAAAAATCGCGAACTTGCCTTCGCCGTGCAGGCGTCGCATATCGTCCGGGGTATAGGCGATGCCCACCTGGTTGGGAAAGTCACGCACCATGCCGGAGATGATCTTGTAGCGCACCTCCTGTTCGTGGCGGGCCTCCTCGACAAAACCATCGGTGGGCTTGTGCGGGGCGTTGGCGCCGTTCCAGATTTCCGGCCAGCCGAATATCGTCAGCGCGGCGCCCGACAATCGCCCGCGGGCAGCCTTGGCCAGGTCGAACTGGCCGCTGCCATCCTTGTCGGCCTCGTTGCCCGCCTTGCCGAAATCCAGGGGCAGGGTGATGTGGCTGTCGAATGACAACAGGCGATCCTGCATTTCATTGGCCTGCTTGATCACCTCCAGCGGGTAGCCGGCGTTGCCCTTGAACCACTGATCCCAGACCAGCAAGCCCGCCCCGGCGCCGATAGCCAGGGCCAGCGGCAGGCCGATATACAGCGCCTTTTTCGAACGTGATTTTGTCATTGCCATCTCAGTCAGTTGAGGCCTTTGCTATCAGGGAAGAACGAGCGATGGCGGGGGAAATTTAGGTGGCGGGGGCAGGGCGGTAAATTTCGTCGGGCTGCAAACGTTCTAGCTCTGATCAAGCCGTTTCCTAAGGTAGCCAATGACAATCTCTCGACGTGGGTTCATCGCAGGCCTGGCGCTGACCGGTGCAGCCGTGCCCGCGGCCTTTTATGCCCATCGCGAGTTGACACGGGAAGAAGCGTTTCCCATCACCCCCGGCGAAGCCACGGTCGACCTCGCCGACACCCAGGGCCAGCACCTGGCGAACACACTGCGGGGTGTTTGGAGCCTGCGCCTGGAAGGTCGCGATGCGGGCCTTGCGGGCCTGCCGCAGCAAGGCCTGGAGTTGCTGCTCGACATCGCCCCCCGTGGCCGTGGCCTGCGAGGGTACCTGGACACCGCCGAGCAATTGCGCGCCGACGGCGAGCCGCGCTACCGCGTCTTGGGCGACCTACTGACGGGCGAGGGCGCCGTGCTCTATTGGCGCTTGATCGACCGTGATTCCGACGGCGGCGCGCCGGCCTATGAATTCAAGATGACCCTGGATGAAGTCTGGGCCGATTTCGGCAATGCCGGCAGCGCCACGCTCAGCGGGCACATCCTCGACCTTGAGCGGCCCCTGGCGTTGACCGAACGCGACAACCGTTTTATCGCCCACAAACAACTGTTCCCCGAAGCCCGCCAGCGCATCGGCCTCAACCCGACCTTGCTGGCCTGGCTGATTTCTCCCGAACACCGCCTGTTTCACCAACTCTGGCACGCCACCCGCGACCAGTGGCACAAGCTCTCCGAAGAAAAACGCGAAGCCCTGCGCGGCATCGGCTGGCAGCCCGGGCCCCGCGGCCAGGAGCGCGATGCCCGCGGCAAGCGCAAGGACCGCAATGGTTCGGGCATCGACTTCTTTTTCATGCACCGCCACATGCTCGGCACCGCACGTTCCATGCAGGACTTGCCGTCCTGGCCGCAATTCCCCGAGCCGCAACCGCCGTTGGAGCGCGATCGCCTGGGATTTGTGCGCTACTTCGACAACCACGACGGTTTCGCGCTGCCGCCCTGTTGGTCGGCGCCGGATGACGCCGACTACACCCAGTGGGTCAGCGATATCAAGGCGGCCGAGACCTACCACAGCAACTTTCAGGTGTGGGAATCCCAGTACCGCGATCCGCGCTACCTGGCCAAGTTGAGCCTGGGCCAACTGGGCTCGGAAATGGAACTGGGCCTGCACGATTGGCTGCATATGCGCTGGGCCTCGGTGCCCCGCGACCCGTCCAACGGCGCCCCGGTCCCCTTCGCCCGTGACCCCGCAGACTTTGCCGCGCGTTGGTATGCGCCGGAGAACGACTTTCTGGGCGACCCGTTTTCATCCCATGTAAACCCGGTGTTCTGGCATTTCCATGGCTGGATAGATGACCGCATCGAAGACTGGTTTCGCGCCCACGAGCGCTTCAACCCAGGTGAGGTGAGCCGACTGGAAGTCAACGGCGTGGCCTGGTTCGCGCCAGGCCGCTGGGTCGAAGTAGGCGACCCTTGGCTGGGACCGGACACCCACGGCTGCAGCACCACACCGGGGCTGCAGCAGGGGCGCTCGATGGAGATGGACCCGGAGATCATGAAGCTGGCCCTGCGCATTACTTTCGGCGCCGATGAAGAGCTGCTCAAAGGGTTGTTCAAGCGCGTGCCACAGCGGCCATGGTATGCACGGCATTTGAAGGTCAAGCGCGAGGCTTAGCAGGCGTTTTTAAACCTGCTCCTCCCCGCGCAATTGCGCACTCATTTCATCGCAACTGTGTGCCCAGTCGCTCAACCATTGCGGCAGCGGCGGCGAGGTGTCGTCCAAGCCCAGCTCGCGGATAAATTCGGCCGGGGGCAGTGTGCCCTTGGCAGAGCGAAACAGCCCGCGCATCACCACCACGCCAACCACCCGCCCATTGCTGACGAAGCGGTGCTCCATCAGGTTCCACTTGTGGTCCCAGCCGAGAATGCGGGTGTGCACGTCGAATGCCTCGAACAGCTTCAATTCCCGACGGAACTTGCCCCAGGTATCGCCGACTATCGGCATGGCCTTGTGGCGCAGTGCCACGCGAAAGGCGCCGGTGCGCAGCACAAAATCCATGCGCGCCACGTCGGCCAGGGTGAAATATCGGCCATTGGTGACATGCCGGTTCAGGTCCAGGTCCAGCGGCCAGACCCGCATGCGCACCACCGTGGTGGCCAGGCCGTGAACCGGTTTGCGCCAGGGGCGGCGCAACAGCATGTGCAGTAATCGAAACCAGAGATTCATAAAGACGCCAGACAGTTGATCAATGGCCGCACTGTACGGGGGCGGAATCGGCTAAGGTAGATGCGTAAATGACTTATTACATGCGAAAAGTGCAAGCTGGAGTTTTTACATGCATGTCACCTTGCTCCTGGCGGATCAGTGTTCCGCTGCCAGTGCCACCCTGGCCATGGAAATGCTCAGTGCGGCCAATCTGTTTGCTCAAAGCCCACCCTTCGAGGTGACGCTCGCGTCTCTGGACGGCCACCCGGTGACGGTATGGGGTGGGCAATGCCTGCAGGTGCACGGTTCACTGGCGCAGATCGCGCACACCGACCTGGTGCTGATTCCCGGGTTTCTCTTTACCCTCAAGGAAGCCCTGCCGACGTTCGCCGCCTACGGCGCTTGGTTGCGTGAGCAGCATGGACAGGGCGCCGTGTTGGCTTCGATGTGCACGGCGGCGTTCATGCTGGCCGAGACGGGGTTATTGCACGGCTTGCGTGCGACGACTCACTGGGCATTTGCCGGGTTCTTCCGGCGTCGGTATGCCCAGGTCGGCCTGGATGAGGGGCAGATCCTCTGCGAAGACAATCGCCTGATCACCTGCGGGGGCGCTACGGCGGCGATGGACTTGATGCTGCATCTGATCCGCCGTTTCGGCTCGCCGGAGCTGGCTCATACCTGCGGCAAGTACTTGCTGATCGATGCTGGGCGCACTGAGCAGTCGGCCTACGCGATGTGGTCGCTGCCCAAGAGCCACGGTGATGCGCAGATCCTGCGTGTGCAGCATTGGTTGGAGCAGCACTTTGCGCAGTCATTGGTGATCGACGAGGTTGCCCAGCGCTTTGGCTTTGGGGTGCGTAATTTCAAGCGGCGCTTCAAGGAAGCCACGGGGTGTACGCCGATTGGTTATCTGCAGAGCCTGCGTCTGGAGCGTGCCAAGCAGATGCTTGAGTCGACACGGATGACGCTCGATAGCATTACGTATGCGGTGGGTTATGAGGACAGTAATTCGTTTAGGCGGTTGTTTCAGCAGCGGGTGGGGATGCTGCCGGCGGCGTATCGCAAGAAGTTTCTGACTGCCCCGTGATCCAAATGTGGAAGCTGGCTTGCCTGCGATGACGGCCTGCCAGCCGACCCATATCTACCTGAAACCCCACGATCCAACTGTGGGAGCTGGCTTGCCTGCGAAGACGGCCTGACAGCCAACACATTTGGACAGTGTATATATCCACTCCTTCGGTAACGGCCGCCTAGGGTTCCGCCCTGACGGCGGCTCACTTTCGAAAAGCCGGAATGCCGGCCCAGACAAAAGTAAGCAAAGCGCTCTTGCCCCACCACTCGGCACCTCGCTTAGGCTCGGTGTGCCCGTAATCCGCC
>NZ_SMOF01000001.1:1926436-1942852 GCF_018135665.1 Pseudomonas sp. B2021
TCAGGAAGCACGCGTCATCGTTGACGTTTTTCGCGAGCAAGCTCGCTCCTACAGAGGGCGGATTTCAGCCGGCCTTGAGGGCTTTGTGCGGCAACGAACACGCCTCATCCAGAAACTTCACCACCGTCCCCATGCACGCCTGGCGTTCTTCCACATGGGGCATGTGGCTGGAGTCTTCAAACAGTGCCCAGCGCACGTCCGCTATCTCATCCAGGAACGGCTTGACCACCAACGGTGTGGCTTCGTCATGCCGGCCGGAAATCACCAGGGTTGGCACCTTGATGGCTGACAGGCGGCCGATCACGTTCCAGTCTTTCAAGCTGCCGATTACGTGGAATTCGGTCGGGCCGCTCATGGCGTGGTACACCGTCGGGTCGGCATCCACCTGGGCGAAGGTGCGCGCCACTTCTTCGGGCCACGGGTTGACTCGGCACACATGCTGGTCATAGAAAATCCGTGAGGCCGCCAGGTATGCCGGGTCTTGGTAGGTGCCGGCCTGCTCGTGCTTGAGCAGGGTTTCATGCACGCCTTCAGGCAACAGCTTGCGCAGGCGGTTGGCTTCGCTGACCCAGGTGCGCATGCAGGTGGGGGAGTTGGCAGGGATAAACGCGCGCAGGCCCTTGGGTTGCAAGATCGCGTGTTCGCTGCCGAGCATGCCGCCCCAGGATTGCCCGAGGATCGCGTAGTTCTCGCTGATTTGCAGGTGGTCCAGCAGGTTGTTCAACTCGTCGAGGAACAGGCCGATGGTCCAGAACGACGCGTCTTTTTCCGGCAAGTGCGTGGAGCGGCCGTTGCCCAACTGGTCGTAGTGGATGACCGCATGGCCGCTGGCGGCGACGTCTTTGAAGGCGTCGACGTAATCGTGGGTGCAACCAGGGCCGCCATGGATGATCACCAAGGGCGTGCGGCCTGTGCTCAGGTCACCCGTGACGCGATACCAGGTCTGATAGGCGCCAAAGGGCGCGTAGCCTTCGCGAACTTTTTCGATGAATTCCATTTCGTACCCTGCTCTGAAAAAAAAGGATCAGGGTTACGATAGTCTGAACAAAAAGTTTAGGTAACTAGCAAAACAGATAGGTTTTTGCCCAAAGCTCAACCTTCCAGCAAGCGGTAATGGGTGGCGCGAACCACCGCCTGGACACGGTTTTTGGCCCCCAGTTTGTGCATCGCCGAGGCCAGGTGCAGGGTCACCACCGCCAGGGAGCGGCTCAATTGCGTGGCGATTTCAGCGGCGGTTAGGCCTTCAGCCGCCCATTTCAGGCATTCGCGCTCGCGCTTGGTCAGCCGGATGTGCGGATAAGCCCGCATCTCCTTGCTGAACAGCGGGTACGCCGCTTCCTGGAGGGCATGGGTAATCAGGCTGAAATCGGCCAGCGTATGTTGGGCGTCCTTCAATACCGTGCGCGCCTTGCCGGTGCGTAAGCCAGTGAGCGAGGCAAAACCGCCCTTGGGCAGATGAATCGGCACACTGACGCCGCAGGTGAGTTGGCGTTCATGCAGGTAGGAGGAAACGGGGGCGTGGCAGGGGTCGATGATCTTTTGCAGGGCCGTCTCGGTCTTGGCCTCATAGGACCAGACAAACGGTGATACCGAACTCAGTGCCAGGTGTTGCACCGGGTCGATCTGGTAAAACCCTTCGCTGCACCATAAGGCGTGCCAGTCGGCCGGTGTGTTGCGCAGTTGCAACAGCGAGGGGGTGATCAGTGTGCCATTGAGGTCGATGGGCACCGGGCTGTAGTCATACACCAGGGCATCGAAGCCCAGTTGTTGGGCAAGGATAAACGTATTGTCCATCTGTTCATCCAGGCTCCTGCCCGGTATGAGGCGATTATTGAAGGCGGTCAGCTTGGCCAGCATCCGTTCTGCTCCCGAATTCATTTGAATCTCCACTTGCTGCAAGTAGAATGCCACGCCCCGGCGAAGGACTGCCAGGCCAAACCTATAAGAAATACTAGGTTATGGACGCACGGCATCCTCGGTAGTGTTGACCTGATAAACGGCCGCTACCCGCCAGGCCGATACAACACAAGGAATGTATGCATGTGGCGTGAAATTGCCCCCGACCAGCAGTACAACGTGCAAGTCGACGGCCATAACCTCGTGGTCTACAGCTTTGGCGAAGGCGATGAGGTGCTGCTGTGTCTCAACGGCGGGCCAGGCCTGCCGTGTGACTATCTGCGTGACGCCCATGGCTGGCTCAAAGCACATAACCTGCGAGTGGTTGCATTCGACCAGCTTGGCACAGGCGCATCAGCCAGACCGACCGATGCCGCACTGTGGGAAATCCGCCGTTATGTCGAAGAAGTCGAGACCGTGCGCCAGGCGCTGGGCCTGGGCCGCGTGCATTTGCTCGGGCATTCCTGGGGCGGTTGGCTGGGCATCGAATATGCCGTGCATTATCCCGGTGCGCTCAAAAGCCTGATCCTGGAAAACACCGTCGGCGACATTCCCCACCTGTCCCAGGAACTGGAGCGCCTGCGCGGCGCCCTGGGCAGCGAAACCGTGGCCATGATGCAACGCCACGAAGCCATGGGCACCCTCGACCACCCGCAGTACCAGGCCGCCATCACCTTGCTCAACTACCGCCACGTGTGCCGGCTCGACAAATGGCCGGAGCCGGTCAAGCGCTCCCTGGGCGACTGGAACATGGGGCCTTACGAAACCATGCAAGGCCCCAACGAGTTCCTCTATATCGGCAACCTCAAGGACTGGAACCGCCTCAAGGAAATGGCCGAGTTCACGATGCCGATCCTGATCACCACCGGCCAGCACGACGAACTCACCCCCGCCTGTGCGATGCGCATGAAACTTGCAGCACCCCATGCCGAGTTGCATGTGTTCCCCAACAGCAGCCATATGCCGTTTTACGAGGAGCCGCAGGCGTACTTCCCGGTGCTGCTGGACTTTCTCGCTCGCCACCGAGGCTGACGCATGAACCTGGCGCGCTACCGTTTTGTGTTGTCCCGGCCCCTGCAATTGCTGCCGGTGCTGCTGGGCATCAGCCTGATCACCTTCGTGTTGGTGCGCTCGATTCCTGGCGACCCGGCGCGCGCCTTGCTGGGTTCGCGCAGCACGCCGGATGCGCTGCTGAAGATCCGCGCCCAGTTCGGCCTCGACCAGCCCTTGTGGCTGCAATACTTTTACTTCCTGAAAAACCTGCTCAAGGGCGACCTCGGCCAATCGCTGCTGTACAAGGTCGACGCCCTCAAACTGATCGTCACCCGCATCGAGCCGACCCTGGTGCTGGTGCTGGGCAGCGTGGTGCTGGCTTTGTTGATAGCGCTGCCACTGGCAACGATTGCGGCGCGCCAGCAAGGCTGTTGGGCGGACAAGCTGATCCGCGTGTTCACCACGGTCGGCCTGGGCATGCCGGCGTTCTGGCTGGGGTTGATGCTGATCCTGCTGCTCAGCGTGAAATGGGGCTTGTTCCCGGTGTCCGGTTACGGGCGCACCTGGCTGGACAAGGCGCACCATATGCTCTTGCCCTGCCTGACCATCGCCCTGGCGCTGTCGGCGGTGCTGGTGCGTAACCTGCGGGCAAGCATGTTGATGGAGTTGCAGGCAGACCATGTCACCGCCGCACGTGCGCGCGGGCTGCCTGAAGGCGCAGTGTTTCGCCGGCATGTGCTGCCCAACGCGCTAGTGCCGGCGGTCAACCTGCTGGCGGTCAACATCGGTTGGCTGATCAGCGGCACGGTGGTCATCGAAAGCCTGTTCGCGATTCCAGGCATCGGCCAGTTGTTGGTACGCGGCATTTTCACCCGTGACTACATGGTGGTGCAGGGCGTGGCGATGGTGCTGGCCTGTGCCACGGTGGTGGTCAACTTCCTGGCCGACCTGGTAACCGTGGCCCTCGACCCACGGGTGAAGATGCAATGAGCAGTCGCCCCCTGATCGCCCCGTGGCGCTTGCGCCTGCGCTTTGGTTTTCGCAATGGCCGGCTGACCGCCGCATGGGGTTTGTTGATCCTGTTCGCGTGGTTGGCCCTGGCGCTGTTTGCGCCGTGGGTCGCGCCCTACGACCCCATCGCGCAGGACACCAGCATCAGTTTGCTGGCCCCCAGCCTTGCCCATCCGTTGGGTACGGACAATTACGGCCGGGATATCCTCTCGAGGGTGATCTGGGGTGCGCGCATCGACCTGCAGTTGGCGATTATCGGGGTGATCTTCCCGTTCATCATCGGCACCTTTATCGGCGCGGTTTCGGGTTACATTGGCGGGCGTTTCGACAGTGTCTGCATGCGCGTGATCGATGTGGTGCTGGCGTTCCCGTTCCTGGTGCTGATGCTGGCGATCATGGCCATCCTCGGGCCGGGCTTGCAGAGTTTTTACATCGCCATGGCGCTGGTGGGTTGGGTGTCGTACGCACGCCTGATTCGCTCGCAGATCCTGGTGCTCAAGGAAAGCGAGTTTGCCCTGGCCGCCAAAAGCCTGGGCTTTGGCCATGGGCGCATTCTGTTCCGGCATTTGCTGCCCAATGCGCTGTTTGGCTCCATTGTGTTTTCTATGTCTGACGCGGTGCTGGTGCTGCTCAACGGCGCCGCCGTCAGTTACCTGGGCCTGGGGGTGCAACCGCCAACCGCCGAATGGGGGACGATGGTGGCCGAGGGGCAAGCCTTTATCACCACCGCCTGGTGGATCTGCACCTTCCCGGGCCTGGCCATCGTGACCTTGGCCATGGGCTTCAGCCTGTTGGCCGATGGTGTTGCGCAGGTATTGGGGGAGCGCTCATGACCCTGTTGCAGGTGCGCGACCTCAGTGTGATCGCCAACAATGCCGGGCGTGATATCACCTTGGTGGACAGGGTGTCGTTCGACCTGGCCGAAGGTGAAATCCTTGGCTTGGTGGGTGAGAGCGGTTCGGGCAAGACCATGGCTTGTCGTGGCCTGATGCGTCTGTTGCCGTCGCCCAATCTGCGCGTGCAGGGCGGCGCGGTGCGGTTGGCCGGCCAGGACCTGCTGGCGCTGGATGATGCCGGTATGCGCGCCGTGCGCGGCGGGCAGTTGGGCATGGTGTTCCAGAACCCCAGCAGCCACCTCGACCCGTTGATGCGCATCGGTGAGCAGATCGCCGAGGGCATCCGCCTGCATCAAGGCGCGTCGAAAAAAGACGCGCGCGTGCAGGCGATCGAGGTGTTGCGTCAGGTCGGGATTCCCGACCCGCAGGCGCGGGTCGACAACTACCCCCATGAGTTTTCCGGTGGCATGCGCCAGCGCGCCATGATCGCCGTAGCCCTGGGCTGCAACCCGAAGGTGCTGATCGCCGACGAGCCGACCACGGCCCTGGATGTGACGGTTCAGGCGCAAATCCTGCGGTTGTTGCTCGACCTGCGCGACCAGCGTGGCCTGTCGATCATCATGATCACCCATGACCTGGGCGTAGTGGCGCAAACCTGCGATGCCATCGCCGTGATGTACGCCGGGCGCCTGTGCGAGCACGGCAGCAAATACGAGTTGCTGGCCCAACCGCAACATCCGTACACCGCAGGCCTGATCGACTGCCAGCCGGCCCACAGCAGCGGGCATGCGTCGTTGCGCACCATTGCTGGCCAGCCGCCGTTGCTCGATGCATTGCCCGACGGCTGCCGCTTCCACCCGCGTTGCCCACAGGCCGGCGCCCTGTGTACCGAGTTGCTGCCACAAGGCGCACGCGTGGCCTGTCACTATCCGTTGGGAGGGCGTCCATGAGCCTATTGCAGATCAAGGATCTGGAGGTGCGCTTTGCCGCGTCCGGCAGCGGCCTGCTGGGCCTCAACCGCCAGTGGGTGAGGGCGGTGAACGGGGTGTCCCTGAACCTCGCCGCCGGTGAAACCCTGGGTTTGGTGGGCGAGTCCGGCAGTGGCAAGAGCACCCTGGGCCGGGCAATTCTGCACCTCAACCCGATCAGCGCCGGGCAGGTGTTGTTCGACGGTGTCGACATGGCCCATGGCAGTGCCATCGACATTGCCCGGCTGCGGCATGAAACCGCGATGATTTTCCAGGACCCCTACGCCGCGCTCAATCCACGGCACAGCATTGGCGAAACCATCGCCGAGGTACTGCGTGTGCAGCGTAAGGTGGCGGCGCAGCAGATTCCTGATCGTGTGAATGAATTGCTCGAACTGGTCGGCTTGCGTCCTGAGCTGGCTTCACGCAAGCCCGGCTCCCTCAGTGGCGGCCAGTGCCAGCGCGTGGGTATCGCCCGGGCGCTGGCGGTGGAGCCGCGTCTGATCATTGCCGATGAATGCGTGGCGGCGCTGGATGTGTCGATCCAGGGCCAGATCATCAACCTGCTGCTGGAACTGCAACAACGCATGAACCTGGCGATCCTGTTTATCGCCCATGACCTGGCCATCGTGCGACGCCTGTGCGACCGCGTGGCGGTGATGTACCTGGGCAAGATCGTCGAGGAAGGCCCGGTGGAGGCGGTGTTTACCACGCCCCGTCACCCGTATACGGCCGCGCTGATCCAGGCCATCCCGGAGATCGATCCGCATCGGCCATTGCCTGCGCAGCCATTGCCCGGCGAACCGCCGAGCCCGCTGAATCTGCCGACAGGCTGTGCCTTTCATCCGCGTTGCCGGTATGCGCAAGCCAAGTGTTCCTCGGTATTGCCCCCCACCCATTTCCTGCACGAGCATCGGTACAGTTGCGTGCGTGAAGACCCTTTGCTTTGACCCTCTGCCATTCATTAACAAGGAGTTGTGATATGCACTCGCGCCACTTGAAATTGCTCGCCGCCGCTACCCTCACGGCCTGGTCGCTGACCGCCGGCCTGGCCCAGGCCGCCGGTGTGCTCACCATCGGCTGCCGTGAAGACAGCACCACTTTCGACCCGATCAAAAGCGCGCAAAACCGCGACACCTGGGTATTTGCCAACGTCTACGACACCCTGGTGCGCGTGGATAACCTGGGCACCAAGATGGAACCGGGCCTGGCCGAAAGCTGGGACATTTCCAAGGATGGCCTGACCTACACCTTCAAGCTGCGCGAGGCGAAGTTCTCTGACGGCTCGCCGATCACCGCCGCCGACGCCGCGTTCAGCCTGCTGCGCATCCGCGACAACAAGGCCTCCTTGTGGAGCGACCCGTTCAGCCTGATCAATACCGCCACGGCCAGCGATGCCAAGACCTTGGTGGTCACCTTGAAAACCCCGGCGGTGGCCTTCCTCTCGCAACTGGCGTCGCCGACGGTGTCGATCCTGTCGGAAAAAGCCATGACCAAGATGGGCGAAGACGCCTACTCGGAAAACCCGGTGACTTCCGGCGCGTTTACCGTGGACGAGTGGCGCAAGGGCGACCGCGTGATCCTGAAGAAAAACCCGAATTTCTGGCAGGCCGGCAGTGTGAGCCTGGACGGCGTGGAATGGGTGTCGGTGACCGATGACAACACGCGCATGCGCATGGTGCAGAACAACGAACTCGACACGGCGATTTTCGTGCCGTTCTCCCGCGTGGAAGAGCTGAAAAAAGACCAGAACGTGGTGATCCACGCCGACCCGTCTACCCGCGAAGATCACCTGTTGATCAACCACGAGCACGGCCTGTTGGCCAAGCCGCAAGTGCGCCAGGCTCTGGACATGGCGATCGACAAGCAATCGCTGGTCAAAGCCGTCACTTACGGTCAAGGCACCGTGGCTTATTCCTACATTCCAAAGGGCTCGCTGTACCACTACGCCAACAACCTGCAACGCCCGTACGACCCGGCCGAAGCCAAGAAGCTGCTGGCCGCTGCGGGTGCCCAGGACTTGAAGCTCAACTACGTGGTCAACGCTGGCAACGAGGCCGACGAGCAGATCGCGGTAATCATCAAGGACCAGTTGGCCAAGGTCGGCGTGACCGCCAACCTGCAAAAAGTCGACCCGACCCAAAGCTGGCAGATGCTGGTGGACGGTGAGTACGATATTTCGGTGATGTACTGGACCAACGACATCCTCGACCCCGACCAGAAAACCACCTTCGTGCTGGGCCACGACACCAACCAGAACTACATGACCCGCTACAAGAACGACCAGGTCAAGGCCTTGGTGGCGGCCGCGCGGATCGAGGCAGACCCGGCCAAGCGCGAGCAAATGTATGTGGAGTTGCAGAAGCTGGCCAAACAGGATGTGAACTGGATTGACCTGTACTACAGCCCGTACATCAACATCTCACGCAAGAACGTAAGCAACTTCCTGCAGAACCCGTTGGGGCGTTTCACCTTGGAGGAAGTGGTCAAAAACTGAGTATTTGAGTACACCACAAAGCAATGTGGGAGCTGGCTTGCCTGCGATGGCGATGGAACATTCACCACCGCTATCGCTGGCAAGCCAGCTCCCACCTTTGTTTTGCGGTGTGTCAGGGCTTACTGCGCATCGAAGGCCTGGCCATTGATGCTGGCACTGTCGGGCCCCATGAGGTACAGGTACACCGGCATGATCTCTTCCGGTGCTGGCCTTTCCATCGGGTTTTCCCCTGGGTACGCCTGGGCGCGCATGCTGGTGCGGGTGCCGCCCGGGTTGATGCTGTTGGCGCGCACTGCGGCCACGTCTTCCAGCTCATCGGCGAGGGTTTGCATCAGCCCCTCGGTGGCGAACTTGGACACGCCGTAGGCACCCCAATAAGCACGGCCCTTGCGCCCGACGCTGCTGGAGGTGAACACCACCGACGCATCCTGGGACAGCTTGAGCAACGGCAGCAACGTGCTGGTCAGCATAAACATCGCGTTGACGTTCACATGCATCACCCGCATGAAGTTCTCGCCGGACAACTGCTCGATGGGCGTGCGCGGGCCGATGATCGAGGCGTTGTGCAACAGGCCGTCGAGGTGGCCGAATGCCTTTTCGATCATCGCGGCCAGCTCATCGTATTGATGGGGCAGGGCGGTCTCCAGGTTGAACGGGATCACCACCGGCTGCGGGTGGCCGGCGGCTTCGATCTCGTCATACACCTGGGCCAGGTTGGCTTCGGTCTTGCCCAGCAACAGCACGGTAGCACCATGGGCGGCATAGGTCTTCGCCGCTGCCGCGCCAATCCCGCGACCGGCGCCGGTCACCAGGATGATCCGGCCTTTGAGCAGTTCTGGAGGGGCAGAATAATCAAACATAAATAGCCTCGACAAATTTCAAGGTGATACACCACTTGAAGTGGAATCCATTTCCTGTGGGAGCTGGCTTGCCTGCGATGGCGGACTACGTGCCGCCAAATGTGCAGGCTGGCAGACCGCTATCGCAGGCAAGCCAGCTCCCACATTGATCTCAGCGTTGTTGAGATATTCGAACAATCAGCAACTGCACAGTGCGTTATCCAGCACCTTGCGCAATTCCAGCGGGTGATCCACCACCACATCCGCGCCCCAGTGGCGTGGGTTGTCGTCCGGGTGGATATAGCCATAGGTGACCGCCGCCGTGCGCGTACCAGCGTCGCGGCCGGATTCGATGTCGCGCAGGTCATCGCCCACGAACAGCACGCTGGCCGGGTCCAGGTCGAGCATTTTGCAGGCCAGGATCATAGGCTCCGGGTCGGGCTTGCTGTTTTTCACATGGTCCGGGCAGATCAGCACGGCCGAACGCTCGGCCAGGCCCAGACGCTGCATGATCGGTTCGGCAAAGCGCACCGGCTTGTTGGTGACCACGCCCCAGATCAGCTTGGCTTTCTCGATGTCTTCCAGCAGCTCGGCCATGCCGTCGAACAGTTTGCTGTGCACCGCGCAGTCCTTGAGATAGCGCTCCAGGAATTCCTGGCGCAGCTCTTCAAAGCCTGGGGATTCAGGATCCATCGAGAAGGTCACGGCAACCATCGCCCGGGCACCGCCGGAGATTTCATCGCGGATGTGCTGCGGGTTGATCGGTTCCAGGCCTCGGTCGGCGCGCATGGCCTGGCAGATGGCGATAAAGTCCGGCGCGGTATCCAGCAGGGTACCGTCCATGTCGAAGAGAACCGCTCGCAACTTCACAGGCTTACTCCTCGCGCAGGGTCTGGATCATGTAGTTGACGTCAACGTCGTTGGCCAGCTTGTAGTGCTTGGTCAGCGGGTTGTAGGTCAGGCCGATGATGTCCTTGACGGTCAGCCCGGCCTGGCGGCTCCACGCACCCAGCTCGGAAGGGCGGATGAATTTCTTGAAATCATGGGTGCCGCGCGGCAGCAGCTTCATGATGTATTCGGCGCCGATGATCGCGAACAGGTAAGCCTTGGGGTTGCGGTTGATGGTGGAGAAGAACACCTGGCCGCCGGGCTTGACCATACGAAAGCACGCACGGATCACCGAGGACGGGTCTGGCACGTGTTCGAGCATTTCCAGGCAGGTGACCACGTCGAACTGCTCGGGCATTTCCTCGGCCAGGGCTTCGGCGGTGATCTGGCGGTACTCCACGCTCACGCCGGATTCAAGCTGGTGCAACTGGGCTACGGCCAGCGGCGCTTCGCCCATGTCGATGCCCATGACGGTGGCGCCGCGCTGGGCCATGGCTTCGCTGAGAATGCCGCCGCCGCAACCGACGTCCAGCACCTTCTTGCCGGCCAGGTTGACGCGCTCGTCAATCCAGTTGACCCGCAGTGGGTTGATGTCGTGCAGGGGTTTGAATTCGCTCTCACGGTCCCACCAGCGGTGGGCCAGGGCTTCAAACTTGGCGATTTCGGCGTGGTCGACGTTGCTCATGGTGAATCCTCTGAATCTGATAAGTCGGTGTGTCGCGGCTGAACCCAAGGCTTCAGCCGCGTCGTTATTCGCTGTGCCCGCTGATGCGTTGGCCCCAGGCAATGGCCGTGGCGGTCAACTGTTGTTCATCCATGCGGGTCAATTGCCGGTCGTCGAGCAATGGTTTGCCAGCGACCCAAAGGTGTTTCACGCAATCGCGCCCGGTGGCATATATAAGCTGTGAGACCGGATCGTAGATCGGTTGTTGCGCCAGCCCGGAAAGATCAAAGGCGACGATGTCTGCCGCCTTGCCGACTTCCAACGAGCCAATCTGGCTGTCCAGGCCCATCGCCCTGGCACCGTTGAGCGTAGCCATGCGCAAGGCTCGGTGGGCGTCCAGTGCTGTAGCGGAACCGGCCACGGCCTTGGCCAGCATCGCCGCCGTGCGGGTTTCGCCGAGCAAATCCAGGTCATTGTTGCTGGCGGCGCCGTCGGTGCCGATGGCCACGTTGACGCCAGCCTGCCACAAGCGCTCTACCGGGCAAAAGCCGCTGGCCAGTTTCAGGTTCGATTCCGGGCAATGGATTACGCTGGTGTTGCTTTCTACCAGTAAAGCCAGGTCGTCTTCGCTGATTTGGGTCATGTGCACGGCCTGAAAACGCGGGCCCAGCAGGCCAAGGCGAGCCAGGCGCGCCAATGGCCGCTCGCCGGTCTGCTCGACGGCTTGCTGCACTTCGAAGGCGGTTTCGTGAACGTGCATATGGATCACGGCGTCCAGCTCTTCGGCGATTACCCGGATCTTTTCCAGGTTGGCATCGCACACGGTGTAGGGCGCGTGAGGGCCGAAGGTGATCTTGATGCGCGGGTGGTGCTTGAGGTCGCCGAACAGCTCGATACCCTGGCGAATCGCCTCGTCGGCACTGCTGGCGCCGGGGATCGGGAAGTCGAGGATCGGCAACGCGATCTGCGCACGCATACCGCTGTTGTGCACGCAGTCACTGGCGACCTTGGGGTAGAAATACATGTCCGAGAAGCAGGTGATGCCGCCCTTGATCTGCTCGGCAATGGCCAGGTTGGTGCCGTCGCGCACAAACGCTTCATCGACCCACTTGGCTTCAGCTGGCCAGATATGTTTTTCCAGCCAGGTCATCAGCGGCAAATCGTCGGCCAGGCCGCGGAACAGAGTCATGGCGGCATGGCCGTGGGCATTGACCAGGCCAGGGCTGAGCAGCATACCGGGCAGTTCGCGCACCTCGCGCGCCGCCAGCTTCAACGCCGCGTCCCGTGGCCCGATAAAGGCAATGCAGCCATCGCGAATGCCCAGGCCATGCTCCTTGAGCACCACGCCAGCGGGCTCGACGGGTACCAGCCAGGTCGGCAGCAGCAACAAGTCGAGCGGGGCGGCAGTGGAGGTCATCGCAGGCTTCTTCCCAGGCAGCTATAAAAGAAGGGCGAAGTATACCCGAGCGCCCTGGCTGGCGGATCGCTATAATCGGCGGCTTTTGTTCATGAGTGCGGGGTAAGGGATGCGCGACCGACTGTTGGCTGCAGAGAAAGTGAAGGCCATCCAATGGCGTGATGGCGCGCTGCACCTGCTCGATCAGCGTGTTTTGCCGTCCCATGAGAGCTGGGTAGCCTGCGTTACCGTTGAAGCAGTGGCCGACGCCATTCGCACCATGGTGGTGCGGGGTGCACCGGCCATCGGCATCTGCGCCGCCTATGGCTTGGTGCTGGCCGCCCGTGAGCGCATCGCCGAGGGCGGTGACTGGCAGGCCGCATGGGAAGAAGACTACGCCTTGCTGGCTCATACCCGACCGACCGCATCGAATTTGTTCTGGGCCTTGCAGCGCATGCGCGACCGCCTGGACCGCCTCAAACAGCACGCCGACCCGCTGGTGGTGCTGGAAGCCGAAGCCGTGGCGATCCATGAAAGCGACCGGGAGGCCAATGTGGTCATGGCCCAGTTGGGCATGGAGCGGATTCGCAAGCACCAGGGCAATGCCCAGGCGATCCTCACCCATGGCAACGCCGGCGCGTTGGCTTCCGGCGGCGTTGGCACAGCCCTCGGGGTGATTCATGCAGCGTATCTGGAGGGCTTGGTCGAGCAGGTCTATGTCAATGAAACCCGCCCCTGGCTGCAAGGCTCGCGCCTGACGGCGTGGGAGTTGGCGGGCCAGGGCATCCCGGTGGCAGTGAATGCCGACTCCGCCGGGGCGCATATCCTCAAGACCAAAGGCGTGACGTGGGTGGTGGTCGGTGCTGACTGTATCGCGGCCAATGGCGATGTGATCAGCAAGATCGGCACTTATCAGCTGGCCGTGTGTGCCATGCACCATGGCGTGCGCTTTATGGTGGTGGCGTCGAGTTCGACCCTGGATTTGATGATGGCTACGGGGGAGGATGTTGCGCTGGAGCAGCGCGATAGTGGCGAGTTGCTTGAGGTGGATGGGCAGCGGTTGGATGTCGCGGCGTTTAACCCTGTGTTTGATGTGACGCCTGCCGATCTGATTGATGTGATCGTGACTGAAAAGGGCGTGGTGGAGCGGCCGGATGTGGCCAAGTTGGCCAAGTTGATGTGCCGTAAGCGCCTGCATTGAGTGTGTGGGCGCCTGTGGGGGCGCTATCGCAGGCAAGCCAGCTCCCACATTTAACGGTGTTCACAAATCAAAGGTGGGAGCGGGCTTGCTCGCGAATGGAGCTTGATGTCAACAAAACGTCTGCATTCCACCCTCAAAAAAAAGCACCACCGCGCCTCTGAGCCCCTCTCGTCCCCTTCAAGCCTGTCATCCGTCAAATTACTAGCCTCCATGCGCATCAGGGGGATAGGTGCGTGGCGGCGATTGTGATAACATCCGGCGGTTTCCAGGGCTGCCCCGAGGGGTGGCCTATAACGTGCAGATCCGTGTCATAACTCGTTGATTTGTCGTAAGTCGTTGTCAGGCACCGTGCCGGCAGCGGCGAGCTTCGTTCGTCCCGAATGGATGTGACGAGGTTTCACCCGAAAAAGGAATCAGGCTTCTCATGGGCGAACTGGCCAAAGAAATCCTCCCGGTCAATATCGAAGACGAGCTGAAACAGTCCTACCTCGACTACGCGATGAGCGTAATTGTCGGTCGGGCACTGCCTGATGCGCGCGATGGCTTGAAGCCCGTGCACCGGCGTGTGCTGTTCGCGATGAGCGAGCTGGGTAACGACTGGAACAAGCCGTACAAGAAATCTGCCCGTGTTGTCGGTGACGTGATCGGTAAGTATCACCCTCACGGCGACACTGCGGTGTACGACACCATCGTTCGGATGGCACAGCCGTTTTCCCTGCGCTACCTGCTGGTAGACGGCCAGGGTAACTTCGGTTCGGTGGACGGCGACAACGCCGCGGCCATGCGATACACCGAAGTGCGCATGACCAAGCTGGCGCACGAGCTGCTGGCCGACCTGCACAAAGAAACCGTGGACTGGGTGCCGAACTACGACGGCACCGAAATGATCCCGGCGGTCATGCCAACCCGTATTCCCAACCTGCTGGTCAACGGCTCCAGCGGTATCGCCGTGGGCATGGCCACTAACATCCCGCCGCACAACCTCGGTGAAGTCATCGACGGTTGCCTGGCCCTTATCGACAACCCTGAGCTGACCGTCGATGAGCTGATGCAGTACATCCCCGGCCCGGACTTCCCGACCGCGGCGATCATCAACGGTCGCGCCGGCATCATCGAAGCCTACCGCACCGGTCGCGGGCGCATTTACATGCGTGCCCGCTCGATGATCGAGGACATCGACAAGGTCGGTGGCCGCCAGCAGATCGTCATCACCGAACTCCCGTACCAGCTGAACAAGGCGCGCCTGATCGAGAAGATCGCCGAGCTGGTTAAAGAGAAGAAGCTGGAAGGCATCACCGAGCTGCGCGACGAGTCCGACAAAGACGGTATGCGCGTGGTAATCGAGCTGCGCCGTGGCGAAGTGCCTGAGGTGATCCTCAACAACCTCTACGCCCAGACCCAACTGCAAAGCGTGTTTGGTATCAACGTGGTTGCCCTGATCGATGGCCGCCCGCGCATCCTGAACCTCAAGGACCTGCTGGAAGCCTTCGTGCGTCACCGTCGCGAAGTGGTTACCCGCCGTACCGTGTTCGAACTGCGCAAGGCCCGCGAGCGCGGCCATATCCTGGAAGGCCAGGCGGTTGCGCTGTCGAACATCGACCCGGTGATCGCCCTGATCAAGGCCTCGCCAACCCCGTCGGAAGCCAAGGAAGCGCTGATCAGCACGCCTTGGGAATCCAGCGCCGTGGTCGCGATGGTTGAGCGCGCTGGCGCCGATTCGTGCCGCCCGGAGACCCTGGACCCGCAATACGGTCTGCGTGAAGGCAAGTACTTCCTGTCGCCAGAACAGGCCCAGGCCATCCTGGAGCTGCGTCTGCACCGCCTCACCGGCCTTGAGCACGAGAAGCTGCTGGCCGAGTACCAGGAGATCCTCAACCAGATCGGCGAGTTGATCCGCATCCTCAGCAGCGCCGTGCGCCTGATGGAAGTGATCCGCGAAGAACTGGAAGTGATCCGCGCCGAATACGGCGACGTGCGCCGCACCGAAATCCTCGATGCGCGCCTGGACCTGACCCTGGGTGACATGATCCCGGAAGAAGAGCGCGTGGTGACCATCTCCCACGGCGGCTATGCCAAGACCCAGCCATTGGCTGCGTACCAGGCCCAGCGTCGTGGCGGTAAAGGTAAATCGGCTACCGGCGTGAAGGATGAGGACTACATCGCTCACCTGCTGGTCGCCAACAGCCACACCACGCTGCTGCTGTTCTCCAGCAAAGGCAAGGTGTACTGGCTCAAGACCTACGAAATCCCGGAGGCCTCCCGCGCTGCCCGTGGTCGTCCGTTGGTCAACCTGCTGCCGCTGGACAGTGATGAGTACATCACCACCATGCTGCCGGTCGAGGAATACACCGAAGGTCACTTCATCTTCATGGCCACCGCCAAAGGCACCGTGAAGAAGACCCCGCTGGAATCCTTCAGCCGTCAACGCAGCGTGGGCTTGATCGCCCTGGAGCTGGATGAGGGCGACGTACTGATTTCTGCCGCCATTACCGATGGCGAACGTGAAGTCATGCTGTTCTCCGATGGCGGCAAGGTCACCCGCTTCAAGGAATCCGACGTGCGTGCCATGGGCCGTACCGCCCGCGGTGTACGCGGCATGCGCCTGCCAGAAGGGCAGAAGCTGATTTCGATGCTGATCCCGGAAGAAGGCAGCCAGATCCTCACCGCTTCCGAGCGTGGTTATGGCAAGCGCACCGCCATCAGTGAGTTCCCGGAGTACAAGCGTGGCGGCCAGGGCGTGATCGCCATGGTCAGCAACGACCGCAACGGCCGTCTGGTCGGCGCGGTGCAGGTGCTCGACGGCGAGGAGATCATGCTGATTTCCGACCAGGGCACCCTGGTGCGTACCCGTGTGGCGGAAGTGTCGAGCCTGGGCCGTAACACCCAGGGCGTGACCCTGATCAAGCTGGCCAAGGACGAAAAACTGGTCGGCCTGGAGCGTGTGCAGGAGCCTTCGGAAGTCGAAGGTGAAGAGCTCGAAGGTGAGGAATTTGAAGGCGAGGTGATCGCAGCCGGCGATGACAACGTTGACGAGCCAACCCTCGACGCTGCCGCAGACGAAGAAGAACCGCAGGAATAAGCGGACACACAGGGGGCGGATGAAGATTCGCCCCCTTGTTGTTTGTCCCGTATGAAATACAGCGCCCTTTGCCTGGACGCGGTCCATGTGGGAGCTGGCTTGCCTGCGATACAGGCGCCTCGGTCATTCAGTGATACCGCGGCGCTGC
>NZ_SMOF01000001.1:1942892-1980712 GCF_018135665.1 Pseudomonas sp. B2021
ATGATTGCAGCCCCACCAGATCAGAGTGAGATTGGATGTGAGCAAGAGAGCCTATAACTTCTGTGCCGGTCCCGCGGCGCTTCCTGAAGCAGTCCTGCAGCGTGCGCAGGGTGAACTCCTCGACTGGCATGGAAGAGGCCTCTCCGTGATGGAAATGAGCCATCGCAGCGATGAGTTCGTGTCCATCGCCAACAAGGCCGAGCAGGACCTGCGCGACTTGCTGGGCATCCCATCCCATTACAAAGTGCTGTTCTTGCAGGGTGGTGCGAGCCAGCAGTTCGCCCAGATCCCGCTGAACCTGCTCCCCGAAGGCGGCACTGCCGACTATATCGACACCGGTATCTGGGGGCAGAAGGCCATTGAAGAAGCCTCGCGCTACGGCCATGTCAACGTGGCAGGCACCGCCAAACCCTACGATTACTTCGCCATTCCCGGTCAGAACGAGTGGAAGCTGTCCAAGGATGCGGCCTACGTGCACTACGTCGCGAACGAAACCATCGGCGGCCTGGAATTTGACTGGGTGCCTGAAGTCGGTGACGTGCCACTGGTGTGCGACATGTCCTCGGACATCCTCTCGCGCCCGATCGACGTGTCCAAATACGGCATGATCTACGCCGGCGCGCAGAAGAACATCGGCCCGAGCGGCATCCTGGTCAATATCATCCGTGAAGACCTGCTGGGCCGCGCCCGCTCGCTGTGCCCGACCATGCTCAACTACAAGGTCGCGGCCGATAACGGCTCGATGTACAACACCCCGCCGGCGTTCGCCTGGTACCTGTCGGGCCTGGTGTTCGAATGGCTCAAGGAGCAGGGCGGCGTGGCGGCCATGGGCAAGCTCAACGAAGAGAAAAAGCGCGTCCTGTACGACTTCATCGACGCCAGCGGCCTGTATAGCAACCCGATCAACCTCACCGACCGCTCGTGGATGAACGTGCCGTTCCGCCTGGCTGACGACCGTCTGGACAAGCCGTTCCTGGCCGGCGCCGACGCGCGCGGCCTGCTGAACCTCAAGGGCCACCGCTCGGTGGGCGGCATGCGCGCCTCCATTTATAACGCCGTCGACATCCACGCCATCAATGCGCTGGTTGCCTACATGGCAGAGTTCGAGAAGGAACACGGCTAATGTCTGAGCAAGAACTCAAGGCCCTGCGCGTACGCATTGACAGCCTGGACGAGAAAGTCCTGGAGCTGATCAGTGAGCGTGCGCGCTGCGCCCAGGAAGTGGCCCGGGTAAAGATGGCATCCCTCGCCGAAGGCGAAGTGCCGGTGTTCTACCGCCCGGAGCGTGAAGCCCAGGTGCTCAAGCGTGTGATGGAGCGCAACAAGGGGCCGCTGGGCAACGAAGAGATGGCGCGGTTGTTCCGTGAAATCATGTCGTCGTGCCTGGCGCTGGAGCAGCCGCTGAAAGTGGCTTACCTCGGCCCTGAAGGCACCTTCACCCAGGCAGCGGCGATGAAGCACTTCGGCCATGCGGTGATCAGCAAGCCGATGGCGGCTATCGATGAAGTCTTCCGTGAAGTCGCGGCCGGAGCGGTGAATTTTGGCGTGGTGCCGGTGGAAAACTCCACCGAAGGCGCGGTCAACCACACGCTGGACAGCTTCCTCGAACACGACATGGTGATCTGCGGTGAGGTGGAGTTGCGTATCCACCACCACCTGCTGGTGGGTGAAAACACCAAGACCGACAGCATCAGCCGTATCTATTCCCACGCCCAGTCCCTGGCCCAGTGCCGCAAGTGGCTGGACGCCCATTACCCGAATGTCGAGCGCGTGGCGGTGTCCAGCAACGCTGAGGCGGCCAAGCGGGTCAAGGGTGAGTGGAATTCGGCGGCGATTGCCGGCGATATGGCCGCGGGCCTGTACGGCCTGACGCGCCTGGCCGAAAAAATCGAAGACCGCCCGGATAACTCCACGCGCTTTTTGATGATCGGCAGCCAGGAAGTGCCGCCCACTGGCGACGACAAGACCTCGATCATCGTTTCCATGAGCAACAAGCCCGGCGCGCTGCATGAGCTGCTGGTGCCGTTCCACGATAACGGGATTGACCTGACGCGCATCGAGACTCGTCCTTCGCGCAGCGGTAAGTGGACCTACGTGTTCTTTATCGACTTCATCGGCCATCACCGCGACCCGCTGGTCAAGGGCGTGCTGGAGAAGATCAGTCAGGAAGCCGTGGCACTCAAGGTGCTGGGCTCTTACCCGAAAGCGGTTTTGTGAGGCTTTGACATGAGTGGCAACTTCCTCGCCCTGGCACAGCCGGGCGTGCAACAACTCTCGCCTTACGTTCCAGGCAAGCCTGTGGATGAGTTGGCCCGCGAGTTGAATCTGGACCCGTCCAAGATCGTCAAACTGGCGAGTAACGAAAATCCGCTGGGCCCGAGCCCCAAAGTGTTGGCGGCGATTCGTGAAGAGCTGGCCGAGCTGACCCGTTATCCCGACGGCAACGGGTTTGCCCTCAAGTCGCTGCTGGCGGACAAGTGCCGGGTCGAGTTGAACCAAGTGACCCTGGGCAATGGCTCCAACGACATCCTTGAACTGGTCGGCCGTGCCTACCTGGCGCCAGGTTTGAACGCAGTGTTCAGCGAGCACGCGTTCGCGGTCTACCCGATCGTAACCCAGGCGGTGGGGGCGGATGCACGCGTGATTCCTGCCAAGGATTGGGGGCACGACCTGCCGGCGATGCTGGCGGCCATCGATGCCCAGACTCGCGTGGTGTTTATCGCCAACCCGAACAACCCGACCGGCACCTGGTTTGACGAGCAGGCATTGAACGAATTCCTGCAGGACGTGCCGGCACATGTGCTGGTGGTGCTGGACGAAGCCTACATCGAGTACGCCGAAGGCAGCGACCTGCCCGACGGCCTGGATTTCCTTGCGGCTTACCCGAACCTGCTGGTGTCGCGTACGTTCTCCAAGGCTTATGGCCTGGCGTCGTTGCGGGTCGGTTATGGCTTGTCCACCCCCGTGGTGGCCGATGTGCTGAACCGCGTGCGCCAGCCGTTCAACGTCAACAGCCTGGCCCTGGCGGCCGCCTGTGCGGCGGTGAAGGATGCCGAATACCTGGAAGAAGGCCGTCGCCTCAACGAAAGCGGCATGCTGCAATTGCAGGAAGGCTTTCGTGAGCTGGGCCTGGGCTGGATTCCGTCCAAGGGCAACTTCATCTGCGTCGACCTCGGCCAAGTGGCCGCGCCGGTGTTCCAGGGCTTGCTGCGCGAGGGCGTGATTGTGCGCCCGGTGGCCAACTACGGCATGCCGAACCACCTACGTATCACCATCGGTTTGCCGGCTGAGAACAGCCGCTTCCTTGAGGCGTTGGCCAAGGTTCTGGCCCGTGGTTGATGTCACTGCATTGCAACCTGCTGTGCCTATGATCGGTCGCCTGGTGGTGGTCGGCCTGGGGTTGATCGGTGGCTCCTTCGCCAAGGGCCTGCGTGAAAGCGGGCTGTGTGGCGAAGTCGTAGGCGTGGACCTCGACCCGCAATCGCGCACGTTGGCGGTGGAGTTGGGGGTGGTGGACCGCTGTGAGGCGGACCTGGCCGTCGCGTGCCAGGGCGCGGATGTGATCCAGCTCGCCGTGCCGATCCTGGCCATGGAGAAATTGCTGGCGGTGCTGGCGGGTATGGACCTGGGGCAAGCAATTCTTACCGATGTGGGCAGCGCCAAAGGCAACGTGGTGCGCGCTGCACAACGGGCGTTTGGTGGCATGCCGCCGCGCTTTGTGCCGGGCCATCCCATTGCTGGCTCCGAGCAGAGCGGGGTGGAGGCCTCCAATGCGCAGTTGTTCCGTCGGCATAAGGTCATCCTGACGCCGCTTGCGCAAACCGATCCCGCGGCGTTGGCGGTGGTGGATCGTCTCTGGCGCGAGCTGGGCGCCGATGTGGAGCATATGCAGGTCGAGCGTCACGACGAAGTCTTGGCTGCCACCAGTCACTTGCCGCACCTGCTGGCATTTGGCTTGGTGGATTCGTTGGCCAAGCGCAACGAGAACCTCGAGATTTTCCGTTACGCAGCCGGTGGTTTTCGCGATTTCACGCGGATTGCCGGCAGCGATCCGGTGATGTGGCACGACATCTTCCTCGCCAATCGCGAAGCGGTATTGCGCACCCTGGACACCTTCCGCAGTGACCTCGACGCCTTGCGCGACGCGGTGGATGCGGGAGACGGCCATCAACTGCTGGGCGTGTTCACCCGTGCGCGGGTGGCGCGTGAACATTTCAGCAAGATCCTCGCACGCCGGGCCTATATGGAAACAGCAGTGAACACCGATGATCTGACCTTCATCGCCAGCCCGGGTGGACGCTTGAGCGGGCGCATCCGCGTGCCGGGTGACAAGTCGATCTCTCACCGTTCGATCATGTTGGGGTCGTTGGCCGAGGGCGTGACCGAGGTGGAAGGCTTCCTTGAGGGTGAAGACGCCCTGGCGACCTTGCAGGCCTTTCGCGACATGGGCGTGGTGATCGAGGGCCCGCACCATGGGCGCGTGACCATTCACGGTGTCGGCCTGCAGGGCCTGAAGGCAGCGCCGGGGCCGATCTACGTGGGCAATTCCGGCACGTCGATGCGCCTGTTGGCCGGTGTATTGGCGGCGCAGCGCTTCGACAGCGTGTTGACCGGCGATGCCTCGCTGTCCAAGCGCCCGATGAACCGCGTGGCCAAGCCGCTGCGTGAAATGGGCGCGATCATCGAAACCGGGCCGGACGGGCGTCCGCCACTGAGCATTCGTGGGGGGCAATCGCTCAAAGGCTTGAACTATGTACTGCCCATGGCCAGTGCCCAGGTGAAATCCTGCCTGTTGTTGGCGGGGTTGTACGCTGAGGGTAAAACCTCGGTGACCGAGCCCGCACCGACCCGCGACCACACCGAGCGCATGCTGCGCGGCTTTGGTTACTCGGTGGCGGTGCAGGGCGCGACGGCGTCGCTGGCGTCGGGGCATGGGTTGACCGCTACGCGTATTGAAGTGCCGGGGGATATTTCGTCTTCGGCGTTTTTCATGGTGGCGGCCTCGATTGCCGAGGGCTCCGAGCTGTTGCTGGAGCATGTCGGTATCAACCCGACCCGCACCGGAGTGATCGACATCCTGCGGCTGATGGGCGCTGATATCACCCTCGAAAACCAGCGCGAGGTGGGTGGCGAGCCGGTTGCGGATATACGTGTACGTGCTGCCGTGCTCAAGGGCATCGAGATTCCAGAGGCCCTGGTGCCGTTGGCAATTGATGAGTTCCCCGTGCTGTTTATTGCTGCTGCCTGCGCTCAGGGCCGTACTGTTTTACGCGGTGCCGAGGAGCTTCGCCTCAAGGAGTCCGATCGCATCCAAGTGATGGCCGACGGTCTGTTGGCCCTGGGCGTGAAGTGTGAACCCACCCCAGATGGGCTTATCATTGACGGTGGACCGATGGGCGGTGGTGAAGTGCACGCTCATGGCGATCATCGGATTGCCATGGCGTTCAGTGTGGCTTCCCTGCAGGCGACGGCGCCTATTCGTATCCTTGACTGCGCCAATGTTGCGACGTCTTTTCCGAACTTTTTGACACTGTGTGCCCAAGTCGGCATCCGTGTTGCCCAAGAGGCTCAATTGTGAATATCAAAGCACCGGTGATTACCATCGACGGGCCTAGCGGCTCGGGCAAAGGCACAATCGCTGGCATTCTGGCCAAGCGCCTGGGCTGGTGCCTGCTGGATTCTGGCGCGCTGTACCGTCTGCTGGCGTTCGCTGCGCACAACCATGGTGTGGACCTGACCAACGAAGAGTTGCTGACCAAACTTGCCGCCCATCTGGATGTGCAGTTCATTGCGGCGACCGAGGGTCAGCTGCAGCGCATTATTCTGGAAGGTGATGAAGTCAGTGATGTGATTCGCACCGAGAGTATCGGCGCGGGTGCCTCCCAAGTGGCCGCGCTGCCTGCCGTGCGCGAGGCGCTGCTGCAGCGCCAGCGCGCATTCCAGGAAGCGCCGGGCCTGGTGGCGGATGGCCGCGACATGGGCACGGTGGTGTTTCCCGAGGCGCCGCTGAAGATTTTCCTGACCGCCAGCGCCGAGGAACGGGCACGCCGCCGTTACTTGCAGTTGAAGGGCAAAGTCGATGGTGTTAGTCTGTCGAGTCTGCTAGATGAGATCCGTGCACGCGATGAGCGTGATACCCAGCGTGCGGTAGCCCCGCTCAAGCCGGCGGCTGACGCCATACAGCTGGATTCCACGGAGCTGTCCATCGAGCAGGTGCTGGAACGCATCATGAGTGAAATCGCCATTCGCGATATCGCCGGGTGATCAAGAAGGCCGCAGGGGACCAGTCATAGTCCTGCGGTGGCTTCTTTTAACTGAAACTGACCCACACCGTCTGGGGTGTGGAGATGGGCGTATTCTTCGCCCTTATCAACAGGAATTAAAATGAGCGAAAGCTTTGCGGAACTCTTTGAAGAAAGCCTAAAAACCCTGAACCTTCAGGCAGGCTCCATCATCACCGGTGTTATCGTTGATATCGATTACCAAGCTCGCTGGGTAACCGTTCACGCTGGTCTGAAGTCTGAAGCTCTGATCCCGCTGGAACAGTTCTACAACGATGCTGGTGACCTGACTATCAATGTCGGTGACGAAGTTCACGTTGCTCTGGACTCGGTTGAAGACGGTTTCGGTGAAACCAAGCTGTCCCGTGAAAAAGCCAAGCGCGCTGAATGCTGGATTGTTCTCGAAGCAGCCTTCGCAGCTGAAGAAGTGGTCAAGGGCGTTATCAACGGTAAGGTTAAAGGCGGCTTCACTGTCGACGTTAACGGCATCCGTGCGTTCCTGCCAGGTTCTTTGGTCGACGTTCGTCCAGTGCGCGACACCACGCACCTGGAAGGCAAAGAACTGGAATTCAAAGTCATCAAGCTCGACCAGAAGCGCAACAACGTTGTCGTTTCCCGTCGCAGCGTGCTGGAAGCAGAGAACTCCGCCGAGCGTGAAGCTCTGCTGGAATCCCTGCAGGAAGGCCAACAAGTCAAAGGTATCGTCAAGAACCTCACCGATTACGGCGCATTCGTCGATCTGGGTGGCGTCGATGGCCTGCTGCACATTACCGACATGGCTTGGAAGCGTATCAAGCATCCTTCCGAAATCGTCAACGTTGGCGACGAGATCGATGTCAAGGTTCTGAAGTACGATCGTGAGCGTAACCGCGTTTCCCTGGGCTTGAAGCAGCTGGGCGAAGATCCATGGGTTGCTATCAAAGCTCGTTACCCAGAAAGCACCCGCGTGACCGCGCGTGTTACCAACCTGACCGACTACGGCTGCTTCGCAGAGCTGGAAGAAGGCGTGGAAGGCCTGGTGCACGTTTCCGAAATGGACTGGACCAACAAGAACATCCACCCTTCGAAAGTCGTACAAGTCGGCGACGAAGTGGAAGTTATGGTTCTGGACATCGACGAAGAGCGTCGTCGTATCTCCCTGGGCATCAAGCAGTGCAAATCTAACCCATGGGAAGATTTCTCTGGCCAGTTCAACAAGGGCGATAAAATCTCCGGCACCATCAAGTCGATCACCGATTTCGGTATCTTCATTGGTCTGGACGGCGGCATCGACGGCCTGGTTCACCTGTCCGACATCTCCTGGAACGAAGTTGGCGAAGAAGCTGTTCGTCGTTTCAAGAAGGGCGACGAGCTGGACACCGTTATCCTGTCGGTTGACCCAGAGCGCGAGCGCATCTCCCTGGGCATCAAGCAACTGGAAAGCGATCCGTTCTCCGAGTACGTTCAAGAGAACGACAAAGGCGCCATCGTTAAAGGCACTGTGAAAGAAGTTGACGCCAAAGGCGCCATCATCGTTCTGGCCGACGATATCGAAGCGACTCTGAAAGCCTCCGAAATCAGCCGTGACCGCGTTGAAGACGCGCGCAACGTTCTGAAAGAAGGCCAGGAAGTAGAAGCCAAGATCATCAGCGTTGACCGCAAGAGCCGCGTGATTCAGCTCTCCATCAAGTCGAAAGACGAAGTAGAAGAGAAAGAAGCTATCCAGAGCTTGAAAGAAGCTGCTCCGGAAGCTGCTGCTGACACCACCATGGCGGCACTGCTGCGCCAGGCAATGGCCAAGCAGAACTAAGTTCTGTAAAGCTGTAGAAAAAGGGCGACTTCGGTCGCCCTTTTTTGTTGCCTGACGCCTCAACGGTAGGAGCGAGCTCGCTCGCGAAAAACTCACAGACGACACGTTCATTCAAGATTCATGATCGTTCCCACGCTCCGCGTGGGAACGCCTCTTGAGACGCTCTGCGTCTCGTCCGTTAGCGCCAGTGGCGCAGAGCGTCACTGGCTGCATTCCCACGCAGAGCATGGGAACGATCACGATCAAGGGCCTTGCGATGCGAGGCCTTTTTTTTGCCTGAAATTTGATGAAGCAACTGCACCGAACCAAGGCATTCAGCCCAATGTCAGAACTGACTATAGTCATAAAAACGGCTATTTCGCGTTGCTGACTCAATAAGGGTTTGAATGAACAGAATTATCGTAATACTCGCCTTGCTGGTGCTTGCAGGCTGCTCCTCCACCAGCGCCAAGACCCACGCCAAGCGCGGCGTCAGTGGCATCGAGATCGACTGCTCTGGCCTGGGCAACAAGTGGGAAAAGTGCGAAAAGCGCGCCGCCCGTGAGTGCAAGATGCAGGGCTACAAGGTCATTACCCGTTCCAGCGACGCCGAGGACGAAGAGGGTGACTACCTGTTCGGCTGGAACCCTGCTGGCGCGGTGACGCGGACCATGTTGGTGATCTGTAAGTAAGAGGTTGACCGCCCGCTGAGCGTGTTTATTCAGCCTCAGATAAGTTGACACATGGGCTGTTCAAATTCATCAACTCATGCTAAAACCTTCGGAGCGCTTTTCCTAGCTGCTTGAAAAAGAAGGGAAAAATATGACGAAGTCGGAGTTGATCGAACGAATTGTCACCCATCAAGGGCTGCTCTCATCCAAGGATGTGGAGCTGGCTATCAAGACCATGCTTGAGCAAATGTCCCAATGCCTCGCCACCGGAGATCGCATCGAAATCCGCGGCTTCGGCAGCTTCTCCCTGCACTACCGCGCACCCCGCGTAGGCCGCAACCCAAAAACCGGCCAATCCGTCAGCCTCGACGGCAAATTCGTTCCCCACTTCAAACCGGGCAAGGAATTGCGCGATCGGGTGAACGAAGAAGAGGAAGAAGGTGTCTGAGTGTTTTTGGGGAAGGAGAAGGGTATGCGTGGGGTTAAGCGCGTTGTTGCGGTATTGATTGCAGTGCTGGCAGTGCTGGCAGCGTTGGTGGTTTTGGCGTTTGTGCTGGAAAACCAGCAGGGCGTGGCGCTGTCGTTCCTGGGGTGGAGTACTGCGCAGATGCCGGTGGCGGTGTTTGTGGTGGTGGCTTTGATTGCGGGAATGGTGATTGGGCCGGTGTTGGGGGTGGTTGTGCGTAGGCGTCGGGGTAAGGCGGTGGTTTAGGGGGGAGTCTTAGCTGGCATTGTGATGGAAATGGGCGGTGTTTGAGACCGTTTGTCAGAAATCTTATCATGTCGAGCGCTTTGAGTTGCCTGGCTACCTATTCCCGCTGGTTGCGACAGTTCTCATGGGGAATTCAGAAACGTCTGACAGACATGTCAAGACTTGTAATATGCCAAAGAGATGGCAGAATGGAATCTGTTCTCGATAACAGGCATTTTGTGCGCTCAAAATTTGGCAGAGACGCTGAGTTTTGGCGGTCATCCAATTAGAATAAAAAATACGCAATTTTGTCTGCATAACGAGCCCGCAGTTTCTCTTTGAAGGCAGGTTTTTGTTGTGAGTAGTAGCTTTCGTATCCCTCCTGTATCTCAAAATGACGAGATCGATATCGTCGAGCTTGTGCAATCCATTTGGCAGCATAAAAAGCTGATTCTAGCATTTGCGCTAGGTGCCGGTTTGCTCGCGACTGCCTATGCTTTTATAGCTACCCCTGAGTACTCTGTGAATAGCGTGTTGCGACCTGCTGCGCTCAACGAGTTGGACGCACTCAATCGTTCTGAAGTTTATAAGTTGCCACCAGAGGCCGCATTGATAAAAGTGGGGGCGTCACTTGAATCTTACGAAGTGCGTTTAAATTTTTTTAGAGAAAACCAGAAGCTGTTTGAAGCGTTCGTGCGCCCAGGTCGGACATTAGAGCAGAGCTTTGAAGAGTTTAATCGCAATTCAATTGTTTTGACCAGGTCGGACCCGAAAAATAATACAGCAATAGATTCGAATATAACACTGCATCTTAATTATCCGGCAGGGGTTGATGGCGTCGCGATACTTAATAACTTTGTGGGTTACGCTGTTGAAGCTGAACGCTTGAAAATCGCTTCTGATATGCGCGTTATTGTTAAAAATAGAATAAACGAAATTCAGGGTAAACTAGAAGCTGCGCGAGCAGGCTATGATAATGATAAGCAGGCAAGAATAGCCTTCTTGCTTGAGAGTGATAGCATGAAGCGCTCACAATTACAGGACGAGCTCAGGGCGCTAAGGATACAGTTAAAGGAGCTGCGAGCGGATCGAATTTCCCAGCTCGAAGAATCAATTGTTATTGCTAGATCATTGGGTATTCATAAGCCTACTACTCCCTCTTTGCTTGGGGAGACCGATCGTCCTAATTCGAGCGTAATGAAGACCGAGATAAATAATCAACAAATACCACTGTATTTTATGGGGGTAGAGGCATTATTGGCGGAGCGTTCTGCTCTGCAGCGTCGTACCAGTGATGACTTTGCTGATGGTCGGATAGCGCAAATATCAAAAGAGCTTCAACTATTGCGTACGAACCGTGAGGTGGAAGTGTTAGAAAGTCGCGCAAATGAAGAGCTCTTCCTCAGCGGCGTCCAGCCATTGCGCGCAGAGATGGTTCGGTTGCAGAATCTGAATATCGACCTGGACGGATTGAAGCTTGTCAGCATTGATAAGCTGGCTCTTGAACCAACTAGTCCCATTAAACCCAAACGTTTTCTAGTCATTGTAGTTGGCGTATTGTGCGGAATCATCTTGGGTCTGGCGATTGCGGTAGTCATGTATTTCTCAAGACGCTCTAAAATAACGGTATTGAATGAGGTCCCACTCCTGAAATAGCCGTGATCATGAATTATACCCCCTGTCTGTAATGGTGGCTAAATAATGGCCTTTGGGCTCCTCGTTTAGCTGCTTGACCGAGTCTTGCTGGTGGGTTGGGGGCGGAAAGGGCGACGGGGAGAGATAGATGATTTCGTTGAATTTATCTTCGTTGCGTTGGTCGTAAGCGTATGAAGCACGAGCATTCCGAGTGGTATCCTGGATTGAGCCTGTCAGGCATAATACGCGTATGTTGGCACACGATACAGAAGCACCGTGTCAATCATGAGCGGGTCTGGGCTTGCATTAATGAATGCCTTTAGGCATCAAGATCGGTGTTCAGGTTTAGGCCAAAGGTTTTAATAATGAGCTCGGAGTATGGATGGACAGTAATTTAGTGAGTGTATTCGAATTCATCGTGATTTTTACATTGGTAGGGGCACAGGTTTTCGATGTGTACGCTGTCATGGTTCGAGCGAAGGTTAACGTGGATGGTACTACACAAGTTTTAGCTGTTGCTAACTGGATCCAGTACCTGGCACGCATTATGAATATGGTTTCTGTATTCAGCATATCTCTGTTGTTAGAAAGTAAGATTAGCACCATTGGTGTGCCTGCAATGTTTGGCTATTCAATGTGCCTTGGACTGGTAATGATCGGGCTCGTTTGCAAGTTTAGTTTTACCAGTCCGGTGCTTAGAGTTCTCCAGTGTGTAGGGTTTACTCCGGTGTTTGGTGAGCCTGGAAAGAAGGCGTATTGGTGGCGTGTAAAGTTTGATTTTTTTTCAAGGCTTACTTGGTTTTCTGTATTGGTTAGTTTGTTTATAAACTTGGCGATTATCATGCCTTTTATGTTAAGTGTTCGATATCCAGAGGTTAGGATGACGCTGGCGTATACCGGTCAATTACTTAACTTTTGTGCGTCAATTATAATGTTCACCTATGTGGATCGTGTTTTTTTCAAAGCGCTTGATGCCGGTAATGAGTTTGCCTGTGCTAATAGAATTATCACGGGAAAACTTGTAGCGCAGTTCATATTGGTGCTAGGTGTTTTTTGTTTTTATTTTACCGTTGGGGGTTAAGGAGTGAGTGTAGAAGCCGACGCCGTAGCTAAGCTTGAAGAGGGTGGGGAGCAATCACGCTCTTTTTCGGGCAGTTGGTATGTCTATCTCAATCTGCTTTTTGTGCTTGCCCTGCTTATTGTTTATTATTTCATGGGGGGTTGGTCGTTTCCGGATTATCCGAATTATGTAACCATCGTTAATAATGGTGGGTACTTGTTTAGTAAAGACGAATATATGGCTGAGTGGGTTTCTCGGCTGTTTTTAAGTCAGGGGTTACTTTTTTTTGACAGTGCCGATCATGTTGTCGACTTTTTTGCGTTAATTGTTCAGATTTTTTATGTGTTATTTGTTTTCTATTTTGGTGTCGTTAAAGGTGGCATATCGAGGCGGGGTTGGTTTTTCTTTACCGCCGTTTTAGGCCCTTTATTGATCACTACGGCGCTGCGTGCCTCCCCGGCATATATATTGGTTGCCTATATAGCGGCAACCGGGGGGAAGTTTAATTTAAAGTTTATACTGCTCTCTATTCTAGCCGTTTCCTTCCATGATTCAGCGTTGATTCTGGTTGCTGTGTATGCTGCTAGCTGCATAGCTACATACATGTTTAAATCGATTGGGCTGGTTTTTTACCAATTTTTGATGTGGTGTTCTCTCACGTTGATACTGCTTTCACAGCAAGTAGCTTATGTTTTGTTCTCAGTGGTATCAAAATTAAATATTGGGATTCGGTCGGTTTACTTTCAAGAACTTCCTGAAACATCAACTGTAAAAAAGATTTTTATGGTTGTCATTTGGGTGGTGGCCTATACCACGATAAAAAATCTAGCGGTGCAAGCGAGGACTAAGCTGTTTGTTTGTGGCTCTATGTTGCTCACAGCACTTTCCTTTGCGTTGAGCGAAGTTGTCGGGGTTCGATTTGCTTTATATGTATTGGGCAGCTGCGTTTTGGCCAAAGGGGCTTTTTTATTTACCGGGCAGAGTAGCAGTAGATATCGTCAGATAGACGTCGTATTTGCGGTTGGGTATTTTTGCTTGGTGTTTATGGATATTCTTCGAAATGCGGGAGGTGCATGATGGCTAAAATTGCGGTGCTGTTGGCAGCTTACAATGGTGAGCCATTTATTGTTTCTCAAGTCAATTCGATCCTGTCGCAATTGGATGTTGATGTCGATCTTTATATTCGTGACGACGGGTCAACGGATAAGACGGCCGATGTTATCCAAAGCTTTGCAAGCTTGATTAATGTAACGATTATTGAAGACGATGCTAGCACTCGGTCGGCCGCTGGAAACTTTTTTAAAATTTTGTCTCAAATTGAGATAGAAAACTATGATTATGTAGCTTTTGCCGATCAGGATGATATCTGGGATCCCGAAAAACTAAAGCGAGCGCACGCTAAGATTGTCGAGGGGGATCATGAGGGTTATAGCGCCGATTTAATTGCTTATTCGAATTCAAAAGGTCATGCCCAGTATTTAAAAAAGTCTTATCCAGCTAAAGATTTCGATTATTTATTTCAGGGCGCATCGGCGGGCTGTACATATGTAATGACTTCAAAGTTGGCAGCCCTTGTGGTGCGCTACACCGCGAACTTACAAAGTGCGGATTTCATAGGCCGCTCTCATGATTGGTTAGTATATGCAATTGCTCGTGCCAACCAGATGAGTTGGTGCTATGACGCTTATGCGCCTATTTTCTACAGGCAGCATGCCAGTAATGTTTATGGTGCCATGACTACCCTAGGTGGGTTGTTGGAGAAAATCAAGCTTGTCCGAGGGGGGTGGTATCGGTCTAACGTACTATGGATAGCAGAACATTGCGGTGCCGGTGATAGAGAGAGGGATGTAATAGAGTTGGTTAAAAGAAATAGCTTTCTTGATCGTCTGAAACTTATCGGTCGCGTCGGTTCGTTCAGGCGTAAAGCATCTGAGTGTCGGGTGTTGAGTGCGTTCTTTTTCTTCGGATTATTTTAGTTATATGAAAAGATTAATGGATATAGTGATCTCTGGCCTGGGTTTGCTTTTATTGTCTCCTGTCATGGTAGTCACCTATTTACTGGTGAGGTGGTATCTCGGAGGTCCGGCATTTTTCAGGCAGGTGAGACCTGGCTTTGAAGGGAGACCCTTCGAGATGCTAAAATTCCGGACAATGCTTGACGCGCATGACGCGGCGGGTACGCCATTACCGGATTCTGAGCGTTTGACCAAGTTCGGACGGTTCCTTAGGGCTAGCAGTCTTGATGAGCTTCCTGGTTTGCTAAATGTGCTAAAAGGGGATATGAGCATTGTCGGGCCGCGGCCCTTGCTGATGGCCTATCTCCCCCTATACAGTGCAGAGCAGAATCGCAGGCATTTGGTTCGTCCCGGAGTGACGGGACTCGCTCAGGTGAGCGGGCGGAACGCGCTCTCCTGGGAGGAAAAATTCAAACTGGACGTGTGGTATGTCGACAACCAGTCTCTACTGCTGGATCTGAAAATCATTATTTTGACCTTCAAGAAGGTGTTCTTGCGAGAGGGCATCAATCAAGAAGGGCAAGCAACTATGGAAGCCTTCAAGGGTTCCAACGACAACGAAATTGATGGGGAAAAGAAATGAGCAACGATATTCTGAACTTGATCGCAGAAGCCAAAGAAGCTGACGAAGGCTCTGTTAAGCTGGGCGATAAATTAGATTGGGATTCCATCGCCGTCGTAACCTTTATGGCTTTTCTCTCTGAGCGAGATATCAGTGTTTCTGCTGACGGTCTTAATAAGTGCGAAACCGTAGATGATGTCGTGGCCTTGGTCGCTGCTAAAAGTGCATGATAAGCTTTAGGCTTACCTAATCCATACCGCTCAAAATACTTCACAATTTTGAGCGGTTTGGATTTTTTATTTTAATGATTTTATCGAACTTGCTCGGTATAGCGTTATACAAGAATTGTAGAGGGGTGGGGTGTTTATGAATGTTGAATTGGACTCGAGTAAAATCGAAAGAGATTTAGTTGAGTCATACTGGCACCCCCTGTGCTTTAATTCTGATTTGCCGAACGATAGAGATTTTTTACGCTTTGATGTTCTGGATTTTGAGGTTGTAATATTTAACGATAAGGGACGTCTCATTGCGTTCGATAATCGCTGTCCACATCGAGGAAGCCGGTTTTTCACCGAGGATTATGGTAACCGCGGTGTCGTCTGCCGGTATCATGGTTGGAGCTTTTCGGATGGCCGTTTACGAATACCCAATGCAGCTTCGTTTGTTGGATGCGATATAGAAAACGCTTCTCTCAATCAGTTCAAATTGGCAGCCTGTGGGGAGCTGGTTTTTTTTGCAGTTAACCCACGTGTCTCGCTCCAGGAACAGATTGGTAGTGAGGTTTACGGCGTTGTCGAACGCTTAGGTAAGGATGTGCAGGCCTGTAATGATTTTAATCGTTATGAGTTTGAGTGTAATTGGACGATTGCACTGGAAAATGCACTTGAGCCTTACCATATACCATTAATTCATCGCAATACGCTTGCGACCTTGAAGTTAGGTGTTGGCGAGAATGTGTTTGAAGGCGAGAATTCTATCTGGTATTCGCCGGTAGAGGATGAGAGAGTTCAGCGCCGGCTTTCGGGACTCAGCAAGTTCTTCGAAACCACCGATCCATATCAAGGTTATATGAGCATTTTTCTTTTCCCCTTTGCGATGATCTCGTCGACATATGGGTACTCCTATTCGATGCAGAACTTTTTCCCTTCTCCGAAGGTGGATCGTGCGTTTTTCACTAGTCGGCTTTTTCCGGCGAGAACATCCGATCCGCGTTACAGCGAGATCACCGGGCTGTTTTCCAAGTCTACCGCTGAATTAAATCGTCAGGTCTTCGAGGAAGATCACCAGATTTGTCAAAGGGTCCCTAGTGATTCTTGGACCATGTCTCCTCCAAAATATTTGAGCTCGTTAGAACAGAAAATTGCGCACTTTCGTCAATCGTGTGCAAAGGGACGCAAATAGTTTGCTCTCTGTGTTTTATTGCTATCATTTAATTTGTGTTTTTCGGTAGGGGTGGGTGATTATGTCAGCGAGTAATTTTGAGAATATTAGAGTTGTAAATAATGTTCGAGTCGAAGGCATTGCATGCTCGATGCCAGAGAAGGTTTCAGAAGTTTCAGACCTCGCTGAAAAGTTCGGTGCGGAAAGTATTCAAAAAATAATGGCAAGTACGGGTGTCTTCCGTCGACATGTAGTCGACAGTGAGTGCTCATCTGATCTTTGCGTTGCTGCAGCTGAGCGACTGATGGCAGACCTCTCTGTAGATCGGTCCTCTATCGATACATTGATATTCGTATCCCAGACTCACGATCATACATTGCCCGCCACGGCTTGCATTTTGCAAGAGCGACTGCAGCTTTCCGTAGGCGTGGCGGCGTTTGACGTTGCTCTAGGTTGCTCAGGCTACGTATACGGATTATGGCTAGCCTCTTCCTTGATATCGGGAGGGGGCAGCCGACGTGTTTTGTTATTAGTTGGGGACACTATCAGTAAGATCGTATCCGGCGAAGATCGTTCTGTAGCCGCTCTTTTTGGAGATGCCGGCTCGGCGACGTTGCTTCAATATGACGAAAGTGCCCAACCAATGTCTTTCGCGTTAGGAACTGATGGACGTGGTGCAAAAAATCTCATTGTGCCGGCGGGTGGTTTTCGTGATCGTAACGGTGACCTTAGTGAAGTCAGCGAACCCGAGGTGCGTGGAGCGTTCGACTTGTTCATGAACGGAGCAGAAATTTTTGCTTTCACCTTGGCGCGGGTTCCCTCTTTAGTAAAAGCGCTTCACGAGAGCCGTTCGGATTTGGGGGCAGGCATTGACCATTACGTTTTTCACCAAGCTAATAAATTCATGCTCGAACATTTAGCAAAACGCATGAAGTTACCTCGTGAAAAGGTAGTACTCGATCTGGAAAGTGTAGGAAACACGAGTTGCACATCTATACCTCTTGCACTGTCATTAGCTGATCTTGAAAAAGACAATCGGTTGACAGGCTTGATGATGCTAGCGGGATTTGGTGTGGGTTATTCCTGGGCGGGTTGCATTGTAGACTTTGATAAAGTATGGGTAAGTGAGATGTCCTACACTTGTGCTGTGAAGGAGTCAGTATGAATATGCCAGGTTCTAATCCGTTTTCCTTGGAAGGAAAACATATTCTGGTTACCGGCGCGTCGTCCGGAATCGGACGTGAGGTCGCGGTATGGCTCAGTAAGCAGGGTGCCCGTATTACTCTGGTCGCCAGGGACACACAGCGCTTAGAGGAAACACTTCAACGCTTGGATGGGAGCGGTCATACCATCGCGGTAGTGGATTTTCTAAATGAACCTGATATCTCCGGTTGGATGAAGAAAATTGCAAAGGAAACTGTAGCTTTTGACGGCCTGGTTCATGCTGCAGGTGTTCAGGCGCCCATGCCTATTCGGGCAACAAGTCTGGCGCATTGGGAAAAAATAATATCAACAAACGTAACCTCATCTTTTTCGCTGATCAAAGCTTTCCGGCAGAAAGGTGTCTGTCAACTGGGTTCAAGTATTGTGTTGATTTCATCGGTCATGGCTAAAGTCGGTGAGCCTGCGCTTCTGGGCTACTGCGCGAGTAAAGGTGCGGTGGAGTCAATGGTCCGGGCTGCTGCCATTGAGTTGGCGCGCGAGGGCATTCGCGTTAACTGCGTAGCGCCAGGTGTTGTCAAAACTGAAATGGCAGAGACACTCAAGGACTTGGTGGGGGCGGAATCGATGGAGTTGATTGAGCAAAAGCATCCGTTAGGCATTGGTGCTCCTGCAGATGTCGCCTATGCAATTAACTATTTACTCTCTCCAGCGGCCCGATGGGTAACTGGTACATCTCTCGTAGTCGATGGAGGGTACCTGGCATGAGTGGTAAGAAATTTTTAATAGTTGGGGCGGGTGGGTTTGGGCGCGAGGTATATGTTTGGTTAAAAGATTGGATTGAACATAGTGAGACACCCAGTGAGTACCAGATTGATGGGTTTCTGGACGATTCGCCTGCGGCGCTGGAACGCTTTTCGGATGCACCTTTAATTATTTCCTCCATAGATGACTACGTGCATCAGGATGGCGTATTTTTGGTATGCGCTATCGCTGATCCGACGATAAAGAAAATTGTTTCAGAGAAGCTCGTTGCTAAGGGCGCGCAATTCTTTTCTCTTGTTCACCCTACAGCGATAGTCGGTACTAGAGTGGTGATTGGGCAGGGTGTTGTCGTTTGCCCAAATACAATTCTGTCAACAGATCTGGAAATTGGTGATTTTGTAACGATTAACTCTTGCACCACCATCGGACATGATACCTCTGTGGGAAGCTACAGCACTATCAGTGGACATTGTGATGTTACTGGTGGTGTTCAACTGGCAGAAGGCGTATTTATGGGGTCTCATGCGGTAATTGTACCTAAGGTGACTGTAGGCGCTTTTGCTGTTATCGGTGCTTCATCGGTGGTCATACGCAAAGTAGCTCCTGGCGTGACGGTTTTTGGTGTTCCCGCGAAACGAATAGCTGGGTAATAAATGAAATTTGCAAAAATTACTGCAATAGAATATGAGTTGCCTAGTCATTCACTAAGCAACGAAGATTTGGCGCGGGAATTTCCGGAGTGGGATGTTCCGAAAATTTTTGGTAAAACGGGTATAAATGATCGCCGGATAACGGCTGAAAACGAATGTGCGTCTGATCTGGGTTTTCGAGCGTGTGAGAAAATCTTTGACTCCGGCGTCGTTGATAGATCTGATATTGATTGCCTGATTCTATGCACACAGAGCCCAGATTATGTACTGCCGTCAACGGCCTGCATTCTTCAACATCGTCTAGGGCTACCCACGGCGTGTGCAGCGTTTGATTATAATCAAGGTTGCTCGGGATTTATTTACGGCTTGGGTATGGCAAAGGGGTTGATAGAGACTGGCCAGGTCAAGAATGTCCTTCTGGTTACCGCTGAAACGTATAGTAAGTATATTCACCCCGGCGACAAGAGCGTTCGCACGCTTTTTGGTGATGCGGCGGCGGCAACCCTAATCAGAGCGACAGATGACACTGTCGCGATTGACCGTTTTCGTTATGGTACGGATGGTTCTGGCGCAGAAAGTCTGATCGTTCCGGTAGGAGGCGCAAGGTTCCCGGCGTTGCTCAACTCTAATTTGGAGACTCGTCAGGACGACAGCGGTAATATCAGGACTGACGCCAATCTTTATATGAACGGTCCAGCGATTCTGGAGTTTTCGCTGAAGCGCGTTCCTGAGTTATTTGAATCTTTGTTCGATGACAACTTCACGTTAGACATGGTAGACCACTTTGTCTTTCATCAAGCCAATAAATTTATGCTTGATGCGTTAAAAAGAAGGTTAAAGCTGCCTGAAGAAAAATTTGTCAGGGAGTTTGAGCACTGCGGTAATACGGTATCTTCTACTATCCCTATTGCGCTTAAGGAATCTCTTGAGAAGGGCAACATTAAAACGGGTGATATCGTAGCGTGTGTCGGATTTGGCGTAGGCCTGTCATGGGCGGCGTGTACGATTCGTTTTTAAATCAGATTTGCTAGGCGTTTTGCGATCTTAATTTTATAGGTATTGGTTATGCTGAATTCTCCATTCGCTCCTTGGCCGTCTTTTACAACTGAAGAGGCTGATGCCGTTCGAGATGTGGTCCTCTCGAACAAGGTTAACTATTGGACGGGCACTGAATGTCGAGAATTTGAAAAGGAGTTCGCGGCTTTTGCTGGTACTGAATATGCAATTGCATTAGCAAACGGTACTGTCGCGTTGGATTTGGCACTAAAGGCGTTAGGTATTGGTGCCGGAGACGAAGTGATCGTCACATCCCGCACATTTCTTGCGTCTGTTTCCAGTATTGTTAACGCAGGTGCTACGCCGGTTTTTGCCGATGTTGATCTGGACTCTCAGAATATCACTGCCGATACCATCCGTGCGGTGATCACTTCCAAGACGCGGGGCATTGTCTGTGTTCACTTGGCTGGATGGCCTTGTGACATGGACGAAATAATGGATTTGGCGCATGCCCATGATCTGAAGGTGATCGAAGACTGCGCTCAAGCTCATGGCGCGCTCTACAAAGGCCGTCCAGTAGGGTCTATCGGGCATGTTGGGGCATGGTCATTCTGCCAGGATAAAATTATGACCACTGGCGGCGAGGGAGGTATGGTCACGACCAACGACCGTGAGCTTTGGGCAAGCATGTGGGCTTACAAGGATCATGGAAAAAGTTGGGAAGCTGTTTATGAGCGCGAGCACGCGCCAGGCTTTCGTTGGCTGCATGAGAGTTTCGGTACCAATTGGCGCATGCTGGAGATGCAAGCCGTTATTGGCCGAATTCAACTTCGAAAGATGACGGAGTGGCAAGCTACCCGTCAGGCGAATGCGGCGCTTATTTGGAATTGTGCTAAATCATTACCTGCGCTCAGGGTACCCGTGCTGCCAGCCGGTGTTCGACATGCGGCCTATAAATGTTATGTATTTATCCGACCTGAGTTTCTTCGCGAGGAGTGGTCGCGTGATCGAATTCTTGCTGAGATCAATTCTCGTGGTGTTCCGGCGTTCTCCGGGTCGTGCTCCGAGGTTTATCTTGAGAAAGCGTTTGATAACACGGGATGGCGTCCGGAGGTTCGTCTCGCAAATGCCCAGCTTTTAGGTGAGACTAGCTTAATGTTTTTAGTCCACCCGACATTAACCGCGGCACAGATAGATTTGACGTGCAAGGTATTAGCCGACGTTATAACCGAGGCAACTGATTCAGTATGAAGGCCTTGTGGACCGCTGGTGTGATGGGTGATCGGTGTTGGAGCGACAGAGATTGAGAGGGCACATGGATAACATTCGTACACATTTGTTAAGCCTTTCGCGTCGCAAGAAGCGAATTTTGCAGGTTGTCGCAGATACTACCCTTGTCTGGGTCGCTTTGTGGATGGCCTTTGTAGTGCGTTTGGGTATTGATGAAATGATCAACCCCGTCAAAATGCATTTCTGGCTGTTCATATGTGCACCCATTGTGGCCATTCCTTTATTTGTGCGCTTTGGCATGTATCGTGCGGTAATGCGATATTTTGGTAATGATGCGCTAATTGCTATTATCAAAGCTGTCAGCCTGTCCTCTCTAATCTTGGCATTCGTTGTTTATTGGTATAGCAATCACGAAAATGTGGTTCCTCGGTCAATTATTTTCAACTATTGGTGGTTGAGTCTGATTATGATCGGCGGAATGCGACTTGCCATGCGGCAGTATTTTCTTGGTGACTGGTTTGCCGCGGTGCAGCATGTACCTTTTACTAGTCGGGATAACGGTCTTTCAAAAGTTGCTATCTATGGTGCCGGCGCAGCCGGTAATCAACTCGTAGCAGCGCTGAGAATGGGTCGGGTAATGCGACCTGTGGCTTTTATTGATGATGACAGTAGTATCGCTGACCGCGTCATTTCAGGTTTGCAGGTGTTTAAACCCAAACATATTCAGCAAATGATCGAAATGACAGGGGCTCAAGAGGTACTGTTGGCAATACCGTCGTCATCTCGGGGTCGTCGTCGCGAAATTCTCGGGCTGCTCGAAGGATTCCCGCTGCATGTCCGTAGCGTACCCGGCTTTATGGATTTGGCTAGCGGTCGGGTAAAGGTTGATGACATTCAAGAAGTGGACATAGGTGATTTGCTCGGTCGCGACGCCGTTCCCGCTCAGGCTGAATTGCTTGAGAGGTGCATCAAAGATCAAAGCGTTTTGGTCACTGGAGCCGGCGGTTCTATTGGCTCAGAGTTATGCCGTCAGATTCTCGAATTACGTCCCACGACCCTTTTGCTTTTCGAGCATAGCGAGTTTAACCTTTATTGCATCTTGTCCGAATTGGAACAGCGAATTAGCCGTGAGTCACTCTCTGTACGTTTGCTTCCTATTCTAGGTTCCGTACGTAATGAGGAAAAACTGTTAGATGTCATGAAAACTTGGCATGTGGATACCGTTTACCATGCAGCAGCTTACAAGCATGTTCCAATGGTAGAGCACAACATTGCCGAGGGGGTATTGAATAATGTGATTGGCACCCTAAATACTGCTCAGGCTGCATTGCAGGCGGGTGTTCAAAACTTTGTACTCATTTCAACCGACAAGGCTGTGCGACCTACGAATGTGATGGGTAGTACGAAACGATTGGCTGAATTGACTTTGCAAGCCCTCAGTCGCGAGTCTGCTCCTGTATTATTCAACGATAAATTCAATATTTCTCGAGTGAATAAAACACGTTTCACCATGGTGCGCTTTGGTAATGTATTAGGTTCTTCTGGTTCGGTTATTCCGCTTTTTCACAAGCAGATAAAGTCGGGAGGACCGTTGACTGTTACCCATCCCAAGATTACTCGCTATTTCATGACCATTCCTGAAGCTGCTCAATTGGTTATTCAGGCTGGTTCAATGGGGCAGGGCGGAGATGTTTTTGTATTAGACATGGGGGAGCCGGTAAAAATTGTTGAGTTGGCTGAGAAAATGATTCATTTGTCTGGGCTAAGTGTTCGTTCTGAAAAAAATCCTCATGGCGATATTGCGATAGAATTTACTGGACTTCGCCCTGGAGAAAAACTATATGAGGAGTTACTAATAGGCGATAACGTCGTGGCAACACAGCACCCTATGATCATGAGCGCGAACGAGGATTTTATTTCTTGGGACGCTCTAAGGTTAAAATTAGCCGATCTTCTCTCGGCGGTCGACGAAGATGATTATGGTCGAGTCCGTCAATTGCTGCGTGATACGGTCAGCGGCTATGCTCCTGACGGTGAGATTGTTGATTGGATTTATCAGCAACGTCGGCTTGAGCCTTGATCTAAAACTCATACAAAGGCGAGAGGGAACTGGCCTTTGTATGTGTTAATTCAGATATATTGCTGCAGATTGCCTAGTTTTTTGCTGCCACCTTAATCTCTGTCCCTCTCAAAGAGTTTTCAAGATTCTTGCGGGAATGCCAGCGGCAACAGAGTAAGGTGGTACGTCTTTCGTGACTACAGCTCCCGCACCTATAACTGAACCCTTGCCGACGGTCACGCCTTTCAGGATGGCTACTTTTTCCCCTATCCAAACATCGTCCTCAATTACCACCGGTGCATAAACAAGTTTCCTCTGATTGGGGTGTATTAACAGCTCTTCTTTTGTTATCTCCCCATGGTCATGGTCGGTGATATAAACTTGGCTGGCGATGAGTACGTTGTTACCAATAGTTATCGAGTCAAGCGCTGCGATATGGCAGGCGTCGTTTATTTCAACATGACTACCTATGGTGAGTGTTTTTTTTCCTTCTTTACCATTGGCTGCTTCTATTCGACAGTATTGCCCCGTTGTAAAGCCGACACCAATTGACATATTTCCCCAACCTCTTATTCGAGTGGGCTGTCTGATGATTCGGGCGGGACTATAAAATATTTTTGTAGTTGTAAAAGACCAAGCTAGTCTAAAGAAATCAAGTGTTGAATACTTTGATCTCATGCTGGGTTCCATGGAACTCTCCGTTTCCAGTTTTTTTTTGGTTGTATTTTTGGTGTTGGCGACGCGATTATACCCAAATGATGAAGCGGTTGAAAGAAAGATAATTTTTTGTGCAATGTTTATGCGCGTGGTGGCTCTGCCGTTCGAGAGCTTTAAGTATTTTGTGTGCTGTTATTTTTTGTTGGTTTGTTTTTGTTGCGTTTTTCCTATGCGTACTTTATTGGATTTCAGCGTGTGATCTTTAACCCGCTTAAGAAAATTTAAGCATCGTAGGTTAGCTTTGCTCACACTTTGTAACTTACTAGTTTTTGACTAACTTCTATCATCGCCTAACGTAAAAAAGCAGCTTCGGAAAAGCTGCTTTTCTCTCATACCGATGTCATGGAGCGTCACCAATGCAAAACCTCTACATCTCATCCCTCATCTTCGCCTTCCTCACCAGCCTCTCCGTCGCCACCACCGCTGCGCCGTCCATCAAGCCAGAACCCCCAACCCCGATCTCCACCCAAATGACCAGGACCGAGCAATCCACCAAGGTCAACCTCAACGCTGCCGACGCCGAAACCCTGCGTCGCGATCTGTTCGGCATTGGTGCTTCCAAGGCGAAGGCAATCATCGCCTATCGCGAGAGCAACGGCCCGTTCACAGCGGTGGATGAGTTACTGGAAGTGAAAGGCATCGGCAAGGCATTGCTGGAAAAGAATCGCGACAGGCTGGTTATTAATTGAGGATCTGAAAACAGCGCGGAGGGCCGGTCATACACCGGCCCTTCCTTTAACTAACGGACCTTGCGATTTCCTCCCTGACGCAGCATTGGCACGAAACGTGGTTACCTCTTCCTCAGTGATTGTTCAACAATCTCGAGGTAACGATGCCACTCACCCTATCCTTAGCCGACCAGATCGCTCTGGAACTGCGCGCCGACATCATAGGCGGCCGGCTGTTACCAGGCATGCCGCTGATCGAGTCGGACCTGGTCAAGGTCTACAACGCATCCCGCAATACGATTCGCGAGGCGCTGCATCGTCTGGGCCAGGAGGGCCTTACTCGCTATATCCGCAACAAGGGCGTCATGGTTCGGCGCTTGGAGCGAGCAGAAGTACGCGACCTCTTCGTAGTCCGCCGCACCCTGGAATTGCAGGCCATAGCCCAAAGTGGCCCGTTGACGGACGCTCAATCAACACTTATGCAAAACGCCATTGACGCCACCACCCTGGCCCGGGAGCGGGAAGATTGGCGAGCCGTGGCCACTCACAGTCTTATGTTTCACCAGCAGATCGTCGCGTTGATGGGCAGCCCGTTGTTCGACGAGTTCTTCGCCCAGGTAATAGCCCAACTGCGTCTGGCGTTCTGCGCCGCGCCGGATGAGCAGCGCTTCCAGTCACCCTGGCTGGAGCGTGACCATGAGATATACACATTGCTAACCCGCAACCAAACCCAGGCCGCCAGCGAGGCGATGAGTCTGTACCTGGATGACTCGGAACGCCTTTCTCTCGCCTTGTTTGATCGCCCTTGATGGAGGAGTGCCCCATGTACAAAGACTATCCCGCCGCGTACCAGGTCAGCAAAGGTTCGGCGTTGCAGGTGGATACGGCGTTCTATGAGCGTATTCGTGATCAGAAAACCCAGCGCACGTTGATCGAACAGTTCGAGGTGCCGATTCGAACGGGGAGAGCGTGGAAGGTGCCGGCCGGGCATGTGTTCCGTGTGACCACACCGGTGGGGCCGCAGGTGGGGGATTTTAATGTCTGGAACGCCAACGACCCACGCGAACGCTTGTGGGCCGCGCGCACTCGGCAGCTGCAAGGCGCCCATGTCAGCACCCATGATCGGTTGTGGTCGAACCTGCCTTTTCTACGGCCCTTGGTCACTATTACCGATGACAGCCTGGCCAGCTACGGCATTGATGAGCACGGTGGGCGTTTGCACGATTTGTTGGGCACGCGGTGCGACCCCTATGTGAACCGTATGTTGACCGGGGAGGACTTTCACCACCATTGCCACTCGAACCTGACCCGTGCGGTATTGCCCCATGGACTGACGGAGTTCGATGTGCATGACGTGTTGAATATTTTCCAGTGCACCGGGCTCAATCAGGATGACATGTACTTCATGAAAGCCTGTCCGGCGAAGAAGGGCGATTACCTGGAGTTTTTTGCCGAGATTGATCTGCTCTGTGCGTTGTCGACGTGCCCTGGCGGGGATTTGTCGCTACCGATGTGGGGGCCGGATGCGCAGGATCCGCTGACGGTGTGCCGTCCGTTGGGGGTGGAGATCTACCGGTTGGAGGATGAGTTGCTCAATGGCTGGAGCCAGCCGGAACGTGCTGCCTACAAAGGGCAGCACGGCTTGCATATTGCCAAGGCGGATTGGGAGTAACCCAATATTCAGCGATCCTGCGCATCCTTGGCATCTGCCTGGGCATTGCGCTCGGCTACGCGTTTGCGTTGTTCGTCGGTGAGTTCCACCTTGTTGGCGCTGTCACGCAGCATCATCAGGCCACCGACGATCGACCCGATCGCTACTACCATAATCAACCATGCATACCACGGCATAAGACGCTCCTTGAGGCAGAGGTTCGTGGGAGAATTTCCCACGGTAATCACTGCTTTGAGTGACGGGCTTTCTGAGTAGTTCAGTGTAGGCCCGTTCTGCCTCATAGACGCTATTGTCCGGTCAACATTGCATCCGCCGGCGCATCGATGCGGTCTTGTGCGGTCATCTGGAAGTAGATGAAACCCACCGCCATAAAGCCCAGGAAGATCAGCCCGATCAAGGCATTGAACCAGGCCATCGCCACCAGGCACACCAGCGCCAGTACCAATGCGATACCGGGCACGATGGGGTAGCCCGGCGCGCGGAAGGTGCGTTCCAGCAGTGGCTCGGTCTTACGCAGTTTGAACAGGCTGAGCATGCTCATGATGTACATGACAATGGCGCCGAACACCGCCATGGTGATCATCGCGGCGGTCAGGGTCATGCCGCCCAGGTTGATCAGGCCGTCGCTGTAGATGGCGGCGATACCCACCACGCCGCCGGCGAGGATGGCCCGGTGCGGCGTCTGGAAGCGTGAGAGTTTGGCCAGGAAGGACGGCAGGTAACCGGCGCGGGCCAGGGCGAAGAACTGGCGCGAGTAGCCGAGGATGATGCCGTGGAAGCTCGCCACCAGGCCGAACAGGCCAATCCATACCAGCATGTGCAGCCAGCCGGAGCTGTCGCCCACCACGGTTTTCATCGCCTGGGGTAATGGGTCGTTGATGTTCGAGAGGGTGCGCCAGTCACCCACGCCGCCGGCGAAGAACATCACGCCCATGGCCAGGATCACCAGGGTGAGGATGCCGCTGATGTAGGCCTTCGGAATGGTGCGTTTGGGGTCCTTGGCTTCTTCGGCGGCCATGGCCGCGCCTTCGATGGCGAGGAAGAACCAGATGGCGAAGGGGATGGCGGCGAACATCCCGGCAATCGCCGGGGCGCCGAAGGTGTCGGAACCGGCCCAACCATTGAGGGCAAAATTGCTGAAGCTGAACGCCGGGGCGACTACGCCCATAAATACCAGTAGTTCGGCGACGGCGAGTACGCACACCACCAGTTCAAAGGTAGCGGCCAGTTTGACGCCGAGGATGTTCAGGCCCATGAACACGATATAGGCGCCGACAGCGGCGTGCTTGGGGTCGAGTGCCGGGAATTGCACGTTCAGGTACGCACCAATGGCCAGGGCAATCGCGGGCGGGGCGAAGACGAATTCGATCAAGGTGGCCAGGCCTGCAATCAAGCCACCTTTCTCACCAAAGGCGCGACGGCTGTAGGCAAAGGGGCCTCCGGCATGGGGAATCGCAGTGGTCAGTTCGGTGAAGCTGAAGATAAAGCAGGTGTACATCGCGGCGACCATCAATGAGGTCACCAGAAAGCCCAAGGTCCCGGCGACGCCCCAGCCATAGCTCCAGCCGAAATACTCGCCGGAGATCACCAGCCCGACGGCGATGCCCCATAGGTGCAGGGTGCCCAAGGTGGGTTTGAGTTGTGTGTTCATTTTGCTGCGCTCCCTGAACCGTTCGGAAATGGTTCAGCGTGTTGCAGCAGGCGTGCCATGCCATGGCGCTACGTCGTAAAGCGGCGTCAGTGTCGCTTGGAGGATGGTTTTGTGGTTGAAGTTTTCCGAAGCGCACCAGATGGGGGCGGCGGCCTGGTCGGTTCATCCGTCATGACCTGACGCTGGTGCATGCGTTGGTCCACGACATGGTTGCAGTCAATGGGCTGTTTGAGGCGGTCTATTTACGCCAACTTACGATTAATGGTCGATCTGGTCGGAACCGTTCAATGCTCAGTTTTCACTATGCGGTGCCCATTCAGGAAGAGTGTTACACAAATAATCGTCAGGGACGCATGGGCTACTACATCTGAGAAACCCAAAATGACTTCAGCTATGACTGCTCTTCATGCGCGCCGGGATCTGCCCCCCTCGCAGAACGTTCTATTGCCCGAGGCCAATACCCGATCGCCGGCAAATGAGCCATCAACGATTCCTAACGTAGAGGGCATTGCCCCCATCAGCGTGACCCCGGCCGGCTTGAAAAACGATCGGCAAGTAAGCGAAAAACACCTTCAGCTGCTTCATCAGTTTCGGGCGCTGAATCAGCAAGTCCAGGCATTGATGGGCCAGCAGCCGACACTTTCGAGCGTCATCGAGCAGCAACTCGCCGCGGCGCTCTACAAACAGACGCCGCTGGACGTTACTAAACTCTATTTTCATCGCTACCACACTGATGAGCTGGGGCAGCGCACATTGCTCTCTGTAGAGCCTGCCACTGAGGCACTCTTTAACGCGCTCAAGACGTCCAAGGGGGGCGGTGGCTCGCACGCCTCTACGGGCCCCGCCACCACCGATTCCGGTTTTTATCTGGGCGGCGCGCCGGCCGAACGCAATAAACAGCTGGACGTTGCCGCTAGCCTGCTGTCGATTGCCCAAACCATCGAAAAAGAACTGCCCTCGAGTCTTGCGCGATTTTGGACGGAGCCACGCCCTGGCGAAGCGAACCCTGAGGCACGGCAAGGCGAGTTACTGCGTATTCAACGGCAGATGTTGTCTATCCTTGCAGCGCTTCAGGTAGAAGAGGGCACGATGCTCCCGGCCGCCAAGACGCTGATCGACAAAGCGATTGAGTACCCCACTCTGGAGGCGCGGGAAAATGCCATGCCGGATGGAGAGCGGCCTGGGGTGTATCCGCTCAAGCTTGATACGCCAAAGCCCGACGGTACGTTGATGGCAGGTGCCTTCCTGATCACCAGTGGTGATGGTTCGTCGACACAGCGTCCGTTCAATCGCTCGGACACTAACAGGGCACTACCACCCAGCGAGCAACGCGGCCTGACGGTGCTGTATACCCCCCGCGATGGCTACGAGGTGTTCGACAGCCCGGCCAAAGCCCAGCAAGCCTTGCGCCAGCGCCTCAGCAACAACGCCTATGCCGCGCAACAGGCCAAGCAGAGTTTGCCCATTTCGGTCGAGCAAAGCCTCAAGCCTGGTTGGGAAAACGAGCTGAGCCAAACCCTTGTTCCACTTACCACCGACGTCATTGCCGCAGGCGTACCGCAATTGCTCGAACGCCAGCAGCAGCAGGTAAACACCGAGCTGCAAGCGCTATTGGACGACGATAGCGGTATAGGGAAAACGGACCTCTGGCAACGATCGCAAACACTCAAGGACTTGGATCAGGCGTCTGCCCTGGCGCCACATTTCAGCGCCGACAACGTCCTTCGAGCACGTAATGAATGGCTGCTGGAGCGTTTGAGCGAGTTGGACAATCGCCAAGTGATGCAGCAACGGATGGCGGACCGCAGCAACTGGCAGTACTTGGCACAGCAGCTTAACCAGGCCGGCCAGGCGCTACCGGAAAATGCCACGCCGCAGGATATATCGGCCATCTTGAAAAGTACGCCGATGAGGATTGCCCCAGACTCTGCTCATTACCAGTCATCTATCCGCGAACCGGGCAAGTCGATCAGTCTGGAGGCATTCATCATCGAAAATGACTTGCCTCTGCCCAAGACCCTGGAAGAGTTGTTTTCCCTGGCACAAACGGCAGTTGCAAGGGCCCAGCGACACCCGTTGGGCAATTTCGGGGGCGGTCTGTCCTGGCCGATTCCTATGAGTGCCCGCGAGCAGCAGACGGTGCGGGCCGTTGCACGTGACCAGATGGCCAGTACTCAGATGGGGCTACTGGACTACCTCAACAAGTGCCAACCGCTCTCCGAGGAAGTATTGCAGGATCCGGTGAAGACGCTGGAGGCACTCGTGGGCTCCCCGCAAGGGCATGCCATGGGATTAGAGATGCAAACCAACTTAGGTGGCGTCTCCACAGACATCAGCGTCAATGACTATACGCTGGCGCTCCTTAACCTGGCACTGGACCCGGAGTCTCTCACAAGGCCGCATCGAAATTGGGTAGCCGGTTTCGACCTGACCGACAAGAAATACTGGGGCAAACCCCTCTCGGCCGTCATCGAAGGCCTGAGCCAGCACCTCATTGAAACCGGCCGAGCATCACCGGCGATGGCGAAGGCGGGGGCGTACCTGTTGCTGATGCGGGCAGCCCCGCAATTACTGGTGAAGGATATTCCTGACGGCGTGGTGTACGGCAGCCTGGCGTGGGCAAACCTGTGCATTGCCGTTGCTGCCATTGAAGCCCAGTCTCCAGGCAGCGCTGCCAATATGACCTTTGCCGAGGTGATGATCGCAGCCGACACCCGAGCGCCTGCTCCCGAATCCGCGCAAACAGGGGTACTGCTCAATTGGGCCGTAGCCCATAACATTCTGGAACTCAAGCAAGACTTGCTTTACACCCAGGACGACATCAACAAGGCGAAAGAGGCCTTCAACCATCAGCAAATAGAACTGCAAAAAGCCTCCACGTTATTGGACACACCCTTGCCAAACCGTCGAGAGATGGCTTTGGAATTACTCAGAAAAACCTTTGGCGACAACGTTTCATTTGAGGAACCAAAATTCGTCGAACCCGACTCCGTTTCAGTCTCCCTTAGCGATTCGTCTTATGTTCCTCCAACTTCTTATTCTATGCTTGATGCCGTCATGGAAGGGGTGAGCCTGAATGAACGCTGGAAAAACATTATCGAGGACGATGGTATTGATCTTGCCACGTTTATCGCGTTCACTAAACGCCCGGAATGCAATATTAAGAACGCCTTTGATGAGGCCTTTTCAACGGTAACGGCTAAGCATAAGACCGTCCAAAAATTATCGATTGTCAATGCTTTGACAAATCTTCCTCCCGAGGACAAGGAGAAACTCATTTTTGGCGAAATCCAATATTATCAAGAGAAAAGCTATAAAATTGGAGTCGTCAAAGATACGCTGTTTCATACCAGTAAAAAGATAATAGTAACGGCAAAATATAAAGGCATTACCAGTAACTACGAATTCGACACGGAAAAGGGTCTGATCAAAAAACTGAGTGACACTCCGGTTCCGCGCAAGCCTGAGTATATTCAGAACGAAGTTTCTAAAGTCGAGGAGTTCTTCCCCGCTCAAGAGTTAAGCAAACAGATTGATGGTTTGAATACAGTTTCAAAATTTCTCCCGCTTGGCGTATTAGCAGAGCAGGGGGATGATGCCAAGCGACACCCCTTGGATGAGGCAAGGCCGTCCACCCCGTCTGTACCGTATCTGTTCCTCGACGAGCGGGCTAACCACATCGCCGACTCGGTTGTGAAAGCATTGAACCTTGATGATCCTGCCATTCGAAAAGAGGCGATGGGCATGACGTCCGTCGAAAAGGATAAAGAGGAGGGGAAAGCGGTGATGAACTTTCTTCTCGACCTTATTCCTTTTCGCTCGGCAATCGTCAACTTTATAGACGGGAACTACAGTGAGGGAATCACAGATGTCGCCTTTGACCTGCTGGGCTTTATCACCGCGGGAATCGGGGCCGCCGCCAAAGCGGCGAAAGTGCTGGCTAAAACGGGGAAGGCGCTGCAGAAAGGATTAAAAGTCACCAAGATAATGGGGGCGGCCGTGTTAGGTGAGCTCAACCCGCTTAGTGGCGTTGGCGATTTGATTAAGGGCGGGGGCAAAGTGATTACTCAAGGCGTCAGCCACGTCAGAGACACCCTGCGCTCTTTCAAAAGCACGTTAAGCTCGCCGGAGTTGATCAACCTCAGTAAGCGTTATGACGCGGTGGCCAACGGTACATTCAAGGTGGGCGAGCAGACCCTACACGGACCTGCGGTCTTTCAGAATGGTAAATGGGGGCTCTATGACCCTATCAGCGGCCGCCCCTATGGTACCGCGAAGGATTTCAAGCCCGAGCAAGGTGCAATCAAAGGGGAAATCAAAGGGTTCTCTGATTATCTGTCGTGGGAAAGAATAGCAAACACGTTGGCGCCTCCTGTGCCGCCCAATATTAACTTTCGCACTGACTACGCTAACGCTATAGCCGAGGCAAAGAGTAAAGATCTCTCCACGTATTCAAGGGGGTGGAGAGAGTTAAACCCGCAAGCCGTCTACGGCTACTCTCCAGCGATGACCATCGAACAGTTAAAACGTCTTGCCGTCGCCCAGCCTCGTACGCCGGCTCAACTCGGCAGCCTGGCAAAACGAATAGAGGACCTGGAAGCCCTGCCCGATAAGTTCAAAATAGCCCATATCAATGCGGCCATCAGTGATAAAAAAGGCTATGCGAAAGGGTATCGCTCAGCGCGGCCGGACGGGTTGGACGAGTTGACGGAAAAGTTGACTCTCAATCAGGTCGCAGAGCTGGCTCTCGTACCCGAACGCACATCCGAACAAATGGGTTACCTGGTCAGGCATATGGAAAAAATAAGAGAACAGGCGAGCAAGCGAAACTCTAAACGTTTCAGCGAAGACATCGGCTTTAAAGATGCCCGCCCGCCTATTGTGATCAATGGTATTCCTCAGGGGTTATACCTCAGCCGCGTTGATTTGTTGTCGGAGGGTGAGTGTGCGGCGCTGTCTACGCTGATGGCGGAAGCCCTCAAACAGGGCAAACACGACATCTTTCTTGAAAATCTAAGCCAAGCGATGCGCCCCGTGCCTACGCGCCATGAGATTGCAGAGTTGCGAAAACTGGACCCGGCTAAAGCCGATGCCGAACAGCTGCGCGGCACTCAAGTCGAAAACTTCCGTAGTAAGCTGAGCCGGCTTCAGGAGAAAGTCGGAGCTAAATATCACCAATCTAGTGAACTTAAACAGGTTCCCTACACCGATATCATTTCCGATTTGGCCAGTAGCAGCGAAACCAAAACCTTGTTAATCAGCAGCCCTGACCATGGTTTGATGGCCCGTGTGGTAGTTGATCCGAATGGTAACAAGACATGGTTCTATTTTGACCCTAACCACGGTCTTGCGATATTCACCGACGAGGCGCAGATGAAAGCTGCCCTGGAAATGACCTTGAGAAAAGGCCAGAGCAAGGCAACGCTGTCGCACTTCGAGGGTAGGTCGGGCTTACCTGAGTACCAAGTGTCGGTACTTAAAGATTCGCAGGTAAATCCCAACATCGCCTCGGTGCCAGGGGGGATTTTCGACTTGTTCACACCTCTGTAAATCACACAGTGGGTCAAAAGGTGGCAGTGCAATGCTCGATGTGCTCTCGATCATTAATCTGGCACCTTGGGTGATTGCCCGATAAGGCCCCTGTAAACCCCGCATAAACCCACTCTTTACGCCATCTTTACGCCCCACCCAAGCCCTCGCTCTCGTTCCTTTACACCGCTCCTGCGGACAATGCCCCCACACGCGGCAATCGCCGCACGAAGGGGAGACTTCCATGAGCGTTCTGGACGGAGTGTCACTGCTATTGGCCGTGGCGCTGTTCATTTATCTGCTGGTTGCGCTGTTACGCGCGGATCGGAACTAGGAGCGGGCTATGCACAGTTATGACTATTGGCTGATCATCGCCTTCTTCGCCGTGGTACTGGTGCCGGCACCGTTTCTGGGGCGGTTCTACTACAAGGTGATGGAAGGCCAGCGCACCTGGCTCACGCCCGTATTGGGGCCTGTTGAAAAGGCCTGTTACCGCCTCTCGGGCGTGGATGCGCAGCAAGAGCAGAGCTGGCAGAAATACATGCTGGCCTTGCTCGCATTCAACCTGGCGGGCTTCTTGTTGTTGTTCTCGATCCTGTTATTCCAGGGCTCCCTGCCACTGAACCCGCAAAAACTGCCGGGCCAGGAATGGACCCTGGCGTTCAACACCGCCGTCAGTTTCATGACCAACACCAACTGGCAGAACTACAGCGGCGAGGCGTCCTTGAGTTACCTGAGCCAGATGGCCGGCCTCACGGTGCAGAACTTTGTCAGTGCGGCGACCGGTCTCGCGGTCCTGGTCGCTTTATGCCGTGGGATAGGGCGCAAATCTGCCCAGACCCTGGGCAACTTCTGGGTCGACATGACCCGCGCCACCCTCTACGGCCTGCTGCCGTTGTGCCTGGTGCTCGCGCTGTTTCTGGTATGGCAGGGCGTGCCGCAAACCTTCGCCCACTATGTGGATGCCGTCACCCTGCAGGGCGTGGACCAGGTGATTCCCCTGGGGCCGGCCGCCAGCCAGATTGCGATCAAGCAACTGGGCACCAACGGCGGTGGCTTCTTCGGTGTGAACTCGGCGCATCCGTTCGAAGACCCGACGGCCTGGGCCAACCTGTTTGAAGTGGCCTCGATCATTCTGATCCCGGTGGCGTTGGTGTTTACCTTCGGCCATTACGTCAAGGACCTGCGCCAGAGCCGGGCGATCCTCGCGTGCATGCTGGCGCTGTTCTTGATCGGCGGCGCGACGTCGCTGTGGTCCGAGTACCAGCCCAATCCAACCCTGAACAACCCGGCGGTGGAGCAAACCGCACCGCTGGAAGGCAAGGAAACACGTTTCGGCACCACCGGTACCGTGCTGTGGTCGGTGACCACTACTGCGGCCTCCAACGGTTCGGTCAACGGTATGCAGGACAGCCTCAGCCCGCTGAGTGGGATGGTGGCGCTGGTCAACATGATGGTCGGCGAAGTGATCTTCGGCGGTGTCGGTGCCGGTATGTACGGCATGTTGCTCAACGTGTTGATCGCAGTGTTCCTCGCCGGCTTGATGATCGGCCGCACCCCGGAATACCTGGGCAAGAAGCTGCAAGCCAAGGAAGTGCAATTGCTGGTGGTGACCCTGCTGGTGATGCCGGTCGGCGTATTGGTGTTGAGTGCCATCGCTGCCAGCTTGCCCGGCCCGGCGGGCGCCATCAGTAACCCTGGCCCCCATGGGTTCAGCCAGTTGCTCTACGCGTACACCTCGGCCAGTGCCAACAACGGTTCGGCGTTTGCTGGCCTCGGCGCCAACACCCCGTTCCATAACCTGATGCTCGGCCTGGGCATGCTGATCGGCCGTTTCGGCTACATCCTCCCGGTACTGGCCCTGGCCGGCAGCCTGGCGATGAAGAAAGCCGCACCGATTGGCCAGAACAGCTTCCCCACCCATGGTGCGCTGTTCGTCACCCTGTTGACCGTGACCATTTTGCTGGTGGGCGGCCTGACTTTCCTGCCGACGCTGGCGTTGGGTCCCATCGCTGAACACTTGAGCATGGGCTTCTAGTTAAGGGATATGAAAATGAATATGCCTGCAAAAAACGCGGCCCCGGTCAAAACCCAGGAGCCTGCCAAAACCGCAATCTCTGCGCTGTGGCGCCCAGCGCTGGTTCAGGCGTTCGTCAAGCTGGACCCTCGCCAACTGCAACGCTCGCCGGTGATGCTGGTGGTCGAACTGACCGCCATCCTCACCACCGTGCTGTGCTTTGTGCCCGATACCACCGTTCCAACGTTTGTCGCCGTGCAAATAGCCGTGTGGCTGTGGTTCACCGTGCTGTTTGCCAACTTCGCCGAAGCCTTGGCCGAGGGGCGTGGCAAGGCCCGTGCCGATAGCCTCAAGGCTGGCAGCGAAGGCTTGAGCGCACATCGCCAGGAAGCCGATGGCAGCTTCAAAATGATACCGGCCACCAGCCTGCGTAAGGGCGATGTGGTACGTGTTGCCGCCGGGGAAATGATCCCCGGTGACGGCGAGGTCGTCGAAGGGATTGCGGCGGTCAACGAAGCGGCGATTACCGGCGAATCCGCCCCGGTGATCCGCGAGTCCGGCGGCGACCGTTCGGCCGTCACCGGCAACACGCGGCTGGTGTCGGACTGGCTGCTCATCCGCATCACCGCCAACCCGGGCGAGTCCACCCTGGACCGCATGATCGCGCTGGTGGAAGGCGCTAAACGCCAGAAAACCCCCAACGAAGTCGCGCTGGATATCCTGCTGATCGGCCTGACCCTGATCTTCCTGCTGGTGGTGGTGACCTTGCAGCCGTTCGCCCACTTCGCTAATGGCAGCTTGCCTTTGGTGTTCCTGGTCGCACTGCTGGTGACGCTGATTCCTACCACCATTGGTGGCTTGTTGTCGGCCATTGGCATTGCCGGCATGGACCGCCTGGTGCGTCTCAACGTGATCGCCAAGTCTGGCCGCGCGGTAGAAGCGGCGGGGGATGTGCACGTGCTGTTGCTGGACAAGACCGGCACCATCACCTTCGGCAACCGTCGTTGCTCGGCCGTGGTCGCGGCGCCTGGCGTCAGCGGCCGCGAGTTGGCCGAAGGCGCGCTGCTGGCGTCCCTGGCTGATGACACGGCGGAAGGCAAGTCCATCGTTGAATACCTGCGCGCCTTGCACCCGCAGGCCGAGCCAAGCCTGGAGGCGTTGACCGCCGTGCCCTTCAGCGCCGAGACCCGTTTGTCCGGTGTCGACTACCAGGGCCGTGTGTTCCGTAAAGGAGCGGTGGATTCGCTGCTGGCGTTTATCGGCCAGCAACGCAGCGACCTGTTGCCGGCGCTGTCGCGGGAAATCGACAAGATCGCCCAAAGCGGCGGCACGCCCTTGCTGGTGTGCGCCGATGGCAAGTTGCTGGGGGCGATCCATCTCAAGGACGTGGTCAAGCCCGGTATTCGCGAGCGTTTTGCCGAGCTGCGCAAGCTGGGGATTCGCACCGTGATGGTCACCGGCGACAACCCGCTGACCGCCGCCGCGATTGCTGCTGAAGCGGGGGTGGACGACGTGCTGGCCGAGGCCACGCCAGAGAAGAAACTCGCGCGTATTCGCCATGAGCAGAACGATGGTCGCCTGGTCGCCATGTGTGGCGACGGCGCCAACGACGCCCCGGCGCTGGCCCAGGCTGACGTTGGTATGGCGATGAACGACGGCACCCAGGCCGCGCGCGAGGCCGCCAACATGGTCGACCTCGACAGCGACCCGACCAAGCTGCTGGACGTGGTGCAGATCGGCAAGGAACTGCTGGTGACCCGTGGCGCGCTGACGACCTTTTCCATCGCCAACGACGTGGCCAAGTACTTCGCGATCCTGCCGGCGCTATTCGCCTCTATCTACCCGCAACTGGGCGTGCTCAACATCATGCACTTGCAGAGCCCGCAGAGCGCGATCCTCTCGGCCATCGTGTTCAACGCGCTGATTATCGTGGTGCTGATTCCGCTGGCCCTGCGCGGCGTGCGCGTACAGGCGGCGAGTGCGGCGGCATTGCTGCGGCGCAATCTGCTGGTCTACGGGCTGGGCGGGCTGTTGGTGCCGTTCGTGGGCATCAAGGCCATCGACATGCTGCTGACCGCGCTGCACCTGGTTTGACCTGTCCGCTGATCGTTCCCACGCTCTGCTGATCGTTCCCACGCTCTGCTGATCGTTCCCACGCTCTGCGTGGGAACGCCGCCACCCCGGACGCTCCGCGTCCCACCGCACCACTGAATTGAGGAGTCTGAAATGTCCAACATCATCCGCCCAGCCCTGAGCTTGCTGGTACTCATGACCCTGATCACCGGCGTGGCCTACCCGCTGGTAGTCACTGGCGTGGCGCAAGTGGCCTTCCCCGACCAAGCCAATGGCAGCCTGGTGCACGAGGCCAGCGGCAAGGTGCGTGGCTCCAGCCTGATCGCCCAGGACTTTACCGGTGACCGCTGGTTTCACCCACGCCCGTCAGCCGGTGCTTTTGCCACAGTGTCCAGCAGTGCCAGTAACCTGGGCCCCAGCAATCCGGCCTTGGCCACTCGCATCGTCGAGGAGGCCAGCAAGCAGTTGGTGCCGGGCCAGGGCCCGGTGCCACTGGCCTCGCTGACCACCTCCGGCAGCGGCCTTGATCCACACTTGCCACCGCAGGCGATTGCCTATCAACTGGCGCG
>NZ_SMOF01000001.1:1980752-1989057 GCF_018135665.1 Pseudomonas sp. B2021
GGAATGCATTCCACTGTGGGAGCCGGGCTTGCCCGCGATGGCGGCCTTGAAGACTCTCCATAAATACCTGAAGGAACCCCCGAGCATGAGCGACGCCGGCCGCGCCGATGCCCTGTTAGCCGATCTGCCCCGGGACGGCCGTGGCCGGCTCAAAGTCTTCCTCGGCGCTGCACCCGGTGTGGGCAAGACCTACGCCATGCTCCAGGCCGCCCATACCCAACTGCGCCAGGGCGTGCGCCTGATCGCCGGGGTGGTCGAAACCCACGGCCGCGCCGAAACCGAAGCCTTGCTCAGCGGCCTGCCGCAACAACCGTTGTTGCGCAGCGAATACCGTGGCGTGATGCTCGAAGAAATGGACCTCGACGGCCTGCTCGCCGCCAAGCCCAAGCTGGTGCTGGTGGACGAACTGGCCCACAGCAACGCCCCCGGCAGCCGTCATGAAAAGCGCTGGCAAGACATCCAGGAACTGCTCGCCGCCGGCATCAACGTATTCACCACGGTCAACGTCCAGCACCTGGAAAGCCTCAACGACCAGGTGCGTGGCATCACCGGCGTACACGTGCGCGAAACCCTGCCGGACTGGGTGCTGCAAGAGGCCGACGAACTGCTGCTGATCGACCTGCCGTCTCGCGAGCTGCTGGAACGCCTGCGTGATGGCAAGGTGTATGTGCCCGAACAGGCACGTGCGGCCATCGATGCATTTTTCACCCAGACCAACCTCATGGCCCTGCGCGAGCTGGCCATGCAAACCGCCGCCGCCCACGTCGACGACGACCTGGCCCAGGGCTACCGCCAACTCGGCCAGGCCGCGCCGGCGGTGCGCGGGCGTTTGCTGGTCGGCGTGGATGGCGATGCCCAAGCCGAACGCCTGGTGCGCCATGCCAGCCGTGTGGCCCAGCGTCGGCATTTGCCCTGGAGCCTGGTGCACATCGACAACGGCCGTGCGCGGGATGAGCAATCGCGCCTGCGCCTGCAAAACGCCCAGCAATTGGCGGAGCGGTTGGGCGGCGAAGTGGTGTTGCTGCGCGCGGGGGAAGTGGCCAAGACCCTGATCCAGCACGCCGCCGAACGCCGCGCCAGCCTGGTGCTGGTGGGGCAGTCGCGGATGCGCTGGCGGCGGCGCCTGTTCGGTGGCGGCTTGGCGGCACGCCTGTTGCGCAATGCCCGCGGCTTGGAAATCAACGTCCTCGACAGCGATGACATGCCCGCACCGCCACGTCTGCCCGATGTGCGCGGTTTGGTGTGGTTCGATTACGCCTTGGCGGTGGTGGCGACCCTCGCCGCTGCCGCAGTGGCCTGGGCCGTGTCCAGTGCGTTGGCGCTGCCGAACATCTCTTTGGTGTTTCTCGCCGCCGTGCTACTGGTGGCGGTGCGCAGTAGCCTGGGGCCGTCCCTGGTGTGTGCAGCACTGTCGTTTTTGACTTACGATTTTCTGTTTATCCCACCGAATTTTTCCTTCGCCATCCAGCGCGAAGAAGACGTGCTGACCCTGTTGTTCTTTCTGTTGATGGCGGCGTTGACCGGCAACCTCGCCGCACGCCAGCGCCGCCAGTTGCAGGCGTTGCGCGATACCCAGGAAGAAACCAGCGAACTGCTCGACCTGTCGCGCAAGCTCACCGCTGCCACCGACCGCCAGGCTGTCATCAGTGCCGCCGCCCACCATCTGCAAGGTTGGAGCGACCTCGATCTGTGCCTGGTCAATCGCGACGGTCAGGGCGGCTGGAAGGTCGAGACCGGTGGCCCGTTGACCCTCACCGAAGCCGAACGCGCTGCCGCCGATTGGGCCTGGCAGCATGATCAGCCGGCCGGCATGGGCACCGGCACCTTGCCGTTTGGGCGTTGGTGGTGGTGGCCGCTGTCGGGTGAAGAGGGGCCCTTGGGGTTGCTGGGTGTCAGTGCCAAGCCTGGCCTGGAATTGAGCGGGCAACGTCGTCGCTTACTCACCGCGTTGAGCCAACCGCTGGCCCAGGCGCTGGCGCGGGCACAACTGGGGCAGGAGCTGGAATCGGCGCGCCTGCACGGCGAAACCGAACAACTGCGCAGCGCTTTGCTCGCGTCGGTGTCTCACGATTTGCGCACGCCATTGACGTCCATGCGCGGCAGCATCGACAGCCTGCTGGCCCTGGGTGAAGCCATCCCGCTGGAGGATCGCCGCGAATTGCTCGAAGGCACCCGTGATGAAGCCGAGCGCCTGGACCGCTATATCCAGAACCTGCTGGACATGACACGCCTGGGTCATGGTGCGCTGAAACTGGCACGCGATTGGGTGTCGCCCGGCGATATTGTCGGCAGTGCCCTTGGGCGACTGCGCGCCGTGCTGGCGCCGTTGCAGGTGAGCACCGATGTGCCGCCGGAGCTGCCTTTGTTGTATGTGCATGCGGCGTTGATTGAGCAGGCCTTGGTCAACGTGTTGGAAAACGCCGCACGGTTTTCGCCCCCCCAGGGCCGCTTGCAGTTGCGGGCTGGGGTGCAGGATGAGCAGTTGTTTTTTGCCGTGGCGGATGAAGGACCGGGGATTCCCGAGGAGGAGCGGGCGAAGATCTTCGACATGTTCTACACCGCTGCCCGCGGTGATCGAGGCGGGCAGGGCACGGGCCTCGGCTTGGCGATCTGCCAGGGCATGGTCGGCGCACACGGTGGGCATATCAGCGTGGCCGATGGCATTGACGGGCGGGGCACCTGCATCACCTTGTTTCTTCCATTGCCGACACAACCTGCCTTGGAATAACCCTGTAGGAGCGAGCTTGCTCGCGAAGGTCGTTAACGATAATGATGGCGCCCTGAATGCACGCGGTGCCTAGGAGTTTTTCGCGAGCAAGCTCGCTCCTACAGGGAAGGGAATTTTTTAATGGGTTTTGATGAGACACCATGAGCCAGACCGCGACGATTCTTGTCATTGATGACGAACCCCAGATCCGCAAATTCCTGCGCATCAGCCTGGCCTCCCAAGGCTATAAGGTGATCGAAGCCGGCACCGGCAACGAAGGCCTGGCCCAAGCGGCCTTGAGCAAACCGGATCTGCTGGTACTCGACCTGGGCCTGCCCGACATGGACGGCCAGCAGGTGCTGCGCGAGTTTCGCGAGTGGTCGAGCGTGCCGGTGCTGGTGCTGTCGGTGCGGGCCAGCGAAGGTCAGAAGGTCGAGGCCCTCGACGGTGGCGCCAATGACTACGTGACCAAGCCGTTCGGTATCCAGGAGTTTCTCGCCCGTGTACGCGCGCTGTTGCGCCAGGCACCGGCCGGAGAAGCCCAGGAAGCCGCCCTGAGTTTTGGCCCGTTGACCGTAGACCTGGCCTATCGCCGCGTTCTGCTGGACGGTGCCGAGGTGGCGCTGACCCGCAAGGAGTACGCAGTGCTGGCGCAACTGGCCCGCCATCCGGGGCGGGTGATTACCCAGCAGCAGTTGCTTAAGGACATCTGGGGGCCAACCCATACCGAGGACAGCCACTATCTGCGGATCGTGGTGGGGCACCTGCGCCAGAAGCTGGCGGATGACCCCACCCAGCCGCGGTTTATCGTGACGGAGGCGGGGGTGGGGTATCGGTTGCTAGGTGCCTGAACCTTTGGTGCCTGCGCTGGCGCCATCGCAGGCAAGCCAGCTCCCACAGTTGGCATTCATTCCCTGTGGGAGCCGGGCTTGCCCGCGATGAGGCCATCAGCAACACCTCCACGCTCAACTCTGCTCACTCTCATACCGATCCAACGTATCACTGGCAATCTCCCGCCCCAAAGCAATCAACTCCGGCGCTTTGTAGAACTCGAAAAACCGGCACACCCGCTTCGGCACGTTGATCAGCACATCCGGTGGGTACCCAGCGATCTTGTATTGCGCCAATGAGGTTTGCATCACCTCGAAACTCTGGTTGATAAGGTCCAGCAGCGATGCAGGCCCGACGTTGTCGATGATGAACGAGCCGGTCGCCGACTTCGGTGCGCCGGCTTTCTCCGGCGCCGCGGCAGGTTGTTGGGCTTCGGGTTCGGCAGACTCCAGCCACGGGTTGATTTCGGCGGCCTGGGCCTGCAAGGCTTCTTGTTCCAGTTTCATCAACTGCTCCGCCTGCTTGCGGCGAAACGGCAGGTGCGAGCCCAGTGACTTGGCCAGGCTGTTGAAGCGGCTCTTGAACGCTGGCGGGCGCTGGATCACCGGCAATTGATAGTGCTTCTGGTTGGTGGCGTTGAGGTTGACCGCAATGATCAAGTCACAATGGCTCGACACCACCGGCACGATGGGCAGCGGGTTGAGCAGGCCGCCGTCCACCAGCATGCGGTTGCCTTGCATCACCGGGGTGAACAGGCTGGGGATCGCCGCCGAGGCGCGCATGGCCTGGTGCAGGCAGCCTTCCTGGAACCAGATCTCCTGTTGGTTGGTGAGGTCGGTGGCGACGGCGGTGTAGGGGATGCGCAACTCCTCGATATTGATGTCGCCGACAATCTTGCGGATTTGCCCGAACACCTTTTCACCACGAATCGCCCCCAGACGAAAGCTCACATCCACCAGGCGCAGTACGTCGAGGTAGTCCAGGCTTTCGATCCAGTTGCGGTACTCGTCGAGCTTGCCGGCGGCGTAGATCCCACCCACCACGGCGCCCATGGAACAGCCGGCGATACAGGCGATGTCATAGCCGCGTCGTTCGATTTCCTCGATCACCCCGATATGGGCGTAGCCCCTGGCCCCACCGGAGCCCAGCACTAAGGCAACACGTTTCTTCATGGCCAGATCCTTCGCAAAACAGGGGCCCACAATGCACCCATCAAGGGGCCTGCTTCAATCCTTGCTGACAGCGCGCAATATTTTTCCAGGCTGGCGATCAGGCTCGGGTATGCTCTGGCAATAGGTACTACTGATTTCAGGCTAAGGACAAGGCACTTTTCCCTGTAGGCAACGTCTACAGGCTACGACTGAATTTGTATATTTTGAGGTGTCATCAATGAAAGCCTGGATCTGTGTGCCTGTGATCGTGTTGGCCTTGGCTGGCTGTGCCGGGAAAACCGCGTATCGCGACAGCTGCGGCTCGCAATTGGACGCCGCCTGGAAAGAACTGGACCTGGCCAAGGCCGAAGGTTTTGCCGGCACTGTCAGTTACTCCAAGGCGCTGTCGCTGTTGACTGGCGCCAAGACTCAGCAGCAATTCGAAGCGTTCGAGGGCTGCTCCAACAAGGCCGAGAAAGCGCGGTTCTACATTCGTGAGTCTCGCGCCGGGCGATGACCCCGCAGCGGGCAGGATTTTTTATCGAAAAGTGAGGGCAGGATGTCAGCGTTGGTCAATCAGTTAGTCGCTCAGGTCATTGGCCTGGAAGTAGGGTTACTGAGCTGCCAGGCTCGCCTCGCCGCCGTCACTGACGATGAAGCCTTGCATGATTTGCGCACCACTGTGCGACGCCTGCGCAGCCTGTTGCGCCCTTTGCGCGGGCTGCCCGGTGTCGAACAGCTTGAATTGGCCGCCAGCACGGTTGGCCAACTGACTACGCCGCTACGCGACCGAGAGGTGCTGGCGGCGTATTTGCATCAGCACGGGCATCACGAGGCAGCTGATCGGCGCCTGCGTCTGCAGCCCGAGGCTTACCGCCAAGTGGCGCAAAGCCCGGAACTGGCGCACTTGCTGCTGATCCTGGATGCATTCCCGCGGTTTATCCGCGCGTCCCAGCACCAGAAACTGCTCAAGGGCTTGCGCCCGCGTATCCAGAAGCGCTTGGCCAAGCAATGGCAGAGACTCGATGAGGCCCTGAAGAATCCCGATCATGATCGCCACCGGCTGCGGTTGCTGATCAAGCGTGTGCGCTACGCCGCCGAGGCGTATCCGGAGCTGGACAAATTACCCGCTAATGCTCTGTCGCATTTGAAAAAAGCCCAGAGCGCTCTGGGTGATTGGCATGACTGTTGGCAATGGCTGGCCCAGGCCGGTCACGAGCCAGACCTGCAACCCTGTGTCGCGGTGTGGCAGCGCACCATGCTCAAGGCGCAAGGCAAGGCCGACCGCGTGCTGGACACACTCAGCGCCGAGTGTTTTTAAACCGGTCCGGTTTTTGGCCGGAATAGGCGCTGTGCCTGCCGAATTGGATGGTTAAGATTCCTCCACGATTTTCTTGATGTGAGGTCGCCATGCGCTTTAGTGATTTGCTCGATGCTGCCCGTAGCAATCCGCTGGATGTCACCATTCCTGCCGAATGGGCCCAGGGCCGGGCTACCTTTGGTGGCCTGGTCGCCGCCTTGCAATACGAGGCGCTGCGCGCTCAGGTGCCGGCGGATCGACCGCTGCGCTCCCTGGCCATCACCTTTGTCGGCCCGGTAGCGCCGGATGTACCTGCCAGCTATCAAGTCGAAGTGCTGCGCGAAGGCAAGGCGGTCAGCCAGTTGCTAGGGCGCGTGGTGCAGAACGGTGAAGTGGCGACCCTGGTCCAGGCCAGTTTTGGCGCTTCTCGCCCCTCGGAAATTGACGTGGCAAGTGAGCCGCCACCGGTCTTCAAACATTGGGATGAGTGCCAGGAACTGCCCTATATCAAGGGCGTTACCCCCGAATTCATGCGCCACTTGGCAATGCGCTGGAGTGTGGGTGGCCTGCCGTTTACCGGCAATAAATCCCGCGACATGGGCGGTTGGGTACGGTTGCGAGGGGATGTAAAAGAAGAGCCACTGACCGAGGCGCACATCCTCGCCCTGGTCGACGCCTGGCCACCGGCGTTGCTGCCGCACCTGAAAAAGCCCGCGCCGGGCAGCACCCTGACCTGGACCATCGAGTTCATCCAGCCACTGCAAGACCTGACCACACTCGACTGGTGCCAGTACCACGTCAACATCGAACACGCCCGCGACGGCTACGGCCACGCTGCCGCTGCCTTGTGGAGCCCGACCGGCGAGTTGATCGCCCTCAGCCGTCAGACTGTGGTGGTGTTCGCCTGAACCTGCCGGTCAGTGGTGGTGCCGCTGCCGCCAGGCGCGCCACCAGCCACCGCTGAGCACAAAGCGCGGGAAAGTCACGAACTGCTCGACCACCAGGCGCTGCACCGCATCTTTACGATCGCTGAACGGCTCACTGGCCTGGGCCTCCAGGCTATGGCCATGACGCTGCAACGCCAGGCCCGCGACAATGCCAATCACGCCGACCGCGAAGCTGGCCAGGCTGAGACTGAACACGCCCGACACGATCAGCAGGAAACCGACGATAAACAGCGGCACGGCAATCAGGTGCAGCGCCAGGTTGGTCGGGTGCTGATGGTTCTGTGGGTACTGACGCCATTGCCAGGCGGGGAGATTGGGGTGACGTTTGCCCATGGTGGTGAATCCTCTGTCCGTTGAAACAACTTGAACAGAGTTTAGGTTGAGGTGGGCGAGGTGGCGAATTGGGGCTGGCTATGGACCTCATAGTCTGCAATTTAGGCGGAGTGGCGCTCATGCCCAAATGACACAGTCATGATCGTCCATGTGTACTAAGAACGTCAGCTCGTTATCGGTTATCCAAAACGGATATCCGGTGGTTTCGCCTAACAAAGAGGCGAGCACTCGAGCGTTTTCCATTCTCCAGGCGCTGTACGCTGAATCTAATACCAGCAGAACCAGGCCATTCCCGCTAATGCGATGCGGCACCTCCTTCCAAAAGTCAGGGTTGTGTTCGGTGCTTTTCTCGTTCAGTTCGACGGGATCAAGCACATTGCTTTGCGCTTTGAAGAATTTTCTCGTCAGAGAGCTTATCAACAAGTTGAGTTCGCTCGAATCAAGCTTTCCAGCGTCGAGGTTCAGCGCATTAAAGGCTTCGTCTATTTCGTCTTCCAGATAACTCATCAGGGGACACCTATTCTGGACCGGCTGACAGGAACCAGTTGGAGCAGTATATGGCCTCTTTTGGCTCCTCCGTCGCCTCTCTTTCCAGGTGTTTGATAGCCAATATGAGGTGATTTCGGGCCTTCTTTACTTGGCACAAGCATAGGATCGTCAATATTCACTTCCGCTCCTCTATTGGGACCGGTTTGTACTCGCCATTCTGTTGGAAATGATTTGCCATATTGGTCTTTGCCCCATTTCGATACGCTGTATTCGGACCTGGGTATACCCGTTCTGCGAAAAGCCTCATCCAAACCATTGTGCATTTGCGTGTAGCTGTCGCCGGTTTGTTTTCTCCAGTCCAGATCGACATCGGGATTAAGTTTCCAGCTGTTGCTCGTACTTGGAGGAGGGCAGTCTGAAGGTGCACAAGCTAAACCTAATGGATCAATCCACCCTATAGGATTGGGCACGTACTGGTACCCATTGATCCCCCCCGCCAACTTCACCGGGTCCGGTGTCAGGTAGCGACCAATATCCGGATTGTAGT
>NZ_SMOF01000001.1:1989097-2063906 GCF_018135665.1 Pseudomonas sp. B2021
TGGTGCTCGGCGGTCAGGCGGTTTTGGCGGTCGTATTCGTAGGCCAACGCCCAGTGACCGTCTTCGACGCTGAGGAGGTTGCCTTGGCGGTCGTAGGCGTAGTCGACAACGTTGCTGTCGGGCAGGGTTTTTCTTACGAGGCGCCCGGCGTGGTCGCGCTCGTAACGGGTGATGAGCTGACTGCCATCGTCGCCGTATTCGGATTTCTCCAGCAGGTTGCCGTTGAGGTCGTAGGCGTAGGCGGTGCGCTGGCCGTCGAAGCCGGTTTCCTGGCGGATCAGGCCGTTGGGGTGGTAGTCGAGTTGGTAGGTTTCGCCGGCTTCGTTTTCGATCTCGGTGAGCAGCAGCCGTGTGTTGTCGTAGCGGTACTTGACCTGGGTGCCGTCGGCGTTGAGACGGCGGCTGATCAGGTGCAGGCCACCTTCGTATTCGTAGCGGGTGACGTGGCCGAGTTCGTCGCGTTCGGCGATGATTTTGCCGTAGGGGTTGTAGCTGAATTCGCGTGTGGCGCCGCCTGGCAAGACGAGGCGAATCAGCCGACCGACGCTGTCCCATTCAAAGACTGTTTGCGCGCCGTGCTCATCCTCACGGGCGATTTGCCTTCCGAGGTCGTCATAGCGATAACGCTTGATCCCACCATTGGGCAATTGCTCCTCAAGCAACTGCCCACGCTCATTCCACACCAGCCGATGGCAACTGTGATCCGGGTACCAAACCCCCGTCAGTTGCCCGTGTTTGTTGTAGCTGTAGTCGATCGCGCTGCCATCCGGATCAATCTTGCGGATGACGTCACCCTGGTCATTGCGCTCATATTTCCAAACCGCCTCACCGCGCCTTACAACCCTTACGAAGCCGTTGTCATGCTCGTAAGATGTCGGCTCGTCATCCCCCGGAAACAACGCCACCAAGCGTCCGGCTTCGTCGTACTGATACGCCGTCACCGCGCCCAGCGGATCCTGTTCGACGGTCAGCCGCCCCTCGGCATTGTAGGATTTGAAATGCTGCGCGCCGTCCGGATCGATGCGCTGCACCAACCGCGCCCGCTGGTCATGGACATACACTTCCTGGCTGCCATCGGCGTTATGCACGGTGACACGGCCGTCATCCCCCCAGGCATAGCGCGTGTCCATCTGGGAAAAACTCGCCCAATGCCGGACACACCGCGCCGCTTTGCCAGATCGTTCCCACGCCCAGAAGAAACTCGCCCCACCGGCCAGTTGGCGTTCAAGAATGACGTGCTGATCGTCGTACCGATAACGCTCGCTTTCACCGACAGCATTGGTCGCGCAAACCAGTCGTCCATCTTCGTCATAGGCGTAGGAAACGACGTTCTGCTCGGTCTCCCACACGTAGGGATCACGGCCTTTGGCACGATGAACCTGGTAGTCCACCGCCACGATGCGATCCAATTCATAACGCAGCAGCAGCGAGCGGCCAGCACCGTTATCCAGCCGCTCAATCCGCCCGGAGGGATCACGGCAAATGCGCAGCCGGTTGTCATACGCATCGCTGATCGAGACCAGCACACCATCGCGAAAGTGATAGAACCGCGACGCCTGGGCCAGCACTAACTCATCAGGAGCCGAGCCCAAGTAGATCGCTGCTTCCGCCAGGCTATTGGTGATCGCGGGTCGGGCAGATGTGGGCAAGGGCAGGGTAGTCGAGCGGTTCTCATGGTCGGTCCACACCACCGAATCGCCCGACAGACAAAGCCTGTGCGCCAGCGCATGACTCCAGCCAAACCCCAACCCGCAATCCACATCCACCGCACTGGTGCGATACAGCCGCGTCCACTCAAACGGCAAAACCCCGTCCAGCGCGCCATCGGTGAGGGTGAGCAATTCTTCCCCGGTGACCATCGACACCGGGCAGCCGTTGGTGACCGTCTTGTCCGCTGGCGCCGTCGCATCCCCTTTCGGATTCGACGCCACGGCAGGCAGATCATCGACGTGTTCCTGACGGACCAACACGGTCTGTCGGGTCTTGTTGCGAACCACCGGCACCGGGTTCGAAACCAGCGTGTCGCCGGCCTTCAATGGAACCACTGGCACGGCCTTGACCGGCGTCGCCGCATTGCTCAGCAACACCGGCTTGGCGACCTCGACATGAGCTTCCAGCCGAGGCCCCGTCACCTGCTTGGCCAGCAATTCCAACAACGCCCGCGCCCGGCCGGACTTGACGCCACTAAGGATCTGAGCACCCAGGCGCAGCTGGACCCCAATGCCTCGCGTGGCCCAGATCAGCAGTAGATTGATCAAGACTTCGCCGGTGATTTCACCCAGCAGTTCGTACATGTCAGGTGGCGGCAGCATGCGTACCCAGGCCACCAGCGCCGACAGGTAGATAAACAACAGCGGCTCATCACTGAGTACCAGCAACCCCTTGGCCAGCGTGTCTTTGCCCAGCTTGAGCAGCGCCTTCAGCTCAGCTTCGGACAGGTACTTCAGCAACTTTTCGCTGTTGGATTTGAGATTGGCGAGCAGGTCGTACAGCTCGGTGATGTTGTCCCACAGGTTATAAAGCGCGCCGCCAAGCCCGGCAGCAAAGGCCATGCCCTGTAACGCACTGCGCTTGTAAGCAGGCGCTTTGGCAAAGTCTGCCCATCGAGGCTTGAAGTACTCGGCCCAGGCCTTGCGCAAATCCGCTTCCAGCCCGGCGATCACAGACTCATAGGACGCATACAGCGCCTGGACGTGAGCCTTGGAAACGTTGGGGTAAAAGGTGATTTCGTACGTCTGGTCGCGGGTACAGTCGTTGACTTCAAGAATGCCGCTGGGGCCAATGGTGCGATGCAGTGGCGCACCTACCGGGCTGCCGTCCCGAGCAACGGCTTGCAGCATCACAGGCGTGTTGCCGATGGGCACGAACTGCGTGCTTTCGAACAGATGCACCAGGGTCAGCCCGCCCTGGGCTTTGCATTGAGCGACCGTGCGACTGGTTTTTTTGGAAGAAGCCGGCGCGACCAGTGCGACCTGTTCTCCCACCTTGAATACCTGCTCCACACTAAGTGCCGAACCACTTAAAAAGCTGTCGGCCCACGTATCAAAGGTATTCAGGCAGGTGCGGAAATCCGCAAATACGCGCTCAACCTTCGGCGCTTCGGGATCCATCGGCACCAGCACCAGGTTGGCCAACACCGAGATCAAGAGACAGCCCCATCCATTAGGGCTTTAACGAAAACCACCATCTGCAATCCCTCGCACTGTTTGATCAGGCGAGGGACTTTGCAGCGGTTGTCAGGTAAAAGAAGTCGGCGTTATTCGCGAGAGGGGCGAGGAAGTTTCGTCTTAACCTCAGGTAAACCGAGGCTTGGTCGTAGGAGTCGGATTACAGCTGGAACAGTCTTACAACTTCAACTGCCCAATCGCCTTGCTCAACTCCCCAGCCAGCGTCGCCAGTTCATTGCTGGTAGTCGCTGATGCCACGGTTTGATGCACGGTGTTTTCGGTCACATCGCGAATGCTCACCACGGCGCGGTTCATTTCTTCGGCGACATGGCTTTGTTGCTCGGCGGCCACGGCAATCTGGGTGTTGCTTTCGCGCATCTGTGCCACGGCCCCGGTAATTTCAGCCAGCGCGATGCCAGCTTCCTGGGCCTGCTGCACGCAGTCATCGGCCTTGAATGAGCTTTCCTGCATGAAGTCCACGGCGTCGCGGGTGCCGGCTTGCAGTGCCGAGACCATGCGGGTGATTTCGTCGGTGGAGCTTTGCACGCGCTTGGCCAGGTTGCGCACTTCGTCGGCGACCACCGCGAAACCGCGGCCCATTTCCCCGGCGCGGGCGGCTTCGATGGCGGCGTTGAGGGCGAGCAGGTTGGTCTGTTCGGCGATGCTGTGGATCACCCCGACCACGCCGTTGATTTTCTGGCTGTCTTCAGCCAGTTTCTGGATCATTTCGGCGGTCTGCTGTACGCCACTGGACAGCCCGGCGATCGAACGCTGCACCCGAGTGACCACAGCCTGGCCGCTGCCGGCGAGGGTGTCGGCGGACTGGGACAAGTCACGGGTGGCGCCTGCGTGCTGGGCGATGTGGTAGACGGTGGCGGTCATTTCGTTGATGGCGGTGGCGGCCTGGTCGGTTTCGCTCTGCTGGCCGAGCATGCCGTGTTGTACCTCGTTCATGCTGCTAGCCAGGCGTGCGGCGCCGTCGTCCAGTTGCCGGGCGGTGCGGGCCACGGTATTGACCACCCGCTGGTAGCCGGCTTGCATGGCGTTGAAGGCACTGGCCATCTGGCCGACTTCATCCTTGCAGGCCAATGGCACCCGCGCCGAGAGGTCGCCGGTTTTTTCAACGTGCAGCATCACATCCTTGAGGGTGTTGAGTTGGCTGAGCAGAAAACGGATCAACAACTGCGAGGCGCCGAGCATGGCCAGCATCAGCACTGCCACAGCGACGGCGTAATGAGTGAAGCGGTCACGGAACACCTGGCTCAGGCTCGGCGCGTAGGCCAGGACTGCGACCTGCTGGCCGTCGGCCCGGCTGATCACTTCGGCGCCGATCAGCGGGTTTTCGCCGAACAACGGCATGGGGTTGAGTTCAGTCCAGCCGTTGGCAGTGCTCAGGGCGGGCAGATCCTGGGGGATCTGGCCTTTGGCAAAGGTGAGCCAGTGCTCACCCGTGGGCAAGGTTTTGTCGGCTGGCCAGGCGCTGAGCATGCGCCCCTGGGCCTGGGCCGATGCCTGCGACGCCTGGCTGCGCGCCTGTTGTTCAAGCTGTACGGCGTACAGCACCAGCAACAGGGTGGTGATGAAGGCGACCGCATTGACGGCCCAGAATTTGTATTTGAGCGAGATATTGCTAAGCCAGGCACCCATGGAAGGTTTTCTCTGATAGCGGAAACAGTATTGGCAAGGTGCCATTATTGTGCCGCTATTCAGAAAAGCGCTTTTGACATGGGTCAATGCGCTGCATTAATCCACGGCAGGCAAACCGAAAAAGCGCCGGGCGCAGGCGGTGCTGTGCAGCGCCAGGTCTTCCATCGTTTCGTTACGGTGCAGGGCCACTTCGCGCAGTACTTCGGGCAGGTACGCCGGTTCATTGCGACCATTCTTCGGCTTGGGGCGCAGGGTGCGTGGCAGCAGGTAGGGCGCATCGCTTTCCAGCATCAGACGGCCTCGGGGAATTTCCCTGACCAGCGGATGCAGATGAGTGCCACGGCGTTCGTCGCAGATCCAACCCGTGATGCCAATGTGCAAGTCCAGGTCCAGGTAGCTGAACAGCGCTGCCTGTTCACCGGTGAAGCAGTGCACCACGGCGGCTGGCAGGTGGTCGCGGTAGTCCTTGAGGATCTCCAGCAGACGCTGGTTGGCATCGCGCTCATGGAGAAATACCGGCAGTTGCAGCTCGACCGCCAGGGCCAGGTGTTCTTCGAGGACTTTTTCCTGCTGGGGGCGAGGGGAGAAGTCCCGGTTGAAATCCAGCCCGCATTCACCCACGGCGCGCACTCGGCTGTCGCCCAGCAAGCTGCGCAGACGTTGGGCGCTGTCGCTGTTCCAGTCGCTGGCAGAGTGGGGGTGAATGCCGGCGGTGCTGAACAGGCGTTGGCCGCTTTCGTCGAGTTTTACACACAGTTGCTGGGCCTGTTCACTGCCCTCGACGCTGGTGCCGGTGAGTACCAATTGCTGCACGCCAGCGGCGTAGGCGCGTTCGAGAACGGCCATGTGCCTCTCGTCGAAACTGGGGTTGGTCAGGTTGACGCCAATATCAATGAGTTGCATGGTGCTATCTCCGCCTGCGGCCGGAAAGCATATCAGAGCTGTAGATTGATAAGAAAAACCAAGAACTACAATGCGTTAACGCTGTCTTTGAACGTCGCAAGCGACATTGTGGTGGGCCGATTGCCTGCCACCGTGGCGCCGTTGCACGCCTTGCCAGCGCATAAAGCGCTCTGTTTCTGACCACCAGCACTGCGTTATTTGCGCAGGCGCTGGCCAGTTTTCTTTCCGGAGAGCGGATGATCCGACCCTCGGCGTTGCTTATGTTGTGCCTGACGTTATGGCTGCCCATGGCGGCGGTCGCACGTCTGGATGGGCCGCTGCAAGTGACCAAGCCCGGCAAGGTCCGTGACCTGGCGCAAATTCGCTCCAGCCGCACCCTGCGCGTCTTGGTCAACCAGAGCCGCAACAGTTCCGGTGAAGTGCAGGGCCAGGCCATCGGCGTCGAATACCACCGGTTGCGCGCCTTCGAGCAATACCTCAACGGCCATGCCCGTGATGGGCAGGCCATCAACCTCAAGATCATCCCCAAGGCCAAGGACCAGTTACTCGGCGCGCTGGCCCGTGGTGAAGGCGACCTGGTGGCACCCGGTGAGTTGCTGGATGTGAAGGGCGTGCACAAGGTCAGCGCCAGCGCCCCGATTGTCAGCGATGTGCCGTTGTGGTTGGTGGGCGTCAAGGGTGAGCGACGCTTTACCAAGCTGGAGCAACTGTCGGGGCGCACGGTGACGCTGACCACGGGCAGTGCGGCGGCGGATGCCATCAGTCAGGTCAATCAAAAGCTGGCCCTGCACAAGCGTCCACCGGTGAAAGTGGAATGGGTTGACCCCAGCCTGGCGGTGGAAGACGTCCTGGAGATGGTGCAGGCGGGGATTTTTCACCTGACGATCGTGGAAAAACCGATTGCCCAACGCTGGTCGAAAATCCTGCCCAAGTTGCGCTTTGACAAGCAGGTGGTGATCAGCGAGCCGGGCGACGAGTTCTGGTTTGTACGCCAGGACGCGTCGATGCTGCGCGCCAGCATTGATCGGTTTATCAAGACCTATCACACGCCTTCCGACCAGGATGTGGCCTTCCAGCGTATCTATCGACGCCTCTACCAGGTCCGTAACCCATTGGCGCGGGCTGACCGCCAGCGCCTGGAAAAACTGCGCCCGGTTTTGCAAAAACATGCGCGTGAGCAAGGTATGGACTGGCTGAACCTGGCGGCGTTGGCGTTCAAGGAGTCTTCCCTGGACCCAGGTGCACGCAACAGCGGCGGCCCCACCGGCCTGATGCAGATCACGCCGTCGGCGGCCCAGCGGGTGGGGATCAACAATATCGAGACGCTCGACAATAACGTGCAAGCGGGGGCACGTTACCTGGCGATGATCCGTCGCAAGTTTTTCGCCAGCCCCAAGCTCAATGAGCGCGAGCGCATGGCCTTTATGCTGGCGGCGTACAACATGGGGCCGGAGCGAGTGCAAGGCATGCGCACCGAGGCCAAGCGCCGCGGGCTTAACCCCAATCAGTGGTTCTTCCAGGTTGAACGCATTGCCATGGAGCAGGTAGGGATGGGCGGCGTCAGCTATGTTAATAGCGTCAACAAGTATTATTTGGCGTTCGATCGGGAGCGGGAGTCCCTTGAGCCGGTAGCTGCTAAAATTGCCTCGCGCAAATAATCGAATTGTTAGATATTAATTAGGCGATATTTCGGCTTTTATCATTGCTTAAACTGATTAATATAGCGGCCAACCAACCCCTACCTGGAAAAGGATTTAACCCCATGAGCCCAATGATTACCCGTGTACTGTCCACTCGCGCCGGTTATGGCCTGACTATTCTGCGCATCTTCGTCGGCATCATCTTCGCTGCCCACGGCTCGCAAAAACTCTTCGGCTGGTTTGGCGGTGGTGGCCTGGCGGGCACCGCACAATGGATGGAAAGCATCGGCCTGGCGCCGGGTACGCTGATGGCGCTGCTGTCGGGCGGTACCGAGTTCTTCGCCGGCCTGGCCCTGATCATCGGTTTGCTGGTTCGTCCTGCTGCATTGGGCCTGACCTTCCTGACGCTGGTGGCGATTTTCTCTGTACACATCCACAACGGGCTGTTCATGGCCAACAACGGTTATGAGTTCGCACTGGCGTTGCTCGGTGGCGCGCTGGCGGTGTTGCTGGAAGGTGCGGGCAAATTGTCTGTCGACCGCGCGATCACTCACTGATCGTTTTGCAAGCTGCACAAAAGGCCCGCTGATGCGGGCCTTTTCGTTGCCCGGGATTCTTGACACTGCCCCACCGGCTTCTCTAGGATGCTGCTCATGCGCCGATTTAAACAGCTAATTGCGGGGCGCCACTGGGTCTCAATGCAGCCCGACAGAAGCACGCTTGCTCACGCAGGGCGTTCTTCGAAATACCGCTAAAGCGCTGGTTCGGTGTTGCCTCTCACCTGCCCGCAGACTTTTGAGGCAGAGACACGACACGATGAATGCACTACGCCCCCTCATACGCCTGGCCCCGATCACCGCGGACCTGACGCAACGCAATCCGAAAATCCTGCTGGGCGGCAAGCACCAGCCGACACTGCTGCGCTATCTGGACGGCTGGCCACGTCGTTCCGGTCGGCCCTCGGCGTTCCTGATCCAGTTTGTTGAAGACGGCGATTCCCTGGCCCGTTTTGCCAGCGACAGTTTCGACCTGGCAGTGATTCAGGCACCGAGTGCCAGCAATGCCCATGAGGTGATCCACCAACTGACGCGCATTGCCCGGCAAGGGCTGATTGCTCGTCGGTGAGCGATTAGTGAAAGATCGCGGGGGTACGACGCCGGCGCTGGTGTAGGAAAAGTAACCAGGCAATCAGGCACAACAGCAGCGGAAGGGGCACGATTATCAGCCCTCTCAGCTGTCGCTCGAAACGCTGCACCGGGGCATAGGCCTGCGCCTTGAATGCATGCAACTCGATGGGCAGTTGCAGGCGCTCCTTGTTCAGTGCCTGCAACTGGGTACTGGTATCCACCGCTTGGGTGATAAGCCGTGTGTGCAGTGGGTTCAACTTTCGCCATGCTTGCTCCGTCTGCTCAAGTCGTCGCTCCAGCTCAACCGAATTTTTCCGATACGCCTGCGCGGCTTGGTCCCGCATCTGATCCAGCCTGTGCAACGGTTGGTGCATGACACGGGGTCGAATGCGTTTGAGTGCGTCGGGCGCCGCCAGGTTATCCAATGTGTTCAATACAAACTGCGCGTTGCCGTTGGGTCGTGCCTGGCTGAGAGTGTCCGCTAGCAGGTCAGTGTCGGCCACGACTACCATCTGAATCAGTTCTGCTTTTTGCAGCCCGGGCGGCTGGCCCTTGAAGCCGTCGGGAAACGCTGAGTAGGCGGGCCCCTCAACGCGCGCCGCGATTACATGGCGCTGCCCTGAAGTTGCCGTTTCATCGATGAGCGAGTCGAATGTCGTCGCCGAGGCAAAGCGTTTGGCGTTCAACAGGGCCGATTGCCCTGAGCTCAGTAGAAGCGGGGTCAACAGTGAGCGGCTTTTGGGCGCTAGCGAAAGTGCGCCACTGCTTGAGACGATGACGCTGTCCAGCCCCCAGGTGCTGATATCTGTCGTGGCCATGGCCTGTCGCGGCAGGTGTAGCCGGGCCGGGTGCAGTACCCGGGGCATTCCCGGACCGGGCGTGGCTGATGAGGCATAAAGATTGTCGATCAACAGCTTGTCCTCCGGCATCTGGATGCCCCAAGCGTTCAGCAGCCCCTCCATTCTCGCGTTCGCTGACACGGCGTCAGCGCCTATCTCGCTCACGGGGTCGATGAACATCATCAACGGGGTGCCTTTCAATACCGATTGCTCAATGGCATATAAGGCCCGCTCAGGTAAGGCGTGCGGCTGTATGACCATCAATGTCGCGATGGATGGCGGTACCTGAGCAATGTTCGCCGCCAGTTCCACCACATTGAATTGCTCGCGCATCAACGCCAGCAGCTCGCTGCCCGGTTTATCCAGCGACAGGCCCGACAGCAGGCCGACAGTGGCACGCTCAGGATGCCCCAACTTAGAGATCAGGTGGCTGATCTCATATTCAAGTAATGACTCGTGCTCAGGGCGGAACGCTTCGATGCGTTGGGCGCCCTGGCCAGCGCGGGTGCCGATAAGACCAAGAAATCCTTGTGTGTCATCAAGCCCGAACAAGCTGGCTTTGTAGGCGTCTTCAGAAAAGGGAGCGGGGTTAATGATATGTAAGTTGATCATGCCGTTTGCCGCTTTTTCGAACGCCTTGAGCACGTCTTCGACGCGTCGACCATAACGTTCTAATGCCTGGCTTTTTTGCGGCGCATGGAGGGTATTGAAGTAATACAGATCCAGTGGGCTTTCAAGTGAGGCAAGTAGTTGCCGCGTTGCTGGGGATAACGTATGGATTTTTTCTTGGGAAAAGTCCCATTGGGCAGTAGGTAGTTTGGGTACCCAGACTAGATTGAGTGCCAGAAACAGCAGTGATATGACGAGAAGTGTCATACCCGCACGAAAAGCGGATCCCATCAGTGGTCTTCCTTTTCTCAACTGCTTTTGTAGTTGAGTGTTAGGGTGGTTGCAAACAGAAAAGCAACGATCATGCTGATAAAGTACAGGCTGTCATGCAGTGTGAGTCTGCCGTTATCCATCGCGCTGAAGCGGGCAATGGGATCCAGGGACATCAAACTGTCGATAACCCATATCGGTGCTTGTTGTTCAAGTGCATCCAGTACTGACGAAAGCCCACTGGCGGTCAGCAACAAGCCGAGGGTGAAAAAGAAAATCAGCAGGCGTTGGTTCGCAAGTACACAGATGAAGCAACCCACGGAAAGATAACTTCCCGCCAGCAACCAACTGGCCAGGAACTGCGAAGCGATAACGCTATTGTCAGGCGTGCCCAGATAATTTACGGCAATTACCAAGGGGAAGTTAAGCATCAGCGCAATGCCACAGACAGTCCATGCTGCGATAAATTTGCCGATCACTCGTTCCACTGAGGTGACAGGCAAGGCATTCAGGGTGTCGTAAAAGCTGACGTTGGATTCATCCGACCACAACTGCGTCGATAACAGGGGGACCAGCAGGAGATAGAGCCAGGGATGCAGATCGAAAAAGGCCTGCAGATCGCTGCTGTTGCGCTCCATCCATTGGCTGGAATGCAGCCCCAGCACTGCGCATAGCGCGAGAAAAATCGCCACGCTCAGATAGGTGCTGGGCGCGCAGGCATAGTTGGCCAGTTGTCGTTTGAAAATGACAGGTAGCAGTCTCAAGGTGTTACCTCTTGGCTCAGATGGTGAACGACATCGTTCAGGCGACCCGGCTCCAGATTCATTGACGTGATGTTCCAGCCGCGATGGGTGATAAGCGCGTTGATTGCGGAAAATATGCAATGCCCAGGCATGGCCAGGACCGTCACCTTGCCGGGTGCATGTCGGTCTTCTTCGATGCCGGCGACGCCGGGCAATACGGCCAGCGCGAGCAAGTCCAGCGGGGTGTCTGCTGCGAGGGTGACGGCCTGAAAATGCCGGGAGCTGCGCTGTAAATCGGGCAGCGAGGCATCGGCCACCAGGCGGCCACCGGCCATAACCAAGGCACGGGTGCAGATGTCCGCCAGCTCCTGGTAATGGCGGGAAGCGATGATGATGGTCATTTCCTCGTTCAGGGACTGGATGAGTGCCCGGAACTTGACGCGTTGATCAGGACAGAGGCCTTCTGTGGGTTCATCCAGCAGCAGCAGGCTTGGCGCATGCAGGAGCGCCTGGGCCATTGCCACTCTGCGCTTCAAGCCAAGGGAAAGTACGCTGATGGGGCAGTCGAGTACGGGCAGCAGTTCCAGGCGTGCGGCCACCTGCGCCACCTGGCTGCGTTTTTCCAGCCCGCTCAAACCGCGAATGGCAGCAATGAAATTGAGCATGTGTTTGACGGACATCGTGTGATGGTCAAGGCCGCCTTGGAGTTGATAGCCAATGACCTTTTTGGCTTGAGTTGAATGGGTATGGGTATTGAAACCTTGAACAGTGATGTGCCCGGCCGTCGGCTTGATCGCCCCGGCGATCAAGCTCAGGAGTGTTGTTTTTCCCGCACCACTCTCTCCCAGCAAGCCGATACACTCCTGGCGCTGGGCACAGAAGGACACGTTGCTGATTACGCGTGTTTTGCCCAGCTGTTTTGTCAGGTTGCTTATCTCGATCATGGTTTTACCGAATAAGTTTTGCAGGGCGTGTGAGAGGGGCCGGCAGTATGGAAAAGTGCTTTAAAAAGGGTACGTTCAATATGAAGGCTTGGGAACGCGAAGTATGCTTAATAAGAAGAATCCTACGTTCGACCCGATAATTCGCTGAAACAATTGTTTTGTTTTGAATACTTATTAATGCCCAGATGTTTATCGGATGTTTATATAAGGTTTTTTCTTTTGTAATGAGGCCTGATTGCCATGATGCTTTTACGTACTCTTGTTCTTGAGCGCAACGATGAAGGGACGCCTGTTAACGGCGCCTTGTTGTGCGGGTTTGCTGTTACGCAAACGGCGTCCAACTTTCTGGTGTATAGCCTGGATGAGGAGGCCGAGCCCGGCCATTCCAGGGTCTATATCGCGGCACTGCGTAAAAAGATTGAACGGTATTTCTTGGGAGGCGTTGATTCCAAAGAAGACCTGCAATTAGCCATGCAGGTCTTCAAACAGATCTTGACGATGGCAGCCGCAGCTGGCTCGAAGACGACGCCCATTGCCGAACCTCAGGTTCCCTTTCATTTCATTGATTTGAAAGGCTGCCGGTTACCGCCGGCCAGGCCAGAGGATCACCACTCGGTGATCATCAAGAAGGCTCTGGTCATGAAGGTCATCACCCTGGGCATGTCAGCCCCGGCGTTGCCTGCGATCGAAAGCAGCGCAGTGATCGTGCCGTCCATTCGCTTCTCGTCGCAAATGGTTGCGCCGCCGCGAAATCCGCGCTCAGTCACGACTGCGCCGCAGCCTATGGATGAAGACACCGTTGAGGAACCGGCGCGGTCGCTGGTCGCGATACCGCAGGAGCAGGTTGAGACCATTGCGTCGCCGGTTCTGGTTGAACAAAATGACAGTCAGTTTGAGCCAGACAACCTGCGGTTGGACCCACCTGAGCCTGAGCCCGAACCCTTGGACCCGCCTGCTCAGATGGACCATACCTCTTTGCTCGAAATGGACAGCGCACTGAGCAACCTGGCCAAGGTCGCCCAGGAACTGACGCAAAAAAAATGCGCAGTACTGGAGAAGGAACAGATGCTCGAACAGTGGCAGGCGCGATTGCAACAGCAGCAGAGCCAGCTGGAAGAGAAGGGCCGTGAACTTGAACAGCGCCATGCCTATTTGCAGGAGCAGGGCTTGGAGGTCAGCCAGAAGGCCGAGAAGCTGGCAATGATGATGTTGCAGTTGTCGGGTATGCGCCAGCGTATGCAGGGCACGTTGCTTGAGTTGGATCAAGTGCTGGAGGGGCATGGGTGAGGTAATGGGGCGCCGGCCTGGATACTTTCCAGGGTTCATTTATCATCAGTCCCAGCCAGCCGCTGCCTGGGCATGATGCCCTGGCATAACGGCACCATTGGACATTGCCTGGGGATGCAAGCGTTTGAGTACCAAGCTGATTACCAAAGAAGGTCATGAAGCGCTGAAAAAAGAGCTGGATTACCTGTGGCGTGAAAAGCGTCCGGATACCACGCGCAAAGTGACCTGGGCGGCCTCCCTGGGAGATCGCAGTGAAAACGCCGATTACCAGTACAACAAGAAGCTGTTGCGCGAGATCGACCGACGCGTGCGTTACCTGCGCAAACGCCTGGAAGACATGCGGGTGGTGGAGTACATGCCCGAGCAGGAGGGAAAGGTGTTTTTCGGCGCATGGGTCGAAATCGAAAACGAACAGGGCGAGACCAAGCGCTTTCGCATCGTCGGTTATGACGAGATCTACGACCGCATGGATTACATCTCCATCGACTCACCCATGGCACGGGCCCTGCTGCGCAAGGAGGTGGATGACGAGGCAATCGTACAGACCCCAGGCGGGGAGGTGTGCTGGTGGATCACCAAGATCGAATATGTGAAGCCCGCCTGATGGCACGTACCTTGGCTGGGTACGTGCCATCCGGGTTTCAGCCTTCGCGCAATACGGTCAGCGGGCTGGCATTCAGCGCACGGCGCGTGCCGAACACTCCGGCAGCGCCAATCAACAAAGCACCGATCACGGGCAGCAGTAACAACCACGGGTGGGGATGCCACGCCAGGTCAAAGGCGTAGCGGTACAGCACCCAGGTCACCAGTTCGGTGCCCAGTGCCGCCAACAAGCCGCTGACGGCGCCCAGCAGGCCGAACTCAATGCGTCGGGCCTTGACCAGCAACTTACGCTCGGCACCCAGGGCGCGCAGCAATGCACCCTGGCGGATTCGTTCATCCAGGGTGGCCTGCAGGCCAGAGAACAACACCGCCATGCCCGCCGCGAGTACAAACAACAGCACGTATTCGACCGCCAAGGTCACTTGGGCAAGGATGCTGCGCAATTGCTCCAGCAGGGCCTCGACCTGCAGGATAGTGACCGCCGGGAAGGCCCGTGACAGGTCGACGATCTGTTGGTCATGGCCGGGAGCCAGATAGAAGCTGGTGAGGTAGGTCGCGGGCAGATCCTTCAAGGTGCCCGGTTGGAAAATCATGAAGAAGTTGGGCTGGAAGTTATCCCAGTTGATGGTGCGCAGGCTGGTGACCCGCGCCTCACGGTTTTCCCCTCCGATGGTGAACACCAGATGGTCGTTGAGCTTGAGCTTCAGGCTCTCGGCCACTTTGGCTTCCACCGACACGCCAGGAACCCCATCAGTGGGTTGCGCCGACCACCAGCTACCTGCCGTCAGGACGTTACCCGCTGGCAAGTCGGCTGCCCAGGTCAGGCTCAGGTCGCGTTGAGTGGCACGGTCGCCGCTGGAGTCCTTGCTGACAATCTCCTGCACCGGTTCGCCATTGATGCTGATCAAGCGCCCTGGTACCACCGGGTAAAGCGGCGCCGCTTGCGCCTGGACATCCAGCAGGCGGGCGCCAAAGGCGTCCTTGTCGGCCGGCAGGATATTCAGGGCGAAGTAGTTGGGTGCATCCTTGGGCAGCTGGTTTTGCCAGGTGTCGAGCAATTCGCCCCGCAACAGCGCGATCAACCCCATGGACAACAGGATCAAGCCAAACGCCAGGGACTGGCCTGCCGCCGCCAACGGGTGACGCAACAACTGGCCCAGGCCCAGGCGCCAGGGCAGGGAGGCGCGAGCCAATAACCGTCGCAGGCTTTGCAGCAACAGCAACAGCAAGCCACCCAGGAGCAACGCAGCCACCACACCGCCACCGAGTAATGCGAAGGTCAATACCAGGTCCAGGCTCAGGCGCCACATGATCAGGCCCAAGGCAAACAGCGCCGCGCCGTAAACCATCCAAGTGCTTGAGGGGATAGGCAGCAAATCGCGGCGCAACACCCGCAGCGGTGGTACCCGGCCCAGTGCGGCCAGCGGCGGGAGGGCGAAGCCGGCGAGGGCGACCAGCCCGGTACCGATCCCGGCGACGGCCGGCAGCAGCCCGCCCGGCGGTACGTCGGCGGGGAGCAAGTCGTGCAGGAAATAGAACAGGCCAAACTGCGCCAGCCAGCCGAGCAGGGCGCCGGCCAGGCTCGCCAGCAAGCCCAGCACACTCAGTTGCAGGGTGAACAACAACATCGCTTCACGGCGCGACAGGCCCAGGCAGCGCAACAACGCGCTGGCATCGAAACGTCGGCTGGCGAAGCGGTTGGCCGACAGCGCCACGGCCACGCCAGCCAGCAGCACGGCCACCAGGCTGGCCATGTTCAGGTAGCGTTCGGCCTTGCCCAGCGCGCCGCCGATTTGCTGGTTGCCATCGCGGGAGTCCTGCAGGCGCTGGTTGGCGGCCAGGCCCGGTTTGACCAGGTCGCGATAGGTTTGCAGCGCAGTGCTGCCTTGCGGCGCACGCCATAGTTCGCGGTAGCTCACCCGGCTGCCTGGCTGCACGACACCGGTGGCGTCCAGGTCCGCCAGGTTGATCATGACCCTGGGCGTGAGGCTGTAGAAGTTGCCGGCGCGGTCGGGCTCATAGGTCAGGATGCGCGCCAAGCGCAGGGTTTTCATGCCGACATCAATGCTGTCGCCGACTTTCAGGTCCAGCGCCGTCAGCAATCGTGCTTCCACCCAGGCTTCGCCGGGTTTTGGGGCACTGCCCGGAACTTCAGCGCCGAAAGGCTCGGTGCTGCTTTTAAGCTCGCCACGCAGCGGGTACTGCTCGTTGACCGCCTTGATACTGGAAAGCTGGATGCCATTGTCGGTGGCGATAACGCTGGAGAACTCCACGATGCGGGCGTGATCCAGGCCCAGTTCGGTCCCTGATTTGATTTGCTCGGGGCGGGCCGGCGAGCTGCCTTCGAGCACCAGGTCGGCGCCGAGGAACTCGGTGGCACGCAGCAGCATGGCGCCGTTGAGGCGCGCACCAAAGTAGCCGATGGCGGTGCTGGCGGCCACGGCCACCAGCAGGGCAAAGAACAGCACGCGCAATTCACCGGCGCGGGCGTCGCGCAGTAACTGACGCATGGCAAGGCTGAACAGACGCAACAGCGGCAAACGTGCCATCAAGGCTCCAGGGGCGCGACCATCAGGCCGGCTTCAAGGCGGATCAGGCGTCGGCAACGGTGGGCCAGGCGCTCGTCATGGGTGACCAGTACCAGGGTCGTACCGCTCTCTTTATTCAACTCGAACAGCAGGTCGCTGATGCGCTCGCCAGTATGGCTGTCGAGGTTGCCGGTGGGCTCGTCGGCAAACAGCACATCCGGTTCGGCGGCAAACGCGCGGGCAATCGCCACGCGTTGTTGTTCGCCACCGGACAGCTGGCGAGGCGAGTGGGTCAGGCGCTGGCCCAGGCCTACGCGCTCCAGCAGGTGTTTGGCTCGCTCGCGGGCGTCCTGGCGACCGTCCAGCTCCAGCGGCAGCATCACGTTTTCCAGCGCGTTCAAGCTGTCGAGCAACTGAAAGGATTGGAATACGAAGCCCACATGCTCGGCGCGGATGCGTGCGCGCTGGTCTTCGTCGAGGGTGCTCAGGGCTTGCCCGGCCAGGGTGACTTCGCCGCTGCTGGGCAGGTCGAGGCCGGCCAGCAGGCCCAGTAGGGTGGATTTGCCGGAACCGGAGCTGCCGACGATAGCCAGGCTATCGCCCTTGTTCAGTTCCAGGCTCAGTTCGTGCAGGATAGTCAGTTCACCTTCCGCGCTGGGAACCACTTTGCTAAGGTTTCGCGCGGTGAGAATGCTTGCGCCCATGGAGAATCCGATGCGAGTGTGGTTTTTGAGTGCTGGCCTGGCCTTGATGTGCATGGCCCAGAACGCAGCGGCGGGTACAGTCCTGATCGTTGGCGATAGTATCAGTGCCGGTTTCGGCCTGGATACCCGCAAAGGGTGGGTCGCGTTGCTGGAGCAACGGCTCAAGCAGGAGGGTTTTGACGATAAAGTCGTCAATGCTTCCATCAGTGGCGACACCAGTGCAGGAGGCCTCGCGCGGCTGCCGGCGGCGCTTGCGGCGCATAAACCGGATGTGGTGGTGATCGAGTTGGGTGGCAACGATGGCTTGCGCGGCCAGCCGCCGGCGCAATTGAAACAAAATCTTGCGTCGATGATTGACCAGTCCAAGGCCGGTGGTGCCAAGGTGCTGCTGCTGGGGATGCAGTTGCCACCCAATTACGGGCCTCGATACACCAACGCGTTTGCACAAGTCTATGGTGCATTGGCCAAGGAAAAAAACATTCCTCTGGTACCGTTTTTCCTTGAGGGCGTGGGCGGTCATCCAGAGCTGATGCAGGCTGATCAATTGCATCCGGCAGTCGCGGCGCAAGGCAAGTTGCTGGAAAATGTCTGGCCAACGCTAAAACCGCTGTTATGACGCTTTTCTACCGGCAGGCTTTCGGCTAAGGTGGCGCCCCCCCGATTTGGAGCCCTCGATGTCGCGCCCTGCCTGGTCCCTGTTTAACTACCAACTGATCGAGCCGGACGAGCAGCTGGACCTGTTCGCCTGCCAGGAAGTGCGGGTGCATTTGGTGGCGCGTCAATTGGAACTGGGCGGCTCCATCGACCGCACGCTCTGCGGCACTTTATTGCCCGCACAGCCACGCTGGTCATCGGTCAACCGCTCGATTTTTCAAGACCAGCGACTCTGCCCGTTATGCCGGGCGATTCTCGAATCGCAAAAGCGCGGCACGCCGCCGATCTGGCCGGAGCTGCGCTTCGAGCTGTAAAACAGCTTGAAGCTTGGCGCTGCGAAGCCGTATACAATCAGTTTTTCCCTACCCGTCGTCTTGCGAAGGATTTTCCGGATGTTGTCGCGCCTTTCCGTCGTCACCTGCTGCCTGTCTCTTGCTGCGCTTTGTGCGGCGGGTTCGGCGGCGGCCTTGCAGTTGCCCTTGCCGCCGCCCGGTGAGGACATTGTCGGCCAGGTCCAAGTGATCAAGGCCAAGTACGAAGATACCTTTGCTGACCTTGGCACCACCTACGACCTGGGCTATTCGGAAATGGTCGCGGCCAACCCGGGCGTCGATGCCTGGTTGCCGGGCGCGGGCACCGAGATTGTGCTGCCCACACGCTTTATCCTGCCGCCCGGGCCGCGGGAAGGCATTGTGATCAACCTGGCGGAATACCGGCTCTACTACTATCCCAAAGGCCAAAACGTCGTCTATACCTTCCCGCTGGGTATTGGCCGGGAAGGCTGGGGCTCGCCGATTGCCCATACCAGTATCATCGCCAAGACGCCCAACCCGACCTGGACACCACCGGCCTCGATCAAGGCCGAGCACGCCGCCAACGGTGACCCGCTGCCCAATGTGGTGCCTGCCGGCCCCGACAACCCACTGGGGCCGTTCAAGTTCACCCTGGGCACGCCGGGTTACCTGATTCACGGCTCCAACATGAAATTCGGGATCGGCACGCGCACCAGCCACGGCTGCTTCCGCATGTTCAATAACAACGTGTTGGAAATGGCGGGCATGGTGCCGGTGGGCACGTCAGTGCGCATCATCAACGACGCGTACAAGTTCGGCAGCAGCGGCGGCAAGGTCTACCTTGAAGCCCACACGCCGTTGAACGATGACGGTACGCCCTCGGTGGTCGACAAGCACACTGCGGTTATCAATGCGTTGCTCAAGCGCGAAGACCTGTCCAATAACCTGCGGGTCAACTGGGACCAGGTACGTGACGTGGTCGCCGCCGAGGATGGCTTGCCGACCGAAATTGGTGTGCCAGGCGCGGCGCCTGTGGCCTCAAGTACGCCGGCCGACCTGCTGTAGGAGCGAGCTTGCTCGCGAAAAACCTGAGGGCGCCGCTGTCATTCAGGACGCCCGCGTCATCGTTGACCATCTTCGCGAGCAAGCTCGCTCCTACAGGTGGCGCGTGCCAAATCAAAGGCAAAAAAAAGCCGACCCATAAATGGATCGGCTTGATAACAACCCCGAAGGATTATTACTTGCGGCTTGCTTTTTCAAGCATGCGCAGAGCGCGCTCGTTAGCTTCGTCAGCAGTCTGTTGTGCTTTTTGAGCAGCAGCCAGAGCTTCATCAGCTTTACGGTAGGCTTCGTCTGCACGGGCCTGGGAGCGAGCTGCTGCGTCTTCAGTTGCAGTCAGACGAGCTTCGGTTTCTTTGGAGACGCTGCTGCAACCGGTAGCCAGAACTGCGGCCAGAGCCAGAGCAGAGAATTTCAGAACGTTGTTCATCGTGTTCCCCTTCAAGGACTTTCAATTTAATGGCTACTTTCTCAGAGTGAGCTAATAGCCGGCGTACATACTACCCATTACTTGTAGTAAGTAAACTGACGTTGCGCAAGAAGCAAAAAAATTTCTTGTGCCGAATCTATTTTGGCTAATCTTTTGACGGTTTGTATGAAAACCGTCCAGTTTTTTGCGCCTCGACGAACATTGGATCCAGGCTGAAAGGGCCGGCCCGCATGTGTTAAGCCTTGTAAATCGATGAAATTTTATATAACGAAGCGGGGCACTTTGGTCGCGCTTGGCTTTACTGCGCCAGGCATCTTTTGCGCATCTAGAGGTGACTTTAAGAGCGCCAGTTCGTCTCAAGGTTCAACTGCCGGCAATGTTCAGGCTATCGGTCGCCGATTGATCGAGGCCCTTTCTATATCCATCAGCGGCGGGGAATGACGAGTGCGCCTTGAGCAATTTCAGGTTTGGTGCCTACTATTCCCTATGTGCTGGTTGTGAGCGCTCACGGTTTTCTCGCTGTCGAAACCGGCACGGGGTGGCGTAGATGTTCCTTCGCCGGAAAAACATCGGTAAGGTAGGGTCGTTAATTCAGACCCGCGAGGAGTAGTGATGAGCGAGGCGTTGTCCATCCACCATGACCAGGCTGGTCATCAGTTCGAGACCAATGTGGACGGTCATCGTGCCTACCTGACCTACATGGACCTCGGGAAGCAGACCCTGGATATCTATCGCACCTTCGTGCCCAACGCACTGCGGGGGCGAGGCATTGCGGCTGCGTTGACCGAGGAAGCCTTGAAGTTTGCCGAAGAGGCTGGCTACACGGTGATCCCGTCGTGCTCCTATGTCGAACGCTACATGGAGCGCCACCAGCGCCATGCCGCGAAGCTGTAACTGACCAGTTGCCAATAAAAAACGCCGGGCTTAGCCCGGCGTTTTTGTGTGCGCGAAACAGGTACAGGCTCAGGTGCGTTTGCGCTGGGGCAACACGTCCTTGAGTTTGGCATGCATGCTGCGCAGGGTGGTTTCGGTGGCGGACCAGTCGATACAGGCATCGGTGATCGATACGCCGTACTGCAAGTCGGCCAGGTCTTTTGGAATCGCCTGGCAACCCCAGTTCAGATGGCTCTCCACCATCAAGCCGATGATCGACTGGTTGCCTTCCAGGATCTGGTTGGCAACGTTCTCCATCACCAACGGCTGCAACGCCGGGTCTTTGTTGGAGTTGGCGTGGCTGCAATCGACCATGATGTTTGGCTTGATCTTGGCCTTGTTCAGCGCCTGTTCGCACAGGGCGACGCTGACCGAATCATAGTTGGGCTTGCCATTGCCGCCACGCAGCACCACGTGACCGTAGGCGTTGCCCTTGGTGGTCACGATGGACACGCCGCCTTCCTGGTTGATACCCAGGAAACGGTGAGGGCTGGAGACCGATTGCAGCGCATTGATCGCCACGGTCAGGCCGCCGTCGGTGCCGTTCTTGAAGCCTACGGCCGAGGACAGGCCGGACGCCATTTCGCGGTGGGTCTGGGATTCGGTGGTGCGTGCGCCGATAGCCGACCAACTGATCAGGTCCTGGAGGTATTGCGGGGAGATCGGGTCGAGGGCTTCGGTGGCGGTGGGCAGGCCCATTTCAGCCAGGTCCAGCAGCAGCTTGCGACCGATGTGCAAGCCGTCCTGGATTTTGAAGGAGTCGTCCAGGTACGGGTCGTTGATCAAGCCTTTCCAGCCGACGGTGGTACGCGGCTTCTCGAAATACACGCGCATGACCAGGTACAAGGTGTCGGACACCTCAGCTGCCAGCACCTTGAGGCGCTCGGCATATTCGTGGGCGGCCTTGAGGTCGTGGATAGAGCAGGGCCCGATCACCACGAAGAGGCGGTGGTCGGTGCCGTCGAGAATGTCACGGATGACTTCGCGGCCCTTGGTGACGGTCTGCAGGGCAGCGTCGCTCAGGGGGATTTCGCGCTTGAGCTGATCGGGGGTGATCAGGGTCTCGTTGGATTCAACGTTAAGGTCATTGATCGGTAAATCAGCCATCGTGTTACTCGCCAGGGTCACGGGTGCCGGCCGCCAGCTATCCCCGTGCGGCGGGCACAGCATGATTTGAATGCAGGGGGGAGGAACCTTAGCGCGTAACACGGGCCCGCGACAATGGGCAAAGCCCGGTTTAATCCAGCGCTGGCTGCACAACCGCCTCATGGGAGAACTCGCCGGCATGGCGCGACACCCAATCACGGGCCATGGCTTCCAGTTGCGCAGGCGTTGGCTCGGCATCTTCGTGCAGGCGGCAGTAACGCTCGATCTGGCACACTTGCTCGCCCATCCGCGCACCGAACAAGGCGTGTTCGTCGGTAAAGCAGATACCGATGCGATAGCCCTGTTCGACCTTGCGGCACCAGGCAACATAGCCCGGATAACGGGCGCTGGGCCCCAGGGAAGGGATATGCAGATCAACCGCCGTGCCGGCGCGCCAGGCACGCGGCCAATTGCAGGCGATGCCGCCACGGCCGATAGTGTGCAGGCGTTGGCAGGGAAGGGCGGGAGAGGGACGTTGGATCAACTCGACAGCGACATCATCAGGGTGAGGTAAAAAACGACCCATGCACACGGACTCCGAGCGCCGTCCAGTTGACGGCAATGGCAGCAGTATAGTGAAGGAACTGGAATTGACCGACCTGGATATTGACCAGCAATTGCTGGGATTGCCAGGTATTTCGCTGGTAGTGTTCACCAGTGTCGGTTGTACCAGTTGCCGCTGGGCACGCCAGCAATTGCCCGGCTGGCACTTGCCGGTGGACCGCGTGTGCTGGGTGGATGCCGGGCACAACGGCGGTGCGGTGCAACGCTACCAGATCTTTCATTTGCCGGCATTGTTCCTGGTATGCGAGGGTCAATTCCTTGGGCAATTACAGGCACGTCTTACAGCATCCGACCTCGCCGAATGCGTAAACCAGGCGCTAACCCGAACACCAGAGGATTTGCCATGACAGCAGTTGCAGCCCCGTCGCCACGCATTGGCATTATCGGCACCGGTGCCATTGGTGGTTACTACGGACTGATGCTGGCGCGTGCCGGCTTCGACGTGCATTTCCTGTTGCGCAGCGAATACGCCGCGGTGAGCAAGCATGGCCTGCACGTCAACAGTACGGTGCATGGGCAACTGCACCTGCATCCGGTGCAGGCCTATGCCAGCGCCGCCGACATGCCGCCGTGCGACTGGCTATTGGTGGGCACCAAGTCCACCGGCAATGTGGACCTGGCGCCGACCATCGCCCAAGTGGCGGCGCCGGACGCCAAAGTGGTGCTCCTGCAAAACGGCCTCGATGTGGAAGATAGCCTGCGTGAACACCTGCCGCCTTCGCTGCATCTGTTGGGCGGCCTGTGCTACATCGGTGTGCACCGCTCGGCCCCCGGTGTGGTCGAGCATCAGGCGTTGGGCCGGGTCAACCTGGGCTATCACAGTGGCACGGCGGCCAACGATGAGGCGCGGCAACAGGCGATTGTCGAAGCCGGCGCCGGGCTGTTTCATCAAGCCGGTATCGAGTCCCAGGCCATGGCCAATGTGCATCTGGCGCGTTGGCACAAGCTGGTCTGGAATGTGCCATTCAACGGCCTCTCGGTGTTGCTGGGCACGGGCACCACGGCCATGATGGCCGACGAGTCCAGCCGCGAGTTGATCCAGGCGCTGATGGCCGAGGTGGTGCAGGGCGCTCATGCCTGTGGGCATGAAATTCCTGCCAGCTACGCCGGGCAGATGTTCGCCATGACCGAAACCATGGACGACTACCTGCCCAGCATGTACCACGACCACCTGCACAAGCGGCCCTTGGAACTGGCGGCTATCTACGCCCGTCCCTTGGCCGCTGCCAAAGCGGCCGGTTGCGAACTGCCACGCATACAGGCGCTGTACCAGGCCTTGAGTTTCATTGATCGGCACAACCGCTGATTGGGGGGGAACCACTGACCAGGCTGGCCATTGCGAGAAAGCCAGGGAGGTGGTGGCCACTGGGCATGTGCCCTATGGCATCAGCAACGAGTTGAGAATCCAGACCGAGCGCTAGCTGCTAAGCTCATTCCATCCCCGCCATCCTGGCAGTCCAGGAGGTTTTATGATTCGTTCGATGCTGTTTGCCACGGACCTCGGTCTGTATGCACCCTATGTGATGCAACATGCATTGGCGCTGGCGCGAACGTTCAAGGCTGACCTGTATGTGATCCACGTGGTCGAGCCCATCGGCTTGTTCGCCGAATCGGTGTTGCAGAGCTACCTTGATGAGGCCGCCTTGAGCGAATGGCAGAGCAAGGGGCTGAGCACGGTGATGGCGACGATTGAACAGCGCGTGCTCGACAGCTTTCGCGAGGAGTGGGGGGAAGGGGAGCAGGACCTGCAATGGATTCGCTCGGTCAAGGTGATCCAGGGGGACCCTTGCGAGGTGATTCTCGACCAGTTGCGAAAACTGTCTGTCGACTTGCTGGTCGTCGGCAGTCATAGCCAGGCAACCGGCGTGGCCGTCCCCCTTGGACGTACCGCCGCACGGGTGTTGCAGTTGTCCCCAGTGCCGGTTTACTTGGTGCCGTCGCTGCAGCGTCGGCGCAGTGACGACAGCTGATCGGTAAAAACGATAAAAAGTTCTAGATTTATCCGCCAAACCTTTAATATAGTTATATACCGTCGCTGATACCCGTGGCGTCTATCTGCTTTGAGGGATTGATATGAAGCTTCAACAACTGCGCTACATCTGGGAAGTGGCGCACCACGACCTCAACGTTTCCGCTACCGCTCAAAGCCTCTACACCTCGCAGCCTGGTATCAGCAAGCAGATCCGCCTGCTCGAAGACGAGCTGGGCGTCGAAGTCTTCGCACGCAGTGGCAAACACCTGACCCGCGTCACTCCGGCTGGCGAGCGCATCATCACCACCGCCGGCGAGATCCTGCGTAAAGTCGAAAGCATCAAGCAGATTGCCCAGGAATTCTCCAACGAGAAGAAAGGCACCTTGTCGATCGCCACCACTCACACCCAGGCACGTTATGCACTGCCGCCGGTGATCCGCGATTTCATCAAGCAATACCCGGACGTGGCGCTGCACATGCACCAGGGTTCGCCGATGCAGATTGCCGAAATGGCCGCTGACGGCACCGTCGATTTTGCCATCGCCACCGAAGCCCTGGAACTGTTCGGCGACCTGGTGATGATGCCCTGCTACCGCTGGAACCGTTGCGTGGTTGTGCCTCAGGGGCACCCGTTGGCCAAGTTGCCGAAGCTGACCCTGGAAGCCTTGGCTGAATACCCGATTGTGACCTATGTGTTCGGCTTTACCGGCCGTTCCAAGCTCGACGAAGCCTTCAGCCATCGCGGCCTCACGCCCAAGGTGGTGTTCACCGCTGCCGATGCCGACGTGATCAAGACCTATGTGCGCCTCGGCCTGGGCGTCGGGATCGTTGCCAAGATGGCGGTCGACACCAACCTGGACAAAGACCTGGTGGTGCTGGATGCCAGCGAATTGTTCGAGTCCAGCGTGACCAAGATCGGTTTCCGCCGCGGTACTTTCCTGCGCGGCTTCATGTGCGATTTCATCGAGAAGTTCGCCCCGCACCTGACCCGCGAAGTGATGGCAAAGGCGATTCAGTGCCACAACAAGCAAGAGCTGGAAGAGCTGTTCGACGGCGTCGAATTGCCCGTCCACTGACACGATTACCCTGTAGGCGCGAGCAAGCTCGCGCCTACAGGGGCCGTAGGTTATCTGGCCTCGGTCACCGTAAAGTACTGCCGAGCGCCGGCCACCAGAATCTCCACCTCTTCATCGATACGCTTGCCCAGCAGGCCTTTGCCCAAGGGCGAGCGCGGCGTGATGACGGTCACTGGTTGCCCGACCACATCCACTTTCAAACCCGCTGCATCCGGCGCCAGGAACAGCCATTGCTGGCGACCGTCCTCGTCTTCCAGGCCTACCAGCGTGCCTGTCTCTATCCCACGTTGATCATCGTACGCACGTAGCTGCAATTGCTGGCACAAGACCAGCGATTGCTTGATCTCCTCCACTCGCCGGGCCTGCCCGGTGGCCAGGTACGAAGCCTCCAGGCCGAGGGTGTCGTATTTGTTCTCGGCGATGTTTTCTTCGTGGGTCGCGGTTTCGTAAGCGGTCTGCGCGGCGCGTTGGACGATGTCGAGGTCGACGGTGAGCTTTTCCAGGATCAACTGGAGCACGGCGTGTTTATTCATGGCGGTATCTGGCATCAATCGCAGAATTGCAGGACATTGGCCCGCGTCTTTTCATTGGGAGCGTTCTGGTCTTGTTGCAGCCAGAACTGGCATTTGGGGTTGGACAGGTTACGCGCGTTGCTTCGGGCCTGTTCCAGAGCCTGTTGTTGTTCCTGTTTATGCAGGTTCTGTTGGTACTGTTCGAACAGGCGGTTCGGTGGCTGCGGCTCAACCATCGCCGGTTGGCCCAATTGCTGAACCGCCTGTGCCACCGGCGCCAGGCTCTGGGGGAACAGGTAGCGAGACGCCAGCCAGGTGGTCAGCGCAATGGCGATAAACCCTAGCCACACGCCTGCGGCAATCGCGATGCAGAGCTTGAACAGCGATAACGGACGGTCAGACATAAGGGCCTCCTGGCAGGCATTGACGGCATGGCGGTGATTGTCGCACAGCCTCCGTGCAGAATAATCGCGATCAAGCCTTCTGCATCCACGCATTTATGCGGACAATCAGACCTTTGATCGATGGAGCCCGGAATGAAAGCCCGCTGGGATATTTTTTGCAGTGTCGTCGACAACTACGGCGACATCGGCGTGACCTGGCGCCTGGCCCGGCAGTTGGTGGTGGAGCAGGGCTGTGACGTGCGTTTGTGGGTCGACGACCTGCGGGCCTTCGAACGCATGTGCCCGGACATTGATGTGCAGGTGGGCCAGCAATGGCAAGAGGGCGTGCAAGTGCGTCACTGGCCGGCCGAATGGCCGGGCGCACACCCTGCCGATGTGGTGATTGCCGCGTTCGCCTGCCAGCTACCGCCTGAGTACATGGACCGCATGGCCGAGCGTGAGCGTGCGCCCTTGTGGATGAACCTCGATTACCTCAGCGCCGAAGACTGGGTGGTGGGCTGCCATCGCTTGCCTTCGGTGAAGTACAAGGGCGTGCAGAAATACTTTTTCTTCCCCGGTTTTCGCCCAGGCACCGGCGGCCTGTTGCGCGAAGCCGGCTTGTTGGAGCGCCGCCAGGCATTTCAGCAGGATGACCTCGCGCAGCAACAGTTCCTGCAAAGCCTGGGTGTTGCTCCGACGGCCGGTGCGCGTTTGATGTCGCTGTTTGCCTATGAGAATGACGGCTTGGCCGGCTGGCTGGACGTATTGGCAGCCGATAGGCGTGGGACGCACTTGCTGGTGCCGGAAGGGCGCATTCTGGGGGATGTGCAACGCTGGCTGGGCGTGAACAGCTTGTCCGCAGGTGACATCCAGGTGCGTGGTGCGCTGACCGTACAGGTCATTGCATTCGTGCGTCAGGAGCAATATGACCGATTGCTATGGTGCTGCGAATTCAACGCCGTGCGTGGCGAGGACTCATTCGTGCGTGCCCAGTGGGCGGGCAGGCCATTGCTGTGGCACATCTACCGCCAGGACGAAGACATCCACCTGGACAAGCTCGACGCCTTCCTGGAACTGTACACCGCCGCACTTTCGCCGACCGCCAAGGCTGCCGTCGTTACGCTCTGGCAAGCCTGGAACGCTGATGGCGATATGGCACAGTCCTGGAAAATGCTGCTGGAACATTGGCCGGAGGTCAGCCAGCACGCGCAGAACTGGTGTCTGGAACAAGGCTTGCAGGCCGATCTTGCGACGGCGCTGGTACAGTTTTATGAAAGTTGGATATGATACGCCACCTTGATTTTTGTCAATCCCATCCAAATTTCGGATATACGCAATGAAAACTGGTAAAGAACTGAAACCCGGTACAGTGATCCGTCTCGAAAACGACCCTTGGCTGGTTCAGAAAGCTGAGTTCACCAAGTCTGGTCGTAACAGCGCAATCATGAAGACCAAGCTGAAGAACCTGCTGACCGGTTACAAGACCGAAATCGTCTACAGCGCCGATGACAAACTGGACGACGTGATCCTCGACCGCAAAGAAGCGACCCTGTCCTTCATCAGCGGCGACACCTACACGTTCATGGACACCACCGACTACACCATGTACGAGCTGAACGCTGAAGATATCGAAGCCGTTCTGCCGTTCATCGAAGAAGGCATGGAAGACGTCTGCGAAGCGATCTTCTTCGAAGAGCGCCTGGTTTCCGTAGAACTGCCGACCACCATCGTGCGTAAGGTTGCTTACACCGAAGGCTCCGCTCGCGGCGACACTTCCGGCAAGGTGATGAAGCCTGCCAAGCTGAGCAACGGTACCGAACTGCAAGTGGCCGATTTCATCGAAATCGACGACCTGATCGAGATCGACACCCGTGAAGGTGGTTCGTACAAAGGTCGCGCCAAGAAGTAATTCTGGCCCCGGCGATACGAAAAAAAGCCCGACCTTGAGTCGGGCTTTTTTTTGGCGTCTACTTGATCACTTCAAGTGTTGTTTCAACTCATCTGATGCTTGCAGTAAGGCCGAACGTACCGCAGGCACCTGGCTGACCACATTGAGCAAGCCGTAGTCGTGGATCATGCCGTTGTAGCGTACGGCCGTCACCGGTACACCTGCCTGATCCAGCTTGCGGGCATACGCCTCACCTTCGTCACGCAGCACGTCGGCCTCGGCGGTCTGCACCAGCGCAGGCGGCAAGCCTTTGAGCTGCGCAGTTGTAGCCCGCAATGGTGAAGCATAGATCTCGGCGCGCTGAGTGGCATCGGTGGTGTAGTTGTCCCAGAACCATTTCATCATGTTTTTGGTGAGGAAGTGCCCCTCGGCAAACTGGTTGTAGGAGCCTGTGTCGAAGTTGGCGTCCGTCACCGGCCATAGTAGAAGTTGGAACTTGATGGCTGGCGTGCCCTTATCCTTGGCCATCAGGCTGACCACCGCCGCCATATTACCGCCGACGCTATTGCCTGCCACGGCGAGACGTTTGCCATCAACATTGATCTCCTTGCCGTGTTCAGCGACCCACTTGGTTGCACCGTAGGCCTGGTTGATCGCCACTGGGTAATGCGCTTCCGGTGATGGCGTGTAGTTGACGAATACCGCGACCGCCCCCGAGCCCACTACCAGATCACGTACCAGGCGTTCATGGGTCGGGTAATCCCCGAGCACCCAGCCGCCCCCGTGGAAAAACATAAACACCGGCAAAGTGCCCTTGACCCCGGCCGGTCGCACGATGGTCAGGTCAAGCGGCTGGCCGTCGACTTGAATGGTCTTCTGGCTCACATCCGTCTTGGGCAGGGTCAGCTTCACCCCGGCCTGGGCGCCAGTCAGCACCGCGCGCGCCTCTTGGGGTGTCAGTTGTTCCAGCGGCTTGCCGGTACCCGAATTCAATACATCCAGGAAGGCCTGGGTGTTGTGCTCGATATCACCGTTAGCGGCGAAGGCGCTGGTGATAGACAGGGCAAGCAGGGTGCCGGTGAGCATTTTGCCGATCGTTTTCATGTTTCCTCCTGGGGGTGGTAGTGGTCGTTACACGGCTACGTGCAGGCGCACATCAACGTTGCCGCGAGTAGCGTTGGAGTACGGGCAGACTTGGTGGGCGGCGTCGACCAGGCTTTGCGCATCGTCCTGGGCCAGGCCCGGCAGGCTGATGTGCAGGTCGATGTCCAGGCCGAAACCGCCGGGGATCTGCCCGATGCCTACATGGGCAGTGATCGATACGTCATCCGGGATATTGCGTTGGGTCTGGCTGGCGACGAATTTCAGGGCACCGATAAAGCAAGCCGAGTAGCCGGCAGCGAACAGTTGTTCAGGGTTGGTGGCCTGGCCACCGGCGCCGCCCAATTCCTTCGGGGTGGACAGTTTGACGTCAAGGATGTTGTCGCTGGAAACAGCACGGCCATCACGGCCGCCGGTGGCAGTGGCTACGGCGGTATAGAGAGTTTGCATGGGACTTTCCTCGCGGGTTTTTGCGCAAAATATTTGCGCGCTAAGTAATTTGTAGCGAATATATTCCGCTAATATTTTGCGCGCAAGTTAAATTTTAAAAAGCCGAATTTTTCCGACCGCCGCGCTTAGGTTGTAAGAAGAAAGTGCTTTATGACGTGAGCAATACGGCTCGGACTATAGGACTAATCTGAGCCGTTTAACTGGAGAGGGGGAGTGATGGCTCCGGGCGGTATTACAGGCTGTCTTGAAGGTTGCCTCTCAGCGCCAGCAGATCGTTTTGCAGCGTGCGCAGTTGTTCGATGTCCAACCCGCTGGCGCCGAGGATGCATTGGGGAACATCCATGGCCTTCCCTCGCAACGCGCGGCCGGCGTCGGTCAGTTCCACTACGACCACCCGCTCATCTTCGCGGCTGCGGGTGCGACTGAGCAGGCCCTCAGCTTCCAGACGCTTGAGCAGCGGCGTCAGCGAGCCAGGGTCGGTCAGCAGGCGGCTGCTGATTTCGCCGACGGTCAATCCATCCTCTTCCCACAGCACCATCATGGCCAGGTATTGCGGGTAAGTCAGGCCCAGGGCTTGGAGCAGGGGCTTGTAGACCTTGGTCATCAGCAGCGAGGTGGAGTGCAGGGCGAAGCACAACTGGTTATCCAGCAGCAGGGATTGGCAGGGGTCAGGGTTTTTGCTCATTGTGGTGCCTCGAAAAAACGTGTCTGTGCTGGAATCTAGCGGGCGAATCTTTAATGCGCCAGATAATTCTATCCAAGTGGTCAGACCAGGCCGCTTTGCAATGCCAGATCCCAGGGCGGCACCGGGCTGAAACGGGATTTGAGGTATTCGAGCAATAATCGGCTACGTGCGTTGGGCTGTTGTTCGAGGCGCAGCGCGTAAATGCCGGCGGTTTCGGGGCTGGGCAAGCCGTTTGCACAAAACAGCGGCAACAGTTCTCCACGCACCAGATATTCACTGGCCAACCAGGTCGGCAGGTGCGCGATGCCCAGCCCGGCCAGTGCGCCCGAAAGCAGCGCCTCGGCGTTATTGGCGCTCATGCGGATGCGCCGGGGGCGATAGGTAGTGCGGCGCCCGTCCAGTTCAAAGCGCCAGGCGAACATCGGCGCCAGGCCATCCCAATCGAGGCCGTCATGCTCGCTCAGTTCCCGCGGATGGGTGGGTGTGCCGCGGGTTTTCAGATAGGTCGGGCTCGCACAGGCAATGCGCACGATGCTCGCCAGGGGTGTAGCGATCCGACGAGTGTCGACGATATGCCCGGCGCGCAGCACCAGGTCTACCTTGCCAAGGTGTGCGCCTTGCATATCGACAAAGCTGTCGATCAAGTGCAGGTGCACATCCAGCCCTGGATACACGTTCAAGAAGTCCGCGATCACCGGCGCCAGGTGGCGGCGACCAAACGCTGCCGGTGCATCTACCCGGATCAACCCTTCCGGCGCATGGCTCAGGGACACCGCTTCGGCCCGCGCCAATTGCAGTTCACTGACAATCCGCCGCGCGCGTTCGGCAAAGGCCAAGCCGGCAGGTGTAGGCACTACCGCGTGGGTGCTGCGCTGGAACAGGCGGCTACCCACTGAACCTTCCAGGCTGTCGATTCGACGCGCTACTGCCGAGGGCGTCAGTGGATGACGTCGTGCGGCAGCGGAAAAGCTTCCGGTTTCCATCACATCGAGAAACAGGCTCAGTTGGTCGGTCAGAGTATTGGGGTTCATAGGCGAGCGCTTGTGCGATATTGGCATAGCCATTGTGCGTTGCTGTGCGTTTCCATACCAGAGCTGACTGCGTAGCATGCCAGTCTTGGGATTGCGGAGTAGTGCGTGGTGTTGGATTTAGTCATGTACCTGATATTGGGCGCAGCCCTGGGCACCGTGGGTGGGTTGTTTGGCATTGGCGGCGGGCTGATAGCCATTCCGGTGCTCGGCGTGCTGTTCGGCCTGGATCAGCAAATTGCCCAAGGCACCGCGCTGGTCATGGTGGTACCCAATGTGATGCTCGCCCTGTGGCGCTATCACCAGCGTAATCGCATCGAGTTGCGCCACGCCTTGCCGCTGGGCGTGATGGGCTTCTGCTTTGCGTGGCTGGGGTCGATCTGGGCGGTGGGGCTGGATGCCGGGGCAATGCGCATCGGCTTTATTGTTTTCCTGGTGGCGTTGTCGGCCTACAACCTATTGCGCATGTTCACCCGCAACGCGCCGCCCACGGCGCAGATGCGCTACTCCTGGCCCTGGCTGGGTGTGTTGGGCGCAGCGTCCGGATCCATGGGCGGATTATTTGGGGTAGGGGGCGCGGTGGTCGCCACACCCGTGCTCACCAGTGTGTTCGGCACCGCTCAAGTGGTCGCCCAGGGTTTGTCCCTGGCCTTGGCGCTGCCCAGCACCGGTGTGACCCTGGTCACCTATGCCTGGCACCACGAGGTGGACTGGATGATCGGCCTGCCGCTGGCGGTGGGGGGGCTGCTGAGTATCAGTTGGGGCGTGAAAGTGGCCCATGCCTTGCCGGAGCGTCTGTTGCGCGGCCTCTTCTGTGGCTTTTTGGTGGTGTGCGCGGTGATGCTGACCTTTAAAGTTTGAAGCCTTCGACGATGTAGTCCGCCAGGCATTCGGTGATCGGCGAGGTCATCTGCGGGTTACGCAGCAAGCGCAGGTTCATCGACGGCAAAGGCGGGAAGCCTTCGTCGCTGCCGAGCACGCGCAGGTCGTCGGTGACCAGGCTTTCCATGCTGACCATCGCCGCCAGGCCCGCACTCACCACCGCCAGGATCGCTGCTCCGTTAGAGCTGTGATAGGCCAGGCGATAATCTCGCCCAGCCGCGTCCAGTGCGGCACGTGCCCAATGGGTGTACAGGCACTCGTCGCCGGACACCGCCAGGGGTAGGGCATCGTGCTCCTCCACACAAAAGCACGGCGATGCTGCCCACACCATGCGTTCGGTACGCAATAACTCACCCAGATCGTTTCCAGGTTCGCGGCTGATCACGGTCAACGCCAGGTCCCGCCGCTGCATCAATACGGTCGATGCTTCGCAGTGCATTTCGATCTGAATCAGTGGGTAGGCTTTGGAAAACTGCTTAAGGATCCCAGGCAGAAAGCGCATCACGTAGTCATCCGGCGTGCCGATGCGCACCAAGCCCACCATGTGGGGCTCGCGCAAGGTATTGAACACCTCGCTGTGCAATTTCAGGATGCGCCGCGCATAACCCAACAGCACCTGGCCTTCGGGCGTGAGCCGTACCTGCCGGCCATCGCGCTCGAACAGTTTGCGCTGCAGTATGTCCTCTTCCAGGCGCTTCATCTGCATGCTCACCGCCGATTGAGTGCGGTTGACCTGCTCGCCGGCGCGGGTGAAACCGCCCTGGTCGGCAATGGCGACGAAGGTGCGCAGCACGTCTGTGTCGATGCTGGGATAGGCGGACAATTGATCAATCTCCGAGATGTAATGCATAAGAAACATTCGTTGGATTGATCATAATGCCCGGCACACACTGTCGTCATCCCCACTGGAGGGCGAGAAGATGAAAGGTCAAAAAGGTTTCATATCGACGGATAAATGGCCGTTTGCCGGGTTGTTTCACACATTCGCGCGTTGGCAGCTGTTGCATCAGGAGCGCCAGATGCTGGCGACCCTGAGCGATGAAGCCCTCAAGGACATCGGGCTCAATCGCGCCGACGTCGCGCAGGAAAGCCATCGGCATTTCTGGGAAGACCCGCTGCGAAAATAAGCGCGGATGCAGTAGGGTAGGGGGCGAGCTTCTATGGAGATTGCCATGCCCGCTGACCTGTGTTTTTCACTCAAGCAAGCTCGACGCATGGCGCTGGCTGCCCAGGGATTTTCCGGGCGCCAGGCGCCTGCACAGATAAAGGCTGCGCACCTCAACCGCTTGATCGAACGCCTGGGCGTTTTACAGGTCGACTCGGTCAATGCGCTGGTGCGTTCCCACTATCTGCCGGTGTTTTCCCGCCTTGGTTCTTATTCCCCGTCGATCCTTGAGCAGGCCGCCTGGAGCCAGGGGCGGCGACGCTCACTGTTCGAATACTGGGGGCATGAGGCGTCGCTGCTGCCCATGGCCCTGTACCCGCTGATGAAGTGGCGCATGGAGCGCGCGCGGCAAGGGCAGGGGATCTATGCGCAAATGGCACGTTTTGGCCGTGAACAGCAGGCGACTATCCAGCGCGTGTTACGCATCGTCGAACAGCAGGGCGCCTTGGGGGCCGGCAGCTTGTCGACCCGCGAGGAGCGTGCCGGGCCTTGGTGGGATTGGAGTGATGAAAAGCACGCGCTGGAATGGCTGTTCGCCGCTGGTTTGGTCACGGTTGCCGGTCGCCGAGGGTTCGAGCGGCTTTATGATTTGCCCGAACGCGTTATCCCCGCCGAGGTGCTCAATGTCTCCATGGGTGAGGCTCAAGCGCAGCGCGGCTTGCTGTTGCACAGTGCGACGGCATTGGGTGTCGCCACCGAAAAAGACCTGCGCGATTATTTTCGCCTCGAGCCCGCCGACAGCCGCAACCGCTTGGCCGAGCTGGTCGAGGATAGGCAACTGCTGACGTGCCAGGTGCGGGGTTGGCAGCAACCCGCGTATTGCCTGGCGCAGCCGAAACTGCCGCGCAACGTACCGGCCAGCGCACTGTTGTCACCGTTCGATTCGCTGATATGGGAGCGCAGCCGCACCGAGCGCTTGTTCGACTTTCGCTATCGGCTGGAGATCTACACCCCGCAAGAAAAGCGCGTGTATGGCTATTACGTGCTGCCGTTTCTGCACAACGAGCGCATTGCCGCGCGCGTCGACCTGCGGGCCGAGCGTGCCCATGGGCGCCTGGCCGTACATGCCGTGCACGAGGAAGAGCCGGGGCTGGATGAGGAAGGCATGCTGGCGCTGGCATTGAACCTACGCAAAATGGCCGACTGGCTAGGGCTGGAACAGGTTCAGCTCAATTGCCAACGGCCCAGCGCTGCCCGATTGAGGGCTGCGATGCTGAACCGGGATGTCAGCCTTTAAGGGCCCTATCGCGGGCCAGCCCGGCTCCCACAGAGAAACGCGTTCAAATGTGGGAGCCGGGCTTGCCCGCGATGGCGTCATCCCGGTCGATAAAGCGTCAGCGCTTTACCTGTTTCAAGGTCTCGGCAATCAGAAACGCCAACTCCAGCGACTGATCGGCATTCATCCGTGGGTCGCAATGGGTGTGATAGCGGTCCGACAGGCCATCTTCGGTGATCGGCCGTGCGCCGCCGATGCATTCGGTGACGTTCTGCCCGGTCATCTCGATATGGATCCCGCCAGCATAGGTGCCTTCTGCCTGGTGCACCTGGAAGAAATCCTTCACTTCGCCAAGGATCTGCGCAAAGTCACGGGTCTTGTAGCCACTGCTGGCCTTGATGGTGTTGCCGTGCATCGGGTCGCAGCTCCACAGCACTTGCTTGCCTTCGCGCTGCACGGCACGGATCAGGTTGGGCAAATGGTCGCCGACCTTGCCTGCCCCCATACGGGCGATGAGGTTAAGGCGGCCGGGGTCGTTATCCGGGTTGAGGATGTCGATCAGGCGGATCAGGTCGTCAGGGTTCATGCTCGGTCCGACCTTCACGCCGATCGGGTTGTTTACCCCGCGCAGGAACTCGACATGGGCGCCGTCCAACTGACGGGTGCGGTCGCCGATCCACAGCATATGTGCCGAGCAGTCGTAGTAGTCGTTGGTCAGGCTGTCGCGGCGTACGAAGGCTTGTTCATAGTTGAGCAGCAACGCTTCGTGGGCAGTGAAGAAGCTGGTTTCGCGCAATTGCGGCGAGCTGTCCATGCCACAGGCGCGCATGAAGGCCAGGGTTTCGTCGATGCGGTCGGCCAGTTGGCTGTACTTCTCGGCGAGGGCGGAGTTGGCGATGAAATCCAGGTTCCACTTGTGCACTTGGTGCAGGTCCGCGAAACCGCCCTGGGCAAAGGCGCGCAGCAGGTTGAGGGTGGCGGTGGACTGGTGGTAGGACTGCAGCAGACGGTCCGGGTCTGGCACGCGGCTTTTTTCGTCGAAGCCGATGCCGTTGACGATATCGCCACGGTAGGCGGGCAGGGTGATGCCGTCGATGGTTTCATCGTTGGCCGAGCGTGGCTTGGCGAACTGACCGGCCATGCGCCCGACTTTCACCACCGGGCAACCGGCGGCGAAGGTCATGACAATAGCCATCTGCAGCAGCACCTTGAAGGTGTCGCGGATCTTCGCGGCGGAAAACTCGGCAAAGCTCTCGGCGCAATCGCCACCTTGCAGCAGGAAGGCACGGCCCTGGGTCACTTCGGCAAACTGACGGCGCAATTCGCGGGCTTCCCCGGCAAACACCAGGGGCGGGTAGCTCGCCAGGCTTTGTTCCACTTGCAGCAAGTGGGCAGCGTCCGGGTATTGGGGTTGCTGCTGGATCGGCAGGGCTCGCCAGCTATCGGGGCTCCAGGGTTGGCTCATCATGAACTCGTTTGCGGGTGGATGTCGGGGCGTCAATGTTAGCAGCAATTAGTACGTGACCTGTGGCTGCCGCTTGGCCGACAATCGCGCCTTTGTCGTGCGGTAGACCCTTTAGGAGTAGTGATGAGCGAGGAGCGTGTCGAGCGCCTGCTGGCCGAAGTCCATGATGAATTCGGCATGATCCGTGTGCTTGAAGTGGCGGATTACCGCTTTCTCGAATTCGGCGATGCCATTGAGCAAAGCTGTGTATTCACCGCTGACCCGAGCTGGCTGGAGTACGACTATACCCGCGCGATGCTGATCGGTGCGTTGTGCCATGAGCAGCCGGAGAGTGCGTTGTTTCTCGGCCTGGGCGCGGGCACGTTGACCCAGGCGTGCCTCAAGTTCCTGGCGCTGGACGATGTCGAAGCCATTGAGCTGCGCCCCGATGTACCGCGCCTGGCGATTGAATATCTGGGGCTGGATGACGATCCGCGCTTGTACATCCGCATTGGTGACGCGCTGCAATTGCTCGACAGTGCCGAATCTGCCGATCTGATTTTCGTCGACCTCTACACCGATGTCGGCCCGGGCGTGGGGCATCTGGCCTGGACCTTTCTGGAAAACTGCCAGAAGAAACTCAACCCCGGCGGCTGGCTGGTGATCAACCAGTGGGCCACCGATGATGGCAAACCGCTGGGGGCGGCGTTGCTGCGTGGGTTGTACCACCGGCATTACTGGGAGCTGCCGGTGAAGGAGGGCAATGTGATTCTGTTGGTGCCTTCGGAGTTGGATCAGGAGCTGGACCTGGAGGCGCTGTCGGCCCGCGCCGAAGCCTTGGCGCCGCGGTTGGGGTATTCGTTGCAGCCGTTGATCAAGGCGATTCGGCCAGCAACTTAGTTGTCAGTTCGGGCGCTTTCGCGGGCTTGCCCGCGAAGAGGCCCTCACTGCCGACCGCTAATTCAGTTCGTTCAAATCCCCTTGAACACCCCCGGCCGCTTCTCGATCATCGCCCGAACACCCTCCTTGGCATCCTCACTGTTAAGCAGTTTATCCACCATGGGCGGCAGCGCGGCGGCTGCGACGGCCTCACCCTCCATCCGCGCCAGCCGCGCCGACATCAACGTGGCCTGCACACCCAGCGGTGCCTGGCGCGCAATGCGGTTGGCCAACTCGATGGCGCGGGGCAACAGGTCTTCACTGGCCATCACTTCCTGCACCAACCCCAGGCGCAGGGCTTCATGGGCGTCGAATTCGTCGCCAGTGAGCAGCCAGCGCATCGCATTGCCCCAGCCGGCGATTTGATGAAAGCGCAATGTCGCGCCGCCAAACGGGAAGATCCCACGTTGAACTTCCATCTGGGCAAAGCGGGTATTGCTGGCGCAGAGGTTGATATCCGCCGCCAGCATCAATTCGATACCGATCGTCAGGCAATAACCCTGGGCGGCGACGATCACCGGCTTGCTTACGCGCGGGCCGGCAAACACCCCCCACGGGTCGCACCCTCCCAGCGGCGGTTGCCAGCCGCCCGCCATCACGCTGCTGACATTGGCCAGGTCCAGCCCAGCCGTGAAGTGATCGCCATGGGCAAACACCACGGCCACCCGAGCGTCATCGTTTCGATCAAATTCGCCATAGGCCAGGCTCAGCGCATTGAGCAAATCAAGGTCGAAGGCGTTGCGTTTGGCCACACGGTCCAGGCCCAGCAATAGAACATGGCCCTCAAGTGCGCGGCTGACACGGCTACTGCTGGCTTGATTCATGGGGTGTGCCCTCGGGGCGCGGGTAAGGTTTCAGACCAAAGGGTCTCAATGGTTGGGTGAACCGTTTAAGCTTGATGGCCAACAGGGCCGGGCCTCTGAAAAATAGACCCTGGCGCACGGATCTGCAAAACGCGTGACGCAGTGCGCTTTATCGGTGCCTGACGATAAAAAAAGCTCCCTTTTTCAGCTATTTCCGGTATAGTGCGCGCCGGCCTTTAACCGGGCCGCGTTTAGGTAGCGCAATTCCCCGAAGTCAGCTTCGGCTGCACGTCCGCACAGCGGACTCTCCCTTGACGAATCTTTTTCATTCATTCGTTTTCGCAAATCCCCGCCGACAAAGCAGCCAGGGCGACTCTTGAGTCTCAACACGGCATGCGCAGCTTTGGAGCATGGGTCTTTGCGGATGCACTTAGAGGCAGACCCATGACCCAGGAAACCGGCGGCTTCGCCGCTTTTAATCTTAACCCGAATATTCTTGCAGCCGTCGCAGCGACCGGCTACGAAGAACCTTCGGCGATTCAGCAGCAATCGATCCCGATCATCATGGCCGGTAAGGACATGATTGGCCAGGCGCAAACCGGTACCGGTAAAACCGCCGCGTTCGCCCTGCCTATTCTGCATTGCATCGATCCTGCCAAGCGCGAGCCGCAAGCCCTGATCCTGGCGCCAACCCGTGAGTTGGCGCTGCAAGTAGCAACCGCCTTTGAAACCTACGCCAAGCAAATGCCGGGTGTAACTGTTGTGGCCGTTTACGGCGGCGCGCCTATGGGCCCACAACTCAAGGCAATCCGTAATGGCGCACAGATTGTTGTCGCCACTCCGGGCCGTCTGTGCGACCACCTGCGTCGTGACGAAAAAGTTCTGTCGACCGTGAACCACCTGGTTCTGGACGAAGCTGACGAAATGTTGAAGCTGGGCTTCATGGATGACCTGGAAGTCATCTTCAAGGCACTGCCAGCGACCCGTCAGACTGTACTGTTCTCGGCCACCCTGCCGCAGTCCATCCGTGCCATTGCCGAACGCCACCTGCGCGATCCGGAGCACGTGAAGATCCAGACCAAGACCCAGACCGTTACCGCGATCGAACAGGCTCACCTGTTGGTTCACGCTGACCAGAAGACCTCGGCTGTATTGAGCCTGCTGGAAGTCGAAGACTTCGACGCCCTGATCATGTTCGTGCGCACCAAACAAGCGACCCTGGACCTGGCTAGCGCCCTGGAAGCCAAAGGCTACAAAGCCGCTGCGCTGAACGGTGACATTGCCCAGAACCAGCGTGAGCGCGTGATCGACTCCCTCAAGGATGGCCGTCTGGACATCGTTGTAGCGACCGACGTTGCCGCCCGTGGCCTCGACGTTCCACGTATCACCCACGTGTTCAACGTTGACATGCCTTACGATCCAGAGTCCTACGTTCACCGTATCGGCCGTACTGGCCGTGCCGGTCGCGAAGGGCGTGCATTGCTGCTGGTGACTCCACGTGAGCGCCGCATGCTGCAAGTGATCGAGCGTGTTACCGGTCAGAAAGTTGCCGAAGTCCGCCTGCCGGATGCTCAGGCCGTTCTCGATGCGCGCATCAAGAAACTGACCAACAGCCTGGCGCCACTGGTGGCTGACGCTGAATCGACTCACGGCGACCTGCTGGACCGCCTGACCGCCGATATCGGTTGCACCCCGCGTGCCCTGGCTGCAGCTCTGCTGCGCAAAGCCACCAACGGTCAAGCCCTGACCCTGGCAGCCATCGAGAAAGAACGTCCACTGGTTCCGAACAGCGCGCCACGCGGTGATCGTCCAGAGCGTTCCGGTGACCGTCCAGACCGTGGCGACCGTGAGCGTCGTGCTCCAGTGCCATTGGCTGAAGGCCGTGCTCGTTGCCGTACCGCGCTGGGTGCGCGTGATGGTATCGCTGCCAAGAACCTGCTGGGCGCTATCCTCAACGAGGGTGGCCTGGCGCGTGAAGCCATCGGTCGTATCCAGGTGCGTGACAGCTTCTCCCTGGTGGAGCTGCCGGAAGACGGCCTGGAAAAACTGCTGACCAAGCTCAAAGATACTCGCGTTGCCGGTAAGCAGCTCAAGCTGCGTCGCTACCGCGAAGATTGATCCGCCCTTGGGCTGATTGATCGCACATAAAAAATCCCCGACTGGTTCGGGGATTTTTTTTGCCTGATGTTTAGTCTCCGGCACGAACAACTGTGGGAGCTGGCTTGCCTGCGATAGCGGTGAGTCAGCAAGCCAGTGTGTGACTGATACACCTGGAGTCAGCAAGCCAGTGTGTGACTGATACACCGCTATCGCAGGCAAGCCAGCTCCCACAGGGGTAACGGTGTCAGCCAAAGCGATAGATATCCATGCCCAGGGCGCCCAGTGTGAAGCCTTGGTGCGCCACGCTGAAATCTGCGCCCGCACCCCGCGCGAAGTACAACGGCAGCAGATGCTCATCGCTGGGATGGCTGCGCACGGCATGGGGCGCCTGGCGGCGATAGTCATGCAAGGCGGCGTCGTCATTGGCCGCCAGTCTGTCGACCACCCAGTCGCGAAACTCCCGCGCCCACGGTGTGATCGTCTCCGGCCCGGCGCGCCAATCCAATTCGCCCAGGTTATGGGTGATGCTGCCGGAGCCGATCAACAGCACACCCTGTTCACGCAGGCTGGCGAGTGCATGCCCCACGCGGGTCTGCAAGGCGGGGCCCATACGACTGGGCAAGGAGACTTGCACCACCGGGATGTCCGCTGCCGGGTACATCAGCGACAGCGGGACCCAGGTGCCATGGTCGAAGGGCCGACGTTCATCAATGCTGGCAGCCAGACCGTCGGCGTGCAGCAATTCGACGATCTCACTGGCCAGTTGTGGGTCACCCGGCGCGGGGTATTGCACCGCAAACAGCTCGCGCGGGAAGCCGCCGAAGTCGTGCCAGGTTTCGGGTGCAGCACTGCCGCTGACCAGCAGCTGCGGGCTTTCCCAATGCGCCGACACCACCACAATGGCTTTGGGCCGTGGCAGCTCGGCAGCCAGACGCTGCAGCGCAGGGCCGCTGGCGCCGGGTTGCAAGGCCAGCATGGGCGAGCCGTGGGAGATAAACAGGCTGGGGAGCATGAGCAGGGTCCTGAGGGTTAAGATGGAGCCATCTTCAATCAGCTCATTGATCTAAATCTAATATAAGTTTTAGCGCCTTTTGATCGAATTTTCGGAGTGATTCATGCAGCCTGAATTTTGGCAGGACCGCTGGGCGAGCAATCAGATCGGTTTCCATCAGCGCGAGGTCAATCCCTATTTGCAACGGCACTGGCCCGTGCTGGGGCTGCCCGAGGGGGCAAAGGTGCTGGTGCCGTTGTGTGGCAAAAGTCTGGACTTGGTATGGCTCGAGAGCCAGGGGTACCCGGTAATGGGCGTGGAGCTGTCGGAGCAGGCGGTGGAGGCGTTCTTCAGCGAGCAGGGGCTTGTGCCGCACGTCACTCAGAAGGGCGCCTTCAAGGTTTACCAGGCGGGCCAGATCGAACTGTGGTGTGGCGATTTCTTCAGTCTGGATGCTGAGGCAGTGGCCGGTTGCAGCGCCGTTTATGACCGCGCGGCATTAATTGCCTTACCGCCGCTGATGCGTGCGCAATACGCCGAGCACCTGAATGCCTTGCTGCCCTCAGGCTGCCAGGGGTTGCTGATTACTCTTGATTACGACCAAGCTCAGAAGGCCGGTCCGCCTTTTGCTGTTTCGAACGAGGAGGTGCAGGTGCTGCTGGGGCCATATTGGATGTTGGAGCGGCTGGAGGAGCGGGACATCCTGGGGGAGAGCGGGAAGTTCCTGCAGGACGGTGTTACCCGCCTTGAAGAGCGTGCTTATCGGCTGACCCGGCGCTGAAAGGGCTTTTGCTTTTGTAGGAGCGAGGGGGACGCCTAGTTCTTGCTCGCGAAAGACGTCAACGATAACGCGTGCTTGGTGAATGAACGCGGCGCCTGTTAGTTTTTCGCGGGCAAGCTCGCTCCTACAGAGGAGGGTGAGAAATCAGCATGCACAAAAAAGGGGCGATCATATCGCCCCTTGTCGAGTCATCTGGCTATCAGCCCCGGCGACGCAGTGCGTCAATCCGCTCTTCCAGCGGCGGGTGGCTCATGAACAAGCGAGCCAGGCCCTGCTTGATGCCGCCGTTGATGCCGAAGGCGGTCAGGCTGTCCGGCATATGCACCGGCAGGCCCTGTTCGGAGCGCAGGCGTTGCAGCGCGCCGATCATTGCGCTGGTGCCCGCCAGGCGTGCGCCGGCTTCATCTGCGCGGAACTCGCGTTTGCGCGAGAACCACATCACGATGGCGCTGGCCAGGAAGCCCAGGACCAACTCGGCGAAAATGGTCGCCACGAAGTAGGCAATGCCACGGCCTTCTTCGTTCTTGAAGATGACCTTGTCGACAAAGTTGCCGATGATCCGCGCAAAGAACATCACGAAGGTGTTCACCACGCCCTGTACCAGTGCCAGGGTGACCATGTCGCCGTTGGCTACATGGCCGATCTCGTGGGCCAGCACCGCCTTGACTTCATCGGGCGAAAACCGCTCCAGCAGGCCCTGGCTCACGGCCACCAGCGCGTCGTTCTTGTTCCAGCCGGTGGCAAAGGCGTTGGCCTCATAAGCAGGAAAAATCCCCACTTCGGGCATTTTGATGCCTGCTTCTTGAGACAACTGCTCCACGGTTTGCATCAGCCATTGTTCATGGCGAGTGCGGGGTTGAGTGATGATCTGGGTGCTGGTGCTCATCTTCGCCATCCACTTGGAGATGAACAGCGAGAACAGCGAACCGGCAAAACCAAAGACCGCACAGAAAATCAGCAGCTGATTGAGGTTCAGATCAACCCCATTGGCCGCCATGAACCCGTTGAAGCCAAAAAGGCTCAGGGTGACGCTGGCAATCAGTACGACCGCCAGGTTAGTGGCCAAGAACAGCAGGATGCGCATCATGGTTGTAGAATTCTCCTCATGCTTAATATGTCGCTCACTGCGGGGTATATAAGGTGCGGCATGGGGTGATTCAACCGGGGGACTATTTCAAACTGTGTCCTACACCTCGGGCGTAGGGCCTTGAAGGGATTTTCCCACCTGTATTGTCAGCCGTGATCGACCCGATGCTACCCCGTCGCCCCGTGATTATAGGGGGTACGTCATCGGCAGAGGCCAAATGAAGTACAACCGCAAGTAAGTGACACAGAAGTGTTGCCAGATAATCGCTGTACGACCCTTTGTGAGTCGTACAGCGTCAATTGCCTTACTGGCGATAGGACTTCAGGAAGTTGCCGATGCGACCAATGGCCATTTCCAGGTCATCCACGCGTGGCAAGGTCACTACGCGAAAGTGATCCGGCCACGGCCAGTTGAAGGCGGTGCCTTGCACGACCAGCAGTTTTTCTGACAGCAGCAGGTCGAGCACGAACTTCTCATCGTTGAGGATCGGGCAGACTTTCGGGTCGATCCGCGGGAATGCATAGAGCGCACCCATGGGCTTCACACAGCTCACGCCTGGAATGGCATTGAGCAATTCCCAGGTGCGGTTACGCTGCTCCAGCAAGCGGCCTTGGGGCAGGATCAGGTCATTGATGCTCTGGTAACCGCCCAGGGCGGTCTGGATCGCGTGCTGGCTTGGCACGTTGGCGCACAGGCGCATGTTGGCCAGCATATCGATGCCTTCGATGTAGCTTTGCGCGTTGTGCTTGGGCCCGGAGATGGCGATCCAGCCGGAGCGGAAACCCGCCACGCGGTAGGACTTGGACAGGCCGTTGAAGGTCAGGCACAGCAGGTCCGGGGCCAGGGAGGCGGTGCAGATATGTACGGCGTCATCGTAGAGGATCTTGTCGTAGATCTCGTCGGAGAACACCACCAGGTTGTGCTGGCGCGCCAGCTCCAGCATGCCCAGCAGCACTTCTTTGGAATAAACGGCGCCTGTCGGGTTGTTCGGGTTGATGATCACCAGGGCTTTGGTGTTGGGGGTGATCTTGGCCTTGATGTCGGCCAGGTCCGGGAACCAGTCGGCGCCTTCATCACACAGGTAATGCACCGGGTGGCCGCCCGCCAGGGTCACGGCGGCGGTCCATAGAGGGTAATCCGGGGCTGGTACCAAGACTTCATCGCCATTGTTGAGCAATGCCTGCATGGACATCACGATCAACTCGGACACGCCGTTGCCCAGGTAGATGTCCTCGATGCCGACGCCTTCGACCTGCTTCTGCTGGTAGTACTGCATCACCGCCTTGCGCGCGCTGAACAGGCCCTTGGAGTCGCTGTAACCCTGGGCGGTCGGCAGGTTGCGGATCACATCCTGGAGGATTTCGTCCGGCGCCTCGAAACCAAACGGCGCCGGGTTGCCAATGTTCAGCTTGAGGATGCGATGGCCTTCCTCTTCCAGGCGTTTGGCGTGCTTGAGCACTGGGCCGCGAATGTCGTAGCAGACGTTGGCGAGCTTGTTCGATTTGCTGACCTGCATGGCGATGTGATCCTGAAAATGAACGATCCCGACGGCGTAGGCACTACCGTAGGGTGAAGCCTGCACGGCCCGCACCCATAAATACGTTTGAATGCCGGTGGCGCGGGTGCCAGACTGGCGTTTTGAAGAGGCGCAATCATACGTGCCGCCTGATCCATGGAAAAGACACAGATCAGGGTTTTTCAGTTGCCGAGGTGTACCGATGGATAAGTTGCAGAAAACTGTAGACGAATGGAAGGCGATGCTCGATCCGGAGCAGTACAACGTGTGCCGTCTCAAGGGTACCGAGCGACCGTTCAGCGGCAAGTACAACGCCACCAAGACCGACGGCGTCTACCACTGCATCTGCTGCAACGAGCCGCTGTTCGATTCCAAGGCCAAGTTTGATTCCGGCTGCGGCTGGCCCAGCTTCTATGAGCCGATTGCCGATAGCGCAATGGTCGAGATCCGCGACGTCAGTCACGGCATGATTCGCACCGAAGTCACCTGCGCCAAATGTGATGCACACCTGGGGCATGTGTTCCCGGACGGTCCACCGCCGACGGGCCTGCGCTACTGCATCAACTCGGTATGCCTGGATCTGGTGCCGCGCTAGGCTTGCATAGCCCCCGTAGGAGCGCGCTTGCTCGCGAAAAACGTCAACGATAACGCGGGGCGCCTGAATGAACGCGGCGTCTGGGAGTTTTTCGCGAGCAAGCTCGCTCCTACACGAATAAGGTTCTTCTTTCGCTGACTTGAGGTATTGCCATGAGCGACTCCCTGCTGAGCATCCCTTGCACCACCATCAAGGGTGAACAAAAAACCTTGGCCGATTTTGCCGGCAAGGCCATTCTGGTGGTCAACACCGCCAGCAAATGCGGCTTCACCCCGCAGTACAAGGGCCTTGAGCAGCTTTGGCAGCAATACAAGGACCAGGGCCTGGTAGTGCTCGGCTTTCCCTGCAACCAGTTCGGCAAGCAGGAGCCGGGCAACGAAGGTGCGATATCCGAGTTCTGCGAGCTGAACTTCGGCGTCAGTTTTCCGCTGTTCAAGAAAATCGACGTCAATGGCAGCGATGCCCACCCGCTGTTCGTGCAGTTGAAAAAACAGGCACCGGGTCTGCTGGGCTCCAAGAACATCAAGTGGAACTTCACCAAGTTTCTCATCGGCCGTGATGGCCAGCAGGTCAAGCGTTTTGCGCCAACCACCAAGCCCCAGGACTTGACCCAGGAGATCGAAGCCCTGCTCAAATGACCTACGCGGTGCGGGTACCCGTCAGAGGCTGGTGGTCTTCGGTACCCACAGTTCCAGCAAGGCGTTGAGTTCTTCCCGTCGAAACGGCTTGGCCAGGTAGTCGTTCATACCCGCCGCCCGGCAACGCTCGCGTTCTTCGGCCATCGCATTGGCGGTCAAGGCCACGATGGGCAAGTCCGGCCAACGCCCGCTGCGGCGAATTTGTCGGCTGGCCTCATAGCCATCCATCACGGGCATGTTGCAGTCCATCAACACCATATCGAAGCGCTGGTCCTCCAGCAGCCTGAGGGCTTCGCCACCGTGGGCCGCGACGATCACCTCGCACCCGAGCTTGCTGAGCATGCCCTTGGCCACCAGTTGGTTGACCGCGTTGTCCTCCACCAACAGGATGCGCGCACGGTGCGCAAGCGGTGCGGCCTCTATCTGTACCGGGTCGAGCACCAGTTGCGCGTCGCTGCGCAGGTTGCGTTGCAAGATCTGGTACAGCGCGTTACGGCTCAACGGGCGTGCCTGTTGTTGTAGCGGCGCCAGGGCCGCGACTTCAGCGCTGGGCAAAAAGTTGCCGTAGGCGGTGACCAGCAGAATCGGCGCGCTGATGCCCGGGCGCAAGCGGAACAAGCACTCAGGGCAGTCGGTGATCAACAGGTCGGGCGCCAGCCCGCTCAAATCGTCGTCCTGGGAATAACAGCGCGGCGTCAGCCCCCAAGAGGGCAATAGCGTGGTGAGCAGCTCCGTCAGCCCGCCGCCGGCGTTGGTGATGGCGATCACCTCGCCGGTGAGCGGTGCATAGCGTGTGGCAGGCAAATGCGCCGGCAGCGGTAGATCGGCGCAGAACTGGCTGCCAAAGCCCACCTCCGAACTGATACTCAAGCGACCTTGCATCGCTTCGCACAGGTTATGGGTCAACGCCAGGCCCAATCCCGTTCCACCAAACTGGCGGGTGATGCCAGCGCCGGCCTGGGTGAACGGTTGGAAAATTTTCACCTGGGCTTCCTGGGCGATGCCAATGCCGGTGTCGCACACTTCGATGCTGACCCGGCCTTCCAAGGCGCGCAGGCGCACATCGACGCGGCCGAAGCGGGTGAACTTCAAGGCATTGGAGAGCAAGTTGCTGACGATTTGCCGCACACGGGTCGGGTCACCGATCACCTGGGCGGGAAATTGCGGGTCGATCAGGCAGGTCAGCTCCACACTCGGCGCAGCGTTTTGCGACAGCAGGTTGGCGGTGTCCTCCACCAGGGAGCCCAGGTCGAAGGGGATATGCTCCAGTTCCAACTGGCCGGCGTCGAATTTGGACAGGTCGAGAATATCGTTGAGCAACTCCACCAGCACTTTGCCTGAGTCATGGGCAATGGACAGTTGCTGGCGCTGTTCGGCGGTCAGCGGGCTGTCCAGTGACAGGGCAATCATGCCCAGCAGCCCGTTGAGTGGCGTGCGGATTTCATGGCTCATATTGGCCAGGAATGCCGCCCGCGCCTGGGCCATGCCCAGCGCCGTCATTTTCGCCGCCTCCAGCTCATCGTTGGACTGGCTCAAGCGTTGGTTGCTGGCCTTGAGTTCAAGGGTGCGCGCCGAAACGATATTCTCAAGTTGCCCCAGGTACTCCGTAAGGCGGTCTTCGGCGTGGCGCCGCTGCTGGATCTCGGTTTCCATGTTTTCGAATTGCTGGTTGGCGACGCTGACCAGCACGCCGATTTCATCGTGTTCATGCCCCGGTGGGCAATCCAGGCGCGCCTGTTTGCGTGTGCTCAGCTCGCGGATAATGCGCACCAGCGGTTGGGTGAGCATTACGTAGAACAGGCCGAGCAAAATCCCGGTGAGCAGCAGGCTGCGGGCGAAGCCGTTGAGCAGGGTGATCTCGGCGCGATGCAGGAAACGGCTGCCAAAGGCATAGGTGTCGACGTCCAGGCGCAGCACACCCAGCGAGTCGTTGGGCATATGGCTGAGAAACAGCCGGTCTTCGAACTGGCGATTGGCGCCAAACAGAAAATCGCTGACGGGCCGATAGTTGCTTTCTTTGCGCGGGCGGTTGACGTCCGCCAGCACCACCCCATTGTTGTCGATCAACTGCGCGCGGATGATGGCAGGGGAGTGCAGCAGGCCCAGGGTCAGTTCCTGGGCGAGTTCGGCATCGATGTTGTAGGCGATGCGTGACGCCGGGTTGTGGCTGATTTCAATCAGTGAGCGTATTTCACGGTTGATGGATGCGTCTTCACTGGCATAATCAATGCCGATTTGGATCAGGCTGAGCAGGGTTCCCAAGACGAAACCGACCAGCACAGTCAATCTGGCTTGTTTATAAGACAAGCGGTGGGCGAACTTGATATCCATCGAGTGTTGAACCACTTAGCGTTTCCCTTCGCCCGGCAAGCATAGCTGAACATCCACACGCTTTGGCTCGCCCGGCATGAATCGTTTTTTTGATGCAGCCCATGCAGTGTGCCGCAGGGTTGCCAATACGCCATCTTTTGCAAGAAGTTGCCAGAGGAATAGCTGTGGATTCTCGATTGAATGCCTTTCTTGAGCGCGCCGATGCGGTGCTGGCTCGCCTGGAACCGTTGTTACCCGCCCCGCGCCAAGCGATCGACTGGAGCCAATGCCTGGCCGCCCGTTGGCAGCGCGAAGGCCGCAGTGGCTTCCTGTTGCCGCTGGAAGTCAGCCTGGACATGCGCCTGTCGGACCTGATCGGTGTCGATAAACAACGCGAGCAACTGGCGCGCAACACCCAACAGTTCCTCGACGGTTTGCCCGCCAACCATGCGCTGTTATGGGGTTCGCGTGGCACCGGCAAGTCTTCCATGGTTCGTGCCTTGCTTGCCCAGCACGCCAAGGCGGGCTTGCGTCTTATCGAGATCGAGCGTGACCACCTGGCGGATCTGCCGCGGGTAGTCGAGCAACTGCTCAAGCTCCCCCAACGCTTTATTCTGTTTTGCGATGACCTGTCGTTTGAGGCCGGCGAAGGCGACTATCGCGTGCTCAAGAGCGTGCTCGATGGCTCCCTGGAACAGGCGCCGGAAAACGTGCTGCTGTATGCCACGTCCAACCGTCGCCACCTGGTGCCGGAAAACCAGAGCGACAATGACAACTGGAAGCGCGTGGATGGCGAATTGCACCCGAGCGAGGCGGTTGAAGACAAGATTGCCTTGTCGGATCGTTTTGGCCTGTGGCTGTCGTTCTACCCGTTTAGCCAGGAGCATTTCCTGGGTGTGGTGGAGCACTGGATCGGCGAGTTGGCCAGCAAGGCCGGCTTGCAGTGGCAGCGCGATGAGCAGCTTGATGTCCTCGCGGTGCGTTGGGCCACTGGGCGGGGCAACCGCAATGGCCGGTGTGCCTATCAATTCGCCCGTTACTGGGTGGGTCTTAAATTGTTGGAACGTCAACCATGATCGATTTACAACAGGCCGGCAGCGGCCTTGATGGCTATGCCATGCTGTGCGCGCAACTGGAGTCGTTGTTGGCTGATGAGCGCGATTTTATTGCCAACAGTGCGCAGTTTTCCGCGTTCCTGTTCAACCAGTTGGATGACTTGAACTGGGCGGGCTTTTACCTCAATCGCAATGAAGAGTTGGTACTGGGGCCCTTCCAGGGGCAGATCGCCTGTGTGCGCATTCCATTTGGTCGTGGCGTGTGTGGTGCGGCTGCGGCAACGCGGCAAACCCAGCGCGTGGAGGATGTGCACGCGTTCCCAGGCCATATCGCCTGTGACAGCGCTTCGAACAGTGAATTGGTAGTGCCCTTGGTCAAGGACGGTCGCCTGATTGGCGTTCTTGACCTCGACAGCCCATTGCTGGCCCGGTTCACCCCTCAGGACCAGGTGGGCATTGAGCGGCTGGCGGAGATTTTCCTGCGGTTGACCGACTGCTGAAGCGGCTGGTGCTAAGGCAGGTTGGGGTAGGGGCGCGTTTGCTCACTCCTGCCCCTACCGGCCCTGGCGATTATTGGCTTTGCAGCTCATCCAGTTGAACCTGCAGCATCTTTTCCAGTGCCTGCATGAGTTGTTCCAGGGCCTTGATACCGCTTTCGATCACGGCCCACTCCTCATTGCGAGAACAGCTTTGCTCCAAGGCTTCGCATTGCCCCGCCAATGAATGGGCTTGCACGATACGGGCTGCGCCCTTGATCTTGTGGGCTTGCTCAATAATTTCCGAGAGTGGCGCGTGTCGATCCAGCAGTTCGCTAAGGATCTGGCGGTCTTGATGGCTGCTGCTCAGTAGTTCCTCCAGCAGGCGTCTACTCAAATGGGGGTCACCTCCGGTCAACGCTTCCAGGCATTCGAGGTCCAGTCGTTGGTGCACGGCTTTAGGGACAATGTGTGCCAGTTGGCGCTCCAATACGGTGAGGCTGATGGGCTTGAACAGACAGTCATCCATGCCGGCCTGCACGCACCGTTGTCTTTCTTCTGGCTGGGCATTGGCGGTAAAGCCCAGTACCACGCAGGGCACCAATTGTTCGCGCTGCTCATACTCACGGATTGAGCGACTCAGTTCATAGCCATTCATGATGGGCATGTTGCAGTCGGCAATCACCAGGTCGAAATGCTCTTTACGCCAGGCCTGGAACCCCGCCGCACCGTGCTCGGCAGCGGTGAATTTATGCCCCAGGTAGCCCAGTTGCTGGCACATCAGCAGGCGGTTCGCCGGGTGGTCGTCTACCACCAGTACGTTAAGCACCAGTGCGGTGGCCGGCGTTTGCGGCGTGTGTTCACCCTCCGCCTGGATCGCTTGCAGGCGAGGCATGCTGAGGTTGACGTGCACCTGGGTGCCTACCATGGGCACGCTGCTCAGGCTCAATTGGCCGCCCATCATCGCGCACAGGCTGCGGCAGATCACCAGCCCCAGGCCCGCGCCACTGCGGGCCAGTTGCCCGGAGTTGTCCGCTTGGGCAAAGGGTTCGAACAGGCGCAGTTGGTCTTCCCGGCTGATGCCGATGCCGGTGTCTTCCACCACCAGTCTCAGCTCGATCTGCTCCGGGGCCTGGGTAGGCTGCAGCTCAACCTTGATCTTGACCTGCCCCTGTTCGGTGAACTTGATCGCGTTGCTGACAAGGTTCGATAGCACCTGCTTGAAGCGCAGTGGGTCTATCAGCACCTCGATATCGTTCAGATCGGGTTTGAACTCCAGCAGCAGGCTGAGGGTTTTCTGCCGTGCCAGCCCGTCGAAGACGCGCACCACTGATTCAATCACCTCCCGCAGGTTGACGCGCTCCGGCGCTAGGCTGAGGCGGCCGGACTCGATACGCGCGATGTCGAGAATGTCACCGATCAGCTCCAGCAGGTCTCTGGCCGAGTTGTACGCCACCTCGATCGCCGGACGGTCAAGGTGCCCTTGGTCGGCGCGCTTGAGCGTCAGTTCGAGCATGCCGATCACGGCGTTCATCGGGGTGCGAATCTCGTGGCTCATGGTGGCCAGGAACGTGCTCTTGGCGCGGTTGGCCTCGTCGGCACGCTCCTTGGCTGCGCGTAGTTCATCGAATAGCTGGCGTCGGTCACTGATATCGATCCAGCCACCGATGATGCCTTGGACTTCACCCGTGGAGTCGCGGTAGGGCAGGATCCAATGGTAGATGGTCAGTTTCCTGTCGTGGATATGCAGGCTGCGATCGAGGATCAGCGGGTTGCCCTCGGCGACTACGCGCAGGTAGTCAGCATGATACTGGGCTGCTTCCGACGCCAGGGCCATGGTCATCTGGGTCACGCTTTTGCCGATCACCTCTTCGCGCTTGACATCGAACACCTGCAGGTAGCTGTCGTTACAGGTCTGCAACAGCCCATTGCGGTCGCGCACGTAGATCGGATGCGGCGTCTCATTGACCAGTGCGCGCATGAACTCGAACTGATCGTTGAGGGCGCGTTCGGCCATTTTTCGATGCTTGATCTGGCGACGCATGTAGGCATTCCAGGCCAGGGAAATCAATAGCAACAGCCCGGTGCCGATGATGATGCGCGCGATCAATTGATGGTAGTTACGCCAGTAGCTGTCGGACGCGGCGGTATAGCCACGCCAGCGGCTGTTGATCACACCCATTTCATCCGGGGCAATGCTGAGCAGGGCCTTGTCGAGGATAGAGCTCAACTCCGTGGCTTGACGCGAGGTGGCCAGGGTGAAGGTCGCAGGGGTCGTGCCGATGCTGGCACTGATTTGCAGGCGGTCCTGGAAAACCTGGGAAGACAGGAAGTAGTTGGCGATCACCAGGGTATTCACGGCCCCGTCCACTTGTCCCTGTGCGAGCAACTCAGATGCTCTGAATGTATCACTGGTTTCCACCAGGTGAATCTCAGGAAAGTCCTTGCCCAAAGTTGCGGCCAAGGGGTTGCCCTGGGTTATAGCCAGACGCTTTCCTGCCATTTGCTCCATGTTCGTGGGCGCCCCTGGCTCTTTGCGCGTCAGCAGCACATAGGAGTTTTCCAGGTAAGGACGGCTGAAATTAAGCTGTGAGTCTCGTTCGTTGCTTGGAACGATGGCCCCGATCATATCGATTTTCTGAGCCGCGACCTGATCGATCATCGCGTTGACGTCGCGCCCGCGCTGCACCGAAAAACGCAGGCCGGTGCGCAGGCGAATCAACTCCAGCAGATCGGCGGTGATCCCGCGAAAATTACCGTCCGCATCGAAGAACGTCAGGGGCGCGAAGGTTTCGTTGACGATCACCGTGACCACCGGGTGATCTTTGAGCCAACGCTCTTCGCGCTGGGTCAGTTGCAGTTTCTGGTCGGTCAGCAGGATGTCGCTGCCGGCGCTCCAGCGCTTGGCAATGCTGTCCCTTTCGTTGATGGGCACCGAGGCCAGGGCTGAATCGACAATGCTGAGGAGCATCCGGTTGTCCTGGCGTGTGGCAAAACTGAAACCATAAGCTTCATGCTTGCCGAAGTTGGCCATGCGAATGTTTTTGAGATAGCCCTTGTTGATCATGTAATGGGTGGAAATGGTGTCACCGAGAAACACATCCGCCTGGTCGAAGGCCACTGCATTCAAGGCATTTTGATAAGACGGGTAGGCGCGGATGATCGCCTTGGGGTACAGCTTTTCCACCTCATTGAGCGGCAGGTAGTGATAGACAAGGCTCAGGCGCAGCCCGTCGAGGCCTTCGCTGAGGCTGCGGGTTTCTCCCTCGCGCGTGACCAGCACCGGCTGGTCCACGGCATAGGGTTCGGAGAGGATAAGGTTCGGCGTTGCAGCTTCAAACCCGTTGGAGGAGCCCAGCAGGTCAATTTCCCCGGCTTCCAGGGCACGAATGGCCGCCGCTCGGGAGGGGTAGCGCATCACAGTGATGGGCAGGGAGAGTGCCTTGGCCAGCAGTCCTGCATAGTCGGCGGTAAGGCCTTCGTAATCATGGCCGCTGGAAGTGAGGTCGAAGGGCGGGTAGTCGGGCGTGGATGTCCCCAGCGTTAGTTCACGTTTGTTCTGCAGCCACTGGCGCTGGGCCTTGTCAAAATGAGTGTCCAGTTGAACAGCTCCCGCGCGACTCAAGAGGGTGAAGCGTTCCGGGCTGGTTTGGTGCTCAGCGAGCACAGTCGTGCTGAAGTACAAACCGGCACTTAGTATTATTAGATAGTCCTTTATACGCCTGGGCATCCGCTTTCTCACACTAGCGCGTTTCGTTTTGCCATCTCGATGAGGTCAACCAAGGATTTGGCTTGAAGTTTTTGCATGAGTCTCTTTTTATAAGTGCTGACGGTCTTGTTACTTAAGAACATGCCTTTGGCGATTTCCTTGTTAGTGCGGCCCTGTGCAAACAGTTGCAGGACCATCAGTTCCCGGTCGTTGACGGTCTTGAACAGCTCCAGCTCTTGAGCATCCATGCCTTCGGTTCCGGGGCCATTCAAGGCCTGGCTGGGGAAGTAGTTGTAGCCGGACAGCACCGCGCGAATGGCACTCAGCAACTCGCTCAGGTCACCCTCCTTGCACACGTAGCCTTCCGCCCCCGAGCGCATGCAGCGCGTGGCAAACAGCGTGGGGCATTGGGCCGTGAGCACCAGGGTTTTCATGGAGGTGTTCATGGCGTTGAACCGGCAGAGCACCTCAAGGCCATCAAGTTTCGGGATGCTGATGTCGAGAATCACCAGGTCTGGAAGGCATTCACGGACCATCTGTATGGCATCGCACCCGTTATCTGTTTCGCCGACGACTTTGTAACCTTCGTGCTCCAGCAACATTCGAATGGCAAGCCGGATAACGGGGTGGTCATCGATAATAAAAACTGTGTTCATAGTCACTTTCCATGCAGGTGCAGATAAAGCGGGCACATTAGCTCAGAAGGTGAGTGCGCAGTATGAAGCTCGCACGGAGTAGATGCAGAACAGGAAAGTTCCTACATTTAAAAAGGTATCGGCCTACAAGTTGTTAGGTAATCGTGACAGCGCATGTGAGCGTTTTGAGGATGAGCCAGACAAGAAAGGAGGCTTGGAGATTTACGGCGGACCCCGAATCGTTTTTCGTTGTAGGGGATGTTTAAAATCCTACAGGAGCGGGTTAAAAGTTGAGCGGACTAATCGCTCAAGTTCATCTTTGTTCAGAGGTTTTGATAAGTAGCCAAGGAGGGGCAGACTTCGTTGTGCGGCTTGTATCGTCAGGTTAACCAATTCCGAGGTGGGTAAACCGCTTAACAAGATAGCGCTGGTGATGAAGCGCCGGCGGCTGGCGATTTCCACCAATTCAAGCCCGGGCAGGTCGGGCAGGCATTGGTCGCATAACATCAGGTCGAAAGGGTGTTCGGACTGACTCATCACGCGTATGGCTTGCTCGGCGTTTTCCACCGGGGTCAGTTGATCGAAGCCGAAGCTTCTGAGCAGGCACTGGGTGGCCATGAGTTGAAAGGGGTGATCCTCCACCAAAACAATACGAAGAGAATAGCTGGGCATAAAGAGCACACAGTAAGGCAAGCGTCGATGGGGGCAGTAGGAATTACTCGGCGGGTCCGTTGGGGGCGCGCGTGATTATTCTTCGTGCGCCTGTACGAATTCGATCAGGCCGCTCTGTTCCCATCGTAGGGCAATTCGCTTCAGGGAACAGGCAGCTGGATGGAGTCGTTATTGAGGGCTGGAGCGCCCAGTCATTTCCCGTGCCATTTCGGTGGCGTAGCTGTCGGTCATACCGGCGATGAAGTCGATCATGCGCAGGAAAGAGGCGTGCAGCGGCCAGGCGGGGTCCGGCGCGCTATTGCCCAGCAAATCGAGAATGCGCCGGTTCTTGAACGACGGCGTGCGCCCGCCATGTTGCTCCAGGGCCGCGCCGCAAAAGGCATTCAGCAGAATTTCCAGGGTGGTGTAGGCCCCGATCTCATGCAATGTCTTGCGCTTGTCCTGGAAGATCTTCTTGCGCGCCATGTCCTTGGCATCCAGCACGCAGCGCTTTGCCGGGCCGTGCATGTGCTCCACCAAGTCACCGGGCAGCGTGCCGGCCAACAGGGCGTCCTGCTGTTCGACAAACGCCTGCGCCGCCGCATTGGTCAGGTGCTCGATGGCTTTGCCGCGCAGGATCGCCAGCTTGCGGCGACGTGAGTCCATTGGGCCCAGTTGGCGATAGGTTTGCGGCAGGTCATCGCCGACCAGGTTCAGCAGCAGCGACTCGACTTCGGCGTACTGCAGAAGCTCCATTTCCAGGCCGTCTTCCAAGTCGATCAGCGCATAGCAGATATCGTCGGCGGCCTCCATCAGGTAGACGAGCGGGTGACGTGCCCAGCGTTGCTCCTCCAACTGGGGCAGGCCAAGCTTGTGGGCGATCTGCTCAAGAATCGGCAGCTCGCTCTGATAACAGCCGAACTTGTGTTTCTTGTAGCCCAGCGAGTCGGCGTGGCGGGCGGTCCAGGGGTATTTGAGGTAAGTGCCCAACGTGGCGTAGGTCAGCCGCGTGCCGCCGTCGAACTGATGGTATTCAAGTTGGGTGAGTACCCGAAAGCCCTGGGCATTGCCTTCGAAGTTCAGGAAGTCATTGCGTTCCGCGCCGCTCATGTCATCCAGCCAGCCGCGCCCGGCGGCCTGTTGGAACCAGTGGCGAATGGCGTCTTCGCCAGAATGCCCGAATGGCGGGTTGCCGATGTCATGGGCCAGGCAGGCCGATTGCACCACCATGCCCAGGTCGCTCGGGTCGCACCAGTCGGGCAGGGCGCTGCGCAGGGTTTCGCCCACGCGCATGCCGAGTGAACGCCCCACGCAGCTGACTTCCAGGGAGTGGGTCAAGCGTGTATGGATATGGTCGTTACTCGAAACCGGATGCACTTGGGTCTTGCGGCCCAGGCGCCGGAACGCGCCGGAGAAAATAATGCGGTCGTGATCTTTGTGGAAGGGGCTGCGGCCCAGTTCTTCAGGGCTGTGCAGGGGTTTTCCAAGACGTTCGCGGGTCAGCAGGGTGGGCCAATCCAAGGCGCAGGTTCTCCGTAACGTGAATGACAGTTCCAGCTTCCCGCTTCGGCTTTTGTGATGCAAGCGAATCCAGCGGTAAGCCGAGTCGATATCAATTAACAGCCAGCGCAAAAAACCGCAATGACCAGCACGTGTCTGGTCATTGCGGTCATCGGCTCACGCGTATCAGCTTTTGCGCGAAGAGCTCTGCATGGCCAACTTGATCAGCGGGATCAACCCGGCACCCAGCCGCACCAGGCGCGTGACGCTGCTGATGCTGCCGCCCTTGGCGCCTTTGCCGGTAAAGAAGCCCATCAGCGTGACCGCCGCCACGCCCCACAACGGCGCGTGCTTGATGCCCAGGCTGTCCTGCCAGTTGTGGCGCATGTTGCGCATTTTGTGCAGGGGCGCCATGAGTTGTTGGGACTCATGCCGGATTTCCTGGCGGTGCATTTCCATGCGCAGGCGGATCAAGGCTTTGCGCATTTCCCGGCGTGACGTGTTTTGCGGGATCTCAGTCATGCTCATGGCAGCAGGCGCTCCCGGTCATTGGCCAGTTCTTCGAGCGTGGCGTGGAAGGGCGTGGACTCATCGAACACCGCCGCCTTCAAGCGCACACCGCAGAACGCAGCGGCCAGGCTATAGAACACGCACAGGCAGATGATACCGGTGAGGCGATAGCCCGTATCCCACACCAGGATCATCACCAGTGTCGACAACCCCACCAGCAACAGCAGGGCAAACACCAACGCCAGGCCGGCAAACAGCAACAGGCTGACGGTGCGGGCCTTTTGCTCTTGTAATTCAATGCCGAACAACTCGACGTGACTGTGCAGCAAGCCCAGCACAGCTGCGCCCAGGCGTCGGGAGGTCGAACCGCTTGCTGAGGAATGTGCGCTCGAAGATGAGCTGGATTCGCCGATAGACATGGTTAGCGCCTTGTAGCCAGCAGACCGATCAAAAAGCCTACGCCGGCAGCAATGCCGACCGACTGCCATGGGTTGGCTTGCACGTAGTCTTCGGTGGCAGTGATCGCCGCCTGGCCGCGCTCGCGCAGTGAGTCCTCAGTCAGTTGCAAGGTCTCGCGGGCCTTGAGCAGGCTCTCGTGGATCTTGGTGCGCAGCTCGTCAGCCTGGTCACCGGCCAGCACGGCGGTGTCGTCCAGCAACTTTTCGGTATCGCTGACCAGGGTTTGAAAATCCTCCATCAGTATCTCTTGAGCAGTCTTTGCTGTTTTACCGGCCATGGTTGTCTCCGTGGGTAGCTGATTTGTACGTGTGGTTTCGAGTCGCGGCGTTGGCTGAAGGTTCAGTGCAATTGTGTGGTACAGCTTTTGCTTTGCCTTGGTGCGCAGGCTTTAGGGCCTGCGCTGAATCCGGGCGGTCGAGGTAAACACCTTGAAAAACCTTACCCTAAATCACTCAACTTCGCGGAAAAACCCTATCGGCAACGGCCTGTTGTGTTGAACGCTGCGCTAAAGCGGTTCACGCCTCTGAAGAGGGGCGAAGCCGGCGGTGCCAATTTAGTGCGCGAAACTCTGGCTTGAACCGCTTTGGTGCTTTTTGCCTTGATGCAGGCCTGCCAACCTCCATGGAAAACTTGCAAAGCGCAGTGGACACCCTTGTCCACAGTTCCAACACCCTGTTCATCCTGATTGGCGCGGTCATGGTACTGGCCATGCACGCCGGCTTTGCCTTCCTTGAAGTCGGCACGGTACGCCAGAAGAACCAGGTCAACGCCTTGTCGAAAATCCTCAGTGATTTTGCGATTTCAACGCTGGCCTATTTCTTTATAGGCTATTGGATCTCCTACGGTGTGAGCTTCCTGCAACCGGCCGCCGTCATCAGCGCCGATCATGGTTACGGCCTGGTAAAGTTTTTCTTCCTGCTGACGTTTGCCGCGGCGATTCCGGCGATCATTTCCGGCGGGATTGCCGAGCGTGCGAAGTTTACGCCGCAGTTGTGTGCCACCGCGCTGATCGTGGCGTTTATTTACCCGTTCTTCGAAGGCCTGGTGTGGAACGGCAACTTTGGCTTGCAAGCCTGGCTGCTAGTAACCTTTGGCGCCAGCTTCCACGACTTTGCCGGCTCCGTGGTGGTGCACGCCATGGGCGGCTGGCTGGCGCTGGCGGCGGTGTTGCTGCTGGGCCCGCGCAATGGGCGCTATCGCGAAGGGCGCCTGGTGGCGTTTGCGCCGTCGAGCATTCCTTTCCTGGCGCTGGGCTCGTGGATTCTGATCGTGGGCTGGTTCGGCTTTAACGTGATGAGCGCGCAAACCCTCAATGGCGTCAGTGGCCTGGTGGCCGTCAATTCGCTGATGGCCATGGTCGGTGGCACCGTGGCTGCCCTGGTGATTGGCCGTAACGATCCCGGTTTTCTGCACAATGGTCCCCTGGCCGGGTTGGTGGCGATCTGCGCCGGCTCCGACCTGATGCACCCGGTGGGCGCGTTGGTCACGGGCGTGGTGGCTGGCGGCTTGTTCGTGTGGTGTTTTATCGCTGCCCAATCGCGCTGGAAGATCGATGACGTGCTGGGCGTGTGGCCGTTGCATGGTTTGTGTGGTGTGTGGGGCGGCATTGCCTGCGGCATCTTCGGGCAGACCGCCCTGGGTGGGCTGGGCGGTGTGAGCCTGATCAGCCAGTTGATCGGCACCGGGCTGGGCGTGGTCGTGGCGTTTGGCGGCGGCTTGCTGGTGTACGGCGTGATCAAACGCGTGCAAGGGCTGCGCTTGACACAGGAGCAGGAGTATTACGGCGCGGACCTGTCGATCCACAAGATCGGCGCGGTCAGTCAGGATTGATCGGCGCTTCTTCATCTGTATGTGGCGGCGGGTAAAAACCGTGTAGCAGGCGGTAGCGGTTGTGCCGTACCTCATCCACCCGTGCCTGCACCTGTTGGTCCGGCAGGCCCAGCAGGATCAGGGCATGGGCGGCGAGCATCAGGCTCGACTCCAGCAACTCGGGCACCACTTCGCTGGCGCCCGCGGCCTTGAGCTCAGCCAACTGGCTGTCATCGCGGGTGCGCACCAGGATCGGCACGTTGGGGTTGATCTGCCGCGCCTCCTTGAGCACCACCAGGGCGACATCGCTGTTGTCCACCGCGATCACCACCAACCGCGCCCGCTCCAGGCCGACGGCGCTGAGCAAGGCGCCACGGCGGCAGTCGCCGTAATGCACACTGCTGTCCTCGGTGGCGGCTTCCTGCACCCGTTCGGGGTCATCATCCAGGGCGATAAACGCCTGTTGTTCGCGGCGCATAAAGCGCCCAATGGACTGGCCTACGCGGCCATAGCCGCAAATCACTACGTGCCCGTGCAGTTGGGCATTGAGCGCGGTGATCTGCTCCAGTTGCACTTGCTGGTTGGGCTTGCGGTGCAGGCGCAGGGCAACGGCCGGTGCCGCACGCAACAGCAGCGGTGTCAGCAGCATCGAGCAGAAGGTGGCGGCCAATAGCAAGCCGTTGAACTCATCGGGAATCAACCGGCTCTGCTGCATCTGCGCCATCAGCGCAAAACAGAACTCGCCGCCCTGGGCCAGCGCCAGGCCGCTGCGCCAGGCCGTTTCGGCGTCGCTGTTACGCCATTTGACCAGCGCCGCGACCACCATGCCTTTGACCAGCATCAACGTGAGCGTCAGGCCGAAGATCAACAGGCTGTGGCTGACGAACAACTGCAGGTCGATAAGCATGCCGATGCTGACAAAAAACAGCCCCAGCAGAATGTCGCGAAACGGGCGGATATCCGCTTCGATCTGGTGCCGGTAATGACTCTCGCCCAGCAACATGCCGGCCAGGAACGCGCCGAGGGCAGGGGACAGCCCCAGCAGGTGGGTGAGCCAGGCGGTGAGCAAGACAATCACCAGCGCCAGCAGCACAAACAGCTCCGCCGAATGCGACGCGGCGACTTCACGGAACAGGCGCGGCAGCAACCAGCGGCTGGCGAACAACAGGCCCACGAACAGCACCACGGTCTTGCCCAGGGTCAGCGGCAGCGCCCAGTACCAGGCTTGGTCACTGCTGCCGGCAAACACCGGCACCAAGGTCAGCAGCAACACCGCCACGACGTCCTGAAACAGCAACACGCCTATCGCGTTCTGGCCATGACTGCTGAAGATCTCACCGAGGCTGGTCAACTCTTTGCTGACAATGGCCGTGGACGATAACGCCAGCCCTGCGCCCAGCAGCAGCGCGATGCCGGGTGCGAGGCCAAAGCCCATCAGTAATGCGCCCAGCAATGCCCCACACCCCAGCACTTGCAGGCTGCCCAGGCCAAATACCACGCTGCGCAGCGCCAACATTTTCGACAGGGAAAACTCCAGCCCCAGGGAAAACAGCAGGAACACCACGCCCATCTCGGCGAGGTCCGGCAGGTCTTCGTTGTCATTGACCCAATCCAACGCGGTGGGCCCCACTGCCAGGCCAACGCACAGGTAGCCCAGCACAGGGGGCAGTTGCAGCCGGCGAAACAGCGCAATCACCACCAGGGATGAGGCCAGGATAATCAGCAGGTTGGCGAACACAGGCATCTCCGTTGCAGGGTGAGCGGCAAAAAAGCCGCGAGAATCGCTGAATCAGTTATAGGCCATGGTGATCTGGGTCAGGCTTTTTGCACCGTAGGAGCGAGCTTGCTCGCGAAAAACGTCAACGCTAGCGCGCAGGGTCCTGAATGAGCGCGGCGCACGGGAGCTTTTCGCGAGCAAGCTCGCTCCTACAAGGGGCTTGTTGGGCTTAGAATGGAGGTTCGTTTTGTGACCTGAGTCCTTTGATCATGCTTCCTGAATGCCAGCTGTTCGGCACCCTGGGTTGCCATCTGTGTGAGATCGCCGAAGCCGAAATCATGCCGCTCGTCGAACACGGGCTGTTGGTGGAGTTGGTGGATATCACCGATCCCCAGGACCTGACAGATGTCTACGGCCTGCGTATTCCGGTGCTTCGCCGCATGGACACCGGGGCGGAACTGGACTGGCCGTTCGACACCGATCAGGTGGTTGCCTTCCTGCGCTGAGATTTATGCGATGGCGGCTTTCCAAATATTAAGTTACTGTATATTCGTACAGCGATTGAATAGAGGGAACGCCCGTGGTGAATGTTGAACAACTTAAAAGCAGCGTCAATCGCATGTCCGCCGATGTGGTACGCGACGCGGTGAACGAGCTGCGCCTCGATGGCCTGGTCACGGAAGGCAAGACGCCGTTTAACAAAGTGCATTTCAACACCTGCTTTGCGGAAATCGAGGCGCTGTTCCAGCGCGCCGGTTATCACAAGCAGCTGGATGTGGTGGGTTATCAGGGCTTGCTCTACGCGCTGTATGACCCGGGCCGTTGGGAAGCAGTGGACGTGCTGCGCTGGCTCAAGGAATTCACCGAGGCAGCAAGCGCCTCGCCGGTGCTGCGGGCTCAACTGGCCAAGGCCTGAGATAGGCCCTAGGCAATCGCGCGCCATGGGCGATAATGCTCGCCTGTTTCCAGGCTTTGAGCGTCGGCATGTCTACTTGCGTTTTTTCTCCCTCCCAGCACCAAGCCAGCACCCTGTACTTGCCGCCGGGCTCCTGGGGGACGGTGCTTGACTGCCTGTGCGCACACTTCCCGGCCATTGGCCGTGAACAGTGGCTGGACCGCATTGCCCGAGGCCGGGTGCTGGATGTCAACGGTAGCCCGATCAGCCTGGGCCTGGGCTACAAGGAAGGCCTGTGCATCTATTACTTTCGCGAAGTGCTCAACGAGAAAGTGATTCCGGTGCAGGAAAGCATCCTGTACGCCGATGAGCATCTGGTGGTGGCGGACAAACCGCATTTCCTGCCAGTGACACCCGCTGGCGAGTACGTCGAGCACACTTTGTTGCGCCGCTTGATCCGGCGCCTGGACAACCCCGCTCTGGTGCCTCTGCACCGTATCGACCGGCATACGGCGGGGTTGGTGCTGTTCTCCGCCAACCCGCATAGCCGTTCGGCCTATCAGCAATTGTTTCCCACGCGACGTATCGACAAATTCTACGAAGCCATCGCCCCGGCCTTGCCGCATCTCAGCTTCCCGTTGGTGCACAAAAGCCGCTTGGTGGATGGCGAACCTTTCTTTCGCATGCAGGAAGGGCCGGGCGCTAGCAACACTGAGACGGCGGTAGAGGTGCGCGAGAAAAATGGCGATCTATGGCGCTACGGCCTGTTCCCGGTGACCGGCAAGAAGCACCAGCTGCGCGTGCACATGACGGCGCTGGGAGCGAGCATCTGCAATGACCCGTTCTACCCCGAAGTGATCAAGGACGCCGAGGATGATTACGCAAGGCCACTCAAGCTGTTGGCCCAGGGCGTGCGTTTTATCGACCCGGTGAGCGGCCAGGAGCGCAGCTTCCGCAGCCAGATCACCTTGGACTGGTAAACCCCAGGAACAACAAGGCCCGCGCTAGGCGGGCCTTGTGTGCGAGCGTTAAGACTTACAGGTCTTTAACAGTGCGAACCTGATCTTTGTTGATTCGGGTGTGCTTGCCGTCCAGCTGTTCGAATTCGTAGAAGCCCGAATCTTCATCGTATTTCGGGGTGTCGACGGCCTGGATTTCGCGACCGTCATTCAGGGTGATCACTGTTGGCGAAGCGCAACCGGCGAGGGTGGCGAGGCCCAGTGCAAGCATGAGAGCGGCGATGGTCCGTTGAGTCATGAGTTTGTCTCCGAGAGAATACTTTTAAATTGCTGACCTTGTGACGTACGAGACGCCGGCAAAGTTCCTTGTGCAGGGTTCATTCTGACATGCCAGCCCCGGGGTGCAACAGCTCGGGCGTATTAAGATTGGCCAGGCGCGGGTCATTGGCCGGGCATTGCAGGGCCACCGCGCCCAGTTGCAGCCAGAGCTTGCGAGGGCTGCGTTCACCCGCTTGCCACGCCTGTTCCACCTGGTTTTTCAGGCTTGTGGGGATGATGCACAGCAAGGGTTCCCAGTCTTCACCCTGGCGCACCATCACCGGTAGCTGCGGGTTGCGTCGTGAGGTCGCACGCAGGTCGGCCAGCAACCGCGCATCGATCTGCGGCACATCGCAAGGCAAGATCAGCAGATGCGCATGGCGTGCGGCGAAGAGTCCTGCGCGGATACCGGCCAGCGGGCCGGGGAAGTCCGGGCTGTCATCGCTCACTTGTTGGTCGGCATAGAGCGCGTAGCGTTCATGGTTGCGGTTGCACGAGATGATCAGGTCATTGGTGAGTGGCCGGGCCAACTGGTGCAGGTGGGCGATCAAGGGCTGGCCTTGCCATTCCAGCAGCCCTTTGTCCTGGCCGCCCATGCGTTGGCCGCGACCTCCGGCCAACAACAGGATTGAACACGGCAGGGAGGAAAATTCAAAGCTCATGGTAGTTGCGCTGCGGCAGGTAAACAGGGGCCTGTGATATAACATCGGGCTGTTCCTTCGACAACCGGACCGTGCCATGAAAGCCAAGGCCGATGCGCCCTTTGTACCCCTCAATATTGCTGTATTGACCGTCAGCGACACCCGCACCCTGGAGACTGACACCTCCGGCCAGGTCTTCGTCGACCGCCTCACCGCCGCCGGCCACCACCTGGCCGAGCGCGTGCTGCTCAAGGACGACCTCTACAAGATCCGCGCCCAGGTGGCCCACTGGATCGCCGAAGACGTGGTGCAAGTGGTGCTGATTACCGGCGGCACCGGCTTCACCGGCCGCGACAGCACGCCTGAAGCAGTGAGCTGCCTGCTCGACAAGCAGGTCGATGGTTTCGGCGAGCTGTTCCGCCAGATCTCCGTGGCCGATATCGGCACCTCCACCGTGCAATCGCGCGCCTTGGCGGGGTTGGCCAATGGCACTCTGGTGTGCTGCCTGCCGGGCTCCACCAATGCCGTGCGCACTGGTTGGGACGGCATCCTTGCCGAGCAACTCGATAACCGTCATCGCCCGTGCAACTTCGTCCCGCACCTCAAGCAGGCCGAGCCTTGTGAATCCCGTGGGTAAGCCCGGCAAGACCGGCGCCCTGATGCCGGTGGAAGCGGCCTTGCAGCGTTTGCTCGACATGGCTGGCGCTGCACCGATCCGCGAGCAGCAAGTGCTGCCCCTGGCTGAGTGTGATGGCCGGGTATTGGCCCAGGACTTGATCTCCACACTCGACCTGCCGCCGTGGCCCAACAGTGCCATGGACGGCTACGCCGTGCGCCTGGCGGACTGGACCGGCGAACCCTTGGTGGTGAGCCAGCGTATTTTCGCCGGCACTGCTCCTGAACCCTTGGCGGCCGGTACCTGTGCGCGCATTTTTACCGGCGCGCCGGTGCCCCAGGGGGCGGACTGCGTGCAGATGCAGGAAAACGCCGTGGTGCATGCCGACCAGCGCGTCAGTTTTACCGAGCCGTTGCACAAGGGCGACAACATCCGTCCCCAGGGCCAGGAGACCACCGTCGGCGAGACCGTACTCAATGCCGGCACCCGCCTGGGCCCCATCGAGCTGGGGTTGGCCGCGTCCCTTGGGCGTGATCGACTCGAGGTGGTGCGGCGCGTGCGCGTGGCCGTGTTGTCGACCGGCGATGAGCTGATCGAGCCAGGACTGCCGCTCGGCCCTGGGCAGATCTACAACAGCAACCGCCGCGTGCTGTGCAGTTGGCTGGTGCGCATGGGCTGTGAAGTGATTGATGCCGGGATTTTGCCGGATGATCTGGAACAGACGCGCACGCGCCTGGCGGGGCTGGGCAGCGTTGACCTGATCCTCTCGACCGGCGGTGTGTCGGTGGGCGAAGCGGACTTCCTCGGCATTGCCTTGCGCGAAGAGGGTGAGCTGGCGCTGTGGAAGTTGGCGATCAAGCCGGGCAAGCCGCTGACCTTCGGGCATTTTCGTGGCGTGCCGGTGATCGGCCTGCCGGGCAACCCGGCCTCGACCCTGGTGACCTTTGCGCTGTTGGCGCGCCCGTATCTGCTGCGTCGCCAAGGTGTGATGGAGGTGCAGCCGTTGCGCTTCGAAGTGCCGGCAGGGTTTGTCTGGCCCAAGCCTGGCAACCGTCGCGAGTACCTGCGCGGGCGGATCGAACAGGGCAAGGCGATCATCTACCGCAACCAAAGCTCCGGGGTGCTGCGCAGTGCGGCATGGGCTGAGGGTTTTGTGGAGGTGATGGAAGGGACCACGTTGGCCATTGGCGACCGGGTCAATTTCATTCCCTTGAGCGAAGTCCTGAGCTGACCGCGCGCTAAAAAATGTGGGAGCTGGCTTGCCTGCGATGGCGGCCTGCCAGCCGCCCCCTATCTACCTGACACCCCACGATCCAACTGTGGGAGCTGGCTTGCCTGCGATGACGCCCTCACAGCCGACCAATATCTACCTGACACCCCAACGATCCAACTGTGTTGACTGCCAAGCCGCCTTCGCGAGCAAGCCCGCTCCCACAGTTGGTTGGTGTATGGGCCTCATGAGCAATCAGTAATCGTCACCCTGCTCAGTGACGTCCCGCTCCACTGGCCCTGCATCCGGGTCGTAGCCCACTGGGAACTTGCCCTTCAACGTCCAGGCAAACGCAATGATTTCGGCAATGGTGCGGTACAGCTCCTCTGGAATGCTGTCGCCCAGTTCCATGCGCGCCAGCAGTTTCACCAGCTCGGGGTTTTCATAGATGGGGACTTCGTTCTCCCGTGCCAATTTGAGGATGGCTTCGGCCAGGGCATCATCGCCTTTGGCCGTCAGGGTGGGGGCCTGTTGGCCGTCATACTTGAGGGCGATGGCCTGGCGGGGTGGGGCGGCGTTTTTCATGCGGTTTCATCCACCCAGCGTTGTTCCAATCCGGTTTTTGGTCCGCGTGGCGGGGTGCCCAGATGGCAATCCAGGTCGCCGACGTTGAGCCCGGATGACACCAGACGCTCGCGCAGGCTGCCCAAGTGGCTTTCGATCAGGCTGGCGGTGAACGGGCGGCTGGCCCACAGCTGGCTGGACAGTTTGCCTTGGGACAGCTGCGCCTGAACTTGCAACGGCCCCAGTGGCTCCATGTCGAAGGCCAGTTCGACGCGCCAGAGCATTTGTTTCGGGTCTTTTTTATCCTTGCGCTCGGGCTGGTCCTTGTCTGGCGCGGGCTCCTCGCGCTGGAACTTGACCTGCAACGGCACGATGTCTTGCAGAGTGCGCAGGGGGATTTCCAGCTGCCAGGTCGTTTGCAGGCGGCCGTCGGCGGTGGTGCCGGTCTGTTCCAGGCTCGACAGTTGATGGCTCTGCAAGCGCGAGATCGCCCCGGCGGCCAGGCGCAGCAGGTTTTCCAGGTCGCCTTCACCTTCCAGTTTTGCCATCAGTCTTTCGGGCAGCGGGAAGCCGGCGGGTATCTGCCGGGCGCCGACCTGGCCGAGGGTGTTCAGCGGGCTGCGCACAAAGTGCGGCAACACCTGGGCCAGGGTATTGGCGGCGAGAATCGCATTCAGGTTGGTGCTGGCGGGCAGGGCAGGCAGCAGGTCTGCGACCAGGCGTAACAGCGCGCCTTTCATGTCCAACGGTGGGATTTGCGGGTTCTGCCCGGCAAGCAATTTGGCTTCCAGAAAGGCGCCGCTGTTCTGCACCACCTGGGCCAGTACCTTGGGATTGCTGACCTGCGCCAGATCGGGCAAGGCCGCCAATAATCGCTCGGCGGCGGCCCGCAGCTCAGCCGATGTGCTGTCACCACGGGGCAGGTTTTGCAAGGCGCTAAACACCGCGTCCAGCGAGCCTTGGCGACTTTGCTGAGTGGCGAGTTGTTGCGCCACGGCCAGTTGGTCTTTCAAGCCGCTCAGCGGTACGAAGTTCAGGGTTTGCGCGTTCTGCACCACGGCACTGAGCAAGCTGCCCACCCTCAACGGCTGGGGGCTTTCCAACGTCAGGGTGGTACCGGCCAGGGCGTTATTGAGCACACTCACCAGCGAGCGATAGATCGCCGGTTGCGCCGTGCCCTGAGGCAGCATCTGCGTGGTCAGCACTTTGGCTTGCAACAACGTACCCACCGGCATTTGCGTGGTGTCGAGGCGGGTGAGGGCGGCCACATTGGCGCTCATGGCTTGCTGCAAGGTGATGGCCAGGTTGCCCGCAGGTGTCTGGCTTACCGCCACATTGCTGCCCAGGGGCAGGGGCTGGGCACTGCTGGCCTGCACCAGGGTTTGTCGGCCGCCTGCGAGGGTCAACTTGAGCAGCAACTGAAAGGCCTCGCCGCCTTGTTTAAGCGCGATGACCTCAGCGTTCACGGTTTTCCCCGGCTCGATCAACCCGGCCTGTGGCTCCAGCAGTTTGAGCAACGCGCCGGCCCCAGGCAGTGGAGCAGGCCCGGGCGTGGAGGCTGGCGGCAGTGGAGGAAGATTGATCTCACCGGTCATCGTACGCATCGTCTCTGGGGAAATTGCCCTCTTTAGAGTAGGGCATCGCATGTATAATGCCGCCCGTCTGCAAAGAGAGCGGTAAAAACTCACAACTATTTGATCCAGCTCTCTAAAATCGGTCGCCAAAGCCGTTATTGTGCATCTCTCTATAACGGCCGCTGCACCGCCGACTTGAACCGTAAAGGCCCGCGATCTTTTGACCAGCCCTCTTCTTGAAGCCGTAGCGCTTGCCTGTGAACGCGACCTGCGCCTGCTGTTCGAGCAACTCGACCTGCGGCTTTCGGGTGGCGACATGGTGCAGGTCAGTGGCCCCAATGGCAGCGGCAAGACCAGCCTGCTGCGCCTGCTGGCCGGGCTGATGCAGCCCACGGCCGGCGTGGTGCGTCTCAACGGCAAGCCGTTGAACGAACAACGTAGCGAGGTGGCGCGCAACCTGGTCTGGATCGGCCACGCCGCCGGCATCAAGGACGTACTCACCGCTGAAGAAAACCTCAGTTGGCTCAGCGCCCTGCATCATCCTGCTTCCCGTGACGCCATCTGGCAGGCCCTGGCCGCGGTGGGCCTCAAGGGCTTTGAAGATGTTCCCTGCCACACCCTGTCTGCCGGCCAGCAGCGCCGCGTGGCCCTCGCCCGCTTGTACTTGCCCGGCCCGCCGCTGTGGATTCTCGACGAACCCTTCACGGCCCTCGACAAACAAGGCGTGGCTCAACTCGAAGCGCACCTGGCCCAGCACTGCGAACAAGGCGGCCTGGTGGTGCTCACCACCCACCACACCTTGGCGCGCATGCCGGCTGGCTACCGTGAGCTGGACCTGGGGCGGTGGTCGCTATGAGTGTGTTCGCCCTGTTGGTGGCCCGTGAAGCCCGACTGCTGTGCCGTCGCCCCGCCGAACTGGCCAACCCGCTGGTGTTCTTTGCCATCGTGATTGCGCTTTTCCCGCTGGCGGTCGGCCCGGAGACTAAACTGTTGCAAACCTTGTCCCCGGGACTGGTGTGGGTCGCCGCGCTTTTATCGGTTCTGCTCTCGCTGGACGGGCTGTTTCGCAGTGATTTCGAAGACGGTTCCCTGGAACAGTGGGTCCTTTCGTCGCACCCTTTGCCACTTCTGGTACTGGCCAAGGTGCTGGCACACTGGGCTTTTTCCGGCTTGGCGCTAGTCTTGCTCTCGCCACTGCTTGCCATGATGCTCGGGTTGCCCGTTGAATGCCTGCCGGTGCTACTCCTGTCCTTGTTACTCGGCACGCCGGTGCTCAGCCTGTTGGGGGCGGTGGGCGCAGCGTTGACGGTCGGCTTGAAGCGTGGCGGGCTGTTGCTGGCTCTGTTGATTCTGCCTTTGTATATCCCGGTGTTGATCCTGGGCAGTGGCGCGTTACAAGCCGCGCTTATGGGCATGCCGGCGACCGGTTACCTCTTGTGGCTTGGCAGCCTGACCGCCCTGGCGGTAACCCTGACACCTTTTGCTATAGCCGCCGGCCTGAAAATCAGCGTCGGCGAATAATGAGGTCTGACCCTGCGTTAACGACGCGGAGTCAGTAAAGACCCTGAGCTTTTCGCCACGACGAAAAGCACCGTGATGGAAACAGCAATGAACTGGACCTGGTTTCACAAGCTCGGCTCGCCCAAATGGTTTTATGGCATCAGTGGCAAGCTGCTGCCGTGGTTGAGTATCGCCGCCATCCTGCTGATCGGCATCGGCCTGGTCTGGGGCCTGGCCTTCGCGCCGCCGGACTATCAGCAAGGTAACAGCTTTCGCATCATCTATATCCACGTGCCTGCCGCGATGCTGGCCCAGTCCTGCTATGTGATGCTGGCGGTGTGCGGCATCGTCGGCCTGGTCTGGAAGATGAAGCTGGCCGATGTGGCCCTGCAATGCGCCGCGCCCATCGGTGCGTGGATGACCGCCGTGGCGCTGGTGACCGGTGCAATCTGGGGCAAGCCGACCTGGGGTTCGTGGTGGGTGTGGGATGCGCGACTGACCTCGATGCTGATCCTGCTGTTCCTGTATTTCGGCCTGATCGCCTTGGGCAACGCCATCAGCAACCGCGACAGCGCCGCCAAGGCCTGCGCGGTGCTGGCGATTGTCGGCGTGATCAACATCCCGATCATCAAGTACTCGGTGGAGTGGTGGAACACCCTGCACCAGGGCGCCACCTTCACCCTCACCGAAAAACCGGCGATGCCCGTGGAAATGTGGGCGCCGTTGCTGCTGATGGTGCTGGGCTTTTACTGTTTCTTCGGTGCCGTATTGCTGCTGCGCATGCGCCTTGAAGTGCTCAAGCGTGAAGCCCGTACCAGTTGGGTCAAAGCCGAAGTGCAAAACTGCCTGGGAGCACGCGGATGAGTTTTGCTTCTTTCAGTGATTTTCTCGCCATGGGCCACCACGGCCTGTATGTCTGGACGGCCTATGGCATCTGCCTGGCGGTGCTGGCCCTCAACGTCGCCGCGCCGATCCTGGCCCGCAAACGTTACCTGCAACAAGAGGCGCGACGTCTGCGCCGGGAGACTGAAAAGTGAATCCGCTGCGTAGAAAGCGTCTGTTGATCATCCTTGCCATCCTGGTCGGCGTCGGCATTGCCGTGACCCTGGCCCTGAGCGCCTTGCAGCAGAACATCAACCTGTTCTACACGCCCACCCAGATCGCCAATGGCGAAGCGCCGGTCGATACGCGCATCCGCGCCGGCGGCATGGTGGAGCAGGGCTCGTTGAAGCGTTCCGGCGATTCGTTGGACGTGACCTTCGTGGTCACCGACTTCAACAAGGCCGTGACCATCACCTATCGCGGCATTCTCCCGGACCTGTTCCGCGAAGGCCAGGGCATTGTCGCCCTGGGCAAGCTCAACGCCGACGGCGTGGTAGTGGCTGACGAAGTGCTGGCCAAGCACGATGAAAAATACATGCCGCCCGAGGTCACCAAAGCCTTGAAAGACAGCGGCCAAACCGCGCCCGCCGCCCCAGCCAAGGAGGGCTAAGCCATGACGTCCGCACTGTTTATTCCTGAGTTGGGCCAGTTGGCGATGATCCTCGCGCTGTGCTTTGCGGTGGTCCAGGCCGTGGTGCCCTTGCTGGGTGCCTGGCGCGGCGATCGCCTGTGGATGAGCCTGGCGCAGCCGGCCGCCTGGGGCCAGTTCGCTTTCTTGCTGTTCGCCTTTGGTTGCCTGACCTATGCCTTCATGACCGACGATTTTTCCGTCGCCTACGTTGCCAACAACTCCAACAGCGCCTTGCCCTGGTACTACAAGTTCAGCGCCGTGTGGGGCGCCCACGAAGGTTCATTGCTGCTGTGGGCCTTGATCCTCGGCGGCTGGACCTTCGCTGTCTCGGTGTTCTCGCGCCAATTGCCGCAAGTGATGCTGGCGCGGGTGCTGGCGGTGATGGGCATGATCAGCATCGGTTTCCTGCTGTTCCTGATCATGACCTCCAACCCGTTCACCCGCATCCTGCCGCAGATCCCGGTGGACGGTCACGACCTCAACCCGTTGCTGCAGGATATCGGCCTGATCGTGCACCCGCCGATGCTCTACATGGGCTATGTGGGCTTTTCCGTGGCCTTCGCGTTCGCCATCGCCGCCTTGCTCGGCGGGCGTCTCGACGCCGCCTGGGCGCGCTGGTCACGGCCATGGACCATCGTCGCCTGGGCCTTCCTCGGTATCGGTATCACCTTGGGCTCATGGTGGGCCTACTACGAACTCGGCTGGGGCGGCTGGTGGTTCTGGGACCCGGTGGAAAACGCCTCCTTCATGCCGTGGCTGGTGGGCACCGCGCTGATTCACTCCCTGGCCGTTACCGAAAAACGTGGTGTGTTCAAGAGCTGGACGGTACTGCTCGCCATCGCGGCGTTTTCCCTCAGCCTGCTCGGCACTTTCCTGGTGCGCTCGGGCGTGCTGACCTCGGTGCATGCGTTTGCCTCAGACCCTGAGCGCGGCGTGTTTATCCTGATCTTCCTGCTGTTTGTCGTCGGCGGTTCGCTCACCCTGTTTGCCCTGCGCGCGCCGGTGGTCAAGAGCCAGGTCGGTTTCAACCTGTGGTCGCGGGAAACCCTGTTGCTGGGCAATAACCTGGTGCTGGTGGTGGCCGCGTCGATGATCCTGCTCGGCACGCTCTACCCGCTGGTGTTGGACGCCTTGAGCGGCGCCAAGCTGTCCGTGGGGCCGCCGTACTTCAATGCGTTGTTCATCCCGCTGATGGGCCTGTTGATGGTGGTGATGGCGGTCGGTGTGCTGGTGCGCTGGAAAGACACCCCGGTGAAATGGCTGGCGGGCATGCTGATGCCGGTGCTGCTCGGCAGCGTGGCCCTGGCGGTGATCGCCGGGTTTGCCTACGGCGACTTCAATTGGGCGGTACTCGCGACGTTCCTGCTGGCGGCCTGGGTGTTACTGGCTGGCGTGCGTGACATCGTCGACAAGACGCGTCACAAGGGTTTGCTCAAGGGCCTGCCCACCCTGACCCGCAGCTACTGGGGCATGCAGATCGCCCATATTGGTATCGCGGTGTGCGCCCTTGGGGTGGTGCTGTCCAGCCAGAACAGCGCCGAGCGCGACCTGCGCCTGGCGCCGGGCGAGTCCATGGACCTGGCCGGTTACCACTTCATCTTCGAAGGTGCCAAGCACTTCGAAGGGCCGAACTTCACCTCCGACAAAGGTACTGTGCGCGTGGTGCGCAATGGTAAGGAAATCGCCGTGCTGCACCCGGAAAAACGTCTGTATACCGTGCAGAGTTCGATGATGACCGAGGCTGGCATCGACGCCGGTTTCACCCGTGACCTGTATGTGGCCCTCGGTGAACCCCTGGGCGACGGCGCCTGGGCCGTGCGCGTGCATGTCAAACCCTTCGTGCGCTGGATCTGGTTCGGCGGGTTGCTCACCGGGTTCGGCGGGTTGCTCGCGGCGTTGGACCGGCGCTATCGGGTCAAGGTCAAGAGCCGGGTGCGTGAAGCGCTGGGCCTTTCGGGAGCTGCGGTATGAAGCGTTGGTTGATGGTTGTGCCGCTGGCGTTGTTTTTGCTGATGGCGGTGTTTTTGTATCGCGGGTTGTACCTGGACCCGGCCGAGCTGCCCTCGGCGATGATCGGCAAGCCGTTCCCCGCCTTCAACCTGCCAACGGTGCAGGGTGACAAGACCCTCACCCAGGCCGACTTGCAGGGCAAGCCGGCGCTGGTCAACGTGTGGGCCACCTGGTGCATCTCTTGCCGCGTCGAACATCCGGTGTTGAACAAGCTGGCCGAGAAGGGCGTGGTGATCTACGGCATCAACTACAAGGACGACAATGCGGCGGCCTTGAAGTGGCTGGCGGAATTTCATAACCCGTACCAGCTGGATATCCGCGACGAAGACGGCAACCTGGGGTTGAACCTCGGCGTGTACGGCGCGCCGGAAACCTTCTTCATCGATGCCAAAGGTGTGATCCGCGACAAGTTCGTCGGCGTGATCGACGAAACGGTGTGGCGCGAACAGCTGGCCGCCAAGTACCAGGCGCTAGTCGATGAGGCCAAGCCATGAAGCGTTGGTTGACCGCAGCTGTTTTAGCCCTGGGCCTGGCTGGTGTGGCCCATGCCGCCATCGACACTTATGAATTTGCCAACGACGCCGAGCGTGAGCGTTTTCGCGATTTGACCAAGGAACTGCGCTGCCCCAAGTGCCAGAACCAGGACATCGCCGACTCTAACGCCCCGATCGCCACTGACCTGCGCCGAGAGATCTTCCGCATGCTGGGGGAGGGCAAGGACGACCAGCAGATCATCGACTTCATGGTCGACCGCTACGGCGATTTCGTGCGCTACAAACCGGCGCTCACCGGCAAGACCGCGCTGCTGTGGTTTGGCCCGGCCGGGCTGTTGCTGGCCGGCGTGGTGGTGATGGCCGTGATCGTGCGCCGTCGCCGCGTTGCACCGATTGATGGCGCTGATGCGCTGTCCCCTGAAGAGCGCAAACGCCTCGACCAATTGCTGGACACCAAGACTGATGATTGATTTCTGGCTCGCAGCCGGTTTGCTGCTACTGATTGCCCTGAGTTTCCTGTTGATCCCTGTGTTGCGTGGCCGTCGTGCCCAGCGCGAAGAGGATCGCACCGCGTTGAACGTGGCGTTGTACCAGGAACGCGTCGCTGAGCTGCAAGCGCAGCAGGACGAAGGTGTGTTGAATACCGCGCAACTCGACACGGGCCGCGCCGAAGCGGCCCGCGAGTTGCTGGCCGACACCGAAGGCGTGGAAAAGCCCCGTGAATCGCGGTTAGGCAAACCGTTACCGTTTTTGGCGGCGTTTCTGGTGCCTGTGCTGGGCGTTGCGCTGTACCTGCATTATGGGGCGAGCGACAAGGTTGAACTGACCCGTGAGTTTTCCCAACCGCCGGTGTCCATGGCCGATATGACTCGCCGCCTGGAACGCGCCGCCGCCGCGCAACCGGATTCGGCAGAAGGTTTGTACTTCCTTGGGCGCGCCTATATGGCCCAGGACCGTGCCGCCGATGCCGCCAAAGTCTTTGAACGTACGGTTGCATTGGCCGGGCGCCAACCGGAATTGCTCGGCCAATGGGCCCAGGCGCAGTACTTTGCCGACAACAAACAGTGGTCGCCGAAGGTTCAGGCGCTGACCGACGAAGCCTTGAAGCTCGACCCCAAGGAAGTCACCAGTCTCGGCCTGCTGGGTATCGCCGCCTTTGAGGGCCAGCGTTATCAGGAAGCCATCGACTACTGGAACCGCCTGCTCGCGCAATTGCCGCCAGAGGACAACTCCCGCGTCGCCTTGCAAGGCGGAATTGACCGCGCGGCAGAGAAGCTCAAGGAGATCGGTGGCAGCGTCGCTCAGGTGCCAAAAGCGCTTTTGAAAGTGCGTGTGGATCTATCCGCCGAGGTGAAAGCCAAGGCCCTGCCAGGCGACAGCGTGTTCATCTTCGCCCGCGCCGTTAACGGCCCGCCGGCGCCCTTGGCGGCCAAGCGTGTGACCGTCGACGCATTGCCCGTTACCGTCGAACTGGGCGATGCCGACGCGATGATGCCGCAGTTGAAACTGTCCAACTTCCCCGAAGTCCAACTGGTTGCGCGCATATCCCGGGCCGGCCAACCGACCACTGGCGAATGGATCGGCCGCAGCCAACCGTTGGCCAGCAGCACCACTGCGCTGCAGCAATTGACCATCGACACTCCGGACCAGTAATTCTGAGGACACGCCCATGACCGCATATGCACGCATCACCCTGCTCAGCCTGGTACTCGGCCTGAGCGCCTGTGCGGTCCACCGCCCACCTGCGGCGCCGACCGGCCCGACTATTCCACCTGTTGGCCCATCTACGCAGCCGAGCACCAAGCCCAGCACCAAACCTTCCGGCCCCGTGACACCGGCGCCCAAACCTCTGCCAAGCAAATCGCCGACCTTCGCCCCACCGCCGGGCGCCGCCAGCCATTGGGACGGCAAGATGCAGGTGTATGTGCTGGACGACCAGCCTGACACCTTCTACCGCCAGCGCACCTACTACCGCTGGAGTAACGGTTGGAGCCGCTCCATCAGCCCCAATGGGCCATGGGAAGAAACCAATGTGCAAGGCGTGCCGCCGGGGTTGAGCAAGCAGTACGCGCAATGACAAAAGGCGACCGTGTTCAGGTCGCCTTTTTTATTTTCGATTTGGAATGCTATTAACTGACGGAGCTGGCTTGCCTGCGAAGACGGCCTAACAGTCAACACAGTTGGACCGGGTACATATCCGTTATTTAGGTAACGGCCACCTAGGGTTCCGCTCTGACAGCGGGTCACTTTTGGAAAAGAGCCCGGAATGCCGGCCCAGCCAAAAGTAACCAAAAGGGCTCTTGCCCCACCACTCGGCACCTCGCTTAGGCTCGGTGTGCCCG
>NZ_SMOF01000001.1:2063946-2138375 GCF_018135665.1 Pseudomonas sp. B2021
GCAGCCAGTGGTAGATCAGCCCAAGCCAGAAGGCACCAAGCAGCCAGTGGTAGATCAGCCCAAGCCAGAAGGCACCAAGCAGCCAGTCGTTGACCGGCCCAGGCCAGGCGGCGACCCCCGGACCGATGACACCACCTACGGATTCAATTCAAATACTGGCAAGCGGGAAACCACCCTGACGTCCGCGTCCGATAAGCCAGAGTTCAACATCTGGGATGAGCGTGGGAACGATACGTTTGATTTCTCTGGCTTCAAGCAGGATCAAATCATCAACTTGCGTGGCGGTGCGTTTTCCAGTGTAGGCGGGATGAGGGAAAACGTTCGCATCGGTGAGAAGACGGTGATCGAAAATGCCGTGGGTGGCCACGGTAACGACCGCATCATAGGTAACAGTGCCGATAACGTGCTTACCGGTGGCGCGGGAGCCGATACGTTGGTGGGCGGCGGCGGCTGGAATACCTTCAAGTTCAATGCCTTTAGTGATTCAACCCGCGCCAATGCCGACTTGCTGTTGGACTTCAACACAGGGCAAGACAAGATCGACCTCTCGCAGATGGCGCTCGACGGCAAGGTATCGTTGAACTTCGTCGATAACTACACGGGGAAGGCGGGCGACACCATCATCAAGTTTAACCCGCTGTCTGGCCGTTATTTGCTGGCGATAGACTTGGACGGAGATGGCAAGACCGACTTCCTGATCAAGAGTACCCGAATGATCAGTCCGGAAGATGTCATAGGGCTCAACATTAAAGATGGCGGTTATCTTTGAGGGTTTGATCCACTGTACTAAGTAAGGCTGGGCGGGACTTATTCAACGGTTGATTAAGTCCCGCCCCTTTTTGCGTTGTGAAACCCCGTGATGTGCGGCTCAAGGGCCTGTCAGGGCGCGTGGAGGGCGGCCGACGAGGCTTTACGTGACACAGTCCAAAAGCGCAACAGAGCGACCAGTGCAAACGCACTGCCCACCAGCATTACACCCAACCAGCCGCCGTGTTCATACACGCTGCTGGCAATCGCCGAACCGAATGCTCCGCCAATGAAGATGCTGGTCATGTACAGCGCGTTCAGACGGCTGCGGCTGTGGGCGTCGAGGGCGTAGATGGCGCGTTGGCCGAGGACCATGTTCATCTGCACGCAGAAATCCAGGACCACCCCGGTGATTGCCAGGCCGATCACGCTGTAGAGCGGGTGCACCAACGCCGGCAGGAAGCTCAGCGCACCAAACAGCATCGCCAGCAGCGAGGCGCGGTGGGTATGGCCGGCATCGGCCAGGCGACCGGCCATGGGTGCAGCGATGGCACCGAGGGCACCGACCAGGGCAAACAGTGCGATTTCGCTTTGGCTCAGGCCGTGGTTACGTGCCAGTTCCAATGGCACGGCGGTCCAGAACAGGCTGAAGGCGGCGAACATGCAACCCTGGTAGAACGCCCGCTGGCGCAACAGTGGTTGCTCACGCAGCAGAGTGCCCAGGGAGCGCAGCAACTGGCCGTAGCTGGCACTGTGATCGGGTTGGCGCTTGGGGATGGTCAGCATCAGCACCACGCTGATAAACGCCATCAGCGCCGCGGCCGCCATGAACATCGCCCGCCAGCCGAAGTGGTCGGCCACCACGCTCGACACCGGCCGTGCCAGCAGGATGCCCAGCAGCAGGCCGCCCATGATACTGCCGACCACCCGGCCACGAGACTCGGCCGGCGCCAGGTGTGCGGCCAGCGGAATCAGGATCTGCACCGAGACGGAACTGAAACCGATCAGTAACGACACCAGCAGGAAAAGGTTCGGCTGTTCGATAAACGCCGCACCCAACAGGCTGGCGATCGCCACGACGGTGGTGGCAATCATCAGCTTACGGTTTTCCAGCAGGTCGCCCAGGGGCACCAGAAAGAACAGGCCCAGGGCATAGCCGATTTGCGTGAGGGACACGATCAGGCTGGCCATTGCCGGCGTCAGGCCAATGTCTGGGGCAATCAACTCGATGATCGGTTGCGCGTAGTAGATGTTGGCGACGATGGCGCCGCAGCAAAACGCGAACAGCATGACCATGCCCCGGGTCATGGTGCCAGCAGCGGGAGAGGTTGCGTTCATGGTGTACTCATAAAGGCGAAGGACGATGAGGTGGGGAGAGTAAAGACAAGGCCTGCAAGTGAGTAGGTTGCTTGTGGTGATATCACTTATGTCGGCTGATGATACATTCAGACACATCTGCTTCGCGCAAAAAAAGTGGGAGCTGGCTTGCCTGCGATGACAGCCTGGCAGCCGCCCCCTATCTACCTGACACCCCACGATCCAACTGTGGGAGCGGGCTTGCTCGCGAAGGTGGTCTGGCAGGCGACACAGTTGGACCGGGTACATATCCGTTATTTAGGTAACGGCCACTTAGGGTTCCGCCCTGACGGCGGCTCACCCGGCGTCCTGCCGGGTTACCCACGAATTCAAGCCTGCGTTCGGCCAGTGTGGTTTAACGGGGCGCCTAAGATCAAAAGCCAGATCAGGATCAAGAGCGGCTCGCTTCGCATCGTGGTTAGCGTTGGCTGCTGCAACCTACAAAGTTGTGTAGATACCTATGCTGCGATGGCGGGGGATCAGCCGCTCATGTGCAAGCTGACTCGCCGTCATCGCAGGCAAGCCAGCTCCCACAGGTTTGACCGAGTTGATTCAGTCAGATGGGTTATTGGCCAGAGTAGATCTGGTCGAACACGCCGCCATCATTGAAGTGGGTCTTTTGCACCGTGCGCCAGTCGCCGAAGGTCTTCTCCACCGACAGGAAGTCCACCTTCGGGAACCGGTCGGTGTACTTGGCCAGTACCTTCGGGTCCCGTGGGCGCAGGTAATTGTTGGCCGCAATTTCCTGGCCTTCGGGCGACCACAGATACTTGAGGTAGTCCTCGGCCGCAGCACGGGTGCCTTTTTTCTCGACCACTTTATCCACCACTGACACCGGCGGTTCGGCTTCGGCGGAGACGCTTGGGTAGACCACTTCGAACTGATCACGGCCAAATTCACGGGCGATCATTTCGGCTTCGTTTTCAAAGGTCACCAGCACGTCGCCAATCTGGTTGGTCATGAAGGTGGTGGTGGCGGCGCGGCCACCGGTGTCCAGTACTGGCGCTTGCTTGAACAACTTGCCAACGAAGGTCTTGGCCTTTTCTTCATCGCCACCGTTCTTCAACACGTAGCCCCAGGCCGAGAGGTATGTGTAGCGGCCGTTACCCGAGGTTTTCGGGTTGGGGACGATTACCTGCACGCCGTCCTTGAGCAGGTCGGGCCAGTCTTTCAACGCCTTGGGGTTGCCTTTGCGCACGATAAACACCGTGGCGGAGGTGAACGGCGCACTGTTGTTCGGCAAGCGCGTTACCCAGTTGTCCGGCACCAGTTTGCCGTTGTCGACCAAGGCATTGATGTCGGTGGCCATGTTCATGGTGATCACGTCGGCGGGCAGGCCGTCGATCACCGAGCGCGCTTGTTTGCTGGAGCCGCCGAAGGACATCTGCAATGTCAGCTTGTCGTCTGGGTGCTCGGCTGCCCAGTGCTTCTGGAAGGCGGCGTTGTAGTCCTTGTAGAAATCGCGCATCACGTCGTAGGAGACGTTGAGCAGGGTGGTCGCTGCCTGGGCGGAGCCCGCCAGGGCCAGGCCGGCGGCCAGTAGGGAGGCGCTGAGGATTTTTTTCACTGCTCATTCCTTGTTGTTCGAGAAGAGGGGAGGCAATTTGCCAGCGACTATAGCCGGGCCCGCATAGAGCTTTAAAGATTAAAAAGAACTTTGCTTATTCCAGTTTGCGAAACAGATTGCTGCCACAGCGCGCGCAAAATGCGGCGTTGGGTTCATGGCTGTCCTTCTTGCACGCTGGGCATTCAGTGTGCAGCTGTTCGCCGCGCATGGCACTGGCCAGCTCGGCGGTAAAAATACCTGTTGGCACTGCGATGATCGAGTAACCGGTGATCATCACCAGCGACGAAATCACCTGGCCCAAGGGCGTCTTGGGCACGATATCGCCGAAGCCCACGGTAGTCAGGGTGACGATGGCCCAGTAGATGCCCTTGGGAATACTGGTGAAGCCATGTTCCGGGCCTTCGATCACGTACATCAAGGTGCCGAACACCGTCACCAGGGTGCACACGCTGACCAGGAACACCACGATCTTCTGCTTGCTGCCGCGCAGCGCGGCCATCAGGTAGTTGGCCTGCTTGAGGTACGGGCTGAGCTTGAGCACGCGGAAGATACGCAGCATGCGGATGATGCGGATGATCAGCAGATACTGGGCGTCGCTGTAGTACAGCGCGAGGATGCCGGGGACGATGGCGAGCAGGTCCACCAAGCCATAAAAACTGAAGGCATAGCGCAGCGGCTTGGGCGAGCAATACAGGCGCAGGCCGTACTCGATGGCGAAGATCAGCGTGAAGCCCCACTCGATATAGGCCAGCACGTCGGCGTAGTTCTGATGGATTGTGTCGATGCTGTCGAGCATCACGATCACCAGGCTGGCGAGGATGATCAGCAGCAGGATGCCGTCAAAGCGCCGCCCGGCGACGGTGTCGCTTTGGAACACCATGATGTAGAGGCGCTGGCGCCAGTCGTTGTTGCTGTCCATAAACCCTGCCTGAAACGAATATCGAGCAAGCCTAGGGCGATTCGAACGGGCTGTCCATGTGAGGCTTGTGCAGCATTCGCTGACCGGCGCGCACCAGCCAGCACGCGAGGATAAACGGCGCGGTCAGCGCGGGCAGGTGTAGGCCGGCAAAGCCCGGGGTGAGCAGGATGGCCAGGCCAATGCCCAGCAGTGGCAACCAGGGCTGGCGACGTGACGAGCACAGGGCCAGGGCGGCCAGCGCGGGGTTATAACTGTGCAGGCCGAGCAGGGCGCCAGTGGGGTCATTCAGCCACCAGCCGGCCAGCATGCCGAGAGTGGCGCCGCCCAAGGCCCACGCGGCGGCGCGGCGGTCGGCCAGCAGCAAGCCCAGGGCGATCAGTACACCCGCCAGGGGCTGGTCCAGCAGCATGATTTGCCCAAGGCCGGCGAAGGGCGCGGCCACTACAGCGACAGTGTCGGGCTCGATCAGTGCAAGGGTGTTTTCAGGACTCTGGCCGAGCAGCAACCAACCCAGACCCACAAAGGGCGCGGTATAGGCCGGTAAATCCTGGGGCTGGGTCGCGTGTTTCAACCAGTGCCGGGTGAGGATGGCACTCAAGCCGCCGCACGCCAGGATCAGCGGCGGCACCAGCGCCGACCAGGCAAAGTGCTGGCTGATCAACAGGCCCAGCAGTACGCCGTTGTAACTATACAGCCCGGCCTGGCGCTCGGCCTTGGGATACCCCCGGCGCTGGGCCGTGAGCAACCCTGCGACTCCCCCCAGCAAGGCCCCGCCAAGCAAGGCCGGGGCGCCGATCAGAATCGCCAGCAGACACAGCAGTCCGCACAGCGGATGGCGCTGCAGGAAGATTTGGCTGAAGCCGTTGAGCAGGGCTTCGGCCCAGTCGGGGCAGGTTGGGTTGTGCATTTGGGTTGAGTCAATAAGACCGAGTTGCCCTCATCGCAGGCAAGCCAGCTCCCACATTTGATTGATGTTCGACATGCAAACTCGATCAAATGTGGGAGCCGGGCTTGCCCGCGATGAGGCCCTGACAGGCGCTAAATCAGCGTCTCTATACGCAGCGAATTGGTGGACCCCGGCTGCCCGAACGGCACCCCCGCGGTAATCACCAAGGTATCGCCACGCTGCGCCATGCCCTGGGCCTGGGCAATTTCCAGCGCGGTGGAACACACCTCATCCACCTGGCGCAGCCGATCATTGACCACCGAGTGCACGCCCCACGCCACGCTCAGGCGTCGCGCCGTGGACAAGTTGGGCGTGAGGTTGAGGATCGGCGCAACCGGCCGTTCCCGCGCCGCGCGTAAGCTGGAACTGCCGGACTCGCTGTAGTTCACCAGCACCGCCACCGGCAGGATGCTGCTGATGCGGCGGATCGCACAGCTGATGGCGTCCGACACCGTGGCATCCGCCTTGGGCCGGCTGACATCCAGCTGCGCCTGGTAGTCCGGGCCGTTTTCCACTTGGCGGATGATCTTGCTCATCATCTGCACCGCTTCCAGCGGGTACTCGCCCGAGGCGGTTTCCGCTGACAGCATCACCGCATCTGCACCTTCGGCCACCGCGTTGGCGACATCGGTGACTTCGGCGCGGGTGGGTGCCGGCGAGAAGCGCATGGATTCGAGCATCTGCGTGGCCACCACCACCGGCTTACCCAGTTGGCGGCAGGTGCTGATGATGTCTTTCTGGATCTGCGGCACGCTCTCGGCCGGCACTTCCACACCCAAATCACCCCGGGCCACCATGATCGCGTCGCTCAGTTCGGCGATTTCTTGCAGCCGCTGCACCGCCGAAGGTTTCTCGATCTTGGCCATCAGAAACGCTTTATCGCCGATCAGTTCGCGGGCTTCGCGAATGTCTTCCGGGCGCTGCACAAACGACAGCGCCACCCAATCCACACCCAGCTCCAGGCCGAAGCTCAGGTCGCGACGGTCTTTGGCGGTGAGTGGGCTCAGTTCCAACAGCGCTTGTGGGACGTTCACACCTTTGCGGTCAGACAGTTCGCCGCCATTGAGCACGGTGGTGTCGATGGCGTCGGCATGCTTGGTGATCACGCGCAGGCGCAGCTTGCCGTCGTCGAGCAGCAGGTCCATGCCCGGCTCCAGGGCCGCGATGATTTCCGGGTGGGGCAGGTTGACCCGGCGTTGGTCGCCCAGGGTTTCATCCAGGTCCAGGCGCAGGGCCTGGCCGCGCACCAGTTGCACCTTGCCCTCGGCAAAGCGTCCCACCCGCAGCTTCGGCCCTTGCAGGTCCATGAGGATACCGAGCGGGTAGTTGAGCTGGCGCTCGACCTGGCGAATCCACTGGTAGCGCTGGGCATGGTCGGCGTGGTCGCCGTGGCTGAAGTTGAGGCGGAAGATATTCACCCCGGCCTCCACCAGCTCAAGGATGTCGTCGATACCGTCGGTGGCCGGGCCCAGGGTGGCGAGGATTTTGACCTTCTTGTCAGGCGTCATGGTTGGCAGTCTCAAGGATCAGGATGGCGCGCAAGTCGTTGACGTTGGTGCGCGTCGGCTCGGTGACGATCAAGTCGCCCAGGGCGGCGAAATAGCCGTAGCCGTTGTTGTTGTCCAGCTCATCACTGGCCGACAAGCCCAGGGCTTCGGCACGGCGGTAGCTGCAGGGGGTCATGATCGCGCCGGCGTTGTCTTCTGAACCGTCGATGCCATCGGTATCGCCGGCCAGGGCGTACACGCCGGGCAGGCCCTTGAGGCTGTCGGTGAGGCTCAAGAGGAATTCCGCATTGCGCCCGCCACGGCCGTCGCCGCGTACGGTGACGGTGGTTTCGCCCCCCGAAAGAATCACGCACGGCGCCGCCAATGGCTGGCCGTGCTGCACGATCTGCCGGGCGATGCCGGCGTGTACCTTGGCCACATCGCGGGCTTCGCCTTCAAGGTCACCGAGGATCAGCGGGCTGAAACCGGACTGGCGTACTTTGACCGCCACCGCTTCAAGCGATTGCTGCGGGCGGGCGATCAATTGGAAGTGGCTGCGGGCAAGCACCGGGTCGCCGGGCTTGACGGTTTCCGAGGCGGGGTTGTTAAGCCAACTGCGCACCGAAGCGGGGGCGTCGATGTGGTAGCGCTTGAGGATCGCCAGGGCCTGTTGCGAGGTGCTCGGGTCGCCGACCGTCGGGCCCGAGGCAATCACCGTGGCCTGGTCACCCGGCACGTCGGAGATCGCGTAGGTGTACACCGTGGCCGGCCACGCGGCCTTGGCCAAGCGCCCGCCCTTGATCGCCGAGAGGTGCTTGCGCACGCAATTCATCTCGCCAATGGTGGCGCCGGATTTAAGCAGGGCTTTGTTGATGGCTTGCTTGTCCGCCAGGGTGATGCCCTCGGCGGGCAGGGCGAGTAGTGCCGAGCCACCGCCGGAGAGCAGGAAGATCACGCGGTCGTTTTCGCCCAGATGGCTGATCAGTTCCAGCACGCGCTGGGCCACGGCAAGGCCGGCTGCATCCGGAACCGGGTGGGCGGCTTCGACTACTTCGATTTTTTTGCATGGCGCGCCGTGGCCATAGCGGGTGACCACCAGGCCCGAGACTTCGCCCTGCCAACAGTCTTCGACAACCAGCGCCATGGCGGCCGCGGCTTTGCCGGCGCCGATCACGATCACACGGCCACTGCGGTCGGCAGGCAGGTAGGGTTCGAGGACTTGCCGGGGGTGGGCGGCGTCGATGGCTGTGGCAAACAGCTCGCGAAGCAGGTGTTGCGGATCGACCGACATAAGCGGGCTCCCGGGGGATTCTTGTTATTAGAGGTGCAGCGATCGTTCCCACGCTCTGCGATGCAGTCCGGGACGCTCTGCGCCCAAAGCGTGACGCGAAGCGTCACAAGAGGCATTCCCACGCGGAACGTGGGAACGATCAGCGGTGTGGGTTATTTATCGCGAATCGAGAAGTTCGCCATATGCTCCAGGCCCTTGATCAGTGCCGAGTGGTCCCAGTTGCCGCCGCCAATTGCGGTGCAGGTGCTGAACACTTGCTGGGTGCCGGCGGTGTTCGGCAGGTTGATCCCCAGTTCCTTGGCGCCGGCCAATGCCAGGTTCAGGTCCTTCTGGTGCAGGTTGATGCGGAAACCCGGGTCGAAGGTGCCCTTGATCATGCGCTCGCCGTGCACTTCCAGGATCTTGGACGATGCAAAGCCACCCATCAGCGCTTCACGCACCTTGGCTGGGTCGGCGCCGTTTTTGGAGGCGAACAACAACGCTTCGGCCACCGCCTGGATGTTCAGGGCAACGATGATCTGGTTGGCCACCTTGGCGGTCTGGCCATCGCCATTGCCGCCCACCAGGGTGATGTTCTTGCCCATGCTCTGGAACAGCGGCAGTGCGCGTTCAAAAGTCTGCGGCTCGCCGCCGACCATGATGCTCAAGGTGCCGGCCTTGGCGCCGACTTCACCACCGGACACCGGGGCGTCCAGGTACTGCGCGCCGGCCTGGTTGACCTTGGCGGCGAACGCTTTGGTGGCGGTCGGGGAGATCGAGCTCATGTCGATCACCACCTTGTTCGGTGACAGGCCCGCAGCCACGCCGTCGGCGCGAAACAGCACGTCATCGACTTGTGGGGTGTCGGGCACCATGACGATGATGAACTCGGCTTCCTGGGCCACTTGTTGCGGGTTGGCCAGGGCCACGGCGCCGGCGCTGATCAGTTCAGCCGGTGCCTTGCCGTGATGTTCGGAGAGAAACAGTTGATGGCCTGCTTTCTGCAGGTTGGCGGCCATGGGTTGGCCCATGATGCCGGTGCCGATAAATCCGATTTTAGCCATGATCAAAATCCTCTTTTAATGTGGGAGCTGGCTTGCCAGCTGCCACATTGTTTGGTGTCGTGTCTGTTGTCAGATGGCGTTATGGGTCTTGAGCCAACCCAAACCCGCCTCGGTGGTGGTCAACGGCTTGTACTCACAGCCGACCCAACCCGCGTAACCAATGCGGTCCAGATGCTCGAACAGGAAGCGGTAGTTGATCTCACCGGTCCCTGGCTCGTTGCGCCCTGGGTTGTCCGCCAGTTGGATGTGGTTGATCTCGCCCAGGTGCGTCGCCATGGTCCGCGCCAGGTCGCCTTCCATGATTTGCATGTGGTAGATGTCGTATTGCAGGAACAGGTTGGCGCTGCCCACTTGCTCGCGAATCGACAGGGCCTGCGCCGTGTTGTTGAGGTAGAAGCCCGGAATGTCGCGGGTGTTGATCATCTCCATCACCAGCTTGATACCCGCTGCCTGCAGCTTTTCGGCGGCGTACTTGAGGTTGGCGACGAAGGTCTTTTCTACGGTCTCGTCATCAACGCCTTGTGGCCGGATACCCGCCAGGCAGTTGACCTGGGTGTTGCCCAATACCTGGGCATAGGCGATAGCCAGCTTGACCCCGGCACGGAACTCCTCGACCCGGTCCGGGTGGCAAGCCAGGCCGCGTTCGCCCTTGGCCCAGTCACCGGCTGGCAGGTTGAACAGCACCTGGGTCAAGCCGTTGGCGTCCAGCTGCGCCTTGATGTCGGCAGAGCTGAACTCATACGGGAACAGGTACTCCACGCCTTGGAAACCGGCATCGGCAGCCGCTTTGAAGCGAGCAAGGAAATCCTGTTCGGTAAACAGCATGGACAGGTTGGCAGCAAAGCGCGGCATAGGGTTCTCCTTAATCGAGCAGGGAAATGGCAGTCGGCGCATCGTTGCCGACCAGGGCCAGATCTTCGAATTCATTGACGGCGTTGATCTCGGTGCCCATGGAAATATTGGTCACCCGTTCCAGAATAATCTCAACGATCACCGGCACCTTGAATTCTTCGATCATCTCTTGGGCGCGGCGCAAGGCCGGTTGGATCTGGCCTGGCTCGAACACACGCAGCGCCTTGCAGCCCAGGCCCTCGGCAACCGCCACATGGTCGACGCCATAGCCGTTGAGTTCCGGGGCGTTGAGGTTGTCGAAGGACAGCTGCACGCAGTAGTCCATCTCGAACCCACGCTGGGCTTGGCGGATCAGGCCCAGGTAAGAGTTGTTCACCACCACGTGGATGTACGGCAGCTTGAACTGCGCGCCCACCGCCAGTTCTTCGATCATGAACTGGAAGTCATAGTCGCCCGACAAGGCCACCACTTTGCGGCTCGGGTCGGCCTTGACCACGCCCAGCGCTGCCGGAATGGTCCAGCCCAATGGGCCGGCTTGGCCGCAGTTGATCCAGTGACGTGGCTTGTACACATGCAGAAATTGCGCGCCGGCAATCTGCGACAGGCCGATGGTGCTGACGTAGCAGGTGTCTTTGCCGAACACCTGGTTCATCTCTTCGTACACGCGCTGCGGCTTGACCGGCACGTTGTCGAAGTGAGTCTTGCGGTGCAGGGTGGCCTTGCGCTGTTGGCAGTCATGCAACCAGGCACTGCGGTCCTTGAGCTTGCCGGCGGCTTTCCACTCGCGGGCCACTTCGATGAACATTGTCAGCGCGGAGCCGGCGTCGGAAACGATGCCCAGGTCCGGCGTGAACACGCGGCCAATCTGGGTCGGCTCGATGTCGACGTGAATGAATTTACGGCCCTCGGTGTACACCTCGACCGAACCGGTGTGACGGTTGGCCCAGCGGTTGCCGATGCCCAGCACCACGTCCGACTTGAGCATCGTGGCGTTGCCGTAGCGGTGCGAGGTTTGCAGGCCGACCATGCCCACCATCAGCGGGTGGTCGTCCGGGATCGTGCCCCAACCCATCAGGGTCGGGATCACCGGGATGCCGGTCAACTCAGCGAACTCCACCAGCAACTCGCTGGCGTCGGCGTTGATCACGCCGCCACCGCTCACCAGCAGTGGGCGTTCGGCTGCATCGAGCAGGGCCAGGGCTTTTTCCACCTGCACACGGGTCGCCAGCGGCTTGGCCAGAGGCAGCGGCTGGTAGGCGTCGATGTCGAATTCGATCTCGGCCATCTGTACGTCGAACGGCAGGTCGATCAGCACCGGGCCCGGGCGGCCGGAGCGCATTTCATAGAAGGCTTTCTGGAACGCGTAAGGCACTTGGCCGGGTTCCAGCACCGTGGTTGCCCACTTGGTCACCGGTTTGACGATGCTGGTGATGTCCACGGCCTGGAAGTCTTCCTTGTGCATCCGGGCGCGAGGGGCTTGGCCGGTGATGCACAGGATCGGGATCGAGTCGGCCGAGGCGCTGTACAGGCCGGTGACCATGTCGGTACCTGCCGGGCCGGATGTGCCGATGCACACGCCGATATTGCCGGCCTTGGTGCGGGTGTAGCCCTCGGCCATGTGCGAGGCGCCTTCAACGTGGCGAGCAAGGACGTGATCGATGCCACCCACCTTCTGCAAGGCCGAATACAGCGGGTTGATCGCGGCGCCTGGGATGCCGAAGGCGGTATCCACACCTTCACGGCGCATCACCAGGACGGCGGCTTCGATTGCTCTCATTTTGCTCATGGTTTTGGTGCCTCTTGCGTTTTGTAATTGTATACAAGTGGTGTCTGTCCAAAGTGTATTCACGGCGAGCGGCGTTGGTCAATGCCTTTCGTAAACTGACCTTTGCGTTCGTCGGAAGCGCTTTTTTCGACGTATGGAGCCTTTGTTGGAAAATATTGTATACAAAAACAAATATCATTGTGTTCTATTTGTGTGATCGAGCATCTGATCAAACAGACCTCACCGCGTTACCCATAACAAGATAAGGACGGCACCTATGAGCGCTTTAACCTTGAAACTCGCCACCCAACTGGCCACCCAGGCCCTCACCGCAGGCCGCACCATTTCGGCTGCGCCACTGACCATCGCCGTGCTCGACAGCGGCGGCCACCTGGTCGCCCTGCAGCGCGAAGACGGCGCCAGCCTGCTACGCCCGCAAATCGCCATCGGCAAGGCCTGGGGCGCCATCGCCCTGGGCAAGGGTTCACGTTTGCTGGCGCTGGACGCCCAACAGCGCCCGGCGTTTATCGCGGCGTTGAACAGCCTGGGGCAGGGCAGCGTCGTGCCGGCGCCGGGTGGGGTGTTGATTCGGGATCAGAGCGGCATGGTGCTGGGCGCAATCGGAATCAGCGGGGACACGTCCGATATTGACGAGCAGTGTGCGATCACGGCGATAGAGGGAGTGGGGTTGATGGCGGATGCGGGGGTGTCGGCTTGAATCGTTCTGACTGTGAGTAAGCTATCGCAGGCAAGCCAGCTCCCACATTGGCGGTGTTCACAAATCCAACTGTGTGAATCCAATCAGTGTGGGAGCTGGCTTGCCTGCGATGCAGTCGACTCGGTCTACAGTCAAACCCAAATAGCATCCCACAGCGGATAGTCGCCAAACTTCTTTACCAGCCCGGCCCTGAGTGGATTGGCTACGATGTAGCGTGCAATCCCCTCAAGGCTTTCCTCGCGACGCACGGCATGATCATGAAAACCCGGTTGCCAGAGGCGACCTTGGCGGCCAGCCACCGCATTCACAATTCGGGGGCTCTTGGACTTCACTTGTCGCATCAAGTCGGCAAGCGAACCTTTCTCCAGAGAAACAAGCCAATGGAAATGATCAGGCATCACTACCCAGGCCAATGAGGTTGCGAGCCCTTTACATTGAGCGATCCTGAATTGGTGTACGACCAGACGGCCGGGTCTGAAGTCGGTGAAGATGGGCTCACGTTCAAGGGTGTTTGTGGTGAGCAGGTAAATGCGGTTGGATTCGTTATAGCGGCCGATGCGCAGGCGTTTTGAAGCAGGTAGATCAGGCATTCCTTGGCCTCTCTTCAGATGGGGTTCTGAGAGGCTAGATCTCGGTGGCTGAGGCTGTTCTGTGAGCTTTTGGCAGGATGTTTCTGGGAGGGCGCTATCGCGGGCAGCCCGCTCCCACAGGGGGTTTGCGGTGTTCATACATAGTGTGTACGACGCTGGACGATGTGGGAGCTGGCTTGCCTGCGATAGCCTCTGCGCGGTCTATCAATCCGGCTCACACCCCTTGAGCACCAACCGAATAATCGTCTGCGCCGCCGCCTCATAATCGGCTTCATCCAGCTTGGCCTTGCCGGTCACTGCCGAGATCTGCCAGTCGAAATCGGCATAGGTCTGGGTGGCTGCCCAGATGCTGAACATCAGGTGGTTGGGGTCTATCGCTGCGATCAGGCCACGGTCAACCCAGCTCTGGATGCAGTCGATATTGTGCTTGGCCTGGGCATTGAGCTGTTCAACCTGGTCGGCGCTCAGGTGTGGGGCGCCGTGCATGATTTCGCTGGCGAACACCTTGGAGGCGAACGGCAGGTCGCGGGAGATGCGGATTTTGGAGCGGATGTAGTTGCTCAACACCTCCTTGGGCTCGCCGTCGGGATTGAACGGCGTAGAGGCGGCCAGGATCGGCTCGATAATGCTTTCGAGCACCTCGCGGTAGAGGTTGTCCTTGGACTTGAAGTAGTAATAGACGTTGGGCTTGGGCAGCCCGGCCTTGGCGGCGATGTCGCTGGTTTTGGTCGCGGCGAAGCCCTTGTCGGCAAACTCCTCGCTCGCCGCCCGCAGGATTTTTTCTTTGTTGCGCTCGCGAATGCTGCTCATAAACCAGACGTTTCCTTGCCATGACAGGCGGTTGCGCATGGTAGCACCGGCCATCCGCAGGCCTCAACAATCTGCCCACAAGGCCTTGCGCCGCGTTATGCTCGCGCCATCTCTCTCTAATGGAAGTCCGGTTCATGGCAGGAAGCAGCTTGTTGGTGTTGATCGACGATATCGCCGCGGTACTCGATGACGTCGCGCTGATGACAAAAATGGCCGCCAAGAAGACATCGGGCGTGCTCGGCGATGACCTTGCGCTGAATGCCCAGCAGGTCTCCGGCGTGCGCGCCGAGCGGGAAATCCCCGTGGTGTGGGCGGTGGCCAAGGGCTCGTTTATCAACAAATTGATCCTGGTGCCGATGGCCCTGTTGATCAGCGCCTTTGCACCCTGGGCGGTGATACCGCTGTTGATGCTCGGCGGCGCCTATCTGTGTTTCGAGGGCTTCGAAAAACTCGCCCACAAATTCTTGCACAGCAAGGCAGAAGACCAGGCCGAACACGCACAATTGACTGAGGCGGTAGCCGACCCGGCAACCGATCTGGTGGCGTTCGAGAAAGACAAGATCAAGGGCGCGATCCGTACCGACTTTATTCTGTCGGCCGAAATCATTGCCATCACCCTCGGCATCGTCGCCGACGCGCAGCTCACGCAGCAGGTGATCGTGCTGTCGGGTATCGCCATTGTCATGACCATCGGCGTATATGGATTGGTGGCCGGTATCGTCAAGCTCGACGACCTGGGGCTGTGGTTGACGCAGAAGCCGGGTCAGGTGGCGCGAAGTATTGGCGGCGCGATCCTGAGCGCGGCCCCCTACATGATGAAGAGCCTGTCAGTGATCGGCACCGCGGCGATGTTCATGGTCGGTGGCGGCATCCTCACCCATGGCGTGCCTGTGGTGCATCATTGGATCGAAACCGTGAGCCAGAGCACCGGCGCGTTCGCGTGGCTGATGCCGACGCTGCTTAATGCGGTAGCGGGGATCATTGCCGGCGCTGTCGTCCTTGCAGTGGTCAGCGTGGCAGGTAAAGGTTGGAAAGCACTGCGAGGGTGAAACCGCAGGCATAAAAAAGGCCATTCAATCGAATGGCCTTTTTTTATCGCTGCTGTTTACTCGGCGATCTGCAACTTGCGCGATTCGGTGTAGATATACCGCACCTTCTCATACTCGAATGGCGAGTTCATCTGGCCGTAGCGGAAGCTGGTCTGGTAGCGCTTGTCCACGGCGCGCAGGGCCCAGACTTCCGGGTGGTTGGAGCTGACTTCAGACACGTTGAGGAAGTTGATCTGCGATTCGGCGCTGTAGTCCACCAGCAGGCCGCCGGTGTCACGCAGGTTCGACGGGCCGAAGATCGGCAGCATCAGGTAAGCACCCCCCGGTACACCGTAGAAGCCCAGGGTCTGGCCGAAGTCTTCGCTCTGGCGCGGCAGGCCCATGGCGGTGGCCGGGTCCCACAGGCCCGCGATGCCAATGGTGGTGTTGACCAGCAGGCGCCCGGTGGTTTCCAGGGAGCGGTGGCCCTTGAGCTGCAACAAGCTGTTCATCAGGTTAGGCACATCGCCCAGGTTGTTGAAGAAGTTGCTCACGCCGGTGCGCAGAAAGCTCGGCGTGACATAGCGGTAACCGTTCACCACCGGCAGGAACACCCACTGGTCGAAGCGATAGTTGAAGTGGTACACGCGGCGGTTCCACGACTCCAGTGGGTCGTAGACGTTGAGCGCGGTGAGCGTGGAACGCTCGAATTCGCGCTGGTCCAAGCCTGGGTTGAACTTGAGCTTGGTCAGCGGCTCCTTGAAGCCGTCGGCATCGACCTTGACGGGTTCTTGGGCCTTGCTGTTGTCGGCATTGGCCCCGCCTGCGCACATCAGTGCGGCGAGCAGCAGAAGATATTTAGCCACGGAAGAACTCCAGCATGGCGTCGGCGTTGACGCGGTAATTAAGGTTGCCGCAGTGGCCGCCCAGCGGGTAGACGGTCAAGCGATCGCCGAAAGTTTTACGCAGGAAGCCCAGGTCGCCAGGGCCGAGGATCACGTCGTCGGCGTTATGCATCACGGCGATTTTCGGGCTGTCGCGCAGGTAGTCCTTGAGGGCGTAGAGGCTGACCTGGTCGATCAGTTGCAGCAGGCTGCCGCCATCGGAACGCGCGCGCCACATTGGGATCACTTGTTCGGTGAGGTAGCAGTCGAAGTCGCACTGCAGGGCACGCTTGAGGAACGGCGTGAGGCTGGTGCCTTCGGTAATCGGGTACTTGGGCGGAATAATCAGGCCACGTCGGTTGATCAAGTCCGAAGTGAAGGCAATGTCGGCGGCCGAGAAGCGGAACGAGGTGCCGATCAGCATGGCCATCTGTTCATTGGTCAGGTGCTGCTTGGACTGCTGGAAGTCATAAAGCAGGGCATCGTTAAGGTCGATGTAGCCTTTTTGCTGGAAGTAACGTGTCAGTTTGCTCAGCACCAACTCATAGAAAGTGGTGCTGTTGTTGATGCCCTTGACCTCGGTCTGTACCAGCTTGTCGAGGTTGGTGATCGAGGTGTAGAGGTTGACCGGCGGGTTGAGCAGCAGCACTTTCTTGAAGTTGAAGCTGCGGCGGGTCTCGTCCAGCTTGCTGACAAACGCCGCATCCAGGGCGCCCAGGCTGTAGCCGGTGAGGTAGAAATCGGTCACGGGCAACGAGGCGTTCTGTGCGCGCACGGCCTGCATCACGCGGTACATGTCTTCGGCGTCTTCCTGGGTGATGCCCGGGGTGGCGAAGCGCGAAGCGGCGCTGATGAAGTCGAAGCTGGTCGGCGAGGACAGCTGCACCACATGGTAGCCGGCCTGGTAATACAGTTTTTTCAGGTATTCGTTGATGCTGCTGTCAAAGCGTGCACCGGTGCCGGCGATGAGGAAGATCAAAGGCGCGGCGCGGTCCTGCTTGGCAATGCGGTAGGTGAGTTTCTTCACCGCCCAGAAATTGTCCGGCAGGCTGAACTCGCGCTCGGGGCGCATCGTCAGGGTGTAGTCGGACTGGTTGATCTCGTCATCGGTCGGCAGGGTTGGCCGCAGATCGGGAGGTGTGGTGGCGATGGTCGCTTCGAACGGGTTGGTCAAAGGGTAGCCATAGCTGGCTTGGTCGATATCGACGGCCAGTGCTGACGCACTCAAAAATAGGCTGCCCAGCAAGGCAGCACAGCGCAAGGAACGGAGCATGACTTAATCCCTAAGAGGAACGGGCTGAATGAAGTTCGCAGGCTATGACCACCGCCTTGTCACCGAAGTGCCAGCACTCGGCACGAAAAGTCGGAAAAAAACGTCGGAATCGGGGTAATAGTAGCGAGACGATACACTTTGCCATGCTTTGTTGAACAGATATCTGTGCGAACACCTTGCTAACGGCCGCCGTGGGATTAAGCTGGGCGCCGTTTTTGCCTATCGGAGTGCCCCATGTCCCGTCGTTTGCCGTTGATCCTGCTGCTTATTGCCCTGCCGTTATGGCTGGCCGCCAGTTATGCCGCACGCTATGGCTTCATGGAGGATGGGCAATGGGTTGGCATCTGTGCGGATGAGGCCAGCCGCTGGGAGTGCCAGGTGCGTTCGAATTTGGGTTTGATGATTCATTTCAAGCTGTTGGGGTGGGCGGCGTTGATCACCTCGGTGCTGGGCTTTTTTGTACCGGGGCGTGCGGGGTGGGCGTTGGCGGTGGTGGGGTTGGTGTTCGGGTTGCCGGCGCTGGCGTTGTACAACACGACGTTTGCGGTGTTTGCAGTGGTGATTGCGGGGTTGCGGTTGGTCAGGAAGCCGCGCGGGGCCTGATGTGGCCTCATCGCAGGCAAGCCAGCTCCCACAGTTGACCGTGCTCACAGATAGAAATGTGTGAACCCAATCAACGGTGGGAGCTGGCTTGCCTGCGATAGCGGTGTCAAGCCTTGCGCACTCGCAAGCAACGCCACAAAGCCGCAACCATCAGCACGCTGACCACTGCCCAACCCCAGGCCTGCTGGTTCAACAGCCCTTCACGGTACAACTGCGGCGCAATGCCGGCACCGATGATAAAGGCCAGCAATGCAATCTCCCGACGCGGCCCGGTTACCGGGCGTACCAGGTACACCAGGGCCGGCAGCACCAGCGCTGCGCTTGGGAAGCTGCGATAGCGCGGGTCAAACACCAGCGCCAGCATCATCACCGCACCGGCAAACCCGGCGATTGCCACCAGCCAGCCGGCGCGCTGCTCCAGCCAGTGGAACCCGCGCTCACGCCAGCCTTCCCGGGCGCTGAGGGCCAGGGCGGCGTGCGCCAGCACCAGCAGGTTCAACACCACCAGCAAGCCTGCCCATACCCATTCATCGTTGAAGCGCGCGGTAACGCGGGTCAGTTCGGCCCAACTGCCGATGGAACATGCCGCCACGGCACCGAGCAATGGCAGTATTAACGCAGAGCGCGGGCTGCGAACGCGGCCGCCGAGCACCAGGGTGCCAAGCAGGATGAGCCCGCCGACGCCCAGCCACAGCGGCCAGTACGGCACATTGGTCACAGGGCCTGCGAGAACGCCTTTGTCCTGACGGTCTGCATCGAACAGCCCCCAGTAACCGCCCACAGCCCCTTCACTGGCGCGCTTCCATGGCTGGTCAAAGGCTTCGATCAGGTTGTAGCGCCAGCCATTGGCTTCGGCCATGGCCACGAAGCCACGCATGAACCTGGCTTCATTGACCCGGCTGGGCACGGCGGTTTCGCGCTGGCGACCTTCGCTGGGCCAGCCGGTTTCGCCGATCACGATGTCCTTGGGCGCGAATTTATGGCCGAAGGTCTGGCGCACATCGCCCACGTGCTTGAGCGCCTGGTCGATGCCGGATGGCTCATCTTCCCAATACGGCAGCAGGTGAATGGTCAGGAAGTCCACCGCCGGCTCGATTTCCGGGTGTTGCAACCAAAATTCCCAGACATCGGCATAGGTGACGGGCTGCTTGATCTGGCTTTTAACCTGATGGATCAGCGCCACCAGTTGCTTGGCAGTGACTTCCTTGCGCAGCAGGGCTTCGTTGCCGACGATCACCGAGGTCACCACGTCCGGGCTGGCGTTGGCCGCCGCGATCAACTCGTTGATCTCTTTTTGAGTCGCCACGGGGTCACTGCTGACCCAGGCCCCGGCCATCACCTTCAACCCATGCTTGCGCGCCATGTCCGGCAGGGCTTCCAGGCCGGTCATGGAATAGGTGCGAATGCATTCAAAACGCGTGGCGAGCAGCGCCAGGTCGGCGTCCATGCGCTCGGGGCGCAACCTGAACGGCTGATCGAACGGGGATTGGTCCTTGTCGAACGGTGTGTAGGACGCACATTGCAGCTTATGGCTGGCGCTGGCGACGTCCGGCAATACCACGGGCCGGCCGAGGCCGTACCAGTAGCCGGCAAGGGCAAGCACGCCGAGGATCAAGGCAAAGAAATAGGGCAGGGCAGGGAAGCGGGCAGTCGCGGGCATGGTCGGCTTATCTGGGGGAGCAAAGGCGCGCATCTTACCCGGATTTGCCGCAGCCCAGTGCGGCTGCATAATTTTGACATGCAAACTTCGGGCGGGATTCTGGCGATAACGCCTACAAAGCGTCCTACTGGCGATGTGATGTCGTTTCTTGCTCAACCAAGGTCGCTGACAGAGCAGGGCAAATGCCTACGCAGGTTGAAGATAAAACTGTCAGTACTCCACTGATGCCTCAGCAACCGGATCGATGCGCGTGAAGGGGGCGCGGTGCACCCTATAACAACAGTTTGACGTCGCTCGGCATCCGTCGGGCGCAGCACTTTCGGGGAAGTACTATGAAGATGCGACGACTCTTGGGCGCAGCTGCCACTCTGGTAGTTGCGATGGGCTCCTCACTGGCCAGTGCCGACAGCAAGACCCTGAGCATCGGCTACGTGGACGGCTGGTCCGACAGCGTGGCCACCACTCATGTGGCGGCAGAGGTGATCAAGCAAAAGCTCGGCTACGACGTAAAACTGCAAGCGGTTGCCACCGGGATCATGTGGCAGGGCGTCGCCACCGGAAAACTCGATGCCATGCTCTCCGCCTGGCTACCTGTAACCCACGGTGAATACTGGACCAAGAACAAGGACAAGGTGGTCGACTACGGCCCCAACTTCAAGGACGCCAAGATCGGCTTGATCGTGCCGGAGTACGTCAAGGCCAAGTCCATCGAAGACCTCAAGACCGATACCACCTTCAAGAACAAGATCGTCGGCATCGACGCCGGTTCAGGCGTAATGCTCAAGACCGACGAAGCCATCAAGCAATATGGCCTGGACTACAAACTGCAAGCCAGCTCGGGTGCGGCGATGATTGCCGAACTGACCCGTGCCGAAGACAAGCAGGAGTCGATTGCGGTCACCGGTTGGGTGCCGCACTGGATGTTCGCCAAGTGGAAACTGCGTTTCCTGGACGACCCAAAAGGGATTTATGGTGCTGCTGAAACGGTCAACAGCATCGGCAGCAAGGGCCTGGAGAAGAAAGCGCCGGAAGTCGCGGCCTTCTTGAAGAAATTCCAGTGGGCCTCCAAGGATGAAATCGGTGAAGTCATGCTGGCGATTCAAGAAGGCGCCAAGCCGGACGCCGCGGCCAAGGACTGGGTAGCCAAGCACCCCGAGCGCGTCGCCGAATGGACCGCTAAATAACCCCGCCCCAATTGTAGGAGCGAGCTTGCTCGCGAAGAACGCATAGGCACCGCGATCATCCAGAATGAATGCGTTATCGTTGACGTTTTTCGCGAGCAAGCTCGCTCCTACATTTTTTACAAATCCTCGCTAAGCTCGATCTACTACTAAGGTCGTCTGGAACCCATTGCGCAGCCGCATACAGTGGATACGTTCCAAAATAATAAAAAGCTGTGCTGCGAGGATAAAAACAATGAACGACAGCATTTACCTCTCGATTCAAAACAGCCCGCGTTTCAAGGAGCTGGTCAGGAAAAGGGAAAGGTTCGCCTGGATTCTCTCGGCGATCATGCTAGGGCTTTACTCCGCTTTCATCCTGTTGATTGCCTACGGGCCACAAGTACTGGGGGCCAAGATCAGCCCCGGTTCCTCGATTACCTGGGGCATTCCCCTGGGCGTCGGGCTGATTGTGTCGGCCTTCATTCTCACCGGCATCTACGTGCGTCGGGCCAACGGCGAATTTGACGACCTGAACAATGCGATTCTCAAGGAGGCTGCGCAATGATCCGGCGTCTATTGGCTCTATTCGGTGCTTCGCTGTTGGCTCCGGCCGTTTGGGCGGCGGACGCATTGACCGGTGAAGTGCACAAGCAACCGCTGAACATCTCGGCCATTGTGATGTTCGTCGCGTTTGTCGGCGCCACCCTGTGCATCACTTACTGGGCGTCCAAGCGCAACAAATCGGCGGCGGACTACTATGCGGCGGGCGGCAAGATCACCGGTTTCCAGAACGGTCTGGCGATTGCCGGTGACTACATGTCGGCGGCGTCCTTCCTGGGGATTTCCGCGCTGGTGTTCACCTCCGGCTACGACGGCTTGATCTACTCGATCGGCTTCCTGGTGGGCTGGCCGATCATTCTGTTCCTGATCGCCGAGCGCTTGCGTAACCTGGGCAAATACACCTTTGCCGACGTGGCGTCCTATCGCCTGGGGCAAACCCAGATCCGCAGCCTGTCGGCCTGTGGCTCGCTGGTGGTGGTGGCGTTCTACCTGATCGCGCAGATGGTCGGCGCGGGCAAGCTGATCCAACTGCTGTTTGGCCTTGATTACCATGTGGCGGTGATCCTGGTGGGTATCCTGATGTGCATGTACGTGCTGTTCGGCGGTATGTTGGCGACCACCTGGGTGCAGATCATCAAGGCGGTACTGTTGCTGTCCGGTGCCTCGTTCATGGCGCTGATGGTGATGAAGCACGTCAACTTCGACTTCAACATGCTGTTCTCCGAGGCGATCAAGGTTCACCCCAAAGGTGAGGCGATCATGAGCCCCGGCGGCCTGGTGAAAGACCCGATCTCGGCATTCTCCCTGGGGCTGGCACTGATGTTCGGTACCGCTGGCCTGCCGCACATCCTGATGCGCTTCTTCACGGTGAGCGACGCCAAGGAAGCGCGTAAGAGCGTGCTGTACGCAACCGGCTTCATCGGCTACTTCTATATCCTGACCTTCATCATCGGCTTCGGCGCGATCCTGCTGGTCAGCACCAACCCGGCGTTCAAGGACGCAGCGGGCGCCTTGCTCGGTGGCAACAACATGGCGGCGGTGCACCTGGCCAACGCGGTGGGCGGCAGTATCTTCCTGGGCTTCATCTCGGCTGTGGCGTTTGCCACCATCCTGGCGGTGGTTGCCGGCTTGACCCTGGCGGGTGCTTCGGCGGTGTCCCATGACCTGTATGCCAGCGTGATCAAGAAAGGCAAGGCCAACGAGAAGGACGAGATTCGCGTGTCGAAGATCACCACCGTAGCCTTGGGTGTATTGGCCATCGGCCTGGGTATCCTGTTCGAAAGCCAGAACATTGCGTTCATGGTCGGCCTGGCGTTCTCCATCGCCGCCAGCTGTAACTTCCCGGTGCTGCTGCTTTCCATGTACTGGAAAAACCTCACCACCCGTGGCGCCATGATTGGCGGCTGGCTGGGCTTGATCAGCGCCGTGGGCCTGATGATCCTCGGCCCGACCATCTGGGTCTCGATCCTGCACCATGAAAAGGCGATCTTCCCGTACGAGTACCCGGCGCTGTTCTCGATGATCATTGCGTTCGTCGGCATCTGGTTCTTCTCCATCACCGACAAGTCGGCGGCGGCAGAGAAAGAGCGCGCGCTGTACTTCCCACAGTTTGTGCGTTCGCAGACTGGCCTGGGGGCGAGTGGGGCGGTTAATCACTGAGTTGTCAGCTGTATAAGAGATGCCCCGGTCGTAAGGCTGGGGTATTTTTTTGCCTGGGTCTTTTGTGTTGCCTGGGCTGGCCTCATCGCGGGCAAGCCCGGCTCCCACAGGTTGACTGTGTGAACCCGATCGACTGTGGGAGCTGGCTTGCCTGCGATGGCGTTAGATCAGGCCACACAAACAAAAACGGCCTCCACTAAGGGAGGCCGTTCTCATTACAAACATACAATCAAGTGCTTACTTGCGATCTTCCAGCTTGGTGATGTCACGCGACTCGTAGCCGGTGTACAGCTGGCGCGGGCGACCAATCTTGTACGGGCTGGAGAGCATTTCTTTCCAGTGGGAGATCCAGCCCACGGTCCGCGCCAGGGCGAAGATCACGGTGAACATGCTGGTTGGAATGCCGATCGCCTTGAGGATGATCCCCGAGTAGAAGTCGACGTTCGGGTACAGCGAGCGTTCGATGAAGTACGGGTCGGTCAGGGCGATCTCTTCCAGGCGCATGGCCAGTTCGAGTTGCGGATCGTTCTTGATGCCCAGTTCCTTCAACACTTCGTCGCAGGTCTGCTTCATGACGGTGGCGCGCGGGTCGCGGTTCTTGTAGACCCGGTGACCGAAGCCCATCAACTTGAACGAGTCGTTCTTGTCCTTGGCCTTGGCGATGAATTTGTCGATGTTGGACACATCGCCGATTTCATCGAGCATGGTCAATACGGCTTCGTTCGCACCGCCGTGGGCAGGGCCCCACAGTGCGGCGATGCCGGCGGCAATACAGGCGAACGGGTTGGCACCCGAAGAGCCCGCCAGGCGCACGGTAGAGGTGGAAGCGTTCTGCTCGTGGTCGGCGTGGAGGATGAAGATCCGGTCCATGGCCTTGGCGAGCACCGGGCTGATCGGTTTGATCTCGCACGGGGTGTTGAACATCATGTGCAGGAAGTTTTCCGCGTACGTCAGGTCGTTGCGCGGGTACATCATGGGTTGGCCCATGGAGTACTTGTAAACCATTGCGGCCAGGGTCGGCATCTTGGCAACCAGGCGGATCGCGGAAATTTCGCGATGCTGCGGGTTATTGATGTCCAGGGAGTCGTGATAGAAGGCCGACAGGGCGCCTACTACACCGCACATGACGGCCATCGGGTGGGCGTCGCGACGGAAGCCGTTGAAGAAGGTCTTCAACTGCTCGTGAACCATGGTGTGGTTCTTCACGGTGCTGACGAACTGGGCTTTCTGCTCGGCTGTTGGCAATTCGCCATTTAGCAGCAGGTAGCAGGTTTCCAGGTAGTCCGACTTTTCAGCCAGTTGCTCGATCGGGTAGCCGCGATGAAGCAGAATGCCATTATCACCATCGATATAGGTGATCTTCGACTCGCAGGAAGCGGTCGACATGAAGCCTGGGTCGAAAGTAAAACGGCCCGTGGCCGTCAGGCCCCGTACGTCGATAACATCGGGACCAACGGTGCCGGTTAAAATGGGCAGCTCGACGGGGGCTGCGCCCTCGATGATCAACTGCGCTTTTTTGTCAGCCATGTGGCCTCCTATTTATGCTTCAAATCATCAGACAGACCCCCCACGCAGGGCCCGCACCACTATATTGATATAAATCCAGATGTCAATTTGCCTAAAGTCTTGCGCCAGAAGGCTTTAACCGTACTTTTTCGTCGAAATTGCCTGCCATTTACGCCTTTTATCCCGCCAGCGCAATCAGCTATTAGGGTGAGGTGTGCGCGTTGTCATTAGTAACCTAACTGTCTATACTCGGCCACCGACCGCCAAGGGCTTTTGGGCTTGCTTTCATTGGGGGTCGCACTCCCTGGGTGGTGCTTACCTGACCAGTCGCACTCCCCAACAACTTTGCCCTGATTGTTAGGGGCTCTTCAGTGTGAAAAAAAGCCGTGAATAGCCAACGACCTGTAAACCTAGACCTAAGGACCATCAAACTCCCCATCACCGGCGTTACGTCGTTCCTGCACCGTGTTTCCGGCATCATCCTGTTCCTGGGCTTGGGCATCATGCTTTATGCATTGAGCAAATCCCTGGGTTCCGAGGAAGGATACGCCGAGGTGAAGGCATGCTTGACCAGCCCGCTGGCCAAGTTCGTAGCATGGGGCCTCCTGTCCTCTCTTCTGTATCACCTGGTAGCCGGTGTGCGCCACTTGATCATGGACATGGGCATCGGTGAGACGCTGGAAGGCGGCCGCCTGGGCTCGAAAATCATCATCGCCATTTCCGTGGTGCTGATCGTTCTGGCAGGAGTTTGGATATGGTAACCAGCGTAACGAATCTGTCGCGTTCGGGCCTCTATGACTGGATGGCACAGCGTGTGTCTGCGGTCGTTCTCGCGGCTTATTTCATTTTCCTGATCGGATACCTCGTCGCAAACCCGGGCATCGGCTATGAGCAATGGCACGGCCTGTTTTCCCACAATGCGATGCGAATCTTCAGTCTGCTGGCCCTTGTAGCCCTGGGCGCTCACGCCTGGGTTGGCATGTGGACCATCGCGACTGACTACCTGACGCCGATGGCGCTGGGCAAGTCCGCGACTGCAGTACGTTTCCTCTTCCAGGCAGTATGCGGCGTCGCGATGTTCGCTTACTTCGTCTGGGGTGTGCAGATTCTTTGGGGTATCTGATTCATGGCTAACATTCCAACTATTTCATTCGACGCCATCATTATTGGTGGCGGCGGTGCTGGCATGCGCGCTGCGCTGCAGCTGGCCCAGGGCGGTCACAAGACTGCCGTGATCACCAAAGTGTTCCCGACGCGCTCCCACACCGTATCGGCCCAGGGTGGCATCACCTGCGCCATCGCCTCCGCCGACCCGAACGATGACTGGCGCTGGCACATGTACGATACCGTCAAGGGTTCCGACTATATCGGTGACCAGGACGCTATCGAATACATGTGTCAGGAAGGCCCGGCCGCGGTGTTCGAGCTGGACCACATGGGTCTGCCGTTCTCCCGTACCGAGCAAGGCCGTATCTACCAGCGCCCATTCGGTGGCCAGTCCAAGGATTACGGTAAAGGCGGGCAGGCTGCCCGTACTTGCGCTGCGTCCGACCGTACTGGTCATGCGCTGCTGCATACCCTTTACCAAGGCAACCTGAAAGCCGGTACCACGTTCCTGAACGAGTACTACGCGGTTGACCTGGTGAAGAACGGCAAGGGCGAGTTCGTCGGCGTGATCGCCATCTGCATCGAAACCGGTGAAACCACTTACATCCGCGCCAAGGCTACTGTGCTGGCGACCGGTGGTGCAGGTCGTATCTACGCTTCTACCACCAACGCCCTGATCAACACCGGTGACGGCGTCGGCATGGCCCTGCGTGCTGGCGTACCGGTACAAGACATCGAAATGTGGCAGTTCCACCCGACCGGCATCGCCGGCGCCGGTGTACTGGTGACCGAAGGTTGCCGTGGTGAAGGTGGTTACCTGATCAATAAGCACGGCGAGCGTTTCATGGAGCGTTATGCTCCGAACGCCAAAGACTTGGCTGGCCGTGACGTTGTGGCTCGTTCGATGGTTAAAGAGATCATCGCCGGTAACGGCTGTGGCCCGAATGGCGACCACGTACTGCTCAAGCTCGATCACCTGGGTGAAGAAGTGCTGCACAGCCGCCTGCCTGGTATCTGCGAGCTGTCCAAGACCTTCGCCCACGTTGACCCGGTAGTTGCTCCGGTTCCGGTGGTTCCAACTTGCCACTATATGATGGGCGGCGTGCCGACCAACATTCATGGCCAGGCAATCACCCAGAACGCCGACGGCCAGGACGAGATCATCCATGGTCTGTTCGCAGTAGGTGAAGTGGCTTGCGTATCGGTTCACGGTGCCAACCGCCTGGGCGGTAACTCGCTGCTTGACCTGGTGGTATTCGGTCGCGCGGCCGGCCTGCACCTGGAGAAGGCGCTGACCGACGGCATCGAATACGATGACGCCACCGACGCCAACATTGAAGCCGCCCTGGCGCGCCTGAACGCTCTGAACGAGCGCACAGATGGCGAAGACGTAGCGACCCTGCGTCGCGAGCTGCAAAACTGCATGCAGAACTACTTCGGTGTGTTCCGTACCGGCGAATACATGCAGAAGGGTATTGCCCAACTGGCTGACCTGCGCAAGCGCATCGCCAACGTCAAGATCAACGATAAGAGCCAGGCGTTCAACACCGCTCGTATCGAAGCCCTTGAGCTGCAAAACCTGCTGGAAGTGGCTGAAGCGACGGCGATCGCCGCCGAGGTTCGTAAAGAGTCCCGTGGTGCTCACGCTCGTGAAGACTTTGAAGATCGCGACGACGAAAACTGGTTGTGCCACACCCTGTACTTCCCGGGTGACAAGCGCGTAACCAAGCGTGCCGTGAACTTCTCGCCGAAGACGGTGCCGACGTTTGAACCGAAGATTCGGACTTACTAAGGGTGGCTGCCATGTTGAAAGTCAGTGTTTATCGCTACAACCCTGATCAGGACGCTGCGCCGTTCATGCAGGAGTTCCAGGTCGATACCGGTGGTAAAGACCTGATGGTGCTGGATGTACTGGCACTGATCAAAGAGCAGGACGAGGGTTTCTCCTATCGTCGCTCTTGCCGTGAAGGTGTGTGCGGTTCCGACGGCATGAACATCAACGGCAAAAACGGCCTGGCGTGCATCACGCCGCTGTCCGCCGTGGTCAAAGGCAACAAGCTGATCGTTCGTCCACTGCCAGGTTTGCCGGTTATCCGTGACCTGGTCGTCGATATGAGCATCTTCTACAAGCAATACGAGAAAGTTAAGCCGTTCCTGCAGAACGACACGCCGGCTCCGGCCATCGAGCGTCTGCAGTCCCCGGAAGAACGTGAAAAGCTCGATGGCCTGTACGAGTGCATCCTGTGCGCTTGCTGCTCGACATCCTGCCCGTCCTTCTGGTGGAACCCGGACAAGTTCCTGGGTCCAGCTGCCCTGCTGCAAGCCTACCGCTTCCTGGCAGACAGCCGTGATACCAAGACGTCCGAGCGTCTGGCTTCGCTGGATGACCCGTTCAGCGTATTCCGCTGCCGCGGGATCATGAACTGCGTCAACGTATGTCCTAAAGGCCTGAACCCGACTAAGGCCATTGGTCACATCCGTAACATGCTGCTGCAAAGCGGCGTGTAACTGACGTTGTAGTAAAGCAGGACCGTTGTGCCCGTAAATGCTGCGGCGCAGGCTTCAACCGGCGCCGTAGTTTTAACTTGAGCAGCGACTTACAAAGCCGCGGCTCTTATTTTGAAGAAATGAGACAAGCAGGGGCATTCGGGTTGGTACCCGAACTATCAGCGTGATCCTAAGTGGCTTGTTTTGGTCGCTGCACTTGGCCTTTTGCAAGCAAACTCGGTGTTTTCGCCGGTGGTGTCCCCAAATCGAGGGTGACCAAGCATGCAAGAAAGCGTGATGCAGCGCATGTGGAACAGCGGCTATCTTTCAGGTGGTAACGCTGCCTATGTGGAAGAGCTTTATGAGCTCTACCTGCACGACCCTAACGCTGTGCCAGAAGAATGGCGCACCAAATTTCAGACGTTGTCTTCAGACGGCAACGCTGCCACCGATGTATCGCACGCAACAATTCGCGATCAGTTCGTGCTGCTGGCAAAGAACCAGCGCCGCGCCCAACCGGTTTCCGCCGGCAGCGTGAGCAGTGAGCATGAGAAGAAGCAAGTTGAAGTACTGCGACTGATCCAGGCCTACCGTATGCGTGGCCACCAGGCAGCCCAGCTTGACCCGCTGGGGCTGTGGCAGCGTCCTGCACCTGCAGACCTGTCGATCAATCATTACGGCTTGACCAATGCCGATCTTGATACGACCTTCCGTGCCGGCGACCTGTTCATCGGCAAAGAGGAAGCGAGCCTACGCGAAATTCACGAAGCGTTGCAGCAGACATATTGCCGCACCATCGGCGCTGAATTCACGCACATCACCGATTCCGAGCAGCGCCACTGGTTCCAGCACCGCCTGGAAGGCGTGCGTGGCCGTCCGGTATTGTCCGCCGATGTGCGCGGCCACCTGCTGGAGCGCGTGACCGCGGCCGAAGGCCTCGAGAAATACCTGGGCACCAAATACCCAGGCACCAAGCGTTTCGGCCTGGAAGGCGGCGAAAGCCTGATTCCGATGCTCGACGAGCTGATCCAGCGTTCCGGTTCCTATGGCACCAAGGAAATCGTGATCGGCATGGCTCACCGTGGTCGCCTGAACGTGTTGGTCAACACCTTCGGCAAGAACCCGCGTGAGCTGTTCGACGAGTTCGAAGGCAAGAAGAAGGTCGAGCTGGGTTCCGGTGACGTTAAATACCACCAGGGCTTCTCGTCCAACGTGATGACCACCGGCGGTGAAGTTCACCTGGCCATGGCCTTCAACCCCTCCCACCTGGAAATCGTTTCGCCAGTGGTCGAGGGTTCGGTACGTGCTCGCCAGGATCGTCGTAACGACGCCACCGGTGAGAAAGTGCTGCCGATTTCCATCCACGGTGACGCGGCATTCGCCGGTCAAGGCGTGGTCCTGGAAACGTTCCAGATGTCGCAGACCCGCGGCTTCAAGACCGGCGGTACCGTTCACATCGTCATCAACAACCAGGTGGGTTTCACCATCAGCAACCCGTTGGATGCGCGCTCCACCGAGTACGCCACCGACGTTGCCAAGATGATCCAGGCGCCGATCCTCCATGTGAATGGCGATGATCCGGAAGCCGTGCTGTTCGTGACCCAACTGGCTGTCGACTACCGCATGCAGTTCAAGCGCGACGTGGTCATCGACCTGGTTTGCTACCGCCGTCGCGGTCACAACGAAGCGGACGAGCCAAGCGGCACCCAGCCGTTGATGTACCAGCAGATCACCAAGCAGCGCACCACCCGTGAGCTGTACGCCGAAAGCCTGACCAAGGCCGGCGTGGTTGACGAAGCGCGTGTTCAGGCGAAAGTCGACGAATACCGCAACGCGCTGGACAACGGCCTGCATGTAGTGAAAAGCCTGGTCAAGGAACCGAACAAAGAGCTGTTCGTTGACTGGCGCCCCTACCTGGGTCACACCTGGACTGCACGTCACGATACCTCGTTCGATTTGAAGACGTTGCAGGAACTGTCCGCCAAGCTGCTGGAAATTCCCGAAGGCTTCGTCGTACAGCGCCAGGTTGCAAAGATCTACGAAGACCGTCAGAAGATGCAAGCCGGCGGCCTGCCGATCAACTGGGGTTACGCCGAAACCATGGCGTACGCGACCCTGGCGTTCGAAGGTCACCCGATCCGCATGACCGGCCAGGACATCGGCCGCGGTACGTTCTCGCACCGTCATGCTGTATTGCACAACCAGAAAGACGCGGGCACCTACATCCCGTTGCAGAACCTGTACGAAGGCCAGCCGCGTTTCGATTTGTACGATTCGTTCCTGTCCGAAGAAGCCGTACTGGCGTTCGAATACGGTTACTCGACCACCACGCCGAATGCGCTGGTGATCTGGGAAGCCCAGTTCGGCGACTTCGCCAACGGTGCCCAAGTGGTGATCGACCAGTTCATCACCAGCGGCGAGCACAAGTGGGGCCGTCTGTGCGGTCTGACCATGCTGCTGCCACACGGTTATGAAGGTCAGGGCCCGGAGCACTCCTCGGCCCGTCTGGAGCGTTACCTGCAACTGTGCGCCGAGCACAACATTCAGGTGTGCGTGCCGACGACCCCGGCCCAGATCTACCACTTGCTGCGCCGCCAGGTGATCCGTCCGCTGCGCAAGCCGCTGGTGGTGCTCACGCCGAAGTCGCTGTTGCGCCACAAACTGGCCGTTTCGACCCTGGAAGATCTGGCCCAAGGTTCGTTCCAGACCGTGATTCCAGAGATCGACACGCTGGACGCCGCCAAGGTCACTCGCCTGATCCTGTGCAGCGGCAAGGTCTACTACGATCTGCTGGAAAAACGCCGTGCCGAAGGCCGCGAAGACATCGCCATCGTGCGTATCGAGCAGCTTTATCCGTTCCCGGAAGATGACCTCATGGAGATCATCGCGCCTTACACCAACCTCACGAACGTGGTGTGGTGTCAGGAAGAACCGATGAACCAGGGCGCCTGGTACAGCAGCCAGCATCATCTGCGTCGCAGCATCGGCAACCACAACAAGGCCCTGGTCCTTGAGTACGCCGGTCGTGATGCTTCTGCTGCACCTGCCTGTGGTTATGCGTCGATGCACGCCGAGCAGCAGGAAAAACTGCTGCAAGATGCTTTCACTGTTTAACGCCTTCGCGCTGACTGAAACCGAATTTTAAGGACCTACAGATAATGGCTATCGAAATCAAAGCCCCGTCATTCCCGGAATCGGTTGCCGATGGCACCGTTGCCACCTGGCACAAGAAACCAGGCGAGGCCGTCAAGCGTGACGACCTGATCGTCGACATCGAGACCGACAAAGTCGTACTGGAAGTGTTGGCCGAAGCTGACGGCGTGCTGGGCGCGATCGTTGCTGAAGAGGGCGCTACCGTTCTGTCGAACCAGGTACTGGGTTCGATCGAAGAGGGCAGCGCTGCTGCCGCTCCTGCTCCTGCCGCCGCTGCACCGGCTGCTTCTGCCCCTGCTGCACCGGCTGCGGGTGGCGAAGACCCAATCGCTGCACCGGCTGCGCGTCAACTGGCTGAAGAAAACGGCATCAACCTGGCTTCCATCAAGGGCACCGGCAAAGATGGCCGTGTGACCAAGGAAGACGTGGTTGCCGCCGTTGAAGCCAAGAAGAACGCTCCGGCTGCCGCACCTGCCAAGGCTGCAGCGCCTGCTGCCGCTGCGCCTGTGTTTGCCGCTGGCGACCGCACCGAGAAGCGCGTACCGATGACTCGTGTACGTGCCACCGTGGCCAAGCGCCTGGTTGAAGCTCAGTCGAACATGGCGATGCTGACCACCTTCAACGAAGTCGACATGACCGAAGTCATGGCCCTGCGTTCGAAGTACAAGGACCTGTTCGAGAAGTCCCACAACGGCGTGCGCCTGGGCTTCATGTCGTTCTTCGTGAAAGCGGCCACCGAAGCGCTGAAGCGCTTCCCGGCAGTCAACGCTTCCATCGACGGCGGCGACATCGTTTACCACGGCTACTCGGATATCGGCGTTGCCGTCTCCAGCGACCGCGGCCTGGTGGTTCCAGTCCTGCGTAACGCCGAGCTGATGAGCCTGGCCGAAATCGAAGGCGGCATCGCTGGCTTCGGCAAGAAAGCCCGTGACGGCAAGCTGACCATCGACGAGATGACCGGCGGTACCTTCACCATCACCAACGGTGGTACCTTCGGTTCGATGATGTCGACGCCGATCGTCAACCCACCGCAAGCCGCGATCCTGGGCATGCACAACATCATCCAGCGTCCGATGGCCATCAACGGCCAAGTCGTGATCCGCCCAATGATGTACCTGGCACTGTCTTACGATCACCGCCTGATCGACGGTAAAGAAGCCGTGACGTTCCTGGTGACCATCAAGAACCTGCTGGAAGACCCGGCTCGCCTGCTCCTGGACATCTGATAGAAGCAGTTGCACGTTGCGAGCTGCAAGCTGTAGGAAAAAGCAGCTTGGCTTGCAACGTGTGACTAGAAGCTTGTCGCAAATAGAGGATCTATTTTCATGACACAGAAATTTGACGTTGTAGTGATTGGTGCAGGCCCTGGCGGCTATGTTGCCGCCATCAAGGCCGCGCAACTGGGCCTTTCCACTGCTTGCATCGAAAAATACACCGACAAGGAAGGCAAACTGGCGTTGGGCGGTACTTGCCTGAACGTAGGTTGCATTCCATCCAAGGCGCTGCTGGACAGCTCCTGGAAATTCCACGAAGCCCAAGACGGCTTCGCGATCCACGGCATCAACCATGCTGGCGTGACCATGGACGTGCCAGCCATGGTCGGCCGTAAAGCCAACATCGTCAAAGGCCTGACTTCCGGCGTTGCCACCTTGTTCAAGGCCAACGGCGTGACTTCCATTCAAGGCCACGGCAAGCTGCTGGCCGGCAAGAAAGTTGAAGTCACCAAGCCAGACGGTTCGGTTGAAGTCATCGAAGCCGAAAACGTGATCCTGGCCCCAGGTTCGCGTCCAATCGACATTCCACCTGCACCTGTTGATAACAACGTGATCGTTGATTCGACCGGCGCCCTGGAATTCCAGGCTGTGCCTAAGCGCCTGGGCGTGATCGGCGCCGGCGTGATCGGCCTGGAGCTGGGTTCGGTATGGTCCCGCCTGGGCGCTGAAGTCACCGTGCTGGAAGCCCTGGACACGTTCCTGCTGGCTGCCGACACCGCGGTGTCCAAGGAAGCGCTGAAAACCCTGACCAAACAAGGTCTGGACATCAAGCTCGGCGCCCGTGTGACCGGTTCGAAGGTCAACGGCGAAGAAGTCGTAGTGACCTACACCGATAAAGACGGCGAGCAGACCATCACTTTCGACAAGCTGATCGTTGCCGTGGGCCGCCGCCCAGTGACCAACGACCTGCTGGCTTCCGACAGCGGCGTGAACATCGACGAACGTGGTTTCATCCACGTTGACGATCATTGCGCTACCACCGTGCCTGGCGTCTATGCCATTGGCGACGTGGTTCGTGGCATGATGCTGGCCCACAAGGCTTCCGAAGAGGGCATCATGGTCGTTGAGCGCATCAAGGGTCACAAGACCCAGATGAACTACGACCTGATCCCATCGGTTATCTACACCCACCCGGAAATTGCATGGGTCGGCAAGAACGAACAGCAGTTGAAAGCTGAAGGCGTTGAAGTTAACGTCGGCACCTTCCCGTTTGCCGCTTCTGGCCGTGCCATGGCAGCTAACGACACCGGTGGTTTTGTCAAAGTCATCGCTGATGCCAAGACTGACCGCGTATTGGGCGTCCACGTGATTGGCCCAAGCGCTGCAGAACTGGTTCAGCAAGGCGCAATCGGCATGGAATTCGGCACCAGTGCCGAGGACCTGGGCATGATGGTCTTCTCCCATCCGACCCTGTCCGAAGCGTTGCACGAAGCCGCGTTGGCAGTGAATGGCGGCGCCATCCACATCGCCAACCGCAAGAAGCGCTAAGCGAGATAATAAGAAACCACGGCGGAGTTGCCCGTCGTGAGCCTTGCGCGCAAGACTCACCGCGGAATATCCGCTGGACGCAGCCTTGTGCAGCTTTACGGGCCATAAGCCCCGCAAGTTGCGCAAGCAGCAGTCACAGGTGGCGCGGCACTCATAATGAGCGCAGCGCCGAATGCGCAGTACCTAACGAAGACGGTAAAAAGCATGAATCTTCACGAGTATCAGGGTAAGCAGCTGTTCGCTGAATACGGCCTGCCAGTTTCCAAGGGCTACGCAGTAGACACCCCGGAAGCAGCAGCAGAAGCTTGCGACAAAATCGGCGGCAGCGAGTGGGTTGTCAAAGCCCAGGTCCACGCCGGTGGTCGCGGTAAAGCGGGCGGCGTTAAGCTGGTTCGCAGCAAAGAAGACGCCAAGGCCTTCGCACAGCAGTGGCTGGGCAAGCGTCTGGTGACTTACCAGACTGATGCCAATGGCCAACCAGTCACCAAGATCCTGGTTGAATCGTGCACTGATATCGCTAAAGAGCTGTACCTGGGCGCTGTCGTTGACCGTTCGAGCCGTCGCATCGTGTTCATGGCTTCCACCGAAGGTGGCGTGGACATCGAGAAAATCGCTCACGAAACCCCAGAAAAAATTCTGAAGGCCACTATCGATCCACTGGTTGGCGCACAGCCATTCCAGGGTCGCGAGCTGGCTTTCCAGCTGGGCCTGGAAGGCAAGCAAGTTGCCCAGTTCGCCAAAATCTTCGTTGGTCTGGCCAAACTGTTCCAGGATCACGATCTGGCCCTGCTGGAAGTGAACCCGCTGGTGATCAAGGCTGACGGCGATCTGCACTGCCTCGACGCCAAGATCAACATCGACGCCAACGCCATGTACCGTCAGCCTAAGCTGAAGACTTTCCACGATCCGTCGCAAGACGATCCGCGCGAAGCGCACGCTGCCAAGTTCGAACTGAACTATGTAGCCCTGGAAGGTAACATCGGCTGCATGGTCAACGGTGCTGGCCTGGCCATGGGTACCATGGACATCGTCAACCTGCATGGCGGCAAGCCAGCCAACTTCCTCGACGTAGGTGGTGGCGCTACCAAGGAACGCGTTACCGAAGCGTTCAAGATCATCCTGTCCGACTCCAACGTCGCTGCAGTACTGGTCAACATCTTCGGCGGCATCGTTCGTTGCGACATGATTGCCGAAGGCATCATCGGTGCAGTGAAAGAAGTCGGCGTTAAAATCCCGGTTGTTGTTCGCCTCGAAGGTAACAACGCTGAACTGGGCGCTAAAGTACTGGCAGAAAGCGGTTTGAACATCATCGCGGCTACCAGCCTGACCGACGCTGCTCAACAAGTTGTCAAAGCTGCGGAGGGCAAGTAATGAGCGTCCTGATCAATAAAGACACCAAAGTTATCTGCCAGGGTATTACCGGTTCGCAAGGTAGTTTCCACACCCAGCAAGCCATCGAGTACGGCACCCAGATGGTTGGCGGCGTAACTCCTGGCAAAGGCGGCACCGAGCACCTGGGCCTGCCCGTGTTCAACACCGTGAAAGAAGCCGTAGAAGCCACTGGCGCCACCGCCAGCGTGATCTACGTTCCAGCTCCTTTCTGCAAGGACTCGATCCTGGAAGCGGCATTCGGCGGCATCAAGCTGATCGTCTGCATCACCGAAGGCATTCCTACCCTGGACATGCTGGACGCTAAAGTTAAGTGCGACGAGCTGGGCGTAGTCCTGATCGGCCCTAACTGCCCAGGCGTGATCACTCCAGGCGAATGCAAGATCGGCATCATGCCAGGTCACATTCACTTGCCAGGTAAAGTCGGTATCGTTTCCCGTTCCGGCACCCTGACCTACGAAGCTGTGAAGCAGACCACTGACGCCGGTTTCGGTCAGTCGACTTGCGTCGGCATCGGCGGTGACCCGATCCCAGGCTCCAACTTCATCGACATCCTGAAGCTGTTCCAGGAAGACCCGAAGACCGAAGCGATCGTAATGATCGGTGAGATCGGCGGTTCGGCTGAAGAAGAAGCGGCTGCCTACATCAAGGCCCACGTGACCAAGCCGGTTGTTTCCTACATCGCTGGTGTGACTGCCCCTGCGGGCAAGCGCATGGGCCATGCTGGCGCAATCATCTCTGGCGGCAAAGGCACTGCAGACGAGAAATTCGCTGCACTGCAAGACGCAGGCGTTAAAACCGTGCGTTCGCTGGCAGACATCGGCAAGGCCCTGGCTGAGCTGACTGGTTGGGCTGTCAAGTAAGCCTCGCGCTTAGCTGACGCTTCACCCCACAAAGGCCACCTTCGGGTGGCCTTTGTGCATTCTGGGTATACGCAGATTTGGGGATGTACTCGGTTCAATGTGGGAGCTGGCTTGCCTGCGATGCAGACACCTCGGTGCATCAGCCAAACCGAGTCGATGCTATCGCAGGCAAGCCAGCTCCCACAGGGTTGTGTATTGCCCAATTAAGTATGAAAACGCGACATTGAAATGTCGCTTATCGGACAGTCCGCCCCGCAACAGTGCGTTTGTCAGGCTAATTCTGTACTCTAGCCGCCTCTTTATGCGTCCGCGTCCCAAAAGGAAGCTGCGCGCTAGACCGGTCGGTCCCCACAAGGGCCGGCAGCATTTCCCTCATCCATAGGGAAGCCCTCTCTAAATTCCGATTCAGTAGTGTGGTATTTCCTCAAATGAAAGTGTTGAAAAGCCAGGATATCCTGGCGCTGGGCTTTATGACCTTTGCCCTGTTCGTGGGCGCCGGCAACATCATCTTCCCGCCTATCGTTGGTTTGCAGTCCGGGCCGCATGTGTGGATGGCGGCGCTGGGCTTTCTGATCACCGCAGTCGGTCTGCCGGTGGTCACCGTGATCGCCCTGGCCAAGGTCGGTGGTGGCATGGATGCGCTGAGCAGCCCGATTGGCAAGATCGCCGGTGGCCTGCTGGCGGCAGCGGCCTACCTGGCCGTGGGCCCGCTGTTTGCGACCCCGCGCACCGCAACCGTGTCGTTTGAAGTGGGCTTGGCGCCCTTGACCGGTGAAAGCCCGTTGGCGCTGTTCCTCTACAGTTCGGTGTATTTCTTGGTGGTGTTCTTTGTCTCCCTGTACCCAGGTCGATTGCTGGACACCGTGGGCCGTTTCCTGGCGCCGCTGAAAATCATCGCCCTGGCCATTCTCGGCATCGCTGCGTTTGCCTTGCCTGCGGGTGAGGTAGGGGTTGCCACGCCGGAATACGTTGCCGCGCCATTCTCCCAAGGCTTTATCAATGGTTACCTGACCATGGATACCCTGGGCGCGCTGGTGTTCGGCATTGTGATCGTCAACGCGATCCGCTCCCGTGGCGTCGAGTCGCCCAAGCTGATCACCCGCTACGCGATCATTGCGGGGCTGATTGCCGGTGTGGGCCTGGCGCTGGTGTACGTCAGCCTGTTCCGCCTGGGTTCGGGCAGCCATGCCGTGGCCGCGGGTGCCAGCAATGGCGCGGCGGTGCTGCACGCCTACGTGCAATACACGTTTGGCTCCCTGGGCAGTGGCTTCCTCGCCGTGCTGATCTCCCTGGCGTGCCTGGTGACTGCCGTAGGCCTGACCTGTGCCTGCGCCGAGTACTTCAGCAAGATCCTGCCGCTGTCCTACAAGACCCTGGTGGTGATCCTGGCGCTGTTCTCGCTGTTTGTGTCCAACCTGGGCCTGACTAAACTGATCGCCTTCTCGATCCCGGTGCTGACCGCGATCTACCCTCCGTGCATCGTGTTGGTGGCCCTGAGCTTCTGCAAAGGGTTCTGGCAGGAACAGGGCCGTATTGTCGGCCCGGTGATGCTGGTGTCGTTCATCTTTGGCTGCATCGACGCACTCAAGGGCGCGGGCCTGGCGGGTTGGATGCCTACGCAACTGGTAAACCTGCCGTTGAGCGAACAAGGCTTGGCGTGGCTGGTGCCGTCGGTGATGACGCTGGTCGTGGCCGTGGTGATTGACCGTATGCTGGGCAAGCGCAGCGAAGCTATCGCGTAACACGCGGTTCGTGCTGTGCTGAAATGCCCCGTATCAAACGATACGGGGCATTTTTTTTGAGTCGATGGCAGTGTCTTTTTTTTGGGGATGGCGTCAAAAATCTCAAGTTGAAAACACTGGTCGGTGTGGGAGCTGGCTTGCCTGCGATGGCGGCACATCGGTTGCGCGCGGTGGTGACTGCAAAGACGCTATCGCAGGCAAGCCAGCTCCCACATTTGGACCGTGTCGGCCCTATCATCCTGTGTACAAGGACCCGCATGTCGTTCGTTGAAGCCAATTGGATCCACCTGCTTGCCGCGCTCTGGTTTGTCATCTGCTGGGGCGGCTACACCCGTTACGCAACGTGGAAAGCCCGGGACACGGCGTGCCTGGCCAGCGTGTTGCACCTGTACCGTGAAGACTGGATGCGCCGCATGCTGCTGCGCGACAACCGTATCGCCGACGCCAGTGTGATCGGTAACCTGGAGCGCAATGCCTCCTTCTTCGCCTCCAGCACTTTGATCATCCTCGCCGGTATTCTCACGGTGCTGGGGGCTTCGGAGCGCGCAGTGTCATTGCTGGCGGACATTCCCATGGTGCAGCAGGCATCCCAGGGTATGTCGGAGATCAAATTGCTGTGCCTGGCATTGGTGTTCGTCTACGCCTTTTTTACCTTCAGCTGGTGCATGCGCCAGTACAACTTCGCGGCGGTACTGGTGGGCTCGGCGCCTATGATCGGTGAACGGCACGTGTCGGAGCAGGAGCGCAAGGCGTTTGCTTTGCGGGCGGCGCGAGTGATTTCGATGGCGGCCAACCAGTTCAACTTTGGCCTGCGCGCCTATTACTTCGGCATGACCATGCTGGCCTGGTTTGTCAGCCCCTGGTTGTTCATGTTGATGAGTAGCGGGGTGGTGCTGGTGCTGTACCGCCGCGAGTTCCATTCCGATGTATTGCAGGTGATGGTGTATACCCCGACCGATATGCCAGCAGTCGAGGCTGCAAAAGAGGGTGCATCGTAGCGCTGGCAGTAAATCGCAGACAAAGAAAAGCCCGCTTAGTCAGCGGGCTTTCTTTTTGCTGCAATACAGCTTTAAACCCAGCGATTACTGCTTGGCAGGTTCTGCTGGTGCGGCAGGTGCAGCTTCTTTTGCAGCAGCTTCGTTCGATTCGGCTTGAGCTTTGGCAGCTTCGGCGTTTTCTTTCGCAGCGTCGTTCACTTTATCCTGTGCTTTAGCCATATCTTGCTGAGCTTGCTCAGAATGTGCAGCAGCGTCTTGGGCTTTGTCTTCGGATTTCTTGTCGCAGGCAGCCAGACCGAGAGCAGCGGCCAGCATCATGGAAATAGCTAATGTCTTACGCATGGGGTGTTTCTCCTTATTGAAGATATCTACTGGCCTTTCGAACCCAAGGGGCCAGCATTAGTTCCTTATGTCCCACAGATATATAGCATGTTTCGTACAGGAACTTTACCCAGCCATTCCCATCCGCCGAATTCACACTAATAAGAGTCTAAAAACAATGACCGAAAACCCGTTGTTAGAGCGTGCCACGCGCTTTGTTTCGGCCCTGCGCCATTGCCAGGTGCTGGGGGTGAGTGTTCATCAAGCCAGCGAGGAGGGCATGACCCTCGTACTGCCGTATGGGCCGCATATCGTCGGTGACCCCCTGAGCGGGGTGATCCATGGCGGCGCGCTCACCTCGTTGATGGACACCGCCTGTGGCATGGCGACCTTGTGCGTACTGCCCGAGTTCGAAGTGTGCCCCACCCTGGACCTGCGCATCGACTACATGCATCCCGCCGAACCCCATAAGCCGGTGTATGGCTTCGCGCAATGCTACCGGGTGACCACCGATGTGATCTTCACCCGTGGCGTCGCCTATCAGGATGACCCGCAACAACCTATTGCCCATGTGGTGGGCACGTTCATGCGCATGGGCAAGCGCCTCAAAGGCACCCAAGGCTTGGGCACGGTCATCAAGGGAGAGCAGGCATGACGCATCGGTTCAAGACCCGTCTGGAGCAAGCCCACGATCGTGGCAACTATGACGCGCTGCTCGAGTTGGTGCCCTATGCCAGGCTGATCGGCATCGAATGCACCCGTCTGGGGGATGAGTTGCTGTTTCGCCTGCCGGCCAACAAGGACAATATTGGTAACCCCATATTGCCAGCGTTGCATGGCGGGGTGATCGCCGGCTTCATGGAGTTGGCAGCCGCCCTGCATCTGATGGTGTTTACGGGCGCTCCGGGCCTGCCGAAAATCATCGACTTCTCCCTGGATTACCTGCGCGCCGGCCAGTTTCGTGACACCTATGCCAAGTGCCAGGTATGGCGCCAGGGCCGGCGCGTGGCCAACGTTGCGATTACCGCCTGGCAGAGCACTGCGGCCGAACCGATTGCCACCGCCCGGGCACATTTCAAGATTGAGGAATTGGCCCGCCCTTGAAATCCTGGCCTGAGCCCCCAACTTTGATGACAACCCGCCGCCAACCCTTTCGGGCGCGGCCACTGCCATCCAATTGGAGTTTGATGACCATGAGTGTGGAAACTCAAAAGGAAACCCTGGGCTTCCAGACCGAGGTGAAGCAACTGCTGCACCTCATGATCCATTCGCTGTATTCCAACAAGGAAATTTTCCTTCGCGAATTGATCTCGAACGCCTCTGACGCTGTCGACAAATTACGTTTCGAAGCCCTGTCCAAGCCTGAGTTGCTGGAAGGCGGCGCGGAACTGAAGATCCGTGTGAGCTACGACAAAGACGCCAAAACCGTCACCCTCGAAGACAACGGTATCGGCATGAGCCGTGACGATGCGATCACCCACCTGGGGACCATCGCCAAATCCGGCACTGCAGATTTCATGAAGAACCTGTCGGGCGACCAGAAAAAAGACTCTCACCTGATCGGCCAATTCGGCGTGGGCTTCTATTCGGCCTTCATCGTCGCCGACAAGGTTGAAGTCTTCAGCCGCCGCGCCGGCCTCGACGCCAGCGAAGGCGTGCACTGGGCCTCCAAGGGCGAAGGCGAATTCGAAATCGCCACGATCGACAAGGCTGACCGCGGCACGCGCATCGTGCTGCACCTGAAAGCCGGTGAAGACGAATTCGCCGATGGCTGGCGCCTGCGCAACATCATCAAGAAGTACTCCGACCACATCGCGTTGCCGATCGAGTTGCCCAAGGAACAGACCGTTGCCGAAGGCGAAGAAGCCCCGGCGGCGGAGTGGGAAACCGTCAACCGCGCCAGCGCCCTGTGGACCCGTCCGCGTACCGAGATCAAGGACGAGGAATACCAGGAGTTCTACAAGCACATCGGGCACGATTACGAGAACCCGCTGAGCTGGAGCCACAACAAGGTTGAAGGCAAGCTCGAATACAGCTCGCTGCTCTACGTCCCGGCCCGTGCTCCGTTCGACCTGTACCAGCGTGAAGCGCCAAAAGGCCTGAAGCTCTACGTACAGCGCGTGTTCGTGATGGACCAGGCGGAATCCTTCCTGCCGCTGTACCTGCGCTTTATCAAAGGTGTGGTCGACTCCAACGACCTGTCGCTGAACGTGTCGCGGGAAATACTGCAGAAAGACCCGATTATCGACTCCATGAAGTCGGCGCTGACCAAGCGCGTGCTCGACATGCTGGAAAAGCTGGCGAAGAACGAGCCTGAGCAATACAAGAGCTTCTGGAAAAACTTCGGCCAGGTCATGAAAGAAGGCCCGGCAGAAGATTTTGCCAACAAGGAAAAGATTGCCGGTTTGCTGCGTTTTGCCTCGACTCAAGGCGAAGATGGCGAGCAGGTTGTGTCCCTGGCTGATTACCTGGCACGTGCCAAGGAAGGTCAGGACAAGATCTACTACCTGACCGGCGAAACCTACGCTCAGGTCAAGAACAGCCCGCACCTGGAAGTGTTCCGCAAGAAAGGCATCGAAGTGCTGCTGCTGACCGACCGTATCGATGAGTGGCTGATGAGCTACCTCACCGAGTTCGACGGCAAAACCTTCGTCGACGTGGCCCGTGGTGACCTAGACCTGGGTAACCTGGACTCCGAAGAAGAGAAGAAAGAAGCCGAAGAAGTCGCCAAGTCTAAAGAGGGCCTGGTTGAGCGCATCAAGGCTTCCCTGGGCGAAGCGGTGAGTGAAGTGCGGGTTTCCCACCGCCTGACCGACTCTCCTGCGATCCTGGCCATCGGCGAGCAGGACCTGGGCATGCAGATGCGCCAGATCCTGGAAGCCAGCGGCCAGAAAGTGCCGGATTCCAAGCCGATCTTCGAATTCAACCCGTCTCACCCGCTGATCGAGAAACTCGATGGCGAGCAGAGCGAAGAGCGGTTTGGTGACCTGTCGCACATCCTCTTCGACCAGGCCGCCCTGGCAGCCGGCGACAGCTTGAAGGACCCGGCCGCGTATGTGCGCCGACTGAACAAGCTGTTGGTTGAATTGTCGGTTTAACACCGTTGTAGAAAAACCCGCTTCGGCGGGTTTTTTCGTTCTGGCTCTACTGTAGGAGCGAGCTTGCTCGCGAAAAACGTGAGATCACCGCGTTCATTCAGCATTTGCGCGTTATCGTTGACGTTCTTCGCGAGCAAGCTCGCTCCTACAGGGAGCATCGTCAATCCATCTGAATTGGGGAAAATGATGAGCCAAGTCACTGTACGTTCCGTGGTCTATCAGATTGATGGCCAGTCTTATGAAAGCCGTCTGGCGTTCGATGCCAGCCACAAAGGCCCGCTTCCGGGCTTGCTGATGGCGCCGAACTGGATGGGCGTGAGTGCGGGGGCCGAAGAGATCGCCAAGGCCGTTGCCGGCAAAGGCTACGTGGTGTTGATTGCCGACCTCTACGGGCAAAACGTACGTCCTTCAAATGGCGATGAAGCGGGCGCGGCGATGATGCCGTTGAAGAATGATCGCCCGTTGCTGAACAAGCGCATGCAAGCAGCGTTAGAGCAACTGCAAGGCCAGACTGAGGCAGCAGTGGACACCTCGAAACTGGCCACCTTCGGCTTCTGCTTTGGCGGTTGCTGCTCCCTGGAGCTGGCCCGTACCGGCGCGCCGCTGAAGGCTGCCGTGTCGTTCCATGGCACCCTGGATACACCGAACCCGGCGGATGCGAAGAACATCAAGGGGTCAGTGCTGGTGCTGCATGGCGCCTCGGACCCGTTGGTGCCCAAAGAGCAACTGCCGGCGTTCGAAGATGAAATGAACGCGGCGGGTGTGGATTGGCAGTTGCTGAGCTACGGCGGTGCGGTGCATTCGTTCACCGACCCCCATGCCAATGTGCCAGGCAAGATGATGTACGACGCCAAGACCGCTGCGCGGGCTTTCCAGTCGATGCATAACTTGTTGGATGAAGTGTTCAAGGGCTGATTTCTCAGCGCCTGATCGGACGCCATCGCAGGCAAGCCAGCTCCTACATTCTAAAATGTGTATACCCATCAAATGTGGGAGCTGGCTTGCCTGCGATAGCTATTTCACAGGCAACTCGATTCTTTCTGACTCCCCCGGCACGGTGGGCCAATCCCCGGCCGCCCAACGCTGTCTCGCCTGCTCGATCACCGCCGGATCACTCGCCACAAAATTCCAGTTGATCCGCCGTGGCCCATCCAGCGGCGCCCCGCCAAATACCATCAGGTGGCAATCACTCTCGGCATACAGGGTCATCTCCTGCCCAGTCGGCAATACCACCAAGCTGTTGACCTCCAGGGCTTCACCGTCCAACTGCACCTCACCCTCCAGCACATACACCGCACGTTCCTCATGTTCATCAGGAATCAACAGGGTGGTGGCGGTTTGCATCTGTACCTCGGCATACAGCGTCGGCGACAGTACCGGCACCGGTGACCTGAGGCAAAAACCATCACCGGCGATCAAACGCACCTGCACGCCGAGGTTATCGCTTTTCGGCAAGCTCGCCGCTGGGTGATGGCTGTAGTGTCCCGGCCCGGTCTCGTGGTCCTTGGGCGAGGCCAGCCATACCTGCAGGCCATGCAGGCTGAAACCCCTGGCCTTGACCGCTTCCGGTGTGCGCTCGACGTGGGCAATCGCACTGCCGGCGGTCATCCAGCTGACATCGCCGGCTTGCACCACCTGGTCCGAGCCGAGGCTGTCCTTATGCTGCAAGGCGCCTTCAAACAGGTAGGTGAGGGTGGACAGGCCGATGTGCGGATGCTGGCGGATATTCATGCCGGTACCCGGCGCGTAGCGGGTCGCCAGCATATGGTCGAAAAACACAAAGGGCCCGACGCTGCGGCATTCACGCGAGGGCAGGGGGCGCAGGATGGGCTGGCCTTCTACATCTTCGGGGCGAGGGCGGATCACGGTGAGGGTGGTCATGGGCATCCCAGTCTGAGCGGGTTGGATGCAACCAAGCATAACCCGCTCGATGGGAAGTTGGGGCTATTGGCTGAAGGCGCCTTCCGACAGTTTCGTTTCGATGGTGACTTCGGCAGTGGTCATCAGCTTGTGTACCGGGCACTTATCGGCGACGCGGTGCAGTTCATTGCGCTGGGCATCGGTGAGTACGCCCTTGAGGGTCAGCTTGACGTTGAGCTTGTATTTACCCTTCTGCTCCTCGGTGCTGTCATGGGTGACCTCCACGGTCACGCCGGTCAGCGGGATATCTTTTTTCTGCGCGTAGAGCCTTACGGTCAAGGCTTTGCACGACGCCAGCGCAGCATCGAAATAATCGTGGGGGGAGGGGGCCGAATCGTCACCGCCCAGGCTCTTGGGCAGGTCGGTAAACAGCTCGTGATTATTGATATTCACGCTGTGACGGAAGTTTTCAGCGTTCAGCGTATTAACGGTAACAGGCATGGCAAACCTCGTAAGGGGCAGGATGAAGGTCATGCAGTTATAGAGCATGCTGGCACTCCAGTGTTCCGGTTTTTTCCGTGCTGAACCCTGAAGGTTGGCGCAAGGTCTACCCGTATCAACCCTTATTGAGGTTTTACCGTGTCTGGAGCCCGCCTGAGTCTTGCCTTGTTGCTCGCCGCCAGCAGCCTTGCCGCGCAGGCCCGTGACTATGCCTACAGCGACGCGCACCTGCATTACGTGGATTTTTTTCAGGAAACCGCCGGCATGGACAAGCTGCTCAAGGCCATGGCGGACAACCGCGTAGAGCACGTCATGATTTCCGGGATCCCCGTGGCCAAGAAATGGCACGAAGACGAACCCAAGCGCCCGCGCTACTACGCCGGTGACGACGCCGATGCCTATTGGTACAGCGCCACGGATGTGATCGTCGCGGCGGCGGTCAATAAACTTACCCCCGAGCAACGCCAGCACTTTCATCCGTTCCTGGCCGGTTTCAATCCCAACGACAAGAACTCTGCGGCCCATATCCAGCGCATGCTCGACCTCAACCCAGGGCTGTGGCAGGGCATTGGGGAAGTGTTCACCCGTCATGATGACCTTACCGCCCTGACCTCCGGCGACACGCCGCGTGCCAATAACGAAGCCATGACGCGCATCTACCACCTGGCGGCCGAAAACGACCTGCCGGTGATGCTGCACTCCAACATCACCTCCAAGCGTGAGCGCAACCCGCTGTACCTGGCGGAAGTCGAGCAGCCGTTACGCAACCACCCGCACACGCGTTTTATCTGGGCCCATGCCGGTACCAGCAAGGAAATCCACCGTCATCAGGTGCAAATGGATTTTTTGCTGCCCACCTTGAATCGTCTGCTTGAGGCGTACCCCAACCTGTATATCGACTTGTCCTGGAGCATGCTCACGCCGTATCTGCTGGATGAGGCGGGTAAACCTCGGCCTGAGTGGGTAAAGCTGGTGGAGCGCTTCCCGGATCGTTTCATGCTCGGCTCCGACGTGGTGGGGCGCTTCAATAAGTTGGGCAAAGAGATGCGCCGTTTCGATCCTTTCCTCGATGCGTTGCCCGAAGACGTTGCCCACAAGGTCGCGCGCGACAATTTCCTGGCCATCCTGCCCAAGCCGCCTCGCGATGGCGACGCGCGTTGATATCGCGTTTTGGTCTTATGCCAATGACCTGAGGTGCCGATAACGTCCAAGAGACCCGCTGCAGGTGGATGCAGTACTTTTGGAAGGAACCCTGGCATGAATATCCGCAGTTTGAATATCGCCCCTCGCGCCGGCCTGGGCTTTGGTGTGCTGGCGTTGATGGTGTTCGTCTTGGGCGGCTTTGCCCTGTTGCAGATGGCCAACATGCGCCAGCAGTCGGACCAGGTGGAGACCAACTGGCTGCCCAGCGTGATGGCGGTAGGGGAGATGAACCAGGATGTGTTGCGTATTCGGGCGCTGACGTTGCGCTTGCTGGTCAACCGCGACCCCCAGGCGGTGGCGCAGAACGAGCAGAAAATCGCCGAGATCAAAACCGGTTTGCACCACGCGGAAGGCGTGTACGAGGCGTTGATCGTCTTGCCTGAAGAGCGCGTGCTGTTTGATCGCTTCAAGGTCGAGGAGCAGCAGTACCTGCAACGCCAGGAGCAGGTGGTGGGCCTATCCAAGGCCAATCGGCTGGAGGAGGCCATTGCGGTGGTCAATGGCGAAATGAATCAGATGGCCGACCAAATGGCCGTCACCCTGCGTGAGCTGGTCAATCTGAACAAGTCCAGCGCCAACGAGGCCGCCCGGCTGGCACAGCACGTGTTCAGCCAATCGCGGGTCTGGGTGATGGGCATGATTGGCGTCACGGCGTTGATCACGATCGGCCTGGCCGTGTGGCTGACGCGTAGCATCGTGCTACCACTGGCGCAGTCGTTGAAAGTAGCCCAAGGCGTTGCCAGTGGCGACTTGACGGGCGAGATCAGGCTCAGTGGCAGCGACGAGCCGGCGCGCTTGCAGCAGGCGCTCAAAAGTATGCAGGAGAGCTTGCGCGACACTATCCGGCGCATATCAGAGTCATCGAACCAATTGGCGTCGGCTTCCGAAGAACTCAGTTGCGTTACCGAGGATGCGACCCGCGGTTTGCACCAGCAGAACCAGGAAATCGAACAGGCGGCCACGGCGGTCAATCAGATGACGGTGGCGGTGGAGGAGGTGGCGAGCAATGCCGTGGCCACTTCCCAGGCGTCTCGCGAATCCGACCGCATTGCCCAGCAAGGGCGTGAACAGGTGCAGCAGACGGTGGTGTCGATTGAAGCCCTCGCGACCGATGTGACCGCCAATGTGACCCAGGTCGAAGCGCTGGCGCAAAAGGTCTATGGCATCAGCACAGTGCTGGATGTGATTCGCTCGATTGCCGAACAAACCAACTTGCTGGCGCTGAACGCGGCGATTGAAGCGGCGCGAGCGGGAGATGCCGGGCGCGGGTTTGCGGTGGTGGCCGATGAGGTGCGGGCCTTGGCCCATCGCACGCAACAGTCGACCCAGGAAATCGAACAGATGATCAGCGGCATTCAGCAGGGCACTGACCTGGCCGTCAGTTCGATGCAACAGAGCAACACGCGGGCGCGGTCCACGTTGGACATCGCCAAATCGGCGGGCATGGCCCTGGAAGAGATTGCCTCGGCATTCACCTTGATCAACGAACGCAACCTGGTGATTGCCAGTGCCTCGGAGGAGCAGGCGGCGGTGGCGCGGGAGGTGGATCGTAACCTGATGAATATCCGCGACCTGGCACATCAGACCTCTACCGGCGCTAATCAGACCAGCGCAGCGAGCCAGGAGTTGTCGCGGTTGGCGGTGGATCTGAATTCGATGGTGGCGCGGTTTTCGGTGTAGGGCGGGGAACCGGGTTGGCCCATTCGCAGGCAAGCCAGCTCCCACATTTGACTGTATTCACAATTCAAAGGTGGGAGCTGGCTTGCCTGCGATGAAGGCGACGCGGTTTCAAATCAAAGCACAAAAAAAGCCCCGAACCAGTCGGGGCTTTTTCATGTGATCAACCTGCGGGGCTTACTTGCCCTGCCAGCGCTTCAGTACCAGGGTGGCATTGGTGCCACCGAAGCCAAAGCTGTTGCTCATCACGGTGTCGATCTTGGCGTTTTCAACGGTCTTGGTCAGGATCGGCATATCGGCCACAACCGGATCAATTTCGTCGATGTTGGCCGAGCCGGCCATGAAGTTGCCTTCCATCATCAGCAGGCAGTAGATCGCTTCGTGAACGCCAGCGGCGCCCAGGGAGTGACCCGACAGGCTCTTGGTGGAGCTGATCTTCGGAGCCTTGTCGCCGAATACCGCACGCACGCCTTCCATTTCCTTGGCATCGCCGACCGGGGTCGAGGTGCCGTGGGTGTTGAGGTAGTCGATTGGGGTGTCGACGGTGGACATTGCCATCTGCATGCAGCGGATGGCGCCTTCACCGCTTGGCGCAACCATGTCGTAGCCGTCGGACGTCGCGCCGTAGCCAACGATTTCCGCGTAGATCTTGGCGCCACGGGCCAGGGCGTGTTCCAGCTCCTCGACCACCACCATGCCGCCACCGCCGGCGATGACGAAACCGTCACGCTTGGCGTCGTAAGCGCGGGAAGCTTTTTCTGGGGTTTCGTTGTACTGGGTGGACAATGCACCCATGGCGTCGAACAGGAACGACTGGCTCCAATGCTCTTCTTCACCGCCGCCGGCGAATACGATGTCCTGCTTGCCCAGTTGGATCTGCTCAACGGCAGTCCCGATGCAGTGGGCGCTGGTGGCGCACGCGGAGGAGATCGAGTAGTTCACGCCCTTGATCTGGAAGGGCGTGGCCAGGCAGGCGGAAACGGTGCTGCCCATGGTCCGCGTGACACGGTACGGGCCGACGCGCTTCACGCCTTTTTCGCGCAGGATGTCCAGCGCTTCCATCTGGTTGAGGGTCGATGCGCCGCCGGAGCCGGCGATCAGGCCGGTGCGTACGTTCGAAACCTGGTCTTCGCTCAAGCCGGAGTCCGCGATCGCGTCTTTCATGGCCAGGTAGGCGTAGGCGGCAGCGTGGCCGACGAAGCGATAGATCTTGCGATCGATCAGTTCTTCGAGGGGCAGGTCAATGGAGCCGGAAACCTGGCTACGCAGACCCATTTCGGCATATTCCGGGTTGAAGCGGATGCCAGGGCGACTTGCACGCAGGTTAGCGGTGACGGTCTCTTTGTCATTGCCCAGGCAAGAAACGATGCCCAGACCAGTGATAACGACGCGGCGCATGCGGATAACCCTTAAAAGTTGTCAGTGGAAGTGAATACGCCGACCCGAAGGCCTTCGGCAGTATAGATCTCGCGACCGTCGACAGTCACCGAACCGTCGGCGATGGCCAGGTTCAGCTTGCCCTTGAGGACGCGCTTGATTTGAATGTTGTAGGTGACTTTCTTGGCGCTCGGCAGTACCTGGCCAAAGAACTTCACTTCGCCCGAACCCAGGGCGCGACCGCGGCCCGGCAGGCCTTGCCAGCCCAGGTAGAAACCGACCAGCTGCCACATGGCATCAAGGCCCAGGCAGCCTGGCATCACAGGGTCGCCTTCGAAGTGGCACGCGAAGAACCACAGGTCAGGGGTGATATCCAGCTCGGCGACCAATTCACCTTTGCCGTACTTGCCACCCTCTTCGCTGATATGGGTGATGCGATCCACCATCAGCATGTTCGGGGCGGGCAGTTGCGCGTTACCTGGGCCGAACAGCTCACCGCGACTGCAGCGCAGCAGGTCTTCCCGAGTAAAGGCGTTTTGTTTGGTCATGCGAGCTCCTCAATAATCCCATGCGGCAGGGTAGGGCAAATCTTCCCGAACCGAATGAAGCGTTCATGCCTCATAGCGGCAGCCTACACATAGACTATTGCGTTGTAGTGAAAGTCACAGCGGCAAGGCACTGAATGTACACTTGTTCACTGAAATTTTAAACCGGGCCTGTTTATCGGCCCGTTCGGGTGCCTAAGACTGCCGCACTTTCGTCTTTCACGCCAGTCGCAGTTGGCTGATGGCGCGGCGCTACTGTACCCAGCGCTGTAGGATTTGCTGCAAATCCGTGCGTTTGAACGGCTTGGCCAGGTAATCGTTCATTCCGGCTGCCAGGCAGGCTTCGCGGTCGCCCTGCAAGGCGTTGGCCGTCAGGGCGATGATCGGTAGATCGGCGCAGCCGGGCAGTTGGCGAATCTGCCGCGTGGCTTCGTAGCCATCGATCAAGGGCAGGCGGCAATCCATCAGGATGGCGGTGAAAATCAGGCTCTCGGCGCTGCGGATCGCCTCGGCGCCGTCCGTGGCCAGGCTGACTTCATAGCCCAGGCTGCGCAGCATCGCTTCGACCACGGTGCGGTTGACCGGGTTGTCTTCCACCAGCAGCACGTGGCGCCCGTCGCCGGCGCTGGCTTTGCCGAGTGCGTCAGGAGCGGCCACCGGCACATGCTGCTGGTCGATGGCCAGCGGAATTTCTAGGGTGAACACCGAGCCTCGATCCTCTTCGCTCTGGGCGCGCAAGGTACCTCCCATGCGCTCGGCCAGGGTGCGCGCAATCGGCAGGCCCAGGCCTGTTCCACCGTAACGCCTGGAAATCGAACTGTCGGCTTGCTGGAATGCATCGAACATCAATTCCAGGCGTTCAGCGGAAATGCCAATGCCGCTGTCGCGCACGGTGCAGGTGAACCACACCAACTCATGGTCCAGGGTTTGCCAGTGGGGCTCGACGGTCACGCTGCCTCGTTCGGTAAATTTCAGTGCGTTGCCGATCAGGTTCACCAGGATCTGGCGGATCCGTGTCGGGTCGCCGCGCACCCGCAGGGCTTCCAGGCCCATGGGGATGGGCAACTCCAGGCTCAGCCCGCGCTGCTGGGCACTGTGCTGGAACGCCTGGGCGCAGCTGTTGATAAGGTCGGCGAGGTTGAACGGAATATGTTCCAGTTCCAGTGCGGCGCGTTCAATGCGTGAGAAGTCGAGGATGTCATTGATCACCTTGAGCAAGTGCTCGGTAGACTCCGAAGCCAGCGCCGCATACTCGGTCTGCTCCTCGGTCATCTCGGTGGTTTCCAGCAGTTGCAGCATGCCCAGCACGCCATTCATGGGCGTGCGCAGTTCATGGCTCATCATCGCCAGGAAATCCGACTTGGCATTGTTCGCCCGTTCGGCTTCTTCACGGGTCTGGATCAACTGGGCCATGGCTTGTTGCTGTTCGCGACTGGCCTGGTGAAGGCCCTCGGCCAGGTTGTTGATATGCCGCGAGAGGTCGCCCAGTTCCGAGTCATCGACGATGGGCAGTGGCGTCTTGTAATCGCCTTGCTGGATGGCCTTGACCGCATGCCCCATGGCGCTGATCGGCTTTGACAGGCTCGCCGACAAGCGCCGCGCCAGCAGGAAGGTAAACAGCAGGGCGAACAACGCCAGGATCCCGGCCTTGAACAGGATCTCCTGCTGGCGCTGGCTGAACGCATCATTGGACATGCCCACGATCACCCGCCCCAGGTAGTCCGCGCGGGGGGCCTTGGGTTCGTTGAGGTTGTCCTGGAAAAAGTCATTGTTGAGCTGGATGTGTTGCAGGCGGATCGGTGCCTGGAACACTTTCACTGACAGCGAGCGATCATGTCGCTCGGACGGCTGCTCCACGTACACCAGGATGTTCTCGGCGCTGTCCTGGATCTCAAGGAAGCGTACATGGGGCGTGGCCAGGGTTGCACGCAGCAGGGATTCAAGCACGTCATTGTTGCCGGAAATCACGCCGTACTCAGTGGCGGGCGCCAGCTGGTTGGCGATCAATTGACCGGTGTGGTCCAGTTCCTGGCGCAAATCCTGGATGCGCACGAAGGTGAAGAAGGTGATGAGCAGCAGGGTCAACAGCAGCGCAGGGCCCAGGGTAATGAGCTGGGTGCGGGTGTTGATATCCCAACGACGACGCAAGGTCATGGGCGTTGTTCTCCTTCGGCCAAGCGGGCGGCAACGGCGACTTCATCGACCTGTTCGATGCCCAGTGAGCGCGCCACTTGCGGGTTGCCTACGACTTTGAAGTGTTGCGGGTAGAGCGTGTGCGGCCAATTGGCCGGCGGCTGGTCCAGCAGGTGGCCCAGCACGGCGAGCCAGTCGGCCTGATCGCTGTAGGTGCTGGCCAGGCTGCCGGCCCGCACAAACCCGGCATTGGGCCCCACCAACGGCAGTTGTTGGGCGTAACTGCTCAGCAACAGGTTTTTTACAGTCTTGGGGTTGTACAGGTTCGGGTCGTCCAGGCCCAGTAACACGTCGCTGTTCTTGAACAGGTTTTGCAGCGGGCGGCTGTCACTGGTGTTGTCCCAGAGCTGGGGCACGATTTGCAGGCCGATGGGCTTGGCGGCCTGCATCAGTTCGCGCAGCAGGAACTCACTGCCGGCATCGTAAAGCACGCCAACGCGCTGGGCCTGGGGCAGGATATGGGCGATCAGGCGCAACTGACGCTCCAGCGGCGGGTCGCTCCAGAGCAGGCTGATTTTCGCCGGGTGCGTGCTGCCCAGGCGTTGCCGGGCCTGGAGGCGGCTGATGCGCAGCACCAGAGTGGGCGGCCCCTGGGCATCCTGCAGGCGCCAGTCGAGGCCGGGCAGGTCGAGGAGGATCAAACGGGTGCTGGCAGGCAAGTCCCTGGGCGCCGGCAACTCGTTGAGGGGGGTAAAGCTGACCTGGTCGTTGGGGCGCTGTTGGGCAAGGGCCTGGGTAAAGGCGCGCACACCGGCACCGTCCTCGGCGGCCGTGAGCAGGATGCTGGCACTCCAGGCCGGCGCTGCCAGCAGCAGGCACGCCAGCAGCAGGCCGCGACGCCACAATCGTGAAAGCAGGAAGCGTGTCATCCGTGACTGATCGGCCATGTCAGAAGTCCAGCTCGGCGCTGAAGTAGAGAACGTGGCGATGGTCGTAGTTGTTGTCCGCCCAGGTGGTGGGCTGGTTGTCCAGGCGTTGTTGCAACATGCCCGCCAGCTCCACATTGGTTTTGCCTACGGCGATGCGTTTGGCCACCCGCAGGTCGACCCGCTGGAAGCGATATTGGTTGAGTGCGTCGTCGCCATAGTAGAACAAGGCGCTGGACCACCCCTGGCCCCATTCACGCAGCCAACCGGCCGAGCCGCTGTTACGCGCGGTTTGCGCCTTGTCCCGCGGGTTGCTGGAGGTGGCGTCTACATAAGCATAGGTCAGGCGCAGGCGGTCGGCGTTACTCACACGCCAGTCGAACTGTGACTCGGCACCGGTGAAGCGCGAGCTGTTGGCGTTACTGGCGATGTACTGGTTGTTGCGCAGCGGCGAGCTGATCATGTCGGTGATTTCGTCATAGAACAGCTTCACGTCGACATTCAGCCCCAGCTCGGCAAAGAAGCCGTTGTAGCCCAGCTCGCGTGAGCGCATCAACTCTTTGTCGAGGTTGCCGGGGCCGCGCGTCACGACAAAATATTGCCCGGCGTTTTGCCCGTAGGTCGGGGAGCTGAGATTGGTGACACGGTAGCTCCAGTTGACGTTGTTCTCGAACATGTCCGGCGAGCGGATCGCCTCGGAGTAAACCGCGCGCAAGCCGTGGCGGGGGTTGATCAGGTAATTGACCGCCACACGTGGGGTCAGCGAGTTGCCGCTCAGGTGGGTGTCTTCGTACATGGCGCCACCTTGTAGCAGCCAGTGCTCGCTGGCGCGCCATTCCAAGTGCCCGAACAGGCGCCAGGTGGTGTCGTCCAGGGTGCCATTGAAGTAGGTCTCGGAATCGGCGCGGTCGTAGCGGTAATTCACGCCGCTGACCAGGCGCAGGCTGTCGGAGAGGCTGAGCGTGTCCTGGATCTCCAGGTCGTAGCGGCTTTCACGGGTGCTCTGGTCGATATCGCCGCATACGCTCTGGTTGGCGCCGTTGCGCCACTGGTCCAGCACCTGGTTGGCCAAGGCCTGTTCGGCGGCGTTACCTGGTGGGGCGGAGCCTTGGCTGTAAGTGTCCATGTGCCGCGCCAGCAATTCGGCATAGTTGGGGTTGAGCTGCCATAGCTGGGTCAATTCAGGGCTGAACGAGACCTTGGCGTCACAGGCTTTCCAGATTTGCTTGCGGTCCCATTGCTGTGCCGAGCCCTGGATATACAGGCTGTGATCGGGGTTGAAGTCAAAGTTCCAGCGCAGGGAGCCCGCGTAGTCTTTGGCGGTGACGTCGGAATTGCTGCCGCCTTCGGTAATCCCGGCAAACACTGGGGTGTAGGTGTATGGGCGTTGGTTGGTGCCTTCCTTGACGTTCAGTTGCCAGTCGAGGCTTTGTTGCGCGTTCAAGGTCTGGCTCACCGCCAGGCTGAAACGGTTGAGACGACGCCCGTCACGGCGGTCGGCGCCGGCCGCGTCGCTGTCAAAACCATCGTCCTGTTGCCCGGACAGGGACAAGCGCAAATCGCCGGTCTCCCAGCCCACACCCTGGCTGGCATAGAAGTCATTGATGCCACGCTCGCCACGGATGACCTTTACCCGCGAGCCGTGGCTGTTGGCCGGCGAGCGGGTGAGAATATTCACCACCGCCATCAGCGCATTGGCACCGTAGCTGACCGTGTTGGGGCCGCGAAACACCTCGATGCGCTCGATATCCCCCATGGCCACCGGGATATCGCTCCAATCCACCGTGGCCAGGCCGGCGCGGTAGACCGAGCGCCCATCGATCAGCACCTGCATGCGCCGTGCATCGCTGGCGCTGGTGCCGTGGTAATTCACTGAGGCCTGGTTACCGCTGGTGTAGCCGACCATCATCCCCGGGACCAGCCGCAGCAGTTCCGAAATGTCCCGGGCGCCGCTGGCCTTGATCAGCTCACTGTCGATCACCGTCATGCTGCCGGGCACGGCGGCGGCCGATTGCTTGAGGCGCGTGGCGGTCAAGACCTGCGGCAGCGGCTGGCTGTCGAGGAATAGATCGTCGGCTTGCGCGCAGGTAGCGCACGCCAGCATCAATAACAGTGATGAGCGAGGAGGGGGGCCTAGATACACGGCACGGCCTTGTTAATTGCGGATAGCCGCCCATGTTAACCGAGGCGCGGCTATTTGCCAGTCGTAGGACTTGCAATTACTTCGCACCTCCATGGCATTTTCCGACAACCCCGCGAATTGATACGGGGGCTGGCCGCAAGCCGGGCGCCCCGTATAATGCCGCCATCGCCACTGGTATGGATTAACGGATTGCATATGACTGAACAGCGCCCTATTGCGGTCCTGGGAGGCGGAAGTTTTGGTACCGCCGTGGCTAACCTGCTGGCCGAGAACGGCCACGCGGTGCGCCAGTGGATGCGCGACCCCGAGCAGGCCGAAGCCATTCGCGTGCATCGCGAAAACCCCCGTTACCTTAAAGGTATCAAGATTCATCCTGCCGTCGAGCCGGTGACCGACCTGCTGGAAACCCTCACGGCCTGCGACCTGTGCTTCGTCGCGCTGCCTTCCAGCGCCTTGCGCTCGGTATTGGCGCCCCACGCCGAACGCCTGGCCGGCAAACTGCTGGTCAGCCTGACCAAGGGCATCGAGGCCCACACCTTCAAGTTGATGAGTGAAATCCTCACCGAAATCGCCCCTCAGGCGCGCATTGGCGTGCTGTCCGGGCCGAACCTGGCGCGGGAAGTTGCCGAGCACGCATTGACCGCCACCGTGGTCGCCAGTGAAGACGAAGCCTTGTGCGAGCGCGTCCAGGCGGTGCTGCATGGCCGTACCTTCCGGGTCTACGCCAGCGGCGATCGCTTCGGCGTCGAATTGGGCGGGGCGTTGAAAAACGTCTACGCGATCATTGCCGGCATGGCCGTGGCCCTGGGCATGGGCGAAAACACCAAGAGCATGCTGATCACCCGGGCTCTGGCCGAAATGACGCGTTTTGCGGTGAACCAGGGGGCCAACCCCATGACCTTCCTCGGCCTGGCGGGCGTGGGTGACTTGATCGTCACCTGCTCATCGCCTAAAAGCCGCAACTATCAGGTCGGGTTTGCCTTGGGCCAAGGGCTGAGCCTGGACGAGGCGGTGACCCGTCTGGGCGAAGTGGCCGAAGGGGTCAACACCCTCAAGGTCTTGAAGGCCAAGGCCCAGGAAGTGGGCGTATATATGCCGCTGGTCGCCGGGCTGCACGCGATCCTGTTCGAAGGGCGCACCTTGAACCAGGTCATCGAGTTGCTGATGCGGGCCGAGCCCAAGACCGATGTCGACTTTATTTCCACCAGTGGTTTCAACTGAGGAACGCGTCATGAACGATCCCAAAGCTGCCCCTCCTTACGAGTCGATTGTCTTGCGCATCCTGTGGATGCTGGTGTTTGCGCTGGTATGGCAGGTGGCGCAATTCCTGCTCGGCGCGCTGGTGGTGGTCCAATTGATTTACCGGCTGATTTACGGCGCACCCAACCTGGGCCTTATGAGTTTTGGCGACAGCCTCAGCCAGTTCCTGGCGCAGATCGGCCGCTTTGGCAGCTTTCACACCGAACAAAAGCCCTGGCCGTTTGCCGATTGGCCAACCCCGCGTGCGCCCGAAGGTGAAGCGGCCCACAGCGTACCGCCGGCACCGCACCCGGTGCGTGATGAAGAGCCGAAGCTATGAAGGTATGGATTCTGCGTCACGGTGAGGCCCAAGCGCATGCGCGCACGGACGCCGAGCGCAACCTTACCGAGCATGGGCGTGCCGAAGTCTTGCGCAGTGCTGCGCACCTGATTGGCCAGCCCTTGGGCGCCATTATTGCCAGCCCTTATGTACGGGCGCAGCAGACGGCGCAGCTGGTGCGCGATGTGCTGGGGTTTCAGCCCGAAATCCGTACTGTGCCGTGGCTGACGCCCGATGGGGATGTTCAGCGAGTGCTGGAGAAACTCGACAGCGATGACGACGTGCTGTTGGTCAGCCACCAACCGCTGGTGGGCAGCCTGATCAGTTTTTTGCAGCATGGGCATCAGCGTCAGCCACAGCCGATGTACACGGCCAGCCTGGCGGAGCTTGAGGGTGATTTTCCGTTGGCGGGGTTGATGAGTCTGGTGGGTGTGAAGAATCCCTAGGCATCGTGCGACGCTGTGGCGAGGGCGCTTGCTCCCGCGACGGCCTGCCGCCGACGCCTATCTCGCTGACACCCCGCGATCCAACTGTGGGAGCTGGCTTGCCTGCGATGACGACCTGACAGGCGACACTGTTATACCGAGTACATATCCATTCCTGCGGTAACGGCCACTTAGAGTTCCGCCCTGACTTTTGGAAAAGGACCCGGAATTCCGGCCAGCGTGGTTCGACAGGGCGCCTGAGATCAAGATCAAGAGCAGATCAAGAGCGGCTCGCTTCGCATCGTGGTTAGCGACAAGCCATTTCCTTTACCTGTGCTATACCGTCAACCAAGCAAGTGCTTGGTCGGCTGTATCTCGGATCACAAAGGAGCGCGTCCCATGCCTGTCGCTTTTCGTTTGCCGTTGCAGGTCTTCTTCGAGCGTGAAGCGCGGCACCCGCGCAAAGTCTTCCTCGTTCAGCCCATCGGCGGCGGTGAGGTGCAGGCCCTCACCTGGGGCGAGGTCGGCCACCAGGCTCGTTGCGCCGCGCACTGGCTGCGCGCGCGGGAGTTGCCCCAGGGCTCGCACATTGCGCTGATTTCAAAAAATTGCGCCCACTGGATCATCGCCGACCTGGCGATCTGGATGGCCGGGCATGTGTCGGTGCCGCTTTATCCCAACCTCACCGCTGAGTCCGTCGCCCATGTGCTGACCCACTCGCAGGCGCGATTGGCGTTGATCGGTAAACTCGATGACTGGCCGGCGATGGCGCCTGGCGTTCCTGAGGGGGTGCCGACTATCAGCCTGCCGCTATGTCCGGAGGAGACTTTCGATTTCTGTTGGGCGGACCTGCAAGCCTGTTCACCGATCCAGGACAACCCGCTACCGGATGCCGACAGCCTGGCTACTATTATCTACACCTCCGGTACTACTGGCCTGCCTAAAGGGGTGATGCACAGTTTCGGCGCCTTGGGGTTTGCTGCCACGCGCGGTACTGAGTTGTTCGGCCTGGGGGAGGGTGACCGGTTGCTGTCGTACCTGCCGCTGTGCCATGTGGCGGAGCGAATGTTTGTGGAAATGGCGTCGATCTATACCGGGCAAACCGTTTTTTTTGCTGAGAGCCTGGAGACCTTCCTGACCGATTTGCGCAGGGCGCGGCCGACGGCCTTGTTTGGCGTGCCGCGCATCTGGACCAAATTCCAACTGGGCGTCTACGCCAAAATCCCGGAAAAAAGGCTCGATATGCTGTTAAGCCTGCCTTTTATCGGCAAGCGCGTCGGCCATAAAGTCCTCGCCGGCCTGGGGCTGGATGCGTTGCGCATCGCCCTGTCCGGCGCGGCGCCGGTGCCCGAGGCGTTGCTGCGTTGGTATCAGCGCCTGGGCCTGGATGTGCTGGAGGTGTATGGCATGACCGAAAACTGCGGCTATTCCCATGTGTGTCGCCCTGGTGGGCAAAGGCTCGGTTGGATCGGCCAGTCCTGCCCAGGTGTGCAAGTGCGCATCGACCCGTCAGGCGAAGTGCAGGTACACAGTGGCGCGACCATGCTGGGCTATTTCAAGGACCCGCAGAAAACCGCGGATACGCTCACCGCAGATGGCTTCCTGCGCACGGGTGACAAGGGCGAGCAGGACGCTGACGGTCGTCTGCGCCTGACCGGGCGCCTCAAGGAGATCTTCAAGACCAGCAAAGGCAAATACGTGGCCCCGGCGCCGATTGAAAACCGCCTGGCCGAACATGCGCGTATTGAACAGGTGTGTGTGGTCGGCGAGGGGCTCAGCGCACCGATCGGGCTGTGCGTGTTGTCGGCGCCGGGCGAGGACCGCCACGCCCTGGGCAGTGGCCTTCAGCGTTGGCTGGCACAGGTGAATGCCGGCCTGGATAAGCATGAGCGCATGGGGCAACTGGTGGTGGTGAAAGATCACTGGGCAGTGGAAAACGGTTTTCTCACGCCGACCTTGAAGATCAAGCGCAACGTGATCGAGTCGACGTACGGGCCACAATTACAAGCGTGGAGCGCGCGCGCCGAAACCGTTCTGTGGCAGGATTAGGGCCGTAATAAAACCAACAAGGACAACCGTATGAGCCTGTGGCGTACCCAACCGAATATCGAACACCTCAACGCGATCCAGAAAAACACCATCGGTGAAATGCTGGATATTCGTTTCGAAAGCTTCGACGACGAATCCCTTACCGCCAGTATGGTGGTCGACCACCGCACCCATCAGCCCTACGGCCTGCTGCACGGCGGCGCCTCGGTGGTGCTGGCCGAAAGTGTCGGCTCCATGGCCGCCTATTTGTGCATTGATGCAAGCAAGTTCTATTGCGTGGGCCTGGAGGTCAACGCCAACCATCTGCGCGGTGTGCGCAGCGGTCGGGTGACGGCGGTGGCCAAGGCTATCCATATCGGGCGCACTACCCAGGTGTGGGATATCCGCTTGAGCAGCGACGAGGGCAAGGCCAGTTGTGTCTCACGCTTGACCATGGCCGTGGTGCCGCTGGGTGAACAACCGCCGGCGCGATAGGCGTGGCGTGAGTGTCATCATTCCTGGCAGTTACAGTCATTGCTGTAGGGGCCGGGCATGGTGACAATCCCCCTCTGTTTTTGTTGATGGAACCTGTATGCCGCAGCATGTGTTTTTTACCCACGCCAATGGTTTCCCTTCGGCCACCTACGGCAAGCTTTTTGCCGCCCTGGCCCCGGAATATACGGTGGCGCATCTGCCGCAGCACGGCCACGACCCCAGGTTCCCGGTGGATGATAACTGGCAGAACCTGGTGGACGAGCTGATCCACCATCTGGAGCAGCAGCCAGAGCCGGTATGGGGCGTGGGCCATTCCCTGGGCGGCGTGCTGCATTTGCACGCGGCCATGCGTTGCCCGCACCTGTACCGGGGCGTGGTGATGTTGGATTCGCCGGTGCTCACCCGCGCAGACCGCTGGGTGATCCGCGCTGCCAAGCGCTTTGGCTTTATCGACCGCCTCACCCCAGCCGGGCGCACGCTTGGCCGGCGCGAAGAATTCACCGACCTGGACACCGCGCGCAGCTACTTCGCCGGCAAGACCCTGTTCCGTGGCTTCGACCCCGATTGCTTTGACGCGTACCTGCAACATGGCCTGCAGCAAGTGGGCGACCGCCTGCGCCTGCGGTTCGACCCGGCCACCGAAATCAGCATCTATCGCGGCGTGCCCCACACCAGCCCGGGCCAGGTGCGCCAACTGAAGGTGCCGCTGGCCGTGGTGCGTGGCCGCCAGAGCCGGGTGGTGATGCGTCACCATGCCAGCGGCGTCGACCGCTTGCCCATGGGTGAAATGCTCACCATGCCCGGCGGCCATATGTTCCCCCTCGAACGCCCCCAGGACACCGCTGCCTTGATCAAGAACCTGTTCGCCCGCTGGCAGGCCCGTGAGCGCAGTTGCGCATGAGCACGCCTGTCGAAGAGGTTCGCCTGAGCCTGCCGCATATCGAACTGGCCGCGCATCTGTTCGGGCCTGAGGACGGCCTGCCGGTGATTGCCCTGCATGGCTGGCTGGACAACGCCAACAGCTTTGCGCGCCTGGCGCCCAAGCTGCACGGCTTGCGCATCGTTGCCCTGGACATGGCCGGGCATGGGCATTCGGCGCACCGCCCGGCAGGCGCCGGTTATGCCTTGTGGGATTACGTCTACGACGTGCTGCAGGTGGCCGAGCAACTGGGCTGGAAACGTTTTGCATTACTCGGCCACTCTCTTGGCGCCATCGTCTCCCTGGTGTTGGCCGGGGCCTTGCCGGAGCGGGTGACGCACCTGGGCCTGATCGACGGTGTGATCCCGCCGACCGCCAGCGGCGAGAACGCGGCCGAGCGCCTGGGCATGGCCTTGCAGGCGCAATTGAGCCTGCAAGACAAGCGCAAGCCGGTCTACAACAGCCTTGATCGAGCGGTTGAGGCGCGGATGAAAGGCGTAGTGGCGGTCAGTCGTGAAGCGGCGCAGCTCCTGGCCCAGCGCGGTTTGATGCCGGTACCGGGCGGTTACACCTGGCGCAGCGATAGCCGCCTGACCCTGGCGTCGCCGATGCGCCTGACCGACGAACAAGCCATGGCCTTCGTGCGACGGGTAGGGTGCCCTACGCAGTTGGTGGTCGCGGCTGACGGCATGCTGGCGAAACATCCCGAATTGCTTTCTCAGCTACCCTTCACGGTTACCACGCTGCCAGGCGGCCATCATTTACACCTGAATGACGAGCCCGGCGCGGCTCTTGTTGCAGACTGTTTCAATCGGTTCTTCTCCACGCCTTGACTTGGCGGGGTCAACTGCCGAGGCTGGGCGGATTGAAAGGGAGTCAACCATGAACACACTCAATATCGCTGTGACCAACATTGGCCAGGGCTCACTGATCCGATGAGCCTGGGCAAAGGATGTATCCGTGCCCTTGGCATTTGCTGTTTCAGCCCCCTGGTATTTGCCGCCGACCTGCCCGGCAGCCAGGATTTACCGGCGGTAGCCCGCCAGGTTGATGCGCAAATCGTCGATTACCGCCCCGCTGAAGACAAGGAACGCATCTACCCCATGGGCGCGATTCGCAAGATCAGCGGCCAGTTGCGCTACGAAGGCCAGGCCATCGCACGCGGCCCGGCCACTGCAATCACCTATGAACTACCCGCCGAACACAGCTCCAGCGCTGCCTTTACTGCAACGCGCGAAGCCTTGCAGGCCAAGGGCGCGCAGTTGTTGTTCTGGTGCAAGGCCCGCGATTGTGGCGAAAGCAGCCTGTGGGCCAACGAGGTGTTCGGCAACGCCAAGCTGGTGGGCGCCGACGGCCAACAGGAATACCTGCTGCTACGCCTGGCCGCCCCGCAGGACAATTCCCTGGTCGCGCTGTACGGCATCACCCGTGGTAACCGCCGCGCCTACCTGCATGTGGAGCAACTCGACGCCAGCGCGCCCTTGGGCGACCTGCTGCCCACCTCGGCCACCCTGCTGCGTGAACTCAAAAGCACCGGCGAGCTGGATTTTCCCGCGCTGGGCGCCGAACCGGATGACACCTGGCTGACCCTGATATCCCGCGCCTTGAACCTCGATACCACCCTGCGCGTCAGCCTGAGCGGGCCAAAGGCCGAGTCCTGGCGCCAGGCGCTGGTTGAGAAGGGCGTGCGCACCGCCCGTCTGGAAACCGGCAGCGGTGAAACCCAAGGACTGCACCTGCATCTGATACGCTAAGCACCACAGGGCGAACGGACCCGCGCCGTTCGCCTAAGCTCTCTTCCTACAGCCTTCTTCTCGAGATACCCGATGCTCAATAACGATCGCCTGCTGGTGCAAATCCTGCTGCTGGTGCTGTTTGGTGCCAGCTTCTGGGTCATGGCGCCGTTCTGGTCGGCGCTGTTCTGGGGCGCGGTGCTGGCCTTTGCCAGTTGGCCGCTGATGCGTTTGCTCACCCGCTGGCTCGGCGGCCGGGAATCCCTGGCCGCTGGCATCCTGACGTTGGGCTGGATGTTGCTGGTGGCGGTGCCATTGGTATGGCTGGGGTTCAACCTGGCTGACCATGTGCGTGATGCGGTGGCGCTGATCAAGGACATCCAGGTCGACGGCTTGCCCGAGGCGCCGACATGGTTGGGGTCGATACCCTTTGTCGGCGAGCGCCTGGTGGCGACATGGGACAGCATTGATCAGCAAGGCGCGGCGCTGATGGTGAGCATCAAGCCGTACCTGGGCCAAGTCGGCAATTGGTTGTTGGCGCGCAGTGCGCAAATTGGCGGCGGTATTCTTGAGCTGACCCTGAGCCTTGTCTTCGTGTTCTTTTTCTACCGTGACGGGCCGCGCCTGGCGATGTTTGTGCATCGCCTGTTGGAGCGCCTGATCGGCGAACGCGCGGGCTATTACATCGAACTGGTGGCCGGCACGGTGCAGCGAGTGGTCAATGGTGTGATCGGCACCGCTGCGGCCCAGGCGCTGCTGGCGCTGATCGGCTTTCTGATCGCTGGCGTACCGGGCGCGCTGGTGCTGGGTATCGTGACTTTCCTGCTCAGCCTGATTCCCATGGGACCGCCGCTGGTGTGGATCCCGGCCACGGCGTGGCTGGCGTGGAAGGGCGATTACACCTATGCGGTATTCCTGGGCGTGTGGGGCACGTTCGTGATCAGCGGCGTGGATAACGTGCTCAAGCCGTACCTGATCAGCCGTGGCGGCAACTTGCCGTTGGTTATCGTATTGTTGGGCGTGTTTGGCGGGTTGATAGCGTTCGGCTTTATTGGCCTGTTTATCGGCCCGACGTTGTTGGCGGTGGCTTACAGCCTGCTGACAGACTGGAGCGCGAGCCAGGCCCAGGTGCGCCGCGAAGACAAACCGTGTAACTGATGGGTGTAGGTGCGACGCCGTACCTGTGGGAGCTGGCTGGCCTGCGATAGCGTTGGGCCAGCCAACACCTCATCGACTGACACTACGCAATCGCAGGCAAGCCAGCTCCCACATTTGGATCGCGGCGCGTCAGGCAGGTGGGAGTTCTCAAACCCTCGGCAACCACATCACCGCCGTCAAACCACCGCCCGGTGTCTCCTCTAGGCTCAGGTGGCCGCCGAGTCGCTCGACGGCTTCCCTGGCAATGGTCATGCCCAAACCAACCCCTCCAGAATTGCGGTTGCGCGATCCTTCCAGGCGAAAGAACGGCTCGAACACCGCTTCGCGCTTATCGGCGGCGATTCCCGGGCCGTGGTCGATCACCCGTATCACCAGGGCGCCGCGGCTGTCGGCCAGTTCTACTCGGGCGGTGCCGGCATAGCGCAGGGCGTTGTCGATCAGGTTGTTCAGGCAGGAACGCAGGGCCATCGGCTGTACCTGCAACGGCGCACAGGTTCCAGAAAATTGCACGTCGCGGCCTTGGTCCTGGGCGTTTTCACTCAAAGATTCCACTAATGCCTGCACATCGAGCCAATGCCGTGTCTCGCTGGTGCGCTGTTCGTGCAGGTAACTCAAGGTGGCATCGAGCATGCCGATCATGTCGTCCAGGTCCTGGCGCATCTGGCCTTGCAGCTTGGGGTCTTCAATCTGTTCCAGGCGCAGCTTGAGGCGCGAGAGCGGGGTGCGCAGGTCGTGGGAGACCGCGCCGAGCATGCGGGCGCGCTGGCTGACCTGTTCGCGGATGCGCTTTTGCATCAGGTTGAAGGTGGAGGCCGCCTGGCGTGCCTCGCGAGGGCCGGACTCCACCAGGGGCGGGCTGTCGAGGTCGACGCTCAGGCGCTCGGCCGCTGCGCTCAGGCGCTGGATCGGCCGGCTCAGCAGTTTGGCGCCGTACCAGGCGGCGATGATCAGCGAGATAAATTGAAACGTCAGGGGCACCACCGGGCCGCCGAACCAGGGGCGAGGCGCCTTGCGCAAGGGCGTGAGGCTGCCGTCCGGTTGTTCGACGAACGCCGCGCGGGGCGGTGGCGGCGGGCCGTAGTGGTGAAACCAGAAGAACGCCAGCACATGGGCCAGCACAATCGCCACCAGCAACAGGCCGAACAGTCGCCCGAACAGCGTGTTGAAGGGGGCGCGCATCAACCGATATCCCGGGCGTCGAACAGGTAGCCTTCGCCGCGTACGGTCTTGATCAGTTGCGGAGCCTTGGGGTCATCCCCCAGTTTCTGACGCAGGCGCGACACCAGCAAGTCGATGCTGCGGTCGAAAGCCTCGATGGAACGCCCACGGGCCGCGTCCAGCAGCTGTTCGCGGCTCAGCACACGCCGCGGGCGTTCGATAAACACCCACAACAAACGAAACTCGGCGTTGGACAGCGGCACCACCAGGCCGTCATCGGCCACCAGCTGGCGCAGTACGCTGTTCAGGCGCCAAGTGTCGAAACGGATATTGGCCCGCTGTTCGGTGCGGTCATCACGCACCCGGCGCAGGATGGTCTGGATACGCGCGACCAGTTCCCGGGGTTCGAACGGCTTGGACATATAGTCGTCTGCCCCCAGTTCCAGGCCGATGATGCGGTCGGTGGGTTCGCAGCGGGCGGTGAGCATCAGGATCGGAATGTCCGATTCGGCGCGCAGCCAGCGGCACAATGTCAGCCCGTCTTCGCCCGGCAGCATCAGGTCGAGCACCACCACATCGAAGGTCTCCGCTTGCATGGCCTGGCGCATGGCGATGCCGTCGGTGACGCCTGAGGCGAGAATATTGAAGCGTGCCAGGTAGTCGATCAGCAGTTCGCGGATCGGCACGTCGTCGTCGACAATCAGCGCGCGGGTGTTCCAGCGCTTGTCTTCGGCGATCACCGCGTCTTTTGGCGCTTCGTTTACAGGGTCGCAAGGGGTATGCATAGCGAGGTCATCTGCCTGGTTGTGGCTGTCAGCATAGGCGCCCAGTTCCAGGGCTGGAAGTGCTGGGCGGGCGGTCATGTGCGCGAGGCTAGCCGGGCGGCGTATTGGGGGCGTGTCGTGAATGTATCGGGCTTGAAACAATTGCCTTGAATCGCCGGTATTGGGCGCTTGATCGGTATTTACCGATCATCGGATCCCGCAACGGCGCTGCTTGCGCTACAATCCGCGCCGATTTCGACTTGCCTGAGAGCCCATTCCAATGTCCGTCTGCCAGACTCCTATCATCGTCGCCCTGGATTACCCCACCCGTGACGCCGCACTGAAGCTGGCTGACCAGTTGGACCCCAAGCTTTGCCGGGTCAAGGTCGGCAAGGAATTGTTCACCAGTTGCGCGGCGGAAATCGTCGGCACCCTGCGGGACAAAGGCTTCGAAGTGTTCCTCGACCTCAAATTCCATGACATCCCCAACACCACGGCGATGGCCGTCAAAGCCGCGGCCGAGATGGGCGTGTGGATGGTCAATGTGCACTGCTCCGGTGGCCTGCGCATGATGAGCGCCTGCCGCGAAGTGCTGGAACAGCGCAGCGGCCCCAAACCGTTGTTGATCGGCGTGACCGTGCTCACCAGCATGGAGCGCGAAGACCTGGCGGGCATTGGCCTGGATATCGAGCCGCAGGTGCAAGTGTTGCGCCTGGCAGCCCTGGCGCAGAAAGCCGGCCTCGACGGCCTGGTGTGCTCAGCCCTGGAAGCCCAGGCCCTGAAAAACGCACATCCGTCGCTGCAACTGGTGACACCGGGTATCCGTCCTACCGGCAGCGCCCAGGATGACCAGCGCCGTATCCTGACCCCGCGCCAGGCCCTGGATGCGGGCTCTGACTACCTGGTGATCGGCCGGCCGATCAGCCAGGCGGCGGATCCTGCAAAAGCGTTGGCAGCGGTCGTCGCCGAGATCGCCTGATTTTTAGAGTGAGCAAAAAATGTGGGAGCTGGCTTGCCTACGATAGTATCAACTCGGTATCACTTAGAAACCGAGTTGCTTGCATCGCAGGCAAGCCAGCTCCCACATTTGTTTTTGTGGTGTGTCAGCTGACTTTGAGCACCAACTTCCCGAAGTTCTCGCCGTTGAACAGCTTCATCAGCGTTTCCGGGAATGTCTCCAGCCCTTCGACAATATCTTCCTTGCTCTTGAGCTTGCCCTGGGCCATCCAGCCGGCCATTTCCTGACCCGCCGCCGCGAAGTTCGCCGCGTGGTCCATTACCACAAAGCCTTCCATACGCGCACGGTTGACCAGCAATGACAGGTAGTTCGCCGGGCCTTTGACCGCTTCCTTGTTGTTGTACTGGCTGATTGCACCGCAAATCACCACGCGGGCTTTGAGCGCCAGGCGGCTGAGCACCGCGTCGAGAATATCGCCGCCGACGTTATCGAAATACACGTCCACGCCTTTGGGGCACTCGCGCTTGAGGGCGGCGGGCACGTCTTCGCTTTTGTAGTCGATGGCGGCGTCGAAGCCCAGCTCATCGACCAGGAACTTGCACTTCTCGGCGCCACCGGCGATCCCCACTACGCGACAGCCTTTGAGCTTAGCGATCTGCCCGGCGATGCTGCCCACGGCACCGGCGGCGCCGGAGATCACCACGGTGTCACCGGCTTTCGGTGCGCCGGTCTCCAGCAGAGCAAAGTAGGCCGTCATGCCGGTCATGCCCAGGGCGGACAGGTAGCGGGGCAGGGGCGCCAGCTTGGGGTCCACCTTATAGAAACCACGGGGCTCGCCAAGGAAGTAATCCTGCACGCCCAGTGCACCGTTCACGTAGTCCCCCACCGCGAAGTTCGGATGCTTCGAGGCAATCACCTTGCCTACGCCAAGGGCGCGCATCACTTCGCCGATGCCTACCGGTGGGATGTAGGACTTGCCTTCATTCATCCAGCCACGCATGGCCGGGTCGAGGGACAGGTATTCGTTGCGCACCAGCACCTGGCCGTCCTGGGGCTCGCCCACCGACACTTCCTGGTAGGTGAAGGTCTCTCGCGTGGCGGCACCGACCGGGCGTTTGGCGAGTAGAAATTGGCGGTTGGTCTGGGCGGTCATGGCAAGGACTCTTTAGAAATGGAACATGAGTGATAGACCCTCAGGGGCAGAAGGGCAAGGGTGTGCGGCGCAGGCGAATGCCCGGCAATAGGCCTCGCTGATAATCAGCCGGGCGGCTTTATCACTACGATTCATGCAGCGCCAACCGGCCTTCTGATAGTGCTGATGCGCGGCTGCCAGCGTTGGCTAGACTCGCCTCACCGCAATTAACCCCACAGGACAGTTCCCATGAGCATGACGTTTTCTGGCCAAGTCGCCTTGGTGACCGGCGCCGCCGCTGGTATTGGCCGCGCCACCGCGCTGGCATTCGCCGCCGAAGGCTTGAAGGTGGTGGTCGCGGACCTTGATGTGGCAGGAGGCGAGGGCACTGTGGCACTGATCCACCAGGCCGGTGGCGAAGGGATATTTGTACGCTGCAACGTCACCCTCGACACGGACGTGCAGCAATTGATGGCACAGACCGTCGCCACCTATGGGCGCCTGGACTACGCCTTCAACAACGCCGGCATCGAGATCGAGAAGGGCAAGCTGGCAGACGGCAGTCTTGATGAGTTCGATGCCATCATGGGGGTTAACGTCAAAGGCGTGTGGCTGTGCATGAAGTATCAGTTGCCTTTGCTATTGGCCCAGGGTGGCGGGGCCATCGTCAATACCGCATCGGTGGCGGGGTTGGGGGCGGCGCCGAAGATGAGCATTTATGCGGCGTCCAAGCATGCGGTGATCGGCCTGACCAAATCAGCGGCCATCGAGTACGCGAAGAAGAAAATCCGCGTGAATGCCGTCTGCCCGGCCGTGATTGATACCGACATGTTTCGCCGCGCCTATGAGGCCGACCCACGCAAGGCTGAGTTTGCCGCAGCCATGCACCCGGTCGGACGCATTGGCAAGGTTGAGGAAATCGCCAGCGCCGTGTTGTACCTGTGCAGCGATGGCGCAGCATTTACCACCGGTCAGGCCCTCGCGGTGGACGGCGGCGCGACGGCGATTTAGGACGGCAGGTCGCGGGGCATTCGAAAACAGGGCCAGGTGCTGTGGGGCGTTTCCATGGCGGGCAGTGGGCTGTGCTCGAATATGTTTCACTAGGTAAATAACCCAATAAAATCAATACTTTAATAAAAGTTGGCGACCGGTTTTACCGGGCTTCTGTGCTTAACTGTTAGGGGTTAACAGACAGTTGAAGTGAGTGGCTCATGGATTTAGGGATCGATCGACAAGCCCTGGTACCGGTTGTTCAGCAGATCGTCAGCGCGGTGGCAGAATGGATTCGCAAGGAGGGGGTGAGCCCTGGCACACGCTTGCCGTCCATTCGCCAATTGGCCCTCGATAACCTGCTGAGCCAGGCCAGCGTGATCGAGGCATTCGAACGATTGGCGGCCCAGGGGTTGCTGGCCCCCCGACATGGCTCGGGGTTTGTGGTGGCGTCACCCACAACGGTCCACGAAAACCATTGGTATGAAGGGGCCGAACAGGGCTGGGGTGCATTCACCGATGGCCCACTGGGCCAGCTGAAGCTGGGCTGCGGCTGGCTACCCGACACCTGGCGCGAAAGCGATGACATCAACTACGCGATCCGCGAACTGAGCCGTACCGACACCGGCGGCCTGTTCAACTACAGCACACCCTTGGGGTTGCCGACGTTGCGCGAACAACTGCTCAAGCGCCTGACCCAGATACACGTGCCCGCTAGCCTGGAACGTATCCTCACCACCCACGGCGCCAGCCATGCCCAGGACCTGTTGATACGCACGCTGCTCAAGCCCGGTGATGAGGTGGTGGTCGAGACACCCGGGTATGGCAATCTCTATCGCCAACTGGCCTTTCAGGGGGTTACGCTGCTGCAAGTGCCGCGCACCCGTGGTGGCCCCGATATCCCGGCATTGGAAGCGCTGCTGCACACCCACCGGCCCAAGTGCCTGTTCATCAGCAGCCTGTATCACAACCCCACAGGGACCAGTTTGAGCCGTCCGGTGGCGGAGCGCTTGTTGGAGTTGGCACGCGAGCGCGACTTCCTGATTATCGAAGAGGACGTTTACGGTGACCTGCAACATGCCAGTTGCACACGCTTGTCAGCGCTGGCCCATGATGACCGGGTGATCTATGTGTCGAGCTTTTCCAAGACACTGAGCGGTGCCCTGCGCGTGGGTTACCTGTGTGCCAATGCCGCGATCATCACGCAATTGGCCCAGCTCAAGACCCTGACAGGCATCGGCACCTCACGTTTTGCCGAAGCCATGGTGGCGACGTTGTTGAGTAACGGCACTTACCGTAAGTGGGTGCAGCGCCTGCGCAAGCGCCTGAACGCGCAGATGGCCGCGACGTTGCAGGTGCTGGAGGATGAAGAGTGGCAGGTATTTGCCGCACCCGCAGGTGGCATGTTCCTGTGGGCGCGACCGGGCTTGGCCGACCCTTTGCGATTGCAAGCCTGCGCCCAGCGCCTCGGTGTGTTGCTGTCGCCGGGGGCGTTGTTCAGCCCCACGGGTGAGCGCAGCGAATGGCTGCGCATCAATGTGGCCTACGCGGCTGACCAGCGCGCATTGACGCTGTTCCGCGCCATGGGCGCGGCAAGATCGACCTCGACCATTCTGAAAACGACGCACATGTAGCTTTTTGCCATTATTGCGGCGCCAGCGGCTTGTGCTCAGTGCCTCGGGGTTGCGAATCTCGCTGCTTGTAAACCTGGCTTATGGCATTTGCCATTGCAAGAGGATCAAGTGCAATGATTTCGGGCGTGCAACGACATTTCGCCAACCTCGGTATGGCAAAAAAACTCGGCTTGGGTTTTACCCTGGTACTGCTGCTGACGGCCCTGGTGGCGGCCATCGGTGTGTGGTCCCTGCAGACCATCGGCCAGCGCTTCGAAGGCCTCACGTCGATGTCGACGCTTAACAGTGACCTGCTCAAGGTGCGCTTGATCGAACAAGACTATGCGCTGCACGCCGACCCCAAGGCCGTTGATGCCCTGCATGTCAGTGTCGATGCGCTGCTGGCCCAGGCCACGCGTCTCAAGGCTCGGTCCGCCAGCAACGAGCGAGTGATGGGCGACGTTGAACAAGCCTTGGTCGCCTATCGCCAGGCATTCGATGAGTTCGTCGAGTTGACCCAGACCAAAGACCTCGCCCTGGAAATGGCCAGTTGGTCGGTGTCCAGCGTGGCCAATAACCTGGATGTGCTGCAAGCCGGGCTGGCGGATGACGGTGCCTATGGCCTTAAGGAAAGCCAAGGCAAGGAGGGCGCGGAGTTTATCGAGCAGGCCGGGCAGGTCAGCCAGGTGTCGCGCCTGATGTTGCAGGCCATGAACGAGGCGCGGGTACGCCTGGACCAGAGCCGCAGGGCAGACGCAGAGGACGCCGGGCAGGGCAAGATCGAGCAAGCCGACCAGGCCCTGGCTGAAGTCGAGAAACTCAAAACCACGGTCAAGGACCCCGGCTACCAGACCGTGCTCAATGAAGTCGCCGGGCATATCGCTTCGTTCAGTGAAAAGCTCGGCGAATACACCGCGCTGCTGGCCCAGGAAAAAGTGGTCTACACGCAATTGCATGACCGCGCCGAGCAAGTGGTCAGCCGGGTCAACCAAGCGTATGCCGCCGAAGACCAGTCCATGCAAACACAGTTGCAGCACAGCACGCTGTTGATCATCGGTTCATCTGCTCTGGCACTGCTGGTGGGTTTGATCGCTGCGTGGGTGATCACCCGCTTGATTGTTGCGCCGTTGCGTGCGGTGATCGCCGTGGCCCAGCAGATCGCCTCGGGTGACCTGAGTGGGCGCATGGAGGTCAGCCGGCGTGATGAAATCGGCCAGTTGATGCAGGCGATGCAGCAGATGGGCAACAGCTTGAGCCAGATGGTCAGTGGGTTGCAGGCGGGGATCGAACAACTCGCCAGTTCCGCGCATTCGCTGTCCAGCGTCACCGAGCAAACCACCGCCGAAGTCAGCAGTCAGAAAGACGAAACCGAGCAGGTCGCCACGGCGATGAACCAGATGACCGCCACCGTGCACGATGTGGCACGCAATGCCGAGCAGGCGGCCCAAGCCGCGCAGACCGCGGATGCCAAAGTCGATAGCGGCCAGCAGGTGGTACGCATGAGCCTGCAGCGTATCGAATTGCTGGCCACGTCCAGCAACAGTGCCAGCGCCAGCATCGAAAGCCTCAGCGCGCAAATCCAGAATATCGGTACCGTGTTGAGTGTGATCCAGAGCGTGGCCGAACAGACCAATTTACTGGCCTTGAACGCTGCGATTGAGGCAGCGCGTGCCGGTGAGCAGGGGCGTGGCTTTGCGGTGGTGGCCGATGAGGTGCGGGCACTGGCCAAGCGCACCCAGCAATCGACCGAGGAAATTGAACGGCTGGTCAGCACCTTGCGCAGTGCGGCGCAGTCCTCGGTGCAGCAGATCCAGCAGAGCGGCGAGCTGGTGAAGCTGGCGGTCAGTGATGCGCTGGAAACCGAAGGGGCCCTGGGCAGCATTGCGGCGGCCGTTTCATTGATCCAGCAGATGAACCAACAGATCGCCGCCGCCGCCGAGGAGCAAAGCTCGGTGGCCGAAGAGATCAACCGCAGCGTTACCAGTATTCGGGCGAGTGCCGATCATTCGGCGTTGAGCATGCAAGGCAATGCCGCCTCGAGCATCCAGTTGGCGCAGTTGGGCGCGCAACTCAAGGGGATGGTGGGGCATTTCCGCCTTTGATCGCAGCCAAGGCGCTGCGATCTGAGGGCAGGGCAATCAGCCGTGGTTGGCGAGGAAGGTCAGCAGCGCCTCGTTGACGAAATCCGGGTTCTCGCGACTGGAGATATGCCCGGCTTCAGGGATCAGGATCAGGCTGCAGCCGATCAGCTCGGCCATTTCCTCGGATTCTGCCGGTGGCCGGGGTTTGTCCTGCTCGCCGCACATCACCAAGGTGGTGTCGGAGTCCAATCCAGGTAATTGCGCCAGGATGTCTTCGCGGCTGAAGATCAGGCGGCCCAGCGGCACGATACTGTCCAGCAAGCGTTCTTTGGGGAAGCTTTGCAGTGACTGGCGAAAATCCTGGTACAGCGCGGATTCGCGGTCGATGCCCGGGCGGAAGAAGATCGGTGCGATCACATCCAGCAACGGTTCGGGGATCGCCCCGGCGTCTTCAATCATCTTGAACAGCGAGAAATAGTACTGGCGCGTTGCTTCGGGTTCGGCCCCGAGGTAGGTGTCCATCAGCACCACGCTGTTGATGCGCTGGGGAGCCAGCAGCGCCAGGCGTGCGCCCCACATGCCGCCGACCGAGAGGCCCACCAGGTTGGCCTGTGCGATGTCCAGGTGATCCAGCAGTGCCAGGGCCTGGCGGGCAAGGTCATCCAGGGAATGGGTGAGTGCTGGCAACGGGCCGGACTCCCCGTGGCCCCACAATTCGGGGACGATTACGCGGTATTGCTGCGACAGCGCTTCAATCTGCGGCGCCCACATGTCGCTGGCCCATAGGTAACTCGAACCCAGTAGCACGACGGGGCCGGCGCCCTGGTCGATATAGTGCAGCGGTTGTCCATCAATCACGGCGACAGGCATAACAGGCCTCTAATTTCACGGAGTGAGGGGCACTTTTTTACGCTAGTCGGAGGCGGGGGGATAGGTGCACATTGATGGCATGTGATGATTTGGGCGCTGTGGCAAGCAAGCTTACTCCCGCGACGGCCCGCCAGCCGCCGCTTATCTTCCGAACATCCCCTCACTTCAAATGTGGGAGCTGGCTTGCCTGCGATGACGGCCTGCCAGCCGATGCTTGCCTACCTGGCACCCCACAATCGAACTGTGGGAGCGGGCTTGCTCGCGAAAGCGGTGGGTCAGCAACATCAATGTTGCTGGGCCGACGTCTTCGCAGGCAAGCCAGCTCCCACCTTTGATCTTCGTTGCTTTGAGCATTGCGCTCGCGTTGCCATCAATCGTAAATAGCTTTCTTCTTCCACTCGGCGTCAGCGTCAACAACTTTCAAGCCCTCGGTCAACTCGTTGACTTCGTCCTCGGCAGGCTGGCTGTTGGTCAGCACTGTGGAGTTGGCGCGCGCCAATTGGGACTCCAGCAGTTGCAACTGGGCGCTGTAGAGCACCGGCTCCGGCTGTTTGCGCAAGTACTGCACGCCGCGCTCGAACGCCAGGCGAGCCTGGCCGGGTTGGCCTTGCAGCAGGGCGTGCTGGCCGAGGTTGTTGAAAAACTCGATGTGCAGCAGCACCAGGATATGCCGGATTTCCTTGATCCAATGCTTGGCCTCGTTGGTCGGCAGGAAGCCGTCCTGGGCGGCGCGGGTGACTTGGCCGTGCAGGGCTTCGAGCAAAAAGCGCACGTCCTTGGCCTTGGCTTCGGTCTGGATCGGTGCCGGCGGGTTGGCCACTGGAATCGACTCGCCTTGGGCGATCAGCGCATTCAGTTCGGTGATACGCGCCTTGAGTGGTGCGCTGGACTTGTTCAGGTTCAACAGGCGCTGGTTGACGTTCAGCTCCAGGCGAGCCAGCAACAGCTTGAGCGCTGGGGTCATCAGTTGTCCAGGGAAGGTCTCGGTGATTTCACCGCAGCGACGCAGCCGATCGTTAAGCTCGATCTCGGTGCGTTTCTTTTCCAGCTTGTTGTTTTCCACCACGTGGTTCATGTAGCCAATGGCGATCAGTATTACGATCCCGGCTATTACCAGCAGGGTGATCATGAGTGGTGTCACCGGTGTGACCTCTTTAATAGGGTGTGCTGTGGAGTGTAGTGACTGGGTCATCCGGCGGATAGGACCGATCGACCAGTTGCCCAGGTGATTTCTTCTATATAGGCAGGCGTTGTCTGAATGGATGCACATTGCCATCATTTGCCTGGGTGAACTATAGCGCCTTGTCGAACGCCAGAATATAGGCGCCAAGGCTCGGACGGTACCAATGCCCGCGAAGGCCGTGAAACCATGGCGAAGTCATTGATTTAAATAAATTTATCCTTGGGGGTTGACGACCTTTCAATCCATCCATAGAATGCGCGCCACTTACAGCGTAAAGCACACAGCGAAACGCGGTAGGGAGTGAATGTTGTACGTGTGTCCCCTTCGTCTAGTGGCCTAGGACACCGCCCTTTCACGGCGGTAACAGGGGTTCGAGTCCCCTAGGGGACGCCATATGCGGGAATAGCTCAGTTGGTAGAGCACGACCTTGCCAAGGTCGGGGTCGCGAGTTCGAGTCTCGTTTCCCGCTCCAATTTACAAGCAGTGTGGCCCTCGGGCGGCATTGAGTGAAACCAGGACCAAGTCTTCGGACAAGGCCTCTGGGCACTGGAACACACACCATGTGTTTCAGTAGCGTGTCCCCTTCGTCTAGTGGCCTAGGACACCGCCCTTTCACGGCGGTAACAGGGG
>NZ_SMOF01000001.1:2138415-2162436 GCF_018135665.1 Pseudomonas sp. B2021
GCATCCCTGCCGGTTTACCCCCCAAATCCCTGTCGAATTCCGGCCAGCGTGGTTTAACGGGGCGCTTAAGATCAAGATCAAAAGCGGCTCGCTTCGCATCGTGGTTACCGTCGGGTACTTCGGCTTATAGAGTTGTATCGATACTTATCCCTATGGGGAGGTGCAGCTCAGTTGTAGGTTATTATTGTGAGGCTTGTAGGGAAAGTCTTTGATTTTTGTAGGGTCGATGCCTTTTCGCCCTGTGTTCTCTACTCTGGCCACCCATTCTCCCTGCCCACTTCAGAGAACTGACCGGATGCTTCAACTCGATTTTTATTCAACCCTCGTTGCCGCTTCACTGGTGCTATTGCTGGGACGCGGGCTTGTGGCCCGTATCGGCTTTTTGCGTACTTACAATATTCCTGAACCGGTAGCCGGTGGCCTGTTGGTCGCCATGCTGCTCCTGGCGTTGCGCGGGTTTGCCGATATCGAAGTACGCTTCGATCCTTCATTGCAAACCCCGTTGATGCTGGCGTTCTTTGCCACGATCGGTTTGAACGCCGATTTTGCCAGCCTGAAGAAAGGCGGACGTATCCTGGCGGTGTTTTTGCTGGTGGTAACGGGCTTGCTGGTGGTGCAAAACGCCATGGGTATCGCGTTGGCGTCGGCACTCGGGCTTGACCCATTGATGGGCTTGCTGGCGGGTTCGGTGACCTTGTCCGGTGGGCATGGCACCGGCGCGGCCTGGGGGGCGGTGTTCAGTGAGCAGTATGGCGTGGCTTCGGCGTCTGAATTGGCGATCGCGTCGGCGACCTTTGGCCTGGTGCTCGGCGGCCTGATCGGTGGGCCCGTGGCGCGTTTTCTGATCAAGCGGGTCGAGGTGCCAGGTATTGGGCAACCGCAGTCGAGCCTGGCCAAGGGGTTTGAACAACCGAATGAAGAGCGCCTGATCACGGCGTTTTCGTTTATCGAGACCCTGGCATTGGTCGCGATCAGCCTACAGGGCGGCAACTTGCTGAATGCCGCCATCCAAGGCACCGCTTTCGAATTGCCGACGTTCGTGTGTGTACTGTTCGTGGGTGTCGTACTGCGCAATGGGCTGTCGATGCTCGGCTGGCATCAGGTGTTCGAGCGCGAAGTCTCGGTGCTGGGCAATGTCAGTTTGTCGCTGTTCCTGGCGATGGCGCTGATGTCGCTCAAGCTCTGGGACCTGGCGGCACTCGCCTTGCCGATCGTCATTCTGCTGGCCGCGCAGGCATTGCTGATGGCGCTGTTCGCGATTTTCGTGACGTTCCGGGTGATGGGACGCAACTATGATGCGGCGGTGCTGGCGGCAGGCCATTGCGGTTTCGGGCTTGGTGCAACGCCCACGGCGATTGCCAATATGCAGGCGGTGACGCAGCGCTTTGGGCCTTCGCAGATCGCGTTTTTGGTGGTGCCGATGGTGGGCGCGTTCTTCATCGATATCGCAAACGCCGTGGTGATCAAGTTGTACCTGGCGCTGCCTTTCCTGGGCACTGCTGGGTAAGTTTTTCAGCGCCTGCCCACGGTGTTCATCGCCTGGGCCAGGCGCTGCGTGGCTTGCTGGATTTCGTCCCGGTCGAGAGAGGCAAAGCCCAGGCGCAGCGCGTTTACCGGCTGGTCGTTGGGTGAAAACTGACGACCGCTGCGCACCACGACGCCGTGGTCCAGTGCGGCGTTTGCCAACTTATCGACGTCTATTTCTTCCTCGAAACGTACCCATAACGCCAAGCCCCCCTCGGGCTCGCGCACCTGTATGCGAGCGCCAAACGCCTGGTCCAGGCAGTCTCGCAATACGGTGCGGCGCGCCCGATATTCTTTCGACACGCGGCGCAAGTGCTTTTTCAACTCCCCGTCATTGATCAGGTCTGCCAGCATGGCTTGAGCGACCGCATCGGCATCGCCCAGCATCAGCGCGGCATTGCGCTGCAGGGCTTCAATCACAGAGGTGGGCGCGACGATATAACTGCAGCGGAACGTCGAGCCTAGCACCTTGGACAACGAGCCGATGTACAGCACATGGCGTTGGGCGCGGTCACTGGCCAGTGGTAGGTAAGGGCGGCCACTGAAATGATATTCGTGGTCGTAGTCCTCTTCGATAATGCAGAAGTCATGCAGCGCGGCCAACGTCAGCAAGTGCTGCCGGCGTGCAGCGTGCAAGCTCACGGTGGTGGGAAACTGGTGATGGGGTGTGAGGTAAATCATGCGCACCTTGTGCTCACGGCATAAGCGCTCGACCTGATCGGTGCGGCAACCTTCATCGTCGATGTCGACCGTGACCAACTGCGCGCCGAGCTTGCGGAAAATTTCCCACGCTGGCGGGTAGCTCAGGCGCTCCACCAGTACCACGTCGCCAGGCTTGAGCAGTAGGCTGGCACTCAGGTACAGGGACATCTGGGTGCCCTGGGTCAGGCAGATATTTTCGGCAGTGACCGTCAGCCCACGGTTGTTGCGCAGCATCTCGGCCAGGGCGCAGCGCAAGTGATAGCCGGTGCCTTCGCTGCCGTAGCGCACGGTATTGGAGGCGAAGCTGTTGCGCAATGCATGGCGATAGTAACGGTGCAAAACGGCTTGGGGCAGCAGGCGGTGGTCGCTGGTGCCGTTGTCGAAAAACAGCGCGTCGTGGCGATGCTCAAGCGCGACCACTTGGGCGTTATGGGTGAAATAGGGTACCCGTGGTTGCTCCAGCAACGGCGGCGCGAAAGACGGTTGGGTAACGCCGGGCAGTTGCTTGGGTGTCAGCTGCGCATTGACGAAGGTGCCACGGCGCGGCTCGCTGACCAGCCAGCCCTTGGTCATGGCTTCTTCGTAAGCCAGGATCACCGTCTTGCGGTTGACGTTGAGCAACTGCGCCATTTCCCGCGTGCCTGGCAGCAATGTTCCAGGTGGCAGGCGGCCCTCGAGGATGGCATTGACCAAGCCTTCGGCAATCTTGCGGTAGGACGCCTGGCCGGCGCCTTCTTCAAGCCGCAGCAAGGGGCGCCATTTACGCATCTGGACCATCTGAAGTATCCAAATCTGGAGGTTTTAATGGGCCTAGTCTAGCGCAACAATCAGGTCTCACTCATCCCGAGGTCTTTATGAATACACGTCATGTCATCGAACTCTCTCCCTCGGGGAAAACCTTTGAAGCGGGCGACGAACTCTTGCTCGACGCCATGCTCGCCAGTGGCCTGGCCGTGCCGTTCTCTTGTCGCCGTGGCGCCTGCGGTTCGTGCAAGGTAGTGGTCGCTGAAGGTGCGTACCGGGCCAAGCGCCTGGCGCCGGGCGCGCCGCAGCCTTCTTATCCTTTGGCAGCCAATGAGATGTTGTTATGCCAGAGCCACGCCTGTGGCGACATGCGCCTGCATATTCCCGGCTGGTCGCTGGATACGCCCGCGCTGGTAGTGGCGGCGCAAGTGCACAGCAAGCGTGCGCTGGGGCCCGATGTGATCGAGTTGATATTGACGCCCGAAACCCCAGTGGCGGTGCGGGCTGGCCAATACCTCAAGTTCCGCCTGGCGGACGGTGACACGCGCTGCTTTTCGGTTGCCAACCTGCCCGCCGATGATGAAGGGCGGTTGGTCTTCCAGATTCGCCGGGTGAGTGGCGGGTACTTTTCCGAGGGGATCCTGGGTGGTCTCGTCGTGGGTGAGCGTCTGCACGTGGAAGGGCCGTTTGGTGCCTGTACCTGGCAGGACGATGATGCGGCGCCTGTGGTGTTATTCGCCACGGGCACTGGTTATGCGGGCATCAAGCCTATCCTGCTGACCGCGCTCAAGCGCGATGTCGACGTGACGTTGTACTGGGGCGGCGCGCAATCGGTGGATTTTTATGACAGCGCATTTCTCGACCACCTGATGCTTGAGCATCCTCGTTTTCGCTGGCATTGCGTGCGGTCATCCGAGGGCAGAGTGCAAGAGGTTGCAATGAGTCATGGGCATCACTGGGAACAGGCCCAGGTTTATGCGTGCGGCAACGGTGCAATGCTCAGCCAGGTGCGGGCCCATTGCCTTGAAGCGGGGTTGCCGAGTCACCGGTTTATTGCGGAGGCGTTTGTCGCCAGCGGTCGGTCAGGTGCTGAAACAGCCTCCCCGCGATTTGACCCGGTCTGGGAGAAAGTCGGCCCGCGTTATTCCTTGGACGGCATGCTGGCGGCGCGGGAAAAATCCATACGTGCCCTGGCGGCGATTGCCAGCCAGTTGAAGGTCGGCATGACCGCCGGCGAAGCCCTTGAGATGGCTGCCCGGCAACTGCAGGCCATGGGCGCTTCGCACACCTGGCATCCGACCTACATTCGTTTTGGCGCCGACACTGTTCGCCCACCGCGAGAGGGCATAGATCGCCAGCGCAGGCTGGGCGCTAATGATATTGCCGTGGTCGATCTTGGCCCGGTGTGGGATGGCTACGAAGGGGACTATGGCGATACGTTTGTGTTTGGCGATGCGCCGTTGCATCAGGCCTGTACAACGGCCTTGCACGAAGTGTTCGATGAAACACGCCAAGCTTGGCTGCGTGGCCTGACCGGGCGTGAACTCTACGACTTCGCCGAGCAGAGCGCTGCGTCAAAGGGCTGGAGGCTGGCGCGCAACCTGGCGGGGCACCGCCTTGCGGATTTTCCCCACGCATTGTTCGAGAGCAAAGAGTTGGCTGACCTGGAGATATCTCCGAGTGAAATGGCCTGGGTATTGGAGATCCAGTTGTGCCATCCCACCGAGCCGGTCGGTGGGTTCTTTGAAGACATGCTGATGTTGCAAGGCTGAAGAGCCTGCCATTGTTGCCGAGAATTGCGCTTATCTCGATTGCCCTGCAAAGCGAGATCTCGCCCACACAACCGATCCCCTGTGGGAGCTGTCGAGCTTTAGCGAGGCTGCGAAAGCGGTGGGTCAGGCGCTGAAGATTCTGCCTGTGCCGCCGCCATCGCAGCCTCGCCGGGGCTCCAGCTGCGTCAGAGCTTCGGCAACTGCCCGACGCGGCCCATCATTTCGGTGACGATCTGCAGGTCCAGCAAGAACTGCTCAACCGTCTTGAACTCGCTGTCTGTGTGCCCGGTGTACTTCTCTTCCGGGCGCGCCAGGCCGAATTGCACGCCGTTGGGCAGGTCATGCACGGAGGTTGCGCCGGCTGAAGTGCCGAACTTGTGTGCCATCCCTAGGTTTTCCGTGGCCACCGCCAACAAGGCCTTGACCCACTCGCCTTCAGGGTTGCGGTACATCGGCGTGTCGAGCGAGTACGTGAAGTTCACCTTGACCTTGGCATCCTGGTTCCAGGCAGTGAGCTTCTGCTCAATCTGCGCCTTGAGTGAATCAGGGGTTTTACCTTTCGGCGCGCGCAGGTTCACTGCCAGTTTGAAGGCTTTGTCATCTTGGCCCACAAACGTCAGCGAGGTGGTCAGCGGGCCCATGAAATCATCCGCGTAGCCCACACCCAATTTGCCGCCCAGGTAATCCAGGCCCCAGTTGTCGGCGGCATACCGCGCGGCGTCGGTGATGTGGTTGTGCTTGAGGGCGACCTTGCCATCCAGGCTATGGATCAACTCCAGCATGCGCGCCACCGGGTTGACTCCGGTTTCGGGCTCGGAGGAGTGCGCGGACACGCCGGTCACCGTGAGTTTGACGTCCTTGCCATCGACCTTGGCCGTCACCTGAAAATTGCCACCGTTGCGCTTGGCATAGTCGGCACCGGCCTGTTGCAGGCTGGCGGCCAATTCGGCGGGTGTATCGCTGACCAGCGTGGCCACCGAGGCCGATGGGATCTGGTTGTTCGCCTTGCCGCCGGTCATCGCGATGATCTCTGCGCCTTTGCCTTCGCCTTTGCGCACCGGGAAGGTGGCCATGACCGTCCCCGAGCCTTTCTCGGCAATCACCACCGGGTAACCGCCATCCAGCGCCAGGTTGTATTGCGGCACGGGATTGCGCTCGAAATAGTAAGGAATAGCCTCACCGGAAGTTTCTTCGGTGGTGTCCACCAGCAGCTTGAACGTGCGCGCCAGTGGCAGCTTTTCTTCCTTGATCACCTTCATGGCGTACATCGTCACCACGATGCCGTTCTTGTCATCCTCGGTACCGCGGCCATACATGCGGTCGCCGATCAGCGTGACCTTGAACGGGTCGAGTTTGGTGCCGTCTTGCAGCACCCAGTTTTCCGGGGTGACCGGCACCACGTCGGCGTGAGCATGCACCCCCACGACTTCATCACCGCTGCCTTCCAGGGAGATTTCGTAGACGCGGTTATCGACGTTACGGAAGTTCAGGTTGAAGGACTTGGCCAGGGCCTCGATCTTCGCGGCGATCTTGAGGAATTCCGGGTTATTGTATTGCGGCAGGCCGTCTACGTTAAACGTAGGGATCTCCACCAGTTCACGCAGGGTTTCGAGCGCGGCTTTGCCATATTTAACGCGGGTGTAAATGCCCAGCAGGCGATTGATCTCGTTCTGCTGCTCGGCGCTCAGGGTTTTGTTGCCCAGAAACGCGCTGATAGCAGTGCCGGTGTCAGCCGATTTGCCGAACTCGCCCTTAGCCAGGGTGCCGAGGAAACTGCGAAAATCGGTGACCGAGGTCTCGCTGAACTGCTTCAAGATGGCTGCGCTTTGGTCTGCGGTGATGTTAGCGGATGCGGGAGTGGCAACTGCCGACAGGCTCGCGGCGAACAAGGTGGCAGCCACCAGTTTTTTCAGTGGAAAGTGCATGGTTAAAGGCATTCCTTTGCAAAGTGAATGTAGGAAATATTCTGATCGTTATGTCAGAAACAATTTCACACACTAACACTGCAAAGGAACAGTAGGGGAGACCTTGAACAAGGAAAAATCCTACTTTAATAAACGCACCGTTCATTAGTCGCTGGCTTTTTCAGAGTTAGGGCCGAACCAAATACAAGGTCTGAGTGAAGGTACCATCGGGGTTGGGTTCGGAGCTCATTTCGCCGGTGGAACCGGCATAGGTGCCTGTGCTGCCGACGACGGCGACCACGGATTTTCCGGCTTCCAGTTCCTGGCCGGCGACTACCACGGTACCTGTAACAGCGCCACCTGAGCCGAAGAACAGTAACGTCCATTGGCATTGGCTGTGAACGCCTGGCCGTGTGCTGACACAGTAGCCACTGTTGCTGCCGATATCACGGCGGTCCTGATCCATCAGTGGTTGGTCGAACACGAACAGATCGCCCTGGGAAGGGCCAGGAGGGCCAATATCAACCGCGCTCTTCAAACCGCGGGTGCCGTCGGCGAGGGTGACCAGCGTGATGGGCTGACGGCTGTTGATGCAAGCTGCGAGGGAGATAAGCATAAGCAGCGTACAAGTGGTGCGAAGCAAAGCGGTTTTCATGGCTGTGGTCTCGTGGCAAGTGGACTCCGGACGCAGCACCGCTAAAGCTGCAGCCGGAAAATGCTAAGACTAGCGGCCAATCAGGAAAACACAACGCCGTGCCTGCGCGCCGTCACTTACCGCGTACCTGGGTGGGGAGGCGCATAGTCGGCCGACACATCCAGCGCTTTGGCATAGGGCCCATCCCACAGCTGTTCATGCAACTGGCCTACGCGCTTGGCCATCGCCTCACTGCGCATCACCACCTCCAGATTGCGCGAATTATCCAGGTAGCCGCCCAACCAATTGCTGGTGCCAACCCACGCCACCTGGCCGTCGACCTCCATGGTTTTACTGTGGATCACCCGCGCATAAGGGATAAAGCCTTGCTTGGCTTCGGGCAGGGTGACGATCTTGATCTCGACATTAGGCAGCACCGCCAGGCTCTTGAGATAAGGCAGCTCCAGTGGGTCGGTGTTCCAGTTGGACACCATCAGCTTGATCGACACGCCACGGGCAGCGGCGGCGCGCACGGCGTTGTCGATCACGGCGTAGTACGGCCGGGTGCGATCCGGTCCGTAGGACAGCGGCGCGTAGTCGAGCAATTGCACGCGCACTTCTTTTTTGGCTTCGCCCAGCAGGCGCGGCAGTTCCAGCTGTGAGTCGCCCACGCCGGGCGGGTTGTAGCGTTGCGGGCTGGCCACCAAGTAGTTGCCGGTACGTGCAGGTGCCTGGCCGCTGGCGGGTAGCGGCACCGGGTGTTTCCCCGCCAGCGCGGCCTGAGCTTGCCAGTCTTGCTCGAAGATCGCCTGCACCTGGCCCGCCACCGTTTCGTCAGTGATCCGCAGCCCGGTTTCGTGGATGTGTTCCAGGGCGCGCCAGTCGAAATTCTGACTGCCGACAAACGCTTGCTTGCCATCCACCAGCAGGTACTTGGCGTGGATGATTCCGCCGCTCAGTTGCCCGTAAGGCAGCACGCGTAAGGTCAGGTTGGGAATGGCGCGCAAGCGTTCCAGGGTGGCGGCGTCCGACAGCTTGATGCCTTTTTCTTCGAGCAGGAAACGAATCTTCACGCCGCGTTTGCCGGCGGCTTCCAGGTGATCAAGCACCTTGTTCATCACCGAACCTGGGTGGTCCGCGGCGTAGAACTGGCCGATATCAATGCGGCTTTTGGCGCCGTCGAACAGCTCGATCCATACCGGGCCGGGCTGGCGTAAATCGTCGGTGCTAAGGGCGGTGTCCACGGGCACGGTGTGCACCAGTTCAAAGCCTGGAATGGAAAAGTCCGCCTGGGCCAACGGACTGAGGAGCAAGCCGGTCAGGCCGGCGATACGCAACTTTATCGAAAGGGACATAAGCGTCTCATCGCACCAAAGGAAAAGGCGAGCGCCCAAGGCGCCCGCCCTGCAGGTCAGGCCGTGCGGCTGTGCAGCGGGGTGGGCACGCGATGGGGCACTTCATCCTGTGCGCGGGCGCCGGTGGCGGCGCGGATCAACAGGATCTTCAACTGGTCGTTGATGCGCTCCAGGCTGTCCTGGAAAAAGTTGTGAAACACCACGCAAAACAGCGCGATGGCGATACCTAATCCCGTGGCAAACAGGGCCGTCCCGATACCACCGGAAATCTGCCCTGGGTCCGACACGCCCGCGGTGGCCAGCGCCTTGAAGGTGTCTATGATGCCGAGAATGGTACCCAGCAGGCCCAGCAGCGGGGCGGCGGTGGTGATGGTCTCGATGATCCACAGGCTGCGGGTCAGTGGGGCGCGGGTCTTCAGGTACTGGGTATCGATTTCGTCGTCCAAGTCTTTGCGCGAACCGTGGGTTGCCTTCTGGGCCAGCACCGGCAAGATCATGTTCAGCGGCAGGCTGTCGCGACGGGTCAGGTTTTCCGGCAGGTCGCGCTCGCTGTGTACGTTGGCGCCCAGGGCGTCGATCAATGCGCGAGCCTGGCGGCGTACGTAGGCGAAGTAGATACCGCGTTCGATGGCGATGAAGATCGCAATGGCCATCGCCGCGTACATCACATAGAAGGTGACGTCGTGGAGCAGGTTCATATCCATGATGGTGTTCCTCTTGAGGTGAGTCTTAGAAATTCGCTTCCAGCGAAACCGTGACGGTACGGTCCAGGCCGACGATGTATGCCGGGTCGCCATCGCGGAAACCGCTGTAGCTGGCCGCGTTGGTCTTGGTGGTGTACACGCCGTCCAGGTATTTCTTGTCGAACAGGTTGTCGACGTTCAGGCGCAGGGTCGCGTCCTTGACCACCTTCTTGTCCACCGGCAGGTAAATACCGGCGCCGAGGTTGAACACGGTGCGGCCGGAAATCGCCTCGTCGTTGGTCAGGTCACCGTAGAGCTTGCTGGTGTACTTGCCGCCGAAGGTGCCGTAGAAGCGACCGTCGTCATACCCGATGTTGGCCGCCAGCATGTTCTTGGGCACGTTGGCGAACTGCTTGCCACTGGTGGGCAGCACGATGGGTTTGCCGGCGTTGTAGACGGTCAGGTCATCCTGCTGCTCGGCCTTGGTGTAGGTGTAGGAGGTGTAGTAATTGAAGTGGTGGGGCAACTGGCCGCTCCACTCCAGCTCCAGCCCTTTGTTGACCACGGAGCCGGCGTTGATGTCGGCAAAGTCACCGTTGATGTCCCGGGACGACACCTGGCGGTTCTTGAAGTCCATGTAGAACAGGGTGGCGGCCAGGTTCATGTCGTCGCCGCTGTAGCGCCAGCCCAGTTCATGGTTCCAGCTGGTTTCCGGTTCGGCGTCGATCGAACCGGCGCCTTTGTCGTAGAGCACGTAGTTCTGCGGCACGCGCATGTTGCGCGACAGGCTGTAGAACAACTGGTCACGCTCGTCCAGCTGGTATTTGAGGCCGGCGTTGGGCAGCAGTTTGTTGTAGGTCTGGTTACGTTTTTCCGGGCGTTCGTTGAGGCTGCCGTGGTTGGTGCCTTCACGCTCGACGTTCATGTAGGCCAGGCCTGCGATGAAGGTCCAGTCCGGGTTGATGTACCAGGTGTCCTGGGCCCAGACCTTTTGCGCAGGCGTCACGGTGAAACGGTCGCGACCCTGCACGGTGTTGCCGTTGGCATCGACGATGGCGCTGTTGGAATCCGGCCAGGTGTCCACCGGCTTGCCGTTGCTCTTGAGCGGAATGAACGGCTGGGTCTGGCTCTGGCGTGCGCGCTCGTACCAGTAACCGAATTGCAGGCTGTGGTCGCCCAGGTCCCAGGTCAGCTTGGTGGTGATACCCGGACGCCAGGTTTGCGTACGTGAAGGGCGGTAGTACACGCCGCTGTTGGGTGTGCCGTCGGCGTTGTATTGGGCGGCGGTGGGCAGGTTGCCGAGGTCGAACACACCGCCCTGGTTGGAGCCACGGTTGAGGGCATAGCTGGATGAACCGACGCCGCTGCCATTGCCCCAGTAGTAATACGGGATCACCGACAGCGCGAGGTTATCGGCCAGTTTGAACTGGGTGTTGAGCACGGCGGTGAACGTCTGGAACGGGTTCTGCGCCAGGGCGTAATAGCTGTTGTACTTGCCGTTGCTGCCCACGCTGGGTGTTGCCGGATAAGGGTCGTACTTGCGGCCATATTGCTGGAACTGCGCCTTGGTCAACTGGCTGTAACTGTTGTTGTCCTGCTCGTGGTACTTGAGGATCAGGTTGGCGGTGTTGCCATTGCCAGCGTCGAAAAAGCTGTTCCACTCCACCTTGTCCGCGCGTACCGCGCCCGAACCGCGCCACATCTCTCCTTCGGTATGGGACACCGACAGCCAGTTGCTCAAGCCGTTGATTTCGCCGGTATTGAGGCGGGCAAAGGTCTTGCGTGTGGCATTGCTGCCGACGACCTGTTTGACGAAGGCGCCGGTTTCCTTGGTCGGGCGAATGGTCACGATGCCAATGTTGCCGCCGCTGGAACCAATGTGCGGGCCGTCGGACTCCGAAGCGCCTTGGGTAACGAAGATCTGGTCGATGTTTTCCGGGTCGCCCAGCAGGTTGGAATACAGCGCGTAGTTGCCCGAATCATTGATCGGCATGCCGTCCACCGACATGCCCACCTGGTCGGAGTTCATGCCGCGCATGGTGAAGCGAAAGCCCGACAAGCCGGTGTTGTCTTCGCTGGAGATGTTCAAGCCCGGGGTGTACTTGAGCTTGTCGATGGCATTGCCGGTGGCCGCCTGTTTATCCAGTGCTTCCTTGGTCACCGTGGAGCGGCCCTTGATGCTTTCCTCCGGCACCATGTAACCGCCCCCGGCGGTCGCCTTGCCTTGTACCCCAATGGTGCCGACGTCGCTGGTCTCTGCCATGACCATTCCCTGGGTCATGCTGGTCGCGGCCACAAGTGCCAGATGAATACGGGTGAACTTCATCACTGTCGTCCTGGTGTCGGGTGCTTATTGCACGCTGTAGTTGAAGGTGGCGGTGAAGCGCTGCTCATTGCGCCCCCCGAAGGCTTGCTCGGGGAACGGTTTGACTTGCTTGATGCGACGCAAGCTGTTGGTGGCTGCCCGGTTGAGCAACATGCTCGAGGCCTGAGTTTGTAACCCTGAGTCGAGTACCCGGCCTTGGCGGTCTACCAGCAACCACACCACCACTTCGCCGCTCGGGCGTTCGAGGGACGCCTGACGCCCGGTGGGGTACTGCTTGTAGGTGTCCAGTTCGTTGCGCAAGCCTTTGAGATAACCGCTTTCCAGGGCCTGGCCATCGACTTTCGGTGGCGCCGGTGGGGCGGGTGTAGGTGCCGCTTGGGCCACCGGAGCCGGGGCTGGTTTGGCGGCCACCGGTGGCGGTGTCGGCGATGGCTTGGCGACCACGGGCGCAGGCTTGGGCACAGGTTTTGGCTTGGGCTTGGGTTCGGGTTTTGGCAGCGGCTTGGGCGGTGGCGGCGGGGGAGCAGGCTCGGCCTCTTCCTCTTCGATCACCGGCGGTGGCGGTTCTTGCTCCACCACCGGTTCCGGTATGACCTCCGGTTCCGGCTCGACCAAGGCCAATTCGACCGCCGACTCGTCATACACCGGCTCGACTTTCAACGTCTGGGACTGGATACCCAGTGCAATCAGCACCAGGGCGATCAGGGCCGGGACACTGCCCAGCAGCTGACGCGCACGAAACAGAACGTACATGATCAGGACTTACGCGTGGCGATGGACACGGAGGTGAAGCCACCCAGGCGCAGGGTGTCCATCACTTCCACCAGGCGCGAAACCTCCACGCCTTTGTCGCTGTTGACGATGATCGTCGACTTGGTATCGGGCTTTTCGGCAGCCTTCAGCGCCGGCACCAGGGCATCCACCGTCACGTCCTTGCCGTCCAGTTGCAACTGGCCTTCCAGGCCCAAAGTGAGGATGAATTTGTTCTGCGGCTTGAGCTGTTGCGAGCTGCTGGCGCTGGGCAATTGGGTCTTCATGCCGAGCGCGGGAATCACGTTCAGGCTCACCAGTACGAAAAACACCAGGAGGAACATCATCACGTCGATCATCGGGATCAGCTCGATGTGCGCCTTGCGTTTCTTGGGTTCGTCCCAGGTTCTCATTCCGTTACCCCGTCATTGAATTAGGGGCAAAACGCTAACAGCCAAAAATGACCGATTGGTTAACTTTAATTGACCGTTTAGAGGCTCTAGGACGCGTCTTTCAGAAAACTTACCGGTCAGTTTTCGGGCGTAATGAAACTGACACTCGGGGCATCCATGCTTGAGAAATTTATCTTGAGAGCCGGCCTCCATGCCTACTGCATTGCCTCAATTGACGACCCCGCGACTGTTGTTGCGCGCCCTGCAAATGCACCAGGCGCAGGTGCTTTTCACGCTTGCCAACGGGCCGAAAATTGCCGACAACACGGCGAACATTCCAGCGCCCTACACCTTGGAAACCGCGCAGGATTTTATTGCCGGGATCGCTGACAAGTACCGCACCGGTGAGCTGCTGAATCTGGGGATGCATGTGCGCGGCACCGATGAATTGGTCGGCATGGTCAGCCTGCGCATCAATGCTCGCCATCGCTATGGGCACTTGGGTGGCTGGGTGGCGGCGCACTGCCGTAACCAGGGGTATGCGGCTGAAGCGGCGAGTGCGGTGATGGACTTCGGCTTCGAGGCGCTAGGGTTGCAGCGCGTGGGCAGCCAGTGTTTCGCGCGCAACAAGGAGTCGGCGCGGGTCATGGAGAAGATCGGCCTGCGCTATGAGGGCTGCATGCGCCAGGCGTTTTTAAAGAACGGCGTGTATGAGGACATGCTCGGGTTTGCCACCGTGCGTGACGACTGGGAGCGCTGCCTGTGAGCGGCGAAGTCGACCACGGCCGGCGCCGGGTCCTCGGCGGGCTGGCGGTCGCCACGGCGTTTTCTATTCTCAGCCCGTTTGCGCGCAGTGCCGGGGTGGATTATCCGTTCCCCCTTGGCGTGGCGTCCGGCGACCCGCTGCCAGATGGCTTTGTGATCTGGACGCGCCTGGCGCCGTTGTTCAATGCGGCGGATGGCCGTGGCGGCTTGAGCCGCACGGTGCCGGTGCGTTGGCGGGTGGCCAGCGATGCGGCGATGACGCGCATTGTGAAGCAGGGCGAAGTACTGGCGACGCCGCGTTTTGCTCACGCCGTGCATGTCGAAGTGGCGGGGCTGGCGGCGGATCGGCCGTATTGGTACCAGTTTGAAGGGCTCGGCGCGCAGAGCCCGGTGGGGCAGTCGCGCACGATGCCGCCGCTGCAGGCGATGGCCACGGCCCGGCTGGGGTTCGTGTCCTGCTCGCACTGGGAGCGCGGTTACTTCAGCGCCTACCGACACCTTGCCGCCGAGCAGCCGGACCTGGTGTTTTTTCTCGGTGATTATATTTACGACAGTTCCTATGCGGCGGAGTCGGGCAAGGTGTTTCGCTCTCACGGCAGTGGCAACGCACAAAGCCTGAGCGATTACCGCAACCGCTACGCGCTGTACAAGACTGATCCAGACCTGCAGGCCCTTCACGCCGCGGCCCCCAGCGTCGTGACCTGGGACGACCACGAAGTACAGAATGACTACGCCAACCGCTGGTCCCAGGACCCGAAGGTGGCGGTGGCGCAGTTTCTCAAGCAACGGGCCGCGGCGTACCAGGCGTTTTACGAACACATGCCCCTGCGTGCCAGCAGCGTGCCAAAGGGGGCGGATATGCGCATCTACCGGCGCCTGGATTACGGCCGGCTTGCGCGTTTCCATGTGCTCGACGGTCGCCAGTACCGTTCCGAGCAACCGTGCATCGCGGCCAATGGCAGCCACCAAGGGCATATTGTCACCACCCCTTGCAGCGACCTGCGTGACCCTGGCCGCACGTTGCTCGGCTGGCAGCAAGAGTCTTGGCTGGACCAGGGGTTTGCCCAGTCTAGGGCGCAGTGGAATATCATCGCCCAGGATTTGCTGGTGGCGCCGCTGATGCAGCGTGACCTCACCAACCACAAGCTTGGCCGCTGGACCGATGGCTGGGATGGCTACATGGCCAACCGCTCCCGGATGCTGGCGTCGATCGTGCGTAACCGGCTGAAGAACCCGGTGTTCTGGGGTGGGGATATTCATTCGTTCTGGGCCACCGACCTGCATGCCGACGCCGACAGGCCAGACTCGGCGGTGGTCGCCACCGAGTTTGTCGGCTCGTCGGTCACCTCCGACGGCCCGCCCTATGACGCGTTCATGAAGATCATGCCGCTCAACCCCCATGTGAAGTTCTTCGACAGCCGTCAGCGTGGCTATGTGTCGGTGGAGTTGGCGGCCAGCACCATGCAGACGAATTTTCGTGCGATCAGCGACCCGTGTGACCCGGCGGCGACGGTGTCGACGTTGAAGTCGTTCGTGGTTGAGCCGAGCAGGGCGGGGGCTATTGCCGTGTAGCCTGTTTCTCTGGGGCGATCCAATGTGGGAGGGGGGCTTGCCCCCGATAGCGGTGTGTCAGTCACTGCATCTGCTACTGCACTAACGCTTTCGCAGGCAAGCCAGCTCCCACAGGGAACTGAGCTTAACTGAATGGCATTAAGGCAAGCCTCCTCCCACATTGATTTCATAGCGCACCGAGAGCGCGCCTTTTTTCTCGGACAACGCCAAGATCGTTACCTGGCCCAGTTCGCTCAACGTTTGAACATGCGTGCCGCCACAGGCGTAAGCGGGTAATTCGCCGAAGCCGACTTCGCGGGTGCCGTCTTCCAGTGTCATGTGGCGGGGATAGTCGGCGGCGATCCATGTGTTGAGCCACTGCTGGAGCGTCTGCGCATCCATGTCTTGCGCGGCCTGGCCACGGATAAAGGTGATCTTGCCTTCGCCCGGCCAATGATGCGCCTTGATCGGCATCCAGCCGAGGCGTTCGCCAGCATTGCCAATCAAGTGCCCCGCCGAATGCAGGCGCGTATGCAAGGCGCGACGCTGTGCGTCGACTCGCGCAATGGCGGGTCCTGGTTCCAGGGGGCGGTCGACGTAGTGCACCACCTGTTCGGCTTGCTGCATGACTCGCAGCACCTGGGTGTCGCCGAGCCATCCGGTGTCGAACGGCTGGCCACCGCCTTGGGGATGGAAAATCGTCGATTGCACAATCACGGCGAATTGCTCTTCGTACGGGGTGCAACTGAGCACTTCCAACTCGGCCGTCAGGTGGTCGTGGGTAAAAAACAGGCGCTCGGTCATTATCTACATCCGCATCAGGGTTCTGTGGGCAGTATAAATAGTGCGCAGATGAGTGATAATCCGCTCAATTATCAATGGACCTGTGCGTCATGAGCATCAATCTTCCTTTGCCGTTGTTGGGTGAAATGGCGATTTTCGTCAAGGTCGTGGAAACCGGCAGCTTCTCCGAAGCGGCGCGGCAACTCAGCGTTTCACCTTCGGCGGTGAGCCGCAGCATCTCGCGCCTGGAAAAAGCCCTGGCCACACGCCTGCTGCAACGCACCACGCGCAAGCTGCGCCTGAGCGAGGGCGGCGAGGAGGTGTTCAAGCGTTGCCAGGAGATGGTCAATGCTGCGCGCTCCGTTATGGAAGTCAGTGGGCAATTTACCCATGAAGCCGAGGGCCTGGTGCGGGTCAGTGTGCCCAAGGCGGTGGGGAGATTTGTGGTGCACCCGCATATGCCGGAATTCTTGCGGCGCTATCCCAAGGTGGATGTGCAGTTGATCCTGGAAGATAGACATGTGGATTTGATCGACGACAACGTCGACTTGAGCATCCGCATCACCGACAGCCCACCGCCAGGCTTGGTCGGGCGCCAGCTGTTGCCCATCGAACATTTGCTGTGCGCGACGCCGCAGTACCTGGCCGAGCACGGTACACCGAGCCATCCCCATGATCTGCTCGGGCACAGTTGCATTTATCTGGGTGAAACACCGGCAGATTCACGCTGGAAGTTTCGCCAGGCTGGCAAGGCGGTAACGGTCGGCGTACGCGGCCGGTATGCGGCGAACCACACCGGGGTGCGACTGGAGGCGGCGTTGCAGCATGTCGGGATTGCTAGCTTGCCGTATTTCACCGCGCGGCACGCGTTGGAAGCGGGGGATTTGGTGCAGGTGTTGCCGGGGTGGGATTTTATTGCCTCGTACCATGGCGAGGCGTGGTTGCTGCATTCGCCCACACGGTACCTGCCGCCGAAGTTGCGGGTGTTTATCGATTATCTGGTGGAGTGCATGGCCAGGGAGCCCACGCTGCGCCGACGGTAGGAACGCGGTTGCTCGTTCCCACGCTCTGCGTGGGAATGCCACCTTGGACGCTCCGCGTCCTGCCTTTATGCCTGTGCGCGGGTGACGCAGAGCGCCACAGGATAGGTTCCCACGCAGAGCGTGGGAACGAGCATAGTTGTCAGTGTTTGCTCTGGTCCTGAGGCATCGCCAGCAGTTGTTTTTCCTGGTTCCAGTCGAACGGTTCGTCGTTCTGTTTGCTCGTTCCCACGCTCTGCGTGGGAATGCCACCTTGGACGCTCCGCGTCCTGCCTTTATGCCTGTGCGCGGGTGACGCAGAGCGTCACAGGATAGGTTCCCACGCAGAGCGTGGGAACGAGCATAGTTGTCAGTGCTTGCTCTGGTCCTGAGGCATGGCCAGCAGTTGTTTTTCCTGGTTCCAGTCGAACGGTTCGTCGTTCTGTTCGGCTTCATAGCGACGTTCTTCCAGGGCCTGGTACAGGTCCAGTTCTTCGTCGGGCATGAAGTGCAGGCAGTCGCCGCCAAAGAACCACAGCAGGTCGCGGGGCACCAGGTGGGCGATTTGCGGGTAGCGCAGGATGACCTGGCTCATCAGGTCCTGGCCCAGGTACTGGCTTTCGATCGGGTCGATTGGCAACAGGGCGCGCAGTTCGTCGAAACGCTCCAGGAACAGCGAGTGGCTTTCCTCGGGGACCTGTTCGGCTTCGCCGACGGCAACCAGGATGCTGCGCAAGTGGTCGAGCAAGACGAGATGATCGGCAACGACGTTGGACACGAGATAAGGCCTCTAAAGCAAAAACGGGCGCGAGAGTATAAGCCTCTCGCGCCCGTTTTTATATGACCGCTCGACTCAGCGGACTTTACCCTCTGCCTGCATCAGCTCTTCCTTGCTGAAATCATCCACGTCGATCACCTTGCGTCGCGCCGCCTCGGCATCGCGCAGGGTTTGCGCCTCGGCCGGTTGCAGCACGCCGGCCTGCAAGGCCGCGTCGATGGCGTGCTCGCCGGCCACCGGCTTGACCTGGCCGCTTTTGAGCGCGCTGTGGAGTTTTTTCTGCAAGGGGTGGCTGGCACCGAGCAGGTCGTAGGCATGTTGCAGGGCGCCCACGGGATCTTCTGCCGATTGCGGGCGATAACAGCCGGCCAGCAACTCTTCCAAGGTCGGGTCGCCTTTGGCGCGGCCGATCACGGCTGCCACTTCGGCATCCAGAGCGTCGGACGGCCCGGTATGACGACGCCCGAATGGGAACACGATCACCCGCAACAGACAGCCCAGCACCTTGTTCGGGAAGTTGCTCAGCAGCTCATCCAGTGCGCGTTCCGATTCACCCAGGCTTTCTTCCATGGCCCAGGCAAACAGCGGCTCCAGGTGGTCCGGCGAGTCCAGGTCGTGGTAACGCTTGAGCGCCGCCGAGGCCAGGTACATGTGGCTCAGCACATCACCCAGGCGAGCGGACAGGCGTTCGCGGCGCTTGAGCTCGCCACCCAGCAACATCATGCTCAGGTCCGCCAGCAGGGCAAACGCAGCCGCCTGGCGGTTCAGGGCACGGAAGTAGCCCTGGCTCAACCGGTTGCCCGGGGCTTTTTCGAAGTGCCCCAAGCCCAGGTTCAGCACCAGGGTGCTGGCGGCATTGCTCACGGCAAAGCCGATGTGTTGCATCAGCAGGCCATCGAATTCCTTCAACGCCTGGTCATGGTCTTCGCGACCGGCCAGGGCCATTTCCTTGAGCACGAAGGGATGGCAACGAATCGCGCCCTGGCCGAAGATCATCAGGTTACGCGAAAGGATATTGGCGCCTTCCACGGTGATGAAGATCGGTGCGCCCTGCCAGTTGCGGCCCAGGTAGTTGTTGGGCCCCATGATGATGCCTTTGCCGCCGTGCACATCCATGGCGTGGCTGATGCACTCGCGGCCGCGCTCGGTCAGGTGGTACTTGAGGATCGCCGACAGCACCGACGGCTTCTCGCCCAGGTCCACGGCGTTGGCGGTGAGCATGCGCGCGCTGTCCATCAGCCAGGCGTTGCCACCGATGCGCGCCAGGGCTTCCTGAATGCCTTCGAAGGCCGACAGCGGTACGTTGAACTGTTCGCGCACCTGGGCATATTGCCCGGTCACCAGGCTGGTGAACTTGGCGGCGCCGGTGCCGACGGCGGGCAGCGAGATCGAACGGCCGACCGACAGGCAGTTCATCAGCATCATCCAGCCCTTGCCGAGCATTTCCTGGCCACCGATCAGGTACTCCAGCGGGATGAACACATCCTTGCCGGAGTTGGGGCCGTTCATGAAGGCGGCGCCGAGCGGCAGGTGCCGACGGCCGATTTCCACGCCAGGGGTGTCGGTAGGAATCAACGCGAGGCTGATGCCCAGGTCTTCTTCTTCGCCCAGCAGGTGGTCCGGGTCATGGGCCTTGAAGGCCAGGCCGAGCAAGGTCGCGACCGGGCCTAGGGTGATGTAGCGCTTTTCCCAGTTCAGGCGCAGGCCGAGGGTTTCCTTGCCTTCCCATTCGCCTTTGCAGATCACGCCGGTGTCGGGCATGGCGCCCGCATCGGAGCCGGCCAGCGGGCCGGTGAGGGCGAAGCACGGGATGTCGTCGCCACGGGCCAGGCGCGGCAGGTAGTGGTTGCGTTGTTCCTCGGTGCCGTAGTGCAGCAGCAGTTCGGCGGGGCCCAGGGAGTTGGGAACCATCACGGTGGAGGCCAGGTCACCGCTGCGGGTCGCGAGCTTCATGGCAACCTGGGAGTGGGCATAGGCGCAGAAGCCTTTGCCGCCGTACTCCTTGGGAATGATCAGGGCGAAGAAACCATGGGTCTTGATGTGTTCCCAGGCTTGCGGCGGCAGGTCCATGGCCTGGCCGATTTCCCAGTCGCTGACCATGGCGCAGAGTTCTTCGGTGGGGCCGTCGATGAATGCCTGCTCTTCCTCGGTCAATTGCGCCTTGGGGTAGGCCAACAATTTGTCCCAGTCGGGGCGGCCACTGAACAGTTCGCCGTCCCACCAGACGGTGCCGGCATCGATCGCATCGCGCTCGGTCTCGGACATCGGCGGCAGCACTTTCTGGAACCAGCTGAACAGCGGCTTGGTGAAGTATTGGCGGCGCAGGTCAGGCAGCAACAAGGGCGCGGCCACCACGGCCAGGAGCACCCAGAAGATCAGCAGCAGCCAACCCGGTGCGTGGCTCCAGGCGCCCATCGCCAGCAGGTAGACGGCGACCACGCCCAGGGCGGGCAGGGGGGCAGTACGGCGGTGTGCCAGGTAGGCAATGCCGACCACCAGCACCAGTATCCACAACAACAGCATATTCAATCCTCCGTGAACCAGGGGCGAAACCACCAGGGAGCTTAGTCGGCATCCGAACAAGCCGGGTGATCAGGGTGTAACAAGGTGTACTGGGCAACCCATCAGCCGGCGCCGGCATTTGGCCGAATCGTCGTTATCTCTCGGGCAGGCCTGGTGGTTAAACTCCAGGCTCCCCTCGGAGATCAAGCTCATGAATACGTACTTGAGTCCCAGCCGCTTCATCGATAGTGACCACCCTGTGGTGGTGGAGTTCGCCGAGAAACATCGCGGAACCCGCCCGGATTTAAGTGACCAGGCAGTCAGTCTTTACTACGCGGTGCGTGAGGCCATTCGCTACAACCCCTATACCTTCAGCCGTGACCCTAACACCTTGAACGCCAGCTTCGCCCTGGCGGCTGGCGAAAGCTACTGTGTGCCCAAAGCCACGTTGCTGGCAGCTTGCGCACGTCACTGTGGTATCCCTGCGCGCATTGGTTTGGCGGACGTACGCAACCACCTGTCCACACCGCGGCTGCTCGCCCTGCTCAAAAGTGACGTGTTCGCCATGCACGGTTATACCGAGCTTTACCTGAACGGCCGCTGGGTCAAGGCCACTCCGGCGTTCAATCAGCAACTGTGCGAAGTGTTCGACGTGCCGCCGCTGGAATTCGATGGGCTGCACGACAGCGTGTTCCACGCGTTCAATCGCCAGGGCCAGCGTTCGATGGAGTACGTGGTGGACCATGGGCAGTTTGCTGACGTGCCCGAAGCATTTTTCTTCGCGCATATCCGCCAGTGTTACCCGCACTTGTTTGGCGACGATGCGCCCACCTTGCTCGGTGATATGCAGGGCGATTTAAGCCGCGGCTGAACCGGCGTATGCTGCTGCCTTCATCAAGCCATGTTCATCAACGATAAGGCGCGGTCATGCTGAAGATCTGGGGTCGTAAAAATTCATCAAACGTCAGGAAAGCACTGTGGTGCGCCGAGGAACTCGGCCTGGACTATGAAGCAATTGATGCGGGCGGGGCTTTTGGTGTGGTCGATACCCCGCAATACCGGGCCATGAACCCCAATGGCCGGGTGCCGGTGATCGAAGATGGCGACTTTGTGCTGTGGGAATCCAACACCATCGTGCGTTACCTGTGCGCCAAGCAGGCATCGGACTTTTACCCCAGCGACTTGCAAGCCCGGGCCAACGCCGAAAAGTGGATGGACTGGACCACTTCCACGCTCGCCGATCCGTTCAAAGCGGTGTTCTGGGGCATCGTGCGCACCCCGGCTGACCAGCAAAACTGGGACAGCATCAATGCCGGGCGCCAAGCCTGTATCGACGCGCTCAAAACCGTCGAACAAGCCCTCGCCGAGCAACCCTACCTGTCCGGTCAGGCGTTCGGCATGGGCGATATTCCCTTGGGCTGCTTCATCTACGCCTGGTTCGAGATGCCCATCGAACGCCCGGCAATGCCGAATCTGGAGGCCTGGTACCAGCGTTTGCAACAGCGCCCGGCCTACCGCAAGGCGGTGATGACCGCGTTGACTTAATACACACTATTAATACGGGTGACTGTACTTGTGCGGCATGGGCACGCACCATGCTCGCACTGCATCGCAGGTTGAACTACCTGGGGTGTGCCTTCATCTATTCTTTCTATTCCCTTCTTTGGTGCGTACTTCCATATGAGTTCCGCTCTGTCCATCCGGCAGCTAACCAAAACCTACGGCAACGGTTTCCAGGCCCTGAGTGGTATCGATCTGGACGTTGCCGAAGGTGACTTCTTCGCCTTGCTCGGCCCCAACGGTGCCGGCAAATCCACCACCATCGGCATTCTCTCCACCCTGGTCAACAAGACCAGCGGCACGGTGAATATCTTCGGGCATGACCTGGACAAATCGCCGGCGGCGCTCAAGCGCTCCATTGGCGTGGTGCCCCAGGAATTCAATTTCAACCAGTTCGAAAAGACCTTCGATATTGTCGTGACCCAGGCTGGCTACTACGGCATTCCGGCGAAAGTCGCCAAGGAACGCGCCGAGCAGTACCTGACCCAACTGGGCCTTTGGGACAAGCGTGACGTGCCTTCGCGCTCGCTGTCCGGTGGCATGAAGCGCCGCCTGATGATCGCCCGCGCCCTAGTGCACGAGCCGCGCCTGTTGATCCTCGACGAACCCACCGCCGGCGTGGACATCGAACTGCGCCGCTCGATGTGGACCTTCCTCACCGAACTGAACGAGAAGGGCATCACCATCATCCTCACCACCCATTACCTGGAAGAGGCTGAGCAGTTGTGCCGCAACATCGGCATCATCGACCACGGCACCATTGTCGAGAACACCAGCATGCGCAACCTGCTGGGCCAGTTGCATGTGGAAACCTTCCTGCTCGACCTGAAGAACAATCTGTCGCTGGCCCCGCAGTTGCTCGGCTACCCGAGCCGGCTGGTGGACAGCCACACCCTGGAGGTGCAGGTGGATAAAGCCATGGGCATCACCGCGTTGTTCACCCAGTTGGCGACTCAGAACATCGAAGTGCTGAGCCTGCGTAATAAAACCAATCGCCTTGAGGAGTTGTTCGTGTCCCTGGTGGAGAAAAATCTGGCGAAGGTGGCGGTATGAGTTCCGAACTGCAACCCAACCTTGTCGCGCTGCAAACCATCGTCTATCGCGAAGTGAAGCGCTTTACCCGGATCTGGCCGCAGACCCTGCTGCCACCGGCGATCACCATGGTCCTGTACTTCGTGATCTTCGGTAACCTGATCGGCCGGCAGATCGGCGACATGGGTGGTTTCACCTACATGGAGTACATCGTGCCGGGCCTGATCATGATGTCGGTGATCACCAACTCCTACGGCAACGTAGTGTCGAGTTTCTTTGGCAGCAAGTTCCAGCGCTCCATCGAAGAACTGATGGTCTCGCCGGTGTCACCGCACACCATCCTGATCGGCTACACCTTGGGCGGCGTGTTGCGTGGGCTGATGGTGGGGGTGATCGTGACGCTGCTGTCGCTGTTCTTTACCCATCTGCAGGTGCATCACCTTGGGGTCACCATTCTGGTGGTCGTGCTGACGGCGACGATCTTCTCGCTGCTGGGCTTTATCAACGCCGTATTTGCACGCAACTTCGATGATATTTCCATTATCCCGACCTTCGTGCTGACGCCGCTGACCTACCTGGGCGGGGTGTTTTACTCCATCACCTTGTTGCCGCCGTTCTGGCAGACGGTATCCCTGGCCAATCCGGTGCTGCACATGGTCAACGCCTTCCGCTACGGTATTCTGGGCGTGTCGGATATCAAGATCAGTGTGGCGATCACTTTTATGATCGTTGCCACCATCGTCTTGTATATCGGCTGTGCGCGGTTGCTGGTGAGTGGGCGTGGGATGCGTACATGATGTGGGATTGGAAATAACAAAACGGCCTCATCAGAGGCCGTTTTTTATTGGATGCACACCGAACAAATGTGGGAGCTGGCTTGCCTGCGATGCACATAGGTATCTACACAACTTTTTAGTTGTAGCCGTCAACGGTAACCATGATGCGAAGCGAGTCGCTCTTGATCTTGCTCTGCTTTTGATCTCAGGCGCCCCGTTAAACCACGCTGGCGGAACGCAGGCTTGAATTCGTGGGTAACCCGGCAGGACGCCGGGTTAGCCGCCCCGCGCCATGGATGGCGCGTGGCGGCGGCCCACGGATTCAAGCCTGCGTACGGGCACACCGAGCCTAGGCGAGGTGCCGAGTGGTGGGGCAAGAGCGTTTTGCTTACTTTGGCCTGGGCCGGCATCCCGGCTTTTGCAAAGTGAGCCGCCGTCAGGGCGGAACCCTAAGTGGCCGTTACCGCAG
>NZ_SMOF01000001.1:2162476-2203741 GCF_018135665.1 Pseudomonas sp. B2021
GCTTTTGCAAAGTGAGCCGCCGTCAGGGCGGAACCCTAAGTGGCCGTTACCGCAGGAATGGATAGGTACTCGGTATAACAGTCTCGGCTGTCATGCCGCCTTCGCGAACAAGCCCGTTCCCACAGTGGGATCGTGGGGTGTCAGGTAGATAAGCATCGGCTGGAAGGCCGTCATCGCAGGCAAGCCAGCTCCCACATTTTGGTCGGCGCACGCGCTTTAGTTTTTTAGTGTCAGTTCGATCAGGGCGTGCAGCTCTTCTACCGCCAACGGCTGGGCCGAAAACAGAATACGAAACACCGTCGGTGCGGCGAGCAGGTTGATCAGATGGTCAACGCTCGGCGGCTGTTCCTGCGGGTAGCGGTCCACGATCACCTGCAACTGCCCACTCAGGATGCTCACGCAATACCCAGGCGTGGGGCTGCTTTGCACGTCGCGCATCATGTTGCGCCCCACTTCCGAACTCATCTCGTCCAGGTATTGCTCGGCCCAGGCTTGCAGGTCGCCGCGCAGGCTGCCGGTGTTGGCCGGCTCGCAGTCTGGACGCATGCGCGCCAAGGCCACATCGGCCAGCAGCACGGAGAGGTCGCCCCACCGGCGGTAGACAGTAGAAGGCGTGACGCCTGCGCGCGCCGCAATCATCGGCACGGTGACGCTGGACCGCTCATGGGTTTCCAGCAGTTCGCGCACCGCTCCGTGGACGGATTCTTGTACCCGGGCACTACGGCCCCCCGGGCGGAGGCCTTCTTTGATCGCCATGGGCAGGACCTTAACACAAAGAATTTGCTTTAAGCGCCAGCGAGTAGCACACTGCGCAAAAGCAAAGTATTAGCTTTAGCGGAGCGTGCCCATGTCCAGCGTCATCTCTCAGCGGTCCAGCCTGGCGTTTCTGGTGATCACCGTGCTGACCTTTCTCGCTGCCTCCAGCGCGCCGACGCCGTTGTATCAGGTGTATCAAGACCACCTGCATTTTTCTGCGGCGATGCTCACGGCGATTTTCGGCGTGTATGCCGTGAGCCTGCTCGCGGCGCTGCTCACCGTGGGCTCGCTTTCGGATTACCTGGGGCGCAAGCCAGTGATCTTCGCCGCGCTGCTGCTCAATAGTGTGGCGATGCTGCTGTTTATCGTTGCTGACAGCACCGCCTGCCTGCTGGCCGCCCGCGCCTTGCAGGGTTTCGCGACCGGCACGGCGACCGCGGTATTGGGGGCGACGCTGCTCGACACCGACCGCATGCGCGGCCCGATGCTCAACAGCCTTGCACCGATGCTCGGCATGGCCAGTGGTGGCCTGGGCAGTGGGCTGCTGGTGGAGTTCGCGCCATGGCCGACCCAATTGATCTATTACGCCCTGCTGGGCTTGATGGTGTTGCAGGCTCTGTATGTGTGGCGCCTGCCTGAAACGGTCAGTCGCATACCGGGCGCCTTGAAGTCCCTGGCGCCAACCCTGCATGTGCCACCGCAAGCGCGCCGCGCGTTGTGGTTGGCGATGCCATTGAATGTGGCCGTGTGGGCGCTGGGTGGGTTCTTTTCCTCGTTGGCGCCGTCGTTGGTGCGCGTCGCCACGGGTTCGACCTCGCACTTGATCGGCGGCGGGCTGGTGGCGGTGGTGACCTTGAGCGGTGCGGTGATGATCTACAGCCTGCGCAACCATGCGGCTGACAGGGTGACGCGCTTGTCGGCTGCACTGCTGGCCGTGGGCGTGGGGTTGCTGCTGGTTGCCGTAAACACCGCCAGCCTGTGGCTGTTCTTTATCGCCAGTGTGATCGCAGGCCTGGGCTTCGGCGGCGGTTTCATGGGTAGTGTGCGCAGTATCGTGGGCCTGGCGTTGCCCCATGAGCGGGCGGGCCTGATGTCGGCGTTCTACGTATTGAGCTACCTGGCGTTCTGCGTGCCAGCACTGTTGGCGGGTAACCTGAGCCGCGTGTTTGGCCTGATCGCGACTACGGACGGCTACGGTGCGGTGCTTATTTTGCTGTCTCTCGGCGCGCTTGTTGGGTTGTTGTGGCGGGACACGGCGCAGGCAAGGGCAAGCGCATGATTGCGATTAATATAGGTAAAATAGATAACAGTTAGAGATATTACCCGTTATATAGATATTCGATCAGGTTCTATCATGGTTTCAACCTCAAATGAGGAAGAGGATTTACCCATGACCTGCTCGACCACTCACCGCTACAAACCCTTCAGTCACCTGACCCGTCCCCGGGAAGTGATTCGCCAGTTCACCCCGAACTGGTTCGCCGCGACCATGGGCACCGGTGTGCTGGCGCTGGCCTTGGCTCAGTTGCCAGTCAACTTGCCAGGTTTGCACGCTGTCGCCGAGGGCCTGTGGCTGTTCACCATCGGCTTGTTTGTGCTGTTCAGCGTGCTGTATGCCGCCCGCTGGGTGATGTTTTTCCACGAGGCGCGACGCATCTTCGGGCACTCAACGGTCTCGATGTTTTTCGGCACCATCCCCATGGGGCTGGCGACCATTCTCAACGGTTTGCTGCTGTTCGGCCTGCCGCGATGGGGCGGTGATGTGATCCCGTTGGCCGAGGCCTTGTGGTGGCTGGACGTGGCCATGTCCCTGGCCTGCGGCGTACTGATCCCGTTCATGATGTTCACCCGCCAGGAGCACAGCATCGACCAGATGACCGCTGTCTGGCTGTTGCCTGTAGTGGCTGCCGAAGTGGCGGCGGCCAGCGGCGGCTTACTCGCGCCGCACCTGTTAGACGCCCATTCGCAACTGGTGATGCTGGTGACCAGCTACGTGCTGTGGGCGTTTTCCCTGCCGGTGGCGTTCAGCATACTGACCATCCTGATGCTGCGCATGGCCTTGCATAAGTTGCCTCACGCCAATATGGCAGCGTCGAGCTGGTTGGCGCTGGGCCCCATCGGTACCGGTGCTCTGGGCATGTTGTTGCTCGGTACGGATGCCCCTGCGATCTTCGCCGCCAATGGCCTGGCCAGTGTCGGTGAAATGGCCCACGGCCTGGGCCTGATTGCGGGCATCACCCTGTGGGGGTTCGGCTTGTGGTGGATGTTGATTGCGGTGTTGATCACCCTGCGCTATCTGCGTGCCGGTATCCCGTTCAACCTGGGCTGGTGGGGGTTCACCTTCCCATTGGGGGTTTACGCCCTGGCCACGCTGAAATTGGCGAGCCTGCTGCAGCTGGAATTTTTCAGTGTGTTTGGCAGTGTGCTGGTGGTTGCGCTGGCGCTGATGTGGCTGATCGTGGCCAAGCGCACCGTGCAGGGCGCTTATAAAGGCGAGCTTTTTGTTTCGCCTTGTATTGCCGGGCTAGCGAATAAGTAAGCAGTATTAGGTAAAGTCGTGGCCTGATAAATAAAGGCCACGCAGGAACACGGACGACGATGAGCCATCCTTCCCAATTCACCTTGCTGCGCACGCGGCGCTTCTTGCCGTTTTTCATCACCCAATTGCTGGGTGCGTTCAACGACAACATCTTCAAGCAGTCGCTGATCCTGGCCATCCTTTACAAGCTCACCATCGAGGGCGACCGCTCCATTTGGGTCAACCTGTGCGCCTTGTTGTTTATCCTGCCGTTCTTCCTGTTCTCGGCGTTGGCGGGGCAGTTTGGCGAGAAATTCAACAAGGACGCGTTGATCCGCGCGATCAAGATCGGCGAGATCGTGATCATGGCGGTGGGCGCGGCGGGCTTTTTGACCAATCATCTTGAGCTGATGCTGCTGGCGCTGTTTGCCATGGGCACTCACTCGGCACTGTTCGGCCCGGTGAAGTACTCGATCATGCCTCAGGCGTTGCACGACGATGAGTTGGTCGGTGGCAACGGCCTGGTAGAGATGGGCACGTTCCTGGCGATTCTGGCCGGCACCATCGGCGCCGGGATCATGATGTCTTCCACTCAATACGCGCCGGTGGTGGCGGTGGCGATTGTGGCCGTGGCGGTGCTGGGCTATTTGGCCAGCCGCAGCATCCCGCGCGCGGCGGCGTCGACACCGCAACTGCGCCTGGACTGGAATATCTTCACTCAGTCGTGGGCGACGTTGCGCATGGGCCTGGGGCAGACGCCAGCAGTGTCGCGCTCGATTGTCGGCAACTCATGGTTCTGGTTTGTGGGTGCGATTTACCTCACGCAAATCCCGGCCTATGCCAAGGAATGGTTGTACGGCGACGAAACCGTGGTGACCTTGATCCTAACGGTGTTCTCGGTGGGCATCGCCCTGGGCTCGATGCTGTGCGAAAAGCTCTCCGGGCGTAAGGTGGAAATTGGTCTGGTGCCGTTTGGTTCGTTTGGCCTGACCGTGTTCGGCCTGCTGCTGTGGTGGCACTCCGGCGGCTTCCCGCAGAACGTGCAACCCAACGATTGGCTCGCGGTGCTCAGCTACGGCCAGGCGTGGTGGGTGCTGCTCGATATCCTCGGCCTGGGTGTGTTCGGCGGCTTTTACATCGTGCCGCTGTATGCGCTGATCCAGTCGCGCACCGCCGAGAACGAGCGGGCGCGGGTGATCGCGGCCAACAACATTCTCAATGCACTGTTCATGGTGGTCTCGGCCATCGTTTCGATCCTGCTGTTGAGCGTGGCCAAGCTGTCGATCCCCGAGCTGTTCCTGGTGGTGTCGCTGCTCAACATCGCGGTTAACACTTACATCTTCAAAATCGTCCCCGAGTTCACCATGCGCTTCATGATCTGGCTGCTCAGCCATTCCATGTACCGCGTGGAGCATCGCAACCTGCAAGCCATCCCGGATGAAGGCGCGGCGTTGCTGGTGTGCAACCATGTGTCGTTTGTCGATGCGCTGTTGATTGGCGGTGCAGTACGTCGGCCGATTCGCTTTGTCATGTACTACAAGATCTACCGCTTGCCGGTGCTCAATTTTATCTTCCGCACCGCCGGGGCGATTCCGATTGCCGGGCGCCATGAAGACATCCAGATCTACGAACAGGCGTTCGCGCGCATTGCCCAGTACCTCAAGGATGGCGAGTTGGTGTGCATCTTCCCGGAAGGCAAGCTGACGGCCGATGGCGAGATGAATGAGTTTCGCGGCGGGGTGACGCGCATCCTGGAGGAGACGCCGGTGCCGGTGATCCCGATGGCATTGCAGGGGTTGTGGGGGAGTTTCTTCAGCCGCGATCCGAACAAGGGTTTTTTCCATCGGATCTGGTCGCGGGTGGTGTTGGTGGCGGGTGAGCCGGTGGCCGTGGAGGGGGCGACGCCTGAGCAGTTGCAGGCTGTGGTGGGTGGTTTGCGGGGGAGTGTCAGGTAGTTTTTCGTTGTTTGTCAGCGCCTCATCGCAGGCAAGCCAGCTCCCACATTTGACTGTATTCACAATTCAAACTGTGGGAGCTGGCTTGCCTGCGATAGCGATAGTGGCTTATGTCGAGATCTTGAGGCCAATCAACCCACAAATAATCAACGCCACACTGGCCAACCGAAACAGCGCCATGGACTCCCCAAACAGGATAATCCCGGCAATCACCGTGCCTACGGCCCCCACGCCGGTCCAGATGGCATAGGCGGTACCCAGCGGCAGTTCCTTCATGGCCAGCCCCAATAGCCCAAGGCTGACGGCCATGGCGGCAATGGTCAGGGCGGTGGGCAGCGGCTTGCTGAACCCGTCGGTGTACTTCAGGCCGACGGCCCAGCCCACTTCAAACAACCCGGCAAAGAACAGAATGATCCAGGACATGATGACCTCGCTTCTATCAAAGTGGGGTCGTCCCCGGGTAAGCGCTTGATAGCGTCGCGAGGTCGTCCCCGCGAAGTTCGGTAGAGTGCCGAAATTGGACCGTGCGATCAAGTTACGGCGTGGTTTCCAGCGCGCGACGGTCTTCCTTCTCGCTCATGCGCCGGAAGTAGGTCGACAGCAACGCTCCGGAAATATTGTGCCAGACGCTGAACAACGCGCTGGGCACTGCCGCCAGCGGCGAAAAGTGTGCACTGGCCAAGGCGGCACCCAACCCGGAGTTCTGCATGCCCACTTCCAGGGCCAGCGACTTGCGTTGCGCCAGGGGCAGCTTGAACAGGCGCCCGGTGAAGTAGCCCAACAGGTAACCGAAGCTGTTGTGCAACATCACCACGGCCATGATCAGCAGGCCCGACTCGGCAATCTTGCCTTGGCTTGCGGCAACCACGGCCGCGACGATGATCACAATGCTGACCACCGACACCAGTGGCAGCACGTCCACCGCATGCCTTACCCGATCACCGAGCAAGCGCTGCGCGACCACGCCCAGTACGATGGGTAGCAGCACCACTTGCAGGATCGACCAGAACAGCTCCATGAACGACACCGGAAGCCAGGCCGAGGCCAGCAGCCAGATCAATGCCGGTGTGAGCAGCGGAGCGAGGAGGGTGGTGACCGCGGCAATCGCCACCGATAACGCCAGGTCACCCCGGGCCAGCCAGGTCATGACATTGGACGACGTGCCACTTGGGCAACAGCCGACCAGGATCACGCCAACGGCTATTTCCGCTGGCAAATGGAACGCCTGGCACAGCAACCATGCCACGCCCGGCATGATCACGAAATGCGCGACCACGCCCAAGGCCACGCGCCAGGGGTGGCGAGCGACTTCGGCGAAGTCTTCCAGTTTCAAGGTCAACCCCATGCCGAACATCACCAGGCCCAGCAGTGGGACGATGGCGCTTTTCAGGCCAATGAACCAGCTGGGTTGGAGAAAGGCGACAACGGCAAAGATCAACACCCAATAGGCAAAGGTGTTGCCGACGAAGCGGCTCAAGGCGGCGAGTGCGCGCATGGGGATGTCCTTTTTTATTCGATTTCTGAGTTGTCAATGCAATCAAGTGTGGGAGCTGGCTTGCCTGCGATAGCGGTGTATCAGCCAGAATAGTGGCGACTGATACACCGCTATCGCAGGCAAGCCAGCTCCCACACTGACCGTGCCCACATTGGATCGGTGTTGCTTAGATGCCCTGTGGTGTCTCTTCGCCGCCCAGTGCCTCAACCAACGCCGGCAGGAACTCGCCGAAGGTCAGCATCATCAAGGTAAAGCTGGCATCCAGTTGGCCCAGGGCTTCATCACCGCCGTCCTGTTCCGCCTGGTCTTGCAGCAGGTCTTCGAACTTCAGGCGTTTGACGGTCATCTTGTCGTCGAGCATGAAGGACAACTTGTCCTGCCACGCCAGGGACAGTTGGGTCACGACCTTGCCGGTGGTCAGGTGCAACTGGATCTCTTCGCTGGTCAGGTCCTGGCGCTTGCAACGCACGATGCCGCCGTCTTCGTGGGTGTCGCGCAGTTCGCATTCGTCGAGGACGAAGAAGTCGTCGGCCGGTTTCTGGGTGGTGACCCAGTCGGTCATGATTGCAGTTGGGGCGGTTTTTACCGTCAGCGGGCGGACCGGCAGGGTGCCGATCACTTCGCGCAGGGTCGACAGCAGGTCTTCGGCGCGCTTGGGGCTGGCCGAGTTGACCAGGATCAGGCCCTGTTTCGGCGCGATCGCAGCGAAGGTCGACGAGCGACGGATAAAGGCACGGGGCAGGAAGGCCTGGATGATTTCATCCTTGATCTGGTCGCGCTCCTTCTTATAGACCTTGCGCATCTGCTCGGCTTCGATCTCTTCGACTTTCTCTTTAAGTGCATCACGCACCACGCTACCCGGCAGGATGCGTTCTTCCTTGCGGGCGGCAATCAGCAAGAAATCGCCGCTGACGTGAACCAGGGGAGCATCTTCACCTTTACCAAACGGTGCGACGAAACCGTAAGTAGTCAACTCCTGGCTTGCACAAGGGCGCGCCAGCTTGGTGGCCATGGCCGCTTCCAACGCCTCGGCATCAACAGGCAGATCTTGGGTCAGGCGATAGATAAGCAGGTTCTTGAACCACATGGGGTGAGTCTCTCCTCTATACAAAGGGGGGCATTATTCTCTTGATCACGCCGCAGGCCAACCCTGCCTAAGCCATTGGAAGGGCTGAAAAAAAAGATTTAAGAAAGTGCTTGCCAGACTTAAGGTCGCTCCGTAGAATGCGCGCCACACCGAAACGAAGGGTGATTAGCTCAGCTGGGAGAGCGTCTGCCTTACAAGCAGAATGTCGGCGGTTCGATCCCGTCATCACCCACCATTCGCTTCATGTGTTACGCGCAGCGGTAGTTCAGTCGGTTAGAATACCGGCCTGTCACGCCGGGGGTCGCGGGTTCGAGTCCCGTCCGCTGCGCCATATTCGGTCACCTGGAACGCTGAACGCCAGGTAGCCAAAGAAGCCCGCTCATTGAGCGGGCTTTTTTCTGCCCGAAATATGGCAAAAAATCGTGCGCTAAACTTTTTTTAAATAAATTGCATTTAAATCAAGACATTACGATTTTTTGGTGTATGATGCGCCCACACCGAAACGAAGGGTGATTAGCTCAGCTGGGAGAGCGTCTGCCTTACAAGCAGAATGTCGGCGGTTCGATCCCGTCATCACCCACCATTCGCTTCATGTGTTACGCGCAGCGGTAGTTCAGTCGGTTAGAATACCGGCCTGTCACGCCGGGGGTCGCGGGTTCGAGTCCCGTCCGCTGCGCCATATTCGGCAACTTGGAACACTGAACGCCAGGTAGCCACAAGAAACCCGCTCATTGAGCGGGTTTTTTTTCGCCTGCGATTTAACGCGCCTTACGGTGCGTTGCGGCTGTGGCGGTAATCGCTGACGGCTTCGTACACCGCTTTGCGCAGCCGGTTGATGCCGCCGATGGGGCGGTGCGCTTCCAAACCGAACCAGGGGTTGAACGACTGGTTATCGCACGCCAGGTTCTGCGCCGGCGTGTCGAAGTCCTGAGCGGGAATCCTGACCTTGGCCACGGTTTCATACGGCGCGTCGCTTTCCTTCCATTCGATGCTGGTGTCTTCTATGGGCATGAACGCCTGCGGGTTTTGCCGCTGGATCTGTAGCACAAAACACGCATCTACACGATCGGTGGACAGTTGCTGGTTGAGCGCGCTGCGCAGGAAGTTGGGCAGGTCCTCGTTCTGTTTGGGCAGCACATAATCCGGGCAGCTTTGCGGGTCGGGCGCGACGCGAAACTTGGCGTTGGCCGCGCCAAACTTGTAGGGCGACACTGAAAAGTAAGTCGTCTGCGTCGGGCTGGCCGGTGCGGGCGCCAGGGTTGCCAGGGCGATAAACAAGTGACGCACTTGCCAGCTGCGCGGGTCGAGCTTGGGAAAGAACGCCAGGACCTTCTTGCCATCCGCTTGCGCACCGACGTTCTGCGCGTATTCCGCGACATCGCTGACAAAGAAGTTCGGATGGCTGAACATCACGAAATCCTGCTCGGTACGCGCTTGCTGGTCGGCCATCAGTTGCTTGCCCGGCACATCCAACAGCTTGATCGCCATGCCGCGGGCATCGCGGATGCTGTCGAATTGCGGGTAGGCGTTGCCGTTGGACAGGCGCATTGTCGCCTGCCAGGTCTTGCCTGGTTCTGCGAACACGCCCTGGCGCAAGGCCGGGTCGAGATCTGCCAGAACGCTGACCTCGGCTTTCACGCACCCATGGGCCTTGGCATGGGCATCACGCAGGTAGCGAGTGCCTTCGCGATGCTGGTCAACGATGCGCACGGCGGTCTGGATGATGCCTTGGGTCATCGTCGCTTCACCCGGCGGGATCTGTTCCTTCACCGACACCGGGCCCCTGTGCTGCCAGGCGAACCAGGCCGTGGCCAACACCCACCCCAGCAGGCCCAGGCCCAGTAGCCACAGCAGGGTTTTACCCACAAAGGCGCCAAGGCGCAGCCAGAGACGAGCAAGCATGGAGCGGTCCTTGTTTTGCGATCGGATAATCATGGCAGTTGTTGCTCCAGAGGGCCGCCCAGCACTTTGAGGTATTCGAGCAGCGCCCAGCGTTCCTGCGGCAGCAGGCCACGGCCGATAACGCCATTGCCACGCTCGCCGGCACGGAATTCGTGGCCGCTGTTGTGGTTGCCGGTGATTCTGGTATCGAACAGGAAGGCATTCTTGAAGGCGATGGTCTCAAACCCCAGGTGACGCGGGTCGTAGTTGAAGGTGCCTTTATAGAAGGTGGTGCTGCGTTCGTCCTGGGGCGAGAGCAGTTGGTAGATCGTCGGCACCGAACCGTTGTGAAGGAACGGCGGGGTGGCCCATACGCCGGCCAGCGGCCGCGCCTTGTAGGCACGCAACTCGCGCACGCCGATGGGCAGGCCGAACCCGTCCAGGCCTGGGCGCTCGGCCGGGGTGACGCCGGCCGCACGGTAGGCATGCTCTTCGACGAAGGCCGTGACATAGGCCAGGCCCTGGGCCACCGACATTTTTTTCAGGTCCATCGGCGCGGTGGGGGTGGGGTGCAGTTCGACATTGAGCCGGGCCAGTTCGGCCGGGTCCCATTGCAGGGCACTGAGGTCGTAGCGTTGGTCGGCAATGTTGTTGGCCGTGCCGGGGTCGGTGCCGATGTAGTCCACCGGCAGCATTTTCAACTGCTGCACCGGGCGGCCGTTTTCTTGGGTAACGGTGGGCAGGTGGCAGCCGGCGCAGTTCTCGGCAAAGAGTGTGCGGCCCTGGGCGGCGAGGGATTTGTCGATGGCCCCGAACAAGTCTTGCGGCCAGGTCGGCGGCTTGAGCCGTTGCAGGGTTTCTTCGATCAGGTGCAGGTCGCGCACCCGTACGCTGGACGGGTAGCGGGCATCGCCTTTGAGCGGTTGCCCGGCTGCGTCGAAGAACGCCAGGGTCGCGCCTACGCCAAGGGCTTCGCCGATGTTGCGCGCCATCGGCTGCTGGGCCGAGCCATTCCACTGCACCCAATCGAAGGTCCAGATGTCCCACAGCTGCGGGTAGTCCACCGGCGCATTGGCGACGCGATAATTGTCTGGGGAAATAGCGTCGCCAAAACTGGCGTTGGCGATGCGCCCAAAGGCATCCGTACGGCCCGGGCCTTCTTCGGTGGGGTAAAGGCCGCGATGGGTGTCATTCCAGGCGACTTTGAGGAACTGGTTCAACGATTGCTTGAAGTCCGTGCGCAGTTGATCGCGCTGAGCATCGTACTGATCCCCCAGCACCTTGTGGGCGAAGCGCTCGAACTTCCATGGGTTGTAATAGGTAGCGGCCAGGCTGGCGACCAGGGCCTGGCCGAAACTGCCGCCGCGCAACGTGGGAACGCTGGAGGGCAGCACGTGTTGCGCCGAGCCGCCGTCGATGCGCAGGGCCTGGCCCTTGAAGTGCAATTCGCCGGTGTGGCAGGCCGCACAGGTGATATCCAGGTACTGAGCCTTGCTGTCGGCGTTCTGGTGCCGGGCGAACCCTACCGGCAGGTTGCCAGGGTTTTGCGCGGTGGCCGTCTGCTTGGGGTCGACCAGGAAGCCGAAGCGCGCCAGGTATTCCGGCGCGGCAAAGCGTTGCTCGGAGAACGGCAGCTCCAGGGCGGTGAACCAGTCGTAGTGCAGGCCTTTTACTTGGGTGCCCTGGGGCGTGAAGTAGTAGGTCTGGCGGTCGGCGGCACTCCATTGCTCCTGGTAGTGCACCTGCTTTACTGGAACGTAGTCCGGCAGCTTTGGGTTGAGGGTGTAGTAGAGCACCACGGCCAGAATCAGGCCCAGTGCGATCAGTATCAGGAGTAAAACACGGGAAAAAATGCGCAAGATAACTATCCTTGTCGAATTGTCGCGTTGTTATGCCACTGCGCCACAGGTGCGGCAAGTAGCAATTGGCCCGCTATCAGGCGGTCCCGCGATCCGTCGCGGGGCCCCATGATAAATGGAAATGCTTTTAAACACGTGAACTTATCAGAAGTTTCCTGCTCACATGCCGGTAGCCATTGGTCGTGGCCGCCTGATAAGCTCGCGACTTTATTCGAATGCCCTTATGGCGCATGAACAAGGAAATAGCATGAAACAGCATCGGTTGGCGGCGGCGGTGGCCCTGGTTAGCCTGGTACTTGCGGGTTGTGATTCGCAGACCAGCGTAGAGCTGAAAACCCCGGCGCAAAAAGCTTCCTACGGCATCGGCCTGAACATGGGCAAGAGCCTTGCCCAAGAAGGCATGGACGACCTGGACTCCAAAGCTGTTGCCCAGGGCATCGAAGATGCCGTAGGCAAGAAAGAGCAGAAGCTCAAGGACGATGAGCTGGTTGAAGCGTTTGCCGCACTGCAAAAGCGTGCTGAAGAACGCATGACCAAAATGAGCGAAGAGTCGGCAGCCGCTGGCAAGAAATTCCTCGAAGACAACGCCAAGAAAGACGGTGTCGTCACCACCGCTTCCGGCCTGCAGTACAAGATCGTGAAGAAGGCCGACGGCGCCCAGCCTAAGCCAACCGACGTGGTGACTGTTCACTACACCGGCAAGCTCACCAACGGCACCACCTTTGACAGCTCCGTAGATCGCGGTAGCCCGATCGACCTGCCGGTCAGCGGCGTGATCCCGGGTTGGGTCGAAGGCCTGCAACTGATGCACGTGGGCGAGAAGGTTGAGCTGTACATCCCGTCCGACCTGGCCTACGGCGCCCAGAGCCCGAGCCCGGCGATCCCAGCGAACTCCGTGCTGGTATTCGACCTGGAACTGCTGGGCATCAAGGACCCAGCCAAGGCAGAAGCGGCTGACGCACCTGCTGCACCAGCCGCCAAGAAGTAATCGGCGCCTGAACATACAACGCCCCGTCTCGACGGGGCGTTGTTGTTTTCGGCGTTGGTCAAACGACGCAAAATTCCCTGTGGGAGCGGGCTTGCTCGCGAAAGCGGCTTGGCAGTCAACACAGTTGGATGGTGTACATGCAAAAGTAAGCAAAACGCTCTTGCCCCACCACTCGGCACCTCGCCTAGGCTCGGTGTGCCCGTAATCCGCCAGTGATTTGGGGCGGCTAAACCGGCATCCCTGCCGGTTTACCCCCCAAACCCCTGTCGAATTCCGGCCAGCGTGGTTTAACGGGGCGCCAAAGATCAAGATCACAAGCAGATCAAGAGCGGCTCGCTTCGCATCGTGGTTAGCGTTGGCTGCTATAGCCTGTAGTGTTGTGTAGAGACTTATGGCAATCGCAGGCAAGCCAGCCCCTACGTTGAAGCCTCTGCAAATCCAAACGAACGTCCGCAATCGGACACAGTCTGATATAAGACTCGAGCACGGGTAGCCGCACATACATGCCAAGTCAATGAATTCTTGGGTTTTTTTTATGTGCGCAAAAAACGCCCGATCTGACTGTAGGCCTTGTAGTCCGTGGCTTTCAGCCGATAAAACAGGCTCTGTTCACAAGGTTATCCACAATTTGTGTGGATAACCTTTTATGTCGCCTGGAACTGGAGTGCCCTATGAAACCACCGTTCAATTTCACCCGTTTCCTGCCTATGGCCGCGCGCTTGCTCGGTCGTGGGCGTTTGCCAACCTTGCTGTTTGCCGTCGCTGCCAAAGGCTCAAGCCAGGGCAATCGGCTCGGCCAGCTCAAGGATGATCTCAAGTTGCTGCAGGCCCTGTGCCTGGCTTACTGGCGCGGCGAATACCGTGCGATCAGCCCTAAGGCGTTGATCTCGGTGGTGGCGGGGCTGATGTATTTTCTTAGCCCGATTGATGCGATTCCGGATTTTCTTCCCATGTTCGGCATGCTCGACGACATCGCCGTGCTGGCGTGGGTCATGAAGACCCTGAGCGGCGAGCTGAGCGCCTTTCGTACCTGGCGCGATGCGCAACGTCCGGAAAAACTTGCGGTGGTTGAGCGCCTGCCTGCGACGCCTGAGCTGTTGGCCCGGGAAAACCCGCAAAAAAACTAATGATGCCTGGTATCCCCCGGCGACCTTCGTGGCTGTTAGGATTACACTCTTAAGGAAATAACTTACTTAGTAAGTGTTTTTATCCTACGGGGCAGTCATGGATATCCAGATCATTTCACGCGATGGCGAACCCGAGTATGCGGTGTTGCCATGGGACCAGTACCAGGCGCTGCTAAAAGCCGCCGGTCAGTTGCAACCGCCACGCGCTTCTCCTTCTGTTGCACCCACCGCCTCCGAGCAGGACCTGCGCCCGCTTGCAGCCCTGCGCGGCCTGCGTGAGGCCAAGGGCCTGGCAATCGAGGCCCTGGCGCGTACCGTGGGCATCAGCCCTTCGTATCTTGGATTGATAGAAAGTGGTGAACGCCAGCCGGATGCCGCCATTCGCCGCAGCCTGGCCTGGGAATTGGGCGTTGCAGGTTGGAGGGATGAGTATTGAGCCTACGTATCAGCCGTCAACACTGGGATGGGTTAATCAATGAACTGGACCAGGCACGTCGCCAGCGCCATTTGCTGACGTATCGTGCGCTGCTGGAGCGCCTGCAATTCCCCACGCCGGCCATGCAGACCCTGGCTGCGGCCCTGGAGCACCTGGCGGCGCTGGATGCCAAGGCGGAGCAACCGCTGCGCAGTTCCCTGGTGATCAGCCAGGGCGCGAGCCGCCTGCCACGCACCGGTTTTTTTGAGTGTGTGGAGCGCCTGGGGCGGTTCAGCGGGCCTTCCGATGGTGTGGCCGCTGCGTCCTGGCATGCATCCGAAGTGGTGCGGGTGTTCGAGTACGAGTACCCGGAATCTGCCGAGGCCTAAAGCGCCTGGGAGCAGGTGTCCATGCTGTCGATCACGTGGATGCTGTAGCCCGCAACATCCTTGGCATGGTGCTTGGCTTGTGAAGCCAGCTCTGCCAATTGGCTGGCATCGAGTTGCGCACAGGCCTGTGGATACAAATGCACCACGCCGATGGACAGCGACAGCAATGCAAATTCCTGGCGCGCGCCCTGGCGGTTGAGGGCCACGAAGCACCCAGCCTCAAGGTGTTCAGCGCGGTAGAAGCGCCGGCATTGGGTGTGGAAATCGTCCAGCAATTGGTTGAGCCGCTTGCGCCAATCCTGCGGGCCCAACACCAGCAGAAAGTCATCGCCGCCAATGTGCCCGACAAAGTCGCGGCTGGGGTCTACCCGATCGTTCAAGCACTGCGCCAGGCACAGCAGCACTTCATCCCCGCGCCCGTAGCCGTAGATATCGTTGAACGGCTTGAAACTGTCGATATCCACATAGCAGATCACCGACTCGCGCTGTTGCTGCAACAGCCTAGTGAGGCACTGCTGGATCGGCACGTTGCCAGGCAGCAAGGTCAGCGGGTTGGCGTAGCGGGCCTGCTGGATTTTCAGTTCGGTGATCAATTTGAGCACGTCGATAACCCGGCCCAGCCCCAGATAATCACCGTTCAGGGTGATGATGAAATCCTCTTCGATGCGTTGTCGTGCGCGGCTGGTCAATAAGCGGCTGACCTGCTGCAAGGACTGGCTCAGTTCCACCGCCAAAAAATCATCGCTCATCAAGCGGCTGATGGGTTTGCGCGCGAACAAGTCGGTCGCGAATGGCTTGAGCAGCGCGTCCGATAGCGAATGCCGGTGCACAATGCCGACCGGGCGACCGCAGCCGTCCAACACCGCCAGCGAGTTGAGGTTGGCCTGGCGGCGGAACGATTCCAGCACTTGGGCGGTGGCGGTGTCTTGATCCACGGCGGGCTGCTCATTGAGCAGGGCGCTCAGGTCACTGCCTTCATCATTGAGGGCCAGCATGGCGTTATCCGGTTTGGGCAGCATCAGGCGCGCTTCCTGCGGGGGCTGTTCCTGAGGGCGGCAGAGCAGGTAGCCCTGGACCAGGTCGACGCCCATTTCGGTCAATACCGCCAGTTCTTCCGGCAACTCGATGCCTTCGGCAATCACTTGGGCGCGGGACGCCTTGGCGATCTGCAGGATGGAGCCGACAAACTCGCGCTTGAGGGCGTCCTGGTGAATGCCGTCGATAAAATGCCGGTCGATCTTCACGTAGTCCGGGCGCAGTTCCGACCACAAGCGCAAGCTGGAATAACCGGCGCCCAGGTCATCGAGTGCGATGGCAAAACCCATGTCGCGGTAGTGGTGCAAGGCGGTTTGCAACAGCGCGAAATCGTCGGTGGGCGCCTGCTCGGTGAGTTCGATCACCACCTGGCTGGGAGAAATACCGAAGTCGCGCAACAGTTGCAGGGTGCGCCCTGGCTGATGCGCGTGCTCCATCAACGATTCCGGCGAGATATTGAGGAACAGCTTGCCCGGCAGTTTCTGCTCGCTGAAGCGTCGGCATGCACGCTCTCGGCACGCCATGTCCAGCTCGCTCAGGCGCCCGGCATGGCTGGCCACCGAGAACAGCGCGACGGGGGAGTGCAGCGGGCTGTTGGACGGGCCGCGACTGAGGGCTTCGTAACCGAGGATGCGCCGCTCTGACAGGCAGATGATCGGTTGGAACAGGCTGTGCAAACTGCCTTGAGCCAGGATTGAGCCCAATGCATTCAGCTGTTCGGTCATGGTCATGGCGGTCTCGATCAAAAAAAAGGACCGCAGGCGTAAACCTGCGGTCCTTTTATTTCACGACAGAATGATGTCTATATGATGACACTCCGAGGAGCGATCACATTAAATCGCCATCATTTACTGCTTGGCCACCTGCTTGGTGATCTTCAGGTAATCCAGCAGGATCCGGCCAGTCTCGGCCAAGTAGGCGTCGTCTTCCGGCTTGGTTTTATCCGCCTCGGTCGGCAGCGCGTCTTCATCTTCTTTCTTCAGCTCTTTGAGCGGGTCTTCACCTTTGGCCTTACGGCGGGTGTTTTCCAGCACCAGTTGCTGATTCTCGATGCTGGAGTGCTGTGCACGGCGATCCGCTTCGTTGAGGCTGACGGTCTTCTCTTCCATCAGCTTCTTGGCCAGGGCCAGCTTGTCGCGGATAAACACGAACTCGGCATCCTTGGCAGAGCGGGTGTCGTGGTCAGCCTTCAGCTGTGCCAGGAACGGCTTGAACGGATCCGACGCCGGCTTGATCGCAGGGCGGATGGTGTCCCACGGCATGGCTTCAGGCAGGGCGCTTTCGCCAATTTCCTTGGTGTCGATGATCGACGGGAAATCGATATCCGGCAGTACGCCCTGATGCTGGGTGCTCTGCCCGGAGACCCGGTAGAACTTGGCCAGTGTCAGCTTAAGCTCGCCATGGTTCAGCGGCTGGATGGTCTGCACGGTGCCTTTGCCGAAGGTCTGGCCGCCGATGATCAGTGCACGGTGGTAGTCCTGCATGGCACCGGCGAAAATCTCCGAGGCCGAGGCCGAGAGGCGGTTGACCAGCAGCGCCATCGGCCCTTTGTAGAAGGCCCCCGGGTTCTCGTCTTCGAGCACGTCGACACGGCCGTCAGCGTTGCGTACCAACACGGTCGGGCCCTTGTCGATAAACAGGCTGGTCAGCTCGGTGGCTTCCTGCAGGGAGCCGCCGCCGTTGTTGCGCAGGTCGATGACCACGCCGTCGACTTTCTCTTTCTGCAGTTCTGTGAGGATTTTCTTCACGTCGCGGGTGGTGGACTTGTAGTCCGGATCACCGGCACGGAACGCCTTGAAGTCCAGGTAGAAGGCCGGGATTTCAATCACCCCCAGCTTGTAGTCCTTGCCATCCTGCTTGAGGTTGAGGACTTTCTTCTGCACGGCCTGGTCTTCGAGCTTCACCGCTTCACGGGTGATGGACACGATCTTGCTGGTCTGGTCGTTCGGTGCATTGGTGTGCGGAATCACTTCCAGGCGCACCACGCTGCCTTTAGGCCCACGGATCAGCTTGACCACTTCGTCCAGGCGCCAGCCGACCACATCGACCATCTCTTTGTCGGCCTGGGCCACGCCGATGATCTTGTCGGCCGGTGCCACTTGCTTGGTTTTGTCAGCCGGGCCTGCCGGCACCAGACGTACAATCTTCACCTGGTCATTGTCGCTTTGCAGGACGGCACCGATGCCTTCCAGGGACAGACTCATATTGATATCGAAATTTTCCGCGTTATCTGGCGACAGATAATTGGTGTGCGGGTCGTAGGACATCGCAAAGGTGTTGATGTAGGCCTGGAAGATATCCTCGGCACGGGTCTGGTCCAGGCGCGCCAGCTGGTTTTTGTAGCGCTTGGTCAACAGCTCTTGAATGGCCTTGGGCTCTTTGCCGGCGATCTTCAAGCGCAGCACTTCGTCCTTGACGCGTTTGCGCCACAGGTCGTCCAGGGCTGCGGTGCTGGTCAGCCAAGGGGCGTCCTTGCGGTCCACCAGAAGGGTTTCTTTCTGGGTGAAATCGAGCTTGTCGACGCCTTTGTTCAGCTCACCCAGGGCGAAGTCCAGACGCGCTTTGACGCGGTCCAGGTAGCGCTTGTAGATGGTGAAGCCAGGCTGCAGGTCGCCGCTCTTGAGGAAGTCGTCGAATTGCGTCTTCCACTTGTCGAACTCAGCGATATCGCTGGCCAGGAAGTAGCTGCGCGACGGGTCCAGCAGCTTGAGGTAGCTGTCGTAGATGATCACTGAGCGAGCGTCGTCCAGCGGCGGCTTGCTGTAGTGATGGCGCTTGAGCAACTCGACGACGTTAAGGCTGGCAATCACCTCATCGCGATCAGGCTGAAGGTTGTCCCAGCTATTGGCTGCGAACGTATTGGTCGACATCGACGCGAAGCCGAGACCAATGAAAAAAGCGAGGGCGGTGCTGGGGAACAGATGCTTCATGCTGATTCGACGCGGGGGCAATTGATAACGCATATTAGGCCGTCTTTGAGGGAGCCGGTTCCATATGGTCCGGTCGCATAATGCAAAAAGCCCGGCGCTACAGCACCGGGCTCAGTCCAGACTCACTATGGAGGCACTGTGAAAGCATTGCAAGGCGTTGACGGTGATGTGGGGGGCTAGAACAACCCCGTCCTACGTTCGGTGTAGTCCATATTGCCAATAGCCTGGCCGAAACCTAGATTGAAATGCAGTCAGTGTGGGAGCTGGCGTGCCTGCGATAGCGGTGTACCAGATGAAGAATTCTTCACTGTTGCACCGCTATCGCAGGCAAGCCAGCTCCCACAGGTTGATCTCTATTGAGTCAGGTCCAGTGATGGACCGGCCAGCCGGCCTTTTCGGCATGGGCGCGCAACACCGGATCCGGGTTCACTGCCTGCGGGTGATCCACCTTGAGTAGCAGCGGCAAGTCATTGCGCGAGTCCGAATAGAAATAGGCACCTTCAAGGGTTTCGCCTTCCTGCGCCAGCCATTCCACCAAGCGCGTGATCTTGCCCTCACGATAGGTCAGCACGCCTACGGTCTTACCGCTGTACACGCCGTGGCTGACTTCTAGGTTGATCCCCAGCACTTCCTCAATGCCGATACGCGCCGCAATCGGCGTGACCAGGTGAGTGCCCGACGCGGAAATCACCAGGATCCGGTCGCCGTTCGCGCGGTGGCGGGCGATGGTCTTGGTGGCGTCGCTGTAGATCAGCGGCTCGATCACGTCCTCGACCCACGGCTCCACCAGGTGCTCGATTTCTTCCGGAGTGCGGCCGATCATCGGCTCCAGGCTGAAATCCATGAAATCTTCCATCCGCAGCTGGCCCTGGCTGTAGGCGTCCATCAGCTCGTTGTTCCGGCGCATGAACGACTCAGGGTCTACCCAGCCGAGGCGGCCCATCTGTTCGCTCCACAGCGTGGCGCAGTCGCCGTGAATCAGGGTGTCGTCCAGATCAAAAATTACCAATGCCATCCTTCATGCTCTCTCTCAATAGGTCGCTGCCTGTCAGGCTACTTCACACAGTGCGCTGGGGTCGATGGAAAGTGCCAGGCGCTGGCCATCCGGGTGCAGGTCGTCGGCCGAACGATTGAGTACGTCCACCACCAGCTCGACACCGCGGGCTTCGATGCGGTAGCGAATCACGTTACCCAGCAGGCTGTGGCTACGCACCAGCGCATCGAGCTCGCCGCTGCGGCTCAACTCGATGGCTTCGGGGCGAATCGCGATGCGCCCGCTGATCGGCCGTTGCAGCAGTTGGCTGGCCTTGTCGGCATCGAGCAGGTTGTAGTTGCCGATAAACCCGGCAGCGAACGCATCCACCGGCGCGGTATAGAGGGTTTCGGCATCGCCGCTCTGCACGATCTTGCCCTGGTTCATCAAGAAGATGCGGTCGGACATGGTCAGGGCTTCTTCCTGGTCGTGGGTCACGAAGATCGTGGTCAACCCCAGTTCGCGCTGGATCTGGCGGATCTGTTCGCGCAAATGCTTGCGAATCCGTGCATCCAATGCCGACAGCGGTTCATCGAGCAGCAGCAGGCGCGGGCGGGTCACCAGGGAGCGGGCGAGGGCGACGCGCTGGCACTGGCCACCGGACATCTGGTGCGGGTAGCGGCCGGCCAGGTCCTTGAGCTCCACCAGTTGCAGCACTTCTTGTACGCGCTTGTGGCTGTCGTCGGCGTTGACTTTCTGCATGCGCAGGCCGAAGGCAACGTTCTGCTCTACGGTCATGTTGGGGAACAGCGCGTAGCTCTGGAACACCATGCCGATCTGGCGTTTCTGCGGGCTCAGGGGCACGATGTCCTGGCCATCCAGGAGGATTTGGCCACTGTCCACCGGGGTAAGCCCGGCGATACAGCGCAGCAGGGTGGATTTGCCGCAACCGGACGGGCCGAGCAGGGTGACGAACTCGCCTTTGGCGATCTCGCAATTGATATCGCTGAACACCGGGGTGCCGGTGTAGCCTTTTTGCAGGTGTTGGACGCTGACGAAGCTCATTGGCTTTTGTCCTTGTTCAAGAGCGTGGCGGCCCAGGTGAGCACCAGCACAAAGAAGAAATAGGAGATCACCACGGCACTGGTGAAATGGCCGCTGCTGTTGCGCATGTTGTTGAGGTACACCTGCAGGGTTTCGTAGCGGGTGCCGACGAGGATGTTGGCGAACACGAACTCGCCGAACAGGAACGAGAACGACAGCAGCAGCGCCACCATCAGGCCCTTGCGCAGGTTGGGCAGCACCACCAGGATCGCGGCCTGCCAGGTGCTGGCGCCGAGCAGTTGCGAAGCGTCCATCAGGTCGCGCAGGTTGATGGCTTGCAGGTTGTTGGTGATCGCGCGGTACATGAACGGCAGCGCGACGGTGAAGTAGCAGCCGATCAAAATCCACGGCGTGCCCACCATCGCCAGCGGCCCGGACCCGTACAGTTGCAGCAGACCCACCGAGGACACCACCGGCGGCACCGCGAAGGGCAGCAGGATGAGGATGTTCATCAGCGCGTCGAGCTTGGGAAAGTGGTAATGCACCACGAACAGCAGCGGCAAAATCAACACCACCGAAAGGATCAGTGCGCCCACGCACACCAGCAACGATTGCCCGAAGGCCATCAGAAAACGCGGGTCGCTCCACAGCTGTACATACCACTTCACGCTGAAGCCGGCGGGAAGGATGGTTGCCGACCAACTGCTGGAAATCGAGTAGACAAAGGTGCCTACCAAAGGCAGCACCAGGATCAGGAACAACAGGTACACCACCACCCGATGGTAGAGGGAGGCCGGGCCGGCTTCAGCGCGAGACATGGTAGCTCCTCTTGAGCAGCAATTGATGCACCACCGTGACCACGGTCATCAGCGCCACCAGCACCACGGCCAGGGCACTGGCCATGTTCGGGTCCAACGACACATCGCCGGACACCAGGCCCGCAATGCGAATCGGCAGCACGTTGAAGTTGCCGGTAGTAAGCGCATAGACCGTGGCGTAGGCGCCGAGGGCGTTGGCCAGCAGGATCACAAAGGTACCGAGCAGGGCCGGGGTGAGCACCGGCAGGCCGATATGCCGCCAGAACTGCCAGCCATTCGCGCCGAGCAGGGCGGCCGACTCGCGCCAGTCTTCGCGCAGTGCGTCGAAGGCCGGGTAGAGCAGCAGCACGCCGAGGGGAATCTGGAAGTAGGTATACAGGATGATCAAGCCGGTCTTCGAGTACAGGTTGAAGTCTTCTATGATCCCGGCCTGCTTGAGCATGAGGGTGATGCTGCCGTTGAACCCCAGCAGGATGATAAACGCGAAGGCCAGGGGTACGCCGGCGAAGTTGCTGGTCATGTTGGCGAACGCGGTGACAAAGTTGCGCAGCGGCGAATCCACTCGGCGCAGTGAATAGCTACCCAGGGTGGCGATGATGATGCCGAAGATGCTGGAGTAGAAACTGATCTCCAGGCTGAACTGGATCGCCTGCCGGTAGAACTTCGAGGTGAAGATGCGGGTGAAGTTTTCCAGGCTCCAGCCGGCCTCTTCGGTTTGCAGGCTGCTGATCAGCACCCACACCAGCGGCGCGATTTCGAACACGATAAAGAACAGTGCGAAGGGCAGCAGGCATAGCAGGGCCAGCCATTTGCCGCGGGTCAATGCATTCACTTGAGCAACTCCCGGCACACAGGTTTGTCGTGGGGCACGCCCAGCAGTTCGCAGACCGTGCCGCACAGGTCGGTCTGTTTCGGCGCAGCGTCAGTGTCCAGGCTGAAGGCGTCACCCAGGACAAACAGCGGCACTTCTCGTTCTTCGCGCAACAGGCCGTTGTGGGAGCGGTCGTTGTTCATGCCGTGGTCAGCGGTGACCAGTACCTGGTAGCCGGCATCGAGCCAGCCTTGCAGGTAGTCGGCCAGGATGATGTCCGCCGAGCGTGCGCTGTTGCGGTATTGCGCGGTGTCGAGGCCGTGCTTGTGGCCGGCATCGTCGATGTTCATCGGGTGCACCAGCAAAAAGTTTGGCGCGTGCTTGATCCGCAGGCTTTCCGCATCGGCGAACAGGTGGGAATCAGGGTAGTGGTCATTCCAGTAGAAATGCCCATGCTGGATCGCCAGCGCCTGGTCGTCGGTGTGACGATCGCGGGCGGCGAGAAAGGGCGTGCGGTTATACAACTCGCTGACCCAATGGTAAGCCGCCGCCGCGGTGCTCAAGCCTGCGTCGGTGGCGTAGTGGAAAATGCTGCGCTGGTTGGACAGGCGCGAGACGTTGTTGTGTACGATACCGCTTTGAATCGGCGGCACGCCGGTGAGGATGCACTCGTACAGCGGGCGGGACAGGGCAGGCAGTTCACATTCCAGTGTGTAAAGGGCTGCGCGTCCTGCGCCGACATAGGCCTGCAAGTGCCCCATGGCGTGCCGGGCGACCTCGAAGTTGAGGCCGTCGAGCACCACAAGGATGACATTGTGCTTCATGGGGGACTGGGGCTCCGCAACAAGATGGTATGGCTCAGTATCAACTTGGAATGGAATCAAATGTGGGAGCTGGCTTGCCTGCGATGGCGGTGTATCAGTGGACACAAATATTGAGTGTCAGACCGCTATCGCAGGAAAGCCAGCTCCCACACTGACCGCACCTCGATCAGAGAGACCGATTACTTCATTTCTACGATGACCTGCTCGTTCCACATCTGTGGCAGCTTCTTGGAAGTCGCTTCCCAGGCATCGGCATCCTTGATCGGCTGCGGGTTGGCCTTGGTGTACTGCTCGCCCGGGATCAGGTTCTTGGCAACGTCCGCCGGCAGTTTCAAGTCGGTTTCAGCGCGGATCGGACGCGCGTTGCCACGTGCCAGGTTGAGCTGGCCGGCATCGCTGAAGATGTATTCGCGGGTCAGCTTGGCGGCGTTCGGGTGCTTGGCGTATTTGTTGATGATGGTGGTGTAGCCGGATTTCACCGAGCCATCCGAGGGGATCAGCACCACGTAGTCATCCGGGTTGGCCATCTTGGCCTTGTAGCTCAGGCCGTTGAAGTCCCAGACGAGACCCACTTCGACTTCGCCTTTTTCCATGGTGGCGATGGTCGGGTTGGACAGTGAGAGGCGACCCTGCTGGGCGATCTTGGTGAAAAATTGCAGGCCCGGCGCGATGTTTTTCTCGTCGCCTTTGTTGGCGATGGCCGCGGCGAGTACTGCGTTCGAAGCCTGGGCGGCGGTGCTCACGTCACCCACCGATACCTTGTACTTGCCGGTTTGCAGGTCAGCCCAGGTGGTAGGCACTTCGGAGCCGTGCAGCAGTTTCTTGTTGACGATAAAGGCAATGGTGCCGGTGTAGGCCAGGGCCCAGTGACCGTCTTTGTCTTTCGCCCAATCCGGCACCTGGGCCCAGGTAGACGGTTTGTACGGCTGGGTGACTTCCTGCTTCACCGCGATCGGGCCGAAGGCCGCGCCCACGTCACCAATATCCGCGCTGGCGTTGTCTTTTTCGGCTTTGAACTTGGCGATTTCCTGGGCCGAGCTCATGTCGGTGTCGATGTGCTTGAGGCCGTAGGTTTTGGCCAGGTCTTCCCAGGTGCCTTTCCAGTTGGCCCAGTCATCGGGCATGCCGACGCTGTTGACGGCGCCCTCCGCTTTGGCGGCGGCTTCCAAGGTTTTTAGATCGGTATCAGCAGCCATGGCGGCGGTGCACATGGCAATGGTCGAGCCTAACAGTGATGCCAGGAAAAGCTGTTTCATCCGAAGCTCCTTTGGGCGTTTTCAACGCGGCGTTTTATCTGAACGTTAGCGGTGGTTTGGTCTAGGTCAGCAATACCTGAGCCAATCTAGGCCCCCTGGATGACAGTTTCATGTCGATGTCGTTTTTGAAGCGCTGATGTCGTTCAGCTCCGACTTAGCGTAGACCATGCCCAAGTGGCCGCAGGCCTTGGACTTGGCCGATGTATTGCAGGGTGTGGAAGACGCAGTCGACAGCCTTTGTCATCTGTCGGTCATCTGGAGTGCCTAGGCTGGCACCCAGCAGCAAAAGCCCAGATAGAGCGCGTTTTGTGCACCTGAACGGTGCTGGTCTAGTCCAGATAGGTAACGTTGATGCGTGATGAGGCAATCAAGGCGGTAACTTCCATCGGCCTGGCGCTGCAAGAGCAGATCGACCATGGCCTGTTGCCGCCTGCCAGCAAACTGCCCGCCGAACGCAAGCTCAGCGAGTTGTTTGGTACCACTCGGATTACCGTGCGGGAAGCCTTGTTACAACTGGAAGCCCAAGGGCAGATCTACCGCGAAGAGCGTCGGGGATGGTTCGTCTCGCCGCCACGGCTGGCCTATAACCTGATGCAGCGCAGCCACTTTCACGCGATGGTCAGCGATCAGGGGCGTGAGGCTTCCACGCAGGTCATTTCCGCACGCTTGCAACCGGCGTCTGCGGCGGTGTGCGCTTGGTTGCAATTGCCGGCGTTGTCGAGCGTGATCCAGATTTGCCGGGGCCGCAGGATTGACGGACGCCTGGTGTTGTACGTGGAGCACTACCTGAACCCGCAGTATTTTCCGGGGATCCTGGCGTGCGATTTGAATCAGTCGATGACTGAGCTGTATGCGCGCAAATATGACTTGCACTACGGGCGGGTGCGTTTCGAAATTGTGCCCACCTCACTGCCGGTGGAAGCGGCCGCTGCGCTGCGTGTCTCGGTGGGTAGCCCGGGCTTGCGCATCGCCCGGGTGAACTACGACCAGCATCAACGCCTGATCGACTGTGACCTGGAGTTCTGGCGGCATGATGCGATTCATGTGGGGGTGGATGTGGTGTAGCGGCTGATGCACCGCGATCCAATGTAGGAGCTGGCTTGCCTGCGATGGCATCGACTCGGTATGCCTGATAAACCGAGGCGCCCGCATCGCAGGCAAGCCAGCTCCCACATTGAACCGAGTTTATCGCTGACGGATCGGTGGCTCGCCTAGGGCGTAAGTGCCTTGATCACTTGGTCCACATTGGTTTCCAACTCCGTCACCGGGTCGGCACCGTCCACATTCAATACCAATAGTCTGGAGCCGCCGGCATTTACGGCGGCTTTGACCGCATCACTCGGTTGACGGTGATGCAGCACCACCGCCACGTCGTTGTCCTTCAACTCGGCGCTGAGTTTCTGCAGCGCCTCAGGCGTCCACTCGGCGTCGGGCCGTGCATCGGTGCTGAGCACTTCCAGGTTCAGGCTGCTGACCAGGTACGCGAAGTGATCGCTCAAGCTGACCACACTCAGGTTGTCGGCCTTGGCCAATCGCGCTTCGCTGTCGGCGGTGAGCTTGAGCAAACGCTGTTTGAGCGCGGCCAGGTTGGCGTCGATCCTGGGTTTGGCTGCCGGGGCCAGGCGGCCCAGGTCGGCGGCCATTACGTCGGCCATGCGCCCCATATTGTTGCTCGATTGCCAGGGTTGGCTGTTCAAGCCATCGGTGACCCCCGGTTGTACTGCGATACCCGGCAAGCCACCGTCCACCGGGCGTGCGGCATCGACTTCGACGATGCGGATATTGCTGCGCCGTGCCACGGGGTACAGCGGGTCATCGGCCCACAGCGAGCGCAGGCCGATGGCCGCGTCGGCGTCCAGCGCCAACTTGTTCAATGCCGCAGCACCGCGGCCGGTGAAGTAGGACACCTGCCGCGAGCCGGGTAAATTGGCCGGCGCGGCGCGTTCAAGCGCTACGTTGGTGCCTTTGAGCAGCGCTTCGGCCAGACCATAGGTAATCGGCAGCGAGGCCAGCACCTTGACCGGCGGCTTGGTCTTGGTCAGGGCTGCGTGACCGAGGCCCTGGTTGACTTTGAAGTCCTTGGCGTCGAAACCGTCGACGGCCAGCGCCGACGTACTCATCAAGCAAGCGATGGCCAAGGCCAGTGGGCGAAAGGCAGGGCGCATTATCCAAGATTCCCTTTGAGGCTGGGCACAACGCCACGGGCGATGGCGGCGAAGGCGAAGGCGATCCCGGCAACCAGAATGATGGCGGCGCCGGAGGGGATGGGCAGGTCAAAGATGATCGGCAGCAGGATGCCGCACAGGGTGCTGACGGTAGCGATCAGCACCGAGATCCAGAAAAACCCTTTGAGTGACTGGCTCAACAGGCGCGCCGCCGCGGCAGGAATCACCAGCAAGGCACCGACCAGGATTGCGCCGATGACCTTGACCGCAGCCACGGTGATCAGGGTCACCAGGATCACGAACAAGTAGTCCAGGCTTTTCACCGCCACCCCGCGCACTGCCGCCAATTGCGGGTTGAAACTGGCCAGCATGATGCGGTTGTACAGTGGCAATGCCAGGGCCATCACCAGCGAGCCGACAATGGCCAGTACCAGCAGGTCGTTGCCGTTGACCGTCAGCACCGAGCCAAACAGCACGTTCTCGAGAATGTGCACGTTGATCTTGCCGGCCAGGATCAGCAGCAGGCTTGCCCCCAGTGCCAGGGACACCGACAGGAACACGCCGATCAAGGTGTCGGGCGCCAGGCCGGTGCGGTTACGCAGGTAATTGAGCAGGATGCCGAACAGCAGGCAGTAGCCAAACAGGCTGCCATAGGGCCCCGTATAGGGTTCGCCCAGCAGGATGCCCACGGCCACGCCGGTCAGTGCGGCATGGCCGACCGCTTCGGAGAAAAACGCAAAGCGCTTGACCACCACCAGCGTCCCCAGGCCGCCGAGTACCGGGCCGATCAACAAGCCGGCGAGCAGGGCGTTGACCACAAAACCGTAGGCCAGGGCTTCGGGCAGGTAACCGGAAGAGGCCCAGCCCTGGACCATCAAGCGAAAGGCTTCATAATTCATGGCGCCGGGCTCCGAGGGTGGGTGGAGAACAGAGTGAGCAGGCGGTCCGGGGTCAGCGCCTCTTTGGGTGTGGCGTCGAACAGCACGCGGCGGTTCAGACCGGTGACGCGATCCGCCAGGCGGCCCACGGCCTCCAGGTCGTGCTCGATCCACAGCACCGTAATCCCGGCCAGGCGCCAGTCGTTCAGCAGCCGTTCGAACACTTGGATACCCGCCTCGTCGAGGGCCGACATCGGCTCGTCCAGCACCAGCAACTGCGGCGCAGGAATCAGCCCCTGGGCCAGCAGTACGCGCTGGCGCTCACCGCCGGACAACGCGCCCATGCGGCGCTTGCGCTTGTCTTGCATGCCGACGCGCTCGAGGGCATCGCCAATCGCCGCCGCGTAATGCCTGGACAGGCCCAGAAACGCCGGGCGACGCTGGCACATGGCAGCCATGAAATCGTCCACGGTCATCGGCAGGCCCCGATCAAATTCCAGCGCCTGGGGCACGTAACCGACGGTGCCGGGTGTGGTTGGCCACTCCAGGCTCAAGCGCCCCTGGTGCGGCGTTTGCCCCAGCAGGGTCTTGATCAGCGAGCTTTTGCCGCCGCCATTGGGGCCGACCAGCGCATGGATGCTGCCCGGCTGTACCTGGAAGCTCACGCCATCGAGAATCACGGTGCGCCCCAGGGTCAGCGAGACCTGGTCGAAGTTCAGGGTCGGGCCGACGCTGGCGGCGTTCAGTTGCTGCGCGGCGGTCATGCTCCCGACTCCTGAATCGCGCGGACCACGGTGTTGAGGTTGCCGGTCATCTCCACTTCGTACTTCTCGGCGCTGTATTCGCCGTAGGAAATATGCGACAGCGGGTACAGCTTGACTCCAGATTCACGCTGGATGGTATCGACGTAGGTGGACGGGAAGTCCATCTCCGAGAAGATCACTTTCACATCCAGGGCGCGCAGTTCATCGATGGTCTTTTTCAGCTGGCTGGGGCTTGGCTCGATACCGTGGGCCGGCTCGACCACGGCGGTGACTTCCAGGCCAAACTCGCGCAACAGGTAGTCATAGGCCGCGTGCACAGTGGCGACGCGCAGGTCCGGGTTGGGCGCGCTGGTCAGCTTGGCCAGGGCGTCGGCGCGCATCTGGCGCAGGCGCTTGCCATAGGCGCGGGCGTTCTGGGTGTAGGTTTTGGCGTTGTCCGGGTCGAGCTTGCCCAACTCACGGGCAATGTTATTGACTTGGGCAATCGACGCGCTGATCGACAGGAAGGTGTGCGGGTTGACCACCTTGCCCGCACCGCGTGCCGCGTTACCGGTGGCGGCGAGCAACGGCACGTTGGCGTTTGCTTCGATCACCTTGATGTCCGGGCGCTCGCTGGTGGCGATCATGCGGTCGGCGAAGTCGTCATGGCCGACGCCGTTGAGCACGATGACATCCAGGGTGCCGATGCGCTTGATGTCTTCGGCGCGCGGCTCGTAGGCGTGGGGGTTGAAACCGGCGGGAATCAGCGGCACCACTTCGGCCTTGTCGCCCACGATATTGGTTACATAGCTGTAATAGGGGTGCAAGGTAATGCCGATACGCAGGCGCTTGGCCGCCTCGGCGTTGGCAAGGGGGGCGAGCATCAGGCTGAACAGGCCAACCATTAACAGGCGTAACAGGGGCGATGACATAGACATGGGCAATCGGTCTTCTCGTTCAGTGACGGTGCTGGCGGGTGACGCCGGCATCGAATTGCGCGACCACCTGCTGCCAGCCGGCCGCGATCAGCGCTTGGTCAGTGAGGTCGGACGGGGCGGCAAGGTTGGCGCTGCGGTTGAGCCAGATATCCGGCTCGCTGCCTTGCACGCGCATCAGCAGCGAACCGCTGGTGGCCGGCGCCTGGCTCAAACCCAGGTAGGCGGCGGGTGCCAGCAACTCCCAGCGATGGCCACCACGGCTGACCGAGCTGGCGTCCTGGGCAAACGGCGCGAAGCCTTCTTCGGCCAGTTGCTCAGGCGTCGGCAGGGCGCTGTGCTCCTGCTGCAACAGGTGGATTTCATCCAGGGTCACCCGCAGGTCGGCGTAGATGCCTTGCTCGGCCGCGCTCAGGTCGCGGCGGGCGTCCAGCTGGTGGCTTGGTACCGCCGCGACTTCCTGGGTTTCCCCGTGCAGCGCCACGACCGTGCCCGCCACCGCGAGGATGATCAGACACAACAGCAGCACATAAAGGGTTTCGTGGCCCGCCCCGGCGGGGCGTACAACCTGTGTGGTACTCATTGCGACGGGATATCCGCTTGGTCGATTTCCACCACGTGGCCGGGGCCGGCATCGAACAGCACGTAGAACTCGGCGGTGGGCTTCTTGAAGGTCAGGGTCGAATCCTCGCCGAGCTTGCCCGGCACCAGGATGGTTTCGTCGTAGCCGATCACATCCAGGGTTACGCCGGGGGCGCCACTGCCGTCGGAAAAACCGCCTTTGCACTGGATCTGCTCGCCGGGGATTTCCTTGCATTCGCACATCGGGTTATGGGCGAAGGCGGTGGTGCTCAGGCCGGCGCACAGCAACAGCGCGGCGCGGGTGAGGCGCTTGAACATCATGGTTTGACTCCTTGCTTGTTCAGCCAGGCAATGGTGGCAGGCGAGGCCTGGCTCAGCGGGATGGAACCCTGGTGCATGCTTCCGTCCCAGCCTTCCATGGTCACCCATATTTCGGCGTCCGCCGGGGTGCGTTCGGGGATTGGCAGGGCGGCGCCCATGCGATACGGCGTGCCGAAGAAGATCACTCCGGCGGCGCGCAGGCTGCGGGGTTTGCCGATACGCAGGTAAGTGGCCTTGACCTGCTCGGCGCAGGTGTCGCACAGGGCTGCGTTGAAGAACTTCATCGGGCCAGCCGGATCCGGGCTCGGGCCTTCGTTGCGAAACTCAGCCAGCGTCAGGCTCCAGGGCCCGACTTGCACTTGCCCGGCCACGCGTTCGCCGATGCCGGTATCCCCGCGAAACAGCGCGGCGTCGGCAAAGTACTTGGGCATGAACCCCAACGGCACCAGCAACAGCAGGATGTTGATATGGAAACGCCATTTCAGCCAGAAGGCGCGCAGCGGGGACGGCGGTACGGTCGCGACCTTGCTCATCGCTGGGCCTCCGAGGTTTCGGCGTGCATGGCCGGGATGGGCGCGGTTTGACGTTGCGTCTTGGCCTCGCGCTTGAGGGCGTTGAGGGTGGCCAGGGCAGTGCGCTTGGTCCAGATCAGCAGGCCGCTCAATACCATCATGCTCAGCACCAGGCCGAAGAACGCCCAGATCAGCTTGATCCACAAACCGCCAAAGTCCCCGGTGTGCAGCGGGCGCATCGACTCGGTGACGAACTCCAGCGGGGTGCGGTCGGACAATAAGTTCGAGAGCGCGATTTCACCGTCATAGGGGTTCAGTTGTGCGGTCTGGAACATCAACGGGTACCAGCCACGCCCGCCGATCTGCAGGTGGCTGTAGGCGTTGCTTGGCATGAACACAAAGCTGGCGTCCAGGCCGGGGATTTTCTCGGCGGCGATGTCGATCGCCTTGTCGATGGGGATCATCGGTGCCGGTACGCCCGGTGCCGACAACGGCACCTTTTCCCGCGCAATCACTGGCACGATGGGTTCGCTGGAAATGGATATCTGGTTGTCGCCCAGGACAGCCTCGATCAGGAACCAGGTGCCGGTGATTGAAATGACCGCGATAAACCAGATCGACCAGATGCCGCTCAGACGGTGAAAGTCGCCCCAGAAGATTCTCGCGCCGTGGCGGATGCGCAGGGTAGGGCGCAGGAAGCCTTTCCAGAAGCGCTTGTACACAACCAGCCCGGTGACCAGCGAAGCGAGCAGCGGCAAGCCCAACGCAGACACCAGGTACCAGCCCCAGCTGTACCCATTGGTGAACGGCACCAGCCACCAACCATGCAGGGCGCGGGTGAATTGCTGGAAGTTGAACGAGGGGCTGATGCCCTGGATCGCGCCGGTATAGGGGTTGGCATACACCTCCACGGAGCGCCCATCCGGGTAGCTGAGGCCAACGCTTAGCGCGAAGTGCGATTCATCCGGGCGGATGATGGACTGGACAATAGCCTTGGGTTCATCGCGCTTTATGGCCGCGATCACCTGGTCAAAGCTCAGCGGCTGGGCATCATCCGACGGCTTGCTGGCGCGGATATCCGGGTTGGCCAGCCACACGATTTCCTGGCTCACCACGGCCAGGGTGCCGGTGACGCAGACGATCAGTACAAAGAACCAGATGGGCAATGCCAGCCAGCTATGGACGAGAAACCAGAGTTTGGAGCGTGACTTCTTCGACATATGAATGGGGGTCTTGATCGGAGGGGGCGATAGAGGCCCGGAAAAGGCCAGTCGTAGCTTTTGCTGACGCGACAGGCTGTATCTAAGTTAAGACGGATGAGAATGAGAAATCCCTAAGGGGGATATGAAAGAAAATGTTTCAGGATCGCTTTCAGGGTGTGTGGCGTAACCTTTGAGACATAGCTGCCTGCCAGCCGACGCCTTTCTATCTGACGCGCTGAGGTCTAAATGTGGGAGCTGGCTTGCCTGCGATGGCGGTGGTTCAGTTGCAGATTAATTGACTGACCCGTCGCCATCGCGGGCAAGCCCGCTCCCACAGGGGATTGATGCCGGGCGCTGATTGCGCTGCAACTATCCGCCTTGCTTGAACATTTGCATGGCACGCTGGCGGATCTGTTCCTCGCTCAGGTCTTCCTTGTGAGTCGCCAGGAACCACAGGTGCCCGAACGGATCCTTCACACTCGCCGAGCGATCCCCATAGAACTGATCCTGCGGCTTGGATAACACGCTGGCGCCGGCATCAATTGCCTGTTTGAATTGTTCGTCCACGTCATTCACATACAGGTGCAGGCCGACACTGGGATGTGCGTCGGGATTGCGCAGGGCCGTTTCGTCGCAGGGCGTGCCCAGCATGATCACCGCTTCGCCAATGCGCAGTTCCGCATGGCCGACCCTGCCGTCAGGCATGTCCAGGCGCATGAACACTGAGGCGCCAAAGGCCTTCTTGTAGAACTCGATTGCCTTTGCGGCCTCGTTGATGCCCAGATAGGGGGTAATGCCCTGATAACCCTCGGGAATAGCTTTAACGCTCATAACGTTCTCCTTGAGTCGAGGTACGAGCATTTCACTATAGGCCACGTAATGCGTGGTCTGCGGGCAACCGACGAGGTGCTTTTATCAAGGCTGTGTGGTGGGCTCCAGCAACTGGGCGCCTGGCCCATACTCAGCGAGCTTATCGTCCTGATTGCGCAACGGGCACGCCTCCATCGACAAGCACCCGCAACCGATGCAGCCATTGAGCTTGTCGCGTAGCAGCATCAGCTTGTTGATGCGCTCATCCAGGTCTTCACGCCACAACGCCGACAGGCGCTCCCAGTCTTGAGCATTGGGTGTGCGCCCATCGGGCAAGGCCTGCAATGCCTCGCCAATGTTGGCCAGCGGAATGCCCAAGCGCTGGGCGATCTTGATCAGCACCACGCGCCGCAGCACATCACGTGGATAACGCCGCTGGTTACCGGCATTGCGATTACTCTTGATCAGCCCTTTGGCCTCGTAGAAGTGCAGGGCGGTCACCGCCACGCCGCTGCGGGCTGCGAGCTGACCGACGCTGAGTTCCTTAGTGAGCATGAACCTCTCCCAAACAGTGCTTGACCTCGACTTAACTAGAGGTTTTACCCTGCGTGGCATCGAATCGCAAGATTCTGCCTACAGAGAGAGGGGAGTTTTCATGCCGGTATCAGAGAAGAGTCGCAGCTTCACTCAACTGATCGAATTTCACATCGAACCCCGTCAGCAATCCGCCCTGGTGGCCGCCTTGGCCACCCAGAGCGAGCGTCTGGCCGTGCGCCATGGCGGCTTCTTGAGTGCCAGCGTACAGGTCAGCGATGACGGGCGCAGGGTGCTCAATTATTTGCAATGGCAGTCGCGCGAGGAGGGTGAGGCCGCCTTTAAATGTTTTGAGCAAGGCGGCGAAGATTTCTGGACGCTGATCCGTGCTCACCGGGCCACGGCCGTGACCTTTGGCGCATTCCAGGTACTGCGCAGTTTTGAGCGCAATCAGGACGATGCCTTGCACTGCCGACTAAATGGATAGGTGCAGCATCCGTTCGCCTTGCACATTTTCCCCGGGCCTGCGCTTGCTTACCGCCAGTTCGCCGATCTTGATCAGGCGAGCGCGAGCGACGTTGCGGCTCAGTCCCAGCAAGTTGGCGGTGTGCACTTGGTTGTGGTGGCTGAAGTGATAAGCAGCGCGCAATAAAGCGTCCTCGACCTTTTCATGCAGGGCGCCGGCCTGTTCCTCGAAGAGCTTTTGAAACGCCCGCGCCAGCAGGGCTTCTGCACTGGGATCGGTGTCGTTGTCGTTCTGGCGTTCGATGCGCAGGCCCGACAGGCGCAGGTCGTCGGGTTCGATCACAGCGTTGCGGCAGATCAGCAGGGTGTGATGAATCACGTTCTCCAGCTCACGGATATTGCCCGGCCAGCTGTAGCGCTTGAGCTTATGCTCGGCCAGGTGGCTCACGCTGATCGGGCCGTAACCCAGGCGCTGGCTGTAGGTTTGGATGAAGTGCCGGGTCAGTGGCAGGATATCGCCGGTACGTTCGCGCAGCGGGCTCAATGCCAGGCTGACTACATTGAGGCGGTAGTAGAGGTCTTCACGGAAACGCCCAACATTGATGGCCTTTTCCAGTTGTACATTGGTGGCCGCCAGGACTCGCACATCGATAGCAATGCGCTTGCGCGAACCCAGGCGCACCACCTCTCGCTCCTGTAGCACCCGCAGCAGCTTGACCTGGATGGCCATCGGCAAATCGCCGATCTCATCTAGAAACAAGGTGCCGCCGTCAGCCTCTTCGAACCAGCCGGCCTTGGCGCTGAGGGCACCGGTAAAGGCGCCTTTCTCATGGCCGAACAACTCGGCTTCCACCAGGGATTGCGAAAAGGCCCCGCAGTTCACCGCCACGAAGGGCCGGTTTCGCCGCGCACTGAGGTGGTGGATATGCCGTGCAACAAGTTCTTTGCCGGTGCCGGTTTCGCCAATGATCAGCACGCTGGCTTCGCTGGGGGCCACTTGCTGGATATGGTCGAGCAGGGCCTGGGACTTTGGGTCTTCGAAAACCTGGGCTGTGGCGCGGATCGAGGTGGCTAGGGCAGGCGAGGGCGGCAGGGTGAACAGCTGCATGGTGACCTCTCATGGGAGTTCGGGCTTTGTTGAAGGGCTGTTGCCTGATGGGCAGCGGGCTGCACGCAAAGTCTTTATAGAGGTAGCGTCTTAATTCGTAAATGAAGGTGTTTCTATATTTATAGAACTTAAATGAATATGGAGGTGTTTCCGCCTAGGCGCCGATACGCGTGATAGCGACTATCACGGACGATGATTTTTCAGCGAGAGGGGCCGGGAGTAGCCTGTGTTCATTGACTCGAAACCACCTTCGCAGGGCCAACGCCATGAAACGTTTCCTCGCTGTTTCCTTTTTACTTGTCACCTCTGTCCTTGCGGGTTGTGCGACCCAGCCTTCCCCGGAGTTGCGTCCCTATACGGCCGAGGAAACCAAGCAGTTGGCCCTGGAAGCCCTGGGCCGTCGCGGCTTGTCGTTTGACGACTATCAACGCCAGCGCGCCGCGTTGCTTGGCCAGCCACAAAAGCCTTTCGGTTTTGATCGCCAAGGTGAAATGAACGCCGAGCGCAGCGTGGTCCTGCATGGCCGCCCCAGTTGAGCGCGCTTCTTGCATCAAAAAGCCCGAGGCTTCCCACAAGGAACCTCGGGCTTTTTGTTTGCCATGGGGCTACTTCAGCCTGTTAAGCTCAATTCCAGGAGCGTTCCTACGCACATTTAAATAAAGTTACCTTCTTTAATGGCATTCGATCGGTTAAACCTGACGACCTCTGTTCTGGTCGATGCCCCCGAGACGCTGCTCTTGGGAATACGCTCTGCGAGTTTTAACCTCATGAATAAACGTCCGTTGTATTTCGACTACGCCGCCACCACGCCGGTGGATGAGCGAGTTATCCAGGTGATGGTCGAGTGTCTGGGTTTCAACGCCCATTTCGGCAACCCTGCGTCCAGTTCCCATGCATTCGGCCAAGCGGCTAGGCAGAAGGTTGAACAGGCGCGTCGCCAGGTGGCCGAGTTGGTGGGGGCGCAGGCCGAGCAGATCGTCTGGACCTCCGGTGCCACAGAATCCAACAACCTTGCGCTCAAGGGCGTGGCCCAGGGCCGTGGTGTGGCGGGTGGGCATATCATCACCAGCCAGATCGAACACAAGGCCACGCTGGACACCGCGCGGCAATTGCAGGAAGCCGGTGTGGCAGTGACTTACCTGGTACCGGATGCAGACGGCTTGATCAGCGTCGAGGCGGTCAGCGAAGCCTTGCGCGAGGACACCTTTCTTGTCTCGCTGATGCTGGTCAACAACGAACTCGGGACCCTCAACGATATCCCGGCCATTGGCGCGCGGGTGCGTGAGCAGGGCGCGTTGTTCCATGTGGACGCGGCGCAAGGGACGGGCAAGGTGGCTATCGACCTGGCCCAGTGGCCGGTGGACCTGATGTCGTTCTCTGCTCATAAGTTGTATGGGCCCAAGGGCATCGGCGCGTTATATGTCGGGCCGCGGGCGCAGCAGAAGGTATTGGCGCAGATTCACGGCGGTGGCCACGAAGGCGGTTTGCGCTCCGGCACCCTGGCGACCCATCAGATTGCCGGTATGGGCACGGCGTTTGCCCTTGCGGCGGCGTCTTTCGCGGATGAGAAGGCCACGATTGTCGCGCTGCGCCAGCGCTTGCTGGATCAGTTGGCGTCGGTTGCCGGCTTGCGTCTTAATGGCAGCCCAACCCAGCGTATTCCGCACACATTGAGCCTTACCTTCAGCGAAGGCGAATTCAATTCAGCCGCATTGAGTGCAGGCATTGCCTTTTCCGCGACTTCAGCGTGCAATTCGGCCAGCAATGCGCCGTCCCATGTGCTCCTGGCCTTGGGGCATGACGCCCGCAGTGCCGCTCGCACTATTCGCTTGAGCCTGGGCCGGTTCACCACCGAACAGGATATCGACCAGGCCGCGCAGTTGATCAAGGCCGCGTTGGCGAGTGCGCCGGCATTCTGGGCGGTCTGATTTATCATTCGCAACACATAACAATTATTAGTGGTTAGCAGGAGACACAATGAGTACGCAGCCTTTGACCCATGGAACGGTTCCCCAGCGCCTGGCGCACACCCGTGAACTGATTCGCCGCGAAGGCATTCATGCCCTGCTGGTGCCATCGGCGGACCCGCACCTGTCCGAATATTTGCCGGGTTACTGGCAAGGGCGTCAGTGGTTGTCCGGCTTTCATGGTTCGGTGGGCACCCTGATCGTCACGGCGGAGTTTGCCGGGGTCTGGGCGGACAGCCGTTACTGGGAACAGGCGACCAAGGAACTCAAGGGCAGCGGTATCGAGTTGGTGAAGCTGCAACCGGGTCAGCCTGGGCCGCTGGAGTGGTTGGCGGAGCAAACCCCTGAGGGTGGCGTGGTGGCGGTGGACGGCGCGGTCATGGCCGTGGCCTCGGCACGCACCCTGGGTGGCAAGTTGGCCGAGCGTGGCGCGCGTCTGCGTACCGATATCGATGTACTCAATGATGTCTGGCAAGACCGCCCGGCGCTGCCGAACCAGCCGATCTATCAGCATCTGCCGCCCCAGGCCACGGTCAGTCGTGGCGAGAAACTGGCCGCTTTGCGCGCCAGTTTGAAAGACAAGGGCGCCGACTGGCATTTCATCGCGACGCTGGATGACATCGCCTGGCTATTCAACCTGCGCGGCGCTGATGTGTCGTTCAATCCGGTGTTTGTGTCCTTTGCCTTGATCAATCAGCAGCAGGCGACTTTGTTTGTGGCGTTGGGCAAGGTCGATGCGCCTCTGCGGGCGGTGCTTGAGCAGGATGGCGTGACCCTGCGTGATTACAGCGAGGTGGCGCACGCGCTGCGAGCGGTACCGGCGGGCGCAAGCTTGCAAGTAGACCCGGCCCGCGTCACCGCCGGCTTGCTGGAAAACCTCGACGCGGGCGTCAAGCTGGTTGAAAGCCTCAACCCCACCACACTGGCCAAATCCCGCAAGAGCCTGGCAGACGCGGAACATATCCGCCAAGCCATGGAACAGGATGGTGCGGCGCTGTGCGAATTCTTTGCCTGGCTCGACAGTGCCCTGGGCCGCGAGCGCATTACCGAACTGACGATTGACGAACACCTGACCGCTGCGCGTACCCGCCGCCCAGGCTATGTATCGCTGAGCTTCAACACCATTGCCGCCTTCAATGCCAACGGCGCGATGCCGCATTACCACGCCACCGAAGAAGAGCATGCGCTGATCGAAGGTGATGGCTTGCTGTTGATCGACTCGGGCGGCCAGTACCTGGGCGGAACCACGGACATCACGCGGATGGTGCCCATCGGTACACCGAGTGAGGAACAGAAGCGCGATTGCACGCGGGTACTCAAGGGCGTGATTGCCCTGTCCCGTGCGCAGTTCCCCAAAGGCATTCTTTCACCGTTGCTGGATGCCATTGCCCGGGCACCGATCTGGGCAGAAGGCGTGGACTACGGTCACGGTACAGGCCACGGCGTAGGTTATTTCCTCAACGTGCATGAGGGCCCGCAGGTGATTGCCTATCAAGCCGCTGCGGCGCCACAAACGGCGATGCAGCCAGGGATGATTACGTCAATTGAGCCGGGTACTTATCGCCCTGGCCGTTGGGGCGTGCGCATTGAGAACCTGGTGTTGAACCGTGAAGCGGGCAAGACCGAGTTTGGCGAATTCCTCAAGTTCGAAACCCTGACCCTGTGCCCGATTGATACCCGGTGCTTGGAGCCGTCGTTGCTGACGGCGGATGAGCGTGAATGGTTCAACGCGTATCACGCCCAGGTGCGTGAGCGTTTGAGCCCGCTGCTCAATGGTGCAGCGCTTGAGTGGTTGCAGGTGCGCACTGCGGCGATTTGATCGGTTGCAGCCAAGGCATTGCCGGCTGCAATCGATATCTAGCTGAGCGCTTCACGCACAAAGTCCAGACGGTCCTGGCCGAAGAACAGCTGGTTTCCTACAAAGAAACTGGGAGCGCCGAACACGCCGCGCTTAATGGCTTGTTCGGTTTTGTCCTTGAGAGCGTCCTTGACGGCTGCATCGTTTGACAGGGCCAGTACCTGCTCGGGATCGAACCCCTGTTCGGTGAGCACATTGGCCACGACCTCTGGGTCGCCCAAGTGACGGCCTTCCACCCATAGTGCTCGGAAAAGGCAGTCGATGAAGTCGAGGAAGCGCTCAGGCTGGTGGATTTGAATGCCGGTGACAGCGCGCATCAGCAGCAAGGTATTGATGGGAAAGTGCGGGTTGAACCTGAGCGGCACGTTGTAGCGTTTGGCGTAACGCGCCAGGTCATCGAGCATGTAGCGACCCTTGGCGGGCACCGTGATCGGCGAGGCATTGCCCGTGGCCTTGAATACACCGCCCAATAGCATGGGTTGATACACCACCTGTGCGCCGGTTTCGGCACACAGCGCCGGCAACTGGGTATAGGCCAGGTAAGTGGCGGGGCTGCCGAGATCAAAGAAAAACTCCAGGGTTTTACTCATGGTCTGTACTCGCTGCTTATTGTTATAGGGGGCGTCACCAGGTTTCGTTCCAGGGGCGCAGGTCCAGTTCGAACGTCCAGGCGTCCCGTGGCTGGCGATGCAGGAACCAATAGTTGTCGGCAATATGGTCAGGGTTGAGGAGGGCGTCCTGATCCTTGAGGGCGTACTTTTGCGGGAAATTCTCGCGAATGAAGTCGGTATCGATGGCGCCGTCGACCACCACATGGGCGACATGGATGTTCATCGGGCCCAACTCCCGCGCCATGCTTTGTGCCAGGGCGCGTATCCCGTGTTTGGCGCCGGCGAAGGCGGCAAACCCTGCGCTCCCGCGCAAGCCGGCGGTGGCGCCGGTGAACAGGATAGTGCCGCGGTTGCGCGTGACCATGCGCTTGGCGACTTCCCGTGCGTTCAGGAAGCCGGAGAAGCACGCCATCTCCCAGATCTTGAAGTACTTGCGCGCGGTTTCTTCCAGAATGCTGCAAGGCACATTGGCGCCGATGTTGAAGACGAACGCTTCAATAGGCCCCAGCTCGGTTTCGATTTGCTCGACCAGTGCGATCACGTCTTCTTCTTTACGTGCATCACAGGCAAAGCCATGGGCTTCACCGCCGGCTGACTGAATGCTGTCTACCAGGGGCTGCAGTTTGTCGGCGCTGCGACGGGTGACGCAGGCGATGTAGCCTTCGCGGGCAAAGCGTCTGGCTATGGCGCCGCCGGTTGCGTCTCCGGCACCCACTACTAATACGATTTTCTTGTTGTGCGGCATGGGAACTCCATTGGCTCGATGGTCGAGCAGGAGTTTAGCCTTCATGCCGCAAATGGCCGGGATTTAAGATGAGCAGTCAGGACAGACTGCTCGGGCAACTATTTGCAGATGACGATCATGCTACGGCTGGTATAGCCGGCAGGGTTGAGACCGAAGGGGTAGTCCCCAGGCTCCTCGGAGTTATCGCCGGATTTGGCGATCACCCGGTAGCCCTTGGCGCCGCATGAGTTGGCAGCACTGGTGTAGCACTGGTCCCAGGAGGAGGACAGGCCCGAACAGTTGATATGCAGCCCTTTCTTACCCCGTTTCACTTCTGTTTTTGTGGTTGCAGCACAGCCAGCGATGCCCACAACCAGCAACAGTATCAAAATTCGTTTCATTCCCATCCTTAATAGCCGCCCTGCAAAAGAACAGAGCCGCTTTACTCGCTCTCGAGCGAAGCGTTCATGCTGTCCGTGCCGAAATTCTCCATGAATGACATTCGGTTACGGCCTAAACATGGCCTAAATGAGCGGCAAATACCAGCGCTGGCTTCAAAGACGATCAGTCGGCGGGCACCAGCGGTTTGGATTCGTTACGCATCGTCAACGTGGCGCCTACCGAAGCCAGGATAATGCAGGTGATGGCCAGCCATTGGGCTAGAGATAAATGCTCATGCAGAAAGAACAGGCCGGAAAGGGCGCCGAACGCCGGTTCGATACTCATCAACGTGCCGAACGTGCGGGCGGGCAGCCGAGTCAGCGCGACCATCTCCAACGTATAGGGCAAGGCCGTGGAGAGAATCGCGACGCCGATGGCGATAGGGATCAGGGCAGGTGTCAGCAGCGCGGCGCCCGCATGCACGATGCCGATCGGTGCGACGAACAGGGCGGCAATCATCACGCCGAGTGCGGCGGTCTGAACACCATTGTCGTTCCCTGCTTTTTGGCCGAACAAAATATAGAGTGCCCAGCATCCGCCTGCGCCCAGCGCGTAAGCCGCGCCGATCCAGTCGATACCGCTACTGGCCTCACCCATCGGAATCAACAGCAGCAGGCCAATGATTGCCAGGGCAATCCACAGGAAATCGACAGCTCGGCGCGAGGCATAAATAGCGACGGCAAGCGGGCCTGTGAATTCGAGTGCTACTGCAATCCCCAGCGGTACGGTGCGAAGGGACATATAGAAGAGGAAGTTCATGCCGCCCAGCGCCATCCCGTAAATGATCACCGTGCGCAAGGACTTGGCTGTCAGCGTGGCGCGCCATGGGCGTAATAGCACCAGCATGATCACACTGGCAAAAACCAAGCGCAGGGCAGTGGTGCCCTGTGCTCCGACGATAGGGAACATGCTTTTGGCCAATGACGCACCGGATTGGATGGACGCCATGGCGATTAATAGCAGGCCGATCGGAAACAATGCGGATGCCAGGCTGCGAGGAGGGGTGGTCATTGCGGGAGTTCTTCCGAAGTCATGATCGATAAATACGTGGCGCTATGATGCTTAACTGCCGGCGAATGAGCAATATATTGCGCAAAAACTGTCTCGTTGCTATCTATATAGTGGAAGTTTCGGGTTTTTGAGGTTTTTGATAGGAAAACTGAATAATTGGGTTGACGGCAGATTCTGGAAGCCTATAATTCGCCCCACTTCCGGCGCAGTCGAAACGGAAAACTCCTTGGTAAACAA
>NZ_SMOF01000001.1:2203781-2282221 GCF_018135665.1 Pseudomonas sp. B2021
ATTCCGAAACCCCAATTGCGAAAGCAGTTGGGGTTTTGTTTTGGGCGCTCGAAAATTCCAGCGCTTCTGGCAACATTAAATAAGCTGCCGTTGAGGGAATTCGATACAAAGTGTTTCTGCATTTTTGCTATGGTGCAGCACATTTTCACAAGGATTGATCCTTATCCGCAGGATGCGGCGTCGACCTTTTCCAACGAGATGCTGTAGAAATGCCTGAACCGATACCAATCAAAGATCACGAAAAAGAAAACCGCCTGGTCAACAAACGCTTGCTCGCCTGCGCGTTGCTGGTAATTGGGATCACATGTGCGCTGGTAGGACGCATGTATTTCCTGCAGGTGGTGCAGTACGACTACCACTCCACAATTTCCGAAAACAACCGGGTCCACGTACTGCCCATTACACCGACTCGCGGCTTGATCTATGACCGTAATGGCGTAGTCCTGGCTGACAACCGCCCTAGTTATAACCTGACCATCACCCGTGAGCGCACCGCCGACCTCAAGGCTGAGCTGGACGAGATCGTCAATCTATTGCACCTGCCTGCCGAAGACCGTGCAGTGTTTGATAAGGCGCTCAAGCAGGCCCGTCACCCGTTTGTTCCCGTCACGTTGTTCTACGAGTTGACCGAAGAGCAGATCGCCGTTTTGGCCGTCAACGAGTTCCGCCTACCTGGGGTGGACGTCGAGCCACAATTCGTTCGCCATTACCCTCTGGGCGCGCACTTTGCCCACTCCATCGGTTACGTCGGTCGCATCAACGAAAAAGAATCCAAGACCCTTGATTCGGTGGAGTACCGTGGTACCCAATCCATCGGCAAGACCGGAATCGAGCGCTTTTACGAGTCTGAACTGCATGGTCACGTCGGTTATGAAGAGGTGGAGACCAACGCACAGGGCCGTGTGCTGCGTGTGCTCAAGCACACCGATCCGATCCCTGGCAAAAACATCGTCCTGAGCCTCGACGTCAAGCTACAGGAAGCTGCCGAAGAGGCCTTGGGCGACCGCCGTGGTTCGGTAGTTGCGCTCGACCCGCAAACCGGTGAAGTACTGGCTATGGTCAGCAAACCGAGTTTCGATCCGAACCTGTTCGTCACCGGCATCAGCTTTAAAGAGTACGCCGCGCTGCACGACTCCATTGACCGACCGCTGTTCAACCGCGTGCTACGCGGGCTCTATGCGCCAGGTTCAACCATCAAGCCGGAAGTGGCCATTGCCGGTCTCGACAGTGGTGTCGTTACCCCACAAACCCGAGTGTTCGACCCGGGTTACTATCAGTTGCCAGACTTTGACCACAAATACCGCAACTGGAACCACAGCGGTGACGGCTGGGTGGACATGGACGCGGCCATCATGCGTTCCAACGACACTTACTTCTATGACCTGGCCCATAAACTCGGAATTGATCGCCTGCACGACTATCTGGCTGAGTTCGGCCTGGGCCAGAAAGTGTCCCTGGATATGTTCGAAGAATCTGCCGGCCTGATGCCATCCCAAGCCTGGAAGCGTGCCACCCGTCGCCAGCCGTGGTTCCCAGGCGAAACCGTGATCCTCGGCATTGGCCAGGGCTATATGCAGGTGACGCCACTGCAATTGGCCCAGGCCACTGCATTGATCGCCAACAAAGGTGTATGGAACCGACCGCACCTGGCCAAGACCATCAATGGTGTGGCTCCGGTAGATGAACATCCGATGCCCAACGTGGTGCTCAAGGACCCGCGTGACTGGGAGCAGGTCAACCACGGCATGCAGTTGGTGATGCACGATCCCCGCGGTATCGCCCGGGCGGCAGCGCAAGGCGCCCAATACCGTATCGCCGGCAAGAGTGGTACCGCCCAGGTGGTGGCAATCAAGCAGGGTGAGCGCTACAACCGCAACAAGACGTTGGAGCGGCATCGCGATAACGCCTTGTTCGTCGGCTTCGCGCCGGCCGAACATCCGAAAATCGTAATTTCAGTCATGATCGAAAACGGTGAGGCCGGCGGCCGTGTAGCCGGGCCCGTGGTGCGCCAGATCATGGATGCCTGGCTGCTCGACCAGGAAGGCCACCTCAAGCCGCAATATGCAGCGCCGGCCAAGGCTCCCGGCGATCCACGGGTTTGACTCAGACCTTCCATTCGTCCCAGCGCGCTACGCCGTCATAGGCCAGCCAGGGCACTTCATGGGCCGTCCAGATATGCGAGGTGGGCCTGACGCCCGGATCATCATCCAGCGTCGCCACCCGCACAATCACGTGGGGTTGATGCCCACGTTCAGCGATCAGATGCGCGCCGCAACGCGAACAGAAATGCCTGAATTTACCCGGCGAAGACTCAAAGGACGACAGTAGTTCCTCACCCTGTGTCCAGCGAAAATGCTCACGCATCACCCCAGCCGTGGCGACAAACGCGGCCGCGTGTGCCTTGCGGCAGCTTTCGCAGTGGCAGTGGCTGATGGGCATGTCCAGGCTGTCCACTTGGTAGCGCACACCTTTGCACAAGCAACTTCCATTCAGTGGGTCAGTCATAACCTATGGCCAGGCAAGGAGGGGTCATCATCATCGCGCACAACGCAAGGTTGCGCATTGGTTGATGTCGCCTACTGTTCAATGAAGGAGGTGACTTATGCACGTATTAGATCGCATCGAACGCAAAGTCCTGCTCAACGCATCACGTAAACAGGTGTGGGAGGCACTCACACAGGCTGAGCAATTTGGTCAGTGGTTCGGTATCGCGCTTAACGGTAAAACCTTTGTGGCCGGAGAAACCATCGAAGCGCCAATTACCTACAAAGGCTACGAACATGTCGTGTGGAAGGCCAGGATCGAACGCATCCTGCCACAAACGCTGTTTTCTTTCTGGTGGCATCCTTTCGCAGTGGAAGAGGGCGTCGACTACGACAAGGAAACACCGACGCTGGTGGAGTTCACGATTGAAGATCGCGCTCCAGGCATCCTCTTGCGGGTAGTCGAGTCCGGTTTTGACCAGGTCCCCGAAGCGCGGCGTCAGAAAGCTTTCAAGATGAACTCCCGTGGCTGGGACGAACAAATGGGCAATATCGAAAACTACCTGAGCCGAGCCTGACCCGAACGGGCATCATGGTGGATGCCCGGCTTCACGCCAGCGTGCATCGATTGCTTTAGAAACTCATCTGCCACTGGCCGACCACCGCATGATTGCGGCTATTGCTGCCCAGCTCGCCGTTGTAACCGACACTCAGGTTCTGCTGCGCAGACAAACCCACCGCCAACCCCACTTCAACCATCAAGCTGTCGCGGTCCAGTGCGCTGCCTTCAATATTGAAAGCGTCGCCGCCAATCAAAAAAGCCTGCCGAGTCTTGCTGTCGACATTGCCATAGAGGTGCCGCCAGCCGAAGCTGGCCTGGGGGGTCAGGCTGATGCCATTGTCCAGTTGGCTCAGATGTGCCAGGCGTACCCCGAAGGTACTGCTGACATTGTCCTGGGTTTGTGCATCCACCTTGAGTGAAGCATCACCGCCTTTCTCGCGGTAGTTGTCGCGGTGATAGCGCTGATAGCCGAGGTTGGCGAAGGGCTCGATATTCAATCGGCCGTTACCCAGCATGTAACCCAGTTCGGCAAAGGCTTGCTGGCTATCGGCGTCGTAATCACCCTTGGGTCGCTCGCTGAAACCTGCGAACTCTACTGTGCGCTTGTTGTTACCCCTGTGTTGGCTGTACGCAGCCCCCAGGCGCAACGCCAATGGGCCATCCTGGCGTACGGCATATGCCCCCGCGTGCCAGCTGCGTAATGAATTATCAACGTTGTGGCTGTCCATATCGGTCTTCGAATAGCCGCCCAGTACACCCAGGCGCCAGAGCGGCGACAAGGACCAGTCAATACCCAGCAGGCTGCCTTGTGTGCGTTGCTGTGAAGACTCATTGCCGTGCTGGCCATCGAGCTTGCCGTAGCTGCCGATACCTTGCAGCCACACGCGGCCTCGTGCGTTTGGATCATTCAAGTTGCGCGCACTGCTGGGGATGCCAGTTACGGCCAGCTCAGGTGTTTGCGCCGACTCAAGCCCGACCAGCAAGCTTGAACTGCTGCTCATCTGGCGCATGGCCGACAGCATGGACGTGCCCACTTGGCTGCTGGCCGCCAGTGTGGCACTGGCGAGGTTGGCGTTGCTGCTGCCTGCCAGGGCCTCGAGCGCGGCGCTGGCCGTGGTCTCCGAGGTGGCCAGCAGCGCGTCGTAGAGCGGGTTGGGGTTTCGCACCATGGAGGGCGGGGGGAAACTGCCATCCCAGTTGCTCCAGTGGCTCCACGTGATGGACTCGATGCTGTTGACTGCGCGGGCGGCGTTACGGGTACGGGCGTAATCGATGAACTCGACATCGTTGCGCGTGTAGCTCAGGTTCACCCGGTTATTGTCGTAGCTGAGTGTTGGCGACAGGAACGCGTAGTAGCTGCGCAGGTTGGATTCATCGAAGGTACCCGTAATGCTGCCTGCTTGCAGGACGGTATACGTGCTATGCCAGGGATACTCCATCGAGTAACCCGGCTGCGGCCACAAATAGGCACCGTTGAGGCTGGCATTGCCGACCACATGGGTTGTCGCTGCACTGCCGTCGGGATAAGTAGCGAACTCGAATGTAGAGCCTGGGTTCATGATCAGGTTGCCGTTGACCTGAGGCGCGCCGACAACGGTATCCGTGATCAACCTTCCGCTGACGGTAAGATTGTTGACTGAGCCTCGGCCCCGGTAAGTCGCGCCTTGGTCGACGATCACGTCGCCAGCGATGCTGCCCTGGTTGTTCAAGTGACCATTGGCAAAGAGGCGCGCGCCTTCGCTGAAATCGCTGCGACCATTGAGTACCCAGTAGCCGCGACGCACTTGTAGCACGTCAAAATTGCGCGTCGCCTCGACCGTCCCGTCGGGTTCACGCGTATCTGAAGGATAATATTGGTAGCCCTCCAGAACCATGGTGTTATGCCCCGAACCGCCGTCGACTATGCCCTCAAAGCGCGCGCCAGGGTACAGTGTCAAGGTGTCGTTGCCGCCCCCCATGTCCAGGGCTACACCATTACCCCCGCTGATCAGGGCACCGTTGAATACCCGGTCGTCGAAATTACCGATAAAGCGCGCGCCATAGCCATCAAGCCCACGCAGGTCGACGAAATTTCTCAGCTCCGTTGCGCCGGTCGCCGGCCCATCATGGCCATCACTTACTAAGAGGCCATTGTTGGCGCCTGTGATTGAACCGGTACGTGGAACGCCTGTAGAGGGGTCAAACGTGCCGCCATTGAACAGGTAGCCGCCGCCGATGGATGCGCCATCGCTGGTGTTGGCTCGGCCATTCTTATCCACTCCACTGGCGCCAAACGCCTGGATAATGCCCGGGTTGTCGATGTGCGCAATGCCCGCTATGCGTAGTCCATCGCCGTCGACGTTTTCCAGGCGACCGTCTCGTCCGCCGGTGATCGCGCCGTAGTTGTACACCGTGCCGTCGCCTGTTATCGAAACCCCAGCGCCGTTACGTCCGATAAGCGTGCCCCGGTTGCTCAGCACATTGAATTGTTCGCCCGAGAGCGCATGCCTGCCGCCCGAGATCACCCCGGTGTTTTCGATGCGCACATCGGTCGCAGCGCCCAGGCTAATAGCGTCTAATTTATCGGCACTGATCGAGCCGTCATTTTGAATGAAGACATTGCGTTGCCAATCAGGCAGGTTTTGGCGAACGCTGACGGCGGTCGTCTGGGTGGTGATGCTGCCGGTCTTGGTCACCCGCAAACTGGGGTCGTAAAAATAGCCACTGCCCACGGTGAGCGGCGTATTGGTCGGCGTATCGATTAATACTTGAGCATGGCCGGCAGGAGAAAGCGAGGCGCCGGAAACAATCAACGAAATAGTCAGGGCCAGACGGCGGGGGACGAACGACATGCGCGAAATCCTTTTCTTGAATCGCGCTATCTTCCTATATAGCCATTTGATATTGCCAGCGCATTCTTATCCTAAAAAGCGATGACATCCTTTTTATGATATTGCGCGCCAGGTGTGCGTTTACCCGCCGCCTTGGCCCGGATGCCGAGTAGAATCACGCCCTGAACGCGATTCTTGAGGTGCGGTACGGTGGATTTACAGCAGGGTTTTGTCCTGACCCGGCATTGGCGCGATACCCCGGCAGGCACGGAGGTCAGCTTCTGGTTGGCCACCGACCAAGGGCCACGGTGCATTCGCCTACCCGTGCAAACCTCGGTGGTGTTCATCCCTGAGGCTTACCGCAAGCCGCTCGATTGGTTGCTCAAGGACGAGCGCGATCTTGAGTTGCGCCCGTTGCAGTTGTGCGACTTTCATCACCGCCCGGTCCTGGGCCTGTACGTCCGCCAGCACCGCCAGTTGATGGACATCGAAAAGCGCCTGCGCGCTGCCGGGGTCGATGTCTACGAAGGTGACGTGCGCCCGCCGGAGCGCTACATGATGGAGCGCTTTATCACCGCCCCTGTGTGGTTCGGCGGCACGCCGGATGCGAGCGGCACCTTGCTTGACGCGCAGATGAAGCCGGCCCCCGACTACCGTCCGCCCTTGAAGCTGGTGTCCCTGGATATCGAGACCACCGCCCAGGGCGATCTCTACTCCATCGCCCTCGAAGGCTGCGGCGAGCGCCAGGTGTACATGCTCGGCCCGCCGAACAAAACCGACGCCGTGGATTTCAAACTCGACTATTGCGACACCCGCGCTCAACTGCTCGAACGCCTCAACCAATGGCTGGCCACGTTTGACCCCGACGCGATCATCGGCTGGAACGTGGTGCAGTTCGACCTGCGCGTCCTCCACGAACACGCCCAGCGCCTGAACGTGCCGCTGTTGCTGGGACGTGGCGGTGAAGCCATGGCCTGGCGCGAACACGGTAGCCGCAATCACTACTTTGCGGCAGCGGCGGGAAGGCTGATCATCGACGGTATCGAAGCCCTGCGTTCGGCCACTTGGAGTTTTGAATCCTTCAGCCTGGAAAACGTCGCGCAAACCCTGCTTGGCGAAGGCAAGGACATCTCCACGCCGTACCAGCGCATGGATGAAATCAACCGCATGTTCGCCGAGGACAAGCCCGCCCTGGCGCGCTACAACCTCAAGGACTGTGAACTGGTCACACGGATTTTCGAGAAGACCGAGCTGCTCAAGTTCCTGCTCGAACGCGCCAGCGTCACCGGCTTGCCGGCCGACCGTAACGGCGGCTCCGTGGCCGCTTTCACCCACCTGTACATGCCGTTGATGCATCGCCAGGGTTTTGTGGCGCCGAACCTGGGCGACAAACCGCCCCAAGCCAGCCCCGGCGGGTTTGTCATGGACTCGCGCCCGGGCCTCTATGAATCGGTGCTGGTGCTGGACTACAAAAGTCTTTACCCGTCGATCATCCGCAGTTTCCTCATCGACCCGGTGGGCTTGATCGAAGGCCTCAAGCATCCCGACGACAGCGACTCGGTGGAAGGCTTTCGCGGGGCGCGCTTCTCCCGTACCCGGCATTGCCTGCCATCCATCGTCACCCGCGTGTCCGAAGGCCGCGAAGAGGCCAAGCGCGAGCGCAATGCGCCGCTCTCCCAGGCACTGAAGATCATCATGAACGCCTTTTACGGTGTGCTCGGCTCCAGCGGCTGTCGGTTCTTCGACACGCGGCTGGCGTCCTCGATCACCCTGCGGGGGCACCAGATCATGCGCCAGACCCGCGCGCTGGTAGAGGCCCAAGGGTACGAGGTGATTTACGGCGACACCGACTCCACCTTCGTCTGGCTGGGCAGCGCGCATTCTGCGCAGGACGCCAATCGCATCGGCCTGGCGCTGGTGCAGCACGTCAACGACTGGTGGCGCGCGCACCTGAGCAACGAATATGGCCTGCAAAGCGCTCTGGAGCTGCAATACGAAACCCACTTCAGTCGCTTCCTGATGCCGACCATTCGTGGCGCCGAGGAGGGCAGCAAAAAGCGCTATGCCGGCCTGGTCGTACGCGAAGATGGCAGTGAAGAAATGGTCTACAAGGGCCTGGAAACCGTGCGCAGCGACTGGTCGCCCCTGGCCCGGCAATTCCAGCAGGAACTCTACCAACGCATCTTCCATCGCCAACCCCATCAGGACTACATACGCGACTACGTGCGGCGTACCTTGAGCGGCGAATTCGATGAGTTGCTGATCTACCGCAAACGCCTGCGCCGGCCCTTGCACGACTACGAACGCAACGTCCCGCCCCATGTACGCGCCGCGCGCCTGGCCGACGAGTACAACGACCGTCTGGGTCGCCCGCGCCAGTACCAGCGCGGTGGCTGGATCAGCTACGTGATCAGCGTCAACGGCCCGCAACCGCTGGAAGTGCGCCAGGCGCCCATCGACTACGACCACTACGTCACGCGCCAATTGCAGCCCGTGGCCGATGCGATCCTGCCGTTCGTGAATGATGATTTCGGTACGTTGGTGGGCGGGCAAATGGGACTATTCTAGCTAATCGACCACAGGCTCACTATTGCCCTTGGCTCAGGAGGAAACGCCCATGTACACCCTTTATGGCACCGACGAATCCGGCTCCTGCATGATCGAAATTGCCCTGCAACGCTGCGCAGTGCCGTGGCATCGCGTGGAGGCCAGTTCCTGGCAGGACGGCGAGGGCAGTGACGCCCTTGCACGTATCAATCCACTCAAGCAGATCCCCACTCTGGTTACTCCAAATGGCCAGGTACTGACCGAAAGCGCCGCGATCCTGATCCACCTGGGCCTGGAGTATCCCAAGGCCGAGTTGCTGGCCGGCGATCGTACGCAGATCCTGCGCGGCTTGCTGTATATCGCCGCCAACTGCTATTCGGCGATCGGCATCATCGACTACCCGCAACGCTGGTTGGGCAATGCTGATGAGGCGCAGCAAGCGCAACTGGTCAGCGGCACACGGCGCTACCTGCACCAGGCTTGGGTCGTGTTTGCCGATCAGTTTGCCGGTCAGCTGTTTACCCCGAGCAACACGCCGAATGCACTGGGCATCATGGCGGCGGCGGTGTCGCGTTGGGATGACGCGCGCGAGGTGCTCGGCAATCTGGCGCCGGGCTTTGCGCAGAGCCTGGAGCAGGTAGACGCCGACCCTGTCGTGGCCCCCGTTTTTGCCCGGCATTGGCCGCAGTGGAAAGTCTCGTAACCGGAAGAAACAATGACCAGGCCACTGTCCAAGCCCTTGCGTAGCGGGCTTCCTGACCTACTCTTCTCAAAGAGGTGTAGGAATCATCCTTGAATTTGGCTGTCGCAGACATGAAACTCAAGAACCCTGCATGGAATTCAAAGGAGGTGCGCATGCTCATCCGGTCGCTGACCCTGGCTACCTTGATGGCTTTTACGGGGCCGTTGTTGGCCGCTGATGATAATCCGCTCAAGCAGGAGTTGGGCAAGACGCGCCCCTTGGTGGTCGTAGAGCTTGATGCTGGAAACCCGACACTGGCAACGCTGAAGAAACAACTGGAAGAGGCTGCCACCAAGCAGTCCTTCGAAGAGCGCAGCATGGTGTTCTACACCGTCAAGTTCGGCAGTATCGGCGCCGAAGGGGAGAAGTTCGCCAAGGACCCAAAGGACAGTAAAAAGCTCACGCCGCCAGAAACCAACGCGCTGATCCGCGCCCTCAAACTCGGCGTCGGCAGCGGTACCAAGGTGATCCTGATCGGCAAGGACGGCGAGAAGAAACTCGAAAAAACCGTACCCCCGGACAGCCTCGACCTGAAGGAATTTTTCAGCGCCATCGATCAGATGCCTCAGGCGGAAAAGGAGCTTGCCGCACCTGCGGAGCCGGAGCCTGTTCCAGCCGCGCCAGCGGCTCCGGCCAAGGGCAGCAAACCCGCCAAGCCCGGCAGCAAAGCCCCCAAACCATTGGAGGATTGAACCGGTCTCATCCCACCGTTTGGGTGGGAACCGGCCTCAGGCCTTCCATGGCTTGAGCCAAAGCCCAAGCCCCAGCAACACCAGCGCGCCGGCCAGGCTGCTCAACCCCAACTGCCACCCATCGTTGTGCAAGGGGTGCAGGGCCAGCGCCGCCACACCCAACAGCACCCCGCTCAAGCCCCACTGCAACGGCCAGCCCAGTTGGCCGAGCAGTTGCTGGCGGTGCATCAGCAACAGGTTGGTCACCACCACGCCACCCAACGCCGCCAAGGCGATCCCCGGCAGGCCGAAACAATAGGGCAGCACCACCAACAAGGCGGCGTTGACCAGGCTGCCCAGCAGTTCGCAGTTGAGCGGCAGGCGCGTGTCGCCGCTGGCATAGGCATAGCGGGCGAGCATGGCGTTCCAGGCGCCAAATACCAGGGGCGTGGCGAACCAGGCCAGCAGCGCCGGCAGTGGGCCGTCGGCGCTCTGGGCGGGCATCAGCAGATGAATCAGTGTGGGGCTGGCGCCAATCAGGCCGAAGGCCGCAGGCAGGCTCAGCAGGGTCGCTGCATCCAGGCCGCGGCGCAGCAGGGCCAGGCGCTGTTGGCCTTGCTCGCCGCTCATCATGCCCAGCAGCACTTGGTTAAGGCTCATCAAGGCAATCAGTGGCAGGTTGATCAGCTTGCGCGCGAGGTTGACCCACGTCACAGCGCCGTCTCCCAGGAAACTGGCGATCAAGCGCTCCAGTAGTGCCAGGCCCTGGCTGGCCACGTTGCTGGCCAACAACGGGCCGATGCGCCCCAGCAATTCGCGGCCTGCCAGCGGGTCGCCGCTGACCTGCCACGGCCGCCAGCCGAAGGACCAGACCGGCGCCAGTAACGGCAGGCACATCAACACACTACCCGCAAAAAAGCACATTGCCAGTTCGGCGCTGTCGCTGGAGCTGCCACGGATAAACAGGTACAGCACCGGTGGCAGATTGAACAGTAAAGAGCCCAGGCCCGGCAGGACAAAACGTTGGCGTGCCTGCAAGGGAATGCTGAACAACCCATGCATCACCAGGCCTGGCGCACAGGCCGCCAGCCAGCGCAGGTTGGCGGCGGCTTGGGCATGGGCCGCGGCGTCCAGGCCGGGGCCGATCAGGCGCACCCACAGCGGCGCGCCCAGCGCCAGTAGGGCAAACAGGGCCAGGCCCACGCCCAGCAAGCGAGGGGACAGGCTGGCCAGCCAGGCTTGCTGGCGCTGTGGGTCGCGTTGCTGATAGAGGGGCAGGGCAGCCGCTGCGAGCAAGCCGGCGGCCAGGGTCATGCGCAATGCTTCGGGCAAAAACACCGCCACCAGAAACCCGTCGCTGCGACTGCCCGCGCCCCAGGCTGCCACCAGCAGCCATTCGCGGGCAAAACCGGCCACCAGCCCGGCGAGCGTCGCCAGGGTCAGCCAGAGCGTGCTGCCGAACATCAGTGGAACAGGGTGAACAGGCCTTTGCCACCCACCTTGTAGTTCAGATCATGGCAGCGTTCGCCCATGATTTTGGCGCCGCTGCCGCCAATGATTTTGTAGGGCGCCACGGCTTTGGCCACCACGGTATTGGCGCTTATCACCGAACCATAGCCCAGGTGCGTGCCGAAGCCGATCAACGCACGGCTGCCGATCCAGACGTAGTCGTCGATGTAAGTCGGCCCGGAAATCGACCAGAACTCCGGCGCTTGCAGATCATGGCTGCCGGCGATGAGCAAAACGTGGGAGGCAATCGCCACATGGTTGCCGATCACCAGCCCGGCGCGAGCGTCTACCTGGCAATGCCAACCGATTACCGAATCGTCGCCGACCACCAGATTGTGCATGCCCAGCACTTCGGTGTTACGCCACAAGCTGGAGCCCTTGCCGATCTTCGCGCCACCCAGGCGCAGCCAGGCGATGCGCACATGGTGGCTGGGGATCTTGTTGATCAAGATGTTGTAGGCCATGTCCCAGGCACTGCGCCACCGGTCTTTGACGGTTGCCCAGTTTTTGCCGTAACGCGGCAGTAGCTGGGCCGGCAGATCCTGTTTCATCCGTCGGAACAGGCGGCGCGCCACCGGTTGCTCAATCGCGGTTTCCAGGTCGATGGAGCTGATCCAGAAGCGCTTGTTGTCGCCTTCGCCTTCTTCAAATACCACGTCGTTGGCCAGGCACCAGTCCAGCGCCTCTTCCAGGTCCGGCAGGCTCACGCCCATTTCAGCGGCCAGCGTGGGGAGGCGGTCGCGCAAGTCGGTGGAGTGAATCATCCGGTGCTTCATGGTTGGTTATCCTTTGGCGCAATAGCAGCAACAGGGGCGGTAATGGAGGGGCGCAGGCGCACCTGTTGCAGGCTCATGCCCATCAACAGCCAGAACAGCGCGATCAGTACAAAGGTGAAGCTGAAATAGTGGTCGAAAATCCCCGTCAGCAGCGCCGCCAGCACGCCGCAGATGCACCCCAGCCACAGCGCATTGTCGGCGGTGACTTTGCGCACCTGGCCCAGGGGCCGCACTTCGCGCCACCACAACAGGGTGACGGTGATAAATAGCAGCATCCCGGGTAGGCCCACCTTGTAGATGAAGTTCAGCCACAGGTTGGAGATCCCCAACAGATTGGAACCGGGCACGGGCGGGTCGATCTTGAAGCCGATCCCCAGGGGGAAGGTCGCCATGGCGGTGGGGAACCTGGCGTACTCGTCAAAGCGGATTTCGGTACTGGCGTTGGTGGTCGAGAAGATGGTCATCAAGCGGTCCTGCAACGGCGGATAGAACATCACCAGCGCAACGGCGAACGCCGCCCCGATACCGATGATGCGCCCGCTGTTCGGCACGCGTTTGTAGGCCAGCCAGATCAACACCAGCGCCAGGGCCACGATGGCGCCACGGGAAATACTCAGCAGCAGGCCGGCACACCCCAGCACCGCCACCGCCAGGCCCAGGGCCCGGCGCCAGCCGCTGCGGGTCCAGCCATAAAACAGTGCCAGCGGAATAAACAGCACCAGCACGCCCCCGGTCAGGTTGGGGTGCACCCAGGGCGAGGCCATGCGCGTGTAGTTGGCGGAGAAAATGTCCTTCACCGCTTCCGGGTGGGCGTATTTGAGGTCGGTGAGAATATCGATCATCGACATCGCATTGCGCGTCTTCAGGAACATGAAGATCGACAGCAACAGCATCGCCAGGTTACCCAGCAACAAGGCGACCACCACCTTGTCGCGGTCGGCGTCGGTGCGCAGCAGCAGCGGCACGATAAACAACATCGACAGGTTCATCAGCCAGCGCACCCAGTTCACCGGCCCGTTGCCTTCGGCATGGATGATCAGCATGCCCCAGATAAACGGAATGGTGCTGAACAGCATCAGCCACATCAGCGCCCGCTCGGTCGGCCGCCACAGCATGAAACCACGGGTCTTGCCGATGAACGCTTGCCAGAACACCCCGACCCAGGTCAGCCCCAGCACCGCCTCGCTGACGGTGGTGCGGATGCCCAGTTGCAAGGTGGTGTAGGGAATACTGGTGGCCAGTACCGCGAAAATCAGCAAGCCCCACAGGGGAAAGCGGATCAGGGTCAAGGCCACGGCCACACCGGCCACCACCAACATGACCTTGATCGGCGACAGGGCCAACAGCAACCCGCCGAACACCAGGCCCAGCAGCAGACTGACGAATTTTCCTGGCAGCATTAGCGATCCAATTCCTTGAGCAAAGTGTCCAGGCGCGCGCGATAAGCCGGTTCGGCAAATTGCCGGGCCCAGGCGCGGTGTGTTTCGCCGTCTTGCGTGGCCTCGGCGCCGGCCAGTTGTTGCATGACCTTGTGCAGTTGCTCGGCGTCATGGGGGGCGAAGCGCGGGGCGTTGGGCGGCGCGATTTCATCCAGGGCGCTGCCGCGTGCCACTGCTACCGGCGTGCCGACACTCAAGGCTTCCACCACCGGCAAGCCAAAGCCTTCGGCATAGGACGGCTGCCACAGGCACGCGGCATGACGGTAGAGCGCTTGGAGTTGGCCGTCCGATAAACCGCTGCACCAATGCAGGCCCGGCAGGTCACCCAGTGCCGCCGGTACATCGCTGGCGTGGCCCACCAGAACCAAATCCGGCACATCAGGGTTCAGCGCACGGCAGGCCTGCCATTGGCGCAAGAAGAACGCCATGTTCTTGCGCGGCTCCCGCGTGCCCACCACCAGCCAGTAACGCGCCGGCAGGTTGGCGGGCAGCGGCTCTGGCGCTGCATTCAATTCGGGCACAAGGTTGTTCAGCACGCGGAACTTGGCCCGGGCCCAGGGGAACAGGCGCGCGGCTTCATTGCAGGAAAACTGCGAAGGGCACCACACCCGATCAGCCTGCCATACCGACCAGGCAATCGAAGCCCCGTCGATCAGGCGGTAGGCCAGGGCCTTGAGTTTGGAGCGATGGAAGTTGCGGTGGGTGAGCTGAAACAGGTCATGCAGCACCAGCACATAGCGGGTGCCGGCGGGTTTGCGACACAGCGGCAAGCCCATATTGGCCGTGGCGATGTACAGGTCGATCTGCTGCTCGTGCAGCGCCTTGGGCAAGAACCCGCGCTCGAACCGCAGGCGCACTTGTGGACGTTGCAGGCCGTCCAGCGGGCTGGCCCAGGCCGGGCAAACGGCAGTCTGGCGCTGCGGATGCTCCAAGGGCGCCTCAGTGAACAGCACCACCTCGGTGTTGCCCCGCGCGCGCAGGGCGTCTTCCAGGGCCACGACCTGGCGGGCGATGCCCGAAGACGGCGCAACCGTGGCGGGGCGATAGTCCAGGGCTACGCGCATGGCTGAGACTCCTTGGCGGTGAGCAAGCTGTGGTAGAGGTGCTCCAGTTCATTGCCCGCCACTGCCCAGTCGTGGTATTGCCGCGCATAGTCGCGTGCGGCATCGGCCAGTCGCCCGGCCAGCGCCGGTTCATCCAGCAGGCGCACAACGGCGTCGGCCAGGGCCTCGGCGTTTTCGCCGGCCAGGTAATGCACCTGCGGCTGTACCGCCAACCCGGACACGCCCTGGGCCGTGCTCACCAGCGGCAAGCCGGCGGCCATCGCTTCCAATACCTTGAGCTTGGAGCCGCCGCCATGGCGCAACGGGGCGACAAAACCGGCGCAGCGGCGTTGCAAGGCGCACAGGTCGGGAACAAACCCCAGCCACTCGATACGTTCATCGGGCCAACGCTCGCGCCAGTGTTCAGGTAAGCCATAGCCGACCACCGCCAGGCGGGCGTTCGGGCACTGCAACCAGACCCTGGGGAAGATCTCTTCAAGCAGCCACTGCACAGCGTCCAGGTTCGGTGCGTACTCGTAGTTGCCGACAAACAACAGGCGCTGGCTCTGCGCATCGGCGTTGACCTCGGCGAAGGCGCGGCTGTCGACCCCATTGACCACCACGCTCACCGGCGTCGTCGACAGCGGCCGCATGGCCTGGGCGTCCGCCTCGGTCACGGCGACCACATGAGCGGCGGCATCGAACGCCTTGCGTTCCCATTGCCGGCAGCGCCACTGGTCGTACTGCACAAACGGTGCGGCCCACTTGGGGAAGCGGTCATAAGTGGCGCCGCCAAGGCTCGATTCCAGGTTGTGCTCGGTCAGCACAAACTCGCGCCGTTGCTGCTGCAATGTGCGTAGAAACGGCTGCAGGCTGTAGCTGTGTTCTACCTGAATCACGTCCCAGCGCTCATTCAACAGTTGCGCAAACTGGGCCTGCAACGGCGCCGACAGGCCGTTGACCGTGGTCAACAGCGGCCAGGGCGCGAACAAGCCTGCGAGCAGGGTCAGCGGGTGTTTCAGTGGCCGACGTGGCACCACGATCAGGCGTTCAAGCAACGGCTCCAAGGCCGCATGCGCCGCGTCATCGGCCGGCGTTTTCGATTGCGCCAGCAGCGTGATGCGATGCCCGCGCTCACTCAAGGTGCGCAGCAAATGGTACTGCCGCGTCTTGCCGCCGCTGGTGGTCGGCCACGGCAGGTAGGGCACAATCCAGAGGATTCTCATGTACAGCTCTCCATGCCCGGGGCTACCACACCAGTATCTGCAAACTCGGCTTCACCGTTGGGCGAATACCGTTGTCGTCGCTCAGGGTTTGCCGGGCGCCGGTCAGCGGGTCCAGCAGTTCCGCGTTTTTGATGCCGGGCAGGCTGATGCTGCTGCCTTTCGCACTCCAATACATCAGCAGGTTTTTACCGTCAGGGCGGGTCCAGGCCACGCTGTAGAAGCTGTCCGGTACATCCTGCAACTGCGGCGTGTTGCCGGGTTTAAGCGTGGGGCCGGTGATCTCCAGGAAGCGGGCGAGGGCGGTGTACACCGGCTTGGGTTCGCCATCAAGGTTCAACAGGCCGTAATGCTGGTCGCGTGGCGAGGCGCGTTGGTCGAGGTCGGACAACGCGAACAGGAAGATCTTCTGGTAGTCCTGGGACGCCATCAACGCCAGGCGGCGCAAGGTGTAGTCGGCCTGCCCGTCGATACCGATCAGGTCCTGCATCTCCTTGGGGCCGGCATAGCTGGACCAGCCCCATTCAGTGGCCCAGACCTGCTTGATCCCGGCACCGTGCAGCATTGAATTGAGTTGATCGCCGCGCAGTAGCACTTCGTTCTTGCCCGGCTCATCGGTTTCCGGAGTCATCGAATAAGGGTGATAAGCCGCGACCATGCCCAGGCTTTGCACCCCCAGCGCGCCGAGTGCTTCAAACATCAGGGTTTTGCCACGGGGCGGCATCTGGCTGTAGTACGCCATGCCGCCCATGACCTGCAGTTTGCCGGGCGCGGCAAGGTTCAGGGCCTGGTGACTGGCCAATAACAATTGCCCGTACTCCTTGGCGTCGACTTTGGGGCGCCAGTTGTTCGGCAGGTTCTGCTCGTTCCACACCTGCCAGGCATCAATAGTGGGGTAGCGTTTGGCCAGAAGTGCCAGGCGCAGCGCATACACTTCCGGATCCCGTGGTCGGTACTGATCCTGGAACTGCGCCCCCTTGGGGGCGGTGGTGATAAAGGGCGCCGAGCCCACCAGGTAAAACACCGAGCGCAGTTTTTCAGCGGTCAGGGTGCGGTCCAGTTCATCGAAGGTGCCGAGCTGATAATCGTCTTCCTTGGGTTCCAGGCGATCCCAGTGCAGATCGACCCGCACCCATTGCAATCCAAGCTTTTTATATTGCTTGATCTGCTTGTTGTACTGCTCGGGCGTGAACCACAGAAAGTGCGCGTTCACGCCGAGAAAATCCTTCCAGACCACGCTGCGCTCCGGGGCCAGGTTCACCGGTTGTGCATCGACTTTTTCACTCAACAGCAGGGCGCTACCGACGGCGATTGACAGCGCCAGCGGCAAGTAGCGCCACAGTGGGCGAACGGATGACAGATTCATCGCAACGGCTCCTCACAAGCATCCCGAAATAATTCAGCAAACCGCTGGGCCGTGTTGGCCCACTGGCGTTGATGGCCGATTTCTCCAGCCCGTGCGGCCCATTGCTGTGCCTGTTGCGGGTCGAGAATCAAGCGGCTCAAGGCGTTGCTCAAGGACGCTGTATCGCCCTGCTGATAGGTAATGCCATTGCCGCCGGCCACCTCTTCGGCAAAGGCGCGGGCGTTGGAGGTGATCACCCCGCGCCCGCATGCATTGGCCCACGACAGCGCGCCACTGGTGCCACGCATCTGCCCCAGGAAGCTGAGTTTTTTCGATTCGCGATAGGGCAGCACCATCACATGGTGCGCCTGGATCGTAGAAGGGATCTGCGCCGAGGGCAGGTCCAGTTGCCAGTCCACCACATCTTCAAGATGCAGGGCGCTGATCTGCTCGCGTAGGCCGTCGAGGTAGTTGCCGGCGGGGTCAAAGGTCATTTCCGGCGCGGTGCCACCGGCCAGGGTCAGGCGTACCTGGCCTCGGCATTGCGGGTGGGCGGCCAGTGATTGGGCCAGGGCCAGCAGCAAGTCCTCAATGCCCTTGCCGCGGTAGATAAAGCCGAAATACAGCAGGCGCAACGGCGCCAGTGGCGGCAAGGCCTGGGGCGCGATGGGCAGGTTGCCATGGGCAATCACCGCCACCTGTTGCGGGCGCAGGCCCATGCGCTGGCGCAGGCGGTCGCCGCCCAGGCGGGTGAGGGTGATCAGGCGGCGCATGCTTTTGGCCAGGCGCCGCTCTTCGTGCAAGGTCAACGGGTCGGCCAGCAGCGCTGCCGCCTGGGGCAGCGGGTGGGGCAGGCGTTCAAGCAGGGTCAAGGGGAAAAACAGCTTGGCCCGGCGCCAGATCAGGCGCTCCGGGTCATGCACCGTGGCGGTCAACGGCAGGTGCGGTTGCGCCCGGCGCAGGTACTCCAGCGCCTGGAACTCACCGAAGCGTCCACCCCCCAGTTCAGCATGCACCAGGTCCACGCTGCGCCAGTCAAAGGCCTGCAGGCGCTTCAACTGTTCAGGCAGCTCCAGGCAGCCGGCGAGCGGGGTCACCACCTCCAGGCCTTGTTCGATCAACGCGTTGCGCAAATGCGCGGCGTAATCGGCGATCCCGGTCTGCTCCGGTGGCAGCGGCGCCAGCAATGCGATACGCATCAGGCCGCCCCACGCCAGCTATTGAGTCGCGCCAGCACCTTGGCCGGCACTTCGAAGCGGCGGCGGTTGAGGATCATGCCGTCGACTTTGCCGAACGCGGTGGTCAGCAACGACACGGCATTTTCAATAGTTGGTACGGTGCTGGTGCGGGCTTCGATCACCAACACAATCTGGTCGGCGCGGCGCAGCGTCAGGAACGCCTGCGGGTTGGAGGACAGCGCCGAGGCGTCCAGCAGCAACACTTCACCCGGCGTTGGCGCGTTCGCCCCATCGACCGAAACACGGTGACCACGCTCCTCCAGCAGGCGCTTGAGTTGCTCGGCGATAAAGGTGACACCCTCGCCATGGCGCGCCGAGGTCAGGCCCAGGGCAAAACCTTGGGTGGCGATGCGATCCAGGGGCAGCAGGCTGTACAAGCGATAAAGGCTGGCGGTGACGGCTGCCGGCGTTGCGTCCTGTACATCGGGAATGCTGCTCCACAGCGGCACGTGGAACATCTCCTGCAAGCGCGTGCCATCGTGGATGCGCTGGTCCAGCAGGTACAGCACATAGATGGTCAGCAGGCCTACGGCCACGCCAGCTGGAATAGCGAACAACAGCATCAGCAGGCTCTTGGGAAACACGCGTGCCGGGTTGAGGGTGGCGTGTTCGATCAGGGCGATGTTGCTGATCTGGCTGTTGTCCAGTTCATGGTCGATTCGCGCCTGTTCAAGATTGTCCGAGTACAAGGCGTAGCTTTTTTCGGCGGTGCGCAGTTGTTGGCTCAGGGTGTTGAGTTGCGGTTCATCGGTCATCGCCTGGTCACGCTGGGTGCGCAGTTCGGCAAGGGTCTTGTCGTAGTTCTCGATTTCCCCGGCCAGTTTGCGCTCTTGCAATTGGGCGTCGATCATTTGCTGTTTGACGTTGATCACCAGGCTGTTGGGCGCGGTGTTCTGCGAGCGTTCCAGGCGGGTGGCTTCCTGGGCGCTGAGGGCTTCCATGTCGCGGATGTTCTGCTCGATCTGATTGACCTGCGGGGTACCCGGCAGGTAAGTGCGCAACAGCCGAGCCCGCTCCACTTGCAGCGCATTGAGCTGGCGCTTGAGGTCGAGTTGGGTGGGGTTGAGGCTGGTTTCGCGCATCGTGACCACGTCTGCCGGCTGGCTCTTGATCTGCTGGCTGGCGTTGGCCAGCAGGCTGCGAATCCCCGAGATCTGGTTTTGTGCGCTGACCTTGGCGTCGGTGACGCGGTCGATCTGGTTGGTCAGGTTCTTCAGGCGCGCATCGACACTGATCGAATCGATCTGCTTCAAGCGACCTTGCAACTGGTCCTTCAGGCTCTGGATATTCTCCGCCACCTTGGCGCGTTCGGTTTCATAGAAGGTATGCAGGCTCTTGCGCCCGAGAATTCGCGCACGTTCTTCGAGGTAAGCGTTGACCCATGTCTCGACGATTTTTTGCGCCACCGCCGGGTCGTCCCAGGTGAACGAAATCTCGATCACCGAAGAGCCCGGCTCGTGACCGGCGGTGAAGTTCTTCTCCAGTGAGGTCGCCAAGCGCTCCAGCGGGCTTTGTTTCTCGGCAAGGCCCACGAACTGCAGCACACTACGAATGCCATTGATGACTTCGCCAACGCCCTTTTTGATGTAGAACTTGGTGACCTTCCAGAAGCCTTGCGGCGGTTCGGCGGTCATCGCCATATAGCGTTCGGCAACGATATGCACGATGGGCCGGCCCGTGAGCATTTTTTCTTCGTCGACAATCGGGTCGTGCTGGGTGCTCGGGGCAATCAGTGTCTGGCGGTTGGCGGCCTCGATCGGCAAGGTGGTGTTGTCCCGCCCTGGCTTGACCAGCAAGCGCGCGTCCGACTCGTAGCGAGCCGGCAGCAGGAAGGCACCGAGCACGGCGATGACGATCGTGGTGAGCACGGCCAGTTTGAATTCGCGGCGGTAGATGAAAAACAGCCGCAGCAGGTCGCGAAGAGAGCGGATTTCGATCACAGGATCACTCCATTGCATATGGGGTTTACGAAAGGCGGGAACACTTGGTTCGAGTGATACGAAGCCCGCTTCATAATCCTTGGCCTGCGTTGATGGTTGGGTTGTTGTAGATGGTGTTGCCGCTATTTTTCACGTCGCTCTTGTTCAGGTCGTAATTCAAGCCAATACCAATCCCTTTGTTGATCGGAAACAGCTTGGTGAAGTACATATCCACAGCCTCCACCGTCGCGCCGATGCCCGACTGCGGCACAAAGATCAAATCGCCGCGCTGCAACGCTACCCGCGGGTGATTGGGGTTGGTCAACATGCTTTCCAGACTGATGAAGTACGTCCTGTACTTGCCGTCGGGACCGGTGCGCAGCAAGGCTACGTTGGAGGCATCCGCCGAGGGCAATACACCACCGGAGCTGAGCAGCGCCTGCTCGACGCTGACGTTGCCGGCCAGGTCGAAAAACGCCGGGTTGGACACCGCGCCGCCGATAAACACCTTGTTGCTCGGCGCGCTGGCGATGTTCACCGTCACCGCAGGTTCGCGGTAGATGCGCTTGTACTTCTCGGTGATCTCCTTGCCCAGGTCTTCGGGCGTGCGCAAGGCCGCTTTGACCCGGCCAATGTTGGGCACCGAGATCACGCCGTCAGGGCGCACCACGAATATCGTCATGTCATCGGCCGCCGCCGGCTCCTGGGCATCACGCACGATCCGCAGCGAGTCGCCGCTCTGGATCAGCACTTGCGGGGGCGGCAGGTCGGCCAGGGTCAGCGCCGCTTGATGGCCGGCCTTGAGCGTATTGTTGTCAGGAAGCGGCACCCGCGCGGGGGTCGAACAACCAGCCAGCCAGATTGAGGCACTCAAGAGGCCGAGCAGGGTAAGACGGAAACGTCGGTTGATAGTCTTCATGACGGCTCAAGTCCAGTAGGTGGAAAACATGCCCAGGCGCCGTTTAAGCGCGTTGGGCAGGTGGCGTTCAAGGTGGCCGAGGCGATAGCCCAGCAATTTAAAGGCACTGCGCACCACCACTTCGGGGGCGCGGTACAGCGCGTTGGCCTCGCGCAATGCGTGCAGTTCGGCCAGCACATAACGTTTGCCTTCGCCGCCGGCGTCGCCAAACGCCTGGCGAATCCACGGCTCGCGGCCGTAGAACACACCGATATCGAAGTAGCGGCGAAACTCTTCCAGCAAGCGGTAATCATGGGAGTGATAAACCTGCGCACTCGCGGCATAGCGCACCTGGTAACCGGCCAGCAGCATGCGCGCGGCCACATAGGCGTCTTCACTGCCAATCACATCCTGGGGGAAACCGCCCACCGCGCTCAGGGCGCTGCGTCGGTACACCGAAAACGAGTCGGAGCTGAAGCAGGTTTTGATGCCCAGTTGCGCTGCGTCGTCCAGGCGCTTGGTGCGGCTGGCCGCCGGGTAATTGAAATGCCGCGACTGCGCGCCGAGCACGCCGGCACCGGGGTGCGGGAGTTGCCGGCCGTAGGCCACGCCGTTGAGCGGCTCCAGTTGCAGCTCGTTGATCAGGTTGGCGAAGGTCTCGGCGGTGGCGGGGATCGCGTCCTGGGTCATCACGATCAAAGCGTCGCCGCCCACCTGCTCGCTGGCCCAGCGCCGGGTACCGCCGTGGTTGAAATCACGGGCGTCAATCACCTCCACGCGCGCGCCGAATTCACGAAAGCGCGCCACGGTGTCATCGCTCGATGCGCTGTCGACCACCAGCATTTCATCCGGCTGCAACGTCTGCATGCGCAGCGCTGGCAACAGGCGGTCCAGGTGGCTGGCCGCGTTGCGGGTGGGGATGATCAATGACGTACGCATCAGGGCTTCACTTCAACCGGCGCGCGGCCGTAGATGTCGTCATAACGCACGATGTCGTCTTCACCCAGGTACTCACCGCTCTGCACCTCGATCATCACCAGGTCGATGATGCCGGGGTTGGTCAGGCGGTGCTTGTGCCCGGCGGGAATGTAGGTGGACTCGTTCATGTTGAGCAGGATTTCGCGCTCGCCATTGGTGATCATTGCCGCGCCGCTGACCACCACCCAATGTTCGCTGCGGTGATGGTGCATTTGCAGGGACAGCGAACCTTTGGGCTTGACCACGATGCGCTTGATTTTGAACCGCGTGCTTTCCTCCAGCACCGTGTAGGTGCCCCACGGCCGGGTGACGGTGCGATGCAGGCTGAACGCCGGGTGATTCTGGCGCTTGAGTTCGGCAACGATATGCCGCACGTCCTGGCTGCGATGCGCGTCGGCGATCAGCAGGGCGTCGGGGGTGTCGACGATGATCAGGTCACGCACGCCCACCGCACCGAGTACCCGCTTGGGCGAGTCGATGTAGCAGTTATGCACGTCGTGCAGGATCGCCTCGCCGTTGATCTGGTTGCCATTGTCGTCACTGGGCGTGAGTTGGCGCAGGGCTTCCCAGGAGCCGATATCGCTCCAGCCAATGTCGCAGGGCACGACCGCGACTTGGGCGGATTTTTCCATCAGCGCTACATCGATGGAGATATCCGGCGCGGTGCCGAAACCTTCCGGGCTCAGCTCGCGCTGGCGACTGCTGCTGTTTTGCAGACTCTGGCTGTGCTCCAGCGCAGCGTTGGCCGCCTCTAAAACTGCCGGTGCGTGGCTGGCCAATTCTTCCAGCAGGGTGGCGGCCTTGAAGCAGAACATGCCGGCATTCCACAGGTGCTTGCCGCCGTCCAGGTAGCCTTGGGCGGTGGCCAGGTCGGGCTTTTCGACAAAGCGCTGCACCCTGAAGCCCGCGCCCAGGGCCGGCCCTTGTTCGATATAGCCAAAGCCGGTTTCTGCTCGGTCAGGCTGGATGCCAAAGGTCACCAGGTAACCGGCCTCGGCCAATGCGCGGGCTTTTTCCACCGCCTGGGCAAAGGCGCTTTCATCCAGCACCAGGTGATCGGCCGGCATCACCAGCAACTGCGCATCTGCGCCAAAATGCTCCTGCACATGCAAGGCGGCCACGGCGATGGCGGCGGCGGTGTTGCGGCCAAACGGCTCCAGCAGCAGGTCGAGGCCCAGGCGCTGGGTGTTCACCGCGCGGTAGTCGTCCAGGGTGCGAAACAGCAGGTCGCGGTTGGTCACGGTCAGGATGCTGTCGACGCCCGGCAAGTGACTGGCCCGCAGGAAGGTCTTCTGCAACAGGCTCTGGTCGTCGCGCATGCGCATGAAGGGCTTGGGCATGTTCTGCCGCGAAACCGGCCACAGCCGCGTACCCGAACCACCGGAGATGATGCAGGGAATCAATCCGTTAAGTGGGTTCATCAATAGACTTCCTTGGTGGAAAGAACGGCCGGGACCGTCATGAAAACGATGTAGAGGTCCAGCCACACGGACCATTTGGCGATGTATTCCAGGTCGTATTCGACCCGTTTCTGAATCTTGAACAGCGTATCGGTCTCGCCGCGGTAACCATTGATCTGCGCCCAACCGGTAATGCCCGGCTTGACCCGATGGCGCGAGCTGTATTCGCTGACCGCTTCCTCGAAAGGAATCCCCGCAGCCTTGGTGGCCGTGGCGTGGGGGCGCGGGCCGACCATCGACATATTGCCCAGCAGCACGTTGAACAGTTGGGGCAGCTCATCAATGCTGGTCTTGCGGATGATCCTGCCGACCCGAGTGATGCGCGGGTCCTGGCGCGTGGTCTGGTGCTCGGCGTTGAGGTCGGTCTGCTCGACGTACATCGAGCGGAACTTGAACACGCGAATCAGGTTGTCGTTGTAGCCATAGCGCTTCTGGCGAAACAGCACCGGGCCCTTGGAATCGAGTTTGATCGCGATGGCGGTCACCAGCATCACCGGCGACAGCAGCAGCAGGCCGATGCTGGCCAGCAGCAGGTCTTCGCAACGCTTGATAAAGGGCGACCAGCCCCGCAGCGGCAACTGCGAGGTGTTGAACATCAGGATGCCGCCCACATCGGTGATTCGGTTATGGCCGTAGCGCAGGGCGGCCATGTCCGGCACCAGCATGACGTTCACCGACATCTGCCGCAGGCGCTTGACCAGCCCATTGATGCGCTGCTCGGCGGCCCAGGGCAGGGTGATCATCACCTGGTTGACCTGTTCGGATCGGATCAGCTTTTCCAGGTCGCGGGTATTGCCCAGCAACGGCAGGCGGCTCAACTCCTTGGGAATGCGCTCGGTACGGTCGTCGATAAAACCGATCAGGCCGGAACGGATGTCACTGTTGCGCGACAGGTGTTCAGCCACATGCACGGCCGTGTCGGTAAAGCCCAGGATCACGGTGCGCTGGAGGAATTTGCCGTTGTCCATCAAATGGCGGTACAGGCGCAGCATCAGTATGCGCTCCACGCCAAACAGCAGCAGGCTCGCGGAAAACCAGAACACAAGGTTGCGTGGGCTCAACTGCGGGAACAGGAGCAGGATCTGGTACATGAACAACAGGATGCAAAACGCCGAGACCCAAGCCACCAGCATCACGCGAAAACGCAGGCGATTGCTGAACAGGTCATCGGAGTAAACCCCCAGGGCCTGGAACAAGATAATGGTCAGGATCGCAAAGAACGCCAGCAGGCCCAGATAGTGAGTGCGCATGTGTTCTGCGACCGGGTCCGGGTAGAACAACAGGATGATCGCCGGCGAGATTGCGGTCAGCCCGTGAAGCAGTTTTACGAAAACGACAAAAAACTCAACGAAACCGGTGCGAGTCAAAAACAGGCTATCAACGGACGATTTACCGCGCATACATCAGATCCTCAATACACCACCAGAACGTTCCTATTCGTTTGCTCATCCATAAGGCAGGTATGCATTACAAGTGGTGCAAATCGAACGACCTCTGTTGCTGGGTAATCCGTAATGGCTGTCTAGACGCAGGCATTTACTGGGTGATGGCTAAATAGTGGCTTCATTGAGGATTTGTGTCAATGATTTGGCTTTTCGTCCGTTTTCTTCGGTGTCCCTCTCAATGCCTCCATGATATGACGGTTTGTTGACGTGTATGGCGGGTATTTCAGAATAATCGAGAATCGATGATGGCTTTTTGGAGTGTAGGAACAAACCTGGGGATTTGCCTGCCAGCGACGAAAAGCTTTTGCCGGCGGGAAGGAGGGGGTGGGACAAGGCTTTTTTGTAGGAGCGAGGACGCCTGGTTCTTGCTCGCGAAAGACGTCAACGATAACGCGTGCTTCCTGAATAAACGCGGCGTCTGTGAGTTTTTCGCGAGCAAGCTCGCTCCTACAGGAGGGGTATGCAGTGCTTAGAAGTTGCCTTTGAGACTCAGCGTGAGGTTACGCGGCTCCCCGTAGAGGTTACCCCAGCCTGCTGTACCAACGGTCTGGTAGTAGTTTTTATCGAACAGGTTGTTGCCGTTGAGCGCCACAGTCCAGGTGTCGTCCACCTGATACGCAATGCGCGCACTCCACAACGCATACCCGGCCTGCTCCAGTTTGATGGTTTGCAGGCGGTAGTTACTGCTTTGGGCGTTGACGCCTGCGCCGACTGTCCATTTCGACAGCGCACCGTCCAACTGGTAGTCGCCCCACAAACGCAGCATATGCCGCGGTACGTAGGTGTTGGACACCGCGCCTTCGGCGGCACTGTCGATGTTTTTCAGGTTCTTGGTTTGCGTGTAGGTATAGCCGCCGAACACCTGCAGGCGTTCAAGCAATTCGCCGCTCAGCTCGGCCTCGACCCCTTGAGCGCGCACTTTGCCCGTGTCGGTGTAGCAGTAGCCGTCGGAGGAGCTGCCGCAGCGGGTCTCGAAATCGGTTTGGGCGGCGTTTTTTTCGATGGCGCGAAACAGCGCCAGGGAGCTGTTCAGGCGCCCGTCAAACCATTCGCCCTTGATGCCCAACTCATAGTTCTCACCCATTTTCGGCTTGAGGGCCGAACCGCTGACCGTAGCGTAGGAGCTTTGGGGCTGGAAGATATCGGCGTAGCTGGCGTACACCGAAAGGTTGTCATTGAGGTCGTAGATCAGCGCGGCGAACGGCGTGACCACCCCGGTTTCCTTGGTGCGTGCATCCTGGTCGGTCCACTCGCCCCAGGCCAGGTTCAGGGACTCACGGCGGTTTTCATACCAACTGACGCGACTGCCGAGAACCAGCATCAAAGGTTCGGCCAGACGCAGGCGCAAGGTGGCGTAGGCACCGTATTGAGTGGCGGTTTCCTTGACCGTGCCGCCACGGTACATGTTGGGCCAGAAGGTATCGTCGGCAGGTTCCGGGAAGTGGTGGTTGGGGTTGAAGACGCTTTGGCGCTGGGGCAGGTTGCGGATCGCATAGACATCGTCCTGAGTGCCACGGCTGCCATTGGCGCCGAGGATCAACTCATGTTGCAGGCCAAAGGCTTCAAATTGACCGTCGATATAGGCGTCCAGGCCGTAGTCTTTGTGATCGTAGTCCAGCAAGGCTGCGTAGCTGGTAAGCGTGGGGGCCGGGTTGCCATAGTCCACGGTGCTCTCGCTGGCCGCGTATTTGATGTCTTGCAGGTTGCGGCTGTGTACAGCGCTGACTTTTAGCTTCCAGTTGTCATTGAAGTGATGGGTCATATCGGCGAACAGCGTGGTGCGCTGGCTTTGCCAATCGTTCCAGGCCTGGCCAAGGCAGGTGGAGCGGCTCAGGCCGAGGCTTTTGCCGTCACGATAACGCGGCAGGCCGCTCCAGCACGGCGTGGAGTCGACATCCTCATAGCTGGCCCCGAAGCCCAGGGTGGTGTCAGGGCTGACATCCATGTCCAGGGCCGCGTAAAACGCCTGGTCCTGGCGCTTGGCAAGGTCCATGTAAGAGCCACGGTTCTGTTGGCTCACCGCCGCGCGGCCGCGCACCGTGCCGCTGTCGTTCAATGGGCCGCCGGTGTCGAATTCGGCGTGATAGTTATCCCAGGTGCCCGCCGACAGGCCAAGGCTGGTGGTGGGCTTGTCCTGGGGCCGCTTGCGCACGAAGTTCACCGCACCACTGGCAGTGCCGGCGCCCTTGAGCATTCCGGCAGCGCCTTTAAGCACTTCCACACGGTCATAAATCGCCATGTTCGCGCTGAAACTGTCGGCTTGTATGTAGTCCTTGCCGATGTCCAGTGGTACACCATCGAACTGGTACTGGCCGAGCATCTTGAAGCCCCGGGAGTAAAAATACTTGCCGCCCATGGGCGATTCGTAGCTGGTGATGCCTGGGGTGCGCTCCAGCAATTGGTCGATGGTGGTGATGTTTTGGTCATCCATCAGCTTGCGGGTCATCACACTCACCGATTGCGGCGTGCGTCGCAGGCTGTGTTCGCCCTTGCCGATGGTCACCGCGCCGGTGGTGTAGGAGCCGCTGCCTTCGGTGGTGGCGCCCAGGCGCTCGCCGTTAATGGTGGTGGCGCCCAGGTTCAGGGTCGAGCTGTCGGCCTGTTGAGGTAACAGTAACCAAGCGTTCGGGCCCTGGCTCTGAGCCTGCAAGCCCTGGCCTTGAAGCAGTCGGCTCAGGGCCTGTTGTGGCTCCAGGGTACCGCTCAGCCCATCACTGCTTTTGCCGGCTACGCTGCCTGCGTCATACGACACGCTGATACCGGCCTGCCGTGCAAATTGATCGAGGGCGCCGGCCAGTGGGCCGGGGGCGATATTCCAGGTGCGCGTCTGGCGTTCGCCGCCGGTTGGCTGGGCACCGGCGGTATACGGAAGGGCAGTGGCCGCCAGGCAGGCGCCGAGGAGGGTCGCCTTGATGGCGTGCCTGAGAGGTGAACGCAGGGAGGGGAACGCTTGCATGACCGCGGGATGCTCCTGAAGGAAGTGGACAACACGGGCCTGTTGATCGGCCTTTCCTTACAGGTCGAATGGCAATGAGAATTCACCTCATTTATTTTTGGCCGGTCACGCGCGCGCGGAGACGGTCACCCAGTAACGGCTACGGTAGGTCACATCGATTGCCAGCGATTGCGCCACCAACTTGAGCACCTGGTCGGTGTCGTCCAGTTGGTAAGTGCCCGACACCCGCAGCCCCGCCACGGCTTCGCTGCAACGCAGCAACCCATTGCGATAGCGACCCAGCTCGGCCAGGAAGTCCTCCAGGCGCATATTGTGGGCGCTGATCACGCCGTCACTCCAGGCCCATGGGTCCAGGCCGTTGTTGGGGGACGGGCGAATGCCGCTACGATTGAACATCACCTGTTCGCCCGGCTTGATCACTTGGCGTGCGGCGCCGTCATAGCGGTCGGTAAACACCGCCACTGCACCCTGTTGCACGGCCAGCAAGGTGCCTTGGGGTTCTTCGCGCACCAGCAAGCGCGTGCCGAGGGCGCGCAGGTAACCATCGCGGGTATGCACCCATAGCGCACGGTGGTCGGCCCCGGTATTGATCAAAATTTCACCCTGGCGCAGGTTCACCAGCCGTTGTTCGGCGCCAGGAGTAATGTCGACGGCGCTGGCGCTGTTGAGCTGGACTTTGCTGCCATCCTCCAATGCTACCCAGCGCCGCTCGCCAGTGGCGGTGCGGTAGTCCGCCATTAAGGCGGGCAGGGGCGTGTAGTCGCGGCCAAGCCAGGCTAAACCTGCGGCGCCGGCAAACAGCCCGAGCAGTTTCAGGCTTTCACGACGGCTGATGTGCTGGCGTGCGCCGTCGAGTGCATGGCGACTGACATGCGCTGGCAAGTGGTTGAAATCGTCATTCAGGGTGGCGACCCGATGCCAGGCCTGTTGATGCGCGTCGCTGGTGTGCAGCCACTGTTCAAAGGCCGCGGTGCTGGCGTCGTCGGCGGTGTTATAGCGCAACTTGATCATCCACTGGATGGCCTGGTCGACCAGGCGCGAGTCAGGAGTCGGCATAGCGCAACCGGTAACAGGCGTGCAGCGCCTTGGACAGGTCGCGTTCCACCGTGGCCTTGGACACGCCCAGGCGCAAGGCGATCTGCGGGCAGGTCAGGCCGTCCAATTGGGCCAACAGGAACGCCTCGCGTACCCTCGGCTTGAGCTGGTCGAGCAGACGGTCAATGCGTTCCAGGCTGTCGAGGATCAGCCGCCGTGTTTCTTCGCTCGGCACCTCCATTTGCGCAAAGTGCGCCAGGCTTTCCAGGTAGGCGCGTTCCAGCTCGCGGCGCCGGTATTGGTCGATCATCAAGCTGCGTGCGATGCTGCTCAGATAAGCGCGCGGCTGCTGCAAAGTCTGTTGCTGACGCGCGTTGAGCAGGCGCACGAAGGTGTCCTGCGCGAGGTCAGCGGCGCGCTCATGGCAACCCGTGCGCCGGCTCAACCAGCCCCGCAGCCACGAATGGTGGGCTTGGTAAAGCTGGCCGATGGCAGCAGGGTCCAGTGGGTGATCGCTCGACATGGTCATCCTGGCGCAGCAGGCTTAATTGATAATGTTTCGCATTCTAGACGTTGGTCGTGGCATTCAGCAATCACTGGGTTCGCTGCGTGAGCAATGTATCCAGCACAATTTTTTGTAGGGGCTGGAAGCACCGATTAATCTGCAGTTTTTGCAGGTGGACGGTTCAAGCATGATCAGCCTTGTCACACTCGGCGTTTTTTCCGGCGCTGTGTTGCTGTTGCTGCTGTCACCGGGGCCGAACATGGCGTTTGTCATCAGCCAGGGTGTCACCCATGGCTGGCGCGGCGGTGTTGCCTCGGCCCTGGGCATCGGCGTGGCCGACCTGCTGCTGACGGCATTGACCGCCATGGGGGTGACGGCGGTGGTCGCCAGTTGGCCGCCGGCATTCGACCTGATCCGTTATGCGGGCGTGATCTACCTGCTGTGGCTGGTCTTCAAAACCTTGCAAAAACGCCCCAGCCTGGGCGCCGCTCACGTCGGCCGCGTGGCGTTGGGCCGGGTGTTTTTGCAGGCTATGTTCAACAGTTTGCTCAACCCCAAGGCGTTGTTGTTTTTCATGGTGTTCCTGCCGCAGTTTGTGCGGCCCGAGGCTGGGCCTATCGCCTTGCAACTGATGGTGCTGGGCGGCGTGCTGACGTTGATCGCGAGCGTGTTTCACATGCTATTGGGCCTGTTTGGCGGGGCGCTCAGCCGCTTCTTCGCCAAGCGCACCAAAAGCGCCTGGCTGCAGAAGTGGGGCTTGGCAGCGGTGCTGACGGCGTTGGCCGTGCGCTTGGCGGTGATGTCGCGTCCTGCCTGAATGACAGGCGGGAAGCCAAGCAAGTTTCTTTGTGGCGGGGGGCCCGACAGCCGACGCTCATCTACCAGACACCCCGCAATCCAACTGTGGGAGCTGGCTTGCCTGCGATGGCGGCCTGCCAGCCGACGCTTCTCTACCTGACACCCTACGATCCAATTGTGGGAGCTGGCTTGCTCGCGAAGGCGGCCTGCCAGCCGACACCGGGTATCAGACCGAGCACATATTCATTCCTGCGGTAACGGCCACCTATTTGACTGAAAGAGATGCCTTTGGCCAGCTTTGCCACGACTACCAGGTCAGTCGAAAGACTGGCTACGACTGGACAGCCGTTGAGCACCGAGAGAATCAAAAGGAGTTTCGTACAGCGGACTAGGACTTACCTCACGTTCAAGCGTTGAAACCGGTTCATTCCCACGGACCTTCCCAGTCGCTGCAAATTCAGCGACCGGACGTGAGAAATCCAACTTCACCCCAGCCGCGCAGCTGCCCGCGCAACAATCTCCCCGCGCACTCTGCGTGACTCCACCGTGCGCTTGTTGGCTTCCTCCAGCACATGCCGGGGCGCCGTCTCCGGGCGGCCTGAGTCAAACGGTGGGGCCGGCGCGTATTCGATCTGCAGTTGTACCAGTTGCGCCGCCGCTTCGCTGTACAACTCCGCGGCCAGAGTCAGGGCAAAGTCGATGCCGGCGGTGATCCCGCCGCCGGTAAACAGGTTGCCGTCACGCACCACACGTTCCTGTACGGGAATAGCACCAAGCGGGGCGAGCAGGTGGTGGTAGGCCCAATGGGTGGTGGCCTTGCGACCGCGCAGTAACCCTGCCGCGCCCAATACCAATGAACCGGTGCACACCGAGGTCATGTAGCGCACTGTCTGTGCCTGGGCCTTGAGAAAATCCAGGGTTTGCGGGTCTTCCATCAACGGGCCCACACCGGCGCCGCCGGGTACGCAAAGCACATCCAGGTTCGGGCAGTCGGCATACGTGATGGTCGGCGTGAACACCAAGCCGGTGCTGGAGGTGATCGGTGCCAGGTCTTTCCACACCAGGTGCAGTTTCACGTCTGGCAGCGAACCGAGGACATCATAGGGGCCGGTAAGGTCCAGTTGCTGGATGCCGGGGAACAATAGAAAGCCGATCTGCAAGGTCATGATTCACGCTCCGAAAGGGATGGACGTCCTTACTGTAGAAGCCTAGGCTTTGGCGAATACGCCATTGAGCCCACTAATCTCGCCAATCATGCCAAAAATTATTCATGTGCTCGCGTTTGAGAATGCCCAGGTGCTCGATGTCACCGGGCCTCTACAAGTGTTCGCATCGGCTAACGATCTGGCGCGCCAACGTGGTTTGCCATTGCCCTACGCGGTCAACGTCATTGCTACTCAGGCTGGGCCGGTAATGACGTCGGCCGGCCTGGCGCTGCTGGCCGAGCCGCTGCCCGCCATTGACCAGCCCTGCGACACGCTGGTAATCGCCGGTGGCTGGGGGGTGTACGGTGTTGCCGAGGACCCGACGCTGGTGCAATGGGTGCGTGATAAATCCCGGCACACCCGGCGCATGGCTTCAGTGTGCACCGGGGCTTTTCTGCTGGCCGCCAGTGGTTTGCTCGATGGTTGCCGCGTGGCCACGCACTGGACGCGCTGTGAAGAACTGGCGCGCAAGTTCCCTGCGCTCACGGTGGAGGCCAATCCGATTTTCATCCAGCAAGGCGCGGTGTGGACGTCTGCTGGCGTGACCGCCGGGATCGACCTGTGCCTGGCCCTGGTAGAGGATGACCTGGGGCGTGCGATTGCCTTGGAGGTTGCGCGCCACCTGGTGGTGTTCCTCAAGCGCCCTGGCGGCCAGTCGCAGTTCAGCGTGACGTTATCCCTGCAAAAGAGCGACAGCCGCTTCGCCGAGCTGCATGCCTGGATCGCCGATAACCTGACGCTGGAGTTGAGCATCGCCACACTGGCGGCCCAGGCCGGTATGAGCGAGCGCAGCTTTGTGCGTCACTACCGCACCGAGACCGGCCAGACCCCGGCGCGGGCCGTGGAACTGATTCGCGTCGAAAACGCACGCCGGCAACTGGCAGACAGCACAACCTCCATCAAACGTATCGCCATGCAATGCGGTTTTGGCTGTGAAGAGACCTTGCGTCGCAGCTTTCTAAGGGCTTTGTCGGTGACGCCACAGGCGTATCGGGAGCGTTTTTCACCGCTCCAGTAGTTCCAGCAAAGCGTGAAGCGTGACCTGGGGCGCTTCCTGGAAAACATTGTGGCCAACGCCGGGCAACACCTGGCGGCGATAAAAGCCGCTGAAGTGCTCCACATCGTCATCCACAAGCGGCGGCGGGCCCACACCGTCGTCGGCCCCGCACAACGAAATGCTCGGTACCGAGATCGCCGGTTGTGGCACCAGCGCCTGCTCGATGGATTCCAGCGCGGGATCACCCGGCGCATACATGAAGCGATGGCGATACGAATGAATCACCACCTCGACAAAATCCGGGTTATCAAACGACGGCGCGGTCAGGGCGTAGCGGCTTGGCCCTTCGGCCCAGGACGGTGACCACAGCGTCCAGAGCAATTGGCAGAGTTCACGCCGGTTGGCCGTCAAACCATCGACCCCGCGCTGGGTGTGAAAGTAGTACTGATACCAGAGCCGGTGCTCTGTCTCAGGTGCCCGAGGTTTGAGCGACTGGCTGATGGCCTGGATGTTGTAGCCATCGCCGGTCACCAGGCCGCGTACCCGCTGCGGCCACAGCGCCGCCACAATACAGGCGGCGCGCCCACCCCAGTCAAAGCCGGCGAGGGTAGCTTGCGGGATGGCCAAGGCATCCATGAAGTCGAGCAAGTCCTTGGCCAGCGCCGCCTGTTGGCCGGAGCGCATCACTTGCGTGTTGATAAATCGCGTCGGGCCATAACCGCGTAAATACGGGACCAGTACCCGATAACCGCGTTCAGCCAGCACCGGTGCGATGTCGTCGTAGCCCCGAGGGTCGTAGGGGAAGCCATGCAACAGGATCACCGGTTCGCCATCGACGGGGCCGTGGGTTTCGTAAGCCACATCAAGCATGGTGGTGCGCACATACAGCAGTGCGGGTGGGGTGGTCAGGGTTGCCATACGGTTTTCTCCCCGCTGAGCTTGCGGTCCAGGAACGTTGCCGCACTGATCAATGCCAAATGGCTCAAGGCCTGGGGCGTGTTACCCAGGTGCCGGGCCTGGCTGTCGAACTCTTCGGCGTACAACCCCAGCGGGTTGGCGTAACGCAGCAACTGTTCGAATTCCAGATGGGCTTTTTCAACTTGCCCGGCGCGCGCCAGGCATTCGACGTACCAGAACGAGCAGGCGGCAAACGCGCCTTCGACGCCTTGCAGCCCATCGATCTGGCTGTCGTCATTGCGGTAGCGGTAGACCATGCCGTCACGCACCAGGCTTTTCTGGATCGCTTGCAGTGTCGACAGCCAGCGCGGGTCCGTGGCGGCGACAAAGCGCACCAGCGGCATCAACAGCATCGAACCGTCGAGGGCGGTGCTGCCGATATGCTGCACAAAATGCCCGCGCTCTTCGTTCCAGAAGTTCGTCCAGATGTCGGCGTAGATCGCCTGGCGCGTCTGGTCCCAGCGTGCGAACGGCGCTGGTAGTGAGCGTTTGGAGGCCAGGCGGATGGCACGGTCCAGGGCCACCCAGCACATCAGGCGTGAGTGCAGGAAGTGATGCTGCTCACCGCGCATTTCCCAGATGCCTACGTCTTTGTGGTTCCAGATCTCACACACCTGGTCGACCACTTCCACCGTGTGTTTCCAGCCTTGGTGGGAGATGGCTTCGCCGTATTTGTTCACCAGGTAAACCGCGTCCATCAGTTCGCCGTAGATATCCAGCTGGATCTGATCGAACGCCTCATTGCCCACCCGCACCGGTTGGGCGCCGCCGTGGCCGCTCAAGTGGTCGAGGGTGGTTTCCGGGAGTTCCTGGCGGCCGTCGATGCCGTACAGGATGTTGATCTTGGTCGGCTGGCCGCAGCAGTCGCTGACCCGGCCCCTGAGCCAGCGCATGTAGGCGTTGGCTTCCTCGACGAAACCCAGGCGCATGAACGCATAGACGGTGAACGAGGCATCGCGGATCCAGGTGTAGCGGTAGTCCCAGTTGCGTTCGCCGCCGGGCGTTTCCGGCAGCCCGAACGTGGCGGCGGCGATGATGGCGCCGTGTTTGCGCGAGGTCAAAAGTTTCAGCGCCAGGGCCGAGCGGTTGACCATCTCGCGCCAGCGCCCGCGGTAGTTGGACTGGCTGATCCAGCCGCGCCAGAATTTCAAGGTGCGCTCCAGGTAGAGGTCGGTACAGTCGTTGGTGACGCGCGCATCCTCCTGGCCGCCGAGGACAAACTCAGCGCCTTCCTCCTGGGCGAGGGTAAACGTGGCGAGGGCGGTGTTGTCTTGCAGGGTCAGCGGCTGGCTGCCGATCAGGCGCAGGCCGGGATGGCCGCTGGCGGTGAACACTACACTGGCAGCGTCTGCCTTCGCTTCGGTGGCGGCCCGGGCATAGTCGTGGCGCACGGCGCAGCTCAGGTGGATAGTCGCCTTGCCACTGACCACCCGTACCCGCCTGATCAGCAAAGGCAGTTCATCGACGTTTTCGCTGACGGTCAGCAGGTCGGTGATCTCCACCACTGCTTCATCGCTCAGCCAGCGAGTCTGCAACACGTTGGTGTCGGGCAGGTAGATCTGCTCGCGGCGGGCGTTGGGCAGGTCCGGGGTAAGCTGAAACGTGCCGGCCTCGGGCGTGTCGAGCAATGCGCAGAACACCGAGGGGCTGTCGAATTCCGGCCAGCAGAAGAAGTCGATGCTGCCGCGGTCGTTCACCAGTGCCGCGCTGCGCATGTCGCCGATGATCCCGTGGGCATCGATGGCGCTTTGAGGTTCGTTCTTGAAATCAACCATTGCCACGAAACTCCGGATAAAGGCTCATGCCGCCATCAATGAACAGCGTGCTGCCAACCACATAATCAGAAGCGTCGCTGGCCAGCCACACCACGGCATTGGCCACGTCTTCGACGTCACCGACACGACCATAAGGAATCAATTTAAGCAGCTCTTGTTCTGCCGCGCCTTCGGTGGCCGCACGGTTGATCGCCGTACGAATGGCCCCCGGTGCGATGCCGTTGATACGGATGCGTTGCTCGCTGACTTCCTGAGCGAGGGTGCGCATCAGCATCTCCACGCCGCCCTTGGACGCCGCGTAATTCACATGCCCGGCCCAGGGGATGACTTGATGCACCGAACTCATATGGATGATTTTGCCGGCGGCCCGTGACACACCTTCGCGAATACCCTGGCGATTGAAGATACGCACCGCCGCCCGTGCGCAGAGGAACTGCCCGGTGAGGTTGACGCCAATCACGGTGTTCCAATCCTCAAGGGTCATATCCACCAGATGGGCATCTTTTTGCAGGCCGGAATTGGCCACCAGAATATCCAGATGGCCGAAGGCGTCGAGGGTTTGCGCGAACAGGCGTTCGACATCGGCCTCCTTGGACACATCGCCGCCAATCGCAAGCGCTCGGCCGCCGTTGGCATTGATCTGCGCGGCGAGGGCCTCCGCCGGTGCCGCCTGGGAGTTGTAGTTAAGCACCACCGCCGCGCCTGCTGCGGCCAAGGCTTTGGCCGCGCCCGCGCCAATACCGGAACTGGCCCCGGTGACCAGGGCCACTTGTTGCTGCAAGGAAATCTGCATCGCCCACCCACCGTTTTATGAGAGTCCTTCTTGCTGACTGGCGGCGGGGAGCGGAAGTTCACCCCCTGGCGCTTACGCCCAGCGCGGGCAAAAGCGCGACTTTGTCGTATGATGCTGAAAATAAAGGGCAATACAGGAAGCGATGGAATGCATGCGTGGGCCGATACCCGAGGGACGAAACTATTACTCAGCGGCGTATTAGCCGCTTTATCACTGATTCAGACAGCCTTGTGCGTCGCCGACAGCAGCAATGGTAAAGCGCTGTATCTACAGCGCTGTGCCGTGTGCCATGGGCCCGATATCAAAGGCACGGGGCCATTGGCTAAAAAAAGTAATCCGCCGACCCCCGACCTGACAACCGCCGCCTTCAAGAAACGACTCCATGATTATCCGGGCGTTATCGTCTCCTCGGTCATCCTTCGCCCCAACGGCAATCTGATCCCCAAGACGCTGCAAGACAATGGCGTAAAGATCGCGCCACATGCCTGGAGTGTTAAAGACTTTCGCGATTTGCATCAATACATGAGTGAGGTCATTTCGAACAAATAGTGAGTGGGCGATAGGCAGCAATTGCCCCGCTTAATAGGAAGCATTACTATTCACGCCCCGCCTTCCCAGTGCTCCCGTGATGACTCCTCAGCCGCCCCGCAGAACAGGCTTTTTCGAGCACTACGAAGAGTTGATCGGCACCTGGACACGTCGCCTGAGAAACCGTCAGCAGGCCGAAGACCTGGCGCACGACACCTTCGTGAGGGTGCTTGAGTCCGCTGCCTGCGAGGTGGCGCAGCCGCGCGCCTACCTGCATCAAACCGCGCGCAATATTGCGGTGGACGCCTACCGCCGCGAAGACCGCCGCGAGGCGTTGACGCAGCAGGCAGTTGATCACAGCACGCCTCACAGTGGCGACCCGGAGCATTACATGCACGCGATCCAGTTGGCCGACGCCGTCGAGCGGGCGCTGGCCGAGTTGCCGCTCAACTGTCGCAGGGTTTTTATCTGGCAGAAGATCGAAGGGCTCACCCAGCAGGAAATCGCCACACGCCTGGGGCTGTCTAAAAACATGGTGGAAAAGTATATGATCCGCACCCTGCGGCATCTGCGTGATCGTCTGGATGCGAGCGCGCCATGACCGGCTTTGAAACAGGATCTTCCACGATGGATAACCGTGTCCGTGATGAGGCCGCGCAGTGGTTTGTGCGCCTGCAAGACGGCCCATTGAGCGCCCAGGAACGTCAACGTTTCGATGCCTGGCGTGGAGCGCAGCCCGCGCATCAGTACGAAATCGATGTGCTGCAAGGGCTATGGAACGCTACGGATTTACTGCCCAAGGCCCGCTTGCAGGCGCTGGGCGATGCCCCGACCGAGCGCCTTGGGCGGCGTGCGCTGCTGCGTTATGCCGTGGCCGCCAGTGTGGTCGCCGTTGCAGTGGGTTTGAGTGTATTCAGCGTGTTTGAGCCTAAGTCCTACAATGCCGAATTCAGCACGCAAGTGGGCGAGCATCGCCAGGTGACTTTTCCCGACGGTTCCGTGATGGACCTCAACAGCCGCAGCGTGGTCGCGGTTCACTACGAAAAGGGCTGGCGAGGCGTGGAGCTAAAACAGGGCGAGGCGATGTTCAGCGTGCAACATGACGCTGGCCGCCCGTTTGTAGTCGCCGCCGGGGCAGGGCAGGTGACCGTCACCGGCACGCGCTTTGATGTGCGCCTGGATGCGGACCAGACCCGCGTGGCGTTCGAAGCCGGGACGGTCAAGGTGCAGGGCCAGGCGTCCGATCACATTGTCACGCTCACCGCCGGGCATGGCACCCATGTCGATCCCCTAGGCCAAGTGGCAGCGGCCTACGCGGTAAACCCTGGAGAACTCACCGCGTGGCGCAGCGGTAAACTGGTGTTCAACAACGCCACCCTGAGTGAGGTGGCGCGGGAGGTGTCGCGCTACCGCGAGCAACCGCTGCGTGTCAGTACGGCAGCGGTGGGCAACCTGCGCCTGACCAGCGTTTTCAAATCCAGCGACACCGACGCCTTGCTCAAGGCCTTGCCCCACATCCTGCCGGTCGCCTTGCGCACCTTGCCGGACGGTAGCCAGGAAATTATTTCACGCTGACATTCAGGTTTTTTTCGAGTTCTTCGTCTTCTCCTGCAACTGCAACTGGTTTGCATTAACGGCCGCGCATGCTTGCGATCACAGGACTAGGTTCGACGTGAAAAAACTCGCCATCCACAACAATAAAATCTCTCGCTGGGCGCCCTTGGCCCTGGCCGTTGCCATCAGCACCGCACAGGCTGTCGAAGGCATCCACATCCGTGCCCAACCCCTGGGCGCAGCCTTGAGCCAGTTGGGCCAGCAGACCTCGCTGCAAGTGTTCTTCAGCCCCGATATGGTGGCCGGCAAGCAAGCCCCCGCGGTCGATGGTAACCTCTCGCCCGAACAAGCCCTGCGCCAATTGCTGCAAGGCAGTGGCCTGGATTACCAGATTGACGCCGGCTCCGTGACCTTGCGCCCGGTGATCAACGGCACCGGTGAAGCCGGCTCGCCGCTGGTGCTGGGTGTGACCGATATCAAGGTGGTAGGCGACTGGCTTGCCGACGCCGATGCCGAAGTGGTGCAGAACCATCCCGGCGCACGCACGGTCATTCGCCGCGAAGCCATGGTAGAGCAGGGCGCGATGAACGTCGGTGACGTCCTGCGCCGCGTGCCTGGCGTGCAAGTGCAGGAATCCAACGGCACCGGTGGCAGTGATATTTCCCTCAACGTCGGTGTACGCGGGCTGACGTCGCGCCTGTCGCCGCGCTCCACCGTGCTGATCGACGGCGTACCGGCGGCGTTCGCTCCCTACGGCCAGCCACAGCTCTCGATGGCGCCGATCTCTGCCGGTAACCTGGAAAGCATCGACGTTGTCCGTGGCGCGGGTTCGGTGCGTTATGGCCCACAGAACGTCGGCGGCGTGATCAACTTCGTAACCCGTGCGATCCCGCAAGACTTCTCCGGGGAAGTCGGCACCACCCTGCAAACCTCCGCCCACGGGGGCTGGAAACATGTGGAGAACGCCTTTGTCGGCGGCACGGCCGACAACGGTATCGGCGCCGCGCTGCTGTACTCAGGGGTCAACGGCAACGGTTACCGCAACAGCAACAACGGCAACGATATCGATGACGTGATCTTCAAGACCCACTGGGCGCCGACCGATCAAGACGATTTCTCGCTGAACTTCCACTACTACGATGCCAGCGCCGATATGCCCGGCGGCCTGACCCAGAAGCAGTTCGATGCCAACCCGTACCAATCGGTGCGCGACTGGGACAACTTCAGCGGGCGCCGCAAGGACGTGTCCTTCAAGTACATCCGCCAGATCGACGACCGCACCCAGGCCGAAGTGCTGACTTACTATTCCGACAGTTTCCGTGGCAGCAACATTGCCAACCGCGACCTCAAGACCCTCAGCTCCTACCCGCGCACCTACTACACCTTCGGCATCGAGCCGCGTGTGTCCCATGTGTTCGACCTGGGGCCCAGTACCCAAGAAGTCAGTGTGGGTTATCGCTACCTCAAAGAGGGCATGCACGAGGAGGCCAGCAGCCTGAATCTGGTCAACAACGTGCCGACGCCGGGCGGGCAGAGCGACGGCCACGTATACCAGGACCGTACTGGGGGCACCGAAGCCAACGCCTTCTATATCGATAACAAAATCGATATCGGAAAATGGACCATCACCCCTGGTATTCGCTTCGAAGACATCCGCACCGAATGGCATGATCGTCCGGTCGTGGCCCTGAACGGCAAGCGTACCGAGGAAAAACGCCGCGAAGTCCACAACAACGAACCGCTGCCGGCGCTGAGCGTGATGTACCACGTGTCTGACGCATGGAAGCTGTTCGCCAACTACGAAACCTCCTTCGGCAGCCTGCAGTATTTCCAACTGGGCCAGGGCGGTACCGGCGACCAGACGGCCAACGGCCTGAACCCGGAAAAGGCCAAGACCTACGAAATCGGTACGCGCTACAACGACAGCGTCTGGGGCGGCGAAGTGACGCTGTTCTACATCGACTTCTCGGATGAACTGCAATACGTCAGCAATGACGTGGGCTGGACCAACCTCGGCGCCACCAAGCACAGCGGCATCGAAGCATCGGCCCATTACGACCTGTCCAACCTCGACCCGCGCCTCGACGGCCTGACCGCCAACGCGGGCTTCACCTACACCAAGGCCACCTCCGAAGGTGATGTGCCGTTCAAGGGCCGCGACCTGCCACTGTATTCCCGCCAAGTGGCGACCCTGGGCCTGCGTTACGACGTCAACCACTGGACCCACAACCTTGACGTCTATGCCCAGTCCGGCCAACGTGCGCCGGGCACTGGCACCACCTACATCACCCAAGGCACTGCGGATGGCCAATACGGTGATATCCCAGGGTATGTCTCGGTCAACGTACGCAGTGGCTATGACTTTGGCGCGCAACTAGCGAATCTGAAGTTGGGGGTGGGCGTAAAAAACATTTTCGACCAGCAGCATTACACGCGCTCCAGCGATAACAATGCCGGGTTATACCTGGGTGAGCCTCGCACGTTTTTCGTACAGGCAAGCGTGGGGTTCTGATCTGTAGTCGGTAGGAACGATCGCAACCCCAGGGTTGCGATTTTTTTGCCTGGGTCAAGCGCTCTGTTCACTGATAATCGGCAGGCCACCCTCTGTTTCCTACATCGCCCCCGCACATATTATTGCTGGATCAGGAACTGATTCCGACGCAAAACCACACATGGGAAAGCTGATGGGCTTCGACATTGCGTTGGAGCGACAAGCTGAAAATCGCCCACTGTCATGGAGAAACGTATGTCGGTATCGATGTCGGATGCACCCGTCTCTGCGTCATCAACGCCTGACCTCTCACCGGCCAATGCCAAGGCCGAGATCAAAAATACCCGCCAGGCGCCTGCTACGCCTTCCTTCAATGGTCAGCAGGCTGCCCATGTGAATTTTCAAACCGGGGACAGCAAGGCCGGGCCTGTATTCAGTCATCACCAGTCGCCAACCACCGCGGCAGATGTGCTTGGGCATCACCACAACCCGCCGGCCATGCAGAACTTCCTGAGCCAACTCAAGCACTGGATCAGCCACTGGTTCTCTGGGCATCGGCCACCCATGCATCCTGGTTGTGGGCATCCGCCGCCACGGCCGAACCCAGGTTGCAGCAACCCGCCACCCAGGCCCAATCCCATTGAGAGCAATCCACCGCCACGACCCGACCCGACGGCCGGTCGACCGTATCCACCCGCGCCCGGCAGGCCTGATCCACAGTACTCCCTGAGGAGTAGTGAAGAGCTGGCGCAGCAACTGCGTGACAGCTTCAACGCCTTCAGAGACCGGAAGAACCCTCGTTCCATCAGTGTTGACAGCATTCTTGCGATGGCGAAAAGAGGGTACTCGCCTAACCCCGTCATGAACGAGAACATTCGCCTGGCCAATGAGCTGCTACGGCGTCCGGAGCTGATGGCCGCGTTGGACCGGCACGGTTCCACGGGCGCTCTGGATGGCCTTATCGACCGGCACAGCCTGAACGCGGTGATCAAAGGAGAAAACTACTTCAAATACAAGACCGACAAGGAACTGGCCGGCGAGCTGCTTGAGCATTTCGACGAGTTGAAGAACGGGAGCGGGGGGCCAAGCCTGAAAATCCGTGACCTGAAGAAGTTGGCCCGCCAGCCGCTTACCGGCGACGCGGCCAAGGACCATTTGATTCAGCTGTCCCAGGAAATACTCAAGCGCAGTGATGCGCTTGAGCGGATGGATAATCGCGCCAGTAAAGATGACGACGGAAAAATCAGCCGTACAGGACTGTACTTGTTGTCCCGCTGATCGTTCTTCGGCGCCGCCTCTCGAAGGCGGCGCCAGCCCTATATGTTTCAAGGAACGAATGACGCCCGATTGCCACATAGGTGGTATGCGGTTGTGATTTGGCACGCCGTTTTTCAGTTTCCAAATGAGGGAAACATATGACTTCAACCTCGTTTAATTCCCCAAAAACCGGCCCTCTCGAGCTTTTGCACGCTACCCAGTCAGCGAAACTGCAGATGTGTGAGGAGCGCGCACCCTCACTAAACCTTCCCTTTGCGTCGACCGAATATGAGGCCGAGGCGAGGCGCATGAAGGCTTATGCCGGCGAGCGCAAATTCCAGGCACCCGTTTCGGATGATTTTTCCCGGGGCCTGCTGGCGGACTGGCAGGGGGCGGGGGGCGACGGCGATTCATTGAAGGACACCGGCTTGATCAACAGCCTGGCAGGCTGGTGGCGTAGGCTAAAGCTGGATTGATCACGGTTTTACATGCTGTCATTGGTATTAGTCGTTCACGCGGAACTGTCGAGTCCATCCAACCACACATGAGGTGCCTGCCTGAGTGGAGTCTATTCGTTGATTTTGCCCATCGCGGCACAGATCACCCTGCGGATATACATCTGAAAAGAGTTGGAGAAAACCCATGACAATCGAGGGTGTAGTACCTTCCGGACGACCGCTCCCCCCCGACCTGCCGGCCGTACAATCAACCACGCCATCACCGGCCCCGGCCGCCCCCCCTGAAACCTGGCATGAAACCTCTTCTACGCCTCCGGCTGGAGGTCCGCACAAGCCCTTTCTGTTGCGCGCAACCTTGTCCGCTCTGCGTTATAGAGATTTGCAGAACCCTGTGACGCAACGGTCCAGCGGTACCCTGCCGGGTGAAAACTCAACGGACAACCAGTTGGCTAAAGCTTTGGAAAAGTCTTTCGGCCTGCTGCACTCGTTCTTAAATGATGGCCGCTTGACCTGGCTGTCCTTGCAGCGGATCGCCGCTCACCCTTTGGGTGAAAGCGAGGCGTTGGACAGCGCGATCCAGGTCGTCAGGGAAATTCTCAAGCGCCCGCGGTTAAGCGACGCGATCTTCAGCCGTGACGGCGATATCACGCGTGACAGCCTCAGTGCGGCAGCCCAGGCTTTGCAGGGCAACAGCTCTGCCAACGTGTTCAGCCAGGATCCATTTCATGCCCAAGGCAATGCCCAGGTGGTGGAGGCGCTGCAAAGCGAGTTTCCGAACCTGAGAGACAAGGCCATGGATCGAACCTACCTGTTTGAACCGTATCAGTACCTTGAAATAGCCAAGCTTCGGGTGGTTATGCAAGACCCGTATGAGGTTGATCAGCAGGGCGAGCCTGTGGTGGATACGTCTACGGGCATGCCTAAGTCCAAGTACAGCGAACTCTGTGTCTACACGGCGAAGAACATTATCGAGCGTCCGGGTTTGCTGCCGTCATTGGAGCGTGCCAGCGGCGCACGACTGTTTGGCCCGCCTCACAAGGAAGGCTGGCTCAGCAACAAAAACCTCGAACGCTGGCGGGAGCAGGATGATGCCCGTAAAACGCGCTGAAGTCTGGTTTACACCCTGAGGATCTTGCCACTGATGGCCACTGCCGCCAGCAACACTGCGACCAAGACGAAGGCGATATTCAAGCTGCTGCCATGGGCGATGAAACCGATCATGGCGGGGCCGGCGAGAATGCCGGCATAACCCAATGTGGTGATGGCCGGCACCGCAATATGTTCCGGCATGACTGTTTGTTTACCCACAGCGGTGTACAGCACCGGCACGATGTTCGAACAACCGGCGCCCACCAAGGCATACCCGAGCAACGCAGTTTCCCAGGCCGGCAATAGCGTCGCCAGAAGCAACCCACCACAGGCCAGCGTGCCACCGATCACGATCACTCGCGTGGCGCCCAGGCGTCGGACAATGGCATCACCGGTCAGGCGTCCAGCGGTCATGGTCAAGGCAAATGCCGCGTAGCCCAGGCCGGCGTAAGCCTCATCCAGACCGCGCTCAGCACTCAGGAACACCGCGCTCCAATCCAGAACGGCACCTTCAGCCAGGAACACGATGAAACACAGACAACCGATAAAAAACACTACGCCATGGGGCACCGCAAACGCCGGGCCCGAGCTCTCGCTGCCATAAGGCAACAGGTGGGGTGCGGCCTTCAACAGCGCCACAACCATGATAACAACCACCAGCAAAGTGGCCTGCAGTGGCGACAGGCCCAGCCCCAGCAAGCCGGCAACCCCCGCTGCGCCCACAATGCCCCCCAGGCTGAACAGACCATGGAAACCCGACATCATGGTTTTGCCGCTGGCGCGCTCAACGATCACCGCTTGCAGATTGACGGTGGAGTCCACGGTGCCCAGGCCCGCGCCAAACAGGAATAAACCTGCGATCAACAACGGGATCGAACTGACGGTGGCCAGCATCGGCAGGGCCAGGCAGATCATCAGTGTCCCTGCGGTCAGCACGCGTCGGCAGCCATAACGCGAGGCCAGTACGCCCGCAACCGGCATCGCGATGATCGACCCCATCCCCAGGCATAACAGCAGCAGGCCAAGCGTGCCTTCGTTCAGATTCGCGCGCGCCTTGGCAAACGGCACCAACGGCGCCCAGGCCGCGATACCAAAACCTGCGATAAAAAAAGCGATGCGGGTCGACATCTGTTCCAGTCGCCCGGGAACCACGGGGGCAGGGGTGGGAATGGCAGTCATGAAAAATCCTTGGTTTAGCGTTCAACGAACGATGTCCGGCGCGACATCCTTGCACATCAGGCCCTCTCGAGCGAGCCGGGTTCCCTTGGTGTTACGGGGTGCGAGGCAATTTTTTTTACAAACACGGAACGCTTTGACCACCGGTGACCACGTAGAAATGATCGAGCCTGTAGGAGGTGGGCTGGAAGGTGTGTAATCCCTGCGGGAGTGGCTGAACCCCAGGTTTCTTGCGGCGGATTACCACCTTCCAGATCACTTTCCACAGACTTGGCGTTCTGCAATATGCCGCAGTCCCACTGGTAGAGACGCGAGGCAATATCAGTGGGCAATTGCCACGTCCGTGCGCTAAGAGGGGCATTGCTGTAAGGGAGGCCTGACGCCCCGCGATCCAAATGTGAGAGCTGGCTTGCCTGCGAAGGCGGCCTGATAGTCAACATAGTTGGACCGGGTACATATCCGTTATTTAGGTTACGGCCACTTAGGGTTCCGCTCTGACAGCGGCTCACTTTTGAAAAGCCGGAATGCCGGCCCAGGCAAAAGTAAGCAAAACGCTCTTGCCCCACCACTCGGCACCTCGCTTAGGCTCGGTGTGCCCGTAATCCGCCAGTGATTTGGGGGGCCGCCGCCACGCGCCATCCATGGCGCGGGGCGGCTAAACCGGCATCCCTGCCGGTTTACCCCCAAATCCCTGTCGAATTCCGGCCAGCGTGGTTTGACGGGGCGCCGAAGATCAAAAGCAGAGCAAGATCAAGAGCGACTCGCTTCGCATCGTGGTTACCCATGGTCAGGAGCCAACACTTGTAGCGGGACAGGGCGACTAAAAAGCGGAAACGACTGTCGCATTAAATAAGTGTCAGCCGTTTCCTTAAAATTTAGGTATGCAGAGACAAACTGTAGTCAGAATTTTCTTCATGCCGTTAGAAAATTTTTTTGGCTGTATACATTCTGTAAAAGACACTTCCATCTTCGCTGTACGAAACTTCTGTTTTATTCAAAAAGGCCCGAAAAGTGCCTGGGATCGCTAAGCTTGAGCGTGTTCAGGTGCTTTTTTTCGCAATTCAAATGGGTGTTGGGGCGAGAGAGAGTCGTTCAAGAGAAAGTTGATGGCGGGTAACAAAGGATGGTTAACGGGGTTGTTTTGTCGCGTTTCAAGTTAGTTCTTTCAAGCATAAATACAGAACTTCAGGTAGTGGCGTTCAAAGGCAGCGAAGCCCTCGATCAGCCTTACTTTATACACATGCAGTTAGTCAGCGAAGATCCTTCCCTTGACCTGGAGGCGTTGCTTCATCAACCCGTTTATCTGGCTTTCGGCGAAGCAGACCAGGGCTTACATGGGCAAATCTACGCCATCGGTCGGGATGATCCCGGTACGCGGCTCACCCTTTATCACCTGACGCTGGCCCCACGCCTGGCATCCCTTGCCCATCGTTGCGACCAGCGGGTTTTTCAGCAGCGCAGCGTACCGCAGATGATTGCCGCGGTCCTCGAACACCACGGTATCTTTGCCGACGCCTACGCGTTTGAGTTGGGGCCGGTGGTGTATCCACCGCGCGCATTTTGCGTGCAGTACAGGGAGTCCGACCTGCATTTCATCCAGCGGCTGTGTGAGGAGGAGGGTATTCACTACCACTTTCGCCACAGCGCGGAGAATCATCTGCTGGTGTTCGGTGATGACCAGACAGTATTTCGACGGTTGCCGGTGCAGCGTTATTGTCCCTCGGCTGATCCATCGCTTGGGCCCCCGGTTGTCCAACGTTTCGACCGGCGCATGGTAACGCGCAGCCGGCGCACCGTACGCCGTGACTATGACTTTGAGCACCCTTCGTTTCGCCTGCATGACCAAGCCGGTGCCGGGCCGGTCGATCCTTTGGAAGACTATGGCTACCCTGCCGGCTTTACGGGCCATGCACGCGGTGTGCAGCTGGTACGGCGCGGCCTGGAGCGCCACCAGCGTGATCGCCATCGGGTACTGGGCAAGAGCGATCAACCGGCGTTGTGCAGTGGTCACTTTCTTGAGCTGTGTGATCACCCGGACCCAGCCTGCAACGACTTATGGCTGCTGACTTCGGTGCGTCATGAGGGTTACCAGCCGCAGGTGTTGGAGGAGTCGGTCGTTGATGCCAATGGGTTCCAAGGCTATCGCAACCGGTTCACCGCAACCCCCTGGCGCGCAGTGCATCGACCGGCCCTCAAGCACCCTAAGCCAACGATCAGTGGCAGTCAGACCGCGACGGTAACCGGGCCTGCCGGCGAGGATGTGCACTGCGATGCTTATGGTCGTGTGAAGGTGCGCTTTCACTGGGATCGCGCGGAAAAGGGCGACGAGACCAGCAGTTGCTGGCTGCGTGTGGCGTCCGGTTGGGCGGGTGATGGGTTTGGCGCCATGGTCATTCCACGGGTGGGCATGGAAGTGTTGGTGAGCTTTCTGGAGGGAGACCCGGACCAACCCCTTGTCACCGGTTGCCTGCCCAATGCATCGCATCTGCCGGCGTACCCTTTGCCGCAGCACAAGACACGCAGCGTTCTGCGCAGCCGCAGTTCGCCGGGCGGCGGGGGCGCCAATGAGCTGTACCTTGAAGACCGACGCGGCGAAGAGCTCATTTACCTGCGCGCCCAGCGTGACCTGGAGCAACGGGTGGGGCATGACAGTCGCCTGGAGGTAGAGGGCGATAGCCTGACTCGCGTTGGCCAAAGCCTGGTGATCGAAGCCGGGCAGCAGGTTCACCTCAAGGCCGGTGCCAGCCTTGTTATTGAGGCCGGTGCGCAACTGAGTTTGAAGGCTGGCGGGGAACATTTGGTGATGCAGGCTGGCAGCATCTCAAGCAGCCAGCCCATCACCCTGGGCGGTTCGCCGTCTGCATACCGCTCGATGAACGCCGGTGTGCAAATCTCAGCAGGGCAAGGCGTCATCATGGACTTGGCCAAGCAACTGGGCGCGGACTTTTGCCCTCTGTGTGAATGCTCCCGTGAAGGCCTGTGCGATATCGCGGGGAGGGCGGCTTGATGAACAGCTTGCCCTATCGTTGGATGGCCCAACAGCAGCAGAGCGGGCATCAACTATGCCTTGTGCTTGATGGCAACCACGAGGCTCGCCAACCTCTGCTCGCCGGTCGCGCGCCCTCGCACTATTGCAACCTTTACAGCGAGACCGCTGTGGCGCAGTTGGCGAGTTCAGGCCCGGTCATCGTGTTGATCGAGCGAATGAGTGAACCCGCCCTGACCGACCTGCTGCTACACCCCGAGTCGAACTGGGGTTGGCTCGCCAGCCTGCCGGCCAGCGACCTGGCGGGTATCGCGCGCCATTGGCGCGAGAGACTGCTGGTCGGGCCAGTAGGCCAGCAGGCGCTTTATCGCTTGCACGACAACCGCACCCTGGCCCGTGCGTTGGCCCATCTGGGCAAGGAACATTGGCCTTTCTACCTCGGGCCTCTGATCAGCGTGTGCTATTGGCATGAAGATGATTGGCACCACCACAAAAACCCTGCACCGGGCGACTACCCGGCGCCTGAGCCCCCGCCGTGGCTCGACACACCCAACCCCCAGGCCGAAGCCATCCTGCACGCCAATATCCTGCGCTACCTGCTGGCGGAGCACAGCGAAGACCTGGCGGCATTGGTCGAATTCCAAAACCCCAGGATTTGGCTGGCCCAGGTACTGGAACAAGCGCGCACCTGGCGGTGGCGGGAGCCTGCGCAGCTCGAATTTTTGGTGGTTCGCCGGTTGGCCGAGGCGACTGGTAGCAGTGTTACTCATTGGCAACCGAGGGCAGGCGAGGCGCCTGGGGAGCATTTTGAACGAGTGGTGGCGCAGTGGCACAGGGAGGTAGGGAGCGGTGAGTAAATGGATGGGATTGGTGCTGCTGGTGGCTGGGGTGCTTTCGGGATGTACGGGGAGGGCGGTGGAGCGTTTTACGTTGGAGGTGGATTTGCCGGCGCAGTTTGAACTTAAAACGGCTGCCAACTACCGGCCCGCGACGGGTGAGACCTGCACCTTGCCTCGGCGGCGAGGTAAAAGACCTGAGCGGAAAGTCTTTTTTACAGACTACAAGCCTGTGGCGAGCAGCGTGAGTTATGAGCTGCCACTGACTGAAACGGTAGAAGGTTGTCCGTTGGTCCTGCGCAGTGTGGAGTTTGACTTTTATGCGAAGTGGGGGACGCGGAGTATGGATGTGGGTGGAAATTTCGGGAGTATTTCTATTCGAGACCGTTTGGAGGCCGACCTACCTGGGATGCCCGAGTCGGGTGTGCAGGAAATACTGGGGCAATGTAAATGGCACTTTCGGACGGTAGGGCCTTTGCATGCGATTAGAAAACTCCTGATCTGCAATTCGCTGGATTCGATGGGTAAGTTGCAAGCGTCGCGGGTAGGGGGCGTGGCGCAACGGCCGCAATTACCCGGAAAAAAGCTGAGGCTGGTGCTATCTGTCAGCAAGGATGAGTTACCTGCCTTTGACGATAGATGGGTAGCGGTGCCGGGGGGGTGGCGGCGATGCAGAGGCAAGAGTTTCGAAGACCTTTTTGCATATTGCGCAGGTAACACCACAGACTTTAAACCCATAAAAATGCCGGACGGGCGCGTATGCGACGTCTATCCAACATGTAAATAACAAGGACCAATTCATGAAGCTGGATGCATGGAAGCAAGATTTTTTCAGTGAACGAATGCCTGCTTGCGCATTGAAAGGGCACTGGGTGAGTTTTCGTTTGGTCGATATGACGGGCAATGGAAAAGCCTATGGCGGACTAGCCTTTTCGGTCCATGACAGTTCAGGGAGACAGTACGTCGGTAAATTGAATGGTGAGGGTTTTGCCCGTTTGCAGGATTTCTACTGCGGCCCGGTTGTTCTCATGTTGGATGATTTGTATAGCGGGACTGAGGAGCCGTATTACCAGCTACGAACGCGCCGAACCTACAAACTGCCTATCACCGAACTTCAAATGCGCGCTGAGCGAACTTTTTTTGCTAGTGCTGACGACAGACGCGTTGAGGAGAGTCCGGCCTACCAGCAAGCGGATTGGTTTTATCAGGTTGAAGTAAGCGATTTGGTACGCCATAGCGCTCATCTGCCCCTACCTGCGTCGTCAACTTTGCGTCCCAAGCGTCATGCACTGAAAATGATGGCCGACCTAGGGTTCGGTCCGCCCGAGCCAACTTTTTCGGGTATCGTACTGTTCCCCAACAAGCACACCGTTCTGGAAATGCGACCCCTACGGGCCTTGCGCCCAATGTTATCCACCGAAGACAGCTTATGTGCCCTGAACCTCTACCAACTGGCATTGTTTGCTGCGTTGAGTTACTGCGATTTTGGGCAGGTCCCCGCAGAAAGCCCATCAGACGAAGTGCGGTTTCCGTTAGATCCGAGCGTTGGAAATTTATTCGCTGAACAGCTTTCGGTGTATCACGAAGCCTGGCGAATTGATCCGAAGCAATCACACCGTTTTTACCCGATCTACGAAGATGTTCCTTACTCCCAGCGTTTCGAAATCCTGCCTTTCGATCCTGAGTTGTACCCACAAAATCGCCCGGAACTAAAGGAAGAGCAGGAATATCCCGCACGCTTGCACTTTTTCGATGATGAAAAATTCGGCACTGATACCCAGGCTTTCATCACCCATCACGATGAGATCATCCTGATTTCTGTGCGAGGAACGGTCAGTCGTGCCGACGTATTACGCGATGCCGATGCCCATCAGGTGTCTTTCGAAGACGGTGTGGGAAAAGCGCACGATGGTTTTTACCAGGCCTACCGGGCTATACGTGATTTCGTACTGCAATACCTTGATCAGTTTCACATTGGCCAGCGCATCGTAATTTGCGGTCACAGCCTCGGCGGCGCCATTGCATTGCTGTTGGCCGAAGGACTGCGCCGAACCCCAGACGCCCACTACAACATCCTGCTCTACACCTACGGCGCCCCACGCGCCGCCGACGCCGAATTCACCGCCGGTGCCTCAACCCTGGTCCACCACCGCATCGTCAACCACAACGACCCCGTCCCCAGTGTCCCGGCGCCCTGGATGAACACCACCGCCAAGCTCTGGATTCCCGGGGCCATCACGCTATTCAGCAACCCCGCACCCGGTGGCCTGCTGTTCGCCGCAGGGCTGGTGCGCGTGGGCGGCAACCCCTATCGGCATCATGGTGAGCAATATCACTTCATGCCGATCACGCTCCCGGATGGCAGCCACTCTTCAGTGCTATGGAAGCCTGGATGTGAATCCATCGAGGAGGCAGGTTGCAACCGCGCATTGCAACTGCAAGGCGACATGCCCGGTCGCGATAATTTGCTGAGGCAACTATTCCAAGCCGACCAGCACTTCATGACCACCAGCTACGTCCCCGCAGCCTGGGCGACATTGCGCCGCTGGCAACAAACCCTGGAGAGTGAGGGCCCGCTGGTGACCCAGCGGGAGTTCGAGCTGCTCGACCGGGCCTTCGAAGGCATGCGCGAGCAACTGCGGGCCAAGCGGCGTGAACTGGCTCAGCGGCGCCCAGCCAATGATCGTAGCCATGAACCCACCGATGCCTTGAACGCAGAGATCGACCGTTTGCACACCAGCCGCGAGCGCTTGGCAAGCCTACGCTGGCGTCGCCTGCAAGCCCACGATGTCTACGGCAGCCATGCCCGTTCTGCACATCTGCAATCGTGCCTCAAACGTTGGTTCAGCCACCGCGAGAATCGTGAGCCAGCGCAATTTGCCAGCATCCCGCCGCCGTCCCAGAATGAACAGGCACGGGCGCAAACGCTGGATATCGACTCAGTCGTCTAACCGACGCGATTACATAAACTCCACCCGGGCCGGTTGCCGTTTCATCAGCACCTTGCCGTTGCGGATCGAGTACAACGGCAGGCCCTGGCTACGTATGACTTCGTAGTCGCTGTCGGCCGACAGGATCAGCAGGTTGGCCGGGCGACCTGCTTGCAACCCATAGCGATCGCCCAGGGCCATGGCCTTGGCACTGTTGTCGGTGACCAGGTCCAGGGCGTTTTGCAAATTGCGGTAACCGAGCATATGGCAGATGTGCAGGCCGGCCTCCAGCACTCGCAGGATATTGCCGTTACCCAGCGGGTACCAGGGATCGACGATGGAGTCCTGGCCGAAACACACGTTCATGCCGGCCTCAAGCAGTTCGTTGACGCGGGTGACGCCGCGGCGTTTCGGGAAGTTGTCGAAGCGGCCTTGCAGGTGGATGCTTTCGGTGGGGCACGAGACAAAGCTGATACCGGAATGCCCCAGCAGGCGAAACAGCTTGGCGCAGTAAGCGTTGTCGTAGGAGCCCATGGCCGTCGTGTGGCTGGCTGTCACGCGGGCACCCATTTCGCGGCTGCGGGCTTCTTCGGCGAGGACTTCGAGAAAGCGTGAGTGGGGATCGTCGGTTTCGTCACAGTGCACGTCCACCAGGCAGCCGGTGCGTTCGGCCAGGTCCATGAGGAACTTCACCGAACTCACGCCTTGGTCGCGGGTGTATTCGAAGTGGGGGATGCCACCGATCACGTCGGCACCCAGGCGAATGGCTTCTTCCATCAGTTCGCGGCCATTGCGGAATGACTCGATGCCCTCCTGGGGGAAGGCGACGATTTGCAGGTCGATCAGGTGGGTGCTCTCTTCACGTACCTCCAGCATGGCCTTGAGTGCGGTGAGGTCTGGGTCGGTGACGTCGACATGGGTGCGCACATGCTGGATGCCATGGGCGGCGAGGGCCTGAATGGTTTTTTTGGCCCGCGCCTTGGTGTCTTCCTGGGTAATGGTGGCCTTGCGTTCGCCCCAGCATTCGATGCCTTCAAACAGCGTACCGCTCATGTTCCAGCGCGGCTCGCCAGCGGTAAGCGTGGCGTCAAGATGGATGTGGGGTTCGACGAAGGGCGGTATCACCAGGTTGCCGGCGGCGTCCAAGTCGCCGGCCATCAGCGTTGGCACCCCGGTTTGCGCAGTGATGCTGGCGATCCGGCCGTGTTCCAGGTGCAGATCATGCAGGCCTTCACGGTTGCGCAGGCGGGCATTGATGATGTGCATGGTCAAGTTCCTCTTGGCTAAAAACAATCAGGCAGACAGCCGCCAGATCCTCAGGGCGATACCGATGTCCAGGCGGTCATGGCGCGTAGTATGGCGCTGAGCAGCACATAGGTCAGCGATGCGGCAACAATTCCCACCAACGGTGCGACCCACGGCGAGTTGAACGCGACCACGGTGCCCACCCCATACGCGATCAGACCTGGCCAATTGAATGCCGGTAAGTGAGCTTCCGCCAAGCGCGGATATTGGCCGCGATAGCGATAGAAGAAGTCCGCCATGATCACGCCTCCTATCGGTGGGATGACCGTGCCCAGCAGGATCAGGTACGGCACCAACAGGTCGTACATGCCGAACAAGGCGAGCAAGGTGCCGATCACCGCGCCGGCCAGGGTCACGCTCTTGCGACGCTGGGTACGCAGCAGGTTGCAACCGGCGACGGCGAAGTTGTAGATGGTGTTGTCCTGGGTGCTCCAGATATTGAGCAGCAACATCGCCATCGCCGCCGTGGCGAAACCTTGCAGCAGCAAGACTTCCACCACATCCGGTTGCTGATAGACGATGGCGCCATAGGCCCCGATCAGCACCATCAAGCCGTTGCCGACAAAAAAGCCGATCAGGCTAGCCAGCACCGCAACCTTGGCCGAGCGCGAAAACCGTGTCCAGTTGGTGGCCTGAGTTGCCCCGCTGACAAAGGTCCCGAACACCAGCGTGATGGCGGTGGACAAGTCCAGTTCAGCGCTGGGCACCACTGCCAGCAGCCCCTCCAGCCCGCCGACCTTCACGGTGGCGACCCACATCGACAGCAGCAACAGAAGCCCCATGGCCGGCACCGCGATGTAGGACAGGATTTCCAAGCCGCGATACCCCACGTAGGCGGTGGCGCAGAACAATAAGCCAAACACCAGCATCAGCCCCAGCACACTGCCCGGGCTCAACTGGAAATACTTGCCCAATACCACGGCCGCCGTGGCCGTGCCCCAGGCATACCAGCCGATCTGGGTAAAGCCGAGGATCAAGTCACTGAGCTTGCTGCCCACTTCGCCAAAGCAGAAACGCCCCATCAACACCGAGTTCAAGCCGCTCTTGAACGCGATGTAACCCAAGCCTGCGGCGTAGATACCCAACAACAGGTTACCCAGGACCACGACGCCGAGCATGTCGATGAAACTGAACGCGACCCCCAGCTTGCCGCCGGCGAACATGGTCGCGGTAAAAAAGGTGAACCCCAACAACACCATGGCCGTAGAGGCCAGACCCTTGCGCGCGTGCAAGGGGACTTCGCTGAGAGGGTAGTCGTTGCCGGGGTCTTGCTGCGTCATGGGGCTGCTCCCTGAGTGGTGGCCCAGGTCGCGTGCATCCTGCGTGCCAACGTAGATGCGGGCAGGTATGCGCTGACGGGAGCAAGCCCTTTATAAGGCCGCCCCCTCCCAATCAGCGCAAAAGCAGTGCAGCGGTGAGCCAAACTGGCTCAGTCGAACAGCGTTGGCATGAAGCGCATAGTGGGTCTCAATACCCCTTGCAGTCACGCGTCCCCATCAGTCCATCGGTGCTTCAAAGATGGACTCGATGGGCTGCTCGAACACCTTGGCGATCTTGAACGCCAAGGGCAAGCTCGGGTCGTAGCGGCCGGTCTCGATGGCGTTGACGGTCTGGCGCGACACACCCAGGCGCTCTGCAAGGTCAGCCTGGGACCAGCCCAGTTCGGAGCGCAGATGACGCATTTGATTGTTCACTGATAGCGCCTTGAACCGATGATCGTCGCCACACACCAGACGCCGCCCATGATCGGCCAGACCATGAAGGCCGACATCCGCGGGAAGCCAGCCGTTTCCAGAAAACCGTAGCTGAAGGTGGTCAGCGCCGTGCAGACAAACGCCACCGCAAGCGCTTCGAGCTGGATCTTGCGGCCCATTTCATCCATGGCGTTCAGCCGCCGGATAATCGACACCGCCATCGCGATCATCGGGATGACGGGCAGCAGTGCCAGGGCGATTTTGGCGACGCCGTCGGGCATCGACGACATGTAGACGCTGGAAACCACCACGCACAGTACGTACACCAACAAAATGACAGCGAACTCCATCGGGAAGCGTTTGGGTGACATGATCATCTCCATAAGTAAAGGGTGCTTTACATTAGGTGGTGGTCAATTCGGTGTCAAGCTTGCTTTACATCGTGGTAGGCAGGCATTAAAAAACCACCCGCAGGTGGTTCTTTTCAATACTTGATCACTTACTCGCCGCGATAGATGCAGCCACTGGTGCAGGTCTCGTGGATACGGATCGCACTGAGTTCCGGCAGCAAGGGTTTCAGTTCATTCCAGATCCACTTGGCCAGTACTTCGCTGGTGGGGTTTTCCAGGCCGGGAATGTCGTTGAGGTAGTTGTGGTCGAGGCGTTCATAGAGCGGCTTGAAAATCGCTTTGATCTCCGAGAAGTCGCGAATCCAGCCGGTATGGGGATCCAGGTCGCCGCTCAGGTGGATGGCCACCTTGAACGAATGCCCATGCAGGCGCCCGCATTTGTGGCCTTCCGGTACGTGGGGCAGGCGATGGGCGGATTCGAATGTAAATTCCTTGAAGATTTCCACAGTGTTTTCAGCTCGGTCAGGTGTCTGGCAGGCGGCGAGTTTAACAGCTTGATCAACCTCTGCGCATACCGCCCCTCGGCCGCAGGCACCCATGCGGTCAAAGGGCTAGCAAACGGTCGCCGAGCTTGCCGTTGTCCGCCAATGCCAAAAACTCATCCCCCAGCCGTTGGCTCTCGCTCATGGCGGTTTGCCAATATTTGTTGCGGCCAGGGTTATCGCCCATAAAGCGCTTGAAGTCGCTGCGGTCTGGCAGCTTGCCGTGGGGCAGGCGGGCCAGGTAATCCCTGGACGGCGCCAGCAGTAACACATCCTGCAAGCCTTGCTGGTTGCTGCGTCGCCAGGGCAGGCCCTTGTCGAACCAGCCGGGGATGACCCGGTCGGTAAAGTGCGGGTACAGCACGATGTCATCGCCGTGGTAAGGCAGGTCGAGGTGGTAATCCAGCAGGCCGCCGTCGCGGTAGGTGCCGGCTCCGGCCCCGGGCAGGTCGCGCACGCCTTGCATCACCATGGGGATCGAGCCGGACGCGAGCAACGCCTGGCGCAGGTTGCCCACGTCCAGGGTGAGGAAGCGCGAGGGGAAATCCTTCAGAGGGTGTACCGGTGGCGCCTGACGCGGGTCGTGGATGATCAGCCGCTCGAAATGCCGCGACAGCCGTGCGCGGCCCCGCAGGTTATCGGCAATCACCGACGACAGGCCCAGCCCCAGCCGCCCACGGTGGTCATCGGCGAGCAAGCCGTGGCTCTTGACCACCATGATGTTCAGCCGATAGTCGGGGTTGTCCAGCACCCGCGCATCGCGCCCGGCCAGCAGGTCGTCGAGCATGCGCTGGCAGCTCTGGCTGACTTGGGCCATGGTCACGCCTTTGGCAAAGCGCTGCTCGTTGTACAGGCGGCCCAGGTCGAGCAAGCCTTGCACCGGGTCGGGCAGGCAGGCGCTGGCGAACCGCCAGGAGCCGATGGACGCGCCGATCAGCGCCCGCTCGCGCGGCGCACGGCGTAACCAGTCACCGAACAGCGCCAGGTCGAGCCCTTGGATACCCAGGGCCTTGGGGCCGCCGGCCGCACCGGGGAGGATGCCCACGTCGGCAGGCGCAAGGCCCTGCTCGCGGAGGCGGGTGAAGGCGCGTTTGCCGGCCTTGAGGGTCAAGGCCGGGAACTTGATATGGATGGCGGTCATACCGGTCTCTGTTGAGGCGAGCGGGGCAGTATAGGAAATCTCGCAGGCAGTGGGAAAAATGGCTTAACCGGAATTGCCATGGTGGCAATTCAGTTTCAGTTAAGTTGCAGCGCGTACCGTGGCCGACGTAGGAAAACATCATGTAACGGAGACTTATCATGAAGCGCCTCACTGCCCTGGGCGCCGCCGCTATCATCCTCGTTACGGCGACCCCGGCCGCCGCATTGGACCCCGACAAACCACTGATCGTGCCGGCCACTGTTACTATTGTCGCTTTCGATCAATTGGAAGCCACTGCCCTGGCCCTTCACCCTGGTTCGACGCTGCTGGGCACCGACCTGGATGAGGAGTACGGCAAGTACGTCTATGAAGTTGAGCTTCAAGACACTGACGGCATTGAATGGGATGTTGAATTGGACGCGCTCACCGGGCAGGTTCTCAAGAATCATCAGGATACGTAATGAAGGTAAATTTACGCGTCGGCAGTCGCGTGGCGCTGGTGCTCATGGTGTTTTGTTCCAGCCTGGCGGCCCGCGACCTCAACCAGGACGAAGCCCTGGCCTTGCGCCAGCAAGGCGTGATCCTGCCATTGGAACAGCTGTTGCAGCAGGCCATGGCGCGATACCCCGGCTCACGGCTGCTGGAAGCCGAACTGGAAAAGAAACACGGGCAATACGCCTATGAAGTGGAACTGGTGACCACCGAGGGCGTGGTGCGCGAGATCAAGCTGGATGCCACCAATGGCGACCTGATCAAAGATGAGGAAGACTGATGCGCCTGCTCCTGGTGGAAGACAACGTACCCCTGGCTGACGAGCTGATGGCCGGCCTGCAGCGCCAGGGCTATGCGGTCGACTGGCTGGCCGATGGCCGCGACGCCGTGTATCAAGGGCGCAGCGAGCCCTATGACCTGATCATTCTCGACCTTGGCCTGCCCGGTTTGCCCGGGCTTGATGTGCTGGCGCAATGGCGCGCCGCCGCGTTGGCCATCCCGGTGCTGATCCTCACCGCCCGCGATTCCTGGGCTGAGCGTATCGAAGGGCTCAAGGCCGGCGCCGATGATTACCTGAGCAAACCCTTTCACCCTGAAGAGCTGTACCTGCGCATCCAGTCGCTGCTGCGCCGCTCCCACGGCCAGACGAACCAGCCCACCCTGCAAGCCGCCGGCCTGCATTTGGATGAAGGGCGCCAGTGCGTGCTGCGCGACGGCGCCGAGATCCAACTGACGGCTGCCGAGTTTCGGTTGTTGCGCTATTTCATGCTGCATCCCGAACAGATCCTGTCCAAAAGCCACCTGGCCGAACACTTGTATGACGGCGAGACCGAGCGCGACTCCAATGTACTTGAGGTGCACGTCAACCACCTGCGGCGCAAATTGGGCCGCAGCGTGATCGAGACCCGACGCGGGCAGGGCTACCGTTTCGGCGCCACCCCGGCATGAGGTCAATCCAGCGGCGCCTGAGCCTGGGGTTGATCAGCGTGATGGTGATTGTCGGCGTGGTGCTGGCGCAAACCAGCCTGTGGTTGTTCGAGGCAGGTTTGCAGCGCTACCTTGAAGCGGGCTTGCGCAACGACAGCGAAAACCTGCTGGTGGCGCTGGTGCGTGGGCCCAACGGTGTGCAGTTGGATGAGCAACGCCTGTCGCCGGCGTACCAACGGCCATTCTCCGGGCATTACTTTCGTATCGACTTTGCCGATGTGCATTGGCGCTCCCGTTCACTGTGGGACCAGGAACTGCCCCGGCTTCCCACGGCGGGGCTCAAGGGCAACCTGCAACTGGGGCCCGAAGGCCAGCAACTGTTGGTGCTGCGCTCGGACTACAAGCGCTTTGGCCAGTCGATTTCCATCAGCGTGGCCCAGGACTACACGCCCGTGCGCGAGAGCTTTCGCCTGATGCGCCAGGTCGGCCTGGTGATGGGGCTGGCGGCGCTGCTTTTGGTGCTGATCCTGCAACGGGTCACCGTGCGCCGTGCCTTGCGCCCGCTGGAGACCGCACGTAACCAGATCGCCCAATTGCAACAAGGCCAGCGTTCGCAACTCGACACCCAGGTGCCGCTCGAACTGGAGCCCCTGGTGGCGCAGATCAACCACCTGCTGGCGCACACCGAAGACAGCCTCAAGCGCTCCCGCAACGCCCTCGGCAACCTGGGCCATGCGCTTAAAACCCCGCTGGCGGTGTTGTTGAGCGCCGCTTCCAGTGAAGCCCTCAAGGATCATCCGCAGTTGAGCCAGTTGCTGCGCGAACAACTGGAGCAAGTGCAGCAACGCCTCAACCGTGAACTCAACCGTGCACGCCTGGCCGGCGATGCCTTGCCGGGCGCGTTGTTTGACTGTGAACAAGAGCTGCCCGGTTTACTGGCCACCCTGCGCATGATCCACGGCGAACACCTGGACCTCGGCTACCAGGTGGCGCCGGGCCTGCAACTGCCCTGGGACCGTGAAGACCTGCTGGAACTGCTGGGCAATCTGTTGGACAACGCCTGTAAATGGGCAGACGCCGAGGTACGCCTGAGCGTCAGCGAGACGCCCCACGGTTACCAACTGACGGTGGAAGATGACGGCCCCGGCATTCCCGAGGCCCAGCGCGACCAAGTGTTCAGCCGTGGCGCACGCCTGGATGAACAGAGGGTTGGCCATGGCCTGGGTTTGGGGATCGTGCGCGACATCGTTGAGGTGTGGGGCGGGGTGTTGCAGTTGCAGGAGAGTGAGCTGGGTGGGCTCAAGGTGTTGATCGAGTTGCCACGCCGCTGACACTGACACACCACCGCTCAAGATGTGGGAGCTGGCTTGCCTGCGATAGCATCGACTCGGTTTGCCTGAAGTACCGAGGTGTCTGCATCGCGGGCAAGCCCGGCTCCCACAGAAAAGCCTTGCTACATTCAGACCCTGAACTGATCCATCAACCCCTGCTGCTGATTCGCCAGACTGTTCAACGCCTGGCTGACCCGCGCCGACTCATTGGCCTGCTCCGACAATGACTCGGTCACATCGCGAATGGTCGCCACGTTGCTGTTGATCTCTTCGGCCACCGCGCTTTGCTCTTCGGCGGCGCTGGCGATTTGCAGGTTCATGTCGCTGATCACCGTGACCGCATCGCCAATCTGGCGCAAGGCCGTCACGGCCTGGCCCACCTGTTCGACGCTGCCCTGGGCCTGGCGATAGCTGTTGCCCATGGAGCCGACCACGTCGCTGGTACCGGTTTGCAATTGTTCGATCACCAGGCGGGTTTCTTCCACCGATTCCTGGGTGCGCCGCGCCAGGTTACGCACTTCGTCGGCGACCACGGCAAAACCGCGGCCGGCTTCACCGGCGCGAGCGGCTTCGATGGCAGCGTTGAGCGCCAACAGGTTGGTTTGCTCGGCGATGCCGCGAATCACTTCGAGCACCGAGCCGATCTGTTCGCTGTTGGCGGCCAAGCCTTCTACCTGGGCCATGGCAGTGCTCATGTCGGCGGCGAGCTCGCCAATGTTGACGGTGGTGCGGTCGATAACCGTCAAGCCTTGGCGGGTCGCCTGGTCGGCATCCCGGGCGGCTTGGGCCGCTTGGGCGGCGCTGCGGGCCACATCCTGGGCGGTGGCGCTCATTTCGTGGGACGCGGTGGCCACCTGGTCCACCTGGCGGTACTGCTGCTCCATGCCGGCGCTGGTTTGCGTGGCAATGGCTGCGGATTGGTCGGCGGTGCCGCGGGCGTCCTGCACCGAGCGTTTGACCTCGGCAATGATCGGCTGCAGCTTGTCGAGGAAGCGGTTGAACCAGCCGGCCAATTGGCCCAGTTCATCCTGTTTGGCATAGGCCAGGCGCCGGGTCAGGTCGCCTTCGCCGCTGGCAATGTCTTCAAGCATGTGCGCCACGCCAAGGATTGGCCGGGTCACGCTGCGCGCCATCAGCCACACCAGGATCAAGCCGACCACGGCGGCTAGCAGGCCCAGGCCCAGTTCCAGCAAGGTGCCTTTGGCGTTGTCGGCGTCCAGCTGGTTTTTCAGCGCTTCGGCGGGGGCGACCAGGACTTGTTCCGGTACATCCAGCAATACGCCCCAGGCCTTACCGCCGGGAATCGGTGCAAAAGGCGCCAGTACCTTGAGTTGATGGTCGGTGCGCAGGCTGTGGGTCTGGGTACTGCTGGCCAAGGCACTGATCAACTGAGCGCCGCTGGCCGGGTCGACCTGCTCCAGGCGTTGGCTGAGTTTGCTGGCATCCGGGCTGTAGCCGGCCAGTAAGCCGGTCGGGCTGAGGATGCTGACCTGGGTCTGGCCGTCGTACAGTTTCTGGCTGGCCTGTTGGCTGACCGCCTGCAGGCTGTTGAGGTTGATGTCCACCGACAGCGAGGCGATGACTTTGCCATTGACCATCAGCGGGAACACGATGCTGGTCATCAGCACGTTCTGGCCGTCGATCACATAGAAGTAGGGCTCGATCACGCAGGGCTTGAGGGTCGTGCGTGGGCAAGTGAACCAGGCGTTGGCCTTTTCACCGCTGGGGCCGATGGAGGTGTCGGCCATGTCGCTCTCGGGCAGCGCCATCGAGGTGATTTTCCCCGGTGTTGGTTGCGACCAGTACAGCGCGAAACGGCCTTTGTCATTGCTGCCCAGTTCCGCCTGGTTGGCGAACAGTTCGTCTTTGCCGTCCAGCGCATTGGCTTCGAACACCAGGGACAGGCCGAGCAGGTCTGGGTTGGCCTGCAGGGCGGCCTTGACCTGGCGCGTCAGGTCTTCACGGGTGTCGAAGGCATCGAGAAAGCGCTTCTCGGCCTGTTCGCGCAAAAACAGCACCTGGCGGGAAAAGCCATGGCCGTACTGGTAGGCATCCATGAACTGCTGGCGAATGCCCAGCGCCTGCACTTCGCCTTGGGCTTCAATGCGCGACTGGGCGGCTTCGTCGAGCATCTGCATGCTGGACGCCTTGACCTGCTGCGAGCTCTGCGCCATGCGATACAGCGACAGACCCACCAGCAGGGTCACGATCCCCAGCAGGCACAGGCCCGCCAGCAGGGTGATTTTCCATTGAATGGAGAGCTGCCTGAGCGACATCGGGACATCCTTACCTGAAAGCACATAGAGACAGCGTATCGGCCAGTGCCTGTAATTCTTTATCTGTGCAGAGGGCTTTGCCTCACCACAGTTTTTGACATGACAGCCCAGCTCCTGCAAAGTGCGCGCCCTCTAATAAGACCTCTTTCAAGCCTGCACGCCGGCAGCTGTTCCCATGGGCCGCGCGCGGGCATGCCTGTCTTTTTTGTCTCTGCTTGAGGTAACCATGATTAACGCAGTCATCGCCGCGGTCGGCACCATGCTGGTACTCAGCCTGTCCCGCGTGCATGTGGTCATCGCCATTATCGTCGGCGCCCTGGTGGGTGGCTTGACCGGTGGCCTGGGTATCGAGGCCACGCTCAAGGCCTTCAACGGCGGGCTGGGCGGCGGCGCAACCGTGGCCTTGTCCTACGCATTGCTCGGAGCTTTCGCCGTGGCGATTGCCAAGTCCGGGCTGGCCCATGCCTTGGCGGACAAAGCCTTGCTGCTGGTGGACCGCCAGGACGCCAGCGGTGGCAACCACGTCAAATGGCTGTTGATCGGCCTGTTGTGGGTGGTGGCGATTGCCTCGCAGAACATCTTGCCGATCCACATTGCGTTTATTCCGCTGCTGGTACCGCCGCTGTTGTATGTGCTGACCAAGCTGCAACTGGACCGTCGCCTGATCGCCTGTGTGATGACCTTCGGCCTGATCACCCCGTACATGTTTCTGCCGGTGGGCTTTGGCAATATCTTCCTCAATCAGATCCTGCTGGCCAACGTCGCCAAGAGCGGGGTGGATATCAGCGGGGTGAATGTCACCCACGCCATGGGCCTGCCGGCGCTGGGCATGGTGGTCGGCCTGCTGGTGGCGGTGTTGATCAGCTACCGCAAAAAGCGTGTGTACGACCTGAAGAAAATCGAGCGTGTCGAGCAAGTGGCGGTGCAGTACAACCCGCTGACCCTGCTGGTGGCCGGTCTGGCGATTGCCTCGGCGTTCATCATCCAGTTGTGGCTGGACTCGATGATCATCGGTGCCCTGGCCGGCTTCCTGATCTTCTCGGTGTCGGGCATCGTGCGCTGGCGCGACACCGATGACCTGTTCACCGAAGGCATGAAGATGATGGCGATGATCGGCTTCATCATGATCGCGTCCTCAGGCTTTGCCGAAGTGCTCAAGGCCACCGGTGACGTGAACTCGCTGGTGCAAACCTCGGCGGCGTTCATCGGCCATAGCCGGGGCGTCGGCGCGTTGTTGATGCTGCTGGTGGGGTTGTTGGTGACCATGGGCATCGGCTCGTCGTTTTCCACGGTGCCGATCCTCGCGGCGATTTTCGTGCCGCTGTGTGTGCAGTTGGGCTTCAGCCCGGTGGCCATCGTGTGCATCGTTGGTACCGCCGGTGCCTTGGGCGACGCCGGTTCGCCCGCCTCGGACTCTACCCTCGGGCCCACCTCCGGCCTGAATATCGACGGCCAGCACCACCACATCTGGGACACCGTGGTGCCGACCTTCCTGCACTACAACCTGCCGCTGCTGGCGTTCGGCTGGCTGGCCGCGATGACGCTCTGACGAGGTTCCTGTAGGAGCGAGCTTGCTCGCGAAAAGCGTCAACGATAACGCGGGCAACCTGGCACCCCGCAGTGCTCTCAGGTTCTTCGCGAGCAAGCTCGCTCCTACAGAAATCGCTCACATGGCCGTTAACCTCTCAAGTCGCCACTAACAAGAGAGAAAAGCCATGCGTCTGAGTTTGAAGGCCAAAGTCCTGGCCCTTGCTGTCGTGCCGGTGTTGTTGTTTGCCGTGGTCATCAGCCTGACCACCGTGTGGATTCTGCAGGGCCAGGCCCGCAACGAAGTGGATGAAACCCGCCAGCGCCTGCTCAACGACGCCAAGGCCACCCTGCAAGGTTATGTCGAGGTGGCCATGACCACCATCAAGCCGCTCTACGACGCGGCAGCCCCCGGCGACAGCGCGGCGCGGGCGCAGGTGGTCAAGTTGTTATCCAATACCAGCTACGGCAAAGACGGCTATTTCTTCGGCTACGACTCCGAAACCATCCGCCTGTTCAAGGGTAACAGCCCGGACGGAGTGGGCAAAAGCTTCAAGGACAACCGCGACCCTAACGGCGTCTACGTCAACCGCGACCTGGTCAAGGTCGGCAAGGACGGCACCCACTACCTGCAATACAGTTCGACCCAGCCCGGCCAGACCGAACTGGTGCCCAAGCTCGGCTATACCGAGTACCTGCCCAAGTGGGACATGGTGATCGGCACCTCGGTGAACCTCGATGGCATCGACGCCCAGGTGGCGGTGGTGCAGGCTAAAGTCGAGACACGCATGCAAGGCGTGCTGCTGAGCATCCTCGGTGTGGCCGTGGTGGTGTTGCTGGTGATCGCCGCCGTGGGCATGTTGCTAGCCAATACCATCTTGCGTCCGCTGCACCTGATGAAAGCCAACCTCGATGACATCGCGGCGGGTGAAGGCGACCTGACCCGCCGCCTGGCCATCACCAGCCAGGATGAACTCGGCGACCTGGCCGGTGCATTCAACCGCTTTGTCGATAAAATCCAAGGCCTGGTGCGCCAGATCACTGACATGACCGTTCAGCTCACCGGGTTGGTGAGCCAGGTGTCCGACCAGGCCCAGCGCTCCGAGCAGGCCATGGAACGCCAGCGCCACGAGACCGACCAGGTGGCCACCGCGATCAACCAGATGTCCTCGGCTGCCCACGAAGTGGCACGCAGTGCCCAGGGCGCCGCCGTCGCTGCGCAGCAGACCGACGCCGAAGGCCAGGCCGCCAAGCGCGTGGTGGACGGTAGCATCGCGCAGATCCATGCGCTGGTGAACGACATCCGCAGCAGCGGCGTGTCCCTGGACAGTCTGCAGCAGGATGTGTCGTCAATCGTCAGTGTGCTCGGCGTGATCCGCTCCATCGCCGAGCAAACCAACTTGTTGGCGCTCAACGCTGCCATCGAGGCCGCACGGGCCGGGGAGGCTGGGCGTGGCTTTGCCGTGGTCGCCGATGAAGTGCGTGCCCTGGCCAGTCGCACCCAAACCAGCACTCAGGAAATTCAGGGCATGATCGATCGCCTGCAAAAAGGCACCGAGGCGGCTGTGGACGCTATGCGCCGCTCCAGCGATGCCGGCGACGGCACCTCGGCCCAGGCCAACCAAGCCGGCGCGTCTCTGGACACCATGGCGCAACTGATTGGCACCATTAATTCAATGAACGCCCAGATCGCCAGCGCCGCCGAAGAGCAGACCGCCGTCGCGGAAGAGATCAACCGCAGCGTGCATCAGATTGCCGTAGCGGTAGACAGCGTGGCGGATGAAACCCAACTGGGCGCTCAGACGTCTCGCAGCCTGGCCGACCTGGGCCAGCGCCTCGGGCAGTTGGTGGGCCAGTTCAGGATCTGATCCATTCAACCCCATGGCAGGGTTTAAACGTCGCGCATCAGCAAGCCAAAGCGCAGGTCCATCTGCGCCGGAATCGGCACATACACCGTATGCCCGTCCCCCGGCGCCACCTCGATGCTTTCGCCCTTGGCGTTATGCAGGCTCGGCAAGTCAAAGTGAAAATTGCCAGCGGGCGTCATCAACTCCAGATGATCGCCCAGCGCAAAGCGATTCTTCACCTTCACCTCGGCCAACGCGCCACGACGCTCGCCGGTCAGTTCCCCGACAAACTGCTGGCGTTCGGAAACCGAGCTGCCGTTCTGGTAGTTCTGGTATTCGTCATGCACGTGGCGGCGCAGGAAACCTTCTGTGTAGCCACGCTGGGCCAGTGATTCGAGGTTGGTCATCAAGCCGCGGTCAAACGCGCGCCCGGCCACTGCGTCATCGATGGCCTGGCGGTACACCTGGGTGGTGCGCGCGCAGTAGAAGTGCGATTTGGTGCGGCCTTCGATCTTTAACGAATGCACGCCCATCTGTGCCAGGCGCTCCACATGCTGCACGGCTCGCAGGTCCTTGGCGTTCATGATGTAGGTGCCGTGTTCGTCTTCGAAGGCGGGCATGGGTTCATCGGGGCGATTGGTTTCTTGTAGCAGGAACACCTGATCGGTGGGCGTGCCGATGCCCAATGTGGGTTGATATTCATGGACGATATCCCCCGTGACATTCTCCACTGCCGGCGTGGCCTGGTATTTCCAGCGGCAGGCATTGGTGCAACTGCCCTGGTTGGCATCGCGCTTGTTCATATAGCCCGACAGCAGGCACCGCCCGGAATAGGCCATGCACAAGGCGCCATGCACAAACACCTCCAACTCCATGGCCGGCACCTGCTGGCGGATTTCGCCGATCTCTTCCAGGGACAGCTCCCGCGACAGAATCACCCTGCAAATGCCTTGTTGCTGCCAGAACGCCACGCTGGCCCAGTTCACCGTATTGGCCTGTACCGACAGGTGGATTGGCATCTGCGGGAAGTGCTCGCGCACCAGCATGATCAACCCCGGGTCGGACATGATCAGCGCATCCGGGCCCATAGCGATCACGGGCGCAAGGTCTTTGAGGAAGGTCTTGAGCTTGGCGTTGTGCGGCGCAATGTTCACCACCACGTAAAAGCGCTTGCCCTGGTCATGGGCTTCCTGGATGCCGAGGGCCAGGTTGGCGTGGTCGAACTCGTTATTGCGCACCCGCAGGCTGTAGCGCGGCTGGCCGGCATAGACCGCGTCGGCACCGTAGGCGAAGGCGTAGCGCATGTTTTTCAGGGTGCCGGCGGGAGCGAGCAGTTCGGGGGCAGTTATCGGGCGCATGGGTGTGGGTCGCAAAAAGGCGCGAGGGTAGTGCTGGAGCGATAACGGGATATTGACCCAGGTCTAAATAACGCGATCTATGCTTGTTCGATAAACCAGGGCACTCCCGCGTTTGGCTGCGGACTAAGCAACAGGGCCGCCATCGGCCCTGTTTTTCTGACATGGACCGGACATGAATCAAACCAACCTGCAATTCAAGACCCTGTTGCTGCTACTGGCCTTGGTCACCGTGGCTTTTATCTGGATATTGCTGCCGTTCTACGGTGCGGTGTTCTGGGCGGTGATCCTGGGCATTATCTTTGCGCCGATGCAGCGCCGCCTGCAGCAGCGTTTTAGCTGGAATCGCAACCTGACCTCCCTGACCACCTTGACGGTGTGCCTGGTGATCGCGATTCTGCCGGTGATCATCACCAGTGCGCTACTGGTGCAAGAGGGGGCCACGCTCTACAAAAACATCGAGAGCGGCAAACTCGACGTGGCGGGTTATATCGAGCAATTCAAGAACGTCCTACCGCCGTACTTCCAGCAATTGCTCGACCGCTTCGGCATGGGCAACCTCGAAGGGCTGCGGGAAAAGGTCGTCAAGGGCGCGATGCAGGGCAGTCAGTTCTTTGCCTCCCAGGCGTTCAGCTTCGGCCAGGGTACGTTTGATTTCCTGGTGAGCTTTTTCATCATGCTGTACCTGCTGTTTTTCCTGCTGCGCGACGGCCCGGAACTGGTACGCAAGGTGCGCACAGCCGTACCCTTGGCCGAGCCGCAAAAGCGTCGCCTGCAACTCAAGTTCAACCGCGTGGTGCGCGCCACGGTCAAGGGCAATGTGCTGGTGGCCGTGACCCAGGGTGCGCTGGGTGGCTTGATCTTCTGGTTCCTGGACATCCCCAGTGCCTTGCTCTGGGCCGTGCTGATGGCGTTCCTGTCCCTGCTGCCTGCGGTGGGTGCCGGGCTGGTCTGGGGGCCGGTGGCAGTTTATTTCCTGTTGAGCGGTTCGATCTGGCAGGGTGTGGTGCTGGGGCTGTTCGGCGTGTTTGTGATCGGCCTGGTGGACAACGTGCTGCGCCCGATCCTGGTGGGCAAGGACACCAAGATGCCCGACTACCTGATCCTGATCTCGACCTTGGGCGGCCTGTCGGTGTTCGGCCTTAACGGCTTTGTGATCGGGCCGCTGGTGGCAGCGTTGTTCATGTCGTGCTGGGCGTTGTTCGTCGAAACCAAGCCGCGGGTCAAGCTGCCGCTGCCGTAACGTTCAGGCTTCTAGCCTGAAGTCGGTTGCCATCCGGCGTTGTGTTTCTGCATCCGATAACGAGGTGAGCGGGCCGCTGATCGGCTCGCCATCGCGCACCACATACCAGCAGGCGAGCAAGCCCAGTTTGCGCAGCGGGGCGGGGACGGCGCTACCAATGACGGACATGATTTGAACAGTGGGCATAAGTACCTCCAAACGTTATGGAGGTCACCTTACGGTTTGCTGGCGCCTGGGAAAAATCACCTGGCTCGATAGTCGACATCAATGTCAGGCGTTAATCCACCACCTGGTCGAGCATGTTCACCACTTCGTGCTCACTGAGCAGGCCCTTGCGCACCAGGTTTTCTGCCAACAATGCCAGGAACTTGGCGCTGCGATGGCCTTCCAGGTGCTTGAGTTCGGTCAAGGCGCTGTAGACCTTGCTGGAAGTGCAAAGGCCGGCGGTGCGGTGCGGGTTTTGTGTGGGCATGGTCAATCGTCCTTAATTGTTATTGGCTGGACTGAGTCGATAGTGCGACTGTTTTGTGACGCAAACATGACAGCGCAGCCCGCAATCGATCAAGAGGATATTTGACGCTTATGATGTGGGATTGGCGCTCGTGCGTTGTTCTCACAGCGACACTGGCAGGATAAATCCGGACTTCCCAGGCAAAAAAAGGCCCCGCGTGTGGGCGAGGCCTGTGGCTGTCAACGGGGTTAAACCTTACCAGCCATGGCGGTAGTAACCGTGAGGCGGGCCGTAGTAGCCGCGAGGTGGCCCATAATAACCGCGCGGTGGGCCGTAATAGACGGGCGCCGGGCGGTAGTAAACCTGCTGTTGCACATACACCGGTGGCGGTGGCGCGTAGTAGACCGGCGGCGGCGCGGCATACACCGGTTGCGGCTGCACATACACCGGTTGCTGCACATACACCTCACGCGGCTGGCTGGCAACCACAGAGCCGACTACTGCTGCGCCGACAAGCGCACCGAACACGGCCGGGCCACCCCAACCACCACCGTGGGCGGAGGCTTGGCCGGCCATCGCGAGTGCGCCGATAAGCAAGGCGATTCTGGGGAGTTTACGCATGATGGTCATTCCTCAATTAGCCCCTGCGCTTGTGGTCTGCAATCAATAGACTCAAGGATTGTCGCGGGGATACTTTTAAGACAACGTATTTCGAGAAAACAGCACCGCCAATGGGTAAAGGTTGTGTAAGGTCTGTACCGATTTGCTTACTTCAAGGAGTTATCCATGCAGATGCACCCCAACAAGGACACCCAACTGTGCATGTCACTGTCGGCGCGCCCTGGGAACTTTGGCCTGCGTTTTCATAACCACCTGTATGAACAGCTGGGTTTGAATTTTTACTATAAAGCCTTCAGCAGCCAGGACTTGCCCGGCGCGATCGGCGGTATCCGCGCCCTGAGTGTGCGCGGTTGCGGGGTGTCCATGCCGTTCAAGGAGGCTGCTATTGCCTTGGTGGATGAACTCGACGATTCGGTTCAAGCCATTGACTCCCTGAACACCATCGTCAACACCAACGGCCATCTCAAGGCTTACAACACCGACTACATCGCCATTGAGCAACTGCTGAAAAAGCACGCGGTGCCCAAAGATTCCACCTTTGCCCTGCGCGGCAGCGGCGGCATGGCCAAGGCGGTCGCCAGTGCCTTGCGTGACGGGGGGTACGCCAATGGTGTGATCGTGGCGCGTAATGAGGTGGCGGGCCAGGCATTGGCCAGGAACCTGGGGTACGCATGGCAGGCGGAATTGGGCAGCCTGCGCCCACAGATGCTGATCAACGTAACGCCCATCGGCATGTCTGGCGGGGCGGAGGCGGATGCGTTGGCGTTTGAGCCTGAGGCAATCGATCAGGCGGAGACTGTCTTCGATGTGGTGGCGATCCCGGCGGAAACGCCGTTGATCGTGCGGGGGCGTGCGCAGGGCAAGCGGGTGATTACCGGGCTGGAAGTGATCGCTATTCAGGCGTTGGAGCAGTTTGTGCTTTATACCGGCGTGCGGCCTACGCAGGAGCAGTTCGAGGCAGCGGTGGCCTTCGCCCGCAGCTAAAGCCTTACACCAATCCAATGTGGGAGTTGGCTTGCCTGCGATGGCGGCGAGTCAGGCGACGCCCATCTACCTGACACCCCACGATCCAACTGTGGGAGCGGGCTTGCTCGCGAAGGCGGCCTGACAGGCGACACTGTTATACCGAGTACATATCCATTTCTGCGGTAACGGCCACTTAGGGTTCCGCCCTGACGGCGGCTCACTTTGCAAAAGCGGCAAAGTAAGCAAAACGCTCTTGCCCCACCACTCGGCACCTCGCTTGGGCTCGGTGTGCCCGAACGCAGGCTTGAATCCGTGGGCCGCCGCCACGCGCCATCCATGGCGCGGGGCGGCTAACCCGGCGTCCTGCCGGGTTACCCACGAATTCAAGCCTGTGTTCGGCCAGCGTGGTTTAACGGGGCGCCTAAGATCAAAAGCAGATCAAGAGCAAGAGCGGCTCGCTTCGCATCGTGGTTACCGTTGATCACTTCAGAATTGTGTCGATACCTATGGCTATCGCAGGCAAGCCAGCTCCCACATCTTTATCTGCGTTATGCCTGTTCCAGTTGCGCTAGCCGCTCTTCCAGTGCGGCAATCCGCGCTTCCAGCTCTTCAATCCGCTCCACCGAAACAGCACCCGCGCTACGCTCCACTGGGTTCCCCCGCGCGGACATAATCGCTTCAATATCCGCCGGGTCCCCCAGGGCATGGGTATATCGGTCTTCCCGCTGGCCCGCCTGACGCGGCACCAGCAGTGCCAGTCCTCGTGCAATCAGGCGTTCCAGTTGATGCACGACCTGTTCGGCATCCTCAAAATCATGCATGCGCCCACTGCGGGTGAGCAGCTCATTGACGGTCTGCGGCCCCCGCAAAAACAGCAGCCCGGTCAGGATCACCTGGGCCGGCACCAGTTCCAGGGCCTTGTCCACACGGTGTTCCCAGCGGTCGGCGCGGCTGCCCATTACCAGGCGCGTGAAGCCTTGGCCCTCCAGCACGCGCAGGCTCTGGCCGACCTGGCCTTGGCTGAGGTTCATCACCGGCTCGCGGCTGGTCTTCTGGTTGCAGGCCAGCACCAAGGCGTTGAGGGTGAGGGGGTAGGTTTCCGGGTTGGTCGCCTGTTTTTCGATCAGGCAGCCCAGGACGCGGATTTCCGTGCTGTTCAGGCGCGGCTCAGGGGTGTCGGTGTCGTGCTCGGCGGTCATCGCGCTTTCCCTATGCAGTGAAGCCCCTTAGCCTAAGCTTGAAAAAATAAAAGACAAGCGCCAGGCATGGCTATAATCGCGGCTGGTTCCAACCCCGCCATTACCGTGAGACTGTCATGACTATTTCCCTGTACGCCGCTTCCATCCCGGTCTTCAAGCAAATGCTCAACGCCCTCAGCGATGTGCTGAACAAAGCTGAAGCCCACGCCAGCGCCAAGAACATCGAGCCCAACGCCTTGCTGCAAGCGCGCCTGTTCCCGGACATGTTCCCGTTGGTGCGCCAGGTACAGATCGCCGTGGACTTCGCCAAAGGTGTATCCGCACGCCTGGCCGAGATCGAAGTACCCAAGTACGAAGACAGCGAAGTCACTTTTGCCGACCTGCAAGCGCTGATCGCCAAAGTCCTGGCCTTTGTCGACACCATCAAGCCCGAGCAGATCGACGGCAAGGAAGGCATCGAGATCGTTACCCGCCCCGGCACCCCGAAAGAGAAGCGCTTCAGTGGCCAGTCCTACCTGCTGACCTACGGCCTGCCGCAGTTCTTCTTCCACGTCACCACCACTTATGCGCTGCTGCGTCATAACGGCGTGGAAGTGGGCAAGCGCGACTATATGGGCGCGTTTTAAACCCGCAGATACAAAAAAGCCCGGTGCCGTTCTCTGCGAATGGCACCGGGCTTTTTTATGGGGCTGTGTTAAGCGGCCTGCTCTTCCTTGCCCAAACACGCCGCCGCCGTAAACAGCACATCGGTAGACGAGTTGAGTGCGGTTTCCGCCGAGTCCTGCAGCACGCCGATGATGAAACCGACAGCCACTACCTGCATGGCGATTTCACTGGGGATGCCAAACAGGCTGCACGCCAGGGGAATCAACAGCAGCGAACCACCCGCCACCCCCGATGCACCGCAGGCACACACCGCAGCGACTACGCTGAGCAGCACGGCGGTAGGCATGTCCACGGCGATGCCCAGGGTGTGCACGGCCGCCAGGGTCAGCACGGTGATAGTGATGGCGGCGCCGGCCATGTTGATGGTGGCACCGAGCGGGATCGACACCGAGTAGGTGTCTTCATGCAGGCCCAGGCGTTTGCTCAACGCCAGGTTGACCGGAATGTTCGCCGCCGAGCTGCGGGTGAAGAACGCGGTGAGACCACTTTCACGCAGGCACATCAGCACCAGCGGATAGGGGTTGCGGCGCAGTTTCCAGAACACGATGGCCGGGTTGATCACCAGCGCCACGAACAACATGCAACCGATCAGCACGGCCAGCAGGTGGGCATAGCCGAGCAGGGCGCCGAAACCCGAGGTGGCCAGGGTGGAGGCCACCAGGCCAAAGATGCCCAGCGGGGCGAAGCGGATCACCACGCGTACAATCAGGGTGACGCCGTTGGACAAGTCGTCCAATACCGTACGGGTGGTTTGACCGGCATGGCGAATAGCGATGCCCATGCCAATGGCCCAGGCCAGGATGCCGATAAAGTTAGCGTTCATCAGCGCGCTGACGGGGTTATCCACCACACTGAGCGCCAGGCTTTGCAACACTTCGCCAATGCCTCCAGGAGCGCTCACCGTGGCGTCATGGGTCGCCAATACCAGGAACGACGGAAACATCATGCTGGCGACCACCGCAACCACGGCGGCGGCAAAGGTGCCGAGCAGGTACAGGAACAGGATCGGGCGGATATGGGTTTCCTGGCCATGCTTATGGTTGGCAATCGAGGCCATGACCAGCACAAACACCAGGATCGGCGCGACAGCCTTCAGCGCCGTGACAAACACCTTGCCGATAAAACCAGTGGCGCGCGCGGCCTCGGGTAACAGCAAGGCCAACACGATCCCGGCAATCAGGCCGATGACAATTTGGGTGACCAGGCTGACGCGCATTAAACGTTGCAACAGGGAGGGGGCAGCAGTCATAAAGAGTTGTCTCTAGTTTTTTTAGTAGGGCACAGCATTGCAGGCAGAAAGTACTGTAGGAAGTAGGCGCGAAGTCTAGCATGCTGTGGGAAGCGTCTTGTTTGCTGCGGCATTCCGTCACCCGTTTCAGTCGGGCTTGGTCAAATCCGGACATGTTCTGTTAAGATTCACCCCTCTCATCTTTCCTCTCCTTCAGCGAGCCCTTAGGGCTGTCGTTGATGTCGTCGTTTCTGGAGTTTTCATGTTGTTTCCTATCCTGCTGCTGTCAGCCGCCGGTTTTACCGTGCTGACCACAGAGTTCGTCATTGTCGGCCTGTTGCCGTCGATTGCTCGGGACCTGAACGTCAGCGTGTCCCAGGCCGGGCTGCTGGTGACACTGTTCGCGTTCACCGTGGCCGCGTTCGGCCCGTTCCTCACCGCCTATTGCGCGCGGTTCCCGCGCAAGCGCTTGTTTATCAGCATCCTTATCATGTTTGCGGCGGCCAATACCGTGGCGGCATTGGCACCGAATATCTGGGTGATGGCCGTGGCCCGTTTGATCCCTGCTCTGGGCTTGCCAGTGTTCTGGGCCCTGGCCAGCGAAACGGCGGTAGACATTGTCGGCCCTGAGTTCGCCGGGCGCGCGATTGAAAAAATCGGCTTCGGCATTGTCTGCGCCACCGTGTTTGGTATTCCGGTGGGCACGCTGATTTCCGATATGTTCGGCTGGCGCACCGCGTTTGCCGTGCTCGCGGTGATCGCCCTGGCCAAGGCGTTGCTGCTGTATATCTACCTGCCGGTCACCCAGGCCAAGCACCAGCAGGCCACGTTGCGCTCACAATTCAAGATCCTGCGCAGCCCGGTGATGCAGGGGCATATCCTGCTGTCGATCCTGGTATTCAGTGGCATGTTCACCGCCTATACCTACCTGGCAGATATCCTTGAGCGTCTGGCCGGCTTCGACGGCACGTTGGTGGGCTGGTGTCTGATGGGCTTTGGCGCAGTCGGGCTGATCGGCAACTCCTTGGGCGGACGTGCCGTGGATCGTCACCCATTGATCGCGTCCATGGTGTTCTGCGGGTTTATGATCGCGGGCATGGTGGCGGTGGTGCCTGCGATTCACTCGACCATCGGCCTGGCCGCGGCGATGGCGGTGTGGGGCGTGACCCAGGCGGCGATGTTCCTGGTCAGCCATGTGCGCTTGATGAAGGCTGCGCCCCATGCGCCAGCGTTTGCGGCGTCGCTGAACATTGCCGGGGCCAACCTCGGCATTGGCCTGGGCGCCATGGTGGGCGGGCATGTCATCGACACCCTGGGCCTGGGCAGCCTGGGGTTTGCCGCTTCGGGGTTTATCCTACTGTCGATCCTGCTGGCACTGTGGCTGATGACCGCCAAACCCACGGCGCTCAACGCCTGAATGATCAGGGCAGGGCGGTAAACAACTCCCGCCGGGCACCTTCGGTAATCGCCACAATGCCGGGGTGCTTGACCTTGCGCTCCACCGAGATCGCATAAAACGACTCGGTCACTGCATCGGTCTGGCCGATCAGCGCCACGCCATATTGGCGCACCACCTCATCGGCGATCACGCTGGGCGCGATAAAAATCCCACTGCCGGATTGCCCGAACGCCTGCATCAAGGCGCTGTCGTCGAATTCGCCAATGATGCGCGGTTGAATCTGCTGTTCGGCAAACCAGCGCTGCAGACGGCTGCGCACCACGGTCTCTGCCCCTGGAATCAACAGCGGTGCGCCCTGCAAGCACTGTGGGAAATCACCGCCATGCTGGTCAGCCAATGCCTGGGTGGCGAAAAAACTAATGCCGCATTCTCCCAGCTTCTGGCTGTAGCCCTTGATGTCCAAGTGCGTGGGCATGGGGCTGTCGGAAATCACTAGGTCCAGGCGCTGGATCGCCAGGTCGGCCAGTAAACGTTCGAGTTTGTCTTCACGGCAGGTGATGCGGATCGGTTCGCTCAACTCCATGGTCGGCGCGATCAACCGGTACACGATGGACTTGGGCACCACATCCGCCACCCCGACCCGGAACGGGATCTGCTGCTCGTCAGGCTGTGCGCGCAGCATCGCCTCCAATTCATTGCCGGTCTGGAACATCTGCTCGGCGTAGGGCAGCGCCTGGCGCCCGGCTTCGGTCAGTTCAAGCTGGCGCCCGACCCGCTGAAATAGGGCCACCCCGAAGGTCTGCTCCAACAGGCTGATCTGCCCGCTGATGGTCTGCGGCGTGAGGTTCAACTGCTCGCAGGCGCGCACGATGCTGCCAGTCTTGGCCACCACCCAGAAGTAATGCAGTTGTCGATAATTGAGCATCGCGACCTACACTTCGTAAAAAGCGAAGTATACGCGAGAAAAATACGAATTTTCCTGAACTGTTCGTCTACATAGAATGCCTCGCTATCGAGGGGCCACTATTTGGACCCAATGGTTCTAACGAGGAATACATCATGAAACTCAATTCCCTGGGCGCGGCGTCGTTGCTTGCGCTTTCATTGATAGGGGTCAGCGGCTGTGATCAAGTCGAGAAAAGCGCGCAACAGGTGTTGGGCAAAGCCACCGAGTCGGCCAAGCAGGCCATCGACGACACCCACAAGGCCGCCGAGCAGGCATTGAGTGAAGCAACCCAGGGCTTGATCAGCCCTGAGAAGCAGGAAAAAGACGCCGAAAATGACGCTGAATCCGACACCAAAGAAACCTAACTCCCCAGCACTAAAACGTCAGGACTGACCTATGGATTACCTTTTACAACTGGCCGCCAGCCCCACCGCCTGGGTCGCACTGGCGACCTTGATCGTCATGGAAATCGTGCTGGGCATCGATAACCTGATCTTTATCTCGATCCTCACCAACAAATTGCCAGAGAAGCACCGGGCCAAGGCGCGGCGCATTGGTATCAGCATGGCGTTGATATTGCGCCTGGGCCTGTTGAGCACCATCGCGTTCATCGTGCAATTGACGACACCGGTGTTCGACGTGTTCGGCCAGGCGTTCTCGTGGAAGGACATGATCCTGATCGCCGGTGGCCTGTTCCTGGTGTGGAAGGCAACCACCGAGATCCATCACAGCATGGACCCGGAGCCTGAAGAGAAGGCCACCGTCAGCAACACCGTGACCATCGGCTTTGCCGCTGCCATCGGCCAGATCCTGATGCTCGACCTGGTGTTCTCCATCGACAGCATCATCACCGCCGTGGGCATGACCGAGCACTTGCCGATCATGATCATTGCCGTGGTGGTCTCGGTGATCGTGATGCTGGTGGCCGCTGAACCGTTGGCCAAGTTCATCAACGACAACCCGACCGTGGTGATGCTGGCCCTAGGCTTCTTGATCATGATCGGCATGACGCTGATCGCCGAAGGCTTCGGCGCCCACGTGCCAAAAGGCTACGTGTATGCGGCCATGGCGTTCTCGGCGGCGATCGAATGCTTGAACATCGCCCGGCGTAACCGGCACGCACGTTTGCTCGCTGCGCGCCAGTAACCGCTGAACAAACAGGCCGGCTGTGCTCACAAGAGCCCAGCCGGCCTTTTGCTGTCTGCTAGAATCGGCCCACTTGATAGCTTGAGGTCCCCCATGAACGAGCCGATTCGCCTTACCCAGTACAGCCACGGTGCGGGTTGCGGTTGCAAGATTTCGCCCCAGGTGCTGGAAGTGATCCTTGCGGGCAGCGGTGCACAGAACCTCGACCCCAACCTGTGGGTGGGCAATGCCTCCCGCGACGATGCGGCGGTGTACGCCATCGACGACGAGCGCGGCGTGGTGTCCACCACGGACTTTTTCATGCCGATTGTCGACGACCCGTTCGACTTCGGCCGCATTGCCGCCACCAATGCCATCAGCGACATCTACGCCATGGGCGGCGACCCCCTGATGGCCATCGCCATTCTCGGTTGGCCGGTCAACGTGCTGGCGCCGGAGATTGCCCGCGAAGTGATTCGCGGCGGTCGGGCCGTGTGCGACGCGGCTGGCATCCCGCTTGCGGGCGGGCATTCCATTGACGCCCCGGAGCCGATCTTTGGCCTGGCCGTTACCGGGATCGTGCAAAAGCGCCACATGAAGCGCAACGACACTGCCACTGCCGGCTGCAAGTTGTACCTGACCAAGCCTTTGGGCATCGGCATCCTCACCACCGCCGAGAAGAAGGGCAAACTGCGCGAGGCGGATATCGGCCTGGCGCGTGACTGGATGTGCACCCTCAACAAGCCGGGCAGCCGTTTCGGCAAGTTGGCCGGTGTGACGGCCATGACCGATGTCACCGGTTTCGGCCTGCTCGGCCACCTGGTGGAAATGGCCGACGGCAGTGGCCTGACCGCCCGCATCGACTATGCAAAAGTCCCACGCTTGCCGGGGGTTGAGTATTACCTGGACCAGGGCTGTGTGCCGGGTGGCACCTTGCGCAACTTTGAAAGCTACGCCAGCAAACTGGGGCGTGTGCAGGAGCTGCACAAGCGCGTGCTGTGCGACCCGCAAACCAGCGGTGGCCTGCTGATCGCCGTTACCCCGCAAGGTGATGCCGAGTTCCACGCCGTGGCCGCCGAGCTGGGCCTGGCCCTTGAGCCTATCGGTGAACTGCTGGAGCGACAGACCAACGCGGTTGAGGTGATTTGATGGCGACGGACATCACCGATTACCGCGATATCTTCCTCAACGACCGGCCGATGATGGATACCCGCGCGCCGGTCGAATTCGCCAAGGGCGCGTTCCCCGGGGTGATTAACCTGCCGCTGATGACCGACGATGAGCGCCAGCGGGTCGGCACCTGTTACAAGCAGCAAGGCCAGCAAGCGGCAATCGTGCTGGGGCATGAACTGGTGTCGGGTGCAATCAAGGCCGAGCGCATCGAACAATGGGCGCAGTTTGCCCAGGCTAACCCCAATGGCTACCTGTACTGCTTTCGGGGCGGCCTGCGTTCACAGATCGTGCAGCAATGGTTGAAAACCGAAGCGGGCATCGAATACCCCCGCGTCGGCGGTGGCTACAAGGCCATGCGCACCTTCCTGCTGGAAACCCTGGAGCAGGCGACCGCCCAGTGTGATTTCGTACTGCTGGGCGGCATGACCGGCACCGGCAAGACCGAAGTGCTCGGCCAACTGCGCAATGCCCTGGACCTGGAAGGCCACGCCAACCATCGGGGCTCCAGCTTCGGCAAGCGTGCTACGGCGCAACCCTCCAATATCGACTTCGAAAACCGCCTGGCCGTGGATTTGTTGAAGAAGCGCGCAGGCGGTATCGAGCAGTTTGTGGTCGAGGACGAGAGCCGTATGATCGGCAGTTGTGCGCTGCCATTGCCATTGCACAAGGGGATGCAGACGTTTCCGATGGTGTGGCTGGAGGACAGCGTCGAAGGTCGCGTCGAGCGCATCCTGAAGGATTACGTCGTCGATCTGTGCGCCGAGTTCATTGACGTATGGGGTGACGCTGGGCAGGGGTTGTTCGCCGAACGCCTGACTCAGAGCCTGGCCAATATTCACAAGCGCCTGGGAGGTGAGCGTTTCCAACGGCTGCAGACGGTGTTACAGGATGCCCTGGCCGAACAGGCACGCAGCGGCGCGGTGGACCTGCACCGGGTATGGATTGAAGGCTTGCTGCGTGAGTATTACGACCCGATGTATGCGTTCCAGCGCGAGAGCAAGGGCGCGCGTATCGAGTTTGCCGGGGAGCAGGGGGCGGTGGTGGAGTATTTGCGCGAGCGGGCGACCCGGGTGGGGTGACCTTTCGGACGCCATCGCAGGCAAGCCAGCTCCCACCTTTTGAAGTGTGAATACATACAAAGGTGGGAGCTGGCTTGCCTGCGATGAGCATAGGTATCTACACAACTTTGTAGGCTGTAGCAGCCGACGGTAACCACGATGCG
>NZ_SMOF01000001.1:2282261-2301314 GCF_018135665.1 Pseudomonas sp. B2021
TGGTGCTCGGCGGTCAGGCGGTTTTGGCGGTCGTATTCGTAGGCCAACGCCCAGTGACCGTCTTCGACGCTGAGGAGGTTGCCTTGGCGGTCGTAGGCGTAGTCGACAACGTTGCTGTCGGGCAGGGTTTTTCGTACGAGGCGCCCGGCGTGGTCGCGCTGGTAGCGGGTGATTAATTGGCTGCCATCGTCGCCGTATTCGGTTTTCTCCAGCAGGTTGCCATTGAGGTCGTAGGCAGACGCGGTGCGCTGGCCGTCGAAGCCGGTTTCCTGGCGGATCAGGCCATTGGGGTGGTAGTCGAGCTGGTAGGTTTCGCCGACTTCGTTTTCGATCTCGGTGAGCAGCAGCCGGGCGTTGTCGTAGCGGTAGTTGACCTGGGTGCCGTCGGCGTTGAGGCGGCGGCTGAACAGGTGCAGGCCGTCTGCGTATTCGTAGCGGGTGACGTGGCCGAGTTCGTCGCGTTCGGCGATGATTTTGCCGTAGGGGTTGTAGCTGAATTCGCGTGTGGCGCCGCCTGGCAAGACGAGGCGAATCAGCCGACCGACGCTGTCCCATTCAAAGACTGTTTGCGCGCCGTGCTCATCCTCACGGGCGATTTGCCTTCCGAGGTCGTCATAGCGATAACGCTTGATCCCACCATTGGGCAATTGCTCCTCAAGCAACTGCCCCCGCTCGTTCCACACCAACCGATGACAACTGCTGTCGGGATACCAAACTCCAGTCAGTTGCCCCTGTTTGTTGTAGCTGTAGTCAGTAGCCTCTCCATCGGGATCGGTCCTACGCGTAACATCGCCTTGCTCATTACGCTCATATTTCCAGACCGCCTCCCCACGCCGAACAACCCGTACAAAATCGTTGTCATGCTCGTAGGACGTTGGCTCATCATCCCCCGGAAACAGCGCGACCAGGCGTCCGGCGTCGTCATACTGATAGGCCGTCACCGCGCCCATCGGATCTTGCTCGACGGTCAGCCGCCCCTGGTTGTCGTAGGATTTAAAGTGCGTGGCGCCGTCCGGATCAATCCTCTGCACCAGCCGCGCCCGCTGGTCATGGACATACACCTCCTGGCTACCATCGGCGTTATGCACCGTGACGCGCCCGTCATCCCCCCAGGCATAGCGCGTATCCATTTGCGAAAAGCTCGCCCAATGCCGGACGCAGCGCGCCGCCTTGCCAGCGCGCTCCCATTCCCAAAAGAAACTCGCGCCACCGGCCAGTTGGCGTTCAAGAATGACGTGCTGATCGTCGTAGCGATAACGCTCGCTTTCCCCGACAGCGTTGGTCGCGCAAACCAGTCGTCCATCTTCGTCATAGGCGTAGGAAACAACGTTTTGCTCGGTGACCCACACGTAGGGCTCACGCCCTTTGGCGCGATGCACCTGATAGTCCACCGCGACGATGCGACCCAACTCATAACGCAGCAGCAACGAACGACCGGCGCCGTTATCCAGCCGCTCAATCCGCCCAGAACGATCCCGGCAAAGGCGCAGCCGGTTGTCATACGCATCGCTGATGGTTGTCAGCACACCGTCGCGAAAGTGGTAGAAACGCGACGCCTGGGCCAGCACCAGTTCATCAGGCGAGGCTCCCAAATAGATCGCCGCTTCTGCCAGACTATTGGTGATCGCGGGTCGAGCCGCTGTAGGCAAGGGCAGGGTAGTCGAGCGGTTCTCATGGTCAGTCCACACCACCAAATCGCCCGACACCACCAGCCGATGAGCCAGCGCATGACTCCAGCCAAACCCCAACCCACAATCGACTTCAACCGCACTGGTGCGGTACAGCCGCGTCCATTCAAACGGCAAGATCCCATCCAGCGCGCCGTCGGTAAGGGTGAGCAACTCCTCGCCGGTAACCATCGACACCGGGCAACCGTGAGTGACCGTTTTATCCGCAGAAGCCGCCGCATCTCCTTTGGGATTTGAAGCCACAGCCGGCACATCATCGACAGGCTCCTGACGGACCAACGTCGTGCGCTGGGTCTTGCCGCGCACCATCGGCGCCGGGCTCGAAACCAGCGTGTCGCCCGCCTTCAACGGCACCACCGGCACTGTCTTGACCGGCGTCGCCGCACTGCTCAGCAACACCGGCTTGGCGACCTCCACATGGGTTTCCAGCCGAGGCCCCTCCACCTGCTTGGCCAGCAATTCCAACAACGCCCGCGCCCGCCCGGATTTGACGTGACTGAGCACACGAGCCCCCAATCGCACCACCACGCCCATCGCACCCAACACGCGAATCAGCAGCAGATTGATCAGCACCTCACCGGTGATTTCACCCCACAGTTCAGCCATCTCCGTAGGCGGGAGCATGCGCATCCAGCTGACCAGCGCCGCCAGGTAGACAAACAGCAGCGGCTCATCACTGAGCACCAACAAGCCCTGGGCGATCGCGTCACTGCTCAGGGTCAGCAGTTCATCGAGCTCAGTTTGCGAAAGGTAGTGCAGCAACTTTTCGCTATTGGGCTTGAGGTCCGCCAGCAGCGCAGACAACTCGCCAATGTTGTCCCACAGGCTGTAAAGCGCCTTGCCCAACCCACTGGCAAAAGCCGCTTCCAGCAGGCAGCGCCGCTCAAGCGGGCGGGCGTCTATGTAATTTTTCCACTGGGCTTGGAAGGTGTCGCTCCACTCTTTGCGCAGCCGGGCTTCCAGCGCGGCGATCACCGACTGGTAGGACGCATACAGCGCCTTGAAGTGATCTTGGGAAACGTTGGGGTAGAAACTCACCCGGTATTGCTGGTTGCGATCACACTCGGTGACTTCGAGGATGCCACTGGGGCCGATGGTCTTATGAATGGGCTCGCCCAGCGGGCCGCCGTTTGGATCAACGCGTTGCACCACCACCGGCGTGTTGCCGACGGGCACAAACCTGGTGCTCTGGAACATATGCACCAGGGTCAAGGTCCCTGTGGCCTGGCACGTGGCGACGGTGCTGCTGGGCAAGAGGGAGCGAGTGATCGGGGCAACCAGCGCGACGTCATCCCCGACCTTGAACACCTGTTCGACGTCCAGCGCCGAGAAGCTCCAAAAGCTTTCGGCCCACTCGTCAAAGGTGTTCAAGCAATCGCGAAAGTCACGGAAGACGCCTTCAACGTCGACCGTTTCCGCGTTCATTGGCGTCAGCGCCAGCCTGCCAATGGCCGGGTTCAAGTGCCGGCCCCGTCAACCGCACGCGTCACGGAAAAAACCATCTGCACTCCCTCGCACTGTTTGATCAGGCGAGGGACTTTGCAGAGGTTTGCGCAGGCGAGGAGTAGAGCTTATCCGGCAGTTGTGTGGGATGTTTCAGTTACTGCCAGGCACGGGGTTCGGCATGCCGACGAACCCCGGTTAGACTTACCTGTCGATATCAGCACTGCCCGGCCTGTCGTTAACCAAGGAAGCCCCATGTATTCAACGCGTCTGCTGCTCTGCCTTATTCCTTTGCTGGTACTGGCCGGTTGTTCCACCTCCCGTGGCCCTCAGCAGCCCGAGCGCAGTGAAGCCGAGGTGAAGGCGCAGATCGTGCGCCTGCTGCCGGCCAAGGTCGCGGACCGCAACGGTTGGGCCCAGGACATCTATACCGCCTTCGACACCCAGAAAATCTACCCCAGCAACGAAAACATCTGTGCGGTATTGGCGGTGACCGAGCAAGAGTCCACCTATCAGGTCGACCCGCCGGTGCCGGGTATGGGCAAGATCGCTCAGGATGAAATCCTGCGCCGCGCCGGCAAGGTGCATGTGCCGGCATTCGTGGTGCGCAGCGCCTTGCAACTGCGCTCGCCCACCGGCAAAACCTACGCCGACCGTTTGAATGCCGCCCGTACGGAGAGGGATTTGAGCGGCATCTTCGACGACTTCATCAGTATGGTGCCCCTGGGCAATACGCTGTTTGGCGGCTTCAACCCGGTGCACACCGCAGGCCCCATGCAGGTCAGTATCGACTTTGCGCAGAAACAGGCGCGGAGTTATCCCTACACGGTGGACGGCACGATTCGCCGCGAAGTGTTCACCCGTCGCGGTGGCATGTACTTCGGCATCGCCCATCTGCTCGGTTACCCGGTGAGCTACGACCAGCCGCTGTACCGCTTTGCCGACTTCAACGCCGGTTGGTACGCCAGCCGCAATGCCGCGTTCCAGGCCGCTGTCAGCCGTGTGTCGGGTAAAGAGCTGGCGCTGGATGGGGATTTGATCCGCTATGGCTCATTGCTGCCCGGCACCACCGAGCTGGCGGTGCGTTCACTGGGGGCGAAGCTGGACATGCGCAACCCGAGCATTCGCAGCCAACTGGAGCAGGGCGAGCAGTTGGATTTTGAGGACACCACCTTGTACAAGCGCGTCTTCAGCCTGGCCGACCAGGCGGCCGGCAAGCCGCTGCCACGGGCGATCCTGCCGGGTATTGTGCTCAAGAGCCCGAAGATCACCCGCAACCTGACCACGGCCTGGTTTGCCAAGCGCGTGGATGAGCGCTACCAGCGCTGCCTGAAGCGCTGATCAACTGCGGCGCTTGACGAACCGGCGCCACAAGCCCACCCACAACCACACCACCGGGAACGCCAGGATCACGAAGGGCAGCACATAGCTGGCACGTTCCAGCGCGTCTGCGGTGCCGTTCACCAGGTTGTCTCCCAGGTTGCTGAACATCCGGGTGAACCTTGACACCTGGTTGGCGCCGTCCGAGGAACGGAATTTCAAGGTCACACGGTTGGTGTCGAGGCGGCGTTGCTGGCCGGCGGCAACCTGGGCCAGTTCCTGCAGCTCGTTTTCAATACCGGCTTGCTCTTTGCTCAGGACGATCAGGTCGCTGACGGTGATGTCCTTGCGCTTGGCCAGTTCGTCGAGGCGTTGCTGCTGGGCTTGCAGGCGGTCCTGGCGACGGCGCACATCCGCCACGGCATCGGCCAGGTCTTCGGCCGTGGTGATGCGCTGGCCGAGCTTACCGCCTTCGGCCGCCAGGGCGACCATCGGCTCCACACCCGTGGGCGCGATCCGCAGGATGATTTGGCCACCCTGGCCGTCTTCGGTAATGCCAAGGATATTGCAGGCACCAAAGCGCGCTGTTTCACACGCCTCGCGAGTGGCCTGCATACGCGGTGCGAGCAGAGCGCCGGGCAGGGCCAGGGTCAATTCATGCTCATAGGCCAGTTGCGCCCCGGCCTTGCCCTGTTCGCCATTGATGACGGTGGCGCGAGAGTGGTCCTTGGGGGAACAACCGGCCAAGGCCAGGCCGGCCAGCAAGATTAACAGCGGCGCGCGAAGCGGGTGGGAGTTGCCGTCCAGGTGGCGCATGGCGTTTCCTTGAAATGTGTAGGAGAAATTGGCCGAGATTAAAGCGGGTCTGGCCCATTAACGCAAAGCATTGCCCGGGATTTGCCCGGCTGATGGTGGTGGCTGCCGGGTCGAGGCTGGCGTACATCTCAAGCCTCATACCAGGGAAGCAACCGCCATGAACGCTCAGACCGTCCCCCAAGGTTTTGTCCCATTGCCGCGCAGCAGCCCGTTGCTGGAACTTCTCGGCCCGGCGTATTGCCGTGGCGAAGGTTTGCAATTGGAAGTCGGCCTGCGCGCCGATCATCGTCACGCCAACGGGCGCGGCACGGTGCACGGCGGGGTGCTGGCGACGCTGGCCGATATCGGCATGGGGTACGCCATGGCGTTTTCCAGTGAGCCGCCGTTGCCGTTGATTACCGCCAGCATGACCGTGGATTACCTGGGCGCCGTGCAGGTAGGGGAGTGGATGGTGGTGCGTTTGGAAAGCCACAAGCGCGGACGGCAGATGGCGTTTGCCACGTTGAGTTTGCAGGTGGAGGAGCGGGTGGTGCTGCGGGCGAGCGCGGTGTTCGCGGTGCCGCAAGCTGACAGGCAATGAGATCAAATGTGGGAGCTGGCAAGCCAGTTCCCACATTTTGACCGAGTTCATTCAGGGGGATCGAGAAAAAGAAAAGGCCTGGTTTTCGTGGAACCAGGCCTTTTCAATGTTGCTCGTTATGTCTCATATGTAGGAGCGAGCTTGCTCGCGAAGAACTCACAGGCAACACGTTCTATGAGGAGCGCTGCGTTATCGTTGAGGTTTTTCGCGAGCAAGCTCGCTCCTACAGGTCAGTTGCGTTCGAGCGCCAGGGCTACGCCTTGGCCGCCGCCGATGCACAGCGTTGCCAAGCCTTTCTTGGCGTCGCGCTTGATCATTTCATGCAGCAGGGTCACCAGCACGCGGCAGCCTGAAGCACCGATCGGGTGGCCGATGGCGATGGCGCCGCCGTTGACGTTGACCTTCTGCGCGTCCCACTCCAGCTCTTTGCCCACTGCCAGGGATTGCGCGGCGAAGGCTTCGTTGGCTTCGATCAGGTCCAGGTCAGCCAGCTGCCAGCCGGCCTTGTCCAGACAGCGGCGGGTGGCCGAGACCGGGCCGATGCCCATGATGGCCGGGTCGACGCCCGCGTTGGCGTAGCTGGCGATACGCGCCAGTACGGGCAGGCCGAGAGCCTTGGCTTTGTCGGCGCTCATCAGCAGCACGGCCGCAGCGCCGTCGTTCAGGCTGGAGGCGTTGCCGGCGGTGACGCTGCCGTCTTTTTTGAACGCAGGCTTGAGCTTGGCCAGGGATTCGGCGGTGGTGCCGGCGCGGGGTTGTTCGTCCACCGCAAAGGCCACCGGGTCGCCTTTGCGCTGGGGAATCAGGATCGGTGTGATCTCATCGGCAAAGCGTCCGGCTTCGATAGCGGCGGCGGCTTTCTGCTGGGAGGCGGCGGCAAAGGCGTCCTGGGCTTCGCGGCTGATACCGTACTTGTCCACCAGGTTCTCGGCGGTGATGCCCATGTGGTAATCGTTGAACGCATCCCACAGGCCGTCGGTGATCATGCTGTCGATCATCTTCGCGTGGCCCATGCGCAAACCGGTGCGCGCGGCAGGCAATACGTACGGGGCCAGGCTCATGTTCTCCATGCCACCGGCAATGATCACCTCGGCGTCGCCGCAACGAATGGCTTGGGCGCCCAGGTGCAAAGCCTTGAGGCCCGAACCGCAGACCTTGTTCAGGGTCAGGCTCGGCACGGCGTGGGGCAGGCCGGCGAGGATCGAAGCCTGGCGTGCCGGGTTCTGGCCGCTGCCTGCGGTGAGTACCTGGCCGAGGATCACTTCATCCACTTGCGCCGGGTCCAGGCCGGTCTGCTCCAGCAGGCGACGGATCACGGCAGCGCCCAGTTCCGGGGCCGGGATGTTCGCCAGCGAACCTTGGAAGCTGCCTACGGCGGTGCGGGTGGCAGCAACAATCACGACGTCTTGCATGGAATCTGTCCTCACTGGAAGTGCATTTCTGGAACGTGGTCCGGGACGATCAGTTTACCGGCGGTCTTGCTCACAATCTCTTCTACGCTGACGCCAGGTGCGCGTTCCTTGAGGACAAAAGCGCCATTTTCGATTTCCAGGTACGCCAGGTCCGTGAGCACGCGCTTGATGCAGTTGGCACCGGTCAGCGGCAGGCTGCACTGGCTGAGCAACTTGGACTCACCGTCTTTGGAGGCGTGAGTCATGATCACGATGATGTTTTCTGCGCCAGCCACCAGGTCCATGGCTCCGCCCATGCCCTTGACCAGCTTGCCGGGGATCATCCACGAAGCGATGTTGCCCTGTACGTCCACTTCGAATGCGCCCAGTACGGTGAGGTCGACATGCCCACCGCGAATCATCGCGAACGACTCGGCGGAAGAAAAGATCGAGGCGCCGATGCGTGCGGTGACGGTCTGCTTGCCGGCGTTGATCATGTCGGCGTCGATGGTGTCTTCGGTCGGGAACGGGCCCATGCCCAGCAGGCCGTTTTCCGATTGCAGCATCACTTCCATGCCGTCGGGGATGTAGTTGGCCACCAGGGTCGGAATGCCGATACCGAGGTTCACGTAGTAACCGTCCTGCATCTCGCGGGCAACGCGTTGAGCCATTTGTTCGCGGGTAAGCGCCATGATTGTTTCCTCTTATTGTTCTGGACGGGGATTATTTGCGGACGGTGCGCTGTTCAATACGCTTTTCGAAGGTGCCGCAGATGATCCGGTCGACGTAGATGCCAGGGGTGTGGATCTGCGCCGGGTCCAGCTCGCCCGGTTCGACGATTTCCTCGACTTCGACCACGGTGATCTTGCCGGCGGTGGCGGCCAGCGGGTTGAAGTTCTGGGCGGTGTGACGGTAGATGACGTTGCCGAAGTGGTCGGCTTTCCAGCCTTTGACGATGGCAAAGTCGCCGGTGATGGACTCTTCCATCAGATACGGGCGACCCTTGAATTCGCGAGTTTCCTTGCCTTCGGCCACGGGGGTGCCGACGCCGGTGGCGGTGAAGAAGGCCGGGATGCCGGCGCCGCCTGCGCGCATTTTTTCTGCCAGGGTGCCTTGGGGCGTGAGCACCACCTCAATCTCGCCGCTGAGCAGTTGCTTCTCGAACAGGGCGTTTTCACCCACGTAGGAGGCGATCACTTTGCTGATCTGCTTCTGTTCCAGCAGCACGCCCAGGCCAAAGCCATCGACGCCACAGTTGTTGGAGACCACCGTCAGGTCGCGGGTGCCTTTGCGCTTGATTTCAGCGATGAGGTTTTCTGGAATGCCACACAGGCCAAAACCACCGGAGAGCACGGTCATGCCGTCTTCCAGGCCTGCCAGCGCTTCTTCATAGGACGCCACGCGTTTATCGAAACCTGCCATATGCACCTCTTTTATTGTTTGTGGTCCAGCCAGTGAGTTGAGTGTTGCGCCAGCGGATTGATTTGTTAAGTTGTTTTTTAAGGTTGATTGATTTAGAAAACAGCATAGTCCAGTCATCGTCCGGAGCAGCTCATGACCGTCAAACAGATGCGTGCCTTTCTCGCCGTCGCGCAAAGCCTGAGTTTTGCCGCTGCCTGCGAGCGTTTGCACCTCTCCCAATCGGCGTTGAGCTTGACCATCAAGGGCCTGGAAGAAGGTTTAGGCGGGCGCCTGTTCAGCCGCAATACCCGCAACGTCGCGCTGACCCCTGAAGGTGAATCCCTGTTGCCCCTGGCCCGCCGGTTGATTGCCGATTGGGACAACGCCGAAGACGAACTGCGCCAGCGTTTTACCCTGCAACGCGGCCGCGTCACGGTGGCAGCCATGCCGTCGTTCGCGGGGAACCTGTTGCCGCCGATCCTGAAGATATTCCGCGCCCGTTACCCTCAGGTGAACGTGACGGTGCATGACCTGATCAATGAGCAGGTGCTGGAGATGGTGCGCGACCGTCAGGTGGAGCTGGGGGTGGCGTTCGAGCCATCAGATGGCTCGTCATTGGCGTTCACGCCGCTGTACCTGGACCGCTTTATCGCCGTGGTCCCGGGAGATTCAGCCTTGGCACAGCGCGCTGAAATCGACTGGAAAGCTCTATTGGAACAGCCGTTCATCACCCTGCAACGGCCTTCCACCGTGCGAGTAATGCTGGAAGAGCACCTGGGGGCCTTGCAGATGAAATTGCCCGTGGCCTTGGAAAGCCATCAATTGGCGACGGTGGGCAAGATGGTTGCCAGCGGTTTGGGGGTCAGCGCGGTGCCGGCGTTATGCGCCAGGCAGATGGAAGAGGCCGGAGCCCATTGCATTACCTTGACCGGCCCGGTGATCGAACGGCCGATTGGGGTGCTGACCAAGCCGGGGCATGAACTGTCGGCGGCGGCGCAGGTGTTGTTTGATATCTTTCGAGATGAAGCGGGGAAGGGCAGGTTTCCAACTTTTTAAGCCGGTAATACAAATGTGGGCGCTGGCAAGCCAGCGCCCACATTAATTAAGGACTACTTAGTAGTAACGGTCGATCACTTTAACTTGCGAGCTGTCTTTGAAAGACGCCCAGGCATTATTAAGTGTGTCGAACACCTGCTCGATAAAGTTGCGGTCAGCCGCGGCTTTCTTGCCGACATAACCCTGGCCACGGCGGTACATCTTCAAGCGCGCCGCCAGCTCACGGTTATTGCGGTCAAACTCGGCTTCTTCGGTATGGGGCGCCAGGCAGTCAATTTGCACTTCGCCCGATTTGCCAATCCACAGGATATGGTCGTCGAGTGTGTCTTTCTGCGCTGCGAACATCTCAGCCAATTCATCGATAGTTGGTTGGTTGTTCAGATTCATGTGTAAGCCCCTTGACCAGTTGGCGATCTATCAGTTGATTCGTTAATACCAGTTGAGTTGTCTCCGGTTACTAAAACCGGGCGTCAGCGACGGGCTGCCGAATACGGGCAGGGTCTTGAAGCTGATGCATGTAGTCTTGCTGATGGGCTGCTACGCAATGCTCTGATTACGAAGACAAGCCGCGTTTGAGCGTCTTGTACCTGTCCCTTTCGGGGCCGGTCAGCTTCATCAATCTGCCTTGTGGGCAGTGCACATCCAGAAAAACAGCTCGGCGGTCAGACGAGCCTGTTCAAAACGCTTGTTACCAACGCTCTCGATCCGAGAGACGTCTAGATCATGCAAGGACAAAAAGGTTACGTCAACGGTTATGTAGTGATTATTTTTGCTCACTACATAAATTGCCGTGGGGACGGGGGAATGCGGGAAAACGTGACTTGGGCGTCATTTTCTGTGCGGTGGGTCGCGGGATTTTGGTGACGAATTTACGCAGATCCCCTGTGGGAGCTGGCTTGCCTGCGATGGCGATGCGTCAGTGGGTACATGTTCGCCTGACACACTGCTATCGCAGGCAAGCCAGCTCCCACAGGTTGATGCGTCGCTATCTCAATTTCTCGGACAGTAAGGGTAATAGCCGCTCGCAGGACGCCTGGATTTTCACCTGCAACAGCTCATCACCCCGAGTCTTGCCCAGGTTGATGGCAATCACCGGCTTACCCTGTTCAACTATCGCCTTGCACAGGCGAAACGCCGAATAGGCCATCAGCGACGACCCCACCACTAACAGTCCTTCGGCATGTTCTACCGCCGTCATCGCCTTGAGCGCCGTCGCCGGTGCGACGTTCTCGCCAAAGAACACCACATCCGGTTTCAGCCGTTCGCCGTTGCAATGTGGGCAGCGGGGTATCTGGAAGCGCTGTTCAAACATCGGATCGAGCAGGGTGTCGCCATCCGGCGCTTGCACCGCATGAACCTGTGCCATGTGCGGGTTATCGACTTCCATCTGCCGCTGGATCACATCGCGCTCGCTACGCAGTTGGCAATCCAGGCACAGCACCCGATGCAAGCTGCCATGCAGCTCGATCACATCCTGGCTGCCGGCCTGGTCATGCAGGGTGTCGACGTTCTGCGTAATCAGCCCGCTGATATGGCCACGGTGTTGCAGCGTCGCGAGCGCAAGGTGGGCCTTGTTCGGCTGGGCAATGCGCACCCGCGGCCACCCCAGCATCGCCCGCGCCCAGTAGCGGCGCCGCGCCTCTGGAGTGGCGAGGAATTCCTGGTACATCATCGGTGGCTTGCCCCGGCGTACACCTTCACCGTCCCGGTAATCCGGGATGCCCGAAGATGTACTGATCCCTGCGCCGGTCAGCACCAGAAAGCGCCGGCCGGTCATGGCCCGGTGCAGGGTGTCGAGGTGGTCTTGCTGATGGTCCAGCGTGTCGAGCATGGGTTCCCCCTATTCGCCGCGGATGTACTGTTCCAGCTGCTGGATCAAGGCCGCTTGCTCGGCAATCGCTTCCTTGACCAAGTCACCGATGGACAGCAGGCCCAGCAGTTTGCCGTCTTCGACCACGGGCAGGTGGCGCAGGTGACTGTCGGTCATGATGTTCATGCATTCCTCGACACTCTTGTGAGTATCCACGGTGATCACCGGCGAGCTCATCACCTCATGGACCTTGGTGGTGACCGACGAGAGTCCCTTGAGCATGATTTTGCGTGCGTAATCCCTTTCGCTGATGATGCCGACCACCACGTCATCCTTGACCACGGGCAAGGCCCCGACGTTTTTCTCGGACATTCGCACCAGCGCTTCAAACACGGTGTGGTCCCATTTGATGGTGTGGACGTCCTGGTTTTTCTGGTCCTTGGCTTTGAGCAGTTGTGCAACGGTCTTCATGGCGGCCACTCCGGTGTTGTTGTTGGTAGTCCAGATCCCCTACAGAATCCTAGACCGAACCCGCCGGAGCAAGGGCCAATGCGGCGTTAAACCTGTCGAAAAACGTCATGGGCCGGTTTTTTTCGGTATTTATCCCGCATTTGCCGGCTTTTTCCCGCGTTTGGGGCTGGCAGCAGCCTTACGTGGCGCGGCCTTGCGTTTCTTTTTCCACGGCGTTGCTCCTCGGCCAGCGGGGCTGGCGGGGCCAGTGATGGTCATGCGCATGCCGTTGCAGCGCGCCACCTGCTTGCTCATCCACGCCGCTTGCTTGGCCACGAACTCTTCCAGGCTCATTTCGCCGCTTTGCACCATGTCCAGTGCCTGTTCCCAGATGGCGGTGGTGCCAGGGTCGGCGATAGCGCGGGGCACGGCGTCAATCAGGCTGAACGCGGCCGGGGTTGCCGACAGGGCCTTGCCGTTTTTCACCAGGTAGCCGCGGTCCAGCAGGCCCTGGATAATCCCGGCGCGGGTGGCCTCGGTGCCGATGCCCGTGGTGTCCTTGAGTTTTTGCTTGAGCAACGGGTCCTCCACCAGCTTGGCGACGTTTTTCATCGCCTTGATCAGGTCGCCTTCGGTAAAGGGCTTGGGCGGCTGGGTCCATAGGTCCTTGAGGTTGACCTTGGCCACGGCGTAGTCGTGGCCCTGCACCAGCGTCGGCAATGCTTGGGGCGCGGGGGCTTCGCGACCTTTGGCGGGCACCAACGCTTCGGGCAAGGCGCGTTTCCAACCCGGTTCGATGACCACTTTGCCCACCGCGCGCAACGCGTGGCCGGCACAGTCGAAATCGGCCTGGGTGCGGTCGTATTCATGGTTGGGCAGGAACTGCGCCAGGTAGCGCGCACGAATCAGCGTATAGACCGCACGGTGCTTGCCGGTCAGTTGGCTGACCTCCTTGCCGGCGCCGGTGGGGATGATGCCGTGGTGGGCGCTGACCTTGGCGTCGTTCCAGGCCCGCGAACGGCGCTGAGGGTCGATGTTCGGCATCAGTTCGTTGACCGCTGTGTCCGCACGGCCCAGTGCCGCCAGAATCTTCGGCGCTTCACTGTGCTGGCTCAGCGGCAGGTAGCCGCAATCGCTGCGTGGGTAGGTGATGGCCTTGTGGGTTTCGTACAGGGATTGAGCGATGTCCAGGGTTTCCTGGGCGCCCAGGCCGAGCTTCTTCGAACAGATCTCCTGCAAGGTGCCGAGGTCGAAGGGCAGGGGCGCCACTTCGCGCATACGCTCGGTACGCAGTTGCACCAGTCGCGCCGTGGCGGCGTTGAGCATGGCGTCGGCGGCGTCCCGCGCCAGTTGCGGGTTGAGGCAACGGCCCTGGTCGTCACAGGCATCGTCAGGGGCGCGCCATTGGGCGGTGAAGGTCATGTGCTCGTGACGCAGGTCGACATCAATGGCCCAATAGGCCACCGGCACGAAGTCGGCAATGCTGCGATCACGGTCCACCACCAGGCGCAGGGTCGGGGTTTGCACGCGGCCTACCGGCAGCACGCCCTGGTAACCGGATTGGCGCCCCAGCAGGGTAAACAGGCGACTCATGTTCATGCCGATCAGCCAGTCGGCACGCGAGCGCCCCAGGGCCGAATGATACAGGCTGAAGGTTTCTGCACCGGGTTTGAGCGCCGCCAGGGCCTTGCGAATGGAGGCGTCGTCGAGCGCCGACAACCACAGCCGCTGGATCGGACCGCGGTAGCGGCAGTGTTCTACCAGTTCACGGGCGATCATCTCGCCTTCACGGTCGGCGTCGGTGGCGATCACCAGTTCCTGGGCTTCCCCCAGCAAGCGCTTGACGGCCTTGTATTGGCTGGCGGTCTTGGGCTTGACCAGCATCTTCCATTTTTCCGGGACGATCGGCAGGTCGGCCAGCACCCAGCGTTTGTATTTGGCGTCGTAGGCGTCGGGCGGGGCGGTTTCCAGCAGGTGGCCGATGCACCAGGTGACCGTGACTCCATGACCCAGCCAGCACCCATCGCCACGGCGGCTGGCGCCGAGCACGGCCGCGATATCCTTGGCCTGGGAGGGTTTTTCACAGAGGTACAGCCGCATGGTCATCACATCAGATCAGGTTGATGCCTTGCAGGATGCTTATTTGAACGGATTTGAGCAACCATTATCTGTATGGATGTACAGCAATTTGTGTGAGCACTGCACACCGCTGTAGGAGCGAGCTTGCTCGCGAAGGTCGTTAACGATGACGCGGGGCGCCTGGTGCCCCGCGTTGCTCTCAGGTTCTTCGCGAGCAAGCTCGCTCCTGCAGGGGGGAGGTATCAGTTGTTTTCGATATCCACATGCCGGGTTTCTTTAAGGCAGAACAGCCCGACGATCAGGCTCACCCCCGTCACCACCACCGGGTACCACAACCCGTAGAAGATATCGCCGGTGTACACCACCAGGGCGAACGACACCGTCGGCAGGAACCCGCCAAACCAGCCGTTACCGATGTGGTAGGGCAGGGACATCGAGGTGTAGCGGATGCGCGTCGGAAACAGCTCCACCATCAGCGCTGCCAACGGCCCGTAGCACATGGCGGCGATGAAGATCAGCACCACGATCAGCACCACCACCATCAGCTTGTTGACCTGGGCCACATCCGCCGATGACGGGTAGCCGGCCAGGGCTACAGCGCCACGCAGGGCTGCTTCATCAAAGCCATCGATACGCACATCGCCCACGCTCACTTGCACCGGGCTGCCCGCAGGGGCGGCGGCGCTGCTGTAGGGCAGGCCCTGTTTGACCAGGAAGGTCTTGACCTTGTCGCACGGGCTGTCAAAACGGGCCTTGCCCACTGGGTCGAACTGGAAGGTGCAGGTGGCCGGGTCGGCCAGTACGGTGATCGGCGCTTGTTGGCTAGCCTGGTCCATCGCCGGGTTGGTGTAGTGCGCCAGGCCCTTGAAGATCGGGAAGTACAGCGCGGTCGCCAACAGCAGGCCGAGCATCAGCACCGGCTTGCGCCCGACCTTGTCCGATAGCCAGCCAAACAGGATAAAGAACGGTGCGCCGATCACCACGCTGATGATCAACAGCATATTGGCCAGGGCTGGGTCCATGCGCAGGAACTGGGTGAGGAAGAACAGCACATAAAACTGCGCTGCGTAGAAGGTCACCGCCTGCCCGCCGTTGATGCTGAACAGGGCGATCAGCACCACCTTGAGGTTTTCCCACTTGCCGAAGGACTCGCGAATCGGCGCCTTGCAGGCCTTGCCTTCCTCTTTCATCTTCAAGAAGGCGGGCGATTCGTGCAGGCTCATGCGGATCCAGGTCGAGATGCCCAGCAGCACGATGGAAAACAGGAACGGAATGCGCCAGCCCCACACTTCGAACTGATCGCCGGTGAAGTAACGGCAGGCCAGCACCACCAGCAGCGACAGCAGCAGGCCGAGGGTGGCGGTGGACTGAATCCAGCTGGTGTGCAGGCCGCGCTTGCCCGGTGGCGCATGCTCGGCCACGTAGGTAGCGGCGCCGCCGTACTCACCGCCCAGCGCCAGGCCCTGCAGCATGCGCAGCACAATGAGGATGATCGGTGCGGCAATGCCGATGCTGGCGTAGGTCGGCAGCAACCCGACGCAGAAGGTTGCCACGCCCATCAGGATGATGGTCACGAGGAAGGTGTACTTGCGCCCGATCATATCGCCCAGGCGGCCGAACACCAGCGCACCGAATGGCCGCACCACAAAGCCTGCGGCAAAGGCCATCAAGGCAAAGATAAACGCCGTGGTGTCGTTGACCCCGGCAAAGAACTGCTTGCTGATCACCGCCGCCAGGGCGCCGTAGAGGAAAAAGTCATACCACTCGAACACCGTCCCCAGGGAGGAGGCGAAGATGACCTTTCTTGATTCGTTGGCGGTACTTGCACTGGCCGCTGAGCCCAGGGGTTGAGCATGTTCTGACATCGGGTGTCCCTCACAGTGATTATTTATTGTTGTTCCACTGTCGGCGCCAACCTCAGCGCCGCTATTTTTTCAACGTCAACGATTACGCGGGGTGCCCTGTAGTGCGCGGTGCTGGTGGGTTTTTCGCGAGTAAGCTCGCGCCTACAGTGTTGGGTGACAGGATGAGCTGCGCGGCTTTTTCCGCGATCATCAGCGTGGGTGAGCAGGTATTGCCGGAGGTGATGCGCGGCATGATCGACGCATCGGCAATGCGCAGGCCGGGGATGCCGTGTACGCGCAGTTGGCTGTCGACCACCGCGTCCTTGTCATCGCCCATGCGGCAGGTGCCCACCGGATGGAAAATCGTGGTGCCGATCCGTGCGGCGGCTTCGTGCAGTTGTTCTTCAGTTTGCAGGTCTTGGCCGGGCAGGTATTCCACCGGTTTGAACTGGCTCAGGGCCGGAGCGGCGACGATGCGCCGGGTCAGGCGAATGGCGTCGGCGGCTATGCGCAAGTCTTCGGGGTGGCTGAGGTAATTGGGTTGTATCAAGGGGGCGTCCGCCGGGTTGGCCGAACGAATATCCACCCGGCCACGGCTTTGCGGGCGCAGGTCGCAGACCGACGCGGTAAATGCCGGGAAGCCGTGCAATGGTTCGCCAAAGCGCTCCAGGGACAGTGGTTGCACATGGTATTGCAGGTTGGCAGAGGTCTGCTCCGGGCCGGAGCGGGCAAACGCGCCGAGTTGGCTGGGCGCCATCGACAGCGGGCCGCTACGGTCGTACAGGTAGCGCAGGCCCATGCCCATCTTGCCCCACAATGTGCCGGCGATCTGGTTCAGGGTGCGGGCATTTTCCAGCTTGTAGATCAGGCGCAGTTGCAGGTGATCTTGCAGGTTGCCGCCAACGCCTGGCAGTTCATGCACCACGTCGATACCCAGGGGCTTGAGCACCTGGGAAGGGCCGATCCCTGAACGTTGCAGAATGCCCGGCGAACCCACCGAGCCGGCGCACAGTACGATCTCTTTGCGCGCTTTCCAGATCAGTGCCTGGCCGTGTTGGCGCCCCAGTACCTGCGAGGCACGACCGTTTTCCAGCAGCACACGCTCAACCTCTACCTCCGTCAGCACGGTGAGGTTAGGCCGCTGGCGGATCGGCTTGAGAAACGCCTTGGCCGCATTCCAGCGCACACCGGCTTTCTGGTTGACCTGGAAGTAACCGCAACCCTCGTTATCGCCCTGGTTGAAGTCATTGATATTGGCGATGCCGCTTTGGGCAGCCGCCTCACGAAACGCATCGAGGATCGGCCACGACAGGCGCTGTTGCTCGACGCGCCACTCGCCGCCCTCGTTGTGGAATTCAGAGCCGCCGGCAAAATGGTTTTCGCTCTGTTTGAACAGCGGCAGTACGTCTTTCCAGGCCCAGCCCGCGTTGCCCGCCGCCGCCCAGCCATCGTAGTCCTGAGCCTGGCCGCGCATATAGATCATGCCGTTGATAGACGAGCAGCCGCCCAGCACTTTGCCCCGGGGGTAGCTCAAGGCGCGCCCTTGCAGGCCGGCTTGGGATTCGGTCTTGAAGCACCAGTCGGTGCGTGGGTTGCCGATGCAGAACAGGTAGCCGACGGGGATATGGATCCAGGGGTAGTTGTCGCGGCCACCGGCTTCCAGCAGCAGGACACGGTGAGCCGGGTTGGCGGACAGACGATTGGCCAGCAGGCATCCGGCAGGGCCGGCGCCGACGACGATGTAATCGTATTCAGCAGTTGCATTGGGCATCTGGGGTCTCGCTTGTTTTTCTTATTGGCCCCATCCTAGTTGTTAGTTTTCGTCTTAAAAATGTTAGTTTTTACCCACCCGCTGTGCGTTTTTAAACAACGGCGGCTGGCCCGGGCACTGGAGGCGATATGTTCGACTGGAATGACCTGCGGTTTTTTCTCGAGTTGCAGCGCAGTGGCCGCCTGCTCACCGCCGCCCAACGCCTGAAAACCACGCATGCCACCGTGGCCCGGCATATCGACGCCATCGAGAAAAGCCTCGGCACGGCGTTGTTCGTGCAACATGCCCAGGGCTATGAACTGACGCCTGCCGGCGAAGCGCTGCTCAAACATGCGGAGGCCATGGAGAACGTGGCACTGTTGGCCGAAGACGAGCTCACCCATTCTGCTGCGCCCCTGGGCAAGATTCGCCTCGGCGTGGCCGAAGGGCTGGGGGTGATGTTTTTGGCCTCGCGCATGGGAGGCTTGTTTGAACGCTATCCAGGATTGGAGGTGGAGCTGGTCGCGGTGCCGCGTTTTGTCAGCATCCTCAATCGCGAAGCGGAGATCAGCATTCACCTGGAGCGCCCCAGCGCCGATCAACTGGTGACGCGCAAACTCACCGATTATCGTCTGGCGCTGTACGCCAGCCGTGCCTACCTGGCCCGCAATCCGCCTATCGAGAAGCGTGAAGACCTTGCTGCCCATGCCTGGATCGATTATGTCGATGACCTGCTGTTCAGCCAGGAGCTGAAGTTTCTCAACAGCTTCTGCCGTAACCCCAAGGTGGTGTTCCACAGCACCAGTGTAATTGCGCAACACCAGGCGGCGCGTTCGGGGTTGGGCATTGCGGTGTTGCCGTGTTTTATGGCGGCTGGGGATGGGGAGTTGGTGCCGTTGTTGCCGGCAGAGGGCATTCAGCGCAGCTATTGGATCAGCTCGCGTCGGGAGCTGCACAAGTCGGTGCGGTTGCGGGTGTTGTGGGATTATGTGGTGGAGTTGTGCGCGCGGGAGCAGGGCTTGTTGCTAGGTGAGTCCCGCTGACGCAACACACGGATTAAAAAGTGGGAGCTGGCTTGCTCGCGAAGGCGGCCTGACAGGCGACACAGTTGGATTGTGTACATATCCATTCCTGCGGTAACGGCCACTTAGGGTTCCGCTCTGACAGCGGCTCACTTTTGAAAGGAGCCGGAATGCCGGCCCAGCCAAAAGTAAGCAAAAGGCTCTTGCCCCACCACTCGGCACCTCGCTTAGGCTCGGTGTGCCCGAACACAGGCTTGAATCCGTGGGCCGCCGCCACGCGCCATCCATGGCGCGGGGCGGCTAACCCGGCGTCCTGCCGGGTTACCCACGAATTCAAGCCTGCGTTCGGCCAGCGTGGTTTAACGGGGCGCCTGAGATCAAGATCAAAAGCAGATCAAGAGCG
>NZ_SMOF01000001.1:2301354-2329707 GCF_018135665.1 Pseudomonas sp. B2021
GTACATATCCATTCCTGCGGTAACGGCCACTTAGGGTTCCGCTCTGACAGCGGCTCACTTTTGAAAGGAGCCGGAATGCCGGCCCAGCCAAAAGTAAGCAAAAGGCTCTTGCCCCACCACTCGGCACCTCGCTTAGGCTCGGTGTGCCCGAAATCCACCGGCATCCCTGCCGGTTTACCCCCCAAATCCCTGTCGAATTCCGGCCAGCGTGGTTTAACGGGGCGCCTGAGATCAAGATCAAAAGCAGATCAAGAGCGGCTCGCTTCGCATCGTGGTTACCGTTGGCTGCAACAACCTCCAAGGTTGTGTAGATACCTATGCTGCGATGGCGATGTATCAGCCACTCATGTGCAAGCTGACCCGCCGTTATCGCAGGCAAGCCAGCTCCCACATTTGGACTGTGTTGTGTCAGGGATAGTCTAGAGCTTCACCACCTGATGCACCTGCTCGGCACAGGCCCGAGCTTCTTCAATCATCTTGCCGAACGCATCGCTGGTGACTTCGGCATGGGTCAGCCAACGTTTTTTCTGGCTCAGGCGATAGTGATAGCGCAGTGAGCCGTCTTCCAGTTTTCCGTCCAGGTCGAGGTCGTACCAGGGCGAGCGCACCTTGCAGCCGGGGATGGCTTTTTCCATCTTCCCGCCTGCCAGGGTGTAGGTGTAGTCATAGGTTTCGGGGTTGCCCAGGTAGAGGTCGGCCTGTTGCCCCTGGCGACGATAGTTGACGTAACCTTCCCAGCGGTCTTTCAAGGACGGGTCGGTGTAGACATAGTCATTGGCCAGTTTTTCCAGGGCGCGCTGATCGTTCATGCGGGCGCTGACGCTGTAGCCGTCATGTACCACAAAACTGGTGGGGTCGCGGGTGATCTGGCAGTCGCTGATGTCGTTGCCGAAGTTGGCGCAGATGTTCTGGTCGGTGGCGGTGGTGCCTTGCTGGCGGTCGGCGACGCTCAGTTGCATCAGCGGCAGGCGGCTGAAGGTAATAGTCGCCTTGACCGCGCCATCTCCCTCTTTGCCGTACTGCACCTGTTTGTCCAGGCGTATCGAGACTTCGGGGCGTTCCAGTGGGATGTGTTCTTCGCGCACTTGGCCCTGGGCGTCGTTGACCAACACCCAGCGGTCCTGAATATCGGGCATGGTCTGGCCAGGGGCGAAGACCGGGTTGGTCGGGTCAAGCCACCACACCTGGCCATTCACTTCGGCACGCACGATGGCGTGGTTGGGCGCCTGTGTGCCAGGAATCAGCAGGGCATCGACCACGTCGCCACGGCTGACCCACGCGGTCTCTGCCTTGATGCCGCTGGCCTTGAGCATGGCCGTCAGCAGGGTCGCCAGGTCCTTGCAGTCGCCGTAGCCGTGCTGCTCGATTTCCACCAGGCTGAACGGCACATAACCACGCTCGCTGGCGCGCCAGTCGCCCAGGTAGCGGTAATGATCATTGATGTGCTGCATCAGCGCGGCCACTTGCTCAGCCGGCGCCAGGCTGCGTGCGGCGGCCACGGCGGCGGCGGCTTGCGCCGGCAGGTTGACGCCGAGGATCTGGTTGTAACGCTGGGCAAAATCACCGAAGTACGCCTGGCGGTCCACGGCGCTGCCTACTTCCAGGCGTGGGACGCGCAGCAGCGCGGCGGCGGAGGATTCATTGATGTAGTTGAGGTAGATCGGCGCTTTAAGCGCCACGTCCAGGGTTTTGCCGTTGCTCGAAGGGGTCACGTTGAAGGCGTCGAACATTTCACTACGCCACTGGAGCGGGCGTTCGGCGGTAAAGCGCGCCTTGAAACGATCACGGCGGGCCGCGCCGGGGCCGAACTTGAGCACGTAATGGAACTGGCTCATCAGCGGTTTGGCCGGATAGTGGTGGCGTACGGTGTAGCGGATCTTTGTGCCCACGCGCAGGTTGGGGAAGGCCAGGGAGGTTTGCTTATCGCGGCTGAAACCCTGGTCTGGGTTGGGCGCGCTGCGGGTATCGATTTGCGTGGCGGCGAGGGCGACCGGCTTGGCGCCAGGCTGGGTGGACTGGGCGCTGATCACTTCAAAGGTATCGCCTTCGGAGTAATCGAAATCGATGCGCGAGAGCATTTCGCGGCCGTTGGGTTTGAGGATCGTGTAGCGGTAGGTGGTGGTGCAGTCGGTGCTGGCGTCGCGGTTGAAGTGGCAGTGCAATTCGGTGTCGTTGGCCAGTGGGGCTTCGGCTAGGGGTTGCAGTGCAGCGCTGACGGAATGGGAAACCAGCCCCAGACTGATAGCAATCAAAGGGCGGTGAAACGAAAAACGGTACATGGGCGCCTCGGGTGACACATTGAAACAGCTACCCGGCGGGTAGCGAGAAGGCGCCGGATGATAATGGATCTCAACGGCAAAGGCCAGGATTGTTCGACAATTCTTAAGCCTGAAAGGCCCGTGCTAGAGCCTTTACTTGATTTAGATCAAGGTTTTTATGCCGCCATCGCGGCGCGTCCTTAGAGAAACCAGCGATATTCGTGCGCATGAATTTCTTGCTGGAAAGCCAAGTGATCCTGGCGTTTGTTCTCGCAATACACGTCGACAAATTCCGCGCCCAGCTTGTCGCGCAGTACCGGTTGCTGCTGCATGGCACGCACGGCGTCGAGCATTTCCACCGGGAAATCGGTGCCGCTGTTGCGGTCTTCGTTCAGTGGTGCGATGGGTTCACGCTTGGTCTCAAGGCCATGCTCCAGGCCCACCAGGATCGCCGCCAGCACCAGGTAAGGGTTGGCATCGGCGCTGGCCAGGCGGTGCTCGATCCGCAGGTTGCGCGGGTCGGACTCGGGGATGCGCACACAAGCATCGCGGTCTTCAAAGCCCCAGCTCGCCCGCGTCGCAGCGTTGACCGTGCCGCCCAGGCGGCGGAAGGCATTGTGGTTGGGCGAGAAAATCGGCATGCAGTGGGGCAGCAATTCCAGGCAACCGGCTACGGCGTGGCGCAATGGCTGCTGCTGATGGGCCGCGAGCAAGTTATTGCCCGCTGCGTCGTAAAGGCTCACATGCACATGCATGCCACTGCCGGGAAATTGCAGGTAGGGCTTGGCCATGAAGCTGGCGCGGTAACCCTGCTTGAGCGCCACGCCACGGGTGCTGCGGCAGAACAGGGCGGCCCAGTCGGCGGCGCGCAGGCCGTCGTCGCAGTGGCCGAAGTTGATCTCGAACTGGCCGGGGCCGATTTCGGCGGTGATCACCGTGATGTCGATGCCTTGGTCCTTGGCGGTTTGCGCCATGTCGTCGAGCACGTCGCTGAAACGCGACAGCCGTTCGATATGCAGGTTGGGCTGGTCGTCGGCATCCCCGCTGAGCGGGTCGCGGGCAAATTGCGGCAGGCCGTTTTCCAGCTGTTTATCGAACAGGTAGAACTCCAGCTCAAACGCCACCACGGGGTGAATGCCCTGGTGCTGCAAGCGTTCCAGCACTTTGGCCAGGACTTCGCGGGGTTCGAATTCGATGGGCGCTTGGGTGCCGTCCGAGGTGATGAGCATTTGCCCCAATGGCTGCGACTCCCAGTTCACCGGCTTGAGCGTGCCCGGCACCAATCGGCGGTTGGCGTCCGGGTCGCCATCGTTGAAGCAGTAGTCGCCAATCTTGAACAGCCCACCCTGAGCCCCCAGCAATACCGCATTCTGCGGCAGCTTCAGCGGGCTGCCGGCGGCGACTTTCTCAAGCATCTCCACCGGGTAGCGCTTGCCATAGAAATGCCCGGGAATATCCAGGGCGATCAGGTCGACATAGCGCACGTCGGGATGGTTCTGGCGAAAGCTGCGTACTTCGGCCAGCAACGTGGAGGATTGGCTTTTCACGGGTGCAGCTCCTAGTTGTAAACCCACAAGACGCGGGCGGGCAGGTCGGTCAGGTTGGCGTAGCGGCAGTGGGCGAAACTGGCGAGGTGGAAACTGTCGCCGGGGCCGAGGGTGACCGGATCGGCCTCGCCATCCACCCACAGGGTCAACTCGCCTTCGAGCACAAAACCAGCCTGTTCGGCGCGGTCGCTCATAGTCTGTTCGCCGCTGTTGGCACCGGGTGCCAACAGGCTGTCGAGCATCGAGAACGCGCCGTTCATGCTCGGCGACACCAGGATGTCGGTGATGCCATTGGCGTAATACACCGTGCGCCGCTCGTTGGGGCGGGTGACCCAGTCCACCGCTTTGGGTTTGGGCAGGCTGTAGAAATAGGTGGTGGGTACGTCCAGGGCGTGGCTGATGGCGGTTAAATCGGCCACAGTCGGGCGCGACAGGCCACGTTCTACCTGGGACAGAAATCCCACCGACCGTTCGATTTTTTGCGCAAGTTGGGCCAGGGTGAGCTTCTTGTGCTTGCGCAGGTCGTGGATCAGCGCCGCGAGGGTGGCGAGTTCTTCTTGTGGGGTCATGAAATTTATATTGAATAATTTCATGAAAAATTACACGATTATTTTCACGCTCGCAAACCCTATGCACAAACTTTTGTGGCGAGGGAGCTTGCTCCCGCTGGGCAGCGAAGCGGCCCCAACCCGTTCACCGCATGCGTTCAGTGGATGCGCGGTGTGGCTTTTTGGGGCTGCTGCGCAGCCCAGCGGGAGCAAGCTCCCTCGCCACAAAGGATTGGGAAATATGGGGAAACTGTATTGAGCAGGGACATCTCAGGTGCCTGCTAGGTTGAATGGACCATTCAACCATTCAGGGGAGCAAAGGATTGCTTCACAAACCCAATTCTCATTTGTTACGACGTGGCCGTTATTCAGAACCTGGCCGAGCTTATTTGGTAACTGCCGTGGTTTATCAACGTCGCCCGGTGTTTGCCGATCTTTACCTGGGGCGGCTATTGGTTGCCGAGCTTAAACGAGCCCATGACCTTGGACTGGTCAACTCGCTGGCCTGGGTCATTATGCCGGACCACCTTCACTGGTTATTTGAACTGCGAGACGCGACGCTGCCTGAGGTGATGAAACGAGTGAAGTCGTGCAGCACACTGGCCATCAACCGAGCTCGTCGTACACACGGAGCTTTCTGGCAGTACGGCTATCACGATCGTGCGGTGCGGGCCGATGAAGACCTTATCAAGGCTGCTCGCTACATCATCGCCAACCCACTGCGAGCCGGACTGGTCGAGCATGTTGGCGACTACTCACTCTGGGACGCCGCCTGGCTATAACGACGTACCCCTTGTGGCGAGGGAGCTTGCTCCCGCTGGGCAGCGAAGCGGCCCCAACCCATTCACCGCATACGTTCAGTGGATGCGAGGTGTGGCTTTTTGGGGCTGCTGCGCAGCCCAGCGGGAGCAATCTCTGGCCACAGGAAACAAGGCTGAATGATTGCGCGCCGCCGCGGTCGGAACCTGAGTACGCACCATTAATTGAAGGAGCACCCATGAAGTCGAAAACCTTAGCCGCTTGCTTGCTGGTCGCTGCCAGCTTTTCCACTGTCAGCGCTGTAGTGCAGGCCGGCGATACCCCTCAGGAAACCGTGCAACCTTCAAACATCAACGCTCGCGACTTGAAAGAGGGCGACCGTGCGCCGGATATCCTGATGCGCAAGGAGTCGGCCATCAGCGATTGGAAAAAACACGGCCTCAAGCAGCCTGAAGAAGAAAGCCAGTGGGCGCGTGTAGGCGACAAGTACGTCCTGCTCAAGACCACCAACGGCACCATCCTCGAGATTACGCCAGTCAAGAAATAATCCCGCGGGGGCACCTGCTCGTTTTATGTTTCTTGCGTTAAGGTAACCGACCGCGATGGTCGCGTTACCTTTGAAGAACGAGAGCAGGATGCTTGCCACCATAAGAAACTACCCCCGCACCGTGAACCTGTTGCTGTGCGCCACGTTGCTGCTGACGCTGGCCAAGGCCATCACCTTTCCTTACCTCGTGATCTACCTCACCAGCCATTTCGCCTTGGACATTACCCAGGTCGGCCTGGTAATCGGCAGTTCGCTGATCGTCGGTTCGCTACTGAGTGTCTACGGCGGTTTCCTGGTCGACCGCATCAATAGCTATCGGCTGTTGCTCGGCTTGAGCCTGGTGTTTGTGCTGGGGTTTATCGGCACGGTGCTGGCGCAGAATATCTGGGCATTCTATGGCTGCTTGATCCTGATCAACCTGGCCTATGCCGTCATCGATATTGCGGTGAAAGCCGGCTTCGCCAGCCTGCTGCCCGAAGACGCGCGCAGCGAAGTGTTTTCCATCAAGTACACCCTCACCAATATCGGCTATGCCGTAGGGCCGTTCTTTGGCGCGATGGTGGCCAAGCTGGATATCAGCCTGCCGTTTATTCTGTCGGCGCTGTTGGGGCTGGTTTTTTTTCTGCTGTATGGGCGCTGGGGTGACCGTAACTTGGCCACTGTGGACACCACGCAAAAGCCGGTGCCGTTTCTCGCCGTCGCCCGCGTTTTGCTGCAGGACCGTCGCCTGGTGTGCTTCACCCTCGGCGGTTTACTCAGCGCGGTGGTGTTCGGCCAGTTCACGGCCTACCTGTCGCAGTACCTGGTGACCACCACGACCGCCGAATACACCTACACGGTGATCAGCGCGGTGCTGACCACCAATGCCGTGCTAGTGATTGCCTTGCAGTACTTGATTGGCCGGCGCATCTCGCACCGTTACCTGAGCCAGTGGCTGATCGCTGGCTTGAGCATGTTCATGCTGGGGTTGATCGGATTCGGGCTGTCCACCAGCGTGGTGGGCTGGGTGCTGGCGATGGCGGTGTTCACCGTCGGGGAGATCATCGTGTTCCCGGCCGAGTACATGTTTATCGACCGAATTGCCCCGGACCACCTGCGGGGCATGTATTACGGGGCGCAAAACCTGTCCAACCTCGGCGCCGCGTTGGGGCCGGTGCTGTGTGGCCTGGTGTTGGCCAGCCTGCCAGCCCATTACATGTTCTACATGCTGGGGGCGTTTATCGTTGCAGGCGGAGTGTTTTATTTCATGGGAGCGGCGATAAAGGCAGATCATCCAGCGTGAGCTTGCCGACGTTGTTGCTTTGCAGCTCGTAGCGCAATTCATCCACCATTTTCGCCACTTCCTGCGGGGTCTGCAGGCGGTTGGTGCTGATGCCGGTCACCACCAAGTCGACACGACCGGTCTCGGCGTCGTAGACCTTGAGGGTCAAGGACGCGTCCCGGCACAGGGTGAATTCGCACGTCAGCGGTGACAGGCCTTCTTCGATGCAGTTGCGCAGTTGAGAGAGGGTAAACATGCGGGTTCCTTCTAGGCATAAATACGATCCCTTGAAGGTTATTGCTTGCACCGCCGCTCAATAAGGCGAATTCGCACTAGTCGCACTAGTGCATTTGCAGGGTCAGGGTTTGTTTTTCAGGCGCAAATCACCGGCAAACAGCCCGCGTTCACGGGCCCAGACGATCGCTGCACTACGGCTGTGCACCCCCAGCTTGGAATACACCGTGGCCACATGGTTACGCACGGTGTTGGGCGCCAGTTTCAGGCGCGAGGCGATCTCTTTGTCCGCCAGGCCCTCGCAGATCAGGCCCAACACATCGCGCTCGCGGGCGGTGAGGTCGGTGAAGGAAACGTTCGGCAGGTTGGGGCTGTTGACGCTCTTAGCGTTGGCCAGCTTCTCGATCAGGGTCTGGCTGAACCAGGACGCGTCCTGCATGACTTCCTCGATGGCCGCCACCAGTTCCAGCTCCGAGCGTTTGCGCTCGGTAATGTTCATCAGCACCATCAGGTAGCAGGGTACGTCCTCAATAACCACGGTGTCGGCGGACACCACGCAGTCGATCACCTCGTTGCCTTTCTTGCGTACCTTGAGGTCCTGGCCTTCAAGGTTGCCGGCTTTTTCCAGGGTGGCGAACAACTGCGCGCCGGCCTGGGGGCTGTCGATGAAGTTGATGTCTTCGATGGATTTGCCGATCAGTTCTTCGCTGATGTAGCCGGTGATGCTCATGAAGGCTTCGTTGATGTCCACCACCTGGCGGTTGTCGGCACTGCACACCAGGGTCGGCACGGGCGTCAGACGGAAGGATTTGGCGAAGCGCTCTTCGCTCTGGCGCAGGGCGATTTCGGCTTTGCGCCGCGGCTCAAGGTCCGTGAAGGAAAACAGCATGCAGTCTTCCTCGTTCATGTCCAACGGTTGGCCGGCGACGATCACCAGTTTGCTGCCACCTTCGGGCAGCCTCAGTTCGGCCTGCATCTGCGGGATGGTCGCGCCTTCGCCCAGGCGCTGGATCGCCAGGTCCTTGCGCTCGGCCTGTTCCAGCACATCCAGCTCATACACGGATTTGCCGATGACCTGGTCGCGGTTATAGCCGGTCATCTCCAAAAAACCCTGGTTGACCTTGATGTAGCGCAAGTCGCTGAGGCGGCAGATCACGGCGGGCGCCGGGTTGGCGTTGAAGGTTTTCTCGAAGCGTTGCTCGGCGCTGGCCCATTCGGTGGCGTCGCTGAGGATCAGCACCAGCAACTCCGGCTCACCCTGGGCGTCGGTCAGCACCAGGCTGCGCAGGCGATGCACCCAACTGCGGTGTTCGTCGTCGGCGGGTGTGACCTCCACCACCACATCGCTGAACTCTTCACCGGCGGCCACGCGGCTGAGGGGGTAGCTGTCCAGTGCCAAGGGGTGGTTGTTGCGGTAGCGCAGGGCAAAGCGCTTGGCGTACGCCTCGGTATTGGCGCCCAGTTCCTTGACCTCGCTGACCCCATGCATGGTCAACGCCGCTTCATTGGCCCAGAGAATGGTCTGGTCGACCTCGGCCAGGATCACACCGTCGGACAGCCCGGAGATGATGGTTTGCAGTTGGCGGCGGTTGGTTTCTTTGGCGAGAACATCCTGGGTCATAACGTCTCCGATTAGGGCAGGGCAAGGCACATTGGGTTACGACATCCCGGCTTCAGGATAGTGCAGAGTAATTGCCTACGGGGCAGTGCGAATGCACCAGGCTGCCTGGTGCATATGGGCCAGGACTGAACGTATGTCGTTTCGCCACACTCACACCCATCAAGGCGCATTGCCTTGCTCCTCAATTTGAAAAGGACCTTTGTATGACCACTGTCTATGAATCCAATCGATCGCTGTTTCGTGTGTCGTGGAGCTCGGTATTGGCCGGTAGTGCAATCGCACTGGTCACCTACCTGGTCTTGAGTGTGTTGGGCACCGCCATTGGCGCCAGTGCCGTTGACCCGATGGAAGCGGGCAACCCGTTGAGCGGTTTTGGCACGGGTGCGGGTATCTGGTTGTTTGTATCGACACTGGTCGCCATCGCATTGGGCGCGTTCGTGGCCGGCCGCACGGCACCGGATCGTGGCGGCCTGCATGGGGTGCTGACCTGGACCCTGACCACCTTGCTCACCACTTGGCTGCTGGCGGGCCTGGCGTCCAGCGTGGTCGGCACTGCCGGCAACGTGGTGGGCAAAGGCCTGTCCGCAGCTGGCAGTGGCATTGCTGCCGCCGCGCCGGGGATTGGCAATAGCATCAAGCAGCAGTTGAACGAGCAGGGCATCGAGCTGGACTGGAACAGCCTGCAAGGCCAACTGGATACCTTGCTCAAGCAGAGCGGCAAGGCTGAGCTGGACCCTGCCAATGTTGAGCAAAAAGCCGATCAGGCAGCAGCCGATGGCAAGCAGTCGGCCACCGATGCAGCGACCAACCCTGCCCAGGCCGGTGATGAGCTCAAGCAGTGGTTCGAACGTGTGAAAGCGTCCGGCGAGCCAGCCCTGAATGCAGCGGATAAAGAGGCGCTGGTCAACATCGTCGCGGCCCGCACTGGCAAGAGCAAAGAAGAAGCCACCCAGATCGTCGACAACTATGCCCAGGCTTATCAGCAAGCCATGCAAAAGGTCGATGAGCTGAAAAAACAGGCGGAACAGAAAGCCCGTGAAGCCGGTGAAGTCGCAGCCAAGCAACTGTCCCGCGCGGCCTGGAGCACCTTGGCCATGCTGCTGTTGGGCGCGGCCTTGAGCTTCTTTATCGGTCGTATCGCGCTGACTACCCGTCGCGTGCCCTTGGCTTAAAACTGTCTGCGGCAAGGACGCCGCCTGTGTGAAGGGGTAAAATGCTGGCATTTTACCCTTATCCCACAAAGGTGCCCCTTGAGCGCAGGCAAAGCCGTCGGACTGTTATTACTCACTTCCCTGTTGGCGGCGTGCGGCACCTCGCCGCCACGCACGCCCAACGACCTCTGCGGTATCTTGCGCGAAAAAGACGACTGGTACGACGCCGCCAAAGTCACGCAAAAGCGTTGGGGCGTACCGATCCAGGTGCCGTTCGCGATCATGTATCAGGAGTCGGGCTTTCGCCACGACGCCAAGACCCCGCGTAAATACCTGCTGTGGATCATTCCCTGGGGCCGCGTCTCCACCGCTTCCGGCTATGCCCAGGCCAAGGATGAAGTGTGGAACGACTACCGCAAAGCCACCGGCCGCAGCGGCGCTGATCGCGAAGACTTCGACGACGCCATCGACTTTATCGGCTGGTACATGGACAAGACCTACACCATCAACGGTGTCTACAAATACGACGCCTATGGTCAGTACCTGAACTACCACGAAGGCTGGGGCGGCTACCGCCAGCGCACCTACGCCAGCAAAGCCTGGCTGCCACCGGTGGCAAGCAAGGTGCAAGCGCGTTCGCAGATGTATGCGCGCCAATATGCCGGGTGCAAGGATGAGTTGGGGCGAGGGTTCTGGAGCCGGTTCTGGCATTGGTTGTAAAGGCTTCTGGATGCATGCAGATTCAATTGTGGGAGCTGGCTTGCCTGCGAAAGCGGTAGTGCAGACACAGATGCATTGACTGACACGCCGCCTTCGCAGGCAAGCCAGCTCCCACATTGGATTGTGTTAACGCGGCTGTATGCATTCCAGCGAACGGTTCACCATCACGCTGGCCATTCCCCTGCACTTGCCAAACCCATCCGATTCTGGGAAAACCCCAGCCCTTCACCCCTTCAATGAGAACCCCATGAGCAACGACGAACTGCAGGTCACCGACATCCGCCTGGGCGACGGCAAAGCCGTGGTCAAGGGCGCGCTGATCACCACCCAATACACCGGCACCCTGGAAGATGGCACGGTGTTCGATTCCTCCTGGGAGCGGGGCAAACCGTTCCAGTGCGTGATCGGCACTGGCCGCGTGATCAAGGGGTGGGACCAGGGCTTGATGGGCATGCAGGTTGGCGGCGTGCGCACGTTGTATGTACCGGCGCACCTGGCCTATGGCGAGCGCTCGATGGGCGCGCATATCAAACCCAACAGTAACCTGCGTTTCGAGATCGAATTGTTGGAAGTGCTGACGCGGGATGATTGAGGTGGCCGAACATGGACGGTGCTTGGCGTTATGCGCAGGCGCTGCCTGAGCGCTTCAGTTCTGGCTCTTCAACCCTGATCCCAAACCTGCCCGACAGCTCATTTCGCCCCTTGGGCGTCACCGCCAGCGCCCGGCTATCAAGGTCCTGGATAACCCATTTGCGGCTGATGACGGCCTGTAGCACAGCGGCCCCCAGTGCGCCGGCGAGGTGAGGGCGGCGCATGCTCCAGTCCAGGCATGCGCAAGCGAAACGACGCCGCTGCGCCCTTACGGTTTCTACCTCGATACCGAGGCCTGTCATCGCTTTTTCGCCCTCCACGCTGAGCTGATACGTACCGTCACCCGCGTCCGACATGCTCAGCCAGCCGGAGTCGAGGAAATAGTCGTGCAGTTGTACCGCCAAGGACCCCGCCATGTGGTCATAACAGGTTCGCGCGAGCTGCAACCGACTGGGGGTAGTCGAAACAAACCCGGTCTGAGCGTTTCGGCTGATCACCATGAGGGCTTCGATTGCTTGGGCCACGTGCGCGTCTGTCAGGCTGAAGTAGCGGTGCCTGCCCTGGGTGTGCAGTTTTATCAAACCGTCCTCTTTCAGCCTTGCCAAGTGCGCGCTCGCCGTAGAAGCACTGACGTCGGCGATGACGGCCAGTTCGGTACTGGTGCGGGCGTGGCCGTCCATCAGCGAGCACAGCATTTTCGTCCTTGCAGGTTCGGCAATCGCGCCGGCGACACGCGAAATGGCGGTGTCATTGCTTTGGGAATCCATATTTCGTTCCTGAGCGAATTGTCGGTGTGACGGTTGTTCGATAGTAGCCGTTCTTTGCGAAAAGGACTGCCAAAATGACGCCGTTTGAAGCCGTTACCCATGCCGACCCCTACGATTATTACGCACGCCTCAGACGACACAGTGAACTGGTCTTTGATGCAGATCTTGGTTTATGGATTGCCAGTGGCGCCAGCGTTGTCGAGGCCATCCTGGAGCATCCCGACTGCCTTGTACGCCCACTGCACGAGCCGATTCCAGCGGCCATTGCTCAAGGCGCGGCAGGCGATATCTTTGGTCGTTTGATGCGTATGAACGAGGGGGCGCAACACCGCTGCCCCCGGATGGTTATCGAGCCGGCCTTGGGCTCGTTAGGAACCGAAAATCTCGCAGGCATTGTGGCGCAGGTTGTCGAGACATTGGATGACCCCGTCGGTAACCCGAACGAGTGGATGTTCAGGTTACCGGTTTCGGTCATTGCGACCTTGATAGGTTTTGCACCCAGCCAGTTGCAGGAAGTCGCGCAACTGACATGGGAGTTTGTCGCCTGCCTATCGCCATTGAGCGACGAAGCTCAACTCAGTGCAGCCCATTGCGGGGCGGCTCGGCTGAGGCAGATGTTTCAGGTGCTGCTGAGTAACGATGATAAGGGCAGCGGCGTGTTGGAGCGTCTTTATGGCGAATACCAAGCCTCAGCCTGGAAAGACGATGAGGCGTTGATAGCGAATCTGATTGGGCTGTTGTCACAGACCTGCGAAGCCACTGCCGGCCTGATCGGCAACACCCTCATAGCGCTCCAACGAAACCCTGACCTGCAAGCTACCCCGATGCGCGTCGCTGAGTGGGTGGCAGAGGTAGCGCGCCACGACTCACCGGTACAAAACACCCGGCGCTTCGTTGCACAGCGCTGCACGATTGGCGGCAGCGTTCTAGAGGCGGGCGATACCGTTTTACTATTGCTTGCTGCTGCCAACCGAGATCCCGCCGTCAACCCAGACCCCGACAGCTTCTTGCTCAAACGAACTCAACGACGAACCTTCAGCTTCGGCGCAGGCAGGCATCAATGCCCAGGCCAGCCCTTGGCATTGGCTATTGCCTCAGAGGTGATTTCGGCATTCTTGCATCGACGGCCAGACTTATCTGCCCTTGCTTATCGCTGGGATTATCTGCCTTCCCTTAATGGCCGCATCCCGAGGTTCTACCGTGATGAGGAGACTCAACAATGATCGCTGTTATTTTTGAAGCCTGGCCACATGAGGAGCACTACCAGCGTTATCTCGACCTCGCTGCCGAACTCAAGCCTCTGCTCGCTCAAATCGATGGCTTTATTTCAGTTGAGCGTTTCCAGAGCCTGAGTGAACCTTCAAAACTACTCTCCCTATCATTCTGGCGTGACGAGGCAGCCATTCAGCAGTGGCGCAGCCTTGAGCTACATCGAGCCGCTCAGTCAACAGGCCGTCGGCAGGTTTTTGCTGACTACCACCTGCGCATTGCCCAGGTGGTGCGCGATTACAGTCTCGAGGACCGTGCTCAAGCGCCGACCGACAGCAGGCAGGCGCATGAGTAAAAGCAGCACACCGCCTTCTGTAGGAGCGAGCCCGCTCGCGAAAAACTCGAAGGCGCCGCGTTCACACAGCAAGCACGCGTTATCGTTGGCGTTTTTCGCGAGCAAGCTCGCTCCTACGGTTGTTACCTGAACCCATCCTGAAGAATTTTCTTATTCACCATGCAGGCACTTTCCTACGGTTTACTCCGCCAACATCGGGGCGTAAGCTTCGCGCGTTTTCATCAATAGCGGAGACCCTCAGTGGGTACTTGTTCGAGTGACAGTCGTCGGCCGGTTTCGGTAACCGGCCTCTTGGCAAGGTAACGCGCATTTTCCAGATGCCGTTGTCTCGCCTCACAAAGCGAGAAGCGGCATCCCGGCGGTGGCCAGTCCTGGCGCCTGCCTGATTCCCTCTCATCGACGCTGACCAGCACCTGGGTAACGCCTGGATGCTACGGACGCGCCTGCCTGTTACGGCGGGCGGGCCAGGTTCGGCTGTGCCTGTGTGACGGGCGCGGTGTGGACGGGCAGTACCTGCACGACGGTTTTTCCTCGCGCAGGAGTTACACCATGAACCTCACTTTGCTCAAAGAGTTCTTCGCCGGTTTCCTGCGGACCCGGCATATCGCCCGGCATTTTCGCCGCCTGGCGATGCTGGAGACCGTGACCGACGCCAGCGTCAGCCGCGAAGTACCGCCTAGCCTGGCGCAGACACTGGTGGCATCTGCCAACCGCAGCACCGTGCAATTGCTGGGTGTACTGGGCAGCCACGCCGAGGGCCTGAACACCCAGGAAGCCGACGCCCTGCGTATGCAATACGGCCTCAATGAAGTCGAGCACGAGCAGCCGCTGCCGTGGTGGGTGCACCTGTGGCATTGCTACAAGAACCCTTTCAACCTGCTGCTGACCCTGTTGGCGGTGATCTCCTGGCTGACCGAAGACATGAAGGCCGCCACGGTGATTTTCTCCATGGTGGTGCTCTCGACCCTGTTGCGCTTCTGGCAGGAGGCCAAGTCGAACAAGGCCGCCGATGCCTTGAAGGCCATGGTGAGCAATACCGCGACGGTGCTGCGCCGCGATGCTGCCAAGCGCATTGAACTGCCGATCAAGCAACTGGTGCCGGGCGATCTGATTGTGTTGTCGGCCGGCGACATGATCCCCGCGGACTGCCGCGTGCTCAGCGCCAAGGACTTGTTCGTCAGCCAGGCGGCGATGACCGGTGAATCCATGCCAGTGGAGAAGTTCGCCCACCAGCAGGACGCCCACACACGCAACCCGCTGGAACTGGAGAATATTCTGTTCATGGGCACCAACGTGGTGTCCGGCGCCGCCACGGCGGTGGTCCTGGCCACCGGCAACAGCACGTACTTTGGTGCCCTGGCGCAACGCGTCACGGCGACGGACCGTGCGACCACCTCGTTCCAGCAGGGGGTCAACAAGGTCAGTTGGTTGCTGATTCGCTTTATGTTCGTGATGGCGCCGCTGGTGCTGTTCATCAACGGGTTCACTAAAGGCGACTGGACCGAGGCGTTGTTGTTTGCGCTGTCGATAGCGGTGGGCCTGACCCCGGAAATGCTGCCCATGATCGTCACCTCGACCCTGGCCAAGGGTGCGGTATTTCTGTCGCGCAAGAAGGTGATCGTCAAGCGCCTGGACGCGATCCAGAACTTCGGCGCGATGGACGTGCTGTGCACCGACAAAACCGGCACGCTCACCCAGGACAAGATTTTCCTGGCGCGCCATGTGGACGTGTGGGGCCAGGAAGCGGACGACGTGCTGGAAATGGCCTACCTCAACAGCTACTACCAGACCGGCTTGAAAAACCTGTTGGATGTGGCCGTGCTTGAGCATGTGGACATCCATCGCGAGCTGAAAGTCGGCACCGCGTTCCACAAGGTTGACGAGATTCCCTTCGACTTCAACCGCCGCCGCATGTCGGTGGTGGTGGCCGAGCAGCACCAACCGCACCTGTTGATCTGCAAGGGGGCGGTGGAAGAGATTTTGTCGGTATGCAACCGCGTGCGCCATGGCGACGTCGATGAAGTGCTGACCGACGAACTGCTGGCGCGCATTCGCCAGGTGACCGCAGCCTTTAACGAAGAAGGGCTGCGGGTGGTGGCGGTCGCGGCGCAGCCGATGCAGGCAGGACGAGACACCTACACCCTGGCCGATGAGAACAACCTGACGCTGATCGGCTACGTGGCGTTTCTCGACCCACCCAAAGAGAGCACCGCACCCGCCCTCAAGGCCCTGAAGGCCCACGGCGTGGCGGTCAAAGTGTTGACCGGCGACAACGAACTGGTCACGGCGAAGATCTGCCGCGAAGTGGGCCTGGAACAACAAGGCTTGCTGATGGGCAACGACATCGAAGCCATGAGCGACGCCGAACTGGCCCTGGCCGTGGAAACTACCAATGTGTTTGCCAAGCTCACCCCCAGCCACAAGGAACGCATCGTGCGCCTGCTCAAGGACAACGGGCATGTGGTGGGCTTTATGGGCGATGGCATCAACGATGCTCCGGCGTTGCGCACGGCGGATATCGGTATTTCGGTGGACAGTGCGGTGGACATCGCCAAGGAAGCGGCCGACATCATCCTGCTGGAGAAGAGCCTGATGATCCTGGAAGAGGGCGTACTGGAAGGCCGGCGCACCTTCGCCAACATGCTCAAGTACATCAAGATGACCGCCAGTTCCAACTTCGGCAACGTGTTCTCGGTGTTGGTGGCCAGTGCCTTCATCCCGTTTTTGCCGATGCTGCCGATGCACCTGCTGGTGCAAAACCTGCTGTATGACATCTCGCAGATCGCGATTCCGTTCGACAACGTCGATGACGAGATGCTTGCCACGCCACAACGCTGGCAGCCAGGCGAGGTGGGGCGCTTCATGCTGTTTTTCGGGCCGATCAGTTCGATCTTCGACATCACCACGTTCGCACTCATGTGGTATGTGTTTGATGCCAACACGCCAGACCACCAGACGCTGTTCCAATCCGGCTGGTTTGTGGTGGGGCTGCTGACCCAGACCCTGATCGTGCACATGATCCGCACCCCGAAAATCCCGTTTCTGCAAAGCCGTGCAGCGCTGCCGTTGATGCTGATGACCGGCGTGATCATGGCCGTGGGGATTTTCCTGCCGATGGGGCCGTTGGCGCATTACTTCAAATTGCAGGCGCTGCCGTCGCTGTACTTTGTGTTCCTGCCGGTGATTTTGCTGGCGTACATGGCGCTGACCCAAGCGGTGAAAGGCTACTACATCCGCAGGTTTGGCTGGCAGTAGTGAGTGCCATGCAACACCGCAAACCCTGTGGGAGCCGGGCTTGCCCGCGATGGCGGTGTATCAGTCGCCAGATTCATTGGCCGGTGTACCGCTATCGCAGGCAAGCCAGCTCCCACAGGAACCCACGGTGTTTTCCAATTTGTCGCTGCATTCATGGAGATTTTTTATGCAGGCAATCAACAACATCAACCTCAACTCCCTGGTCGACACCGTCGTCAGCCTCAGCGCGGCATTTATCCTCGGTGGCTTGATCGGTTTCGAGCGCCAATATCGCCAGCGCACCGCGGGGCTGCGCACCAATGTGCTGGTGGCGGTAGGCGCGGCGATCTTTGTCGACATGGCCAACCGGCTCGGTGGTGCGGAAGGCGCGGTGCGCGTGGTCGCTTACGTGGTGTCGGGCATCGGCTTTTTGGGGGCGGGTGTGATCATGCGGGAAGAGGGCAATGTACGCGGGCTTAACACTGCCGCGACCCTCTGGGCTTCAGCGGCGGTGGGCGCCTGTGCCGGCGCCGACCTGATCCTTGAGGCATTGCTGGGTACGCTGTTTGTGCTGGCGGCCAACACCTTGCTGCGGCCGATCGTCAATAACATCAACCGCCAACCCTTGGACGTGGTGTCGGCAGAGGTTACCAATATCCTTTACGTGATTGCGCGACGCAGTCAGCAACAGGCCGTGATGGTGTTGCTGGAAGCCGAGTTGGCACGCTGCAACTACCCAGCCAGTGATGTCGATGTGCGGCCGTTCGGCAGCGACGAAGTGGAAATCGAGGCCATCCTGGCCGCCACGTCGGTGGATGGTGATGAGCTGGATGCACTGGTAGCGCGCCTCTCAACTTCAACCCTGGTGGTACAGGCTTTCTGGAGCCCGAGTACTACCGACTGACCCTGATGAGTTAGCCAGGATTGGCTAAGCTTGATTGTGGAAAAATCCTACATCTAGTCCGGATTATCCCTTCAGTTGAAACATCATTGCGTTGCTAAGGTTGGGCACTTGCGGCTGTTGGGTCATTGAGGTCCGGCGTCCGTGATTATGCTGAGTTAATTGAAGGGGCCAGACACGGCTTGGTTACCGTACTGATAAGGCAGCGCCGCTCGTCGGAACTGTCATTTCTCACAGGTACCCAGATCCGGTGTGATGTGTAAGGGTATTTTGTCCACATAGGGAAGTTTTATGAGCAAAGCATTAATTGTGGATGACCATCCGTTTATCCGGGCGACGGTCAAACACCTCTTGCAGTTGGAGGGTTTTGTTGAAATTTTTCAGGCAGGGGATGGCGCAGATGCCATGCAATTGGCGAGGGAGCAACGTCCCGAGCTGATCATCCTCGACCTGGCGATGCCTAAATTAGGCGGGTTGGAGGTCATCAGCCGGATCAAGGCGTTGGGCTTGCCGTGCAAGATTCTGGTGTTGACGTCCTACCTGGCAGTGTTCTTTTCCACCCGCTGCATGCGCGCCGGCGCCATGGGGTTCGTCGCCAAGACCGGCGAACTGGATGAGCTGCAAAAGGCTATCAAGGCGATCATGTCGGGCTACAGCTGCTTCCCCAGTTTGCCGACCAGTTCGGTGCGGCGCGACGATTTGCAAGAAACAGAACGGCAGATGATCGAATGTTTGTCTGACCGCGAACTCACCGTACTGCAAATGCTCGCCCTAGGGTTGGGCAACAAGGAAATCGCCGAGCAAATGCTGCTGAGTCACAAGACCATCAGTACCTACAAGACTCGACTCAAGGAGAAGTTGCGAATGTCCTCGGTAGTGCACTTATCCAAGTTTGCCCAGCGCAACCATCTGATCTGATCTGAAATGATCGCCACCGTGTTTATCAGGTTCGTCACGATCCTTTGGATGAGCCTGTTACCTCTGATCGCGGTGGCCCTTGAAGAGCCTCACGCTTTGCGGCTGTTGGGGCACTCTCATATCGAAACCCCGCAAGTGGTGCTTGACGAGGCCGATTGGCGTTGGCTGCGTGAGCGACGCTCGTTGCTGATGGGCGTTTCGGCGCCCGATTACGCACCTTTTGACTTGACCAATAACAACGACGAACTCGAAGGGATCACGGCTGATTTTGCCGCATTGGTCGGCCAGGCCCTGCATATCTCCATCGAGGTTCGGCGTTACGACACCCGCGATGAGGTGGTCGAGGCGCTGAAGCAGGGGGCGGTGGATTTCCTCGGTTCCGCCAATGGCTATGAAGCGGCCGACCCGCAACTGCTGCTGTCTCGCTCTTATGCCAACGACCAACCGACCCTGGTGACCCGCAGCGGTGACAGCCAGGTATTGAATGACGGCCTGGCCGGCAAGCGCGTGGCAATGCTCTATCACTACATGCAGCCCGACGCCGTACGGGCGTTTTACCCCAAAGCCCAGTTGGAACTGTTTGCCTCGACCTTCGAAGCCATTGGCGCCGTGGCGTTTGGTCGTGCCGACGTCTACCTGGGGGATGCCATCAGCAGCAATTACCTGATCAATCGCAACCACCTCAATAATGTACGCATGGCGGATTTTTCCGGCCTGGAAGTCAACCCGTTTGCGTTTGCCGTCACCCGGGAAAACACGCGTTTGCTGCCCATCCTCAATGCCGCGCTGGAGGCGATTCCCGCCAGCGAGCAGATGGAAATCCTGCGCCGCTGGAGCGGAGGTAACCTGGGCATAATCGGCGTTGACCGGCTGCACTTGAGCGCCAGTGAGCAACGCTGGGTGCAGAAAAACCCACGGGTCAGGGTCGCGGTGCTCAATGACTTCCTACCGTTATCTTTTATTGGTGGTCGAGGTCAATTCGAAGGGTTGAGTGCCGAGGTGTTATCGCGCATCAGCTTGCGCACCGGCTTGAAGTTCGATGTGGTGCCAGGCAGTTCGTTGCCGCGCCAGGTCAACATCGTCAGTGCGGGGACGGCGGACATGCTGGCGGTTATCACCCCCAGTGTGGAGCGGGCCGAAAAAGTACGCTTTACCCGGCCCTACCTGACCAACCCCTTTGTGCTGGTAACCCGTGACAGTCCACACAGCCCGCTCACGTTGGAGGAGATGGTTGGCAAACGCTTGGCCATGGTGGTTGGCAATGGCCTGCACGATGAGATAGCGCAGAATTTTCCAGGCGTGATGTTTGTCGATGTGGAGAACCCCCAGCAAGCCATGGCGCTGGTGGCCAACGGTGACGCCGATGGTGCGGTCAACTCATTGATCAGCGCGCGCTATTTGATCAGCCGGTATTACCGCGACCGCTTGCGTGTCACCAGTACGGTCGGCACTGAGCCTGCACGCGTGACCTTTGGGGTCAACCGCAGTCAGTTGGAGTTGTATTCGATCCTCGACAAGGCGCTGCTGAGTATCACCCCGCAGGAAATGGACGAATTGATTGGCCAGTGGCGCAGCGAGGTCATCATCGAGGACAGTTACTGGTTGCGTTATCGCAACGTGATTCTTCAGGGTTTTGGGTTGGCGGCGCTGTTGTTGGCCGTCACGCTGGGCTGGGCCATTTACCTGCGCAGCCTGATTCGTAAGCGGCTACAGGCCGAGCGAGCGCTGAGCGATCAGATGCGGTTTATGAGCGTATTGATCGACGGCACGCCGCACCCGATTTACGTGCGTGACCGCCAAGGGCGGTTGATGGCCTGCAATAACGCCTACCTCGACGTGTTTGGCTACAAGCTTGAAGACGTGATCGGCAGGACGGTGGTGGAAACCGACGTCGAAAACCCGCCACAGGCCCAGTCGTTTCATCAGGATTACCTGCGCTTGATGGCGGGGGGCGAGCCGCAGATTCATGACCGAATACTCAAGGTGCCCAATGGCGATGTGTTGACCATTTACCAATGGATGCTGCCGTATCGCGACGGCGACGAGAAAGTGGTGGGCATGATTGCCGGTTGGGTCGACGTGAGCGAGCGGCATCGGTTGCTCGGCCAGCTACAGGAAGCCAAGGACGATGCCGATGCCGCCAATCGCGCCAAGACTACCTTCCTGGCGACCATGAGCCACGAGATCCGCACGCCCATGAACGCCGTAATCGGCATGATCGAGCTGGCGTTGAAAAATGCCGAGCAGGGGCGGGTCGACCGCGACGCCCTGGAGGTGGCTTCGGTGGCTTCGCGGGGCATGCTGGAGTTGATCGGCGATATTCTCGATATCGCGCGCATTGAGTCTGGGCACTTGTCGCTGACCCTGGAGCCCGCCAACCTGCATGAGCTGTTAGCGTCGGTCGCGCGCGTGTTCGAGGGGCTGGCCCGCGCCAAGGGGCTGGCGCTGCAGGTTGAGCTGGACCCGTTGATTGACCGGGCGGTGCTGGTCGACCCGCTGCGATTCAAGCAGGTGGTATCGAACCTTTTGAGCAATGCCATCAAGTTCACTTCTCATGGGCAGGTCAGTCTGGTTGCGCAGGCGGTGGTCGAGGACGATCGCTTGGCCGTCCAGTTATGGGTGCAAGACACCGGCATCGGAATCAGCATCGCCGATCAGCAGCGGTTGTTCAGTGTGTTTATCCAGGGCAGCAATAACCAGCAGTCGGCACGTAGCGGGTCTGGGCTGGGGTTGGTGATCAGCCGCAGCTTGTGTGAAATGATGGGTGGTCAATTGCACTTGAGTAGCGTGCTGGGGCACGGTACTCGGGTGGACGTGACGTTGACCCTGGCCATGTCCGCCACGCTGCCGGCCCCGGTTGAGCCTGCGCAAGAGGCGGCGCCTGAGGGCCGTGCGCTGAAGATTCTGGTGGTGGACGACTACCCGGCCAACCGCTTGCTGCTGGCTCGACAGTTGAGCTTTCTGGGCCACCATATCGTCACGGCCGAAGACGGTGTTCAAGGGCTTGAACAGTGGCGAGCGGGGCAGTTCGACGGCGTCATTACCGATTGCAACATGCCGTTCAAGAACGGCTATCAGCTGGCACAGGAGATTCGCGCGCAAGAGCGTGAACAGGGTCTGGAACCCTGCCTGTTGCTGGGGTTCACCGCCAACGCACAACCGGAGGAAGCCGAGCGCTGCCGGCAGGCGGGCATGGATGGCTGCCTGTTCAAGCCAACCGGGCTTGACGACTTGCGGTCGGCGCTGGCCTCGCGTGTGGCCGACGCGGGCCCGCAGCCCGTGGCGACATTTGACTTGAGCACATTGGTCGCGCTGACCGGCGATGATCACGCTGCGCTTGTCGAATTGCTGGCGCCGTTGCTCGAAAGCCTGGAGGCAGACCGTGCCTTACTGCCGCGCCTGGCCAGCCAGGCAGATTTTGCCAAGCTGCACGACCTGGCTCACCGTGCCAAGGGCGGCGCGCGGATGGTCAAGGCAAACCTATTGATCAGTGGGTGTGAAGCATTGGAGGCAGTGTGTGAACAGCGCGACCCTCAGGCATTGGGGCCAGCGGTTGAGGGCGTGGCTGAAGCGATCGATGTTTTGCGTCATGGCTTGAGCGCTTATTGCAATCAGCCTTGACTGCGGTTGATCGCCATTCGGGAAATTTGGGAAAACTCTTACGCAAACCGGGAACATGCCTGATTTTGTCGTCGGCATATGTCTGGAAAATGGGCAGCGCTCACTGCCGAGCACTGCCTGCCAGGGGTTTGCCATGCCGAACAAAGCACTGACCATCCTGATTGCCGATGAACAGCATCTGCAACGCCTGTACATCGAGAAAATGCTCAACCGGTTGGGCTATTACCGGATCGTGCCGGTGCAAACGTTCGAAGAGGTGCGGATTCTTACCGCCATTCCTGCCGAACCCTTCGATGTGCTGATAATCCATGCCGGGCTGATGGCCCAAGCCTATGAACCTCAGCCCCAGGTGCGTCATGTACTGGTCTACGAACATCTGGACCTGGGCGCCCCGTGCGGTGTAACGCCGGCCGTGCGGGTGCGCCTGCCGGGCGTGCCGGACCACGTCAACCTCGAACACTTCATGGACATCGTCGACCCCTGCGAGACTGCCCACGGCCTGCGGGTGTTGCCGTGGTTGCGGGAGTTGTCTCGCATGCCGGTGGCCCGGGCCTAGTCCACAGCGATTGCTTGTAGGAGCGAGCTTGCTCGCGAAAAACTCGCAGGCGCCGCGTTTATTCAGGAAGCGCGCGTTACCGTTGACGTTTTTCGCGAGCAAGCGCGCTCCTACAAGAGGGCGCTTCAAGGGGGGACTGTATGCCACTAAGTTTGCGCGCCAGTTCAATCGCCACCTTGCCGCTGTCGGCGCCGGGTACTAAATGGGTAAACGGAATATCGATCATCCGGTTCTCACGCACCGCTCGCAGCGTCGATAGCACCGGGTCGGTGGTCAACAATTGGCGCTTGCGGCTGGCGGGGGACCAGAGGGCGTCGGCCAATAGAATGATGTCAGGGTCTTTTGTCAGCAAAGTTTCGCTGTTCACGGTCACCCGCGAAAGAGGTGCATCAGCCAGCACGTTACGGCCACCCGATGCCGCCAGCAGGGCGGTGACAAACCCTCGTTGACCTTCACTGGCGAGGCCGTTGACCTCACTGTCCAAGTAAAATACCGATACCGGTTGGGCGTTGTCAGCCAATGCCTGGGCATGTTGCAGGTCGGCGTCCAGTGCGTCGCTCAGGGCCTGGGCGCGTTGCGATTTGTGCAGCAGGGCGCCAAGGGTGAGCAGGTCCTGGCGGATGTGCTCGAAGTAATCCAGGTTGTGCCCGGCGCACGCGGACTCCAGCAGGTAGGACGCCACGCCGTTATCGGCCAGGCCCGTGCGTGAGCTAACGCCCTTGCCGAACGCGCTGGCGAAACCGCCCACCACCAAGTCGGGGCGCTGTGCATACAGCACCTCGCTGGAGGGATATTGGGCGGCAATCACCGGCACTTCGAAATACCGGCCCTGTCGATGCGCTTTGTCACTGTCGTCCAGATAGGCCACGCACACCATTGAAGGCCTGGCATCCAGCGCCAGCAAGAGGTCGGCCGCGTGTTGATTGAGGGCGACGATGCGCGAGGGTGGCGCGTGTGGCAGTGCCCAGGCCTGGGCGCAATTGGTGTAATTGTCTGCCAGCACCGGTGTTGCGCAGAGCGGGGCAATCAAGCATACGCACCACATTTTCATGCGCGCTCCTTGAGCAGTAGATCGTCAACCACTTCACCGCCTGCCAGGTGCATATCCACCAGGCGTATCACATCCGCCTTGCTGTGCACGCCGTACCAGCAGCGCTGCGGGTAAACCGTGAGCACCGGCCCGAGGTTGCAAGGGAACTGGCAATGGGTGCGGGTCAGCAGCACGCCGTCGGGCACTTCGATGCGTTGCAGCTCCAGCAACCGGCGGCGTAGGGTTTTCCACAGTTGCAAGGCTCCACGCTGGGTGCAGCGCGGGCCGGTGCACAGGAACACATGGTGGCTGTGGCCAGGAATTTGCGACCAGTCGGGGTGGGTGTCGACCCCGTCGATTGGCGTGATGTCAGCCATCAGAAGCGATACCTGTAACGCACCTCTGCGGTGAAGGGGCGGCCGAGGTTGTCGACGTTGTTGGCGCGACTGGTGACGTAGTCGCGGTCGAACAGGTTTTCCACCAGCAGGCTCAAACGATGCCGGTGGGCACTGTCCAGATAGCGATAGGCGTCGGCGTCCACCACAGAATAATGCCCGTACTCGACCTGCTTGGCGCTGATGACATCGCGGATATAACGCAGTGCCGCGCCTGCACCCCATAGGCGGTTTTGCGATTCAAAACCGATGCGTGAGCGGGCAAAAAAACTGGGAATATCGTTAAGGGTGACCCCGGCGCGGGATTCGGTCAGGTTGCGGGTCATGTCGGCCTGCACGCTCCATTGGTCGTTGAGCGCCAACCTGGCGTCGGCCTCGAAACCGCGCATCTGGATCTGGCCCTGACCATTGACCCACTGCACATCGTCCAGAGTGATCAGGTCGGTGATCTTGCGTTTGAACACGGTGACGCTGGCGCTGAAATCGCGTTCCGCAAGTTGCCCTGTGTAGTCAAGGCCCAGTTCGGCGTTGCGGCTTTTCTCTGGCTTGAGGTGGCGGTTGCCCTGTTCGTCCGCTTCGTTGACGAACAGCTGTTCGGCATTGGGCAGCTTGTAGGCGGTGCCGTATTGGCCGCGCAAGGCCCAGTGATCGTTGAGGTTGTAGAGGGACGTGAGCATGCCGACGGTGGCACTGTCACCGCCGCTCATGGCCTCGTGGCGTACGCCGAGGCTGGGGTGCCAGTCGGGCAGGGCGTCGATCTGCGGGCGCAGTTGGCTATACAGCGCGTGGGCCTGGGCTTTGTTGTCGTCGATCACCAGCACATCGTCCTGGCCCTTGAACCATTGGTTGTCGCTGCCGACGATCACTACATGGCCGCCCGGCAACTCGGCTTTGCCTTCGGCTTGCACGCCCCAGTCGGTGAAGCCCCAGTAGTCGTTATGGTTGATAACCTGGGTACCACCACCGTCTAGGTTGTTGAGGCGGGTATAGCGGGTATCCCAATCGTTGATGTGGCCCTTGACGAAATAACTCAGGCGTTCGTCGAGGCTTTGCTCGAACGTGGCTGTGGCGATTTGCTGTACACGGTCGTTGGTAGTTTTGTGGGAGGCTACCGGACGGGCGAAATCCAGGTTGGCGTCGGCGTATTGATAGAACAGTTCCAGGCGCGAATCATCGCCAAAAGATTGAACGGCCTTGGTACCGAAGGTAGTGACTTCGTAAGAGCGTTTCTTGTCCGTGACATTTTTCATATCGCGATTGCGAAACGGCTGGTAGCCCTCGGACGCATTGCGGCTGACGTAGGCCAGCACGCCCAGGTCGCCCCAGCCGTTGCTGAAAATCTTCTCGACCCGTGCGTCACCCGTGGTGCCGCCGAAGGTGTCGAGGCCCATATTCACTTCGCCGGCAGCCGCCCGCGTTTGTGGGCTGCGAGTCACGATGTTGATCACGCCCGATACCGCCTGGGTACCGAACAGCAGGCTCTGGCCGCCCTTGAGCACTTCGATGCGTTCAATGGCATTGGCCGGCAGGGTGTCGAGGTACAGGCCACCGTACAGGCGGTTGTTCAAGCGCACGCCATCGAGCAGGATCAGGGTGTCATCGTTGCGCCCGCCGAGCAGGGAATAGGTGCCATAGTCGAACGGGCCGTTCTTCGGCGCCACATACAGCCCGGGAATGAACATTTGCATCACCCGAGACACGTCGGCTGAAGGGCCGGCCCGCTCGATCTGTTCGCGGCTGACCACGTTGACGTTACTGCCGTACTGGGCCATGGCCGCAACTGTGCTGGACTCCACTGAGGGCGCCGAAACGATTTGCGGGTTGAGCACCAAGGGAGTGTTGTCAGCCAGCAGCAACGGGCTGAACAGGCAACTGATCAAGGGAGTGAATGAATGTCGGATCATAGTCTTCTCGAAAGTATCTTCGCAGAAGCACGCAAGAGAAGGCATCGAGCACACGCCAATACCGGCCCATGCCCGCCCACCGCAGGAGTTTGCCAAACAGAAATTCCAGGCCGGTCTCCGGGCTCATGCGTATGGATACCTTCACCTTCCCATGGCGCGAGGGCCACAGTGGTGTGTCGAAGGGATCACGCATCTACCGTTGCGGGGGCAGCACCGGACTTGCTCAATATGAGCGTACCGGTTTCCCGTTTCACCCCAAGCACGGCGGCAGGGGGCACCTGAAACAGGCGGGCATCTGAACACTCGCACGAGTGCTCGTCAACTTTCCCGCCTCTCCCAGCTGTATGTTTTTCACCGATCAGTCGGCTTTGCCGTGCTCCCGCAACCGCTCGGCGGCACTGCGTAACAACTGCTCGGTCGCGTCCCAACCCAGGCAACCATCGGTCACCGAAACGCCGTATTTCATCGACGCGCTCAGCGGCTGGCAGCCTTCGAACAGGTGACTCTCAAGCATCATGCCGACCAGCGAGGTATCGCCTTGCAAGCGCTGCTCCAGCACGTCATTGAATACCGCCGGTTGGCGCAGCGGGTTCTTGCCGCTGTTGGCATGGCTGCAATCGACCATGATCCGCGCCGCCACCTTGGACTTGGCCAGGTCATGCTTTACGTCGGCCACGCTTTGCGCATCGTAGTTGGGCCCACGGTGGCCGCCACGCAGCACCAGGTGGGTGTCGGGGTTGCCGGGGGTCTGGATGATCGCCGGATGGCCTTGGCTGTCGACGCCGAAATGACGATGCGGGTGAGACGCTGAACGCATCGCATCGCAGGCAATGGCGACGCCACCGTCGGTGCCGTTCTTGAAGCCCACGGGCATGCCCAGGCCGCTGGCCATTTCGCGGTGAATCTGCGATTCGGTAGTGCGTGCGCCAATGGCGACCCAAGTGAGCAGGTCATCGAAGTAGCCGGCGGCCATGGGTTGCAGCAACTCGGTGGCCACCGGCAGGCCCAGGCGCAGCATTTCACGCATCAGTTCGCGGGACAGGGTCAGGCCGGCGGCCATGTCATCGCTGCCGTCCAGGTGCGGGTCGTAGGCCAGGCCTTTCCAACCCACCGTGGTGCGCGGTTTCTCGACGTAGGCACGGATCACCAGCAGCATCTGGTCGCTGACTTCAAGCGCGAGCTTCTTCAGATTGCGCGCGTATTCCATGGCCGATTCCGGGTCGTGGATCGAGCACGGGCCGACAATCACCAGCAAGCGTGAATCTTCACCATTGAGGATGGCGCGTACGGCTTGGCGATGGGCGTGGACTTGTTCATTGAGGAACGGGCTGAGCGGGAGTTGGTGCTTGAGTTCAAGAGCGCTGGGCAAACGTTGGGTCAGGGCTTCATTGGCGCTGTTGAGGGCAGAGACGGGCAAAGCGGCGACGGAGGAGTTCATATTCAAGGCTTCCTGGGCAAGCGGCGGGCGATTCCCGCACGCTTGGCCTACTGGGGTGTTCGACAATTGGCCGTATCGGCTACGTGTGTTGGCTTGCCACCACGGGGTGACCGGTCGGAGGCGGCAGGCTGTCCCGAACGGAGCTGGCTAAATCGCCATGCAGTGCAAGTGTCGTAGCGGTAATAGGTGGTGAAGTTCATGGTGTGATTCCTTTAAGTGATCGTGAGCAAACAGGTTGTCAGGCGCTGAAAAAACAAAACCCCCGGTCGGGGAGCCGACCGGGGGTTTAGATTTCTCTGGTAGGCGACCCCTTGAGTAGTGGGCGCCGATTTCAGGTATCAGGCGCGCCAGTGGCTAAACCAATACCCAAAATAAAAGCCGGCCAGTGCGCTCGAACCGTTCACACGGGTAGCCGACACCGAGCGCAAGGCGCTGGCAGCAGGGCAAACCTGAGTGTGGGTGAGTGGCAACATGGGGCTCTCCAAATGATGGGGGGAGCTTACTAGAGGCGTGCAGGTGGATTCAATCAGTAATTTCTATTGTGTGGCGGTACTTACCGCTATGGGCATAGGTATCTACACAACTTTGCTGCGACGCTGGACCTGTGGCGAGGGAGCTTGCTCCCGTGACGGACTGACAGGCGACGCATCTCTACCTGACACCCTGGATCCAAATGTGGGAGCTGGCTTGCCTGCGATGACGGCCTGCCAGTCGACACAGGGTGTCAGACCGAGTACATATCCATTCCTGCGGTAACGGCCACTTAGGGTTCCGCCCTGACGGCGGCT
>NZ_SMOF01000001.1:2329747-2378264 GCF_018135665.1 Pseudomonas sp. B2021
TAGGCTCGGTGTGCCCGTAATCCGCCAGTGATTTGGGGGGCCGCCGCCACGCGCCATCCATGGCGCGGGGCGGCTAAACCGGCATCCCTGCCGGTTTACCCCCCAAATCCCTGTCGAATTCCGGCCAGCGTGGTTTGACGGGGCGCTTAAGATCAAGATCAAAAGCAGATCAAAAGCAGATCAAAAGCAGATCAAAAGCAGATCAAAAGCAGATCAAAAGCAGATCAAAAGCAGATCAAAAGCAGATCAAAAGCAGATCAAGAGCGACTCGCTTCGCATCGTGGTTACCGTCCGCTGCTACAGTCCACTCAGTTGTGTAGATACCTATGCCGTTATGGGCAAGTGTGGATATGCTGACGGCTCTCAAACAATGATTGCCAGGACGCGACCATGACTGCCTTGACCCTTGCTGCGGCGCAAACCGTTTCCATCCCGGGCGATGTCGCTGCCAATATCCAGCGGCACCTGGCGTTGATGTGGGCCGCGGCTGAACAGGGCGTGCAATGCCTGGTGTTTCCAGAACTGTCACTGACCGGCTACGAGCCGTTCCTGGCGGCCGACTTGGCCATCGCCCCGCAAGACGCCGTATTGGCGCCGTTGCGTGAGCTGGCGCGGGAGCTGCGGTTGACGGCCGTGGTGGGCATGCCGGTGCGGTTGGCGCCACAAGCAGGCGTGCTGATCGGCGCGTTGGTGCTGGGGGCGGACGGCTCAGTCGGCGTCTACACCAAGCAGCACTTGCACCCCGGTGAGGAGCTGGCATTTGCTGCGGGGCAGGGCGGTGAGGTCTTGGCATTCGGAGATGACCGCATAGCATTGGCGGTGTGTGCGGACTTTTCCCAGGCCAGCCATCCACGCCAAGCGGCGGCAGCGGGCGCCACAGTGTATGCCGCAAGCGTACTGATCAGCGAGGCAGGCTACGCGGCGGACAGTGCTTTGCTTGAAGGCTATGCGGCCGAGCATGGCCTGTTGGTACTGATGGCTAACCACGGTGGCCCATCTGGAGGCTGGGCTTGTGCCGGTCGCAGTGCGATCTGGACCGCCGATGGCAACTTGCTTGTTGCCGCCCCCGGTGTCGGCGACGCGTTGGTGATCGCCCGTCGCGACGGCGGGCAGTGGACCGGCCAAGTGGTCGCCCTCTGAATGAGGTTTCATTTGCGCCGGGCCATCGAGCAGGACCTGCCGTTTGCCCGCACCCTGACCCAGCAGGCCATGAGCCATTACTACCGTCAGAACGGCTTGTTGTGGTCCAGCGACGGCTTCGACGTGGCCTGGGCGGGCCGCGAGAACTGGCTGATCTGCAACGATGACGTCGTCATGGGCTTTATCAGCCTGAGCCGCGATGGCAAGGCCCTGTATATCCGCGAGCTGCACCTGCTGGAATGCTGCCGCAAGCAGGGCGCGGGCACATGGGTGCTGGAGCAAATGGCGTTCAAGGCACGCGTCGAGGGCCTGGGCTTTCTACGTTTGACGGTGTTCAAGACCAACCCGGCAAGAAGGCTGTATCAGCGCTTGGGGTTGAGCATTGTCGGTGAAGAGGATGGCTTCTGGCGGATGGAGCGTGAGTGTCGCGCACTCACATCGGACTAAAACAGGCACGTCCTACAAATAAGCGCATACTGCTGTCAGTTAGTGCTTTGTTCGTCGTGGGATTGAGCTCTTGGCTCATCCACGATAACGCCCTCTTTCATGCCCAGAAGTACCGCCACTTTATGGGCTTCTCCACGCCGTCCCTTTTTGCGCCCGGAGAGCACTTGATACGTGGTTGCCGGGTCTACGCCATGCTCCCGGGCGAACGCTTGAACTGACTTTCCTTGATGTTCCAGCCAGGCCTTGGCTTGTGCAGCAGTACGGATTCCGGGCATAGTTCAAAACCGTTCAAGTTTGTTTAACGAAGTGATGGTGTGACACCTCTTGGGGTGTGCCAATTTAGGATCATACATCCAAATGAGTGGAATCGGTTCGCGCTTAAGGCAAGAAAGAGAGCGACTTGGCCTGTCGCAGAAAGTTTTTGGAGAAATTGGAGGCGTTGAAGCGAACGCCCAAGGCAAATATGAAAGCGGTGGTCGTGCACCCAAGGCCGACTATTTGTCTCGCGTCGCCGAAAAAGGTGTGGATATCCTGTACGTGTTGACCGGCAGCCCAACGCCGATCCAGCTGGATAACCTGAGCAAGATCGAAGAGAAAGTGCTGGGCAATTACCGAGCGATGTTCAAGGAAGACCAGGACGCAATCCGTCGCTTGACCAGTACCTTGGCTGAGCATTCATCCGTAGTGAACGGAAAAGCCAAGTCGCCCCCCCAGGAATCCTGACCTTTAGCCCAGGAAACAGGGCTGTTCGCCAGCCGGCGAACAGCCGCAGCACGTTTAATCTCTATATATATGACACTTGCAACTAGGTCTGCGCCTTGGTTTTTTGCTAAGGTGTTCAGCAACCTATAAGACCATATCGCGAGGTGTCTGCTTGATTAGGGTGCTAGTAGTCGATGACCATGATCTCGTTCGTACAGGCATTACACGAATGCTGGCTGACATCGACGGCCTGCAAGTAGTCGGCCAGGCGGAGTCGGGGGAGGAATCCCTGATCAAGGCCCGGGAGTTGAAGCCCGATGTGGTACTGATGGACGTCAAGATGCCTGGGATTGGCGGTCTTGGTGCCACGACCAAGTTATTGCGCAGCCATCCGGACATCAAGGTCGTGGTGGTCACGGTGTGCGAGGAAGACCCGTTTCCCACCCGTTTACTGCAAGCCGGTGCCGCCGGCTACCTCACCAAGGGCGCGGGCCTGGCCGAGATGGTGCAAGCCATTCGCCTGGTATTTGCCGGCCAGCGTTACATCAGCCCGCAAATTGCCCAGCAATTGGCGATCAAGTCGTTCCAGCCCACCAGCGATTCGCCATTTGATGCGCTGTCGGAGCGGGAAATCCAGATCGCCCTGATGATCGTCGGTTGCCAGAAGGTGCAGACCATCTCTGACAAGCTGTGCCTGTCGCCCAAGACCGTCAATACCTACCGTTATCGTATCTTCGAGAAGCTTGCCATCAGCAGTGATGTTGAATTGACCCTGCTCGCAGTGCGCCACGGCATGGTGGACGCCAGCGCCTGACATGACCACACCGTTTGATCCCAGTGCCTTTCTCTCCACCTGCAGTGGCCGCCCCGGCGTGTACCGCATGTTCGACAGCGAGGCGCGCCTGCTTTACGTGGGCAAAGCCAAGAACCTGAAGAACCGTCTGGCGAGCTACTTTCGCAAGACCGGCCTTGCGCCGAAAACCGCCGCCCTGGTGGCGCGTATCGCCCAGGTCGAAACCACCATCACCGCCAATGAAACCGAGGCGCTGCTGCTTGAGCAGACGCTGATCAAGGAATGGCGGCCGCCTTACAACATCCTGTTGCGTGATGATAAATCCTACCCTTACGTGTTTTTATCCGACGGCAACTTTCCCCGCCTGAGCATTCACCGCGGGGCAAAGAAGCAAAAGGGCAAGTACTTCGGGCCTTACCCCAGCGCCGGGGCGATTCGTGAAAGCCTGAGCCTGCTGCAAAAAACCTTTTTTGTGCGTCAGTGCGAAGACAGCTTCTACAAGAACCGCACCCGGCCGTGCCTGCAATACCAGATCAAGCGCTGCAAGGCGCCCTGCGTGGGCCTGGTGGAACCTTCGGAGTACGCCGAGGATGTGCGCCATTCGGTGATGTTCCTCGAAGGGCGCAGCAACGCACTCACCGATGAGTTGTCCGGGGCCATGGAGCAGGCCGCCAGTACCCTGGATTTCGAAAAGGCCGCCGAACTGCGCGACCAGATCTCCCTGCTGCGCCGTGTCCAGGACCAGCAAAGCATGGAAGGCGGCACCGGTGACGTTGACGTGATCGCCGCGTTCGTCAACCCGGGCGGCGCTTGTGTGCACCTGATCAGCGTGCGTGGCGGGCGAGTGTTGGGGAGCAAGAACTTTTTCCCGCAGACCGGTATCGACGAAGACGTGGCAGAAGTCATGGCTGCGTTCCTTGGCCACTATTACGTCAGCAGCCCTGAGCGCGACCTGCCGTCGGAGCTGATCGTCAATGTGGTGCACGAAGACTTTCCCACCTTGATCGAAGCGATCCACGAGCTGCGCGGCCGCGAGCTGGACATCAGCCACCGCGTACGCGGCACCCGTGCCCGCTGGCAGCAACTGGCCGTGACCAACGCCGAACAGGCCCTGGGCGCGCGGCTGGCGAACCGACAGCACGTCGCTGCACGCTTCGACGCCCTGGCCGAGGTCCTCAATTTGGACGAGCCGCCCCAGCGCCTGGAGTGCTACGACATCAGCCACTCCAGCGGTGAGGCCACGGTGGCCTCCTGCGTGGTATTCGGGCCGGAAGGGCCGATCAAGGCCGACTATCGGCGCTACAACATCGAAGGCGTTACCGCAGGCGATGACTACGCCGCCATGCACCAGGCGCTCACGCGGCGTTTCAGCAAGTTGAAGGACGGGGAGGGCAAGTTGCCCGATATCCTGCTGGTAGACGGTGGCAAGGGCCAGTTGTCCATGGCCCGTGACGTGCTCAACGAACTGGCGGTGCCCGACCTGATCCTGCTCGGCGTCGCCAAGGGCACCACGCGTAAGGCCGGTTTTGAAACGTTGTACTTGAATGATGCCGCCCATGAGTTCACTTTGAAGGGCGACTCACCCGCACTGCACCTGATTCAACAAATCCGCGACGAAGCTCACCGTTTCGCCATTACCGGCCACCGTGCCCGCCGTGGCAAAACCCGGCGAACCTCAACCCTGGAAGGGGTGGCAGGGGTCGGCCCGACGCGCCGTCGCGACTTGCTTAAACATTTTGGTGGCTTGCAGGAGCTGTCCCGTGCCAGCATTGACGAGATAGCCAAAGCACCCGGTATCAGTAAAAAGCTCGCTGAGCTGATTTATGCAAACCTGCACAGCGAATAGAATGCCTTCTCACCTCGTAGCCAGTTGTGCCGATGAATATCCCTAATCTGATTACCGTTCTACGCGTCCTGCTTATCCCGATTTTCATTTTGTTGTTCTATTTGCCGTATGAATGGAGCTACATCGCGTCCAGTTCGGTATTTGCCTTCGCAGCCGCCACCGACTGGCTCGACGGCTACCTGGCACGCCGTCTGGAACAGAGCACGCCCTTCGGCGCGTTCCTCGACCCCGTGGCCGACAAACTCATGGTGGCCGTCGCCCTGGTGCTGCTGGTGCAGGAACACGGCAACCTGTGGCTGACCCTGCCGGCCGCCGTCATCATCGGCCGCGAGATCGTCGTCTCGGCCCTGCGCGAATGGATGGCCGAAATCGGCGCCCGCGCCCACGTCGCCGTCTCCAACATGGGCAAATGGAAAACCGCCGCGCAAATGCTCGCGCTGGTCATCCTGCTGGCCAACCCGTCGGACTTCACATTCTGGGTACTCACCGGCTACGCCTTGCTGCTCATCGCCGCCGGCCTGACCCTGTGGTCCATGCTGCAATACCTGCGCGCCGCCTGGCCTCATCTGCGAACCACCGTTGAAAAGAAATAAAACTTTTTTGAATCAAGGGGTTGACGGGTGCTGAGGATTCTATAGAATGCGCATCACCAAGCGGGAATAGCTCAGTTGGTAGAGCACGACCTTGCCAAGGTCGGGGTCGCGAGTTCGAGTCTCGTTTCCCGCTCCAAGCATTAATGAAAAAGCCACTCTAACGAGTGGCTTTTTTTTGCCTGTGATTTACGAAATAGACGCTTAGGCGTCTTTTTTTGTTTGTGCGCAAAACCGTAGGGGACGCACTCAATTCCGTATTGTTACCAGATCCGCTCAGTTCGCCTGTCACCAGGCCAACTACTGTTCGCTCAACTTCCCGACGCGCCTCGACGCCTTGGGAGAACGTCAATTCTGGCACCGATAATCCTGAGTCACGGTGGTTTCCAGGCCGGATCGCCGCGGTCAAGAACTATGAGATGGATGACGTATCAATGCTGGTGTCAGCCAAAGCGCAGACACCGCAAAGTGTCATGTTGCAATACTATCGGCGTCCAACACCGCGTCAGACTTTCGTTCACGAACTCCACCTGCTGGTCGATGACGTCTACGTCATGCTCCGAGCTGACTCCTTCAAGGGTAATACCGCTCCTGTTGAAGATCGTCTGTTAAAACTCTCAAAAGAGATCTTCAAAGTCACCCCTGAAACCGCAGGCGCGGGGTTTGCGCTTGGGCCGGTTGTCATTCGCAGTCATCACGACCATGAGATCGCCAGTTTCTATTTTCGCCCCCCTGCTTCAGACGTATCGCTGAACGTCTACTACAACGCCTTATCACCTGATGATGGAGAACGTTTGCATGCCCGAACCCAAAAAGACGGGAAAATATTCCTCGCAGGCGATTATGAACAACTGCGTATAGGCAAAATCACATTAGCTGGAATGCAAGCCGAAGAATCCTTGATCGGCTTCAGTGATGACACACATCGTCAAATACTTTTCGTCAGCGAGAATTATCGAGATAACCCATCCCTAAGCCGTCCAGCTATGAGTATTCGCCTATCGGCAGGCGGAAAGAAGCGTACCGCCATAGATCCTGATAAACCCAGGGATCTTGTGCGCTGGACCCTTCCCCAGTTCGCCAACAAAGGTTACGAACTGCCTCTCTGGCAACGACCCGCGTCACCAGAACCCGTCAATCCCTCGCTCACCGACTACGAAGCCATGGCCGTGTGGGACGCGATCCTCAAATCCGTACGCATCCGCTACGGCTCGGTCGTGCCCAAGCCGGACCTGTGGGCCAACATTCGCGGGCCCAGTGCCGAAGAAGCTGCCGAAAGCAAGCGCATCCTCGATGAGTTCATTGCCAGCTTGGAAAAACGAAGGTCATTGCCAGGGGATAGCGATCAATGAATAGCGCCCACCGGCTTTCTTATGGCCGCCTTCATCCTAAAGCCCCCCAGCTTCTTTTCATGTGCTTGACGGTCGCGTTGCTCACGGGTTGCGCCGCCTTCAAACAACCCAGTGAACAGGAGAAACAAACCGTGCACGAATTTACCAGCAACATGCGCACCTGGGCGTTGGGCCGAGGTTTGATTGATTTGCCGGCCAATTGGAGTGGTGGCGGCGACGTGAAGCTCTACTACGGGCTGGGCGCCGATCATGCGTCTGTTGAGGTACGCGTGTTGGGAGAGAACGTGACGCAGGAGCGGTTTGATGCCGCATTGAATGAGCGTGCGCGTCGAATCGCGGCTGTCAGAAATGATGAGCAGCAGGACGCATCCATGTTGGTTTCAGCAAGGCGTGAAACCTCGCAGAAGATATGGCTGCAGTATTTTGAGAGCACCGAAGTCCCAGATACATTCGTGCACGAATTCCATCTGCTGGTGGGCGACGCCTATGTCATGCTCCGCGCTGTCTCCTTCAATGGTAATACCGCTCCTGTTGAAGATCGTCTGTTAAAACTTTCAAAAGAGATCTTCAAAGTTACCCCCGAAAATGCTGGCGCGGGATTTGCGCTCGGGCCGGTAGTCATTCGCAGTTACCATGATCAGGAGATTGCTAGCTTTGAGTTCAGTCCGCCTGCCTCTGATATTTCGCTGGAAATTTACATCAATGCTTTATCGCCTAGTCAAACGAAGAGCATAAAGACCCGGACCGAGGAAGGCGCACGGGTTTTCCTCGCAGGTGATTACGAAAATCTGCGCACGAAGAAGATCACTCTTGCGGGAATGTCGGCGGAAGAATCCCTGATTGGCTTCAGCGACGATACTCATCGTCAACTCCTCTTCGGGGCCGAAAACTATCGTGAGGATCCATCGCTAAGTCGCCCGAGCATGAACTTTCGCATGTCGGCTGGAGGTATGAAAGCCGAACCGATCGGCCCCGACGAACCAGAGGATTTGGTTCGCTGGACCCTTCCCCAATTCGCCAACAAAGGCTACGAACTGCCTCTCTGGCAACAACCCGCGTCACCAGAACCCGTCAACCCCTCGCTCACCGACTACGAAGCCATGGCCGTGTGGGACGCCATCCTCAAATCAGTACGCATCCGCTACGGCTCGGTCGTGCCCAAGCCGGACCCTGAGACCCACATTCGCGGCCCCAGTGTCAAGGAGGCTGTCGAAAGCAAACGCATCCTCCATGAATTCATCGCCAGCGTTGAAAACGCAAGCCATGCCCCCGGGCGTGGTTCAGCGGGAGCAACAGGGATGCGTTCACCGTGTGTAAGCAACGAACTCTAAAAAAGCGTTAGGAGCGATTCATGAAAACAGTCTGGAGTTACCTCAAACGCTGGGGCCTGCCGGTGCTGCGCCAATTCAACCAGGCATGGCCGGTGTTGGTGCTGTTGGGGGTGATGTTCTTGCTGGTCGCCATCTGGTGGCTGGGCCCGCAGTGGACGTGGCGTGAGCGCCAACCGTTGGCCGAGTGGGCGATGCGGGTCTCGGCCAGTGTGGCGGTGATCGTGGTGCCGCTGCTGATCTGGGCGTGGCGCGTGCGCGAGCGTTATCAGCGTTTGCAGGTTGAACGCCAGCATGAGGCTGCCGTGCAAGCCGACCCTTGCTTGCCTTATATCGAGGCTCAAGAGCGGGCGTTGGACCGCAGCCTGGGCAGCCTGCTGAATAATATGGAGCGCCGCCGTTCACTGTATCAACTGCCGTGGTACCTGGTGCTCGGTGAGGAGAATGCCGGCAAGACCAGTCTGATCACCCGCTCCAACCAGAGCTTTTCGTTGTCTCATGTGACCAAGGCTGGGGTCAGGGCTCAGGAAGAGCAACTGGCCTACCCGGTGGATTGGTGGATCGGGGACGAGGCGGTGTTGATTGACCCACCGGGTGAATTTCTCAGCCACCCGGATTCACCGGCTGAAAACGTCGAGCAGCAGGGCAAGTTCAAGCCGGTGTTGCCCACCGGCACTCATGCGCGGCTTTGGTCGCACCTGCTCGACTGGCTGACGCGTAACCGCAGCCGTCGGGCATTGAACGGCGTAGTGCTGGTAATTGATATACAGGTCTTGTTGGCGCAACGTCCCGAACAACGCAAGGCCCACGCTAACCTGCTGCGCACCCGGCTGTTTGAGCTGACGCGGCAATTGGGCACGCGCTTGCCGGTGTACGTGACGCTGAGCAAGTTTGACCTGCTGGAAGGCTTCGAAGAGTTCTTCGCCAGGTTATCGCGCAGTGGTCGCGAAGACCTGCTGGGCTTCACGTTCAGCCTGGACGCGGTGGATGATTTTGATGCCTGGCTGGCGGAGCTGACGCGTCAGTATCAAGCCTTTGTTGATTGCCTCTGCGAACAGGTTTTCAACAGCACCCGGGAGGCGCGCACGTTGGATGAGTGTGATCGCTTGCAGGCGCTGATGCATCAGATGGCGGGCTTGCGCCGCGCGTTGTTTGGTTTCCTGACTGAAATGCTTGGCAGTGATCGGTTCACCACACCCGCGTTGGTGCGCGGGCTGTATTTTTCCTCGGTGTTGCAGCAGGGCACTCTGAGCAATGCTTTCATCAAAGAAGCAGGGCAGGCGTATCAACTGCCGCCACCGCCACCGGAGGTCAAACCGGCCGGTGGCACGACCATCTACTTTGCCCAGCAACTGTTCCAGCGGGTGATCTACCCCGAAGCGGGGCTGGCGGGCGACAACATCAAGGTGGCCCGCAGCAAGCGTCGGCTGTTGATCGCGGGGTTCAGCGTTGCGTCCCTGGGATGTTTGGTGACCATCGGCAGCTGGCAGTTTTACTTCAATATCAACCGCGACAAGGCGGCCAACGTATTGGCCAAGAGCCAGGAGTTCAGTGAGCGGGATATCGACGCCAAGGTCGACCCCACCGGGCGCAACCTGTTGCTGCCCCTGGACCAGATCCGTGATGCGGTGCTGGTCTATGGCGACTACCGCCAAGCCTGGCCGTTGCTGTCGGACATGGGCTTGTACCAGGGCAGGGCGATTGGCCCCACCGTGGACGAAGCCTACCTGAATCTGTTGTCCAAGCGCTTCCTGCCGGCGATTGCCAGCGGTGTGCTCGACGCCATCAACGCGGCGCCCGCCGGTAGCAACAAGCAACTGGCGGCCTTGCGCGTGTACCGTATGCTCGAAGAGCGCCCCAACCGCCGTGCGGCCATCGTCGAAGAGTGGGTTGCCAAGCAATGGCAGCGTGCCTATCCCGGTCAGGGCCAGCTGCAGGCTGATCTGATGGGGCACCTGGGCTACGCGCTGAAATACGCCGATGCCGACCTGCCGCACTACCGCGAACGCATTACCCAAGTGCAGCAGCAACTGCGCCAGTTGCCCATGGCCGAACGGGTCTATATGAGCCTCAAACAGGACGCTCTGGAACGTTTGCATCGCCCGTTGGACCTGCGCAACGAGATCGGCCCGGCATTCGATATCGTCTACCGTCCGCTGAACACCGATCAAGCGGGCAGCGGCCTGCAATTGCCGCCGCTGCTCACCGCCAAGGGCTTCAAGGACTATTTCGAACCGGGCACCGAGGGCATCATCGAACTGGCAATGATCGACCAGTGGGTACTCGGCGAACGACAACGTCTGGACTACTCCGCCGAAGACCGCAACGTGCTGACCCAGCGTATCCGCGCCCTGTACAGCGCCGACTACGTGGACAGCTGGCGGCGGGCGTTGAACCAGTTTGCAGTGACCGACTTCGACGACCTTAGCCACGGTGTGGCGGTATTGGAGCAAGTCACCGGCCCGGCCGCGCCGCTACGACGCTTGCTGGAAACCCTGCGCGACAACAGTGTGATCTACCCGACCGTGCCCTTGGCTGAAGGGCAAGCGCCGCTCAAGCTGGACAAGGTGTCTGAGGGGCAACAACAGGCGGCCGGGATTCGGCGCGCATTCTCCAGTCTTTCAGAACTGATCAACGCACGAGGCGACCAGCCGTCTTACTACGAAGAAACCCTGCGCTCGGTCAGCGCCGTCTATGACTACGCCAAAGCCGTGCACGACAATCCCGACCCCGGCAAAGCCGCCCTTAAAACCGTGCTTAACCGCTTCTCCCTGGGCGGCGCCGACCCCATCGCCAACCTGCAACGTGTTGCCGTGGGCCTGCCCGAACCGCTGAACCAGCAAGTCAAAAAGCTTGCCGACCAGACGTCTCAGGTACTGGTGATTGCCGCTCTGCGCGAGCTTGAGAAACGCTGGGACAGCGAAATCTACAGCTTCTACCGCGAGCGTCTGGCGGGCCGCTATCCGTTCAAGGCCAGTGGCGAGGATGCGTCGCTGGATGATTTCGAGGCCTTCTTCGGTCCACAAGGACGCTTGCAGCAATTCCATGATCAGTACCTGAACGTGTTCCTCAAAGACAACCTCGATGCGCTTTACTCCGACAGCCTTGGCGGCTACCTGGTGCGCAGCGATGTGCTGGAACAGCTGAAAAAAATCGAGCGCATCCGCGATACCTTCTTCAACCATCGCGGCCACCTCGCGGTGCAACTCACCATCGAACCTCTGGCCCTGAGCGCCACCCGCCTGAGCAGCATGCTCAGCGTCGACGGCCAGCTTATCCCGTACCAACACGGCGCCCCGCAACGCATCGGGCTGGTCTGGCCCAACAGCCTGGGCAACACCAACGGCAGCCAACTGACCCTGGTGCACAGCACCGGCAACACCGCCAGCCTGAGCTATCGCGGGCCGTGGTCGCTGTTCCGCCTGCTCAGCCGTGGGCACCTCAATGGCCGCACCGACACCAGCGTAGACCTGACTTTTTCTGTCGCCGATGGGTTGATGCGTTATCGGATTGGGGCAGAGAAGGCTAATAACCCGATTACTCAGCGCAGTTTTGAAGGGTTTGTGTTGCCGAGGACCCTGCTTGAAGAGCGCCAGACGAAGAGAGACCCAAGCAAGGTTGGAAGTGTCGCCGCAACCGCTATCAGCGATGAGCGTCCATAAGTCAGCGATCACACACCACCCGCTCGACACGCACCGTTTTCAGTGTCATTTGTATTTCGAATGTACCGGGTAAGGCCTTGCAGCAATTGGGAGAAACGTTGGGCATAGATATCCCCCTGCGATGGAAGCAGCCAAGTGCTGTTGATTTCCAGCTGAACGCTGGGAACGCCAAGAGAGGAGGCAAATCGTGTGAGCGTATGATGCTTGGCGGCAGGGAAGTAGTCGTCTGAGAAGTTGCGAAGCCCTTCCTTGCGCAACGCTTTGCGCAAGGAAGGGACGATATCCGTGCGGCCCAGCAACGACGCCCCTTCCATGGTGCCAAAGTCGACATCGTAGGGGCGCGAGGTGCTGCTGCCGTGGAGGTCAATCAATAGCTTGGGCTTGTGCTGTTTGATCAGCTCGGCGACTTCGGCCTTGAAGGCATTGTCGTCGTAGTAGTTGGGGTCGGATGGGCTGCGGTATTGGGTATAAATGACCGTTGCGCAGGTTAAGGTATTGAGCAGTTTGGCCAGCGCCGCCGTGCCTGCGCCGTCGGAAAAACGATAGCTGCCTTCTCGATAGGGCTTCGTGGCGTGGGGCGCGGTGATGAGGACGGGCGTACTGCCTTTGAGGACGGCATACCAAGCGGTGTCGGTGGGGGCGGCTGTGGCACTTTGAGCCTCGATCGCTGTTTCAATCGTTATCGCTTCTTGTATCTGCGACGGCTCGATGAGGGCGCGTTCTGCCTGTGCCACTCCCATGGTAGTGAGCAAGCCGATCGCCAGCGTTACGCTGATGGCGCGTGGGCGCAAGTTCATGAGGAGATGCTCAGGCCGGGTGTGGCCGCAGTTTTTTGGTGATGCGCGCGCACCCTGTAATTTGGTTGAACTGCACGTAATGGGCTTGCGCCGTCCATTCCTCGACCAGGATCAAATACCCGGCCGGCGGATTGATCTGGCGCAGATAACCGCACAGCAGGCGTGTGCGTCGCGCGTTCATCGGCTGCTTTAGTGTCAAGATGACGTTGTCTGCGGCACGGCATTCAGTGATCTCCATGACTGAGCCCCTCATCGAGTGCTGGCGGCAAACGTGCTGGCCCAGTATCAGAGGCTGGGGATTCTCGCCGCGTGGCGTTCATTCTCAGATGAGGCGTTGCAGGCGTCTACTGTCATACTTGACAGTCCTTTAGTCGGTTGTGCACTGCCGTGACCCATTCCTCGACGTAACGGGCGTTGAATGATTCAGAGGCACAGACCGTCGACTACGTGCGCTCAGCTTCAAGTAACAGCGGGCTGCCTCACCTTGCGACTTAACCCCGGTGTCTTGCCCGTAATACGCTTGAATGCGCGACTGAAAGCGGCTTGGGATGTATAGCCCAAGCGCTGTGCTACCTCTTCGATCGGCAGCCTTTCGAGGGTCAGCCACTGGCTTGCGAGCCGCATTCGCAGTTCGGTGACATAGCGCAGCGGCGTCATGCCAATCGTCACCTGGAAGCGGTCCGCGAAGGCCGAGCGTGAGGTGTTGCATTGCGCTGCCAATTGCGCAACGGTCCAGTCGCGGCCCGGTTGTTGATGGAGCGCTAGCAGTGCACCGGCCAAGCGTGGATCGCGTAAAGCGGCGACCAGGCCAGAGGCATTCCCGCAGGCACACTCCACCCAGCCGCGAACGATCATGGCGGCCACCACGTCGGCCAACCGCGCGAGGATACCGGCGAAGCCCACACGTGCGGCGCTGACTTCGCGCTCCATGGTGGTCAGAATAGGCACCAGTCCAGGGTAGCGCTGGCCGTCGGCATCAATCAACATCAGGCCCGGCATCAGTTTGCCGAGGCCATGGATGCTGCCCAGTTCAAACTCCATGCAACCACTGAACAAAATGGTGCTCGGCGTTGGGCTGGCATCGGTTGCGGTGTGCACCGCGCTCACGGTGTCACCGAGGGGGACGCTGTCTAGGCGGTCGACGTCCTGAACGGGTGCGTCCGCATGGGAATACAGTTGATGGGCCGCGCCGTGGGAGATGAACACGGCGTTGCCGGCAGACAGCGCGTAGGTGGTGCCGTCCTCCATTCGCAGGAGCGCATTACCGACGGCCATGAAGTGGAACCAGGCATGCCCAGGTTTTTCAGCGAAGCCCAAACCGAAACTCGGACTGGTTTGTATACGCCGGTATTCGACGCCACGCAGGCGCATGCCGCGCAACAGCTCGTTGATGAGATCCGAGGCAAGAGCAAACTGTTCTGCAGACATTGTTCAGGTGTTTTAGTCAAAAATGAGAGATTTTGGATCATAGATCATCCAGGTTCGCGCGCCTAGACTGCGGGTCGCCATGATGATTGGGAGATCCCTGTAATGACTGACTGTGTGTGTAATGCCGTATCCAACCGCCATCCCGACGCCTTCTCGGATGCAGAGCCTGCGGTCCCCGCGTGGATGGCCGTCTTCTCGCTGGCAATGGGAGTGTTCGGATTACTGACCGCGGAGTACCTTCCGGCCAGTTTGTTAACACTGATGGCGACTGATCTGGGCGTGTCCGAAGCACTGGCTGGCCAGGCGGTAACGGTGACAGCAGTGGTAGCGCTGTTCGCCGGTTTGTTGGTGCCAGGCCTGACCCGCAGCATCGACCGACGTTGGGTGTTGTTGGGGTTTTCCACGTTGATGGTTGCCTCCAATCTTTTGGTCGCCGTTTCTTCCAGCTTCGCGGTGCTGCTGTTGATGCGCATCTTGCTGGGGATTGCCCTTGGCGGGTTCTGGAGCATGGCTGCGGCGGTGGCGATGCGCTTGGTGCCAAGTGCGCTGTTGCCTCGGGCTCTTTCGATTATTTTCAGCGGTATTGCCATCGGGACGGTCGTTGCAGTACCGCTGGGCAGCTATCTGGGCGGGCTGTACGGCTGGCGCAGTGCGTTCTTTGCAGCGGCGGCGGTCGGCATGGTGACCCTGGCGTTTCAGTCATTGACGTTGCCGCGCCTCGCGCCGCGCCGGCCGGCACGTCTGCGCACGGTTTTGGACGTGTTGCAGCGCCCGGGCATCGCCATGGGGATGTTCGGTTGTGTGCTGGTGCATAGCGGTCACTTTGCGATGTTCACCTACGTTCGGCCATTCCTTGAAGGCACTACCGGCATCGGCCCGCAAGGGCTGTCGCTGATGTTGCTGGGCTTCGGGGTGGCGAACTTCGTCGGCACACTGTTGGCCGGCAAGTTGCTGGAGCGTCACCCGCTGGCCACTCTGGTGTTAATGCCTGTGCTGGTCGGGGTTGCAGCACTGGCGTTGGTGCTGTTGCCGCCCTCGTTGCCGGGGCAGGCGGTACTGCTGGCAATCTGGGGCTTGGCCTTTGGCGGTGTGCCGGTGGCGTGGTCGAACTGGGTCGCCAGCGCGGTACCTGATCAGGCGGAAAGCGCCGGGGGGATGGTGGTGGCCTCTGTGCAGTCCGCCATCGCCACGGGCGCCGCCGCTGGCGGTGCAGTGTTCAGCCTCGGTGGCAGCGCGGGCGTATTCATAGCGGCGGCAGCGCTGATGCTGCTGGCTGCGTTGCTGATTGCGCTGCGTGTTCGGGTCCCTTCTGTGCATGGCGTTCGCGAGTCCAAGCCCGCGTTGCACCTTTGATTCGGATTTTCAAACCGCCTCGACTTTCTCTAGAGCCCCCGCAAAGGCGGGGGCTCAAGGTTTGATGTTGATTGAGTTAGCCTGCCGACCAGACTATTACCCATACCTATCTATCCCATCCAACGATGATTCACTCCCTAGGCTGGCTGCTTCGACAGCTACCTTTGAAGAGTGACTTCATGCATGAAAGCAATCCACTGTTACTGCCCTACGACCTGCCACCGTTCTCTGCCATCCGAGCAGAGCACTTGGTGCCCGCCATTGAGCAGATCATCACTGAAAGTCGTAACACCACCGCCACGATCATTGCCAGCCAGACCCCATTCCCCACCTGGGACGACCTGGTGCAAGCAGTGGAGGCGTTGGAGGCTCGCCTGGATGGCGTTCTCAAAATCATCGAGCTGCTTGACTCCCACCCCCAAGGGCCTGCATGGACGCTGGCATCACACCGCAGTTATGAGCTGGCCATGCAGTACAGGGTTGAGTTGGCCGGGAACAACGACCTGTATCAACTGCACCGACAACTTGCCGACAGCCCGATCGCGACCCTTTTCAATGAACAACGCCACAGCGCGTTGCGTAAAATATTGCGCAAGTACCACTTGGCTGGCCTTGATCTTTCTCCTGAAAAGCAGCGACGGCTGAAAGCGTTGAACCTGCAAATCGATAAATTCAGCCACGAGTTCCTGCGTCGTGTGAGCGACTCCAGTGACGCATGGCGTAAGCACATTCAAGACAAGGCGCTGCTGAGCGGACTACCTGACGCAGCCCTGGCGCGCATGGAGTTCGCGGCTCGGGACGCAGGCCTGGGGGGATGGTTATTAACCCTTTCGAAGCAATCCTTTCAGGAGGTGATGAGCTACGCCGACCATAGAGCCTTGCGCCAGGAAATGATGCTGGCTTACTACAGCCGTGCCGTGGGCACGGGGCCTGACGCCATTGCCACTGACAATGAAGCGGTTCTGACCGTGTTGCTCGACAGTCGTCACCAGAAAGCACAATTGCTGGGCTATGCCAACTTCGCCGAGCTGGCGCTGGTGGAACAAATGGCGGAGACGACCGATGAGGTCACTGCCTGTGTGCATCAACAGATTGATCAGGCACGCACGACATTTGCCCATGATGCACAACAACTGCAACGCTATGCCGCGCAACGGGGAGTCGATGCGCTAGAACCGTGGGATTACGACTTTTTCGCGGAAAAAATTCGCCAGGACGTGGCGGGTGTCTCCCAGGACGCAGTGCGCCTCTACTTCCCGTTGGAGACAGTGCTGCAACGCTTGTGCACGTTCACCCAAACGCTGTTCGGCGTTGAGCTGATTGAACAAGCCACGGTCGATACCTGGCACCCGGATGTGCAGGTATTTGAACTCAGGGAGTACGCGCAGCCGATTGGACATTTGTTTATTGACCCTTATCGCCGCGTGGCGGGCGGCGAAATTGGCGCCGCCATGGGCTTGCGCAATCACCGAATGACTGCCGAGGGGCGCCCACGACGGCCCATAGCCGTGCTGCGCAGCCAGTTGCCACGACCTACGGCGGCCCAGCCTTGCTTGCTGGATCACCTGCAATTGAGGGTCCTATTGCATGAGTTCGGACACTGCCTGCAGCATCTGTTGTCCGCCGCCCCCTACCGGGCGATTTCGGGCATGGGCCAATTAAGCCACGATACGACGGAGTTCTTCGGCCTAGTGCTGGAGCAGTTCTGCCTTACGCCGTCGTTCCTGATCTATCTATCCGGGCATGTGCAGACGGGAGATCCCTTGCCTGACAAAATGGCGACGCAAATGAGCCGATTTGCTCATACCCAGACCAGTCAGGAAACCGCCAGTATTTTGCTCACGGGCCTCGTTGACTTCGAGTTGCACCGCACCTATGGCGACGGGCGCACACCGCATGAAGTATTCACCGACGCCAATGTTGAAGTCGGGCATTTGCAGTGGCCTGATGGCGCTCGTCCGATCAACAGTTTCGAACAACCGATGGGTAGCTATGGCGCCAAACTGTATTCCTACACGTGGTCCGGCGTTCTGGCCCGCCAGGCGTTTGAGCGGTTTGAGCGTGATGGCCTGTTCAACCCGCAGACCGGGAAAGCCTTCCGGGACGCGTTCATCACTGAGGGCGATACCGGTACTCTGTTGAGCGCACTTGCGCTTTTCCGGGGGGACGGCGCGGGATGTGTCGGGCATTCCACCGGGGTATGAAGCGCTGGTGCATATGTAGCCCCTGAGCTGAAACGTGGAACGCCAGAGTGATCTTCAGTAGCCAGTCCGGTATGGAGAGCATTCAATGAGCACCGACACCCCACCGTATTTTTTCAGCGAAACCCAAACTGATCGCACGCAACTGAGCGAGCGCCAACGCACCCGTAACTTTACCCTCAAGGACCTTGACTGGTTCGATTCCGTTTACCTGGCCACCGATGCTTTGCGCCAGGCACAAAAAGCACCGATGCACGTCCAGACCCTGCAGCTGAACGTGCTCGGTCAACCGGCTATTGAACTTGCAGGTGCATTCGTCATGAGCCCCGCCCCGGAAGGTGGGGTTATTCTCTATACGCCAGCGCGTGGTCTGGAAAAGCTGGAAAGCCATGAAGCACTCAAGACGCAACTGGGTTCGTGGCTCAAAGACGCGTCGCAGCGCCAAGCGTTGCTTGATTACCTTTCCATCTCCCAGCAACTAACCCTAACCCCCACTGCGACCCTGACGATTACCGCACACACCGTGGCCGGCGCTGTCTTCGAAGCACAACATACGACCCTCTCCAACAACCTGCTCGACAATGCCCGTTTGATGCGCGAGGAGCTGCTCAAACTGCCCAGTTTCACTTCGCTGCTGGATGAATACATTTGCACTGAATTGACGCAGTCTTTTACGGGGGGCGATCAGCACCACATCCAAGTGCAGAGTTATGTCATCGATGCATCCCGAAAATCAGGCAACTCTGATACGCCAACGCCCCGACATACGACCACCCGCTCCTTGAGCGAAACCGTGCTCAGGTATTTCGTCGCCAATGACTGGCCTGCCGGGGAGACCCGGCGCTATTACAACCCCCAGCAGCCTACTCAGGAAGCTGATGTTCAGTTGCGTTGGGACGTATCAGTCCAAGGATTGGCCCGGGGCTTGAAAGCCTATATGAAGCAACAGCCCAAGACATTTTGGGCGCTGCCGGCCGCCGCAGGGCTCTCACGACTACAACTTTTTACCCATGCTATGGCCAATGCCTTTTTCACGGTGGCGTTGGAGCAACAACAGCAAACTACGATTACGGTTGAGCAGCGTCTGCAACTACAGGCCTTGCCGCTCAAGGCTGCGCAGCCCGCGACAACGCTTGCTCCTGCGATCGATGTTGAAAAGGCACTGCTGAGTGAGCCTGAACAGGCCCCGGCCGAGCTGGCAGGCACACTCATCATCAGCAGTAACAAAAGCGACGATGGCTCGCCCTGGCTGCTCTATACCCCCCACCAGGGCCTGCAATCGTTTACCGAGTTGGGAGCACTCAAAACCCACCTGCTTGATGGTCTCAACCCGCGGCAGCATGCGGATGCCTGGAGATCACATCTATCCAGGCCGGAACGCTATGACGAAGTAGACCTGCTGGCTTGCGACGTCACCAAAGCCCCCATCACCGGGGTTATTTTCCAACGCATCATGGAGGGCATTGTCGAAAAACAAGGTCGCAATCTTGAATACGCCCTTGATCAGTATCGCCTTAGCCAGGGCACGATGGACCTCGACGCCCTGGTTGATCATGTGCTGGATGTGCGTGGCATGATTGACCCCACATTACTGACCTTCGACCCCATGGGGCGTTGGAGTACCCAGTTGGCAGAGACCTGGACGGCGACGGTGACTGAACCCAGGATTCCACCAACGCTGGCTGCAATGCGCACAACTGTGCATTTACTCGAAAATGTCAGCGCCGAAATCGAACAACACCTATCGTTTCACCCCTCGCTGGAGCGTTCCGTTATCACCTATCTCAATACCAAACTGCACGCCATCAAGCAGCAACACTTGCAGGCCGCGTGCCTCTCTGTACGCCAATACAGCAACCCTTCGAGTGACACTGACAAACCTCAACTGCTCTCATCGAGCAGTATGGTCGACTATTTTCTGGCGCGTTTATGTGGCGAAGCGGGCCCACTTATCGATCCGCTTAACACGCACGTCTATTCAACTGCTCCTGGCAAACCCGCCACCAAGGTCTCAGGCATGGACGCCACTACCTTCAATACGTTGATCAACAGTGCAGTCGGTGGGTTTAAACAGTACCTGTGTAGAACCCACAGCGTGTCCCCCAACATGCAACCCTTGCTGAGAAAGGCAATGGAGATGGGCTTGACAGGGGAAGTGCAAGTCAGGCTCTGGAACAATGCTTTATTGCCTCTCGACTACGAAGTGCTTTTGACCGTGTTAGGTATTTACGCCAGAGACTTACGCACTGGCGTCAATGGGTTCCGCCCTGATGCGTTTTCTTTGCAGGTCGTACCGACTGGGCAGAGTACCCCGCTGGTACTCAATAACTGTTTCGTGCTGACCGAGCGCGGTGGGCTTGACCCTCAATATTGCGGTCGCACGCTGCTATGGACACCCGAGTTGGGCCTGGAAAGTTTCCACTCATTGAGTCACTTCAAAGCAGAGCTGGACCGACGCCTGGCAATCCCGGACGAACGACAGGCTTTCCTGGCGAACCTGGCGCAACCGGATTGGGATTCACATCCGCGCTATGCGCTCAGTTCCCTTGAACTGATCGAGGATAACCTCGTCGAGCACTTGCAACGAACCTATGCTCAACAAAAAGACCGTGAGCTGACGCACATCCTGTCCATGAAACTGTCGGTCGAACAGTTGCGTAAGCTGTGGCAGGTTCAAGCCACACAAAACCTGGCGCCCACCAACGTGCAGCGTGCCATGGACATGGTCCGGGCCATGATCCTGCAACAGGGTTTGCAATGGTTCGGCAACGCCAGTGCTGTCGATCAACAGCTCTATGTCGAATTGTTGGAGCAGTATCGAAACAATGTCACCGACAATCAGGATTACCTGCACGGGATCGACTCCCTGGCTCAGTTCACGCGCAAGAAACTCCGCACTTTACTGAAGGCGCTTGATGTTCAGGACAGCGTCGCACCTGATGACGTCGAAGTCGGGCTACCGGGGCAGGGCAGTACACCTGCCCGCAATCAGTCGCTGCTGGACTATGCCTTGAGTCATCAATCGTATTGGAAGGATGAGGTGCCCCTCGTCGCCAGCACCGGGACAACGCCGCTGCCTGACACCCTGGATGGGCAGACGCTGAAAACGCGGACACAGGCGCTGAACATCAACGCGGCTTATCAAACGTACATCCAATCCGCATTGGGCTCTGCCAGCTCGGACTTTGCGCAACGCTCTACGCGATTCGCCAAGCAACTGCCGTGGCAACTGATGCAATACGCGCATGGCATGAGGTTGCAAGGCCAGCTTTCAGAGGCGGCCTTCGGGCTCATTCAACAGATCATGGACATGCCCGATGCGATCGCTCGTGCGACAGTGGTGGATGCCAACGCGATGATCCGCCCTTTGCAACTGCTGGTTGATGGAGGGAGGAAGACGATCAAGATCCCTGGGGTTTACCTGATCGGTCCCACCTCGGGTGACGAGGGGCCTCTAGTCCTTTATGCCCCCTATAGCCCAGGCTACACCCTTAAGGAATACACGGTGGAGGCCGCACTGCGTGCCGAGTTGACAGCCTCTGGTGCCTTACAACGTTGGGTTCGGCTGGTGGTCCCGGCCGTTGACCACGCGGCACTGACCAGCGCACTGGAGCAACCCCAAGCCAACACCACTCTCCAACTGGCATCCAACCCCATCACCGCGCCCTTGTTCAACCAGTTGTATACCGACAATGTCGAGCTGCTGACAACGCTGCTGGGCTGCCAAAAAACCGCTGATGCAGGCACCGCCTGGGAGACGGCCAAGGCCGTGTTCTCTGAGGGAGTGAAGCAGGCCATCGTGTTTTTTGCCGGAAAACTGGCTTACCCCTTGGTGGTCTGGCAGAGCTTCAAACTGTTCAAAGCATCTTCCGAAGAGCTGCAAAGCCACCAATGGCATGAGGCACTGGGGCATTTCATTGGAGGGGTTGCCTTGCTGGTCGGTTTGCGCGATTCCATGCCTCCCGTATCAGAGGGCGGCATGCCCCCGGCACCCGAGCCGATCCCGCCGCCTTCCACACCTGCGGCCTCTGTGGTGTCCTGGCCCGCGCTGGACATTACCGCTGCTTCCCGCACCCGGCTCCAGCGTTTCGAAGTCCTTGAACCGAGCTTGGCCAACCTGATCAAAGACACCTCACTCAACCTTTACCGATCGACCTCCAACCATTACTACGCGGCGGTGGCAGGGAAAGTGTTCCAAGTCATCAAGCATGGCCAGGGTTGGCGCATCATCGGTGATGGCGAAGTCGGTCCTGAGGTACAGCTCAACCCTCGACAACAGTGGATGCTCAGTAGCGCCGGCCCAGTGATGACGGGGCGACGCACACTTGCACGATTACTTAATCGCTTCTACTCCGAGCCATTTGCGCGCTCCAGTATGAATGTATTGGCCAGCGGGATGCGCGAGATACGAGCGCTTTACGCTCGGGAATCCTGGGTTATCACCGATGCACTTGCCTTGGCGACGTTTTATGCAAAGAACGCCCAGGAAAATTTGCGCCTGATCGCACAAACCCCCCTTGCTGCACCTGAGCTCGTTAAACAGATCAAAGCGTTTTTCGGCTTGCAGACGCTCGAGGTCGAACACCTTGAAAAAATTCAGGAGATCGTCGATACGGTCTGCACTGCGTTGATGGAGCCCTCACTGACCTCCTCGGACTCAACGCGATTTGTCATTGGCCGTTCGCGGTTGCCGGCTCTTCAGGGCGGGCACACGTTGATGGCCTTTACGATTGTCCCTGACCCCCTTCAACTGGTGTACTTGACCGAGGTGTTTTTCAATCCAGGTCTGAAATACGGTCATTTGTTGATAAAACCGTTCTATGTCAGCGTCCATGCCCGTGCGACTACCCTCATTCACGAAGTCACTCATCATGTATGTGAGACGTTGGACTTGGCTTACGTGCATTCCACCCATCCCTTTGATGACCTGATTGACCCACAAACCCCTGAGGGCCGTAACACTAAAATAACCCTGGAAAACCGCCATCTTTCAAGGCTGTCGCTCAATACCCCGACCCATGAATTGTTCCAGGTTGTCGATATTGCAACCGGCCTCAAAACAGACCCTACACAGGGCACGGCGACACAGCATGTGCTCGACAGGCTGCTCACCGTTACCGGCACCCAAACCCTCGCCGATGCCCGGCGAGTTTTCCGCACCGATCCGCTTAAACGCATCCTGACGGTACTTAACAACGCCGACTCCGTCGCCTACCTGATTGCACAGCTGGGACGTCGAAAAGAGAGACCTGTTGGCCTGACCAGCGATTTGCCCTGATTTGCAATGCTCATGGCTACAGGCTCGCAGTGCAGCCCGTTGCAAAAGGACCCGGTGCGAGACGCTGCCGCCAACGACGGTGCAGTGTTGAAGGTGATCTATGCCGATGTGACGCCGCCCCTGGATCACAAGCTGTTTCTGGGGTTGCTGGCGAGCGTGCGGTAGCCCTGCAACGCCGGTTCACGGGGCAGCCGCTGGGTGCCCGGCTTGCTGAGCGCTATTCAATTTTTAGATAACCGTTGACAGTCCCCTGCGTCCCGCCCTCAATCGTCCCCGGCTGTGCGAGTTGATGGCCATCTGATAGTCATCTGAAAAGGGACCAAGGATATGGGCGTTTTCGATTACAAGAGCATGAAGGGCGAGCACGCCAAGGCGCTGCTGAACAATGCCTTGGTTTTATCCGAGTACGCGTATGACTCCACTGGCAAACCCCTGGCGACGGGTGGCTGGGCGCCTATTGGGGCGCAGGCACTGGGCGTGACGCAGAAGGTCGACACGCAAGGCACCTTTTGGGGCGAGACCGCCTTGGCCCCATCAGCCAACGTTGAGATTCTCGGGCAGTACGATGGGGGCGGCAGGCTGATTGCCATGGGCATCGCCTTTCGCGGCACGTCCTTTGGCTTGACCTGGGATGGCGCGGGTGATGTGGCCAGCGACCTGGCGGCCGCAGCACTGCCTGGATACGCCGCCAATTACGCCAAGTTCGCCTTCAGCGCCCTGCTCGAAAACGTCGCTCGTTACGCCGCGAGCCAGGGCTTGAGCGGCAAGGACATCCTGGTCACCGGCCATAGCCTCGGCGCACTGGGCGCCAACAGCGTGGCGACTTTGAGCCACGATCACTGGGGCGGTTTTTATCAGGACGCCAACTACGTAACCTTTGCCTCACCCACTCAACGTTCGGGTGACGCCCAGGTGTTGAATATCGGCTACGAGAACGACCCGGTGTTCAAAGCCATTGATGGCAAAGGCATCAATACCTCGGCACTCTTCTGGGGTAACGACCGGGGCTGGGATTCGGCCGCCAACAACCTCGTCATCTTTACGGATAATTACGCGTCGTTCTCGGCACATTTACCCAATACGCTGAATTGGGGCGTTGCCAAGGCTCACTCCTTGAGCGGTTATATCGAAGGCTTGGGGCGTATCGCGTCCTCCGAGTTCTACGACCTGACGAGCAAGGATTCGACCATCGTGGTCTCCAGCCTCACAGAGGCTGCGCGTGAAACCACCTGGGTAGAAGACCTGAACCGCTACGCTGAAAAACACACCGGTAACACCTTTATCCTCGGCACCGAGGGCAACGACCTGCTCAAGGGCGGAGCCGGCAATGACTTCCTGGAAGGCGGCGGCGGCAATGATCGTTTTCGCGATGATGGCGGCTACAACATCCTGCTGGGCGGGCAGGGCGATAACGTCTTCGAACTGCACAAACCACTGGCCAGCTTCGGCTTTGCCAACGATGGCGATGGCACGCTCTATATCAACGACGCCTATGGCGGCATCAGTATGACCCGGGATATTGGTGCGCTGGTGAGCCAAGAGAAGTCCTACATATTGTGGAATTCAGTCCCCTGGAGCACCTACGACGTCACCTATAACGTAACCGGCCAAGGCCTGCTGGCCGGCACAGCCTTGACGCCCTACACGGCCTCTGCCAACGGCGATGCGCAGGACAATATCCTCACCGCTCATGCTGCAGGGGAATGGTTATTCGGTTTGGGCGGTGACGATCATTTGATCGGTGGCCAGGGCAATAATGTGTTCGTCGGTGGGGAGGGCAATGACCTGATGGTGTCGGGTGGTGGCAGCAATACTTTCCTGTTCAACGGCCTCTTTGGCAATGACCGGATCGAGGGGTACCAGGGCAGCGATAAACTGGTGTTCATGGGGATTCCTGACCTGGGCCAGCAATACGATTTCCGCTCCCATGTCTCGATGTTCGAGGACAACGCGCTGCTGTCCTTCGGGGACAATTCTGTGACGTTGGTTGGCGTGAACATGACTCAACTCAATGGTGCAGGCATTTCTATTTCCTGAATATCCACCCAATGGGCTGTTGAACCTGTGGCGAGGGAGCTTGCTCCCGTGACGGCCCCTCAGCCGACACATACCTCCCTGACGCCCCAGGAACCAAAATGTGGGAGCTGGCTTGCCTGCGATGGCGGCTGTCCGGCCGCCACGGGTGCAAGCCCCCGCGCCACAGGTGCAGCGAATATTCACCGCGGGTTTGTCATCGAGCTCAAAGCCGCTACCTCATAGCCTCCGGTTACTTGAGCGTAACGTCGAGCATCGGCGGGATGTAACCGTAGTCATACTCAGCGACCACAAACGTTTGCTGCCCTTTGATCTTGATGCCCACCGTCGGTGCTTCGGTGCCGCCGATACGGATCTGCGTGCCGGTGTCGTCGGTCGGTACGCTGTCGATGAAGGAGGTCACCAGGCCGTTGGGCATGACGCAGTGCGAGTAGGTCTGGAACGGTTGGGAGGACGGGTTGCCCAGTACCAGACCAGAGCCGTTCAACGGCACATACGGACCGAACAGCGAATCGGCGACGAATCCGTACACGCCGTCCGGGCCGGTCACGCCGTCGGCGTAGGTGAAGGTGTGGCTGATGGTGAACAGGTAGTACTTGCCGTCCTGGAACACGAAGTGCGGGCGTTCGGTCTGGTCGTTGACGCCCACCGCGGTCAGCAGAGGTGGCAGCATTTCCCAGTCGTCGCCGTCTTCGTCGCGGGCCACGGCGATACCGACGCAGGCAGTCTGGAAGCGCGAGTTACCGACGTCTTCATAACCTGGCGGCACGTCGCCGATTTCGGCTTTACCGACCTTGTGCGAGCCGCGTTCGCCGGCCACGTTGCCTTCGAACAGCATGTACAGCTTGCCGTCTTTCGGGTCGCGGAACGGCCATGGATCGCGAAAGCCCCAGAACGCATTTTGCGCTTCGGTCTGGTACATCTTGCCGTCCGCCTCGAACAGCGGCTTGACCTTCTCAAAGCCCACCAGGCTGACGCCATGCTCGGTGGTCACCACGCGGCCACGCACCTTGACGATGGTCGCGCCGGGCGTGACGGCAGTGTAGTACAGGTCTACTTCGCCTTGCTCGTTCAACAGGATCGGCGTGCCGGCCCATTCGCGCACGGTGGGCGAAACCCCTTCAGCCATCACTCGGCCGCCGAGCTTCCAGTCTTTGCCGGTGCGGGAGAACCAGTAGTACATCTTTGCCCGGCCATGGCGATCGTTCCAGTCGCGGATGACGTCGTAGTTGCCATTCTGATCGAGGTATTGCGGGTCGTTCGGGTGGCGATCCGCGGTGAGGGTGAAGATCACCGACCAGCCATCGACGGAGGTGATGTTGCCGTCGATATCACGCAGCGGCATGGTGTCCCAGATAAACACCTCGTCACTCAATACCGGGAAGTTCGCGCTGACCAGCGGCTGGGTGGTGGTGGGGTCGTCCGCATGCACTTTAAGCGCATCGGCGCGGGTCCACAGGCTGGGTTGATGGGGTGTTTTGCCAAATTTCGAAGGGGTGCTTTTCATAGTAAGTCTCGTCCATGAAGGGAATCAAATTACTGTATTCATATACAGTGATTTGACTTTAGAAGACTCGATTCCCGTGGTCAAGGCAAAAAATGCATTTGTGCATGATTTGGCTTTTTATAGGAGCTGAGACGTTTCAGCTTGTCTTGTTTGAAGAGGTTCGATCATTAAGTAGATCGGCGAAGTTGCCCGCATGATGGCGGCAAACCAAGCGCCAGGCAGAGAACCTAAAAATAATGAACCCTGCCCGCACCCGCGCACCAAAAGTTACATAACCTGGAGGTGCATCATGCAAACCACTTACTTCTGGATAGGCCTGGCAGTTATCCTCGTACTGCTCGATGCGTGGATCATCAACAGCATCTGGCGCAGCGATAACGCCTCGGCAAGCAAGGCAGGCTGGAGTGCGGTAGTCGTGGTACTGCCGTTCCTGGGCGCCGCGATATGGGCGATTGCCGGCCCACGGGGTGTCACCAAGGGACCGTCTTCTCCCGAGCACAGCAAGGGTTGAGTCCGGGCCCGGCTATGAACAACCCAGACCCTGACGACTTACACAGCCGCAATTATCCGGTGCAGGAAAACATGGCCTTGCAGCGCAAGGTCTGGCGCTTTGAGCGGGTGGGGTGGTATGCGCTGCTGGTGTTGATCGGGCTGAGCCTGGCGGGCCTGTTTTCCAGCGGGCCACTGAGCACCCGTGAGGTGCGCAGTGCCGATGGGCAGTTGCGCGTGGAGTACCAACGCTTTTTACGCAATGGCGCTTCCGATGGGCTGGTGATTCATGTGCTAGGTAAGGCCCAAGAGCCCTTGGAGATTGAGTTGAGCGGTGAGCTGCTGCGCGGTTTCAATATCGAGATGCTGCAGCCTCAGCCGCTCAAGGCCAGGGCGGCCGGGGAGGGTGTGAGCGTCTGGATGCTGAGTGACAGCGCCGGCCAGGCCGTGTTGTACCTGACCTTGCGCAGCGACACGGTGGGCAGCGTGGATACCCAGGTGTCGCGACCAGAAACGGGCGCGTCCGTGCGCTTTTCTCAGTTCATCTACCCTTGAACGCCTGCCCCACGCCTAGGGGCGGGAGCGGCACAGTTTTTCGATCAAGGTGATGAGCGAATCATGGCCAACGGGTTTGCTGACATGCGCATTAAAGCCCGATTCAGTCGCCTTTTTCTGGTCATTGCCAGCGCCATAGCCCGTTAAGGCGATGGCGGGAGCCTGTCGAAGGTGGCCTACTTTACGCAGCTTCTGCATCAGCTCATGGCCATTCATTTTCGGCATGCCGATGTCCGAAATAATCACGTCGTAATGGGCATCCCGGGCTGTTTCAAGCGCGCTCAAAGGGTCGCTGAAGGCGCTCACTTGGGCGCCTTCCATTTCCAGCAGCATGTTCAGCACCTCAAGGACTTCGGCTGAATCATCGACCAGTAGAACCTTGAGGCCATTGAGGCGCTGATCTTCGTTCTGGGTAGCGCCGCTATCGAGCAGATGATCCTGCTGTACGCACAGAGGCAGCCAGATCGAGAAGGTGCAACCGAAGCCCAACCCTCGCGACTGCACACTCACCGAACCACCATGGGCCTCCACCAACTGCCGTACCAGCGACAAGCCAATGCCCAGGCCTTCACGCTGATGGGTCTGATGCTGATTTTCCGCTTGCCCGAACAGGTCGAAGATTTTCTCCAGGCTGTCTGCGGCCAGGCCTGCGCCGCTGTCGATGACGTCCAGTTGCGCGCGCCCGTCCGTTCGGCTGACCACCAACTGCACCTGGCCGTCCTCGGGGGTGAATTTCAGGGCGTTGTTGACCAGGTTCCAGATCACTTGCTCGATGCGCGTCGGGTCTACGTCAACGATCAACGGGCCCGGCACCGAAGGTGTCTGAAGGCTGACCTGGCGACGATGACCGTCGGCAAGCACCACGCTATGAATGTCCTTGAGGGTGCGAATCAGGTCGATCGGTTGCTTTTTCAGCTTCAGCTTGCCCGTGCGAACCCGGGCGACGTCCAGCAGGTCGTCAATGATCCGCGCCTGGCTGGACACCGCTTCGCAGATGGTATTGACCGCCTTGATGGCCGGGCCCGCAACCTTGGTGGCGGGCAAGCGCCGCAACAGTTCGGCGTTCAGCTGGATCAGGTTCAACGGATGCTTGAGTTCGTGGGACATCACCGCGAAGAACTCATCCTTGAGGTGGCTGTTGGTCTGGGTTTCCTTCAAGCGCTGATTCTGTTCATCTTGCGTGCGCTTGTGGCCGGTAAGGTCGCGGGCAATCTTGACGTAGCCGCGCAAACTGTTGCTCTTGAGCTGGGTGACCTCGCCACTGCAATAGAAGCGGCTGCCGTCCTTGCGCACGTGCCAGCGTTCATCTTCGCCACGCCCATGTTCGCGGGCGGTGCGCAGTTCGCTCTCCGGCACGCCAGCGGAGCGGTCTTCCAGGGAGAAAATCAGGTCGTAATAAGCGCCCAGCACCTCGTCCTTGGTGTAGCCGAAGATCAGTTCGGCACCGGTGTTCCAGTCGGTGATGGCGCCATGATCATCGAGGATGATGATGGCAAAGTCATGGGTGCTCTCGGCGACCAGGCGCATGCGCTCCTCGCCCAGGCGCAGTTCCTCTTCGGCCTGGCGCCGCTTGGTGATATCAATGAAGGTCAGCACGGTGCCGTCAATGTGATCTTCGCTGGAGCGGTACGGCAGTAACCGCGCAATGTACCAGCGGTCGTCGTTGCTGCTGATTTCCCGCTCGATCATGCTCAGCGACTCAAACACGGTGGTGGCGTCTTCGGTCATTTGCGGGTAATCGAGGCGGTGGGTGATGTCCAGCAGCGAACGCCCGGTGTCCACGGGCAGCATGCTAAAAATATCCGTGGCCCGCGGTGTGAACCAGCGAATGCGCATGTTGCGGTCGACGAAGACCGTGGCAATGTCGGTGGACGCGATCAGGTTGGTCAGGTAATCGTTGACCTTGTCCGTCTCTTCCACCTTGGTCTTGAGCTCGAAATTGACGGTCAGCAATTCTTCGTTGATCGACTGCAACTCTTCCTTGCTGGTTTCCAGCTCCTCGGTGGCCGAGCGCAGTTCTTCGTTGACCGCCTGCATTTCTTCGTTGGAGGCCTTGAGTTCCTCGCTGGAGACTTCCGCCTGTTCGATGGTGTCCTGCAGGTGCAACTTGGTGCGTTGCAGCTCGCGCTCCAGGTTGCTCATGATCGCGTTTTCGGCCTGGCTGACGGCGTCGATGTCGGGCAGCAACGGGTCGACGGCGGTTTCCTGGAAGATCACCAGCACGTAGTCGTTTTCGGTCGCTTCATCGCGGTAGGGGCGGGCGCTGATGTCCACCAGGAAGGGGCCTTGCTCGCGTTGGATGCGGATCTTGCGCGAAGACACCGGGTTATTCGATTGCTGGACCTGGAACAGCGTGGTGCGAATATCCAGGCGCAAATCGGGGTGCACCAGCGTCAGCAGGTTGTGCGTCACCTCGCCGGCCACGTAGCGCAGGAAGCGACCTGCGCCTTCGCTCATGTGCAGGATATCGGCCTGCATATTCACGATAACGCTGGGCGGCGCGGCTTTTTCCAGGGCGCGCAGATGGATGTCCGCGAACGAGACCTTGTTGGGCGCCTTGGTTTCAATCGCCAGTGTCGTGGTGCTCGGGCGCAGATAACCGCCTCGCGGCATGGTCGGGGCGCGGCGCACGGCGGACGAGCCGGCACGCACCCTGAAAATGCGGTTGCGCTTGTCCACCGGTACGAACAGGTCCAGGCAGCCGTCGGCCGACTCCGAAGAGCCGAGGAACAGGTAGCCACCGGGGCGCAACGCGAAGTGGAACATTTGCAGGATGTCGCGCTGCACTTCGCGGTCCAGGTAGATCAACAGGTTGCGGCACACGATCAGGTCGATCTGCGAGAACGGTGGGTCGGCCAGCAGGCTGTGTTTGGCGAACAGCACCTTCTCGCGAATTTCCTTGCGCACCCGGTAGTGCTGATTCTTCTCCTTGGCAAAGTACTGGCGCAACCGTTGAGGCGGTACGTCGGTGATGATCGCTTCGGGGTACACACCATTGCGGCCATGGGTAATGGCCCGCTCATCAATATCGGTGGCAAACACCTGCATCTTTGCGCCGCTGGCATCCAGCGCCAGTTGTTCGGCCACCAGCATCGCCAGGCTGTAGGCCTCCTCACCAGTGGAGCAACCCGCCGACCAGATACGCACCTCCTCACGGTGCGGCACGCTGTCTTCCAGTGACTTCACCAGGTTGGGAATCACGTCTCGCTCAAGGGCTTCGAAGGCCTCGCGGTCGCGGAAGAAGTTGGTCACGCCAATCAGCATGTCGCCCAGCAACGCCTTGGTTTCGTCCGGGTTGGCCTGGAGGAAGTTGTAATAGGTGGCCAGGTCGGGTTGAGCCGTGACCTGCAAGCGCCGCTCGATACGCCGTAACACCGTGGCGCGTTTGTAATGCTTGAAGTCATGCCCGGTACTGGCGCGCAGCTGGATCAAAATATCCAGCAACAGCTGCTCGGCCACGGCGGCATCGCGTTCGGAGCTGGGTGGGGTGGTCTTGATCTCCGGGTCGTTGGCGGTGGGCAGGACAATCGACTGGGCATTGCGCCACAGTTCCAGCAGCTTCTGCGGCATTTCCACCACAGGCAGCACCAGGTCGACCATCTGCGTTTCGATGGCCGCCAGCGGCATGCCATCGTACTCGGCGTCTTCCGGGGCTTGCACCAGGGTGATGCCGCCTTGCTCTTTGATCCGTGACAGCCCCACCGCGCCGTCTGAGCCGGTACCGGACAGGATCAGGCAAAACGCGCGTTCTTTATGGGTGTCTGCCAGGTCGCGAAAAAACAGGTCGATGGCAATGTGCGTCCCGTCTTCACGTACGGCAGGCGAGACCGCGAGGTAGCCATCGTTCATCTTCAACAGCTGCGCCGGTGAGATGACGTACACGTGGTTCTTTTCGATGGGCGTGGCGTCATTGACCTGCGACACCGGCATGCGGGTCGTTTGCTGGATGATCTTGTCTGCCACGCTTTGATGGTCGGGCGAAAGATGCAGGATCACCACGAAGGCCATGCCGCAGTCTTTGGGCATGTGCTCAAAAAGCGCTTTCACGGCTTGCAACCCGCCCGCTGACGCACCGATACCCACCACCGGGAAACTCAGGTTACTGGGGGTCAGATCTTTGCGTTGCGGTACGTTGGGGGACCGCGGGGGGGCAGACTTCATAAATACCAACCTTGGTTAACGGCGCACAGGAAGACGGGGTGTAGAGGGAAGAACTTGAACAACGAGGGCGAGGGCTGAACCGACAGTGAAATATAGCTGAAAACCTGCTGCCAACAAAAAATGCCTTGAGGCCACCCGGTCATTCGACGGACCACTACGCCCCGGTTGAGACGCGCAACCGTCGGAAGGTTTAATCAAACTGACGAGTGGCCACCGTGGGTGCACGGTTATCCGATTTTCTGAAAATCCGTCTGAACTTCGCTTGCTGGCAAACCCTCGCAAAGAGAAACCCACCCAGGAGAAGCTCTGATGAACAGCTATCCAAAACCACCGTTCCAACCCCAGCAACAGTCCGTACCCGGTGAGCAGCGCAAGATGGACCCGATGCCCGATTGCGGTGAGCAGTCGTACCAAGGCTCGGGCCGGCTCGCGAATAAAATCGCCTTGGTCACCGGAGCCGACAGCGGCATCGGGCGGGCGGTGGCCATTGCCTTCGCACGTGAAGGCGCGGACGTGGCAGTGTCGTACCTGGATGAACATGAAGACGCCAAGGAGACCGCACGCTGGGTCGAGGCGGCGGGTCGTCAATGCCTGTTACTGCCCGGCGACCTGGGCGATGCGGCGCAGTGCACGGCCATCGTCAACGACACCGTGGAGAAGTTCGGCCGCATCGATGTGCTGGTCAACAACGCAGCGTTCCAGATGACCTATCAGTCTCTGGAAGACATCCCCGATGAGGACTGGGTGAAAACCTTTAACGTCAACATCACCGCGATGTTCCGCATCTGCAAGGCCGCGCTGCCTCACATGGCCGAGGGCAGTTCGATCATCAATACCAGCTCGGTCAACTCCGACATGCCCAACCCCAGCCTGTTGCCCTATGCGGCCACCAAAGGCGCGATTGCCAACTTCACCGCCGGCCTGGCGCAGATGCTCGGCGAGCGCGGGATTCGCGTCAACAGCGTGGCACCCGGGCCCATCTGGACACCGTTGATCGTCTCGACAATGACGGAGGATATGGTGAAAAACTTTGGTGGCAACACCCCACTGGGACGTCCCGGCCAGCCGGTGGAAGTGGCGCCGATCTATGTGCTGCTGGCGTCGGATGAGGGTAGTTACATCTCCGGCGAACGCTACGGTGTGACGGGTGGCAAGCCGATACTTTGATCAGTGATTGAGGAGGGCGGTATGAGCGAAGCCTCGAAGCACCACGAACCGAATCATTCCGAGCGCAAGGTGCGCCCGCCGGCAGCGAAGCGAAACGATAAATCGCAGGCTCCGGCAGGCGGACAACAGGCAAAGGAGCAAGGCGGTGTTGCTCCCGGCGGGCCTTCGACAGACCCTGAGTCAGGGGCGTGAACGCGAGGGGATATACACTCGGCCTGACATCCTGATGGGTTGTCAGGCCGCTATCGCAGGCAAGCCAGCTCCCACAGGCTGACGTTATTTGCGCTTGGAACGATGAATTCGCATCCACTCCCGATAGGCCACTGTACGCTGCGCATCCGCACGTTTCTTCGCCTCGGTAAAGCGCGCCCACGTCTGCGCATCGCCGCTGTAGGACTCAATGATCTCGTACGCCAACGCATCCAATCGATCCGCTTCAAAAAACATCTCGGCGTTTCGCGCGACCTCATCGTCCCGCCTGTTTGTCGTTGTGTAACCAAGAGTCTGGCTGTTCATCCTCTGAGGCCCTCCGCCCATTGAATCTGTGCCGCGCCACTCCAGCGCACCTGGGTAATGCCGTATTTCTCCGCCATCGGTTTGGACACACGCTTGAACGTGTGTTGTCCAAATTTGGGGATGACCGCCACACCAGCGTCACAACTGGCCCAATGCCAAGCCTCGGCATTGTCCATGCGCGGCGCGCGCACGATGAAAGACTTGGGCTCGCCGTGCAGCTGGTACTCGATAGTGAATAGGTCGTTGTGTTTCATGAGGCCTCCTTGATACTCATGAACTACAGATATTTGACGTCAAAAAAAATTCAAATAAGTTGTCCGACAATTCGATGACTGGGCGCAGGGCGTGGATGAGGCTTAATCATCTACCGTAAAGGTGACCCATCCAGGCCCATCGGCCGGGCGTTCCAGCTCGGCGATCACCCCGCTGACAGAGGAGCCGTCAGGCAAATTGACGGTAATAAAGTTGGGATTGCCGGGCCAATCCAATGGCGTGTCAAAGTCCAAGCGCGCGATGGTCGGTTTCCCGCTGCTGGCCATTTGGATGCTTTTTGATTCGTTAAGGCGTTCATCTGAGGGTGTTCCAAGATGGCGCGAGGCAGTGATGACACTGGCAGTACCTTGGTAATCGTAAGACATGCTGGGTTACCTCATAAAGGGGAGACAACGAAGATCAAATGTGGGAGCGGGCTTGCTCGCGAAAGCGGTGGATCAGTCACATCAATGTTTAATGGACCGACGCCTTCGCGAGCAAGCCCGCACACAGAGGAGCTGCGCTTGACTGGCTGGCATTCGGGATTTGCCGTGTTCATTTGTGACGAGCTGAATATTTGCGCGCAACGACAACGCCACCCACTAGCAGCGCTGCGCCTATTGCAACAATGCCATAGGGCGTACGGCGGGTTTGCCGCCAGCCGCCTTCGACACGACGTTCGCCGCTTGCCGGGGTGTAGAGGTTGCCCGCAGAGGTCGCGGCGCGCTGGCTGCGCTCCAGGCCGAGGCGGGTGAGCCAACCGGATAACCGGGCAAAGCCAGGCAGCAAAAAATGCGCGACGCGGGCCACGGTGGCAGCGCTGCCTACCGTGGTGCTGTCTCTGGGTTGCAGCGCACAGGCCACCATCGCTTGCGCGACTTTATGCGGGTCATAGACCGGTGGCGGTGGCGTCAACTCGTGGCCGGTAAAATTGCCGCCATCGCGAAAGCCCGGTGTGTCCATCACGGCGGGATAGATGTCGCACACATGAATATCCGGGTAGTCAGTCAGCTCGCCACGCAGTGCCTCAGTCAGGCCGCGCAGGCCGTATTTACTGGCGGAGTAGGCGACGGCATAGGGCTGGGCTACCCAACTGCCCAGCGACAAGGTGTTGATCAGAATGCCGCGGTGCTGGGCTTTGAAATAGGGCCACACTACGTGGGCGCCGCGCAGGTACCCGAGCAGGTCGGTTTGCAGCACCTGTTCGTGGGCTTCCAGGGGCGTGTCCTCGAAACTGCCGACCGCACCTACTCCGGCGTTGTTGATCCAGATATCGATGCGGCCATTGCCGAAGGCCGCCGCCTGTTCGGCAAGGGCGCGCATCTGGTCGCCCTGGGTCACATCGGTTTTAACGGCGATGGCCTCGGCGCCACGCGCAGCGCATTCCTCGACGACCTCTTCCAAGGCTTTTTCATCTCGGGCCGCCAACACCAAGCGGGTACTTTGCTCGGCAAAGGCGTGAGCAGCCGCGCGGCCAATGCCACTGGAGGCGCCGGTGATCACCACGGTTTTGCCGTGCAGTTTCCCCTTGGCCTGCATGACGCCAGGCGAATCCTCGGGCACGTGGACGGGCACCGGGTGCAGTTGTAGGCGGGCGCCGTCAGTCAGTATCAGGGTCAAGTTTTCGAGGGTGCCAGCGACGCGGTCGGGAAACACCGGTTCGCCTGTGGCATCGAGCTCATCGTAGATAAACGTCTGGCCCTCAAGCCATCCGACTGCCGTCATCAGTTCAGGGCCCAGGTAATATTTTCCGTCCAAGAAAAACCCGCTGAAGTTCGGGGTGCGCTCCAGGTTTTCCACGGCGTATCGCTCGCCAGGCCTCATTCCGGTTGCGGTATCAATCATCATGACATCCTCCTTTGGCTGGTCTTGGGTAGAGAAGGGCCCGCAAATGATCGTTCAATCCAAATGACTGAATGGCGGCGTCAGTGCCGGTGGGCCTTTTGGGTTGGGTCGGCGATCTGGATAACCGTGCCCTGGCGCCACGCGTCTGCACCGGGTGCGATGGGCGGCGCGGGGATATCGGCGCGAGCCTTTTTCTTTTCGGTACTGTCGATGCCCAGGCGTTTATCTCGCTCGGCGACCATACGCGGGTCGGCCTGGCCGTCAGCGGTGAACCCCATCATCAACTGCGGGACACCCAGGGGCAGGCGTTTATCCAGATCGGTATGCCAGGTGTGCCAGGTCTTGCCGTAGGTGTGCACCAGCTTCTCCATCAGTGCATGCTCCGCCACCTCGGGGATTCCCGGAGCCACCAGTTGCCCTGACTTCACTTCATGCACATGGCTATGCCACAGCGCCTTCTCAGGCGCGGGCAGCGTGTTGAATTGCGCCTCGCTGATGATGTACTCCACGCCCATCAACTTGGCATCCTTGCGGTTGCCGTCGTAGATCACGCACTGGATGACCTCCTCGTTGAGGATTGCACAGTAGTGATGGGCTTCCATTTGTACATCGGGATGGCCGTTGTAGAAGTGAAAGCCGTCCAGGTAGGCGTTCAGTGCGTCAATCGGTGGGCGAGATTGCAGCAGGGCGGCGCCGGCTTCCAGCGTTCGGGTCGAGGGCTTCGTGGGTTTTCCGGGGGCCTCGACATTCGAGGGTGAGTTGTTGCCAGCGCAGGCGCTGAGCAGGGCCAGCATCGCTACTGCGGCTAAGGGTTGGGTGGGGTTGTCAGTCATGGTCGGCTGCCTCCTGTTGCCGGTGTGTTCACGCTCGAGGATCAAAGCCAGGTTTAATCCTGTTCTCGTTGGAAAGACGAGCGTGCGGAGCGTTCAAAATGCTTTGAGTTGAACACTCACGCATGTGGCTTGCCGGCGATGACGGCCTCCCAGCCGGCCCCTATCTATCTGATGCCCCGCGATCAAACTGTGGGAGCGGGCTTGCTCGCGAAGGCGGCCTGGCAGGCGACAAAGTTGGATTGTGTGCATATCCATTGCTGCGGTAACGGCCACTTAGGGTTCCGCCCTGACGGCGGCTCACTTTCGAAAAGCGCGAAAGTAAGCAAAGCGCTCTTGCCCCACCACTCGGCACCTCGCTTAGGCTCGGTGTGCCCGAACGCAGGCTTGAATCCGTGGGCCGCCGCCACGCGCCATCCATGGCGCGGGGCGGCTAACCCGGCGTCCTGCCGGGTTACCCACGAATTCAAGCCTGCGTTCGGCCAGCGTGGTTTAACGGGGCGCCTGAGATCAAAAGCAGAGCAAGATCAAGAGCGGCTCGCTTCGCATCGTGGTTACCTTTGAACGCTACAGCGTTGTGCCAAGGCACGCAGGCCCACGCAGACCTACGTAGGCCTCAGATCGGGCCGCTAGAAGAACCGGAAGAATCCGCCTCCCGCTCGCTGTCATCAACCGCGTTAGGCTGCCCCAACTTGCTGTATTGCTCGCGCAATTTCTGCAGCTCTCGCGACCCGAGCTTATCCAGGCTCAACGCCGCATTGTGGGCTTCTTTGGTGGCACGAATCAGCTCGTCCAGTTTCAGATGAAGAATATCGTTGTCGCGGTTCTGGGTATTCTGGATCAGGAACACCATCAGGAAGGTGATGATGGTGGTGGAGGTGTTGATGATTAACTGCCAGGTGTCGTTGTATTGAAAATAAGGCCCGGTGAGCGCCCAAACAGCAATCAAGCTGACGGCTGTCAGAAAGGTTTTTGAGCTGCCCGCCTGGTTGGAGAGTTTTTGGCAGAATTTCGCGAACTTCATGGTGCTGTCTCCTGGGGGATGTTCCTCTGTAGACCCCAGCAGATTTTCGAAATTCTTTTTTACAAATCGATTTTTTTTGACAAAAATCAATCAGCAACACCCCTCTGCACAGGAGCGTTCAGCATGTCGGTCGCTGCTTCTATCGTTGAATACCTCAAGCACCATCAATTGGTCATCACGACGGCGGAGTCGTGTACCGCAGGCAAGATCATCACCTTGCTTTCCCAGGTCGACGGCAGCGGTTCATGGATCGAAAGCGGGTACGTGGTGTATTCGCCAGAGGCGAAACAGCGGCTGTTAAACGTACGCCCTTACACCATCGAAACGTTCAACCTCACCAGTTGTGAGGTCGCCCAGGAAATGGCCCAAGGCGCGCTGCGCGACAGCCCCGCCGATGTGGCGGTCGCCACCACTGGCCTGCTGGGGCCGGATGGGATGGACGGCATTCCTCCAGGCACTGTCTGTTTTGCTTGGGCTTATCGAAACGGCGGGGCACTGAGTGTGTTCAGTCGCAAGGAACACTTTATGGGCTCTCGTGAGCAGGTGCAGTTGGCCGCGTCTCTTCATGCATTGAAATGGCTGCCGCATTTTCACCAGCGGGCGTTGGTGGGTGAACGCGCCTAATGCTGCCAAGTGCGCGCGTTTACGGCTGCGGTTCGATGTCCAGCAGCAAGTCGCCATTGGTTAAGGACTTAGCCTCCTGCACCACACCACGATAGGCCTGACCGTTCCATTCAAAGCTAATCCAGTGGGCCTTCAGCAATTGCGCGGGCCATGGCGGCGCAAGCCGCAACTGCACACCGGGCGCAGCGCGCACAAGCTGCGCCATGCACTCGCTGGCGAGCGTGTTCACACCGAACAGCGTGTCTTGCAGGTATTCAATGTTGACCGGTTGCAGCGTTGCGTCAGTAGCGTCTGGCATATCTGTTACCCCACCGATGACAGCCAGAAAGACTGCCTGGCGATGACCATTTCTTCACGTATTTCCCGCACAAGCCGGTTGATCCCGGAAACACCGTGGTAGTGGGCGCGGTTGATGTTGGCGATGGTGAATTGGTCCATACCGTGCGCCGTTACAGTGACTGAAAGGCTGCCGTCCGGGTTGAGCGCGCACTTGACCGCGCACTTGGGAAGGCGAGCGGAAAGGGCCGTTTCGATTTCGGCTTTCGTTAACGTATCCATGAGTTCACCGCATAAAGGACTCAGCGCGTTAAGGCTAGCTCAGAATCAGTTGGCGTAAATACTGGCAAGGTAATGGCTGCTTGGAGGCCGGTGTTTTACCTTGTCCCGATGAGCTCGCATTGCTTTAGCTTTCGATAATGCCGTACAGATTTCTGGCCCTTTCTAGGAGCGTTCCTAAATACGCCGGCTGAAGCTCTGCCGATAATTCGCACATCCCCACTTATGTGTGCTCTGCCATGTCCTTCCTACCTATTCGTGTTCTGGTCATCGAAGAACACCCGTTCAAGCGGCTTGTTGCCACCCAGGTGTTCCGAGAGGTCGGGTGTGAAGAGGTGGCCGCCGTTGCCGATGTCGCGGCGGCCGTTGAGTTGCTCGAGCGTACCGGGCCTGTCGATATCGCCTTGTGCAACTTGAAGGACGAGGGCGCACACGGCTTGAGGGCCATCGAAGTGCTCGGCCGTGGCCACTTGGCTAAAGCGCTCATTATGTTCAGCGCCCATGGCACGGACCTGCACGATGCAATTGATCGCATGGCAGGCCTGTTGGGCATCAGTGTATTGGGTTATGTGGACTTCCCGGTGCCAGCAAGCGCCATTGCGCCTATGCTCAGCCGCTACCTGGAGAGGATTGGGGCGCCGACAAAGCAGGCGCGCCGAAGCAGCCGGTCTGGGTTCTTGAGCAAGGCCTGCGTGGCTGGGGGTTTTTCAAGGCATGAGTTCAAGGCGTTTTTCCAGCCCAAGTTCAATTTGAGCACGGGGCAGGTGCGCGGTTTTGAAGTGCTGGCGCGTTGGCAACATCCACAATACGGCCTGTTGTATCCGGCAGATTTTTTGCCGTTGCTCGCTCAAGTTGGCGCGTTGGATGAACTGTTCTTCGCGCTGTTGCAACAAGGCCTTGAGTTCTTGCAGCAGTTGGCAGAGCAGGAGCAGTTCCTATCGCTGGCGTTTAACCTGGAGTCCGACCAGCTCGGTCATGGCTTATTACTGCCGCGTCTTTGCGACTCACTCCAATCCCACGCCATTGCTGCGTGTCGTCTGACGTTTGAAATCACTGAATGCGGCCTGCTGGAAGTTTCTCCCGCCGTGCTCGACACCCTGATACGACTGCGCATGATGGGTGCCGGCCTGTCGATTGATGACTTCGGCACCGGCTATTCCTCGCTGGAGCGCCTGTGCCAGTTGCCGTTTACCGAAATCAAACTGGACGCCGCATTTACCCGCGATCTTCAAAGCAGTGCGCGCAACCGTGCCGTGGTCAGTAGCACATTGGCACTGGGCGAGGCACTGGGCATGCGAGTGGTGGTGGAGGGCGTCGAGAACGAAAACCAGCGCCTGGGATTACTGAAGCTGGGATGCAACGAGGCCCAGGGCTATCTCTGTGCTCGTCCCATGAACGCTGCGCGCGCGTTGGCCTGGCTGGCGACCCAGTTGAACTCGCGCAGCAATATTTGATGTCAATCAGGAGGGCTTTTATGTCCAATCCACGTTTGCGGATCGCGTTGGTAGATAGCGATGCCACCCGGCGAATGAGTATTGAAAAAGACCTTGGCCATTTGGGATACCACCGCGTTGTGCCTGTCGATTCCCTCAAGGTGTTGATTACGTTATTGGATAACGCAAGGGATGTATTTGATCTGTTGGTGATCAATGAAGAAACCGTGCACGCGGCGGGCGCACAGTTTAAGCAAATGCTTGAGGAGTACGCGTGTGTCAGACACTCATTGATTTATCAGGGCGTGACCCTGCAAGCGTTTCCCGATAATCCAGTCACGGCGCAACGCTGCGGCTTTATTGCCTCCGGTGTTCCGGACCGATCGATTCTGGCGCGCGTCATGGATCGGGTGGATGTGCAAATAAAACAGCGCTCGGGCAGACCGTTGCTGGAATCCAATTAATCCTGATGTGAGCTATTGCACGCTTTTCGCGGGACCCGCCACCGCCTCAGTTTTATGCTTTTAGTCCCATTCCTATTTGCTTCTTTTTAGGCACTGATAAGCTTTTTCGCTGAAACAATCTCGGGAAATTCTTTGTCATGATCTTAAATGCCGCCGTGCCTAACGAGTTCAGCGCCCTGCGCGTGATCACGTTGGCAACCGACCCTGCGTGTGTCTTGCGCCTCGCCTCTGCGTTGGGTGGCATGGGGGTCACGCCGCTGGCCACGGTCGCCTCGCTGGAGGCGCTGCAGGCGTGGTTAAGCGCGCACCGCGTGGACATCATCGTGTGCGAAATCCGCTCCGAGTGTGGCGATGGCCTGATGTTGCCAAGTGTGCTCAAAGCACTGCATGACGCGGGTACGTTAATGCAGTTTCCGAGTATTTTCTGGACCGGCGAAACCACCCTGAATGTGCAGGAAAATTTGATCGAAGCAACAGTTACACCGGCGTGCGAAGCGCCCGCTAAGCAGTTGTGGGTCAAGCACATGGGCGGCGTAGCCATCAGCGCACTGGAATCCCATTCGCGCCTGGCGCAGTCGGCGGGAATCAGCGTGCAGATCTTGCGTGACGGTGGCCCGCTGGAGCTGGGCGATGCCTTGCGCACGGTGCTGCTGACCCTCGCTCAACCGGACCCCAAGCTGCAGGCCATGACGTTTGAGTCGCTGGCTGAGGATGAAGTCATCAACGCCCTGACCACCGGCGAGGGATTGCGCTTTGTCTTTCAGCCACAGTTCGAGTTGCTGAGCCGGCGCATCGTCGGCGCTGAGGCGTTGGTGCGCTGGAAGCACCCGCGCTTTGGTGAAATTCCGCCTGCGGTGTTGATGCCGCTGGTCAACCGTCTCGGCCTGGACCTGTTGCTGTTCAGCCTGGTGGAGATGTGGACTCTGCGCGTGATGCTAGCGTTAAAGCGCGAAAACATTACGATCCCTATCGCGGTGAATGCGTCGGCCAAGACCCTGTGCACCCCCAATTTTGCCGAGCGCCTGGCCTTGCGCATGCGCCAGGCAGATCTGCCGAGCCGCTTGCTGAAAGTCGAACTGACCGAAGATGTGCAGGAGCCGGATGAGCTGCATCTTTCGGCGTCATTGACGACTATTCGCGCCAAGGGTTTTCAGGTTTCGCTGGATGACTTCGGCAGCGGCGCAGCCACTTTCAAGCTGTTGGCGAACCTGTCGTTTGATGAAATGAAAATCGACGGCTCGTTTGTGCGCGGTGTCGAGCAACACGCCTCGTCACGCAAGGTGATCGCCGGCATCGTCAACTGGGCACGTCTGCTCAACCTGAGTCTGGTGGCGGAGGGGATCGAGGACGAGTCCACGATCCCCCTGCTGCACCGCCTGGGTTGCCGGGTAGGGCAGGGCTATGCGCTGGCGCGCCCGATGGAAATAGACGCCTTCTTGAACTTTGTGATTGAGCGGGAAAAGAACGGCTGAGGCTGTAAAGTTTGGCGGGCAAGTAAGTATTGGAACTTGATGTGTGTAGGTCAGCTCTTGGTTTTTAGGAGTTTTCTTATATTAAGTTTTTCGCAGATCTATTAAGTTTTATACCGTTGTTATTGTGAAGAATTGGCGCATTTTTTAACTGCGATGGTGAGCCTGTGCGCGTTAAGTTATAGGGAGTGAGCGTGTGGCGTGTGATGTTCAGTTGCACGGATGTAATTGATGAAATGGATGAGTCTGAGAGGACCTTAACTTATTCAGAGTGAGGCAGCGTCGTTGTCCATTTTTTTGCACGCTATACAGAGTGTTCCGTCATTTATGAAACGCCTACAAATTGCTTTGCTGGATGATCATGCAATCGTGCGGCATGGTTTGGTCAATCGGTTGGTACAGGAACCTGATTTTGAAGTGGTGGGGGTCTACGCTCGCAGTCGTGAGTTGATGGCCGGCCTGCTGACACACCCGGCCGAGGTGTTGTTGCTCGATTTTGTGCTCGGCCCTCATGAGCTGGATGGCATCCTGCTGATCCGTGCCCTGCGGGTAAAGTACCCGGGCTGCCGAATCCTGGTGTTTTCCACACACCATGACGCGGCCACGGTGATTCTTGCCCTGCGCGTCGGTGCTCGTGGGTTTATCGGCAAGGGTGAAGACATGAGCCAATTGATCAGCGCAGTGCGGCTGGTGGCTTCGGGCGCTGTCTACCTGAGTGCCGACATGGCCTATCGGGTGGCCGAAGCCACGGCGGTCAACTATGACGGTGAGGAGCAATCACGCGATGACGCGATGCGTTTTGTCAGCCTGTCTGCGCGGGAGCAAGAGGTGATCCGCTGTTACCTGGCCGGCATGACCATCACCGAAATTGCTGAAAAATTCAGCCGCAGTATCAAGACCATCAGTTCGCAAAAGGCCTCGGCTTTTCGCAAGTTGGGCGTGATGTCCAACAACGAGCTGTTTCGGATCAAGCACATCATCGAGAGTGTTTAACGCTAAACGCAGGCCACGCCGACGCGCGCAAAAACAGCGGTAGGCGGGCGTGCCCTTTGGCGGTTGTTGCATATACTCCTTGAAGTGCCGTAATAGCTGTCCCTGTTGTTTGACCGCGCCACCTAAGCGGGGCCAAGTGGGTTCGAATACGATGAAACCTGTACGCATTGCTCTATTGGACGACCACGCTGTTGTTCGGCATGGGCTCGCCAACACCTTGGCGGCCGAGGCCAACTTTGACGTGGTTGGCATTTATGAAAAAAGCCGCGACTTGCTCGCCGGCCTGGTCAGCGCTCCGGCTGACCTGCTGCTGCTGGATTTCTCCCTGAGCCCCGACGAGATGGATGGCGTATCGCTGATCCGCGCCTTGCGGGTCAAGTTTCCCAGTTGCCAGATCCTGGTGTTGTCCGCCCATCATGACCCGGCTACCGTGGCCCTGGCCATGCGGGTCGGTGCCCGTGGCTTTGTTGGCAAGGGCGAGGACATGACGCAAGTGGTCAAGGCCATTCGCAAGGTAGTCTCCGGCGCGGTGTACCTGAGCACCGACATGACGTATCGCCTGGCGGAAACCGTCACCAGCGAGACGCGCAAAGACCCCAGCGAAGCCTCGGATGCCCTGGTCCAGGCCGAGCTGACCAGCCGTGAGCAGGAGGTGATCCGCTGCTATCTGGCGGGCATGACCGTGAGTGAAATCGCAGAAAAATTCAATCGCAGCATCAAGACCATCAGCACCCAGAAAACCTCAGCGTTTCGCAAATTGGGGGTCACCTCGAACAATGAACTGTTCAAGCTCAATAAAATCATCGGCTCACCATGAGGCGATGGCGACCGGGTGCCCTCTTATTCATGTTGCTGATGCTGGATGCCGCGCTTGCCTGTGCGGCGCCGGTTGAGCTGACGGAGCAGGAGCGGCTGTGGATAGCGCAGCATCCGGTCCTTCGAGTGGGGGTGATGGAAAACCTGGTCCCCTTCGAGTACATGAGTCGTGGCGTGCTGCAGGGGCGGCCGGTGCAGTACCTGCAATATGTGCGCGATGCCACGGGGCTTGAATTCACCTATGTGCCGGTCAAGACCCGGGCTGCACGTGAGCGCATGCTGTTGGATGGCCAGGTAGACCTGCTGTCTTCGCACTTTCGCTTTCGTGACGAGCCGCCTATCGAGGATCTTACCGCGCTGGTCTACGACACTACCGTGCCGATCATCGTGACCCGTGTCGACGACGCCGATATTTTTGACCTTGACCAGCTACAAGATAAAACCGTCGTGATCCCCGATGTGGAGTATTACGAGCAGTTGCTCAGAAAAAGGGCACCCCGAGCCACTCTGATCAAAAGCCCCCAGGCCTTGGCCATGCTGAACACCCTCCGGGACGGTGGTGCCGATGCAGTCGTGGCCTCCGAAGCCTTCTTGATGCCCTATTTGTATCGACAGTTTCAGGGCGTGCTGGAAATTTCTGGCGTGGTGGGCAGTAGCATGTTGGATGTGAACATGGCGGTGCGCACCGATAACGCCATGCTGGCCTCGATCATTGGCAAAGCCCTAGGCTCGATCAGCCCCTCACAGCAGAATGCGATGTACGAGCATTGGTACCGGGACCTGGAGGTAGATGCGCCGACCCTGTGGGACATCGCCAGCCATTACTTGCACCTTTTGATTCTGGGCATGTTGGCGTTGATTGGCTTGTGTGTGCTGGTCTATCGCGGTTACCGCCAGCAGCGGCAGGCCGAGCGGAACGAGCAGGAAAAAACCATGTTCCTGGCGGTGATGGGTCACGAAATACGCTCGCCAATGAACGCCGTGCTGGCGGCCATGGAGCTGCTGTGGCACACCCGACTCAATGACCAGCAGCGCCACTTCGCGCACTTGGCCAACAGCGGCGCCAATATGCTGGTGCGCTTGCTCGATGATGTGCTGCACCGGCCGGATTCAGGGGCCAAGGCGTTACGCCTGACACTTGAGGCGACGGATGTCATCGCGCTGGTGCATGGCGTAGTGGGCTTGCATCGCCTGCGTGCGGGGGAAAAACACTTGAGTCTGAATGTGAGCGTGCAGACACCCCTGCCGTCGTTGTGGCTTGACCGTTCGCGGCTGACGCAGGTGTTTCATAACCTGTTGTCCAACGCCATCAAGTTCACCGATACCGGCGCTGTTGACATCACCCTGCGCCTGGAAGACTTGCTGGACGGTAAGCATCAGTTGCAGGTTGAAGTCCGCGACACCGGCATCGGTATGGGCGAAGCGGTGCAGGCCTCTTTGTTCCGGCCTTATGCCCAGGCGAGTCAGTCCTACAAGCGTGCGGGAGGCAGCGGCCTGGGGCTGATGATATGTCGGCAATTGGTCGATTTGATGCAAGGCTCGCTGACCCTGCGCAGCGAGCCGGGAGTGGGGACGTGTATCAACCTGTACTTGCCCGCAACCCTTGCCCCTGAGGCCGCTGAACCGACGCGAGCCCCGGCCCCAATGCCTTTGCATGTCACCGATGGTTTGCAGCTGCTGGTGGTGGAAGACACCCTGGCCAACCAGGAAGTGCTGCGGGCGCAAATCAGCGGGTTTGGTTGTGTGCCAGTGATTGCCGCCGATGCGGCCCAGGCCCGCGTGCGGTTCGCTGAGAGCGCTTACGCGTTGGTATTGATGGACTGCGACCTGCCGGATCAGGACGGCTACAGCCTGGTCTGCGAACTGCGGGCGCTCGAACAGCAATGGGGGCGAGCGCGCTGCCCGATCATTGCCATTTCCGCCTTGACCGGCGAGCAGCACCTTCAACGCTGCCTGGCGGCGGGCATGGATGGGGCGTTGAGCAAGCCCATACGTCTGGGGCAGTTGAGTGACGTGATCGAGCAGTGGTGCGGCGTCACGTTGGCGGCACCGCGTGCCAGCTTGATGGCCCCTACACTTGATCAGGCCGCTATCAACCGTGAGATGGCGGCTGACCTGGGGAGCCTGCTCAGGGCGATGGCGCTCTGTGATCGCCCTTCGGCCATCCATGTTGCCCATCGGTTACACGGCGCGGCACTGATCATCGAATGGCCGGCCCTGGCCCAGGCGGCCGCGCACATGGAGAACCTGTTGCGGGCAGAGGAGGGCTGGGGCAACCCGGTTTACGTGCACACGCTTCAGGCGTTGGTTCAGCACTGGCGTGCCGCGAGCGAGGAGACCCCGCTGGACATGCTGGCCATGGTCGCGCCGCCGCCGATGACGCAACCATGAGGGTTGCACGGTTGCGCCTGCTGCTGGGGTGGTTGCTGCTGGCAAGCGCGGGCCTGGCCGATGCGCAGGCCGACCCGCCGTCGATGACCTTGACCCAGCAAGAGCGTGACTGGATCGCCGCCAACCCCGTGCTGCGTGTCGGTGTGTTCGACAACCTGCTGCCCTTCGAGTACATCAGCGACGGCCAGTTGCGTGGATTATCGGCCAAGTACCTGGGGCTGATTGCGGCGCGTACCGGCCTGCATTTCCAGTCGGTGGTCACCGGCAATCGTAGCGCCCGCAAGGACATGCTGATCAGCGGCGAGGTGGATATCTTGCCGACCCGGCGCCGCGATGACGATCCGGTCAAGGACCTGGGCATGCGCTATACGACGCCCTACAACACCAGTTCCACCATCCTCGTCAGCCGCTTTGGCCAACAGCCATTCGTGGACCTGGAACAACTTGCCGGCAAACGCCTGGTGATGTTGGGGCGCGAGGGGTATCAGGCGTTTTTGCAGCAGAAGGTCCCCGGCATAACGGTGATCTCCGGCCAGAACGCCGTCGACATCATGGCGATGGTCAAGGACGGTCGGGCGGATGCCGCCATCGCCTCTGAATGGTTACTGATCCCCTATCTTTCCCGGCAGTATCAGGGGGTGTTGCAAGTATCCGGGGTGGTGCCGCAATTGCACACCGGCGTGAGCATGGCGGTGCGTGACAGCGACGAGATCCTGTTGTCGATCCTGGAGAAAGTGCTGGGGTCCATCAGCAACGATGAGCGCAAAGCGATCTATGACGCCTGGTTCGATGACATGAACCTGGACATTCCGACGATCAAGGACATCGCCGAGCATTTCCAGGGTGAGTTGTGGCTGTTGCTGTCGGTGGTGCTGCTGTTGATCGCGTTCGCCTGGCAAAGCCGTCGTCAGCGCCGCCAGGCCGTGCAGAGCGAGCGGGAAAAGGCGATGTTTTTGGCGGTGGTCAGCCATGAAGTGCGTTCGCCGATGAACGCGGTGCTGGCGGCTATCGAGTTGTTGGAGCACACACCGCTGGACGAACAGCAGCGCCACTTCACTCAATTGGCCAACAGCGGCGCCAATACCTTGCTGCGGCTGGTGGATGACGTGCTGGACATTTCCAGGATGGAGGCCGGGCAACTGAGCCTGACCCTGGAGCCTGTGGACCTCTGGGCCTTAGTCCAGCAGGTGGTGGAGGAGTATCGCGCCGGCGCCGAAGAAAAAGGCCTGTTGCTGACATTGAGTGGTGAACGCCCCAGCGGCCCCTTGATGCTGGAGGGCATGCGCTTGAGTCAGGTGCTGCGCAACCTGATCTCCAACGCGGTCAAGTTCACCGAGGTAGGCGGGGTAGAGGTGCAGCTCAAGGTGGTTGAATGGCCAGAGGTTCCTGTGCCGCACGTGCTGATCCGCATCATCGACAGCGGCATTGGCTTGTCACAGCAGGCGCAGGCCAGCCTGTTTCGGCCCTATGCACGGGCCAAGCATTCTTACAAACGTACCGGTGGTAGCGGGCTTGGCCTGGTGATTTGCCGTCGCCTCGTGAGGCTGATGTCGGGTGAGCTGACCCTCAACAGCACCCAAGGCGTGGGTACTGAGGTTGAAGTCAAACTGTCCGTCGAGTGGGCCAAGACCCTGGATATACCCCAGGCTGAAGCGGCGCCGGCCCAAGTGGAGGGTAACGGTGCACACGTGTTGGTGGTGCAGGCGCCTGTGACCGGCCAACAGACACTGCCTGCACACCTGCAAGCGCTGGGTTGTAGGGTGTTGCTGGCGGTTGATGGCGCCCAAGGGTTGACGCTATTCAATGTGCGACGGGTCGATATGGTATTGATCGATTGCGACTTGCCAAACAGTGAAATCGAGCCGCTGGCGGGCGCCTTTCGTGAGTTGGAGCAGGTGTTGCAGCGTGCCCATTGTCCGCTTGTAGCTGTCGCGGGCTTCAGCGATAACGAGCACCTAGAGCGTTGTTTTGATGCGGGGCTCGACGGGGTGCTGGTCAAGCCGGTTACACCAGCCAAGTTGCAGCAGATGATCGAGCTTTGGTGTGACATGCCGCAAGGTCCGCTGCCGGCAATGCCCAAGGAAGAGTCAGAGGAGGAGTCGCATATCCTGCGCACGGCCTTCAACGACTTGATCGAGGCACTGGCCTTGCGCGAGCGAAGCCAAGCGTTGCAGGCAGTTCAGCGTCTGCACGGGGCGGCGCTGGGGCTGGAGCGGGACGACCTGGTGAGCACTGTCGAAAGCCTGGAACGGCTATTGCGCGATGAGCGTGACTGGCCAGCGCAGCAGATAGCCGAGCGTCTCAGCGTGCTGCTTGGTCAAAGGCCTGCGCCAGCATAGCCTCGTTGCTGTACCCGCTCGTTCTCACAGGTGGGGCTTGCCTTAATGCCGTTCAGTTAAGCGTATATCGCCCTCTGTAGGAGCGAGCTTGCTCGCGAAAAACGTCAACGATAATGTGTGCTTCCTGAATGAACGC
>NZ_SMOF01000001.1:2378304-2468591 GCF_018135665.1 Pseudomonas sp. B2021
TTCCTGAATGAACGCGGCGCCTGTGAGTTTTTCGCGAGCAAGCTCGCTCCTACAAAATGCCTTAACTGAACGGCATTAGAGCTTGCCTGCGATAGCGATGGGTATCTATACAACTCTGTAGCGCTCAATGGTAACCACGATGCGAAGCGAGCCGTTCAGGCGGCCCCCAAATCACTGGCGGATTACGGGCACACCGAGCCTAAGCGAGGTGCCGAGTGGTGGGGCAAGAGCGTTTTGCTTGCTTTTGCGCTGTTCAAAAGGGAGCCGCCGTCAGGGCGGAACCCTAGGTGGCCGTTACCGCAGGAACGGATATGTACCCAATCCAACTGTGTTGACTGTCAGGCCGCCTTCGCAGGCAAGCCAGCTCCCACATTTGGACTGCGGCGCGCCAGGTAGATAAGCGTCGGATGTCAGGCCGCCACGGGTCCAGCCTAACCTCGAAGTTGTGTAGATGCTTAGGCTGCGATAACGGTGGGTCAGTCAACATCTGATGATCAGGATAACGATGACTCATTATATAAGCTGGATTTAAATATACCGTTCAGGCGCGCTTTTAGGACCACTCCTATAGACGCTTTGTCTGTTGGCTTATTAAAGCCAGCCCACTATGGTGGGTGACTTTGTTTGTTGATTTTAATCGCCTGTTTATAAGGTGATTTGCCCGGGTTATTTGTTTTTCAGAGCACTCCTATTTTGAAAATTAAGTGCGCTGCTTACACTTCATTTCGCAACAACGCAGAAGTATTTCCCGTCCAGGGAACTTCACAACTTAATCAAGCCTATCGCGTTCTCGGAGTTACTCATGAATTACAAAGCTCGCGCCCTCGCTGTACTGGTCGCTGCCACCGTCTCTTCTGCTGCCATGGCTTCGGACGGCAAAATTGATTTCAACGGTGAGCTGAAAGCCGAAACCTGCCAAGTGGCCGTCAATGGTGCAGCAGCTTCCGGCGCGACCACCGTCACCTTGCCAACCATCTCCACCGCTTCCTTGGCTTCCGCCGGGCAAGTAGCTGGCCAGACCGGTTTCAACATCGAACTGAGCAAGTGCTCTGCTGCGATCAAAACCGCGGCGGCGTTCTTTGAGTCGGGCGGTGGCGTGGATCCGGCCAGCGGTAATGTGAAGAACATCAGCGGTTCAGCCACCAAGGTCCAACTGCAGTTGGTGGATGCCACCAATGGCAACGCGATCAAGGCCGGCAACACGTCTCAGGTTACCTCCACCAGCCGCGTAACTGTTGACCCAACTGCCCTGACCGCTGTGCTGCCGTACGCCGTTCAGTACTACGCCCAGTCGGCTACCACGCCGGGCACCGTTGTGGGCTCCGTGACTTACTCCATCAATTATCAGTAAGTCGCAGGCTTTGGACACACGCCCTGCTCGGTATTGAAGGGCGTGCATCCAGACGGTAAAGGGATTGCTCTATGTCGTGCACACGTGCATTCAAACCACTGCTGCTGATCGGCCTGGCCACACTGATGTGTTCCCATGCATTCGCTGCAGTGGTGATTACCGGTACGCGCCTGGTCTATCCGGCGGACCAGAAAGAAATCACCGTAAAACTGAACAATAACGGCACGTTGCCCGCACTGGTCCAATCATGGATCGACACCGGCAGCGTCGAATCGACACCCACCAGCTCCAAGGCGCCGTTCCTATTGTCGCCCCCGGTGGCGCGCATTGACCCGACCAAGGGCCAAAGCTTGCGAGTGCTCTTTACCGGCGCGCCTTTGGCGCAGGACAAAGAGTCGGTGTTCTGGCTCAACGTTCTCGAAATCCCGCCCAAACCCGAGGCGGGTGCAGACCTCAACACGCTGCAAATGGCTTTCCGTTCGCGCATCAAGCTGTTCTATCGCCCGGTCGGCTTGCCTGGAAATCCCAATGAGGCGGTTGAGCAGGTGCAGTGGCAATTGGTTACGGCACGCGATGGCCAAGGCCTGGCGCTGAAGGCGTACAACCCGTCGGCGTTCCACGTCTCGCTGATCGAGTTGGACCTAGTGGCGGGTAACCAACGCTATCGCAGTGAGGACGGCATGGTCGGCCCTGGGGAAACCCGGCAGTTCGCGCTGCCCACGCTCAAGGCCAGGCCGTCGAGCCAGGCACAAGTGGAGTTCAGCGCCATCAACGATTACGGCGCGTTGGTCCCGACCCGCAACACGCTGCAGCCCTGATCCATTCCTGACGTTTTTACCCGCGAGTCATCTATGTCGACCTTTTCTTGCTCCAGGCTTTTTCTGCGGGCGCGGCCTCGCTTCGCCTTGAATCCGCTCACTGCCCTGATCCTCAAGGCATTGGCCATTGCTCCAGGCGTGTGGAGCATGCAAGGCGCGTTGGCGCAAGAAGTGCAGTTCAATGACGCCTTCCTGCCCGAAGACTCGCGCAATCTTGACCTGAGTGCCTACCAGGCCGGCAACCCGGTGATGCCCGGTCAATACCGAGCCGACATCATCCTCAACGGGCAACTGAACAACCGGCAGGATATTCGCATTGACGCCCAGGCCGACGGCAGCAAGCCGGTGGTGTGTATGAACCGTGGCTTGCTTGAGCGCCAGGGTGTGCAAATGGCCAGCCTTACGCCCGAGGCCAGCACGCTGCTCGACAGTCAGGCGTGCCCGGCAGTGTGGCAGGTAATCCCTGGCGCTACCGCGAACTTCTCCCCAGAGAACCAGGCGCTGGACCTGAGCATTCCCCAGGTGGCGCTCAAGCGTAATGCGCGGGGTTACGTCAGCCCGCAGTTGTGGGACCGTGGCGTGACGGCCGCCATGCTCAGCTACAACTTCAACGCCAATCGTAACCGCACCCGCAGTGGCAACTCCGATTCGGCGTTCATGGGCCTCAACGCGGGCCTGAATCTGGGGGACTGGCGCCTGCGCCACAACGCGTCCATGAGCTGGCAGTCACGTTTGGGCAGCCGGTATCAGGCTCTGGACACATACGCTCAGCGTGATATCACCGCGTTGAAAAGCCAACTGACGGTGGGTGAGTCCAACACCACCGGCGAGATCTTCGACACCTTGTCCTACCGTGGCGTGCAATTGTCCACTGACGACCGCATGCTGCCTGATTCGATGCGCGGGTATGCGCCGGTCATCCGGGGTATTGCCCGCACCAATGCGCGGGTAACCATTCGCCAAACCGGCAATATCTTGCTGGAAACCACCGTGGCGCCCGGCGCGTTTGTGATCGATGACCTGTACTCCACCGGCTATGGTGGCGACCTCAGCGTGAGCGTGGCCGAAGCCGACGGCACTGAGCAGAACTTTATCGTGCCCTACGCCTCGGTCAGCCAGTTGCTACGCCCCGGCACCTCGCGGTTCAGCCTCACCGCGGGTGAAACCCGCAACAACTTCGTCGACGATCAGGCGCGCCTGCTGCAAGGGACTGTGCAGTACGGCTTGAACAATACCTTCACCGGTTTTGCCGGCCTGCAATCGAGCGATGACTACACGGCGGTGCTCACCGGCCTGGCGTTCGGCACACCCATCGGTGCGATGGCCGTGGACATCACGCACGCCCAGACCGACCTGGCCGGCGGCGCTGCCAAGGGCCAGAGCATGCGGGTGTCGTACAGCAAGAATGTGCTCAGTACCGGCAGTAACTTCTCGCTGGCGGCCTATCGGTTTTCCACTCAGGACTACCTGGATTTCAGCAACGCCATCCAACTGCTGGATGCCGAGAAAAATGGCTGGGATTCGAGCATGTTCGGTCGCCCGCGCAGTCGTTTTTCGGTGACCGCCGACCAGAACCTTGGGGCTTGGGGGCAAGTCTCTATCAGCGGTTACGCGCAAAACTACTGGAATCAGCCGGGCAGTGATGTGCAGTACCAGTTCAGCTACAGCAAGCAGTTCAACCGCGTCAGCTTCAGTGTGAATGCCAACCGCAGCCGCATGGGGCTGGGCGACATGGAGAACAGCTTTTTGCTGACCATGAGCATGCCCCTGGATTTCGGCGCGTCGGGTAACACTCCGCAAATAACCGCGCAGGTGGGCCGCGATACCCAAGGCAATTACAGTGAGCAGGCCGGTATCAGCGGCACCGCCGGCCAAGACCGTCAATATGGCTATAGCGCCAATTTCGGCCATGACGGCGCCAACCACAGCAAGAGCGCCGCGCTTAACGGTCAGTACACGGGTGGGCGAGCCATGCTCAGTGCGGCACTGGGGCGTGGCGATGGCTATACCAGCGCCTCGATGGGCGCCAGCGGCACCGTGGTGGCCCACGCCGAGGGTGTGACCATGACGCCGTACCGCGGCGAAACCATGGCGGTGGTCAGTGCGCCGGGTGCCGCGGGCGCCAAGGTTTCGGGATACCCCGGCCTCACGCTCGACAGTCGCGGCAATGCCGTGGTGCCGTACCTACGGCCTTATGAGCTGAACGAGGTGGCCATCGACCCGATTGGCAGTTCGCTGGATGTCGAACTCAACGAGACCAGCCAACAAGTCGCCCCACGCGCCGGTGCCGTGGTGCATCTTAAATACACCACTAATCAGGGCCGTGCGGTGCTGCTCAATGTGCGCCTGGACGATGGCAGCAGCTTGCCATTTGGCGCAGGCGTGACCGACGGCGAAGGCGCCTCGGTGGGGATGGTCGGGCAGGGCGGTCTGCTCTATGCCCGGATCAAGCCAGAAACCCGCCAGTTGTTGATCAACTGGGGCAGCAAGACCCATCAACAGTGTGCCCTGATGATTCCTCCCGGCCCCGGCGAGGGCCAGCAATTGCAGCAGGTGGACGCTATTTGCGCCGCCGGCAAACAGGTCGCGGGCAGCACGCCGCCCAACAACATGCAAAAGGTACCGTTATGAACATGGGCGCTTTGATCAAACCCAGCCTAGCGCTGGCGGCACTTTGGGCGATGGCCGATACGGCAATGGCAGTGACCTGTACATATAACAACGGTATCCAGGCCGCAGTGGGCAACATGCCATTGCAGGTCTCGGCGATTACCGTCGGACGTGATGTGCCGGTGGGCGCCGAAGTCTATCGACAGCGCTTCAGCATGGCCTTGGGCCAGGCACCCGAGCTGGACTGCCGGTTTGCTCCGTTTCAACAGTGGACCGAGTTGACGGTCGAGGCGACTTCTGGCTTAGCCAATTGGTCCAGCGGCCCCTATGCCAACAAGGTCTACAGAACCCGAATTCCAGGGCTGGGGGTGGTTATCAATAGTCTCGGCGGCGTGCTGCCCAGGCAAACCAACAAATCCTGGACTGCCTGCACATCGGGCTCTCGCTGCCTGATTCCGTTTGATGGACCTTCGAACTTCGAATTGATACTGATCAAACTAGGGGAAGTAACGCCAGGTGTATTGGCGGGCAGCTCATTGCCGGTCGTGAGCCTGTTTGGCAACTTCGGCGATGCCAGGATGCAGGGTTTCAGGATGGGCATCTCCGGCAGTATCCAGATTGTCTCGCGCACATGCAGTACGCCGGATGTTTCAGTGCCGATGGGGACGCACTTGACCAATAAGTTCACCGGGCTTAACAGCGCCACAGGGTGGACAGATTTTTCCATCAACTTGAATGATTGCCCGGCGTTCCATGGCACCTATTCCACCACCGGACCTGGCTGGCTTTCGCAAAGTGGTAATTCACCCACCGGCGTTGGCTCCGGCGGAACCCTAGCGGGTAACACCCTGCAATTTCGCATCGACTCCTCGCGCCCGGCGATCAATGCCAGTACGGGCGTGCTGAGCATTGATCCCACAGGCACAGGTAATTCGCCTGCCGCAAGCGGAGTCGGCATCCAAGTAGCGACACTAGACAGTACCCCGGTACCCCTGGGGATGAATCGGGCCAGCGGTATTAACCCACTGTCCTTCGAGTCCAGCTACAACATCCGCTTGCGTGCCCGTTATCTGCAAACCGCCAACCGAGTCACGCCAGGCCCGGCCAATGCGTCGGCGACGTTTACGATTATTTATCAGTGATGAATATGTCACTTATGTTCTGTGCGTTTGGTTTGAAGGGGCAGCCAGGCTGCCCCTCCCACCGTTACTCAAGAACCCGACTTCCGACCGCCGCCATGGCTGTGCTGCCCACCTTTACGGCCGGCTTCCGAGGCTTTTTCACGGTCGTTGGCGAAGTTGCCGCCCGACGCCTGGCCGCCTTTTTTACCGGCTTCGGAGGCTTTTTCGCGATCATTGGCAAAGTTGCCCGGGTTTTTATTACCTGTAGTCATGATAGTTCTCCAATCGCTAAGTTAGCGTTTCGTTAGTTGGCCGTTTCGCAACGGACACTTATTCCGATATTGGCTGTTTGGGAAATGTTTTACCGATTTTTCTAACCGGCGACGAACGGTGATTTCGCTGAAAAAGTTATACAGGAACTTGGTTGATGCGCCGCTTCGTATAACTTTTATTGCCGGTCAGCGCTTCGGTATTAATAAGATCGAAACTGCCGGCTTAGTTTAGGGTCCTGCCATTCGTCTTTTTCGTCGCACTCCAAAAAAAGGCGTCGTTCCAACGAGGTTCCTAACCTGTGAACGGGAGCATTTCAGCCATGAAGCACAACCCATCCAACCCACAGTACCGGCCGCTTGAGCAACCAGACGCACCCAATGAAGACGGTTGCGTGATTGGCACTGCCGGGCGCGACGAAGACCCCAACGCGACCACCGATTGGGACCATCCCGACAGCGCCGCGACACCCGCTGACGCCAGCATCAAACCCGCCAGCGGTACGCCCGGCATCGACGCCGTGCCCGAGTCGGAAAACCACGGCGCCGATTGAGAGAACTGCGCTACAAGTGCCGTTTCGCTTGGCCTGCAGCGCATTACCGCTGGTCGTGAGGCGTCGGTTTATTTTGAAATTTTCCACGCGCAGGCCACTTCCCATGCAAGGTAGGCGCGCATTCCAGCAGGGCGCCTTTTTCCGTAAGCCTGAGGAGATTTGTTCATGTTTCTACATAACAAGCGACTTCAATACACCGTGCGTGTCGCCGAGCCCAACCCGGGCCTGGCTAACCTTTTGCTCGAACAGTTTGGCGGCGCTCAAGGTGAGTTGGCCGCCGCGTCCCGTTACTTCACCCAAGCCTTGGCGGAAGACGACCCGGGGCGCAAAGATTTGCTGATGGACATCGCCACCGAAGAACTCAGCCATCTGGAGATCGTCGGCTCCATCATCGTCATGCTCAACAAGGGCGCCAAGGGGCGGATGGCCGAAGGCGTGGAAGAGGAGGGCGAGTTGTATCGTGCCCTCAATGGCGCCGGCAATGACTCGCACATCACCAGCCTGCTGTACGGGGCGGGCTCGCCGCTGACCAACTCTGCCGGTGTGCCGTGGACTGCCGCCTACATTGACACCATCGGTGAACCCACCGCAGACATGCGTTCGAACATCGCCGCCGAAGCCCGGGCCAAAATCGTCTATGAGCGGCTGATGAACGTCACCGATGACCCGGGAGTAAAAGATGCGCTGGGGTTTTTGATGACGCGGGAAATCGCTCACCAGATATCCTTCGAAAAAGCGCTGCATGCCATTCAACCGAATTTCCCCCAAGGCAAGTTGCCGGGCAAGCCGGAGTTCACCCAGGTGTACTTCAACATGTCCCAAGGTGCGGAAAACCTGCGCGGGCCCTGGAACCAGGGTGATGGTTGGGAGTTCGTGGAAAATCCACAACCGGCGGTCGATGGCGGTGACGGCACCGCCAGCGTGCAGTTGGACGCCGACGAGGAAGCGGTGCTGAGCGCGATGAAGATCCGCACGCTCTCGGACCCCACCAGCGACCCCACCACCGGCGCTGACCTGGGCAGGGGGCTGCAGCCAAAACCTGAGCCATGACCCAGGCTGTACGGTCGCGCGGCGCCCAATCACGGGCGCCGCGCCCTTTGATGGCACTGCGCAGCATTTTCACGGTCCATGGAACACATACCACGTATCTGGAGGTGAACCTTGGCGACAAAGAAGAAGCCTGTGGTCGAGGGTATGGAATTGGCGATGCTGTCTGCCAGCCGCAAAGACCTGTTCTTTGCGGCCATGCAAGCCAGCCACAGCGCAATGATCGTGACCGACCCCGCCGAGCCGGATAACCCGATCATCTTTGCCAACCAGGCGTTCCTGACCCTGACAGGCTTTGAACTGGACGAAGTGATTGGCCGCAATTGCCGGTTCCTGCAGGGGCCCCAAACCGACAAAAACGCGCTGCACCAGGTGCAACGCGCAGTTGAGCGGCACCATGAGGCCTGTGTCGAGGTGCTCAATTACCGCAAGGACGGCTCGACCTTCTGGAACGAGCTGTTCATTTCGCCGTTGTTCAACGAACGTGGGCAACTGGTGTATTTTTTCGCCTCGCAGCTGGACGTGAGCCGGCGCCACGACGCTGAGCAGCGCGTGCGTCGCGCACAAGACCTGGAAGCGCTGGGGCAACTGACCGGTGGCATCGCTCATGACTTCAATAACCTGCTGCAAGTGATGATGGGTTATCTCGACTTGATCCAGCAGAGCGCCAAGCGCCCCGGCAGCGATCCGCAGCGCATCGTCAACAGTGCCAGCCGTGCCAGGGCGGCGGCGGAAAAAGCGCAAACGCTGACCCAGCAGTTGCTGGCGTTTTCGCGCAAGCAACGGCTCGACAGCCGGGTGATCAACTTGAACAGCTTGCTCGGCCGCCCGGACTTCATGGCCCGTGCGCTGCGGGGCGTCGAGTTGCATGTAGAACTTGCCGAAGATCTGTGGAACTGCCGCATCGACCCTGTCCAGGCGGAGCTGGCAGTGCAGCACTTGTTATCCAATGCCCAGGATGCTTTGCGCGGGCGTGCTGACCCAGCGGTAACCGTCCAGACCTGCAACGTCCAGGTACCGGGCGATGTCGGTGCCGAGCGGGATGGGTTGACCGAGGGCTGTTACGTGAGCATTTCGGTCTCGGATAACGGCAACGGCATCGACGCAGGTATTCAGGACAAAGTCATGCAGCCGTTCTTCACCACCAAGGAAGAAGGCCAGGGCTCGGGCCTGGGGTTGTCGATGGTGTACGGCTTCGTCAAGCAATCGGGCGGCACAGCGCGGATTCATTCAGACCCGGGCATCGGTACGACGATACGCTTGTACTTTCCGGCCGATGACAGCCAGCTGTGGGTCGAGCAGGCACCTGAGGCGACCTCACCCCAAGGTAACGAGCGAATCCTGATTGTAGAGGACCGGCCCGAGGTGGCCGAGTTGGCGCAGGTGATTCTCTCTGACTACGGTTACCACACGGCCATCGCCCACAATGCCGCCGAGGCCTTGGGCATGCTCAAGCAGGCGACGTATGACCTGGTGTTCAGTGACTTGATCATGCCCGGCGCAATGAATGGCGCGGCACTGGCGCGGGAGGTGTCGCGCTTGTACCCGCACATCAGGATCTTGCTGACCACCGGCTATGCGAAAGACGCGTTGGCCCGCGCGGACATAGAGGTGCATGAGTTCGAGTTGATTCCCAAGCCGTATCAGCCTGCTGACTTGCCCCGCAAAATCCGTGCGGTGCTTGATGCCAGACAGCCGACGACGATATGACCTTCTGTAGGAGCGAGCTTGCTCGCGAAAAACTCACAGGCGCCGCGTTTATGCAGGCAACCCGCGTTATCGTTGACGTTTTTCGCGAGCAAGCGCGCTCCTACAGGGGGAGGGCGCTGCCCGCAGAGCTACCTCAGTACTGCCAACGCCAGGTTAAGCGCCAGCACCAGCACTATCGAAAACCCGAATATCCTGCGCGCCCAGGCGGTCGGGTCAGTCAGTCGTGTGCTGTTGGCCGCCAGGTTGAGCCAATACCCCCCAAGCCCGAGCATCACCACAAAATACAACGCCGCCATCTGCGCCACCGCGCCCAGCATCAGAGCGCTTGCGAGGAAGGCCAGCATGTACGTCAGTATCTGCCGGTGGGCTTGGGCCAGGCTCAACAGCGGCAGGCCTGCGGCGCGGAAATCCTCGCGGCGCATCACGGTGATCGCGTGTGAATGCGGCATCTGCCAACAACAGAACACCACGATCAGCAGCAACGCCGTGAGGTCAAACCGCCCGGTGACCGCGCAATAGCCGATCACCGGCGGCATCGCCCCAGAGAGGCTGCCAATCAAGGTGGCCCAGTGGGAACGCCGCTTGAGCCAGTAGGTGTAGACCCCCGCATAGATCACTAGACCGACCGTCGCCAGCATGCACGCCAGCGCATTGCTGCCGGCCCACAACAAGCCAAAACCGCAGGCGCCCAGGACGATCGCATAGGCTGCGGCAGTGGACACTCTGATGGTGCGCAGTGCCAATGGCCGATGACAGGTGCGCACCATGCGCCGGTCGATGTCGCGGTCAATGCAGTTGTTGATGACACAACCGCACCCGATCACCAGGGCCGTGCCGAGCAGGGTGGCAAGCCCGTGCGTCACCGAGGCCACATGCCCGCTGGCGGCGAGCAGGTAACCGCCCAGCACCGAGGCCAGGTTGCCGACAATAATGCCCGGCTTGGTGAGCTCGATAGCGGTATTGAACAACCCCCGCCAGTGTTTCAGTGCGCCAGCATGTTGTGATGAATACTGTCCATGATCCATAACGAAAGCCCCACCAACAGAACAATGATGACCGCCGAGAAAATCAGCGCAATCAGGTTCCAGCGTTGTTCTTCGGCCGTGTCCAGGTGCAGGAAGAACTTGAGGTGGACCACGATTTGTATCGCGCCCAACGCCACCACCAGCCAGGCGGTGAAGGTGCGCGGCAGTGACGGGAACATCACCAGGCCGAACGGGATCAGGGTGAGCAGGACCGACACCAGGAACCCGACCAGGTAGGAGCGGCTGCTGCCATGGCTCGTACCGGCACTGCTGTGAAGCGAGCTTTGCTTGTACATGTCACACCACCCCCAACAGATAGACCACGGTAAAGACGCAGATCCATACCACGTCCAAAAAGTGCCAGAACAGGCTCAGGCAACTGAGCCGGGTGGCGTTGGTGCTGGTCAGGCCGCGTTGCTTGACCTGGACCATCAGCACCGCCATCCAGATCAGCCCAGTCAACACGTGCGCGCCGTGGGTGCCGACGAGGGTGAAGAAGGCCGTCAGGAAGGCACTGCGGTCCGGCCCGTAGCCTTCTGCGATCAAGTGGTGGAATTCGTTGATCTCCATGGCGATGAAGCCCGCGCCCAACACGAACGTGAGCCCCAGCCAGCGCAGCACATCGCGTTGCTTGCCGTGGTTCATGGCGAGCATGGCGTAGCCGTAGGTGATACTGCTCAACAGCAGCAGCATGGTTTCGGCGAGCACATAGGGCAGTTCGAAAATATCCATGCTCGACGGCCCGCCCGCCACGCTGTCGCGCAATACGGCGTAGCCGGCGAACAAGGTCGCAAACAGGATGCAGTCGGTCATCAGGTAGATCCAGAACCCGAACAGGCTCAGGGAACCGGCGTCTTCATGCCCTTGTTCGTGGGTATGGGCGATGTCTTTTTCCATAACGATATTGGACATGGGTCAAGCCTCTGCCAGGTCTTTGAGACGTGCCGTTTCGATGCGCGCGACTTCCTGCGCGGGCACGAAGTAATCGGTGTCTTCGTCGTAGCTGCGCACCACGAACGCCACCACCGAGGCCACCAGGCCGAACGCCGCCATCCACCAGATGTGCCACACCAACGCAAAGCTGCAGACCAGCGCAAACAGGCTGATCACCAGGCCCGACGCGGTATTGCGCGGCATGTGGATGCTGCGATAGTCGGTGTGGCTGAGGGTGCTGACGCCGCGCTCCTTCATGCCCCAGTACGCGTCCAGGTCATTGACCTTGGGCTGCTCGGCGAAGTTGTACAGCGGCGGCGGGGACGCGGTGGCCCATTCCAGGGTGCGCCCGTCCCACGGGTCGCCGGTGAGGTCGCGGTATTGATGACGGTTGCGGATGCTGACAAACAATTGCAAGGCTTGCGCCGCCACGCCGCAGAGGATGATTGCCACCCCCACCAACTCCAGCAGCAGCCAGGGCCGCCATTCGGGGTTGTCGAAATGATTGAGGCGGCGCGTCATGCCCATGAAACCCAGCACGTAGGAGGGCATGAACGCGAAATAAAAGCCCACCAGCCAGCACCAGAAGGCGATGCGGCCCAGCTTGTCGTTCAAGCGGAAACCGAACGCCTTGGGGAACCAATACGTCAGGCCGGCCATATAGCCGAACACCGCGCCGCCGATGATCACGTTGTGAAAGTGCGCGATCAGGAACAGGCTGTTGTGCAGCAGGAAATCGGCCCCGGGCACCGCCAGCAGCACCCCGGTCATGCCGCCGATGCTGAAGGTCACGATAAAGCCCAGGGTCCACAGCATGGGCGTTTCGAAGCGCACGCGGCCGCGGTACATGGTGAACAACCAGGTGAAGATTTTCACCCCGGTCGGCACCGCGATGATCATGGTCATGATGCCGAAGAACGCATTGACGTTGCCCCCTGCGCCCATGGTGAAAAAGTGATGCAGCCACACGATGAACGACAACACGGTGATCGCGATGGTCGCCCACACCAGCGACACGTAGCCGAACAACCGCTTGCTGCTGAAGGTGGCTGCGATTTCGGAAAACACCCCGAACGCCGGCAGGATCAAGATGTACACCTCCGGATGCCCCCAGGCCCAGATGAGGTTCACGTACATCATCGGGTTGCCGCCGGCCTCGTTGGTGAAGAAATGCATGCCCAGGTAACGGTCCAGGGTCAGCATCAACAGGGTGGCGGTGAGGATCGGGAATGCCGCCAGGATCAGCACCGACGTGCACAGCGCATTCCAGGTGAACACCGGCATCTTGAACAGCGTCATGCCTTCGGTGCGCATCTTCAGGATGGTGACGAAGAAATTCACCCCCGTGAGCAGCGTGCCGATGCCGGATATCTGCAATGACCAGATGTAGTAATCCACGCCGACGCCGGGGCTGTAGCCCAGCTCGGATAACGGCGGATACGCGACCCAGCCGGTGCGCGCGAACTCACCGACCCCCAGCGAAATGTTCACCAGCGCCGCACCCACCACGAACAGCCAGAAACTCAGGGCGTTGAGAAACGGATAGGCCACATCCCGAGCGCCGATTTGCAACGGCACGACGATGTTCATCAAGCCGACGACGAAGGGCATGGCCATGAAGAAGATCATGATCACGCCGTGGGCGGTGAAGATCTGGTCGTAATGTTCCGGCGGCAGGTAACCCGGCCCGCCGCTGGCGGCCATGGCTTGCTGGGTGCGCATCATGATCGCATCGGAGAACCCGCGCAGCAGCATCACCAGCGCGACGATGATGTACATGCAACCGATCTTCTTGTGGTCTACCGAGGTGAACCACTCGCGCCACAAATAGCCCCACTTGCGTTTCCAGGTGATCGCGCCCACCAGCGCCACCCCGATCAGGCCGACGACGGCCAGGGTGTACATCACAATGGGTTCAGTGGTTGGGATCGCGTCCCACGACAGTTTTCCGAACATGGTTACCGCTCCTCAGCCAGCAGACTTGGGTGTTGATCGGTGCGTTGTGCAGCGTCGCTCAATGGCGAGCGCTGGGGTTTATTGGCCTTGTTCATGCCTTCGTATTTATCGACGATGTCCAGGAACAGGCGCTCCTGTACCGACGAGTAATAGGTCACGGGGTGCCTGAGGGTGGGCTTGGCCAACTGGGTATAGACGCCGTGATCCAGAGGTGTGGCCGCGCCCTTGACCTTTGTCACCCAGCTTTGGAAGTCGGCAGCGCTCAGCGACAGCGTGGTGAAATGCATGTCGGAAAAACCGGGGCCGTTGTAGTTGGCGGCGATCCCTCTGAACTCACCGGTCTCGTTGGCGATCAGGTGCAACTTGGTCTGCATGCCAGCCATGGCGTAGATCTGCCCGCCGAGTGCGGGAATAAAGAACGAGGTCATGGCCGCGTCGGAGGTGACGGTGAAACTCACCGGCGTGTGTACCGGCAGGGCCAGTTCGTTGACGCTGGCGATGCCCAGGTCAGGGTAGATAAACAGCCATTTCCAGTCGGTGGCCACCACCTGCACATTGATCGGCGGGGTGTCTGACTCCAGCGGGCGATAGGGGTCGAGTGCGTGGGTGGTCTCCCACGTCACCCACCCCAGGACGATGATGATCAGCAGGGGAACGCCCCATACCACCGCTTCGATTTTGTGCGAACTGGCCCAGCGGGGGGAGTAACGCGCTTTTTTATTGGTGGCGCGGTAGCGGTAGGCGAAGACAAACATCATCACAATCACCGGAACGACCACCAGCAGCATCAGGCCCGTAGCGAGAATAATCAGGTCGCGCTCATCGGTTGCTACTTGCCCCTTGGGGTTGAATACCACCAGGTTGCAACTGGTGAGTAAGAAGAGGCTGGTAATAGTGACCAGGCAATAACCCATCGCTCGTTTCATGCCTTGCTCCTGTGTTGGAAACTTGCGTTTTGCTGTGCCGAATCTGTGCTCAAGTGTTAACTAAGCGAAGCGCTTATTAACACCAGGAACCATCAGGTGATAAACATTCGGCAATAAGCTGCCGTCAGTAGATAAAGTGCTTCTACTGTCCGGTTCTATTGGCTTTTGCTGCCGCTCTGCAGGGCGCATTTCGCCGCGCTCCCGAACATTTTGAATAGAGCCCAGTGGGTTGGTTTAACAATTTGTTTCCTCGCCTGACGAACGGTTTAACAGGCGAAGCGGTAAAGGGTTTTTATCGGTGCATGATGGAGGTGGCCTTGGAAAAAGTCTGAATTCTGGTTAAGAAGTTCAGTCGTTAGTTGATGGCCAACCCCACTAATGGTTTTGGAGAAGAGCTATGTTTATCCGTGGCAAAACCTATGAAGCCTGGGCCGCCAAGGCGCTCGACGAAGAGTGCTTTACCCAGGAGGTTGAAAACGGCTGCCATATCGAAGTCAGGGCCCGGGAGCGGGAAGATGGCGATATTGAAGTGCTGCTGTGCGTCTACACCGCGACGGGGCAATGCGTGGTTGAACGTACCAGGCAATTGCCGGGTGCCGAATGGACGGTGCGGGACGCGCTCAAGCGCGGCATTGATCAGGCGGAACGGATTGCCGGTGGTGAGTCCGGCCGACTGCCCTGTGCTGATGCGCACTTGCACGACGACGATTGAAGGGTGCGGTCGACGGTCGAGACCTACCTGAGGCCCCGCGCTGCAACTGTGAGCGGGCTTGCTCGCGAAGGCGGCCTTACAGCCGACGCCTAACTAACTGACGCCCGCAATTTAATGTGGGAGCTGGCTTGCCTGCGATGGCGGCCTAACAGTCAACACAGTTGGTTTGTGTACATATCCATTGCTGTGGTTACGGCCACTTAGGGGGCCGCCCTGACGGCGGGTCACTTTGGAAAAGCCCCAAAGTAACCAAAGGGCTCTTGCCCCACCACTCGGCACCTCGCTCACGCTCGGTATGCCCGAACACAGGCTTGAATCCGTGGGCCGCCGCCACGCGCCATCCATGGCGCGGGGCGGCTAACCCGGCGTCCTGCCGGGTTACCCACTAATTCAAGCCTGCGTTCGGCCAGCGTGGTTTAACGGGGCGCTTAAGATCAAGATCACAAGCAGATCAAGAGCAAGATCACGAGCGGCTCGCTTCGCATCGTGGTTACCGTCGGTCGCTACGTCACGGGAGCAAGCTCCCTCGCCACAGGGTGTAGCGCCGCCGCAAATAAAAAAGCCCGCACGGAGTGCGGGCAAGACAGGAGTTTTTTACCAAGAGCCTGGAGTGAACAGACTCACTACTAAGAAACAAAAGACGCATGAGCGGTTTTATTTTTTTTAATGCGAGGCCGACGAACGGTAGTGCGACGGCAAGTGTGTGATCGTCGTCATTCAAACATTAAAAATTCTGAACCTTCGTTCTGAGCAAATAACAAAAAATCAGAAGGAGAGGTTATGAAAAATTCTTTATATGTCATCGAATACGAATACCACCACGAGCCTAAGTCTTTCATTATAAGAGCGGAGGTGATGAATAACGCAGAAGCTTGGCATTGGGCCTGTTGCGATGCAGGCATTGGCATTATTCCCAGGTCGCGTAATGAAAAGATCAAACGCATCAGCAAACCGCTGGCCGAGCGCTACGGTCTTGAGAATGTAAGATGGCGTCCGTCTGGGAGTATCCCGTTTATTGCAAAACCCTATGTACCACCGCCCCCCGAATGAATGGGTTTTTAATGGATGATGTGCATTAGGGGGCGGCAGGAACGAGGCAAGTGTTTACTGTTTTTTGCGTCGCTCCTGCAATATGCACAATTTTTGCACGCTGCGTTGCAGCGCCTCTTTCATGATGTCGGCTGCATACTGTTGCCTGCACGCCGGGCACAGCATGTCTGACGCTGGCGACATCAGGTAGTCCGGGTCATCCAGCGTTGATTCATAAGGCTGTTTGCAGTGCAGGCAACCTCGGTTCGCTTGTAGATGCGTCACATCGATTCCTCCCTGAATGAAACGGCCACTCTCAATTAAGAAGTGGACGTTTTCAACTGCTAAAAAGGAAGAATTCAAACAAGCGCTTAGTTGATGTTCTATTGCCAGTATTTTGTGGTGATAGTTAGGTAGTTGCGGGCGCGTGCGCCCGCTCGGTTCGTGGGGTCAGGTTTTTGCCGTTCTGCTGCGTACTTTTCGTGTTGTGCAGTTTTTGCCTGATAAGCCCTAGGAATGAATGAAGCTGCTCACGAATTCCGCCTTGACCACGGGAAGTTCGATCCCATGGATCAAGCCGGCGGTGAGCGCTTGTTGCGGGTCGAGAATGCGTGGCGCGGCGATCAGGTATTTTTCGGTCTCCAGTTTTTCGACGGCATCGGCGGTGCGCTCGGCGACGATGCGTGCGTACAACTGCAAGTCATAGTCGAGGCTCATCGCGTATTCAGACATGCGCGAGTGGTCAACCGCGCCTTGCACATGCCAATGAAAGGGGTGGAACAGGAATTTGCTGTGTTTGCAGGCGGTCCTGCGCTCACCGGCCAGGAAGATGATATTGCCCATGGATTCCACGGTGCCTAGGTTATGGGTATGCACCGGGATCGGCAGGGACAATAAAAAGTTGTACATCGTAAAGCCGTAGCTGCATTCACCACCCATGGTGGCGATATTCAGTACCAGGCCCTGGGCATCTTGTTGTACGGCCAACGAGGCTTTTTCAATCAGTTGGCTGCACGTAGAAGCGGTGACCGGTGCGGTGAAGTTGATAATGTGTAAAGGCATGGTGTCCCTCATCAATGAAAGCAGGGGAGCATTGCTCCCCTGCATCAAGCACATCAGCTTTTGCGCCCGCCGCCGTGGCTGTGTTCGCCACCTTTACGCCCGGCTTCGGAAGCTTTTTCGCGGTCGTTGGCGAAATTGCCGCCACTGTTCTGGCCACCTTTGCTGCCCGCTTCGGCGGCGCGTTCGGGGTCATTCTTGAAATTGCCGCCGCTGTTCTGGCCGCCTTTGCTGCCGGCTTCAGCGGCGCGTTCGGGATCGTTCTTGAAGTTCCCGCCACTGTTTTGGCCACCTTTGCTGCCGATCTCCTGGTAGAACTCTTTGTCATGGGACGCAGAAGTGGCTTCGCCGCCTTTTTTACCGGCTTCGCTGACGCTCATTTGGCCTTGCTTGTCTTGAGTAGTCATGTTCAGTTACCTCGTCGTTATGTCGGGAATGTAACGTTCACTTCGATTGTGCTGGAAACTTGCACTCAGGGCATGCGTTAAGCTGCACGGTTACAAGTGCCTCTCACACAAGGGTGGCGTTTTAGATGCACTTATCGTTGCTTCGGCAAGTTCAACAAGTTGCTGATGTTCGTAACACGCAGATGTATTAGAACGCAGGCCAGTCCTTGCTTTAGTTTGCACTTCTACAATCGGCCTGCGAGCTGGCTCGCCGCGCTGATTATCAATGGACGCACGCATAATGAATGCCCTTTGTTAACGAACGGAACAGCGGTAGTGCCTGTGTGGTCAGGACTTACGTCCACCTCCATGACTGTTCTGGCCGCCTTTACGCCCGGCTTCCGAGGCTTTCTCGCGGTCGTTGGCGAAGTTGCCGCCAGAGGCCTGCCCACCTTTCTTTCCCGCCTGTGATGCTTTTTCGCGATCATTGGCAAAGTTTCCAGGGTTTTTATTGCTCGTCGTCATAACAATACTCCCAGTTTTGAAATGTCGTTTCGCTAGTTACCCGTTTATGCAACGGACATCTTTTCTGATAGGGGCAAGTGCGCAGATGTTTTGAAATTTTTTAAAAAGGGCGATGAACGGTAGAGTGGCAGATGAAACTTGTACAAGTAGGCTCAGGAAGTGCCGCTTCGTCTAAGTTTTTCTGCGTCGATTGATATTGAATTAATGGCGACCTTACGGTTGGTTTAGCATTCCATACCCTGTTTGATAGTGGTCATTAAAGGCGCTGGCTCCTCTGGCCGGCGCTCAGCCGCACACTCTGTTGCTGCAGCCTGCACAGACTGCTTGTATGCTGGCACTCTGGAACCGGTTGCCCTGTGAGTACCGACGTTCGAATGATGGCTGGATGGAAACCGGACTTCCTTAAGGTGCTGACGTGAAGCGTGATACCCGTCTTGTGATGCTATTGCTGTTGGTGATCGGCTGTTCCCTGACTTCGTTGACGATTTGGAAAGTCCTGTCTTCCCGTGACCGCGCGCTAGCGGAAGTGGACGTGCATGGCTTGAACCTGACCCAGGCCCTTAACACCTATACCGAAGGCATCGTGCGGCAGAGCTCGTTGTTGTTGCTGGGGCTGGTTGAGCGTTTGGAAACCGAAGGCAGTGGCCCGGTGCAAATCCAGCGAATCAGTACGCTGATCAACCGCCAGCAGCCGCTGATGCCGCAGCTCAGCGGCATCACCATTTATGATCATCAGGGCCGGTGGTTGCTGTCTTCCAATCGCGCGATCCCGGAGGGCGCCAATAGCAGTGATCGGGCCTATTTCATCCACCATCGCGACGATCCGAGCGCTGAACCTTTTATTGGCCCGCCGATTCAGAGCCGTGCCAACCATGAATGGGTGGTGACCATCAGCCGCCGTTTCAACGACGCGGCCGGCAACTTCGCTGGCGTGGTCGCTGTGACCCTGGGAGTGGAAAACTTTCTGCGGGTATTCGGCAAACTCGATGTAGGCCAGGAGGGTGCCATCGGCCTGTCCTACGCCGACGGCACGTTGCTGGTGCGCTACCCCTTCCGCGAGCAGGACATGGGCCGCAACTTTTCCTCCTCGCCTATTTATTCCAAGTACTTGGTCGACCAACCGGTGGGCACTGCGGCCTATACCTCCAGCCTGGACGGGGTAGAGCGGCTCTATGCCTTTCGCAAAAGCGAAACCCTGCCGCTGATCACCACCGTCGCGTTGGGCAAGCACGAAGCCCTCGCGGCGTGGCGTATCGAGGCGGCGCTGTCAGCGGTCGTGGTGGCGGGGCTGCTGGGGCTGACGGGACTGATCGGCTGGTTTCTGATCCTGGATATCCGCAGGCGTACGGCGGCGGAAGAGGCGTTGCGTGTCGCCCAGCAACAGTTGCTCGACTCCAATCGGCAATTGGCGCTATTAGCGAAAAAGGACGCGCTGACCGGCCTGGCCAACCGCCGCTGTTTTGACGAAACGCTGGCCGTGGAAGCGCGTCGGGCGCAGCGCGAAGGTACGTCGCTGGCATTGCTGATGCTCGATATCGACCATTTCAAACGCTTTAACGATGCCTTTGGTCACGTCGCGGGAGATGCGTGCTTGCAGGCAGTCAGCACGTTATTGGAAACGTGCGTGCGGCGCCCGTCGGACCTGGTGGCGCGCTATGGCGGAGAAGAAATGGCGATCATCCTGCCCGCGACTGACAGCACAGGCGCTGCGGTGGTCGCGCAACGCATTCTTTCGCGCCTACAGCAGGAGAACATCACACACCCAGGCAGCCCCTTCGGGCGCGTGAGCGTGAGTATCGGCGTTGCGACGGGCATGGGCTCACGGCTGGAGCCGGTGTTGGGTTTGGTCGAGGCGGCCGATGCAGCGCTTTACGGTGCGAAGGCGGCGGGGCGCAATGGGTTCAACGTGCATCCTGCGCACGTGACGTCGAGCGGCTGAAACGGCTTTTACCTGGGTATGCGCGGCTCACATCCCAAGCGTCGGGATCATGAGTTCGCCGCACTCCATCAGTTGGCCAGCGGTGACTTGCAACTGCGGGGTGGGTTTGGCCGCATAGCCTGCGATGAAGCCGGCACTTAGCAGTGCCAGGCAGAGGACGGCTTTTTTCACAAGCATGCGCAGGGTCTCAATCGGTTCAAAAGGGTGAACCACAGATTGTGCATTCGAGAAAAGGTTCCCGCCCGCGCAGAAGGCACCTTATGGAGCTCAGCGAATGAACCTGACGTACACACGTTCAGGGTCGTTATCGTCCAGATTCTCGATCTGCCCGCTGGGAATAAAGCCGGCTTTCGTCAGCAGGGCCTGGGACGCGCCGTTGGAGGCATTGGTCGACGCGAACAGCTTGGGCGTCTTGCAGGCTGCTTCGGCCGCTGACAGCAGACGAAGGGCGACGCCTTGGCGCTGGTACAGCGGTGAAACCACCACCAGCGCAATAAACCCATGGTTGAAAAAGTCGTGGGTGAGCACCAGGTAGCCGGCGCACACGTTAGCGTCGGCGGCTACCAAGCATTGCTGGCGAACCACGGCGTCATAGATAAACACACGACGGCTGGCATGCTCGGTTGCGTAGGCATCCAGTGCGACCAATGCATGCACATCGTCGGGGGTGGCTTGGCGGATCAGCCAGTGTGGGGCAGCGGGAGGAAGAAGGTATTCAGCCATGGTCGTGGAGCATCCTCTGTTTGAACATTTGCCCCCACGTGCTTGATGACAGTCCCTTGTGCATTGATGAGGCGATGCTATCGCCCGCTATAGCACAGTTACAGGGTGCGAAGGGGTTACGTTTGTTGGCCTGGTTGCGGTCGTTGTTTAGAAATGTTTATGTGTTCCAATGGTTATCTCGACTTGCGCAGGAAGCGCATCGGCCGAGGCCATTCAGTCTTTTAACAGATACATCCCAAGGAGTAACACCATGCAAGGAAGCACATCGTTCAAGTACCTGGCGTTTTCGTTGATCCCGTTGATTGCCGCCTGTACCACGCCCACACGCCAGTCCGCCGTCCTCCCTGCGCCAGCCTTGCCGTTCGATAACTGCGCGGTTGGCTGCCCCACCGGCGGCAGCCCAGTGACGTTGAACCGCCAGGCCTACACGTTGAACAACAACGGTTCGACCAAGTTTGCCAATTGGGTGTCCTACAAGATCACCAAGGCCACGGCGGCCAGCGGGCGCTCCCGTGACTGGCGCACCGACCCGGATATTCCAGCCGGGGAAACCCTGGACCCGGTGGATTACAACGGCGCCAACGTCGCGCTCAAAATCGACCGTGGGCATCAGGCCAACCTGGCTTCGATGGCCGGGGTGGCCGATTGGCAAACGCTCAACTACTTGTCGAACATCACCCCGCAAAAGGCCGAGCTCAACCAGGGGCCGTGGGCGCGCCTGGAAGACCAGGAGCGCAACCTCAGCAAGGAACCAGGCGTCGATCAGGTGTATGTGGCCACCGGGCCGCTGTATGAGCATTTTGTCGGCTCGTTGCCGGGCACGAACAAAGTGCACACCATCCCCAGTGGTTATTGGAAAATCATCGTGGTCGGCAGTTCGCCGGAAACGGGCCTGTACGCCTCATTCGTGATGAACCAGGAAACCCCCAAGGGCGCAGACTTCTGCGATTACCAGGTCACCGTGGATCACATCGAAGAGCGCTCCGGGCTGACGTTCTGGAGCACCTTGCCGCAAGCGCTGCAGGCCACGCTGAAAACCAGGCAGGGCCAGTTGCCGAATCGGATCGGCTGTAACCGCACCAAAGCCTGACGCCTAGTCGGCACACACCAATGAGGGCCTGCGGCTGCTGTTCTTGCCCAGGCGCTCATGCGTGGCGACGTCTGTGGCCTGTTCACGCAGTGCTTCTTCCAGTGCTTGCAAATGCTTGGACAGGATCTTCACCGACCCGCTCGGGTTGGCGGGGTCAAAGGGGATCCGGCCATTGGCAATCAGCACCATGGCCAATTCCCAGGCGCGTTGTGAGTCGTTCATGACAGGGGTTTCCTTCTTCAACGTGGTCGATATAGACGTGTGACCCGCTTCAAGCGCCCCTATATCAATTGGGTTTCTGCCGAAATTTCGATCACTTCAACGCTTCAGTTGCGCTGGAACCATCATCTTTTTAGATGGTGGCCGGGGCGAGTCGAAAGAATGAACCTGAGCGGCGCGGTGGTCACCTAATCCGTATGAATCGGTCGTTTCCCATTCACTGTTGCGAGGGTCAACCATGGACTCTGTACTGCGGGCTATGGCGATTTACCTGGTACTGCTGGTGCTGTTCAAGGTTGCCGGCAGGCGCACGCTGGCTGAACTCACCACCTTTGACCTGGTGCTGTTGATGGTCATCGGCGAGGCCACCCAACAGGCGTTGCTGGGCGAAGACTTCTCGATGACCAATGCTGTGCTGGTCATCGCCACCCTGATTGCCATCGATATCGGATTCTCGCTGGTCAAGCAGCGTTCAGCCTGGTTCGCGCGGGTGCTCGATGGCGGGCCGACGGTGCTGGTCGAGCAAGGCCAGGTGCTGCATAAACGCCTCAAGCATGCGCGCCTGGACGAGGGCGACATCCTTGAGGCGGCCCGGTCCACCCAAGGGCTTGTAGAGCTCAAGCAGATCCGCTTCGCGATTCTTGAGCGCAACGGCAAGATCTCGGTGATCCCGTTTGAATAACACGCGGCCCCCATTCGTCAGCCAAGGGGCTATTTTTTGAACGCCAGCGCCTCTATTCCAGACAGATAGATCATGGGCGGACGAATCGTACTTTCGTCACGCGTACATCACTCACTCATCAACAGGTGAACCCTCATGAAGAAACTCTATATGTGCCTGGGTCTATGCAGCGCGTTCATGCTACACGGCTGTTTTGACAACGCCGATAACGCCACCAAAGACAACAACAGTGGCACCCAGTCGTCAGTGCAGATGCAGGAAGGCAAGGCGGACGAGAGCAAATAAGCCGTCCAAACAGCCGACGCTTAACTCAAGGGTACTCATCGCCCGAATGTGGGGGCTGGCTTGCCTGCGATGCAAACACCTCGGTACATCAGACAAACCGAGTCGATGAATTCACAGGCAAGCGCACAACACCCCTGCTACGGCATGTCTCCCAGCAGCGTCGCGACAAAGTGGTTGTGGAATCGACCCGCTGGATCACAGGCCTTGCGAAAGGCGTTGAAGGCCGCAGTTCTCTCGCTGCGGCGCTGTGCAAGGTCCTTCAGGAATTCCGGGTTGAACGGCTCAGAGTAAGTTCCCGAGGGTTGAGCCGGGTTGTAAAAACCGAACATTTTGCCGGTGTGCGGCATGCCACCCAGGGCAACCCAGTCTCGTTCAATATCCGCAAAAAAGTGCAGGAGGCGATCCGGGTAGTCAGACGCCGCCACAGCGGGTACGTAACCGATAAGATCCAGGTTCACGAAGGTAGCGTCTGGGGTTTGCGTGTACGTCCCGGCCAACGCTGTGTCCCCACCACGGACGAAGCGGAACTCCAGCGGGGCAACCACCAGGAAGTCGCTGGTACTCTTGATCCGTGCCTTTACGGCGTCGAGTCCTTGCCAGGCTTTACTGAGGCCTTCGTCATCCAGAGCCGGGAGCTCGATAAAGTACGACATGAAAATAACGCGTGAGGCCTTGGTTAGCCACAAGTCTGAGTAGACCGCCGCGGCTTGATCAAAAAGCGTTTCGATCGTAAGGAACCCAGCGTCGATGATTGCACTCGCCGTTGTCGTGTTATTGCCATACTGGGCGGCGATGAGGGGCGGCTCGATGATGGGCTCAAACGGTATCAGGTAGGGGGCTCCGAATACATTCTCTCCCGCCAGGGCACAGGCATTCGGTACGCTTGTCTTCAGGTTGGGAACCTGGGTCGCAGGGGAAGCAACCACATCCCACCACAAGATCAGGAAATTGTCGGTGTAGGGATTGAGAAAGGATTCGACGCGGTCATGGTCCGTAAGCAGCGCCTTGAACCGGGCGATGAAGGTTGGCTCGTCAGCGCAGACAACGTTGGTGTCTTTGCCTGCATTCAACGTGGTTGCCCATGGGCGGGGCAATACATCCAGAGTCACTGAAGTGACAACGCCCAACGCACCGAGGGAGACGCGTGCAAATTGCAAGGGCGACCATCCGTCGACTGCTGGCGTCTGTGCGTCAATGGCCCGCACCTGGCCGTCCGGCCCCATGAGGGTGAACGCCGAAGCGGTTTCGGCAAAAATCGGTGCGCGGATGGTTGCGCCGTGGACATCGACAGCGGTCATGCCCCCCAGGCTGAAGAAGCCGCCGGCGGTCGCGGTCTTGAGCATCAGGTCATGGGCGGTCAGGAAGGCATCCAACTCATCCTCGCGCACACCCGTGTTCACGGTGATCGTATGTGGGGCGGTGCCCAGCACAATAGACTCATCCCCGTTCGGGCCCAAGTCTGCGTAACAGGCGAGGTCGATGAGCCAGCGGTCGGGGGCTGGGGCGATGCGATTGTCTTCGGCAACCAAGGCCGGTTGCGCGTGCCGTTGGCCCGATACGCGTACTGTCGCGCCTGCCGCGCCGGCCTGGCGCACGATGTCTTGAAGCGCTGCCAGATGGGTTGGGGAGAAGTAGTATTGACCATCGATTTCCAGGGTGTCGACGATGTTCTGAGCCCAGTTTTTCCACGGTAGCGGCTGAACCTTGAAATTCAAGGTCGTTCCCGTGACTTCATAGGCGGCCAGCCTGCCGTTATTGGCCGACTGAACTAAAGGTTCTCCTTGATTTTGGATGCCTGCGACGGCGGACACATAAGGCGTGACGCCAATTGCATCCGCGGGAATGCCGAGCAATGCAAGTGAAGGACTGACCCTGTACACACCATTTTCGAAGTTGCCACTGTTCCAATCGCAGGTATGCCATTGGCCGGCCGAATCAAGCCACTGAATCGAAAAGTTCATGACAAAAATGCCGTTGTTAAGGCAACCAATGCGTTCGACTTGTTTCATGTTGGTGTCCTGTTACGTGGTGTTTAACGTCAGGTGAGTTGAGAGTAAAAAAGAAAGCCGGCGCCAACTTCCAACGGCAAGTCACGAAAAGTGGGGGCCGGATACCCCGTGGTAAAGAACTTGATTTATTCGATCAAGTTAATCGCAAAGCCGATGAGGGTTGTTCCTACCGCATCGTAGGTCGCGATCTGGCCGTTTGCGGCAAACCCCACAAACGGCGTGCCTTGGCCTGATGACCCGGCCAGTGCATGCCCATACACCGTGACGGCCAGCGCGTCTGAAGGCACGCCGATGGTTTCCAGATTCGGTGTGGTCCGAGACTGCGCCACCGGATAGTCACCGCTACTCCATTGGGACGTGTACCACTTGCCGTCGCTCTTGAGCCATTGGACCTTGAAGTTAAACACGTAACCGCCTTTGTTATTGACGGTGATTTTTTGAACTTGTCTCATGGTTATCTCCTGCTGAAGCAATAATTTTATATGAGCACGCCTGCGCCCTTTTGCGTGGCGATAAGACGTGTTTATTAAGGGCGTGAATTGCACTGCTTAGAGGCAATGGGAGACGCAGAAATCAAATAGGTCGCCTCGCTCCCTATTTACTGATTACTGTCAAGTGAGTGAGCCTGTTTTCGCGCACTGACCTACAACAACGAGTAGCTTGGATAATCCATTTATAACGTTCGATAACGTGGGCAGTTGGATCATATTTAGCGGGGGGTAGCCTCCGTGGCTGCTGGGTGATTCCTTTCTGATACTGAGGGGAGGTTAGTCGCGGTACCGATTGCTCGCCAGTGGGGCAGAAAACTATTTGGCTATATGCTCCATTTCGGAAATACCAGTCGTTTCGCTGCCTGTGCTCAGAGGCAGTGCACCCCTTGGGCCTATCAACGGCCACAAGCGCTGCACCGCCTGGTCCTCAGCGCATATGCAAAATAATCGGGCTACTGCTCGCAGGGTCCGTATGCCCGCGCAACTTGCTAACAGCCTTCGCATCGACCGCGCCGCCGTGGTTGCCCCAGGTACCACGCACGTAGCTCAACACGTCGGCGATTTCCTGGTCGGACAATTGCTCACGAAATGCTGGCATGCGGTAGGCGTCTGGCATCCCGGCGGTGACCACACGTTGCGAGCCGTTGAGGGTGATGTTGATCGCCGAAGCATTTTCCGTGGCCAGGGCCGAGGTGGCGCCTGCCAGGGGTGGCATCCAGTCGGGTTGGCCTTTGCCGTCGAGGCCATGGCAGGAGGCACAGCGGGTGGCGTAGGTGTGGGCGCCGGGGGCATCCGAGCGCGCCGTGACTGCCTGATACTGCCAGGGGCTGCCGTCACGCTGTGGGTCGCCGGGCAGTGACTTCAGATAGCGAGCGATCGCGGCCAGGTCATCATCCTGCATGAACTGCGTGGAGTTGTTGAAGGCTTCGGTCATGGAGCCATAGACCACGGCATGCTGGTTGCGACCGGTCTTGAGGAACTGCACGATCTGTTCCTCACTCCAGCGGCCCAGGCCGGTGTTGTGGTCCTGGCGCAGGCTGGGGGCGTACCAGCCGTCGAGCAGGGCACCGGCCAGGAATGGCGCGCCGGATTCGTCCAGGGCTTTCTCGTTGAACGCTAGCCCGCGTGGCGTGTGGCAACTGCCGCAGTGGCCAGGGCCTTGCACGATATACGCGCCACGGTTCCACAGCGCGTCCCGGCCGGGCTTGGCGGCGTAGGTCGCGGTGGGTGCAAACACACCGTTCCACAGGGCGATGGGCCAACGCAGGTTGAGCGGCCAGGGAATGTCGCTGGGCAGGTTAGGTTCGTTGGCCGGTTGCACGCCTTTCATGAAGAACGCGTACAGCGCCTGGATGTCGTCATCGCTGAGTTTGACGTAAGACGGGTAGGGCATGGCCGGGTAGAGCCGTCGCCCACCCGGCGCCACGCCGTGGCGTACCGCGCGGTCGAAGTCGGCCAGGCTATAGGTGCCGATGCCATGCTCGCGGTCGGGGGTGATGTTGGTGGCGTGGATCGCTCCCAGCGGCGTGGCCATTTCCAGGCCGCCGGCGAAGGGCGTCTTGCCTGGCAGGCTGTGGCAGGCCACGCAGTCACTTACGCGGGCGACGTATTCACCGCGGCTGACCAAGGCGGGGTCGAAACTTGTGCTTTGCTGTTGTTCAAAAGGCGAGGCGGGCTGGCGTGTGACGTACCAGGCCAGCACGCCAGCGGCGACCACGCAGGGCAGCACCAGCCACCCTGCGGTTCTTGCGAATCGGCGGTTATTCATGGGCATTCCCTGTCGGTTAGCTGAAGGTGTAACGGCTCAAAGGCAGACTACGGATGCGTTGGCCGGTCAATTGCGCCACGGCATTCGCCACGGCGGGGGCCACAGCTGGCAACGGCGGTTCGCCGATGCCACCCATCTTTTCGCCGCTCTCTACGATCTTCACGTGGACCTGCGCCATACGCGAAGGCGGCAGCACTGGATAAAGGTCGTAGTTGCGCGCCCGTGGCTTGCCATCCACGTACACCGCTTCCTCTAACAAGGTTTGCGACAGGCCCAAGGCCACGGCACCGTTGACCTGCGCCTCCACGATCGCCGGGTTGACGATGCTGCCCGGGTCAATCGCTTGCCAGATGTGATGAACCTTGACCTGGCCGTTCTCGATCGACACCTCGGCCACCACCGCCGCATGGGAGCCAAACGGCGAAGCCATGGCTACGCCGCGTGCACGGCGGGTGCCGTCTTCGGCGGTGTAAGGCCCACGCTTCCAACCGCCAGACAGCTCGGCGGCCGCCTGCAGCAGGGTGGTCAGGCGCGGGTTGTCGCGCAGCAGATGCAGGCGCAGTTCATAGGGGTCATGGCCGCCTTTGTCGGCCAGTTCGTCCAGGAACGCTTCGTAGAAAAAGTCATTGAGCGAGTTGCCCACCGAACGCCAGTAACCGAGCATGGCCGGGCCTTTGACGTAGATCTGCGCGATGCGTTTGTTGGGGATCGCGTAGCTCTTGCCCGACAAGCCTTCCAGGGCGGTAGGGTCGATGGCGTCGCCCTGTTTGCCGGCGATGGCTTCGGTGGGGCCTTCGGTGGCGCTCACCGCTTCGATGGCCACAGGCAGGCCTTTGTCATCCAGCGCGGCGCGGAACTTGACCACGGCGACCGGGCGCAATACATCGCGCACGAACTCTTCTTCACGGCTCCAGATCAGCTTGATCGGCCGACCCACCGCCTTGGCCAGCGCGATGGCCTGCGGGTAAGGGTTGGCGGAGTCATACAGGAAATGCCGGCCGAAAAAACCGCCCAGCAGCGGCGAGTGTAGGGTGATTTGCTCAGTGCTCAGGCCGGTGCGTTTGGCGATGTCGGCACGGAACATATCCGGCGCCTGGTTAGGCAGCCACACCTCCAGCGTGCCGTCGGGGTTAAAGCGTGCCAGGGCTGAAGGCGGCTCCAACTGGGCATGGTTGAGGTACTGGTTGTGGTAGGTGGCTTCGACGCGGGTCTTGGCGCTGGCCAGTGCGCCGGGCACATCGCCTTCGTTTTCCTCATCGCGGGCCGGGCCTTGCTGGGCGGCAAGGAAGTCGCGGTACTTGTCGCTGGAAAAATCCGCCGGCATCGCCCGCACAGTGGAGTCGGCGGCGGCTTCAAGCCACTCCACCTGGATGGCTTCGACGGCGCGCTTGGCATGCCACCAACGCTCGGCCACCACGGCCACGGCGCCGGGCAGGGTGTGAACCGAATGCACGCCTTTCATGGCTTGCACCTGCGCCTGGTTGCGCAGGCTGCCCACGGTCATGCCCAGGCGCGGCGCGTGTTGGACCGCCGCGTGGAGCATGCCGTCGATTTTCAGGTCGATGGTGTACTGCGCCTTGCCGGTGGATTTGTCATAGGCATCCAGGCGCTTGACCGGCTTGCCGATCCAGCGGAACTGGCTTGGATCGCGCAGGGTGATACTGGCCGGGTCGGGCACCGGCATATCCAGGGCGCGCCCGGCCAGTTCGCCGTAGCCCAGGGAGCGACCGGAAGCGGCGTGCACCACGCGACCGGGTTGGGTGGTCAGCTCGCTGAGCGGTACGCGCAGTTGCTCGGCGGCAGCTTGCATCAGCATCGCGCGGGCGAGGGCGCCGAGGCGGCGCATGGTCGGGTAGCTCATGCGCACCGACATGCTGCCGCCGGTGATGCGCATGCCATTTTCCATCACCACGTAGGCTTCGCCGGGCGGTGCCGCTTCGACGATGAACGTGGCCGGGTCGGCATCCAGCTCTTCACCGACGATCTGCGCCATGGCGGTGTGGGTGCCTTGGCCGCCTTCCATGAAGGGGCTGAGCAGGCGCACGCTGCCGTCGGGGCGAATTTCCAGGAAGGCGGGCACTTGAGTACCGTGTTCAGCCGCAGCGCCGGTCGCGGCTTGCACGCGGGAGGTGCCCAGCGGCAAGCCGAAGCCGATCACCAGCGCGCCCACAGCGGTGCTGGCCAGGAAGCGGCGACGGGACAAGTTGATCGGTTCGCCCAGGGCAACGCCGGGAATGATCTCGTTGGTGTTCATCAGGCGGTCTCCTTCCCGGCGGCCAAGGCGTCCATGGCGGCATGGATGGCGTTGTAGGTGCCGCAACGGCAGAGGTTGACCATCGCCGCGTCGATCTGCGCCTTGGTTGGCGCGGGGGTGTGCTTGAGCAGCGCGGTGGCCGCCATCACCTGCCCGGACTGGCAGTAACCGCATTGCGCCACTTGATGTTCGACCCAGGCCGCCACCACACGCTTGCCCACGTCATCGGCCTCCACGGCCTCGATGGTGGTGATCTCACGACCGACCACGCCGGCCACGGGCGTCACGCAGGCGCGCACCACGTTGCCGTCCACCAGCACCGAACAGGCGCCGCACTGGGCCAGGCCACAGCCGTATTTGGTGCCGGTCATGCCCAGGTTATCGCGGATCACCCACAACAACGGGGTGTCGGCTTCGGCATCGACCTGATAGGCCTTTTGGTTGATACGTAATTCCATGCGGGCTCACCTGCTGATCATCGGTTGGTGGTGCTTTTTCTTATCAGGGACGTGCGCGGTGGCATGCCCTGGTGTCGCTCATGGGCGACGGGTTATGGCGGCGGGGTTGAGAACCGGTTTCATCTTGGCCACGCGCGCATGGTTGGACTCTAGACCACGGCGCAAGGGGTATCTATCCCGGCAGGCGATAAGTCGGAGGATCAGGCAAGTATTCGCGAGGATTGAGCGATAGAAGCAGTGGCTGATCCGAGATTTTGACTGAAGTCCCGGCATCTCTGTGGGAGCTGGCTTGCCTGCGATGGCGCCCTGACAGCCGACGCTGTTATACCGTGTACATATCCATTCCTGCGGTAACGGCCACTTAGGGTTCCGCTCTGACAGCGGGTCACTTTGGAAAAGCCCCAAAGTAACCAAAGGGCTCTTGCCCCACCACTCGGCACCTCGCCCAGGCTCGGTGTGCCCGAACGCAGGCTTGAATCCGTGGGCCGCCGCCACGCGCCATCCCTGGCGCGGGGCGGCTAACCCGGCGTCCTGCCGGGTTACCCACGAATTCAAGCCTGCGTTCGGCCAGCGTGGTTTAACGGGGCGCCTGAGATCAAAAGCAGATCAAGAGCAAGAGCAAGAGCGGCTCGCTTCGTATCGTGGATACCCATGCTTTCGCATGGTCTTCACACAACCCCATCAATCAAAATATGCGGCTGCCCCCGGCTGCAGCGCTCGATGCGTGCCTGCACCTGGTAAACCTCGCGCAGCATCGCTTCGTTGATCACCGCCTGGCTCGGCCCGCAGCCCTGGGCTGTGCCGTCGGCGATGACCAGCACCTGGTCGGCAAAGCGCAGTGCCTGGTTCAGGTCATGCAGTGCGATAAACACAATCACCTCGCGTTTGCGCGCCAGGGTGCGCATGAAATCCAGTACTTGTACCTGGCGATGCATATCGAGGGCGCTGGTGGGTTCGTCCATCAGCAGTACGTCGGGTTCGCGCACCAGCGTCTGGGCGATGGACACCAGCTGTTGTTGGCCGCCGCTGAGTTCACCGAGGTTGCGAAAGGCCAGGCCGGTGATGCCCAGGGCGCTGAGCATTTCGTCGACCAAGTTCAACTCGTCGTCTTGTACCACCCACCCCGGCGTCAGTTGTTTACGCGCCAGCAGTACCGATTCGTACACCGTCAACCGGGCGCTGGCGTTCAGTCCTTGGGGCATGTAGCTGATGGCTTGTGCACCTTTTTGCGAGCCCTGCAGCAGCACCTCGCCTGGCCCGTCGATCAGCCCGGCCATGCGCTTGAACAGGGTGGATTTACCGGCAGCGTTGGGCCCGACCACCGCCACCACCTGGCCGCCGACAAAGGCTGCGGTGTTCACGTCGCGGATGATGGTGCGCTGGCCGTAGCGGGCGCCGAGGTCTTTCAACTGGAGACTTACCATGAGTTTTTCTTGCCGCCCAGGATCAGGGATATAAAGAACGGCACGCCGATCAGTGACGTAACCACGCCTATTGGGAAAATCGCCCCCGGAATCAGGGTTTTGCTGACCACCGAGCTGGCTGACAGAATCAACGCGCCGGTGAGCAGCGAGGCGGGCAGGAAGAAGCGCTGGTCCTCGCCAATCAACATGCGTGCGATGTGCGGGCCCACCAGGCCGATAAAGCCGATGGTGCCGACAAAGGCGACCGGGAACGAGGCGAGCAGGCTGACCATGATCAACGTTTGAAAGCGCAGGCTGCGCACGTTGATGCCGAAGCTGGCGGCCTTGTCGTCACCCATGCGCAGTGCGGTGAGGGCCCAGGCGCGCTTGGCGAAAATCGGCAGGGTGACCAGGATGATCAGGCAGATCACCCCCAGCTTGGGCCAGGTGGCTTTGGTCAGGCTGCCCATGGTCCAGAACACCACGGCTGCCACGGCTTGTTCGGTGGCGAAAAACTGTACCAGGGCCAGCAGCGCGTTGAAGGTAAAGACCAGGGCAATGCCCAGCAGCACAATGGTTTCGGCCGTCACCCCACGGCGCAGGCTCAGGAAGTGGATCAGCAGCGCCGAGAGCATCGCCATGATGAACGCGTTGACCGGCACCATGTACTGCGCCGCCAGCGGAAACAACGCCACTCCAAACGCCAGGCCCATGGCCGCACCGAAACTGGCGGCGGCAGAAATGCCCAGGGTAAAGGGGCTGGCCAGCGGGTTGTTGAGGATGGTCTGCATCTGCGCCCCGGCCAGGGACAACGCCGCGCCAACGGCGACCGCCATCAGGGCGACGGGCAGGCGGATGTCCCACATCACCACACGCACTTGCGGCGCGGCACTGTCGGGCGAGAACAGGGCGCCGAGCACTTCGCTGAGGCTGTAGCTGGCCGGGCCCAGGGCCAGGTCGAGCAGCACGCTGCACAACAACAGCAATGCCAGGGCAAGGAGGATCAGGCGTTTGCGTATCACCAGGTTGCGGTAGGTCGGGGCGCTCATGGCTTGAGGCTCACGAAGTAACCCGACTCATAAGGGACGGGCAGGAAGCGTTCGTGCAGTTCTCGAAACGCAGCGTCCGGGTCCAGGTCGGCAAACAGGTCGGGATGAAACCACTTGGCCAGTTGCTGGATCGCCACGAACTGATACGGGCTGTTGTAGAACTGATGCCAGATGGCGTGGAAGGCTTGCGGGCCCTGGGCCTTGATACCGGCATAGGCGGGGCGCTGGGTGTACCACGCCAGCTTGGCTCGGGCCTGGGCCATATCGGCGCCCGGCCCCACGCCAACCCAATGCCCGCCGGGGGCAAACGCCTCCCAATTGGCGCTGGTGACAACGACCTGGTCGGGGTTGGCCACGATCACCTGTTCGGGGTTCAACTGGCCAAAGGTGGTGGGAATAATGCCTTTGGCGATGTTGTCGCCGCCGGCCATCTGCACGAACAGGCCGAAGTTTTCATTGCCAAAACTCAGGCAGCAGTCGTCGGTGTAGCCACCGATACGCTCGATAAACACTGACGGGCGCGCCGGTTGCTGCGCCGCAATCACGTCGGTCACGCGGCGGATCTGCTGGTTGCGAAACGCAATGAAATCCTCGGCCCGTTGCTCTTTGCCGAACAACTGGCCGAACAGGCGCATGGTCGGCTCGGTGTTGGTCATCGGTTGGTTGCGAAAATCCACGTACACCACCGGGATGCCCAAGGCATCGAGCTTCTCGATATAGCGCGCATCCTCGGTGGCATGCTGCGCCTCGATATTGAGGATGATTACGTCAGGGCGTTGGGAGATGGCCTGCTCGATATCAAAGGTGCCGTCTTCAAAGCCGCCGAAGGTGGGGATCTTGGCGATGGCGGGAAACGCGCGCAGGTAGGCGTTGTAGGTGTCCGGGTCGGACTGGATCAGGTCCTTGCGCCAGCCAACGATCCGTTCAATCGGGTTTTGCGTGTCCAGCGCCGCCACCAGGTACAGCTGGCGGCCCTCGCCAAGAATCACCCGCTGCACCGGCAGCTTGACCTTGACCTGGCGCCCAAGCAGATCGGTGACGGTGGTCAGCGCCGCCATGCTCGGCAGGCTAGCCCCCAACAACCCGGTGAACAGCAGCGCCGCTAGAAGGCGGCAACGTCGAACAATGCAGATCATGAATCAAGCCCTTGCAGGTGTCAGAAATCGACCGTGGCCGAGAGGAGGAGGGTGCGCGGCGAGCCTTGGGAAAACGCACCGTAGGAGGCGACGCCTGACCAATACTCGCGGTCGAACAGGTTCTGCACCGTGGCGCGCAGGGTGGTCGGGTGCTCGGCGATACGCGTGCTGTAGCGTGCGCCGATGTCGAAGCGGGTCCACGCATCGAGCTGTTGGGTGTTGGCCTGGTTGACGTACTGGCTGCCGGTGTAGATGGCGCCTGTGGTGAGCGTCAGGCCCTCGACCCATGAGGTGTCCCATTCGGCCCACAGGTTGGCTTGCACGTCGGGCACGCCCACCGGTGTGTTGCCGGTGTTGGCGGCAATCGCGGTTTTGGTCAGTTGGGCATCCAGCAGGGTCACGCCACCGAGCAGGCGCGTGCCGTGGGCGACTTCGCCCAACACATTGAACTCCAGGCCGCGGTTGCGCTGTTCGCCCTGTACCGAGAAGCGCCCGGCGGCCAACTCGCCGCTGGGCTTGTGGATCTGGAACAGCGCCAGGGTCGACATGAAGGTGCCGTAGTCGACCTTGACCCCGACCTCATGCTGCTTGGACACGTAAGGCGCAAACACCTCGCCGGCGTTGGCGGCGTTGGAAGGCGCCACGTCACCCTTGCTCAACCCTTCAAGGTAGTTGTAGTAGAACGCCACATGCTCCCAGGGCTTGAGCACTGCGCCGAACAGTGGCGTGACCTTGCTGTCGTCGTAGGTGCTGGTGGCCCCGCCGGCGCTGTTGTAGTTGCTGGACTGGATACGCTGCTGGCGCAGGCCGACGGTGACTTGCACGCGTTGGTCGAGCACCGACAACGTATCGGCGATGGCTACGCCGGACAGTTCGCTGGCTGATACTTTCGGCGTGGCGGGCTTGGCGATCGCAGGCTTGGGCCGGTCCACCGGGTGGTAGAGATTGGACAGCACCGGGGCCCCGGAAATAATCCCCCGCGACAGCTCGTCGCGATAACGGCTGGCCTGCACGGTGGCGCTGTGGCTGATCGGCCCGGTTTCGAAGCGCAGCCGCGCACCGGCGTCGACCGTGTAGCGCTGCACATCGAAACGGTAATAACCGGGGATCGAAGACGTGTCGCCGGCAGCGTTGATGAGGGTCGGCGTCTGGTCGGACATCCGCGCTACTGCCGATTTGCCGCCACCGGCATGGGCAAACAGTGTGAGCGCGTCGGTGAGGTCGTATTCGCCGCTCAGCAGCGCGGATTTATCTCGCGTGCGCGACCAGCCCCAGTCCTGGCTGACGTTGGTGCGGCCGTTGGCGGCGGAGGGGACGTCGACGCCGGCAGCAATCAGGAAGGGGCGCGAGGCGGCGTCGAGTTTCTCCTGCTGGGAAATCAGATCAAGGCTGGTGCGCAGGCGTTCGCCCTGGTAGTCCAGGGACAGCGCGCCAATGCCTATATCGCGCGACTGCTGGTCGATCACCGTGTCACCGTTCTGCAGGCTACCGTTGAGGCGTACGCCGAAGCGGCGCTCGTCGCCAAAGCGCCGGCTGATATCGAGGTGGCTGCCGACCTGCGCGTCCTGGGTGTAGCTGGCGGTGTAGCGGGTCAGGTCTTCATCCAGGGAGCGCTTGGGCACCACGTTGATCACGCCGCCTACCGCGCTGTTGGGTGACATGCCGTACAGCAGCGCACCGGGGCCTTTGACCACTTCGATGCGCTCGGCGTAGTCGGTAAACACCCGGTAGTTGGAGGCCACGCCGTACACGCCGTCGAACGCCAGTTCTCCCAGGTTGCCTTCACCCACCGGGAAACCGCGGATGAAGAACGAGTCGACAATCCCGCCCGTCTGCCCGGTGGAGCGCACCGAGGAATCACGCTCCAGCACATTGCCGACCGTGGTTGCCTGCTGGTCCTGGATCAGCGCGGCGGTGTAGGCGCTGACACTGAACGGCGCATCTATCACGTCGGTATTGCCCAGCATGCCCAGGCGCGCGCCGGTGGCTGCCTGGCCGCCGGCATACAGCGGCGGCAGGTCGCTGGCGCGTGGCTCGGGGGCGCTGACGGTGATGTCCGAAAGCGTGACTTGACCCGGCACCAGGGTGTAGCTGCCGTCGCTGCGCTGCACCATGTCCAGGCCACTGCCGGCCAACAGCCGCGTGACCGCTTCCTGGGGCGAGTAACGGCCGGATAAGCCTGGGCTGGTCAGGCCCTCGGTGAGTGCCGGGAGAAATGACAGGGCAATACCGGCGTCCACGGCAAAGCTCGACAACGTGGCGCCGAGCGGGCCGGGGTCGATGTGGTAGGTGCGCACCGTCACGCTGTCCCATTGCGCCGGCACGTCCGCCAGGGCGGCACCGGCCAGGGCCAGGCTGAGCAGCGCGCTGCGAATCACAAGCATGGAGGGCAGCCCTATGGACGAAAGGGAAAAGGGGTATGAGTGTTTGCCAGCTGAGCGCGAAAAAAGTATCACCCGCGGCGCGTTTTATTTTGGCGCCGCCTCAAGCCGGCGACAGGCTGACCCAATAACCGTTCAAATGGCCGCTGGCGCGCACCGGGTAGGTCTGCACCAGCATGTTCAAGGTGCGCTGGGTATCGGCGATGGGGAAGGCCCCGGAAATACGCAGGTTTGCAAGGGCCGGGTCGTAGCGCACGAAGCCACGCCGATAGCGGGTCAGTTCCGCGACAAAGTCTGCCAGGCGCATGTTGTCGGCCATCAGCATGCCTTGGGTCCAGGCGCTGATATTGCGGTCGGCGGGGGAGAGCGCGCCGAACTGTTGCGCGGAAAAATCCGTGCGTTGCCCGGCGCTGACGATCAGTGGCGCGCTCTGGCTATTGTCGGCCAGCTTCACTTTGACCGCGCCCTCAAGCACCGCCAGATGCGTGCGTGCGCCCAGTTCGCGTACGATAAAACGCGTGCCCAGGGCGTGCATATGGCCCTGGCGGGTGCTGACCAGGAACGGGCGGGATGCATCCTGTGCGGTCTGCACCAGTATTTCACCTTCGCGCAGGCTCACCAGGCGTTGCTGGGTGTCGAACCGCACGTCGATGGCGGTCTCGGTGTTGAGGGTCAGGCGCGAGCCGTCGGCCAGGGTCAGTTCGCGACGTTCGCCGATGCGGGTGCGGTAGTCGGCGCTCCATTGCTGGGACTGCGCCAGCTTCCAGCTGCCCCAGCCCACCGGCATTACCGCCAGCAACAAGGCCAGTTTGCCCAGGGCTTCGCGGCGTTGGGGGTTGCTCGGGCGGTCCAGCGCCGACATCGCCAGGGACGGCGGCAGGCCACCGAGCTTGCTTTGCAGCAATTGCGCGCGCGCCCAAGCCCGGCCACGCTCAGGGCTGCTGACCTTCCAGCGCTCCCACTCGGCGCGTTCGCTGGCGCTCAATTCGTTCTCGCTCAGGCGCATCAGCCATTCGGCGGCCTCTTCAAGGGCGTCGGTGGGCAGCGGCGGTTCCTTGCCCAGGCTGAGCACTTATTCCACCCGCATCAGGCACTGGACGAGTGCCTGTTTCATGTAGCGCTTGACGGTAATCAGCGACACGCCCAATTGCTCGGCGATGTCCTGGTATTTGAGGCCGTTGAGCTGCGACAGCAGGAACGCACGCTTGACCAGCGGCGGCAGCGCGTCAAGCATTGCGTCGATTTCGTGCAGGGTCTCCAGCACCAGAAAGTGCGCTTCCGGCGACGGCACCTCGTGGGCCGGCACGCTGGCGAGCGCTTCCAGATAGGCACGTTCCAGGGCCTTGCGCTGGTACCAGTTGACCAGGATGCCCTTGGCCACGCAGCTCAGGTAGGCGCGTGGCTGGTCAATCACCGTGACCTGCGAGGCCAGGATGCGGGTGAAGGTGTCCTGGGCCAGGTCCGCCGCATCCATGGCATTGCCGAGTTTGCGTTTGAGCGTGGCGTACAGCCAGCCGTGATGGCCGCTGTACAGCGCCTCGATTGCGCGCAGGTGAGGGGTGTTATCGGCGGGAAGGCTTTCGCTCATGGCGCGCAACCGTGCAATTGAGAAGTATTCCCAATGCTAAGTGCAAACCCGTCGGTTGCGCAACGCGAGAATCGCAATCAGCGCCATGGCATAGGCCACACACACAAACAGGTAGGTGTACGCCAAGCCATAGACCTGGCTGAGCAAGCCGCCGGCGCAGATACCCACGATCGAGGCAAATTGCGCCGTGCCCTGGGCGATCCCCAGCACATGGCCTTGCTGCGTGCTGTCGGCGGTCCTTGAAACCAGCGCCATCAGTACCGGCGTGGTCGCGCCCAGCAATACGCCCCAGACAAAATAGGCGAGCACAAACACCAGCGGGTTGCGGGTGAGGCCGGCGAGGGCGGTCAGCGCGATGCAGCCGGCCACCACCCAGGTGAGGCGGCGCAAGCTGTCTGCCTGGCTGCGACCTTCGAACTGGCGCGCCCAGGCGGTGGCCGACAGGATAAAACCCAGGGCCAGCAAGCCGTAGCACAGGCCGACCAGGGCATTGCTGACGGCGAACGTCGTACTCACATACAGCGCGAACGAGGTCTGCGGCAGCATCCGCGCCAGCAGCAGAATGCCCATCACCGTCAACAGCGGCAGCAGGGCCGAGGCCTGCCAGGTGCCGCCCGTTGAGGGGGCTGTGGTTTTCTTCACCGGTGGCACGTTCGGCAAGGTCAGCGCTGCAATCACCGTGCACACCGCACAGAGCGCCGCGGCGCTGAGGTTGATCCAGAAGAACGTCGCATGGTCGAGGATCAAGCCGCCGACCACGGCGCCGAGCAGCGAGCCGACGTTGGTGGAAATCTGCAGCAGTGCGAACAGCCGTGCACGCCGTGACGGCACCTCGATACTCACGCCATACGCCTGGGCCGGGGCGATGTAGCCGGCACAGACGCCTTGCAGAAAACGCAGCACCAGAATAGTCCAGAGGTCGCTGAACAAGGCCAGCCCCAGTTGCGTCAGGGTCAGGCCCGCCAGTGCGCGAATCATCATCAGCTTGTGGCCGTAGCGATCGCCGATGCGGCCCCAGAACGCGCTGGTCAACAGAATGCCGAGCATCGGCCCCACGTACACGGCGACGCTGGCGAAGCTGAACAGCGTGTCGGAGTCGGTCAGTTGGCGTAAATGCACCGGCCAGAACGGCCCGCTCATTTCCATGGCGCCCATGGACACAAGCTGGATCGTGAACAGCAGGGCAATCAGGACGCGGGTGGGTGGCATGGAGCAGTCTCGCTATACAAAAAAAGTCGCGGCTGGGGTGATACTTTTTCACGCGTCGACTGGCATCAAGCGTAATTCTCACTTCACTTGATCAAAGGGCCCTGACGTCATGCCTGTTGCCAGCCGGTTAACCCTCGCTATTCGTACCGCCCTGTTGCTGGCTGCTGCCAGTGGCAACGCCTGGGCCGCCACCGCCGAGTCAACCGACGACAGCGCGCAGAGCCTGACCCTTGACGCGACGAACGTCAACGCCCGCTATCTGGGCCCCACCGACCTGCCCGAGGTGCTCGCTGGCGGCCAGGTGGCCCGTGGCGCGCGCCTGGGCATGCTGGGCAACAAGGACGTGATGGACACGCCGTTCAGCGTGACCAGCTACACTGCCAAGACCCTCGCCGACCTGCAGACGGTGACCGTGGCCGATGCCCTGGAGCGCGACCCCTCGGTGCGTTCTACCGGGCAGACTGGCGGTATTGTCGACTCGTTTTTCGTGCGGGGTTTTGCGATTGGCGAGGGCAACCTGGGCGAGTTGGCCTATGACGGCGTGTATGGCGTGGCCCCCAACTACCGCGCATTCACCGAGTACGCCGAGCGCGTCGAAGTGCTCAAGGGGCCGGGGGCGCTGATGTACGGCATCTCGCCCAACAGCGGCGTGGGCGGTGTGATCAATATCGTGCCCAAGCGCCCGCTGGACCAGGACCTGACGCGCTTTACCGGCAGTTATGCCTCCGACACCCAAGTCGGCGGTCACCTGGATATCAGCCGCCGTTTCGGTGAGGAAAACCAGTTTGGTGTGCGCTTCAACGGCAGCCTGCAAGGGGGCGACACCGCCGTGGACGATCAGCATCGCGACGTGGGGGTGGGCGCCATTGCCCTGGATTATCGCGGCGAGCGCCTGCGCCTGAACCTGGACTACATCAGCCAGAAAGAAAGTTTTGAAGGCGCCTCGCGCCCGTTCACCCTGGCGCCGGGCGTGCAGGTGCCTTCGGCCCCGAATGGCCGCACCAGCCTGCCGCAGAAGTGGGGCTGGTCGGACACCAAGGAGCAATCGGCCTTGCTCGGCGGTGAATATGACCTCAGCGATTCGCTCACCGTGTTCGCCCATGCCGGCGGCGGGCGGTCGGATGTCAAGCGCCTGTCGGACCAGGTGCCGCGCATCCTCAATGATGCTGGCGACACCAGTAATATTCCGGGTTACTACAAGTTCAACGTCGACCGTTCCACCGCCGATGTGGGCCTGCGTGCGCAGTTCGCCACCGGCCCGATCACCCACACCACCACGCTGATGGCGACCCGTTACCAGGATGAGCTGTCTCGCGGCATCAACAACGGCACCGAAATCCGCTCCAACATCTACCACCCGGTGGACACGCCCAAGCAAAACCTGCGGGCGCCGAAAGTGCTGCGCATCTCCGAATCGGAGCTGTCCGGCGTGGCGCTCACCGACACCCTGGGCTTTCTCGATGAGCGCATCCAGTTGACCCTGGGCGTGCGGCGCCAAGACATCGAGTCGCGTAACTACAACGCCGCAGGCGCGGTGAGTTCGCGCTACAAGGACGCTGCGACCACGCCTTTGGTGGGCGTGGTGGTCAAGCCCTGGGATGACGTGTCGCTCTACTACAACTATGTCGAGGGGTTGAGCAAAGGCGATATCGCGCCGGGTACGGCCAGCAATGCCGGTGAAACCTTCGCGCCTTATGAATCCAAGCAGCACGAACTGGGCGTGAAGTATGAACACGGCACCCTCATGACCACCCTGGCGTTATTCCAGATCGAGAAGCCCAGCGGCGAATTGGGCGCCAACGGTGTGTACTCCGTGCAGGCCGAGCAGCGCAACCGTGGTGTCGAGCTGAGCGTATACGGCGAAGTGGCGCCTGGCACGCGCTTGATGGGCGGCGTGACCTTCCTCGATGGCGAGCTGACCCAGTCGGCGAGCGCCGCCAACCGAGGCAACAAACCGGTCGGCGTGCCCGATATCCAGGCCAACCTGTGGGCCGAGTACGACACCCCGTGGCTGGAAGGTTTTACCCTCACCGGCGGGGCGATCTACACCGACAGCCAATATGTCAACCAGGCCAACACCCAGGAGCTGGATGCCTGGACGCGCATTGATGCCGGCGTCCGCTACGCGACCAAGATCGAAGGGCGGCCCACCACCTTGCGCGCCACCGTGCAGAACGTATTTGACCGCGAGTACTGGTCGGGCGTCGCGTCTTACGGCGCCTTCTCGCCGGGGTATCCACGTACTTTGCAGCTGTCGGCGACGGTGGACTTTTAACCCTGCCGCCTAGCGGAACCCGCCCGAGAGTTTGTCCTTCAGGTAGTTGACCAACGCACTCACCGACTTGGGTACATGGGGCGAGTAGGGCCGAATCAGGTAGATCTCATCGGCAAACGCGCCCTTGAGGGTCCAGTCCTTGAGCACCTGCACCAACTGACCAGCGGCCAGCGCCGCCTGGGCGCTGAAGTCCGGGAGCAGGGCGATGCCCAGGTGGTTGAGTGCGGCGTCGCGCAAGGCTTCGCTGTTATTGGTGGCAAAGCTGCCGGCGATGGGCACGGTGAGGCGCTCGACGGGGTGGCTGCCGCGTTCGAAGGTCCAGGCGGGCTGGTCGGTGCCGCGTGGGTAAAACAGGCAGTTGTGGGCCGACAGCTCGCCCGGCTCGCGAGGTTCGCCGTGGCGTTGCAGGTAATCATGGGTGGCGACCAGCACTGAGGTGGTGTCGCACAGCTTCCAGGCCACGTGGGTTTCGGGCACCTGGAAGCCGTGGCGCACCGCCAGGTCGTAACCTTCGGCGGCCAGTGAGCTCAAGGCATCGGAGACGTCTAGTTGGATACGCACCTGGGGGTACTGCTGCAAAAAGCCGGACAGGTGCGGCACCAGCTGTTGCCGGGCGAAGGCCACGGGAGCGGTCAGGCGCACCAGCCCGCGTATTTCCCCGACCGAGTCGCGCACCGAGGAAAAACTACGGGCGATCTGCGCGTAGGCGCTGCGCACTTCGCGAGTCAGTGACAGCCCCGCATCGGTCAGCCGCACGCTGCGGGTGGTGCGCGTCACCAGGCGCGTGCCGGTGGCCTTTTCCAGGTCGGAAATGCGCTGGCTCACCGCTGACTTGCTCACCCCCAGGCGCGCGGCGGCGGCGGTGTAGGTGCCTTGTTCCTCCAGCACCGACAGCCAGTGAATGTGGGTCCACAGCCCTTCGATCTCAGCCTTTTCCATGGGTGCATTGTTCGCATATAAGGACAATAAGTTCTGGATTCTGCTCTGGTTCGGAACAAAGCGAAAGCCTATCGTGTGGCCCAACGCTACCCACCTGGATCGACTGCCATGACTGCAACCATCGAGCACTACATCAACGACCAGCGCGTCAGCCGCGATGACCGTTATCAGGACGTCTACAACCCGGCCACTGGTGAAGTCACCGCGCGCGTGGCCCTGGCCAGCCGCCAGACCGTGGCCGAAGCCGTCGCCGCTGCCCAGGCCGCTTTTGCCGGCTGGGCCGACACCCCGCCGATCCGTCGCGCCCGCGTGTTGTTCCAATACCTGCACCTGTTGCGCGAACGCAAGGACGACCTGGCGCGCATCATCGTTGCCGAGCACGGCAAGGTGTTCACCGATGCCCAGGGCGAAGTCGACCGTGGCATCGACATTCTCGAATTTGCCTGCGGCATTCCCAACCTGCTCAAGGGCGAACACTCCGACCAGGTCTCCCGTGGCATGGACAACTGGACGATGCGCCAGCCGCTGGGTGTGGTCGCCGGCGTGACGCCGTTCAACTTCCCGGTGATGGTACCGATGTGGATGTACCCCATCGCCATTGCGGCGGGTAACACCTTTATCCTCAAGCCCAGCCCGACTGACCCAAGCGCTTCGCTGTTCATGGCCGAGCTGCTGCATGAAGCCGGCCTGCCCAAGGGCGTGTTCAATGTGGTGCAGGGTGATAAAGAGTCGGTGGACGCGCTGATCGAACACCCGGACGTCAAAGCCGTGAGCTTCGTCGGCTCCACGCCGATTGCCCAATACATCTACGAGAGCGGCGCCCGCAACGGCAAGCGCGTGCAAGGCCTGGGCGGGGCGAAAAACCATATGGTGGTGATGCCCGACGCCGATATCGAACGCACCGTGGATGCGCTGATGGGCGCCGCCTACGGCAGTGCCGGCGAGCGCTGCATGGCGATCTCAGTGGCGGTGCTGGTAGGCGACGTGGGTGACAAAGTCATCGCCGCCTTGACCGAACGCGCCAAGCTGCTGCGCATCACCGATGGTCGCGATTTGAAAGCCGAGATGGGCCCGATCGTGTCGCGGGCTGCGCTGGAACGCATCAGTGGCTACATCGAGCAGGGTGTACACGCCGGCGCGCAGTTGCTGCTCGATGGTCGTGACTACGTGCCCACCGAACCCGGCCTGGAAAACGGCTTCTGGTTGGGCGCGACCTTGTTCGACCACGTGACCCAGGACATGAGCATCTACCGCGAAGAAATCTTCGGCCCGGTGCTGGCCTGTGTACGGGTCAACGATTTTGCCGAGGCGGTGAAGCTGGTCAACGATCACGAGTTCGGTAACGGCGTCAGCTGCTTCACCCGCGATGGCAACATAGCTCGTGAGTTTGCGCGGCGCATCGAAGTGGGCATGGTCGGTATCAACGTGCCGATCCCGGTGCCCATGGCCTGGCACGGGTTTGGTGGCTGGAAGAAGAGCCTGTTCGGGGACATGCACGCCTACGGCACCGAGGGTGTGCGCTTCTACACCAAGCAGAAGTCGATCATGCAACGCTGGTCGGAGAGCATCGAGCAGGGCGCGGAGTTTGCAATGCCGGTGTCCAAGTAAGGTTTAAGCTGTGCTGCTGGATCTGATGTGGGAAGGCTCAAGCCCTCCCACATTTTTTTTGCCTGTTGACGGTTAAACACATAAAAGTCCAGTATGGAATTATAAGTACAAAATAGCCGCTGCCCGTTTTTCTTCACTCTTGCCAAACCAACAACAACTTGCGAGAACCCCTCCATGAAGAAACGCCATCTCCTTCCCGCCCTGGCCCTGAGCCTGTTCGCCTCCAGCCACCTGCTGGCCGCCGAGAAAACCCTGCGTATCGGTATCGAGGCGGCTTACCCCCCGTTCGCCTCCAAGACCGGCGACGGCAAGATCGTGGGTTTCGACTACGACATCGGCAACGCCCTGTGCGCGCAAATGAAGGTCAAGTGCGTGTGGATTGAAGGTGAGTTCGACGGGCTGATTCCGTCCCTCAAGGTCAAGAAGATCGACATGGCGTTGTCGTCCATGACCATCAACGAAGACCGCAAGAAGTCGGTGGATTTCACCCACAAGTACTACTTCACCTCGTCGCGCCTGGTGATGAAGGACGGCGCCGTGGTGGATGACCAGTACGCCAGCCTCAAGGGCAAGAACGTCGGTGTACAGCGCGCTACCACCACCGATCGCTATGCCACCGAGGTGTTCGAGCCCAAGGGCATCAACGTCAAGCGCTACAGCAATAACGAAGAAATCTACATGGACCTGGCAGCGGGGCGCCTGGATGCGATCTTTGCCGACACCATTCCCCTGAGCGACTTCCTGGCGATGCCGCGCGGGCAGGGTTATGCCTTTGTCGGCCCGGAGCTCAAGGACCCGAAATACGTGGGCGAGGGCTCGGGGATTGCCGTGCGCAAAGGCAATACAGCGTTGGTCAGCGAATTGAACGCGGCCATCGACGGCATTCGCGCCAGCGGCGAATACCAGAAGATTTCACAGCAGTACTTCAAGGCCGATATCTACGGCGACTGAATCACGCAAAGACGCGGTCAATGTGGGAGCTGTGGAGCCCCGGCGAGGCTGCGAAAGCGGTGGGTCAGGCGATGAAAATGTTGACCTTGCCGGCCCCTTCGCAGCCTCGCCGGGGCTCCACAGCTCCCACAGGGATCGGCGTTGTCGTCAGAAAGGGGTCAGCCCTTGAGTTCTTTCAAATGCTTGTAGACCGTCGCCCGGCCCATACCCAGCACATTGGCCACATAGTTGGAGGCGCTCTTGCCCTTGAATGCCCCCTCGGCATGCAGCGCCAGCACCAGTTCGCGTTTGTGGTCGCGGGTCAACAGGTTCAGGCTCAACTGACGCTCGCGCAGCCAGGCATGCAGAAAGGTGTTGATGCGTTCCTGCCAGTCATCACGGAACAGCGCGTCCGGCTGTGCGATCAGCTTGCTCGGCGACAGGAACAAATCCAGCGCCGCCTTGGCCGTTTCGAACATTGAAATATTCAGGTTGATGCACAACACAGCCAGCCTGCGCCCTTGGTGGTCGTGCAGCACGGTGCTCAGGCTGCGGATTTTCTGGCCGTCCCAGTTGAGCTTTTCGTAAGGGCCGATATTCACCTCGCTGACGTCACCGTCGAGCATGTCCTCCAGGGATGAGTCGTCACCCAGGCTGCGCTTGGACAGGTTATTGGCGATGTAATCCACGGTTTGCGTGCGCAGGTCATGCAGCACTACTTCTGCATGGGGAAAGAACAGCGTGGCGATTGCATCGGCAATCGCGCGGAAGTTCTGCATGACCTTGTCCTGTTCAGCGGTGTTCATCAATGGGGCTCCAGGCGGATCGGGGAGAGCATACCAGCGTCCAGGCCGAACCGGGTCAGTGCCTCCGGCAGCGGTTCGCCGCGCACCAGGGCGGCGCTTGCCTGGCCCATGGCCGGTGAGGTCTGGATACCATAGCCGCCTTGCGCTGCCACCCAGAACAGCCCCGGTACTTGCGGGTCAAAGCCCGACAGCAAATCACCGTCCTGCACAAAACTGCGCAGCCCGGCCCAGGTGCGCGTGGGGCGGCGGATGGTCAGGGTGGTGGCTTCCTCGATCTGGTAGATGCCCATGGCGATATCCAGTTCTTCAGGCTGCACATCCTGGGGTTCTACCGGGTCGGCGTTGGCTGGCGAGCCGAGGAACATGCCAGCATCGGGTTTCATGTAGAACGCTTCGTCGAGGGCCACCAGCATCGGCCAGTCGTGGCTGTCCACGCCCTCGGGGCCGGCGAAGACAAAGGCCGAGCGGCGCTTGGGCTGCAAGCCGATGGACGCCGCGCCCGCCAGCCCGCCGATATGGTCGGCCCAGGCGCCGGCGGCGTTGATGATGACCGGCGCAGTGTAGATCGCATGCTGGGTGCGCACCTGCCACAGGCCGTCGGCGTCGCGGCTCAAGCCCAGCACATGGCTGTCGGTGCGCACGTCGCCCTGGTTGCGGCGGATACCGCGCAGGTAGCCCTGGTGCAGGGCGTCGGTGTCGATGTCGCAAGCGGTGGGGTCGTAGATAGCCCCGTGGACTTTGTCACGGCGCAGGATCGGCAAGCGTGCACAGGCTTCATCGACCGTCAGGCGCTGCACCTGCGCCACGGTGGCCTTGGCGCTCAGGTACTGGCTGTCGAGTTCGGCCGGGTCACCGTTGAAATCAACGGTCATTTCGCCCCGGGGCGTCAGCAGGGGATGTTCGCAGAAGCCTGCGGGTGGCTGGTCGAAAAAGGCCCGGCTGGCCAAGGTCAGCGCGCGTACCTGCGGGGTGCCGTACGCTGCGGTGTAGAGCGCTGCCGAACGCCCGGTGGAGTGATAGGCCGGATGGTTTTCACGCTCAAGCACCAACACTTTGCCGTGCTGCGACAACCAGAACCCGGTGGACGCGCCGGCAATGCCGCCGCCGATAATGATGAAATCTGCCTGGCTCATGAAGATCTCCTGAAATAAGCATTGTAGGAGCGAGCTTGCTCGCGAAAAACGTTAACGATAACGCGCCCATCCTGTGTAAACGCAGTAGCTGTGAGGTCTTCGCGAGCAAGCTCGCTCCTACAGTCGGTACAGGGCATTGGCCAGGGCGATGTCTTCCAGGCCCAGGCCAATGGAGCGGAAAAACACGTGACGATCGTAGTCCGGGCGCTGGGCCATGTCGCTGAACAACTCGGGCAGGTCGCCGACAATTGTGCGTTTGTCCCAGCCGTGCTGTTCGCTGGCGATCAGCATCTCACCGGCCGAATCCGGGGTGGTCTGGCGGTAGTCGCAGAACACGTGCATCTGGTTGAGGCAGTGCGGCGGCACTTCATGGGCGCGTGGCGCGTTGGTGCTGATGGAGGTGATCAACGCGGGTTTGCTCAAGCGTGACGGGTCGATGACCGGGCCAGCGGACGAGGTGCACAGCAGGATCACATCCGCGTCTTCAAGGGCGGCCTCGCAGGTGGCGGCGAGGGTCAGGCGCGGGTCCAGGCAGGCCAACTGCGCGCGTGTTTCGGCGCTGGCGCTGTCCAGGCTCGGTGAGTACAGGCAGATTTGCTGCCAGTCGCGTAGGTTCTGCACATAACGCAGGTGCGCTTGGGCGACCTTGCCGCTGCCGATAATCGCCAAACGTTGCGCCGCCGCCGGAGCCAGCGCATCCACCGCCAAGGCCGTGGTGGCGGCGGTGCGTGCGGTGGTCAATTCAGCGGCATCGCACAACAGCAACGGCTGGCCGCTGTGCATCGACATCAACAGGGTCCAGGCCGTCACCAACGGGCCTTGCTCACGCACGATGTAGGGCGAAGTCTTGACCCCGTACACCCCGTCTTCGGCCAATACCCCCAAGTAGTTGATGAAATCCCCGGCGCCTTGGGGAAACTCCACCCACTGTTGCGCCGGCTGCACGGCTTGCCCGGCGGCGAGGTCGCGAAACAGTTTGCGCAGAACCAAAGGCACGTCGACTTGAGCCAGCAAGGTGCGGGCCTGGGCCTGGTCGATAACGAGGGGCGTCGTGGACATGGGGTTCTCCGGGTAAACTAATTTGTCCATTATGGACTTTTAGTTTTTATCCGCAATAACCCGAGGAAAAAATGAGGCTTATGGGCGCTGTCCCCCCACCCATCGTAGGAGCTAGCTTGCTCGCGAAAAACGTCAACGATAACGCGTGCTTCCTGAATAAACGCAGCGCCTGTGAGTTTTTCGCGAGCAAGCTCGCTCCTACAGTTGGACCGCGGGATGTCAGGTATATAGATATCGACTGTCATGCCGTTATTGCAGACAAGTCAGCTCCCACAGGTAATCGATGATGTTCTGGCGGACGAGTTATCGCCTGCCCGAGCGCGTGCTCACATCCACCCACACCGCCAGCACCAAAATGCTGCCCTTGACGATCATCTGCCAGTAGCTGTCCACATCGAGCATCGACATGCCGTTGTCCAGGCTGGTAATCACCAGCGCCCCCAGCAACGCGCCATACACCGTGCCCGACCCACCGCGCATCGAAGTGCCGCCAATAAAGCACGCGGCGATGGCGTCGAGTTCGCCCATGTTGCCCGCCGACGGCGAACCCGCCGCCAGCCTCGCGGTATTGACCAGGCCGGCCAGCGCGCACATCACGCCCATGATGCCGAAGATCCACAGTTTCACCGCTTGCACATTGATGCCCGACAGCCGCGTGGCCTCCATATTGCTGCCCACCGCATACACCCGGCGGCCGAACACGGTCTGGTGCGTGACATAGCTGAACACCCCCAGCAGCGCCAGCAACAGCAGCACCGGCACGGGGATGCCGTCGTAGCGGTTGAGGGTGGTGACAAAGCCTGCGAGCACCGCGCCAATCAGCACCACGCGCAGTGCATCGCGCAGCAGTGAGTGCGCCGCCAAGCCATGCAGCGCACGGTTGCGCCGTTGTTTCCAGGTGAGGAACAGCGTCAGGGTAAACAGCAATACTCCAAGCCCGATACCGACGTTGTGGGGCAAATACCCCTGGCCCACATACACCAGCGACGGCGACACCGGCGCAATGGTGGTGCCGCCGGTAATCCCCAGCAGAATCCCGCGAAACGCCAACATCCCGCCCAGGCCCACGATGAAGGACGGGATGCGCAGGTAAGCGGTCATGTAGCCGTTGGCCAAGCCGATCATCAAGCCGCACAGCGCCACCAGGCTCAGGTTGGCCAATAGCGGCACGTGATAGACCACATCCAGAATCGCTGCCAACCCGCCCAACAGCCCGAGCAGTGAGCCCACCGACAAGTCGATCTCGCCGCTGATAATCACCAGCACCATGCCGCACGCCAATATCCCGGTGATCGACATCTGCCGCAGCAGGTTGGAGAGGTTGCGCGGGGTGAGAAAGCCGCCCTCGGTCTGCCAACTGAAAAACAGCCAGATGAACGCGACGGCGATCACCAACGCGAGCATTTTGTAGCGGGTAAATAGGTGTTTGACCTGATTCATCTACGCGGTCTTCCGATTGTTATTGTTTTGGCTGAGCGCGGCGGCGAGCACCTGTTCCTGGGTAAGCCCTTCGTTGATGAAATCACCCCGCAACTGGCCGTCGCCAATCACCAGCACGCGGTTGGACACGCCGAGCACTTCGGCCAATTCCGAGGACACCATGATGATCGACACCCCTTCGGCCGCCAGCGCGCCCATCAGTTTGTAGATCTCATACTTGGCGCCCACGTCCACGCCGCGCGTGGGTTCGTCGAGGATCAGCACCTTGGGCTTGGCCATCAGCATTTTCGCCAACACGGCCTTTTGCTGGTTGCCGCCTGAGAGGCTGGTGATCGGCAGCGACGGGCTGGCGGTCTTGAGGTGCATGCGGCTGATTTGCTGGTCGATGCTGCCCAGTTCGGCTTCGGCGTTGATGCGGGTCATGTGCGCGTAGGTGTCGAGCACCGCCAGGGTGATGTTCTGCCCCACGCCCAGGTCGGGGATGATGCCTTGGCGCTTGCGGTCTTCTGGGACCATGCACAGCCCGGCGCGGATCGACTTGAGCGGCGTGCGCGTGTCGATCACCTGGCCATCCAGCCACACCTCGGCGCTGTAGCGGCCGGGGTAAGCGCCAAACAGCGCCGACACCAGCTCTGTGCGCCCGGCGCCCACCAAACCGGCGATGCCGAGGATTTCGCCGCGCCTGAGCACGAAGGAGATGTCGTCGACGCGCTTGCGCTTGGGGTTGTCGACGTCGTAGCAGGTGACGTTACGCGCCTCGAAGATCACCTCGCCCACGTCATGGGGCTCGGTGGGGTAGAGGTTGCTCATTTCGCGGCCGACCATCTGCGTGATGATCTGCGGGATGTCCATGTCTGCCATGGCGGTGGTCGCGATGTGCTTGCCGTCGCGAATCACCGCAATGGTGTCGCACACCGCCGCCACTTCATCGAGCTTGTGCGAGATGTACACACAGGCTACGCCCTTGGCCTTGAGGCCCCGGATGATGTCCAGCAGCACCTCGATTTCGCCACGGGTGAGGGCCGAGGAGGGCTCGTCGAGGATCAACAGGCGTGCCTGTTTGTTCAGGGCCTTGGCGATCTCCACCAACTGCTGGTAGCCGCCGCCATACTGCGACACCGGCAGCGCCACATTCATGTCCGGTACCTTGAGTTCACGCATCAAGGCTTCGGCGCGGTGCAGCATCGCCGGGTAGTTCATGCGCCCACCGGGCAGGGTCAGTTCGTGGCCCATGAAAATGTTCTCGGCCACCGACAGGTCGGGCACCAGGGTCAGTTCCTGGTGAATGATGACAATGCCGGCGGCCTCGGTTTCGCGGATGGACTGGGCCTTGAGCGGCTGCCCCTCCCAGAGGATTTCCCCCTCCCAGGTGCCGTGCGGGTACACCGCCGACAGCACCTTCATCAAGGTGGATTTACCCGCACCGTTCTCACCGCACAGGCCCACACACTCCCCAGGTTTGACCTTGATATCGATGCCGTTGAGGGCTTTGACACCGCCAAAGCTTTTGACGATGCCGTTCATTTGCAGCAGGTAATGCGACATGGCAATGGCTCACACAAAAGGCCGACGAAACACCGTCACTGTAGGAGCGAGCTTGCTCGCGAAAAAACCCAGGCGACACGGGCTGCCTGCCAGCACCTACAGGCCGATCTGCTCTTTGGTATAGAAGCCGTCTTTCTCCAACACATCGATGTTGGCTTTGGTCAACGGCGTCGGCGTGAGCAAGATGGTGTCGACCTGCTTGCTGCCATTGTCATATTGCGAGCTATAGGTAGGCTTTTCACTGCGCGCCAGTTGTACCGAAAGCTTGGCCGCTTCGGTGGCGATCAGCTTGAGTGGCTTGTACACGGTCATGGTCTGGGTGCCGTCGATCACGCGCTTGATCGCCGCCAGGTCAGCGTCCTGGCCGGAGATCGGCACCTTGCCCGCCAGCTTCTGCGCAGCCAGGGCCTGGATCGCACCGCCGGCGGTGGCGTCGTTAGAGGCGACAATTGCGTCGATCTTGTTGTCGTTACGGGTCAGGGCGTTTTCGACGATGCTCAAGGCTTCGGTGGGGTTCCATTCCTTGACCCATTGCTGGCCGACGATCTTGATATCGCCCTTGTCGATGGCCGGTTGCAGCACCTTCATCTGACCTTCGCGCAGCACCTTGGCGTTGTTGTCCGTCGGCGCGCCGCCCAGCAGGAAGTAATTGCCCTTGGGCGCCGCTTGCAACACGCCGCTGGCCTGCATCTCGCCGACTTTTTCGTTATCGAAAGAAATGTAGGCGTCGATGTCGGCATTGAGGATCAGGCGATCATAGGACACCACCTTGATCCCGGCCTTCTTGGCTTCGGCCACCGCGTTGGTCAGCACCGTGGCGTTGAACGGCACGATCACGATCACATCGACGCCCCGGGAGATGAGGTTTTCGATCTGGGCAATCTGCTTTTGCTCGTTGGCATCGGCAGACTGCACGAACACCTTGGCGTCGAGCTTTTCCGCGGCGGCGACAAAGTAATCACGGTCGCGGGACCAGCGCTCCAGGCGCAGGTCGTCGATGGAAAAACCGATTTTCGGGTGTGCAGGATCGGCCATTACCGGCAGGGCGAGCAGCGCCAGGGCTGCGGCGAGCAGGGCAGGTTTGAATGACTTCATGGTGGTGCGTCCTTTTATTGTTGTTGGAAAGACACAGCGTGGTGCGGGTTGAACTGTAGAGCGTCACTCGACGCTCTGTGCAGAGATTTGTCGTGCAAATGTCACCGATAGATAAACCGATTCACAACGCCCTCAAGCATCTCCTGGCGCCCACTCACCGCCTGTGGGTCCAGCGCGTTGGCAAAGGCATGTTCAGCCAATGATTCCAGGCTGAACTCCCCAGCCAACACCGCCTGGCCCAATGGCTGGCTCCAGCCGGCATACCGCTGGTCCTTGAACTGCTGCAAGTGGTCGTCTTGCACCATCGCCGCCGCACGCTCCAACGCCAGGGCCAGCACATCCATGGCGGCGACATGCCCGTGGAACAGGTCCACCTCGTCCAGGCTCTGGCGGCGCACCTTGGAATCGAAGTTATAGCCGCCGTTCTTGAACCCGCCGGCCTTGAGGATTTCATAGGTGGCCAGGGTCATCTCCTCGACGCTATTGGGGAACTGGTCGGTGTCCCAACCGTTCTGCGGGTCGCCCCGGTTGGCGTCGATGCTGCCGAAGATCCCCAACGACACGGCGGTGGCGATCTCATGATGAAAACTGTGCCCGGCCAGCGTCGCGTGGTTGGCCTCGATGTTCACTTTGATCTCGTGTTCCAGGCCGTACTCATGCAGGAAGCCGAACACGGTGGCGCTGTCGTAATCGTATTGGTGTTTGGTCGGCTCCTGGGGCTTGGGCTCGATCAACAGGTCACCCTTGAAGCCGATCTTGTGCTTGTGTTCCACCACCATGCGCATAAAACGCCCGAGCTGTTCGCGCTCGCGCTTGAGGTCAGTGTTGAGCAAGGTTTCATACCCTTCACGGCCACCCCACAGCACGTAGTTGGCGCCCTTGAGCCGCAGCGTGGCATTCATCGCGCTGAACACCTGGGCGGCGGCGAAGGCGAACACCTCTGGGTCCGGGTTGCTCGCGGCCCCGGCGGCAAAGCGCGGGTTACTGAAGCAATTGGCAGTGCCCCATAGCAGCTTGATGCCGGTCTGTTCCTGATGGCGCTCCAGGTGGTCGACCATCTGCGCAAAGTGGTTGCGGTACTCCTTGAGCGAGCTGCCTTCGGGCGCCACATCGGTGTCGTGAAAGCTGTAGTAGTCGATGCCCAGCTTGGAAAAAAACTCAAACGCCGCCTCGGCCTTGCCGATGGCCACCTCCATCGGATCGCCACTGCGCTGCCACGGACGTTTGAACGTCCCCATCCCAAACATATCCGCCCCCGGCCACACAAAGGTATGCCAGTAACAGGCCGCCATGCGCAGGTGCTCCCGCATGGGCTTGCCGAGGATCAGTTTGTTGGCGTCGTAGTGACGAAAAGCGAGGGCAGAGGTGCTGGCAGGGCCTTCGAAGCGCACCTTCTCGACACCGGGGAAGTACGGCATGGGGTTTTCCTTATTGTTCTGGGCGGTGTCTGGATACTAGCAATGGCGCCTGGGCGGCTGATTATGAAAATCACCAAAGGGGAGTGCGATTTTGAGTGAGGGGCTGAGAACGGCTGAGGGAGTACAGGATTTACGGAAACGTCTGACTTTACGGTGGGGAAGTGCCTCTTCAAGGTTTGGTGTGCCACTGACTTGCTCCTGCTCGTTTACCTCGGAAGGCGTTACGCGTCAGTTTTCTTATCGAGACGAGCAGGGAGGTACGGCCAAAAAACATGGATAAGAGGCAAAAAAATGAGCGTAGGTCATTTCATTGGACTGGGTGACAAGACCACCTGCGGCGGGGAAGTGCTGGACGGTGATAAGAGAGTCAACATACATGGCCTTTTTCATGCGTGCGAAGGTGACCGAGTCACCTGTGGCAAGGATGGGCAAACTTATAAGATCGTCGGTGGCATTTCCCACATAAACAGCCATGGCCGGCTTATGGCCGGCACTTTGGATAGTTACAGCGACTGTCCCTGTAAAGCCGAGCTGATTCCTTCGGTGTACTCAGCCACCTATGAAAACCAACATGCAGAACCGCCCATTAACCTGCGAGTAGCTCAACCAAACGCATCATCTGTAAATCGAAACACTGTAGCGCCACGTCATTCTGGTTTCGTGCCGTCCGGTCATGTTGGATCAATGGCATCCAATGGTGTGCAAGGTCAGGAGCCAGGTTTTTATATCGTGCCCAAAAGCATGACCCGCGAGGCGCTGGAAGCCACACTTTTTCCGACGCTCGACCCGGCTGTGATGCGCAAGTTTCAAGCACTGAACCCGAATACGAATCACGTCAAAGCCGGTTCGATGATCGTGCTCAGCGATCCGAACAACACCTCCTGCACGTATCAAGAAGCGCAGCTGATGCAGGCTGCACAACACGTCAGTGCATCTCTGGATTCGCTGACGCCGGACGAGGCTGACTTTCTCTATCGCCACGGTGCCGAGATCGCTGGCTTTATCGGCCATACCTCCACCTGGCTCGGCGTCAGCGCAGTGGTGATGGAAAAGCACTTGAGCAACCTGCGCGAGACGCTCCAGGCCATGGAACGCCTGCATCAGGACAGCTATCGGCAGCACGGGCACCTTCGGTCACCGCAGTTTTTTGCTGATCGCCAGCGGTTGATGAACCAGTTGGATGCTCATCTGCTCAACTCCACCCGCCTGCGAGGACAAACAACGCTGGGCGATCACCCCAAGTTGAAAACGGCCCTTGGAATTTCCAGTCGCAGCTTGGTGCATCACTGGGACAAGGCGGGTGGGCCGGGGCAGATTCCGGGGTACGCCGCGCATGTGGAAGCGGTCAGCCGTGCCACGAAGTATATGAAGGCAGGTGGTTATATCGGTATAGGCCTTGGCGGTGTGTCTTCGTTGTTGGCTATACAGCAGGTGTGTAACGGGAATTCTGGTGCTGCGTGTGAGAAGGTTAAATTTACTGAAGGAGGGAAATTCGCTGGGTCTACTGCTATAGGTGTTGCAAGCGGATTGGCAGCGAGCTATGCCAGTACTGCGGTGTGCGTAGCGCTAGGCGTCACAACAGGGATCGGTGGTGTTATCTGTGTCGCTGCTGTTGTAGGCACTGGCGCCTGGGTGGGTACGACGTACGGTGGTAAAACGGGTGAGTACATAGGTGAAAAAATTTACGAGGCCAGGCAACCATGACCAGTATTGACACTTGGCCTCCCTGGATCGCAATCACCGTTACAGGGGGCCCGATTTTACTTGCCGCTGCTGGCATTATTTTTAGTCTTTACCTTAGCCGTCGATACTTGGACGCTATAAAGGATGCGCTAAAAAACAGTCGTTTTATTTATATCTGGGGAACAAGCCTGGGAAAGAGGGGGGTAATCTGGTCGCTTCTGGAAATATCAAAAATTGCCGGAATGGTGACGTTGCCGAAGGCGTCTATTCGCATCGGAGAACTGGACCCAGGCGATCTTGAAAATTTCCCCCCTCATCTAAAACGTCTGTTGACCATCAATATGATGATGTTGATCGGTTCCGTCTTTTGGGCAGCAGTTGCAGCCATATTGGTGGAATTTAGGTAAGTTGAGCGGGCCTCATCCGAGGCCCGCTATCCTGATCAGTCAAACCTCTGCGTACTCATCTGCACCGACCGGCCCCAGGACAAAAACAATGAAAACCCTACCGCCCGTTCACCGCATCGCCTTGCTCTTCAACGGCAGCAAAATCTACGACCGTGGCATCATCGCCGGTATTGGCAACTACCTGAGCAGCACCCGTGCGTCCTGGGATCTGTTCCTGGAAGAAGACTTCCTCTGCCGCCTGCGCGGTATCGAGCGTTGGCAGGGCGATGGGATCATTGCTGACTTCGATGACCCGCTGATCGGCGAGGCGCTGGCTGGGAGTCGGATACCGGTGGTGGCGGTGGGTGGCTCTTATGAGGATGTGGGCAAGTACCCCAAGGGCATTCCCTATGTGGCCACCGATAACCATGCCCTGATGAAGCTGGCCTACGAGCATCTGGTGGAGGCGGGGTTGACGCGGTTTGCCTGTTTCAGCCTGCCCGAAGCCCAGGCCAATCGGTGGGCTCAGGAGCGTGAGAAAGCTTTTCGCCGCTTGATGCAGCGCGATGGCTTGCAGGTGGAGGTGTATCGCGGACTGGGCACCAGTGCGCCGTTGTGGGACAGCGCGGTGGAGCAGCAGATTGCCTGGCTGCACAGCCTGCCCAAGCCTATCGGCATTATCGCGGTGACCGATGCCCGCGCCCGGCAATTGCTGCAAGCCTGCCTGACGGCGGGCATTGCGGTGCCTGAGGAGGTGGCGTTGATCGGCATCGACAACGACCCGCTGACCCGCACCCTCACGCGGGTGCCGCTCAGCTCGGTGATCCAGGGCACGGAGACCATGGGCCGCACCGCTGCGGCGCTGTTGCATCAGATGCTGCACGGCAAACCCTGCACGGGCACGCAGGTGCTGGTGCCGCCGGACGCCATCAACGTGCAAGCCTCCAGCCTGCATCAACCCCTGGGCAACCCTTACGTGATGCAGGCCTTGTTGTTTATCCGCCAGTACGCCTGCCAGGGCATCAAGACCGATCAAGTCGCGGCTTATGTCGGTGTTTCCCGCTCGTCCCTGGAAGCGCATTTTCGCAAAGCCCGCGGCTGCAGCGTGCATGATGAGATTTTGCGCTTCAAACTCGCTGCCGCCGCCAAGGGCCTGGAAAACAACAGCCTTGCTATCGCCGACATTGCCGCACGCTGCGGCTTCACCTCTGCGCAGTACCTGCATACGGTGTTTCGCCGCGAATTTGGCTGTACGCCGCGTCAGTATCAGCAGGGCAGGCCAGCTGTAAGGCCTGCTGCATACTCGCCAGCTTGATCTGGGTTTCCTCGTATTCATTGGCCGGCAGCGAGCCCTCGACAATGCCGCAGCCGGCGAAGGCGTGGCAATGCCTTGGGGTGATCAGCGCTGACCGCAGGGCCACGAGGAAGTCGCCATTGCCCTGGGCGTCCAGCCAGCCCACCGGCGCCGCGTACCAGCCACGATCAAAACCTTCATGGTCGCGGATGAACGCCAGAGCCGATGCCTTGGGCAGGCCGCCAACGGCGGGCGTGGGATGCAGGGCCTGGATACCGTCCAGCAGGCGCTTGCCCACGTTGAGTCGGGCGCTGATCGGCGTGCTCAAGTGCTGCACGGTGGCCAGTTTGAGCAGGCTGGGGCTGGATGCGGCCTGCAGGTCGCTGACCTTGTCATGCAGCGCCTGGGTGATGGTCTGCACCACCAGTTGATGCTCATGCTGCTCCTTCGGATCGGCCAATAGGCGTTCCCCCAGCGCTTGGTCCTCATTCGGCTTGAGCCCACGGCGGGTGCTGCCTGCCAGGGCGTGGGTGCTCAGGTGGCCCGACGCGCAGCTGAGCAAACGCTCGGGGGTGGCGCCCATGAAGCAATGGTCGCCACGGTGGATCGCGAACAGGTGCGAGGCGTTACGGCGTGCGTACAGGCGGCCCATCACCGCGCCGGTGTCGAGGGCCGCGTCCAGGCGGTGGTCGATATGTCGCGCCAGCACCACTTTGTTCAATTCACCCTGGACGATGGCGTCCAGTGCGGTCTCGACCTTGGCCTGCCATTGATATTGGGGCAAGGCGCTACGGCCCAGCACCGTGGGTGTGGCTGCCGGGTTGTGGGTGGGGTTGAGCAGATGTTCATAGGCGGCCAGGCTTTGCTGGGCCAGTGCGGCGGGGTCGCTGCCCGGCTCGATCACGCGCTGGCAACGCAGCCAGCGCCCGCTGGCGTCCTCGCTGAGCAACCAGTGGGCGAGGTGAAAACTGGCGTCGGCAAAGGGCGCCCAATGGGGGGCGCTGGGTCGCTGGTCATCGAAGCGCATGCCCCCCAGCAGCAAGGGCGCATGTGGCCCTTGTACAAGCGCATCGGCGCACAGTGCGAACCATTGGCGATCCACCTCGGCCATGCGTTGGGACCCGGTGGCTTCGATCTGCCAAGTGCAGCCCAGGCCGAACAGGCTCAGGTCGGGCGAATGCGCGCACCAGAAGAAACCTTGCCGATGGGCTTGATAAAGCGCCAAGGGCGCAAGCGTCGGCGCGGCGCATGCGCTGACGGCAATCACCGGCCGTTGGTACGCCACCGCTCGTTGGTGCGCGGCCTGGAACACTTTGAGCAAATCGTCCGCGTTCATACGGCCTTGCTCTTTTTCTGCAGCCAGAAGGCGGTCTGCTCGGCGATGTACCAATGGATGATCTGGTTGAACAGGCTTTCGATAAACTCCCCATCCAGCCCGACGTCCTGCGCCCATTGCCGACGCAGCGGTAGCATCGCCGCGACGCGCTCCGGGGCGGCGATGCTGGCTTGGTCGGGTTTGAATGCAGAGGCGGCCTTGACGTACTGCATGCGCAGGCCAAGGGCGTCGATGATCTGATGGTCGAGGTTGTCGATGGCGTGGCGAATATCAGCAAGGCCAGTGCAGTGTTCCGGGGTTTTCATCATGTGTCTCCCTGAAGGTAGGCGGTGCGTTGCGATAGGTGGTCGATCACCGGTCGCGGCTGATGCTTGAGGTAAAAATGGTCGCCGTCGAACAGGCGGATATCCGGGAGATGGCCGCTCAGGTCGGCCCAGGCGCGGGCCTGTTCCAGGCTGACTTCGGCGTCATCGCGGGCCAGCAGCACATCCAGCGGCGCCGCCAGGGGCGGCAGGTGTGCAGGGCGCCAGGTTTCGATGGCCTGGTAATCGCTGCGCAGCGCGGGCAAGAACACCGCACGCAAATGCGGGTTGGCCCACAGGCCGGCGGCCTGGGCATCCTGGCGCAGGATGTCGGCGATCAGTGCACTGTCGTCCTGGCGGTGCAGGTCGCTGGGCGGTTGCCGGTGGGGCGGCGCATGGGCCGAGACAAACACATGAGCCGGGCCGGCAGCGGCCGCTTCCAGGTGTACGCCCACGGCATAGGCCAGCGCCGCGCCCATGCTGTGGCCAAACAGCAGCAGGGGCCGCGCAGGCAAGGCCAGCAACGCCTGGCTGATGTGCTCGGCGAGAGTCTCCAGGCACGGCACATGCGCCTCGTTGAAGCGCTCTTCACGGCCGGGGTATTGCACCGCCAGCAGGTCGATATCCCCTGGCAGGTGCGCCAGCCACGGCCGGTAGAAGCTCGCACTGCCACCGGCGTGGGGCAGGCACACCCAGCGTACGCGGGGCTGTGGGCTCTCCCGTAAAACGCGCAGCCACCGGCTCATGATGCCAACACCTGTTCCGCTAGGGCCTTGCGGTTGACCTTGCCCAGGCGTGTCAGCGGAAATTCGCGTAGCACCTGCAAGCGGTCCGGCAACTTGTAGGCGGCCAACCCTCGTTCGCGCAGCCAGGCGTTGATCGAAGCCAGGTCAATTGGTTCGTCGCGGGCCAGCACGCAAGCGCAACTACGCTCACCCAGCAACTCATCGGCCAGGGCCACCAGCGCCACATCGCGAATCAGCGGGTGGCCCAGCAGCAGGTTCTCGATCTCTTCCACGGGGATCTTCTCACCGCCGCGGTTGATCACATCCTTGCTGCGTCCTTCGACAACCAGATGCCCTTCGGGCAGGCGCCGTACCAGGTCGCCGCTGCGATAAAAGCCATCGGCTGTAAACGCCCGCTGGTTGTGCTCGGCGGCGTTGTAGTAGCCCCGAATGGTGTAGGGGCCACGCGCCAGCAGTTCCCCCACGGCGCCAGGCGCGACCGCTACATCATCGGCATCGACGATACGGATCTCATCGGCAGCGGTCAGTGGTAGGCCCTGGGTTTCGAAGACCAGCGCCTGCGGGTCATCCAACCGGGTAAAACACAGCAAGCCCTCCGCCATGCCGTACACCTGTTGCAGGCCACAGCCCAGGGCGGGGCCGATGCGTGCGGCGATCTCGGCCTTGAGGCGCGCGCCGCCGACTTGCAGCCATTGCAAGCTGCTGAGGTCGTTGTCGGACCATTGCGCCACTTCCAGCCACAGCAACACCAGGGGCGGGATCAACGCCGTGTGGGTGATGCGTTCGCGTTCAATCAGTTCGAAGGCGGTGTCCGGGCTCGGCTCCGGCGCCAGCACCAAGGTGGCCCCGACACTGAACACGCCGAGTGCGCCCGGGGAGGCCAAGGGAAAGTTATGCGCCACCGGCAGCGCCGCCAGGTAACGGGTGTGGTCGTCGAAGCCACAGGCGCGAGCCGCCAGCCGGGCGTTGCAGGCGTAGTCGTCATGGGTACGCGGGATCAGCTTGGGCAGGCCGGTGGTACCGCCCGACAACAGCAGTACCGCGACGTCCCGAGCGTCTGGCGCGGGAAACTCGCGGGGGGTGGCGACGCAATCGGCCAGGGCCACGAACTCCTCGGCCGCGCCCACCACCCACACCTGTTGCAGGCTCGGCACCTGTTCAACCAGGGTGCGCGCCAGTGGCCGGTAATCGAAGCCCAGGTGCTGATCGACAATCACATAGGCCACCGCCTGGCTCAGATGGGCCAGGTGGGCCAATTCGTGCTCGCGATGGGCCGGTAGCGCAAACACCGGGATCACTCCCAGGCGCAGCAGGGCGAAGGTCAGGCTGAAGAACTCAGCGATATTGGGCAGTTGCACCAGCACCCGCTGGCCGGCAACCAGCCCGCGCTCGGCGAGGCCGGCGGCCAGGCGGTCGGCGTGTTGGTCCAGTTCGGCGTAGCGCCAGCGTCGGTTGCCGTCGACCAAAGCTTCACGTTGTGGTGTGCGCTGGGCTTGCTCGCGCAGCAGTTGGCCCAGGGGCACGCCTTGCCAGTAGCCTTGCTCGCGGTAGCGGCGGATAAAGTCTTCGGGCCAGTCAGTGCATCCATCAAGCATGGCAATCTCCTTGGGTGGTCGGGCAGCCGAGCAATTGGGCGCCGTGCAGGGTCAGCGGTTGCGCCAGGCCGGCGATCTGCACCGCCTGGACGCCGGTGTGGGTGGCCGGTTGCAGGTGCAACATAGGGTCGTCGCCGGCAAGCAGGTTTAGGGCTGTATGGTCGGCGGGGCTCACGCCAAGGTGAATGGCCGCCAGGCCAGTGGCACCGTTGGGATGGATCAGCCGCGCCGGATGCTGCGTGGGCGTGTAGGGCGTCACCAGAAAGGGCAGGCGCTCGTGGCGCGGATAGACAAAACGAAAGCGCGTCTGGCTGCCGTCTGCACAGGTGCGTTGCCAGTTCACCACGCGGCCCATGGCCACGCCGCTGGCCGCCAGGCCCTTCAGGCGCGGCGCCAGGGCCGCGTCATCGCACAGCAATGCCAGGTCGCAGAAGCCTTCGCCGTGGGCGGCCCAGCGCAACATGCGCCGTCCGGCACCACGCCCGGCCAGGCAGTCGATGGGCCACTTCAACAGCCAGGCGTGGCGCGGCGTGGTGAGCAACTCAATGATCGGCCCGTGGCTGAACCAAATATGCGCGTGCTGGGCGCGCGCCTCGGCGGTGGCGTAGGTGACCTCGAACCCGGCGGCGCGAAAACTCGCCACGGCCTGGTGCAGGTCGCGCACCCACAGCAATACATGGCTGCAGGAGGAACGGGACTGGGCAGTATTCAAAAGGGCAGGGCTCCCAAGAGTTGAGCGCTGGGGTCAGCGTCAGGGGGTTGCATGGCATCGGCGCGGCGGTGCAACTCGGCCAGCGGCAATGCCTGGGGAACAGGTGGCGCAATCAATTCGGGCATGCCGATCAGGCTGTTCATTTCGCGCCAGGCCATCGACACCTCGGTGGCCCACACGCCGCTGCGCAGGCGTCGCGCGGGGGTTTCGATGTCGGCGCACAACGCGTCCAGGGCGAGGCAGACCGCATCCGGCCACACTTGGTTGAACACCTGGTGATAGCTGGCAGGTATCTGCGGGTCGAGCACCACCATGGTCGGCCCGGCCAGTCGTTCGCTGCCGGGGCCTGCCATGATCAGGCGGTCGGTGTTGTCCCGTGACGCATGCAGGCGCGGGTTCCACAGCACCGGGCCGTGGGTATCGCAGAGGCTCAGTACGCCGGCTTCACAGCCTACTTCCAGGCGATGCATCAAAAACGAATGGTTGTCCGGGTCCTGGGGATGCACTTGGTTCTGCACGCGCAGGCTGATGGGCACGCCATTGAAACTGGCGCTCAACGGCGTGAAGGGGTGAGCGCCGACGCTGGCGGCGGGGGCTGCAAATGCCCAAGGCCGCAGGCCACCGGCCAGGCGCCCGAGAATGTCGAGCAGGGGGTAGGCCACCTGGCTGTTACAGGCCGCGTCGATATAGGCCAGTCCGTGTTGCTCGCGCAGGTAGTCGGCCACCGCGAGAAAGCGCCGGATCGCGAGGATATTGGGGTACAGCGTATTCACCGCGTAGGCCGCCTGGCCGTGGCGCGCCGCCCGCATGCACGCGGCAATTTCGCGGTGATGCACCGGGTGTTCCTGCAACACGTGAATGCCACGGCGCAGCAACTGCTGGGCCAGTTCGCTGCCGGCGCCACCGGTGGCGCCGGAGCGCACCACCACACAGGCGATATCGACGCTGTCCGGCACCTGCTCCACGGCCTCGTACAGTGGCACGCCGTAGTGGTCGGCGCAGGCCTGGGAGTAGGCATTGCCGCGCGACAGGATCCCCACCAGCTCATAACGCTCATGGGCTCGGGCCAGGGCTTGCAGGTAGATGCGGCCAAACGCGGTGCCTGCGACGATCACGCGTTGACGTGGGCGGCTCATGACCAGGTCACCGGCAGGCAGTGGGCACCGCGAAAAAAGGTCGCGGTTTTCCACTGTACCGCCCCGCAGCGTTTCAAGCTGGGCAGGCGTTGCACCAGCGCCTGCAACGCCTCCTGCAACTCCACCCGCGCCAGCGCCGCGCCGATGCAATGATGCAGGCCGTGGCCGAAGCCGAAATGGCCCTGGGCGTCGCGTTGCAGGTCCAGGGCCTGTGGGTTGGCAAAGCGCGCCGGGTCATGGTTGGCCGCGCCGATTGAAGCGAAGACCGCCTCGCCTTGGCGCACCAGGGTTTCACCCACCTGAATGTCTTGCAGGGCGTAATGCACAAACATCGCCGCCGAGGCCAGTGGGATATAGCGCAAAAGCTCTTCCACCGCCTGGGGGATGTGCTCGGGGTGGGCCTTGAGTTGTTGCCATTGCTGCGGGTTGTCCAGCAGCACCAGGATGAAGTTGGGAATCTGCGACGCGCTGCCTTCGTAGCCGGCGACCAGGATGGCGATGCACAACAGCAGCAGTTGTTCTTCGCTCAGGCACTCGCCTTGTTCGTCGGCCTGGGCCAGGGCGGTCATGAAATCGTCCTGGGGGTGGCGGCGGCGCTCGGCGACCAGGCCCTTGATATACGCCGCGAGTTCGCCCAAGTGCTGTTGCGTCAGGGCCGCGTCTTCGGGGCGGGTCGACAACAACGAGTCGTTCCACTGTTTGAAGCGTTCGCGATCGTGCAGCGGTACGCCCAGCAATTGGCAAATCAACGCCAGGGGCAGCGGCAAGGCAAAGTCATTGACCAGGTCGGCGGGCGGGCCGGCGGCGAGCATGCGGTCGATCAACTGGTGTGCGTAGGCCCGTGCATGGGGCCGCAAGGCTTCGACGCGGCGCCGGGTAAACGCCTGGGCAGCCCGGGAGCGAATGCGGGTCAGCTGCGGCGGGTCCATCATCACAATGCCACCGGCGATGCGTGGGAACGCCCGCGGTGCATCGTCACGGCGAAACGCTTCGCTGCGGCTGAAACGCCGGTCGCCCAGCACCAGGCGCACATCGTCATAGCGGGTGGCGAGCCAGGCGGGCGCGCCAATGGGCATCTGGATTCGCAGCAGGCCTGGCGCTTGCTGGGCATGGCGATAAGGCTCAGCCAGTGCCAGGTCGGTGAAGGCGTTGAAGGGGTAGGCCAGCGGGGTCATGGCAGGTCCTTGGCAGTAGACAGGTCGGGCAAACGGTCGAGCAGTTCAAACTGCAGGTCAGGGTGTTCCAGGTGGGCCGCCAGCGCGGCACGGCTCAGGCGTTGCTCGGGCACTTGGGCGACGAAGACGCGATGGCCCAGGCGCGCCAACGGGTGGTGGGCGGCGGGCAGGCTGCGATTGCCCTGGAAGCCGGCACGGGCCAGGGCGCTTTGCCACTGGTTGAGGTCCAGGAAGGTGCTGCTGCTGAGTGCGCGTTCATCGCTGGCCTGGTTGAGCATGAAGGCCTGGGACGCCATCACCCAGAATTCCTCCTGGGTCGGCTCGCTGAACACCAGCCAGCCGCCCGGCTTGAGCAAGGTCAGTAGGATGGCCAGGGAGCGCTCGGTGTCGCGGGGGGCATTGAGTACGCCGCCCGCAACAATCAAGTCCCAGTCCTGGGTGTGATAACCCTGGGCCAGGGCAGGGCGGTCGATATCGAACACGCCGTGGCGCACCCATGGCCAGGCGTGCAGGCGCTCGGCGGCCTGTTCGCTGAAGTAGCGCGACACGTCGGTGCACAGGTAGTCCACGGCGGTATTCGCCAAGGCCGGCAACACCGCCTGGGTGGTGGAACCGGTGCCCGCGCCGACCTCCAGCACCCGCAACGGCGCATCGGTGGGTTGACGCGTTGCCCAGGCACCCACCCAATGCGCCACGCTGCGATGCTGGTATTGCGCCGCCAGGCTTTCGCGGTACAGCGCCGCTGCGCGATCGGTGCGGCCTTGGGGAAACAGCAGGTGCACGGCGGCGCACTCGCCGCGCATCAGCGCTGGCAACTGGCGAGCATTGTCCCGTGCATAGTCGAGGGTGGCGCTGCCGCCGGTGTTGTCCGCCCAGTCCAGGCTCAACTGTGCCCAGAGGTCTTCCAGGGTGGCGGTGCTCCAGGCGCTGGCGTCGAGGCTGGGGTAGAGGTGGTCGCCCTTGCGCTGCAGCAGTTGCTGGGCTTGCAACACGTCCAGCCAGCGTGCGATCAAGGGCCGGTGGCCAGGCGCGATGCCGGCGTTGGCCAGGCTTTGGGCCACATCGTTGAGCGGTGCCGGCAGCAAGCCGCATTGCTCCAGGCCGTTAAGCATCGACAGCAAGGCCGCGTGGCTCAAGCGTTGGTTCAACTGCACGGCCTGGTTCAATTGCGTGACGCTGAACTGCTGATTGACAGCTGCCTCGGTTGCGTCGAGATGATCATCCACCGCAGTCGCTTCACAACGCTGGGGCACGGCGAGCAAGGTCTGGCCATGCAGCGCAACTGCACGCACCTGAGGGTGCCCCAAGGCCCGCTCACACCAGCGCTGTTGCTCACGCTTGAGCTCGGCCAGGTCGCGTCCATCTTCGGTGAAACCCTGCACGTGGCAATCCAGTTGGGCTGCGGCGCGTTCGGCCAGTTGCCAGTCGCCGGGGCGTTCGCTGACGAACAGCACCTGCTCCAGATGGCTCAGATCACTCAAGGCCAGGGCGGGAAAGTCCAGCAGGCGCTCCAACTGCTCGGCGCTCATCACCACCACCGCCGGGCGCTGGCGTTCAAGCACCGCCAGCAAACGTGCCGGTGCCTGTTGATGCACGCCCAGGTTGGTCAAGGTTGGCAGACGCCACGGATGCGCTCCGGCGGGCAGGTCGATGAGCAAGGTATCGACATTCATCCTCAAACTCCTATGGCATGAAACAAGCGTTGCCCCGCCGCGGCGAGCGGGTCGCACGCGCTGGGCCATACCTCCAGCAGCTCAAAACCTGCGGCCTGCAAGGCCAGGTCCCAGGCATCGGCGGCCATGAAGGCTTCATCGTGTGGGCGCAACGGCGCATCGGCGGCGGGCGACAGCAGCAAGTGCATGAAGGTCAGCATCGCCGGGTTGTCGGCGATGGACTCGCTGAACAGCAAGGCACCGCCGTCGCGCAGGCTGCTGCGGATCTGACCAAGGCTGTAGGGCAGGTCGCGGGCGTTGTGCAGCACGTTGCCAGCGACTACCAAGTCCTGGCTGCCGGGCACTATGCCCTGGCCGCTGAAGCTGCGATTGAGGTCGAGCAGGCCGACCTGCATGCCCGGCTCGAGGCGAAACTGGCGGTGCGCGGCGCCGGTAAACAGCGAGCTGATGTCGGTGAAGCGATAGTCCTTTTCGTACGCTTGCAACGCCGCCAGCATTGCGTCGGTGGTGCCTCCGGCGCCACCACCCAGTTCCAGCACCCTAAGCTGCCCGTCAGTGGCGCTGATTTGCCGCGCGCGATCAGCCAGGGCTTGATTGATCGTTGTGGTGAAGTGGTTGTGCTGGTAGGCGCTCAATACCTTTACCGGGTCGCCTCCGAGCATCAGCAAGTGGGTGAGGGTGAACTGATCACGCAGCAGGTCGGGCAGGCACTCGATGACTTGGGTGTGCAGGCGCGCCATGCTGGCGGGAAAGCCCAGCGCGCCATACAGGCGTGGCAATTCACCGAGCTGCGGGTCAGGTGGCGGCGTGCGCCAGGCCACCCGTTCACCGGCTTCGCGCAGCAGGCCCGCACCGCCCAACGCCACCAGCCAACGCCGTACCACCCAGGCATGGCGCGCCGCTGTGCCCAGCGCCTGGTTGATTTGTTCGGCGTTGCGCCATACCTGTAGCGGCAATGCTTGGGTGTGCAGCAACACCTGGGCCATCACGCCCAGGCTCAGCTGTTCCAGCTCGTTCAACGCCGTGTTCATAGGCAACCTTCGTCGGCGGTATGCAGTTGATCGAGCGGGCTGTGCAGCAGGTTCAGGGCCTGAATCGCCGAGGTGCGCAGCAGGCGTTCAAGGCTGGCGGCGGGCGGCAGGACCTGGGCGGCGGCATGGCAGCCGGCGCGGATTTCACCTTCCACCACGCTGATGACCGTGGCCGCTGCCATGGCGGCGGTCAGCGCTGCATTGCCCGCGCCGCTGAACACCAGGCTGCGGGTCAGGGCCTGGTCGTGGTGCATTCCATCGAGCTGCAGCAGTAGGGTGACGAAGGGCGCCTGGCCGCTGAGGTCGAGCTGGCTGGCTTCGCACAAACGCTGCACGGCGTCGGCCCGTGGCAAACCATGGGCCTGGTCCAGAGCCTTGAGGACGTGGCTGTCGGTGATCACGTTGAACCACTGGCCGACGTCCAGGTTGAGGTCCATGGCCAGGCGTTCGCCCTCAAGGTTGAGGTACGGCAGCAGGTGAACCCGACCGGGAAAGCAGGGCACTGATACGTCGCGTTGACGCCGCAATGCCCGGCTACGCCGGCCGTGTTCCCAGGCTGCCAACGGCTCGCTGCTGCCATCCACTGCGCCTTGCAAAAAGTCATCGGCGGCCACAGGGGTGAAGTGGTCGCGCAAACCGAAATAGCTGGTGAGGCGGTGCACTTGGCTAAACCCTTGCTCGGCCAGCCAGCGCGGCAGCAGGCCGGTAAGCCCCGGTTGCAAGCCGGCGCCCAGCACCGCGCAACGGCCACGCCACTGGGCCGGGTCGAGTTGCACAGGATCGGCGGCATCGACGTAATGGGCATCGACCCGCAGCGCTGCGTGGGCGGCACGGCCTTGCAACTGCCAGGATGGGCCCGCGCAGTTGAGCAGCACGTCGCAGCCATGGGCGAAGGCAGCCAAAGCTGTTGCGTCGTTGAAGTCCACTGAGGCCCACTGCAGGCGCGTGTGTGGCCATTGCTGCTGAAGCAAATGCATGCAGTGTGCGCCCTTGACGGCATCGCGCCCGCCCAGGCGCAGGTCGCTCACCCCCAGGGTCAACAGCGCCTGGGCACTGGCCAGGCCCACGTCGCCACTGGCGCCCAACACCCCGATCAGCATGGTTGGGCCTCGGCGTTCAAGCGCCAGCCACCGGCACGCTGGCGGTCATGCCAGAACCCGGCGTAGCGACCGCCCCGAGCCAGTAATTGGGCATGGGTGCCAGACTCCACGAGGCAGCCTTCATCCAGCACCAGGATCTGGTCGGCGGCCATGATGGTCGGCAGGCGATGGGCGATCACCAGCACCGTGGCGCTTTGCATCAGGCTGCCAATGGCCGCTTGCACGAAGGCTTCGTTGTGCGGGTCGAGGGCCGCCGTGGCTTCATCCAGCAGCACGATGGGTGCGCGCTTGAGCAAGGCGCGGGCCAGGGACACGCGCTGGCGTTCGCCGCCGGATAACCCCGCACCGCCTTCCCCCACAGGGGTGTTCCAACCCTGGGGCAAGCGCGCGACGATTTCATCGACGCCGGCCAGCCGCGCCGCTTCGGCGACTTGTTCGGCGCTGGCGTCGGGGCCGCCGACGCGGATGTTGGCCTCAAGGCTGTCGTCGAACAGGTAGACGTCCTGCATCACCAGGGATAGCTGGGCCATCAGCGCTGCGTTGGACAGCTCACGCACGTCCACGCCACCCACCTTGACGCTGCCCTCGCTGGCATCGAAAAAACGCATCAGCAAACGCGTGACGGTGGTCTTGCCGGAGCCCGAGGCGCCGACGATTGCGGTCATCGTGTGGGCCGGGGCGTTGAACGACAGGCGGTGCAATACCCTGGGCCCGCTGGGGTAAGCGAAACTGACCTGGTCGAAGGCCAGGCTGCCAGGCGCCGTCAAGGGCTGGCTGACGGCGGGCTCTGGCAACGGCGGCTCGCGCAGGATACTCACCAGTTGTTCCAAGTCGTTGCCCGCCATACGCAACAGGCCGCTGCGCGCCGCCGCTTCGGCCAATGGCCCGACAAACCGCGCCGCCAGCGCGAGCAGGGCGACCAACTGGATGGCGTCGATTTCGCCGTGGCTGGCCAGGGCGATGCCCACGCCCACCAGCAGCGCAAACGCCAGTTGCACCGTCAAGCCACCGGCCAGCAGTTTCGGGAAGGTCTGGGACAGCATCGAGCCGCCGGCGTGTTTCTGCGCCAGGTTGGCAGCCTGCAAAGGTGCGTACCCCTCCTGGGTGCGACCGAAAGCGCGCAGCACTTGCTGGTAGCGAGCAAACTCCACAACGCGGTTACCCGCCAGCGTCGCGGCGGCCTCTACCTGCGCATCGTTGCTGCCGATGGCGGCCGCAGACCAGTGATGGGCAAAGTAGATCAGCGGCGCGCACAGTACCGCGGTCACGCCCAGGCGCCAGTCAAACACGAACAGGGTCAACGCCACCGTAGCCGGCACCACCACACCTGACACCACTGGCCCCAGGTAGTGAGCAAACAAGCCGGTGACCATCAGCGTGCCGCTGGTGGCGCTGCGCGACAGGCGCCCGACCTTTTCCGAGTTGAACCAGCCCAGGGGCAGGGTCACCAGGTGCTGGCCAAGACGCTCGTGCAAGGTGGTCAACACCACTAGGGCCAGCGCAAAGCCTTTCATGGCCTGCTGGTAATGGGCAATGCAGGTCAGCACCGCCATCGCCGCCAGGCCGGCGAGCCACAGGCAGGCACTGCGCAGGTCACCGGCAAACAGCGCATGCAGCATCGGTACCAGAAACGCGACGGCTACCCCTTGCAGCACGGCACTGGTCACCAGCCAGGCCAGGTAGCGGTACAAGCGTGCGGCATGGGCCGGGCCCAGTAAAGTCACGAGGCTGCGGATCACAAGGACATCTCCAGGTCGGGGGCGGTGGTTTCGGCGCTGGCGCGCCACAGTCGGGCGTAGGCACCGTTGGCCTGCAGCAGCTGTTCATGGCGCCCGCTTTCAATGACGCGACCCTGGTCGAGCACCACGATCTGGTCGACGCCGCAGATACTGGCCAGGCGGTGTGCGATCATCAGCACCGTGCGGCCCCGAGCTAGGGCGGACAAGGCATCCTGGATCAAGGCTTCGGACTCGGGGTCGGCGTGGGAGGTGGCTTCATCGAGGATCAGCACCGGCGTGTCGGCCAATAACGTGCGGGCGATGGACAGGCGCTGGGCCTCGCCGCCGGAAAAAATCGCGTCCTCGTCGATCACCGACTGGTAACCCCGGGGCAGTGCCTGGATGCGCGAATGAATCTGCGCCGACCGCGCTGCCGCCTCGACCTCGGCATCGCTGGCTTCGGGGCGGCCCAGGCGCAGGTTGTCGGCGACGGTACCGTGCACCAGTTGCGCGTCCTGCAACACGAACCCTACGTGCTGATAGAGCTGGCGCGGGTCGATCTCGCGCACATCCACACCGCCCACGCAGACTCGCCCGGTGTTCACGTCGTGAAAACGCGGCACCAGCTTGGCCAGGGTTGACTTGCCCGCACCGGAAGCCCCCACCAGCGCCGTCACGCTGCCGGCTGGGCAGTGCAGGTCGACGCCCGTGAGGATCAGGTGCGCGGGGTCATAGCCGAACTGCACTTGTTCAAAGCGTATGTCGCTGCCCTGTGGGGAGCTGCACACCTTGGGCGAGGGCAGTTCTTCGACCTCCAGCAGCGCTTCGATACGGTCGGCCGCCGCCAGGGCGGTTCGTTGCGCGGTGAGGCTTTGGTTGATCACCAGCAGTGACTGCGGGATCACCACCGCCACCAGAGTTTCGGCGAACAGTTGCAACGGTGTGATCCAGCCCTGGGCCAGCAACACGCTGCCCACCCCCAGGCTGACCAGCAGAATCACTGGCACGCTCAGGGCCATCGACGAAAACGCCTCCAGGCGCAGCAGCGGCTTGACCCAACCGGCGTACTGGGTGCTGAACTGATTGACCGCCTGTTGATAGCTGCGATGGGCCTGACCCACCTGGCCGAACGCCTTGACCACGGCAATGCCGTGGACAAACTCGACAATTGCTGCGCTGACCCGGGTCATGCTCTTGTCGAGCAACTGCATCTTGGCGCCGAAGCCGCGCATCATCAGGCTGTAGGCCACCGCATAGATCGGCAGGGTCAGCACCGCCAGCAGCGCCAGGCGCCAGTTCAACGTGGCCAGCCATACCAGCCCCGCCAGCGGCGTGACAAGGGCGGCGGTGAGTTCTACCGCATGGTGGGCGACCAGGTGGTGCAGATCTTCAAGGTCGTCCTGCACCACCTTGCGCACCGCGCCCGAGGTGGTGTCGGTGTACCACCCCAATGGCACCCGGCCGAGCTTGCGCACCATGGCTTCGCGCAAGCTCGATTGCAGGCGATGGTCGGCCAGGTGGGTCAGCCACAACGCCACGCCGCTGGCCATCCAACCCAGGCTCAGGGCGATGACTACCAGGGCCGCCCACCGCCACAGCGTGGGGCTGTCGGCGTTGCCGGCGAGCAGCAAGCGGCCCAGTTCGGTAAGGCCGATAAAGGGCACCAGGTTGACCAGCGCGCCGATCGCGGCGAACACCACGCCGAGGCGAATCAGGCGGTTGACCGGGCGTTTGAGGGTATCCAGGGCGGTGGTCATGAGTGTTTTCCAAGGGCCTCAAGCAGGTGGGCAGTGACGGTGTGCACGTGGGGTGGTTCGATCACGCTGAAATGGTTGCCGGGCACGTCGATCAGGGTGAATTGACCCAGGCACGCGTCCTCCCAGAACGGCGCCGCCAGGTGCCCGACGCCGCCGGTGATGCCGAACGATTGCTGCTCCAGGCAGCGCAGGTAGGTCATGTTGCCCAGGAACGGCGGCGGGTCGAACCGCGCCGCCCGCATGCTGTGGCGGCACACGCGAAACAGCGTGGGTACCAGCTCGGGGCCGATGGGCACGCCGGCCTGGCCAGACGCCAGGCGTGCGTACTCGGCCAGGCGCTCCTCCTGGCTGCGTGCCGACTGTTGCTGCACCGCCAGCGCCAAGGCGTCCAGGCCGGGGTCGCCGCTCAGGGCGGCCATGGCGCCAGCGGGTACGCGGCGGTTGTCGCGGGCCATCAGCAGGTCGATGGCGCGGTACACGTCGTAGTCTTCGATATGCGCCCCGAACACGGTTTTCACCGGGTCCAGGTTGAGGTTGGGCACGAAGATCGCCTCATAGGCCAGCTCTTCGTCGGTGTCGATAAACATCGGGATGCTGTCGATCAGGCTCAGGTCTACCACCTCCATGCCACGTTCCAGCAGGCGCCGGGCAACTTCGGTGGCGAGCAGGCCGCCCAGGCAGTAGCCGATCAACTGGAAGCGTTGATGGCCGTCGGCGATCAAGCGGTCGGCGTAGTCCTGGGCCACGCTTTCGATCAGGCGCTTGGGTTCCAGCGCCAGGTATTGCGCGGTGTCGGCCACCGCAAAGCCAATCACCGGGCCGGCCTGTTGAGCCGCCAGTGCACGACCCAGGTGCTGGAAATAATCCAACGTGCCCAGGGCGGCATGGAACATCACGCGCACCGGGCCGCTCTCGCCACCGCCGAATGGCACTACCAGGGCGTTACTGTGAGGCGCGCGCTGCGCTTGGTCAGGCGCCGCAGCGGCAGGTGCGTTTTCGCCGTGGTTGAGCAGGCGCGCCAGGGCGCGAACATTCGGCTCGTTGAGCATCTGGCGCAGCAAGGTGTCGTAGCTCAGGCTGTGGGCCTGGGGCAGTTGTTCGCGCAACTGGCCGGCGACGCGGGCGAGGATCAGCGAATCGGCGCCTTTCTCATAGAAGCTGTCGTCCGCACCGATCTGCGCCAAGCCCAGGGCCTCGGCCCACACCCGGCACAGCTCGGCGGTGAGCGGGTCGCTGGGTGCATCCTGGCTGCTTTCGGCCTGGGCATCCACGGCAGGGCGCCAGTGGGCGAGGGCCTGGCGGTCGACCTTGCCGTTGGCGGTCAGGGGCAGGCGGTCGAGCACTTGCAGGTGTGCCGGCAACATGTAGTCCGGCAGGCGCTGCGCCAAGGCGCTGCGCAGGTTATCGACGCTCAAGCGCTGGAAGCCGGCCTTCAAGCGTGCGGCGAACACCTGCATGCCGAGAGCGGCCAGCGGGTGGTCGGCGTGGGGCAGGGCGGGCAGCATTTCGCCGCCCAGTGCCTGCACCCGCGCCTGCCAGGTCTCGGCGCTGCGCAAGCCGCTGCGGCCCTGCTCGTGGTCACCGCCCGCCGGGGTCATCATGAAGCCCTGGGTCAGCAGGATGGCGGGCCACTCACCGGTCGGTTCGCTGAACACCAGCCAGCCACCTGGGCTGAGCAATTCGCTGATCTGGCCGAGGGCGGTGTCGATGTCCTTGACGCTGTTGAGCATGCCCGCGCACAGCACGATATCCACGCTGTTGCTGGCCAAACCCTGGGGGCGAATGGCCTGGTCAATGTCCAGCACGCCGTAACGCACCCAGGGGTGGTCGGCAAAGCGTTGCTTGGCCGCCGGCAGGAAGAAGGCGGTCATGTCGGTGAACAGGTAATCCACTTCCAGGCCATCAAGCAGGCTGATCACCGGGGCGCTGGTGGCCCCGGTGCCCGCGCCGATCTCCAGGATGCGCAGCGGGCCGTCGCCCTCATGGTGGGTGGCCAGGCGGTTGATCAGCGCGGCGATGCTGTGGTTGTTGTAGCGCGATACGGCATCCCCGCCATACAGCTGCAACGCCAGGTCTTGCTGGCCCTGGGGGAACAACAGGTCGAACGGGTTGACCTCGCCACGCAGCAGTTGCGGCAGTTGCCGCACATGGTCGAGCTGGTAGTCGAGCAGCGCCTGGCTGCACAACCCACTCGCGACCGCTTGTTCCACCCGGCCCCAGGCCAGCGCCGGGGCGGGCCCGCTGTGCAGCAGGCGATAGCGGGACTGTTCGCTTTGCAACAGGCCGGCGTCACACAAGGCCGCTAACCAGCGGCGTACCAGCCAATAATGACGGGGTTGGGCTTGCAGGGCCCGCAGGATGGCCGCCGCCTCCGGCTCGGCCAACGCACCACTAAATAGCTGGGCCTTGCGCATCACCTCCAGCATGGAACTCAATGCCGCGGCGTTGAGGTTGGCCTGATAGTCGCGTACCTGCTGCGCATCGAAGCTGCCGACCTGGCTGTCGGCGTAACGCTGCACTGCGCTCAGCAACGGCGCGCCCGGCAGCGGTTCGGGCTCGACGCGCGCGGCGGTGACGAAGGCCAGCAGCTCGCCGTTGAGCAGGCTGACGGCACTGTCTACGCCTGGCGTGGCGAGCAGCGCGGCGTCGATTTCGCCAAGCTCCACACGATGGCCACGGATCTTGACCTGGCCGTCTTCACGGCCGAGGAACTCCAGCTCCCCCCGCGGCAAGTAGCGGCCACGGTCACCGGTGCGATACAGGCGCTGGCCGTCGAGCGGGTGGGCGAAAAAACGGGCGTTGCTCAATGCTGGATCGCCCAGGTAACCCTGGGCCAGGCCGACGCCGGTGATGTACAGATCACCCGGCACCCAGGTGGGCGCATCGCGCCATTGGCTGTCCAGCACGCGAAGACCCTGGTTGGCCAGCGGCAGGCCGTAGGGAATGCTGCGCCACGCCGGGTCAATCGCGCCGATGGGGTGCAGGTTCGACCAGATCGAGGCTTCGGTGGCGCCGCCCAAGGCCACCAGGGCCAGGCCTGGCAACAACGCTTGCAGTTGGGGCGCCAGGTTCAATGGGATCCAGTCCCCCGACAGCAGCGCCAGGCGCAGGCTGTCCAAAGGCCGTGGCTCGGCCTGCAGGTAGTGGGCCAGCATCTGCAGTTGCGCCGGCACCGAATTCCACAGCGTCACCTGATGACGCTGCACCAGCTCGGCCCAGTGCGACGGGTCGGCGCCGCGTGCCGGGTCGGGCAGCACCAGGGTGCCGCCGACCGCGAGCGGGCCGAACAGGTCATACACCGACAGGTCGAAACTCAGTTGCGCCAGGCCCAGCACGCGGTCAGTTGCGCTGACCTCAAAGCGCCGGTTGATGTCCTGCACGGTATTGAGGGCGGCGCGGTGGCTGATCATCACGCCTTTGGGCTCGCCGGTGGAGCCGGAGGTGTAGATCACGTAGGCGAGGTCGTCGGGGCTGCCGTCGGCTGCCGGAAAGTCCGGCATGGCTGGGGCCAATTGGTCGACGGCATGCCAGGCCAGAGCGTCGGGCAACGGCACCTGGGGCAGCGCCTGGGAACAGCCGAGCACATGCCGCACCTGGGCGCTGTGCAGCACGCGGTCGCGGCGGGCGGCCGGGGCGTTGCTGTCCAGGGGCAGGTAGGCAGCACCGGCCAGCAGCACGCCGTAGGCCGCCACCACTTGGTCGCGGCCCTTGGGCATGAGGATTGCGACCGGTTCCTGGGCCCGGCAACCGGCGGCGTGCAAGGCCGCAGCCACCGCCAGGGCGCGCTCCATCAAGGCGGCGTAGGTCAGGCTGCCATGGGCATCGACCACCGCCAGCGCCTGTGGTCGTTCCCACGCCATGGCCAGCAGGCCGTCATGCAGGCGGCCGGTGGGCAGCGGGGCGGCACTGGCATTGGCGGCGAGGCGCTCACGCTGTTGCCAGGCCGGCAGCGGCACGTGCATCGGTTGGTCCCAGGCGGCCGGGTCGAGGGCTAACAATCGCAGTTCGCAAACGAAGGCTTGTTGCATGTCCTCGATGAGGCCGTCTGGGAACACGCCTTGGCGCACGTCCCAGTGAATGTGCAGGCCCTGGGCGTCGTCCATCACCTGGCAGTCGAGGGTCACCTGGGGCGTCTGGGTGATGCCGTGGCCGACCCGGCGCTGGCTAGTGGCCGGCGGTTCGATCCCCAGGCCGATGGCACTGGTGAACACCACCGGCATGGCGGCGGCTTCCCGCCCGCGGCGCCGGCCAATTTCACGCATCACTTGAATGCCGGAAAACAGCCGATGCTCCAGGTCGGCAAACAATTGGTTGCCCAGTTGGCGCGCCTGGCTGGTGAAGTCCTGGCCTTGGGGATCGTTGACCTGCAACACGCTGACCGAGGTGAAATCCCCCACCAACTGGCCCACCTGCGGATGCAGGGGCAAGCGGTTGAGCAGGGTCAGGTTGAGGCTGAAGGCGGGTTGCTGGCTCCAGCGCTGCAAGGTGCCGGCATAGGCGCTGAGCACCACGATGGAGGGGGTGAGGCCGAGGGCGCTGGCGGCTCTTTTCAGGGCGGCCCATTGCGAGGCGTCGAGTTGCGCCGAGTGGCGTTGAAAGCGCGGCACACGGGTGTCTTCGCCGCCCAGGGGCGCCGGCAGCTGCGGTGCGGCGGGCAGTTCGTCGATGCGCGCCAGCCAGTAGTCGCGGTCGCGCTGGTGGCGGCTGCCTTCGAGCAGGCCGCGTTCGGCCAGCAGGTAGTCGCGAAAGCTGATGTTCAGGGTGGGCAAGCGGGCTTCTGGATCGTGCAGCAACTGCTCCAGCTCATTGAACAGCAATTGCGCGCTGGCCCAGTCGGCGATCAGCGAGTCCATGGAAAAGTGCAGGGTGTCGCCACTGTCGCTGCGACTCAGGCGCAACTCGAACAGCGGCCAGGCCTCGGTCGGGTAGAGCTTCTGCTCCATGGCCTGGCGAATCTGTTGCACGCCGTGTTGGTGCTGTTGGCGGGTGGCCCCGCGCAGGTCGGTAACCGCCAGTGGGTAATGGTCGACCTCTGCGAGTACGCGCTGGGAGCCTTCGCTGGCGATCACCGCGCGCAGCATGTCATGCCGGGCGATCAGGCGGTTCCACGCCTGTTCCACCTGCTGCGGGTCGAGGTTCGGCCAGCTCAGTTCCAGGTAACCATGGCAGGCGACATTGCCGTAGCCGAACGAAGACTGGCGCCCGAGCAGGTAGGCGTTCTGTACGTCGGTGAGCGGGAACGGCGCGTGGCGCTGGGCCGGGTCGGCCACCACCTCGGGTCGCTCTTGGGTTTGCAGCAGGTGCAGGATCTGTTGCTTGTGCTCACGCAGTTGCGCCAGGCGTTCGGCGTTGAGCAGGCCCTGAGGCGCGCGGAACTTGAGTTGGCCATCCTGGGGCCAGAGCTCGACGCCCAGGGATTTGAGTTCGCTTAACAGTTTGGCGGCGGGCATGGGGACAGCTCCTGGAAGAGGGGAAGTGTGCGCAGGCATCAGATGAGGCCTTCTTCAACGGTGTCGGGGGTGGGCTGGCGCTCAAGGGCGTGCGCCACTTCCAGCAGGCTGGCGGCGCCGAACAGCTGGCCCATGGGCAGCTCCAGGCCAAGGCGGCTGCGCAGCATTTCGAGAAACCGCGTGGCGAGCAGGCTGTCGCCGCCCAGGCGGAAAAAGTTGTCGTGGCGTGACACGCTGGGCACGTTGAGCAACTGCTGCCACAACTCGGCGACCTGCTGTTCAGCGACGCTCAACGGGGCCTCATCCGGCGCGGGACGTGCCTGGGCCGCAGCCGCCAAGGGGGCGAGCAAGGCGCGACGATCCACCTTGCCGTTGCTACTCAGGGGCAGACGTTCCAGCACCAGAATCTGTTCCGGGCGCATATACGCGGGCAGGCAGTGTTCCAAGTGCTGGGCGAGCACGTCAGCGTGGGTGCTGGCAGCAACTGCCGCCAGCAAGCGCGTGTCTGCGACCAGCGCCACGGCCTGGTTTACACAGGGATGACGGGCCAGGGCGGCTTCGATTTCCCCCAGTTCGATACGGTGGCCACGGACCTTGACCTGGGTGTCGGCGCGACCAAGGAACTCCAGCAAACCGTCGGGCCGGTAGCGGCCCAGGTCACCGGTGCGGTACCAACCGTCGATAAAGCACTCGGCATTCAACTGCGGTGTATGGCGATAGCCGCGTGCGACGCCGGCGCCGCCGATCCACAACTCGCCGGTGACCCAGTCCGGGCAGTCGCGGCCCAGGGCGTCCACTACCCGGTACGCCTGGTTCGCCAGTGGCACGCCGTAGGGGATTGAACGCCAGCCCGGCAACGGCTGCTGGACTTCAAAGTGGTTGGACCAGATCGCGGCTTCGGTAGCGCCGCCGAGGGCGATAAAGCGGCAGTGCGGCGCCTGTTGGCGCAGGCGTTGCGGCAGGTCCAGGCCAATCCAGTCGCCCGACAGCAGGGCTACTTTCAACCCCAGGGGTTGGCGCTCAAGCGCGTTGGCTTCCAGCAACATATCGAGCAGCGCCGGCACGCTGTTCCACCGGCTTACGCGATGGTGTTGCAGGGCCTTGAGCCAGGCGCGGGCGTCGCGGCGCTGGTCTTCTTCGATCAACACCAGGGCGCCGCCCACCGAGAGCAGGCCGAACAGGTCATATACCGACAGGTCGAAGTCCAGTGCTGACAGCGCCAAGCCCCGGTCCGAGGCGTCGATGCTGTAGCAACGATTGATCTCGGCCACGGTATTCATCGCGGCGCGGTGGGTGATTTCCACGCCCTTGGGCTGGCCGGTGGAGCCGGAGGTGTAGATCACGTAGGCCAGTTCGTTGGCGCACACGGCCACGGGGGCCAGCAACGGTTCGGCGCATTGTGCCTGTGAGGGCGTGAGGTGCTTGACCCCCGGCAAGTGTGGGTCGTGCTCGGCGAGGATCAGGCCAACGCCGGCCTGTTGCAGGATGCGCTGGCAGCGTTGCAACGGTTGGTCGACCCCCACCGGCAGGTAGGCCGCGCCCGCTGCCAGCACGCCCAGCACACTGGCAATCTGTTGCGGGCCTTTGGCCAGGGAGACTGCCACCAGGTCACCGGCTGCCACGCCTCCGTCCATCAGGCTGCGGGCGATGCGCAGGGCGCGGTCGGCCAGTTCGCCGTAGCTCAGGCTCCCATGCTCGCCCCACAACAGCGCAGGGCGTTGCGGCGATTGGTGCGCCTGTTGGAAAAAGCCCTGGTGCAGGCTCGGGTCCCCCGCAACACTGGCGCCAGGGGCATTCAACCGTGCGCGTACCTGTGCCTGGGCCAGCGGCAGCAGGTCTGGCGGGGCGCTGTCCCAGGGGTGTTCGGCCAACCAGTCAAGGCTGTGCAGGTAGGCGTCGAACATCGCTTCGACCAGCCCTTCGGGGAACAGCCCGACCACGCGGTCCCAGTTCAGGGCGATGCCGCCGTCAGCTTCGACCACCTGATGGTCGAGCCACACCTGCGGGGTTTGGGTGAGGCCGAAGACCTGCCTGGCGAAGGGCCCGTCCACCGGCGCGGCGGTGCCATCCGGTACGCCCAGGGCGCTGGTGAACACCACCGGCATGCTCACCTGGTGCTCGTCATTGCTGCGCGCCAGTTGGCGCAACAGGCTCACCGACCCCACGCAGCGATGTTCCAGGGCCTCGCCGAGCGTGTGCTGGGTGCGCCTGGCGCGGTCGAGCCAGCGTTCGCCGGCCACGGGCACGTAGCCGAGCAGGGTGAGGGAGGTGAAGTCGCCCATCACCTGATCGATCTGCGGATGCACAGGCCGGCGGTCGAACAGCGTGAGGTTCAGGCTCAGGTCCGGGCGCGTACTCCAGCGCCCGAGGGTTTCGGCAAACGCACAGAGCAGCACCGCCGAGGCAGTCAGGCTGTGCTGTTGCGCCTTGGCCAGGATCGCTTGCCAGGCCCGAGCCTTGACCTGCCCTTGCAGGCGCTCGAAGCGCGGTCGGCCCAGGCTGGCGGGGTCGGCAGCCAGGGGCAGTTGCGGGTGCGGCGGTAAGGTGGGCAGGCGTGCTTGCCAGAACTGCTGCGCAGCGTGCAGTTCGGCGGGTTTCACGCCGGCCTGAATCTGGTAGTCGCGAAAGGACAATTGCAGCGGTGGCAGGGCCAGCGTCGGCTCGCGGTACAACGCGTCGAGTTCGGTATAGAACCGCAGGATGCTGAGTGCGTCGAGGATCAGGTTGTCCAGGCTGATGGCCAGGCGGGTATGCCGGCCCTGGGTCACCGCCTGCACATCGAACAGCGGCCATTGGGCGGGATCGAACACGCGGTGGGCACAGTGTTCACGCAGGTCTTCGAGGCAAGCGTGGCTTTGGCCGATCACGAAGGTGGGCACTTGGGGCAGGATGCGGGCCTGGCCTGTTTGATCGAACACCGCACGCAGCATTTCGTGGCGTTCGATCAGACGCCCAAGGGCGTTTTGCAGGCGCGGCAGGTCGAGGTCTTCGACGTCGTATTCGCGGTAGAAATGGCAGCTCACTCCGCCCAATACCAGGCTCGGGTCACGACCCAGCCAGTAGGCTTGCTGCACCTCGGTCATGGGGAAGGGCGCGTGACGTTGGGCCAGATCCGGAACAACGGTGCGTTGCGGTTCGGCCTCGGCCTGTTGATGCAGGTCGGCGCAAAACTGCGCCAGCACTGGTTTGGTAAATACCTGGGCGATTCGTGCGCCGCCCAGCCCTTGTTCGGCCAGCAGGCGCACCAGGCGCGTGGCGCTCAGGGAGTCGCCGCCCAGGGCGAAGAAGTTGTGCTCGCGGCACACCTCGCCACAGCCGAGCAACTGCTGCCAGGCGTGGGCCACCTGTTGTTCAATGGCCCCGCAGGGCGGCGACAGCACGGCCTGGTAAGTGCCGCGATGGTCGGCCAGCCAGCCGTTGAGTACCTTGCGGTCCACCTTGCCATTGGTGGTCAACGGCCATTGTGCGCAGCCGAGGATCAGGCTGGGAATCATGTAGGCTGGCAGGCGTTCGACCAGGCCTGGAAACGCCAGCGCGGTAGGTTGCATCGGGCCATTCGCCAGGCGCACCACCGCCGCCAGCTGCTGGCCGGCGAGCAGCGCCACCGCCTGGTCGACGCCGGGGCAAGCCAGCAGCGCGTGTTCCACTTCACCGGCTTCGATGCGGTAGCCGTGCAGCTTGAGCTGGAAGTCGCTGCGGCCCAGGAACTCCACCGTACCGTCGGGGTGGTAGCGCGCACTGTCGCCGGTGCGGTACCAGCGCAGGCCGTTATAAACCACAAAGCGTTCGGCACTGCGCACTGGGTCGCCACGATAACCCTCGGCCACTCCGGCGCCGCCAATCCACAGTTCGCCGGGCACCCAGTCCGGGCAGTCATGGCCCTGCGGGTCGACGATGCGCAGGCTGACGTTATCCAAGGGTTTGCCGTAGGGCAGGCAATGCCAGTGCAACGCCTGGCCGGGCACGACTTCGAACAGCGTCGAGTGAATCGCCGCTTCCGTCGCACCGCCCAGGGCCATGAAGCGGCATCCGGGAGCCTGGGCCCACAGGCGTGGCGCCAGCTGCGGCGCGACCTTGTCTCCGCCCAGCAAGACTGCACGCAGGGGCAACGGGGCGTCGCCACAGCCGAGTAGCATGTCGAGCAGCGCCGGCACGCAATTGAGCACGGTGGTGCGGTGTTGAGTGGCCAGTTCGCGCCAGCGCAGGGCATCGCGCTGCGCGTGGGGCTCGATCAACACCACCGCCGCGCCGCAGGCCAGCGGGGCAAACAGGTCGAATACCGACAGGTCGAACTCCAGCGCCGAGAGCGCCAGGATTCGGTCATCGCGGTTGAGTTGCAAGCGCCGTTGCAGGTCCTCCAGGGTGTTGGCGGCGGCCTGGTGGCTGATCTCCACGCCTTTGGGTTCACCGGTGGAACCGGAGGTGTAGAGGACATAGGCCAGGTCGCTGACCGCACCGGCCCGTGGCGCCGCCAGTGCGTCGCCAGCCTGCGGCAGTTGGGTAAGCAGCAGGCGGGCACCGGCGCTGTCGCAGATTGTGCGGCAGCGCGCAGCGGGCTGGTCGATGCCGATAGGCAGGTAGGTGGCACTGCACGCGAGGATGCCCAGTACGGCGATCACCTGCTCGGGGCCTTTGGGCAATTGCAGGGCGACCACGTCACCGCGTTGCAGGCCCTGGCCCTCCAGGTACGCCGCGACGCACAGGGCGCGCTCGGCCAACTCGCCATAGCTGAGGGCGTGGTCGCCGTACAACAGGGCTGGAAGGGCAGGCTTCAGCCGGGCCTGGGTGAAAAAACCTTCGTGCAGGCGTTGGCTCGGCAGCGTCGCGACGTGGCCCTGGGCGGCGCTGCGCTCGGCCAACTGGCGGCTGGGGATCAGCGCCGAAGTCGCTTGATCCCAGGCGGCTGCGTCATGACACAAACCTTGCAACAGGCCGGTATAGGCGTCGAACAGTCCATCCAGAACGCCCTCGGCGAACAGCCCTTCACGGGCATCGAGGTTGACCAGGATGCCGCCGTCCAGTTCGGTGACTTGGGCGTCGAGCCACACTTGCGGGCCCTGGGAAATGATCCAGGCCGGCTGGCCGAAACTCTCCTGCACACCCTCAGCGAACAATTCCCCCAGACCCAGGGCACTGGTGTACACCACGGGCGCCAGGACTTGCTCGCCACGCCGGCGTGACAGCTCGCGCAACACCTCCAGCCCGGTAAAGGCACTGTGGGCCGCATCGCTGTGGAAGCGTTGTTGCAGCCCCGTGGCACGGGCCGCGAAGGTGCCGGCCACATGGCCATCCCAGGCCAGCAGGATCGACGAGGTAAAGTCACCGACCAGGCGCTCGATGTCCTCGTGCAACGGCGTGCGGTTGAACAACGGCAGGTTGAGTAACAGCTCGGGCGTCTCGCACCAGGCGCCGAGGGCTTCGCAGAATACCGCCGCCAGGGCCATGGCCGGGGTGAGGGCGTGCTCGCGGGCGTGGCGTTCAAATGCCTGGCGCTGGGACGGCGTCAGCCAATGGTGACGGCGGCGCACTTGGCGCTCATCGCCCTGGGGCTTGATGGGCAGGCGCGGGGCGCCGGGCAGGGTGTCCAGGCGCTGCAACCAATAGTCACGGGCGTTTTGGTGACGTGCCCGGTGCTCGGGGCTGGCCTGTTCCTGGCGCAGGTCGGCCAGGTAGCGCGGGAAGCTGTAGGCCAGCGCGGGCAGGGGCTGTTGGCGATACAACTGCACCAGGTCGCCCAGCAGAGTGCGCAGGCTCAAGGCGTCGGCGGCGAGCATGTCCAGGTTCAGGTGCAGGCGGGTGCCGTGGGGCAATAGCGAGAGCTGAATATCCAGCACCTGGCCCTGTTCCACCGCCAACTGGCGATGGGACAACGCGGCGCGCAAGGCGTGCAGTTGCTGTTGCAGTTGTGTGGCATCGGCCTGGCGCAGGTCATGCACCTTCAGCCCTGGCCAGGGGCTATGGGGCAGGATCTGTTGGCGACCCTCCTCCAGAAACTGCGCACGCAACATGGGGTGGCGTGCCAGCAAGGCCCGTACCGCGGCTTCCAGGCGAAGCGGGTCAACGTCGTGGCCATCGAATTCGTTATAGAAGTGCGCCGCCACACCGCCCAGCTGTTGCCCTGGGGCGCGGCCGACCCAGTACGCGTGCTGCATGGGCGCCAGTTCAAAGGGCAGGCCGTCGTCCGTATGGCTATTGACGGGCGCGGGCGTCACCGGCGCGGTGTCCAGCAGCACCAGCCAGGCGCACAGGCGTGGGTCGGCCACCAGCTCGGCGAACCGTGCGGCCAGGCCCTGGCGGCGCCATTGGCCGGCGAGGCGGATCAGGGTCACCGAATCCAGCCCCCATTCAATCAGGTTGGCCTCCAGGGGGATCTGCTCGGCAGGCTGGCCCAGGGCTTCGGACAGGGAACGGCGCAACAGTGTTGCGGTTGAGGTGCAGGGAGTGGCCATGGCTCAACGTCTTCTCATCGCTAGGGCCCGGGCCGGCGTTGGCCCAGGCGCTGAAGGCAGGTAGCTGCGTGGAAGAAGATGCTAGTCATTCTCATTGTATGGACTACCCGGATCGAATCGTTTTTGCCCCGTATCCGTTTGCCTGGCGCGGGTGACAGCTGCGCGGGGGCGGGCCATGGCTTTGATCACTGCGCGGGATACGGTTGGAAAATGACTTGAATCGGGTAGCGCTGCGCCGCCGCCCTTGACTACCGTCGCTCGCCGCCCTTTTGCAGGGCTTGACCCTTGATGGAGGTGTGGATGTCAGTCGATTCAGGTTTACAAGTGCGCGGTCTGTGCAAGCGCTACAACAATGGCGTCCAAGCGTTGCGCGGCGTGGACCTGAATGTGGGCCCTGGCATGTACGGTTTGCTCGGCCCCAATGGCGCGGGCAAAAGCAGCCTGATGCGCACCCTGGCAACCTTGCAGCAACCGGACGCCGGCAGCATCGAACTGGATGGGCTGGATGTGCTCGCCGAGCCCGGGCAGTTGCGCCGCCGCTTGGGTTACCTGCCGCAGCAGTTGGGGGCGTACCCGGGGGTGAGTGCGCGAGATTTGCTTGAGCGGTTCGCCTGGCTCAAGGGGCGTACCGACAGCCGCCAGCGCCGTGAGGAAGTCGAAGGCCTGCTGGCCAAGGTCAACCTGCAGGAAGCCGCGCACCGCGCGCTCGCCACCTACTCTGGGGGCATGTTGCGCCGCTTCGGCATTGCCATGGCCCTGATCGGCTCACCGCGCCTGCTGATTGTCGATGAGCCCACCGCCGGCCTCGACCCGGCCGAGCGCAACCGCTTTCACCGGGTGCTGGCGGATGTGGCGGCCGAGTCGATCGTGCTGTTGTCGACCCATATCGTCGAAGACGTCGAGAACCTGTGCAGCCGCCTGGCGGTGCTGGCCGGGGGGCGGATTGTCATCGAAGGCCGCCCGGCAGATTTGCTGCGCGCCGAACAGGGCCGCTTGTGGGAGGCTGCGTTCGCCCGTGGTGAGCCGCTGCCGGCTGCCTTGCATGTGGCCGCCAGCCCTGTTGGCAGTCGGGTGATCGTGCACGGCGGGCGCCCGGCTGACCCGCGCTTCACGCCCCACACGCCGCGCCTGGAAGATATCTATTACCTGGCGCTGGCCCAGGCCGGCGAGGCGGGCGAGGCATGACTACCTTTGCTCTGTTGATGCGTGAAGCCTGGGTGGAAGTGCGCGCCGGGCTGCGCAGCGGTATTCCGTTGCTGGTGTTTTTGGGCCTCACCGGCTATTTGCTGATGTCCCTGACCAATGCCGACTACGTGCAAAAAATGGGCGCCAGCGACATCGCGCGCAATGCCCCGAGCCTGATCTACCTGATGTCCTGCGGGTGCATGTTCTTCCTGTTCTTCGCCTGGGCCTGGGTCTTCGCACAACCGGCGCTGCGCGACCGCAAGGCGCAGCTGGAAGAGGTGCTGCTGGCCTTGCCGCTGTCGCTGCCGGCATTGTTGTGGGGGCGGTTTATTGGCGCAGCGCTGGTGGGCGGCTTGCTCGCCAGTTCGCTGATCGTCGGGTTTTTAGTCAGCCCGGTGCTGGGTTGGCTCGGCTGGGTGCCGGCGGCGAGTATCGGTGCACCGATGTGGTCGGCGCTGGGATTTGCCTGGGTCGCCTTGTTATTGCCGGTGAGTACCGGGATCGGTGCGCTGTATTACCTGCTGGCCTTGCGCAGCCGTGGCTTGGCCGCGCCATTCGGGTTGGCGACGGTGTTGATGCTGTTGTGGATGTTTGCCGTGGTGGTGCTCAAGGGCGGGCATATCAACCCACTGTTGGCGGCCAGCCTGGACCCATCGTTGTTTACCTTTGCCCAGGCTCAGGTGGAAACCTGGAGTGCCGCGCAGAAATCCCAATCGCTGTTGGCGCTGACCCCGGGTTTCTGGCTTAACCGCCTGCTGTGGTGCGCAGTGCCCCTGCTGTTGCTGGCCGTGGTGTTGGCCCGCACCACACGTCAGGGTTTGATGGGCAAGCGTAGCGGGGCGGTGTTGGCAGAACCGCCGATGCTGTTGGCGAACGCCGTGACGTTGCCTGGCCCGCTGGTTAGCAGCCAGTGGCCACGGGCCTTGTGGCGCGAGGCGCGTTGGCAGATACGCCAAGTGTTTGCCCGGCGTATCGGCTGGGTGGCCCTGGGCTTGCTGCTGGTGATGGGTGTGCTCAGTGGTTTTGTCCACGGCGTGTGGCATGCGCGTGGGCCGATGGTGCCTCGGGCGGATCTGACCCTGCCGCTGCTGTCGAGCGCGTTGTTTCTGGTGATCGCGTTTATTGTCGCAGCCTTGGTTGGGCTGGTGTGCCGGCGCGATGATGTCGAAGGTTTTGGCGCCATGTTGCAGGCCACTGCGGCGCCGGCGTGGTTGCGCCTGCTGGGGCGGGTGGCCTGCGTGCTACTGGCGACGCTGGCCCTGGCGTTGGTGCCGGGCCTGGCGAGCTTGCTGATCAGTGCGATTGCCGCGCCCGACAGCCTGGCGCCCGGCTTTGTGCTGGTCTATCAAGCGCTGGTGTTCGCGCCGCCGCTGATGGAGTTGGCGATGCTCACGGTGCTGGTGCATGCGCTGATTCGTCGCTCGGGGCTGGCGTATGCCACCTCGATGCTGCTGACGTTTTTCCTGGTGCTCAACCATGAATTGGGGCTGGTCAGTTACCCGCCCTATGCCATGGCGATCCCGGCGCATGTGAGTGTGTCGCTGCTGACCGGCTGGGCGCCTTGGCTGGCGTTTCTCGCCACCTTGGCCGGCTGGAAACTGGCCGGTTGCCTGGTGCTACTGGCGGTGGCGGCACTGGTGTTGCCCCGTGGGCCGGAGCGGCGGCGCTTGAGTGAGGTGCGCGACGGATTGCTCGGTTTGCCGGGTGGGTTGCTGGCCCTCGGCGTCGTGGGCATGCTCGGCAGCGGCGTGCTGTTGCAGCGGCATCTGGTGGAGCTGGGCGGTTATCAGTCTGTTGCTGCGCAACGTGCCGAACGCGCTGACTGGGAACAGCGCTGGCTGCCTGGCGCGAGTGCCTGGCAGGTGGCCGGCGGGCAGTTGCACCTGCGGGTTGATTCGGCGGCGCGACAGGTAGTGGGTCAATGGACGTTGCAGGGGGTGGTCGCTGCCCAGCTGGACGCCGAGTTACCGCCAGGCCTGCAGGTGACGGCTGCCAGCGTGATGGGCCGGCCGGTCAGGTTCGAACAAGCCAGCGAGCATCTGCGCGTTCCTCTGGACGGCTGTGCGGCGAGCGGTTGCCAGGTGGCGTTGAACTGGACGGTGCGCGCCGACGGCTGGCCCGCCGAAGGTGAGGCCTTCTGGCTCGGGCCTCAGGGTGTGTGGCTGCAAGCGCGCCGTGTGGTGCCGCGCCTGGGCCTGGACAGCGAACGCCTACTGCGTGCGCCGGCCCAGCGTAGCGAAGCCGGGCTGCCTGTGCGGGTGCCCCAACTACCGACGGGCGCGGCGGTGGCCGTGAAGGCTGTCGCCCCGGCCGGCGATTGGCAATGGCTGATCGAGGTCGATGGCCGCGCCTTTAACGGTCGCAGCCTTGGCTCACTGGACTTTGCCTATGTCACGCCGACGCAGGCAGACCCCAGCCGTGCGCACACCACCGTTGAAGTACAGCAAGACCTGGACTTGATGAGTGCCTGCATAGCACGGCGCCTGGGCAGCCGGCCCCGTGTCGAACACCTGAGCCTGTGGCCTGCGGGCATGGGCGCCAGCCGTTTGAGCCACGGCCATCTATTGCTCAGCCAGTCACCGAATTGGGACGTGGCGTCGGTCGGTGTCGGGCGCTGGACGCGTCGTGCCTACATTGCCGAGCTGCTTGCCCGCCAATGGCTGATCGAGGCCAGCGATCTGCGCCAGGTCCCCGGTTACCTGGGGTTGAGCCAGGGTGTGGCGGGGGCGGTGGGCCTGCTGTGCGTGGAGGACGTTGACGGTGCTGACGCCCGCGCCGCGCTGGTCAAGCTGATGGCCGACGACCTGACGCGCGCCCTGGGCAATGACGGTGAGCCTGTCGGCACCCTGGCCGATGCTCGCGAACAGGGCTGGGCCGCCCACTATGCCGCGCTGGTCAGCCTTGACTGGGTGGCGGCGCAATCCCCCGAACACCTCATGGCGATGACCGCCGACGTCCGTCACGGCCAGGGATGGCCCGCTGCGATCCAGCGCCTGCTGGGCGCACCCTCCGAACATGCGATTGCCGCCGCGCTCAAGCGCTGGGGGCCTGCGCAATGAATGTGAACCATCCCTGCCTTGTGGAGCTTTGCCATGTCACCTGAACTGTCTATCCAGCCGCTACGCCGTCCTATCGGTTGGCGGGCCAACGTGCTGACCCAAGCCATGGCACTGGCCTTGTCCAGCCAGATGTGTGCGGCTTATGCCGCTGACGCTCAACCGACGGCCAGTACCGAGACCATCGAGCTGGCGCCGGTGACGGTGAGCGCGCGATTGAACCAGGAAAGTGCCAAGGACGTTCCGTTCGGCCTTTCGGTGCTCGATGGGCAAACCCTCGAGACCCGGCGTTTACGCACCCTGGAAGACGCCTTGCGCACAACGCCTGGGGTAGATGTGAATTCCTGGGGCGGCGCCAACGATGCCAACGTGCGTATCCGTGGGGTTGGCTCGCTGAACCAGATGAGCATGGACGATGGCTCGGTGGTGCTGAACGTGGACGGCGTGCCGATGTCGGTGCGCAACGCAGCGATGGCCACCCTCGACGTGCAGCAAGTGGAAGTGCTCAAGGGGCCCCAAGGCACCTTGTTCGGGCGTAACAGCGAAGCGGGCGCGATCAACGTCACCACGCGCAAACCCACCCGCGAGCTGGAGGGCTACGTGCGCGGCGAAGTGGGCAACCAAGGCCAGTTCATGACCGAGGGTGCGGTGGGCGGGCCGTTGACGGAGTCGTTGGCCGGGCGCATTGCCGTGCGTCGCAGCGGCTTTGATAACTGGGTCGATGACCAACAAGACGGCGACCCCCTGACCAAACCCCGCGACCTGGCCCTGCGCGGCAGCCTGTTGTGGGACAACGACGCGGGCACCACCGGCCTGCTGACCGCCGAGCGCCAGCGCGCTGATCACTATGCCGGCCTGGAGATCCTGCGACCGTTCGGCAACCGCCCCAGCCTCGACTACACCCCTGGCACGTTCAATGGCAACAAGAAGACCAACGAGCGTTATTCCTTCGAGCTCAACCATGACCTGGCCCAGGCCCGGATCACCTCGATCAGCGCCTATACCAGCACTGACTTCAATGCGGTCAAGGGCTATGATCGCAACATCACCCGCGCGCTGTACGGTCAGCCTTTTGAGTACTTGATCGAAGACTCGGCCCATGAGCGAGTCTGGAGCCAGGACCTGCGCCTGGGCTCACTGGCCGATGCCGATGTGTTCTGGGTAACCGGGGTGAACCTGTCCCGTTCCGAGCGCAGTTTTGACTCCAACAACTTCACCAATGGCGCCCGGCAACTGCGCGATTTCACCACCAACAGCTATGCCGCGTACGGCGAAGTGACCTTCCCGATTGCCGAGGACTGGAAGCTCACCACCGGCCTGCGCCACACCTGGGACCGCAAGACCTACGGCGCCGATTACAGCAGTGGCGCCAACCTGATCAACGACAGCCGACGCTTGCAGGACGACTACAGCACCGGGCGCGTGGCCCTGAGCTACGCCTGGACGCCGCAGACCAACCTGTACGCGGTGTTGTCGCGGGGCTACAAGTCGACCGGGTTCAACGACTACGCGACGTCGATCAAGGACAGCCAACCCTACAAGGCAGCCAAGGTGAACTCCGCGGAAGTCGGTTTCAAGCATGAAAGCGAAGGCGGTGCGCTGAGCCTGGAAGGGGCGTTGTTCATCACCCGCGTGCAGGATGACCATTTGCTGGGTTATGACTTCACGTCCCTGGCGGTCAGCGCGGTGAATGCCGATACCCGCAGCAAAGGTGCCGAGTTGTCGAGTACCTGGCATGTCAGCGATGAACTGACCCTGGGCAGCGCCATCAGCTACACCAACGCGGTCGTGACCTCCGATGCGCCGGGGGTGTCCGGCGGTGATGTGGTCAAGGGTAGTCGCGTGCCGGACGTGCCGCTGTGGAGCGGCAACTTCAGCATTGCCTGGAAGAAGCCCTTGGGTGAACTGCTGGGCTTGCCGGCGCCGCGCCTGAACACCTTGCTCAACTACCGCGTGCAGAAAAACCGCCCGGCTGATGCGCAGAATCACTATGACCTCAAGGGCTACGCCAAGCTGGATGTGCACTTGGGGCTGCAGAGCGGTGGTTCGGAAGTTTATCTGTGGGGCGATAACTTGCTGGATGCGCGGTATGACTTGTATGGCGCTTATTCCACTGACGCGGTGCTGACCGGGATGCCGGGCAGGGGGCGTTCGGCGGGGGTGGGGTACAGCTACGAGTTCTGAGGCGTACATTGCCTTCTTGTGGGAGCGAGCTTGCTCGCGAAAAACTCACAGGCACCGCGTTCATCCAGGGTGCCCGCGTTATCGTTGAGGTTTTTCGCGAGCAAGCCCGCTCCTGCAGGATCAGAATTGGTAGGTATAGCCCACACCCAATGTGCGCCGCCGCGATGGCCCGCCATAGGCTACCGGCTCACTGTAGAAACCGTAGGTGTCGTACGTCTGGTTCAGCAGGTTGTCGGCGAACGCATACACTTCCCCGAACTTGCTCTCCAACCCTGCCCGCAGGTCGAGCTTCTCGTAGTTATCCAGGTTGAAGTGATTCTGCGGGTCGGCCGCGCGTTCACCCACCAGATGGTAGTTGAGGCTGGTGTTGAGGATGGTTTCACCCAGGCTGGCGATGCTGCCCAGTGGGTGCTTCCAACTGGCGTTGAGGTTGGCGCTCCAGCGCGGCACATCCGGGGTGCGGTTGCCGGCCGCGACGTCACCGGCCTGAATGGCTTGCACGCCACGGGTGATTTTGGCATCGAGATAGGTGGCACTGGCGGCCAGGGTCAGGCCCTGGTCGACGCGCCAGCTGCCTTCCAGTTCGGCGCCACGGGTGCGGGTGTCGGCGTTGAAAGCGTTGGTGGCGAAGGTCGCCGCGTCATAGCCGAGCAAATGGTCATCGTGCACGCGGGTGTAGAACAGCGCACCATTGAGGCTGCCACGACCCTCTGCTGTCGTGCTTTTGAAGCCCAGTTCAGCGGCTTTGCTGACGGCGGCCTTGTAGGGGGCGCTGTCGCTGACCTGGGAGGCATAGTCATTGAACCCGCCGGATTTATAGCCCCGGGCCAGTTGCACGTAGACGTTGGTCTGTGGGGTGATCGCATAGCTCAGGGCGGCGCGGCCGGTGCCGTAGTGATCGGTCAGTCTGCGCGAGTCGTCCACGGCGCTGCTGCCGGCGAAGTATTGGCCGTTGTAAGTATTGCGGTCCCAGGAGTGGCGGTAGCCGGTGGTGAGCTTCAGGCGTTCGCTGAGGGGGAAGGTCACTTCGCCGTAGCCTGCGTAAGTGGTGGTGGTGAAGTCGCGGAACTTGGCGCCGGACGTGCCGTAGGTATTGCGCGGGGTATCGTAGCTGCGTTCGTTGCGGCTGGCGGCGACGCCGGCGACCCAGAACACTTCAGCGTCGGGCAATGAGCTCAGGTGCACGTCCTGGCTCCAGTTGCGCTCGAAGGATTTGTCCACCACCCAGAACTCGCTGGGCGTGCCATAGAGGGCGCCCATCAGTTTGCTGTCGTAGGCGATCAAACCGGTGAAGTCGGCAGTGTCAGTGGCGGTGGTGGACGTCAGGCTGCTGTTGGCGAAGTCGTGATCGACTTT
>NZ_SMOF01000001.1:2468631-2483829 GCF_018135665.1 Pseudomonas sp. B2021
GGTGGTCTTGTCGTTGTCGTCGAACAGGCCGGGTGTCAGGTCCAGGCTCGGGTGGCTGCCGTAGGGGCGCAACACCAGGGAGTTGGTGGCGCGTTCGGTTTGCTGGCGTTCGGCGCTGACCAATACGTGGGTGTCATCGTTGAGGTTCCACAGCAAACTGCCGCGATAGGCTTCATTGCGTGGCTTGGTGATGGGGTGGTGGGTCTGGTCGTTGTCGATCCAGCTGTCGTAGCCGGCACGCCGCACTGCCAGGCGGCCGCTGAAGCGGTCACTGAGCGGGCCGCCGATGGCGCCTTCGGTGAGGAACTGGCCTTTCTGGCCGACTTCGCCACGCACATAACCCTCCAGTTCGCGGGTGGGTTGGCGGGTGGTGATATTCACCGCGCCGGCCTGGCCGATGGCGCCGGACAGTGTGCCCTGGGGGCCCTTGAGTACTTCGATGCGATCGACATCCAGTGTGCCCAAGCCCAGGCTGCGCGACGACACCGGCACGCCGTCGATATTGAACGCCACCGAGCTGTCGTCCATGGACATTTGATACAGCGAACCGACGCCGCGGATCAGTACGTTGAAATCATTCGGCCCGCCGGAAGAGTTCACGCTGACGCCGGCGGTGTTGCGCAGGGCGCTTTCGAGGGTGTCGAGGCGTTGGGTGCGCAGCTGTTCGCCGCTGATCACGCTGACGCTGATCGGCACGTCCTTGGGGTCTTCCTGGGCCATGCGCGCGGTGACTGTCGAGGCGGGCAGTTGCAGGAGTTCGCCAGCGGCAAAGGCAGAAGGGGACAGTGTCAATGCAATTGCTATTGTTATACTATTACATTTGTAGCAAGATTGACGGGTAGCCGTCGTGTTGCCTTGTGCAGACATGATGAGACCTAGACTGAACAGATTGATCGGGCGCGTTGCGCAGGGGCAGCGGCGGTTTGTTACAGCGTGTCGCGCTCCAAATGCTAATAATTATCAATTGCGAGCTTCTACCCTGATGTGATCTGATTCGAGCCGTATCCGGTCAGCCAGGAGATTTACGATGTCAGCTGTTCAAGGAGGCGCAGGGGAGCCGATGCCAGTCTCGCGAATCATTACGGGCGGGTTTGGGAGCGATCTCGGCCCAGGGGCGCATTGCCGCGTCACCCGCATGACGCTGCAGGAGGGTCTGGATATCGTGCGTTGGCAAAGCACGTTCGAGCAGCCCGTTGAACTGCCGCTGCAGGACGACAGCGAATGCATCCACTTCAGTTTTACCAACCTGCTCAAGGGCAAGGCTGCGTGCAGCTTTCACGATGGGCGCCGGCAACGTCGCTATGCGATTGATGAAGGCGCGGGCAATATCAGCTTTGGTCGCTGCCGCCATGGCCTTTATCACCAGCACGGCGAAATCGACAACATCACCGTGATGATCCGCCCGGAGTTACTTGCCCAGTGGGAGTTGAAACTCGACCCGCTTCTGAACCAAGCCTTGGCTTGCGAGCATTGCTTCCTCGACGGCCATCGCAGCGGCGAAATGAGCGCCACCGCGCACATGCTCGGCCTGGCCATGGACCACGGCACCCAGTTGGCGCCGGCCCAGCCACGCAGCAGCCTGTGGTTGTACGGGCAAAGTGTCACGTTGGTGAGCTTGTTTCTGGAGGCGCGCCAGGACGCTGAGTGCACCTGCCGGGTCAGCCACACCGACCGTCAGCGGCTGGTGCGTGCTCGCGATCGTTTGCTCGAAGACTTAGGCAAGGCGCCGAGCCTGTCGGAGTTGGCCCGTGAATCCGGCTTGAGCCAGCCCAAGCTCACGCGCGGGTTCCGCCAGCTGTTCTCCAATAGCGTCTACGGCATGTTCCAGCAGACCCGCATGATCCAGGCGCGCAGCCGCTTGATGAGCGGCGATGAATCAGTGATGCGCATCGCCTCGGACCTGGGGTATGCCAACGCCAGCCACTTTGCCACGGCGTTCCGCAAACAGTTCGGGATCAACCCGTCGATGCTGAAGAACGGTGGCCGTGGCAAATCCTTGGGGGCTGGTTGAGGCGGTCGGTCAGAACACCGCTTTGACCTGCAAGCCCAGCACCAGCGCATTGTCGATGTTCTCCCCGGAAAACGCCCCCGGCTCGATGATGTATTGCACATCCGGGCGCAAGGTCAGCCAAGGGGTGGCCTGGTAGCCATAACTGAGCTCGATCAGCTGTTCGGCCGTGTCCAGGTCGGGATAGGCCGTGCCGGCGTTGAACGCTGCCAGCTCCTGTACATCACGGCTGCGCGGGTTGGGCACCGCACGGCCATAGCCCAGGGCGACGGTATCGCGTGGGCGACCTTCGAATGGCTTGTACAGCACCACGCCTGCGCCATACCACTTGGTGAACGGCGAGGCCGCTTGGCTGGCGGCGGAGTATTGGCCGAAGGCGTGAAGGCTGCGGCCTTCGGATGATTGTGAGGCCCACACCGCCTGGTCGATCAAGAGGTAGTGACCGCCACGCCCGCTGACGTCCTTGTTGCTGCCAATGCGTTTTACATCGGAACTGTCGTAGTAATAACCGAGCTTGTATTCACCGGGCAGTGCGCCCGCATGCTTGTAGATCAGTTCGATGGGCACCACCGTGCCGGTGGTGTGCTTGGGCCCCAGGTGCCAGGCGCGGCTGGCGTTGCCGTTGCTGGAAGGGTCGACATTGAACGCTGCCACGCGCAGTTGCCAGTTGGGCGAAAAGTCGTATTTCACCCGGGCACCGAGGTGCGCATTCGGGTAGTTGGCCCAGCCACTGCCGCCGGACATGTTCAGCGGATGCCCGCAGAAGCCGGCGTTCATGAAGTTGCACAGGATGCCGCTGTCCAAGCCGCCGAGATCATTGCCCATGGCCATATAGCCCAGCTTGAGGTTCAGCGCCGGGGTGAACAGCGTGCGCTCGTAACTCAGCTCGGTGAGGCGCGTGTAGAGGCCGCCGTAGTTTTCCTGGATCGGCAGGCGGTTGCCCACCAGGTCCTCGGAGGCGCTGTTGCCGCGTCGGTCGTTGATGGTCAGCTGGATGCGGTCGCCGTTGGTGAAACCGTAGAGCTTGCCCAGGTCGAACTGCACGCCGAGCTTGACGTTTTGCGAGTAGCGCGCCGAACGGTGCTGGCCGCCGTGGGCGTTGTAGGCGGTCTCGCCGCTGTAGTCACCGGTAAAGCGCACACCTTGCGCGTCGAGTTCGCGGCGCAGACCGCCCCAGTCGCCGGTCAGGGTGGTGTCGTCGGCTTGAACGGGCAGGGCGGCCGCAAAGGTCAGGCCCAGCGCCAGGCGCCAGGCGGTATGAGGAGTTGGGGTCATGGGGGATCTTTCCAAACACAAAGCGCGGTGCCTGGGCACCGCGCGAACAGAGGGCAGTTACGGCAGGGCGTAGGCGATCACGTAGTCGCCACGGTCGGTGGACTGGCGTGCGCCGCCGGCGGTGACGACGATGTATTGCTTGCCGGTTTTGGGCGACACGTAGGTCATCGGCCCGCCCTGGCTGCCGACGGGCAGGCGGGCTTTCCAGATTTCATCGCCATTGCCGCTGTTGAAGGCGCGCAGGTAGAAGTCCTGGGTGCCAGCGATAAAGATCAGGCCGCCTTGGGTGGACAGCGTACCGCCCAGGGTCGGCAGGCCAACCTTGATCGGCAGGTGCATACGAATACCCAGGGGGCCGGTGTCTTCAACGGTGCCCACCGGGACTTGCCAGGCGACCTTTTGCGTCTTCATGTCGATGGCGGTCAAGGTGCCGAATGGCGGCGCCTGGCACGGAATGCCGGCCACCGACAGGAAGCGGTTTTTGTTCACCGCATACGGCGTGCCCTTGAGCGGCACGGCGCCCATACCGGTGTTCAGCGCTTCACCACCGGAAGAGGCCTGGGCCTTGTTCTGCGACGGCACCATCTGGATCCACAGGCCCAGGCGCATGTCATTGACGAAGATAAAACCGTGCACCGGGTCGGTGGAAATGCTGCCCCAGTTCATGCCGCCCAGGGAACCGGGGAAGCTCAGGGATTTATCGGTGCCCGGCGCGGTGTACAGGCCGTCGTAGCGCATGCCCTTGAAGTCGATGCGGCACAGCAACTGGTCATACGGCGTGGCGCCCCACATGTCCGATTCGGTCAGGGTTTGCGCGCCGATCTGCGGCATGCCCACGGATTTCGGCTGGGTCAGGGAATACGGCTCGTTGGGAATGTTCGCGGCTTTGACCGGGACTTCCTGCACGTCCGTCAGCGGCTTGCCGGTGGCGCGGTCGAGCACATAGATCTGCCCGGCCTTGGTGCCGATGACCACGGCCGGTACGGCCTTGTCGCTGCCTGGCGGGGTGAAGTCGATCAGGCTTGGCTGCATTGGCAGGTCGAAGTCCCAGAGGTCGTTGTGGACTGTCTGGTAGACCCACTTCTCGGCACCGGTGGAGGCGTCGAGGGCCAGCACCGAAGCGCCGTATTTGTGGTTGAGTTGGGTGCGTTCCACGCCGTAGATATCGGTGGATGAGCTGCCCATCGGCAGGAAGACCGTGTTCATCAGTGGGTCGTAAGACATCGGCGCCCAGCTGTTCGGGGTGCTGCGCACGTAGGTGGCGTCGCCCGTCGGGGCCTGCTTGTCTTCAGGGTTGCCTGGGTCGAACGCCCAGCGCATTTGGCCGGTGATCACGTCAAAGCCACGGATCACGCCACCGGGCATATCGGTCTGCACGTTGTCTGCCACGCGACCGCCGACTACGACGGTGGTGCCGGCCATCAGCGGCGCCGAGGACAGTTGGTAGTAGCTGTCCGGCACATTGCCCAGGCCGGCCTTGAGGTCCACCTGACCGTGGGTGCCGAAGTCTTCGCAGAACTTGCCGGTGTCGGCGTCTACGGCGATCAGGCGTGCATCAATGGTGTTGGTCAGCAGGCGACGCTGGCACTGCGCACCGGCAGGCACGCTGGCGGTAAGGATCGGCGAGCTGTTGGGCTGGGTCGGCTGGGCAATCGGCGCGCTGGCGTCGAAATACGCCATGCCCCGGCAACGCTGCCACACTGCCGATTTGGCGTTGACTTCGTTCTTCCACAGTTCTTTGCCGGTGTCGGCATCCAACGCGATCAGGTTGTTGTGCGGGGTGCAGATAAACACTTTGTTGCCAATCTGCAGGGGCGTCAGTTGGTCTTCGGCACCGTTGCCGTCGCTGATGGCCACGTCGCCGGTGTGGTAGGTCCAGGCGACTTTGAGCTTGTCGATGTTGTCGCGGTTGATCTGGTCCAGCGCGGCGAAACGGCTGCCTCCTTCGGTATTCCCGTAGTGGGCCCAGTCTTTCTGCGCATCGGCCGCAGCCACCGGGGTAATGCCCGGGCCTGCACCGGTGGGCGCAACGCTTGGGTGCGCGACAAACATATTGCCCGCTGCCACCGCCACGCCCAGCGCCAACACGGCGGCGACGCCATAGGCACCCCGCGCCGGTTTGCCGGCCAGCAACGGATACACCAGCGCGACCACCACGCCAATCACCGCAAACATGAACAGTCGCGAGAACAGCGGCCAGTATTCCAGGCCCACGTCGGCCACTGCCCACACGGCGGTAGCCAGCAGAAACGCGGCGAACAACCAGGCGCCGGCCGGCTTGCCGCGGGCAATCAGCAGCCCGGAAATGGCCATGACCACGCCGCCCAGCAGGAAGTACCAGGAACCTCCCAGGCTCACCAGTTTGGCGCCGCCGACGGCAAGCGCAAGGCCGAGCAGGGCGATGACGACGCCCAGGCCCAGGAGTAAGAATCTAGAGACGCCAGCGGCGCGCGATGCTCGTTTCATGTCGAATGGACTCGAGTGAGAGAGGGCAAAGACGCGATTTTAACAAGATAAGTAACCGGTTAGTACATTTTAGTCCTGCAATAGACTGTTGCAGGTACTGCGATGATGGCCAGGGCCGCTGCTACCCTGTGGCGAGGGAGCTTGCTCCCGCTGGGGCGCGAAGCGGCCCCGCTCTTTGTTTAAAAGAAGGGGCCTGCTACGCAGTCCAGCGGGAGCAAGCTCCCTCCCCACGGTCCAGCGCCGCCTGTTAAGGCATCAGAACTTGAAGCGGCCCACCAGCCCATTGAGCTGGCCGGAAATATCCGTCAGCCGCCCTGACCCGGTCTGCGCCGAATGCGCAAAGCCTTCCACCAACTGCGCGTCGGCGTGAATTTGGGCGATATGCCGGTTGATCTCTTCGGCCACCTGATGCTGCTCTTCGGCGGCGGTGGCGATCTGGGTGTTCTGGTCGCGAATCGAGTCCACCGAACCACGGATCTTGTCGAAGCTATCGCGGGCCTGCTGGATGCGCGCAACGCTGGTGTTGGACACCAGCAAGCTGCCTTGCATCTGCTGGGTGACTTCCTGGGTGCGGCGGGCGAGGTTGCCCAGCAGGCTGTCGATTTCGCCGGTGGAGTCGGCGGTGCGACGCGCCAGGGCGCGCACTTCATCGGCGACCACCGCAAAGCCGCGGCCCTGGTCGCCAGCGCGGGCTGCTTCGATTGCGGCGTTGAGCGCCAGCAGGTTGGTCTGTTCGGCAATCGAACGGATGGTGTCGAGGATGGTGTTGATGTTCTGGCTGTCTTGCTCGAGCAACTGCATGGTCTGTGTGGATTTTTGCAGGTCTTCGCTGAGCTTGAGCACGCTGCCGGTGGCTTCGCCGATGTGCTGCTGGCCGGTGTGCACGTCGCGATAGCCCTCATCGGCACTCGTGGCGGCGGCGCTGCATGAACGCGCGACTTCGTTGGCGGTGGCGACCATCTCGTTGAACGCGGTGCTCACCAGTTCCACGGCTTCGCGCTGGCGGCCGGCGGCCTGGTTCATATTGTTGGCCACGGCGCTGGTGTCGGCGGCGGCGGTTTGCAGGTCTGAGGAGGCGTTGCCGATGCGCTGCACCAGTTGCGCGATCATGCTCAGGAACTGGTTGAACCAGCCGGCGAGGCTCGCGGTTTCGTCCTTGCCTTGCACCTTGAGCTGGCGCGTGAGGTCGCCTTCACCTTCGGCGATTTCCTGCAGGCCGTCGGCCACGCCGCGAATCGGGCGCACGATCACACGGGCAAAACTGGCGCCGACGATGGCGAACACCACGGCCAGTACGGCGGCAATCGCCGCGATCAACCACGTCAGGCGGGTGGCACCGGCCATCACTTCGTCACGCTTGATCAGGCCGATAAAGCGCCAGCCCAGGTCTTTGGAACTGACCACGTTGGCCATGTAGGCCACACCGTCGATGCTCACCTCGGTCACGCCATCGCCGTGCTTGGCCAGTTCGGCGTAGTTCGCGCCCAGGCCCGCCAGGGGCTTGAAGTTGTGCGTGGCATCGCTGGGGTCCACCAGCACGTTGCCGTCGGCTTCCACCAGCATCAGGTAGCCGCTGTCGCCCAGCTTGATGGTGCGCACCAGCTCGGTGAGTTGCTTGAGCGACACGTCCAGGCCGACTACTCCAAGGATATTGCCCGTGGCATCCGCGACGGTGCGCACGGTGCCGATCAGCACCACATCGTCCGGGGCCCAGTAGTAGGCGCCTGTGCGCACGGTCTTGCCTGGCGCTGCGATGGCGGCCTGGTACCAGGGGCGGGTGCGCGGGTCGTATTGCGTCAGTTTGGCGTCGTCCGGCCAACTGGCGTAGCCGCCATCGCTCAGGCCCAGGGACAGGTAGGCGGTGCTGGGGTGGCTTTTGGCGAACTGATCGAAAATTGCCAGTAGTTCGGTGTTGGTTGGCGTAAGCGGGATTTGCGCGGCATCGGCACCGGCATAGCTCTTGAGGTTCTTGGCTGCGATCACGCGCGGGTCTTTGGCGACGAAGTCGACATTCTGGCTGATGCCGTCGAAAAACTGCTGCATGCCATTGTCGATCTGGCGGATCTCGCGGCCGCTGCTGTCGAGGAAGTTGGCCAGCGCACCCTCGCGCAGATTCAGCACCACGATAATGGCGACCAGGATGACCGGCACGCACGCGATGGCCGCAAACGCCCATGTCAGCTTCTGCTTGATATTCATGACTTCACCCGCGGGTATTTATAGTTTTGGCAAGGGGAGAAAAATTAGTGCTGCGTGTCGCAGGCGTTTTTGTGAGAGGCGAGGCCATGCGTACCCTCGGTATATCGGCCGAGGGCGCAGGCACTTGAGCAAGGGTAATCAGGCGATCGGGTCACCGACCAGGGCATCGCGGCGCATCGACTGCAAGTTCTTCTCGATGGTCTCGCAGATGCTTTCCATCTGGATCTGGTGTTCGCTGGAATTGAACGGGCTTTGCAGGTCGGTGCCGATGCGTTCGATGGCCAGCAGCATGAAGCCCACAACGGTGGAGGCCAGCGGCGTGAACCAGCCAAGGGATTCCACCAGGCCCACCGGCACGATCAGGCAGAACAGCGAAATGAACAGCCGTGGGAAATACACGTAAGGGTAGGGCAGTGGCGTGTTGGCAATCCGCTCCATGCCGCCCTGGGCGTTAGAGAGGTCCACCAGGGTCGACTCCAACCGCGCCAGGCGAATGCTGTCCAGGCGCCCGGCCTGGTATTCGCGCGCCAGCAACGAGGCCGAGCCGGTGAGGATGTCATTGGCGAAGTTATTGGTGGCGCCGTTGCGGGCAAATTCTTCGGCGGGGATAAAAGCTCGCACTTCCTCCGGGCACGGCTGGCCCTTGAGGTGCGCAGCCAGGCAATTGACGTAAGCCACGTGACGGCGCAACAGCGTCGACTTCACCGGGTTCACCTCACCGGGTGCGTCATCGAGCAGGGTCAACACTTGCCGGGCAAAACTGCGCGAGTTGTTGACCATCGCGCCCCACAGCGTGCGTGCTTCCCACCAGCGGTTGTAGGCGCTGCTGTTGCGAAAACTGATCAGCACCACCAGGGCCGAGCCGAGCAAGGTCAGGGGCATCAGCGGCAAATTGATCTTGGCGGTGAGAAACAGCATGAAGTCCACCGTCACTGCCACATCCCACAACAACAGCCAGAACAACGCCCAGCCCACATAGCCCATGGTCTTGATGATCAGGCGGTATTTCTTCAGTAGGGCAGCTTTCAAACGAGAACCTCGCGGCGGGCGGTTGGCAACAATTCCCTGTTACGACGTCGCTGAGAGGGGAAGGTTCGCAGCGTGCTGAATCGATTAGTCCTCTAACCGCCAGGCGGAGGGAATGTAACCAAAGGTTGCACGCAACTGTGTGCCACGGGCATTTGACTGTGGAACAACTTTGGTACTGATGACGTCTTGTCCGGCAATCGCTGTACATTGCGTTCGAGGCGAAAAGCCATTAATGGCAGGATTATTGAAGTGATTTGTTTTGGAGCCGGGCTGCAGGGATTTCGTAGCTGAGATCAGTGGCATCAAGTTGGATGATCAGGGCTCTTTCATGCGTGTCAGTTCGTTGAAGTTGGCTATGTGTAATACCGCGCAAGCGCTCGAACGTCATAAGGATTTTGAATCGTGCATGAGAGCGCATTACCACGTGCTGCTCGTGCCCTATTCGAGACGACCGTTTTTCTACAAGAGTGCCCTTAAATACAGCCGCTTGATGGTGTCGTTTGCATTATTGAGCCAATACTTTTCCACACCGCTGCCGTTGTTGGCAGAAGTTAAAGCCTTGTGCGTAACGCGCAAGTATTGTTCGAAAAACAGCCTGGAATCGATCTTTTTGCTGTTCCAGGCCCTGGGCTTCATGGAGGTTGCGCCGCACCCCGAAGACAGTCGCTTCAGGGTGTATGCACCCTCGGATGAAGCCTGCCGCGAAGCGCGGCTGATGCTCACCGCCCTCACTGAGTCGTTGGCGCTGCTCTATCCCGAGAGGGAAGTGTTCCGGCAGATGCGCGACCTGGATGACCGCGAGTTCCTGGCGCTCTACTTCAAGGGTTTTGCCATGATCCTCGCGGCCGAACTGACGGTGGATGTCTTGCTGCCCGAATGTTATTGGCTGGTCAAGCGCGACGCCGGCCATCTGTTGATGCTGGCGATCTACAACGACGCCTTTGCCCCAGAGAATGACCGCGCCACCTTCCGGTCGTCTTCCTACCTGGCCTTGGCCAAGCAACTTTCCGTGTCCAAGACCCACATTATCCGTATGGTGCAGGAGGGGGTTGAAAAGGGTTATTTCAAAGCCCACTCCAAAACCCGGCTGGAAGTTCTGCCACCCTTTGCCAGCCTGGTAAAGCGGTTCATGGCCTTTTCATTTGCGATGGGCCTGCATGCTATTGAGATGGGAGCGTAAGGATGCCTGCTAACTTGAAGTTGCGGCCCAGAATGCGCAGTTTGTTGTCACCTGCGGTGGCCCAAGCCGAATGGGTAGGGATTATTGCCTGGGTCGGCATGCTCCTGATTCCGCCGGCCCTGAAGTTGGACCTTTATATGTTGGCCGTCACGGTCGGCCTGCTGATTGTTTGCCGGGTACATGCCACCACCACGAACTTTCTGCTCTGGCGAGTGCTGGGAGTCACCTATATGGTGTTGTTGTCCGTCGGCTTCGCTTATCTGATTCATATGCACGCAGAGTTGCGTATCTATGGCTTGCCGTTGGCGGTGACCCTGGTGGTGGGCAGTGCAATCTTGTTTATCAGTGTCCAGGATTATCTGGCCGATGCGCTATTGATCTGGCTGATCCTGTGGCCGCCCATGCAGGCGGATATATACGCCGGCACCGAGGTGTATTTGCTGCTGTTCTGCGCGGCGTCGGTGTCCATCGGGTTTATCTTGAGTTATTCCTACTTGAAGAACCTGCGTTCGGTATTGCTGGTGGAAAGCGAGTTTCGCGCCTTGGCCGAGACCGACTACCTGACGTCCATCCTCAACCGGCGCGCCTTTATGCAGAGCTTCGAGAAGTTGCTCGGTGGGGAGCGGGGCGGCTACTTCATCATGTTGGATATCGACAGTTTCAAGGAAAAAAACGACCTGTATGGCCACGACGTGGGGGACAAGATTCTGCGCGCCATGGCGCTGTGCCTGAAAAACGCCAAGGGCAGCCACAGCTTTGGACGGATCGGCGGGGAAGAGTTCGGCGTGTTATTGCAGGGCGACGATGTGGAGGTGGCCTGTGATTATGCCCTGGACTTGTTGCAGGCGATCCGCAGCAGTGTGCCTGCGCCCCACCATTACACCTGCAGTGCGGGGATGGCGCGTTTTTCGCCGGGCGACGAGTTGTCGGCCGTACTCAAGATGGCGGACAAGAACCTGTACGGCGCCAAGCGCAATGGCAAGGACTGTGTGCACCTGGACGGCGCATTGCTACAGGCGGTCTTGTCCTGACGCGTGCCGTCTAGTGCTGTGACAGAACGCTCGCCAGCAACCCAGGGAAGCGGCTTTCCAGCTCGTCACGGCGCAACGAGTTCATATGGGTGGTGCCCACATTGCGCGTGTGCACCAGGCCGGCATCGCGCAATACCCGGAAGTGATGGGACATGCTGGACTTGGGCCGCCCTCCGTCCAGTTCGCCACAGGTGGCCTCTGGCACGTTGGCCAGGTAGCGCACGATGTCTAGGCGCACGGGGTCGCTCAAGGCGTACAGCACACGCTCAAGCGTCAATTCTTGCGGGGTAGGGTGTTTGAAGGCTCGCATGGGGCGGATCATAACAGGGGGGTAGCGTTCAATACCATAGTTCGATTACCATCGAACTATCGAATCACCCACCCCTTCCTGGAGTTCTCAATGTCGGCTTTGTTCGAACCGTTCAAACTCAAAGATGTGACCTTGCGCAATCGCATTGCTATCCCCCCGATGTGCCAATACATGGCCGACGACGGCATGGTCAACGACTGGCACCATGTCCACCTGGCCGGCATGGCCCGTGGCGGTGCCGGCCTGCTGGTGGTCGAGGCCACCGCGGTCGCCCCTGAAGGACGCATCACCCCAGGCTGCGCTGGGATCTGGAGCGACGCCCACGCCCAGGCATTCGTGCCCATGGTCAAAGCCATCAAGGCCGCAGGTTCGGTGCCGGGCATCCAGATTGCCCACGCCGGTCGCAAAGCCAGTGCCAATCGCCCCTGGGAAGGTGATGACCACATCCCGGCCTCTGATTCTCGCAGTTGGGAAACCATCGCCCCGTCTGCTATCGCGTTCGGTGCCAACCTGCCCAACGTACCGCGTGCCATGACCCTGGAAGACATCGCCCGCGTGCAGCAGGACTTCGTCGACGCGGCTCGCCGCGCTCGCGATGCCGGTTTTGAATGGATCGAGCTGCACTTCGCCCACGGCTACCTGGGCCAGAGCTTTTTCTCCGAACACTCCAATCAGCGTACCGATGCCTATGGTGGCAGCTTCGACAACCGCAGCCGCTTCCTCCTCGAAACCCTGGCCGCCGTGCGTGAAGTCTGGCCGGAAAACCTGCCGCTCACCGCTCGGTTCGGTGTGATCGAATACGACGGCCGTGATGAGCAGACCCTCACCGAGTCCATTGAACTGGCCCGCCGTTTCAAGGACGGTGGCCTGGACCTGCTGAGCGTCAGCGTCGGCTTTACCATTCCTGACACCAACATTCCTTGGGGCCCGGCCTTCATGGGCCCGATTGCTGAGCGTGTACGCCGTGAAGCCGGTATTCCGGTGACCTCGGCCTGGGGCTTCGGCACACCGCAACTGGCCCAAGGCGCGTTGCAGGCCGGGCACCTGGACCTGGTTTCGGTAGGTCGGGCACATTTGGCCGACCCACATTGGGCCTACTTTGCCGCCAAGGAGCTGGGCGTGGACAAGTCCTCCTGGACCTTGCCGGCACCTTACGCGCATTGGCTGGAACGCTATCGCTGAGGTAAGCCTGCGCGTTGCATGAGCCACTCGATTGAGTGGCTTTTTTTCGCCTGTAGTTTTTCGCGACCTAAGCGGCGAAAAATAACAAATGAGAACCGATATCAAACGAGAATGCACTGATATATGATGCGCGGCGAATTCTTGGCAGGTTTGCCGTCCCATCTGGCTCATTCACTAGGTTCCACACCCATGCGTCGTACCCTGATTTCCATCTGTGTGCTCCAGGCGTTTTCCCCCTTCGCGTGGGCAGAGCAGGCACCTGCCGAGAACGCCAGTATCGAGCTGCAAGCGACCAATGTCACCGCCACCGCTGACCTTGAGTCGGCCCAAGGCCCCGTGCAGGGCTACCACGCCACACGTTCAGCCAGTGCGACGCGCACCGACACCGCCATTCATGAAACTCCACAGTCCATCAGCGTAGTGTCCAAGGACGTGGTCGAAGACCTCGGTGCAACGCGCCTGCAGGATGCCCTCGATTACGCGGGCGGCGTGGGCCGCGCCAACAATTTTGGCGGCCAGGGCCTGACCACCTTTACCGTGCGCGGCTTCACCACCGGTGAGTTCTACCGCAACGGTTTCCCGATCAACCGCGGTTATCCGAACATGCCGGACGCCAACACCATCGAGCGTCTGGAAGTGCTGCGCGGCCCCGCGACCATGCTCTACGGCCGTGGCGACCCGGGCGGTACCTTCAATGTGGTGTCCAAGCAGCCGCTGGCCGAACGCACCGTCACCCTGGGCAGCCAGCTCAATGACCAGGGCATGAAGCGCGGCACCCTGGATGCCTCCGGCCCGCTGGACGAGGAAGGCCGCCTGGCCTATCGCCTGAACGTGGTGGGCGAGGGCGGCGACACCTTCCGCGATCACGTCGAGACGGAACGCTACGGCGTGACGCCGGTGATTACCTGGCAGGCCACCGATGACACCAAGGTGACCTTCGAAGGCGATTTCATGCGCAACAACCACCCGCTGGACCGCGGCCTGACGCGCTTCCCCAATCAGCGCGGCACGCCCTCGCGTGATACGTTCTGGGGCGACAAGGACGCGGGCAAGCTGCACAACGACAACAACATGGCGCAGTTGCGTTTCGAGCATGCACTGAGCGACAACTGGACCCTGGGCGGCGGTTTCCAGTGGTTGGACGGCAGTTTGAAAGGCAATGCCATCGAAGCCAACGGGCCGGGCAGCCTGGGCGCCGATGGCCGCACCCTGCAACGCAACTTCAACTACCGCAAGTTGGAATGGACCGACAAGGACTACCAGCTCAACCTGACCGGGCACTTCTCCACTGGCGGCTTCGATCACACTTTGCTCACCGGTATCGAGTACGAGGACTACGACTACAAGTCAATTATCCAGCGTTCCAGCGCCGCAGCGGGCACCTATCCAATTGACATCTTTGACCCGGTGTACGGTCAACCCCGTCCGGCACTGACCCGTACGCCGACCCACGACAAAGAAAACCTCAAGACCTACGCCGCTTTTGTACAGGACCAGGTTGCTCTCACTGAACGTCTGAAAGTGCTGGCCGGTGCCCGATTCGAGCGTTTCGAGCATGATTACCAGAACTATGTAGGTAAAAGCTGGCAGGCCGCCGACAACGCCGTCACCCCACGCGTGGCTGTGATCTACGACCTCACCGACACCGTCGCGGTCTATGCCGATGCTGCGCGTTCGTTCAAGCCCAACACTGGCGCCAGCCGCGAAGGCGGTGGTTTTGCGCCGGAGAAGGGCAAGTCTTACGAGATGGGCATCAAGTGGGAGGCGCTGGATCGGCAGTTGAGCGTTGATGCGGCGATCTATCAGATCGAGAAGAAGAACGTGCTGACCACTGATCCCGTGGACAATACCTTCAGTGTCGCGGCTGGCCAGGTGCGCAGTCGGGGCTTCGACCTCAATGTGGCAGGCAACCTCACGCCCGAATGGCGCGTGATCGGCGGCTACGCTTACGTAGATGCGGAAGTTACCCGTGATAACACGTTGCGCTCCGGCACACGCTTGATGAACATCCCGCGCAACAGCTTCAGCCTGCTTAACGTCTACGAGTTCCAGGACGGCGCGCTCAAAGGCCTGGGCCTGGGCGTCGGCGGCAAGTACGTCGACCAGCGCGCCGGCCAGACTGCTAACACGGCATTCTCCATGGACGCTTATACCGTGGTCGACTTGCTCGGCTACTACAAGGTCAATGAGCGGGTGCGTCTGAACCTGGATGTGAAGAACCTGTTCAACCGCGAGTATGAAGAGGGCGCGTTCGGCAATATCTACGCCTACCCCGGTGCACCGCGTACCGTGCAGGTGGGCATCGCCTATACCCTATGATGAACAACTGCGATATGTGGGAGCTGGCTTGCCTGCGATGACGGCCTGCCAACCAACGCCCACTACCTGACACCCCACGGTCCAACTGTGGGAGCGGGCTTGCTCGCGAAGGCGGCCTGACAATCAACACAGTTGGATTGTGTGCATATCCATTGCTGCGGTAACGGCTACTTAGGGTTCCGCCCTGACGGCGGCTCAC
>NZ_SMOF01000001.1:2483869-2493722 GCF_018135665.1 Pseudomonas sp. B2021
AAGCAAAACGCTCTTGCCCCACCACTCGGCACCTCGCTTGGGCTCGGTGTGCCCGTAATCCGCCAGTGATTTGGGGGGGCGCCGCCACGCGCCATCCATGGCGCGGGGCGGCTAAACCGGCATCCCTGCCGGTTTACCCCCCAAATCCCTGTCGAATTCCGGCCAGCGTGGTTTGACGGGGCGCCTAAGATCAAAAGCAGATCAAGATCAAGATCAAGAGCGACTCGCTTCGCATCGTGGTTACCGTCGGCTGCTACGGTCTGCAAAGTTGTGTAGATACCTAGGGTTATCGCAGGCGAGCCAGCTCCCTCGCCACAGTGCCCTGCCTCCTATTCACCTGTCAGGTTTGACAGTAGACACTGGCCCTTGATCGAGGGATGTTTGCCCCTAACGTGCCAGCGCAGCGGTCGGCGCTCATTGCTTTTCGAAGCCACGCTTAATAGGGATATTAAAAATGGAACGGGAACTGATCGACGAAGTTGAAGAACTGATCAAAAAGACTAACGATGCCGAGCGTCTGTTCACCCGATATGCCACCAAGTGCTACACATCAGCTTTGCAAAAATATGCCAAGGAGATCAGCGAAACCTCCTATACCTATCTGCTGGCCGAGCTGGCCGAAAGTTCGCTGAGTTCGGAAATTCTTGGCCGCCCAGGCGCCAATATCAGCCTGGTCAGGATCGAGATAGAGGAGGTCATGCTCGAAGCCGATGTCATCAAGAAACTCAAGCGGGCCGAAACCCATTACCTGGAAACCCTGGAATCGGTGCGCAAGTTCGAAGACCTAAAACGCTTCGAAAAAATGCAGGACACGTCCGATATCGTCCGCTCGATAAAACTAGGGGTGTCACGGTTCAATATCCTGTTTGTCATTCTGCTGATCGGCGGGTTGACCTGGGCGGCGATCAATCTGCCTAAAGAGGCCTTGGCATTGATTTCCGCGGCGATCGGCGGCGCCATCACTCACTTGCTGTCCGAGCGCCAGGCCGTCCTGGCGCTGAAAAAAGAGGGCGATAACACCTGCCCCAGAGCCAACAATAACAGTCAGGAATGACGCGGGCTCACAACGGCGTCAACACATTCATCACCGTGTCCAGCGCCACCCGGGTGTCATCCAGTTGCACCAGCGACGCATGCCGTGCGCCCAGGGCATCGCGGTTCTGGATCGCCGTGAGGATCGCCTTGTGCCGCGGCAGACTCAGGCCCTGAATGTCCGGGCGGCGGTTGGTGATGTTGATCGACTCGCGCAACGGCAACGAGAGCATGTTGCACATATAGGCGAGCAGGTCGTTGCGGGTGGCGTCGGCAATCGCGCGGTGGAAGTCCAGGTCGGCCTGCAACAGTTCCTCGTGGGTCTTGGCGGTTTCCATGCCCTGGTAGGCGTGTTCGATGGTGGCGATGTCTTCATCGGTGGCGGTGGTCGCGGCCATGGCGGCGATTTCCGGTTCGAGGATGCGGCGCACCCCGGCCAGGGTGTTGAAGAACTCGCTGTGGGGCGTGGACTGCATCAACCAGGACAGCACGTCCGGGTCGAGCAGGTGCCATTTCAAGCGTGGCCGCACCACCGCGCCCACCCGTGGCTTGGAATACACCAGGCCCTTGGCGCTGAGCACTCGCGTGGCTTCGCGCAATACCGAGCGGCTGACCTGGTATTCCTCGCACAGCGTGGCTTCCATGGGCAACCGTTCCTCGGGCTTGAAGCGACCGGAAACGATGTGCATGCCCAAGTCCTGAACGATCTGGGCATGCTGGCTCTTGCGCGGCTTGGGCGGCTGGTGATCCATAACGACGGGGAGGCTCTGGCTTAGGTTCGCCGCATCATAGCATCCCAATTAGTGGGAATGCCGTGGGACTTCTGCCCCGCGACAGCCCACCAGGAAGTCAAAGTCACAGCCTTGGTCGGCCTGCAGCACATGGTCGATGTACAGCTGGCGATAGCCGCCGACGATGAGGTTCTGCGCGGGCGGCAGGTCGGCCATGCGCGCTGCCAGCTCGGCATCTGGAATGTCCAGGTGCAGGCGACCATTGGCGCAATCGAGTTCGATCCAATCACCTTCCTTCACTGTCGCCAACGGCCCGCCGGCTGCGGCTTCCGGGGCCACGTGCAACACTACGGTGCCGTAGGCGGTGCCGCTCATGCGTGCGTCGGAAATGCGCACCATGTCCGTCACGCCCTGGGCCAGCAGCTTGGCGGGCAGGCCCATGTTGCCGACTTCGGCCATGCCGGGGTAACCCTTAGGGCCGCAGTTTTTCATGACCAGGATCGAGTTGGCATCCACGTCCAGCTCCGGGTCGTTGATGCGTGCCTTGTACATGTCGAAGTTTTCGAACACCACGGCGCGGCCACGGTGCTGCATCAGTTCGGGGCTCGCGGCCGAAGGCTTGAGCACCGCGCCCAGGGGCGCGAGGTTGCCACGCAGCACGCAGATGCCGCCGTCGGCGCGGATCGGGTTGTCAAGGGTACGGATCACTTCGTCCTGGCCGTAGATCGGTGAGTCCTGGGTGTTCTCGCCCAGAGACTTGCCGTTGACCGTCAAGGCGTTGGGGTGCGGGATCAGGTTGGCTTCACCCAGGCGGCGCAGCACGGCGGGCAGGCCACCGGCGTAGTAGAACTCTTCCATCAGGAAGCGCCCGGAGGGTTGCAGGTCGACAATGGTCGGCATGCCGCGGCCGATGCGGGTCCAGTCATCCAGGTCGAGTTCGACGCCGATGCGCCCGGCGATGGCTTTTAAGTGGATCACCGCGTTGGTCGAGCCGCCGATGGCTGCGTTCACGCGGATAGCGTTTTCGAACGCCTCCTTGGTAAGGATCTTCGACAGCTTCAAGTCTTCACGCACCATCTCCACGGCGCGCATGCCCGACATGTGCGCCAGTACATAGCGACGCGCATCCACGGCCGGAATCGCCGCGTTGTGGGGCAGGGAAGTACCCAGTGCTTCGGCCATGCACGCCATGGTAGAAGCCGTGCCCATGGTGTTGCAGGTGCCCGCCGAGCGCGACATGCCGCCCTCGGCCGCGAGGAAGTCATCCAGGGTGATGGTGCCGGCCTTGACCTGTTCGCTGAGCTGCCACACCACCGTTCCCGAGCCGATGTCCTGGCCCTTGTGCTTGCCGTTGAGCATCGGCCCACCGGTGACCACGATGGCCGGCACGTCACAACTGGCCGCGCCCATCAGCAGCGCGGGGGTGGTCTTGTCACAGCCGGTGAGCAGTACCACGCCATCAATCGGGTTGCCGCGAATCGCTTCTTCCACGTCCATGCTCGCCAGGTTGCGAGTGAGCATCGCAGTAGGGCGCAGGTTGGATTCGCCGTTGGAGAACACCGGGAACTCCACCGGGAAGCCACCGGCCTCGATCACGCCACGCTTGACGTGCTCGGCGATCTGGCGGAAGTGCGCGTTGCACGGCGTCAGCTCCGACCAGGTGTTGCAGATGCCGATGATCGGCTTGCCATGGAACTGATGGTCGGCAATGCCTTGGTTCTTCATCCAGCTGCGGTACATGAAACCGTTCTTGTCGGCGGTACCGAACCACTGGGCAGAGCGTAGGCCGGGCTTTTTGTCAGGCATGATCGATTCTCTTATTGTATGACTATATGTTCTATGCGTGCTTAAACATAAGCGCAAAATCGCCGCTTTGGAAGTGTTGTTTTGCAAATAGTCATACTATATAGTCGATCCTAACTGAGGTATGGCCCTGGCGGATTTCGTCAGAGGCGTCCCCCGAGCTTCTATAAAAACAACAATCGGAGATCGACCCCATGAGCCAGGAACTGCGGCTTATTCGGCGCATCACGCTGAAACTGATTCCCTTCCTGATCCTGCTGTACCTGATCGCCTACGTGGACCGTTCCGCCGTAGGGTTCGCCAAGCTGCACATGGGCGCTGACGTGGGCATCGGCGACGCCGCCTATGGCCTCGGTGCCGGGTTGTTCTTCATTGGCTATTTCCTGTTCGAGATTCCCAGCAACCTGATGCTCGACCGCTTCGGCGCCCGGCGCTGGTTTGCGCGCATCATGATCACCTGGGGCGCCATCACCATCGGCATGGCGTTCGTGCAAGGGCCGCACAGCTTCTATGTGATGCGCTTTTTGCTGGGCGCGGCGGAGGCGGGGTTCTTTCCCGGCGTGCTGTACTACATCACCCAGTGGTTCCCGGTGCGCCATCGCGGAAAAATCCTCGGGCTGTTCATCCTCTCCCAACCGATTGCAATGATGATCACAGGCCCCGTGTCCGGCGGTTTGCTCGGCATGGACGGCATCCTCGGCCTGCATGGCTGGCAGTGGCTGTTCATCGTGATCGGCACCCCGGCGATCCTGCTGACCTGGCCGGTGCTGCGTTACCTGCCGGACGGCCCCCAAAAGGTCAACTGGATGAGCGAGGAAGAAAAAGCCTGGCTCACCGGCGAGCTGCACAAAGACCTGCAAGCCTACGGCCAGACGCGCCACGGCAACCCCTTGCATGCGCTCAAGGACAAGCGCGTGTTGCTGCTGGCGCTGTTCTACCTGCCGGTGACCCTGAGCATCTACGGCCTCGGCCTGTGGTTGCCGACCCTGATCAAGCAGTTTGGCGGCAGCGACCTCACCACCGGCTTCATCTCCGCCGTGCCCTATATCTTCGGCATCATCGGCCTGTTGATCATCCCGCGCAGTTCCGACCGTTTGAACGACCGTTACGGCCATCTCGCCGTGCTCTATGTATTGGGCGCCATCGGCCTGTTCTGCAGCGCCTGGCTTACCGTGCCAGTGCTGCAAATGGCCGCGCTGTGCCTGGCGGCGTTTGCAATGTTTTCCTGCACCGCCGTGTTCTGGACCCTGCCGGGGCGCTTCTTTGCCGGCGCCAGTGCGGCGGCCGGTATTGCCTTGATCAACTCGGTGGGCAACCTCGGCGGTTATATCGGCCCGTTCGTGATCGGTGCGCTCAAGGAGTACACCGGCAACCTGGCCTCAGGCTTGTATTTCTTATCCGGTGTGATGGTGTTCGGCTTGCTGCTGACCCTCGTGGTCTATCGCTTGTTGGAACGCAAGCACGTCCTGCCCGTCGACCAATTCGCCGCCAGCGCCCGTGGCGCCACACGCACTTAAATCCAGGAGAACCTGCATGCGTTTAGTTCAGTTCGAGTTGAGCAACGGTGAGCGCCGCGTCGGCGTGGTAGAAGGCAACCAGGTGCGCGAAGTGCGCGGCGCCCACAGCGTGCGTGAACTGGCGCTGGCCGCCATCGAAGCCGGCAGCAAGTTGCAGCAACAGGTGCAAGCCCTCGGCCTGGGCGCCAGCCACGACTACACCGCCTTGTTGGCGGAACACAAAATCCTGCCGCCGCTGGACCACCCGGACCCGGCCCACATGCTGATCAGCGGCACCGGCCTCACCCACCTGGGCAGTGCCTCGGCCCGCGACAAGATGCACCAGCAGGCCGGCGACGACAGCGCGATGACCGACACCATGCGCATCTTCAAATGGGGCGTGGAGGGCGGCAAACCAGGCGCCGGCCAGGCCGGTGTGCAACCGGAGTGGTTCTACAAAGGCGATGGCAGCATCGTCGTGCGCCCGGGCCAGGCCTTCCCGGTGCCGCCGTTTGCCGAAGACGCCGGTGAAGAACCGGAAATCGGCGGCCTCTATGTGATCGGGCATGACCGTAAACCCTATCGCCTGGGCTTTGCGGTGGGCAACGAGTTCTCCGACCATGTGATGGAGCGCAAGAACTACCTGTACCTGGCCCATTCCAAGCTGCGCAGTTGCAGCTATGGCCCGGAGCTGCGCGTGGGCGAACTGCCCGAGCATCTGGCGGGCACCAGCCGCATCCTGCGCAACGGCGAGGTGATCTGGCAGAACGAATTCCTCAGTGGCGAGGCCAATATGTGCCATAGCCTGGAAAACCTCGAATACCACCACTTCAAATACAGCCAGTTCCTCAAGCCGGGCGATGTGCACATTCACTTCTTCGGCACCGCCACCTTGTCATTCGCCGACGGTATACGTACCCAGCCGGGCGATGTGTTCGAGATCAGCCAGGCTGAATTCGGCGCGCCGTTGATCAACGGTATCGGCAGCAGCGATGCGGCATTTGAACCCGGCCAAGTCACCCCCCTTTAAGGAGATCAACATGACCCAGTTCCTCGGCCACAACTACATCGGCGGCCAGCGCAGCGCCAATGGCAGCATCAAGCTGCAAAGCATCGATGCCAATACCGGCGAAGCCTTGCCCCAGGATTTCTACCAGGCTACCGCGCAGGAAGTGGACGCCGCCGCCCAGGCCGCGGCCCAGGCTTACCCGGCTTATCGCGCCTTGAGCGCCGCACGGCGTGCGCAGTTCCTGGATGCAGTGGCCGATGAACTGGACGCCTTGGGCGATGATTTCGTCGAACTGGTCTGCCGCGAAACCGCCTTGCCGGCCGCACGCATCAAAGGCGAACGCGGGCGCACCAGCGGCCAGATGCGTTTGTTCGCCACCGTGCTGCGCCGCGGTGACTTCTACGGCGCGCGTATCGACAAGGCCCTGCCAGAGCGCCAGCCGCTGCCGCGCCCAGACCTGCGCCAATACCGCATCGGCCTTGGCCCGGTGGCGGTGTTCGGCGCCAGCAATTTCCCCCTGGCATTTTCCACGGCTGGCGGCGACACCGCTGCCGCGCTGGCCGCCGGTTGCCCGGTGGTGTTCAAGGCCCACAGCGGGCACATGGCGACCGCCGAACGCGTAGCCGATGCGATCATCCGCGCCGCCGAAGCCACCGAGATGCCGGCTGGCGTGTTCAATATGATCTTTGGCGGCGGCGTCGGTGAGGCGCTGGTCAAGCACCCGGCGATCCAGGCGGTGGGCTTTACCGGCTCACTCAAAGGCGGCCGCGCCCTGTGCGACATGGCAGCGGCGCGCCCGCAACCGATTCCGGTATTTGCCGAGATGTCGAGCATCAACCCGGTGATCGTGCTGCCCCAGGCGCTGCAAGCCCGCGCCGACAGCATCGCCCGCGACCTGACCGCCTCGGTGGTACAAGGCTGCGGCCAGTTCTGCACCAACCCAGGCCTGGTGATCGGTATCGCCTCGCCTGCGTTCACCGCGTTCACTCAGCAGGTCGCACAATTGATCGGCGAGCAACCGGCGCAAACCATGCTTAATGCCGGCACCCTGGGCAGCTACGGCAAGGGCCTGGAAAAACTCCGGTCTCACCCGGCCATCCAGCATCTGGCGGGCAGCGCGCAATCGGGCAATCAGGCGCAACCGCAACTGTTCAAGGCGGATGTGCGTCTGTTGATTGACGGCGACGAAGTGCTGCAGGAAGAAGTGTTTGGCCCCACCACGGTGTTCGTCGAAGTGGCTGATCAGGCGCAGCTCAGCGCCGCCCTGCAGGGGCTGCACGGGCAATTGACCGCCACGCTCATCGGCGAACCGGCCGACCTGCAACAGTTCACCGAACTCACGCCCCTGCTGGAGCAGAAAGTCGGGCGCATCCTCCTCAACGGTTACCCCACTGGCGTGGAGGTGTGCGATTCCATGGTTCACGGCGGGCCGTACCCGGCGACTTCCGACGCCCGTGGCACCTCGGTCGGCACTTTGGCTATCGACCGTTTCCTGCGCCCGGTGTGCTTCCAGAACTACCCTGATAGCCTGCTGCCCGACGCGTTGAAAAACGCCAACCCCTTGCGTATTCAGCGGCTGGTAAATGGCACGCCATCGCGTGAATCGCTGTAACTGATCAGGAGGCTTCATGTCGTTGAGCGCAGTCACCCCGCACCGTGCCCGGTTGGGCGAAGGGCCGTTCTGGGATGTACCGACCCAGGCCCTGTATTGGGTGGATATCGCCGCCCGCCAGGCGCTGCGCCTGATGGGCGGGCAGTTGCAGGTGTGGCAGTTGCCCGAGCACGTCTCGGCGTTCATCCCCTGTGAACGCGGCGATGCGTTGGTGACCTTGAGCAGCGGCGTGTATCGCCTGGACCTGGCCACCGAAGCCTTGACCCTGCTGTGCGTAGCCGACCCGCAAGCGGGCAACCGCGGCAATGAAGCACGTTGCGATGCCCTGGGCCGGCTGTGGTTGGGCACCATGCAGAACAACATCGGCGAGCAGGGCGAAGACCTGCCGATTACCCGGCGCTCCGGTGGTTTGTTTCGCATCGATGCCGATGCGCGGGTCACGCCGTTGCTGACGGGGCTGGGCATTCCCAACACCTTGCTTTGGAACGAGGAGGGCAGCCAGGTGCATTTCGGCGACAGCATGGACGGTACGCTCTATCAGTATTCGATCCAGGCTGACGGCCAACTCGGCGCCGCCCAGGCCTGGTTCGGGCCGCACACACGCGGCGGGCCGGATGGCTCAGCCATGGACGCCGACGGCTACATCTGGAACGCGCGCTGGGACGGCAGTTGCCTGCTGCGGCTAACGCCCTTGGGTGAGGTGGATCGCATCATCGAACTGCCGGTCAGCCGTCCCACCAGTTGCGTGTTCGGTGGGCCCGAGCTCACCACGCTGTACATCACCAGTGCCGCGAGTCCCTTGGGGCATCCGTTGGATGGTGCGGTACTGGCGATTGAAATGGATGTTCCCGGAAAACCCTGTCACCGCTTCGCCGGATAACCTGTAGGAGCGGGCTTGCCCGCGAAAAACGTCAACGATAACGCGTTCATGCTGGATGGGCGCGTCGCCCTCGGGTTTTTCGCGAGCAAGCTCTCTCCTACAACGTTCTACCTAAAAACAACAACAAGGAGTCACCCCTATGAATCGTCGTCGTGGTTTGCGTTCCCTGTGCTGCGCCGCTGTGGCGGTCTCGGCCATGAGCTTGAGCGGCCTGTTGCTGGCCGCTGAAGAAGTAAAGATCGGCTTTTTGGTCAAGCAGGCCGAAGAGCCCTGGTTCCAGACTGAGTGGGCGTTTGCGGAAAAAGCCGCCCAGGACAAAGGCTTCAAACTCATCAAGATCGCGGTGCCCGACGGCGAGAAAACCCTCTCGGCCATCGACAGCCTGGCCGCCAACGGCGCCAAAGGCTTCGTGATCTGCCCGCCGGACGTGTCCCTGGGCCCGGCCATTGTGGCCAAAGCCAAGGCCAACGGCTTGAAAGTGATGGCCGTGGATGATCGCTTTGTCGATGCCAAGGGCAACTTCATGGAAGACGTGCCGTACTTGGGCATGGCCGCATTTGAGGTGGGCCAGAAGCAGGGCGCCGCCATGGCCGCCGAAGCGAAAAAACGCGGTTGGGACTGGAAGGACACCTACGCGGTGATCAACACCTTCAACGAACTCGACACCGGCAAGAAACGCACCGACGGCTCGATCAAATCCCTGGAGGAGGCCGGTATTCCCAAGGACCACATCCTCACCGCCCCCCTGAAAACCCTCGACGTGCCCGGCAGCATGGACGCCACCAACTCTGCCTTGGTCAAGCTGCCAAGCGGGGCGAAGAACCTGATCATCGGCGGCATGAACGACAACACCGTGCTCGGCGGCGTGCGCGCCACCGAAAGTGCCGGTTTCGCCGCAGCCAATGTGATCGGCATCGGCATCAATGGTACCGACGCCATCGGCGAATTGAAGAAAGCCAACAGCGGCTTCTTTGGTTCGATGCTCCCCAGCCCGCACATTGAAGGCTACAAAACCGCCGAGATGATGTACGAGTGGGTGACTAAGGGTACCGAGCCGCCGAAATACACGGCCATGGACGAAGTGACGCTGATCACCCGCGAAAACTTCCAAGCGGAACTGACCAAGATCGGGCTGTGGAAATGACCGCTGCGGCCCTGCGGTTTGACGGCATCGGCAAGACCTTTCCCGGGGTCAAGGCGTTGGATGGCATTTGCTTCACCGCCCACCCGGGGCAGGTGCACGCGCTGATGGGCGAGAACGGCGCAGGCAAGTCGACCCTGCTGAAAATC
>NZ_SMOF01000001.1:2493762-2517774 GCF_018135665.1 Pseudomonas sp. B2021
CCAGCAGTTTATCGGCGCGGGAAATCGACCGCTTGATGGCGATCATCGCGCGCCTGCGCGACGAGGGCAAAGTGGTGCTCTACGTGTCCCATCGCATGGAAGAAGTATTCCGTATTTGCGATGCGGTGACGGTGTTCAAGGACGGCCGCTATGTGCGCACTTTCGAGGACATGAGCACGCTGACCCATGACCAGTTGGTGACCTGCATGGTCGGTCGCGATATCCAGGATATCTACGATTACCGAGTGCGTGAGCAAGGCGAGGTGGCGCTCAAGGTGGACGGCTTGCTCGGCCCGGGCCTGCGTGAGCCGATCAGCTTCCAGGTGCGCAAGGGCGAGATCCTGGGCCTGTTCGGGCTGGTGGGGGCAGGGCGCACGGAACTGTTCCGCTTGCTCAGCGGCCTGGAGCGCGTCAGCGCCGGTAGCCTGGAACTCTGTGGTGAGCCGTTGCAGTTGCGCTCACCCCGCGACGCCATCGCCGCCGGGGTATTGCTGTGTCCGGAGGATCGCAAGAAAGAGGGCATCATCCCGCTGGGCAGCGTCGCTGAAAACATCAACATCAGCGCCCGTGGCGCCCATTCCACCTTTGGCTGGCTGTTGCGCGAAGGCTGGGAGAAAGGTAACGCCGACCGGCAGATCCAGGCGATGCGGGTCAAAACGCCGAACGCGGCGCAGAAGATCATGTACCTGTCCGGCGGCAACCAACAGAAAGCCATCCTTGGCCGCTGGTTGTCGATGCCGATGAAGGTGTTGCTGCTCGACGAACCCACTCGCGGTATCGACATCGGCGCCAAGTCGGAGATCTACCAGATCATCCATAACCTGGCGGCCAGTGGCATTGCGGTAATCGTGGTGTCCAGCGACCTGATGGAGGTGATGGGCATCTCCGACCGCATCCTGGTGCTGTGCGAAGGCGCCCTGCGCGGCGAACAACTGCGCGAGCACGCGACTGAATCCAACCTGCTGCAGCTGGCCTTGCCACGCGGCCTGGCGAACTGAGAGACGACCATGACCATTCAAAACAACGCGTTGCCCTCGGCACGCAAACCCCTCGATATGCGCGCACTGCTCGATAACTGGGCGATGCTCTTGGCGGCGGTGGGCATCTTCGTACTGTGTGCGCTGCTGATCGATAACTTCCTCTCGCCGCTGAACATGCGCGGCCTGGGCCTGGCGATTTCGACTGTCGGTATTGCCGCGTGCACCATGCTGTTCTGCCTGGCCTCGGGGCACTTCGACCTGTCGGTAGGCTCGGTGATCGCCTGCGCCGGGGTGGTGGCGGCGATTGTGATGCGCGATACCGACAGTGTGATGCTGGGCATTGGCGCAGCGCTGCTGATGGGCCTGATGGTGGGGCTGATCAATGGCATCGTGATCGCCAAGCTGCGGGTCAACGCCTTGATCACTACGCTGGCAACCATGCAGATCGTGCGCGGCCTGGCTTATATCTTTGCTGACGGCAAGGCAGTGGGCGTGTCCCAGGAGCAATTCTTCATCTTCGGTAACGGCCAATTGTTCGGCGTGCCGGTGCCGATTCTGATCACCATTGTCTGCTTCCTGTTCTTCGGCTGGCTGCTCAACTACACCACCTACGGGCGCAACACCATGGCCATCGGCGGTAACCCGGAAGCGGCGCTGCTGGCCGGCGTGAACGTTGATCGCACCAAGATCCTGATCTTTGCCGTGCACGGCCTGATTGGCGCGCTGGCGGGAGTCATCCTGGCTTCACGCATGACCTCCGGCCAGCCGATGATCGGCCAGGGCTTCGAGCTCACGGTGATCTCGGCCTGCGTGCTGGGTGGGGTGTCGCTGAGCGGCGGCATCGGCATGATCCGCCATGTGATCGCCGGGGTGTTGATTCTGGCAATCATCGAGAATGCGATGAACCTGAAGAACATCGATACCTTCTACCAGTATGTGATCCGTGGTTCGATCCTGCTGTTGGCCGTGGTCATCGACCGCATGAAACAACGCTGAACCCAGGCCCTATGAAAAACCAATGTGGGAGCTGGCTTGCCTGCGATAGCGGTGGCACAGGCTACACAAGTGTTGCCTGAACCACCGCTATCGCAGGCAAGCCAGCTCCCACAGTTTAATCAGCGGTGAACTTGAAAATAGTGTGTTGGGTGTAAGTCTGCCCTGGATTCAAACGCGTTGAGGCAAAGCTCGGCTGGTTAGGCGCATCGGGAAAGTGCTGGGTCTCCAAGGTAAATCCACTCCAATGCTGATAGGTCTTGCCGCCTTTGCCCTTCACCGAACCGTCCAGGAAGTTGCTGGTATAAAACTGTACGCCGGGCTCTGTGGTGTAGAGCTGCAAACGCCGCCCTGATTCAGGGTCATGCACTTCGGCGGCCAGCTGTTTCACATTCCCTTTGGTATCCAGCGCCCAGTTGAAGTCGAAGCCACCCTGTTTCGGCTCGGCGAATTTGAGCTGCGGATGGTCGTCCTTGATGTGCTGGCCGATGGCGGTCGGTTTCAGGAAGTCCATGGGCGTGCCCTTGACCGGCGCCAATTCACCGGTGGGAATCAAGGTGGCATTCACCGGTGTGTAGTGGCTGGCGTGCAAGGTGGCGACCTGCTTGAGAATATCGCCGTTGCCCGCACCGGCCAGGTTGAAGTAGCTATGGTTGGTGAGGTTGAGCACCGTCGGCTTGTCGGTGGTGGCGGTGTAGTCGATGTGCAGTTCGTTGTTGTCGTTGAGGCGGTAGGTGACCTCGGTTTTCAAGTTGCCCGGAAAGCCCATTTCCCCGTCCTTGGACAGGTAGGTGAGGGTGACGCCCACCGAGTCTTTGTCCTTGACCGATTTGGCTTGCCACACCTGCTTGTCGAAGCCCTGGGCGCCGCCATGCAATGAGTTGGGGCCGTCGTTGAGCGGTACCTGGTAGCGTTTGCCGTCGAGTTCGAAGGCGCCGCCGGCCAGGCGGTTGCCGAAGCGGCCAATGGTCGCGCCGAAAAACGCGGTACCGCCTTGATAGCCTTGCACGTCATCGAAGCCCAGCACCACGTCGTCGAGCTTGCCGTGTTTGTCTGGCACTTTTAGCGACTGCAGCACGCCACCGTAGGTGATCACCGTGGCTTGCATGCCATGGCTGTTACGCAACACGTACTGTTCGACGGCGGTGCCGTCATTGGTTTTGCCGAAGGGTTTGTGTTCGCTGCTAAGGCCGGCGGCGTGCGCGCCACCGCTGGCGATCAGCATGGACAGCGCGAGGCCGGACAGCAGGTATCGAGGGTGCTTCATGGTCGAACTTCCTTTTGTTGTTTTGCTGGAATAGTTCTACTAATTTGAGATATTTTGTCGATATGACAGCAGATTTATAGCCTTTAACGCCGTTCTTGCAAAATAAAATAAGACTAATTAAGCGGAGCACTGATTGTTATGACTACCCAGCAAGCGATTTATCCCGACCTCAAGGACAAAACCGTGCTGGTTTCCGGCGGGGCTTCGGGGATTGGCGAGTTCATGGTGCGGGCCTTCGCCGCGCAGGGTGCCAAGGTGGCGTTCGTGGACCGTGCACAGAGCCAAGGTGAACGCCTGGCGGCGCTGCTGAACTCCAAAGGGCAGAGTGTCGAGTTCGAGTGCTGCGATATCACCGACGAGATCGGCTACCGCGCGGCGATCGGGCGCTTCGAGCATTCCCTGGGGCCGATTACGGTACTGGTCAACAATGCAGCGAACGATGTGCGCCACAGCCTGGAAGAAATCGACTCGCACCTGTTCGACCAGCTGATTGCGGTCAACCTCAAACATGCCTTCTTTGCCGCCAAGGCGGTGGTGCCGATGATGAAAGAGGCCGGCGGCGGCTCGATCATCAACCTGGGCTCGGTGGGCTGGATGATGGCCTCGGCCGGCTACCCCGTATACGCCGCCAGCAAGGCTGCCGCCCACGGCATGACCCGAGCCCTGGCGCGGGAACTGGGGCCCAACCATATCCGCGTCAACACCTTGGTACCGGGTTGGGTGATGACCGAAAAACAACTGGCCATGTGGGTCGACGACGCCGCCAAGGACCTCATCGCCCGCAGCCAGTGCCTGCCCGGCAGCGTGATGCCGGAACACATCGCCAACATGGCGCTGTTTTTGGCCTCGGATGCCTCGGCGATGTGCTCGGCGCAGAACTTTATCGTTGACGGCGGATGGGTGTAGCGACGCGAACAGGGCCCTATGTAGGAGCGAGCTTGCTCGCGAAAAACGTCAACGATAACGCGTGTAGCCTGAGTAAACGCGGCGTCTATGAGTTTTTCGCGAGCAAGCTCGCTCCTACACATTAGCGCGAGTTCATTCGATGGGGTAACGCTTGAACGCCGGGTGCTGCTCCAGGCGTTCAGCATGGCGCTTGAGGTTGGGGAACGCATCGGCCTTTACCACCGAGGCCACGGTGAACTGGCTGAACGACCAGGCGACCGCTGCGGTAATCGACGCCTGGGTCAGCGCTTCATTGCCTGCCAGCTGCTTGTCCAGCAACGCATAAGCCGCCAGCAGTTGCCCGGTAACGCGCTCAAGCCACGGCGCATGCAATTTTTCAGCGGGGCGAAGGTTGTGTTCATAGACGATCTGCACGCTTTTTTCACAGGCCGCCAGCGCGAGCCCAAGCAGTTGCAGGTCGCGGGCGCGTGCAGCCGGTTGTTGGGGCAGCAGCTTCTTGTCAGCCGGCGCCAGCGCTTCCAGGTAATCGAGGATCAGGCTCGAATCCATCAGCACCGTGCCATCGTCCAGCATCAGGGTCGGGGCCTTGACTACCGGGTTGATCTGGGCAAATTCAGCGTAAGTGCTGAACACCGAAAGCGGTTCATGAACAAAGTCCACCCCGTATAACTCCAGGGAAACAGCCACGCGGCGTACGTAGGGCGAGTCCAGCATTCCGACCAGTTTCATGCAGCCTCCATTGCTTACAGGGTGTTGGGCTCACGAGATTAAGGGCGCGGGCCTGGATTGCGCAACGGCGTTGTGCAGCAGCCGATACGCCTGCACCAATTGATCGAGGCTGAACGCCAGGTTGCGCCCGCTGGGGTTGGGCAGCACCCAGACCGAGGCCCCGCCCAGTGGCTGCGCTTGCAAACCCCAGGCGACCTCGCGCTGGCCGCTCAGCGCGCTATAGCCGGGCTTGCCGAGGAACGCGACGAAGCGCGGGGCATGGCGGCGGATCTTGTGTTCGAACGCCGCCGCCGCGTCCTGGAACTCATGCCGCGCCAACTCGCCTGCACTGGCCGTTGGACGTGCCACCAAGGTGGTCAATCCGCAACCGTAGTGCAGCAAGGTGGCACCGTCTTGCGGGCGGATTTCATGGGGCGTGAAACCGGCCAAATGCACGGTGCGCCAGAAGCGGTTGCTGCGATTGGCAAAATGCAGGCCGAGGGCGGCGGAGCCCTTGCCAGGGTTGATGCCGCAGAACAGGACATGCAAGTGGTCGGCGAGGAGGTCGTCGAGTCGGTCGTTCATGCCGCATCTCCCTGCAAATGGCTCGATAGCCACTCGATAAAACACCGCGCCAGGGGGTCGTTCTCGCTGTCGCGATGGGTCAGTAGCGCCCAGCTGGGGCCGCGAATGGTGGCGTCTACCAACGGCGTAAGCAAACCTTTGGCTTGCCCCTGGCGGCTGAGCAACTGGCTTACCAGGCCAATCCCCAACCCGGTGCACACCGCATCCAGCAATAAACCGGGGTCGGAAAAATTCAGGCCCTGGTCCTGTTGGCCCACATCAATCCCGGCTTCCACCGCCCAGTGGCTCCAGTCCATTTCCCGCTCACCGTGCAAGGTGGTGCGTTGCTCAAGAGGCACCTCCAGCACCTGCGGGTGGCATGCCGGAAACAGCCGGTCGATATGCAGCACCTTGAAGCTGCATTCGGCCTGGGAGCTGATGTCGTCGCGCACCGCCAAATCGATGGTCTGGCTGGCCATGTCTGGCACTTCGTCGGTGCTGAAAATCCATAGATCGACCTGCGGGTGTTGGCGGCGAAAGTCGGCCAGGCGGGGCAACAGCCAATGCCGGGCGAAGGTCGGCGTGGTGTTGAGCACCAATTGATTGGGTTTGCGGTATTGCCCAAGGCGCCGCACGCCGACGGCCAGTTGTTGCAGTAAGGCCTGGGTGGTGCTGAGGAAATCCTGGCCGGCGTCGGTCAAGCTGACGCTGCGCCCGCTGCGAAAAAACAGCGGCTGTTCAAGGTACGCCTCCAGGCTGCGAATCTGCTGGCTGATTGCCGATTGGGTCAAGTGCAGCTCTTCGGCGGCTTTGTGAAAACTGCCCAGCCGAGCGGCGGCTTCAAAGCCGCGAAGGGTGCCGAGGGGCGGCCAGTGGTTGAGCATGCTGATAAGTTCCTCTAATCAGTTTTGCGCAAAATTCATCGTTTGTTTGCGCTATTTCTTCACCGTAGCATGCCTGTCATTAGCCCGTGGGTAGCTTTCACTGAACACAATGACTTAACTCAAAGGTACTTGTCATGCAGATGGATGAAGTTGAAAACCTGGGGTGGCGGATGCCCGCGGAATGGTGCCGGCATGCGGCGACCTGGATGGTCTGGCCTCATAACCAGGCGTTGTGGGAGAACACTTGGGGCGTGACGTTGGCGCAGGTGCAGCAGGACTTCGCGCGGGTAGCCACTGCCATTGCACGCTTTGAGCCGGTGAAGATGGTTGTCGACCCTTCGGCGGTTGCCAGTGCCATCGCCTTGTGCGGCCCGCGGATTGAACTGATTCCCCAGGCGGTCAACGACAGCTGGTGCCGCGACTCCGGCCCGTCCTTTATCTGTCACCCGCAACAGGGGCTGGCCGGTGTGAGCTGGCGCTTCAATGCCTGGGGCGCAAAGTCGGCCCATGAATGGGATGAAAGCCTGGCCCGTCGAGTGCTCAATCACCTCGGGCTTGTCTGCTTCGGCATGCCGTTGAGCAATGAGGGCGGTGCCCTCCATGTGGACGGCGAGGGCACCTTGATCACCACCGAATCGGTGCTGCTCAATCCCAACCGCAACCCTGGCGTGACCAAGGCTGACATCGAGGAGGTGTTCGCGCGCTGGCTGGGTATCAAGAAGACGATCTGGTTGCCCGGCGACCCGAACTACGTTACCGGCGACATGACGGATGGGCATGTCGACGGCATCTGCGCGTTCGCCCGCCCCGGCGTGTTGCTGGTGGACGCGACCCACGACCACAGCTCGGTCTATGCCCAAGTTGCGCGGGAAAATCGTCGCGTCCTGGAATTGGCCACCGACGCTCAGGGCCGTCGTTTTGAGCTGATCGAGCTGTATGAGGCTACCGAGGCCGTGAACACTGACGCCGAGGTGTTCTGCGCCTCCTACACCAACTTCTATATCGCCAATGGCGCAATCATCATGCCTGCCTATGGAATCGCCGCGGATCAGGTCGCGGCCAATGTCCTGGGCCAGGCTTTTCCGGACCGCGAGATCGTACCGGTGCGCATCAACCACCTGGCCCATGGCGGCGGCGGTGTGCATTGCATCACCCAACAACAGCCTGCCTGGCCATTGAAGGGGTAATGCCATGCGTCTATTGACGATTGCCACTACCCAGATGCCTTGCACCTGGGATTTACCGAGTAACCTCGACCGCGCCGAGCAACTGGTGCGCGACGCAGCCGCCAAGGGCGCCCAGGTAATCCTGTTGCAGGAGCTATTCGCTACGCCGTATTTCTGCATCGAACAACGGCATCAGCACCTGGCCTTGGCCGAGGAGTATCAGCACAGCCAAGTGCTCAAACGCTTTGCTGCATTGGCCAAGGAGTTAGGCGTCGTGCTGCCACTGAGCTGGTTCGAAAAAGCCGGCAAAGCGTTCTTTAACTCCCTGAGTGTGGCGGACGCTGACGGGCGATTGCTTGGGGTGTACCGCAAGAGCCATATTCCCAACGCCATCGGCTACCAGGAGAAGGAATATTTTAGCCCCGGTGACACCGGTTTTCGCGTGTGGGACAGCGCCTTCGGGCGCCTGGGCATCGGTATCTGCTGGGACCAGTGGTTTCCGGAAACCGCGCGCTGCCTGGCATTACAGGGCGCCGAGGTACTGCTGTTTCCCACCGCCATCGGTTCGGAACCCGGCTGTGCCAGCCTCGATTCCCGCGACCATTGGCAGATGACCATGCGCGGGCACGCGGCGGCCAACCTGCTGCCGGTGGTGGCGGCCAACCGCGTCGGGCGCGAAGTGGCGAACAGTAATGCGAGCCTGCAAATGGATTTTTATGGTTCATCGTTTATCTGCGATCACAAAGGCAAGCTGTTGGCCGAAGCCGACCGCGACAGCACGGGCGTACTCGTGCACAGCCTGGACCTGGCCACCATGGGCGAAGAGCGCCTGACCTGGGGCATATACCGTGACCGTCGCCCGGACTTGTACGGTGCGCTGCTGACCCTGGATGGGCGCCTATCATGAAACGCCTGTTGAGCTGTGCCCTCATCCTCACCAGCGCCTGTGCCGTGGCTGATGACAAGACCTTGAAGCTGTATAACTGGGCCGATTATTTTGCCCCTGACACCTTGTCCAGGTTCACCGCCGAAACCGGTATCCAGGTGATCTACGATGTGATGGACAGCAGTGAAACCCTGGAAGCCAAGCTGATGGCCGGAGGCAGTGGCTATGACTTGATCTTCCCAGGCGACACAGTGGCCGAGCGCCTGATGCGTGCCGGCAGCCTGCAGGCCCTGGACCCTGCCAGGCTCACGGCCCTGGGGGACATTGAACCGGGCCTGCAGGCGTTGCGTGCGCACTACGTCAATTCAAACAAGGCCACGGTGCCCTATACCTGGGGCACCATCGGCCTGACCTACAACACCGAGCAGATCCTCCAGCGCCTGCCGAACGCGCCGGTCAACAGCCTCGATCTACTGTTCAAGCCCGAGTTTGCCGCCCAATTCGCCGATTGCGGCATCTCCCTGATTGACTCGCCGGATGAAGTGCTCGCGGTGGTGCTTAACTACCTGGGCCGCGACCCGCGCAGTGCCAAGCCCGAAGATCTGGCTGCGGCCAGTGCACTGTTGCTCAAGCTGCGCCCCTTTATTCGCAAGTTCCAGTCGCAACCGGTGACCGATCTGGTCAACGGCAACCTGTGCCTGTCCCTGGGCTACAGTGGCGACATGACCCAGGCCCAGCGTGCCGCCGATGCGGCCGGCAAGGCGGTGACCTTCGGCTATCACATCCCCCGCGAGGGCACGACAGTCTGGATGGACACCATGGCGATTCCCGTCGATGCCCGGCACCCGGAATACGCCTACGCTTTTATCAACTTTGTGATGCGCCCGCAGAACATGGCCGCTATCACCAACCTGACCGGCTATCCCACCGCCAATGCCAAGGCGCGACCGCAGGTGGAGGCCAGTCTGCGCGACAACCCGGATATTTACCCAGATGCCGCCACCTTTGAACGGTTGATCGCTGGCAAAGATATCCCCCAGGCCGATATGCGTGCACGTATGCGCGTATGGACTAAATTCAAGACCGCCCCTCTTCAGTAGAGACCCCCATGCCAACCCGTCGAACCTTCCTCAAACACACCAGCGTGGTCGCAGCGATGAGCCTGATTGCTCCTTACGTACGTGCCGCTGTCAGTGGCCGCTTCTATATGCCCGACGAGGGTGAAAAACACCGCCAGGCGTTTATCGCCTTTGGTGCCCAGGAGGCCATCTGGGAGGACTTTACCGCCGATGTTCAAGCAGCGCTGGGCCGTATCGCCCGGGCGATTGCCGAGTATGAGCCGGTGACCGTGTTTTGCCGTGGAGACGAGCGGGTGCTGGCGGAAAAACATTGCGGCACGCGCAACATCACCTTTGTCGAGACCGAGCTGGACGACATCTGGATACGCGACACCGGCGCCAATTTCGTGATTGATGGCACCGGAGCGCTGGGGGCGGTGGATTTCAACTTCAACGGGTGGGGCAACAAACAGCAGCACGCCGAGGATGCGCAACTGGCTGCCCAGATTGCCGAACACACTGGGGCCCGCTACTGGCGCAGCGAACTGGTGGGCGAGGGCGGTGGCATTGAAGTGGATGGCCTGGGCACCGGCATCATGACGCAAAGCAGTTGGATCAATCGCAATCGCAACCCCGACTGGAGCCAGGCTGAGGTGGAGGCCGAACTCAAGGAGCGCCTGGGCTTGCGTAAAATCATTTGGCTGCCGGGTATCAAGGGCAAGGACATCACCGACGCCCACGTGGATTTCTACGCACGCTTTGTGTCTCCCGGCGTGGTGCTGGCCAATCTCGACACCGACCCGCAGTCCTATGACCACAAGGTCACCCTGGCACACCTGGAAATGCTCAAGAACGCCACCGACGCCGATGGTCGCCCGTTGCAGGTGCATACCGTATCGCCGCCGCTCAAGCCGCGTAAAAGCAAGTTCAGCCAAGGCAACCCGGATTTCGCCGCGGGCTATATCAATTACTTCGTGATCAACGATGCGGTAATCGCGCCTGAGTTCGGCGACCCACTGGCGGACCGCAAGGCGCTGGAGCTGCTGTCGCGGCTGTATCCGAGCCGCAAGGTGGTGCAGATCAATATTGACGCTATCGCAGCGGGTGGCGGTGGCATTCACTGTGTGACGAGTCATCAACCTTTGGTTTAGTCTGGAACGCTTCGTTGATCACAAGCGCCTCTGGAGCATTGATTATGACCGAGTACGTACCTGCCAAAGTCTGGACCTGGGACGCCGAAAGCGGCGGCACCTTCGCCAGCATCAACCGACCCATCGCCGGCGCCACCCACGAAAAGCCGCTGCCGGTGGGCAAGCACCCGCTGCAGTTATACTCCCTGGCCACGCCCAATGGGCAGAAGGTCACGATCCTGCTGGAAGAGCTGCTGGCCCTGGGGCACAGCGGCGCCGAATACGATGCCTGGCTGATCAAGATCGGCGACGGCGACCAGTTCGGCAGTGGCTTTGTGGCGGTGAATCCGAACTCGAAGATTCCTGCACTGATGGACCACAGCGGCGCCACGCCGATTCGCGTGTTCGAATCAGGCGCGATTTTGCAGTACCTGGCCGAGAAGTTCGGTGCGTTCCTGCCAACGGAGCCCGCCGCCCGGGCTGAATGCCTGTCGTGGCTGTTCTGGCAGATGGGCAGCGCGCCTTACCTGGGGGGCGGCTTTGGGCATTTCTATGCCTATGCGCCAAGCAAGATGGAATACCCGATCAACCGCTTTGCCATGGAGACCAAGCGCCAACTGGATGTGCTGGATAAGCGCCTGGCGGTCAGCCAATACATCGCCGGGGATGAATACACCATTGCCGACATCGCGATATGGCCTTGGTACGGTGGGTTGGTCAAAGGCCGTTTGTATGGCGCGGCGGATTTTTTGTCGGTGCATGAATACAAACATGTGCAGCGCTGGGCGGATGCGATTGACGCACGGCCGGCGGTGCAGCGTGGACGGCGGGTGAACCGGGTGTCGGGCGATGATCAGTTGCCCGAGCGGCATGATGCACGTGACCTGGATTGATACGATAACCAGGTAGGAGCGAGCAAGCTCGCGAAAAACGTCAACGATAACGCGTGTTTCCTGGATGAGCGCGGCGTCTGGGCGTTTTTCGCGAGCAAGCTCGCTCCTACAAAGCTGCGTTATTTGTAGCGCTGCTCAAACACCTCCACCTGCTCAGGCGTGATCAGCTCAAATGGCACCCACACCTGTGCGTCAACTTGCTCGCCCTTGATCATCCGCACCGCCGCTTGCACGGCCTGGGCAGCCTGGGCCTTGGGGTCCTGAAACACTGAGCCCGCCAACAACCCGCGCTTGATCGCCGCCAGGCCATCGGGCAAGCCGTCGATGCCGACAATCGCAATCTCGCCCTTGGCCTTGCCCGCTTGCTGCAAGGCCATGGCCGCGCCAATCGCCATTTCATCGTTGTTGGCGACAATGGCATTGAACGCGGTGCCGGCCAGCAACCAGTTACTGGTCAGGTCCATTCCCTTGCTGCGCTGCCATTCGGCGCTTTGCTGCTCGACGACCTTGATCCCCGGGAAGTCCTTGAGCACCTGTTTGACCCCCTCGGTGCGGTCATGGGTGGCGTTCTGTGCAAGGTCGCCCATGATGATCGCCACATTGCCCTTGCCGCCCAGTTTTTGTGCGAGATAGCGCATCTGCAATTGCCCCGCTTCGATGTCGTTGGAGGCCACCGTAACCACGCCCTCAGGCAGCGTACGCTCATCCGGGTGGCGGTTGACGTACACCAGCGGCGTCTTCGCCGCCACGGCGGCGCGGGTGATGTTGGCGGTGGCAGCGGTGTCCACCGGCAGCACGATGACCGCATCGACTTTCTGGTTGAGAAACCCTTCGACCTGATTGAGCTGGCGCACCACATCGCCCTGGGCGTCTTCGAATTGGATCTGCACGTCCTGGTGTTTCGCTGCCGCCTCCAGGCCGGTGCGCACATAGGTCATGAAGTTATCGTCCACCCGGGCAATGCTCACGCCGATGCGATAGGCAGCGAAGGACCACTGGCTGAACATCAATAACAGCGCGGCCACTAGTAATGAATAACGGTGCATGAGGCTGTTCCTTTTATTGTTATAGGGTGAATGCCTGGCGGAAACGCTCCAGGGCCGTCTCGCTGTCGCCGCTGGCCCAGCCCTCCAGGCCGACCACACCGGTGTAACCCATGGCGTGCAAGGCCCGGGCAATGGCCGGGTAGTGGATCTCGCCCGTGCCGGGCTCCTTGCGCCCAGGCACGTCAGCCACCTGGATTTCGCCGATGGCGCTGCCAGCGCGCTGGATCAATTCGATCAGGTTACCTTCGCCAATCTGCGCGTGGTACAGGTCCAGGTTCATCTTCAAATGCGGGCTGCCGACGGCTTCGATCAGGGCCAGGGTGTCGTCGGCACGTGCAAACGGTGTACCTGGGTGGTCGACGGCGGTGTTGAGGTTTTCCAGCAGGAACACGCGGCCGGCGTCTTCCCCCAGGCGCGCGATTTTCTCCAGGCTTTTGCATGCGCTCAGCCACATGCGCCCGGTGGTGTGGCTGACGGGCTGCACGGGCAGGCCGCCTTCACCCAGGCCCGTGCCATGCAGGTTGAGGCAGGGGCAATTGAGTCGCTCGGCAATGCCCAGCGACTCACGGGCGCTGTCGAGCAATTGGCGGATGCCGTCGGGGTCGGTGAGGGTGCCGCTGAGGTAGCCGGTCATCGAGGTGAAGTCCGCGCCCGTCGCCGCCAAGGCGTTGATGTCCTTGTCGGCCCAACTCCAGATTTCGGCGCTGAAGCCCAGGGCATGAATACGTTTAACGCGTTCGATGAAAGGCAGGTCGAGGAACACCATTTCGGCGCTGACGGCCAATTTGAACGGCATCATCAAAGGGCTCCTTGAACGGCCACGGCCCTGCCGGTTTGGTACGACTCAATGCAGGCACGGGCAATTGCCAGGGCTGCACGCGCATCTTCACCGCTGGCCAGGGGCTTGGCGCCGCTGCGCAGGCAGTCGACAAAGTGGTTGAGCTCGGCGATGTAGGCGTCGCGCAGCAGGTCGGTGTCCATCCGCTGGGTGTCTGCCTGGATGCCCTCGGCCAGGTAGCGCACCAGGTCGCAGTCGTTAAGGCTGCCCATGCTCAGCATGCCCTTGCTGCCGAACACTTCGCCGCGCACGTCGTAGCCATACACGGCCTGGAAGCTGGCTTCGGCGGTGGCAATGGCGCCGTTGTCAAAGCGCAGGGTGACCACGGCGGTGTCGAGCAAGCCTTGGCTTTTGAATTGCGGGGCAATCAGCGCGTCGGCCATCACCTGCACCTGGACCACTTCGGCCCCAGGGTTGAGATAGCGCAGGGTGTCGAAGTCGTGGATCAGGGTTTCGAGGAAGATCACCCATTGCGGTGAGTTGGCCGGGTTGTTCAGCGCCGGGTCGCGGGTCAGCGAGCGTAGCAGCTGTGGCGTGCCAATACGTCCGGCGACGACGTCGAGGTGCGCGGTGCGAAAGCTCTTGGCGAAGCGCCGATTGAAGCCGACCTGCAAGGGCACCCGTGCATCGGCAGCGGCGGCGATGGCGCGGTCGGCTTCGTCCAGGGTAATCGCCATGGGCTTTTCGCAGAAGATGCCCTTGCCGGCACGTGCGGCCTTGATCACCAGCTCCGCGTGGCTACGGGCAGGGGCGGCGATAAGCACGCCGTCGATGTCCGGGTCGTCCAGCAGCTGTTGCGGGTCGGTGTAGGCCTTGTCCACCCCCAGTTCCGCTGCCAGGCGAGCGGCCTGGCCTGGGACGGGATCGGCGATGGCGGCGAGGCAGGCACCGGGGATATGGCGTGCAGCGGTAAGGCCATGGAAGCTGCCCATGCGGCCGGCACCGATCAAGCCCAGGCGGATGTTCTGTGTACTCATGAAACGACCCCTTTTGTTGTTGTGGGCCCCCAGGACAGTCCTGGGTGACACAGGGGCAGGAGCAAGGCGTGTGCCAATTTATAAGTGGTTGATTTATAAAGGCTTATTATTTTAATCAAACAAAAAGTGTTCATTTTTATGACATGTCTATACTGACATGTCGAAAATATGGACATGGATAACCGCAATGACCCAGGCGTTCAGTGTGCAAGACCTCGAATACCTCACGAACCTGGGGCCTGCCGCGCTGAACGACGGGCCCATCGCCGCGTTGGAACAGGCGTGGCGAGAGTGCCTGGCTGGCCAAGTCGTGCGTCCCGACGGGGTACGCCAGGTCATCTGGGATTCCTGGCGACGCAGTGTCGAGGCGGGTATCGAGCCCGGTAACAACGACTACCGCTTTGTTGCGCCTCATGCGCTCGCGGCGACCCTGGCCCACCATCGCGCCCTGATCGCCGCCGCCGCGCAGGTCATGCATGGATTGCTGGCTTACAACCCGCGCGGGCATATCAACCTCACGGACGCCGATGGGACGACCTTGTACTTCTGCGGGCTGGACATCACCCCGGTGGGCAGTCGCTTGCTCGAATCGGTGCAAGGCACCAACTGCACCGGCCTGGCCCTGGCCGAAGATCGCCTGGTGTATGTGCTGGCGGAAGAAAATTTCGCCAGCGGCCTGCGCCAGCGCCACATGCACTGCGCCGCCGCGCCGATCAAGGATGCCCAAGGCCAGACCCTGGCCATGCTCACCCTGACCGCCGAGCCCGGCTGGTTTCACTTCCATACCCTGGGCACCGTTCAAGCGGCGGCCGAAGCGGTGTCGCGGCAGATGGCGCTGCAGCTGTTGCTGGAAGAACAACAGGCCGTGCTCGAAGTGCTCAACGAAGGTTTGGTGGTGCTCGATGAGCGTGGCTGCATCAAGGCGCTCAACCGTTATGCGCGGCACCTGTTCGGGGTGGGGCGCGAGTTGATCGGCAGTCCTTTCCAGCGCCTGGGCCGCAGTGAACTGAGCGACGCGCTGGGTGAGCCTGTGCGCGACCTCGATTGCACCTTCCACCTGCACGACGGCAGCCAACTCGCCTGCCTCGTTTCGCTATGTCCACTGGAGCAGGGTGGGGTGATTGTGTCGGTGCGCGAAAACCGCCGTATCCGCGAGATTACCCGGCGCATTATCGGCACCCAGGCCCGCTATACCTTCGAGACCATCCTGGGCACCTCACGGGCGATACAAGACGCTCTGCACCTGGGGCGCATTGCCAGTCGCAGCGAGTCCACCACCTTGATCCTCGGCGAAAGCGGCACCGGCAAGGAACTGTTTGCCCAAGCCATTCATAACGGCAGCGAGCGTTGTAACGGTCCGTTTGTGGCGGTCAACTGCGGCGCGATCCCACGGGACCTGGTGCAAAGTGAACTGTTTGGCCACGTCGAAGGCGCATTCACCGGCTCGGCGCGGGGTGGGGCTGCAGGCAAGTTCGAACTGGCGGATGGCGGCACCATCTTCCTGGATGAAATCGGCGACATGTCCTTCGACGCCCAGGTCAGCCTGCTACGGGTTTTGCAGGAGGGTGAAATCACCCGCGTCGGGGCCAAGCAATCGCGGCAAGTCGACGTGCGCATCATCGCGGCTACCCATCGCAACCTGAGCCAGGCGGTGGCCGAGGGCGCGTTTCGTGAAGACCTTTACTACCGACTCAACGTGCTGAACCTGAGCGTGCCGCCACTGCGTATGCGCCGTGACGATATCCCACTGCTGGCGCGCCACTTCCTGCAGCGCTGTGCCCGCTCGCTCCGTAAAGCCGTGCAAGGTTTCACCCCGGATGCGTTGGCGTTGCTGTCAGCCCATGGTTGGCCGGGCAACGTGCGGGAACTGGAGAACGTCATTGAGCGGGCGACCAACCTGGCGATGGGCGAGCTGATCCAATCGGCTGATTTGCCGTTGGAAACCCCGCAACGCACCACGTTGCGCGCCTACCAGCCCCAGCCCGCGCAGGATTTGAGCAGCCATGAAATGCACGCCATCGTTGCCGCGCTCACCAGCACCCGCGGCAACATTCGCCTGGCCGCACAGCAACTGGATGTGTCGCGGGGCGGGCTGTACAACAAAATGAGTCGGTTTGGCTTGAGCGCCGCCGATTTCCGTGAGCGCTGAAACCTCAAGCCAAACCGATCAGTTGCACAGGTTTTCCGACGTCACTATCTGCGGCGGTATATGCACGCGGTGCTTCAAAGGGTCAAACCCCTCATCACTCTGCAAGCGCACCAGCAACTCCACCAGCGCCACGGCCGTCTGCCGTGGCTGCGAGTCCATCACCACATCAATCAAGCCGTTGCTCAATGCCTGGCGTGACAACGGCGTGGACTCTTGCAGGATGCAGCACAGCGCCGGGCGCTTGGGCAGTTGCGCCAAGGCGTTGATCACACCGTCGCCACCCCCGCCGACCACGCATAACCCACGCAGGTCGGTATGACGGCTGAGCAGGTCGAGGGTGGCTTCTTCGGTGATGTCGCAGTTGTCCAGGTTGATCAGCGGCTCCAACGGCTTGAGCCCCGGCGCGTGTTCGGCCAGGTAGCTGTGCAAACCCTCGACCCGTGCCTGATGGCCGAGAAAACGATGGCCGCCCAACAGGATGCCCACGCTGCCTTTGCGTGCGCCGCAGGTGCGCGCCAGCAGCCAGCCCATGGTGCGCCCGACCACGTGGTTGTCCTGGCCCACATAGGGTTCGGCGGCGTGTTCATGGATGTCCGAGAGCAGGGCCACCACCGGCACGCCCGCTGTGCGGATCTGCGCCAGGCAGGCGTTGATCAATGGGTGGGCGAAGCTGACCACCGCGAGGGCGTCACACTGCACGGCCAGTTGTTCGATTTGCGCGACGATGGCGCCGGGCGTGCGGTCTTTGATGTAGTCGAACTGGCAGCTCAGGTTGGCGGTGGCGTGATGCTGCGCTGCCTCGCTGATGGCGTGGGCCAACTGCGCATAGAACGCTTGGGCGGTCCCCAGCAACAGCACGCCGAAACGGTAGGTGGGCCGACGTTCGCGAATGCGCTGGCCGATCAGCCGTGCGGCGAAATAGCCCACCGCTTCGGCAGCCTGGAACACCTGTTCGGCCGTGCCGGGGTTGACCGGCGCGCGGGCGTTCAACACGCGGTCGACGGTGGCTACGCTGAGCCCCGCATGGGCGGCGACGGTGGCGATGGTTGGGCGTTTGTTGTTGTGCATGGCAGGCCCCTTGAGCGTCTTGATAGAAAACTATCAAGCCCCGCTGGGCCTGGATGATAGCTTGATAGGGAATGGATTCAAGGCCTTGAGGGTGATTTAGCCGCGCTCTATCGTTGGTTTCGCAAAGCCCCTGAAACCCACGCTTGCGGAGAACAATAACAATGCCTGGACACACCGCTCACCGCGCTCGGCGCGACTACAGCCTCACCGGCCCCGAAGCGGCCCGCGCCGCCGACAAGGGCCTGGTCTCGGCCCGTTGGTACCAGTCGCCCATCCCGCGCAATCGCATGAAAGCCCTGATGCAACGCCGCGACGCTCCGGCTTTGCTCGACACCGCCCTGTGGTGCTCGACGTTGTTGGCCACCGGTGTCGGCGGCTACTGGTTCTGGGGCAGTTGGGCCTGCGTGCCATTCTTTATCGCTTATGGTGTGCTCTACGGCACGGCCTCCAACCCGCGCTGGCACGAAACCGGCCACGGCACGGCGTTCAAGACCCGCTGGATGAACGATGCGCTGTATCAGGTGGCGAGCTTCATGTGCCTCTTCGAACCCCACGTGTGGCGCTGGAGCCATGCCCGTCATCACACCGACACCATCGTCGTCGGCCGTGACCCCGAGATCGTCGAACCGCGCCCGCCCAGCTTATGGATGATGGCCCTCAGCCTGTTCAACCTGCCCCTGGCCTGGAAGACCTTCAGCGGCGTGGCCCGCCATGCGCTCGGGCGGATGAGTGCCCAGGAGCGCGACTTCATCCCCGAATCCGAATGGCCCAAGGTGTACCGAGATGCGCGTATCTGGGTCGGTCTTTACGCTGTGATCATTGGCACTGCGCTGTACCTGCACAGCTGGTTGCCGCTGATGCTGGTGGGCCTGCCCAGCCTCTATGGCGCGTGGCTCGGCTACCTGTTTGGCCTCAGCCAGCACGTGGGCCTGGCCGAAGATGTGCTCGACCACCGCAGCAATTGCCGCACCATCTACATGAACCGCGTGCTGCGCTTTATCTACATGAACATGAACTACCACCTCGAACACCACATGTACCCGATGGTGCCGTACCACGCGCTCAGCCAACTGCACGAAGAGATCCGCAGCGACTGCCCGCCGCCGTATGCCAACCTGTGGCAGGCCTACCAGGAAATCATTCCGACGATCTGGCGCCAGCGCAGCGACCCCAGCTACTTCGTCCAACGCCCCACCCGTGGCGAGCAAGCTCGCTCGCCACAGAGTGAAAGCCAGTCATTGGAGATAAATGCATGAACGATCAATGGATCGACGTCTGCGCCGTGGGCGAAATAGAAGCAGAAGACGTGCTGCGCTTCGACCACGGCGCGCAGACCTACGCGGTATTCCGTTCTGCCGATAACCAATTCTTCGCCACCGCCGGCCTGTGCACCCACGAGAAAATCCACCTGGCCGACGGCCTGGTGATGGACCATGTGATCGAGTGCCCCAAGCACAACGGGCGCTTTGATTACCGCACTGGCAAGGCCCTGGGCGCGCCGGTGTGCGTGAACCTCAAGACCTACCCCGTGCGGGTGGATGCGGGGCGGGTGCAGCTCGCCGTCACGGCCGAAGGATGAACGCGCCCCTGATCATCGTCGGCGCCGGCCATGCTGGTGGCCGTGCGGCACTGACTTTGCGTGAAGAAGGCTACAGCGGGCGCTTGATCCTGATCGGCGATGAAGCGCATCTGCCCTACGAGCGGCCACCGTTGTCCAAGGGTTTGCTGCAAGGCTCGACCGACCTGGCGCAATGCAGCCTGTGCGACAGCCACCAGTTTGCGGCGCTCGGTATCGAGCATATCGCTGCCAACCCGGTCAGCCGCCTGGAGCCCCAGCACCACCGGCTGCAACTGGCCGACGGCCAGTGGTTGAGCTATGCCGGCCTGCTGCTGGCCACCGGAGGCCGGGCGCGGCGTTTGCCCCAAGAGCAGGCGAATGTCTTTTATCTGCGCACCCACGATGAAGCCTTGGCCCTGCGCGATGGGCTGCGTCCTGGCGCTCGGCTGGTGGTGGTTGGCGGTGGATTTATTGGCTTGGAGGTGGCGGCGACGGCGCGGGGCCTGGGCTGCGAGGTCACAGTGTTGGAAGCCGGGCCACGGCTGGCAGGGCGGGTGTTGCCGCCGGTGATCAGTGAGGCGCTGCTGGCATTGCACCGTGAACAAGGTGTGGACGTGCGTTTGGACGTCGCCCTGGAGTGCATCCACGCCGACGCCGTGCAACTGGTCGACGGGCAACGGCTGCCCTGCGACCTGGTGGTGGTCGGCATCGGCATGCAGCCCAACATCGAGTTGGCCGCAGCGGCAGGCTTGGACGTCGGGCAGGGCATACGTGTCGACGCGCACCTGCGCACCAGTGCGGCGGATATCTACGCGGCGGGAGACGTGTGCGAGTTTCGCCTGGAGGGCCTTTATCAACGGCAAGAAACCTGGCGCAACGCCGAAGCCCAGGGCCGTCTCGCGGCGTTGAACCTGCTGGGGCGGGCGTTAGCGTACGAGACGATCCCGGGTTTTTGGTCCGATCAATACGCGTGGGGTTTGCACACCGTCGGGGTGATGGCGGCACTGACGGTTCGCCGGGATTTGCCCGACGGTGGTCTGCTGCTGTTCTACCTTGACGACCATCACCGTTTGCAGGGCGCCTGCGGTTGGGCCTTGGGTAACCGCGCAGCCAAGGACATCAAACTGTGCGAGCGCTTGATCACCGCCCACATCCCGCTCAACCCGGCCAGCCTGGCCGACCCTGACGTCTCCCTGAAGCAACTACTGCGAGGCTGACATGCGCCAGTTTTTAGTATTCCAATCGATGTGGGCCATGCAAACCGAGCCCGGCAGCCTCGAAGCACAACTGGATCGAATCGCTGCCGCCGGTTTTGACGGCATCACCGACCATTACTGGGCCCCGGCATCGGTGCAGCGCCTACACGCGGCGGCCACGGCCAGGGGCTTGCAGATTGAAGGGCAACTGTTCCCACAATCGGTGGATGATCTGGCCAGGGCATTGGAGGTGATCAGCCGTTACGGCTGTCACCACCTCACCTTGCAAGCCGACGTGCGCCCGCGTACCCAGGCCGAGGCGGCCAGGCTGATCGACGGCTGGCAACGCCTGGCCGAACAGGTGGACTTCCAGATTTTGCTGGAAACCCATCGCTATCGGCTCACTAACGATCTGCTGTTCACCCTCGACTTGCTGGCACAGATGCCCGATTTGAAACTGCTCGCTGACCTGTCCCACTACGTAGTTGGCCGCGAATTGCCCGAGCCCGGCAGTGTGGAAGACGACGAACAGATACGCACCATCTTGCGTCACAGCTGGGGCTTTCATGGCCGCATCGCCAGCAGTGAGCAGGTGCAGGTAGGCCTGGATTTTCCCCAGCATCAGCCGTGGGTGGAGCGCTTTACCGGTTGGTGGCGCTACGGGATCGAAGACTGGCTGGCCCGCGCCGAGACACCCCAGAGCCTGTCCTTCACCTGCGAACTGGGCCCGCCACCTTATGCGATCACTGGCGTGGATGGTCGCGAGCTCACCGATCGCTGGGCCGAGGCTTTGAAGCTCAAAGCGCTGATTCGCCAGGTGTGGGCCAGTTGTCAGGGATGATCTGCTAACCTGCCGGGGTTCAAACCGACCTTAGCCAGTGGATCGCCTTCATGAAAACCTGCCCCGTCCGCCCCCCGCTCGAACCGCAATCGGTGTGCCATCCGATCACCAGCAGCGCGATCTTCATGGTCGCCACCCTGGCGCCCGATGCGGTTGAACACGTGCGGGCCTGGTGCGCCGACATCGCAGGCCTGGTGCGCTCGGTAGGCAAGCGCGTGCCCTCGGGCAACCTGACTTGCGTTTGCGGGTTTGGCTCGGATGCCTGGGACCGCCTGTTCGGCGCGCCGCGCCCGGCGGCCTTGCATCCGTTTCGCGAGTTCGGTGTGCAAGGGCGCAAGGCGGTGTCGACCCCAGGCGACATCCTGCTGCATATCCGTGCCGAGCAGATGGACCTGTGTTTCGAGCTGGCGGCCCAACTGATGACGGCCCTGGGTGATAGCGTGAAAGTGGTGGATGAGGTCCAGGGCTTTCGGTACTTCGATATGCGCAGCATCATCGGTTTCGTCGACGGCACCGAGAACCCGGTGGGGCGCAAGGCCGAGGCCTTTACCCTGGTAGGCGATGAAGACCCTGAGTTCGAAGGCGGCAGCTATGTGCTGGTGCAGAAATACCTGCACAACATGACCGCGTGGAATGGCTTGACGGTGGAGGCTCAAGAGAAGGTGATCGGGCGCACCAAATTGTCGGACATCGAACTGGACGAAGACGCCAAGCCGAGCAACTCCCACAGCGCGCTGACCGTCATCACCGACGAGAGCGGCGAGGAAGTGAAGATCCTGCGCGACAACATGCCCTTTGGCCGCCCTGGCGCGGGCGAATTCGGCACTTATTTCATCGGCTACGCACGCTCGCCTGAGCCCCTGGAACAGATGCTGGAAAACATGTTCGTCGGCCGCCCGGCCGGCAACTACGATCGCTTGCTCGACTTCAGCACGGCCGTGACCGGCGGCCTGTTCTTCGTGCCTTCGGCCGACTTGCTCGAAGCGCTGGCCGACCGCGAACCGGCGGCTTAACTCAACAATCCGGTGCTGACCGCCACAATCAGGAAGATCCCCAGCAGCGCACGGTAGATCACGAACGGCCAGGTGGAGAACCGTTCCAGAAACTTCATCAGGCCCCAGATCGCGAAGAACGCCGAGACGCTGGCCACCACCAGGCCAAAGATCAAGTGCGGCCAGGCGTGGACGGGCAGGTCGGCGCGCAGCAGCACCCACAACTCTTTCAAGCCGGCCAGGGCGATGGCCGGCAAGCCCAACAGGAAGGAAAAACGCGCCGCCTCTTCGCGTTTGAAGTTCAGGAACAGCGCTGCGGTCAACGTAGAGCCCGAACGCGATACGCCGGGAATCAACGCGCCGATCTGCGCGACCCCCACGATCAGCGCATCGCGCAAGCGCATCTGGCTTACGTCGCGGGTATGGCGGGCGCGCACTTCCGCCAGGGCCAGCAATACCGCCATCACCACGCAGGAAATGCCGATCACCATCAGCCCGCGCAAGGGTGAGTTGCACGCATTCAAGGTCGACGACAACGCCAGGCCGGCGATGCCAATCGGTACGGTTGCCAGCACGATGGCCACCGCCAGCTTGAGCCAGCGGTCGTTGTAGTCGCCCCGGCGCACCGCACTGATGCTGCCCGTGGTGACCTGGCGCACATCGCGCCAGAAGTAACTGACCACCGCCGCCAACGCCGCCAATTGCATGGCCGCAGAAAACGCCGAGCCGGGGTCTTGCCAGCCGAGCAGGGCGGGCACCACGCGCATATGGGCGGTGGACGACACCGGCAGCAATTCAGTAATGCCCTGGATCACGCCCAGGATGAAGATCTGCAGGTAATCCAGGGAGGCAAAGCCCACATCCAGGCCGGCGGTACAGACGTTGGTCAAAATACGTGTCCTTGAGCAATAGGGAGAAACCGGCGAAGTTTATTCTAAATGTTTCAGAATTTCGGCCAGGGCAACTGCTATTTGCAATCGGTTCAGCCAATAGAAAGGATTCGCCAGGCCATTGGCGTGGGCAGCACTTTTGTGAACAATGGCGCCCTGCGTTTTTCCACCGAGAGCCCCATGCCTGAAACCACCGTCGAATTGATCCAGACCGGCCCCGAAGAAGCCGAACTGATCCGCAATCTTTACCAGTATTACGCCTACGAGTCTTCGGACTGGGAACAGGAAGATGTCGAGGCCGATGGGCGTTTCTACATCCACGACGAACACCTGGCCCGCTACTGGAGCGACCCGCAATGGAGCGCCAACCTGCTGCTGGTAGACGGCTACATCGCCGGTTTCCTGTTGATCGAAGGCAGCGAACTACCGGGCATCGACGCCCTGGAACTGGCCGACCTGTTCATCCTCAAGCGCTACCGCCGCAAGGGCATCGGCCGCGCCATCGCCAGCCAGGTGCTGTGCAGCGGCGAGCGCAATTGGCTGGTGCGTTTCTATGATCAGGACGAAGTGTCCCAGGCGTTCTGGCGCACGGTGCTGGACAACCTGCCGCGCCCGGTGCAGAGCATTGAACTTGACGATGAGCCGCAATTGGTGAACTACCTGATTACCCGGGCTTCGTTGCATTGACGGGCGGGGGCTTTCTCCATATCTAAACAACGCTGTAGCGATCAACGGTAACCACGATGCGAAGCGAGCCGCTCTTGATCTTGCTCTTGATCTGCTTTTGATCTTGATCTCAGGCGCCCCGTTAAACCACGCTGGCCGGAATTCGACAGGGATTTGGGGGGTAAACCGGCAGGGATGCCGGCGGATTACGGGCACACCGAGCCTAAGCGAGGTGCCGAGTGGTGGGGCAAGAGCCCTTTTGGTTACTTTTGGCTGGGCCGGCATTCCGGGCTCTTTTCCAAAAGTGACCCGCTGTCAGAGCGGAACCCTAAGTGGCCGTTACCGCAGGAATGGAT
>NZ_SMOF01000001.1:2517814-2534206 GCF_018135665.1 Pseudomonas sp. B2021
GTAACCACGATGCGAAGCGAGCCGCTCTTGATCTTGCTCTTGATCTGCTTTTGATCTCAGGCGCCCCGTTAAACCACGCTGGCCGAACGCAGGCTTGAATTCGTGGGTAACCCGGCAGGACGCCGGGTTAGCCGCCCCGCGCCATGGATGGCGCGTGGCGGCGGCCCACGGATTCAAGCCTGTGTTCGGGCACACCGAGCCTAGGCGAGGTGCCGAGTGGTGGGGCAAGAGCCCTTTTGGTTACTTTTGGCTGGGCCGGCATTCCGGGCTCTTTTCCAAAAGTGACCCGCTGTCAGAGCGGAACCCTAAGTGGCCGTTACCGCAGGAATGGATATGTACACGGTCCAACTGTGCCGCCTGCCAGGCCGCCTTCGCGAGCAAGCCCGCTCCCACAGTTTGATCGCAGGGTGTCAGGTAGGTAAGTGTTGGCTGGTAGGCCGCCATCGCAGGCAAGCCAGCTCCCACATTTGGATCATGGGACTTCAGGTAGATAGGCGCCGGCTGTCAGGCCGTCACGGGCCTAGCCCGGGTTGAACAGCACCTGCTGCATCGCCTGGGGCGGCTGCCCGAAGGCCCTGAGAAATGCCTGGCGCATACGTTCGCGATCACCAAACCCGGTTTCGCGCGCCACCACTTCCACCGGGTGCCGGCTGATTTCCATCATCGCCCGCGCAGCTTCCACCCGCAGGGCCTCGATAGCTTTGGCCGGGGTCTGCCCGGTTTCTTCGCGAAACACCCGACTGAACTGGCGCGGGCTGAGCCGGGCAACGTCGGCCAGGGCCTCCACGGATAAATCCTGCGTAAGATTCTCGCGAGCGTAAGCCAGGGCCAACTGCACGCGGTCGGACTTGGGGTCCAGCTCCAACAAGGCCGACAATTGCGACTGCTCGCTGCCCCGACGTTGGGCAATCACCAGCTTGCGCGCAATACGCCGGGCCAGGTCGCTGCCCAGGTCGTCCTCCACCATCGCCAGCGCCAGGTCGACCCCCGCGCTCATGCCCGCACCGGTCCACACCTTGCCGTCGACAATGAACAACTTGTCTTCTTCCAGGCGGATATCCGGGTAGCGCTTGCGAAATGCCGGCGCATGGATCCAGTGGGTGGTGGTGCGCTTGCCAGCCAGCAGGCCAGCCTCGGCCAGTACAAAGATGCCCATGCATAACGACGCCACTCGGCGCGACTGCGCGGACGCGGCCTTGACCAGCTCCAGCAGGTTGGCCTCCGGCAGGCGAAACTCCAGGTAGCCACTGACAATCAGCGTGTCATAGCCCTCTGGCCGCAGCGCACTGGTGTTCACCGAAAAGCCCTGTGAGGTCATCACCGCGCCGCCGCTTTCCGACACCAGGTGAAACTCATAGGCCGGCTCGCCGCACAGCAGGTTGGCGCACTCGAACACCGAGCCCAGGCTGAGGCTCAACGACTGGAAATTCGGGTAAACCATCAGCGCAACGCTGTGCATTGCATCTCTCCAAGGGGCGGGGGAGAGGCGATTGTCGGCGCGTGCCCGGCAAACGGCAACCGACTTTGGTGCATGTCCGCAATCCTTGCGGATATGACATTGTGAGCCAATGCCTGGCTGCCTAACATGGGGCCAACTGTTATTCACACCGATCGAGGCACTGGAAAATGAAAGTATTAATGGTACTGACCTCTCACGACCAGCTTGGCGATACCGGGCGCAAGACCGGCTTCTGGCTCGAAGAATTCGCCGCACCTTATTACGCATTCAAAGACGCTGGCGCCGAGGTGGTGTTGGCTTCCCCGGCCGGTGGCCAGCCGCCGCTGGACCCGAAAAGCGATGAACCGGATGCGCAAACCGAGCAGACCGAGCGCTTCGCCAAAGACCCGGCTGCGCAGCAAGCCTTGGCGACCACCGTGAAGCTGGACTCGGTCAACGCCGCCAACTTCGACACCGTGTTCTACCCAGGCGGCCACGGCCCGCTGTGGGACCTGGCGGAGTCGCCGGTGTCCATCGCGCTGATCGAAGCCTTCGAGCGGGCCGGCAAGCCCATCGGCTTTGTGTGCCATGCACCGGGTGCTTTGCGTCACGTCAAGGCGGTTAACGGTGAGCCATTGATCAAGGGCCGCCGCGTCACCGGGTTCTCCAACTCGGAAGAGGCCGCCGTGCAGTTGACTGAAGTCGTGCCGTTTCTGATTGAAGATGAATTCAAAAAACTGGGCGGCCAGTATGAGAAGGGCGCTGACTGGCAATCCTTCGTCCTCGTCGATGGTTTGCTGGTGACTGGGCAAAACCCAGGCAGCTCCAGCGAAGTGGCCAAGGCCCTGCTGACACTCTGCGCTTAAGTTAATCCACTGATTTATACGGTGGCGACTCCCAGGAGTCGCCACGGTTTTCGTTCGTCCTGAATTTGGAATATCTCCGTGCCTGACTGCATCCTGAACACCCCGATCAAGCTGGGGCATCACCGCTTGAACAACCGTGTCGTACTCCCGCCGCTGACCCGCCAGCGCAGCGCCCAGCCGGGTAATATCGCCACCGACCTGATGGCCGAGTATTACCGTCAGCGGGCCAGTGCCGGGTTCATGGTCAGCGAGGGTACGCAGATCGAACCCCGGGGCCAGGGCTACGCGTGGACGCCGGGCATCCATACACCGGCGCAAATCCAGGGTTGGCGCAAAGTCACCGCAGCGGTGCATGCCGAGGGTGGGGTGATCTTTGCCCAGCTATGGCATGTGGGGCGGGTGTCCCATAACGCGCTGCAACCTGACGGTGGTGCGCCGGTGGGGCCGTCTGCGCTGGCGGCGTTGCAAGCCAAAGCCTTCATTGAAACCGGGCCGGGTGTGGGTGAACTGGTACAGCCCCCCGTACCCCGTGCCTTGACCACGCTGGAAATCGAAGAGCTGGTGGGGCACTACGCCCAAGCTGCACGCAATGCCCTGGACGCCGGGTTCGACGGTGTGGAAATTCACGCGGCCAACGGCTACCTGGTCAACCAGTTCATCTCGGCCCATTCCAACCTGCGTGAGGATGAGTACGGCGGCTCGCTGGACAATCGCCTGCGCTTGCTGCGCGAGATTGTCGAAGCGGTGTGCAAGGTGGTGGGGCCGGAGCGCCTGGGCGTGCGCTTTTCGCCGCTGTTCAGTGGCACCGATCAGGACCGGGTCTACATCGGCCTGGTGGAGGAAGACCCGCACCATACCTATATCGAAGCGATCAAAGTGCTGGAAGCGTCGGGCATCGCCTATGTGTCCATTGCCGAAGCCGATTGGGACAACGCGCCCGACCTGCCCGACACATTCCGCCAGGCCGTGCGCCGCACCTTCAGCGGCAGGATCATCTACGCCGGGCGCTACACCGCCGAGCGCGGCGCACGGCTGGTAGAGGCCGGGTTGGCGGACTTGATCGCCTTTGGACGGCCCTTCATCGCCAACCCGGACTTGCCCCAGCGGCTGTTCAATGGCTGGCCCTTGAATGCGTTGAAGGCCGAAGGTTTGTATGGCGGCACGCAGGCGGGGTATGTGGATTATCCGGTGTATGCCCAACAGCTTTGATAGCCCATGATGGCCTGTGTTTGATCCAGTGTGGGAGGAGGCTTGCCCTAACGCCGATCAGTTAAATGAACGCAATGCTCGAAGCAATGAAGATCAAATGTGGGAGCTGGCTTGCCTGCGAAAGCGGGCGTGCAGTAACAGATACAGTGACTGACACACCACCTTCGCGGGCAAGTCGAATCGCCTCACTCCACCCGCAACACAATCTTGCCGATATGGTCCCCACCTTCCATCCGCGCATGGGCCTGGGCGGCGTCGGTGTAGGCGTAGACCTGGTCGATCATCGGCAGGCAACGCCCGGCACTGAGTACCGGCCACACGTGTTCGCGCAGGTGCTGGGCAATTTCGGCCTTCTCTTCTCGAGTGCGGGCGCGCAGCAGTGAGCCGGTGATCACCGCGCGTTTGCCGAGGATGGTCAGCAGGTCGACGTCGTTGGCCTTGGCGCCACCGAGAAAACCGAGGATCACCAGGTGGCCGTCCATGCCCAGGGCCTTGAGGTTGTTGTTAAGGTACGAGGCACCCATGATGTCGAGGATCACGTTGACGCCCTTGCCGTCGGTTTGTTTGGCGATGACCTCGGCAAAGTCCTGTTCGCGGTAGTTGATCGGCTCGGCGCCGAGCTTGGCAATCGCTGCGCATTTGTCGGCGCTGCCGGCCGTGGCGAATGCCTGGATGCCGAATTCCTGGCAGAGCATCAACGCGGTGGTGCCGATACCGCTGGTGCCACCGTGGATCAAGACGCGCTGGCCTTTCTGGGCTCCGCCGAGGCCGAACAGGTTGGCCCACACCGTAAAGAAGGTTTCCGGTACGGCAGCGGCCTGAATCCAGTCCATGCCCGCGGGGATCGGCAGCGCCTGGCTGGCCGGCACCGCGCAATACTGCGCATAGCCGCCGCCATTGGTCAGGGCACAGACCTTGTCGCCCAGGCTGTATTCGTTCACGCCAGTGCCCAGCGCCACCACTTCACCGGCCACTTCCAACCCCGGAATCGGGCTCATGCCGGGCTTCATCGGGTATTTGCCCGCGCGTTGCAAGGCGTCTGGGCGGTTGACCCCGGCGGCGTGCACGCGAATCAGAATCTCGCCTGGCCCGGCCACCGGTACGTCGGCGCTGCGTGGCTGCAAGACCTCGGGCCCGCCAGGGGTGGTGATTTCGATCAGGGTCATTTCTTGGGGGAGCGTCATGGAAAAGTTCCTGTAGCGATGAGCGTATGGGTTGGGACCGTAGCGCGGGGTCGGCAGTTCAGCAAGATCATGCCGGGTTCTTTGGGCAATGCAAACGCAGGATTTCAGCACAAGCCTGCAAGTGCGGCGACGCGGTGTTGGACACACTGACTGTCGGTCATTTTCGACGCAAACAGGTGGCATATGAACCAAGCAAGAAATCAGGACATCGGGCTGTTGTTTTTGCGGGCCAGTGGGGCATTGTTCCTGCTGTGGGTGCATGGGTTGCCCAAGTTGCTGCACTACAGCGAACAACTAAAGCTGATCGAAGACCCGTTTCACCTGGGCGCGTCTATCACCTTGCTGCTGGCGATTTTCGCCGAGGTGCTGTGCCCATTGCTGATCCTGGCAGGCGTGCTGGTGCGCCTGGCGTGCCTGCCGATTCTGGCGGTGCTGGTCATCGCTTTGCTGGTGGTGCACCCGGAGTGGACGCTGTTCGAAGGGCAGTTCGGTTGGCTGCTGCTGATCATCTTCACCAGCGTGCTGATCGCAGGGCCAGGGCGGCTGGTGTTGAGCCAGCGTTTTGCCTGAACAAAAAAGCCGGGCGAACCCGGCCTTTTGCCGTCTGCCTTCTGTAGGAGCGAGCTTGCTCGCGAAAAACTCATAGACGCCGCGTTCATTCAGCAAGCACGCGTTATCGTTGACGTTCTTCGCGAGCAAGCTCGCTCCTACAAGTGCATCGAGGTATCAGCGGTTCAGGAACGCCAACAGGTCTTCGTTGAGCTGTTGAGCGTGGGTCACGGCAAACCCGTGCGGCGCATCCTTGTACACCTTCAATTGCGCGCCCTCGATCATCTGCGCCGCGACTTTGCCGGTGGTGTCGAACGGCACGATCTGGTCGCCGTCGCCATGGATCACCAGGGTCGGTACGTCGATCTTGCCCATGTCCGGGCGGAAGTCGGTTTGCGAGAACGCTGTGACGCAATCCACGGTCGACTTGAGCGAGGCAAGCATGGCGATCTGCAGGGTTTGGCTGAGCACACCCTCCGAGACGTGCTGGCCTTTATTGAGACCGAAGAACGGCGTGTTGAAGTCGCTGATGAACTGCGCACGATCCTTCAGCAGGCCGGCCTTGATGCCATCGAACACCTCGCCAGGCACGCCTTGGGGGTAATCGGCTTGCTGGCCGAAGATCGGCGTGACCGCGCCAAGCAACACCAGGCCGGCGACACGGGCACTGCCGTGGCGGGCGATGTAGCGCGCCACGTCACCGCCACCCATGGAGAAGCCCACCAGGGTCACTTCCTGCAGGTCCAGGTGTTCGATCAACTGGGCGATATCGTCAGCGAAGGTGTCGTAGTCGTTCCCGGTCCATGGCTGGTCCGAGCGGCCAAAGCCACGACGGTCGAACGCAATGGTGCGAAAGCCACGGCTGCTCAGGTATTCCATCTGGTATTCCCACATGTCCGCATCCAGCGGCCAGCCATGGCTGAACAGCACGGGCTTACCGCTGCCCCAGTCCTTGAAGTAGATCTGTGTACCGTCTTTGGCAACGAATGTGCTCATCTGAAACTCCTTGCAGGGCTGAAAAAGGGCGGTGAAAAAACCGCATCACTATTGCCGTAAACCTGGGCCCAGGCTTGTATGGGTGTGCTTGTCTCACCAACTGAACTTGAGCTCCATGCCCAGGTAACTGCTGTCGTGCCCACCGGCATCACGCAGGGTCTGGCCCACCGCGTAGTGCACCGCCTCGACCGCACCGCTGAGGTTGGGCGTAAAGGCGTAGTCGGTGCGCAGTTGGCCGTAGGCGCCGGTCCAGCGCTCACCTTGGCCCGCCGTGCCCGCCACGGCCAGGTTGGGCTGGGCGTAGACGGCGTCTGCGGTGGTCTGCCGCCACAGCAGGCCGACAGCGGTTTGCACGCTGAGCTTGGCGATGGGCTTGACGGTAATCGACGGCTTGACGTGGATCAGGTTGCTGTAGCCGGTATAACCCGCCAGGGAAAAGTAATAGCCATTGGGGAACAGCGGGTTGAAGGTGCCGACCTTGCCGTCATGGGCCTTGCGGTCACCGGAGGCGATATCCAGTTGCAGGCCGATACGCGGCTTCCAAGCCAGCGTGTCAAAGGTGTAGCCGGTGCGGCTGCCACCGGCCCAGGCGCGAATCGTCTTGCTGCCCACCGAGCCGCGTTGCAGCATGGCTTCGACATCCCAGTCGAACCCCTGGGCTGCGCCACCGAGGCGGGCGTCTAGCAACTGGCGGGTTTCGTCGCCGTCGGCGTCCAGGTAATGGGCGGCACTGCGCTCGTATATGCCGTAATAGGCCGACAGCTCATTGGTGCCGCCCACCAGCCGCTCGACCCGTAGCATGTGGAAGCGCGCGTCGCTGTTGGACTTATCGTCGAAATGCCGGCCATCCTGGTACTGCACCGGTTGGCTGGCGATCCCGATAAAGCGCCATTGCGGCGTTTCCCAGTCCGCCCACAACGCATCGAAGGACTGCCGCACATTCGGGCCGTCCCGTGACGAGATGAAGCGCTGCAAGTCGAAGGCGAAATCCTGGCGGCCAGCCCTTGCCTTGAAGGTGCCAGCGCTGAAGGTCTTCACGTATTCGGCAAAGGCCAGGCGCAGGTCGACGCGGTTCTGGTCGGCACCGCCAATCGTGGTCTTGTCATAGGCCCGCACATCTTCCAACTGGGTGAACAGCCGCCAGTGTTCGTTCAGGTGCAAGTCGGCGTGCACCTGAAAGCGCTGGATCAGGTAGCGGTCACGCGCTACATCCCGCACGCCGAACCCGCTGGCGTCGTTCATCTCGAAGCGTTCACGCAAGGTTGCGCCCAACGACAAGTAGGTGAACGGGTTGGCGGCGGACAGTGGGATGTACTTGAGGTTGTCCAAAGGTTGCGTGCGCAATGCCGGGTCCTTGAGCACAGACCAGTCTTCCTGCCAGCGGTTGGCCTTGATCGCCGGGCGAACCGGCTGGTCGTCGGCCTGCACGCCGCCAGCAAGCAACGGCCACAGCACCGCCAGGCTCCAGCCTGCGTGACGAATCATTTTGCCGCGCTGAGTTGGTGGATTTCTGCGACATAACCGCCTGGGAACTCCACCAACGCACTGCGCCGACCTTTGCTGTCGAACGCCGGCACCAGCACTGTGGCGCCAGAGCCAGTGGCCTTGCCCAGGGTGGCGGCCAGGTCGGTGACCTGATAACCGGTGGTGTCGTGGCCGAACGGGTAGGGCAGTTGGCCGTTGGTGACCAGCACCGCCATGCGCCCGAACGGCGATTCGATATCAACCCGGCGGTAGTGGCCGCCGGCCTGGCCGACATCAACGCCTGGGGCGTGCTTGTCGTCGCTCAACACCTTGCCGTGGGAGAAACCCAGGAACGCCTTGATAAACCGCTCGGCGCTGTCGTTGGACACATACACACGGTTTTCCGGCACGGTGTCGAAGGCGGCGTAATCCGGGGTCTTGGTGTGCCAGTACAGCTGCATGTTCACGCCCCCCGGCCATTGCACCACGGCATCACGGCCGATGGGGTCGGGGAAATCGCTGACGATCACGTCGGCGCCATTTTCCCGCGCGGCCTTGAGGGCCACGTCCATGTCCTTGACCAGATAGCCGTTGCGTTCCTGGCCGAAGGGGTGGGGTACGGGGGTGGTAAAGCCGAACAACGACACGGTGCCCGCCGGGGTCTGCAGCAGTTGCGAGGTGGTGCTGCTCGGCACCGGCAGCACGTTGACCACGACCTGGGGCGTGCTTTTGCCGCCGAAGGTGGCGAGGAAACTCTGGGCAAAACGGTCCACATCGGTCGGTGCCACATACACATGGCTGGTGTCGTACTGCGGCGCCACGGCCACGCTTGGGGTGGCGGCGAACGCGCTGCTCATCATCGCACTTGCCAGCAGCGTCAATGCCAGCGATACCTTGGTTGTTGTGTTACCCATGCCCGTTCTCCAGCGCTTATGAGGGTTCGAAAGCGGTGAGGTTAGGGGGGGCAGGGTTGTGGGGGATTGTATGGACGTGCTCGGTTGAACGTTTCAGCTACGCGGTCCAGACAGCGGCCGCCTATCTACCTGACACCCCTCAACCCAAATGTGAGGGTTAACTTGCCTCTACCTGACACCCCCGCAATCAAACTGTGGGAGCGGGCTTGCTCGCGAAGGCGGCCCAGCAGTCAACACAGTTGGATTGGGTACATATCCATTCCTGCGGTAACGGCCACCTAGGGTTCCGCCCTGACGGCGGCTCACTTTGCAAAAGCGGCAAAGTAAGCAAAACGCTCTTGCCCCACCACTCGGCACCTCGCTTAGGCTCGGTGTGCCCGAAATCCGCCGGCATCCCTGCCGGTTTACCCCCCAAATCCCTGTCGAATTTCGGCCAGCGTGGTTTAACGGGGCGCCTGAGATCAAGATCACAAGCAGATCAAGAGCGGCTCGCTTCGCATCGTGGTTAGTGTGGAGTGTGCAACCTGCAGGTTGTGCATCTACTGCACTACCGCTTTCGCAGGCAAGCCAGCTCCCACATTTGATCTTTGTTACCTTGAGCGTTGCGTTCGCTTGACTGCTCGGCACTGGGGCTGCCCACACATTTGGATCGCGGGGCATCAGTTAAATAGCCGTTGTCTGTCACGCCACCATGATGATCTTCGACACCAATTCCACCACCGTCTTGGCCTGGAGTTTCTTCATCAGCCGCGCCCGGTGCACCTCAACGGTGCGGTGGGAGATTGCCAGGCGCAGGGCGATTTCCTTGGATTTGAAGCCGTTGACGATGTGCATGGCGATTTCCCGCTCACGGGGCGTGAGGTCGCCGGTGCCCTGGTGCATGCGGTCCAGGCGTTCGAAGTGCCAGATCATCAGTTTGAACGGGTCTTTGGGCGTGAGGGTGTAGCCGTGGGATTTGGCCCAGAACACCTCGCCGTTGTGGTGCTGCATGAAGCGTTCATCGGAATAAAAGCCGTTGTCGCTGTCGAGCAGCCAGTCATGGCTGCGCTTGCCGATGGCGTGGTAGTCGGCCTGGGACGGGTAGATCAGCAGGGTCAGTTGGTTGACCAGTGCATCGCGCGTATAGCCGAACAGCTTCAGGAAAGCGTCGTTGCAGTCGAGTATCACGCGGTCGCTGGTGACGATCTGCGGGGCAGGGGACAGCTTGAACGCCAGGCGTTCGAGGTCGGGAAATTGCTGGGCTAGCGCGGTCATGGGGCATCCTGCCTCGTTGTTCAATGCCCTGGGGCGCTACTTACCCGTGTAAGTAGTTACACGAATTGGCGCACGATCAGGGGTGGGTCATTGTAAGTAAAGTCCGAATCAAGAACAGAAGAAATTGATTATGCCTGCTGATTGCGTCTCCATTGTTGCCGCTGGTCACTCCCGCTTTGGTCGCCTGGAAGGCACGACGCTGGAAGATCTGATCGTCCAGGTTACCCGGGAAGCCTTGAGCGATGCCGAGATTGACGCGTCGCAAATCGATGCGTTATTCCTCGGCCATTTCAACTCGGGGCTGGTGCCCGATGGGTTTGCCGCCTCATTGCTATTGCAAGCCGACCCCGGGCTGCGCTTCAAACCGGCTACCCGCTGTGAAAACGCCTGTGCGTCCGGCTCGGCGGCGATTCAGGCGGGGGTCAACGCGATCCTCTCCGGCAGCGCTGAGCTGGTGCTGGTGGTGGGCGCCGAGAAGATGACCCACACCAGCACTGCCGCGGTCACCCAAGCCTTGGCCGGGGCCGGCTACCAGAACGACCCGGCCGAAGCCGGCCTGAGTTTCCCCCAGTTGTTCGGCCGCGCCGCGCGCCAATACGCCGAGCGTTACCACTGCCCGCTGGGCTCGATGGCGGCCATCGCCACCAAAAACCACTCCAATGCCATGGCCAACCCGCTGGCGCAGATGCATCGGGAGATGAATTTCGAGCACTGCAACAACGTGTCCCAAAGCAACCCGTTCGTGGCTGACTCCCTGCGCCTGACCGATTGCTCACTGATCAGCGACGGCGCCGCCGCGATCATCCTCGCCTCGCCCAAACGTGCGCGCGCGTTTCGTCGCGAGGTGCAGATACGTGCAATGACCCAGGTCAACGACACGCTGCCCATCGCCCAACGCGACATCCTCGCCTTCGAGGGCCCACAGCGGGCGATTCACTCAGCATTGCGCGGCGCAAATGTGACCCTGGCCGACCTGAGTTTCGCCGAGGTGCACGACTGCTTCACCATCGCCGAGCTGCTGATCTACGAAGCCATGGGCCTGGCGCCCAAGGGCGAAGGCCATCGCGTGCTCGACAGCGGCGTGGTGCGCGCCGGCGGGCGCTTGCCGGTGAACCTTTCCGGCGGGCTCAAGGCCAAGGGACACCCCGTCGGCGCCACAGGGGTGTCCATGCATGCCCTGGCGTTCCGGCAACTGACCGGCGAGCCGATTGGTCTGACGGTGCCCAACCCAGAGTTCGGCCTGGTGTTCAACATGGGCGGCATGGCGGTGGCCAACTACGCCTCGGTCCTGCAGGCGCGCCGGAGCTGAGCCATGAACATTGCCAACTGGCTGCACGATACCCAGCGCCGGGCCCCGCACCGCCCGGCTTTGTTCGACGGCAGCGTGCTAGTGGCCGACTACGCCACCTTCGCCGCCCACGTTCGCCAACGCGCCGCGCAGTTGGTGGAACAGCATGGCCTGGTGCCGGGGGACGCCGTGGCGCTGCTGATGAAAAACAGCTGCGACTACCTGGAACTGCTCTACGCCATCTGGTGGATGGGCGGGGTGGCGGTGCCGATCAACGCCAAGCTGCACCCCAGCGAAGCGGCGTGGATTGCCGATAATGCCGAGGCGCGGTTGATCTTTACCGACGGCGGCCAAGTGTTTTCTTCGCGAGATTTGCCTGCGCGTTGCACGGAACTGGACGGCCACCCGCTGCCGCCCAGTCATGGTTGGCCGACCCTGGAACAGCCGGTGCCCCGCCAGGATCACGACCTCGCCTGGCTGTTCTACACCTCCGGCACCACCGGGCGCTCCAAGGGTGTGATGCTGTCCCACGGCAACCTGATTGCCATGTCGCTGTGCTACGCCACGGATGTCGACGCGGTGAGTGCCGACGATGCGGCGCTGTATGCCGCGCCCATGTCCCACGGTGCCGGCCTGTACAACTTCATCCATGTGCGCTGCGGCGCCCGCCATGTGGTGCCGGCCTCCCATGGCTTCCATGCCGCCGAACTGTTCGGGCTGGCCGAGCAGATGGGCGATGTGTCGTTGTTTGCTGCGCCTACCATGGTCAAGCGCATGGTCGAACAGGCGCGGCGCCAGGATTATCACGGCGCCGGCATCAAGACCATCGTCTACGGCGGCGGCCCCATGTACCTGGCCGACCTGCGCGAAGCGGTCGACACCTTCGGCCCGCGCCTGGTGCAGATCTACGGCCAGGGCGAGAGCCCGATGACCATCAGCGTCTTGCCCCGCGCCTTGATCGCCGAGCGCCAGCGTCCCGACTGGGCCACCCTGGCCGCCTCGGTGGGCCACGCGCAAGCCTGTGTGGAGATCCGCATCCTCGATGCCGAGCGCCAGCCACTGCCCACCGGCCAGCGCGGCGAAATCGCGGTGCGTGGCGCCACGGTGATGCAAGGCTACTGGCGCAACCCGCAAGCCACGCGCCAGACGCTGGTGGATGGTTGGCTGCTGACCGGCGATATCGGTTACCTCGACCCGGCCGGCTACCTGACGCTCACGGACCGCTCCAAGGACGTGATCATCAGTGGCGGCAGCAACGTGTACCCCCGTGAAGTCGAGGAAGTGCTGGCCCAGCATCCCGAGGTGTTCGAAGTGTGCGTGGTGGGCGAGCCGGACGCGCAATGGGGTGAATCGGTGGTGGCCTTCGTGGTGACCCGCAGCGGTCAGCCCCTGGACGAAGGCGAACTCACCGCGTGGTTCCTGGCGCGGATGGCCTCGTTCAAAAAACCAAAAAAATATGTGTGGCGCAGCGACTTGCCCAAGAACAGCTACGGCAAGATTCTCAAGACCGACTTGCGGCAGTGGTTGAAAGCAGCGAGTATCGCCGCGCTTTAACATGGATCGATAATCAGACAAGGAGTCCCCACGATGGGCAATCCCGCACAAGACACCGTCCGCAAGCGCCGCCGTGCGTTTCTCGGTGCCACCTCCGGCCACTTGATCGAGTGGTACGACTACGGCGTGTATGGCTTTCTCGCGGTCTATATTGGCCAGGCGTTCTTCGTCTCCGATGACCCCACCACCAGCCTGTTGGCCAGCTTTGCCGCGTTTGCGCTGAGCTTCTTTATCCGCCCCTTGGGTGGGCTGTTCTTCGGCCCGCTGGCGGACAAGATCGGCCGGCGCAAAACCCTGATCATGGCGCTGGTGATGATGACCGGCTCCACGGTGATGCTGGGCCTGTTGCCGACCTACGCCAGCCTGGGCATCGCCGCACCGATCTTGTTGATCCTGGTGCGCTGCGTGCAGGGCTTCTCGGCGGGCGGCGAGATCGGCACCGTCACCAGCTTCATCTCTGAATACGCCGGCCCCGGTCGCCGCGGCTTTGCCACTTGCTGGCTGATGGTCACCGCCGTGCTCGGCCTGCTGCTCGGTGGCGCCGTGGCCAATGGCATGACCTGGGTGCTGGGCGCCGAGGTCATGCAGGAATGGGCCTGGCGCGTACCGTTCCTGATCGCCGCGCCCCTGGGCTTTATCTCCATGTACATCCGCCTCAAGCTCGAAGACAGCCCCGAGTTCCTCGCCTTGCAACGCGCCGGGCAAACCTCCCGGGCGCCGCTGCGTGAGGTCTGGCAATGGAAGCGGGCAATTGCCCTGGTGTTTTTTATCATCACCTTGCACAGCTCGATCTTTTACCTGGTGCTGACCTTCGCCTCGACCTACATGGCCAAGATCCTCAAGTTCGACAGCGGCACCACCTTGCTGTACGTGTTCGTCGCCAGCTTCTCGGCGGCCTTCGTGATGCCGTTTGGCGGAGCCTTTACCGATAAATACGGGCGCAAGCCGTTCCTGATGGTGATCGGCACACTGGCGACCCTGGCGATGTTCTGGCTGTTCAAATCCGCCCCGACCGCCACCCCGGCGACCTTCTTCGCACCGTTGATGGCGGTGGCGATTTTGTTCGGGCTGTATGCATCCTCGACCTATGCGCTGATGAGTGAGCTGCTGCCCACGCGCATTCGTTCTACCGGGATTGCGGTGGCTTATAACGTGCCGGTGGCGGTGTTCGGCGGCAGTGCGCCGTTGATTTCCACCTGGCTTATCAAGGTGACAGGCGACATTACCTCGCCGTGGTATTTCTACGTGGCGACCGGGGTGGTGTCGTTGCTGGCGTTGGTGGTGTTGCGCAAGGAAGATTTTGTCGCCAGCGCTCACTCCACGGCAGTGCCTGCCAGCGCTGCGCTGGCTTGAAGCACGAACACCCCGTAGGAGCGAGCTTGCTCGCGAAAAACGCAAAGGCGCCGCGCTTCTTCAGGATGCACGCGTTATCGTTGACGCTTTTCGCGAGCAAGCTCGCTCCTACAGGTACAGAGAATTGCCATGCCGGCCACCCGCTTGACCCTGATCTGCCACGCCATCACGCCCCTGCAAAAGCAGGGGCGTTTTCCGGATGACGAGTCCGTCACGATGGACTGGCAGGGCGCGGCCCTGTCCCTGGCCGGCCGCTACAAACAACAGGCACGCCTGCTGTGCGGCCCCGAGGCCAGAACCCGCCAGAGCGCTGGCTTGTTCGGCGATAACGCCCAGGTCGACCTCGCCTTACGCGACCTTGATGTCGGCGCATGGAAAGGCCAGCGCATCGGCCAACTCGACAGCGCAACCTTGAACACCTGGGCCACCGACAGCGCCAGTGCAGTCCACGGCGGCGAGTCGGTGGGTCAGTTGTGCATTAGGGTTGGCCAATGGCTCAACTCCCTCGAAACCCACCCCGGCCATGTCATCGCCGTGACCCACCCGTTCGTCATCCGCGCGGCGATGCTGTCCGTCATGCAGTTGCCGATCTCGATGTTCTACCGGATCGACGTCGAGCCATTGTCCGCCACCGAGCTACGCTTCAACGGCGTGTGGCGCCTGCGCCTGGAAACTTCCGCCTGATTCCCGGAACATGGCAAAATCAACGCCCCGCACTGAGAGCACCCCATGAAACGCATCCTGATCATCGGCATTGGCGCCGGCAACCCTGACTACATCACGATGCAGGCCGTGAAGGCGCTGAACCGTACCGACGTGTTCTTCCTGATGGACAAGGGCCAGAGCAAGGACAAGCTGATCGACCTGCGCCGGGAAATCTGCGACACCTACATCACCGAACCCGGCTACCGTTTTGTCGAGGCCGATTGCCCGGAGCGTGTGCGCGGTGAGATCGACTACACCACCGCCGTGCAAGACCTCAACCGCGATAAGCAGCAGACCTTCGAACGCATGATCAACGAAGAAATGGCCGACGGCGAAGTGGGGGCGTTCCTGGCCTGGGGCGACCCGGCGCTGTACGACAGCACCATTCGTATCTTGCAGGCGATTCTTGCCAGTGGTCGCTGTGTGTTCGAGTTTGAAGTGATCCCCGGTATCACCAGTGTGCAGGCCCTGGCGGCGCAGCATAAGGTGCCGCTCAACCGCATCGGCAAGTCCATCGAAATCACCACCGGGCGGCGCCGGGCGGCGGGGCAGGCGAGTGATGCCGATACCCTGGTGGTGATGCTCGACGCCGAAGATTCCTACCGCAGCGTGGCGGATCAGGACCTGGATATTTACTGGGGCGCTTACCTGGGTACGCCGGATGAGATACTGATCAGCGGCAAAGTGGCACAGGTGGCAGAAGAGATTGAACGGGTACGCAAGGCGGCGCGTCTGGAAAACGGCTGGATCATGGACACCTATTTGTTGCGCAAACCCTGAGGTAAACACGATGCTCAAACAGCTTGCCTTCGCCTTGGCCCTGGTGGCCGGCGCCGCTCATGCCGATAGTGGCTTGCACACCGACTTGCCGTTGTCCTATCTGGAACAGACCCAGGGCGATGCGCGCAACCAGCCGCTGGTGATCTTCCTGCATGGTTTTGGCAGCAACGAGGAAGACTTGTTTGGCATCAAGGACGCGTTGCCGTCCACCTGGACCTACCTGTCGGTGCGTGCGCCACTGCCGGTGGCGCCGCAGGGTTATCGTTGGTTTACCAAGACCGATGAGCCTGAGTACAACGGCGAGACCGACGAACTGTTCAGCAGCGCCCGGCTGATCAAGGACTTTGTGCTCAAGGCCACCGCCAAGTACCACACCCAGAGTGATCGGGTGTTCCTGGTGGGGTTCAGCCAGGGCGCGATCATGTCTTACGAGGTGGCCTTGCGTGAACCCGAATTGGTACGCGGTATCGCCGCGCTCAGTGGCAGCGTGCTACCAGTGCTCAGGTCTGCGCTGAAACCGGATGCGTCGATGGGCAAGCTGGCGATCTTTATCGGCCATGGCACTTTGGATCAGGCGCTGCCCTTTAGCTCGGCCACGCAAGCGAATAAGGTGCTGGCGGGGTTGGGGCTCAAGCCGGAGTTTCATGAATACCCGGGGATGAATCACACCATCAGCGAAGCGGAAATCCAGGACTTAAAAGCCTGGCTAGAGAAAAGCCTGAAGTGAAATGCGCTTAAAAATGTGGGAGCTGGCTTGCCTGCGAAGACGGCCTGACAGTCAACACAGTTGGACCGTGTACATATCCATTCCTGCGGTAACGGCCACTTAGGGTTCCGC
>NZ_SMOF01000001.1:2534246-2574009 GCF_018135665.1 Pseudomonas sp. B2021
ACAGTTGGACCGTGTACATATCCATTCCTGCGGTAACGGCCACTTAGGGTTCCGCCCTGACGGCGGCTCACTTTGCAAAAGCCGGGATGCCGGCCCAGGCCAAAGTAAGCAAAACGCTCTTGCCCCACCACTCGGCACCTCGCCTAGGCTCGGTGTGCCCGTAATCCGCCGGCATCCCTGCCGGTTTACCCCCCAAATCCCTGTCGAATTCCGGCCAGCGTGGTTTAACGGGGCGCTTGAGATCAAAAGCAGATCAAGATCAAGATCAAGATCAAGATCAAGAGCGACTCGCTTCGCATCGTGGTTACCGTCGGTTGCTACAGCCTATAAAGTTGTGTAGATACCTATGGCCATCGCAGGCAAGCCCGCTCCCACGTGGGTTTTGTGTTGGCTGGAAGAGGTGGGTTATTTGCCGCCTGTAATCTGCTTCACCAACTGTGCATGCCCCTTCACATCATCCGCCCGGGAAATCGCCTGGATCACCAGCAAATGGTTGCCCGAACCACCCAGGAAAGTGGAGTTCAGCGTCTTGCCACCACCTTGGGTAGCGCTGCTGTCCACTTGGCGCAGGCCCAGGCCCTTGTAGGTGAGTTTCTTCTCGCCCAGTTTCTTGAAGTCGGGCAGGGCAGCACTCTGGTCCTTGACGAAATCGGCCACGGCGCCGTCGAGGAACTGCGGGTCGTTATCCTGGATCTTTGTCCCATCGTTGCGCACGGTTTCGGCGACGATCACCACACTTTTCGTCGTTGAGTTGGCGTACAGGGTGCCTTGGGTGTCGGCGGTGCCGTCTTGCGCCGTGCCGGAGGGCAGGGTGTCGGCGCTGTAGGCCTTGGGCAGTTTGAAGGTGAACTTGCCACCCAAGGTGGAGATGGTCTTGGTGGTGGGCTTGGCAGCAGCGAACACGCTGCTGGCGGTGAGCGCGAGGGCCAGCAGCATTGCGGTCTTGGTGAACGTGGCCATGAAGCACTCCGGGGATGAACGAAATTGCGGCGTATTCTGTCAGAAAATTCGCAATCTCGTTCATCGGCCCCGTCACACTTTGTCGGAAGATTCTTCCTCAAGCCTGTCCATTTCAAACAAGCGCGCCAGCTCCGCACGGGCTTCCTGGGCGGTTTGCATGACCTTGGCCGCGTCGTCGTACACCGCGTGTTGGGCGGCGAGTACCTGCTGGTCGTGGGTCTTGAAGCGGTTGATGCGCGCATCGGCCTGGGCCTGGCTCAAACCGAGGCCGACCAGGGTACGGCGGCTCATTTCCAGGCTGGAGTAGAAGGTTTCGCGCACCGGTGAAGCGTCCAGGTCCACCAAGCGGTGTACGTGCTGGCGGTTGCGCGCACGGGCGATGATCTTCATGTGCGGGTAGAGGTTGCGCACCAACTCGGCGGTCTTGATGTTGATCTCCGGGTCGTCCATGGCGATCACGAAAAATTCCGCCTGATCGACTTTGGCCGCGTGGAGGATTTCCGGGCGCTGGGGGTCGCCGTAGAACACCGGCATGCCACCGAAACTGCGGGTCAGCTCGATGGTTTCCACCGAGGTGTCGAGGGCGATGAACGAGATGTTCTGGGCGCGCAGGATGCGCGCCACGATCTGGCCCATGCGGCCCATGCCGGCGATGACCACGCGGGGCGCATCGCTTTCGATGGCGCGGTATTCCTCGGGCACTTCCACCGGCTTGGCCTTGGGCTTGAACAGCTTCGGGCACACCAGCAACAGCAGCGGGGTCACGGCCATGGACAGGGTGATGGTGAGCACCAGCACGTCGTACAGCTGCGGTTCGAACAGGCCCTGGTCGCGGCCGATCTTGAACACCACAAAGGCAAATTCACCCCCCGCCGCCAGCACCACGCCCAGGCGTAAAGCGCTTTCGCGATTGAGGTCGCCCACCATTCGCCCGACGGCGTACAGCAGCGGCAGTTTCAAACCGATCAGCAGCAGAGTCAGGCCGATCACCACCAGCGGTGTGCTGAGCAGCAGGCTGAGGTTGGCGCCCATGCCTACGCTGATGAAAAACAGCCCCAGCAGCAGGCCCTTGAACGGCTCGATCTGGGATTCCAGTTCGTGGCGGTATTCCGAATCCGCCAGCAGCAGGCCGGCGAGGAAGGCGCCCAGGGCCATGGACACGCCCACCAATTCCATCAGCCAGGCGGTGCCGATCACCACCAGCAGCGCGGTGGCGGTGGACACTTCGCGCAGGCCGGTCTTGGCGACAATGCGAAACACCGGGCGCAACAGGTAGCGCCCGCCGATGATCACCACCGCGATGCTGCCGAGGATCTGCAGCACATGTTGCAGGCCTTGGGCCTCGGTGGTCGGATGATCGCTGCCGGCCAGCAACGGCACCATGGCGATCAGCGGGATGGCGGCGATGTCCTGGAACAACAGGATGGCAAAGGCCAGGCGCCCGTGGGGTTGGTTGAGCTCCTTGCGTTCGGCCAGGCTTTGCAGGCCAAACGCCGTGGAGGATAGTGCCAGACCCAGGCCCAGCACGATGGCGCTGTTCCACGACTGGCCAAACAGCCACAGCGCGACCGCGCCCATCACCACGCCAGTGAGCAGTACCTGGGCCAGGCCGACGCCGAACACCGCCTTGCGCATCACCCATAAACGTTTGGGCGACAGCTCCAGGCCGATGATGAACAGCAACAGCACCACGCCCAGTTCAGAAAACTGCGCCACGCTTTGCGGGTTGCCGATCAGGCCAAGTACCGATGGGCCGATGATCACACCGGCAAACAGATAGCCCAGCACCGCGCCCAATTGCAGGCGCTTGGCCAGGGGCACGGTGAGCACCGCGGCGAACAGGAACACCACGGCTGCTTGTAACAGGTTGCCTTCATGGGGCATTACGAACTCCAGCATTTGCATCGATCAACGGTAGGAGCGAGCTTGCTTGCGAAAAACGCAAGGGCACCGCGTTATATCCGGTTTGTCGCGTCATCGTTGAGGATTTTCGCGAGCAAGCTCGCGCCTACGGTGGGGGAGGATAGGGCCCTATTAGAGCGCTTTTTCACATTTGGAAACTTGTATTTTTGTCGCGACAGTCAATGGATGTTGGCTCTCATCCCATTTTTACGCAGGTTTTACGAAAGTATTAATACCATTTAATTCAATGGCTTTCGCGCAGGTCTACTAACGTTTCGAAAAACTGGATCAGTAGTCACCACGGTCAGGTGTTTCGAATTCGATGCGTGTGGATCGTTGAAACAAGGCGTGCACGCAGTCACGGATGAAAGGCTTGGACCACAAGGAGTAGAACGTGGATAGAAGACTTGCGACTGCCGCTTTACCTCGTATTTCTGCGCTTTCTCTTGCGATCCGCCTGGGCGTGGCCGGGCTGGTGATGGGGCTGGCGAGCCCGGATGTGTTCGCCGCCTGTAGCCCGGCGAGTCCCACCGCTGGAGCGACGGTGACCTGTACGGGTGTGCCGACATTGCCGCTGTTTCTCAATACCTTCAGCAGTGCAGTCAACAGCCTGACGGTCAACGTCAACGCGGGGGCGCAGCTCAATGCGACGTTGGGCGGTAAAGCACTGACCCTGACGGGTAACAACACGACGTTGAACAACGCCGGCACGATTGACCCCGCGTTACTCGGGTTGGTAACTCTCCTGAGCGGTGGTGTGGTGATTGGTAATACGACAGCCAGCGTGTTGAACATCACCAACGCCGTCACTGGCACTATTCGTGGCACCGGCGCGGTGCTTGGGGTGGACCTGGCCTCCTTGGACGGCATGGCGCTGAACGCCACCAACGGTGTAGGCGGCATCACCACGATCGTCAACAACGGCACCATTGGCTCTTCGTCCTTGCTCAACCTGGCGCTGCTCCCCTCCAACACCCCAGTGGTGGCGGTGCAGGGCGGCGGGCAGGTCAATATGACTAACAACGGTACCCTGACCGGGCGCGTGGCTTTCGAGAGCTCTACTGCGGGGAACACCTTCCGCAACACTGGCACTATCTCTGGTGGCGTGTCGATGGGGGTCGCCAGTTCCAACACCTTTACCGCTGTCACGGGGTCGCAAGTGACCAGTGGCGGCGGCGTCGAGGTAAGCCTGGGCAACCTGCTCGGCGTAAACCTCACCTTTGCGCCCACCGGCCAGGTGGACGGCGGCGCAGGCGGCAGCAACTCGCTGATTCTTGAAAACACGACGGGTGTCGGTGGTGGCAGTACAGGCACCGGCACTGCTTCCAGCGCCAACTATGTCAACTTCAACAACCTGGCCATCAACAGTGGCACCTGGACGTTGCAGGGGCCGTTGGTCAGCGGCAGCACTACGCTCAATGGCGGTGTGGCGCAATTCAATAACAACGCGACATTTGGCAGCGGTGTGCTCACGTCTAACGGCGGCGCTATCGAGGCCACCGGCAACGGCTTGACGCTGGCTAACCTGATGACCCTCGGAACCGGTGGCCTGACGGTGCAGGGGGCTGCTACCGGGCTGACTTTGAGTGGCCTGATCTCGGGCACTGCTGGCCTGAACAAAGCCGGTACCGGCGAGTTGATCCTTAGCGGCGCCAACACCTTTCAGGGCGGCACCACCTTGAATGCCGGCACGCTCACATTGGGCAATGCCGCAGCGCTAGGCTCCGGTGCCTTGACCGTCGCGGGTGCGGGTACGTTGCAGAGCAATGCTGCGCTGACCACCAGCAATGCGATTACCTTGAACGCCAATCTGACCGTAGATGGCGTGAACCCGCTGACCCTTGGCGGGGTTGTCAGCGGCGGTTCCGGGTTGATCAAGGAGGGCGTATCGAGCCTGGCGCTTACGGGCAACAATACTTACACCGGCGCCACGGCCCTCAACGCCGGTTCGCTGGTGGTTGGCTCCAATACTGCGCTCGGCACCAGTGTGTTGAACGCCTCGGCGGGTACCACGTTGGATGCCAGTGCAGCAGTGAGCCTGGGCAATAACCTCAACCTGGGCGGTAACCTGACCCTTGGCGGCAGCAACGCGCTGACCCTTGGCGGCGTGGTGGCGGGCCTTGGCGGGTTGATCAAGAACGGCCCGGCGGATCTGATCCTCAATCAAGCGAACACTTACCTGGGCAACACGGCACTCAACAGCGGCAAGCTGGTGATTGGCGCTACCGGTGCCTTGGGTGCGGGTACGTTGAATGCAGCCGCAGGCACGACCCTGGACGCCAGCACCACTGCCACGCTGACTAACGCGGTCAACCTGGCCGGTAACCTTGGAATCGGCGGCAGCGCCAACCTGACCCTGGGCGGCACGGTCAACGGTGCAGGCAGCCTGACCAAAAACGGCACGGCTGGCCTGACACTCAGCGGCAGCAATAACTTCCTGGGCGGCACCACGCTGAATGCGGGCAGCCTGACCGTCGGCAGCAACACGGCGCTTGGCCTGGGCAACTTGACCGTCGGCGGCGCCGCTACCCTGGACAGCACCTCGGCGGTGGCGCTGGGCAATAACATTGTCCTCAACGCCGGGTTGACCGTCGGCGGCGCCAATGGGCTGACCCTGGGCGGTGTGGTCAGCGGTGCGGGTGCGCTGATCAAGGATGGCCTGGCCAACCTGACCCTTAACGGCACCAACACTTTCACCGGTGGCACCAGCCTCAACGCCGGTACGTTGACCTTGGGCACGGCAGGCGCATTGGGCGCAGGCCCCTTGACGGTCGGCGGTGCGGCAACCCTGGATACCAGCGCGACCTTCACCCTGGGCAACGGGATTGCCTTGAATGGCGACCTGACGCTGGCGGGTAACAATGACCTGAACCTCAGCGGCGTGATCAGCGGCGCCAGTGCGCTGATCAAAAATGGCTTGGCTGACCTGACCTTGAGCGGCAGCAACACTTTTACCGGGCCATTGAATATTGTCTCCGGCAGCGTCACCACCGGCAGCACCGGTGCATTGGGCAGCACCTCCGGCGTTGATGTCAGCGCTGGCGCTGCGCTGAACCTGGGCGTCGATTCCAGCCTGGCAGGCCTCAGCGGTGCGGGTGGCGTGGCAGTCGGCGGCGGTTTGAACCTCACTGTGGGTGGCGTCAGCACCAGCAGTACCTTTGACGGTGATCTCAGCGGCGCTGGCGGCTTGATCAAGGTCGGCACCGGCACCCTCACGCTCAACGGAATCAATGGCATCACCGGTAACACGGCGATCAACGCGGGTACCCTGGATGTCGATGGTTCTCTGGGCAGCGCGTTGGTCAACGTGAATAGCGGCGGCACCCTCACCGGCAGTGGCTCGCTATTGGGTACGGCGAATATCAATAGCGGCGGGCACCTGGCGCTGGGCAGTGGCACGACCTTGTCGGCTGGCGGCCTGAACATGAGTGCCGGGGCCAGTCTGGATGTGGCGCTTGGCGCACCGTCGCTGACTTCGCTGATGAATGTCGGCGGCAACGTGAATCTGGCCGGCGACCTCAATGTGAGCGATGCCGGTGGCTTTGGCGCTGGCGTGTATCGCTTGATCAACTACACCGGCGGCTTGACCGGTGCATTGAACGTCAACACGGTGCCGCTGGGTTATGGCCTGGGTGATCTGCTGGTACAGACCTCAGTGGGCAGCCAGGTCAACCTGTTGGTAGCGGCGCCGAATATTCGTTTCTGGGACGGCAGCAACACCCTTGCCAACGGCACTGTTGACGGTGGCAGCGGCACCTGGACAGCGGGGGGCACCAACTGGACCTCGGCCGACGGCCTTTCCAACCAGACCTGGGGCGGTGGCTTTGCGGTGTTCCAAGGTGCTGCGGGCACTGTCAGCGTGGATGGCGTACAAACCATCACCGGTCTGCAATTCGTCACCGATGGCTACAGCCTGGTCAATGGCACCGGTGGGCAGTTGAGCACCGGCAGCGGCAACTTCGCCGTGCGCGTCGACCCACTGGCGACTGCCACCCTCGGCGTCGATATCACCGGCGCGGGCGTGCTGAACAAACTCGATACCGGCACGCTGGTGCTCAATGGCGCCAACAGCTACACCGGCGGCACCTTGCTCAATGGCGGTACGGTGGTGGTCGGCAGCAACACCGCGCTGGGCACTGGCACGCTGACCGCTGCGGCGGGCACCACCCTGGACAGCAACGCCTCTGTAACCCTGGGCAATGATGCGGTACTCAACGGCAGCCTGACGGTCGGCGGCAGCAACGCATTGGCGCTCAATGGCGCCATCAGCGGCACCGGTGGCCTGGTCAAGAATGGCACGGCAGGCCTGACACTCGGCGGCACCAATACCTTCCTGGGCCCTGTGGCCTTGAACGCAGGCGGGCTGATCCTGGCCCGCAATACGGCGCTGGGCGCGGGCGTGTTGAATGCCGCAGGCGGTACCACCTTGGACGCGAGCACGGCGGTCACCACTACCAACGCGATCAATCTGGCGGGCAACCTGGGCATCGGCGGCACCGCTGACCTGACCCTCGGCGGCGCAATCAACGGTGCAGGCAGCCTGACCAAGGAGGGCACGGCCAATCTGATCCTCAGCGGCGCCAACGCCTACCTGGGTGGCACCACCCTGAACGCCGGTACGCTGACCTTGGGCAGCGCCACCGCCCTTGGCCTGGGCAACCTCACCGTTGGCGGCGCGGCGACCCTGGATAACTCGGCAGCGCTGAGTGTGGGCAATGGCGTCGTGCTTGACGCCAACCTCGCCGTCACCGGCAGCAACGACCTGACCCTGGGTGGCCTGGTCACCGGCACGGCTGGCCTGAGCAAAGACGGCGCGGCCAACCTGACCCTCAATGGCGTCAACACCTTCCAAGGCGGCACCAGCCTCAACGCCGGCACGCTGACCCTGGGCACGGCAGCAGCCCTGGGTACCGGCGCCTTGAACGTAAACGGTGCAGCTACTCTGGCCAACAGCACACCGCTGGTATTGGCCAATGCGGTCAACCTCAACGCTGGGCTGACCGTGGGCGGTCTCAACAACAACCTGACCCTGGCCGGCGTGCTGGCCGGCAGCGGCAGCCTGGTCAAAACCGGCACGGCGGATGTGAGCCTCACCGGTACTAACACCTTCAACGGCCTGTTCGATGTGCAATCAGGCAGCCTCACCACGCTGGGCAACGGAGCACTGGGTGTCGGCGCCGGGGTCAACCTGGCGAGCGGTACCTCCTTGAACCTGGGCGGCAGCGCCAGCCTGGGCGCCCTCACGGGTACCGGTATTGCCACCGTAGGCGCCGGCAGCACCTTGAGCGTCGGCAACAATAATCTGGACAGCACCTTCGACGGCATCGTGGCAGGCCTCGGCGACCTGGCCAAAGACGGCACAGGCGCCTTGACCCTCGGTGGCCTCAGCGTGGTGACCGGGGACGCCCAGGTCAACGCCGGCAGCTTGCTCGTCAATGGTTCCCTGGCCAGCGCCAACGTGGCGGTGGGCAGTGGTGCCACCCTCGGTGGTACCGGTACTTTGTTGGGCAACGTGAGCATCGCCGACGGCGGCCACCTGGCCGTCAATTCCGGCGCGACCCTGACCACCGGTTCGCTGCTGCTCAATGCCAACTCCAACCTGGATGCGGGCCTCGGCGCGCCCGCGACGGGCGGCACCGCGCTGGTGCAGGTCAACGGCAACCTGACCCTGGACGGCACCCTCAACGTCACCGATATCGGCGGCTTCGGTGCGGGTATCTACCGCCTGATCGACTACACCGGCGGCCTGACCAACAACGGCCTGCTGCTGGGCAGCCTGCCGGTGAACATCCCGGCCAGCGACCTGGACCTGCAAACCGCGATCGGCAACCAGATCAACCTGCTGGTCAACGGCAGCACCAACGTGCAGTTCTGGGACGGCAGCCAAACCACGGGCAATGGCACCATCGAAGGCGGCAGCGGCACCTGGAGTGCAGGCGGCAGCCAATGGACCGGCGTCAACGGCGCATTCAACACCGCCTGGACCCCGAACAGCTTTGCCGTGTTCCAAGGCTCGGCAGGCACCGTCACGGTTGACGGCGCGCAAGCCGTCACCGGTTTGCAGTTCGTCACGGATGGCTACACCCTGGCGGGCGGCGCAGCGGGCGCCTTGACCCTGTTCAATGGTGTGGGTGGCAACACCGCCGTACGTGTCGATCCCGGCGTCACCGCCACCCTGGGCGTCGCGCTTAACGGCGGCGGCACTCTGGCCAAGCTCGACACCGGTACCCTGGTGCTTAACGGTGCCAACAGCTACACCGGCGGCACCGCCCTGGATGGCGGCACCCTGGTGGTCGGCAATAACAGTGCCCTGGGCAGCGGCCTCTTGACCACCGCCAACGGCACCACCCTGGACAGCAACACCGCGGTCAGTCTGGCCAATGCGCTCAACGTCAACGGCAGCCTCACCCTCGGCGGCAGCAACGCCCTGACCCTGGCCGGCACCGTGGCGGGCACGGGCAGCCTGATCAAGAATGGCATCGCCAACCTGACCCTCAGTGGCAACAACACCTATGCCGGCCCAACCGCACTCAACGCAGGCGGCCTGATCCTGGCCTCCAACACGGCCCTGGGCAGTGGCGCTCTGAACGCGGCCGCTGGCACCACCCTCGACAGCAGCACGGCGGTCGCCCTGGCCAACACGGTCAATCTGGCCGGCAACCTGGGCATTCTGGGCACCGCCGACCTGAGCCTGAACGGCCTGGTCAGCGGTAGCGGTGGGCTGACCAAAACCGGCGCGGGCAACCTCACGCTCAACGGCGCCAACGCCTACCTGGGCGGCACGCAATTGAATGCCGGCTCCCTGACCCTGGGCAATGCGTCGGCCTTGGGCAGCGGTGCCTTGGCGGTCAATGGGGCAACTACCCTGGACACCAACACGGCGTTGGCCCTGGCCAATAACACCAGCCTGAATGCCGCGCTCACCGTCGGCGGCAGCAACGATCTGAGCCTCAACGGTGTAGTGGACGGCAGTGGTTCGTTGATCAAGGCCGGTGGCGCCAACCTGACGCTCAACGGCGCCAACACCTACAGCGGCGGCACGGCGCTCAGTGCCGGCACGCTGACCCTCGGCAGCACCACAGCCCTGGGCTCGGGCGCGTTGACCGTCGGCGGTACGGCGACCCTGGCCAACAGCACGCCGCTGGTGCTGGCCAATGCGGTCAATCTCAATGGCGACCTCACTATCGCTGGTAGCAACAACCTGACCCTGGCCGGTGTGCTCGCTGGCAATGCGGCGCTGATCAAAAATGGCGCGGCGGACCTGCTGCTGACCGGCAACAACAGCTTCAGCGGCCCGCTGACCGTGGCGGCGGGCAGCGTGACCACGACGGGTAATGGTGCACTGGGCACCACCTCCGGCGTCACTGTCGGCAGCGGCGCCAGCCTCAACCTGGGTGGCAATGCCAACCTCAACAGCCTGGCCGGCGACGGCGTGGTACAGGTGGCTGGCGGCAACACGCTGGCGGTGGGTGGCAGCAACCTGGATAACAGCTTTGGCGGCGCGCTGAACGGTGCCGGCAACCTGGATAAAAACGGCAGCGGGGTGCTCAACTTGAGCGGTACCAACGCCATCAGCGGTGCGGCCAACGTCAACGGCGGTACCTTGAATGTCACCGGTTCCCTGGCCAGCGGCACGGTGGCAGTGAGCAGCGGCGCGACCCTGGCCGGCAGCGGTTCATTGGCCGGCGCGGTGACCGTGGCCGACGGTGGGCACATCGGCCTGGCCTCCGGCAGCACGTTGTCGGTGGGCTCGTTGGTGCTGGGCGGCAACTCGAACCTGGATGTCGGTCTCGGCACCCCAGTGCTGGGTGGCGGCACAGGCCTGCTGAATGTCGGCGGCAATCTGACCCTGGACGGCAACCTCAATGTCACCGATATCGGCGGCTTTGGCAGCGGCGTCTACAACCTCATCAACTACACCGGGGCCTTGACCGATAACGGCCTGGTTCTGGGCACACTGCCAGGCAGCGTGGTGCCGGGCGACCTGCAAGTGCAGACCGCGATCACCAACAAGGTCAACCTGCTGGTGACTGCGCCCAACACCACCGTGCAGTTCTGGGATGGCAACAGCCTGATCGGCAACGGCGCGATTGACGGCGGCAACGGCACCTGGAACGCCGGCAATACCAACTGGACCAATGTCGACGGCACCCTCAACCAGGGCTGGGTCAACAGCTTCGCGGTGTTCCAAGGCGAGGCAGGCAACGTGACGGTGGACGGCACGCAGAACATCACCGGTATGCAGTTCGTCACCGACGGCTACACCCTGGGCGCCGGCACGGCGGGGGTGCTCAACCTGGTCAATGGCGGCACCGGCAACACCGCGGTGCGCGTCGACCCGAACGCCACCGCGACCCTGGGCGTGATCCTCAACGGCGCCGGCACCCTGGCCAAGCTCGACAGCGGCACCCTGGTACTCAACGGCAGCAATGGCTACACCGGCGGTACCGCGCTGAACGGCGGCACCCTGGTGGTGGGCAATAACAGTGCCCTGGGCACAGGCGCTCTGACGGCGACCGGTGGCACCACCCTGGACAGCAACGCGGCGGTCAGCCTGGCCAATGCGGCCGTGCTCAACGGTGCCTTGGCGGCGGGTGGCAGCAACGCACTGACCCTCGACGGGGTTATCAGCGGCAGCGGCAGCCTGGTGAAAAACGGTGCGGCAGCGTTGACGCTCAATGGCGTCAACAGCTACAGCGGCGGCACGGGCCTGAACGCCGGTCAATTGATCCTCGGCAATAATGCTGCCCTGGGCAGTGGCGCTTTAACGGTGGGCGGCGCGGCGCAACTGGATGGCGGCACCGACCTGCAACTGGCCAATGCCCTCAACCTCGGTGGCCCGCTGACCCTGGCCGGCAGCCACGACCTGGCCCTCAACGGCGTGGTCAGCGGCAGCGGCAGCCTGATGAAAAATGGCAACGGCGCCTTGTTGCTGACCGCTGCCAACACCTACAGCGGCGGCACCACGCTCAACGGCGGCAGCACCACGGGCAACGCCACCAGCCTGCAAGGCGCTATCGCCAACAACGCGGCGTTGACCTTTGAGCAAGCCAGCGACGGCACCTACACCGGCAACCTCACCGGTACCGGCGTGTTGAACAAAACCGGTACCGGCGCGTTGCTGCTCAGCGGCAACAACACCTTTACTGGCAACACCAACGTCAACACCGGCAGCCTGCTGGTCAACGGCACCTTGAATAGCGCCGTGGTGCAAGTCGCTAGCGGCGCGACCCTCGGCGGCAGCGGTACCCTGGGCGGTGCGGTGAACATGGCTGACGGCTCGGTGCTCCAGGCCGGTGCCGCGACGCCGCTGTCGGTGGGTTCGCTGGCCTTGTCATCGGGCACCACCCTGGACTTCGCCCTCGGTGCGCCGGGTGCCTCCAGTACAGCGGTGAACGTGGCGGGCAACCTGACCCTGGACGGCACCCTCAACGTCAGCGATACCGGCGGCTTCGGCGTCGGCGTGTATCAACTGTTCCGCTACGGCGGCAGCTTGACCGATAACGGCCTCACCTTTGGCACCTTGCCGGTGGCACTGGGTAACCTGAGCCTGCAAACGGCGCTGGCCAACCAGCTCAACCTGGTGGTGCAAACCACCCCAGGGCAGATCCAGTTCTGGAACGGCGGCACCACCAACCCTGATGGCAGCATCAGCGGCGGCAGCGGTACCTGGGGCCCAGGCACCAACTGGACCGACCCCACCGGCACCCAAGGGCAGGCGTCCACCAATCAGTTCGCGGTATTTGGCGGGCAGGGCGGCACCGTGACCGTGGTCGGCAACCAAGGCTTCACTGGCCTGCAAGTGCTGGACGCCGGCTACACGCTGGTCGCCGGCGCAGGCGGCAGCTTGAGCCCGACCAATGCGGCGGATGGCAGCCTGGCGCCGGTGCGGGTCAATTCCGGCGTGACCGCTCAGATTGATGCACCGCTGGTGGGAACCGGCGGCATCAACAAGCTGGATGCGGGCACCTTGCTGCTGACTGGCGCCAATACCTACACCGGCGGCACCACCGTCAGTGGCGGTACGCTGGCGGGCACCACCACCAGCCTGCGTGGCAGGATCCTCAACAACGCGCGGTTGTTGTTCGCCCAACGCACCAATGGCCAGTTCAGCGGTACCTTGAGCGGCACGGGTGCGCTGATCAAGCAAGGCGCAGGCGCGCTGTTGCTGACCGGCAACCAGCCGTTCAGCGGCACCGTGGCAGTGGAAGAGGGCGTGTTGCAAGTGGGTAACGCGGCCAACCCAGGCGCGGTGCTTGGCGGCCAAGTCACTGTGGCCAACGGTGCGGGGCTGACCGGTAACGGCAGTGTCGGTTCGCTGGTCAACAACGGCTCGGTGACGCCCGACGGTGGCAAGCTGACCGTGGCCGGCAACTTCACCAACGCCAGCACCGGTGCGCTGAACCTGGTGATCACCCCATCCACCACCGGCTCCCTGGCCGTGGGCGGCACCGCCAACCTGGGCGGTACCTTGAATGTGGTCAACCTGGCTCCCTATGCCGGCGCCACCACCTACACCCTGCTGACAGCCGGCGCGGTCAACGGCACCTTTGCCACCACCAACCTGGAGAACCTGGCGTTCCTCACGACCGCGTTGAACTACAGCCCAACCCAAGTGGCCCTGGCGGTCAGCCGCAACAACGTCAGCTACGCCAGCGTGGCGGCCACCGGTAACCAACGCGGCGTGGCGGCGGCGTTGGGCACAGGTACCGCAGTCGGTGGCGCAGCGGTGCAAAATGCACTGCTTAACGGTAATGCAGCGGCGGCACGTGCGGCCTTCGACAGCTTGTCCGGCGAAATCCACGCCAGCACCGCCAGCGCCATGCTTGAAGATTCGCGTTATGTGCGTGACGCGGTCAACGAGCGCCTGCGCCAACCCGGTTGCTACCGCGAGGACGACCCGCGCAATGCTCTGGCACCCAGCGAGAACCACCTGAGCAGCGCCGGTTGCCACGGCGAGATGGTCGGTTGGATGCGCGTGCTCGGCACCTGGGGCCATATGGGCGGTGACAGCAACAGCGCCAAGCTGGACCGCAACCTCAGTGGCTTCCTGCTCGGTACCGACAAGCAAGTGGACGACGCCTGGCGCGTGGGCGTGGCCGCCGGCTACACCCGCAGCGACCTGGACGCCAAGCGCCGCAATTCCAGCGCCGATGTGGACAGCTACCACCTGATGGCCTACACCGCCTACCAGCAAGAAGCCTTCGCCGCACGCATGGGCGTGGCGTACAGCTGGCATGACGTCGAAAGCAAACGCAACGTGGCCGTCGGCGGCGAGGGCCAACGCCTCAAAGCCGACTACAAGGCACGCAGTGCGCAAGTATTCGGTGAAGTCGGCTACACCATTCAAACCCCTACCGTAGCCCTGGAACCGTTCGCCGGCCTGGCCTACGTCAACTACGACAGCGACACGATCAAGGAAAAAGGCGGCTCGGCAGCCCTGCGTGGCGATGCCGACCAGGACATCACCTACTCGACCTTGGGCGTGCGCATTGGCCAGACCATCACCCTGGGCAACGGCTCGAAAATCACCCCACGGGGCAGCATCGGCTGGCGCCATGCCTTCGGTGACACCAAGCCCGACGCCGACCTGAGTTTTATCAATGGCGGTGGCTCGTTCAGCACCCAGGGTGTGCCGATTGCCAAGGACAGTGCGGTGGTGGAAGCGGGCCTGGATTACCAGATCAGCCAGAACGGCAGACTGGGCCTGGGCTATTCCGGCCAACTCTCGCGCAACGACAAGGACCACGCGGTGACGGTGAGTTTCTCCCTCGGTTTCTGATCACGGCCGAGTTTTCTTGAACCGCCCGCAAGGGCGGTTTTTTTTGCGCTGAAAGCAGGGCCTGCCGAATCCCCATGTAGGAGCGAGCAAGTTCGCTCCTACAGGTAAGAACCGTGCTATTCCTCTTGTCCCCGCTTCCCATGTCACCCCCCAGCCCACAGATCCCTTAATTTTCAAGCCTGCCGGAAGCCCCTCCAGGCCTACGGCTGCGCCCGCAGTTTTTTACAGGCGCGCGGTACTGCCGATCCAAGCGGCAAAACTGAATACGGACATTCTCGTCAACCGTGAATTATCAGGCAGGTTCCCCATGCAGTTCAGCGACTTACTGGCAGCGATCTCCACCCACGCGATCCGTCTGCAAATGGAAGAAGGCGATCTGATCGTCCTGGGCGATGACCAAGCGTTGGACGACGCGCTCTGGGATCAATTGATCGCACACAAATCCCAACTGCTGGAGTTGGTCGCCGAACATGGCGGTGACTGGCTGAGCCCGGCCTACCGCATCACCCCGGATATGCTGGCGCTGGTCAACCTCGACCAGCCGGCCATCGACCGCATCGTCGCGGCGGTCCCAGGCGGTGCGGCGAATGTGCAGGATATCTACCCGCTGGCGCCGCTTCAGGAAGGTATGCTCTATCACCACATCTCGGCGCAGAAGGGTGACCCTTACGTGCTGCACGCGCAGTTCGTGTTCGACAGCCGCGCACGCCTTGAGGCCTTTGCCGAGGCGCTGCAATGGGTCATCGACCGTCACGACATTTTGCGCACTTCGATGGTCTGGGAGCGCCTGGACGAACCGCTGCAGGTGGTGTGGCGCAAGGCTGTGCTGGCCTGCGAAGAGGCGCAGCTGGACGGTGCTGACCGCCTGGCTCAATTGCTCGCTCGCTATGATGCCCGCGCTTATCGCATGGACCTGGGCCAGGCGCCGCTGCTGCGCCTGGTGTTCGCTGACGACCCAGCCAACCAGCGGCTGGTGGCGATGCTGTTGTTCCACCACACCATCCTCGATCACACGGCCCTGGATGGCGTGCGGCATGAAATCCAGCTGTACCTGGCCGGGCAGCAAGCCCAGGCCCCTGCACCGGTAGCGTTTCGCAGCTATATCGCCCAGGTGCGCCATGGCGTCAGCGAGCAGGCCCATGAGGCGTTCTTCCGCGACATGCTGGCGGATATCGATGAACCGACGCTGCCGTTCGGCCTGCAAGATGTGCAGGGCGATGGCCAGGGCATCGACGAAGTGCGCATCCCTGTCGACAGCGCTCTGAGCCGCCGCTTGCGTAGCGTGGCGCGCCCGCTGGGGGTGAGTGTGGCGAGCCTGATGCACCTGGCCTTGGCGCGGGTGCTGGGCGCAGTCTCCGGGCGGGAGGCGGTGGTATTTGGCACTGTGATGCTCGGGCGCATGGGGGCGGGCGAGGGCGGTGAGCGGGCATTGGGCATGTTCATCAACACCTTGCCACTGCGCGTGGATGTGGGTGAGCAGGGCGTGCGCGCTGCGGTCAAGGTCACCCATGAGCGCCTCACGCGCTTGCTCGATCACGAACATGCGTCCCTGGCGCTGGCACAACGGTGCAGCGGCGTGGCGGCGCCTACGCCGCTGTTCAGCGCGATACTTAACTACCGTCACAGCGCCGCCACTGACATGGCGGCGGTGATCGAAGTGGCCGACGGCATCCAGGTGCTGGGCGCCGAGGAGCGCACCAACTACCCGCTGACGGTGAACGTCGATGACCTGGGTGAAGACTTCGCCCTGACCGTGATGGTCGATGCCTCCATTGGCGCGCCACGGGTTGCCGGTTACCTGCACGCGGCCTTGGAAAGCCTGGCCGGCGCCCTCGAACAACGACCGGAGATGCCGCTCTGCGGCCTGAACATCCTGCCTGACGCTGAACGCCATCACTTGCTGCACACCTTGAACGACTGCCCCACGCACTACGCCGACACCCAGCTGATCCACCAGCAAGTCGAAACCCACGCCACCGCCCAGCCCGATGCCATTGCGTTGTCCTTCGAGCAACACGCCCTGACCTACCGCCAACTCAACGAACGCGCCAACCAGGTCGCCCACGCGCTGCTGGCTCACGGCGTGCGCCCCGACGCGCGGGTGGCGATCTGCGTGGAGCGCGGCCCGCAGATGATCATCGGCCTGCTGGGCATCCTCAAGGCCGGCGCCGGCTATGTGCCCATCGACCCGGCCTATCCCCAGGAACGCATCGCCTATACCCTGGCCGACAGCCGGCCGGTGGCGGTGCTGGTACAGGCCGACACGGCGCAGCGGGTCGGCGCACTGGCCCGGATCGACCTCGACCACCTGGGCCCGTTGCCCATCAGCAACCCCCGGCTGCACCTGAGCCCGGCCAACCTGGCCTATGTGATCTACACCTCCGGCTCCACCGGCCAGCCCAAGGGCGTGATGATCGAGCATCGCCAGGTCGCGCGCCTGTTCGGCGCCACTCAGCAGTGGTTCGGCTTCAATCATCATGATGTGTGGGCGTTGTTCCATTCCTTTGCGTTCGACTTTTCCGTGTGGGAAATCTGGGGCGCGCTGATGCACGGCGGCCAGTTGCTGATCGTGCCGCAACTGGTCAGCCGCTCACCGGATGAGTGCTACGCGCTGTTGTGCGATGCCCAGGTGAGCATCCTCAACCAGACGCCGAGTGCGTTCCGCCAGTTGATCGCGGCCCAGGGCAACAGCGCCCAGTCCCATTCCCTGCGCCAGGTGATTTTCGGCGGCGAAGCCCTGGAACCGGGCATGCTCAAGCCGTGGTACGCACGGGCGGTGAATGCCGGTACGCAACTGGTGAACATGTACGGCATCACTGAGACCACCGTGCATGTGACCTACCGGGCGCTGGAAGCAGCCGACGCGCACTTGGTCGGCATGAGCCCGATTGGCGTGCGTATTCCTGATTTGCAGTTGTACGTGCTGGATGCACGCCGCGAGCCCTTGCCCCTGGGTGTGGTGGGCGAGTTGTACGTGGGCGGCGCCGGGGTGGCGCGTGGTTACCTCAACCGCGAGGCGCTGAATGCCGAACGCTTCGTCGCCGACCCGGCCACCGGCCTGCGCATGTACAAGACCGGCGACCTCGGCCGCCTGCTGGCCGACGGCAGTGTCGAGTACCTGGGGCGTAACGATGACCAGGTCAAGGTCCGGGGTTTCCGTATCGAACTGGGTGAAATCCAGGCGCATCTGGCCACGGCCAACGGCGTGCGCGATGCGGTGGTGATCGCCCGTGAAGATCAGCCGGACGACAAGCGCCTGGTGGCCTATGTGATCAGCGATGGCGAACTCAACGTGGCCGCCCTGCGTGACCATCTGCTGCGCAGCCTGGCCGAACACATGGTGCCCAGCGCCTTCGTGCGCCTGGACACGCTGCCGCTGACCACCAACGGCAAACTCGACCGCAAGGCCTTGCCCGCACCCCATGCCGACGCCGTGGCCCGGCGCGCGTATGCGGCGCCCCAGAGCGCGGTGGAAACCACCCTCGCCAGGCTCTGGCAAGACCTGCTCAACGTCGACCGTGTCGGTCGTGAGGACAATTTCTTCGAACTCGGCGGCCATTCGCTGCTGGCGGTCAAACTGATCGAACGCATGCGCCAGGTCGACCTCAGCGCCGATGTGCGCGTGCTGTTCGGCCAACCCACTTTGGCGGCGCTCGCTGCGGCGGTGGGCGGCCAGCAGACCGTGCAGGTGCCGGCTAACCCCATTCAAGCAGACACGCAGGCCATCACCCCGGACATGCTGCCCCTGGTCGAGCTGGATCAGGCCGCTATCGACCATATCCTTGAGGCCGTGCCCGGTGGCGTTGCCAACGTGCAGGACATCTACGGCCTGGCGCCGTTGCAGGCCGGCATTCTCTACCACCACCTGGCGACCACCGAGGGCGACCCTTACGTGTTGCAGGTGCAGTTGCGCTTTCACGACCAAGGCGCTGTCGATGGGTTCGTAAATGCGCTGCACTCGGTGATCGAACGCAACGATATCCTGCGCACCGCCATCCTCTGGGAGGGCCTGGAGGAACCGGTGCAAGTGGTGTTGCGCCAGGCGCCCTTGGTGGTCGAACGCCTGGATGCCTTGGGCGGCGATGCACTGACGCACCTGCAACAGCGTTTCGACCCACGCCACTATCGCCTGGACCTGTCACGCGCCTCGCTGATGCGCCTGGCGTATGCGCAGGACACCCAAGGCGTGGTCGGCATTTTGCTGCTGCACCATGTCCTCCTCGACCATACGGCCCTGCAGGTGCTGGTCGAAGAAATGAGCGCCAGCCTGCATGGCCACAGCGCGCAATTGCCTGACGCGGTGCAGTACCGCAACTACGTGGCCCAGGCCCGCCTCGGTGTCACCCAGGCCCAGCATGAAGCCTTCTTCAGCCAGATGCTGGGCGACATCGACGAGCCGACCCTGGCCTTCGGTTTGCAGGACGTGAATGGTGACGGCAGCGGCATCCATGAAGCGCGCCTGCCGCTGGAGCCGGCGCTTAACCTGGGCTTGCGCGAACAGGCGCGGCAACTGGGTGTGAGCACCGCGAGCCTGGTGCACCTGGCCTGGGCCCAGGTGCTGGGGCAGGTGTCTGGCCAGCAGGAGGTGGTATTCGGCACGGTGTTGCTGGGCCGTATGCAGGGCGGCGAGGGCGCTGACCGGGCGCTGGGGATGTTCATCAATACCTTGCCGCTGCGGGTCAGCCTTGGCAGCGTCGGCGTGCAGGCCGGCGTGCGCGCTACCCATGCGCGCCTGGCGCAACTGCTCGGGCACGAACATGCCTCGTTGTCCCTGGCCCAGCGCTGCAGCGGCGTGCCGGGCTCGCTGCCGCTGTTCAGCACCTTGCTCAACTACCGGCACAGCGCAGCCGATGAAGCGCCGGGGGACAACCCCTTTGCCGCTTCCGGTATCGAGATTCTCAGCTCCGAAGAGCGCAGCAATTATCCGCTGGTGCTCAACGTCGATGACCTCGGCACGGGCATGCGCTTGACCGTGCAAGGCGTGGCCGAACTGGATGTGCAACGGGTGGGCAACTACATGCTCACCGCACTGCGCCACCTGGTGACTGCGCTGCAACAGGCGCCGACCACCGCGTTGCACAGCGTGTCGATCGTGCCGCCGGCGGAGCGGCGCAAACTGCTGCAGGACTTCAATGCCAGCGCCCGTGAATTTCCGTCGCACCTCAGCGTCGCCCAACTGTTTGAAGCCCAGGTGCTGGCCCGGCCGGAAGCCACGGCGGTGGTGCATGGCGAACACTCCCTGAGCTACCGCGACCTCAACCGCCGTGCCAACCGGCTCGCCCATTATTTGCTCAACCAGGGCGTGCAGCCGGGTGAGCCGGTCGCCCTGGCGCTGCCGCGCTCAATTGACTTGATCGTCAGCCAATTGGCGGTACTCAAATGCGCTTCGGTCTACGTGCCGCTGGACGTCAATGCGCCGCCTGAACGCCAAGCCTTCATGGTGCAGGACAGCGGCGCCCGTCAGCGGCTGGACAACCTGGCCGAGCTGAACCTGGACGTAATGCCTGCGACCAACCCCGCGGTGGCCCAGAGCTCGGACAGCGTGGCGTACATCATGTACACCTCCGGCTCCACCGGTACGCCCAAAGGCGTGTTGGTGACCCATCGCGGCATCAGCCGGCTGGTGATCAATAACGGCTACGCCGACTTCAACCCCCATGACCGCATCGCGTTTGCATCCAACCCGGCGTTCGACGCCAGCACCATGGATGTGTGGGGCGCGCTGCTCAACGGCGGCCAGGTCCAAGTGATCGACCACGCCACCTTGCTCGACCCGCTGGCATTTGGCGCTGAACTCAAGGGCGCTACGGTACTGTTCGTCACCACCGCGCTGTTCAACCAGTATGTGCAACTGATTCCACAGGCCCTGGCCGGCCTGCGCATTTTGCTGTGCGGCGGCGAACGTGCCGACCCGGCAGCCTTTCGCAGCCTGTTGGCGCAGGCTCCGGCGTTGCGTCTGGTGCATTGCTATGGGCCGACGGAAACCACCACCTACGCCACCACGTATGAAGTGCGCGCGCTGGCCTCAGATGCCGACAGCGTGCCGGTGGGGCGGCCGATTTCCAACACGCAGATCTATGTGCTGGATGCACAGTTGCAGCCGGTCCCGCTGGGCATCACCGGTGAAATCTGCATTGGCGGGGAGGGCGTTGCCAAGGGCTACTTGAACCGTGCGCAGTTGACCGCCGAGAAGTTCGTGAACAACCCCTTTGTCGATCAGCCTGGGGCACTGATGTATCGCACTGGCGACCTCGGGCGCTGGTCGGAAGATGGCCTGCTGGAGTGCCTGGGGCGCAATGACGACCAAGTCAAAATCCGCGGTTTCCGTATCGAACTGGGCGAGATCGAGGCACGCCTGGCCAGTTGTGCGGGTATTCAGGAGGTTGCCGTGCTCGCCCGTGAAGACGTGCCGGGGGACAAGCGCCTGGTGGCCTATTTCACCTGGGCCGGCGCAGATCTGGGCATTGACCAGGTACACGCGCACCTGCAAGGCCAACTGCCGGACTACATGCTGCCGTCGGCCTATATGCCGCTGGCCAGCCTGCCGTTGACCAACAACGGCAAGCTGGACCGCAAAGCATTGCCGGCACCCGACCAGGCCGCCTTTATCAGCCGTGGCTACGAGGCCCCCCAAGGCGAGGTGGAAAGCCTGCTGGCGCAGATCTGGCAGGACGTGCTCAAGCTTGAACGCGTGGGGCGTCATGATCACTTCTTCGAACTGGGCGGGCATTCGTTGCTGGCGGTCAGCCTGATTGAACGCATGCGCCAAGTGGGCCTGAGCGCCGATGTGCGCGTGTTGTTCAGCCAGCCAAGCCTGGCCGCGCTGGCGGCAGCCGTGGGCAGCGGCAGAGAAATCGTGGTGCCCGCCAATGGCATCCCCGCCGGCTGCACACAAATCACGCCGTCGATGCTGAGCCTGGTGCAGCTCACCCCGCAGGCCATCGCGCGCATTGTCGCCAACGTGCCGGGTGGTGCAGCGAATATCCAGGATATCTACCCGCTGGCGCCGCTACAGGAAGGCATTCTCTACCACCACATCAGTGCCGAGCAGGGCGACCCGTACCTGCTGCAATCGCGCATGGCCTTTGACACTGTCGAGCGCCTGCACGCCTTTATGGGCGCGCTGCAACAGGTGGTGGCGCGCCACGATATTTTGCGTACCGCTGTGGTGTGGGAAGGGCTCGACAGCCCGGTGCAAGTGGTGTGGCGCGCCGCCCAACTGGCGGTGCAGGAGGTGATGCTCGACCCGGCCGGCGGCGACGTCATGGCGCAACTGCACGGGCGTTTCGATGCGCGTCACTACCGCCTGGACATTACCCAGGCGCCGTTGCTGCGCATGGTCTACGCCCAGGACCCCACGCACAACCGGGTCGCGGCGATCCTGCTGTTCCACCATCTGGCGCTGGACCACACCGCCATGGAAGTGGTGGGCCAGGAAATGTGTGCCTTTATGTTCAACCAGGCCCAGGACTTGCCTGCCGCCGCGCCGTTTCGCAACTATGTGGCCCAGGCGCGGCTGGGCGTCAGTGTGGCGCAGCATGAGCAGTTTTTCCGCGACATGCTCGCCGAGGTCGACGAGCCGACCTTGCCGTTTGGCCTGCAGGATGTGCAGGGCGATGGCCGTGCAATCGAAGAAGCCAAGGTGCACCTGGAGGCAGGCCTGGCCCAGCGCGTACGCCAGCAGGCGCGCCAACTGGGCGTCAGCGCCGCCAGCCTGATGCACCTGGCCTGGGCCCAGGTGTTGGGCCTGGTCTCGGGCCGCGATGAGGTGGTGTTCGGTACGGTGCTGATGGGCCGTATGCAAGCCGGCGAGGGCGCAGACCGTGCGCTGGGGATGTTTATCAACACCTTGCCGCTGCGGGTCGACGTTGCAGCCGGTGCGACGCAGGCGGTCAAAGCCACCCATGCGCGCTTGAGCGCCTTGCTCGGGCACGAGCATGCGTCACTTGCGCTGGCCCAGCGTTGCAGCGGTGTGCCGACCAGCACGCCGTTGTTCAGCGCCTTGCTCAATTACCGCCACAGCAACCCCGACGACATGGCCCGCGACGGCCACGGCATCTGGGAAGGCGTGCAACTGCTGGGCGGCGAAGAGCGCAGCAACTACCCGCTGACCCTGAGCGTGGATGACCTGGGCGAAGGCTTTGGCCTGAGCGTGCTGGCGGTGCCGCAGATTGGCGCGCAACGCCTGTGCGACTACATGCTCAGTGCCGTGCAGCAACTGATTGTCACCCTGGAGACGGCGCCCCACAGTGCGCTGCACCCATTACCGATTCTGCCCGCCGCAGAGCGCGACACGGTACTGCGCGAGTTCAACGCCACCGCCCACGACTTCCCCCATGGCCAGACCCTGCACGGTGCGTTTGAAGTGCAGGCCGAGCGCCAACCCCATCGCATTGCCGTGCAGCAAGGCAGTGAGGCGCTGACGTATCAGCAGCTCAATCAACGGGCCAACCAGTTGGCTCATCACTTGCTGGAACTCGGCGTGCAAGCCGACGACCGCGTGGCGCTGTGCTGCCGTCGCGGCCCGCAGATGCTGGTGGGGCTGTTGGGCATTCTCAAGGCTGGCGCGGGCTATGTGCCGATCGACCCTGCGTACCCCGCCGAGCGTATCGCCTACTTGCTGCAAGACAGCGCGCCCGTGGCGGTGTTGGCCGAGACCAGTACCCGGGAGCTGCTCGGTTCGGTTGCCCTGGTCGATCTGCATGACCCCGCCTGGCAGCGCCACGCCGTCAGCAACCCGCAATTGCCCGCCCTGACGCCCGCGCACCTGGCGTACGTGATCTACACCTCCGGCTCCACCGGCCAGCCCAAGGGCGTGATGGTGGAACACGGTACGGTGGAAAACCTGGTGCATTGGCACTGTGAGGCCTTTGGTCTGACAGCGGTAAGCCACACCAGCAGCGTGGCTGGCATGGGCTTTGATGCCATGGCCTGGGAGGTCTGGCCAGCCCTGTGTGTCGGCGCGACCCTGCACCTGCCGCCCGCCGAGATTGGCAACGAAAACATCGATGAGCTGCTGGCCTGGTGGCTGGCACAGCCGTTGGACGTGAGCTTCCTGCCGACGCCGGTGGCCGAATACGCCTTCAGCCTGCCCCAGCAGCACCCCACGTTGCGCATCCTGCTGATCGGCGGTGATCGCTTGCGTCAGTTCAGCCAGGAGCGGCGCTTTGCGGTGGTCAACAACTACGGCCCCACCGAAGCCACGGTGGTTGCCACCTCCGGCCGCGTGCGGGCCGGGCAGGTGTTGCATATCGGCCGGCCTGTCGCCAATGCCACCAGCTATGTGCTGGACGCGCACCTGCGCCCGGTACCGGTGGGTGTGGCCGGTGAACTTTATGTGGGCGGCAGCGGCGTGGCGCGGGGTTACCTCAACCGTGCCGAGCTGACGGCCGAACGCTTCCTGCAAGACCCGTTCAACGCTGGGCGCATGTACCGCACCGGTGACCTGGTGCGTTGGCTGCCCGATGGCAACCTTGAATACCTGGGCCGTAACGACGACCAGGTAAAACTGCGCGGCGTGCGGGTGGAACTGGGTGAAATCGAAAGCCGCCTGGCGGCACTGGACGGCATCCGTGAGGCCGTGGTGCTGGTGCGCGAAGGCCGCCTGCTGGCCTGGTTCACCGAACAGCGCCCGTTGCAGATCGAGACCTTGTGTGCGCACCTGCAAGCCCAGCTTCCCGAGGCGCTGGTGCCGGTCGCCTATATGCAGCTCGACCAGTTGCCCCTGACCGCCAATGGCAAACTGGATCGCAAGGCACTGCCGCAGCCAGACCAGTGCGCCTTGCTCAGTCGTGAATACCAAGCCCCCCAAGGTGACGTCGAAACCACCCTGGCGCGGCTGTGGGCCGAGGTGTTGCAGGTGGAGCAGGTGGGTCGCCATGACCACTTCTTCGAACTGGGCGGCCATTCATTGCTGGCCGTCAGCCTGATTGAGCGCATGCGCCAGGCCGGCCTCAGCGCTGATGTGCGCGTGCTGTTCAGCCAGCCAACCCTGGCCGCGTTGGCCGCCGCTGTCGGCAGTGGCCGCGAAGTGCAGGTGCCGGCCAATCGCATCAGTGCCGGTTGCCAGCGCATCACCCCGGACATGCTGGCCCTGGTGGACCTCGACCAGTCGGCCATCGACCAGGTGGTGGCCCAGGTGCCGGGAGGCGCTGCCAACGTGCAGGACATTTACCCGCTGGCGCCGTTGCAGGAAGGGATTTTCTATCACTACCTCACGGCGGCGCAGGGCGATCCTTACCTGCTGCAATCGCATCTGGCGTTTGACAGCATCGAGCGCCTGCACGCCTTTGTGCGCGCCCTGCAACAGGTGATCGACCGCCACGACATTCTGCGCACCGGGGTGGTGTGGGAGGGCCTGGCACAACCGCTGCAAGTGGTGTGGCGCCAGGCGCAGTTGTGCGTACAGGAACTGCACCTGCAAGGCGACGTACTCGCCGGCCTGCACGAGCGCTTTGATGCGCGGCGTTATCGCCTGGAGATCAGCCAGGCGCCGCTGATCCGCCTGATGTACGCCCAGGACCCGGTCAACCAGCGCGTGGTGGCGGTGTTGCTCTATCACCATATCGTGTTGGACCACACCGCCTTCGACGTGGTGTTGCGCGAAATGCAGGGCCACCTGTTGGGCCACGCCGCGCCCACCGCCGCGCCAATGCCGTATCGCAACTATGTGGCCCAGGCGCGCCTGGGTGTCAGCGAACAGGAGCATGAGCAGTTCTTCCGCCAGATGCTGGATGATGTCGATGAGCCAACGCTGCCGTTCGGCTGGCAGGACGTGCGCGGCGACGGCAATGCCATCGACGAACATACCCTGCAACTGGACAGCCCGCTCAACCGCCGCCTGCGCAGCCAGGCGCGGTTGCTGGGGGTCAGCGCTGCCAGCCTGTTCCACCTGGCCTGGGCACAGGTGCTGGCCGCAGTATCGGCGCGCCATACGGTGGTGTTCGGCACGGTGCTGGTGGGCCGTTTGCAAGGCGGCGAGGGCGCCGACCGCGCCCTGGGCGTGTTTATCAACACCTTGCCGCTGCGCCTGGATATCGACGACCAGGGCGCACGCGCCGCCGTGCGGGCCACCCATGCGCGTCTCACCGAATTGCTCGGCCATGAACACGCCTCCCTGGCCTTGGCCCAGCGTTGCAGTGGTGTAGCGGCCCCGGCGCCGTTGTTCAGCTCGATGCTCAACTATCGCCATCGCGGCGCCGCCACCCGCTCGGCGGATGCGCAATTGGCGTGGGAAGGCATGCAGACTTTGGTCAATGACGGGCGCACCAATTACCCCCTGACCCTGAACGTGGACGACCTGGGCGACGGCTACGCGTTCACTGCCCTGGCCCAGGTGGATGCGCAGCGGGTGTGCGGCTATATGCATAACGCGTTGAGCGGCCTGGTCGAGGCTCTTGAGCAGGCGCCGCACCAGGCGCTGAACCGCCTGCCGGTGCTGGGACTGCAAGAGCGGCAACAACTACTGGTGCAGTTCAACGCCACCGAGGTGAACTACAACCTCGACCAGACCCTGCACGGGCTGTTTGAAGCCCAGGTTATGCGCACCCCGCAGGCCGTGGCGGTGAAGGCCGGCGAGCACACCTTGAGCTACCAGCAACTCAATGAACGCGCCAACCGCCTGGCCCATCACCTGTGTGACAGCGGTGTGCGCCCGGATGCACGGGTGGGCATCTGCGTCGAGCGCGGCCTGGACATGGTCATCGGCCTGTTCGCCATCCTCAAGGCCGGCGGTGCCTATGTGCCGCTGGACCCGGCGTACCCGCCAGAGCGCATCGCCTACATGCTGCACGACAGCGCGCCGGTGGTGGTGCTGGCCCAAAGCGCCACCCGCGCTTTGCTGGGTGACGCGGTGGTGATCGACCTCGACCACAGCACCTGGCAGCACCAACCCGTCACCAACCCGCCAGTACCGGGCCTCACTGCCCGGCACGCGGCCTATGTGATCTACACCTCCGGTTCCACCGGCCAACCCAAGGGCGTGATCAACGAACATGCCGGGGTGGTCAACCGCCTGTTGTGGATGCAGGACGCCTATGGCCTCAAGGCCCACGATGCGGTGTTGCAGAAAACCCCGTTCAGCTTCGATGTGTCGGTGTGGGAGTTCTTCTGGCCGCTGTTCACCGGCGCACGCCTGGTGATGGCGCGCCCTGAAGGGCACAAAGACCCGGCGTACCTGTGCGAGGTGATCGCCGCGGAGCACATCACGACCCTGCACTTTGTGCCGTCGATGCTCGATGTGTTCCTGGCCCACGGCGATATCAGCCAAGCGGTGGGATTGGTGCGGGTAATGTGCAGCGGCGAAGCGCTGCCGGGCAGCCTGGTGCGGCGTTTCAAGCACCAGTTGCCGGGGATTGGCTTGTACAACCTGTACGGGCCCACCGAAGCGGCAGTGGACGTGACGGCCTGGAACTGCGCCCGCCCTGAGGTGCCGGACAACACCCCGATCGGCAAGCCGATTGCCAACACCCGCCTGTATGTCCTCGATGGGCAGTTACAGCCGGTGCCGTTGGGCGTGGCCGGTGAGCTGTTCATCGCGGGCGTGCAAGTGGCGCGGGGTTATCTGAACCGCCCTGAGCTGACCGCCGAACGCTTCCTCGACGACCCGTTCACCCCGGGGCGCATGTACCGCACCGGTGACCTGGGCCGCTACCTGCCCGATGGCACGCTTGAGTACCTGGGTCGCAATGATGATCAGGTCAAGATCCGTGGCCTGCGCATCGAGCTGGGCGAAATCCAGGCGCGGCTGATCGAGCATCCGGCGGTCAAGGACGCCGTGGTCGTCGCCCGTGATCAGCGCCTGGTCGCGTATTACACCGGCGCACCCGCCGACATCGACAGCCTGCGCGCCCAGCTGTTGCAGCACCTGCCGGACTTTATGGTGCCGGCGCTGTTCATGCACCTGGACGCCTGGCCCCTGAGCCCCAACGGCAAGCTCGACCGCAAGGCCCTGCCCGCACCGGGTATGGACGCCTTGCAGGTACGTGAGTACGCGGCGCCTGAAGGCGACACCGAGGTCCTCCTGGCCCAGCTCTGGGCCGAGCTGCTCAAGGTGGAGCGGGTAGGGCGCCACGACAACTTCTTTGAACTGGGCGGGCACTCGCTGCTGGCCGTGAGCTTGATCGGGCGCCTGCGCCAGGAAGGCATGGAAGCCGATGTGCGCGGGTTGTTCGAACAACCGACCCTGGCCGGCTACGCCGCAATGACCGAACGAATGGAGATCGTCCTGTGAACATCCTCGAGCTGCTGGCAACCCTGAAAACCAAGGATGTGCAACTGGCGCTCAAGGGCGAGCAGTTGTCGGTGAACGGCAACAAGCACGCCTTGAGCGACCCGGCGATATTGGCCGCCTTGCGTGAACACAAGCCGGCGCTGATCGAACTGATCAAGGCCGGTGAATACACCGCGACCAAGGCCGGTGAGGTACAGGTGCCGGCCAATGGCATCCCGGCCGCTGCCGAGCGCATCACCCCCGCGATGCTGACCCTGTCGACCCTGAGCCAGGACGAGATTGAGCGCATTGTCGCCACGGTGCAGGGCGGCGTGGCGAACATCCAGGACATCTACCCGCTGGCGCCGTTGCAGGAAGGCATCCTGTTCCACCATGTGAGTGCCGAGCAGGGCGACCCCTATGTGATGCAGTCGCAGTTCGCCTTTGACAGCCTTGCGCGTTTCGATGCGTTTGCCCAGGCGCTGCAACGGGTGATGGACCGTCACGACATCTTGCGTACCGGGATGGTCTGGGATGGCCTGGCGCAACCCTCGCAAGTGGTGTGGCGCCAGGCGCGCCTGCCGGTGCAAGCCTTGATGCTGGACCCGGCCGACGGCGATATCGCCGCGCAACTGCATGACCTGTTTGATGCCCGCCACTACCGCCTCGACGTCACCCAGGCGCCGTTGCTGCGCCTGGTGCGCGCTGAAGACCCGGCCAACCAGCGCATCGTCGCCACCCTGTTGTTCCATCACATGGCGCTCGACCACAGCGCCCTGGACGTGGTGTGCCACGAGATGCAGGCGTGCCTGTCGGGGCAAGGCGCGGCCCTGGGCCAGGCCGTGCCGTTTCGCAACTATGTGGCGCAGGCGCGGCTGGGGATCAGTGAGCAAGAGCATGAACGTTTCTTCCGGCAGATGCTCGGCGATATCAGCGAGCCTACCTTGCCGTTCGGTTTGCAGGATGTGCAAGGCGATGCGCGCGGTATCGCTGAAGTCAGCCTGCCATTGGCGCCGGCATTGGCCCAGCGTTTGCGCGTACAGGCGCGCCAACAGGGCGTGAGCGCTGCCAGCCTGTTTCATCTGGGCTGGGCTCAAGTGCTGGCGGTGTTGGCCGGCAAGGCCCAGGTGGTGTTCGGCACCGTATTGATGGGGCGCATGCAGGGCAGCCATGCCACCGACCGCGCCCTGGGCATTTTCATCAATACCTTGCCGTTTCGCGTGGACGTGGACGCCCAGGACGTGCGCACCGCCGTCAAGGCCACCCACTCACGGCTGACCACGTTGTTGCGCCATGAACACGCGGCGTTGGCCCTGGCCCAGCGTTGCAGTGGCGTGCTCGCGCCGACGCCGCTGTTCAGCGCGCTGCTCAACTATCGCCACAGCGCGTCCGCCGCCAGCGCCGAGGCCGTGTCGGCGTGGCACGGCATCACCGCACTGCGCGCCGAGGAACGCACCAACTACCCGCTGACCCTGAGCGTGGACGACCTGGGCGAGGGCTTCGGCCTGAGTTTGCTGGCCAGCACCCTGGTCGACCCTCAACGCGTCTGCGCCTACCTGCACACCGCGCTGGAAAACCTGGTGAGCGCACTGGAACAGGCCCCCCATACCGCGCTTGACCAACTGTCGGTGGTGCCCGCTGCCGAACAGCGTTTGCTGCTGGAACAGTTCAACACCACCCAGACCGTCTTCCCCCAAGGCACCACCCTGCACGGCAGGGTCGAAGCCCAGGCCGCGCTCACGCCGCACGCCATCGCCGCGGTGCATCAGGGCCGGCAACTGACCTACGCCGAACTGAACCAGCAAGCCAACCTGCTGGCCCATCATCTGTTGGCACTGGGGGTCAAGCCCGACGACCGCGTGGCGATTGTGGCGCGGCGCGGCCTCGATACCCTGGCCGGGTTGCTGGCGATTCTCAAGGCCGGTGCCGGTTATGTGCCGGTGGACCCGTCCCACCCGGCCGAGCGTCTCCACTATCTGCTCAGCGACAGTGCGCCGGTAGCCGTACTCACCCAACACGCGTTGCTGGAGCGCTTGCCGGCGCTGGATGTGCCGGTGATCAACCTCGACCGCTTCACCTGGCAGCACCATTCGGCGAGCAACCCCACAATCGCCGTCGGCCCGACGAACCTGGCCTATGTGATCTACACCTCCGGCTCCACCGGCTTGCCCAAAGGGGTGATGGTGGAACACCACACTGTCGCCAACCTGGTGGACTGGCATTGCAGCGCCTTCGACCTGCGCGCCGGCCGGCACACCGCCAGTGTTGCCGGTTTCGGCTTTGACGCGATGGCCTGGGAAGTGTGGCCGGCGCTGTGTGTGGGCGCCACCTTGCACCTGCCACCGGCCCATGAGGGCGGCGAAGATATCGACGCACTGCTGGCCTGGTGGTGCGCGCAGCCATTGGACGTGAGCTTTCTGCCGACGCCGGTGGCGGAATACGCCTTCAGCCAGAACATCGAGCACCCGACCTTGCGCACCTTGCTGGTCGGTGGCGACCGCCTGCGCCAGTTCGGGCGGGCGCAGCGCTTTGAGCTGATCAACAACTACGGGCCCACCGAAGCCACGGTGGTGGCCACTTCCGGCAAGGTCGAGGCGGGCCAGCCGTTGCATATCGGCAAGCCCATCGCCAATGCCAAGGTCTACGTGCTCGACCCACACCAGCGCCCGGTGCCGCTGGGGGTGGCGGGGGAGTTGTACGTGGGCGGCAAAGGCGTGGCACGCGGTTACCTCAACCGCCCGGAACTGACCGCCGAGCGTTTTGTGCGCGACCCGTTCAATGCAGGGCGCATGTACCGCACCGGTGACCTGGTGCGCTGGTTGCCGGACGGCACGCTCGACTACCTGGGGCGCAACGATGACCAAGTGAAAATCCGTGGCGTGCGCATCGAACTGGGCGAAATCGAAACCCAGCTCAACCAATTGCCCGGCATCCTCGAAGCAGTGGCGGTGGTGCGTGAGGAACGGCTGGTGGCCTACTTCACCGAAAACCCACAACTGGACCCGCTGACGCTGGCCGAGATTCGCGCCCACCTGGTGGCGCATCTGCCCGACTACATGGTGCCTGTCGCGTTCATGAAGCTCGACGCACTGCCACTGACGGCCAATGGCAAGCTCGACCGCAAGGCCCTGCCGGCGCCGGACATGGCCGCGGTATTTACCCGCGAGTACGCCGTGCCCCAGGGCGAAATCGAAACCGTGCTGGCGCAGATCTGGGCCGACGTGTTGCAGGTGCCACGCGTGGGGCGTTACGACCATTTCTTTGAGCTGGGCGGGCATTCGCTGCTGGCCATGCGCATGGTGTCTCAGGTGCGCCAGCGGCTGGGCGTCGAATTGGCGCTGGGCGACCTGTTTGCCAACGCTGAACTGGCGGCGGTCGCCGAGGTGCTGGCCCAGGCCGGTCGCAGCACCTTGCCGGATATCTTGCCGGCCAACCGTGATGACGACGTGCCGCTGTCCTTCGCCCAGCAACGCCTGTGGTTCCTGGCGTTGATGGAAGGGGCCAACACCGCCTACAACATTCCCATCGGCCTGCGGTTGCGCGGGCAGTTGCATGTACAGGCGCTGCAACGGGCCCTGGCGCGCATTGTGGCGCGGCATGAAACCCTGCGCAGCCGCTTCGCCCAGCAGGGTGACCAGGCCCAGGTGCTGGTCGTGCCGGCCGAAGAGGTGTTGGCGCTGCAAGTGCAGGACCTGCGTCGCCACCCGCAGCCGCAACAGGCCCTGGACGCGCTGATCCACGGCGAAGCCTCGGCACCGTTCGACCTTGAGCGCGGCCCGTTGCTGCGCGGGCGCCTGGTGGTGATGGCCGATGATCACCATGTGCTGTTGCTGACCCTGCACCATATCGTCTCCGACGGCTGGTCCATGGGCGTGCTGACCCGCGAGCTGATGGCGCTGTACCAGGCTTTCAGCCACGGCCACGCCGACCCGCTGCCGCCCTTGCCGATCCAGTACGCCGACTTTGCCGTGTGGCAACGCCTGTGGCTGAGCGGCGAGGTGCTGCAGCGCCAAAGCAGCTACTGGCAACAGGCGTTGGCCGGTGCGCCGGCGTTGCTGACCTTGCCCACCGACCGCCCGCGCCCGGCGCAGCAGGACTACGCTGGCAGCAGTGTCGAAGTGCGCCTGGATGAGCGCCTCACCGCCGGGCTCAAGGCCTTGAGCCAACGCCATGGCACCACCTTGTACATGACCTTGATGAGCGCTTGGGCTTCGCTGTTGGCACGCTTGTCCGGGCAGCCCGAGTTGGTGATCGGCACGCCGGTGGCCAACCGCATGCGCACCGAAGTCGAAGGGCTGATTGGCCTGTTCGTCAACACCCTGGCGCTGCGTATCGACACCTCGGGCGAGCTGAGCACCGAGGCATTGCTGGCGCGGGTCAAGGCGCTGATCCTGCAAGCCCAGGCCCATCAGGACTTGCCCTTCGAGCAGGTGGTGGAAATTACCCGGCCGCCGCGCAGCCTGGCCCACAGCCCACTGTTCCAGACCCTGCTGAGCTGGCAGGACAGCAGCGCGCCGACCCTGGCCCTGGGCGACCTGGCCCTGGAGAGCATTGTCGAGCACAGCCATTTCGCCAAGTTCGACCTGTCGTTGAACCTGGGCGAAGTGCAGGGCAGCATCCTCGGTGCGCTGGAATATGCCGTGGCCCTGTTTGACGAATCGACGATGCAGCGTTACGTCGGCTACTTCACCCGCGTGTTGCAGGCCATGGTCGATAACGACCAGGCAGTGCTGGCGCACGTGCCGCTGGTGGATGCGCGCGAGCGTCGGCAACTGCTGGTGGATTTCAACTCCACTGCCGTTAGCTACAACCTCGACCAGACCCTGCACGGCCTGTTTGAAGCCCAGGTGCTGCGCACGCCCCAGGCCATTGCCCTGAAGGCGGGCGCGCAGCAACTGAGCTATGCCGAACTGAACACGCGTGCCAACCAATTGGCCCATCACCTCCAAGCCCTGGGTGTGCAGCCCCAGGCGCGGGTGGCGATCTGCGTGGAGCGTGGCCTGGACATGGTCATTGGCCTGTACGCGATCCTCAAAGCCGGCGCCGCCTATGTGCCGCTGGACCCGGCCTACCCGCTGGAACGCATCACCTACATGCTGCACGACAGCGCGCCGACGGTGGTGCTGGCCCAGGCCAGCACCCTTGGGTTGCTGGGCGAGGTCCCGGTGGTCAACCTCGATTCACCCACCTGGCAGCACCAGCCCACCCATAACCCGCAGGCGGCCAGCGTGGCGGCCTATGTGATCTACACCTCCGGTTCCACCGGCCAGCCCAAGGGCGTGATCAACGAACACCCTGGGGTGGTCAACCGCCTGCTGTGGATGCAGGACGAATACGGGCTGACCGCCAGCGATACGGTCTTGCAGAAAACCCCGTTCAGCTTCGACGTGTCGGTGTGGGAGTTCTTCTGGCCGCTGTTCACTGGCGCACGCTTGGTCATGGCGCGCGCTGGCGGGCATAAAGACCCTGACTACCTGTGCCAGGTGATCGAGGCCGAGCGGGTCACAACGCTGCATTTTGTGCCGTCGATGCTCGACGTGTTCCTGGCCCACGGCGATGTCAGCCAGGCCGCCGGGCTGGTGCGGGTGATGTGCAGCGGCGAAGCCCTGCCGGGCAGCCTGGTGCGGCGCTTCAAGCAGCAATTGCCGGAGGTTGGCTTGTACAACCTGTATGGCCCCACCGAAGCGGCGGTGGATGTCACCGCATGGGACTGCGCGGGTGCCTTGGTGCCGGATAACACGCCCATCGGCAAGCCGATTGCCAACACGCGCCTGTATGTACTGGACGGGCAGTTGCAGCCGGTGCCATTGGGGGTGGTCGGTGAATTGTTCATCGCAGGCGTGCAGGTGGCGCGGGGTTACCTCAACCGCCCTGAGCTGACCGCCGAACGCTTCCTCGACGACCCGTTCACCCCGGGGCGCATGTACCGCACCGGTGACGTGAGCCGCTACTTGCCTGACGGCACTCTCGAGTACCTGGGGCGCAATGATGACCAGGTGAAGATTCGTGGCCTGCGCATCGAACTGGGGGAAATCCAGGCGCGCCTGACCGAGCATCCAGCGGTGCAGGAAGCTGCCGTGATTGCCCGCGAGCAGCGCCTGATCGCCTATTACACCGGCGTGCCGAGCGAGGTCGAAAGCCTGCGCGCCCACCTGCTGCAACACCTGCCGGAATTCATGCTGCCGGCGAGCTTTGTGCATCTTCAGGTGCTGCCGCTGAGCCCCAACGGCAAGCTCGACCGCAAGGCGCTGCCGGCGCCGGGCCTGGACGCGTTGAGTGTGCGCGACTATGAAGCGCCCGTGGGTGATACGGAAATCACCCTGGCCGCACTGTGGGCTGAATTGCTCAACGTGGAGCGCGTGGGCCGGCATGACAATTTCTTTGAATTGGGTGGCCACTCATTGCTGGCAGTCAGCCTGATGGGGCGCATGCGCCGCCTGGGCTTGTCGGCAGATGTAAAAGTACTGTTTGGCCAACCGACCTTGTCCGCCCTGGCCGCGGCCTTGGGCGGTGGGCGTGAAGTGGCGGTGCCGGCCAATCGTATCGCGGCCGATTGCACCCGGATTACGCCGGACATGCTTACGCTGATCACCCTGGACCCCGCTGCCATCGAGCGCATCGTCGCCTGCATCCCCGGCGGCGCGGCCAATGTGCAGGACATCTACCCGCTGGCACCCTTGCAGGCCGGCATCCTGTATCAGCATCGCGCCGTGCAGGGAGACGACGCCTATGTGCTGCAGGCGCAGTTTGCCTTCGACAGCCGCCTGCGCCTGGACGCCTTCGCCCACGCCTTGCAGGCGGTGATCCAGCGCCATGACATCCTGCGTTCATCCTTCCACTGGGACGGGCTGGAGGAGCCGGTGCAGGTGGTGTGGCGCACCGCCTCATTACGGGTTGAAAACGGCCCGGTGCCGCCACGCCTGGACCTCGCCAAGGCACCCTTGATGCGCCTGGTGTATGCCGAGGAGTCGCAACGGGTGGTGGCGACGTTGCTGTTCCACCATCTGGTGATGGACCACATCGCGTTGGACATCCTGCAACACGAAATGCAGGCCTTCCTGTTGGGCACCCAAGACACCTTGGCCGCGCCCGTGCCGTACCGCAACTACGTGGCCCAGACTCGTCTGGGCGCTGAGGACCACGAGACGTTTTTCTGCGAGATGCTCGCTGAGGTCGACGAACCCACCGACCTACCGCACCTGGGCGCCGATGAGCGCGTGAAGGTGAGTCTCGACCTGGGGTTGAGTCGGCGCCTGCGCACTCAGGCGCGTCAAGCCGGCGTCAGCGCCGCCAGCCTTATGCACCTGGCCTGGGCCCATGTGCTGGGCACGGTCTGCGCCCGTGAACAGGTGGTGTTCGGCACGGTGATGCTCGGCCGCCTGCAAGGTGGCGAAGGCGCCGAGCGTGCCATGGGCGTGTTTATCAATACCTTGCCGTTGCGAGTCGACCTGGGTGAACACTCGGTACTGACCGCGCTGCGTGCCACCCATGGGCGCCTGACCCAACTGCTCAGCCATGAACACGCGCCTTTGGCGCTGGCCCAGCGTTGCAGCGGCGTACCGATGGCTACGCCGTTGTTCAGCGTGCTGTTCAACTACCGCCACAGCGCGCCCCAGGCCGGGGGCGTGGCCGAGGCGTGGCAGGGGGTCGAAGTGCTCCAGACCGAGGAGCACACCCACTACGGCGTGTCGGTGAGCGTGGATGACCTGGGTGAAGGTTTCAGCCTCACGGCCATGGGGCAGGGGGCCCGACGCTTGGGCGACTACCTGCATAACGCCTTGGCGCAGGTGGTGCAGGCGTTGGAAGAGCGCAGCGACATCGCGCTCAATGGCTTGTCGATCCTGCCCCAGGCCGAACGCCAGCAACTGCTTGAGGGCTTCAACGTCACGGCCCGCGCGTTCCCCCGTGAACACAGCGTGCAACAGCTGTTCGAAGCCCAGGCCCAGGCGCGCCCCGATGCGGTGGCGGTGCTGCATGGCGAACAACGGATAAGCTATGGCGAACTCAACCGCCGCGCCAACCGCCTGGCCCATCACCTGCTCGGCCTGGGTGTGTGCCCCGGCGATAACGTGGCGATCCTGCTGCCACGCTCGGTGGCGTTGTTGATCAGCCAACTGGCGATTCTCAAATGCGCCGCCACCTATGTGCCGCTGGACATCAACGCGCCGGCCGAACGCCAGGCCTTCATGCTGCAAGACAGCGGCGCTGCCTGGCTGTTGACCGGCAGCGACTGCAGCGTGGAGAGCGCGACGCAGCGCCTGGACCTGGACACCCTGGCCCTTGACTCACACCCCGACCACAACCCGGGCCTGCCGCAATCCTCGCACAGCGTGGCGTACATCATGTACACCTCCGGCTCCACCGGCATGCCTAAAGGCGTATTGGTGCCGCACCGTGGCATCACGCGCCTGGTGCTCAACAACGGCTACGCCGATTTCAATCCCCATGACCGCGTGGCCTTCGCTTCGAACCCGGCGTTCGATGCCAGCACCATGGATGTGTGGGGGGCATTGCTCAACGGCGGTCAGGTGCAGGTGATCGACCACGCCACCTTGCTCGACCCGCTGGCGTTTGGCGCGGCACTTCAGGGCGTGACGGTGCTGTTCGTCACCACGGCGCTATTCAACCAATATGTGCAACTGATTCCCCAGGCCCTGGCCGGCTTGCGTATTTTGCTGTGCGGCGGCGAACGTGCCGACCCGGCGGCGTTTCGCAACCTGCTGGCATTGGCTCCGGGGCTGCGCCTGGTGCATTGCTACGGGCCGACCGAAACCACCACCTACGCCACCACTTATGAGGTGCACGCGCTTACCGCTGATGCCGACAGCGTGCCGGTAGGACGACCCATTTCCAACACGCAGGTCTACGTGCTGGATACGCAGTTGCAGTTGCTGCCTGTGGGGGCGACCGGTGAAATCTGCATCGGCGGCGACGGTGTCGCCCAGGGCTACCTGAACCGCCCTGAATTGACGGCGGAAAAGTTCGTGCAGAACCCGTTCAGCCCAGGCGCCTTGCTGTACCGCACCGGCGACCTCGGGCGCTGGAGCGCGGACGGCCTGCTGGAGTGCATCGGGCGCAATGATGACCAAGTGAAGATCCGCGGCTTCCGCATTGAGCTGGGTGAGATCGAAGCAGGCATGGCGACATTCGCCGGCATTCGCGAAGGGGTGGTGCTGGCCCGCGAAGACGTGCCGGGGGACAAACGTCTGGTGGCCTATTTCACCTGGGCGGGCGAGCCGGTCGGCATCGAGTCGGTGCGCGCTTACCTGCAGGCGCACTTGCCGGCCTACATGGTGCCCTCGGCCTTTGTCGCACTGGAGCATTTGCCGTTGACGGCCAATGGCAAGGTCGATCGCAAAGCCTTGCCGTTACCGACGTGGGACGCTTCGGCCAGCGGCACATTTGAAGCACCGGTCGATGCACTGGAACAGACCTTGGCCCAGCTGTGGGCCGAGGTGCTGAAACTTGAGCCGGTGGGGCGCCATGACAGTTTCTTTGAACTGGGCGGGCACTCCTTGTTGGCGATGCGCCTGGTCAATCGGCTGGACGAGGCCGGGTTGCCGGTGTCGCTGGCCGAGCTGTTCGAGCATGCCAGCGTGGCCTCGGTCGCGGCGCTGCTGCGCCTGCGCGGTGACGACGTGCTGCCTGAGACGGCGGTGATCACGGTGCGCAGCCGTGGGTCGCAGGCACCGTTATTTCTGGTGCATGAGTTCAGCGGCATGGACGTGTACTTCCCGGCGCTTGGCCAGCACCTGCCGGGCGATTACCCGATTTATGGCCTGCCGGGCCTGGCGCTGGGCGAGGCGCACTTGGACAGCATGGAAGGCCTGGCTGCGCGCATGGTCGGGCTGATTCGCCAGATCCAGCCCCACGGCCCTTACCGGCTGGCGGGGTGGTCTTTTGGTGGCGTGCTGGCCTATGAAGTTGCCATGCAGTTGCTGGGGCAGGATGAGGCCGTGGCGTTTCTCGGCTTGATCGACAGCTACGTGCCGCGAATGACCGACCAGGGCAAAGCGCGCTGGAGCGGGCCGGATGCCCTCAAGCGGCATTTGTTGTTGCAGTGCACGGCCTATTGGAAGGCACAGGGAGGTGTGGATGAGCTGGCGAGCCTGGACCAACTGGAGGCAGGCCTTGGACAGCTGGACATTGCGGCTTTGCTGCAACGCTGTCGCGATCAAGGTTTGCTATACGCGCAAATGGCAGCGGCGACGGACGCCGACCTGTTGAGCTTTTTGCAACGGGAAGTCGGGCATGGGCATGCCCTGGCCCACTACAGCCTGTTCCCGCTGCCGATCCCGGTGCACCTGTTCAGCGCCGAGCAGCGGCCCACCGAACTGTCGCGGCGCAGTGCCGCGCTGGGGTGGGACACCGCCCTGGCGCCTGGGCAACTGCGCCAGGTGCAGGTGCCGGGGGATCACCAGAGCATGATGCAGGCGCCGCATATCCAGAGCCTTGGCCAGGCCATGAGCCAAGCGCTGGCGGCGAGCACCCCGGTGAGTTGCGCGGCGCACTCACCCTTGCTGCGCATCCAGAGCGGGTGCGCCGGTTATGCACCGGTGTTCTGCGTGCCGGGCGCGGGAGACAGCGTCACCGGCTTTGTCGGCTTGAGCGAAGCTTTGGGGCGCGACTGGCCGCTGTATGGCTTGCAGCCACGCGGGCTGGATGGCGAAGCGGTGCCCCATAGCCAGGTGGAAGCGGCGGCCCAGTGTTACCTGGCCGCGCTGGAACAGGAATGCCCCGAGGGGCCGGTGCATCTGGTGGGGCATTCGTTCGGCGGCTGGGTGGCGCTGGAAATGGCGTTGCGCTTGCAGGCGATGGGGCGTGAGGTGGGCTCTTTGACGGTGATCGACAGCGAGGCGCCGGGGCGTGCGAGCAAGGCTTATACCTCGACGGCGGCGTTGTTGCGGTTGATCGAGGCGATGCAGTTGGCGGCTGGGAAGTCGCTGGGGATTGATGCTGTGGACTTTGCCGGGCGCGATGAGGTGGCGCAGCGGCAAGCGTTGCATGGGGGGATGGTGAGTGTGGGGTTGTTGCCAGCGCGTGCGGCGGTGGAGGCGATGAATGGGCCGGCGCGTACTTACGCGGCGGCGTTGCGCACGGTGTATCAGCCGCAGGGGCGGTATGACGGGGTGGTGCGGCTGGTGTTGGCGCAGGACCCGGCGCTGGATGCGGCGGGGAACCAGCGTGAGCAGGGGTTGATGGTTGAGGGGTGGCGAGGGCAGGGGGGTGGGTTGCAGGTTTGGTATGGCGGGGGGAATCACTTTACGTTGCTCAAGGCGCCGAATGTTTTGGGGTTGGCCAGGTGGTGGTTGGAAGGGGTGGCTGTGGAGGTTGTTTCGTGAAGGTTGTAAACCTGTCTGAATGTGGGAGCTGGCTTGCCTGCGATAACGGTTTGTCTGCGTACATATCCATTCCTGCGGTAACGGCCACTTATGGTTCCGCTCTGACAGCGGGTCACTTTTGGAAAGGCCCAAAAGTAACCAAAAGGCCTTCGCCCCACCACTCGGCACCTCGCCTAGGCTCGGTGTGCCCGAACGCAGTTTTTGCAGCGTGGGCCGCCGCAATGGGCCATCCCTGGCCCAGTGCGGCTAACCCGGCGTCCTGCCGGGTTACCCACGCTGCAAAACCTGCGTTCGGCCAGCGTGGTTTAACGGGGCGATTGCAGATCAAAAGCAGAGCGCGGCGGCCTTATAGCCGACCGGTTTTTGAAGGTGAACTCGGTGAGATATGTGGGGGCAGGCATGCCCCCGGTAACCACGATGCGAAGCGAGCCGCTCTTGATCTGCTTTTGATCTTAAGCGCCCCGTTAAACCACGCTGGCCGGAATTCGACAGTGATTGGGGGGGTAAACCGGCAGGGATGCCGGTTTAGCCGCCCCGCGCCATGGATGGCGCGTGGCGGCGGCCCCC
>NZ_SMOF01000001.1:2574049-2615318 GCF_018135665.1 Pseudomonas sp. B2021
CACCAGTGGGATGAAATGCACCGCACCCGCAAGCCCACGTTCGTCCTGTGTGGCGAGCCCCAGGGGGATGTGCTCAATCTCTATGTTCACGGTTACTCGGCGTTCTTCAACCGCCAGCAACTGGGCAACTTCAAGCAGCAGTTGGCGGGTATCGAAGGTTCGACCAACTTGATGCTGTTCTGGCCGGCGGGGCATTTTCTGGAAAACCTGTTTGCACCGTTCAAGGACGTGCTCGCCTCGCTGCTCGGCGGTGGCGGCCTGGGCGCGGCGACGGTGGGCGTGGGCAAGGCTATTGCCTATTTTCTCGACCATTACAAAAGTGTCGAGGCACGGGTGGATGAAGTGGCCAAGACCTTGTTGCCCGAACTGGCCGGCTACCTGCGCAACCAGGCGCTGCCGGTGCGGCGCATCAACCTGATCGGCCATTCCCTGGGCGCACGCATTCTGGTCAAGAGCCTGCTGGCCAGCCCCGAGATCGCTCGCGAATTGCCGTTGAATAACCTGTTGTTGATGGGCGGCGCGATCTGCACTTCGAGCCCGTGGGACGAAGTGTCGGCGCCGCTCAAGGGGCGGCTCATCAACTGCCATTCCAGCAAGGACTGGGCGCTGGCCATGAAGCCCGATACCGAGCGTTGCATCGGTCGCTATGCGATTGACGTGACGCCCGCGCTCAAGGCCAAGGTCACCAATGTGCACCTGGCCAGCTTCGATCATGCCGCCTATTGGCCGCAGTTGAAGACGGTGGTGCAGTACACCGATTTGCTGCAGGAGCGGCGCGGCATGATCCGTGTGGACTCGCGCAGCAGTGACGTGCGGTTTGCCGAAGCGGACGGGGACCTGTACCCGGCGTTGGTGCAAGCGCGGCCGGAGGAGCTGAAGTTTCTTGCCGAACTGATGGCGCAAAAGCGCAGTGCCGCGATTGATGCCAGTGTGCGTGAGCCGTTGAAACTGGCCATTGAATTGCAGCGCATGGGCGGTGATAGCTTTATGAACCTGGCCCGTGGCCATGGCGTGGGCTATCGCCAGATTGCCGAAGATGTGGCGCAACGCCTGGGTATCAAATTCGATCAACCACTTGAGCACGTGGCGCTTGCCGAGATCGAAGGGCAGGTCGCAGAAACACTGATCGAGCAGTACAAGGACAAACTCAGCCGCGCTGATCGCCAGGCGTTCGAGGCCGAGCTCAAGGCGGCGGCACAAAAAGAGCAGGGGTTGTTCAACCGCTTGGATGTGGGCCGTTCGGCTACCGCAGCCTTGAGCGGCACGGCGTTGGCCGGGCTGACCGGGTTTATCCTGCGGCGCGGTGCGGCGACGGCGATTCCGGTAGTGGGCCAGGCGCTGGCTGCGGCGATGTTGCTGGTCAGCGGGGTGCGGGCGTTTTCCGGCCCGGCGTATTCGATCACCACCTTGGCGGTACTGGTGGTCGGCGTGATCCGCCAACGCATGGAGCGCGAGGCGCTCAACCAGGAACTGGAGCTGGTGGTGCAAGTGGTGGAAGCGTTTGACCTGCCGCGAGACACGGTGATGCGCACGGTCGCGTCCGACTGATAAGCTGCTGCCCAAGTCTTGTGTATTTGCCTGGAATACCGCGTGAAATTCAGCCTGCCGAAAATCGCTACCGCTCCGTTTTGCCCGCCGGAAGTGGCCGGCTCTGTCGCTGTTGATCCCAAGGCCTCGTTTTTTAAACGGGTGCTGATGTTCGCTGGCCCCGGCCTGTTGATCTCCATTGGCTACATGGACCCCGGCAACTGGGCAACGGCCATTGAGGCCGGTTCACGCTACGGCTATAGCCTGTTGTTTGTGGTGCTGCTGGCCAGCCTGGCGGGGATGGCGGTGCAATGCCTGTGTTCACGGCTGGGCATCGCCACTGGCAAGGACCTGGCGCAACTGTGCCGTGAGCGCTACAGCCAGCGCTCTGCTCGTACCCAGTGGGTGTTGGCGGAAATCTCCATCATCGCCACAGACCTTGCCGAAGTGCTCGGCTGCGCCCTGGCGTTTCACCTGTTGCTGGGCGTGTCGTTGACCACCGGCATTGTCATCACTGCCTTCGATACGCTGTTGATCCTGGCCCTGCAAAATCGTGGTTTTCGCCGCCTCGAAGCGATCATGCTGGCGCTGGTCGCCACCATCGGCGTGTGCTTTTTCATCGAACTGGTGCTGATCAAACCCTACTGGCCCGACGTGCTCAGCGGGTTCACCCCGTCACTGTCGGCCATCAGCGATGCGGCGCCGTTGTACCTGGCCATCGGCATCCTCGGCGCTACGGTCATGCCCCATAACCTCTACCTGCACACCTCTATCGTGCAGACCCGCCTGATCGGCAAGGACCTGGCGAGCAAGCAGGATGCAGTCAAGCTGGCGCGTATCGATACCATCGGCTCCCTGGCCTTGGCGCTGTTGGTCAACGCCGCGATCCTGGTGCTAGCCGCAGCGGCCTTCTACAAGACCGGCCATACCGATGTGGTGGAAATCCAGGACGCCTATCACCTGCTCGACCCCCTGGTCGGCGGTGCTTTCGCCAGCATCCTGTTCGGTATCGCCTTGCTTGCTTCGGGCCAGAGTTCGACCTTTACCGGCACCATTGCCGGCCAAGTGATCATGGAGGGTTACCTCAACCTACGTATACCTTGCTGGCAGCGCCGCCTGATTACCCGTGGGCTGGCGTTGATCCCGGCGTTTCTAGGCGTATGGCTGATGGGTGATGATGCCATCGGCAAGCTGCTGATTCTCAGCCAGGTGGTACTGAGCCTGCAGTTGCCCTTTGCGTTGTACCCGTTGATCCGCATGACCGGTGACAAGCAATTGATGGGGCCGTTCGTCAATCGGCTGCCCACGCGGCTGCTGGCGTGGTTTCTGTTCGCGGTGATCAGTGGGGCGAATGCGTGGTTGATTGGGCAGTGGTTGTTCTGACACTGAGGTGCATTGCCGAGGCAGTGCCTACACCAAGATGGCCAAGGATGTGTATTGGGCAACTTCTGGGTCAGCAGTCAATAGCTTCATCGGCTCAGTCATGGCTGTTGCAATGATCAGCCGATCGAAGGGATCCTTGTGATGATGTTCAAGATCCCTGACGGCAATGGCATGCTCCAGGCTGATGGGTAATTCGACGAAGCCACTTTCCAGGCAGTATTCGCGAATTTTATCTAAGTCCACAGCGAGCTTTCCCAAGCTAACCTTGATTGCCATCTCCCAAAATGTCGCCGCACTGACGTAAATTTCGGCGGCGTTTTCTATCAGCTTGCGGGCTTTACCGGACAGTTTGGAGTCATCGTTGAGTGCCCATAGCAGGATATGGGTATCCAACAATAGCCTCATGAATGACTGGCCTCAAAGGCATCCAAAAGATCGCTGGGGAGTGGGGCGTCGAAGTCTTCAGGAATGGTCAACTCGCCCTTCATTGCGCCAATTCGCCGGCCCTTGGACTTACCAAGCGGGACGAGCTGCGCCATTGCGCGACCATGTTTGGCGATAGTGATGATTTTGCCAGCGGCGGCTTCATCGACCAGTTTGGACAGGTTGTTTTTTGCCTCACCGAGGGCAACGGTAATCATGGGGGCTTCTCCGTGTTTTGGCCAAATATAGCCAAAACTACGACCGCTATCAAAGATGGCACGACCACTGGCGGCCGCTCGTTCAGCGCGGGATGGTGTGTGGTACGTAGTGACCATGAAGTCTCTCCAAATAAATTTGGCTAAAGTCTGCCCCAGCGCACCGTCCCCAGAAATACTGGCCCTCAAAATCAGAACGGGCCTACGTTTTCTACTAGGAATATTCCTTCACTGGCGCCGTTCAGCAGCGTCAAAATCCGTCACCGATCCCAATACGGCACCGTCCCAAAACACTCCACGAAATAGTCGATCACCGTGCGCACCTTCAACGACAGTCTGCGGCTGCCCGGCCACAACGCGGCGATCTGTTGGGGCTCCAGGGTTGTCGCGACCTCGTACTCACTCAGCACCGCCTGCAAGGTACCGGCGCGCAGGCTTTCGCCAATCAGCCAGGACGGAAACACCACCAGGCCCAGGCCTTGTTCGGCGGCGTGGGTGAGGGTGTCGGCGTGGTTGCCGGTGATGGGGCCGCTGACGCTGTAGGCAGTCCAGTCGCCTTGGCCGCGGCGGAAGAACCAGCGCTGCTGACCGGTGATGCCTTTGTAGGCCAGGCAATGGTGGTGGGCCAGTTCGTCAGGGTGGCGCGGCGTGCCATGTTGGGCCAGGTAAGCAGGGCTGGCCGCGATGCGAAAGCGTTGCGGCGCGAAGATGCGCGCCTGCATGCCCGAGTCATTGAGCACGCCAATACGAAACAGCAGGTCGGTGCCATCTTGCAGCGGGTCGACGAAGGTGTCGGTTTGCTGGATATCCAGCTGCAACTTCGGGTAGCGCCGGCACAGCGCTCCCAGCCAGGGTGCAAGGTGGCGCTGGCCGAACACCATGGGCGCGTTGATGCGCACCAGGCCGCTGGGCTCGCTGTCTTGCTCCTGCAGGGCCTGGTTCGCCGTCTCCAATTGCTCCAGTAGCAAGCGTGCGTGGCGGCCCAGCAGGCGGCCGGCTTCGGTGGGGCTGACGGCACGCGTATGGCGGTAGAGCAATTGCTGGCCGACGGCCTGCTCCATCAGTTGAATCTGCCGCGAGATGGAGGAGGGCGCCAGGCTTTCACGGCGGGCTACTTCGGAAAAGCTGCCCTGGTCCAGCACGGCCACAAACAGGCGTAGCGCCTTGAAACTCAGTTCATTCAAGCCCTGCATCATCTCTCCAGGCTGTGCGTTTTGCGCAAAGGTGTTGTCCGTATAATCCCATTTATCGCACAGCACGGCCACCGGATAATGCGCGCCATGTTTTTCTTTCTTGATACACGGGTGATGTATGCAGGCACGTTCTACCGAGGGGCTGGCGCAGGCCAGGCCGAGCAATAACCTTTTACGGCTGCTGCTGTTGCCGTTGGTGATTCTGGCGGGCATGGGCCTGTCGGTGGAGGCCGGGTTGCTTGGGCCATTGGGCGCGCAGGTCGGGCATTTGTGGGCGACGTTGAGCATCTTTGGCGTTGGCACGGCGGTTCTGTTCTTACTGCTGCTGTTCAGCGGCCCGCAAAAGGGCCCGGCCTTCACGCAACTGCCGCGCTGGCAGTTGATCGGCGGGTTTCTGGGGCCAATGTATGTAGTGGTGTTGACCCTGGCCACACCGCACATCGGCATCGCGATGACCATGATCGCGATCCTCTCGGGCCAGGTGGGCAAGAGTGTGTTGATCGACCACTTCGGCTGGTTCGGCACGGCGCGCAAACGCGTCAATGGCGAGCGCTGGATCGCGTTGGCGTTGATTGTGGCGGCTCTGGTTCTGATTGCACGAGGCTAAGGCGATGAATCTGTTTATGTTGTTGGTGGTGGTGATTGCAGCAGGGGCGGTGCTGAGTGTGCAGGCCGCTATTAATGGGCGTCTGGGCCAGACTGTGGGGGTGTTGCGCAGCAGCCTGTTGACCTTCGCGGTGGGCGCGCTGACCACGGCGCTGTTGATATTTTTCTTCGAGCCGGCCCAGGCCGTCAGCCTGCTGGAGGTGCCCAAGTGGCAATTGACGGGTGCCCTGTTTGGCGTGGTGTACATGATGGTGATGGTCGGCGCGGTGCCGGTGGTCGGTACGGCCGTCGCCACGGTGGCCGTGATTGTCGGGCAACTGGGCATGGGCATGCTGATCGACAACTTCGGCTGGCTGGGCAACCCGGCGATCGAGCTGTCGGGCAGCCGTATTCTCGCGATGCTGTTGCTCGCCCTGGCGTTGGTGTTCATGTACCGCAGCAATAGCCGCCGAGCCGACTGACGGCGCTGAACCATGCCTGCCTGTCCAAGGTCACTGCTTAAGGTGCGGCGCTCGCTGCATCGGACGACCATGAAAAAGGAGTCTGACCATGCCAGATCAAACCTGTGCTTGCCCTCACTGCAAATGTGTATTGGGCGCTGACGCAATCATGAAAGACGGCAAGGGCTATTGCTGCCAGGGCTGTGCCGAGCACCATGCTCACGGTGAACCCTGCGCCGCCGCAACGGGTTGCGAATGCGCCAAGTCGGCCCACGGTTGACAGCATTGACCTGCGGGCCCGGATACCCGGTGCCTGCAGGGTGAGTAAAAACAGTTCGCTTGCCCGCGGCCAGTCTTTACCATGGCGGCCCATCCTTGATTGATGTGTACCCGCCATGGCCCTGGCCGCGCCTCCCGACCTCACTGATCACGCCGTTCCCGTGCAACCGTTGGCGCGTACCTACCCGCGTGGATTATACGTAGAGCCGCACAGCCACGATTGGGGCCAACTGCTCTACGCCATGAGCGGGGTGATGTGGGTCGAGACGCCCCGCGAAGCCCTGGTAGTGCCGCCCCAGCGTGCAGTGTGGTTGCCGCCGGGGGTGGAGCACGGCATCCGCGTGGTCTCCGATTTGCAGATGCGCAATATCTACCTGCGCCCGGCGTTGGCGGCGACGCTGGACAGCCAGGTGCAGGTGATCGAAGTGGGCCGCTTGTTGCGGGAGTTGATCGTGACCTTGGTCGAGCAGGGTGATCACGGTGATGCGGTTTACTATGACGCTGTGGTGGGCCTGGCCCTGTTGGAGTTGCAACGCGCACGGCGCTCGCCTATTCGCATCGCCATGCCGGTGGCGGCGGATCGTCGGCTGATCAATGCGTGCCAGGCGGTCATGGCGTCGCCCTCCCTGGACATTCCGTTCGAGCAGCACGCCGAGGCCGCGGGCGCCAGCGTGCGCACTTTAGCGCGGCTGTTCCAGCAGCACCTGGGCATGGGGTTTGCCCAGTGGCGCCGTCAGGTGCAGTTGGCTACGGCGGCGGCGGAGTTGATCCAGGGCCAGTCGGTGAGCGGCATAGCGCACACCCTGGGCTATTCGCCCAGCAGCTTCAGCGACATGTTCCGACGTGAACTGGGCGTGTCGCCGTCCCAGTACCGGGGTTGGCCGAAATCCTGAAGCACTTGGCCGATACCCACGGTAGGCGCGCCCTAGACTGAGCCTATCAATCCACCGGGCGCAGCCTTCATGAGCTATTTGATTTCCTTGGCCATCGGCCTGTTTGTCGGCGTGATCTACGGCGCGCTGGACTTCCGTTCACCGGCACCGCCTGCTATCGCACTGGTCGGCCTGATGGGCATGCTGCTCGGCGAAAAGCTCTGGCCCATGACGCGACAGTTGGTCAGTGGTTGGTTGTCCTGATCCCTTTTCCCTTCGACGGATGCCCTCGATGAACGCACTGCAATTTACCGCCACCGGCGACCTCGCCCACCTGAGCCTGGTGGAGGTGCCCGTGCCGGTGCCGTCTGCCGGCGAAGTGCTGGTGCAGATTAACGCTGCGGGCCTGAACCCCAGCGACGTGAAAAACGTGCTTGGCCGCTTCCCCTACACCACGCTGCCACGCATCCCAGGGCGTGATTTTGCCGGCGTGGTGGTGGAGGGGCCGCAAGCATTGCTCGGCCAGGCAGTCTGGGGCACCGGTCGCGACCTGGGTTTTTTCGCTGACGGTTCCCATGCCCAATACCTGCGCGTATCCGCCAAGGGCGTGGCGCACAAACCCGCGCATTTGAGCTTTGCCCAGGCGGCCAGCCTCGGCGTGCCCTATACCACCGCCTGGGATGCCCTGGAGCGCAGCGGCGTTGGCCAGGGCACGCGCTTGCTGGTGATTGGCGCCAACGGTGCGGTCGGCAGTGCGGCGCTGGCGCTGGCGAAGATACGCGGCGCGCAGGTGCTGGCGGCTGTGCGCAAGGCCGATCAGCTCGAGTTGTTGCAGGCTCAAGGGTTGGACGCGATTGCCTTGGGCAAGCCAGAGGCGCTGGGCGCGCAAGTGCAGGCCGTGTTCAAGGGCGGCGCCGACGTGATCTTTGACACCACCGGTTTCTGGCTGCCTGCCGCGGTGGCGGGGCTGGCACCGTTCGGCCGCATTGCGATCATCGCCGCCCCGGTTGACGGCCTCGTGCAGTTACCGGCCCTGGCGCTGTACCGTAAGGGCGGGTCGGTGGTGGGGATCAACTCTTTGCTCTATAGCTGCGAACAATGCGCGGTGATGCTGGAGGCGTTTGGGCGCTTCTTTGATGAAGGCCTGTTGCCGCTGCCTACGGGGTTGCGTGAAGTGGCGTTGGTGGAGGGTGTTCAGTGCTATGCAGAAGTGAACAACGGCAGCCCAGACAAAATCATTTTCCTGCCCTGATGGGATAGAAATGTGGGAGCGGGCTTGCTCGCGAATGCGGTGCATCAGTCACCTATATATCGACTGACACTCTGCATTCGCGAGCAAGCCCGCTCCCACAATGTTGATCTTTATTCGGTTTCGGGAACGCCTTTTTCCCACGCCGACCAGTTCTTCACAATCGCTTGGACCAACGGGTTGCCCGTGCGGTACAGGTTTTCCAGCGCCGGTACAAACCCACCCTGATCGGCATACTTGAGCAGGTTGTCCACTTCGCTGTAGCCAGGGTAAGGCCGGTCAAAGTCAGAGCCTGCGCGCACCACGGCCAGACGCTGGATATCCACCAAGCCTTCGCGGCTGGCGCGTAGCAGCGCTTCGTAGGTGGAGTTGTCCTCCTGTTGGGTGGTGCAGTATTCGCCTTTGTTGTCGGTGAGCAACTGGGTCCAGACTTCGGCACGTTCGCTCAACCGCGTGCCGGAAAACCAAGTGTTGCCCGCCAGGGTGTCGCAGCGGGTGACTTGCGGCGGCTGGTTGGCCGGGGCGGCGGGGTAGTGTTTGCGCCAGGCGGCGGACTCTGTGCTTTCTGTCAGCTCCACCTTGTGCGACAAGGCAAACGCCTTGGCTTGCAGCTTTTGGTTGAGCTCAAACACTTCGGTCTTGTAGTCCAGCGGAGGTTTTTCGTTGGGCCCCTTGGTGTTGATCCCGATATAGCCCGTCGGCCAGTCCTTGGGCGCATCCCGTGAATCCAGCTCCCACTGCGTGCCGAACTCCACCAGGTAATGGGCCCAGGCGGCGGTACCGATGGTGCCGTGCTTGGGGTTGATGCCGGCGATCCCGGCGATCAGGAAGTAGCTCTGGCGCAGGTCGAACTTGGGCGACAAGGCCAGGGCCAGGGTAGATGCGGCAGCGTTGGTCTGGCCCATGCCGGTCACCAGCAGGCACACGTCCTGGTTGTTGCAGCGAATCACTGGATATTCGGCGGACAAGCCTGGAACGCGTACCTCTTGTTTAAGTTCGAGGCGGTCGATCCAGGTTTGCGCCTCGGGGGCAAACATGGTGATCAGCATCACCTTGGGTTTGATCGGTGCTGGGCTATCCGCCAGCACCATGTGGGGCAATAGGGCCAGGCCGACGGCCAGCGAGACACGGGTCAATGCGTTCATCTACAGCTCCTTGATCAGAATTGATAGCCCACGCCGGCGTAGTAACCCCAGCCGTCTGAGCGTGCGCGGAAGTTGCCTTCGCCGAAATTCAACTCGCTGCCGTCCTCCCAGTTGCCGCCGTTGTGAAAGTAACGGCCGACCAGGGTAAAGCGCAGATGGGTAAACGAGTACAGCAACACGTTGGTGGCCACCAGGGAATTGGCGGTGCGCGCCGGGTTGTCCTTGTGCAGGTCCGAGCCGAAATCGTAGTTGGTGAAACCGATGTAGGTCAGCGAGGCGCCGTTGTCGAACTTGCCGATGGGCACGATGTACTTCATCTGCGCTCGGTAGCCGTCCCAGGAATACTCATTACTGGCGCCGTAGTTTTCCCACTGGTAGCGCCCATAGAAGTTGGCCGACAGGTTGACCCGCGAGTGGGTGTCGATATCGGTGCCCAGGCCGCTGTACAGAGTGTTGGCGCGGTTTTCCTTGCGGCTGCCGTGGTCGTAGATCCAGTCAAAGGCCACATACCATTCCTTGAATGGGCCAATTGCCAGGCTGCGTCCTGCGAGGTAGTCGATGGAGATCCGCGGTTCATGCTCCATGAACACCGGCGAGCCATGGTCCCACACGCCTTTGTCATTACTGTTGCCGATGGTGAGAATCTTCGGCACATCGATATAGCCGTACAACTCAAAGGGGCCCTTGCGCCCGAAGTACTCGTATTCCAGATAGACGTCATCCTGTGGCTTGGGACCGAAACTGATGTCTTTGCTGCCGATCAGCGTGAGGTCCTGGTTGAACCACTCGGACAAATAGACGCCTTTTTTCGTCGGCGGGTTGGCTTCAGGGCTGAGGGTTTCGCCCTGTGCTGAGTCATCGATGGGCTTTTCCTGCGCCAAAATGGGTGCACTGAGTACTCCCGTAACGGCGGCCAGTAGCAACGAAACGCCGAGACCAGCACGAGGCTTTGAGGTGGGGTGCATTGAAAGTCCTTATTCTTACGCGGTTTAAACCCGATTCGACGGGGAGGAGTGAACTTAGCGGTCAAGTTCGTTCCGCAAACGTTTGCACAGGCTGTACCAACTTGGGTCAATGGCTTGAACTGTTTAGAAAAAAGTCGAATTTGCCGACGCTTTGGTCAGGAAAACAGTGGGATTTCTGTCATCCTGACGCGCCAACCCTTTGGAGGAACCCGATGTTCGAACACTACCTGCGTGCCTGGAACCTGAGTGTCGATGGAGAGCCTATCGTCACACCGGGCAGCCACCTCTTGCCGGTGCGCTGGAAAGGCGTGCCGGCGATGCTGAAAATTGCCCATACGCCTGAGGAAAAACTCGGCGGCCGCCTGTTGAGCTGGTGGGCAGGTGACGGCGCGGCACGCGTATTCGCCCATGACCACAACGCCGTGTTGATGGAACGCGCCACGGGGCCAGGTTCCTTGATGCGCATGGCCCTCAATGGCCAGGACGACGAAGCCAGCCAGATAGCCTGCGCCACCCTGGCCCGGCTGCATTCGCCTCGTGCGTCGCCGCCCGAAGGGTTGGTGGGGCTGGACGAGTGGTTCAGTTCCTTGTGGCACGCCGCCGAGCAGGAGGGTGGCGCCTTACGCGACTGCGCGGTAATGGCCCGCACATTGCTGGCTGCGCAACAGGAGGTGGTGGTACTGCATGGTGATTGCCATCACGACAATATCCTCGACTTTGGCTCTCGGGGCTGGCTGGCGATTGATCCAAAGCGGGTGATGGGCGAGCGCGGTTACGATTACGCTAATTTGATCTGCAACCCGGATTTGCCGACCAGTAGCGACCCGCTGCGTTTCAGCCGCCAGGTCGGGGTTATCGCCTTGGCGGCGGGTCTCTCGCGTCCACGCTTGTTGCAATGGGTGGTGGCTCATGCCGGGTTGTCCGCCGCCTGGTTTCTGGAAGACCAGGAGCGCGACCGTGCCATGAATGAGTTGCAGGTTGCTCGCCTGGCACAACGGGAACTGGCTCAGTTGAATAATTGAAGTGCGGCCTGCCGCCGGTATTCACTCGGCGTCTGGTGCATTTCGATACGAAAGTGGCGGTTGAAATTCGACAGGTTGGCGTAGCCCACCTCAAAGCAGATGTCCGCCACTGACATCTGGCTGTGCAACAGCAAGCGGCAGGCACGCTGCACCCGGAACTTGCGCATCAGGTCGATAAAGCCATGGCCGGTGTTGCGCTTGAAAAACCGCGAAAAGCCCGGTTCGCTCATGTCCAATTGCCGGGCGATATCCGACAGGCGTACATCGCCGGTCAACTCCCGCATCAGGTAGTCAAACGCCTTGTTGATACGTTCGGCGCTGCGCGCATCCAGGGTCGGTGCGTAGCACGGGCTGGCCAGGGTATTGGCCTGTGCAGGCGGTGCGTTCTTCAGGGTGTCGAGCAGTTGCAGGAACAGGGTCAGGCGTTGCAACCCATGGGCGCTGCCGATGGCCTCCATCAGCCCTGCCGCGCTCGTTGCGGTCTCGCCGGTGAATTCTATGCCCCGTCGCGCCCGTGCAAACAGTGACTGTAAATCACCGAGCTCAGGCAGGGTGGTGCGCAGGGCGAGCAGGGCGGCGCCGTCGAATTGCAGTACCACATCGCGTCCGTGCTGGTATTCGCCGGGGGCCAGGTCACCGATCCAGTCGTGGGGCAGGCCAGGGCCGATCAGCGCGACATGCCCGGCGCTGAACGCACCGATATAGTCGCCCGCCACCAGCTTGCCGCTGCCTTGGCGGATCAGGTGGATTTCGAATTCAGGATGATGGTTCCAGCGCGCCAATTCATAGGGATAGTCATGTTCGAACCAGCGAAAGCCGTGTTCCGGTTCGGGCAGGATCACCTCAAGCTCCGCAGGGCGGTGCTCGAACAGGGTGGCGGGGCTGATGGGCATGGTGCTGCCTCTTGTGATGGTGCAATTTTCCCAAAATACCCTCACTGGCAATCGGTGCGCTAGCCCCGGTTTCGCCTGAGACTGATACTTTTTTGATCCTGTGCCTCAGGTTAAAAAAGTATCAGCCTCGCATTCGCCAGCCGTTTGTGACGCGGCAGGCCAAGCTGCTGTAATCGAGGCTCAACAACAAGGGGCGGCAAGCTGTTCTCGGCGACGCTCACCGGCTACCGGCAATAACTTTTTCAGGAGACCCCATGAAACGACTCGAAGGTAAAAGCGCGCTGATCACCGGATCGGCGCGTGGCATTGGCCGTGCGTTTGCCCAGGCCTACATCGCTGAAGGCGCCACGGTAGCCATTGCCGACATCAACCTGCAACAGGCCCAAGCCACCGCCGCCGAACTGGGGCCGCAGGCTTACGCCGTGGCGATGGACGTCACCGACCAAGCCTCCATCGACGCGGCCGTCGCCACGGTGGTGAGCCATGCGGGCAAGCTCGATATCCTGATCAACAACGCCGCCCTGTTCGACCTGGCCCCCATCGTCGACATCACCCGCGACAGCTTTGAACGGCTGTTCTCGATCAACGTCGCCGGCACCCTGTTCACCCTGCAGGCCGCAGCCCGGCAGATGATCAGCCAAGGGCATGGCGGCAAGATCATCAACATGGCCAGCCAGGCCGGGCGGCGCGGCGAGCCGTTGGTAGCGGTCTATTGCGCGACCAAGGCGGCGGTGATCAGCCTGACGCAATCGTCGGGGTTGAACCTGATCAAGCAAGGCATCAATGTGAATGCCATCGCCCCCGGTGTGGTGGACGGTGAGCATTGGGATGGGGTGGATGCGCTGTTCGCCAGGCATGAAGGGCTGGCGCCTGGCGAGAAGAAAAAGCGCGTAGGGGATGAGGTGCCGTTTGGGCGGATGGGCACGGCGCAAGACCTGACCGGCATGGCGATCTTCCTGGCGTCGAAGGACGCCGATTATGTGGTGGCCCAGACCTATAACGTTGATGGCGGCAATTGGATGAACTAGTGTTTGACGCTGACCCAACTGTGGGAGCTGGCTTGCCTGCGATAGCGCTGGTGGATTCACTCCAATCATCGCAGGCAAGCCAGCTCCCACCTTTGAACTTCAGCGTTCTTGAGAATAGGTGAGTCAGCAAAGCATCGATCCCCGCAGTAAACTGTCCCATACTTCAAGATTTCTACGCTCGCCCTCAGGCGCTCGTACGTGCAGACCACCCGAGAACGACCATGAGCCTTTCGAAAGCTGCCATCGCTTCATTCGACGTCGACGCCCAGAAGAGCTTCACGCCTTTATGCCCCGACGAGTTGCCAGTGGCCGGTGGCGACCACATTGGTGCCGAACTCAACTACATGGCCAGCCTCGCCGGCCACCGCATCGGCAGCAAGGATGCCCACACCCCCCACGCGCCCTGGGTGGTCGCGCAACACAGCGAGATGCTGCAACCCACCGGCCTGGTCCATGCCGACGTGACCTGGGTCAGCCACTGCGTGCCGGGCACCGAGGGGTTCACCTTGCTCGATGAGTTGCCCACGCCCTATGACTACGACTACTTCATCTGGAAAGGGGTCGAGCCCGACCTGCACCCCTACGGCGCCTGTTACCACGACCTGCACGACAAACTGTCCACCGGCGTCATCGAGTACCTCAAGGCCCACGGCGTGGCCCGCGTGATCGTCGGCGGCCTGGCGCTGGATTACTGCGTCAAGACCACCGCGTTGCAATTGCTCAAGGCCGGCTTGCACGTTGTTCTGCATTTGCCGGCGTGCCGAGGCATCAGCGAGGAGGGCGGTGTACAGGCTGTCGACGAATTGCTCAAGGCCGGTGCACACGTCAGTCGCACCCGCGAAGAACTGGCCCTGATTGCGCAGGGCTAAGCCTCAACGCTCAATCGACCGACTCCACCGCGCATTCCACTGCGGCCGTGCCTGGTTGACCTGGTCCCAATCAATCGAAATGGCGGTCTGCAGATAACCCTGCATGGCCTCCACCCGCGCCCGGGTTTTGTCGGTGGTGGGTGTGGTCGGGTTCGACGGGATCTGGTCACCTTCTTCCAACGCCGGCGCCTGGGCCTCGGCGGTCAGCAAAAACGCTGCGAGCTTCTGCGCCAGTTCCGGCTGGTCATTGCGCGCTATCACGCATTCGGCCACGTTGAGCACCACCGCACCTTCTTTGGGCTGCGAGTACTCCATCGGTATGCCGAGCAGCTTTTGTGTGGCGACCTGGGTCGGGGTCAGGGGGAAGATCGCGGCCTCATCGGTCTGCACCATCTCGGAGATTTTCGCGGAGCTGGCGATGTATTCCAGCACATTGGGGCCAACGGTCTTAGGCCAGGCCTTGAAGCCCGGTTCCACATTGGTTTCGTCGCCACCCTGGATGCGGTTGAACATCAGGAAGCCATGCAGGCCGAAGGTGGAGGAGGCCAGGGACTGGAACACTACTTTGTCCTTGAAGCGCGGGTCGGCCAGGTCCATCCATGAGGTGGGCGCGGCCCAGCCTTTGTCCTTGAACATCTTGGCGTTGTAGCCAAGGCCAGTGACGCCCAGGGTCACGGCCACGGCCTCGTCCTTGATTCGGGCCTTGGCCGGGATCTGTTCCAGCGGCGGGCTCGGCGCGAGCTTGTCGCACAGGCCCATGGAGATGGCGCGGTACATGATGCCGTCGTCGAGGAACATCACATGCATCTGTGGGTTGGCCTTGTTGGCCTGGACCTTGGCGAGGATGTCCGAGGAGGTGCCGGGTACGATCACGACCTTGACGTTATTGGCCTTTTCGAAGGCGGGCAGCACCTTGTCGGCGTACACCCGTTCCATGGTGCCGCCGTTCATGCCCAGGTACAGCGTGGGGGCGGCATGGGCCGTGCCGGTCAGCAAGGCGAGGGACAAGCAGGACAACGCGAGACGTGATTGCATGGAGTTTTTCCTCTCAGGCTTGGAAACGACGGATGGAAAACGCTTCGATGGGTTGGCGGCTGGTGCCGTCGCAGACGATCTCTGCCAAGGCTTCACCGACGGCGGGGCCGAGCTGGAACCCGGCGCCGGCAAAGCCGAAACCGTGGAGCAGGCCGGGTTGGGTACTACTGGGGCCGATCACCGGTTCGTGGTCGGGCAGGTAACCTTCGGTGCCACTCCAGGTGCGAATGGCCTGGGCACCCTGGAGAAACGGGTAGAGTTCGCCGGCATTACGCAGAATCTCCAGCACCGCTGCCTGGCCCGGCCTGGCCTGCTGCGGGCCCAGGGCAAAGCCGCGCCCGCCACCGAGAATGCAATTGCCGCGGGCGACTTGCCGCGCATAGATGCCGCCACCCTCGACGCCGGTGCTGACGGTCATCACCCCCGGCAGCGGCTCGGTGACCAGCATCGCCGGGTGCGCCGAGATGATCGGCACCGGCTCGCCCAATTGCGCTGCGACCTTGCCGGCCCAGGCGCCCGCGCAGTTGAGCAGCCACGGCGCTTGCAAGTGCAGGCCGTTGGCGCAGTGCACCTGGAATAGCCGGCTGTCGTGCTCGATGCCGATTACCTCGGCTTGCTCGTACACCGCAGCGCCATGGCGCTGGGCGGCACGGGCAAAGGCCGGGGCCACCAGGCGCGGGTTGGCATGCCCGTCATCGGGGCACAACGAGGCGCCCACTGCCACGTCGCCCACCCAGGGGAAACGCCTGCGTAACTCGCTGCGGTCCAGCAGTTGCAGGCCCAGGTCGAAGCCACGGGTCTGCTCGGCGTAGGCTTGCAGTGCGGCAAAATCCCCAAGGCTGCGCGCCAGCTTCAAATGCCCGGAGCGCACGTATTCACCCTCGATACCAATCAACCCGGGCAGGTCGGCCCACAGTTGATGGGCGCGCTGCGACAGCGGCAACTGATGCAAGGGCCGCCCCTGGCGCCGCACGCCGCCGTAATTGACGCCGCTGGAATGCGAGCCACAAAAATCCCGTTCTACCAGTGCCACCCGCTGGCCTTTTTGCGCGAGAATCAAGGCCGCCGAAGCCCCGACGATGCCGCCCCCCAAGACGATTGCGTCGATCATGGCTGCACCCGCACGCCAAACGGCAGCGGCTTGATCGGCGCCTGGCCCCGCAAGCGCCCGATCTGGGGGAGGTCGCGGCCGCTGCGCTCGGCGACGATTTCCGCCGCCGCCAGCCCGCACATCCGCCCCTGGCAGCGGCCCATGCCGACGCGGCAATGGGCTTTGACCCGGTTGATTTCCCAGTGGCCTTCATCCACCACGGCGCGCACCTCGCCGACGCTGACCTCTTCGCAGCGGCACAGGATCAGTTCGTCTGGCGCTTGCGCGGCCCAGTGCTCAGGGAAGGGGAACGCGGTTTCCAGGCCCTGGCGAAAGTGCTGGATACGCGCCAACTGCCGCTCCAGTGTGGCCCGGCGGTGTTGGTCGACCACGACACCGGTATCCTTCAGCAGCGCTAGCGCGGCGCATTCGCCGGCCATGTGCGCGGCATCGGCGCCCATGATGCCGGCGCCGTCGCCCGCCAGGTACACCCCTTCGACACTGCTGCGCCCGGCGCTGTCACGTTGCGGCAGCCAGGCGCGATTGAGCGGGTTCCAGGCAAACTCACAGCCGAGCAGATCGGCCAATTGCGTTTCGCTGCGCAGGGCATGGGCGAAGGCTACCGCATCGCATGGCAGGGTCTGTTCGCCGAAGCGAATGCCACGCACCCGTTGGTCGCCGTCGATCTGCTTGAGCATTGCGCCCTGATGCACGGCAATCCCGTGGGCGGTCAGCCAGGCGCGGTAATACATGCCTTTGGCCAGGGTCGCCGGTTGCCTGAGCAGCGCTGGCAAGGCCCGGCATTGAGCGCTCAGCGGCGCACTGTCAAGCACCGCCAGCACCTTGGCACCGGCCTTTGCGTATTGGTACGCGACTAAATAGAGCAGCGGCCCGGAGCCACAAAACACCACGCGTTCGCCAATAGCGCAACCTTGGTACTTCAAGGCGATTTGTGCCGCGCCCAGGCTGTAGACACCGGGCAATGTCCAGCCCGGCACAGGCAGGATGCGGTCGGTGGCGCCGGTGGCGACTATCACCTGCGCGTATTCGAGGCTGTCGGCGCGCCCGTTATTGAGCATGTCCAGGCGACCGTCCTCGGCGTTCCACACCAAGGTATCGGGCCGATAGTCGATCAAGGCTGCCAGTTCATCCATGGTGCGGTGCACGGCTTGGGCCTTGCGCGCTTCAAACCCGTAGACCTGCCTGGCGGTGCGTTGAAACCCTGGAGGTTGGCGCCGATAAATCTGCCCGCCACCGCGCGGGCTCTCATCCACCAGGCACGGTGTGATGCCATGGTCGAGCAAGGTGCGCGCCGCGCTGATTCCCGCCGGGCCTGCTCCCACTATCACTACCGGCTTCATGGCTGGCGCCCCGGATCACGGCTGATCGCCTGGCCTTCTTCCAGCAGGGTCGAACAGGCGCGCACCCGCCGCCCATCGGCCAGGCGCACCCAACAATCCTGGCACGCGCCCATCAGGCAAAACCCGGCGCGGCGCTCGGCACTGAAATCGCTGCTGCGCAGGTGCTCGGCGCAGGTCAGTATGGCGGTCAGCAGGGTATCGCCGAGCAACCCTGTGGCGGGCTGGCCGTCAAGGGTGAAGGCCAGGGCAGGGCGTTGGGTTTCGCTCAGTCGCTTGAACAAGGCCATCAGTGTTTCCCCACCAGCACGCGGTCCAGGCCGTAGACCCGGTCGAGCACAATCATGGTCGCTGCCGTCAGTGCGATGACCAGCGCCGACACGGCCGCCATCATCGGGTCGATGGACTCGGTGGCGTACACGTACATGCGCACCGGCAGGGTTTGCGTGGCCGGTGAGCTGACGAAAATCGACAGGGTCACTTCATCGAAACTGTTGATGAACGCCAGCAACCACCCACCGGCCACACCGGGCAAAATCATCGGCAGGGTGATCTGCCGGAACAGCGTAAAGCGCCCGGCGCCGAGGGATTCGGCGGCCTGCTCGGCACTGCGATCAATGCCGATGGCCGCCGCCAATACCAGGCGCAACACATAGGGGGTGATGATCACTACGTGTGCGAGCATCAGCCAGGTAAAGCTGCCGTTCACGCCCATCAGCGCAAACAGGCGCAGCATCGCCACCCCCAGCACCAGGTGCGGAATGATGATGGGCGACAGGAACAGCGCACTGAAGAAGTTGCGCCCCGGGAACGAATAGCGACTGATCGCCAGGGCCGCCGGCACCGCGATCAGGGTCGCCAGGGTGGCGGCAGTGAAGGCCAGGATCAGGCTGTTGTAGAACGCCTGGATAAAGTCGGCGCGTTCGAACACCGCGCGAAACCAGCGCAGGGAGAAGCCCGACGTGGGCAGGCTCAAGGTGTTCTCTGGTGTGAATGCCACCAGGCACACCACCACCAGTGGCGCCATCATGAACAGCACCACCACGGCATGGAAACCGAGGGCCAAAGGACCATTTCTGGACATGCGCTTAAACTCCCAGGGACTTTTTGTAGCGGCCTTCGACCATGCGGTTCCAGCTCAGCATGATCAGCAGATTGACCAACAGCAGCGCCACCGCGAGGGTCGCGCCCATGGGCCAGTTGAGTTCCGAGAGGTATTGGTCGTACACCACGGTGGCGACCATCTTCAGGCGTCGCCCACCCAGCAGACCGGGGATCGCAAAGGAGCTGGCAGCCAAACCGAACACGATCAGGGTGCCGGACAGCACACCGGGCATCACTTGGGGCAGCACGATCTTGCGCATCACCGTGGCTTGGCTGGCGCCCAGGGACAACGCCGCCTGTTCGGCCGAGGGGTCGAGTTTTTGCAGCGAGGTCCACACCGGGATAATCATGAACGGCAGCATCACGTGCACCAACGCAATGATCACGGCGAACGGCGTATACAGAAGCTTCATCGGGCGCCCGCCGAGGGCCTGGATCACCTGGTTGACCAGGCCGTCGGCGCCGAGCAACAGGCTCCAGCCAAACGCACGCACCACCACCGAAATCAGCAGCGGCGTGAGGATCACGATCAGGAAGATCGAGCGCCACGGCGTGCCCATGCGGCTGAGAATGTAGGCCTCCGGTACGCCGATCACCACGCACAGCAGCGTTACCAGGGCACTGATCCAGAACGTGCGCCAGAAAATCTCGTAGAAGTAGGCGTCGCTCAACAGCGCCCCGTAATGGGCCAGGGTCCACTCATCGGCCTTCACGCCCACTTGGTAGTCGAACACATTGAACGACAGCACCAGGGTCAGGCCCAGCGGCATGATCAAAAGCCCGGCAAACAGCACCAGTGCAGGCAGCGAGAGCAGGTAACCACGACTCATGGGTGCACCTCATCGGTCGCCAGTACGCGCAGCAAATCGGCCTGCCATTGCAGGCCCACCGCCGCGCCGTTAGCCAAGGGCGCGCTGCCGTCGTTACTGCGCACAACGGTGATTTCGCCAAGGGCGGTGTGGACGCGGTACAGCCATTGGCTGCCGAAAAAGTAGCGGTCCAGCACTGTGCCTGGCATTCGCCCAGTGCCCGCGTCCACCAGTTGGATTTTTTCCGGGCGCAGGCTCAGGGTCAGTTCGCCTTTGCCACCGTCATGGCGCACTTGAGGGATGCCGAGCGCGTCGTAATCGCCGGCCAGCAGATTGGCCTTGCCCACGAAGTCTGAGATAAAACGCGTGCGCGGGTGCTCATAGAGCTTGTAAGGCGCGTCGATCTGGGTCACACGCCCGGCCTGCATCACCACCACACGGTCGCTGATGGACAGGGCTTCGGCCTGGTCATGGGTGACCATCAGGGTGGTAATACCTACCGCGCACTGGATACGTCGGATTTCAAATTGCATCTCTTCGCGCAGGTTGGCGTCGAGGTTGGACAGCGGCTCATCGAGCAACAACACCGGCGGTTCGATCACCAGCGCACGGGCCAGGGCCACGCGCTGACGCTGGCCACCGGACAGCTCACGGGGGTAGCGCTCGGCATGTTGGGCCAGGCGCACCAGCTCCAGCACGCTGTTGACGCGGGTGGCGATGTCGGCCGCTGGCACCTTGCGCATCTTCAGGCCGAAGGCGACGTTGTCGCGCACGCTCATATGCGGGAACAGCGCGTAGCTCTGAAACACCACGCCCAGGCCACGGCTGGCCGGTTTGGCGTGGGTAATGTCGCGACCGTCGAGCAGGATCTGGCCACCGCTGACGTCGACGAAACCGGCGATCATTTGCAGGGTGGTGGTCTTGCCACAGCCTGAAGGGCCGAGCAGGGAAACGAATTCGCCTTGTTCCACCGCCAGATCAGTGGCGACCACCGCGTCGACGGCGCCATAGCGTTTGCTCAAGGCCTTGAGTTGGAGAAATGCCATGTCTGCTTTCCACCTTTATTCAGTCGCGTCAAATACGCGCTTTCTTGTTTTGGGCAGATGCGAAAAGTGCGGTGCCGGTGCGTTGGCGCTCGATCTCAAGTCGGCTGCCGGTTGTTGTTCATTTCGCCCCTGTGGACGCAGATTAGGACGAAGACTAGGATGGGTGGAAGATAGAATTTCACTCAGCGGACTACTATTTTAATATTTATTCATTGAGCAGAATTATTAGCGAGATTAGGTGTTATGGATTCCATTGAGCGGAATAACGGCGGCAAGGATATCGGTGCGGGCAGCGTGTCCCGATTGTTTGCCGTGCTGCGAGCCTTGGGGGAGGTGCCGGAGGGGGGCGAGCGGGTTACCCAGCTCGCCCAACAGGTGGGCTTGTCCCAACCCACCACTCATCGCCTGCTGCGCAGCCTTATGGAGGAAGGCATGGTTGAGCAGGATGTGCGCAGCAAACGCTATCGCCTGAGCCTGGAGTTCTTCGCGTTGGCGGCCAACGCAGGCAAGACCGGTAACCTGCGCGACCTGGTGCGCCCCAGCCTGTTGCGCCTGAGCGCTTCGCTGGGCGACTCGCTCTTCTTGCTGGCGCGCTCAGGCTTCGACGCCATTTGCCTGGACCGCAGCGAGGGCCCGTACCCGATCCGTACCTTCACCGGTGATATAGGCGGGCGCGTGGCCCTGGGCGTGGGGCAGGGCAGCCTGGCGATCCTGGCGTTTTTGCCGGAAGAGGAGCGCGAGACTGTGATCCGCTACAACCTGCCACGGCTCAAGGATTTCCACCTGTATGACGAAGTGCTGCTGCGCTCCGAAGTGGAGAGTGTGCGCAACCTGGGTTATGCGGCACGCAACACCGGTGTGCTGGAAGGCATGGCGGGGCTGGCGGTGCCGATTCTCAACCGAGACGGGTACGCGGTCGCGGCATTGAGCGTGGCGACCATCAGCGACCGTCTGGGACCGAGCCGCTTGCCGATGGTGGTGGAGTTGCTCAAGCGCGAGGCGGCGGCCATCGGGCCGCGGCTCAATCCGTTTGATCCGACATTGCACAGGCCGTCGCAAACCTTTGGTGGTTAAGTCAAGCCCTCACAACAGCATATTGGATCCAGTTACGGTATAACCCTGAGACGCTTTCGTGATTCGAGGCCCCATTTTTCATGCAAAACCCTTTGCAACGTCCGCTGTGGCAAATCTATCTGTTGTTCCTGGCACCGATGGTGCTGTCCAATTTCCTGCAGAGCTTTTCCGGCACCCTCAACGGCATTTACGTCGGCCAGATGCTGGGCACCCAGGCCTTGGCCGCGGTGTCGGGGATGTTTCCCATCGTGTTTTTCTTTATCGCCCTGGTGATCGGCCTGGGGGCGGGCGCCTCGGTGTTGATCGGCCAGGCATGGGGCGCCCAGGAGACCGGAATGGTCAAGGTGATTACCGGTGCCACCCTGACCTTGGGCGCGTTGGTGGGCCTGGTGGCCGCTGTGCTGGGCAGCCTGTTTGCGCGCCCGGCATTGCAGGCGTTGGGCACGCCGGTCGATGTGCTCGACGATGCGGTGGGCTACGCCCAGATGATGATGTTGATCATGCCGTTGCTGCTGGTGTTCATCCTCTATACCCAACTGTTGCGTGGGGTCAGCGACACGATTTCGCCGTTGCTGGCATTGATGGTCTCGACCCTGGTGGGCTTGCTGCTGACGCCTGCGCTGATTCGCGGCTGGATCGGCCTGCCACCCATGGGCATCCAGAGTGCGGTGTATGCCGGGCTGGTGGGCAACGCCTTGGCAATGCTGTTTTTGGTCCTGCGCCTGCGCCACAAAAACCACGTGATGGCGCCAGACCGCGAGCTGCTTGCGGCCTTGCGCCTGGACCGCGTCATCCTCGGCAAAGTCCTGCGTATCGGCCTGCCGACGGGCTTGCAGATGGTGGTGTTGTCGCTGTCGGAACTGGTCATCCTGGCCTTGGTCAACGGCCACGGTTCCCAGGCCACGGCGGCCTATGGCGCGGTGACGCAGATCGTCAACTATGTGCAGTTCCCGGCGCTGTCGATTGCCATTACCGCCTCGATCCTCGGCGCCCAGGCGATTGGCGCCGGGCGCCTGGAGCGTATCGGGCCGATCCTGCGCACGGGGCTGGTGATCAACCTGTGCCTTACCGGTGGCTTGATCGTGCTCGGCTATGGGCTGTCCCACTGGTTGCTGGGCCTGTTCATCACCGACGACAGCGCACGGGTGCGGGCCGAACACCTGCTGCACATCATGCTCTGGAGCATCCTCGTATTTGGCTTCCAGGCGGTGATTGGCGGCATCATGCGCGCCAGCGGCGTGGTGCTGATGCCGGTGGCGATCTCGATCTTCTGCGTGCTTGGCGTGGAACTGCCGATGGCCTATCTGTTCAACGCCCACTTTGGATTGGAAGGGGTGTGGATGGCATTTCCGGTGACCTACCTGGCGATGCTGGTATTGCAGATCGCCTATTACCGCTTGGTGTGGCGGCATAAGCAGATCAAGCGGTTGGTGTGAGGCTCAACCCCTGCAAGAGCAGCTCCAGGCCTTGCAAGCCTTCCTCCAGCCGTGTGCTCGGGTGTTCATCGCGGGCAATCCACAACGCGGTATTGACCAGGCTGCCGTTGATCAACTGCGCCAGTGCGTGGCTGGGGGCCGTAGGCATCAGGTCCGCTTGCATCAGGGCCTCCAGCAATTGGCGCAAGGACTCCACGCAGTGTTGCTGGGAGCCGGTGTCGCCCAGTACCGCCGGGGCATCCTGCAATACAATGCGCTGGATTTCCGGGTCCTGGGCCATGCGCAGATAAGCCCGGCAGCGCTCGCAAAAACCACTCCAAGGCTCTACGGCCTGCTCCGAGATGCGTTGCAAGCGCGCGTCCATCTCGCTGTCCAGTTGAGCGACCACCGCCGCCAGCAGCCCTTTCTTGTCACCAAAGTGGTGATACAGCGCACCGCGCGTCAGGCCGGCACGGGCAGTAAAGTCATCCATCGAGGTATTGGCATAGCCTTGGGTGGCGAAGGCCCGGCGTGCGCTCGCTATCAGGCGGGCGCGGGTGTCTTCGATCATTTCAGCTCGGGCTCGGCTCATGGGCGTCTCTTGGCTAAGTGATTGACATACGCTGCGTATGCGAAGCATGATCTGCCACATACGCACCGTATGTATTCTGCCCTGATGGTTTCAGATAGCAAGCCCAGGGCGTCGAGCAAGAGGTCAAGCAGGATGGCAAACCCCTACGCTGAATTATTCCAGGTCCCCGGTGCCAGGGCCTTTGTACTCGCCGGCATGCTGGCACGCATGCCGATATCCATGACCGGCATCGGCCTGATTACCATGCTGTCCCAGGTACATGGAGGCTATGGCCTGGCCGGTTCGGTGGCGGCGGTGTTTGCCCTGGCCACGGCGATTTGCGCGCCGCAAGTGTCACGTTGGGTAGACCGCTACGGCCAGGGCAGGGTGCTGCCGGTTGCGGCGCTGATCGGCGGCGGGGCGCTATTGATGTTGCTGCTGTGTACGCGGTTGCAGGCGCCGAATTGGACGCTGTTTCTGTTCGCCGCGCTGGCGGGCTGCATGCCCAATATGTCCGCTATGGTGCGGGCGCGCTGGACCGAGTTGTACCGTGGCCAGCCCAGGCTGCAAACCGCGTTTGCCCTGGAGTCGGTACTCGATGAGGTGTGCTTCATCATCGGCCCGCCTATTTCGGTGGGGTTGAGCGTGGCGGTGTTCCCAGAAGCCGGGCCCTTGGTGGCGGCGCTGTTGCTGGCGGTGGGCGTCACCACCTTTGTGCTGCAACGGCAAACCGAACCACCGATACACGCGCATCAAGGCGCGCACGGTCGCTGGCTGATTGCTTCGCCATCGGTATTGATCCTGATGATTTTGCTGCTGGCCATGGGCGTGATTGTCGGCGTGGTGGATGTGGTCAGCGTGGCCTTCGCCCAGCATCAGGGCCAGCCGGCGGCGGCGAGTATCGTGCTGTCGGTGTATGCCATTGGTTCGTGCCTGGCCGGGTTGGCCTTCGGTGCCCTCAAGCTCAAGGCACCGTTGCCACGTCAGTTCCTGTACTGCGGCGTAGCCACGGCGTTGACCACCTTGCCCTTGCTGCTGGTGAGCAATATTCCCGGCTTGGCCGCTGCCATCTTTATCTCCGGGTTGTTCTTCGCGCCCACCTTGATTGTGTCGATGGCCATGGTGGAGCAGATCGTCCCGGCCAGCCGCCTGACCGAAGGCATGACCTGGCTGATCACCGGCCTGAGCATCGGCGTGGCCATTGGCGCTGCCAGTTCGGGGTGGATGATCGACCATTTTGGTGCCACCAGCGGGTTCTGGGTGGCGCTGGCGGCGGGGGCGGTGGTAGCGGGCTCGGCGGTATTGGGTTACCGGCGATTAGGATAGTCAGCCAATCGTCGGGCATGGCTCTGGGTAGTGATGCTGCAGAAATTCGTTCAGCGCTTGACGCGTGAGATCATTCAACGTCACTTTCTTACGGGTTGCCGCCAGGGCTGCGGCCAGATGCAAGTCATGCCCGACGCGTACGTTGAATGAACCTTTGCACGGTTTCTCCGGCGTTTGGCCCAGGCTCTGGCAAGTGGCTAGATAATCATCCACGGCTTCACGGAAAGCCGTGTCCAGTTCAGCGACGGTCTTGCCTTCGTAGCTCACCAGCGCCTTGATGAAGAGGATCTTGCCGAACAGGCAGTTGTCTTCGAGGCTGGCTTCGATGGAGCCGATGTAGCCTTTGTGTTTCAGTTGGTTATTCATGGAATCAGTTCTCCTGATTTCAATTGTTCGATGATCTGGCGCCGAATGTAGTGTTTCAGTTCGTTGCCGGGGTGAGGCTTGTGCAGGGTGATCATTGCACTGGGGTCGCCCATGTCGAACTTGACCCGGCTTCCGGCCCCTTCAATCTGTGTGTATCCCAATCGGCGTAATAACGTGACGAGCTCAGACCAAGTAAATGCCATGTGCTCATTGAGCAGTTTGGCGAGCAGCTTTTCATTTTTGGACACGGCGTTCCCTGCGTGTAACTAAATGTAGTTGCAAAAAGTGGTGTTCGTCAATGCTAGCCCAGGTTCGCGTCGCTTCCCGGGGATTGATGTAACCCCCGATGACAGCTCACTCGACGCCCCCATCCCCCCGCTAATTTTTCTCCGCCCGGTTCGTTTTATAGGGACGACGTGCCTTTGTGCTTCCCGCCTATTGCCCCGGATTCCAAGAAATGAATGCTGAAGACTCCTTGAAACTTGCTCGCCGGTTTATCGGGCTGCCCCTGGAAAAACGCCAATTGTTCCTGCAAGCCTTGCAGAAAGAAGGCGTGGATTTTTCAAGGTTTCCGATTCCGGCAGGGGTGGAGGTGGAGGACCGCCAGGCGCTGTCCTACGCACAGCAGCGCATGTGGTTTCTATGGCAGTTGGACCCGGCCAGTGGCGCCTACAATTTGCCCGGCGCGGTGCGTTTAAGTGGCGTGTTGAGCCTGCCAGCGCTGGAGCAAGCGTTCGCCAGCCTGGTGGCGCGTCACGAAACCCTGCGCACAGTGTTCCAGCGTCAGGCCGATGAGCGGCTGGCGCAGGTGGCGGTGGAGCCGTCGGTGGCCGTCGAGCACCTGGACTTCACCGCCTTGGCCTTTGATGCGCGGGAGCAGGCCGTCAACGCCGCCGCCACCCGTCAATCGCTGTTGCCGTTCGACCTGGAACATGGGCCACTGCTGCGCGTGCAACTGCTCAAGCTTGCCGAGCAGGAACACGTGCTGCTGCTGACCCTGCACCACATCGTCTCCGACGGTTGGTCGATGAATGTGCTGATCGACGAATTCATCCGTTGCTATGACGCCCACGAGCGCGACGAAGCGCCCCAACTGCCGGCGCTGCCCATCCAATACAGCGACTACGCCCTGTGGCAGCGCCGCTGGCTGGAAGCGGGCGAGCAGGCGCGCCAATTGGAATATTGGCAGGCCCGCCTGGGTGATGAGCATCCGGTGCTGGAACTGCCCACTGATCACCCACGCCCCGCGATGCCCAGCTACCAGGGCACACGGCATAACTTCGCGATTGAGCCGGCACTGGCCGCGCAACTGCGCAGTTGCGCGCAAAAACACAACGTCACCCTGTTCATGCTGCTGCTCGGTGCCTTCAATGTGCTGTTGCACCGCTATACCGGCCAAAGCGACATTCGCGTCGGTGTGCCGATTGCCAATCGCAATCGCACCGAAGTCGAGGGCCTGATCGGTTTCTTCGTCAACACCCAGGTGTTGCGCACCGAACTGACTGGGCAAACGCGGGTTGCCGAGTTGCTGCAAGGTATCAAGGAGCATGCCCTGGGCGCCCAGGCTCATCAGGAATTGCCCTTTGAACGTCTGGTGGAAGCGCTGAAAATCGAGCGCAGCCTGAGCCACACGCCGCTGTTTCAGGTGATGTATAACCATCAGCCGGTAGTCGCCGACATCGCCTCGGTCAGTACCGCATCGGGTCTGGAATTGGCCCTGGTGGAATGGCAAGGCCGCACCACCCAGTTCGACCTGACCCTGGACACCTATGAAAAGTCCGGCACCCTGCATGCCGCGCTGACCTACGCCAATGACTTGTTCGATACGCCCACCATCGAGCGCATGGCCCGGCATTGGATCAGCCTGTTGCAAGCCATGGTGCTCGATGGCGAACAGCGCATTGGCGAATTGCCCATGCTTGACGCGGCTGAACAGCAACGGTTGCTCCACACCTGGAACCAGACCGCCGAGGCGTACCCGACCGAGCGCGGCATTCATCACCTGATCGAAGACCAGGCACGGCGCAGCCCCGATGCTCCGGCACTGGTGTTCGGTACCACCACCTTGACCTACGCCCAACTGGATGCGCGCGCCAACCAATTGGCCCATGCCCTGGGCGAGCAGGGCGTAGGGCCCGACGTATTGGTGGGTATCTGCATCGAGCGCTCCATCGAAATGGTGGTTGGCCTGCTGGCGATTCTCAAGGCCGGTGGCGCCTACGTGCCCCTCGACCCTGAGTACCCCCAGGAACGCCTGGCCTACATGATCGAAGACAGTGGCATTCAGTTGTTACTCAGCCAGCAGAGCCTGCTGGCGTCGCTGCCCGTCGCCGGTATCCAGGTGATTGCCCTGGACCAGCCGGCGCTATGGCTCGACGGATACAGCAGCGAATCGCCGAACGTGGCCCTGCATGCCCTGAACCTGGCCTATGTGATCTACACCTCGGGCTCCACCGGCAAGCCCAAAGGCGCTGGCAACAGCCATCGCGCGTTGGTCAACCGCTTGAGCTGGATGCAACAGGCGTATGGCCTGGGTGCCAATGACGCGGTCTTGCAGAAAACCCCATTCAGCTTTGATGTGTCGGTGTGGGAGTTCTTCTGGCCGCTGATGAGCGGCGCACGCCTGGTGGTCGCGGCGCCTGGCGAGCACCGTGAACCGGCGCGCCTGATTGACACCATTGGCCGGCACGCCATCACCACCTTGCACTTCGTGCCGTCGATGTTGCAGGCGTTTATCCATGAGCCGGGCGTACAGGCGTGCGCGAGCCTCGCGCGCATTGTGTGCAGCGGCGAAGCCTTGCCCCTGGATGCGCAACAGCAAGTGTTCGCCAAGTTGCCCGCTGCGGCGCTGTACAACCTCTATGGCCCGACCGAGGCGGCCATCGACGTCACGCACTGGACCTGCATTGACGAAGGCGTCGACAGCGTGCCCATCGGCCGCCCCATCGCCAACCTCGGCACCTACGTGCTGGACGCACAACTCAACCCGGTGCCGGCTGGCGTCAGCGGCGAACTCTATCTCGGCGGCGTTGGCCTGGCGCGCAGTTACCACCGACGCCCGGCGCTGACCGCCGAACGTTTTGTGCCCAGCCCGTTCGTGATGGGCGAGCGCCTGTATCGCACCGGTGACCGCGTGCGCCAACGTGCCGATGGGGTGATCGAATACCTCGGCCGTCTCGATCATCAGGTCAAGTTGCGCGGCTTGCGTATCGAGCTGGGCGAAATCGAAGCACGCCTGATGCAGCATCCACACGTGCGCGAAGCCGTGGTACTGGTACATGGCGGCAAGCAGTTGGTCGCCTATCTGGTGCACCCAGGCGAGGCGCCAACGGACCTCAAGGCCTGGTTGCTCAGCAGCTTGCCGGAATACATGGTGCCGACGCATTTCATTGCGCTGCCCAAGCTGCCGGTGACCGCCAATGGCAAGCTCGATCGCAAGGCGTTGCCAGTGCCAGACGCGGCACTGCAACAGGCGTTTGTCGCCCCCCAAGGCGACCTGCAAACAGCCCTGGCTGCCATCTGGAGCGACGTACTGGGCGTTGAGGAGGTCGGCCAGGACGATAACTTCTTCGAGCTGGGCGGCGATTCGATCATCTCCATCCAAGTAGTCAGCCGCGCCCGTCAGGCCGGCATTCGCCTGAGCCCGCGTGACCTGTTCCAGTACCAGAGCATCCGCAGCCTGGCCCTGGTGGCGCGCTTTGAGCAGGTCAGCCTGATCGACCAGGGCCCGGTCAGCGGCGAGGTCATGCTGACGCCCGTGCAACACAGCTTTTTCGACCAGCCGATCCCGGCGCGGCATCACTGGAATCAATCCTTGTTGCTGGTGCCCGGCGAGGTGCTTGAGCCTGCACGGTTGGAGGCAGCGCTGGCGCGGTTGATCCAGCATCACGACGCCTTGCGCCTGCGTTTTGTGCAGCAGGCTGACGGCTGGCAGCAGAGCCATGCCGCCTACGTCAGCGAACCGCTGTTGTGGCAATGCCAGGCCAGCACCGACGCCGAACTGGCGGCGCTGTGTGATGAAGCCCAGCGCAGCCTTGACCTTGCCCAAGGCCCGCTGCTGCGCGCCGCGTTGGTGAATTTGGCCGATGGCAGCCAACGTGTGCTGCTGGTGATCCACCACCTGGTGGTGGATGGCGTGTCCTGGCGCATCCTGCTTGAAGACCTGCAACAGGCCTACCGCGACCAGGCGCTGCCGGCGAAAACCAGTGCCTACCAGCGCTGGGCGCAACAGTTGCACCGCCACGCGCAGTCCCTCGACCAGCAACTGCCGTACTGGCAAGCCCAATCCATCGACGCCGAGCTGCCGTGTGATCACCCCGAAGGCGGCCTGCAAAACCGCCTGGGTGCCAAGCTGGAAACACGCCTCGACGTCGAGCACACCCGCCGACTGCTGCAAGACGCGCCAGCGGCCTATCGCACCCAGGTCAACGACCTGCTGTTGACCGCCCTGGCGCGGGTGATCAGCCGTTGGAGCGAGCAACCTGCTGCGCTCATTCAATTGGAAGGTCATGGTCGGGAAGACCTGTTTGACGACATCGACCTGAGCCGCACCGTCGGCTGGTTCACCAGCCTGTACCCGGTGCGCCTGCACGCCGAAGGGGAACTGTCGGCGGCGATCAAGTCGGTGAAGGAGCAACTGCGCGCCGTGCCGAACAAAGGCATTGGCTACGGCCTGTTGCGTTACCTCGGCACGCCTGACACCCGCGAAGCGTTGTCGACCCTGGCCGCGCCGCGCATCACGTTCAACTACCTGGGCCAGTTCGACCGCCAGTTCAATGACTCGGCACTGTTCGTGCCGGCCCGCCAGGGCAGTGGGCAGGCTCAGGATGCAGAGGCACCGCTGGCCAACTGGTTGACGGTGGAAGGGCAGGTGTATGGCGGTGAGCTGTCGCTTCAATGGGGCTTCAGTCGAGAGATGTTCGAGGCGGCAACTGTGCAGCGTCTGGCGGATGAGTACGCAGCCGAACTCAATGCGCTGATCGAGCATTGCTGTGCCACGCCGGCAGGCCAGGTGAGCCCGTCGGATTTCCCGCTGGCACGCCTCACCCAGCAGCAACTGGATGCGTTGCCCGTGGCCGGGCCGGCGATTGCCGACCTTTATCCGCTGTCGCCGATGCAGCAAGGCATGCTGTTCCACACCCTGTTGGAACCCGAGGCCCAGGCCTACATCAACCAGTTGCGCCTCGACATCGAGGGCCTCGATGTGCTCGCTTTCGGGCGTGCCTGGCAGGCTGCACTGGATCGCCATGACATCCTGCGCAGCAGCTTCCATTGGCTGGGCCTGGACAGTGCTCATCAGCTGATCCAGCGCCAGGTCGACCTGCAACTGCAAGTGATCGAAGACCCAAACGCCGACTTCGACACCCTGGCCCACGCCGAACGCGAACGTGGTTTTGCCCTGAATGCCGCGCCGCTGTTTCGCCTGACGCTGGTGCGTGGTGCCGGTGCGGCCTGGCACTTTATCTTCACCAGCCACCACATCCTCATGGACGGCTGGAGTAACGCGCAGTTGCTCGCCGAGGTCATCGCGCATTATGCGGGGCAGGCAGTACCGGCGCCGCTCGGGCAGTTCCGCGATTACCTCGCCTGGCTGCAACAACAGTCCTCGGGCGAGGCGTTCTGGAAAACCGCCCTGGCGGCATTGCCGGCGCCGACTCTGCTGGCGCAAGCGCTGCGCACGCCGGTCGACGGGGTGGGCATGGCTGACCATCACGTGGCACTGGAGAGCAACTTTACCCGCCGCCTCGGCGAGTTCGCACGCCAGCACAAAGTCACCCTCAATACCCTGTTGCAAGGGGCTTGGAGCCTGTTGCTGCAACGCTACACCGGCCAGGACTGCGTCGCCTTCGGTGCCACGGTGGCCGGGCGTTCCGCGCCGCTGCCGGGGATCGAGCAGCAACTGGGCCTGTTCATCAACACGTTGCCGATCATCAGCGCAGCCTCGCCAGCCCAGTCGGCTGCGACTTGGCTCAGCGAACTGCAAGTGCTCAACCTCAGCCTGCGCGACCATGAACATGTGCCGCTCTACGACATCCAGGGCTGGGCCGGCCAGCAAGGCGCGCTGTTCGACACCTTGCTGGTGTTCGAGAACTTCCCGGTCGCCGAGGCGCTCAAGCAAGGCGCGCCGGCCGGCCTGACCTTCGGTCGCCTGCACAACCATGAGCGCACGCACTATCCATTAACCCTGGGCATCGAACTGGGCGCCAGCCTGCGCCTGGAGTTCAGCTATGACCGTGCCCAGTTCAGCGAGGCGCAAGTGGCGCAGTTGAGCGCCAACCTGCAACACGTGCTGGCGCAATTGCTCGCAGACGCTCACATGCCGCTGGGCAACCTGCGCCTTCTCGACGCCCCTGCGCAACAGCAGATGCTCGCGCTGAGCCGCTCAGCCGCAGCGCCACAGGCCAACGAGCGCGTGCATCAGCGTATAGCCGCCCAGGCCGAGGCGACGCCGGACGCCCTGGCTGTGCAGGCCGGTGACGCCAGCGTGAGCTACGCCCAGTTGAACCAGCGCGCCAACCGCCTGGCCCATCGCCTGTTGGCGCTGGGTGTCGGCCCCGGCCAACGGGTGGGCCTGGCTTCGCGGCGTGGCCCGCAGTTGATCGTCAGCCTGCTGGCAGTGCTCAAAAGCGGGGCGGCCTACGTACCGCTGGACCCTAAATACCCGGCGGAGCGTTTGGCCTACATGCTCGCCGACAGCCGCCTGGACCTGCTGCTCAGCGAAACCGGCTTGCTCGCCGACTTGCCTTTGCCCCGCGGCCTGACCCGCGTGGATTTCAGCGCCTTTGGCGAGGAGCTCACCGGCTACCCGACGACCAATCCGCCTAATCACGCAGCGGCGGCTGACCTGGCCTACGTGATCTACACCTCTGGCTCCACCGGCCAGCCCAAGGGTGTGGCCATCGACCATGCCGCCCTCGGCCAGTTCTGCGACAGCGCCACGCTGTACAGCCGACTGAGCGCCGAGGACCGCGTGTTGCAGTTTGCGACCTTCAGTTTCGATGGTTTTGTCGAACAGTGCTTCCCGCCCCTGTGTGCGGGTGCGGCGTTGATCATGCGTGGCGATGAACTCTGGGACGCCGGGCAACTGGCGCGAGAAATCGTTGAGCAGGGCGTGACTCTGGCCGATTTGCCCGCCGCCTACTGGTACCTGTTGGCGCAGGAATGCGCCGAGCACCGTCGCTCCCTGGGCAAGCTGCGCCAGGTGCATGTGGGTGGTGAAGCCATGTCAGTGGAAGGCGTGCGTGCGTGGTACGCCGCGGGCTTGGGCAATGTGCGCCTGGTCAACACCTACGGGCCCACCGAAGCCACGGTTGTGTCCAGTGTGCATGAGTGCCAATTGGCCGATGCCAACGACGCCTACGGCGTGCCAATCGGGCAGGCGATTGCCGGGCGCGCGCTGTATGTACTCGACAACGGTTTCGAACTGTTGGCCACCGATGGCGTGGGCGAGCTGTGCATTGGCGCCGAGGTTGGCTTGGCGCAACGCTACTTCGACCGCCCGGCGCTGACCGCCGAGCGCTTCTTGCCGGACCCGTTTTCCGCCACGCCCGGTGCGCGGCTTTATCGCAGTGGCGACCTGGCCCGGTACAACCCGGCGGGTGCGCTGGAGTACGTCGGGCGTATCGACCATCAAGTGAAGATTCGTGGCCTGCGTATCGAAATGGGCGAAATCGAAGCCAGCCTGCAAGCCTTGCCCAATGTGCGCGAAGCCGCCGTGCTTGCGCAGCCGAGCGCGACCGGCGTGCAGTTGGTGGCGTACGTGGTGCCAGCCGAAGGCCAAGCGCTGGCGACCCAGGCACTGGCAGCGCGCTTGCGCCAGACATTGCCGGACTACATGGTGCCGGGCCATTGGGTGGCCCTTGATGCCTTGCCGTTGAACCACAACGGCAAGCTCGACCGCCGTGCACTGCCCACACCCGACCTGAACCAGGCTAGCACCACCTACGTGGCGCCGCAGAGTCCATTGCAAATCCAGTTGGCGGCGATCTGGCAAGCAGTGTTGCAGGTCGAGCAGGTTGGCCTGGAAGATCACTTCTTCGAACGCGGCGGCCACTCTTTGTTGGCTACCCAAGTGATCTCCCGGGTGCGCCACGACCTCAAGCTGGAAGTGCCGTTGCGGGCGCTGTTCGAACAGCCGACGCTGGCAGCCTTTGCTGCGGCGTGCGCAGGCGTGCAGGTCGATACGGCGCCCGTGATCCAGGCAGTTGGCCGTGACCAGCCACTGGCGTTGTCATTTGCTCAGGAACGGCAGTGGTTTCTCTGGCAATTGGATCCCACCAGCGCGGCCTATCATGTGCCCACCGCTTTGCACCTGCGCGGTGAATTCGACATCGCGGCGCTGGAGCGCGCCGTCGAGGCCCTGGTGCAGCGCCATGAACCGCTGCGCACCACCTTTGTGGAGTCGGGCGAGCACACTGTGCAAGTCATCCACCCAAGCCTGGCAGTGCCGGTTGAACAACAAAAGGTCGACGCCGGCGTTATTGAGCAGGCAGTCACCGAAGAGATCCAGCGCCCGTTCGACCTGCGCAACGGCCCGCTGATGCGCGTCAAGTTGCTGATCGTCGCGCCTGATCACCATGTGCTGGTCATCACCCAGCACCACATCATCTCTGACGGCTGGTCGATGCAAGTGATGATCGACGAGTGGGTGGCGCTGTACCAAGGCGACGCTGGCTTGCCGGCCTTGCCGATCCAGTACGCCGACTATGCCCAGTGGCAGCGCGACTGGATGGCGGCAGGGGAACAACAACGCCAGCTCGATTACTGGTGCGCTCGTCTGGGTCACGAACATTCGCTGCTGGACCTGCCCCTCGACCATCCGCGCCCCGCAGTGCAGAGCCATCGTGGTGCGCGCCGTAAGATTCATCTGGAGCGTGCGCTGCTGACTGAACTCAAGGCCCTGGCCCAGCGTCAGGACGTGACGCTGTTCATGCTGTTGCTGGCCTCGTTCCAGACCTTGCTGCACCGCTACAGCGGCCAGTCGCAGGTGCGTGTCGGCGTGCCGGTCGCCAACCGTAATCGCTTCGAAACCGAACGACTGCTGGGCTTTTTCGTCAACACCCAGGTGCTGCAAGCTGACGTGCACGGACAGATGCCGTTCGACCAGTTGCTGGCCCAGGTCAAGCTGCGTGCTCTGGAGGCGCAGGCCCATCAGGACCTGCCGTTCGAGCAGCTTGTGCAAGTGTTGCAGCCCGAGCGCAGCCTGAGCCATAACCCGCTGTTCCAAGTGATGTTCAACCATCAGGACAGCCTGCGTTCAGCCCCGGTGCAATTGCCCGGCCTGGCTTTGCAGCCAGTGGATTGGGCCGGTCACAGCACGCAGTTCGACCTGAACCTGGAAACCGAGGAATCGGTGGACGGTCTCTGGGCCTCGCTGACTTACGCCACGGATCTGTTTGACGCGGCGACCGCGGAACGCCTGGCCGAGCATTGGCAAAACCTGCTGCGCGCGGTCCTGCAGGATGCCTCGGTGGCCTTGGACGACCTGGCGATGCTCAGCCCGTCGCAATCGCAGCAAATGGTGCACGACTGGAACCGCAGCGACACTGACTACCCGCGCGAACGCTGCGTACACCAGTTGTTTGAGGCCCAGGCCGCGGCGCAACCCGACGCCATTGCGCTGCACTTCAATGACGAGCGCCTGAGCTACGGCGAACTCAACCGCCGCGCCAATCGGCTGGCCCATCGTCTGATCGACATGGGCGTCGGCCCGGACGTGCTGGTGGCGGTGCACGTGGAGCGTTCCCTGGACATGGTGGTTGGCTTGCTCGCGACCCTCAAGGCCGGTGGCGCCTATGTGCCGCTCGACCCGCAATTCCCGGCAGAGCGCCTGGCCTACATGCTTGAAGACAGCGGCGCCCGGGTATTGCTGACGCAACCGCACCTGCTGGGGCACCTGGCTCAGCCGCACGGCGTGCAGGTGCTGATGGTGGAGGATGCCGGCACAGCGCAGCACGACCCCCAGGTTGCTGTGACACCGGAGCATCTGGCCTACGTGATCTACACCTCTGGCTCCACCGGCAAGCCCAAAGGGGTGATGGTGCGCCACAAGGCGCTGTGCAGCTTCACCAGCGGCATGGCTGGCACGTTGAGTATCGGCCAAGATGCGCGGCTGTTGTCGCTGACCACCTTCTCGTTCGACATCTTCGCTCTGGAGCTGTATGTGCCGCTGAGTGTCGGCGGTACCGTGTTGCTGAGCGACCAGGCATTGGCCCTCGACCCGGAGGCGATCCTCGATCTGGCCCAGCGCCAGGCGGCGAATGTGCTGCAAGCCACGCCCTCGACCTGGCGCATGTTGCTCGACAGCCCACGGGCTCATTCACTGCGTGGCATCGTCTGCCTGTGCGGTGGCGAAGCGCTGCCCGTCGATTTGGCCCAGCGCATGCTCGATCTGCAAGGCCCGTTGTGGAACCTCTATGGTCCGACGGAAACCACCATCTGGTCGGCGGCTCATCGTTTGCACCAGGCATTGCCGTTCGTTGGACGGCCCATCGCCAATACCGGCTTGTTCATCCTTAATGCCGGTCTCACGCCATGCCCCCAAGGTGTGTCCGGTGAGCTGCTGATCGGTGGTGTCGGCCTGGCGCGCGGTTACCACGGGCAGCCGGCGCTGACCGCCGAACGCTTCGTGCCCAACCCGTTTGGGGCTCCGGGCGAACGCCTGTACCGTACCGGCGACCTGGCACGCTATCGGGCCGACGGCGTGGTGGAATACATCGGCCGTGTCGACCATCAGGTCAAGGTGCGGGGTTTCCGTATCGAGCTGGGTGAAATCGAAGCCTGCCTGCGTGAGTTCGACGGCGTACGCGAAGCCGTGGTGCTGGCCGATAACGACCGACTGATCGCTTACCTGGTCAGCACCGCGCCGCAGGCGCCGCAGGAGTATAAAGCCGCGCTGCGCGCGCGTCTGCCGGACTACATGGTGCCAGCGCAGTGGCTGTTCCTCGACAGCCTGCCGCTGACCCCCAACGGTAAGCTCGACCGCAAGGCACTGCCCAAACCGGATGCCAGCCTGTCGCTCAAAGGCCATGTGGCGCCCGTCACCCCGCGCGAGCAGCAGGTGGCGGCGATCTGGGCCGAGGTACTGGAATTACCCCAGGTGGGCCTCGACGATCATTTCTTCGAGTTGGGTGGGCATTCATTGCTGGCCACGCGGGTGGTGTCACGGGTGCGTCAAGCCCTGGGGCTGGAAGTCCCACTCAAGGCCTTGTTCGAACAGCCGCTGCTGGGTGATTTCGTGCGGGCCTTGGGCGAGGAGGGCGTCACCGCGCCTGCGCTGATCAAGGCCGACCGCACGCAACCTCTGCCGCTGTCTTATGCCCAGGAGCGCCAATGGTTCCTTTGGCAACTGGACCCGGCCGGCGCCGCGTATCACATCCCCAGCGCCTTGCGTTTGCAGGGTCCGTTGGACCTGACCGCGCTGCAAGAGAGCTTCGATAGCTTGATGGCTCGCCATGAAAGCCTGCGCACGTATTTCCGTCAGGACGCCACCGGCGCGGTTCAAGTCATTGACGCCCAGAGCCGGGTCGATATCGAGCAGGTCGACAGCGACTATGCCGGCCTCAAGGCGCGGGTTGCGCAGGTGGTCGCCCAGCCTTTCGATCTGCTGCGTGGGCCGCTGCTGCGGGTCACCTTGCTGCGCCTGGCCGAGGACGACCACGTGCTGGTGCTGGTGCAGCATCACATCGTCTCTGACGGCTGGTCGATGCAGTTGATGGTCGAGGAGTTGGTGCAGGCGTATGCCGCTAACAGCCAAGGCCAAGACGTGCAATTGCCGGCGCTGCCGATCCAGTACGCCGATTATGCCGTGTGGCAGCGCGATTGGATGGAGGCCGGAGAGCAGGCGCGTCAATTGGCCTACTGGCGTGAGCAATTGAGCGGCGAGCAACCGGTGCTGGAGTTGCCGTTCGACCACCCGCGCCCGGCACAGCCAAGCCATCGCGGCGCACGCTTGGGTATCGAGTTGCATCCGGAGTTGTTGGGCAGTTTGCGCGCGCTGGCGCAGCACGCTGGCGTCACGCTGCCGATGCTGCTGCTGGCGTCTTACCAGGCATTGCTGCATCGCTACAGCGGCCAGGAAGATGTGCGCGTGGGCGTGCCGATTGCCAACCGTAATCGCCTGGAAACCGAGGGGTTGATCGGCTTCTTCGTCAACACCCAAGTGCTCAAGGCCGATATCCACGGGCAAATGAGCACCGAGCAATTGCTGCACCAGGTGCGTCAGCGTTCCCTCGAGGCCCAGGCTCACCAGGACCTGCCGTTCGAACAGCTTGTGCAGGCATTGCAACCGGAGCGCAGCCTGAGCCTGAGCCCGTTGTTCCAAGTGTTGTTCAACCACCGTGTGAGCGCTGCCGACAGCCACCTGCATCGCCTGGCCGACCTGCACGTCGAAGTCCTGGATTTGGACGAGGGCGTGGCCCAGTTCGACCTGGCGCTGGATGTGGAAGAAAGCCCGACGGCCCTGCGTGCCTCCCTGAGTTATGCCACCGACCTGTTCGCCGTGGCGACCATCGAGCGCATGGCCGGGCATTGGCAGAACCTGTTGCGGGCAATGGTGGTCGACCCACAGCAGCCCATTAGCCAATTGAGCCTGCTGGGCGAGGATGAGCAACCGCAGATTCTTGAATTGTGGAACCAGACCGACGCCGGTTTTTCAGCCGAGCGCCTGGTGCACGAATTGGTCGGTGATCGCGCCCGGGAAACCCCGGACGCGGTGGCGGTGAAATTCGATGCTCAAACCCTGAGTTACGGCGAGCTGGATCGTCAGGCCAACCGCCTGGCCCATGCCTTGGTCGCCCGTGGCGTCGGCAGGGAAGTGCGGGTGGCCATCGCCATGCCGCGCAGTGCCGAGAGCATGGTGGCATTTCTGGCGGTGATGAAAGCCGGCGGTGTGTATGTGCCGCTGGATATCGAATACCCACGTGATCGCCTGCTGTACATGATGCAAGACAGCCGTGCGCAACTGCTGCTGACTCACAGCCGGGCGCTGCAGCAACTGCCAGTCCCCGAGGGCCTGGAGACCCTGGCGATTGATCGCACCGAAGAGTGGGCCGGTTACAGCGATACGGCACCGGATGTGGCGCTGGACGGCGACAACCTTGCCTACGTGATCTATACCTCCGGCTCCACCGGTTTGCCCAAGGGCGTGGCGGTGTCACACGGGCCGCTGGTGGCGCATATCATCGCTACCGGCGAGCGCTATGAAACCTCACCGGCCGATTGCGAACTGCACTTCATGTCCTTCGCCTTCGACGGTTCCCACGAAGGCTGGATGCACCCGCTGATCAACGGCGCCAGCGTGTTGATCCGTGACGACAGCCTGTGGCTGCCGGAATACACCTACGAGCAGATGCACCGCCACAACGTGACCATGGCGGTGTTCCCACCGGTGTACTTGCAACAGTTGGCCGAACATGCCGAGCGCGACGGCAACCCGCCGGCGGTGCGGGTGTATTGCTTCGGCGGTGATGCCGTTGCTCAAGCCAGCTATGACCTGGCCTGGCGCGCGCTGAAACCCAAGTACCTGTTCAACGGCTATGGCCCGACGGAAACCGTGGTTACACCGTTGTTGTGGAAGGCCCGCAAAGGCGATCCCTGCGGCGCTGTCTATGCGCCCATCGGCACCTTGCTGGGCAACCGCAGTGGCTACGTGCTGGATGCGCAACTGAATCTGCAACCCATCGGCGTGGCCGGCGAGTTGTACCTGGGCGGCGAGGGCGTGGCCCGTGGTTATCTAGAGCGTCCGGCGTTAACCGCAGAACGCTTCGTGCCGGACCCGTTCGGCAAGCCCGGCAGTCGCGTGTACCGAAGCGGCGACCTGACCCGCGGGCGTCCGGATGGCGTGGTGGATTACCTGGGGCGTGTGGACCATCAAGTGAAGATCCGCGGTTTTCGTATCGAACTGGGGGAAATCGAAGCGCGCTTGCGTGAGCAAGCCAGTGTCGGTGAAACCGTGGTGGTCGCCCAGGAGGGGCCGACAGGCAAACAACTGGTGGCCTATGTCGTACCACTGGACCCGACGCTCCTGGATGATGTTGTCGCTCAATCCACCGGTCGCGAAACCTTGCGCCGTGCCTTGAAAACCCGCTTGCCGGACTACATGGTGCCGACGCACTTGATGTTCCTTGAGCGTATGCCACTGACCCCTAACGGCAAGCTCGACCGCAAGGGCTTGCCGCTGCCGGATGTAAGTCAGATGCAGCAGGCTTATGTGGCACCTCAGAGCGAGTTGGAGCAGAAGATCGCCGCGATCTGGTCCGATGTGCTACGCCTGCCGCAGGTGGGCTTGCATGATAATTTCTTCGAACTGGGCGGCGATTCGATCATTTCGATTCAGCTGGTCAGCCGCGCCCGCCAGGCCGGTGTGCGTTTCACGCCCAAAGAGTTGTTCCAGCATCAGACCGTGCAGAGCCTGGCGACGGTCGCGAGGGAAGGCGACGGTGTGGTGCAGATGGACCAGTCGCCGCTGACTGGCGATTTGCTGTTGTTGCCGGTGCAACACAGTTTTTTTGCCGATGACATTCCCCAGCGTCATCACTGGAACCAATCTGCGGTGCTGCAACCGCACCAGCCGTTGCAGGTACCGCTTTTGTTGGCCGCACTGCAGGCATTGATCGTGCATCATGATGCCTTGCGCAGCACCTTTATCGAGGGCGCACAGGGCTGGAGCGCGGCCTACCGTGGGCCGGATCAGCACCAGGCTGAACAGGTGCTATGGCAAACCACATTGAACAGCGTCGAAGAACTTGAGGCCTTGGGCGAAGAGGCCCAGCGCAGTCTCGATCTGGGCGCAGGCCCGTTATTGCGTGCGGTGTTGGCGCAGTTGGCCGACGGTTCACAGCGCTTGTTGCTGGTGATCCATCACTTGGTGGTGGACGGTGTGTCGTGGCGCATTCTGCTTGAAGACTTGCAAAGCACGTATCAGCAACTGGCCCAAGGCGCACCTGTGACACTGCCAGCCAAGACCAGCGCCACCCGCGCCTGGGCTGCTCGCCTGCAGACTTACGCCCACAGCCCGGCGTTGCAACAGGAACTGGTTTGGTGGCAGACGCAATTGCAGGGCAGCCCGGTCGGTTTGCCGGGCGCCGATCCACAGGCGAGTCTGAGCAACCAACTGGCGCTGAGTGTGAGCACACACCTGGATGCCACCTATACTCGGCGCTTGCTGCACGATGCGCCGAGTGCCTATCGCACCCAAATCAATGACCTGCTGTTGACTGCTCTGGCGCGAGTTATTACGCGCTGGAGCGGCGAGGCTTCTATGTTGATCCGGCTTGAAGGTCATGGCCGCGAAGATCTGTTCGATGACATCGATCTGACTCGCACTGTCGGTTGGTTCACCAGCCTTTACCCCGTGCAACTGGCCCCGGCCGATTCCCTGGCTGCCTCCCTGAAGCGCATCAAGGAGCAGTTGCGAGCCGTGCCCGACAAGGGCCTGGGGTTCGGTGCCCTGCGTTACCTGAGTAATGCCGCAACGCAACAGGCGTTGGCGGCCTTGCCGCAGCCACGTATCACCTTCAACTATCTGGGGCAGTTCGATGCCAGCTTCGACAGCGGCGAACAGCCAGGACTGTTCACGCCGACCGCTGATGCCAGCGGTGCCGAGCAAAGCCCGCAGGCACCTTTGGGCAACTGGCTGGAAATCAATGGTCAGGTCTATGGTGGTGAGCTGAAGTTGAACTGGAGTTTCAGCCAGGCGATGTTCGGTGAAGCAACCGTCAAGTGCTTGGCCGACGACTATGCCTTGGAACTCAAGGCTCTGATTGATCATTGTTGCGAGTCGGCGCATCAGGGCGTGACGCCGTCGGACTTCCCCTTGGCGCGGTTGTCCCAGGACCAGTTGGATGGCTTGGCACTGAACGTGGCTGAGGTCGAAGACCTGTACCCATTGTCACCCATGCAGCAAGGCATGCTGTTCCAATCGCTGTACGGCGAAGGTTCGGGTGACTACATCAACCAGATGCGCAT
>NZ_SMOF01000001.1:2615358-2624358 GCF_018135665.1 Pseudomonas sp. B2021
AATCACCATATTTTGATGGATGGCTGGAGTGGTTCGCAGCTGTTCGGCGAGGTATTGCAACAGTATGCGGGTGAGCCGCTGCCAGCGCCGACCGGGCGGTATCGTGACTACATCGCTTGGCTGCAGGCGCAGGACAAAGCCGTCAGCCAAGCGTTCTGGAAGGCGCAACTGGTCAACTTGCAGGAGCCCACGCGCCTGGCCCGCACCATAGACGCCGAGGTGGATGCGGCCCTGGCGGTCAATGGCGAGCATCGCTTGAGCCTCGATGTCGCGCAAACCGAACACCTCAAAGCCTTCGCCCAACGTCACAAGGTGACCCTCAATACCCTGGTGCAAGGCGCATGGTTGTTGCTGTTGCATCACCACACCGGGCAAGCCACCGTAGCATTCGGCGCCACGGTGGCAGGGCGTCCAGCGGAACTGCGTGGGATTGAACAGCAGGTCGGCTTGTTCATTAACACGCTGCCGGTAGTGGCGACGCCGGATGCGCAAATGTCGGTCAGCCAGTGGCTAGAGCAACTCCAGCAACAGAACGTTGGCTTGCGTGAGCATGAACACACGCCACTGTTTGAGATCCAGCGCTGGGCGGGGCTGGGTGGAGAAGCGCTGTTCGACAGTATCCTGGTGTTCGAGAACTACCCGGTGTCCGAGGCGCTGGAGCAGGGCGCACCGTCGGGGCTGCGTTTTGGCGCAGTGCACAGCCTGGAGCAGACCCACTATCCATTGACCGTGTTGTTGGCTATAGGCCAGACACTGGGCTTGGAGTTCAACTACTCCCGCCAGGCTTTCAGCGGCGCGCATATCCAGCGCTTGGCCGAGCACTTCCAGCAGTTGCTGCTGGCCCTGGCCAGCGACGGCAGTCAACGCCTTGGCGCGTTGCCCTCAGTGGCGCAGGCCGAGCGGCAGTGGGTATTGCATGATTGGAATGCCACTGCGGTGGATTACCCGCTGGATCAAGCGGTCCACACGCTGATCGAGGCTCAGGTGCTGCGTACACCGGATGCACTTGCCTTGATTTTCGCGGGGCAAGCCTTGAGTTACAGCGCGTTGAACGCCCGGGCCAATCGCCTGGCACATCGCTTGATGGCGGCCGGGGTTGGCCCGGATGTGCTGGTGGGGCTGGCGGCAGAGCGCTCGGTGGAGATGGTGGTTGGCCTGTTGGCGGTGCTCAAGGCCGGTGGCGCTTATGTGCCGCTGGACCCCGAGTATCCTCGTGATCGCCTGGCCTACATGCTGCAGGACAGTGGTGTGCAACTGCTGTTGACCCAGGCTCATCTACTGGCGCAACTGCCGGTTCCTGCCGGTGTGCAAACCCTGGTGCTGGAACATGGCGATACCTGGCTGGAAACCTTCAGCAGCCACAACCCGAATATCCCAGTGCACGGCGAAAACCTTGCCTATGTGATCTACACCTCCGGCTCCACCGGTCAGCCCAAGGGCGCTGGCAACCGCCATATAGCGCTGACCAACCGCCTGTGCTGGATGCAACAGGCATATGGGCTCAAGCCACACGACAGCGTGTTGCAGAAAACGCCGTTCAGCTTTGACGTGTCGGTGTGGGAGTTTTTCTGGCCGCTGATGACCGGCGCGCGTCTGGTAGTGGCTGCACCGGGCGATCATCGTGATCCAGCCAGGCTGGTACGGCTGATCAACGAGCAACAGGTCACCACGTTGCATTTCGTACCTTCCATGTTGCAAGCGTTCTTGCAAGACGCGGCGGTTACTTCATGCCAGAGCCTGCAACGCATCGTTTGCAGTGGGGAGGCGTTGCCTGCCGATGCCCAGCAGCAGGTGTTCGCCAAATTGCCCCAAGCCGGGTTGTACAACCTGTATGGCCCTACTGAAGCCGCCATCGACGTGACCCACTGGACCTGCGTGGAGGAAGGCCGCGACGCCGTACCCATTGGCCGACCCATTGCCAACCTGGGCTGCTACGTGCTGGACGACAACCTGGAACCTGCGCCAGTGGGTGTGCTGGGCGAACTGTATTTGGGCGGTATTGGCTTGGCGCGGGGTTATCACCGCCGTGCGGCGCTTACCGCCGAGCGGTTTGTGACCGACCCGTTCGGCAGCGGCACGCGCCTGTATCGCACCGGTGACCTCGCGCGTTATCGCGACGATGGCGTGATTGAATATGCCGGGCGAATCGATCACCAGGTCAAACTGCGTGGCCTGCGCATAGAGTTGGGCGAAATCGAAGCGCGCTTGCTGGAACTCGACAATGTCCGCGAAGCCGCGGTTCTGGCGGTGGACGGTACCCACCTGGTGGGTTACCTGGTGCTGCAACAGCCGCTTGAAGCGTGGAAGGCAGAGGTGGTTGCACACCTGGCCGAGCAGTTGCCCGACTACATGGTCCCGGCGCAATGGGTAGTGCTGGCGCAGATGCCGTTGAGCCCGAACGGCAAACTGGACCGTAAGGCGTTGCCCAAGCCAGAGGCCCACAGTGCCGCGCAATACCAGGCACCCGTTAGCGAGATTGAGCAGCAAATAGCGGCGGTCTGGAGCGAGGTGCTGGAGGTGGAGCGCGTAGGGCTCAACGACAACTTCTTCGAACTCGGTGGCCATTCGTTGCGGGTGCTGATGCTCAAGGAGCGAATTCGCAAGGTCAGCGGCGTGAACCTATCTGTCAGCCAATTGATGCTCAACCCCACCGTGGCGGGGCAGGTCAAATGCCTGCAGGGCAATAGCCGGTCTTCGTTGATCGTCAAGCTCAACCAGCAGACGCAAGGCACGCCGTTGTTCCTGTTCCACCCAAGCTTCGGCTCGGTGCATTGCTACACCGCGATTGCCCTGGCCTTGCGCGAGCAGCGCCCAGTGTTCGGGGTAATGTGCCGTGCCTTGGCCGAAGAGGGCGCCACGGTGCCGCAATGGCAGGTAATGGTCGAGGACTACACCGCGCAATTGTTGGTGGCCCAACCCCAAGGCGCGTTCCGCCTGGGTGGCTGGTCATTGGGTGGCAACCTGGCGATGGAGGTAGCCTACGGCCTGGAGCAAGCCGGCAGAGAGGTGGAGTTTGTCGGCTGGATCGACGCTGCGCCGCCGCAGTGGGTCAAACCTTATTGGGATTCTGTGGAAGTTGAGGACGACCGCGAAGCCTCAGCCAATGAGCGCCGCGCCGCGTTGCTGGGGGTGATGTTCCCTGAGTTTGCCGAGTCCATCCAACTCGCCTGGCAGCAATGCCAACGGGATACCGAGGATGAAGCGGGACAATGGCAGGAATTTGTGAACTGGGCTGAACAATCTTTGGGCGAAGCCTTCACGGTGATCAAAGATGAATTACTGCGTGGCAATGAGGCGCAGATTTCCTGGGACGTTGACCGGGCACTCAGTGAGCGTTTGCTGCAAGCTGACTTCAAGCCCATCAAGGCTCCCGTCACTTGTTGGTGGGCGTCCATGAGCCGGGCAGGGCGCTTCAAGGACCTGATCGAACAGCAAATGGCAACGGTGATCAGCCAAGGGCGCATCGAGCGCTCAGTGATGATCGAGACCGATCATGACGGCATTATCGACAGCGCGGTGTTTATCAGCAGTTTGGTAGAGGCGTTGAGGTAAGCCGCCGCTCAACCACAAAAACCCGGATCCAGTGTCCGGGTTTTTTTATGCTCCAATCCCTCTTCGCCAGTATCTCTGCACGCGCAAAAAAAAGCCCGGTGAGCATGGGGTGCTCACCGGGCGTTTGATCGATTGACGCGTGGAATCAGAAGTCCCAGCGCGTGCTGACCATCACATTACGTGGCTCACCGTAGGCGGCCGAGTTATAGAAGCCCACGTTGGTGTAGTAAGACTTGTCGAAGATGTTGTTGAAGTTGACAGTAGCCGACAGGTTCTTGGTGACCTGGTAGCGGGTCATCAAGTCCACCAGCCAGTAGGATTCCTGAGTGATGTCCTGGTCTTTCTGGAGCGGCTCGTTCCAGATTGAATTCCAGCCCTTGGTCTGCCAGCGTACACCGCCACCGATGGTGAACTTGTCCAGGTCGCCCTTGAGTTTGTAGGTGGTGTTCAGGTTGACCTGATGCTCGGGTTCGAAGGTGGAGAGTTTCTTGTCGTCTTCGTCTCGTACGATCTTGTGGGTGTAGCCACCTTGAAGTTGCCAGCCTGGGCTCAACTCACCGGAAATTTCCGCTTCGTAGCCTTTGGTGACGGCCTTGGAGCTCTTGAACGCCCAGTTGTTCGGGGCAGGTGTCTGGTTGTTGTAGGCGTCATCCGAGATGGGGCGATTAGTCTCATGCACTTCGAAGTAAGCGATGCTGGTGTTGAGGCGGCCATCGAAAAACTCGCCCTTCAGGCCCAACTCGTAGTTCTGCCCTTCGTCTGGCTCCAGCAGCTTCTCGTTACGGTCCTTATAGGTGCTTTCCTGGGGTTGGAAAATATCGGTGTAGCTGGCGTATACCGAGAAGTTGTCGTTGAGGTCGTAGATCACTCCGGCGTAAGGAATGAACCGCCCGGTTTCCTTGTAGGAGGGGTTGTTGCCAGTCACGTGATAGTTGGCCACGCGCCCACCCAGGATCACGTTCAGGTCGTCAATCACGTTGAAACGCGCGGTCAGGTAATACCCGGTTTGACGGATAGTGTCGTCGATGTGCTGTTGGGCAGGACCGTAGATAGGCTTGGCGATATGGCCGTTCCAGTTATAGAAATCGACCTTGTTACCGCCAGGCCATTCCGGTGACCAGTAGCCCTTGCCTTGCCAGCGCGAGGTACCGATCGAGCCGCCCACCACCAGTTCATGCTCGCGGCCAAACAGGCTGAAAGGCCCGGTGGCGTAAAGGTCGGCCGAGGTGCTCTTGGTCTCGCCGGTGTATTTCTGCCCGTTGATCTCGGCGGTGCCATCGGCTGCCGGCTGGACGAATTGAATCGAACCCAGGTCGGCATGGTAGCCGTTGATCTTGTGGTCGAGCTGGAATTTGGTCACCCAGCCGTCGCCCAGGTCATGCTCGAGCATGGCAAAGGCGGTACGCGTGTTTTGCTCCCATGAGCTCCAGGTGGTGCCGTTGTTGTAAGAGCGCGGCATTTTGTTGATGCTGCCGTTGGAGTTGACCAGCGGGAAGGAGCCGGACCAGCTGGAACCCTGCGGAATGTTGTCCTGGTAATCGAAGCCCACCGTCAGCATGGTCTCGGGAGACAGGTCGAACTCGGTGATGCCGTAGTAGGTTTCGGTCTTGCGCGAATAGTGGTCCATAAAGGACTTCTTGTCCTGATACGCAGCCACCGCACGGCCGCGGATATTGCCGCTGTCCGTCAAGGGGCCACTGACATCCACTTCGCTGCGGTAGTTGTCCCAGGAGCCCGCGCCCAATTGCACATGGCCCTTGAATTCCGCGGTTGGCTTCTTGCGGATCAAGTTGATGGTCGCACCCAGGGAACCGGCACCGTTGAGCAGGCCGGTGGCGCCCTTGAGGACTTCAACACGGTCGTAGATCGCCATGTCGCTCAGGGTGTTGCCCGCCGAATAGCCGACGTTACGCACAGTCGACGGAATACCGTCGTACTGGAAACTATTGACCGAAAAACCACGGGAATAGTAGTTGGTGCGGTCGGAGTCGTAGGCGGAAACGGTGATGCCCGGCGTATGGCGCATCACGTCATCCATGTTGTTGAGGCCAAAATCCTCGATGTGCTGGCGAGTCACCACGGTGATCGACTGCGGAGTTTGCCGTGGGGTCAACGTCAGACGTGTAGCCGTGGCAATCGTGCCAGGCGTGTAGGAACCAGAACCTTCGGTGACGTTGCCCAGGTAGTTGGCAGTCACCTGCGTCGGGCTCAACTCAAGCCCACCACCGCTGCCAGCAGCTGTGACGGTCAAGGTATTGCCATTGAGGTTATAGGTGGTCTGGCTACCGGCCAGCAATGCAGCTATGGCCTGCTGCGGCTGCATCTTGCCCTTGACGGCGGGGCTGTTCTTGCCCTGCACATCGCCCGGGCTGTAGAGCACTTGCACATTGGTCTGGCGGCCAAATTCCTGCAGTGCGCTCCCCAGCGACTGCGCAGGAATATTCAACTCGATCTCCTGGGCTTGCACATAGCTTGCAATCGGCATCGACACAGCCAACGCCAGGGCACTCGGCAAAAGGTTGATGTTCAGGGCCCGGCGCATGGATAGCGCTTTGCTCAGGGGGCTGAGACCGAGTCGTGCTGGCATGGATGCTTTCTCTTCTATGTTTTAAGTGGGCAATTCTAAGTGTTTATTGAGTTTAGTTCTCATTACCACTAGTGAGACGTTCCTACTTCGCAAAACCGGAAAAATTTTTTTCGGTACCTTATGCAGGCTCCATCTCATGCACCACTTGGCCGGCGCGCAAGCGCACCAGATGATCGGCGATGTCGAAATAACGGTCGTCGTGGCTGATCACGATGATGGTCTTGCCCAGGCGTTTGAGGTCCGGCAGCAGCTCGGTGTAGAAGATGCGGCGAAAGGCCGGGTCCTGGTCGGCGGCCCATTCGTCGAACACCAGCACCGGGCGCTCTTCCAGCCAGGCATTGACCAGGGCCAGGCGCTTGCGTTGGCCGGTGGACAGGTCAGTGGTGCTGAACACGCCGTCCTTGACGCTGACCTTGTGTGCGATTTCCAGGCGCTCAAGGTATTGGGTGGCGCTGTCCAGGGACTGGGTGGCGCTGCCTTGTACCAGGTCATCGAATAGGTAATAGTCGGAAAACACCGTGGTGAACAACTGACGATAATCGTCGCGCTCTGGGTCGGTCACCGCTGTACCGTTGAGCAGGATCTCACCCGACTGAGGCGGATACAGGCCCAGCAGCAATTTGATCAGCGTGGTCTTGCCACTACCATTCTCGCCGACGACAAACACGATATCGCCTTGCTTGATGCTCAGGTTGATCGGCCCCAGGTGGAACGGTTGGCTGCCTTCAACCGCTGGCGGGCTGTAGCTGACGCCGCGCAGTTCAAGGCTGTTGACCAGTGGTTTCGGCGCCTCACTGTCGTCCATCAGCAAGTGGGGCTCGGGCGAAGAAAAACGCTCCGACAGTTCGCTGATGCGCCCAAAGGCAATCTTCGCCTTGCCAACGACGGGCAGGTAACCCAGCAGGTGTTCCAGCGGGCCTTTCATATACAGCAGTACCAGCACGAAGCCGGTAATCACCGTGGGGTCGGGGTTGGGGTTGTAGGCCTGCATCGCCAGGGCCAGTCCGATGACCACAAAGAACAGCATCGAGCCAAAGGTCTTGGCCAGAATATAGATGTTGACTGAACGCACCTGGATATCGCTGATGCGGTCTGCGGTTTCCTGGATGCGATGGGTGTTCATGCGAAACCGCCGCGGACGGTGCATGCGCAGTTCCTTGGCTCCCGAAGCAATCGCATTGTAGTAACGCTGCAATTCATCTTCGTGGCTGCGGGCCAGATCGAAGCCCTGGATGCCTTTGCCGCCCGCGATGAATTGCACGGCGCTGCCGATGATGATTGCGACCACCATCATCAGGAACATCGGCACGGACAGGTAAGCCAGGTAACCCAGGCATCCCAGGGTAACGGTGGCGGCGATGGCCAGGGGCGTGAAGGCAAAGGAAAAGTCGCTAATGGTGTCCACGTCGTGGGTCAGCACCGGGATCAGGCGGTGAGAGCGATATTGCTCGATCTGCCCGATGGGCGCTGACAGCACCTTTTCACCCAGGTCCTTGCGCAGGGCGGCAATGATCCGTTGTCCGACGTAGTTGGTGCCGATGTCGGAAATAATCGAGCTGACCAGCGCCACCACGCACAACGCGGCGAAGGTCAATACCACACCCTGAGTCATCCCCCCCGCCGAATGCAGGGCATTGTTAATCGTCGCCAACAGCAAGGTAATGGCCAGGCCGCCCGCCATGCCAAGGGCGACGGAGACCGTCACGATGGTGCGAAAGGGCCTGAGCAATGCGAGCAAACCTTTGAAGGCGCCGCGCTTGGGGTCGGTCATAAATACTTCCCGGAAAGTGAAAAAGAGGGGGCTGGGCACACAGACCCTTACCCATGACAAACGAAGCTGTGGCGTGACTATTTAGCGCGGCGTGCCGGGCGGTGGCAGTGAGCGATAAATTGCCCGGGGCCTGGTTCGTTCTTGTTCTGTAGGCGCACGTGTATCAATGCCGTGCGTGGCCCTTTGAGCGAGAGCGAAACACATGACGAAAAAGAACCTGGTGTATGTCTGGTCCCTGAGAAATGCCGCCGCCGACAAGGCAGGGCAGCCGGTGGCCTATAAAGACCACGAGCGCTATATGAAATCGGTGCTGGAGTTTTTGGTGGGCTCGCTCAACGACACGCCGCTGGGCGAGGCTTACAACCTGGTGGGCGTGGTGTATGACGACGATGAGCAAAACCCGCGGGACCAGCAGTTGGTGGCGGACTACGGCTTCGCTTATCAGCCGGGTCGCCAGTGGTTGTACCCGGCGGATTTGCGTGTGCAAGGCACGTTGGTCAACGACCTGCTGCTCAGCGTGCCGTCGACCTATCGTCGCCTGCCACGGGGCAGCGCCGAACATATCGCCGGCAAGCAGGATTTCGAGCGTCGCCTGCATGACACTCTGGTGGAGTTGAAGGCTGACATCGTGGTGCTGGATGGTTTGCTGGTGATCCTCGACGAACTGGTGCGCCCGGGTGCGCCGTTTGCGCGGCGCATCATGAACATTCATCCGGGCATCACCCGCCTCGAATCGCCTTACGAACGCCGTGGGGCGTACGCCACCTGGAATGCGCTGTACGGCGCGCGTGGGCAGGCGATCACCGACTGGGCGACCAAGGAGGCTCAGGCGTGCGAGCCGTTGTATTGGACCGGTGCGTCATTCCACTACGTGGATAACGGCATCGACTCGGGAGAGGTGTTCCACGACGTGCTCAAGACCGAGATTTCGCCCGAGGACACCATCCTTGAGCTGCGCTGGAACAACTTCAACAACAGCCTGTTCCCGGCGCTGCATGAAGGCTTGGCGCTGTTGGCCAAGCAAGGCTGAACCCTGTAGGAGCGAGCTTGCTCGCGAAAAACGTCAACGATGACGCGTGCTTCCTGAATA
>NZ_SMOF01000001.1:2624398-2653974 GCF_018135665.1 Pseudomonas sp. B2021
AACGGTAACCACGATGCGAAGCGAGCCGCTCTTGATCTTGATCTGCTTTTGATCTCAAGCGCCCCGTCAAACCACGCTGGCCGGAATTCGACAGGGATTTGGGGGGTAAACCGGCAGGGATGCCGGCGGATTACGGGCACACCGAGCCTAAGCGAGGTGCCGAGTGGTGGGGCAAGAGCGTTTTGCTTACTTTGCCGCTTTTGCAAAGTGAGCCGCCGTCAGGGCAGAACCCTAGGTGGCCGTTACCGCAGCAATGGATATGTACACAATCCAACTGTGTTGACTGCCAGACCGCCTTCGCGAGCAAGCCCGCTCCCACAGTAGGATCGTTGGGGTGTCAGGTAGATAGTCGCAGGCTGGCGGGCCGCTATCGCAGGCAAGCCAGCTCCCACAGGTTAAAGCATCGTTCTATATGTAGAACGATCAGGGCCATTTTTGCCGGCTAGTGTTCAAGGGTGAGACGATTTAAGGTGTACTCACTTTGGAGGTACACCATGAAAAAGCTGATTGGTATCTACACCAGCCCCCGCGCCCACTGGGTCGGCGATGGCTTCCCGGTACGCACGTTGTTTTCCTACGACACCATGGGCAAGCACATCAGCCCATTCCTGTTGCTGGATCACGCCGGCCCCGCTGAATTCACGCCTACCGAACAGCGCCGTGGCGTCGGCCAGCACCCGCATCGCGGTTTTGAAACCGTGACCATCGTCTACGACGGCGAAGTCGAGCACCGCGATTCCACCGGTGCCGGCGGCAAAATCGGCCCGGGCGATGTGCAATGGATGACCGCAGCCAAAGGTATCCTGCACGAGGAGTTTCACTCCCAAGACTTCGCCCGTCGCGGCGGCGCACTGGAGATGGTGCAACTGTGGGTCAACCTGCCGGCCAAGGACAAAATGGCGGATGCCGGTTACCAGACCATCGTCGATAGCGACATTCCGGTGCTGCCACTGGCGAACGACGCCGGCCACCTGCGCCTGATCGCCGGGCAATTTTCCGGCACTCAAGGTCCGGCCCGCACCTTCACGCCTATAGACGTGTGGGACTTGCGCCTCAACGCCGGTAAAGCGGTCACGCTGGACCTGCACGCCGGGCGTAACACCGCCTTGGTGGTGCTTAGCGGCACGTTGTTGATCAATGGCGAAGAAGTCGCACGCCAGGGGCAATTGGCGCTGTTCGAGCGCGACGGTAAGCAACTGACCCTGGAGTCCAACGAGGACGCCAAGGTGCTGTTGCTCAGTGGCGAGCCGATTGACGAGCCCATCGTCGGCCACGGTCCGTTCGTGATGAACACCGAGCAGGAGATTCACCAGGCGTTTGCCGACTTTCAGTCGGGCCAGTTCGGGCAAATGCACGCCTGACGGTTCACCGCAACCTCCTGTGGGAGCTGGCTTGCCTGCGATAGCATCACCCTGGTGTAGCTGATACACCGCGGTGTTTGCATCGCAGGCAAGCCAGCTCCTACATTTTGTTTCCAGGGTTCTGATTTCATGCGATCTTCTCGGCATTCGCCCTGGAGTCGCCTGGATGCCCTCATTTATCGCTGATCACCCGATGCTGTGCGCCGTGGCGTTGATCCTGATCGACATCGCCGTGTGGCGCCTTATTTCTCCCAACCTGGCCAACTGGAAACTCGCGGCACGGCTGGTGATTTTCGCGGTGTTCAGCGCCGTGCTGTTCAACGACGGCATGAACCCCATGCAAGCGGCGCCCTATGCCGATGACACCACCTTGCACCTGGCCGCCACGGCGCTGCAGATCGGCTGGTGGTTGTTCGCCGCCCGCACCCTCACGGTGTTGCTCGGCGCAGTGATGATGCAGCGGGTCGGCCATACCGGGCGCTTGTTGCAGGACCTGCTGGGCGCGGTGATTTTCCTCATCGCGATCATCGCCGCCATGGCCTACGTGCTCGACCTGCCGGTCAAGGGCGTGCTGGCCACCTCCGGCGCCGTGGCGATCATCGTCGGCCTGGCCTTGCAAAGCACCCTGAGCGATGTGTTTTCCGGGATCGTCCTCAATACCACCAAGCCTTACCAGATCGATGACTGGATCTCCATCGACGGCACCGAAGGCCGCGTCACCGACATCGACTGGCGCGCCACGCGCCTGCAAACCTCCCAGGGCAGCCTGGCGGTGATCCCCAACTCCCTGGCGGCCAAGGCCAAGATCATCAACTTCTCGCGCCCGGCAGACATGTTCGGCCTGGCGGTCAGCCTGCAAGTCAGCCCCCACGCGCGCCCGCAAACCGTGATCGAAGCCCTGGAGCGTGCGATGCAGGGCTGCCGGCCGTTGCTGGCCCAGCCGGCGCCCAGCGTCGCGTTCAAGGCATCCACTGGCAGTGGCGTGGAATATGAGATCAGCGGCTTTGTGCCGGCCATGGGCCTCAAGCGCGAAACCCGCAACCAGCTTTACGACCTGGCCTACCGGCATTTGCAGGCGGCGGGCGTGGGCCTGCTGTCCGCCACCGAAGGCAGCACGCCGCCTGCGGTGTCTGGCGCCCGCGCTTTGCTGGAGCGCTCGTCGATCTTCTCCACCTTGCGCCAGGAAGAAAAAGACACCTTCAGCCAGAACATGACCCTGCACACCTACCGCGCCGGCGAGATGATCCTGGCGGCGGGGGAGGTCAGCGATCATCTGTTCATTGTCGAATCCGGCGTGGTCTCGGTGCTCTTGATCAAGGACGGGCACAAGTTCGAGGCCGGGCGCATGGGCCCGGGGGAGGTGATCGGTGAGTCCGGCATTCTCTCCGACCAGGCGGCGCTGGCGGATTTCTCGGCCAAGACCTACTGCACGCTCTACCGCATCGAAAATGAATACCTCAAGCCGTGCCTGGACGCCCGGCATGATATCGGCGAAGCCATGAAGGCGCTGCTGGACTTCCGCCGCCATGCCGCCCAGGCCCTGACCGAAGACGCGCCCGTGGTACCGGTCAAGAAGGGCTTCATCCAATGGCTGAGGAACCGCGGCCTATAGATTGGTCACCTGTTATTCGCCCGGATTGGCTATTTCTCCAGGACGCCGGGGTGACTAACCTGCTCACCAATCCCACTGTCCTGGAGCAACACCATGCAAACCCGTACCGATTTCTACACCGCTTCCCCAGACGCCATGAAAGCCATGCTCGCCCTGGAAGCGGCAGTCGGCAAACTCTCCATCGAACTGCCACTGCTGGAACTGGTGCGCCTGCGCGTCTCGCAGATCAATGGCTGCGCGTTCTGCCTGGACATGCACACCGCCGATGCCCGCAAAGGCGGCGAAACCGAGCGCCGCCTGTACACCGTGTCGGCCTGGCGTGAAACCCCGTTCTTCACCCCGCGCGAGCGCGCTGCCCTGGCCTGGGCCGAAAGCCTGACCCTGCTCAGCCAGACCCACGCCCCGGATGAAGACTTCGACGCACTGGCCGCCCAATTCAGCCCCCAGGAACAAGTGGACCTGAGCGTCGCCATCGCCACCATCAACAGCTGGAACCGCCTGGCGGTGGGCTTTCGCAAGATGCCCAAGTAAGCCCGTCAGTTGGCTTTGAAATAGTTTCGCGGCGTGGTGCCGGTCATGCCTTTGAAAAAGGCGATCAGTGCACTGTCGCTGGCAAAGCCCAGTTCAAAGGCGCAGTAGCCCAGGCTGCGCCCGATGGCAAGCAGTTCGATCATGCGCATCAAACGCCACTGTTGGCGCCATTGCTGATACCCCAGGCCGGTTTCCTTGAGGAAAATCCGGCCGATGGTCTTGGTGCTGGCGCCAATGTGCTGTTCCAGGTCCTGCAGCGTGGGGGGCAAGCGGTCAAGCTGGGCCAGCAGCGGCGCCAGGCGCTTGTCCCGTGGCAACGGCAACAGCAAGGGTTGCGCCGCCGCGTGGCGGATTTCATCCAGGCACAGTCCGAGCAAATGGGCATAGCGACCCGCCTGCCAATCAGTCTCGAACGGCGCCAGGGCCATGGGTTCCAGCACTGCCCTGAGCAAGGCACTCACTTGGATCACCCGCACCTGGGCCGGCAACTGCTCGGCCAGGGCCGCACTCACATACACCGACCGATAATCCACCGCCTGCTGCATCACCGCACGATGGGGCAGGCCGCCGGGGATCCAGGCTGCGCGGGTGGGTGGCAACAGGCACAGTTGATTGTCCAGGGTGATGCGCGTGCAACCTTGCTGGGTGAACAGCAGTTGCCCGCGCTGGTGCACATGCAGGCCCGAATCGTGATTGCCCAGCACCGCCGCGATGCCGATCACGGGCGCTGCGAAGGCATCGGGGTTGAAAGACGCGGTAGCGGCAAGCCAGGCCATGGGTTGTCCGATTTGATGGATAAAGTGTCGAAGTCCGGATAATAGCCCAGCTGGCGCGCCCTAGAATCCGTCCGTTGTGTTTATGGATGGATCGTGTGATGACATATAAAAATTTGCTGCCGCTGACCATGGCCCTGCTGATGTTCCCGCAGTTGGCCCAAACCCTGTACAGCCCGGCCCTGGGCGATATCAGCCGCGCCTTTGACGTCGCGCCGGAACGGGCAGGGCAGACCTTGTCGGTGTATTTCCTCGCCTTCGCCCTGGGCGTGGTGGTGTGGGGCCGGCTGAGTGATCGTCTGGGGCGGCGGCCGGTGATGCTGATGGGGCTGGCAATCTATGTGGGCGCTTCGGCGCTGGCCTTGACGGTGACGACATTCGACGCCTTGCTGCTGGCCCAGGCCTGTGCTGCTTTTGGCGCGGCGGTGGGGTCGGTGGTCACGCAGACGGTGTTGCGTGACCGTTTCCACGGTGCCGACCTGGCCCAGGTGTTTTCCGTGATGGGTATTGCGCTGGCCGCCAGTCCTGCTATCGGCCTGTTCAGCGGCGCGAGCCTGGTGGAATTTTTCGGTTACCGCGGCGTGCTCTGCACGTTGCTGCTGCTCGCGGCGGTGTTATGGGGCTGGTGTTGGTGGGCCTTACCGGAAACCCGTCCGGCCTCCTTGCCCACCGCCGCCCTTGGCCAGACGCTCGGCCTGATGCTCAAGGATGCCGGAGTATGGCGCTCGGTCGGGTTGGTCGCGGCGTTCAATATCGCGCTGTTCAGCTATTACAGCGTGGGGCCGTTTGTCTTCGCGCAGCAGGGGCGTTCCACCGCCGAGTTCGGTTACAGCGGTGTGTTGCTGGCGCTGGGTTCCGGGTTGGGGGCGTGGCTGAACAAAGCCTTGCTCAAGCGTGGGTTGAGCGGTGAGCGGTTGGTGGTTGTCGCCGCAGCGGTGGCCGTGGTGGGGAGCCTGTTGGTGTTGGCCCTGCAGCACAGCTGGCTGTTGGTGTGGCCGATGCTGTTGGTGGTGCTGGCCTTCGGCATGGCGATTCCCAACGTGCTGGGGGCGGCCCTGGTCGATTACCGTGACCGCCTTGGCACCGCCGCCGCCCTGTTTGGCTTGCTGTACTACCTGGTGATTGGCGGCGGGCTGGCCTTGGTGACCTGGTCCCAGGATTTAGGCTGGAGCCTGTTGGTGTGCGGTTTGGCAGCGTTGTGGCTGGCTACGTCGCGGCTACTCAGAAGTTGACCGACGCACTCAAACGCGCCGTCAACGGCGCGCCCTGGAACAGGTAGTCATCGCCCATGTACTCGCCCGCGTCGCGCCAGTAGCGCTTGTCGAACAGGTTATCGACGCTCAGGCGAAACACGGTCTCGTAGCCATCGACCTTGGTGGTGTAGCGGCTACCGACGTTGACCACCGCGTAGTCGCCCACTTCCACGTTGCCGGTGCGATTGGCGGACTTCTTGGCGCTGTATTGCACGCCGCCCAATACGGCCAGGCCATTGACCCAGGGCAGGGCGTAGTCGGCGTACACACTGGCGCGCAGCTTTGGCACGTTGATCGCCTGATGGCCTTCGTACTCCGGCGTGCCGCTGCCGCTCACCCGCGCTCGGATCGCGGCCACGCTGGTGGCGATCTGCAGACGGTCGGTGGCCCAGCCGTTGGCAGACAATTCAATCCCGGTGTTTTTCTGCTGGCCCTGTTGCACGTAGTTGAACGTGCCACCTTCGGGCTTGGCGTATTGGTAAGCCTGGCGCGTCTGGAACACGGCGGCGGCGAAGCTGATACGGCGCCAGTCGTATTTCACCCCGGCTTCGAGCTGGCGCGAGACGGTGGGAGCGAGTGTTTCATCGGCATTGTTTGCGAACCACGGCGCGGTGCCGCCCAGGGACAGGCCCTTGCTGTAGCTGGTGTACAGCGAAACGTTGTCCACCGGCTTGTAGATCAACGAGGCCTGGGGCAGGAACACGTACTGTTGGGTGTGGCGTGTCTGGTTGCCGGTGACGCTGTCGAAGGCTTTTTCGTCCAGGCGCACTTCACGGCCGCCGAGGATGGTTTGCCATTGCTCGTTGAAGCGGATGCGGTCGGTGACGAACAGGCCGTACTGGCGGCTGTCGAGGTTGCGGTGACTGTCGTTCAGCGGCTTGTCGGTCGGGGGAAAGCTCGGCACTTCTTGGTCGATATTGGCGGTGCCGATGAATTCGTTGACCGACTTGCGTTTGTCGATCACCCGGCGAAACGCGCTGGTGCCGAAGGTCAGTTCATGGCCAATGCCGGCGGTGTCGAACAGGCCTGTCATGGCCGCCTGGATTTCATCGTCGCGGCGGGTATCGTCCGGGCTGCGGTAGTCGTAGACGTCGTAATTGCCTTCGGGGCTGAAGTAGTTCGGCACGCTTGTAGAACTGCAACTGTCTGAACCATAGCAACCCCAGGCAAACGAACTGTAGTCATCAATCACCACCTTGCTACGCGCCGCGCTGACACTGCCTTTCCACTGGTCGCTGAAACGGTACTCGAACTTGCCGTTGAGGTTCAGCGAATCAATCCCCACCTGCTTGCCGCCCGTCTGGTGCCCCAACAGCTTCTTCGGTGAAGCGCCGTGGGGCACTTCGCTGCCGCCCAGCAGTTGATAACCCGGTACTGAGCGCTGTTGTTTGTTCTGGTATTCGGCATCCAGTTGCAACACGGCGTCGGGGCTGATGTTCCAGTCAAAGGCCAGGGACACGAAATCGCGCTGGCCGTTGGCGTGTTCCACATAGGAATTGAGGTCTTCATGGGCGACATTGGCGCGCAGGCCGAACTGCTGCTCGCTGCCAAACCAGCCGCCAACATCGGTGGCGATGTAACCGCTGCCACGATCATCGGTGGACACCGTCACCGAGCGCACATCCTGGGGGCGTTTGGTCACGTAGTTGATCACCCCGCTGGGCTCGGAAATGCCGCTCTGCAAACCGGCCAGGCCCTTGAGCACTTCCACCTGCTGCTTGTTTTCCAGGGCGACGTTCTGCTCGCCGGTGATGGTGCGCCCATTGATCTTGTAACTGCTGGCCGCGTTCAGCGAAAAGCCACGCACCACGAAATTCTCGTAATAACCGATAGGCGCATAACTGTCGCCCACTGAGGCATCGTTGCGCAGCACTTCACTGAGCAAGCGTGCCTGCTGGTCCTTGATCAGCGCGGCGTTGATCACGGTGATCGAGGCGGGGGTGTCCAACAGCGGCGCTTCATCAAAGCCGCCCACCGACGCGGTTTCACTGCGGTAGCCCGACTCATCCTGGCCCTGAACCTTTACCGTCGGCAACTCGATCTCGGCGGCCAGGCTGCTGCCGATGCCGCCACTGAGCAACAGGCCGAGGGCGAAACGTGAAGTGACGACGGGGCGAAAACGCAAAACCATGGGGCAAGGCCTTAAAGCGCTGGGCGGGGGGCGCCTAAGCTAGGCATAAGCGCGGCCTTTTACAAGCTTTCGCGCAAGGTTCGCACGGCGAGACAACCCGTCTCAGCTCCGATGCCGATCCTGTTGCGGCTCGACAGCCAGGCGCCGGCTTGCGATAGACAAGGCTCCCCTCATCGTTTCAGGAGATTGTCATGGGTATCGCAGGTAAAGTCGCGCTGGTCACCGGCGCCGGGCAGGGCATAGGCCGGGCTATTGCCATGCGCCTTGCACAGGACGGCGCCGATGTCGCGTTGGTGGACATTGACGGCGCCAAGCTCAACGCCGTGGCCGCCGAAATCGTCGCCACCGGCCGCAAAGCCTCTGTGTTCATCGCTGATGTATCCAGACGCGAACAGGTGACGGCTGCGGTAGAGCATGCCCACCAGACGCTGGGCGGATTCGACATCATCGTCAATAACGCCGGAGTGGCGCAGATCGACTCATTGCTCGATGTCAGCCCGCAGCAGGTCGAGCGCACCCTGGATATCAACGTCAAGGGCGTGCTGTGGGGGATCCAGGCGGCCGCCAACAAATTCAAGGCGCTCAAGCACAAGGGCAAAATCATCAATGCTTGTTCAATCGCAGGGCATGAAGGCTTTGCGCTGTTAGGGGTCTACTCGGCGAGCAAATTCGCGGTGCGCGCCTTGACCCAGGCGGCGGCCAAGGAACTGGCGAGCGCGGGGATCACGGTAAACGCCTATTGCCCCGGTGTGGTGGGCACCGATATGTGGGTTGAGATCGACAAGCGCATGGCCGAGATTACCGGGGCGCAGGTGGGGGCAACCTACAAGCAGTACGTGGATGGGATTGCCTTGGGCCGTGCGCAAACGCCGGAGGATGTGGCGGGGTTTGTGGCATTTCTGGCAGGCCCGGACGCAGACTATATGACCGGGCAGGCGCCGTTGATCGACGGTGGCCTGGTCTACCGCTGACAGCGTGGTCGACTCGCCTGCGTGGGAGTCGATCCCTTGTATCAGTGGGTTTTGCCGGGCATATCAATACCCAGTTGGTTCACGCGTCGGTACAGGGTTGCCCTTGAAATCCCCAGGGCCTGTGCCGCAGGCGAGGGTTTCCAGCGATGGCGAATCAACGCATCCAGAACCATTTGACGCTCGGGGCTGGCGCTTTGCTCTTCCAGCCCTTGAGGCTGCTCGCCCCGGATTTCAATCGGCAAATCCACCACTTGCAGCGTAGTGCCTTCGCACACCGCACAGGCGTACGCCAGCACATGCCGCAGTTGCCGCACATTGCCCGGCCACGCATAACCCAGTAGCAATTGCAGTGTGGCCTGGCCGATGCCCAACGACACGCCACTGTTACGCGCCTCTTGCTCCAACAGCCGATTGATCAGGGCCAGCTTATCGGTGCGTTCGCGCAACGGCGGCAGGCAGAAGCGCGCACAACCCAGGCGAAAGTACAGGTCTTCACGGAATCGGCCCGCGCTGACCAGCGCCGCCAAATCGCGGTGGCTGGCGCAGATCACCTGAATGTTCACCACGCGGGTTTTCGCTGCGCCCAACGGCGCGACTTCACCCTCGGCCAGCACCCGCAGCAACCGTGTCTGCAACGCCAACGGCATATCGCCGATTTCGTCGAGGAACAACGTACCGCCTTCGGCTTGCAGTAGCAGCCCGCTCATGCCTTTGCTGGAGGCTCCGGTGAAGGCGCCGGGCGAATAGCCGAACAGCTCGCTTTCAATCAGGCTCTCCGGAATCGCCGCGCAGTTCACCGCCACAAACGGCCCGTGCCGGCGCGCGCTGTGCTCGTGCAACTGGCGGGCGAAGACTTCTTTGCCGACGCCGGTTTCACCTTGCACCAGCACGGGCAGGTTGCGGTCCTTGACCCGCGCAGCCAAGCGCAGGTGCTCCTGGATCCGCGGGTCGACTTGAGTCTCTGGCAGCGCCCGAACCGAGGGGCGTCGGGGTGCATTGACCCTCACGTGTACCGCGTCGGGCTTGCCCAGCCAGTGCAACTGCCGGGTTGACTGATCAGTGGCTGCACGCAATGCATCCACATCGAACACTTCGCCGATATGCTCAGGCAGCTGGCCAAAGCGCAAGCGCAGGGCTTGACGCGCCTTGCTGTTCAAGGCGTGCAGACGTCCGTCCTGGTCCCAGGCCAGCAGCAGGTCGGGTTGGCTGTCGACAAAGCCTGGAGTGCTATGGGCTTGTAACACCCAGTGCTGCCGGGCGCTGTGCATGAAAAAAGCGTTTTCGATGGCCTGGGCGCTCTGCGCCACCATCTGCCTTATCAGGTGCTGGCTGCCGCGGTCATCCGGCGACTTGAGCGCCGAGACATCCAGCACACCCAACAGGTGGCCCTGCGGGTCGAAGATGGGCGCAGCCGAACACGTCAGGCCGATAAACGCTGCGCGAAAGTGATCACGCTTGTGCACCGTTACCGCCGTTTTACTGGTCAGCACCGTGGCCACGCCGCAGGTGCCTTCCTCGGCTTCCGACCAGCAGGTGCCCAGGTAAAGGCCGGCCTTGCGGCAGTCGGTGCGAATGCTCGCATCGACACGGTGATCGATGGTCTGGCCCTGGGCGTCGGTGAGCATCACGCAGTAGTCGGCATGGCGCACGCGATGGTGCAACTGTGCGACTTCTTCGCCGGCGATGCGCATGAACAGCTCGGCGCGCTCGCGGCATTCCTTGAGCAAGGGTTCGCTGAGGATACGTGGACCTTGCAGGGAGCCGGGGTCCAGGCGGTGTTGCTCCATGGACCGCCGCCACGAATCGAAGATCAGCGACGGCACGGGCGCCTGGGGCAGGCGCTCGGCATTGCGGACCACGCGGCTGACACAGTCGACATGCTCCCTGGAGTTCATGGCGAGCATAAAGCCTCCGGTTCTCAAGCTTTGTTGTTATGCGCGTCATTAAGCGCGCATGTGTGCCCACGGACAAGGGCACCCTGACCAACGCCTGCATTGAGACGCTGCGTCTCATGCCGCTGAGACTCAAGGGTCGAACTGCGTGGTTGCGTCTCACATTTAGTCGACCACTTGCCTGGGCATCGCTGTGTTGCACGGCTCTGGATCAAGGCTTTGCCAGGTTTTCTCGACGGTTGGCACAAGCTGTGCTGAACAGCTTGGCACTGGCCGCAGCCAGTTTTTTGTGCGTCGAGAAAACCTGGAGAACAACAAGATGTCCACCCACCTGTGCACCGATCAGTTACTGCATGCCTACACCGTGATGCGCACCATCCGCGATTTCGAAGAACGCCTGCATGTGGAGTTCGCCACCGGCGAGATCCCCGGTTTCGTTCACCTGTATGCCGGTCAGGAAGCCTGCGCCGCTGGCGTCATGGCGCACCTCAATGACGATGATTGCATCGCGTCCAACCACCGCGGCCACGGACACTGCATCGCCAAGGGCGTCGACGTGTTCGGCATGATGGCCGAAATCTATGGCAAGAAAACCGGCGTGTGCGGCGGCAAGGGCGGCTCCATGCACATCGCCGACCAAGAGAAAGGCATGCTCGGCGCCAACGGCATTGTCGGTGCCGGCGCACCGTTGGCCGCGGGGGCGGCGCTGGCTGCCAAGCTCAAGGGGAGCCAGGGCGTGGCAGTGGCATTTTTTGGCGACGGTGGCTCCAACGAAGGTGCCGTGTTCGAAGCGATGAACCTGGCGTCGGTCATGCAGCTGCCGTGTCTGTTTGTCGCCGAAAACAACGGTTATGCCGAGGCCACTGGCGCCGGTTGGTCGGTGGCCTGCAAAGACATCGCTGAGCGCGCCGCCGGGTTTGGTATGCCGGGGGTGATCGTCGACGGCAATGATTTTTTCGCGGTGCATGAAGCACTCGGCGTTGCTGTGGAGCGGGCGCGCCAAGGCGACGGGCCAACGCTGGTCGAGGTCAAGCTCAGCCGTTTCTATGGGCACTTCGAGGGCGATGCGCAAACCTATCGCGGCGCTGACGAAGTGAAAAACCTGCGTGAAAACGCCGATTGCCTGGCCTTGTTCCGTCAGCGCTGCCATGCCGAAGGCTGGCTGGATGCAGCGCAGTTCGAGCGCATCGACGGTGAAGTGGCGCAATTGATCGAAGACGCCGTACGCCTGGCCAAAACCGATCCCAAGCCCCAGGCCGCCGACCTGCAAAGCGACGTTTACGTGGCCTACCGCTGATACCAACCCTATAAAAACAAGACGTGGAGAGAATCTAATGGCTCGTAAAATCAGCTATCAGCAGGCGATCAATGAGGCCTTGGCTCAAGAGATGGGCCGTGACCAGAGCGTATTCATCATCGGTCAGGATGTGGCCGGTGGCACCGGTTCCCCCGGTGAGCAGGACGCATGGGGCGGCGTGCTCGGCGTGACCAAGGGCTTGCACCCGCAATTTCCCGGGCGCGTGCTGGACGCACCGTTGTCTGAGGTCGGCTACGTGGGCATGGCGGTGGGCGCCGCTACCCGTGGCATGCGCCCAGTGTGCGAATTGATGTTCGTCGACTTCATCGGCTGCTGCCTGGACCAGTTGCTCAACCAGGCTGCCAAGTTCCGCTATATGTTCGGTGGCAAAACCACTACACCGCTGGTGATCCGTGCCATGTACGGCGCCGGTTTGCGGGCGGCTGCCCAGCATTCGCAAATGCTCACCTCCATGTGGACGCATATCCCCGGCCTCAAGGTGGTATGCCCGGCCACGCCCTACGACGCCAAGGGCATGTTGATCCAGGCAATCCGCGACAATGACCCGGTGATTTTCCTTGAGCACAAAATGCTCTACGGCATGCAGGGCGACGTACCGCAAGAGCTGTACACGGTCCCGTTTGGCGAAGCCAACTTTGTGCGTGAGGGCAAGGATGTGACGCTGGTGACCTACGGCCGCATGCTGCATATCGCCCTGGAGGCTGCGGCCAACCTGGCGCGTCAAGGCATTGATTGTGAAGTGCTGGACCTGCGCACCACCAGCCCGCTGGATGAAGACAGCATCCTTGAAAGCGTCGAGAAAACCGGGCGCCTGGTGGTGATCGACGAATCCAACCCACGCTGCTCGGTCGCCACCGACATCAGTGCCCTGGTGGCCCAGCGGGGGTTCGCTTTCCTGCGCGCTCCCATCGAGATGGTCACCGCGCCGCACACCCCGGTGCCGTTTTCCGATGCACTGGAAGACCTGTACATCCCCAACGCCGCGAAGATCGAGGCCGCCGTGATGAAGATCGCCGACAAGAGGACCGCCGCATGATTCATACCCTGACCATGCCCAAATGGGGCCTGTCGATGACCGAGGGCCGCATCGATGTCTGGCTCAAACAACCCGGCGACCGAGTGGAAAAGGGCGAGGAAGTGCTGGACGTGGAGACCGACAAGATCTCCAGCAGTGTCGAGGCGCCTTTTAGCGGCGTGCTGCGTCGGGTACTGGCGCTCAGTGATGAAACCCTGCCGGTGGGCGCTCTACTGGGAATTGTGGTGGAGGGCGAGGCGACAGAGGCTCAGATCGATAGCGTGATCGAAAGCTTCAACGCCGGGTTCGTCTCCAGTGCCGCCGAAGCCAAAGAGGCCGGCCCCAGCGCACAAAAAGTCGAGGTAGGCGGGCGCTTGCTGCGTTATCTGGACATGGGCGAGGGCGGCACGCCGCTGGTGTTGGTGCACGGCTTCGGGGGCGATCTGAACAACTGGCTGTTCAATCAACCGGCCCTGGCCGCCGAACGCCGGGTGATTGCCCTGGACCTGCCGGGGCACGGGGAGTCGGGCAAGTCTCTGCAAACGGGAGACGCTGCCGAACTCAGTCATGCCGTACTGGCATTGCTCGACCACCTGGCGCTCGACCGTGTGCATTTGGCCGGCCACTCCATGGGTGGGCTGGTGACCCTCACCGTCGCCAGCCTGGCGCCTGCACGTATCGCCTCCATCACCTTGATCGCCAGCGCCGGTCTGGGTGCCGATATCAACGGCGATTACCTGCGAGGTTTTGTCGAAGCCAACAACCGTAACGCGCTCAAGCCGCCATTGACTCAACTGTTCAGTAACCCTGCGTTGGTGACGCGGCAGATGCTGGAGGACATGCTCAAATTCAAGCGCCTGGAAGGGGTGGATCAAGCGTTGCGCCAGCTCGATCACAAGCTGTTCGATGGCGGGCGGCAGATGCTGGATCTTCGCAGCGAGGTGGGCCGCCAGCCGAGCCTGGTGATCTGGGGCAGTGACGATGCGATCATCCCGGCAAGTCACGCCCAAGGGCTGCAGGCTCAGGTGCATGTATTGCCGGGGCAGGGGCATATGGTGCAGCTGGAGGCGGCGGAGCAGGTCAATCAACTGATCTCCACTTTTTTGAACGCGCAGCCCTGATTGAGGTTCAAGGGAGGGACGGTTTGGTCTGTCCCTCCCACAAGGTCAAGCGTGTTTTTTCAGCTGGAGCGTTTCAGGGTTTCGCTGGGCAGCTCCTGAAAAAGCGCCCGGTAGCTGTTTGAAAACCGCCCCAAATGCCAGAACGACCAATTCATCGCGACCTCGGCCACCGTGGTGTCGGTCGTGCTCAGCAACTCCCGCCGCGCCCCGTTCAAGCGGCGCAACCGCAACCACTGCGCCGGGCTTATCCCCGTGTAGGTCTTGAACCCTTGCTGCAATTGGCGCAACGGCACACCCGCAATCTGCGCCAGTTCCAACAGGTTGGCGGTTTCATCCGGTGCATCCGCCGCCCATTCGCCGATGCGCGCCATCAAGCGGCGTTCTTCGCTGCGCTTTTGTAGCGAACTGCGGTCCAGACACACGCAGGCGTTATCGAGGATAAACAGGCAGTCGTCGAGCAGTTGCTGGGTGAGGGCATCGCGGCTGATGGGGTCGGTCAGTGCCGACAGGCGCGTAAGGGTGCCGCTCAGCCAGCGAGTGAACAGCGCATTTTGCCGACAGGTCAGCGGCGCCATGAACAAGCCTTCGAGTTTGGCTATATCCAGGCCCTGGCGCTGGACGAACTGTGGGCCGAATACCACCGCCACTTCGCGGTAGTTGATCGGGGTGATCCAGGTGTTGCGGCTTTCGCCATTGAGCAGGTACAGCGCGTTGTCACTGGCGTCGAAACAGAACGTCAGGGCGCCGGTGGGGGCGTTGAAATGCTGCTCCACGCGGGTGTTCATGCACTCTTCGTAAACCTGCACGCCTTGCAGGTCGAGGTAGCGCACCTGCCCGGCAAAATGCCCCGGCGACATCTGCTGGTACTGCTGCACCCAGCCGGGTGTCGCACTGCATTGGGCGGCCACATCGCCGGTGGCGAAGGCCTGTACGCGCAAAGCGGTTGCCTGTGTCATGGGTGATCCGTGCGCACTCTATTGGTGCGTTGTGCCGCGTGCAAAGTGGATAGATGCCGTTTCAAGGCTGGCCCAAGATAGACCTCAATGCGCTGGGAGTACAAGCCGGCGTCGCATCCCACCCAAGACGAGGTCCTTATGAACGCCCCCTTCGATCAGCTGTCCACCTGGCTGAAAGAACACAAGATTACCGAGGTCGAATGCGTGATCAGTGACTTGACTGGCATCGCACGCGGCAAGATCGCACCCACCAACAAGTTCCTGCATGAGCGAGGCATGCGCCTGCCGGAAAGTGTGCTTCTGCAAACGGTAACCGGGGACTTTGTCGACGACGATATCTACTACGACCTGCTGGACCCAGCCGATATCGACATGATCTGCCGCCCGGCAGCCAACGCCACTTACGTGGTGCCGTGGGCCATCGAACCCACCGCCATCGTGATCCACGACACCTTCGACAAGCAGGGCAACCCCATCGAGCTGTCGCCGCGCAATGTGTTGAAGAAAGTCCTGCAGCTCTACACCGACCAAGGCTGGCAGCCGATTGTCGCGCCGGAGATGGAGTTCTACCTGACCCAGCGCTGCGAAGATCCGGACCTGCCCTTGAAAACCCCGATTGGCCGTTCCGGCCGTGCCGAAACCGGGCGCCAGTCGTTCTCTATCGATGCGGCCAACGAATTCGACCCGCTGTTCGAAGATGTCTATGACTGGTGCGAAGCCCAGGGCCTGGACCTCGATACGTTGATCCACGAAGACGGCCCGGCGCAGATGGAAATCAACTTCCGCCACGGCGACGCCCTGGACCTGGCCGACCAGATCACGGTATTCAAGCGCACCTTGCGCGAGGCCGCCCTCAAGCACAACGTCGCCGCCACCTTCATGGCCAAGCCGGTGGCCGATGAGCCGGGCAGCGCCATGCATTTGCACCAGAGCGTGGTGGAGATTGCCACCGGCAAACCGGTGTTCGTGGATGCCGATGGCGCCATGAGCCCGCTGTTTTTGCATCACATCGGCGGCTTGCAGAAGTACATCCCCATGCTGTTGCCGATGTTTGCGCCCAATGTGAACTCGTTCCGCCGCTTCCTGCCGGACACCTCGGCGCCGGTCAACGTCGAATGGGGCGAAGAGAACCGCACCGTCGGCTTGCGCGTGCCCACTTCCAGCCCGGAGGCGATGCGCGTGGAAAACCGCCTGCCGGGGGCCGATGCCAACCCGTACCTGGCCATTGCCGCGAGCCTGCTGTGTGGTTATCTGGGGATGATCGAGCACATCGAACCCAGTGCCCCGGTGGAAGGCCGCGCCTATGAGCGCCGCAACCTGCGCCTGCCGTTCACCCTCGAAGATGCACTGGCGCGCATGGAGGATTGCGACACGGTCAAGCAGTACCTGGGCGAGAAATTCGTGCGCGGCTACGTGGCGGTCAAACGCGCCGAGCATGAAAACTTCAAGCGGGTGATCAGTTCCTGGGAGCGTGAGTTCCTGCTGTTGAGCGTCTAAAAACAAGCAAAAAAGGGGTGACGATATGCGTCTTGTGAACAAACTTCTCCCACTGGCCCTGGCCGCGGCGTTCAGCAGTGCAGGCCAGGCGGCACCGTCGGTGAGTGTCTACAACTGGACCGATTACATTGGCGAGACCACCTTGGCGGACTTCCAGGCCAAGACCGGTATCAAGGTGGTCTACGATGTGTTCGACTCCAACGAAACCCTGGAGGGCAAGTTGCTGGCCGGGCGCACCGGGTATGACGTGGTGGTGCCGTCCAACCACTTCCTGGCGCGCCAGGTGAAGGCCGGCGCGTTCCTCAAGCTCGACCGCGCGCAGTTGCCCAACTTCAAGAATCTGGACCCCAAGTTGCTGAAGTTGCTGGAACAGAACGACCCCGGTAATACGCACTCGGTGCCGTACCTGTGGGGCACCAATGGCATTGGCTATAACGTCGACAAGGTCAAGCAAGTGCTGGGTATCGACCGTATCGATTCGTGGGCGGTGCTATTCGAGCCAGAAAATATCAAGAAGCTGCATGAATGCGGCGTGGCCTTCCTCGATTCGGCGGATGAGTTGTTCCCGGCGATCCTCAACTACATGGGCAAGGACCCACGCAGCGAGAATGCCGAGGACTACAAGCAGGCCGAAGCCAAGCTGCTGACGTTGCGGCCGTACATCACCTATTTCCACTCATCCAAGTACATCTCGGACCTGGCCAACGGCAATATCTGTGTGGCCTTCGGTTATTCCGGCGATGTGTTCCAGGCCGCCAACCGCGCCAAGGAAGCCAAGAACGGGGTGAACATTGCGTATTCGATCCCCAAGGAAGGCGCCAACCTGTGGTTCGACCTGCTGGCGGTTCCGGCCGACGCGAGCAACCCTAAAGAAGCCCATGCGTTCATCAACTACCTGCTGGAGCCCGAGGTGATTGCCAAGGTCAGCGCCTCGGTGGGCTATGCCAACGCCAACCCGGCAGCCAAGCCGTTCATGGCCCCCGAACTGGTGAACAACCCTGAGGTGTACCCGCCCCAGGAGGTACTCGACAAACTCTATATTTCCACCACGCCCACGCCGGCGACCATGCGCGTGATGACCCGCGCCTGGAGCAAAGTGAAGTCCAACCGATGATGCAGCCCAATGAACATGCCCCGTCCTATTACCGCGCTTCGGCGAATGCCATGGCGCAGCGGCCCGCACTTGAGGCAGACCTGAGCGCTGATGTGTGTGTGATCGGTGGCGGTTTTACCGGGGTCAACACCGCCATTGAACTGGCCCAGCGCGGGCTTTCGGTGATCCTGCTGGAGGCGCGCCGCATCGGTTGGGGCGCCAGCGGGCGCAACGGCGGGCAATTAATTCGGGGTATTGGTCATGATGTCTCCGGGTTTGCCAAATACGTGGGCGAGGAGGGCGTGCGCTATATGGAGCGGGCCGGTATCGACTCGGTCGCCCTGGTGGGCCAGCGCATTGCCGAGCACGGCATCGACTGTGACCTGCGCTGGGGTTTTTGCGAACTGGCTAACACCCCGGCGCAGTTTGCCGCGTTCAAGGGCGAACAGGCGCACCTGGCGGCCATGGGGTATGCGCATGAAACGCGACTGGTCGGCCCACAAGACATGTCGCAGGTGGTGGGCTCGACGGTATATGCCGGCGGCTTAGTCGACATGGGCTCCGGCCATCTTCACCCGCTCAACCTGGTATTGGGCGAAGCGCAGGCGGCCGAGGCCCTTGGCGTGCGTATCTTTGAGCACAGCCCGGTGCTGGAGCTGATCCATGGCGAGACGGTGCAAGTGCGCTGCGCAGGCGGCAGCGTGCGCGCAGCCAACCTGGTGCTGGCATGCAATGCTCATCTTGAAGAGCTGGAGCCGCGCTTGAGCGGCAAGGTACTGCCGGCGGGCAGCTACATCATCGCCACCGAGCCACTGCCTGAGCCTTTGGCCCAGCAGTTGATCCCACAGAACCTGGCGCTGTGCGACCAGAAAGTCGGCCTGGATTACTACCGGTTGACTGCCGACCGGCGCCTGTTGTTCGGCGGTGCCTGCCACTACTCGGGGCGCGACCCCCAGGACATCGCCGCGTACATGCGCCCGAAAATGCTCAAGGTGTTCCCACAGTTGGCCAGCACGGCTATCGAGTTCCAGTGGGGCGGCAAGATCGGCATCACCGCCAACCGCTTTCCCCAGGTCGGGCGGCTCAAGCAGTACCCGAACGTGTTCTATGCCCAAGGCTATTCCGGCCACGGCTTGAACGTGACGCACTGGTGCGCACGGTTGCTGGCTGAAGGGATACATGCGGGCGCAAGCCAGGGCCTGGATATCTTCAGCCAGGTGCCACACATGACCTTTCCCGGTGGCAAGGCGTTGCGCTCGCCACTGCTGGCGTTGGGGATGTTGTGGTATCGCTTGCGCGAAGCGCTCTGATTGATCGTTCCCACGCTCTGCCGCCCCCCGCCGCCGCGGACGCTCCGCGTCCCGCCGTTTAGTGACGCGGAGCGTCATGGGATGCATTCCCACGCGGAGCGTGGGAACGATCAGCGATCAGTCGGTCAGCACTTTGCGAAAGGTTTCCACCAACGGCCTCAAGTTGACGCGATGCCAGGCCGCCCACAGTGGTGTGGTGTAGGCCAGCCACGGCAGCTCGCGCAACACCACGCCGGGCGGTGCGTTGCGGCTCAGGCCTTTTTGCACCATCGCCACCCCCAGCCCGGACGCCACCAGGCCCAATGCGGTAAAGGGTTCGCTGGCCTCCATGGGGATCTGCGGGGTGAAACCGGCGCGGATACAGGCGGCGACGAAATCGTCAGCCGGGTGGGCGCCAGGTTTGCGCTGCACGCCGATCCATTGTTGGTCGGCCAGGTGTTCGGGCAACAGTTCGCGTTGTCGAGCCAGCGGATGCTGTTCGGGCAGGGCCAGCAGCATCGGGTCGTCGAGGACTTGCCAGGCGGTCAGGTCCGGGTCATCGGCGGCGGGTGGTTCGCTCACCAGGGCGATGTCCAGGCTGCGTTGGCGCAAACCTTCCAATTGTTCCAAGGAGGGCAGGTTATACAGCTTGATATGCACGGCGGGCCGGTCGTCGCGCAGTATGCGCAAGGCGTTGGGCAAGACACCGGCATGCATGGCGTTCTCGATATAACCGATGCACAAACCGCCTTCTTCCCCACGGCCCAGGCGCTTGCCCAGTGACTCCAGGCGGTTGGCGTGGGTCAGCAATGCCTTGGTTTCGGCCAGGAAGGTCTGGCCATCGCGGGTCAAGCGGATACGCTGCTGGCTGCGTTCGAACAGGGTCAGGCCCAGGCGTTCCTCGAGCTGGGCGATCTGCCGGCTCAGAGGCGATTGAGAAATGTGCAGGCGCTCGGCGGCGCGGCCGACGTGTTCTTCTTCAGCCACCACTTCGAAGTAGCGCAACTGCCGTAGATCAATCATGTAAGACCTGCAAGGACTCAAGTAGGTCGCAGTATGTCTTGGACGGTCTGATCAGCGCAATCTAGCATCTGCTCAACGGTCACAGCGACCTCGCACCGATTGAGGAACCACCATGAGCTTGAAAGACACACTGCCCGGCGCACTGGGCTTTGGCACCGCCCCCTTGGGTAATATGTTTCGCGCGATCCCCGAAGAAGAAGCCCAGGCCACCGTCGAGGCCGCCTGGAGCCAGGGCGTGCGTTACTTCGATACCGCGCCGTTCTACGGCTCGGGCCTGTCGGAAATGCGCTTGGGCCAGGCGCTGTCCAACTATCACCGCGATGACTACGTGCTCAGCACCAAGGTCGGCCGGGTGATTCTCGATGAAGTCGAAGAAACCGCCCGTGACCTTGGCGAAAAAAGCGGCGTATTCGAACACGGCCGCCGCAATAAAATACTCAATGACTACAGCGCCGACGCCACCCTGCGCTCCATTGAAGACAGCCTGACACGCCTACAAACCGATCGCCTGGACATCGTGTGGGTTCACGACATCGCCCAGGATTTTTACGGCGACCAATGGCTGGAATACTTCAACCAGGCCCGCACTGGCGCCTTCAAAGTACTCACCCGTTTGCGCGAGCAAGGTGTGATCAAGGCATGGGGGCTGGGCGTCAACCGTGTCGAACCCTGCGAGTTGACCCTGGACCTGATCGAAGCCCAGCCTGACGGTTTTCTGCTGGCGGGGCGCTACACGCTGCTGGACCACGACCGCGCCTTGCAGCGCCTGATGGACGCCGCCCACGCCCAGCAGGTCGAGATCGTCGTCGGTGGCCCGTACAGCTCCGGCATCCTCGCTGGCGGTGCGCATTTTGAATACCAGCAAGCCAGCCCAGCGATCATTGCCAAGGTCGAGCAGATCAAGGTGATTGCCCAAGCGTTTGGCGTCAGCATCAAGGCCGCTGCGCTACAGTTTTCACTGGCGCATCCGGCAGTGGCGGCGGTGATTCCCGGTGCCAGTCGTCCGGGGCGGATTGCCGAAGACGTTGCGGCGTTGTCTGAACAGATTCCAGCAGCCTTCTGGCAAGCGTTGCGCGAGGCCCGCTTGATCTCGGACCGTGCGCCTTTGCCTCTCTCACGTTAAGGAGCTTGAGCATGAAAATTGATGTAAGCGGCAAAGTGGCTATTGTCAGCGGCAGCACCGCCGGTATCGGCCTGGGCATCAGCCAGGCCCTGGCGCAATCGGGTGCCACGGTGGTGGTGATCGGGCGTGATGCAGGCAAGGTGGACGACGCCTTGGCCAGCATTCGCCAGGCGGTTCCCGCTGCTCAACTGCGTGGTGTGGTGGCCGACCTCGGGACCGTTGAAGGCGCACAGAAACTCTTCGCCGCCGAACCCCGCGCCGACATTCTGGTCAACAACCTGGGCATCTTCGACGCGGTGGATTTCTTCGACGCGCCGGACAGTGAGTGGGCGCGCTTCTATGAGGTCAATGTGATCTCCGGCGTGCGCCTGGCGCGCCATTATGTGCCGGGCATGGTCGAGCAGGGTTGGGGCCGGGTGATCTTCGTGTCGTCGGAGTCTGGCGTGGCGACGCCGGCCGACATGATCAACTACGGAGTGACCAAAAGCGCCAACCTGGCGGTGTCCCACGGCCTGGCCAAGCGCCTGGCGGGGACCGGGGTGACGGTGAATGCTATCTTGCCGGGGCCGACCTTTACCGATGGCCTGGAACACATGCTCAAGGACGCCACGGCCGAATCCGGGCGCAGTGCCCGAGAAGAAGCGGATGTGTTTGTGCGCCACGCGCGGCCCACCTCGATCATCCAGCGTGCGGCCAATGTGGATGAAGTGGCGAACCTGGTGGCGTACATTGCTTCACCGCTGTCTTCGGCGACAACCGGTGCCGCGCTGCGGGTCGACGGTGGCGTTGTCGACAGCATGGCAATCTGATTTTTCCTGACTGGAGTATTGATCGTGGCAACAGCGTCTTCTGTGATTGAAATTGCGGTGCCGGCCGACCAAGTCTGGCAATTGATTGGCGGCTTCAACAGCCTGCCCGACTGGCTGCCTTTTATTGCCAAGAGCGAGCCGAGCGAGGGTGGCCGTGTGCGTCACCTGACCACCGCTGACGGCGGCGCGATTGTCGAGCGTTTGCAGACCTTCGACAACGTGGCGCGCACCTACAGCTACACCATTGAAGCGTCGCCGTTTCCGGTGAGTGCTTACCTGGCGACCTTGCAGGTTGAAGCGTTGACAGACACCTCGGCGAAAGTCACCTGGTCCGGGGTGTTCACGCCGGCAGCGGGTACCACCGAGGCGCAGGTAGAGGAGTTGTTTACCGGTGTCTACGAAGGCGGGCTTGAGGCGCTGCGCAGTAACTTCTAAGGATGGTGGCGAGGGAGCTTGCTCCCTCGTCACAAGGTGGGTCTTTAGCCTAGATGGAACAAGGCTGCCGCGACAGCCTCTGCCGGCGTCATCTGCGCCGTATCCAGCCTGAACGGCGGCGCTTCCCAGGGTTCATACTCATGCACCTGCACCGATTGCCAGGTCGGCGGCACCAGCCCCGGAATATCGCCCACACGGCCTTCGACTCGATGCCGATGCGCCTGCTGATCGGAACATACCACCTCGATATTGATCAGCGCCACGCCGGCGGCTGTCGCCACCGCTTGCCAGGCATCACGGCTTTCCTTCACCGGGTTTACACAATCGGCGATCACCCGCTGCCCCAGGCGCAGGTTACTCAGCGCCAGCGCATTCGCCACACCGTAGCCACTGGCCCCCACATCGCCCGCCAACACACCGGCCTCGCGCAGCGCCTGCTCGATCACATCGATACGCAGGTAAACCGCGCCCACCTGTCGCGCCAGCTCCCTGGCAATCGTGGTCTTGCCACTGCCCGGCAAACCGCTGAATACAATAAGCATGACCCATCAACCCCCTGTAGGAGCGAGCAAGCTCGCTCCTACGTTTAGAACGTCACAGTGAAGGTTGTGCCGCGTGCCTCACAGGAACTCACTGCCACATCGCCGCCATGCACCCTGGCCAGTTCACGCACGATATACAGGCCCAGGCCCACGCTGCGCACGTCGCTGCCCTGGTCGGTGCCGCGGGTCATGGGTTCGAACAACCCGGCCAGCAAGGCTTGGGGTATCGCCGGGCCGTGGTTGTGCACTGCAACCTCGCAGGTGTTATCGCCCAGGCGCGAGGTAATGGTGATCGGCTGCAGCAAGTCGCCATAGGCCACGCTGTTGGCCACCAGGTTACCGATCATCTGTTGCACGCGGTCGGCGTCCAGGCACGCATCGCCCTGGCCCTCGCCGTGATGCACCAGCGTGGCCTTGGGGAAGGCCACCCGCAGTTCGTCGACGCTGCGATGAATAACGCTGTGCAGGTCCAGCGGTTGCGGCTTGATGGTAATGCCCTGGCCGACCCGGGCCTGGGTGAAGTCCAGCAGGTCGGCGATCATGCGGTGGGCGCGTTCGGCCGACTGGCCGATGTGCCCCAACAGCTGGCGCTCCTTGGCCGTGCGCTCGCCACGCTGGAGAAAGTCGGAGGCCATGCGGATCGCGGTGAGTGGGTTTTTCAGGTCATGGCTGACAATCGCCACCATCTGTTCGGCAAACAACGCCCGGCGCTGAGCAATGGCATAGGCTTCGCTCAGCTCGGCCTGGGCCTGTTGCAGGGCCAGTTCCGTAGCAGTTTTTTCCTGTAGCAGGGCTTCGGCCTGCTTGCGGGCATTGAGCAGCTCGCGCTCGTACTTGTCACGGTCGGTGGTGCCGAACAACGCCAAGTCATACACCACGCCGTCGGGCTGCTGGCGCTGGTTGGCGTTGAGCAAGACCGTGACTTTGCGCCCGTTGCAATGGCGGATGTCGAGTTTCACCTCGGTGACGCTGCCATGCATACGCAGCATCGGCGCCAGGTGCGTCTGGTAAAAAATCCGCCCGCCCATGGCCAGCAGGTCCTGGAAACGCCGGCCCAGCAGTTGGGCGGCGGTGAAGCCCAGCCAATCGCACAAGCGCGGGTTGACGTGCAGGATCGTGCCGTCTTCCTGGGTCACCGCCAGGGCGCAGGCCGCGCTGTCAAACAGTGAATCAGTGGGCATCGGCAGCCGCCCAAGGGGCGAGGAAGCGGTCCATCGCTGCTGTGCACGCCTGGGGGGCGCTCATGTGGGGGCAATGGCCGACATTCTCGACCAGGCAATAGGTGCTGTTAGGTAATACGGCGTGCAGGTATTCACCCACGGCCACGGGAGCGATCAGGTCTTCGGTCGATTGCAGGATCAGCACCGGGGTAGTCAGGCCGAACACATCCTGGCGGTTATCCGACAGAAAGGTCACGCGGGCGAACTGCTTGGCGATGTCCGGCTCGGTGCGGCAGAAACTCTCGGTGAGCGCCTCGCTCAGGTGCGGCTGCGTCGGCGCGCCCATGATCACCGGGGCCATGGCGCTGGACCAGCCCAGGTAGTTGCTGTCGAGGGTGTCGAGCAGGTCGTCGATGTCGCCATGCTGGAAACCGCCGACATACTCATCGGTGTCGATATAGCGCGGCGATGGGCCAATCATCACGTGCGCGGCAATGCGCTGCGGGATGAAACGGTCGGCGAGGGTGCCGATCATCGCGCTCACCGAGTGGCCCACCAGAATCACCGGGCCTTGGGCGTAGGCGTCGATAATCTCGTTCAGGTCATGGGCATAGCCATCCAGGCGGCTGTATTTGGCTTTTTCGAACGCACTCAAGTCTGACAGGCCGGCGCCGACCAGGTCATACAGCACCACGCGAAAGCGCTCGAGAAAGTGCGGTGCCAAGGCATTCCACATGGCCTGGTTGCAACCAAAGCCGTGGGAAAACACCAGCGTCGAGGGACCGTTGCCCATCACATGTACATTGTTGCGGTGACTTAGGTCCATGGGCGTCCCGTAGATGGCTTATTGCTATGCAGCTTATCGGCAGTTTAGATAGTCGCAGGCCCTGGGTCACGCGTTTGCACGCAGATAAGGTAAAGTCGGCGCCTTCAGGGAGAGACTTCAGGTAACCATACATGATCGTGCTTGTGCGGCAATCGGTGTTCAGCCTACTGGCCTTGGTATTTTCCAGCCTGTTGATCACCGCTCATGCGGACACCTCGCCGATTGGGGTAGCCCTTGATCAGCGGGTCATTGACCTGACCAACACCCTCGACTCGGGCACCGTGCTGCGCCTCAAGCAACAACTCGCCGACCTTGAACAACGCAAAGGCGCGCAAGTGGCCGTATTGCTGGTGCCGACTACCGGCGGCAGTGGCATCGAAGACTATGCCAACCAACTGTTCCGCGCCTGGAAGCTGGGGCGCCAGGACGTCAACGACGGCATCCTGCTGGTGGTGGCCAAAGCCGACCGCACAGTGCGCATCGAGGTGGGTTATGGCCTGGAAGGCATCGTTACCGATCTACTGGCCCATCGCATCATTGAAGAACGCCTCACTCCAGCGTTTCGTCAGGGCGATTTTGCCGGTGGCATCCAGCAAGGCGTGAACGCGCTGGTGGTACTGGTGGACGGCGGCGACCTGCCTGAAGTGGCCGGGCCGGGGATCAACCCGCAATTTTTCGCGATATTGGCGGCGTTTGTCCTGGGTGCGCTCGCCGGTGTGTTGATCGCCGCCGGCAAGTTGCACTGGCGCAGGGCCTTGATCCTCGCGGTGGCGGCCACGCTGTTGCTGACGGTATTGGCCGGCGGTCGAGACTGGCCGATGTTCCTGTTTGCAATGCCGCTGACCTTGTTGATTGGCGGCGCGCTATTCGGCGCGTTGTGGCAGGTGCGCACGCTGTTTTACGGCGTGATCGGGTTGCTGGCTTACATCCTCGGACTGGTAGTAGCAAACCAGTATGTGGATGTCAGTTTCATCCATTGGCTGCTGTGGCCCCTGGGCGTCTTGGTGGTGCTGGGGTTGTACCTGGTGCTACTGCTGCTCATGAGGGAGACATGGCGCACCAGCCGCGCAGGTTTTGCCGTACGACTGCTGGCGGCGGTGGCCGTGTACGGGGTGGCGGGGCAGGTAATGGACGGCGATCGCGACGCCTGGTTGCTGGCATTTCCTATCGCGTCGTTTGTCGCGCTGATTATCTTTGGCAAGGTCGGCGAAGGTTCTGGCTCCGGCGGTGGGTCCAGTTCAAGTTCCAGCAGCTCCAGTTCCAGCAGTAGTTCGTCGAGCGGTGGCGGTTCCAGTGGCGGCGGTGGGGCGTCTGGTAGTTGGTAAGCAAGTCAACGGATGTGCCCCCAATTCAAATCTGGAAACTGGGTGTTTTTAGTGTGAGGGGACGATGTTTTATCTGATGTAAGGATTTTATTTTGTGAGAGAGTTGCCAGGAGTAGAGAAGCTTGCCTATTTGTTATCCAAGGCCCGGAGCGCTTCAGAAGTAGATCAGATCTGGATGTCGACTGGCTTGAAAGGAACTATCACCGCTATTGTTGCCTTGGAAGATTATAAGCGGGCGAATATTCCAGGCGCCGTAAAAAAGTATGCGAAAGGCGATGAGGCGGTACTGGTTCCCTATTTTTCAGGTGGGGAAGTCTATTTTTTGAATGACAGGATTCTGTTTTCCTATCATCAGCAAGGGCGTGCGGACTTTAAAATCGACTATAGTTTGATGTTTGATACTAATATGGCCTCGTATGTGGATGCGTTGATGCGCGGGCGTCCGTTAAAAACCATGCATCACAGAGTGGTCGCGTTTGTCGATGATATTTTGAATGATGATCTGAACTTTGATTATTTTTACTACATGGCGGAGAACGTAAAAGAGGTGAAAAATATTCACCAGTGCGCTGCGTATTCACCCTTGAAGTTTTGGAAGACGTTAAGTAAAAAATTCAGGAATAACTTGGTCAGTCTTCAGCTGTTCAGAAGCATCGATTGCGCTGAATACAAACGCACCTCTAATCCTAAACCGAGGTTCACCCACCGAGAGGCCGCCCGCAGGGCGATTAATTTCAGCCACAGCTATTATGCTTCTGAAGAAGGGCGTGCGCAGGTTCTGAGTTTTGCCTTGATGCAACGTGTCATCTTGTTGCAAGTGATTGGGATGGTGAAGATTCAATTGTCATCTAATAAGTCGGCAAAGCATAAAATTTCCGAATTTTTTGATTATGTTAATGACGTGGTTGGCGTTTATTTGGACCGTGAGGCGATTGTTGCACATAAGTATTTTGTTGATCCTCGGTTAATTTCGATGTTGGAAAAAATAAAAAAAAGCCAAAAGGCACCCAGAAGGCTATTGAAAAAACTCGACAATATTGCGTGGGACATGGCGGCGCCACGGCTCATGGAGACATTGATCATGTCTCAAGGCATGGGAGACTTTTTTATACCGATGTTTATAAGCTTCGATGGCGGGCTTAAGCAGGTCTTGAAAGCCTATGAAGTAAAAGGTGTTGTGTTTGATAGCCGCCGTGGTGGGTTGATTCCGTTGCCACGGGTTAATACCGAGGATTATTTTAAAGCGCACGGATGTGCTGACGCATTATTGAAAATCAGTGAGAAAAGGGATGAGCGGTCCGACAAACCAACAGCGAACAGGGACACGGTGCATCAGTTGATCAAACGTGAATATGGCGTGCTGAGAAAACTGCTGTCAACGCGAGGTCGATGACCAGTGCCATGGCACCTATTCGCCAAGGGACAGACGCTTAATACCAGCAATCACCCTTCGTCAAGCCGCCTTTGAGGGCGTCCTGTACATCGGCATGGGTAAGCGTCGTTGGGCTCGCCGAGCTATACCTTCCAGGGTGCAACCCATGGGGGCGGTTGTTCGGCAAAGCCCTGCGTGTTACGGCGGCTTAGGCAGAAAACAGTGGGTTGTCACAACTTGGTCCAACCACCGTTGCCGTCGGGCGTTATTTCGAAGTTGATCGGTTCACGATGGGCATTGACCTGAGAGCTGTCGACGCCAGTGTGATCCGCAGGCGAGACGGCAGGCCCGAAGGCGGTGTTGGGGTGCCGGATGGCGGCGTTGGCCTGAGTGTCATCGACGATCTTCTTGTCCGAAGGCAGGAAGTTGTGTTCCAACCGAGTGCGGTTGGCGTGGCTTCTATAGTCTTTGCTGGCGTTTTTCCAGCCGCCTTTGCCATTGGCTATTTCTGCGTCTTCCCCGGCTGTTTTATCCAGAGGGTTATGCCTGGCTTGACCACTGTCGATATGACCTTTGTCAACGGGCGGGTATGCCGGTGTGAAGGGGACGGAACTCTTGATTGAAGTCATGGCTGCACCTCTTTGGTAGCGAATGAATTGACCCGCCAGGACCTGGCCCTGGCTGGGTGTTTCGCAGGTTAGCGCGCGGTTTGGGGATGCTCAACGAGGCCCATTCGGAATGAATGTAACGGAATGAAATCGCTGCGGGGTCGAGGGTGCCGAGAGAGGGATTGGCTGTAGGCAGAGTCTCGCAGAGCGTTTGCAGCGCTACGGCCTGGCGTCGGACAGTGCCGATAAATCCAGGTTTTTTACCTGTTGCAACGCATTTGTTCGCGGTGCAGCTTTTGGCGGCGTCACGCTTGGAAACATAAACATGATCGCGCTTGCGACGGTGTGCTCTTAGAGAGTCATTGTCATTTCATGCCACGCCATCCCGCCGTGATCCGACGGCGAAGGTTGTACGTAGGTGTAGCCCATGCGGCGGTACAGCGGCACATGCTGTTCCTTGCACATCAGGTGGATCGTCTGCTTGCCCATTATCCTCATGTGTTGCACGAACGCCGTCATCAGCTTTTTTGCATAGCCTTTGCCTTGATGGGACGGGTCGACCACCACCGACATGATCACCACATTCGGCGCCTCGGCCACATGGCCCACCAACTCCTTGAAGGCCTCGTCCGACATCACCACCTCATGGGCGCAGCCTGAGTTGATGAAACCCACCACTGCGCCATCTTCCTCGAGGATCAAAAAGCCTTGAGGATACTGCGCGATGCGCGTGGCGATTTTTGCAAGCGTTGCGGCTTCGTCACCTTCGTAGGCGCTGGTTTCGATTTCAAAGCAGCGTGCGGCGTCGGTGGGCAGGGCGTTGCGCAAGGTGAGGGGGGGCATGGGCGGTTCCAGGGATGTTCAGTCAAAGGCCACATCATAGAGAAACGTTGCTCCTTTGGCACCGTAAGGCCTCTGGCCCTGAAGGCTCAAGCGGGAGGTTCAACGTTGGTGCCCCGCAATCAAACTGTGGAAGCTGCCTGCGATGGCGGCCTGACAGCCGAAGCCTATCTACCTGACACCCCGCGATCCAAATGTGGGAGCTGGCTTGCCTGCGATGTCGGCCTGCCAGCCGACACCTACCTACCTGACACCCCGCGATCCAAATGTGGGAGCTGGCTTGCCTGCGATGGCGGCCTGAAAGCCGACACCTATCTACCTGATACCCACGATCCAACTGTGGGAGCTGGCTTGCTCGCGAAGACGGCCTAACAGGCGACGCAGTTATACCGGGTACATATCCATTCCTGCGGTAACGGCCACTTAGGGTTCCGCCCTGACGGCGTCTCACTTTCGAAAAGCGCGAAAGTAAGCAAAGCGCTCTTGCCCCACCACTCGGCACCTCGCTTAGGCTCGGTGTGCCCGTAATCCGCCAGTGATTTGGGGGGCCGCCGCCACGCGCCATCCATGGCGCGGGGCGGCTAAACCGGCATCCCTGCCGGTTTGCCCCCCAAATCCCTGTCGAATTCCGGCCAGCGTGGTTTGACGGGGCGCCTGAGATCAAAAGCAGATCAAGATCAAGAGCGGCTCGCTTCGCATC
>NZ_SMOF01000001.1:2654014-2739342 GCF_018135665.1 Pseudomonas sp. B2021
AAGCGAGGTGCCGAGTGGTGGGGCAAGAGCGTTTTGCTTACTTTTGTCTGGGCCGGCATTCCGGCTTTTCAAAAGTAAGACGCCGTCAGGGCGGAACCCTAAGCGGCCGTTACCGCAGCAATGGATATGCACACAATCCAACTGTGTCGACTGCCAGGCCGCCTTCGCGAGCAAGCCCGCTCCCACAATTTGATCGCGGGGCGTCAGCTAGATAGGTGTCGGCTGGTAGGCCGCCATCGCAGGCAAGCCAGCTCCCACAGTGTTCGATGTAGTGTCAGTTTCAGGAAGATGAAGTTTTATTTAGGAAACATTCAGCGACTTCTTGGCAAGATGTCGCCACTTCTAGTGTGAACGCTCACCAGGTAATCCTATGACCCGCATTTTGACCATCGAGGATGACGCCGTAACGGCCCGCGAGATTGTCGCCGAGCTGAGTAGCCATGGACTGGACGTAGATTGGGTGGACAACGGCCGCGAGGGCCTGGTCCGCGCTGTGAGTGGTGATTACGACCTGATCACCCTCGACCGCATGCTGCCCGAACTCGATGGCTTGGCCATCGTCACCACGTTGCGCACCATTGGGGTGTCCACGCCGATCCTGATGATCAGCGCCCTCTCCGATGTCGACGAGCGCGTGCGCGGCCTGCGTGCTGGCGGCGATGACTACCTGACCAAACCGTTCGCCTCGGATGAAATGGCCGCCCGTGTCGAGGTGCTGCTGCGGCGTAAAAGCACGGTCCAGGAATTCGAAACCGCCCTGCGCGTGGCCGACCTGGAACTGAACCTGATCAGCCGCGAAGCCAGCCGCGCCGACCAGCCGCTGACCCTGCTACCCACCGAATACAAACTGCTTGAGTTCCTGATGCGCAACACCGGGCAGATCCTGTCGCGGATGATGATTTTCGAGGAAGTCTGGGGCTATCACTTCGACCCCGGCACCAACCTGATCGACGTGCACATTGGCCGTCTGCGCAAGAAAATCGACCCACCGGGCCTCACGCCGCTGATCCGCACGGTACGAGGCTCGGGCTATGTCATTGCTGAACCCCTCTAAAGGCTGGCGCTCTTCCAGCAGCCGCTTGCTGGCGCTGTACAGTTCGTTGTTCGTGGCCTGGAGCTGCATCCTCATGGGGGTGCTGTACTACGAAGTGTCGGGCTACCTCAGCGACTTGTCGCGCCATTCCCTGCTGCAACGCCAGCACCTGTTCCAGCGTTTTGACGGCGAAGAGCTGGTGGAGGCGCTCACCACCAGCATGACCTTCGACATGAAGGGCGTGGACGCCTATGGCCTGTTCGATGAGCACTTTCGTCCCTTGAGCGGGCCGATCCGCACCGTACCACCCGACTTGCCGCTGGATGGCAAGATCCACGCCCTGACCAATTGCGTGCAATCGGATGACCCCAAACTGCCCAAGGACAGCTGCGACGCGGTGGCCACCCACACCGAAGACGGCCGCTGGCTGGTGTTGGTGCGCGCCAACGGCTCGCTGTTCGGGGTCACACGGATTATCTGGCACGCCCTGCTGTGGGCGCTCTCTTTGACCATCATCCCCGGCGCTGCTGGCTGGCACCTGCTGCGCCGTCGCCCGTTGCGGCGCATTCGTGGGATTCAGGCCAGCGCCGAGGCCATCGTCGCCGGCGACCTCACGCACCGCCTGCCGCTGTCCGACCGGCGCGACGAGCTAGACATGCTCGCCGCCATCGTCAACGCGATGCTCGACCGCATCGAAAAACTGATGAACGAGGTCAAGGGCGTGTGCGACAACATCGCCCACGACCTGCGCACCCCCCTCACCCGCTTGCGCGCCCAGCTTTACCGCATCAAGCAACAAGCCGAGGAAGACTCGGCCCACGCGGTAAAACTCGATGACGCCATCGCCGAAACCGACACCCTGATGGCGCGCTTTCGCGGGCTGCTGCGCATTTCCGAACTGGAAGACCACCAGCGCCGCTCGGGCTTCCTGGTGCTGGACCCGCTGCCGTTGCTGCGCGAGCTGCATGACTTCTATCTGCCCCTGGCCGAAGAAGGCGAACTGGAGTTGGTGTTGCAGGCGCCTGACTCACTGCCGTGGATTACCGGTGACCGTGCGCTGCTATTCGAAGCCCTGGCCAACCTGCTGAGTAATTCGATCAAGTTCACCCCGCCCAAGGGCAAGGTGATCCTGCGGGCAGTCAACGACCTGGGCAGTACGCGCATCGAAGTGCTCGACTCCGGGCCAGGCATTCCAGCCGCCGAGCGTGCGTCGGTGTTCCAGCGCTTCTATCGGGTCGATGAGAGTGATCAGCAAGGCGGTTTTGGCCTGGGCCTGTCGATTGTGGCGGCGATCATCAATCTGCACGGTTTCAAGCTGGAGGTCGGCACCAGTGAGTTGGGCGGCGCCCGGTTGGTGCTCGAATGCCGCCAACAATTGATGCCGGAATAGAACCCTAACGCAATGTAGGAGCGAGCTTGCTCGCGAAAAACTCACGGGCGCCGCGTTTATTCAGGAAGCGCGCGTTATCGTTGGCGTTTTTCGCGAGCAAGTTCGCTCCTACATGCGTATCAAGACCATGGGCGCTACAACACGCTGCCCATGGCCTTGATCAACGCCGGGTCACGCGCATAAATATCCGGCGCGTACACCAACTCACCCTGGCGATCCACTTCTACCGTCCAATACCCCAACAGCACCGGTACCGGCGTGGCCAACCTGAATTCATGGGTTTCGCCGGTCGCCAACAGCTCATCGGTGCGAGTGCGTTCGGCCGGCGTTACCAGCAGGTCGCGCAATAACAACGGTTGCTCGACCCGCACGCATCCCGAACTGAACGCCCGCGGGCCCTTGGTGAACAACGGTTGGCTGGGGGTGTCGTGCAGGTACACCGAATACGGGTTGGGAAAGCGCATCACAATCTTGCCCAGCGGGTTACGCGGGCCGGCCTGCTGGCGCAGCAGGATATTGCCGGGGCGCGCCCAGTCGACCTGGTCGGGGGTCAACGGGTGACCTTCGGCGTCGAGCACTTGCAGGTTTTGCTGGCGCAGGTATTCAGGGTTGAGGCGGATGGCCGGCAGTTTGTCCTCGCGCATGATGGTCGGCGGGATGGTCCAGGTGGGGTTGAGGGTCAGCCGGGTGATGCGCGACTTGAGCAACGGCGTCTGGCGTTCGGCCCGGCCCACTTGCAGGCGGGTTTGCCACACCGGGATGCCGCTCTGGTACACGCTCAGTTGCGCGGCGGCCACATTGACCACGACGCCTTCAGGCTCCAGGTCCTGGGCCAGCCAGCGGAAGCGCTCCAGGTTGATGCGCAGTTGTTCACGACGCATCGCCGGGCTGATATTGAGTTCGGCCACGGTGCCGGCGCCGATCACGCCGTCGGCCTGCAACGAGTGGCTGAGCTGGAAGGCTTTCACCGCCTTGACCAGTTCGCCCTGGTACTGCTTGCCGTTGCCGCTGGGTAACTGGGCCAGGTAGCCGCCGCTGTGCAGGCGCCGCGCCAGTTCCGGCACGCGAGGGTCATTCATCCCAGGACGCAACAACGTGCCCTCGGCGACCGGGTCCCAATGGGGCAGCGGTTGCTGGCGCACGCCGGCATAGGCATTGCGCAGGCTGCGGTACAAATCGGCGCTGGGCCGGGCCTGATCGAAGGCTTGGGCCATGTCTCGCAGGCCGGTGGCGGCGAACGCCAGCACCTCGGTATTCGGATCGCCACTGGGTGGCTGGGAATGCCAGAGGGGCTCAAAGCGCGATTGCTGCAGGCGCCCGTAGTGCAAATCCTGCAGAGCTTGCAGGTACTGCTGGCTGTTGGCGATATCGCTGCACAGCACGTTGGCCGTGGCATCCGCCGCAGGCAAGCTATAGTGGGTGGGGTCCAGGCCATCGTCGGCAAGCATCAGCAACTGGGCATGCAAGGCTTGCCGGCGTTCGTCAGCCGCCCATAGCGGGGCATCGCCCTGCTGCTGGTAAAAGGTTTGCAGGCGCGCCAACGCGGCGGCATCGATACGCGGCGCAAGGTGCGGGCAGACACTGGTCAACTGCGCCAAGGCCTGTTGCAGCGGCGCGAGCGCGACCGGTGCAGGGGTGGTGACGGGCAGTGGTTCTAACGGCAGCGTTTCGGCTGTAGCGACCAATGGTGCAACGAGCAGGCAAATGCTCAAGTAACATGCGTGTTTTTTGAACAATTGACTTAGCTCCACTCCACAGCGGGGACTCGACTGTAGATGCTGACTTTTATACGCAGGCGCAGGCTAACCAGCCTGGGCTTGATCACCGGGTGCCTGGCTTTATTGAGCAATGTTGCGCTCGCCGCCAATGGCACCTCTCTTTCCCTGTATAGCAGCCTGGCGCGCTCTGCTCCAGAACTCAATCCCACCGTCCTCAAAAGCGCCCTGAGCGCCGTGCAGTGCGCGGTCAATAACGGCGAGGAACGTTCCGATCGCCTAGCGGTTATTGACTACTCCCAGCCCTCGACCGCCCGTCGCCTGTGGATCTTCGACTTGCGCAAAAAGACCTTGGTATTGCGCGACCTGGTGGCCCACGGTGCCAAGTCCGGGGAAAACTTCGCCACCCAGTTCTCCAATCTCGAAGGCAGCCACCAGTCGAGCCTGGGGTTGTTCCGCACCCAGGAAAGCTACCTGGGCGCCCATGGCTACTCGCTGCGCATGGATGGCTTGGAGCCGGGCTTCAATGACCAGGCCCGCGACCGCGCCATCGTGATTCATGCCGCCGATTACGTCAGCCCGTTGTGGAGCAAGCGCGAAGGCCGCATTGGCCGCAGCCAGGGTTGCCCGGCCGTGCGCCCGCAGGTCGCCCGCCAAGTGGTGGACAAGCTCAAGGACGGGCAGTTCATGTTTTCGTGGTACCCCGACCAGCGCTGGCTGAAGTCATCGACCTACCTCAATTGCAAACCCCAACAGGTGGCGAGTAGTCGTACAATCCGTGGCGGATAGCCTGTCCCCATAGATAAAAGAGAGCGTCGCATGCTTCTACACACCTCCACCTGGATCGAAATCGGGCAGTTCCTGGAACGCAGCCGCACGGTGGTGATTCCCATCGGCTCCAACGAGCAACATGGACCCACTGGCCTGTTGGGCACTGACTGGATGTGCCCGGAGATCATCGCCCACCACGCCCAGAAGCACGCCGACATCCTCGTCGGCCCGACCTTCAATATCGGCATGGCCCAACACCACCTGGGCTTTCCCGGCACCATCTCCCTGCGCCCTTCCACCTTTATCGCTGCGATTGGCGACTGGGTGCGTTCGCTGGCCGGGCATGGTTTCGAAAAGATCCTGTTCCTCAACGGCCACGGCGGCAATATCGCCACGATTGAAGCGGCGTTCTCAGAGCTGTACGCCGAAGCCAGCTTCGCCCGCCGCCCGGCCGGGTTCGCGCTGAAGCTGGTGAATTGGTGGGACCTGGAAGGCGTCACTGACCTGGCCCAGCGTCAATTCCCGGTCGGGCATGGCAGCCACGCCACGCCGTCGGAAATTGCCGTGACGCAGTGGGCGTATCCGGACTCGATCAAATCTGCCGAGTACTCACCGCAAATCGCCAACACCGGCCCGATTCGCGAAGCCCTGGACTTCCGTGCGCGCTTCCCTGACGGCCGCATGGGCTCGGACCCGGCGTTGGCCACCGTGGAGAAAGGCGGTGAGTTGGTGGCGTTGGCGGCGCAAGGGCTGGTCAAGGCCGTCGACAGCTTCAGCAACGAAGCCAAACCCTGAGCCAAATGGGGCCAATACCCTGTGGGAGCGGGCTTGCCCGCGAAGGCGGTGTGTCAGCCACTGAATCTTCAACTGAACCACCGCTTTCGCAGGCAAGCCAGCTCCCACATTGGTTACAGGGTGGGGTTGCGGTGCATGTGCGGGTTTATTTGCAATCCTGGGCGGCCTGCTCAAGCCGTGACGGCTTGATCGCCGAAGCCAGCGGCTTGCGCTCATACAGGAACACCTTGGTGCCGTCCTGGGACTTGTAGGCCTCCAGCACATCATCGGCGGCAATCTTGCTGGTCAACAGCACCTTGGCGTGGCGCGAGTTCTGGGTAACGGTCGAGGTGATGCCATGCTTTTCCAGCTTGGGCAATACGCATTGCACATAGCCGTCGGGGGTCTTGTTGGTTTGCAGGGTCAGCGATGGGGCATTGGGCGCCGTGATACAGCCGGTCAGCAACAACGAAGCACAAGCCAGGGCCGGGGCGAAGAAAGAGCGCATATTCATTCCTGAAAATAACCAAATAGGGTTCACAACCATTCGCGGGTCAACCTGCGCGAACCAGGGCCTTGAGCGACGCATCGAACTGCTTCAGGGCATCTTGCTGTACATCGCGTTGTTGCTCGATCAGTGCAGCAATCTCCGGGGCCGCCTTGTCATGCACCCACACGGACGGCACGTGCTTGTCCACCGAGCCTTCGGCCTTGGCGATAAACTGCAGGTTCGCATCAAAGAAGCGTGCGACAAAGCGCGCCTCGACCCGGTCATTACGCTGGGTGAGCAATTGGTTATGGGTATCGAGCACCACCACCACATCCGGGTGCGCCTGCACCAGGGCATCCAGGCTGCTATAGACCGTCACCGAGGCAAAAGTGCCCTGCAACGAGTGCATCAACCAGTCGATCGCCAGTTCCGGGTCGGAGCTGTTGACGAACGCCTCGCGAATCCGCCCATCCAGCGCATCCTTGGCGCCGTTCAGTGCCATGGCGTGGTAGCGTTCGAGGTAGCTGAGGTTGTCGCGGGTGTTTTCACTGAACAACACCCCCACCGACTGGGCACGCTGCAGGGAGTCTACGCTACCCACCAGGGGCAGCAAATGGCCTGTACGCACTTGATCGGCCATCGCCGGGGTGGTCATGACCGCGGTGCCCAGCATCAGGGCCATCAAAGCCAACTGGATAATCGTCCTCATCGCGCATTTTCCTTGGGCTGCGTCTCGATGTGCCGATTCTGCGCGTTTGGCGAAAAAACAGAACTTGTGATCCTTGATGGTGACTATCATTTGAACCGATAGTGTCAGGCCGCCCATAAAATCTATAAGGACCCCGCCATGAAGCCCTACCAGAAAATCTTCGATCGTATCCGCGAGGCAGTACTGCCAGAGTTTCGCGAGCGGGTCGCCGACTACCTGGTCGAGTACGAAACCGTGCTGCTGGACTCAAACGCCGACGCCGCAAAAGGCAGCGCCAGCGCCGAGCAACTGCGCGGCTACTTGCGCGGTTTGAACACCATGCGCGTGCTGGGCATGGCTGATTGGGAAGACCTCGACCGGCGTGTCGCCCAGCAGGCAGAGCTAGAGCGCGGGCCGTCGCAGCTCGACCCACTCCCGCACTGACGGCCGCTGCCACTGGCGTTGCGCGTAGGCCACCAGTTGCGTGGGTACGGCGTCACCATTGAGGATCAGGCGATTGAGCATCACCGCCAGGTCCACATCGGCAATCGACCACTGGCCGCACAGGTACTCGCGGTTATCCGCCAGCAACGCTTGCGCCGCGCTGATCAACTTGGTCGCGGCGGCTTGAGCGTCTGCTGACAACGGCGGCCTCTTCTGCCCACAGAACACCACCAGCGTCGAGCGCTCCTGGCGAATCGGCAGCAGGTCGCTGCGTAGCCACGCCTGGACCTGTCGCGCCCTCGCCCGCTGCTGCACATCCGCCGGGTACACGCTGGTCTCGGGGTAGGCCTGGTCCAGGTACTCGGTGATGGCCGAAGACTCCGACAGCGCAAAATCACCATCTACCAGGGTCGGCACGCGCTGGGTCAGGGAGCGTTGGGCGAAATCTGCCGCTTGGTTCTGCCGGGCATCGAGGTCCAGGGTGAGGGTCTCGAACGCCAGGCCTTTTTCGCGCAAGGCGACAAACACCGACATGGCATAAGGGCTGGTAAACAGCGAATCAACGTAGAGGTGCAGCGGGCCTTGGCTCATGGGCAATCTCCTGGGATGAGCCATCACGCTACGAGATCCGGGCCGATAAAGACAATGCAGGGTTTTTATGGGGGCATTCCTGGCGGGAATAGCGCGGGTAGTGGCAATATTATGGCTACCGCTGATTTTCAAGGAAGGAACAGCACATGAAGCAAGCAGTTGTGGTTATCCACGGCATCGGTGAGCAGCGCCCAATGGACACCTTGCGCGGCTTTGTCGAAGCGATGATCCCCACGGACGCCCCCGATGGCAAACCTCTGTACTGGAGCAAGCCGGATCGGCTGTCGCGCAACTTCGACCTGCGCGTACTGAAGTCCTCGGGCCGCACCTCGACAGATTTCTATGAGTACTACTGGGCCCACAAGATGCAGGGCACCAAGCTCGGCCATCTGCTGGGCTGGCTGTGGGACATCTTCAAGCGCCCGCGTTGCGACATTCCCGACGCCATCGTGCCGATCTGGCGTAGCACGCGCTGGACGGTGTTGGCGTTACTGCTATTGATTGCCAGCGGCGCACTGGCCGCAGCCTGGGGTCAGTTGCCCGCCAACGACAACCCCTTCGCGCTGATCCCCCTGCTCCTCGCGGCCATGGGACTGGGGCTGCGCTATTCGGCGCTGGCGTACCTGGGAGACGCCGCGCGCTACTTAAGCCCCAACCCGCAGAACGTAATGGTGCGCGAGCAGATCCGTGCTGATGGTGTAGACCTGCTGCGCGCCCTGCACAATCAGGGTGACTACGAGCGCATCATCGTCGTGGGCCACAGCTTGGGCAGCGTGATTGCCTACGACATCGTCGGCTACCTCTGGCATGAATACCACGACCAATTGACCCAACTGAACCCCAGCAACCGTGAGCTGGCGTCCCGTTATGCCAACCGCGAACCGCTGCAACCGGTGGTCAAGGAAGCCCTGCCCGCAGCCGGCGCCTTGCTGGACGGCAGCCTGGGCAGCCTGTTGAATTTTCGTCAGCAACAGGCCGAGGCGTTCGTTGAACAGCGCGGCCTGGGCAACCCCTGGCGCATCACCGACCTGGTCACCGTCGGCAGCCCGATGGCCCACGCCAGCCTGTTGCTGGGCCGCAGCGTCAGTGACTTCCAGCAGCGCATGGAGCGCCGCGAAGCCCCGGCCTGCCCGCCTACCGAAGACACCCAAGGCTACGGCTACAACGCCCGCCAACCGCTGATGCTCGGCCAAAAGCCCTTCACCCCGCACTACCTGCACCACGCCGCAGCCTTTGCCGTCACGCGCTGGACCAACCTGTACTTCCCTGCCCCCTTCGGCGTATTCGGCGACATCGTCGGCGGCCCGGTCAAGCCGGTGATGGGCGGCGGCGTGCTGGACTTGCCGGTGACCGTGGGCAATGGCAAAGGCTGGCTGGCCAGATCCTGGCTCAGCCACACCCATTACTGGAGCGAACGAGGCGGTACACAGGGTTACCTCAGTGCACTGGGCAAGGATGAACAGGCGATCACCCAAGGCCCGCGCCCTTCGGCCACTGAAGCGTTGCGGTGGGCGATTGACCTTAAGGGGGTACGGCGGTTTCGCCGTACGAAGGTAGAGCAGCGGGCGGCGGCAGAAGCCTGAGAGTCCCCCTATCAGTCCTCTTGCACTGACAGGAGAACCGTCAACAACGCCCCCACCCCTAAACTTAAAGCGAGTAAAGCTACGCCCTGCGTGCCAAGAGGAATGAGCAATGACGCCAACGTTCCGAACAGCAGGGCTACCAGCTGTTGTAAAAAACTGAACAGCATCATTGACTCCATTCCAGGGTATTTTTTTACTGCAAGAGACGCGACACAGGGATACATCATTGCCTGGGCATACCAGGCTGCAAAATATGCCAGCACCGTAAATTGGCGATCCAAATATCCAAAAGTTGTAAATAGAAATACTGACGTCGCTACAACCAACACACTACTACCTGTGATTGAAAGTGCATAAACACTCGTAAAATTCAATGCATACCTTACAGTCAGCGCCCCCGAAAAATAGGCGAGCCCTAGCCATACTCCGAGCATTCCGTATTGCACACTTCCCCACCCCAAAAGCACGTCAAAGACAAAGACGCCCACACCTTGATACACGACAAACACCCCATAGCTACATCCACCGACTATGACCGGCAAATAAAAGCTGGGCCGACTGATGATGCCTGCATACCCTGAACAGCTGACGCGACGCGTTCTATCCATGTCCAGAACCGACAAAACCCCTGCTGCCAGCAGCACTAGGACAAGGGTTATAACTGAGCCAAAAGCCATGATTACTGCCACTACTTCCCAGCGAAAAAAAGAAATTAAAAAGCCGCCTGCGAGTTGTCCTACCACCAAGGCAAAAACAAATGAATAGGATAAAAAAGACAACTGCTTCGCCAGGCGTGCTCCCGAGTAGATCTCGGTTAACAATGCGCGCCCAATTAAGGCTGCTCCACCACCGCCAATGCCTTGGAGCAGCCTGGAAAGATAAAAACCATCATTATCATGGACCCATATAGATAAAATACTTCCGCTAAAGAAGACGCCACAAAACCCCAGCAGAACGACTGACCGGCCAAAAAATCGAATAAGTTGTACGGCAAAAACCAACGGAACTGCGGCACCGCCCAAATAGATTAGTAAGGCAGTGTAGCCTTCGGCATCACTCATACCGAAAGCATCAACAATATCAGGCGTGACGGGCAAATAAAGCGTCACGCCCAACTGAGCCATCATGGTAGTACTACAGGCTAAAGTCAGCACCCTTACATTCGACTGCACGTGCCCCCCCACCAAAATTAGTTAACTTGGCAGCGATGTTTTAACACGCGAGAGCATTTTACAAGCAGACAAAGTATGGGATTAGCCCCAAAACTTTGTAGGCTATTTCCTCAGGTAACAATGACTACGGTTTAGCTCCATACTAGCCAACGCAACACATCGGGGACCCGTTAAAGGCGCTTGAGCAAGCGCCCCCTCCTGTACCTATCCCGCAAACCCACCCTCATCCAAAAAAACCTGTTCCGCAGCGGTGGTCGTCCTCCCCAACACCCCATTGCGATGCGGAAACCGCCCGAACCGCTCAATGATATCGGCATGCTCCTTGGCCCAGTGATAGGTGCTGTTATCCAACTGCCGGTTCAGGGCCAGAGACCGTTGCTGGTCCTGTGGGTCTTCCGAATGTTCAAAAGGCAAATAGCAGAACGCGCGCAACTGAGGTTCAACCTGTTGATCCAACCCCGCGTCCACCATCTTTCGCGCATACAACCGGGCCAGCGGGTCGGTGGCGAACATGTGTGCCGTGCCGCGAAAGGCGTTGCGCGGGTACTGGTCCAGCAGGATCAGTAACGCCAGCGCGCCATCCGCCGTGGTCAACCAGTGTTCGAGTTCACGCCGCGCCGCCTGCATATGGGTGGCGTGGAAGCGGTCACGAAAGTCCGCATCGAACTCTTCGTCCTTGGCAAACCAACGCTTGGGCCCCGCCTGTTTCCAGAACGCGATTACCGCTTCGGCCGATTGAGGGGTCATGCTTACCTCGCTTAATGTTATAGAATAACGTCAATATTGTGCCTGCGTGTGATCCTTAACTTATGACTGACGCTATGACTTTACGCAAACGCCTGCTGTCCATCGACGCCCTGCGCGGCCTGGTGATCCTGTTCATGTTGCTGGACCACGTGCGGGAAACCTTCTTGCTGCACCGCCAGGTCAGCGACCCCATGAACATTGACAGCACCGAGCCAGCGTTGTTTTTCAGCCGCACCCTCGCCCACCTGTGTGCGCCGGTGTTTGTGCTGCTTACCGGATTGTCGGCGTGGCTGTATGGCCAGAAATATCAGGGCCGTCGCGACGTGTCGGCATTTTTGTTCAAGCGCGGGCTGTTCCTGGTGGTGCTGGAATTCACCCTGGTCAACTTCGCGTGGACCTTCCAACTGCCGCCCAGCGTGATCTATATGCAAGTGATCTGGGCCATCGGCATCAGCATGATCGCGCTTGCCGCGTTGGTTTGGCTACCGCGTGCCTGGCTGATCGGCTTGGCGCTGATGATTATCGCCGGGCACAACCTGCTCGATGGGCTGCACTTTGCAGCGGGTTCGATGTGGCATGTGCCGTGGACGATCTTGCATGAACGCAACTGGATTGAAATCTCTGAAAACCTGCGCCTGCGCACCACCTACCCGGTACTGCCATGGATCGGTGTGATTGCCCTGGGTTACGGCCTCGGGCCATGGTTTGCCAATGCCACGCTGCCGGCTGTGCGTCAGCGTTATTTACTGGTCGCGGGGGTGGGCGCGTTGGTGGGCTTTGGGTTGGTGCGAGCGCTCAACGGCTATGGCGAGCAGCCTTGGCAGGTGTATGACAGCAGCGTGCTGACGCTGATGAGCTTTTTCAATATCACCAAATATCCGCCTTCGCTGTTGTTCCTGGCGTTGACCCTGGGGATTGGCTTGCTGTTGCTGCTGGCGTTTGAACACGCCGGGCATAAGCGCTGGATCGGCGTACTGGCAGTGTTCGGCGCGGCGCCGATGTTCTTTTATCTGTTGCACCTGTACGTGTTGAAAATCCTCTATGTCGCCTGCGTTGCATTGTTTGGCCTCAACCATGGCAATTACTTTGGCTTCGACGGTATCGGTGCGGTGTGGCTGGCAGCGCTGCTGTTGCCGATTGCTCTGTACTTGCCCGTGCGTTGGTTCGCCGGCCTGAAAGCCCGGCGGCGGGACCTGGCGTGGCTCAAATACCTCTGACCTGATGCAGGCAAATTGTGGGAGCGGGCTTGCTCGCGAAAGCGGTGTGTCAGCCACTGCTGTTGTGACTGAAAGACCGCATTCGCGGGCAAGCCCGCTCCCACAGTTTTTAACCGCGCCGGGCTCAGGAATCAGGCCAGTTCGGCACGCAGTTGGCGAGCGGCGGTGACCATGTGGATGAGCGCCGCCTCCGTTTCCGGCCAGCCTCGCGTCTTCAAGCCGCAATCAGGGTTCACCCATAGACGCTCTGCCGGAATCCGCTTGGCGGCCTTGCGCAGCAAATTGGCCATTTCCGAGGCATCCGGCACCCGTGGCGAGTGGATGTCGTAGACCCCCGGGCCGATCTCATTCGGGTAGGCGAAGGCTTCGAACGCGTCGAGCAGCTCCATGTCCGAGCGTGAGGTTTCGATGGTGATCACGTCGGCATCCATGGCGGCGATGGACTCGATCACGTCGTTGAATTCGCTGTAGCACATGTGCGTGTGGATCTGGGTTTCATCGCCCACGCCACTGGCGCACAGGCGGAACACTTCGGTGGCCCAGTCCAGGTAGTGCTGCCACTGCGCCTGGCGCAACGGCAAGCCTTCACGAAAGGCCGCTTCGTCGATCTGCACGATCTTGATGCCGGCCGCTTCCAGGTCCACCACTTCGTCACGAATCGCCAGGGCCAGTTGCCGGGCCTGCATTTCGCGGCTCAGGTCTTCCCGTGGGAACGACCACATCAGCATGGTCACCGGGCCTGTGAGCATGCCCTTCATCACTTTGTCGGTGAGCCCTTGGGCATAGCGAATCCACTCCACGGTCATGGCTTTCGGGCGCATCAAGTCGCCGACAATCACCGCGGGTTTCACACAGCGCGAACCATAGCTCTGCACCCAGCCAAAGCGGGTGAACGCGTAGCCATCAAGTTGCTCGGCAAAGTACTCGACCATGTCGTTACGCTCGGCTTCACCATGCACCAGCACATCCAGCCCAAGATTTTCCTGCACCTCAACCGCATGCTTGATCTCACTGTGCATGGCTTCGATGTATTCGGCTTCGCTCAACTTGCCCGTCTTGTACGACTGGCGCGCCAGGCGGATCGACGCGGTCTGTGGGAACGAGCCGATGGTGGTGGTCGGGAACAGCGGCAGGTTAAGCCCGGCCCGTTGCTTTTCGATGCGCTGGGCAAACGGCGACTGACGCTGGCTGTCCAGCGCCGTGATGGCGGCGACACGGGCCTGAACAGCGGGTTTATGGATACGTGACGATGCAGCACGAGCCCCCTGCACGGCGCGGCTTTCGGCCAGGGCGGCGAGTACGTCAGGTGCTGACGGCTGGTCAACTGCCTTGGCCAGTAGCGCCACTTCCGCGCACTTTTGTACGGCAAAGGCCAGCCAGCTTTTCAGTTCGGCATCCAACTGGTCTTCCCGCTCAAGATCCACCGGGCTGTGCAGCAGCGAGCAGGACGGCGCAACCCACAGACGATCGCCCAATTTCTCATGGGCATGCTGCAAGGTAGCCAGGGCTTTTTCCAGGTCGCAGCGCCACACGTTTCGGCCGTTGACCACACCCAGGGACAGCACCTTGTACGCTGGCAGGCGGTCGAGGATGGTCGGGTACTGGTCCGGCGCACGCACCAGGTCGATATGCAAGCCATCCACCGGCAGGTTGGCGGCCAGGCCGAGGTTTTCTTCCAAGCCGCCGAAGTAAGTGGCCACCAATTTTTTCAGCGGGTCGCGCTGGATCAGGTTATAGGCGCGCTCAAAAGCGTTCTTCCAGTCCTGGGGCAGATCGAGCGCCAGGATCGGCTCGTCGATCTGCACCCACTCCACGCCCAAATCGGCCAGGCGCTGGAAGATCTGGCCATACAGCGGCAGCAGTCGTTCGAGCAGGTCGAGCTTGTCGAAGTCAGCGCCCCTGGCCTTGCCTAGCCACAAGTAGGTCAGCGGGCCGATCACCACGGGCTTGACGCGGTACCCCAGGTCGAGCGCTTCCTGGACCTCTTCGAACAGTTGGTCCCACGCCAGGTGGAATTGCTGATCGACGCTGAACTCCGGCACCAGATAGTGATAGTTGGTATCGAACCACTTGGTCATCTCCTGGGCATGGGCTCCGCCGCAGCAGCTGTCGCTGACGCCACGGGCCATGGCGAACAAGGTATGCAGAGTGGCCTGGCCATCGGCCGGGCGGAATCGCTCAGGCACCACGCCGAACATCAGCGAGTGGGTCAGCACCTGGTCGTACCAGGCAAAATCACCCACCGGCAACAGTTCGATGCCGGCTTGCTGTTGCAGCGCCCAGTGGGTGCTGCGCACATCACGGCCAACGGCGCGCAGGCCGGCTTCGTCGAGCTCTCCCTTCCAGAACGCTTCCTGCGCTTTTTTCAGTTCACGATCGCGTCCAATGCGTGGAAACCCGAGGGAATGAGCGACTGCCATGACTTACAACTCCGATGGTGTGATTGATGGCGGTCATTGTCGGCAGAGGGGTTTCTTGAGACAAACTCATTTTGTTCTGGATCATCACAAGATTTGCTCATTTTTAGGTGGGCCTGATTTTAGCGGCGCTACTGTAGGGTTTGCGGTGCCAGGGCTGGCGTCATCGCGGCCTCGCTTAGGTTCGAGCGCTCCCACAGGGGGACGGGGTGATTCTTATGAACGGTCATACTTACGCCCTATGCTTAACGTGGCGCGCAAAAACCGCCGGCTAACCTTTCGATCTGTTCCAAGTGCGGGCACAATGCGTGTCCTTTTTTGGCAGGCACCGCCGCAGGCTCTCAAAAATGATCAAAACGCCGTACTACCTCATCGATAAACAGAAGCTTCTGGTCAACATGCAGAAGATTGCCTACGTGCGCGAACAGTCCGGCGCCAAGGCTCTGCTGGCGCTCAAGTGCTTTGCCACCTGGTCGGTATTCGACTTGATGCAGCAATACATGGACGGCACCACCTCGTCGTCGCTGTATGAACTCAAGCTCGGTCGCCAGAAGTTCGAAGGTGAAGCGCACGCCTACAGCGTGGCCTGGGCCGACGATGAAATCGAAGAGATGCTGGAGAACTGCGACAAGATCATCTTCAACTCCATCAGCCAGCTGCAGCGTTTTGCCGAACGCAGCGAAGGCAAGACCCGCGGCCTGCGCGTAAACCCACAGGTGAGCAGCTCCGACTACCTGCTGGCCGACCCGGCGCGCCCGTTCAGCCGCCTGGGCGAGTGGGACCCGGTGAAGATCGATGGCGTGATCGACCAGATCTCCGGTTTCATGTTCCACAACAACTGCGAGAACGGCGACTTCAGCCTGTTCGACAAGATGCTCGGCACCATCGAGGAACGCTTCGGTACGCTGCTGCACAAGGTCAAGTGGGTCAGCCTCGGCGGCGGCATCCATTTCACCGGTGAAGGCTATGCACTGGACGCATTCTGCGCGCGGCTCAAAGCCTTCTCCGAGAAGTACGGCGTGCAGGTCTACCTGGAACCCGGCGAAGCGGCGATCACCAACAGCGCCTCCCTGGAAGTCACCGTGCTCGACACCCTCTACAACGGCAAAAATCTCGCCGTGGTAGACAGCTCCATCGAAGCCCACCTGCTGGACCTGCTGATCTATCGCCTCAACGCCAAGCTGGCGCCGAGCGAGGGTGAACACACCTACATGGTGTGCGGCAAATCCTGCCTGGCCGGGGACATCTTCGGCGAGTATCAATTTGATCGTCCGCTGGCCATCGGCGATCGGCTGTCGTTCATCGACACCGCAGGCTACACCATGGTCAAGAAAAACTGGTTCAACGGCCTGAAAATGCCGTCCATCGTAGTGAAACAACTCGACGGTACAGTCGAGGTGGTTCGTGAATTTGGTTACGACGACTACCTGTCCAGCCTGTCCTGAGCTGGCGGATAAAGGAGAGATAAAGCAATTGAAAAAGAACGTTCTTATCATTGGTGCAGGAGGTGTCGCCAAGGTGGTGGCCCACAAGTGCGCGCAGCACAACGACGAACTCGGTCGTATTGCTATCGCGTCGCGCAACATCTCCAAATGCCAGGCCATCATCGACAGCGTCAAGGCCAAAGGTAGCCTCAAGGTTCCCGCCGATATCCAAGCCTTCACGCTGAACGCCCTGGACGTGGAAGCGACCAAGGCCCTGATCCGCGAGACCGAATCGCAGATCGTCATCAACGTCGGTTCCGCGTTCCTCAACATGTCGGTATTGCGTGCCTGCATCGACACGGGCGTGGCTTACCTGGACACCGCCATCCACGAAGAGCCGGGCAAGGTCTGCGAAACCCCACCGTGGTACGGCAACTACGAGTGGAACCACCTGCAAGAATGCAAACAGAAGAACATCACCGCCATCCTTGGCGTGGGCTTCGACCCAGGTGTCGTCAACGCATATGCCGCGCTGGCGCAGCAACAGCATTTCGACCGCATTGATTCGATCGACATTCTCGACGTCAATGCCGGCTCCCATGGCAAATACTTCGCCACCAATTTCGATCCGGAAATCAACTTCCGCGAATTCACCGGGCAGGTGTGGAGCTGGCAGAACAGCCAGTGGACCAGCAACACCATGTTCGAAGTCAAACGCACCGACGACCTGCCCGTAGTCGGCTCGCAAAACCTCTACCTCACCGGCCACGATGAAGTGCACTCGCTGTCGAAAAACCTCGACGTGCCCAACGTGCGTTTCTGGATGAGCTTCGGCGAACACTACATCAACGTGTTCACCGTGCTGAAAAACCTCGGCCTGCTCTCCGAACAGCCGGTCAAGACCGCCGAAGGCCTGGAAGTGGTGCCGTTGAAAGTGGTCAAGGCCGTGCTGCCCGACCCGTCTTCGCTTGCGCCTGGCTACACCGGCAAGACCTGCATCGGTGACCTGGTCAAAGGCACCAAGAATGGCCAGCCGCGTGAGATGTTCATCTACAACGTGGCTGATCACGAAGAGGCCTACGCCGAGACCGACAGCCAGGGCATCTCCTACACCGCAGGCGTACCACCGGTAGCCGCTGCGCTGCTGGTGGCGCGTGGCGAGTGGGATGTGAAGCACATGGCCAACGTCGAGGAACTGCCAGCTGAGCCGTTCCTCAAGGCGCTGGATGTGATGGGCTTGCCGACTCGGATCAAAGACGAGAACGGTGATCGGGCCTGGGATGCGACGGCCTGATAGGCGATAGCTGACCGAGCAAAAAGAATGCGCCCCCAGGGGCGCATTTTTTGTGTGGGCTCACCTACAGCGCGAAGAACAATGAGGATCAAAATGTGGGAGCTGGCTTGCCCGCGATGGCGGCGTGTCAGTCAATTAATCTGTCACTGAACTGACGCTTTCGCAGGCAAGCCAGCTCCCACACTGAATCTGCAGCGCAAACGGAGCTTCGGTTCATTCCAGATTCCGCGCCGAATTACTCAACGCCCTTGAGCACTGCAACAGCGCCGGCGCCAGTTGCCGTTCGGCATCCGCCTGGCACCAGCGGCTGGTCGGCGCCACCACATGCACTGCGGCCACGGGCCGGCCATTGCCGCCCAGCACCGGCGCGCCGATGGTCATGTCGCCGAGGAACAGTTCCTGAGTGTTCACCGCATAGCCCTGCGCCCTCACCTGCTCCAAGGAGGCCATGATCGCCTCGACGTCGGTCAGCGTGCGGCTGGTATGCGCCACTCGCTGGCTGTTCTCGATCAACGCCAACGCCTCCTCCTGCGGCAACGCACTCAAATACGCCCTCCCCGACGCCGTGCAGTACATCGGCACCCGTGAGCCAATCGGCATATGCACCGGCACGAACCCTGCGCTAACAAAGCGCGCGATGTACGTCATGTCGTAGCCCGCCGGCTCGGTAAGGCACGACGTCTCGCCGGTCAATCGGGTCAACTCGGACAAGAACGGGTTGGCCACTTCGATCAACGAATGCGCATCCAGGTAACTGAAGCCCAGCTCCAATACCCGAGGGGTGAGTTGGTAATGGCGTGTGCGCGAGTGTTTCCGAAGGTAACCCAGGCTTTCGAGGGTGAACACCATGCGCTGGGCCGAGCTTTTGGTCATGCCGGCGGCCTCTGCCACCTCTGCAAGGCTCATGCTACGGCGCTGTGCGCTAAAAGCCTTGAGCACCGACAGGCCTTTTTCCAGGGATTGGTTGTGCAAACTGTTGCGGTCTTCGGACATGGCGAACTCGCGGGCAGGTGGCTCAGGCGTGGTGATATTTCTACCTTAAAAGCTGATTAATGACCATTAAATATCGCATATCGATACGAAAGGTTCATTTTTAAAACTTTCTACCATCATTTACGATTTTTCTGATTCGAAATGGCATAGAGCTTGCGATTTCATCGGCAGCCGCTTGCGGTACTGACTTTCCGTTTTCCGTCTGGAGTAACCCGATGAACAGTCTTTCGCCCTTGTTTCGCCGCCTTGCCTTCGGCCTGTGCGCCACGCTCTGCATCAGCGTCGCGCACGCAGGCAGTGCGTCCTCGTACAAAGTCGGTGCAACCGCCAGTGGTTCGCCGTTTACCTTCCTGGATATCAAGAGCAACAGCATCCAGGGCGTGATGGTCGACGTGGCGGAAGCCGTCGGCAAGGCCGGCGGGTTCAGCAGCCAGATCGAGCAGACCAACTTTGCCGCGCTGATCCCGTCCCTGACATCCGGCAAGCTGGACTTTATTTCCGCCGGCATGCTCAAGACCCCGGAGCGTACCCAAGTGGTCGACTTCAGCGCCGCGGTTTACGCCTATGGTGAAGGGCTGATCATCAGCGCCGACGACGATGCCGCCTACCCTGACCTTATGCCGCTCAAAGGCCAGGTCGTCGGCGTGCAAGCCGGCACAATCTTCTACGACCAACTGAACAAGCTGGGCATCTTCAAGGAGATCCGCACCTACGACTCCATCGGTGAGATGGTTCGCGACCTGTCCCTGGGCCGCATCAAGGCCGCCGTGGGTGACCAGCCGGTGGTGGCCTACCAGATCCGTCAAAAGCTGTTCAAAGGCGTGAAACTGGCGCCTGACTACAAGCCCACTAACGTCGGCGAAGTGTGCCTGGTGGTGCGCAAGGGCGATGCCGCAACCCTTGAGCGCCTGAACACCGCCATCGCCAGTATCAAGGCCGACGGCACGCTGGACAGCATCCTCAAGAAATGGGGGCTGGACGCCCAGGAGCGCCCATGAACCTGGCTGAGTTCCTGCAGAACGCCCAGGACTTCCTGCCGATCCTGCTGCAAGGCGCCTGGGTGACGATCCAGATCACCGTGCTGTCGTTCCTGCTCAGCAGCGCCCTCGGCCTGGTGCTGGCGCTGCTCAAGCTGTCGCCGATTCGCGCGCTGTCCTGGACCGCCAGCACCATCATCAACGTGATCCGGGGGCTGCCGATTATCGTGCAGCTGTTCTACATCTACTTCGTGCTGCCGGACATGGGCATCCATCTCACGGCGTTTTATGCCGGGGTGATCGGTATGGGCATCGCCTACTCGGCGTACCAGGCAGAGAACTTCCGCACCGGCATCATCGCCGTCGAACAAGGCCAACGTGAAGCCGCCGAAGCCTTAGGGATGCGCACGGGGCTGATGATGCGCCGGGTGATCCTGCCCCAGGCGTTTCGCATCGCCCTGCCGCCCTACGGCAACACCCTGGTGATGATGCTCAAGGACTCCTCGCTGGTGTCGACCATCACCGTCGCCGAGATGACGCGCCAGGGCCAACTGATCGCCTCATCGACCTTCCAGAACATGACCGTCTACACCCTGGTCGCCCTGCTCTATCTGTTGATGAGCCTGCCGCTGGTGTATGGCCTGCGTCGCATGGAGCAGTACCTGGGCCGGAGGAAAAAAGCATGATCGAGATTCGCCAGCTGCAAAAACACTACGGTGACCACCACGTCCTGCACGGCGTCGACCTCGACGTGGCCAAGGGCGAAGTGGTGTGCCTGATCGGCCCCTCGGGCTCGGGAAAATCCACCCTGCTGCGCTGCATCAACGCCTTGGAAGCCTACGACGGCGGGCATATCAACGTGTTCGGCGAAACCGTACAACGTGGCAGCAAGACCGTACACGCTCTGCGCAGCCGCATGGGCATGGTGTTCCAGCGCTTCAACCTGTTCCCCCATCGCACGGTGCTGGAAAACGTAATGGAAGGCCCGGTGTACGTCAAAGGCGAATCGCCCCGCCAAGTCCGCGAAGAAGCCCTGGTGCTGTTGGAAAAAGTCGGCCTGAGCGCCAAGGCCGACGCCTACCCCGAACAGCTTTCCGGCGGCCAGCAGCAACGCGTTGCCATCGCCCGCGCCCTGGCGATGAAACCCGACGCCATGCTGTTCGACGAACCCACCTCGGCCCTCGACCCGGAACTGGTCGGCGATGTGCTGGCGGTAATGCGCACCCTGGCCGATGAAGGCATGACCATGATCGTGGTCACCCACGAAATGGGCTTTGCCCGCGAAGTGGCCGACCGCGTGTGCTTCCTGCACGGCGGCTACATCGTCGAAAGCGGCCCCGCTGAACAGGTGCTGGGCAACCCGCAGCATGCGCGTACCCAGGATTTCCTGCGGCGCGTGCTGCACCCCACAGGCAACACGCGGAGCCTGTCATGAAATCGTTGTGGTCGGCGACTGCGCCGTCAGTGGTGCCAACACCGGCATTGAACGAGTCGGTGAAGGTCGACGTGGCGATTGTCGGAGCCGGATATACCGGTTTATCGACGGCGCTGCACTTGGCAGAGCGTGGCGTGCGCGTGTGTGTGCTGGAGGCCCATGAGCCAGGCTGGGGTGCCTCGGGGCGCAACGGTGGGCAAGTCAACCCCACGCTCAAATATGACCCGCAGCAGCTGGTACAGAAGTACGGGCCGGAACGCGCCGAGCCGTTGATCGCCACGGTGTCGAACTCGGCGGACCTGGTGTTCAAGCTGATCGAACGCCATGGCATCGATTGCGCGCCGGTGCGCAAGGGCTGGATGCAGGTGTCGTACAGTGAAAAGGCGGTGGCCGGGCTGCATGCTCGGGCCGAACAATGGGCCCGACGCGGCGTACCAGTTCAGCGCCTGGATGCCACGGCGGTGGCGTCACGCATGGGCAGCTCGGCGTTTGCCGGCGGCTGGCTGGATGGCCGTGCCGGGGCCATTCAACCCTTGGCGTATGCCCGCGGGTTGGTGGCAGCGGCGTTGGCGGCCGGCGCACGGGTGCATGGCCACAGCGCGGTGACAGGCCTGCAGCGCCAGGGTTCGGCTTGGCAACTGCAGACAGCCGGCGGTGCGCAGGTCACGGCAGATCAAGTGGTGCTGGCCACCAATGGCTACAGCGATCACTTATGGCCCGGCATGGCCCAGAGCGTCCTTGCGGCCAACAGTTTTATCGTCGCCACCAAACCATTGAGTGGCCGCGCAGCCGAAAGCATTTTGCCAGGCCAGGAAACCGTGTCGACCGCGCAACGCTTGCTGCTGTATTTTCGCAAAGACGCGTATGGGCGCCTGCTGATGGGCGGCCGCGGCCTGTTCAACGACCCCACCGGACCGGCCGACTTTGCCCACCTGGAGCGCTCCCTGGCGCTGCTGTTTCCGCAACTGGGGCCATTGGAATTCGACTACCGCTGGGCCGGGCGCATCGCAATCACGCGGGACTTCATGCCCCATGTCCACGAACCGGCGCCGGGGCTCACCCTGGCGTTGGGTTGCAATGGGCGCGGGATCGCGTTGTGTACCAGCCTGGGCCAGCAATTGGCCGGGCGGTTGTGCGACAACACGGCAGGCTTCGCCTACCCGATAACGCCCTTGCAGCGTTTGCCCTTGCATCGCTTGCAGCGGTTCTACATTGGCGCGGGCGTGGCCTGGTATAGCTTGTTGGATCGGTTGAACGTCGGTTAAATCGCCAAATGCTCTTGCAACTGTCAATTCCAACAGGTTACCGATTGCGTGAATGCCGTTAGCCTGAGCGAGCCAGTCATCGATTGGCTCACCCATTCACCATGTGCGAAAGGATTCGTCCATGAAACGGCAAGCCTCTTCAAACACCCTCACGGTACGCTTGGCTGGCTTGGTCTATAGCACCTGCTGCTACCTGGTTTTCTTATTCACCTTGCTTTACATGATGGGCTTCATGGGGGCTGTGGTCGTACCCAAACACATCGACTCCGGCGCGCGCATCGACTGGGCGCTGGCACTCATGATCAATACGTCACTGATTATTGTGTTTGGCGTCCAGCACAGCGCCATGGCGCGTAAACGCTTCAAGCGCTGGCTGGCAGTCTTCGCCCCGGCAGCGGTGGAGCGCTCCACCTATGTGCTGCTCTCCAGCCTGATGCTCGCGCTGCTGTTCTGGCAGTGGCGGCCCATTACGCACACCGTTTGGGAAGTTGACGCCGCCTGGGCCAAGGCACTGCTGACCGGCCTGTTCTGGCTGGGCTGGGGCATCGTGGTGCTGGCGACCTGCTTGATCAGTCACTTCGAGTTGTTCGGACTGAAACAGGCCATTGATCGCTGGCGCAACGCCCCACCGTCAGGCCTGACATTCCGGACGCCGCTGCTCTACAAAGTCGTGCGTCATCCGCTGTACCTGGGCTTCCTGATCGCCTTTTGGGCAACGCCGCATATGACCGTGGGGCATCTGCTGTTTGCGCTGGGGATGTCGGCGTATCTCTTCATCGGCGCCCGTTTCGAAGAACGGGATTTGGTGGCGCTGTTTGGTGAGCGGTATCGGCGCTATCAGCGTGAGGTGGGCATGATCGTGCCACGCCTCAACAAACCCCGCCACTAACCCACTGTAGGAGCGAGCTTGCTCGCGAAGATCGTCAACGATAACGCGGGCAACCTGGATGACCGCAGGGCCTGGGCGTTTTTCGCGAGCAAGCTCGCTCCTACAGTGGGGTATGGTCTCGGACCTTTCCCACAGTTGTTTCAGGTTGTCGCTCGGAAGTTCACTGACTAACCTCTGGGCCGTCGCTGCCAATTCAGCGGCCGGATTTGACCGTCCGACTCCCAACTGCATCTGTGCCACATCGAATCAGGCGTTTTCTTTACGCCTGCTGTATCGTGTCGCGGCAGCTGTACGCGGGATACCTCCGGGTATGCCGGGCTCCTTGGGACCGGTCGGTCAACCCGCGTATAGCTGCCACCCTAATTCGTTTGACCGCGAACCGTGGCAGCTCCATATCCCTTGGAGTTTCACCATGATCAAAGACAGCCCCAACCCACCAGAACAACTCTTCAATGTGCGCCCCGGCCTAGGCACCGAAACCCTGCTGATCAACGCCTCCCAGGATCTAGCCTCCATCAGTGACATCGCTACTCATCTAGCCTTTGAGATCGACGGTACCCAACGCAACGTAGCGCTGGGCATCTGCCGCATGCTCGAAGGTGTGCAGTTGCTCGTAGACAAGGCGCTGGATGACACCCACCCAGCCACTTGACCTGATGCTCGCGCCGCGCCCTTACCCACTGTAGGAGCGAGCTTGCTCGCGAAGATCGTCAACGATGACGCGGGCAACCTGGATGACCGCAGAGCCTGGGCGTTTTTCGCGAGCAAGCTCGCTCCTACAGTGATCGATGGCACTGAAAAACCGCTATCGCAGGCAAGCCAGCTCCCACAAGAACGATCTCAAAACACCGACCACCCAATCCGCTCACTCAACAACTCCAACGCCTTCATCCCCGCCAGCGAGTTGCCCGCCGCGTTCAACTCCGGCGACCACACGCACACCGTAAACTGCCCCGGCACTACCGCGACGATCCCGCCGCCGACCCCGCTCTTGCCCGGCAGGCCCACGCGGTAGGCAAAATTGCCCGCCTCGTCATACAGCCCGCTGGTAGCCATGATCGAGTTCACTTGCTTGGTCTGGCGCGCCGTCAGCACCTGCTCGCCACTGTGGGCACTCACGCCTTCGTTGGCCAGAAAGCTGAACGCTCGGGCCAGGTCCAGGCAGCTCATCTGCAAGGCGCAATAGTTGAAGTAGCTGTGCAGCACCGCGTCCACATCGTTATGAAAGTTGCCGAACGACTTCATCAAGTAGGCCATGGCCGCATTGCGCGCACCATGCTGGGCTTCCGACTCGGCCACAACACTATTGACCAGGATTTGCGGGTTGCCCGACAGCCGCCGTACAAAGTCGCGCATCGACAGAATCGGCACGGCGAAGCGTGACTGGTTGATGTCGCAGATCACCAGCGCGCCAGCGTTGATAAAGGGGTTGCGCGGGCGGCCACGTTCGAATTCCAGCTGCACCATGGAGTTGAACGGCTGCCCCGAGGGCTCGTGGCCCAGGCGTTCCCAGATGGTTTCGCCACCATGGTCGATGGCCTGCACCAGGCTGAAGACCTTGGAAATGCTCTGCACCGAAAACAGCGTATCGGCATCACCGGCGCAGTAAGCCGCGCCGTCGTTGCCGTAGACCGCGATGCCGAGTTGGTGGGCGGGCACGTCGGCCAGCGCGGGAATGTAATCGGCAACTTTGCCGAGGCCGATCAAGGGGCGCACTTCGTCGAGGATCGACTCCAGCAGCGCCTGCATAGCTTGTCCTGTCATCTTTGTTTGAATCAGTGATAAACGAGGCGCGGAGGATACTTCAGTGGGCGCGCAACACCCACACAATCTCTACCACCCGCTCGGCAACCACCACGTAGATCAGGATCAATAACAGTTGCAACGCCAAGTGATAACGCAACTTGGCCAGCCGGCGAATGCCGTCGCTGACGTTCAACAACATCAGCAGCGTCGACAGCACAATCAAGCCCCACCCCGCGACGCTGGAAGCAAACAGACCGATCAGCAAATCGTGCGGCCCCACCAGCGCGTTGGTCCCCGCCGCAAACAACAGCGCGCAGACCAACAGGTTCTTGACGTTGTCAAAAATCTGCGTGCTCAGGTCGTTTTCCAGCAACGCCAGATACCGCGTCCATAAAGTGCGCATGCTTGATTACCGAGTGGGAAGGCTCGTCAATCAAGGTAGTTCAATTGTGGACGCTGTCGAGCTTTGGCCAGGCTTAGAAATGCGCCACATCCGACACTTCTGTGTCCAGCACGTCCTGGGCCAGCGCCCAGGCGCGGTCCTTGGATTCCACCACCAGCAGCGGGTAGCCCCAGGCCTTGCCGAACGTCACGGCGAAGGGCTTGAGAGCCAGGCGCTTGGCGGCGCTGGGCTCCACCTGGATCATGCCTTTGACGTAGGCGCGCAAGGCTGCTTTGTTTTTCTTCATCCAGATAGAGGCGCGCTTGCGCTCTTCGTGGGCGTGTTCGTGATTGTTTTCATCCACGGTTTTTTCGTGCAGCAGCAAGAAGGGCTGCTCACGGGCCAACAAATGTTCGAAGGTCAGTAAGGCATCTTCCGGCCCGCCGTCGTTAGGCGCGTCGAAAAAGATTTTCACCACGGGGAAAGTTGAACTGTCGAGTCGCATGGCAAAGCTCCTTGGATGAGATTGGCTCTCATCATAGAGCGCAGGTCGCTGGACAGCATTGCACAGAATAGCCAGAATGTTTCGCAATCCAGCCAAGGCAGTTCCCACCATGGTTCATCACCGCCTCGACCTGTACGACCCCTGCCGGGTTCGCGACGCCGCCGCCATCCCTCGCTCGATAGTGGCCGTGGGCGCCTCGAGTACCTCCGAGCGCTGGGAACATACCCCTCACCACCATCAACACGGGCAGTTGATCTACACCTTGCGCGGCGTGGTGCATTGTGTGATCGAGGCGGGTATCTGGATCGTGCCGCCGCAATGCGCGTTGTGGATTCCCGGCGGGGTGACCCACGCGGCCCGTGGCGCTGGCGAAGCGGACGTGTATTGCCTGTTGATCAACCCGGACGCCGCCCGCGCCCTGCCCCGGCAATGCTGCACACTGTCGGTGTCGCCATTGCTGCATGAGTTGATCGGCAAGGCGGTGAGTTTCCCGCAGCTCTACGACGAAGACGGCGCCCAGGGCCGGCTGGTGGCGACATTACTCGATGAGTTGGCCCAGGCCCCCATCGAAGCCCTGCATCTGCCGATGCCCCAAGACCCGCGCTTGCATCGGCTGGCCAACAGCCTATTGGCCAACCCCGGCGACAAATCCACCTTGGGCGAATGGGCCGTGCGCATCGGCATGAGCGAACGCAGCATGACCCGCCTGTTGCTGGAAGAGATCGGCCTGAGCTTCGGTCGCTGGCGCCGGCAGTTGCATGTAATCCTTTCACTGCAGCGCCTGGCCAACGGCGAAAGTGTGCAGAGCGTGGCGCTGGACCTGGGTTATGAAAATGCCAGCGGGTTTATCACCATGTTCCGCAAGGCCATGGGCCAACCGCCGGCGCGTTACCTGGCGGACCGAACGGGTGCGCCGAGCCAGGCAGCACAACCCAGCATTGCGATGCGCGAGGTTATTGACTAAATGCAATTTACTGATAAAGGAAGAGACTCATGATTTTTTATTTTAATAATTAGGTTAGAACCAATCGGCATTTTACAGCCGTGCCCGTGCCCTCTATTTTCCCCCTACGAACCGACCCCTTGCCCGGTGGAGGCTTGTTTACCCACCTCGACAAGGACCTGACCATGAGCATTGAATTCATTGGCTATATCGGCGGCCACCACGCCTCGGAAATCCACCCGCGCAGCGGCCCTACCCTGCAACCGGATTACGTCGAAACCGTGGCGCGCGCCCACGAAGCGGCGGGGTTCGACCGCGCACTGGTGGCATTCCATTCCAACAGCCCGGACAGCACGCTGATCGCGGCCCATGCCGCCAGCGTCACTACCCAGTTGCAGTTTCTGATCGCCCATCGCCCAGGTTTTGTCCAACCCACCTTGGCTGCACGCCAGTTCGCCACCCTGGATGTGTTCAACGGTGGTCGTACCGCCGTGCACATCATCACCGGTGGCGACGACCGCGAACTGCGCGCCGACGGTAGCCATATCGGCAAGGACGAACGCTACGCGCGCACCGATGAGTACTTGAGCGTCGTGCGTCAGGAATGGACCCGTGAGCAGCCGTTCGACTTCACCGGCACTTATTATCAGGTGGAAGGCGCCCACTCCACGGTGAAGTCGCCACAACAGCCGCATATCCCGCTGTATTTCGGCGGTTCTTCAGCGGCGGCGATTGCGGTGGCCGGCAAGCACGCGGATGTCTATGCGCTGTGGGGCGAAACCTATGAGCAGGTGCGCGAGGTGGTGACTCAGGTGCGCGCCGAAGCGGCCAGGCATGGGCGTACGATTCGCTTCAGTTTGTCGTTGCGACCGATCCTCGCCGCGACCGAAGAATTGGCGTGGCAGCGTGCCGAGCAAATCTTGCAACAAGCCACGGCATTGGCCGAAAAGGCTGGTTTTGTGCGCCGCGAACCGCCAAATGAAGGCTCGCGACGCTTGCTGGCGGCGGCGGCGCAAGGTTCACGGTTGGATAAACGCTTGTGGACCGCGATTGCCGGGTTGCTCGGAGCGCAAGGCAACTCCACAGCATTGGTGGGCACGCCGGAACAAGTCGCAGAGGCGCTGTTGGACTATTACGACCTGGGGATTACCACGTTCCTGATTCGTGGGTTTGACCCGCTCAATGATGCGATTGACTACGGCAAGATATTGATTCCCCTCACTCGTCAGCTGGTCGCCGAACGGGAACGGGCTCAACAAGTGGCTTGATAGTACAGAACAACGATGGTTCCCACGCGAGCGTGGGAACCATCCATAAGCGACTCAGTTCTTGTAGTCGGTATCGGTACGCTCAAGCTGGCGCACCAGCGCATTCCAATGCCGCGCCACGCCCGGTCCTTCGCCATTGCTGAATACCTTGGCTTGCTGTTCAACCTTTGTCACCACCTCTGCGGGTGGGAAGATCAACTCGGCATTCCCCGCTGCCTGTGCCGCAATCTGGATGTTGCAGGCCCGCTCCAGGCTTTGTAGTTGCTGGAAGGCATGCTCGACGCTGACGCCGCCCGTCAACAAGCCGTGGTTACGCAGGATCATCACACTCTTGTCGCCCAGATCCGCCACCAGCCGTTCACGCTCATCCAGGTCCAGGGCCACGCCCTCGTAGCCGTGGTAAGCCACACGACCCGAGAACGCGATAGAGTGCTGTGAGATCGGCAACAACCCCTGCTTCTGGGCCGACACCGCTATACCGTCGCGGGTGTGGGTGTGTAGCACCGCTTGCAAGTCATGGCGCGCGCCGTGGATGGCGCTATGGATCACATAGCCGGCGTAGTTGATGCCCAGGCCGGTGGGGTCATCGACGATAGTGCCGTCCAGATCCACTTTGACCAGGTTGGAGGCGCTGATTTCGTCGAACAACAGCCCAAAAGCATTGATCAGGAAATGCGCCTCGGGCCCTGGCACCCGGGCCGAGAAATGCGTGTAGATATGATCAGTCCACTTGTACAACGCCGCCAGTCGGTAGGCTGCGGCCAGCTTGACCCGCACCTCCCACTCTTGCGGTGTGACCCGCTGGCGCACATTGCTCAAGACACTGGAAATCGGCGTGACGCTGCTCATGGCAAATCTTCCTGGATGGCCTAAAGGGACTCCAAGCAAGACTAGGGGATGGTCATAAATAATAAAAAGCACATTTTAATCTAAGCTAATTATTATATTTATTTATAAAAAAGCAGCAGTGGCAGCTTTCAGGCCGCCACGGGAGCAAGCGCCCTCGCCACCGATCAACTCAGCAGGTTCAACGCCCGTTGTTGAGCTTCTCATTGATTGCATCCGTTTGCCGTTCAATGTCCTTGATCGAGGTCGGCGTCACGACTTTGTCGATGGTTTCGGTCTTGGGATTGGCTGGTTCAAGCGTCTGCCCTTTGGTGGCCTCGGCATTACCTTTTTGCGCGTCTTCAGAGCTGATGGGGTCGGGGGTTTTATCGGTAGTCTTATGAACGGTCATAGTGCAATCCTCCTGGCAATGGCGAGCCGCTGAGATGACGGCCCTGTGCAGCAGAACCCTGCGAATCCGGATTGGTTCAAGTCAATTGCCTCGCCTCACCACTGGGCAAAAAAGCGCAAAAAAATTTAAACCTTTTACCCACCTCTCGATTCAACAGTCAGGTAACGGCATCCCGCCATTTCCAAGGAGAGACACCATGAAAACTCGACTGATGAAACCGATGGGCCTTACCTTCATGCTGATTGCTGGCTCGATGTCCACCGCAATGGCGGCGACCTCCAACGACTTTGTCGACAACGCCGCACAGGGCGGCATCACCGAGGTGGAAGCGGGCAAGCTGGCCCTGGAAAAAAGCAGCTCGGCGGACGTAAAAACCTTCGCCGAGCATATGGTCACCGACCACACCAAAGCCAATCAGGAACTGATGGCCCTGGCGAAAAAACTCGATATCGAAGTACCCGATGACGCTGCGCTCACCGACAAGGCGAAAAAAGCCATCCTGGAAATGCGCGATGAATCCTTCGACAAGGCCTACGCCAACAACCAGGTGGTGGCCCATGAAAAAACCGTCGAACTGTTCAAGAAAGAAGCGGCCTCCTCGGACAATCCCGAGCTGAAAGCCTTCGCCACCAAGACCCTGCCCACCCTTGAAGCCCACCTGAAAATGGCCAAGGAACTGCAAACCAAATACGCCCATTAATCGATCCATGACCCCAGGAGACACTCGACCATGAGCTCGCAACTCAACGGCAAGCACATCCTCGTCATCACCTCCAACACCGGTATCGAGCGCGACGAACTGCTCAAGCCGCTGGAGACGCTGCGTGGCTACGGCGCGACCGTGACGCACGCCTCCAGCAAAGGGGGCACTACCCAGACATTTGTCGGCGACACGGAAAAAGACCAGACCGTGGAATCCGACGTGCAACTGTCGGATGTTGTCAGCGCCGACTTCGATGCGCTGGTCATCCCGGGCGGCACGGTCAATGCCGATACGCTGCGCCAGGATGCCGCCGCGTTGCGCTTGATCAATGAGTTCGTGCAGGCCGGCAAGACCATCGCGGCAATCTGTCACGGGCCATGGACCCTGATCGACGCTGGCGTGGTCAAGGGCAAAACCCTGACTGCCTATAAAAGCGTGCGCATCGACCTTGAAAACGCCGGCGCTGCCGGCGTGGTGGATGCCGAGGTTAAAGAGTGCCAGGCCAATGGCTGGACCTTGATCACCTCGCGCACGCCGGACGATCTACCGGCGTTCAATGAGGCGATTGCCAAGGCCGTCGGCGGCTGATCGGTTGACCGCAATGAAAACAGGCGCCCGATGGGCGCCTGTTTTTTATCACTCACCGCTTCAGCTTTTACGCTGCTGCGCCATCTCACGCTTGGGCCCGAACATTGCCCACGCAATCAACCCCAGCAGCGGCACGAACACCAGCACCACCACCCACAACCCCTTGGTCTCCCATCCGCCAGTGCTGCGCAAAACGATATTGATCGCCCAGAGTTCCAAGAGCAGCAGAACCACCGCCAATACGATCCAGATATATTCAATTTGCATGATTCACCTCCTGAAGTCTAAGCGTTAGGTCAAGCAGATGCCCCAAGGGTTCCATTAGAATTTTCCTGGCCACACTTTATGGCCGCCCGTTGCGCTGGAGCGTCAGCAACCCGTTGTGCGTTGTGCAATCTCAACCCGGCCCGACCATGCAAGCTGCACGACCTCCAAGCACACAGAAAAATACAACCAACTGATTTATAAGATAATTTTTAACAATAAAAGTTGGTACGCCTGATGCAACCTTCCTCACCACGAGGCGTGCACTTCGACACGCCCGCATCCCCCCCGTGAGGTTACCTATGAACGCCATCGACCTGCTCAAAGCCGACCATGAACGCGTCAAGACCCTGCTGACCCAGTTAAGCGAATCCACTGAACGCGGGGTAAAAAAGCGTACCGAGTTGTTGGCCAAACTCGAAATGGAGATCACCCTGCATACCCAACTCGAAGAAGAGATCCTCTACCCCGCGTTCAGAAAAGCCGGGGGCAAGGAACAGGACATCATGTACCACGAAGCCAAGGAAGAGCACCGCACCGTCGACTCGCTGGTACTGCCGGACTTGAAAAAAACCGACCCCTCGTCCACCGAGTTTTCCGGTCGCGTCAAAGTGGTCAAGGAGTTGCTTGAGCACCATATCGAAGAAGAAGAAACCGAGATGTTCCCTCAGGCCAAGAAACTGCTGGGTAAAGCGCTGCTCGAAGAGCTGGGGGCCGAGATGGAAGCGATGAAGGCCGCGCACAAAAAAGCCATGGCGAAAAAACCGCTGGCCGCGTAACGGCTACCTCCTCGCCGCAAGGTTCGCGCGACAGTGACCCACAGGCACTGTCGCGCTATCGATCTACACCGATGATTTCTCCTCGCTCACTCAGCGATCCGGCCGACCGAGCCGGCCTGGCGCCCCATGCTAGCGTGCCATGGCCCTCGGCAGTGGCCGCGGGCTTTCAGGAGATTCATCACAATGGACGCGCGTTCCCCCACCTATACCCACCTGTTCAAAGAGGACTGGCACCTGCTGTGTTCGGCCTCTTCCATGGCGGCAATCGACTCCCCGATCGCCTACCTGAAGGCGTTATACCTGTTTGCCCAAGCGCTGGAAAAAAGCGGTAAAGGCATACAGCCCAAGGTCACCCTCGACCAGCGTCGCCCCGAACTCAAGACACTGCCCCTGGACGAACGTAGCCTCAGCGCTGTGATTCCTCAACTCTCGATGATCAACGAAACCCTGTCGCGCCAGATCGACGCTCACCTCAAACAAACCCGCCGTGAATACCGCGGCCGTTCCCTTGATGAGGTGCTTGGCAAGCAACGGTTCCCCTTCGTGCTGCCGTTCGAACGTGCGCATCGCCAGTGCTGGCTCGGTTTGTCCGGCGGCAAGCTACAGCTGGGCGAACTCAGTTACCGCATCAGCCTCAAGCTGCCCACCAGCCAGCGTGCGCAAAACACTTACGGCGTGGTCAGGCACGAGGCCTATGAAGCGCAACGTTTGCTGTCCGGGCTGAGCCCTGCCCAGCAGGTGTTATTGACGGAGCCTTTGTTAATAAGAACGGGAGACGTACAGGCAGAAGATTTTTTTACCCAGCACTATGGTACCCAGGAGCAGCCCCTTGAGGAGTTGTCCCACTGGTTGCAGAAAACCGGACTCACCGCCGATCAGACCGAAGCGCTACTGGCCTGCGGCAAGTATGTGCCGGTGCTGTCGAGCAATGTTCTGGCAAGCGCCCTGCCAACGCCGCCGGCCAAGCTGCGCCTGCACAACGGTGCCGCGTACGTGAACGGGCCGATCACCGAGGCCGGCGCGACCCAGTCGTCCCTGTCGATCACTACACAGGACAAGGGTGGTGCGCGCCTGCTCAATACCTCATGGGAACGTTACCAGCGCCTGCACCGAATGATCCGCCTGCAACGCTGGACGCAATTGCCCTTCGACGCACTCGACGCCCTGTCGACGAGCGTGGTGCGGCGTGAACACGAGGGCGACCCGGCGCGGCCCGCCAACGACAATACCCTGCGCGCACTGGGCGTCTATCGCTATCTGGAACGCCGCTACAGCCTGTCATTGCAAGCCTTTGCCGCCGTGCTGGATGAGATACCGGTGTGGGCACCCGGTACTCGCCTGTCGCTGTACGACCAGCTGTTCAACCCCGGCCCGTTGCCTGGCCAGGCATTGACGCTGGACAGGCCGACCCTGGCCTTGAGGGAGGAAATCCCCACAACGCTCCGCCACCAGCTCTGCACCGGCCTGCACCTGAGCGACACCCCGGCCTCGTTGCACTGGCTGATCAAGCAGGCCCGCCTGCATCTGCCCGCTGCTTGCCCGACGCTTACATTTTATAGCGCGCTATATCGCCAAGCCCGGATCGCGCAGTTGTTCGGGCTGTCAGTGCTCGACAGCTACCATGTGGCGGCGCTGCTGGGCGGTAAGGATTACACCGGCCAACTGGTCAACCCGAGCCTGCGTCGCTCGGGCGTGAATGCACCCGCCGACCTGCTCGATGTGCTGATGCAAATGGACTGGCTGGTCACCTGGCTCAATGACACTGGGCAAACGGTTGATCAGCTTCGCCGTCAATTGCTCTTGGACGCCCAATCCCCGCCGCCCCCAGTGCAGGCGTACATCACGCAACTCGATGACATGGTCGAGCTGACCCGACATGGCCTGCTGGCGCAAGAAGACCTCGCTGACCTGTCATTGCCCCAGCCCGAGGCCGATACCAAGGCCGCGCCCATTGCCTGGCATGCCCTCATCGTACAAGGGCTGCTGCACAGCCAACCGCTGCTCAAGCCTGCGCCGCCCAAAGAGCTGCCCAATGGGCTGGTGCAGCTTATCGAAACCCACCCCCTGAGCCTGGACCCAGAACACAACGCGGTTCTGCACAACGACGCCAAACAAGCAGTGGCCAAGAAGCTGGGCGCGTTCTACCAACAAATGCAGCCGTTGAAAGAGAAAATCGACACGCTGCTCAGTGACCCGGTGCACCTTGCCGGCGACCCGGCAGCGCACCTGCAATGGCGCAAACTCGTGGTCCGCCAGATTGCCCGCACTGCCACTGCCGAATCCACTACGGAGCTGCACAAAAATGTGCTGCTGAGCCTGCCGGATGCCGAAGCGTCATTGGGGCTGGCGGTGAGCCGTGAGGCCCTGCAGGCGTTTGTGCTCCATCCGCACTGGCTGAGCCCGGACCACACACCGGCCTCGTTGCTCAAGCTGACGCTGAACACGCTGTACCTGCTGCAACGCTTTGCCCATTGCCTCAACACCTACGGGCTGGCACAGGACAGCGTGCTCGCCTACTTGCAGTGCGCCAATTCATCCTCCGATAAAGGCTCCACCTTGACTGACGATGGAGCATGCACCGCGCAACTGGCCGCGTTGCTGCAGTGGGATGTCGATGAAATCAACCTGCTCGTTGAATACCTGCCTGCCAAGCAGGTGAAGACCCTGGCCGACCTGGACTGGCTCCTGCGTTGCCATGAAGCCGTCAGGCTCACCGGGCTCTCTGCCAGGGCCTTGCTCAAGGCGACCGACTTGCATGCCACCTTGATGAATGAAGACTGGCAACACGTCGGCTCCGCATTGTTCGCCGCAGCGCCATAACCCCGTTGTATTTCGACCGGTTCAAGGAATGACCATGTCTGACACCCTCACGCAACACCTCAACGAACACCTGCGCGATGCGATGCTGGGGTTCTACCTCAATAGCGTACTGCCTGAAGACACGGCTGTAGCCGACACCGTCAAGACCGTCGACGATGTCTATGCCTACTGGCTGCTCGACCCTCAAGTCAGCCATACGGTACCCACCACCCGTATCGCCAGTGCAATTGCCAGCGTGCAGCAGTACATCAACGGCATTTACCTGGGCCTGGAGCCTGGCTACGACGGACAGGGCATGAGCGTTGACGAACAGACCGAGTGGCAGGACCAGTTGCAGTCCTATTCGCTGTGGCGTGCGCACCAGCAACTCCAGCACTACCCGGCAAGCTTTCTGAGCCCCACCTTGCGTCATGATAAAAGCGACAACTTCAGGCAACTGGAAAACCAGCTCAATCAATTTCGTATCGAGCCTGCACCGCTGCACACCGCCGTCCACGGTTACTTAAGCGGCTTCGAAACGCTCGCCAACATCAAGACCCTCAATGGCTATATAGACGGTGATAAAGACAGCTTCGCCAGCAGTACTTATTACTTCACCGGCAAGTCCAGCTCGGAAAACACCTATTACTGGCGCACGCTGAAGATGGCCTCGGGCGACGCGGCCACCCCGGCAGCCTGGTCCGGTTGGCAAATGCTGCCGCTGTCGATTGACGATAACGTCCCCGAGCAGACGATTCGTCCGGTGGTGTTCAATGGGCGCCTCTTCGTGGTGTGGGCTCAATGCATCAACCCCACATCGTCGTCGAGAGATATCACCCCGATTGGACGAGGCGATGTCGAATCGGAGAAGGAATACCAGCAACGGCTGGAAACCCGGATAAAGACGACCTATCTACAGTTGCGCTTGTACTTTTCCTATAAAAAACTGGATGACAGTTGGAGCGTGCCGCAGGCCTGCATTCAGGAATACAGCCTGGCACAGGGCCTGGACGAATTGAGCTCGGAAGACCTGATGAGCGCCACGGCGTCCATCGCCGTACTCGATTCAAAAAGCCAACCGCCGTCACTGTTCCTGGGCCTGAGCGCACAGCCGAACCATCAAACGGCTTCCTCGCACAACGGCCTGCATCGGCATTTCTTTCAAGCGGTGCGGCTGGATCAACACTTCAACGTTCATTGGCTTGAAACCCTGGGCAGCACGCGGCGGATGTTCTCCTGGCATAAAGAGTCGGAACTGGCCGGGCGCTACCTGGCCCTGTTCGGGCACCACAACAGGGCCAGATTTCAGTTCAGGGCGCCCGAAACGGTCCAGGTCAAAGTCGATACCCTGGACAACCAAACGCCCCATCACACCACCAATGGCTGGAATTACGAAGACCATCAGCAGCATATCCGCAGTCTTTCGGCTGAAAGCGATATCCGGTTCGACCGCACGACGTCAGTGCTGGAGGTCACCACCCGCCTGGAAAAACGCTTCGAGCCGCACCGCACTGTCAGGTTCAGCAAGGCAGATGCACTGGTCAATTTGACCATCACACTCAGCACCAGCGGGCCTGCCCAAAACGCGACGCTGGCTTTAGGCCCCACCGCTGAAATATTTCTGGAGGGCGCCAAGCTGGCAACCTTCTCCAACGTGCGTATCGACTTGACCCTCAAGTGCAATGAGACCGGGGTCAGCTATGCCCACTTCATAAAAAATGCAGCGAATCAGCCGGCGACCTTTACCCTGCCGCAGATTGGAAAAGATGAAGAAAACCCGAAAAGCACGACATTCAATCTGCGCGACAAACGCATCAGCGAGGAAGCCTTCGACTATTTTTTCAACACCCCGGACGCGACCTACACCGCTACCCTGTCGTTCTACAACCACCAGGCGGAGTCCAACAGCCACGCCTACGATCTGTTGCTAGACAAGGTCCAGGTTCAACAGAAACAACGCCTGTACAAACCCGTATTGATGTATCCGAAGCAGGGACAAAGCGCCTTACCAGAAAGCCCCCACCGCAATAACACGGTACTCGTCGGCCTGGCAGACGCCTCCCGGCGCACCCTGCGCGACACCTTCACCGAACTGTCCGAGACGCACACACTTGAAGCGCAGATAGAACTCTCCCCCAAGACCTTGCACCCCTACCACGAGGATCTCACTAGCACGACGGTTTCCTCATTGACGCTGATTCACGGCGTATTGCTGCTGGAGAGCGATGTGCACTACCCCGACCCCATCATCCTGGGCTACGCGTTGAAAACCGCGACCTTCACCCTGCCGCCCAATAACAGCACCCCGATCATTCCACTGGCTCCGTTTATCCGGCGACTCGCTACCCCGCCCTATGGCACGGCAGAGTTCATCGACTTCAACGGGTCCACCATCGAGTCTCTTGATAAGCCTGAAAACAAACGAGCGCCCATACGCACCAACACCTGCGTGGCGGGGCTCCTGGCAAAAACCGCTGGCGCAGGTTTGCAGCAGCTGTTCGCCTTGGCGCCGGATGCCTGGCGCGAGCCGCCATTGCCGGACGAAAAAGACACCAGCTCACTGGACTTCCAGGGCCCTTATGGCGTGTATTACTGGGAGTTGTTTCTCTACCTGCCCTGGCTGTTGGCGCAACGCCTGAACCAGGAACAGCAATACGCCGAGGCCGAAACGTGGATACGCTACGTGTTCGATCCCGTCCACCCATCTGACGTTTGGCGCCTGCCCGCGCTGCTTGCCAGTACGCCACAAGGGCACCGCGCCTCTTCCTTGTCCCATCCATTGGCGAAAAGCAGTGCAGTACATTTTCGCCAGGCGCTGTATCTGTTGTACGTCGACATTCTGCTCAATCGCGGGGATGCGGCCTACCGGCAACTGACCCGTGACAGCCTGGCCGAAGCCAAATTGTGGTACATCCGCGCCAAGGGTTTGCTCGGGCCAAGACCGCCACTCAACCCGGTAGATCCTTGGGCAACCACGACCCTGGACAAACTGCAAAACCCTTCCACCCTCGACAGCAAGGCAGTGCCTGCGAACACCTCGCGGCTGTGTCGGTCCCTGAGCCCAGACTTGCTGCTGCGTTGGGACAAAATCGAATCTCGCCTGCACAACCTGCGCCATCATCTGGACCTGACCGGCAAGCCCTTGAGCCTGCCGCTGTACACCGCCACGCTGTCGCCGCAAACGCTGCTCGCTGCCTACCAGCAAGGATCTGCCGGCGTCAGCCTGCGTCCGTCGCTGCGCACCGCTCAGGCCGCGCACTATCGCTTCCAGGTACTGCTGGGGCACGCGTTGCAGGCAGTCGACAACCTTATCCAATTGGGGACGACCTTGTTGTCATTGTTCGAACGCAAGGAGCAGGCCCAGTACCTGGAAACCCAGCAACAGCAAGCCTGGGACTTGGCCAGGCTGGCCGTCGAGCAACAGGCCCAGGCCGTGCAGTTCGATGCGAGGAACAAAGAGGCGCTGTTGGCAGGGCGCAGCATTGTCCAAGCGCGGGTAGCCTTCTTTGAACAGCAACTCAAACGTGGCATCAGCCCGGCCGAAGCGCAGGCCACCCAGGAGTACCAGGACAGTGCGCGCTGGGACACCGCCGCCGCCGTGGCACAAGCCGGCGCGGGCCTGGCCATGCTGATACCGAACATTTTCGGCACCTCCAACGGCGGCGTGCGCTACGAGGGCGCTTTTCACGCGCTGCACGCGGCGTCCCAAGGCATTGCCAATGAAAAACGCGCCAACGCAGCCCACCTGGACCGCGCCGACCTGTTCGCCCGGCGCGCCACCGAGTGGGCCCATACGCTGGAGCAGGCACGCCTTGAACTGGCCCAGGTCGACGCCCAACTGCAGGCTTACACCGAGCAGGAAGCCCATACCCGCTTGCAACTGGGCCTGGCCCAGGCCAGCTTCACCCAAGCACGAACCCTGTACGACCAGCTCGGCAAACGCTTCACCAACGCCCAGTTGTATCAATGGCTCAACGGCCAGTTGTCGACCTTCTACTACCAGGCCTATGACTCGACGCTGTCACTGTGCCTGGCGGCCGAAGCCTGCTGGCAGGAAGAGCGCGCGCAGTGGGACAAGCACTTCATTCAAACCCAGCCCTGGACCCATCAATACCGAGGTTTGAGTGCCGGCGAAGCGCTCAAGCACAACCTGCTGAGCATGAGCAGCGCCTACCTCACCCACAACGAACGTTTGCTGGAGATCACTAAAACCGTGTCGTTGCGCCATCTGCACAGCAAAGACCCTGTGGCGACGCGCGACAAGCCCTGGGCCACGCTTAAAGCTGACCTGGTGAAAACTGGCACCTTGACCTTTGAACTGACCCTCAAGCTGTTCGACGACGATTACCCCGGCCACTATCTGCGGCGCGTCAAGCACCTCAGCGTGTCCCTGCCTGCCACGTTGGGGCCTTATGAAGATATCAAGGCCATCCTCACCCAGACCACCAACACCACGCACCTCACCCCTGCGGCCAAACACACCGAAGCTGCGGTAAAAAAAGACCTGCGCGCCAAGCAGCAAATCGCCCTGTCCAGCGGGCTCAACGACAGCGGATTGTTCACCTTGAACTTCGACAGTGACGAGCGTTACCTGCCGTTCGAATACACCGGGGCCATCTCCGCCTGGCAACTGACCTTTCCCAACCACACCCGGCAAAACGCCCTGCTCGAATCCCTCACCGATATCATCGTGCACCTGCGCTACACCGCTAAAAACACCGGAGGTCAACGATGAGCGTGCAGCCGCCCGACCTCCTGGAACCGAAGATTCCTGCGCTGCCCAAGGGCGGTGGCGCCATCCAGGGCCCCAGCGCGCAATGGGGCGCCGTGGGCACACGGGGCGAAGCGTGCCTGGAGGTGCCCTTGCCGGTTTCGCCGGGCCGTGGCTTCACGCCTGCATTGAGCCTGGGTTATCGCAGTTCCCAGGGCAACGGGCCCTTCGGACTCGGCTGGGCGGTGTCGGCAGGCGCCATCAGCCGTGATACCCGCAAGGGCGTACCGGCCTACGGTGATGACGACCGTTTCACCAGCCCCCAAGGTATCGACATGATCCCTGAGCGTGATGCCGACGGCGCAATTCGGGCCACAACCTGGGACCACTATAACGGCCTGGCCCTGGATGAACCCCACCGGGTGGTGCGCTATTTTCCGGTGATAGAAGCGCACTTCGACCGTATCGAGCATTGGTCCACCCCCAGCGACAAGGCCGGATTCTGGCTGGTTCAGGGTGCGGACGGCTGCGTGCACCTGTTCGGCAAGACGCAGATCGCGCGCTGTGCGGACCCGAACAACAGCCCACGTGTAGCCCAATGGCTGTTGCAGGAAAGCTTCAACCCGCTGGGTGAGCAGATCTATTACCACTACAAACGCGACGACCAGCCGCCAAGCGCCGCCAGGGACTATCGCGCCCAGCGTTATCTGGCGCGGGTGTGCTATGGCAACCTCAAGCCCCTTGAGCACCTGGCGCTGTGGCGCGCGGACGCCCTCGCTGACAAGCAATGGCACTTCGAACTGCTGCTGGATTATGGCGAACGCCACACTGGCCTGAGCCAAGTGCCGACCTATGCCGAACAACACGCCTGGCCGGTCCGCAACGACCCGATCAGCAGTTATGCCTATGGCTTTGAGCTCGGCACCCGGCGGCTGTGCCAACAAGTGCTGATGTTTCATTACTTCCCCGACGAGCCGAGCCTGGGCGCCGAGCCGGTGCTGACGCGGCGCATGTTGCTGGAGTACACCGATCGCCACGCCATCGGCAGTTGCCTGTTCGCCGTGCACAACCAGGCCTATGACGCCCAAGGCACCGCCAGTGCCTGGCCGCCCTTGGAACTGGCCTACAGCGTCTTCGGGCCGACACTGGAAACCGCGCACTACCAAACGTTCGACGCCATGGCGGGCATCAACGACGGGCAGCATTACCAGCTGGTCGACCTGTACCGCGACGGCTTGCCGGGCATCCTGCACCGCACCGATAAAAGCTGGTACTACCGCGAGCCGCTGAGGGCCCCCGGCCCAGCTGACAGCAATGCGCTGGCGTATGGGCCCTGGCAGGCGTTGCCACGCATTCCCCTCGCTGATAGCACCCAGGCCACGCGCCAGGCGCTGGCGGATCTTAACGGCGATGGGCATCTGGAATGGGTGGTGGCGCAACCGGGGCTGAGCGGCTTTTTCAGCCTCGACTCGCAGCGGCAATGGTCGGGGTTTGTGCCTTTTGCGGCGATGCCCCAGGAGTTTTTCCACCCCCACGGGCAACTGGCCGACCTGATGGGCAGCGGCAGGCTGGACCTGGCCCTGATCGGCAGCCGCAGCGTGCGCCTGTATGCGCAGCGCCAGGACGGAGGCTTTGATCCTGGCCAGGACGTGCGCCATGGGCCCGACGATGACGGGCTACCAACCCTCAGCCATACGCCGACAGAGCTGATCGCTTTTTGCGACCCGCTCGGCAGCGGTCAACAACACCTGGTACGCATTCGCCATAACGAACTCAAGTGCTGGCCCAACCTCGGGCGTGGTCGCTTCGGCAAGGGGTTTGTATTCGCCCCACTGGCGTTCGACCCTGCCACCTTCGATGCCGCCAACATTCGCCTCGCCGACCTGGATGGATCAGGCGCCGTGGACCTGATTTACCTGGCACCCGACCACTTACAGGTCTACATGAACCGCGCCGGCAACGGGTTGACATCGGCACCGATGACGCTGCGCTGGCCCGAGGGGATGCGCCATGACGCTACGTGCCAGGTCAGCTTCGCCGACCTTCAAGGCCTGGGCTGTTCCAGTCTGATCCTGAGTGTGCCGCACATCCGACCGCAGCATTGGCGCTATGACTTTGTCAGCGTCAAACCGTATCTGTTAACAGCCACCCTGAACAACATGGGAGCGGCCACCCAATTGCGCTACCGCAGCAGCGCCCAGGAATGGCTCGATGAGAAACACCACTGGCAGACACTGGGAATGGCCCAGGACAGTAGCCTTGCGTTCCCCCTGCCAGTGGTCAAACGGCAACGGCAAAAGGACCTGGTCAGTGGCAACCACTCGACCCAATACTTTTGTTACCGCGAAGCCAGCTATGACCGTGACGAGCGCCAGTTCATCGGCTTCGGCCTGGTGCTGCAAACCGCTCAGCCACCTAATACCCACGCACCGTCAGGCGTGTTGACCAAGCGCTGGTTCAACACGCTGGCCCCACCGCGCGAAGCGTTTTACGCGGCTGACCCGCAGGCCCCCACGCTCGGCCCGTCCCTGCTGAGCCAACTGGAAGCCGGCCACACACGCGACACGCTGATCGCCACACCCGGTGCCTCGACCTTGCGCGCCATGCAGCGTGCGCTGGCGGGTAGCCTACTGCGCGAAGAGGTGTATGCCGCCGCCGATGTGCCGCAGCAGGCAGTGCCATACTCAGTGCAGCAACAGCGCTATCTGGTGCGCCAAGTGAAGCCTTCGCCCAAGGCCGGCGAGCCGGCCGTTCTGCTGCCGTTGCTGGTGGAATCGATGACCTGTCGTTACGAGCGCCAAAAGGATGACCCTTGCTGCCAGCACACCCTGAATCTGCGCTGGGACCGCTACGCGAGTAATTTGCAGCAAGTGGTGGTCGATTATGCCCGCCGCAAGACTGCCGGCGACTCTGCGCCAGCGGCGCTGGCCCACGAGCAGCAGTGGTGGCGCGACGCGCACGACCCGGCGCAGCAGGCTTATTACCTGAGCGAAACCTGCGCCGAGTTCATCCACTTGGATGCCGCGCAGCGCTGGCGCTTGCGGCTGCCCTACCAGCAACGCAATAACGCGCTGGTGCTGAGCAAAGAGGCGTTATCGGGTAGCACCATCAGCTATGAGCACTTTGTCGCCGAGGGCTCGTCCAACCCGCTGGGGCCGGATGCCCAACGCCAACTGGGCGGGCTGTGGAGGCAGCATTATTGCCTGGCCGAACACACTGCCCCCTTACCGCCCGGAACCGCGAACTTTCAGGCCCTGCTCGCTTACGTCGAAACAGCCGAACTCGATCAACAGGCCCTGGATGTGTATCAGGACAGCGCTATCACTGCCACGCTGACCGAACAGCACTATCGGCCCCTGACCGCGTTCCTGTCGCCCGCCGCTGGGCGTGACGAGGCCATCACCCTGTGGTCGCTCGGCCAGGGTTACACCCGGTATGGCCAAGCCGACACCTTCTACCGGCCTCGTCGTCATCAGGCGAGTCTGAGCCACGGGTTCACGCACACTGAATACGATGCCTATGGGCTGCACGTTATCAAGGTGCAATCGGCCGACGGCTGCTCGACCCAGGCACAGTACGACTATCGTTTGGGCTTGCCGGTGCTGGTGACCGATGCGCAGCGTACCCAGCGGTATGCACACTACGATGCCCACGGGCATTTGCTGGCGACCGGCCTCAAGGGCGAAGAGCAGAGCAAACCTGTCGGCCATGACACTCGCCAGTCCTTCACCCGCGCGCTCGACTACGGGCCGACGCAGGCGCTGGCCGATCCGCAGACAGCCTTGCTCAACGCCCAGAGTGCGTGCGTCTACGATGTGTTCAGTTGGATGGGACAAATCCCGTCCGCCAGTCTCCAGGCAGCCTGGGTCAGCAGCGCTTACCTGCTGCCCAGCGGGCATATTCGCGCCTCGGCCTGGGTGCGGCTCAACAGCCTGACCGACCCGCAGGCCCATCATCAAACCCTCAAACGCCTGATTCGGGCGACCAGGCAAGTGCCCGTGCATGCCGTGGTGCTGCATGCCGACCGCTGGCAAGGAACCTCGCAGGACCGGCAGACCCATGTCGCCCTGGCCTTCAACGACGGTTTTGGCCGAGTGCGGCAAACCCAGGAAAAAGCTGCGCCGGGACCAGCCTTTCAGGTCGAAGACAGCGGTCTATTGCGCGCAGGCGCCGAGCAAACAGACTCAGCGAACCGTTGGCGGATCAGTGGCCGGGTGGAGTACGACAACCAGGGTGGCCTGGCGCGGACCTGGCGACCTTACTTCGCCGACCGTGCCGGCTATATCGACGATGCGGCCTTCAATACCGCGCGCCCCAGCGAGCAACACTTTTATGACGCCTTGGGACGCCCGGTGCGCGTGCTCACTGCCAATGGCGACACACGGCGTCAGACTTACTGGGCCTGGTACAGCATCGCTGAGGACGAGAACGACACTCGCGCGCCAACCTGACAACAGAGCCGGGCCGTTACACAGCCCGAGCTCCTGCGACTGACGTTGCGCGCATTAACGGCGGTGAGGGTTCATCACCCTGACCGCCCGATAATTGAGCCCGCTGGTGTGCTGGATCATCACTCGATAGGCGCCACGACCGCGCTGCCCGCGATAGCCCGGCAAGTCAAAACTACGGACATTCTGCCCGCCCGCCATGGCATGCCCGGTATGAAAGTCCAGGGTGCGGGCTTCCAGGCGGTTGATCACGTTCCTGAGAATCCCACCGCCAGGGCCGCGTAATTCATTGAGAACAGACTCAACGTCAATCACCAGCCGCTCAGGCTCCAGCCCGGAGGAAGGTCCTGGGCTTACCGGTTGCGCGGCGGGCTCCTCAGAAGCGGAGCCTCGGCGGCCCACGCTCGTGACCCTGGTTTGCGGTTGTACTTCGGTGTGGGTCAGCCCAGCCGCTGGAAGCGGGCTGGCGCCCACCTTGCGTGCCGGGGCGCGAAGCTCCATGCCTAAAAAACCCAATCTGGCCAAGGTAAAATGGGGATTGTTTTCCGTGTGGGAGGCTATGTCGGCCCTGTCCTTGTGCTTGGTTGGGCCAATGTAGCCATATAGCCCGCCACGTGCGCCTGGGGTCAACCCATAAGCGAGACTTTCAGTGTCAGGAGTAGACAGCCGGTGTTGCAGATAAAAGTCCGCCAGCTCAGCGACTTCCTCTTCACTGGCGCCATGTACGCCCCCCAGAGTCTGTGCATACTCCTGGGAGGCTTGCTGATAAAACGCTTTGCGTCGAGCACGCAGGCTGACTTGCTCTCTGTACTGACGATAGCCAAGCGCCGTCACGCCCAGAATGCCCAGCGCAAAACCCAGGACAGCCAACTGAACGCGCTGGCGTGCGTCCATCTGCGCCGCATACCCTGCCAACACCAGCGTAACGATAAGAGTGGCAATATCGATGATGGGATGCCGCTGCAAGCCGTCGTCGTCTAAATAACCCATGGGGTTGTTTCCCACCATCGCATACAGGTTCAACCCATCCACATCCCCTGCCGGGTCTGCGCTGATCCACCGTAACAACCACGGTGCGTAGTACCTGAAACCGTAGTAATACAACCCACTGGCGTCGCGCTCCTTGCCCGAATAACGCCGGGTTTTGTAGCCCGCTTCCAATGCATTTTTTGCTGCCCACCAGGCTGTTGCGCCGAACGGGTAATAATTCTCCTGACTCAAAAGAGCGGCTTTCTCGTCCAACTCCAGGGTACTGCTGCCCAAATGGTCGTCGAGGCTGAAGCGCAGTTGCTCATCCGGCATTGCCTCGGGACGCTGCCGTTCCCACTGTAACCCTCTGACCGAATGGCGCCCACCCTGAGCGAGCAACACATTCAACCACTCGCCATCCGGCCCGTGGCGATGCAGCTCCAGCCCTGGCAGATAAAGCACTTCATGGGTGTGAGTCTGCGTCTTGCCATGTGCCACGCGACGCTTGATGACTCGCTGGCCGGCGCCGTCGTACAGATACACTTCATCGTCATGTTCGCCATTGTCACGCAGCACCTGCGCGACGCGGACCAACTGGTTGCGCCCATTCCAGGTCAACGCCTGCCCAGGCGTCAAAGCCATAAGATTGCCGCCCTGGTCAAAGCCATCGCCCAGGCCCGGCGCCTTTGCGCCCTCGCGGGCCATCACGCTGTGATTACTGTGTTCGCCCACCTGCATCCGTTGGGTATAACCGCTGCCGATGCTGGGCACATGGCGCATCTGCGTCAGGTTAGCAGCCGAGTCGTAGGCATAATGGCGTGTGTAGTTGCCCCAGAGGTTGTCGTCTGTGGCGCCGAACGTGACTCGCCCCGGCAATGCGAATGTGCCGGTATTGCGCGCGTTTTCACGGCCGGTGGCTTTGATCAAGCGCGACAGGCTGTCGTACTCGAATGTGCTTACTGCCTCCACCTGCGCGTTGCTGGCCCAGCGGGTCGGCTGCGCCGCATCGCGGATGCGCAACACATTGCCGACCCGGTCGTAGCTGTAGAAGAGGTCTTGTAGTCGCTTGCCTGCCGAATCCTTGAGGTGGGCGCTCAAGCGTGTCAAACGTCCATCAGTGTCCGAATACTCGGCAACGCTGAGCACGCCATTACCCAAGCGTTCGCTCAACACCTGGCCCGAGGCGTTGACGCTGCGTTGATCCACCAGGGTCTTGCGCGCTCCGCTTTTGAACAGGATCTCGCTTTTCGTCAACTGGCCGTCGACACCGTATTGAGATTGCTGGCGATTGCCGCGCGCGTCGACCTGCTCCAGGCGTTGCCCCAGCGCATCGTGCTGCCAGGTGGTGATGAAGGTTTCGGCTTGCAACTGCGCATCCCGCTCACTCACGGGCAGCGGCCAATCGGGCGTGGTGTGCGACTTGCACAGGCGCCGGGTTTGCTCGGTGAGGTTGCCTTGCACGTCGTAGCGCTCAACGAGCAACGTGCCTGCCGAGTCATCGTGACGAATCAGGCGCCCACAGCGATTGCGCGCCGCCTCCGTGGACGTCATGCCCGCGTAACTCATGCGCTCGACACAGCGTTCAGACGCCGCCGCCTCCGCGCGCTCGAATACCGCGACGGGGCGCAGCAACGGGTCGTATTCGAACCGCTGGCGCGTGCCTCGACTGTCCCACTGTTGCACGACCTGGCCGCCACTGCCGAGCAAGCGCGTCCGACGGCCCGCATCCACGCTGTCGGTGCTCAGCACTTGCCCGCCCAAGCTATAACGATGAGACAGATTGGGCGGCACGTCGGGATCGGCAGCGTGCAACTCAAACAGCCTGGGGTCCCACTGTTGCTGCAACAGGCCGCGAGCGTCGAACACCTGCCGCGTGACCTGCGCGCTGGGTGATTGCTGCGCGGTATTGCGATGGTACGCCACGCTGCGCACGGTCAACCCTCGCGGGTCGACCACCGTCAGCGTGGGCGTGTTGTGATGCAAAGAAGACATAAGCTGATGACCTGAAAAACCAAAGAAGCCTAGAGCCTAGTCATCAGCTCGATGCCAGCCTGCGGGCCGCGCACGCTGCGCCGTGTGCGGCGCTTCCGAGGGTGTCGTGAGGCTTACCGGGCGCGGTGCATCAGGGCACCGGCCGCCAGCCGCCGAACGCGCCTTGCGCATCCAAGGGGCACCAGGCGAAATCCCATGCGGGTACCGGCAATGCTTGCTGCTGTGCGGCTATCGAAACGCTGCCTTTGCAATCGAACAGCGTCGAATCCCCCCAGCTCAGGACGATGCCCGCCGCCGCGCTGTCGTCCGTCAGCACCCAACGCGCAGCCGCGGCGGCCATGAAGGCTTCGATCGGTTCCTCATCGATCTGCGTGCGATACGCCGAACTCAGTAACCAGCGGCATACGTTCAGATGGTAGGTCCAGTCCAGCGGCGGTTGGTTGTGATAGGCCCAGGTCATGAAGGCGCGAAACAGGTTCAAGCCCTCCGGTGGGTCGAGCCTGAGCAGCGCCGGGCAGATGTCGAACAAGGTATGCCAGTGAGGCAGCAGGCGTGCATCCAGGTGCACGAAACAGCGCGAATTGCTCGGGTAGTCAGGCAGCGCCGGCTGCGCACGCAGGCGCCGCGACGCCTTGCTGACCAGGCGGCTGGCGCCGGCAGGCAATTGAGGGTTCATAAAACGTACTCACCATCGTGACGAGAGAATGCCTCCTGGTGACAGGAAGCCCAAGGCACACGTCAGGATGCGGGAGAAGCGCGAGGGTTGGCCGAAGGCCAGGAATAACGCGGAGGCGCTTTGTTGCGCCGCTCATGGGCGACACGTGGGGTTTGCGTAAGACCGAGCAGCCAGGCCAGGCCGATGAGGAACACGAGGGCGACGGTAACCGCGTTACACACCGGGCAGGCAAAGTAGTTCGAGATGTTGCTGAAAGACGGGTTCGCCAACCCTTTGTCGGAAATGGGCGACTGGCCGCCGTCCACCGAACAGAACAGCCCGCCGATGCCGTTGAGCTGCTGGCCCATCATCTGGCCATGCCCCAAACCGCAGGCGAACAGGTTCATCAGCACGCAGAAGTACAGGGCCCAGGCGATCAGTGAGCGGTCAGAGTGGCGCAATTTCATGGCGGCGACTCTACCACCGAAGCCACAAAAGGACGAAATGGGCCACACCCCTGTGGCAGAACGTCGCAGATTACGCGCACGGGCCAGGGTTGTTAGACTCTGCACCCTTCTCGTTACTCCTTTTCAAAGCCTGGTGGGGCAGCTCTACTGCCTTGCAGGCGTTTCACAGGATGCACAGTTGATGAGTACGTTATTCACCCGCCGCAAAGTGCTGACCGGCATGGGCCTGTTGGGCCTGGGCAGCCTGCTGGGCGGCTGTGACTACAGCCCCAAGCTGAACTTCAAGTACGGCAAGGACCTCAGTGACAAGATCATGGGTCGCACCTTCAAGCTCAAGAACACCGACGGCGAAACCGTCACCTTGAGCTCGTACCGCGGCCTCATGCCGGTGGTGTTCTTCGGCTTCACCCAGTGCCCGGCGGTCTGCCCGACCGCCCTGGCCCGCGCCGCCCAAGCCAAGAAACTGATGGGCCGCGATGGCAAGATCATGCAGGTGGTGTTTATCACCCTGGACCCCGAGCGCGACACTCCCGAGATTCTCAACAATTACGTCAAGGCCTTCGACCCCAGTTTCGAAGCGCTCTACGGCACCCCGGAAGAAATCGCCGTGGCCGCCAAGGAGTTCGGGATCTTTTATGAAAAGATCCCCGCCGGCGACACCTACACCCTCTCCCACACCGCCACCAGTTTCGTGTTCGACACCCGTGGCAACCTGCGCCTTGGCTTGCAGGCATCCCTTACCGCTCAAGAGTGCGCAGAAGACCTGCTCACCGTCATGGAGGTCTGCTAATGACTGCCGTTCAACACCTCAAGCGTCTCACCCTCGGCCTCACCCTGCTGGGCCTCGCCGCACACGCCAGCGCCCAAGTACAAGTGACCGACGCCTGGGTTCGCGCCTCCGTACCGGGTCAGCCATCCAGCGGTGCCTTCATGACCCTCACCGCCGACAGCGACAGCAAACTGCTGAGCGTCGCTTCGCCAGTGGCCAAGGACGTGCAGATTCATGAGATGAGCATGAAGGACGACGTGATGCGCATGGGCCCGGTGGATGCGGTGGCCCTGCCAGCAGGAAAAGCCGTCAAGCTCGACCCGAACGGCTACCACGTGATGCTGATGGGCCTGACCGCCCAGATCAAGGAAGGCGACGAGGTGCCGCTGACCCTGACGGTGCAAGATACCAAGGGTGAAAAGCAGGCTGTCGAAGTGAAGGCAACGGCGCGTGGCTTGGATGGCATGGACCATAGCAAGATGGACCATAGCAAGATGCATTGAGTAGGCCGCTTTTTCTCCCACGTCACCACGATGCGAAGCGAGCCGCTCTTGCTCTTGATCTGCTTGTGATCTTGATCTTAGGCGCCCCGTTAAACCACGCTGGCCGAACGCAGGCTTGAATTCGTGGGTAACCCGGCAGGACGCCGGGTTAGCCGCCCCGCGCCATGGATGGCGCGTGGCGGCGGCCCACGGATTCAAGCCTGCGTTCGGGCACACCGAGCCTAGGCGAGGTGCCGAGTGGTGGGGCAAGAGCGTTTTGCTTACTTTGCCGCTCTTGCAAAGTGAGCCGCCGTCAGGGCGGAACCCTAGGTGGCCGTTACCGCAGGAATGGATATGTACACAATCCAACTGTGTTGACTGCCAGGCCGTCTTCGCAGGCAAGCCAGCTCCCACAGTTGGATCGTGGTGCGTCAGGTGGATATGGGGCGGCTGGCGGGCCGTTACGGGAGCAAGCTCCCTCGCCACGGGTTCAGCGCGCTATGCTGGCGCTCCAACCCACAGGGACGCGTGCACATGCCAATCAACCCAGCCTTCATCCTTCACCAGACCGAACACTGGCAACTCAACCACCACCTGACCTCGAAGCTGCCGGGTTACCTGATGCTGAGCGCCAGGGCGCCGATTGACGCCCTCCCCGACATGCCTGAAGCCGCACTGGCAGAACTGGGCGGCCTGCTCGCCAACATCCAGCGGGTGATGCAAACCCAACTCCAGCCGAAATGGTTGTATATCAGCCGCTACGGCCATATGCCCGGCTTCCCACTGCACTTTCATTGCATTCCCGTTTATGACTGGGTAGAGCAAGCCTTCTGGCGGGACGAGCGCTATCGCTCGCTGAACGCTTTCGGCACCCACCCCCTCGAGCCCGTGACCGATGGTGCTGAACTGACCCTGTTCGTATGGCGCGAATTTGGCGAGAGCCCCACCCCGCCGCAGATACAAGGGCCAGGAATAGAGCTTGTGATCGAGCAATTGCGCGCTGCATTCAAGCGCGATTCATAACCCGCAACTGCTTGACCATCGGTACACACGCCAGCACCAACCCGGACGGAGAGCGATACACTGCCTGCTCATCGCCCACATACCCGCACGCGCTATAAAAACTCACCGCGTTCAGTGTCGCATCCAGCACCACCTGCTCAATCGCCTGCTGCTGCGCCACGTGCTCCAAGTGAGCAAGCATCGCCTTGCCAAACCCTCGCCCGCTGAATACGGGCAATACAAACAAGGCGCCGAGTTCATGGTTGGCAAGATCCAGCATGCCAGTGGCAACAGGTTCGCCATTGAACCATCCCATGTAGAACTGTTTTTCCATCAGCGCGCCGTAACCATCACTGGCGCGACCTCGAGTCCAGAGCGCCATTTTTTCAGCGCTATAAGCGCCAATACATTGGCCTAGAATGGCCTCGCGACGAATCTCAAACGCACGCTCGGCGTCGTCCGGCGTGGCGCGCTTTATCTCCAGCATCGCAAGCTCCCTCCATGACCTCAAACTGCCATTAGCCCATTTGTGCTAATCGACCCTACCTCACGGCGGCGCTATATTCCGCGGCACTTCCAACGTTCTCACCCACACCGCGCATTCAGTGCGCGCGGGTTCGTTGCGCGTTGGAAAAACCAAAACAACCCCAAGGAAGAAGCACCATGAAACTCCTCTCCCCTGTCACTCGCCTTGCCCTGCTGGGCGCCCTGATCATCGGCGTCGCCGGTTGCAGCAATATCAAGCCTACCGAAGACCATCTCAAGAAGCTGTCGGAAACCAATCTGGGCGAGCCGGTAAAACGTATCTCCAATGTGCGCAGCGACTCCATGACCACCTACTACGTGGCTAACACGGCCTCCGGCGAGTACAACTGTTCCGTGCCCAGTGGTGCCAGCGGCGGCGCGTTCGCGATTGCCAGCTTCGGCCTGATGAAGCCAGCGGCCTACTGCATGCCCAAGGGTGCCAAAGGCAATGGATTAACACCATTCATGCAGTAATTTTTTCCTGGCTGAGCTCACGCAGAGTGCCGCGCAGTTCCACAGGGCGTACCGGTTTGGACAGGATAGCGATCTGACGGTCATGCAACGCGGCCTGGATTTTCTCCACGTCGTGCCCGGTGAGGATCAGCGCTGGCACCGCCCAGCCACGTTGCTCGCGTAGCTGGTCGATGCATTCGATACCGGTGGCGTGGTTGCCCAGGTCATAGTCGGCGACGATGATGTCGCAGTCGCTGACCAAACCCTGCCCCGTGGACTCGGCCTGCACTTGGCACCCCCAGCGCTCGAGCAGGGCCTGGGTGGCGAGCAGCACGTTGTAGTCATCTTCCACCAGGCACACCTTAAGGCCGGTGAGCAGGCCGGCTTGGCGTGCATCGTCGCGCAACGCCGGTTGGCGCGGCGCGGCCGCCAGGGCCAAGCCATGCAAGCTGACAGAAGTGCCATGGCCAACGCGCGAGCGCAGGCTCACCTGCAACCCCATCAATTGCCCCAGGCGCTTGACGATGGACAGCCCCAGGCCCACGCCTTCAACGTCCTTGTCACGCAGTTGACGCACGCGATAAAACTCTTCGAAGACTTTTGAAAGATGCTCCCTGGCAATCCCCCTCCCCTGGTCGTGTACCTCTACTACCAAGCCGTTATCGCGCACACGCACGCCGATCAGCACCGGTCGCTGCGCGCCGTATTTGAAGCAATTGGAGAGCAGGTTCTGCACCATGGTCGCCAGCATGCCCGGATCGACCAACACCCAATGAGCGCAGGGGCGCAAGCGCAACTCCACCCCCGCCCAGCGTGCGGCCTCGGCATTCTGGCGCACCAGGTCGGCGAGAAAGTCGCCCAGGTGAATCACTTGGTATTTGGGCAACAGGCGCCCGTTGTCGAGGGTGTAGAGGTCGAGAATCGAACGGAACAATTGCGACACGTTAAGCAGCGAACGGTCGATATTGTCCACCAAGCGCTGTTCGTCCTCCCCCAAGCGGGCTTCGCGCAGGCAGGCGGTGAACAGGCCAATGGAGTGGATCGGCTGGCGCAGGTCATGACTGGCCTGGGCGAGAAAGCGGGATTTTTCCAGGTTGGCGGCGATGGCTTGCTCGGAGGCCTTGCGCGTGCGCTCCAGCAGAATATGCGCATACACCGGGATCACCGTGCTGGTGATCATCAGCATCAGCACCATGAACGGCTGCGCCTGCCACAGCGGCGTAAGCTGGTACACGATCAACAGCGCCAGCAACGCCAGCGCCGTGGCAATCGCCAGATAGCGCGAACCGTAGCGCATGCCATTGCCCAGGTTCACCCAGACCATCACCGCATACAGCGGCAACGCCGCTTCACCACCCACCACCAGGCCGAACGAAGTACCGGTGTAATCGTGGATCATGCCGAAGATCCGCCGCGCCGGGTAATGCCCGGGCCAGCGTGCGATCACCTGGCGAAGCACGATGGACGCCAGCAGGAACACGAAGATATAGAGGATCACCGGCAGGTAGGTGTCCAGCGATTGCCCAGGTAGGAAACCCAGTAAGCTTATATACACAATGGCGATGGTGGCCACCACAATGCGCAGGTTAGCCTGATCGAGTTCAGAGTTGGTCTCAAGACTCATCGTCATATCCCTGACCTATCATCTGTAGGAGCGAGCTTGCTCGCGAAAAACGTTAACGATAACGCGTGTTGCCTGAATGAACGCAGCGCCTGTGAGTTCTTCGCGAGCAAGCTCGCTCCTACAGGCCCGGTGGTAAATTAGCATGCCTGGATACAACCTTGCCCCAGGAAGGAGCACACAATGACCGGCCGAATCATCATCGCCGACGACCACCCCATGTTTCGCGAAGGCATGACGCGCACCGTGCAGCGCCTGCTACCGGGCGCGGTGGTGCAGGAGGCCGGCGACCTGGCCACGGTGAATGCGTTGCTGTGCGAAGCGGGCGAGGTCGATACCTTGATTCTCGATTTGCGCTTTCCCGGCCTGACCTGCATCAGCCAACTGGCCGAACTGCGCCAGCAACTCAAACGCACCACCTTGGTCCTGGTGTCGATGGTCGACGACCCCGCGCTGATCGAACAGGTCATGGCCCTGGGCGCCGACGGTTTTATCGGCAAGAACATCGCCCCGGACGAGATCGGCCAGGCCCTGCTGGCGATCCGCGAGGGCGAAGTGCTGGTCAAGTTCGCCCCTTCAGGCCTGCTGCCCCTCGACACCCACACCCTCACCCCACGTCAGCAGGAAGTGCTGCGCCTGATTGCCCAGGGCAAGACCAACAAGGAAATTGCCAAGGTCCTGAATATCTCGCCGTTTACCGTGCGTATCCATGTGTCGTCATTGTTGCGCAGCCTGAATGTCCCCTCACGCGCGGCAGCTGCGGTGAAGTATTCCGGCGAGTTCTAGGCGCCTGCGCGGCTCAGCGCTGCGTGGGAATACGAATATCGCCTCCACGGCATTGGCTTTTCACACTGCGCGGGCAACCTGCAAACGCCAGATCCTTGGTCAGGCACACCCGCACTTCCGACAGCACCTGACCCTTGCAGATCACCGCCATCCCGTGGTTGCCCATGCGTGGGTTGCTCTCGCGAAACAGCGCCTCGATCTCTTTGGCCTGCAATGACGGCGGCGTGTTGAACGGCTGCAGTTGCTGCGGGATCACCACCGCACCAAGCGCCACATCGGTCTTCTCCAGATACTCCAACGGCGGCAGCCCACTGCAGGTGCCATGCTTGGCCCACTCATGCTTGAGCAGTGCACGGGTGGGAAACAGCACCGCGCCCTTGTCCATTTCTGCCTCGCTCAAGTGCGTCTGCGGCGTACAGGACGCCGGCCACCCTCCCCGCGCGTATTGCGGCCACAAACCGTGCAGCACAAAGCCGTAGCCCTTGCCCGAGCATTGCTCATTGCCTGGGTGCGTCAGGCAAAACGTGGGTGACCACGATAGCGACAGCACATAGAAATCAAACTCGCCCGACTGCCCTTGGCTGCGTGGCGCCGCCGTTGTCGCGGTGGCGATCAGCAGCCACAACACCATCCAGTATTTCATCCCGGTATTCCTTTAAAAGAGTGAAGCCTTACGCTATCGCCACGACTAGGGATGCTGGGAGTAACGGTGTAGCACCTTATCCAGGATGATATCGGTCTTCAGCGCTTCGATGGCCAGCGACGGATGCTCGGCCTCGCCACGAATATGCGCATTCATGTTCAAGACATGGTGCCATTGAATATGGGTGTGACACGGCACTTCCAACACTTCGGTGGTCTCGCCTTCAAGACGTAACGGCTGGTCCTCGAACACCGAAAACTGAATACGGCCGCGACTGCCGATCAGTTCGACACGGTCTTCGCGACGGTCCGCCACAAAGTTCCAGCAGCCCATGCCCAACGCACCGCTGGCGAATGTCCAACAGGCCGTCACTGCATCTTCTGCCGCATAGCGTCCGGCCTGTCGCGCCGAAAAGCCTGAGACCTCAACGATATCGCCAGCCAGGTACTGGAACAGGTCAAACCCATGGCTGGCCAGGTCGGCAAAGTAGCCGCCACCGGCAATGGCCGGGTCGGTGCGCCAATTGGTGGCGTCGGTGTCTGTTACGGCAGCGGGTTTGCACAAAGTCCAGCTCAGAAGGCGCAGCTCACCGATACGGCCTTCCTGCAGCCAGGTGCGCACTTGCTGGAAGCGTGGCAATGAACGCCGGTAATAAGAAACAAACAGGTGCAGCCCGGCGCGCTCAAATGTGCGCTGCATCAACGCGCTCTGTTCAGCATTCAGCGACATCGGCTTTTCGACGCAGCAATGCTTGCCCGCCGCCGCCACCCTCAAGGCGTATTCAAGATGGCTGTCGGGTGGAGTGGCGATGTAGACCGCATCCACCTCGGGGTCATCGATCAAAGCCTGGGCGTCGGTATAGCAACGCGCAATGCCATGGCGCGCCGCATAATCGCGCACCGCCTCGGCACGCCGCCCCATCACGGCGACCAATGCCGAACCTGGCGCTTTATAGAAAGCCGGTCCACTCTTTAACTCAGTGACACTGCCACAGCCGATCATGCCCCAGCGTATGGTCTTCATCTAATGTCCTCGGTCGTATTCGTCAATCGGGCAGTATCCACATACCGGCCCTGGCGCGCCATAACCACTTAGCATGACAATTGCATTACACTTTTATGACATTCGTTCGGCGCGGGGGCACATTCGATGAAAATTAGGGCAACCGTCATTTGCGAACATGAGGGGCATATTCTCTTCGTGCGCAAGGCCAGATCAAAATGGGCATTGCCCGGCGGGAAAGTGGAAGCAGACGAGCGCCCGGTAGGCGCGGCGGAACGCGAGCTGGAAGAAGAAACCGGGTTAAACGTGGACGGCTTGCTGTACCTGCAGGAGCTCAAGGCCCGAGACACCGTCCACCACGTGTTTGAGGCATCGGTAGTCAATATCGACGAGGCACGGCCGTGCAACGAGATTGTCGATTGCCAGTGGTATGCCTACAACGCCCTGGATGAGCTGGACACCACAGACGCCACGCGCCACATCGTCAAATCCTTCCTGCGGCGCCTCTGACGCGCTGGACGGCCCTTAACCTACCGCAGCAAACCCACGGCGCCCGGCCTTTATCTCGGTACGCAACTCACCAATCAGGTTGGAGATGGCACGGATGCTGTCCAGGCCCTCGGGCGATACACGGGTCAACAGCAAGTCGACACGACCGGACGCAGGCTCGAACACGCTGATGCGCAGCGAGCCGTCGCTGTTAAGGCAGCACTCACACGCCAGCGGCAGGAAGCCTGAGGCCATGATGCGGTTGAATTCGGTGATGGAAATCATGATCAGCCCCCCCGTCCCTGGGTTCTACCCGATTGAGGTGATGCAAGCAGCATAGATAAGGTTTTGCCGGCCGCCGGACAATTAACGCAAAAGTGTTAGCCAGCCCTCACTTTGTAGGGCGTCACCCGCCATGAACGACAGACCGAGATTAAATCGCGGGCAAAAAAAATCCCAAGTAGCTGATGGAAACTTGGGATTTAAAAATGCATAAACCGTGGGAGGTGAACGCCCGGCTATAGTAGCGATTGTAAAAACATGTAACAAGATTATTTTAATCCTTTCGTCGGATTGAAAGCCTCGTAAGTCATTCAATAACCACATGTTTTTTAAGGTGGAAAGCAGTAGTCGTGCTACTTTTTGGTGCAAGTAACGACAGTAAGCCCCTGTATAAAAAATGGTTATTAATCGGGCGTAGCGCTTTCAAGTAACTGTTCACCTAACTGCTTGCATGTTTCTTGAAGGGCCTCACGACTGGAAGCAGTGGCGCCCACCACGGCCTCCAGATGACGACACAGCGTCAGGCGTTCAGCCGCCTCTTCGCGCTGGCGGTCGACCTTGGCGTTGAGTTGAATGAAATAGAACCCCAGCAGCACGGCGATGCCCAGCACACCCACCGCGAGGTAGCGCAAGCCGTTGGACGATGGAGGCTCTGGGGCATTCATGGCCTTATGGCGCCCTGCTCTTTTCATAACGAACGTCATCACCATCGACCGGGCCCACGACGGACCAGCCCAGGCGCTGATAGAACCCGTTGGCCCGGATTTCATCCCGCCCATCAGTCACCAGGTACAGCGTGTCGTGGCGCGCAAACAGGGCCGCCTCGGCCACTGCCATCAGTTGGCGACCCAGGCCAAGCTTCTCGTGCGATGGCAGCACGAACATCGCGAATACTTCGCCTTCATCCAGATCGACCATGGAAAACCCCGCCGCCTGGCCGTCCACTTCCGCGATCCAGCCGCAAGGGGCTGCGCGCAACGTGTCGCTCAATACCTGTGGGGTAATCCCCAGGTCAGCCATCTGTTCAAGGCTCAGGTGGTTTTGCACCACCGCGGTGCGAATCGCGCACAGCGTGTCGACGTCATCGGGTGTCGCCGTTCGAATCAGCACTTGCATATCGGCCTCCATGAAGAAGTGCGCAATTGTATGCAAATACTCACACAGGGTTTGTCGTGGATTTGTAAAGGCCCCACGGCTGGTGCGGGGCTACGATTACTTGCGCGCCACCTTGTAGCGCAGGCAATCCTGGTAAAAGCTTTGACGAATCGCCTCGGGCTTGAGCCGTGAGCGACTGTCATAGGTCTGCTCGGTGATGCCCATGGCCATCATGCGCATCCACGATTTGCTGAACTTGAGGGTCTGGATCTTCTGCCGGGCGGCGTACAGCGAAACGCCGGATAACTTGAGTTCCTGGGCCCTGGCGGCCGTGCCTGCGCCCCAACTGCACATGTACTTGTCACCTTCGCGCAATTCCCTGGCCTGCGCGACAGTCGCGCCGCCGGCCAGGGAGCAGGCAATCAGCATCATTCCCACAGAGCGCATTTGCATCCTCACCTAACCACCTGAAAATAAAAGTGATTTTGGCGAGGATTTTGTTACAAAGGGGCCATTAAATTGCCTTAATGCGCAACGCAATGGCCGGATGGCTCATATCAAGGCTTGAGTTCGAACAGCGCCGGCATTGGCGGCCACTCAGAGGGCACTTTACGGAAGCGGCTGAACCCGGCGGCTTGCGCCATCTGACGGGCACGCTTCTCGCCCATGAACGCCCCCAGCCCGGCGCCGCCATGGGACAGCGAACAGGTCATGCAATAGAGGGTGCTCTGCGGGTACATGACACGCCCGAACAGGTTCATGTTTTCGTGCAGTTCTTCGGACAGGTTGAGTTCCACCATCAGGTAGGTACCGTCTTCGGCCGTGGCGGCGCGCAAATCCTTGAGCATCTGTTGAGGGTCGGTGGCATCGTGGATCACCACAAAGGTGGTCACGAAGTCGAATTGCTGGCCGCGCAAGGCGTCGGAGTCGTTCACCTCGAATTGCACCCGGTCACCCACACCGGCCGCCTCGGCGTTGGCCCGCGCCAACTCGATGGAAGGCAGGTGGAAGTCGCAGCCGACAATGCGCGCCTCGGGGTAGGCCTTGGCCATGGTGATCGCCGCCAAGCCCGCGCCACAGCCGAAATCCAGCACACTGCCGCCGGTCTTGAGCTTCTCTTCGACGCCGTCCAGGGACGGGATCCAGTGCTGGACCAGGTAGTGCTTGTACCAGGGCATGGTCATGCGCTCCATGCCTTTCCAGGTTTCCAGCGGGAACGCCTCTTCGGCGCAACCCCCGCCGTGGCGGAAGGCTTCAATGACCTTGGGCGCCATGCTCACGAACGGCACGCTCAGCTGGATAATGCCACCGGCGAAATACGGCGAGTCTTCATCGGCCAGCACTGGCACAAATTCAGCCGGCATCTGGTAGCGGCGGGTTTGCGCGTCGTAGGTCACGTAATTGCCAGTGGCCATGCTGCCCAGCCATTCGCGCAAGTAACGTGCGTTGTAGCCGGTCTTGTGCGCTAACTCTTCCAGGGTCACCGCCTGGCCGTCGGCCAATGCCTTGAACAAGCCGAGCTGGTCGCCAATGTAGAGCATGGCGCCGCGCAGCGTGTTGCCGTAATCCTCCATGATGCGCGCCGAAAATTGCTGGACCTTGGCTTTATCAACTTCCATAACGTTGGACATCTGTCGCTCCTTGATGAATTTGCAAGTCTGTTCAGAGATCAATGATCAGTGGCCGGCGAGCTTGGCCAGCACGTTGTCAACAATGCGTTCGGACATGCCCAGGTGCGTCCGGGGTTCGAACAGCCGGGCCAGGGCGCCGTCATTCATGACCGCAAGCACCCGCGCATCGGCCTCGATTGCCTCGCGGATCGACACGTGATTGCGCTGGCTGGCCTGGGACACTTCGAAGATGATCTGGTAGGCGCTGCTCTTGCCCAGCTTGCGCGCCATTTCGAACACCACCGCTTCGGTGCAGATGGCATCGCCATAGGCCTGGGCGGTGCCTTCCATCTTCTGCACATTCACGGTGAGCCCGTCGATGGTCTCGGTCAGAATCGAGAGCGCCATCAGCGCATAGTGGGAAACGTCCGCGACCGCGCACCACTCCAACCGCGTGCCGCGGTAATCACGCTCATGCTCAAGAATCATCGCGTCCAGCGCGAGCATGACCTGGGCCTTGGCCAACCGCGCCAACACCACCACTTGCTCGCAACCTTCGGGGTTGCGTTTGTGCGGCATGGTGCTGCTGCCGATCTGTTGGTCGCTCCAGCCCACTTCCACTTCAGCGATTTCCCAGCGATTGAGCGTACGGATTTCATCGGCAACGCGGGCCAACGAGGCGGTGACCATGGCCAGGGTGCTGACGAACTCGGCAACGCGGTCACGGGACACATGCCAGCCCGTGAGGGGGACTTGCAGCGACAAGCGCTGGGCAAAACGCTCCAGCATCGGCATGGCATCCGGGCCGAACGCCGCCATGGTGCCGACCCCGCCGAACAACTGCACCACCAGCACCCGCTGGCGCGCCTCGGCCAGGCGCTGACGGTGGCGCAACAGCTCATCGATCCAGCCGGCGACCTTCAGTCCGAAGGTGGTCGGCAAGGCGGGAATCGAGTGGGTCCTGGCGACCATCAGCGAGTCACGGTGCGCATCAGCCAGGGTCGACAACTTGCCCAGCAAGGTCTCCAGGGCCTGGTCCATTGCATCAAGCACATCGCGCATTTCCAGGGACTGGGCGGTGTCCTGGATGTCTTGGGTGGTAGCGCCGTAATGCACGTACTCACGGGCACTGGGGCTGCAGTTTTTTTGCAGGGCGCTGAGCAATGGCATCAGCGAATGCCCAGTGGCTGCCACGCCCTCGGCCAGTTGGCGCACATTGATGCCCGACAGCAACGCGGCCTTTTCGATCTCCAGGGCCGCCTCGCGCGGGATGATGTTGACATCGGCCTGGGCCATCGCCAGCGCCGCTTCCACGTCCAGCCAACGTTGCAGGCGACAATGACTGCAGAAAATCTTGCGGCTCTGCGGGCCGGCATAGCCTGAACCGTGGGTTTTCGAATCGAGAATGTGGCTGTGTTCGTGGCGGCATTGCTCGCCGTCATGATCAAAGCCTGGGTGGTCCGACCGTGCGGTGCAAGATGCACGGGCGGTCACTTCCAATGTTTGCGCATCCATCACATACCCTCCATCGCGTATTGGGACTGACTGGTATTGCCTGGGGTTGCCTGCGTCGCTTCAAGGCCATGGCCGCAAGCGCGAGGCAGTGCTTTAGTTGCCACCAAATCGACCATCTCGGCGGCAAGCCCCGTGTAGGTCGTCGGGTCAAGCAGGTCATCGAGCGTTTGCGGGCTGAAACAACCCTGCAGCCGCGAGTCACCAAGCAGCGCGTCGCGAAAGCAGACGCCTGTGCCTTGGGCTTGCAGGGCGATGTCGTGCACCAGGTGATGGGCTGTCTGCTTGCCACACCGAGGCGCCAGCGCGAGCATCACCCGCTCCGACAGGATCAGCCCGCCCAGCACGTCCAGGTTGCTACGCATGCGCGCTTCACGCACCTCCAGCCCAGCCAGCAGCAAGCCGTCCATACGGGCGAGCAAGGCGCCGGCGTAAATGAACAGCTCCGGCAAGGCCGCCCATTCGATGCGCCAGGTGGTACCGTCACGCTCGTGCAACTGGAACGCGGCGTCGGTCAGCGCAACCATCTGAGCGCGCACCAGCCGCGACAGCGCACTGATCAGGTCCACCGTCGACGGGTTTTGCTTGTGGGGCATGGTGCTGCTCCCCACCTGCCCTGCCCGTCGGCCTTCGCGCACTTCATCGATCTCGGTGCGCTGCAGGTGGTAGATCTCATTGGCGACACGGCCCAACGTTGCCGACGCCTGCACCAGCAACCACGCCGCCTCCAGAATGCGGTCGCGGGCGCTGTGCCAACTGCTCAATGGCGCCGCCAGGCCCAGGCTTTCCAGGGTGCGGCGCTGCACATCCAAACCCTGCGGGCCAAGCCCGGCCAGGGTGCCCACGGCGCCGGTCAGGTTACCGACCATCACCCGCGCATAGGCTTCGTCAAAGCGTTCAAGGTGCCGATCGATCTCATCGACCCACACCGCCACCTTGTAGCCAAACGTGGTGGGCAGTGCGTGCTGCCCATGAGTCCTGGCGACCATCGGCGTGTGCTTGTGGCGCAAGGCGAGCGTGAGCAAATGCCCACGGATGCCGCGCAGGCGCTGGACCACCAGGCCCCAGGCATCGCGGATTTGCAGGATGAGGCCGGTGTCGAGGATGTCCTGGGTGGTGACGCCGTAATGCACGTATTCACCCAGCCCATCGGCACATAACCCCTGCAAGGCGCGCAGGGTCGGCACCAGGATGTGCCCGGTTTCCAGGCCCTCGCGCCCCAACGCGTCGAGGTCCAGCAGTTCCACGCTGGCTACCCGGGCAATCTCCCGGGCGGCCTCGTGGGGGATGAGGCCCATCTGCGCCTGGGTCGCCGCCAGCGCCGTTTCAACATCAAGCCACTTCTGCACCTGATTGGCATCAGAGAAGATCGCGGCAAATTCCGGGGACGAGTAAGCGCCCCCGTGGATACGGGATTCAGTGATATGACTTGGCATGTCGAGTTACTCGCGTTGTCCTAAGGAGGGCTACTTCACGCGTTGCACGTGTTCCCAGACTGCATCGTAGTAAGCCCGCTCCAGCCGGAAGTGCTCGGCCAAAGACGTCAGGAACGCGTTCTGGAACCCGAGGTCCGGAATACGCCGTGAGATCAGTGCCCATTCACGCTTGGCCCGTGGCGGCACCAGGCTGATATGCACTTCGTAATACTCCGCGTCGTCCTGGCTCAAGCCCGCATTGCGCAGGGCGTTGTACAACTTGCCGTGGTTGCCCGGCACCACCAGTTCAGTGATGTAGAACACCGCCAGGCCCCAGCCGACATCGGGGTTGCGGAAACAGCGGGCGCGGTTGTTGAGGTAGGCGATTTCCTCGGGCATCGTCGAGAGCGCCTCGAAATCGGCATTCAGGCCCACGGCGGCAAGCAGCTTGGCCAACAGCTTCGGGTGGGAACGCTGCTCATCCTCTTCGCCCAACTCACCGTAGAGATAACGCGCCAAGGCGGCCGCCTCGTCTACGTCAGTCAGGTTGACCAGCAGGTCGGCGGCGTCCCGGTACAGGCGGTATGTGCGGAACCATTGGTGGCGCAAAAACACCTGCAGTTGCTCGCGAGAGGCTTTGCCTTCAAACACATACTGCGACATCGGATGGTTTTCCCGCGACTGCGCGGCAATCTGCTCTTCCAGGCGCTGCTGGAAACCGGCCTCGGACAAGGGCGATGCCAGGTCGGCTGACGGCATGAAACGCTCTTGCACGCTGTAAACGGCATTCGCCAGCCAACGCCGGGTCGAGGCGGTGGCCACGTCATCGCTCAGCGACAGGATGTACAGCAATTGCTGGCATTGTGCCGCATTCGCGGCGTCACCGCGTTGGCCGGTCTCGCACAGGGCGCGCAGCATATTGGCGGCAATTTCGATGCGATTGAACGTCGCGTCCGGCTTCAAGGCTTCCGCCAACAGACGGGCTTCGGCCGTGTGAATATTTTGCAATTGCGGCAGGGAAAAATTACGTGGGCTCATCATGTGCTCCATTATTTTTGTTTTCGGATCGCAGGTCGTTCAGGCAGACAGGCGTTGGGCCTGCATCTGCTGCCACAGGCTGTCGAAGTAGGCCTTGTTGATTTCGAAGTGGCGCTTGAGTGCGCGCATGAACGTGCGCTGAAAGCCCTCCTCGCTGGCAAACTTGGCAATCAGGGCCCACATTTCCTCGGTGTCGATCTCATCCTGGGTGCCATGCAAGCGGTGGAATTCGCTGGGCTGCTCTGGAACGTCGAGGCGCTGCAACAGCTCGTAGATGCGCCGATGGTTGACGCAACTGACAGACTCCACCGCATAGAGCAGTGCAAGGCCCCAGGCGACATCCGTGTGGCGCACACAGCGAATGCGATTATTCAGGTAGGCCTTTTCCAGCGGATGCAGCGCGGGGAAGTCGATGGCCAGCGGAATATCGAAATACTCCATCAGATGGGCGAGCATCGCCGGGTGCGAACGCTGCGGCGTCTCAGCCCCTGCTTCACCGTACAGGTTGCGGTAAAACACCGAGGCGTCTTCGATGGCTTCGAAGCGAAAGGCCAGTTCGGCCAGCAGGCTGTAGAAGTTGTAGGAACGGGTCCAGTGATGCTCCAGGAAGAAGCGCACATCCTGCACCGGCGGCGTCCCTTGGAACAGGTGCACCGACATCGGGTGGTTGACCCGGCTGCGTGCAGCGATTTCAGCGTCGACCTGCTGACGGAACGCCTCCACCGGCAACGCGGTGAAGCCCGGCAAGTCGGCGGCGAACTCATCTTCGACGCGGTAAACCTCGCTGGCCATCCAGCGCCGGGTCGGTTCGGTGCGTGGGTCACCGGGAATGTGCAATTGCAGCAAGGCTGACTGGTAATGCGCGTAGGCGCCAGCGTCTCCCGCCAGGCCTTGCCGAGTCAGTGCGAGCAGCGCTTCCAGCGCGCGGGTGACCTGGGTGTAATTGGCGCCAGGTTCCAAGGCATTCGTCATCAGCCGCGAGGCGGTGGTGAAGAGATCGGAATCCGAGCGTTGTTGCAGGGCAGCAGTATCCATTGATAACCCCTGAATCTTGTTTTTGTGGTTGGACATACTCGGAAAAAAGCCTAAAGGTTCCCGTAGTGGCAAGGTCAACACCTGTAGGAAAATTCTTTCAAAGGCTTGGCAACCAACGGTAACCACGATGCGAAGCGAGCCGCTCTTGATCTTGATCTGCTTTTGATCTTGATCTTAGGCGCCCTGTTAAACCACGCTGGCCGAACGCAGGCTTGAATTCGTGGGTAACCCGGCAGAACGCCGGGTTAGCCGTCAGGCCGTCATCGCAGGCAAGCCAGCTCCCACAGTTGGACCGCGGGGTGTCAGCGTCGGCCATCACACCAACGCCCTGCGCTCGCGCACAAAGCGTGGCATCTGATCCCCAGGCAGCGCCTTGCTGAAATACCACCCCTGAATAAACAACTCAGGCCCATGACTCAAGAACGCCAACTGCTCAGCCGTCTCCACCCCCTCTACCACCACACCCAAATCCAAGGCCTCGCAGAAGCGCAACATACCGGTCAGCACCTGGGCGCCTTTAGGGTCACGCTGGGCCACCACAAAACTGCGGTCAATCTTGATGAAATCCACAGGAAACTGATGCAAGTAACTCAGCGCAGAAAACCCAGTGCCAAAATCATCCAGATAGACCTTGGCCCCCATGCCCTGCAGCTTCTGGATGGTCTGGCGAGTGGCCGGGATATCACTGACCAGCGCGTCTTCGGTAATTTCCACTGACACCTGCCCTCGGGCCTGGGCAAGAATTTCCACCAGGCGGTCGCCATAGGCGGCGTCCTTGAGCGTGGCGCTGGAAATATTGATGGTCATCGGCAGTTCAAAACCCACCTTCAGCCATTTCTGATACTGACGCACGGCCTGGGACGCCACCCACACATCCACGTCCGGCATCAGCCTGGCGTGCGCCAGCCATTGCAGGAACTCCCAGGGCGAATGCACCGTGCCCTGGCTGTCCCGGGCGCGCATCAGCGCCTCGCAGCCGGTGCACAAACCGGTGCGGGTGGAGACCTGGGGTTGAAACTCAAGGTAGAACTCGTAATCACTGATCTGCTGGATGCGGTTCAACTCAGCGGCCTGGCGGGCCAAGGTCTGGTGAGTTGCCAGCACCGGGTCGAACTCCAGCAGGCGGCCTTTCTCTTCGAGGCCGCGAAACGTCATGTCCAGGGATTTGAGGTACACCGTACCGCCATCGCTGGACTGGCGATGAATCGCCCTGACGTAGGGCGCATACACCAGCGTACCGGCCGTCAGCAGAACGACCTGCAACACCACCGCCGCCACGTCGCCGTGGGTGCTGAGGTAGGCATTGAGCAGCACCGGGGCGGTAAACGGCACGCTGGCCACCGCGGGCGACACCCAACCCAGTTGAACCACCATCAACGCCACCATCGCGTTGAACGCCGGTACCAGTAGAAACGGTATGAACAGGCGCGGGTTGAGAATGATCGGCAAACCGAACAACAGCACCTCGCTGACATTGAATAACGACAACGGCAAACTGGCCACCGCCAGCAAGCGCATGGACTGGCTCTTGGAAAACAGCAGGATCGCCAACAGCAGGCATAAGGTTGCGCCCGAACCACCGATAAAGGCAAAACTGCCCAGCAAGCCGTTGTTGAGCAGGTACAGCACCGGCTCCCCCGCCGCCAACGCTACGCCATTGAGCGCCACCGCCTGGTCCAAGGCATCGAATAACGGCTGCATGGCATACACGCCGTGAATGCCGAAGAACCACAGCAGCGAATTCATCAGAGTGACAAACAACCCACTGCCGTAAGGCGCCTGCAACGCATCAAGCACCTGCGGCCCCTGGATTTGCGCCACATGGGGGATCAACAGCAGCAACGACAACACCGCCACCAACGCCAAGGCTGTGAGTGCGCCAGGCACCACCATGTTGATGGTGCCCTTGAGGTTATGGCCGACCAGGTCTTGGTTGACCAGGCGCGTCCAACGAAATCGATGCAGCCAGGCAATGGCCGGCACATTGATCAAGGGCGAAGCAATGGCAATAAACAATAAAAACGTGGCCGAAGCACGTGGGTACTCACGCAGCACGAAGGTTGCGACCACCACATGGGCCAGGCACAGAAACGCGACCGGCAGCTGTGGCAGACGGTGTTGAATCGCCAACATATAACCGATGGAGGCCGCGACCAGCAGTGGGATCACCGAACTGATCTGTTTATGCAACTCCGCCAGGAAACTCACCACCTGCGGATCGAAACCCAGCGCCTGGGCGCATTCGGACAGAATCAGGAAACCGGCGGACACCAACAGGCACGGCAGGATCCAAAGCAGTCCTTCACGAATCGCTCGCAACGACTCCGTACTGGCCAGGACTGCCAGGCGCTGGGTCAGGAAAAGTTTGAACAGGGTGTGCGCCATGGGCCGTCCTCTGCCTGTCACCGACTGCCGCTGAAGATCAGGGCCGGAAACACCCGCTAACGCTACACGCCCTGATAGCCGAAGCGAAAGCCTTAATGCCCGTCCCCGCCCGGCTTTTTTGCCAGTGAATGCCGGGTTGCTAGACTAAATCCTTACAGATTTATCGAACTTTCTGACTTGAATCATCCCCTAAGGCTGTCTGAGTCGGTATCATCCGCACGTTTTGTGCGTGTTATACGATGTTACAACCTGTCTGATAATGGGTACGCACTCAGGGAATCTTGCCTGGAACGACAACAGGCCAAAGGAGAGAACCTCACTATGCAAGACAAGCGCTCAAGTAACATGCGTCCTCTATTTGTCACCATCCTGCTGTGGTTGTGCAGCGTGGTGTTGCTGTTTGTGATCAAGAACGTCATTGAGTTGTTTACCGGGCCTGTGGCTGAAACCTGGGTAGACCTGGCCCTGGTGCTGGTCGCCTACCTGATGTTTTTCTTGCTCGCGCCGTTGCAGAACTGGATGCGGCGCAGGTCGCGCAAGCGTGCTCGCCATCACCTCAACGCACGCACGTCCGATAGCAGCTCCCACCCTTCTCATTAAGGTGTCTACCTATGTCGGCACCTAACGACACTCACCAGCTCGCACTGGACAGATTCCTGCGCGAACAACCGCAGGTCGCTGCCGAGCTGGACAGCCTTAACCCACTGGTAGCCCAGGCCAGGGGCGAAACCCTGGCGCAGTATCGCGCCGAACGGCTGCATGAGGCTTTCGAAGCGTACGCTGAACAGCTAAAGCTGTTCGCCTGGGAATTGACCCTCAAGCTGACGGCCGACTCCACCGAAACCTTCGAGGCTCAGCGCCGCGAAGTGCATAAAGAAGTCGCGCAAATGGCGGGCATGGACTGGGCGCAGTACTGCCAGTTGCACGGCTTGGCCGTTTGACCTTTGCCCTACATGCACCAGCGTGCTCGGTTACGCCCCATGACGTGACGCAACTCGGCGACCGTTATGCTTCGGTGCTGCGGGTCTATCGCCAACGCGGCCTGTAACGCTGCCCAGCAATGCCTGGGCAACTGCGCGGGTCGGGGCAGCCGGTCTGTAAAGGCGCGCTTGCCAACGCGACTGCCGTGGGCCAGTTCGTACAGGATGCAGGCCACGCCGTAAAGGTCGGCGGCAGCGGTCAGCGCACCGCCGGCCAACAGTTCCGGGGCGGCGTAGGCAGGTGTCCAGGCATTGAAACGACTGCGGCTGACACTCGGCAACCCTACGGCAGCCTCTGCTTGAGCATGGCCCAGGCCAAAATCGAACAAGCGCACGCCCTCCTCGCCCACCATGACATTGGCGGGTTTGACGTCACCGTGCAGAACATCTTGCTGGTGGGTGTAAACCAGCGCATCCAGTAACTGCAAGGCGATAGGGCGCAACTCCCGCCAGGGCAAGCCATAGGGGCACTCCAGCAGCAGGCGGTCCAGCGTCACCCCTTGTAGCAACTCCATGGTGAAAAACGCGACGTGGCTGTGTATATCGACCTCAAACGAAAACACCCGTACCACACGCTCATGCCGAAGGCTGCGGGCCAAGGCAAACTCGCGGTACAACAACACATGGGCGTCGGGGCACTGGGAAATGGGTTCGTCGAGTAGCTTGATCGCTACCTTGGAACAGGGTTCGCCCAACTGCTCGTGCAACAGGTCGCGCGCGCGGTACACCCTGCCCATACCACCGCTGCCCAAGACACGTTCAAGGTGATAACGCCCAGCCAATAAACGGGAAGATGAAGCTGTCGAGTTCAAGGCTGCACCACGACCGCGGTCAGGTCATCACGTACCGGCCTGCGCAACGCCCCTGCAAATAGCCGTTCCACTGCCCGTTGAGGCGTGCCCATGCTCAACGCCCGCCCCAGGTCAACGTGGCTGAGGCCCTGATACAAGCCATCACTGCACAACAAAAACACGTCCCCTGGGCGGGTGCGCAGTTCCAGTACTTCAAGGTGCAAACGCGAACGCGCGCCAACGGCCCGGGTCAAGGCCCTGGCACCCGGGTAGGCCTGGGCTTGCGCCGCACTCAACTGCCGCTCGTCCATAAGGCGCTGCAGCAGCGAGTGGTCCTTCGACAACTGATAAAGGCTCTGGTCGCGCCATAGATAGCAACGACTGTCCCCCGCCCATAGGCAGGCTGCCCGGCCCTTCTCCAGCAACAGGGCAACCACGGTGCTGCCCATCGTCACGTCACCGCTTGCGCCAGGCTCTGTCCATGCGCGCCTCACCCCTTGGTTGACGTCCTGCAACCTGTGGCGAATCGCCTGAATACGTTGGTCAAGGTTGCCGTCCGCCGACACTGACGCCAACTGGCTGACCACCCACTGGCTGGCGACATCCCCGTGCCGATACCCGCCCATGCCGTCCGCCACCGCCCAGCAACCCGCGCGCGGGTTGTCCAGGAACGCATCCTCATTGCGCAACCGCGCCTGGCCTCGCTGCGTGCGCCCGGCGCTGCGCCACGGGGCCTCCATCGGGTTCACAGCTGCTCCGGCAGGCGAAAGGTACGCCATGAGTCCATGTCAAACGGGCCAGGTGTACGCTGGCTGGTGAGCCGGTAATTGGCACGCAGGCCGGCGAGGTCTGCCTTGAGGATCTGTATATTTCGGCCACTGGCGGGCTCTTTCTGCAGCAGATCCAGAAACCGGAACAACGACCACGCCCCGGTGTTCTTTTCGATACCCAAGGGTCGCTGTTCCGTGCCTCTCTCCAGAACGAGGCTGCTGCGCCCATTGTCTGCATCGGTGGGCCAATGGAACGCCATGGGTACGATCGGACCGTGGCGATACTCCAATTGCTGGTCGCCAAACCGCAGGATCGCACGGCTGACCGATGGGTCCAGGCTGTAGGCCGCCAAGGTGAATCGCACAGATAACTCCCCCGCGTCTTCGGTAAAAAAACCGCGGCGGATGACCTGAGTTTTCATCAATTGCTCCAGCAGCGCACGCGAAACCGGCAAACTCTGGCCATCCAGCCCACGCAGTCGGTAGCGGCTGCCGTCGACGCTGATAAAAGGCCGCAGGTAGCCCTCATAAAAGCGCGCCATTACCCCGCGTGGCTTGAAGAACTCCTGAAAATCGTGAAGGGCGACCTCACTGCTGGCGTGCGCATTGAATGGGTAACGTCGGCCTATCGCCTTGGCGTAAAGGCTATGCACCTCGCTCTGATAACGTTGGTTGACGTGCACATAGGCCTGTTCCAGCAGATGCCGCCAACTGTCATCGGCCACACCTTCGAGCCAGCCGGCAACGGGCAGCGGCAGGCGCGCGGCGGCGTCACGCAGATTGCCCAATGCATCCTGCTGGCCCTCCATGCGCTGCCTGGCGCGCAGGAAAGCCGCCTGCTCGGGTGCGCTGTCACGGTTCAATGCCGTCAGTTGCAGGTGTACTTCATCCAGCAGGCGCAACGCCTGAGTCAGCTCTACGCCGGGGTTTTGCTGCTCATCCAGCAATTGATGCAAAGGCTCAAAGCGGCGCTGCAAGGCGCGCCGCGGCGCCTCGACAATAGCCGTCTGCCCTGCCGTCAACCGCGACTTGGCCATCTCGCCCAGGTCTACCGACTGCTGGGCCACTTTGTCCAGCAGCCCATGGCCTGGCAACAGGCGCGTGTTTTCACGCACCTGTTGCAACAGACGAATCAAGGGCGATTGCGCTGACGTCAGGTTCATCAGTTGCTCGGCATCCTGGCGCAGGTTGTCGGTCTCTTGCAGCCTGACTCGGCCAAGCGCATCGCTCCAGGCATCGGCATACTCGCTGAAATAGCGCTGCTGCAATTCAGCCATCAGGCGCCGCAAGTCCTGAGGCCCCAGGTCGGAGCCCTGCCCGAGTACCCAGTTGTCCTGGGTGATGGCGTTGACCAAGCGCGGGCCCTGCGCCTCGAAGTACTGCACATAGCGTTTGGTATAGAACCCCGGCACAGGCGGATCGATAGTGGCGAACACCTTACCGTCGGCCAGCCGCAACGGTTCCAGGCTGCGCGCTTGTTCGCGCAATACCCGATAGACCCCATCGGCCAACGATTCCCCCCTCAGCGCTTCACGGGCCTGGGCCAGCCGTTCCTGGTTGAGTGACACCACAAAGGGTTGCTCCAGCAACCGCGCAAGATGCACATTGAGGCGCTTCTGTGTCGGCATATCCCCGGCAAACCGCACCGACCAAAGGCTCGCAATATGTTCTGCCAGCCAGGTCGTGTCACGGCGTTCGCGCAGATTGAGCATCAGGTAGGCCCGCAGGTCGTCGAGCAGCCGCTCCCGGTCCCCGAGACTGGCAATTACCTGTTCTTCCAATTGGGCGGCTGTCCAGGCCAGAAATGGCTTTTGCAGCGCGTGATCATAGGCTTGATCGACGCTGGGACGGCTCAGTTCGCCCTGATACAGTCCGGTGCGCTCCACCAGGCGTACATCTGCCGGCTCTGGAAAAACCTGGGTCGCCGCCAGTCGCGCGTCCAACAGCGCCAACAGCGCCGTGCTTTCATCGCCGGCCGCAAGGGCGAGCGGCGGGTGTGAGGTCAGCGCCGCCAATTGCGCCAAGCGTTGGTGGTTGACGGAGTAACTGTGCCCCCATAGCCCGCCGACACCGCCAATAACCAGCGCCGCAGCCATCGCCTGCGCGCCCTGGCGCCAACGCAGACGTTGCTGTTCCTGAGCCTGCAAACCCGCAAGGTCGGCCTCGGCGAAGATCACCTGGCTGAACAGGCCCTGCACAAAGCGCGGGTGCCTGCCATCGGCGCAGGTCAAGAAGAACCCTCGCAAACCGTTGATGGGTTGGTAGCGATGAGCGCAAAACGCCATGTCAACGAACAGGCTGACGCGCTCCCCCATTCGTGCTGCCTGCTGGGGAAACTCCAGCATCTGCCCACGTCGCTCGACATTGCGCTCCTGATGCAATCGCCCAATCAGTTCACTGTTCAAGCGTTGCAATAATCGCTCGACCGCCTGACGAACCTGCGTCGTGTCAGTCCCCTCGGCGCAGGCATGCAGGTGCTGCCCAAGCACACTGTCGGCACTTTCTCCAAGGGGTGAGTCGAAGTACTCAGCGAATCCCGGCAACTGGTCGGCGTGGGTCAACACCAGGTAAATCGGCACATCCACATGCAGCGTCTGTTGGATCTCCTGCAAGCGCGAATGTACGCGGCGGGCATGATGATCCAGGTCGTATTCAGTGGCGCTCGCCAGCGTATCGGCCGATAACGTCACCACCACACCGCTGAGCGGGCGCACTCGGCGACGCCGCCTAAGCAGTTGCAGCAAGGTAGCCCAACCTGCGGCGTCCACTGAACGGTCGGGCTGGGTAAGGTAGCGTCCCGGGGTGTCGATCAGGACACCTTCGTCGCCGAAATACCAGTCACAATGGGCACTGCTACCGATCGGCCGCGCTTGCGCGTGATCCAGCGCCAGCGGTAAGCCCGCTGCCGCCAGCAACTGCGTCTTGCCACTGCCCGGTTCACCGATCAACAGGTACCAAGGCAACTCATGACGCCAACGTGCGTTACGCTCTCCATAATGGCGGGACGTCTTGAGCAGGTGCACGGCTTTCTTGAACCGACTGCGCAGGTGTCGGCGTTCGTCCTCCACCCCCGTCATCGGCTGCTGGCGCGCCTCGCGCTCCGGCCTTTGGCGCCAGGCGGCAAAACCGGGCCCCGCAAACGCCATCGCCAGTCCCCATAGCAAGAACACACCGCTGATGGTGACCAGCCGCGCAGTCGCCCCGGCCCAGATACGGTGGTCATCCACCGCCAGCAGCGGCCCCAAAAACCACACCATTGCCGCACAGGACAGCACCAGCAACAGGCTCCACACCCAAATCCTGCCCAGCACGGTGCCCATCCCCTTGAAGAATGCGATCATTCATTGCTCCCAGCGTTTACAAAGGCGTGCGGAGCAGATCCGACGCCGACAGTTGAAGGGGTTGCAGCGCGTGCGTACGCTCGTTGCTCAGTACCCAGGCAAACCCTGTGTACATCGCCAGCACACATACCAAGGTGAGGCCGACCCACCAAGTGGCAGGGATGACACGCACCAGCTTGCGCCGTTCGGCCTTTGGCTGGGCAGGCAGTAGCGCTACCGCCGCCGGTTCCCCACGTACATGCCTGATCTGGCGATACAACGCATCGCGCACCGCCTCAAGTTGCGACACGCCCCGCTCCATCACCCGGTATTTGCCTTCGAACCCCAGGGACAGGCACAGGTACAGCAACTCCAGCATCGCCAGGTGCTTCACCGGGTCGCGCGTGAGGCGCTCCAGCAACTGGAACACTTTTTCGCCGCCAAAGGTTTCGTTATGAAAGCGGCTCAACAGGCTCATCTTCGACCATTCGCTTTGCGCCCCCCACGGGGTCGTCACCACCGCCTCATCGATCACGCTGCACAACACATAGCGTGCCGACATGACCTGGCTGTTCTCCACGCCGCCCTGCAAGGCGCGGGTTTCGAACTGAGTCACCGCCAACGCTAACCGATCGTTGAGTGTGCCCAGGTTTTCACGGCCGGAGCAGACCCTGAGCCCTATAACTTCAAACAATACCGCCCAGGCTGCGGCAACCAGCGGGTTGAGCCCTGCCTGAAAGCTCTGGGTATCGAGCCTGTGGCCCGCGTAGATCATGCGGTCTTCCAACTGTTCGTAGCGCGGCGGCGACGGGAAATCCGTCAACGGCCCCTGGGCAGGCTCATGAGTCTCCCGGTCGAGCAGGACGGTTTTTTCATCCTGAGTGTATTCACTGTCCATGGCATTCAGTTCCTGATGGCCCAGAAGTCGAGTTCAAGCCCGGTGAATTCACCCCCTACGTGGAAAGCGAAACCGCCCGACTGCTCCAGTTGCGCGATATCACGGGGGCTCATATCGAGCATGAAATAGGTCTTGCCGGCATGGAACGGAATCTGTCGCGGCGCCACTGGCAAGGGTTTGACCTTGATACCGGCCAAGTGCAGGTTGACCAACTCGCGTATGCGCTCAACCGGCGCGACTTTCAGGTGTGCCGGCAGGCGCTGGCGTAGTTCATGCGCCTCACACTGCGCGGTGGCTGCCAGGATGAAGGTGGCGGTGCCCAGCAGTTTCAACTCGCTGACCGGGCATACCAGAACGCCGTATTGGCGTGGCTGCAATGTCAACTCGATCGCCTGTTGCTCCAGCACCACCGACAGCGCCATGCGCAACTGCGCCATCAGAGCGCGAAAACTGGCGCCCTGATCACCGTGTTGGTAATGAACATCCAACTGCGCGCGTTTGCTGTCAGTGGTGAAGGTTGATAGCTCCCCAAGCAGCGACACCAGCGCACGGAACACCGCTTCGGGCCGCACCCGCGCCTGGCTCAGGCAGTGGCGCAGCTCCAGCTCGCTACGATTGATCACTTGCAGCATCAGGAAATCGACGATGTGCGTGCCTGCGGCTGTGCTCTCGCCACGAATGCGCGCCGCGATGGCATCGCCCCGGCTGGCAAGCAGGCCAATTACCTCCTTGAGGCACGACGCCACGTACCCGTGCTCCTGCACGAAGATAAACGTCGGGATGAACGCCGTATCCAGATTCACGCCGCCCTCATTGCTGGCGTTCAGTACCTGGGCCACCTTGAGCTTGACGAAGTGCTGGTCACCCGGCTGTTCACCCAGCACAAGACGTAAATCCGGGCGCGCGCAGTGGATTCGGCAACGCGTATCCACGCCCACGTTGGAGTCTCCCACTTCCACTTCACAGCTGAGGTAGCGCGCCAACACCTCGCTTTGCGCAGGCTGGCGGACCTCAAGGTGACTGCCGCTGGCCAGCGGCAGCGCCAGGTAAACCCCTTGCGTGCCTGCATCCTTTGGCACCTGCAGCACCAGCGGCTCCATGGCGGCATTCAATTCAAACAGGCTGCCGTCCGGTAACACGCCACTGGCCTGGTTGACCACCAGCTTGCCCAGCTTGAGGTACTGTGTATTGAGTTCGAGCGTGAGCAAACCCCAGGTGTCACTGCCCAGCAGGCGGGTCTGATTGAGCTGCTGCTGGTAATAACGGTCGTTGTGCTGCAAGTGCTGTGGCCGCAACAACATGCCTTCCTGCCAGATAACTTTATGAACCTGCATGTTATTGCGTCTCCACAGCAGCGAGCGGGTCAGCAACACGTATACCGCCCTGGTCCAGCACCAGCTCGGCACGGTTGCGTTGCTGCACCGTCAAGGGCACCAACAGCCGCCACTGGACATGGGGCAAATCTCGATAAGCGGCCAGCACTCCCACAAAACGGCTCTCAGGAGCGATGCGCAGTTTGAGCGCCAGCCGGTCACCCGGGCGCAGTTCAACCTCCTCGCTGCCGACCCAGTCCTTGGGCAGCGCCTGCTGCGCATTGCCATACAGGCTGAAGAAGTCGGCATGTTCAAAGGCGACGCCATGGCGCAGTTCGATCAACTGCACCACCACGGGAGAAGGACGACCGTGCAGGTCCGGGTTGACGAGCTCGCTGGCGGTCAGCGCCACATCCAGCTTGGTCAGCGTGGAGAATGGTGAGACGGCGCTGCAGCCCGCCAATAGCCCGCACAAGAGCAACAGCGAAACAAGGGTGGCTCGATACATGACTATCATCCTGGAAAATCAATGTGCAGGCTGGAGAGCAGGCGCAACTGCTCCTCGTAGGCTTTGGCGAAGTCGCCGCCCAACGGGCGATCATTCTGCTGTTCTTGCGCCACCACACGCTGGTAGTGACGCTGGTAGGCCCGCCAATGCCCGCCATCGGAGAAAAACCCGGCCGATTTGCCCTGGGACTCAAAGCACCCCAACAGGTGGCTGGGCTCAAAGGCCGCGCGGGCGTTACGTATGGCGCTTCGACAAGCGGCCAGCAGCGCAATCTGATGCACCTGCAGTTCTCGGTGCACCTGGGCAATGGCGCGCACGGCAGGCAGTTGCCCCAACTCCCGGGTATCGAGCATCGCGGCCAACGCAGCATCGGTGTCGCGATACACTTTCAAGGGGTTCTGGCCCGTGCCCTGACTGGCGAACGCCGCCGTACCCAATTCGTTATTCAGTTCTTCCCGAGTGCGCAAACCGTGTTGCAGCCCTTCGATCGTCAACCGAAACAAGCGTGCCACCTTGATCGCCAGTGCCTCCCGGGCCAGCGTGTCGAGGGCCGTAAGGTCGACACCCAGGACCGCTGCAAATTGTGACCAGAACACCTCGTTGGTCGACGGCGTCATCGCAACAGCGGGTACGGCGGCAACCCCTATCGAAGGGGCTTGCCGACGCGGCAATGCCACGTGCTCGCTATCGGCCCCAAAGTGATCTGCCCATATCGCTTGCTCATCGGCGCTCTTGTTCAAGGCCTCCAGATCATCCGAGGTGGCCTGCAGCTGGCGATCAAGCTCCAAGCCGTGCAGCGGGTCCAGCGACAGGAAAGCGTCATCGGGGATCGGTACTGCCGCGGGCGTCAGCAACTCGTCGGAAGGTCGCGTCGATTCCAGCAGGCGCGCACGTATCGTCAATACCCCCAGCTCAAAGACGTCACCGTCACTGATCAATCGCGCCTGCCCCTTGCGCAGGCGCTCAGGACTGCTGGCCAGCCCTATACCGTTGCGGCTGATATCCGTGAGGAAATAACGGCCTTCACGGTAACCGATCAACCCATGATGGCTGGAGAGTACGCGGCTGGCGTCAGGGATCACCCAGTCACATCCAGGGCCGCGCCCGATCACGCCGCCTGCACCGTCAAATACTTTGCGGGCCAAAAGTAGGCTCTTGTCGCTTTCGCACGCGCAGACCTCAAACACAAGCTGCAGCTTCATGCCCTCTCCTTTCAGCGGCCACGAATGATCGCCTGCGGATCACCCAAGGGGTGGTACTCGGCATCATCGAACACATAGTTGGCGTTACAGCCTCCCAACAAACACATCACCAGCACGACGACGTGCCACGCACGATCAGGCATCAGGCTTCTCCCCCAGTAAAAGTCGAGTGCGTCATTCAGCGTTCCTCCCGGGCATCACCAAAGGGAATGTTCAAACGGGCCAGACGGTAAAGCAGGGTACGCCGGGCGACCCCAAGCTCCCGCGCGGTACGGGTGCGATTGCCGTGGTTCTTGTGCAGGCAGTCGAGCAGGAACGTGCGCTCCACTCGCTGCATACGTTGGCGCAGCGTCACGTCATCGGGAGTGGCCGGCTTTGGTGCCAGGGGCAGCGCCAGGTGCTCGGGCCGAATTATGCGGTCGTCACACAACAACACGGCGCGCTCCACCAGGCATTTGAGCTCGCGCACGTTGCCGGGAAAACCGTGGCTGGAGAGTTGATCGAGGGCCGTATTCGACCACTCGACAGGTGGCCGGCCCAACGCTGCGCACACCTTGGCCGTGAAATGGCGCGCCAGTTGCAGCACATCGCCGTCTCGCTCGCGCAGGGCCGGCAAGGTGATGGGGAACTGAGCCAGGCGGTAATAGAGGTCTTCACGAAAGCGCCCTTCGGCGACCATCGCCGCGAGGTCGCGGTGGGTCGCGGCAATGATGCGCACGTCGACCTTGTGTGCCGCACTGGCACCCAGCGGGCGAACCTCACCCTCCTGCAATACCCGTAGCAATTTGGCTTGCAAGGGCAGCGGCATATCGCCGATCTCATCCAACAGCAACGTACCGCCATGTGCGGTGTCGAACAGCCCCGCGTGATTGCGTTCGGCACCCGTGAACGCGCCTTTGCGGTAACCGAACAGCTCGCTTTCAAGCAAGCCTTCCGGGAACGCCGCGCAGTTTTGCACCACAAACGCCTTCGCCTTACGCGGCCCGGCCGCGTGAATGGCCCGGGCCACCACTTCCTTGCCCGTGCCGGTCTCGCCCTGCAGTAGCACGGTGTAAGGGGTGTTCAAGACTTTACTGATCAGCCGGCACGCCTGCTCCATCGCCGCGCTGGTGCCAATCAAGCCGTATGCACCAGCCAAGGGTGTGTTGCATTCGGGCTGTGTGCCAACGTTGGGCTGGCCATCGCGCAGTATGCGCAACTGGTTGACGGCGAAGCTGCCCAAATGCCCCAAGGAGGGAGCGTAGCCTTGCAGCTGGGCCGGGTGTTGGCGGGCGCACACAAGCACACCAGTCATGCGTTCGCACCGGTTGAACAGCGGCACGCTTAAGAGTGCCCGCCAAGGTGTCGCCAATGCTGGCAGGAAACACGTGTCATGGCCGCTGCCTTGCACATCCTCCAGGCTCAACGCTGTGCCCTGGGTCAAGGTGTCGTGCAGCAACTGTTGGGAATGCTGACCAGGCCGTGAAGGCACTACGGCGAGCGACGGCACCTGGGCAAGATGTTGGGCGATCAGTTCAAGCCCGCCGGTCACTTCATCGAGCAGGTACAATTGGCTGACGTCGCACTGGCTCAGCCGGGCCGCCGCGCTGACACATACGTCAAGCAACGCGTGTTCATCACGCTCGAACCCCAAGCGTGCGAAACAGGCAGACAGTGCGTCGATCATGTGTTGCAAATCCCTGTTCATCATGTCCATTCATCCCTAATGAAAATTGCCGGTTAGCGTGACGACGCCATCGGCCCGCTCGCGCCCCAACCAGGTGGTCCAGCCCAAGCGGCAAATCGTGTTTTCGCCAATGTGCAGGGCTCTGATCTGACCCTGTGCCATTACCAGACGCAGGTCGTATTCCAATGGATCGCGCAGGGTCAGGCGCACCAGCGAGCGCAGCGGCTGACAGGCCTTTCCCGTGGGAAGGAAGTCGTGAAAACGCTGCCACCCCAACGCGCGGACATGCACCCTGAACTTGCCACTGCGGTCAGCGACGCGGCGCCCCAGCACCAGGTCCTCGCCAAGCACACTGTTGGCCCGTCCCAAGTCATTGCGCTGTACCTGGCTGACCTCGACCTGGCGTTCAACCCACTGCTCGATAAACAACGCGTCGTGCTTGAAGTAGTAACGCAGGACCGACTCAATCAACGCCGCCGAGTGCACACGCACACTCAGCAGGCCCAGGTAGAGCAGCAAGCGCTTGCAATCGAGCTGGCAAGCGCCACGGATCGCGGCACCACCGAGCCCCGTCAGGGCAAACATCTGCTCGGAAAAACCGTCATTGGCGCCTGCCCGGAAACACGCCCGATAGCGGTATTTGCGCCAGATCGGGAGCATCAGCCGGTGCAGGCGATGATGGAACAGATCGAGGAAGTCTCGAGTCGGGTTGCCACCCGGCTGTTCGGCAAATGCCTGCTCACCATAAAACGCAGGCAGTGGGGACCCGGCGCCAAATAACCCCAGCACATTGAGACGCAGGCGTGCGCGCAAATGCCCGTGTTCCATAAAGAACTCCACTCGGTCAATATCGTGCGCGGCAAACCCCAAGCCAGGGTTGGCCTGGAACTCCAACTGGTCGTACAGCGCGTCCTCATCCAGCAGCGGATGAGCCTCACGCAATCGCTCGGTGACCTGCAAAACCGCCTGGAACAGCGTGTATTCACGGATACCCCGGCAAAGTTGATTCAGAGCAGGGGTTGCTGCCCGATCCGGGATGGCCATAGATACACGTCTCCTTGTGTGCTGATGACACGCAACTCGTGATGGGAATTGAGGCTGGCATAAAGCGCAAAGAACTGATTGAGGACCGAAGCGAATACAAACAAGTCGCCCTGACCGACAAAGCCCTGGGAATCGACGGTCAGATCGACCCGCACACCTCGCACGGGCAACCCACGATGAAGGCGATCAATCGCCTCATGACAGATAGCGCGCAACGCCCCCAGTCTTTTCTGGCTGACCTTCAGCGCCTGGCGATCGTAATAACGCGGCAGGTCGTAGGTTTCGAGAATCACTCTCAAGGCGTTGATATCGGTCAACGACAAATAGTTGAGCGACATGTTGCTGATGAGCTTCCACAGAAAATTCTGGTCCAGGGGCGGCGCGTAGCTCGCCGTTGGCGCGGTGATATTGCGGAACGTCAACGACTCCGGTGTCTGTTCGCCGGGCTGGTTGATGTCGCCTGCACGTAATTGCCGTGGCAGATTGCAATTGGTGCAGGTCAGTTCAACCGACAGGGTTTCCTGGCCCTGTTCGCGGCGATTGCCGAACCCCATCCAGGTGTCGAGCCCGGCATGTTGGACCGACGAACGTTGGCGAATGCTGTAGCTGGGCGGTGCCGCCAAAGGCTCACTGTTGCAATCATGTTCAAACGACTCGAACGGCACGTAGGTTTGATAGCCCAAACCACCGGGGCGCCAGCCGGTGACCTTATCCACGGAAAACACGCTGGCATTGCCCGGCGTGTATTCCCCAGGCACCAGGAGGTACTCGTCCTGTTTACCGTCCAGGCGAATGGGAACGGCATCCTGGGTAAACAGGTTGACGATGGGCGTGCAATACAGCTTCACGTTATCCAGGGTAGGACGCAGGGGCTCACGGCCCTGGGTGCGAAGTTCGAAACGCATCACCAGGCCGTGCGCCTGCCGGAGCAACTCGTGAGACAACGTGTGCAACACGTCCAGGCCTTCGACATCGACAAACAGGTACTTCTCGGGAAACGCGAAGTACTCCTGCAGGTGCCGATAACCCTCCAGGGTGTTCTGCGGATAAGGAATCAACGCCTGCTCCGGGGCAAACCCCACCGGCCGGACGTGGTTGGCATTGAGCCGCAGCGTCACGGGTTGACCATCGCCGGCGTTGATCGGCAGACCATCGTGATCCACGAGCTGCAGGCTGATGCCCTCCAGGTGCCGCAATAGGCTCAGATACAGTCCCTGACTGATGTAATGGTCACCGGCCAGGTGCAGTCGCAGCGAATCGAATATCAACTCACTGAAGCTGCCGTCGACACTCATGCGCAGGCGCAAGTCCAACCAGGCCCCTTCGCCCTGGCATCTGTATTCCAGGCCGTTGAGCTGCAACGGCATGACGTCGGTGGCATAGCAGGTGCGGAACCGGCAACGCTCTCCTTGGATGGGGGCGCTTTGCACAGCAGTGTCCCGAGCCACCCGAACGCTGGGGCCGGCACGTTTCAACGGGTCGAATTGCAGGATGCTGAAGGCCGGTATCGGCCGCATGTAATGGGGCCAGAGCAGGTGCATCAATGAGTGCGTCAACTCCGGCAGTTCGTCATCCAGCTTCTGGCGCAGGCGCCCGGTCAGGAATGCGAAGCCCTCCAGCAAGCGCTCGACATCCGGGTCCTGGCCGGCTTCGCCAAGAAACGGCGCCAGGGCGGGATTACGTTCGGAAAAACGCCGCCCCAGTTGGCGCAGCGCGCTGAGTTCACTTTGAAAATAACGGTTAAGCGTCATCGGCACAGACCTCAACCCGCCCGGTATCGATAAGGCGCGCGTGGAACACCACAGGATGCAGGGCACCCTCAATCATCCGCTCAGCCTCAATGGCGAATGCCAGGGACAAGGAGTCACGCACAACCGGCAGCAGCCTGACACGTACATTCGTCAGCCGCGGCTCATAGGCCTGGATAAACCGTTCGATATGCAGGCGCGACTGACTCAAGGATTCATGCAAGCTGAGCCGCATGTCATTGAGGTCAGGCAAGCCATAATCAGGCAGCGTCCGGACACTGCCCGCACGAGTGCTGAGCATTTTCCCCAAATGTGCGGCGATGGACGCCACGGCGGCGCCCGGGTTAGACGCACCACGCTCAAGGCGTTCGAAAAGGCTGTTGTGCTCAAGCATGCCCTGGCCTCTGCTCATTCTTTATCGAGCTTGCCGACCAGGGACAACGTGAAGTCTGCCCCCATGTATTTGAAATGCGGGCGTACCGTGACGTTGACCCGATACCAGCCAGGCTCTCCCTCGACATCGCTGACCACAATGCGCGCGGCACGCAAGGGGCGACGCCCACGCACCTCGGCGCTGGGGTTTTCCTGGTCCGCGACGTATTGGCGAACCCATTTGTTGAGTTCCAACTCCAGGTCCGTGCGCTCTTTCCATGCGCCCAACTGCTCCCGTTGCAGCACCTTGAGGTAATGAGCCAGGCGGTTGACCACCATCATGTAGGGCAATTGAGTGCCCAAGCGGTAATTGAGCTCTGCCGCCCGGCCCTCCTCACTGATGCCAAAGGATTTGGGCTTCTGCACGGAGCTGGCGGAAAAAAACGCTGCGTTGTCGCTGCCCTTGCGCATGGTCAAGGCGATGAAACCTTCTTGTGCCAGCTCGTACTCACGCCGGTCCGAAATCAGCACCTCCGTAGGAATCTTGGTTTCGATCTCGCCCATGCTCTGGAAGTGATGCAGCGGAAGGTCTTCGACCGCCCCGCCGCTTTGCGGGCCAATGATGTTGGGGCACCAGCGAAAGCGCGCAAAGCTATCGGTCAGGCGAGTGGCGAAGGCGTAGGCGGTATTGCCCCACAAGTAATGCTCGTGGCTGTTAACCACATTCTCCTGGTAGGCGAAGGTCTTGACCGGGCACTCAAGGGGGTCATACGGGGTGCGCAGCAGAAAGCGCGGTACGGTAAGGCCAATATATCGGGCGTCTTCGCTCTGCCGGAAACTTTGCCATTTGGCAAACTGCGGGCCTTCGAAATGGTCCCGCAGATCCTTCAGGTCGGGCAACCCGGTGAAGCTTTCCAAGCCGAAGAAACTCGGCCCCGCCGCAGCGATAAAGGGTGCGTGGGCCATGCCGGCGACGCTGGATGCGTATTGCATCAGTTTCACATCGGGTGCACTGGGCGAAAGAAAGTAGTTGGCAATGATCGCGCCCACCGGCTGGCCGCCAAACTGGCCGTATTCGGCGCTATAGACGTGTTTGTACAACCCGGACTGGGTAATTTCCGAGGAGTCTTCAAAATCATCCAGCAGGTCCTGGCGCGAGACATTCAACAGCTCGATCTTGATGTTCTCGCGAAAATCGGTGCGATCAACCAGCAACTGCAAGCCTCGCCACGAAGCCTCCAGTGCCTGGAACTCCGGGTGGTGAAGAATCTCATCCATTTGCTCGCTGAGCTTGGTATCGATCTCGGCGATCATCCGGTCGACCAGGCGTTTTTTTACCGGTTCGTCACAATTATGTGGCTTGACCAGCTCTGCGATAAACGCCGACACCCCGCGCTTGGCGATGCCATAAGCCTCGTCGTCGGCGCTGAGCAATGTCTGGGAAATGATGTTATCGAGGATGCTACCGCCTTCGATAACCTGTATGGGTTGCGTGCCGTGTTGAATGGTGGTCATGGTGTCAGTGTCCTTTTACTGAAAATGTCAGGCTTGGGGCCTATCCAGCCCCAATTCGGCGAGCACTCGTGCGCGCGAGTCGCCATTGGCCAGCGTCCGCTCGATAGCGTTGCGAAAGCTGGGCGTATTACCCAGCGGGCCCTTGAGCGCCACCAACGCCTCACGCAAAGCCATCAGCTTTTGCAATTGCGGGATCTGCTCCACCAGGTTCGCGGGGTTGAAGTCCTTCATCGTGTTGATCCGCACCTGGACCGGCAACTCTTCCACGTCGGCTGCCTCCTGGAGGCGGTTGGGCACGCTCAGCGTCAGGCTCAATGCTTGCTTTGCCAACACCTCGTCAAAGGTGTGCTTGTCGATGCCGATGGGCTTGCGATCCTCAAGTTTGCGCGGGTCCGTGCGCAGGGAAAAATCTCCCAGCACCAGCAGCTTCAACGGCAGTTCGACGTCTTCCTGAGCGCTACCGACGGCGGGTTTGAAGGTAATGTTGATACGTTCCTTTGGGGCTACCGAACCGTCTTTGGCCATGGTGCTTTTCCTTTTTGATGAGGCACTATTCAAGTACTGCTTCCAGGTCGAAATGGCACAACCGGCGATGCAGGGTGTCTTTTGCGTCTTGTACGGTTTGGCTTTGTGGCAACAGGTCGTAGCAGCGATACAGGAGCTGGCCGACTTGCACGGCCAACTCCGGCTCCCAATTTTCCAGGCCCGTGCGCTGTAACTGCAGGTCGAGTTGTTCCAGCTGGATCCTGGCCAGGTCATGCTTGCCGGCCGCCACACACAACCTGGCCAGCGCCAGGTGCCAATGAAAGCGCGCTCGATCACCGCACGCCGCCCGCAGCCCTTGCTTGAACACACCCACCGCAGCCTTGAGGCCGTCCTTGCGCAGGCAGGGCATCACCGCTTGCAACGCCGCTTCCCAAGGCTGGGCGAGGCTGTCGACGACAACCCTGGAGGGCTCGGGCTTGTGTACGTGACGCATCACATGAAGCGCGATCCACTCACCTGTCGCGGGGTCGGCAAAGGGCGTGCCGTCCTCGAACCTATACTCAGGCAGGTTCGGCAGGCGATGCAGCAGCAGAGCGAATTGCATTTCCAGTTCGGTCATGGCCAGCTCTGCGTGCAAGGCCTCCAGGCACTCCCAGACCATGCGCAACCCGTCGAACCAGAACATCGCACCGGCCAGGCTGACCTCAAGTTCAAGCAACAGATCGGCGTAATGGCCTTGGCTGAAGCGGTCTTGATAGCGCTTGCGCTTGTCGCCAGCCAATGGGCGCAGCGCCGTCACCCGCTCACTATTGGCGTCGGGATAATTGACGAGCATCAGCCAGGCCAGGGTTCGGCCCAGGCGCAAGGCACGCGGGTCGGTGGCATCCTCACGCAACCACCAGGCACACAAAGGCCGAGCCTGCTCCTGCAATGCGCGCAGCCGTTTGTGCGCATCTTTTTCGTTATTGAGCGGTTGCTCGGGCTCTAGCCGCGGAGTTGGCGCTGGCTTGACCTGGGCAATGACGCCCGCGACGCCGCCAGGTTCGGCTGTAGCCTGGGCCAAACGCGCCGACAGCTGCCGGCGAACCGGCAACAGCAACGGCGCCTCGCTACCAAGCTGTTCGCCCCATAGCCGATCAAGACATTCCAGGTGTTCCAGAAGCGCTTGGCATAAAGGTCGTTGATCCTCCAGCGGGACGTTGTGCGCACACGCTTGTTCAAGGCGCGACACCAACCAGCCAAACGCCGCAATGCGGGTACGCAGCTTAACGGGATAGACCTGCGCCCAATGATGCTCGCAGAGTTCACGCAACACACCGAGCCCCGCCAGCAACCCAGCAAATGAATCACGCTGGTACAGGGCCCAAATCAACCAAACGAGGACGCGCAGATCCTTGGAATGCTCACGCAGAATGCACTCGCTGATTTCGCTGATCTTCTGCCAATCCGGCAGGCCCGCACCATGAATGGAGTGCGCCTTGCCCAGCTCGGTTTCCAGCACTTCAAACTCACTTGAATAGCGCATATCACTGCCAACAAAACTGCTTGGCGAGCACGCTGTCCGTGCAAGTTCTAAGTAATAGGCATATTGCTGTTCTGAATAAACGATTTTGGGCTGCACACAACCATCCAAGGCAAAGTAGGCAAAATTAACATCATTGTTAAACCGCCCTTGAACTTCCGCTCAAAACACATTGAAGTGAGCGAACCTTAGCCACGAAAAAAACAATCAGCAAGCAACAGAACGAAACTTAAGAAACATCCTACACCACTTGAAAATAACGGCCTGCGCAGCTATTTGCGCAGCCAACCCAAGCGAAACCCATCATCCACAGCCTAAAACCATGAATTTGCCAAACATATGACATGAGCAACTAAATGCGCATATCTGTGCAACTAATGACACTAAAAACCACCCACAGCACTACAGCAAATGCTCAATAAAGGATGCTGAGTATTTTTCGCCCTTATTTCATTGAGCCTCACACTTTCAGGCACGCTTCTTGTTATAGGAACCTGCCCGGTCAGCGCTCTCGCTGCCCGGCAATACCTACTCAAACAGGCAAGGAAACCCGTCATGCCCACACCCGCGTACCTCTCCATCACCGGTGTCAAACAAGGTTTGATTACGGCAGGCACATTTACCCAGGACTCGGTAGGCAACATTTATCAGGAAGGCCATGAGGACCAGATTCTGGTGCAGGCGTTTGCTCATCAGGTAATCATTCCCCGCGACCCGCAGTCGGGCCAGCCGACCGGTCAGCGCGTGCATAAACCGCTGATGATCAGCAAGGTTTTCGATAAATCCTCACCCTTGCTGTTCAGCGCCCTGACCACCGGCGAAGAAGTGTCCTGCCGCCTCGAATGGCTACGCACCTCCTCGGCCGGAACCCAGGAGCATTACTTCACGATTGAACTGGAAGGCGCCACCATCGTCGACATCCAATCGCGCATGCCCAACTGCCAGGCCCCAGACAACGCCCACTTCACCCATCTGGAGGATGTGCACTTCACCTATCGCAAGATCATCTGGACTCACGAAGTCGCCGGTACGTCCGGCTCGGATGACTGGCGGAGCCCAGTGACGGGTTAACGCGAGCAGTAAAGACGGTAACCACGATGCGAAGCGAGCCGCTCTTGCTCTTGCTCTTGATCTGCTTGTGATCTTGATCTCAGGCGCCCCGTTAAACCACGCTGGCCGGAATTCGCCAGGGATTTGGGGGGTAAACCGGCAGGGATGCCGGTGGATTACGGGCACACCGAGCCTAAGCGAGGTGCCGAGTGGTGGGGCAAGAGCGTTTTGCTT
>NZ_SMOF01000001.1:2739382-2755286 GCF_018135665.1 Pseudomonas sp. B2021
GCTCTTGCCCCACCACTCGGCACCTCGCTTAGGCTCGGTGTGCCCGTAATCCACCGGCATCCCTGCCGGTTTACCCCCCAAATACCTGTCGAATTCCGGCCAGCGTGGTTTAACGGGGCGCCTAAGATCAAGATCAAAAGCAGATCAAGAGCGGCTCGCTTCGCATCGTGGTTACCGTCCGCTGTTACAGTCCACAAAGTTGTGTAGATACCTATGCTGCGATGGCGGCTTACCTGCTGGCATATTCAGTGGCTGTCACGCCGCCATCGCCGGCAAGCCAGCTCCCACAGGAGAGTGCATTACGCCCGCCTGATATCGCCATTTATTGCAACCTGCATGATCTGGCTAAGTTCAATTTAAATAAACCATTGAAATTAAAGGAATTTAATTTTAGTCGCAGCTGGCACGCTGCCTGCACTGTCCGTTTTGAGACTTGTAACATCATTTTTCGTGCCTGGAGCAAAACAACAATGATCACATCCTCATCCACGCTGCAAGAGTCAAGCACGCTCTCCGGGGTTTCCTGGGGGGCGATTTTCGCCGGTGCCGCTGCGGCGGCCGCCTTGTCATTGATCCTGGTGTTGCTGGGTTTCGGCCTGGGCTTTTCGGCGGTGTCGCCGTGGGCTAACAGCGGTATCAGCGCCAAGGGCCTTGGCATTTCCACGATTGTCTGGCTGGCGTTCACCCAGATTGTCGCTTCTGGCCTGGGCGGTTACATCGCCGGTCGGTTGCGGGTGAAGTGGGCCAACATGCACGGCGACGAGGTGTACTTTCGCGATACCGCCCATGGTTTCCTGGCGTGGGCAGTGGCCACATTGATCACGGCGATGCTGGTGGTCGGTTCGGTCAGCAGTGTGGTCAGCGGCGGCGTGAAAGCGGGTGCGAGTGTGGCTTCGGGCGCGGCCAGCGGCCTCACCCAGGCGGCGGGCAGTGCGGCCAAGGGTGCCGACAGTGGTGACTTCGGTTATTACGTCGACAGCCTGTTCCGCGATGATCGCCCCGCGGCGGTCAGCGATGATGCAGCCCACGCCGTAGTCGGTCGCATCCTGACGCGCACGTTGAGCAACGACGGCCAACTGGCAGCGGAAGATCGTGCCTACCTGGCCCAACTGATCAGCCAACGTACCAACCTGAGCCAGGCCGATGCCGAAGCCCGCATCGACAAGGTCTATGGCGATGCGCGCAAAGCCGTCGAAGACGCCAAGCTCAAAGCCAAGCAAGCTGCTGAAACCGCAGCGAAAGTGGCGGCTTACACCTCGCTGTGGACCTTTGTAGCGCTGCTCATCGGGGCGTTCTTCGCCAGCTTCGCCGCCACCTTCGGCGGTCGCCGCCGGGATGCCGTGGTGTACGTCGAAACCGAAAACTACGTTCGTTAATTCAAGGAGAACATGATGCGCTCATTACTGCTGTGGTTCCTCGGCGTGCCGATTCCAGTGATCATCCTGATTGCGATCTTCATGCACTAAACCCACTCCTGGCTCGCTCCTACAGAGGGCAAATAGAGCAAGCCTTGTCAGTCGTCAAATCCTACCTGCTCATGGATCTCATCCACCTTCAATTCCAACCGATACGCCACCGCAATAAACAACGCCTGGCACAGGCACAGCGTGGCGCTCAGCGAGCGGAAAGCAAACGAAGAACCTTCATTGACCAACAGCACCGCGTTCGCCCGCTTGGCCAGGGGCGACAGGTTGCTGTCGGTGATTATCAGGGTCTTGGCCTGGTGATGCTGCGCAATGCGCAGGCAGTGCTGGGTCTCTTTGCCGTAGGGCGTAAAACTGATCGCAATCACCAGGTCATTGGCGCGTACGCTGCGCATCTGCTCGCGGTAACTGCCGCCTAGGCCTGAGATCAAGTGGATGCGCTTGTTGGTGTGCTGCAGGTTGTAGACCAGGTAGTCGGCCACCGCAAAGGAGCGGCGCACGCCAACCACGTAGATGTTGTCGGCATTGACCACCAGGTCTACGGCTTTCTCGAAGGCCGCGTCGTCCAGCTCCAGCCCCAGGCGTTCGATGCCCGACAAGGTGGCGTTGACGCACTCGCGCGCCAGGTCGCCGCCGCTGGCCTTCTGCGACTTGTTGGCGATCATGCTGCGGATGCGCTGCTGGTAGTTCTGCACCGGCGTGGTCTTGTGGGTATACGCCTCGCGAAACAAAGCCTGCATCTCACTGAACCCACTGAAGCCGAAACGCTGGGAAAACCGCACGATGGCCGAGGGGTGCACTTCGCACTCGCGGGCGATGTCGCTGATGCGGTCGACCATGATCCGGTCGCTCTGCTGGCTCATGTAACTGGCGATGCGTTTGAGCTGTCGCGGCAGGCTCTCGTATTCGTCGGTGATCAGCTGCAACAGGCGTTCGGCATTGACCGGAGGGCTGGCGACAGTTTCTTCCAGGGTGGTCTCGGGATCGGTGCGGGACATGGGCAATCCTTCTGGCGTGTTCGTCTGATGCGCTGATGGGTGGCGCAAGTCTACAGGGTAGGCGCAAAAAAATACCCCGGCATCACGGCCCGCGTGGCCTGCTGAAACGATGCATGGGCGCTGGCGTGCCACTATCCTGAGGTATTGGAAAAAATATTCCACTAAAAATAATTATGGAATAAATATTGATTGCTGCCCGCGGACGTTCTAGTCTGCTCCCACCAAGAGCGTTTGCCGTCGCCACGGCGGCACAACGCAGGCTGATAAAAATAACAGGAGCCAGCATGGGCCAGACTCGTTTTGCCAGTGGGCGTCAATTGGATCTGATTTGCCTCGGGCGCCTGGGCGTCGATCTCTATGCGCAGCAAGTCGGTGCGCGGCTTGAAGATGTGTCCAGCTTCGCCAAGTATCTGGGCGGTTCCTCCGCCAATATCGCTTTCGGCACCGCCAGGCTTGGGCTCAAGTCGGCGATGCTGAGCCGGGTAGGGGATGACCACATGGGCCGTTTCCTGGTGGAGTCCCTGGCCCGCGAAGGCTGCGATGTCAGCGGCATCAAGGTCGACCCGGAGCGCCTCACCGCCCTGGTGCTGCTGGGCCTAAAAGACCGTGAAACCTTCCCCCTGGTGTTCTACCGCGAAAACTGCGCCGACATGGCCCTGCGCGCCGAAGACATCAGCGAAGCCTTTATTGCCTCGAGCAAGGCGCTGTTGATCACCGGTACGCATTTCTCCACCGACGGCGTGTACAAGGCCAGCCTGCAGGCCCTGGATTATGCGGCCAAGCACAACGTCAAGCGCGTGCTGGACATCGACTATCGCCCCGTGTTGTGGGGCCTGGCCGGCAAGGCCGATGGCGAAACTCGTTTTGTTGCCGACCAGAATGTCAGCCAGCATGTGCAGAAGATCCTGCCGCGTTTCGACCTGATCGTCGGCACCGAAGAGGAATTCCTCATCGCCGGCGGCAGTGAAGACCTGCTCACGGCCCTGCGTACCGTGCGTGAACTGACCCCGGCGACCCTGGTGGTCAAGCTCGGCCCCCAGGGCTGCACGGTGATCCACGGCGCGATTCCCGCGCGCCTGGAAGACGGGGCGATCTACCCCGGTGTACGGGTTGAAGTGCTCAACGTGCTGGGCGCCGGTGATGCCTTTATGTCGGGCTTTCTCAGCGGCTGGATCAATGACGCCAGCGATGAGCGTTGCAGCCAGTTGGCCAATGCCTGTGGCGGCCTGGTGGTGTCGCGCCACGCCTGTGCGCCAGCGATGCCGACCCCCGCCGAACTCGATTACCTGTTCAGCAGCCCCGTGCCCATCACCCGGCCGGACCAGGACGTGACCCTGCAACGCCTGCACCGTGTCACGGTGCCGCGCAAAGCCTGGAAGCAACTGTTCGTATTTGCCTTCGACCACCGCTGGCAATTGGTGGAGCTGGCGCAAAAAGGCGGCCAGGCCCCTGAGCGTATCAGCGACATCAAGCAGTTGTTTATCCAGGCCATCGAACGCGTGGAGCGCAAACTCAGCGAGCAGGGCGTCGAGGCCGATGTGGGCCTGCTCGCCGACCAACGCTTTGGCCAGGATGCACTCAACGCGGCCACGGGTCGCGGCTGGTGGATCGCGCGCCCGGTGGAGGTGCAGAACTCGCGGCCCCTGGCGTTCGAGCACGGCCGTTCAATTGGCAGCAACCTGATTGCCTGGCCCCAGGAACACATCATCAAGTGCCTGGTGCAATTTCACCCCGATGACGAGCCGATGCTGCGCCTGGAACAGGAAGCGCAACTCAAGGCGGTGTACGAGGCGTCGTTGGTCAGTGGCCACGAACTGCTGCTGGAAGTCATCCCGCCCAAGGATCACCCGTCCACCTACCCGGACGTGCTCTATCGCAGCCTCAAGCGCCTCTACAACCTGGGCATCTACCCGGCCTGGTGGAAGATCGAAACCCAGTCGGCCGCAGACTGGAAAAAGCTCGACGAACTGATCCAGGAACGCGACCCCTACTGCCGCGGCGTGGTGTTGCTGGGCCTGAATGCTTCCCCCGAGTTTCTCGCCGATGGTTTCAAGCAGGCCAGCCAGAGCAGCACCTGCCGTGGGTTTGCCGTGGGCCGCACGATCTTCCACGAGCCGAGCCGGGCGTGGATGGCGGGGGAGATTGATGACGAAACGCTGATCCAGCAGGTGCAGCAGACCTTCGAACAGCTCATCAATGCCTGGCTCAGTGCCCGACAGTAAATACGATCAGATGTGGGAGCTGGCTTGCCTGCGATAGCAACCTATCAGTTGCAAATGTTCTGCCTGACACGCTGCTATCGCAGGCAAGCCAGCTCCCACACAAAGCAGATTCCAGTGAATTCTGAAGATAAAAACAAAAGGTGCAGCCATGCCCGCAATCCGAATTGGCATCAACCCGATCTCCTGGAGCAACGACGACCTCCCGGCCCTCGGCGGTGAGACCCCGCTGAGCACGGCCCTGAGCGAAGGCAAGGACATCGGCTACGAAGGTTTTGAACTCAACGGCAAATTCCCCAAGGATGCCAAGGGCGTCGCTGACGTGCTGCGTCCTTATGACCTGGCGCTGGTGTCCGGTTGGTACTCCAGCCGCCTGGCCCGCCGTTCGGTGGCTGAAGAAATCGAAGCCATTGCCGGCCATGTCGAACTGCTCAAACACAACGGCGCCTCGGTGCTGGTATACGGCGAAGTGGCCGACTCGATCCAGGGCTCGCGGATCCGCCTGATTGAACGCCCGCGTTTTCACAGTGAACAGGCCTGGCAGGCTTACGCCGACAAGCTCACCGAGCTGGCGCGCTTCACCTTGTCCCAGGGCGTGCGTCTGGCCTACCACCACCATATGGGCGCCTACGTCGAATCCCCCGACGACATCGACCAGTTGATGAAACGTACGGGCCCGGAAGTCGGCCTGCTGTTCGATTCGGGCCACTGCTACATGGGCGGCGGCGAACCCATCGAAGTACTGCGCAAGCATATCGACCGCGTCTGCCATGTGCATTTCAAGGACGTACGCAAACCCGTGGTGCAACTGGCGCGCAACCAGATGTGGAGCTTCCCGGACTGCATCGTCAACGGCACCTTTACCGTGCCCGGCGATGGAGATATCGACTTCGCACCGTTGCTGGATGTGTTGCTCGCGGCCAGCTACAAGGGCTGGCTGGTGGTGGAAGCCGAGCAGGACCCGGCCGTGGCGCCCAGCTATATCTACGCGAAGAAGGGTTACGACACCCTGCGTGCGCTTCTCAACCAGAGGACTTGAGTGATGAGCTTGTTGGTCAAAAGCAGCAAACGCGGGCAAACCATGGTTGCCCTGGAGGCGGGTCGCCTGGAGTACGTAGGCTTTGCCGCCTACCGCCTGAGCCTGGGCGAAACCCTGCCGGTCAGCGCCGGTGATCAGGAACTGTGCCTGGTGCTGCTCAGCGGTCGGGTGAATATCGAAGGTGAAGGTTTCAATTGGCAGAACCTGGGTGATCGCCAGTCGGTGTTCGAAGACAAATCACCGTTCGCCGCCTATTTCCCGCCGGGCACCGACGCCCAGGTCACGGCCCTGAGCGATGTGCAGATCGCCGTCTGCGCAGCGCCGGGTGCCAAGGGTTTTGCCCCGCGCTTAATCCGCCCCGAGCAGTGCAAGCGCAGTGTGCGCGGCAAAGGCGCCAATACCCGCTACGTGTGCGACATCCTGCCCGACAGCGAGCCGGCCCATTCGCTGCTGGTGGTGGAAGTACGCACGCCGTCCGGGCATTCCTCCAGCTACCCGCCGCACAAGCACGACACCGACGACCTGCCGCACCAGAGCTTCCTGGAAGAGACCTACTACCACCAGGTCAACCCGCCCCAGGGCTTTGTATTCCAGCGCGTGTACACCGACGATCGCAGCATTGACCAGGCCATGGCCGTGGAAAACAGCGACCTGGTGGTGGTGCCCAAGGGCTATCACCCGGTCAGCGTGCCGTACGGCTACGAGTCTTATTACCTGAACGTGATGGCCGGCCCCAAGCGCGCCTGGCATTTCCATAACGACCCGCAGCACAGCTGGCTGCTGGACCTCTAAACGGTGTTGGACGGAGAACAAAAACAATGAAGTCGCCGCTACGTTTTGCCCTTAACCGCATAGTCGCCCCCCACCTGTCCTTGCCGGATTTCATCCAGTTGGCGGCTGCCCTCAACTGCGAGGCCATTGAGATCCGCAACGACCTCAAAAACCGTGAAATCGAATACGGCACACCCGCCAGCCGCGTGCGCGAGTTGTGCGCAGCGCAGGGTATCAAGGTGCTGTCGATCAACGCGCTGTACCCCTTTGATGTGTGGAACGACGAGCGCCGTGCCCAGGCAATCGAACTGGCCACCTACGCCCGTGAGTGCGGGGCCGAAGGCTTGGTGATGTGCCCGTTCAATCAGCCTGGCGATACGCGCAACGACGCGCAGCGCGCCGCCGGTTTGCGCACGGCGTTGAGCGAACTGGCGTTGATCCTGCGCGAGTACGGGATTCTCGGTTTCATCGAGCCCCTGGGCTTCACGGTATCCGCTCTGCGCCGCAAGCGCGTGGCAGTGGATGCCATCAAGGCCATCGGTGGCCTGGATGTATTCCGGGTGGTGCACGACACCTTTCACCATCACCTGGCCGGCGAGCATGAGTTCTTCCCGGAACTGACCGGCCTGGTGCATATCTCCGGAGTGGAAGACCGCGAGGCGCCGCTGGACTCGATCCGCGACGGCCACCGCGTGTTGGTGGGCGAGGACGATATCCTCGGCAATGCGGCGCAGATCGAGACCTTGCTGAGCACCGGCTACAGCGGCTATTTGTCGTTCGAGCCGTTTGCCGAAAGCGTGCATGGGTTGGCGGATATCCGGCAGGCGTTGGGCAGCAGCATGGCGTACTTGCAAAAGCCCCTGCCATAACGCGATCAAAATGTGGGAGCTGGCTTGCCTGCGATAGCGGTCTATCAGTTGCACATGTATTGCCTGACATACCGCTATCGCAGGCAAGCCAGTTCCCACACTGGATCGGTGTTGAACCCTTCAATTGCAGTCACACAAGGTGCAAGTAATGACCACAACACGATTGACCATGGCCCAGGCCCTGGTGAAGTTCCTGGACAACCAATACATCGAAGTCGACGGCGTACAGAGCAAGTTTGTCGCCGGCGTATTCACTATTTTCGGGCATGGCAATGTGTTGGGCCTCGGCCAGGCCCTGGAGCAGGACAGCGGCGACCTGGTGGTGCATCAGGGCCGCAATGAGCAAGGCATGGCCCATGCCGCCATCGGATTTGCCAAGCAGCACCTGCGCCGCAAGATCTATGCGTGCACGGCCTCGGTCGGGCCGGGCGCGGCCAATATGCTCACCGCCGCAGCCACCGCCACCGCCAACCGCATCCCGTTGCTGTTGCTGCCCGGCGATGTGTATGCCAGCCGCCAGCCCGACCCGGTGTTGCAGCAGATCGAGCAGTTCCACGACCTGAGCATCAGCACCAACGACGCCTTCCGTTCCGTGAGCAAGTACTGGGACCGCATCAACCGCCCCGAGCAACTGATGACCGCGGCGATCCACGCCATGCGCGTGCTGACCGACCCGGCCGAAACCGGCGCGGTAACACTGGCCTTGCCCCAGGATGTACAAGCCGAAGCCTGGGACTACCCCGATTACTTCCTGCAAAAACGCGTACACCGCATCGACCGACGCCCGGCCACCCGCGCCATGCTCGATGACGCGCTGGCGGCGTTTGGTGGCAAGCGCAAGCCGCTGATCATTTGCGGCGGCGGGGTCAAGTACTCCGGCGCCAACCAGGCACTGCAAGCCTTTGCCGAGCGGTTCGATATTCCCTTCGCGGAAACCCAGGCGGGCAAGAGCGCCCTGGTGTCCAGCCATACGCTGAACGTCGGCGGCATCGGCGAAACCGGCTGCCTGGCGGCCAACCTGCTGGCGCCCGAGGCCGACCTGATTATTGGCATCGGCACCCGTTATACCGACTTCACCACCTCGTCAAAATCGCTGTTCAAGCACCCCGAGGTGAAGTTTCTCAACCTCAATATCAGCCCAGCCGATGCCTTGAAGCTGGACGGTGTGCAAGTGCTGGCCGATGCAAAAGTGGCCCTTGAAGCACTGGCCACTGCTCTGGGCGATTACCGCTCGGGCTGGGGCGAGCAGATCGCCGACGCCAAGGCGCAACTCGACGCCGAAGTGGACCGCGTGCATCAGGTGCAATACCTGGGTGATGAGTTCGTCCCCGAAGTCGACGACCACCTGGACCGTGCCGTCCTGCGCGAATTCATCGAACTGACCGGTTCGTGCCTGACCCAAAGCGCGGTGCTCGGCGTGCTCAATGCACGCCTGGCCGATGACGCGATCATTGTGGCCGCCGCCGGCAGCCTGCCCGGCGATTTGCAGCGCGCCTGGCGCAGCAAGGGCGTCAACACCTACCACGTCGAGTATGGCTATTCATGCATGGGCTATGAAATCAATGCCGCCCTGGGCGTGAAGCTGGCCGAGCCAGGCAAGGAGGTGTACGCCCTGGTCGGCGATGGCTCCTACATGATGCTGCACTCGGAGCTGGCCACCTCGATCCAGGAGCGGCGCAAGATCAACGTGGTGCTGTTGGACAACATGGCGTTCGGTTGCATCAACAACCTGCAAATCGGCAATGGCATGGACAGCTTCGGCACCGAGTTCCGCTACCGCAACCCCGAGAGCGGCAAGCTCGACGGTGGCCTGGTGCCGGTGGATTTCGCCATGAGTGCGGCGGCTTATGGCTGCAAGACCTACAAGGTCAGCACGCTGGAACAGCTGGAAGCGGCGTTGGCCGATGCCCGCACGCAAACCGTCTCCACGCTGATCGATATCAAGGTGCTGCCCAAGACCATGGTCCACGGCTACCTGTCGTGGTGGCGGGTGGGGGTGGCGCAAGTGTCCACCAGTGAGCGCACGAATGCAGCGGCAAAAAAACTCAATGAACACCTGGCCAAGGCCCGGCAGTACTAACAACAAGAGGAGTGTTTGTATGTCTTTGAAGCTTGGAGTGATCGGTACGGGCGCCATCGGCCGGGACCATATTCGTCGTTGCAGCCAGGCCTTGCTCAACAGCCAGGTGGTGGCCGTCACCGACATCAACCTTGAACAAGCCGCCCAGGTGGTGGCGGATTTGAAGCTGGACGCCGAGGTGTACCCGGACGGCCATGCGCTGATCAACTCGCCAGAGGTCGAAGCGGTACTGGTGACGTCCTGGGGGCCGAGCCATGAAGAATTTGTGCTGGCCGCGATTGCCGCCGGCAAACCGGTGTTCTGTGAGAAACCCCTGGCGGTGACGGCCGAGGGGTGCCGCAACATTGTCGAGGCCGAAGTGGCCCACGGCAAACGCCTGGTCCAGGTGGGTTTCATGCGCCCGTACGACCAAGGCTACCGCGCCCTCAAGGCGGTGATCGACAGCGGCCAGATTGGCGAGCCGTTGATGCTGCACTGCGCGCACCGCAACCCCACGGTGGGCGAGAACTACAACACCGGCATGGCGATCACCGACACCTTGATCCATGAGCTGGACGTGCTGCGTTGGCTGCTTAATGACGACTACGTGTCCGTGCAGGTGGTGTTCCCGCGCAAGACCAGCAAGGCGCTGGCGCACCTGCGTGACCCGCAGATCGTGCTGCTGGAAACCGCCAAAGGCACGCGTATCGACGTGGAAGTGTTTGTGAACTGCCAATACGGCTACGACATCCAGTGTGAAGTGGTAGGGGAGAGCGGCATCGCCAAGTTGCCGGAGCCGTCCCAGGTGCAACTGCGCAGCGAGGCGAAGCTGTCCAATGCGATCCTGATGGATTGGAAGGATCGGTTTATCGGTGCCTATGACGTGGAGTTGCAGGCGTTTATCGACAGCGTGCTGGCCGGGCAAGTCGGCGGGCCGTCGGCCTGGGATGGGTTTGCGGCGGCGGTGGCGGCGGATGCGTGTATTGAAGCCCAGGGCAGTGGGCAGATTGTGAAAGTCAGCCTGCCGGATCGCCCGCGCTTCTACGGCTAACTCACTGAAGAAATGTGGTTAACACTGTGGGAGCTGGCTTGCCTGCGATAGCGGTCTATCAGTGACAAATTCATTGCCTGACACACTGCTATCGCAGGCAAGCCAGCTCCCACAGTTGATTGGGTTTCCAAATCAATTCCGGAGTTGAACATGCGAATCGGACTAGTGGGCTACGGTCACGGTGGGCGCTTTTTTCATGCGCCGCTGATCGCCACCCTGCCTGACGCCACCTTTGTCGGCGTGGTGACGCGTTCACCCGAACGTCGCCAGCAATTGAGTACTGATCTTCCCGGTGTCAAAGCCTTCGACTCCATCGGCCAGATCGTCGAAGCCGGCGTCGATGCCCTGGTGATTTCGACCACCTTGAAAGGTCGGCCGGCCCTGGTGCTGGAAGCCATCGAGCATGGGGTGGCGGTGGTCAGCGACAAACCTTTTGCCGCCAACGCCGAACAAGCCCAGGCCCTGATTACCGCTGCCGAGCGCCAGGGCTCGTTGCTCAGCGTCTACCAGAACCGGCGCTGGGATTCGGACTACCTGACCCTGCGCAAACTGATCGACGCCGGCGCCCTGGGCACCATTACCCGCTTTGAATCCCGCGTGGAGCGCTACAGCCCGCAGGCCGTGGGCATTGCCAGCGGTGGCGGATGGCTGCGCGACCTGGGCAGCCACCTGGTCGACCAGGCGCTGCAACTGTTCGGCCCGGTGGAGCGGGTGTTCGCCCAATTGCACTACACCCCTGAACATCCCACGGTAGACCACGGCTTCTTTGTCTCCCTCACCCACGCCAACGGCGTGATTTCGCACCTGTGGGGCAACGCGTTGCAGAACAGCCAGGCGCCGCGCTTTCGCGTCAGTGGCAGCCTGGGTTGCTACACCGTCGACGGCCTGGACGGCCAGGAAGAAGCGCTGCTGGCCGGCAAGTCGCCGAAAACCGAAGGCGAACACTGGGGCGCTGAGGAGCATCGACGCTGGGGCTGGTTTGAACAAGGGCCGGAGCGTGAGCGGGTGCCGTCGGAGAAGGGCTGCTGGAACCAGTTCTACCGCCAGTTGCAAGCCGCCGTGATGGGGCAGGGGCCGCTGCCCGTCAACGCCTATGACGCCCTGGAAACCACCCGTATATTAGACGCCGCACGCCTGAGCGCCGAGCGCCAGCAGGTGGTTTCGACAAAAATAGAATAAAATTCTAAAACAGGTTGATATGGAAATTATTTTCTAATACAGTCTTTTCCAGGTTGCATAAAGTACGTCCCGGAACCTACGGGCGACTCAACAAAAACAAGATCAAAAACAACCAGGTACCGTCAGATGAAAATCTTCAACGCTGTACTGCGAGTTTTACGCCCCCTCCAAGCGCCACGCGGACTGCCCCGCGCCCGGCCGTTCTACTTCTCCTTCCTGAATGTGCTGTGCGTCGAAAACCAGGGCGCGCTGGTGTGCTGCATTCCAGGCGCGCCGGTGGTGCGACTGACAGCCGAGTCCTGATCAACGCAACGTCGAAAAAAACTAACAAGAAAGTGGAGACAGACCGTTCATGAAGACCCCGATCCGTTTTACCGCCCTGGCCTTGTCCATGCTGCTGGCCAGTGGCGTTGCCGGCGCCGCCGATCTCAAGGTGGGCGTGACGATGTCCGCGTTCGATGACACCTTCCTCACCTACCTGCGCGAAGACATGGACAAGCAAGCCAAGTCCTATCCAAAAGGCGATGGCGTGCAACTGCAGTTCGAAGATGCCCGCGCCGATGTGGTCAAGCAGTTGAGCCAGGTCGAGAACTTCATCAGCCAGAAGGTTGACGCGATTATCGTCAACCCCGTCGATACCGCGTCGACCAAGAACATCATCAGTGCCGCCACCAAGGCAGGTATTCCGCTGGTGTTCGTCAACCGTCGCCCCGACCAGAAAGACCTGCCCAAGGACGTGGTGGCCGTGACCTCCGATGACGTCGAGGCCGGCCGCCTGCAAATGCAGTACATCGCCGAAAAACTCGGCGGCAAGGGCAAGGTCGTGATCCTGCTGGGCGACCTGGCGAACAACTCCACCACTAACCGCACGAAGGGCGTGAAGGAAGTGCTGGCCAAGTACCCGGACATCAAGATCGAGCAGGAACAAACCGGAATCTGGTTGCGTGACAGGGGCATGACCCTGGTCAACGACTGGCTGACCCAGGGCCGGGAGTTCAATGCGGTGCTGGCCAACAACGATGAGATGGCGATCGGCGCGTCCATGGCCCTGAGATCGGCTGGCAAGGAAAAAGGCAGCGTGTTGATTGCCGGTGTCGACGGCACGCCCGATGGCTTGAACGCGATCACCAAGGGTGACATGACCGTGTCGGCCTTTCAGGACGCCAAGGGCCAGGCGGTAGGTTCGGTGGAAGCAGCGCGCAAGATGGCCAAGAACGAGCCGGTCGAGCAGAACGTGGTGATCCCGTTCCAGTTGATCACCCCGGACAACGTCAAAGACTTCAAGTAGCCCCGACATAACAACAAAAGCTGGCAGGGCGGTTACGGCCGCCCTGCAGATGGAGTACCTCCCTATGCTTGCTCAAGCCGCCACGTCTCAGCCCGCCGCCCACCGGGCGCTGGCGCTGGACGAACCTTACCTGCTGGAAATCCTCAACATCAGCAAAGGCTTTCCCGGTGTCGTGGCCCTGGACGATGTGCAACTGCGGGTGCGCCCCGGCACGGTGCTGGCGTTGATGGGCGAGAACGGCGCGGGCAAGTCGACGCTGATGAAGATCATCGCCGGCATCTACCAGCCCGACGCCGGCGAAATTCGCCTGCGTGGCAAGCCGATCACCTTTGAAACGCCGCTGGCCGCGCAAAAGGCCGGGATCGCGATGATCCACCAGGAACTCAACCTGATGCCCCATATGAGCATCGCCGAGAACATCTGGATCGGCCGCGAACAACTCAACAGCCTGCACATGGTCAACCACCGCGAAATGCACCGCTGCACCGCCGAGCTGCTGGCGCGCCTGCGTATCAACCTCGACCCGGAAGAACAGGTCGGCAACCTGAGCATTGCCGAACGGCAGATGGTCGAGATTGCCAAGGCGGTGTCCTATGACTCCGACATCCTGATCATGGATGAACCCACCTCGGCCATTACCGACAAGGAAGTGGCCCACCTGTTTTCGATCATTGCCGACCTCAAGTCCCAGGGCAAAGGCATCGTCTACATCACCCACAAAATGAACGAAGTGTTCGCCATCGCCGATGAAGTGGCGGTGTTCCGTGACGGCCAATACATCGGTTTGCAACGGGCCGACAGCATGAACAGCGACAGCCTCATCTCGATGATGGTCGGGCGTGAGCTGAGCCAGTTGTTCCCAGTGCGCGAGACGCCGATTGGTGACCTGCTGCTGTCGGTGCGCGACCTGAGCCTGGACGGCGTATTCAAAGACGTATCGTTCGACCTGCACGCCGGGGAGATCCTCGGGATCGCCGGGCTGATGGGCTCCGGGCGCACCAATGTGGCGGAAACTATTTTTGGCATCACCCCAAGCTCCAGCGGGCAAATCACCCTGGACGGCAAGGCGGTGCGCATTACCGACCCGCATATGGCCATCGAGAAAGGCTTTGCGCTGTTGACCGAGGACCGCAAGCTCAGCGGCCTGTTCCCGTGCCTGTCGGTGCTGGAGAACATGGAGATGGCGGTGTTGCCGCACTATTCGGGCAACGGCTTTATCCAGCAGAAAGCTTTGCGCGCCCTGTGTGAAGACATGTGCAAGAAACTGCGGGTGAAAACCCCGTCCCTGGAGCAATGCATCGACACTTTGTCCGGTGGCAACCAGCAAAAGGCCTTGCTGGCGCGTTGGCTGATGACCAACCCCCGCTTGCTGATCCTGGATGAACCGACACGCGGCATCGACGTGGGCGCCAAGGCCGAGATCTATCGCTTGATCGCCTTCCTCGCCAGCGAAGGTATGGCGGTGATCATGATTTCTTCCGAACTGCCCGAAGTGCTCGGCATGAGCGACCGGGTGATGGTGATGCACGAAGGTGAGCTGATGGGCACCCTGGACCGCGCCGAGGCGACCCAGGAAAAAGTCATGCAGTTGGCTTCCGGGATGACCGCAGTCCACTGATCTACAGAATAAGAAGGTGATGGGTTATGAACGCAATAACAGACAACAAGCCGGCAACCGCACCGGTCAAGAACCGTCGACGCATGCCCACCGAGCTGAGTATCTTCCTGGTGCTGATCGGTATCGGCCTGGTGTTTGAATTGTTCGGCTGGATCGTGCGCGACCAGAGCTTTCTGATGAACTCCCAGCGCCTGGTGCTGATGATCCTGCAGGTGTCGATCATTGGCCTTCTGGCCATCGGTGTGACCCAGGTGATCATCACCACGGGCATCGACTTGTCGTCCGGCTCGGTGCTGGCGTTGTCAGCGATGATTGCTGCCAGCCTGGCGCAAACCTCCGACTTTTCCCGGGCGGTGTTTCCGTCCCTCACCGACTTGCCGGTGTGGATCCCGGTGGCGATGGGCTTGGGCGTGGGGCTTTTAGCGGGGGCGATCAACGGCAGCATTATCGCGGTCACCGGCATCCCGCCGTTTATCGCGACCCTGGGCATGATGGTCTCGGCCCGTGGCCTGGCGCGCTACTACACCGAAGGCCAGCCGGTGAGCATGCTCTCGGACTCCTACACAGCAATCGGCCATGGCGCCATGCCGGTGATTATCTTCCTGGTGGTGGCGGTGATCTTCCACATTGCCCTGCGTTACACCAAGTATGGCAAGTACACCTACGCCATTGGCGGCAACATGCAGGCGGCGCGTACCTCGGGGATCAACGTCAAGCGCCACCTGATCATTGTCTACAGCATCGCCGGTCTCCTGGCGGGCCTGGCCGGCGTGGTGGCCTCGGCACGTGCAGCGACGGGGCAGGCCGGCATGGGCATGTCCTACGAGCTGGACGCGATTGCCGCCGCAGTGATCGGCGGTACCAGCCTGGCCGGTGGAGTAGGGCGCATCACCGGCACGGTGATCGGCGCGCTGATCCTCGGGGTGATGGCCAGCGGGTTTACCTTTGTCGGGGTGGACGCGTATATCCAGGACATCATCAAGGGCCTGATCATTGTGGTGGCGGTGGTGATCGACCAATACCGCAACAAGCGCAAGCTCAAGCGCTGAGTACCTGCCCCTTGTAGGAGCGAGCTTGCTCGCGAAAGCTACAAAGATAACGCGGGCTATCTGATTGAACGCGGTGTCCTTGAATGCTTCGCGAGCAAGCTCGCTCCTACAGGGGGCCAGGCCCTTTCAACCGTTTGTCTTCTATATAGCTCCATAACACTGAATTTCTTGCTATAAACGCACTCCGATGACCATTCGCCAAGCCCGTCCTGGTGCTTTTGGGGGTTGATCGGGAAAAAATGCCTGTCTTTTCAGTTGCTGCGCCCTCAAGTCGGCCTTAGACTGCCGCCCCTCGTAAATTGAGTGCCGGGTGGCGCTTGAAATGGACGGCGCCCTTCCG
>NZ_SMOF01000001.1:2755326-2762101 GCF_018135665.1 Pseudomonas sp. B2021
CGGAACGCTCCCTTATTCGCCTTAATGCACGTATTTTTTATAGAGAAATCAATGACAAAGGAAAAGTTGCTGGCCATGCCGGCGGATGACTACATGAATGCCGAACAGCACGCTTTTTTCGAGAAGTTGCTGCAAGACATGAAAGTGGAACACCACGAGCGCATTGAGCAGAACCGTATCGCCATTGAAAGCCTGGACACCCCGGCCGACCCGGCTGACGCGGCTTCCGTGGAAGAAGAGCGCACCTGGTTGGTGAACGCCATTGACCGCGACCAGCGCATGCTGCCGCAACTTGAGCGCGCCCTGGAACGCATCAAGGAAGATTCCTTTGGCTGGTGTGACGACAGCGGCGAGCCTATCGGCCTCAAGCGCCTGCTGATCAGCCCTACCACCAAGTACTGCATCGAAGCGCAAGAGCGCCACGAGCAGATCGACAAGCACCAGCGTCAAGCCTGATGCGGTGAATGGGGCGGCTCTCGAGCTGGCCGTCCCGGTCTCTACATTGTTGCTGTTTATGCAATGAAGCTATTCCGAAGATAGCTTTTTCCAACTGGAATAAAACCGTAGCATGGCCAACATTGTTAGCCAGCTAACTAATGCTGCGGAGAAGCTCCATGCAAAACAAAGTCGATGTGGCCGTGATGATCGGCAGTGGCGTGCCTGAAACCCTGCGTGCCCTGGGCCAGCGCGCCTGCTGGGTAGTGTTACTCAACGGTGAGCAGCGCGGCACCGCGTTCGCCAGCCGGGATGAGGCGCAGGAATGCCAGGCTGCCTGGCAAGCGCTGTTGCGCAGTGAAGCGTCCGACAGCCTGCATTGATCACATGCGGGGAGGCTCATGCAGCAGTGCATTGAGGTCATCCACTGCGGGCGCCCATTCTGCGTCGACATGCAATTGCTCCCTGAGGAAGTTCGCCTGCTGTTCGCTCCAGAACGGCGCGTCGATGAGTTTTACATCATCGGGCAGGCGATGTTCGGCGGTGAAACGCTCGATAGCTTCCTGGCTGGAATCCAGGCCCAGTTGTTCGAACAGGGTTTCAAGGGTTGGGGTCGTGGTGTCCATAACGTTCTCCATGCGGGTTTATCGTCATGCATGTGAGGGGTCGGGGGACGCCAGAGTTCTATCGGATTGTCAGGAATTGAGCGCGCCGCAATCTACGGCGGCTTTCAGCGCCTGGGCCGCTTCTTTGCCCGCCACGGCAGCTGCGTCGGCGGTTTTGAACCAGCGGTCTTTTTCCACCTGGTGCGCGGTGACCTTGTTCAGCGGCGGTTTGGCCCGCATGATGATGACCGCTTGAAACTCGCCGTCTACTTCCCTCGCATCACCGTGGATAATAAATTCGCCAATATCAAATTCCGTCACGTATAGCTTTCCCTTCAAGGTAACTGCGTTGATGAAACCTGACCCGCAGGGGGCAAACTTCAATGGACGGGCCAGTATGGCAGTTGTTGAGGGGCGGTGGCGCAGTAAAGTCAGCCAGGTGACGAAACGACCCGACCGCAACGAGCGTGCAGCTTTGCTTCCAGAGTCTTGGCCAGTTCACAGGCCTTGTTGTGATCACTGCGAAAACCCTTGATCCTGCCGCTGGGCACTTCAAGAATATGAAAAAAGTTCTTTCCTGCCGGTACAACTTGGTACAGCACTGAATTGGAGTACCCGTCAAGGTTAAGCAAGCAGTAGTATTGGCGTTCGTCTGGACATGATGAACGAGTGTGGAAGGACGTAGCGTCGTGTTGACGTCGTTGCATGCTCAGCTCCTGTCGATCGATCTTATTGGCCTGTGGTTAGCATTTGCGGTGGTTTTGACCCCGGTTGCTGTTTTAGTATTGTCGTCGGCAGTTCGCGACTGGTTCCATGTCTTGCGTATTTTTTGTGTTGAGTGTCGGAAAACTGCACTTTTAATCGGGTTATTCTCTGAAGTTGGTCGACCTGTATTCTCGGGTCGTTGAACCTGTGATTTGCTGTACCACCGGATGACCTTGCATGAGGTCCGCCGCAGATGTCTGTACTAGCCTTACGCGTTCTCTTCAGTTTTTTAATGACTCTATGATCGTGTCGTAACGGCTATTTTTTGTGCTGCTCGCTTCGGCGGCCAGCGCTTTTTTGATGTGGGGGCGTTTCCTTGGCAGTCAGTAATCTGGATATGCACGCGTTATTCGTGCTGGGTGATTTGCGCGCTAAGTTGGTCAAGCAGTTTCAATCTCGGTTTGTCTACATCACTGAACAGACGCCGGAAGGTATTTATATCGCCGAGATCGATACTGAAACGGCGCTGGTCGTGGATGACAAACCGCGCCTGGAACTCAAAGTGGGCGACCATTTTCGCGCTTCGGTGTTGCCCAGCCGCGAGGGTGGCAAGTTCGAATTGAGGTTTCGCGACATCAAGTTGACCGTGTACGGCCTCGGCGACTATGCCTTTGTGTCATCGAACGAAGGCCAGGGTATTGTGTTCAAGGAAGGCCACAGCGTGATGCTGGTATTCGCCGCCCATGAGCAATTGCAAGAAGGGTTGACCAAAACCCTGAAGGCCGTGACGGGCAAAGCCGCCAAATGGCGCAAGGGTGAGCTGGTGACCTTCAAGGCCAGCGAGTAGGCGATAAATACGCTGTGCATCTTTGTCTTTTGGAACCTCTACTACAGTTGAGTTGACTTAACTATTCAGAGGCTTCGCGCATTCGCAGCAAAGCCGTTCGCCATGACTGCGAAAACGCGAGGTGCATAGGCATGAAAGGATTGAAGTCACTGCTGGCGGCGGGCCTGACGACCCTGACTCTGTCATTGCCGGTATCGGCTGCCCAGGCACCGGTGCATTTTGCCGACCTGAACTGGGAAAGCGGCAGCCTGATCACAGAAGTCCTGCGTTTTATCGTCGAGAAGGGTTATGACCTGCCCACCGACACCTTGCCAGGCACCACCATCACCCTGGAAACCGCCCTGGCCAAGAATGATATCCAGGTGATCGGCGAGGAGTGGGCTGGCCGCAGTCCGGTGTGGGTCAAGGCGCAAGCCGAAGGCAAGGTGACGGGCCTGGGCGATATCGTCAAAGGCGCCACCGAAGGTTGGTGGGTGCCGGAATACGTGGTCAAGGGTGACCCGGCAAAAGGGCTCAAACCCCTGGCACCGGACCTCAAAAGCGTACAGGACCTGGCGCGTTACAAGGACGTGTTCAAAGACCCTGAGTCTCCAGGCAAGGGACGCTTTCTCAACAGCCCTATTGGCTGGACCTCCGAAGTGGTCAACAAACAGAAGCTCAAGGCTTATGGCCTGGACGACAGCTACGTGAACTTCCGCAGCGGGTCAGGCGCAGCGCTGGATGCGGAGATTGCCTCGTCGATTCGCCGGGGCAAGCCCGTGCTGTTCTACTACTGGTCGCCGACCCCGTTGATGGGGCGCTACAAATTGATCCAGTTGGAAGAACCGCCATTTGATGCAGATGCGTGGAAGACCCTCACTGACGCGGACAACCCGAACCCGAAGCCGACGCGCTCGTTGGCGTCCAAGTTGAGCATTGGCGTATCGACGCCGTTCCAGCAGGAACATCCACACATTGCCGAGTTCTTCGAGAAGGTCGAGTTTCCCATCGAGCCGCTTAACAAAGCCTTGGCGACGATGAGCGAGCGCCATACGCCCCCTCGGGAGGTGGCCCAGGCGTTTCTCAAGGAACATCCACAGGTGTGGAAGGCGTGGTTGACGGACGATGTGGCGCAGAAGGTCGAGGCGAGCCTCAAGTAAGCGCCAGTCTTGGTATCCAGTGAAGATCAAAATGTGGGAGCTGGCTTGCCTGCGATGACCGAGTGTCAGACAACCTATTTTTATGCTGACCCACCGCTATCGCAGGCAAGCCAGCTCCCACATTTGATTGTGTTTGAGCTTTAAAATTTGGTCTGTACAGCCAGCTCAAAGGTCCTCGGTGACCCCAGATAGTACGCCGGCGACACATGGGCAAACTCGGCATACACCTCGTTGGTCAGGTTACGCACCCGCCCGGTGACCGAGGTGTTCGCATCCAGCTTATAGCGCAGGAATGTGCCAAACAGCGTATACGCCGGCACGGTCTGGGTGTTGGCATTGTCTGCATACACCTGGGCGACGTAGCGCGCATCCACGCCACCTTGCCAATCCTCGGCAAAGTCGTAGGTCAGCCAGAGGTTGCCCACACGCTTGGGCACGTTGGTCGGCGTGTTGCCCTTGCGCGACACCACGGCGCCGCTGGCGGTTTTTTCGTTGAACTCATCGTACTGCGCGTCCACCCAGGCAAAGTTGCCTTCGGCCAGTAGTTTCGGTGTGATATGCAACGAGCTGGCCAGTTCGATGCCCTTGGACGACTGCGCGCCCACCGGGATGCTGCTGGTCGGGTCCAGCGGGTCGGTGACGGCAAAGTCCTTGCGTTCGATCTTGTAGGCCGCGACCGTGGCGGAGCCCCTACCTTGCAGGTAATCGAACTTGCTGCCGATTTCCCATTGCTTGCCGGTGGACACGTCGAACACTTGGGTAGTGGTATTGGGCTGTTCGACGGCGGTGCTGTATTGCACATAGACATTGGCGGACGGGATGAACTGATAGGTCAGGCCCACCCGGCCCGTTACCGGTTCCCAACTGCGCTTGAAGTGCCGTGGGTTGGTGGCGGTGAGGGTGCGGTGGTTGGTCACGTCCAGGTCGATGGCGTCATAGCGTAGGCCGGTCAGCAGCGAGAGCTTGTCTGTCAATCCAAGACGGTTTTCCACGAACAGCGCCTTGGTGGTCACCTGGTTGGTTTTGTCCTTGACGAAACCTGGCTGGGTACCGGGAATATCATAGAAGTGCCCTGGGTCGTAGTGGTTCGGGTCCACGCTACTTTTGCCGGGCACGTTCAAGGGGCTGTTGGTGGTGCTGTTGACCTTGTACTCAAAACCGCCCGACCAGGTGGTGGCAAGGCCGAACACGCTGGAGTCATGGCGCAGTTCGAACTGGTTGCCGTTCTGCTCGCCCTGGTGCCGCACCTGATAGGCCGTCGAGCGGTTCACCGCGCTGTTGTTGGCGTTGTACTGGTAAGTCTCCAGGTTGCGGTAGTCGCGCTGGCTGTCGAGGTGGTAAAGCGTGTTTTTTAGCGTAGTGCTGTCGTTGATCCGGTAGTCGATGATCGACCGTGCCCAGATCGTGCGTTGCTCATAACGACCGTCGGCAACGTTGTAGTTATTGAAGCGGTTGTGCTTGTCGATCTTCAGTTCACCGGCCTTGGGGTTGAGCACCGGCGTGCCCCAGTACGGGCTGTCTTCATGTTCGTCCTGATACTCAAGCGCCAGGGTGTGGGACAGGTTCGGGGTGAGGTCGCTGAGCAGGGAGAATGCGACGCTCCAGGCATCGCGCTGATCGCGGTCGATGTAGCTGTGGTTGGTGTTGCGGCTCACGTCCAGGCGGGCGTAATGCTGTACGTCGGCGCCGGGTTCGGTCAGCGCATGGTTGAGGCCGAACGCCATGCCGGCGGTGTCGTAGCTGCCATAGCTCAGTTGGCCTTCGACGGCCTGTTCCTCGCGGGTTGCCAGCTTGGTCACGTAGTTCAACGAGCCACCCACGGAGCCTGCGCCGTTGATCAAGGAGGAGGGGCCGCCCACCAGTTCGACGCGGTCGTAGATCCACGCATCCACCGGCCGCGCCAGGCCCGTGGCGACATTGATGCCGTTGAACATCTGGGTGATCTGGCTGCTGCTAAACCCCCGGTACGAGACAAAGCCGCCAAAACCGGGCGGGGCGCTGGCGTTGACACCGGGCAGGGTATTGGCCGCATCGCGGAAGGTCTTGGCGCCGTGGCGCTCGATATCGTTGCGGTTGGCGATGGCCACTGACGCCGGGGTTTCCCGCACGCTCAGGCCCAGGCGCGAGGCCATGCCGCTGGGTTGGTCCAGGGCCAGGCCCGGCTCGGCACTTTGCTCGCCATCAATGGTGGTCGGCGCCAGTTCAAGGGCTGAGGCGCAAACAGGCAGGCAGCCGAACAGGCCCGCCAACAGGGGTAAATGTTTCATGGTTGAATCCTGAAAACTTGGCTCGAAAACAACGCACAGCTACCCGTAGTCCTTACGGCAACGGGGCGATGCAGATCAGAAAGCGCAGGGATCAGGCGACGGCAGGTGGCGCGCGGGGATTAGCCGCAGGCCAGGTGAAGCGGGCGGGAATGTCAGCAGCAAGCACCACCGCAGCAGGCGGCGCATGGGGTTGTGGCAGCACCGCCACGTTCAGGTGGGAATTGAGCGCCGGGCCCATGCCGCCGGTAGAGCACAGCGGGCAACCAAATGCCTTGGATAGCGTGGGCAGGTTTTCGTCTGTCGAGTTGCTGGGCAGCGGCGCCTGGGTACGTGGGTCGACCGTACAGAACTGGCCGCTGATGCCGTTGAGCTGCATCCCCACCATCTGCCCATGACCAATGCTGCAGGCGAACACATTGAACAGGACGCAGCAGTAAAGCATCCAGGCAATGAGTGAGCGGTCGGCACGGGCGAGTTTCATGGGGTGGCACTTTATCATCAGCGACCGACGAAATGCCTGCAAAAAATCTCAGGGCGACTATCCTCATTCGCACATTTTTGTGGAGCGCCGACCATGAGCTTTGTCATTGCGCGATGGATCGTCGGGGTATTTACCTTCATCAGCATGGTGCATTTGTATTGGGCTGCGGGTGGCAAGCTCGGCAGCCTGGCCGCTATCCCGCAACTGCCCGGAGAGTTCGCCAGCGGGCCGAGGCCGGCGTTCAAACCGTCGGCGCTGGGCACTTTTCTGGTGGCGATGGGGCTGGTGGCGATTGC
>NZ_SMOF01000001.1:2762141-2797970 GCF_018135665.1 Pseudomonas sp. B2021
AGGGAACAGCTCGCTCAGCTTCATCGCCAGCATCATGTCGCCTTCGGCGCGCAGCTTGCCGCCCATGAACGCCTGCATGCCGTCGGTGGAACCGTCGACGATGCCTTCCAGGGTTTCGCTGTCCATCACCAGAGTGACCTGAGCGTCAGGGTTTTCGCCTTCTTTGAGTTCGCAGGTCTTGTCCTTGACCACCAGCGAGAAATTCTTGCTGTCGTCGATACGGAAACCGAACACCAGGTCCAAGCCTTCGGCAGCGCTTGGGTTGAATTTGGCTTTCATTGCTTCTACGGCTTTAGCTACGTCAGTCATGGTTTCGATCCTTAAGGGTAGAGTCCAGTGACCTTGGGGTCACGGTTGGCCGCAGTTCATCGGAAAGTGATGAGCTGCGGCGCCTTCAACAGTTGCAAGTGGGCGTGACTGTTGAAGGAAGCCAGTGCCACCTCGCGACCACGGAACTTCAGTTGGTTGAGCGAGGTGTTAACAATTTGCCAGTTCATTTCGAAGGCCTGGGCGGCAGGCATTCGGGTAATCAGGTGGAGCAGGGCGGTGATGGTGCCGCCGGAGGTGAATACGGCGATTTTGTCGGTGTGGTTCGCGGCTTCAAGGATGCGCTGCAAGCCACCCTGGACCCGCTCGACAAACCCCAGCCAGCTTTCCAGCCCCGGCGGATCATAGGTGCCGGCCAGCCAGCGTTCGATGATCAGGGCGAAAATGCGCTGGAACTCGCTGCGGTTCTGCGGGCCATTGCGCAGGATATGCACGGCATTCGGTTCACTGCTGAGCAGGTCGGGCAACAGGCCCCGAATAATCGCTTCGCCGTCGAACTCGTTGAATGCGCTGTCGGTTTCCAGCGCCGGCACCGGCAAACCCAGGGCGCTGTACTGATCGAACGTGGCGCTGGCGGTGTGCTGCTGGCGACGCAGGTCGCCGGCGATGCAGCGGTCAAACGCAATGCCCAGGTCTGCCAGGTGGCGACCGAGCACTTGCGCTTGTTCCACGCCAATGGGCGAGAGGACGTCGTAGTCGTCTGCACCGAAGGAGGCCTGGCCATGTCGAATCAGATAAATGCTGCCCACGTCCGTTTTCCCGGTACGTTGAAAGTCTGGCGAGGTTATGAGGATGCCTGCGAGCTGTCAATGGAAAAACATACGCTTGTTTTAAAAGCGCGTTGGAGCCCGCCTGCTGGCGGTTTGATCACTGGCTCCTTCGCGGTGGCGTCGGTATGCTGGGGCCATCCGCGCCTGGCGCAGTGCTTTTTTTAAGGAGACATATGGATTTTCTGGCCGAATACGCGAGCTTTCTGGCGAAGACCGTCACCCTGGTGGTCGCTATTCTGGTGGTACTGATCAGCTTTGCAGCACTGCGCAGCAAAGGTCGTCGTAAATCCGCCGGCCAATTGCAGGTCAGCAAGCTGAATGATTTTTACAAGGGATTGCGCGAGCGCCTGGAGTCGAGCCTGCTCGACAAAGACCAGCTCAAGGCCCTGCGCAAGTCCGAAAGCAAAGCCGAAAAGAAGAAAGACAAGAAGAAGCCCGAGGCCAAGCCACGGGTATTCGTGCTGGATTTCGACGGTGACATCAAGGCCTCGGCCACCGAAAGCCTGCGCCATGAAATCACCGCGCTGCTGAGCCTGGCCACGCCCAAGGATGAAGTGGTGCTGCGCCTGGAAAGCGGCGGCGGCATGGTGCACAGCTATGGCCTGGCCTCTTCGCAACTGGCGCGTATCCGCCAGGCCGGCGTGCCATTGACTGTGTGCATCGACAAAGTGGCGGCCAGCGGCGGCTACATGATGGCGTGCATCGGCGAGAAGATCATCAGCGCTCCCTTCGCCATTCTCGGTTCCATTGGCGTGGTGGCGCAGTTGCCCAACGTCAATCGCCTGCTGAAAAAGCACGACATCGACTTTGAAGTGCTGACTGCCGGTGAATACAAGCGCACGCTCACAGTGTTCGGCGAAAACACCGAGAAGGGCCGGGAGAAGTTCCAGGAAGACCTGGACATTACCCACCAGTTGTTCAAGAACTTCGTTTCGCGCTACCGCCCACAGTTGGCGATTGACGAGGTGGCTACCGGTGAAGTGTGGCTGGGCGTCGCCGCACTCGACAAGCAACTGGTCGATGAGCTGCAAACCAGCGACGAATACCTGGCCACCAAGGCCAAGACCGCCGAAGTGTTCCACCTGCACTATGCCGAGCGTAAGAGCCTGCAAGAGCGCGTAGGCCTGGCAGCCAGCGGTTCGGTGGACCGGGTGCTGTTGACCTGGTGGAGCCGCTTGACCCAGCAACGGTTCTGGTAACCCAGTACTGAAAACCAGGTAATCCCTTGTCGATCGTTCCCACGCTCCGCGTGGGAATGCCTCCAGTGACGCTCTGCGTCACCCTGGCGTAGGTGGGGCGCGGAGCGTCCAAGGCTGCATTCCCACGCGGAGCGTGGGAACGATCATGTCAGGTCAAACGGGGTTTAATCGAGTCCGCCAATTGCGTAAGGATCAGGCAGCACGACACCGCCCCGGCATCCAGAACGCCGAGGGAACGCTCGCCTAAGCGACTGGCCCGGCCAATCTTGGCCACCAGGTCTTTGGTCGAATCCCGCCCTTGAGAAGCAGCGCTTTTCATCGCATCGAGTGCATCGTTGAACGAAGCCCCCGACGCCTGCGCCCGTTCAAAGGCTTCCACCGCCGGAATCAAGGTATCCATCAAGCACTTGTCGCCCACGCCCGCTTCGGTGATGTCCTGCAATGAGGTCAAGCCGCCGCGCAGCAGGTGGGCGAAGGTGGCGGCGTCGATGTCTTCACGGCCGCGCACTTCGTCGGCCATGCCGATAAACAGGCTGCCATACAACGGGCCCATGGAGCCGCCGATGCCTTCCATCAGGCTCAAGGTCAGTTCGTCCAGGGCTTCGGCCAGGGTCAGTTGGTGGCCTTCGATCGTGCGGCCGCAATGGGCAAAGCCCTTGGCCATGTTGATGCCATGGTCGCCATCGCCTATGGCGCCGTCGACTTCGCTGAGGTACTCACGGTTGGCCACGATGACGCGGACCAGGTCGGCGACGATGGCGCTGCCATCATGGGTGGAAAAATGCTGGCTCATGGTTCACTCCGCCTGGGTCATGCCGATGGAGCGGCAGGGTTGGTCGATCAGGGTTTTCAGCTCGGCGTCGAGGCCGAGCAGGGTCAAGGTCACGCCCATCATTTCCAGGGAAGTGAAGTAGTTGCCCACGTAGCAACGGTGAATCTTCAAGCCTTTGGCTTTGAGCTGTTTTTCCACCTCGGCGTAGAAAATATACAACTCCATCACCGGGGTGGCGCCGAGGCCTGAGATCAGCACCACCACGCTGTCGTCCTGGCTGAAATCGCGGTCGGCGAGGATCGGTGCCAGCATGCGCTCGGCCATGGCGGCGGCCGGTTCAATCGGGATGACTTCGATGCCCGGTTCGCCATGATGGCCGATGCCCAGCTCCATCTGGCCGTCGGGAATCTGGAAATTGGGCTTGCCCACCGCGGCGATGGTGCAGGGCGTAAGGCCGATACCAATCGAGCGGCAGTGGTCGACGGTTTTCTGCGCCACCCGAATCACGCCGTCCAGGTCGTAATGCTGGGCAGCGGCGGCACCGCCGATCTTCCACATGAAGATTTCCCCGGCCACGCCGCGACGCTTGGCGATGTCGGCCTTGGGCGCGGACGCCACGTCGTCGTTGGCGACCACCGTGCGGATGCGCGTGTCTTTGCTGGCGGCCATTTTCATCGCCAGCTTCACGTTCATGTTGTCGCCCGCGTAGTTGCCATACAGGCAGGCAACGCCTGCACCATGGTCGGCGGCGCGGAAGGCGTCGAAAAAGCTTTTGGCGGTGGGCGAGGAAAAAATCTCGCCGACGGCCACCGCATCCACCAGGCCTGGGCCAACATAGCCGAGGAACGCCGGCTCATGCCCGGAGCCGCCGCCGGTGACAATGCCGACGCGGCCTTGGGCGGATGGCCTGGCCTTGACGATGACCCGTGGGTTGCTCTCGTACTGGCGCAGTTCGGGGTGCGCGACCAGGATGCCGCGCAGCATGTCTTCGACCACTTGGTCGGGATCGTTGATGACTCGATTCATAACGCGGGTTCCTGTTGTTTTTATTAACTGTAGGAGCGAGCTTGCTCGCGAAAAACGCCAACGATGACGCGGGCTGTCTGATTCAGCGTGGCGGCCTTGAGTTCTTCGCGAGCAAGCTCGCTCCTACAGTAAAAGCGGTTGAGTAAACTTTCAGGGTTCGAGCACAACCTTCAGCGATTTATCGCCGCGCTCCATCACTGCAAACGCTTGCTTGAAATCCGCCAGCGCAAACTTGTGGGTCACCACGTCGCGCATATCGATCTTGCGGTTGCCGATAAAGTCGATGGCCCTGGGGTACATATACGGCCCCAGGTGCGAGCCAAGGATATCCAGCTCCTTGCGGTCGCCGATGATCGACCAATCCACCGTGGCCTCGTCATTGAACACGCTGAATTCGACAAAGCGTCCCAGCTTGCGCAGCATCGCCAGGCCCTGGTTGACTGCCTTGTGATGCCCGGTGGCCTCGATATAGATGTCGCAGCCGTAGCCGTCGGTGATCTCGCGGATCTTCGCCAACACATCCACCTCGGCCGGGTTCCACACTTCATCGGCGCCCAGGCGCAGGGCGAGGGCGGCGCGTTCGGGTTTCATGTCCAGCACGATGAGCTTTTTGGGGTTGCGCAGCCGCACCGCGCCGATAATGCCCAGGCCCAGGGTGCCGGCGCCGGCGACTACCACGATGTCGTCATGGTCGACGTTGGCGCGTTCCGCCGCGTGCAGCGAGCAGGCCAAGGGTTCGATCAGGATCGCTTCATCGGGGGCGATGGATTCCGGCACTTTGTGGATGATGCCTTCCTTGGTGAAGATCATGTACTGGGCCATGGCGCCCTGCACATTGTTCTGAAAGCCATACAGGTCGTGCTTTTGGCACATCCAGTACTGGCCGTGGTTACAGAAGCGGCAGCCCCAGCACGGCACGATCTGCTCGGAGATCACCCGGTCGCCCACGGCCACGCCGCGCTTCTCGGCGCCTGGGCCAAGGGCGACTACGCGGCACACGAACTCATGGCCGGGGATCATCGGCGGCTTCACGTAGCGCGGTTGCTCGGCATCGCCCCAGAACGACGGCGCGCCGCGATAGGTCTTGATATCGCCCATGCAAATGCCGCACAGCTCGACTTTGGTCAGGATCTCGTCGGGGCCGGGGGTGGGCACGTCGACGGTTTCCAGGCGGTAGTCTTCCGGGCCGTGGCAGACCACAGCCTGCATGGTTTTCGGGATACTCGGGGCGAGTTGTTCAGGTGTGCGTTCGGTGACAGTGGACATGACAAAACCTCACGACATAACGATGAATTACTGAATGCTGTAGCCGCCGTCGATCACCATGTTGGCGCCGGTGATCATCTGCGCGGCATCGCTGAGCAGGTACAGCGCCAGCCCGGCGATTTCTTCCGGCTGGGCAAAGCGACCTGCCGGGATCTGCAATTTGGCCCGCTCACCCACCTCGCCGGCCCAGGCTTTTTTACCCAGGGCGGTTTCGACGATGGTGGGGGAGATAGCATTGACGTTCACCTGCGGCGCCCACTCCATGGCCAATACTTTGGTCATGCCGACGATGGCGGCTTTGCTGGCGCAGTAGGCGACGTGACGGTCCAGGCCAATCACGGCGGCCTGGGACGCCAGGTTGACGATGCGCCCGCTGCCCTGGGCGATCATGTGCCTGGCGCAGGCCTGAGCCATGAAAAAGCTGGCCTTGAGGTTGATGTCCAGGGTGGTGTCCCAGGCGCTTTCGCTGACCTCGATGGCCTTGTCCAGCAGCACCACGCCTGCGCTGTTGATCAGGTAATCCAGGCGTTGGAAGTGTGCGAACACCTTGTCGACGGTCGGTTGTATCTGGTCGATCTTTCCGAGGTCGACGGCAATGCCCAGGTGCCCGGCACCCAGGCTAGCGGCCACCTCGACCACGGCCGGGTCACGGTCCAGCAGCGCCACCCGGGCGCCGCGTTCCGCCAGCAAGGTGGCGCAGGCCAGGCCGATGCCGGCGGCGCCACCGGTGATCACCGCGCAACGGCCGCTGAGGTCGAAGGCTTGGTTCCAGAAACCAGACATGAATGACTCCTCGTTCCCACGCTCTGCGTGGGAATGCCGCGTGGAACGCTCTGCGTTCCGATGTTAAGTGACGCGGAGCGTCACGGGATGCGTTCCCACGCGGAGCGTGGGAACGATCAAACTACTTACCGCCGCTGACTTGCTTGTACAGCGCATCCGCATTGGCATTGGTCACCGGCACCCAGGGCAGGATGTAGTTCTTGGCCGTGCCGTCGGCCCATTTCAGGTCCTTGGCATAGCGCTCCCAAATCACCGATTGCGGCTTGTAGTCTTCGCCGGCCAGGGCCCGCAGTGCTACGTCCAGCGCGCCTTGGGACTGGGCCTGGGCGTCCTGCAGGAAGGTGGTGACTTCGTCCTTTTTCGCCGCCTGGATCGCATCCGGCATGCCATCGATGGAGGTGACGGGCACGTCCTTGGAGGTGAGGCCATGGGACTTCAGCGCCTGCACGGCGCCCAGGGCCATGTCGTCGTTCTGAGCGATCACACCGTTGATGCCTTTGGGGTGGGCGTTGAGCCAGTCTTCGGTGAGGGTCATGGCCTGGGCGCGGTCCCAGTTGGCGGTTTTCTTCTCAATGATCTTGATGTCCGGGTGTTTGCCCAGCACTTCCAGTTCGCCCTTTTCCCGGTCGATCTGCGCCGACTGGCCAATCGGGCCCTGGATGATCACCACGTTGCCCTTGCCATTGAGCTTGTCGACCATGGCCTGGGCCTGCAGACGGCCGCCTTCCACGTCGTCGTTACCCACATACGGCACGCTGGCATCGGCTACTTTCGTATTGGAGGCGATGACCACCACGTCGTTGCTCATGGCGGCCTTGACGGTGCCGACGCCGGCCTTGGTATCAATCGGCACGAACAGAATCGCGTCGTAGCGTTGGGTCACCATGTTTTCGATCTGGTTGTTCTGGGTCAGGGCGTCGTAGTTGCCGTCGAACACGGTCAACTGCACGGTGCCATCCTTGACCGCCGGGTGTTCTTTGAGCTCGCGGACCCAGTTCTGCATGAACTGGCCCTTGAGGCCATAGACGGCTGCGCCGATCTTGTAGGTCTTGCCATCGGCTGCCAGGGCAATGCTGCTGGCGAGCAGGGAGAGGGCCGCCGCGGCGGCCAGGGTGGTACCCAGTTTCATAAGTAGAACTCCGGTTATTGTTATGGGTCGTTCTTCAGCGTTTCTTCTTGCGCCATACGTCGATCAGGACTGCGAACACGATGATCAGGCCCTTGGCGACTTGCTGGTAATAGGAGGACACACCGAGCAGGTTGAGGCCGTTGTTGATCACGCCGATCAACAGTGCCCCGAACAAAGTGCCGACAATGCTGCCGGTGCCGCCAGACAAGCTGGTGCCGCCGATCACCACCGCGGCAATCGCGTCCAGCTCATAGGAAACCCCGGCCTGGGGCAGGGCAGAGGTGGTGCGTGCCGACAGCACCACGCCGGCCAACCCGGCGAGCAGGCCCGAGACCACGTACACCGAGAACATCACTTTGCGCACGCCAATGCCGGAGGTGCGCGCGCTTTTTTCATTGCCGCCCACCGCATACACATAACGGCCGTAGGTTGTGTAGCGCAGCACCATCCAGAAAATCAGCGCGACCACGGCGAAGATGATGATCGGCACGCCCACCGGGCCGACCTTGCCGATGCCCAGGGCCAGGTAGGTGTCGGGCAGGTCGGTGATCGGGCTGCCGTCGTTGAGAATAAAGGTCATGCCCCGGGCGATGCTGAGCATGCCGAGGGTGGCCACAAACGGCGGGATCGACAGGTTGGCGATCATAAAACCATTGACCACCCCGAGCATCGCGCCGGCAAACATCCCCGCGCTGACCGCCGCCAACAGACCGTAACCCTGGGTGGCGACCATGGCGCTGCACAAACCGGCGAACGCCAGGATCGACCCCACCGACAGGTCGATGCCCTTGGTCAGGATCACGTAGGTCATGCCCACGGCGAGAATGCCGTTGATGGAGGTCTGGCGCAGGATGTCCATCCAGTTGCGCCAGGTCATAAAGTATTCGCTGGAAAACGCCATTACCACGCACAGCAGGATAAACACCAGCGGCAGGCCAAAGCGGTCGAGGGACAGGCGCAGGCGGTTGCGCGGCGCGGCAGTAACGGGAGCAACGATGGTTTTGGCATTCATGAGGCAAGACTCAACAAGGCTTCCTGGGAAAGAGCGGTGTCGGTGCTGATAGTGACCAGCCGGCCGCCTTTGAAGACGGCAATGCGATCACTCAAATGCAGCAGCTCCGGGGCTTCCGACGACACCACAATGGCTGCACCGCCAGCGCGCACGAACTGGTCGAGCAGGTGGTAGATCTCCTGTTTCGCGCCTTCGTCGATACCGCGGGTGGGTTCATCGCAGAGCAGACACACCGGCTCGGTGGACAGGCATTTGGCGAGCACCACCTTTTGCTGGTTGCCGCCGCTCATGGACGCCACCGGCAGTTCCAGGGAGCTGGTCTTGATCTGCAGGCGCTTGACCATGTCTTCGGCCAGTTGCGCTTCCTTGCGTGCGTTGATCAGCGACCAACTCGACAGGCGCTTATAGGCCGACAGTGCAATGTTGGACAGGATGCTGCCGGTCAGTACCAGGCCGCTGTCCTTGCGGTCTTCGGTGACCAGCGACATGCCGGCGTCGATGGTTGCCTTGGGCTGGCCGATGGGCATGGGTTTGCCTTGCAAGGTAACGCTGCCGGAATCCGCCACGGTCAGGCCGTAGATGCAATTGAGGAATTCACTGCGCCCGGAACCCATCAGCCCGTAAATGCCGAGGATCTCGCCACGGCGCAGTTGCAGGCTGATGTCGTGGAATTCACCGTTGCGGCTCAGGTGGTCGACTTGCAGGCAGGTGCTGGCCGCACATTCGCGGCCGACCTTGTGGTCGATGCGCGTCAGTTCCTGGCCGACAATGCCGCGCACCAGGTGGTCGCGGTCGATATCGGCCATGCGCCCGCTTTCCACAAAGGCGCCATCACGGAAGATGCTGTAGTCATCGGCGATCTGCGCCAGTTCGCTTAGTCGATGGGACACGTACACGATGCCGGCACCGCGTGCGGTAAGGCGGCGAATGGCCTTGAACAGGGTTTCGGCCTCGCGCTCGCCGATGGCCGAGGTGGGCTCGTCCATGATCATCACCTGGCAGTCATGGCTGAACGCCTTGGCGATTTCCACCAGTTGCATCTGCGCCACGCTCAGGCGGTGCATGGGGCTGGTGGCGTCGACGTCGAACTCCAGGCTTTCGAGCAGTTCGCGGGTGCGGCGGTTGAGGGCCTTGCTGTCGACGATACAACCGGCGCGGCGCGGTTCGCGGCCCAGCCAGATGTTTTCGGCGACGGTCATGTAGGGGATGGGTTCCAGCTCCTGGGTGATCATCGCGATTCCGGCGGCCAAGGCGTCACTCGGGCGATTGAACTGCACCGGTGCGCCGTTGAGCAGGATGCTGCCAGCGTCACGCTGGGTGATGCCCATCAGGATGCTCAGGAAAGTCGACTTGCCGGCGCCATTGCCGCCGCACAGGGCGTGGACGCTGCCGGCGTGCAGAGCAAGGCGCCCGTCACGCAGGGCGGGCACCCCGGCATAAGCCTTGGCGACATGTTCAGCCTGGAGCAGTAATGGCGTGGCCATCGGCGTGTCCTCGTGCTGTGAATTCTTATTAGGTCGCACAGTCATGTTTCGCTGTGATCATATGTGTATCAAATGAAATTCTGATCAGTCAATCTCTTTCACTTAAAAGGTGTGGTTCTCATCTGCGAGCCGTTAATTGCCTCTGTATAGGGCTTTGACTGGCGGGTCAGCTAAATCTCGCTTGACAGGAAGGGGTGAATGCTTGCGAAATGCGTGAGAGATATTTCACTAAGTGATCATTTGATCAGTGGAGCCAGGCGCCATGAACACACCTTTCCCGGTGGCTATCGGATGTGATGAAGCGGGTTTTGAGCTCAAAGAGCTGTTGAAGCGCCATATCGAGGGGTTGGGGTACCCGGTGACCGACTTCGGTACTCATTCCATGGCGCCGGTGCTGTACCCGGACATCGCCCTGGCCGTGGCCACGGCCATCAATGCCGGGCAACAGCGCCTTGGTGTGCTGGTGTGCGGCACCGGGATTGGCATGGCCATCTCGGCCAACAAGGTGCTGGGCATTCGTGCGGCCCAGGCCCATGACACCTATTCGGCGGAGCGGGCGCGCAAGAGCAACGATGCGCAAATCCTCTCCATCGGTGCGCGGGTCATCGGCGCGGAGTTGGCCAAAAGTATCGTCAGTGCGTTTTTGGCCTCGGAGTTCGAAGCGGCGCGGTCCGGGGCCAAGGTCGCGCGCATCAATGCGATCGAGCGCGATGGGCATCAGTAGTGGACGGCGCGGGGCAAGAGTCGGGAGAATGCGCCTTTGACGCCGAAACGGAAGCCCGTCCCCATGAGTGACAGTACCCAGCGCATGGCCAGTGATATCGATCAGATGACCGAAGTGGCGATGCTCTATTACCTTGAGAACGTCACTCAGGAGGCCATCGCCAAGCGCTTTGACCTGTCGCGGGCCAAAGTCAGCCGCCTGCTCAAGCGTGCGCGCGATGAAGGGATTGTCGAGGTGCGCGTGTTGCAGCACCCGGCGATGAACAACGAGCTGGAGCGGGCGTTGGTAGAGCGTTTCAAGCTTGACCGCGCCTTGATCGCGGTCGATCACAGTGACCCCGACACCCAGCGCTCCGCGGTCGCCAGCCTGGTGGCCAACTACCTCAACAAGACCCTGGGCGACGGCATGATCGTTGCCGTGGGCATGGGGCGTAACGTCGGCGCGGTGGCCGACAACGTGTTTCTGCCGGTAACCCGCAACTGCACCTTCGTGTGTGCCATCGGCGGTTCGCTCAAGGCCGGCGAATACATGAACCCTGACCACATCTGCCGACGCCTGGCCCTGCGCTTTGGTGGCGAGAGTGAAAGCCTCTACGCTCCGGCGCTGGTGGCCAACCCGGAGCTGCGTGGGGTGCTGATCAACAACGATACGGTGCGTTCGACCCTTGACCGCGCCCGCCGTGCCGATATTGCCCTGATCGGCATCGGCGACATGAGCGAGAACAGCAACATGGTGCGCATGGGCTGGTTCTCGCCCCAGGAAATCGCCCAGGCGCGCCTGTCTGGCACCGTGGGCGACATGATGGGCTATGACTTTATCGACATTCACGGCCAGCCGGCGGTCAACGCCATCCAGGGGCGAGTGATCGGTTTGACGGTGCAGGAGCTGTTTCGCATCCCGGACGTGGTGGCGATTGCCAGTGAGAACACCAAGGCGGCGGCGACCTTGGGGGCGTTGCGCTCGGGAGTGATCAATACGCTGGCGACCACCGTCACCAATGCGCACACCATCCTGGCGCTGGACGATGCCACTCGTAAAACCTGATACAGATCGTTCCCACGCTCCAGCGTGGGAACGCATCCTGTGACGCTCCGCGTCACCCTTGCGCGGGTGGGACGCGGAGCGTCAAAGGCGGCATTCCCACGCGGAGCGTGGGAACGATCAACACCGAGGTGCCTGCATCGCAGGCAAGCCAGCTCCCACAAGTATTGGTGTGCTTCTGATAGGGGGCTACAGGTTTTGTAATAGTTTTGCGCTGTAGGAATTTTGTATTTCAAATGTAGGATTCAAGTCCTTTTGTCATTTCAGGACTTGCATGAACACCCTCTCGGAGCCTCCCAGTCGTCTTTCCCCAAGACCACCGCTGTCGCTGTTTCCGCTCAAACACCCCGTATTCCGTCAACTAACCTTGTCCCGGTCGTACGACCGCACTTTGCCGTGCCTGGCGTTCTGAACACTTTAAAGACAGAGAATTTATAAATGGAATGGTTAGCGGATCCCACGGCCTGGCTCGGCCTTGCGACCTTGATTGTGCTGGAACTGGTGCTGGGTATCGACAACCTGGTGTTTATCGCGATCCTGGCGGACAAGTTGCCGCCGGAGCAGCGTGACCGTGCGCGGTTGATCGGCTTGTCCCTGGCGCTGTTGATGCGCCTGGGCCTGTTGGCGAGTATTTCCTGGTTGGTGACCCTGACCCAGCCGCTGTTCGAGGTGTTCGACAAGAGCTTCTCGGGCCGTGACCTGATCATGCTGTTCGGCGGTATATTCCTGCTGTTCAAGGCCACCATGGAATTGCATGAGCGCCTTGAAGGCCATGTGGCGCAGCACAAGGGCAACGTGGCTTACGCAATGTTCTGGCCGATCGTCGCGCAGATCGTGGTACTGGATGCGGTGTTCTCCCTCGACGCGGTGATTACCGCCGTGGGCATGGTCGACGAGCTGGCGGTGATGATGATCGCGGTGATCGTGTCCATCGGCCTGATGATCGTGGCGAGCAAGCCGCTGACCCGTTTCGTCAATGCGCACCCGACCGTGATCATGCTGTGCCTAGGCTTCTTGATGATGATCGGTTTCGCCCTGACCGCTGAAGGCTTGGGCTTCCATATTCCCAAGGGCTACCTGTACGCGGCCATTGGTTTCTCGATTCTGATCGAGGTGTTCAACCAGATCGCCCGCGCCCGTCGCAAGAAATCGGCACAGGGTGTGTTGCCAGTGCGTGAGCGCACTGCCCATGCGGTGATGCGCTTGTTGGGCGGTCGCAGCCTCGCGGTGGAAGAGGTGGGTGAAGAGGTCGCCGACCTGCTGGGTGAGCCGGATGCTGCGCAGGGCCCGCTGTTTGACCGACGTGAACGGGTGATGATCAGTGGTGTGCTGCAACTGGCCGAGCGGCCGATTCGCACCCTGATGACGCCAAGGGCCAAGGTTGACTGCATTGACCTGGCGGACGACGCCGAGACGATCCGTCTGAAACTGATGCACTCGTCCTACTCGCGCCTGCCGTTGATCCGTAACGGTGCGGTGGATGAGCCCCTGGGTTTTGTGCACAAGAAGGAGTTGCTCAAGGAGTACCTGGCCGGTAACGAGCCGAACCTGGAACACCTGGCGCGTCGGGCGATCAACCTGCTGGAGAGCTTTTCGATCCTCAATGCCCTGGAGCAGATGCGTCAGGAGTCCACCCACATCGCCTTCGTGATCAACGAATTCGGGGACTTCATGGGCGTGTTGAGCATGACGGACATTCTAGAGTCCATCGCCGGTGAATTGCCCGATGCCAGCGAAATCGAAGGGCCGGACATTGTCGAGGACGGCGATGGTTTCCGTGCCAATGGTGCCTTGAACCTTAACCTGGTGCGTCAGCGCACGGGCTTCAAGGCGGTGGCGACTGGGGATTATCAGACCTTGGCGGGTTTGGTGATGAGCCTGCTCGATCGCCTGCCGGTGGTGGGCGATAGCCTGGAGCATGAAGGCTGGCGTTTGACGGTGGCTGAGGTAGAGGAGCGTCGAGTGACACAGGTGCATTTGCGCCCTGGCGCGGGTCATAACGACTGAAGATGTCCTGCACAAACGGCGCTTGCTCTTCCAGAGGGCCGAAGCCTTTGAATTTTTCTACTAGGGCGCCATTCAGGTAGATCAGCAGCGTCGGGGTGCCTGTTACGTCAGGGTGCCTCGGCGTGTGCGCGCAATCGACTACCAGGCTCACGACTCTGGGATGCTTCCAGGCGTGCAGTTCGAACAAGGGCCCTGCCTGCACGCAGGCAGGGCAGTGTTCGGAAACAAACAGAATGAATACCGGGCGTGGTGTGTTCAGTAACCGTTCGAACGCCTTGGCGCTGGAAATTCTGCTCGTTGCAACGCCCATGATGATCCCCCCTTCAAGACGCAGTCGTTTTTCCCAACGCTAAGCCCGCAGATGTGTAGCGTCTACTGTCAACCTTCACAGGTCTGCCGTACCGCTGCGACCCATGAGAGTGCGCAGTAACAGCGCTGTGGGGCCTTGAGTAGCAAGCCGTGGCAAAGATGCTGTCACGGCGTGGAATTATTCCAAGCGTTATCTTGCTGATCTCTAACGACTTTCACCCCAGCATATTTTTCCTTCAGGACCTGTGGCACACTTTCTGCTGTCTATTCCGTTGTTACATACCAAGTTCCGGTATAGCGGAATACACAATCCCTGGAGTGCTTGTCATGCATCACCGACCTTCCGTATTCAAAGCGTGTGTTTTTCTCGTCGTTGCATCGGCTTCCCTCGCCAGCGTGGTGCAGGCGGCGGACAGCAAGCTTGATGATGTGCTCAAGCGTGGGCACTTGATCGTAGGTACAGGCAGTACCAATGCGCCGTGGCACTTCCAGGGAGCGGATGGCAAGTTGCAGGGATTTGATATCGACATCGGCCGCATCGTGGCCAAAGGCCTGTTCAATGACCCGAGCAAGGTGGAGTTTGTGGTGCAGTCGTCTGATGCACGTATTCCCAACCTGCTCACCGACAAGGTCGACATGAGCTGCCAGTTCATTACTGTTACCGCCAGCCGTGCGCAGCAGGTGGCTTTTACCCTGCCGTACTACCGCGAAGGCGTCGGCCTGCTGCTGCCCAACAACAGCAAGTACAAGGAAATCGAAGACCTTCAAGCCGCAGGCGATGACGTTACCGTGGCGGTGCTGCAAAACGTGTACGCCGAAGAGTTGGTACACCAGGCGCTGCCCAAGGCCAAGGTCGACCAGTACGACAGTGTCGACTTGATGTACCAGGCCGTGAACTCAGGCCGCGCCGATGCCGCCGCCACCGACCAGTCCTCGGTCAAATACCTGATGGTGCAGAACCCCGGTCGTTATCGCAGCCCGGCTTATGCCTGGAGCCCGCAAACCTACGCCTGCGCGGTCAAGCGCGGCGACCAGGACTGGCTGAACTTCGTCAACACCGCGCTGCATGAAGCCATGACCGGTGTGGAATTTCCCACCTACAAAGCCTCGTTCAAGCAGTGGTTCGGCGTGGACCTGCCAGAACCGGCGATTGGTTTTCCCGTGGAATTCAAGTGACCCGCAACAACAGGGGCGTGCCTGAACACGCCCCCTTCAGGTGCTGCCGACCATGAACTATCAGTTGAACTTTGCCGCCGTCTGGCGTGATTTCGACACCTTGCTGGCAGGGCTGGGCCTGGGCCTGCAGTTGGCGTTGCTGTCGATCGCCATCGGCTGCGTGATCGGCCTGTTGATGGCGTTTGCCATGCTCTCCAGGCACCGCGCGTTGCGTATTTTTGCCTCGGTGTATGTGACGGTGGTGCGCAATACCCCGATCCTGGTGTTGATCCTGTTGATCTACTTTGCCTTGCCCTCCCTGGGTATTCGCCTGGACAAGATCCCCTCGTTCATCATCACCCTGTCGCTGTATGCCGGTGCCTACCTCACCGAAGTGTTCCGCGCAGGCCTGGTGAATATTCCCAAGGGCTTGCGTGAAGCCGGCCTGGCCATCGGCCTGGGCGAATGGCGGATCCGCGCTTACATCACCGTGCCGGTGATGCTGCGCAACGTGCTGCCGGCGCTGTCGAACAACTTTATCTCGCTGTTCAAGGACACCTCCCTGGCCGCTGCGATCGCGGTGCCGGAGCTGACCTATTACGCCCGCAAGATCAACGTCGAAAGCTACCGGGTGATTGAAACCTGGCTGGTCACGACCGCGCTCTACGTGGCTGCCTGTTACCTGATTGCCATGCTGCTCCGTTACCTGGAACAGCGTTTGGCGATCCGTCGTTAAGGAAGGGTTTGCATGTACGAATCCCCCAGTTGGCTGCATGAATTGTGGATCGCCCGCGAAACGCTTTGGGCTGGCTTCCAGGCCAGTGTGGCGGTCTCGGCGCTGGCGATTATCTTTGGCACCCTGATCGGCATCGTCGCCGGGTTGATCCTCACCTACGGCAAATTCTGGATGCGCGCGCCGTTCCGTCTGTACGTCGATTTGATCCGTGGCACGCCGGTGTTTGTGCTGGTGTTGGCGTGTTTCTACATGCTGCCGGCCCTTGGCTGGCAAATCAGTGCGTTTCAGGCCGGTGCGGTTGGGCTGACCTTGTTCTGTGGCTCCCATGTGTCGGAAATCGTGCGCGGCGCGCTGCAAGCCATTCCCCGTGGGCAACTTGAAGCGGGCAAGGCGATTGGCCTGACGTTTTATCAGTCCCTGGGCTATGTGCTGTTGCCCCAGGCGCTGCGGCAGATCCTGCCGACCTGGGTCAACTCCTCCACGGAAATCGTCAAGGCTTCCACCTTGCTGTCGGTGATCGGCGTGGCGGAATTGCTGCTCAGTACCCAGCAGGTGATCGCGCGCACCTTCATGACCCTGGAGTTCTACCTGTTCGCCGGGTTTCTGTTCTTTGTCATCAACTACGCCATCGAATTATTCGGGCGCTACATTGAAAAGCGGGTGGCCTTGCCATGAATCAAGCTCAAACCAACCCAGCGCTGCTGGACATTCGTGGCCTGCGTAAACAATACGGCCAGGTGGAAGTGCTCAAGGGCGTCGACCTGTCCATGCAGCGCGGCAATGTGGTGACGTTGATCGGATCCAGCGGTTCGGGCAAGACCACTTTGCTGCGCTGCGTGAACCTGCTGGAGGAGTTCCAGGGCGGGCAGATCACCCTGGACGGCGAATCCATCGGCTACAGCGATGTTGGCGGCAAGCGCGTACGCCACCCGGAGCGGGTGATCGCCCAGCACCGCGCAATGACCGGCATGGCGTTCCAGCAATTCAACCTGTTCCCGCACCTGACCGCGCTGCAGAACGTTACCCTCGGCTTGCTCAAGGTCAAGAAAATGGGCAAGGATGAAGCGGTAGCCCTGGCCGAAAAATGGCTGGACCGCGTCGGCCTGCTGGAGCGCCGCAATCACTTTCCCGGTCAATTGTCCGGCGGCCAGCAACAGCGCGTGGCCATTGCCCGGGCCATCGCCATGAACCCCAGCCTGATGTTGTTCGACGAAGTCACCTCAGCCCTCGACCCCGAGTTGGTGGGCGAAGTGCTCAGCGTGATCAAGGGGCTGGCGGAGGAGGGCATGACCATGTTGTTGGTCACCCACGAAATGCGCTTTGCTTATGAAGTCTCGGACCAGATCGTGTTCATGAACCAGGGCCGCATTGAAGTGCAGGGCAGCGCGAAGGACATCTTCGAACGGCCGCAGTCGCCGCGACTGGCGGAATTTCTCAAGAACATTCGTTTTTAACAAGGAGCAACTTTTATGAGCATTACTCGTTACGGCACCGGCAGCACCGCAGGTGGCGGCCAGCCACGCCCGTTCGCCCGCGCCGTGGAAGCCGATGGCTGGCTGTATGTGTCGGGCCAGGTGCCTGCGGTGGACGGTGAAATCATCAATGGTGGCATCATTGAGCAAACCCGCCAGACGATGCGCAACGTGGTGGCGATCCTCGAAGAAGCCGGCTACGAGCTCAAGGATGTGGTGCGGGTGGGCGTATGGCTGGAAGACCCACGGGACTTCTGGAGTTTCAACAAGGTGTTCGGTGAATACTTCACCCCGGAACACGCCCCGGCGCGCGCCTGCGTGCAGGCCAACATGATGGTCGATTGCAAGGTCGAGATCGATTGCGTGGCCTACAAGAAAAAGGCCTAACTGATCATTCCCACGCTCTGCGTGGGAATACCGCCTTGGACGCTCTGCGTCCGCGCTTGTGACGCAGAGCGTCACCGCATGCATTCCCACGCAGAGCGTGGGAACGATCATCTGGAACGGGACCGAGTACTGCCATGACCGAAGACACCATCAAACGCCGCGCCAAAGGCCTGGACCGTGCGTTCGATATCCTCGATTTTCTCAAGGAAATCGGCCAGCCCCTGCGCCCGAATGATATTGCCAGCGGCATTGGCAGCCCCAAATCCACGGTCTACGAACTGGTGGCGTCGTTGCTGGAGCGGCGCATCCTGGAGACCGTGGGCAAGGACGGCCACGTGTACCTGGGCCGGCAGCTGTATTTCCTCGGCCAGGCACACTTGCGTCACTTCGACCTGACCCGCGAGGCCGACCACGCCTTACAGGAGATCGTCAGCCAGACCCACGAAACCGCGCAGATGTGCCTGCTCAACGGGCGCAAATACACGGTGGCGCTGATGCGCGAGGGCCAGCGGCATTTCCGTATTTCTTCGGATATCGGCGAAAACGCGCCCATTCCGTGGACCGCCTCGGGGCGCTTGTTGCTAGGGCATTTGAGCGACCAGCAGATCGTCGACCTGATCGACCCCGACGATTTCATCCTGCCGGACGGCCTGCGCCTGCCGCTGGACACGTTCCTGGCGCAAATCCGCCAGGCCAGCCTCGATGGGTTCTTCTCCTTCGACAGTGTGGCCGACACCTTCACCCATTGCTTTGCCGCCCCGGTGCGCGATGCCCAGGGCATCAGCATCGCGACCCTGTGCATCGTCGCCCCCCGGGCCGATGCCAGCAAAAACTACCACGACTATCGCCGGGTACTGATCGACAGCGCCAACAGCCTGGCCCGGCGCATCAACGAATAGGAGTTTTCCATGTCTGCCCTCAACGCCGTTGAAAAAGGTGCCGCCGCCGTCGGTGCTCATTTGGTTCGCGATGTCAGCCTGCCGGCCCTGGTGCTGCACCGTGACGCCCTGGAACATAACATCCGCTGGATGCAGGACTTTGTCCGCAGCAGCGGCGCCGAGCTGGCGCCCCACGGCAAGACCAGCATGATGCCCGCGCTGTTCCAGCGCCAGATCGCCGCCGGTGCCTGGGGCATCACCCTGGCTACCGCCGTGCAGACGCGTGCCGCCTACGCCAGCGGCGTGCGTCGTGTGCTGATGGCCAACCAGTTGGTGGGCGCGCCGAACATGGCCTTGATCGCCGACCTGCTGGCCGATAAGGATTTTGACTTCCATTGCATGGTCGATCACCCGGACAACGTTGCCGACCTGGGCCTGTTCTTCGCCGCCCGTGGCCAGCGCCTCAATGTGATGATCGAGTACGGCGTGGTCGGTGGCCGCTGCGGTTGCCGCAGCGAGCAAGAGGTGCGTGAGCTGGCCAAGGCGATCAAAGCCCAACCGGCATTGGCGCTCACCGGTATCGAGGGTTACGAAGGGGTGATTCACGGCGAGCACGCCATCAGTGGCATTCGCGCCTTCGCCGCCAGCCTGGTGAGCCTGGCGGTCGAGCTGCAAGACAGCGGCCTGTTCGACCTGCCCAAGCCGATCATCACCGCATCGGGCTCGGCCTGGTACGACCTGATCGCCGAGTCGTTCGAGACGCAGAACGCCGCCGGCCGCTTCCTCAGCGTGTTACGCCCTGGCAGTTACGTGGCCCACGACCATGGCATCTACAAAGAAGCGCAGTGCTGCGTACTCGAACGCCGCAGCGACCTCAACGAGGGCCTGCGCCCGGCAATGGAAGTCTGGGCGCACGTGCAGTCGCTGCCGGAGCCTGGTTTTGCGGTGGTTGCCCTGGGCAAGCGCGACGTGGCCTACGACGCCGGTTTGCCGGTGCCACTCAAGCGCTACAAGGCCGGGATCGTGCCTGCGCAAGGGGATGATGTGAGCGGGTGCAAGGTCACGGCGGTGATGGACCAGCATGCGTTCATGACCGTGGCGCCGGGGGTGGAATTGCGCATTGGCGACATTATTTCGTTTGGTACGTCCCACCCTTGCCTGACCTTTGACAAGTGGCAGGTGGGCTGCCTGGTGGATGAGCAGTTGCAGGTGGTTGAGTCTCTGCGTACCTGCTTCTAGACCGCGTCGCGGCTATCGCAGGCAAGCCAGCTCCCACATTCGACTGCATTCCTCCAGTTGGAATAGGGTCAACTGTGGGAGCGGGCTTGCCCGCGATGGGGCCCTCCAGCACACCTGAGAACTTTGCCATGAACACCCACCCCCACATCGCCCTCATCGGCGAATGCATGATCGAACTGCAACACCGCGCCGACGGCAGCCTGCACCAGAGCTTCGGCGGCGATACCCTGAACACCGCGGTGTACCTGCGCCGCGAACTGGGCGAGGTCGGCAGCGTTGACTACGTCACCGCCCTGGGCGATGACAGCTTCAGCGATGCCATGTGTGAGCATTGGCACGCCGAAGGCCTTGGCCTGGGGATGGTCCAGCGCCTGCCAGGGCGCCTGCCGGGCTTGTACTGCATCCAGACTGATGCCCAGGGCGAACGTAAATTCCTCTACTGGCGCAACGAAGCGGCCGTGCGCGACTGCTTTACCACACCGGCTGCCGAGCCGGTCCTGGCGGCCTTGCCGGGCTATGACATGGTGTATTTGAGCGGCATTACCCTGGCGGTGCTGGGAGATATCGGACGTGAGCGCTTACTGCAGGCGCTGATCGAAGCCCGTCGGCGCGGCGCCAAGGTGGTGTTCGATAACAACTACCGGCCGCGGCTGTGGGCCGATGTGCAAACGGCCCGTGAGGCGTATCGCAGGGTGTTGGTCGAGGTGGACATTGCCTTGCTCACCGAGGATGACGAACGCGCGTTGTTTGGTTATGAGGATAGCGAGCAGGTGTTTGCGGCGTACCCGTCGATTGCAGAAGTGGTGCTCAAGCGGGGAGCGGATGCCTGCCTGATTCGTTGCGCGGGGGAGCGCTTTGCGGTGCCGGCGTTGAAGGTGGAGAAGGTGGTGGACACCACGGCGGCGGGGGATTCGTTCAGTGCGGCGTATTTGGCCAGTCGGCTCAAGGGTGGCTCGCCGCAAGAGGCTGCATTGGCGGGGCATCGGTTGGCGAGCCGGGTGATTCAGGTGCCGGGGGCGCTGATACCGAGATGATCACTGATCGTTCCCACGCTCTGCGTGGGAGCGCAGCCCGGGACGCTCCGCGTCCCAGAAACGGACGCAGAGCGTCCAGTGAGGCATTCCCACGCAGAGCGTAGGAACGATCGGACTGAAGCCATCCACTCAATCGCGGTAAAACACCTGCACCAGGTGATAGCCAAACTTGCTCTTGATCGGCCCGTGCACCACCTTCACCGGCTTCTTGAAGATCACCGCATCAATCGCCCCCACCATCTGCCCGGGCCGCACTTCGCCCAGGTCACCGCCACGTTTGCCCGACGGGCAGGTGGAGTACTTCTTGGCCAGCACATCAAAGGCTTCGCCCTTGGCAATGCGCTGCTTGAGTTGTTCGGCTTCTTCGCTGGTTTTCACCAGGATATGACGGGCTTGGGCTTTCATGGGGCTCTACCAGCTGTGCGACGGCGCGCGATTATGCCTGAACTCAGGCCTCGCCGCCGATCATGCTACGGATTTTGTTGGCCAACAGGTCAATGGAAAAAGGCTTGGCGACCATGTCCATGCCGTCTTCCAGGAACCCCTGGCGCTCGGCGGCTTTCTCGGCATAACCGGTCATGAACAGCACGCGCAGGCCGGGGCGATGCTGGCGGGCGATTTCCGCCAGTTGCCGGCCATTCATGCCGGGCAGGCCAACGTCGGTCACCAGCAAGTCCACGCGCAAATCCGACTCCAGCAACGGCAGCGCCGCACGCGCATCCGCCGCCTGGTGCGCGGTATAGCCCAGTTCGTCGAGTACATTGACCACCAGCATACGCACCGCCGGGTCGTCCTCGACCACCACCACCGCTTCACCGGCCAGGGCCACGGGGGCTTCGGTCAGGCTGGTAGGCAGGCTGCTTTCCAGTGCGGTGCCATACAAGCGCGGCAGGTACAGGCGCACGCAGGTGCCCTGGCCGGGTTCGCTCTGGATAGTTACGTGGCCGCCGGACTGCTGGGCAAAGCCGTAGATCATCGACAACCCAAGGCCCGTGCCTTGGCCGATGGGCTTGGTGGTGAAGAACGGGTCGAAGGCCTTGGCGAGGATTTTCGGTGCCATGCCGCTGCCGTTGTCGCTCACGCCAAGCATCACATAGTCGCCGGCCTTGACCGGTTCCAGGGTGGTGATGTCGGTGCCGTCCAGGTAACTGTTGGCGGTTTCGATCAGCAACTCGCCGCCGTCGGGCATGGCGTCGCGGGCGTTGATCACCAGGTTGAGCAGGGCGTTTTCCAACTGGCTGGCGTCGGTGTTCACCGGCCAGATGTCCTTGCCCAGTTGGACCTTGAGTTCGATGTGCGCGCCCTTGGTGCGCCGGAACAGGTCTTCCAGGGACGCCACCAGTTGGTTGGGGTCGGTGGGGCGACGGTCCAGCGACTGGCGCCGCGAGAACGCCAGCAGCCGGTGGGTGAGGGCAGCGGCACGGTGGGCGGAGGACACGGCCGCATCGGCAAACCGGCCGATATCGTCGCTGCGCCCGGCGGCAATATAGCGCTGCATCAGGTCCAGGCTGCCGATAATGCCGGTGAGCATATTGTTGAAGTCATGGGCGATACCGCCGGTGAGTTGGCCGACCGCTTCCATCTTCTGCGCATGGCGCAGGGCATCTTCGGCACGTTCGCGCTCGAACATCTCGTTTTGCAGGCGCTGGTTGGCTTCGGCCAGCGCCTGGGTGCGCTGGGCCACGCGTTCTTCAAGGTTCTCGTTGAGGTGGCGCAGGGCCTCTTCGGTGAGCTTGCGTTCGGTCTCGTCGATCACAAAGATATAGAAACCATTCACAGAGCCGTCACTGCTAAAGCGCGGCAAGTACTTCATCAGCGCATGGCGCGGGCGGCCATCGCGATGAGGCGTCACTGTCATGAAGCTGCACGCCTTGCCCTTGAGCGCGGCGGCGATCTTGTCTGCGCGCCCTGCGTACACCTCGTCGCCGATGACTTCGCGGATGGTTCTGCCGTACAGCTCCTGGGGCGTCTTGCCGTACCACTCGAGGTAGGCGCTGTTGTTGAGGCGAAAGCGCTGGTCGTGGTCAACGTAGCCGATCAACACCGGCATGGCGTTGATGATCAATTGCAGCTCGGTCTGGCTCTGGCGCAAGGCCTGCTCGGTGTTTTTGCGCTCGGTGAGGTCCAGCGCGGCGCCGAGGAACCGTGCCGGCCGGCCGTGATGATCCTTGTAGCAGCGGCCACGGGCGAATACCCAGCGCACCTGGCCATCGGCTTGCTGCAGGCGGTACTCTTCGGCGTATTCGGTGCCGTGGGTGATGCAATGCTTGATGCTGCGCGTCACCGTGCCCCGGTCTTCGGGATGCACGCCGTGCAGGTAGGCGCTGATGGGCAGCAGGCTTGAGTCGTTGGGGTCGACGCCATGCAGGTAGGCGAAATGGGCGTCGGCAATGAAGCGGTCTTCACCGATATCCCAATCCCAGGTGCCCACCGCGTCGGTGGCCGCCAGCGCCAGTTGCAGGCGCTGCTCGGTGTTGTGCTGGGCCTTGAGGCTCGCTTCGGAACGCTGTTGCAGTTCGAGGGTTTTGCTGCGCCGTTCATTGGTTTCAATGGCCGTGACCAGAATGCCGGCCACCCGGCAGCTTTCGTCGCGCACCGGGCTGTAGGTCAGGTCGAGCCATATCTCGGTGTCGCGGCCCTCGCGTTGCAGCACAAAGCGTTGCTCGCTGAAGGTGCGCACCTGGCCGCCGAGCACGGCGTCGTAGACCGGCGCGGCGAAGCTTTCCAGTTCGGGCCAAGTGTGGTGCGCCGGCTGGCCCAGAGCGCCGGGGTGCTTGCCGCCTATCAGGTGGGCAAAGCCATCGTTATAAAGTTGTATGAGGTGTGGGCCCCACAGCAGCACCATTGGCATGGGTGAATGCACGACGATATCGACAGCAGTGCGCAGGCTTTGCGGCCACTCACTGGCCTCACCGAGTGGGCTTTGCGCCCAGTCCAGCCGCTTGATCAGCGCAGCGGCTTCGCTACCGGTGGATGTTCCATTCATAAAAAAACCTGAGCCTGACGCTTTGAAAAATGACAACCCCCATTGTCCCAAGGAACGACAGCGGGTGACTACCCCCGAAAAATAGCATGCCTTGAGGGTTTTTCTTCAAAACGCTGTGTCAGCGCTGAAACCTTTCATCTACTCGGCCAGTTCAGCTCTGTGGCGAAATTGCTCCAGTGCCTGGGGGTTGGCCAGGGCATCAGTGTTTTTCACCGGCTCGCCATGCACCCCATTGCGCACCGCCAATTCGACGATTTTGCCGCTGATGGTGCGGGGGATATCCGTGACAGCGAGGATCTTCGCCGGGACGTGGCGTGGTGTGGTGTTGGCGCGAATCACCTGGCGGATTTGCTGTTGCAGCGCTTCGTCCAGTTCGACCCCGTCATCCAGGCGCACAAACAGCACCACGCGCACGTCGTCCTGCCAACGCTGACCGATGGCGAGGCTTTCCAGCACCTGCGGGACTTTTTCCACCTGGCGATAAATCTCGGCGGTGCCAATGCGCACGCCGCCGGGGTTGAGCACCGCGTCGGAGCGCCCGTGGATCAACAGGCTGCCGTTGGCGCGTTGCTCGGCATAGTCGCCCTGGGCCCACACGCCGTGGAACTGGCTGAAATACGAAGCGCGCAGCTTTTGCTGCTGCGGGTCGTTCCACAACCCGATGGGCATGGCAGGGAAATGCCGGGTGCACACCAGTTCGCCTTTCTCTCCGATCAGGGGCCGGCCCTGGTCGTCCCACACTTCGATGGCCATGGCCAGGCTCTTGCACTGCATCTCACCGCGCCGCACGTGCAGCACCGGGTTGCCGATCACAAAGCAGGAGACAATGTCGGTGCCACCGGACATCGAGGACAGGCACAGATCGGCTTTGATCTCGCGGTACACGTAGTCGTAACTCTGGGGCGACAGCGGCGAGCCGGTCGAAATCAGGCCCTTGAGGCTGCCCAGATCGTGGCTCTGGCGCGGCTGCAACCCTGACTTTTCCAGGGTGGCGAGGAATTTGGGGCTGGTGCCGAACACGCTGATTCTTTCCGCATCGATCAGGTCGATCAAGCGTTCGGGGCCGGGGTGGAACGGCGAGCCGTCATACAGCACCGCGGTGGCGCCGATCGCCAGCACCGACACCAGCCAGTTCCACATCATCCAGCCGCAGGTGGTGTAGTAGAACAGGCAGTCCTCGCGGTTCAGGTCGGCATGCAGGCCGTGTTCCTTGAGGTGCGTGAGCAGTACGCCGCCAGTGCCATGGATGATGCACTTGGGGATGCCGGTGGTGCCGCTGGAATAAAGGATATACAGCGGGTGATCGAACGGCACCGCGACAAATTCGGGTTCGCCGCAAGCTTTGTAAAAGTCGTCCCACAGCGCGACGTGGGCGTGGGTGGTGTAGTCCCCAGCCTGAGCCTCGGGCTTGGCGTAAGGCACGATGATCAGCTGTTGCAGGGAGGGCAGGCGTTCAAGGATTTCATTGAGCTTGGCGCTCTGGTCGATGCGCTTGCCGGCATAGCGGTAGCCTGCGCAGGTGATCAGCACCTTGGGCTCGATCTGGCCGAAGCGGTCGATGACGCCCTGGGTGCCGAAATCTGGCGAGGAGCACGACCAGATCGCACCGAGGCTGGTGGTGGCGAGCATGCCGACCAGGGTTTGCCAGGTGTTGGGCATGCACGCGGCCACGCGGTCACCTATACCGACCCCGGCCGCCCGCAGGCTTTTTTGCAGGCCGGCCACGTGTTCCGCTAGCTGCGCATAGCTCAATTGTTCACGTTGGCCGTCTTCGCTGACAGCCACCACCGCAGGATGATCGTCACGGCGGCGTAACAGGTGTTCGGCGAAGTTCAGGGTGGCGCCGGGAAACCAATGGGCGCTGGGCATCTCCACGTCTTCGATCAGGGTGACGCTGGGCGGGCTGCGAAACTGCACGTCAAAGAACGCGACAATCGCCTGCCAGAAGTCCGGGCGCTGGTCGATGCTCCATTGGTGCAGGGCGGGGTAGTCGTGGAGCTGAACGCCGTGGCGCTGGTTGATGAAGCGGCGGAACTGGTCCATGCGCGTGGCGTGGATGCGTCCGGGGGACGGTTGCCAGAGGATGTCGGACATAAGCTGCCTCTTCTCGTTCCCACGCTTCGCGTGGGAATGCCTGACTGGACGCTCTGCGTCCACTTTTGGGGCGCGGAGCGCCCCGGTCTGCGTGCCCACGCAGAGCGTGGGAACGATCATCACGGGTTTACTGGGCCAGCCAGCCACCATCGATGTTCCAGGCCGCGCCGCGCACCTGGGCGCCGGCTTCGCTGCACAAAAACAACACCAGCTCGCCCAACTGCGACGGCGTCACAAACTCCAGCGACGGCTGTTTCTCCGCCAGGAGATCCTGCTGCGCTTGCTGTGGGTCGACCCCGGTAGCCACGCGATCATCAATCTGCTTCTGCACCAGCGGCGTCAGCACCCAGCCCGGGCAGATGGCGTTGCAGGTCACATTACTGGTGGCGGTTTCCAGGCCCACCACCTTGGTGAGGCCGATCACCCCATGCTTGGCCGCCACGTACGCCGCCTTGCCCACTGAGCCGACTTGGCCGTGCACCGAGGCGATATTGACGATGCGCCCCCAGCCCTTGGCCTTCATGCCCGGCAGGCTCAAACGTGTACTGTGGAACACCGAGGACAGGTTGATCGCGATAATCGAATCCCAGCGTTCCACCGGAAAGTCTTCCACCGCTGCCACATGCTGGATGCCGGCATTGTTGACCAGGATGTCCACGCCACCGAACTCGCGCTCGGCGTAAGCGAGCATGTCGGCGATCTGCGCGGGGTCGCTGACGTCGGCCGGGTGATGCCCGACCTTGCCGCCAAACGCCTGCACCTGGGCGATCACCGCGCTGGCGTCGCCAAAGCCGTTGAGAATCAGGTTGGCGCCGGCCTTGGCCAGGCTCAGGGCAATGCCTAAGCCGATGCCACTGGTGGAGCCGGTGACCAAGGCGGTCTTGCCATTCAAAGTCGTCATGAAAACCTCACACAATGCCGGTGGCGTAGAAAGTACCGATCACCACGAACACCGCAAGGGTCTTGATGATCGTGATGCCAAAAATGTCCTTGTAGGCTTCGCGGTGGGTCAACCCGGTGACGGCCAGCAGGGTGATCACCGCGCCGTTGTGGGGCAGGGTGTCCATGCCGCCGCTGGCCATGGCCGCGACCCGGTGGAGCACCTCAAGGGGGATATTGGCCGCGTGGGCGGCTGCAATAAAGCTCTCGGACATCGCCGCCAGGGCGATGCTCATGCCGCCGGAAGCGGAGCCGGTGATACCGGCCAGCAAGGTCACGGTGATCGCTTCGTTGACCAGCGGGTTGGGGATGCCCTTGAGCCAGTCCGCCAGTACCAGAAAGCCCGGCAGCGAGGCGATCACGGCGCCAAACCCATATTCCGAGGCGGTGTTCATCGCCGCAAGCAATGCACCGCTTACCGCGCTTTTACTGCCTTCGGCCAGCTTGCTCTTAATTGCCGAGAAGCCGAACACCAGTACTACGATAATCCCCACCAGCAACGCCGCCTGCACCGCCCAGATCGCGGTGAGCTTGGCGATTTCGGTGGTCACCGGCGCGCTCATGCCCGGCAGGCTGAGGCTGTGGGTCTTGCCGTACCACTGCGGGATCCAGTGGGTGAACAACAGGTTCATCACCCCCACCAGGATCAGCGGCGACAGCGCGAGCCACGGGTTGGGCAGGCTCAGGTTGTCGGCGGTTTCCGGCTCATTGCGCAACTCGGTGCCATAACCTTCACCTGCGCGCTGGGCCTTGTTGCGCTGGCGTGCGAGGTAGAGCATGCCGGCGCAAAACACGAAGATCGTGCCGATCAGCCCCAGCCACGGCGCCGCCCAGGCGGTGGTGTTGAAGAAGGTGCTGGGGATGATGTTCTGGATCTGCGGGGTGCCGGGCAGGGCGTCCATGGTGAACGAAAACGCGCCGAGGGCGATGGTCGCCGGGATCAGGCGCTTGGGGATATTGCTCTGGCGGAACATCTCGGCGGCGAACGGGTACACCGCAAACACCACCACGAACAGCGACACGCCGCCATAGGTGAGCAGGGCGCAGACCAGCACAATCACCAGCATCGCCTGGCGGGTGCCGAGCAAGCGGATCGCAGCGGCCACAATCGAACGCGAAAAGCCTGACAGCTCAATGAGCTTGCCGAACACCGCACCGAGCAGGAATACCGGGAAATACAGCTTGATAAAACCGACCATCTTTTCCATGAACACCCCGGTAAAGGCAGGGGCGACGGCGGACGGGTCGGTGAGCAGCACCGCGCCAAGGGCGGCGATGGGGGCAAACAGGATAACGCTATAGCCACGGTAGGCGGCCAGCATCAGCAGCGCGAGCGCAGCCAGGGCAATGATCACACTCATGGTGTGTCTCCATCGGATTGTTATTGTTGTGGGGTGAGGCTGTGGGAGGGAGCTAAAGCGAGATGTGTGCCAAATTTTTAACTTGTTGATATATATAGCTTTATTTACTTTTAACGACGGTTTTCCAGAAGATAGTCTCAATCGAGAGACGAGTGGAGATCCCTTGTGGGAGCTGGCTTGCCTGCGATAGCGGTGTAACAGTGCAATATTCCCCGGCTGAACCAACGCTATCGCAGGCAAGCCAGCCCCCACACAGGGTTGTCTTGATAGTGGGAATATTGTCTCCTTTATGAGACTAGCTTATTCCACGCGCCAGCATTTTTTTATACAGCGTCGACCGCCCCAGCCCTAGCCGCTTGGCTGCCTCCACCACATTCCCCTCACACGCCGTGAGCGCGGCGGCGATAACCTGCCGGTCAAACCGTTCCCGTGCCGCACTGAATGTCTCTCCCTCCATCGACACCAGCGCACGGCGTTCAACCGGCGTAAAAGTGCCAATGGCCGTGCGTATCTCCTCGGCACTCAACACCACGTCATCACTCAACAGCGCCGCCCGCTCCAGCACATTGCGCAGCTCGCGGATATTGCCCGGCCAGGCATGTTGGGCCAACAGCGCCAGCGCATCGCGGTCCAGTTCGTGCTGGCTGCGCAACTCCTCAAGGATCGCCTCGCTCAACGCCGGAATATCCTCCAGGCGTTCACGCAACGGCGGCACCTGGATCGGCAGCACGTTCAGTCGGTAATACAAATCCGCACGAAACTCGCCACGTTTGATCGCCGCCTCCAGGTCCATGGACGTTGCGGCAATCACCCGCACATCGCTGTGCAGCATCTCGTTGGAGCCCACCGGTTCGAATTCCTTTTCCTGCAACACCCGCAGCAATTTGCTTTGCAGTGGCAGCGGCATGTCGCCGATCTCATCGAGAAACAACGTGCCGCCCTGGGCGATCTGGAACTTGCCGGGGCGGCCCTTGCGGTCGGCACCGGTAAAGGCGCCGGGTGTGGTGCCGAAGAATTCGGCTTCAAGCAGGTCATGGGGAATCGCCGCGCTGTTGATGCTCACAAAGGCTTTGTGCGCCCGGGGCGATGCGCCGTGGATGGCCTGGGCGAGCAGCTCCTTGCCGGTGCCGGTTTCCCCGAGCAGCAATACCGGCGATTCGGCGCTCGCACTGCGCCGCGCCCGGCGCTTGACCTCAAGGCTGGCGGCGCTGGTGCCGATAAAGTGCGCGAAGTTGTATTTGCTTTGCCGCGAGCGCAGCAGTGAGCGCGTGGAGGCCAGCTCCTGCTGCATGCTCAGGTAGCGCTCGATCAACGGCGACAGGTTGCGCAGTTCATCGAACAGCGCAAACCCAATCGCGCCGATCACCGCCCCGGCCTCGTCGTGGATCGGCAGGCGCATCACCACCAGCGGGCCCTTGGGAGTGTCCTGGATATCCAGCAGGATCGGCCGGTCATTGCGCACCACCTGGCGCAGCAGGCTGTTGGAAATCACCTGCTCGCAAGGCTGGCCGATGGCTTGGTCGGCGCTCTTGAGGCCAAAACGCTTGGCGTAACGCTCGTTCATCCACACGATATTTGCATCGCGGTCGACGATGACCGTGCCTTCGCTGGACTGCTCGATGATCTCGAACAGCGACTGGATGGCCAGGCCGCGAACCTGTTGGTAGTCCTTGAGGCTAGTGCTCATGGAGGCAGAATCCTGTTAATCATCACAAGGGGATGTGCGCTGCTGCCAGCAGTTCTTTGGTGTACGGGTGTTGGGGCGACTCGAACACATCATGGCTGGCGCCACGCTCCACCACCTTGCCATCCTTGACCACGATCATGTCATGAGCCATGGCGCGCACCACCGCCAGGTCATGGCTGATAAACAGGTAGGTCAGGCCGTATTTGTCCTGCAGTTCGCGCAGTAGCGCCACTACTTGTTTTTGCACCGTGCGGTCCAGTGCCGAGGTGGGTTCGTCGAGCAGCATCAGCGCTGGCTTGAGCACCAGGGCGCGGGCAATGGCGATGCGTTGGCGCTGGCCACCGGAAAACTCATGGGGGTAACGATGCCGGCTGGCAGGGTCGAGGCCCACGTCCTTGAGCACCTGGATGACTTGCGCTTCGCGGTCGGCCAGGCTGCACGGTGCGTGTACTTCCAGGCCCTCGCTGATGATCTGCTGCACCGACATGCGCGGGCTGAGGCTGCCATAGGGGTCCTGGAACACCACCTGCATCTGCTTGCGCCACGGGCGCATCTGCTGATGGTTGAGCGGGTCCAGGGCCTCACCCTGGAAGCGGATGCTCCCGCTGGAGTCGAGCAAGCGCAGGATCGCCTGGCCCAGGGTGGACTTGCCGGAACCGGACTCACCGACAATCCCCAGGGTTTTGCCGCGCTGCACGCTGAGGCTGATACCGTCCACCGCGCGCAGGTAGGTCTTGGCCCGGAACAGCCCGCCGCCAAGGGGGAATTGCACGCTCAGGTCATCCACTTCCAGTACCGTCTCACGCGGCTCGCTGCACAGCACATCGCCCGAGGGCTCGGCGTCCAGCAGCAGGCGGCTGTAGGGATGCTGCGGTGCGGTGAACAGGGCCTGGCAGTCGGCCTGCTCGACGATTTCCCCGGCGCGCATCACGCAGACCCGCTGGGCGATACTGCGCACCAGGTTCAGATCGTGGCTGATCAACAGCAGCGACATGCCCAAACGTTGCTGCAAAGATTTGAGCAGCAACAGGATCTTGCGCTGCACCGTCACGTCGAGCGCCGTGGTGGGCTCGTCGGCAATCAGCAGTTCGGGCTCGCAGGCCAGGGCCATGGCGATCATCACCCGCTGGCGCTGGCCGCCGGACAGTTGATGGGGGTAGGCCTTGAGCCGTTCCTGGGGTTTCTGGATGCCCACCAGTTCCAGCAGTTCGAGGATGCGCGCCTGCGCCGCCTTGCCGCCCAGGCCCTTGTGCAGCAGCAGGGTTTCGCCGATCTGCTTTTCGATGCTGTGCAGCGGGTTCAGGGAGGTCATCGGCTCCTGGAAAATCATGGCAATGCGGTTGCCGCGCAATTTTTGCAGGGTGCTTGGTGAGGCGCCGATCAGTTCCTGGCCGCGATACTTGATGGAACCCAGGGTTTGGGTGCCGGCTTGCGGCAGCAGTTGCAGGATCGAATGGGCCGTCACTGACTTGCCCGAGCCCGACTCACCCACCAGCGCCAGGCACTCGCCGGGGCGCACGTCCAGGCTCAGGTTGCGCACGACGGTCTGGCCGTTGAAGGCGACGCATAGGTCGCGGATTTCGATCAGGTTCATACGCACTTACTCATGAGCGAGGGTCGAAGGCGTCACGCAACGCCTCGCCGATAAACACCAGCAACGACAGAATCAGTGCCAGGGTGAAAAATGCCGTCAGCCCCAGCCACGGCGCTTGCAGGTTCTGCTTGCCCTGGCCGATCAGCTCACCCAGGGACGCGCTGCCGGCGGGCATGCCGAAGCCAAGGAAGTCCAGGGCGCTCAAGGTGGAGATCGCTCCGGTCAAGATAAACGGCAAATAGCTGAGGGTCGCGGTCATGGCGTTGGGCAGGATGTGCCGACGAATGATCTTGGCATCGCCCAGGCCCAGGGCGCGCGCGGCCTTGACGTACTCCAGGTTGCGCCCGCGCAGGAACTCGGCGCGCACCACGTCCACCAGGGCCAACCAGGAAAACAGCGCCATGATCCCCAGCAACCACCAGAAGTTCGGCTCCACAAACCCCGACAGGATAATCAGCAGGTACAGCACCGGCAGGCCGGACCACACCTCGAGGATGCGTTGCCCGAGCAAGTCCACCCAGCCGCCGTAGTACCCCTGCAGCGCGCCGGCGGCAATCCCGATGACGGCGCTGATGGCAGTCAGGGCCAGGGCAAACAGGATTGACACCCGTGCCCCAAAGATCACCCGCGCCAACACATCGCGGGACTGGTCATCGGTGCCCAGCCAGTTCACCGCCGACGGCGGGCTCGGGGCAGGGCGGGTGAGTTCGTAGTTGGGGGTGTCATCGCTGAACGGAATCGGTGGGAACAGCATCCAACCGCCCTCCTGCTTGATCAGCTTTTGCACGTAGTCACTGCGGTAATCCGCCTGGAACGGCAATTGCCCGCCGAACTGCTGCTCGGTGTAGCGCTTGAACACCGGGAAATACAGCTCATTCTTGAAACTGAGCACCAGCGGTTTGTCATTGGCGATCAACTCGCCGCCCAGGGTCAGTATGAACAGGCCGATAAACAGCCACAGCGACCACCAGCCACGCCTGTTTTTCTTGAAGCGCTCGAAACGCCGACGGGCCACGGGAGACAGGTTGAGCATCAGGCGTTCCTCGCGGCGAAGTCGATACGCGGGTCCACCAGGGTGTAGCAGAGGTCGCCGATGAGTTTTATCAGGAGGCCGAACAGGGTGAAGATAAACAGCGAGCCAAACACCACTGGGTAGTCGCGGGACACCGCCGCCTCATAGCTCATGCGGCCCAGGCCATCGAGGGAGAAGATCACCTCGATCAGCAGCGAACCGGCAAAGAACACACTGATAAACGCCTGGGGGATCCCCGAGATCACCAGTAACATCGCATTGCGGAACACGTGACCGTACAGCACCCGGCGTTCGCTCAAGCCCTTGGCACGGGCGGTAACCACGTACTGGCGGGTGATTTCATTGAGGAACGAGTTCTTGGTGAGGATGGTCAAGGTGGCGAACCCGCCGATCACCAGTGCCGTGACCGGTAGCACCAGGTGCCAGAAATAGTCGGCCACCTTGCCCACGGTACTCAGTTCGGCAAAGTTTTCCGAGACCAGCCCGCGTACCGGGAACCAGTTCAGCGAGGTGCCGCCGGCGAACACCACGATCAGGAACATCGCAAACAGGAACGCCGGCATCGCGTAACCGATGACGATGGCTGTGCTGCTCCACATATCAAAGCTGCTGCCATGGCGCACGGCCTTGCGTATGCCCAGCGGGATCGACACCAGGTAGGTGATCAGCGTGGCCCACAGGCCAAGGGAAATGGTGACGGGCATCTTTTCCAAAATCAGATCGGTCACCGTCGCGCCGCGAAAGAAGCTGTTGCCGAAATCCAGTTGGGCGTAGTTCTTGAGCATCAACCACAGGCGTTCCGGCGCGGATTTGTCGAAGCCGTATTGTTTTTCGATGTCCTTGATCAGCTTCGGGTCCAGGCCACGGCTGGCCCGCGAGCCGCTGATGCCTTCGCCGGATGCGCCCGCCACACCACCGCCACCAATGCCTTGCAAGTGGGCGATGGCTTGCTCCACCGGCCCGCCGGGCGCGGCCTGCACGATCACGAAGTTCACCAACAGGATGATCACCAGCGTCGGGATGATCAGCAGCAGGCGCCGTACGATATAGGCAAGCATCAGTGGGCCTCTCCGCGTTTTTTCAACTCAGCCTGCATTTGTTCGTTCGTCAGCGGGGTGGGGCTGACTTCCCACCAGGTTTCCAGGGCTTCGTCGTTCTTCGCCTCGATGGCCGGGCGTCCGAAACGGTTCCACCATGCGGCGGAGGTGCCCGGTGGGTAATAGTTGGGGATCCACAGGTAATTCCATTGCAGTACGCGGTCCAGAGCGTGGGCATAGGTGAGCATCTTCGCCTGGGTGTCGGCCTTGACCAGGCCATGGATCAGGGTGTCGACGGCCGGGTCCTTGAGCACGATGTAGTTGTTGGCGCCCGAATCGAACGCGGCGGCAGAGCCGAAATAGTTGTACAGCTCCATGCCGGGCGAGGTGGTGACCGGGAAACCCGTGACGATCATGTCGTAGTCGCGGGCCATCAGCCGGTTGACGTACTGCGAAGAGTCAATGCGGCGGATATTCAGGGTGATGCCGATCTGCGCCAGGTTGCGTTTGTAGGGCAGCAACAGGCGCTCAAGGCCGTTCTGGACATTCAGAAAGGTGAATTCCAGCGGCTCGCCCTGGGCATTGACGAGTTTGTCGCCCACAGGTTTCCAGCCGGCGTCTTCCAGTAGGGCCAAGGCTTGCAGCTGTTTATCGCGGATCATGCCACTGCCATCGGTGACCGGGGCCTTGAACACCTGAGTAAACACCTCATCGGGAACCTGCCCGCGCAGAGGCTCGAGGATCGCCAGTTCTTCCGGAGTGGGTAACTGGCTGGCGGCCAATGGGCTATTGGAGAAATAGCTCTGCTGGCGGATGTACAGGTTGCGCATCATCTGGCGGTTGGCCCATTCGAAATCCCACAGCATCGCCAGGGCCTGGCGCACGCGCCGGTCCTTGAACATCGGTTTTTGCACATTGAACACATAGCCCTGGGCCGGCTGCGGCATCTCCTTGGCCAGGTGCGCGCGCTGCAGGCGGCCATCGTCCAGGGCCGGGCCGTTGTAGCCGATGGAGTAACCAGTGGCAGAGAATTCTCGGTTGAAGTCGTAGGCACCGCCGCGCAGCACCTGGCGCGCCACTTCGGTGTCGCCGAAGTATTCCAGGCTCAGGTGATCGAAGTTGTACAGGCCACGGCTGACCGGCAAGTCCTTGCCCCACCAGTCGGGGTCGCGTGTGAAGGTGATGGTGCTGCCGGAATCGATCTTGCTGACCTTGTAGGGGCCGCTGCCCAGCGGGGCTTCGTAACCGCCGCCGTTGGCAAAATCGCGGGTCTTCCACCAGTGCTCGGGGAACACCGGCAAGGTAGCGATATCCAGGGGAAGGGTGCGGTTTTCGTTGCTGGAAAAGTCAAAGCGCACCTGGCGTTCGCCTTCGACTTCGACGTGTTTGACGTCGGCAAACAACGTGCGATAGCGCAGGCTGCCTTGGGTCATCAACACGTCAAAGCTGTAGCGTACGTCTTGCGCGGTAATGGGCGTGCCATCGGCAAAACGCGCCTTGGGGTTCAGGTAGAAGCGCAGCGACAGGCCGTCGCCTTCGCGTTCCATCTTTTGCGCCACCAGGCCATAGACAGTGTAAGGCTCATCCAGCGAGCGCAACGCCAAGGGCGCGTACACCCAGCCGTCGACCTGGGACACGCCGATGCCTTTGTCGATATAGGGCAGCACATGGTCAAAGCGCCCCACCTCCAGCGCCGAACGCCGCAGGCTGCCGCCCTTGGGGGCGTTGGGGTTGGCGTAGTCGAAATGGCTGAAACCTTCGGCGTACTTGGCCGGCTCGCCGTATACCGTCAAGTAGGTTTGCGGGGCCGCGATCACCGCAGTGCTGGCCATTAGCAAGGCCAGGGTGGAACAGAGCAGAGATGAAAAAGCCAATCGCATTATCAGCCTTGAGCGCCGGGTAAAGAATAATAAGGATTTGTACGCTAACGGCTTGGGCATCGCCAGTCATCAGATGCACAACGGCCCACCAAAGGGCGGGCCGTTGTTTATAGCATCAGCGCAGATTGAATCAATCCTGGCGGCTGGTGACTTCCAGCAGGTGGTAGCCGAACTGAGTCTTCACCGGGCCTTGCACGGTGTTGACCGGGGCACTGAAGACCACGGTGTCGAATTCCTTGACCATCTGGCCTGGGCCGAACGAACCGAGATCACCGCCTTGGCGGCTGGATGGGCAGCTGGAGTTGGCTTTAGCGATTTCTGCGAAATCAGCGCCGCCTTCGATTTGGGCTTTGAGGTCGTTGCATTTGTCTTCAGTGGCAACGAGGATGTGACGGGCGGTGGCTTTGGCCATGGTGAGTAACTCCTAAAGTAAAAACGGTGAGCGTACCGGATTCAGGCGGTTATTTC
>NZ_SMOF01000001.1:2798010-2836539 GCF_018135665.1 Pseudomonas sp. B2021
GGGGCGCCTGAGATCAAAAGCAGATCAAGATCAAGAGCGGCTCGCTTCGCATCGTGGTTACCGCCTTTTGTAGGAGCGAGCAAGCTCGCTCCTACAAAAGGCAATGCGGGTAGGGTTGAGCTTCGCAAAAACCAGAAAACCCGCCGAGGCGGGTTTCTCACAACTTACAGCCCATCAAGCCACAGCAGGCGAATCAAGGCCGCGCTTTTCAATCACCGTAAACACATCCGCCACATCCTGGACCATGATCCGGGCGGTATTGGCGACGGTGTTGATATCGTGCTCGGCATAGTCCGATACGTTGGAGCAGGCCATCAAGTGCAGGTAGGCGAGTGCGGCGTTGAGGCGTTCGCTGGCGCAGGCGTGCAACTCGTTGAGCGGTGCGTCGCTGTCGATCAGCAGTACCGGATAGTCGGTTGCGGTTTGGGACATGGGGGTGAAGCGGCGGGGCGGGTGTTGATCAGTCATAGTAGTGGTCCTTAAAAAAGAAAAAACACCACCGTTTTGCTGCGAAACAAATGGGTGGCAGCTGTGCGCGGGTTCGCAGACCGGGGGACCACTACCAGCACCCGGCAGACCAGAAGGTCTCCCACGCACAACCGCCATAAAACGAGAGGCAGCTGAAAATCTGCTGCGTCATGTTTGACGGTACTAGTAGTGATTTTGTAGGGCTGCGAAACCCCATCGCCGACCAATGCCAGCGACGGAGCGAACTATAAAGTGACCACCGCACAGGCGCAACCGACAGGATGTATCAAACCCCACCCACCAACTTCCCACTGTCCATCCGGCGCTTATACGCACTGTCCCGGCTCGCCAGCCAGAAGTACAGCGGCGATGTCACCGCCAGCCCCACCACCCACGATAAGTCCGCGCCGTTGATGTGCTGCGAAATCGGCCCCACATACAGCGGCGTGTTCATGAACGGAATCTGCACCGCAATCCCCACCGCATACGCCAGCAACGCCTGTGGGTTGTACTTGCCGTAGATGCCGCCATCCACGCGGAAGATCGAGGCGATGTCGTACTTGCCTTTATGGATCGCATAGAAGTCGATGAGGTTGATCGCCGTCCAGGGCACCAGCACCACGAGCAGCACCAGCACCATGTCGACGAAGTGACCGATGAAGTCTTGGGAGGCAAACACCGCCGCAATCGAGCAGGCGGCCAGCACGATGATGGAGATCACTGCACGGCTTTTCGCAGTGGGGATCCAGCTGTAGGCGAAGGTCTGTACCAGGGTGATGATCGACAGCACCGCGCCGTACAGGTTGAGGGCGTTATGGCTGATCACGCTGAGCAAAAACAGCACCAGCATCAACGGGCCGATGGCGCCGGTGGCCAGTTTGACCGCGTCCATGGTGTCCATGCCCACCGGCGTAGCGAGCACCGCCACCGCGCCGAAGATGAAGGCCAGGCTCGACCCCAGCGCCGAGCCCAGGTAGGTAGTCCAGAAGGTGGCGGCCACCGGCACGTCGGCGGGCAGGTAGCGAGAGTAGTCCGACACGTAGGGCGCAAATGCGATTTGCCACAGCGCAGCCAGGGAAACGGTGGCCAGCCAACCGGAGATGTTGAAGCTGCCACGGGTTAGAAAATCGGTGGTCTGCACATGGGTGAAGATGTAGCCAAAGCCCAGCACAATGCCGGCGCCCAGCACCCAGGTGCCGATGCGGTTGAGTACGTGGATGAAGCGGTAGCCGATGATGCCGATAATCCCGGAACCGATGGCGCCGATAACGATGCCCACCGGCACAGGCACGGCGTCCACCACGCCATGCAGGGATTTACCGGCCAGCACGATGTTGGAGGCGAAGAAACCGATATACATCACCCCGGCAATCACCACCACCAGCAACGCGCCGAGGGAGCCGAACTGCGCGCGGCTCTGGATCATCTGCGGAATGCCCATCTGCGGGCCCTGGGCCGAGTGCAATGCCATCAACACACCGCCGACCAAATGGCCGACAAGGATGGCGACAATGCCCCACACCAGGTTGAGTTGGAACAGTTGTACACCCAGGGCGCCAGTGACGATCGGCAACGGCGCGATGTTGCCGCCGAACCACAGGGTGAACAGATCTCTTACCTTTCCATGGCGATCTTGCGGGGGCACGTATCCAATCGTGTGTTTTTCGATGAGCGGGGCGCTGGATGTTGCAGTGGTAACCATGACGAGCTCCAAGGCAAGGTGAGTACGTGGGCGTACTTCGCTGTGCGGCGCATGGGCGCCGCTTTGTTGTTGGAGTGATCATCTGCAATGGGCGCAGGCAGGTAAATTAGTAAGTTTGTTGCTATAGACCTTAAAAAAAGTATCTCGTGAGATTTTTTGCTCCGGTATGTTGCATGCACGTCAATGGCTTGAAAAACCGGTGTTTCTGCGCACTTGTTTGGGGCAAAACACCACGTTTAGGGAGGTGCCGATGGCAGTCTATAACCTGCGTCAGCTCAGATATTTTGTGACCACGGCCGAATGCGGCAGCGTTGCCGAGGCGTCGCGCAAGCTGTATATCGCCCAGCCGTCGGTGTCCACGGCGATCAAGCAACTGGAAGATAGCTTTGGCGTGCAGCTGTTTATCCGCCATCACGCCCAGGGCGTTTCCCTCACGCCCAGCGGCGCGCGCTTTTATCGCAAGGCGTTGGAGTTGTTGCGGGTGGCCCATGAGTTCGAGCAGAACGCCCTGGCCGATAACGATGTGGTGGCCGGGCAGATCGACATTGGCTGTTTTGAAACTGTGGCACCGTTGTACCTGCCACGCTTGATCGCCGGCTTCAAGGCGCGCTGGCCGGGTGTGGAGATCCGCATCCGCGATGGCGAGCAGCAGGAACTGGTGCAGGCACTGACGGCGGGCAGTATCGACGTGGCGATGCTGTTTGAGCACGACCTGGGCGGTACCATCGAGACCACGCCGCTGATGCCGCCCCAACAGCCCTATGCGCTGCTGCCCGCCGATCACCGCTTTGCCCAGCAGGCCAAGGTGTCCCTGGCCGACCTGGTGCTGGAGCCGATGATTTTGCTGGACGTGTTGCCCAGCCGTACCTACTTCGTGAGCATCTTCGAAGAGCGCGGGCTGACGCCGAATATCGTGTTCAGCTCGCCCTCCATCGAAATGGTGCGGGGCATGGTGGGGCGTGGGTTCGGGTTCTCGATCCTGGTGACCAAACCGTTCAGTGAGTACACCTATGATGGGCAGAAAGTGGTGTGTATTCCCTTGGCGGAAACGGTCACGGGGTCGGGGTTGTCGGCCGTCTGGCTACGCCGCGCACCTTTGACCAAACCGGTGCAGTTGTTTGTCGACTACTGCCGCGAAGAGCTTGCACGTTTGCTCGGCTGAATAGGGTAGGAGCGAGCAAGCTCGCTCCTACAGAGGGTGATGACCGAGTCTTCAGGTTCTGATAAAACCTAACAACCGCTGCAACATGGCATCGCAGCCATCAAGCTGCTCCAGGCTCACAAACTCATCGGGCTTATGCCCTTGGTCCATGCTGCCTGGCCCGCACACCACGGTGGGAATTCCCGCCGCATCGAACAGCCCGCCCTCGGTACCAAACGCCACGGTGCCGAAGTCCCGCGAGCCGCAAAACGCCGCAATCAACTGCGCCGCCTGGCTGCGCTCATCCGTGACCAGCCCTGGGTAGGCTGACAACTCGGTGAACCGAATCGAACTCTGTGTGCTGACCGCCTGCATGCGCGGCAACACCCGCTGCAGCGCGTAGGCCTGCAACTCTTCAGCCACTTCGCCCGGGTCCATGGAGGGCAGGGCGCGCACTTCAAAGTCAAAGCGGCAGTCGGCCGGCACGATATTCAAAGCCTTGCCGCCGTTGATCATGCCGGTCTGTACCGTGCTGAACGGCGGGTCAAAACGTGGGTCCTGCCGTGCGCGTAACCGCTGGCCAATGCGCCCCAGTTCACCGATCAATTCGGCGGCGTGTTCTATCGCATTCACACCCGAGGGCGCATAGGCCGAGTGGCACGCCTGGCCCTGCACATCGCAGCGCATCGCCAACTTGCCCTTGTGGCCCAGCACCGGTTTGAGTTCGGTCGGCTCGCCAATGATGCACAGCATCGGCTTGACCGGACGTTGTTCCAGAACCGCGAGCAGCGAGCGCACGCCCAGGCAGCCGACTTCTTCATCGTAGGACAGGGCGATATGCACCGGCAGGCGCAACGGCGCTTTGACCAACGCCGGCACCAACGCCAGCACGCAGGCGATATACCCCTTCATGTCGGCGGTGCCGCGTCCGAACAGCTTGCCATCACGCTCGGTCAGTGTGAACGGCGGCAGGGTCCACGGTTGCCCGTCCACCGGCACCACGTCGGTATGCCCCGACAGTACGATACCTGGCAGTTCCACCGGGCCGATGCTGGCAAACAGGTTAGCCTTGCTGCGTTGCGCGTTGTAGACCAGCTCGCTGGCCACGCCAAACCCGGCCAGGTAATCGCGCACATACTCGATCAATTGCAGGTTGGACTCGCGGCTGGTGGTGTCGAAGCCCACCAGGGTTTCCAGCAGTTCGCGGCTGCGGCTCATCGGTCGTCTCCGGCCACGCCGTAGCCGGGGGAGCGGTCGGGGGCGAGGGCGCGATCGATATAGTCCTGCACCTGTGGGCGGTAGGCGTCCCAGAGTTTTTGCAATTCGCCAATCGGCGCATCGTCGGCCCAATCCACGCGCAAGTTGATGATCGGCCACGTCAACTCGCCCACCACCACCAGCGCGGCGGAGTGCACCGGGCCGGCTTCGCCACCGGCGGCGATGGCGGCGTGCATGGCCGCCAGCAGGCGGTCTGCGAGCTGGCCTTCGCCCTGTTCGAAGGCCGTGACCATCGCGGTGATCACTTCAGGGGCGGCGAGCATATTGCCCGCCGCCACGCATTGCTCGCCCGACACCGCGTGATGGGTACCCAGGGTCTGGCTGCCGCTGAAATGCACGCTGCGGCCCAGATGGTCAATTGCCGTCAGTTGCCGGTACTGGCTGTAGCCGTTGCGGGTGAGCGCTTTGTCGACGGCGGCGGCGGGGGCCAGGCCCTGTTCCAGCCCGTCGAGGACGTCCGGGCCGAGAGCCGGCAAGGTGATGTTCTGGGTCGACACTGCGCCCACGCCGGGCCGCAGCCACGGGCAGCGGGCGCCCACGGCGATGCTCGATGAGCTGATGGCAACGCCCAGTTGGCCGGTCTCTGCACAACGGCCGACGATGGAAAAGGTCATGGCTAGCCTCCTTACTCTGGAATAACCGCGATCACATCAATTTCCATCAGCCACTGCGGCTGGCCCAGGGCCGAAACCACCAGCCCGGTGGAAATCGGGAACACGCCCTTGAGCCACTTGCCGACTTCCTGGTACACCGGCTCGCGGTAGCGTGGGTCGATCAAATAGGTGGTGGTCTTGACGATATGGCTGAGGTCGCTGCCGGCTTCTTCCAGCAGTTGCTTGACGTTCTTCATCGCCTGCTCGGCCTGGGCCCGTGGGTCGCCGAGGCCGACCAGGTTGCCGTCGAAATCAGTGCCCACCTGGCCGCGTACGTACACGGTGTTGCCGGCGCGCACGGCCTGGCATAGGTCGTTGTCCAGGCTCTGGTTGGGATAGGTTGCTTTGGTGTTGAACATGCGAATGCGAGTGTGGGTAGGCATCAAAAAACTCCAGGGAAAAGTGATCAGGCGCTGACAGGGGACTGGCGGGCAACCGGGGCGGCTTCGCGGTACTCAAGGTACTGACGCTGGATGGCGATATGGTCGGCCACGTATTTGGCGTCGTGCCACACGCCCCAGATAAACGACGAGCCACGCCGCGATTGCCACGGCAAACCGAGGAAGTAGATGCCCGCTTCGCTGGAGACACCGCGCTGGTGTTGCGGCTTGCCGGCGGCGTCGAAGGCGTCTACCTGCAACCAGCTGTAGTCCACGGCAAATCCGGTGGCCCAGATGATCGAGGTGATGCCGGCTTGCGCCAGGTCCAGCTCCAGGATCGGCTGCTTGATGCATTCAGCGTCAGGGAACACGCGACGTGCCTCGGGCTCCAGGGGCAGGTCGAGGCCGTTGCGCTCGATATAGGCGTCGGCCGCGTCCAGCAGGGTCAGGTAGTTCTCATCACCGCGCGCCAGGTTTTCCACCAGGTTGGGTTGGAACGTTGCCACCGTGCCGTTGAAAGCGTGGGTCAGGCCGACCAGGGTCATGCCTTGCTGGGCCAGCTCGCGAAAGTCGATGGTCTTGCCGCCGTGAGCGCCGCTCACGGCAATGGTGACGTGCTCGCGGCCGGGTTTCATCGCCGCCTGGTCCCACTCGCCCAATACGCCCAGCCACCAGCAGAAATCGCGGTTGCGATAGGCGCGAGGCGGGCGGTCATGGGCGCCAACCGACAGGTACACCTGGCGGCCGGAGCGCTGCAATTCGTCCGCAATTTGCACCCCGGACGAGCCAGCGCCCACCACCAATACAGCGCCCGCGGGCAGTTGCCCAGGGTTGCGATAGTCGGCGGAGTGGATCTGGTGCAGCACGGTGTTTTTGGGCGCTATGCCAGGAATCACCGGCTTCTGAAATGGCCCGGTGGCGGCCACCACGCGGTTGGCTTCGATCACGCCTTCGCTGGTGTGCACGGTAAAGCCGGGGCGGCCGATGTTGCGGACCACTGAGGTGACGTCCACGCCGGTGCGGATCGGCGCATTGAATTTACGGGCATAGGCTTCGAAGTAATCAGCGACGCGCTCTTTGGGCGCGAAGCCATCGGCGGGGACGTCATCGAATTCCAGGCCGGGGAAGCGGTCATGCCAGGCTGGGCCGTTGGCGACCAGCGAGTCCCAACGCCCGGTGCGCCAGCGCTCGGCGATGCGGCTGCGCTCCAACACCAGGTGCGGCACGCCTTGCTTGCTCAAATGCTCGCTCATGGCCACGCCAGCTTGACCTGCGCCAACCACCAGCGTGTCTATTTTTGTTATTGCTACAGTCATGTCTCTATCCTTGCGTAATGCAGTTGGATTCAGCTTGGGCATGACGTCAAGTTAGGGGGCAGGGAGTTATTAATAAAATATTATTAAGTTGGGAAGTGAGCATAAATATCGGATGCAGAAGAGAAGAAGGCCAGCCAACTGTGGAGCTGGCTTGCCTGCGATGGCGGCCTCAAAGCCGACACCTATCTACCTGATATCCACGATCCTCGCTCGTTCTGAAAGACTAAGGGGCATTTTCTTCAATACCTCTCGTCTTTGTGCGCGTTACCGTGATCTCAACATCGTTGGCATCACACAAGGAATTGTAATGAGCTTGATTCTCTCCATGGCCGCTTTTGCCCTGGCCACGTCCATCACTCCCGGGCCTGTCAATGTGGTCGCGTTAAGTGCCGGCGCGCGTTTCGGTTTTGTCGCCAGCCAGAAACATGTGTTGGGCGCTGCCGTAGGTTTCACCTTGTTGTTGGTACTGATCGGCTTGGGGCTGCATGAAGTGCTGGTGCGCTGGCCGATCCTGATCCAATTGATCCGCTGGGGCGGGGTCGCGTTCTTGTTGTATATGGCGTGGAAGCTGGCGGTGGACGATGGCCGCCTGGACGCTGACGGTGCCCACACCGCGCCGTCGATGCTGTATGGCGCGATCATGCAGTGGCTCAACCCGAAAGCCTGGCTGGCGTGTGTGGCAGGCATGGGGTTGTTTGTGGCTGACGGCGATGCGGCGCAGGTGTGGTTGTTTGCCGCGCTTTACCTGGTGATCTGCTACCTCTCGGTGGCGTGCTGGGCGTATGCGGGGACGTTTTTGCGCCGCTATTTGAACAACCCGAAGGGTGTGCGCCTGTTCAACCGCTCAATGGCCGCGTTGCTGGCGGCCAGTGTGGGTTATTTGCTGATGGCTTGAGGTTCTCGCGGTACTGCCCCGGCGTGGCCGCAAAATGTTGTTTGAAGGTGCGCTGGAAGTGCGCCTGGTCGGCAAAGCCCGCGGCCAGGGCGACGTCGGCAATCAGCGCGCCATTGCGCAGTTGGCTGCGGGCGAACTGGATGCGCCGGTTGACCATGAAAGCGTGGGGCGTCAAGCCATAATACCGCTTGAACGCGCGGATCAGGTAAGACGGCGACAGGTCGGCGGCCTCGCAGATGTCTTCGAGTTTCAAGGCCTGTGTGCAGTAGGCACGAATGTAGTCGGCGGCGCGCTCCAGCTTATGGTTGACCTCGCGTACCGGCGTCAGCGAAGGGTTCAGGCGCTGTTGCACGTCGGTGAAGTAACTCACCAGCGTGCTCTGCTTTTGCAGCAGTTCGGCCTGATCATCCACTAGCGTGCGGTACAGTTCGAGCAAACCGTGGTACAGCCCGGTGTCGCGGGTATGGGGCGTGTCGAATGGCCGGTAGCCCTGGTCGGTACTGAACCCCAGTTGGTATTGCAGGTCGGTCAGCCAGGGCGTGTCGAGGTACAGCATGTAATAGGACCAGGGCTGGTCATGGATGGGATTGCAGGCATGCACATCTCCGGGGTTCATCAGCACCACGGTGCCGGCGCTGATTTCGAAGGTGCGAGCGCCGTAGTGGTAATAGCTGCAGCCGGTGGTGATCGCACCGATGGAAAAGTGCTCGTGGGCATGCCGGGTATACGTGACCTTGCGCCCGTCGGCAATGGTGCGCGCCTCGATGAACGGCAGGCGTTCGTCGCGCCAGAAAAACGGTGCTGTAACGGCGGTCATGGACGGGCGCTCCCGGAAGGTAATCGAATGAGCAGGCCAGCAGCGTTATATAAAAAACGCGATTGTTCAAGCCTCCTGAGGTTCGAGCGCCAGGTCGCGCAGATAGTCGGCCCAGGGGTCACTGCCGTTGGCAGCTGCCTGCAGGCTAATCGGCAACTTGGCTTGCTGGCTCAAAGCCAAGCTGTCGTGCAACAAGTGCTGTTCGACAATAATCTTCGTCAGGGCGTAGCTGCGTGGTGAGTCCAAGGTGCGGGGGACGCGTCGGCCCAGGCTGTCTGGCGCGGGAATGCTGTCTGCGCTGGGCAGCTTATGGTCGAGCATGTTGAGCACCAGGCTGGTATCAACAGCCGTCAGAGCGACCTTGGCCGGCGGCGTTCCGTGTGCATATGCCTGCCAGTCGAAGCGCATCCAGGCTTGGTGAGTGGCAGTGTCGACGGCTCGCATGACCTGGGTGTAGTTCAGCTCGCGTCTTGGGCGAATCAGCATCTGCCTGGGGAAGCATTCATAGAAGTACCGCTCAGTGAAATATGCGACATACACCAGCACAGCCAATCGACCCACCTCGGTAGAGTCGCGCGGCCCCCGTCGACTCACGCTGAAAAACTGCACATTGCCGTATTCCATGGCTTCACGCCGCGGTAAGGTCAGGTGCGACAGCCAATAACGAATGGATTCCCCGTAAGCGGCCTTCAACTGCTGCAGCTTCTTGTCAAAGGCGGTGGAAAATACGCTGTTGATCTGCCCCAGCAGATGAAAGCGCTTGGCCATTTCCCGGTATTTGATCGCCGGGTTCGAGGAGTGCCAGCGATTTGAGGCGGCGTCCAGGCTGCCAGCCATGTGCAAGTCGACGAACGAATACTTGGGGCCGGTATGTACATCCTCGAAACGACCCTCTTCTGAAAACGGCGAGTTTTCCGGCAGCCACATCAACAGGGGTGTTTCGAGCAGGGGGTTGCCGGGGTAGACCTTGCGCAGATCCTGCAGGGCGGTCTGGCGCAAAGTGACGATGGGCTGGGCAAATGTTCGCAGGGTTGACGCCAGGCGTGCACGTTGAAAATTGAGCGCTTGGCGTGCGGTGTTCAACGCCAGGGAACCGGTACGTGCCTGGGTGCCCAGTACGCCATTGGCCTCGGCCCAGTCCAGGACGGGGCCGGCTGCTTCGTGACTCTCCAGGAAGTTTTTCCACGTCCCCTCGGGGGGTAGGTAGGCCAGGCTCATGATCTGCTGATAGCTCAACTGACGAGACGACCCTTGCACGACCTTTTCCATGTAGCTTACGTACTGGCGGAACAGCACCCAGGCCTGGGAGCTCTGGCAAGGGGTGGATTCGGGAATGTCGCGAACCAGCAAGTGTGGGCTTTTTCCGCAGAGCAGCAGGTGGGTGGCCAAGGCTGCGACCGGTGCGTTGAGCCCGTGCAGGCTGGCTTCGATCTGGTGGCGGGTGAAAGATGCGGATTCGCCCCAGTGGTAATCATCCTGCCAGTCGATGGAGTTGATACGGGTGGGATGCACGTGCGGCTCGGGATCAAGGCTCAAAATCAACGCGGCCAGGATCAGTGCGTTGCGACTGCCGCTCTCGGTGCTTTCACCGGCATGCCCGCCGTGCCAGTGCAGGGCGTTTGACAGGCGTTCACCCAGTTGTTGCGCCAAGGAGGACGCCAGCACGCGCATCAGGAGAAAGTCTGCTTCTGCGTGCACGTCGGCGACGGACTTGCCGGCCAGGTCGACCCCGCCAAGCACTTCAAACAGCAGACCGTCCTTGTCCGTCATGAATGCGTCGCTGATGGTCAAGACTTGTTGGCGTTCCGACGTCGACAGCTGCCACGCCGTCGCCTGCCAGCCGGTCGACGGTTTGAGAGCACGCCACCAGGCACGATCGCTGACTGACAGGGGCTGGATGACTTCCAGGCGCTGTAACGTGACGAGCGCTTCTTCCAATGTGCGGGGCAAACTGAAGTGGTAAAGCTTCAACGCCTGGGCGAGGGTCACCGTGTTGTCGGTGCGCAGATAGCCGCCGGTCTTGGCTGCCAAATCCTGAAGTTGGCGTAACAGCGTCGCCAGCCTGGGTTGTTCCAGTACGGCATCGGTCAGTGATACCCATTTGCCGTCCAGGTCGCAGGCGCTAAGGCTGCCGGTGGCGCTCAGTATCATGTGGCTGGAGGGATCGATGCGCTTGCTAACGCGCAGGGCCAGGAAGGCTGAGTCGTCGGTCAGGACAGTTAATTGCCCGTAGGCTTTTTTCACGGTGGCCTCGAGGGCGTCCGGATCGGCGCTGATCAACCTGTCAAGGCCGTCGGGACTTAGCATCGCGCCATCGTCGATGGCCTTCGCCAGTGCAGTGTGCAACGTATGACGGTCGTTCAACACGCCGACATAGTGTTGATAACGGTACAGCTCGGCAAAGGAGCGCCTGGCGTTGAGTACCACCGGTACTGCCGGTTTGGGCACTTGGCGCAAGCGCCCGACAAGGGCGTTGATGGCCGAGACGCTCCAGGGGCGCTCGATGGCGTAGGCCTGCAATGCCGCAGCCACGCTGAGGCTATGATTGAGATAAAGATCCAGCCCCAACTGTTTGCTCAACGACACCAGCGTGTCCCAGCGGGCATCGTGATTGGCCGGGTCAAGGAAGCTCCACTCTTGCTCATTGTCAATGTGGGGCACCGCCAGTTGCTGGAGCTGGAAGTTGAAGTAAACGCCGGTTGTTGCTTGCGTGTTCGTGCCCAGATCGTTTTCATCCATGATCGCCTGCAGCAGGCTCGCTGCTTGTTTCAAGGTCCTGGCCAGTCGCGAATCGGACGTCAGTTGCAGGCGCGTGCGATAAATGTCCAGAGGCGAATAGGCCTCGCTGTCCAGGGTAATCAGAGCCAGAGCATCGGCCAGTTGCTGGCTGTCCTGGGACTGCTCGGTCAACTCAGCGTAGATCATTGACTTGCTGCGCCCATTATCGTCAAAGCCTGGAAAACGGCCCAGGGTCCTGAGTTCTTCGACAATTGTCTGGGCCTGTAGGTGATTGGCGGGCATCGGCAAGCCATGGAAGGCCAGTACCAGGTTCAACGGCCAGGTCAGGGTGATCGCCTGCGGCTGCGGGTCGATCAGCGGCAAACCCAGCCCCATCGGGTCGATTAGTTGGCTGATAAAAATAATCGGGTTGGCGTGGGCCCACCAGCCGGACGCGTCGGCCATCTTGAAGGTTTTGGGTTGGTTGCCCACGGTGGCGCTCAGGGTGCTGTTCTGGACCCGCAGGCTCTTGGGGGTAATGCCCTGAGCGTCGGCCCAGGCCCTGAACCCCTTGGCGTTGATGGATTTGCCGAAGGCTGCGCTCCATTGACCCAGCAATGACCCGGGGGCAATCGGTATGGGGTGTATGGGGGCTGCCAGGGCCTGGCTCGCGGGGGCGCAAAGCAGGCTGGTCAGTTGCTCGATCAGATTGCGGTCACCCTCCGTAAGCAAGGCCTGGCGCTCACTTACAAAGGTGCTCGTAGGTTTGAGCGTGACCGGCAGGGCGGTATCCCAGGTCAGGGCGAGGGCGTGAAAGTCTTCCATGAGTACGGTTCCGGTTTTGAGGGTAAAGCCGGATGTTGACAGTGGCGGTCGGCACCTTCGTAGCAGGGGTTTCCTGCAAGGCCGTGGCTTGTATCAGCCAGCACCGCGAGGGGCTGGCCTTTTGTCAGGCAGGTACGAGAAAGGCTGCCTGGAGCAACTGCCGGGTATACGCGTGCTGCGGGTCAGCAAAAATAGCCTGGGCATCGCCTTGCTCCACCACCTGGCCTTGCTTGACCACCATCAATTGGTGACTCAGCGCCTTGACCACCGCCAGGTCATGGCTGATAAACAAGTAGGTCAGGTTGTACTTGGCCTGCAAGCCGCGCAGCAACTCAACCACTTGGCGTTGTACCGTGCGGTCCAGGGCCGAGGTGGGTTCGTCCAGCAGGATCAGGCGTGGCTTGAGCACCAGCGCTCGGGCGATGGCGATGCGTTGGCGCTGGCCGCCGGAGAATTCATGGGGGTAGCGATGCCGGGATTCGGGGTCCAGGCCCACTTCCTTGAGCGCCGCGATAATCGCCGCTTCCTGTTCGGCGGGCGTGCCCATCTTGTGGATGCGCAAGCCCTCGCCGACGATTTCGCTGACGCACATGCGCGGGCTCAAACTGCCGAACGGGTCCTGGAACACCACCTGCATTTCCCGGCGCAACGGCCGCACCTGTTGCTGGGTAAGCCTGTCCATTTGCTGGCCTTCAAAGCGAATCCCACCCTTGCTGCCGATCAGGCGCAAAATTGCCAGGCCCAGGGTGGATTTGCCCGAGCCACTTTCACCCACGATGCCCAGGGTTTGCCCCTGGGGCAGGCTGAAATTGATGCCGTCCACGGCCTTGACGTAATCCACGGTGTTGCGCAAAAAGCCTTTCTTGATCGGAAACCAGACTTTCAGGTCGTCCACCTCCAGCAGCGGTGGGCCGACCTCATTATTGGCCGGACCGCCACTGGGCTCCGCCGCGAGCAGTTCCTGGGTGTAGGGATGCTGGGGCGACTGGAACAGCGTCTCGCAATCGGCCTGCTCCACGATGCAACCTTGCTGCATCACGCAAACGCGGTGGGCGATACGCCGTACCAGGTTGAGGTCGTGGCTGATCAGCAACAGCGCCATGCCCAGCCGCGCCTGCAACTCCTTGAGCAATTCCAGAATCTTCAACTGCACGGTGACGTCGAGGGCGGTGGTCGGCTCGTCGGCGATCAACAGCTCAGGCTCGTTGGCCAATGCCATGGCGATCATCACCCGCTGGCGCTGGCCGCCGGACAGCTCGTGGGGCAACGCCTTGAGGCGTTTGTGGGGCTCGGGGATGCCCACCAGTTCCAGCAACTCCAACGTGCGCTGGGTGGCGACCTTGCCGGTCAGGCCCTTGTGCAGCCCGAGCACTTCGTTGATCTGTTTTTCGATGGAGTGCAGCGGGTTCAACGAGGTCATCGGCTCCTGGAAGATCATCGCAATACGATTGCCGCGTATATGCCGTAGGGTCTTCTCTTTGAGCGTCAGCAGGTCTTGCCCTGAATATTCGATGGTGCCAGACGGATGCCTTGCCAGAGGGTAGGGCAGCAGGCGCAGAATCGAATGGGCGGTGACCGATTTACCCGAACCGCTTTCGCCCACCAGCGCCAGGGTTTCGCCGCGCTTGATGTCGAAGCTCACGTGGTTGACCACCCGGTGATGATGCTCGCCGGTGACGAACTCGACACTGAGGTCGCGGATTTCGATCAGATTGTCCGGATTCATCTCATTTCCTCGGGTCGAACGCATCGCGAGCGGACTCGCCGATAAACACCAGCAGGCTCAACATGATCGCCAGCACCGCGAAAGCGCTCATGCCCAGCCACGGCGCTTGCAGGTTGGACTTGCCCTGGGCCACCAGCTCACCCAGCGACGGCGAACCTGCCGGCAGCCCGAAGCCGAGAAAATCCAGGGCGGTGAGGGTGCCAATGGCGCCGGTGAGGATGAAGGGCAGGAAGGTCATGGTCGAAACCATCGCATTGGGCAGGATGTGACGGAACATGATCGCGCCGTTCTGCATGCCCAACGCCCGCGCCGCGCGCACGTACTCCAGGTTGCGCCCGCGCAGGAACTCGGCGCGCACCACATCCACCAGGCTCATCCAGGAAAACAGCAGCATGATCCCCAGCAACCACCAGAAGTTGGGTTGCACGAAGCTGGCCAGGATGATCAGCAGGTAGAGCACCGGCAAGCCGGACCAGATTTCCAGGAAACGTTGCCCGGCCAGGTCGACCCAACCGCCATAAAAGCCCTGCAAGGCGCCGGCAATCACGCCGATGATCGAGCTGAGTATGGTCAGGGTCAGGGCAAAGAGCACCGACACGCGAAAGCCGTAGATCACCCGCGCGAGCACATCGCGCCCCTGGTCATCGGTGCCCAGCAGGTTGACCGAGGACGGCGGCGCCGGGGCCGGGACTTTCAGGTCGTAATTGATGCTCTGGTAGCTGAATGGAATCGGCGCCCACAAGGTCCAGGCGTCCTTGGCCTTGAGCAGTTCCTGGATGTAGGGGCTCTTGTAGTTGGCTTCCAACGGGAATTCACCGCCGAAGGTGGTCTCCGGGTAGCGCTTGAGCGCCGGGAAGTACCAACCGCCGTCGAAGTGCACCGCCAGGGGCTTGTCGTTGGCGATCAACTCGGCGCCCAGGCTCAGCACGAACAGCACCAGGAACAGCCACAGCGACCACCAGCCACGCTTGTTGGCCTTGAACCGCTCGAATCGGCGGCGATTGAGGGGGGACAGGTTCATCTCAATGCTCCCGGCTGGCAAAGTCGATACGCGGATCGACCAGGGTGTAGGTGAGGTCGCCGATCAGTTTCACGATCAGCCCCAGCAGGGTGAAGATAAACAGCGTGCCGAACACCACCGGGTAGTCACGGTTGATCGCCGCTTCAAAGCTCATCAGGCCCAGGCCGTCGAGGGAGAAGATCACTTCCACCAGCAACGAGCCGGTAAAGAAGATGCCAATGAAGGCCGAAGGGAAACCGGCGATCACCAGCAGCATGGCGTTGCGGAACACGTGGCCATACAGCACGCGCCTGTTGGTCAGGCCCTTGGCCTTGGCAGTGACCACGTACTGCTTGTTGATCTCGTCGAGAAAACTGTTCTTGGTCAGCAGGGTCATGGTCGCGAAGTTGCCGATCACCAGGGCGGTGACGGGCAGCGCCAGGTGCCAGAAGTAATCGAGGATCTTGCCGCCCCAGCTCAACTCGTCGAAGTTGTTGGACGTGAGCCCGCGCAATGGGAACCAGTCGAAATAACTGCCACCGGCAAACACCACGATCAGCAAAATCGCAAACAGGAACGCCGGTATCGCATAGCCGACGATGATCGCCGAGCTGGTCCACACATCGAAATGGCTGCCGTGGCGCGTGGCCTTGGCGATCCCCAGGGGGATGGACACCAGGTACATGATCAGGGTGCTCCATAACCCCAGGGAAATGGACACCGGCATCTTCTCCTTGATCAGGTCGATGACCTTGGCGTCGCGGAAAAAGCTGTCACCGAAATCCAGCTGGGCGTAGTTCTTGACCATGATCCACAAGCGTTCCGGCGCCGACTTGTCGAAGCCGTACATCTTTTCGATTTCCTTGATCAGCGCCGGGTCCAGGCCCTGGGCGCCACGGTAGCTGGAGCCGGCCACCGCGACTTCGGCTCCGCCGCCGGCAATGCGGCTGGTGGCGCCGTCGAAGCCTTCGAGCTTGGCGATCATTTGCTCCACCGGGCCGCCGGGCGCGGCCTGGATGATGACGAAGTTGATCAGCAAGATCCCGAACAGTGTGGGGATGATCAGCAACAGGCGGCGAGCAATATAGGCCAGCATTCAATTGCCTCCGCTCGCCGCATCGGCGTTCTGTGTGGTGTCGAGGGATACCGCTGGTTTGACGTCGGGTTTAGCCCACCAGGTCGCGGTGCCGACGTCGTAGCGTGGCGAGACCTTGGGGTGGCCCAGGTGGTCCCAGTACGCGACGCGGAAGGTCTTGATGTGCCAGTTGGGAATCACGTAGTAACCAAACTGCAGCACACGATCCAGCGCCCTGGCGTGGGCGATCAGACTTTGGCGCGAACCGGCGTCGATCAACTCCTCCACCAACTGGTCGACGGCGGGGTCCTTGAGGCCCATGTAGTTGCGGCTGCCGGGCTTGTCGGCGCTGGAGGATTTCCAGAACTCGCGCTGCTCGTTACCCGGCGAGGTGGATTGCGGGAAGCTGCCCACCAGCATGTCGAAGTCGCGCGAGCGCAGGCGGTTGACGAACTGTGAGACGTCCACGCGACGAATTACCAGGTCGATGCCCAGGTCTGCCAGGTTGCGCTTGAACGGCAGGAGGATGCGCTCGAACTCGGTCTGGGCCAGCATGAACTCGATGGTCACGGGCTTGCCGGTGCTGTCGACCATTTTGTCGTCAACAATCTTCCAGCCTGCCTCTTGCAGCAGTTGGTAGGCCTCGCGCTGTTGGGTGCGGATCATGCCGCTGCCGTCGGTGTGGGACGGTTCGAAGGCCTGGGTGAAGACTTCGCCAGGGATCTTGTCACGCAGCGGCTCAAGGATCGCCAGTTCATCCGGGCCGGGTAGGCCGGTGGCGGCCATTTCCGAGTTTTCGAAATAGCTGCGGGTGCGGGTGTAGGCACCGTTGAACAACTGCTTGTTGCTCCATTCGAAATCCAGCAACAGGCTGATGGCCTTGCGCACCCGCACGTCTTGGAACATCGGCTTGCGCATGTTGAACACAAAACCCTGCATGCCAGTGGGGTTGCCGTTGGGGATTTCTTCCTTGATCAAGCGGCCTTCTTTCACCGCTGGAATGTTGTAGGCATTGGCCCAGTTCTTGGCGCTGAACTCCAGCCAGTAGTCGAACTGCCCGGCCTTCAAGGCTTCCAGGGAGACGGTGCTGTCGCGGTAGTAATCGGTGATGCGGGTATCGAAGTTGTAGAAGCCCTTATTGACCGGCAGGTCCTTGGCCCAATAATCCTTGACTCGCTCGTAGCGAATCATACGGCCTGGCTTGACCTCGGCCACCTGGTAAGGCCCGCTGCCCAGAGGGATTTCCAGGTTGCCCTTGGAAAAATCCCGGCTCGCCCACCAGTGTTTGGGCAGCACTGGCAACTGCCCCAGGATCAGCGGCAACTCGCGGTTGTTGGTGCGCTTGAACTTGAACAGCACGCGCAACGGGTCTTCGGCCACCACCTCATCGACGTCGGCGTAGTAGTTGCGGTACAGCGGGTTGCCTTCCTTGATCAGGGTCTGGAAGGTGAACACCACGTCTTCAGCGCGGATCGGGTGGCCGTCATGGAAGCGCGCTTCGGGGCGCAGGTAGAAGCGCACCCAGCTGTTGTCCGGGGCTTTTTCGATCTTGCCGGCCACCAGGCCGTATTCGGTGATGGGTTCGTCCAGGCTCTGCATGGCCAGGGTGTCGTAGATCAGCGGCAGGTTATCCGCCGGCACGCCCTTGCTGATGTAGGGGTTGAGGCTGTCGAAGCCGCCCATGGCCGATTCGCGGAAGGTGCCGCCCTTGGGGGCGTCGGGGTTTACGTAGTCAAAATGCTTGAAGTCGGCGGGGTACTTGGGGGGCTCGTTGTAGAGGGTCAGCGCATGTTGTGGCGCGGCTTGGGCCGCGGTGCACAGCAACAGGCTGGCGAGCAGGGTAGTACGCAAGGACATCATTGGGCTTTCTCCGAAGCTTTCAGCCACCACGCGCTCAGGCCCAGGCTATAGGGCGGCGTGGTGACAAAGGCGAACCGGTTGCGGTACGCCAGGCGATGATAGTTGAGGTACCAGTTGGGAATGCTGTAGTGCTGCCACAGCAGCACCCGGTCCAGGGCGCGGCCGGCGGCCAGTTGTTCTTCGCGGGTCTGCGCCGCCAGCAGTTGGTCCAGCAGGTGGTCGACCACCGGGTTGGCGATACCGGCGTAATTCTTGCTGCCCTTGATTGCGGCCTGGCTGGAGTGGAAGTACTGCCACTGCTCAAGACCGGGGCTCAAGGTCTGGTTGAGGGTCATCAGAATCATGTCGAAATCGAATTGATCGAGGCGCTGTTTGTACTGTGCGCGGTCAACGGTGCGCAAGCGGGCGTCGATGCCGATGCGGGTCAGATTTTCGACATAAGGTTGCAGGATGCGCTCAAGGTTCGGGTTGACCAGCAGGATTTCCAGACGCAGCGGTTGCCCGTCCTTATCCAGTAGGCGCTGCCCCGACAGTTTCCAGCCGGCCTCGCCGAGCAGGGCCAGGGCCTGGCGCAGGGTTTCGCGGGGGATGCCGCGGCCGTCGGTGTGCGGCAGGTTGAACGGCTGGGTAAACAGCGCGGCCGGCAGTTGGTCGCGGTAGGGCGAGAGCATCAACCACTCATGGCCCACGGGCAGGCCGGTGGCCGAGAATTCACTGTTGGGGTAATAGCTCACCGAACGCTTATAGGCGCTGCTGAACAGCGTGCGGTTGGTCCATTCAAAATCGAACATCAACCCCAGGGCTTCGCGCACCTTGGCCTGGCTGAACGCCGGTCGCCGGGTATTCATGAACAGGCCCTGGCTTTGAGTGGGGATCTGATGGGCGATCTGCGCCTTGATCACATCGCCGCGGTTGACCGCCGGGAAGGTGTAGCCTGTGGCCCAGTTTTTGGCCTGATGCTCGATATAAATATCGAATTCACCGGCCTTGAAGGCTTCAAAGGCCACGTCACTGTCGCGATAGAACTCCACTTCGACCTTGTCGTAGTTATAGAAACCCTGGTTGACCGGCAGGTCTTTGCCCCAGTAATCCTTGACCCGTTCAAACACCAGTTGCCGCCCAGGCGCAACCTTGGTGATGCGATAAGGCCCACTGCCCAGGGGCGGCTCGAAGGTGGTGGCCTTGAAGTCACGGTTTTTCCAATAGTGCTGGGGCAGCACCGGCAACTCGCCCAGGCGCAGGATCAGCAAGGGGTTGCCGGCGCGCTTGAACACAAAGCGGATACGGTGAGGGTTGAGAATGTCGACCCGGGCCACTTCCTGCAGGTTGGTGCGGTACTGCGGGTGGCCTTCGGTCAGCAGGGTGCGATAGGAGAACGCTACGTCATCGGCGGTGATCGGCTTGCCGTCGTGAAAGCGCGCTTCGGGGCGCAGGTTGAATACCACCCAACTGCGGTCTTCGCTGTATTCCACCGACTGGGCGATCAGGCCATAACTGGAGGTGGGTTCATCTCCGGACGGCGCGTATTGCCCGGTGCCCACCATCAAGGGCTCATTGAGCTCGTTGACGCCGTACTGCAGGAAATTGGCGGTGGAAACCGGGCTTGAGCCCTTGAAGGTATAGGGGTTGAGCGTATCGAAGGTGCCAAATGCCATTACCCGCAATGTGCCGCCTTTTGGCGCTGCAGGGTTTACCCAATCGTAATGGGTGAATTTGGCCGGGTACTTGAGTGTGCCGAACTGCGCATAACCGTGGCTCTCGGTGATCGTCGCGTTCGCCGCAAAGCTCAAGGCCAGGCTTATTAGTAAAAGGAGGGGACGCTTCAAGTCAGAGATCCGATCCGGGCGGCTTGGGCTTTATGATCGGTACAGTAACAGCTTGTTCCGGTTGGAAAAAGGCTGTCGGGAAGGCCATGTTGCGGACTGCGAGCTATTGGGCGGTATGAAGGTCAAATGTGGGAGCTGGCTTGCCTGCGATAGCATCGACTCGGTGCCTGGGACATACACCGAGGTGTCTGCATCGCAGGCAAACCAGCTCCTACATTGATTTATCTTGGCCCGGAAACCACCAGCATCTGGCCTGGCTTCAGTGCCTGGCCGGTGCGCGGGTTCCAACGCTTGAGATGTTGCATCTCGACGTTGAAGCGCTTGGCCACCATGTACAGCGAGTCACCTTTCTTGACCTTGTACTGCACCGGTTTTTTCGCCGCAACTTTGCGCGTGTCCTGCATCACCAGGGTCTGGCCGACCTTGAGAGCCTGGCCGTTGAGCTTGTTCCAGCGCTGCAGGTCATGCACATCGACCTTGTTGGCCTTGGCGATCAGTGTGAGGTTGTCGCCACTGCGTACCTTGTAGCTGCGGGTGCGCCCTGCAACGGCCTTGGTCTCGACTTCGTCGAACACCGGCTTTTTCGGGCGCATGCTCAGCAATTCTTCCGGCTTCATCGTCGAAAGGGTGCTGGTCAGCAGTTGGGCCTTGGAGGTCGGTACCAGCAGATGCTGGGGGCCGTCCAGGGTGGTGCGTTGTTTCAACGCCGGGTTGAGCTGGAACAGTTCGTCTTCGTCGATCTCGGCCAGCGCGGCAACCCGTGACAGGTCCATGCTTTGCTTGACTTCAACCACTTCGAAGTACGGCGTGTTGGCAATCGGGTTCAGGTTGACGCCGTAGGCTTCGGGCGCCAGTACCACCTGGGACAAGGCCAGGAACTTGGGCACATAGTCCTTGGTTTCCTGAGGCAGGGGCAGGTTCCAGTAGTCGGTGGGCAGGCCGAGCTTCTCGTTGCGCTCGATTGCCCGGCTGACCGTGCCTTCGCCGGCGTTATAGGCCGCCAGGGCCAGCAGCCAGTCGCCGTTGAACATGTCATGCAGACGCGTCAGATAGTCCAGGGCGGCGGTGGTGGAGGCGGTGATGTCGCGGCGGCCGTCGTAGGCGCGGGTCTGGCGCAGGTTGAAGTAGCGCCCGGTGGAGGGAATGAACTGCCACAAGCCGACCGCATCGCTGCGCGAATAGGCCATTGGGTTGTAGGCACTTTCAATCACTGGCAGGAGCGCCAGCTCCAGGGGCATGTTGCGTTCTTCAAGGCGTTCGACGATGTAATGAATGTAGAGGCTGCCGCGTTCGCCGGCATTCTCCAGAAAGGAGGGGTTGCTGGCGAACCACAGGCGCTGTTGCTCGATGCGCGGGTTGACGCCGACACCGTCCTGCAATTGAAAGCCCCGACGCATGCGTTCCCAGACATCCTGGGGCACTTCGGGGCTGGGCTTCTCTGATAGCCAAATAGGTTTTTGCTTGATCTTGGCAGCAAGATTCGGTTTGGGTTGCACGGTGGATTGTGCAGCGTAATGGGTCGATTGGCAGCCCGCCAGAGTTGCGGAAACGGCCACCGCCACGGCTTGAGCCAGGCGGGTCAATGCGTCTGAAGAAATGGATTTACGAATAGATGACGACATTGGCTGGAAGTAAGTTCCGGGCAAAAATGTCGGGCGATTCTAGAAAGCGCTTTGGTTCCGGTCAACCATTCAGAAATTACGTATCAGATTGCATCTGGTTAGAACTTATCTTTCCAAGCCCTCAAGCTAGCAAACACCTCGGCCCCAGAGCGGTTGTCGCGGCCGTTCCGTTCGTCCGCTTTTTGTTTAACGGATGTTTCAGCGGTGCGCAAAAATGGGTTAGTAAGTTTTTCCAGGGCCAGGTTGGATGGCAGCGTCATCTCGCCACGGGCGCGGAGTTGGGCGACATTTTCCACCCGTTCGGCGATGTCGGCGTTGTGCGGTTCCACGGCTTGTGCAAACTTGAGGTTACTTTGTGTGTACTCGTGGGTGCAGTACACCTGCGTATCGGCGGGCAGGGCGGCCAGGCGTTCCAGGGAGCTGTACATCTGTTCGGGCGTTCCCTCGAAGAGGCGACCGCAGCCGGCAGCAAACAAGGTATCGCCACACAGCAACACGCCTTGGTGGTAAAAGGCGATGTGGCCGAGGGTATGGCCTGGCACGGCGTACACGTCGAAGTCCCAGCCCAGCACGTTGATGTGGTCGTTGTCGTGCAAGGCCACATCCCGCGCCGGGATCTTTTCGTTGGCCGGGCCGTAGACCTTGGCGCCGGTGGCAGTTTTCAGTTGCTCGACACCGCCTACATGATCATGGTGATGGTGGGTGACCAGGATGTCGCTGAGGGTCCACGCCGCATTCTGCTTGAGCCAGGCCAGCACGGGCGCGGCATCGCCGGGGTCGACCACCGCGCAGCGTTGGGTGGTGGGGTCCTGTAACAACCAGATGTAGTTGTCGGTGAAGGCGGGTAGGGCACTGATCTGTATCATTCTTCGATTCGCCAAGCTGAACACATTGGTGCATCTTAGAACGTCTAGGCGAGTTGGAGAATGCAATGACTGATAAAGCGTTCGCCCAGGCCGATCCTGAGTGGCTGGCCCTGATCAGCGCGGCCCGCGAATGGTTGTCCGGGCCGATTGGGCAGTTTTTGCTGGAAGAAGAGCGGCGCATGCTCGAAGACGAGCTGGGCCGGTTCTTTGGTGGCTACCTGGTGCACTACGGCCCGTCAGCCGACACGCCGCCCTCGGCGCCGCAGGTGCAACGCAATGTGCGCCTGGGCGCGCCGTTGCCGGGGGTGGAAATCGTCTGCGAGGAACAGGCCTGGCCCTTGAGCGAACACGCCGCCGATGTGGTGGTGTTGCAGCATGGCCTGGATTTCTGCCTGTCACCCCACGGTTTGCTGCGCGAAGCGGCCAGCAGCGTTCGCCCTGGTGGCCATTTGCTGATTGTCGGCATCAACCCCTGGAGCAGTTGGGGCCTGCGCCGTGTGTTCGCCCATGACGGACTGCGCCAGGCGCGTTGCATCGCGCCATCACGGGTGGGTGACTGGCTCAACCTGCTGGGCTTTGCGCTGGAGAAACGCCGCTTCGGGTGCTATCGTCCGCCGCTTGCGACTGCCAAGTGGCAGGGCCGCCTGGCCGGTTGGGAACGCCGCGCAGGGGCCTGGCAGCTGTCGGGTGGCGGCTTCTATTTATTGGTTGCACGCAAGATCGTGGTCGGGCTGCGACCGGTGCAACAAGTACGCCGCGAGCCGATCGGCAAGCTCGTGCCGATGCCGTTGGCCAAGGTCAACCGCGAACAACGCGAACCGTAAAACCTCTTTTTGATTTCAGGCCGAATAACCGATGACCGATAGCGTAGAACTCTTCACCGATGGCGCCTGCAAAGGCAACCCGGGCCCAGGCGGCTGGGGCGCCTTGCTGGTGTGCAAGGGCGTGGAGAAGGAACTGTGGGGCGGCGAAGCCAATACCACCAATAACCGCATGGAACTGATGGGCGCCATTCGCGGCCTCGAAGAACTCAAGCGGCGCTGCAACGTACTGCTGGTGACCGACTCGCAATATGTGATGAAGGGCATCAACGAGTGGATGGTCAACTGGAAAAAACGCGGCTGGAAGACGGCGGCCAAGGAGCCGGTCAAGAACGCCGACCTGTGGCAATTGCTCGATGAGCAGTGCAACCGTCACGACATCACCTGGAAATGGGTACGCGGCCACATTGGCCACCCTGGCAACGAGCGCGCCGACCAATTGGCCAACCGTGGCGTGGATGAAGTGCGCGGCTACAAGCAGAGCTGAATCAGCGACACCGCAGCGGCCGTTCGAGCCGCTGCTTCACTGCCGCCATCTTGCGTGGCGAGTCCACCAGCACCGCATCGAGCTTCAGGCAGGCAGCAGCGCGATAATCGTCATCGTTGTTGACCCCAATCGCCAGAATATTCGACTCGCCGTTGGCGCGGAAACAGTCGACAGCCTGGGGCGTCCACAGCTTGGCATTCACCGCTGAACGGGCCTCGCCGAGGGTGAAGGTTTCCACCACATCCACTGTGCGCTGGTACTCGAATGCTACCCAACCGCCGGGTTGCGGAGGCGGTTTGCAACTGTTTGCCAGGGCGACATTGGCCAGGCGTTCACGGGTCTGGTCGCGGGATTCGAACAAGCGGGCCTTGGGATATTGGGCAAATGCTTGCTGGTAGCTGACGTCGGTGGAGTAGATCCACACGCGGTCCCAGGCGTGGTGCTGCTCCAATACGCGGGCGACAGCCGCGGCCTGGGGCGCAGCCGGCAGTGCTTTCATGTCGAGGATGATCGGGGTGTTGGCTGGAATCGCCGCCAATGCCTGCTGCAATGAGGGCAACGCTACGGCCTGGGTGCGATAAGGAAAGGTCACGCGGCCATCCGCTGCAGCTTGCTTGAACTGCCAGCCAGCGTTGAGTTGTTGCAACTGCGCCCAGGTTTTCTCTGCGACCGCGCCGCTACCCTGGGTATTGGCACTCAAGTCGGCGGGTCGGTACAACACGGGCACGTCGTCACGGCTCAGTTGCACGGTCAGCCACAGCATGTCGACGTTATGGTGCAAGGCGTTCTGAATCGCCAGTAGCGTGTTCTCCGGAAAGTCCGCCGTGCCACCTCGATGGGCTACGATCAGCGGCAGCTGGGGGCCTGCGATGTCGGGAGCTTGCGCAGTGGAACAGCCACCGAGCAGGAGGCTGGCCAATAGCAGCGCTGGCGTGTATCGAGCTTCAATCATTGAGGGGCACCTTTGGCAGCGGTGTCCGGCATACTGCCGGGCAGGCCTGATGGGTAAACGAAAGGCACCATTATTTAATTAATACCGGGTTGAATGCTAACGGGAGTGCGGGATGTCCTCTTTACCTCATGCCGATGTCCAGGCATTTCTTGACGAAGCAGTAGAGAGCGAGCCGCAAGGGCTGACGTACACGCCGCCACGCATTTCACAGATGATCCGTCGTACGTTGCCGCCTTGGGGTGCGATTGAGTGCGTGCAGGTGGCGCATCGCCCACATCGCTTTGAAATGCGCCGTGCGCAGCATCAGTTTGCGCTGTATCGGCAGGGTTCGGTCAGCGATGGCGAGGTCAGCATCGACGGCTTGCGCATGGCTGGGCCGAGGGCTCTGGACCAGTTCGTCGATTTTATTCCGGCCGGTGCCTTATTCGAAGGGTGGACGGGTGAGCGTGCCAGGGTCGGCTATGCCCTGGTGTCGATTGATGAGGATCAATTGGCGGCAGTCTGCCCGACCTATCGTGTACAAACGGATCTCAAGCCGCTGATCAGTTGCCATGATGCTTTTTTGCGGGGATTGCTGGAGCGCTTGGATCAGGTCGTGCGTAGCGGCAAAACCGATGCCCTGTACCTGGAAACCCTGGTGATGCTGTTGATGCAGGAAGTGCGTTCGCTGCAACAACTGCCGGAGGTTGTGCCGGTGAATACCGGTGAGTTCGGGCCTGTGCAGCGCCAGCGTTTGATCGACTATATCGAGGCATCCCTGGCCAACGAAGTCCGCCTGGCTGACTTGTCGAACATCGTCAACCTCAGCCCTTATCATTTCTCTCGGGTCTTCCGGCGTTCGTTCGGTATGTCACCGTACCAGTACCTTTTGCTGTGTCGCGTCAATCGGGCCAAGCACTTGATTACCACCACTGACCGCAGCCTGTTGGACATTGCCCTGGACACCGGGTTTGCCGGCGCCAGCCAGTTTTCCCGTGCGTTCCGGCGCATCGTGGGGCAGGCCGCTAGCCAGTTGCGCCGCCCCTAGGCGTCGTACATTGCGCAATATGTGTCAACACAACAGCAGGCAAGGTAAAGCGTCCTGCGAAGCTGCTCGTTAGTCTGGCTTCAACGGTCGGTTACCCCGTAATCGACTTCAAGCCATTCGTAAGCGTGAGGTAATAAGCATGGGGATTCTTCGTAGGTGGGCACTGAGTGCATGGGTCGCGGCTGCGGTTTTTTCCGTCGGGGCCAACGCTCAAGCTACCCCCGTCATCAAGGAGCGAGGCGGTCTCTACTATCTGGCACCTGGGTATACCGCGGCTGACGTCGCGAATTTCTATTGGCGTAGCCTGAATGGCTGGTCGGAGCATCCAGCCGAAATGGCCAAGTATTATCAGAAGGATGGCGTTTACGCACTGGCCTATGCGCCGGTCGATGATTTTCCGAATGTGGGCTTTAAGCGTGCCAATAAAGGGCGCCAGGAAATGACCGATTACTTCACCAACTTCAGCAAGCAGTTGGGCAACTTGAGGTATAGCGATCCCAAGACCTGGACCTTGCTCCAGACCACCCAAAAGGGCACCTATGTGTTTGAGTACAGCAGCGATGGGGTGATTCGCGCCACTAACAAGCCCTACCAGCAGCGCTTCATCGCTATTTTGCGAATGGCCAAGGATGGGCAAATCCAGGCGGTGCGCGAGTATTGGGACCCCTACGTGGCCCTGCGGGATTTTGGCCTGATCAAAAAGACCCAGTGATCGTTGCGGCTTACAGGGTCAGGGTTGCGCGGGCGAGTTGCTCGTCCGCACACTTATAGAGCGTGCTAATATCCCGCCCCTTGAACTGTACCGAACCGTTGAGAGCTGAACCCTGATGGCCATCCGATCTGTTGTACTCGATACCGAAACCACCGGCATGCCGGTGACCGATGGTCACCGGATCATCGAAATCGGCTGTGTCGAACTGATGGGGCGCCGCCTGACCGGCCGCCACTTCCACGTCTACCTGCAACCGGACCGCGACAGTGACGAGGGCGCGATTGGCGTCCACGGTATCACCGATGAGTTCCTCAAGGGCAAGCCGCGCTTTGCCGAAGTGGCCGATGAGTTCTTCGAGTTCATCAACGGCGCCCAGTTGATCATTCATAACGCGGCGTTTGACATCGGCTTCATCAATAACGAATTTGCCCTGATGGGGCAGACCGACCGTGCGGACATCTCCCAGCACTGCACGATCCTCGATACCCTGATGATGGCCCGCGAGCGTCATCCGGGCCAACGCAACAGCCTCGACGCCTTGTGCAAGCGTTATGGTGTCGACAACTCCGGCCGTGAACTCCACGGCGCCTTGCTCGACTCCGAGATCCTGGCCGACGTTTACCTGACCATGACCGGCGGGCAGACCAGCCTGTCCCTGGCCGGTAATGCGTCCGATGGCAGCGGTTCGGCGGAGGGCTCGGGCAACCGACCTTCGGAAATCCGCCGCTTGCCGGCTGATCGCAAGCCGACGCCGATCATCCGCGCCAGCGAGCAGGACCTGGCCGAACATGCGGCGCGGCTGGAGGCGATTGCCAAGGCTGCGGGTGCACCGGCGTTGTGGACGCAACTCACTCAGCAATAACCGCTCAAGTGGGCTCGCCTGCGAAGGTGGTCTGGCAGCGTTCACCTATCTATCTGACGCCCCACGATCCAAATGTGGGAGCAGGCTTGCCTGCGATGGCGGCCCCCCAAATCACTGGCGGATTACGGGCACACCGAGCCCAAGCGAGGTGCCGAGTGGTGGGGCAAGAGCCCTTTGGTTACTTTGGGCTGGGCCGGCATTCCGGCTTTTCCAAAGTGACCCGCCGTCAGGGCGGAACCCTAAGTAGCCGTTACCGCAGCAATGGATATGTACACAATCCAACTGTGTTGACTGTCAGGCCGCTTTCGCGAGCAAGCCCGCTCCCACAGTTGGATCGCGGAGTGTCAGGTAGACAGATGTCGGCTGGCAGGCCGTCATCGCAGGCAAGCCAGCTCCCACAGTTTGATCGCGGGATGTCAGGTAGGTATGGCCCAGCTCGCAGGCCGTCACGGGAGCAAGTTCCCTCGCCAGAGGTTCAGCCCCGTACCGAAGTTATGTAGATACCTCTCGACCGCCTGTGAAATCTTCATTCGCCACTTTTGCTTCCAGCTTCTACCCTTGTGCAAAGCCTCCAGAGTAAGAGTGCTCATGTACAAAGACCTGAAGTTCCCCGTTCTGATCGTGCACCGTGACATCAAGGCCGACACCGTTGCCGGTGACCGGGTTCGAGGCATCGCCAGGGAGTTGGAACAGGAGGGCTTCAGTATTTTTTCTGCGGTGGACTACGCCGAGGGGCGGCTAGTGGCCGCTACCCATCACGGCCTGGCCTGCATGCTGATCGCCGCCGAAGGCGCTGGGGAAAACACCCATCTGTTGCAGAACATGGTGGAGTTGATTCGCTTGGCGCGCCTGCGCGCACCCAACCTGCCGATCTTTGCGCTGGGCGAGCAAGTCACGCTAGAAAACGCACCCGCCGATGCCATGAGCGAGCTCAACCAGCTGCGCGGCATCCTATATCTGTTCGAAGACACCGTGCCGTTTCTGGCGCGCCAAGTCGCCCGCGCCGCACGCACCTACCTGGATGGCCTGTTACCGCCGTTCTTCAAGGCTTTGGTGCAACACACCGCCGACTCCAATTATTCTTGGCACACCCCCGGCCATGGCGGTGGCGTGGCCTATCGCAAAAGCCCGGTGGGGCAGGCATTTCATCAGTTCTTCGGCGAGAACACTCTGCGCTCGGACTTGTCGGTATCGGTGCCCGAGCTGGGCTCGCTGCTCGATCACACCGGGCCGTTGGCCGAAGCCGAGGCCCGCGCTGCGCGTAACTTTGGCGCCGACCATACGTTCTTCGTGATCAACGGCACGTCCACCGCCAACAAGATCGTCTGGCATTCCATGGTGGGGCGCGATGACCTGGTCCTGGTGGACCGCAATTGCCACAAGTCGGTGCTGCATTCGATCATCATGACCGGCGCGATCCCTCTCTACCTGTGCCCGGAGCGCAACGAGCTGGGGATCATCGGCCCCATTCCCCTGAGCGAATTCAGCCCCGAGTCGATCCGTGCCAAGATCGACGCCAGCCCCTTGACCCGGGGGCGGCTACCGAAAGTGAAGCTGGCGGTGGTGACCAACTCCACCTACGACGGTCTGTGCTACAACGCGCAATTGATCAAGCAGCAACTGGGCAACAGCGTCGAGGTGCTGCACTTTGATGAGGCCTGGTACGCCTACGCCGCCTTTCACGAGTTCTTCGCCGGGCGCTATGGCATGGGCACCTCGCGCACGCCGGACAGCCCCTTGGTGTTCACCACCCACAGTACGCATAAATTGCTTGCCGCATTCAGCCAGGCGTCGATGATCCACGTGCAGGACGGCGGCGCACGGCAACTGGACCGTGACCGCTTCAACGAAGCCTTCATGATGCATATCTCCACCTCGCCGCAATACAGCATCATCGCGTCGCTGGATGTGGCCTCGGCGATGATGGAAGGCCCGGCCGGGCGCTCGCTGCTCCAGGAAATGTTCGACGAGGCCTTAAGTTTTCGTCGCGCCCTGGCTAACTTGCGCCAGCATATCGCGGCCGAAGACTGGTGGTTTTCCATCTGGCAGCCACCCTCGGTCGCGGGCATCGACCGGGTCTCCACGGCGGATTGGCTGTTGCACCCAGGGGATGAGTGGCATGGCTTTGGCGACGTGGTCGAAGACTACGTGTTGCTGGACCCGATCAAAGTCACGCTGGTGATGCCTGGCCTCAACGCTGGCGGGGCCTTGAGCGAGTGCGGGATTCCCGCCGCAGTGGTCAGCAAGTTCCTCTGGGAACGCGGGCTGGTGGTGGAGAAGACTGGGCTGTATTCGTTCCTCGTGCTGTTTTCCATGGGCATTACCAAAGGCAAATGGAGCACCTTGCTCACCGAGCTGCTGGAGTTCAAGCGTAGCTACGATGCCAATGTCAGCCTGGCCAGTTGCTTGCCGTCGGTGTATGCCCAAGGCCCGGCGCGTTATCAAGGGCTGGGGCTGCGCGACCTTTGCGACCTGTTGCACAGCTGTTACCGTAGCAATGCCACGGCCAGGCACCTCAAGCGTATGTATACGGTATTGCCGCAAATCGCGATGAAACCCGCGGATGCCTACGATCAGTTGGTCAGGGGCGAGGTGGAGGCGGTCTCTATCGATGCCTTGGCAGGACGCATCGCCGCCGTGATGCTGGTGCCTTACCCGCCGGGCATTCCACTGATCATGCCTGGCGAACGCTTCACCGAGTCAACGCGTTCGATCATCGATTACCTGGCATTTGCCCGCACGTTCGATAGCAGCTTTCCCGGTTTTGTCGCGGATGTGCATGGGCTGCAACATGAAGATGACGGCAGTGGCCGTCGTTACACCGTCGATTGCATCAAGGGTTAAGGAAGTTTATGCAAGCTGTGATGAACCCGAAGTATCCAGGGCTCAGTGTGCGAGTCGCCGACGAAGGTTTTGACGCCTATGTGTGGGGCAACGATTTCAGCTTTGAAGTCAGCGCCTATGGGGTGCCGCAAATGGGCCAGCGCGTCGAACAATGGCCGGTGGAGCGCGTGCTGCCGTACCGCAAGTGCTATGGCATCGACCCGGAAGAATTCGCCAGTTTTCGTGATGCCGCCGACAGCTCGATCTTCATGGCGTATCTGGATGACCGCGCAGTGGGGCATATCGTGGTCAGCACCAACTGGAACGGTTTCGCCCATGTTGACGAGTTGGCCGTGGCGTTACCGGCGCGCCGACATGGCGTGGCCAAGTCGCTGTTGGACGTGGCGCAGTTCTGGGCTCGCAAGAAGAACCTGCCGGGCATGATGCTTGAGACCCAGAACAACAACCTCGGCGCCTGTCGCCTGTATGAGCGTTGTGGCTATGTAATGGGCGGCATCGATCAACTGCGTTATCGCGGGATTGACCCGCAAACCCGCGAGGTCGCGATTTTCTGGTATCGGTTGTTCAAAGCAGAAGCGGACTGATCTCTGTAGGAGCGAGCTTGCTCGCGAAGAACGTGAACGATCACACGCTCATCCTGATGTAACGCGGCGCCTGTGGGTTTTTCGCGAGCAAGCTCGCTCCTACAGGGGCTTGGTGTCGTTACCAAGCAGGCTTTCGGCTTTCTGGATGACGATCTCCAGCAGCGCATTCAATGCAGGGGAGGCCGCAGCGTCTTGCAAGGTCAGCGCATACAGGCTGACCACTATCGGTGGTGACACCGGGCACGCATCAAGCCCGGACTCGCGTGCACCCAAGGCGGTGAACGGGTCGACAATCGCCAGGCCTTCTCCGGCTTCCACCAGGCCGCGCATCATCGGGTAGGTCTGTACGCGCGTCTGCACCACAGGCATCGGCCGCAGGGCATGCAGCTTGGCGTCCAGCAAACGGCTGAGCGGATCATGGCCTTCAAGGCCGATCAACGATTGGCCGGCCAACTCCTGCAGCGCAATGTACTTTTGCTTGGGCTTGAGCCAGCCATGGGGGGCCAGCAACTGCAATTTGCCTTGGGCCAGCACCGTGCTCTGGATATGGGGGTGTTCTGGGTCATGCAGGCTCAGGCCCACGTCGGCTTCATGCAACAGCAGGCTGTTGATGATCTCGCCAACTGGCTGGCTCGACAGGTTGCACGGCATGTCCTGGAAGCGTCGACGCAGCGCGGCAATGCTCTGCGGCAACAGTTGGTTGGCCAGCGGCGGCGTGCAGAGGGCGCGCAGGGGCGGAGCATGATGGTGTTTCAAGCGGCTGGCAAGGCGTTGCAACGGCTCCAGGGCTTCATACAGAGTTGTGATTTGTGCCTGCAACTCCAGGGTTTCCCGCGTGGCCTGCAAGCGCCCGCGCACGCTGGCGAACAGCATGAAGCCCAGTTGCTGCTCAGCATCCTTGAGGGTGGCGTCTACGTCGCCCACGGGGAGTTGCAACCACTCGGCGGCGGTGCCGAGGTGGCCGGTCTGCAAGATGGCCTGAATCACTTCGATATGACGTAAACGCATGGCCGGAGTCTATGTGCAGTGCGCAGGGGTTTCAATGGCGCAGGCGTTCGTGCGCAAAAAAGACTGCCGGGGTCGTCCCGGCCTATGGCGCTCAGCCAGGACCCCATTAGAATGGCGGGTCTGATCAGCAACGACCCCTGCCGGTTTCCCGGTACTTAAAATAAAAAACAGGTCTGGTCTCATATGCCTCTACCCTCGACGTTCTTCGGGGTAACGGCCAAGCAACTCGTGGTCCTGGTGACCGTGGGAGGCCTGGCGGCTTACTTCTTCAATCATCAGGATGAACCGACGCCGGACAATCTTGCACTGGAAGCCTTTATTCGCTCCCAGCAACAGGTGGGCGAGCAGGTGGGCGCAGTAGTGGGGATTACCCTGGTCAGGGAGGTCGAGGCTTACCCCGCGTACAACGCGCCGGGTTACAAGCGCTCGATGTATACGGTGCAAGGGGAGCGCGGCCAGTTGCTGGTGACGCTCAAGCAAGGCGAGCAGGGCATAGAGGTAACGCAGATCCGCCGCCCATGAGCGTTCCCAGCCCAGTCGCCAGGACTGAGCAGGTGAACAAGGCAAGCGCTTACGATGCCAGAGTGGTTGCGGACTCGCGCACGAGAATAATGCCCGACTGGATCAGTTTGAATTCATCACCTTCCAGCTTTTCTACACGGTCGCCAATGGCCAGCTTGTAGGTCGTGGTGGGCGTCGATCCCGCCAGGTCGCCTTGCGCCGGGTTGGATTCCTGGAACTCATGCACCGAATACACGCGGCCTTCCGCGTCTCTGGCATGAAACTGTCCAACAAGTACTGCAGCCATCTGTTTAGAACCTCTGGAGATAAACACTCGATTTGCGGTTCTGTAGACCGTCAGGGAGCGGGGTAGTTTACCTATAAGAAAAAAATACTATTCGCTGATATTTTCAGACGCTTCCTACGCAAGTGCTGGCAAGGAAAACGTCGAGGGAATCCGCATAACCCTCTGGTGAACGCGTTGCGAAGCCTCTATAACTACAAGCTCCTTTATTCAGAAGTCGGGAAACCTCAATGAGCAAGGTCTACACGATTGCCGTCCTGGTGGGCAGCTTGAGAAAAGAGTCAATCAACCGCAAGGTCGCGCTGGCCTTGGCCGAACTGGCCCCTGCCAATCTCAAGTTGAACATTGTTGAAATCGGCGACTTGCCGCTCTACAACGAGGACATCGACGGTGCAACGCCGCCAGCAGCCTACAGTACTTTCCGCAAACAAGTGAGTTCATCCGACGCGGTGCTGTTCGTCACCCCCGAATACAACCGCTCCGTGCCAGCCGCCTTGAAAAATGCCATCGACGTGGGCTCGCGCCCTTACGGGCAAAGCGCCTGGAGCGGCAAGCCGGGGGCGATCATCAGCGTCTCGCCGGGTGCCATCGGCGGCTTTGGCGCCAACCACCATCTGCGCCAGTCCCTGGTGTTCCTGGATGTGTGGTGCATGCAGCAGCCGGAAGCCTACCTGGGCGGGGCGGGCAGTGTGTTCGATGAGGCGGGGAAGGTGTCGGACAAGACCAAGCCGTTCCTGCAGGCGTTCATCGATGCCTATGGCAAGTGGGTAGAAAAACAGAAAGGCTGAAATTAGCCCGGCAGCTGTAGGAGCGAGCTTGCTCGCGAAAAACTCGAGGACAACGCGTTCATTCAGGATGTCAGCGTTGTCGTTACGGTCCTCGCGAGCAAGCTCGCTCCTACAGTAGGGGGTTATCGAAGCCAGTTGGTGCGTGCCAGCTCTATGACCTCATCGCCACGCCCGCTCATCACCGCCTTGAGCATATACAGGCTGAACCCCTTGGCCTGTTCCAGCTTGATGCTCGGCGGCATCACCAGTTCCTGAGTGGCGGTCACCACATCCACCAACACCGGTCCATCATGGGCCAGCGCACGGCGCAGGGCCGGCTCCAGGTCTTCGGATTGCTCCACCCGAATGCCCAAGATCCCCATGGCATTGGACATGGCCGCGAAGTCCGGGTTTTTCAGCTCGGTGCCAGTGTCCAGGTAACCCGCCGCCTTCATCTCCATGGCAACAAAGCCCAGGGACGAATTGTTGAACACCACCAGTTTGACCGGCAATTGCAGCTGCGCCAGGGAAATGAAATCTCCCATCAGCATGGTGAAACCACCGTCCCCAGACATCGAGATCACCTGCCGTCCAGGGAATGCCGCCTGGGCGCCGATAGCCTGAGGCATGGCGTTGGCCATCGAGCCATGGTTGAACGAGCCGATCAGCCGACGCTTGCCGTTCATCTTCAGATAACGCGCCGCCCACACAGTGGGTGAGCCGACATCGGCGGTGAAGATCGCATCATCATCGGCCAGCTCGCTGAGCAAGCGCGCCACATACTGGGGATGGATCGGCCTACCAGCCTTGGACGGTTGCGCCAGGTCATCCAGGCCTTGGCGGGCTTTTTCGTAGTGCTTCAGGGAGGTGTCGAGGAAGCTGCGATCGGTCTTGCGGGTCAAGCGTGGCAGCAGCGCGGCGATGGTTTCACTGACGTCGGCGGCGATGCCCAGGTCCAAGGTCGCACGGCGCCCCAGGGCTTGTGGGTTGCGGTCCACCTGGATGATCTTGGCGTCGGTCGGGTAGAACTGGCGATAGGGGAAGTCGGTGCCGAGCATGATCAAGGTGTCGCAATCGAGCATGGCGTGGTAACCGGAGCTGAAACCGATCAGGCCGGTCATGCCCACGTCGAACGGGTTATCCCACTCCACGTGCTCCTTGCCCCGCAGTGCATGCACCACCGGCGCGCCGAGGGCGTCGGCCAATGCCACCACCTGATCGTGGGCACCGGCACAGCCGCTGCCACACAGCAGGGTAACTTTCTCGCTGCTCTGGAGCATGTCGGTGAGGCGCTGCAGGTCCTGCTCGACCGGCACGGTGCGCGGTGCGTGCAAGGCCGGCCACGGCTTGAGCTTATCTTCCACCTCCAACAGCGATACATCTCCCGGAATCACCACCACCGCCACGCCTCGGTTGAGGATCGCCGAACGCATGGCACGGTGCAGCACCTGAGGCATCTGCGCGGGGTTGCTCACCAGCTCGATAAAGTGGCTGCACTCCTTGAACAGTTCCTGGGGATGGGTTTCCTGAAAGTAATTCAGGCCCACCTCCGAGGACGGAATTTGCGCGGCAATCGCCAGCACCGGCACATGGTTGCGATGGCAGTCGAACAACCCATTGATCAAATGCAGGTTACCCGGCCCGCAACTGCCGGCGCACACCGTCAACTCGCCGGTGGCCGCCGCTTCGGCACCGGCAGCAAAGGCGGCGACCTCCTCGTGGCGCACATGCATCCACTCGATGCTGTCCATGCTGCGCAGGGCGTCAGTCAAGCCATTGAGGCTGTCGCCGGTCAGCCCCCAGATACGCTTGATACCCGCTTGTTCCAGGGTGGTCGCCAACTGCTGCGCCAAGTTGATTTTCGCCATGAGGAACTCCAATCGTCAGTGAGGTTGAAAAACTGCTGATCAGTAGGGGACAGTTCAATCACGGCGAATGCTCCGCCTTTAATGTGAAGATTGCGTCATGCTTGCACTCAGTGATGCATACCTTCATAAGCCCTGATCAGCGGCACAAAGGATTACGCGGGAGCTGTTGCTTGGCTGTGAGCAATCGCGATGCTGGCGTGGGCCAGTCGCTGTCGGCATCGAAACGTGCCATCCAGCGGCGGCTATCGGCGTCGGTAAAGCGCTCATTTGGGTCTCCGTCCCATTGGCCGAAGCCCAGTAATCCCAAGTCGTCATAACGGATGGGCTTGAGCAGCCTGTTCAAGAGCATGGGCAGTTCCGGCACGCCGTGTTCGACAGGGTATAACTCGGGCTGTTCGCCCAGCTCGATCCACTGGCCGCTGTGCAGTTCGATGACGCTGATGCAGGGGTGAGCGAGTGCGCTACGTACCTGTTCGCGGGTCAGGTCGAGCTTTTCTCGCCAGTGATCGGCGAGCAGGAAGGCCCAGGTCGGCGGTCGGATGCCGCTAGGCAGTTCGTCGCGCATGCCAAAGGGGTACTCAATATCAAGCCCGTAGAAAGCTGGCGTGAGCGCTCGCTCCCAGGTAGTGACTTCCGCCCGGGTGCCATATTCCATTGGATTGGCCATGGCGAAGCCGCTGTAGACCTGGTGAGCCTTGAGCAGGTCAATGGTCTTGAGGACGAACTGGCGCCAGGCATCGCGGTTGTCCAGCCACCATTGCCAGCGGTAATAGAATGAGATGGAGGAGTAATTGATTCGAGCTCCGTCAGCCTGGAACCGCCTGCGCCAGAAATGGCCTGCGGTCGTAGGGGAAGACGCATGATTCGGTTCGTCGGTGAACCAGAAAACGAAGGTCTCGCTTGGGTGAGACTCCAGGGCCTGCCTGCGAAGATCAGGCTCTTCTTCCGGATAAGCATGAGGGCGCTCTGCCTCCGGGTGTATCGTCATGGTGTAGGGGTAGCCAAGCAGTTGCTCGAAGGCTTCGTGGATATCCACCATCAGCAGGGCGATATCTCGATGGTTGTCAGGGGTAGGGGGGAAGTAGAAGCTGATGAAGGGGCTGACGCTGTGCGAAGCTAGCTCAGTGCCGGATTCGGAGTTTGGCCACTCTTTCAATAACTCGATAAAGAGATCTTTTTCTTCAACGGTAAACAATTGGTGTGTTGTACTCATTTTATTTCTTTTTCCTTGCTTGTTCACTGGGAGTAGATTTCTTCTTGTCTGCGTCAAAGCCAACGCAATCCTCCGGCACCCTTAAAAGCGCAACCTTCTCCTTGCCAACCTTGTTCGGATTGATGCCTGTTTGCGGAGTCATGAGCAGCACGTAATGATCGAGTTGTTCTTCTCTCACCCAATCCCCCGGAAACTTGATCTCCACCGCCGCAAACACATTCTCGGTTTCAAACGGCTCTTGCCGGTACTCAACCACCACCAGATCAGGCGCCAGCAAACCCTTCGGCCGTGGCCAAAAAGGCTGCACGGCACTGCCGAACCGTTTGGGCCGCGTAACCGGCTCGCCCAACAACGCCTTCTTGCTGTTGCCGTTGTAGTTGGGTTCGGCCTTGAGCGGGCTGCGCCACTCCAGTGCCTCGTCCACGGCTTCAAAAAACAACGAGGCGGTAAATTGTTTGAGGGCGATCTCGATGGTGGTCGGTACCGTATCGCCGGCAATTTTCTTGCGGATACGGCGCGGTACCTTGATCGGCATCTGCAGCGCAACGGTGCAGACTTGGCTGATCGCCGGGCGAAAGGGCACTTTGCGTTCGATGTATTCCTTGAACGTGATGTTCTCCTGGCCTCGTCGAGAAACCGTGCTATTACCGCCGCGATCCACCACGGCAAAGGTGGAACTCTTGACCTCGATCTCGCGGGTCATTGCTTCAATGGTGACGCGAAGGGTTTCCTTGATCTGCTTCCTGCGCTCGGCAATTTCCACCGCGAGTTGGGCCAGTTCGGCGGCGGTTCTGCTGTTCTCAAAAGCCTGGTTTGCCCGATAGGCGCGATAGGCACCGTCGATGATCCGCGCGACGGCTGGAGCTAGTGGGCCTGGCATCAGTCGAGGTCTCCACTGTGTTGATCCAGAAAGTCGTCGGGGAAAATCGCCTTGGCCTCAACGGGGGTGCCTTGATCATCAAGGGCCATCAGGTAGGGGGCCCACGTTTCGGTGATTTGCTGATCGTCGCGCATGATTGCCTTATGGGCCTGCACGGGTTTGGCTGCCGGCGTCACCGTCCACTCAGTGCCACCCAAGGGGCAGGTGCGCCCTTCGGCAAGCAGCGCCGTGCCATCGGTGATGCGATACCGATAGCCTGCGAAGGCACGTTGGTCGTTCTTGAGCAACGTGTAGCGCCCCAGGAACGGTCCCGGCGGTACGGCAGGCAGTTGCGGAGTGCCGAGTGGGTTACCCGTTCCGATCGGATCTGTGGTCACAGGGCCTTTGATTCTGATGGCCAGTCCATCGAGCGTGATGCCATTGCCATCAATCGTGATGCTGCCGCCGGGCGCTCGCAGAATAAGGCGCTCGTTCGATGCAACATCGAACACTCGGGTTTTTTGCTCAATGCGCTGTCCTGCGCAGAGGCGGTAATGGTTGCGTACTGATTGTTCAGCATTGCCGCCGATCTGCACCTGGTGGTCAGCGGCGATCCTGTCATGCCGATTGTTGGCAATTTCTTCGACGCGGTCTCCACCGATGTCGATGTGGTGGTTGCGCCCTACAGTGTGTATACGATCACGGCCCACTTGCAGATGCTGGTCTTGAGCGACAGCAATGTCTTCATCGTTGCCCACTCGTTCGCTGCGGTCATGACCGATTTCGATGTGCTCGTCATGCCCGACTTGTTCGCTTCGGTCGTTTCCTACGAAGGTAGTGTTGTTGTGCTTGATGTGGACGTTTTTGTCTTTTTCGGCATGGATGAACACCTCCTGATGGCCCAACTCATCCTCAAATCGCAGCTCATTGAAGCCTGCACCCTTATGGGTTTGGCTCTTGATGGTCATCCGCGTCTTGTGTTTGGGCAGCTGGTACGGCGGCAGATTGGTCTCGCGGTAGGTGCGGCCTGTGGCGATGGGCTGGTCAGGGTCGCCATCCAGAAAACTGATGATCAGTTCCTGATCCACGCGCGGCACGGCCATGGCGCCCCAGGTCGCACCGGCCCAACCCTGAGCCACACGAATCCAGCACGAGCTCTGATCGTTGTTTTTGTCCGAGCGATCCCACGGAAACTGCACCTTGACCCGGCCCCATTCATCGCAATAAATCTCTTCCCCAGGTGGCCCAACCACCGTGGCAATCTGCGGGCCATCGATGCAGGGTTTGGCACGCAGTGGCGCCTTCCAATCCGAGGTCCAGCGAATGGCGGTGGCGGTCATTTCATAAGAGGTGCCGTGGCCGCTGCCGAACGCCTCCTCCTCCAGGCTGGTGTGCTGTTTGCCTTCGTGGGTGATGGCGATGGTGCGCCAGCGGTCATTGAAGTCTTCGCGGGGATGCTCGTTGAGGTCGAACGCCAGCCCCGGTTGCAGGCGTGCATCGTCACCGGCCAGGTGCGCCAGTTTGGCGTCATTGCGCAGGGCGGTCAGCCGGG
>NZ_SMOF01000001.1:2836579-2884781 GCF_018135665.1 Pseudomonas sp. B2021
ACGTCCTGGATGTCGTCTTCGGTCATGGCCTTGGGTTTGGCGAACATCTTGGAAAAACTGCCCACATCCAGCGCAATAGCCGAGGGTGCCAACGCTTGTTGACCGAGGTTGGCCATGGTCTGACGGCCCGGATGGCTGAGCTGTACCCAGAAGTGCACACCCTTGGCTCGGGCTACGTCGGCCCATTCACGAAAACTGGCCAGGTGTTGTTCGTTTTCCAGCGCGACACCGCCAGGGCCGGTCATGGCGCGGCGGTCGATCATCACGTTACCGGTCAGCAGCAGGCCGGGCTCACCGTCGGCCCAGGTCTTGTACAGCTGCTTGAGTGCTTGGGACGGCGCCTGATGCAGGTCCGCCATGTTCTCTTCCATCGCGGCCTTGGCGATGCGGTTGGCAATGACTTGGCCGTTGGGCAGTTGCAGCGATTCGAACGGTGACATGGGTTAACTCCTGAGCAGGGGAGGTCTCAGGCTAAGCTTAAAGTTAACTTTAATGTCAAGCGGGAGTCGATCACACAGGATTGACGGGCGATGGAGCTGTAGGAGCGAGGGGGACGCCTAGTTCTTGCTCGCGAAAAACTCGAGGACAACGCGTTCATTCAGGATGTCAGCGTTATCGTTCAGGTTTTTCGCGAGCAAGCTCGCTCCTACAGGGACAGGAGCTTAGCGGCGGCGGAACAGCGGCAAAGGTTCATCGGTGGCCGCTTGATAGGTCACCGAGAAATCCTTGAGGCTTTCCAGCGCTTCGTACGGGTCTTTGTCCGCGCGCAAGGCGAAGGCATCGAACCCGCAGCGGTGCAGGTAGAACAATTGGTCGCGCAGCACGTCGCCAATGGCACGCAGTTCACCCTTGTAACCATAACGGTCACGCAGCAGGCGTGCGTTGGAGTAGTTGCGCCCGTCGGTGAAGGCGGGGAAGTTCAGGGCGATGACCTGAAAGTGCTGCACATCATCACCGATTTCTTCGGCTTCTTCATCGGCGTCCAGCCAAACACCCAAACCGCCGTCGCGGGCCTTGAGCGCGTGGCCGTGCTCGCGCCACAGTGCCAGCGGCACGATCAGGTCGTCGCAGTTGGAGATGCCGTCGAAGCTCGCGTCCTTGGGCAGCAGGTGCCAGGTTTCGTCGACGACTGCGTTGTTCTTAATGATTCGCTGCATAGACACGCTCCTTGAACAGGTCGATGCCGATGCGCTGGTAGGTGTCGATGAAGCGCTCATCTTCGGTACGCTGTTCGATGTACACGTCGATCAGCTTGCCGATCACCTCCGGCATGGCTTCCTGGGCGAAGGATGGGCCGAGGATCTTGCCCAGGCTCGCATCGCGGCTGGCGCTGCCACCCAGGGACACTTGGTAGAATTCTTCGCCTTTCTTGTCCACGCCCAGGATGCCGATGTGGCCGACGTGGTGGTGACCACAGGCGTTCATGCAACCGGAGATGTTCAGGTCCAGTTCGCCGATGTCGAACAGGTAGTCCAGGTCGTCGAAACGGCGCTGGATCGACTCGGCAATCGGGATCGACTTGGCGTTGGCCAGGGAGCAGAAGTCGCCGCCCGGGCAGCAGATAATGTCGGTCAGCAGGCCGATGTTCGGCGTGGCAAAGCCGCCTTCGCGCAACTCGCCCCACAGGGTGAACAATTGGCTCTGTTCAACGTCCGCAAGAATGATGTTTTGCTCGTGGGAGGTGCGCAACTGGCCGAAGCTGTAGCGCTCGGCCAGGTCGGCGACCGCGTCCAGTTGCTTGTCGGTGATGTCGCCTGGCGCTACGCCGGTAGGCTTGAGCGACAAGGTCACGGCCACATAGCCGGGCTTCTTGTGCGCCAGGGTGTTGCGCGTGCGCCAGCGGGCGAAGCCTGGGTGTTGCTGGTCGAGTGCGGCCAGCTCGGCGTCCTGATTGCTCAGGGCCTTGTACTCAGGGTCGACGAAGTGCTTGGCGACGCGGTGTACTTCGGCTTCGGTCAGGGTGGTCTGGCCGCCGCGCAGGTGTTCCATTTCGGCATCGACTTTCTGGGCAAACACCTCAGGAGTGAGCGCCTTGACCAGGATCTTGATCCGGGCCTTGTACTTGTTGTCGCGACGGCCGTAGCGGTTGTAGACCCGCAGGATGGCGTCGAGGTAGCTCAGCAGGTCCTGCCAGGGCAGGAACTCGTTGATAAAGGCGCCGACCACCGGGGTACGGCCCAGGCCACCGCCGACCAATACGCGAAAGCCCAGCTCACCGGCGGCGTTGTACACCGGCTCAAGGCCAATGTCGTGCACTTCGATGGCCGCACGGTCGGAAGTCGAGCCATTGATGGCGATCTTGAACTTGCGCGGCAGGTAGGCGAATTCAGGGTGGAAGGTGGTCCACTGACGCACGATTTCACACCACGGCCGTGGGTCGATCAACTCGTCGGCAGCGACGCCGGCAAATTGGTCGGTGGTCACGTTGCGCAGGCAGTTACCGCTGGTCTGAATGGCGTGCATCTGCACAGTCGCCAGTTCAGCCAGGATATCCGGCACATCTTCCAGGGCCGGCCAGTTGAACTGTACGTTCTGGCGGGTGCTGATGTGGGCATAGCCTTTGTCGAAGTCGCGGGCGATCTTGGCCATCATCCGCGTCTGGCGCGACGTCAGTTGGCCATAGGGTACGGCCACCCTCAACATCGGCGCAAAGCGCTGAACGTAAAGGCCATTTTGCAGGCGCAGAGGGCGGAACTCTTCTTCGCTCAGTTCACCTGCTAAGTAGCGTCGGGTCTGATCACGGAACTGCTTGACGCGGTCCTCGATGATGCGCTGATCGTATTCGTCGTATACGTACATATAGGTCCTGTTCTCGGCAAATCTGCGCGCACGGCCGCGCACTCCCAACGGAGCCGGCGCACGATACCAGTTTGCGTATATGCGCAAAAGTGATGTTTGGGTATATGTAAATAACCAAACTGACTAATGAGAACCGTTATCGCCATACCCACATTTGTCATGGGGACAAGTGTGGTCTTTACTGTGATCGAGTCTGAGTGCAGTCACCTATAAAACCGACAAGAGGCGATGCGATGAGCAATTCCACCAAAGCCCGTAAACCCGACAGTACCGTGGACGCCTGGGCCATTTTATTTTTGATCATCCTGGTGGTGGGAACCGCCGTGTTCTGGGTTAGCCACCAGTAAAGCAGCAGGTTGATTGAGCCTCGATTGAATATCTAATTGCCACTATCATGGCGCTCTATATTCAAGGTTCAGGCAACCATGTTGAAGGTTCTGATGGCGTGTGTGTGGTTGCTGGGGTCGGCGTACGGGGCAATCGCCCAGGCTGCGTCGGTGGTGTTTCTCAACCCTGGCCGGTCTTCGGAAACCTTCTGGGTCAGTTACGCGCAATTCATGCAGGCCGGTGCCAAGGACCTCGGCCTGGATTTGCGCGTGCGCTATTCCGAGCGCGACAACCAAACCACCCTGGCCCATGCGCGGGAGGCACTGCTGGGCACTGAACGGCCCGATTACCTGGTGCTGGTCAATGAACAGTACGTCGCCCCGCAGATCATGCGCATGGCCCAAGGCAGCGGAGTGAAGTTACTGATCGTCAGTAACGCGCTGACGCCCGACCAGGTGCAGCTACTGGACGCCTACAACGATACCGGCTTGATCGGCACGATGGTTGCCGACGACGAGCAGGCGGGCTACCTGATGCTCACCGACTTGATGCGCCAGCACGGCCCGGTCGCTCCGGGCACCCCACTTGACCTGCTGGCGTTTTCCGGCGCCAAGACCACGCCGGTCGCGCAACTGCGGGTACAGGGTATGCAGCGTGCCCTGGCCGAGCACCCCGAAGTGCGCCTGCGCCAGTTGGTGTACGGTGAGTGGAGCCGCCAGCGCGCATTCGAGCAGGCCAGCCAACTGTTCAAGCGCTACCCGCAGACCGCGCTGGTCTGGTCGGCCAACGATGAAATGGCGCTGGGTGCCATGCAGGCCCTGCAAGACACTGGCCGCGTCCCCGGCAAAGACGTGTTGTTCAGTGCGGCCAACAGCTCACCTCAGATCCTCGCGGCACGCCTTGATGGGCGCCTGAGTACCCTGGTGGCGGGACATTTCACCCTGGGTGGCTGGGCAATGGTGTTGATCCATGATGAGGCCAAGGGGGTGGATATCGGCGCCCGTGGCGGTCGCAACCGCCAGCAGGCGTTGTTCCAGTTGATCGACGCCGCCCAGGCACGCCGGCTATCGGGCCCCCTGCCATCGGTGGATTTTCGCGCGTTGTCAGCGGTGGGCAAGCCCGCGTCCTACCGTTACCCATTCAGCCTGCAACTGTTGCTGCGTTAAACCCCGGCCAGGTGCAGCACCAGCTTGACGATGCCAAACAGGGTCAAGGCAAACACCGCGGTGAACAGGATACCCAGCAGCACAAAGTGGCTGGGCTTGCCGTGGGTAAAGTCGCGGGCGCGGTTCTTGCCACTCTGTACACCAAAAGCCGCTGCCATGACGCTGTGCACCATCTGCCAGAAGGTGGGTGGTTTGTTGTCAGTAGGCTCGTCCATACAGCCCTCGTCTGCAAGGTGGTCCTAGAGAGCATAGACAACCCGACGGCGTCTGCTCATGTCACAGTACCTCCAGCCCAAGAAACAGCTCCTGGTCCAGCGGCGGCCTGATTTCGGCTTTTTCCAGGTTCACCACCGCGCGGTTGTCGGAGCGCGCCTGTTCGATCAGTTCTCTGCGGGTGAAGCGGCGCTCGGCGATGGTTTTCAGATGGCCGAATGCCGGTGTGGAGGGCGGGGTATCCGCGGCGGGGTAGTGGAAGTGGGCGTACCACAACACCGTTTCTTCGCCCCGTTGGCCCGCGTTGATCCGGTTTTTGTCGCGGATTGCATACTCCGTCAAAAAGTCACCGGCCTTCAAACTGACACGGCTGCGTACCAGGTTGATATCGACAAAGCCATGACGCCATAGGTAGGCGACATTGGCGGCTTTGGGGCGCTGCTGTTTATACCCTTCGGCGCACACTGTGCGGGCTTGCTGCGTGGCGGCGTTCGCCTCAGCCAGATAGGCATTGCGCAGTGCCATACCCTCGTCATTGGCCTTGTGATCACGCGTGAGTTCCTCTGCAAGGGCTTGGAACTTTGCTGCATGCTGGCTCAGCATCACATCCCACTCATGCGGGTCGAGTACGTCGCGTCGGCTGGGATCCTCAAGCTTGCGCTGTTGGAAGCGAATGCTTGCATCGATACCCGTGCGTTCGTCCCTGACGGTTTGTCCCTGCGCCTTGATCATTCTCATCGTGCGTACCGCAGGCACAGTAGGCTGGGGCGGTCGCGCAGGTTCCACGATGTTCCACACACCTTCATTGGCGTGTTCGTGATAAGTGGCGACGGTTTGCCCGGTGAGGGGGTTCTTGATGTCAACGAAACTGCCTTCGACACCAGGCTCGCTCGGGCGCAGGTCACCCACAAGCGTCTCTTGGTTACGGGTTCTGATGACTCTGCGGCTGGCCGGTCTCTGCCGGGCGGCGCGATTGGCGGGGCGCCTGGGGACAAAGCCCTCTTCAGACAGGATCAACTCGGCCAGTTGCGCCTCCAACGCAGTGCGGGCCAGGCTGAACTGCTCCAGGAACGAGGCTCTATATTCTTCTCGCACAAGTTCGGAACCCATTTCAGATAACGAATTAACGGCGTTTTCCAGGCGACCGTACTGCTGGAGTGCATCCCTGAGTACATCCATTTGTTCAGCCGGTGAGTAACCGCTGGTGGCGAGCACTTCGGTATGAGTGAGTATGGAAGCGCTCGCTCGCCGATCGGTGAGCACTTCAAGGAAAGGGTGCTCCTTCGGGCTATCGGTGTCGCGGGCGCGGTCGATGATCAACTCAACAAACGCCAACAACAGATGCTGCTCTATAACACGCGCAGAAATCGTGTTTTTGGAGGTGATTTTGCTTGAGAGCTTAGTCCTCATTGTCGGGCTGGTCTGTCGCAAAATGGCTTCCGTTTTTTCTGCAATCTTGGCCATTTCCTTGAGCAGTTTCAGCCGCTGTGTTGCACCGCTGATGAACTGCTCATAGGCGTCCGTGACGTGGTTGGGCAGTTCTGCGTCGACCCGTAGCAGTAGCTCGGGAAGACTTTCGCCGCGCCCGGTTTGCAGCGTGTTTTGGATTTTCTGATGCAGTGTTGAATATGAAAATAGTAAGTGATCGTAAATATTTTCGGTCGCGACATCTTGTACCTGTTTGTATTGAACCTGTGTTCTGTCCAGTTCCAGCAGTTCTCGGGCCATTGCCAGAGAGCTTTCCTGCGTCGAAAAATACACTTGTGTGTTTTCATGGTAGTTGTCGACGGCGATGTTCCAATCGGTTGCGGCACGTGCTGCCGAGCGTTGCCTTTGCTCATGGCGCTCAACGATTCTGGGGCGCAGGGCGGCAAATAATGCAGGGCTGTCGAGCCTTTCCCAGTCAGCTCGCAAGGCTTGTTTGTGTTCGATGAGTTGGGTCCTGGCGCGACTTACGGCATCTTTGAGCTGTTGCGCCTGAGGCGTCAATGCACTTGCATCAATGCTCAGGGCTTCCAATCCTGAACTCAGTTGCTCCAATTTTTCCCTGCGTTTTTTTTGCCACTCGCTTAGCCGTTCCCTGGGCATGCCCCCCTCCAGCCTGGCATGCCGGTCCAGGCGCCAATGCCCCTGACCGTCGCTGATCAACCTGAAACCCGGACGCTGCGGGTGCTGCGGATGTACCAGATAGACCTCGCCAAACCCCGGCACAATGCTTACCTGGAACAGCAAGCCGCCGACGCTGGCATGCCAGGTCCCGTCGATGCGGTAAAGCCCCTTCAGCGCACCGGCTGGCTGCGGCGCGGGTAAGGTTTCGGGCCAGGGCACATGCACTTGAACCAGCGCCTTGAGCAACTGTGCGCTGGCCATGGGGCTGGCAAGCGAGCGGCTGAAGTCAAGGGCGGTATGGCCCGTGGCCGGAGGCTCTCCGGGGAGTGCGACCGGGCCATTGCGTACCGGCACGGTACTCTGCGTTCGTGGCAGGCCGGCAGGGCGCCGCCAGGTTTCCAGGTGCAGGGCGTGGTCCTGCGCAGTAGGCTCCCGGAGCGGTTGCGCCGAGGGCGAGGCGGCGTGTAGCAATATCATTGCGGTATTGAGCAACAGATCAATCAACGCCAGCTCGCGGGTGGTCGAATCATCGCTGTCCAGGCCTGCCAGGTCTTGCGCAAGGCTGCTGACCAGTACCATGAACCACCCAACCAGCATCGCCGGGCCCCGTACCAGTGGCAGCAACAGGGTGTTGAACAGTAACCAGGCGCCTTGCATCACAATGGCCCAGCGGCTTTCGCGGTTGGACACCGACTCGCGGTCGGCCAGGTCCACGAGCGCCCGTGCCGTGCTGCCGAACAGGTGGTTGAGCAACTGACCGTTGATCTGCGACTGCATCCATTCATCGGCACCTTCATCGACGGCCAGGGTGGCGGGCTCGGGTTTTTCAGGCACGCTGAACTCATCTCCCGGCAGGAAGCGAATGAGGTGAGGTTCGCGAATACCGCCGTGGTCGTAGATCGGGCGGGCCGTGTCGCTCAGCCAGATCAGCACGCTGTCTTGCAACGCGCCGGGGCTGGCGAGGGCATCGAGCAGCGCCTGGCGGGTGGGGAACTCATGCAGCGTATCGGCGTACAGCGGTTGATAGAGCAGGTGCGGGCCGATACGGGTATCACGCGGTTCGATGATAAACGTATTGCAGACTTCATCAGGTGTGGCGCCGGCCTTGCGGCACAGCGCCAGTGGGCGCAGGACGATCTCCTGGCCGTCGACGTAGCGATCCAGCGGGGTTTCACCCATCAACGCCTTCACATAGCGATAGCCCGCGATGCTGACGCCATGCTGCCGGCGCATCTTGTATTCAAGCGCCTGCATTGGCAGCTTGACCTTCAGCTCCCGGGTAAACAGTGCTTCGCGTCGTCGCGCATCGGCGGTGTCGGATAGCAGCGTGTCCTTGATTTTCTGCGGGTAGGCCGTGCCGATATCTACGCGTTGGATCAGTCCTGTGGTGCCCAGCAAGTAGTCTTCTGTGAGCCAGACCGGCAAAGCCTGGGCGCCTTTGGCCAGGATTTTCAACGTGCCACTGGGTTTGCCGGACAGGTTCTTTACCGCCAGCTCGGTCAGCGACAGGCGCACATGTTCGACAATACCTGCACCGCCCGGGTAGCCGGCACTGACGATGAAGTCGAGCACGACCTCGTCGGGATCGCAGTCGCCGTGATCGGTTTGCATCTGTTTGCGCAAGGTGGTGCGGCTGAAGCTGTAGAGGTCCTCGATCCCTTGGTTGAACGATTGCCCCTGGTTCTGCTGCAGCACCTGAGCCATGTCCTGCAGGTGGCGGTGGTAGGCAAAGCGGTCTGCGCTATCAGCCTGGCTGAGCCAGTCCGGCAATCGGTCGCTGACATTTTGCAACGTCGGGGCGGCGGGGACGCGCACCTGGGTAAAGAAAACTGCCGGGTCAGTGAGGGTTTCCAGACGCCTGCCCAGGGCGGTTTCCTCTTGCCCCTGGAACGTCAGCGTCGCGAGGTCTTCCAGGTGTTGGTTGAGAATCAAGCCGGCTTGTTGTTCGAAGACGTTGCCGTTCGGTTCGTTGCGCCGCCAGGTCAGGCTATCGAACGCAAAGCGCTCGCGCATCCTCGTCGCCCAGGCTTCGCCGAAGGCGTCGATCGAGTCGAAGGCTTCGATGGTCCCGGCCAGGCTGTACAGCAGCACCTGTTTATCGCGCATCAGCAGCAGGTCGGGTGTCAGCAGGAGCGCTTCCTTGCCGGCGCTATGAAAGGTGTTTTCGATGAAGAAGACATAGGTGGCGGGGGTAGAACGGGGCAGGCGCTCCTGCAATACCGGCCAGGCGGCGACAACCGCCAGCATGTCGCGTTGGGTTTGATTCAAGGTGGATTGGCGCGCTGCTGCCGCAGTCATTTGGCCGTTGAGAAACTCGGCCAACCATTGCCAGCGGCTGCTGTCATGGCTGTCGGTTTCACTCCAATAGTCCGCCAGGTCATGCTGCCAGTGCAGGGACAGCGACTCGGGCAGGTCATCGAGGATGCGTGCGATGACCTGCATGTCGATCAGTGCCGGCGCCTGTGGCTTGAGGATCTTGGGGGCTTGCTGGGTCAGGTAGTAAGGCAGTTCGCGTTGTGGGTGCAGGTCCAGCGGTTGCGGGTTCAATGCATGGGCTATCGCCACTTCCATCAACGAGGGGTAGGTGTAGTGCCCCTCAGGGTGAGGGGTGGCCAGCTTGACCGCGCGCAGGTCCAGTTGCAGCGTGGGGTAGTGTTCCAGAATGCGCCTGCGCAGGGCATTGAACACCACCGAATACAAGGCCGGGCGCGTGGCGAAGCGGGCATGGACCGCTTGGGCGGGCAGTTGCTCAAGGGCTGTGAAGGGCGAGGGGGTTGGGTTGGGCATGCAAAGTCCTTTGTCTGTATTGATTCAAGGGGGCGGCTCTATGGGCCGACCAGCGATAGCAAATCCAATTCCGTCACGTTGCGGACGGTATAGGGATACCGCCGCTACTGCGTGGCCCCGCGCGCGCGACATATGCACCTCTTGAGGTGACGGCCCGCGTGATGTGCTGACACTCCATTTCAAAGGAGTGACACGATGGCTGATGCAACCCAACCTTCTTCGCCTGCTGCGACGCAGAGCCTGCATGGCGATTTCCTCGAACACGCCAGCCCTCGGTGGCTGATCGACGCCCTGCCTGCGCGCAGGCAAGCGCTCAAGGACGCCACCACATCGCCGCCCACCTGGCTTGAGAAAGCCTCACCTGCGCAACGCGAGGCGGTGGCGGCCAGCTTTCTGGAAAGCTTCAGTGCACAGACGCAGTTGGACAAAACCATGGCCAGCTTCCAGGACGTCAACGACTTCGCCAGGCCCTTGCTGCTCAAGGCACTGAAGGATCAGTACCAAGTAGAGGTCGACGTCGATAAAACCTTGCTATGCCTGCGCCGGCCGCTGGCGATTGGGGTTCTCCAGACAGAAATCTCGGACTTCCAGTTCCTGAAACTGTCGATGCTGGATGCGGCCTTGCACAATTTCGAGGCTGATGAGTGCAAGGAAGGGGCTTACCACAAGACTTCGGGGTTCGTGGAAGCAACCGACACCCCCGGCACCTACCATTCAGTCACGGTCAACCTTAAAGTCAGCCAGTTCCTGAGCCTGTGCCGTAGCCTGGATATCGGCGTCAAGTACCAAGCTTATCTGCAGACGTTTTTTTACCCTGAGGAGGGGCAGGCGCAAGCGACCTTGCGCGAGCATTTTATCGCCAGCCAGAAGGCTGCATTGAAGGCCGCCGCCGAGCAGGCCGTGTTGACCGGGGATATCCTGCCCGCCGACCAGCGCATGATCCTGTCGGTGATCGAGGGTGAAATTCATCCGTGGATGGGCAACAAACAAGTGTGGTTCAGGACCCTGGGCCTGATGAAGCTCAGAATGACCGGCTGCATGGTGTTTTTGATCTGTAAAAAATACACCTACCCCAATGAGCTGATCATCTACATTCCCCAGGACCCGGTGCACCCGCTCAAGCGCTACACTTGGGCGCAGATGGAAGCGCAATTCAAGCGTCTGTTCACCGAGCGCGATGCGGCTAAACCTGCTGATGCGACACCGACGCCGTACCAGGCGTTTTTCAGCCGGTTCGTACCCTATGAAAAAAGAGCGTATTACTTCAGTCAGTTCACCCAGAAAGCCGCCGATTCGCCCACTGACATCTGGCGCTCGCCCTGGAAAAAACTCCTGGACTTCACCACCCCGCACTTCATCACCGGCATCAAGGAGTTGCCGCCCGAGAAGCCAGCCAAACTGGAACCCAACAACGACCCGTATCTTTCACCTTCCACACGTACCCGGGCCGGCAAGGGCATCTGGGCGGCGAACATCGACCCCTGGAAGTACTTTTATGAGCAACATCGCGAGCAGTTGATCACCGACGCCCGCGCCCACGCAGTGCCTGCTGCCGATGTGGATGCCAAGGCGCGTGAGGCCAAGCTTGCGCACCTGCTGGAGATCGGCATGCTCGGGCTGAACATGGCCTCGATGTTCGTGCCGGTGCTGGGCGAGGTAATGATGACTGTGATGGCTGGACAGTTGCTGTATGAGACGCTGGAAGGCGCGGTTGAATGGGGCGAAGGTGACCTGCAAGCGGCCAAGGCACACCTGATCGACGTCGCCGAGAACCTTGCGCAGATCGCGGTGATGGCCGGCGTGGGCGCAGGAGTCAGCCGCTGGCGGGCGGCCAAGGCGCAGCCTGTGATCGAAGCATTGAATGAAGTGAAGCTGCCCGATGGTCGAACCCGGCTGTGGAGGGCCAGCCTGGAGCGCTATGCCAGCCCGGTGACGCTTGAGCCCACGCTGAGCCCCAATGACCTGGGCCAGTATACGAAAGAGGGCAAGACTTATATCCGCCTGGGCGCCCAGGCTTACGAGCAGTCATTCGACACGTCGTTGCAACAATGGCGGATCAAGCACCCAACCGATCCCCAGGCTTACCAGCCGCTCCTTGAGCACAACGGCCACGGTGCCTGGCAGCACACCTTGGAGCGGCCGCTGGAGTGGGACCGCCTGACGCTGTTGCGGCGAATAGGGCATGCAACCGAGGCTTTCACCGACCAGGCGTTGCTCACGTTGGCCGATGTCAGTGGCGTCAGCGACAACACCCTGCGCAAGATGCACGTTGAGCGTACGCCCGCGCCTCCTGAGCTGCTGGAGGCAATGCGTTTGTTCAACACGGACACCGCCGCCGCCGCGGTGATCGAACAACTGGAAGGCGCCAAACCCATTGATGAGTTGTACCTGTATGCGTTGCCGCTGATTGTGGAAATGCCTCGCTGGCCACAAGGGCGGGCGCTGGAAATCATCGACGGCCCAGCACTGACGGCTAAACCGGTCAGGTACGGCGTGGGGCGTTCGCGTACAGGTGCGACCATCAAGGTCAGCCGCCAGCATATCCTGGGCGGCGAGCTACCCGAGCGTATTCTGGAGGCCCTGGATGAGTCCGAACGTGTGCAATTGCTTGGCGCCGAGGCTGCGCGGGTTCGCGAGGCGCGCAAGCTTGAGTTCAACAAGCAGCTTGCCGACCACGCGCGCCAACGCAAGCCCGCGATTTTCGACAGTATCTATGCCGGTACCGAAGCGGTGGACCCGCGTGTCCGCCGGCTGCAGCGCAACTGCCCGGGGCTCAGTGACTCGGCGGCGCAAGCTGTGCTCGAGCACGCCAGTGCCGACGAGCTGGCATCCTTCGAGACCGCACCGCGTGTGCCCTTGAACATGTTGGAGGAGGCCCGCTGGTATGCCCGCCAAGGGCGCCTGGTACGTGCCTATGCCGGGCTGCGCCGTGAGGCCATCGCCACGGCGGACAGTCGCCGGCTGGCGCTCAATACCCTTGAGACGTTGCCGGGCTGGCCGTCGACGTTACGCCTGGAGGTACGTGACGGCCGTATCGACGGCGCATTGCTCGACAGTATCGGCCCGCAGGCGGCGAGCGCAAAAAAGTACCTGGTCAAGCAAGGCCCCGGTTACCAGGCGTTCGATGAACGCGGTGAGGCCCTCAATAGTCTGCCCAGGAATGGCGATAACTTTTTCGCTTCGTTGATGCATGCGCTCCCCGATGATGCGCGCCAGAGCTTGGGGGTGCCGCAGGTAAGCCAGCAGGCGGCGCTGCAGGCGAAAATCATCGCGCAGGCCGACAAGCATCGTCTACAAGCGGCCGTGTGGCTGGAGCCCAAGACGCAGTGGTTCAAGGCGCCTGCGCGGGTCAATGGCGTACTCAAGGGGTATTACGCCAGTGGGCGCATGCCTGACCCGCGCCAGGCGATTATCCGCGAGGTGCGCAAGATCTACCCTGATTTGACGGACGCCCAGGTTGATGACTTTATCCTTGAGCTGCGGCAGGCGGGCAACGATGTCCGGGCGATTGCGAATCGACTCAGGGCGTTGTTTGAAGAAAACCGCCAGATGCAGGCAACTCTGGATGGCTGGATCAGTCGCGCAGCGCCGGCCGACCGCCATTACCACCTTTTGGCCGCCCAGGCCCTCAAGCGCAGTTGGCGCCAGGCTGTGCTGGCCGGCAAGGTGCCCGGCGCGCAGGTATTGTCGCTGAACCTGGATACGCCGCTGCCGCCCCTGACCGCGAACTTTTCCCATGTGCGCGAGTTGAACGTCAGCGGTGCCGCCTTGCATGACGGCAATATCGACGAGTTTCTGCGCTATTTTCCCAAGCTTGAAAGCCTGTCCATCGAAGCCACCCAGGGCCTGCGCGCAGAGCGCGTGCCACGTCCCTTGCTGACCAACTTGCCGGTCTCGCTGGCGCGCCTGGAGGGGCTCAAGCACCTGAGGCTGACGTTGAGGACATCTGAGCTGGCGGAGCAATTTCCCGCCAGGCTGGCAACATTGACCGGCCTTGAGCGCTTGGAGGTCGGCTACTTTGGCTATCAGAGCGCGCGCCTCGACAGCCTTGACCTTACTCCGCTGCAGCAGCTCAAAACGTTGAGAGTCGTTGCGCCCAATGTGACGTTGCAATGGCCAGCCTATGTACATCAACTGGCGCAGATGGAGCGCCTGGACCTGGCACAAACCAGAGTGCTCAAGCTCCCAGACAGCCTTTACACCGGGTATGAACGGCTGTGGCGAGGGCTGTCGCTGGACTGGTCGCAACTGAGCTATGAAGCGTTCAAACCGGCCTACGAACACGTCAAGAATTACGCGGGGAGCTCTGGTCCGCACCTCATGAATCTGGATGAAATGGTCAAAGGTTTCGCCCAGGGAGAACTGGCGTTGCTGATGGGCGAAAAGACGGTCGCCGAGCGAGTGACCGACGCGCTCATGAGCACCTGGAAGACCCCGCAAACACGCATGAATGCGCTCCAGGCGCTGCGCGAAGAACACCTGGGTATCTTCAAACAGTTTTATCAGCCATCAACGCTTCCGGGCATCAGGCATAAGTTTCGTGTAGAGCGCTGGGAGGCGGGGTATAACGCACGCATCTTGACGGCGCTTGAAAAAAGCTGGACCTGGGCCGTGAGTAAGCGCTACGGGGTCAAGCTCGACGAGGAGATCAGCGGGCAGGGCGATACTTTTGATGGTTCGGTGTTCGAACTGCCGGCCTTTGACCTGCCCACCGCTGCCGAATTGAGCAGCGAGAAAATTGACGAGTTGCCCGTGTTGCCTGCCGGTACTTTTTCCCATGTGAAAACCCTCAAGCTGAGCTGGCTGGAGGATGTGCCCGCCGACCAGCTCAAAGGTTTCGTCCGTGCGTTTGGCGGCGTAGAGCAACTGGAAGTGCGTTACAGCTACCTCAGCGACGTGCCTGTCGCCGCCGACGTGCTGCCGTCCCTGACCCACCTGAACCTGTCCGATAACCTTATCGTGGTGACCCCTGCGGTGCAGGCTCAATTTGATGGGATGAAGAATCTGCAAGTGTTGAACCTGCAGTACAACCCGCTGGGTGGATTGAATGTCAGTGCGATGACGAAGCTGACGGCCTTGAATCTGCGCGATACGCGGTTGCAGGCCTGGCCGACTGGCGCCGAAAACCTTGCGCAGTTAGCCTGCCTGGATATGCGTGACAACGCGTTGACGAGCCTTGCCCCCAGCGCCCTCAGCCACCCGGATATGCTGTTGCGCACCGAACTGGCGGGTAACCCGTTGAGCGCTGAAGGCGAGGCGGCATTGAATAGGGCGCGCAACCGCATCGAGCGGGAGAGGGGGCTGCCTCAGGGCGCCTTGAGCCGTTTTGCGCTGGCACAAGAGCCCTGGACATTTCCGCCGACGGAGACGGCCGCGTCGTTATCACGGTATTTACTGTTCTGGCGGCAGATGCCTGAAAACCCTGAGGAGACTGCCAGTTTCGTCGTGCGTTTGCGGCGCGTAAATGCCGGGCTGAACGATGAGCAAGGGGCGGCAAGGATCGAGCAGTTGCGCCAAGCCGGCATGAGCGACACGCAACTCGATACGCTGCTCAGTCAATGGCAGCGGACCTTTGAGGTGCTCACGCGAACCTTGAACGGCTGGGTATTCAGCCGAGAAATCCGAGTCGCCGATGGCGACACCATTGCTTTTACCCGTACGCGAGCGGCAGAGTCTATCCGTTTGTCCTGGCAGCAAGGCGTGACGGCGGGGCACACCGGTGAGGCGGGGGACACACTGAGCCTGAAGGGGCTGAAGACCGGCGATCTGCCCGCGCTCAACATGGCCTTCGAGCATGTCCGCACACTCGATTTAACCGGTGTCAGGCTGACGGCCCAAGGCAGTAACGAGTTTCTAGGCGCTTTCACGCGGGCAAACCGTTTGATACTCAGCGCTAACCAACTATCAGTACTGCCCGATGCGGTCGCAGGCATGGCGCAACTTGAACGGCTGGAACTGGCCACCAACCTGTTCACGCAGGCACCCACGCTGCCAACTCAGGTGGGCGCCGAGCGCCTGCGCTGGCTGGACATGAGCCACAACGACCTGGAGAGGTTCGATGCCAGCGCGTTCAGCCGCCTTGAAACGCTGGACCTGAGCTACAACAGCCTTTCAACATGGCCCGAGGGGGTATTGGCCGCCTCACACCTGACCCACTTGGACCTGAGTGGCAATGTGTTAGCCAACTTGCCGCCCAGCCTGCTCAGTGGCGCCCATGATGCGTTGGTAGCAGGCACTGACTTGTCGGGTAACCACACTCTGACGCCGGCCGCGCGCGAGGCCCTGTACCGTTACGCCGACAGGCACCAATTGACTGAATTGATGGGGTTGCCAAGGGCAGAACTTGACCGTTGGCACCGGCGCTTCGAGGCAGGTGCCGACACGGATTCAGACGCCAGTTCCGATACCGATTCGAGCTCCGACTCAGACCCGGACGGTGATGGGGGGGCTGGCGTCGAGCCTGTGGAGGCGTTGCCCGAGCCGCAGCTCGCTGTTGCCCCGGCGTCGCTGGAGCCCTGGCTGGAGGGTTCCAACCCTAGGCAGATCGCGCAGCGCACGGCGCTGTGGGAGCAACTGGCACAAGCCCCTGGACACGACCGGTTTTTCTGGTTGATGTCGAGCCTGCGCCTGACCTCGGAGTTCAACTTCAACCGCGCCGGTCTCACGCAGCGGGTGTGGGACGTGATCGAGGTGGCCACCACGAATGCGGAGTTACGCAGCCTGTTGTTCGTCGAGGCCGAAACCCACGGCACCTGTATCGACGGGCGTATCCTCACCTTCAGTCAGATGGAGGTACGTGTATTCGAACACCGTGCCTTGCACGGCATCCCGTTGCAAAGGCCCGATCTTCGAGGGCGAGCGCTGCTGGATTTATCGCGGCAGTTGTTCCGGCTCGACCGGGTCGATCAATTGGCCGAAGCGTCGGCCACGGGCCTGGACCGGGCCGAGGAGCGCTTGAGGTATCGCATAGGCTTGACCCATGGCTGGCCCGACGGTTTAGAACTGCCGGGGCAACCGGAGTACATGGCGTTTGGTCGCCCGATCGAGGGCACCCGGCGCGCGCAGATCCAGGCCAGCATCATCGTCCAGGAAGACTCCGATGAGTTCATCGAGTACCTGGTCGCCCAGGATCATTGGGCTCGGTACCTGCAAGAGCGCTATCCCGAACAATTCGATGCGCTGAACAAGGAGCTTGCGCAGAAGTATGAAGCGCTGGAGGACGAGCACGCCGAGCGTGCCGATGCCCAGAGCCTGCGCCGCTACGAAGAAGCGCTGAATCGCCTGGAAGTGGAGCGGGCGACCGCGCGTAACCTGAAGTTGATGCAACTGTCGCGCATGGAGATACAACGCCTGGCCAGTATCCGCTGAGAACTAATGTGGGAGCGGGCTTGCTCGCGAAAGCAGAGTGTCAGTCACTGATAAGTTGACTGAAGCACCGCATTCGCGAGCAAGCCCGCTCCCACATTTTGACCGAGTTCGGCCTCGCTCTGTCAGTTGTCGTAACCCAGGTTCGGCGCCAGCCAGCGTTCGGTCACGGCCAGATCCTGGCCTTTGCGCGCGGTGTAGCTGGCCACCTGGTCCTTGTCGACCTTGCCCACGGCAAAGTACTGCGCCTGCGGGTGGGCAAAGTACCAGCCACTGACCGCCGCCGCCGGGAACATCGCGTAGTGCTCGGTGAGGAACACCCCGCTGCGCCCGGCCTGCATTTCGCGGGCCTCGGGGTCGAGCAGTTGGAACAACTGCGCCTTCTCGGTGTGGTCCGGGCACGCCGGGTAGCCGGGGGCAGGGCGGATGCCGCTGTATTGCTCCTTGATCAGCGCCTCGTTGTCCAGTTGCTCATCCTTGGCGTAGCCCCAGTGTTCTTTACGCACCTGCTGGTGCAGCCATTCGGCGCAGGCTTCGGCCAGGCGGTCGGCGAGGGCCTTGACCATGATCGAGTTGTAATCGTCGCCAGCATCCTGGTACGCCTTGGCGACTTCCTCGGCACCGATGCCGGCGGTGGTGATAAAGCCACCGATGTAGTCGGTTACGCCGCTGTCTTTGGGCGCAACGAAGTCAGCCAGGGAGAAGTTCGGCTTGCCGTCGGTCTTGATGATCTGCTGGCGCAGGTGATGCAACCGGGCAATCGGCTGGCCGTCGTCGCCGTAGACTTCGAGGTCATCGTCCTGCACCTGGTTGGTCGGCCAGAAGCCGAACACGGCGCGGGCGCTGATGAGTTTTTCGTCGATCAGCTTCTTGAGCATGGCCCGGGCGTCGGCGTACAGCGCGGTGGCGGCTTCACCCACCACTTCATCGGTAAGGATGCGCGGGAATTTGCCGGCAAGGTCCCAGGAGATAAAGAACGGTGTCCAGTCGATGTACTCGGCCAACACGTTGAGGTCGATATTGTCCAGCACCTTGGCGCCGGTAAAGGTCGGCACCACTGGCGTGTAGTCGCTCCAGTCAAACTGCGGCTTCTTGGCGATGGCGGCGGCGTAGCTCAAGCGCTCGGTACGTGCGCTGCGGTTGGAGGTGCGCTCACGCACGTCGATGTATTCCAGGCGGGTTTTCTCGACGAAACCGGCCTTCAGCTCCTTGGACAGCAACTGCGTGGCCACGCCCACGGCGCGGGAGGCGTCGGTGACGTAGATCACCGCGTCATTGCTGTACTTGGGCTCGATCTTCACCGCCGTGTGCGCCTTGGAGGTGGTGGCGCCACCGATCATCAAGGGCAGGTGGAAATCCTGGCGCTGCATCTCGCGGGCCACGTGCACCATTTCATCCAGGGACGGCGTGATCAGGCCGGACAGGCCAATGATGTCGCACTTCTGCTCCTTGGCCACTTGCAGGATTTTTTCCGCCGGCACCATTACGCCCAGGTCGACGATGTCATAGCCGTTGCAACCGAGTACCACGCCAACGATGTTCTTGCCGATGTCATGCACGTCGCCCTTGACCGTGGCCATCAGGATCTTGCCCTTGGCTTCGGGCTTGTCGCCTTTTTCCAGCTCGATGAACGGGATCAAGTGCGCCACCGCCTGCTTCATCACGCGGGCGGATTTTACCACCTGGGGCAGGAACATCTTACCGGCGCCAAACAGGTCGCCGACGATGTTCATGCCCGACATCAGCGGGCCTTCGATCACTTCGATCGGGCGCGCAAACGACAGGCGCGATTCCTCGGTGTCTTCAACGATGTGCGTGGTGATGCCCTTGACCAGTGCGTGTTCCAGGCGCTTGTTGACGTCCCAGCCACGCCATTCCTCGGTCTCGGCTTCCTTGACGCTGCCGTCGCCCTTGTACTTGTCGGCAATCGCCAGCAAGGCGTCGGTGCCGTCCGGCGTGCGGTTGAGCACCACGTCTTCCACGGCGTCACGCAGCTCGACGGGGATCTGGTCGTAGATCTCCAACTGGCCGGCGTTGACGATGCCCATGGTCAGGCCCGCGCGGATCGCATGCAGCAGGAACACCGAGTGGATCGCCTCGCGCACCGGGTTGTTGCCACGGAACGAGAACGACACGTTGGACACGCCACCGGAGGTCAGCGCGTAGGGCAGTTCGTCACGGATATAGGCACAGGCGTTGATGAAGTCGACGGCGTAGTTGTTGTGCTCTTCGATACCGGTGGCGACCGCGAAGATGTTCGGGTCGAAGATGATGTCTTCCGGCGGGAAGCCGACTTCATCGACCAGGATGTCGTAGGAGCGTTTGCAGATTTCCTTCTTGCGCGCTTCGGTGTCGGCCTGGCCGGCTTCGTCGAAAGCCATCACCACCACCGCCGCGCCGTAGCGCTTGCACAGCTTGGCGTGATGAATGAACTGCTCCACGCCTTCCTTCATGCTGATGGAGTTGACGATGCCCTTGCCCTGGATGCATTTGAGGCCGGCTTCGATCACTTCCCACTTGGAGGAGTCGATCATGATCGGCACGCGGGAGATGTCTGGCTCGCCGGCGATCAGATTAAGGAAGGTCACCATGGCCTTCTTCGAATCCAGCATGCCCTCGTCCATGTTGATGTCGATCACCTGAGCGCCGGCTTCCACCTGCTGCAGGGCGACTTCCAAGGCTTCGGTGTAGTTGTCTTCACGGATCAGCCTTGCGAACTTGGCCGAGCCGGTAATGTTGGTGCGCTCGCCGACGTTGACGAACAACGAGCTGCGGTCGATGGTGAACGGCTCCAGGCCCGACAGGCGGCAGGCCTTGGGAATCTCCGGGATCGGGCGTGGCGCATAACCGGCCACGGCCTTGGCGATGGCTTCGATATGCCCTGGCGTGGTGCCGCAGCAACCGCCGACGATGTTCAGGAAGCCGCTTTGGGCGAACTCTTCAATGACTTTGGCGGTTTGCGACGGCAGTTCGTCGTACTCGCCGAACTCGTTGGGCAGGCCCGCGTTGGGGTGCGCCGACACATGGGTGTTGGCCTTGTTCGACAACTCTTCCAGGTAGGGGCGCAGCTCGCTGGCACCCAGGGCGCAGTTCAAGCCGACCGAGATCGGCTTGGCGTGGGCCACGGAGTTCCAGAACGCTTCGGTGGTCTGGCCCGACAGGGTACGGCCGGAGGCGTCGGTGATGGTGCCGGAAATCATGATCGGCAGTTCGATACCCAGGGTTTCGAACACGCCTTGCACGGCGAAGATCGCGGCCTTGGCGTTGAGGGTGTCGAAGATGGTTTCGATCAGGATCAGGTCGGCGCCGCCTTCGATCAGGCCCTGGGTGGCCTCGGTGTAGTTTTCCACCAGTTCATCGAAGGTGACGTTGCGGTAGCCAGGGTTGTTCACGTCTGGCGACAGCGAACAGGTGCGGCTGGTGGGGCCCAGCACGCCGGCCACGAAGCGCGGCTTGGCCGGGTTTTCGTGGGTTTTGGCGTCGGCGATTTTACGTGCCAGGCGCGCGCCTTCCACGTTCAGTTCATACGCCAGCTCTTCCATGCCGTAGTCGGCCATGGAGATGCGCGTGGCGTTGAAGGTGTTGGTTTCCAGAATGTCGGCGCCAGCGTCCAGGTACGCCTTCTCGATGCCGCCAATCACGTCGGGACGGGTGAGCACCAGCAAGTCGTTGTTGCCCTTGACGTCGCTCGGCCAATCGGCGAAGCGTTTGCCACGGTAGTCCTGCTCCTCGAGCTTATAGCTCTGGATCATCGTGCCCATGCCACCGTCCAAGATCAGGATACGTTCCTTGAGGGCGTGGTGAAGGGCTTGCAGACGAACGCTTCGGTCGGACATGGGACTACTCTGGTCAGGCATTTCGGAGGGCGTGAATCATAACAAACCTGCGGGCTTTTGGAGCATGTAGAGCTTTTGCATGAATATCGCTCATGTTGCTGGGGTGCATGGCCCGGTAGAATCACGCCACTTCAAACACCGCACGCCTTGAATCGGGACCGGATACATGTCACTTCGTTTAATCGTCAGCGCCGCCCTGGCCTTGATAGCCAGCAGCGCTCAGGCGGCAGGTCCCGCTTCGGCGATTTCCTACACCCGCGACATCCAACCCATCTTTACTGAAAAATGCGTGGCCTGCCATGCCTGCTATGACTCCGCCTGCCAGCTCAACCTGGGCAGTGCCGAAGGCGCAGCGCGGGGTGCAAGCAAAATGCCGGTGTATGACGGCGAGCGCAGCCAGGCCACGCCCACCACCCGCTTGTTTTATGACGCATTCGGTAAACAGGCGTGGCAGCAGAAGGGCTTCTATTCGGTGCTGGACGCCCAGGGCAGCCAGGCTGCGCTGATGGCGCGCATGCTGGAGCTGGGGCACAACGCGCCGCTGGCGCCCAATGCCAAGCTGCCCGACAACATTGTGCTGGGGCTCAACCGCGAAAACATGTGCGCGACGCCCGGCGAGTTCAATGCCTATGCCGGCGCTCACCCCAAGGAAGGCATGCCGCTGGCGGTTACCGGCCTGACCGACCAGCAATACCAGACGTTGCAACGCTGGCTGGCCTCCGGTGCGCCAATTGATGAGCAAGGCTTGGCACCCAGCGCCAAGGAAGCCCTGCAAGTGCAGCAGTGGGAAAACCTGTTCAACCAGCCCGGCGCCCGGGAAAGCCTGGTGGCCCGCTGGCTGTTCGAACATTTGTTTCTGGCGCATATCTATTTCGAGAATGGCGAGCCGGGGCATTACTTTCAGTGGGTGCGTTCGCGTACGCCCAGTGGCCAGCCGATTGACCTGATCGCCACCCGTCGCCCCAACGACGACCCAGGCACCCAGGTGTACTACCGCCTGTGGCCGGTGCAGGGTGTGATCGTGCATAAAACCCACATCACTTACCCCTTCAGCGCGGCGAAGATGGCGCGGATCAAGGCGCTGTTCTACGCCGGCGATTGGCAGGTCACGGCCTTGCCAGGCTACGGCCCTGGCAGCCGTGCCAACCCGTTCGCGACATTCGAAGCGATCCCGGCCAAAGCGCGCTACCAGTTCATGCTCGATAACGCCGAATACTTCGTGCGTACTTTCATTCGCGGGCCGGTGTGCCGTGGGCAGATCGCCACGGACGTGATCCGCGATAACTTCTGGACGCTGTTCCAGGACCCCGACCACGATCTGTACATCACCGATGCACGTTATCGCGGCCAGGCCACGCCGTTGCTGGCCATGCCCGGGCAGAATGACGATGTGGGCAGCGTGCTCAGCCTGTGGCTGGCCTATCGCGACAAGCGCAACCAGTACGAAGCCTTGCGCCGTGACAACTATGCAGACCTGCCGGCGCCGAGCTGGTCGACGTTGTGGGCGGGCAATGACAACGCCTTGTTGAGCATTTTCCGCCATTTCGACAGCGCCTCGGTGACCAAGGGCCTGATTGGCGAAGTCCCGCAGACGATGTGGCTGTTCGACTACCCACTGCTGGAACGCACCTATTACCAGTTGGCGGTGAATTTCGATGTGTTTGGCAACGTCTCGCACCAGGCCCAGACCCGGCTGTATTTCGACCTGATCCGCAACGGCGCCGAGCAGAACTTCCTGCGCTTGATGCCAGCGGATACCCGCGAAGACTTCATGGACGACTGGTACCAGAACAGCGGCAAGCTCAAGTTGTGGCTGGACTACGAGGCGATTGACGATGACAAGGCCAGTGGGTTGCACCTGAGCGAGAAGGACCCCAAGCGTGACTTCGCCGACCAGTTGCTGACCCGCTACGGCCATTTGAACGCCAGCCCCGACCCGATCAACCGCTGCAGCGGCGCGTTCTGCTCCCGCGACGGCATTGACCCGGCCTTGCAGGATGCCGAGCAAGCCCTGAGCCGCCTGACCTCGCGGCCGGCGGCGGGGCTCAAGGTGATCGAGCAATTGCCCGAAGCCACCATGCTGCGCATCGAAACCGCCAGCGGCAAGCGCGAGGTCTACAGCCTGCTGCGCAACCGTGCCCACAGTAACGTGGCGTTCCTGCTGGGAGAGGCGTATCGCTATCAGCCGGGGCTGGACACGGTGACGATCTACCCAGGCGTGCTCAGCAGCTACCCGAACTTCATGTTCAATATTCCCGCCCGGCAAGTGCCTGAGTTTGTCGCGCAGATGGAGCAGGCCAAGGACGCCAAGAGCTTCGAGAAAATCGTCGACCGCTGGGGTGTGCGCCGCAGTCACCCGCTGTTCTGGCAGTACTTCCACGACTTGTCGCAATACATCCACGAAACCACGCCGGTGGAAGAGGGCGTATTGGACATGAACCGCTATGAGAACCTATAACTACAGCTATTGATCCGGTCATTTCTCCACGCGGGGGCTGAAGCAGTCGGATATCTACCTACGGACTGGAAAGGGGATGCCGATGTTGATTTCAGTGCAGTTGCTGCGCGCGTTGGCGGCATGGCTGGTGGTGGGGCACCACGTCATGCAGCTGTTTTTCAACTTTGAGGCCCACAACGCGCTGGAGGACCTGTTAGTGGAAAAAGGCGGCGCTGGCGTGGATGTGTTCTTCGTCATCAGCGGCTTGGTGATTTTCCTCGCAAGTGCCGATAAAGCGCTGACACCTTGGCGCTTTATGCTCATGCGCCTGGCCAGGATTGCTCCGGCTTATTGGTTCTATACGTTGCTGTTGGCCTTGCTGGTGATGGCCATGCCCTCGATGTTTCCAGACGTTCAGCTCGAACTGAGCCATGTACTTTTGTCGATGCTCTTTATCCCCGCGCAGAACCCGGCGGGCTATGGCGTCTATCCACTGCTGGATGTCGGCTGGACGCTGAATTTCGAGATGCTGTTCTACTGTCTGTTTGCTGTTGCGCTGCTGGTGCGTGAAGCCTATCGGCTATGGGTAGTGGCCGTGTTGTTGTACCTGGTGTGTTATGTCATTGGCCCCTTCTTTGACTTGGCCGACGGGTTTTACCGCAATGACATTGTGCTGGAGTTCCTCATGGGCGTGGTGATCGGCATGCTGTACCGCCGTGGCCTGTGTCGGGCCAGGCCGTGGCTGGCGTTGCTGGGTATCGTGGCGGCGCTGGCGGCGATTTATCAGGGCGCGGATGTCCCCCGCGCATTGGAGTGGGGCGTGCCCAGCGCCGTGCTGGTGATCAGTTGTGTGGCGCTGGAGCCGTACTTCCACGGCTCGCGCTTTATAAAAATGCTGGGGGACTGCTCCTACTCGGTATACCTGCTTCATGTACTGGTGTTGTGCGCTGGACGCTGGGCCATCGAGCATCGTGGGGTAGGCCCCTACACCATGGTGCCTGTCTGCATCGTCGTCATCGCGCTCGGTGCATTTTTCAGCTACCACGTGTTGGAGAAGGGCACGCATCGCCGGATCAAGCATTGGTTCGGCCTAGATGAGTCGATGCCCTTTTCCAGGCAAAGGCACTAGGACTGCCGCCTGGGGTGGGGTTCAAGGCCTTATGTACTTCCAGTAGGCCTTGCCGTAGTCCATCAGCAACTCGGTCCCGGCAGGGATATCTCGCCAAGCGATTAAAAACACCATGTAGTTGCCTACATACAGGGCGCCGACATTTTCGATGCCCACGTCGGGCAGGTTCGGCACCTTGACCGCATTGATCAGGCTCAGCGTATTGCTGTTGCCGTGGCCGCTGATGGTCGCGCCTTGAGTGTGGGTCTGGAATAGATACGTACCGACAGCCGCCTCGCCTTTTTCCAGGATCTCGGTATTGATCGAGGCTTGATCCAGATGCAGTTTGCCCGTGTACGGCCCAAGCACGTCGAAACGCTTAATATCGGTTCTGGCCACCACCGACAGGCCGCGCTCCGGGCCATCCGCCAGTTTCCTGACCTCCACCAGGCGATCAAGCCGACGATGATGGCTGCCCTCCTTGGAAATCCATTCACGAATACTTTTGGTCGCGGCTTCCTTGACTTCAACATGTTGCAGGCCGGTGAACTCGTCAAAAAAACGGTTGGCGTCGGTAATCTCGATGCTGTGCAGCGGGCCTTCAAGCTCAAGGGTCAAACTGCGCCTGATGTCTGTCGGGTCCTGCAGGATCGGTGCGTTATTGTTGATTTTATGATCAAAGGACGCCGTGATCGAGCTGGAGCGGCGCCGGGTGGGTACCGCGTCCTCTTCCAGGCGTGGGCGTTTTGAGCTGCCGGGCGTGGGCGGCGCGGGGCGTTTCCTGGCTACCGGCTGGTCCTGGGGGCTTCTTTGTCCGAATAGCCACCTGTCTTTGCCGGCACGGGTCATGCTGCCATTGTCGTTGACGTAGCTGCTCCAGATGACGGGGTTGAGGTTGTTCTGTTCGACAAACGCGCGCATGGATACCTTTGAGTTGGCGGCGTTGTAGTGCTTGTTCCACGCATCCAGGTGCTCGGGTTTGAGGTCGTCGAATTCCTCGCCGCGCGCATATTTGGCGAGCACTTTGCCTGGCGCTCGGTAGCTGCCATCCAGGTTTACGTACTCGGCGAAGGCCACCGGGTCCAGATTATGATCGGCGGCAAATCCTTCGAGGGTGAGACTGTTGCGCTCGCGTTGGGATGCCTTGCTCCAGCGCTCCAGATGATCGTAGGTGACGCTGGTACGGGCGGTTCCCGCACGGTCGAGCATCTGTTGCCCTCTGCGCGTCAGGGTGTTGCGGGTGCTGACAAACTGCCGAAAGGCGTTGGGGTCCAGGTTGTAAGTATTGACGAAGGTGTCCATGGTTTTTTTCAGGGCGTCTTCGCTGGCCTCGGTCCATTTCAACAGCACCGATGGCGTTACCATGCTGGGTGCATCCGGCGCGCCGCCTGTCAGTTTGATCTGGCCTGAGTACCAATGTCCGGGCTCTACCGAGGACAGCGTGATCGACAAGTCCCGGTTGGTTTTGGGATTGACCAGGACAATGGAAAAGCTGTTGTCGGCGCCAGCGGCGGCTTCCTGGATAAAGCCATAGGAGTTGTCGCGGATCTGGTACACCGCGATCTTGCCTTTATCATCAATATTGCAGATATATTTCTGGTTGTAGTCCACTCGGGAGAAGATCCCGCGTGCGTCGGGCTTAAGGCCACGGATCAACTCGGGGTCGACCGCGTATCGACGGATCAGCGGGCTGCTATTGCTGATCACCGTGATCGGCTCTCGCTAGCGCGGCCCGAAGGCTTTATTGGAGGCCGTATCTATCAAGCGATAGTCGGGGGCGTCGAGGCTGCCGACGTTGCGCATCGGGATGTTGGCGAAGCCGTCGACGGTAAACAGTTTGTCCCCCGTCTGCAGTGGCTTCCAGGTGCCAGGGTCGACCGAGCGCATGTGCCGGGCGGCGATGGTCCCATCCCGTAGTTGGGCAATACCGCGTTGTGCCTGGCGCATCAAGCCGCGGCCCAGCTTGAGCAGGCCGAAACGTGCCAGTCTGAGCAGGCTGGGCAGGGCGGCCAAGGGGTTGAGTTCCTGCAGGGTGGCAATCACCAGCTTTCCCGTGAGCTTCGCCAGTTTTGGCAGCGCCAGGCGCAGCCCGGTTTTACCGGCCTGAATAGCCAGGCGGGCAGAGCCGGACACATATCGGCCGACCGGCAAGGCGAAAAGCACGATGTCGATGAACAGGCTGGCGACGCCGGACTTGATGCGCTGGGGGTCGCCGGAGCCGATGTCGTCGATACCGCCCCAGAACGGCAGAAAAATCTTGCCCCAGAAGGCGAGGTCTTCGAGCACTTCAGCGCCGATGTCCACCTCCCGCGTGGCTTTACGGGTTTTTTCCAGCAGGGCTGCTTCGTCACAGAAAAACAGCTCGCGGGCGATCATGCTCGCCAGCCTTTCACTGCGTGGCGCATACAGTGTGTTGGGCTGCAACGATGACGCGCGCGCCAAGGCGGTTTTGATACCAGGCAAGGTCTCGCCGACTTGCTCAACGATCAACTCAGCCTTTTTGCCTGGCGTGGGCGCTTTGTTCTCGCGGTAGGCTTGCCGGTCAAAGGGCACTTCGGTGGCCAATCTGTATTTACACCAGCTCATTGCGTCTCGTAGCTCTACCACTTTGCCGTTCAGTGGCAGAGTCTTGATGTCTTTACGGTGACGGATCACGCCGGCGAAGGGGAACACTTCGATGTAGGTGGCATGAAAGGGCGAGCGGGGCTTGACGATGCGCAGGATGAAACCTGCCCGGTAACGCACGGCATCGGTCTTGCGCTGGGTTTCATACTCGATAGGCACCTTGTCCAGCGCTTCTCTCAAGGAGTACACGGTGATCTCGTCCTGATTCACATCCAGGGTCGCACTGCCAAGGTGCGCAAGCAATGACTTGATCAGGGTTTTATAGGCGTTTTTCGGCTGTTCGAGGGCCTCGCGGAAGGTCTTGTCGTATTCCGAGTCCGACGCATAGCGCCAGCGCCCGGGCAGGTCGAGCGCAAGGCCCTGAATCGCGTTGAACATTTCGTATTCATGCTGCTCCAGTGCGGTGACAGCTTGAGTCAGCTCATCGCGGGTAGGGCCTGACGTTCGGCTGGCGATCAAGCCATTGGCCTGCGCCCATTGGACCGTGGGGCCGAGCCTCGCGGCGGCGACCAAGGCCTGCTGTTCAACGTTATCGCCACTGGCGCGAAAATGTTCCGCCGCCAGGTTGAGCAACTGCTCGAAGCTCATCTGGCGCGATGAGCCGGGTGCAAGCGCTTCGGCCAGCAGGAAACCGCTTCTGAAATTGACCCAGGTACTGCTGGCGGCGTACGGCAGGTCATCGGGGATATCAGCCACCCACACTTCGCTGGCCACATTGGCCTTGACGACGCACACCGCCAATTGCGCCGCGGCAGGGCTGATCGACAAGCTGTGTTCATAACGGCTGATCAAGGAGTGGCGGATCGACGAGTAAGACGCCCCAGGCTCGATAAATAACTTCAATTCGTTATCCATCGGCGACTCGGTGTTGGGCATGATCGTGAGCCACAGCGCTCGCCACAGCAATTTCACCCGCACCGGTTGGGGGCAGATTTCGTCCTTCTGGCTGCCATACCAGTCCAGTGCCTTGGCGATTCGTTCGCCCAGCGCCAGGTTGTCGGGGCTATTGAGAAGCTGTTCAAGCAGGACGGTTGGCGTGGTGGTGAGCATGGCCTGCTGTGAGGCGGTGAACGTTTCGGGCAATACCTGGCGGAACAGCGATTGTCGGGTGTGTGTTTCGATCTCGCGGATAACCTCCTTGATCTTCTGGTCGGCAGGGGCATCCAGCACATGCTGCAAATCGCTGGGCTGCCCATCGTGGCCCAGTTTTCTCAGGGTGTGGTGTTCCTGCAAACCCTGGAGAACCGCTTTCCATTGTTCGGGGGGCTTGGGTTGCGCCGGGAGGATCGAGTAGTACTTGAGCACCAGGTCAAACCGTACCGAACCGTCGCTTTTGACGCCGTTTCCCACACGCCGGTTGATATCCAGCAACACGTCGGCGTCGATGTACCAATAGGTGGGTATATGGCGCAGGATCACCGAATGGTCGGCAATGCTGAACGTTTCGGGAGGGTCGGGTATCGGCGAGCGGGCGCTGCTGAGCAGGGTTGAGAGCAGGTCATAAAGAAAGTCCCGGCCCAGAATGGAGTCATCCCGTTCAGGTTTTTCCCGTAGGAACTGCTGGAAGTCTTCATCGGCCTCCAGTTTTGCAAGGACCCGAACGGCTTCTTTGCACTCGCGATTCAGCTCGGAGTTCAACGGGGGAAAGTAATAAAGCTCGGTGGAGGATACTGCCAGTGAGCTTTGTTCCGTTACAAAGTCAATCAGATGATCCAGATGCGCTTGCTGTTCAGGCAAGCCTTTGAAATAGAAACGCTGCAGCGCATTATTCATTCGATCCTCACAATCCATAGTGGAAGAGGATTCACTCTATTGAGCCGGGTTTTGCGGCGGGGGCTATATAGGTAGGCACAGGTTTTTGCACAAATGGGCCGGTGCAGCGGGGGCCTTCGGTCAGCAGGATCAGGTCTTTCCTGACAAAAATACTCGGACTTTGTACCTGCGTAATAATTTGGCGTAAACTGCGGGCAAGCCTGTGAGGAGTTTCCATGACTGCCATAACCATTACCGACGCCGCCCACGATTACCTGGCTGACCTGCTGTCCAAGCAGAACACCCCGGGTATCGGTATCCGCGTCTTTATCACCCAGCCCGGCACCCAGTACGCCGAGACGTGCATTGCCTACTGCAAGCCTGGCGAAGAGAAACCTGAAGACACCGCCCTGGGGCTCAAAAGCTTCACCGCCTACATTGACGCCTTCAGTGAAGCCTTCCTGGACGACGCCGTGGTCGATTATGCAACCGACCGCATGGGCGGTCAGTTGACCATCAAGGCCCCCAACGCCAAGGTGCCGAACGTCAATGCCGACAGCCCGGTGAATGAGCGCATCAACTACTACCTGCAAACCGAGATCAACCCTGGGCTGGCCAGCCATGGCGGCCAGGTGAGCCTGATCGACGTGGTGGATGACGGTATCGCCGTGTTGAAGTTCGGCGGCGGCTGCCAGGGCTGTGGCCAGGCGGACGTGACCTTGCGTGAGGGCATCGAGCGCACGCTGCTGGAACGTATTCCTGAGCTCAAGGGCGTACGAGATGTGACTGACCACACGCAGAAAGAAAACGCCTACTATTGAGTAAGGTGTTCACTGCGAACATAAAAAACGGCGCCCCGTGAGCGCCGTTTTTTTATGCCTTTTCTGTAGGAGCGAGCTTGCTCGCGAAAAACATCAACGATGACGCGTGCTTGCTGAATGAACGCGGCGCCTGTTAGTTTTTCGCGAGCAAGCCCGCTTCTACAAAAAGCCTTGAGGCAAGCCAGGTCCACATAGGTGTTTGCATTTCTTCAGGGGCGGTAGAGGTGCGCATGCCCTGCGCGGTACAGCGACGACTCACTGAAACTGTCACTGGCCAACACCCGGCCCACCACAATCAATGCCGTACGCCGAAACCCCTTGGCCGCGACTTTCTGGGCAATGTCACTCAGCGTACCGACCACCCAATCCTGATCCGGCCAGGTGGCCCGGTGTACTACGGCAATCGGGCAATCCGCGCCGTAGTGTGGCAGCAGTTCGGCGACGATCTTGTCCAGGTGATTGACCCCCAGATGAATCGCCATGGTGGTGCCATGCCGCGCCAGGCTGTCGAAGTCTTCACCGGGGGGCATGCTGGTTTTATCGGCGTAACGGGTCAGGATCACGCTTTGGGCGATGTCCGGAAGGGTCAGTTCGGTTTCAAGCAAGGCCGCGCACGCCGCGACCGCCGTGACCCCTGGAATGATCTGGAACGGGATGCCCCGCTCGCGCAAATGGCGGATTTGTTCGCCAATCGCCCCATACAGGCTTGGGTCGCCGGAGTGCACCCGCGCGACATCCTGGCCTTGGGCATGGGCCGTCTTGATCAGCTCGATGATCTGCTCCAGGTGCAGTTCGGCGCTGTTGACCACCTGGAGCGCCTGATGACCTTCCAGTACGGCGGCGGGCACCAGCGAGCCGGCGTAGATGATCACTGGGCAACTGCGGATCAGCCGCTGGCCCTTGACGGTGATCAATTCCGGGTCGCCGGGGCCGGCGCCGATAAAGTAGACGGTCATGGAGAAGTCCTGTTGAAAAACGGGCGAGCATGAAGATTGCTCATGATCGAAAGCGGCAATTATCGGGATTTTAACCTGCGCAGGCCAATGCAAGGGTGGCCTGTGCGCTTTTCTGGCGGGTGATCAGCAGGCGCGCGGGGCCATTGGACAGGTGCTCGGCCAGGGCCAGGGCGGCGCTTTCGGCTACGCCGTAACAGCCAGTGTGGGCAAAGGCCAGCGCTGAGCGATGGCTCAGCCGATGCTCATAGCCCACCAGTTGTTCGGCACTCAAGCACTGCAAGGGCAGGTTCAAGCGCTGGGCCAGCGCCAGCAGCCCAGGCTCATCGCGTTTACGGTCAATGCTTGCCAATGCGGTCACGCGTGAGCGCTCAATGCCGGCCTCGGCCAGGGCGCTGTCCAGCAATGCCAGCAGGCTGTGAACCTCACAGCCGCGCTGGCAGCCAAGCCCGACAACCAGAATCATGCCGAGTAGTGGTCGTCGCGGTTGCGGCGAAACAACCAGGCGCTGATCAGGCCCAGGGCCAGCCAGAAGGCCACGTTGGTCAATTGCGAGGCGATCTTGAACTGCGCTTCGAGCGCCTCGGGGGCCAACATCGAGTGCACTTGCGGCTGCGGCGCGCCGATGACGTGGGGAACGGCAAGAATCGCCAGCCCAAGCGCTTTCAACAGCCAGTTGCGACCGAACACGATCAGCGCCAGGCCGGCGGCGGTGGACGCTGCGGTGCCGATCCACCAGGTCTGGCGTAACGTCAGGTCAGCCGCCGCGGTGCCAGGCAGCTCCGGGGGCAGGCCCAGGGTGGGCGCCAGTACAAAGGTCGCGTAGCCGGCCAGGCCCCAGAGCAGGCCTTGGGCGGTGCGGGTTGGCGCGCGCAGCGTGTAGAGGCCGGCGAGCATAAGCGCGAATCCCACCGCCACTACCAGGTTGCCGCCGGTGGTGGACAGCACTCGCTGCCAGCCATCTTCAGGCTCCCAGGCTTGGGCGTCGTGGGTGTGAGCTGCGGCGCCAGCGGCGTGCTCATGCACCACTTCGGCGGTTGGCGGGGTTTTTTCAAAGCTTTCCGCCTGCAGAATCAGCGGTGCCACCCAAAAGCTTTGCAGCAGGGTCAGCAGCAAGGCAGCCAGAAGTCCGGTGAACCCTGCGGTTTGCGCAATACGCTTGATCATGTCGGCAGCTCTCAATGGCACGGGAACGCGGCGCTGTGGCGGGTATCGTGGGCGGCGTTGTGCACCGCCTCGATATGCGAGAACCCGGCGAAATACACCAGGCAAGCGCCAAGGATCGATGCACCGATGGCGGCGGTCAGGCGTTGGCTGAGGGTGGCGGTGCTAGTGGCGGTGTGCGAAGTGCTGCTGATGATCGACATGGCGCGTCCCTTTCAGGTGTCAGGGTGAAACGAGCGCATGAAAACCCCACGCGCCAGGCACGCAGGGTTCGAACAGCGCCCGCCCACCGCGGGTTTGTTATCTGAATTTTTCGGGCCGGTCTCCGGGCTTGCGAGGGGCGGCTCATCAAAGAGTCCTCCTGAAAGCATCGCCTTCCCATGCAAAAGCACAGTGGCCATGACGCTTCGCTCGCTTACCGTTGCGGGGGCAGCACCGGACTTGTCATTGGATTTGACGCACCGGTTTCCCGTTTCACCCTGTGAAGGGCACCCGAAACAAGGTGTGTAGGAGAGCATGGTGTGCAGGTCAGCGTCAATTGGATGAGGGCACCTACGAAGTACACGGCGATGAAGTATTTGCAGACGCAATAGGCAGACACGCGATGTATGAAGTGTTTGGGAACGCCTGCGCTTTTTTCGATAACTCAGAAGGAAACCCGGTTTATCTCCCCGCGCAACATTGAAATTAACGGTGGGCTTTATGCGACTTTCCAATACGCTGCAAAGTTTTCATGCGCCGCTTGCTGGCGATCAGCAATCAGCGGTGGCCGATGCGACCCTAAGGCCCAACGACCCCTCTGAATCGAACGTTGATAAACCCTCTTTCACGGTTGATCAGGCCGCGCGTCAAATCACTCGAACCGGCCATCGTTGGTTTGACGCCAATCGCGACGGCATCACGCAGATCTCCTATTCATTCAACAAGCACGCAAGAGGGCACACGGCGTTCAATGCGACCCAGAAAGAGCAGGCCCGGCGCTCGATGCAATCGTGGGAGGATGTCGCGAATGTTTCATTCCAGGAAGGCAGTCGTCGCCCCGAGGGGCTTCTGGCGTTTTCCAACAGCACGGACTACGAGGTCGCCTTCGGCCAGTATCCGGGCCAGGAAGGTAAAGTGCTGATCAATCCCCGATTCGGCACCAATACTAACCCGGCCCTGCACAATCATGGGCGAATGACCCTGACCCATGAAATTGGGCACAACCTGGGCCTGTTACACCCAGGCACCTATAATTTTGGTAATCCCAATTACCGCGATCACGCCTTATATGCTCAGGATACGCGGGCTTACAGCGTGATGAGCTACTTCGATGCACCTGAAGCGGGTAAACACTTCAATGGAAAGTTACCGTCGGCGCCGATGATGGATGATATCGCCGCTGCGCAGCGGGTTTATGGTGCCAATAACACGACGCGCAATTCAGATACCACCTATGGCTTCAACTCCAATGCGGGACGAGACTATCTGGAGTTGAACTCGCGTCACGATACGGCCTTGTTTTGTGTATGGGACGGTGGTGGTGTCGATACGTTGGACTTTTCCAAGTATCACCAAAACCAGACTATCAATTTGCGGGCGGAGTCCTTTTCGGATGTTGGCGGCCTGGTGGGGAATGTTTCCATTGCCAAGGGGGTTACGCTGGAGAATGCAATCGGCGGCTCCGGGCATGACTCGATCATTGGTAACCAAGCAAACAACGTGCTTAAAGGTGGGGCGGGTGCGGATCGACTCCGAGGTGCGGGGGGCGCTGACACCTTCGCTTACGACAATGCCAGCGACTCCACGCCGGAATATCCCGATCAGATTATGGATTTTGTCACGGGTGTGGACAGAATCGATCTGTCGAACCTGCTGGGCAACGCGGGGGTTGATGCCCTGAGGTTCGTCAGGCGGCTGACGGGCAAACCAGGTGAAGCGATTCTGGATTACAACCGTACGACTAACCTGTCTAGGCTGGCCATCGACCTCACAGGGAATGGCCGATTTGATTTTTTCCTCAAGGCTTACGGCCCGATCAATGTGCCCGACATCATCACCGCCAATCCTGGCAGGCAGCGCTACGCCTAGTTGGCCGCTGCCTGGACCGACTTGCCGGTAGGTGCTTGAGCATTGACCGCCTGCCGTGCACTGCGTAGCCTTGCACCCTCGAGGTTCTTCGGCCCAGGCCGAAGCTAAGAAGGGAACGCGGTTCAAGCCGCGGCTGCCCCCGCAACTGTGAAGGGTTCAGTTGACTGCCACGCCACTGCCGATAGGGCGGGAAGGCGCAGTCAGCGTTGGTCGCAAGACCTGCACACCCCAAGCCAGGAGACCTGCCTCGCCACTGATTTTCCAATTCAACCGGGCGGGGTGATCCGGTGACGAAATCCGCTGCTGCGCGCCGCCGCAGGGCCTGTCGTCCCGTATGCCCGCCCCAAAGGGCATCCGATGAAAACACTGGCCAAACTTCCCGTCACCATCGTTACCGGCTTCCTTGGCTCGGGCAAAACCACGTTGCTGCGCCATATGCTCGACAACGCCCAGGGCCGTCGCATTGCGGTGATCGTCAACGAGTTCGGCGAGCTGGGCATCGACGGTGAAATCCTCAAGCAGTGTTCTATCGGTTGCACCGAAGAAGAAGCCAATGGCCGCGTCTACGAGCTGGCCAACGGTTGCCTGTGCTGCACCGTGCAGGAAGAGTTCTTCCCGGTGATGCGCGAACTGGTCGCCCGTCGCGGTGACCTGGACCATATCCTCATCGAAACCTCGGGCCTGGCCCTGCCCAAGCCGTTGGTGCAAGCCTTCCAGTGGCCGGAAATCCGCAGCGCTTGCACGGTGGACGCGGTGATCACCGTGGTCGACAGCCCAGCCGTGGCCGCCGGCACCTTTGCCGCCTTCCCGGACCAGGTCGACGCCCAGCGCAAACTTGACCCGAACCTGGACCACGAATCGCCGTTGCACGAGCTGTTCGCCGACCAACTGGCCAGCGCCGACCTGGTGATCCTCAACAAAAGCGACCTGATCAGCGCCGAAGACCTGGCCCGTGTGCGCCTGGAAGTCGCCGAAGAACTGCCGCCCGCGGTGAAGATTATCGAAGCCAGCAGCGGTCGCCTGCCCCTGGACGTGCTGATCGGCCTGGGCGCCGGTTCCGAGGAGCATATCGACGGGCGCCATAGCCATCACGACCATCACCACGAAGGTGAAGATGACCACGACCACGATGCCTTCGACTCCATCTCCATCGACTTACCCCAAGCCGATGAAGCGCTGCTGCTCGACGCCCTGACCCAATTGGTGGTGCAGCACGGCATCCTGCGTGTGAAAGGTTTCGCCGCGATCCCCAACAAACCGATGCGCCTGCTGATCCAGGGCGTGGGCACGCGCTTTGACAAGCACTTCGACCGCGCCTGGGGTGCTGACGAAGCACGCACTACGCGCCTGGTGCTGATCGGCCAGGAACTGGACGCCGTGGGCCTTGAAGCGCAATTGCGCGCCGCCCTCAGCGTTTAACCATGCACCTGCTCAGGACCCAACCCGGTGGTTTCGTCGCGGACGACAATATTGCCGACCTTGGCCAAACCCCTGCTGAGCTGGTGATCCTGTGCAGCGGTGATTCCAGCCTGGCGCTGCTCGCCGAAGCCGCCCAGCAATTGCCGGAGGATTACCCCAGCCTGCGCCTGGCCAACCCGATGCAGGTGCAGAACCATGCCTCGGTCGACCTGTACGTCGACGAGGTATTGCGCCACGCCAAGGTCATCCTGCTGTCATTGCACGGCGGCATCGGCTATTGGCGCTACGGTATCGAGCGCCTGGTGGAGTTGGCCGAACGCGGCGTCACCCTGATCCTGGTGCCGGGTGACGACCGCCCAGACCCGGAACTCAGCGGCCTGAGCACCGTTGCGGCCGAACACCGCGAGCGCCTGTGGCACTTCCTGCGCCAAGGTGGCCTGGGCAATGCCCTGGATTTTTATCACTGCCTGGCCAGTGCCCACCTGGGCCGCGACTATGCCTGGGCCGAGCCGCAAACCCTGCCGCGCACGGCGATCTATCACCCGCGCAACGCCAATGCCCGCCTCAATGACTGGCAGGCCGATTGGCACGCTGATTGGCCCGTGGCTGCGGTGCTGTTCTACCGCTCGCATTTGCAGGCGGCCAATACCGGCTTTATTGATGTGTTCTGTCAGCGCTTGCAAGCGGCGGGCCTCAACCCGTTGCCGATTGCGGTGGCCAGTCTGAAAGAGCCCGGCTGCCTCACGGTGGTTGAGGACCTGCTGGACGATGTGCAAGCCTCGGTGATCCTGAACACCACCGGCTTTGCCCAGTCCAGCCCGGAAGCGCCGCACCTGCGCCCGTTTCGCCGCAATATCCCGGTAATCCAGGCGATCTGCGCCCAGGACAACCAACCCGGCTGGCAGGCCAGCGAACAAGGCCTGGGGCCCCGTGACCTGGCGATGCATATCGCTTTGCCGGAGCTGGACGGGCGCATCATCAGCCGGCCCATCAGTTTCAAGGACCTGGCCTGGCGCAGCGAGCGCAGCCAGTCGGATGTGGTGTGCTACCGCGCAGCGCCCGAGCGCATGGATTTTGTCGCTGAGCTGGCACGCCGTTGGGTCGAGTTGGCGTGGGTGCCCAATGCCCAGAAACGGATTGCGCTGATCCTCGCCAACTACCCGACCCGCGACGGTCGCATCGGTAACGGCGTGGGCCTGGACACCCCGGCGGCAGCCCTGAATATCCTGCGCGCCTTGCAAGCCGAAGGCTACCCGGTGGCGGATGTGTTGCCCGACAGTGGCACCGCGCTGATCCAGGAACTGCTCGGCGGCGTCACCAACGACCTCGACAGCCTCGACCTGCGGCCCTGCCATCAAAGCCTGGGCCTTGTGGAATACCAGGCGATGTTTGATCGTTTGCCAGCGTCCAATCGCCAGGCCGTACTGGCGCGTTGGGGCGCGCCGCAAAACGATCCGATGTGCCGCGATGGCCGCATGATGATCGCCGGCCTGCGCCTGGGCCTGACCTTCGTCGGCATCCAGCCGGCGCGGGGTTACCAGGTGGATGCCAGCGCCGTGTACCACGACCCGGACCTAGTGCCGCCCCATGGCTACCTGGCGTTCTATTTCTGGCTACGCCATACCTACGGCGCCCACGGCGTGATCCATGTGGGCAAGCACGGCAACCTGGAGTGGCTGCCCGGCAAAGGCGTGGGCCTGTCGGAGCACTGCTGGCCGGATGCACTGCTGGGGCCGCTGCCGAATATCTACCCGTTTATCGTCAACGACCCGGGTGAGGGCGCCCAGGCCAAGCGGCGCACCCAGGCGGTGATCATCGACCACCTGATGCCGCCGCTGACCCGCGCCGAAACCTACGGCCCGCTGCGTGACCTTGAGTTATTGGCCGACGAATATTACGAGGCGCAATTGCTCGACCCGCGCCGTGCGCTGGAGCTGCAAAAAGACATCCTCAAGCTGGTGCGCGAAACCCGTATCGACCAGGAGCTTGAACTGGGCAGTGAGGCGGACGCGGCGGTGTGGCTGCCGCGCCTGGATACCTACCTGTGCGACTTGAAGGAATCGCAGATCCGCGATGGCCTGCATATCTTTGGCGAGTCGCCCGAGGGCCGTTTGCGTATCGACACCTTGCTGGCGCTGTTGCGCATTCCCCGTGGCGATGGCCGGGGCCCGCAGTCGAGTCTGCTGCGCGTGTTGGCCAAGGCATTCGACCTGGGGTTTGATCCGCTCGATTGTGCACTGGCCGAGCCCTGGACGGGGCGGCGCCCGTTGGTGTTGCAGAAGATTGACGATCAGCTGTGGCGTACGGCCGGGGATACCCGCGAACGTCTGGAGTTGTACGCGGCGCGCTTGATCGAGCAGGCGTTGGAAGGCCCCATCGAACAGTTGGAAGAGCCCGGCTGGCAGGAGGTGAAGTCGGTGATCGAAAGCCTGCGCATTGTCGTCGCGCCACGCCTGGATGCCTGTGGGCCGGCGGAGATGCGCGGCTTGCTCGATGCCTTGAGTGGGCGCTTTGTCCCGGCAGGGCCCAGCGGTGCGCCGAGTCGCGGTCGGCTGGATGTGCTGCCCACGGGGCGTAACTTCTTTACCGTGGACGTACGCAACCTGCCAACCACCACGGCGTGGCGTCTCGGTTTCCAGTCGGCCAACCTGATTCTTGAGCGGCACCTGCAAGACCACGGCGACCACCTGCGTCAGCTCGGCCTGTCGGTGTGGGGCACTGCCACCATGCGCACCGGCGGTGACGATATCGCCCAGGCCATGGCACTGATGGGCGTGCGCCCGGTATGGGCAACTGGCAGTCAGCGGGTGGACGATTTCGAGATCCTGCCGATCAGCTTATTGGACCGTCCGCGGGTGGACGTGACCCTGCGAGTATCCGGGTTCTTCCGCGATGCGTTTGCCAACCTGATCCGCCTGTTCGATGCGGCGGTGCAGGCGGTGGCCGCCCTGGATGAACCCGACGACATGAACCCGCTGGCCGCCAAAGTACGCAGTGAACGCCAAGCATTGCTTGAGGCGGGCCTGGATGAAGGTGCCGCGGCCAAGCAGGCCGGCTGGCGCATTTTCGGCGCCAAACCGGGTGCCTATGGCGCGGGCGTGCAGGGCGCGATTGACGGGCGCTTGTGGCAGAGCCGCGAGGACTTGGCCGAGGTCTACCTGAACTGGGGTGGTTATGCCTACGGTGGCGCTGACGAAGGCACTGCGGCCCGCGAGCAATTTGCCCAGCGGTTGAGCCAGGTGCAGGCGGTGTTGCAGAACCAGGACAATCGCGAGCACGACTTGCTCGACTCCAACGACTACTACCAATTCCAGGGCGGTATGCTGGCCGCCGTGGAAACCCTGAGCGGCGAAAAGGCCGCCAGCTACCATGGTGACCACAGCCAGCCGGACGTGCCGAAAATCCGCACCTTGAAGGAAGAGCTCAACCGGGTGATCCGTTCCCGTGCGGCCAACCCCAAGTGGATCGAAGGCGTGAAGCGCCATGGCTATAAAGGCGCGTTTGAAATGGCCGCGACCGTGGACAACCTGTTCGCCTTCGACGCCACCACCGCGCTGATTGACGATCATCAATATGCCTTGCTCGCCGATGCCTACCTGCTGGACCCCGACACCCGTGCCTTCGTGCAACAGCACAACCCCGATGCCCTGCGCGACATGACCGAGCGCATGCTCGAAGCCCAGCAACGTGGCTTGTGGCAGGCTCCGGGGGCGTACCGCGAAGCCTTGGAAAACCTGTTGCTGGACATAGAAGAAGACAGCTGAGTGATCGTTCCCACGCTCCGCGTGGGAATGCAGCCCGTGACGCTCTGCGTCACAAGAACGGACGCCGAGCGTCCAGCGAAGCGTTCCCACGCGGGAGCGTTGGAACGAGCTATTAAGAGTTGACTATGACTGATACTCCCCATTTCCCGCTGTCCGCCGTGGTCGGCGCCGATGACTTGAAGCTCGCGCTGTGCCTGGCCGCCATCGACCCGAAGATCGGCGGCGTGCTGATCGAAGGGCCACGGGGCATGGCCAAGTCCACCCTGGCCCGTGGACTGGCGGACCTGCTGGCCAGCGGGCAGTTTGTGACCTTGCCCCTGGGCGCGACAGAAGAGCGCCTGGTCGGCACCCTGGATCTGGATGCCGCGCTGGGCGAAGGTCGCGCGCAATTCTCTCCCGGCGTGTTGGCCAAGGCCGACGGCGGCGTGTTGTACGTGGATGAAGTCAACCTGCTGGCCGACCACTTGGTGGACCTGCTGCTGGACGTAGCCGCCAGCGGCACCAACCTGATCGAACGCGACGGGATTTCCCATCGCCATGCGGCGCGCTTTGTACTGATCGGCACCATGAACCCGGAGGAGGGCGAGTTGCGCCCGCAGTTGCTCGACCGCTTCGGCTTCAACGTGGCGTTGAGCGGGCAGACCTTGCCCGCCGAGCGCGGGCAGATCATCCGGCGTCGCCTGGATTTCGACACTGACCCAGCTGCGTTCTGCGCGCAGTGGGCGCCAGCCCAAGCCGCCTTGCGCGAACGTTGCACCCAGGCGCGGGCACGGCTCGACAGCATCGCCCTGGATGACCAGGCGTTGGCGCGCATCACCGAGCGCTGCTTTGCCGCTGGGGTCGACGGCTTGCGTGCCGACCTGGTCTGGTTGCGTGGCGCCCGTGCCCATGCGGCGTGGCGTGGTGCGGCCGCTATCGAGCAGGAAGATATCGATGCGGTGGCAGAATTTGCCTTGCGCCATCGTCGTCAGCAACAGACTCCGCCAGGCTCGCCGCCCCAGCCGAATGACGGGCCGTCGTCGTCACCCTCTGACACCTCGCCCGGCCAAGGCCAGTGGGGCGATATGCCCGCACCCGCCTTGCCCACGGGCGTACGCCGCGATGTACCCACCTGGCCAAAAAAGCCCTAGGCATCCGCCCCCGTCCTGACGCGGGGGCGGATGCCCGGCCCCAGGTGGGGCGATTGAACACCGGCCGGCAGGGCAAGGCCCGCAGCGCCCAGCGCGGGGCGATCAATTGGCCGGGCACGTTGCTCGGCGGTCGGCCGCAATGTCGTGCGGACCTGCTGTTCCATTTGCGTTGCCGGTCAGCCCCTGAGCTGTGGCTGGTGATTGTCGATGCCTCGGCGTCCACGCGCCGCCATCGGGCGTTGACCGACGCCAAGGGGCTGCTGGCCCAGCTGTTTGACGATGCTTATCGGCAACGGGCGCGCATGGCGTTGTTGACGGCCAGCGGGCAATCGCCGAAGTGGCAGGTGCAAGGTTTGAAGGCGGCGAAAGGCTTGGCCGATTGGTTGGCGCAGTTGGGCGCGGGCGGCGGGACGCCATTGCTGGCTGCGCTGACCGAAGCGGGGCATTGGTTGGCGGCACGGCGCAAGCGCTATCCCGCCGAGCAGCAGAAGTTGCTGGTAGTGACCGATGGGCGGCTCAAGGCGATGGGCGCGCTGCCGCGATTGGAGTGCCCAGGCATGTTGATTGATATCGAGCGCGGGCCGATCAGGTTGGGGCGGGCTGAGGAATTGGCGGTGGGGTTGCAGTTGGGTTATCAGCATATCGATAAGCTGTAGCGTCTGGGCTATCGCTTTCGCAGGCAAGCCAGCTCCCACATTTTGACCTCGCCGCCTATCCCATGTGGGAGCTGGCTTGCCTGCGATGAGGCCCTCAAACACACCACACCAGTATCAGCCTGTCCCCGGCACATTCGGCCAAAGATCGGCCACCAGAAACAACCGCTCGGCTTCCTCCCACTCCTCACCGTTCGGCACCATGCGCACCAGCAACTGCGCCGGCGCCATTGGGTCCAGCTCTGCCAGCCAGTCTTGCATCTGCACCTCACTCCACACTTCATCAGCCGGGTAATGCGCGGGCGCCAGCCAGGCATGGCGGGGCAGGGGTTGCCAGCGACCCGCCGGGCGAGTGCTGACAAAGTCTGTCCAGTCGCGCTGATGCAACCAGCGCCCACGCAGGTGCTGCGGGTGAGCGCCGAGGGGGGATTGCGCCGCGCCGGGCCAGGGGTAGAGCAGATAGCCGCCGAGCCACAAATGCGCATCGAACGCTTGGATATCCAGCGCCGCCAAGGCTTCGCGGCTCTCTGCCCGCGCGGAGATCGGCAGTTGATGCTGGGCCAGGTGCGCCAGCTTGCGGTCCAACCGGTCATGACAGCCAGGCCCCAGCCATTGCGCAGTGTCCTGGCCATTGCCGTCCTGCGGGCCCAGGTAGAGTTTGATCGCCAGCTCAAGGTGGTGCACGCCATCACGGTCGCGCACCAGCATGTCCAGCTCGCCCAGGGTATGCCCGGCTCGGCGGATCGGCAGGTTGGCGGCCAGCAACTCCAAGCCCGGCGCATGCTGCACCGCAAATTGCCACAAACGTTCGTAGTACAGGCCCAGGCGCCGGGTACGTGACAGGCTCAGCCACTGCTGCAACGCGCTGCTGTCCTGGTCCAGCTGGCGCAGCCAGGCTTCGAGCTGGTGAGGGGCCTGCACCCAGTCACTGCCGGCCAGCGGGTGGCGCTGCGGCCACGGCGTTTGCGCCAGCATCGGCGGCGCGAGCATCACCCACGCCAGGTCGCGCACCTCGGGGTGGCGCAGTTGGCGGGGCAGGGTGTGCAAGTCGGGGAATGGCGTCATGCTCCGAGCATAGCCTTTTCAGCGCCCGCAAGGTGCCTGAGAACCATTGTCATCAAGGCGTGGCGGCGACAAAGGATTTTGCCTGAGGCGGCCTTTCGCCCATAATCGCTCTTTTTGCCTCACCCCCAGATCCCGCAGGAGCCCCATGGAGCACTTTCGCAATATCGGCATTATCGGTCGCCTGGGCAGTACCCAGGTGTTGGACACCGTCCGCCGGCTGAAGAAGTTTCTGCTCGAGCGCCACCTGCATGTGATCCTCGAAGACACCATCGCTGAAATCCTCCCCGGCCACGGCCTGCAAACCTCGTCGCGCAAGATGCTCGGTGAGGTGTGTGACATGGTCATCGTGGTCGGCGGCGATGGCAGCCTGCTCGGCGCTGCCCGGGCGTTGGCGCGGCATAACGTGCCGGTGCTGGGGATCAACCGCGGCAGCCTGGGGTTCCTCACCGACATCCGCCCCGATGAGCTGGAAGTCGAAGTGGCCAAGGTGCTCGATGGCCATTACCTGGTGGAGAACCGCTTCCTGTTGCAAGCCGAAGTGCGCCGCCACGGCGAGGCGATCGGCCAGGGCGATGCCCTCAACGATGTAGTGCTGCACCCTGGCAAGTCCACGCGCATGATCGAGTTCGAGCTGTACATCGACGGCCAGTTCGTCTGCAGCCAGAAGGCCGACGGCCTGATCGTCGCCACGCCCACCGGTTCTACCGCCTACGCGCTGTCGGCCGGTGGCCCGATCATGCACCCCAAGCTCGATGCCATTGTGATCGTGCCTATGTACCCCCATATGTTGTCCAGTCGGCCAATTGTGGTCGATGGCAACAGTGAGCTGAAAATCGTGGTGTCCAAAGACATGCAAATCTACCCGCAAGTCTCCTGCGACGGGCAGAACCATTTCACCTGCGCCCCCGGTGACACCATCACCGTGAGCAAGAAGGCACAGAAGTTGCGCTTGATCCACCCGCTGGATCACAACTACTACGAAGTGTGCCGCACCAAGTTGGGCTGGGGCAGCCGCTTGGGAGGTGGAGGCGACTGATGCTCGATCCCGCGCGTAGCTACGACCTGATTGGTGACGTGCACGGTTGCGCTCATACCCTTGAGCACTTGCTCGACCAATTGGGTTACCACAAGCAGGGCGGCACTTGGCGCCATCCGTCACGCATGGCCGTGTTCCTGGGCGATATCATCGACCGTGGCCCACGCATCCGCGAGGCGCTGCATATCGTCCACGACATGACCGAGGCCGGCCAGGCGCTGTGCATCATGGGCAACCACGAGTTCAATGCGCTGGGCTGGACCACGCCGGCCCCGCCGGGCAGCGGCAAGCAGTTTGTGCGTGAGCACAACCCGCGCCACGCCCGCTTGATCCACGAGACCCTGACCCAGTTCGAACACCACCCGGCCGATTGGCACGACTTCCTCGGCTGGTTCTACGACATGCCGCTGTTTGTCGACGCCGGGCGCTTTCGCGTGGTGCACGCGTGCTGGGACGACAGTTTTATTCAGCCGCTGCGCGCGACGTTCCCGGATGGCTGCATCGACCCGCACTTCCTGCAAGCCGCTGCCGTACCGGGCAGTTTCGCCTGCAACGCGTTCGATCGCTTGTTGCGCGGTACCGATATGCGCCTGCCCGACGGCCTGACGTTGACTGGTGGCGATGGCCTGACGCGTTCGTTCTTTCGCACCAAGTTCTGGGAAGACGACCCCAAGACCTACGGCGACATCGTGTTCCAGCCCGATGCTTTGCCGGAGCCGGTGGCACGCACGCCGCTATCGTCCACTGAAAAGAATTCCCTGCTGCGCTATGGCGTCGATGAACCGCTGTTGTTCGTCGGCCACTACTGGCGCAGCGGCAAACCCGCGCCGATCCGCCCAAACCTGGCCTGCCTGGACTACAGTGCCGTGCTCTACGGCAAGCTGGTGGCGTATCGACTGGACCAGGAAACCCAACTGGATCCGCGTAAATTTGTATGGGTCGACGTTGAGCGACCAGAGGCCATTCCATGAGTACCGTAGCTGTATTGCGCCTGCCCCTGAGCGTCGACCTGGGGGGCTTCGTCAAGTTGCTGCACCGCATGCAGGTGCCGCACCGCGTCAGCGAAGAGTCGGGTGAACAGGTGCTGTGGGTGCCCGAGGCCATCAGTGACGATGTGCGCGTGTTGTATCAGCGCTTCCCAGCAGGCGACCCGGACCAGCAACTGGACATTCCTGAGCAGGCGCCCGTTGCGCGGCCAGGTTTTGTTCAGCAGGTGCGCCACAGCCCGGTCACCGCTCTGGTGTTGTTGGCCAGTCTCATCGTCGCTGCCGTAACTCTGCTGGGTGAAAACCTGCAAGCCATGGCCTGGTTGACCTTCCTGCCGTTCCGGGTGCTGGGCGAGTACATCCAGTTCACGCCGCTGGCCGACACCCTGGCCTCGGGGCAGTGGTGGCGCCTGGTGACGCCGATGCTGATCCACTTCGGCATCCTGCATCTGGCGATGAACGGCATGTGGTACTGGGAGCTGGGTCGGCGCATTGAAGCGCGCCAGGGCAGCATCAACCTGCTGGGCCTGACCCTGTTGTTCAGCCTGGTCTCCAACTACGCGCAATACGCCTACGGCGGCCCCGGCTTGTTTGGCGGCTTGTCCGGCGTGTTGTATGGCCTGCTCGGGCATTGCTGGATCTTTCAATTATTGTCGCCCAACCCGGCCTATCGCCTGCCCCGTGGGGTGCTGGTGATGATGCTGGTGTGGTTGCTGCTCTGCCTGTCGGGGCTGGTCTCGATGATCGGTTTCGGCGAAATCGCCAACGCGGCCCATGTGGGCGGCTTGGTCATCGGTTGCTTGACGGGTTTGCTCGGCGGTTTGTACAACCGTCGCAAAGCGTCTCTTTGATAAGGAAGAGCCTTATGTCCTCTTTTGCTGAAATGATCGAAAACATCACCCCGGACATCTACGAGAGCCTCAAGCTCGCGGTAGAGATCGGCAAATGGTCCGATGGCCGCAAGCTCACCGCCGAGCAGCGCGAACTGTCGCTGCAAGCGATGATCGCCTGGGAGATTCAGAACCTGCCCGAAGAACAGCGCACCGGTTATATGGGCCCGCAGGAGTGCGCGTCCAAATCCGCGCCAGTACCGAATATCCTGTTCAAATCGGATGCGATCCATTGATTGAAATTGGTCGCGGTGCAGTCAGCAAAATGTCGGCGCAACTCGGTGAGCCGACCGTTCAATACGCCTTTCGCTTAGGAAGCACAGAGGTGCCGGTCAATCCGTTGATCGGCACCCATGTACGCCTGGAATACCTGGGCGCGATTCATTGCAGCCATTGCGGGCGCAAGACCAAGACCAGCTTCAGCCAGGGCTATTGCTACCCGTGCATGACCAAGCTGGCCCAGTGTGACCTGTGCATCATGAGCCCCGAGCGTTGCCATTACGACGCCGGCACCTGCCGCGATCCGGGCTGGGGCGAGACATTCTGCATGACCGACCACGTGGTGTACCTGGCCAATTCGTCGGGGATCAAGGTCGGCATTACGCGGGCTACGCAGTTGCCCACCCGTTGGCTGGACCAGGGCGCCAGCCAGGCGCTGCCGATCATGCGCGTGGCGACGCGCCAGCAATCGGGCTTCGTCGAAGACCTGTTTCGCAGCCAGGTGGCCGACAAGACCAACTGGCGCGCTTTGCTCAAGGGCGATGCGCAATCGGTGGACCTCAAGCAGGTGCGTGACGAGCTGTTCGCCTCTTGCGCCGAGGGCTTGCTGGGTTTGCAGGAACGCTTTGGCCTGCAAGCCATCCAAACCATTGCCGACATCGAGCCGATTGAAATCCGCTACCCGGTCGAGCAGTATCCGACCAAGATCGTCAGCTTCAACCTGGACAAGAACCCGATTGCCGAAGGCACGCTGCTGGGGATCAAGGGCCAATACCTGATCTTCGACACCGGCGTCATCAACATTCGTAAATACACGGCCTACCAGCTCGCCGTGCATCAGTAGAAGGATCCCCAGCATGCGCACCGAACAACCGAAGATGATTTACCTGAAGGACTATCAGGCGCCGGACTACCTGATCGACGAGACGCACCTGACCTTCGAGTTGTTCGAGGACCACAGCCTGGTCCACGCGCAGCTGGTGATGCGCCGCAACCCCGAGCGTGGTACCGGCCTGCCACCGCTGGTGCTCGATGGCCAGCAGCTTGAGTTGCTGAGCGTCACCCTCGCGGATCAGGAACTGACCGCCGCCGATTACCAGCTGACTGACAGCCACCTGACCCTGCAGCCCCCGAGTGAAACCTTCACCCTGGACACCACGGTCAAGATCCACCCGGAAACCAACACCGCGCTGGAAGGCTTGTACAAATCTAGCGGTATGTTCTGCACCCAGTGCGAGGCCGAAGGTTTCCGCAAGATCACCTATTACCTCGACCGCCCGGATGTGATGAGCGTGTTCACCACCACGGTGATCGCCGAGCAGCACAGCTATCCGGTGCTGTTGTCCAACGGCAACCCGATCGCCAGCGGCCCTGGTGAAGACGGCCGGCACTGGGCGACCTGGGAAGACCCGTTCAAAAAGCCGGCCTACCTGTTTGCGCTGGTGGCCGGTGACCTGTGGTGCGTCGAAGACAGCTTTACCACCATGACCAACCGCGAAGTCGCGCTGCGCATCTACGTCGAACCGGAAAATATCGACAAGTGCCAGCACGCCATGACCAGCCTGAAAAAATCCATGCGCTGGGACGAAGAGACCTACGGCCGCGAGTACGACCTGGACATCTTCATGATCGTCGCGGTCAACGACTTCAACATGGGCGCCATGGAGAACAAGGGCCTCAACATCTTCAACTCCAGCGCCGTGCTGGCCCGCGCCGAAACCGCTACAGACGCCGCTCACCAGCGCGTCGAAGCCATCGTCGCCCACGAATACTTCCACAACTGGTCGGGTAACCGCGTGACCTGCCGCGACTGGTTCCAGCTGTCGCTCAAGGAAGGCTTCACCGTGTTCCGTGACTCGGGCTTCTCTGCCGACATGAACTCGGCCACGGTCAAGCGCATCCAGGACGTGGCGTACTTGCGTACCCATCAGTTCGCTGAAGATGCCGGCCCCATGGCCCATGCCGTGCGCCCCGACAGCTTTATCGAGATCTCCAACTTCTACACCCTGACCGTGTATGAAAAGGGCTCGGAAGTAGTCGGCATGATCCACACCTTGCTCGGCGCCGAGGGCTTTCGCAAAGGCAGCGACCTGTATTTCGAACGCCATGACGGCCAGGCCGTGACCTGCGACGACTTCATCAAGGCCATGGAAGACGCCAATGGCGCCGACCTCAGCCAGTTCAAGCGCTGGTACAGCCAGGCCGGCACCCCGCGCCTGGCGGTCAGCGAGGCCTACGACGCAGCGGCCAAGACCTACAGCCTGACCTTCCGCCAGAGTTGCCCGCCCACTCCGGACAAGGTCGAGAAACTGCCCTTTGTGATCCCGGTGGAGCTGGGCTTGCTGGACGGGCAGGGCGCCGGCATTGCCTTGCGCCTGGCCGGTGAAGCGACGGCGGGCGACACTTCGCGGGTAATCTCGGTGACCGAAGCGGAGCAGACGTTTACCTTCGTCGACATCGCTGAAAAACCCTTGCCTTCGTTGCTGCGTGGTTTCTCGGCGCCGGTGAAGCTCAGCTTCCCCTACAGCCGTGATCAACTGATGTTCCTGATGCAGCACGACAGCGACGGTTTCAACCGCTGGGATGCCGGCCAGCAATTGGCCGTGCAGGTGCTGCAGGAGCTGATCGGCCAGCATCAGGCGGGCCAGCCGCTGAAGCTCGATCAACGCTTGATCGACGCGCTGCGCACGGTGTTGAGCGATGAAAGCCTGGACCAGGCCATGGTCGCCGAAATGCTCTCGCTGCCGAGCGAAGCCTACCTCACGGAAATCAGCGAAGTGGCGGATGTGGACGCCATCCACGCTGCCCGCGAGTTTGCCCGCAAGCAACTGGCCGACAACCTGTTCGAAGGGTTGTGGCTGCGCTACCAGGCCAACCGCGAGCTGTCCAAGCAAACGCCATATGTGGCAGAGGCCGAGCACTTCGCCCGGCGTGCGCTGCAGAACATCGCGCTGTCGTACTTGATGCTCAGCGGCAAGCCAGAAGTATTGGCGGCCACCCTGGATCAGTTCGACACCAGCGATAACATGACCGAACGCCTGACGGCGTTGGCGGTGCTGGTGAACTCGCCGTTTGAAGCAGAGAAAGCCCAGGCCTTGGCGGTGTTTGCCGAAAACTTCAAGGACAACCCGCTGGTCATGGACCAATGGTTCAGCGTACAGGCCGGCAGCACCTTGCCGGGCGGGCTGGCGCGGGTCAAGGCGTTGATGCAGCACCCGGCGTTCACCATCAAGAACCCCAACAAGGTACGCGCGCTGGTGGGCGCATTTGCCGGGCAGAACCTGATCAACTTCCATGCGGCGGATGGCTCGGGTTACCGGTTCCTGGCGGATCTGGTGATCCAGCTCAATACCTTGAACCCGCAGATTGCCTCGCGCCAACTGGCGCCGCTGACCCGCTGGCGTAAATACGACAGCGCACGGCAGGCGCTGATGAAAGCGGAGCTGGAGCGCATCCTGGGCGCGGGTGAGCTGTCCAGCGATGTGTTTGAGGTGGTCAGCAAGAGCCT
>NZ_SMOF01000001.1:2884821-2896677 GCF_018135665.1 Pseudomonas sp. B2021
CGCCTGTTCCAGGTGATGTTCGAGGAAGGCGTGGTGATGGTGTGTACGTCCAACCAGCCGCCCGACCAGTTGTATGCCGATGGCTTTAACCGTGAGCGTTTCCTGCCGGGCATCGATGCGCTCAAGCAGCATATGCAGGTGGTGGCGGTGGACGGTGGCGAGGATCATCGCTTGCATCCCGGCGCTGGCATGCAGCGCTATTGGGTGAATCAACCCGAGGCACTGGCGGCGGTGTTTCAACAATTGAGCCAAGGGCAAACCGTGATCCGCGGGGCATTAAGCGTAGGGCACCGCTCCATCATGACGGTGCAGGCCAGTGACACCGTGCTTTGGTGCCGTTATGCCGACTTGTGCGAGCAGCCCCTGGCCGCCATGGATTTCATGCTGTTGTGTGATCGCTTCCGCGCCATCCTGCTGGGAGACGTCCCCAACCTCAGTGCACAGAAACGCCCGGGCCGAATTGCCCGTGGCACTGAAGACGGCGCCGAGCGCGTGGTGGCTGGGGATCGAGAGTTGCCGCAGTTGTCGGTGCACGATGACAGCGTACGGCGCTTTATTGCCTTGGTAGACGAATGCTACGACCGTAAGGTGCCGCTCTTTATCGAAGCCCGTGTGCCGTTGCAGCACCTGTACACCGATGGTTACCTGGAATTTCCTTTCCGTCGCACCCTGAGCCGACTGCAGGAGATGCAATTGCAACGCTTCGCTATCTAGGAAAAATCGCCGCTTGCGGGCTCATTGCGCGCTTTGATGCGCGCAACCTTCGCACTTTCTGTCAGCTATTTGTCGCGTATCTCCTTCATCTACTGCCGACTCCACGCTTACAATCGCCCCTCTCAAAGGGAAACGATTCCCTGGTGGTCGCTATCGAGGAAGGAAATGGATACCCCAGACATCCTGGTGCTGCAAGCCAGCTATACCAACGCCGTGCACGCCGACGCCATTGGCCTGCTGCTCAACCATTACGCTGAAGATCCGATGGGCGGCGGCCACAGCCTGCCAGCCGATCTCTTGCAGCAACTGCCCGCCGAGCTGGCCAAGCGCCCACACGCGTTCAGCGTGTTGGCGTTTGCCGCAGGTGAGCCAGCGGGGTTGGTCAATTGCTTTGAAGGCTTCTCGACCTTCGCCTGCCGGCCCTTGATCAACGTCCACGATGTGGTGGTGAAGGAGCAATTCCGCGGCTTGGGCTTGAGTCAGAAGATGCTGCAAAAGGTCGAGGAAATCGCCCGGCAGCGTGGTTGCTGCAAGATCACCCTCGAGGTACTGGGAGGCAATGAATTGGCGCAGTCGGCATACCGCAAGTTCGGGTTTGACGACTCAGTGTTTGATCCCGCCCATGGGCGGATGCTGTTCTGGCATAAACCGTTGTAATAAATAACCGGCAAAAAAAGGGCGCCATTCAATGGCGCCCAATAAGCCTTCGCCAACGGAGCAGAATGGCGCAGGGTGCTACGGATTAAGTAAGCATTAAATCAACTGTTCGGTTGTGCCTGATCGACAGTCTCCGATTTAACCGACTTGCCATCGGCGCTGGCAACTTGCTGTTCAGCCTTGCCGTGGGTTTTTTCCTGAATAAAGCTGAAGTTGTTGTAGAACTCCTTGGAGCGTTCTGCACCGCCCTCTGCAAAGGCGGCGGCGGAGGTCAGGGTGATCAGGCTGGCCAGCATCAAGGTCGACATTTTCATCGCGGTATTCCCAATTAAAAGTGATAGGTGTCCGGTCGCTCCGTGATCAGATCATGGAGCGACTATGGCGTTATCTTATTAAGTGGGAATTAACTGAAAGTGCAGTTGAAGTTAACAGTTTCGTTAACTTCAATGTGCGCGGCTACAGCTTCCAATCCAGCGCCAACGTGACGGAACGCGGCTCGCCCCAATACACACCGTTATAAAAACCAACGCGCTCGTAGTATTTCTTATCAAAGAGATTGTTCACGTTGACCGACGCCGAAACCTGTTCGTCGAACTGGTAGCGTGACATCAGGTTGACCACGGTATAGCCCTGTTGCGTGATTTTCGCCCGGGTGGTGATCGGCCGGCCGTCGCTGTTGCGCTGCCCGGTCGGGCGGTTGCTGAAGTCGTAGGTTTCGCTCTGCCAGTTCACGGCGCCGCCGACCGTCAGATTGCGCCAGGCGCCCGGCAGGCGATAGGCGCTGGAGATCTTCAGCAGGTTCAAGGGTTGGCTGGTGTTAGTGCGTTTGTCTGAGCCATTGACCGAATGGGTGTAGGTATAGCCGGCGGTCAGATTCCAGTTTGGCGTGATTTCCCCGGCGGCTTCCAGCTCGAAGCCGTTGACCTTGTTACCTTTGCCGCCGGATTTGTAGTATTCCTCGCCGGTGACCGGATTGGGCGGTACTGAGTCATCTCGCTCGGCGACGTTGTCCTGGGTGCTCCAGAAGTACGCAGCGGCCAGGTTCAAGCGCTCGTTCAGCACACTGCCCTTGAGGCCCACTTCGTAGTTACTGCCGACCACGGGCTCCAGGTACTTCTTGTTGGCATCGCGGTTGTTCTGGGGTTTGAAGATGTCGGTATAGCTGGCGTAAACGGTGTATTGCGGCGTGATTTCGTAGAGCAGGCCGGCGTAGGGCGTCCACATATCATTGTGGGTCTGGCTGGTTTTGCCCGACGCGGTGAGTTGGTCGTTGGCATTGTATTTGGGCTCTGCGCTTTCCAGCTCCCAACTGCCGTAACGGCTGCCCAGCACGGCGTGCAAGCGGTCTGTGAGGCTCAGCCGCGTGGCCAGGTAACCGGCTTTCTGTTGCTTCTTGCTGTGCTCACCCTTCAGGTCGGTCACCTGGTCGGTGAACTTGCCGATGCCGCCCATGTGCTTCCAGTCCTGGATGGGGTAGTAGCTGTCTGGCAGGTCGCTGCGCATAAAGGGCGAGACATCCCGTTGCGCAGCTTCGCCATAGCCCATCATCAGCGCGTGTTCGCGGCCCAGCAGCGTGTAGCTACCGGCCAGGTTGAGGTCGATGGCCTCCATGCGCGAGGTACCGCGCATATGGCTGGCCCAGGCCGTCATGCCGCTGCGGTCGGGGTTGGGGAAGCCGGCGCCGCCGTAATACACCTTGCCATCGGTGTCGCTTTGGCGATGGGTGTAGGCGGCCTTCAAGTGCCAGTCGCCGCCGAGCCGGTGGTCGAGGGTGGCGAAGGTGGTCTTGTCGGTCAGTGGCCAGGAGCTCCAGTGCGCCGCCATGTTGGTGGAGCGGGGTAGCCTGGCCTTGCCGCCCTGGCTGTTCCAGTAGGGCACGGTGCCCCAGGAGGTGCCCTGTACCTGTTTGTCCTGGTAATCAAAGCCGACGGCCAGCACGGTATCGTCGGAAAGATCAGCCTCGAGGATGCCGTAGCCCACTGCCCGCTGCAGCCCATAGTTGTCACGAAAGGACCGACTGTCGCGGTAGGCCAGCACGCTGCGCCCGCGCAGCTTGCCGTCGAACGCCAGCGGGCCGCCCACATCAACGTAGCTGTAGTAGTTGTCATGGCTGGCGCCACTGATGCCGGTCTTGGCCTGCCACTGCGCGGTAGGGCGCTTGCGCACCATGTTGACGGTGGCCGAAGGGTCGCCTGCGCCCGTGGTCAGGCCCGTCGCGCCGCGCACTACTTCGATGCGGTCGTAGATGATGGTGTCGGCGTCGGTCTTCATGTAGCCGAAGGTGTTGAGCATGCCGTCAACCTGGAAGTTGTTGATGCCATAGCCTCGGGCGGAGTAGTAGACACGATCGGAGTCGTAATGCTGAACGTTGACGCCCGTGGTCTGGCGCAACACCTCCGTCAGGGTATTAAGATTGAAGTCGTCCATCTGCTGGCGTGTGACCACCGAGATCGATTGCGGGGTTTCCTTGACGGAGAGGTTCAGCCGCGTGGCGGTGCTCATCGAACCGGTGGTGTAGGCGCCGGTATGCTCGGTGGTGGAGCCCAGGCCGTCGGCGCTGATAGTGGTCGCGCCCAGTTCCAAGGCTTGGGTAGGGGCTGTTTCGGGGGTGGTGTCGGCCAGCGAATCCGGGCTCAGTGCCAGGCTGAACAGGCCGAGGGTGAAGGTCATGGAACGGGTGAAGGGCGCGAACATCACTGCAGACTCCTTGTCGTCTTTGATACCTCCCCAGGCAGGGAGGGCATGGTTCAAAGACGAAAGGAGCTGCGGAACTTTAGGCTCAAACGAGAATGATTGTTATCTTTCTGTTACAAGGCCCTGGCTTACTTGGCCACCACTTCGGCGCCGTCGGCCTTCTTGGGCTTGATCAGGCTGAAGTCGATCAGCGCCTTCTGCTTGGTCTCGTAAGGGTTGCCGATCAACAGCGGGCGTGGCTTGAAGCTGTCGCTCACCAGGCTCTTGCTGTGGTCCAGTTCGTCGAAACTCAAGCCTGCCATGTCGGCCCAGGTGTGGATCAACTGCGAACTGCTGTAAGGCCGCTGCAAGTCGCCGGCAAAGCTCCAGTCGTGGCTTTCGCGCCATTTTGGCGAGGCGTAGGCCATGAACGGGATGGTGTACATCGGCGCAGTCGGCTTGCCTTCGTTACGGCCCAAGGTGTCATGGCCGGCGGAGTCGAACACGTCTTCGCCGTGATCCGACAGGTACAGCAAAAAGCCGTTGGGGTCGGTCTTGGCGTAGTCCTTGATCAGGCTGGAGACCACGAAGTCGTTGTACAGCACGGCGTTGTCATAGCTGTTGTAGGTCGGCAACTGCGCATCGCTGACACCCGCCGGCACGCCCTGGCGGTCGGTGAACTTGTCGAAGGTTGGCGGGTAGCGGTACTGGTAGCTCATGTGGGTGCCCAGCAGGTGCACCACGATGAACTTGCGCTCGGCGGTATCGGCCAGGGCCTTGGAAAACGGCGCCAGTACATCGCCGTCGTACTGACGGGCGTTCTGGTTGCGGTTGTTGTTGAGGTACACCTGCTCGTCGGCCTGTTCGGAAAAGGTCGTGAGCATGGTGTTGCGTTTGGTCATGGTCTGCTGGTTGGTGATCCAGAAGGTCTTGTAGCCAGCCTGTTTCATCACGCTGACAATCGACGGCGTCTTGAGGTACAGGTCCGGGTTTTCTTCGTCGGCGAAGGTCAGCACCTGTTGCAGTGCTTCAATGGTGTAGGGGCGCGGGGTGATGACGTTATCGAACACGGCCAACTGGTCGCGCAGCTTGTCCAGTTCCGGCGTGGTGTTGCGCGGGTAGCCGTAGAGGCTCATGCGCTGGCGGTTGGTGGACTCGCCGATCACCAATACGAGTGTGGACGGCTGGCCGGCCATGCTGTCCTTGAGGTTGTTCAAGGGCGGGATCTTGCTCGCACTGGTGAGCATGCCTTGCATGTTGTCCAGCTGCTCGGTGTAGCGACGGTAGGCGACGATCATCTGCCAAGGCACGGCAGGCTCGATGCGGGTTTCGAAACGGTCGATGGCCAATTCCATGGTTTCGCTGGTGGCGATCTGCTTGACCAGTGGGTAGCCCACCACTGCCAGGACGATGGCAATGGCTGCCACGATCGACTGACCGCGCGGCAGGTACACCGGGCGCAAGCGCGTCCACAGAAAGATGGCGAAGGCGGTGTGGGCAATGAACGCCAGCACGATCCACCAGGCAAAGTATTGGGTGGCGTATTCGCCGGCTTCAGAGATGTTCGACTCGAACATGATGAAGATGACGCTCTGGGAGAACTCCTGCTGGTAAATGAAGAAATAACCCAGGCTCGCCATAGAGCAAGCCCACAGCACCACGCCGATCAAGGCGGCGAGCAGGCGCGTACGACGCGGGAATAGCAACATCGGCGCCAGCCACAGCGCACTCATGAAGAAGGCCTGGCGGAAGCCACTGAAGCCGGAGGTGCCGGTCAGTTGGATAAGAAGTTGGGTAATACCCGAGAAATACCAGAAAAACAGGAATAACCAGCCAAGGCCGGCCCAATCAAAGCCTTTCGCAGTCGTCGTGCTGCGTTTGAACATCGCCATCCAGCGCCCCATCAGAAAAAGATTGTCGCGCACAGGCGCGCAACATCGGGCCGCCCAGGAAGTGAGCGGCATCGCGGAACGGGAGTATCAAGAGGGGAGTGTGAAAACTTTGTGAGTTTTCTGTAGGTATTGCCTTACAAGGCTACTGGCGCGGGCTTCAGCACAGCGCAGGCTTGGCATCCGACGGCTGAACGAGATGGGCTTGAAGGTGTGAACGCAGGCGCAGGACTTCCTGTTGCAACTGATCACGCTCGTCTTTCAACTGGCGCAGTTCATCGCGACGGATAGTGACGTAGAGGGTCTGTGGCGGACGGGTCATCTGTGCTGTGCTCATTGCTTACCTCGCAAATAGCCGGTAGATCGCGGTGCCAAAACAGGTTTTTGGCAACAGTCGGAAGCAAGTTTGAATTCTTTTTCGCTGCAAGGGAACTTTTTTATTTTTGGTGGTCGTGTGACTTTTGCCGGGGTGATGGTGAAACGATGGCAACTTTTTTGTCATGAAACTACACGGATCCGCTCTGGACTAACCCTCATTAGCCTCATTGCGCTATAAACTATGTCACACATTTTTTAGAAGTTAGGAGCATCAGCACATGCAACTGGGGATTATCGGACTAGGCCGCATGGGCGGTAACATTGCGCGGCGCCTGATGCTCAATGGGCATACCACCGTTGTATACGACCGTAACGAAGCCTTCGTCAAAGCCCTGAGCGAGGAGGGCGCCACCGGCGTCGCCGACTTGAAAGCGCTGGTGGCCGGCCTGCAAAAGCCTCGCGCTGTCTGGGTGATGTTGCCGGCGGGCGCGCCCACCGAAGACACCATCAACGTGCTGAGCGAACTGCTGGAAGACGGCGATGTGATCATCGACGGCGGCAACACCAACTACAAGGACGACGTGCGTCGCGGCAAGGCCCTGGCTGAAAAGGGCCTGCACTATGTGGACGTGGGCACCTCGGGCGGCGTCTGGGGCCTGGAGCGTGGCTATTGCATGATGATCGGTGGCGACACCGAGACCGTGAATCGCCTCGACCCGATCTTCAAAAGCCTGGCGCCGGGCCTGGGTAACATCCCGCGCACCAAGGACCGTTCGGCCTCTGCCGACCCACGTGCCGAGCAGGGTTACATCCACGCCGGCCCAGCGGGTTCGGGCCACTTCGTCAAGATGATCCACAACGGCATCGAGTACGGGATGATGCAGGCGTTTGCCGAAGGTTTTGACATCCTCAAGACCAAGAACTCGGAGAACCTGCCAGAAGACCAGCGCTTTGACCTCAACGTTGGCGACATCGCCGAAGTCTGGCGTCGTGGCAGCGTGGTGTCGTCCTGGCTGCTGGACCTGACCGCCGACGCCCTGGCCACCGACCCGAAACTCGACGGCTACTCAGGCTCCGTGGCCGACAGCGGTGAAGGCCGTTGGACCATCGAAGCAGCCATGGAGCAGGCCGTGCCGGTTCCGGTGTTGTCGACCTCGCTGTTCGCGCGTTTCCGTTCCCGCCAGCAGAGCACCTACGGTGACAAAATGCTATCTGCCATGCGCTTCGGCTTTGGTGGCCATGTGGAGACTTCCAAAAAATGACCGCCAACGGCAAAAAACCCAAGGCCGAACCTGCTCCACCCACCACCTTGTTTCTGTTTGGCGCCCATGGCGACCTGGTCAAGCGCCTGCTCATGCCGGCGCTGTACAACCTGAGCCGCGACGGGTTGCTGGGCGATGGTCTGCGTATCGTCGGCGTTGATCACAACGCCATCAGCGATGCGGACTTTGCCAAGAAACTCGAAGACTTCATTCGTACCGAAGCCTCCAGCAAGGTCCGGGGCAATGCCGAAAACGCCCTCGACCCTGCGTTGTGGGCGCAATTGGCCAAGGGCATCAGCTACGTCGAGGGCGATTTCCTCGACGACAGCACCTATGCCGATATCGCCAGCAAGATCGCTGACAGCGGCACCGGTAATGCGGTGTTCTATCTCGCCACTGCACCGCGCTTCTTCAGTGAAGTGGTGCAGCGCCTGGGCAGTGCCGGCTTGTTGAATGAAACCGACGATGGCTTTCGCCGCGTGGTCATCGAGAAGCCGTTCGGCTCCGACCTGGCCACCGCCGAGGCGCTCAACGCCTGCCTGCTCAAGGTGATGAGCGAGAAGCAGATCTACCGCATCGACCATTACCTGGGCAAGGAGACGGTGCAGAACATCCTGGTCAGCCGTTTCTCCAACGTGCTGTTCGAAGCGTTCTGGAACAACCACTACATCGATCACGTGCAAATTACTGCCGCTGAAACCGTCGGCGTTGAAACCCGGGGCAACTTCTTCGAGAAGACCGGCACCTTGCGCGACATGGTGCCCAACCATCTGTTCCAGCTGCTGGCGATGGTTGCCATGGAACCGCCGGCAGCCTTTGGTGCCGACGCGGTGCGCGGTGAGAAAGCCAAGGTGGTGGGTGCGATCCGCCCCTGGTCGCTGGAAGATGCGCGGGCCAATTCTGTGCGCGGCCAGTACACCGCTGGCGAAATCGCTGGCAAGCCATTGCCCGGTTATCGCGAAGAAGCCAACGTCGCGCCCGACAGCAGCACCGAGACCTTCGTTGCGCTGAAAGTGATGATTGATAACTGGCGTTGGGTCGGTGTGCCGTTTTACCTGCGGACCGGCAAGCGCATGAGCATCCGCGACACCGAGATTGTGATCTGCTTCAAGCAGGCGCCGTATGCGCAATTTCGCGATACCGAAGTCGATGAGCTCAAGCCCACTTACCTGAAGATTCAGATCCAGCCGAACGAAGGCATGTGGTTCGACCTGTTGGCCAAGCAGCCTGGGCCGACCCTGGAGATGGCCAATATCGAATTGGGCTTTGACTACAAGGACTTCTTCGAAATGCAGCCGTCGACGGGTTACGAAACCCTGATCTACGACTGCATGACCGGCGACCAGACCTTGTTCCAGCGTGCCGACAACATCGAGAACGGTTGGCGTGCGGTGCAGCCGTTCCTGGATGCGTGGAAGCAAGATGACGGTATCCAGGCTTACAAGGCGGGTGAGGATGGCCCGGCGGCGGCCGATGCCTTGCTGGCCCGCGATGGCCGCGCTTGGCATAGCCTCGGATGAGTGACGCGACGATTCATCCCATCCGGTTTGTCCTCAGTGATGTGGACGGGACGCTATTGCATCCCGACCACAGCCTCAGCCAACGCACCGCCGATGCCATTCGCGCGATGCGCGAGGCCGGGGTGCTTTTCAGTCTGGCCAGCGGGCGTCCGCCCAAGGCCATGCGGCATTTGATCGAAACCTTCGGTATTGATGTGCCGGTGGCGGGCTTCAATGGCGGCACGTTGGTCAACCCGGATGGCAGCATCCTGGTTGCCCACCATCTGCCGGCGGAAGCGGCACTGATCACCCTGGCGCTGTTTTCGGCCGAGTCGGACGTGGAAGTCTGGGTGTTTGCCGATGGTGACTGGCTGCGCCGTGATCCGCCCGGGCCCATGGTGCAGCGCGAAGCTGATGGCTTGGGCTATGGGCCGGTGGTGGTAGAGAGTTTCGAGCCGTACCTGGACCGGGTCGACAAGATCGTCGCCGCCAGCAACAACACCCAGTTGTTGGTGGAGCTTGAAGCGCAATTGCAGCCCAAAGTGCAGGGGTTGGCCCAGGTGTCGCGTTCGCAACCGGTGTACCTGGACGTGACCGCGATGCTGGCCAACAAAGGCGAAGCCTTGAAAACCCTGGCCGAGCACCTGGGCGTACCGCTTGCGCAAACGGCCGCGATTGGCGACGGTGGCAATGACCCGGCGATGTTTCATGTGGCGGGGTTGTCGATTGCCATGGGCCAGGCCGAAGAAACCGTCAAGCGCCAAGCCAATGTGGTCACCGGCAGTAATGTCGAGGACGGCGCTGCCGAGGCGTTCGAGCGTTTTATTCTCACCGCACGTTAATGACTGACGTATGACTGCACAACTTCCAGCTCAAGTTTTACTTGGGCTGGAAGTTGCTGCATGCAATTACTTCGGCATTGCCCACTGTTGCAACTGGTGGCCCTCTTTATCGAGCTCGGCACGGGCCTGCAACAATAGGTTTTCAAGTTGAGCCGGGTCGGTATACGCAGTGGAGGACAGCTGTTTGCTGCCGATGCGGGTGTTGGTACGGTCGATGACGCTCAGGCTGAGGGCGCCAACGCCATCGTGCCAGGCCACGCACTGAAAGGGCTGGAAAGCACGGTCTGCAATCAAAAGAGCTTCGTTGATGCGCAGCGGAGCGTTCATTTGGGTCTTCTCTCTGTATGCCCATTCAAGTGAGTACCGGCGGTTGGGCTGACCGTGCGGTGGGTTACTTGTACTGATGCACGATGGTGGGGTGCGGGTCACATGCTAGGGCAAGAAATTTTAACTTTCCCTGATTGACGTCATGTAAGCGGCTGTTTTGAAAGCGCAATAAGCCTTTCACTGGCGGGCAACTTCGGGCGCGCTACGAAACAGGCATGGCTTTTTGCCCACACTTATAGCGAAATGGTACAAGGTCAGCGTCAAGATCTTGCTAGGGTTACCAGCAGTCGCCACAAACTGTTGTTTCTAAATAACTTTAACAATCTTGGCGCCAAGGAATAGTCATGATTGCGACGCCCCCCCAACGCCGCTTACTGGTGGTCGACCCCTGTGACGACTGCCACGGGCTCTTGCCCGGTTTACGCACCGCCGGCTGGGAAGTGGACAGCTGTGCCCTGGAGGCGGTGGGTGAGCGCTCCTGCGATGTGGGCCTGCTGCGTTTGCAACGTGACCACCTGGAACGCCCCGAAGCGGTCAAGGAGTTGATTGGTCGCAGCGGCACCGAGTGGATCGCCGTGCTCAGCCAGGATGTACTGCGTTTGCAGAACGTCGGCGATTTTGTCTGCGAATGGTTCTTCGACTTCCACACCTTGCCCTTCGATGTGTCCCGGGTGCAGGTGACCCTGGGCCGTGCGTTCGGCATGGCGCGCCTGCGTGGCAAGGGCTACGCGCCGGTGGATGAGCCCCACGAATTGCTGGGCGAGAGCCGCCCCATTCGTGAGTTGCGCAAGTTGTTGTCCAAGCTGGCGCCGACGGAATCCCCGGTGTTGATCCGCGGTGACAGTGGTACGGGTAAAGAGTTGGTGGCCAAGACTTTGCACCGCCAATCCCAACGGCACGCCAAGCCGTTTGTCGCGATCAACTGCGGCGCCATCCCTGAACACCTGATCCAGTCCGAGCTGTTCGGCCACGAAAAAGGCGCGTTTACCGGCGCTCATCAGCGCAAAATCGGGCGTATTGAAGCGGCCAACGGCGGCACGCTGTTCCTCGATGAAATTGGCGATCTGCCGATGGAGCTGCAAGCCAACTTGTTGCGCTTTCTTCAGGAAAAGCACATCGAACGCGTCGGCGGAAGCCAGCCGATACCGGTGGATGTACGCGTGTTGGCCGCCACTCACGTCAACCTTGAGGCCGCGGTGGAGAAGGGCGCGTTTCGCGAAGACCTGTATTACCGCCTGAATGTCCTGCAAGTGGTCACCGCGCCGTTGCGTGAACGCCATGGCGATGTGGCGATGCTGGCCAACCATTTTTCACGTTTCTATAGCCAGGAAACCGGGCGGCGCCCGCGCAGTTTCAGCGAAGAGGCCTTGGTGGCGATGGGGCAACACCCGTGGCCGGGCAATGTGCGTGAACTGGCCAACCGCGTGCGCCGCGGCCTGGTGTTGGCCGAAGGGCGGCAGATCGAAGCGGTTGACCTGGGGCTGCAAGGCCAGCAGGTTATTTCGGCACCGATGGCAACACTGGAAGACTACAAACACCGCGCCGAACGCCAAGCGCTGTGCGATGTGCTCAACCGGCACAGCGACAACCTCAGTGTCGCAGCCCGCGTGCTGGGGATTTCCCGGCCGACATTCTACCGGTTGCTGCACAAACACCAGATCCGCTAGGGCGGGTA
>NZ_SMOF01000001.1:2896717-2940932 GCF_018135665.1 Pseudomonas sp. B2021
GATTCTGTGGGCAATGCATGGCCAATGTGGGAGCTGGCTTGCCTGCGAAAGCGGTAGTGCAGTCACAGATGCAGCAACTGACACAACGCCTGCGGGCAAGCCAATCAGAAGTAATATGGGAATTTCAGGCTGAACGTAAAGTCCGGCGCATCATCGGTCATCCCAATCGCCAGGTTCGGCACGATGGTCAGGTTATCCGAGGCGGCAATGGTCATGCCCACGTTGAAATAACCGGCGTTGGCATCGCTGGACACCACCGATTGCCAGTCGCCGCCATCCGGCTTGAGCTTGCTCTTGCGTTGCACCAGGTCGGACACCGAGAACGACATGCTCATCTTCTCGTTCAAGGCAAACGCTACGCCGACCCCGAACTGGAAGCTGTCGCCCAGGCGCACCTTGCCTCCCACCTTCTGATTGACTTCACTGCTGATGTCATCGAAAGAGTCTTCAAAGTTGTGGGTGTACGACAACGAACCGAACAACACGGCCGGGTCGAAGGTCTTGACCAGGGAGATGCCCGGTGTAACAGACCAGACCCCGTTGCCCGTCGGCAGGCTTTCGGGCACGTAGAGGTTGTCGTTGTTCGGTTGCTTGACCAGTTTGATGCCGAAAGGCTCCTTGCCCGTCGGTGCCTTGACGCGCACGGACACCACCGCATCCGGCAAGGTCGGGGTTTCGTCGAGGAACTTGTAGGCCACGCCAAAGTTGACATCGCCGATGGTCGGGTCGCGGGTCACGGAGCCTTCGGAGGTGGCCGTGGCGTCGTTGCCGGCGCCGCCCGACTGGTAGGTGGACTCGCGGTACACCACCGGCACGTTCAGGTCGAACTGCCAGCGGTTGTCGACGTTGTAGCGCCCGGTGAGGTCCAGGGTCCAGCTGTCGGACTTGATCCGGTCCAGGTTGATGTTGCCCAGGAAGATCGAGTCCAGCGCCAGGAAACCATTGAGCGTCAACTGGCGCGCGTCATAACGGGCATACGTGATGCCGGTTTCCACGCTGAACTTGCCGTTGCCGAAAAAGCCGCTGGCTTCGTTGTACAGGTTGCTCACACTTTGCGCAGGGGCCGAGTCGTCCTTGAGGGCCTGGCCGTAGGAGCTGCCACCTCCGCCAGCGCCTCCGGACGCCGCGGCTGCGCCCGTACCGCTGGCCGCGACAGCGTTAGCGCCGTTCTTGAAGTCGGCAGGTGATTTAGCCAGGCGCCTGGGGGCAGGCGTTGCCGGTTGGTCCTCGACCTGGCGCACACGTTGCTCCAGCACCGCCAGGGCTTTTTGCTGCACGTCGTAACGTTGCTTGAGTTCCAGCAGTTCCTTCTTCAGGGTTTCGATGTCAGCGTCTGGCGCGGCATACAGTACGGATGCGGGCAAGAGCGTACTCAAACAAACCACCGCACGTAGCGATAACGATCGATGCATGAAATAAGCCGTCCTTTTCTAATGCGTAAGTGTCGAGGGTCAGCGTAGTTCAATAACCGAGCGTGCGTAGGCCTTTAAGTTGATCCAGGTTGCAGTTCAACGCGGCGTTGTTCAGCCCGTTATTGTTCATCACAACATTGATCTGGGTGATGTTTCTGACAAGGTTGCTATCGCCGGTCAAAACCGTGCCCTGCAGCACGTTCCCCGCGCCGATCTGTTGCAGGCTGTTGCCCTGGTTGTGATTGGCCTGGATGGCCATCTGCACGCCGGCATTGTTTGCCGAAACGCTGACACGGCCCGCGGCGCTGTCGCCGGTCACTGTGCCGCCAGCCACCAGCACCTGGCCGGACTGCAGGTTATTGGCGGGGGTAACCCCATTCTCGACGTTGATGCCCACATTGTTGTAGGCGGCGTTGCCATCGCCGGCGGTGCGTACACTTTGGGTCACGCCCTGGCCGCTGCCGAGGCCGGCACCCCCGACCACATTGCCGGTGCCCGTGTTGGGAGGGGTACCGGTACCGGTCGAGCCGGTGGTTTGCACATAGAACTGAGGAGTAATGGTGGTTTTATCGATCTGCATGTTGGCCGTGCCGGTGATGTTGCTACCTTCGGCATTGGTCCAGGTGCTGCTCATGACAATGCCAAAGCTGATGATGCGCCCCGGCATCACGTAACGGCCACGCAGCTCGGCCATTTCGGCGTCCTTGAGTTCGATGGGCTTGAACCCCGAGGACGCATAAGCAGGCATTGAGGCGGCCAGACACAAGACCGTCAGCCAACGGGAAGTGTTCATCTGCTGCTCCTGGGGCGTCCTGCCCCTTATTGCGCTTCTAGAAGAAGTCGCTCTGGATAAAACCGAAATCCATCAGCTCGGCATCGCCCACGGGCCGGAACTCATTCATCTGGCTCTTGGCGGTCAGCGGCAGGGGCGGGTCGAGCAACACGTTGGCCTTGTCGTAACCCTCGCCCAGTACGGCGAAGACAATGCCATTCCAGCCTTTGACGAAATCGTCATGGGAATAGCGCTTGTGGCCCAATACGGGGTCGCCGATGTACACCCAGTCCTTGTCGGCCCGTTGCAACACCACGAAGTGCTTGTAGCCGCGGATTTCCAGCAGCACCACCACGGGGATTTTCACGGTCAGCAGGGTCTCGGGCGCGATCTTGTAGCCCCGGGCACGCATGCCGATGCTTTCGAGGTAGCGCTTCATATCCAGCATGGAAAAGCCCTGGGTTCGTACCAGGTCCTGGTCGGCAGTGACCAGCATGCCTTTGATGATGTGTGCTTCGTCGACGTCCAGCCAATAGGCCTGGCGCAGGATGGTGGCGAGTGCCGCGGCACCGCAGCTGAAATCGGTTTTCTGTTCCACCAGGTTGGCGAACCGGCGCTCGCGAATACTCTCGACCTTCTTGAAAATCACCGCACCGCCGGGCATGGCGGAAATCGCCATGGTGCCTGCCCAGGTCGTGCCGGTGAGCAACATCAAGAGGGTAAGGGTCGCGATACGCATGATCGAATGACCTGTTGGACACTGGAATAAAAAAGGGCCTTGTCGCCAAGGCCCCGTTGGATCAGAAGCGCACGCCGCTGGCGCAGACGCTGCAACCTTGGCCGATCGACAGGCTGTTGCTGCCTTGGTTGCCCGCACCCGATTGCAGGTTGACACCTACGTTGCCGGAGTTGCGGTTAACCGAGTTGTCGAGGCTTGCGTTGTTGGACACGTACTGAGGCTTGCCATAACCATGGCTGCTGGCGGCCGTGTTCAGGTAGCTGTTGTTGAGAGAGTTCTGCTCGGTGTTGGAGGCCGCTGCGATGTTCTTGCCGTCAGCGGTGGTGATGGCCAGGTTGTTTTTACCCTGGTTGCCCTGGCCGGCCTGGCCGTTGTAACCCACGTTGCCGGAGTTGCCGGTGATGGAGCCGTCCAGGGAGGCGTTGTTTTGCGTGCCTTTATTGACGAAGTTGTTATGCGAGCTGCCTTGGTCGACATCAATCACGGCAAACACGGTGGCGAAGTCGCCTTTGGCACTGGAGATGGCGCCGGCGTTGTCAGCCTGGTTGCCGGAACCTGATTGTGCGTTGACCCCGACATTACCGCTGTTGCTATTTACCGAGTTGTCGGCTGATGCGTTGTTCTCGGTGTTGGTGTCGTCGAATTTGTTGTGTTCGCTTTTTTGCACATCGGTGACGACAGCGGCCACGGTACCGGTGGGTTGTGGGGTTGGATGCCAGCCACCCGCTTGAGCAGCAGCAGCCATGAGTGCGGCGAGAGCGAAAACCATTGGTTTCAGAGCCATTTGAGGTTTCATGGTGTTTCTCCTTGCTTCTAATTAGTTGGTTAAGTGTTGGTACGGTCTAACGAACGTCTACCAAGCGGTTACTTGATAGTGATGCCCAGGGTGTTAGCCACTCGGTTCCCCACCCCGGCACTCTGGTTCACCTGTGTCACTCCTCGGCTGCCGGTGAAGGCCTGGTCGCTGGTCACGACCTGGCGGCTGCCAGTGGTGGGGGTGAGCCCTGAGTCGGTTGCCAGCGTCGTCGTGTTCTGTTGCAACAGGACGCTGTCATCGATGCTCTGCGGGCCAGGGTTGAGGCTGATCCGCACAGCGTTGATGGATTGGTTATTGGCCCCGGCCGCCTGGTTGATGCCCAGCACACCGTTGCCACTGCTGAATGAGTTGCCCTGGATCGCTGCCTTGGCGTTCAGGGACGGGTCGACCTTGCCGTCGACGCGCTGAATGTCGACGTTGGTGGCCTGACCACCGAGCGCGATGGCGCGACTGTTGGACATTTGTTGCTGGTTGCCGGCGGCCTGGTTGACCGACAGCACACCGTCGTACTGCTGGCCGCTGTTGTTGATCACGGCAGTGTTGTCGGCCATGGCCGTGGCGCTGCCCAGCAGGGCGACTATCAACAGGGCGCGCTTCATCACTTGCCCCCCATCATGCTGCCGAGATTGTTGAGCGGCGCCATGCCACGCTGGATCGAGTCGCTGATCTGCCCGCCCATGCTGCTGCCGCTGCCCGCACCGTGGCCGGCCGCTGCGCCAGCGCCAATTGTCGACATGCTGTTTTGGGTGGCGCCCAGGCCCGACAAGCTGCCATTGGGCTGAAGGGTGCGGGCAAGGCTGGAACCACTGCTGATGCCGCCAATGTCCCTGTCGCTGAGTTCGCCGGTCAGGGCGCTGTTGATCTCTTTGCTGGGGTTGGCATTGGCCGTGTTGGGGTAGGGGTCGGGCAGCGAGGTACGCCCATACATATGGCCCTGCACGGTGCGCCCGGTCACGATCACGCCGTCACCCGCCTGGCTCGTCAGGCTGACACCGGCACTGAGCACACAGCTGATCAGAAGTACGTTTATCGACGAGGCGTGTGTGAGTGTGTTCACGGCGGCAGTCCTTATTCTTCACGCTGACCCTAAACAGCGTTATCAGGGAAGGAGCAGGAGGCGTGCCGCTTTTTATTAGATGTTGTTATTCAAGGGGTTGGGCTTAAGTCGAGGCAAAGTGATGGCAACTCTGTTTCAGCTTTGAAACAGCCCTGAGCGCTTGAGATATGCCTGTACTCACCTCACGCTGTCTCAGCGATGTAACACTTCCTGTGACAGAACCATGAATCCGCACACGGCGTGCGATGCAGGCGAGGCAGGTGTTTCAAAAATGGACACCCGCGGCCCAAACGTACCCGTTCGTGCGAGCGGGCTCAGCCCTTGGGAGTTTTACGCGGAATGGAATTGAGCACCGGGTTGCCGTCCTGGTTTTGGGTCAGGTAGACCGGCAACACCTTGGGCAGGGAGGGCACGAGGTTGTTGACCTCGTTGATGTTGTAGATACCGCCGATGCGAATCGCGCCAGTACTGGCGTCGGCGAGCATCACCGGCTTTTTCAGGTAGCGGTTGATCAGGGGCAGGGCGTCCGTCAGGGTCAGGTTGTCGAGCACCAGTTTGCCCTGGCGCCATGCCAGCGCAGTGTCATCGGGATTAATAGCGGCGACCTGCGGGGTGGCGTCACCCTGGCGGAAACTGGCTTGCATGCCAGGGCTCAGCGGCACACTGGCATGCTCGCCGTCGCTGGAAATCTGCACTGAGCCCTCCAGTAACAGCACCCGCACCTGGTCTTCATATTCCCAGACATTGAACTGCGTGCCGGTCACTCGCACCTGGCCTTCGCCGGCCCGTACGATAAACGGGTGGTTACTGTCGTGGGCGACCTTGAAGAACGCTTCGCCCTTTTTCAAGGTGACCCGGCGCTGGTCCTTGTAGTGGCTGTAGACCAACTCGGTGCCCAGGTTCAACTCCACTTGGCTGCCATCGCCCAAGGTGACTTTTTTCAAGCCATTGGCGGCTTCGAAGCGTTCATAGGAACTGGGCAACCAGCCCGCTTCCCAGCCGGTGAAGGCGGCAAGCGGCAATGCCGCCAGGCACACCGCTGCGGCTACCGCGTAGGTACGCAGGCGGCTGCGCGGCTTCTTGAGGGGCACCACCACCGCGTCAGGCTTTTCGCGAGGCAGAAGATCGGCCACGTCCCAGATCTCGAGCATGGCCGCATATTCGAAGGCGTGCAGCGGATGAGCATCGTGCCACTGGGTAAAAGCCTGACGTTCGCCCGCTGTGCAATCTGCAGCATGCAGGCGCATGCACCAATGCGCGGCGGCGTCGGTGATGGCGTCATATTCGGTTTCTGAAAGGGGCTTTTCGCTCATTAACTCATCCTGATTTCCCACATTCTAACCTCCCAAGGTAGACGGCGAGAACCGCATCATGGCGATTGCACATCAATTGGAACTTATTCTTGTTTGCGTGCGCCTAAAAAATCAGGAATTAACCTGTCGTCCACTATGGAGTACGAAAATGTTGAAGAAAACCTTGATCGCCCTGTGTGCTACTTCCGCGCTGTTGAGCGCTGGCGCCGCCATGGCCGACAAGCCGGGTGCAGGCTGGATCACCATTGAAAAAGCCATCGAGGTGGCGAAAACCAAGGCCGGCTACGTTGAAGTCTACGCCGCTGAAGCCGATGACAATGGCTATTGGGAAGTCAAAGGCCGCAAATCCGATGGCACCGTATATGAAGCCCGCATCGATGGCGCTTCTGGCAATGTGCTGCGTGACCAGAAAGACTGATGTTCCTGCCGGGGGCCGCTCAGGCTCCCGGCTCCAGGTAGCGCCCAAGGTGGGTGATCAGGTATGTCACTGAGTCTGCGTTGGCCAGGATGGTATCAATGCGTTTGTCAGGTACCGACATGAAGATGACCCTGGCGTCCTGCAAGGTCTTGGCGCCCGTCGCCTTGAAAATTTTCTTTTCAGTTGCCGAGCCTGGCTGGAAATCCTCCCACAGCTCGGTGAGACTGTCTTGAGTCTTGAACAGCATGGTTGCAGGCGTCATCGTCGATAACGCCGTGCTGCGCAGATCTTCCAGGGTGGTTTTAAGCACTGCGGCGCCGGGCCTTTGGATATTGATCAAGTCCGGGAAGGGCCGCATGCTGTCCAGGTAGGCGATGTCTACGGTGTCCAGCTTCAAGTGCGTCAATTCGTGAATCAGCGTACTGGCCCTGGCGTGCGTCGATATGTTGAAGGCCACATTTTCCAGCAAGCGGTTCTGATAAACGTCCAGATTGGGGTCGAAGAAGCGGCTCAGCAGATACAGTTTTCGCTCTCTGTCGGCGGGAATCATGAACGCATAATCCGATGCGGGATCCTGTCGGCTGGTGCCCACCACAAAACGCATGGAATTTGGACCGGTCAAGCTGGGGTCGGTGAGCTCATTGATTATCTCGTCGATTATTTTGGTGACTTTCGAAACCTGGTCCGGCGTCAGGGTGACGACACCGAACATTTCTCCCAAAAAGCGCCCAACCCGGCTGTTCGGGTCGCGTTGTGTGGCGAATTGCGCGACGTTGCGGCGGCAGTTCAGCGCGTAATAAGTCGCAAAGTTCAGCGCTTCGGTGATGGCTTGGGCTTTCCAGTAGGTCAACGCACCGATATCGCGGATGCCCACCGCTTCAATATTGATATCCCGTGCTTCGTTTCGCCATGTCTTGAGGTATGACTGAGCCCTGCCGAAGCGCGGCTCTTGGTCGCCCAGCTCCAGTACCCATATGCCCTGCGTATTGCGACCGATGTACGGCCCAACCTGCTCATCGTTGGCGAGGCGCCAGCGTTGTGCGGCTTTCTTGACGCTATACACCTTGCCGGCCAGCGGCACGTAGTATTTCGAGGCTTTGCGGTCTTCATACACCTGGCTGAGCCTGCTTTTTTTCAGGTCTTGCAATGCCACATCCTGTGCCTCGAACGGCTGCAGCCGGGTGCGCGAAGGGCTGGTGATATGCCAGGTGTCGAGGGTGGTGGCGGCGGGCAGTGACGTGTCTGTCAGCTCGGCCAGCGAGCGCTCCTTTTCGGTGGGCGGTGCAAGGGCGGTGCCGTCCAGCGCACTGCGCAGGGCGGCCATCTGCGCCACGCCCCTGACGAAATCCTTGAGCGCAGCCTTCCACTGGTGCAGTTGCAAGGCGTCGGCCGAGCGCTTGAATAAGGTGTAGCTGCGCCATACCACCAGCGGGTAGGCGAGTTTGCCCGCCATGAACTGTACCGCCGTGGGGATTTCCTTGCCGAACAAGCGGGTCGCATGGTCCCACAAGGTCTTGGCGCCTTCTTCGAATTGGCTTCCCAGCAACTTGAGCAACATCAATGTATTTTCACTGAACAGGTAATGCAGCACATTGCCCGCCACTGGCGATGCGGCCAGGCTGATATCGGAGGGGCGATGGCGACTGTCTTTGAGCAAGTGGCGGTAAGTGGCCTGGTGCGGATCTTCCAGGTGCATAAGCACCCAGTCCTGCAGTGCGCCCGGCCTTTGTATCTCATCGAGCAGGGCCGTTTCATCCGTATATTCCTTGAACACATGTTGTTCGCTGTACGGCGCGTAAAGCACCCATGGTCCATCGCCGGGACTCTGCGGGCCGATCAGGTACACGCCCAGCACTTTGGCGGTACTGGCGCCTTCGGTGGCGATCAGTTCCAGCGGTCGAATCATCGCCGTGGCGCCACTGAGTGAGGCGCGGGCCACGGCGTCCGGCATATCGAAAATCTGTTGCACCAGGCTTAACGCCTGGGTGGAAAGGCGTTCCTGCAAGCTGTGTTCGTGGGCGCACTGCAACGCTTGCCAAGGCAATTGGCGGCAAAACAGGCGTCTGCGTTGGCGCGCATCGTCGGTTTTTGTTTCAAGCTGGCTTCGCACCCGTTGTTGATAAGCACTTTTGAGGTCCAGCTGTCGCACCATTTGTATCACCGCACTGGCGTCCAGGGCTTTTGGTAATGGCTTGGCGGTGCGTGAGCGCGGGCGGATGTGTTGCGCCGTCAGGTTTGGCCAGTGCCGCAAGGCAAAGTCGGTCAGGTTGTCGACATTCACATCGAGCACCGCATGGGTGGGGATCAGGATGTCATCGGGGTTGAGCCCCTTGCCGGGAAAGCGCGCCTCAAGCAGCGCCGTCAGCGTGGTTAAGGCATACGCGCGGATGGGTTGGATGTCATGCAGGTAGTCGTGCTCCTCGCCGGCGTTGTTGCAGTACTGCTCCAGAAGCTCGGCCTGGTGGATTTGCTCCTGAGGCGGCGCCATGCCGAGCCACACCGGCAGTGCCTGCTGGTTGACCATGGCATCGGCCAGCGTGATCGCCCTGCCAAGGTTGGTGGGCGGCGGCTGTTCGATGACGGCGTCCAACCGGTCTTGCAAGGCGCGGGCCCCAAGGCCCATGGATAGCAAGTGATCAACGCCCGCCATGACCGCGTCGTTGTAGCTGTTTACTCGGTCATTCAAAAGGTCCTGATCGATACGTTGCAGCGGCCCCTGGCGAAAGGCCTGATGGGGCTCGCGCAAGCAGAACGGCAGGTTCTCCAGCAGGCTCAAGCTGTTGAGCGGGTGCGCCAGGCGTTGGGTGATTTCATCGCGCAGGTCGCTGACGCAGGCAAAGACTTCGTAGCCCAGGCGCGGGGTCCAGAGCAGCGCCTGGCCCGAGCGCTGCGGGTCGAGACCGCCGCGCTCAGTGATGACAAAAATATTGGCCAGCGGTTGTGGCGTATCGACGGCGTTCAGGTCCAGCGTCAAGCCATAGGCATCCGGCAAAAAACCGTTAAGGCCATGGCGGGTCAAGCGCGACAGACTGTCGGGCTGAAGTAGCGTGTCGAGAATGGCCTGGCTTGTGGGCGCCAGGGTTTTATCCAGCGACCTCAGCTCGGCTTCGCTGCGTAACCCCACCAGCATCGAGTGGGCGTGTTTGGCGTGAGTCTTGACCAGAAACTCATGGGGTTGCTGGCGCATGGCGTGCTTGGAAAACAGCAGCAGGACGCGCTCGATGACGGTGTTGAACGTCTTGAGCGTCATGCTTGGCAATTGCACGAAGACATTGCCTTCGCCCCGCGTATAGAACTTCGTCCTGGACGAGAAGGGCACCGCAGGCGCCTCTTGGGCCAGACGTTCAATGAAGTGCTCAAGCATGCTCAATGACTGCACTGTCGCACGCTCTTCACGCTCCTGGGCACGCGTGGCGTAGGTATTGATAAACACCTCTTCGGCTTTGACTGACTGTTGCTGCAGTTGCAGTTCAGCGTTGAGCGTGTCAGCGACGATGCTACGTAAGGTCGGGTGGTGCGCGCGCTCCATCGCCAGCGCACGCTCAATCGCCCGCAGGTTCTGAAGCTGCAGCCGGGCGCGCTCGGCCTTGACGGTCGTAGGGCGGCCATTACCACGGGTGACCGGATGCAAGGTCCAGCGCCCGTTGGTCTCTAGTGTGGCCAGTTGATTGTCCAGCAAGGCACGTACGTCCAGGGCACTGTCCAGCAGGGCTGTGAGGTCCACTTGGCCATCGCTGCGCCGGTAGATTTCCAGGGCGTGGTTAAGGTTGTCCGTTTGCTTGCGCGCAATGTCTTGTACCAAGGTCACGAACACATTGCCGGGTATCGGCCTTGCCGCGATGGTGATCGGGTCCAGGCCGAGCAGCGTGTCGCGCTCATCCAATGAGAGGAAGTTGAGCCATTCGTCCTCGTAGCCTTCGGCCTTGAGCATGCTCAGTAACCGGTCTTTGAGGTCGTCGAGGTTTTCCAGCACCTGTAACCCGCGCGATTGGGTGTAGAGGTACGCGTGGTGCTCGGTGATCATCAAGGTGCTCGCTGGTTCAACGTAATGTTGATGAGGGGCATAAAGGCGCACCTTTTCCACGCTGAGGTTTTCGGCATGGGCGCTGCGGGCGCTTTGGTCGCTGAGGAACAGGGCCTGAAGTGCGTGGCTTTCCTCGGCGGTAATAATCTCGCCCTGGCGCTTGAGCAACACATCGAGGCGAAACTTCTGCGCCACGCCTTGAGCAAAAAAATCCACGCGCGAGGTGCCGCTGTCGATATCTTCATTCCAGTAGGTCTGCAACAGGCTTTCCAACAGCTTCGAGAAAGTACTGGAGCTTTGTTCGATCAAGGCCTCCCAACGCCGGTGATCTTCTTCCTGTTCGGAGGCAGTGAAGCCAGTGGTGTCATGTTTTGGGTTCGAGTATTCGCGTATCTGCCCTTTGGGCCACCTGTGACGCACATAAAATTGCAGCAGCGCTTCGCTCAAGGTCTGCGAGTTGACCCAACGTGGCGTTGCTTGCTCAGCTTCGCGGGTTAAGACATTGACCCGTGTGTCCCGTTGATCCAGGTGTTTGAAATGGGGGCGGGCCATGACGCTCAGCAGCGTGTCGAGCATGTCAGGCAAGGTCGGGGTTTTTTGCAGGTGGACGAGCATGGCCTTGACGTTATCCAGCTGGCAGGCCTGGAGCATGCGTGCTTGCTCCGGCATGACTTCACCTTCGATGAGCTGAGTGGTCAACACCATGGGCGTTTCAGCGCCCAGCGCATTGCGTTGGTCCATCGACAGGTAGCTCAGCAAAGGGGCGCTCTGCAGTGGGTCTTCCAATTGCTCGATCAATTCGCTCAGCAGGGCAGCGTGGCTGTCATAGACCTGTATGCCGTTATCCGGGGTGTAGAGCAATGCCTTGGCGGCGTCGGGTGTCGGGCTGATCGCGAACGCGCCGGCAAGGGGAATGGGGGGCTTGCCGGAAATGTTGATCAGGACCTTTTCAACACGCATGGGGTGATCATGCCGGCTTGTGTCCTGCCGAGACTCGTCGGTAGCCAGGTAAAGGTTGTACAGCCAATCAAGGTCTTTGGCGGTGAGCCCCAGCGTACGTTCACGAGCAGTGGGCGAGGCTTTGCCTTGGGGTTTGAGAAACTCAGGGAAGAAATACGGGGGCGTTAAGCGAACCACAGCCTGTCTCCGGCGTGCCAGGAAAAGCACAGGGTAGGCAGGCGTCCGTGGTGCAAGGCGGTAAATATTCAGCGCTGCGCACGTTGACAACGCAGAGCGTGCGTGGTGTTTAATCGAGGGTCTGGATGTCCCATTCGTTGCCCCTTCCAATCATAAAAACGGAGCTTCAAATGTCTGCGCAGTCCCCGACAGTTGCCACCGCTTGTGCCTCGATCCGCTTCGCTGAACTGGAGGAGTTACTTCATCAGGTGTTCGTTCGGCACGGCACATCGGCGCAGGTTGCTGCGATTCTTGCGCACAACTGCGCAAGTGCCGAGCGTGACGGTGCCCACAGTCACGGTATTTTTCGCATCCCCGGTTACCTTTCGACGCTGGCCAGTGGATGGGTCAACGGCACCGCCGTCCCCAGCGTGACCGATGTGGCCTCAGGCTTTGTGCGCGTCGATGCGGGCAATGGTTTTGCCCAGCCGGCCCTGGCGGCGGCGCGCCCGTTGCTGGTGGAGAAGGCACGCAGCGCCGGCATCGCGTTGCTGGCAATCCATAACTCCCATCACTTTGCTGCCCTGTGGCCGGACGTCGAGCCGTTTGCCGAGGAGGGGCTGGTGGCACTCAGCGTGGTCAACAGCATGACCTGCGTGGTGCCCCACGGCGCGGATCGTCCGTTGTTCGGCACCAACCCCATCGCGTTTGCGGCGCCCCGGGCCGACGGTGCGCCGATTGTGTTTGACCTGGCCACCAGCGCCATCGCCCATGGCGACGTGCAAATCGCCGCGCGCAAAGGCGAGCGGTTGTCACCGGGCATGGGCGTCGATAGCCTCGGGCAGCCGACCCAGGACCCTAAAGCCATTCTGGAAGGCGGCGCACTGTTGCCATTTGGCGGGCACAAGGGTTCGGCACTGTCGATGATGGTGGAGTTGCTGGCGGCAGCGTTGACGGGCGGCAACTTCTCTTTTGAATTCGATTGGACGGACCACCCAGGTGCGCGCACGCCGTGGACAGGCCAGCTTCTGATCGTGATCGACCCGAGTAAAACCGCTGGGCAAAGCTTCGCCCAACGCAGCCAGGAGCTGGTGCGGCAGATGCATGCGGCGGGGTTGCGTCGATTGCCGGGGGACCGACGCCATCGTACGCGGGCGAAGTCGCAGGAAACCGGGATCGAACTGGACGCGCAGGCGTTGCGCGAGTTGAGGGCGTTGGCGGCGGGGTGAAACAGGCTGCGCGGGGGGCGCAGCCTGAATGGATCAGTTACGGCGACCCAGCAACAGGCCGACCACCAGGCCAAAGCCTGCGGAAATGGCCACGGTCTGCCATGGGTGCCCACCGATGTAAGTCTCGGTGGCATCCACGACCGGCTTGCTGCGTTCACGCACATTGGACACCGATTCCAGGGCTTGCTTGAGTTTGATGGCAACCTGCTCGCGCAGGGTTTCACCTTCCTCGCCCACCAGGGATGCGCTGCTTTTGAGCAGTTTGTCCGACTCTTCGATCAACGCGCTCAGTTCGCTGAACGCTTGGTCCTTGATTTGATCTTCGACAGCTTGGGCGGCGGTTTTGCGGGCCATTGAGTGACTCCTTGCAGGTGGATGTGGCAGTGAACAATGGAGTATCGGGGGGAGGCAAAAGTTGCAGTTTTTTTCCCCATGCGCTCATCCGAGGCAAAATCCGGATCGGGAACGTTGGGCCTACAGTGTAAGATGTCACCTATTTGTGCAGCAGGTAATTCAACATGAGCTTCAATCTCGCCAACAAGACCCTCGCCGAACGCGCCGAGCTGGAAGATGAAAAGTCGCGCCTCTACGACCTGTGGCAAACCAACCTGGGCAAGGCCAAGGGCGAAGCCGCACGCTTGTTCGGTGAGCGCGCCAAGCGCAAGGGCAAGTGGGCCGAATGGGTACGTGCCGAACTCGACGGCATGTCGCCGCCGGAGTTTTCCAACATGGTGCGCAGTGAAGTCAACAAGCTGATGGCGGCGGCGAAGTAAAGCACGCCACAATCGCTTCGCGCACCTTGAGCAGCAACGGGTCCAGCTGAGCTTGGGTACGCCAGCCCAACTCCACCGGGTAATGCGGCAGCGCCAGCGGGCAGGGCAGCACGCGCAGGCCGGTCATTTGCGCAATGGCGTGGGCCGCATGCCCGGGAATGGTTGCTACTGCGGTGCTGCCTTTGAGCAGATACGGCAGCGCGGCAAAGTGGCTGGTGGACGCGCAGACGTGGCGGCGCAACCCGTGCGCCGCCAAGCCTTCATCGGTAATGCCGATAAACCCGCCTGACGACACCAGTACATGCTCGCGTGTGACAAACCCCTGCAGGTCGATGACCTCCTGGCCCGGCGCCAGGCTATGGGGGTCTACCAGGCAACGATAGTCACCTTCCCCCAGCACCTGTCGGCTCAGCCGGCGCTCGGTAAAACCGCCGGCGGTGATGGCCAGGTCCAGCGTGCGGTCGAGCAGGGCGGCGGCGACGATCTGGCTGTAGGTCTGGCGAAAGATCACCCGTAACTTGGGCAGGCGCAGTGCGATGGCCTCCATCAGGCTTCGGCCATAGGCAATCTCGAAGTCATCCGACAGCCCCAGCACCACCGAGCGCCCCTCGTAGTGCAGGTTTTGAGGGCTGATCATCGCCAGGCTCTGGCGGCAGCGATCCAATGCCTCACTGATCACCGGTTTCAACTGGTTGGCCCGCAATGTGGGCGCCAGGCCGCGTCCGGTGCGCACGAACAAAGGGTCGCCGTACAGCTCACGCAAGCGCCGCAAGCCCGCGCTGATCGCCGACTGCGTCACACCCAGGCGCAGCGCCGCACGGCTGGCACTGGACTCGTCGTGCAGGGCTTCGAAGGTTTTGAGCAGGTTCAGGTCAACCTGGGCGATATTCATTTGGCTCATATCATTTAGCACTGAGGTGGGCTTTATTCATGATCGAGTCTGGCCGGAGAATAGGCAACCCCTATCTATCGGAGTGAGCCCGATGCCTGTATCGACTGTCGCAGCCTTGCAAATCGGCGCCTTGCCTGGCGGCAAGGCTGACACCCTGGCGCAGATCCTGGCCTATGAGGAGCAAATCCAGCGCAGTGGCGCACACTTGGTGGTTATGCCCGAGGCGTTGCTGGGCGGCTATCCCAAGGGCGAAAGCTTTGGCACGCAATTGGGGTATCGTCTGCCCGAAGGCCGGGAAGCCTTTGCGCGGTATTTTGCCAATGCCATCGACGTACCGGGGCCGGAGACCGAGGCGCTGGCCGGGTTGTCGGCGCGTACCGGTGCCAGCCTAGTGCTGGGCGTCATCGAACGCAGTGGCAGTACGCTGTATTGCACAGTGTTGTATTTCGAACCCTCGGGCGGCCTGGTGGCCAAGCATCGCAAGCTGATGCCGACCGGCACCGAGCGGCTGATCTGGGGCAAGGGCGACGGCTCGACCCTGCCGGTGATTGACACCGCGGTTGGGCGTATCGGCGGCGCGGTGTGCTGGGAAAACATGATGCCGTTGCTGCGCACCGCGATGTACGCCAAGGGCGTCCAGGTGTGGTGTGCACCCACCGTGGACGAGCGCGACATGTGGCAGGTGAGCATGCGCCATATTGCCCATGAAGGGCGTTGCTTTGTGGTCAGCGCCTGCCAGGTGCAGGCATCGCCTGAAGCCTTGGGTGTGGAGGTTGCCAACTGGCCGGTGGACCGTCCGTTGATTGCCGGCGGCAGCGTGATCGTTGGACCCATGGGCGATATTCTGGCGGGGCCGTTGGTGGGCGAAGCGGGTTTGTTGACGGCGCAGATCGATACTGATCAGTTGGTGCGGGCCCGCTACGACTACGACGTAGTGGGGCATTACGCCAGGCCGGATATTTTTGAATTGGTGGTCGACGAGCGCGCCAAGCCAGGCGTTCGCTATATCACTGACTGAACGCAATCAACCTGTGGGAGCAGGCAAGTCAGCTCCCACATGTGGTTTTCAGCCACTTACCAGGTGGCAGTGTTCGGTAAGTCCAGGGTGCCACGCTCCACAAAACGCATGGTGCCAAACAGGCCACCCGCCAATTTGCCGCGCAGCACGTAGGGCAGGTTGTTCAGGCTTTGGGTCTGGCTAAGGCCCAGGGTCTGGCGCAACACCGAAAACGCCGAAACGCTGACCGGCACCATCAGCACGGTCTCGGAGAAGCGTGGGATGCTGCCAGCCTGATCGCTGACGCCTGCGGCCAGTGGCCGGCCATTGACCTCCAGGTCCAGGGCCACGCCGTTGTAGTCGATTGCCGCTTCATTGGGATTTTGCACCCGCAGTTTCACGGCAAAGCGTACTTCCAGGTCCTGGCTTTGGAGCGGCTCGATGCCTACTACATTGATGTTCACCGGGTCGCGGTTGGGGAACAGTGCGCAGGCGCTCAAGGTCAGCAGCAACAGCGATAGAACCATGAGCTTGCGCATAAAGAAATGCTCCTACTTTGGGGTGACGTCCGGGTCCTGCATGACCTTGAGGGTAGAGGACTCCGGCTCGAATTCATCTTCTTCCAGCTCTATGAACTCTTCGGGCAGGAAAATGTTCAGCAGGATTGCACAGAATGCGCCCACGGTGATCGGCGATTCGAAGATGTTGTGCAGCGCCTTGGGCAGCTCGCGCAGCACTTCCGGCACGGCGGCGACGCCCAGGCCCATGCCTAGGGAAATCGCCACGATCAGCACATTGCGCCGATGCAGGCCTGCTTCGGCGAGGATTTTGATCCCAGCCACGGCCACGGTGCCGAACATGATCAGGGTCGCGCCGCCCAGTACCGGCTTGGGCATCAGTTGCAACACCGCGCCGATCATCGGGAACAGCCCCAGCAGCACCAGCAGGCCGGCGATGAAGTAGGCCACGTAGCGGCTGGCCACGCCGGTCAATTGAATCACGCCGTTGTTCTGGGCGAAGGTCACCATCGGCAGGCTGTTGAAGGTGGCCGCCATCGCAGAGTTGAGACCGTCGGCCAGCAGGCCAGACTTGATACGCTTGATATACAGTGGGCCCTTGACCGGTTGCTGGGAAATCATCGAGTTGGCGGTCAGGTCACCGGCCGCTTCCAGGGGCGAAATCAGGAAGATTACCGCCACCGGGATAAACGCCACCCAGTCGAACGAGAAACCGTACTTGAACGGCACGGGCACGCTGATCAGCGGCACCTGGGGCAGAGCGGCCATGTCGACGCGGCCCAGCAACCACGCGACTACAAAGCCCAGGGTCAAACCGATCACGATCGAACCCAGGCGCAGGAACGGGTTGTTGAAGCGGTTGAGCACCACGATGGTCAGCAGCACCAACGCCGCCAGGCCCATGTTGCCCGCCGCGCCGAGGTCGCTGGCGCCATAGCCGCCGGCCATGTCGGTGACCGCCACCTTGATCAGCGACAAGCCCATCAAGGTGATGATGGTGCCGGTCACCACCGGGGTGATCAGTTTGCGCAGCTTGCCGATGAACTGGCTGAGCACCACTTCGATAAACGCTGCGAAAAAGCAGATGCCAAAGATTGTCGAGAGAATCTCATCGGTGCCGCCGCCCCGGGCCTTGACCATGAAGCCTGCGCTCAAAATCACGCTGATAAAGGAAAAGCTGGTGCCTTGCAGGCACAACAGCCCCGAGCCCACCGGCCCGAAGGTGCGTGCCTGTACAAAGGTGCCAAGCCCCGACACGAACAGCGCCATGCTCACCAGGTACGGCACTTCGCTTTCCAGCCCCAGTACGCCGCCCACGATCAGCGTGGGCGTGATGATGCCGACAAAACTCGCCAACACATGCTGCAACGCGGCAAAAATCGCGGCGGTGAAGTGCGGGCGGTCTTCGAGGCCGTACATAAGGTCGGATTTATAGCGCGGGCGGGGGGCTTGAGCGTCAGACAAAATGATGGCTCGGGTCAGAAAATGGAGGCGCAGGATGCCAGAAAGTGCCAGGCGCCTGAAGTGTAAAAAAATATTTATAAAGACCCTGCGCTAAAGCCATGGCCCAGCCGATATCAAGCATAGGCCCACACTACAACGACAACAGTGGTGACCAAGGTCTGGGCAGCGCGTTGACGCTGACGGATCGTTTCGCGGCAAGGACGCTCGCAAACACTACTTCTGAGAGCAGCCCTATGTCCCTCCGTCACCTGAATATTGCCCCTCGCGCGTTTATCGGTTTTGCCTTCATTGCGGTTCTGGTGGTGCTGCTGGGCGTGTTTGCGGTCAACCGTATGACGCAAATGCGCCAAGCCTCCCAGGACATGAGCGCCAACCAACTGCCCAGCATGACTCACCTGGGCACCATCACCGAAAACGTGCTGCGCATGCGCATCCTGTCGTTTCGCGTGCTGGTCAACCGCGAGCCTGCCGCCTTGCAGGAAGCCGAAACCCGTATTGGCGTATTGGCTGACAAGGTCAAGACCGCGCAGGCCAAATACGCCACGCTGCCTGCCGGCCCGGAGGAGGCAGCGCTATACAAGACCTTTGGCGTGACCCTGGATAATTACCTCAAGGCCCAGGCTGAGATGGTGGCATTGTCCAAACAAGGCAAGGTCGATGAGATGCGCGCACTGATCAACAGCCGCATCAAGGAAGGCACCGATCAGATGGGCGAGCAATTGAACAAGCTGATCGCCATCAATGCGGCCGACGCCAAGCAAGCCGACGTAGATGCCGGGCAAAGCTACGAGGGCGCGATCACCGGTGTGGTGGCGGTCTCTATAGTGGCGGCGTTGCTCACCGTGCTGCTGGCCTGGTTGCTGACTCGCAGCATCGTGACCCCGCTGCGCAAGGCCGTGGAAGTGGCTGAAACCATTGCCGCCGGCAACCTCAGCAAAACCATCGAGGACGATGGCAAGGACGAACCGGCGCGGTTGCTCAGTGCGCTGTCGACCATGCAAGCCAGCCTGCGCCAGACCATCCAGCACATCGCCGGCTCGGCCACGCAACTGGCTTCGGCGGCGGAAGAGTTGAGCGCGGTCACCGAGGAAGCGTCCCGTGGCCTGCAACAGCAGAACAATGAAATCGACCAGGCCGCCACGGCTGTCAATGAGATGACGGCGGCAGTGGAGGAGGTGGCGCGTAACGCGGTTTCCACCTCCGAGGCGTCCGGGCAGTCCAACCAGGCGGCGCGGGAAGGCCGTGATCGGGTGATGGAAACCGTCGGCGCGATCCAGACCATGACCCAGGACGTACAGAATACCTCCGCGATGATTGAAGGCTTGGCCGCTCAGGGCCGGGATATCGGCAAGGTGCTGGATGTGATCCGCGCGATTGCCGAGCAAACCAACCTGCTGGCGCTCAACGCGGCGATTGAAGCCGCCCGTGCCGGCGAGGCCGGACGCGGCTTTGCGGTGGTCGCCGATGAAGTGCGCGCCCTGGCCCATCGCACCGCGCAGTCGACCCAGGAAATCGAGAAAATGGTCGCCGGCATCCAGAACGGCACCGGTGAGGCGGTGCAGTCCATGCAACAAAGCAACCAGCGCAGCCAGACCACCCTGGAAATGGCACGCGCAGCCGGCGCCTCACTGGAACAGATCACGGCATCCATCAGTCTGATCAACGAACGCAACCTGGTGATTGCCAGCGCGTCGGAAGAACAGGCCCAGGTCTCCCGCGAGGTGGACCGCAACCTGGTCAACATCCGTGACCTGGCCACCCAGTCGGCGGCGGGCGCCAACCAGACCAGCGCGGCCAGCCATGAACTGTCGAGGCTGGCGGTGGACTTGAATGGGATGGTGGCCAGGTTCGTCGTCTAACAGCTGCCACAAAACCCTGTGGGAGCTGGCTTGCCTGCGATAGCAAACGAACAGTCAGCACATCATGGGTTGGCTTATCGTTATCGCAGCATAGGTATCTGTAGCGCTCAACGGTAACCACGATGCGAAGCGAGCAGCTCTTGATCTTGCTTTTGATCTGCTTTTGATCTGCTTTTGATCTTAGGCGTCCCGTCAAACCACGCTGGCCGGAATTCGACAGGGATTTGGGGGGTAAACCGGCAGGGATGCCGGCGGATTACGGGCACACCGAGCCTAAGCGAGGTGCCGAGTGGTGGGGCAAGAGCGTTTTTGCTTACTTTGCCGCTTTTGCAAAGTGAGCCGCCGTCAGGGCGGAACCCTAAGCGGCCGTTACCGCAGGAATGGATATGTACACAATCCAACTGTGTTGACCGCCAGGCCGCCTTCGCGAGCAAGCCCGCACACACAGTTGGATCGTGGTTTGTCTGGTAGATAGGCGTTGGCTTTCACGCCGTCATCGCAGGCAAGCCAGCTCCCACATTTGCTCTTGTGTTGTGTCAGCGCCCCCATGCCCCTGGATTCACCAGGTTTACCGGCTTTTCGCCAGCCAGTGCCGCCAGCAGATTATCCACCGCACACTTAGCCATCGCCTCCCGCGTCTCATGAGTGGCCGAGCCGATATGCGGCGTAGCCACCACATTATTCAACCGCAACAACGGCGACGCATGATCCAGCGGCTCTTTCTCAAACACATCCAACCCCGCCGCGCGGATAGTGCGTTGCTGCAACGCTTGCACCAGCGCCGCCTCATCCACCACCTTGCCTCGCGAGATATTGATAAAAATAGTCTCTGGCCCCATCAGCGCGAATTCCTCGGCGCCAATCAACTTCTCGGTTTCAGCCGTCAACGGTAATGTCAGGCAGACAAAATCCGCCTCTTTAAGCAAGCCCTGCAAGCTGCGGTACTGCGCGCCAAAGCGTGCCTCAACCGCCGGCTTGGGCGAGTGGCTGTGGTAGATCACCGGCATGCCGAAGCCAAAATGCCCACGCTGGGCCAGGGCTTCGCCGATGCGGCCCATGCCGATGATGCCCAGGGTCTTGCCATGTACATCGCTGCCAAAATGCGCCGGGCCGATGTTTTTGTTCCACTGGCCGGCACGCACCATGTCAGCCAGTTCCACCACGCGCCGCGCGGTGGCCAGGATCAGCGCAAAACCGGTGTCGGCGGTGGTTTCGGTAAGCACATCCGGAGTGTTGCTCAGCAGGATGCCGCGCTCGGTCAGGTAGTCGATATCGTAGTTGTCGACGCCCACCGAGACGCTGGCCACGGCTTCCAGCTGGGGCGCCAGGTCGAGTAGCCGGGCGTCCAGGCGCAGGCTTGCCCCCAGCAGGCCGTGGGCGGTAGGCAGGGCATCGCGCAGCTTGGCCAGGCCGGTTTCATCCAGTGCGTCAATCAGCGTGACCTCGACCTGCTCATGCAGACGAGCCATGAGCGGCGCGGAGAGTTTTTTGTACAGCACGACAGACTTTTTCATGAGGTTTTTACCTTCAATTCCAGGGTTGGCGCCGGCGAGCGGTCACTGGCGCCGGGCTTGAGGAAAATCGTCAGCACCACGGAAAGCAGCAGCGCGCCGCTCATCAGCAGATAAGAAGCGCCGGGCGAGCCGGTGCTGCTGTTGAGGTAACCCACCAGGTACGAGCCGCCGAACGAGCCCAGGGCGCCCATGCTGTTGATCAGTGCCATGGCGCCACCGGCGACGTTGGCTGGGAGGATTTCCGGGACGATGGCGAAAAACGGGCCGTAGGGTGCATACATGCACGCCCCGGCGATCACCAGCAGGGTGTAGGACCACCAGAAGTGTTCGGCGCCCAGCACGTAGGACGCGTAGAAGGCAATCGACGCAATCAACAGCGGCGGCCAGACAAAACGCTTACGTTTCTGCAGCTTGTCCGAGCCCCAGGACACCACGAGCATGCCGATCACCGCCGCCAGGTAGGGCAGCGCCGAGAGCCAGCCGGCTTCGACCATGTCCATCTGCAAACCGGCCTTGAGGATCGACGGCAACCACAGCACGAAACCGTACACGCCAATGCTCCAGCAAAAGAACTGCAGCGCCAGAATGATCACCTTGGGCGAACGGAACGCTTCGGCGTAGTTCTTCACGGCCTTGATTCCCACCTGCTCGGCGGCGAGGGCGGTTTCCAGGCTGTGCTTTTCGGCGTCGCTCAGCCACTTGGCATCCTTGGGACGCTCATCGGCCAGCTTCCACCAGATAAACGCCCACAATACTGCCGGCAGGCCCTCGATGATAAACATCCAGCGCCAGCTGAAATGCTGCACCAGGTAGCCCGACACCACCGACATCCACAGCATGGTCACCGGGTTGCCGAGGATCAGGAAGGTGTTGGCCCGCGAGCGTTCGGCCCGGGTGAACCAGTGGCACAGGTACACCAGCATGGCCGGCATCACGGCGGCCTCGACCACCCCGAGCATGAAGCGGATGACGATCAGCATGTAGGCGTTGGACACCACGCCGGTCAGCGTGGCCAAGCCGCCCCAGAGGATCAGGCTGACGAAGATCAGTTTCTTGACGCTGCGCTTTTGCGCGTAGATCGCGCCCGGCACCTGGAAGAAAAAGTAGCCAAGGAAAAACAGCGCGCCGAGCAGCGAAGACATGCCCGGCGTGATCATCAAGTCTTCGGCCATGCCGGACGCGGCGGCGAAGCCGTAGTTGGCGCGATCCAGGTAGGCCAGGCTGTAGGTGATAAACACGATAGGCATGATGTACCACCAGCGACGGGTGGCGAGTTTCACGGTTTCCATGGGGTTGCTCCTGAGCTTGTTGTAGTTGTGGCAACAGGTAATGGGTCACGCAACGGATCGGGTGGGTAATTCAGCACGGGTCGGCAAACCCTCCATATCGCCACGGCTCTGCACGGCGCGGCTGCCGATCCAGTTGCCGCGTTGTACGGCCTCGGGGAAGCTTGAGTTTTCCAGCAGGGCGCTGATCATGCCCACCGCAAAGCCATCGCCGGCGCCCACGGTATCCACGACTTTTTCCACCTTGACTGCGGCGACAAAACCCTGGTCCATCTGGGTGCGGTAATAGGCACCTTCCGGGCCGAGTTTGATTGCCACGGCTTCGGCGCCCTGGTCGAGATAGAACGCAGCGATATCCGCCGGATCCTCGTAGCCGGTGAGCAAGCGGCCTTCACCCAGGCCCGGCAAGACCCAGTCAGCAAGAGCGGCCAGGGCATTGATTTCGCGGATCATCTGCGCTTGGCTGGCCCAAAGCGAAGGGCGCAGGTTCGGGTCGAATGACACGCTGCGTCCGGCGTTGCGCATCTGCTTCATCAGTTCAAAGGCGAGTTCACGGGTGGCATCGGACAATGCCGGTGGAATCCCTGTAGCGTGCAGATGGCGCGCTTGCAGCAGCGTGGGGCTGATGTCGGCGATGGACAAATGGCTGGCCGCCGAGCCTCTGCGAAAGTACTCCACTTGAGGATCTGCGCCGGCCTCTTCGCGCGACTTGAGTTGAAACCCGGTGGGGTGCAGCGGGTCGACGGCCACATGACGGCAATCAATCCCTTCCTTGGTCAGCGTGTCGACTACAAAACGCCCGAGGGAGTCGTTACCCACGCGGCTCAGCCAGGCCACATTGAACCCCAGGCGCGACAGGCCGATGGCGACGTTGCTGTCGGCGCCGGCAATGCGTTTGTGAAACTGCCCGACCTGGGCCAGGTCGCCGGTCTGTTCGGCGACAAACATCGCCATGGTTTCGCCAAACGAGAGGATATCGATCTCAGACATGGGCGTTCTCCACATGGGGTTGGCCAAGGCGGGCAAGGGTCGCGACCTGTTGCGCGGTGACTTCGATCAGGTCATCGCCCTGCAACGGAAATTCCACCGCCCGGGTAATACCTTGAGTCATGTGTTTGAGCAGTTGTTCCCACAGATGCAGGTCGGTGGCGCCCGGCGGCAAGGCCACCAGCTTGCCATCGGCGCGACGGGCCACGGCCTTGCAGTGCAGGTAATCCACATGCCGGCCCAGCAACCGCGCAGCGGTGAGCGCGGATTGGTCTTGCCACTGCCAGTTGCCGATGTCGAAGGTCATTTTCACCGGCAGGCCCAGGCGTTCGACTTCGGTAAAAAACCGTTGCATCGGTTCAATGCGCCCGCCGTGCAGGGTCTGGTCGTTTTCCACCAGCAGCTTGACCGGGTGGCGGTTGAGCAGGGCGTGCAGGCTTTCCAGATCGTTGGTGTCGGTGAAGTAACCGAGAGACACTTTCAACCAGCCCGAACCAAAGGCCTGGGCGCGGTCCAGGGTCGCGGCCAGCTCGGCATTGGGCTGGGCACGGCCGGCGACCCACAGCTCCAAGGGCGAGGAAAAGACAGATTCCAGGCCTTGTTCTGCAGCGGCCAGGGCCAACTCAGCCGGTTGCTCGGTGGTGAGCAGTTCTTCACGCCATTCAATGCGCTGGGCACCGGCGGCGCTCAGCAGCGCGACAAAACTCAATTGGCCCTGCTGGCGAACCAGGTCGGCGCCGTAGCTGGAAAGGCTGATGGAGACGGGGTATTTATGCATTGTTGTTTACCTCTGAAACCGGTTTCATTTTCATGCGCAGAACAAAATGTGGGAGCGGGCTTGCTCGCGAATGCGGTGTGTCAGTCAGCTTGGAAGCGGCTGACACACCGCATTCGCGAGCAAGCCCGCTCCCACAGGGGATTGAGTCGAGCCACGGATAATCAGCTCGGGTAAAAAATCCAGGGTGCGGGTGGGGGCGGTATCGCCGCGCAGGCGCTTGAGCAAACAGTCGAAGGCGCTGGCGCCAATCGCTTGCGTCGGTTGGGCGAGGGCGGTGATGCCGTTGCCCACCAGCGGGTACCAGTCCAGGTCATCCAGGGCGATCAAGCCCACCTCGCCGAACAGGTCACAGCCCAGGGCCTTGAGTGCACGGGTGCAGGCCAGTGCTGCCACGCCGTTGGCGCAAAACAGTGCCTTGGGGCCGGGGTTGGCGAGAAAGGTTTGCAGCCGGTTTTCCAGTTCGCCATCCAGTTCAACGACGGCGCCTTTCAACGCCGGGCGCTTAGCAATCTCGATGTTGAAACTCGCCAGGCGTTCCAGGCGTGAACTGGTGCCGTCGGTGGTTTCGCTCACCAGCAGCACCTCGCGGTAACCCTGCTGTTCCAGATGGTCCATCGCCATACGCACTGCCGCCGGGTTATCCAGCCCCACCAGGTCGCTGTGCAAGGGCTCGACCTTGCGGTCCACCAGCACCAGGGGCATTTCCCGTTGCAGTTCCAGCAGTTGGTCGAGGTGATGTCCCAGGGTGTTCACGATCAAGCCTTCGATGTTGTACGAGCGCAGCGCTGCCAGGTGTTGGCGCTCCTGCTCGTCATCGCGGTCGGTGTTGCATACCACCAGGCTGTAGCCGTGCTGGCGGCACGCGGTTTCGACGCCGTGCATCACCGCAATGGAGTAGGGGTTGCGGATATCCGCCACCAGCATGCCGATCAGGCGCGTGCGCCCACGCTTGAGGCCACGGGCCATCTGGTTGGGGCGATAACCGAGTTCGTCGATGGCCTGTTCGATGCGCAGCGCGATGGCGTCCGAGAGCAGGGCGCGGTCATCGCCGATAAAGCGCGACACGCTGGCCTTGGACACGCCGGCGCGCTTGGCGACGTCGAGCATGGTCACGCGGCTGCGCTGGGCAGCGGAAAATGAAGTCACGGTAAAGCCTTTCTTATTGGAGTTTGGGGTTGCGCTGAAACCGGTTTCAGGGAACACCAAGTCCAAGAAGCCGTCAAGCTAATCTTCGCTATGGGCACGCAGCAACGCTTGGATAAAACCGACGAATGGGACCCGCAACCTGTTAATTCTGACAGTTCCCAAAAAGAAGGGGCTGGCGTTTACTTTCTCACAACGTGATGGGTGGAAGCGCTCCAGGAACTCATCATCGAAAGAGGAAAGAGTATGTCCATTTCAACATTGACTCATATTTCTGGAGCGCGCATTGGCGGCGTACTTGCGCTGGGACCCATGGACATTCCGGGTGTCGACCCTCTCGACCCCAACGGTCTTGTACCGGTTTCACTGACGCTTGCGCCCCTATTGGTCAGGATACCTATGTGGCTCCCGGCCCCAGAGCCGCTGGATACCCCCCACAGAGTGCAACTTCTCTGGTTGCGAGACGGTATTGAAAGACAGGCCGACCTGAAACTGATTGATGCTCCACCGCCGCCGCTGCCTGCATTTGTGCAAATGCATGTGCCATTGGCCATGCTTCGAGAGCGTTCAGGCTCGGTGGAGCTTTATTATCGTGTGACAGACTCGGAGGGGCAGACCAGCGAGCTTGATCCGAAGGTCACGTTAACTATTGATTTGGAATCACCAGAACTGCTCAGGCCGGATGACCAACTCAGTTTTGTGAGTCCGCCCACCACGGGTGTCGATGAGGCCTACTTGGCGGGCAATGACCCGGTGCGCTTCAATGTTCCGCCTTATCGAGGGCGAGAGCGCAATGATCGCATTGAAATGGTTCTATCCAACAGCCCGAACCCAGCTGCCGCTGCGCCTGACGGTGACTATGCACTGGTAAACACTTCGGACCCGCTGATCTGCGAGTTACCGGCTGCCGGATTTCGTCGCCTGAACAACGGGCAAGCCTACATCTTTTACCAAGTATTCGACGAGGCTGGTAATTTCAGTACGCGTAGCGCCGGCTTACCCTTTGTGTTGGACCTGATCGCGGGCCCAGGCGTACCTCTACCTGCGCCTACTGTCATGCCGCCAGCCTATGACGACACTCTCATCAAGCGAGATGACGCGCGAGCTGGAGTGGTGGTGCTGGTTCCCCCCTATGCCAATTGGGCCGCGGGTGATCAATGTCGGGTTTATTGGAACGAACGGCCGGTGCCGGATGTCCCGGTGTCAGATGGCGTCGAAACACAGGTACCCATTCCTTGGTCCATCCTGAGGGGGCCATTGCCTGTCTTGGTGGCAGAAGAGATCCGGATACGTTACGAGATTATCCGTGGTCTGGTGAGCTACCCCTCATTTGGGCGGCGTATCAGGCAGGACTTCACCGTGGCGGGGCAAGACCATGCGGGAGCGCCCGCATTGCTTAACCCTACTTTGCCGTTGGCTGAAGTGCGCGGGTTGGTGTCAGATGAGGCCAATTTGGTTGACCTTAGAGACAAGGATGTTGGCGCTCGTGCCCGTGTGTTTCTCTATGACGACCCCCAGCCAGGCCAAGTGTTGCGGTTCTTCTGGAATGGCATCGGGCCGGTGGCGACCAAGACTGTCCAAGTCGGGGAGGTCGCTGGCCAACTGGTATTCTCCAGCGTTATTCCTTGGGGCGTCATGGAGGGCATCATTAACTCGTCGTTGCCTGTGCATTACACCACCGATAACGGGGTTAACCAGCAACAGTCCAGAAATACTGAAGTTGATGTGAATACGGGGCCGCTGCTCAGCTTTCCTACTCCGGTTATTCAGCACACGCTTGTCGGTGGCACGGGTACGTTTCTGACGTGTTGCTCATCCCCGGAGATATTTGCAGGTGTTCGTTGGAAAGTCGTTTCCCATGGCGATTTTCAAGTGAACGACGAAGTGCGATTTTTTACCCATGGCTACAACAACAATGGTTGGGTGGATCCCATTGTGCAAGACAGTAGGTTTACTCAAAGCAAGACCTTTGATACGCCAGCGGATTTAGTCAATGGGTTGGATTTTACGGTCATGCCCTTCGATCCAGTGGTGTATTCGTTGCGCCTTCAGAGTACTGCGGTCGCCTGGTATGAGGTGTGGCGCGGTAGAAGCAAAATCGGAGAGTCGATCCTGCGGCGTTTCAGGGTTGATCTGGCTTATCCCGCGGGTGGGTTCTGCCAGGCAGGCGATGTCGTTCATTGCACAAGTGACGGTGTGCCCTCGCTGATAAGAAATGATTGTGTCGATTCAAACTAAATTAGTACTCGAAACGTGCGGCGAGTAAGCGATGGTTTTAATGGCTGAAGCGGTGTGAAAACCTAATAGGGTTAAACGAATAGTTTATTGCTGTTGTTCGTCGCCCACCTTGTGAATGTTGGAGGTTAATGATGGACAAAAAGACGCGAGACTATTTTGCCAAGCTCAATCCAGATGGAGAGTCACCGCCGGCTATCTTGTCGGAGTTGCCGCCGGCAGAATTCGATATTGTTCCTGGTTACCCAGGGCTAATTTATCGGGAGCAGGCGTTGGCCGAGCAAATGGAGTTGCGTATACCTCGCTGGGAAGATTACAGCTCCGACCCGGCACTTCCTGATATTGTTTATGTGTTTATAAAGCCGGTAGATGACGCTGAGTATGAGGGCCCGTTCCTCACGTTCGAACACAACTTTGACGCCACTTTGCCAGAATTGTTTGTCACCACCAATATCGCCCGAGGCCGACGTCCGCCTGGCCACTGGGATATTAAGTATGAGGTATATATCCGCCGTGTTCCGAACTTAAGTGAATCATTTTCGACGCGGCTGATTGTCGACACTGAAGCACCCTATGCAAAATCTCCAATCCTTTTTCCGCCCCCGCCTATTGTCCCGGCAGGCGTGACGTTGCCTATCGACGAAGCCGATTTCCCGGCCGCCCCCAATGATCGGTTGTTTTTGTCAATTCCGGACTATGTTGCCGATGGACGTGAGCCGGGCGACACGATACGAGCGTTCTACAACGATTCAGACACGCCCTATGCCGTTGACACAGCCTCCAGCGACGTGGATTGGCCTGTGACGGACTTGAGGTTCCCATTGCCCAAGAGTGTTGTCGAGGCAGGACCTGATGGTTACGTTGCGATTCGATATCAGCTATTGGACGCAGCTCGCAATCCCAGTCAGTTGTCCTCGGCTTTGCGGTTGGATGTAGCCTTGCTGTCGGCACCGACCAACCTGAAACAACCCTTGATCGGCAGGGCATTCCCTGGAGATAACCTGTTTGACCGAGTCGATGCGTCCATTGACCAGGGAATGATTGTGCGCATCTCCGAGTATCAGCATTTTGAGCGGGGAAATGACGGTGATATTTTTGACCTGACACTTTCGACCAGCATTGCGACTGAAACCATTCCCGGCACTTCGTTGGGCAGTACAAGCTTTCCAGTGCCTATCACTGTTCCCATTCATATTCTGCAAAGCCTGTATGGCGCGTCGACGGGCGACTTGCCGCTGACGGTCACTTATGTTGTCAGACGTCGGTCCGTCACTTACCCCGCGGCGCCGTCGACGGTCATCAACTTGAATTTGCACGTAGTCGGCCCCGCCCCTACCAATCCTCCAGACCTGACAAACGCCGACCTCTACCCCGTTGTTATCAAGGGGGTAGACGCTGGTGGGGTGGAAGGGAATGACAACGAACTCTTGCCTGCACACGCCAATCGGCCCGCCAATGCCCACATCACGTTGTGGGATGCAAGCCCGACCCCGGACGCCGAGGACTTTGTCATTCGGCTTTACTACGAGGGAGACCTCGTCGCCACTCGGCCAATTACGGGGGGCGTGGCAGGCGATCCGGTCACTCCGCCGCTACAGATTCCATGGGCGATTATCGCCAAGCATGGCAACGCGCCGCCTCTGAAACAGGTGTATTACACCATCGGTACGGCAACCGGTACGAATCGGCAGGAGTCTGAGGTCACGTCGGTTGATGTACAGGCCAATGTTCAGTCCCTTGCCATGCCAGAGGTCCGAAACCTAGAGTTGATTGGCGGTCCTCCAGGCGTGATCAACTGCAATACCGTCAGGCCTTTGAATGCGAATGGGAATATCACGGTTTTTATTCCGCCGTCGCGCTTCTTCGAGGAGTTCATGGTGGTGCGTGTGGACTGGAAGGGCTATAGCGACAATACCGGTACGACTGAGGTGCCCGCCGCAGCGGGGTTTACAAACTCCCCGGCGTTGACTCCGCTTATGATTTCGCAGGGGTTTGAAGTGACCCTGGGGCCTTTCTCAACCATTATGAAATTGATTCAGCCTCACCAAGGCACACGTCTCATGGGTGCGGCAAGGATCAATTACACCATTCAATTGCCAACTGGGCCTTTGACATCGAGTGACGCTCTGCATTTGTCACGCTCGATCAAATCCGGCGCCTCTCCCACCTACTGCGACAACACGCCGGTACCCGCGGCGCCCTGAATGGTTGCGGCAACGGCCAGGGAGCAGCAGCTGCTCCCTGGATCCACATATATTCTCACCCTATTTGTCGATATTGAAACTGTCGACTTAAGACTTATCCTACATAAACAGGGAACGCCTCTGGGTAGTTTGGGCACCGCTTGATTGGCATGGTTCCGCGCTTTTGGTACCGGCCAATTTCTTCAATCGGAAATGCCAAACCCAGAGGGTGGTCCTGATGTCGTCAATATTCAATTTTAAACTCAACCCGTTAAGCTTCGCTTTGAAGGCAAACGCGGTCTCTTTAGTGGTGCTGATGTCGGGTATAGCCGAAGCGCGAGTGGTTACCGGGCCGAATGAAACCGTCCGGCCTGGCCCTCCGCCTGACAGCTTCGAATTGAAGCCCGGCTCAGGCCTCACCGTGGAAGGTGCCACTACCAAACAAATCCGTGCACAGTCTGCGAACTTGACCGTTAACCCAGGCAGCAAAACCCAAGACATCACGGCATTCAATTCGAACGTGAATATTGATGGCGCCGAGATCACTGCGCGGGCGACACAACCGGCAGCAGTGTTCATGAGTGGCGGGACGCTGTCACTCAAGAACAGCACACTTACCCACACTAATGGCACCGGCCTGGTCGTTTCTCGTCCGATTGGCAGTGACGAGGGGGCGATTGCCTCGGTATTCAACAGCAGCATCACCGGCACCACGCGTGGCGTCAGTGTAGGTGGTAACAGCGCGTTGGCGCTCTACCAAACCGACGTTGCAGGTACGGGCGAAAATGGCGTGGGCCTGTATCTGTTCGGTCAAGCCATTGCGATCGATAGCTCCATCACCGGTGAGCTCAATGGCGTGCGGATGGATATGGACCGCAGCCCCGAGGTGCCAGCTGCATTGATACTTGATGGCTCATACGTAGAAGGGAAAGCGGGCGCAGCCATTCTGGTCGAAAGCTCGAAGGCGGGTACACCGGCTAATGCAACTATAGATGTGCGCAACGGTGCCACCCTCAAGGGCGGCAACGGCAACATCCTCGAAGTTACCGGCGGCTCCTTCGCCAACATGAATGTCGACGGCAGTACCTTGTTCGGTGACGTCGTGGTCGAGGAGGGCAGCACCGCCACGTTGCAGCTCAACAACGGCTCGTGGTTGACCGGCCAGCTGAAAAACGTGGCCGAGTTAAGCGTGAACAACGCCTCCCACTGGGCACTGGTGGGTGACAGCGAAGTCGGCGACCTGAAAATGGCGGGTGGCAGCGTGCATTTTGGTGGGCCTAATGAGTTCTACCGGTTGGATGTCGACAGCCTGTCGGGCGATGGCACGTTCGTGATGCACACGGACTTTGGCAGCGGCCAGACCGACTTGCTCGCCGTTAATGGCATCGCCGAAGGTAACCACAGCCTGTTGCTGGCGGCCACGGGGTCAGAGTTGGCGACGGCCGAGCCGATACGCGTGGTCAGCACCGAGGGCGGGGATGCGCAGTTTGCCCTGGTCGGTGGATCGGTTGACGCAGGTGCCTACAGCTACGGGCTCAAGCAGGAAGATACCGACTGGTACCTGGACCCTAACCGTCGCGGCACCAGCAACAGCACCAAAGCGGTAATGGCGTTGTTCAACACCTCGCCCACGGTGTTGTACGGCGAGATGACCTTGTTGCGTACCCGCATGGGTGAGCTGCGCTTCAGCCAAGGCAACAACGAAGGTTTCTGGATGCGTGGCTACGGCAACAAGTACGAGGTCAGCGGCAATCAGGATGGTGGTGGCTACACGCAGAACCAGCGCGGCTTTACCTTGGGTATCGACACGCCGCTGTACGGTGGCGACGGGCAGTGGGTAGCCGGTGTGATGGCCGGTCACAGTACGTCCGATATCGACCTCAACCGTTCCGGTGGCGGTACGGTCGACAGCTACTACGTGGGCGGTTATGCCACGTGGCTCGATGACGAGAGCGGCCTGTATTTCGACGGTGTGGTCAAGCTCAACCGCTTGCATAACGAAGTCAACGTGAGCATGAGCGACGGCAAGAAAGCCAAGGGCAACTACACCCAGAACGCCGTGGGGGCTTCGGTGGAAGTGGGTCGGCATATCAAGCTCGATGACGGTTACTTCGTTGAACCCTACGGGCAACTCAACGCGGCGATCACCCAGGCCCAGAGTTACGATTTGGACAATGGCCTGCACGCCAAAGGTGACCGTTCGGCCTCGGTCGTGGGCAAGGCAGGCGTGACGGTGGGCAAGAGTATCCAGCTGGACAGCGGTGGTGTGTTGCAACCGTACTTGCGTACTGCGTTGGCCCATGAGTTCAATCACAACAACAAGGTCACGGTAAACGGCGAGCGCTTCAACAACGATGTATTCGGTTCGCGCATTGAAATGGCCGGTGGTGTGGCGATGTCGGTGACTCAGAACGTCAAGCTGCATGCGGACCTCGAGCATACACGTGGTAAAACCGTCGACCAGCCATGGGGTGTCAACTTCGGCGTGCGTTACGACTTTTGATTCATTCATCCGCCCGAACAGGGGAAGCTAGGCTTCCCCTTTTTTTCGCCTTCAGATCAGCACACTCAGCCAGGCTGAGCCCAACAGCAGCAAGGCCATGACTCGGTTGAATGCGCGTACGGTCCTGGGGGAGCGCAAGAGGCGGCTAGACCCGGCACCCAATAAGGCCCAGGCGCCGAGGCAGGGCAAGGCGATCAGGAAAAACACCAGGGACAGGTACACCACCTGGCGCTGCCCACCCTGGCCAGCGAACACACTGACCTCCGCCAGTGCCATCATCCAGGTTTTGGGGTTGATCAATTGCAGGGCCGCGGCGCCCAACAGGCCCAAGGGTTTTTGCGTGTCATCGGCATTGATGGCCTGGGCTGGCGCCCTGAAGATCTGCCAGGCCAGGTAACTCAGCCAAGCCACACCGGCCCACTGCATCGCCGTTTGCACGTTGGGCAGTTGCACCAATGACTGACCCACACCGCAACCCACCAGCAGCACAATCCCCGATGCCCCAACGCAAGCCCCCATGATGATTGGCAGCGCAGCCTTGAAACCGTAACGGGCGCTGTTGCTGAGCACCAGGATATTGGTCGGGCCGGGGGTGATGGAGGCGACAAAGGCGAACAGCATGAAAGGCACGAAGGTGGACAGCATAGCGGGGGACTCCAGTGAACTCTTCAAGGAAGTCCATCTTTACAAGCCTGCGGGTTACCGGTCTGGAAGATTTGTGCGGCGCTTGCGGTACGCGGCCGGCGTCAGGCCATAAGCACGCATGAACCAGCGGCCCAAATGACTTTGATCGGCAAAACCCAGGGCCATCGCCACGTCTGCCGGTTGGTCGCCCTTGGCCAATAAATACCGGGCCCGTGCCAGACGCAGTTGCACCAGATACGCGTGGGGCGGCAGGCCGAAGGCGCTCTTGAAGGCGCGGCTCAGGCGAAAGCGGTCGACGCCGCAGGCCAGTGCGAGTTCATCCATGCCCACGTCCTGATGCAGATGGGCGTGCAAGTATTCCCGCGCCTTGTGCGCCACCTGCGGCAAACGTGGGTCATCGCGGTAGCGCATGCGCCAGTAGAGCTGGCCGGTGAGGCGTTCCAGTAACTGATCCAGCGCGCTTTGCCGCACGATCCGCAATTCACCGTGATGCAAGCTTTGAAACGCGTGGCTTGTGGCCAGAGCCAGGCGCGGATCGATGGCCAAGGTGCTGGCGAAACTCAGTTGATGATGGGCGGGTGCCTCCTCAAAGACACTGGAAATTTCCCGCTCCAGCCACTGTGGATCGAGGTAGAGCATGCGGTAAGTGAAGCCGTCGACCGTCGGGGCATTGCCGTCGTGGAGTTCCCCAGGCTCCAGCAGGAACACCTGCCCCGGCACGCTGTCATGGCGCATGCGCCGGCAGTTGAATTGCTGCACGCCTTGTTCGGTCACGCCTACTAGATAGCTGTCGTGCCAATGGGGGTCATACGCATGGCCTTCGAAATGCGCGCGCAGGGTCTCGATGCCGGTGTCGGCGTCCTGGGACAGGTCGATCCAATTGCGCGCGGGCATACAACACCGAGGTTAAAAGTGAAGGGCTATTAGCGGCAGACGCCGGGTGGGCGTCTAGAAGGTTTGTGCAGTCTAGCCAAACAACCCGGCGGCGATGTTGATCGAAAAACCGAGAATGGCGGTGTTGAATAAAAAACCGATCAACGACTGCCCCAGTACCACCTTGCGCAGGCCACGGGTGGCGACGCCCACATCCGAGGTTTGTACCGCGACGCCGATGGTGAAGGAGAAGTACAGAAAGTCCCAGTAGTTGGGGGTGAGCAAGCCTTCGGCAAAACGCAAGGCGGGTTCCTTGCCTGGCCAGGTGTAATAGAGCCTGGCGTAGTGAACGCTGAAAATCACCCCGATCAGCAGCCAGGAGCCGATTACCGTCAGCCCGGTAAAACCGTAGTGCAGCAGACGCTCGGAAGCCGCCAGGTCCTTGCTGCCCACCAGTTCGAAGGTGATGGTGGCCAGGCTGGCGATGGCGGCGATGCACACCATGAACAGCACCAGGCCGGCGTTTTCATCTTCGACTTCGGCGATGCGCTTGACGTCCTCGGCCTTGGCGCGAATGGTCAGCCACAGCATCAAAACAAGGTAGGTCCAGACCCCGGCGTTCCAGCCGATGAGGATTTTGCTGGCGAGGGTGTCGGCCGGTACCAGCAGGCCGACGGCCAGGCCCAGTACGGCGGCTGATGAGAGGCGAGGGTGGGTGCGGGCGAGGAAGGGCATGGTGGCTCACAAAGAACTATGTGTGAGCACCATAGCTTATTCGGGTGTACCTGATCATGAATGCACTCAATAACCCTGTGTGGGCTTGCGTGGGAGCGGGCTTGCTCGCGAAGGCGGCCTGACAGTCAACACAGTTGGACCGTGTACATATCCATTCCTGCAGTAACGGCCACTTAGGGTTCCGCCCTGACGGCGTCTTACTTTTGAACAGCGCAAAAGTAAGCAAAACGCTCTTGCCCCACCACTTGGCACCTCGCCTAGGCTCGGTGTGCCCTCACTCCGGCTTGAATCCGTGGGCCGCCGTCATGGGCCATCCTTGGCCCAGGACGGCTAACCCGGCGTCCTGCCGGGTTACCCACGAATTCAAGCCTGCGTTCGGCCAGCGTGGTTTGACGGGGCGCCTAAGATCAAAAGCAGATCAAGAGCAAGATCAAGAGCGGCTCGCTTCGCATCGTGGTTACCGTCCACAGCTACAACTTGCAAGCCACCACGGTTGGCTGCGGCGTTGATCAGTTTGGTTTATGGCGCTTGCGCACCAGCTTTATCACCACCACAAAAAACACTGGCACAAACACCACCGCCAATGTCGCCGTGATCATCCCGCCAATCACACCGGTGCCAATCGCCTGTTGGCTGGCCGAGCTGGCCCCGGTGGCAATTGCCAAGGGCACCACGCCGAGGATAAACGCCAGGGACGTCATGATGATCGGCCGCAACCGCAAACGCGCCGCCTTCAAGGTGGCATCGATCAAGTCCTCGCCCTGGTCATACAGGTCCTTGGCGAACTCGATGATCAGGATCGCGTTCTTCGCCGACAGGCCGATGATGGTGATCAAGCCAACCTTGAAGAACACGTCGTTGGGCATCCCGCGCAAGCTCACGGCCAACACTGCGCCCAGCACGCCAAGCGGCACCACCAGCAACACCGAGGTGGGGATCGACCAGCTTTCATACAGTGCGGCCAGGCACAGGAACACGATCAGCAACGACAGGCCCAACAGCAGCGGTGCCTGGGAGCCGGATAAGCGCTCCTGCAACGACAAACCCGTCCATTCCTGGCCCAGCCCGGCAGGCAACTGGCTGACCAAACGCTGGATTTCGTTCATGGCCTCGCCGGTGCTGTGCCCCGGCGCCGCTTCACCGCTGATGGCGATGGCCGGGTAGCCGTTGTAACGGGTCAACTGCGTCGGGCCTTGGGTCCACTTGGCTTGGACAAAGGCTGACAGCGGCACCATCTTCCCAGCGTTGTTGCGCACGTGGATCTTCATCAGGTCGGCCACCTGGCTGCGTTGGTCGCCTTCGGCCTGCACCACCACGCGCTGCATGCGGCCCTGGTTGGGGAAGTCGTTGATATATGCCGAACCGATCGCGGAGGACAGCACGTTGCCCACGTCGGCAAACGAAACGCCCAAGGCGTTGGCCTGCTTGCGGTCGACTTCCAGCTGCACTTGCGGCGCTTCGGCCAGGGCGCTTTCGCGCACGTTGGCCAGGATCGGGCTTTTCGCTGCAGCGTCCAGCAATTCGGTACGGGCGGCCATCAACCCGGCGTGGCCGACGCCACCGCGGTCCTGCAAACGGAACTCAAAACCACTGGATGTGCCCAGTCCGTCGACCGGTGGCGGCAGGACTGCGTAGGCAATCGCGTCCTTGAGTTCGCTGAAGGCCATGTTGGCGCGATCGGCAATCGAGGCAGCGGAGTCATCACTGCCACGTTCCGACCAGTCCTTGAGCGTGGTAAACGCCAGCGCCGCGTTCTGCCCGGAACCGGAAAAACTGAAGCCCATGATCATGGTGGTATCACCCACCCCTGGCTCGCCTGCGTTGTGTGCCTCGATCTGCTCGGCCACCTGCACCGTACGATTCTTGCTGGCCCCCGGCGGCAACTGGATATCCGTGATGGTGTAGCCCTGGTCTTCCACCGGCAGGAACGAGGAGGGCAGGCGGCTGAACAACAGGCCCATGCCTACCAGCAATACCAGGTAGATCAGCAAGTAGCGGCCGCTGCGCTTGAGGGCATAGGCCACCCACCCTTCGTAGCGGTGGGTGAGTTGGTCAAAGCGCTGGTTGAACCAGCCGAAGAAACCACCTTTGGCATGGTGCTCGCCCTTGCCAATCGGCTTGAGCAAGGTGGCGCACAGGGCCGGGGTCAAGGTCAGGGCCAGGAACGCCGAGAACAGGATCGAGGTGGCCATCGACAGCGAGAATTGTTGGTAGATCACCCCTACAGAACCTGGCATGAACGCCATCGGCAGGAACACCGCCACCAGCACCAGGGTGATACCGATGATGGCCCCGGTGATCTGGCCCATGGCTTTCTTCGTCGCGTCCTTGGGCGACAGGCCCTCGGTGGCCATGATCCGCTCGACGTTTTCCACCACCACGATCGCATCGTCCACCAGGATACCGATGGCCAGCACCATGCCGAACATGGTCAGCACGTTGATCGAGAAACCCAGCAGCAACATGGTGGCGAAAGTGCCCATCAGCGCAATCGGCACCACCAGCGTAGGAATCAAGGTGTAGCGCACGTTCTGCAGGAACAGGAACATCACCGCAAACACCAGCGCCATGGCCTCCAGCAGGGTGTAGACCACCTTTGTGATCGAGACCTTCACGAAGGGCGAGGTGTCGTAGGGGATCTTGTATTCCACATTGGCGGGGAAGTAGCGCGACAACTCGTCCATTTTCGCCCGCACCAGCGTTGCGGTGCTCAAGGCATTAGCGCCGGGCGACAGCTGCACGCTGACGGCGGTGGACGGCTTGCCGTTCAGGCGGGTGGAAAACTGGTACTCCTGGCTGCCGACTTCCACCCGTGCCACATCGCCGATGCGCACGGTGGAGCCGTCGGGGTTGGCCTTGAGCACGATGTCGGCGAATTCGGCCGGGGTGGACAGTTGCCCCTTGACCAGCACCGCCGCGGTGATTTCCTGGGTGTGAGTACCCGGCAGATCACCGATGCTGCCCGCTGAGACCTGGGCGTTCTGGGCACTGATCGCGGCGTTGACGTCGGCCGGCGTGAGGTTGAAACCGATCAGCTTCTGCGGGTCAATCCAGATACGCATGGCGCGTTCGGCCCCGTACAACTGGGCCTTGCCGACGCCGTCCAGGCGCTTGAGCTCGTTCATTACGTTGCGCGCCAGGTAATCGCTGAGCGCGACGTCATCGAGCTTGCCGTCGTTGGAGGTCAATGTGACCAGCAGCAGGAAGCCGGCGGAGACTTTTTCCACCTGCAAGCCTTGCTGAGTCACGGCCTGGGGCAGGCGCGATTCCACGGCCTTGAGGCGATTTTGCACATCCACCTGGGCCATTTCCGGGTTGGTGCCCGGTTGGAACGTGGCGGTAATGGTCGCCGAACCCAGGCTGCTCTGGGATTCGAAATACAGCAGGTGATCGGCGCCGTTGAGCTCTTGCTCGATCAGGCTGACCACGCTCTCATCCAGGGTCTGGGCCGAGGCACCGGGGTACACCGCGTAGATTTCCACCTTGGGTGGCGCGACGTTGGGGTATTGCGCCACCGGCAATTGCGGGATCGCCAGGAAGCCCGCCAGCAGGATAAACAGGGCCACCACCCAGGCGAAGATCGGGCGGTCAATAAAGAACTGCGGCATGACGGGTTATTCCTTTACGAGCGGGCTGTCGTCCACTTCAACTTTTTCACCGGGGCGCGCATGTTGCAGGCCCTCGACGATGATGCGGTCGCCGGGCTTGAGGCCACTGGTGACGATCCAGCGGTTGTCGATCACCGCACCCAACTCCACCGGTTGCTGGCTGACGGTCTGCTCGGCATCCAGCAACAACACCATCGGGATACCGGCGCTGTCACGGGTAATGGCGCGTTGCGGCACGCTGAGGCCTTGCTTGTCGACGGCCTGTTCCACGCGAACCCGCACAAAGCTGCCCGGCAGCAGGTCGAGGTCCGGGTTGGGGAACTCGCTGCGCAGGATGATCTGCCCGGTGCCGGGGTCGACGCTGATGTCAGCGAAGAGCAATTTACCCGGCAACGGGTACTGGCTGCCGTCGTCCTGGATCAAGGTGGCCTTGGCCTGGTCCTGGCCGACCTGCTTCAGGCTGCCGGCACGAAACGCACGACGCAGGTCGTTCAGCTCACGAGTGGACTGGGTGAGGTCGGCGTGGATCGGGTCCAGTTGCTGGATAATCGCCAGCGGCGTCGCCTCGTTCTGGCCCACCAGTGCGCCTTCGGTCACCAGGGCGCGGCCAATGCGCCCGGAAATCGGTGCGGTCACGGTGGCATAGCCCAAATTCAGCTTGGCACGCTCGACGGCGGCTTTGTTGGCGGCGACTTCGGCGTTGGTCTGGCGCAAGGCGGCGCGGGCGTTGTCGTATTCCTGGCCGCTGATGGCATTGCCTTCCACCAGTTGGCTGTAGCGCTGTTCTTGCAGGCGCGCCTGGAACGCATTGGCCTCGGCCTTGCTCAGGTTGGCCTGGGCACTGTCCAGGTCGGCCTTGAACGGCGCCGGGTCAATACGGAACAACACGTCGCCTTGTTTTACATCGTGACCTTCGTTGAACACCCGCTGCATGACCACCCCGGCGACCCGCGCGCGGACTTCGGCGATACGCGGTGCGGCGATGCGCCCGCTCAGTTCGCTGGTAATAGAGAGGGGCTTGGCCTGCAGGGTTTCGATCCGCACTTTGGCCAGGGGCATTTGTGGCGCCTCGTCTGCCGACTGACCACACGCGCTCAGCGCCAGTGTGAGGGCCAACAGGCAAAACGGCGCAAATAGATTCTTCGACATGCTCTTATCCCAATATTGACTGGCGCATCCTAGGGGCACCTGCGCCGTGGTGCTGTGAAGCTGTGTAGCGGGTCTGTGAAGAAGTGTAAGGTACGGCGCGCAGGGCGCCGGGGGCGTATATCCTTGCACAATCCTGCAACACACCAACAAACCGCATTATTTGGAAACACCATGCCCAACATCCTCCTGGTGGAAGACGACGCCGCACTCTCCGAGCTGATTGCCAGCTACCTGGAGCGCAATGGCTACCACGTCAGCGTGCTCAGCCGTGGCGACCATGTCCGTGAACGCGCCCGCCTGAACCCACCGGACCTGGTGATCCTCGACCTGATGCTACCGGGCCTCGACGGCCTGCAGGTGTGCCGCTTGCTGCGCGCCGATTCGGCGGGCCTGCCGATCCTGATGCTGACCGCCCGCGATGACAGCCACGACCAGGTACTGGGCTTGGAAATGGGCGCCGACGATTATGTGACCAAACCCTGCGAGCCGCGTGTATTGCTGGCCCGGGTGCGCACATTGCTGCGGCGCAGCAGCCTGTCCGAACCCCAGGTGGCCAGCGACCAGATCGTCATGGGCAACCTGTGCATTGATTTGTCCGAGCGCACCGTGACCTGGCGCGAGCAGGCGGTGGAGCTGTCCAGCGGTGAATACAACCTGCTGGTGGTGCTGGCCCGGCATGCTGGCGAAGTGCTCAGCCGCGATCAGATCCTGCAACGCCTGCGCGGTATCGAGTTCAACGGCACCGACCGTTCGGTGGACGTGGCCATCTCCAAGCTACGGCGCAAGTTCGACGACCATGCGGGCGAGGCGCGCAAGATCAAGACGGTGTGGGGCAAGGGGTACCTGTTCAGCCGTTCCGAGTGGGAATGCTGAAGCATGTTTCGCGTACTGCTGCGCCTCTACCTGATCACCATCGTCACTTACAGTGCGGCGATTTACCTGATTCCCAAGCTGGTGATCCAGCTGTTCGAACACCGTTACATGGACTACAACATCGAACAGTCCCGTGGCCTGCAAAAGCTCATGGTCAAGCAGTACCAGCGGGCGCCAGTGGAGCGCTGGTCCCAGGTGACCGACCAATTGAGCCACGATTTTGCACCGCTGAAGGTGCAACTGTTGCTGCGCCAGGACGCCCGCTATACCCCTGAGGAAGAGCAGCTACTGGAGCAAGGCAAGCCAGTGATCCGCCTGGGCGAATGGGGCTGGATGGAAGAAATCAGTTCGCCGATCAACCAGCAGTTCGCAGTCAAGTTGACTGTGCCGCCAGACCCGCTGGACATGAACCTGTTGTACTGGTCGATGAACGTGCTGGTCGGCGCCGCCTTGCTGGCGTGCCTGCTGGTGTGGCTGCGTCCGCACTGGCGTGACCTGGAGCGTTTGAAGGGTACCGCCGCGTTATTGGGCAAGGGCCATCTGGAGGCGCGTACGGGGCTCGCACCCAGCTCCAGCATCGGCGGCCTGGCGGCGGTGTTCGACACGATGGCCGACGACATCGAGCGTCTTTTGAACCAGCAGCGCGACTTGCTCAATGCGGTCTCCCATGAACTGCGCACGCCGCTCACCCGCCTGGATTTCGGCCTGGCCCTGGCGCTTTCCGAAGACATGCCCCCGGCCAGCCGGGAGCGCTTGCAAAGCCTGGTGGCGCATATTCGGGAGCTGGATGAGCTGGTGCTGGAATTGCTGTCTTACAGCCGCCTGCAAAACCCGGCGCAGTTGCCCGAGCGGGTAGAGGTGGCGCTCGATGAGTTTATCGACAGCGTGTTGGGCAGCGTCGACGATGAGCTGGAAAACCCCGATATCGTCATCGATGTGGTGCTCGATTGCGCTGTGGAGCGCTTCAGCCTCGACCCGCGCCTTACCGCCCGAGCCTTGCAGAACCTGCTGCGCAACGCGACGCGCTACTGCGACAAGCGCATCCAGGTGGGCGTGCGCGTATGCCCTAAAGGCTGTGAAATCTGGGTGGACGACGATGGCATCGGTATACCAGCGGACCAGCGCGAGCGCATCTTCGAGCCGTTCTATCGCCTGGACCGTAGCCGCGACCGCGCCACCGGCGGCTTTGGCCTGGGCCTGGCGATCAGCCGGCGCGCCCTGGAGGCTCAGGGCGGCACCTTGACGGCTCTTGCGTCGCCCCTGGGCGGGGCGCGGTTTCGTGTGTGGCTGCCTAACCTTTCGTGATCAAAGCACTTTGACTGCACGGCCAATCCCGTGAATTGGCCCGGTGGGTTTGCCAGTGGGCGAGCCATTGGGCCCTTCCAGCGTCAGTTCAAACAACTGGTTCGGCGCCAGCGGCGGCAGCTTGTCCAGGGGTATCGACAAGGTCTGCCCCGGCTTTACCAGCCCCAATGAAACGGGACCCTGCCAGCCATCGCCTTTGGTCCAGAACTCCAGGGCTTTGTCAGCGGGAATCTCCATCACCCCCAGTGGAATCAACTGGATCTGCTGATTATCACTGGCCTGCACCACCCAGCCCGGTGCCTGGCTTTGTGGCGCCATCAGCACCACCACGAAGCTGGGTGCGGGCATGGGCGGGCGCGTCAGTAATAAAGCCGCCAGCACCACGCTTGCCATCAGCCCCGCGGCAGAAAGCCCGCGCCAGAACGCCAGCAGGTTCCACCACGGCACGCTCGTTTCGGGGGCTTTGATGCGGCGTTCAATGCGCCGCCACAGCTGTGCCGAAGGCGGTACCGGTTGCGCCAGCGCCACCAGAGGCAACAAGCGCTGCTCCCAGGCATCCACCTGTGCGCGCAGCGCCGCATCATGGGCCAGGCGTTGTTGCACCTGCGCGCGCTGTTCGGCGGGCAGGGTCCCCAGCACGTATTCGCTGGCTAGTTCATCCAGGCTGTCGTTCATGCCATGCACTCGCGCAAGGCGGTGAGGCTGCGTTTGATCCAGGCTTTGACTGTGCCTAATGGGGTACTGAGCTTTTGCGCGATTTCGCTGTGGGAGTAACCGTCCACATAGGCGTGCAGGATGCAGGTGCGGCGTGTCGGGTCGAGCCGTTCCAGGCATTGGTGGATCTGCCCGGAGCGTGCGGCAAACTCGATAGCCTGGGCAGGCTCTGCCAGCGGTTCGTACTGATCGTCCAGCGGCACGTCACGTCCGGCGCTGCGTACCACGTCCAGGGCCAGGTGGCGGGTCACGCTGAACACCCAACCCCGTGCGGAGCCTCGCAGGGGGTCGAAACTGCGCGCGCCATGCCAGATCTTGATAAAGGCGTCATGCACAATGTCCTCGGCCAGGGCCTTGTTGCGGGTAATGCGCAATGCCACACCGAGCAAACGGCTGCTGTCCTGCTCATAGAGCTGGTGCAGGGCGCGTTGATCGCCGCGGGCGCAGGCTAACAGGCACACTTCATAATCAAAGATGATTTCAGCCAAACCAGAATTCCTGCCACTGAGGAGACGTCTACGCGTGGTAGGCGCGAGGTTGCTCGCGCCTACCTGGCCAGCGTAGCTGAGTTTGCTCAGTTGGCGGCCCAGAAGAGGTAATCCGCTTGGTATTTCACCACTTCCTTGGCGCCTTTGTTCGCCGTGGTGCAGGGCGTAGCGGGAGCGACCCCGCCTTTGAGCGCTACCCGCTGGATATACGTCACGCCACTCATTGCACCTTTGCCTTCGGCCGGGTTGGCCTTGACCAGTTGATAGGGCAGGTTACCCGGGCTTGACGGCGCCACGGCCAATTGCGTGCCGGTGATGGTCGAGCCGTCCTTGGCCTGCCAGGTGGCGGGTGGGCCGAAATAGGTGCCGACCTGCTGGCCATTACGGTCGTTCAACACGGCTTTGGGGCCGACGAAGGTCCACTCGGTCTGGCCGGCGGCGTTGGCCTTGTCGCGGCATTCATAGGTGATTTCGCCGACGCCGGTGGTTTGCATCGCCAGCTTGTGGCCATCCGGCACCTTGATGCTGTCCGGCAGGCCCGCCTGGGCAAACGCCGACGGTGCGGCGATGAGCAGACCGGTCAAGCACAGCAGTGTTTTAGCGTTCATGGTGTTTCTCCATTGGGTAGAACAGCAGGGTTACGCTGATGACTACGGCACAGGCCCGCCCTTTGGATGCAGTTCTTGGCAAAAAAAATCTTAGATTCCAAAAATGCATAAACTCAGATCGCATCGGTATAAGTGGTTATAAGAAAAATCGCTATCCTGCGGCCAGAAATTTATAAGGCCACGGGTAGCTGGAATGGATGTAGGTAATATTGGTTTCGTGGTTGCCGGCCTGATCGTGGGTTTTATTGTGGGCATGACGGGGGTGGGCGGCGGTTCGCTGATGACCCCGATCCTGCTGTGGTTTGGCATCAACCCGGCCACCGCAGTGGGCACCGACCTGCTGTACGCCGCCATTACCAAGTCCGGTGGCGTGCTGGTGCACAGCAAGAACAAGAATATCGACTGGACCATCACTGGCTGGCTCACCCTGGGCAGCGTACCGGCGGTGTTGCTGACGTTATGGTTCCTGGCCAGCCTGCACACCGACCCCAGCGCGATGAACGCGGTGATCAAGCAGGCCCTTGGCGTGGTGTTGCTGCTGACGGCCCTGGCGATCCTGTTCAAGAAAAGCTTGTTGGCCTTTGCCCAGCGTCATGCTGGCGATTCCTACCATCTGCGCCCGCGCAATCTGAATGTGCTCACTGTCGTGACAGGTGCGATCCTCGGCACCATGGTGGCACTGACCTCGATCGGCGCCGGCGCTCTGGGCACGGTGGCGTTGTTTATTCTGTACCCGTTCCTGGCCACGCGGCGCCTGGTTGGCACCGAGATTGCCCATGCGGTGCCCCTGACCTTGGTGGCGGGCCTGGGCCATGCCAGCATGGGGAATATGGACTGGCATTTGCTGGGGTTTTTGCTGATGGGGTCGTTGCCGGGGATCTACGTGGGTAGCCATATGACGGGTAAGATTCCCGATGGGGTATTGCGGCCGTGCCTGGCGGTGATGTTGATGGCGGTGGGGTACAAGTTGGCGTTCTGAGTACGTGGCCTGACACCCCACGATCCAAATGTGGGAGCTGACTTGCCTGCGAAGGCGGCCTCACAGTCGACACCGTTATACCGAGTACATATCCATTCCTGCGGTAACGGCCACTTAGGGTTCCGCTCTGACAGCGGCTCACTTTTGAAAAGCGCAAAAGTAAGCAAAACGCTCTTGCCCCACCACTCGGCACCTCGCTTAGGCTCGGT
>NZ_SMOF01000001.1:2940972-2956338 GCF_018135665.1 Pseudomonas sp. B2021
GTCGAATTCCGGCCAGCGTGGTTTAACGGGGCGCCTGAGATCAAAAGCAGATCAAGATCAAGAGCTACTCGCTTCGCATCGTGGGTACGCTTGGTGCTGGTCGCAACTGTTGCTCCAGCAACAGCAGATCCACAAACTGCTGCGATCCCGGACACTGGCAAGCCATCGCGTCAATCCCGCTTTTTTCCCGCAACCCCCAGGCTACGGGCATTTGCCTGCCCCTGGCACGCTTGCTGCGTAAGCACTGGTACATCCCCTGTGCGAGGTACCGTCCGATGAGTCAGCAAGCCGTGAAATTTGCCTATTGGGTACCCAACGTCAGCGGTGGGTTGGTCGTCAGCAAGATTGAACAGCGTACCCACTGGGGCATCGAGTACAACCGCAAACTGGCGCAACTGGCGGAGGCGGCGGGCTTTGAGTATGGCTTGACCCAGATTCGCTTCACCGCAGGCTACGGCGCCGAAAACCAGCATGAATCCGTGGCGTTCAGCCATGCGTTGCTCGCGGCAACCACCACCCTCAAGGTCATCGCGGCGATTCTGCCCGGGCCGTGGCAACCGGCGTTGGCGGCCAAGCAGTTGGCGACCATCGACCAACTCACCAATGGCCGTATTGCGGTGAATATCGTCAGCGGCTGGTTCAAGGGCGAATTCCAGGCCATTGGCGAGCATTGGCTGGAGCATGATGAGCGCTATCGACGTTCCGAAGAGTTTATCCGTGCGCTCAAAGGCATCTGGACCCAGGACGATTTCACCTTCAAGGGCGACTTCTATCGCTTCAACCATTACACCCTCAAGCCCAAGCCCCTGGGCCAACCGGAGATCTTCCAGGGCGGCAGTTCGCGGGCGGCGCGGGACATGGCGGCGCGGGTGTCGGATTGGTATTTCACCAATGGCAATACGCCCGAAGGCGTCAAGGCACAGGTCGATGATATTCGCGCCAAGGCCGCTGCCAACCAGCATTCGGTGAAGGTGGGGGTGAATGCCTTTGTGATCGCCCGCGACACGGAGGAGGAGGCGCAGGCGGTGCTGGCGCAGATCATCGACCAAGCCGACCCGGAGGCGGTCAATGCCTTTGGTGACGCGGCCAGGCAAGCAGGCAAGGCGTCGCCGGAGGGCGAGGGCAACTGGGCCAAGTCCAGCTTTGAGGACCTGGTGCAATACAACGATGGCTTCAAGACCAACCTGATCGGCACGCCGCAGCAGATCGCCGAGCGCATCGTCGCACTCAAGGCCGTGGGGGTGGACTTGGTGCTCGCAGGCTTTCTGCACTTCCAGGAAGAAGTGGAGTATTTCGGTAAACGTGTATTGCCGCTGGTGCGCGAGCTGGAAGCCAAGTCCACTGTAGGAGCGAGCTCGCTCGCGAAAAACGTCAACGAAGAAGTGGGTAGCCTGGTTTAACGCGTGGTCCTTGAGGCCTTCGCGAGCAAGCTCGCTCCTACAGGGTGTGAAGGTTTTGAGGGGTTTGCAAGGTCAGCACTTCAAACCCATCCGCCGTCACCGCCACGGTATGTTCCCATTGCGCCGAGAGGCTGTTGTCCTTGGTGACCACCGTCCAACCGTCTTTCAGGCTGCGGGTTTTGGCGCTGCCCTGGTTGAGCATCGGCTCGATGGTAAACACCATGCCTTCGCGCAGTTCCAGGCCGGTGCCGGGGCGGCCGAAGTGCAGGATTTGCGGTTCTTCGTGCATTTGCCGGCCGATGCCGTGGCCGCAGTATTCGCGCACCACGCTGTAGCCATTGGCTTGCGCGTGGCTCTGGATCGCATGGCCGATATCGCCCAGGCGCGCGCCGGGCTTGACCTGGCGGATACCGGCCCACATCGCCTCGAAGGTCATGTCCACCAGGCGCCTGGCCTTGGGCGTCACGTTGCCGATCATGTACATCTTGCTGGAGTCGGCAATGAAGCCGCCTTTTTCCAGGGTGATGTCGATGTTGATGATGTCGCCGTCCTTGAGCAATTGCTTGGCGCTGGGCATGCCGTGGCACACCACTTCGTTGATCGAGGTGTTGATGCAGAAGGGGTAGTCGTACTGCCCCAGGCTGGCAGGGCGGGCCTTGAGGTCATTGCGGATGAAGGCTTCGACGGCGCTGTCCAGCTCCAGGGTAGAGCGGCCGGCGGCGACGAAGCCGTCGAGCATGTCGAAGACCTGCGCCAACAGGCGCCCGGCTTCACGCATTACGGCCAACTGTGCGGGGGTCTTGATCATCAGCTACGCCCCCGGATCAGGTCGGGTTTGTCCAGCAACAGCTTGTTGATCAGCTCGTTGTAAGGCAGATGCGGGTTGAGTTCGGCGAGCAGGCCGATCTTGATCCAGAACTCGGCCTGGGCGTTGATGGAGCGGTCCATGACGGCGCTGGCCAGGCGCAGTTGTTCGTGCAACTGATCGGTGATCTTGACGATGCCCATAAGGTTCACTGTGTTTAATTGATATACGAATCGTATATGTTTCGTATGGTTATCGCAAACCTCCGTCGGCTTAACGGTGGTGGGCTGATTGGTTGCGATATGTTGCCGAAAAAAGGATTTCCACATAAACGCCTGTCCCCCACGCTGCGGGTTAAACGTTTAATCGATGTCGTTCGGCGATGATGCCGAACAGGCCGTTTTCTTTAATATGAGCAAGCGGTTTGCTTATGAGGAAAGGTTACAACCACCACGGTTTTTGCCGAGTAGGCTTACTGATTGAAAGCGTCTTCCAGGGTTGGCAAGACGTGGCAGGCAAGTGCCTGTCGGATACATATAACTGTTGGCAGTCTCAAAAAAGGAGAGGTTAGCCATGCTTTCAGAACTAGAGCTTCGCAGCATTATTGAAGGAAGTTTCCTGCCTAAACGGTGCGAATGCACCAAGGCCGAAGATGCCTCGTTGACGATTAAAGTCTACGACGACCGCGACCGCGACCGGGTGGATTTGGAAGTCAAAGGTATAAACGCCGACAAACTCGACAGCAGTCGAGCCATTTGCAACCTGATCACCGGGTTGCGTGAGGACCTCAGGCACAACCACGCACCGGTCCTGCAACGAGCAGGCGGGCGCGGTTATCACTAGTTGATCGCTTGAGGGTCAATTGAGACCGTGGGCCTGGTATGTGCCAGGCCCAACGCTGACAAGACTTCAGCTTTACCAGCTCACTCTCACGCCGATACTACCGCTGGCGCCCTCAAAGTTATTGTCGTCCAGCCCGGTTCCATATTTGCCCTCCACATATGCGCTGACCGCGGATGACAATTGAGCCACGACGCCGGCGCCAATATCGGCGGTGGAGGACTTGTGATCGCTCTTGATCCGGTCCACATCATCGAACGTCACCGTGTCACTGCCGCCAAAGGTGTGCCAGACATTGGCCCGTAGGTACGGCTCCACGGGCCTGTTGCTGACTAGATAACGGCCTTTCAGGCGTGCACCGAGGCGGCCGGTCCAGTACTCCTGAGAGTCGAAGGAGACCTTGGAGATGCCATCGTGCTGGCTATCCAGGTCGATTTTCTGGCCGATCACCTGGGCTTGTGGCTCCACCACCCAATGTTCGGACAGCGTGATCGGGTAGCCGGCTTCGGCCGATAACGTCAAGGCGTGGCCCTCGATGTCCATCTTCACTCCTCGATCGGACTTGTTGTCCCCGTCCAGGCGGGTGCCCATGGCGACGAGGTCGACGTACCAGCCGGTGGGATCGGTGAGGGTCCAGTAGGCGCCGAAGTTGTCACCGTCGAGTTTGATCCGCCCGGCGCGATGGTCCTGCCAGCCCAGCGCAAACCCTTTTACGTCGCCGCGCAGGCGGCTCTGGCCGATAAACAGGCCAAAGCGTTGAGTCTGCCCACCGCCGGTTTCGCTGGCATAGAGGTCATGGCCGACCTGGTAGCCCTTGGACGTGCCGTCAAAACTCGGCGTTACCGTGCCCGACCAGCTTTTGTTGAAGTCACTGCCATAGGCGCGGGCCCAACCTGCCGGCACTGCACCGGTCTCGGTCAGCAGGCTTTGCTCGCCCTGGCGTTCATGAAAGGTACCGAGGGCTTGCAGCGTCATTACCTGCGCAGCGGGGATGTCCACTGAATAGACCGGCACCTCCAGGCGATACAGTGCAATAGGCGCCGCACCGGCCACGGCGCTTGGCAGCACAGGGTTGCTGGCCGCCGATTGCGGTGACGTGACTGCGGCGACTGGGCTGGGCGGTGGCGCGAGCGGCTTGATCGGTGCCACCGGCTGTGCGGTGGGCGGCTCCACGGGCGGCTCATCGGGGCCGACCACTGGCGCAGTGGGTGGAATGGGCGCCACCGCTACCGGCGGTACAACGGGCGGCGGCACGGAGGGAACGGCCGGCGGTTGCACCGCTACCAACGAGGAGCGCAGATACCAGTTGTTTTCTGTGCCGGCGGTAACGCCGCCCTTGAACAGCATGTACTCATAGGCCCCGGCGGAGACCGAGCCGTTCAAGGCGAACGCATCGGTGCTGCTGACAGCGCCGTTGAGCGCCTGGACCACTTCGATGCCGTTGTTCTGGGTCAGCCCACCGGCACCGCCGAGGTTGCTGACGCCCAGTTGCGTGTGGCCACTGATGCTGCCGTCGGAAACCACCAGCTTGTCGGTGGCCGAGTTTTCATCGCCGAGTACGGTTTGCAGATGCAACCGGCCGTTGTTGCCTACGTAGTTGCCATGCACCGTCAAGACGCTGGTCGCGCTGTTGTCGCCGGTCATGTCGATCGTGCCGGCGTTGTTCAGCGTTGCCAATTGGCCTGCGGTATAGGGGCGAATAGCGCCTTGGGTCACGGCCAGCGTGCTGCTGCCATCGATGTTGAACGTACCGGTATTGCTCGCACTGTCGCCAAGGAAAAAATCCCCGGCCAGGTCAAAGCGCGAGGCGTTGTCGAGGTTGACCGTCTCCCAGCCGACATAGCGTGCGGGCGTACTGGAGGTGGTGTTATCGAAGGTCAGTTGATCGTTGCCCAGGCCGCCATCGACCGACGGCGTACTGGCCAGCAGGCTTTCACTGAGGTTGCGGAGCAGGGCAGTGTCGTCGCCATCACCCATCAATACCGACGAGTTGATCTGGCCTCCACCCAGCCAGTTAAACGTATCGTTGCCGACGCTGGCGCGAATCTCGCCATTGATCACGCCACCGCTGACGGTAATGCTGTCATCGCCGCCGCTGGTACTGATGTTGCCACCTATGAAGCCGTTTAACATGCGGATCGTGTCGACATCAAAGCCGGTGACCAAGTTGCCTTCAATGGTCCCCCCGGTCATTTCATAGAAGTTTTTATCCAGCTTCATATTGACCCGACCGATAGTGCCACCGCTCTGGTAGGCCACATCGCCGTCCTCAAAAGCACCGACGATGGTGCCGCCCTCCATTCTGAAGGTGTCGAGACCATCGCCCTGGAACAGGGCCAGGATCTGCCCGCCCGTCATGAGGAAATCGTCGATACCGGCGCCTTGTTGCACCACACCGGTGATCAGGCCCGAGTCGATGCGCACGGCATCGACCCCAGGGCCAAAGGTGACATTACCGTTGATGGTACCGGTGCCGCCCGCAGGGAGGTTCAGGCGGTTATCCCCGGAAAGATCGGTCAAGCCGGGACTGCTGCCGCTGTCGCACGTGTAGGTGTCGTTACCGGTTCCCGGGGTGAGAACGCAGGCGGCGTGGGAGGATTGAGGGATCATGTATTGCAATGAGATGAGGCCGACAGCTAAAACGGCCCGGGTCGAGAAACCACTGGGCTTTTGCATGGGGGTGTCCTAGGTTTATTGTAATAACTGCTCCTGTTTTTGGGTTTAGCACAGTTTTTCAGTAGCGCAATTTTTTTGTACATGACGCGCAGGCCACGGAATACGTGGCCTGCATGCTGGCACTTTGATTTTTTGCCCGCTCGCCTCAATCCAATTGGTGACGATAGGGCAGGTCCGGCCCTGTCTTGCTGCAGGTCAGGGCGGCAGCCCGAATCGCGAAACCCAGCATGGCGTCGATCTGCTCGCGGCTCAGGTTCTGCAGCCCGTCAACTGAATCCAACTGCTGTTCCGTCAGCCACGCAATCAGCGCCGCCTGGAAGGTATCACCAGCGCCCACCGTATCGGCCATCACCACCTTAACCGCAGGTTGCGACCAGGTGCCATGCTGACGGCTAAACACCGACGCGCCATCGCCACCACGGGTGAGGAACACCAATTGGCAACGGTGTTGCAGCCAGCCTTGCAGCACGCTTTCCGGTGTGTGTTCGGGGTAGAGCAGGTGCAGGTCTTCGTCGCTGACCTTGATCAGGTCGGCGTGTTGCACCAGCTCTGCGACGCGCGCACGCCACAGCTGAATATCGGGCTGCGGGTTAAGGCGCACGTTGGGGTCGAGGCTGATCAGGCGCTTGCCGCTTTCACGCTTGACCAGGCTCAGCAGCGTGTCACCAATGGGCTGTACCACCAGTGAAAACGAGCCCACATGCAGCCCGCGAATCTCATCGCCCAGGGGCGGCAGGTGCGTCAGTTGCAATTGCCGGTCGGCGCAGCCTTCGCCGCGAAAGCTGTACTGCGGCGAGCCGTTGGCGCCCACGGCGACCATCGCCAGGGTGGTCGGCGCGTCGAACTCAACCAGAAAGCGTTCGCTGATACCTCCGTCTTTCAGTACTTGCTGCAAGCGCCGTCCAAGGTAATCGGTGGACAGGCCGGCGAAGAACCCGGACTCGATCCCCAGGCGGCGCAGACCCACCGCTACGTTGAACGGCGAGCCACCGGCAATCGCCTTGTAATTGAGCTTGGCGGCCTGCCCGCTGGCATCCTCCTCGCTGAAGAAATCAAACAGCGCTTCACCACACACCAGATACATAGTTGCTCGCTCTTAAAGGGTTGCCACGTGCTGTTGATAACGCTCATACGCCTGTTGATAGGCGCTGACATTGGCGGCCACGGGTAAGGTGCGGCTGGCAGGGTCAATGCTCACGCATTTATCGCACAGGCTGGCCAGCGGTTCGCCGCTCTGGCACCACGCCGCCTGGATCGCCGCGCCCAGGGCGGCGGCCTCGCTCTGTTCGGTACACACCACTTCGGTGTGCATGATATCGGCGACCATCTGCCGCCACAGCGGGCTTTTCGAGCCGCCGCCGATCAGGCGGATGCTCTGGCTTTGCAGGCCGGTCTGGCGCAGCAGGTCGAGGCCATAACGCAGGCCGAAGGTGGTGCCTTCGACCACCGCGCGGCACAGGTTGGCGCGGGTCAGGTTGGTCATGGTCAAGCCCTGCAGGCTGCCGGTAGCGTGGGGCAGGGCGGGCACGCGTTCGCCGTTGAGAAACGGCAACATGCTCACCCCCTCGGCGCCGATCGGCGCCTGTTCGACCAGGGCGTTGAAGGCGTCGAGGTCCAGTTCGAACAGCTCGCGAATCACCCCGGTGGCATTGGTCAGGTTCATGGTGCAAATCAGCGGCAGCCAACCGCCGCTGGAAGAGCAGAAGGTCGCCACCGAGGCCTGGGGGCTGACGTTCGGCTGGTCGGCAAAGGCATACACGGTGCCCGATGAACCCAGGCTCATGGTGATCACGCCGGGGGCGATATTGCCGGTACCAATGGCGCCCATCATATTGTCGCCGCCACCACTGGACACCACCGCGTTGGGGTTGATGCCCAGGCGCTCGGCGATGGCCGGTAGGATGGTGCCCACCGCTTGGTCGGCTTCGATCAGTGTCGGCAACGCGGCTTGCAGGCGGCCGCTGGGGTCGATGTGCTGGAGCATTGCCACATCCCATTCGCGGCGGCGCACGTTGAAGTAACCGGTGCCCGATGCGTCGCCGTACTCGGCGCAGGCGCGGCCGGTGAGCCAGTAGTTGAGGTAATCGTGGGGCAGCAGGATATGGGCGATGCGTGCGAAGACGTCCGGATGCTGTTCACGGGTCCAGAGCAGCTTGGACACGGTGTAGCCCGGTGCGATAGCCACACCCAGGCGCTCCAGGGACCCACGTTCGCCGCCCAGATGTTGCAGCAGCCGGTCGTTCTCCGGCGTGGTTTCGGTGTCGCACCACAGTTTGGCCGGGCGCAACACTTCACCTTGTTCGTCCAGTAGCACCAGGCCGTGTTGCTGGCCGGACACGCCGATGCCGAGGATGTCCTGGCCATCCACGCCGGCCTGTTGCAGGGCGCGGTGGGTGGCGGCGGTGAAGGCGTCCAGCCATTCCTGGGTATGTTGTTCGCGGCGACCATTGGCGCCGCTGATCAAAGTGTGCGCGGCGGCGCCCAGGCCCAGCACCTTGCCGCTGGACGCATCGAGGACGATGGCCTTGGTGCCCTGGGTGCCGCAATCGATGCCGAGGTAAAGGTTTTGCTGGGTCATGAGGGAGTGCTCAGCAGTCTTATTGTTGGATTGAAAATACGGTCGATGTGGGAGCTGGCTTGCCTGCGATAGCGGTGGTCCAGTCAACCCTGCGGTGACTGCCAGACCGCTATCGCAGGCAAGCCAGCTCCCACCTGTTTAATCCGGTTTGTTCAGCAGGTTTTGCAGTGTGGCTGTGACGCCTTTGTCGCGCAGGCTTGCATAGCAACGCTCGAACGCTGCCACAAACGCCGCCGACTTGGGAATAGCCGTGCCAAAAATCTCTTCCACCCCCAGCAATCGCTGGCTGATCAGCGCATCATCGCTCACCAGGTTCTGGCAGAACGCTGCCCGTGGGTCCGGGATGCTGTAGCGCGTGCCGTTTTCATCCACGCCTTTCAGGTACAGCGCCCAGGCCGCCACCACCAGCGCGGCACGCTCAGTTTCGCGGCCGTCGGTAATCAGGCGGTTGATGGTCGGCACGGTGAACTTGGGAAACTTCGATGAACCGTCGGAGCATACGCGCTCCAACTGGTCGGCAATCGCCTGGTTGGAAAAGCGATCCACCAGGGTCTGCTTGTACTCGGTCAAGTCGATACCGGGCACCGGTGCCAGGTTCGGCGTGACATCTAGGTCCATGTAGGCGCGCATATACGCCACGAACACGGGGTCGTTCATGGTCTCGTGAACGAACCGGTAGCCCTTGAGGAACCCCAGGTACGTCAGAGCCAGGTGGCTGCCGTTGAGCAGGCCGATCTTCATTTCTTCGTAAGGCGTGACGTCATCGGTGAACTGCACGCCGACCTTTTCCCAGGCCGGGCGACCGTTGACGAATTTGTCTTCCAGCACCCACTGCACAAACGGTTCGCACACCACCGGCCAGGCATCGTCAATCCCGTGCTGGTCGTGCAGTTGCAGGCGGTGGGCGGTGCTGGTCATTGGCGTGATGCGGTCAACCATGGCATTCGGGAAGCTCACGTTGGCCTTGATCCAGTCGTGCAGCCCGGCGTCGTGCAAGGCGGCGAAGGCCAGCAGGGCCTTGCGGGTGACGGCGCCGTTGTGGGGCAGGTTATCGCAGGACATCACCGTAAAGGCCGGCGTGCCGGCGGCGCGGCGCTGGGTGAGGGCGGCGCAGATAAAGCCGAACACGGTTTTCGGTGCCCTCGGGTGCGCCAGGTCATGCTGGATCTGCGGCAGGTGGGCCATGAACTCGCCGTTGCTGTCGTCGATGCAGTAACCGCCTTCGGTGATGGTCAGCGAGACGATGCGGATCTGGGGGCTGGCGAGTTTATCGATCAGCGCCTGGGCGCCGTCTTCGGCCAGCAGCATGTCGCTGATCGAGCCGATCACACGCACTTGCGTGTCGTCGGTGTCGCCCAGTTCATACAGGGTGAACAAGTAATCCTGGCCGGCAAGGTCGTCGCGGGCCTTGCGGTCTTCACTGCGCAGGCCGACGCCGCAGATGCTCCAGTCCAGGCCCTCGCCGGTGTTCATCAGGGCATCGGTGTAAAACGCCTGGTGCGCACGGTGGAAACCGCCGACGCCAATGTGCGCGATGCCCTGGCGGGTATCGGCAAGCGCGTAGGTCGGCACCTGCACTTCGGGCGCCAGTTGGGTGAGGTTGGCTTTATTCAATTTCATCGGGAAATACTCACGAAATCAGGCGGCAGGGCGCAGTGGGCGGGCCACGGCGACGCCATCGGCGTCGAACAGATGGCAGTGCGCCGGGTCCAGGTGCAGCTGGAGCGTCTCGCCGTATTGGCTGGCCATGTCGCCACGGATACGCATGGTCAGCGGCTCGCCGTTACGGGTGATGACGTGGCAGAACGTGTCGCTGCCCAGGCGCTCGCCGACGTCGGCGGTGACGGTCAGGGTGGTTTGCCCTGGTGTGGCGATTTCCAGATGCTCGGGGCGAATGCCCAGGGTCACCGCGCTGCCCACGCTCAGGGTGGCGCCGCTCAACGGCAGGTTGATCAGGGTGCCGGCGTCCAGTTGCACCTCGCAGCCTTGGCTGTCGACGCGGGTGACCTGGCCCTTGAGGAAGCCCATCTTCGGCGTGCCGAGAAAGCCGGCCACAAACAGGTTGGCCGGCTGGTGGTACAGCTCCAGCGGCGAGCCGACCTGTTCGATGCGCCCGCTGTTGAGCACCACTACCTTGTCGGCCAGGGTCATGGCTTCGACCTGGTCGTGGGTCACGTAGATCATGGTCGCTTGCAGTTCTTTATGCAGGCGCGCCAGCTCCAGGCGCATTTGCACGCGCAGGGCGGCGTCGAGGTTGGACAGCGGTTCGTCGAACAGGAAGATCTTCGGGTTGCGCACAATCGCCCGGCCAATCGCCACGCGCTGGCGCTGGCCGCCCGAGAGCTGCTTGGGCTTGCGCTCCAGCAAAGGCCCCAGCTCAAGAATACGCGCCGCTTCGCTGACTTTGCTCTCGACCAGTTTCTTGTCGACACCGGCCAGGTCCAGGGCAAATGACATGTTCTTGCGCACGCTCATGTGCGGGTACAGCGCGTAGGTCTGGAACACCATGGCCAGGTCGCGTTTGGCCGGGGTGACTTCGGTGATGTCGCGGCCATCGAGTTCGATGGTGCCGTCGCTGACTTCTTCCAGGCCGGCGATCAGGCGCAGCAGGGTGGACTTGCCACAGCCCGACGGGCCGACGAACACCACGAATTCCTTGTCGTTCACTTCCAGGTCGATGCCCTTGATGATGGAAAAACCTTCGAAGCCTTTTTGCAGATTCTTGATTTTCAGGTTGGCCATGATGGGCCTCCTTTTTGAATTATTATTTGACGGCGCCAAAGGACAAACCGCGTACCAACTGCTTCTGGCTGATCCAGCCAAAGATCAGGATCGGCGCGCAGGCCAGGGTCGAGACGGCGGACAACTTGGCCCAGAACAAGCCTTCGGGGCTGGAGTAAGAGGCGATCAAGGCGGTCAACGGCGCGGCGCTGGAGGAGGTCAGGTTCAGCGACCAGAACGCCTCGTTCCAGCACAGGATCAACGACAGCAACACCGTGGAGGCCAGGCCACCCTTGGCAATGGGCAGCAGCACCCGCACCATTTCCTGCCACAGGGAGGCGCCGTCCAGGCGGGCGGCTTCGAGGATGTCCTTGGGGATGTCCTTGAAGTAGGTGTACACCATCCACACCACAATCGGCAGGTTGATCAGGGTGTAGATGATGATCAGCGCAATGCGTGTATCCAACAGGCCAAAGCTCTTGGCCAACAGGTAGATCGGCATCAGCACGCCCACCGGCGGCAGCATCTTGGTCGACAGCATCCACAGCAGCGTGCCCTTGGTGCGCTGGGTTTCGTAGAACGCCATGGAGTAGGCCGCCGGCACCGAAATCAGCAGGCACAGGGCGGTGGCGCTGAAGGAAATCACCACCGAGTTCCAGGCGTAGGCGAAGTAGTTGCTGCGCTCGTTGATGTGCAGGTAGTTCTCCAGCGTCGGCGTGAAGATGAACTGCGGCGGGGTGGCGAACGCGTCGATTTCAGTTTTGAAGCTGGTCAGCACCATCCAGAAGATCGGGAAGAAAATCAGGATCGCGATGGCCCAGGCCAACGTGCCGAGCAACAGGCTTTGCAGGCGGCGGGATTGTTGAAGCGTCATGGCGCGGCCCTCAAGGCTTGTCAGTCAGGTTTTTGCCGATCATCCGCACCAGGATGATCGCCGCGATATTGGCAATGACCACGGCAATCAAGCCGCCGGCCGAGGCCATGCCCACGTCGAACTGCACCAGCGCCTGGTTGTAGATCAGGTAGGCGAGGTTGGTGGAGGCGTAGCCGGGGCCACCGTTGGTGGTGGTGAAGATTTCGGCGAACACCGAGAGCAAAAAGATCGTTTCGATCATCACCACCACGGCAATCGGGCGCGCCAGGTGGGGCAAGGTCAGGTGCCAGAAGATCGCAATGGCGCCGGCACCGTCCAGGCGTGCGGCCTCTTTTTGTTCCTGGTCCAGGGACTGCATGGCGGTCATCAGCAGTAGGATCGCGAAAGGCAGCCATTGCCACGACACAATGATGATGATCGACAGCAGCGGGTAATGCGCCAGCCAGTCCACCGGCTCGGCGCCGAAGAACTTCCACACGGCGGCGAGAATCCCCGACACCGGGTGGAAAATCAGGTTCTTCCAGATCAACGCGCCGACGGTGGGCATGATGAAGAACGGCGAGATCAGCATTACCCGCACGACGCCGCGCCCCAGGAACTCACTGGCCTCCAGCAGCGCACTGATCAACACGCCGAACACCACGCTGATCAGCAACACGCTGCCCACCAGCAACAGGGTATTGGTGGCGCCGGGCAGGAAACCCGAGTCGGTGATGAAGTAGCTGAAGTTTTCCAACCCCACGAATTGGTTTTCGCCGGGGTAGAGCAGGTTGTAGCGGATCAGCGAAAAGTACAGGGTCATGCCCAGCGGCACGATCATCCACAGCAGCAGCAAGGCCACCGAGGGGCTGACGAGAAACCAGCCGGGGTTGGCCAGGCGGTTTTTGGTGGGTGTATTCATGGTGATCAGAACCAGTCAGATGCCTACAGAATCTGCGTCGGAGCGCGGTCACTGTGGGAGCTGGCTTGCCTGCGATGGTATCGCCTCGGTGCTACTGATAGACCGAGTTGTTTGCATCGCAGGCAAGCCAGCTCCCACAAAAGCCCTGCTCCTACATTTGCGCGGGTGAAATTGGGTTACTTGGGGTAACCAGCCCGCTTCATTTCCCGCTCGGTGGTGTTCTGCGCGGCGGTCAATGCAGCATCGACGGTTTGCTGACCGGTCAACGCCCCCGAGAAGAACTTGCCCACCTGGGTACCAATCGCCTGGAATTCAGGAATGGTTACCAACTGGATACCGATATACGGCACCGGCTTCTCGGTTGGCTTGGTCGGGTCGGCCACTTTCAGCGACTCCAGCGTCACCTTGGCGAACGGCGCTGCCTTCATGTATTCATCGCTGTAGGTGGATTGGCGCGTACCGGGCGGCACATTGGCGATGCCATCGGTCTTGGCCACCAGCTGTCCGTATTCCTTGGAGGTGGCCCAACTGGTGAACACCTTGGCGGCGTCCTTGGCCTTGGAACTGGTCGGGATCGCCAGGCTCCAGGAGTACAGCCACGAGGTGCCCTTATCGGTTTTCTCATGGGGCGCGAAAGTAAAGCCCACATGGTCTGCGACCTTGCTCTGGCTCTTGTCGGTGACAAACGAGCCGGCCACGCTGGCATCCACCCAGATCGCGCACTTGCCGCTGTTGAACAGCGCCAGGTTTTCGTTGAAACCGTTGCTGGAGGCACCCGGCGGGCCGGATTTCTTCATGTTGTCGACGTAGAAGTTCAGCGCGTTCTTCCACTCGGGGCCGTTGAATTCTGGCTGCCACTTCTCATCGAACCAGCGCGCGCCGAAGCCGTTGGCCAGGGTGGTGATCAGCGCCATGTTCTCACCCCAACCGGCTTTGCCGCGCAGGCACAGGCCGTATTGCTCTTTGGACTTGTCGGTGAGTTTGGCGGCGAATTCGCCGATCTGGCTCCAGGTTGGGTGCTCGGGCATGCTCAGCCCGGCGTCCTTGAACAGGTCGGTGCGGTAATAGGTGATCGAGCTTTCGGCGTAGAACGGCAGGGCGTACAACGAGCCCTTGACCGACAAGCCGTCACGCACCGAAGGGAACACATCGTCGAGGTCGTAGGACGCTGGCAAGTCCTTCATCGGCTCCAGCCACCCCTTGGCGCCCCAGAGTGCGGCTTCGTACATGCCGATGGTCAACACATCGAACTGCCCGCCTTGTGTGGCGATGTCGGTGGTCAGGCGTTGGCGCAGCACGTTTTCTTCGAGCACCACCCAGTTCAACTTGATCTCCGGATGCTCAGCCTCGAAGGTTTTCGAGAGCTTCTGCATGCGGATCATGTCGCTGTTATTGACGGTGGCAATGGTCAGGGTTTGCGCGCCAAGGCTGACGGCGCTGAGGGTCATGCAGGTACAGGCAAGCAATGCTTTTGCTGTGAACTTCATCGCGCACTCCATTTCCGCGCCCAGAGGGCTACAGAAGGACGGTTATTGTTGTTGTGTCTTCCTACAAGGAGTCAGGAAGAGTGTGCGTTGATTACAGCCTTCAAAAGCGGCGGTGACAAATCCTTGGGAGCACGCTTACTGATACTTTTTTGCACTCGTCGACCACCTGATCGTTCCCACGCTCCGCGTGGTAACGCCGCTAGGGACGCTCTGCGTACCGGGGTGACGCAGAGCGTCACGGTATGCATGCCCACGCGGAGCGCGGGAACGATCCTCAGTGCAGTGTTTAACACTTGATCGTTCCCACGCTCTGCGTGGTAACGCCACTTGGGACGCTCAGCGTCCCGGAATGCATGCCCACGCGGAGCATGGGAACGATCAGCGCAGTGTTTAACGCTCAATATCAGCCAGTACACGTTCAGCCAACAACCGAGACACCTCGATCAACTGTGCAATACCCAGCGCACCTTCTCGTCGCGAGCCGTCGAGTTCAAAGGCGAAATCGCAGGTGAGGGCGTGGGCAGAGGCGAGGGATTCGCTGAGGTTGACCAGCAGGTCTTGGGTGCAGATGCCGTCTTTAACGGTGAATAGCACGCTGGGTGCTGGATCGAGCGAGGGATTTGAGGTGGGTTTGATCATGGTCAAGCTCCGCAGATGTATTAAAGAATCCGGAGAAATACAGGCCGCGACGCCCGACCGCTGAGTGTGCAGCGGTGTAAGGAGACTAGAGATGGAGTGTCCTAGGGGCAACCTCAAAGCCGTGTAAGACGTTTCTGTTTTTCCCAATACCTAGCCGAACGGACAGTTGTTTGGCTTAGCGCCGGCCAGCAACATCTTTCTTGCGCCAGTTCGGCGCTATTCCCTTTGCACACATCAACGCCATGACCGCGTTTGAGTACCCCTGCGCGCTGAAAAAGGACAAAACATGAAGAGCACTGATACGCAAATCCAGCAGGTAACCGGCCCAATCAACGCCTCTCTCAACGACCGCGTGGAGAAGCCGATGTGAAGCGCTACAACATCACCACGGGTTCAACCACCACGGTGGGTGGCAAGGTAACCAGCGGTTGTGAGGGCACCAGTT
>NZ_SMOF01000001.1:2956378-3002781 GCF_018135665.1 Pseudomonas sp. B2021
AGAAAACATCACCTGGCAGGATACGATCATTTCGTTTCCGGCTGATTCGGGTGTGCCGCCGTTGTATTTGGTGTTTGCCAAGCCGGCGGTCAGGCCGTTGGAGGTTGATATTTATGGTGCGTTCAGTGGACGGCCTCGTGAAGGAATGCACTTGGATCACATGCCTTCCCAAGCGGCGTTAGAGTATTACTTGGTAGAAAATTTTCCGCATCTTGATGAAGTTGATCGGAAGCAGGCAATGAAAAACGCTGTGAGCATCGCGATACCATCTCGTGTTCATCAGAAATACAGTGAGACCTTCGGAGGCAGAAACACAAAATTCAAACGACAGGTGGATGCAGCTGATTTACGAGGTGCGGTAGAGCGAAATTTTAATGCAATAAAGCCCTACATGCTTGAGGAAGGGTTCAAAGAAGCGGACCTTGAAGATGCGCGGACCAAGATGCATAAAATCAATAAAGAAATGGGGTGGTATTAATGGACGCGCCAACGATTAAGTTGTGGGTGGAGAGTTTAGGACTCGGTTTTACCGAACTTGTAGCAAGTGGGAAGGTTCCCAATCAACCGCTGATGAAGCCATTTGAGGACAGCGATTGGCCGACCATGCGTCCAGTAGAGGGAGTGGAGTTGCTCTTCAATGACAGGACCAAGTCCCTGAAGCAGATTCTGATCACACTCATCCCGACGGTCGGGCAACCGGTTTATGCTGGAGGGTTACCCGCTCCATTTTCCCTGTTGATTAATCAGCAAAGTGTGCGTAGTGCTTTGGGAGAACCTATTGATTCGAGAGGTCGTGCCAGGCTTCCAGGGGGGCTGGGTATACGGGGAGGGTGGGATGCATATAAGTTGTCCAACGAATGGCATCCGAATGCAAAAGTTATAATTGGTTATCTTGAAAGCTATGCTGTAAACAATATCAGTTTCTCGGTGATAAATTAGAAGCGTGTTGCCTCAAGCATGGAGCAGGTGAACTGCCAATATGATCGCCAGTTGCAAACTGGTGATCGCTTGCTCTGTGCTGTCCTTAATCCTCGATAGGAGACAATGTTCGCCTGTGGAGATTAGTCATTCGATCAAGCAAGTCGCCAAGGCATAGAGGTTGATCATTCTCGCCGGCACGATATCAATCAGAAACAAGGGTGGTATTAATGGATGCTGCAGCGATTAACAAGTTGATCAGTCGGCTGGGACGCACTTACGCCGAATTGATCAGTGAGGGCTTGATTTTCAGAGGCTCATTGATGCCGTTGTTGGATACCGCGGAAAACGAAGAGTGGGTCCAGTTTCCGGTCGAAGGCGTAGAGCTCTGGTTTGCAAAAAAAATGTGATATTTGAGAAGGTATTATTAACGCTTATTCAACGCGACGAAAACGATCACGTTTACAAAGGGGGTCTACCGTCCCCCTTCGTTAGCCAGATGAATCAGTTCAGCGTTCGTAGCGAACTAGGTATGCCATATAAATCTATAGGTCCTAGCAAACTGCCCGGTAGTGGTAGCAAAAAAAGTGGTGGATGGGACGCATATCGACTGCATCAAGAAACCCATCCCGGCGTCCGTGTAGGTTTCAGCTACAATGCCGAAATGATGGTCGAAACGCTAACTTTTGCATTGTGCAGCGGAGAATAAGCCAGTTAGTTTGACTTGTTTCGAGCCGGTTTCTGCTCAGTTAGCCGCTGCAACGCCAAGCGCAGATAGTGCTTCTTTGATTTTAATCAAGTGCAGGTGATGAGTTCGGTATTGGAGCCTCTCGTCAGCAGCGATGACATTAACCAAACTCAGGAGGGTACTGGTGGGCGCCGGTGCGATCAGTCGTTTAGTTGGAGGGCTTGGTTTTCCTTATCAAAAATTGGTGAGCGAAGGGCTCATTCAGGATTTACTGCTCAAGCGGCTCTTTGATACGTCTGATAACGAGGAGCTGATTCAAAATCCAGAACCCGGCGTGAAATTATGGTTCTGGGCAGAAACAAAACGGCTGGAACAAGTAATGATCGTCCTGATTCAAACAGTCGGGCAGCCTGTCTATGCCGGGCAATTACCTCAACCGTTCAAGTTAGATATGGATCAACGATACGTACGTGAGGTTTTAGGTGTGCCCACTAAATCCAAGCCCTCCGTAAAACTGCCCGGTGGATTGGGCGTGCGGGGCGGAGCAGACATATATTACTTGGACCAAAAGGTACATCCCAACGTGATGGTAGCTCTCAGCTATCTGGAAAATCTTAGAGTTAACAATATCAGTTTCTCTTTGATTGATTCCGGACACGATTGAGCTCTCACAGAGGCTTGCTATAGCTATGGAGCGTCGAATTGCCAACATGATCGCCAGTGGCAATTAGCTGTTTGCTCCAGCAAGTCTCCCATGATTTTACGTGTGGCCAAGAACAGAATTCGCTCTTTCTCAGATAGACGATAACAGTCAAAAATAAGGATGGTATTGATGGGCGTCGTGACAATTGAGCGTTGGATCAAACATCTAGGATGGCTCTATGAGGATTTAATTTTTCATGGGATTATTCCAGACCTGCCACTCACTGAGCTCTATAACGGGCGTGATTGGTTATCGCTGAAAAAATCAGCTGACGGCCTGGAGTTAAGCTTCTGGGCTGAGACGAGGAGGTACGAGCGACTCTTTATCACCCTGCGCTCTACTGTTGAAGGTTCAACAGAGTACAAGGGTGAACTTCCCAAGCCTTTCGCGTTATTAGCATCCAAGTCAGAGGTGCGAGCAGCTTTCGGTATGCCCATGGAATCACAAGGCCTGACGAAGCTGCCTTTGGATACCGTATTGGGTGGCTTTGATACTTATTCGCTGGATCAGATTAACTTCCCAAATCTGAAAGTGTCCTTTCAGTACACATCCACAATGCAGATTAAAACGTTGGTTTTTTCGTTAATCAACCGAGGTCATCCTTAGTACAGCAGCAAAATTTATCTTTAACGTAGAAAAGCGTGGAATACTGAAAAAGGGCACGCATTTATTTAAGCCGAAATAAATGCGCCCCCTTTATGCCTTATGACTGTTGAACAAGCGGAAAAAACGTCCAAGTATACGGCGCCACGGACTGACCGGCCCTATCACATTGATCGTATCGATCACCATGATCCGGTTGGATTTGAAATTAAGGCGCACTGAAACTTCGCCGGTCACTGTGGACCGGAGGTAGAACCGGTAAAGGGCAGGCTTTCCAGGCGTTATATTATGCAGTTCTTCCGAGCCTCCCGGATGAGTGGCAATGAGTGTTTCGCCCGTTTGCTCGCCACGTAGCCGAATGGTCAACTGAATGTCTTCAAGTCCGGTCAATGCCCGGCCCCAATCTCTGGCTACCGCTCTGGAGAACCAGCGGTATTGATTGTCGTAATCGTCCTCATATATCTCGCCCTCACCGGTCCAGCTCCAAGTGTCCCCTGGGATATCGAAACGTGTGGATTCGTTGATAGCAAAAACAGTCGTCGACTTTTTCATGGCGAATTCCGCTCGGATGCCAGAACCCCAGCATGGCTAACCTCCTGGCTGTACGACACTGTCAGAATCGACAGTTCTGACCAGTGGATGCCCCGCTTAAGCCAGATTTTGCTCCGTCAACCGCTGCACCGCCAACCGCCGATAGTGAGACGGCGTCATCCCCTTAAGCTGCTGAAACCGCCGATTGAAGTTGGAAATATTATTGAACCCCGACTCAAAGCACACATCCGTCACCGCCTTGTCCCCATCGGCCAGCAATTCACAGGACTTGCTGATGCGCAGCCGATTGACGAATTCAATAAAAGTGCGCCCGGTCGCCTGTTTGAACACCCTGGAAAAATACGTTGGCTTCATCCCCAGGTACTCCGCCACTTCTTCCAGCGGCAGCTCCCGGGCGTAGTGGGCAAAGATGTAGTCCACCGCGCGGTTGGTGCGGTCGATGCTGTGTTCGTCGGCTTGCTGTGGCGTGGTGACGCCGGACAGTAACTGGTAGTCCTCACAGGCGCTTAATACTTCCAGCAGGATGAAGAAGTGCCCCAGGCGTGCCATGCCTTGGGCGTCTTCGATACGTTGCATCAGGGTCATGGCGTGGGCGATGGTTTTTTTGCAGCGAAATTCGATGCCGTATTGCGCACGTTCAAGCAGCGGCGCCAGGCTTTTGAGTTCGGTGAAGATGTGGCTGCCGTGTTCGAACAATTCATCGGTGAAGTTCACCAGCATGTCGCGCTTGGGCACGATTTCGTCTTCTTCCACCTGGCTGATCCAGTTATGCGGCAGGTTGGGGCCCGTGAGGAACAGGCTTTCGGGGTAGAAGTTGCCGATGTAGTCGCCGATAAACACCTTGCCGGAGCTGGCGACGATCAGGTGCAGTTCGTATTCCTTGTGGAAATGCCAGCGCACCAGGGGGCAGGGGAAGCCGTGCTGGCGATAAATGATGGACAGGCCGTTGTGGTCGTCCATCAACTCGTAGGAAGGGTCGGTGATGCGCGTTGCTCGGGTCATGCTGCCGTCGCTTTATTGTGGTTGCTGCGTAGGATAATGCCCCGTCGCGCGCGACCTCGCCAGCGCCAGTGTTTATAGGGTGCGGTTTTTGGCCTCGATCCACTGGGACATGTACTGGGTACTTTTATGCGCGTGGTGGCGCAGCATGCTGCCGGTGAAGTTGTCCCGGCGATGGGCCGCAAGGTTGCTGCGGCAACGTTCCAGGCATTCCACCAAGGCGGGCCCGTGCACGTCCTGGTCATAGCGCCGGGCCAGCAGTTGGCGCCCTTGTTCCTGGGCCTGGGTCCAGCGCTCGCGGCTTTGGTAAAGGGCCACGGCAGCGGCGGCCAGGGCCGTGGCGTCCTGTGCGATTACGCCGGGCCAGGGTTGGTCATCGCCCATGGCCTCGGCACCGATGGGGGTGGTGACATTGGGCGTGCCGCACAGCATGGCGTCCACCAACTTGCCCTTGATGCCGGCGCCAAAGCGCAGTGGTGCCAGGCAGATACGCGCGGCCGTCATGACTTGCAGCGCATCTTCGGCCCAGTTCATCACATGGAAACCCTGCGCCGGGTTGTGCAGGGCCGTGGCCTTGGGCGGCGTGTAGGCACCGTAGATGTGCAACTGCGCGCCCGGCAGTTGTTGGCGAATCAGCGGCCACAGGCTGTGCTTCATCCAAAGCACCGCATCCCAGTTGGGCGCGTGGCGGAAGTTACCGATGCTGAGGAAATGCGCACGGTCTTCAAAGGGCGCAAATGCGTCGGTGGGCGGTTGCAGCATCAACGGGCACCAGTGGAGCAGGGCGGCCGGCACCTTGAACTGTTCGGTGAGCAGGCGGATTTCCACGTCGGAGATCATCAGGCTGATGTCACAGCGGTAGATGGCGGCGATTTCGCGTTTGGCCAAGTCGGTATCGGCCATGCGCTGGAACTCGTCCTCCAATGCCGGCGCGAACAGGGCGCTGAAGTCGTCGCTGTCGGGGTTGGCTTTCACCTGCTCCTTGAAACGCTGGTGGCGAGCGTCCCGCAGGCTTTGCAGGTCGGAGGTCTCCAGCACCCGCAGGGCGTCGGGGCAGCATTGTTCCACGCGCCAGCCGAATTGCTCCTCCATCATGAAACGGTCGAACAATACGATGTCCGGGGCCAGTTCGCGGACAAAGTCATCGAAACTGCTGTTATTCAGTTCGATGGCGCGTTCGGCGATTCCGAGTGCGGGCAGGTCGGCCTTGTGCTCGCCAATGGTGGCGGGGCTGCTGAAGGTAATGTCCCAACCTTGCGTAAGAAAGCTCTCAAGGATTTGCATCATATGCCCGCCCGCTGCCGAGGAGCGGGGCTCGGGCCAGACGTAGCCAATGACCAGGACTTTGGTGGCGGGTTGATGCATGAAATGAGTCCTTCGTGCCGTCGGCGGGCCTTAAAAAGCGAATGATTAAATCATACTTTTGCGTCGCAACAAGCCTTGCGAGCAAATGCTGATTAATGCGTGGTTTTTAATTGCGAAATGAGCTTGTGGCCTGTCAACGTTCACAGTTATCGCGGCTTGTGCAGGGTGTTAGGTTCGCTACAGCTTTCCGGATGTAGGGCGGTCGGAAACTCATCAAATCGTTTTTAGGAGGTGCCTACCATGGATGACCATGAACAAACCAACAAGGGGAACGCGGTTAAAGCTGATTGGCATAACGTCACATTGACAAGGGGTGTTACCGGCTATAGCGGCAATTTGCGTATCAGGTTTCAGCGCTCAGGTAACACGCTGACGTTGACCACCGAGGAGTACATGATCAGCGGCGATAGTTCACGTAACAAAGCCAATATTAATTACGAGGTCAAGGTCGGCAACAACACGGTATGGGACCTGGACTCGCCCGATGACCGTAAGCAGGATGGGCAGTGGCATACTTGGTCAAACTACAAGTCAGTAGCGATTCCGAGCGGGACTCAGACGGTAACGTTCAGGGCAGAGTTTATCTTTGATATGTCCGGACCCGATGATCGGGCAATAGCGACGCATGCCGTAAGCATCTAGCTCGCGAGCGCCAACGTCTTGCCGGGCACCTCCGGTGCCCGGCATTTCCTGTCTATCGAACTGAATCTAAATCAGCGCAATTTCGGCGGGTAAGCACGTGTTCGCGCCCGATTCCAGACGGTGTCGGTATTGATCATGCGTGAGGACATGACAATTTGTGTCTGGCGGTAGGTAGCTTCGGCACTTTGTGGTTAACTTCCGCCTCTCGAATTCGTTTAACCAAACCCAGCATAAGGATTCCGTTCATGGCTCAAGTCACCCTTAAAGGCAACCCGGTCCAGGTTGAAGGCGAACTGCCGAAAGTCGGCGCCAAAGCTGCAGACTTCACCCTGACCGCCGGCGATCTGTCCAACGCCACCCTGGCTACCTTTGCCGGCAAGCGCAAAGTGCTGAACATCTTCCCAAGCGTTGACACCCCAACCTGTGCCACTTCGGTGCGCAAGTTCAACGCCCAGGCCAACGATGTGGCCAACACCGTGGTGCTGTGCATCTCCTCCGACCTGCCATTCGCCCAAGCGCGTTTCTGTGGTTCCGAAGGCCTGGAAAACGTTAAGAACCTGTCGGATTTCCGCAACGCCGACTTCGCCGTTGACTATGGTGTTTCCATCGCTGACGGCCCGCTGCAGGGCCTGACCGCTCGCGCTGTCGTGGTGCTGGACGAAAACGACAACGTGCTGCACAGCGAGTTGGTCAAGGAAATCGCTGAAGAGCCAAACTACGACGCCGCCCTGGCTGTGTTGAAGTAACTGTTTCTACGTATGACTGTCGTTTGGCAGTAACACGTATGATGCATGATCGCGGCCTGGCCTAGTCCAGGCCGTTTTTATTTGAGCGTCAGCGGCTTAGCGAAATAGCCGGTGGACTAAGATCAAAAAGTTAAACGTTGTAAGCCTAAGGTAAATAGCCGGTAAAGGTGCTTTTCTAAACGCACCCCAGTGCTTATCTTTCAGCCTCCCGAAGAAGAAGCTCTCACCCCCAATGGTTGATCACTCCATGCAATCCTCCTCCCGCAACTCCCGCCGCTGGCTGTTTGGCCTGCTCGTGCTGCTGGTTATCGCCGGCCTGTGCTGGAAATTCTGGCCCAGTGGCGCAGCCCATAAAGATGCTCCGGCGGGGCACACGGGCAAGACCGGCATGGCGCGCCCGGGCTTCGGTGGTTCCACCGGGCCGGTACCGGTGCGTGTGGCGCCGGCGGTGCTGGGGGAATTTCCGGTGTACTACAAGGCCCTGGGTACGGTCACGGCGCTGAACACCATTAATGTGCGCAGCCGGGTGGGCGGTGAGCTGGTCAAGATCGCCTTCGAGGAAGGGCAGATGGTCAAGGCCGGCGACCTGCTGGCAGAAATCGACCCGCGCAGCTACCAGAACGCTTTGCTCCAGGCCCAGGGCACCTTGCTGCAGAACCAGGCCCAGTTGAAGAACGCCCAGGTCGATGTACAGCGTTACCGCGACCTGTACGCCCAGGACAGTATCGCCAAGCAAACTCTGGACACCGCCGAAGCGCTGGTTCTGCAATACCAGGGCACGGTCAAGACCAACCAGGGCGCGGTGGACGACGCCAAGCTCAACCTTGAATTCACCAAGATCCGCGCGCCCATCAGTGGCCGCGTCGGTTTGCGCCAGCTTGACGTCGGCAACCTCGTCGCCGCCAACGACACCACCGCCCTGGCGGTGATCACCCAGACCCAGCCGATCAGCGTGGCCTTCACCCTGCCGGAAAATACCCTGGAAACCGTGTTGGCCCGTTATCACGCAGGCAACAAGTTGCCCGTGGAAGCCTGGGACCGTAGCGACGTGAAAAAACAGGCGGTCGGTGTACTGCAAAGCCTGGACAACCAGATTGACGTGACTACCGGCACGCTGAAATTCAAGGCGCGTTTCGATAACAAGGACCAGGCGCTGTTCCCCAACCAGTTCGTCAATGTGCACCTGCTGGCCGACACCTTGAACAACGTAGTGCTGGCGCCCTCCGCGGCGATCCAGTTCGGCAACAATGGCACCTTTGTCTACAAGCTCGACGGCGACAAGAAGGTCAAGGTCCAGCCGCTGGTGGTGGGCGACACCGACGGCGAAAACACCGTGATCAAGGAAGGCCTGGCCGCTGGCGACCGCGTGGTGCTGGAAGGCACCGACCGCCTCAAGGACGGCAGCGAGATCGAAGTGGTCAACGCCAGCAGCGAGGTGCCGACCACGCCGACCGAACACCTGCAAGGCAAGCCCGCAGCGAAAGGGGAGACCGGTGCTGACGCCGGCAAGGCGCAAAAGGTCGGTTCATGAACCTGTCGCGCCTGTTCATCCTTCGCCCGGTCGCCACCACGCTGAGCATGCTGGCCATTGTCCTGGCCGGCATCATTTCGTACCGCCTGCTGCCGGTGTCGGCGTTGCCCCAGGTGGATTACCCGACCATCCGGGTGATGACCCTGTACCCCGGCGCCAGCCCCGATGTGATGACCAGCGCGGTCACCGCACCGCTGGAGCGTCAGTTCGGGCAGATGCCCGGGCTGACCCAGATGGCGTCTACCAGCTCCGGCGGTGCCTCGGTACTGACCCTGCGTTTCAACCTCGACATCAATATGGATGTCGCCGAGCAACAGGTGCAGGCTGCGATCAACGCCGCCACCAACCTGCTGCCCAAGGATTTGCCGGCGCCGCCGGTGTACAACAAGGTCAACCCGGCGGATACCCCGGTGCTGACCCTGGCAATCACCTCCAAGACCATGTTGTTGCCCAAGCTCAATGACTTGGTCGACACGCGCATGGCGCAGAAAATCGCGCAGATCAGCGGCGTCGGCATGGTCAGCATCGCCGGTGGTCAGCGCCAGGCCGTGCGCATCAAGGTCAACCCCGAGGCCCTGGCGGCCAATGGCTTGAATCTCTCGGACGTGCGCGCCCTGATCGCCGCCTCCAACGTCAACCAGCCCAAGGGTAACTTTGACGGCCCCACCCGCGTGTCGATGCTCGATGCCAACGACCAGTTGGTTTCGCCTGAGCAATATGCCGAACTGATCCTGGCCTACAACAATGGTGCGCCGCTGCGGCTCAAGGATGTGGCGCAGATCGTCGACGGTGCCGAAAACGAACGTCTTGCCGCCTGGGCCAACGAGAACCAGGCCGTGCTGCTCAATATCCAGCGCCAGCCAGGCGCCAACGTGATCGAGGTGGTGGACCGCATCAAGGCCCTGCTGCCCAGCATCACCGACAACCTGCCGGCCGGCCTGGACGTGACGGTGCTCACCGACCGCACCCAGACCATCCGCGCCTCGGTCAAAGACGTGCAGCACGAATTGCTGATCGCCATTGCCCTGGTGGTGATGGTGACGTTCCTGTTCCTGCGCCGCGTCAGCGCCACGATCATTCCGTCCATCGCCGTGCCGCTGTCCCTGGTGGGCACCTTTGGCGTGATGTACCTGGCCGGATTCTCCATCAATAACCTGACACTGATGGCCCTGACCATCGCCACCGGGTTTGTGGTGGACGACGCCATCGTGATGCTGGAAAACATCTCGCGCTATATCGAGGAAGGCGAGACGCCGATGGCGGCCGCGCTCAAGGGCGCCAAGCAGATCGGTTTCACCCTGATATCCCTGACCTTGTCGCTGATTGCGGTGTTGATCCCGCTGCTGTTCATGGCTGATGTGGTCGGGCGGCTGTTCCGCGAATTTGCTATCACCCTGGCAGTGGCGATCCTGATTTCCCTGGTAGTGTCCCTGACCCTCACGCCCATGATGTGCGCGCGCCTGCTCAAGCGCGAACCCAAGGAAGAAGAGCAGGGCCGCTTCTACAAAGCCAGCGGCGCCTGGATTGATTGGCTGATTGAAGCCTACGGCCGCAAGCTGCAATGGGTGCTCAAGCACCAGCCGCTGACGTTGCTGGTGGCCATCGCCACCCTGGGCCTTACGGTGGTGCTGTACCTGGTGGTGCCCAAGGGCTTTTTCCCGGTGCAGGACACCGGGGTGATCCAGGGCATTTCCGAAGCGCCGCAGTCGATTTCCTTTGCGGCCATGAGCCAACGCCAGCAGGAGTTGGCGAAGATCATCCTCGCCGACCCTGCGGTCGAGAGCCTGTCGTCCTACATTGGTGTGGACGGCGATAACGCCACCCTCAACAGCGGCCGCTTGCTGATCAACCTCAAGGCCCACGGCCAGCGCGACTTGAGCGCCGCCCAGGTGATCACCCGCCTGCAACCGCAGATCGACAAGCTGGTGGGCATCCGCCTGTTCATGCAGCCGGTGCAGGACCTCACCATAGAGGACCGGGTCAGCCGTACCCAGTACCAGTTCAGCATGTCCTCGCCGGACGCCGAGTTGTTGGCATTGTGGAGCGGCAAGCTGGTGCACGCCCTCAGCCAGTTGCCGGAACTCACCGACGTCGCCAGTGACCTGCAGGACAAAGGCTTGCAGGTGTACCTGGTGATTGATCGCGATGCGGCCTCGCGCCTGGGCGTGAGTGTTTCGACCATCACCGATGCGCTGTATGACGCCTTCGGCCAGCGCCAGATCTCCACCATCTACACCCAGGCCAGCCAGTACCGGGTGGTGTTGCAGGCCCAGTCCGGCGAAACCCTCGGCCCGGCGGCCCTCAACCAGATCCATGTGAAAACCACCGACGGTGGCCAGGTACGCCTGTCGAGCCTGGCCCATGTGGAACAGCGCCAGGCGCAATTGGCGATTGCCCATATCGGCCAGTTCCCGGCGGTGATGATGTCGTTCAACCTGGCGCCCGGCGTGGCGCTGGGCAAAGGCGTGGAGCTGATCAACCAGACCCAGAAGGACATCGGCATGCCGGTGGGCGTGCAAACCCAGTTCCAGGGGGCGGCCCAGGCGTTCGAAGCCTCGTTGTCGAGCACCTTGCTGTTGATCCTGGCGGCGGTGGTCACCATGTACATCGTGCTCGGTGTGCTCTATGAGAGCTATATCCACCCGATCACTATCCTCTCGACCTTGCCGTCGGCGGCAGTGGGGGCCTTGCTGGCGTTGCTGCTCAGCGGCAATGACCTGGGCATGATCGCGATCATCGGCATCATCCTGTTGATCGGTATCGTGAAAAAGAATGCGATCATGATGATCGACTTCGCCCTCGACGCCGAACGCAACCAGGGCCTGGACCCACAGACGGCGATCTACCAGGCCGCGCTGTTGCGCTTCCGGCCGATCCTGATGACCACCCTGGCGGCCTTGTTCGGTGCGGTGCCGTTGATGCTCGCCAGTGGCTCCGGCGCCGAACTGCGCCAGCCCCTGGGCCTGGTGATGGTCGGTGGCTTGCTGGTAAGCCAGGTGCTGACGCTGTTCACCACGCCGGTGATCTACCTGTACTTCGATCGTCTTGGCCGGCGCTGGCGCAAAGAGCCGCAACGCCTGGAGCCGGTTGAGCCATGAACCTGTCCGGACCTTTCATCCGCCGGCCGGTAGCCACCATGCTGCTGAGCCTGGCGATCATGTTGCTCGGTGGCGTGAGCTTCAACCTGTTGCCGGTGTCGCCATTGCCGCAGATCGACTTCCCGGTGATTGTGGTGTCGGCCAGCTTGCCCGGTGCCAGCCCCGAGGTGATGGCTTCCACGGTGGCCACGCCGCTGGAGCGCTCATTCGGCGCGATTGCCGGTATCACCACCATGAGCAGTTCCTCGAGCCAGGGCTCTACCCGGGTGATTCTGGCGTTCGATTCCGACCGCGACATCAACGGCGCGGCGCGGGAAGTGCAGGCGGCCATCAACGCATCGCGCAACCTGCTGCCCAGCGGCATGCGCAGCATGCCCACCTACAAGAAGATCAACCCGTCCCAGGCGCCGATCATGGTGCTGTCGCTGACCTCCGACGTGCTGCAGAAAGGGCAGTTGTATGACCTGGCCTCGACCATCCTGTCCCAGAGCCTGTCCCAGGTGCCGGGCGTGGGCGAAGTGCAGATCGGCGGCAGTTCGCTGCCGGCGGTGCGCATCGAGCTGGAACCCAAGGCCCTCGATCAGTACGGCGTCGCCCTGGACGATGTGCGCAACACCATCGCCAACGCCAACCAGCGCCGGCCCAAAGGCTCCCTGGAAGACAGCGAGCGCAACTGGCAGATCCAGGCCAACGATCAGTTGGAAAAAGCCAAGGACTATGAGCCCCTGCTGATTCGCTACCAAGACGGCGCCGCCCTGCGCCTCAAGGACGTGGCGAAGATCACTGATGGCGTTGAAGACCGCTACAACAGCGGCTTCTTCAACAATGATTCGGCGGTGTTGCTGGTGATCAACCGCCAGTCCGGCGCCAACATCATCGAAACCGTACGGCAGATCAAGGCGCAGTTGCCGGCGTTGCAGGCGGTGTTGCCGTCCAGCGTCAAGCTCAGCCTGGCCATGGACCGCTCGCCCGTGATCACCGCCACCCTGCATGAAGCGGAAATGACCCTGCTGATTGCCGTGGGGCTGGTGATCCTGGTGGTGTACCTGTTCTTGGGTAACTTCCGTGCTTCGCTGATCCCGACCCTGGCGGTGCCGGTGTCGTTGGTGGGCACTTTTGCGGTGATGTACCTGTACGGTTTTTCGCTGAACAACTTTTCGCTGATGGCGCTGATCCTCGCCACCGGGCTGGTGGTGGACGATGCCATCGTGGTGCTGGAGAACATTTCCCGGCACATCGACGAGGGCGTGCCACCGATGAAAGCCGCCTACCTGGGCGCCCAGGAAGTCGGCTTTACCTTGCTGTCAATGAACGTGTCGCTGGTGGCGGTGTTCCTGTCCATTCTGTTTATGGGCGGGATCGTCACCAACCTGTTCCGTGAGTTTTCCATCACCTTGTCGGCGGCGATCATCGTCTCGCTGATTGTTTCGCTGACCCTGACGCCCATGCTGTGCGCCCGCTGGTTGAAGCCGCATGTGAAGGACCGGCAGACCGGTTTGCAGCGCTGGAGCCAGAAGGTCAACGACCGTATGGTCGCCGGCTACGCCACCAGCCTGGACTGGGTGCTGCGCCATCGGCGCCTGACCTTGCTCAGCCTGTTGGTCACCGTGGGCGTGAATATCGCGCTGTACGTGGTGGTGCCCAAAACCTTCATGCCCCAGCAGGACACCGGCCAGTTGATCGGTTTTGTGCGCGGTGACGATGGCCTGTCGTTCAGCGTGATGCAGCCCAAGATGGAGATCTTTCGCCAGGCGGTGCTCAAGGACCCGGCTGTGCTGAGCGTAGCCGGTTTTATCGGCGGTAATAACGGTACCAACAATGCAGTGATGCTGGTGCGCCTCAAGCCAATCAGTGAACGCAAGATCTCTGCCCAGGCAGTGATCGAGCGCTTGCGCAAAGAGGTGCCGCTGGTGCCGGGCGGGCGTTTGTTCCTGATGGCCGACCAGGACCTGCAATTTGGTGGCAGCCGCGACCAGACCAGCGCGCAGTATTCCTACATCCTGCAAAGCGGTGACTTGGCCGCGCTGCGCCTGTGGTACCCGAAAGTGGTGGCAGCCATGCGTGAATTGCCAGAGCTGACCGCCATCGACGCCCGCGAAGGCCGGGGCGCGGCCCAGGTCACGCTGATTGTCGACCGCGACCAGGCCAAGCGCCTGGGTATCGACATGGACATGGTCACGGCGGTGCTCAACAACGCTTACAGCCAGCGGCAGATTTCCACCATCTACGACAGCCTCAACCAGTACCAGGTGGTGATGGAGGTCAACCCCAAATACGCCCAGGACCCGATCACCCTCAACCAGATGCAGGTGATCACCGCCGACGGCGCACGGGTGCCGTTGTCGACCATTGCCCATTATGAGAACAGCCTGGCCGACGACCGCGTCAGCCATGAAGGCCAGTTTGCTTCGGAGAATATCGCCTTCGACATGGCGCCCGGGGTCACGGTGGAGCAGGGCACGGCGGCCATCGAGCGTGCGATTGCCAAGGTCGGGCTGCCCGAAGACGTGATCGCCAAGATGGCAGGCACTGCCGATGCGTTCGCCGCGACCCAGAAAGGCCAGCCGTTCATGATTCTCGGCGCGCTGGTGGCGGTGTACCTGGTGCTGGGTATTTTGTATGAAAGCTACATTCACCCGCTGACCATCTTGTCTACGTTGCCGTCGGCCGGTGTCGGTGCGTTGTTGGCGATCTACTTGCTGGGCGGCGAGTTCAGCCTGATCTCCTTGCTGGGCTTGTTCCTGTTGATCGGCGTGGTGAAGAAAAACGCGATCCTGATGATCGACCTGGCGCTGCAACTGGAACGCAACGACGGCATGAGCCCGCTGGAGTCGATCCGCAGTGCTTGCCTGTTGCGGCTGCGGCCGATCCTGATGACGACCCTGGCCGCGATCCTCGGTGCCTTACCGTTGCTGCTCGGCAGCGGCGACGGCGCGGAAATGCGTCACCCGCTGGGCCTGACCATCATTGGCGGCCTGGTGTTCAGCCAGATCCTGACCCTTTACACCACCCCGGTGGTTTACCTTTACCTGGACCGCGCGCGCCACCGCTTCAACGCCTGGCGCGGCGTGCGTACCGATGCTGCCCTGGACACTGCGCTATGACCGACCCAACCAACGCCCCTGCAACCCCTGTAGGAGCGCGCTTGCTCGCGAAGAACGCCCATGCGCCGCGCTCATCAAGAATGAGCGCGTTATCGTTGACGGCGTTCGCGAGCAAGCTCGCTCCTACAGTGGGCCTGGCTATGTTGCTCAGCGCCTGCGCCATTGGCCCTGACTACAAACGCCCGGAGGTCATCGAGCCGGTGCAATTCAAGGAGGCCCAGGGCTGGCGCCAGGCCAACCCCAGCGACTCCCTGGCCCGCGGCGCCTGGTGGGAGCTGTACGGTGACCGTCAACTCAACGACCTGGTGGTGCGCCTCAACGCCTCCAACCAGACCGTCGCCCAGGCCGAAGCGCGTTTTCGTCAGGCAAAGGCCCTGGTGCGCAGCTCACGCGGGGCGTTTTACCCCAGCGTTGACCTGAGCGTTGGCAAAACCCGCGCCAGCCAGGGCACCGGCAGCAGCAGTGCCAGTCTCAGCAGTTCCAGTAGCGGAATTCGCGACACCCTTAACGCCCAGTTAGGCGTGAGTTGGGAAGCCGATATCTGGGGCAAATTGCGCCGTGGCCTGGAGGCCAACGAAGCCAGCGCCGAGGCAAGCTCGGCCGACCTGGCCGCAATGCGCCTGAGCCAACAGTCGGAGCTGGTGCAAAGCTACCTGCAATTGCGGGTCATGGACGAGCAGACGCGCCTGCTGCAAGCCACGTTGGACACCTACCAGCGCTCGTTGAAAATGACCGAAAACCAGTACCGTGCCGGTGTGGCCGGCAAGGATGCCATCGCCCAGGCGCAAACTCAGCTCAAGACCACCCAGGCCAGCCTGATTGACCTGATCTGGCAGCGCGCCCAGCTGGAAAACGCCATTGCGGTGTTGATCGGCGAGGCGCCAGCCAACTTCAACTTGGCGGTGAGCAAAGACATCCCGGCCCTGCCGCAGATACCGGTGAGCCTGCCGTCCCAATTGCTGGAGCGGCGCCCCGATATCGCCTCGGCCGAACGCTCGGTGATCGCCGCCAACGCCAATATTGGCGTGGCCAAGGCGGCCTATTACCCTGACCTGACCTTGAGCTTGGCGGGGGGCTACTCCAGCAGTACCTATGAAGATTGGATCAGCCTGCCGAACCGCTTCTGGTCGGTGGGGCCGAAACTGGCCATGACCCTGTTCGATGGCGGCCAGCGCTCGGCGGAAGTTGACCGTACCGTGGCCAGCTATGACGAGACCGTGGCCAAGTACCGCCAGACCGTGCTGGACGGTTTTCGTGAGGTGGAAAACTACATGGTCCAGCTCAAGGTGCTCGCCGATGAGGCGGTGGTCAGCAATGACGCGCTGGAAGCGGCGCGTGAATCCTTGCGCTTGACCGAAAACCAATACAAGGCCGGGTTGATTGCCTATCTGGATGTGGTCACGGTGCAGGCGACGGCCCTGAGCAACGAGCGCACCGTGTTGACCTTGCTGCAATCGCGGCTGGTGGCCAGTGTGCAATTGATCGCCGCCTTGGGCGGAGGTTGGGACGGCCAGACCTCCCTGGCTGAAAAGGAATAACCGGGTGCGCCGCGCATTCTGTGGGAGCAAGACCCAATGTGTGGGCTTGCCCCAATGTCAGTCAGTTAAGCACAGCTCCCTGTGGGAGCTGGCTTGCCTGCGAAAGCGTTAGTGCAGTAGCAGATGGGGTGACTGACACACCGCTTTCGCGGGCAAGCCCGCTCCCACAGGGGATTTGCGCAAACCCCGCATTTTGATGTCCGTGACGTCGTTGAAAACACCTGCTGAAGCCAGCCGATTGACGCCAAAAACTGCGTAATGGCTAACGGATCAATTAATCACCTGCCTCGGATTCATACTCGCTACAATCGCCCGATTTGCCACCCGGCACGGGGTTTTGCGCCCCGTCGCCCGCGAGACTTCCCATGCTGATCGGTAGCTATTCAACCTCCCTTGTCGTGATTTCCCTGTGCGTGGCCATCCTGGCGTCCTACACCGCCTTGGACCTTGCCGGGCGTATCGCAACCGCCAAGGGGCGGGCTGTTTACCTATGGATTACTGGCGGCGCAGTGGCGATGGGCATCGGCATCTGGTCCATGCACTTTATCGGGATGCTGGCCCTGCGCCTGCCGTTTGCCCTGGGCTTTGACGTAGCCATTACCCTGTTTTCGCTGTTGATCGCCGTGCTATCCAGCGGGTTTGCGTTATGGCTGGTCAGCCAGCCACGCTTACCGGCCTGGCAACTGGCATTTGGCGCGCTGGTGATGGGCGCCGGTATCGCCAGCATGCACTACACCGGCATGGCCGCGATGCGCATGACACCCGGCATTGATTACGCCCCGACCTTGTTCGGCGCTTCGTTGGTGATCGCGGTGGTGGCGTCCGGCGCCGCCCTGTGGATTGCCTTCAACCTACGGGGCAACACACCTTTTGTACGGCTGGCACGGGGTGGCGCCGCCGTGGTGATGGGCGTGGCTATCGTGGGGATGCACTACACCGGGATGGCTGCGGCGCGCTTTGCCGATGGCAGCTTCTGCGGCGCCGCCTTGACCGGCTTGAGCGGCAAGGGCCTGGATAACCTGGTCTTGGTCACTTCGCTGGCGGTGCTGGTCATTGCGCTCTTGACCTCGGTGCTGGATGCGCGGCTGGAAGCGCGCACCGCCGTACTCGCCGATTCCCTGACCCTGGCCAATCAGGAACTTACCCACCTGGCCCTGCATGACATGCTCACCGGCCTGCCCAATCGCACGTTGTTGGCTGATCGCATTCAACAAGGCATCCAGGCGGTGAACGAGCGGGGCGGTTGCTTTGCCTTGATGTTTATCGACCTGGATGGTTTCAAGCCGGTCAACGATGCCTTTGGCCATCACCTGGGCGACCAGTTGCTGCGCGAGGTCGGCTTGCGCTTGCGCGAGGATTTGCGCAGCCAGGACACCCTGGCCCGCATCGGCGGTGATGAGTTTGTGTTGCTGGTGCAGCTCACCCAGCCCGACGATGCCATGGGCTTGGCCGAGCGCCAGGTGAGCCTGATCAATCGCACCTTCACGGTGGCCGAACATGAGTTGCAGATTTCGGCGAGCATCGGTATCGCCATGTTCCCGGGCAACGGTAATAACCCCCAGGAACTGCTGATGAACGCCGACGCGGCGATGTATCACGCCAAGGGCATGGGCAAGAACGGCTACAGCTTCTTCGATGTGTCGATGAACACCAATGCGCGCAAACAACTGCAATTGCTGCAGGATCTGCGCAATGCCCTGGAGCAGGGGCAGTTTCGTTTGCATTACCAACCCAAGTTCGACGCCGTCAGTGGTCTTGCCGTAGGGGCCGAGGCGCTGTTGCGCTGGGAGCATCCGCAACAGGGCTTGCTGATGCCCGCTACGTTTATCGCACTGGCGGAGAAAACCGGGCTGATCATTCCCATCGGCGAGTGGGTACTCGATGAAGCCTGTCGCCAGATGCGCCTGTGGTACGCCCAGGGTTATGAGAGCTGGCGCATCGCCGTCAACCTGTCGGCGTTGCAGTTCTGCCACGCCGGCTTGGTCAATAGCGTAGCGGCCGCGCTGGAGCGTCATCAATTGCCGGCCAACAGCCTCACGCTGGAAATCACCGAGACCACCGCCATGAGCGATGCCGACGCGAGCATGACGGTATTGCAGCAGCTCTCGGATATGGGCGTGGACCTGTCCATCGATGACTTTGGCACCGGTTACTCCAGCCTGATGTACCTCAAGCGCCTGCCGGCCAACGAGTTGAAGATCGACCGTGGTTTTGTGCGTGATCTGGAACACGACAGCGACGACGCGGCCATCGTCTCGGCCATCGTGGCCCTGGGCCAGGCCCTGGGCCTGCGAATTGTCGCTGAAGGCGTGGAGACCGATATGCAGCAGGACTTCCTCACCCGCCTGGGATGTGACGCCTTGCAAGGTTTCTTGTTGGGGCACCCGTTGCCAGCCGACAGCTTCATGGCCAATATCCGGCGCACCGAAGAGCCGGTAGCGCCTGACAAAAGCATTAAGTGAAAGGTATTCTTGGATCCAACCTTAAACATCCGGTTGAATCAGGAGGCCGCAGCCATGGACAAAGTCGTCATCATCACGGGGGGCAGCCGTGGCATTGGCGCCCAGACAGCATTGCTCGCCGCTCGCCAGGGCTATCGCATCTGCATCAACTACCAGGCGGATGAAGACGCGGCCCACCGTGTACTTGAACAGGTGCGTGCGTTGGGCGCCCAGGCGATTGCCGTGCGGGCCGATGTCAGCAACGAGGATGAAGTGATCGGCCTGTTCAATCGCGTTGATGCGGAATTGGGTCGGGTCACTGCGCTGGTCAACAACGCTGGCACCGTGGGGCACAAGTCACGGGTCGATGAGATGTCCGAGTTTCGTATCCTCAAAATCCTCAAGACCAATGTGCTGGGCCCGATCCTGTGTGCCAAGCACGCGGTGTTGCGCATGTCGCCCCGCCATGGCGGGCAGGGCGGCAGTATCGTCAACGTGTCGTCGGTGGCGGCGCGGCTGGGCTCGCCGGGTGAGTATGTTGACTACGCTGCCTCCAAGGGGGCGCTGGATACCTTCACTATCGGCCTATCGAAAGAGGTCGCAGGTGAGGGCATCCGTGTCAACGCGGTACGCCCTGGCTATATCTTTACCGATTTTCATGCTTTGAGCGGCGACCCGGACCGGGTCAGCAAGCTGGAGTCCGGAATCCCGATGGCGCGTGGCGGGCGCCCGGATGAAGTGGCGGAGGCGATTATCTGGTTACTGTCGGACAAGGCGTCGTATTCCACCGGAACGTTCATTGACCTGGGCGGTGGCCGTTAAGGCGCTGGCCGATCAGGTCCGCAGCGTGCGCAGCACCCCGTAGCCGTACCAGGAGAATTGCCGGAGCAGATCGGCTTCGGAGTGCTTCACCACGCGATAGCCACAGTTGGAAAAACCCTCGATATGGCCATTGCGGCTATCGCTGCCATTGAGGGTTCGATCATCGACGTTATCGAGAAAGCGCAGCACTTTATCCAGATCGTAGGCCGCATTGGCTCGAGCTTTGGGGTCTGGATTAGCGTTAGTCCAGTCGCCGACCTGTCGCTTGAGGTCATCGACGACCTGATAGAAATCGCAGCCTTTGAGGAAGTTTTTTGTCACGCTACTGTGCTCGATGATCGCCTCTGCCGAGCGATGATCACCGGCAGGGCGTCCGTTCGGGCCTGTCATCTGGCGCACCTGCTGTTGTTCCGCCCAGCGCATATAGTGGCGAGGGACGGGAAAAGGCCTCAGGTTGCGAGGCACACGTGTTGGCAGCGAGCAGTTTTTCCAGGTGATCACGCAGGTCTCGTTATTCGGTCTGTGGAGGCCTCTGAGTCGTTAAGACGCGACGGTAGGTTCCATTTAGAACGAGCGCACAATCCGCCCCAATGTCTCCATGGCCTTCTCCGAGGCTTCGTTCCACGGGCTGCCATAGTTCAAGCGTATGCAGTTTCTGAAGCGCTGGGTCGCGGAAAAGATCGGCCCCGGCGCAATGCTGATGCCCTGGGCCAGGGCCATCTGGAACAGTTTCAGCGAGTCGGTCTGCTCCGGCAATTCCAACCACAGAAAATAGCCTCCTGCCGGCTGGCTGACCCGGGTTTGCGCCGGAAAGTAGCGGGCGATGGCCGCCAGCATGGCGCTTTGCTGTTCTTCCAGGGCGTAGCGCAGTTTGCGCAGGTGCCGGTCATAGCCGCCGTGTTGCAGGTAATCGGCAATCGCCGCCTGGGCCGGCATCGATGGGCACAGTGAGGTCATCAGTTTCAACCGCTCGACCTTCTGCGCGAAGCGCCCGGCGGCGACCCAGCCCACGCGGTAACCCGGTGCCAGGCTCTTGGCAAAAGAGCCGCAGTGCATCACCAGCCCTTCGGTATCGAAGGCCTTGGCCGGCTTTGGGGCTTGTTGCCCGTAATACAGCTCGGCATATACATCATCTTCGATTAACGGCACTTGATGGCTGCGCAACAGCTCCACCAGCGCCTGTTTTTTCTCCTCAGGCAGCGTGGCGCCCATGGGGTTCTGGAAGCTGGTCATGGTCCAGCAAGCCTTGATCGGATAGCGCTCAAGGCTTTGGGCCAAGGCGTTCAGGTCGATACCGTCACGCGGATGCACCGGAATCTCCACGGCCTTGAGCTTCAAGCGTTCAAGCACTTGCAAGCAGGCGTAGAACGCCGGCGCTTCGATGGCGACCAGGTCGCCCGGTTCGGTCACGGCCTGCAGGCACAGGTTGAGCGCTTCGAGGGCGCCGTTGGTGATCAGCAGCTCCTCCATTGGCAGCATCAGGCCGCCGACCATATAGCGCAGGGCAATCTGCCGGCGCAGTTGCGGGTTGCCTGGCGACATGTCGGTGACCACCAGGCGTGGGTCCATTTCGCGGCTGGCACTGGCCAGGGAGCGAGCCAGGCGCGGCAGCGGGAACAGCATGGGGCTGGGGAAGGCCGAGCCGAAGGGCACGGTGTTGGGGTCTTTGATCGAGTCCAGTACCGAGAACACCAGCTCGCTCACGCCCACATCGGTGGACTCATGCACCTGCTCACTCACCACCGGTTCGGAAAACGGGCTGGGCGCATGGGTGTTGACGAAGTAGCCAGAACGCGGGCGGGCGCGAATCAGGCCACGACGCTCCAGCAAGTAATAGGCCTGGAACACGGTGGACGGGCTGACGCCGTAGGCCTGGCTGGCATAGCGCACCGATGGCACGCGCTGGCCGGGGCCGAGGACGCCGGAGCGGATCAGTTCTGCGATGTCGTCGGCGAATTTTTCGTAGCGTTTCATGGCGGCCTAATTTGCTTTTTGAATGTGTACGCAAGGCGAACTGTGGGAGCTGGCTTGCCTGCAAAGGCGGTGTGTCAGTCAGTGCATCTGTTACTGCACTACCGTTTTCGCAGGCAAGCCAGCTCCCACATTTGATCTTTATTGTTGATGAAATATCAGCGATTCAAGGGCGCAACGAAGCGGCTGTCGGCAGCGGTATAAATCCACGGCTCATCCACATCCGTCACTTTAAAACGGATAGTTTGGGAACTGCTGGCCGGTGTGTCCGCCAGCAACGCCACCGACACCGGCACATCGACAATTTCCCCGGGCGCCAGGCTGACCTGGGTCTTGCCTTGCAACTGGAAGCCCTCGGCGTCCACCAGTTCCAGGCGGTAGTCCTGGCGCTGCTGGGTCTTGTTGATCACCTTGAGGCTGTAGATGTTCTCGATCAAGCCCTGGCTGTTTTCGCGGAACATACCACGGTCCTTGGTCACATCCAGCGACACCATCGGCCGTTCAATCAGCGCCACCACCAATGCCGCGATCATCACCACCAGCACGGCACTGTAGCCGATCAGGCGCGGCCGCAGCAGGTGAGTCTTGCCGCCCTGCAATTGATGCTCACTGGTGTAACTGACCAAACCACGGGCATAGCCCATTTTGTCCATGATCGAATCACAGGCGTCGATACAGGCTGCGCAGCCGATGCATTCCATTTGCAGGCCGTCGCGGATGTCGATGCCGGTGGGGCATACCTGCACGCACAGTTGGCAGTCGATGCAATCGCCCAGGCCAACTTCGGCTGGCTGCACGTCACGTTTACGCGGGCCACGCTGCTCGCCACGGGCGGCGTCGTAGGAAATGGTCAGGGTGTCTTTATCAAACATCACGCTCTGGAACCGTGCATAGGGGCACATGTGCATGCACACGGCTTCGCGCAGCCAACCGGCATTGAGGTAGGTGGCACCCGTGAAAAACAACACCCAAAACAGGCTCACACCGCCCATCTGCCACGTCAGCAATTCAGCGGCCAAGGGACGGATGGGGGTGAAATAGCCCACAAACGTCAGCCCGGTCAACACGCTGATGCCCAGCCACATCGTGTGTTTGGCCGAGCGGCGTGCCAGCTTATTCAGGCTCCAGGGTGCGGCCTGCAGTTTGATGCGCTGGTTGCGTTCACCCTCGGTGACCTTTTCACACCACATGAACAGCCAGGTGAACGAGCTTTGCGGGCAGGTGTAGCCGCACCAGACGCGGCCGGCAAACACCGTGATTGCAAAGAGGCCGAAGGCACAGATGATCAACAGCGCTGAAAGCAGGATGAAGTCCTGAGGCCAGAACGTCGCACCAAAGATGTGAAATTTGCTCTCGGCCAGGTCCCACAGTACGGCTTGGCGCCCACGCCAGTTCAGCCACACGGTGCCGAAAAAAGCCAGGAACAGCAGGCCGGCACCGCCCACGCGCAAGGTGCGAAACAGGCCGGTAAAACTGCGGGTATGGATCAGGTTGTCGCTGGATGTGGCCTTCACCTTCTTTGGGTGAATGGGCTCAAAGGTTTCCACGGTTGGGATTCGTTCGCTCATGGTCGTTCGCTCATCAGCCTCCATCAGGCCGATGAACTATGGGCGACGGGCTGTTTGCATAACAGACTCAGGTGGAATGATAAAAAGCGGATCAGATAGGTTTGGCGCGTTCGTGTGCGTCAATGTGCTGCACCCCCAGGGCCTAGGGGTGCAGGGAGTCAGTGGGTTCGATGATACAGATCAATTAAATTACCGAACCAGGTGCTGCCGCCTTCACATGGTTACGGCTGTCCGTGGCCCCTTCAACCGTAAGTTTGTCGGCCTCAGATTCAGTGATGTATATCCGTTTGCCAGCCAAGTCCACACAGGACATGGCTTTGTCATTGTCGGTAAGGATGGTCACCCGGGTGGCTGGCAGGCTTTGTTCCTGGCCGTTGTCGTCGAGTGTGAAGTAGCACAGATGATTTTCGATGCGTACGGTCATGACAATCTCCGTTTTGTGGGCTATGCAGCGTTAGGCGGCCGCCATGCGGGCCGGTTCCAGGCAACTGACTGGCGGTCTGCGCTGTCCATCCTTTATCTATCCATAATAAAAAGGAGCGCATCCATGGACGCCTGGTGGCATCTGGTGTGGCAAACCCTGCAAGCCGAATTCGCGGACATCGGCGATGCCCGGCAACTCACCCAAGTGACCGTGCGCCTGCTGATCGCGGCGATCCTCGGCGGCATCCTGGGGTTTGAGCGTGAACACAAGGGCAAGGCGGCCGGGGTGCGTACTCATATGCTGGTGGCGCTGGGCGCCGCGCTGTTCGTGCTGGTGCCGCAGATGTCCGGCAACCAGGCAGATGCCATGAGCCGTGTGGTTCAAGGGGTGATTGCGGGCATTGGCTTCCTCGGCGCTGGCACCATCCTCAAGGGCAAGGAAGATGAAGAGGGCCAGCATGTGAAGGGTCTGACCACGGCGGCGGGGTTGTGGATGACCGCCGCCATTGGCGTGGCGGCGGGCATGGGCCGTGAATCGACAGCGGTACTCAGTACGCTGCTGGCGTTGGTGGTATTCAGTGTGATGCCCCGGGTCGTCAAGCTGCTGGACAAGGATGAGTGACAGGGTCAGGTGGTGAGGTTGCTGTACCTGACCTCACCGAAGACTTTCACCACGAAGGGCGGCTCTCCCGGGTTGCCGGAAATCATTACCACGCTCGTATTATTGGCCGGGTTGTAGTGAATCTGCACTTCGCCACTGGCGCCTGAGAAATTTTCTACCGATTTCAAAGGTTTGTTGCCGAGTTGCTTGCGAATGGCCGTTACATCGAGCTTGTCTCTGTTGTGGTCAAAATCCATCACCTCCTTAGGCGCGTCGAAGTTCGAGTCGCGGATACTGTGGAAGGTGAAGGTCTGACCAATGCCAATCCTGGAATCGTTGCTGTTGCTGGCGGTTTTGAGGCTGTCTGCCTCAGCCGATGAATTGTCCGGTTGCGGGGTCGGCTCGCCGAGGTCCACTTCCTTGCCGATCTCGAAGAGGGCCGAGGCGAGTGGCGTACTCTGGCGCACTCGCTGTTGGGCATAGGATTCCTCAACGCGTAGCTCATCTAAGACTTGCATTGATTGGCTGAAACTCTCCTCGGGGTCAGAACTGGCGGTGCGGGCGCGGATCTCTTGAGGGCTCAAGCCCGGTCGCTCGATATGCGAGGATTGCTCATGAATCATCTGCAGGCTTGACTGACCTAGACGCTCCTTCACTTTGGTAATCAGTTTGCGCGCTTCGTCTGCATCCGGGCCATGCAGCATCGACTTGACATTTTCCTTGCTTAACAGGCTACCGATCTCGGCCAACTTCTGGGCGCTCTCCTGCGAGTTTGGCTCGCGCAGCATCTGGGTAATACTCTCCCGGCTGGCGAGCGCACGAAGTTGGGCGAGCCGGGGGGCGTCTGCACCGGGCGCCTGCGGCTCCACGTCTGTAGTCGGTGCAGTGGTGGGCGCAGTTGAGGCTTGCTCCTCGGGCGCATCGGTACCGGGCGCCTGCAGTTTTTGGTTTGTCGAGGGGCTAGGGTTGGACGGGGTAGAAGCTTGCGGCGCCCTGGGGAGGTCCGATGGATGCCTGTCAGGCTCTTTCCTGCGCATGATTCCGCTGGGGCCGGCCCTTAATAAATCGTTCAGTTTCTGTCGATCATCGCTGACCGGACGTTGTTGTAGGCCATGCATATCGGGCGTTGGTGGCAGTAGCGAAATGGACATAGAAGGTACTCGCGTTACGGACGGTATAGTCTGCGGCCAGCAAAAAGGCGGGTCAGCGCACGAGTAATGAATCTATCTTGGCCTTCGAGGGGGTGATCTCGGTGATGTCTGTAAAGCGAGTGGGAAAAATCAGCATCGCTTGCCCGCGATATTTGGTTCGCAAGCAAGCGTTTGCGGGCCTGTAAATCAGACGATAACGGGCGGCATCGTTGCGGGGGGTTCCTGCACGGGCGGTGGCTCGTTTTCAGGGGGCTCTTGTTCAGGAACGGGTTGGGGTTCTGTGGGCGGCAGCGGGGGCTCGTCGATATTTGGATCTTCGGATTCAGGGGGTATCGGGATATTCATTGGTATGGCCTCGTTTGTGCTTTGCTCTATCGGTGGACCCTTGCCTGCGGGAAATGATTCCCGCCCAGTGGCGGTATATCCACCTGAACTTTTGAACAGCGCCCAGGCTCGGACCTTATACGGCCCTGCTCAGGGAGAGCGTCGCCGTTTCTGAATTCGGATCAAGCCAAGAGCGTCCACAGGGCGTAAGGGGAAGATGCTCGATGACTGCTGAAACACTGGTTCCAGAAGACTCCGTGCTGCCGCTGTCCCAGGCGCTGCTGTTACCCAGGATCGCGATCGAAAGCACCATGCCGGTCATCGACAACGGTGAGTTTGCCGTCAAGGCGGTGGTGGGTCAGCGGGTCCATGTGACCAGCAAAGTGTTCGCCGATGGCCACGATAAACTGGCGGTGTTGATCCGCTGGCGCGCGCTGGGAGATGAAAGCTGGCACAGCGTGGTCATGCTGGATATCGGCAACAATGGTTGGGAGGGGGCGTTTACCGTCGCCTGCCAAGGCCGCCATGAGTACTGCATCGAAGCCTGGATCGACACCTTTGCCAGCTTCTGTTACGAACTGCGCAAGAAGCATGAAGCTGGCGTGCCGGTCAGCCTGGAGTTGCAGGAGGGCCGCAGCCTGGTGTTGCAGGCCGCCGAACGCAGTGACAATGAACTGCGTGACCGCTTGATGTTGTTGCACCATGAGCTCTCCGGCCTGCTGGAAACCGAGCAGGTGGCGTTATTCCTGCACGAAGACAGTGCACACCTGATGACCCAGGCCGACCATCGGGCCTATTTGAGCGTCAGCCCCGCGTACCCGATTGACGTGGAGCGTGAGGCCGCACAATTTGCCAGCTGGTACGAGCTGTTTCCGCGCTCGATCACCGACGATCCTGCACGGCACGGCACGTTTAACGACGTCCACGCACGCTTGCCGATGATCCATGACATGGGCTTTGACGTGCTGTACTTCCCGCCGATCCACCCCATTGGCCGTAGCCACCGCAAGGGCAAGAACAACTCGCTCATCGCCGGCCCCGATGATCCCGGCAGCCCCTATGCCATCGGCAGTGAGGCGGGCGGTCACGAGGCGATCCACCCGCAGTTGGGCACGCGCGATGATTTTCGCCGGTTGGTCCAGGCCGCTGCCGACCACGGCCTGGAAATCGCCCTGGACTTCGCGATCCAGTGCTCCCAGGACCATCCATGGCTCAAGGAGCATCCGGGCTGGTTCAACTGGCGCCCGGACGGCACGATCAAGTACGCGGAAAACCCACCGAAAAAATACCAGGACATCGTTAACGTCGATTTCTACGCGGCCGACGCCATCCCGAGTCTGTGGACCGAACTGCGCGATATCGTGGTGGGCTGGGTGCAAGAGGGCGTGAAGACCTTTCGCGTCGACAACCCGCACACCAAGCCGCTGCCGTTCTGGCAATGGCTGATCAGCGATGTGCGTGCCAAGTACCCTGAGGTGATCTTCCTCGCCGAAGCCTTCACCACCCCGGCGATGATGGCGCGCCTGGGCAAGGTCGGCTATTCCCAGAGCTACACCTATTTCACCTGGCGCAACACCAAGGCTGAGCTGAGCGAGTACCTCACCCAACTGAACCAATCGCCTTGGCGTGAGTGCTACCGCCCGAACTTCTTCGTCAATACGCCGGACATCAACCCGGGTTTCCTGCATGAATCCGGCCGTGCAGGCTTCCTGATCCGCGCTGCGCTGGCCACCATGGGCTCGGGCTTGTGGGGGATGTATTCAGGCTTTGAGTTGTGCGAAGCCGCGCCGGTGCCGGGCAAAGAGGAATACCTGGACTCGGAGAAGTACGAGATACGCCCCCGCGACTTCACCGCGCCCGGCAACATCATCGCCGAGATCGCCCAGCTCAACCGCATCCGTCGTCAGAACCCGGCGTTGCAAACCCACCTGGGGCTCAAGCTCTACAACGCCTGGAACGACAACATCCTGTATTTCGGCAAGCGCAGCGAAGACGGCAGCAATTTCATTCTGGTCGCCGTCAACCTCGACCCGCACAACGCCCAGGAAGCCCACTTCGAATTGCCACTGTGGGAGATGGGCTTGCCCGACGATGCCCAGACCCAGGGCGAAGACTTGATGAACGGCCACCGCTGGACCTGGTACGGCAAGACCCAATGGACCCGGCTGGAGCCACAGATGCCGTTCGGCATCTGGCGCATCAGCACATCCTGAGTGCTCGTTCCCACGCTCTGCGTGGGAACGCCTCACGTGACGCTCTGCGTGGGAACGCCTCACGTGACGCTCTGCGTGGGAATGCCTCACTTGACGCTCTGCGTCGCGCTTGGGACGCGGAGCGTCCGGGGCTGCATTCCCACGCGGAGCGTGGGAACGATCCTCGAGAACTTTGTATTTTCAGGAGTTTGCAATGGCCAAGAAACCCAAGGCAGCCACCTTTATCAAAGACCCGCTCTGGTACAAAGACGCGGTGATCTACCAGGTTCACGTCAAATCCTATTTCGACTCCAACAACGACGGCATTGGCGACTTTGCCGGGCTGATCGCCAAACTTGACTACATCGCTGACCTGGGCGTGAACACCATCTGGCTGCTGCCGTTCTACCCCTCGCCGCGCCGTGATGACGGCTACGACATTGCCGAATACCGCGGCGTGCACAGCGACTACGGGACGATGGCCGACGCCAAGCGCTTTATTGCCCAGGCCCACCAACGCGGGCTGCGGGTGATCACTGAACTGGTGATCAACCACACCTCCGACCAGCACCCCTGGTTCCAGCGTGCGCGCAAGGCCAAACCAGGCTCGGCGGCACGGGACTTCTACGTGTGGTCGGACGATGACCAGAAATACGACGGCACACGCATTATTTTCCTCGACACCGAAAAGTCCAACTGGACCTGGGACCCGGTGGCCGGCCAGTACTTCTGGCACCGCTTTTACTCGCACCAACCGGACCTCAACTTCGATAACCCGCAGGTCATGAAAGCGGTGCTGTCGGTGATGCGCTATTGGCTCGACCTGGGCATCGACGGCCTGCGCCTGGACGCCATCCCCTACCTGATCGAACGGGACGGCACCAACAACGAAAACCTGGCCGAAACCCACGACGTCCTCAAGCAGATCCGCGCCGAGATCGATGCCCATTACCCCGACCGCATGCTGCTGGCCGAAGCCAACCAATGGCCGGAAGACACGCAGCTGTACTTTGGCGACAGAAAGGGCGACGACGGCGATGAATGCCACATGGCGTTTCACTTCCCGCTGATGCCGCGCATGTACATGGCGTTGGCCCAGGAAGATCGCTTCCCCATCACCGACATTCTACGCCAGACCCCGGAGATTCCCGCCAACTGCCAGTGGGCAATTTTCCTGCGCAACCATGATGAGCTGACCCTGGAAATGGTCACCGACAAAGAGCGCGACTACCTGTGGAACTACTACGCCGCAGACCGCCGCGCCCGTATCAACCTGGGCATTCGGCGACGCCTGGCGCCGCTGGTGGAGCGCGATCGTCGGCGGGTGGAATTGCTCAACAGCCTTTTGCTGTCGATGCCGGGCACGCCGACCTTGTACTACGGCGATGAAATCGGCATGGGCGACAACATCTACCTGGGCGACCGTGACGGCGTGCGCACGCCGATGCAATGGTCCATCGACCGCAATGGCGGGTTTTCCCGTGCCGACCCGGCCAGCCTGGTACTGCCGCCGATCATGGACCCGCAATACGGCTACCAGTCGGTCAACGTCGAGACCCAGGCCCAGGACCCGCATTCATTGCTCAACTGGACCCGGCGCATGCTCGCAGTGCGCAAGCAGTCCAAGGCGTTTGGTCGTGGCAGCTTGAAAATGCTCTCGCCGACTAACCGGCGCATCCTGGCTTACACCCGTGAATACACCGGTGAAGACGGCCACACCGAGATCATCCTGTGCGTGGCCAACGTGTCGCGCAGCGCCCAGGCGGCAGAGCTGGACCTGTCGGCCTTTGCCGGCATGGTGCCGGTGGAGATGCTTGGCGGTAATGCCTTCCCGCCCATCGGCCAGCTGAATTTCCTGCTGACCCTGGCGCCCTATGGTTTCTATTGGTTCGTGCTGGCAGCGGAAAACCAGATGCCCAGCTGGCATGTGGAACCGGCGCAAAGCATGCCCGACTTCACCACTTTGGTACTGAAAAAACGCATGGAAGAGCTACTCGAAGAACCTTGCCGCACCAGCCTGGAACATACGTCACTGCCCGCCTGGCTGCCCAAGCGGCGCTGGTTTGCCGGCAAAGATACGGCAATCGACACGGTGCACATCGCATATGGCGTGCGTTTTGGCGACCCGCAGCATCCGGTGTTGCTCAGTGAGATCGAAGTGACCAGTGCCGGCCAGGTCAGCCGCTACCAACTGCCCTTGGGCTTCCTTGGCGAAGACCAGTTCACCAGCGCCTTGCCCCAGCAATTGGCGTTGGCCCGAGTGCGACGCACCCGCCAGGTAGGTTTGGTGACCGATGCCTTCAGCCTTGAGCATTTTATCCTTGAGGTGATCCAGGCCATGCAGGCCGGCACCGTGCTCAATACCCCTGACGGCGATCTGCGATTCGAGGCCACTCAACACTTGGCCGCATTGCAACTGACCCGTGAATCGCCGGTGCGTTACTTGTCCGCCGAGCAGTCCAACAGCTCGGTGGTGGTCGGTGAGAGTCTGGTGCTCAAGCTGATTCGCAAAGTCAGCGCCGGCGTGCACCCGGAGCTGGAAATGAGTGCGTACCTGACCGCCGCTGGCTACCCGAACATCTCGCCGCTGCTGGGCTTTATGAGCCGCCAGGACGGGCAGGGACAGGACAACTTGCTGATGATTGCCCAGGGTTACTTGAGCAATCAGGGCGATGCCTGGAGCTGGACCCAGAACAACCTGGAGCGGGCGATCCGCGATGAGCTGGCCGACGCGATCTCTGAACAGGAACAGCATTACAACGCCCTCGGGGAACTGGCAGATTTTGCCGGTTTGCTCGGTCAGCGCCTGGGTGAAATGCACCTGGTGCTGGGTGCGCCAACGGCCGACAAGGCCTTCAAACCCGAACCCACCACAATCAAAGACACCCAAGCCTGGGCCAAGGATGTCGGCGCCCAGATCGACCGTGCCTTGCAGTTGCTCAAGCTTAATCAAAGCCAGTTGAACCCCGCCGACCAGGCGTTGGTCAGTGAATTACTGGCGCAGAAAAAAGCCATCGCGGCGCATGTCCAGGCGTTGGCCAAAGCCACGGCGGGCGGATTGCGCATTCGCGTCCACGGTGACTTGCACCTGGGCCAGGTATTGGTGGTCAAGGGCGATGCCTACTTGATCGACTTCGAGGGCGAACCGGCGCGACCGCTGCATGAGCGGCGCGGCAAACACAGCCCTTATAAAGATGTGAGCGGTGTGCTGCGTTCCTTTGATTATGCCGCGGCCATGGCGCTGAATGTACAAGGGGTGGATCACACGCCAGAAGCGAACGCTGCGCGCAAACGCGTGACCGACCGCTACCTGAATGAAGCCCGCGTAGCATTTACCCAGGCTTACCAGGCCGCTGCGTCTACACTGGCGCATGACTGGCAGGATGCCAACGGCCAAGACGCAGCGCTGACCTTGTTCAGCTTGGAAAAGGCCGCGTACGAAGTGGCCTACGAAGCAGAAAACCGCCCGACCTGGCTGCCGGTGCCCCTGCAAGGGCTGCACGGCTTGTTGAGCGGGCTGACACCTATATCTAAACCTGTACGCGGTGGGGAGACGTCATGAGTTTTACACAGAGAGAACCGCTGCAGCCCAAGTTGACTGCATTGCCGGCGTCCAAGGACGTCGATGCGCTGGTGCGCGCCGAGCACCCCGACCCCTTTTCGATCCTGGGGCCCCATGATGACGAGCAGGGCGGCCAGTTTATCCGTGCGTTCCTGCCCGAGGCCCTGAGTGTCCAGGTACTGGCGCGTGACACAGGCGAGCCGTTTGGCAGCCTCGATGCCACCCAGGTGCCAGGCCTGTTTATTGGGCACTTCAGCACTCGCCAGCCCTACCTGCTGAAAATCCAGTGGGCCGGCGGTGAGCAGATCACCGAAGACCCTTACAGCTTCAGCCAATTGCTGCTGGGGGAGATGGACCTGTACCTGTTTGCCGAAGGCAATCATCGTGACCTGGGCAACTGCCTGGGGGCGCAGGTGGTCAGCGTCGATGGCGTGCAAGGCGTGCGCTTTGCCGTCTGGGCGCCGAACGCACGGCGGGTTTCGGTGGTGGGCGACTTCAATATCTGGGACGGGCGCCGTCATCCGATGCGCCTGCGCCATCCCTCGGGCGTGTGGGAAATCTTCATCCCGCGCCTGCAGCCGGGCGCGGCTTATAAGTACGAAATTCTCGGCGCCCACGGCATTTTGCCGCTCAAGGCCGACCCCGTGGCGCTGGCCACCCAACTGCCGCCGGACACCGCCTCGAAAGTTGCCGCACCTTTGCAAGTGGATTGGCAGGACCATGAGTGGATGCAATCGCGGGGCGACAAGCAGAAATCCACCGCGCCGTTGTCGATCTACGAGCTGCATGTGGGGTCCTGGCAGTGCGAGTTGGATGAGGCCGGTGAAGTGGCCCGTCAATACGGTTGGCGCGAACTGGCCGAGCGCCTTATTCCTTACGTACAACAATTGGGCTTCACCCATATCGAACTGATGCCGATCATGGAGCACCCCTTCGGTGGCTCTTGGGGCTATCAGGCATTATCCCAGTTTGCCCCCAGCGCGCGCTTTGGCTCGCCGGAAGACTTCGCCTGGTTCGTCAATGCCTGCCATCAGGCCGATATCGGCGTGATCCTCGACTGGGTGCCGGCGCATTTCCCCACCGATACCCACGGCCTGGCGCAATTTGACGGTACCGCACTGTACGAATACGCCAACCCCCTGGAAGGCTTTCACCAGGACTGGGACACGCTGATCTACAACCTGGGCCGCACCGAGGTCCACGGTTTCATGCTCGCGTCGGCTTTGCATTGGCTCAAGCATTTCCATGTGGACGGCCTGCGCGTGGACGCCGTGGCCTCCATGCTGTATCGCGATTATTCGCGCAAGGCCGGTGAATGGGTGCCCAACCGCCATGGCGGTCGCGAGAACCTGGAAGCCATCGACTTCTTGCGGCACCTGAACGACGTGGTCGCCCTTGAAGCGCCGGGCGCCTTGGTGATTGCCGAGGAGTCCACAGCCTGGCCCGGCGTCAGCCAGCCGACCCAACAGGGTGGCCTGGGCTTCAACTACAAATGGAACATGGGCTGGATGCACGACTCCCTGCATTACATTCAGCAAGACCCGGTGTACCGCGCCCATCATCACAACGAGCTGAGTTTCGGGTTGGTGTATGCCTGGTCCGAGCGCTTCATCCTGCCGATTTCCCATGATGAGGTGGTACACGGCAAGCACTCGCTGATCGACAAGATGCCCGGCGACCGCTGGCAGAAATTTGCCAACCTGCGCGCCTATCTCAGTTTCATGTGGATGCACCCCGGCAAGAAGCTGCTGTTCATGGGCTGCGAATTTGGCCAATGGCGCGAGTGGAACCACGACCAGCAACTGGATTGGTATTTGCTGCAATACCCCGAGCACCGTGGGGTGCAGAAGCTGGTTGGCGACCTGAACCGCCTGTACCGCGAAGAACCGGCGTTGCACGAACAGGACGATGCGCCCCAGGGCTTCCAATGGCTGATCGGTGATGACGCGATCAACAGCGTCTACGCCTGGCTGCGCTGGAGCAAGGGTGGCCAGCCGGTGTTGGTGGTTGCCAACTTCACCCCGGTGCCCCGTGAAGGCTACGCAGTCGGTGTGCCGTTTGGCGGGCGCTGGAGTGAGGTGATCAACAGTGATGCCGATACCTACGCCGGCTCCAATTACGGCAATGGCGGCGCGGTGTTTACCCAGGATGAGCCGCGCCATGGGCAACCGGTGTCGTTGTCGTTGAACCTGCCGCCCCTGGGCGTGCTGATTTTGCGACCTCAAGAGCCTGAAACGCTCTAGCGCGGCGTATGCCGCTGTTCGGCTTGCTGGCAAGGTGCCACAATGGCGCCTTTGCCGTCGCCGGTCAAACAGGCCAACCCCATGAATAACCTTGGGCAAGATCAGGGTCACCTCATCGAAGAGCAGGTGCGAACCGACCGTTTGCACCAGCTGTTTCGTCAATCATTCTCGGCGATCTTCGGCAGCTACCTGGGCGCCGTCATGCTCTGCTGGCTGTGCTGGGATCGGTTCGATCATCAGGTCATCCTGGTGTGGTTGGTACTGTTGGCGGGCTCGTCATTGGTGCGCCTGCATCTGTTCGTGCAATGGTTTCGCTGCCCTGACGCGGCGCGCACGCCCGCCCGTTGGGAACGCCGCTACTGGGTCACGCTGATGCTGTCGGCGGGTATCTGGGGCGGCGGGGCGCTGGCGGTGATGCCGGTCGATGACCGCTTATCCCAGGTGCTGGTGATGCTGTTTACCGTGGGCATGTCGGTCAGCGCGGTGTCCTGTTATTCAGCCTATCGCTACATGACGCTGGGCTCCATGGCGCTGGTGTTGCTTCCCTGTACGGTATGGATGCTGCTCCAGCCCTCACCAATGCAAGTCGGCGTGGCGCTGGCGGTGTTGGTGTTTGCCTCGTTTGTGGTCGGTGCGACGCGCAAGCTCTCCGATGCCCTGGAAAAAGCCTTTCGCCTGACGAGGCAAATGGAGCGCGCTCATCACATTTCCACCCGCGCCGCCCAGACCGATGAACTGACCGGGCTGATGAACCGTCGGGCTTTTTACGAGCAAGCCCAGTTGCTTTACGCCCAGTGCCTGCGCGAGCAGCAACCGCTGTGTGCGTTGATGATGGACATGGACCACTTCAAAGCCATCAATGACACCTACGGCCACCAAGCCGGTGACCAGGTGTTGCGCCAGATTGGCGCGGTGATCAGCGCATCCTTTCGCCAGACCGATATCTACGGTCGCCTGGGAGGCGAGGAGTTTGCGGTGTTGCTGCCCAATACCTCATTGGAGACCGCGCGCGGCATTGCCGAGCAGTTGATCCAGAAAATTGGTGACTTGCCCGCCGACCCGGTACAGGGGGTGAGCGCCAGCCTGGGCGTGGCATCCACCCACGCTCAGCATCTGGACTTGAACGGCTTGATGAACAGCGCCGACAAGGCCCTGTACCAGGCCAAGGCATCGGGCCGCAATCAGGTGGCGGTTGTCGACTGATCCTTGCTCATCGCCTTTGCCAGCACTCGCGCAACCTGGTCGGCGGAGTAGGGCTTGGCGAGGAACTCAAAGCCTTCATAGCCGCTGTCCGCCAGTTCCTCGCTGTAGCCGGAGACGAGTACCACGGGCAGGTCCGGGCGGCGCTGGCGCAGTAGCTTGGCCATGGCCACGCCGGTCATGCCGGGCATCACCACGTCGGAGAAAATCGCATCGAACCCCTGGACGTCTGTGCCGGCGAGGTTCAGCGCCTGTTCGGCATTGGTCGCCCACGTGGTCTGGTAACCCAGGTCCTTGAGGATCTGGCTGGCGAAGCGTCCTACCTCAAGGTTGTCCTCGACGATCAGCACGTGCTGATGAGCAGCCTCTTGCGGCGCTGGCAAGTCTGTATGCGGGTCTTGATCCGGCGCCGCTTCGCCTTCGACCTGCGGCAGGTACAAGGTAAACACCGTACCCTGGCCAAGGGTGCTGGCCACATCGATATTGCCGCCTGACTGCTTGGCAAAGCCGAATACCTGCGACAGGCCAAGGCCCGTGCCTTTGCCCACGGCCTTGGTGGTGAAGAACGGCTCGAAGATGCGTTCGAAGGTATCGCTGGGAATCCCGGTGCCGGTATCGGCCAGAGAAATGGCGATGTAGGGCATGCACGACTCGGCATCCCCGCGGATACGTGGCAGCGTTTGCTGCCCGGCGACTTTCAGGGTCAGGGTACCCTGGCCGTCCATCGCATCGCGGGCGTTGAGGGCGATGTTGATCAGCGCGGTTTCGAACTGGCTGGGGTCGATGCGTGCATAGCAGGGCCGATCGGGCAATTGCACCTGCACATGAATGCGTGCGCCGGTGACGCTTTCGAGCATCTCGCCGATGTTCTGCACGCGCTGGCCGACATCGAACACCTGCGGGTTCAATGGTTGGCGACGGGCAAAAGCGAGCAGTTGGCTGGTGAGCTTGCTGGCCCGCTCCACCGTGTCGGATACCGCGCACATATAACGTTGCCGACGCTCTTCGGACAGGCCCGGTTGGCGCAGGAAATCCACGGATGAGCGGATAATGGTCAGCAGGTTATTGAAGTCATGGGCGACGCCACCGGTCAGTTGGCCGATGGCCTCAAGTTTTTGTGACTGGCGCAGTGCAGCTTCGGCTTCGGCCAGCGCACGGGTACGCTCATTCACGCGCTGCTCCAGGCTGGCATTGAGTTCCGCATAGGCGGCCAGGCCCTTACGCACGGCGGCGTCGGCACGCACGCGCTCGATATGCGCCCATGAACGTTCGGTGACTTCGCCCAACAGCGCGATGTCGTAGGACGACCAAAAACGCGGCACTTTGTCGTGTACGGCCATCAGTGCGGTGAGCCGCCCGTCTTTGATCAAGGGCATGCAAATGGTGGCCGTCACACCGAGTGCCTGGAAGCTCGCGGCGTCATGGGGCGGCAGCTCGATCAGATTATTGCGTATCACCAGTGGCTCGCCGGCACGCAGGCAGTTGACCGCGCATTCGCCAAACGCCGCCAGGCTGTAATGGCCGATGATGCTCGGCGAGCCTTGCGCCGACCAGTCGCCTCGAATGGTAAAGCCATCTTCATCCTCGTCCATGTTGGCGTAGGCACAGATGGACACCTGCAGATGTTCGGCCAGCAGGCGAGTCGTAGACGTCAGGATGGTTTCGGCGTCGGTAGCGTTGGTCACGCTATTGCTAATGGCGTCCAGCACTTCAAGACGACGGGCGAGGAACACCGTGGCAGTGGTTTCGGTCACCGTGTCGAGCAAACCGACCACTACACCTTGGGCATTGCGAATCGGGCTGTAGCAGAAGGTGAAATAGGCTTGTTCCGGCGCTTCGTTGCGTTGGATCAACAGCGGGAAGTTTTCGATATAGGTGGCGTGCCCATCGAACGCGGCGTCGGCGATAGGGCTGATATCGTCCCACACCTCGTGCCAGATCTCGTTGAACGGGCGGCCCAAGGCGTCGGGTTTGCTACCCAGGATCGGCGTGAACGCGTCGTTGTAGAGGGTAATCAACTGAGGCCCCCAGACGATGGCCTGGGGGAAACTCGACGCGAAGCACAGCGCAACGGTTGTCTTCAACACATCGGGCCAGTGTTCAAGTGGCCCCAGGGGCGTATTGGCCCAATCATGCTGACGAACCCGCTCTGCCATTTCGCTGCTGCCTTGCAGCCAATTCATCATTGGGTTCACACCTTGCTTGCCACGTATTGTTTAGCTTTGAAGAGCCCGACCGACTAGCAACAGACCGGAATGACCGCATTCAGTTCAGCGCGATTATCTCCCTGATAGCACTTTGATTTCATTGTCTATTTGCACGCCGTCATTGTTGGCCGGGTTGGGCCGGCGCCCAACCTTCATTGCGTACCGAATAACCCCGTCCAATAGATGCCCGCGTCACTCTTGGGGTCCATCGCGTAGGCGGCACCCAAGTCGCGAAATTGCGGGTTCATCAGGGTGGCGCAGTGGCCGGGGCTGGCGAGCCAACCGTCGACGACCTTGCGCGGCGTGTCGAGGCCGGCGGCGATGGTTTCGCCGATGTTCTTCGCGATATACCCGGCCAGTTCGGCGCGGTCACCGGGCGTACGCCCGTCGTGGTCCAGGTGGTCGAAGAAGTTGCCGTTGGCCATGTTGCGCGTGTGGCTGTTGGCCGCGCTGGCCAGCGTGTCGTTCCACGACAGCGGTGTGGTCGCGGTGAACGCCTGGGTGCCGCACTGGCGTGGCTCGGCACGCGCGGTGTTGATCAAGTCGAGCAGTTTTCTGCCTTCGGTTTGCCAATCGCCCAGGCCACTGGTAACCAGCGGGCGAGCCAGCACGATGCGCCAGTCCTGGCCGCTGTTGCTGACGCCGATATCGACAAATTGCGGATCGAGCACTACGCGGCAGAAGCTCTCGCGTACCGCTTTCATCGCGGCCTCGGCATCTTTGGGCCCGGACAGGCTGATAGCCTGCACATTCACCATGGGGTACGCAGCGCGCGCCAGCGACTGCTGCAAATCGCCGACATTGGACGCCGGCAATACCAGCCGTGTGTCGCTGGTCAGCGGCGGCAGCTCCTGGGAACCCTGGTCACCGCAGCGTTGCACCTGGCTGCGGTATTGGTTGATCTGTTGGACTAACTGACTTTCTTCATTCGCCATCGCGCTGGCGCAGAACACCGTAGTGGCGGCCAGCGTCGTAAGACCCATCATCAATGACAGAACGCGCATGGACGTTACCCTTGAGCTTGAAAGTGCCCATGATGCGCGATCCAGGTGCATCCATGCACCCGTTGGTCCGAACTTTTTTTGCTCAGTTCTTGAATGTCGAGTGTTTCGCGCCCTGATCGCAGAGGGCAAACACCACCACCAACAACGCAGAAATCGCGAGGATCACCACCACGCCATCGGTGGAGTGGGTGGCCGAGGCCGCTACCATCGACAGCGCGCCCAGCGGTGCCAGGCCACCGGCAATGGCGGTGCCGATCTCCCGCCCGGTGCCAAAGCCCGATGAGCGCGTTTGCGTCGGGAACTGCCGGCTCAGGAACGAACCCTGGGGGGCGAACATCATCGGCGCGAGGATTCCGGTGCCCACCCCGATGGCGAGGTAAATCATCAGGCTTTCACCACTGTTGAGCAGGGCCAGGAACGGGTAGGCGAACAACAGCGAGCATAGCCCGCCGAGCATCAACACGGTCTTGCTGCTCCACTTGTCACACAGCCAGCCGAAGCAGGGCACGGCGACGATGGCCACCAGGCTGGCGATGGTCACCGACAGGGAGGTGACATGCACATCCACCCCTTTGAATTGGGTCAGGTAGGCCAGGGAAAAAGTCTTGAAGATGTAGCTCAGGGCGTTGTAGCCAATCGCGACAAAAAACACCACGGCGAGGCCCTTGAGGTCGTTCTTGAACAAGGCTTTGAGGGGCGATGGCTTGGCCTTGGCTTTTTCCTTGCTCAGCTCCTCGAACTGCGGGGTTTCCGGAATGCTGTTGCGCACCCACAGGCCGACGCCCACCAGCACGATGCTGCAGATAAACGGAATACGCCAGCCGCCGGCCAGCAGGAACTCGTTGCCGTTGATGGTCAGCAGGTAGATGGTCAGTGAGGACAGCAACAGGCCCAGGTTCAGTCCCAATGCCGGCCAGGCGCCCTGGCTGCCACGCTTGCCTTGGGAGGCGTGTTCGTAGGAGGTGACCGCCGCCCCCGACAGCTCGGCACCCGCGCCCAGGCCCTGGATGATGCGGATAAACACCAGCAGGATCGGGGCCCAGATGCCGATGGAGGCGTAGCTGGGGATCAAGCCGATCAAGGTGGTGCACACGCCCATCAGGCAGAAGGTCAGCACCAGCACTTGCTTGCGCCCGAACTTGTCGCCCAGGTAGCCAAACAGGATGCCGCCGAAGGGGCGGGCGATAAAGCCGATGGCAAAGGTCGAAAAGGCCATTAGCGTGGCAGTCTTCGGGTCGCTGTTATCGAAGAAGATCTTCGAAAACACAATCGCCGCCATGGTGGCGTACAGGTAAAAGTCGTACCACTCCAGCATCGAGCCGAAGATGGTGGCGGCGGCTACTTTGCGTAGGCGCTTGCGGGTTTGTTCGGGCGTTTCGGTACCGGGGATGGAGGCGGATGCCGACATGCTGGACTTCCTTCTGGGTCTTTGTAGTTATTGTTGGGTGAACGGGCGGTGCGGTCTTACTGGGGGTGGAACAGGCGGTCGGCGATCATCGCGCCGATGGGCATGGCTGAGGTGGCGGCCGGCGAGGGCGCATTGCACACATGCAGCATTCGTGAGGTTTGGGCGAACAGAAAGTCGTGCACCAGGCTGCCGTCACGCATCACCGCCTGGGCACGGATACCGGCCTCGTAGGGCAGCAGGTCATCGAGGGTCAGGGACGGGCAGTACTTGCGGCACTGCTCCAGGTAGCCGGACTTGAATAACGAGTTCTTCATTTCGGTGGTGCCGGAACCGAGGTTTTGCCACAGGGTTTTCCAGAATCCCGGGAAGCTGGCGTACTGCGCCACGTCGCGCCAGTTCACCGAAAACTTGCGGTAGTTCTCGCGGCCCAGGCCCAGCACAGCATTGGGGCCGACGGTGACGCTGCCGTCGATCATGCGGGTCAGGTGCACGCCGAGGAAGGGCAGCTGCGGGTCGGGGATCGGATAAATCAGGTGGTTGACGATGTTGCTCTTGGCGGAGGGCAGGCGGAAGTATTCGCCACGAAACGGGATGATCTGATGGTCGATGCGGATGCCGGCCAGGCGCGCCAGGCGGTCTGACTGCAAGCCGGCGCACACCACCAGGTGGCGGGCCTGCCAGGTCTCGCCCTCGGTGTTGACGGTGACCGTATCGGTGTCTTCGTGGATGGCGGTGACGGTGCGTTCCAGGCAGATCTGCCCACCGTGGCGACGAATCACCTGGGCCATGGTCTCGCACACCTGGCGGTAATCGACAATCCCGGTGGCATCGAGAAACAAGCCGCCGAGGCCGACGATGTTCGGTTCACGCTGGCGCAGCTGTTCGGCATTCAAGCGCTCGACCTGCATGCCATTGAGCTGGGCGCGGGCGTACAGCGCTTCCATGCGTTGCATTTCCAGGGGGCTTGAAGCCACCAGCAGCTTGCCGCACACCTCGAATTTGATCCCGTGTTCACGGCAGAACTGCTTGGTGGCTTCGGCGCCTCGCTTGCACAAATCGGCCTTGAGGCTACCGGGCGCGTAGTAGATGCCGGCATGGATCACGCCGCTGTTGTGGCCGGTCTGGTGCTTGGCCAGCACCGACTCTTTTTCGAGAATCACCAGCGACGCGCCGGGTTGGCGCTTGAGCAGCTCCATGGCGGTGGCCAGGCCGACGATGCCGCCGCCGATAATGCAAAAGTCATGAATCATTGCAGGGGTACCTAGGCTGTACATTTCAGTCTGCTTATCAGGTTGTCAGACTAATGTTTTTGTTAAAAAAATGGCGTGTCCAAGGACACGCTTCACACAGGTTGCATCAGTTCGTGGTCGGCAATTCCAGTTGCAGGCGCTGCGCTGCGGCACGCAGGTGCGCCTCGGCACTGGCAGCAGCGCGCTGGGCGTCGCCGTCGGCGATGGCCTGGTAGAGCTGTTGATGTTCTTCGGTTGCATCGGCCGAGCCGGTGGCAAAGCGCGACGCCGAGTTCTCCCACGCGGTTTTACGCGCACTGGCCAACTGGCTCCTGAGGAAGTCATGGAAGGCCACGAAGTAGTCATTCTTGCTGGCGTCGGCAATGGCGCGGTGGAATTCCACATCGGCCAGGGCTGCGGCTTCAAAGTCGTCGCGGTTGTCCTGCATGGCCTGCAACGCGCTTTTCATGCGCTGCAGGTCGGCGCTGTCGCGGCGCTGGGCGGCAATCGAAGCGGCCTGGGTTTCGATCCACAGGCGCACTTCGAACATCTGCGCCAGGTCAGGTCGTCGCCCGTTGGGCTGCGGAAACCGAAACACCGTGCCCGCAGGGGTCTGCGAAATAAACGAACCCAGACCACGGCGAGCGGTGAGCACACCGTCGGCCTTGAGCTGGGCAATGGCTTCACGCACCACGGAGCGGCTGACGTTGAGCTGTTCGGCCAATTGCTGTTCGGTCGGCAGGCGCGACTCCGGGGCCAGTTGGCCGGATTCGATTTCTGCGCGAATGGCGCTGACAACCCGCACGACAAGCGAATCGGGGCGCTGGAGCTCAAGCATGGGAAAACCTTGGTGATCAGGTTGTCAGACAATAGTCGTTACGATTTTAGCTTGTCAATATTTGTCTGCTTCGCGCTGCTCGGCCTTTGCGCACGTTTCCAGGCGATCAGTGCGGCTATCAGCAGCAAACCTGCTGCCATGGCGAAGGTGGCGTGCAAACCGGCAGCCACCGCCTGGGGCGCGGCGTGGCTGACATCCGGGGTGGCGCGGGCGAACACCGCGCCGAGGGCCGATGCGCCGAAAATCAGGCCCAGGTTGCGCGACAGATTCAGCAGGCCGGACACCGTGCCTCGGCGTGTCGCCTGTACATCGCTCATCACCGCCGTGTTGTTGGCCGCCTGGAACAGGCTGTAGCCGGCCGTCAACACAATCAGCGCCGCGAGATAAACGCCAAGCCCGGACGCCTGCGACAGCAACAAGGCCCCGCACAGCATCACGCCCAATCCCATGAGCGTCAGGCGCTGGCTGCCGAGGCGATCAGTCAGGTAACCCGCCGGTACACCGGTAACCGCCGCGACCGCGGGCCCAACGGCCATGGCCAAGCCCATCCAGGCGGGATCGAGGCCCAGGCCACGGGACAGGTAGAACGGGCCTACCACAAACGTGGCCATGATCACTGCCGACACCATGGCACTCATGGCCAAGCCGGCGCGCAACGGCGCATCGCGCAGGGGCGCCCAGAATGTATCGCCTGGCCAAGCGTCGCGGCGGTCAGCATCCACCGGCAAATAACGGTAGGCGAGGGCGGCAGCCACGCCCGCCAAGGGCAGGCCGATCAGAAACAGCGCGCGCCAACTCCACAGGCTGAGCAATACCCCGCCGACACTCGGCCCCATGGCCGTGCCGAGTGCCGACAGGGTGCCGAGCAAGCCCATGACTCGGCCGGTATTTGCTTTCGTGACGGTGTCACCCACCATGCCCAGGGTCATCGCCATCATGATCGCCGCGCCCAGGCCCTGGAATGCCCGTGCGCCGATCAGCCAGGACAGGGTTGGCGCGGCGGCACACCCGGCGCAGGCCAGGGCAAACACCAGCAACCCGGCCAGCAGCAAGCGCCGGCGCCCCAGACGGTCGCCCAGGCGCCCCGCGCTGACAATCACGGCGGTGATGGCCAGCAGGTAGGCCAGCACCACCCACTGCACGGCATGAAACGATGCCCCGAAGGCGTGCGCCAGGCTGGGCAGGCCGACATTGGCAATGCTGGTGCCCAGGGCGGCCAGCAACATGGACAGCGACAAGGCGACCAGGCCGCCGCGTGTGGAAGTTTGCATGCGCGTTTCCTTGAGTGAATGCACCTGTCACAAATCTACGGCGTCGCCTAACATGGCGGAAGACGCATGGGTTGCAGGTTATAGCTGCGTCCAACGCCTGATAAGGAGCCCACATGCCCGACCTCAATTTACTCATCACCCTGGACGTGCTGCTTGCCGAAGGCAGCGTCGCTCGCGCCGCCCAGCGCTTGCGCCTGAGCCCTTCGGCCATGAGCCGGGCCTTGGCGCGTTTGCGCGCGGCCACGGGCGATCCGTTGCTGGTGCGTGCGGGGCGCGGCCTGGTGCCGACGCCCCGGGCGTTGCAACTGCGCGAGCAGGTCAGCCAATTGGTGCAGGACGCCCACGCCGTATTGCGCCCCGCGCACACCCTGGATTTGGGTGAAGTGGTACGCACCTTCACCTTGCGCACCAGTGAGGAGTTCGTCGAACGCTTCGGCCCTGCATTGCTCGCGCGTATCGCTCAGGACGCCCCAGGGGTGCGCTTGCGTTTCGTGCACAAGAGCGACAAGCACAGTGCGTTGCTGCGCGACGGTGGTGTCGACCTGGAAACCGGTGTGGTCGATGTCGGCGCCAGCCCCGAGGTGCTGACCCAGGCGCTGTTTCGTGACCGCCTGGTGGGCGTGGTGCGCGCGGGCCATCCTCTGAGTCGCGGCCCTTTGAGCGCAGCGCGTTTCGCCCAGGGACAACACGTCTATGTGTCGCGGCGCGGGCAGGACCGTGGCCAGATCGACGATGCCCTTGAGGCGCAAGGTCTGGTTCGGCAGGTCAGCATCGTGGTCGCCGGTTTCAACACGGCCATCGCCCTGGCGCGGGGCACCGACCTGATCGCCAGCGTGCCTGAGCGCTATATCAGCGTGCCGCCTCGAGGCTTGCACTGCTTTGAGCTGCCGGTGACGTTGCCGCCGTTTACCGTGGCGATGCTGTGGCACCCGCGACAGGACGCCGACCTGGCCCATCGCTGGCTGCGCACCTGTTTGCGCGAGGTGTGCGGGCCATGAGCGGCCCGCAACAGGTACAATCGCCGCTGCCTTGACGCGAAACCCCAGGAATTTGCATGTTCAGCCTTACCCGCTACACCACACCGTGCCCCGAACCGATCAACAGCCAGATCCTGCAGATGGTGGTGGACAACCTCACCGACATCAGCAGCGTGGCGCTGGCACCGAGCAACCTGCTCTACAACATCTACCAGTACGCCATCGGGTTTGAGGTACACCTGTACCTTGAGGCGTTGAATGGCGAAAAGGGCGTTGCGGTGGAGTTGGTCGTGGCGATGGAAGACGACGCAGTGGTGGGCTTTTGCCTGTATCTGCCGGTGAAGGATGATCCGCACGCCTGTGGCGTCGCGTTTATGGCGGTGCAGGCCGGCTTTCGTCGCCAGGGTGTGGCGCGCAGCATGCTGGACGAGGTGTTGGCGCGTTATCCCCACGCCGAACTGGCTTGTGCGGTAGAGAAGGTTGCGGTGTTCGAAGCCTTGGGGTTCCAGGTGCGCGGTGCGCGTGGCACCCAGGTTGTGATGAACACCCGCAACTACGGCACCGATGGGCTGATGGGGGTTTTGGATGTGGCCTCGATCTACAGTTCGCTGGAAGTGCGGCAGATCCACACCTACCTGCTGCAAAAACACGGCAAGCGCGCCATGGTCGACGCAGAGAAACAGCGCGATCGGCACCTGGACCAGTTGACGCGCAAGGCGCAACTGTTCGTCCAGGGCCGTCTGCCTACGGCCTGACGCGCCTGACCATCCCGAGGATAGTCTCCAGCAGCTCCTGCTGAGCTTCCTCGCGGCTGATCTCGCCATTGGCCGCCGCGTGGGACAGCGCTTCCGCCGCGCCGAGCATGGCGCGCAGGCCGGCCTGGGAAATGCTGCCGCCGTGGGTGAAGGGCGACAGCGCGTCCCGGCACTTATCGAGGAAGATCGCCTCGTATTCACGCTTGGACGCTTCCAACTCCGGCGAACCGCTCAAGGCGGCAACCACGCCGGGAATTTCCCGACCTTGCAACAGCACACAGTCGACATACGACGAGGCGATGACCCACGCGCGGTCCTCAAGGGTCGCGTTGCTGGTGGCGATGGCATTGGCAAATACCTGGTCCTGGCGCGCGTCGAAGTCTGCATACAGCGCGGCCAGCAACCCCGCACGCGTCGCGAAGTGGTCGTACACCACCGGCTTGGTGACGCCCGCCAACTCGGCCAGGCGGCCCAGGGTCAGGGCGTCGGTGCCTTCGTCACGCACCAATTGCCAGGCCACGTCGAGTAACTGACGCAGGCGATCTTCACGGGACAAACGACGACGTGGGGCAGGGGATTCACTGCTTGACATGCTTATATACCAAAAGTAACTTATTCGACGTAACTTACTAAAAGTAGATTAAGCCGAAACGGAGTCAAAGTCATGCACGCATTGATCGTTGTTGCTCATCACGACCCGCAATCCCTCACTCATAGTGTGGCCGCCGAGGTGGGGGCGGGCTTGAGCGCCTCTGGCCACACCTTCGAAATAGCCGACCTTGCCGCTGAAGGGTTCGACCCACGCTACAGCGCCGCCGACCATCGGGTGCACCGTACACGCGCCACGCCGCCAGCCGACGTGTTGGCCGAACAGGCCCGCATAGACCGCGCCGACGCGCTGGTGCTGGCGTTCCCTATTTACTGGTGGTCGATGCCGGCGTTGCTCAAGGGCTGGGTCGACCGCGTATTCGTCAATGGCTGGGCGATTGATTACGGCCCCGATACACCGGTGCAGAAGAAACTAAGGCATGTGCAGGTGCATCTGCTGGCCCTGGGTGGGGCCGATGAAAGTGCCTTTGAGCGACACGGTTATGCCAAGGCCATGAACACCCAGATCGACTACGGCATCTTTGATTATTGCGGGGCGCGGGTACTCACCTCCGCGTTGTTGCTGGACTCGGAAAGTGGCACGGCCCAGGCGCACTTGCACAAGGCCCGGGCGGTGGGGCAAGAGTTGTTCGAGCGAGAAGCAGTGGCGGGATAATTCAGACGTCGCGAAACAGGTCGTGGGCGTCGAGCAAGCGGTAGGCAATCTCTGGGTTCTTCTCCAGGCCACGGCGAATGGAGGCGGGGATCGACTGGCGGGTCTTGCGACACATGCCCGGCAGTTCGTCGATGACGATCTGGATCCCGCGCATGCTCTTGACCTCGGTATGCCCGGGCGCGATATGCACACGGATGCCCAGTTGCTCGTACATCCGCTGTTGCAGGTGTTCGAGGTCTTGCAGGCTCTTGAGGTTTTCCAGGCGCGCCAGCAGGATTTTTTCCTGCTGGCGCGTCAGTTGGAGAATGCGCAGGTCAGCGCCGGGCGCTTGCAGCAGTTGTTCACGGTTGCAGACACAGGCGCCAGGTGGGCAGGGTTGGCGAAGGGTCATTGACGCTCCCGGCAGAGTTGTAGGAGCGGGCTTGCTCGCGAAAAACGTCAACGATAACGCGTTTTTCCTGAATA
>NZ_SMOF01000001.1:3002791-3014270 GCF_018135665.1 Pseudomonas sp. B2021
AAAAACGTCAACGATAACGCGTGTTTCCTGAAGAAACGCGGAACCTGTGCGTTTTTCGCGAGCAAGCTCGCTCCTACAGGTTTGTGTGTCAGTCGTTTAGGTGAACGCCCAGGCTGGCCAGGGCTTTCCAGTAGTCAGGGTAGGTCTTGGCCACGCAGTCCGGGTCTTGAATGCGAATGCCCGAGACTTTAAGCCCGGCGAGGGCAAAGCACATGGCGATGCGATGGTCGGCGTGGGTGTCGATCAGTGCGGTGCAGGCGGTGCCAGCCAAAGCGGGGTCGCTCGCTACCAGCAGATCATCGCCCTCGATGGTCGCCAGGCCCGGGCGAATTTCGTTGAGGCCATCGTACAGCGCCTGCACGCGGTCACATTCCTTGACGCGCAGGTTCGCCAGTTCGGTAAAACGCACCGGCGTGTTGTTGAACGCGGCGAGCACCGCCAGGGTCGGGATCGCATCCTGCATTTGCGAGCCTACCACCGTGGCCTGCATGTTCGGGAACTGCGCGATCACAGCCTGGGCCTTGGCGTCGGGCTGGGTGAAGTCCTGCGCGGCTACACCGATGTCGATACGGCCACCGGTCAGTACTTCTGCGGCCCACAGGTAAGTGGCGGCGGAAGCGTCGGGTTCGATCAGGTAGTCATGGGCGGTATAACCGGTGGGGGCCACGCGCCAGGTGGTGTCGTCCACGACGTCCACCTGGGCACCGAACGCACGCATGCAATCGAGGGTCAGGTCCACGTAGCCACGGGCGCCGATGTCCTTGCCGGTCAGTGCCACTTCAATCGGCGCTTCGCCGCACGCGGCCAGCATCAGCAGGGCCGATACGTACTGGCTGGACAAGCCACCGTCAATCTCAAAGCGCTTGGCCTTGACCTTGCCCACACCGTGTACCGTCACCGGTGGGCAGCCAGTGGGGCTGTCGACCTGGATGCCGTTCTGGCCCAGGGCAGCCAGTAGCGGGCCGATCGGGCGTTTTTGCATGTACTCGTCACCGTCCAGCACCACGGTGCCTTGCACGGTGGCGACGGCAGCCGTGAGAAAGCGCATGGCGGTGCCGGCGTTGCCGAGGAACAACGGTTGTGCCGGCAATTGCAGCGAGCCTTGGCTGGTGACGACAAAGGTGGTCTCGTCCGGCTCGTCGATGGTGACGCCCATCTGCCGCAGGGCTACCGACATATGGCGCGTGTCATCGCTTTTGAGCGCACCGCTCAACCGGCTGGTGCCCTTGGCCAGTGCCGCCAGCAACAGCGCACGGTTGGTAATGGATTTGGAGCCGGGGGGCGCGACCTTGCCAGTGAGGGGGAAGTTGGGCGGTGTAACGGTCACGGTTTTCTGCGAACTCAAGGTACAAGGCTCCTGGTCAAGGCGAGGTGGCGTGGAGTGGCCGACGTGCGGACCCGAATCATCAGGCAAACACGCCATGCTTGTCGAGTGAACGGGTGATCTGCGTGATTTATTGGAATGCGCTGCGGCCCAAATAATGTAGGAGCGAGCTTGCTCGCGAAAAACGTCAACGATAAAGCGTGCTTCCTGAATGAGCGCGGCGCCTGGAAGTTTTTCGCGAGCAAGCTCGCTCCTACAAAAAAAGGTTTGCCTGCCTTAACGCTGGCTCAGCCAGTAGTCATGCAGCGCCCGCGCAGCCGGTTCGATTTCGCTGACCTGCAGTTGATGGGCATTTACATCCAGATCCGCCGGTAGTTCGAAATTGTCCTGTTCGGCGCACCAGGAAATCCGCGCCAGTTGCCCGGCGTGTGCCGCGGGCAATGGTGGCCAGTTGGCGATCGCGACGCCGCGCACATAACCAAAACACCATTCCTCGGCAAGGGTCACCGCCTGGTCTTGATGTTCTGTTTCATCGAAACGGGCTTTGAATGCCTGGGAGTCAGTGGCCAATTGCGCGGCCAGGGTATTCATATGGCGTACGCACAGTTCGAGAAAAGCCTGGGCCTCGTCCATGTTGTCCCATTCAGGGTTTTGCCCGCCCCAGATCGCCGGGAACCACTCGGCCACATCCACCTTGGCCGGGCTGGAAACCAGGGCGGTGAAGTAACCGTCGAGTTCGGCCATGTTCAGCACCGAGTGGTCTTCGCCGTATTTGAGCAAGGTGGCGTCAATGAATTCGAAATCGGCGGGAGCGAGGGGTTGGGCGTGCATGGCATATCCTTAAAACGTCGAGCGCCGCGGTTGGGGCGGCTTAAAGCGCGAAGGATGGCGTGTGTGCGGGGTTTTATCCAGCGTCTTTTCCTGCGCCGGTGCCAGTCCCGCTTTTGGCCGATGCGCCGTGGCGCACCCTTGATATAGTCTGGCCTTTCTCAATCGCCAGTCAGGGATCACTGCCATGTCCGAATACCAAGCCTTCGTTGTCGAACTCAGCGGCAACGTTGCCCATGTGCAGATCAATCGCCCGGAAAAGATCAACGCCATGAACGCGGCGTTCTGGACCGAAATCATCGACATCTTCCAATGGATCGACGAAACCGACGCCGTGCGTGCCGTGGTGCTCAGCGGGGCGGGCAAGCACTTTTCCTCGGGCATCGACCTGATGATGCTGGCCTCGATCGCCAATGATTTTGGCAAGGACGTGGGGCGCAATGCGCGTCTGCTACGCCGCAAGATTCTCGAGCTGCAAGCCTCGTTCAACGCTGTGGACACTTGCCGCAAGCCCGTGCTGGCGGCGATCCAGGGCTATTGCATCGGCGGCGCCATCGACCTGATCAGTGCCTGCGACATGCGCTATGCCGCCGAGGACGCGCAATTCTCAATCAAGGAGATCGACATCGGCATGGCCGCCGACGTCGGCACCTTGCAACGCCTGCCCCGCATTATCGGCGACGGCATGCTGCGTGAACTGGCCTACACCGGCCGTCAGTTCGGCGCTGAAGAAGCCCGTAGCATCGGCCTGGTCAACCGCGTGTTTGCTGATCAGCAAAGCCTGCTGGCGGGTGTCATGGACCTCGCCCAGCAAATCGCCGCGAAGTCGCCGATTGCCGTGACCGGCACCAAGGCCATGATCAGCTACATGCGTGACCACACAGTCAATGACGGCCTGGAATACGTTGCCACCTGGAACTCGGCTATGTTGCAATCCAACGACCTGCGCGTGGCCATCGCGGCCCACATGAGTAAGCAGAAACCCGAATTCGTGGATTGACCGACATGACCCCAGGCTGGATTACTACAACGCTGCTGGACAACGACGCCCCTGGCGGCTGGGCCGTCGCCCGCAGCCGCGAAGGCTTTTTACACGACACCAATGGCCCGCTGTTCCCGCGCGAATGGCTCAAACGCCAGGACCTGTCGGTGTTTGCCGAACACGGCATCGGCCACCTCGACGGCGAGCCGGTGTACCTGCTGGAACTCGACTCGGTGGCGGATGTGCCAGGGTGCAGTTGGCAGGGCTTGCGCGGCTTTATGCTGCAAGGCGATCACACCCTGTACAAAGTGCTGGGCTACGCCGCGCAGATCGGCACCTGGGCGCGGGAGCACCGCTTTTGTGGCAGTTGTGGCCAGGCGATGGTGCAGGTGCCTAGGGAGCGGGCGATGTATTGCCAGGCCTGCGACCTGCGCAGCTACCCGCGTATCTCGCCAAGCATGATCGTGCTGGTGACCCGTGGCGATGAGATCCTGCTGGCGCGTTCTCCGCGTTTCGTCACGGGGGTCTATAGCACCCTGGCCGGTTTTGCCGAACCGGGTGAATCCGCCGAAGACTGCCTGATCCGGGAAGTGCGTGAAGAGGTGCAGGTGGAGGTCAAGAACATCCAGTACATGGGCAGCCAATGCTGGCCGTTCCCTCACTCGATGATGCTGGGCTTTCATGCCGAATACGCCGGTGGCGATATCGTGCCCCAGGCCGACGAGATCGAAGATGCGCAGTGGTTCAATATCCACGAGCTGCCGCCGTTGCCGGCGTCACGCTCGATTGCGCGTTACCTCATCGACCTCTACGTGGCCCGCCGCTTAGGCCACGCTGAACCAGTGCTGCCAGGCTAGGCGTACGGTCAGGCCCAGCACCACGGTGATAAACACCGGGCGAATGAATTTGGCGCCGCCGCTGATCGCGCTGCGTGCGCCAAAGAACGCGCCACACATCACCGACACCCCCATCGCCAGGCCGACAATCCAGTCCACCGACCCATTGATGATGAACACCGTCAGCGCCGCCGCGTTGCTGACGAAGTTCATGCTGCGCGCCACGCCGCTGGCCTTCACCAGGTCGATAGGGTGCAGCAGCATCGTGCTGACCGTCCAGAACGCCCCCGTGCCGGGCCCGGCCACGCCGTCGTAGAAGCCCAGGCCAAAGCCCTGGGTGGCTTGCCATTTCTTCTTGATCGGTGCCTCGGCATCCAGCGGCGCCTTGGGCGTGCCACCGAACAGCAGGTACACACCGCAGGCGAAGACGATCACCGGGAGCATCTTGTTCAGGGTTTCGGCGGGCAAGTAATGGGCGACGACCGCGCCGGTCAGCGCACCGATCAGTGTACCGACGATGGCGTGCACCCATTGGCGTGGGTGGAACAGCTTGCGGCGGTAGAAGGTAAAGCTGGCGGTGGCCGAACCGAAGGTGGAGCTGAGTTTGTTGGTGCCCAGTACCAGATGCGGCGGCATGCCAGCGGTGAGCAGGGCGGGCGTGGTCAACAAACCGCCACCGCCGGCGATGGCGTCGATAAAACCGGCGATAAAAGCGACAACGGCCAGGATGGCCAGGGTAGTGAGGTCAACGCTGAGTTCGAAAGGCATGGGCAGGGCTTATTGTTGGAGGGCCGCAGAAAGCCAGCATCTTACTGCGATGTGGCGGGTCTAGGCGATTCAAATGTGGGAGCGGGCTTGCCCGCGAAGGCGGCCTGTCAGTCACTGAATTTTCAACTGAACCACCGCTATCGCAGGCAAGCCAGCTCCCACATTGGTTATGTATTGCCCACAAAATCTGCGCCTGGCACAGAACCTCTGTGGGAGCGGGTAGACACCCAGCCTCACCGAACCGAGTTCTGCATCACAATCTGTGGCAGATGCTCGGACAGAAAGTCAATCAGCGCCCTGACCGAAGGCAGCATGCCGCGCCGCGCCGAATACGCCAGGTGCAGCGTCAGCTCGGGGGCACTCCATTCTGGCAGCACCACCACCAATTGCTGTCGAGCTAGGGCGGGCAGGCACGCAACATCCGGCATCATCGCGATGCCCAACCCCTGGATGGCCGCATTCAGGATCGTTTCATGCTCCCTGCACATCAAGGTCGGCCGCAGCTTGGCGGTGGTGCGCGCACCATCGGGGCCCACCAGCAGCCATTGTGGCTGCGGCTCATCCGCCGCTTCGTAGTAGAGCGTTGGCCGTTGTGCCAGCTCGTCCGGATGAGACAGCGACCCCGTGCGATGGAGGTAGTCCGGGCTGGCGACCAGGATGCGCCGGCTGATCCCCAGGGGTTTGGCGACCAGGTCGGGGTCCATGTCCTCCGGCCGGCGCAGCCGCACGGCGATGTCCACCGATTCTGCCTGCAGGTCCACCGTGCGATCGGTGGCAAGCACCTGTACGCGCACTTGGGGGTAAAGGGTCATGAACGCCGGCAGGTTAGGGGCCAGGAATACCTGCGTCGCCAGCACCGGGCAACTGATGCGCACCAGCCCACGCGGCGCGGCGCTGGCCATGTCGATGACCTCTTGGGCTGCGAGCGCTTCGGTGATCGAGGCGCGGCAGTGGATGAAAAACCGCTCACCGAGGTCGGTCAGGGACACGTGGCGCGTGGTTCGATGGAACAAGCGGGCGCCCAGGCGTTGTTCGAGCGCCGCGACGCGTGCGCTGAGCCGCGACTTGGGGATGCCCAGCACCCGTCCCGCCGCCGAAAACCCGCCGTGCTCGGCGACCATGGAGAAATAGTAGAGATCGTTGAGGTCCTCCAGCACAGCCTGGGTGGTCATACGATTGTCCGGTTTTAAGTAACAGAAGGTTCAAAACTAGCATCTATTGGGATGATTGTCCTTTGGTTAGGCTGATGACTCACCGAATCAGCTGGTACTCAAGGAGCCCCCGACATGCCTCTGCTTACCGCCGCCAATCTTGCGCAATATGGCGACCCTCATCCACGCCAGCGAGTTGCCGTGCTCGACACCGACATGAGCTACGTGGACGTCGGCGCAGGCGACCCCATCGTCTTCCTGCATGGCAACCCCACGTGGTCCTATCTGTGGCGCAATATCATTCCTCACGTGCTGCCACACGGCAGATGCCTGGCGCCGGACCTGGTGGGTATGGGGCTCTCGGGCAAGTCGCCGACTCGCGCCTATTGCTTCGAGGATCATGCCCGCTATCTCGATGCCTGGTTCGAGGCCATGGGGTTGACCAACGTTGTGTTGGTCACCGATGACTGGGGCACTGCACTGGGAGCGCATTGGGCCAACCGCAACCGGGATCGTGTACAGGCGCTGGTGTATATGGAAGGTGTGGTGTTTCCGGGAAGCTGGGACGATTACGCCGGCGCAGGCAAGGACCTCTTCAAAGCCCTGCGCTCGGAACCAGGCGAGCAGATGATCCTTGAGGAGAACCTCTTCATCGAAGGGATCCTGCCTCGCACCACATTGCGCACCCTGGGCGTCGAGGAAATGGACGCCTACCGCGCGCCTTTTGCCACCCGGGAAGACCGATGGCCGACCCTGGCCTGGCCCCGCGAACTGCCTATCGAGGGTGAACCGGCCAATGTCGTCAAGATCATCGAGGCGTCTGGCGCATGGTTGGCGACCGAGGCACTGCCCAAGCTGCTGATCGTCGGGGAGCCAGGCGCGGTGCTCACCGGGCGTGCGCTGGCCTATGCCCGCACATGGGCCAATCAACGCGAGGTCAGCGTGCCGGGCATTCATAGCCTGCAGGAAGACTCTCCGGCCGAGATCGGCCTGGCGCTGTCGCTCTTCCTGCGAGAACTGCGCCCCATCACCTGAAGCCATCCCATTCACACCCGTGCATGACCTGACCCCTGGAGGTAGACCATGAAACACACCTACAAAGGCCCCGACGATGCGTTGGAAGTGGCGCGCTTTGTCTGCAATGCAGTCAACGGCTGGACCGAAAACCCGACACGGATGATTCCCTATTTCACCCCGGACGGCGGTTGGGAATTTCCGTTCGCGCCCATAGAGTTTGGCCTGTTCTTCAAGGAGGTCCGTGGAGCCGAGGCCATGAAGCGCTACTTCAGCTCGCTCGTGCCTTATATGGAAAATCTGGATATCGGACCGGTAGAAAATTGGATCATCCACACGCTGAAGACCCCGCATACCTACGTTTACGAATACACCGGCACGGCCACCATCAAGGGCTCGGGCAAGCTCTATGAGCAGAACTACATTTCGATCGTGACGCTGGACGGCGGCAAGATCAAAACCTATCGCGAGCATTGGGACCCCTACGTCGCGCTGCGCGATTTCGGCCTGGCGCGCGCTGTTGACGGCGACGCGAAGTAGCGACTGCGACAGTTCCCAATTGCAAAGACGAGGTGAAACATGAACGCAAAAGACGTGGTAACCACGATGTGGACCGAACTGATGACCGCCAAGGACCCGGCCGTTATCCAGAAGTGGGTCGCCCCGACCTACGAGCAGCACAGCCCCTATGTGCAAACCGGCCGAGAAGGTCTTGAGCAGTTAGTGGCAAGCCTGCGAGACGACTACAGCTACGAGCTGGTGCGGATCTTCAGCGACGGCGACCTGGTGGTGTTGCACGGTATTCATCGCAACTGGCTCAACGGCGTATTCACCGGCGGCGAAGCTGTTGTCGGCGTCGACATGTTCCGCGTCGCGGATGATCAGATCCAGGAACATTGGGATGCGTCGGTGCCCGTGATGCGCATTTCTGCCTCCGGCCGCACCCAGCTTGACGGCCCGGCGACGGTTGAACATGCAGGCATGACGCAGCAGAGCGCAAACACGGCTAAAGCCTTCGTCCAGACGGTACTGGTCGACAAGCAGCATCAGCGCCTGCCCGAGTTCATCAGCAAGCATGGGTTGGCACAGCACATTACGGAAATTGCCGATGGCGCCGCTTGCCTGACGCAAGCGTTGGCGGTGAGCGACAAGGAGTATGTCGCGATCAGGAAGATGGTGGCTGAAGGTGAGTTTGTCGCGGTCCAGTCAGAAGGGCGGGTCAATGGTCAAACCCACACCTTCTGGGACCTGTTCAGAGTCGATGCGCATGCAAAGATCGCTGAACAGTGGCAGGTAGCGGCGGTGTTCCCCGATGTCGTACCCCACGACAACGGGGCGTTCTAGAGCGTTATTTGTGCGCGCCCAGCCATTCCACGGCCGTGCGCCAGATGCAGATACCCAGGAAATAGGCCGACATCAGCGACCACAGGCCAAATGTCCATGGGTTGGTGTTGGGGTAGTCCACCACCATCAGGAAGCTGCACAACAGCCAGATCGTGGTCACCGCGATGTTGATCGGCATGAAGCGCTTGACCCGGAACGGGTGCAGGAACTTCATCGGCGTCACGGTCAACAGCGCCAGGCCGATCACGGTCAGCAAGGTGACCCAGGCATCCGGCTGGATGATATAGACGCACAGGGCAACGACGTTCCAGGCGGCAGGGAAGCCGACGAAGTAGTTGTCCTTGCTCTTCATGTTCACGTTGCAAAAGCAGAACAGCGACGACACCAGGATCACCGACACCGCAAACAGGTGGGTGAAATCGGGCAGGTCGATGTAGCGGTAGATAAACAGTGCCGGAATGAATACGTAGGTGAGGTAGTCGATCACCAGGTCCAGCACCGAGCCGTCAAAGCTGGGCAGCACCGTGCTGACATTCACCCGTCGCGCCAGCGAGCCGTCGACGCCATCCACCACCAGCGCCAGGCCCAGCCACAGCAGGCACGCCTTGGGGGAGTTTTCCAGCAGCGCCAGGGTGGCCAAAAAGGCCAGTACCACACCGGTGGCGGTAAAGCCGTGGGCGCCCCAGGCTTTGAGTCTGGCTACATGCAGGGTCGATATCACGGGCGGTTCTCCAAAAGGTCAAACGGGGCAGCCGACGACGTAGCGTCATCGAGTCTGGCCAGGGAATGCAGGTATCGACCGGGAAGGGGAGGATAAGGTTCACCGCCCGGCGTATCCGTTAGCGTAGCAAGCGTAGGATGTTTCGGCATCAGCCCTGACGGAACACCAGTGCCTTTAGCCCACTCTGTGGGTCAATGTCAGGGAATTCCGGTGGGTTTTCCAGCCGCTGCACAAAGCGCAGGCCCGGTGCTTCGCGGGTCACGCCGTCGATCAGGAAATCTTCGCCGAAGGCAGGATCGTTCATGCATGCCAGTACGGTGCCGTGGGCACTGAGCAAGTCCGGCAGGCGGCGCAGCACGCGCTGGTAATCCTTGGTCAGCAGGAAACTGCCTTTCTGGAAGGAGGGCGGGTCGATGATCACCAGGTCGTAAGGGCCGTTGTTCGTCACCTTGGCCCAGGACTTGAACAGGTCGTGGCCCAGGAAGCTCACCCGGCTCAGGTCATGCCCATTCAGGCGATGGTTGTCGCGGCCACGGCTGAGGGCACCACGGGCCATATCCAGGTTCACCACATGGTCGGCGCCGCCTTCGATGGCGGCCACGGAAAAACCGCAGGTATAGGCAAACAAATTCAGCACGCGCTGGCCCTGGGCCTGTTCGCGCACCCAGTTGCGCCCGTAACGCATGTCGAGGAACAGCCCGCTGTTCTGTTTTTTACCCAGGTCGATCAGGTAGCGCAGGCCGTCCTCGGTGATGGTCAGCTCGTCGATGGCGTCGCCCACCAGCCATTCGGTGGTGCTTTGCGGCAGGTAGCGGTGTTGCAGGGCCACGGTGTGTGCGCCGAAAGCGGCCCAGTCGATGTGCAGTAGCGTCTGCTTCAGGGCCTGCAGGTGCTCGGTTTCCTTGAACAACGCCACCAGCACCACCCCTTGCAGCCAGTCCACCGTCAGTTGTTCCAGGCCCGGCCAGCAGCGGCCACGGCCATGGAACAGGCGCCGGGTTTCCGCAGGCGCGTCAGCCAGGGCAGTGAGCAAGTGGGCGTGCAGGGTAGCGAGTGCGTCTGGGTTCATCGTTAAGGGTCAGTCATCGGGCGGGCGGCATTTTAAACACAACTGTGGGTCAACGCGTGGCAATCAGCGCCGGGCCGAATGACTCTTTCAAGAAAACCGGGGCGATATAGCGTTCGTAATGTGCCTCGGACAGCAGAAAAAACTCTCGATCTATCGCATCGCGCAAATCCGCCAGGTGGCGCTCGCGAAACTCTGGCAGCAACGCCAACCCATAGGCATCGAGCCTGGAAATCACCCGCGCACCCCGTGCGATCAGCTGGTATGCCCAGCAATACGGCGACTGGTGCGGCATAAAACGAATCTTGCGCGCTTCCAGCTGCTGTCGCAGGCAGTGCGGGTCGAACACTTCCAGCTTGCTGGCCATCACCTGCACCAGCAGTTGTTCCAGACGCAGCCACACCGCCTGTTTTTCCTCGGCGCTATAGCCATTCCACTGGATCACCTCGTGGTGATAGCGCTTGCAGCCCCGACAGACCAGGTCACCGTAGACGGTGGAGCACAGGCCGACGCAAGGGGTCTTGATGGAGTGCGGCATTTTCAAGCCTTTGAAGAAAGTGTAAGCGTGTTTAGTCGGTGTTTCTTTGTCGCCAAGTGGGCAACGATGGCTTCAATCCATTGCGAGCGACACCCATGAAAACACCGATCAAAGCCTGGCTGTACGCCGTGATGTTCACCGCTGTTGCCGGCTGTTCCAACCCACCTACTCAAAGAGACATCGCCATGCCCAAACCCCTGGTATCCCTCGCCGTACTCAAGGCCAAACCTGGCCAAGAGCACGCTCTAAAAGCTGGCTTGCTGAGCCTGATCGAACCGACGCTGGCCGAACCTGGCAATCTGGATTACGTGTTGTTCGAGCGACGCGACGAACCCGGCACGTTCTACATGCGCGAGGCATTCAAGAACCAGGCGGCACTGGATGAGCATTTTGCCACGCCTTACTTCCAGCGCTTTGCCGCCACGGCGGATGCGTTGCTCAGCGAGCCGTTGCAGTTGATTTTCCTGGAGCAGGTGTCGAACTGAAGCCGTTGACGGTAGGAGCGAGCTTGCTCGCGAAGATCCCAAGGGCGCCGCGTTCATTCAGGATGAGCGCGTTATCGTTGACGTTCTTCGCGAGCAAGCTCGCTCCTACAGCGTTACGTCAGTCCCAGCTCAACGCACCGCCGGTCTGGTACTCGATCACACGGGTCTCGAAGAAGTTTTTCTCTTTCTTCAAGTCCATGATCTCGCTCATCCACGGGAACGGGTTGGTGGTGCCCGGGTACTCTTCCTTCAACCCAATCTGCGTCAAACGACGGTTGGCAATGAACTTCAAATAGTCTTCCATCATCGCCGCATTCATGCCCAACACCCCACGCGGCATGGTGTCGCGAGCGTATTCGATCTCCAACTGCGTACCCTGCAGAATCATCTGGGTCGCTTCTTCCTTCATCTCGGCATCCCAC
>NZ_SMOF01000001.1:3014310-3021470 GCF_018135665.1 Pseudomonas sp. B2021
CACCGTCGAGGCGGTCCATGTTGGCTTCGGTGGCGTGGCCGGCGTTGGCGCCTTTGATCACCGCTGCACCGGTGTCTTCGTTGTCGACTTCATCCCAACTCAGCATGGAAATACTCCTTCCTGGTACTCGAAAAATAAATGTTTTTGCAGGCTACAAGGCATTGAAATACTGCGCGTAGTGTGGTCGGTAAATACCGATGCTGCACACTATGTAGTGGTCTGATCTGTTTGTGGGCACACTATATGGGGTGTGACAACGTTGGTCAACGCACAAGATGTGCGGTCATAGGTCGCTGGCACACACAAATTCAGCCGTGGACGGGTCATGAAACATCACTCTGCTTATGTCTTTATCGAATAAATAAATAGATATTTATTCCTTTTAATATTCTATCCGGCAGCGCATTTTGAGGGCCTGCGCATTCGTGCGGATTGACCCAACAGCCAAAAGGAAAGCCGACATGACCATCAAAGCGATCAACGTGCGCAACCAGTTCAAAGGCGTGATCAAGGAGATCCTGCTGGGGGAAGTGGTGTCGGAAATCGACGTGCAGACCGCCTCGGGCATTGTGACGTCGGTGATCACCACACGCTCGGTGCGTGACCTGGAATTGAAGGTGGGCAGTGAAGTGATTGCCTTTGTGAAGTCCACCGAAGTGTCCATTGCCAAGTTGTGAGCGCCCAACAGGGTCAGGGAAAGGCGTGGGGCAGCGCCCTCAGTCAACTCGATTGAAAATTTCCCTGACCTGATCCTCGGGCATCACCCCTTTGCCCGTTCCCTCGATCAGCTCGAACGTGCCATCGGCATTCAGCGTAATGCCCAGGGAGCTGGCCAGCGTGACGCTGACGCCGGGCCGTGCTTGAAGCAGTGTCCTGAGCGGTTGTTCGCCCTGCAACGATTGCCCGATGGTGGTGGCCATGCCTTGCAGCGAACCTGAATTGACCCCGCCTACCAGGATGACCTGCCCACCTTTGTTCAGGGATGCGTTCAATCGGTTCAGCAACGCTTGGGTATTGCCGCCCCGCAGGCCCAGCTCCAGGTTGCTGCCGGTCAGGTGCATCAGCGTGCGGGTCTGGTAACGCGCACCGTCCCAGTCGGTGAGCACCGCAATGGCCGAGCAGTCGGTCAGGCTGCGGGTAGAAAGCACGTCGTTGCCGCTCGTGAGTGTCGTGGCTTCACCCATGGTCACCTGCACGGTATTGGCGGCTTTCAGCTTGGCGGTGCGCCGCAACCAGCCCAGGGTAAGCCTGGCCGCGTCGGCCCTGGCCAGGTCTGCGGCCGGATGCACCTGGTTGCCAGGCAACGGTGAAACACGATGGGGGCGCAAGGCCACATCCGGTTTCACGATGGCATTGGCCTGTTGCAGCCGGTACACCACTTCGCGCTGCTGCTCAGGGTTCATGCCTTTGCAGTGGCGCTTCAATTCGTCGATGTCGGCTTTGCTAAAACCTGAGCGCTGCAGCTGCTTGAAGGCTTTTTTGAGCGGAGCCAGCGCAACAAAGTCGGCCTGAAGGGCCTGCACAGCATGGTTGGCACTCAGAAACTGGCGGTACCCTTGCGCAAGGCTCAGCTCTAGAGGCCCGCATTTCTTGAACCTGATATCCCGGGTTTGCGTTTTATCCAATGGTGCGTAATAGAACTCGGCAGTGTCAGCCTCTACCACCAGGTAGCGCTGGCTGCCGCTGGTGACGACCACGCCTCTGAGCTGGCGTTGATCATTGCTGGCATTGCTGATGCTGCCGAGCTTGACCACCCGGGTATCTTTAGCAAGCGTGTCGGCGCTGTCGCCTGTGTAAAAGCCGAAATCGGGGTCGTCAATGAGCTGGCCGCGCACGTGCGCCTTGTAAGTGATGCGTTCACCGTTTGCGACGGGCACCAGTTGGGGGCCGGTGTCGCCTTTGACTATTTTGTGCAGGCGTTTTTCATAGACCACCGTGCGCTCGCGCGTGAACAGCCCGGCCTTGGACGGGAACAACCGCACGTGCTCCAGGGCCTGCAGGCGTTGTTCGGGTTTGGGCAGGTCGGCGACACGTTTAACGAAGCACTCATCCTGAATGCCGCGTCGCACCCGCCCACCCAGAGCGGGCACAGGGCAAAACGCCTCAAAGTCCTCCAAGGGCTTGGCGTGTTCTGTTGCTTGCAGGTCGGTCAGCTCGCCAGGTCTTGTATTGAGGTAGCGATAGACCCGACCACGGTCCACCAAGTCATAGCCATTGGCGCGTGGCAGGGTATAGGCACTGGGGCTCAAAGGGTGTTCGATGACCATTGCCTGCCGGCCGTCGCTGAAAAGCTCCCGAGTCAGAGGGATCGTGGCCGGTTGCTCAAAGGCAGGCTCCTTCACGGTACCGCCCACGATGGCGAACAGCTCATTGAGCGCGCCATCCAGTGCGGCACTGCTGCCGTGTTTGCGCTCGGCCTGCGTGTCACCCGTGATCGATTGCTCGACACCCAATTGGGCTTCTACAAGGCCGGCGGCGGCCGCGACACCGACCACAACCGGCTCGCCAATCACTGCGAACTTGGCCGCCAGGCCGGCGGCTACGGTCAAATCGTTAAGCCAGGTATCGCGGGTGACCTCGCTGTTGGACTTAATCATGACGTCTGCATCGCGGGACATGCGTTCGCGGGTGGCGTCTTTGATCACGCTGAACACGTCGCCGTGAATGCGCACATTGGCGCTGTCGATAACGGTCCCTTCCAGGGTGTCCCAGTAGCCGCTGGCCAAGTAGCGAATGGCGCTGTCCGCGCCTTTGTTCGAGCGCGAATCGCCGGTGATGAAGGATTTGAAATTGCTCCAGAACCCCAAGTCGCTGTCTTGTCGGTCCCTGAGGGCGAAGTGCGATTGCAGCGCCTTGCGCGTCTCGGCATGCCGGCCTTGCTCGGCCACCCATTGGTCCATCGTGTCCAGGGAATCAAAGCGCAGGAAAGCGGGCTTGTGCCCCGGCATATACAGGACCTGCACGCCGTCTCGACGATCACGTAATTGCCCGTGGCTGCCGTAGTCAGTGGCGGTGAAACGCAGGATGTCGTGAGCGGGGCGCCCGTTGATGTCAAACACGTGAACCCGTGTGCGGCCTTCTACCGGCGCTGTCGCTCGTAGTTGTTCGACGCTCAGGGCTTGGTTTTCATCCAGGAACAGGTTGGCGGCCGCGCCCATCACCAGGCGGTAGTCATCGCGGGTAAAGCGCTGCTCGGCCGGCATGTTCAGGCGTTCGGTGGGTGAGGCGCGCTCGTAGGCCTTGAGCTGTTCACGGGCCTGATAAATGAACTCGCCTTTCAACGCGGTGCGGTAGTCATCGCCATGGTCGCGCCAGAAGCGTTCGAGCTTTTGAGTCATGTGCGCCTGAAAGTCGGTTTTCCAGCTTTCATGCATCAGCTGGGAAGGCGCCAGCGCAAACTGGTTATGGGCGCCATAGCCGCCTTGGGTACTTTGCCCGCGGCCGACCGTGTATAAGCCGGCTTGCTGGTCAAGCACGCCGGGTAGCGCATCGTGTTCGCTGAAGTTGCTCAACAGTGCGTCCGGCAGCGCCTGGGAAACCGTGGGCTCTTCCCCCAGATGTTCCCAGTCGGTGACGGTATTGGCACTTTGTGCTTGCTGAAAGCGATTGAGGAAGATGGCGTCGGCATCGACCTTGCGCCCGGTCAACTTGAACACCAGCGCCTCGGCCCATTGCTTGGCTTCGTCGCGCACCCTGGGCAGCGCAGTGTGCGTGGCCTGCAACAGCTGCCGGTAGAGGGCTTTCTGATGGTCTACCGATGTACTTAGGTTTTGCCTCAACGCCGGTTTGCGTGGCGGTTGCAGAGGCTCCAATGAGTAGGCCGGCAAGGCCTGCGGGGTATCGCCGGCGATGGGTTTGAAATCCCAGGCAATGAGGGGGAGTGGGCGTGGCGGCAGAATCATCGACGGGCGGCTCCGGGAGAATTTCAATGGCACAGCGGGCAGCTAAGCCCGGTATGTGCGAAAAATCTCCCGTGCGGTTCCGACCGACGTCAGCGGTTTTGTAAGCTGATCTGCATGCGCTGCACGCCTTCCTCCAGCATCGCCCGTGGGCAACCAAAGTTCAGGCGCACGAATTGCTGGCTGTCATCGCCAAATTCAATCCCCGCGCTCAGGCCCACCTTGGCCTGTTCCAGGAAGAACCGTTGCGGGTCTTCCAGGCCCAATGCGCTGCAATCGAGCCACGCCAGAAACGTGCCTTGCGGCGCATGCATCACTACGCCGGGCAGTCGGGTTTTTACCGCGTCGAGCAGGTAGTCACGGTTGGCTTGCAGGTACTGCACCAGCGCGTTGAGCCAGTCGGTGCATTCGCTGTAGGCGGCGCGGGTGGCTTCCAGGCCCAGGGGGCTGACGCTGTCGACCATGCCGCAGCGCGCCTGATTGAAACGCTCGCGCACCTCGGCGTTCTGGACCACGGCGAAGCAGGTCTTCAGGCCGGCCACGTTATACGCCTTGCTCGCTGACATCAGGGTGATGGTGTTCTGGGCGATCTCGGGGCTGAGGCTGGCGGTGGGGATGTGGCGACGGCCGTCGAAGCACAGCTCTGCGTGGATTTCGTCGCTGATGATCAATGCGCCGGTGTCCAGGCAGGCATTGGCTACCGCCAGCAACTCTTCACGGGCAAACACCTTGCCGATGGGGTTGTGCGGGTTGCTCAGCAACAGCGCCCCGGCCCCGCTCAAGGCTTGGCGCATGGCCGGCAGCGGTGTGCGGTACTCGCCATCGATCAATTGGAACGGCACTTCGATGCGTGGCAGGTTCCAGTTGCCGGGCGCCAGGCGAATCGGCCGATAGTTGGGGGTTTGCAGTACCACCGCCTGGCCAGGCTGGACGAAGGCGTGCAGGGCCATATTGAAGCCAGGCTCCACGCCGGGCAGAAACAGCAGTTCTTCAGGCTGTACGCGCCAGGCGTACTTGGCCCACAAGTCGGCAACGATAGCGTCGCGCACGTCCGGGCCGGCCACGCTGTAGCCGAGAATCTGCTGGTCGAGGCGCGCGTGCAGGGCTTGCAAGATGGCGGGCGGCGCGGCAATGTCCATGTCGGCGATCCACATCGGCAGGACGTCTTGCGGGTAACGGCTCCACTTGGTACTGCCGGTATCGAAGCGTGGGTGGATCGTGTCGAAATCAAAGCTCATGGACAGGCTCGTATCAGGGCGGCGGTAAAAGAATGGCGCCGATTCTAGCGCCATTAATTTTATAGGCCAGAGCTGATTGCCGACGTGCGCAGCGGTGTGCGTTCCATGACCGACAAGTTCTGTAATAAAAACGCCATTGCGCTGGGGATTGAATCGGCTAGGGGCTATTTTGGTGCATCTCAATAATCAGAGTAGCCATGGATGAAATACCAACCCTTGAGTCACACGTTGATTGCGACCGCGCTGGTCTTGACGGTCAACGGTGTGCACGCAGCTTCCCAAGCCCCGGTTGCGGGTGAAAATGGCATGGTGGTCACGGCCCAGCACCTGGCAACCCACGTGGGTGTCGATGTGCTCAAGGCCGGCGGCAACGCGGTCGACGCGGCGGTGGCGGTAGGTTACGCGCTGGCGGTGGTGTACCCGGCGGCGGGCAACCTGGGCGGCGGTGGTTTCATGACCGTGCAACTGGCGGACGGGCGCAAGACCTTCCTCGACTTCCGCGAAAAAGCCCCGTTGGCGGCAACGGCCGACATGTACCTCGACAAGGCCGGCAATGTGGTCGAAGGCCTCAGCGCCAAAGGCCATTTGGCGGTCGGCGTACCGGGCACGGTGTCTGGCATGGAGCTGGCCCTGAGCAAGTACGGCACCCTCAAGCGCGCGCAAGTGATTGCCCCGGCGATCAAGCTGGCCGAAAACGGCTTTGCGCTGGAGCAGGGCGATATCGACCTGTTGCACACTGCCACCGGTGAGTTCGAAAAAGACCAGGACATGCGCGGGATCTTCCTGCACAACGGAAAACCGATGCAGGTGGGTCAGAAGCTGGTGCAGAAGGACCTGGCCAAGACCCTCAAGGAAATCTCGGCCAAGGGCACCGACGGTTTCTATAAAGGCTGGGTTGCCAACGCGGTGGTGGATTCCAGCCAGGCCGGCAAAGGCATCATCACCCAGGCCGACCTCGACGCCTACAAAACCCGCGAACTGGCCCCCATCGAGTGCGACTACCGTGGCTACCATGTGGTCTCGGCACCGCCACCCAGCTCGGGCGGTGTAGTGATCTGCCAGATCATGAACATCCTCGAAGGCTACCCGATGGCCGATCTGGGCTATCACTCGGCCCAGGGCCTGCACTACCAGATCGAAGCGATGCGCCATGCCTACGTGGACCGCAACAGCTACCTGGGTGATCCGGACTTCGTGAAGAACCCCATCGAGCATCTGCTGGACAAGAACTACGCGGCCAAGCTACGCGCTGCCATCGAGCCGCAGAAGGCCGGTGACTCCCAGGCGATCAAGCCAGGTGTGTCGCCCCACGAAGGCAATAACACCACCCACTATTCCATCGTCGACAAGTGGGGCAACGCGGTCTCGGTGACCTATACCCTCAATGACTGGTTTGGCGCCGGGGTGATGGCCAGCAAGACCGGGGTGATTCTCAACGATGAAATGGATGACTTCACCGTCAAGGTCGGCGTGCCGAATATGTATGGGCTGGTGCAGGGCGAAGCCAACGCCATCGCACCGGGCAAGGCGCCGTTGTCATCGATGAGCCCGACCATCGTCACCAAGGACGGCAAGGCAGTAATGGTCGTTGGCACACCGGGGGGCAGCCGCATTATCACCGCGACCTTGCTGACCATCCTGAATGTCATCGACTACAAGATGAACATCCAGGAAGCCGTGGACGCACCGCGCTTCCACCAGCAATGGATGCCGGAAACCACCAACCTTGAGACCTTTGCGGTCAGCCCGGACACCCAGAAGATCCTCGAAAGCTGGGGCCACAAGTTTGCCGGCCCGCAAGATGCCAACCACCTGGCCGCCATCCTGGTAGGCGCGCCTTCCCTGGACGGCAAGCCGGTGGGTAACAACCGTTTCTATGGGGCCAATGACCCGCGGCGCAACACGGGCTTGTCGTTGGGCTACTAAAAGGAGCTGGCATTGTCTCTGTAGGAGCGAGCTTGCTCGCGAAAAACTCACAGGCGCCGCGTTTATCCAGAAAACACGCGTTATCGTTGACGTTTTT
>NZ_SMOF01000001.1:3021510-3056125 GCF_018135665.1 Pseudomonas sp. B2021
TGGGTGACGTTCTGGTTGATGTCTTCCACCACGTGGGCCTGTTGCAGGGTGGCGCTGGCAATCGAGGCGTTCAGGCCGTTGAGGTTGTGCAGCGCCTGGCCGATGGCGGTGAGGCTCGCGCCCGCCTGGCCGGCTTGTTCGATGGTTAGTTGCGAGGCGCTGTGGCTGTCGCTGATCACCTTGACCGCCGCTTCCGAGTGGCCTTGCAGGCGCTCGATCATCACCTGGATCTCGGCGGTGGATTTCTGCGTGCGCTGGGCCAGCAGGCGCACCTCATCGGCGACCACCGCAAACCCACGGCCTTGCTCACCGGCGCGGGCGGCTTCGATGGCGGCGTTGAGGGCGAGCAGGTTGGTCTGGTCGGCGATGGAGCGGATCACCTCCAGTACCCCGCCGATCTGCGTGCTTTCGCTGGAGAGCGTGCGGATCACCTCAACAGCCTGACTAATAGTGGTGGAGAGCTGGTCGATCTGCTGCAAGCTGCCGTCGATATTGACCTGTCCCTGTTGGGCCTGGGCCTGGGCATCGCGCATTTCGCTGGCAGCGTGCTCGGCATTTTTTGCCACGTCCTGCACACCGTAGGTGACTTCGTTGATGGCGGTGGCCACCAGTTCCATCTGTTGCGATTGCTGCTGGCTGCGGTCATGGGCCTGGCTGGCGTTGTGGCCCAGTTCGGTGGACGACTGGCCCAGGGCGTTCGCGCACACCTGCAACTGGCCAACCACCTGGCGCAGTTTAGCGGTGAAGCTATTGAAGTGCTGGGCCAGTTGCGTCAATTCGTCACGGCCGTGGGTGTCGAGGCTGTGGGTCAGGTCGCTTTCGCCGCTGGCGATATTGCCCATGGCATTCACCGCCGCCTGCAACGGCTGCACGATGCTGCGGGCAATCAGCACCACCAGCACGGCCATCATCAGCGCAATACCCAGGCCAATGGCCGAGGCTTTCCACACCTGGCCCCTGAATTCGGCCTGCACATCGTCCACGTAGACGCCGGAGCCGATGATCCAGCCCCAGGGTTCGAACAGTTGGATGTACGAGGTTTTCTCTACCGGCGCTTCGGCGCCAGGCTTCGGCCAGCGGTAGTTGACGATGCCGGCACCCTTGGCCTTGGCCAGGCTCACGAATTCGTTGAACACGGCGAAACCGTCCGGGTCGCGAATCGCCGAGAGGTTCTGGCCGTCGAGCTTGGGGTTGGCCGCGTGCATGATCATCACGGGGGTGAGGTCGTTGATCCAGAAGTAGTCGTCGTGGTCATAACGCAGGCCGCGCACCGCGCTCAAGGCCTGTTGTTGCGCGGCGTCGCGGGTCAGTACGCCGGTTTTTTCCAGGTTCTGGTAATAGCTGAGTACGCCACTGGCGGTCTGTACCACGTGCTGGGTCTGCTGGCGCTTGGCCTGGTAGAGGTCGCCGTGGATCTGGTTGAGCATCAACAGCCCCAAGGCCAGCAGCATCAACACGGCGACTATCAGGATCAGCCAAAGGCGGCGGCTGATCGACATGCTGCGCAAACTGTTCATCGTCCTGTCACTCCCTGCTCTTTATAATTGTGGTGCTGCTTCGAGATTTCCGGCGTGTCTGATAGGCTTTCGGCCCGGAATCGAAAAACCTGAGTACTGCCTGATTTTTCACGGAATTTTTGCAGACCGGCGTTGAGAATCAACCGCGGGCGCTTGTGTGCGCTCGTCGTCAGTGAACTTAAAAAAGACTAAGAGGCATGCCCCGCGCATGACCTTTGGAGACAGCATGGATTTTTGGACCGCCATACAGGCATTGCTTCTCGGCATCGTAGAGGGGCTTACGGAGTTCTTGCCGATCTCCAGCACCGGCCACCAGATCATCGTCGCCGACCTGATCAACTTTGGTGGCGAGCGTTTCGAAGCCTTCAACATCATTATCCAGCTGGGCGCGATCCTGGCGGTGGTCTGGGAGTTTCGACGCAAGATCTTTGACGTGGTTATCGGCCTGCCGACCCAGCCCAAAGCCCGGCGCTTTACCGTCAACCTGATCATCGCCGTATTGCCCGCGGTGGTACTCGGGGTGATCTTCGCCGACCTGATCAAGCACTACCTGTTTAACCCTATCACCGTGGCCACAGCGCTGGTGGTGGGCGGCGTGATCATGTTGTGGGCTGAACGCCGCCAGCATGCGGTGCGGGCTGAGAGCGTCGATGACATCACTTGGAAAGACGCCCTGAAAGTCGGCCTGGCCCAGTGCCTGGCCATGATCCCCGGCACCTCGCGTTCCGGTGCGACGATCATCGGCGGCCTGTTGTTCGGCCTGTCACGCAAGACGGCCACCGAGTTCTCGTTCTTCCTGGCGATGCCGACCATGGTCGGTGCGGCGGTGTACTCGGGCTATAAGTACCGGGACCTGTTCCAGCCCGCGGACTTGCCGGTGTTCGCCATTGGCTTTGTCACCTCGTTCATCTTCGCGATGATTGCGGTCAAGGCCCTGCTCAAGTTCATCGCCAGCCACAGCTACGCGGCGTTTGCCTGGTATCGGATTGCCTTCGGCCTGGTGATCCTGGCGACCTGGCAGTTCGGCTGGATCGACTGGACTGCGGTCAAGCCATGAGCATCCAGCATCCACGCCTGAAGGCGCTGCTCTTTGTGCTGCTGTGTGCCGCGCCGCTGCTGGGCTCGGCCTTGCTGTGGTATCGCGGCGAAACGGTCATCCCGTTGATGGCCTACGGTGTGGTCAGCGTGGTGGCGTTCTTCCTGTACTGGAGCGATAAGCGCAAGGCCCAGACCGAAGGCTGGCGCACCCCGGAAAACATCCTGCACGCGGTGGAGCTGGCGGGCGGTTGGCCGGGGGCGTTGATCGCCCAGCAGGTGTTCCGGCACAAGACGCGCAAGGTGTCTTACCAGGTGCTGTTCTGGGTGATTGTGCTGTTGCACCAGGTGTTCTGGCTGGACCAGTTGTTCCTCGGCGGCACCTTGCTGTCAATCCTCTAGCCACAAGCCAATCTGCGTGCGCTTGGGCAGCTTGCTGACCACCAACTGGTGGGAGCGCTGCAACAAGCCGCGCAGTTCCTCAGCGCCCAAAGGGTAGGGCGTGTTCATGATGACCCACTGTGCCCTCGCCAGGTAAGGCGCCGGGTGAATGCCCGGCCGGTCGACGTGGCCCAGGAACAGCTCCTTGTCGACCTTGAAGGCCAGCGACTCACCGCGCAGGTTCTGCAAGGCGAACATCTTGTTGCCGGCAATCGAAAACACCCGCACGCCGCCCCACTTATAGTCTTCCCGTGCGCCTGGCAGGCTCAGGCAGAAACGCGCGACTTGTTCTTCTGTCATGCTCATAACAGCCGATCTCCACAGCCTTTGAAGCCTTCTTCCAGATAGTCGATCCAGGCCCGGATGGCCGGCAGCACGCCGCGCCGGTGCGGGTACACCGCCTGCAGCCAGCCGCCCGGCAATGACCATTGCGGCAGCAGTTGCACCAGCCGGCCGCTGGCCAGTTCTTCTTCGCAGTACATCATCGGCAGTATCGTAAAGCCCACGCCCATGATGGCGCTGGCCTTGCGCACGATAAAGTCCTCGATGCCCAGGCGCGCTTCCATCACCAGCTCATGGGTATTGCCCTGGGGATCGATGATGCGTTGATGCACCATTCGGTCGGCCTCAAGTGCGCCGAGTATGGGCAACTGTTTGAGGTCTTCCAGGGTTTCGACCTGCCGATCACGCATGAACGCGGGGCTGGCCACCAGCACGGTGTGCGCCTGGCGCAGGCGCTTGGTGACCAGCAACGGGTCTTCATCGCCTTGTTCGCGAACGCGCAGTGCCACATCAATGCCTTCGGCCACCAGGTCGACGCGGCGGTTCACCAGGGTCATGTCCAACTGCACCAGCGGGTGAGCGGCCAGAAAACCTGCCACCAACTCCGGCAGGATGTGTTGGGCCAGCCCCACCGGGCAACTGACCCGCAGCCGCCCACGCGGCTCGCTGGACATACTGGCCACGGCCTCGTCAGCCATTTCCGCTTCCAGCAGCATGGCCTGGCAGTGGCGCAGGTAGCGCTCACCCACGGCGGTGAGGGTCAGTTGCCGGGTGGTGCGTTGCAGCAGGCGTGCGCCCAGGCGGTCTTCCAGCTCGGCAATGCGCCGTGACAACCTGGATTTTGGAATCCCGAGCAGCCGGCCAGCCGCAGCAAAACCGCCGGCTTCGACGACTTTAGCGAAATAGTAGAGGTCGTTGAGGTCTTGCATGGTGGGCCTATTGTCCTGTCAGTGGGACAAACTATCGCATTTCAGATGGCTTATCGACCATTGGTTTCATGCGTAGCATCACCACCATCTGATCGCCACTGTCGATCCCACCTCGGAGATCCATCATGAAACTGTTGCACATCGATTCCAGCATCCTCGGCGACAACTCGGCCTCCCGTCAGCTCAGCGCCGGTGTGGTCAAGGCGTGGCAGGCCGCTCAGCCGGGCGTGGAAGTGACTTACCGCGACCTCGCCAGCGAAGGCATCAACCATTTCTCCGGCGCTACCCTGGGCGCCTTGGGCACTGCCGCTGAACTGCGCGATGCGGCGCAAAAGCACGAGGCTGAACTGAGTGCATCGTCGCTGGCTGAGTTTCTCGCCGCCGATGCTGTGGTGGTGGGTGCGCCGATGTACAACTTCACCATCCCAACCCAATTGAAAGCCTGGATCGACCGCATCGCGGTGGCCGGCCAGACGTTCCGCTACTCCGAAGCCGGCCCTGAAGGCCTGTGCGGCAACAAGAAGGTCATTATTGTCTCCACCGCTGGCGGCCTGCATGCCGACCAAGCTTCGGGCGCTGCCCATGAAGGCTACTTGAAGCTGCTGTTCGGTTTCCTCGGCATCACCGACATCGAGATCGTCCGCGCCGAAGGCCTGGCCTACGGTGATGAAGTGCGCAGCAAAGCCATGAGCGACGCCAACGTGCGCATCAACGAGCAACTGTTCGCCGCTGCGTAAGGCTTATGTAAATTTGCCCTGTCCTCGGTTTCATTCTGAAACCGAGCGCCTAAACTCTGTATTCTGATCGCCTGAACGCGAGCGGAGTACGGAGTTTTTTCGTTGTGGCCCGGGTTATGCAAACATCCATTCGATACCCTGGACTTTTTATTCGACAGGCCGGTTCTTGTGCAGCAAAGGTGGACATCCCCATGATGCGTCTTTGTGCTGTTTTGGTTCTTTCGCTGTTGGGCGGCCTGCTTTCAGTGCACGCCGCGCCGGCACCGCGCCCCCATTGGAGTGTGGGGTTTCATCGCATGAGTTTTCTCGACCCGCTGGATGCGCAGCCGATGAAAGCCATCGCGTTCTACCCCTCCACCGATGCCGAGCGCACCACCGCGCTGGGCGCCTACCATGTGGCGGCCAGCGAAGATGCCAAGGTGGCGATCGGGCGATTCCCGATGCTGATGTTGTCCCACGGCAATACCGGCACGCCGCTGGCCCTGCATGACCTGGCCACCGCCTTGGCGCGCAAGGGGTTTGTGGTGGTGGCGGTGCTGCATCCCGGTGACAACTACAAGGACCACAGCCGCCTGGGCACCGTGAGCAATTTGTACGGTCGGCCGATCCAGATTTCCCAGGCGATCACCGCCGCCTTGGCCGAGCCGATGCTGTCGCCCTTTGTGGATATTGATCAGATCGGCGTCATCGGCTATTCAGCCGGTGGCGAGACGGCATTGATCCTGGCCGGCGCCAAGCCTGATTTCGAACGTCTGCGCCGCTACTGCCAAGAGCGCCCCGAAGACCGCGACGCGTGCACCACCAAGGGCGAGCTGGTGGTCGACCGCGACGATTTGCAACCCCAGGCCGATCCGCGCATCCATGCCTTGATGCTGATGGCGCCGCTGAGCTTGATGTTTGGCCGCCACACCCTGGCGGACGTGCATGTGCCGGTGCTGCTCTACAGTGGCGATGGCGACCAGTTGGTGGCCGTGGACAAGAACGCCGCCGCCCTGGCGCGCAAGTTGCCGCAGCCCCCGGATTTCAAACTGTTGGCCGGGGCCGGGCACTTCGTGTTCATGGCCCCGTGTGACAGCGATCAACTGGCGAGCATGCCCGCCATTTGCACGGATGCCGATGGGGTTGATCGAGAAGGCATCCACCGCGATCTGGTCTCCGAGGCCGGGCGTTTTTTCAGCCATACCCTGGGCGAGGCCACCCGCGCCGGCTTGCAGACCGCTGATCAGTAGGCGCGACGCCGGAGCAATACGGTCAGGCCGAGCGCGCTGACCGACAGCAACGCCGCGCAGAAGAAGATCCAGCCATAGCCGAGGTTCAGCGCCACGGCGCCCATCAACGGCCCGGCAATCGCCAGTGCCAGATCGAAAAACACCGCATAGGCACTCAGCCCCGCGCCGCGGCTGCTGTCTGGCACTTGCTTGATGGCTTCCACGCCAAGCGCCGGGTAAACCAGTGACAAGCCAAAGCCGGTCAACCCTGCGCCGATCAAGGCCACGCCGGTAGACGGCGCCAGCCACAACAGCGTCAGGCCCAGGGTTTCGATGAGCATGCAGGCGATGGCGGCGGTGAATCCACCAAACCGGCTGATGGCCGAAATAAACACCAGGCGCGACAGGATAAAACACACGCCAAATACCGTCAGGCAATATGCCGCACCGGTCCAGCCACGATTGAGGTAATACAGGGTGATGAAGGTCGTCAACGTGCCGTAGCCAATCGAGGCCAGGCACAGGCTGGTGCCAAACGGCGCGATACGCCCGAACACCGCCCAGAATGGCAGCCGCTCGCCACGTACCACTGGCACCGACGGTTTATTGCGGATCAGCACCAGGCCCAACGCCGCCAACACCGCCAGGGCAATACCCAGGCTGGTGTAGCCGTAGTCAGCCACCATCACCACGCCTAACGGCGCACCAATGGCAATGGCGCCATAGGAGGCGATGCCATTCCAGGAAATCGAGCGTGCGGTGTGCTCGGCGCCCACTGCGCCCATGCACCAACTGATGGTCCCCACGCCAATCAGGCCCTGGGCCACGCCCAGTAACAGGCGACCGGCGATCAGAATACCCAGGCTCAAGCTCGGCAGGCTGTCCAGCAGCGTGGCGATAAAGGTCAGTACGCCGCTGATCAGAATGCCGGCCAGGCCCAGCACGATCGCGCGCTTGGTACCGACGTTATCCGACATCCGCCCAGCCATCGGACGGCTGAGCAGCGTGGCCAGGTACTGCGAGCCGATTGTCACCCCGGCCACCACGGCGCTGAAGCCCAGTTGCTCATGCACATAGCCTGGAATCACCGCAATCGGCAGGCCGATGCAGATAAAGGCAATGAAGGTATAGAAGACGATGGAAACGATCTGCAGGGTGATCGACAGGGAGGAGGGGGCGGCAGGCATGAATACTCAATCGCTGGCGGGCGGTAAAGCATCATGGCATATCCCGCCTCCCTGTAGGAGCGAGGGACGCCTACCGTCGATCCCTGTGGGAGCGGGCTTGCCCGCGAAGGCGGTGTGTCAGCCGGTGAGTCTATAACTGAACCACCGCTATCGCAGGCAAGCCAGCTCCCACACTGGTTATGCATGGCCCACAAAATCAGCGTCTGGCACAGTTTCCTGTGGGAGCGGGCTTGCCCGCGAAGGCGGTGTGTCAGTCAGTGAATCTATAGCTGAACCACTGCTTTCGCAGGCAAGCCAGCTCCCACATTGGTTATGCATGGCCTACAAAATCAGCGCCCGGCACAGTGCTGATGCAAAAAAGCCCCGTCACAGGGGCAGGGCTTTTGCTTGCAGCTAAGTGCTGCTCTTAGAACACCACACCCTGGCTGCGCAGGTAGTCGTCATAGGTGCCGCTGAAGTCGATCACGCCGCTAGGGCTCAACTCGATAATGCGGGTGGCCAGGGACGATACGAACTCACGGTCGTGGCTGACGAAGATCAGCGTGCCCGGGTAGTTCTCCAGCGCCAGGTTCAGCGCTTCGATGGATTCCATGTCCAAGTGGTTGGTCGGTTCGTCCATGATCAGCACGTTGGGCTTTTGCAGGATCAGCTTGCCGAACAGCATGCGACCTTGTTCACCACCGGAGATCACTTTGACCGACTTCTGGATCTCGTCGTTGGAGAACAACATGCGGCCCAGGGTGCCGCGAATCATTTGCTCGCCTTGGGTCCATTGGCCCATCCAGTCGAACAGGCTCACGTCGTCTTCGAAGTCGTGGGCGTGGTCCTGGGCGTAGTAGCCCAGCTCGGCGGCGTCGGTCCACTTGATGCTGCCGGCGTCCGGGGTCAGTTCGTTGACCAGGGTGCGCAGCAGGGTGGTTTTGCCGATACCGTTCGGGCCGATGATCGCCACGCGCTCGCCCGCTTCAACCTGGAAGCTGAAGTCCTTGAACAGCGGTTTGCCGTCGAAACCCTTGGCCATCTTCTCGACCATGACCGCCTGACGGTGCAGCTTTTTGTTCTGCTCGAAACGGATGAACGGGCTCACACGGCTCGATGGCTTGACCTCGGCCAGCTGGATCTTGTCGATCGCCTTGGCACGGGAGGTGGCCTGTTTGGCTTTGGAGGCGTTGGCCGAGAAGCGGCTGACGAAGGATTGCAGTTCGGAGATCTGCGCTTTCTTCTTGGCGTTGTCCGACAGCAGTTGCTCGCGGGACTGGGTCGCCACGGTCATGTACTCGTCGTAGTTGCCCGGGAACAGGCGCAGCTCGCCGTAATCCAGGTCAGCCATGTGGGTGCACACGCTGTTCAGGAAGTGACGGTCGTGAGAGATGATGATCATCAGGCTGGAGCGCTGGGTCAGGATGTTTTCCAGCCAGCGGATGGTGTTGATGTCCAAGTGGTTGGTCGGTTCGTCGAGCAGCAGCACTTCAGGATCCGAGAACAGCGCCTGGGCCAGCAATACGCGCAGCTTCCAGCCTGGGGACACTTCGCTCATCGGGCCGAAATGCTGTTCCAGGGGAATACCCAGGCCCAGCAGCAGCTCACCGGCGCGGGATTCGGCGGTGTAGCCGTCCATCTCGGCGAACTCGGTTTCCAGCTCGGCCACGGCCATGCCGTCTTCTTCACTCATTTCCGGCAGCGAGTAGATACGGTCGCGCTCGGCCTTGACCTTCCACAGCTCTTCGTGGCCCATGATCACGGTGTCGAGCACGGTGAATTCTTCATAGGCGAACTGGTCCTGGCGCAGTTTACCCAGGCGCACGTTCGGCTCGAGCATGACCTGGCCGCCGGACGGGTCGAGGTCGCCACCGAGGATTTTCATGAAGGTCGACTTGCCGCAACCGTTGGCACCGATCAAACCATAGCGGTTGCCGGCGCCGAACTTGACCGAGACGTTCTCGAAGAGCGGCTTGGCGCCGAACTGCATGGTGATGTTAGCTGTGGAGATCAATTACTTTACCTATCAATGGGTTGCGAGCGTGACGGCAGGTGCCTTCAGGCATGCGTCAACAGCGACATCAAGGCGCGAAACCCGGTCGCTGAACACAAAATTTTGGATGTGTGTTGGAATTTGGCGCGCATTGTCGCATATGTCAGGCGACAGTTGTATGGCGAGCGAAGGATGGTTTTGCCAAGGTCTCCGGCATGGCCAGCCACAACAGCATCAAGGCAACGGCTGCAACCGCCGCCAACGTCAGGAACGCCGCGTTGTAGCCAGCCTGCTGCACCACGAAACCGGCCAGGCTGCTACTGAGCGCCGCGCCGAGGCCAAATACGGTGGAGAGGGCGCCCAGGCTGACGTTGAAGCGCCCGGTGCCTTGGGTCAGGTCCTTGACGATCACCGGGAACAGGGCGCCGAAAATGCCGGCGCCGATACCGTCGAGCATCTGCACGGCCACCAGCCAGTAGGGGTCGCTGGACAAGGTATAGAGCACGCCACGCAGCGGCAGTATCAGGAAACCTACAAGCAACAGCGGCTTGCGCCCCCAGATATCGGCTTTGAGCCCGACCAGCCAGGCCATTGGCACCATCACCAACTGTGCGGCGACAATGCAGGCTGAAGTCAGCGGGGTGGCCATCTGCAGATTGATCTGCGCCAGTTTCTGGCTGACCAGCGGCAGCATTGCGGCATTGGCCAGGTGAAACAGCGCGCAGCAGATGGCGAACAGTAGCAGCGGTTGGTTGGCCAGCAATGCTTTCAGGCCCGAGGGCTGTTCATGGTCGGTGTGATGGGCTGGATCGAAACCACGGGCGACCTCATGGTCAATCGCCCTGGCCGGCACGCAACTGACCGCAATGACACTGGCGACGGCCATGAACGCCATCAGGTAGAACACCACCACCGGCCCGAACAGGTAGGCCAGCCCGCCGGCCAGCAACGCGGCCACGGCATTGCCGGCGTGGTTGAAGGTCTCGTTGCGCCCGGTACGCCGGGTAAAGGCGCGCGGCCCAGTGATCCCCAGCGAAATGGCGGAAATTGCCGGGGCAAATACCGAGGCGGCTACAGCACTGGCGGCCTGGGTCAACGCCACCCAACCAAATGAACTGACAAAGGGCAGCATCAGGCAACTGCCCGTCACCAACAGCGCGGCAAGGGCTACCACCGCACGTTTGCTGCGAGTGCGGTCGATCAGCGCACCTGCGGGGCCTTGGGTCAACAAGGCAGCGATGCCGGCCAGGGTCATGACCACGCCAATGCTGGCCGGCTCCCATTGATGCACGGCCAGCAGGTAGATCGCCAGGTACGGTCCGAGACCGTCGCGCACATCGGCGAGAAAGAAGTTCAGGCTGTCCAGGGATAGAGCGATGCGCAGGTCTGAATGACGGGCCACGGTACGACCTTCAAGAGCGGCGTTCAGGGGCTGAACACGCGTTGGATTAATGACCGGTGGGCTGGGTGATAAGTTTCGCGGTGGGCCAGGGTTTCCTCCTGCGCGCATTTAATTTACTTTCCAAAGCCCACTGGACTGAATTTCTGGAGAAGCAATGGACATGCCCTCAGCGCAAGAGGCGATCGCCAGCAATAGAAATGCCTGGGACGAATCCGCCGGGTTGCACAAAGACACCGCGACCTGGGCGGCACTGCTGGCCTCGGTAGCCGAGCCTGATTTTTCCTGCCTTGACCCGACCATCACCACCTTGCTGCAAGAGGTGGGTGTAATGGGCAAGGATGTGGTGCAATTGTGCTGCAACAACGGGCGCGAAAGCCTATCGCTGTATGGCTTGGGCGCGCGTTCGGTGGTGGGGGTCGATCAATCCGGGGCGTTTCTTGAACAGGCGCGGGAATTGGCCGAGGTCTCGCCGCATAGCCCTGAGTTCATTGAGACCGATATCCACCATTTGCCCGAGCGTTTGCAGGCACGCTTCGATATTGCCCTGGTGACCATTGGCGTGCTGGGTTGGATGCCGGATGTGGCGCTGTTCATGCGCCAGGTTGCCAGTGTGCTGAAGCCCGGCGGCACGCTGGTCATGTACGAAACCCATCCCTTTCTCGAGGTGTTTGACCCCTGTGGGGCCAACCCGATGCTGCCTGCCAGTTCTTACTTTCAGCGTGAACCCGTTGTGCTGCAGGAGGCAATTGTCTATGAAGGGAAGGATGAGCGGCCCGGGCCGACCTCCTATTGGTACGTACATACCCTGGGCAGCGTGGTCAGCGGGGCTATCGCAGCGCAGTTGCGGATCGCTCATTTGCAGGAGTACCCGCATTGCAACCGGGAAGAACTTTACGAACAGTATGAGCATCAGGTCGCGCAAATGCCCCTGTGCTTTACCCTGACAGCGATCAAGCGTGATGGCTGATCAAGGTTTGCGCTGGCAAAAAAACGCCCGCGAGGAGAGGGCGGGCCAAGTGATTCACTGGAGTAGGTAGGCCTGACCTTATAGGTGGAAAAGTGAAGGCCTTGTGAAAATGCCGTGATCAAATCGGATAATCACGTCTTATGTGTCCACCTGTGGCGAGGGAGCTTGCTCCCGTAACGGCCTGCCAGCCACCGCCTATCTGCCTGACGCCCCTCGTTCCAACATGTGGGAGCCGGCTTGCCTGCGATAGCGGTGTATCAGTGACAGATTAGTTGACTGACCCACCGCTATCGCTGGCAAGCCAGCTCCCACATTTGATCAAGAGCGCCGTACGAAGGTGCGCATGGTTTGCCCCGGGCCGGTGCTGAACACGGTGGGCCTGGGCATGCCTTCATCCGCTGCGATAAATACGAAATCATCGCCGTCGAGCCGGTAACTGGCGGGGAGCTGCTTGCCTGCGTCATCACCTATGTCGTCCGTCCAGGTAATGCTTTTGGGCGTGGTACTGGCGTCCAGTACGAAGCGTCCTGCCAATAATACTTCGCCACCGACCGTGGTCACTTCGAAGCGATCCCCTGCAATTGTCGTTATCGCTCCCGGCGCGCTGTGGGCATCCACGGGGTTGAGCACGCCACTGTCTTCAAGGGCGGTTTGTTCCCAAGTGCCTTGCAGTGCGTGAAAGTCCGAGGCTGAAAGCGGTGACATGCAAACTCCTTATTGCTGTTCAAAAAAATGTTCAATTGTATTGAGGCTGACACTGTTCCACCTGTAGGCGAAATTTTTTTCTTTATAAGACAGGTATTTGACAGCTTTTTCATGTTGTATTGACTACGCTTGCAACCAGATCAGTCTGACATGGCTGTGTCATTTGGCTTACTCACCGAAATGAAACCGAAATAATCCCTAAGTTTGTGGGATATTTCAGGGGACTGAGTGGTCACATCGCCATTGGTCTGCCGTATCCAGGGCGTTGTCCCTGATTTTTGAAGTCTTTTAGACTTCTGAGAATGATGGCCTTTTAGTATTATTTTAAGGTGTTCTTATTTTGAATCGTACTTCCCCGCTTCCACCTTCCGCAGCGTCTGATGAAATTGATTTATTTGAATTGTTTCACGCCATCTGGCGACAAAAAAAGCTGGTGGTCGGGTGTACGCTTCTGGCCGGGGTATTAGGCGCAGGTTATGCCTTTCTGGCACCCAAGACCTATGAAGTCAGCAGTGTGTTGCGGCCTGCTGCAATCAACGAGCTAGACGCCTTGAACCGTTCGGAAGTGTATAAGTTGCCGCCTGCCGATGCGTTGCTCAAAGTAGGTGCACAGCTGGACTCTTATGATGCGCGCCTGGGGTTCTTCAAGGACCATGAGGAGTTGTTCAAGGCGTTCAAGAAACCGGGGCAAACCCTTGAGCAGAGCTTTGAGGCGTTCAACCGCAATTCGGTCAATCTGATTTTGCCCGATCCGAAGAAATCCGATTCGTTGAGCAGCTATATTCGTCTGGAGCTGCAATACCCGACCGACGTCGACGGTGTTGCGATTCTCAACGGTTTTGTGGACTACGCCATTGCCGCCGAGCGTCAGCAGGTGGGTGCTGACCTGAAGGTGATCGTCAATAACCGCTTGAGCGAGCTCAAGGGCAAGATCGACGCCGCCCGCGCCAACTACGATACCGATAAAGAATCGAAAATCGCCAAGCTGCTGGAAGCCGACCGGCTCAAGCGTGCCCAACTGCAGGACGAGCTCAGCGCTTTGCGCTTGCAGATGAAGATGGAGCGCACCAACCGCCTGGCCGAATTGGCCGAAGCGATCAGCATTGCCAAGTCCATGGGCATTCGTACGCCGACAACGCCGTCCTCTATGGCCGACTCCACCCGCACGGGTTCGAGCCAGGTCATGCGTACCGAGGTGAACAACCAGAAGATCCCGCTGTATTTCATGGGGACCGAGGCGTTGGAAGCCGAGCGCGCTGCATTGCAGCAGCGTACCAGTGATGACTTTACCAACCCGCGCATTGCCGAGATCGGCAAAGAGCTGCAACTGCTGGAAAGCAACCGCGAGGTTGAGGTGCTGCGCAAGCGTGGCAATGAAGACATCTTCTTGCAGGACGTCGAGCCGCTTCGCGCTGAAGTCGCCAGGTTGCGTGGTTTGAACATCGACATGAGCAACCTCAAGCTGGTGACGATTGACCGTCGAGCCCAGGAGCCTCTGTCGCCGATCAAGCCGAAAAAACCGCTGGTCATCGCGCTGAGCCTGGTCGGCGGGCTGTTGCTGGGCCTGATGATTGCGCTGATCCGCTACTTCGTTCGCAGCCGCACTCAGGCCGTCCCTTATACGGCATTAGGCGATCGCCGCGAGGATAAAGACACACCGCTGTAACCCTTCAAACAGGCAGGCTCACGGGCCTGCCTGCGCCTACCCCCAGCACACTCAGTAGACAGCTTTTCACAATTCTTAGTTAACCTTTGGTTACAAAGTGTGGCTAAATAACTGCCAATGGACGCACGCAGGCGATTATCCGCCGGGCGTGTCGCCTGTATGTGAATTGTGATTTCAGGTGCTGCTTATCCATCCTCGGCCGTTGTGGGCCCGCAGGAGCAGCCTGTTCTCTCCCTGACGTGTGACGAATCCCTTGAAACTCATCATTGTTGCTCTCTACGTTGCTTCCATTGCGTATGTACACCTGCGTGGTCGGGTGCGACACAAGCTGGGTCGCCAGCTTAGTGATCACTCGACGTTCCTGGCGCCGATCAACTGTTTCCTGTACCTGTTCTCCAAGCAGCCCAGCCGTCCCTACCTCTCGCCCAGCGACTTTCCAGACCTGAGCCCATTGCAGGAGCACTGGGAAGAGATCCGCGAAGAAGGCCAGAATCTGATGCGCGCGGGTGAGATCAAACGCTCGGAGCAATACAACGACGTAGGGTTCAACTCGTTTTTCAAGACCGGCTGGAAGCGTTTCTACCTCAAGTGGTACGGCGACAGTCACCCCTCGGCGATGAAGCTGTGCCCACGCACCACCGAGTTGGTGCAAAGCATCGGCTCGATCAAGGCCGCGATGTTCGCCGAACTGCCACCGGGCTCCAAGCTGGTGCGTCACCGCGACCCGTATGCTGGCTCGTACCGCTATCACCTGGGGCTGGATACGCCTAACGATCCAGGCTGTTACATCAATGTGGACGGCGAAAGCTATTACTGGCGCGACGGCGAGCCGGTGATGTTCGACGAGACCTACATTCACTACGCGGAAAACGCCACCCAACAGAACCGCATCATTCTGTTCTGTGATATCGAACGGCCGATGAAGTACCGCTGGGCGGCTGCGTTCAACCGCTGGTTCAGCCGCAATGTGATGGCGGCCGCGGGTTCGCCCAACGATGAGGGTGACAAGACCGGCGGCCTCAACCGTGCCTTCACCCGGCTGTACAAGATTCGCCTGCGTGGCAAGGAGCTCAAGAAGCGCAACCGCACGCGCTACTACCTGGAAAAGTGGGCGATCTTTGCCGGTCTGGCGCTGATCTTCATTCTTATCTGACCTGGCTCAGGGCGCGGATCACCCAGGGGGTTGCGCGCCCAACTTGTCCCACATCTTTTTGCTGATCTTCTGCCGATTGGCATACCCCGCCCACGGGTCGTCCTTCAAGGCCTGCAACCGCTGGTGCAGGTTCGCCACCGTCCACTGCTGGGCGCCGCGCAGCCCTTTCAAATCGTCTCGACTCACCGGCACCGACACGGGTAGGCCCGGGCGTGCCCGCACTGAGTACGCCGCCACGGTACTGGCGCCACGGGCGTTGCGCAGGTAGTCGATAAAGATCTTGCCCACGCGGTTCTTGGGGCCGCTGGTGGCGGTAAAGCGTTCGGGCAGTTGCCGGGTCATGAATTGGGCAATGGCTTTGGCAAATGCCTTGACGGTGTCCCAGCCATCGCGCCGCGCCAACGGCACGATCAGGTGCAAGCCTTTGCCGCCGCTGGTCTTGACGAAAGCCTGCAAGCCCAGCTCATCCAACACTGACAGGGTCAGTTGGGCCGCTTCCAGCATGGCTTTCCAGGGCAGGGCCGGGTCCGGGTCGAGATCGAGGACGAACAGGTCAGGCGTCTCAATCTTGTCCGTGGTGGCGCCCCACGTGTGAAATTCGACCGTACCCATTTGCACGGCACCCACCAGGGCGTCCACGCTATCTACCTCCATCAGGCGCGCATGGCCTGGGTCCAGCGCCGGGTCCAATTGCTTGATGTGGGGGATGGTCATGCGCTCAGAGTGCTTCTGGAAGAACTGCTCACCTTCAATGCCTTCTGGCGCCCGCAGCAATGACACGGCGCGCCCGCGCAGAAAGGGCAGGATCCATTCGCTGATATCGGTGTAGAACTGCGCCAGTTGCTGTTTTTGCGTGCCGCTGTGCTTGTCGATAATGCGCTCGGGGTGGGTGATTTTCACGTTCTTCACCGTTGCCTGGGCTTTACCGGCTTTCGATGCCTCGGGTGCCTTGACGGACTTGACCGACTTGACCGACTTGGCCGCACGCGGCTGTTCGTGAATGATCTGCGAGGCTGGCTTGTCGGTACGCAGGCCCACAAACGCGGCCTGGCGCACCACGCCTTCACGGGTCCACTCGGCAAATTGCACTTCGCCGACCAGGCTCGGCTCAACCCAGTGCACGCCTCGGGCCTGGGCACTGGTCAACGGCTTTTGCAGTGGCGAGTCCTTGCGCTCAAGCGCGGTGAGCTTGGCATAGACACTTTTCAGCGCCGCCTGATCAAATCCCGTGCCTACGCGCCCGGCATACACCAGGCCTGCCTCATCGTTGACCGCCAGCAGCAGCGCCCCAAAGCCGCTGCGCGAACCTTGGGGGCGGGTATAGCCCACAATCACGAATTCCTGGCGCAGGCGGCATTTGAGCTTGATCCAGTTGTCACTGCGCCGCGACACGTAGGGGCTGCCGGCACGCTTGCCGATCACCCCTTCCAGGGCCAGGTCACAGGCGCTTTCGAAAATATCGCGCTGGCTGGCGGCAAAGGCTTCGGAGAAGCGCAGCAGTTTGCTTCGGCTGCCGGACAGCGCGGATTTAAGCGCAGCACGACGCTCTTCGACCGGGTCTTCGCGTTGGTCGCGACCGTTCAAAAACGGGGCATCGAACAGGTAATAGACGATGTCCAGGCTGCAGCCGATATCGAATGCGTTTTGCAGCGCCTGGAAATCCGGCAGCCCGTCGCCATTGAGGCTGACCACTTCGCCATCTAGCCAACTGTCCTTGAGCTTGAGGGCTTGTAAGGCTTTGCACTGACGCGGCAGGCGCTCGGTCCAGTCGTGGCCGTTGCGGGTGAACAGGCGCACTTCGCCGTCGCGAATGCGCGCCATGATGCGGTAGCCGTCGAACTTGATCTCGTAGCGCCAGTCACCTTCGGGCGCCCGGTCCACCAGGGTTGCCAATTGAGGGGCGAACTCATCCGGCAGGGCAGCGGTACGCTTGGGCGCTTTGGCTTTTGGCGCTGCCTTGGATTTGGCCTTGGCCTTGGCCGTGGCTTTTGGCTTACCCACCACCGCATCGCTGAGCACGCTGGCGGGCTTGGCCTCGACAATATCGAACTCAGAGGCCGGGCGCGCCTGCTGATCGTTTTCCTTGATCAACAGCCATTGCTCTTTGTCGCCACTGCCCTTGAGCCGGGTGCGTACCAGCGCCCAGTCACCGGAGAGTTTTTCACCGACCAAGGTGAATTTGAGTTTGCCCGCCGCGTAGGCCTTGCGCGGGTCATCGTGGGGTTGCCAGATGCCTCGATCCCACACGATCACATCCCCCGCACCGTATTGGCCGGCGGGAATGCTGCCCTCGAAACTGCCATAGCTCAGCGGGTGGTCTTCAACATGCACGGCCAGGCGCTTCTGGCTCGGGTCCAGGCTCGGGCCCTTGGGCACCGCCCAGCTCAACAGCACGCCATCAAGTTCCAGGCGAAAGTCGTAATGCAGGTTGCGCGCATCATGCTTTTGGATCACAAAGCTTAAGGCCGAGGCTTTACGTTTGCTGGATGAGCTGCCGGCGGGTTCGGCGGTGATCTTGAAATCACGCTTGCGGTTGTACTCGCTCAGGGGCTTTGCCATGTTGTTCTCCCGTCAATGGCAGGCTCAAGAGGCCTTGTTATTGGACTTTTTCGCGGTGCTCTTTTTCGCCGCAGGTTTACCCGCCAGGCTGCGTTTGAGCAGTTCGGTCAGGTCGATGACATCCGCAGATTTGCGCTCTTCGCCGCCTTCGGCGGTTTCCACGTCTTCGATCTTGCCGGCCTTGGCCTTTTTCGCTACCAGCGCCCGGATCTTGTCCTGGAAGCTGTCACGGTATTCATCGGGCTGCCAGTCGGCGCTCATGTCTTCCACCAGGCGCTTGGCCATGTCCAATTCACCTTTGGCCAGGGTCGGTTTTGTCACATCGCTGCCCAGTTCCAATTCGTCCAGGCTGCGCACTTCGGCGGGCCAGCGCAGCATGACCAGCACCAGGGCCGACTCCAGTGGCATCAACGCAGCCAGGTGTTGCTTGGTGTGCAGCACCACGTTGGCCAGCGCGACCTTGCCGGTTTTTTTCAGCGCTTCGCGCAGCAGTGCATAGACCTTGCCGCCGCGTTTATCCGGGGCGAGGAAGTAGGGCGTGTCGATGTTTTGCAGGGGGATCTGGTCGCTGGCGACGAAGGCGATGATTTCGATGGTCTGGGTGGACTTGGGGTGGGCCGAGCGAATCTCGTCTTCGCTGAGCACCACATAGCGCCCTTTTTCAAAGGCCACGCCCTTGACGATATTTTCCTTGGTGACTTCCTTGCCGGTGGTTTTGTTGATGCGCTTGTAGCCCACCGGGTCCATGCTGCGCTTGTCCAGCCAGTCAAAGTCGACGCCTTGTGAAGAGGTCGCCGAGACCAGCGATACCGGGATGTGAACCAAGCCAAAACTGATGGCGCCTTTCCAGATTGCCCGTGGCATAGGTGTGATTCCTCAACGAAGAGCCTGTGTGCTGGTGACTCGCAGCGCAGGGCAAAAGTTTCGGCGGATAGATGCTCGGACAGATCGTGTTACACCTGATGAGAAACTATTTAGTGTCACCACCCGAACCCACGGCGTAGCGTGTTATCGAAAGCACGTAGTACCTGGCATAGAGAGGTTTGGCCATGAACCCTTGTGTACGTCATCTTGCAGCATTGGCGCTGGGCCTGGCCGTTGGGCCATGGGCTCAGGCGCAAAACCTGCCGGGCCGCAGCAGCGACCACGGCCCGATTCACCGGGCCAACCCCAACAGCATGCAGGGCACCCAGCCCAATGCACCTGCGGTTCCCAGCATTCAGCCTGTCCCGGCCAACCCGCGGCCGACCCTGGAAAACGGCGGCATCGGCAACCGCTACCCCAAGCAGGAGGCGGCCCCCAGCCGCCCGGCCACCGCACCCAAAGTGCCCACCTATGATGCCAACGGCAATCGCCGCTGAGGATTTCGCCTTATGTTTGTACGTAAAACCCTGATGGCCGCCCTGTGCGCCACCGCGTTACTGCCGTTGAGCGCGGTGTATGCCGCCGATAGCCAACAGTTCCCCAGCGAGCAAGGTAGCATCACCGCAACACCGATCGCCAAGGGTCTGGACCATCCGTGGGCGCTGGCGTTTTTGCCCGACCAGCAAGGTTTTCTGGTGACCGAACGGCCTGGAAACCTGCGGTTTGTCAGCCCGGACGGCAAGCTCTCTGCGCCCTTGAAGGGCGTGCCGCAGGTGTGGGCCAAAGGGCAGGGCGGGTTGCTGGATGTGGTGCTGTCGCCAGACTTCAAGCAGGACCGCCTGGTGTACCTGTCGTACGCCGAAGGCGGTGGTGAGGGCGGTAAGGCCGGCACTGCCGTAGGGCGTGGGCGCCTGGCGGCTGACTTGAGCGGCTTGGAGGACTTCAAGGTGATTCTGCGCCAGGAGCCCAAGCTATCTACGGGCAATCACTTCGGTTCGCGCCTGGCCTTTGACCGTGACGGCTACCTGTTCGTGACCCTGGGTGAGAACAACGACCGCCCCACGGCCCAGGACTTGGACAAGCTGCAAGGTAAAGTGGTGCGCATCTACCCGGATGGGCGCGTGCCGGATGACAACCCCTTTGTCGGTCAGCCCGGCGTGCGTCCGGAGATCTGGTCCTATGGGCAGCGCAACCCGCAAGGGCTGGCCTTGAACCCCTGGAGCGGCACGATCTGGGAAAATGAACATGGGCCCCGTGGCGGTGATGAAGTCAATATCATCGAGCGCGGCAAGAACTACGGCTGGCCGTTGGCGACCCATGGCATCAACTATTCCCTGCTGCCGATTCCCGAAGCCAAGGGCAAAACGGCCGAGGGCACAGTGGCACCCCATCATGTGTGGGAGAAGTCGCCGGGCATCAGTGGCATGGCGTTCTATGACGGCGACCGGTTCAAGGCCTGGCAGCACAACCTGTTTATCGGTGCGCTGGTCAGCCAGGAGCTGATTCGCTTGCAGTTCGAGGGTGACAAGGTGGTTCACGAGGAACGCTTGTTGGGCGAATTGAAAGCGCGGATCCGCGATGTGCGGCAGGGGCCGGATGGCTTTCTGTATGTGCTGACGGATGAGGATGACGGTGTGTTGTATCGGGTGGGGCTGAATCAGGACTAAACGTGTGGGAGGGCGCTGTTAGCAGAGGTTGATCCAATTGATGCCCCGCGATCCAAGTGTGGGAGCTGGCTTGCCTGCGAAGGCGGTGTGTCAGGCGCTGAATCTGTTACTGCACCACCGCTTTCGCAGGCAAGCCAGCTCCCACATTGGATCTCACGCTGCCTACAGAATCGGGGTTATAGCCCCAGCTCTGACAGGCCGGGATGATCATCCGGGCGCCGGCCCAGCGGCCAATGGAATTTGCGCTCGCTTTCCTTGATCGGCATATCGTTGATGCAGGCAAAGCGGTTGGCCATCAAGCCGTTCTCATCGAATTCCCAGTTCTCATTGCCGTACGAGCGGAACCAGTTACCCGAATCATCGTGCCATTCATAGGCGTAGCGCACGGCGATGCGGTTATCGGTGAAGGCCCACAGTTCCTTGATCAGTCGATAATCCAGCTCCTTGGCCCATTTGCGGGTCAGGAACTGCTTGGCTTCTTCGCGGTTATGGGCAAATTCGGCGCGGTTACGCCAGTTCGTATCCAGCGTATAGGCCAGGGACACGCGCTGCGGGTCGCGGGAGTTCCAGCCGTCTTCGGCCAGACGGACTTTTTCGATGGCAGACGTGCGGGTAAACGGCGGCAGGGGCGGGCGGACTTCTTCTTGGGCTGACATGGGCGTCTCCTCAAAGCAATAAAGGTTGGGTCGAAAGTTGCCTGGGCTGTGGGTTCACAGTTGCAGTAAGGTTCGCGCCATGCATTGCGCATTATCGGCAGCTGTTGAATCACCCATGACCAGGGCAACGGTAATGGCGCCATCGATCAGGATCAGCAGTTGCGCGGCCTGCTGCTCCGGGTCGGGGGTGCCATGTGCTTGGCACAGTTCAAGTGCGTACTCGAACAGTTTGCGTTTATGGGCCTTGGCCAACAGGCGCACGGGGTCTTGGGCGTCACCGGTTTCACCGCTGGTGTTGATAAAGGCGCAGCCGCGAAAGTCTGCCGAGCCGAACCAGCCTTTGAGCGCGCTGAAAAGCCCCAGCAGGCGCTCGCCGCTGTCGTCGCGGCGTTCCACTTCGCTGCGCAGCCACTGCATCCAGCGTTCGTCGCGGCGTTGCAGGGCGGCCACCACCAACTCATCCTTGTTGGCGAAGTAGCGGTAGATACTTTTTCTCGACACACCGGCGGTTTTCACCAGTAAGTCCATGCCGGTGGCAGCGATGCCGTGGCGATAGATCAACTTCTCGGTGACGTCGAGGATAATGTCGCGGGTTTCATTCTGGGTTATATCGTTCATGTCGAGTACAGTAGAACGATCGTTCTTCATGGTCAACAGCGTTTTTTAAATTACCCACCGCGAGACCTGAGCAGCCTCATGGTGTAAGCTTTGGGCCTCTTCGGATTCGACCCATTGCGAGCCCTATGCCGTCGTTCTTCAAACGCTCCCTGTTGCCCAAGCTGCGCGGTTTTCCGTTGTCCAACGAGGCCATTGAGGTGCTGCCCAGCGCCGACGCCTATCGTCGCTGCCTGCTGGAGAAAATCGCCCAGGCCACGCGGCGTATCTACATCGTTGCGTTGTACTTGCAGCAGGACGAGGCGGGGCAGGAAATCTACGACGCACTACACGCCGCCAAGGCCGCACGGCCTGAACTGGAGATCGTGGTGATGGTGGATTGGCTGCGCGCCCAGCGCGGGTTGATCGGCGCGGGCAAGCAACCGGGCAACAGCGCCTGGTACCAGGCGATGACCCAGCGCCACGCTACCGAAGTGCCGGTGTACGGCGTGCCGGTGCAAACCCGCGAGCTGTTCGGCGTGTTGCATCTCAAGGGTTTCGTGATCGATGACAGCGTGCTGTACAGCGGCGCCAGCCTGAACAACGTGTACCTGCACAAGTTCGACAAATACCGCTTCGACCGCTACCACCTGATCCATAGCCAACCCTTGGCCGATTCGATGCAGCACCTGGTGGAACACGGCCTGGTGGCATCCAAGGCAGTGCATCGCCTGGACCTGCCAAACCCGCCCACCACCCGCAGCCTGCGCAACGATATCGGCGACCTGCGCAGCCGTCTCAAGCATGCGACCTACGACACCACAGCCGGGCAGTTGCCCAATGGCCATCTGTCGGTCAGCCCCTTGCTGGGCGTCGGCAAGAACAACCCGTTGAGCCGGGTGATCCTCGAACTGATCGCCAGCGCCCAGCAGCAACTGACCATCTGCACGCCGTATTTCAACCTGCCATTGCCGGTGACCCGTGAGATCAACCGCGCCCTGGCACGCGGCGTGAAGATCGACATCGTGGTGGGCGACAAGACTGCCAACGACTTCTACATTCCGCCCACCGAGCCTTTCAAGGTGATTGCGGCGTTGCCGTACTTGTACGAGATCAGCCTGCGGCGCTTTGCCAAGCGGCATCAGCCGATGATCAACAGCGGCCAGTTGAACCTGCACTTATGGCGCGACGGCGATAATACTTATCACCTCAAGGGCATGTGGGTGGATGAGCGCTACACCTTGCTCACCGGCAACAACCTCAACCCTCGGGCGTTTCGCCTCGACCTGGAAAACGGCTTGCTGATCGACGACCCTCAAGGCCAATGGCTGGAGCCGCGAAGCGCCGAGCTTGCGAATATTTTCCAGCACACCACGCGTATCCAGGGTTACCAGCAATTGCAGACACTGGTGGATTACCCGCCCGCTGTCGGCAAATTCCTGCGGCGTGTCAGCCGGGTGCGGATCGAGCGCTTGCTGTACCGCATTCTCTAGCCGAGCAACTTATCGGCAAAAAAACACCCGGGCCCTTGGACAGGGACTGGGTGTTTTTTTGTGCGCGGCCGTTAGTTCAAACCCAGCTTGCCGCGCAGGGTCGAGAGGTCTTCGGCCAGGGTGTTAACCGGGCCGACCAGGGCCTTGCGGTCGTTGTCCTTGACCTTGTCATAGGTCTCGAAGCCGCCATCCTTGGTTTTGTACTTGGCCAGGATCTTGTCGACGCTGGCAAAGTTTTTGTCGACCTTGGCCAGGAAGGCCTGGTCTTGCTGCCCGATCTGGCCACGAAACAGCTCGACGATTTTTTTCGCGCCGTCGATGTTGCCCTGGAAGTCGTACAGGTCGGTATGGCTGTAACGGTCTTCTTCACCGGAGATCTTGGTGGCCGCGACTTCTTCAAGCAACGCAGCAGCACCACCGACGACTTTCTCCGGCGGGAAAGTCAGGCCATCGACGCGGGTCTTGAGGTCATTCACATCGGCGTTGAGCTTGGCGGTCAGCGCTTGCAGGCCCTGGGTCGAGTTCTGCGAGAACAGCGCGTATTCAATGCGGTGAAAGCCGGTGAAGTCTTCGGCCGTCACGCCTTTTTCATGATCGTCCACACGCGAATCGATGGACGCGTCGAGGTCGCTGAACAGCTCGGCGATCGGCTCAATGGACTCATAATGTACGCGAGTCGGCGCATAGAGCTTCTTGGCCGTGGCCAGGTCGCCCTTATTGATGGCGTCGGTGAACGCCTGGGTCTGGGTGACCAGTTCGCCGATTTCTTCGGTGACGTAGATCTTGTAATCCGACACCGGGCCCACCAGGTCCAACGGCGCAGTAGCGGCGAAGCTTGCCAGTGGCGAAAGGCTGAGTAACAACAACGCGATAGACGACTTCTTCATGGGAGACATTCCGCTCTGGTGTGTTTTAGGTCTTGGCAGGATTTTGAGAGTGCGTTGCCGCGAGCAGCGTGCGCCCGATGAAATCCTTAGGGCCGGTGACCCCGGGCAACGTGAAGAAATACCCGCCACCCACGGGCTTGAGGTACTCCTCCAGCGGCTCGCCGTTGAGTCGGGTTTGCACGCTGATAAAGCCTTTCTCCAGGTCAGCCTGGTAGCAGATGAACAACAAGCCCATGTCCAGTTGACCGTTTTTGTTGACGCCGTTGGAGTAGTTGAACGGCCGCCGCAGGATCAGGTTGGCCTGGGTCTGCGGGGTGCGCGGGTTGGCCAGGCGGATGTGGGCATCGAGCTTGGTCAACTTGCCTTCAGGGTCCTTGCTGTAGTCCGGGACCTGGGTTTCATGCTGGCCGTCCATGGGCGCGCCCGTGGGTTTGATACGGCCGATGATGCTTTCCTGTTCTTGCAGCGGGGTGCGATCCCAGCGCTCGACAAAGTTACGGATGATGCGCACGGCCTGGTAACTGCCATGGGCGGCCCAGGCCGGTTCGTCGCTGGTGGGCTGTACCCAGACGATTTGGTCCATGGCCTTGTCATCGTTGGAATTGGGGTTGGCCGAGCCATCGCGAAAGCCCAGGAAGTTGCGCGCACTCTGCGCCGGTTCGCCGGGCTTGGACGGTGCCTGGGGCGGCACGCTGCCTTCTTGCTTCCAGCGCACCAGCAGCAGGTCGGGCAGGTTTTTGACGATGTCACGCAGGGCGTGGATATTGGTGTCTGGCGTGTTGGAGCTGAACTGCAGGCTCAGGTCGCCATGGCACTGCGCGGGCTCCAGCGCATCGTTGGGAAAACCGACCATGCGACTCAGGCGCTTGGGTTTGGCCGCCGCTAGGCCAAAGCGCTCATCGAACAACGATTCGCCGACCGACACGGTGATGGTCAGGTTATCCGGCGTGACCACCGGGCCAAGGATGCCGGAATCGGTAGGCGGCAATTTCGGGTCGACCTGGGGCACGGTGCCGCCGGTCATCAGGAACGCGATGCGCTCGTTGAGGGTGCGGAACAGGCGTTCCAGGTCTTCGCGGTCGCTGGCCAGTACATCGAACGCCACGACCATGCCGCAGGCCGGGCGCGGGGTGACGATGCCGCTTTGGTGCTTGCCGAAAAACGCTTGGTGGTCCTGGGTCTTGTCGCTACGCGGGGCCGTGGTGACTTGCTCGGCCACTGCTGCCATCGCCGGGCAGGACAGGCTGCTGCCGGCAATCGCCGCGCCGGTGGCCGCCATGCCCAACAGGACGCGGCGACGTTGGAGGTCAAACTGTTCTTTATCACTCATGTATGCGGTCGTCTTCACTGCAGGCCGGAAAGGCCAAGGGCGGGGTCGATTCCATCGAGTGCAACGGCCAGTGCCTTGGCCTTATCGGCGATCTGCTTGCGCTGATCGGCTGTAACCTTGTCGTAGGTTGGGTAGCGGTCATTCACCTTGAGCCCCTCGAGTTCGGTGTCGAAGGCGTTGAGCGCGCTGTCGATAGTGGGCAACAGGTCGGCGGCGGACTTGCCCAGCAACGGGCGCATCAGGTCGACCACTTTGTGCGCGACCTGCAGATTGGCGGCAAAGCCGTTCAAGTCGATGTGGCTGTAGCGTTCTTCTTCACCGCTCGCCGCACGCACGTCCGCCAGGCTATTGAGGTTGCGCACCACAATGCTCACCAGTTGCTCCGGTGGCAGGGACTGGGCCAGTAACTGTTGCTTGAGCGTGGTGACGTCGGTAACCAGGCGCTGGGCGACCGGCGCCAGGCCATCGAGGCTGTGCTGCTGGAACAGGCTGTATTCGAGGCGGTGGAAGCCGCTGAAGGCGGGGTCCTGCTCGCGCTTTTCAAAGTAGTCGGCGCGGGCGTTGATCGCGTTATCCAATTCGGCCAGGCGTTGAGAGGCAGGCGCCAGGCGCTGATACGCCTCACGGGCCGGCACATACATGGCCTGCGCCTGGGCCAGATCACCGGCGGCGATGGCCTGTTGCAGCGCCGTTACGGCCTTGACCAGGGCACTGCCTTGGCCGCTCAGGTATACGCGAAACTCAGACAACGGGCCGATAAAGGCCACCATCGACGGCTTGGCCTTAGCCTGGGCGTCGGACTCTGCCGTGGGCGTGACATGCAAGGTGCCACGCGGGTTGCTCAACAGGCCACAGGTAATGGCGTAGTCGCCGGGCAACAGGTTGGCGTTGATCACCTGGCTCAGGCCTGGGGCAATATTTTCCCGTTCCTCGACCACCAGCACGCCGTCGAGGATTTCCCACTCCACCGCACGGTCGGAGCGGTTGATGATACGAAAGCTTGCGCGCCCGGCCGGCACGGTGAGGGCGTTGGGCTCGCAGGCGTGACTGTGAATCGTGACCGCGATTTCATTGTGGTTGGTCTGGCGCTTGGTCGCGGCCAATTGCGAGGCGTAGTAGAACAGGCCACCGGCGGCGATCATCACCACCACCGAGCCAGCCACGCCCCAGCGCAAGGCGCGGGACGGCGGGGCCGATTGAGGGGTTGGGTTGGACAAGAGACGGTCCTTACTGGCTGGAAACGGAAGAGGTGTTGGCAGCGGGCTGGCTAGGGGCCGAGGGCAGGAAGAACATCACCAGGGCCACCACCAGGTAAATCACATAGGCGCCCAGGGTGCTGACAGTCGGCGCCTCCTGGTAACCGAACATGCCGGCCAGTACCGAGCCGAGCGGGCTGTCCATGGGTAATGCAGCGCTGAAATCGAACAGCACGGTCTGCCAGTGGTTCCACACACCGGCTTCGTGCAAGGCTTGCACCGAGTTGGCGAGAATGCCGGCCGCGACCACCAGGATGAACAGGCCAGTCCAGCGGAAAAACGCGCTAAGGTTCAGGCGCATGCTGCCGGAATAGATCAGGAAACCCACGACAATGGCCAGGACCAGGCCGAGCAGGGCGCCCACCGGAGCGCCCGGGCCTTCGCTTTGCTGAAACACGGCTAACAGAAAGAACACCGTCTCCAGCCCTTCGCGGGCCACGGCAAAAAACACCATGGCGATCAGGGCGAACACCTGATGCCTGGAGCCGGCCAGCGCATGGTCGAGGGATTCATGCAGCGAGTGTTTAATCGAGCGCGCCACTTTGCGCATCCAGAACACCATGGAACTGAGGATGCCCACGGCCACCAACCCGACGACACCTTCAAACAATTCCTGCTGCTTTTGCGGGAATTCCGCACTGACCAATTCCAGGCCGCCGCCCACCAGCAGCGCCAGCGCTGCCGCAAGGAATACGCCGATCCAAACCGCAGGCATCCACTGGCCACGCCCGGTCTGTTGCAGGTAACTGGCGATGATGCCAACGATCAAGGCGGCTTCAATGCCTTCGCGCAGCATGATTAAAAAAGGAACGAGCATCGGGCACCCAGGCGCAACTAGTTAGGGAGCTAATTTGTAACATAATGATACTCATTGCTAAACAAGAAATATTGACCTTTGCTGAACGTGGGCTGAACAGTGGTGGCGAAGCGCAACCGCCCTTATGATGCAGGCCAACCACACCGCAGCCGGACAGCTCAACGCCCCATGTCGGAAAAAGACACCATCTCCATCCACCTCGTGCGCGAAGCGTTGTTGCACAGTTGCGCGCCGGGAGCCGCCACCGTTGAGGCATTGAGCAAAGTCGGGATTGCCCCGGCGTTGCTTGAGCAGCCCGACGCTCGCGTGGCGGCCACCGCCTATGCACGCCTGTGGCGTTTGCTGGCGCGGCGCAGGGACGATGAGTTCTTTGGCATGGACCCGCGCAAGCTCAAGTCCGGCAGCCTGGCGTTCCTGTGTCGCGCCGCCATGGCGCAACCGAGCCTGGCTGCGGGCCTGGAAACTGGCTTGGGGTTTCTCTCGCTGATGCTGGAGCACCTTCCGGCCCAGCTGGTGCGCCAACAGAGCCTGGCGGAGATCGTCCTGCTCGAACCTGAGCATGAACCCAAGCGTGCGTTTACCTACTTCACCTACTGGATGATCGTCCACGGCGTCGCCTGCTGGCTGGCGGGGCGGCGTATTCCGATCCTCGCCATTGAACTGCGCTGCGCTCAGCCGGACTTCTGTGACGATTATCAGGTGATGTTCTCTGACAACCTGCGCTTTGATCGACCACGCACCCGCATGATCTTTTCAGCCGACTGCCTGGACCTGCCGATCAAGCGCAGCCCGCAGGAGCTCCAACGTTTTCTCGCTCATGCACCGGCTAACATCCTGGTGAAATACCGCGACCCGGAAAGCCTCGCCACGCGCATCAAGCACGACCTTCGGCAGATGCCCCCCGACACCTGGCCGGAAACCGAGGGGCTTGCCGCCAGGTTGTGTATTTCTGCGTCCACACTACGCCGCCGCCTGGCGGAAGAAGGGCAGACCTATCAGGGCCTCAAGGACAGCGTGCGCAAAGAACTGGCGATTGTGTGGTTGGCCGAACCCCAGATCAGCTTTGCCGAGATAGCCACGCGGTTGGGGTTTGCCGATGCGAGTTCGTTTTATAAGGCGTTTCGTAAGTGGGTGGGATCGAATCCGGGGCATTATCGGAGTTTGATTTTGAGCGAGACGAGTCGCCTCTAACTTCCACCCTGCGGGATTAGGATGTTTCTCACTTGATCGTTCCCACGCTCTGCGTGGGACGATCGGTGGCAAAAAAAAGCCCCACGACCGAATGGACCGCAGGGCTAAAAATTGGCTGGATGCGACCAACCAAAGGAGCTCTTTACCTCACTGGTTGCTGGCCACCACCGTATCCGGCTGCCAGCCACCACCCAACGCCTTGTAGATCGCCACAATGCCGCGATACAGATCCACTTCGGCCTGGGCCTGGGAATCTTCGGCGGCCAGGCGTTCGCGCTGGGCGTCGAGCAGTACCAGGAAGTCCACGGTGCCTTCGCGGTAGCGGATCGCGGCGAGGTCGGCGGCGGCGCGGCTGGATTCGCTTTGGCGGATCAGCGAGACCAGGCGTTGCTGGCGCTTGCCGTAATCGCTGAAGGCGTTCTCGGACTCTTCCAGGGCCAGCAGCACTTGCTGTTCATAGGTCGCCAGCGCGCCATCGGCTTCGGCATTCGCACCGCGCAAACGCGCACGCACGCTGCCCAGGTCAAACGCGGCCCAGGTGATGCTCGGGCCCAGGGACCAGGCATTCGCCGCGGCCGAGCCGATCTGCGAACCGCGCCCGGCAGTGAAGCCGAGGAAGCCGCTGAGGCTCACCCGTGGGAACAGGTCGGCCTTGGCCACGCCGATACGTGCGGTGGCGGCGGCCAGTTTGCGTTCGGCGCTGAGGATGTCCGGGCGCCGTTGCAGCAGTTGCCCCGGGTCGCCAATCGGCAACGCCTTGGCAATCGCTGGCAGGTCTTTCGGGCTCAGGTCCACGCTCAGCTTGTCGGGGCGCTGGCCGAGGAGGGTGGCGATGCGGTTGCGCTCGCGCACTTGTTCGGCCTGCAGTTGCGGCACGCTGGCTTCAACCGCTGCCAGGCGGGCGTCGGCGCGTTCGACGTCGAGCTGATCACCCACGCCGGCGTCGCGCAGGCTGACGGTGATGGTGCGCGATTCCTGCTGGTTCTTCAGGTTGTCCAGGGCGATGCGTTCACGCAGTTGCGCTCCACGCAGTTGACCGTAAGCATCCACCAGTTCGGCAATCATGGTGACTTGCAGTTGGTACAGGTCGGCTTCGGCGACTTGTTGGTCGGCGTCGCTGGCTTCCAGGTTGCGACGGATACGCCCGAACAAATCCACTTCCCAGGCCATGTCCAGGCCCAGGTCGTAGCGCTCGCTGTTGACACGCTTGGTGGTCTGCCCTGGAATCTGGCCCTTGCCCACATCGCTGCTGGCCCGGGAGGTGACCACCGGCATGATATCGTTGGCCGCATCATCACGGATGGCCCGTGCCGCCCGCAGACGGGCGAAGGCCACGCGCAAATCACGGTTGCCGCTCAGGGACTGGGTCACCAACTGGTTGAGGGTCGGGTCGTCAAACTGCTGCCACCAGATGCCTTCGTATTTGGCGTGGTCGTAGCTTTTGGTGTCGGCGGCGGCCGTGATGTTGGCCGCCTCCAGTTGCTGGGTCTTGTAGTCCGGGCCTACGGCACAGGCGGCGAGCGCCAGTACCAGCAGGCTCGGCAGGAATATTTTCACACTCATTGCTGTGTCTCCAGCTTCAAGGCCTTGGCCGCTTTGCGCGCTTCACTGCGCTCGACATAGCGACGGATCAGTACGTAGAACACTGGCGTCAGCAACAGACCGAAGAAGGTCACACCGATCATCCCGGAGAACACCGCCACGCCCATGGCATGGCGCATCTCGGCACCGGCACCGCTGGAGAGCACCAACGGCACCACACCCATGATGAACGCGAATGAGGTCATCAGGATCGGCCGCAGACGCAGGCGGCAGGCTTCCAGTACCGCAGCGAGCGGGTCGAGGCCTTCCTGCTGTTTATCCTTGGCGAACTCGACGATCAGGATCGCGTTCTTGCACGCCAGGCCCACCAGTACGATCAGGCCGATCTGGGTGAAGATATTGTTGTCGCCGCCCGAGATGATCACCCCGGTAATGGCCGACAGCAGCGTCATCGGTACGATCAGGATCACCGCCAGTGGCAGGCTCCAGCTTTCGTATTGGGCCGCGAGCACCAGGAACGCCAGCAGTACGCAGAGCGGGAACACGAACAGCGCGGTATTGCCTGAGAGGATTTGCTGATAGGTCAGGTCGGTCCACTCGTAGGTCATGCCGTTGGGCAGTTCATCTTTGAGCAGTTTTTCAATCGCGGCCTGGGCCTGGCCGGAGCTGTAGCCCGGCGCGGCGTTGCCGTTGATTTCTGCGGTGATGAAGCCGTTGTAGTGCATCACGCGGTCCGGGCCCGAGGTGTCGCTGACCTTGATAAAGGTCGCCAGGGGGATCATCTCGCCTCTGTTATTGCGCACTTTCAGCTGGCCGATCTGGTCGGAGTCCTGGCGGAACTGTTGCTCAGCCTGCACGTTGACCTGATAGGTGCGCCCGAAGCGGTTGAAGTCGTTGGCATACAACGAGCCCAGGTAGACCTGCAGGGTGTCGAAGATGTCACTGATCGCCACGCCGTGGGTCTTGGCCTTTTCGCGGTCGATAGCCGCGTCCACTTGCGGCACGTTGACCGTGTAGCTGGTGAACAGGCCGAACAGTTCAGGCACGCTGTGGCTCTTGGTAATCACGTTCTGCACTTCTTTATACAGCTCGTCATAGCCGAGGTTGCCACGGTCTTCGATTTGCAGACGGAAGCCCCCGATGGTGCCCAGGCCTTGTACCGGCGGCGGCGGGAAGATCGCCATGTAGGCTTCTTCGATATTGGCGTATTGGCCGTTCAGTGCACCGGCAATCGCACCGGCAGACATGCTTGGGTCTTTACGCTCATCGAAGGGCTTCAAGGTCACGAACACGATGCCGCTGTTCGGGCTGTTTGTGAACCCGTTGATCGACAGGCCGGGGAAGGCAATTGCAGCTTCCACGCCGGGTTGTTTCAGGGCGATCTCCGACATGCGCTTCATCACGTTTTCGGTGCGGTCCAGGCTTGCGGCGTCGGGCAATTGGGCGAAGGCCACCAGGTACTGCTTGTCCTGGGCCGGTACGAAACCGGTCGGCGTGTGGGCAAACCCGAAGAACGTCAGCACCATCAAACCTGCGTAGACGAACAACGCAATACCGCTGCCGCGAATCACTCGGCGCACGGTGCCTACGTAGCCATGGCTGGCCTTTTCGAAAAAGCGGTTGAAGGGACGGAACAGCCAGCCGCCGAAGACCTTGTCGAGGAACTTCGAGAACCGATCCTTCGGCGCGTCGTGACCGCGCAGCAACACAGCGGCCAGTGCAGGAGACAGGGTCAGGGAGTTGAACGCCGAGATCACGGTTGAGATCGCGATGGTCAAGGCGAACTGCTTGTAGAACTGCCCGGTCAAGCCACTGATAAAGGCGGCCGGAATGAACACCGCACACAGCACCAGCGCCGTGGCGATGATGGGGCCGGTCACTTCACTCATGGCTTTTTCGGTCGCCGGGAAGGGCTCCAGACCCAGCTCGATATTACGCTCGACGTTCTCCACCACCACGATGGCGTCGTCCACCACGATACCGATGGCCAGTACCAGGCCAAACAGTGACAGGGCGTTGAGTGAGAACCCGAACAGGTGCATCACCGCAAACGTACCGATCAACGATACCGGCACCGCCACCAAGGGGATGATCGAGGCGCGCCACGTCTGCAGGAACAGGATCACCACCAGCACCACGAGGATCAGTGCTTCAAACAGGGTATGCACCACCGCTTCGATGGAACCGCGTACGAAGATGGTCGGGTCATAGGCAATGCGATAATCCATCCCCGCCGGAAAGCTCTTTTTCAGCTCGGCCATCTTGCTGCGCACATCGTTGGAGATGTCGATGGCATTGGAGCCGGGACGCTGGAAAATCGGAATCGCGACGGCGGGCTGGTTATCGATCAGCGAGCGCAGCGCGTATTGGCTGGAGCCCAGCTCGACCCTGGCGATGTCCTTGAGGCGCGTGATTTCACCGTTGGCACCCGCGCGAATCACGATGTTCTCGAACTCTTCTTCAGTGACCAGGCGGCCCTGGGTATTGACCGACAACTGGAAGCTGGTGTCGCTCGGCGCGGGCTGGGCGCCCAGGGCACCGGCAGCCACCTGGCGGTTCTGCTCGCGGATCGCTGTGACCACATCGGTGGCGGTCAGGTTGCGCGAAGCGGTTTTGTTCGGGTCGAGCCAGACGCGCAGAGAGTAGTCGCCCATGCCGAACAACTGCACGTCACCGACGCCGCCCAGGCGGGCCAGTTCATCCTTAATATTGAGGATCGCGTAGTTGGACAGGTACAGCATGTCGTAACGCTGATCCGGGGAGGTCAAGTGCACCACCATGGTCAGGTCGGGGGAGGCCTTGTCCACGGTAATACCGATGCGCGTCACTTCCTCTGGCAGCTTGGGCTGGGTGCGCGTCACACGGTTTTGCACCTGCACCTGCGCGTTGTCCAGGTCGGTGCCCAGAGCGAAGGTGATGGTCAGGGTCAGCTTGCCGTCGGCGGTGGACTGCGAGGACATGTAGAGCATGTTCTCGACGCCAGTGATGGCTTGCTCCAACGGCGCGGCCACGGTTTCACCGATGACTTTGGGGTTGGCCCCCGGGAAGTTGGCGCGCACCACCACGGTCGGCGGCACCACTTCCGGGTATTCGCTGATCGGCAACTGGAACAGCGAGATCGCACCGGCGATCAGGATCAACAGCGACAGCACCGCTGCGAAGATCGGCCTTGATATGAAGAACTTGGAAAAATTCATCTTGAGTATCCCTTAACCGCGTGGAGTCGCGACGCTTGCGAGCTTGGGCGCGGGTTTTTCCGGCGCCATTTGCTCCAGGTTGCTGGCTTCAAGCGCTTGTCGTTGTTGGGCCAAGGCGGCGAGGGTTTCCTTGCTGGCCATCGGGATGGTTTCCGGCGCGACCGGCGAGCCTGGGCGCACACGTTGCAGGCCCTTGACGATCACGGTGTCGTCCTTGGTCAGCCCACTGCGCACGATGCGTAAACCTTCGATTTTCGGCCCCAGTTCCACCGCGCGATAAGCCGGCTTGTCGCCGTCCATCACCAGTACGAATTTCTTGCCCAGGTCGGTGCCGACCGCTTCGTCATTGATCAACACGGCCGAATAGGTGCCGCTGCCGACCAGCTTCAAGCGCGCATACAGGCCAGGGGTGTATTCGCCCTTGCTGTTGTCGAACACCGCACGGCCACGGATGGTGCCAGTGGCCGGGTTGACCTGGTTGTCGACGAAGTTCATCTGGCCCAGGTGCGGGTTGCCGGTTTCGTTGGACAGCCCCAGGTACACAGGGGTGGTTGCGCCACGCCGGCCTTCGCGGGCCAGTTCGGTGTACTTGAGGAACACGCGCTCATCGGCGTCGAAGTAGGCGTAGACCTTATCGGTGGAGACCACGCTGGTGAGTGCAGTGGTATCGGCGGTCACCAGGTTGCCGGCGGTGATTTCGGCACGGCTGACGCGGCCACTGATGGGCGAGGTCACGCGGGTGAAGCTCAGGTTCAGCTTGGCCAGGTCCAACTGCGCCTGGATCCCGGCCATGGCCGCGCGGGCTTCCTGGGCGGCGGTGGTGCGCGAGTCAGCCAGTTCGGCGGAGATCGCATTGCTCTGGCGCAGGCGCTCGCCACGTTGCGCTTCGTTTTCACTGCGGGTGGCGGCGGCTTTCGTTTGTGCAAGCTGGGCTTCGAGGCGGCGCACTTCGGCCTGGAACGGGCGAGGGTCGATCTGGAACAGCAGGTCGCCTTTCTTTACCAGCGCGCCTTCGGTGAACGCCACCTGGTCAATCTGGCCGGACACTCGCGGACGAATCTGCACGGTTTCCGGCGCTTCAAGGCGCCCGGTGAACTCGTCCCATTCGTTGACCGGTTGTTCTAACACCTTGGCCACGCTGACCTTGGCAGGAGGCATGGCGGCCGCTTGTTCCGGGGACTTGCCGCACGCGCTCATCACCACCACGGCCAAGATCGCCAAGGGGAAGCGCAAATGTTTAAGTGACTGTTCCATGAGGTGCATCCGCCAATGTATTTGAGATGGGCGGATCATGCGCGGGGAGGTGCTAGGTCACGAATCGAATGAAGCAAAGGTAACTATCATTCGGAATGATATAAGCG
>NZ_SMOF01000001.1:3056165-3102799 GCF_018135665.1 Pseudomonas sp. B2021
AGAAACTGCCTTCACCCTGCCACTGGATAGCCATTCGGTGCTGCTATCGCGGGTAGCTCATTGACCACTTTGGGTCGATAGCAGTCATCTTCGACCAGCAGCTATCGACCCATAGCTGCCTGTGGAGACGGTCGGCAATCGGCCATAAGCGGCCTATGAGAATGTCTACGAGACTCAGGGCGTTCACAATGCCGTCCATCACGGCCGTGAGGTGCCTGCAGTAGGAGGACTGAAATTTAGAGGGGAGGTAGTTGACGCCGCCGCCTGCCAGAGGTAATGCTGGCTATTGGCCAACTCATATTGTTGAAGGGACTCTGTATGAACGAGATTGCAGCTATATCTGAAGAGATGGAAGATTTAGACCAAATCGACACTCCCTTAACAAAAAACTTTGAGGCTGAAAAGCAACGGGTACTCTTTGCGATATCCAGAAATAGTCCTAAACGCTTGTTAGATAGAGTTGCTTGGATTCTGAATCACTACACTAATGCTCGTGACTCAGATATTGCTTGCCAGCTACATTACTGGAAAACATTTCAAGGAGATCTCTACAGTGGCGGAAATATTTTGCAAGAGAACTATCCTAAGCTTGAACGATTAAACAGCATCACGCGGGCACGGGCAAGAGTACAGAATGATCTTAAAATGTTCATCGCCTCTCCTGAAGTTAGAAAGCGCAGAGGAAAACTGGAGGATGAAGAAAAGCAACGTGCACTTGAGGAACGCCCGACCTTCCCAATATATTGCATATATGCGGACGAAAGTGGTAAGACCAGCAAGTACTTATTAGTCGGTAGCGTATGGGTATTGCGAAGCTACGAAACGATAAAGATAACTAACGCAATTAACCAAAAAAAGCAGTCTATTGGCTTCAAGGGCGAAATGCACTTCAAAGAAATAAACAAAGGTAACCTAGATACCTACTGTGAGCTTCTGAACGCCATTATCGAAAACTCCTCCTCAATCTCATTTAAGGGAATTGGAGTTCTCAGAAGTGGCCTGACGAACCTCGACGACACGCTTAACAAGCTCTTCTACCACATGGTTATCCAGGGTATCAAGGAGGAGGATACGTCAGGACGAGCTGTTCTTCCCAGAAACCTACAGTTCCGTAAAGATTCCGAAGAGGAGTCTAAAGATAAGCTTTCAATGATGGAGATTGAGCTTCAACTTAGAAATGCAGCAAAATCTATTTTCAACGACCGCTTGTATGTTGACATAGTTGAAGCCGAGAACTCTGAACGTTCTCCCCTCATGCAGATTGCGGACCTTTTTGTAAGCTCAATTTCGCGGTATTTAAATAAAGGCGAAGGAGCAGAAGGTCCAAAGGATGTGTTTGCAAAAAAATTCCTGCAATCATTCGGTGTGAATACAAACTCCCAAGTATTAGATGGTTTTAGCGATTGTGTCCGTTTCTCCCAGCCTAAAAAATAACTGCATCATACCTTCATTCGTCGAATGCATGGAGGTCGCGTCAGCCCTAGGGAAGCCGACTCAGTTTGAGGCATTGGAGAGGCTGGAGTCGGCAACATACTTTAGTATGTTAGACGCGACCATAGTTCAGTAGCAACTGATCGTTGCTGCATCAGGCCGTGAGATAAATCAATTTGTGGCAGCTTCGAATCAGCTTCAGATACTAGATGCAAGTCACCGGCAAAAAGCTGTCGTTCAAGGGTATATCTAAAGCTTGAGACGACTCACTCCAATTGTCAGCTTCTCACGCAGGTTTTTCAAAGTTATTCAATTGTTCTGAGTCTTCCATTCTGCCGCATCTAGCCTAACTCAAATGTTTCACTCAGGCTTCTACTAGAAGATTCAATGCCTTCATACGCAATCGAGTCGCTGTCAAAGACACTCTAAAGTACTTACTTAGCGCTGTCGCGATTTTCCAGAAATTATCTACATTGTCACGTTGTCCATCCAAATACAGAACGCCATGCCCTCGGTTTCGAATTTCATGATGCTTGATCAAAAGATTCAGTACCGTATTGAACTCATTTCGGGGCATAAGCAGGCATGAGGCAAACGTGTTTGCCTGCCATTCAAGTCGCTCGATTTCCCCCTTTGGAATCGTGATGAGCTGGCTTTGATCAATGTCCCGAGACTGAATGCTTTCGCGCGTCATATATCGTCCATGGCTGAGGAAATAATGTCCTAACTCATGGGCTAGTGTGAACCTGGCCAAGGACGACTGTTCGTCGGCGGTGAAGATTTTTATTTCCAGGGGGCTGAAAGTAATGCTACCCAGAGCTGAGCGGCTCTCCCCAATAAAACGCACATTCAAGCCATTGGTATTTTTCTCATGGAGAACAAGCTTGTTCAGATCTACATCGCCTCTGATGTAGCATATCGACTTCAATACCCGTTCAGCCAAGTCTTCGATGCTGTTTTTTGAGACAAAGGCAACACGCGGCTTGGCCGCAGGTATGGGCGGATGAATCAATCTCAGCTCATTTTCACTGAAAGCAGCTTCTAAACTGAGGCCTCTCCAGATACCGTCCCACCCATCCGTGTAACCAGACGGAGTGACGGCGTATGCGCTGTAGATAGTGGGCCGAAAGTCAGGATGTGTTAGAGCATATTCAATTTCCGCACGCTTACGCGATTTTGCGCTTTGAGCTCCTGTCAGCAACGCACGAGGAAGCTCCCATCGAAACTCAGATTGGTCAAAATACCGCAGAAGGCCAAAGCCTCTGTTGCGAGCAATGTTGAACGTACCGGACTGAAATGCGCTCATGGAGGCGAAGATCCCTTTGACGTTGAAGCCGGTAACCTGACTGACCTTTGAGCTGAACTCTTCAATGTCGCATACGGGAACAGTGCCGCTGTAGTTTTTGCATTCTATTATGATGATCATCGATGGTTTTTCGAGACCCGGCAGGAACACCTCGATCGAAATATCGAAGATGATGGCGTCGTCCCGATCGCGTGAGTAATAGCCTCTTTTTCTGTAGATCTGACAGTTCTCAGGTCGACAGAAGAAGCGCCCCTCATCGATCTCACGAGACAGGAACTGAAAAACCTGCTCTTCAAATTTATCGCCCTTGGCGTAAGTGCTTAGCTTCTCAATTTCCATATTTACGCAGAAATCCTGTTGATTGGGCTCTGAGAATAGCCGATAGCGCAGTAGAGTTTCCTATGCGTATTGTTGATTATTCGAGGCGACACTCTAGCTGTCGATGGAGAGCGACTACTTGATAAGCCAATTGAAGGGTGGAGTAGGTTCCTGTTCAATCTTTTCCGGTTTGATATGTATCGTTGAGTGTCAGCTTTTGGCCGAAAGCAGTCGCAAAGTATTTGTAATTCTTTAGGCAATTCCGTGGCTTGCCTTCATTCGACATGATGCTCGGGAGGACAAAAACGGTTCCCAAACTCAAAACGCACCCCTTGCAGAATGCGGTCTGTAGCCTGACCGATTGCCATGAGTAATGGAACGCCGACGGGTTTCGGGGCATTGGCCCGCTTGAATTTGCATAGCGGTCTTGAAAACCGGCGGACGTTAATAGCGTCTCCAGGGTTCGAATCCCTGGTTTCCCGCCAAGATTTACACGAAAGCCTCGCGAAAGCGGGGCTTTTGCGTTTCTGGGGGTTGTCTCAGAAAAATCTCTACAGACTGATCGTTTCCGCATCATTTCCGGCAGTTTCCGCAACCTAGCGCTGATCGCGGTCAGCGTGTCGGCTTCACAATCTCCCCAACACGACGGTAAACCGTCTCGGTTATCCGCTTGTCCGTATGCCCCAACAGGCGGCTGGCATCGCCCAGGTCCAGAATCTCACTGGCAGCTTTCGGGCGGATGTCACGGAACTGAAACTGCCGAATACTAGATGCAAGAACACCGTCGCCTGCCTCTCTGGCGATGGCGATTGCTTTGTCGCGAGCATCGTCAAAGCGTAGCCGGAGCATGTGCTTAGTCACCTGCCTGCCGTCTTCGGTGATTATCAGGTAAGGGTTTCGTACGCCCCGGGAGCGTCTTTGCTCTATCAGCCTTGCAACCAAGGCGCCCAGATCATTGAGTGCGCCGGCAGCGGTTAGGCGAATGCGTAGTTTCTTCGATGTCTTTCCCTGGGACACCTGCAGGAATTCGTTCACGGCGTCCGCCTCCCGCATGGACAGCGTATCCGCCGGGCGCTGAGCAGTCAGGTAGGCCAGGTCCATAGCGTCACGTAGTTCCGAGGCTGCGACTGCATACACGGCGCCCCAAATTTCCTCGGTGGCGTAGAAGTCGCGCGGCACCTCTTTGTTCTTGCGCACGCCGGCGGCGGGGTTGTTTTCGGTGAGTCCCCACTCCCGCGCAATGTTGTAGATGTGGGATAGCAGGGATATCTCCCTATTGGCTCGAACCTTGGCGGTCCGGTTGTCCCGGTACTGCGCGATGATCTGTGGCGAAACTGCATCAATGGGGGCGTCATTGAAAGCCTTGCGCAGCTGTTTGAGGCTCAGCAAATTGTCGCTTTGGGTCTTGGGCTTCTTACCTGGGATGATCTCTCGTTCATACCGGTCAAACACCTGGGCCAGCAGGGCGTTCTTCTTTGGTACCGGCTTGCAATCAAGCTTTGCCCATTCTGCCTTGGCGATATCCAAATCACCCCCGAGCGGGATTTCCACCCGCTTCCCGTCTTCATTCCTCCCGTCGTAGTAATAGCCAACCCACTCTTTGCCACCCTTCAACGTGCGTACGCGCCGAATCATTCGCGGCGGCAGGTCCCTGTTTGCCGCCTTTTTCGCTCGCATCTTTTTATCCTACTCGTGACAAGTCCAACGACCAGGCTTCGGCCGCAACGTTTTCTGCTGAGGGTTTTACGCCTGCCAGCTTCATCCGGGCGTATACCCGGCCCACTACCGGCCGGCGCGCCCGCGTCAGCACGTACTTCCATCCATTCAGGTTGAGCCACGCGATCTGGCGCGACGGGATCATATAGCCAGTGATTGCCGCGATTTCTTCTTCGGCAAGGGTTTCGCTTTGCATTTCCATGGTGTGCACCTCTATGCCTCTGGTATGTGGAGTGAGCCTGTGGGCCGAGCTGTCTTGATGATTTGGATTGCCAGGCCGAAGGAGGTCAGCAGCCAGGCGCATGTGCCGGCGAAGGCGTAGAGCAGTGCCTCGTTGGTGCCTGTGCCAACAAGGTCAGGCCCAGCCCAGAAGAACCAGCCGAGGGTTCCTACCAGGTACAACAGGGCGCCCAGTACAGTCAGGGTGAGTTTCATAGCGAACATGGGGGTGTCCTAGCCGCGCTGGGGCGGCGCGTAGGGGATTGGAGTGATAGCTTTCTGCCTATCTTTCAAACAGGACCGAAGCGGTGTACAAAAGGGTTCAACTTAGTTCGTGATGAGGCATGGACGTGTCACACAACTTCGATGCTCCGATAGCGCACGCTTACCGGGGCCACGTGATGTTTCTCAAGTTCGATTGGCGTCGCCCGAACGACCAGAGCCCTGTTGCTGCAAAGATCATTGAACCTGCACCCATCAATGGCTTGGGTGAGGTTGCAGCAGAGTTGGAAGGCCCCTGGCCTGACTATCCGGCGGCACTTGATGATGCGATGGCGGCGGCTGAGCGCTGGGTCGATAGTCAATTGCCATGAAGTAACGCACCGGCAGGCATGTAGGGGGATTTGGGTTAGGGCAGTGGTTTGTGAGAAAGCGCATGCGCTAGGTGGCGCGCGTAGGTAGAGACGGCTCGCCAGTAGGCGGCCATGGGGCCTTTGCGGCGCTTCCAGGAGTTCTCCGCCTCGGTGTTGGCCTGGTCGCGCAGGTCGCGCATTACGGCTTCAATCCGCGCCCTATCTTCTGCTGGTAGATCCAAAAGGGCGCGGCCAGATGGCAACTTTAACAGTGGGTTGATGTAGCCCATAGGGTCTCCTTTTCGAAGTAGAACACCACCGGGGCTCCGGTCTCGGCGACCAGGCCATATGCCTTAGCCAGGCGGTAGATGGGGTGGTAACTGTTGAGGGAGTTGAGGTGCCCGGCGATGCGTTCACGCCATACTTCCAAGGGCATCGCCGCCTTGCTTAAATTGCACGGGACGCAAGCGGGCATCATGTTTTCGATGGCATGGTTCGCTGGGCGGCTCATAACGATGGCGCCGGTGTACAGACCGTTCACCCGTTCGGGCTCGCGCCATACCGCTTCCATGTGGTCAGCGTGCCACCGGTCACCCAGCAGTACACCGCAGTAGGCGCAGTGCCCGCCGTACTTCAAACGAACTTGCTCGCGCTCAGCTTTCTTCAAGCGCATGGCCGGCCCTCGCGGCAGTGATCTCGTCGATGAGCGGCTGAGGGAGTTGAGCGGCGTACCCGCCTTCTGACCACGAAAGTGGCTCGGACTGGCGAATCATTTCGTTCAGTAGGTCGAATGCTGCGACAAGCTGCTGATCACGGATCTCACCGTCGTCAGGTAGATCATCACTGAAGACGTTCGAAGGATCGATCTCGCGAGGCATGTTCGGCTCACAGATGCAAAGCTGCAGGTCTGCCAGGTCGATATCGCTGTCGATGAGGAAGTCACGTAGGCTGTCTTCGTCAAAGAAGTACTGGTCGCTATCGAATATTACCAACGGTTCGCCAGACCATTCCTTGACGGGCATCGCTGCAAACTTCGCTTGTCGGCTTTCCTGGTGACAAGGCAGTAGCTACGAATCTCGTGGATCGGATGATCTGGATTCTTCTCGCAGTGGCGATGGGTGGCGCCACACCAGCGCGCCATATGCTCATCTTTGCCCCAGAAGCGGCCATCAGCGCCTACCCAGCCGGTGACGGTTTGGATGCTGGCAGCTTGTGGGGGTTCGTACATCACGACTTTTTCTTCAGGCATGACTTCGTCCTTGCCGCTATAGCGGCTTACTTTGAAGGGGGAGGGGTTAAAACTATCTATGCCGGTCAAAGCCGATAGTTGCTAAGGTTTGACTACAAGCGATCAGGGACCGAACAAATGGAAAGCAAATTTTCTAGGCGTATCTTGCTGCTGGGCTCACTTTTGATCCTCAGTGGGCAAGTTCAAGCTCGCGGCGGAAGAGGTGGGCGGAGCTCTCGCGGAGGTGGACGCGGCGGCAGAGGAGGAGGCGGCACCGGCTTTCTTTGGTTCTTGGGCATCGGTGGCGTAATTTTCGGCCTCGTTAAATTGGACTCGTGGAAGACCGCTCGGCGAACAGCCCATGACAAAGCCTTGGAGGAAGCAAGGCTTGCAGAAGTCGAACGATTGAAACCACCCAAGACTGAGTGGGATGCGCTTGGCCTATGCTTACTCTGTGGCAGCCCCATGGCAGTTCGAATTGCTAAAGTAGGCAGGCGCCGGGGCACCAAGTTCATGGGCTGCACGTATTATCCTCGTTGCTTAGGAACCCGGAAAATAGTGGCCCGCACTACCGGAAACTGAAGTGACGACACCGGAGCTCGCTGTGCCTCATGCTGCCTTCTTTTGCTCGTCTGGCTTGCGAATCAAGCCCAGGCGCACGCCTTCATTGCGAACAATCAAAATGTCGTCGCCATAGCCCCACGGATTCTCGAAACCGTTATCCATCACGGGCTGGAAATACCCGTATCGCATCGTCTTGCCAGTGAGTACAAACGCACCGATAGACCCAACCAGGCTCTTCAGTGTGCCGCCGTGCGAGAAGCCATCCCACCGGCCTTCCCTCGTAACGTTGATGCGGCCCCCGGTGCAGTCATCGAACAGCCAGACGATGTTGCGGCGGCCATTGAGAGCGAGGTATGCATCGTGCCCGGCGCCCTTGTTACGAAAGAAGCACCGGCCGCAGCTGGCGATGACCCTAAGGAATTCGTTCGCAGCGATGATCCGATGTAGGCGCTGCTGGCCGATGGTTTTGTTTTCTGTAGGCATGGGGAGTCCTTGCCGGGCCATGCCCGGGGTGTAGTGCTACGATGGACCCTTCCTATAAATGGGCTGGACCATGACCAAGCACGATATTTACGATGAGATAGAAGGCTTTCAGGTTTGGAACTACATGGAGTGCGACAAGGACAAGGAAGGCCGGGAGACCTGGCGTATCAACGTCGAGGTAAAGCGTGGTGGTGAGGTAGTAGTGCCGGTTGTTGCGGGTGACCGAACCTATGTTGACCGTGGCCTGGCGCAGGTTGCTGGTCGTGAGGTTGGAGCAAGGCTAATTGCTAAGGTGTAATTTTTATGGTTATTCAAACTTGGTTGGCATTAACTTAGTTAAGGAGGCTTTGCCATGGGTCGGCTGTTAGCAATTTTGGGGATGCTGCTCTCAGCGTTGTATTTAGGAATCGCATGGTGGTTGATAGGGGATCGAATTGGCAATCTTTCAACGATGGACTTAAATGAAGTTGGAGATTTTCTCGCCGGAGCATTTGGTCCTCTTGCAATTCTCTGGCTTGTGCTTGGATTTTTCCAGCAGGGTATAGAGTTACGACAAGGAACGGCGGCTCTAAATTTACAGGGCGATGAATTGAAAAACGCTGTCGAGCAGCAGAGGCTGTTAGCCGACGTCTCATTGAAAACGCTTGAGCATGAGCGCGAGGCCAGGCGTGAAGAGGCTATTCGTTATCGGCAAAGCCTACGCCCAATTCTTCATTTGCAAGGTGGCAATGTTGAATTTAAAGATGGCTACTGGATCGTAGAATGTAGGTTGTTTAATGACGGAGCCCAAATATATAGCTTAATACTGGTTCTTAATAACGGCGAACATGCACATCATTTCGCGACTTTCAGAGAATTAGATCGGGGCGAAAGCGTTGACTTCAAATTTAGGTGGCCGCAATATTCTCCGGAAGACGATATTGTAATCAGTGTTCTTTATAAGGAGCGCGATACAGTAGATGGGGTTTGCAGGTTTGTTCCAGATAGTGTTATTGACTTAGGCGGTGTTGGCTTCGTACGGGAAGATAAGATCCAGTCATAGGTTGAGTTATTAGTCACCGCAGAAGCAGTCGATATCTTCCGCGAGATAGCAAAAATCGAAATCGGTTTGCCGGGATCGTTGCTCGGCAGACCATCCCATCGTTTTATAGTCGGCACGATCCTGCCGGAATACCTGGCCGAACCGTTCTTCGGTGCCTGACCACCAGATCACTCGCGACGGGTCATCCATGATCGTCTTGATCAGCTTGCCTTCGTTCTTCTTCCAGCACAGGTCGCAGTTGCCGAAGTCGGAATCTATGGCGAGGTCGAACGGCTGGGCCGCCCAGAACGCGGCAACATTCTCCTTGGTGACGCCGGCAGTGTAGGAGGGGCAAACGTTGTCCCAGCGGGTGCCGCCTCGGTCATTGGCAGCCATCATGCGGTGATAGCGCTTCGGCTCGTCGTATCGGATTCCGACGACGCAATCCCATTCGGTGTAGCCGAGGGCGCGCATGTGCTTCTCGCCGATCTTCACCTTCAGGTATGCGGTGCACATGTTGTTGGAGAAGTTTGGTAGCACCGGCGGAAGGTTCTTTTCTGCCTTCCGATACGCCGCGTAGTACTCGAGCATCATCGTGAAGGGCTCACCGTTGCGGCTGGCCGTCTCGAAATTTACCAGCTTGTACCACGGTGCATCGTCAGGCTGGCCATACACCCGGCACCATTCCATCCATACGATGCCAACTTTCCAGCGCTTGTCGATCTGATCGATGAACACCAGCGTTTCTTCACGTTCCTTACCGGTGTTTTGAAAGAAGGCGTGAACGTCAGCAGGGAGCTTTCCACCGTGGGCGTCGAGGATCTTGCGTAGCATCTGCCCGCTGGTTCGGCCTCCGGAGACGCCGATCTGGGCCGGGCCGGTGATTAGGTAGGGATTCATAATTGCCTCAGACAGCCGATTGCCTCGCCGGCTGGCGTGATTCGTTGATATGGGGTATTACGGGTGACCGGCATGGAGCCGGATCAGGCGGCGGCGCTGGCCGCGTCTTTGATTGCCATGATGGCGTTAGCGGCCTGGCGCACGTAGTAAAGGCGAGCCATCAGGCTTGGGCATGGCTTGCTGATCGTCGACTCCCAGAGGTCGCTGCCACCGATCAGTTCTTCGTGTTCGCGCAGGAAGTCATAGGCCAGCACCACCTCGCTGTCGCGGCCATCGGCGAAGGTCTCGACCTCCTCAACTACATCAGCCAGTTCGGCGAAAGGTAAGCGCTCGTCGTCTGCCTCATCGCGCTCTCGCAGCCATTCAACGAGTTGTTCGGCCCGCTCCAGGGTGGCACCCTTGTTCGGGATATCAGAAATCCATTCAGGCACTTCATCGCTCGGTAGTTCGTAATCGATCCGGCCGGCAACGCATTCGCACACGGTGTCGCGGATCGCGTCGAAGTCGATCACTACGCGCTTGATGTCGCCGTCCAGCTTCTCATGGAGATACCCGTCGCTCTGGTGGCGCAAGAAGTTGATGCCGTAGCTGGCGCCGACGTGGAAGACGAGCGGGCCGATATCGCCCATCATGCTCATGCCGAAGCGGGTAACGCATATGTCGAACCCGTAGCAGCTGCTACCTGGCCGTGCGCAGCGCCATACCTCAACGCCACTTTCATTCACCAGCTGGGTGTATTGGTGCTGGGCCAAGTCTTCTGCGACGCGGGCGGTGAGTGCGGCGCTTGCATGCTCTTTCATGGATTATCTCCAGTCAGGCGCCGCCCTCCGGTTACCGGATGCAGCGAGTAGGGTGGGTTATGCTGGTGTTTCGATTTCGTCTTCAGGCTCGAGTGGGTCGTCGGCGAGCGACTTCAGGCCGGCCGCCCGGATTAGTTGCGACACCTTTTCGGTGACTACAAAAGGTGTCGTGACACAATTGAGCATCTGCGCCGCAGTTTCGAAGTCGGCGGCGATCACGTTGCGCAGCAGGTTCTGAAACACTTCCTGTTGGTTGTTGAAGCCGTGCTGCTTCATCAGGCGCTTTAGGTCGGCCTTGAATACGCCGGCGACTTCAACCGTAAACTTCTCGACGCCCAATGCAGCGTCCTTCGCTGCTGCCTTCTCGCGCTTGCGGCGCTGCTTCAAGGCTCCCGCCGTCGGCTGTTGTTCTTCCTCGGCCATGGCCTACCTCTTCGATTTCATGTGCTGGCAAATCAAGTCATGCCTGGCGCCGGCGTTGTCGCACCTGGTAGTTGATGCGGTTCACAAGGGCATCAGGTGTGAATTTTCGTATGTGGCTATGTTGTGCCATCGACTTGGATCCGGGCTGACCAATTCGCTATTTGGGCGGCCTGGATCCAGTCTTTTCGGTACTGGAATAGGAGGAATACGGCTATGAGTGATTGCAGCCAGTTACCATATCGAGGTAGTGGCAGAGCCCTTCTCAGTGCTTTTTAATGTCGGGACGCCACTCCTCGATGGTGTCCGAGTTTCAGGGGATGTAGCTTGCATCCGTGATGTTATTCAACGTTTGTGCTGTTGTTGTGGCATCGGGGGCCGCCACTTTAAAACCCACCGTAGAAATGTTGCCTAGCAATGAACACTTTGTTGCACTGCCGATGGTGACAATCGACCCTCCTGAGGCAGGCGGAAGATTAAATGTGTTCATGGCGAAACGTGTAGAGCTTGGATTGTTGATCAACAACGACCCGTTGGCCCGCGTGGTTTGATTGATTACGCTATTCTCGGAAAACTCAGAAAATCCAAGGCTTCCAATAGACCCTAAGTAAAACGACCATTCCGTGACATTGATCGTATTGCCTCTAGCCCTTAGCCCCTTCCATGCAGCAGTCCCAGTACCGGCTATAGCGGAGGAGGCAGTAATATGGTTGTTAAGCAAGTCGATATTTTTAACGGCTGCGCTTATCTGGATTCCGGTATTGATGGACGTAATGTTGTTGCCGACAAACCTTGCCTGTGGTATTTGCCAGTCAATACCAATTGAGCCTCCGCTGATGCTATTTCCTTCAATCAGGGGAGGCTGTGTCGCTGTATTGAGCTGGGACCTAATACCGATGGCATTGATGGACAGCAACTTCAGGACGTTTTCCGAGATGATAATTTGGCCGTCGTGTGTAAAGCCCGTGACCGAGCCGATGCTTATCGCGACAGTGAACGAGCCTTGCAAGATATTGGAAGATGCAATCAGTCTGTCAGTGCCGCTGTTAAAGAAAATGCCTAATTGCTGTATTCCAGTTATGTTGTTTCCAGTAATAACGCAGTCGCGGCTTGCGACGGTTGCCGCATCCGGAAGTAATGGTTGCCCGTTCAAGCCTATGTTTGACGACTCTATCTTGCAGAAGTGCAGGACATTGTTGCCAGTGTTGTTGCTGATAGTTCCCCCGCGAGTTCCCTGGGAGAAGTCTATGCAAAAGCCGCCAGTGAAGGACTCAAAATTGTTACTCGTGGCTCGGGGCCGATAACAGTTAGTAGCTACCATGCCGTGAACGACAATATTTCGAAGGTCACAGGTTTCTATCCAGATATTCGAGCAGTACTTGGATCCAGTGGGGTCCAATGCGTACTGGCGACCGCCGAGCAGACCGATCAACTGCCCATCTAGGGTACAGTTCTTAAGCCCAACATCCTCAACCGACCCATCAGCAATCGGATCGATGATAATCGCAGAGTAGCCACCCGTGAATTTGATGCCTGAGACCACAATATTCTTGGCGTTAACTACTCTGAAAAAGGCCTGCTTGGTCGTGTTGCCCCAGATTAATTCCGAGCTCGCACCTTCTCCTGTAATGTTCTGGCCGGTGCTTAGCGTCACGGCGGAGGTCCGATTCGGCTCCCGCCCTTCCGGGTAGATAACGGCCGGTCCAATCGGCGCTACCTTGTATCGACCAGACGGAATATGCACAGGTAGTCCAGTGCTGAAGCAAGCCAGGTACCCGGCGGTATCGTCAGTGATTCCGTCGCCCTTGCAGCCGAACTGTTTAAGGGTATAAGGCGTAGCTTGGCAAAGCTTCCAACGGTAGGTGCCGTTTTCACCAACGATCACGCTTCCTTTATTGTCCGGTGTGGTGGCATCGTTAGGATCCCTGCGATAGACACCTCCGCCTCCATCTCCAGGCACGTAATATCCAAGCACGTAAACCGCCTCACTCGCCGTTGCAACGAGTGCCTTAAGCGCTGAGATATTGTCGACGACCTGACTGGTGATACCCGATTCGTTAATGTTTTCTAGCATTTCCTTTGCTCCTTGATGATGGGGTTTTGCTTGTTTGCGATGTTCGAAATCTAACGTTTCCGGCAAATTTCTACGATCGTTTTGGGTAGTCGATGCCATGGGCGGAAATGATCCGCTCGAAGGCCTTGTTGCCGATCGCCAACTTTCCGCAGCATTGGCGACGAGTATCCCCAGTTCCAGGAATGCACGGATCCGCTCGGCGTATTTCGCGTCGCGGGCTTCGTCGGTTTCCCTCCGCACAAGATTCTGGGCGCCCCCGCGGGTTGGCGGCTTGAACGTGATGTCGTACCTGGCGGCGTAGTTGTAGATAAGCCGCCGACTAACACCAAGCTCGGCGGCCACCTCGGTCTTGGTGAGTGTTACGCCCAACTGGTGTATCTGCTCAACCAGCTTGAGCCGGTCCCGTGATCGGATGTCGGTCTTGTCGAGGGGGAGGGTATTCGCTTCAACCTTGCGCCGAACGAATGGCTTCGGCGTTGGTGGCATCCGGTTGCTATAGGTGATCGGCTTGGGCTTGTAGTGGTACGGCTCGGCCACTTCGATCTTGCCGCCAGCCGCCAGCCGCCAGCCGCCAGCCGCCAGCCGCCAGCCGCCAGGTACTGGTCAATAGCTGCTGCAAGTTCGTCTGATGCTGGCCGTAGTGCCTCGACCAGGCTTAGGTGGTTGCTGATCATGATGCCCTCACTTGATCCGTATCGAGCTATCACCGCGCTCAAGGTGCGCCCATGTGGGCTCTTCGAGCAGTTCGTGTTCGGCGTCCTCACCGGCATCCATTCGCTTGCGCACCGCCTCGTTGTGATCGCGGATTTCCTTGAGCTTGGCGGCGATGGCCTTTTTGTCTGGCGTGATGCTTGATTTCACAGAGGTCAATTCGTCCGGAACTGCGTCTTCGTTATCAACGACCACCCGTTCACTTCCCATCGCCAGGGTGATGGTGAAGAGCGGACGCTTGATCGACTTGATGTTGGCTGCTTCCATGTTGCGGCGCAGGTAGTCGCTGATCTGCGACACGCTGTTGGACTTGATTCGCTTGAGCTCGGCCAAGCGCTCGATTTCGTTTTCGATGGCTGTCACGTCGCTTTCGATATTGCGGCGCAACATGACTATGTTGTCAGCCTTGATGTTGAAATCGCCTTGCACCTCGTCCATGGCGTGCTGCAAAGCCTCTTTCAGGCCTTCATCATCGGTGTCGGCCATGGCCTGAAGCTCGGCGAGTTTGCCGGTGAGTGCGTAGAGCTGGGTCATGCTGCTGCCTCCGTGCCTTTCTCAAGGCTTGCTTTGCGCTCTTCGAATGCGCGAGTGATGCGTGCAATGAAGGTAGGCTCATTGCGGCGGGTGGCTTCACGGATGTACTTCACGTTCAGTAGCTTGAGTTCGTGTGTAGTGACGGCCTTGCCGATGGTCTCGACCGCGGAAGCAAGCCACTCGACACGCTCCTGTTTTTGGCGAAGCATCTCGGCGTCTTTGTCCTCCGCCTTTTCAAGCTTGAACTCCTCGGCGATGGTGTCGACGTAGGTTGGATCGTCGAATAAGCCCATGTGAATGTCTGCGGCGAAGCCGAGTGGTTGCATACACTTGCCAATAGCGTCAGTGAGCGACTTCTTGGACACCTCCCAGTCGGTCACGATTTTTCCGCTCTGCAGGTACACAAACGGCGTGTGGCCGTACTGCACGATGGTGCACTTCTGCCCATCCTTGCCCAGGTACCACAGCTCCACTTTCAGCGTGTGCAGCTTGGCGTTGATGCGCGGAGCATCTGGCCACTCCTTGGTAGGAGCCTGGAGCGGGGCGCCTTCGTCGTAGCGATCCTCAAGCACCGTCCAGCCCCAGCCCTCACCGCAAGGGCCGAACACTTCGGTGGCCTTATGCATCAGGTAGGTAGGTTTGATGGCGGTGCCTTTAAAGCCGCCCATGCCGGTGAAGTTCTTTGTTGCGCTTGGATCAGTGGTATCGACTTGGTCCCAAATTCGCGTGTTTGTGGTCATGAGAGATCCTTGCCGCGATGCTCGCAGCGATAAAAGGGGAAGGGGAAATAAGAGTTGATAAACGTTCTTATTCGTATTTAAGATACGTAATAACATTTCAACTCAACGCAAGGAGCCTCACCTATGAAAGTGCTGTCCTCACTCAAAGAAGCTAAAAACCGTCACCGTGACTGCCAGATCGTTATGCGCCGCGGCCGGATCTACGTGATCTGTAAATCCAATCCAAAATTCAAAGCGCGGCAGGGCAGTGCGAAGAACAAAAACAAGGGTAAAGGCTGATCAGCTTGCTTGCTGATCCTGCTGCTGAACCCGGTAGCGCAGGACCTGGAGCACTCGACCGCCGTAGCCTGGTTCTGCGAATTGCTCAACCGGTGGACCGAAGAAACCACGTCGTTCGGCCAGGCTGTAGGCCTCGCGCAGGTTGTGAGCGCTGATGTCTTCAAGCTGCTCGTCGATCAGGGATTTAACCGGTGCGGTACTCATTGAATCTCCTTACGCCGCCGGCTGACATCCAGGAGGCGTGCGCTATACCAATGAAATTCTTCTGCGTTGATGGCGCCCGAAGTAAAGTGGCGGACGATCAAACCCTCAGCCAAGATCTCGTCGAGAGCGGGCTTATCTGGATCTTCAAGCGCAAACAACGCTTTATCGATCTCAACGTAGGGGCTCACAGTTCGTTGTCCTCGGCCTGGGCGATAAGAGCGTCATCAGCCAAAGGTTGAAGGAGGCGTTCGGCAATCTCGCCTAGTTTTCCCAGTGGATGGTCGCTCCGGCCGAGTAGCTCCAGAGCTTCCGATTTCACCCTCGAACCCGCCATCCCTGCGATCAGTAAGTAGCCCAGGGCTGGAGTGTCGACGCCGCAGTCAGCAAGTAGGTTGTTGGCGTACTCATCGACAGCCAGTGCGAACTGGTAGGCCGTGACGCCTTGTTGTGGGTGCAAGTGGCGCTTGAACATCACGCTGCCACCTCTGGCCAGCTCTTCGGCTGCGTTGTACAGCCATTCGCTGCGAGCCAATTGCTGAGCGGCTTCGCTCACCGGAGGCGGTAGTTGTTCGTCGTGCTCAAACTGAGTCTTGCGTAGTGCTGACATGGTCGCCTCCAAAGTGGCGGGTTGTTCACCTGTATTCGTCAACACTCATGCTTCCCGCTGGTTGCCGATGGGCGCGGGGGAGGAGTGCTGACGTAATAGAGGTGGGGAAGGGTGCCCAGGCCCGCTACTGGCGACGGCCTGGGTTTGTTGCATCAGCGGTGTGGCCCGTTGCCCGCTGTTGATTGCAGGGCTGGCCGTTCGTCTTCGTAGGTTGGCGGTGAGCTTCCTCCCCAGGGCGTCAATCAGCATCTGTTCGCCTTGGATCACAGGTCCCTACAACATGCACGCTGCAGCTCGTTTACCCGGTTAGGTGGGCAGGGTGCATGAGGTCCGGCGTTCCCAGCCGAAGCTATCGGGCCCGCTAATTCAAATCTTTTGGAGCTGGCCTTGACCCGCTACTGGCGTCGGTCACCGGCTTGAATCAAATGTCACTCCAGCCGCGGGCCTTTCGGCTTGTTCTCCCGCTGGATAACTATTCTTGGCGCTTTACGCTGCACGCCCGGGTCAGTTGCCAACCCTCTGAACCGTTTAGGCCGGTTCATCGCTGCCTTTGAATCTGGTCCGGTGGTGATCCGGCAATGGGTATCGCTAAAGAACGGCGCAGGTTTCGCTGCTGGCCGACATTCTTCATTGCTGGCTTGAGGCGATAATCACAGAGTGTGTTTATTGTGTCAACACGTAATGTGTTTATATTTTTCATGATTGAATCACGATGTGTGGTATTGATTGGGACGGAGGTAGCAGGAAGCCCGCCTACCGGCGAGCTCATTTAGGAATCGCAGTACTCGCGCCAGCCGATCCTGACAGCGCCGCCCTCCAAATGCTCGATCCTTATGCCAGCGGTGTCGCCGATATCCTGGATGACCTGGTGCCAGGCTTCAGGGCTTTCGTCGTCGCGCTTGGATACTTCGACCAGTTGAATCCTCTGTACCCGAGGAGAGGCGATCAAGCCTTGCAGGCGTCGACCGACAAGCTCGTAGGAATTTCGTGGTTTTGATGGATAGTAGGGTGCCTGAATCATGCTTCGCTCCTTGCGAAATCTGTATGCATGCACAGTATTGTTGTTGGCATCTTATTGGCAATAGGGTGGCAAGGAGTTTCATGCATAAATGCATAAACCGCTTGGTTGGAGACGCCCTAAGCCCAGAAAAGCCCAGCTCTGTGGCGGGGTGTCTAACTGCCATCATTCGGATACAATGCGCGCCGGCCGAGCATCGGCCAAGCCAATGAAGGCGCTACGGAGTGATGGTATGAAGATGGGAAAGGCGGCGGGAGTCGTAGTGCTTATTGCAATGATTGCCCTGGGCGGCTGCGCAAGCATTGTCAGCGATAGCAAGCCGAAGGTTGGGTTGTACAGCCTTCCGACGAATGCCAACTACGTAATCAAGGACAGTAGTGGAGGTGTGCTGCATAAGGGCGTCACTCCAGGTTCCGCGATTTTGGAGACGAGCAGGGGCTACTTTAAAAGCCAGAGCTACACCGTTACCTTCCAAAAAGACGGCTATGCAGAAACAACTGTCCCTCTGAAGTCGACTGTAAGCGGCTGGTACTGGGGCAACCTGCTTATTGGCGGCTTGATAGGTATGTTGATCGTTGATCCGTTGACAGGTGCCATGTATACGCTTCCAGAAGACGCTACTGGCAAGCTGAGCGCTGTAAGTCTTCCACCTTCTGCACAGCCGCAAGCCTCGGTGACGTCGCAATAATCTACAGGCATGAAAAAGCCCGCGCGCGACGGGCTTATCTATTAAAATTCTCAAGGGTTCGACTTAGTTCAGCCTCCCAAGTTGAAGCCAACTTTTTCGCACTTCACCCGAGCAAATGCCTTTGGGTGTCCACCCACACGAGCGCTATTTGTCTCCATGACTTGATCGCCACGCAGCATGAAAAACCACAATTCTTGCCCCGCATAGCCGCCATAAATATTCTTTGCATTCACGATGACGCACATCCCATACCCGAATCGAAGCCCAAAGATGCCATTCCACATCGGAATAGGGTCACCCAGAAATTGATACTTTGTTGAGTCGGGATCCGGCTGAGTCCGTGCCATATATGCTTTGATCGTACGATCGTAGTCGAATGGATAAGGTCCATAGTCCGGATTTTCAAGCTGCTCTGGAGTGGGCTTTACGCACCCGGTAAGAAGAAGCGAGGCGGCACAAGCAGCGAGCAATTTCTTAAGCATGAGGGTCTCTCTCTGACTGAGCCAGCACCTTACCATTCGTGGCGTACAGCCACTACTGGCGGGCAGGTAATCAATCAGGCCCTTGTGCCCTCAACCTAGCCAACCCCTGCTTGATATGCCCGGCGTTCTCACCGATCGTCTCCAGTGCACCGCGAACATTGCCGCCAGCCTCGACACTGCCTTGGCTTTCGACGAGCAATGTCAGCTCCATAAGTGCCGCTTCCAGGGCGAGCGGGTTCTCGTAGACGCGTTCGAGCATAAGGGGGAAGGGAGTAGGGGGAGGGCATGGCGTCGTCTCCAATTGAGGGCCTAGATAGCGTAGACCACCGAATTCAAGGCAAAGAAAAGCCCGCGATGGGGAGTAGCGGGCTTAAAGGGATGTTTTCTAGGAGCTGTGGTAACCATAAGCGCCCGACTGTGAAAGGGATGTGAAAGGTTGCGCTCAGTAGGACGTCGCGATTGCCTTGGCGAGTTGCATATCGGACATGACGGGAGCCTTAGACCTCAATCGGTAGTGTCGGGATGCTTGCTCAAACTGTGCGCCGCGAATCTCGCCGTCCGAACCAATGAACGCCAGGGCGTCAGTCTTGGCGGACTTAAAATACTCTGGAATTTCCGAGGTAATAGCCGTGGGCGCTGAGATGATCACCGCGGGCACTATGGTAGTGGTCATTAGCGCGCCTTGGAACGGGTTGTTGTTTTCGGCTGCAATTGCCTGAGTGCTGCTTAGCACCATGACGGCGATTGCCAGGTTCTTCCATGAGTCCATTCTTCGTTGCTTCCATTGCGTCCAGGGAGCGCCACAATAGCAGAGCAGGGCGCTTGCCAGAAACAAGAAGCCCGGCGCTGGGCCGGGCTTGGTACTAACGGGTGCATGAATCTATATGGGGGGCTCAGCCGGCATCGGATAAATACAGCTGCCTGATCACACCCTCTTTTATGCTGGCCTTACCTCGCACTTCAAGCTTTTCACCAGATGCAAAATGTTGAATATAAACATTTGCACTCGACTCAAAAGCGGGGTCAGTTATTTTGGCGTTGACACGGCTCGTTCCATCGTCATCCGCTTCAGGCTCGCCATCCTGTCCGAGAAGCCTGACCTTCGCTGTTCCTCGCTCTCTATCCATTTCCGTGATGATGACCACAAAGGATTTAAGGCCTGTGAGCTCCGCGTCATCGTCATCCGCAAGGATCGCGTCTTTGGTTGCCTGATCAATAGATATAGGCTGCGCTCCCGATTCCGGACTCGGGATGATGTCAATGCTGCGGCACGTCTGCCCGACAGGGGATACAGCTTGTTTGAGTGATGATCTCAAACTTTCTGCAAGTTTCTCGATAGTCAGAAGCAACCGGTCCGTAGTCTTATCATTACGTCCAGTTTGTGAATCGAGCTGCTTTTCAAGCAGCTCCCTCAGATGCTTCATTTCTTCGCCCTTGTTGCTATTCCTAGCAACGATATAAGAGACAATAGCGGTAATGATACTGCCGGCTAAGCCGGACATTAGCTGTGACTGCATGACGCTTTGCAGCTCAACAGCTAACTGAAAGCACTTGGCCTTTGGCTCAGTTGCAAAAGCCCTGACTTCAAGTGCTTGCCACTGCTTGGCGTAGGACCCGGTAGCCACAAAATGGCCGACGACGCTGTAGATTCGACCAAATCCTTGCATTGATTCACCCAGAGCCATCATGTCAATGACATGACGATCTGCATCCTTTCCCTCGTAACGAATCAGAAGACTGTCAACGGTGTAAAGGTCGGTGCTTTCGTTCATCGTAGGCTTCCTTTCCAAAAAAATCATCAAAAACTGTATATATAAACAGTGCTAATGTCGCGCATGTTTGGTTTTTCGATCTCTATGACTTGAGCTAGCCACCTCAAGACAGCGAACGGATGAACCAGGCGATAACCCGATTTATGCATGTTTCCGAATCGAGGTACCCATCCGGGTTTTATCTGCCGCTATAGAAATGGTTTAGCGCTATCAGCTCAACCACAGCCACGAGGGTGCAGAGCACAACGAAGCCAGGGCTGAAGACGCGCTTGCGATGGGATGAACTGCCGTCCGGCCAAATTCCAGCCTCGGCTGTGAAAACCACCATGGGCGCAAGCAGGGCATAGGTCCACACCTTGTTCCAAAAGCTCTGCTCTCGCCAAGAGGTCGATGGCTTTCCAAGGGCGGATGGCATCAGTAAAACTTCTGCAGTGCCTGCACAACCACGCCCACGATCCGACAGTTCTCGTCGACCGCCTCGATGGGGTAGCTCGGGTTCAGTGGCTTCAGGAAAAGCCGGCCGCCATCGCTCACCAGCTTCTTGAACGTCGCCTCATTGCTATCCGGTAGCTTGGCCACCACCAGCTTACCTGGTGCAACTTCAGCTTCAGTGTCCACAAGGATCAGCGTGCCTTCGGTGATGCTCTGGCCGGCGGGCGCCGTCATCGAGTCACCTTTCACCTTCAGCCAAAACGCGGTGCCCTTGGAGTCGTACTCCGAGAACTCATAGCTGTCCGAGAATCCAGCTGGGTATGGCTCAACGGCCTCCGCCCAGGCGCCGGCGGCGACCCAGCTGATTACTGGGTAGCGGAATGATTTGGTGGGTTGGGCGGCGATTGAAATATTCGAGGGGCTTTCGCCAGGCAAAAGCAGCGCTGCCGGATCGATTTTCAGTTCATGGGCAATCTTGGCGATATCGTCAAGGTTTGGCTCCCGAGCATCTTTCTCATAGTTTCCTATGCGCGATTGGGATTTCCACCCGCATGCCTTTGCTAAGGCAGCCTGAGAAAGCCCTGCTTTTTCTCTGTAGTGAGCGATGCGCGATCCGAGTGTCTTCATGGATCGAATTTTAATCACGGAGTGAAATAAATTCCGCACACTTATTGTGTTTGCCAATAACACGTTATGTGTTTATCCTTGGTTTAATGACCGCAGGAGCAACGCAATGAACCTCATAGCAGAGTTTCGTGAAGAGGCCGGAATCACCCAGGCAGCCTTGCACCGAAAGCTCAACTGGAAGCAGTCGCGGCTCGCTAACTACGAGTCGGGGGCACGCCCATTGAAGCTTGAAGATGCCCGGAAGATCGTCCAGGCGCTGAATGAATTGGGTGCGAAATGCACTTTGGATCGCGTTTTTCCGCTGCAATCTTCTACGGATGTTCGGGCCGCCTAAGCGACATCCCTGTCCGCCGTTCCATTGAAGCCAGATTAGAAGAGAGTAGTCCCCATGCATACGTCCAGTTCCAGACACATCGTACAAACTCGTGATCAGGTGCTGGTCGCCCACGCTGCAAATCAGATTGCGCGCACCAGCCTGAGCCAGGACGACTTCGCCCAGGCGCTGAGCCGCGAGCTTCACCTGTCGTTCCCGGAGAAGGCTATCGCCAAAGAGGTGCCGGACTTCGCAGCGCTGACCTTACAGAACGACGTTGCCGACTTCGTGAAGGCGACTGGTCGCTGGCTCAAACGTGTTCAGCGCTGGCTGTCCGGCGATCAGGAAATGCCGTCCTGGCTGGAGGAGTCATGGGTCAACGCCCTTGAGCCTGAATTTCGCGACCACTGCGTAAACGAGTTGGCAAGCCGCCACGGCCTGACCGGCGCCCGCCAGATGACCAGCGACCAATGCGCAAACAAGAGCTTCGGCGCGCTGATCCGCGCCCTGGGTGATGTGATCGACACCGGCAGCGAAGTTTTTGACGATCAGGTGATGTGCGAACTGGATCTGCCGCACCTACCGGCATTCGCCAAGCAGTGCCGCCAGGTTGAAGCGAAGGCGGGGGAGTTGGGGCGCCGTGCCGAGCAGTTGCTCGCTTCAGTCCAGCGAAATTTGAAATCTGTTTCCTGATTTCCCGCGCATGCGCGGAAATCGGTGCCCATCGGGTTCGCACTATGAATTAAGCGGATCTGAAACCCAGGCACAAAAAAGCCGACGGTCGAGGTCGGCTAATTCGATAACACTTTGTGAGGCCGATTATATGCAAACCCAGCCACATATCAATAGCACTACTAATCTCGCGCCACGTTTTTCGCAATCTGAAAACGTGGCGCGTAATTCATCAGTGATCCCGTTCGACTTCGACGGCGCCGCAATCAGGGTAATCACCGACAAGCTCGGAGATCCGTGGTTTGTTGCCCGCGATGTCGCTGACGCCCTCGGCTACTCCAAGCCTGAGAACGCCGTGGCTCGTCACTGCAAGGCCGCGACCACTACCCCGAAACAGGGTGGTGGTTTCATGACCATCATTCCTGAGCGCGATCTGTACCGGCTGGTGATGAAGTCCAAGCTCCCGGCCGCCGAGAGGTTTGAGGAGTGGGTGGTGGGGCAGGTGCTGCCGAGCATTCGCAAGACCGGCACCTTTTCCGCCCAGGGCCCGAACAACTCCAAGATCGTCGGTGAGCTGGCCATCCTGGAATGCTTCGACCGTCTGCTGAAGCCGGCCAACTCCAGCAAGATGATGATGCTGGCCAAGATCGCCGCCAACAACGGGCTGGATGCCAAGTTCCTCCCAGGCTACGCCGTGGACGCCGAACCAGATGCCGCAGGCGGGTCTTCGATGCCGACCAAGGCAATCACCGCCCTTATCAAAGATCACGCCATCGCCAGTACTGCCCGTGCCTTCAATATTGCACTTGAGGCCCACGGCTTCCTCAAGGTCCTCCAGCGCAAAAACTCCAAGCAGGAAATGGTCGACTTCTGGTCCGTGACCGAGAAAGGCATGGCCTACGGCAAAAACCTCACCAGCCCTCAATGCCCCCGCGAGACGCAGCCTCATTGGTACGTGGATCGCTTCCTTGAATTGGCCGCAAAGGTCGGGAAGGCCTGACATGCAATACACCGTCACGATTAACCAGGTGAAGGCGCTGGAGTGGGGGCTGAATTCTCAGCAGGCCCTGCTGTTCGCCTTCGTCTACGGCTGCCCGAGCTGGACCAAGCCAATCAAGACTGATGACGGGATCTTCTTCGCGCTGAGCAAGGCCAAGATCATCGAGGAGCTGCCGCTGCTCACCGATAAGCCGGACACCGCTTACCGCATGCTGAAGGCCCTGGAAGAGGCCGGTTTGATTGAGCTTTCCAGCACCTCGAACATCACGCTTTTCCGCCTCAAAGAGAAGGCCGTCGAGTGGAACCAGAAGCTCGACGGGTCGGAAAAATATCCGACCCCACCAAACAATAAGGGTCGGAAAAAAATCCGATCTACCTCGGATAAATCTCCGAGCAAGGTCGGAAAAAAATCCGGGCAAGGGTCGGAAAAATCTCCGACAAATCAGGATACCAATCATCAGGGTACCAATCAGGAAACCAGTCAGGACTTGCAGGGCGCCACCGGCAAGCCGGCTCAGTCCCGCAGCTTGGTGCTGGTGGTGGATCGCACCGACACTCCTCGGGTTGAGATCCCCGCCGACATGCCCGGCCCCAAAGACCAGACCTGTAAGACCTTCAAAGTCTGGGCGAACTACGCCATGGCTTACCGCAAGCGCTACAGCGCCTGGCCGGTGTGGAATGCCAAGGTCGGCGGCCAACTCGGCCAACTGGTCGACCGCCTCGGTGCCGACGTCGCCCACCACGTGGCCGCTCACTTCCTGAAAACCAGCGATGCAGCTGTTCTTCGCAAGTGCCACAGCCTCAACGAGCTCCTGGCCAACGCCGAGAGCTACCACACCCAGTGGGTAACCGGACAACGCGTTAACGGCACAACCGCCCGCCAGATGGAGCGGACAGAGGCGAACCACTCCGCAGCAGAACAGGCCGCCCAGATGGTTCTGGCCAAACGCCAAGCAGGTGACCGCAATGAATACCTCTGAAATGAGCGACCAGCAGGTGGCCGGGCTGGCCGCTGCCATCTGCGCAACCGCCGAAGCCATGGGCCAGGAAATGAACCCAGGCACTGCCGCGATGATGGCCGAAGACCTCTGCGCCTACCCGGTACCCGTCGTCAAAGCCGCGTTGAAGGCCTGCCGCTTCGAGGTGAAGGGCAAGCTGGCAATGGCTGACATCCTGCAACGCGTCCAGTCCTCCGACGGCCGTCCAGGCAAGGACGAGGCCTGGGCCATCGCTATGACCACCAACGACGAGTTTGAAACCGTGGTGCTGACCGATGAAATCCAACTGGCACTGGCAGTCGCGAAACCCATCTTGGATGGCGGCGACAAAATCGGTGCGCGCATGGCGTTCATCGACGCCTACCAAAGGTTCGTGGGCCAGGCCCGCGAGGATGCGAAACAGGTCAACTGGCACGTGTCCGTGGGCTTCGACTCCAACCGTCGCGTCCAGGCCGTCACCAAGGCTGTGGAGCTAAAGCGCATTCCCCAAGAGCACGGCCAGAAGTACTTGGCTGATCTGAGCATTGTTCCAATTACCGAGGATGGCCGTGCCATTGCCGGTTTGCTCACCGGCGCCGTCACCCAGGCTGCGCCAGTGCTGCGCCAGAAGCTGGAGCTGGTCAAAAACTCGATGCTGGAGATGCGCAAGGCCAGCGCCGAACGAAAAACCGAAATTCGGATTGAGGCGGCCAATGAGCTGGCGGAACGCCGGGCGCTGCTGATAAAGCAAGCCCGCGAACTCGACGAGAAGAGGGCGGCGCAATGAGCAAGCCAGCCAAGCCCCGCCCAATGCCTGTGTACCTGGTGCTGCGCCGCCTGGTCGATCCAGCCACGGGCAAGGAGGTGGCAGCGTTCGTGCCGTCCTCCGATGCTGACCGGTCGATCCTGCGCGAGCGTGAATTCAAGATGAACGCGAAGATCCGTGCCGACCTCAAGCAGCCACGTAATCCACGGTTCAATGGCTTGGTCCATGGCCTGGGCCGAGTGTTGAGCCAGAACATCGATCGGTTCTCTGGCAAGCAGTCACACGACGCCATCAAGGCGTTGCAACTGGAGTCTGGCGTGTACTGCGACGAGGAACTGTTCGACATTCCCGGCCTGGGCCAGCTCACCCGCAAGACACCCCGCAGCCTTTCCTACGATTCGATGGGGGAGGAGACATTCCAAGATTTCTGGCGCCAGTGCTGTGCGTACCTGGTACTGCATGACTGGCCGACGCTCACGGAAGAGCGCCTGACCGAAATGGCAGAGTTCGAAGCATTCAAGGAGGCCGCATGAGGCGCACCCCATTACAACGCAAAACCCCGCTCACGTCCGGTAGGCCACGCCGGAAACGCTGCCCTGAGTGCCGAGTGATGTTCACGCCTGCCCGCGGCTCGCAGGCGGTGTGCGGCGTGATCGAGTGCGCCATCTCCTACGGCAAGTCACAGAAGGGCCAGGCGAGCGCCAAGAAGGCCCTGGCGGATGTTGGTCGCCGCGACATCAAGGTCCGCAAGGAGAAGCTGAAGAGCAGGGCGGAGCACCTTAAGGACACACAGCACGCATTCAACGCATGGGTGCGCGCCCGTGATGCGGCACTGCCATGCATCAGTTGCGGCCGCCACCATGAAGGTCAGTATCACGCAGGCCATTACCGCAGTATAGGAGCGAACCCAGAGCTGAGGTTTGAACCGCTCAACGCCTGGAAGCAGTGCGCCCCGTGCAATAACCACCTCTCGGGAAACCTCATCAATTACCGAATCTCGCTCCTACAGAGAATTGGCGAGGAAAAGGTGGAATGGCTTGAAGGCCCTCATGAGGCCAAGAAATACACCGTGGAAGAGCTGAAGGCGATGACCGCCGAATACCGGGCAAAGACCAGAGAACTCAAGAAGGGGCAAGCCGCATGAAGCTGATCAACGCAAGACAGGTATGGACCGAAGCACAACACGAATCGAACGCGTCGATCAGCGCTGTGGCCATCGACAGGGCGGAGTCGGGATCAGTGAAGACGGGTGGGCGCATCGGCAAGCGTGACGCCCAGTTCCCGGCCATGGGCAGCGATAAAGGGGAGGAGGCTGGGCGCTTCTCCGTGCCTGGGCAGCGGATCAGCATCAGCGAAACCCGGCGCACATCCGCTGGCAAGTCCACGGCCCGAGCTGCACACCTGGCAACCATCGGTAAAGTCCTGCGCGCCATCGGCACCCTGCCATTCCAGGAGCAACAGTTCGGGCACTACCTGTATCACCCATGCATGACGCTCGCCCACGTGCTCAACGCCGAGAAGCTGATCTGGAACTGCGTGGACTTTTCCGCCCTGACCGAAGCCAAGGAAGCAAAGGTGCATTGCCTTGTGACGATGGCCCTGCAGTCCTACAAGGTCGAGGCTCACGACGGCGCTCAGTGGGGGCCCGCTCGTATCGCCGAGGGCATGCTCAAGCTCTACGGCGTCCACATAGAGCCCAAAGTGTGGGATCGGGACTGGAAAGAAGCGTGGAATTTCCTGCGAGACGCCATTGAGGAAGTGGTTATTCGTGTACAGCAGCCGGTGTGGCAGGTCATTCATGCAGAAAAAGAAGAAGTTGCGGCATAAAGGTGTTGTCATGTTGGGGTTTTTGATGTACTTTCCCCATAGTGCACAAGTAACGCGAAACGCACACGAAACCATGAACCCGGCCAAGCGCCGGGTTTTTGTTGTCTTTGATCTTGCCCTTGCTTACATTGGCGCCTCTTTCAGCTATAGGCACGGACAGCATGATTAATTCAAAAGAGCAGTTGGAAAACGTTGTAGAAATGTTCAGCTTTTTCCAAAAAAACTCGCCTCTGTCAATGGGCCGCTATTTGGATCTTCAGCTTCCTGAGCGTCACATAGATCAACAACAAGCGCAGTATGCGCAGGTGTTGCTGGATACGTTCAAGCTTGTTGATGGGGACGACTTGTTCGATATCGATCGCCCGATCAATGAGGGCTCTGTCATCCGAGGCCTCAGTGATAATGGTAAAGTTGCTTGCGCAATGCTATTGCGTATGGCCGCTGCAAAAGGCATCAGGTAACCGAATTTTCTTGTGATTGAGCCTCGCTGTTAGCGGGGCTTTTTTATGCCTCAAATTCACCTGTAGCCAGGACAGCCCTTGGGAAGGCCTGGACGTCGATGGCCGGGCAGTGCGACGTACGAGAACAACCCCGGCAGCCCGCGCACTCATACCTCAATGCTTATAGGGTGGCGCGAGACAGGAACGGGGAGATCGGTGCATTAGGGCGTCGACGCTGGGATCGTCTTTGGCAGACAGCGCGGAAAGACGCGCACACCTATTCAGGGCTTCAAAAGTCTTTTTTTCTGAAGGATTCGTCACCCGACTGATCATTGCTGATCGTCAGCACGCCATTGGACACCGAGTATGTAGTTGAGGCGTCACCCTCAGAATATTGATTGCGCCAACGGCCCCACTGATTTTCATCCTCCATAAAAGAGGACCAGATCACTCGATCTTCGCTCACCTGGCAGCGATAACGGAATGAATCCCCATCCGGGCGGCGGTATGTTATTTCGGGGTTTGGCTCAGCGTGCTTCGTTTTCATGGTTTTGGTTGGGCGCCCCATCTCCACTGCGATAGCTGCTTTGCATATGTCGGCCTTTAAGAAGGATTCGCCGTGAGCGCCGGCGACGATCCCAATCGATGCGAGTAATCCTGCCGCAATTTTTTTGTTCATACCCTTGTCCTTGGTTAGTTGGCAGGGGAATTCTACATGGCTTATAGCCATTTTCTCATGCCCCACGGAGTCGAGCGCATGGAGTATCTACAGCGCCTGCTCGACAAGATCGACAGGTTCGAATTGCTGATTGCGGGCCTCGTTGGGGCAGTGATCGCCAGTTGGTGGCACAAGGACGACTTGAACGACTGGCGTGCCTGGATGATCTTCCTCATCACCGGCATGGCCTGCTCGATCTACCTGACGAGTATGGTCAGCACCTACCTCGGCGTGACCGAGCCGAAGATCGTCGCCGGTATCGGCTTCCTGTTGGGTGCATTCGGCGGCTCGCTCCTGGCGGCCATCAATCGAGCCATCAAATCCGCTGATCTCTGGGCGCTCATTCGCCAGCGGTTCGGGGGAGGCAATCCGCCATGAATCTTGAACTGATCAACTCCATCGCCTGCGGCCTGATCGCCTTCTGGGCGACCTGGTGCGTACTGAGTGGGAAGGTGAGGGACGGCATCCTTGGGAAGCTGATCTACACCACAATCGCCATCACTGGCTTTGTCGTGTCGGTGCGCAACCAAAACATTTTCTTTGGGCCGACTACGGCGGGCCTGACGCTGCATGTCGCCCTGGCCCTGGCCGGTGCCCGCCACATCTTCATGGTCACCTACTGGCAGGCGGTCAAGGCCTGGCTGTGCAAGACACTCAACTGCGAGCAATGCATTGGCTGCCCGAAGGCGCCTGAAAGCATAGACCAGCCCAAGCAGTAATCCGCGCCACGTTTTCGAATGCGCCAAATCGTGGCGCGAGGTTTTGCAGATGAGCAATGTCACACGCCTGCGCCACGCACTGCCGATGAGCCAAGACATCAACGCTGCGGTAGTCGCTCTCGACAAGGCCATTGCTGATGCAGTGGACGCCGCCAAGGAAGCCGGGCTGCCCCAGGGCCTAATCGTTGGCTTGCTCCACGGTCACGCGCATGCACAGGCACACCAAATGGTGAGCGTATGACCGTCAAGGTTCTGGAGTTCAAGCGGGAGGACTGGCGCGACGCCGCCAAGACCCTGCGCAAGATCGCCGATGACCTGGACGCTGGAGAGCATCCCGAGTGCACCGTAGGCGCTTTGACGCTGATCGGTGCCAAAGGAGAGGTAACAGTGTTCGGCCTCGGCCCTAAGTGCGACGACTTGCAATGCCTCGGCGCCATGCGCCTGGGTGAGCAGAAGCTGATTGGTGTGCTACTGGATAACGCGGAAGGGTAGGTGTGCCGCAGGTGAGTGCGGCACTGATGATCAGCTTCGGAAGGGTTCTACTTTCTGGGGCATAGCTGGGAACCACAGCCAGTCGCCCTCTTGCACTGGGTTGTTGAAGTTGCGCTTCACCTCGAACACCCGATCATCCCCGTTGCTTCCGGTTACCGAAAGGATGTGCGCCGATTGCCAGCCCTTGAATGGTTCGGTCTTCAGACCAAGCCAGCCTGCGCGCAGCACCACGGCGCTGGTATTGTCTGCGCCGGTGTAAATGGTCCGTTCGCCTGGGTTAAAGGTGAACGGAACACCGATCAATCGAACCGTTTCATGATCTGAATAGACCTCAACATCTGCAGTAGCTAAGCCCATGTTGCTTTCCTTGCTGACGGATTGATCTTCACCAATACCGGCAACGCGCCACTATTTCAAGCCTAAGGTGAATCATGGATAGGCCATGCCCTCCAGCGTCACTGCTCGAGCTGTCCGATCTATCCGACTTTGGCATCCGCCTGACCCCAGCACCTGAGGTGTGGGAATGGCTCCAGGCAGAGATCCTCGCCGACACCGGCACCATTCACAACGAAGACCATGCTCACCTACTGGATGCAGACATCCGGGTTATGTGGGCCTCGTCGAGCTTCGAGAAGCAGGGCCGCACAGTACTGGGCCAAGCCGAGCAGGTAGCGTTCCGCGCTGGTGGTTGGCAGAAGGCCCGGATGGAGCAACAGATGCGCGATTGGTTCGGAGATGTGCCGGCCTTCCTCATCACCTTGGCTGCCGACTACTGCGCCCAGTGCAGCGACCTTGAGTTCTGCGCCCTGATTGAACACGAGCTGTATCACCTGGCTCATGCGACCGACAAGTACGGTCAACCAGCATTCACCCAAGACGGTGCACCGAAGATCAAGCTGCAGGGCCACGACGTGGAAGAGTTCGTCGGTGTGGTCCGCCGCTACGGTGCAAGCCCTGACGTTCAAGCGTTGGTGGATGCTGCAAACAGTCCTGCTGAGGTGGGGAAATTGAACATTGCGAGGGCCTGCGGAACCTGTCTGCTGAGATCGGCCTGATTTTTGACAGGCTCTAGACGGATGAGAATTTATGGCAGCCCTGAAAAATGAGGTGAAGAGCTTCATCGTTCAGGCGCTGGCGTGCTTTGACACCCCCTCCCAGGTGGTGGAAGCCGTCAAGAACGAATACGGGCTTGTGGTGAGCCGCCAGCAAGTGGAGACGCACGACCCAACCAAGTCTGCAGGGAAGGGGCTGGCGGTGAAGTGGGTGACCCTGTTCCACGACACTCGCAAGCGATTCCGCGAAGAGACCGCAGAGATACCCATCGCCAACCGCGCCTACCGGCTTCGTGGCCTGGGGCGAATGGCTGAGAAGGCCGAGAGCATGCGCAACCTGGCGCTGACCGCTCAGTTGTACGAGCAGGCCGCCAAAGAGGTGGGCGACGTTTACGTGAATCGCCGCCTCGAACCTGAGAAACCACTGGGCTCCCAAGCGGACCAGCAGCACGCCGTTGCTGAGTACACCTTGGAGCCTGATGAGAATATCCCCGCTACCCCGTACCTTTGACCCACCAGTGAAACTGACGCCCAAGCAGGCGAACATTTACTGCTGGGGCTTCCAGCCTGAGGCCCGCTTCCGCGATGCGGTGTGTGGCCGGCGGTTCGGCAAGACGTTCCTGGGCAAGGCTGAAATGCGCCGTGCCGCTCGCCTTGCTGCTGAGTGGGGTGTGAGTGTTGAGGACGAGATCTGGTATGGCGCGCCGACGTTCAAACAGGCCAAGCGCGTGTTCTGGCGGCGCCTGAAGCAAGCTATTCCCGAGGCATGGCGTGCACACCGTCCGAATGAGACGGAGTGCTCGATCACGCTCAAGTCCGGCCACGTAATGCGCGTGGTGGGCCTCGATAACTACGACAACTTGCGGGGCTCCGGCCTGTTCTTCGTCCTGGTGGATGAGTGGGCGGACTGCCCGTGGGCTGCGTGGGAAGAAGTCCTGAGGCCGATGCTCTCTACCTGCCAGTACACGATTCCGGATGTCGGAGTGCGAAAGGGCGGGCATGCGTTGCGAATCGGCACGCCCAAGGGCTTCAACCACTGCTACGACACTTATCTGGACGGTAAACCAGGCGGCGAGCCGGACCATAAGAGCTGGCAGTACACGTCATTGCAGGGCGGCAACGTTCCTCCTGAAGAGCTTGAAGCGGCTCGCAGGAAAATGGACCCGCGCACTTTCCGGCAAGAGTACGAAGCTGGCTTTGAGAACTACGCGGGCGTCGTCTATTACACGTTCAATCGTGATGAGTGCCGAACCAGCGAACGCATCAAGCCAGGCGAAGCGCTGCATATCGGCATGGACTTCAACGTCATGAAAATGGCGGCTGTGGTCTATGTCGTGCGCAACGACCTGCCGATGGCCCTGGATGAGTTTCACGGTGTGCGCGACACGCCGGAGATGATCGAGAAGATCCAGACACGGTTCCCTGGGCACTCGGTGGCGGTCTATCCAGACGCCAGTGGGCAGAACACCAGCAGCAAAAACGCGAGCGAGTCCGACTTGTCGCTGTTGAAGAAAGCAAAATTCACAGTGATCGTCGACTCCACAAACCCAGGCGTAAAAGACCGCGTGAACTCGGTAAACGCCATGTTCCTGAATGCATACGGCGAGCGACGACTGAGGGTCAACATCGACCAGTGCCCTCAGCTCACCTTGTGCCTGGAGCGACAGACCTACACCGACAAGGGCGAGCCGGACAAAGATCCGAAAAAGGGTCACGACCATATGAACGACGCCGCCGGCTACTTCATTGCCAAGCGCTATCCGATCAAAGCGATCGTCACTTCTATCAAAATGGGATACGCCCGATGAGCAACGACGTCTCCTTCAAGCGGGCTGAATACACGGCAGTGCTGGACCGCTGGGCGACCGTTCGCGACGTCTGCGCGGGCCAGCACCGGGTTGTGGATCGGCTGCCGTACATCAACGCGCACGACAAGTCGCCGGAGAACGAAGACCGCAACCGGGCATACCGCGAGCGGGCGGTGTTCAAGAACGCCACCGGGCACACCCGTAACGGGCTACTGGGTCTGGCTTTCCACAAAGATCCGACACTGACGGTGCCGAAGAAGCTTGAGTACCTGCAGGACAACGCCAACGGGTCCGGAGTGAGTATTTACCAGCACTCCCAAGGGACTCTGGAGAAAGTGCTTGAAGCTGGGCGCCACGGGCTTTACGTCGACTACCACCAAGACGATGGTATCGGCGGGCATTCGGTGATCTTGTCCTACTGCGCTGAAGACATCATCAACTGGCGCACCGGCATGGTGAACGGCCATAGCGTGCTGACGCTGGTGGTGCTGCGCGAGTCGCCGGAGATACCGGATGGTTTTGGCTACAAGACAGCTGAGCAGTACCGGGAACTGGCGCTGGAGGATGACGGTTTCGTTTGTCGTGTTTGGCGCCGGTCCGGGCCGAAAGGTGGTGGGCCGCTGACTGTCATCGAAGAATTCAAGCCGGAAGGCGTCACGGGGCGCCTCAAAGAGATCCCGTTCACCTTCGTCGGTGCACAGAACAACGACCCAAGCATCGATGAGTCGCCTCTGTATGACATAGCCATGATCAACCTGGGCCATTACCGGAACAGCGCCGACTACGAAGACAGCGTGTTCTGGTGCGGTCAGGCCCAGCCGTGGATCAGTGGGCTCGACGAGTCCTGGCGCGACTGGATGGAGAAGAACGGCATCTATGTCGGCTCCCGAGCCCCCATGATGCTGCCCGTTGGTGGCGCATTCGGTTACGCGCAGCCAGCGCCCAATACGCTGGTTAAGGAGGCCATGACCGACAAGAACCAGATGATGATCGAGCTGGGCGCCCGGATGGTGGTTGCGTCGCTTGCGACCAAGACCGCAACCGAGTCCCGTGGCGATCAATCAGCATCTACATCGGTTCTTGCTGGATGCGTAGCCAACGTCAGCGAGGCCTACACGCGAGCCATTATGTGGTGCTGCATGTACATGGGTATTGCCGACAAGAAGATCGCCTACCAGGTCAATCAAGAGTTCGTCGAGCTCACTGCCGATCCGCAGATGATCACGGCCTTGGTTGGCTTGTGGCAGAACGGCGGCTTCGCGAAAGCTGACCTGCGGGCGTACTTGCGCAAGCTGGGGCTAATCGCGCCAGAGCGGACTGACGAGCAGATCGACGGCGAGCTGGAAGAGCAGGCCGATGGCCTGGGCCTGGACGACGAGGACAAAGTAGATGGCGGCGAACCAAGCAATACTTGACGCGACCATCAGGCACGCTGTCTTTCTCGAAAAGCTAAAGGCTGGGGAGGTGGGCAAGTTCGCCCCCTTCCTCAAGGAGATTGATCGCTCGATCCGTGACCGGCTCACTCAGTCGGACCTGACCGAGTACAACGTCAAACGTCTTGAAGCCCTGCTGAAGGAAGTAGATAGCCTGCTGCTGGGCATCTTCGACCGCTACAGCGCGCAACTGAACCTCGACCTGGTGGACATCGCCAATTACGAGGCCGAGTTCGAGGCGACCAGTCTTGCCAGGTCGGCACCGGTTGGCGTGTCGCTGGATGTAGTCGCGCCGACAGCTGCTGCAATCCGTACCGCCGTGCTGACGAATCCGCTCAGCGTGCGCGGTACCGGTGGCGGCAAGCTGTTGAAAGCCTTCATAAAGGGCTGGACTAGCGCCGAGCGTGAGCGTGTCACCGGGACCATTCGGCAGGGCTTCTTCGAAGGGCAGACGAACTTCCAGATCATCCGCAATATTCGCGGCACCAAGGCGGCAGGGTACAAAGACGGCATCTTGGCCACCACCAACCGCAATGCCAGCACGGTCGTGCACACCGCCATTCAGCATGTGTCGTCCCAGGCGCGAATGGAGGTGGCTAAGGCCAACACGGATATCGTGGAAGAGATCCAGATGGTGGCCACGCTGGACAGCAAGACCAGCCAGCAATGCCGCTCAATGGACAAACGTAAGTTTCCAGTGGATTCCGGCCCAAGGCCGCCGTTCCATCCAAACTGCCGCACCACCTTCATCCTGCTGACCAAGCTCAGTGCCATGTTCGCCAAGGGCGCTACCCGTGCCTCAGTAGGCGCCAATGGCGGCCAGCAGGTAAGTGCAGACCTCGATTATTACCACTGGCTCCAGCAGCAGCCGGCTGCGTTCCAGGACGTTGCTATCGGCCCAGTCCGGGCAAAGCTGTTCCGGGAGGGCGGGTTGACGGTGGAGCGCTTCGCCGAACTGCAACTGGACCGCAACTTCTCGCCGCTAACACTGAAACAGATGAAGGGCTTGGAGCCTTTGGCGTTCGAGCGCGCCGGAATTTAACCGAACATATTCAATCAGCCGGCCTTGAGCCGGTTTTTTTTTGTCCGTCGGGCGGGCAAAACATACCCAAGGGGTGCATCACCGTGGCAGAAGAAAACGAAATCGACCTGGAAAACCCGGCAATCAAGGCCGCTATCGCGACTGCCGTTGAAGCATCCGTTTCCGGATTGAAAACCAAGAACTCGGAGCTACTGGGCAAGCTGAAGGAAACCTCCGGCAAGCTGACTCAGTTCGAAACCCAGTTTGAAGGCATCGACATCGACGCCGTCAAAGGCCTGCTCAGTCGGGCGGGCCAGGACGAAGAAACCAAGCTGCTTACCGAGGGCAAGGTGGACGAGGTGTTCAATAAGCGCACCGAGCGCCTGCGTGGCGAGCATGACAAGCAGTTGAAGACGCTCGCCGGTCGCGCTGAAAAGGCTGAAGCCTTCGCCGCCAAGTTCCAGGGCAAAGTCCTGGGTGACTCGGTGCGCGGCGCAGCACTGAAGGCTGGCGCACTTCCTGAGGCAACCGACGACATCATCCTGCGTGCCAAAGGCGTGTTCTCACTGAACGAAGAGGGCGAAGCGGTCGCTGTTGACGAGAATGGCCAAACCATCCTTGGCAAAGACGGCAAAACCCCTCTGACTCCGCTCGAATGGGCCGAGTCTCTGCGCGAAAGCGCACCCCACCTGTGGCCAAGGGCTTCAGGGACACAAGCCCCGGGCGGGGGTGGCGGCCAGGCTGCATCGAAGCGCTCCGAAATGACCTCCGAGCAGAAGCGCGACTTTCAGCGCAAGCACGGCCAAACCGCATATCTCGCATTGCCCAAGTAAGGGGAAAGACCCATGCCTACAACTGTCAACAACGACCTGATTATCTACAACGATGAGGCGCAAACCGCCTACCTGGAGCGCATCCAGGATAACTTGGACGTGTTCAACGCCTCGTCCAACGGCGCAATCGTCCTCGATAACGAACTGATCCAAGGCGACTTCCGCAAGCGTGCTTTCTACAAGCTCGGCGGCGGCCTGGAGCATCGCGATGTCAACTCCGACGGCAAGGTCACCGCTAAGAAAATCGGCGCCGGCGAAGCCGTAGGCGTCAAGGCTCCGTGGAAATACGGCCCATACCAGACTACCGAAGAGGCGTTCAAGCGCCGCGGTCGTGCGGTTGATGAGTTTTCCCAGATCATCGGCGCCGACGTGGCTGACGCCACCATCGAAGGCTTCATCGAGTACGCCACCGGCGCGCTCAAGGCTGCCATCGGCTCCAATGCTGCCATGGTGGTGTCTGCGAACATCGAAACCGACGGCAAGAAGACTCTGACCCGTGGCATGCGTAAATTCGGCGACAAGTTTGGCCGCATTGCGCTGTGGGTCATGCATTCGTCTGCCTATTTCGACATTGTTGATGAAGCGATCGCGAACAAGGTCTACGAAGAAGCGGGCGTCGTGATCTACGGCGGCCTGCCTGGCACCCTGGGCAAGCCGGTGCTGGTGACCGACAAGGCGCCAGTGGATGCGATCTTCGGCCTGCTGCCGAATGCCGTGGTGATCACCGAGTCCCAGGCCCCGGGGTTCCGTTCTTACGACGTGAACGACGAGGAAAACCTGGCTATCGGTTACCGCGCCGAGGGCACCGTCAACATCGACGTGCTGGGTTACAGCTGGAAGGAAACCACTGGCGGTACCAACCCGACTCTGGCCGCCGTCGGCTCTGCTGCGAACTGGGTCAAGCACTCGGACAGCAACAAGGTCACCGCCGGCGTGATGATCAATCTCACCACCACGCCACCAGTCGGCGGCTGATAACCACCCCAGGAAGCGGCCAGCGATGGCCGCTACGGAGATTCCGATGGAACTCGTTTATACAAACCAGCTTGACGGCTTTGAGCCAGGCAAGCGCTACCGCGTCCCAGGTCTGTTCCGGAGCGTTGAGCGCGATGCAACCGCAGTGATCGTGGTAGGTGACTATCCCGAGATCGTCACGGCGTACGAAGAAGCCGGTGTTGACGTTGAGGTTGTCGAGTTGCCGGTGCCTATTGCTTTCGGCACGCAGGCGATCGCATCTGGCGAACTGTCCAAGCTGCTTGCTGATCTGCAAGGCGAGAGTGACGCAATGGTTCTGCTGGTCGACGGTCTGGAGGCTGGCGAAATCCATCGTCCAGAGGCTGGCGCACTGGCATTGCGCCTGTTTGAAGTGCTGGGCACCATCCACGCTTCAGTTGGAGAGCTGACCACTGAGCGTGACGGCCTAGCCCTGACTGTCGACACACTGCGCGAAGAGATCGAGGCGCTGAAGAAGGCCTCGATTACGCCGCCTGATGAGGCCGGTGAAATCGCGGCGCTGAAAGTAAAGCTCGATGAGGCCAAGGTCCAGTACCGGGCCAACGCCTCGAAAGAGTCCCTGGAAAAGCTCGTCGCCGAGCTGACCAAGGAGTAATACTGCTGGCTGTCGGTCACCCGACGGCCAATTCACAAACCATTCCAGCGAGTTACCGCATGACACTCATCATTGAGGACGGCACCGGCAAGCCTGACGCCGAAAGCTACGCAAGCGCTGAAGACCTTGCCCGGTATGCCGTGAAATTCGGCACGGTCATCCCCGCAGACGTCCCGGAGCAAGAAGCGCTGTTGCGACGGGCCGCACTGGCGATGGATGGCATGACCTGGAAGGGTTGCAAGACCAGCAGCGAGCAGGCTTTGTCCTGGCCGCGCCGAGAAGTGCTGCTGGATCACGAGATCAAGCCGAACAACTACCTTCCGGCGCGGATCCAGTACGGGCAGATGGCCCTGGCCGCCGAAATCCATCAGGACGACATTGACCCGGTGGAGAAGCGTAAGGGCGCGGTGCTGCTCGAACGTGTTGAGGGGGCTGTGACCCGGCAGTACGCGGCGATCCCCAACACCAGCAACCGGCTACTGCCAGCGGCACCGGATCGGCCCAGCGCCACTCAGTTCGCTGACTACTTACAGAAGCGTGGATTGTTTTCGGTGAGGGTCTAAATCAAATATTCAACATTTGCAGGTTTTTATAGTGGACAAAAACACTGAATAAATCTTCGTCGCTGCTAGCAGATACGAGCTCAGTAAAAGTAGAAAATTCATTTGAGTGGAACGGGACATGGTGTTGAGCATGCTCCGCGATCAGATCGTCGGTAAATTCTTCTGCGCGCGTTCCAGCTAAGACGGTGCGTATTGCCTCTTTGAAATCCTTTCTCGCTGAGCATTTGTCGATGCTAGTGAAGTCTGCCAATGCATTGTTTAGACGGTTAGCGGCGTCGATCAAAAACAATGCTTTTTCGCCGTTAGTCATCGCAGGTCCTTATAGGGTAACTAAATGGCATTCTACGAAGAAATGGCCGTGATGGCTCTGGAGATGATCACAGAGTTCGGCCAGCCCGTAACCATCAGCAGAACCGAGCCGGGCGAGTACGACCCGGAGACGGGTGGCGAAGCGCCAGGTGCAACCGTCGAGCAAATCGCCCAGGGCATTCTGATCGACTTCACCGGCCAAGAATTCCAGAGCAACAGCCTCATCCGGCAAGGCGACAAGAAGCTCAAGATTGCCGCGCAGGGATTGGCCTGGGTGCCGGGTCTGCTCGACAAGGTCGTCGCGCAGGGCCGCACCTGGTCAATCGTGCCGCCGCTGAAAGAGATCAACCCGGCCGGCACGCCGATCTTGTATGAGCTGCAGGTGCGGTCGTGAGCCGCGCAGGCGCCGGACAATCCGGCAGCTTCGCCCTGAGCCTGGCCGAGTTCGCCGCGCAGACCAGCGAAGCCATCGACGCCAGCGTCCGCGAAATCATCATCGAGGTGGGCAGCAGCCTGATTCGCATGTCTCCAGTGGGTAACCCGGAGATCTGGGCGCAGAACGCTGTAGCGACCGAGTACAACAAGGCCGTCGACGATCACAACACCGCGCTTCGAAGCGATCCGACAAACCTCACGAAGGGCGGCAGGCTGAAGAAAGGCCGCAAGCTCAACGATGGCATGGATATCGTCGCGCCGGAAGGATACGTCGGGGGTCGGTTCCGTGCGAACTGGCACATCTCGCTCGGCGTGGTCGAAAACGTCACCTTCGACGAGGTAGACCCCAGCGGTGCCGAGACAGTCGCTGCTCTGGTCGCGGCAATGAGTGACTTCACCGCCGGCCAAATGGCCTACATCATCAACAACTTGCCCTATTCGATCCCGCTAGAGTTCGGCCATTCGACCCAGGCCCCCGGCGGCATGGTCCGGGTCACCGTGGCTCGCTTCCAGCAGATCGTGCTGGAAGCCATCAGGAACAACCAGGTATGAGTCACGCAATCATCGCCTCTATCTATGAGGCCAAGCTGATCGCCTGGAACGCCGCCAGGTCGGAGAAGCTTAAGATCGTTTTCGAGAACACGGCGTACACGCCGGCGGCGGGCGAGACCTGCCTGCGAGCCTTCACTATCCCGGGCGACACCGCGAGCAACACGCTCGGCGGTGATCACCGGCTGTTCACCGGAGTGTTCCAAGTCAGCATCATCACGCCGGCGGGCGCCGGCAAAGCCAAGACGAATCCAATCGCAGCAGAACTTATAGATCTGTTCCCGCTATACGCCAGAGACACGAAGGGCTCGGTCACGGTGGTGACGATGTCGCCGGTCGACCCGGGGCCCGGCATCACCGGCGATTCCACCTACACCGTCCCGGTCTCGTTCTTGTACCGGGCCGACACCAACTGATCCCGCCCATTGGGCAAACCCAGAGACCCGCCATTGAGCGGGTTTTTTCACATCTGCAAAGAGGAAATAACCCATGGGCTACAAACTACCGAACGGCGGCACCTTCCAGCACGCCGCAACCTACGCGACCGCACTGGCGTTCACTGCCATCAGCAACGCCGCCGAGGCCGTTGCTACTGTCGTCGGCGGCACCATCGCTGCCGGCGATATTGTTCTGCTCACTTCCGGCTGGAGCAAGCTGGATAGCAAGGTGGTGCGCGTGAAGGCAGCCACGGCAACGGCGATTACCCTGGAAGGCATCGACACTACCGACACGCAGGTCTATCCGGTCGCCGGCGGCGCGGGAACGATGCGCAAGGTGCTGACCTGGGTGCAGATCCCGCAAATCTCCGACGTGGCCTTCTCCGGCGGCGAACAGAACTACCTGGATGTGGTTTTCCTCGAGGATGACCAAGGCAAGCAGATCCCCACCGACAAGTCGGCAGCAAGCATGGTGCTGACTATCGCCGACGACCCGGCCCAGGCCTTCAACGGGGTGCTGCTGAAGGCGGACGCTGGCAAGCAGATCGAAGCGGCGCGACTGAACCTGCCCGGTAACGACACCCTGCTGTACGGCACCTACACGTCGTTCTCCAAACAGCCGGCGGTGTCCCGTAACAACCTGCTGACCCGTACCGTAAGTCTTGCGTTGCAGGCTGAGCCGACCCGCTACCTGACTGCGGCGGTGTAACCCATGGCAAAGATCAGGATTGCTCAGAACGCCACGTTCACCGCACCCGTGCTGATTCCAATCGTCGGCAGCGCGCCTCAGAAGGTTGAATTCACCTTTAAGTACCGGGATCGCGCCGAGCTTGCCGCTCTATTCGATGAGTGGAACGAGAAGCGGAAGACGGCGCAGGCAGCATTGGGGGATAAGCCGTCTTGGTCGGAAATTGTGGCCGTGGATACCGAGCAACAAACCCAGCAGATCAAGGATCTGGTAGTGGGCTGGGGCTTCGATGACGAATACAACGAAGACAACATCGTCGCGTTCGTGAAGTCCTGCCAGGGCGCCGCCGAGGCTGTCGTTAAGGCCCATGAGGGCGCATACAGCCAGGCTCGCCTGGGAAACTGATCGAGGCGGCGCGTGCGATGTACTCGCCGAGCGCGCCTGATGCGATTATCGGCATGTTCGGCCTTGCCCCTGGCGACCTGGTTGAAGAAGTGGAGGTCTGGCCCTGCAACTGGCCAGCCTTCCTCCTGTTTAACCGAATGTCCACTCAGTGGCGAGCAGGCGCTGGCGGCGCGATTGGTCTCGACTATAGCTGCATCCGCGACGTGGCCGGCTTCCTCGGCATCAAGAAAAAGAAACTCGCTGAAATCTTCCCTGACCTTCAGGTGCTGGAAGGCGAAGCCCTGCGCGTTATGGCGGAGGAAAGGGAAAACAGCCCGTAACCACGGGCACTTATTCAAGGTGAGTCGATGAACATTGCAGAGCTCGGCGTCAAGATCGACTCGGCCGATGCAATCCAGGCTAAAACGAGCCTGGATGAGATGGCGAAGGCCGGCGGCCGTGCCGAGCAGTCCGCCGTTTCGCTGATGAACGAAATGCAGACCCTGGAGAAGTCGCTATCCACCAGCGCCAAAACCACACAGGACCTGGCGAAGCAGCGTGACGCGCTCGCCAAGCTGACCAAGACCGGCGCCTATGGCGAGGCCGAGGCCGCGAAGATCTCGGCTCAGCTGGATAAGCAACAGATCGCCCTGGCCAAGTCTGCGATGGACGAGCAGAAGGCGCTGAACAGCCTGCTGGGGGCAATTGATCCGGCTCGTGCTGCACTGGCAAAGCTGGATACCCAGATCGAGCAACTAGGGAAGCACCTGGACGAAGGACGGATTAGCCAGGAAGAGTACAACTCTGCTCTGGGTAAAATGTACAAGGATTACGCCAAGCTCGAAAAGACCACAACCGGCTTCGACAAGCTGCGCCTCGGTACCCGCCAGGCACAGGAAAACGTTGTTCAGCTCGGTAACGCGCTGTCTTCGGGGGACTGGGGGAGCGGCGTTCGCGCCGTGGCTCAGCTGGGGGCTGGCGCTGGTGCAGGGGCCGCTGGACTCCTTGCCATACTGGCTCCGCTTGCCCTAGCCACTGCCGCTGTGGGCGGCCTGGCGTACGCTTATCACAAAGGCAGCGAAGAACAGGACAGCTACAACAAGTCGCTGATCCTCACTGGAAACTATGCCGGTATCAGTGCTGGACAACTGGGCGACCTGGCGCGTCAGGTTAGTGCGACAGTCGGTACCACAGGCCAGGCCGCCGCGGTCCTCGCTATGCTGGCGGACAACGGCAAGATCGCTGGTGATAGCTTCGCGGGCATTACCCTGGCCGCTGTGTCGATGCAAGAGGCTACCGGCAAGGCTGTAAGCGAGACGGTCTCCGAGTTCACCAAACTGGCCGACGACCCGGTAAAAGCATCTGCCGCGCTCAATGAGCAGTATCACTACCTGACCGCTTCGGTTTACTCGCAAATTGCAGCGCTGGAGCAACAAGGCAACCACGCCGGCGCCGTGAAGCTGGCAACTGAGACTTACGCCGACGCTATCAACGAGCGTACGCCGAAAATTTTGGAGAACTTAAGCTTCTGGGAGAAGGGATACAACGCTGTTGCTCGCGCTGCTGACAACCTCAAGAACGTCGGTCGACCGGACATTGGTGCAGACATAGAGCAGGCCCGCCGCGACCTGGCCGATGCTCAGAAGGGCAATATCGGCCTTTTCCAAAACCAGAAAGAGATGATCGAAGTTCGGCAAAATCGCCTGAACATGCTGGAGGATGAGAAGGCGGCCCAGGCCGATATCGCCAAGTGGGAGGGTGAGCAGGCCAAGGCTCAGGGTGATGCCGTATCGTCAATGACGAAAATTGACGCCTTGACCAAGTCTGCGTGGACAAATGAGCAAAAGCGCACGGAGGCGATCAAGGAGTACAAGCGGCAACTCGAAAACATCCGAAAGGTTGCGCCGAACGACCCGCGATTGAACCAAGCAGCGATCGACAAGAACCTGGCGAATATCAATGAGCAGTTCAAGGACCCGAGAGCGCCTGGCACTCAGGTAGATCTGACCGGCTTCAATGGCGCGAAGAACAATCTGGCTTCTATTGCCGCCGACTACAAAAACTACCAGAAGGAACTGGATGCGGCGCAAAAGGCCGGGCTGATATCTGAGGCTGACTACCTTCTGCGGCGCCAAGCCCTGATCGGCAACGAGCGTGACCAGGTGACGGCAGCCTACGAAGCCGAAATCAGCGCGCTTGAGTCCGCCAAGGGCAAGAAGACCACCTCAGCCGCGCAAAGCATTCAGCTGGACCAGAAGATCGCCGACGCACGCGCGGGCATTGTCAAGGCGCAGAGAGACGCTGATAGCCAGCTTGAAGTGCTGGCGACCAATGAGACGGGCCGCCTGGCCAGACAAGAGCGCGCGATCAGTACCTACGTACAGGCGCTTGGGCAGCAGCAGCGAGCCTTGGAGCTTGCCGGGCAGCGCGCCGTACTTGGCGTGGGGCAGGGCGATCGGCAAAACGCGCTCAGCGGCGAACTGAACAGCCAGCAAGACCGATTTGCTCAGCGGTCGCTGGAGTTGGCCAACCAGAAGTCGGACCCGTCGCGGAACATGTCGGAGGAAGAGTTCATCCGCAAATCGCAAGCGCTCGCAGACGCGAACAAGGCGGCTACTGACCAAATCCGGCAGAACTACGCGGATGTAGAGAACGCCCAGGGCGACTGGACGAAGGGGGCGACAGCTGCCTGGGATAACTACCTTGACTCGGCGCGCAACATAGCCGGCCAGACGAAGAGCCTGTTCGGTAATGCCTTCAGCTCAATGGAAGACTCACTGGTTAACTTCGCCCTATCAGGCAAAGCATCGTTCGCTGACTTTACCAAGTCGATCCTGGCCGACATGGCGCGCATTGCTACCCGCCAAGCCAGCTCGGCGTTGCTGGGCAGTCTGGTGGGGGCGGCTGCAAGCTACTTCGGTGGCAGTGCGGCCGGCGGCGGGAATGGCCTGGCGGCTGGGTCCGCAGGTGCTACGTCGTCGAACCTCGGCGCATCGCAGGCAGGCTACTCCGGCACCTATTTCCAGGCCGACGGTGGAGCCTGGGCCAACGGTGTGCAGATGTTCGCCGACGGCGGCGCCTTCACTAATTCCATCGTCAGTAAGCCCACGGCGTTCGGTATGGCCAACGGCAAGACCGGGGTCATGGGAGAGGCGGGGGAAGAGGCCATTATGCCGCTGGCCAGGACTTCCAGCGGGAAGCTCGGGGTTGTTGCCATGGGCGGCGGAGGCGGCGGTGTAAATCTGAGTCTCAGCATGCCGATCATCTTAAGCGATCAGGAAGCCGGTCGGCCTGATGGTGCTGAGTTCGACGCCGAGACCTTCCAGCGCAACATGGAGGCGCGCACCCGGCAGGTTGCAGTCGAAGAAATTGCCAAATCTTGGCGACAGGGTGGTGTAAGCCGCCGCAACGTAAAGGGATGACTCATGGCAATCGAACGTTTCACCTGGGCAACGGAGAAGGGCGCGGAGGGCGATATAGCCCAGCGCGTCCGCTCCAAGAAGTTCGGCGACGGTTACGAGCAGTCAGTCGAGGATGGGATCAACAACCGGACGCAATCCTGGCCGGTGACCTTCACTGGCTTGAAGCCGCGCATCAAAGACATCATGGCGTTCCTGGATCGGCACAAAGGGGCCCGGGGTTTCCTATGGGAGCCGCCCCTGGGCGAGCTTGGCCTCTACAAGTGCAACGGCTACAAGCCAGTGCATCGCGGGGGACAGGTCTACGCCATCACCGTCACCTTCGAACAAACCTTTCATCCCTGAGACCTACCCATGGCACTGATCACGGACATCCAGAAGCTGGAGCCCGGCGGCGAAATTCGCCTGTTCGAAATTGACGGGACCGAGTACGGCGCGGATTACCTGCGCTTTCACGGCCACGCCATCCCTCACACGCCCGATGAACTGCTGGCCTATGAAGGCTCTGAAGCGGATTTGCCGGCCAAGTCGATTTGGTGGCAGGGCGCCGAGTACGCGGCCTGGCCGGCGCAGATAGAAGGCATAAGCTCCAGCAGCGACGGCACGGCCTCTCGACCGACATTCGCCGCCGGCAATATCAATGGCCGATTGACTGCCCTGTGCCTGGCCTTCGAGGACCTGCTGAAGTTCAAGCTGACGGTGCGCGAGACTCTGGCGCAGTACCTGGATGCGGCGAACTTCCCCGACGGTAACCCAACTGCAGATCCGACTCAGGAGGCTCTGGAGATCTGGTACATCGACCAGAAAACCAGCGAAGACGGCGAGGCAGTAGTCTGGGAGCTTTCGTCGCCGGGCGAGATCGACAACCATGGCCTGCCTGGCCGGCAGATGACCACGTTCTGCCACTGGGCCATGACCAATGGTTACCGGGGGCCCGATTGCGGGTACACCGGCGCGGCCATGTTCGACGACGAGGACAATCCCACAGATGACCCGGCACTTGACCAGTGCAAGGGCTGCCTGTCGTCCTGCAAGTTGCGCTTTGGCGAGAGCAACGAGCTCAGTTTTGGTGGATTCCCCGCCGTCAGCTTGATCGCCAGGAGTTGAGCATGCGCAAGCACATCATCGCAGCCATCCAGGCGCACGCTGCCACCGAGTACCCGAAAGAGTGCTGCGGCCTGCTACTGGCAGTCGGGCGCGCACAGAAGTACTTCCCGTGCCGGAACATCGCCACGGAGCCGAACGAAGAGTTCAGGCTTGATCCAGAGGACTATGCCGCGGCGGAAGACTTTGGAGAGGTGATCGGCATCGTTCATTCACACCCGGACGCCACCAGCCGGCCGTCACCGCATGACTTGGCCATGTGCGAGGCCACGGCGCTGCCTTGGCATATTCTGAGTTGGCCCGAGGGCGACCTGCGAACGATCACCCCGACGGGCAGCACGCCGCTGCTCAAGCGTCCGTTCGTGCACGGCGCATGGGACTGCTGGCAGGTCTGCGCTGACTGGTATCAGCGTGAGTGGGCCCTTGAGTTCGAAGCGTTCCAGCGCGCCGATGGTTGGTGGGAGAGTGCGGAGAACGCGAGCCTGTACGAGCAACACTACGAGGCGGCGGGGTTTGTACGCGTCGACCGCCCACGGCGCGGCGACATGATCGTTATGCAGGTTGGCCGGACAGTTCACCCGAATCATGCTGGCATTTACCTTGGCGCCGATCCGTCGCTACCAAGTGAAGAATCGGGCGCATTCGGCCCTGGCCCGTTCCTGTTGCACCACCTGTACGGCAGGCCGTCCGAGATCATCGTCTACGGTGGGCCTTGGCATGACCGGACACGTCTGATCCTCAGACACAAAGACCGGCACGAATCATTTGATATGAAGGGGGCGCTTCAGCAAGTTAATGGAGGGTGAGCAGCAGTGGGTTCTCTTCTTCAAAGATGTTTTGCTCAGGCATATTTCTTGAGAAAAAACCCTCAAATACCACCTGGAATCTCTCCCGACAGTCGTATAGCTGTGCTCTCTTGAGGTTACGTATCTTGTAGCCGTCATTCCGATCGAAGTGGCAGCCAAATGAAAGGAAACAGTGGCTGAAGATGCGAAACACCTGCCAGTAGAGCTGAGGGTCGATTTCCTCTTCCTTGGCCAATTGGTAGAGAGCCCACTCTAAGAGCCAGTATTCATCTTGTGCCCAGAGCGCGTGCTCGTGTAGCTGGCCATTGAATGAGTTTTCGTCGTAGTCATCGCACCGCGGGAAGTTTCTTTGAACTACAAATCGAGGGTCCATCACGAGGTTCCTTATGTCTGCGTGGCAGACAGTTCTTTATCCACGACGATAATCTAAGCTCGGAGGGCCACATGCAAATCATACACCGCTACATGCTGACCATTCATGACCTCTTCACCTTCACCGGTGGCGGTATCTGCGGCGCTGAAGCCGAAGTCGCCATTCTTGATGGCGGTGTCGAGATGGATCGCGTGAAATTTTCCGGCAAGTGCCAGAGCAAAGGCGGCTACAGCCGCAGCTACCATGGCAAGTCAGGGCTTCAGGCTGCGCTTGTATCTGGTCCGGGTAGAATTGATTTTGGCTTGGCGCAGGCAGTCGCTATCTAGGCTCTTCGCCGCCACCCATAAACTCATCGGTTCCTAGCCTGTGCGACCCATACTTCACAGTGTGGCCATCACCTAGATGCTCAGCCTCGATCTCTGCGACATTCTTGTCGGCGTAGATGTCAACAAAGGTCCATGGATCATTACGACCCACTGCCCACCCCAGCACCCATCCAGGCATATCCGGATCTGCTGGTAGATTTTTCACGAGACTTCTGACTGACATGGCCATTCCTTGGTAATTGAAGGCGCAACGCTACTACGGCAATCGTCAGGCGAGTTACTGGCATTCCATCCATGCTGGATGCCTAGCTAGGAGATAGCATATAGCGCGTCAGCTTTCGACCCAAAGTGGTCAATGAGTTACCCGCGATAGCAGCACCGAATGGCTATCCAGTGGCAGGGTGAAGGCAGTTTCT
>NZ_SMOF01000001.1:3102839-3198182 GCF_018135665.1 Pseudomonas sp. B2021
AGTACAGAGAGTTCAAAGAATCTAAAGCTATCGAGCTCGCTGCAAAGCTGACAGATCGTACTGTTGAAACTATGAAGGGGGTTCATGAGGAGGCTAAAGTCGACCCTGATAACCTTTTGCATGGAAATGAGTATGTTGTAGCGACTGAGTTTTTGATGGATGCTGTGCTTGGGGAAGTTAAGTCCTTAGGCGTGAAGGCGGGGAGCACGGTTTTTGCTAATGGTGCAAAAGGCATTAATAAGATTTTTGAACCCGGTCGAACGCCAAAAGCTAGCGAGTTGAAGCAATATGCGGAAGCTCAAGGTTGGAAGCCTGTACAGACTGGTGGTGGCACTCTCAAATATCTTGACGCGAATGGCATTCCTCGTGTGACAATCAAACAAGGCAGTTCGCGGGCGCCAGGAAGTGCTGATCCACATGTTGAGTTTAAAAGCGCGACAGGTCAAAGAACAGACGCCTTTGGTAATCCGGTAACAAGAAAAAGTCCGGATAATCACACGTCAATTGACTTTGATTTGTGAGGATAAATATGAACTATTATGAAATTCCCTCGCTTTCAAATATCTATCTCGAAGATAGCTATGTTTTATCTGTTCGTGAGGCGGAGGACTCTCTAATCTTTGAGTTAGAAGCAGTTCTTACTGAAAGTCATCCAAAATATAAAAAGCCACAAGAAGGAGAGAAACATTGCTATAGAAAGATTTTTTTGCGCTTTCTAAATGTAGATTCTTTCGAATGGCTTGATAGGAGGTTTATGGCATATGCAGATGCTTCGGGCGAGTTCGATTATGGGAATATAGACAGTTTTGTTGGTTGTGATGATGGCTATGAACTGACCGGAGACTGGGGGCGAGTAGCTATCAAGGGGCAAGCTGTAGATATAATTGTCGAAGATTAGTTGGTGCAAAAGGGGCTGGAGACACTCTGGCTACGCTGAGTCAAGGCCAAAAAAGAGTTGTCGGAAAAATTGACAATATTCTCATGATTTCAAGGATAGTGATATTACGGGTACCTTAAAGGATATGGCTGGTAATCCTGTTCCGAAGCCTGGCGGTGGTTATCGGGATCACCTAAAAGAGATGAACGACACTCTTCGAGGTTTACGGAACCATGCGGACACCTTGAAGGGGTGAATGAACCGTCAGCGCAAGCTGCACGTCAGCGAGCGGTCGATACTATCAATCGTATTGAGTCAGCTTTAAATGGTGCCGGGATATGACGTTTCGTGAATTGGAAAGACTTACTCAAATCAGTTGGTTACCAGAAGACAGCCCGTCGTCGTTGAGCGAATGGTATCTTTTGGTATGCGATACTCCACTAGATCACTTAAGTGTAGGAGATGTATGTCGCGCAATTAGGCAAAATCTTTTTGTTAATGAGCTATTACCCTTTGCTGTGATATTACTACATGATGATGTGTTGGCAGGAGAGAGATACGACGGCGAGCTGCTTGCAGCTCTGGCGAGTGTGAGTGCAGAGTGTTGGCAGAGAAATACAAGTGCGGCGCAAAAGGCCGTTTGCGCTTTGGCCGAAGTGAAGAATTTAAGCCAAGATCCCAAACTATTAAAGGATGCTTCGACTTTGTTGAGGGCGCTTGGCGTTTAAGTAGTTTGTAAGTTGGTGCAAAAGGAGTGTCGGGGTCCGCTCTGACGAGGGACGAGTTGATTTCGGGATTGCCTGTAGGCACTAAAATCACCCCAGGAAGTGTGGTTGATATCCGTAGGTTGCCAGATGGCCGAACAGTCTGGCTGGAAAAGGGTACTGATGCTGCCGGATTGCAACATATCTACAAACGACACGAAGCCGACTTTGTCAACAAAGGCATCTCACGTGATGACATTCCAAATGTTGTAATGAGTGCTCTTGAGCGTGGGAAAGTTGTCGGGACCAATGGTTCGGCTAATGTTTATCGCATCACGCACAATGGTGTTGAGCAAAATACCGCAGTTGGGGTTAGCTCAAACGGCTTCGTGGTTCGAGCTAATCCGGTCAGTTCTTGGAAACCATTGCCATGATCAGGTTAAGACTAACGAGTGAGTATTTGGCTGGGCCGATATTCTGCCCAGATCCGGATAGAATGGGGCACGTTGATATTGAAGATTTACCCCTTTGTCCAGAGCTGATGGTCAAAATCAGTGAGTGGGACGGTGAGTATCAGTCGACGTTCAACAACGACTACCCGCCCGATTCTTGTTTTGCCACGCCTGAGGCAGAGCTTCGGCATAAAGCAGAGGGAGAGGAACTGGCCAAATCGATGCAGCAAGAACTAGGGAGCAGTTATATGGTTGAGTATTGCCCATAGTCGATAATTAGTCGGTACAAAAGATGGAAATGCGGGTGAGTTCAGTGGCGGTAAACCAGCTGTGGTGGATGATCCATATAGCCCAAGCGCTGTTACTGAAAGGTCTAAAGTAAGTCGAGATAGCTATGGAAGGGAAACTCGGCCGATGAATTTTCAGCTGGCCTTCTTAACTATGCAACTCATTCAACAGCAAAGAGCTATCAGTCTACTGTGCCGCGAGATTTGAATGAGCAAACGTTGTGGAATAGAGTGATTGATAATCCCTCGGCTGGTCGTGATACGAAATTAGCAGGCGACAAAGATTTTCCGCGAAGTGAAGGATGGAAAAAAATGGAAGCCAGTCAGCGGCTGCTTAACGGAGAAAATATAACCGTTTACTATCAGTACAACTCCGTTACCGATAAAGCATATGATATGAAAATCACGACGCCCCAGCAGCTGCCGCCTGTGCTGCAGCCCGGAAGAACTATTGAGTGATGTGGACATGATTGTTCGAGAAATTGGCCGAGAAGAGCCTGTGCAGGTTTTTGGGATTTACTGGATAAGGAACGAGCGCTTTTACTGGGTCATTCCCTATGATGGTTACGGTGGGTTGATGGCACTCAGTGAAAGTGAGGTCAATGTTCTTGACTCCTCTTTGTCAAGTGATCTCATTCTCTGCAAAGATCGAGATGAAGGAGACATGATTTTGCACTGGGCAGCAGAAGATTTAATTGAAGAGCTAGTGGAGCGGGATCCACTAGCTATGGCTGAGTTCTTAGAGCGCATAAAAAATCATAGTGCAAACCATTGACAAGCGGATAGATTCGCAAAAAAGGGGGCAGATTTGAATGGCACTTACTCAACAGCTAACCGGCTGATCTGATTAGAAAAAAAGAAAAAAGGCCGCCCTTGGTCTACGGTGATAGTTGCGAACACACACCGCTAGAACAAGGAGAGCCCGCGTGAATCGGAGACATCAAATCGTCAGGCATCAACAGCAGCGCATTCAGCAGCACGCCAAAGATAGCAATGCCCATGCGTTCTTTCAAAAAACGGGACAGATTTATTTATAGGGTTGACGAGCCCTTTTAGATATAGCGAATGAGTCTCTGGAAAATATATCTGTCCCTTTTTTCTTTTTCTTTTTCTTTTACCTCAGGTAGGTGCCGTCCTACGTGAATGGTGGTGGCAATTTGGTCAGGGTTGGGGTATTAATGCCGAAATTTTTGAAGGATCAAAACTATGCGTATTTGGATTGGCTCACTGATGCTGCTCACCTCCGCTGTAGCGCTGGGTGATGAGGCACAGCTGAAGCAGTGGGAAAAGATGGATCGCTGCTCTAATGCAGCCTTTATCGTGGTAAAAATCTTGGAAGAAAGTGCAGACACGTCCAAACAAGCACTGGCCCTACACGGAGCCGTAGAAGGGCTAAAAACCAACACAAAATTGAAAGAAGCGACACCGACTGGAAACGAAGTCATTGGCGCCTATAACTTTGCGCTTCGGATCTCTTATGAGATGCCTCGACCCTTCGCAAAGCGTGAGCATGATTGGCTCATTGCTCAGGCAGCGACTGCATGCACTTTATGGGTTCCAAGTGTTGGCGCTCAGTAATCAAAGCCAGTGGATGGCCGGCGTTCATTTATCGATCGAGCAACTGACCTGATCATGCCGCTACTTCGTATTTACGGCCGTTCCAGTCCCGGCGGTGCCCTCCGCTAACGGATGCAGCATGGCGGGCAATAGAGGGTTGAGCTAGGATTTCTACTTTTTTCAAGGACGAGGCGCAATGAACAAGCTCAAGGCGATGAATGCGGCGGTAGAGCGCTTTTTCAGCCGATTTTCTCGTAAACAGTTCTTCGTGGCGTTCGCCGTCATCACTGCGGTCAACTACTGGCTGGCCTATAACGTCGCAGGCTACAAGTCGGTCTATCTGGCCATGGTCGGAGGTTTTTTCTTCGGCCTGATGTTTGCGAAATTCGAGCCAAATAAGTAATCGCCAATTACGCTTTTCAGCCTGACGGATTCACTCATTTTTACCGTAGTCTAGCGGCGTAATAACCACAATGAGGTTCAGTAAACAGCCCCGCTTGCGCGCGGGGCGTCACCACTCTTCACTTACCGAGTTTCTTGCGTACGTCGTCAGCCATCGGACCAACAGCTCTCACTGCATCCTTGAGCTGTTGCTCGGTTACACCGAACTCTTTGGTCCAGTACTTCACCTCCCAAGCTTCCGAGGTGTTTACTCGAGCGCGATCTTGCGGGCCACGGTTTTTCAAATCGTCAGACATATTTAGCTCCATGCGGGATGACTTGGAAGCGCCCAAGCCTATCTCGATAGAACGTTAGTACAAGACGGTAGTTCGGTCTGAATAAAGAGGTGGGGAATTCGTTCGGCAGGACGCCAGGCGAGGGAATTGCGGAACAGAAAAGATAAGGGCCTGCCCAGGTTTCCCCGGCAAGCCCTTGATATCTATGGTGCCCGAACCCGGAATCGAACCGGGACGCCCTTACGAGCGGGGGATTTTAAGTCCCATGCGTCTACCAGTTTCGCCATTCGGGCGGTAGCGCGGTGTAACAGGGTTGGGAATATATAGATCTAGCCGCTTCAGCGCAACCTCCAGGCCGGTTTTCCCGCATAAAGATGCGCAGGAAAAAGCTTGGCAGATCAGTGATCTACAGGGCCTTTGTGCCAAGTGCTGATGAACGCAAGCAACCCAGGAACAAGCCCCATAAATGACAGTCATAGCGATATGCCATTTCGGCATTTCGCCAGGAGTCGTTTGATGCTCAGTGTCCGTAAGCAGGCTTGGATCATGGCCGTGGGTGTGGCGGGTTTGTTGGGCACTGCCGTGTTCAGCTCGGCGCAGGCGGGGAGTGCGGTGCAGTGGGGTGAGTTTAGTGCGTCGTCTTCAGATAAGTTAACGGCCGGCTCGATGGACGTGGGCGGTGTCTATGTGTTGAAGCCGTCGGGTGTTTCCGTGGGGGATGTCGAGGCGCTGCAGGCTGGGCAAAAACAGAGTCAAAGCGAACTGCAAAGCTTGAAAAGTAAGGTGGAAGGGCAGGAGCGTGCGTTTGATGAGTTCAAGCGCAAGGACGGTTCGAGTACCAGTAGCAGTGACAGCCAGCTGTCGAGTCTCAAGCGTACGGTGGATGAGCAGAAGAGCACGATAGAGCGGCAGAAAAGCGAGATCGACGGGCTCAAGCGCAGCCTGGATGATGTGAAGCGCAGTGTGGAGACCTTGAGCAGCAAGGTGAAGTGACGGCACTGATGCTGTGAGCAATATAGGGCAACTGTGGGAGCTGGCTTGCCTGCGATAGCGATGTGTCAGTACCGGTATAGAACCTGTTACACCGCCATCGCAGGCAAGCCAGCTCCCACATTGACCGTGTCGGCCTTCAGTCAATCAGCGCCAGCAAGTCGGTGACCCCTACGTCCACACCCGCCTGGCTCAGCAGTGTCGTCACCTGGCCGCGGTGGTGAGTCTGGTGGTTGAAAAAGTGCACCAGCAAACCGAAGAAGGGTTTCTCGGCGGCCACGCCGCGCATGTTGTGATAGCGCAGGCGTTGGTCGAGGTGGGGCTCTTGCAGGCTGTGGGCCCAATCGATGATGAGTTGATCCAGCCAGGCGCGATGGGCCGCTAGTTCGGAAAGGCTGGGGAAGGCTACTTGCTCGAGGTCGCTGGGCGTGGCCACCCCGTTCAGCGGCGCCAAGGCCGCAAAGTTGGCCGGGTGTTCGGCAAAGCGCTTGAGCCAGACGGTGTCACCCAGCATCAGGTGGTTCAAGGTGCCGAGGATCGAGCCGAAAAACGCCTGGCGGTCCTGGGTCAATTGTGCGTGCGTCAGGGTGCTGGCGGCGTCGTAGACCTTGCGGTTCATCCATTGGTTGTAAGTGGCCATCAACGCAATATGCTCGATGCGGTTCACCGCTGTTCTCCCTTGTCGGCGTGATGGCGTCATCATAAAGCTTGCCCGCCCGACGGTCATGGTGTTCCATCAGGGGAGGACTATGTTTGATCAACGCCACTATTGCGCCCCGGAGGGCGACACCATGAATACCAGCGATCTACTGGAACAACTGTTGCGTGCAGGGCAGCAAGGCGGCGGGGCTTCGGGCGGCGGCCTGGGCGGGTTGCTCGGAGGGTTGTTGAAGGGCGCCGGCACCGGCAATGCGTCATCGGCGGGCGGCGGTTTGGGTGGTTTGTTAGGTGGCCTGGGTGGCTTGTTGGGTGGCGCGCCGGCAGGTGGGACCACCCAGACGCGTAGCGGCGGTGGGATGAACTACGCGGCGCTGGCGTCCCTGGGCATGGCGGCGTTCCAGGCGTACCAAGCCTGGCAACGCCAACAGGCTTCGGCACCGCAGCAAGCTATCCAGACCGTTGACCAGCTTGACGGGCCTGAAGCCGAAGCCCATAGCCACGGCGTACTGCGTGCGTTGATCGCGGCGGCCAAGGCCGATGGCGAAATCGATGCACAAGAGCAGCAGATGATTTCCGCCGAGATCGGCCGTCATACCGACGACCCACAATTGCAGCAGTGGCTCGACGCCGAAGTTGCCAAGCCCCTGGATGCCGCCGATTTTGCCGAGTATGCCAATGACCCGGCAATCGCAGCGGAGATTTATCTGGCGAGCGTGATGCTGGTCGATGACCAACAGGACGCCGAGCGTAATTACCTCGACGACCTGGCCGGTCAGTTGCAAATCGATCCGCAATTGCAGGTGCATCTGGAGCAGCAGGCCAAAGCCTAGAACCTCAGCGTCGCCCCAGTGGTCAGCCACTGGGCGCGATCGCCAATCAGGCTGCGCCCGACCAGCACGTCCACGTCGACAAATTCGCCGATGTGCAAACGCGGCCCAGCCTGCCAGGCCTGTTCGCCGCCTTCCTGGCCATAGCGCTCGCCAATCAATGTGAGCGCGTCTGCCAACTGATATTCGAACCCCGTGCCCCACGTCAGGCGATGCTGTTGATCACCCTCGTTGTAGGCGTGGCTCCAGCCGGCGTTCAGGTTCAGCCGCAGGGGCGCCAGGGGTTGCCATGTGAGTGGGATGTTCAGGTCTGCGCCATCAAACCCGTGATGGCGATCCAGCGCGACATGCGCCCCGACAGCAACCGCCAGTTCCAAGCCCAAGTCTTGCCGTGACAGCACCTGCACCTTGGCTTGCGGGCTGATCTGCGTCTCGCCTTTGCCTGCATCCGTGGCCCGTGACAACGCGGCGCCCCATTGCACGGCAGGCATGGCGCTGAACGTGCAGGCGGGCGACACGTTGCTGTTGTGGGTACTCCCCGCGTGCCGCTGGGCGCTGTACCAGGCGTCGACGTTGCATTCCCCCGGCGCGTTGATCGCGCCGTCATCAACCACATAAGCGCCGCCTGCGGCTTGGGCTTTTGAAATCAACGCGACGACAAAGACCAGGCCCAGCGTCATGCCGATAAAGATCAAGTTGCGCTGCAATGCACGGCGCTTGGCCGGTGGCAGTAACAGCAAAGTTGGGCGAGCACCGCGAGAGTGGCGTGCGCGATATTTGGCAAACCCGTCGCGGCGTGCCGGCGTGTGTTTTTTGTGCATGATGCACCTCGCTTGAATTCAGCTTTCTACGGTCAGCACCGAAATGCCGCTGGCTTTGGCCTGGCAAACCAGCTCCGAGGTATCGTCACCGCCCGGCAGGGCGATGATCAGGTCGGGGCGGCTGTCGGCCAGCATGAAGTGGTTGCGCTGGCGTTCGGCCTGTTTGCCGTGGCGCTGCCAATTGGGTGGGTAGCGCACCACGTCGATACCGATTTCCCGTGCCCATTCCTCGATCTCGCTGCCGAGAAACTGGTTGCCGCCGTGGATCAATACCTGCACCGGGTGCAGGCGGTGGTAAGCGTCCAGCACGTGGCGGGACTTTTTGGTGTCGGCGTAATGACGACCTGCACAGATCAACACGCGCATGAGCAAATCCTTGTATTGCACGCTGGCGACCGGGCGGCCACCAGCGTTGGAACGGCGGGGAGGGTCAGTACCACTGCTTGAAGCGGCGGATGTAGATGGTCTTCATCAGTTGGGCGACGCAGCAGTAAGCCAGCAACGTGCCTACCAGCCATGGGAAGTACGCCATCGGCAGCGGTTGCAGGCCCACCAGGGTGCCCAGCGGCGAGAACGGCACGTAGATGCCCAAGGCAATCACGATGCAGGTCATCATCAACACCGGCCAGGCGGCTGTGCTCTGGAAGAACGGGATCTTGCGGGTGCGCAGCATATGCACCACCAGGGTTTGCGAAAGCAGCCCCTCGATAAACCAGCCGGACTGGAACAGGGTCTGCATTTCCACACTGTTGGCCGAGAACACGTACCACATCAGCGCAAAGGTGGTGATGTCGAAGATCGACGAGGTAGGGCCGATCCAGATCATGAAGCGGCCGATGTTTTTCGCATCCCACTTGCGTGGCTTGGCCAGGTATTCCTTGTCCATCTTGTCCCACGGCAGGGCCAGTTGGGAGATGTCATACATCAGGTTCTGCAGCAGCAGATGGATCGCCAGCATCGGCATGAACGGAATGAACGCGCTGGCCACCAGCACCGAGAATACGTTGCCGAAGTTGGAGCTGGCGGTCATGTTCAGGTACTTCATGATATTGCCGAAGGTTTCGCGGCCCTTGAGCACGCCCTCTTCGAGCACCATCAGGCTCTTTTCCAACAGGATGATGTCCGCCGATTCCTTGGCGATGTCGGTACCGCTGTCCACCGAAATGCCCACATCGGCATCGCGCAGCGCCGGTGCATCGTTGATACCGTCGCCGAGGAAGCCGACGGTGTGCCCGTTAGCTTGCAGGGCCTTGAGCACGCGGGATTTTTGCAGCGGCGTGAGCTTGGCGAACACCGTGCGTTCTTCCACACGGCGCAGCAAAGTGGCGTCGTCCATGGCTTCGATTTCCACGCCTAGCAGCGGCTGGCCGGGTTCCAGTCCAACCTGGCGGCAGATCTTGCTGGTGACCACGGCGTTGTCACCGGTCAACACTTTGATCGCCACGCCAATCTGTTGCAGCGCCGCAATGGCTGGGCCTGCGGTTTCCTTCGGTGGGTCCAGGAAGGTCAGGAAGCCCTGGATCACCAGGTTGCGTTCGTCGCTGGTGGTGTACTGCTGGCGTGCCAGTGCTTTGGGGATATTGCGGGTCGCCACTACGAGTACGCGGAAACCGTCTTCGTTGTAGTCATTGGCGAGTGTCAGCAGGGCGTCACGACGGCGCTCATCCAGGGGCAAGGCTTCGCCGGCCTCCATGACGTGCGTGGCAATGCTCAGCATCTCTTCCACCGCGCCTTTGCACACCAGCAGATGGTCACCGGCGGCATCCTTGACCACGATCGACAGGCGACGACGAACAAAGTCGAACGGCAATTCATCGACCTTGCTGTAGGCAAACGGCACCTGGAACTTGGGGTTCTGTTCCGAGAACTGCACCACCGCCTGGTCCATCAGGTTTTTCATGCCGCTCTGGTGAAAGCTGTTGAGCCAGGCCAGGGACAGCACGGCGTCATCGCGCTGGCCGAAGGCATTGACGTGATGCTCGAGGATGATCTTGTCCTGGGTGAGGGTGCCGGTCTTGTCGGTGCACAGCACGTCCATCGAACCGAAGTTCTGGATCGCATTGAGGCGCTTGACCACCACCTTGCGCTTGGCCATGGCCGTAGCACCCTTGGCCAGGTTGGCGCTGACGATCATCGGCAGCATTTCCGGGGTAAGGCCGACGGCTACTGCCAGGGCAAACAGGAAGGCATCGCCCCAATCGCCCTTGGAGAAGCCATTGAGGAAGAACACGATGGGCACCATCACCAGCATGAAGCGGATCAGCAGCCAGCTGACACTGTTCACGCCGCGGTCGAAGGCGGTTTGCACCCGCGAGCCGACAATCGCCTTGGCCAGGGAACCAAAGTAAGTGCGCGGCCCCGTTGCCACTACCACCGCTTTGGCGCGGCCGCTGACCACGTTGGTGCCCATGAAGCAGATGTTCGGCAGGTCCAGCAGGTTGCCCTGGTCGGCGGCGAGGGTGGAGGCGGATTTTTGCGTGACATCGCCCAGGGTGTCGTACTTCTCCACCGGCAAGGCTTCACCGGTCAGCACGGCCTGGCTGATAAACAGGTCACGGGATTCGATCAGGCGGATGTCGGCAGGGATCATGTCGCCGGCAGACAACTGCACGATATCGCCGGCCACCAGGTCGCGCATCGGCACTTCGCGCAAGGTGGGCTGGGCGCCAACCTGCTCGCGGCGCAGCACGGTGGCGGTGGTGCGCACCATAGCCTTGAGGGCCTCGGCGGATTTGGCCGAACGGTGTTCCTGCCAGAAACGCAGCAGGCTGCTGAGCAACACCATGGTCATGATAATGACGACCTTGGTCGGGTCAGCCTCTTCGCCTTCCTGCATCGGTAGCCAGCAGTCAGTCACAAAGCTGATGCCGCCCAGGGTCAACAGCACGTAGATGAACGGGTTGTTCAGGGCCTGCAGGAACTGGATGATCGCGTGTGGCGGCTTGTCATGGGCGACTTCGTTATAGCCTTCCCGTTGCAGGCGCGCCGAGGCGTCCAGTTCGGTCAGGCCGTCCTGGGTGGCCCGTACATTGGCGAGGGTGGCTGCTAGGCCATTGTGGGCTTCACGGGCGGCACGCATCGACAGCTTGGTGTCGGTGGCGGTGCCATTTTTTTTGTGCAGAGGCGTGTTTTTTACGGCGCTCATTGTCTGTACTCCTGTCGCCAATTCTCGACAAAACATACCCGGTACTTACCTGTAGACAGGCGAGCGAAAGCATGCCGAGTCGCGGACTTCGCGATCGGTTTAGATAAAGTGTTCACGTAACTTCTGAAGGGCCCGCTAACAGTGCGTTAATTAACTAACGTGCAGCGGGCTACTACTGGACTTGTTCATAAAGAACTCCAGGGGTATCAATAAGAAAGTTGTAGTTTGCAGCCAGGTCAGGCGGCGCGAGCGCTCAGGTAAAGACCGAACAGCAAGCGGGCTTGCGCCAGGCTGGAAACCTGGGGTCTCTGTGGGTCTTGAGGGTCGGCGTGATCCCAGTGCTGCACCAGGTGGCCGCTTTCAGGGCAGATACGCCAGTGGGCCAGCGGCGGTGCCGGACGCACTTGAGGGGAGGGTATGGCAAAGGTCGAGCGGGTTGACGAAAAGCCCACGGGCTCGCGGCACAGCTTGGCGCGCAGGGCGGCGACCAGTGTGCGTGTATCGGGCAAAACAAGGAGTTGGAAGGTCATAACACACCTCGGGACCGGACGGGCGACCGGTGAGGCAGTTACGGTGGAGCATCAAGCTCTAGCGCAGCTTACCGGACCTGGAACGCGAGTCCTGTCATATTCTGGGTTTGGCGCCCGACGCCCGCAGAGGCGGTGCTCGGACAGCGACTAGATACTGTGTCCATTGGCTTCTTTTGTGAGGTTTAAAAAAGGCCCCAGTTGCGGGCACGGGCAATCTACTCAGGGCGTCAGTGAATGTCAACGTATGATTAATTAAATTATCCGGTGTTCAGAGTTCGTTCAGATAAGAGGCGCGCGTAAGTTGTAGGTTGAATAACTTCATATACCTTGCGCGGCGAGGAGTGCCAGATAGATCAATACTAAACCGCAGGCCGCATAACTCACGCGTTGCCAAGTCGGTGATGCGTTTTTGCGCAGCAGGTTTACCAAGGCGGCAGTGAGAAAACACGAGAGCACCGACGCCAGCATGAAGCCGGCAAAAAACATCAGCGTTTGCCCGTGGCTGGGGGTGGTGCCGACAATCCCCGACAGGGCGCTGCCCAGGGCGCCCCAGTAGACGATGTTCTTCGGGTTGGCCAGGGAAATCGCCGCGCCCACCGCCAACGCATTTTTGCCTGAGCTGGCAGGGGCGTTGCCGGTTGCGGGTAGCTGCCAGGCATCGATCAGGCTGCGGATGCCCAACCAAGCCAGGTACAGCGCGCAGATGATTGTGAGTGGTACCCGCACTGCATCATGCTGGATCAGCAGTGCGATACCGGTGAGGCCAATCACGGCCCAGACGGCGTCGCCCAGCAGCGAGCCGAACTGCACCAGCAGGGCCGGTGTGAAGCCATGGAGCAAGCCGCGGCGCAGGGTCTCTGCCAGTACGGCGCCGGGGGAAAGGCAAAATACGAAGCCGAATACCAGCGCATAAACAAAGATCGACAGCATGCTCAGTTCCTTTCGAGAAAGTGCCAGAGCATACGTCAGTCCGGGAAGGGGATACCACGTCCTCTGTAGGAACGTTCGCGATGGCGGTATGTCAGCCACTCAATCTTCAACTGAACCACCGCCTTCGCAGGCAAGCCAGCTCCCACACTAGCCATGCATTGCCCACAGAATCAGCGTCTGTCACAGGTCCCTGTAGGAGCGAGCTCGCGAGAAGCGTCAACGATAACGCGCGTTTCCTGAATGAACGCGGTGCTTATGAGTTTTTCGCGAGCAAGCTCGCTCCTACAAAGGCTGCGGTGTTGAGGCAATGCGGTCGATTTCAGCCTTCAATTCATCCGACGATAAACTCGCAAACGGCAGTGCAAAAAACGCCTTGCAGCGTGCAGCGATAATGTCGAGGGTGGCCGTGAATGCCGCCTCTACCTGCGCCTCGTTACCCTGCACCTCGGAAGGGTCTTCCAAGCCCCAATGCGTCTTCACCGCTGGGCCGAAATACACCGGGCACGCTTCACCGGCCGCTTTATCGCATACGGTGATGACTACATCCGGCGGGCTGTCTTCAAAGGCGTCATTGCCTTTGCTGTACAGGCCGTCAGTGCTGATGCCCGCCGCCTGCAACGTGGTCAGACTGCGTGGCAGCACCTGCCCCTTGGGGAAGCTGCCAGAGCTGATCGCCTCGAAGCCCGACGGTGCCAGGTGGTTGAACATCGCCTCGGACAAGATGCTGCGGCAGCTGTTGGCGGTACACATGAACAGGACTTTCATGGGGCGTTCCTTTAGAGGCTCAGGCGCAAGGCGAGGGCGGCGAGGGTGATCAGCAGCACGGGCAAGGTCAGCACGATCCCGACCTTGAAGTAGTAACCCCAGGTGATGGTGATGCCTTTGCGCGCCAGGATGTGCAGCCACAGCAAGGTGGCCAGGCTGCCGATAGGCGTGATTTTCGGGCCCAGGTCGCTGCCGATCACATTGGCGTAGATCATCGCGTCCTTGACCACGCCCACGGCATGGCTGGACTCGATGGACAACGCGCCAATCAGTACCGTCGGCAGGTTGTTCATGGCCGAGGAGAGCAGCGCCGTCAGTACCCCGGTGCCCATGGCCGCGCCCCACACGCCGTAGGTGGCGAAGGAGTCGAGCCAGGTGGCCAGGTAGTCGGTCAGGCCGGCGTTGCGCAGGCCATACACCACCAGGTACATGCCCAGGGAAAAAATCACGATCTGCCAAGGCGCTTCCTTGAGGACTTTGCGCGTTGAAATCTTATGGCCCTTGGCGGCAATCACCAGCAGCAGCACGGCGCAGACGGCGGAAATCGCACTGATGGGAATACCCAGAGGTTCCAGGGCGAAACAGCCGATGAGCAGAATACCCAGTACCCACCAACCAGCGCGGAACGTCGCAGGGTCATGGATGGCACTGCTGGGGTCTTCCAGGTCAGCCGGGTCGTAGGTTTGGGGAATGTCCCGGCGAAAAAACCACAGCAGCACTGCCAGGGTCGCAGCCACGCTGACCAGGTTCACCGGCACCATCACGGCAGCATATTCGTTGAAGCCGATCTTGAAATAGTCCGCCGAAACGATATTCACCAGGTTCGACACCACCAATGGCAGGCTCGCCGTATCGGCGATAAACCCGGCGCCCATGACGAAGGCCAGGGTCGCCGTCGGCGAAAATCGCAAGGCCAACAGCATCGACATCACGATAGGCGTCAGGATCAACGCCGCACCGTCATTGGCAAACAGCGCCGATACCAGCGCACCCAGCAGCACCATATAAGCAAACAACCGCCGCCCGCGACCACGGCCCCAACGCGCCACATGCAGGGCTGTCCAGGCGAAGAAGCCTGCCTCGTCCAGCAACAAGCTGATGATGATCAACGCGACAAAGGTACCGGTGGCGTTCCAGATGATGTGCCACACCACCGGAATGTCCGCCAGGCTGATCACTCCGCAGGCCAGCGCGAGGATGGCGCCCAACGTGGCACTCCAGCCGACGCCCAGGCCCTTGGGTTGCCAGATGACCAGCACGATGGTGACGAGGAAAATCGCAATTGCGACAAGCATGAATAAAAGCTCCGATGGCTCAGCAGCAGGTGCTGGCCCGTTGTGGTCGGTCGCCCATTGCATTCAGACGCAGTGCGTCGTCCTGCAACCATGGCTGGTTGGCTTGCAGAGTGATGTCCAGCACCTGAGTGACCCAAGCGGGCAGTGCCGGATTGATGCGGTAGTAGATCCATTGCCCTTGACGACGGTCCACCAGCAGGCCGCAACTGCGCAATTGCGCGAGATGGCGGGAGATTTTTGGCTGGCTGTCGTCCAAGGCATGGATCAACTCACACACACAAAGTTCGCCCTCGCGCAGGATCAGTAAGGTCACCCGTGCACGGGTGCCATCGGCCAGGCATTTGAACAGGGCGGTCGGGATGAGGAGGTCTGACATGATCAAGGACTTTTCAAGTAGGTACATTCGAATATACGTATTTCCATATATATCGGTCAAATCTTGTTTCAATTGATATGGATCAAATGCCTTTGAAACCGCCACAACTGTTTGAAATTAAAATGAAACACAAATGTCCTAACGTGCCTGCCCATTGCTGATGAAGGAAGACCCCGCGTGACCCGAGCCACCCGCAACCTGCGCAAGACCTTGGATTCCGTCGCGGAAAATAACGAAACCGCGGCGTTTGACCTGATGCGCGCCGTGGAAAAACTCGGCGATGAAGTGCTGCGCCAACGCCTGCTCAATACCATCCACCGACTGAACCAGGATGCCTACGAATTGCGCGAGGCCCGGGATTCGGTGGAGCAGGTGTCGGTCAAGCTCGCCTGAGCAAGATCGTTCAAGACACGCCCTCGTTCGTGCTGGCATGCTTGTCGACTGTCTGTCGATGAGCCGTTTCCATGTCCACTGCATTACCTCATTACGCCTTCACCCGCGGCGCCATCGCCGTCATTCCCTTGTCCCTGGCCTGCGCACCCTGGGGTTTGCTGGCCGGCTCGATGGCTATCGACGCGCAATTTACCCCGCTGCAAGCCCAAGGCTTGTCTGCCATTGTGTTTGCCGGCGCCGCACAACTGGTCGCCATTGGCATGGTCAAGAGCGGTGCCAGCCTGATTTCCATTGTGTTGACCACCTTGCTGCTGACCTCCCAGCATCTGCTTTATGGCATGCACATGCGTCCTACCCTTTCTTCGCTCAACACCCGCTGGCGCATGAGCCTGGGGTTTTTGTTGACCGATGAGTTCTTCGCCCTGGTCAACCACTATGACCGCCAGACCTTCAATCGCTGGTATGCCCTGGGCGTCGGCCTGACGTTTTATATCATCTGGAACCTCTTCACCCTTGCCGGCATTGTGCTGGGCAAGAGCATTCCCGGCCTTGATCAATTGGGGCTGGAGTTCTCGATTGCCGCCACCTTTATCGCCTTGATCACCCCCGTGGTGCGCGATGTACCCACGGTGGTATGCGTGGCGGTGGCACTGCTGTGCTCAGTCTGGCTGAGTTATTTGCACTGGGAATCGGCGGTGGTGGTCTCTGGTGTGTTGGGGATGAGCGCGGGGTTTGCCTGCAAGCGGCTGGGAGTGGGGCAACGATGATTTACCTGATGATTGTGGCCATGGGCTTGGTGGTGTTCTTCAACCGTTACCTGTTTATCGAGCCACGCTTGCCGGTACGGCTCAATCGCGGCGCGCGTGAATTCTTGGGCTTCGCCGTGCCGGGCATGCTCACGGCGATCTGCGGGCCGATTATTTTCCTGGCGGACCATCAGCTCAACCTGAGCCCGACCAACCCTTACCTGCTGGCCGGTATCTGCGCCGTGGCGTTGATGTACTGGACACGCAGCGTATTGACCACCGTGTTATTGAGCATGGCGCTGTTCTATCTGCTGCGTTGGTGGCTCTGATACCCGGGCAAAAAAAAGCCCGCGGGGTGGCGGGCAGAAGGGAGACTTCTAAAAAATGAGCCTGGCCACTATAGGCGGCGTGTTGGCTCTTCACAGTGAAACAAAGTTCATGGGCGCGTCAGTTGGCCTCGGCACAGTGGTAGAGTCACGGTTTTTCCAAGGAAGCAATGGCATGCACAAAGTGGTAATGGGCGTATTGATAATGGCGGCACTGGCCGGTTGCGCAGGTTCGAAGATGAAAGAGGCGCGCGCAGGCAGCCCCTACAAGACCCTGGCGTCAGACAAGGCCACCCTGGTCGTTGCCCAGTGCATCCAGTTCGGCTGGCAGGATGAAAGCGTGTTCGGCGTCGATGCCGGCGGCTTCAAGGAAGCGACCGAGGCGGGTGGTTTCACGGTGTACACCACCGGTGGCGATTACTTTGTCGATGTACTCAGCACCGGCGCGGGTTCTACGGTCAACTATTATGCTGCTCAGGACAATATGCCGGCCAAACGTCGCCTGGCAGCACTGGCCACTTGTCTGTAAGTCGGTTGCCTTAGTCATATTCCGAAACGCCTGGCGGGACAGCCGCCGGGCATTGGCTTATGATTCACTCGCTCGTTCGACGTGATGGCTCTTTACCGGTACACGGATGTCGAGGCTTAAACGTCGAACGAGCTCCTCCACCCCACCTCAACGGGGCATGAAACCCAAGTGCCAGCGTCGCGGAATCAACAGTGTCGCCACCCCCAAGGCCCCAGCCAACGCACCACTGACCCACAATGCGCGCAGGCCCATCTGCTGTTCCAGCAGCGCACCGATCACAGCGCCAATGAACATCCCACCCCACGGAATCAATTGCACGCGCCAGCCATTGCGGCGCTCGCCCAATAACCAGCGGCCCAGCCCGCGACCAAAACGTGACAGCGCCCCAGTGACGTAGGTCAGCCCCACCGGCAGCCCGTTCACCTCTTCGACGGCCGCGTTGAGCATGCCCATGGCAATGATCGCCGCGAGCAACGCGGGCAAGGTGTCGGTGGCAGGCCACAACGCCGCAGCGCAGAGCAAGGCGCCGATGCACAGCAGTAAGGGCAACGCATGGCGCTTGCTGAAACGGCTGACCAGCACACCCAAGGCATTGCCGACCACGAAGGTGACGACCAACAACACCAGCCGTCCGGTGAGCCCCAGGTCGCCCACGCTGATAGCCACCGCCAGGCGCGTGGTGTTACCGCTCATGAACGAGACGAAATCGCCGCTGGCCATAAAACCGATGGCATCGGTCATGCCCGCCAGCACTGACAGGCAGGCCACCAGCATCAAGCCCACGCGCCCACGCCAGCGCTGTCGATGGGCGAGCGTGGCATTGGCGTAAGGCTTGCGGGACGAAGGCAGCATGGGGCCGGTTTCCTCGGTGAGATTATCCGGCCACTACCGTAGGATGCTTTGCCTGTCCGCGCAATGACCTCAGACACGCTCCAGTTGCCAGCCGGTGGCGTGCCACGTCAGATGGTGAGTCGGCTCGATCGCCTGCAAGAATGCCTCGTCATGGGACACGGCCAGCAGCGCGCCGGTAAACCCCTTCAATGCCTGCTCAAACGCCAGCACCGATTCCAGGTCCAGGTGATTGGTGGGTTCATCCAATAACAGCAATTGCGCCGGTGTCTCACGCCAGAGGGCAACGGCCATCGCGGCTTTCAAGCGCTCGCCGCCGCTGAGTTGCCCTGCGGGCTGCGTAACCCGCAGCGCGTCCAGCTGCAATAACGCCAGGCGTGTGCGCAGTTCGGCTTCGGCCAGGGGCGTGTCGAGCAGGTTAAGTTGCTCGACAAGGCTGCGCCGGTCATCCAGCAGCGCCAGGTGTTGATCGATATAGGCACTCGGCACCGCCACGGTGCATTCGCCACTGACCGCCCGCCAAAGGCCTGCAAGCAGTTTGAGCAAGGTCGATTTGCCGCAACCGTTTGGCCCACGTACGGCAACGCGAGCCGGGCCTGTCAGGTTGAGCGTCAGGTAGCTGGCGGGTGCCAGCGGATCGAGCCAAGGCAACTGCGCCTGTTCCAGCACCAGTACCTGGCGACCATTGGGGACGCTCGAGCCTGGTAATGCGAGCAGTGTGGGCGTCTCATCCACCACGCGCTCGTAAGCTTGACGTACCTGGGCGTCGAGTTGGTTTTTGCACGCATGATGGGCACTGCGCACGTTGCTGACGACTTCCTTTGCCGCGCTTTTCCAGCGTGCCCTGGTAAAACGGTCGACGTTGGCGGTCTCGGCCTGTTTACGTGCGCGTGCGGCGTGGCGCTGCAGGTCGTCGTGATCTTTTTGCAGGCGCCGACGCTCGCGGCTGCGGGCCAGACGCGCCTGTTCCCACGCAGCAATCGCGGCCTGCTGGTGGGTGTCGCGTTGCTGGCGATAGGCATCGTAGTTGCCGCCATAGACCTGAATGCCCAGGGGCGACAGCTCAATGATGCGACCCATGACGTTGAGCAACTGTCTATCATGGCTGACCACTACCAGCCCGCCGCGCCAATCGCGCAACACATGCAACAGCCAATCGCGTCCGGCAGCGTCAAGGTGATTGCTGGGTTCATCCAGAATCAGCAACTGCGGCGCCGCCAACAACGCCCCGATCAGCGCGACCCTGGCCAGTTGGCCGCCACTGAGTTGATCGGCCGGGGTACTGGCGCTGAGGGTTGGCAAACCCGCTGCATCCAGCGCGTGACGCAGGCGTTCGGCCAGGTCCCAGCGGTCGTCGATCAGCTCCAGGTCACCGAGGCGTGCATCGCCCCGGGCCATGCGCTCAAGGGCAGCCAAGGCCGCGGCAGTTGCGGTGATATCGGCGATGGTTTGCCCTGCTTGAACCGCGATGGCCTGGGGCACATAGGCAACATTGGCGGGTTTTTTCAGGGTGCCGGAGGAGGGCAGTAGCACGCCGGCCATCAATTTCGCCAGGATACTTTTGCCCCGTCCATTGCGCCCCACGATACCGGTAGGCGTTTGATCAACGGACAGGTTTACGTCCGCCAGCAAGGTTTCGCCATTGGCGAACTGGAAAGACAGGTGTTGCAGGGAAACAAGCGCGGGCAGCCGTTTGACGTCAGTCATCAGCACCTCCAAAAAATGTCGAACAGGCCAACAAGCGCGCCAGGCGGCTCGTTGCAGATACATTCTGGAAGGCTTAGATGTTCACGTCGGCGGTCATCCCGTGAGTCAGAAGGGAGGCAGAGCCTAACCCACGTTAACTTTGTGCGGCAAGTCTTCGGCCAGTTTTTCCAAGAACATCGCCAGTGCGACCTCTTCGGCTTTCAGGCCTTTGCGCACCCGCGGCTTGGGCAACTTCGACAATTGGCCGAGGCTGAAATGCTCAAGCACCGCCGGGTGGATATAGCACTTGCGACACACCGCCGGCGTGTTGCCCAACTGCCGGGCGACATCCTTGACCATCGCCACCACATGCCGCTTGGCGTCGGATTCGGGCTGCCACGCCAACTCGCGCAACACCGCCAGCGCCATCGCCGTGCCGGCCCAGGTGCGGTAGTCCTTGGCGGTAAAATCTTCGCCGGTCAGGCTGTGCAGGTAGTCATTGACGTCCTGGGAGCTGACGGTATGCCGCTCACCGTCTTCGTCCAGGTACTGGAACAGGTTTTGCCCCGGCAATTCCATGCAGCGCTTGACCACCCGCGCCAGGCGCCGATCCTTTACGCTGACTTGATGCTCCACGCCACTTTTGCCACGAAACTGGAACTGGATCTCGCTGCCCTTGATGTCCACATGGCGGTTGCGCAGGGTGGTCAGGCCGTAGGACTTGTTCTCGCGGGCATATTGGGTATTGCCGACGCGGATCAGCGTGGCGTCCAGCAACATCACCACCGTGGCCAGCACTTTTTCGCGGGTAAACCCGGGTTCGGCGATTTGCGCTTCGAGCTGTTTGCGCAATTTGGGCAAGGCGGCGCCAAAGGCCTGCAAGCGCGCATACTTGTCGCTGTCACGCACCTCGCGCCAGCGTGGGTGGTAGCGGTATTGCTTGCGGCCACGGGCGTCGCGGCCGGTGGCTTGCAGGTGGCCGCGAGGGTCGGCGCAGATCCAAACGTCGGTGTAGGCGGGTGGCACCGCCAAGGCGTTCAGGCGTTTGATTTCGTCCGCGTCGGTAATGCGCTCGCCCTTGGCGTTCAGATACTGGAACGTGCCTCGCACTTTTTTACGGCGGATGCCGGGCTGGGTGTCATCCACATAATGCAGGTCGCGGGGCAGGTCGGCGGGTAACGAAGAGTCAGGCATGGGACGGGTTCCTTGGCAACAAATCAGGCCGGTATGTCTGATTGACCGCAGCACCCTGCGGTCGTGCCAAATGGTTAAGCTAGCACTGCCACCGCCTTGATTTGCGCCCACAGTGTCTGGCCCGGATGCAGTTGCAACTGGTCGTGGGAGAAGCGCGTGATGCGCGCCAGCAAGGGCGTGCCGCCGGCGTCCAGGCGCACCAGCACATGGGCGCTGTTGTCCGCGCCGACAGTCTGGGTGACGGTCACCGGCAAGCGGTTGAGGATGCTGCTGTGTTCTTCGGCCTGCAGGCTCAGGCTCACATCCCGCGCCTGGACCTTGACCCGCAGTGGGTTGCCCACCGCCAGCGGGGCATGGGCCACGCGCATCTGCAACGGGCAATCGGGCAACTGCAGGGTGAGCAACTGATAGTGCGCGTCGTAGGCGACGACGCTGCCAGCGATCACCACGCCGGCATCGTCGCCCAGCGCCAGGGGCAGGTCGAGGCGCGCCAGGGTTTCGCCGATAGGGCCGCTGGCCAGGGCTTTGCCGTCGCTGAGCAAGACGATATGGTCAGCCAGCCGCGCCACTTCGTCCTGGGCGTGGCTGACGTAGAGCACCGGGATATCCAGCTCGTCGTGCAGGCGTTCCAGGTAAGGCAATATCTCGCTTTTGCGCGGGCTGTCCAGGGCCGCCAGCGGTTCATCCATCAATAACAGCCTGGGGCTGGTGAGTAAGGCACGGGCGATGCCGATGCGCTGACGCTCGCCGCCGGACAAGTGTTGCGGGTGACGCTCAAGCAAATGCCCGATGCCCAATAGTTCGGTGGCCTGGGCCATGCCCACGCGCCGCTGCGGGCGTGGAATACGCTTGAGGCCGAACTCCAGATTGGCGCGCACCGACAGGTGAGGAAACAGGCTCGCCTCCTGGAACACATAGCCCAAAGCGCGTTTATGTGGCGGCACAAACAGCCCTTTGCGACTGTCTTGCCAGACCTCGTCGTTGATTTGCACAAAGCCGTGTTCGGCGCGTTCTAAACCTGCGATGCAGCGCAGGCAGGTGGTCTTGCCGGAGCCAGAATGCCCGTACAGCGCGCTCACGCCACGGCCGGGCAATTGCAGGTCCACATCCAATGCAAAGGCGGAGTACTTCAGCTGCAGGCGTATATCCATCATGGCGATCAGCTCCAGCCCATCTTGGTTTTACGGCTGGAATAGAGCGCCAGCAACACGAGGAAGGCGAACACCACCATGGCCCCGGCCAGCCAATGGGCCTGGGCATATTCCATGGCTTCGACGTGGTCGTAGATCTGCACCGAGACGACACGGGTCTTGTCCGGGATATTGCCGCCGATCATCAGTACCACGCCGAACTCACCGACGGTATGGGCAAAGCCCAGGATCGAGGCGGTGATAAACCCAGGGCGTGCCAGCGGCAGGATCACCGTGAAAAACGTGTCCCACGGGTTGGCGCGCAAGGTCGCGGCCACTTCCAGCGGGCGCGTACCGATGGCAGAAAACGCGTTCTGCAACGGCTGCACCACGAAGGGCATGGAGTAGATCACCGAGCCGATCACCAGCCCGGCGAAGCTGAAGGTGAGGGTGCCCAGGCCCAGCCACTGGGTGAACTGGCCGACGTAGCCGTTGGGCCCCATGGCCAACAGCAAGTAAAAACCGATGACCGTTGGCGGCAACACCAACGGCAGTGCGACCACTGCTCCAATGGGGCCGCGCCACTTGGAACGGGTGCGCGACAGCCACAGGGCGATCGGTGTGCCGATGATCAACAGGATCAGAGTGGTCAGCGAGGCCAGTTTGAGGGTCAACCAGATCGCAGAAAAATCAGCACTCGACAGGGGCATTTACAGCTCGTAACCGTAGGATTTGATAACGGCAGCGGCTTTCGGGCCTTTGAGGTAGTCCACCAGGGCCTTGGCGGCGGCGCTGTCCTTGCCCTTGTTGAGGATCACGGCGTCCTGTTTGATCGGGTCATGCAGGGAGGCCGGAACAATCCACGCCGAACCGCTGGTGACTTTGCCGTCCTTGTAGATCTGCGACAAAGCGACAAAACCCAACTCGGCGTTGCCGGTGGAAACAAACTGATAAGCCTGGGTGATGTTCTGGCCTTCGACGAGCCTGTCCTTGACCTTGTCAGTCAAGCCTTCTCTGGCCAGCACCTGGGTGGCGGCTAAGCCGTAGGGTGCAGCCTTGGGATTGGCGATGGACAAATGCTTGAACTCATTTTTCTTCAGCACCTCGCCCTTGGCATCCACATAGCCTTCTTTGGCCGACCACAGCGCCAGGGTACCGACCGCGTAGGTAAAGCGTGAGCCCTTGACGGTAGCGCCTTCGCTTTCGAGTTTTTGCGCGGTGGTGTCATCGGCGCTGAGGAACACTTCAAAAGGCGCGCCATTTTTGATCTGGGTGTAGAACTGCCCCGTGGCACCGTAAGCCGCGACCAGTTTATGGCCGGTGTCTTTCTCGAAGTCGGCGGCAATCGCCTGGATCGGGGCGGTGAAGTTGGCGGCCACGGCCACCTGAACTTCATCGGCATGGGCCGTACCCAAGGCAAAGGCGGCAAGCAGGGGGGCCAGGCGCGAAACGCGGGTCATCATGAGGCAACTCCTTGAAGGTGTACGGCAGGGTGTAGGAAAGAGGGCTTACCGCTATGTATGGGAATATATAGCGGTTGGCCATTGCCGGTACAGTGCCAAGTTGCTGCTCAAATCAGCCGCGGGTGAGTTTGCTCAAGCTGTGCTCGGCTAATTGGCGGGTCAGGTCGTAGGTGGACAGGTCTTTGCCCAGCCCCAGGGCCTGGCCTGCCCACAGGTTGCTGAAACCGGCCTCATCCTTGGCCTTGAGCGGCATCAATGCGCCTCCGGCTTTGGGGAACGCCGGGGCCGCCGGGTTGATGGCGCCGAGTTCACGCATCACCCGGTTGACGATGCCCCGCGCCGGGCGGCCGGTAAACAGGTTGGTCAGCGCGGTTTCGCTGGCCTGGGCATGGCGCAGCGCATGGTGATGGGAGGCGCTTACAGTGGCTTCGGGCGTGAACAGGTAGGCCGTGCCGATCTGCACGGCCGAAGCGCCGAGGGCAAAGGCCGCAACGATGCCACGCGCATCGCCGATTCCGCCCGCAGCAATCACCGGCACGCTGACCGCGTCGACAATCTGCGGTAGCAGCGCCATCAAGCCGATCTGGCTGTTGAGGTCATCGCTGAGGAACAGGCCACGATGCCCTCCGGCTTCAATACCCATGGCAATAATCGCGTCGCAGCCGTGCTGTTCCAGCCACACGGCTTCCTCGACGGTGGTGGCCGATGACAGCACCTTGGCACCGGTGGCTTTTACCCGGTCGAGTAAGGACTTCTCTGGCAAGCCAAAGTGAAAACTCACTACTTCTGGCCGAAACTCTTCTACCACTTGGCAGGCTGCGTCGTTGAACGGCGCGCGGTTGGATACCGGCGTTGGCGCATCGAAGTCGGCGCCCAGTTCATGGTAGTAAGGTTGCAGCAAGGCCTTCCAAGCCTGGTCCCGCGCGTCATCGACATCGGGCGGTTGATGGCAGAAGAAGTTGACGTTTAGCGGCGCATGACTGGCCTGGCGAATGAGGGCCAAGGCCTCGCGCAGTTGCTCCTGGCTCAGCGCCGCCGCAGGCATGGAGCCCAGGGCACCGGCTTGCTGGGCGGCGATGACCATGGCGGTGGTCGTCGCGCCAGCCATCGGCGCCTGGATAATCGGCACCTCAATGCCCAACAGGTCAAGGATGCGGGTGTCTGGCCAGGTGCTCATGGGGTGCTTCTCCAGCGTTAGTAGGGCTTTTCGCTGTTTTAGCAGGGCAATCAGCACCCGGCCAGTCTGTTTTATTCACTGGACGGAAGCGGCGTTTTGTGGGGCTGGGTTTCACGCTCGAGTAACTGGCGCTTGCGCTCTACGCCCCAGCGGTAGCCCGACAGCTCGCCATTGCTGCGCACCACGCGATGACAGGGAATCGCCACCGCCAGGTGGTTGGCACCGCAAGCCTGGGCCACGGCGCGAAAGGAGGAGGGTGCACCGATACGCTCGGCAATCTGCGCATAGCTGGCGGTGCTGCCCGCAGGGATTTCGCGCAACGCCTGCCACACCCGCTCCTGAAAGGCCGTGCCGCGCAGGTCCAAGGGCAAATCCAGGCCCACGGCAGGGGCTTCGACAAAGCCGACGACGTGGGCCACCAGTTGTTCGAAACCCTGATCCGCGCCGATCAACTCAGCCTTGGGAAACTGGTCTTGCAGGTCGCGCACCAGTTTGTCCGGATCATCGCCCAGTAAAATCGCACACACGCCACGTTGGCTTTGCGCCACCAGAATCGCCCCCAGCGAGCATTGGCCAACGGCAAAGCGGATGGTGTTATTGGCGCCGCCGCCTTTGTAGTCTCGGGGTTTCATGCCGAGCACTTGGTCGGCGGCTTCATAAAAGCGGCTATTGGAATTAAAGCCCGCGTTGTACAGGGTGTCCGTCACCGAATGCTGGCCCTTGAGGCCGTCGCGCACTCTGCGCGAACGCAGGGCGCTGGCGTAACCCTTTGGGGTCAACCCGGTGTTGGCTTTGAATACGCGGTGGAAGTGAAACGGACTCAACCCGGCGCATTGGGCGAGCATGTCCAGGCTAGGCGGGGTTTGGGCTTGTTCGATTTGCCGGCAGGCCTCGGCCACCAGTTGCCCATGGTGAGCGGCCAACTGGGTCTGGTCGCCGGCAGCGCGTTTACTCGGGCGATAACCGGCGGCCTCGGCCTGCGCCGGCGTGTCGAAGAACTCGATATTTTCCGGGCGCGGTAAGCGCGAGGCGCTGCTGGGGCGGCAATACACGCCGGTGGTTTTCACGCCGTAGACAAATAGCGCGTCAGCCTTGGCATCACGGGCAATAATCGCAGCCCAGCGCGGATCGTGTTCGTTGTTCATGGCCTGCACTCTTGACGGTTCCGGAGCAGATTAAGCCCGCCGCTCGCGCCCGACACTCCGAAGCTTGCGGTCAAATTACCCAGCGGTGCGAAAGGTCAGGTTGATGCGCTGCGGGCCCATGACCGGATGTACGCCGTCCTTGATTGGCATCACGCCATGAAAGCGCAGGCGATCAACGCCGCCCCACACCACCACATCACCATGAAACAGCGAAACCTTTTGGGTTTTGTCGCTGCGCGAATGGCCACCGAACAGGAAAACCGCCGGCAACCCCAGGGACACCGAGACCACGGGCGCGCTGTAGCTGCGCTCATTCTTGTCCTGGTGCAGGGACATTTTCGCCCCCGGTACGTAACGGTTGATCAGGCAGGCATCGGGTTGAAAACCGCTGAAACCGGCCTCGGTAGCCGCTGCCACCGCCAGCTGGCGCAATGTGGCGGGCATGACGGGCCAGGGTTGCTGGCTGCGCGGGTCGAGTGGGCTGTAGCGATAGCCACGGGCGTCGGTGGTCCAGCCCAGCTCGCCGCAACTGCTCAGCGCCGCCGACATGGTAAAGCCGCCGGGGGTGACCATCTGCCGAAACGGTGATTGAGCCAGGACACGCCGCAGTTCAGGCAATAACCGCTCGATCCAGGGCAGGGCATAGCCCTTCAGTACGTAGGATTCTTCGCCAATTTGCTCGCGCCCGGCAGGCTGTTGCAAGGCATCATCGGCAAACAAATCGGCGGTAGGGCCCGGCATGGCTTACAGCGCCTTGCTCACATTGATGTCGGTGATTTCGTCGCTGGCATCATGAATTTTCGCCAAGGCTTGCTTGGCTTCATCGACGCTGTTGCTATGCAACTGGGCGAATTCAAAGCGGCGTTCGCCGTTGAGCTTGTACTTGATGACGTATTTGGTTGTGGTGGTCACAGCTTTTTTCCTGTCAGGTGTTCGGGTCAGCTCAGCTTGCTGCTGGTACGACGAACGATACGGATCTTGTGGGACAACGCAGGCTTGCGGGTCACGCTGATGGCGCGACGGGTCACCACATCCAGGGTGATGTTCCAGAAGCCGGTGCTCGGTGCGGTGATCTTGGCCGGGAATTTATCAAATGCGCCGCCGTGGTAGGTATGGCGGCCGCCGTTTTTGAAACTGCGAAAGTTCGCATCACTCATCAGGCGAATATTGCAGGTCTGCGAGCATTCGATGACGACAATGTCTCCCTCGTTGAGGTGCTCACGCTGGTGGATGAATTTCATGAGGTGTCTCCAGAAGGGCTTTTTCTGAAAAATCAGAACGATACGTAGGTTAAGATGGAGTTTATCAGCCCCAGCGCGTTTATTATCGGGCCGTCGTCGACGACTTCGACAATTTAAAACAGTTATTTACCGAGTTATCACAGATAAATCCTACGTTGGTGGGAGAAAATTACCATCCCCGCTGTCGTAGGGTCTTTATCGGAGGTTTTTGTATGAAGTGGAGTGTGTTGGTGCTGGCCTTGGCAATAGGTGGGTGTGCTTCGGTTGCAGATATCAAGCAGACCCCGCCAACATTGGTGGTCATCTCAGGGAAGAAACCGCAGGAATATGCGGCGTGTGTGGTGCGCAAATTGGAGGCGACCCGTCGGCCGCCGCAGATCGAGCCCCATAAAGACGGTATTCAGGTGATCGTGCCGCAGAAATTCTCGGCAGACCCCTCGGCAATCTTTGAAATTGAAGACCGCTCCAGCGGTAGCAGCATCAAGCTTTATGAAAGCATGTCCAATGTGCCCATCCGCCCGGGCGACGTGAAGAAGGCAGGGGAAGAGTGCATTTCCGGTTGAGCCACAGGCTCATCCCTCAAACCCGATAAAAAAAGCCATCACCCTGCAGGGACGGCCTGCATCCGTTAAACTGTCGGGCATTCACTACAAAGATGCCGCTCAAACCCTGGGTTTGAGCGGCATTTGTTTTTCTGGAAAGCCCGTTATGAAACGAGAACACGTCAAAGCCCGCCATGCTGAAGGCCAGATTTCAGCCACCCATGTCATCCAGAACCCCGCCGACTTGGGCGAGTGGATCGTTTTTTTCAAGAAGAGCGGCGGGCGCAGCTACTTCCTGGTGGACGAGCAGGATGAGGTCGAATCATTTGCGCGCCTGGATGACCTGATCGAAACCCTGCGTGGCCTGGGGATCAAGTTTGCTGAAGTGCACCTGTAGCAGGCTTACTTGCAGACCACCACCACGCTGCGGCCTTTGAAGTTGCCCACGTCCTGGCCCAAGGTCTTGTCGCTCTCCTTGAGCGCCGGCGTTCCGTTAGTGCCGACGATGCGGTAACCGGTGCCCGCGCAGGATGCGTCCGCTTTCTCGTAGCAACTGGCCCATGAATTGGCCTCGCCCGAGCAGTCGATGGTCAAGCCTTGTTCGCCATTTTTCAGCAAGGTGTCGGAAGCGGTAGTGCAGCCGGCGAGTGCCAGTACTGCGGTCAGTGCCAGGATCTTTTTCATAGAGGTTCGTCATCGAGGTATTGGAAGGGCGCGCTGACACTGTCGTGGCGTTGTCGAAGGTTATAGCGAACGGCCATCTAGGTACAGACAAACAAAAAAGCCCCTTTCACGGGGCTTCTTGCGCAACACATGAGGCTTACTTGGTTTTCGGCCGCTTGCTCGATGCATGGCCCGCCTCATCCACAAACACTTCAGCGACGGCAATCGCCATGCTCTCGGTTTCGAATACACCGGCAACGCTGTCGCCGTGAAAATTGATCAAGTGCCAGCCATCTGCTCGCTTCGTGATCAGGTAGCCGTTTACACCTTTGGGTTCTGACATCTGTTGGCAATCTCGTGGTCTTGGTTCAAGGCGCCCATGATAGCGCCAAATGCCGGGGCAGGGCGCAAGTTGTTGCGGGTCAGTGCCAGAGGGGCAAAAGCGTGCTAAAACCATTGCAGCCCTTTTAAACAAGGGGCCAAGTCGGGGGCTGACTGACCGTTGGTGACACCCTTTGCAGGATCAGCGGAACTTACGCCGACATTTTTTCTCTATGATGACATCGCAACGCCAGCAGGACCCATTGTAAGGTGACTGCGGCCTGATTAGACTGCGCCGAATTCCGTACGCACAGCCCTTTGTAAGGACTCATATGATCAAGAAATGCTTGTTCCCAGCAGCCGGTTACGGCACTCGCTTCTTGCCAGCGACCAAAGCCATGCCCAAAGAAATGCTGCCAGTGGTGAACAAGCCACTGATTCAGTACGGTGTGGAAGAGGCTCTGGATGCCGGTTTGAACGAGATCTCCATCGTCACGGGTCGTGGTAAGCGCGCGCTGGAAGACCACTTCGACATCAGCTATGAGCTGGAAAACCAGATCAAGGGCACCGACAAGGAAAAATACCTGGTCGGTATCCGTAAATTGCTCGACGAGTGCTCGTTCTCCTACACCCGTCAGACTCAAATGAAAGGCCTTGGCCACGCCATCCTTACCGGCCGCCCGCTGATCGGTGACGAACCGTTCGCCGTGGTCCTGGCGGATGACTTGTGCGTCAACCTGGAAGGCGACGGTGTACTGACCCAGATGGTCAAGCTCTACCAGAAATACCGTTGCACCATCGTTGCGGTGATGGAAGTCAACCCAACCGAAACCAATAAGTACGGTGTTATCGCCGGTGATGATATTGGCGATGGCCTGATCCGTGTACGCGACATGGTCGAGAAGCCAGCACCGGAAGATGCACCGTCGAACCTGGCGATCATCGGTCGTTACATCCTTACCCCGGACATCTTCAAGCTGATCGAAGAGACCGAGCCAGGCAAGGGCGGCGAGATCCAGATCACCGACGCTCTGCTCAAGCAAGCCAAAGACGGTTGCGTGATTGCCTACAAGTTCAAGGGCCAACGTTTCGACTGCGGCGGTGCTGAGGGTTACATCGAAGCGACCAACTTCTGCTACGAGCATTTCTACAAGACGGGCAAGGCTTACTGATTCACGCTTGCCGGTACGTTTTAAGCGAAAGCCACCCTCGGGTGGCTTTTTCGTTTTTCAGCCCCATGTAAGTCGGTATGCTGGTGTCCTGCCGAGGAGAGTGAAATGGCCTACGATTTTGACCTGTATGTAATTGGCGCCGGTTCTGGCGGTGTTCGCGCGGCGCGCTTTGCCGCTGGCTTTGGCGCCAAGGTGGCCGTGGCGGAGAGCCGCTACCTGGGTGGCACCTGCGTGAACGTCGGCTGTGTGCCAAAGAAGCTGTTGGTGTATGGCGCGCATTTTGCCGAGGATTTTGAGCAGGCCAGTGGCTTTGGCTGGTCCCTGGGCGAGGCGAACTTTGATTGGGCGACCTTGATCGCCAACAAGGATCGCGAGATCAACCGCCTCAATGGCATCTATCGCAACCTGTTGGTCAACAGCGGCGTGACCCTGCATGAAGGGCATGCACGCCTGGTTGATGCCCACCAGGTGGAGATTAACGGTGAGCGCTTCACTGCCAAGCACATCCTGATCGCCACCGGCGGCTGGCCGCAGATCCCTGAGATTCCAGGGCGCGAGCACGCCATTGGTTCCAATGAGGCATTCTTCCTCAAAGAGCTACCTAAGCGCGTGCTGGTAGTGGGCGGTGGCTATATCGCCGTCGAGTTCGCCGGCATCTTCCACGGCTTGGGTGCACAAACTTCATTGCTGTATCGCGGCGACTTGTTCTTGCGCGGCTTTGATGGCTCGGTGCGCAAGCATCTGCAAGAAGAGCTGACCAAGCGCGGCCTGGACTTGCAGTTCAATGCCGACATCGAGCGCATCGATAAGCAAGCCGACGGCAGCCTCAAGGCCACGTTGAAGGATGGTCGCGTGCTGGAAGCCGATTGTGTGTTCTACGCCACCGGCCGCCGCCCAATGCTGGATAACCTGGGCCTGGAAAACACCGGGGTCAAACTGGACGAGCGCGGTTTCGTCGCGGTGGATGATCTCTACCAGACCGCCGAGCCGTCGATCCTGGCGATTGGCGATGTGATTGGTCGTGTGCAGCTGACGCCGGTGGCCCTGGCTGAAGGCATGGCCGTGGCGCGGCGGTTGTTCAAGCCCGAGCAATACCGCCCGGTGGATTACGCCAATATCGCGACGGCGGTGTTCAGCCTGCCAAATATCGGCACAGTCGGTCTGACGGAAGAGGATGCACGCAAGCACGGCCACAACGTGCAGATCTTTGAAAGCCGTTTCCGGCCGATGAAGCTGACCCTCACCGATTGCCAGGAAAAGACCCTGATGAAGCTGGTGGTCGACGCCGACACCGACAAAGTGCTGGGTTGCCACATGGTCGGCCCGGATGCGGGTGAAATCGTGCAAGGGCTGGCGATCGCGCTCAAGGCGGGCGCGACTAAGCAGCATTTCGACGAAACCATCGGCGTGCATCCTACGGCGGCGGAAGAATTCGTCACCATGCGCACGCCCGTGGCGGACTGATCAGGTTGGCTCTGCTGCTTCTGGCGCCGTTGCAACGACGGCCGCCAGGCGCAGCGCTTCGATGCTTGCCTGGGCCTTGATCAGGTCCAGCTCAAGCGCTTTGTTGTGCTGCTGATGTTCCAGTAGCGCAGCTTGGCGTGATTGGCTGTCCTGCACGGCCACGCGCAGGCGTTCCTGGAGCAGGGCGCGTTCGCTGTCGATCTGGCTGAGTTGTTCCTTGAGTTTCAGCTGTAGCGCCTGGTCCTGACGAGTTTGCTCCTGCAGCGCATTCAATTCCTTGGCGGTCGCTCGCTGCTCACTCAGCAGACGCTCGTTATCGCGATGCAACTGGGTGATCTCATCCTGGCGCACCAGCGCGCTTTGCTGTGCCTGGCGCAATTCGGCCTGAACCTGCTGCAACTGGCCTTCATGGCGACGCTGTTCCTGCTCGCGCTGCTCCTTGATGGCAGTGCGGTAATGCTCAAGCGCATCACGGGCGTGCAGGTGTTTTTCTTCCAGTGAGCGAATCTGCTCGTCCTTGTCGTTGAGCCTTAGCTCGTAGTCGCTGCATGCCTGGCTCAGCCCGGCGTTACGGGTTTGCTCGGTCTGCAAGCTGGTGCTGGCGGTTTGCAGCGCCGCGCTTTCTTCGGCCAGGGCCGCGGCCTGGATATCAAATTGCTGTTTGAGCTGGGTGTGCGCCTCTTCCAGGGTTTCTACCTGGGCGAGCAGGGCGGCTTTGCGTTGCTCGAATTGCGCCAGGGCCAGGTCGATCGGCTCTTGGGCCTTCTCTTTCAGGCGTTGCGCCAGGCGTGCGACCAGTTCGCCAAGCTCATCGTCAATTGGCGCCTGAGTGATGGTTTGTCGTGATTCGCTTTCGTCCAGCTCTTTCAAATAGCGATGAATCGTGGTTTTCGAGCCGGTATTCCCCATTTCGATACGCACTGCATCGATGCTGGGGTTTTCGCCGCGGGCGAGGATCGCCAGGCGTGCCGTCTGCACTACTGCTTTGTTTATGCCGCCACGAGCCATGGGGTCTCCGTCGATTTAGTACTGTGGTACATGGTATGTAGATACATACCATATCATGATTAAAAACTCGTTTAAATTCATGATTTAACAGATGGGATATTGGCGTATTATCCCGTGTCATCTGTGTTTTCCTCCGCCATCCATCTGTCAGCAGTACGAAAAGACGCCTATGAGCGACCTGGACCGATATCTCAACGCCGCCACCCGTGACAACACGCGCCGCAGCTACCGCGCAGCCATCGAGCATTTCGAAGTCAGTTGGGGAGGGTTCCTGCCGGCCACCAGTGACAGCGTGGCGCGTTACTTGGTGGCGCATGCCGGAGTGTTGGCGGTCAATACCTTGAAGCTGCGGCTCTCGGCACTTGCGCAATGGCATACCAGCCAAGGGTTTGCCGACCCGACGAAGGCGCCAGTGGTACGCAAAGTGCTCAAGGGCATCCGCGCCGTGCACCCGGCGCGAGAGCGACAGGCCGAGCCTTTGCAGCTCCAGCATTTGGAACAGGTGATCGCCGCCCTGGACATTGAAGCCAAACAGGCCAGCGAGCATCACGACCAACCGCGCTTGCTGCGGGCCAAGCGCGATGCTGCGCTGATTCTGCTGGGCTTCTGGCGCGGCTTTCGCAGTGATGAACTGTGCCGGTTAAGCATCGAGCATGTGCAAGCCGTGCCCGGCGCAGGCATCAGTCTGTACTTGCCGCGCAGCAAAAGTGACCGCGATAACCTCGGCAAGACCTACCAGACCCCGGCGCTGTTGCGGCTGTGCCCGGTGCAGGCTTATAGCGAGTGGCTCAGCGCCTCGGCTTTGGTGCGCGGGCCGGTATTCCGTGGCATTGACCGCTGGGGCAACCTGGGCGAGGAGGGCTTGCACCCCAACAGTGTGATCCCGCTACTGCGCCAGGCCCTTGAGCGCGCAGGCATCCCCGCCGAGCAATACACCAGCCACTCGCTGCGGCGGGGCTTTGCCACTTGGGCGCATCGCAGTGGCTGGGATTTGAAGTCGCTGATGAGTTACGTCGGTTGGAACGACATGAAATCTGCGATGCGCTATGTTGAAGCGACGCCGTTTCTAGGCATGACCCTGGCAACCCAACCACTGATTTGAGATTTCTTCTATTAATACAGTTACCTGATAGAGAAAACCAATCGCCAGCATCAGGTTTGCCAATGAGCCATCGACCGAAAGAGCCGGTAGGATTCATCTCATCAACTTCTTAACCCCTGACGGAGAGTCAACGATGCCTATCATCAACAGCCAAGTAAAACCGTTTAAAGCTACCGCTTTCAAAAACGGCAGCTTCGTCGATGTGACCGACGCTGACCTGAAAGGCAAGTGGTCGGTTGTATTCTTCTACCCAGCCGACTTCACCTTCGTTTGCCCAACCGAACTGGAAGACCTGGCTGACAACTACGCCGAATTCCAGAAGCTGGGCGTCGAAATCTACAGCGTTTCCACCGACACCCACTTTGCCCACGCTGCCTGGCACAACACTTCGCCAGCCATTGGCAAAATCCAGTACACCATGATCGGCGACCCAACCCTGACCATCTCCCGCAACTTCGACGTGCTGATCGAAGAAGCTGGCCTGGCAGACCGCGGCACCTTCGTGATCAACCCAGAAGGTCAAATCAAGATCGTTGAGCTGAACGACGGTGGTGTAGGCCGTGACGCTTCCGAGCTGCTGCGCAAGATCAAGGCCGCTCAGTACGTTGCTGCCCACCCAGGTGAAGTCTGCCCAGCCAAATGGAAAGAAGGCGAGGCCACTCTGGCGCCGTCTCTGGACCTGGTCGGCAAGATCTAAGTCTGTGAACGCGTATCAAGGGCGGGTATCCGCACTTAAGTAAGCTGCATCCGCCCTCAAAACGCCCGGGCGAGATTCGCTCGGGCGTTTTTTTGTCTGCAATAAACCGAATGAACAGGAAATCGCCCGTATGTTGGACGCCAATCTTAAAGCTCAGTTGAAGTCATACCTGGAACGGGTCACCCAGCCGATCGAGATCGTCGCCTCCCTCGACGACGGTGCGAAATCCCAGGAAATGCTTGCTCTTTTGCAGGACGTAACCAGCCTCTCCACGCTGATTACCCTGAACACCGATGGCAATGATGCGCGCAAGCCATCGTTCTCCATCAACCGCCCGGGTGCCGATATCAACCTGCGTTTCGCCGGCATCCCCATGGGCCATGAATTCACTTCGCTGGTGCTGGCCCTGCTGCAAGTCGGTGGGCACCCGTCGAAGGCCAGTGTCGAGGTGATTGAACAGATCCGTGCCCTCAAAGGCGAGTTCAGCTTCGAGACTTACTTCTCGCTGTCCTGCCAGAACTGCCCGGACGTAGTCCAGGCGTTGAACCTGATGGCCGTGCTCAACCCGAACATCCGCCACGTCGCGATTGACGGTGCGTTGTTCCAGGCCGAAGTCGATGAGCGCCAGATCATGGCGGTGCCGAGCGTCTACTTGAACGGGGTCAACTTTGGCCAGGGCCGCATGGGCCTCGAAGAGATCCTCGCCAAGCTCGACACTAGCGGTATCGAGAAAGCCGCAGAGAAAATCAGCGCCAAGGACGCCTTCGACGTCCTGGTGGTGGGCGGTGGCCCGGCCGGGTCTTCGGCTGCCATCTACGCAGCACGTAAAGGTATTCGTACTGGTGTGGCGGCTGAACGCTTTGGTGGCCAGGTGCTGGACACCATGTCCATTGAGAACTTTATCTCGGTACAGGAAACCGAAGGGCCGAAACTGGCCAGCGCACTGGAAGCCCATGTGCGTCAGTACGACGTGGACATCATGAACCTGCAACGCGCCAGCCGCCTGGTACCGGCAAAAAATGCCGGTGAGCTGCACGAAATTCGCTTCGAAAGCGGTGCCACACTCAAGTCCAAGACCGTGATCCTGGCCACTGGCGCCCGCTGGAGAGAAATGGGAGTGCCCGGCGAGCAGGAATACAAAGCCCGTGGCGTGTGCTTCTGCCCGCACTGCGATGGCCCGTTGTTCAAGGGCAAGCGTGTGGCGGTGATCGGCGGCGGTAACTCCGGCGTGGAAGCGGCCATTGACCTGGCCGGTATCGTCAGCCATGTCACCTTGCTTGAGTTCGACAGCAAGCTGCGCGCCGATGCCGTGTTGCAACGCAAGCTCTACAGCCTGCCGAACGTGGATGTGATCACCAGCGCATTGACCAGTGAAGTCAAAGGCGATGGCCAGAAAGTCACCGGCCTTGCCTACAAGGACCGCGACACTGGTGAGTTCAAGACCATCGACCTGGAAGGCATCTTTGTGCAGATTGGCTTGCTGCCCAACACTGACTGGCTCAAAGGCACCGTAGAGCTGTCGCCGCGCGGCGAGATCATTGTCGATGCCCGTGGCGAGACTTCACTGCCTGGCGTGTTCGCCGCCGGTGACGTCACCACCGTGCCGTACAAGCAGATCGTGATTGCAGTAGGCGAGGGCGCCAAGGCTTCGTTGAGCGCGTTCGATCACCTGATCCGTACCTCTGCTCCGGCGTAAATCATCCTGAGCTGAAAATGAAAAACCCCATGAGCGATCATGGGGTTTTTCTCGTTCCCACGCTCCGCGTGGGAATGCATCCGGTGACGCTCCGCGTCACGCAGTGCTTATTACATCGGCGCCGGCTGAATGATCTCGACCCAATAAGCATCCGGGTCCTTGATGAACGCGAGGCTCTTCATGCGGCCATCCGTCAGGCGCTTCTGGAAATCACAGCCCAAGGCTTCGAAGCGTTCGCACGCCGCGACAATGTCCGGCACCGAGATACAGATATGGCCAAAGCCACGTGGGTCGGTGTTGCCGTTGTGGTAGGCAAAGTCGGCATCGTTTTCGGTGCCGTGGTTGTGGGTCAGTTCGAGGATGCCCGGAATCGACTTCATCCACTGGGTACGCTCGGCGGCGTCGGCCGGGATCTGGGCCTTGTCCACTAGGGCCAGGAAGTACAGGCTGAATTCGGCTTCCGGGAAGTCACGTTTCTCGACCAGGGAGAAACCCAGGATGCGCGTGTAGAAGTCCAGCGACTTGGTGATGTCCTTGACCCGCAACATGGTGTGGTTGAACACGAAGTTCGCCGTGGCGTTGTCGGGTTGGGCGGTGACGCCCGGGAAGGTGTTCAATTCGTGCAGGCTCATGGGCCCTCCAGAAAAAATGTGAGATGAGCGGTCCATTGGCTTGCGGTCTGCCTCCATGCAGACGGGCCATGATACGCAAGGCGCACCGGCTGCGCCAAATGAAAAAGCGCGCCAGGCCCTTGCGGTCAGCGCGCGCCGGGCCGCACACTTTGCCGCTGGAACCTTGGGTGTTTTTCGCAATGATCGAGTTTCGTAGGCCGCTGTTGAGTGCTATGTGCGTGTTGTTGGGCAGCCCGTTTGTGCTGGCCGCCGAGCCGCAGGTCCATTGGCCCAGCGGTTGGCAGGTCGAAGAAGTCGTGCCTGACGGCGAGCCGCCTGCCAAACCCCTAGCAGTGTCCCGGCAGCGAGCGATCAAGAATGATGAAAATGGCGCCACGTTGATGGTCATGGAGTTGACCGGAACGCCAATTGAGGCCGGCCATAAAGTTAATCTTGCTGGCGTGTTGCTGGAGATGCGCAAGTCCATCCAGAAAGACTTTGCCCGTGGCGGTTATCAAAGCGTGTGCAGCAAAATGCACCCCACGACATTGAGTCGGCTTGACGCGCTGGAAACTACCTGCGTGATTACCGAGAACGGTCGACACGTATTGTCGCAAACATTAGTCGGTGCGCTGGATGTCGACAAAGCCTATGTTTTTTCATACGCCGGCCAGGCGCAAGCGTACGAGGCGAGCAAGGAGGAAGTCAGTTTGGTGCGTAACAGTCTGAAACTTTGACCCGCTCAAGCTGAGCGAATTTGAACAATATGAACGCTGAGTTAAGTTCGATTCCGAACCGTTAGAGCAAAAAAAGCCCCGCGTATGCGGGGCTATTTTTTAGTACATGTTTCAGCCGCGAAGCCAGGAGTCTACAGTGGCAGCGCCGTACTCTTCTTTCCAGGCTTTGAGGCCGCGGTGGTTGCCACCTTTGGTCTCGATCAGTTCGCCGGTGTGCGGGTTGTGGTAAACCTTGATCACCCGTGCGCGGCGCTGTTTAGGCGCGGCGGCGGCCGGTGCACCGCCTTTGCGTGGCGCGGGATCGAGGATAGCGATCACATCACGCAGGCTCTTGTCGTATTTGCCCATCAGCGTCTTGAGCTTTTCTTCGAATTCGATTTCTTTCTTCAGGCCAGCGTCGTTCTTCAAGGATTCCAGCTGTGCAAGCTGCTCTTGAAGGGCTTTTTCTGCTGCGCGAAATTCGGCGAGTCTGGACAAAATCTGTACTCCAATAATGTAGTTGCTGATATCAACTGCAGACAAAGCTATAAGCCAAGAACGTTAAGCCACGTCAACGAAAAAGACCCTTCTGCGAGTTCTGCACAGGCAGAAAAAATTGTAGTAGTTAATTCATCCTGAGTAAATCATGTCTTTTAAAGAAAGACCAATCTTTCATCATAGGCCGCGCAAGGCTATTCCACGATGCCCAACGATTTAATGAATTCATCGCAGGGTAATGGTCGGCCAAACAGGTAACCCTGTAGGAAATCCACGCCCTGGGCCACGAGGTACTCACACTGTTGGGCTGTTTCTACGCCTTCGGCAACAATGCCTAGATCCAGCTTGACTGATAACTCTATGATGCTGTCCAGAATATGCCGCGACAGCGCATCCGCACCGATCATGGCGACAAAGCTTTGATCGATCTTCAAGTAGTCGACGTTGAAATTGCGCAAATAGCCCAAGCTGGAGTGGCCGGTGCCAAAATCATCAATGGCAATCATGACCCCCATTTGATGCAGCGCCTCGAACAGGCGGCGGGTGGTCTCGGTGGGTTCGATCAACTCCCGCTCGGTCAACTCCAGCACCAGGGTGACCTGGCCGGGTGGGAACGCGGCGAGGAATTCCCGGCAGTCCTGCACCAGCGCCATGTCCTGGCAATGGCGCGCAGTGATATTCACGCCGATATGAAAGCCTGGGCTGAAGCGCGCGGCATGAGGCGCCAGTTGCGCGGCAGTCTGGCGCAGCAGGGCACGGGTCATCGGCACGATCAGGCCGGAGTCTTCGGCCAGGGGAATAAACAGGTCCGGGCGCACCAGCCCTTCTTTGGGATGCTTCCAACGCATCAGCACCTCACACCCGGCCCATTGGCGGGTGTCACCGCGTACCACCGGTTGGAAATAGGGGATGAATTCATTGGCCCCCAAGGCGCGTTGTAACTCGTGGGTTGGCGCTGACGAACGTTTTTGCAGCCAGTGAGCGAGCAGCCCCGCCAATATCCCGAAGAACACCACCAGGCTGAACAGGGCCGGATACCGCGCCTGCATATAGCGCCAGACTTCACCCTCGGGCATTCCGGCCTCGACACTGTATTGATAGCGCTCGGAAGCCAGGCGCTGTGGCGCCACGGCAAATGTCGGCAACGCGCCTTGATGCACTTTGCCGTCGGCACCCAGCCAGTTCGGGCCGACGTGCAATACCAAATACGCGTAACGGCTGATCAAGCGCAAGGCGTTGGTGAGGTGGTAACCGTCAACCGAGGCAAACGCGCCTTGATCGCCTTGGACCAGGCGGTACACCAGCAGGGCGGTATCGGGTGTGACGGGGTTGCCTTTCATCAACCACAGGCGCCCATCCACGTAGTCGTCGGGGTTGACGGGCGATTGGTAGCGACCGCCAAACAACGAGCTGCAATAGATGTTTTTCTGCCAGGACAGTGTGGTGGCCCGCACAAACGGCCGACGCGTGACTTGTTCACGTAGCGCCAACTTGGCGGCGCTGTCACAAGGTTTACCGGCCAGCGGCAGCAAAGCCTGGGCAGCGATGGCGGTGTTGTCGAGCATCAGGTCGAACTGGCGCACCGCTTCTTGAGCGGTTTGCGCCGTGCTTTGTTCAAGGGTGCGCTCGGCTTGCCAATACAGAATCACAACCCCCAGCAAGATGGGCAACACGCCGCTGGTTGCACTGATGAAATAGCGTGCGGCTCGGCTTCGTGGGCCTTTGACGGTCAGGGGCATAGGGGCGGTCAGTCGTGAGAAAAAGAGTGAGATAAGCCGATGATAGATGGCAATACGCAGGCCTGCTCAGTTGTTTTGAGCGGGTTGACCTAGCCGTTCGGTCAGTTGTGGCGGGGATTTCATCTAGGCAACATAAACATCGTTGCAAGAAGTAAGAGACTCAGGACCGTACCCCTCCAGCCTCTCTCAGTGCCGTGCTAGCCCAATTTTGGCGGGCCGGTCGGCGCGTGTCTTTCGAATGTCGGAAGCCGCCTTGCAGCCTTTTAACGACTCCACAGGAATTTGCAGCAATGAAAAAAATCGCACTGGCCGTTGCCTTGTTGATGGCTAACAGCGTTGTCGCTCTACCGGCGTTCGCGGCGGACGGCACTATCACCCTGACCGGTGAGATCACTGGCACCACCTGCAGCATCAGTGGCGGGGCAGGCGCTGCGCCTGGCGCCGGGCCGGACTTTGCCATTGCGCTGCACAAGGTCCAGGCCAGCGCACTCAAGGCTGCCGGGCAGACGGCGGGGGTAAAGCCGTTCTTTATCCAAGTCGGCAGTTGCCCGAAGGATACGGTGGTCGCGGTGTTATTCGAGAGCAGCAGCCCGGCCATCAACCCGGCGACCGGTAACCTGGTCAATCAGGCGCCAGCCACACCCGAACCGGCAAAGTTCGTGGAAGTACAGATTGTAGACGGCGTCACCAACCAGCCCCTGGATCTGCGGCTGGGCCTGACTTCGAGTACCTCGACAGTGCCTGACGGCGGCGCGGTGACGCTGCCATTTGCAGCTCAGTACTTCGCCACGGGGGCAGCGACCGCCGGCCCGATCAGCACGCAAGTGCTGTATTCCGTGACATTCCCCTGATCAAGGCCAGTGGGCCTGGCGACCTGCCAGGCCCTGCCTTGAAGGAAGGACGCATGCTTTTTCGCACATTACTGGCGAGCCTTACCTTTGCTGTCATCGCCGGCTTACCGTCCACGGCCCACGCGGGAGTGGTGATCGATGGCACACGGCACATCTACCCCCAGCAGCGCCGTGAAATCACCCTGCGCCTGAGCAACGACGATAAACGGGCACCGCGCCTGGTCCAGGTGTGGCTGGATCAAGGCGATGCCACTCCAGATCCCTCCCATAGCGACGTGCCGTTCAGCCTCTCGCCCCCAGTGTTTCGCCTGGATCCAGGGAGAAGCCAGGGTGTGCGGCTGGTCTACACCCAGGATCCGTTGCCGCCAGATCGAGAGTCCTTGTTCTGGCTTAATGCCTTGGAGGTCCCCCCGAAAATCAGTGCGGCCGAACTCGGTGAACAAGCCCCTGAAGGGAATCATCTGCAGTTTGCTTTTCGTATCCGCACCAAAGTGTTTTTTCGCCCCCGTCATTTGCCTGGCAGTGCAGACCAGGCCCCCGCGCAACTGCGCTGGAGTCTGAGGCGCACCGAGCGCGCAGCCGTACTGCGCGTACACAACCCTACGGCCTTTCACGTGACCTTCAACGAGGTGGCACTGGCGCTGGGCCCTCGGCCTGACGCCCACCTGATACCGGTACAAGAAGGCATGGTGCCGCCAGGTGCCAGCCTTGAACTGCCTGTACGCGGCACCCTGCCGACGATCCCCGCGGACGCCCAGGTGCATTTCAAATACATCAATGATTACGGCGCATTCTCCGCGCCGCAGCGAGCCCCCCTGAAGTTTTGATTATGTCTGTTTACCTGCCATTTACGGGGCATCCCGTGTTTGCCTGGCTGTTGTGCAACTCGCGGCTGATGGTGTCGCTGGGTGTGTTCACGACCTTATGCCTGCCGGCCGAAGCCGCGGCGCTATTGTTTGATATCGAGGCGTTTACCACCGGCTTGTCCACGGCGGTGGATATTTCGCGTTTCAATACGGGCAATGCATTGGCGCCTGGTGTCTATCGTGTGGATGTATTCCTCAATGGGCAATCCGCGGGGCGCCGTGAAATCAGCTTTGTCTCGCGTGATGACCAGGACAACGTCCAGCCTTGCGTGAGCGCCCTGGAACTTGCCCAACTCGGAGTCGTGCTGCCACCTGACGAACGCAGCGCCGACACGCAGTGCCGTGAATTTACCCAATGGATCCCCCTGGCCAGCAGCCAGCTCGACATTGAGACCCTGACGCTCGACGTCAATATCCCGCAGGCTTACCTCAGCCGAGCCGCGCGCGGTTACGTTGACCCGGCCCGTTGGGACAAGGGGCTCGACGTTGCGCTGCTCAATTACACCTTCAGCGCCGCAGCGGTGACTTCGGGGGCGGGGGAAGGTCGGGGTTACCTGGGCCTCAACGGCGGCGTCAACCTCGGCGACTGGCGCCTGCGCCACCAAGGCGGCCAGGCCTGGACTTCCCGTGGCGGTCTGTTGCCTTATCAACACACCGCCACGTACCTGCAACGGCCCTTGTCGGCCTGGCGTTCGCAACTGACCCTTGGCGACAGCTTCAGTAACGGCCAGGTCCTCGACGGCGTGCGGGTGCGGGGCATCACTCTGTCGACCGATGACCGCATGCTGGCGCCGTCGCAACAAGGCTATGCACCGCAGATACACGGCATCGCCGACAGCAACGCCACGGTAACGGTGCGCCAGAACGGCTACACGATCTACGAAACCCAGGTTGCCCCGGGGCCTTTTGTCATCGACGACCTCTATCCCACGGGCTACGGTGGTGACCTTAATGTCAGCGTCACCGAGGTGGACGGGCGCCGCACCACCTTTGTCGTGCCGTATTCCGTGGCCCCACAATTATTGCGCCAGGGCGCCACTCACTACAGCACCACGTTGGGCCAAGTGCAGCAACGCGGGGTCAGCAAGACCAGCCCCATGGTGTTTCAGGGCACCTTGCAGCATGGCCTTACCGATGGCTTGAGCCTGTACGGCGGCAGCGCGGTCTCCCGGGGATACTTGCAGGGCAAAGCCGGGCTGGCGATGAGTACGCCCATCGGCGCGTTTGCCCTGGACACCACGCACTCGCGCACCCGCGTTGAGGGCAACGGGGTGGTTGGCGGACACAGTTGGGGCCTGGCCTACAACAAAAACCTGCCATTTTCCGGAGCCCATTTTGCGCTGGGCGCCTACCGCTTCTCCACGGCCGGCTATCTGAGCCTGCCGGATGCTTTGAATGTGCAGGAGCTGGCCCGCCAGCATGGGAACATCGAGGGCTATGCCCGCCAGAAAAGCCGTCTCGACCTGACGATCAGCCAGCACCTGGGGGAAGGCACCTTGAGCCTGTACGGCAGTTCTGTTGACTACTGGGCGAGCCGGCAAGGTCGCCAGACATCCTTCACCCTCAGCTATGGATCACGCTGGAAGCAGCTCAACTGGAACATTTCGGCGCAGCGCTCAAGGGTCAGCGACGCCGACCCACCCAGCGATCGTGACCACAGTGACGCGATCTTTTTCGGCCGCGCGTTGCAACCCGGTCGCGTCGATAATCGTCTGGCGCTGACCCTGTCGATGCCGCTGGGCCAGGGCACGTCGGCGCCGACCCTGAGCAGCGCTTTGTCGCGCGACACCGGCGAATCAAAGGGCAGTCAACAGCAAGTGGGCATCAATGGCTTGCTCGGCGAGGCGTCAGAGGGGCACTACGGCCTGGCCGGCAGCCAGGGCACGGGGAGCCAGGCCGGTTCCAGCTTCAATGCCTACGCCGGGTATCGCAGCAGCACGGCCAACCTGCGCGCAGGTTACGGCCAGAGTGGCAACAACGCACAAGTGTCCATGGGCGCCGACGGCGGGCTGATTGCCCATAGCGGTGGCGTGACCCTCTCGCAAAGCCTCGGTGAAGCGTCGGCACTGGTGTATGCACCGGATGCCCAGGGCGCGCAGATCGGTGGGGGTGTACGCATCGACTCACACGGCTATGGCGTGTTGCCGAGCTTGCGGGCCTACCATCCCAATGACGTGGATATCGACCCAGAAGGCATGCCCATGGATGTGGAGCTCAAGGAATCGAATCACTCGGTGGTACCGACAGGGGGCGCAGTGTCGCTGGTCAAGTTCGAGACCGTCAGTGGCCGTGCGGTGGTGATCAAGGCGACCCATCGCAACGGTCAGCCGCTGCCTTTTGCCGCTCAGGTGTTCGACGAGCAGGGCAGGGAAGTCGGGGTGATTGGGCAAGCCGGCAAGGCGTTTGTGCGCGGCGTGGCCGACCAGGGCACGCTGACCGTGCGTTGGACCGAGGCGGCAAGTGACCGCTGCTATATCCCATACCGTCTGCCACCGCGGCCACCGGGGCACCGCCAGGAAAATGCCGACCAACTGGTCAGCCGGTGCCACGCCAACACCGCCAACAATGAGGTCAGCAGCCGATGATCAGCCCCGGTACGCAACGTTTGGCAGGGCTTGTAATGGTGACCTGCATCGCCCTCGCCAGCGCGCCCCATGCCCAAGCCAAGGCGACGTGTACGCCCGCGCCGCCGACGGTGCTGTCGGTGCCGCGTATTACGGTGCCCGCCAACCCTGTGGTCGGCCAGGCCCTGGGCAACCCGGGTGGCTACCCCGTTGAGGTAGCGCACGGGTTGAGGTGCACATATCCGCCCAACCTTATTGTTCGCTATTGGTCGTCCACGCGGATTGCACGGGAGATTCCCTGGACAGGACGTAACTTCTTCCACTCAGGGGTCGTCATGCCGGTTCATCTGACCGGCGTGCAAGGCGTCGGGTTTGCGTTTATGGCGCAGGACCGTGACGTGGGGCCGATGCAAACCGTAACCACCGGAGTCACGGTGCTGCGCGGACCGATCCATCCCGGTTTGCCTACGTGGGGCTTGCGCGGCCGCTTGTTCTTCGTGGTAACCGGCCCGATCCAGGGCGGCACCATTACGCCGCGTACCTTCGCGGGCTTGTACCTGTACACCAGCGACACGCACCACGCGTTCAACTTCGGCAGTGTCGAAGTCGGCCCGCCGAGTAAACCCACCTGCACGGTCTCGACGCCCTCCGTGGCGATCCCGCTGGGGGCGGTGGAGAGCAGGGCGTTCAAGGGCATTGGCAGCGTGGCCGGCAATGCCACCCGCACCATCACCTTGCAGTGCGCTGGTGGCGGGGGCGCTGAGAGCGATGTGCTGTTGACCTTGACCGACCAGACCCAACCGGCCAATCGCAGTGACCAACTGACATTGACCGCCAACTCCACCGCCAAGGGCGTGGCGCTGCAACTGCTGTTTGGCAACCGCCTGATCAGCTACGGCCCCGACGCCGCCGCTATCGGCACGCCGAATCAATGGTTGGCAGGCAGCACCGGCAACGGCACCTTCCAGATTCCCTTGACCGCGCGCTACATACAAACCGGCGCCACCGTCCGCCCGGGCACGGCCAACGGGCTGGCGACCTTCACTTTGGCCTATCGGTAGTCGGCGTGATGATCCGAGTCTTATTGAACTGCGTGTCCGGTCTGGCACTGGCGGCATCTATGGCGATGGTGCAAGCGGAAATCGTCATTGATCGCACCCGGCTTATTTACCCGGCCGCGGCACGGGTGGTAACCCTCACCCTGCGCAACGAGGCGGACAGCCCACGGCTGGTACAGGTATGGATCGATGAAGGCGACCCCCAGATGGCGCCGGAATTGAGTGACGTACCCTTTACTGTCACACCACCGATTCTGCGAATGGACCCCGGCAAGGCTCAAGCGTTGCGGGTGATTTATCACCCGGTACCCAGACAAGCCATGACCGATCCTCAGGAAGTGGTGTATTGGCTGAATGTGCTAGGGATACGGCCTACTGACGCGGCAAGCCATCAACTGCAACTGGCGTTTCGCACGCGCATCAAACTGTTCCTGCGCCCCAATGCGTTGCCTGGCAGGGCGGAAGATGCCGTGGCGGCGCTGCAATGGCAACTGGCAGACGACCGCCCGGTGCTGCGGGTGCGCAACCCGAGTGCCTTTCATGTGACCTTGTCCAGCGTGGCACTCAACCTTGAGGGCGTCGAATACCGCCATGAAAACCCACCGATGCTGGCACCGCGCTCAACGGCCGAGTTGATCATGCCGGGTTGGGTTGTACCGTGGCGAGGTACGCCGACGCTGCGCTTCACCACATTGGATGACTATGGCGCGACGCATGAGAGCACGCAGCGCATAGGCCGGTAACTAAGTAGGCGAGGGGTACAGCCCTTGTGCCAGCGCGATGAATGCCAGGGCAGCCGGGGAAGACTGACGCCGATCCAGCATCACAGAACCGATATGCATGCCGATGTTACTGGGCGGCGCAATCATCCTGCTGGGTATCTACCTGTGCAACAAACCCCTTGCGCCGGGCAGGGCAATGGGGATTTGATAAGAGTACGGACAAACCTGGTTACGCTGTGTAGAATCAGTTTACGCATACAAGAATATGGACTTGCGCTCACGCAAGCCTCGGCCGTCAGAGACTGATGACACCATGAAGCTACTTGGCTCCCCCCTCATCTTTGGTGACTTCCTCGCCCGTAGCGTGCGAGGCCTCTCTTGTGCGCCACCCTCCAGCCTCATCCTTGCTCGCAACTAATCAATTGCTACCTACAAGAATGATGAGGCACCGAACATGACCGACCAACTCGCAAACCCAATGGGCCTGATGGGCTTTGAATTCATCGAATTTGCCGCGCCCACCCCAGGCACCCTGGAGCCGATCTTCGAGATCATGGGCTTCACCAAAGTGGCGACCCATCGCTCCAAGAACGTGCACCTGTATCGCCAGGGCGAGATCAACCTGATCCTCAACAACGAACCCGACAGCCTCGCTTCCTATTTCGCGGCCGAGCACGGCCCGTCGGTGTGCGGCATGGCGTTCCGCGTCAAGGACTCGCAACAGGCCTACAAACGTGCCCTGGAGCTGGGGGCCCAGCCGATCCACATCGACACCGGCCCGATGGAATTGAACCTGCCGGCAATCAAAGGCATTGGCGGTTCGCCGTTGTACCTGATTGACCGTTTCGGCGAAGGCAACTCGATCTACGACATCGACTTCGTGTACCTCGAAGGCGTTGATCGCAACCCGGTAGGCGCGGGCCTCAAGGTCATCGACCACCTGACCCACAACGTCTATCGCGGGCGCATGATTTATTGGGCCAACTTCTACGAGAAGCTATTCAACTTCCGCGAAGCGCGGTACTTCGATATCAAGGGCGAATACACCGGCTTGACCTCCAAGGCCATGAGCGCGCCGGATGGCAAGATCCGTATTCCCTTGAACGAAGAGTCGTCCAAGGGCGCCGGGCAGATCGAAGAGTTCCTGATGCAATTCAACGGCGAGGGCATCCAGCACGTCGCGTTCCTCACCGACGACCTGATCCAGACCTGGGACGCGCTGAAGAAGATCGGCATGCGCTTCATGACCGCGCCGCCCGACACTTACTACGAAATGCTTGAAGGCCGCCTGCCGAACCACGGTGAGCCGGTGGACCAGTTGCAATCGCGCGGCATTCTGCTGGATGGCTCGTCGGTTGCCGGTGACAAGCGTCTACTGCTGCAGATCTTCTCGGAAACCCTGATGGGCCCAGTGTTCTTCGAATTCATCCAGCGCAAAGGCGACGATGGGTTTGGCGAGGGCAACTTCAAGGCGCTGTTCGAGTCGATCGAACGTGACCAGGTGCGTCGTGGTGTCTTGACCGCCGACTGATTGACTGGATAACGAAAAAGCCCGGTTTTTACCGGGCTTTTTCGTGTGCGTTGCGTTCTGTCGCAATTGAACGGCGGTGAAATAGGAACAGATGTTTCTTCACATATCACATAGAGGGCAGGACGCAGGAAAAGCCTGCGTCTGAACCATGAAGAGGCTCTCTTATGAATGTAAATTCTCCTACCCCTCAACGCCCGATCGGCCCATCTGTATCAACGGAGCAGGCAGGGCCTGTGCGCAATGTCCGTTCAACCGGCAATGCAGACCCGGTCGATCAGGCGCGTAAAAAGTTTCTCGATGACGGTGAAACCGAATACTTGGGCGGCACACTCACCGCCGGGGGGTATCAGATGACGAAGGCGGCAGTGAAACCTGACAAACCCGGCGCGCCATACGTAAGCGTTTCGACTTTTGCCGTCGATGGCGTCCAATCCAAAGACATGATGGTAATCAAACGTGTGCCCGCGACGGCCGAAGGCCCTAACTTCATCGTGTATATGCCGGAAGATGAAGTGACGTCGTTTCATGAGTTCAACACCGTTGAAGAGCTAACTGAATGGGTTAAGGCTGTAGCCAAAAACCCTGCCGAGCTGGATCGATTTGCGCGGCACTTTTCTCATTCTGAAGCACCCAAGCAGGAGGAACGGGTCAGGACACGACTAAGCGAGTTTGGCTCAGAAAAAGACTCCAGCGTGGTGGTGGGAAGTTTTGGTCGAGAGCGAGGCGATATTTTCGAGCGTTTGAACAAGGACGTGACCGTCCCGCCAGTTGAGGTCAATGGCCTATCCAACGTGAAGCTATACAAGCTGGAGTCCAATGGCCAAGCGACCTATATCGGTACCCGGGAAGATGGAAAAAACGTCCTATTTGATTACGACGCTTATGGGAATTTCAGGGGTGGCAGTCAGGACGGTTATTACTTCGTCAGAAACGGGCTGAACAATAAGGACCCGCTTGGCGAACCCATCACAATCGCTGAGTTCACCAAACAGAAAGTTGCAGCCCAAGCCTATAGCAAGACGGGGCCTAATGATCTGAGCGACTTTTGGGGTTATCTCATCAAGCAGCTCAGAAACCCGGGCGACGGTCTTGGGACTGCATTGCAACAGTTCGGAGTTCCTGACGACGTGGCGGCCTCCATCGAAGAGGTGCTGAAAAACCCCGTAAAGGGCACGCTGCTTCAGTTGAACCACGATAATCGGCTCGGTAAGATATTTGGCGTCAGCCAGGAAGTGATGGATGCCCAGCTGGAGAAATTTGGCAATGAAGCCCAGAGTAATATTCCCCAGTACGGCAAGTGGCGGGATAGGTTGAACACAGTGGCTGACGTCATCGAAAGGAAGGTGGGCACCCCAGAAGAGGCGACACCCGAAGTGAAGGTCTGAATCAATCTTCGCTGTCATACAGAGGGGTACGGATACCCTCGCAATACCCGTTCATTCCCAGCTTCCCATTCAAGCGCGACGCTGGCGCACCAAATGCTTGAACCCCTCATACACCAGCACCATTACCGCCAGCCAGATCGGAATATAGGTCAGCCACTGTCCGCCCTCGATCCCTTCGCCCAACAGCAGCGCCACTCCGAGCAGCAATACCGGCTCCACATAGCTCAGCAGCCCGAACAGGCTGAAAGCCAACAAGCGACTGGCAATGATGTAACTCACCAGCGCTGAGGCACTGATAAGGCCCAGCATGGGAATCAATGCATAGAGCTTTGGATGCCCATCCAGTACGGCAAAGCCTTGTTCGCCGTTTTGTACAAACCACCAGGCCACCGGCAGCATCAACGCCATATCCAGCCACAGCCCACCCAGATGGTCGGTGCTCAGGTACTTACGCACCACGAAGTACACCGGGTAGCCGATGATCACCACCAGTGTTGCCCAGGAAAAACCTCCGGCCTGATACAGCTCGTTCAACACGCCAAGCGCCGCCAACACCACGGCGATCTGTTGCAGCCGTGACAGACGCTCGCCGTAGACCAGGCGCCCGGTGAGCACCATGGTCAACGGCAGCAGGAAATACCCCACCGACACGTCCAGGCTACGCCCATTGAGCGGCGCCCACATGAACAGCCACAACTGCACGCCGAGCAGGGCAGAAGACACCAGCACGCCGCCAATCAGCCGTGGCTTAGCCGCCAGCCTGCGCAGCAGTTCCAACACCCTGCGCCACTCACCGCTGACAATCATGAACACCGTCATGCAGGGTACGGTGAGCAACATGCGCCAGCCGAAAATTTCCAGGCCACTCAGGGGGGTAAGCAGCGATGTGAAGTAATACATCACCGCAAACAACACCGAGGCCAAGACCGATAACACCACACCTTTAGACACGCTGTCCTCGCGAAAGCCGATTATTTCGTCGGCAGTCTACAGGCGTACCAATCGACCGGATACAAAATGCCCGACATCGTTGAACCCCGGCGAGGACGAATGCCCCGGCGTGACCAACGAATCAATGAACGCCTCGTCTTCGGCGCTGATCTGCACCGCCAGCGCCCCGGTGTAGGCGTCCCACTGCGCCTCGGTCCGTGGCCCGACGATCGCCGAGCTCACCGCCGCATTGTTCAGCACCCAGGCGATTGCGAACTCGACGATCCCTACGCCACGCCCTTGGGTGTATTGCTGGATCTGCTGGGCAATGCGCAGTGATTCAACCCGCCACTCGGTTTCCAGGATGCGCTTGTCCTGGCGCGCGGCACGGCTGCCGGGTTCAGGCGTGACGTCCGGTGCGTACTTGCCGCTGAGCACCCCTCGGGCCAGCGGGCTGTAAGGCACCACGCCCAGCCCATAAGCCGCTGCAGCGGTGATCTGTTCCACCTCGGCCTGGCGATTGACGATGTTGTACAACGGTTGGCTGATGATGGGTTTATCAACCCCCAGGCGTTCAGCCACGCGAATCACTTCAGCGATGCGCCAACCCCGGTAATTGGACAGGCCCCAATAGCGAACCTTGCCTTCGCGGATCAAGTCACCGATGGCGGACACGGTGACCTCCAACGGCGTGTCGTGGTCTTCGCGGTGCAGGTAGTAGATGTCCAGGTAGTCGGTGTCCAGCCGTGCCAGGCTGGCGTCCAGCGCAGTGAACATACGCTTGCGGCTCAAACCGCTGCGGTTGGGCACGCCATCGGCAGGGCCGAAGCCGACTTTGGAGGCCACCACCCAATCGTGGCGGTTGCGTGCAATCGCCTCACCGACGATTTCCTCGGAGCGCCCGCCTGTGTACACGTCAGCGGTGTCGATGAAATTGATGCCCTGGTCCCAGGCCTTGTCGATGATGCGCAGCGAATCTTCGGTGCTGGTCTGTTCGCCAAACATCATGGTGCCGAGGGTCAGAGCGCTGACCTTCAACCCGGAGTGGCCCAATGTGCGGTAAATCATGCAAAGCTCCTCATGGCAGGCAAAATGTAAGTGATGCAATACCAGACCCGAGCGCTCTGGAACAAGCCCTGAGCGCATTTCTTCATGTGCGTAGCAAAGTCACGCAGCGCGCCTGTAAAAAACGATGCAGCACTTTCACGCGTTCCGACACTTGCAGGCGGTTCGGGCACATCAGGTTGAACGGCGTGGGTTCGCCTTGCCAGTCGGGTAGCAGGGGCACCAGCCGTCCGGCCTGAATATCACGGGCCACGTCCAGGTTAGCTTTATAAGCAATGCCATGCCCCGCCAACGCCCAGCGACGGACAATCTCGCCGTCATCGCTGAGGTAGTCACCGCTCACCTCAACCTCTTGAAGCAACGCCCCCTGGCGGAAATACCAGGTGCTATTGGCCTGGCCCCGGCGCATATAGCGCAGCGTGCTGTGGTGGGACAAATCTTCGGGTGTATGCGGGGTGCCGTGGCGCGCGAGGTAGTCGGGGCTGGCGCAGGCAATGCGATGGTGATCGGGTACCACCGGCAGGGCCACGAGGCTGGAGTCCCTCGGCACGCCAAAGCGCAAGGCAATGTCGACGGTGTCGCGAAACAAGTCGGCATTGCTGTCGTTGAGCAACAGTTGCAAGCGGATATCAGGGTGCTCCAGCTTGAACTCATCCAGCCAGCCCAGCAGCACATTGCGGCCAAAGTCCGAGGGCGCGGCCAACTGCAATAAACCACTGAGGCTCTGGCCCTGTTGCTTGATGGCGTGCTCGCCTTCCGACAGCGCCTCCAGCGCCACCCGCACACTGTCCAGGTAACGCCGGCCTTCTTCGGTCAGGCGCATGCTGCGGGTGGAGCGGGCGAGCAAGCGGATGCCGAGGCGGGTCTCAAGGCGCTTGAGCGCAATACTCGCCGCTGCTGGCGTGAGGCCCAGGCCACGGGCGGCGGCCGTGAGGCTGCCGGTGTCGGCGCTGCGCACGAAGACTTCAAGGTCGAGAATCGAGCTCATTGATAAAAATCCTTTAAAGATCTTGTCGTTTTACCCGGATTTTTCATCGATTACCAAGCTGGGAAGATGAACGCTCACTTTCTGACCCAGGTAGTTTTCTCATGACCTCTTCTCTGAGCGGTAAAACCATCATCGTCATCGGCGGCAGCAGCGGTATCGGCGCGGCAGTGGCCCAGGCAGCCTTGGCACGCGGCGCGCACGTTGTCGTGGCCGGGCGCCGCTTGGCGTCAAGCTCCGCCAACGGCCTGCGCAGTGAGCCGGTGGACGTCACTGATAGCGCCTCCTTGCAGCGGCTGTTCGAGACCGTAGGGCGCTTTGACCATCTGGTCTACACCTCGGGCCCTTCGGTGCAGGCCAAACCCTTGAGTGAAACCAACCTGGATGAAGCTCAGGACAACTTCGATGTGAAGCTCTGGGGCTCACTACGTGCCATTCAGCAGGCACTGCCCTTTTTGCATGAACAGGGCAGCATCAGCCTGACCTCGGGCCAACTGGGGCGCAAGTTGGCGGCAGGGCAGTTCATCAAGACGGGCATTAACGCCGCGACCGAGGCATTGGGCAAACAGTTGGCCAAGGAACTGGCACCGCGTCGGGTCAATGTCATCAGCCCCGGGGTAATTGACACGCCGGCCTATGCAGGGCTTGGAGAAGAGCAGCGTATGGCGATGTTTGCCAAGGCGGGCGGCGCATTGCCGGTTGGGCGGGTGGGGCAGGCTCAGGAGGTGGCGGCGGGGTATGTGTTGGCAATGGAAAATGGCTTCTTGACTGGCAGCATCATCGACATTGATGGCGGGGGACTGCTGTAAACGCCCCGCCCGCAAGGTGATTGGCTCAGTGACGGACTCTGGTCAGTCGAAACGTCTCTTCGACAGTAAACTCAGGTCCGTCATTTTTTCGAAAGGAGCAGGAAAACTCCCCCGAGCCATGATCGTCGGTGACTTCTTCGTTCAGTTTCAGCGTACCCGCATGGGCTGTCACCCCACCGTACGTGTCTAGGCGCATAAACTGAACCCGGACATTGTTGTTGCCGGCCAAAACATGGGTCAGTCCTTTCGTGTCCTTATTGATCACGATGGATAGAATATTTCGAGTTCGCGATAGGTCGTCATCGTAATGGTCGCCGATAAACATTCGGTGATCAGGGCGGTGGCCGCCGAAATCTGAGCTATCAATTCTGAATTCGGTTGCGACAAACTTTGGATCCGGTAATGGGCCACCCTGGAACACCGCTTTCAGTTCGCCCGTTGCCGGGTATTGTGCAGTCAGGCCAGTTGAAAGGCCTCTCAGTTCCGCCGTGCCGTCAACCAGCTCTATTTTTTGGCTGCCAAATTCGGCGCTCGCCCCAAAAGAGGCCTTTAGATTCGTACCGTCGAATGACACCTCTATTTTCCCTGCAGTGGCGGCATAGGTTGGATTTCCCTGGTTTTCATACGTAGAGAAATGAAGCCTGGTTGCGCCTTCTGCAAACGAGTAGGTGTGTTTACTTCCGTCCGTAGGTAAATCGGAAGGAAGCAAAATATCGATACCTAGAAAATCACTCGGTACGTCCGATAAGCGCTGGGTCGCAGCCAAATGCCATAACCCACTCGTCTCACGGTATAGCTCCATCTTGTCGGCGTCGCCGATGAAAACGACGTTATGTTGGCCTGTCACCGTAACGTTAAAAGTACCTTCAGTAGCTGCTGTTTTGCCTTTCATTTCGATAGCCCTCCAAGCGTGACTGAGCCCTCAGCCTAGGCGCACGGATAAGGTTTGGATACTGTTAGAAATTACAGGCTAGAAAACGTTTATTGATTACTAGAGTCGCTAGGAGCACCTCTCTTACTGATGGTGCACCCTTCTATAGGACTCTGTTATAAGAGAATCATTTTTTATACCTGTCAAAGTTGACAGTGTCGCCCGAGCCAGCAGGGTACTAACATTCCCACAAACTCTTTTATCAACTTATTTATTGGCGAGGCTGGTTAACATGAAACAGTCACTGCATGTCCCTATTTTACCGTTGTCGAAAGGCACTTTCACCGCCACATTGAACGGCTACTTGGCGCTTGATTATGTTGGCGATCCCACCCAAGAACTACGTCTGGATCAAGATGTGTGGACACTCATCAGTTACGGGCGCCCCTCAACCGGCGGTAGTTTGATTGTGTTCACCGTCAACGTCCCTAGCAACTTGTGTGACGACGGAAAACCTCAAACCTTCTTGATAGGCAGCCATAACACCGTCATTTCGCTCTATACGCAGCAGCTTAATTTCGTTGCCCAGACGGGGGAGATCACGGTATCGCTTAAAGATAACCGGATGGCGGCAACGTTCAATTTCAAAGCACAAGCAATCGGTACCTCTCATGAAATCGAGGTCTCCAGTGGCACGTTTGAGGTCAGCAACGGGACTGGCTTTATCAACGCGGACTTTAGGGGTGAAGCGCGTCCGTATCCGACATTTGAAGCAACAACGGTCGAGATAAATCATCTGGACCTGTTTCCGCTGCCCAAGGATGCCGATTCTATAAAAGGGCGCATTCATAACTATGACCCCATTCCGACTCAAGACGATCTTTTGTCTATTGTGGTTAACAAGGGAACGCCGCCAGGCACCTATCAGTTGGGGGGTGACGATCCGGCGGTAATAGTGTTGTTCACGCAGTTCGTAAAACGTGCCTTGTTAGAGGCACGCAGTGGTCAGGTGGTTTTAGAGCATGTACCTGAAACGGGGTATGCCAAGGGGAACTTCGAGTGCGAATTCAACGATGAACTCAATAAGTTTTCCGCTGTTGGCTCCTTCGATGTCCATCATTCGTAGTCGGCTATGCCTGCGCGCTTGACCCTTTAGGCGCCCATCCTTGGTTATCAGGATGAGCGCCTTGCCGATTGCGGGCGAGGGCAAGCCTTATGACCGCAAAATAGTCCTCATGCTTTCAACGTACGCGTCATCCGCAACGCCAGCACACTCCCACCCACAATCACCGCCGCCAGCAGGTACAACGCCATATCCGTGGACCCGGTGGCATCCTTCACAAAACCCACGATATACGGGCTGAGAAAACCCGCCATCTGGCCCATGGAGTTGATCAGCGCCAAGCCACCCGCCGCCGCGCCCGCGCTGAGCATCGCGGTGGGCACCGGCCAGAACATCGGCAGGCCGGTCAGGGCGCCCATGGTGGCGATGGTCAGGCCGAGAATGGCGATAGCGGGCGTAGTGGCGAAGTTAACGGCGATCACCAGGCCAATGGCGCCCATCAACATCGGTACCACCAAATGCCAGCGGCGCTCCTTGCGCAAATCGGCGGAGCGGCCCACCAGCAGCATGAACACCGCTGCCAACAGATACGGGATCGCGCTGAGCCAGCCAATCACCAGGTTGTCGCTGAAGCCCATGTTCTTGATGATCGACGGCAGCCAGAAGTTGATCGCATACACGCCACTCTGGATGCAGAAGTAGATCAGGCCGAATGCCCAGATCGCCGGGTTCTTGAACACTTCGGCCAGGGAGTCGCTGGTGGTTTTCGGCTTGTTCGCCAGGTCAGTGGCCTGGTCGGCTTCCAGCACCGCGCGCTCATGGGGCTTGAGCCATTTGGCATTGGCGAAGCTGTCACTGAGCAGGAAGTAGGCGAGGGCGCCGAGGATTACGGTGGGGATGCCTTGCAGCAAGAACATCCACTGCCAGCCTGCCAGGCCACCTTGGCCGGCAGCGAAGTGATTGAGAATCCAGCCGGAAAACGGGCTGCCGAGCAAACCTGAAACCGGGATCGCCGACATGAACAGCGCCATGATCCGCCCACGGCGGAAGGTCGGAAACCACTGCGAAAGGTACAACACCACACCGGGGAAGAAGCCGGCTTCAGCGGCACCGGTGAGCAGGCGCAGGGTGTAGAAATGCGTGGGCGTGGTTACAAACAGCAGGCATGTGGAGAGCGTCCCCCACACGATCATCATCAACGCGATCCAGCGCCGCGGGCCAAACCGGGTCAGCGCCAGGTTGCTCGGTACGCCGCACAGCACATAGCCGATAAAGAAAATCCCGGCCCCGAGGCCGTACACGGTTTCACTGAATTTCAATGCATCGAGCATCTGCAACTTGGCAAAGCCAACATTTACCCGGTCAAGGTAATTGAACAGGTAGCAGATAAAGATGAAGGGGATCAGGCGCAGGGTAACGCGCTTGTAGATGGCGTTTTTATCGTCATCGCTGGCCAGTGCGGCAGTGGCGCTCTGTGACATGGGATTCTCTCTTTATTATGATTTTACGCGGTGCGAGGGTAACGTTGACCGCCCCAACAGTCTCGATGACGTGATGGGCAACTGTCTTTGTGCTGGCGCACAGTCAAGCCATCTTTGCGCTGTGCCGGTGAACAACCTTTTTCAGGAAATTAGCCCCATGTTCGAGCTGGATCATGCCCTGGCGCAGGAGATTGTCGATCGCACCATGGCGATCCTGCCGTATAACGTCAATGTCATGGACAGCCAGGGCTTGATCCTGGGCAGCGGTGAACCGGAGCGGATCAATACCCGTCACGAAGGGGCGCAACTGGTATTGGCCAATGGGCGGGTGGTGGAAATCGACGGGCAGACCGCCAAGCATCTCAAGGGCGTGCAGCCGGGCATTAACCTGCCGCTGCTGCATGATCAACGCCTGATCGGCGTGCTGGGTATCACCGGCGAGCCGGATGGGCTGCGCACCTATGCCGAACTGGTGCGCATGACCGCTGAAATGCTGGTCAGCCAACGCCACCAGCAAGCCGAGCAACAATGGCGGCGCCAGCGCTGCGATGATCTGCTGGCCCTGCTGTTGGCCGACAGCGGCGACTCCCCACGTTTGGTGGACGAAGCCCAGCAACTGGGGCTCAAGCCACAACTGGCGCGCACGCCGTACCTGTTTGAACTGGGCCCCGGCCAAACGGCGGAGGCTTTGAGCGCCTGGCTCGCCAGCCGTTACCCGGACAGTTGGTGCGTCAGTTCTGCGCAGTTTTCCTTGCTGTGGTGCCGACCCGCCGCGGTGCAGGTCGATAATCCCCGCTTGTTGGAAAAGCTCGACGGCCTGGGCTGGAACGTCCTGCGCGTGGCCATCGGCGGGCAAGCGGAAGGTTTGGCGGGGCTGCGCCGCTGTTACCGCCGGGTCGGTGATCTGCTCGCTTATGGCCGCGATATCCTGCCGCAATCACGGCTGTTGACCCTCAACCGTTATCGCCTGCCGGTGATGCTGTGGCGTCATCGCAACGACGACGCCCTGGACGAACTGCTCAATCCGTTGCGCAAAGTGTTGGCCAAGGACAGCAACGGGCAACTGCTCGCCACGTTGCGCAGTTGGTGTGAACACGACGGGCAAAGCCAGGCGTGTGCCGACGCCTTGGGCATTCACCGCAACAGCCTGCGCTACCGCATGGAGCGAATCGCTGAACTCAGCGGCGTGGACCCGCTGACGCTCGATGGGATGCTTGCCTTGTACCTGGGCGTCCAATTGCTGCCCCAGAGCGAACGCTAAAATTCGCACGATGTTATTAGCTGTTCTCCCTGTCACGGCTTACGTTTTTCCAAGCTGGCAATGAACTCATCGAGGATGCGCTTGCTTTCGGCAGCTTCTTCGGCACTGGGCCCGCGAATGTTGGCCCAGGGGTCCGGCTTGGGCGCGACCGAGCCGTAGCGGATGCGTACGGATTTGAGGATTGCGTCCCACACGGCCATGGCTTCGTAGTCGGTGAGGGAAGGGTTGACGGGTTCTGGTGACGCGGGTTGTTGCCAGAGAGGCAGTTCGTAGCCTTTGTTGGCGAATTGGGGAAGGGTCCAGCGCACTAGATCTTCCGGTTCGTTGGGATCAACTGGCTCTCCTTTCATGCCACCCGCCGACAAACGGATGCTCATGCCAGGCCGAGCCAGCGAAGGATTGTCCCGGTAGTTTTCGCTCACAAAGAGTATTTGACGGTGAGTGTCATCGCTGAAGCCGATCAGGGACTCTTCGGCTTGCATGCCGGCCAACGTAATTTTCCTTGCCCGCAAATTTTCGTAATCCCCTGCGAGAAAAATTTGCCCGTCTTTGGGGGTGCGCACGTGCAAGCGTTCTTCATCATCAGGCGACAAAGCGTTGATATAGATACTCAGCGAGACATCTGAGGCTGGTGGGCTAAAGTCGAAACTAGCGATCTCCTGATCGTGATGACTGCGAATGACAATGGAGTCCAGTGCAAAGCCTGCGCCTGCGGTTTCAGGGGTGACTTTGAAGATCTCTTTTGAAAGTTTTAACAGACGATCTTCAACAGGGGCGGTATTACCATTGAAGGAGTCAGCGCGGAGCATGACGTAAACGTCACCAATCAACAGATGGGACTCATGCACGAACCAGTCTGCAATTTCAACGCTCTCGTAGTACTGCAATAACCTATGTTGTGCCGTTACGACTTTCGCCGATACCAGCATCGACACATCGGAATGATTGTAGTTTTTTACGGAAGCAATCCGACTCGCTCGCTCGTACACAGCCGCATCAAACCGCTCTCGCGTCACTCCCTCTCCTAACACCCGCACTTCAACGGATGCATGATCGGCCCCCAGCCCGTAGTACAACTTCACATCCCCGCCCCCCGTCCAGCTGGCGGGCAAATCTATCAGCCCACGGCCCAGCGCCCAGGTGCGCATGTTGCTGGTCAATTCGTGCACGGTTTGTTTCTCCTGTTCACTGGGTTGTTTGAAGGTGGTGCACCCTGCAACCGATCCAAGTAGCAGGCATGTAAAAAATACGGTCAGCCTGCGCATAGAGGCCTCTTGGCTTTCGCCGCAATCTTGATCAGGGAGTAGAGGGTGAATTGCTGAGTGAGCGGGTTGGCGTAGGACGCTTCATGATCGAACCCTGGGGCTTGCACTTGCTGGCGGACAGAACCCTGGCGGATCTGCCTGATCGGCGCGCGGCCGGAGCTCACCGGTACGGTGCCGTCGCCAGCGCCGTCCTGCATACGGCAATGCAGTTCCCAATAGCTGGTCTGTACGGTCTTTACTGGCGCATTGGGGTCACCGCGTGGGGGCATTACACTTTCGGCTTGCCCGCCTACGTACAGGGGGCTTCGCCCGTCGTCACGCACCTCGGGCATTTGCAAGCTGGACACCGTGAAGGCGTCGGGGCTTGATGCATAGGGGCCGTTGAGGCGAGACCCTCGGCGCATCTCCCAGGTGATGGTTTCGAAGCTGGGATATTTATCGTCGTTGCCATAGTAAACATAGGTTTGAGGGTGGTATGACCCTGCAATGCGTTGATGGAAGCTGCTCGCTTTCTTTATGTTTATCGCAAATGTCTCCCAAGTGATCGGATCCCCATCCTTCGGTGCCAACCACTCTTCACGCAACAATCCCCACCAGCGGTCACGGCGTAGATAAATCTCTTCGTAAGGATCCTTTACCGGTTGACGCGGCATAGCCGGGGCTCCACGTTCGTCAATCAGCCGCAGCCAGCCCGGGGCGTAATCCTGGGTGGGCAGCAATTGCAAGGCACCGGGTGCCTGCGCGAATACAGCGGTGACCTCCTGACCGGTGGGGCCAATGACCGCGCCGGCAATGGGATCTTCGTCGCGCATGCCGACCTTGCATCGACGGTAAGCGACCGGCGCCCCGATGGCGGGCATCACGCCGTGCACGACGCCGGCAATTTTGTCGGCCATACCCGGTAGCTGCCCGCATCGACGTGCCACCAGCCCGCCCATGGAGTGGGTAACCAGAATCACCTGTTGGCAGTTGCGACCGTACTGCTGCATGAGTTCATCAATACGCACAGCCAGCCTTGAAGCGGCCTCCTCGTTGGAGTCCAGCCAGTTGTAACCACAGGCATGCACCGGCATACGGTAGCCACCACGCGCCGCCAACTCGTCCGAAATAATCGACGGCAACTGCGCCGCCAGGTTAGCGCCCAACCCGGGCATGGCGATGGGCATTTCAGGTTTCAACTCGGTGACTTGAACTGGGCCGGGCTCGACACTGCGGGTGTGCAGATGCTCAGGCCGAATGTCGAATTGCGGCCATTTGTGCGGCATGAATTCGCTGTTAAGGGTGTCTTCAAGCCACAGAAGAAACGCGTGGTAGCTGGTTTCGCTGACTTCGCCCCATCCGCGCTCTTCGTAGCGCTTGGTCAGAGCCAGGATGGTTTTTTTCCTGTCCGGTTCTGGCGGCACTATGACCGTGCCGACAGAGCGCTCCGGCACCGCGCCTTTGTTATCAACCTCTACCCTGGCGGGGTGCAACAGTTGCTGTCGTATACCCGCCTTTTTGTTTATCCAGTTCAGGGCCAACCACATATTCTTACCCATGAACCCCGCATCCAACCGCCAGACGGGAGCCGCCTTATTCTTTCCCTTTCCTTTCTCCGGTTTGCTCTTCAAATTCGACCCCATAATCCCCGGCACAAAAATCACCGGCAGCACCCCGTCCGGCGGCAATATGCAGTGCACCGGGTCGGTGATATGGCTGGGCGTGAGGGTCCAGGTATGCACAGGGTTGCCCCGGGCGTTATAAGAGAGCGGCGCTATGCGTGGCATTTGAGAGGTATCGGCCATGAAATTCTCCCTGAATCGAGGGCGCTGCTGCCGTTCGGCGTGGAGCCCCCCGGATTGATATTGTCTGGAATCTTCTGGGCCACACTCTATTAGCGTGCAATTGCGAGCCTCAAGGGAGCGTGCGCATTAAAGAGGCGTCCTACACTGCTGAAAGTCGTTGCTGACAGATAGATCAAACAAGCCGGCCCGTAGGTTTGGCGTTTATTCATCGCGGCGTGTCACTTTGTAGGAATGAACAACAAAACCCCATCCACACTTGTGCATCGGCCCCGCGTCATTCCCCCAGCCAACTGGCAGCATGGGCGTTATAAAAACCGGAGAAAGCCCATGAAAATCGTGATCGCCCCCGACTCGTTCAAAGACAGCCTGAGTGCCGCAGGCGTCGCCCAGGCGATTGCCGGTGGGTGGGCCCAGGTCTGGCCGGATGCGCACGTGCTTCAATGCCCGATGGCTGATGGCGGGGAAGGAACGGTGGATGCGGTGCTCGCGGCGTGTAAGGGTGAGCTGCGCAGGCAAACGGTCCGAGGCCCGCTGGGCGACAGCGTCGAGGCGCGTTGGGGCTGGCTGGCCGACAGCCATACCGCAATGATCGAGATGGCCGAGGCCAGCGGCTTGCAACTCGTTGCGCCGGGGCAGCGCGACGCATGCTCCAGTACCACCTATGGCACCGGCGAGTTGATCCGCGCCGCGCTGGATGCCGGGGCGCTGCGCATCATCCTGGCGATTGGCGGCAGTGCTACCAACGATGGCGGAGCGGGGGCGATGCAGGCCCTTGGCGTGCAGCTCTTGGATAGCGAACGCCAGCCACTGCCGGCGGGTGGGTTGGCGTTGGCACGTCTGGCCCATATCAGCCTTGAACAACTCGACCCGCGACTGGCGCAGGTGCGTTTTGAAATCGCCGCCGACGTCAACAATCCCCTGTGCGGCCCTCACGGTGCCTCGTCGATTTTTGGCCCGCAAAAAGGCGCGAACCCCGAACAAGTGGCACAACTGGACGCTGCCCTTGGCCACTTCGCCGACCATTGCGCCCAGGTGCTGCGCCGGGATGTGCGCGACGAACCCGGTAGCGGCGCCGCCGGTGGTCTGGGCTTTGCCGCCAAGGCGTTCCTCGCTGCCCAGTTTCGTCCGGGGGTTGAGGTGGTCGCTGAATTGGTTAGCCTGGATGAAGCGGTGCGTGGCGCCGATCTGGTCATCACCGGCGAAGGCCGTTTCGACGCCCAGACCCTACGTGGCAAAACCCCGTTTGGCGTGGCGCGCATTGCCCAGCGACATGGCGTGCCGGTGATCGTGATCGCGGGCACCTTGGGCGACGGCTACGAGCAGATGTACGCTCATGGTGTGGACGCAGCGTTCGCCTTGCCGTCGGGGCCGATGTCACTTGAGCAGGCCTGCCACGAGGCCCCGCGTCTGTTACGCGAGCGGGCCTCGGACATTGCGCGGGTATGGCGCCTGGCAGCTACTCGCTGACCCCGTGCGCCAATCGTTCCACCCACTGCTCTTGAAACCCCTGCAGCGCCGCACCCGGCTGCTGCAAGTGCACAAGCTCAAGCATCGGGTCCTGCACCGCCGTGCGCACGCCGCTCAATTCCTCCAGGGTCGCCAAGCCGCAGAACGGCACATAGGCTTCGCTATAGCCACCCTCGTGCACCAGCACCAGGCGGCCCTGGCACAAACGTTCGGCGGCCAGGCGCAGGGCGCGGGTCATTAACCGGAACGATTCGCTGTGCAGCAACATGCGCGCTAGCGGGTCGACGGCGTTAGCGTCATAACCGCAGGCAACGATGATCAACTCCGGTTCGAAGCGCTCAAGGGCGGGCAGCACGATGCGCTCCATGGCCTGTAGGTAGGTGGCGTGACCACTGCCTGGCGGCAACGGGATATTGATGTTGGCGCCCAGGCCGACGCCCCGGCCGCGATCCTGCTCGCCGCTGTAACCGGGCGGGTAGCAGCCGTCCTGGTGCAGGGAAATCGTCAACACATCGGCCCGTTCTTCGAAGATCGACTGCGTGCCGTTGCCGTGGTGCACATCCCAGTCGATCACGGCGACTTTGCCCAGCCCGTGGCGCGCCTTGGCGGCCTCGATGGCAATGGCGATATTGGCGAGAAAGCAAAAGCCCATGGCGCTGTCTGCCAGGCAGTGATGCCCCGGTGGCCGCGACAGCGAATAGGCGTTGTGCGCCTGGCCCTTGAGCACCGCGTCCACGGCGGCCAGGGTCAAACCTGCGGACAGTTGCGCGATCTCATAGCTGCCAGGCCCTATGGGTGCCTGGGGGCCAAGCTCACCGCCGCCGGCATCGCTCAAGGCTTTGAAACGTTGCAGGTAAGCACGGCTGTGGACGCGCAGCAGGTCCTCTTCACTGGCGGGCGGCGCGCTATGCAGGTGCAGGTGGCGGCTGAGTCCGGAGACATCCAACAGGCTTTTCAAGCGCCGCTTGGTCTCCGGTGACTCGGCATGCCCGCTGCCGGCCGGCGGCTGCACCCAGCCGCCCACGGGCAGGGTCAGCGCATGGGCGCCGGCGCTGTGCCACAGGCTCATTTCGTCGAAAAAAAATGCGGTGGTTAGGTTCATACCAGTTCCAATTCAGTGGAGGAGTGGGGACGGCTGGCGACGATCATCACCAGGGACAGCAAGGTGATAGCGGCTGCACCGAGCAGCAACAGGCTGAACCCGCCGCTGGCTTCGATCAGGCGGCCGGCGAGCGCCGGGCCGATGGCCAGGCCGCCACCGATGACCAAGTTGGAGGCGTTCATCAGCTTGCCGCTGTGATCGAGGTCGGCCAGGCAGGCCAGGATCAGCGGCAGGATGAAGGTCCAGGTAAATTTGAACAGCAGCGCGGCCAGGGCGAATCGCAGCAAGGCGGGCTGGCCGAGCAACAGGAGCACCGCTGTTGCCATTAACGTGTAGCCCAGCAACAACAGCGCACCACGCGGCAGACGAGCGCCGATCAGTGAGGCGCTCGCAGCGCCAGCAATACCCATTACGGTGGCGATGGCGAGAATCTCGCCGCTGTGCTGCGCAGAAATCCCGGCACTGGCGCCCAAGGCACCGATAAAGGTCCATACGCCCCCCAGGCTGATGTAAAAGGCGAGGACCGCGCCAACCCCCAGGGCGGCTTTCCAGCGTGAACCGGGCAAGACCGGGGTGCGGCTGGCGGGCAACGCAGGGCTACCGGCAGGAAAGGCCCGCGCCAATGGCAGCAGCAGGGTCATCAACCCTGCCAGGATCAGGTAGCAGGCATTCAAGCCAAACCGTTCGAACAAACCAGGCAGCACCACCAGGCCGACGGCACCGACGATCAACTGCCCCATAACCCACAAACCATAGACTCGGCTGGGATTGGCGGTGGTGGCGGCACTGGCCAGGCAGAGGATCATCAACGAACCGCCGGCCAGGGCGCTGGCACCGCGCAACACCAGCAGCACGGCGTAGGTGTCGGCGAGCATTGACAGCAGGTTAGCGGCAATGAACAACAGCGCGGCGACCCGGGCGGCGGTGCGCCAGTCAACCCGCTTGAGCCACCACCAGGCGGGCAAGGTTGCCAGGCTCATCGCGCCAAGCTCCACGGAAAACAAGTCACCAATACGCGCCGGGCTCAGTTGCCACTGGCTGGCTAACTGCGCGGCCACGGCCGGAGCGGTCATCAGGATGGTCGGGGTGATGGCGGCAAACAGCACGATCGCCGCCAGCCGTGCCGTTGTCGCAGCGGTGGAAATGGGCATTTTCAAGCTCCAGGGAAAGGGGGTCAGAACACATGCACCAGGCGTAACAACGCCTCGGTGCCGGCGTAGCCATTGGAAGCCGCAACGTTTTGCGAAAGGCTGACCATCAGTTGGTTCTGCCGGTCGAGCCAATGCCCGAATTCGAAGCCGACTTGGGTATAGCGCTTGTGGGTGTCGTCGAGGCTGCGGTTGTTCAGACGCAGGGCGCCACCGTCGGCGTGGATCAGGCGCAGTGCGCCGGAAGTGGCGGCGCTGAAGTCATAGGAGGCGAAGGCCTGCAGGCGATACAGCGGGGCTTGCTTTAGTTCGCTGCCAAAGTAATCGTTGTTGCGGCCATAGAGCTGGGCTTCCAGGTTGGCTTCCAGTACCCATTTTTCGCCGATGCCGTGGGTGTAGTTGTAGACAAAGGTGGCGCCCCAGCGATTGGCGCCGGGGGACACGTCCGGGTTTTGGCTGTGATATTCACCCACCGGCACGGTGATCAGGCTCAACAAGCCGCTGTAAGTGCGCGAGGCCGGGTCGTTGACGAAAAACAGCGTGCCGCCCACCTGTGGGTCGCCCAGGCCGCGCTCGCGGCTGCGCTGATTGGCGCCGGGCAGGCGTGCGTTGATGTCGGCAAAGGGCAGGATGAATTGTGGCGTGCACAACGTGCCGCAGGCGTCGGTGAAATACACCTGGCGGTAAGCCACGGCGTTGACCCGCAGGTCGGCCTTGCCGGTGCTGTCGGCGGGGCCATGGAAATCCCCGGCGCGTGTGGCGGGCAGGTACAACACACCCAGGCTGGTACCCGGTGGGGCGGCGAAAAAGTCGCGGGCGTTGAGGTCGGCCGCCTGGCTGTCGACGCTGAGCAGGGTGGCGAACAGCACTGTCAGGTTACGTAAGCATGTGGAAGTCATGAAGAAGCGTCTCGTGTGAGAAGGCCGAAAAAAGGGCAACAGCAGCCCGTGACCGTTGAAAAACGACCGTGGTAAACCTTGGGAGAAACGGGCAGGGTCAGTCGGGCGGGGCGTGCACCAGGTGCGCTATGCGTGCCTTGTCCTTGACGCCGAGCTTGGTATAGATGGCGCGAATATGGTGGCGCACGGTATTGGGCGAGAGGCCAAGGTCGCGGGCCACTTCCTTGTAGGTCTTGCCCTCGCCAAAGCCTTGGGCAACATCGTTTTCCCGTGGGCTGAGCTGGGGCAGGGCGCGGTTGATGCGTGCGGCCAACAGCAACTGGTCGCCCACTGGGGACGCCTGGATATGGATATGCTTGCCGTCATGGCCGCGTTCATCCAGAGGCACCGGCAGGGTGGGGCCGCGCCATTGCGGCCATTCGCTGAGCAGCAGGTCGACAAACCCTCGCTCGGCACATTGCAACACTCCCCGTGGGTCGCACACCGCCAGCGCGAGGTTGCGCGGGCTGGTCAGGGTTTCCCGCATCGCCACCAAGGTGCGGATCTGGTTTGCCGAGACTGCTGCCACCAGGTGCAGCATCAAGTTATTAATCATCTGGCAATCCTGCACGTTGAACTTGGGTGCAGCGGGTTGGCGGTAGAGTGTCAGGTGGTGGCTGAGGTGGGTTTGCGGGTCGATATGGATCACACACAGCAGTTCACCCAAGCCGTGGCGTTGCCCCAGCCAGTTCAAGGCGCTGCCGTTGGCGGAGTCGCGCATATCGATGATCACCGCCTCGCCGGGCGACGCATGCACCCGCGCAACGGTGACGTCCAGATGGCGGATCGACTGCCAGTCCGCCAGATAGTCGGGGGGCAACTGGTAGAGGTAGCTGTTGTGCTCGTGCGGCAAACCGTTGATAACCGCCGAGCGCCCCCACCAGGCGCTGTCGAAGGCCAGCAATTGGCTAAGGCGCGCCAGGGCATGGTGTTGAAAGTGTTCGATGTCCTGGTGTTGGGCCAGGCGTTGCAGGTCCAGGGTCAGAGTGCTGAAAGCCTGTAACAGGCTCGCGGGATCGAGACGGTTCATGGGTGTTCCTCTGTGGGACTTTTTTTGTTGTTCTCGTCACAGGGTGAAGGCCAAAGCGTCGGGTTGACGGGGCAGGGCCTGGGCTGAGTATCGGCGTTGCGCGCAAGGATCGCTATCGTTCAGATGCAGGATGGTGCTGGTTGGCCGGTGGGAAAACTCCGGCTCGTCAGGTGGGCGACTTAGCCTCTACACTGGCCGGCCACCTGTCTTTCATAGGATGAAATGCAATGCACGTGCCTGAACCGTCTATCGTGATTCAGGGGGTATGGGCGTGGCGCCCGCGTGGCAGGGAAAGGGCGTCGGTTCGCGGCTGTTGGCGGCCGCGCTGGAGGTGGCCGACAACTGGATGAACCTGCGCCGTGTGGAACTGACGGTCTACGCCGACAACGAAGCTGCGCACAACCTGTACCGCAAGTTCGGCTTCGAAGTGGAAGGGCGATTACGTGACTATGCCCTGCGTGATGGCGTGTTTGTCGACACCTTCAGCATGGCGCGCCTGCGCACATCGGCTTGATCCTGTAAGCATAGGGCTCTATACAACTTCGATGAAAGCGGTGTGTCAGCTACTGAGTCTTTGCCTGAACCACCGCCTTCGCAGGCAAGCCAGCTCCCACACTGGTCATGCATTGCCCACAAAATCGGCGTTTGGCACAGATTCCCTGTGGGAGCGGGCTTGCCCGCGATGGCGTTGTGTCAGCCACTGAGTCTTCAACTGAACCACCGCTATCGCAGGCAAGCCAGCTCCCACACTGGTCATGCATTGCCCACAAAATCGGCGCCCGACACAGATCCCCTGTGGGAGCGGGCTTGCTCGCGAAGAAGGCCTGACAGCCAACCAGGATATTGGGTTCAGGTAGCGGCTAAAAAAGTTGTGGCGATACCTGTGCCCTGTAAGGCAAACCCGACCGCGGCCTGCGCATGCAGCGCGGTGGTGTCCAGCAGTGGCAGGGCGCTGTGTTCGGGCTGGATCAGCAGGCAAATTTCCGTGCAGCCGAGAATAATCGCCTGAGCACCGCGTGCCGCGAGTGTCTGGATCACCCGCTGATACACCTGGCGCGAGGCGTCACTGATGACGCCCACGCACAACTCTTCATAGATGATTCGGTGCACCGCCTTGCGTTCATCCGCGTCTGGCACCAGCACGGTGAGCCCCTGGGCGGCGAGGCGCGATTTAAGGAAATCCTGCTCCATGGTGAACGCGGTACCCAGCAAGCCTACCGTCAAGGTCCCAGCCTCCAGAGCCGCCGTCGCCGTGGCATCAGCAATATGCAGGAAGGGAATCGACACCGCCGCCTCAATGCGAGGTGCCACTAAATGCATGGTGTTGGTACACAGCACCACACAATCAGCCCCCCCGGCCTGCAAGCGTCGCGCGGCATCTTCCAAGATCAGCGCGGCATCGTCCCAACGCGCGGCATGCTGGGCCTGTTCCACCGGGCCGAAATCCACGCTGTACATCAACACTTGCGCCGACCGCAGCGGGCCGAGCTGATCGCGCACGCGCTGGTTGATGAGACGGTAATACTCGGCGCTGGACTCCCAGCTCATGCCGCCGATAAGGCCGATGGTGCGCATGTGATGCTCCGGACAAAAAGTGTGGCTTCACCTTACCCATTCAAGGCGGATGAGTCATACGCAGTTGCCAGCCAATTCACCGGAGCAGTTCAAATCTGAGTGATGCCCCATGTTAAATAAGGTGCAATGTCCTAACATTGGCTATACCTACCACTCGTTCTCACGATGATGGTCGCCAGGGAGTTCACTAATGAAGCTAAGGCTAATGATCGGCACACTATGCGTCGCCTCGCTCGGTATGGCCGGTTGCGCCAGCAAGGTGGTGCAGCCGGATGAGTATTCAGGGTTTCTTTCCAACTACAGCCAACTCAAGGAAGCCAAGTCACCGTCGGGGGCCGAGGTGATGCGCTGGGTCGATCCACAGCTGGACCTGAGCCGCTACACGGCGGTGTACATCGAGCCCACCCAGTTCTACCCCAAGCCCCAGGCCACCTCCCGGATTCCCGAGAGTACGCTGCGCGGCATCAACGACTATTACAACCAGGCGCTCAAGCGCGAGCTGGCCCAGTCACTGCCCGTGGCCAATGCCCCAGGCCCTGGAGTGATCGTGGTAAGAGCGGCGATTACCGCGGTGAGCAGCAAGACCGAAAGCCTCAAGCCTTATGAATTTATTCCCGTCGCCCTGGTGGCCGCGGCAGTGAGCACCGGCACCGGCATTCGCGATCAGGAAACCACCCTGGGCACCGAGGCGCAGTTTCTCGATGGCAGCACTCATAAAGTGCTGGCCCAAGTGGTGCGCAAAGGCACCGGCAAGCCGCTGGCCAATGATTCTCAGGTCATGAAGGCCGACGATGTGAAAAGCGTCATTGACGGTTGGGCGTCGGACCTGCACCAGTCTTACGTGAAACTGAAAAAACACTGAGTCAAAAAAAGCGCGGCGGGTAATCACCCGCCGCGCTTTTTTTATTCGCCGAAATTATTTAAGCGGCGTCAACGCTGGCAGCTTCCACTGGCCGCTAGCGACTTCAGGCTTGGGCAGGTAAATGCGCAATACCGCGTAGAACGGGCCGGGCGGGGCTGGCAACCAGTTGCTCTGCTCAGCCTTGGGCGGTTCGTGGTGTTGCAATGCCAGGGTCAGGCCACCGTCGGCGTCGAGCTTGAGGCTCGGCAACATCTGCGAGTTGATCAGGTAGCGCTTCTTGTGGTTTGGCACCAGCAGTCTGGTCTTGGCGTCGTACATCGTCAGCGACCAGAACGCATCAGCCGGCGGCAACTGGTCCTTGGCAAAATGCACGGTGTAGCTGTGGCGTGCACCATTGGCCGGCTTGCCCTCGCTGTCGGTGACGTAGCTCAAGTGCGCGGCTTCATCACTGGAGTTGCCGAACATCCCCAGCTCGGCACCGGCGTAGCGGTACAGGTAGTTGTTTTGCAGGTGGTCGCGGCTGCCGTACAGGTCTGCGCTGGTCACTTGGTGGGTGTCGACCTTGGCCTTCTTGAACGCGGCGAATTCGGCGCGGCCATCGGTGATGCCGTCTTCCAGGGCCTTGCGCTGCTCGGCGGTCAACTGGTTCACCTTGAACGGCGCGCCTGGGGCGATACCGATCTTGGCAAAGCGCGCCAGCAGGTCTCTTTCGCTGTCCTGTGGCGCGGCGAAGGCCAGCATGAAGTTCAGGTAGCGAAACAGCTGCGGGCCTTCGGTCATGGTTGCCATTGGCTTGGGCCATTGGATCTTCGGCACGTTGGGGGGGGCCGGTTGTTTCACATAGCTGCTCAGCGCCTGCACCTTGTAGCCGTTCTGGATCTGCTTGACCTTGCCCAGGTCTTTGTCATCAAACAGCTGCGTGCGGTACAGAGCGTAGGCGATGTTGCTTTCGCTGTAGATCACACGGTCGATGTCCACCGGCTGCTGACCTTTCCAGTCTGGCCCGGCAATCATGTAGTGGCCGCCGTTATTGCCAGTACTGCGGGTGCCCAGGTAGGCGAAATTCTGCGTATAGAGGTCGATCAACTGCACCGAGTAGTAGCGGTTGTCTTCGACCTTGGGCAGCGTCAGCACCAGCGGTTCTTTACGCAGGTCCATCCACACGAACGAGTAGGGCGTGTCGACGTTAGGGGTAGTAACTGCATTGTCCTTGTGAGTGAGCACCTGGGCGCTGTTGTCGATATGGTTGAACGGCGCCTTGAAGTGGGCGCCGCCTTTATCAACGGCCTGGGTGTAGAGCGTCTTGTACATCTGCACCACGGGGAAGCCGTACAGGTAGGCTTCCTTGGCGATGGCCCGGGCTTCGCTGGGGCTTGCGGTGAAGTCAGCCCAGGCGCCGGAGCTCATGAAAATCGAGAGGCTCGCCAACAGCAGGCGCGTCGGTTTTCCAATCATGTTGTTGCGTCCTTCCTGAGTGCTATCTGAGAGCGTGGCGTGAAGGCGCTGAGTTTCCTGTTTTATTGGGCGGACGTCACGTTAATCTCTGCAAAGGACGATAGGGAAGGGGCGTTAGAGCATGGATTTGACTTTGTCACGCAATTGATCAATCGAGAACGGCTTGGCAATCACCTGCATGCCGGCAGGCACGTCAATGTTTTCGGCATAGCCGCTAGCAAACAGAATCGGCAGGGTAGCGCGCAGTTCGCGCACTTTGGTTGCCAGTTGTTTGCCGTCCATATCGGGCAGGCCGACGTCGGTCATCATCAGGTCGATGACCTGGGCGGTATCTTGCACCACCGTCAATGCTTCCCCAGCATCAGCGGCTTCGAGCACCTGGAACTCCAACTCTTCGAGGACATCGACGATCAGCATGCGCACGATAGCGTCGTCTTCGACTACAAGGATGGTGGAGGCGGCGGGCATAAGGGATATTCCTGAAAAATGGAGAGCGTACGGAGCTATGGGATTGACTGACTGCTTACTAGTGAGTGTTGCGCTTCCTGGCAAGTTCCCACAAAAGGTGCCTATTGTGATCATTGTGCGGGATAAAGTCTCACGCGCGGGCGAAACCCTATGAGCGTTTGCTGAAACACAAGCGCGCCAACATTCATTGGCGCGCTATGATGCCTTTACAGTGCGGCGTCCAACAACTCTTTGTAAACGTCGTTCACCGTGTCCATATCGCTGGCGGCAAATTCACTGGTTTCAAAGAATTTATCGCCCTTATCCGTGACGTACGGGTTCATATTCTTTCCATGTCGGCCACTGTTGAGCACTTTTTCCATGCCCTCCTGCATTGCCTGCAAGGTTGTGAATTTGACCAGCGCGCCATCGGGGTCGTAGAAAAACCAGCTTGTGCTGCTACCTTCGACCTTTATCCCAGCTACCATTGCATGGTCCGCAGTTACGATTCTTATGGTTTTCGAGGTGGGGGAGTTGGTCAGTTCGTCGATGATCTCCAAGTGATTTTGCTGCTTGAAAGATTTACCCATGTGAACAGCCGACCGGTCCCCAACGATCATCTGGAAGTTATGCAGCTCCTGGATAAATTCAGCCGCTTGTATGTCCCCCGGATTCATCGCTGCGCGTTTGATATTTTTTATCAGCTCGTCTTCTTTACCGAGCATGATCGCCAAGGCCATGAGGTTGGAAAAACCTGCGCAATGGCCCGTAGATGTTATGTCAGTACGCGCCAGATAATCGATCTGCGACACATCGGTGAAAATCACACTAGGAGCACTCACATCATGTTTTAGGTTCGATACGACCAGTTTGGCCTCCTCGATTCTCAGCGCTTTGATTTCCCTCACCAGCGTGCCCATTTGTTCAGGGGCCAAGTGATTATTTAACGCAATATTGACTAAATCTTCGGAAGACATATGGACATGAAAGCCTGGCAGGTCAAAAGGAGAGCCTTGAGTTAGACCTCGTTGATAAGCGGCAGCATTCGTTGGCGATTGGGAGAGGTTCAGAAGATGCCGAAAAGCAGCGTTATTAGAGCCTGTGGCGCGGACTATCATTGACGACGCGCCCACGCGCGAAAAATTTTTGATCGGCGCCCCAAATACGTTCTTCTTGATCGGGTCATAGTGATACCACCGATTATTTTTGAATACGGCGACCGTCTGCAAGCTGACGTTTCCAGAGGGATAAGTACCAATCACTGCGGTCCCGTGTCCCTTGCCCGCTGCCTTGAGCACATCGTAACTGCCGGTAGCACCGCGAATTGCATTCGCCGCCTTGGTGGCTTTGTTTCGAAGAAACTGAAGGCCCTTACCAGCCAGCCGCGCCCCCCCGATAGCCGCATCACCCAACCCACCCAACGGGTTAAGTGCGCTGAAAGTCGCCATGCCGATGACCTTGGCCGCGCGCGCCCCTTTGCTGACGGCGGAGGCCGTGGTGCCGGCAATCTTGATCATTTTCCCGGCAGTGGACATCCCTGCGGTCACGAACCCGAACAGGTCCATGTCCAAGTGACTCAGACCCTCGAAGACTTTGCCCTTGCGAAAACAATTGATAGCCGAATAAAACGGCACCAGTTCTAAAATGAAGTTGCTGATCGCATTGGCCCGTTTCTCATTCTTATCGTGGTAAGTGAGGCCCCGTGCCTGCTCCAGGATGGCCTCATCATCAAAATTGGTATGTTCCACAAACGCATCTGCGATGAGTTGACTACGAGCGCCATTGAAGCTGTCAGGTACGGCTTTGTCCGTCGGGGGCTGTTCCTTGCGAAGCGAGCTGCCACCTTTTGAAGGACTGAAGGCTATGGTTTCGCATTTTACGTTGCCATTTCTTGTCGTCTTGGGCTCTGCTCTATTGGGGAGAAAGCTTCGAATCGACCCCTCTTTGAAGCTGATTTCATAATCAGTCGCCTTGCCACCGCGTTCTACGCGTACTAACAACGGTTCTTCTTTGGGGTGAAGCGTGTTACCCCAGATCGGAATGAGTTCTGTGCTCAGGGTCGTGGATTGATTATAAAAAAATGAAAGTTTGCCTAATTCGAAATTCTTTCTATCTTCCAGCGGCAGTTGGGAGATCAAGTGCCTTATGGCAGTGTTCATCGCGACTTTCTTTTCATTGATGGCGGCCTTGAATTCCTGGTTGAACGACTCAAGCACGCCAAACGTGGAGATGGCATTCAACTTATCCAAAGGAATACGCGAATCACTGCTGCTGTAGCGAACCGGCCCTTTCAAGTCCATCATCACGATGTCCCTGAGCGAGTGCGGCCCGACCGGGCCGGGTTCATAGAAGACATCTCCCCAGGGCCTGCGCTTCTGATACGACACGTGAATCAATCTTTTATCGTAGAGCGCTTCCAGGCCGGGAAAGCGCTCTTTGAGTACGGTGTCGGCTTTCAGCGCACGGGAGGGCAGTTCTTTTTCAAAAACTTGAGTCGCCGAGGTCATCGACGCCGTGCGCGCCTCGAATTCACTCAGCAGGGCAGCCAGTTCTTCAGCGCTGTAGAGGTGATCGGCTTTTTTGACTAGTACGCCCTGCACAACGCCCCAGTCGATCAGGGCTTCACGTTGCGCATCGTGAGTGACTGAGCGGTCGGCCAGGCCGGCGCTCTCGGCCTCGAGCATGACTTCTGCGAAGGTCATGCTCGCGACCCGGCCGGGAGTCTGGGCTTCAATTGTCGTTGCGGCAACGGCCAGGTTGACCCACGCCGGGCTTCCATAGGTCACGGTTGAGGGGATGTCCTTGATCAGGAATACCGGTGCGCGGGATGCCAGCAATAAATAAGCGGCGACGCCGGCCAGATCGGGGCTGGTCTTGCCGTTGGCTACCAAATGTTTGCCCAACGCTTGCACCACCTTGTCAGCGGTTTGGTTCCAGTGATCTTCGTGGGCCAGATCGAAGCCGGCTGTCAGGTTGCGATTGGCCTCAGTGATGGACTCGGGGTCCAGTTGCAGGGTCATGGCAGCCAGGAGGTGGTCCATGGCGCTGCTATCCGTGGCGACGTGCTGCATACCTTCCTGCAGGCTCTTGCCCAGTTGCTGCGCCGCGGGGGAACTCACCAGTGCGTTCAGGGTTTTGACCGGATCGCCCAAGACGTCGGGCGCCAGGGTGGTTTGCTCGCGTAAATACGCCAGCAACGAACCAGGGGTTTGCTTGACGGTTGGCTGATCCGGCGCGGTGGCGTAATTGAGAGCCAGGTTGTGCAAGCGCTGCTGGTCATCGGCACTCATCGGCACGGGCCAGCCCAATGCGCCCTCCAGGTTGCCCAGCGGATGGATTTGCGCACGGTCGAGCACCGCCACCGAGAGGCCAGATATGCCGAAGTGACTGTTGGGTAGCGGCAGCCCCAGGCTTTTTATAAAAGATTCAAGCGTGGTGCGAGCCCCCATCACGGCGCGAGCCGCTGAGTCCGGATGAACCTCCATCGAGGTGCTTTGAGCGCTGCCAATACGTCATGGGCGGGCGCGTCCTTGCCCAAGCGCTCGGCGATCCCGACCAAGGCATCGCCGAGCGTGTTCAAATTCTGACGGTTGCCCAGTTGCTCGTTGAGATCAAGGTTGCTGACGTCGGGAGTGCCCGGGACTTCGGGAGATTGTGGGGGCGTGAGCGGCGTGTGTGGGAGTTTGATGATGGGGGGTGGCTTGGGTAAATGTGCAAGGATATCAGGCTGGAAACTGTGCAATATCTTCGTCATACAAAGTACCTGGTTCGCAAAGGAATTTATGTGTGCCTGCGACCGCTCCGTGGTCCAAACACGTATCGATGTGTGGGAAGAGGTTCTGGCGAGGTTCCGAACCCAACTCGTAACACTGTATGAGACTCACCTTCGACGCCCGGGCCCGACAGGCAGGCGAACCGACCCAGGGCCGCCTGGACGCGCGTGTTTAGAAGGGGGAGCGTCTGACTACGCACAACGCGACGACGCCCCCGATTTGCGATGGTGAGATCTGTTTCAAGATAGTGAGGGGCTGCCAAACTCCGTCCAGAGTCAGCGCGACAGGCCCAAGCGGTCGGAAGGTTTTGCTTGCCAATCAACGCACAAACATAGCTTTTAGCCCGGTTATTCGGGCAAACTTGCGGTTTTTCCGCATTTGGCCAAGGCATGCCCATGACACCCGCGTCGTCCGTCGATGAAAAAAGCTTCCGTACCCTGCTGAGCCGAAACGTCGCCTTGCCCTTGGGCGTGGGCGTGCTCAGCGCGGTGTTTTTCGTCTGCCTGATTACCTATTTGCTTTCGGTTATCCAGTGGGTGGAGCACACCGACCGCGTCATTAACAACCTCAATGAGACGTCCAAACTGACGGTTGACCTGGAAACAGGTATGCGCGGCTTCCTGATCACCGGTGACGAGCATTTCCTTGACCCGTACGAAGTGGCCAAGCCGCGGATCATTGCAGACCTGCGCAATCTGCAAGACCTGGTAGCCGACAACCCGCAGCAGGTCGACCGACTCAAGCGCTTGGAAACCTTGCAAACCGAATGGAACAACTACGCGCAGTCGATGATTGAGCTGCAGCGCAACAGCGGCGATTACCGAGGCGCTGTCAAGGCGGGCCGGGGCAAGCGGCTCACTGATGAAATTCGCAAGGAATACGAAGACGCGGTGGCGATGGAGCAGCAGTTCCGTATCACCCGTAACGCAGAGGTCACCCGCACGACGGTGATCAGTGTCACGCTGTACTTGGTGTTTGTACTGGGGTTGAGTGGTTTTCTGGCCTACATCGGCAGGAAGAATTTAATTTCACTTTCAAAGAGTTACAGTGCAAACCTCGCGTCACAGCAGAAGATTGCAAGGCGCCTTGAGCAAACCGCTTGGCTGCGCAATGGCCAGACCGAACTGGCCGAGCAAGTGCTGGGCCAACTGACCCTGAACATGCTGGGGCGTAATATCCTGCAGTTCTTTGCCCAGTACATGGGCTCGGCCGTCGCGGCGCTGTACGTGCGCGAAGAACACGGCGGCCTCAAGCGCGTGGCCACCTATGGCTTCTCCCGCGAGCAGGAACAACAGGAACAGTCGATCTACAGCGACGAAGGCATTGTCGGGCAGGCCGCCCAGCGCGATCGCCTGATTCGCCTGGACGATGTGCCGGTGGATTACTTCAAGGTCAGCTCGGGACTGGGCGAGGGCGCCACCCGCAGCGTATTGGTGGTACCCACCAGCGATGACGACCGCGTCAACGGCGTGGTCGAGCTGGGTTTCCTGCGCCCGCTGGATGAGCGTGATGTTGAACTGCTGGAACTGATCGCCGGCAATATCGGCACCTCCATCGAAGCCGCGCGCTATCGCCAGCGCTTGCAGGAAGTGCTGGCCGAGACCCAGCAGCTCAACGAAGAACTGCAAGTGCAGCAGGAAGAACTCAAGACCGCCAACGAAGAGTTGGAAGAGCAGTCGCGCATCCTCAAGGAATCCCAGGCCCACCTGGAAACCCAGCAGGCTGAGCTGGAGCAGACCAACGAGCAACTGGCCGAACAGACCCAGACCCTGGCCGAACAGCGCGACGCCATGGACCGCAAGAACATCGAGCTGAACCAGGCCCAACTGGAGTTGGAAGACCGCGCCGATGAGCTGCAGCGTTCCAGCAAGTACAAGTCCGAATTCCTCGCCAACATGTCCCACGAGCTGCGCACACCGCTGAACAGCTCGCTGATCCTGGCCAAACTGCTGGCGGATAACCCCCAGGAAAACCTCAGTGCCGAGCAAGTCAAGTTTGCCGAGTCGATCTATTCAGCCGGCAATGACTTGCTCAACCTGATCAACGACATCCTGGATATTTCCAAGGTCGAAGCCGGCAAGTTGGAAGTGCGCCCGGAAAATGCCAGTGTCGAGCGCCTGGTGGATGGCCTGCGCGGCATGTTCGAGCCGCTGGCAATGGACCGCAAACTGGGCTTCCAGGTGGACGTGCAGCAAGGCTCGCCAACCCTGCTGTTTACCGATCGCCAGCGTCTGGAGCAGATTCTCAAGAACCTGTTGTCCAACGCCATCAAGTTCACTGAACAGGGCGAGGTCAGCCTGTCGGTGTCGCGCGCGCCGGGGGAGGGCATTGCCTTTACGGTGCGCGATTCCGGCATTGGTATCGCCCCGGATCAACAAGAAAGCATCTTCGAAGCCTTCCGCCAGGCCGATGGCACCACCAATCGCCGTTACGGCGGTACGGGCCTGGGCTTGTCGATCTCCCGTGACCTGGCCACCTTGCTGGGCGGCTATATCAGCGTGACCAGCGAGCCGGGCAAAGGCAGTATTTTCACGCTGGTGTTGCCGGAACAATATGTTGAACGCGACGAGGACGCGGCGCCCATCGAGGCCCCGCGCCAAGTGGTGGTCGCGCCAGCGCCCGCGCCCGTCAAGGTGTCGCCGCTGCCGGTGGCCGACGCCAAGCTGATCCCACGCTTTGCCGACGACCGCGAAAAGGCGCCGTTCAGCACCCGTTGCATCCTGGTGGTGGAAGACGAGCCGAATTTTGCGCGCATTCTGTTCGACCTCGCCCACGAGCTGGGTTACCACTGCCTGGTCGCCCACGGTGCCGACGAGGGCTACAGCCTTGCCGAGCAGTACATCCCCGACGCCATCCTGCTGGACATGCGCTTGCCCGACCATTCAGGGCTGACCGTGCTGCAGCGCCTCAAGGAACACGCCAACACGCGCCACATCCCGGTGCACGTGATTTCCGTGGAAGACCGCGTCGAAGCCGCCATGCACATGGGCGCCATCGGTTATGCAGTCAAGCCCACCACCCGCGAAGAGCTCAAGGACGTGTTCGCTCGCCTGGAAGCCAAGTTGACCCAGAAGGTCAAGCGCATCCTGCTGGTGGAAGACGATGACCTGCAGCGCGACAGTATTGCCCGCCTGATCGGCGACGATGACATCGAGATCACCGCCGTAGGCTTTGCCCAGGAGGCCCTCGACCTGCTGCGCACCACTATCTACGACTGCATGATCATCGACCTCAAGCTGCCGGACATGCTCGGCAACGAGCTGCTCAAGCGCATGGCCACCGAGGATATCTGCTCGTTCCCGCCGGTGATCGTCTATACCGGGCGCAACCTGACCCGGGACGAAGAGGCCGAACTGCGCAAGTATTCACGCTCGATCATCATCAAGGGCGCGCGCTCGCCCGAGCGCCTGCTGGATGAAGTCACGCTATTTCTGCACAAAGTCGAATCGCAGTTGTCCCATGACCGTCAGAAGATGCTCAAGACCGCCCGCAGCCGCGACAAGGTCTTTGAAGGGCGCAAAATCCTATTGGTGGACGACGATGTACGCAATATCTTCGCTCTGACCAGCGCCCTGGAGCACAAAGGCGCCGTGGTGGTGATCGGGCGTAACGGCCAGGAAGCCATCGACAGACTCAATGAAGTGGACGATATCGACCTGGTGCTGATGGACGTAATGATGCCGGAGATGGACGGTTACGAAGCCACCGCTTTGATCCGCCAGGACCCACGCTGGAAAAAACTGCCAATCATTGCCGTGACGGCCAAGGCCATGAAGGACGATCAGGAACGTTGCCTGGCAGCAGGCTCAAACGATTACCTGGCCAAGCCGATTGACCTGGACCGCCTGTTCTCACTGATTCGCGTATGGCTACCGAAGATGGAACGCATTTAAGTGGAGCAGTGTTTCTTGGATACCAGCAGCGATATTGAGCTGCGCCTGTTGATCGAGGCGATTTACCTCAAGTACAGCTATGACTTTCGTGATTACTCGGGCGCGTCGGTCAAACGCCGTGTGGCCCATGCCTTGCGTCAGTTCGACTGCGCGACCATCTCCGCACTGCAAGAGCGCGTGTTGCACGACCCGGCCGCGTTCATGCAGTTGCTGCAGTTCTTGACCATCCCGGTGAGCGAAATGTTTCGCGACCCGTCGCACTTCCTGGCGATTCGCCAGGAAGTGGTGCCGTTGCTCAAGACCTACCCGTCGATCAAGATCTGGATCGCTGGCTGCAGCACGGGTGAGGAGGTGTATTCCATGGCCATCTTGCTGCGTGAAGAGGGCCTGCTGGAACGCACCATCATCTACGCCACCGACATCAACCCGGCGTCGCTGGAAAAAGCCAAGCAGGGCATCTTTTCCCTGGAGAACGTGCGCGCTTATACCGCCAATTATCAACAGGCCGGCGGGCAACGTTCATTTGCCGACTACTACACAGCGGCTTACGATTACGCGATCTTCGACAAGACACTGCGCGAGAACGTGACCTTTGCCGACCACAGCTTGGCGACCGACAGCGTGTTCTCAGAAACTCAATTAATTTCGTGTCGTAACGTATTGATTTATTTCAATAAAAAATTGCAAGATCGAGCTTTTGGTTTGTTTCATGAGTCGCTGTGTCATCGCGGCTTTTTGGTCCTGGGCAGCAAGGAAACCCTGGATTTTTCTGCCTACAGCAAGCAATTCGAGCCCTTGGTCAAACAAGAACGGATCTACCGAAAATCATGAGTGACGCGCAGGACACCCCGATTTCGGGGATCGAAGCCATCGTCGTCGGCGCTTCCGCCGGCGGCGTTGAGGCGTTGCTGAGTATTTTTGGCCAATTGCCGAGCACCTTCGGCCTGCCGATCATTGCCGTGCTGCACCTGCCGGATGAGCGCCGCAGCCAACTGGCGGAAGTCTTTGCGCGGCGCCTGAACATCCCGGTCAAGGAGGCCCGGGACAAAGAAGCCGTAGAGGCGGGCACGTTGTACTTTGCCGGGCCTGGTTATCACCTTTCGGTCGAGCAGGACCGCAGCCTGTCACTGAGCCAGGAAGACCGGGTGCACCATTCCCGGCCCGCCATCGACTACCTGTTCTCCTCGGCGGCCGATGTGTATGGGCGCCGCCTGCTCGCCATTTTATTGACCGGTGCCAACCAGGACGGCGCAAGCGGCCTGGCCCACGTCAAGCAATCGGGTGGCACTACCATCGTGCAGGACCCACAAGAGGCACGTATTGCCGTCATGCCCCTGGCGGCCCTGGCCTTGCACACACCTGACCATATTCTTTCCTTGAGCCGAATCGGCTCATTGCTGGCTTCCCTGGAACCCTTCCCATGTTAAGTACTGTCCAGGCCAAACTGCTGATCGTCGACGATCTGCCAGAAAACCTGCTGGCCCTCGAGGCGCTGATCAAGCGTGAGGATCGCCAGGTCTTCAAGGCATTGAGTGCCGACGAGGCGTTGTCCCTGTTGCTGGAACATGAATTCGCCATGGCGATCCTTGACGTGCAGATGCCCGGCATGAACGGTTTCGAGCTGGCCGAACTGATGCGCGGCACCGAAAAGACCAAGAACATCCCTATCGTGTTCGTCAGCGCCGCTGGCCGCGAACTCAACTACGCCTTCAAGGGCTATGAAAGCGGTGCGGTGGATTTCCTGCACAAGCCCCTGGATATCCACGCGGTCAAGAGCAAGGTCAATGTGTTCGTTGACCTGTACCGCCAAAGCAAGGCGATGAAACTGCAAGTCGAGGAACTGGAGCGCAGCCGCCGCGAGCAGGAGCTGTTGCTTACGCGCCTGCAAGCCACCCAGGCTGAGCTGGAGCAGGCGGTGCGCATGCGTGACGACTTCATGTCGATCGTCGCCCACGAAGTGCGCACGCCCCTCAACGGGCTGATCCTGGAGACCCAACTGCGCAAGATGCACCTGGCCCGGGACAACGCGGCCGCGTTTACCCTGGACAAGATGCACGCCATGGTTGACCGCGATGAGCGCCAGATCCAGAGCCTGATCCGCCTGATCGAGGACATGCTCGATGTGTCGCGCATTCGTACCGGCAAGCTGTCGATTCGTCCGGCACCCGTTGACTTGGCGCAACTGGTACGCAACCTGGTGGATAACTTCGCGCCGCAAGTGGCAGCCGCCGAATCCTCCATGCAATTGCAGGCCGAAAGCCCGGTGGAGGGTAATTGGGACGAGTTTCGCATCGAGCAGGTGATCACCAACCTGCTGACTAACGCACTGCGTTATGGCGCTAAGAGCCCGGTGCAGGTGCGGGTGTATGCCGAACATGGCGAAGCGCGAGTAGAGGTGCGCGACCATGGCATTGGTATCAGCGAGGAGAACCAGAAGCGCATTTTCCAGCAGTTCGAGCGGGTTTCGGCCAATCATTCCGCAGCCGGCCTGGGCCTGGGTTTGTTTATTTCCGAGCAGATCGTGGCGGCCCATGGCGGCACCATTGAGGTCGAGAGCCAGATAGGCGAGGGCGCCTTGTTTCGCGTGTGCCTGCCCCTTGAGGCGGCCGAGTGAATTCAATCGTCACTTCGACGCAACCTCTGCGTGACCCCATGGTCGTAACTGCAGCAATTGACCGGACAAAGGCTTCCCATGAGTGAAGATGCACAAGATGTCGTACTGATCGTCGAGGACGACGAATCCATTATGTTTGTGCTGGGTGAGTACCTGGCGGGCCTGGGCTACCGGGTCTTGAAGGCGGTCGACGGAGAGCAGGCCTTCGAAATCCTTGCGACCAAGCCGCATCTGGACTTGATGGTCACCGATTATCGCCTGCCGGGTGGGATCTCCGGCGTGCAGATTGCTGAGCCTGCAATCAAGTTGCGTCCGGAACTGAAAGTGATCTTTATCAGCGGTTACCCGCAGGAGATTCTTGACTGCAACAGCCCGATCACGCGCAATGCGCCGATTTTGGCCAAGCCGTTTGATCTGGATACGCTGCAGGAGCATATCCAGAGGTTATTGGCGTAATAAACAGGGTTCTTCTCGAACGCCGAGAAGAACCTTTTAATGCAGGGCGTTTCTTTTCAGCTTGTTGCCGCCTTTATGCCGAAGGCACGAAATCCTTTAAAGGCAGGCCATAGGGCTGTTTGCTGACAGGATCAAGTGCATACCATTTGCCATTTTTCTGGGTGGCCGCAATCTTAGTCATGCTGCCCTGCATCGTGGCGCTGCCCACGGTGGCATTCTCAACGTTCCTGAATATCTTTACGGGGTCATAGTTGATTTTTATCCGGGGTTGGTTATTTCCCTCGGGGCTGCGATTGGCCAAGTAGCTGATACCTTCCTGCACCCCGGCCAGTAGCAGGCCCTGGGCATCTATGGGGTTGAGCGCGCCTATTGCGCCACGCAACAGCTTTTTCGCGGTGCTCCCCAGCGTAGATGTGGCCGTCCTGACGCCAGCGCCCGCGGCCCGTGCGGCCCCACCGGCGCCGGCCAGGATAAAACCGAACGCATCGAACGCCAAATCGATGAGGCCTTCTCGCCAGTTGCCCTTGATAAAGTTAGTGATGGCGTTGTAACCGGGAATCAGACCCAACACGAAATCTTCTAATTTTTGATAAAAAGGTACTTCACCATCGAACGTGGTAGTACCCCGCAACTCGTCTGCGTAACCGCGGATGTTAATTTTTTTCACCATGGCATCAGCAATGTACTGTGTCTTTTCGCTGGAGAAACTGTTGGGCGCGTCGTGGGTGCTGTTATCAGGCCAGGGCGAGAGGACATTTTCTTTGTAGTCGCCATCAGGGACGAGGGGGACGAGATGCTTTGCATTCCTTTTATCGTCGGGAATGGGGCCTGGACGTGTGTCATCCAGATCGGGGCGTTTTCGAATAGTGTTCTTGGCGCTGTCTATCTCATACGTGTGGGTGCGTTTATTGCCGCGTGCATCCACAACTTCGCTTTGCACAAATACACTGGTGGTGGAAGAGTCTTTTTGTTCTTGGATTTGAGAGTAAGGAGTGTACGTTACATCAACTTCCTTAGAAACCGAGATTTTCCCATGTTCAATGATTTTCCGATCTTCAAGTGGCAGCTTTGAAATCAAATGCTTGACTTGCGATTGCGTGCCTTGTTCAAAGCCATCGAGATATACTCTCAGCCCGCCTTCAAAATGAGAGTTCACAAAATTTTTTTCGAATTTCGGAGCGGTAATGGTGCTGAGGTCGATATTTTTATCGCTGGAAGTATAGGTATGCAAATCCACTTCCTTGTGGAGTTGCGCGGTGTGGATGAATACATCCAGCAGTGAGTAGGGGCCTGGAAATGAGAAAAAGGTGGATTCCTTTGGCGTCAGCACTTTTTGTTTGATTTGCTCCTCCGACAAATGCGGGTTCAGCTCTTTTATGTAGGCCATGGTCATGTCATGAAGATTAGGGGGCATCTTCGCAAACGCATTGGAAGCCTCATTCAAGCGATCCACCTGGTCTTTGAATGCAGCACGCACCTTCGCCATATCTTCTTCTGAGTAGCTATCTGTGCTGTTCCAATCCAGCACGCCGTTCTGAACACCCCAGTCTTTCAATGCGTCGCTTTGAGCCTGCTGCTCAACCAGTTTGTCTGCCAACGTTATCGGCGCCAGCTCATTTCGCATCATGACCTGCGCATACGTCATTTTGTTGGTCGAGCCAGGGGCCTCGGCTTCGAGACGGGCGACGGCGGTCGTAAAACTGACCCAGGAGTGGGTGCCCTTTACCAATGTGTCAGGTATCTCCTTGACTAGAAGCTCCGGTGCCTTGCGCGATAACAGGATTTCCATGGCAAGCTCCAGGTTTTCCACTGAAGCGATTTTGTTGACGAGTAAGTGATGAGCCAGCTCTTTGTGTATTTCGGCGATGTTCTTGCCTGAGAGGTTAACGTGGGCCAGGTCGAACCCTGCAACTTTGGTCCGGCTCGAGTCTGGCGCAGTCGTGTTGACGCCAAGGGCATCCATCGACGTGTAGAGGGCTGTCAACACCCATTCGGCGATGACGTCGGGCGATGCAATTTCGCCAAATTCGCGTTCGGCCGCCCGGGCGAAGATTTCAGCATTGGGTGACTTGAGGATGCGGTCGATGGCACTGCTACGATCGTTCGAGACGTCATCTCCCAGATCAAGACCGCGTGTCAGATAGTCGAGCAAGTTGCGTTCTGGTTGGCCTTCCAAAAACTTATTTGTCATGGAGATGAGTGCGCGCTGATCAGCATTACTCATTGGCGTTGGCCATGAAAGCGCACCCCCTAGATTGCCATGCATCGGTGTTTCAATTGGTGGACTTGCCAACGACTGCGCAATGCTCTTTAACTCAGTCTCATTAGCTGGAAGTGAAATGCCGCTTCCTACGAGGTAGTCGCGCAGCGTCACGGCCACGCCCGGTTTCAGATTGCGGTTCTTGAAGTAGGATGACGCGGGATCTATCTGGATGGGCGTATCCAGAATAGCGTTAATCCTTTGCTTAATAATTAGATTGTATTCTGCGTGGTCTTTTTCATTGGCGAGCGAACTTTTGGAGTCGTGGTCTTCCAGCCCCTCAACGACACTGTCTGCAACCTTTGTTATTGCCGCAATCACAGAACTCCGGTTATTCAGATCGCCCAGTTGCGAGGCTTGACTCTCCAGATGTTTCTGGGAGGGCGTTTCGACATTTTCAGGGAACAGGTCATCTTTATGCTCCCATTTGTTGATGTACTGCGTGATGGCTGCCTGTTGCTCTGCAGGCGAAAGAGTGCTGTCAAAAGGCAGGGTATGACCATGAAACTGGGCGATCTCAGCGACCTTCGCACTGGTTGCGGTGGTCGCGGGGTCAAACTTTATGACGTTGCCGGAGCCTGCCAACGTGTTGGCAGCGCTCTTGAGCAGCGGCCAACCCATAAAGCTGTGAATATCGGCGGATCCGGCGGAGGGCTTGGGCGGCGAAAAGTCGAAGGGATTTCGGGGCTTGGTACCCATAGTGGTGAAGCCGATGGTACCGCTGGCGAGATTAATAGTGATCTCTTTTGAGAGATCGACGTCATTCTCTTTGGCCCAGTTTTGGAACGCCGGGCTTTTAAGGATGCTATCCAACAGCGCACGCGACTGCCCGAAGGATGAATGGGGCGGGATACGTTCAACAGTGGCCTGTCGATAGTCTTGATTGCCGGCCGACAATTCCTTCAAGTCCTGGGTGTAGAACTCAAGTAACTTTCGATCCCCCCTTTGCTGGAGGCTTCCTCCCCGTCCCGCAAGCTCTGTGGCGATCTCGAGGTGGGCAGGTGACGGTGTTGGATCGGCTTTTGCCAGTTGAGGGCTATGCAAATCCGACACGCGTGAGTTGGAAATAGCAGTCATCAGAAATATTCCTAATCGATGTGGGCAACATGTTGTTCGCCCACATATGTGGAAAAACAACCACAACGATTCCATCTATTTCCTGCTCAACCGTAACGCCGAATTACGTAGCGCGGCCGCCCTATGCCTTGATCATCTCCCGGACCGTGGCGGTCAATAAATCGAAAGTAAACGGCTTAGTGATCAGTTGCATGCCAGGGTCGAGAAAACCACCGCGCACCGCTGCGTGCTCGGCATAGCCTGTAATGAACAACACCTTGAGTTCAGGACGAATCTGCCTGCCTATTTCTGCCAGCTGCCGACCATTCATACCCGGTAAGCCCACATCGCTGATCATCAAGTCAATACGCTGTTCGGACTCAATGATTGGCACCGCCGTGTTCGCGTCCCCAGCCTCGATAAACCCATACCCCAGCTCTTTGAGCACGGCGCTGACCAGCACCCTTACCGCAGGGTCATCCTCGACGATCAACACCGTTTCTCCTGCATTGGCAAACGGCAGCAATGTGGGGTTGAGCGGCGCCTGGGTTTGGGGCTCGCCGATAAAACGTGGCAGGAACAGGCTGACCGTGGTGCCTTTGTTGACTTCACTGTGAATCGTCACATGCCCACGAGACTGGCGAGCGAAGCCGTAGATCATTGACAGCCCCAGCCCTGTGCCCTGCCCGATGGGTTTGGTGGTGAAAAACGGATCGAATACGCGGCCCATCAGGTGTTGGGGAATGCCGCAACCGTTGTCACTGACACTCAGCTCTACGTAATCGCCCGGTATCAGGGTGCCGTAGGCGGCGGTGAAGACGCTGTCGAGGTGGCGGTTGGTGGTTTCCACTCTGAGCGTGCCACCGGTGGGCATGGCATCGCGCGCGTTGATCACCAGGTTGAGCAGGGCGCTTTCGAGCTGGTTGGGGTCGGCTTCGGCCGTCCATAAAGCGTCGCTCAAGCGCATGTCCAAGCTGATGCTTTCGTTGATGCTGCGTTGCAACAATTCGCCCATGGCCGTGACCAACTGGTTGATCTGCACGGGTTTGGAGTCCAGCGATTGTCGACGGGAGAACGCCAACAGTCGGTGGGTGAGGCTGGCCGCGCGGTTGGCGGAGGTCACGCCCAGGTCGATCAGGCCGTCCAGGTCATCCAGTTTGCCTCGCGCCACACGTCGGCGCAGCAGTTCCAGGCTGCCGATAATGCCGGTAAGCATATTGTTGAAGTCATGGGCGATACCGCCGGTCAACTGGCCGACGGCTTCCATTTTTTGCGACTGGCGCAGGGCTTCTTCGTTGTGACGCAATTGGGCGGTGCGTTCTTCCACTTGCTGCTCGAGGGTTTCCAGGGTGCGCTGCAGCCGCAGCTCACTCTCGCTCAAGTCAATCAACCGGTCCCGCGCCTCGTATTGGCGCCGCCGACCGCGCAGGGCGGCGCTGACCAGGCTGATCAGGGTGATGGGATGGAATGGCCGCTCCAGAAACGTGACGTTACCCAGCAAGCCGCTCAGGCGGGTCGAGCCGTTCTGCTCTTTGCCGCCATGCTGGGTCATCAGCACGATCGGCAGGTCGGACCAGGCCGGCTGCTGATGCAACAGCTCAAGTAACGGCTCAAGGTCGACGCCACGCAGGGCCTCAGCCGCAATGATGAGCAGGCCGGCGCCTTGCGTCAGCTCTTCGCACAGCGCGGTCAGGCTATTGGCGACGATCCCGCTATAGCCGGCTTCATTAAGCATCATCAACGCCAATGAGCCATCGCGGCCCATGGGCGCCAGCACGATGGCGCGCTCGGAGACGGGAGAAAGGGCCGGCACTAGCCCTCATCCTTGAGCAGGGGGGAACCGGCGCCCATATAGGTCGGAATGCCGCGCAGCACACCCTGGAAGTTATCCAGAGGCACACCCACCGTCATGCCGCGGCTGCCGATGCGGTATTCGCGAATGGTGGACTCATGGGAGCCGGTTCTTTTCTTGATGATCGAAATGGCCCGGCGAACTTTGCCCAGAGCCTCGAAATAACGCAGCAGGATCACGGTGTCAGCCAGGTAGGTGATGTCGACTGGCGTCTGCATGTCGCCGACCAGGCCGTGCTGGGCCACCGTCATGAAGGTGGCCGCACCACGGCGGTTGAGGTACAACAGCAGCTCATGCATATGCAGGATCAGCGCGTTCTCTTCGGGCATGGCGGCCTGGTAGCCGTTGATGCTGTCGATGACTACGGTCTTGATGCCGCGCTCATCCACGCAGCGGCGAACCCGGTGCGAAAATTCGCCGGGGGAGAGTTCGGCGGCGTCGACCTGCTCGATCAGCAGGTTGCCGGTGTCCCGTAAGGCAGCGAGGTCGATGCCCATGTTTTTCATGCGCTCGAACAGCAGGCCCAGCTCTTCATCGAAGATGAACAGCGCAGCCTTTTCGCCACGGGCCACGGCGGCGGCGGCGAAGATCATCGAGATCAAAGACTTGCCGGTACCGGCCGGGCCGAGAATCAGGCTGCTGGAGCCGGTCTCGATCCCCCCGCCGAGCAGAGAATCCAACTCCTCGATACCGCTGCTCAAGGTTTGACGGTTGTAACCGCCGCGATGTTCGGCCGCCACCAGGCGCGGGAATACGTGAATGCCGTCGCCCATGATGGTGAAGTCGTGGAAGCCGCCACGGTATTTCTGGCCCCGGTACTTGACCACACGGATACGCCGACGCTCGGCGCCATAGTTGGGCGTCAGCTCCTCCAGGCGAATCACCCCGTGCGCAACGCTGTGCACGGTCTTATCCAGGGATTCGGTGGTCAAGTCATCCAGCAGTAACACGGTGGCGTCATAACGCACGAAGTAGTGCTTGATCGCCAGGATCTGCCGGCGATAGCGCAACGAGCTTTGCGCCAGAAGGCGGATCTCAGACAGGCTGTCGACCACCACGCGGGTCGGCTTGACCCGCTCTACCACTTCAAAGATCTGGCGGGTGGCTTCACCCAGCTCCAGGTCGGAGGAGTACAGCAGGCTTTGCTGGTGATCGGCGTTGAGCAGGCTTTCCGGTGGGGTCAGCTCGAAGATATGAATATGCTCATCCAAGTCCCAGCCGTGGGATTTGGCACCCTGGCGCAGTTCGTGCTCGGTTTCGGACAGGGTGATATATAAGCAACGTTCGCCGTTCTGCGCACCGGCCCGCAGAAAATGCAGGGCCACGGTGGTTTTACCGGTGCCGGGTTCGCCTTCGAGCAAAAACACGTGGCTTCGCGATAGCCCCCCGGCAAGAATGTCATCAAGACCTTCGACGCCGGTGGCCGCCTTTTCACTCAACAGCTGTTTGGATGTACTCAAGAAGTGCCCTCAGGTCACGTACAAGTAGAGGGGCACGCCGACTGGGACGCGCCATATTCACTTGACCGTAGTGGCCACTAGCGGTTCAACGTTTTGGATGAATTGTACGAAGAGAGGTCGCTTTACACGTTTTTGCGGTGCTGAGCTGATCGCCTATCAGAGGCCCTGTTGTAGCGCCGGATCATCCGGGTTCTGTTGCTCCAGTTGGGCGAGCAGCACCTGAACGTTCTGCAACTGCCCGGTCTCTTTCCAGTAATTGACCAGCAACACGCGGGCTTTGCGATTGGCGGGATGCCGCTGGACGATTTCTTCCAGCTGGCGCTGGGCCGCCTCTACTTCGTCCTGGGCGTGCAGGGTGGTGGCCAGGTCATAGCGATAATCCGGGTTGTCTGGCGCAAGCTCCACCGCCTTGGACAGGCCGAGCAGGGCGTAGGGGCGCTCGCCATGGTGCAACAGCCAGATGCCCAAGGCATGTTGCAGGTAGGCCGACTCCGGATGCGCCGCCAGTTGCCGGGCCAGCAGTTGGCGCGACTCGTCGGTCTTGCCTTGCTTGTCCAGCAGTTCGATTTGCGATACCACCGCTTGCAGGTTGTCCGGCTGCAAGCGCATTGCCTGCTCCAGGGCGTTTTGCGCCTCCGGCAGCAGGGCGCTGTGGATGTACAGACGCGCCAATTGAATCCAGCCTTCAGCGGTTTCGGGCTGGGCCTTGAGCGTTGTCACGAATTCATCGAGCACCTGCTGCAGTGGGCCAAAGTACAAACCCAGTGTATCGGGCGACAGGCCCAGCAAGGCGTTGGCGGCGGCAAAGCGCACCGATTGTTCCGGATCGTCCAGCACCGGGCCGAGCAGTAAGGTGCGCTGGCCAGTGGGCACCAGGCCGACGATGCTGTGAATAGCGGCTTCGCGCACCAGCGCCGACTCATTGGCGAGGTCTTTATCGGCCAGCTTCAGCGCCTGGGGGCTGGGGTAATTGGGCAGCTCAGCATGCAAGGCGGCGCGGCGCTCGGGCGACAGGTCCGGCCGGCCCAGCTGTTGGTACAACACACGTGCGGCGCCGGGCTCGCCGTTATGCGCCTGCTTCAAAGCCTTGGAATAGCCATGGGCGATGGCTGGGGGGACGGCCACTGCCGGGGTGCGAGAGAAAAACCAGGTGATCAGTACGATCAGCAACAGGGCGCACAGGCCGATGATGGAGTAACGGCGTGACTTTGACATGCAGGCGTCCGAAAGCTTGGGCAGCAAAGTTCCAAGCTTCGGTCAGTGCGAGGCGAGTGTCAAACCCGCGTCAGGTCAGCACGTAGTCCGCAGGCTCCAACGCAGGCGGCAGGTTGACTTCGCCAAGGGCGGCGAGGATCTCGCGCTCCAATGTCCGCAGGATAGCGTCACACGGCAAGTCGTTTTCGTCGAAGCCGAAGGGGTCTTCCAATTCGTCGCCAATCGCATCCAGGCCAAAGAAGGTGTAGCTGACAATCGCGGTGAACACTGGCGTCAACCAGCCAAGTGGCTCGGCCATGGCGAATGGCAGCAAGATGCAGAACAGGTAAATGGTGCGGTGCAACAGCAGGGTGTAGGGAAAGGGCAGTGGCGTGGTCTTGATACGCTCGCATGCCGCCTGCACCTGGCTCAAGCTGACTAGCCGGGCTTCCAGTTGGGTGTAGCGCCATTCGCTGATCACGCCCTGTTGTGCCAGGACCGAAAAGCGCGCACCGACCGTTTGCAGCACGCTGTCCGGCAAGTTGGGGTGGCCCACTGGCATGCTGATCCAAGGGTGTATCGCCCGGGCTTGATCTTCATGGCGCAAATGCGCGACCAAGCCATGGGCAAAACCGCACAGGCCGCGCAGCAGGCCAGCACGCTCGGCGGTGTCCCCCAGCACCTGGGTCTCGCGAATCAGCGAGCGCACGTCAATGACCATTTGCCCCAGTTGCTTGCGGCCCTCCCACCAACGGTCGTAGCAGGCGTTGTTGCGAAAACTCATGAAGATCGACAGTGACAGGCCCAACAAGGTGAAGGGCGTAGCGTTGACCTTGGAAAAATAGGCGGGGTGCAGGGTTTCCACCAGCACGATGACCGAGGCCAGCAGCGTGACCAGCAGGCTGCGCCAGGCAATGCGCTTGGCAATGGAGCCTTTGAGGGAGAACAGGATACCCAGGACGTTGGGTTTGGGGCGAACGATCATGGCGGGCTTCTGTGGCGGTGCAGATCATCAGGGTAGAAGCTGGCACCCGGAGCGTCCAATCACTTGGATCGACCGCCTGATCAGTCGACTCAATGACTCTTTGTAGGAGCGATCTTGCTCACGAAAAACGTCAACAATAACGCGCGCATCCTGATTAAACGCGGCGACTGTGAGTTTTTCGCGAGCAAGCTCGCTCCTACAGATAGCCATGGCCAAACCAGTCAGCCAAGTTGAAGGCTTTGACCATTGCTGCTACGCCGCTCTGGAGCGACTATTTCAGCGCTTTTTTCGAGTTGTAAACGTCCTGAAAATAAAAACACAGAAGGATAGGAAGCGATGCGTGAGTATTTGGCTGCCACCACCGAGTTTGATTACCAGCACACCGTCGACGCCGCACTGGCCGGCAATCTGCAAGCGCTCAATGCCTGCGTGGAATGCTGTGACCGTCACGCGTTGCCGGGGCGCATCGCGTTGTTCTGGGAGGGCAAGGACGGACGCAGCGCCACGTCAACCTTTACCGAACTGCAAGAGCAGGCCGCGCGTTTCGCCAACTTCCTCTTGGCCCAGGGCGTCAAGCGCGGTGACAAGGTGGCGGGCCTGTTGCCCCGTACTGCCGAATTGTTGGTGGTCGTGCTGGCGACGTGGCGCATCGGCGCGGTCTATCAGCCGCTGTTTACCGCGTTCGGACCCAAGGCAATTGAACATCGCTTGAACAGCTCGGGCGCAGCGCTGGTGGTCACCGATGCAGTGAACCGTCCCAAGCTGGCGGAAGTCGCCGACTGCCCGACCATCGTCACGGTCGCCGGGGCCAAGGGCGAAGGTATCGTGCGGGGCGACTACAGCTTCTGGGCCGAACTGCCCAGCTACTCTTCTCACTGCGAGCCGGTGCTGCTGGGCGCAGAGGAGCCGTTCCTGCTGATGTTCACCTCCGGCACCACCGGCCCGTCCAAGGCGCTGTCGGTACCGCTCAAGGCCATCGTCGCGTTCCAGGGCTACATGCGCGACGCCGTGGACTTGCGCCCCGAGGACGCGTTCTGGAACGTTGCCGACCCGGGCTGGGCCTATGGCATCTATTTCGGCGTGACCGGGCCGTTGTCCATGGGGCACCCGATCACCTTCTACGATGGCCCGTTCACCCTGGAAAGCACCTGCCGGGTGATCAATAAATACTCAATCACCAACCTGACCGGTTCGCCCACGGCGTATCGCCTGCTGATTGCCGGTGGCGAACAGTTCGCGCGTTCGATCAAGGGCAAGCTGCGCATCGTCAGCAGCGCCGGCGAGCCGTTGAACCCGGAGGTGATCCGCTGGTTCGCCGACAACCTGGGCGTGACCATCCACGACCATTACGGCCAGACCGAGCTGGGCATGGTGCTGTGCAACCACCACGGCCTGGTGCATCCGGTGCATGTCGGCTCGGCGGGTTTTGCCTCGCCGGGGCATCGCATCGTGGTGCTGGATGACAACCATCAGGAGCTGCCGGCCGGCCAGCCCGGCATCCTGGCCATCGACCGCGAGCAATCGCCTATGTGCTGGTTTGCCGGGTACGACGGCGTGAAAACCAAGGCCTTTGTCGGCAAGTACTACCTCAGCGGCGACACCGTGGAGCTGAACCCGGACGGCAGCATCAGCTTTGTCGGGCGCAGCGACGACGTGATCACTACATCCGGCTATCGGGTGGGCCCTTTTGATGTGGAAAGCGCGCTGGTCGAACACCCGGCGGTGGTCGAGGCTGCCGTGGTCGGCAAGCCTTGCCCGGAGCGCACCGAATTGGTCAAAGCCTTTGTGGTGATCAGCGAGCAATACCGTGCCACCCCGGAGCTGGCTGAAGAACTGCGCCTGCACGTGCGCCAGCGCCTGGCCGCCCATGCATACCCACGGGAAATCGAATTTGTCAGCGACTTGCCCAAGACCCCGAGCGGCAAGCTGCAACGCTTTATTTTGCGCAATCAGGAAATAGCCAAGGCCCAGGCGGCCGTGGCTTGATCCCTTTAAAAGGAAACAACGATGCAGATTGAAAACAAGGTATTCCTGGTCAGCGGCGGCGCGTCGGGCCTCGGCGCGGCCACCGCTGAAATGCTGGTCGCCGCAGGTGCCAAGGTGATGCTGGTGGACTTGAACGCCGACGCCGTGGCCGCCAAGGCCGAGCAACTGGGCGACAACGCCCGCAGTGCCGTAGCAGACATCAGCCAGGAAGCTGCTGCAGAAGCGGCGGTGAAGGCAGCGGTCGAGGCCTTTGGGGGCTTGCATGGCCTGGTCAACTGTGCGGGTGTGGTGCGCGGCGAGAAGATCCTCGGCAAGAACGGCCCGCACGGCCTGGCAAGCTTTGCCCAGGTAATCAACGTCAACCTGATCGGCAGCTTCAACCTGCTGCGCCTGGCCGCTGCGGCGATCGCTGAAACCGAGGCGAATGCCGACGGCGAGCGCGGCGTGATCATCAATACCGCCTCGGTGGCGGCATTCGATGGGCAGATCGGTCAGGCTGCGTACGCCGCCTCCAAGGGCGCGATCGCCAGCCTCACCTTGCCTGCCGCCCGGGAACTGGCGCGCTTTGGTATCCGGGTGATGACCATCGCACCGGGCATTTTCGAAACGCCGATGATGGCCGGCATGACCGACGAAGTCCGCGACTCCCTGGCTGCAGGCGTGCCGTTCCCGCCACGTCTGGGCAAACCCGCCGAATATGCCGCGCTGGTACGCCACATCATTGAAAACAGCATGCTCAATGGCGAGGTGATCCGTCTCGACGGTGCCTTGCGCATGGCCGCCAAATAAGGAGCAATGGCTATGAACGATCCTATTGTTATTGTCAGCGCTGTGCGTACGCCCATGGGCGGGTTCCAGGGCGACCTTAAAAGCCTGACCGCGCCGCAATTGGGCGCTGCCGCCATTCGTGCGGCGGTCGAGCGTGCTGGTATCGCCACCGATGCCGTCGACGAAGTGCTGTTTGGCTGTGTGCTGCCCGCCGGGCTTGGGCAGGCACCTGCCCGCCAGGCTGCCCTGGGCGCCGGGTTGGGCAAGGGCACGCGCTGCACCACCCTCAACAAAATGTGCGGCTCCGGCATGGAAGCGACGATTCTGGCCCACGATTCGCTGCGCGCTGGCAGTGTCGATGTGGTGATCGCCGGCGGCATGGAAAGCATGTCCAACGCCCCGTACCTGCTGGACCGGGCGCGCAGCGGCTACCGCATGGGCCACGGCAAGGTGCTGGACCATATGTTCCTCGACGGCCTCGAAGATGCCTACGACAAGGGGCGCCTGATGGGCACCTTTGCCGAGGACTGCGCCGAGCACAATGGTTTTACCCGTGAGGCCCAGGACGCGTTTGCCATCGCTTCCCTGACCCGCGCACAAGAGGCCATCACCCACGGCAGCTTTGCCAGTGAAATCGTCCCGGTGCAGGTCACCGTGGGCAAGGAACAAAAAACCATCCTCCATGATGAGCAACCGCCAAAAGCCAAGCTGGACAAGATTGCCAGCCTGAAACCGGCGTTCCGTGACGGCGGTACGGTGACAGCGGCCAACTCCAGCTCGATCTCCGATGGCGCCGCGGCGTTGTTGCTGATGCGTGAGTCCGAGGCGCTCAAGCGTGGCCTCAAGCCCTTGGCAGTCATTCACGGGCACGCCGCGTTTGCCGATGAGCCGGGGCTGTTTCCGGTGGCGCCGGTAGGAGCGATCCGCAAGCTGATGAGCAAGACCGGCTGGAGCCTGGACGAGGTGGACCTGTTCGAAATCAACGAGGCCTTCGCCGTGGTCAGCCTGGTGACGATGAGCAAGCTGGAGATTCCCCACGACAAGGTCAACGTGCACGGCGGCGCCTGTGCATTGGGCCACCCCATTGGTGCCTCTGGCGCACGTATCCTGGTGACGTTGCTCGCGGCCCTGCGCCAGAAGGGGCTCAAGCGTGGCGTCGCAGCCATTTGCATTGGCGGCGGTGAAGCCACGGCCATGGCCGTTGAATGCCTGTATTGAGGATGACCTATGTTGCCCAATGACGAACAACTGCAGATCAGCGACGCCGCCCGGCAATTTGCCCAGGAACGTTTGAAACCCTTCGCCGCCGAGTGGGACCGCGAGCATCGCTTTCCCAAGGAAGCCATCGCGGAAATGGCCGAACTGGGCTTTTTCGGCATGCTGGTGCCAGAACAGTGGGGCGGTTGCGACACCGGCTACCTGGCCTACGCCATGGCCCTGGAAGAGATCGCCGCGGGCGACGGTGCCTGCTCCACGATCATGAGCGTGCACAACTCGGTGGGTTGCGTGCCGATCCTCAAGTTTGGCAATGATCAGCACAAAGAGCAGTTCCTCACGCCCCTGGCCAGCGGCGCCATGCTGGGTGCTTTTGCGCTGACCGAACCCCAGGCCGGCTCCGATGCCAGCAGCCTGAAAACCCGTGCGCGCCTTGAAGGCGACCACTATGTGCTCAATGGCTGTAAACAGTTCATCACCTCCGGGCAAAACGCCGGGATTGTGATTGTGTTTGCGGTCACCGACCCCGCTGCGGGTAAACGTGGGATCAGCGCGTTTATCGTGCCCACCGATTCGCCGGGTTATACCGTGGCGCGGGTGGAAGACAAGCTGGGGCAGCATGCCTCGGACACCTGCCAGATTCTGTTTGAAGACGTGAAAGTGCCGGTGGCCAACCGCCTGGGCGAGGAGGGCGAAGGCTACAAAATCGCCCTGGCCAACCTGGAAGGCGGCCGCGTGGGCATTGCCTCCCAGTCGGTGGGCATGGCCCGCGCCGCCTTCGAAGCGGCCCGCGACTATGCCCGTGAGCGTGAAAGCTTTGGCAAGCCGTTGATCGAACACCAGGCCGTCGCCTTTCGCCTGGCCGACATGGCCACCCAGATCGCCGTCGCCCGGCAGATGGTGCATTACGCCGCCGCCCTGCGTGACAGCGGCAAGCCAGCGCTGGTGGAAGCGTCCATGGCCAAGCTGTTTGCCTCGGAAATGGCCGAGAAAGTCTGCTCAGCCGCCTTGCAAACCCTGGGCGGTTACGGTTACCTGAACGACTTCCCCCTGGAGCGGATCTACCGCGATGTGCGGGTCTGCCAGATTTACGAAGGCACCAGCGATATTCAACGCATGGTCATCTCACGCAATCTTTAAGGAGCCGATACATGAGTTACGAAACCATCCTGCTTGACGTCCAGGGCCGTGTCGGGCTGATCACGCTTAACCGCCCCAACGCGCTGAACGCCCTGAATGCACAACTGGTCAGCGAGCTGAACCAGGCGCTGGACAGCCTGGAAGCCAATCCTGAAATTGGCTGCATCGTGCTGACCGGCTCGAAAAAGGCCTTCGCGGCCGGTGCCGATATCAAGGAAATGGCCGAGCTGACCTACCCGCAGATCTATATGGACGATCTGTTCAGCGACAGCGACCGCGTGGCCAACCGTCGCAAGCCGATCATTGCCGCCGTGAATGGTTTCGCCCTGGGCGGCGGCTGTGAACTGGCCTTGATGTGTGACTTTATCCTTGCCGGCGACACCGCCAAGTTTGGCCAGCCGGAAATCAACTTGGGCGTGCTGCCGGGCATGGGCGGCACCCAGCGCCTGACCCGTGCGGTGGGCAAAGCCAAGGCCATGGAGATGTGCCTGACCGGGCGTTTTATCGACGCGGTGGAGGCCGAGCGCTGCGGGGTTGTGGCGCGCATCGTGCCCGCCGATGAACTGCTGGAGGAAGCACTGAAGGTGGCTACCCTGATCGCCGGTAAATCTGTGCCGATCAGCATGATGGTCAAGGAAAGTGTGAACCGTGCGTTTGAAGTCAGCCTGTCTGAAGGCGTGCGTTTTGAGCGTCGGGTGTTTCATGCGGCGTTTGCGACCCAGGACCAGAAGGAAGGCATGGCCGCGTTTGTGGCCAAGCGGGCGCCGGAATTCAAGGATAAGTAAGCCTGATGGGTGTGTGGCCTGCCAGCCGACACCTACCTGACACCCCAACGATCCAACTGTGGGAGCTGGCTTGCCTGCGATGGCGGCCTCCCAGCCGGCGCCTATCTACCTGATCCCCTGCGGTCAAACTTGTGGGAGCGGGCTTGCTCGCGAAGGCGGCCTAGCAGTCAACGCAGTTGGATTGTGTACATATCCATTGCTGCGGTAACGGCCACTTAGGGTTCCGCCCTGACGGCGGCTCACTTTGCAAAAGCGGCAAAGTAAGCAAAACGCTCTTGCCCCACCACTCGGCACCTCGCTTAGGCTCGGTGTGCCCGTAATTCGTCAGTGATTTGGGGGGCCGCCGCCACGCGCCATCCATGGCGCGGGGCGGCTAAACCGGCATCCCTG
>NZ_SMOF01000001.1:3198222-3267483 GCF_018135665.1 Pseudomonas sp. B2021
TCTCGGGGTCATCGGCCCAGGCCTGCAAGTGCGCGGCCAACTGGCGGACCATGTCCAGGGTGATGGCATTCAGGCCGGCGGGACGATTGAGGGTGAGGTGGCCGATATGGTTGCGCACGTTTGCCAGGACAGCGTCCTGCTGGACCTCGGCGTGGCTTGCTTGGGATGAAACCTGAGCAGTCATCTCTAACTCCCTGCTTTTATTGTCTTTATAAAGATGTTCGCGGGTGAACGCTCTCGTGATCGTACCAGTGCAAATTTGCCCCGTACAACCCGGAATCGTGCAGGTCGTTGTTGCATTTATGCAGTGTCGGTCAAACCACCCGGCTGGCCAGAACCTCGCCGATACTGCGACGCCGGGCATGGCCCTCGGCGGCGTGGATCAGTTGCTCCAGCTCTGTCGGTTCGACGTCGTAGAACTGTTCCATCTCGGCCAGCGCCAGCTTGAGGTCGGCTGCCGTGATGCTCGGCTCGCTGACGGCGGTGGCAGTGCCCAGGATAACCGGTGCAGGCTCGGCAAGCCCCTTGGGGTAACGCGTGCGCGTGGCATTGTTATAGGCCAGCGCACAGGCGAGCAGGGCGCCAGCGCCGAGCATCACCGGCGCCAGTTCGTACCAGCCAAGGGCGACGGATGCCGGGTCGGCCAGCACCAGGGTCATGGCCAAGCCGCCGGCCGGCGGGTGCAGGCAGCGTAGCCAGCAGATGAGGACCACTGTCATGCCCGCCGCCAGGCACGCGCTGCCCAAGGTGCGCCCCAGGACGCGGGCGACCAGCAGCGCCACGACGCCTGCACACAGGTAACTGCCGATGATCGACCAGGGTTGGGCCAGCGCGCCCGATGACACGGCAAACAACAGCACCGCCGAGGCGCCAAGAGGGCCGAGCAGGTGCAGGGCCACCTCCATGCCGAATACTTGGGCACACGCCCAGACACTCAATAGCGTGCCCAGGGCCATGCCGATGGCTGCACGGCTCCATTCGGCGGGACGGGTGTTGATTGCAGCGGGTAACCAGCGAGCGAGCATTGAAAGACGGTCCATAAACGGCGGGCGAAAAAAAAGGCCTGCCTGGTTTCCCGGAACAGCCCTTTGAAGGTTCCAACATTGGGGGAAGGAACCTGTGCAGTGTGCCGCGCTTGATTCAGTGGCGCTACTGCATATTAATGAATGTTAAATGCAAAACAAATGCAGTTAAACGGCGTCGCCGTAGGTGATCGGCCCGGTGGCTGTGGCCGTTGTTGGGTTGATCTTGCCCAGCACGCGACTGTGGGTTTCTTCATTGAACAGGCGCTCTTGCAGGTCTTCGCGCAGCCTGGGATCGTCGGCCAGCGGCCCCTTCAACGCCACCAGTGCGTCACGCAACGCCATCAAACGATCCAGCCTGGGTAAAGGTACGGTTAACAGGTCATCTCGCACGGCATTGTCCTCTCAATGAAGTAAGCCATCGCGCGCGGGCAGCCTACAACGTCCTTGTTGTTGTGAAGTGCCCTGACCCAAGCGTTACAGGTTGGTCCTGACGGTCGGGTGGTAGATAGTGAGTGCACGTGGCAGCGAGTCTACAGTTGGGCTCCGAGCACCGGAAGGGAAAGTGCACCAGCCATTACGCAAACAAATGTAGGCACTTTCTTGGTACCTATGATGAAAGCCGCCCACTCGTGGAAGAGTGGGCGCTCTTTCTTACAATGCAGCCGGAAAAGCACTCAGGGCGTCGAGGTTTTTGCCAAATGCAGCAACACATAGGAGTTTTTGTCGAACGCTGCCGTGAGCGTCGGCGTGATTGAGCGCAGGCGCGGATCGTCCAGCGCCTGGAAGTCGGTCTGGCTCATCACTATCCATGCCGGCGCCTGGACCGGTTTCAATTCGGCGGGCAATTGAGTAAACAACGGCACCTTGTCGCAATCGAAGTTGACCATGAACTTGATGGCTTTCGCGTCTTTGCCCAGTGCATGCAATACCAGCGGCGCCGGTTGCAGCTGAACTTGCGCCTTGACGGCGAGGCTGAAGGTGCGAGTGTCGTACACCTGACGTTCCAGGGGTTCGACCACCATGATGTAGGTGCTCCACAGGGCGAGCACGGCGGCCAGGGCGGGGCCGTAGGTGCGCATCCGCGAGCGGACCAATACCAGCAGGGCCAGCACCTGCAGCACGCCAAGCACGACGAAGATGAGCGCAAGGTCGGCCAGCGGCTCCGGGTAGTGCCGTCGCGCCACCACCAGGCCAATGACCAGCAACGCTGGCAACAGCGTCCAGATGCCCAGCATCAAGGCGCGCAGCCAGGCAAACAGTCGCCCTTGCGTGACCTGGAAGGGGTACGCGGCAATGATCGCGGCCATCGGCAACATCGGCAGGATATAACGCGCTTTCTTGGCTTGGGGTACCGACAGGCCCAACATCACCAGCACACCCGCTGCCGCGCAATAGAGCACCAGCTTCAACGCTGGGTCCGGCGCACGTTGACCGCCCACCAGCACCGCCAGCAGCACTAACAATGCCAGTGGATAGGCCAGGGCGTAATTGCCCAAAGAGCTGGTGAAGTAATACAGCACGCCGCCGGAGCCTTCGCTGCCATCCATGCGCCCAAGGAACTGCATGCGAATCACGTCATGCATGAAGTCTTCACCACCGCTGAGCTTGGCCAGCAGCAGCAACAGGCCGACGCACGCCGCCAGCAGCGCCAGTGCCAGCAGGCCGAAGCTGAACAGCTGGCGCCACTGGCGGTTGATCAGGAAGTAGCTGCACAACACGCCCGTGGGGATCACCAGGCCAATCGGGCCACGAATGGCAAACCCCAGCAGCAACAGCAAAAATACCCAATGCAGGCGTTTGGCGGCGGCGAAATGGTCATGGGCATAGCCCAGGTAGAACACCGCCAACGCCACGGCGGCGAGCATCTGATCCAGGGAGACTGCGCGGGTTTCGCTGACAAACGTACTGCTGAGCAGCAGCATCGCAATGCTCAGCAGGCCCCAACGTGGCGAGTAGGGCGCGGTGAGGCGATAGACCAGCACCACGATCAGCGCCGACGCCACCGCCGTGGGCAGCCACGCCGTCAGGCTGGTGACCTGGCCCAAGGGCAACGACAGCAGCCACGTCAGCAGGGTCGACGTCGCCAGGTAATCGGCATACGGCTGGCCATAGGTGGTGGGGAAGAAGCTGGGCCCATGGCGCAACATTTCCTGGGCAAACACCACGAAGCGCGAATCAAAACCGATGATCGCCTGGTGCCAGTTGCCGGCGATAAACAGCACCAGCGCCAAGAGTCCAAGCCCCAGCGACTGGTGACGGATCGTTGCACGCTGCGCGGACGGTAAGGCGATGTTCACCTAGCAAGCGTCCTTGACCTGTTCCACCCAGTTTTGCTGGGGGATCGGTAACTCGCAGGAGTCGCCGCGGCCGATGGGGAAGTACTTGAAGCCTTTGCGCGCCAGGCGCTCGCCGTCGTACAGGTTACGGCCGTCGAAGATCACCGGGTTTTTCAGGCGCTGGTGAATCAGGTCAAAGTCCGGTGCCTTGAATTGCTGCCACTCGGTGCACACGATCAACGCATCGGCGCCGCCCAAGGTGGACTCCGGGGTGCCCATCAGCATCAGGCGCGGGTCGTCCCCGTAGATGCGTTGGGTTTCCTGCATGGCTTCCGGGTCGAACGCACGCACATTGGCGCCAGCGGCCCACAGCGCTTCCATCAGCACACGGCTGGGGGCGTCACGTATGTCATCGGTGTTGGGCTTGAAGGCCAGGCCCCACAGAGCGAACGTCTTGCCCTTGAGGTTGCCCTGGAAGAACGCGTTGATGCGCTCGAACAGCTTGCTCTTCTGGCGCTGGTTGATGGCTTCCACGGCTTCGAGCAGGTCGCTGGAGCAGTTGGCCTGCTTGGCACTGTGGATCAGGGCGCGCATGTCTTTGGGGAAGCACGAGCCGCCATAACCGCAGCCGGGGTAGATAAAGTGGTAGCCGATGCGCGAGTCGGCACCGATGCCCAGGCGCACCGACTCAATGTCGGCGCCCAGGTGTTCGGCCAGCTCGGCGATCTGGTTGATGAAGCTGATCTTGGTGGCCAGCATGCAGTTGGCGGCGTATTTGGTCAGTTCGGCGCTGCGCAGGTCCATGAAGATGATGCGGTCGTGGTTGCGGTTGAACGGCGCGTACAGGTCGCGCATCACGTCACGTACTTCTTCACGTTCACAGCCGATGATGATCCGGTCCGGGCGGCGGCAGTCGGCAACGGCGGAGCCTTCCTTGAGGAACTCCGGGTTGGAGACGATATCGAACTGCAGCTCACGGCCGGCGGCGCGCAGGTTATTGAGGATGTGGTCGCGCAATGTGTCGCCGGTGCCGACCGGTACCGTGGATTTCTCCACCAGGATCACCGGTGCCACGCGGTGGCGGGCAACCGCATCACCCACCGACAGTACGTATTTCAGGTCGGCCGAACCGTCTTCATCCGACGGCGTGCCCACAGCGATAAACAGCACTTCGCCGTGTTCGACGGCGAGTTTTTCGTCGTGGGTAAAGCGCAGGCGCCCGCTTTCCAGGTTGTCCTTGACCATGGCTGCCAGGCCCGGCTCGAAGATGGTCACATGACCTTTCTGCAGCGATTCGACCTTGTGCTTGTCAACGTCCATGCAAATGACATCGTGACCGACTTCGGCTAATACAGTGGCCTGGACCAGACCAACGTAACCACTACCAAATACACTGATTTTCATGGGGTATTCCTGGGACTTGAGGTGCTAGCACGACGAGAGTTGATAACCAGTACACCGAGGATGACCAAGGCCACCCCCAGGGTTTTTGAAAGCGAAAAATTTTCGTTGAACACTGGCAGGCTGGCGGCCAGCAAATACACCAGCGCGTAACTGATGCTGAGCAGCGAATAGGCGCGGCCCAGGGGTAAGTGCTTCAGTGCGCCGAGCCAGCACAGCATCGACAGCGCATAGGCGACGATCGCCAGGATCACCACGCCCAGGGCGCCCAGGTCGATGCTGTTATCCGTGAAGGCGGCCAGCCATTCAGAGGGGAGCGGCAGGCGCGTCATACTCCAGCGCATGCCCAGTTGGGCACCACTCACCAGGCCGACACTGCCCAGGGCCAGGGCGAAACCCCGCACGCGACTCATACCTGACGCCCCAGCAAGACCACGCCGGCAATCACCAGCCCCACACCCAGCCAGTGACGGCCATCAATGGGCTCGTGGAACACAAAGCGCGCCATCAGCGTGACCAGCACAAAATTCAGGCTGAGCATGGGGTAGGCAATGCCCACTTCCAGGCGCTGCAACACCAGCAGCCACACCAGCAAGCCCAGGCCCAGGCACACCAGCGCCGACCACAACCACGGCGAGCGCAGTTTCGATGCCCAGCCATCCGGCACGCCGCGCCAGCTTTCCACAGCAAACTTTTGCGAGACCTGGCCCATGCAAGTGAGCAGGCAGGCCGTAAGCAGTAGCAGCAGGGTGATCATGGCGCGACCTGCGGGAAAATCAGGATCACGATCTTGCCTTGTGCATACCGTTTGCCGTCGGTGGGCAGCAGTGCGAGTTCTTCTTTTTCACCGGTGCTATTGACGCGCATCACCACGCCCACCGCGCCGGTACGACGGGTTTCGGCCATCCATGACTGGATGCGGTTACGGTCGACCAGACGCGGCGCGGTGTCCTCGTAAGCCAGGCCGTACTTGACCTCACCCGAGGTGTTGTACAGCGTGATATCGGGGCGTTTGAGGCGCCAGGACAACGCCGAGGCGGCGCCCAGGTCGTTGCTCAGCAGGGCAACGCTGGGCTGCAACTCGTCGATGTGATCGATGATGAATTGGTCCGGGGTCTTGTTGTAAACCACCGAGTGGGGCAATGCGGCAGGCACCAGCAGCACCAGTAAGCCACTGCCGATCAGCGGCGCGGCCCACAATTTCAGCGGGCGTGCCGCTTGCAGCAGATTGACCACGATCCAACCGAACAAGAAGATGAACACCAGCACCAGGCTGAGGGTTTCCTCACCCGGTTCGTATACTGGCTTCTTCAACTGGAACCAGCTGAGGGCCAGCAATACCAGCACACCGATCGCCAGGTTCAACCAACCATTGATGCGCAGCACGCGGCCGCGGCCTAGAGCCAGTTTGTCGCTCAGGGCCGAGCCCATCAGCAAGGCCAGGGGCAACATGCACGGCATGATGTAGGAGGGCAGCTTGCCTTTGGCCAGGCTGAAAAAGGCCAGGGGCATCAACAACCACAGCAGCAGGAACGCGGTTTTCGGTACTCGCCGTTGCAGCCAGGCCTGCTTGAGCGTGGACGGCAGCAGTGCGACCCACGGCAGTGCGAACCCTACCAACAACGGCAGGTAATACCAGAACGGTTCGGCGTGCTGGGCGGCTTCACCGGCAAAGCGTTGGATGTGCTCGTGCCAGAAGAAGAAATGCCAGTAGTCCGGCTCTTGCAGGTGCACGGCCAACGCCCACGGCAGGCTGACGGCAATCGCCACCACCACGGCAACAGGGCCAAACTTGCATAACTCGCCAAAACGTTTTTGCCAGACGGCGTAGGGCAGGGCGACCAGCACCGGCAGCAACCACGCCAGGAAGCCCTTGGTCATGAAGCCCATGCCGCATGCAAGGCCCAGCAAGGCCCAGGACCACAAGCGCGCACGCCGCGTGGTGCTGTCGAAACAGAACCACAAGGCCACGCCCGTCAGATTGATCCAGAAGGTGAACTGCGGGTCCAGGTTGGCATAGCCGCCCAGCGCGGCCACGCTGACGAAGCTCATGTAGAGCAGCGTGCTGACCAAACTCTTTTGCGGGTCGCTCCACAACCGGCGAGAGACCAGATACACCAGCAGAATGCTCAAGCCGGTACTCAAGGCCGAGGCAAACCGTACGCCAAACAGGTTCTGCCCGAAGATCGCCTGGCCCAGCGCGATCATCCAATAGCCTGCGGCGGGCTTCTCGAAGTAGCGAATGCCCATGAAGTGCGGCGCGGCCCACTTGCCGGTCAGCAGCATTTCCTGGCTGATTTGCGCATAGCGGGTTTCATCGGGAATCCACAGGCCATGGGTGGCCAACGGCAGCAGGTAGAACACGGCGAACGCCAGCAGGAGCAGGGGCAAAGCCCAGCGGCGGATCATGCCTGCTGCACTCCCAGCCAACCCTCGCGGCCGCTCAAGGCGCCGCGCACCAGCTGTTGCTGGGGCAGGGTGGTCACATCCGTGGGCAACAGCTCGCCCAAGGTTTTGAACTCGATGCCGCGCTGCCCGGCCTGGGCGAGCAACTGGCGAAAATCATTGGCCATCAGAATCCCTTCTACTTCCGCGTGGATCGTGTAGACGTTCAGCTTTGACGCGTTGAACCGATCAAGAATGAAGCGGTTGAAATCGTTGGCAGCCACCACCGGCCCGACGACTTCGTCGAAGGTCGGCAGGTCTACCGGAATTTGTGGGGTGCCCGCGCTGCCATCGGCCAAGGTTGGTCGAAACAGGCTGGTGCCCCGGCAATCGCTGTTGTAGCGAAAGTTGAAGCCTTGCTTGGCTTGCACCACGCGCTCATCGGCGCGCCAACCGGCGGCCGCTGAACAGTCGATGCGCTCGCCGAGGATGTCGCTCAAGGTGTCTACGCCGCGTCGAATCTGCTCGACCAGCTGTGCCTCGCTCCAACGCCCGGTGTTGGCCTGCCAGCCGTGGTGGTCCCAGGCGTGCAGGCCGACTTCATGCCCGGCGGCCTTGGCCTGGCGCATCAAATGCCCCAGGTCGCGGCCAATCGGCTTGCCTGGCCAGGCGGTGCCGGCCAGCAAGATGTCCCAGCCATACAGGCCGGCAGCGTTGGAGCGCAGCATCTTCCACAGGAACTGCGGGCGGATCAGGCGCCACAAGTGGCGCCCCATGTTGTCCGGCCCGACACTGAAGAAGAACGTCGCCTTGACCCCGGCTTCGGCCAGGGAGTCGAGCAACCGTGGCACACCTTCACGGGTGCCACGGTAGGTGTCGACGTCGATGCGAAGACCTGCCTGCATTACTTTTTATCCGCAATTTCAAGCATGGCTTCACGCAAGAAGAAATCGAGCGTGTTGCCGATGGTTTCGCTCATCTCTACGCTCGGCTCCCAGTTCAGCAGGCGTTTGGCGTTTTCGATGCTCGGCTTGCGGTGTGCCACGTCCTGGTAGCCCGTGCCGTAGAACGCCTTGCTCTCGACGTCGCGAAAACCGGCGAATGGCGGGAAGTTGTGGCGCAGCGGGTGAGCCTCGAACTGACGCAGCAGTTCTTCGCCCAGTTGGCGAATGCTGGCTTCGTTTTCGGGGTTGCCGATGTTGATGATCTGGCCGTCGCACACGCCATTGTCGTTATCAATGATGCGTGCCAGGGCTTCGATGCCGTCGGCAATGTCGGTGAAGCAACGCTTTTGCTCACCACCGTCGAACAGACGGATCGGCGTGCCTTCCACCAGGTTCAGGATCAGCTGGGTAATGGCGCGGGAGCTGCCGATACGCGCCGAGTCCAGGCGGTCCAGGCGCGGGCCCATCCAGTTGAACGGACGGAACAGGGTGAACTTCAGGCCCTTGTCGCCGTAAGCCCAGATCACGCGATCCAGCAGTTGCTTGGAGACGGAGTAGATCCAGCGTTGCTTGTTGACCGGGCCCACCACCAGGTTGGAGGTGTCTTCGTCGAAATACTGGTCTTGGCACATGCCATAGACTTCGGAGGTCGACGGGAAAATCACGCGCTTGTTGTACTTGACGCAGTAGCGCACCAGCTTGAGGTTTTCTTCAAAGTCCAGTTCGAACACGCGCAGCGGGTTACGGGTGTATTCGATCGGCGTGGCGATGGCCACCAGCGGCAGCACCACGTCGCATTTCTTGATGTGGTACTCGATCCACTCGGTGTGGATGCTGATGTCGCCTTCCACATAATGGAAATTGGGGTGGCTGCGCAGGCGTTCGATGGCGTCGGAGCCGATATCCAGGCCGTAGACTTCGTAGCGGTCGTCACGCAACAGGCGCTCGGACAGGTGGTTACCGATAAAGCCGTTGACGCCCAGGATCAGCACACGGGTACGGCGCGGCTTGCGACCCGACTCGGCGCCGCGCAGTACAGAGCCATCCACCAGGCCTAGTTCATCGGCCAGGGACGGGCCTGCCAGGTATAGGCCGTTTTCGTTGCGCTGGCCGAACTTGACCACCAGGGAATCTTCACCGCAGGCAATGCGCAGCGGGTTGACGCTGATCACACGGCCAGGCGCCAGACCTTCGTTGCCCTTGACTACGTCGGCTTGCCATACGATCAGCTTGTGCTCGCCCACGGCGCAGAAGGCGCCCGGGTACGGCTGGGTCACCGCACGCACCAGGTTGAACAGTTGCTCGGCGGGCTGTTTCCAGTCCAGCTTGCCATCGGCGGCGGTGCGACGACCGAAATAGGTGGCTTTGCTTTCGTCCTGAGCGGTTTCGCTCAGCTTGCCCTGGGCCAGCTGTGGCAGGGCATCACGCAGCAGAGCCGTGGCCGCATCACGCAGCTTGGCGTGCAGGCTCAGGCCGGTATCGCTGCGTTCGATGGCGACAGTCTGCTGGGCCAGGATGGCGCCGGCATCGGCACGCTTGACCATACGATGCAGGGTCACGCCGGTTTCGGTTTCGCCGTTGACCAGCACCCAGTTGGCCGGGGCGCGGCCACGGTACTTAGGCAGCAACGAGCCGTGCAGGTTGAACGCGCCTTTGCGGGCGGTGGCCAACAGCGGTTCGCTCAGCAGGTTGCGGTAATAGAACGAGAAGATGTACTCCGGGTTCAGCTTGGCAATACGTTCGATCCACAGCGGGTGGTTGGCGTCTTCCGGAGCATGTACCGGGATGCCATTGCGGGCGCAGAGTTGGGCGACGGAACCGTAGAAGTTGTTTTCCTTGGGGTCATCGGCATGGGTGAACACGGCGGCAATGTCGTAACCGGCGCTGAGCAGCGCTTCAATGCCTGCGCAGCCAATATCGTGGTAGGCGAATACAACAGCTTTTGAACTCATGACTGGACCTGATCCGAAGAAGAAGTAGACGTATGGGAAGACACCAGGCCGTCGACCACGACGACTGGAGCCGGTGCTGCCGGTTGGTTGCGCAGCACTTTTTCAATAAAGAAGCGTGGGCGGGCACGTACATCGCTGTACATACGGCCCAGGTATTCGCCCAGCAGGCCCATGCCGATGAACTGGCCACCGGTGAACACAAACAACACCGCAAACAGCACGAACAGGCCATCACCGGCCCAGTCGGCGCCGAAGGCCAGGCGCATGACGATCAGGGCAAAGGCAAACAGCACGCCCAGTGCCGCCAGGCTGAAACCGACGATGGACAGCAGGCGCAAGGGCGTGGTGGTCATGCAGGTCAGCAGGTCGAACATCAGGCTGATCAGGCGCATGGCGCTGTATTTGGATTCGCCGTGCTCACGTTCGGCGTGGTGCACCAGGATTTCCGTGGTGTGGCGGGCGAAGCCGTTGGCCAGGATCGGGATGAACGTGCTGCGCTCACGGCAGGCGAGCATGGCATCGACGATGGTGCGGCGGTAGGCGCGCAACATGCAGCCGTAGTCGGTCATGGCCACGCCGGTAGAGCGCTGCACGGCAAGGTTGATCAAGCGCGACGGCCAGCGGCGGAAGGCCGAGTCCTGGCGGTTATTACGCACGGTGGCGACCACGTCGTAGCCCAGGGCAGCTTGCTCGACCAGGCGCGGGATCTCTTCCGGCGGGTTCTGCAGGTCGGCGTCGAGGGTGATCACCACTTCGCCACGGCACTGTTCAAAGCCGGCCATGATCGCCGCGTGCTGGCCGTAGTTGCGGTTAAGGATCACCGCTACCACATTGCTGCCGTCTTCTGCGGCGGCGTCTTCGAGCAATTGGGCCGAATTGTCGCGGCTACCGTCATCCACCAGGATGATTTCGTATTCGTAAGCCAGTTGCTTGCAGGCTGCCGTGGTGCGACGCAGCAACTCAGGCAGGCTTTCTTGTTCGTTGTAGACCGGGATAACGATCGACACGCAATGAATAGGGTAGGGTTTCAAAGATTCATGACCTCGGGCTGGAGCAACTTGGAGCGCGAAAACGGCAGTGATTATTGGGCAAAACTACAGCCCGCAGACTACAACGCGGAGCTAAAGATAAAGCGTAATCAACAGGTTAGTCGATAAACCCCGGATTGCTCTGAAGTGTTGGGTACAAGGTTAAGCGCAAAAATGTTCAACGAATATGAAAGGCGGATGAAAAACCCGTTTATTTGACAGGTAGACAGCTAGGGTTCAGCTAAGTAATCAAGGCGTTACATGTAGGCCTCACAGGGCGATATCGGTGCTTCGTGCAAGACGCTTGGTTCAATCTGAGCGAGGCGATCAGCCCAATGCTCGCCCTTCAACAATCTTCTCTGCATTAGCGCTCAAGTGCCGGTAAAGTAAGCCCTCTCTTGCCAGGGTACTCGGATGAATAGCGTGCAGCTTTTACGCGGCCAGTTGCGGCCAGCGCTGATGGGATTGTTGATGACGGTGGCCTGTGTCACCAGCGTGCGGGCCGATCAGGGCGTCGCGCTGACCCCACTGGACCAGGTGCCGGACGGGGTGGAAGTGCGCGGCAAGCAGGTCGCCGCTTATACCTGGGATGACCGCCAGGGCAAAAACCTGTTGGTACTCGCCGAGCAAGTGGGTGAGCGCGATGACGATGGTACCCAGTCGGCCTTTGTCTACGCGGCGCAATACGTGCTGGGAGGCGAGCGCCCCAAGCGCGTGTGGATGCTGTACGACGATGTGCAGCACTGCGAATTCGACGCCGGGCTGCGCTTTGACCGGGCTGCCACCAAGGTCACCGACCTGCTGGGCGACGGCAACACCCAGGCCACGGTCGGTTATTCGCGGGCCTGCACCAGTGACGTCAGCCCCAACGAATTCAAGCTGATCATGCATGTTGGCAAGTCCGAGAAGTATCGTCTGCGCGGCCTCGACCGCGTGGGCGCCAGTTGGTGGGATGAGGACGCCGGCGCCTTGCGCGGTATGCCACTGCCGACTGACTGCAGTGTCGCGGCGCAGCAAGCCTTGGTCAACCAATACAAGGAGCAGGGCACCGAACTGCCACTGCCGGGCTGCTATGGCGACGAGAAGGACTTTGCCAAGGCGCCGGACAGTTACCTCGCCTTTATGCGCCAGCAGTGGTTCGCGCTGATGCAACAACAGGACGCCGACTGGAGCCAGTCCCAGGCCCAACCCCAGGCCGCCAGCGAGGAGGACGACACCGCCCCGTGATTTTGTGCCAGGGCCGGTCCTGGGTTAGACTCGGCCTTCGCCAATCCACTAAATACATCGACTAATCAAATAGTTGCTCTGTGTATTTAATCCAAAGGCTGATCTACCTTGACCGAGTCCATTTGCAACCCACTGACCCTTTACCTCACCCGCCTGGCGCCTTCCAGCCAACTGACCATGCGCTACGTGCTACAGGATGCCGCCGACCGCCTGGGTTTCGAAGACCACAACCTCGAAGAGATTGACTGGCACCTGCTGCAGCCCGAACACGTTATTGCGCTGGTCGCTGCCTTGCGTGAGGACGGCTTTGCGCCGAACACCTCGTCGCTGTATGTGAATGCGGTGCGCGGGGTGATGAACGAGGCGTGGCGCATGAGCTTGATCAGCCAGGACCACCTGTTGAAGATGCGCTCGGTCAAGGCCACACCCGGCACGCGCCTGGGCCAGGGCCGCAACCTGCGCCGCACCTTGATCCGCGAGATGCTCGACGTCTGCGCCGCCGACCCTCGGCCCCAGGGCCTGCGGGATGCCGCAGTGATCGGCCTGTTATATGGCTCGGGCATGCGCAAGTCGGAGTCGGTCAACCTGGACCTGGCGCAGGTCAACTTTGACGAGCGCAGCTTGCGCGTGATCGGCAAGGGCAACAAAGAGTTGGTCAAGTACGCGCCGGACTGGGCGTTTGCCAAACTTCAGGCCTGGCTGGCGTTTCGTCGCGAGCAGCTCAAGGAAGGTGAGCAGGACGACAGCTTCCTGTTTAACCGCATCCGTCGAGGCAGCCATATCACCCGGGAACGCATCACCAAGCATGCGATTTACTACATCGCGCGCCAGCGTGGTGATCAGGTGGGGGTCAAGATCATGCCCCATGATTTCCGTCGTTCGTTTATCACGCGGGTGATCGAGGAGCATGATTTGTCGATTGCGCAGAAACTGGCGCATCACACCAATATCCAGACCACCGCCAGCTATGACGTGCGTGACGACAATGAGCGGCGGCGGGCGGTGGATCGGTTTGATTTGTAGGCTTGTGGATACACCACGATTCAAATGTGGGAGCTGGCTTGCCTGCGAAGAGGGCCTCACAGGCAACCAGAATGTTGAATCTGCCTGCTCCTCTGCTCAGGAGGAAGGCGGGACGCTTGAAACCAGGTGAGCCGGCAAGCGCCGCAACGTCCACAAGGTGGTCAGCATCGCGGCAAGCGCACACAGCGCAATGCCGATCAACATCGGCGCCGGTGTATGGTCGGCAAAGATCCCCACCAAGGTCATCGCCACAGCCGCCGTGACCATCTGGATCGCACCCAGCAGTGCAGACGCAGAACCCGCCACCGCACCATGATCCTCCAGCGACAGTACCCCGGCCGCCGGCAATAGCAGGCCAAGAAAGCCAAAACCGATAAACAACAGCCCCATCATCAAGCCCAGGCTGTCACCCCACAGCGTAGTAGCCGCCAGCAAGCTCATGACCGCCGCCACGCCCACCACCGACCAGCGAATCAACGGCGCCAGGCCAAAGCGGGCGCTGAGGCGGGCGGTCAATTGGCTCATGGCAAAAAACGAAGCAGCGTTGAGCGCAAAGCACAGGCTGAACTGGGTCGGTGTCAGGCCAAAAAATTCGATGTACACGAAGGGCGCGCTGCCGATGAACACGAAAAAGGTGGCCAGGCCAAACCCGCACACCACCGACAAACCCGTAAAGACCGGGTCGCGGAGGAGGGCGCCATAACTGCCGAACGCCTGGCCCAGTGTCTTGCCCAGGCGGCGCTCGGCCGGGTGGGTTTCTGGCAGTTGTACGGCGGTCATCACCAGACACAGCACGGCCACCACCGCCAACACGGCAAACACTTCGCGCCAGCTCCAGATCGAAATCACCAGGCTACCGGCCAAAGGCGCGAGGATCGGTGAAACACTCATCACCAGCATCAACAACGCCATCAGGCGCGCCGCTTCATGGCCGGTGTACAGGTCGCGGACAATCGCCCGTGGAATCACCATCCCCGCACAGGCACCGAACGCCTGCACCGCACGAAAGCCGATCAACACTTCGATGGTCGGTGCCAGCGCGCAGCCAACACTGCCAATGGCAAAAATCACCAAACCCGCATAAATCGGTGGTTTACGCCCGAACACATCGCTGAGGGGGCCGTAGAACAACTGGCACACACCGATAATCATAAAGAACACCGTCAAACTCATCTGCACCGCCGCCGGCGTGGCCTGGAGGCTGGCGCCCAGGGTGGGCAACGCTGGCAGATAGATGTCGATGGCAAACGGGCCGACAGCGGTGATCAAGCCCAGCAACAGGGCGAGACGGGCGATACGTTGAGGCATTTGGCAGGTCCAGGTAGAGCAACGGACGGTCAGCTTAAGGGAACCGCGCAGATCCGCAAACTTAGGCTTCACTAACAAGCACCAGCTGCCGATACAGCTAGCAGCGACACTGAAACGGTTGGGCTCCCAACCGGCGGTCCTGGCACAGGGATATCACTATGACGATCAAATTACGCTTGGTGCTGTTGATTGCGACCGGGTTGCTCACCGCCTTGATCATGAGCCTGGCCGGCTACCTGGGTAATACGCGGATGGCCGATGCGGTACAGGACAACGACGTCAGCATGACGGTACTGCGCAACCACATGGAAGCCGACATGATGCACGACGCCCTGCGTGCCGATGTGCTGTCGGCCATGTTGGTCGGGCTGGGCAAAAGCACCAGTACGCCGGCCGAGGTCAACAGCTCGATCAAGGAGCATGCCGAACACTTCCGCGAGGTTCTGGCGGAAAACCTCAAGTTGCCGCTGGACGCCTCGATCAAGGCCAGCCTGGAAAAAATCAAACCCAGCCTGGACACCTACATCAGTGCCGGCGAGCGCATCGTCGCGCTGGCCCTGGAGAATCCAGAGGCCGCACGAGGGGAACTGCAGACCTTCAATGCCGCGTTCAGCCAGTTGGAAGAACAAATGGCGGCGTTGAGCGAACTGATCGAAAACAATACCCAACTCACCAGCACCGGTACCCGGCAAACCATCAGTAACGCTAACTGGACCTTGATTATTGTATTGGGGGCGAGCCTGCTGTTGCTGCTGGCACAAGGACGTTGGGTGACCCTGAGCATCATGGGGCCGTTGCGCACCGCCAGCCGTATTGCCCAGAGCATTGCCCATGGCAACCTGAGCGAGCCGATTGCCGAACCCAAGAACCAGGACGAAGCCAGTGCACTGATTCGCAGCCTGGCGACGATGCAGCGGGATTTGCGCGGCATGATCGAAGTGGTTCGCAGCAACGCCCATGGCGTCAATGGCATGAGCGAGCGCCTCAGCCAGGGTTGCCATGAAGTGGCAGGCAGCAGCCAGCAACAAAGCGTCGCCGCCAGCACCATGGCCGCCGCCGCGAGCGAAATGACCGCCAGCATCGAAGAAATCACCCGTCACGCCCAACGTGCCCTGGACATGGCCAGCCAGGCTGAAACCCTGGCCAAGGACGGCGGCCGGGTTATCCACCAGGTGGTCAGCGACATGGATGGCATCGCCCGTTCTGCCCAACAGTCAGCCCAAGTGATCCGCACGCTGGACGAGGAGTCCGAGGCGATCTACAGCATTATCCAGGTGATCAAGGGGATTGCCGACCAGACCAACCTGCTGGCCCTGAACGCCGCCATCGAAGCCGCCCGCGCCGGTGAACAAGGGCGCGGCTTTGCGGTCGTGGCCGACGAAGTGCGCAGCCTGGCCGGACGCACCAGCGCCTCCACCCAGGAAATCGCCAGCATGGTTGGGAGCATCCAGCAGAACACCCGAGCAGCGGTAATCAGCATGGAGGAGGGCGTTGCCCAGGTGGATAAGGGCATGGCAGTGACTGCCGAAGTGGAACGCGCCATTCGCGAGATTCTCCAGGCTACGCTGAGTACCACTGAATTGGTCAACGATATTTCCCGCACTATTAGTGAGCAGAGCCTGGCCAGTAATGAGATTGCTCATCAGGTGGAGAGGATTGCGGGGATGTCGGAAAGTAACAGTCGGGTGATTGGCGAGACGGCGTCGACGACGGATGAATTGTCGAGTTTGGCGGGGAAGCTTTCGCAGTCGGTGGATCGGTTTAGGCTTTGATGGATGATACTCAGATATAACTATACTAAATAGTCATTTAGTATAGTTATGCTTAAAGGCTATTAAAAAAGAGGAGGGTAGCTCAACAGATGAACTAGGGGTAGCTCATCCTTGCTCGTTATCTTCCAAATTTGAACGCTATCTCTCAACGATTAGAAATTAGCACCCCGTGAAATCACGTGTAATCGGTAACAAGTCACGTCGTTTATGGGCTGCAACCATCAAGCCGGTGGATGGCTCAATTGATCCTACGCACGAACTGGAGTCAGCATTATCGTGCCGTTAGGTTTTACTTCCATGTCGAGTGTGTCGCCGCTGGCCAACTTGATGGCCGACAGGAGATCGTCAGTCAGCGGTATGATCAAATCGCCAGTGCTATCAGCTGCATCCTGGCATTTGACTTTCCAGCTCGTATTTTTAGCCTTGGGCTTCGGGTTCATTATTTTCTCTAGGTGATCAGATGACAGAGCCAATTTATGATTATGACCCAGCAGACGCGCTGGTTGATTCAGAGGCCATAGCTGTATTTTTGGCTGATGCACACGACACCGGTGACGCGGCTTTCATTGCCGAAGCGATGGCCGTTGTTGCACGCGCCAAGATTCGTATCGAGACAGATGGCCAAGCCTAGGAGTCATCGTCCTGAACATGTGTTGCTAGTAGCAACACCTTAACGCTGATCACTTGGTGAAAAGCAGCCTCCAGAACCCCTCAGCTACGTATAGGACGATACGCATAATGTATATTATGTTAAATGAGATACTATGTGAGATACGTTCATAAGCCACGTAAGTCACTGATTCGACGAATTCGTTTTTACGCCTACTCTTTCAACGGGCCATGCCCATGTGCCGTTTCTCTTCAAGTCAACGACTACCGCTGCTCGTGCAAGCTGATGACGTGGCACCGTTGCCCATGCTTGCCCCTTTATGTACGTCCAACTCAGACTCAGGAACCGCGCTTTCAATACTGCGGCGGCGCATCTGCGAGCGATCCAGGCTTTCTATAGCTACGCAAAAAGCCGGGGCTGTGCGCTCAGACAAGGTGATGCTTGGCGCCGAGTGAGGACTGCGCAGCTGAAACCCTTATCTTTGATCGTGACGGCGCCGTTTCTGGTATGCACAGATCTTCAAGATTCTGTCATCGTAATGGCTCTTCATAATTAACATAACTATCGTTGTGTTTAATTTTGAGGGCTGCTAGCATCGAAATTGCCACGTGGCATTTTCGAGGAGAAAGCTCTCATGCAACTCTCTGTGCGAAAGGCGTTCCTGGAAGACGGGGCCGTCCTGATCAAAGGTTTTCTGAACAAAGATCAATTGGCTGAGTGCCGGGCAGCCTATGACTGGGCAGTCGAGAATCACGGCCCTCATGCAACCCGAATGTTCGACGGGACTGAGCAACAGTCCCATGTTGATAATGCCAACCCCGTCGCCAAGGCGCGTCTTGAAGAACTCGTAACCTCCCTGCCCTTTGGCCAGCTGTTTGCGCAGCTCTGGGGCTCGGAAAACGTGTGGTACTTCGCCGAAGAGGTGTTTCTCAAAGCAGGTGGGCGCGGATCTCGCACGCTTTGGCATCAGGACACGTCTTATCTGCCGTGGGCCGGAAACCACTGGGCCAATGCTTGGGTCAGTTTTGAATCAGTGCCGAAGAAAAACGCTTTGGAAATCGTTCGAGGTTCACACAAAGGACCACGCTACGACGGCACTACGTTTCGCGATCCAAACGATCCGACTCAGCCGCTGCATGGCGGCGACGCATTGCCACGCCTGCCGGATATCGAGGCGCTGCGCCAAAACGATCCCGAATCATTCGACATCATTTCGTGGGCTACCGAGCCCGGCGATATCGTCTTGCTGCATCCGGGTTCACTGCATGGTGGCGCTCCGGTGGATGAAGCCTTCCCGGATCGTCACACCTTCGTTTTCCGTTTCTTTGGCGACGACGCCACCTTCCATCCTTTACCAGAAAACAGCGCAAGCGGTTACCCGCAGCAAGGCGTGCTGTTTACTGAAGAGCTGTCGACCCTGAAAGCGGGAGACGGCTTCCGCCACCCAACGTTCCGCCAATTAATATAAAAGGAGCATTGCCATGAACACTCAAGACCTGCAGCGTCAGTCCTTCAACCCTGGTCACACCCAGGCAATCTACGACAACTTCCACTTTTCCCAGGCGACACGCGTCGGCAACATGATCTGGGTGTCCGGCCAGGTCGGTATCGACGAGGCCATGGTTCCAGCCGAAGGCATCCAGGCGCAATCCCATCTGGCGCTTCAGTCTTTGCGGACCATCCTCGAAGCTGCGGGTGCAAGCCTGGCCGATGTAGTCGAGTTGATGACGTTTCATACCGATCTGCAGGCCGAAGTGCACGCTTTTGGACAGGTAAAGGACGAATACTTCCCTGAACGTTATCCAGCCTGGACCGCTGTCGGCATTTCACAACTGGCAATGCCGGGCTTGCGCGTGGAAGTTCGGGCCGTCGCGGTGATTGGCAGCGGTCGAATCTGAACGATTGCATGATCGCGACGTGCCAAGCCAAAATGGCGTTCGCAGCCGCTGCCGGCTCAACGCCTTCAACCAACGGAATCACTTTCTCTCATGAATGATGCTCAAGCGCCTTCCACGGATAGTCAGCACTCCATTGACAGTGATTCAGCGCCCGCCCCACGTCGCGGCCGTCCGGTAGGTAATCGTCTGGAAAAACGCGGTGAACTGTTGACTGCAGCGATTGAAGTCATTGCCCAGGAGGGTTATGCCGGGACGTCTCTGCGCAAAGTCGCCAGTCATGCCGGCTGCACCACTGGCGCCGTGACCTATTACTTTGCCAATAAAGAAGAAATGATCACGGCGGCGGCGCAGAGTCTGTTTGACGAGTTCGATCACTTGCTGGATGCCGATCAGGAAAAGGTCGATGTCAGGGCAATGATCGAGCAGTGGTTGAACCTGACTCAAGCCAACGACTCGGCGCGTTGGCTGGCCTTGTTTCAGATGCTCGCCCACGCAAGGCACGAACCGGTGTTTGCCGACGTAATCCAGAAACGTTACTCGCGCTTTCGCGAGAATCTCGCAAGCATTCTGGGCAAAGGACAAACTCAGGGCATCATTCGCAAAGACATTGCTGCCGATCTGCTCGCCGATCAGCTCAGCGCGCTGAGTGACGGCTGGATGATGATGTTGCCAATCGAGCCAGAGCGATTTGAAGCCAAACGCAGCAAGACCTTGATGGATGCGGTCATCACGCTGATCAGCCCCGCTCGCTAAACCATACCCTGCCCTCAGGCATCAAGAAGATTCGCTTCATTTGCGCAGCGAATCCTGCTTAATGGCGCCCGCCTTTCTCTCCACCCCTCGGTTAATCGTCATTGCGCCGATTTCACTTTGCTGAATTCCTGTTCCGTCATATATTCACATAACATCTGTGATTATAAATAAAAGACGGAGGTGAAGATGGATGCGGATCTCGATGAACTGTCGACGCAATCACGACAGCGACGATTGTTATTGCAAGCGATCGGAGGCGCGGCCCTCGCCGGAGGGCTCGGTGTCACCGGGCGTGCGATGGCGCAAACCCAAGACACCTCGATATTGGATGTGGTGATCATTGGCGCAGGCCTGTCCGGGCTTACGTCTGCCAGAGACCTCCAGGCCGCTGGCTGCGAGTCGTTTGTCGTGCTTGAAGCCCGTGATCGCGTCGGTGGTCGAACACTTAACCATGACCTAGGTAATGGCGTGATCTGCGAGGCTGGTGGTCAATGGATCGGCCCCGGCCAAACGTCAATCGCCGATCTGGCCAGACAGCTTGATGTCGTAACCTTCCCTACGTACTACAAGGGCCAGGCGGTCTATCTGATAGACGAGGTAAGAGTCCAAGCGGACGTCAGCGATGGTCCAAATTCCAATACTGACATCGTCGCAAAACTGAACAAACTCGCCGAAGGCATCCCCAGCGAAGCGCCGTGGAAAGCCAAGGATGCGGTTGAGCTGGACAAACTCTCGATTGGCCAATGGCTGGCCGGGCAAGGCATTAGCAATGTCGACAAGATCGGCTTCAATATGTCCGTGAGCCTCACCTTCGGTACCACGCCGGCGGGCATGGGGCTCCTGCATTACCTGGCGATGATCAACTCCTCTGACTGCCGTCTCGAAAAGCTCGAAGGTGTCCAAGGGGGTGCACAGGAATCACGTTTGGTAGGCGGCTCGCAAATCCTCAGCTTGAAGATGGCGCAAGCTCTCGGAGAAAAAGTCCGATTGGCGTGCCCAGTGCGCAAGATTGTCGGTTGGGATCGTGATGTCGTCGAGTTGCATACCGATCAGGGCATCATGCGCACGCGGCAGGTGATTGCCGCGCTGAGCCCGGCGCTGTGCAATCAGATCGTCTTCGATCCACCCCTGCCCTCCGGGCGTGCCGAGCTGCATCGGCATTGGCCGGCCCATGCACCGATGCGTAAGACCGTGCACGTCTATGAGCGCCCGTTCTGGCGCGACCAAGGCCTCAACGGCCAGATCGTGCAAGTGGAAGGTCCGCTGATCTGGGCCTTTGACAATTCGCCGGAGGACGGCAGCCTGGGGGTGCTCAGCGGCTTCGTCAGAACTGGCCAATTACCCCATGATCCCAAAACCGCGCAGGACACCCTGTCGGCGATTTACGCCAGCGCCATGGGCGAACAAGCCCTGCACCCGATTCAGTTTCATGATCTGGACTGGGGCAAGATCGACCCGTGGAGTTTGAGTTGTATTTCCCCCATGCCCCCCGGTTTCTGGACGCAATGGGGCGAGTATCTGACGCCGGCGGTCGGGCGCATGATCTGGTCGGGTACCGAGACTGCGCAGATCTGGGCCGGGGCAATGGACGGTGCAGTCCGCGCCGGACATCGCGCGGCAATGGAAGCGCTGCAGGCGTTGCTTCAACCACGGAGGAACGCCTGATGAAGCGGATTATGATGGTTGGAACCATCGTCGTGAGCGCAGCGTTGGCCGGATCAATTGCGATGTATGGACCGGAACTGTTGGCGGACTATCGTTTCATGCAGGCCGTGGATCAGCACGACGCGGCATACCAAGCCAATGGCGGTGCGTGGCCACAGTTACAGGACACCTGCGCGCTTTGCCATGGCGCAAACGGTCAACCGCGCGACGCTCAATACGCAGCGCTTGCAGGGCAGACCGCAGCGTACATCGAAAACCAGTTGCACGCGTTTGCCGAAGGACGTCGCCACAGCGCACAGATGGAGCCACTGGCGGCCAATCTGACGGGCGAGCAGATCAAGCGTCTGGCCGGCTATTTTTCCGAACAGAAACCTGGCGTGACTGAAGTCCCGACGAAGGATGATGCCCTGGACCAGCGCGGTCAGCGTGTGGTCGCCGCCAATGGGTGTGCAGCCTGCCACGGCGAAAAACTCTCTGGCGGTCCCCTGGCTCCGCGTATCGCCGCACAAGGGCAGCTTTATCTGAGCGATCAACTGAGCGCTTTCAAGCGTGGCCAACGCACCGATCCGACGCAGGCCATGAATGCCATGGCGAGCACCCTGTCCGATGAAGACATCAAGGCCGTCGCGCATTATCTGGCCAAGCTGAACCCTTGATCCTGCACGGGCAAGGATGCCCCCGCCCTCCTCTGCATCACGCAAAAAAGCCGCCAGATCGGCGGCTTCGAACACTTCAACTACCCCCTAGCGCGTTTGCAGAACTGCCATTGCGCCCTTCGCGCGCTCCAGCGCGCAATACGCGTAATACAGGTGCACCAGCAGATAAGCCCAGGTGGTCAGTGCAAGCACGTAGAAGTTCAGCAGCACATTGCTGTCGTCGCCGGGAATCTTGTAAAAATCGTAGATGCAGGCAATGGTCAGTGAGGCGAGCATGCCAAACATCACACCGATCGCGTGCAGTGACTCGCCGACATTTGCCAGGCGTACCGCGAAATACACCAGGTAGACCGAAAACATCACCCACATCAGCACGTAGAAATACGGTAGGAGCGTGACCAGAACCTTGGTCGAGATCAACGCGAGTGTGCCCAGCATAGCGCCGGCAAACATCATGAGTTCCTTGCCCACAGACGGCTTGTAGGCATGCGTCACCGCCATTAGCCCGAGCACGGTAATCAGCGGAATCCCAAAGGCTCTGGAGAACGCGTCGCAAAAGTATGAAATCAGGTACGCATGCTCCGATCCCGTCAGGAAAAAAACCAGGAAGTTTGTTGCGGAAAAGGCAACCACAAACCACTCCAGAGCCAGTAACAGGTTTCTTTTCTTCAAAAACCTGATGCCGAAGGTCAGCCCATTGGCAAGCAGCAAGAAACAGGCAAGGCACAGCACAATATTTCTCGGTTCCATAACGATAGCCTCGGTACAGCTGACAGATAATTTGATGGATTAGCGGGGTTGAGGAACGAGTGCGGCCAGATAAGCCGCAATCGCTTGGCGCTCCTGCGCTGACAGCGCCGCGGACATGGCTTGCATGGCACCACTGGGCTCAATGCGCTCGCCGCTGGCAAAAGCGTTGAGCTGGGCCAAAAGGTAGTCCTGCCCTTGTGCAGCCAGGCGTGGGTAGGCTTCGTGGCCCATCAGTTGTGCACCATGGCAGGCGGTGCAGCCTCGGGTTTGCACCAGTTGTTTGCCTTGAACCTTCAGACCCTCGTCAGAGCTGACAGCCCCATGGGCACCGACCGATTGCCGGGCGTAGAACTTCGCCAGCAGATCAATTTCATCCGGGCTGAGGGTCATCGCCAACGGCCCCATGTTGGGCGCAAGCCGTTGTCCGCTCGCAAAATTGCGCAACTGGGCGGACAGATACGCGGCGGGTTGCCCGGCCAGGCTCGGATACGTCGAGTTCAGCGAGTTACCGTGGCTGCCATGGCAACCGGTGCAGGCATCGGTCAGATGAGGCCAGTTTCCGCGTTCGGCCTGGTAGGTCTCAGTGGAGGTGGTGATGTAACTCTGCAGCCGATACAGGTCGAGCAGATCGCGGCCAAAAATCGCCAACAGCATCGCAATGACCACCATGACGCCAAGTGCTAAGATTTTTTTCATTGCCGCCTCCTACACCCTACGTAACGCGTTGAGCACCTGTAAGGCGCTGTGGCGTCCGGCGCGCACGGCACCGTCCATGTAACCTGCCCAGATGTCAGCGGTTTCGGTGCCCGACCAGAACAGATTGCCGCAGGGCGGACGCAATGCCTCGCCATGTGTCGTCCAGAAACCGGGGGGAATCGGCGACACGCACGTAATGGTCCATGGGTCGGCATGCGCCCAGTCATGATCGTGATAGGAAACCGGCTCGAGCGCTGCGTCCCCCAGGGCACGTGCATAGATTTCGGTCTGCATACGCTTCGCGGCCTCGAGGTCGGTGGGGGCTGCGGCATTCAAAATGAACGCATTGATCACACCGATTTCGCCGTTTGGCGGCGAGTTGTCGTATGCCCAGATGACCGGCCCACCGACCTGAATGATATGGCCGTTCAAGCCTTTGTCGCGCCAGAAAGGCCGCGGGTAGACCATTGCGGTCTTGCGCGCCGGCGAGTGCGCCGGCCAGGCTCGCTGCAGAGCGGCGCGGGCTTCGGGCAGCGCTGGATCGAACTGCAGGCGTTGGCACAGTGCTGGATGAATCGCCATGATCACGCGCCGGGCGCGGATCTCGCCCTGATCCGTTTGCAGTCTGACGATGTCGCCGTTCCAGTCAGCAATTTTGCGCACGGGGCACGACAAGCGAACCTTGTCACCCAGCAATTGCGCCATTTTGCTGCTGAGAACCTGTGAACCGCCGACGATCCGCGTGCCTTGCGCGCTGTCCTTGATTGAATCGAGCCGCATGTATTCGCTGCCGGCCGAATTGATCATCGATAGAAAATGCAAGAAGCCCATCTTCGCCGGCGTGACACCGCAGGTCAGGAGAAAGCTGGCATTCCACCCTGCGCGGTCTTGCGGTTTGATGTTTTGCTGAGCAAGCCAGTCGCCTGCCGAGAGCTTGTCCAGTTCGGCCACTCGGGGGGATTTCCATGGCGCGCCGCACGGCACATCACGCGACAGCTCGCTGAGTTTTGCCGAGACGCTTTCGTCGGTACCGAAGGTGCCTTTCAAATCGACGGCGACACGTCCATCGCCACCGAGGATCACGGTTTCCCCCTCATAGAAACTGGGAAAGGTGCCGACCTCAAGCTCACGGGCCAGGTCCGCTACGGCGGTTTGTCCGGGGCCGATCCACTGGCCTCCGGCCTCGGAGATGTAGCCGGAACCCAAGTCATGATTGAGGGTGCGGCCACCGACACGATCACGCGCTTCAAGCACCAGTAGCGACTCGCAACCCGCCAGATGCAGGTCACGGGCGGCGGTCAAACCAGCCAGGCCGGCACCGATGATCACCACATCAAACACATCGTCCGGGTTGGCTTTGAGCAGCGCATCGGCGGCATTGGCCAGCCCAATGTTCAAACCGATCGATCCCACGGCGGCAGTGGCACCGGCCAGTTTGAGTAATTGCCTGCGCTTCAAATCAGGAGGGGCGTCAGTGCTCATGTTCGTTGCCTCACATCACGTTATTGTTGGATTGAACGCCCGTGGCCGAGCGTGGGTGCGGCAGTAAAAAAGTGGTGACGAAAACGCAAACATTCGTTTGTCTTTCTGCAGGCGAACGCCTGCCGGCCCCAGGACTTCAAGGTCAGCGTCACCACGCAAACTCAGCGTGTTGGTTCTATGAGCCTCAGCCGTCAGGCATGAGGGCGCGCAACTTTGCGGTTGGTGTATTCGTCCAGCAGATGTGCTCCTCCCAGCGCCACATTCACGGCGCACCACTGCAGCGGTTCGGGCAGGGTTTTCGGGGTTTTATGCCGCAACGCGGCGAGCAGCGGATGCTCGATACCGCCGATTCTTTCCGCCAGCAGGTGACCGATCAGCGACTGCGATGCGACGCCGTGTCCGGAGCAACCCGCGGTATAGAGAATGTTGTGGTGCGACCCGGTTTCGCCCACCACCGGCAACGCGTCGTAGGCCATGCTGACGTAACCACTCCAGCACGCTTGAATGCCGACACCGCGTAACGTCGGGAAACGCACGCCAAGGTTGTCTTGCAACGCGCGGTAGGTCACCTCATCGGGAATGTTCGGGGTTTTCGAGCCGTAGGCATAACCCAGCCGTTTAGTGGTCATCAGCAGCGTATTGCGTGCGGTCAGGCGATGGCTTTCCATCACCAGGTGCGGCGTGGTCAACCCTTCCCGCCCTGCCCAGCCCAGCGATGCCAACTGCTGTGGTGTCAATGGCTCGGTTTCGACCGCCGACACTCGAAATGGAACGACTTTGTCGCGCAGAAGACCGAGTTGCGGCGTATAGGCATTGGTGGCCAGCACCACTATCGGCGCGCTCGCCTGCCCGCGTGGCGTCCGGCAGGTGATCGTCGACCCGTCGGAGTACGACTCAAGCTTGGTGTTTTCATACAGCCTCACTCCCGCCTGAAGTGCAGCGCGGCGCAGGCCCATCACATATTTGCCAGGGTCCAGCGTACCGCCGTGGCGTTGCAGGCAGCCAAACAGAAAGGCCGGTGGAATGCCCCGCGCGCGCATTTGTGCCTGATCCAGAAACTCGGTTTGCGAACCCAATTCGTGGCCCACGGCCATGCTTTTGCGCAGCCTTTTCTCCTGCGACGGATGGATGCCCGCCCTGATGATGCCCGATGCGTTGTAGTCGCAGTCGATCTCCAATTCGCGTAAGCGACCTTCGACGTAGGCGACAGCTTCGTCATAGAATTTGACGATTTTTTGCGCTTTTTCCTTGCCAACACGTTTCAAGAATAACTCGAACTCAATGCCGACGCTGCCGCCCAGATAGCCGGCATTCCGCCCGCTGGCGCCGAAACCGGCAAACGCCTGCTCCAGCACCACAACCTTGGCCCCTAACGCCGTCAGTTCCAGGGCGGTGGACAGCCCGGCGAAACCGCCACCGATCACGATGACGTCCGCGCTGACATCGCCCTCAAGCTCGGGTTGCAGATCAGCCGGAGTTTCGACCCAGCCACCCAGCCGACGGAAATGCCCGCCGGCGAAGTGGCTTTCCAGCTCTCGTGATTGGTAGGTCATGGACATGTGATGTGCTCCTATTGACTCAGGATGTGAATAGCGACGGCTGCTTCCTCTACACCTTGCAGACCGCCACCGTTTTCCTGGATGGCATGCCGCGCACCGGGTACCTGGCGTGCACCGGCCTCCCCGCGCAACTGGGTGGTCAGCTCGTACAACTGACCGATCCCTGTCGCACCCAGCGGATGGCCCTTGGATTCCAGGCCGCCAGAGGGATTGATCGGCAGGCGACCACCCAGGGTGAAATCGCCGCGTTCGGCACACACCCCACCCTCCCCCAGCGGCGCAAGCCCGAGGTTTTCCGCCTGGATGATTTCGCCCATGGCCGAGGCGTCGTGCACTTCGGCCACGTGCATGTCCTGCGGGCCAAGGCCGGCGATTTCGTAGGCTTCACGCGCTGCCAACAGGCTGACGTGCTTGTGCGGCTCGTCGAGCCCACGCAGGGTGAAGCTGCGGATCACGCTGGCGGCGATCCGCACACAACGTTTCGGGTCGGCACCAATGCGTTTCAATCCCGCCTCGGTACAGAGAATCGCGGCGGCCGCGCCGTCGGATAACGGCGCACACATTGGCAGCGTGATCGGATAAGTGATCGGCGGCGCGGCGAGCACTTCTTCAATGGTGAAGGTCTTGCGAAATTGCGAATACGGGTTGTGCACCGAGTGTTGATGGTTCTTGGCGCACACCGCAGCAATCTGTCGCTGAGTGGTGCCGTAGGTCTTCATGTGCCAGCGACACATGGCGGCATAGATGGCCATGAACTTGCTGTACGGACGATTGGATTCCGAGCCCGGCGGCACCACGATGCCCTCGCCCATTTTCACCAGCGTCGCGTAGTTTTCCTCGGCGGTGGAAACATCCCAGCCGGTTTCGAACAGGGCCAGCGCGCGCGCTTTGTCCGGCACGTTCATTTTTTCCGCACCCAGCGCCAATGCCACGTCGGTAGCCCCTGAGCGCAAGCTCTGCACCGCTAGATGAACTGCGGTACTGCCTGAGGCGCAGGCGTTTTCGACGTTGTACACCGGCACCCCTTCGAGGCCGATCTTGCTGCACAGCACCTGCCCGGGAATCGACAGTTGCCCTTGCAGATGACCGTTAGTGATCCCGGCGTAGAACACCGCGCCGATATCGGCGCGCAGGGCACCGGAATCGGCGAGTGCGCCTTGCAAGGCCTCCAGCGCCAGATCCTGAAGGCTTCGGTCCAAGTGGCGACCGAACTCGGTCATGGCAATGCCGGCGATGTAAATAGGTTCCATCAGATCATTTCCCTCAGATACGCCGCTCAACGTTTTGCCAGTAATGGGCACGCAGATCTTTTTTCAGTACTTTGCCGACCGGGCTGCGTGGCAATGCATCAATGAAATCCACGGTTTTCGGCGACTTGACCGAACCGAGCCGGGTCTTGCACAGCTCGATCAACTCCTCAGCAGTGACGGTATGCCCGGCGCTCAACTCGACCACGGCCTTCACGCCCTCGCCCCATTGCTCATCTGGCACACCGATGACGGCGCAGTCCTGCACCGCCGGATGACTCCACAGCACTTGCTCGACTTCACTCGGGTAAACGTTGAATCCGCCGGAGATGATCATGTCTTTCTTGCGGTCGGTAATGTGCAGGTAGCCGTGCACATCGAAATGGCCGATGTCGCCGGTGTGCAGCCAGCCATCGACGATGGTTTCTGCGGTTTTCTGCGGATCCTTGTAGTAGCCCTTCATCACCAGATCGCCGCGCACACAGATTTCTCCGGTTTGGCCCTGGCCGAGAATGTCTCCGGCGTCGCTGAGAATTTCCACCCGAACCAGCGGATTAGGACGGCCTACCGATGACAAACGCTCGTCCGTTGCAAGACGTCCACCGTGCAAATGTTCGGCGGGCGGCAGGTTGGAAATCGAGGCCGGGGCTTCCGTCTGACCGTAACCGCCGGCCATTACCGGGCCAAAGGTCTCGATGGCTTGCTTGAGCTTGTCCACCGACATCGGTGCCGCGCCGTACAGAAAATACTTCAACGAGCTGAAATCGATCTTCTGCGCCAGATCCGGAACATCCAGCAGTCGATAGATAACCGTCGGCGGTAGAAAGGTCTCGGTGACCTTGTACTTCGGAATCATTGCCAGCATCAGTGCCGGATCCGGCTTAGTAATGATCACCACGGTGCCTCCGCGCGAGGTGCACGGCAGGGACAGCGTGCCGGCGGTATGCGTCATCGGCGCCGCCGCCAGGTTGACCGGCGGATGCTCATCGGCATATGGGAAATTGATCATAAAGTGCGCGCAGAACGTTTGGATGCTGCGATGAGTGTTCATCACCCCTTTCGGCAGCCCCGTGGTGCCGCCGGTTGGCGAGAGCGCCACGACATCATCGAGTTGATACTCGACCTTCGGTGCCGTGGCCGGCTGATCCGCGATCCAGGACTTGAGCGACGGCGCCCCGGGCAAGTGCTCGTCGATGCAGATCCACAACCGGATTTTCGGCAGGCTCGAACGCAACGCGTCGATGATCGGCGCGAACTCTCGTTGAAAAAACAGCACCTCGCAGTCGAAGGCATCGAGCACGTGACGGTTCTCTTCGGCGCTGTTGCGTGCGCCGACGGGAATCCAGCACAGGTTGGCGCGCCAGAGCCCCAGGGTGCAGGTCCAGGCCACCGCATCGTTGGCCGACCAGACTGCGCCCTTGGTGCCGCCGGGCAGGTCGGCGGCTAACAGCGCATTGGCGATCCGGCTAGACAGGTTGCGGACTTCGGTGAAGGTGAACACCCGATCGTCCTGGATGTACGCCGCGCCGTGCGGATTGATCCGCCAGCCACGGTCGAAGAAATCAATAATCGCCATGTTAGTCACTTCACAGTTGAGTAACGGTTGCGCGGGCCAGGCCACGCTGCTCGAGGAAGCCCAGCAGATAGCGATGACCGAAGGCTTTCGAGGCCGAGGCGAAACCGGTTCTGGCGGTGTCGTTATTCAACAGTTTGACCACGGCTGCGGCGTGCAAGGCCCCGGTGGCGATGTAAGGCGTGATGCCATGCACGGTGGCACGCACGGCCGTCAGTTGGCCACGACCGATTGCGAAGTCAACGGTGCGTTGCAGAGTGCTGCGTTCACGCGGTGGCATGCTCGGGGTGGTCGATTGCACGAGGCTCTGGATCACCGCGTCCTGCTGTTCTTTGGGCAGGTGCTTGTATTCGGCTTCCCACTTCTCACCCAGGCCGTGGACCATTTTCATCACCGGGTTGTCGTAGAAGCCGACACAGGACATGCAACTGCGTACCCGGCCATCCTCTTCGTAAAATACCGGTAGTGAAGTGCCGCCCCAAGGCAGGCAGAACACAGCTTCCAGCAGATCAGGACAAACCACGTTGAAGCTTGTGTTCGGCGCATAAGGCACCAGTTCCTTCTCCCACAGGTAGGCACCGGGGTAACGGACGCCCTCGAAAATGGTCGCCGTTGAACCGACAGTCACCCCAGCGGCACCGGTACGGGGGCCGCGGGTCAGGGTCGCGGTTTCCAGCGAATCGACGCCCGGTGTTTCCAGGGCCAATTCGGCGGCGATCTCGGCGTAGGTGTACATGTACGCCAGCGATGGCGATAGCAGCAGCCCGGCCTGGCGATACAGCTCGCCGAACTGATCACGCAAGGCTCGAATGTGCGCCTGCTCTCCGGCTGGATCCAGATAATGGCAGCCAGCTTTCAAGGCCGCTTCTACGGCAGTCAGGCCAAAATTGATGAACGGGCCGACCGTGTTGCATACCACGCGTGCACCTTTGAACACCGAGACCAGCGCGTCGACCTCGTGGGCGCATTCAACGATTTCGTAAGTGGCCGACTCCAGACCGACCACGCGTTGCGCCATCATTTCCTGAGCACGAGCGGCGTTGCGAGCGACGGCGGTGAACGGGATGTGCTGGTCGATCAACCAGTCCATGATCAGCATGCCGGTGTAACCACTGGCGCCGTAGACAACGACAGGATATTTGGCCATCGGGATTTACCTCATTTGTTGTTTTTGGATGAGTGATGTCGGGTGAATGCAGAATCAGTTGTTGGCCCAGCCTTCGGCGTACAGCTGCTGGGCGAGCAGCCCCAGGCGCATGGTCAGGACCCGGTTTTCGCCGTCCTCGATCAATGACGACTGGGTGTCGCGCAAGAGTTTTTCGATCAGGTATTCACGGGTGGTGCCATTGCCGCCGAACAGGCGGAAAGCTTCCTGCACAACGGCCATCGCCTCTTCGGTCACCGTAACTTTGGCGGAGGCGGTGGCGTACGGATGGGTTTGCGGCGACAGGCGCGCGAAGCTCAGTGAACGTCGGGCGACCGCACGGGCCGTTTCGACCCGGCGCAACATATCGCCCAGGCGCAGACGGGTCATCTGGTGGTCGATCAATGGGTGCCCGCCCTGGCGGCGCTCATGGCAGTACTGCAGCGCCATTTCGAAGGCAGCTCGTGCGACACCGGTAAACACCTGGCCCATGTGGGTGCCGGCGAACGACCAGGAAGAACTGACGGCGCCGTAGTAGTTGTCGCGCTCGGCGATAGCAAAGCGCCGAGGCACTCGTACGCTGTCGAAGTAGATTTCGCCTTGAGGCAAGGATCGTTGCCCGATTTTTTCCAGCGGCTTGCCTTTGGACACGCCCTTCAGATCGAGCGGAATAATCAGCGCAATCCCGTGCGGCCGGCCGTTCTCATCGTAAAAACCGTCACCGTAATCGGCGCAGATCAAGCCCAGTGCCACCTGGGCAATGACGCCGTTGGAGACCCACGCCGAGCTTTGGCCGTTGAGGATGACTTCATCGCCAACCACCTTGGCGGTCAGGTTGCCGATATTGCCGGGCTTGCCCGCTGGCCAGTCCCGCGTCATGTCGAAGATCTGGTTGTCGCTGCCACGGTCGGGTTGGGTGGCCATCCAGCAGCCGATCCGGCCCTGGCAGAGTTCGACCAGTTCAGCATTGCCGGCGGCAACGGCCATTTGCAGAGGGAAACCGGCGCAGCCCAAAGAGATCGCCAGTCCGGCGTCGCCCCAGCCGAGTTCTTCACCGATCAGCGATTCGATTCGCACCGCCATGTCCGGTGGCAACTGCGCCAACAGCGCCGGGTCGAGGCCGAGCTTGGCGAACTCGGCAAACAGCGAGTAGTAAGGCGAGCCAGGGGCAACCACCTCTTCGGCGGTCATGCGATCCAGCTCGCGACCCAATGGTCGCAACACTTCTTTGGCGAAGCGGTGCACGGAGGCCTGAATCGCAGCCTCCTCTTCCGTCAGCGGGGTTTCGAAACCGGTAAGTCCGGCGGCTGGTAGGGTGAGTGTCGACTTGAGCGAGATCATCAAAGTACCTCCATCGAGAGTGGCAGCCGCTGCGCGTGCAACATGCTGCGTCTTGTTATTTGTCATCGACTCTAACAAGCAAAATTATTTAACGCAACATTCGTTATGTTTATTATTTTGAGTCTACAGAGACTTCTTCAGGCACGTGTAAATCGGCCGGAAATCAGCAGTTTGTTTGAGAAAAATCGCGCTGAACTGCCAGGAAACCGGCATGGCGCCCGCCTCCCGACATCCCCGCGGGTATCAGCGCTGAGAAACGACGCCTCTGCGGGAAAACACGATCGGCGAGCTATCCCTGTTCAGCAGGGTCGCCGTGAGCGAAACCCCGTCGCCGCTGGATTGTTCATGGAAACTTTGGCCACCGTCGTCGCTGCGCACGATCAAACCGTCCAGACCTACGGCGATGACTGTTTGCCCGGAAACATCGACGGCGGTGACCGAGCTCTTGCTTTGCAGCGGCACGCGCTGCCAGCGTGCGCCATCGGCGGAGCCGTGCAGCAACGTGCCGCGTTGCCCGCCCACCAGCAGCGAGCCGTCGCCCAGCACCGCCCCCGTCCACAGCGTGCCGCTATAACCAGTATCCACATAGCGCCAGTGCTTGCCCTGATCATCTGAGCGCAATAACTGGCCGCGTTCGGCGGTGGCGTACAAGCGCCCTTGCCCATCGGCAAACAGCCCCATTAGGTTCAAGTCAGCCCGCTTCGAACCCGGCGGAGCTTCGAGTCGCTGCTCGGTCCAGTTCTTGCCGCCGTCATCGGTGGTCAGCACCAGCGACCACAGCCCCACCGCCACCCCTTGCTGCGGACTGAAAAAGTGCACGGCAAACAGTGGCCGATCTTCTGCACTGCAAAGGCGCTGCACCTGCCAGGTATCGCCGCCGTCAGCAGTGGCCAGAATCGCCCCCCAGTGACCAACGGCCCAACCCTGACGGGCATCGACGAAGGACACCCCCGTCAGAGGGGTGGACAACGGCACGGATGTCGCCTGACGGAAATGCCCACCGTGGTCATCCGACAACAGCACCACGCCGTGATCGCCGACGGCAACGGTTCGCTCCCCGGCTCGGGCAGCGCTCAACAGCGTCGCGGCCGTGGCGCTGGCCGTCACGGTCGCCGGAACCGCCGACAAGGATGACGCTTGCAACAGCGTCGGCAACATCAGGACCAGTAAAGGCATCAGTTTTCGCATGACTGTCTCCTCAATGCACCAGTGAGCCGATCAGGCGCACTGGGCGCCGCCGCGGAAATGTCCGCTCCAGCCATACGGCGAACGCGGGTAGAACGGTCATGGCCATGATCATGTTGACCAGAAACATGAAGGCCAACAGCTTGCCCATGTCTGCCTGGAACTTCAGATCGGAAAACGCCCAGGTGGCGACGCCCGCCGCCAGGGTGATAGCAGTAAAAATCGTAGCGACGCCGACCTCCTGCAATGCATGCTCGACGGCTTTGGTAATCGGCTGTCCGAGGGCCTGGTGCAGCTGCAGACGGTTATAGATGTAGAACGCGTAATCCACGCCGATGCCGACCGCCAGCACCATGACCGGCAAGGTGGCAATGGTCAGGCCGATCTGCAGCTCCTTCATGAACCAGTAGCCGATGAAGGTCCCCAGGGTCAGCGGCAGGCAGCAGACCAGCACGGCGCGCCAATCGCGGTAGACGACGAACACCAGCAGTGCGATAGCGCCGTAGACATAAAGCATCATCGGCAGCTCGCTGCGTTCCACTTCTTCGTTGATCGCCGCGATCACGCCAGCGTTACCGGACGCCAGACGTACACTCACGCCGGCCTGAGTGAACTGGCTGCGCAAAGCCTTGGCCGCGGCGATCACTCGGTGAATGGTGGTTGCCTTGTGATCGGCGAGAAACAAATGCACCGCGGTCATACTGCAATCAGGCCGCATCATGCCGGGTACCCGAGCCACCTCGGCGGCCATCGATGAGTAGTTGGTCGGGTCGACGGGCACCGCGTTCATTTTCGGGTTGCCCTCGTTATAGCCCTCGTTGAACTGGCGCAGGCTGTTGGAAAACGAGGTCACCGAGACCACACCAGGCACACCTTGCATGGCCCAGACAAAACGGTCCTGATATTGGCCGAGAGCGACGTTCTCGCAGTCGTTCGCACCGCCATCGACCTTGACCTCGAAGACCACACTGAGCCAGTCCAGACCAATGTCGTAATTGCTGGCGATCGACAGCGCATCCCGATTGAAGCGCGCATCCTCGCGCAGTTCCGGGGCTCCGGCCTGTAAAGAACCGACGACTCGATCATGGCTTTGCCACGCCGCCGTGACAAAGATCAGCACGGCCATACCCAGCACCCAGCGCACGTTGTGCCATTCGCTCAAACGGGCGAGACCGTGCAACCATCGGGCACGGCGCTGGCGAGAAACTTCCTCGGCTGCGGCGTAACCGTCCTGCACCCTGAGCATCGAGGCCAGCACGGGCAGCATCACCAGGTTGGTGACGATCTTGAACGCCACCCCGAGTGAAGCGGTGATTGCCAGTTCCCGCACCATGGGTATCGGGATCAACAGCAACGTCACGAACGATACGAATGCAGTGACCAACGCCAGTGTGCCGGGAATCAGCAACCCACTGAAACTGGCACGCGCAGCGCCCTCCACCGACTTGCCGCAGGCGATCTCGCGAATGATGAAGTTGATCTGCTGCACGCCATGGGACACCCCTATGGCAAACACCAGAAACGGTACCAGCACCGCCAACGGATCGAGGCCATAGCCGAGCAGACGCAAAGCGCCGAACTGCCAGATCAGCGAAACCAGCGAGCAACCCACCGCCAGCAAGGTGAAACGCAGCGAATGGCAGTACCAGAACACCGCAGCCGCTGTCAGCAACAAGGCCAGCAGACAGAACTCGAAAACCGCCGAAGCGCCCACGGCAATGTCCCCGATCTGCTTGGCGAAGCCGATGATCTGGATCTCGAAATCCATGTCCTCGAACTGACTGCGAATCTGCTGCTCCAGGATCTGGTTGTAAGCCACATAGTCCAGGCGCTGGCCGTTAGTATCGAACTCGTTGAGGTCGACCGTGATCATCGCGCTGCTTTGGTCGCGAGCCACCAGCGTTCCGATAAAACCACCCTGCGCCGTCGAGTTGGCGATCATGGCTATGCTCGTATCATCGAGACTTTCCGGCGTTACCGTCCCTGGTACCAGCGGGTCGGCACGAAAGCCCTCTTCGGTGATTTCATTGACGAACGCGTTGGGCGTCCACAACGAACGCACACTGCTGCGCGACACGTTGGGCAGAAAGATCAGCGCCTGGGTGACGTCATACAGACGCTTGAGCCCTGCCTGGCTCCAGATCGTCCCTTGGCGAGCCTTGACCACCACCGTCAACCGATTCGCGCCGAGCAAGTCATTGCGATAGGTCTCAAAGGTCTCGATGTATTCGTGGCCGATGGGCAACTGCTTTTCAAACCCGGCTTCCATGCGCAACTGCACGGCAAACCAAGCCATGCCCAAGGTGAACAGCGCCAGGCTCGCCAACGTCAGCATGCGGTGCGAGAACAGCCATTGTTCGATGCGCGGTAACACGCCGCGCGAAGTGCTTTGCTTAAGGTTCAGGGAACTGTTCACGGCGCGCCTCACAGGGTTCGGGAAACCACAAGGCCGACGTAATCGCGATCACGCAGCAGTTGATCGTAAGGGGTCTTGCCGCCCATGAACTTTGCGTAGTTGGCCGAGATCTGCCAGCTCGCCGGATTGCGCACGAAATTGAGGTACAGGTTCATGCTGCTGGCGTCTTCGGTGAAGGTGGCCGACAGGTTCGGGGTGCGTCCGTTGATCGAGCGCGAGTAGAACACGCCCGGCGTGACCTGCCAGCCAGGAATGAGCGTGTTGTCATAGGTCAGGCTCAAATCGAGGCTGATGCCAGAGGAGGTTTTGTTACCCTTGGCGCTCGGCGCGATGGCCGGGTCCAGTTGCCAGGTATTAAGGCCGGCGGCGATGGGTTCTCCGGCGTAGTCGTTATGCAGGCCCGGGTATTTCACGACCACCAGTTCGCTCAACAAAGTACCGGTGCTGGCACCGGTGAATTCGAGCAAGGTCGGCGAGTTGGACGGCGTCATGCTGTAGATGCCGGTCAGGTGCCATTGCAGTTTCTTTGCGTCTTTCCAGCATTTGCCACCGTTGGCGGCGCAGGCGTCGATGACCGGGTTGAGCGGTACCGCATCCTTGGGGCGGTAGGACAACTCGGTGCCCAAGGCCCAGTCGCCGACCGGCATGTTGGCGCTGATGCCGTACATCATGCGGTCTTCCGGATATTCCCAGGTCGGCGACACGGCGAAGGTTTGCGGATCCACCTGCACGCTCAGTGACGGCAGTTTGTCGTGATAACGCATCACGTACAGACCCAGGTTGAGATCGGTGTTGTCAGGCTGCCAGCGCAGCGACACGCCCCATTGGCCGCTGTTGCGCGCCTCTTTTTCATCGTACCCGTAGGTACCCCTGCCCTCGCCCAGCGCATGGGTGGTGGACCAATAGCTGCCCACGGGCGGCAACTCACTTTTGTTCCAATTGAACTGCCAATACGCCTCGATATTCACCCCGGCACCAAGCCCCGACGCCAGGCTCAACATCGGGGCCGGCAGCAAGGCTTCCTTGAGCTGGGTACCGGGACGCGACAATGCCATGACATCGTAAGCGTTGGTGTTGTTGATGCCGCCAGCAGCAAACAGACTCTCGCCCCAGTTGATCACCTGATTACCCAGACGAGCGCGAACACGTTGGTCACCGACATCGAAACTCTTGCTCACCCACAGATCCAGCAGACGCGCCTTGAACTCCAGATCGTCTCGGGCGCCGCGGGTGAGGCCGTCGCTACCGACACCTTCGGGCCGGTTAGCCGATAGCGCACCGCTGGTGTCGGTTGCGGCAAAGTCGCGGATCCAGCTGCCGCGCGCCATGAACGTGTAGTCCTCGGGAAATTTCAGCACCAGCTCATGGGTGCCTTTTATGTAATTGGTGAACAGGTCGCCCCGGTCGTAATTCAAGTCACCCTGATCACCAATCCCGGCGCTGGGCGCCAGACAGCCACTGGGTGGATTGTGCCCGCCGGGGCCGCTGGTGATAAGGTTGCAGCCGCGCGACTCGGTGCGCAGCCCCATGCCCACGGCGAGGGTGGAGTCGAATGAGCCGCGAATGTTTTCGGTTTCAAAGGTGAACGCCATGGCAAATGGGGTTGCACACGCGATGACAAGACCTGAGGTTCTACTGACTATTTTTTTCATGTCTGTTCCCGAAAGCCGCTATCAGCGTTCGCTGGTGGCGCGCAGGTTGTCGGAGGTGTAGAAGTCGCGTTTCAGGCGCGGATTGCTCGCCCCGTCGGTCAGCCAGCGATGGTCGTTCTTGCCGGTGCCAATGGAGGTCATGTCGTACAGGTAGCGACCGTCAACCAGGTTGTATTGCGCCTGGGCTTCCATGTCGCAGGTGCCGGTCTCGTACACCGGGATCGTGTAACCCTCGCGGACCTTCCAGATTTGCCCCTGCTTGTCGTAGTCCACCGCCATCAGCGCGTTCCAGCTGTCTTCGTCGATGTAAAACAGACGCTTCGGCGCCTGATGTCGCATGCCTTGGCGGACGGTCGCCTCGACCACCCACACGCGGTGCAGCTCATAGCGACGTGATTCGGGAGCGATGAAGTCGCGCTTGGCCACCTCCTCGATCTTCGCCGAGTTGTCGTAGGCCCCGAACGAGTTGTAGGGCACAAGCATTTCCTGCTTGCCCAGCAGCTTCCAGTCGAAGCGGTCCATGGGACCGAAGAACACGTTGGATTCATCGATGGTGTATTGATTGTCCAGACCGATTTGCGGTGCGTCGTAGGAATACGCCGGCATGCGCCGCACGCGGCGCTGGCCCGGGAAGTAATAGAACGTGGTGGCTTGCTCGCCGGCCTTGGTCGTGACCACCCCGGCTTGTCCGGCCAGTGCGGCGGGGTCGGTGTAGCTGAAGTAAGTGGCGACTTCCAGACGATCGAATGACGAGAACAGCGCGCTGCCCTTCACGCCCCATGGTGTGTACATGAACCAGTCGGTGGAGGTTCGCAGCCAATCTTCACTGCCCTTGCGTGGCGAAATGCCGGACACGGTCTTCGACATATCGAAACCCACGCCTCGATAGCGCATTTTCATGTTCCACATGACCTCGGCGCCCGAGACTGGAAATGGAAACGGAATGCCCGGCACGTAGGCTTCCTGCAACGCTAGGCCGTCGCCGTCGAGCTTGGCGAAACCAACGTTCTTCTTGGTGTTGTCCGCGACGAAATCCGGCACGCCGCAACTGCGCCGCGTCGGGTACACGTCCATGCGGTAGCCCGGAATCTTCTTGAACATTTCCACCTGCCCAGGTGAAAGCTTGCTGGCGTACTTCGCGACGTTGCCCGAGTCGATACTGAACAGCGGTTTGTCATCCTTGAATTTCCATTGCTGGCCGCGCACCTGGCCGTGGCTCCAACTGCCACCTTGAGGACCGGGCGCTGTCCAGGCGGGAATCACCCCGTCGGCGCTGGCGGCGGCCTCGCCTCCCAGCGGCGTCAGTTTGCTGCCGAGCAATGCAGGATCCTTGTCTGCCGCCTGAGCCGTACAGAAAAACGCTGAGGCGGCGACGGCTGCGACCAGGTGCCGGATTACGACGCCGGTAGAAAAATTGTTATGGGGGCGCTCAATCACTGTGTTCATGGGAAGGATCCTCGTGGGCCTTGATCAGCAACGGGGTCGTCTTGACGGTGGCAACCCGTTGTCTGCGCTAACCTAATCACATGACTTGATCAACTGACCAAGTCATGTGATCAAAGCAAGCCCGGTGCCAAGATCCGCAAGGCAGAAATTAGTTGTTTCTTATCAAGCGATTGCGCGATCACCGGAACGACGGTGCGAGGAAACTGCCGGAGAATGTTCCCGTTTGTTTCGTCGGAACGCACCAATACGGGAAATAACGAAACAGTTGTTACCATTATTGGTGCAACCGTTTCACGTATCGTTTTCATTCATGACGTCTGGCGATTTGTTGCTGTAGGATCCGCAAGCGTCGACATCGCCCTCTTCGTTTTCGGGGGCGCCAGGAATAAGGGAGATTGCTGAACCATGGCCAGAATGGGCGCTGAATTACGCCGGCAGGATTTCGTCGAAGCAACGATCAGAGTGATCGCCGAGCACGGCGTAGCCAATGCCACGACCCGCCGTATTGCGGCGCAAGCCGGCTGTCCGTTGGCTTCGTTGCATTACGTGTTCCATACCAAGAACGACCTGTTTTATGCCGTCTACGAATCGCTGTTCAGCCTCCCACCGCAAACGCTGGAACAGGTACCGGCCGGGGCCACTGCTGCGGCGACGGCAGCCGAAGTTCTGCGGCAATTGATCACCTGGTTCATCGATCACCCGGATGCGGCCAGGGCGCAGACCGAGTTGTTCTTCTGGGCAATGCGCAATGACCCGCAAATGGCCAGCAAGATTTACTCGGTGGCCATTGAAGCCACCGAGCAGGCGCTGCAGCGTGCCATGGGAACGGAGTTGAGCGAAGCGTTTTTAAAGGCGACCAGCCGCTTGCTGATCCAACTGGTAGACGGGCTGACCATTGCCTGGTCGGCCCACGGTGATCTGGATCGATTACGAGCCGAAACCGAGACTGCTTGCACTGCGCTGGCCTTGTTGGTGGCCAGTCACTGAGTCGATCCTTGCCCAGGCGCCGCATGGGGATCAGATCGCGCCAGGCTTTTTACAGTTCATGACATTCGAACGGTGCGCAACGCCGATTCCGTGATGAACAAAAACTGTCTCAGATGAAGTCATTTACTCTATTTCGGTGGTTTTCGTTGCAGTAATGAGCTTTTCCTGCACAATTCGGCGGATTGAAATTCGATTCGAGACCGACTGATGACCCTGACTCCTCAAGACGAACGACTCATCAAGGCGCTGGCCTTGGCCATCGTTGATCGCCCTCGGGCGACACTCAAGGAACTGGCTGAAGCGGCTGGCGTCAGCAAGGCTACGCTGCATCGCTTTTGCGGCACCCGTGACAACCTGGTGCAGATGATGGAAAGCCACGGTGAGACGGTGCTGAACCAGATCACCACCACCACCGACCTGTTGCACGGCGAGCCGGTACAGGCGTTGCGCAGTTTGATCAACGAGCATCTCGCGCATCGGGAAATGCTGGTTTTCCTGCTCTTTCAGTACCGCCCCGACACGTTTGCGGTCAATGGTGAGGGCGACCGCTGGCAGACTTATGCTGACGCTCTGGATGCTTTTTTTCTGCGTGGCCAGCAACTGGGCGCGTTTCGCATCGATGTCACCGCCGCGGTTTTCACGGAGCTGTTCCTGACCATGATTTTCGGCATGGTTGATGCCGAGCGCCGTGGGCGCGCGGCCAGTGCCAACTCGGCCAATGTGCTGGAACAGATGTTCCTGCATGGCGCGGCCGGCGCAGCGAGTACGTTGTAAGCCTTACTCGGTTTTCCTGGAAAAAAAAGCCCCGAGACCTTTCGGTCTACGGGGCAAAGGCGGTTGGATGCGCCAACCAAAGGAGCTCTTGTCAGGCGTTATCTAACGGTTGTCGGCGTGGACCAACCTCCGCCCAGCGAACGGAACAGATCGACCAGAGCAATCTGGCGTTGCGTGCTGACCTCGATAAACGTTGTTTCATTGACGAAACTGGTGCGCTGCGCATCGAGATAACGCAGGTGGCTGTCGATACCGCCTTCATATCGGGCCTTGGCCAGACTCAGGGTTTCAGTGCTGGTATTGGCCAGTGCGCGGCGCGCGGCCTCCTCCCGGCGCAAGGTGTCGGTGGCAGCCAATGCATCGGCGACCTCGCGGAACGCCGTCTGAATCGTGCCTTCGTAGGCCGCCACAGCTGAATCCTTGCGGGCTTCGGCCAGACTCAGCCCGGCACTGTTGCGACCAGCATCGAACAACGGCAGCGAAAGGTTCGGTACGAAACTCCAGGAGCGCGAACCGCCGTCGAACAGACCGGACATCTGCGCGCTGGAAGTACCAAAGCTGCCGGTCAGGCTGATACGCGGAAAGAACGCCGCCCGTGCCGCGCCGATATCGGCATTGCGCGCTTGCAGTCGATGCTCGGCCGCAAGAATGTCCGGCCGGCGCTCGATCAGCGTCGACGAGGTGTCCGCAGCGATGTCTTGCACCAGCATCGGCTGCGTCGTCAGCCGCTCGGGAATCACCTTGCCCGCGTCCTTTGTGCCCAGCAGCAAAACCAGCGCGTTGAACGCCTGCTGCTTCTCACGCAGATTGCGTTCCTGTTCGGCCCGCGCCTGTTCCACCAGCCCCAGAGCTTCCTGATAATCCAGCGCTGTCGCCGTGCCGCTGGAGCGGCGCTGACTGATCAGCGCGAACGAGTATTCGCGGCTGCTCAGGGTTTGTTGGGTCAACTCCAGCCGACGCTGGGCGCCGTCGTGAACCAGATAGGCCTGGCTGACTTCAGCGATCAGCGCGATCTGCGCGGCGCGGGCTGCTTCTTCGGTGGCCAGGTATTCCTGCAGCGCAGAGTCACTGAGGCTCTTTACCCGGCCAAACAGATCCAGCTCGTATTCGGGCAGCGACAGACCGACCTGATACTGGCTGGCCACCCCTGCCCGGCCGTCACTGGCTAGGTCCGACGGCAAGCGCTGGCGATTGCCGGACGCGCTTGCATTCAGCCCCGGAACCCGATCGGCCCGCTGAATGCGGTACTGCGCCCGGGCCTGCTCGATGTCCAAAAGGGTCTGGCGTAACGAGCGATTGTTATCCAGCGCAACACCCACCAGACGGCGCAGGTCGGGATCGACGATGAACGACTGCCACGCCAACTGGTTGATCGGAGCGCCCTGTTTCAACGACTCGCCCGCCCAGTTGTCCGCAATCGGTGCGACGGGCCGCTCATAGGTCGGCGCCAACGAGCAACCGGCCAACAACATGGCGATCACCAGCGTAGAAAATCCTGAAATACGCATGTGTCACTCCTGAGCCAAAGCGGGTTGTTCAATGGGAGCCGGTTTACTGCGCAACATCGACAGCACCCACACAAAACAGATCGGTACAAACAACACACCCAGCAGTGTCGCGCTGAGCATGCCGCCGATCACCCCGGTACCGATTGCCCGCTGACTTGCAGCCCCTGCCCCGGTCGCCAGTGCTAGCGGCACCACACCGAGAATGAAGGCCATGGAGGTCATCACGATTGGCCGGAAGCGCAGCCGTGCAGCCTCGATCGCGGCGTCGCGCAGGCTGTAACCTTTTTCCCAGAGTTCCTTGGCGAACTCGACGATCAGAATCGCGTTCTTCGCCGCCAGACCTATGATGGTGATCAAACCGACCTTGAAGTACACATCGTTAGGCATGCCAGCGACCATCACCGCGAGTACCGCACCGATGGCGCCGATCGGCACAATCAGCATCACGGTCAACGGAATCGCCCAGCTCTCGTACAGCGCCACCAGCAGCAGGAACACCACCAGAATGGCCAGCGCAAACAGTTGCGTGGCCTGACCGCTGGAGACCTTCTCCTGGTAGGACAAACCGGTCCACTCGTAGCTGAAACCGGCCGGCAACTGCGCGGCGATACGCTCCATTTCTGCCATGGCTTCACCGGTGCTGTAGCCCGGCCCGGCATCACCGACGATGCGCACCGACGGATAACCGTTGTAGCGCACTACCTGCACCGGACCTTCCTCCCAATGCGTGGTGACGAAAGCACTGAGCGGCACCAGATCGCCCGCGCTGTTGTGTACGTACAGTTTGAGCACGCTTTCCGGAGTCATCCGGTCGCCCTGCTCGGCCTGCACCACCACGCGCTGCTGGCGGCCGGCATTGGTGAAGTCGTTGATTACCTCCGAACCGAAAGCGGCAGACAACGCACTGCTGATTGATTCAAAACTCACCCCCAGGGTGCGCGCCTTGTCACGGTCGATCACTACGCGCAATTGCGGCGACTCCGCCAGACCTTCCATCATCGCGTAGAGAATTTTCGGGTTGCCGTTGGCCTGACCAAGCACCTGATCACGAGCAGCGAGCAACGCTTCCCGACCCAGGCCGGCACGATCCTGCAGGCGTAGGGCGAAACCACCGGAATTGCCCAGACCGTCAATCGGCGGCGGTGGCACGGCCATCACCGCACCGTCGTTGGCCACGGCAAATTGCTCGTTCAGCGCATTGACTTCTGCCATGGCCGATTGATCTTCGCCACGTTCCGACCAGTCCTTGAACACCGGGAATGCCAGCGCTGCGTTATCGCCCATCCCGGAGAAGCTGAAGCCGGACACCAGGAACGTCGACTGAACCGCGTCACGGGTAGCCAGGTAACGCTCCAGTTGTTCGCCAGTCGATTCGGTACGGGTACGGGTCGCGCCCGGCGGCAGCTGGACGTCGACGATCATGTAGCCCTGGTCCTCCACCGGCACAAACGATTCCGGCAGGCGCAGGTAGAAGTAACCGAGCATGGCGATAATGCCCAGGTACACCAACATCATCCGGCCGGAACGCGCCACCAGCCCGTTGTTCAGGACTGAATAGCGATCGGTGAGCTTGGCAAAGCCACGGTTGAAGGCGCCGAAGAAGCCGCGCTTTTCATGGTGCCCTTGTGGAATCGGCTTGAGCAGCGTGGCGCATAGCGCCGGGGTGAACGTCAGCGCGAGGAACCCGGAGAACAGAATCGACACCGCCAGCGATACCGAGAACTGCTGGTAGATCACACCGACCGAGCCGGACATGAATGCCAGCGGCATGAACACCGCCGACAGCACCAGGGTGATACCGATGATCGCGCCCGATACCTGCCCCATCGCTTTCACCGTGGCGTCGACCGGCGACAAGCCCTCCTCGGCCATGATCCGTTCGACGTTCTCCACCACGACAATGGCGTCGTCCACCAGAATGCCGATGGCGAGCACCATGCCGAACATGGTCATCATGTTCACCGAGAAGCCCAGCACGTACATCATCAGCAGCGTGCCCAGCAGACACACCGGTACCACGATCGACGGAATCAAGGTGTAGCGGATGTTCTGGAGGAACAGGAACATCACTAGGAATACCAGGACCATCGCTTCGATCAGGGTATGAATCACCTTCTCGATCGCTACATCAACGAAACGCGAGGTGTCGTAAGGAACGGAATATTCCACATCATCCGGGAAGTAGGCCGACAGTTCGGCCAGGCGCTGCTTGACCGCAGTTGCAGTCTGGATCGCGTTGGCGCCCGGCGACAACTGGATCGCCGCTGCCACGGCGGGTCTGCCATTCAGGCGCGAGTTGAAGTTGTAACTCTCCTGACCGATTTCCACGCGGGCGACGTCGCCCAGTTTGACCGTCGAACCGTCCTCGTTGGCACGCAGGACAATACGAGAGAATTCTTCCGGATTATCCAGAGTACCTTTCACCGCCAGGGTGGCGGTCAGTTCCTGCTGACTGCTGGTCGGCGTACTGCCGAAGCTGCCAGCCGGCACTTGCACGTTCTGGCCACGGATGGCCGCGCTGACGTCGTCGATGGATAGCCCGTAGCCCACCAGTTTCTGCGGGTCGAGCCAGACGCGCATCGCCGCTTCAGAGGAGAAGAACTGCAGCTTGCCGACGCCCGGAACCCGGCGTAGCTCGTTGTTGATATTGCGCGCGGCGTAGTCGCCCAGTGCGGTGGTGTCACTGTGCTGGGTGCCTTCCTTATAGTTCAGCGCATAGATCAGCAGGAAACCAGCACTGGTCTGCTCCACCTCCAGACCTTGGGTCAGCACGGCTTGCGGCATCCGCGCTTCGGCTTTTTTCAGGCGGTTTTGCACGTCAACCTGAGCGAGCTGCGGATCAGTGCCCGGCTGGAACGTCACCGCAATCTCGGCGATACCGTTGGAGTTGTTGGTCGACTCGAAATACAGCAGGTTCTTCGCACCGTTGAGCGACTCTTCGATCACGCTGGTGACCGAGTCCACCAGCACCTTCGCAGAGGCACCGGGATAGGTCGCCGTCACCTTGATCTGCGGCGGCGCGACGTTGGGGTACTGCGCTACCGGTAGCATCGGAATGACCAGCAGACCGGCCAGAGAAATGAACAGCGCTACCACCCAGGCGAAGTTCGGGCGTTTGATAAAAAACAGAGACATCGGAATATCCTCGCGGCGACGGCGCCCTTACTGGTGCGACTCAGGCGACTGAGCTTGGGCTTGGGCGGGTACGACCTTGGCACCTGGTTGCAGGCCGCTCAGTCCGCTGACAATCACCTGATCGCCAGCCTTCAGGCCTTCACTGATCTGCCAGCGCGAACCCTGCATGGAACCGGTGACCACATTGCGCGCTTCGGCGCGGCCGTCGGCGCCGACCACCATGACCTGCGCGCCGCCATCGCTGCCGCGCTGCACCGAGCGCTGGGGCACGAGAATGGCCTGTTTGTCGGTGCCTTGAGGCGTGCGCACGCGCACGAACATGCCCGGCAGCAACACGCCGTCGCTGTTGGCGAACTTGCCGCGTAATGACACCTGTCCTGTGCCGCGATCAACGGCGATATCGGTAAACATCAGTGCGCCCTGACGCTCAAAAGCGGTGCCGTCGACACGAATCGACAACGTCTTGCTGTCATCAGCGGAGAGTTTTCCGTCCTTAAGCGATTCGCGCAGGCGCAGCGCGTCGGCGGCCGACTGAGTGAAATCAACATAGACCGGATCAAGCTGTTGAATCCGCGCCATCAACGTCGCGTCACCCTGACCGACCAACGCACCTTCGGTTACCAGTGCACGGCCGACACGACCGGAAATCGGTGCAGTCACCGAAGCATAACCAAGGTTCAAGCGCGCGCTTTGCAGATCGGCCTGAGCCGAGCGCGTGGCCGCCTGGGCGCTGCGCAGGTCGGCCATGGCACTGTCGAAGTCTTGCTGGCTGACCGCCTCGACCTTCACCAACGGTTCATAGCGCTTGACCCGCGCCTGTGCCTCAAGTGCGACGGCCTGGGTGCGGGCCAATTCACCCTCTGCTCGCGACAAGGCCGCCTTTAGCGGCGCCGGGTCGATCTGGAACAGCAGGTCCCCGGCTTTGACATCCGCGCCCTCTTCAAAACGCTTTTGCATCACGATGCCTGGCACGCGCGCGCGCACCTCGGCGACTCGCATGGGCTCTACCCTGCCCGGCAAATCCGAAGTCAGAGCTAGAGGCTCCGTCTTTACTGCCAGCACCTCTACAGGGCGCACCACTTCGGCCACGTCCGCTTGCTCATTCGACGGCCCACACCCGGCCAGCGCAATGGCCGCTGCCAGCGAGCCTGCCATCCCTATCGCACGCAAATTTCCCATCTCTCACCCAAGGCTTGATTGAACTTGGTGCGGATGCTACTTTGCAAACTCTAATGAGTCAACATTGTCTCATATGAGAATATTGTGATCCCTGTATAAACATCGCTAAAGGCGTGGTGATGACACCCAATTCCCATGATGAACAAATGCTCAAGTCGCTGACTATGGCGGTTGTCAATCGCCCCCGGGCGACAATGAAAGAGCTGGCGCAACTGGCGGGCATGAGCAAAGCGACCCTGCACCGCTACTGTGGGACACGGGAAAATCTAGGGCAGAGACTGGAGGAGTACGCCGAAAGTACGCTCAATCTGATTATCCGCAGCGCCGGTTTGCAGCATCTGCAGCCCTTGGACGCGCTGCGTCGATTGATCCGCGAGCACTTGGCTCATCGCGAATTGCTTGCCTTTCTTATGGCGCAATACCGCCCAGACTTCCTCGACTTCGAACGGGGTGACACACGCTGGCAGTTTTACCTGGCGGCGCTAGACGAGTTCTTCCTCAGAGGTCAGCAAAGAGGACTGTTTCGCATCGACATTAGCGCAGCGATTTTTACCGAGCTGTTCATCACCCTGGTCTACGGCTTGGTGGATGCCGAACAGCGCGGGCGTGCAGCCAACGCCGAGTCGGCCCGAACGCTGGAGCAAATGTTCCTGCACGGAGCACTCGCTAGTGGCGAGTTTCGCGAGCACGCCACTGTGCAGGAGAACGCTTCAGTCCTCAGAAATGCGTGAAGGCATCGCTGATGCTGGCAACCGGCGGGTGATTGGCATGATGAACAACATTGTGGTCAGCGGGCCGTGGCTGAACATACAGCGCACCCGAAATCAGTGCGATCACCAGCAAAGCGAACAGAAACCGACGCATCGTATACCTCCATCGTCCAGCCTTGGGCCGAACGCAGGTCTTTTGTTATTGGTCGTTCGAGTGTGGTCTCGGGACAAGGGTGAAAGCTTTGCATATCGCGCCAGAGATTTTGCATATCGTGCCAATACTTCTCAGGCCAAAGGCTGTATTTCATTCGCGAGGCTCAGATGATGTCCACAGTGCGTGGTGTTGCTTTGCTTGGTTTCAAGGCGTTTGCTACCAGTCAGGGGATTGATCCGATTTCGGCGCTGGCGGAGGTAGACCTGCCCGAAGAGCCGCTGAACGCTCAAATATCTGGCGCGCAATTCAATGCGTTGGTCCAGTTATGTGCGTTACGGTCGAGCAATCCCTTGTTCGGCTTACAGTTAGGCTTGCACCAAGGCACACAAAGTCTAGGCACTCTGCTGTACGCCATGCGTAACGCGGCCAATGTGGGCGAGTCGCTGAATCTGCTGACACGCTATTTCCATATACACAGTGACGGCGCACTAGTGCGCCTTGAACGCCGAGGCGGCAGTGCCCTTCTTGTGTACGAAGTCATTGACGGTACATTGGCCTCAGTACGTCAGACAGTGGAGCTGGCGATGGGAGTTGCCGCATGCTTGCTCCGCGAACTGCTGGGGCACGCCTGGAAACCGAGAGTTCTGATGTTGCGCCACAGTGCTCCGGCCAATCGCATTGCCTATCGCACACTGCTGGGCGTCACTCCGCGCTTTGACAGCGCCGTCAATGCCTGGGTTTTCGATGAGTCGTTACTGGCCAGACCTCTCGGAGCTACAGACGTCAGGTGTCAACTATTAGCCCAGCAACAAATCGACGAGTTAGCGCGTGTAACACTGCAAGAACTACCGTCTTATGTGCAAAAAAGGCTACGCAATGAGCTTGCCAATGGTCCGGTCACGCTTCGCGACATGGCCAAGTACATGATGATCAGCCCGCGCACCTTGCAACGCTATCTTCGGGCACAAAACACGCGATTTCAGGAGCTGCTGGACGAAACGCGCCAGACGATGGCCGCACGCTACCTCTGCGACTCATCGATCAGCCTGACACAGGTGGCAGGTATGTTGGGTTATGCCGACCTGAGCACCTTTTCCCGGGCTTTCACGCGCTGGAATGGCGTCAGCCCGCAGAAGTGGAAACAGCGCATGCAACAAACTCTTGGGTAAAACATGGCGTCCAATCCATTCATTCGTGCAATCAGTCTGACAGGGTTCGATCAATTTGCCCGGCGGCAGGGTTTGGACCCGAGCCGTATACTGCGACAGGCCTCTGTGCCTGCGATGTCGCTGCAGCACCCGGAAGATATCCTCTCATTCCAACAATATTGCAGCTTGTTGCAAATGTGCCGGCAGCGTTCGAACAACGCATTGTTCGGCCTGGAGTTCGGGCTCCACCAAGGTGTCGACGTCTTCGGTGATATGTTTTTCCTGATCCACAATGCTCGAACCATCGGCGATGCATTGCTCGAGCTGCGCGCGAATTTTGGGCGGTACAACGGCGCGGCACAGGTTGATTTGGAGGTTGTGGAAGGCGTCGCGTTGCTGAGTTATCGAACCGATGAGATGTCGATTGTCGGATTGCCTCAAGCAGAAGAACTGGCCTGTGGTGTCGGTTTAAAACTGATGCTCACGTTGGCCGGGGATCAATGGCAACCTGAGGCGGTAATGCTCCGTCATCTGCCTCTTGCAGATGAGTTGGGCTATCGCCAGGCACTGGGTATCACGCCAACATTCTCAGCAGCGCACACTGGTCTGCTATTTGACGCATGCGTGCTGGCGCAACCACTGGATCGCGCCAGCGAAGCATTACATCAGATTCTCGCTAGACATCTATCAGGTATAGAGCGCTTGTCGACAGACGTGATGCCTGGCTACGTCAGGCAATTGCTGCGTAACTTGTTGCCCAGCGGACGTGCAACGATCGACAAGGTGGCCGATTGCATGGCAGTCAACCCAAGAACCTTGCAGCGCCACTTGGCTCAAGAAAATACGTCCTTTCAGCAGTTGCTGGATGAGACTCGCCAGCAACTGGCGCGCAATTACCTGGTGGTTCCGACAATCAGTCTTACAGACGTGGCGCATCTGCTGGGTTACGCCGATGTCAGCACTTTTTCGCGGGCGTTTCATCGCTGGTTTGGTATGTCTGCGCTTGAGTGGTGCAGGCAGTCGGGGGTGTGCAGGCAGCCTTTATTGATCACGAGCCGGATGAAAGATCAGCTTTGAGCGGAGCGACCCAGTCCCTGCAATGGATGGAAGACGAACCACATCCAATGGCTCGCCTTGCGGCCCGCGCGCAGCTCGTCCATGACCCGACTGAACACCGGGCGCAGAGCCTCGACGAAACAGGACAGATTGAACGTATCCTGCATGATTCGCGCCTCCTACGATAAGCGCGTCGGTAATCTCAGTTCAGCGCACAATCCGCCGCCTTCGCGATTTCTCAAGGTCAGGGAGCCGCCGAGGGCTTGTGCCAGTTGTTGGGCGATAGCCAGCCCCAGGCCCGTGCCGCCGGTGCTGCGGTTGCGCGAATTTTCCACGCGGTAAAATGGCTCAATCACACGGGCCAGCTCCTCTTCGGCAATGCCGGGACCACGATCCATCACGGTCACCGAGAGGCTGTCGCCCTCCTCCGGCTCGACCCGCAGCTGCGCGGCACCGGCGAATTTGAGCGCGTTATCCGTGAGGTTTACCAGCACTCGGCGTAGCGCGTGGGGCCGCGTGTGAATCACTGCGTTGCTTTTGCCGCTGAGCTGCACGTCCTTGCCCATGTCCTGGTAGTCGAACACGAGGCTGTCGAGGAATGAATCAAGATCGGTACGGCGGCTTTCCTCGGTGGCCCCATGCACGCTGCGGGCATAGGCAACGCCTTCACGCACCAGGTGTTCCATCTCGCCGAGGTCGTTCCACAATTTGTCTTTGTCGCCGCAGTCGTCCATCAATTCGGCACGCAGCTTCATGCGCGTGATCGGGGTTTGCAGGTCGTGGGAAATCGCCGCCAACAGTTGCATGCGTTCTTTCAGATAGGCCGCAATGCGCGCCTGCATGGCATTGAAGGCGATGGCAGCGTGTGCGACTTCGGTCGGGCCTTGTTCATCCAGATGCACCGGGTGAGTGTTGGGATCAAGGTTTTCCACGGCCTGGGCCAGCCGGGTCAGCGGGCGTATGGCAATGCGCACAGCCAGCCACGCGCATAGAATCATCAAGGCCAGTTGGCCCAGCAAAACCACCGGCAGCCACGGCGACAACGGCACCATCGAGGGGCGCACGTCGATGGTCACCGGGCTGCCGTCGGCCAGTTTCAGATGGACCTGGAAATGTTTGATAGGCCCGGGAATGTCTGTCACGGTCATCGGGTAATCCTTGCCGATGGCCTCCTTGATCGAGGTCACTGCAATCGGCGTGTCACGCAGAGCGACGCCTGGCGAGCCTTCGTCGAGCAAATAGCGGTAATTGCGTCGATCCAGTTGTTTCAACCAACTCATGCGTTCCTCGGCGGGCAAGCGGTCAAGGATGGCAATGGACGTCGACACATCGGTTTCCAGGTTACCTAGCATGGTGTTTTTCGCGGTTTCGTAACGCTCGTAATACTGCACGCCGAAGGACAAGGCCTGCGCCAGGGTCAGCCCTACCAGAAAGATCAACGACAGCCGCGAGATAAGGGTACGAGGCCAATGCAGCGAAGGCTTCATGCCGGTGCTCCAAGCACTTGCACCGGCAGCGAGAAGACATACCCCTCGCTGCGTACGGTTTTGATGTAAGCCGGCTCGCGGGCATCGTCAAGCAGGCGTTGGCGCAGGCGGCTGACCAGCAGATCAATGGAACGGTCGAACAGGTCGGCGTCACGGCCCTGGGTCAGGTTGAGCAACTGGTCGCGATTGAGTACCCGTTGCGGATGGTCGAGGAACACCCGCAGCAGGCGATATTCAGCGCCGCTGAGGGCGACCATGGTGCCGTCTTCATCAAGCAGATGGCGGGCGGAGGTGTCCAGGCGCCAGCGCCCGAACCCCAGCCACCTTCCGGTTTCGGTAACGACCAGGTTGGGCGGCAGCATGCGCGTACGGCGCAGCACAGCGTTGATGCGCGCCAGCAATTCACGGGCGGCGAACGGCTTGACCAGGTAATCGTCAGCGCCCATTTCCAAGCCGATGATGCGGTCGGTTTCGTCGTTGCGGGCGGTCAGCATCAGCACCGGCGTGGCCTTGTGTTTGCCGGCGCGAATGTCGCGGCAGAGCACCAGGCCATCGTCGCCGGGCATCATGATGTCAAGCACGATCAGGTCTACCGGCGTGGCCTCGAGAAACGAGCGCATCTGGCGGCCATCGGCAACCACGGTCGTGCGCAGGCCGTTCTTCTTCAGGTAGTTGCCTACCATCTCTCGAATCTCACGGTCATCGTCCACGATGAGGATGTGATCAACGTGTTCCATGGGCCAAGCCTCTGTCAATGGGAATTGCGGCTCAGTCTATAGAGGCTGAGTCCGTTCGCCCGCGGCGGTTTGTATTGCAGTGTATCTGCTCTGGCAAAGGATACATGCAGAGGCAAAAACAACAATTTCCTAGGTTTTGTATGGCTGTGTATCGGGGCGGGGTCCTGATACGAACCGATTTATCTGCGCCTGTTTTTGACACAGGCGAGATACCTCGCGGGCTTCTAATGAGCCACATCGAGGCCAACCCAAGCGCCTCGGCTCAACTGAACGACCCAACCCTTGAAGCCTTGAGGAAACGACCATGAACACCAATACCCTCTATGCCACTTGCCTGTTTGCCGCCCTGAATATCTGCACCTTCTCGGCCCGCGCCGAAGCCGACGTCACGCCGCAGATTTACACCTACGGCACGCACTTGGACATCCAGAAAGTGGTGGCATTGACACAGGATGCCGGGGCGGCCTGCGGCATTGTCGATGCCCAACTGACCTACCTGAACTCGCAGGGCAAGACCGAGATCCTGAACTACCGCAAATTTGCCGAGTGCCACAGCGATAACTGAGCCCGGCCCACATTTCATCAGGAGACCCTTATGTTCCTCATCGCATTCCTGGGCGGCTTATTGACCGTCCTCAGCCCTTGTATCCTGCCGGTCGTGCCATTTCTGTTCGCGGGTATCGACCGCACACGCTCATCGATCCTGCTTACCCTTGGTGGCATGGTCCTGACCTTCGCGCTGATTTCCAGCCTGGCCGTGGTCAGCAGTGAATGGGTGATTCAGGCCAACAACACCGGGCGTCATGTGGCACTGGTGGTGATGGCGCTGTTTGCCTTGTCGCTGATCTCGGCGCGAATCAGTGGCTGGCTGGCCAGCCCGTTCGTGTTACTGGGCAATCGCCTTGACCCCAAGACGCGCAAAATGTCCGGGCCGCTGGGTTCGCTGATGATCGGCGTCGCCACGGGCCTGCTCTGGGCGCCGTGCGCCGGGCCTATCCTCGGGGTGATCCTTACCGGCGCCATGCTGCAAGGCGCCAATGCGCAAACCAGCCTGCTGCTGGTGGCCTACGGCCTGGGCAGTGCACTGTCGTTGGGTACCCTGATTTTCGCCGGACGCGGTTTAGTCAATCGCCTGAAGGCCTCGATTCCGGTCACAGGTTGGCTGCGGCGCGCCACCGGTTTTGCGGTCTTGGCCGCAGCGCTGACGATTTCTACCGGTGCCGACAAGACGCTGTTGGCCGGGGCGTCGTCCGAAGGCGTCAGCGTGCTGGAAAAAGGCGTGATGCAAAGCGTCCCCAAAGTCGTCGAGTACCTGGTAAGCAAGGCCAAGGCCGAACCCACCCTCGACAACGCCCAAGGCCCGATGCCGTCGCTGTCCGGCGCGGTGGAATGGCTCAATTCGCCCGCACTGACCAGTGAATCGCTCAGAGGTAAAGTGGTGCTCGTCGATTTCTGGACTTACGACTGCATCAATTGCCAGCACACCCTGCCGTACGTGAAGGACTGGGCGCAGAGGTACGAGAAGGATGGCTTGGTGGTAATCGGCGTCCACACCCCGGAATACGGTTTTGAACGCATCATCAGCAATGTCAGGGATCAGGTGAAAAAGCTCGGCATCACTTACCCGGTAGCCATCGATAACAACTACGCGATCTGGCGCAACTTCGATAACCAGTACTGGCCCGCGCACTACCTGATCGACGCCAAAGGGCAAGTGCGTTTCACCCACTTCGGAGAAGGTCGCTACGAGACGCAGGAAAAGATGATTCAGCAACTGCTGCAGGAGGCGAAAGCTCCAGCCGCGTAACCCTTGAAAATCCATGGCCCACAGGCAACGCGCTGTGGGCCATTAGCTTTTTCTGCTGTGGCCTGGGTTGCGCGACCACACTCTCCCACCCACCCCAGGCTAATCGGACACGATGCTTTTGGCCTCAAGAAATGCTTGCAGCCCAAAGACTCCAAACTCCCGGCCGACACCGGACTGCTTTACCCCGCCGAACGGCGCCAGCAGCTCTGGCGAAATTCTGTTGATCAACACCGAGCCGACCTGCAGCTGGGTCGCCAGGTTGGGCACGGTCCGGTTGCCCGCGATAAGCACAACGCCCGGTATGCCCAGGCGTTGGCCGCGTCGAATACCCCCCTCTCCCGCGTTTCAGCGTTGCACAACTTCAAAACGAAACCCGCCGTGCGACGTGCAAAACTCGCCTCGGCGTAGAGTGCTGGAAACGCCGCTTCGCCTTTGGCGTGTCATTTCGCCGTAGCGGCTTTTTCGATGAGGCGGGCAACCGGTTCCGGGTTCGAAACCATCACCACATGGGAAGCGCCCTTGACCACTTCCACGGCTTTGGCAGCGGCGCGCTTGGCCATGAATGCCATGGCTTGCGGGGGAATGTTCTTGTCCTTGTCGCCGTAGATGTACCAGGACGGAATATGCTTCCAGGCAGGGCTGCCGGACGCTTCGTTGAGCGCCGCTTCCGTTACCGGGCGTTGGGTGGCGGCCATCAATGCCGCCTCTTTCGCGGGGACGTCAGCGGCGAACTGGTTGTGAAACTTGTCCTGCTGGATGTACAAGTCCTTGCCCCCATCGGCCAGCGGTACAGGCGCAGCCAGCGTTGGGCCCAGCGTGCTGCCCGGGAATTTGCCGGCCAGCCCGGCGACGGTTTCCCCGGCCTCAGGTGCAAACGCACTGACGTAAACCAGGGCTTTGACGTTTGCATGATCGTTGGCCGCATCACTGATAACGTTGCCGCCATAGGAATGGCCGACCAACACCACCGGCGAATGAATGCTCGTCAGCAATGCCGAGATTGCCGAACCATCGCTCTTTACACCGCGCAATGGGTTGGCAGCGGCAACCACCGGGTAACCGTCCTTCTCGAGAATCGTCACCACGCCATTCCAACTCGACGCATCGGCAAAGGCGCCATGTACGAGCACAATCGTGGGTTTTTCAGTTTGCGACCAGGCGTGTGTCGCCATGCTCAGGCTGACGGCGACGGCCAGTGCGGTTAATACTTTTTTCATTGTTAACTCCGGGTTTGACGGGAAATCAGGGAGCGAAGCGCGTGAAGACAAAGTCGTGATTGCGCACACGCGCCTGGTGACAGGCGAAGCAGGTTGCGTGTTGGGCTTCATCGGCCGGTTTACCGTTGATAAACCGCCCGAATCCCCAACCACCGGTTGCTGCATATTTTTTCGAGTCCTTGACCATCACCTGCACGGTCGTGGCCGGCCCCGGGATGGACGCCGGCTCGAATTCCGGGGACTGCACATGTTTCCAGGCCAGCTTTACCAGCACCGTGCCGTCGGGGAATGGCAGCGTTGAATCCTGATAAGCCTTGATGGCCAAGTCATTGCCCAGCACGGCTCGCAGTTCGTTCAGGGGGGCCGCTTCCTGCGCAGGCGCAATCAGCGGCCATAGGCGGTAGTTTTCCGGCAATTTCACGCCATAGATCGGTGAGGCGTCGCCCGAGGCGACACCGGTAGCGGTCAACGCTGCGATTGCAATGGCAGCCGACATCGCGGCCAGAAATTTCAGCTTCATCATCGCCCTCCTCTCAGCCGGTTTTCAAAGATGATCGGCGTCGATCACCGCCTGGGCGAAGGCTTTCGGCGCTTCCTGCGGCAAGTTGTGGCCTACACCACCGGTGATCAATCGGTACTCATACTTGCCAGTGAAGCGCTTGGCGTACGCTTCGGCAGGTGGGTGCGGTGCGCCGTTCGCATCACCTTCCAGGGTGATGGTGGGCACGCTGATGGATGGAAATGCCGCGAGTTTCTTCTCCAGCGCGTCGTATCTGGCCTCGCCCTTGACCAACCCCAGGCGCCAGCGATAGTTGAAAATCGACACCGCCACGTGATCAGGGTTTTGCAAGGACGCCGCGCTGCGCTCATAAGTGGCGTCGTCGAAATTCCACTGTGGCGACGCCAGCTTCCAGATGAGCTTGGCGAAGTCATGGGTGTTTTTCTCGTAGCCCAGGCGACCACGCTCGGTCGCGAAGTAGAACTGGTACCACCACTGCAGTTCGGCGGCTGGCGGCAATGGCACCTTGCCCGCCTCTTGGCTGCCTATCAGGTAACCGCTCACAGCGACCAGGGCTTTCACTCTTTCCGGCCACAGTGCGGCAACGATATCTGCAGTACGGGCGCCCCAGTCAAACCCACCCAGCACCGCCGTCTTGATCTTCAGCGCGTCCATGAAGTCGATCAGGTCGGTCGCCAGCGCAGCAGGCTGACCATTGCGAACTGTCTTGACCGAGAGAAAATGCGTATCGCCATAACCACGCGCGGAAGGGATCAACACTCGATATCCCTTGTCCGCCAAAGCAGGAGCGACATCAGCGTATGCGTTGATATCGTAGGGCCAGCCGTGCAACAAAACGACCACAGGGCCATCGGCTGGGCCGAGTTCCGCGTAAGAAACGTCCAGCAGCCCCGCTTTCACATGCTTAAGAGCACCGAGAAAGGTGTGAGCTCCCGGGGTGATAGCCCCAATGGTGGACGCGGGCACATCAGCCGCGCTGGCTTGGGAAAAACCGACAGCCACCGCCGCGAATTGCAGCACCGCTGCTGCCAACAGCGATGGGGCAAGACCCCGCAGGCGGCTGGATTTATTTTGATTGTTCAGCAAGGTCATCTCCATGGTGTTTCTCCGTAGCGAGCCGCCGAATAGCGGCCCGGTGTGTTGGCTGGATTGCGTGTGAGCTACTGGGCTGTCTTCGTTGCGCTCAGCTTGGCGCGCAGCGGCCGGAAGGCCTCCCGCAACTCTTCGCTGAACAATTGAGGTTGCTCCCAGGAAGCGAAGTGGCCGCCCTTGTTGACCTGGTTGTAGTAGGAAAGTGATGGGTAAGCGCGTTGCGCCCAGCTTTTTGGCGCCTGATAGATCTCGTGCGGGAAGACCGTGATCGCCACCGGCACCTTGATGCTTGCGGTGTTCTGCGCGGCAGCGCTGAAATTGTTGTTGTTGTTTTCCCAGTAGAAACGCGATGACGATGCGCCTGCGTCCGTCAGCCAGTACAGGCTGATATCGTCCAGCATCTCGTCACGGGTCAATACCCGTTCAGGCTGGCCATCACTGTCCGTCCACGCGGCGATTTTTTCGTACATCCACGCCGCAGTTCCGGTAGGCGAATCGGCCAGCAGGTAACCGATAGTCTGCGGGCGCGTCACCATCATCGCGCCGTATGCTGCATTGCGGCCGAAGAAGGTGCTCAAGGAATCAAACGCCTTGCGTTCAGGCTCAGTCAGCCCGTCAGGGGCCGGGTCACCACTATTGATCGGCTTGACCAATTCGGGCGGGATGGTGGCCGGCATGTTCAAGTGAATGCCCAACAGCCCCGGCGGATTCAGGCGGCCCAATGCATCCGATATGACCGAACCGTGATCTCCGCCCTGGGAAACATAGTGGGTATAACCCAGACGCTTGATGAGCACATCCCAAGCCTTCGCGACTCGATCCGGCCCCCAACCCAATTCAGTCGGCTTACCGGAAAAACCGTGTCCCGGAATCGATGGAATGATCACGTCGAACGAATCTTCAACCCTACCGCCGTAAGCAACGGGATCCGTCAGCGGGCCGATCGTCTTCAGGAACTCAAACTGTGAGCCAGGCCATCCGTGTGTCAGAAGCAGCGGCATCGCGTTGGGGTTTGGCGAGCGAACATGGATGAATTGAATATCGACGCCGTCGATAGTCGTGATGAATTCAGGCAGCGCATTGAGCTTCGCTTCAGCCTTGCGCCAGTCATAGCCGCTGCCCCAATACTTCACCAGCGCCTGGACCTGGGCCAACTGCACGCCTTGGGACACGTCATGGACGGTTTCTTTGTCCGGCCAGCGGGTCGCCGCAATGCGCTTTTTCAGATCGGTCAATTGCGCTTCATCGACGTGAATTCGATAAGGTCTAATCGATTCGGGACTGGTCGAGGCCGAGCTGGCAACTGACGCATCGGCGGCCGGGCCAGCAGCCCCGGCCGCACCGCTGCCGGCTATCAGGGCCAACCCCAAAGCGCCCATTCTCACGGAAGAAGCCAGACAATGGCGCCAGGTGAAACCGAACGTAGCTACAGGCATTTTGAATTTCCTATAAGTCATTGGTCGACAACGTCGCGAAACGCGCAGAGATAGCCGCGAGTTAAATGAGTCATCCATTGGAGAAGGTTTGCGCCTTCTCGATGGGTTCATTTAAAGCCCCGCTGGTATCCCGTATGTGTCATCAACCGACTTAAAGGAATCGCTGTGTATCTATCCAAAGCGCAGATACAAAACGATACAAATGCGCCAATCGCTGCTAAAGACAGGGTTCCACGTCGTGATCTAACCCCTGCCCATTCACGCCTTGATCGATTTGGGTATCGCGATACGGCTACTGGTCTTAATTTCGCGTAAAGCCAGACTGGACTGGATGGACGCAATACCCACCTGGCGCCTGAGCACCTGCTCGATAAAGTCACTGTAGCTATCAAGATCCTCTGCCAACACTTGCAGCACGTAATCGGCATCCCCAGTGATCTTGTGACAGGCCAACACTTCAGGCAGTTGAGCAATCACTGCCTCAAAAGCATCGGGAGCGTGGTCGGCGTGGGTGGAAAAACGGATGTGCACGAACGCCATGATATCCAGCCCCAGCATTCGTCGATCAAGGTTCGCCTGGTAGCCTTTAATCACACCCGCCTCCTCCATTCTCTTACGCCGCCTCCAACAAGGTGTCAGGCTTAATGACAAGCGCTCACTGAGCTCAGAGTTGGAAATACCCGCATCCTCCTGCAGCAACGCGAGAATCGCCAGGTCGGTGTCGTCGAGACTGATGCGTTTGGATGTTTTTTTCTGCATTACGTCATTCCTGAGTAAAAATGCCCGAATAATCCAGTAAACCACGAAAACAAAGCAAAGAAAGCGCATCAGAGCCGGAACAGAATATTTGCACTGGCCCATATCAGCGGATGCGCACAATGTTTACAGTTTTCAGTGATTCCCACCGTTTGCACCACGGCACCGAATTGAAAGACGGCGTGCTCAAGCCGTCCTTCGAACAGCCCAGTCGGGCCGATACCGTCCACCATCGGGTCAAACAGGTAGGTCTTGGCCAGATCATCGAACCGCGAGCATTTGATCGGTCGTGCTATGTCAACGCGCACAGCGAGCGCTACGTAACATTTCTGGAATCTGCCTGGTCTGAATGGTGTGCAACCGGGCGCACCCACGATGCCTTGCCGCTGGTATGGCCAGTGCGTGATCTGGCCAACGAGCAAGTCCCGACGTTCATCGACGGCAAGCTGGGTTTTTACGCCATGGATGCCGGCTCACCCATTACCGCCACCACCTGGCAAGCGGTAAAAACCAGTGCCGATATCGCGCTGACCGGACTGGCGCTGATCGATGAAGGTCACGACAGTGCCTTTGCCCTATGCCGCCCACCCGGCCATCACGCAGCACGTGAATACATGGGCGGCTATTGCTATCTGAACAACGCAGCCATTGCCGCACAGCAGGCTATTACCCGAGGCGCCAAGCGTGTCGCGGTATTGGATGTCGACTTTCATCATGGCAACGGTACCCAGAATATTTTCTACGGGCGCAGTGACGTCATGTTTGTCTCGCTGCACGGCGAACCGACGGTGTCCTATCCGTACTACTCAGGCTACAGCCACGAAGTCGGCGCTGGTCACGGCGAAGGTTACAACCTGAACTATCCGCTGCCCAAGAACACCTCTTGGGAAAGCTACCGCAACGCCTTGCTCCACGCCTGCAAGAAACTCCAGCAATTTGCCCCTGACGTGCTGGTTATTTCACTGGGCGTCGACACCTTCAAGGACGACCCCATCAGCCACTTTTTGCTTGAAAGCGAAGACTTTATCGGCATCGGCGAGCTGATAGCCGGCGTGGGCTGCCCTGCCCTGTTTGTGATGGAGGGTGGCTACATGGTCGATGAAATCGGGATCAATGCAGTCAATGTGCTGCATGGTTACGAGAGCAAACGGGCCTGAAACTCCGCAAACCACTATCGTCAGTAGCCATTACCTCTCTATCAAGGTCATGTGATTCCCACTTTTCTGCCAAAACTCAAAAACATAAAATCAAGAGGTTTTGTAATGAAATCGACTCCGTCCGAGCGGGTTGAACAGCCCGCGCTGCAGCGCACACTCAGCAATCGTCACATTCAGTTAATGGCCATGGGCGGTGCTATCGGGACAGGTCTGTTCATGGGTTCCGGGAAGATCATCGCCCTCTCCGGCACGTCGATCATCCTCATCTATATGATCATCGGTCTGTTCGTCTACTTCGTCATGCGTGCCATGGGCGAAATGTTACTTTCCAACTTGAGCTTCAAAACCTTCGCTGATTTTGCCGGTGCCTATCTTGGCCCACGCGCAGCATTCTTTCTCGGCTGGTCATATTGGCTAAGCTGGAGCGTTGCAGTGATAGGTGACGCAGTCGTGGTGGGTGGATTTTTTCAGTATTGGTTCCCTGATGTACCCGCCTGGATACCAGCCATCGGCATGCTGATAACACTGTTTGCCTTGAACGTGCTGACTGTCAGGCTCTTCGGTGAAGTGGAGTTCTGGTTCGCGATCATCAAAATCATTGCCGTCGTTGCCCTGATTGGGGTGAGCATGGTGCTGATTGCCAGCTCCTTTGTCTCACCCAGTGGCGTCACCGCGTCCCTGAACCACTTGCTGGATAAACAGGGCGCATTCCCCAACGGCTTGTTCGGTTTCTTTGCCGGGTTTCAGATGGCGATTTTCTCATTTGCGGGCACCGAGCTGATCGGCACCGCAGCCGCCGAAACGCGCTCTCCCGAAAAGACTTTGCCTAAAGCCATCAACTCGATTCCGCTCAGAATCATCTTGTTTTATGTGCTGGCACTGGCCTGCATTATTGCAGTGACTTCCTGGCAACAGGTTTCGCCCAACAAGAGCCCCTTCGTCGAGCTGTTTCTGGTTGCGGGGTTCCCCGCAGCGGCCGGTATTGTCAACTTTGTGGTGCTGACATCCGCCGCCTCATCGGCCAACAGTGGCGTATTTTCATCCAGCCGGATGCTGTTCGGACTGGCTAATCAGGACAACGCTCCGGGGATTTTCCGGCGTCTGTCGAGCAATAGCGTGCCTCTGCTGAGCTTGGCGTTCACCACCTTGTTGATGCTGCTGGGCGTGTTGTTGCTGTTCATCGTTCCAGAAGTCATGACCGCCTTCACCATCGTCTCTACCGTGTCAGCAATTCTGGTGATTTTCACTTGGTCGACGATCCTCGCGTCGTACATTGCCTATTGCAACAGGCGTCCTGACCTGCATGCAAAATCGACCTACAAGATGCCTGGCGGCGCACCGATGGCCTGGTTCTCTTTGGCGTTTCTGGGCTTTGTTCTTTGTCTGCTGGCGTTGAGACCCGACACCCGAATTGCCTTGATGGTCATGCCGGGGTGGTTCATATGGTTGGCAATTGCTTACCAGTTGACCTGTTCCAGAAAACCCAAGCCTGCTGACAGTTCGGCAAATCAATACAAACGCGAAGGCTTGGTTTAAGGGCTATGGCTTACCGCCCTCGTACCTCCTGGCGCGGAACTCCAAGGAGTACGAGGGAAATCTTGCTGAGGTTCAGCGACCAAGCAATCTCTTCAGCACCAGCAGAGCAACCGCCCCGATTGCCAGTGCAGCAACCGGCTTCTCTTTGACGAATGTAGAAACGCTGTCCAGTGCGTCGCCATAGGTTTGCGTCAGTTGACCCGCAGCTTGGCGTCCAGCGCCTTCGGCTTCCAACTTCGAATCGCCAAAAAGCTTCCCGACTGCGCTCTGCGCTTTGCCAGCAACCTTTTCTACAACGCCTTCTACCTGTTCGCTCTTCATGATTAACCAAACCTTCGTGTGTGATTGGGTAACCCAGGAAAACCCCGGGCTTGAGGCAACGTGCAAAGCGTTAGGTGGACAGGCTTAGTGATTAGTTCAAAGTTGATGAAGCTCACTTGGTCCAGATCAACCGATAAGCCTTCTTGCCTGTAGCGGCATCGTGATAGGGATCTTCGCCCGGGACCTCTCGCGTGCGCACGCACGGGCGTCCCTCGCAGTCAATAATGGCAGCGTCACCACCCTGGCGTTTCAACGCTTCTATGTTTTGCTCAAGCACCGCTAACTCTCGTTGCCTTTGCGCAATCTCATCGGTGCTGGGGACCGCAAAGAAAAACAGCAACGCCAGAGGCAATACCACACCTAGATGAATGGCGAAGATGCTGAGCCAGAATCGACGCTTAAGGCTGTCACTGGCGGCCTGGTACTTTTGCGCCGCATCAAGCGCCGCGGCATCGGCCTGTTTGAACTTGCCAATCAAGTGCTCGGCCGCCTTTGAAGCCACTGAATCTGCGATCTGCGCCGCTGAAGCGCCCAGTATCGTCGGAATCTGTTGCAGGCTCTGCTCAACACGTTTTTCCAGATAGCCAAGACGCGCAATCGCCTGCTCAGCGGCTTTTCTGTCATTTTCCGCTGCGCTCATGATGCCCTTGGCAGCGACGGCCATGGCCCGCAGGCTCCGGTCATTCTCGTTCACGTGTTCGTCCATGGGTCATTACCTTCCATATTCGGGGCCGTCGCGGTGTTTGGGACGCTTCATGCTTCGCTCCAATGCAGGCACAGATCGCTCCAGCTGCGGACCGCTCATTTCCAGCTCCAGCCATTGCCTGTGCGGCATACTCAAATCACAGACGTCTCGCAGCTGAACAAAATGCATTGCTCCACCTGCGCCCATGACCAGAAGCACACCACCTGCGCCCACCGGGTCGTCAGCTTGAATATTGCGTAAAAATCGCAGGTATATCTGTGAACGCTCGCGCATCATCGGGTCGAGGCCGCGAACAGCTTCGCGCGCGGTTTGCTCCACGAGTCGTTCAAGGCTTCCCGCGGACAACGCCAAGTGTTCGTCGTCGAAGGCGTCCAGATAAGGCACGGCTCGCGAAACCAGAGGCGTGTCGGTGTCATTGGCGCCCACCTCCACATACCAGTGCAGGCTTCTGGACGTTTCGACCAATACCTGATTTTCACCTGCCAGGGCGGCCAGTAGTAAACGATGTCGCAGTCGTTCTTTTTTTAGGCTGGCGCCCTTCATCTTGAATTCGATCAAGCGCACGACACCTGGAAAACTCAGCAGTACGTCAGCCAGCTCTTTGTCTGCAGGCGTCTGCTGTAGCAGGTTGACCACGCTTGGGATCGAGGTGTTTGCGTCTAGACATGACCGCACGGCGAATCCGAGACCGTACAGGAAGTTTCCTATCACGACGTTTTCATAGAGTTTCTTCGTTCGGTGACGTTTGTTCTGATGACCAACATCATCCTGATCTTGCTGGTTCAACGGCACTCCGTTACTCCTGATGCTTGGGATGAAGGACCTTATATATCTGCAAAACCACCCGCCTCACTGCCTGTTCAATCGTACCTTCATTGCGACACATGACCCACCCCTGCTCCACAGCCGCTCGCTCAAACGCCTCGGTACACGCAACTTGCTCCTCCAGCTTAGACATCACCGTACTGCTCAACCCCCGCCGTCGTGCTGCCGCCCGCGCCCAGGATATTTGCGCCGCGGTGACAACCCCCACGTGCAGGTCCGGCACTTGCACCTGTCGATTAATGTTCAGCTCAAGAATGTCTGCAAAGGGTATCAACCGACGAAACCCAGCATCAGACGGGTACCAGCGATCCATCAGGATGATGCTGTCAGGTGGCTGCGCGGCCAGTACGTTTTGAGTAATCCAGCTGCGGCTGTCGGCAAAGCGCTCACACACCTCAAGTTCCAGATCCCGGCTGGGATCTCGGGCGAACGTGTTAACCAGAGCCATCGTTTGCGCTCGACAGGGATCGCTCTTGCGCTCGCACAGTCGCACGACCTTTATGTTGTCGGCCCTCAACGCTGTCGTAACGGCCTCCAACAGCGTGGTTTTACCGGTGCCTTTGGGGCCATCCATCGAAATAAACAGCGCACGAGTCATACGGGCGCTGCATCATCGTTCAGGTTGTGCAGTTCCATGGAGCCTCGGGGTCTGTGCGGTTGGGCGAGTTGGCCTCCATTATGGGCAACCCTATTGCCCAATGCGAGGCTGGACTGGCCGACGTGCCCTCCCCGCGTCGACGGTCAGTCGTTCAGCATCCGGCTTTCCTGCACACCAGCCTCATACCTCAAGGCCCATGGCGCAATCAACCGCTGCGGGGTCTGGCAGGCTTTGCGTTTAAACACGAAGTTGCGGCATTTCTCGGCAAACTGCTGGCGGTTTTCCACCATGTCGAGTCGCATCTGTGCCAGCTCCTGCTCGCGACAGCGTTCAACTTGCCGAGTATCCAGCGTGGCTTTACGTGTGCGTGCATGAAGGTACTTATCATCGGCCAACGCACTGTCGGCCTGTTGCAAAAGCCACAAGCCAAATGCTTGTGGGCTACGTGGTCCGATGGCCTGAACCATGCCGTACTGCTGGGCCTGAATGGCACTGATGGGCAGGCATTCTTCAGTGAGTTTGTGCGCGATTTCACTGCCCACGGCTCGTGGCAGGCTGTAGGTCCAGTATTCGGAGCCGTAGAGCCCCATGGTCTTGTAATGCGGGTTGAGCACTACGCCTTCGCGGGCCAGTACAATGTCGGCCGCCAGCGCCAGCATCACGCCGCCCGCGCCTGCGCTGCCGGTCAGGCCGCTGATCACCAGTTGCTTGGCGGTGAGCAGCTCCAGGCACACATCGTCGATGGCTTGAATGTTGGCCCAGGCTTCCAGCCCCGGCACCTCGGCGGCCTGTATGACGTTGAGGTGAACGCCATTGGAAAAGCTGCCGCGCCCGCCCTTGATCAGCAACACGTGGGTATCTCGCGCCTTGGCCCAGCGCAATGCAGCCACCAGGCGCTGGCATTGTTCGGTGCTCATGGCGCCGTTATAGAACTCGAACGTCAGTTCGCCGATGTGGCCGAACTCTTGGTAGCGAATCGGTTGATAGACCCGCTCGTTGAGCGCCTGACAGGCGATTGAACTGTCCAGCACCGGCACGCCGGCCAACTGCTCAGCCAGAACATGCCGTGCTGGCCGCTTGAAGGTCTCTGGGCCTTTGGGCTTGAGCGAGCCGATCCACAGGCTGTGATCTCCAGCCGCTACCAACACGGCGTCGTCCTGTACCGCAAGGATTTCTCCTGGGGTGCCCTGCCGGGCGTCCAAGTGCGCGTCATAGACGTAATACTGACCGCCCAACAGGCTCGCCAACACGCCGGGCTGGCCATCGGCGGCGTCGATGCTGCGCTTGATAAAGCCTGCGCAATCGAACCAACTGAAGGTGCGGTCAGCCTGGCTCATGTTTGGCTGCAAGCGCCCGATGACGCTGGGTTGGGTGTAATCGAGCGGTGTCGGGACAAAGCCTTTGGCGAATTTCGCCACGACGTCACGGATGCAAACCATCGCGGCGTCGCTCACCAGGCCGTTGTACAGCTCGGATTTGCGCACCTGGTCGGGCATGTCGAACTCACAGGTGGACCAGATCGGCCCGGCGTCCATTTCCTCCACCGCTTGCAAGGCGGTGACGCCCCAACGGCGGGCCTGCCGGGTGATAGCCCAATCCAGCGCACTGGCACCACGGTCACCAACGATGCCCGGATGGATGATCACCACCGGGCGCAGGGGATGGCTCCACAGTTGGTGCGGCACACGGTCCTTCAAAAAGGGGCAGATCACCAGGTCGGCGCCGGACGCCTCGACTTGCTGGCACACCGTGGCTTGATCGGTGAATACCACAACACTGGGGTCGTGACCCGCCTGGCGCAAATCCAGCCAGGCCCGTTGGGTTAAACCGTTGAATGCCGATGATAACAACAGGATCTTCAGTGATCGCATGGCTGACTCTTCCTTGAGAATGTGTGACCAGAGCTGCTCGTTGAGCCGTCCCTGGCCATCGATAAGCGCCCAAGGTTATAGAGCGAGCCAGCCTCACCACCTGATCGAGATCAATAGATGAAAGCGGCTTATTTTTTCTGAATCACCGCGCAACCCACTCATCAAATGAACATGCCCTGCTCAGGTACGCCTTGTTAACCGTAACGGAGCCACGTTCATGTTCGAGAAACCGCATTACCTCATCAGTTTCATCCTCGATAACCAGCCACAAAGCCGCACGCTTGAGCACGATGCCGACACGCTGGATCCTCAATGGGCCGAGTCCCTGCTCAGGCAGCGCTTTGCAGAGCTCAAGGACGCGAAATTGAGCGACGTCCAGGTGCAAAAGCGCAACAAGCCCGCCGACGAAGGCCATGACATTCCGGGGCATTACCAGCAGCCCTGATTTATGAAAACGGGGGCTGCATCGTGGTTCTACGGTCGTGCAGTTGACAGCCCCCGGCAAAACTCAACAACCTGCACGTCTCACCGCCCTGCCCTGAGGCTGCCCTTGGACTATTTCACCGCGCTCACCGCCTTCATCGAAGCCGCAGAAGGCAACAATTTCTCGCGTGCCGCCGAGCGCTTGGGGATCAAGGCCTCAACGGTTTCACGCTATGTGAAGGACCTTGAGCAAGACCTGGGCATCGCGCTGTTCAACCGCTCCACACGCACGCTGCATCTGACCGAAGGCGGCCAGACCTTCCTGATACACGCACGCAGGGTGCTGGACGAACTGGAACACGCCAAGGCCGCCACGTCAGCGCTGAACCAGCATCCCCGGGGCGTGTTGAAACTCAACCTGCCACCGGCGTTTGCTCGCCATCACATCCTGCCGGCGTTGAATGACTTTCTGGTGCGCTACCCGCAAATCAGCGTGGAACTGGTGCTGGATAACACCCAGGTCAATTTGATTCATGCCGGCGTCGACTTAGCCATACGCATTGGCGAGCTGGCCGATTCGACGCTCAAGGCACGCAAGCTCAGCGACGGCCACTACCGCTTGGTGGTCAGCCCGGCGTTTGGCATGCAGCACCCTCCTCCGTCCACGCCCACGGACTTGGCCGGTGTGCCTGCGGTGCTGGGCACGGCTACCACCGGCGATATCAGTTTTGTCTCTGCCGGCCGCGCGCTCCCGCTGCTGCATGACGGCGTTATTCGAATCAATGACCTGGATGCGCAACTGATCGCCGTGCGCCAAGGCTTGGGCTTTGCGCTGTTGCCCGACTGGCTGGTGGCGCGAAGTATCGAGGCCGGCGACTTGGTAGTGTGGCTACCGGAATGGCAGATCCAGGGCGTGGAGCGGGCGTTTGCGGTGTGGTTTGTCTACCCGCCCAAGCGCATTGTGTCGTCCAAGGTCCGGTGTTTTATCGACTTTATCGTTGAACGACTGGGCGAAACACCGGACTGGAAGTGACTCAACTGAAGCGGATATCCAGCGCACGCAAGTAGGTTTGCAGCCCCGCATCCTGAATCGGGATCAGGAACGCCTCGCTATCCGATTCATTAAAATGCGCATGCCAGTAACCCGGTGGCGTGACAAACGCCAGGCCGGGAGACCAGTCGACCCGCTGCGGGTTACGAATTTGCCCATCCGCGCCCAGCTCGGTGCCCACCAATGAATAACAGCCCGTGGGGCAATCAATAATGAAGTCCAGTGCAATCGACTGATGCCGATGGGGTTTCTGCACCGATCCCGCCGGCAGAATCCCGTACATGGCCCACAGCACGTGGGTCACCGTGCGCGTCTGCGGGAAATGACGGTTGCCCAGCAGGATGCTGATGCGGCTGCGGTCCTGTGCCCTGGGATCATCGGCCGCTTCACGCAACTTCGCGTTGGCCAGTGCTGCTGGGTACAGGGTTGGCGCAAAGCGATCGGCGCGGGGTGTCACCCCCAGGTAACGCAGCAACGGCTCATCGTGAACATAGTAAAGACGTGCATCCTCGCGGGCACTGAAGTGCGCTTGCTGTAATCCCGGCAGGGCGATAAAGCAGCCCTTGGACCATTGAATCTCATACTCCCCCTGAACCACGCTGCCCTCCCCGGCAATCACGTAGAACACCTGGGAAGTGGCGTTGGGTTGCAGGGTCAGCGTGCCGCCACGGTTAAGGCGCATGAAGTTCGCGCATAGCCCTGGGCCTGTGGCGGGGCCTTCGCAGCCCAAGGCGTCGCTGAGGTCCAGCGGTACCACGCGGGAGGGGCCACTGTCATACAGCGAGGCCGGAAAGCTGTGGTAGGGAATACGGGAAATCAGGTTGGCACTGATGGGATTTGCCGCCTTGCTGTACTCGAAGTACTCGGCGTCCACTTGGTTGATATCAGTCAGTGCGGGGTCGAATTCACGGTTCATCAGGCTCACCTCAGTCTTGGGCTGGATCGCGCAGCACGGTTGAAGCGCTGCACGGGCTAAGTGGACTATAGGCATTGCCCACTGGCGGATGAATGCCTGTAACGGCACAGCAGTTATGCGAAACGGGGCAGTTAACGCAATTGGAACCAGGTGGTTTTCAACTGGGTGTACTTATCAAACGAATGCAGCGACAAATCGCGCCCGAACCCCGACTGTTTGCCGCCGCCAAACGGCACGGTCACATCCAGGGCGTCAATGGTGTTGACCGACACGGTACCGGCATTCAGGGCACGCGCCACGCGATGCGCACGGTTCAGGTCATCACTCCACACCGATGCCGCCAGGCCGTAGAGGCTGTCGTTGGCTTGCTGTATGGCCTGTTCTTCGGTATCGAAGGCGCTCACCGCCAGCACAGGCCCAAACACCTCCTCATGGGAAAGGCGCATTTCAGCGGTGACGTTGGCGAATATCGTCGGCTGGATGAAGTTTGAACAACCCTCAATGTTCAACTGTTGGCCACCGGTCAACAGCATGGCACCGTCTGCGTGCGCCTGGCCGATGGCTTGCATGATGCGTGCGGTTTGCCCGCTGTCGACAATTGCACCGGCGGCGCTGGCGGGGTTGAGTGGGTTGCCGGGCATCCAGGCACGGGATTTGTCGATCAAACGCTCGATGAATTCGTCGTGGATGCAGCGTTGCACATAGAGGCGCGAATTGGCCGAACACACCTCGCCCTGGTTGAAGAAAATCCCAAAGGCCGCCTTCTGCGCCGCCAGGTCCAGGTCCTGACAGTCTGCAAACACCAGGTTCGGGCTCTTGCCGCCACACTCCAGCCACACCTGCTTGAGGTTGGACTGCGCGGAGTACTGCATGAAGTACTTGCCCACTTGGGTCGAGCCGGTAAACACCAGGCAATCGACGTCCGGGTGCAACCCCAGGGCCTTGCCGGCGCCCTCGCCCAAGCCTGGCACCACGTTCAGCACGCCCTCGGGCATACCCGCCTCCAACGCCAGTTGGGCCAGGCGCAGGGCGGAAAATGGCGATTGTTCGGCGGGCTTGAGCACCACGCTGTTGCCTGCCGCCAAAGCAGGGGCCAGTTTCCAGGCGGCCATGTCCAGCGGGAAATTCCACGGCACCACCGCTGCAATCACGCCCAATGCTTCGCGGGTGATGGTCGCCAACGCGTTGTGGGCAGTCGGCGCGACCTGATCGTAAATTTTGTCCAGGGCTTCACCGTACCAGGCAAAAACATGGGCCGCGCCGGGCACGTCGACGTTATAGGCGTCCATTACCGGCTTGCCCATGTTCAGGGAGTCCAGCAGTGCGAGTTCTTCGCGGTGGGTCATCAACAGGTCGGCGAGTTTGATCAGGACTTTTTTGCGTTCGCCTGGAGGTATGCGTCGCCAGGGGCCGTTGTCAAAGGCGCGGCGTGCGGAGCGTACTGCCAAGTCCACTTCAACCTCACCGCAGACGGCGACACGTGCAAGGAGCTGGTTGGTCGCCGGGTTGATGGCGTCAAAGGTCGCCCCGGACAGTGCGGCGACGGCCTGGCCGTCGATCAAGGCGGTGTTGATGAAGGTTTGACGGGCAGCGCGTTGCTGCCAGTAGTCGAGGTTGAACATGCTGTACTCCTGAATTGGACTGTAAGGCTTTTGTAGGAGCGAGCTTGCTCGCGAAAAACTCACAGGCGCCGCGTTCATCCAGGAAGCACGCGTTATCGTTGACGTTTTTCGCGAGTAA
>NZ_SMOF01000001.1:3267523-3345666 GCF_018135665.1 Pseudomonas sp. B2021
ATCCAGGAAGCACGCGTTATCGTTGACGTTTTTCGCGAGCAAGCTCGCTCCTACAGATGAACCGAGGTGGGGCCTGTTTATTCGGCCATTTGCAGGTCCGGCATGCGTACCCGGAACCCTCGGGTGAGGCACAGCAAACACAGCAGCCCCAGGGCCATCCAGCACAGGCCGATGGTGAACGACAGGCCGGACAGGCTCGTCCACAACCATAGCGTGCTGAGAAACCCCAGGCCCGGCAGCGCGGCGTACAGCAGATAGTTGCGTGTACCGTGCAGCTTCTGGTCGCCCAGGTAATGCTTGATCACGGCCAGGTTCACCGCCGAAAACGCGAACAGCGCGCCAAAGCTGATCATGTTGGCCACGGTGTCCAGGCTGATAAACAGCGCAATCAGCGAAAACAGGCTGACCAGCATGATCGCGTTGGCCGGGACGCGTTTTTTCGTCACCAGCTTGCCGAATACCCTGGGCAATGCGCCGTCGCGGCCCATGGCGAATAGCACGCGGGACACGCTGGCCTGGGAGACCATCGCGGAGGCGAAACAGCCCGCCACATAGGTGGCGGTAAACGCACTCACCAGCAGCTCGCCGCCGACCCGGCGCATCACATCGACCGAAGCCGAGTCGGGATCGGCAAAACTATTCCATTCCGGGAAGACCATCTGGGCGCAATACGACACCACCAGAAACAGCAACCCACCGATCAGCGACACCGCCATGATCGCCTGCGGAATGGTACGGCGCGGGTCAGGTGTCTCCTCAGCCATGGTCGACACGGCATCGAAGCCCAGGAACGACAAGCACAGCACCGCCGCGCCGGTCATGATCAGCGGCACACTGAAGCCTTCATGGTGAAACGGCTTGAGCAGCGACACCGGCTCGGCTTGCCCGCTGAGGTTGTGGATCGACAACGCCACAAACACCACGATGAACACCAGTTGGGCCACGATCAGCACCCAATTGACCCGGGTAATCGACTCGATACCCACCAGATTCAGCGCCGTCACCAGGGCAATGGAGCCCAATACCCATACGGCGGTGGGCACGGTAGGAAAGTATTCGGACAAGTAGATGCCGATCAGCAAATAGCTGAGCAGCGGCAGGAAGATGTAGTCCAGCAGCAAGGTCCAGCCGGCGATAAAGCCGAAGGAGGCGCCAAACGCCTTGCGCGTATAGGTGTAGACCGAGCCCGAATACGGGTGCGCCTTGACCATGCACCCATAGCTGTAGGCCGTCAGCAGCATGGCAGCCAGGGTCAGCAGGTAGGCGGTGGCAAGGTGCCCTTTGGTCATCTGGGTCACCAGGCCGTAGGTGGTGAACACCGCCAGCGGCACCATATACGCCAGGCCGAACAGTACCAGCCCGACAAGGCCCAGGGGTTGTCGAAAGCGGCGCGATGAGGTTGGTTGGGTTGGGGTTTGATGGACGGGAGTATCGGCTACGTTTGTTATTGTATTCATTGCTGACTCCTGGAAAGTGGAATGCAGGGCGCCGCGGCGTTCGATCAAATCGACACCTTTGATGAGTCATCCATTGGGAGCGGTGGGCAGGCCGCTATGGGGCGCCCACCCTGTTCAACCGAAGCGGCATGCGGGGGCTTAGCCCTTCACAGTTTTCCCGCGATCCGTGCGGTGCGGTCCACCGCGATGCGGGTCTTGTCGACCAGCTCATCGAGCTCCGCGTGGCTGGCCACCAGGGCCGGCGCCATGATCATGCGGCCCAGGGTCGAGCGAATGATCACGCCTTCTTCAAAGCCAAAAGTGCGGCATTGCCAGGCCAGGTCGTTTTCATTGGCAAAGCGCTTGCGCGTGCCCTTGTCCTCGACAAACTGCAAGGCTGCCAGCAGGCCGGTGCCCTGGATATCGCCGATCAGCGGGTGGTTGCCAAAGACTTCGTGCAGGAGCGTGTGCAAATACGGCCCGGTGTCGTCCTTCACCTGGCGCACGATCCCTTCGTCACGCAGGGCCTTGAGGTTGGCCAGGGCCACCGCCGCCGCAACCGGGTGCCCGGAATACGTCAGTCCATGGGCAAACACTCCGCCCCGCTCCACCAGGGCTTCGGCCATGCGCTTGCTCAATACCAAACCGCCCATGGGCAGGTAACCGGAGGTCAGGCCCTTGGCGATCGACAACGTGTCGGGTTCGAAGCCGAAATGCTGATGGGCAAACCACTCACCTGTACGGCCGAAACCGCCAATCACTTCATCAGCGCACAGCAGCACATCGTATTGGCGACAGATGCGCTGGATCTCTGGCCAATAGCTTTCTGGGGGGAAAATCATGCCGCCGGCGCCCTGGAAAGGTTCAGCGATAAAACCGGCGACGTTTTGCGCGCCCAACTCCAGGATCTTTTCTTCCAGTTGCAGAGCGCAGCGCCGCCCGAACTCGGCCGGGGTCAACTCACCGCCCTGGGCGTACCAATAAGGCTCGTCAATGTGCGCGACGTCCGGGATCAAGCCGCCCATTTCATGCATGAATTTCATGCCGCCCAGGGCAGACGCCGCCAGTGTGGAGCCGTGATATCCGTTCCAGCGGCCGATCATGATCTTCTTCTGCGGCTTGCCGAGCACTTGCCAGTAGCGGCGCACGGTGCGGATCAGCACCTCGTTGGCTTCGGAACCGGAGTTGGTGTAGATCACATGGCTGTAGTGCCCTGGCAACAGGCTGAACAGCAACTCGGACAGCTCGATCACCGCCGGATGGGTGGTGTGAAAGAACATGTTGTAGTACGCCAGCTGATCCATCTGCGCGGCCGCCGCAGCGGTCAGGTCCTTGCGGCCATAACCCAATTGCGTACACCACAGGCCCGACATCCCGTCCAGGTAACGCTTACCCTCGCTGTCCCACAGGTACAGGCCCTCACCCCGGACCATTACGCGGGGGCCTTCGGCATTCAGCGCCTTTTGATCCACAAAGGCATGGATATGGTGGGCCGCGTCCGAGGCCTGATAGTCCCGGGTCTGGCGTTGCGGTTCAAAGGGTAGGTTCATGGCTTTTTCTCTTGTTGTGGGTAGTCATGCAGCCGGTCAACGGCCTTTGCTCATGTAGCGTTCAAGGGGGTCTTTGCTCAGCCCACCCTGGGCCTCGGCCAGCGAGTCGATAAACAGGGAAAACAGTTCCGATTGCGTGCCGATGTCGAGCTTGCTGTAGATGTGCTTGCGGTGGGACTTGATGGTGTCTTCGGAGACCCCGAGGCGCTCGGCCAGCGAACGTGTGGAGTGGCCGCGCAGGATCAACTGGGTGATCCGGCATTCGCGTTCGGTGAGCAGCGAGGAGCCGAAGTTGTTGAGTGCCGAGTGAATACGCTGTTCCAACAGGCTTTCGAAACGCGCGCCCTGAGTCTCCAGGCCGACGAAGTGCTTGCCCAGCACCGCCAGTACCCAAGGCGCTATGCGCTTGAATTGCTCGGTGGTGGTCGCGTCGAGCTTCTGCGTAAAGGCCAGCGACACCGCCAGGCTCAAGCCGTTGCTGGCCTGCAGGATGTAGTTGAGCTCATCCTCCAGGTGCGAATGCCGGTAAAACGACTGGTAGTACTCGCTGTGCTCGAAGTGATCGGGGGCTACGTCGGCGAGGTCGTAGCAGCCGGAAGCCGCCCCCTCCACGCAGGCGCCGTAGAACGGGTCGAGCAAGTAAAACCCGGAGAGGTACTGGCGCACATTGCCCTGGGGCAGCCATGGCCCGTCCAGTTCGAACACTGCGCTGGGCATGCCGTCGTGGGGGTACAGGTACAAGGTCGTGGCCTGAATGGGGCGGATACACCCCAGAGCATCGAACAACGTGGCGGCAAACCCCGCGTGCCCGATGCTCTCGGTCACCCTGGCTATCTGTTCGAACCACTGGGCTGAAGACAGTCGATCATTTTCCACGTCGAAGACTCGCCGTCATAACGGTTGGGTGCGACACCAGGTCACTGGCGCCGGGGACTGAAGTGATAGTCCCACACCCGCAAAGTCATCGAAATCACCCCTTAGGGTGAGGGGGTGCGCTGGAACCTCGGAATCGCCAAGCCCAGGCTTTCGCGCAAGGTCGAGCCCTCGTAGGCCGTGCGATAAACACCGCGCTCTTGCAGCAACGGAATCACTTCCTGTGTAAAACGATCAAATTGCCCAGGGTGCCCGAGGTAGATATTGAACCCATCCACGGCCCGCGCCTCGAACCAATCCGCTAGTTTCTGCGCCACCGTGGCAGCGCTGCCCACGAACGCGCCTGGGCGCAATTGCCGGCCAAATTCGACGGCCTGGCGCAGGGTAAAGCCCTTTTCCCGGGCCTGGTCGGCGATGCGTTTGGCAGCAGTGAAAAAACTGCTGCGCGCCGCCTCCAGGCTCTCTTGTGGGAATGGCGCATCCAGGTCGTACTGGCTGAAATCATGCCAGCCAAAATTGCGCCCGAACTCCTTGAGTGCCTGCGCAAAACTGTGGTCGAGCTGATGGTAGTGCTGCTCGATTTCCCGGGCATGGGCATCGGTGTCGCCCACATAAATTTCCGCACCGGGCATGATCAGCACCTGTTCCGGATCGCGCCCCCGTTGTGCCGCCCTGCCCTTGATATCCCGGTAAAACGCCTGGCCCTGCTCGATACTGGCCGCGTGGGTGAAGATCACATCGGCGGTGGCGGCGCCCAGGTCGCGGCCTTGCTCAGAGTCTCCGGCCTGGAAAATCACCGGCTGGCCTTGGGGCGAGCGCTGGATATTCAGCGGGCCCACCACCGAGAAGTGTTCGCCCTGATGATTCAGGCTGTGCAGCTTGCTCGGGTCGAGAAACTGCCCAGTGGCACGGTTGCGCACAAACGCATCGTCTTCGTAGGAGTTCCACAACCCCTGTACCACCTGAACGTGTTCGGCGGCGCGACCGTAGCGGGTGGCGTAGTCGTAGTGTTCGTCGCGGCTGTAATTGCCGGCGGTACCGGCATCGCCACTGGTCACCACGTTCCAGCCGGCGCGGCCTTTGCTGATCAGGTCCAGGGAGGCCAGGCGCCGGGCGACGTTATACGGCGAGTTATACGAGGTGGTCAGCGTACCGACCAGGCCGATATGCCGGGTGCTCACGGCCAGTGCCGACAGTAACGTCAACGGCTCCAGGCGATTGAGGTAATGGGAAGGCGAACCTTCGGTGATGAACTGGCTGTCGACGATAAACATCAGGTCGAACAGTGCGGCCTCAGCCTGGCGCGCTATCTGGATGTACCAATCGACGTTGACGCTGGCATCGGCCGGCAATTGCGGGTCAAGCCACAGGTTATGGCGGCCCGGCCCACCGCAGCCCATGGTCAGGGCGCCCAGTTTGAGCTGTCTTTTAGTCATTGCGCAGTAGTCCTTCAAGCGTTCAGGGCTGGGTGGTGGCGACGGCGGGCTGCAAGGCGGCCGCGAATGAAGGGTCGAACAACGTGGCGGCCGAGTAAGACTTGACCAGGCCCAGGCCGGCAAAAAAGTCCACGGTCTTTTGCGCCTCGATGGGCGCCTGAGGCGTCAGCGGCTCGACGGTGGTGCGCGCACGGGCAAACCAGACGCGGGCGATGTCGGCATCCGCGCGGGTGCGCTTGGCCCAGGCATCGGCATACGCGTTGGCGTTGGCCGGGCTTTGGCGCGCCCAGTCACGGGCTTTTTTCAGGCGCTGGAGGAAGTCGCTGATGGGTTCACGTTTGGCCTCGACGGCACTGGCGTTGGCGGCAATGAAACTCTGGGCCGGAATCAGGTCTTCAGCGGTTGCCAACACCCGCGCACCTTGGCGCTCCTGTTGCGTGACGTAGGGTTCCCAGGTGGCGATCACGTCAACCGCACCGCCTTCCAGCGCGTGGGAAGCATCCAGGGCGCTGAGGTAGCGCCATTGCAGCGAATCCCGTGCAACCCCGGCCTTGTCCAGTGCAGTCAGCAACAGTTGCTGGCTCCAGGAACCTTTCCAGATCGCGGCGCGCTTGCCTGCCAGATCGGCCAGGCTGTGGATCGACGAGTCCTTTTTTACCAGGATGGCCACGCCGTCGAGATTCTGCCGGCTCACGGCGATCACCTTGATCGGTGCACCCAGGGCGCCCAGGAACAACACCGGGGCATCCCCGAGCAGGCCCAGGTCCAGGCTGCCAACGTTGAGCGCTTCGGCCACCGGTGACCCGGCCGTGAACTGTTTCCAGTCCAGCGTATAAGGCAGATCATCCAGCACCCCCGCCGCTTCCATCACGGCCTGGGCGTTGTAGCTCTGGTCGCCGACCACCAGGGTTTGCGCCTGCGCCGTCAGGCACAGCAATGAGGCAACCAATCCAGCCGCCAGGTTTTTGAGGTAACGCACGTTCGTCTCCAGATGCCTTGTGAGGCATTCAAATCGATCCGCGCGTACGGTCTCGGTTTTATAAGGTCATTTGTTGTCAGGGGTATTTTTGCGGTGTTGAAGGCGGGATGTAAAATACTGATAACGCATAACCTAATTCAATAATAATGCGCATATCGCATCACGCTAGCGCGGCAATTCAACCCGGGCCACCAACCCCGAACCGCGCCGATTGCTCAGGCTCAGCTCACCGCCCTGCTCGCGCACAATGGCCCGCGCCGCCGAGAGCCCAAGCCCCACCCCACCGGTATTGCGGTTACGTGAGGTCTCAAGGCGAAAGAACGGATCGAACACACGCTCCAGGTCCGCTTCAGGAATCCCCGGGCCCTCGTCGCAGACCTCGATGCACACCCTCTGATCGTCAACACTCAGAGCAATGCTGGGGTGCCGTGCGTACTTGGCAGCATTTTCCAGCAGGTTGACCACTACCCGTTTAAGCCCCAGTGGCCGGCCGTGATAGACCAGATGGGGCGGCCCCCGGAAGTCGACCACCAGTTGCTGGTCGCGATAGTCGTCGATGATGGTTTGCAGCAGTTCCGACAGATCGAACGCCGTGCTGTGCTCCAGCACCGTATCGTCGCGGAAAAACGCCAATGCGGCGTTGATCATCGACTGCATTTCCTCGACATCGCGAATCAGCTTGTGCTGATGGTCCAGGTCTTCCATGAACTCGCAGCGCAGGCGCATCCGCGTCAAAGGCGCGCGCAAGTCATGGGAAATGGCCGCCAGCATATGGGTGCGTTCGCCGATAAAGTGCTGGATCTGCGCCTGCATGGCGTTGAAGGCGATGGTGGCCTGGCGTATCTCGTCGGGGCCTTCGATGTCGATGGGCGGTGCTCGCAGATCGCCGCCGAAGCGTCTGGCGGCACTGGCGAAACGCTGCAACGGCTTGGCCAATTGCCGGGTGGCGACCCAGGCGACCAGCAAGGTAGCGATCAGCCCAAGAATGATGATGACCGCAATCCGCGTGGGTGCGCTCAGGCCCCAACTGCGTACGGGCGGTATGAAAGACAACCAGCTGCCATCAACTAACTGCACCAGCGCCACATAACGTGCGTCGGGGCTGCCACGCGGCCAATCGTCCGGGCTGTACACCTGAATGGTGCGCCCCGTGCCAAACAATGCCTGTATCCCAGGGACTTCGCCGGCTTGTAGCACGTTGCCGCCGCTGGGCAGGCCGAAATCCACGGGGTTGGTATGCCACGTCACCTGCAACCGAGTATCGCTGGCCGCTGCCGCCAGGTGCGAGCGCAACGGCGCAGGCGCGGCCTCGATCACTTTCAACGTCGCGGCCATTTGTTCCAGTAACCCCGTGCGGTCGATGGGCGGGCGCGCCCACACCCCGGCCACCTGCACGAACAAGGCGTTAAGGGCCAGTGAGGCGAGCATCGCAGCGAGGATGGTCAGGGCGATGCGCCGGTTCAGGGTGTCGCGGCGCAACAGGCGGCGGATCATGAGCGGGTCACCGGCGCGGTAAACAGATAGCCGCCATTGCGCACGGTGCGGATCAGGTCCGGGCGCTTGCAGTCGGGCTCGATCTTGCGGCGCAGCCGGCTGACCTGCACATCGATACTGCGGTCGAAGGCATCGTGGCCCTGGCCGTGGGTCAGGTCGATCAATTGGTCGCGGGTAAGAATGCGCTGGGGGTGTTCGAGAAACACTACCAGCAGGTCGAACTCGCCACCGGACAGCGGGATCATGACGCCCTCGGGCGAACGCAGTTCGCGACAGGTGATATCCAGATGCCAACCGGCGAAGGCAATCACCGGGCGTGAGCGCTCGTCGGCCGCACTGACCGACTGCCCCGCACGCCGTTGCACAGCGCGCAGGCGGGCCAGTAATTCACGCGGGGCGAAGGGTTTGGTCAGGTAGTCGTCGGCGCCCAGTTCCAGGCCAACAATGCGGTCGCTCAACTCGCCCATGGCCGTGAGCATGATGATAGGAATGCCGAACTGTGCCCGCACTTTCTGGCACAGGCTGAGGCCGCCTTCGCCGGGCAACATGAGGTCGAGGATGATCGTGTCCGGCCGCTGCTGCGCGATGGCCGCCCACATGGCCTCGCCGTCGGCGGCCACGTCGACTTCATAGGCGTGCTGGACGAAGAACTTCTTCAGCAATGCCAGCACTTCCACGTCGTCATCGACGATCAGCAGTCTGCTCACGTTCACAGGTTCCCAAGCCAAAAAAAGAACGACATCTAAAACCATTCCGGCGCCGGGGTCATTTATTTCAATCGAGCAACATTCCTTCGCCACGGACACAACCCGGACATCTTTGGGTAAAACCTGTCGGGCATTCTGCACGTCTTCCATTCAAGGAGACGCCTATGAAAGTTTCGAGCAGCAGGTACACCGAGCAGGCCGCGAGCGACGCGCGACCATTGGTGCTGAGCCAGCGCACCTCTTCCCCGGCTCAGGATAGCCCGATGCTGTTCCAGGAATCCTGCCTGGGGCTGAACGCGGAACTGGACCGTATCGTGCTGCGTCGCTACTTCGAACACTACAGCCCCGACGCCGGGCGGTGGGTCGAGTACGCCCACTCCATTCCCATCGCCGAGCTTGTCCACTGGATCATGACCCATGGCCAGTTGCACATCGAATCCTCGCACGACACTCCAAACGAACAGGCAACCCATTGATGGCCCGTAAATGCTCATTCCTGCTACTGATGGCGGCCACCCTGAGCCTGATCGCTTGCAGCAGCAACAAGGTCGAACCCGAGCGATATACAGGCTTTCTTCATGACTACAGCCTGCTTAAAGAGCAACAGAGCCCGTCGGGCCAGACCGTACAGAGTTGGGTCAGCCCGGCCTTGAAGCGTGGCCGCTACAAGCAGGTATATCTGGCGCCCAGCCAGTTTTTCCCGGCTGTTGAACCCTCCGCTCAGATCCCCCAAAATACGCTCTCCCACGTCACCGGCTACTACGACTTGGTACTGCGCTCGGAACTTGGCAAATACGTTTACCTGGCCTCGAAACCTGGCCCTGACACCCTCACAGTACGCCCTGCCATCACACACATCGCCACCAGCCCCCAGGGACTGCGGTTTTATGAGTGGCTGCCGATCACCCTGGTCGCAGCGGGCGTGAGCGCCGCCACTGGCATCCGCGATCGAGACAGTGAAATCGCCACGGAGCTGTCATTGGAAGATGGTTCGACCGGCGATGTCGTGGCGGCCATGGTGCGTAAAGGCACCGGTGCTCCCCTGGCCAATGACAAAGAAGTCATGACCGCTGACAATGTCAAGGACGTGCTCGACGGCTGGGCCCGCGACCTGGGTACGTCGTACAGTGCAGTCGCTCGATAACCCTCGCCTTGCTCAAACGTCATAATCACAGGGGCATCTGCGTGGTAATCTCCCGGCACCACGAATAGACATTGATCGTCACTTGACGATGACCAAAGCCAGGAAAGACCATGCCCAAGATTTCTCATTCAGCGCTACGCCGTAACTTCCGTGACCTGCTGGCAACGCCGATCTGCGTTGAAACCGCTTCCGTATTCGACCCCATGTCTGCCCGCATCGCGGCTGACCTGGGGTTTGAAGTGGGTATCCTGGGCGGCTCGGTCGCCTCCCTGCAGGTGCTGGCGGCCCCCGATTTTGCGTTGATTACCCTGAGTGAGTTCGTCGAGCAAGCCACCCGCATCGGCCGTGTGGCCCAGTTGCCGTTCATTGCCGACGCCGACCACGGCTACGGCAACGCCCTGAACGTGATGCGCACGGTGGAAGAGCTGGAACGCGCCGGCGTCGCGGCGCTGACCATCGAAGACACCCTCTTGCCCGCGCAATTCGGGCGTAAATCCACGGACCTGATTTCCGTCGAAGAGGGCATCGGCAAGGTCAAGGCCGCGCTGGAAGCGCGCGTCGACCCGGCGCTGTCGATCATTGCGCGCACCAATGCCGGCGTGCTGCCCACCAGCGATGTGATTGCGCGTACCAAGGCTTATGAAAAGGCCGGTGCTGACGGCATCTGCATGGTCGGCGTCAAGGACTTCGACCACCTGGAGCAGATCGCAGAGAACCTCAGCGTTCCCCTGATGCTGGTGACCTACGGCAACCCACAACTGCACGACAGTGAGCGCCTGGCCAGCCTGGGTGTGCGCATCGTGGTAGCCGGGCATGGCGCCTACTTCGCCGCGATCAAGGCCACCTACGACAGCCTGCGTGCCCAGCGTCAGCTGACCCACAGCACTTCGAACCTCAGTGCCACGGAATTGACCCACACCTACACCTTGCCGGAAAGTTATGTGGCGTGGGCTGAAGAGTTCATGGATGTAAAAGAGTAATCAATCACTCACGGTTCAGCCGTTGGCGCATCCCTGCGCTGGCGGCCGGGCCGGGCTGTACCTCGCACTGATCCATCGCCACCAACGCACCTTCAGCCGTCGCCATCACCGGCTGCACCGGTCGGCCCGTCTCGCGTTCCACCACCTCGACACTGATGCCCTCCTCGGCGTAATGCCGGTTGCCCCACGCCACTAACGCCATCAGCACCATACGAAAGTCCTCGCCCCTGGCCGTCGGCACGTATTCGTAGCGTGGCGGGCGCTCGCTGTAGGCACGGCGCTCCAGCATCCCCGCTTCCACCAAGCCATTAAGCCGGCGCGTCAACATGTTGGGCGCGATGCCCAGGCTGCGCGAGAACTCATCGAAACGGCGCAGGCCGTGCAAGGCGTCGCGCATGATCAGCATGCTCCACCACTCCCCTACCCGCTCAAGGCTGCGGGCGATGGGGCATTCGGCACTGATGAGGGATTTGCGCTGCATAAGTATTCCTGTGTGCGAGTAAAAACTTGAAGGATGCCATGTTACTTTCATGATGATAGTGACGTCCATACGCTGTGTATCCTTCAAGCAACAGGAGTCGATTGAGCATGAGTAAACGTATCGTCGTGACGGGCATGGGCGCGCTGACGCCGCTGGGATCGAGCGTGGAATCCACTTGGCAGCGCTTGCTGGACGGGCAGTCGGGCATCCGTCGTTTGCCGCAAGAATTGATCGGTGATCTGGCGATCAGCATCGGCGGCCAGGTGCAAAGTGTGCTGCAAGACCCCGAAGCCGGTTTTGATCCTGATCGACTGCTGGCGGCCAAGGAACAGCGCAAGATGGACCGCTTTATCCTGTTCGCCCTGGCGGCCGCGGATGAAGCCTTGAAGCAGGCCAATTGGGCACCCAAAACACCCGAGGAGCAGGAGCGCACGGCGACCATCATCGCCTCCGGCGTCGGTGGTTTCCCGGCCATTGCCGATGCGGTGCGCACCACCGACAGCAAGGGCCCGCGTCGTTTGTCGCCCTTCACCATTCCATCGTTTCTGAGCAACATGGCTGCCGGACATGTGTCGATCAACTATGGCTTGAAGGGCCCTCTGGGTGCGCCTGTCACAGCGTGTGCCGCCGGGGTTCAAGCTATCGGCGACGCAGCGCGAATGATCCGCGCCGGAGAAATCGACATCGCGGTATGCGGCGGTGCCGAAGCGGCGATTCATCGCGTCAGCCTTGCCGGCTTCGCCGCGGCGCGGGCGTTGTCCAGCGATTTCAATGACAGCCCGCAGCGTGCTTCGCGGCCCTTCGATCAGGCGCGCGACGGCTTTGTGATGGGCGAAGGCGCCGGCATTCTGGTGATTGAAGAGCTGGAGCATGCCCTGGCACGGGGTGCGCAGCCGATTGCCGAACTGGTGGGCTATGGCACCAGCGCAGACGCCTATCACATGACAGCAGGGCCTGAGGATGGTGACGGTGCGCGCCGGGCAATGACCCAAGCGTTGCGCCAAGCGGGTATCGAGGCGTCGCAGGTGCAGTACCTGAATGCCCACGCAACCTCCACACCTGTGGGCGACAAAGGCGAGCTGGCGGCGATCAAAACGGTATTTGGTACCGGCGGCAGCCCGGCGATCAGCTCGACGAAATCCGCCACCGGCCACTTGCTCGGTGCTGCGGGGGGCATCGAAGCCGTCTTCACCGTGCTTGCCCTGCGTGACCAGATCGCGCCAATGACACTCAACCTGGAAAACCCGGACGCCCTCGCCAACGGCCTGGACATGGTGCGTGGTGAGGCGCGCCCCATGGCGATTGAATATGCGCTGTCCAATGGCTTTGGCTTTGGCGGCGTGAACGCCAGCGTGCTGTTCCGACGCTGGAGATGAGCCAGGGTTTGCCCCAGAGGTGAATTTCACCGACCATGGCGCCTTTCTGTTCCTGCCAACAAGAGGTGCCCATGGCCAACCACGACCTGTCCTATACCCCTGATCCGGACGCCGATTCCATCTCCTCTGACGTGATCGGCTTCAACGGCATCCTGGTCTCCACCCAGATTCCCACCCGTGCCGATGGCAGCCTGGAGCTGGGCGATATCACCCAGCAAAGCGAGTGCACCCTGCAAGCGCTGAAAGTCGCGCTGGAAAAAGCCGGCAGCTCCATGGACCGGGTTATGCACTTGACTATTTACCTCACCGACATGGCCGACCGCGCGGCGTTCAACGAGGTTTACAAGCGCTTTTTCGCCAAGCCCTGGCCAGTGCGGGCAGCAGTGGGCGTTGCCGCCTTGGCGGTGGAAGGTATGCGGGTGGAAGTGACGGCGATGGCTGCCAAGGCTTGAATCTGTGACGTTTTTAGAACCGAACTGATCGGAATGTTGAACTCGGTCAAAAAGGTGGGAGCTGGCTTGCCTGCGATAGCGGTGGTGAATGTTCAATCGCCATCGCAGGCAAGCCAGCTCCCACATTGGGGCTTCGTTGCGTTGAGTAATGCGTTCGCTTAACGGACTTGCATTAGGCCCGACAGCCCTGCGGTAGATGCCGCCCAGGCATTTCGCGGCTACAATGCGCGCCTCAACCGTGACAAGCCTGACTAAAAAAACTATGTCCTTGCCCAAGCATCACCTGGAATTGCTCAGCCCTGCCCGCGATGTCGCCATTGCGCGCGAGGCTATCTTGCACGGCGCCGACGCCGTTTATATCGGCGGGCCGAGCTTCGGCGCCCGCCATAATGCGTGTAACGAGGTGAGCGATATCGCTCAACTGGTGGAATTCGCCCGCCGCTACCACGCCCGCGTCTTCACCACCATCAACACTATCTTGCATGACAACGAGCTGGAGCCCGCACGCAAGCTGATCCATCAGCTCTACGATGCCGGTGTCGATGCGTTGATCGTGCAAGACCTGGGCGTGATGGAGCTGGATATTCCGCCGATCGAGCTGCACGCCAGCACCCAGACCGACATCCGCACACTGGGCCGGGCCAGGTTTCTCGACCAGGCCGGTTTCTCGCAGTTGGTACTGGCCCGCGAGTTGAACCTGCAAGAGATTCGCGCCATTGCCGATGAGACCGATGCTGCCATCGAGTTCTTTATCCACGGCGCCCTGTGCGTAGCCTTCTCCGGCCAGTGCAATATCTCCCACGCGCAAAATGGCCGCAGCGCCAACCGTGGCGACTGCTCCCAGGCCTGCCGCCTGCCCTACACCTTAAAAGATGACCAAGGCCGCGTTGTAGCCTTTGAAAAGCACCTGCTGTCGATGAAAGACAACAACCAGAGCGCCAACCTGCGCGCCCTGGTCGAAGCGGGTGTGCGTTCGTTCAAGATCGAAGGCCGCTACAAGGACATGGGCTATGTGAAGAACATCACCGCCTACTACCGCCAGCGCCTCGACGAGATCCTCGAAGACCGCCCGGACCTGGCCCGCGCTTCCAGCGGCCGTACCGCGCACTTCTTCCTGCCCGACCCGGAAAAAACCTTCCACCGTGGCAGCACCGATTACTTTGTCAGCGACCGCAAGATCGACATCGGCGCCTTTGACACCCCGACCTTCACCGGGCTGCCCGTGGGCACCGTGGAAAAAGCCGGCAAGCGCGACTTGCAGGTGGTCACCCATGAGCCGCTGTCCAACGGCGACGGCCTGAATGTGCTGATCAAGCGTGAAGTGGTGGGCTTTCGTGCCAACATCGCCGAGCCCAAGGGTGAGTTCGAGGAAGACGGTGAGAAGCGCTACCGCTACCGCGTCGAGCCTAACGAAATGCCGGCCGGCCTGCATCAACTGCGCCCCCATCACCCGCTCAACCGCAACCTGGACCACAACTGGCAACAGGCCCTGCTCAAGACCTCGGCCGAGCGCCGTATCGGCTTGTCATGGGTCGCGCGCCTGCGTGAAGAGCAGCTGCAAATCACCGCGACCAGCGAAGAAGGCATCAGCGCCAGCGTTATCCTGCCCGGCCCGTTTGGCGTGGCCAACAAGCCGGAACAGGCGCTGGACACCCTGCGCGACCTGCTCGGCCAGCTCGGCACCACCGAATACCATGCCACCCGCATCGAGCTGGATGCGCCGCAGGCGTTCTTCATCCCCAACTCGCAGCTCAAGGCCTTGCGCCGTGAAGTGATCGAAGCGCTGACTGTCGCACGCGTCGCCGCGCACCCACGGGGTGGGCGCAAGGCTGAAACCTCGCCGCCGCCGGTTTACCCTGAGGCGCACCTGTCGTTCCTGGCCAACGTCTACAACCAGAAGGCCCGGGACTTCTACCATCGTCACGGCGTAAAGCTGATCGACGCAGCCTTCGAAGCCCACGAAGAAACCGGCGAAGTGCCGGTGATGATCACCAAGCACTGCCTGCGTTTCTCGTTCAACCTGTGCCCTAAACAGGCCAAGGGCGTGACCGGGGTGAAGACCAAGGTGGCGCCGATGCAGTTGATCCATGGTGACGAAGTGTTGACCTTGAAGTTCGACTGCAAACCTTGCGAGATGCACGTGGTGGGCAAGATCAAGGGGCATATCCTCGGCCTGCCGCAGCCAGGCAGCGCAGTGGAGCATTTCAACCCGGAAAACCTTATCTACCAAGGCACGCACTAACCCTCACCTGTAGGAGCGAGCTTGCTCGCGAAAAACCAGAGAACGCCGCGTTTCACCCCGATGCGCTGCGTCATCGTTAACCTTCTTCGCGAGCAAGCTCGCTCCTACCCAGGTTGCGGGGCCACCACCAGCCCCGCTGCAACCCCGCCGCTGCCAGCAGAATCGCCGCCACGCCCAGCCATTGCAGCCACCCCAGGCGATGCCCGAACGCAATCCAATCCACTAAGATCGCTGCAATCGGGTAGATGAACGACAGTGCGCCGGTAATGGCGGTCGGTAGTTTCTGGATCGCGCCATACAGCAGCACATACATCAACCCGGTATGCACAACCCCCAAGATCAGCAGCGCAGCCCAGGCATTTGTGGACGCAGGTAAGCCATTCCAGGGCACCAGCGGTGCCAGTAGTACCGCACCAGTGGCCACCTGAATCAATGCCATCAAATGTGGCGGTATTTCCTTGAGGCGCTTGATGATCAGCGCAGCGATCGCATACAAAAATGCCGCCCCCAGGGCCAGCGCGATGCCTACCAGATAATCACCGCCACCGGTTTGCTCGCCATGGGCGGTGACAATCGCCAACATGCCCAGGAACGCCACGCTCAACCACGCCAGTTTCTGCACGGTGATTTTTTCACCGAGAAACACCGCCGCCAGCATCACCAACATAAACGGCTGCACGTTATACACCGCCGTGCTGATAGCGATGGAGGCACGGGAATAGGATTCAAACAGCAACAGCCAGTTGCCGACAATGGCCACGCCGCTGAGCATGGCCAGCCCCAGTTTCGCCCAACTGAGCAGGTCTACACGCAGGTAACCCAGCCAGGCGCACACCAGTAACAGTGTCAGCGCGCCGATCACGCAGCGCCAGAACACCACCTCGATCACCGACACGCCAGACACCAGCACAAACCAGCCAATACTGCCCGAGATCAGCATGGCGGCGACCATTTCCCACGACCCGCGACGGATGGATGAATCCATGATTGAAGCTCCTCAAGTGAAGCTCCAGTATGGCAATCTGTCCGCGACGGCTACAGCGTCAAAAAAAGGCAAAACCCCGAATTCACCTTTTCTTATTAGGCACAGACCATGATCGACACCATCGACCAGCAATTGATCGCCGCCTTGATGGACGACTCGCGGCTGTCCCTCAAGGCCCTGGCGGGCATCACCGGGCTGTCCTCGCCCAGCGTCAGCGAACGCCTGCGGCGCCTGGAAGAACGCGGCGTGCTGACCCACTACACCGTCGACATCGACCCCAAACACTTCGGCTACCTGCTGCAAGCCATCGTGCGCATCCGCCCCCTGCCCGGCAAACTGCAGGAAGTGGAGCGCCAGATCCAGGCAATCCCTGAATTCACCGAATGCGACAAGGTCACCGGCGAGGACTGCTTCATCGCACGCCTGCATGTGCGCACCATGGACCAGTTGGACAGCCTGCTGGACCGGATCAATGGGTATGCCGAAACCAATACGGCGATCGTGAAGAAAACCCCGGTGAAACGGCGCCTGCCGCCGCTGGGGGATCGCTAAGGTGCCATGCCAAGGGCGTGTCATGACCAAACACAGTCAAATGTGGGAGCGGGCTTGCTCGCGAATACAGGGTGTCAGTCACCGACTATGTTGACGGGTATACCGCATTCGCGGGCAAGCCCGCTCCCACAGGGGATCTGCGCCGGGCGCTGATTCTGTGGGCAATACATAATTAGTGTGGGAGCTGGCTTGCCTGCGATAGCGATGGTTCAGTTGAATATTCAGTGACTGACACGCCGCATTCGCGGGCAAGCCCGCTCCCACAGAAGCCACTTCAAGCCGTTGATTGTTTGAACCCGCACTTGGCCACGGCCCTCCAACCTGAATGAACCACGGCCGGGTACACGCACAATGACGTTCATTTTATGGTTGGCCGTATTGGGCGCGGTGCTGCTGACGCTCGCGCTCACTTCCTCCTACCTGCGCTGGATGCCAGTCACCACCTCAGCGGTGTGCCTGCTGCTGGGTATCGCCATCGGCCCGCTGGGCGTTGACCTGCTGGACCTGGACATCAAGGATTCGGCGCGCTGGATGGAGCACCTGACCGAAGTGGCAGTGCTGTTTTCGCTGTTTGTCAGCGGCTTGAAATTGCGCCTGCCGCTCAAGCATCGCACCTGGCGCATCGCCTTTGGGCTGGCCGGCCCGGTCATGCTGTTGACCATCCTCGGTACCGGGCTGTTGCTGCATCACCTGCTGGATATGTCGTGGGGCGTGTCATTGCTGGTGGGCGCGATTTTGGCGCCGACCGACCCGGTGCTGGCGGGCCTGGTTCAGGTCAACAATGCCCAGGATTACGACGCGCTGCGCTTCGGCCTGTCCGGCGAAGCGGGGCTGAACGATGGCAGCGCCTTTCCGTTTGTGATCTTCGGCCTGCTGTTCATGCAACACAGCGGCTTCGATGGCGACTGGGTCGGCGGTTGGGTGCTGAAAAACCTGGTATGGGCGGTGCCGGTCGGGCTATTGATCGGCTACTGGATGGGGCGAGGTATCGGCCGTGTGACGTTGCGCCTGCGGCTGATCAATGCCGACAGCACCCTGTCGCCCAATGATTACCTGACGCTGGCATTGATCGCCCTCGCCTATGTGAGCGCCGAAGCCGTGGGCGGCTATGGCTTCCTGTCGGTATTCGCGGCGGGCCTGGGGTTGCGTCAGGCCGAGGTGAAGTCCACCGGTAATGCCCAGACACCCGCCGAGCACCTGGCGCAACCGGTGGTGGGCCACCTTGAAATCGAGCCCGAGCAAGCCTTGCATGGCGACGTCAGCCACCTGAAAGACACCCAGATCGCGGCAGGTGTGATGATGGGCGACATGCTGGCCTTCGGCAGCCTGGTGGAGCGGGCCATGGAGGTGTTCCTGGTGACAGTCTTGGGCATCGTGCTGATCAGCCACTGGGAGTGGGCCGCGTTGGCGGTAGCGCTGCTGCTGTTCTGTGTAATTCGCCCCGCCAGCGTATTCGCCATGCCGTGGGGCCGCCTCCTGGACCGTCGTCAACGCAGCCTGGTCAGTTGGTTCGGTATTCGTGGGATCGGCAGCATTTACTACCTGTTCTATGCGCTCAACCATGGGCTGGTCGGCACCAGCAGCGAGGTGGCGGTCAACCTGACGCTGTCGGTCATCGCGTTGAGCATCCTGGCCCATGGCCTGAGTACCCAGCCGATGCTGGCGTGGTATGAGCGTAAGGCTGCGCAAAAAAAATGAATCCTGCACCGCGCCGGGGTTTCAAACAGTCAGGACCCACAGTACGAGCCAGCCAATGAAAAAGATCGCCCAACGATTGCTTGAGGAACGCCAACGCCTGGGATATTCGCAGCAATATCTGGCGCAGGCAGGCGGCGTGACCGCACGCGAGCAACGTCAATATGAAGTGGGCGAAGACCTGCCCCATGCCGACTATCTGGCAGCCTTGGCCGAGCATGGGGTGGATGTGGTGTATGTGATCACGGGCAAGCGCAGCACGGTGGTCAATATCAGCCGCGACCAGGCGCAGACGCTGATCGATAACCGCGTGGTGGGCCAGGAGGTGTCGCTGGACGGCGGGGCCGAGGAAGACGTCTACTTCAAGCTCAGCAATCCCTCGGGCCCGCCGCCGGATCAGTCCTGATTTTCAGTGTTGCCAACGTCCGCCGCTTCATCCAGGTCGTTCAGCGGTACTTCGGCATCGTCCATCAGCGAACCCGGGTCTTCGTTGCCGGGGTCGTTGAGTTCTTCGTCCAGTTCTTTTGACATGAGCGTCTCCTCTAACCGCCTTGGGTATCGATGTCGGCATCGGTTTCAGGCTTGGGCTCGCGCTCAGGCTTGAAGTCTGGACTGTAGTCGTTTTCCTTGGCCTTTGGGTCGCTCGCAGGCGTCGGATCCTTGGGCGCATCGGCGGCGGTGCCAGGGGCAGGCTCGCCGCCGTCGATCGCCGGGTCATTGCGATTGTTAGTCTGTGGATCATTAGATTGGGTCATGAGGCACCTCTTTGCAGGCCGGTAAAAAATCTGTACCGCATAGAGGTAAGGCGTCATGGCCACGGCTGAAGTTCCGTTCGCTTGCTCAGCGCAGCGGGTTGTCCACCTGGATATAGAACGCATAGATGCCCAACACCAGCCAGAACACCATGAACAGCCATGGCGCACGCATGGAAAACAACAGCGACTTGCGATAGCCCTTGTGGCTCGACTCCACCTCGGAAAACAGCGGCGATTCATCGTACGCCATGCCCATCACCGGCTCGCTGCGCAGCAATTCGCTTTGCTTGTAGTGCCAGTGGTCGATGATTTCATACGCCGCACGGATACCGGGCCAGGCATTCAGCGAACTGAGAATACCCAGCGAAACCAGGAAGATCGGCACCACCAGCGTGAACAGCTTGCCCCATTCCGGGTTGAGGTTACCCATGCCGGAAACAAAGGCAATCACCAGGAAGGACTGCGCCGTCAGGTAGGCGTCGGTGCGGTTGGCCAGGATGCTGGTTTCGTACTGAATCTCGCGCCGGTAAAAGTCGAGGCGGTCCTTGGGCGAGCCGAAAATCTTTGCGTTGTGTTCGCTGTGGTCGTTCAGGGCCGCTTCCGGAGTGTGGGGGGAGATGATTCTGGACACGACGGTGCTCCACAAGGTGACGAAACTCCTTAGAAGAATCGGGGCCTAGTGAAGTTCAAGTCGGTTCACGCACCAATTCAGGGCAGCCACCGCCCTCTGTAGGAGCGGGCTTGCTCGCGAAAAACGTCAACGCTAACGCGGGCTGCCTGATTAAACGCGGTGCCGGTGAGTTTTTCGCGAGCAAGCTCGCTCCTACAGGGGATTAACGGCATTCCGGCACAGGCATTGCTTTATCCATTCACCACCCGGAAAACAGGAGCATGCGTTACCCCCTGACCCAGAGCCGCCCCTATAAGAAAGTAAGGACCAGGTCTGTTGGCACCTTCAGCCACGGGCTCATAAAAACATGCGTTTTTTTAAGCGGCAGTGCCACCCAAAGCCACACACTGGGCACTGACAAGGTACTGGAATGGCTCGATCTTTCTTTGATGAAATGAATGACGCAAACGGCGTATGCCGTGCGCACTATCAGGACTTCTCTCGCTGGCTGGCCAACACGCCGCCGGAACTGCTGGCCCAGCGTCGCCGTGAAGCGGATTTGCTGTTCCATCGCGCCGGGATCACCTTCACCCTGTATGGCGACGAGCAAGACACCGAACGCCTGATTCCCTTCGACATCATTCCCCGCAGCATCCCCGCCAGTGAATGGAGCCTGATCGAGCGCGGCTGTATCCAGCGGGTTAATGCATTGAACATGTTCCTCGCCGACATCTACCACGACCAGCGCATCATCAAGGCCGGGATTATTCCCGCCGACCAGGTCCTGGGCAATGAGGGCTATCAGAAAGCCATGGTCGGTCTTGACCTGCACCGCGGCATCTACTCGCACATCTCCGGCGTCGACCTGGTTCGCGACGGCGACGGTACCTACTACGTGCTGGAAGACAACCTGCGCACCCCCAGCGGCGTGAGCTACATGCTCGAAGACCGCAAGATGATGATGCGCCTGTTCCCGGAAGTGTTCGCCAAGCAGCGCATTGCGCCGGTGGATCATTACCCTAACCTGCTGCTCAAGACCTTGAAGAACTCCAGCCGCCTGGACAATCCCAACGTGGTCGTCCTGACTCCAGGGCGCTTCAACAGCGCCTTCTTCGAACACGCGTTCCTTGCCCGGGAAATGGGCGTGGAACTGGTGGAAGGCGCCGATCTGTTCGTGCAGGACCTCAAGGTGTTCATGCGCACCACCGACGGCCCCAAGGCCGTGGACGTGATATACCGGCGCATCGACGACGCTTTCCTCGACCCCCAGGCGTTCAACCCCGAGTCGATGCTCGGCGTGCCCGGGCTGGTGGCGGCTTACTGCGCCGGCAATGTGGTACTGGCCAACGCCATCGGCACCGGGGTGGCTGACGACAAGTCGATCTACCCCTACGTACCGGCCATGATCCGCTTCTACCTGGACGAGGAACCGATCCTGCAGAACGTGCCGACCTTCCAATGCCGCAAGCCCGATGAACTGTCCCATGTGCTGGCCAACCTTGAGCAATTGGTGGTCAAGGAGACCCAGGGTTCCGGCGGCTACGGCATGCTGGTGGGCCCGGCGTCGACGGCCGCCGAGATCGAAGACTTCCGCCAGCGCATCAAGGCCCGTCCCCATGCCTATATCGCCCAACCCACCTTGAGCCTGTCCACCTGCCCGACCTTTGTCGAAAACGGCATCGCGCCCCGGCACATCGACCTGCGACCCTTCGTGCTCTCGGGCAAGGAAACCCGCCTGGTGCCCGGTGGCTTGACCCGCGTGGCGCTGAAGGAAGGCTCGCTGGTCGTCAACTCGTCGCAAGGCGGTGGAACCAAGGACACCTGGGTGGTGGAGGGCTGAGTATGCTGAGTAGAACGGCTGCAGATCTGTATTGGATGTCGCGCTACCTGGAACGCGCCGAGAACCTGGCACGCATGCTGGAAGTCAGTTATTCGCTGTCCTTGATGCCCCAGGCCGGGCGCAGCGATGGCCTGGATGAACTGGCGATGTCGTTGCTCAGCAGCGGCACCCTGGACAGCTACCTGGAACGGCACCAGACCCTGGATGCTGAGCGCATGTTGCACTTCTTTGCCCTCGATGCAGAAAACCCCGCGAGCATTTACAACTGCCTGCGCGCCGCCCGAGGCAATGCCCATGCGGTACGCGGGCGCATCACCGCCGACATGTGGGAAAACCTCAACGCCACCTGGCTGGAAATGCGCAGCATCGCCGCCGGTGGCCTGGCGCGACACGGTATCAGCCACTTCTGTGACTGGGTCAAGCAGCGCTCGCACCTGTTTCGTGGCGCAACCTCGGGCACCATCATGCGCAATGACGCCTACCGCTTCATTCGCCTGGGCACCTTTGTCGAGCGCGCCGATAACACCCTGCGCCTGCTGGATGCACGCTATGAGATGTTCGGCGAAGAGTCCGAAGAAGTCAGCGACCTGTCGGCACGCGGTTATTACCAGTGGAGCGCCCTGCTGCGCGCGTTGTCGTCGTTCGAGGCGTATACCGAGCTGTATCCGAATGCCTTGAATGCACGCTCGGTATCCGAGCTGTTGCTGTTACGCAGTGATGTGCCGCGTTCGCTGCATGCCTGCATCGAGGAATTGAGCCATATTCTGGCGGACCTGCCCGGCAGTTATGGGCGCACGGCGCAACGCCTGGCGGCGGAGTTCGAGGCGCGGCTGCGGTACACGGGGATTGATGAGATTCTGGAAGATGGGCTGCACACTCGGCTGACAGAATTCATCGACACCGTGCGTGAGTTGGCGCGGGAGATACAAAGCTCCTACCTGGAAGTGGTCTAACACAAACCTGTAGGAGCGAGCTTGCTCGCGGAAAACTCACCGGCGCCGCGTTTATTCAGAAAACCCGCGTTATCGTTGACGTTTTTCGCGAGCAAGCTCGCTCCTACAGGGGGGTGATCGCCCACCAGCGCGGCAGCAACTGGCGCACCCGCGACTCGCCGAAGCGGTCGTCGATCAGCATCACCACCCCGCGATCCTGCTGGCTGCGGATCACCCTCCCCGCTGCCTGCACCACTTTCTGAATGCCGGGATACAGGTAGGTGTAGTCGTACCCCGCGCCGAACACCGCGCCCATGCGCGCTTTGATCTGTTCATTCACCGGGTTGAGCTGCGGCAAACCCAGGGTGGCGATAAAGGCACCGATCAGGCGCGCACCCGGCAGGTCGATACCTTCGCCAAACGCACCGCCCAGCACCGCAAAGCCAATGCCCTGGCTGTGGTGGGTGAACTGCTCCAAAAAGGCGTGGCGCTCGGCCTCGGCCATGCCCCGCGCCTGCAACCACAACTCAACCTGTGGGTGCCGTTCGGCCATTAACTGGGCCACCTGTTGCAGATAATCGAAGCTTGAGAAAAACGCCAGGTAGTTACCCGGTTGCGCGGCGAATTGCCGGGCGAGCAGTTCCACAATGGGCTCCAGCGATGCCTGGCGATGCACAAACCGCGTAGAGATGCGGTCAATGATGCTGACCTGCAATTGCTCGGCCTTGAACGGTGATGCCACATCAACCCAGGCGGTATCCGCCGGCAGGCCCAGCAAGTCCGCGTAATAATGGCGCGGGCTCAAGGTCGCGGAAAACAGCACGCTGCTGCGTGCGGCGGTCAGCCTGGGCCGAATGAACTCGGCCGGCACTACATTGCGCAGGCACAGGGTCGAGCTGCTGCGCTTGCCGCTGAACTGGCGCTTGGTGATATCGAAGATAAAGTGCTCATTGAACAGCTCAGCCACTTTGGCCCATTGCAGCGCGTCGAAGTAGAAGGCTTGCAGGTCGCCGCTGAGGGCTTCGGGGTGGTCGTTGAAGTAGTCGCCCATGGCGCTGGTGCACAGGCTCAGCGCCTGGAGCAGTTTGTCCGGTTTGGCCGCGTATGCCTGATACGGCGCGAGTTGGTCCTTGTGCAACGCATTCCACTCGCGGTTCAAGCGCTGCAAGGGTTTGTTCAGGGGCTCGGGCGCGTTATCGCGCAAGGTCTTGAGGCTGTACTGATCCAGGCTGGCGCTGTACATCGAGCGCGCGCGTTCGACCAGGTTGTGCGCCTCGTCCACCAGCACCGCGACGCGCCATTGGTTGAGCTGGGCCAAGCCGAACAGCATGGCGCCAAAGTCGAAGTAATAGTTGTAGTCGGCGACGATCAGGTCGCTCCAGCGCGCCATTTCCTGGCTCAGGTAGTACGGGCATACCTGATGGGCCAGCGCTACGTTGCGCAGGCTGCGCTGGTTGAGCAAGCGCACCTGGGACGCAGCCTGGCGGGCGGCAGGCAGGCGGTCGTAAAAACCCTTGGCCAATGGGCAGGAATCACCGTGGCAGGCTTTGTCCAGGTGTTCGCACGCCTTGTCCCGGGCCACCAGTTCAAGCACACGCAGTGACAGCTCGGGGCTGCTGTCGTACAGAACCTGGGCGGCATCCAGGGCCAGCTTGCGGCCGGGCGTCTTGGCGGTGAGGAAGAACAGTTTGTCCAGTTGCTGCGGCGCCAGGGCCTTGAGCAGCGGAAAAATAGTGCCGATGGTCTTGCCAATGCCAGTGGGCGCCTGGGCCATCAGGCACCGGCCCGTACTCACCGCTTTGTAGACCGACTCGGCCAGGTCGCGCTGCCCGGTACGGAAGTCGGCATGGGGAAACGCCAGGCTCTGCGCAGCGGCGTTACGCGCGTCGCGATGCTGCATCTCTTGCCGGGCCCAGTCCAGGAACAGCGCGCATTGGTGATTGAAGAATTGCTCAAGGCCTGGCGCATCGAATCGCTGGTTCAGCACGGTTTCGCCTTCGCCGACGATATCGAAGTACACCAGCGCCAGGTCAATGTGATCGAGCCCGAGTTTCTGGCACATCAGCCAGCCATACACCTTGACCTGGGCCCAGTGCAGTTGCCGGTGGTTGGCGGGCTGAGCGGCGAGGTCGCCACGGTAGGTCTTGACTTCTTCCAGGCGGTTGGCGTCCGGGTCATAGCCGTCCGCCCTGCCCCGCACCTTGAGCTGCTGGTAGTCGCCCTCCAGGGCAACCTCATGCTGATAATGCGCGCTGCGCCGGGACGCCACCGTACGATGGCCGACAATGCCTTCCTGGGCGCTGGGCGACGGCGTAAAGCGCAGGTCGAGGTCGCCGACCTTGGCGGTGAACTCACACAGCGCCCGCACGGCCACGCTGTAACTCAAGCGGGTTGCTCCGCCCAGCGCACGTAGCAAACGGTGACCGGCATCTGGTATTCGCCGCAGAATGCCAGCCAACGCAACTGGTTGTCTTGCAGGCGGTCGCCGGGGCCCTTGACCTCGATCATGCGATAGGTGTTTTGCGCCGGCCAGAACTGGATGAGGTCCGGCATCCCGGCCCGGTTGGCACGGATATCCTGCAACAGGCGCGTAAACCAATGGCGCAAATGCTCGGCGGGCAGGCAGGCCAGGGCTTGCTCCAGCAGTTCTTCGCTGAGCAGGTTCCAGAACACAAAGGGCGACTGAATGCCCCATTTGTCCATGTAGCGTTGGCGGATGCTGGCCTTGTAGCGACCGTCCTCCAGTTGCGCAAAGCACGCGGCAAACAAGGCTTCACGGCGCTGATAAAAGTCCTCGCTGTGCAAGTCCGCCGGCCCGCGCTGGAACGGGTGGAAGAACGCCCCTGGCAGCGGTGCGAAAATCGCTTCCCAGCACAGCAAGCCAAACAGCGAATTGATCAGGCCATTCTCGACGTAATGCACCGGCGCATCCGGTTCACTCAGGTGCGCCAGCACACAGGACTCCACCGACAGCAGCGGCTCCTGCACCAGCGCCAGGTCCAGGCGCGCCACCGCTTGGGGCTTGGCCCTGGGCAGCGCCGGCCCGCCAAGTTTGCGGCGCAGGCGCGGCACGACGCGCAGCAGGTGTTGTTGTTCCGCTGCGCTGTGTGGGGCCTGTTGCGCCTCGCTCGCCAAGGCCATGGCTTGGGCGTAATCCTCCTGGCGCTCCAGTACGCGGATCAGCCGCGCCCGCGCGCCGGGATAAGTGCAATTGCGGTAGATCTGTTCGGCCAGTGCCAGCTCGGCGCAACGTTCGCAATACTGGCCGATCTGGAACAGCAGCTTGGCGCGGCGCTTTTCCAGCCAGGGGTTGCCGGTACACAGCGTGGCGACCTGTGCCAACACCGTATCCAATGCCTCACCGGCTTCAAAGGCTTGCTGGCAATGGTGCAGGAACAGAAACCCGTGCACGTCGTCACGGCTGCGTAAACCGCGAGACTCGGCGCAGAACTCGACTTTTTCATAGGTGTAGATACCCAGGTCCGCCAGCACGAACTCCGACCAGTCTTGGTGCAGGTTGCCGAAGAACATCAGGCGCAGGCGATCACATAACTCCATTACCGTCAGGCTATAGAGCACATCGTCCACGTCGGGGCACCACTGGGCAAAGCTGCGCGTTTCGGTAAATTGCGCGGCCAAGGGTTCAAGCCAATCGGCCTTGTTGGCCTTGGGTTGATCGATCCAGGGCCTGAAGGCGCCGAGCAGTTCACTTTTTTGCAGCAGCGCAAACAGGGTGGCAAACGGCAGCGGGCTTTGATCCTCGACCCATCCCAACTCACGCAAAGGCCGCGCCGCCGCATGAGGGCAACCGATTTCCAGGTAATGGAGCTTGGCGGCACGAAAATGCACGCCCTTGCGCATCACCATCCGCACCAACAACGCCTGGGACGCCTGGGGCAACCTGTCAAATTGCTGAATGAAATGCTGTTCGTGAGCATCGAGCAAATCGGCATAGCGTTGCCCCAACCACACCAGCACTTGGCGGAAGTTATGCAGGTAATACAAGGGGTCTTCGAGGGGATTGGCCATGGCGCAAAGCAATCAAGTACTGGTTATGCATACAGAGTGCCGGGGCAAAGCGGTTGTTGCAATCAGTAATAGATAAATGGCGCCTGCAACTTTTTGCAAAAAAACAATCTGATGAGGGGGTTGATCAAGTAATATTTATGGCCGCGCAGCCAGACGCTGCGGGACTTTTCAGGGTTAAAGGTAAGGGTTATGAACATGAAGAATTTGGGTCTGCCACTGGTTGCACTCACTTTTCTGGTATTAGCCGGTTGCTCCACGCAAACCGTAGTGACCTTGCAAAATGGCACGCAATATTTGACCAAGGACACGCCCAACGCCAAGACGGCCGACGGCTTCTACGAGTTCACCGATATTGCCGGCAAGCGTATTCGTATCAAGGCCGATGATGTGGCCACGGTGCGTAAGGAAAAATGATCATCTAGCAACACCCCATCAAATGTGGGAGCTGGCTTGCCTGCGATAGCGATTTGTCAGTCACCGCATGGCTGTCTCGACCGCCGCCATCGCAGGCAAGCCAGCTCCCACACCGAATACGTTAGCTGATGACTATCCCCTCCCCCGACAGACTGCTCACACCCACCAGCGTCACCGAATCCGTACCAAAACTAATGACGGTATCCCCGCCCACCACCTTGGCGTGATCGCGGTAATCATTGCTGCCCGCCACATCGTTGAACACCAGCTTGTCCGTCGCCTGATAGCCAATCACCCGGTCATTGCCAAACTGCCCGCTGAACAAAAACGTGTTATGCCCGCTGCTGTCGCGGATCGTGTCATTGCCCTTGCCGCCTTCGATAAAGTCCGCGCCCCTGCCGCCTTTGATCAGGTCGTCGCCGTCGCTGCCGATGATGAAGGTATTGCCCTTGTGCGTCTCTGCATTGCGGTTGAGGTCTTGCACCCAGGTGGTGGCCCGTGCCGGGTCGGACAGGTTGGCGACGATCACCGTGGAGTCGCGGGTCATCTGCTCGTAGAAGCCCGAATCGAGGATGCGGGTCATGCCGTCGCCGTAACCGGTGGGCAAGTGCGAGACCCAGGTGGGCAGGTTGAGGATGGAAAACGGCAGCACGTTCCACAGGGATGAGGCGTAGTGGTCGTTGAAGCTGACGATGTTGTCGGTGCTCGATTCGTGGGGTTTGTCGTGCACGCCCAGAGACGACAGGTTGAATGACGAGCCATCCAGGGCGCGGAACACCGGGTCGTTTTCATAGCCGACGTTAAGCACCTTGTCGCCGGCGCTCTGGGTCGGCGACGCGTAGGCCACGTAGTTGGAGTCCTTATAAAACCCTGACCAGGTGCTGTCGCTCAAATCGGCCATGCTGTTGACCGCCAGGCCCCCCAGGCTGTGGCCGCTGACCACGACGTCATTGCCGCTCAGGCCCTGGGCGCTGGCGTAGTCCGCCACGTTCTTGAGCAAGCCGCCAAAGGCTTCGCCCGCGTAGTTCTTGGCGTAATCCTTGGGCCCGAAGGCGGCGAGCAGGTCGCTGATCACATCGCCGATGGAGTCGGTGATCACACTTTCCCGAGGCCCCGAAGTGCCGCGAAAACTGATGCCGAGTTCCAGCAGTTTGCCAGCGTCATCATATTTGCCCAGCACCTCGGCCTGCGCCGTGCCGTAGCCGAATTTTTCGCCAAAGAAGGTGCCGCGTTCATCAACCTTGCCGCTGTAGCCCAGGGTGCTGGCGCTGATGGGCGTCCAGCCGGCTGCTTGCACCGCCTCAAGGGCGGCTTTTTCCGAGTCGGGGTTCCAGGGGATGCCGGGGATGACCCCTTGGGCGTTGGTGCCGCCAATCAGCGCGCTGACCAGGGTGGCGGGCAGGCCCAGGCCGAGGCCGTTGTTCTGGTAGCCGACGGCAAAGCCGTTATCCAGGTTGTGGTAGGAATACAGCGTGATCGCCATGGCATCGGCGAACAGCGCCTTGGAGTCCTCGGTACCGAGGTTTTTATAGTCAAAGATACCCATTGGTAGTGCCTCTCTGTTGTTGGATTTGTAGAGAAAGCCAAAACACCTGTTATCTGTTACCACCTGTAGGAGCGAGCTTGCTCGCGAAGGTCGTCAACGATGACGCGTTCTACCTGAAGGAACGCGGCGCACTTGAGTTTTTCGCGAGCAAGCTCGCTCCTACAGTGGTTTTTCAAAACTTTAGAACGCCCAATCCAGGCTCAAGCCGACGCCGTGCACCTTCTCCTTGCTGGCCAGCAGGCCGTTGTAATCGAAGTTCACCCGCGCATCCTTGCTCAAGGCCAGGCTGACCCGTGCCCCGACCAACGCAGCATCGCGCACCATTGGCGCACTTTCCACAGCGAACGAAGGGCCGCCCGAGGCAAACGCCAGGTGCTGCTCCGAATCGGTACTGCTCAGGTTGTGCTGCCAGCCCAGGGTGCCGGAGACTTCCAGTTGCTGGTGATCGTTGATATTGAAGGTCTTCAAGGCGCGCATACCCAGGGTGCTGAGCACCAGGTCACGGCTGTCATCGCCACTTCTCAGCGCGGCGGCGTCGCCCTTCTCTTTGAAGCTGTCAGTTGCCAGGTGCACGTAGGCCAGATTGGCGAACGGCTCCAGGGCCAGCGGTTGCAGGTTGATGCGGTACGCAGCTTCGGTGAACACCTGGGTGCTGTGGGCATCGACCTTGGCCTTTTGCTTGCCGCTGACGTCGCCGTATTGCAGGTCGCGTTTGACATCGGCGCGGTGCCAGCTGTAGGTCGCGCCGCCACTCAGGCGCCAGGCGCCGATTTCATGCCCGGCATAGGCGCCGAAATGGTAGCTGTCGACCGAAGCGCGGCTGTGGGTGCCGCTGCCCATGTTCAGCGACGTGTCGCTGTAGCCGGCCACCAGGCCAATGCGTGTGGCGTCATCGAGGGCACCGTCCACACCGGCGAGCATGCCGCCGATGGAGGTGGTGTAGCCCGCGGTGTCGTTGCGGCTGTCGGTCTTGCCCCATGCGCCCAGTGCCTTGACCCACACGTTGCCACGGCTGTCGATGGCTTGGCTGGCAGCGCCCATTTCACCGTTGCGCAGGCGTTCGCCCACGGCTTCGCGCACGTAGCGGCTGTCATTGACCAGCGCGGTTTCCAGCGCCGGGTAAACCTCGCCGCTCAGTTGCTGGAACGCGCCCTGGGCCGAGGCGGCCGTGGGTGCCAGCAGCAAGCTTTCATACACACCGTTGCCCGCGCCCAATTGCTCGACGGCGCCGGCCACGGCGCGCTGGTTCGGCGTGGCGGCCACACTGGTGAAGCTGTTGGTGCGTGCCACATCCAGTTGCACACCGTTGGCGGCGTAGTTCAAGGTGCCGCCGACAAACAGGTAGTTGGGCACCACTGCCGCGAAACTGCCGGTGACGCCACCTGCCGCTTGCAGGATGTTGTACTGACGGCCGATCAGGCTTTGGGCCTGGGTGGCGCTCAACAAGGTCGGGCTATTTTCCAGGGCCAGGGTCACGGTGCCGCCGTTGAGGGTGGCCGTGCCGCCGGCGACGATGCGATCGCTGCTGGTGGGCGACAGTTCTACCGCGTAGGTGGAACCCGGTTCAAAGTTGACGTTGCCCGCCACGTTCAAGGTGCCGATGGAATTGCCCGGCGCCACGGTGCCGCCGCTGTTCGCGCTCAGCGAACCGATACGCCCCGAACCACCGACCACGCCGCTCTGGCTCACAGTGACGTCGGAGGTAACCGAACCGTTGATCGCCAGCAAGCCCTGGTTGACCCGCGTCGGCCCGCTGTAGGTATTGGCGCCGGTGAGCACCAAGGTACCGATGCCCTGCTTGGTCAGGCCGCCATGGCCCGAGATGTCATTGCTCCACACATCGCGCCCGCAGTGCAGGTCGTCGCACACACGCTGGGTGGGTTTGCCGGCATCCACCACCGCGCCGACACCCGGCAGGTCCGCGACGAACTGGCCGCTGCCGTAGGCGCCGTCGATACGGAACTCGGCCGGGATATCTTCAGCGGTGATAAACATCCCTGGGCCGTTGACCGCTTTGCCCAGGTTGATCATGCCCCAGCCGTACAACGAGTCGATGCCCGGCGCGCCGAGGTCGGTGGCGGTGGTCTTGAGCACGGTGGAAATCTGGTCGCCGCTCATGTACTGGAAGCGCTCCATCAGCACCGCTGCGGCGCCCGCCACGTGAGGTGCGGCCATGGAGGTGCCATTTTTGTTGGCCCAGTCGGTGGTGAGGTTTTCCAGGCTGGTACCGTTGATGATGGAGCTGTAGATCTTGGTGCCGGGTGCCGATACGCAGAAGCTCGCCGCATAGCCACAACGCGAGGAGAACGTACTGATCACATACGGATCGGGGCTGGCGGTATTCGGGTTCTGCTGGAGGGCCGCGACGGACAGCCAGTTAGGCGCGATCTCTGGCACAAAATACGCAAGGCCGGAAATCGCATCCGGGTTGTTGAGGTTGTAGTCATTGCCTGCGGCAAAGATGGTCAGCACACCGCTGCGGGCCGCGTCGATGGCGCCTTGGTACGCACCACCTGCTAGGGTGCCAAGGATCGGCCGGATGGTATTGAACTGCGCCTGGGCCTCGTTGACGGTGAAGTTGGGGAACGCCGGATCACGGCCCCCTTTGGCGTACTGATCACCGATGCCGATGCCCCAACTGTTGTTGATGATGCGCGCGCCACTGGCGACCAGCCCATCCCAACCGGCCTTGTACACGGCGCCGTCGTTGCCAAGGATGATCCCGTCTTCCGGCCCCGGGTCACCGTTTTCGGCGGTGAGGATCTGTGCGTTGAACGCCACGCCATGCATCGGCCCGCCATCGCGGTTACCGGCCGCAATGCCGCCGACGTGGGTGCCGTGGTTACCCAATTTGCCGTTGGAGTCCTTGGACGGCGTGCCGTCGTAGCGGAACGCGTCGCCCGCCTTCACCGGGATATACGGATCGGTGTATTGGCGAATGCCCTCGGTGACAATCGTCACCACCTTGTCAGGGCTGGCGAACTCCGGGTGCTGGGCGTACACCGGCTGGTCGAAGATCCCCAGCTTGACGCCCTTGCCGGTATAGCCAGCCGCATAGGCGGTGTCGGCGTGCACGGCGCCCAGGCCCCAGTCGGCCTTGAACTCATTGCTGCGCCAGCTGGCGGCGTCGCCCAGTTTGCCGGTTTCCACATAGGGTGCAGCCTGGGCGGTCCCCAGGCTTGCCAGGCAACACAACAACGCGCCATATGGCACGCAGCTCAGCGCCTTGAGCGGATAGCCCGGGCCTGTGTGGATGGCGGTAGTTAACCCTGACTTGCGTTTTTTCACGGTGACCTTCCTTAGTTTTCTTATTGCACGTGTGTAAATCACTTCTCCAGAACACCGCCGCTGATCGTTCCCACGCTCCGCGTGGGAATGCGGCCCCGGACGCTCTGCGTCCCAAAGCGTGACGCGGAGCGTCACAAGAGGCGTTACCACGCGGAGCGTGGGAACGATCAGCGGAGCGTGGGAACGATCAGGTTCGCTGTGTCTTCAGAACTGCCAGTTCAGGCTCAAGCCCACGCCCTGGGTTTTCGCGCGCCCACCCAGTTGGCCGTTGTAATCCAGGTTGACCCGTGTCGATGCATTCAGCGCCAGGCTGGCCTGCACGCCCACCAAGGCAGCGTCGCGCAGCAATGGCGCACTGCGCACGGCAAATGAAGGCCCGCCCGCGACAAACGCCAAGTGCTCTTCGGACTCCACCGCCGTCAGGCTGTGTTGCCAGCCCAACGAACCGGACAGGTCCAGTTGCTGATGGTCATTGAGGGCCAGGGTTTTCAGGGCACGTACGCCAAGGGTGCTGAGCACCGCGTCACGCCGGTCGCTGCCGCGCTCCAGGGCCGCGGCATCGCCTTTTTCGTGGAAGGACTCGCTGTTGAGATGCACATAGGCCAGGTTGGCGAACGGCTCCAGCGCCACGGCTTGCAGGCGGAGGCGGTACGCGGCTTCGGTGAAGACTTGCGCCGTGGTCGCGTCCAGCTTGGTTTTTTGCTTGCCGCTGACATCACCCCATTGCAGGTCGCGCTTCACATCGCCGCGATGCCAGCTGTAGGCACCGCCGACGCTCAGGCGCCAATCACCCAGCTCGCGCCCGGCGTACGCGCCAAAGTGGTAGCTGTCGATGGATGCCGATGAATGGGTACCACTGCCCATGTTCAAGGAGCTGTCGCTGTAACCGGCGACCACACCCACGCGGGTCTGCTCATCCAGCGCGCCATCCACGCCCGCCAACAGGCCACCGATGGAGGTGGTGGAACCCGCCGTTTCAGTGCGTCTGTCGGTCTTGCCCCAGGCGCCCAGTGCTTTGAACCACAGGTTGCTTTCACCGGTCACTGGCACATGGCGCAGGCGCTCGCCCACGGCATTACGCAGTTGCAGGCTGTCGTTGATCAGCATCGCACCCACGGCGGGGTAGATTTCCCCGGACAGTTGCTGCAAGCCCTGCTGGGCCACGGTGACCGATTGCGACTGCAGCAGGCTTTCATACACCGGGTTGCCAGCGCCCAATTGCTCGGCGGCCGCCGCGACGTTGCGCTGGTTGCGGGTGGCGCCGACGCTGGCGAAGCTGGCGTCGTTGCGCCCCACGTTCAGTTGCACGGCATTGGCGGCGTAGTCCAGGGTGCCACCGAGGAACAGGTAGTTGGGCAGCACTTGCCCGAACTGGCCCTGAATGCCGCCCGCTGCCTCGAGAATCGAGTACTGCCGGCCGATCAGGCTTTGGGCCTCGCTCTGGCTGAGCAAGGTGGGGCTGTTTTCCAGCGCCAGCGTGACGGTGCCGCCGCCCAGAACTGCCTGACCGCCGGCAACAATGCGGTCGCTGCTGGTGGGCGTCAGTTCCACGGCATAGGTCGAGCCGGCGCCGAGGTTTACATCCCCCGCCACCTGCAATGTACCCACCGAATTGCCTGGCGCCACACGGCCGCCGCTGTTTACCGACAGCGCGGCGATACGTCCGGCCCCCCCCAGGGTGCCGCTGTCATTGACCGTCACTGCCGAAGCCAGCGAGCCATTGACGGCCAACAGTCCGCCGTTGACCAGGGTCGCACCGCGATAGGTGCTGTCGCCGCTGAGCACCAGACTGCCGGCACCGGCCTTGATCAGGCTGCCTTCGTACACGCGGTTGGCGGCGGCCTGGTCGCGGGCATTGCCGATGGCGTAGTCGGTCTGGTCCTGCTGGCTGGCAGTGGCGCCCACGCCGTTTTGCCAACCCTTGTCGATCAGGGTTTGCTGCCAAGCCGTGTGTTCGGCGCGGTCCTCGGCCTGGCGCTGGATGAGCGCCTGGTCGGAGATGCCGTTGCTCCACACGTCAGCCTGTCCGGCTGCCAGGTTGACCTCCATGGGCCCGAGCAGTTGCCCTGGGCCGTGCATCGCCCGGCCCAGGTCAGGCACGCCCCAGCCGACGATGGCGTTAGGCGCCTGGGTGATCGAGCCGTCGAGCTGCGTGGCGGTGGTCAGCAGCACCTGCAAGGCTTGCTCGTTGGTCATGTAAGGATAACGTTCCATCACCAGCGCCAACGCGCCAGTGGCATGGGGCGCTGACATCGAGGTGCCGGACTTCACCCCATACCCCCCGTCGGGAATAGTGCTGTTGATCAGCGCGCCGGGGGTAGAAATACACCAGTACTTGGCGACGCCGCACTTGTTGTATTTCTGGTTGTTGGCTTTATCCAGCCCGGATACGGCCAGCCAGTGGCCTTCCAGTTCCGGCTGGAAATACGGCAAGGCCGAGCGCACGCTGGCGTTGGCATAGCCGCTGTTGCCAGCGCTGAACACGTTGATCACACCGGCCTTGGCCACGTCCGCCGCAGCGTCCAGCCAGGTGCCCCGGTTGTAATGCTGGGCGTACGCCGCATGCATGTTGTCCAGGGTCTGGTAGCTGACGTCCTTGGGCTGGCTGCCCCAGCTGTTGTTGATAGCGCGCACGCCGGAGTCCACCAAAGCGGTGTACACGGTCTTGAAGTATTTGGGGTCTGGCGTGGGGCCGAACAGGAAGCTGTCGTTGGCGTTGGTGTTGCCCACAAAGACTTGCGCGTTGTAAGCAACGCCATGCATACCCACGCCGTCGCGGGCGGCGCCCATGGTGCCGGTGACGTGGGTGCCGTGGGAATCGTTGTTCGGGTTGAGCGCGCCGGTGGTGCTGAAGGCGCTGCCATCGACATAGGTGCCAGTGGCGGTGACCGGGTGGAAACGGTCTTTGGCGGCTTCGGGGTGATTGGCATCGAACCCTGAGTCCAGCGCGCCGATTTTCACGCCCTTGCCGCTGATCCCGGCGGCGTAGGCTTCATCGGCTTTCATACGGCCCAGGCCCCAGTCGCTCTGGTACTCGGTCGAGCGCCAGCTGGCAGGGTTACCCGGTTGGCCGGTCTCGGTGTATTGCGCCTGTGCCGCAACGGACAGCAAGAGCAAGGAACCTGCGGTGAAGGGTTTGAAACGTGGTGAATCGGTGATCATGTGCACACTCCCTATTATTGTTATTCCCCCTGTAGGAGCGAGCTTGCTCGCGAAGCACTCACAGACGCCGCGTGCATCCAGGTTGCCCGCGTTATCGTTGACGTTTTTCGCGAGCAAGCTCGCTCCTACAGTTTTCCATCTGGGCCGAAGGCTTCGTCCACTTTGGCCAAGTCGGTGTCACGCAAGTTGCCCGCGTAGTAGTGCAATTTGGTCCAGGCCATCAAGTAGTCATAACGCGCCTGGGCCAGGTCGCGGCGGGTGCTGTACAGCTGCTGTTCGGCGTTCAAGGCGTCGAGGTTGACGCGCTCGCCGCCCAGAATGCTTTGCTTGGTCGACACCACCAGCGCCTCGGCGGATGCCAGCGCTTTCTGATAGGCGCGCAACTTGCTCACGCCTGACAGGCACGCACTGAACTGGCGACGCAGTTCGATCAGGGTTTCGCGGGTCTTGCCTTCCAGCTCGTACTCAGCCTGCTCCATGGCGCGGCTGGCCTGGCGGGTGGAGGCCGAGATACCGCCACCGGCATACAGCGGCATGCTCACTTCGACGCCGATGGTGTTGGTGTCGTAGCGCTGGTTATAGGTGTTGCCGCTGTCGGACTCCTGCTTGCGCGAGGTGGCATACGCGGTGATTCGCGGCAAATGCCCGGCGCGGTTGCGTTCCACTTCATAACGCGCCACTTCCAGGGACTGGCGCTGCGAAGCCAGCACCGGGTTGTTGGTCAATGCCAACTCATGCCAGGTGTCGTAGTTGGCCGGGGTCAGGGTGAACGCGGCAAAGCTCTGGTTCAGCGGTGCCAGGTCGTTGATGTTGACACTTTGCACACCGATCAATGCGCCCAGTTCCCGGAGCGAGGCGTCCTGCTCATCCAGGGCCTGGATCTCTTCGGCGGTGGCCAGCTCATAGCGCGACTCGGCTTCAAGGATATCGGTGCGGGTGCCCTCGCCTTGCTGGAACAGATGGCGGTTCTGCTGGAACTGTTGCTCGAAGGCCTTCTTCTTGGCCCTGGCGATGTCGATCTGGTCCTGGGCAAACAGCGCCTGGGTGTAATAGCTCAACACCCGCACCAGCAACGCCTGGCTCTTGTCGCGAAAGCTCTCATCGGCAAACAGCGCCTGGGCCACGCCCTTGCGGTAGTTGGCATAGGCTTCGTAGTCGAACAGCGGCTGTTGCAAGCTGAAGGTCGAGCCGTAGCTGTTGTAGTTGCGGTCGTCGCGGTAACTGCCGCCGCGCCCGTCGGGCAGGTGCGCTTCGGAATTGTTGCGGCCCTTGTTGTAGTTGTAGGACAGCCGCGGCAGCAAGCCGGCGCGGCCAATGGTGCGGTTTTCCAGGCCGGCGTCGCGTTCCTTGATGGCGCCGAGGAATACCGGGTCGTTGCGCAGCGCCTGCTCGTACACATCGAAGGGCCCCATGGCTGCCTGGGCACTGCCACACACCAGCAACAGCGAAATGAACACTGGCTTCATGCTCATTCCTCGGTCAACGCGGAGCCGGCGCGATCCAGCAGCGGCTTGAACAGATAGTTGAGCAAGGAACGCTCGCCGGTGCGCACGAACATCTCGGCGGGCATGCCGGGCTTGATCACCAGGCCGTTGAGTTTTTCCATCGCCGCCTCGCTCACGCTGGTGCGCAGCACGTAATACGGCGCGCCGGTTTTTTCATCGAGCATCTGGTCGGCGGAGATCAGGCTGACTTCGCCCGGCACCCGTGGAGTGCGACTTTGATTGAAGGCGGTGAAGAGGATGTCGACCGGCAAGTGCGTGCCGACCTTGTCCACCAGGTGCACGGGCAAATGCCCTTCCACTTCCAGGCGCGTGCCCTGGGGCACGATCTCCAACAGGGTTTCACCGGCGCGCACCACGGCGCCTTCGGTGTGCACGCTGAGGTTGACCGCAATGCCATCGGCCGGCGCGTTGATTTCGCTGTGCTGCAGGTTGAAGCCGGCGGAGGTCAGTTGCTGCTCCAGGGTCAGGCTGCGCAGTTGCGCGTCGGCCAGTTGGCTGCGCACTTCCTTTTGATATTCCTCGCTGTGCTGCTGCAACTTGAGGCGAGATTCGACAATGCCCTGCTCTATCCGGCCGCTTTCCCCGGCGTTTTGCGCCAGGTCCTGCTGCACCTGGGATAACTGGCGCTGGTAGTCCATCAGCCGGTTGCGCGGGATATAGCCGTTGTCGGCCAAGGGTTGCAGGTTGCTCAGTTGCGCGCGCAGGGATTGGGCCTGTGAGGTCAGGTCGCTGCGCGCACGGCGCATACCACTTAACTGAGAGGTGGCGCCTTCGATGCTGGCGCGAATCCCGGCCTGTTCACGGGCGAACGCGTCGCGACGGCTGCTAAACAGCTGGCGCTGGCCTTCGAGCACCAGCATCAGCGCGGGATCGGGATTGGCGCTCAGTTCAGCGGGAAAGGTAATGCCGGGCAGGTTGTCACGTTCGCTCTCCCAGCGCGCCACACTGGCCCAGGCCATGCGGTACTGGGCTTGCAGCGATTGCACATCGGCCTGGTTCTGGGTCTGGTCGAGGCGAAACAGCGGCTGCCCTTGTTTGACCAGTTCGCCCTCTTTCACCAGGATGCGGCTGACCACGCCGGGGCTGAAGGTTTGTACCGCCTTGCGCTTGCCAGACACCACCACGGTGCCTTGGACCGGTATGCCTTGATCCAACGGTGCGAGGCTGGCCCAGAGGAAAAACCCGCCGGCACCGACAATGGTCATCACCCAGCCCATTTTTACGAAAAAGCCGGCATCGCGTTCTTTGCTACGAGGTTCAACAGTAAGGCTGCTCATGCGCCTGGATTCCTTGCGGCCGGGTACTGACGACTGAAACTGACACCGGTTTTTTCTTTCGGCGCTTCCTGCTGCCCGGACAACGCCCGCAGCACCTCCTGGCTTGGCCCGAATGCCTGCAACTGGCCTTCGCCGAGCACCAGCAATTTATCGGCCTGGGCCAATGCCGAGGAACGATGGGTGACTAGCACCACGCTGCTGCCCTGGGCTTTCATTTGCATGATGGCGCTGGCCAATGCGGCTTCGCCGACGGTGTCGAGGTTGGAGTTGGGCTCGTCCAGCACGATCAGGCGCGGCCCGCCGTACAGGGCGCGAGCCAGGGCGACCCGCTGTTTCTGGCCGCCGGACAAGCCACCGCCGTTGTCGCCCAGCACGGTGTCGTAGCCCTGGGGCAGGCGCAGGATCAATTCATGCACACCGGCCTGTTGCGCGGCCTTGACCACCAGCTCCGGGTCGGCCTCGCGAAAGCGCGCGATGTTGTCGGCGATGCTGCCGCTGAACAGCTCGATGTCCTGGGGCAAATAGCCGATATGCGGGCCGAGGTCGTCGCGGTTCCAGCGGTGAATATCCGCGCCGTCCAGGCGCACGGTACCGGCCAGGGTCGGCCACACGCCCACCAGCACGCGGGCCAGGGTGGATTTGCCGGAGCCCGACGCGCCGAGCACGCCCAGCACTTCACCGGCGGCCAGGTTGAAGCTGACCTGATGCAGGGTGGCCATGCGTCGCCCCGGTGGGCCGGCGCTGACCTGCTCGAAACTGACCTGGCCGTGGGGCGCCGGCAAGGCCATGTGCTCGACCTCTGGCGGGAATTCGCGCAGCAGCTCGTCGAGGCGCTGGTAGGCCAGCTTGGCCGAACTCCATTGCTTCCACACCGCAATCAATTGGTCGATGGGGCTGAGTACGCGGCCCATCAAGATGGAGCCTGCGATCATCATCCCGGCGGTCATGTCGCCCTTGATCACTAGGTAGGCGCCCAGGCCCAGCACCAGTGATTGCAGGCACAGGCGCAGGGATTTGCTTAAGGAGGTGATGATCGAACCGGTGTCGCTGGCCTGGTTCTGCAAGCCCAGGAACTGCGAATGCACGCCAAACCAGCGTTGGCGCAGCGCGCCGAGCATACCCATGGCCTGGATGGTTTCGGCGTTGTGCAAATGGCTGGTGGCCAGTTGGGTGGACTGCTGCGAATAGCCGCTGGCCTCGCCCAACGGCTTTTTAGTCAAGTATTCGTTAAGGCACGCCAGTGCGATCAACAGCACCGCGCCCGCCGTAGCCAGCACGCCGAGCCACACGTTGAACAGGAAAATCACGAACAGGTAGATCGGAAACCACGGCGCATCGAAAAACGCGAACAGCGCCGGCCCCGTGATGAATTGGCGCAGAGCGGTCAGGTCGCCCAAGGATTGCCCGGCATGCCCCTGGCCGCGCTGCAGGTTGCGCTCGAACGCGGCTTTGTACACGCGCAAGTTGAAACGCCGCTCCAACTGGCTGCCAATGCGGATCACGATAAAGCTGCGCACCACTTCCAGCAGGCCGATAAACGCAAAGAAGCCCACGACCATCAGCGTCAACATCACCAGGGTGGTTTCATTCTGGGAGGACAACACACGGTCATACACTTGCAGCATGTAAATCGAGGGCACCAGCATTAATAGGTTAATCAGTGCCGTGAAACAGCCAACGCTGATCAAAATACTCTTGTATTCACCCAGCGCCCTGAATAAGGGCGCCACCCCATGGGACTTCGCCATATTAATTGTTTTTCCTTGCAGCGAATTACGCAAAAGGGTCACCCCTACCAAGTAGGGTACGGCCGCCTAACAAATCGAGTTATATGCTTATAACTTTTAATTAAGGTTTACGTTGCAGCGTTACAACTTCGCCAGCTTTGGTGCGGGCTTGATAGTCGCCCTCTTTCTGGCGATTTAAATGGGTGATCCCTGAGCCTTCAGCGTTAAACAGCCAGATACCATCCGGCGTGGGTGACCATGTCTGCGGCTTGTCGCCCAGCCACTGCTCGGCACAAGCGATATCGCCCCCAAGGGCATTGGCTTGCTCCACTAACTTCAGCACGCACACCTGATCCTGCTGCTTCAGCTCCCACTGCCCGGCAAGCTGCGCGGAGGTGGGTAATACAAGACTGCTAGCCATTGCGTGGGCTCCTGCCGACACGAACAACACCTGCACAACACAGGCGATCAAAGGGGAAAAACGTGGCATATCCAACTCCAGCCAGGAGCGCGGCGCCGAAGCGCCGCGCGCTTTACATCAGGCTACGATGTCACTGGCAGCCGCCTGGCCAACGGTGGTGACGAGGAAATCCGCCACGCCGTGCCCGGAAAAGTCCACGGCCAAGGTGCCCAGGTTGGTACCCGAGGCATAGCTCAGTACAGCATCGCCGGCATGCCCGGTAAAGGCGTTGACGAAGGTCACGCCCGCACCCTTGGTGATACCAGACAGGTCGATCTTGTCCGAACCGGACGTGAAGTCGAAGATCTTATCCGCAGCCCCTGGCTTGGAGTCGGAACTGGCACCGTACACGAATGTATCGCTGCCCGCGCCGCCCCACAGTTGGTCCGCACCGCCGCCGCCGTAGATGAGGTCGTTGCCGGCCCCGCCCTTGATGGTGTTGGCAACTTGGTTACCAATAATCAGGTCGTTGCCCGCGCCGCCGAATGCGTTCTCGATGGTGACGCCCTTGGCGATGGACACGTTGCCCACCAGGCCGCCCACATCAGAGAACGAGGTGGCCGTGAGGTTGATCTTCTGGTTCTGGGTGAAACCGGAAAAGTCCAGGGTGTCGTTGCCGCCACCGTCCCATACCGAGAACACCAGCTTGTCGGCGTTGGACGTGGCGCTGAGGAAATCACGCCCGGTGTTGGAGTTGAACCCGTAGGTGGTGTCCGTGGCGCGGGTGCTGAGGTTGGCACCGTAGAGCTTCTGGATCGCGGCAATGTCGTCGATCAGCGGGCCGGAAGCGTAAGCTTCGACGCCGCCTTTGCTGAAGTTCTGGTTGGTGTTGCTCTCGCTCCAGTAACTCATGAGGCTATAACCACGCGTGTCCTGTCCATAGGTTGCGTCGTTATAGGTCGGGTTGCCGTTCCCGGCGTTGTAGTCGCCAGGGTGAGCCAGGCCCAGGGTGTGGCCGATTTCGTGGGTCAGGGTCTGCCGGCCATAGTTGTTCAGGTCCGGGGTCTTGTTCGGCGTGTAGCTGTTGTTTGTCAGGTACCACGAGGTGCCGTCGTAGCCTGCACCGGTACCGGGCAGGTAAGCGAAGGCCGCGGCGCCGTCCTGGCCACTGCTGTAGTTGCCGAACGTCATGTGGCCGTCACCGCCGGAAGCCTTTTCGGTAAAGGTCACGTTGGCAACATCCGCCCAGGATTGCATGGCCAGTGCGGCCTGTGCTTTCTGCTGGGTGTTGAACTGGCTGAACCCCGAGATGCCATGTTTGTTCATGGTGCTCTGGGTAGCCGAGGTGAGGAAGGTGTAGGTCAGATCGATCTTGCCGTTGCCATCAAAGTCCCGGTACGCAGCACCATCCCGCAGCAGCTGGGTCGCTGCCTGGTCCACGGTGTAGGACGGTTTGCCATTGACTGTGAGGTTACCGCCACGGTCATACAAATGGCTGAAGCTATCGATTTGCGAGTAAGCAGTGCTGGCTTGCGCGGCAGATACAATAGCTTTGTCTTTTACTTTTGACATAAACGTACTTCCTTGTTTGCAAGTGCATCAGTCTTTGTTCGATAGGAACCTCGCGGGCGAGGATAGTCCTATCACTCACCTCTTTTGAAGGCGTAAGAAAACTGACACAACTTGAAATCTTTCGTCTACATCTATTTCCATCGCACAATTGTGACGCAGGTTCAAGTTGCAGAAGTCCCACGCAGTGTTTATTGGGGGCCGTTGCGTTTGTGTGGCCGAATCGGCGCTCACCACTATTTAAATATTAAATACAAGTAAAGCCACTCTAAGTGAGCGGCCGACTTGATTAATGGATCCAATATATTGTCACGGTGTCATTAGCAACATTAAAGAGCCACTATTCGCACTATTAAAGTGCGCTGCCCCCCATTACCGGGACATACTCCAGCCACACTGTTGCAGGGCTGCCAAGAGGGTTTCGCCAGCCAGGCCCGGCACCTTGACGCCGTCCTGGGTGGTCATGTCTTCACCCGCCAGAATGGCGTTGATGATCGCCTCCTCCACCGCCTCTGCCGCCGCGCTGAACAGCGGCGAAATATGATCATTGTTGACCATCTGCAAGCCGGTGCTGAGCGGCAGGTCCTTGCGCCCATAGTCGGCCGGTGGCAAATCCTGGTTACCGGTGGCAAAGGCCAGGAACAGGTCACCACTGGAATCCTCGGTGCCTCCACCGGTGCGCGCGATGCCGATGGACGCACGCTGTGCCAGGCGCTGGCACTGGTGGGGCAGCAAGGGGGCGTCCGTGGCGATGATCACCACGATGGAGCCCATGCCGGGGGTACCTTGCTCGGCAAAGGGCGAAGCAATGTCCATCAAGTGACGGCCCACCGGGTAGCCATCGACCCGCAGCTCCTGGCGCTTGCCATGGTTGGCCTGCACCAGTACGCCGACGGTCCAGCCGCCCTGCTCCGCTGGCAACCGCCGTGACGCGGTGCCGATGCCGCCCTTGAACTCATGACAAATCATGCCGGTGCCACCGCCCACCGCGCCTTCCTGAACCGAGCCGCTTTCCGCCTGGTCCAGGGCCTGGCGCACATGCTCTGGGCGCACGTGCTGGCCCCAGATATCGTTGAGCAGGCCATCGTAGGTTTCCATGACCACCGGCATACACCAGTACACCGCCGGGTCCGCCAGCCGCTCGCGCTCCAGGGCGATCAGGCTGTCGCGTACCACCCCGATACTGTGAGTGTTGGTGATCGCCATCGGCGTGGTCAACAGCCCCGCCTCGCTGATCCATTCAAGCCCCGTGGCGTCACCATTGCCGTTGAGCACGTGGTAGCCGGCAAAACACGGTTGATGCCGCGCTTCCCCGGCACGCGGCTGGATCAGCGTAACGCCGGTACGCACCTGCTTGCCGTCGACCTGCGCCTTGAGCGTGGCATGGCCGACGCGAACCCCGGGAACATCGGTGATGGCATTCAATTCGCCGGGCATGCCCAACCCCAACGTAATGCCCAATTGACGTGCACGCATACCCACTCCTTACAGTTTCTGAAACGCCGGACTCAACCGGCCACTGATGCAATACAAAATCACCGACAGGGCCAGCAAGCCGATGATGATCATGATGTCGCGTACCGAGGCCTCCAGGATCAAGGTAACCAGCAGGTAACCGGCACCGAGCACCGCCAGCAATGCCGGCAGCGGCCATAACGGCATGCGATAGGGATGCTCGCGATCACGCAGCAGCACCCGGCTCATCAGCGCGCTCAGCGCCACCACCAGGTACACCAGCATGATCAGCAGCACGCTGAATGAGGTCAGGTCGGCCAGGTTAGAGCTGAAGCTCAACAGCGCCGAGGGTATCGCCAGGAACAGCGTCGCCAGCCACGGCGAGTCCCAGCGCGGGTGAATACGCGTGAACAGCTTGTTGATACTCGGCGTCCACAGCGCATCGCGACCGCTGCTGAACACCACCCGGCCAATCTGGATCACGATGGCGACGATCGCGTTGAACACCGACAGGAAAATCCCGGCACTCACCAGCCGCGACAAGGTTTCATTGCCATGACTGGTCAACAGGTAGCCGATCGGGTCGGGGCTGCTGATCATCTCGCTCAGGGACGGCGCGCCAATCAACAGCGCTGTGATCGGTACCAACTCGATGACCACCACCAACCCCAGGGACCAGAGCACCGCCTTGTGCACGCCCTTGCCGCCGCACTTCATGTCTTCAGCCAGCAACACCGCCGGGCCGTAGCCGTTGAACGAGAACAGGCCAATGCCGACGGCGCCGATCACCAAGGCCCAAGGCGCCAGGTGCAACACGCCGTTTTCGACGATCTGCGGCTGCAACAACACACTGGCCGGCTGCACCGGATTGCCGAAGCCGATCACCACGATCACCAGCAACGCTGCCACTTCCAACAGCAGGCAGGTGCCGGTAATCCAGGCGTTGAGCTTGATATTGAGAATGCCCAGGGCGTAGCTGCACACCACGATCACCAGGGCGACCGTTTGCGCGTCGAACTTGGTGCCCAGGGCGTTATTCAGATAAGTCGCCGCACCGGTGGCCAATACCGGCGGGATAAACAACAACATCACCAGCACCGTCAGGAAGGTGGCGTAACCAGCCATGCCGCCAAATACGCGCTTGGCATACACATACTCGCCGCCGGCGCTGTTATGGGCGCGGCCGAGTTCGGCGTAGCAGAAGGCGAACATCAACGCGAGTAGCGCCGCCATCACAAACGCCAGGAACACGCCACTGCCCGCCTGCTGGATGGCAAACGGGGCGATCACAAAGACGGAACTGGCCGGCGTTACCGCTGAAACGGTAATGGCTACTACATCAAAGACGCTCAGGGTGGGCTTGAGCACGCCATCGGGCGCGGGGGTAGCACTCATATCGTTATCCTCTGTCGTTGTTTTTGGTGTGAGGCAGAAACGAAAAATGATATTTGCTCGGGATATGCTTCCCGTTGAGTAGTGGCGACGTTATCGGCTGACGGGCCTGTCGGCCAATTCCCCTATTGGCGTACTCCCCTTGACGGTGCTCGCCAGAAGCCTAACCCTTGGCCGATCATTTTAGGGTGGGGATGGTTGGATGAGCCTGTTCCGGGAAGTGGGTATGCATGCGGGGTTGGGCCGCACCTTGTCTCAGATCGGCACCGAGCGGTTCTGGAAGCAACTGGTGCTGTTGTTGCACCAATGCCTGCCCTTCGATAATGCCCTGGCGATTTTCTACCCGCTGGATGGCCCGCCCCAGGCATTGGAAGAGTACGACGCCCAACCCAGCAGCAAACCGGCATCGATGCTGGTGTACCTCAACGGCCTGTACCTGCTCGACCCGTTCTACCAAGCCTGCCGCGAGCACTATGCCAGCGGCGTATACCGCCTGGAGGAAGTGGCGCCGGATCATTTCCGCCAGAGTGAGTACTTCCTCAATTACTTCCACGACAACGTGCTGGAAGACGAGGTGCAGTTGATCCTGCAATTGCCTGGCGCCGGCACATTGTCGTTGTCACTGGGCATGCAGCGGCGCTTCAGCTTTGAAGAAACCGGGCTGTTGACCACGCTGTCGGCCTGGGTGTTGCCGCTCATGCAGCAGCATTGGCAGCAAAGCACCCAGCGGGCGCCGGCGATGGACAGCCAGATTCGCGATGCGCTGAGTCATTTCGGCAGCGGTGTGCTGTCGGACCGCGAGCTGGAAATCGCCCGCCTGGTGTTGCGTGGGTTCTCCTCCAAGGCCATGGCCGAACGCCTGAAGATCTCGCCGGACACGGTAAAAGTGCACCGCAGGCATTTGTACGCCAAGCTGGACATCTCGTCGCAGCCCGAGTTGTTTTCGTTATTCATTCAGTCGTTGGGCCATGACTTGGAGAACCCATAGGCTTAATCCTACTGAAAGAAATTAATATGCTCCGGCAAGAGATTTACCCCGTCCACTCGCACAGAAAAGTTCGGCCCTTCAGGGTTAACCTTGATATTCAAGGTGCTTACGCCAAATTCGTGGGTCAGTTGCACATCACCCACGTCCACGGGCGGGCCTGTTTGGATATTAATGGCTGAGATGTTGTTTTCTTTTAAAACTCCGGACACATCGATCTCATCCTCCTTTGGGTTGAAATTCAAGATAGTGTCTGGGTCATCGCCAAGGGAGTCGGTGCTTTTTTCATATTTGAATGTATTCTCACCTTGGCGCCCCACCAACTGGTCGGCACCACCGCCGCCGACGAGCACCGAGGGCTCGCCGCGCTTGGCTTCCAGGCGCTCACGCTGGTCTGTACCACGCAAGGTCGGCGGGCTGTTTTCCGGTTGGGTCCACGTGCCGCCAGTGGGAAGGCTTTGTATTGAGGACATATAAGTCACCTGTCAGATAATGAGTGTATGTGAAAGTGTTACGCGCTGCGGATCGAAATTTCTCACGCAGGCAATAACACTTTCCACTCGAAATACTTGACATTAAATGTCTTAAATATGACGTTATTATTTATTAAGGTCACCGCCAATAGCGCATTTATCATCTGGGCGCCAGGGCTGCTGGCTTATACTTCAAGCCAGCGGCTTATAAATGTGACCGCCAGCTAATCATCCCTCGTTCGGATGGCATTCCCTACCCGAGCACCCACGTGATCGATACTCAGCGGTATGGCTTACCTGATCGACCCGGCATCAACCAAGACTTTAACGACGACTGAAGAAATCGATATGCTCAGGCAACAATTTCATGGCATCAATACGAACAGAGAAGTCTGGCCCATGGGGGCGCACTTTGATTGTGAGTCTACTGTCGCCAAAGGGGCTATGTATGATCTGTACATCACCTATTTTCTCGGGCGGCTCATTCCGAATTCTGACTTCCTTCACCTTGTACTTACTTAGCAGTTTTGATACGTCAATCTTGTCCTCCCCAGGATCAAAATTAAAGATAACATCTTCGTTAGTGCGAGAGGAGTCGGAGAGCTTTTCATACTTGAAGGTATTTGCACCCCACGCTCCCCATAAATGGTCAGCGCCGCCCCGCCCGATAAGCACAGACGCTTCGCCGGGGACGGCGACAAGCCGTTCAGCACGGTTTTCGCCCCGTAATACGGGAGTATGAGAGACCGGTGAGGTCCAGGTTCCACCGATAGGAAGGGGGGCGTATGTCGTCATATTTATAACCCTTTAGTCAGTTTTATGTTGAAGTACTACGCATATTTCAGTACGCAACGCTCTCACATTCCCCCCTCATCTCCCAGCCATTATCTTTAACACATCATTTCAAGAAATTGACACTGTACATATCTCGCAACCGTTCATTCGCCCTATCAACTTTATAGTGACTTAACAATCCCGAAAGAGCTCCCTGTTGCGAGCATTTATTTCAATGGCAGTATGCTGGTATGGCAGTTTAATTATGCGGACACCTTAATAAAGTCCGCACTATTAAAAAACACTCCATGCCAGCACACGAAAGGTGTGAATTATCGCCCTGTGCGAATGGTGTTCCAAACCCGAGTACGCACCCGGTCGATATTCAACGGCATGGCCTCCAGTGCAAATAACTTGCCCATCATTTCCGCGCTTGGATACACCTTTGTATCGGCCTTGATCGCCGGGTCTACCAGGCTGTCGGCCGCCGCGTTGCCGTTAGCGTAGTGCACGTAGTTGGTGATACTCGCCATCACGTCGGGGCGCAGCAGGTAGTTCATGAACGCATAGCCGGCTTTCTCATTCGGTGCGTCGACGGGCATGGCCACCATGTCGAACCAGATCGCTGCGCCTTCCTTGGGAATGTTGTAGCCGATATTCACGCCGTTCTTGGCTTCCTTGGCGCGGCTTTCGGCCTGCAGGATATCGCCGGAGAAACCGACGGCTACACAGATATCGCCATTGGCCAGGTCGGCGGTGTATTTCGAAGAATGGAAATACGCCACGTAAGGTCGCACTTTCATCAGCAGGGCTTCGGCCTTTTTGTAGTCCTCGGCTTTTTTGCTGTGGTGCGGCAAGCCCAGGTAATTCAGCGCGGCAGGCAGCAGTTCGGGGCCGTTATCGAGGATGGCGACGCCGCATTTTTGCAGCTTGGCCATGTTTTCCGGTTTGAAGATCAAGTCCCAGGAGTCCACCGGGGCATTGTCGCCGAGTACCGCCTTGACCTTGTCGATGTTGTAGCCGATACCGGTGCTGCCCCACAGGTACGGGAAGCCGTGGGCATTGCCAGGGTCGTTATTTTCCAGGGCCTTGAGCAGCACCGGGTTGAGGTTTTTCCAGTTGGGCAACTGGCTCTTGTCTAGCTTTTTCAGGGCGCCGCCCTGGATCTGCCGAGCCATGAAATGGTTGGAGGGGAATACCACGTCGTAGCCTGATTTACCGGTCATCAGCTTGCCGTCGAGGGTTTCGTTGCTGTCGTACACGTCGTAGGTGAAACCGATGCCGGTGTCTTGCTGGAAATTTTTGGTGGTGTCCGGTGCGATGTAGTCCGACCAGTTATAGATCTTCACAGTCTCAGCGGCCTGGCTGATAGAGGCCACCAACATCAAGGGCAACAGGGCAATGGCTTTCATGGTTCGATTTCCTGGCGGTTTTAGGGCTTTTTATGGCAGGCGATCAAGGATCAAAGCGTTACAGAATCAGGACATAGGTCTTGCGCACGGTCTCCTGGATATCCCAGATACCGGTGCTATTGGCTGGCAACATCAGTGCGTCACCGGCTTGTATGTGCAGGGTTTCCCCGTTATCAGGCGTGAAGGTGCAGCGCCCTTGGATGAAATGGCAGAACTCCTGGGACGTGATCTGCCGACGCCAGCGCCCCGGCGTACAGGCCCAGATACCGGTCTCGACGCCGTCGTTGCGCTCCACGCTCAGCGTGGAGGCCACGGCGATGGGCTCGCCCAGGGGCGCCGCCACCGGTGATGAATCCGGCAGAGGGGTGTTCAGCGTGTCTTTGAATTGGGTGATGCTCATGGGTTTTCCCCTGTGGGTGGAACGACTTAGTGCATTAAACCTTCCATGAAACTGGCAATGCCGGTCGCCAGCTTGCGACGCCAGGGCGCAGTGTTGGGGTTGGCCAAGACCTGATCTTCATGAACAAAACTGCGAATGATCGCGTTGTAGCCCAGCCAGCGGCACGGCTCGGGCTCCCAGGCCTTTAGTGCTTTGAGGCCGCCCTCGCGAATCACCCAGGGTTGTTGGGTCAGCAAGGTGTCGCGACCCAGGATCAAATCGGCCAGGGTGCGGCCGCCGAGGTTGGTGGCCCCCACGCCCTCCCCGCCATAGCCGCCGGACAGTGCGACGCCGGTGCTGTGGTCACAGAGCATGTGCGGTCGAAAACGGCGCGACATGCCGAGGTTGCCGCCCCAGGAGTGGGTAATCCTGGCCTTTTTCAGCTGTGGGAAGAGTTCGCCAAACAGGTAGCGACGCAACTCCACTTCGCTGTCGGTCAGGTCGAAGTTGTGCCGCAACTTGCCGGCAAATTGATAACCGCCACGGGCGCCGAACACCAGGCGATTGTCGGCCGTACGCTGGCCGTAGGTAACTTGACGGCTGCTCTCGCCAAAGGCCTGGCCTTGGCTGAGCCCGATGTCTGCCCAGGTGCTGGCCGACAGCGGTTCGGTGGCAACGATCAAACTCTGCACCGGTAACTGATAGCGGCCCAACGGCGGCAAGGTATTGGCGTAACCCTCGACAGCAGGCACCACCCAGGCGGCGCGCACGCTGGCCTTGGCGGTGCGCAGGCTGCCGGACTGCCAATGGGTCACGGGGCTGTTCTCGTAGATGGCTACACCCAGGTTCTCAACGGCCCACGCCAGGCCACGCACCAGTTTCGCCGGGTGGATGGTCGCGACGTGGGGGGCATAGATGCCGCCATAAGGCTTGGCAATGCGGACCTGCTCGGCCAATTGCTGCGGGCTGAGCCAGCGGTAGTCCGCTTCGGTGAGGCCTTGGGCGTACAGCTTGTCCAGATAGCGGCGCAGGCTGCCTTCCTGTTCGGGGTAGCGTGCGGCGCAATACAAGGCGCCACCTTTGCGGTAATCGCAGTCAATGCCTTCGCGCGCCAGCACCTGGGCCACTTCATCGGGAATGCCATGCAAAAGATCAAACGAAGCGCGACGCTGATTGGGGGCAAGCCCCGCCAGAAGACGGTCTTCTCCCAAGAGGTTGCCCATCAACCAGCCACCATTGCGCCCGGATGCGCCGAAACCGGCCGTTTGCGCCTCGATGATTGCAATTTTCAGCTCGGGGGCCTGGCGCTTCAGGTAATAGGCGGTCCACAGGCCGGTGTAGCCGGCGCCGATGATCGCCACATTGACGTCCAGGTCGTGCTCCAGCGACGGCCGCGCCACCAGCGGGTCGTCCAGTTGGTCCATCCATAAACTGATACTGCGCCATGCCGGCATGCCAGGTTCCCCTACCTCGGTTCGATAGGGTCGATCCTAGAGCGCAGCGTCAGGGGCTGTCTTGCGCGCGTGCACGCAGAGAAATTTGTTTGAGGTACGCCTTGGGCGATTGCCCGGTGTGCTGGCGAAAAGCGCTGTAGAACGCCGAAAGTGAATTGAAACCGGCGGCAAAGGCCAGATCATCCACCTTGATGGGTGGTGTGGCGCAGTCCAGCGCGGCCAGCAAATGCTGAAGTCGCGCCTGGTTGACGTAGCGATAGAAGCTCTGCCCCAGCACTTGGTTCAGCAGGTAGGACATCTGGTTGCGACTGTAGCCACAGGCCTTGGCGACCCGCTGCAGGTCCAGCTCCGGGTCCAGGTACGGTTGCTGACGCTCGAAATATTGTTGCAGGTCATTGGCCATATAACCCAACTGCTGGGGCGACAGACCCAGGCGGCTGACCGTCGGGCGCAGCGCCTGGGTCGGTTGCTCGTGCACCAGGGACGCATATTCATTCACCCGCCAGATCAACCCGTCGCGCACCGTAATGGCCTCACTGGTACGAAACGACACCAGGCCCTGGCCGCCACGCAAGGTAATGCGGTACTGGATAAACGCCGTATCGCCATCGGCGCGGATGCGATCGGTGTGTTCAATCGCCTCGTCTGCCTCACGGGGCATGCTGGCCTGCAAGTACTCGCGCAACTCGGCATAGCCCACCACACGGTTCTGGAAAAAATCGTGGTACTGGATCTCGGGGTGATAGTAGGCCATCACTCCGTCCAGATCGCGATGGCGCCAGCACAAGTGATGGCGCAGCACCAGCGCGCCGGTAGCGTGGGAATTCTGATACTCATCGTCTGGAGCGATGTCGGGCATATCGGGCTCTATCGCGGGAAAAATACTTGAGACTGCCGAAGTTTACCCGCCTCTTCAAGAGTCAAATCGAGCGCCTGACTAATGGCCTTTTGCCTATTCCTCTGTAGGACATGATCCATATCAAAATTAGGCGAAAGAACCGCTGAACGGGCCCAAAAAAGTCACCTTGCAGTTGCGAACGAATGCTATTTTTAAGTCCTTATCTGTCATGACCAGTGAAGGTCCTGGCCCCTGCCGCGAGCTAAAGGAAGCGCTCAATGAACAAGGTGGGCAACATGAACAAAGTGACATTCCCCAACGCCTGCCAGCTGATGCGCTGGCATTTTCACCCGATGGGCTTCGAGGGCAGCATGGACGCCCCCGGCAGCATGATCGTCCGCCTGTTCGACCGGGCCAGCGGTGAGACGTTGATCGCTATCGCGGGGATTCCGTGCGCTACGGTGATGAACGCGGCTGATGTTGAGCGCATCATCGAGGCAGTGGAGGATGAATTGGAGAGTTTCGTGCCGCCGTTGTCGTTGCGGGCGTGAGGTGGCAATAGCGTAGTAACGCCCCACTTTGACGGTAACCACGATGCGAAGCGAGTCGCTCTTGATCTTGATCTGCTTTTGATCTTGATCTGCTTTTGATCTTGATCTGCTTTTGATCTTGATCTCAGGCGCCCCGTTAAACCACGCTGGCCGAATGCAGGCTTGAATTCGTGGGTAACCCGGCAGGACGCCGGGTTAGCCGCCCCGCGCCATGGATGGCGCGTGGCGGCGGCCCACGGATTCAAGCCTGCGTTCGGGCACACCGAGCCTAGGCGAGGTGCCGAGTGGTGGGGCAAGAGCGTTTTGCTTACTTTGCCGCTTTTGCAAAGTGAGCCGCTGTCAGAGCGGAACCCTAAGCGGCCGTTACCGCAGGAATGGATATGCACTCGGTATAACGGTGTCGACTGTGAGGCCGTCTTCGCGAGCAAGCCCGCTCCCACATTTTTGATCGTGGGGTTTCAGGTAGATAGGCGCCGGCTGGCAGGCCGCAATCGCAGGCAAGCCAGCTCCCACATTTTCGATCGTTGGGGTGTCAGGTAGATAGGCGTCGGCTGGCAGGCCGTCATCGCAGGTCAGCCAGCCCCCTTCACTGAACGCTGATCATCAAAAAACACCTTCCTGCCATCCACCCGCTCAGACGCCCTCGGCACATTCACACCCTGGCCTTCCGGCTTCTCCACATACCAATAACAATGGCTGACCGCCCGGGTAATCCCCACGTAGGCCAGGCGCAACACTTCGTCTCTCTGCGCATTGTCATAAGGCTCGCTGTCGCCATCCTTGCCCAAACCCGCCATGCGATACACCTGATTCTTGTACGGCGAACTGGTGACATGCTGACAATCACCCAGCAAAAACACCGCATCCGCCTGCAAGCCCTTGGCACTGTGATAAGTCAGCTGTTTAAGCCTGCGCGCCTGAGGCGCCAAGCTAGAATCAACATTAACTACCGACTGAATATGTTCCTGAATCAATAACTTATCGCTACTTTTTCGATAAAGCATCAGGATTGAATCGCCCCGCTGATAGTGCTTCAGCAACCGCTGCCCCAGTGCCGCGTCGTCACGTTCCAACACCGTGACGGGCACCAATGCCTTGGGCTCGCCACTGGCCCTGGCCTTCTTGCCCGGGATGGCCGGTGCACTGCGTACGATATGTTCGGCGGCGTCGATGATGTGCTGGTGGCTGCGGTAGTTCTCCCCCAGCATCACGCGGGTAGTGCTGGGCGAAACAAACTCCTTGTTGAACTCCATGAAGTACTTGGGCGAACTGCCGCGCCAGCCGTAGATCGATTGCCAGTCATCCCCCACGCACAACAAGGATGAGCGTTGCGCCCCACGCCCGACGTGCATGGCCGGCCCGCGGCTGCGGATTTCCCGCAGGCTGGCGCGGATCCAGGACACGATCTGCGGCGACACGTCCTGGAATTCATCGATCATCAGGTGCGACATCGGCCGCAACAGCGGATCGCTGAGCAGCTTGAGGTTCTCCGGGGTGTTTTCGCCAAATAGCGAGAACATCCGGTTGTAGGTCATGATCGGCGGCGATTGTTCCAGCAGGTGATCTTCCAGGGCCTTCCAGAAAATGCTCAGAGCCTCGAAGAACAGCCGGTCCGGGTCGTCTTTGGCGAAGCTCATCTGGCCAACCGCCGTAGGCACATCCAAACCAAGGTTCTCGATAAACCCGGCTGCCATGACAAAACTGTCCAACAGGGGCGCCGAAGCGAGCTCGCCTTTAACCTTGTAATCAAAGCCTGGCCCGGCCGTAGCATCGCCGCCCAGGCTGCTCAAAAGGCGCTTGGAAGATTCGTAATTATCCAGCCATATCAGCGGCTTATTGCAGAAAGCTTGAAACAACGTGCGCTTCACCGCCCATTCTGCACGCACCGAGAGTTTCGAATTCGGCCGACTGATCTGCGGGTTTTCGCGCCCATCGAACCCCAGTACCACCCAGGCATCGAGCTCCGGGATATAGCCGTGGCAATGAAATTGCGCGCCGTTGATTTCAAAGACCTGACGGCTGGGCTCGATGCCTTTGATCGGCCAGGCACCGGCGCGAAACCACAGGTCTTCGATCACATCACAGAGTTCTTCATCACGCTTGGCGGCCAGTTCAGTCACGGCCATGCGCTTTTGCACGTCCGGATGATCGCGCTCCAGCTCCTTGAGCTGGAGGCCATGGCGTGCCAACGGCGCTATCAACTCGCGAAAGCGCTCATGGCGGCCATACAAGCGGTGATAACAGGCGTTCATCTGTTGCCGCTGGGCGTCGCTGATACGCAGGTCGAAAGCGTTGCTGTCGGCGTCGTCAAAACCACCATTGAGGTTCTCAAAGGCTTGCAGCCGTTCAAAGCCCGGCAGGCTGCGCACCATCGGCAGGATGCGCGAATGAAAGGTGCGCACCACCGCCTGAGCTTCTTTAATGCCAAGGGGTTGGCCCCACAGGCTGAGAATCTCCATGAGTTTGTTGATGAAGTCCTTGCGCGACTCGCGGGTGAACGTCACCACCGTCATGGAACTTAGCTCAAAGCCCAGGTAATGGCTGAGCAGCAGGATGCGCAGCACCAAGGACGTCGACTTGCCGGCGCCTGCGCCCGCAATCACTGAGGTCGAGGGCGTGTCGCTGAAGATCATCTTCCATTGCGCCGCACTTGGCTGCGCGTGGGCTGGCAGCAGGCGTGCGACATCGGCCTTCATGCGTTTCTTCAGCTCTGCGGTGAGCGGCAACCGCCAATCGTCGAACAGGCTGTCATCTACGCCTGGCGCACGGTACTCATCGGGGCGAAAGTCACGAATCAACAGGACCTGGCGGCCCTCTTCAATGCCATCGGCCTTGCCCTCGCGGTAACCGTATTCAACGCCCGCCTCATGCCCACTGCGAAAGCCGTCCGCCTGGCCATGCAACCAGGAAAACCGATGTTGCGCACGCAAACGCGTGAGGCCATGGCCGAACAGGCGAGCGGCAAGCCGCTTCAACAGCGGCATTTCAGCCAAGGGGCGCAGTTCGGGAGGTAGATCAGGCTGTTGTTGCGACACGCGGACTCCTGCGGTGAGCTTGTTTTGACCAAGCCGTCATGGTCGCCGGAAACGCCGCTCAGTTCCAGCCAAATGCTTTGCTGTCATGCAGTTAGGCGATGAAGTGAAAGTGAACACCGGGGTTAACCATCGAATAAATGAATCATAAACAGGCGTTTTTTACGCTTTTTCTCGATCATGCGCTGCTGGATGATAGGCCCATCAACAGGAGACGATCATGCTTGAACTTCGACCTTTCAACACACTGGGCGGCGCCCACCATGGCTGGCTTGACGCTCATCACCACTTTTCCTTTGCCGAATACCACGACCCCCAGCGCATGCACTGGGGCAACCTGCGGGTGTGGAACGACGACATTATCGCCCCCGGCAGCGGCTTTCCCCAGCACCCGCACCGCGACATGGAAATCATCACCTATGTGCGCGAAGGGGCCATCAGCCATGCCGACAGCCTGGGTAACAAAGGCCGCACCGAAGCCGGCGACGTGCAAGTAATGAGTGCAGGCACCGGCATTGCCCACAGCGAGTACAACCTGGAGGCTACGCCCACCAAGATCTTTCAGATCTGGATCATTCCCAATGAGGCTGGCTTGCCGCCGTCCTGGGGCGCCAAACCGTTTCCACAAGGCCACCGCGAGGGCTTTGTAACGCTGGCCAGTGGTAAGGCTGGCGACATTGAAAGCTTGCGGATTCGTGCGGATGCACGCTTGGTGGCGGCGAACCTGAAGGCCGGGGAAAGCGCGGAGTACCGGTTGGACAGCGGTCGCCGTGCCTACCTGGTGCCCGCCACGGGCGTGATTGAAGTCAATGGTGTGCAGGCAAAGGCGCGAGACGGTGTGGCGGTGGAGGATGAAGAGGTATTGCGGGTGACGGCGATTGAAGACAGCGAAATTGTGCTGGTAGACCTGGCCTGATCATGTAGGAGCGAGCTTGCTCGCGAAGAACTCACCGACGCCGCGTTCATTCAGAAGCACGCGTTATCGTTGACGTTTTTCGCGAGCAAGCTCGCTCCTACATACAGTGTCAGTTATTGGCTGATTGCACCATCGACCAACACCTGCGCCTCTTCCACCAGTTGCTTGAGGTGTTCTTCGCCAATGAAGCTCTCGGCGTAGATCTTGTAGATGTCCTCAGTGCCCGAAGGCCGTGCGGCAAACCAGCCGTTTTCGGTCATGACTTTCAAACCGCCAATCGCTTGGTTGTTGCCCGGCGCATGGCTGAGGATCTGCTGGATGCTCTCCCCGGCCAATTGCGTGGACGTGACCTGCTCCGGCGACAGTTTACCCAGCAGGGCTTTTTGCGCTGGAGTGGCCTTGGCATCCACGCGAATGGCGAACGGCTCACCCAGGGCATCGGTCAAGCCACGGTAGAACTGGCTCGGGTCCTGGCCTTTGCGCGAGGTCATTTCTGCGGCCAGCAAGGCCGGGATCAGGCCGTCCTTGTCGGTGCTCCACACGCTGCCGTCTTTGCGCAGGAACGAGGCGCCGGCGCTTTCTTCGCCGCCAAACCCCAACGAACCTTCGAACAAGCCATCGGCAAACCACTTGAAGCCCACCGGTACTTCGTACAGGCGACGGCCGATGCGCGCTGCGACGCGGTCGATCAGGCCGCTGCTGACCACGGTCTTGCCTACGGCCGCGTCGGCACGCCAGTCCGGACGGTTCTGGAACAGGTAGTCGATGGACACCGCCAGGTAGTTGTTGGGCGCCAGCAAGCCACCAGAGGGCGTGACGATGCCGTGGCGGTCGTGGTCCGGGTCACACGCAAACGCAACGTCGAAGCGTTCCTTGAGCCCGATCAGGCTTTGCATGGCGTAGCTGGAAGACGGGTCCATGCGAATCTGGCCATCCCAGTCGACGCTCATGAAGCGGAAGGTTGCGTCGACCTCGGTATTCACCACCTCCAGGTTCAAGCGGTAGTGCTCGGCAATCGCCGACCAATAGCGCACCCCTGCTCCGCCCAATGGATCCACGCCCAAGCGCAGGTCGGCGCTACGGATCGCGTCCATGTCGATCACGTTGATCAGGTCGGCCACGTAGCTGTTGAGGTAGTCATGGCGATGGGTGGTGTCTGCCTTGAGCGCCTGGGCGTGAGTGATGCGCTTGACCCCGGCCAACTTGTTGGCGAGCAGTTCGTTGGCCTTGGCTTCGATCCACTTGGTGACGTGAGTATCGGCTGGGCCACCGTTAGGCGGGTTGTACTTGTAGCCGCCACTTTGCGGCGGGTTGTGGGACGGTGTAATCACAATGCCGTCCGCCAGGCCGCTGGTACGGCCACGGTTGTAGCAAATGATGGCGTGGGAAATCGCCGGCGTCGGCGTGTACTCATCGCCCTCGGCCAGCATCACGTGCACGCCGTTGGCCGCCAGGACTTCCAAGGCACTGGCACCGGCTGGCGTCGACAATGCATGGGTATCCAGGCCGACAAACAATGGGCCCGTGATGCCCTGGGCTTCGCGGTACAGGCAGATGGCCTGGCTGATAGCCAGCACATGCCACTCGTTGAAACTCAGTTCGAACGAACTGCCACGGTGCCCGGAGGTACCAAAAGCCACGCGCTGAGTGGAGATCGCTGCATCAGGCTGGCCGGTGTAGTAGGCCGTGACCAGTCGCGGGATATCCACCAGCAACTGGGCTGGCGCCGGTTTGCCCGCAAAAGGACTGATAGTCATGCATAAACCTCGAAAAGAAGGATTCGGAAAAAATGACAGTTTACTGAGACTTGGACTACTGCGCGACGGTATCGATCCGACAGCCTGAAGAGAAATTTCGCATAATTGAGGTGAGGATATGCACTCGGCCTGACCGGCTGTCAGGCCAGCTCCCACATTGGATAGTTGTAGGAGCGAGCTTGCTCGCGAAAAACTCACAAGCGCCGCGTTTATTCAGGCAGCGCGCGTTATCGTTGACGTTTTTCGCGAGCAAGCTCGCTCCTACTCAGTCTGCGCCTGCCGTAGTGACTGCGCCAGCGTATCCAGGGCGATGTCGAGGTTGGGATGGCCACTAAAGGTATGGCTCAAGCGCATATGCTGGTGATGCAAACCACTGAGGCTGAACAGCTCGCCCGGGGCAATCACCACCTGCTGGGCGAGCATGCGCTGAAACACCAGGCGCATGTCCACCGGCGCCGTCGACTGCAACCAAAAACTCGCCCCGGCCACGGGCATGCGGTAATGCACACGCCCTTGCAGACGCACATCCAAGCGGTGACTCATGGCATGGGCCTGCTCGTGAAGGCGCTGACGCAGCGTCTGCAGGTGCTGGTCAAACCGCCCACTCTCATAAAGCCGGGCAATGGCGCGTTGTCGGATAGCAGACAGTCGAAATGAACGCAGCAAGAATTGGCGCTGCAATTCACTGCTCATCTGCCGCGCCAGCAGGTAACCAAAGGGGGCTTCCGGGCCCAACACCTTTTCGAACGAAGAAAACACGATCAGCCGCTCTGGGTTGACCCGGCTGCGCAAGGCCGGCCCGGGCGGCGCAAAGCTCAGGTCACCGAAGGTATCGTTCTCCAGCAACCAGCAGCCGTGCTGGTCGAGCAGTCGCGCTACGTGCAGCCGCTCGGGTTCGGTCATGGTGTTACCCGAGGGCATGCTGACCACGGATGAGAGCAGCACAAGGTGCACCGGTTCATGGCGCAGCAGGTGCTCCAATGTGGCCAGGTCCGGACGGCCGTCGGCACGCCAGGGCCATTCAATAACCCGTACGCCAGCGGCCTGTAGCAGGCGCAACACCAGGTAATCGCAGGGCGATTCAACCACCACCACGGTGCCTTTGAGGCCCAGGGCATCAATGAGGATGCCCAGTACGCCTTGAAGGTCCGCCCCCACATACACCTCATCCGCTTGCCAGCAGCGGGTGGGCGACGAGGTATAGCGGGCGGCCAAGGCAGCGCGCAACTCCCACACACCGCAGGGTTGCGAAGGTTGCAGGTGATGGGGATACCGGCGTACCAGTTGGCGTTCCAGCGCCAGCAAGGCGCCATCCACCGACCCCAACAGCGCCGGTTCATCACCACTGAGTACCACCATCGCCGGGCGCCGTGCAGCCGTGTACAAGCGCTCGAGCAAATCAGTACCGGCCATAAGGGGCGCGTTTGCAGCCACGGGCCAAGCGAAGTAGCCGGATTTGGCCACCGAGTACACTCGGCCTTCCTTTTCCAGCAACGAATAGGCGTACTGAATCGTCGAGATCGACACATTCATGCGCGTCGATAACTGCCGCAGGGACGGCAGTTTCACCGGCGTTTCCCGGCTGACTTCGTTGATCAGGTTGATCATGTAGCGGTATACCGCCTGATAGGCAAAGTCTACTTGCCGCTCCCCCCGAAGGTTCATCGTTGCTCACCGGCGTTCATTGGCGGACACACGTTGCTAACGCCCCGACACTTGGGCGACGCGCGCCTCGGGCCGCGCGAAAGCTCGTTTGCGCGCCCGCGTGCCGCGTCCTTCCAACAGCGGGCGCTTACGATACAGGTGCTGCAACAGCGGCAGCGGCAACCCACTGGTATCTACCAGCCACTGATGCAGGATGTCCGCTGCGGGTTTGCCCTGTAGTGCCTTGTGGAGTTCGGGGAGCGCTACCAGCATGCCGGGATGGCATTGACGCAAGAAACTCTCCAACCGCTCGCCATGCTGAACAAAGGGTGCAAATAACAGGCAGGTCAGCTGGCTGTCGTCCAGACCCGAGAACTCCTGGATGTAGGCGGTGGACAGCAACTGCCCTTCTCGCCCGGACGCTTCTTTGATCAGCGCGACCGGCACGTGCCTGCGATGCAGGAAGTCCGCCGCACGCCGAACAAACCCCGCGACGCCATGTTCGTAGGAAAGCTCACGCAGGCACTGGGCCTGCACGCCGTGCAAATGCGCCATGAGCATTGGGTTGGGATAGGCTGGATGGCTGAAATGGAACTCGAACGGGTCCCGCTTGTGGGCGAGGAACCCGGTGAGCAGTGGCGCATGCCCGACGTCGGCGTCTTTGAGCAAGTCGGCGATGCCGATATAGGCCAAATGACGATGCCAGCCCCGGCCCGGACTTTCGTTGCCCGCATAGTGCTCGCCATAGACGTCGCGATAGCAACCCACACTCCACTCCTCCATGCGTGCAAACCATGCATTGAGCGACGATGGCTTAGCGGGCGCAAAGGCAAGGCCGGTCGCCAGCGCGCTTTTTTTCAGCCACGCGATGTATTGGCTTTGCTTGCGCGCTGAGTCACCGCTGACCAAGGCGTGTACGCCGCCGTTCCAGGTAGCGACCCGTTGATAGAAATCGCCGAGGGCCAGGAGCGTGTCATCGCACAGGGCGGCGCGGATATCGCCGGATGTCAGGTGCCCGATCATCAGCTTGTTACGCTGGCTGATTTCCCGAGCGGCATTGGACGCCGGGCGCTGATGGTTAAATGGCAGCACCTCATGGTTTTCCACCATCAACAGCTCTACGCGGGGGTCGTCATGGAAGAACAGCGCTGCGTAGCCTTGATTCAGTGAGTCGAGCGTTGCTTGAGTCATACCCGCATGCCGCAATGTTGCCACCCGTATCTGAAAAGTCTTGGGCGAGCGTCCGGCAATGGTCAGTTGCGCCGCACGCAGCAACGCGAGGGTGTAGCTGCTCACTTCGCCGCCACCATGGGCGATCAGTACTTTGTAATTGCCCACTTGTTCCATGCCGCCTGCGGCCACCACGATTCGCTGAACGAGCAATTGAAGTGACGTTCGTTCGGCGCGCGTAAAGTGCCCGATTAAACGTTGCAGAACTTGCTGGTAAACATAGCTCATGGCTTGTTCATGAATAGTGCTCATCGTTCTACTACCTGAGTTGAAATATCAGTTTCAAGCAACTACCAAACAGCGTTGCTCGACCTATTACATCTGTAGGCTTGTCTTCCATTGCGCAGCACAAGTTTGAGTCAACATTAGCACCTTGCAACAAAAGCGCAGGTGAGAGCATTGAAGGCGCCCATGGCTGCTCCGCCGGAGAATCCAGCGCCTGCGCGGGCTCCAGCGAAACAGCTGTTAGCCTTAGGAATGTTCCGACAACGTCCTACACTGTTTTAACTAAGCAATTAGAGAATTGTCCGACGAATATTAATCACCTGCGCACCTGGGCTGCGCGTAAAGCAAAAGGGTATTCGTTTTGCACTTGCCGAAAAAAACAATCCGAGCCTCGTTAGTTCTGAAGGTGCGTGACGCAACTGCCGTGTAATCAATCATGGCTCAATCCTTGAGATGACAATGAAGACTCAATTATCGGCACTCAAATAATGATTAACAGATACAGAACAGCGTCAAAAAGCAGTTCAGATGACCTGCCAGCCCCACTTGAATGACGCCCACACAAGAGCGCCGCACTGGATTTCAGGGCGGCGCATGGCAATAACGGTATTGTTTGCGGGGTAGAACGCCCCTGCGGCGGCTCAACCCCGGTGCGGGTTAAGCCCTGTCAAATGGCGCATTTGCCTCATCAGCTCAGGCGCCGGAGTATTCATTTGCGAATACTCCTACAGCTCAAACAGCTTCAACCTGCAACGCCACCCGTTCGCGGCACGGGCATTCATCCATGTATCGGTGCGCTTCGACGAACTGACTGAACGGAAATACCGTGGTTTTCAGTGGGACAAGCACACGGTCGGCCGTCAGCTGGTTGATATCGCGCAACGCACGCTGCAACGCCACTTGGTCCTGGATAATGCCCAGCTCCGGCTTGCCGGTGAAGTTGCCGATACAGTGCACAAAGAACTGAATGTTCTTCTGGAACGCCGCACAGGCCGGGAATGGCGTCTGATTGCCACCTTGCAGGCCATACAGCACCAGGCTGCCGCGCGGCGCCAGGACGTCCCCAAGCAGCGACATCTGCGGGCCTCCCAAGCCATCGAACACCACGTCGACGCCACGGTTGTCCGTGAACTTGTTGATCTGCATCAGCAGGTCTTGTTCTTCGGTCACGATGACCTTTTCCGCCCCGAGAGACAGCAGGTATTCACGTTCAGCACTGTCTTTGGTGGCGGCAATCACCCGTACACCCAGGGCCTTGCCCAGCTGCACAAACGAAGGGCCGGCACAGTGGCTGGCGTCGGTCACCAGGGCAAACTGGCCGGGCTTGACCCGCGCCAGGTCCATGTAGGCAAAGTACGCAATCAGCAGCGGCGTGTAATGCACGCTGGCTTCAATCGGGCTCAAGACATCCGGGTAACGGGTCAGGGCCGAACGGGGCAAGACGATCTGCTCGCCATACACCGGGTAATCATTGGGGCTCTCGGCCGGAAAACTGGCCACCTTATCGCCCACTGCCAAATCATCCACGCCGTCGCCGAGGGCGACTACCACACCGGCCATTTCATGGCCCAGGCCAGAAGGCAGGCGTGCATGGGAAGACGCCAGGTTCTGGCGCCACAGAACGTCGTACCAACTGATGCCGATCGCGTCGACACGCACCTGCACTTCGCCCGGTGCGGGCTGTGCGGCTGCATGCTCTTCGCATTTGAGCACCTCGGCCGGACCAAACTTGTGAAAACGGATCGTGCGGGACATCGCAAACCTCGTCAAAGTAACCTCTAATGCCATGAACTTTATCTGGGCTTTGGGGGTAAGACCACCGGTCACCATTAATAGTCGACATGCCTGTCATTGATTCCGCGAAGGAGGAACACCCCTCAACTATCGTAGGAAAAATCAATTAGCCGGTGCAGAGTACCAGCCTTTCCCCGTAAGATTCATGCCGGTCATCCTTCTGAATCGAACCTCAGGGGTTGCTACGTGACCGCTCACATCAAGTTTGCTGACTCTTCCAGGACACAAGATGAACCGTAACGACCTGCGTCGTGTCGACCTTAACCTCTTGATCGTATTCGAAACCTTGATGCATGAGCGCAGTGTGACCCGTGCCGCCGAGAAATTGTTCCTCGGCCAGCCGGCCATCAGCGCAGCGTTGTCACGCCTGCGCGGGTTGTTCGATGACCCCCTGTTCGTGCGCACCGGGCGCAGCATGGAACCCTCGGCCCGCGCCGTGGAAATCTTCGCCCTGCTCTCCCCGGCCCTGGACTCGATCTCCACCGCCGTCAGCCGCGCCGCCGAATTCGACCCGGCCACCAGCACCGCCGTGTTTCGCATTGGCCTGTCCGACGACGTGGAATTCGCCCTGCTCCCGCAACTGCTCAAACGCCTGCGCTCCGAAGCCCCCGGCATCGTGCTGGTGGTACGCCGCGTCAACTACATCCTGATGCCCGGCCTGCTGGCCTCCGGCGAAATCTCCATCGGCGTCAGCTACACCGCCGACCTGCCCGCCAACGCCAAACGCAAGGTACTGCGCCGCAGCCTGCCCAAACTGCTGCGCGCCGACAGCGTGCCCGGCTCGCTGAGCCTGGATGACTTCTGCTCGCGCCCCCACGCCCTTGTCTCCTTTGCCGGCGACTTGAGCGGGTTTATCGATGAAGAGCTGGAAAAACTCGGCCGCAAGCGCCACGTTGTACTCGCGGTGCCGCAGTTCAATGGCCTGGGTACGTTGCTGGCGGGTACGGACATTTTGGCCACCGTGCCGGATTATGCGGCGGAAGCATTGACCTCGGCGGGTGGGTTGCGGGCCGAAGACCCGCCGTTGCCGGTGCGCTCGTTTGAGCTGCATATGGCGTGGCGGGGTTCGCAGGATAATGATCCGGGGGAGCGGTGGTTGAGGTCGAGGATTCAGATGTTTTTTGGGGATCCTGAGAGTCTCTAGTGGCCGTCTGGCAGCTGTTTATCTGATCATTTCTGCCTTTTCATAGACCATGAAGACCCATCCATCTCCAGTGGATTGCTCCATTGGGGCACACCTGAGTGCATGCCTCGAATGGTTTGAAAAGGAAAGTCCATGTCATCTGATGAAAAAAGCCTTAGCCGAGGTCGCCGCCGCCCACCGGCAAGGTCACGCCGGTGATGTAGGAGGCCTCGTCGCAGGCCAGGAACAGAATTGCGCCAGCTTGTTCGTCGATGCTGCCGTAGCGTTTCATCGAGCTGCTCTCGAGGGTCTGGTCGACGATCTGCTGGTACCACACACGCTCTTGCTCGCTCTGCGGGTGGCTGTTACGCGGGATGCGCCGTGGCGGTGCCTCGGTGCCGCCGGGCGCGGTGGCGTTGACGCGAATCCCGCTGCCTGCAGTCTCCAGGGCCAGGCAGGCCGTCAAGGCATTCACGCCGCCCTTGGCTGCGCCATAGGGCACGCGATTGACCCCGCGTGTGGCCACGGAAGACACGTTGACGATCGCGCCCGCGCCCTGCTCCAGCATATAGGGCAGCACGCAATGGCAGCACCACAACGTAGGGAACAGCGAGCGGCGCACTTCGGCCTCGATTTCAGCCTCGGCATAATGCTCAAAAGGCTTGGCCCAGATGGTCCCGCCGACGTTATTGACCAGCACGTCTATGCGCCCGAAACGCGCCGTGGCGGCGGCCATTACCCGTGCGCACTCGCTGTATTGTTCCAGGTCGGCGGTCAGCAGTAGCGCTCGCTCATGCTGCAATTCATGCACGAGCTCGGAGCGATCCACCGCGACCAGCCAGGCCCCCTCCTCCAGCAAGCGTTCGGCGACACGTCGGCCGATGCCTTGCGCAGCGCCGGTAACCAGCGCGACCTTGTTGTTAAACCGTTGAGTCATGCGGCAGTCCTCAGGCGGCATCGCACGTGGCGACGGCGTTAGGGGTGAATTTCTCGTAATGGAAGCTGGCCGGGGTCACGCTTTGCTGCTTGAAGTGCTCGCGCACCGCATCGACCATCGGCGGCGGGCCGCACAGGTACACGTCGACATCGCCGCCATTGAGGGCTTCGTCGGCCATGTGCTGGGTCACATAGCCCTGGCGCGGGTGAGTGGTGTGCGGATCAGCCACGCAGGTCACCAGGTTGAAGTCGGGCAAACGCGCGGTAAAAGCCTGCAACGCCTCAATCATCACCAGGTCCTGATCCCGCGTTACGCCGTAGATCAACCGGATCGGGCGGGTTTCCTGGCGCTGCGCGAGCACTTCAAGCATCGACAGGAACGGCGCCAGGCCGGTACCACCGGCCAGTAACAGCAGCGGCCGCGCCACCTCACGCAGGTAGAAACTCCCCAGTGGGCCGGTGATCGCCACGCTGTCGCCCGGCTGGGCGCGCTCGAGCCAACCGCTCATCAACCCGCCGGGCACGTGCTTGATCAGGAAGCTGGCGCGCGGGTCGCCCGGGGGACTGCTGAAGGAGTAAGCACGAGTCTGCCCACTGTCGGGCACGCTGATATTCACGTACTGGCCGGGCAGGAATACCGGCGCCTGGTCCAGTTCGAAACTCACCTCCAGCGCCGCATCGGCATGTCGGGTGATGCCGGCCAGCGTCGCGGCAAAGTGCGTGGTGCCGGTCTTGCAGGCGCTGGACGGCACCGGCACGGCGATCACGCAGTCGGACTGCGGCACCATTTGGCAGGTCAGCACCTGGCGCGCCTGCGCTTCGTCGGCGCTCAGGGCGTCGTCGATAAAGTCGTCGCCCAGGTCGTAGGCGCCGGTTTCACAGCGGCATTTGCAGGTGCCGCACACGCCGTCCGAGCAGTCCATGGGCAGGTTGATGCGTTGGCGGAAGGCCGCATCGAGCACCTTTTCTCCCACCTTGCAGTCGATGAAGCGGGTCACTCCATCCTCGAAGTTCAAGGCGATGGCATACGTCATGGCGGTGTCCTCAGATATGGTAGATGTCGATGACCTGGTGGATGTAATCGTTTTTCAGCACCACCTTCTTGCGCGTTATCAGCGGCTGCTCGGCACGGATGTCGAGGCGATAGAAGGAGGTACCGAAATAACTGTCGGTGGTTTTGTAGCGGTGGCTGAGGGTGTGCCAGTTGAAACGCAGGTCCACCTGCGCGCCGTCGTCGGCCAGCACTTCGAGGTTGCACAGCATGTGCACGGTGCGCGGCTCGGGCGTGCTGGCGCTGGAGCGCTCAGTCTTGATGCGAAAGATGCGGTCTTCCAGGCCGTCACGGTTGGGGTAGTAGATCAGCGAGATTTCGCGCTGCGGGTCTTCGGTAAGAGTGTCGTGATCGTCCCAGGCGGGCATCCAGAACTCGGCCTTGGGCGAATAGCAGGCCAGCCATTCATCCCATTGGCGGTCGTCGAGCAGGCGCGCTTCACGGTAAAGAAAATCCAGCAGGTGGTCCCGGGCAAGACTCATGGCAGCACCTCACAGTCGCTGGCTATCAGCCCTTGCTGTTCGCGCTCGATTGCACGCTGCAGGCTTTGGGCCCAGTGCGCATGCTGGCGCACAAACAAGCCCTCGTCCTCGGTCTTGACCCCGCTGAGCTGCGGTTGCATACCCATGGCCAAGGCATTTTCGTCCGCACCCTCGACCCACTGCTTGGCGCCACGGCTCAAGTCATTCCACAGGGTGCTCGCGCCCTGGTAACCGGTCTGGCAGGCGCGGAACTCCTCGAGGTCATCCGGGGTGCCCATGCCGCTGACATTGAAGAAGTCTTCGTACTGGCGAATCCGCGTGGCGCGCTCCTGGGCGCTTTCGCCGATGGGCGCCATGCAATAGATTGTCACTTCGGTTTTATCCACGGCGAGGGGCCGCACCACGCGGATCTGGGTCGAGAACTGGTCCATCAGGTACACATTGGGGTAGAGACAGAGGTTGCGGGTCTGGTCGACGATAAAGTCGGCGCGCGCTTGGCCCAGGCGTTCGGCCAAGGCCTCGCGGTGAGCGTGCACCGGGCGCACTTGGGGGTTAAGCAGGCGCGTCCACAGCAGGATATGCCCGTGGTCGAAGGCGTAGACGCCGCCCAGGCTTTTCGACCAGCCATTGGCGTCGACGGTGCGCGTGCCTTCGGCGTCGTAGTTGCGCCGGCCCATGGTCGCCGAGTAGTTCCAGTGCACGGAGCTGACGTGGTAACCGTCGGCGCCGTTTTCGATTTGCAGCTTCCAGTTGCCGTCATAGACATAGGATGAGCTGCCGCGCAGCACCTCCAGGCCCAAAGGGGCCTGGTCGACCATCTGGTCGATGATGACGCGGGTTTCGCCCAAGTAATCGCTGAGTTCCGGCACCGCATCGCTGAGGCTGGCGAACAGGAAACCGCGGTAGTTTTCAAAGCGCGCCAGGCGCTTGAGGTCATGGGAGCCGTCGCAGTCGAAGCTGTCCGGGTAGGCGCCGGTCTTTGCGTCCTTTACCTTGAGCAGCTTGCCGGCGTTGCTGAACGTCCAGCCATGGAAGGGGCAAGTGAATGAGCCCTTGTTGCCTTGTTTGCGCCGGCACAACATGGCGCCGCGATGCGCGCAGGCGTTGACCAGGCCATGCAGCGCGCCGTGCTTGTCACGGGTGATGACCACCGGCTGGCGGCCGATCCAGGTGGTGAAGTAATCGTTGATCTGCGGCACCTGGCTTTCATGGGCCAGGTAGATCCAGCCGCCTTCGAAGATGTGTTTCATCTCCAGGGCAAACAGGTCGGGGTCGGTGAAGATGTCGCGGCGGCAGCGGAACACCCCAGTGGCGGGGTCTTCCTGTACGGACTCGCGCAATTGGCAGGCGAGTCGGTCGAGTGTACTGATCATGGGGCGGGCCCTCCGTTGTTCTTGTATCAGGCGCCCTCACCGTACGTGCTCGCCCTGCCCGTCAATATCCGCTGCCTGCACATCGCTATCCGCCAGGCGCACGTCGCTTAACGATGGCGTTTCCAGGTCTGCGACGGCAGTTCGCCGAAGCGTTTGCGATAGGCTTCGGAAAACCGCCCCAGGTGCATGAACCCATGGTCCAAAGCCACCTCGGTCACGCTGCGCGTGCTGCTTAGTTGCAAGCGTGCATGTACGCGTTCGAGCTTGCAGCGGCGTACGTAATCGCGCGGCGACAGCCCCACCTGGCGCTCAAACAGGCTGTACAGCGAACGTTCACTGACGTTGGCCACGGCCATCAACTGCTCGACGCTGATGTCATCGCCCAGGTGCTGCTGGATAAATTCGTGCACCGCTTCAAACCCACCGCCGTGGGCAGCCCGGGGGGGCACCCGCGACACATTGCTGCCCAGCAATGCCAGCAGCTTGTTGGCCACGATGCGTTCGTACAGGCCTTGCATGTGGGGCTCGGCAGCGTTTTCCGCCTCATGGCAGATCAACCCGAGCAACGGCAGGAAGCCGCCCATTTCACTGAGCGCGTGGCGGGCCGTCGTGAAGCGGACCCCCGCCCGCGGCAGGCTCCAGTGCTGCTCCAGGCAGGCGTTTTCCAGCAGGCGCACCGGCAGTTTGATGATGAATTTTTCGCAGTCGGCGGAATAGGTCAGGTCTACCGGGTCGTCCGGATTGATCAGCAGGATTTCCCCCGGCCCGAACACATCATCCTCGCCACGGGAGTTGGAGCGGCAATGCCCGCTCAAGAGGATCTGCAGGTGGTAGATGGTCTCCAGCGCCACCGACGTGACCCGCACCGGTGCGCCGTAGCTGATGCGGCACAGGTCCAGGCTGGCGAAGGTGCGATGGCTGATACTTGCCCGGGGCTGGCCCCTGGGAGGCAGGCGAATGCAGTGGCTGCCCACATGCTGGTTGACGTAGTCCGACACCGCGTAGGCATCGGCGCCCTGGAAAATCTGGCTGCGCTCACTCAATAGCACGGTCATGGTCGCGACTCTTTTATCGTTATTGGGCTCAGGCTGACGCTTGGGTAGGGGGGCGTCCAATATGGATAAAGTCTGGAGGGATACCCTGGAGGTATCGTCGGGCGTGGCGCTCGGGACCTAGCGATACCCCCGCGCCTGAACATCGAACAACTCGGCATAGCGTCCACCCGCCGCCATCAGTTGGTGATGACTGCCCTCCTCCAGGATTCGCCCGCCGTCCAGCACGATGATGTGGTCGGCATTGCGCACGCTGGAGAATCGATGGGAAATCAACAACGTCATGCGGCCCTTGGCGTGTTCGCGAAAGTGCTCGAACACCGCCGCCTCGGCGCCGGCGTCCAGCGCCGCCGTCGGCTCGTCAAGAATCAGCAGATCCGCCTCCTGGCGCATATATGCGCGTGACAACCCAACCTTCTGCCATTGCCCACCCGACAACTCCTGGCCGCCAAGCCAGCGCCCTAACGGTGTGCCGTAGGTCTTGCTCAGGCGTTCGATGAACCCGGCGGCCACCCCCTGGGTTGCAGCCTTGCGCCAACGCACCTCGTCGTTCAGCGCATCGACGTCACCCACGCCAAGGTTCTCGCCGACGGTCATCTGGTAGCGGATGTAATCCTGGAAAATCACCCCAATGCGCTGGCGCAGTGTCTGTTCATCCCAGTCTTGCAAGTCGCTGCCATCCAGCAGAATACGCCCCTCGTGCGGGGTATACAGGCGCGTGAGCAGTTTGATCAGGCTGGTTTTGCCCGAGCCATTCTCGCCCACCAGGGCCAGGCTTTGCCCCGGCGCCAAGTGCAGGTTGATGTCAGTCAATGCCGGCCCCTCAGCGCCGGGGTAACTGAACCCCACGTGCTCGCAACGCAGACCGTCGCCGGGACGCGCGCCCTGGGTAAGCCGGCCACTCGGCACGACCACTGGGGTTAGCAGGTACTCATAAAGGTCTGAGAGAAACAGACTGTCGTCATACAGGCCGGCAATCGCGCTGAGGCTGGCGGTGATCGCGCTTTGCCCCTGCTTGAACAGCACGATGTACATGGTCATCTGCCCCAGGCTGGTCTGGCCGCGCACGGTGTCCAGCACCACCCAGGCGTAAGCCACATAAAACGCCGCGGTGCCCAGCAGGCCCAGGGCAAAGCCCCAGGCATCCCGGCGCACCGTCAACTGGCGGTCTTCGGCGTACAAGCGTCGGGCGTTGTCGCGGTAGCGCTTGAGGAACAGCGGCGCCAGGCCGAACAGCTTGACCTCTTTGGCATGGGTCTCGTGGGACAGCAGCGATTCCAGGTAATTCTGCTGACGGGTCTCCGGCGCACGCCGGTGGAACAGGCGAAACGCATTGCCCGAGAAATGCGTCTCGGCGAAGAAAACCGGTAAGGCGCCGACCACCAGAATCACCAGCGCCCACGGCGAAAAGTGCACTAACAACACGGCAAAGCTGACCAGCGAGATCAGGTTCTGCACCAACCCCAGGCCCTTGGTGACCAGGCTCAGCGGCCGTGTCGACGCGCCCTGGCGCACGCGCACCAGCTTGTCGTGGAACTCGGCGTCTTCAAATTGCGTGAGCGAGAGGGTCTGGGCCTTCTCCAGAATCATCAGGTTGACCTTCACCCCCAACTGCACCCGCAGCAACGATTGCTGCATTGACAACGCACGCTGAGCGGCGGCCAGCAGCCCCAACACGCCCGCCTCGGCCAGCACGTATTGCATCACTGGCCACACGGGTGCCTGGCTGCCGGCTGCATGAATCTGCATCGCATGCACCACGCCATCGACAATACGCTGGCCGATCCAGGCAGCCAGCGCAGGCAACAGACCTGCAACGATGGTGGCCAGCAGCAGGCCTATGAATAAGGGGCGCGACGTCCCCCAGACCAGCTTCAGTGCCCTGCGCGCCTGGATGGAAAACGCGCTCAATCGATTGAACAGCACCATCAATGGCATGGACTCCGTGTGGGATTTAGGGGTGAGACGGGTGGATTATGACAGGCGATGACGTCGCGCACATCCAACGGCGAGCCGACACGCCGCGCCAGCCGGGTAATAAAAATAGGTGATCTTATAAAACCACAAGATAACAATATCTAATAATTAGCTTATTCTAAAAAAGACTTTCCCCGCAGTTTTTTATAGAGATATCTTCACTTCACAGACCGACCCCATGCCTGGCGGAGGACGTACCCCCGACATGGATCTCTCTCGATATGCCCGATATTTCTCATCCCGCCCCGCTGAAAAAATTCCACCTGTCGCTGTTGACCGGTTCGCTGCTGGCGGCGGTACCCGCCCACCGGCCGCGCGGCGGTGCCGGAGGTGTTTCCTGACGGCTACTACCCGCTGAACAACCTCAAGGACCGCGACTACACCAAGCTGGCCTACGACTTCTGATTCACATCGCCAAACGAGGGCACCCCATTGAACACCTCCAACTTGATGAGCCGTCTGCTGGCCCCCTGCGCCCTGGCGATCAGCCTGGCCGCCTGCTCACCTTCGGGTGACCAGGCGCAAGCGAACAAAACCCTGAACATTGCATTTTTTGGCGACAACACCACCCTGGTCAGCGTCGACCCATTCCAGGTGTACTGGCTGGAACACCGCGTTCTGCTGCGCAATGTCGCCGAGTCGCTCACCGACCAGGACCCGGCAACCGGCAAGATCATCCCCTGGCTGGCCAAGAGCTGGGAGATCAGTGACGACGCGCTGACCTACACCTTTCACTTACGCGACAACGTGACGTTCAGCAACGGCGAGCGCTTCGACGCTAACGCGGTAAAAACCGCGTTCGACAGCGACAAGGCACTGGCCACCCAACTGCCGGCGACCTTCGGCGCCACCTACCTGGCAGGTTATGACCACGCCGAAGTGGTCGACGACTTCACCGTCAAGCTGGTACTGGCTAAACCCAACGCGGGCTTTTTACAAGCCACTTCTACCACCAACTTGGCAATCCTTGCGCCCGCGTCCTATGCACTCACGGTCAAGGAACGCTCTCTGGGCAAGATCATCGGTACCGGGCCGTTTGTGCTGGCCAGCTATACCCCGGAAGTCGGCGCGCGCCTGACAAAACGCAAGGGTTACGCGTGGCCCTCGGCGAATATGAAGAACCCGGGTGAGGCACACCTGGACGCCGTCGACATCAGCTACATCCCCGAAGAGAGCGTGCGCAACGGCCTGTTCTTGCAGGGCAAGGCCGACATCCTGTGGCCACGCAACCCGTTTTCGGAGGTCGACCTCAAGCTGTTCCAGTCCAAGGGCGCGACCATCCAGAGCCGCTCGCTGCCGGGCCCGGCGCTGAATCTGTACCCCAACACCCGTGGCGAGCGCATCCTCGCCGATCAACAAGTGCGCCTGGCCGTGCAGAAGTCCATCGACCGCAAGAGCTACGCCAGCACCGTATATAACGCCGAGTTCCCAGTGGTGGATGGCATCTTTGACGTGACCACGCCTTACTTCAAAAGCCAGGGCAGCAAGCTCGGCTACGACCCGGCAGCTGCCGAAAAACTGTTGGATCAAGCCGGCTGGGCCAAGGGCGCGGACGGTTACCGCAGCAAAAACGGCAAGCGTCTGAGCCTGAGCTACAACATCAGCCCGGCCGAAACCGCGGGTGACGTGCTGATTCAGGACCAACTGCGCAAGGTCGGCATCGAACTGAAGCTCAGCGTGGTGACCCGCGCCGAATGGGTGGCCAACAACTCCGCGGGCAACTACGACCTGACCATCAACTACATGACTCGCGCTGACCCGATCATCCTGCAAACCATCCTCGACCCGCGTAGCGCCAACAGTTCCACCGTGGCCACTAACACCTACGAACCGGCCACCCTGGAAAAAGCCAAGGGCTTGTTCGATGCCGGCATTACGGCCACCCAAGGCGCACAGCGTGCCGCCGCCTATGGCGACCTGCAGGACCTTCTGATCGACGAAAGCTCGGCGTTCCCGGTGTACGAGCGCGTGTGGCAGGCGGCAACGTCGCCGAAGGTGAAGAACTTTCGCTGGACTGCCGAGGGCTTCGCGCTGCTGGGTGATATCGAGATCGGCACACCATGAGCCGCTACCTGATCGCACGCGTCGGCCAGGCCTTGCTGGTGTTGTGGGGGGCCTATAGCATCACCTACTTGATCCTCTATCTGCTGCCGGGCGACACGCTGTCGATCATGCTCAGTGCTTCGGGCATGGAGGCCGATTCACTGTCGGTGGCCGACCTGGCCAAGGCGCGGGCCTATTATGGCCTGGACAAGGGCCTGTTCGAGCAATATGTCGACCTGCTGCTGGGCGCCTTGCACGGCGACTTCGGCCAGTCCCTGTCGCTGAACCGCCCGGTATCCGAGTTACTCGCCGAGCGCCTGCCGCAAACCCTGTCCTTGGCCGGCCTGGCGATTGTGTTGTCGTTGGTCGGCGGCATCGGCCTGGCCTACCTGACCGCCTACATTCGCTGGCAACCGCTGAAAAAAGCCTTGGCGCGCCTGCCTTCCCTGGGGTTTTCGGTGCCGGTGTTCTGGATGGGCCTGTTGCTGATACAGGTGTTTGCCTTCGGCCTCGGCTGGTTCCCCGCCACCGGCAGCCGGGGCTTTGAAAGCCTGGTGCTGCCGGCGATCACCCTGGCGATTCCAAGTGCGGCGGTGTATGCCCAAGTGCTGCAGCGCAGCTTCCAGGGAGTGTGGCAGGAGTCGTATATCGTCACCGCCTACGCCAAGGGCCTGAGCCGTGGCCAGGTGCAGGCGCGCCATGGGTTTCGCAACGCGGCGCTGCCGATTCTCACCCTGATCGGCCTGCAGGTGGGCAACACGGTGTCCGGTGCGGTGCTGGTGGAAACCATCTTCGCCCGCTCCGGCATCGGCCGCCTGGCCCAGGAGGCTGTGCTGCGCCAGGACATCCCGGTGGTGCTGGCGATTGTCGCGGTGTCGGCGGCAGCCTTTGTGCTGGTCAACCTGCTGGTGGATTTGCTGTACCCGTGGCTCGACCCGCGCATTTCCCACACGCCAAAGGTGTCCTAGACCATGACGATCCTTGAGCAAAACCTCGGCCTTACGCCCCCACTCTGGCAACGCCGCACCCGCCGACAACGTGCCACGGCGGCGGTCATGCCCTTGCTGCGGCGACCGGGCTTTAGCCTGGCGGTGTTGATTGTGTTGTTTTCACTGCTCGCCGCCGTGGCGCCGCAGTGGTTGACCAGCTTCGACCCTTATGCCACCGCACCTGCGGTCAAGCTCACGGCGCCGAACCTGACCCACTGGTTCGGCACCGACGAGTTGGGCCGCGACCTGTACACCCGGATGGTCTACGGCTCCAGCCTGTCGGTGCTGGCGGCCTTTCTGGCGGTGGGGATCGCGTTGTTGGGCGGGCTCGGGCTGGGCATTCTGTCCGGCTTTGCCGGTGGGCGTATCGACGCGGTAATCATGCGGTTTGTCGACGTGTTGCTCGCCTTGCCCGGCTTGCTGCTGGCCCTGGCGATTGTCACCGCCATCGGCTTCGGCACGGTGCCGGTGGCTATCGCCGTGGGCGTCGGGATTATCCCCGGGTTCGCCCGCACCACCCGCGCCGAAGTGCTGCGCGTCAAGACCCTGCCGTACGTGGAAGCCGCACGCCTGGGCGGCGCCAGCTGGGGCCGCACCTTGCTGCGGCACATCCTGCCCAACGCATGGGGCCCAGTGGCGGTACTGGCGACCCTGGATTTCGGTGCAGCCATCCTCGCCACCGCCGGCCTGAGTTTTCTCGGTTTTGGCGCCGCGCCTCCGGCCGCCGAATGGGGCACGTTGATCGCCAACGGTCGGCACTTTCTGATCACCGCCCCCTGGGTGTCGTTGCTGCCCGGCCTGTTCCTGGTCGCGGTGGTGTTCAGCCTCAACCACATTGCCCGCACGTTCGAGGAGGTTCAGCGATGAATGCTTTAGTTGATGTTCGCCAGCTGAGTGTCAGCTACCGGCACGGCAACCTGGCGGTAAACCAGCTGTCAATGACCATCGCCCAAGGCGAGACGCTGGCGATTGTCGGCGAGTCCGGCTCGGGTAAATCCACCCTGGCCAACGCGATTCTCGGCCTGTTGCCGGGCAGCGCAACCATCAGCGCCGGCGAGCTGTGGGTGGACGGCAACGACCTCACCCACGCCAGCGAACGCCAGAGACGCGGCCTGCGCGGGCGCACCATCGGCCTGGCGCCCCAGGACCCGATGGTCAGCCTCAACCCGACCCTGCGCATTGGCCAGCAGATTGCCGAAGCGCTGATCCTGGCCAAGGGCAAGCGCTACCCCGGCGTCGATGCGGATATCGTCGAGCTACTGCAACAGGTCGGTATCGCCAAGCCGGTACTGCGCGCGCGCCAGTACCCGCATGAACTCTCCGGGGGCATGCGCCAGCGTGTGCTGATCGCCATCGCCCTGGCCGGCAACCCACGCTTGATCATCGCCGACGAACCGACCAGTGCCCTCGACGTCACCGTGCAGCGCAAGATCCTCGACCACCTGAAACGGCTGGTCAGTGAGCGCGGAATTTCCTTGCTGATCATCACCCATGACCTTGGCGTGGCGCTGGATCGCGCCGACCGCGTCCTAGTGATGCAACAGGGACAAGTGGTGGAGCAAGGGGCACCACGGCAGATTCTCGGCGCGCCGCAGCATGACTACACCCGCGCCTTGATCGCCGCGGCGCCAGCGTTCGCCACGCGCCGCCAGCCGCTGGCCCGGCCGGCTCCGACGCAGCCGCCGATCCTGCAGCTGCAAAACGTTGGCAAGACGTTCGCGCTGCCCAAGGTCAAGGGCGAAGACGCGACCTTTGTCGCGCTGGAGGACCTCAGCCTGCAGGTCTACCCCGGGCAGACCCTGGCGATTGTCGGCGAGTCCGGCTCAGGCAAAAGCACCGCGCTGCGCATCGCCCTCGGCCTGGAAAAACCCAGCCGCGGGCGGGTGTGGTTCGAGCAACAGGACGTCACCGACCTCAGCTGGCGCGACTTCCGCCCGCTGCGCCAGCGCCTGCAACTGGTGCAACAAAACCCGTTTGCGGCGCTGGACCCACGCTTCACAGTGTTCGACAGCATCGTCGAACCGCTGGTGTCGTTCGGCTTGCTCAAGGGCCCTGCCCTGGAACAGGCCGCGCGCGAGCTGATCAGTCGCGTGCATTTGCCGGTGAGTTTCCTCGATCGCCTGCCGCGCGAGCTTTCCGGCGGCCAGTGCCAACGGGTCGCCATCGCCCGCGCCCTGGCGCTGAAACCGGATCTATTGCTACTGGATGAACCGGTCAGTGCCCTCGACGTGTCCGTGCAGGCGCACATCCTTGAACTGCTGCAAGAGCTGCAACGGGACATGGGCATCGCCTACGTGCTGGTGTCCCACGACTTGTCGGTGGTCGCCAACTTCGCCCATGAGGTGCTGGTGTTGCGCAATGGCCGGGTGGTCGAACAGGGTTCGGTGGAGCGCATCTTCAACCGCCCGACCAGCGATTACACCCGTGAGCTGATTGGCGCCATCCCTGGCCAGCACGCTATCGCGAGCGCCGCCTGAGCGGCGCTTCACTCGGCAGTGCTGTCACGCGCCGTGATGCCCTTATCCTGAGCATACGCGGTCTGACGTGAAGCAATAGGACAGCCGCACGTTCTTCGTTTCGCCCGCGGCATTGACCGCGTCGAACACTTCCCGGACAGCCAGCCGCCGAGTCTGCAGCTTGAGAAAACCCGTCAGCCAGATTTGCTGATAACGTTTCATTTGGTCTTCAGTCAGCGGTGAAAGCTGGCTCCGCGCTTATCGCTTATATCGTTCCGACTGATAATGTGAGTGGCGAGGACTCTTCGCAGCACAGAACCGATACGAACGCCTGTGACACTGCGCGCTCAAGCCTGCGCGTTACACCTCCTGCCGGACCTGATCCGCTTCAGAATCCAGCGCAACCACTGTCGCACCATGGTTGGTAATGCCGAAAGGAATGTGCACAGATGGCGCAACTGCGCTAGTCGATTGTAGGTGCCCAGATTGATCATCAAAGAAGATGTGCGGTTTCAATACACCTAAAATCCTGCCTTTCTCGATGCCACCCAGAAAGAATGCGTCGTTAGCCATGACACCCCAACTTTTGAGTGTATTCATTGCACGCTCATGAGACGGCGCATTGCGGGCTGTGACGATTGAGACTCGTATGCGGTTTTCGTAGTCAGGATTGAGCTTTTTATGTTGCTCCTCGACCGACTGGATTTTGGATATCCGCACCATGAACTCCTTCAGCGGGCCCGGGTTATGGGGCTGCATAACGTTCTTCACTTCATGCGCATGGAACTCAGACAATCCAGAGGCCTGCATGATTGTTTCGGACTCATCACCGGCAAGGACGCCGTCAAAGTCGAACGCGATGCGTAGGGTTTTATCCGTTTCGTCGTCTTCGAATTTTGAATCGAGCACCTGGCCAGCCGGGTACCCGGCCTTGATAGCCGCTTCCACGTCTTTTTTGTCACCCGACAAAAATAAAGCGATATTCAGAGCAGGTATGTATTCATAAGGGGATTTTCCCTGCATGAAAATCGCCCGTGTCATCCCAAGGCCGTAGTGCTCGATAGTCTTCAGCACGCGCAGCCCAGTATCAGGATCGTTGCGCGAAAGCAGTATGACCTCAACGAGCGGATCCGTAGGATCGACGCTCAGGTCATTCACTGACAGCAAGCGCTTGATGAAGGGGAACGCTATCCCCTTAGGAAGCGGGACGTGAAGATTTTTTTGCTGAAACTTGCGGTATTCCTCCTCCCCCTGTCTCTGAAACACTGCGTCCGATGCCAGCAAATCAAACACAGCGCTGGAAGCGACGCCGATCACCAAGCGATTTTCTAACTCGTAGGGCATTGAAACCTCTCTGGATGCCTCTAAACGCAAATATGGATAGGCATTGAACATGCCGATCGATTTCAAGCACACATCGCGCCTTCTCCCACGCACAGTCAGGCATATCAATCTTCAAATCAATCTGCAGGTTGCTTTATTACGGGTGGATGCAGAAGGTTTACGTTTAGTGGAGCAGCGCGTCGCCGAAGACACCGCCAAAATTGGGGCACTGCGCACCGGGCCTTCGCAGCGATCACCTCGTCTATTCACGCCAGCAGGCCAAACAAACCAAGGAACGGTCAAAAACCCACGCCATATCGTGTTCTATCGTGGGGCAAACGACGACGTGATCGAGGTCGTCAGACTCCTTCATGACGCCATGGAAGCGCAGTTGCACTACCCCGCCAATTTCAATCGCGGCGCAAAAGCGTATTCGGTGCCACGCCAAACGCCTTGCGAAACGCATGGCTGAAATGAGAAAAGTCAGAAAATCCGAAGTCCAGCGCCGCCTCAGACACCGAGCGCACCTGGCCCCGCTCGATCGCTTCTCGGCTGGCATTCAGGCGCTCTTTCCAGATCTCTGCAACGGGGGTTTTTTGGTAGCGGGCGAAGGCCCGCGTAACGGTGCGGGTGGACACGTTGTGGGCTTTGGCGATGGCTTCAATCGACAGGTCCGGCTCGGTCAGGTGGCGTTGGATGTACTGCATGATGCGGCCGTAGAGGTCCATTTCCTGATGGCTGGTTTTCAGGTCCTGCAATTCCAGGCTGATCACAAGCAGATCAAGCACAGCACTTGAGTAACGATTGGAGATGCGCTCATCCTGCAGCGACGCAGGCGTGCTCGCGGCCTGGTGCAGCATTTCGCGCAAGGGCACGACACCTGGGCGCCGGTCGTCGAGGACCATCGCGGTGTACTCGGCAATACGCGGCAGGCGCTCGGTGAGCAACGCTCTGGGAATACGGATCAAGTGGTTTTCGGTACCACCCAGGCTAAAGCGAAACGCCTGGGTTGCGTCATAAAGAAACAAATTGCCCGTGGCCAGGTTGGCTTTTCTTGAGCCTTGCTCGATTTGCCCATGGCCCTTTCGAGCGAAACCCAACCATAAATCTTCAGCCGGGCCGCTGCGCAGGTGCTGTTCGGAACGCTCCCAGTAATGCAGCGGCGAAGACAGCGTACAAATGTCCAGCGCGCCGACTGTATTAAGGGTGAGCGAGCCATCAAAGCGGCTCTGGGACAAGGGTTTGCTATCGGCTGCCAGGCAATGGCGACAGACCACCTCTTTCCAATAATCAAACCGACGTGTTGCAGGGACGGCAAGGGTCGAATACTGAGTGTTCGGGTTCATGACGCTGACCTCGACAACGATGCAATAGGCGCGCGAGAAGTTGTAACGAGCGGCCGATTGTCAGCCATTGAAGCAATTAACACGCCAAATGCAGTGGCAGGCCGGCTGTAGCAACGGTAACTACGATGCGAAGCGAGCCGCTCTTGATCTTGATCTGCTTTTGATCTCAAGCGCCCCGTTAAACCACGCTGGCGGATTACGGGCACACCGAGCCTAAGCGAGGTGCCGAGTGGTGGGGCAAGAGC
>NZ_SMOF01000001.1:3345706-3403925 GCF_018135665.1 Pseudomonas sp. B2021
GCCTAATTTCCACCTCACAGCAGCTCATACCCCGCTGATGAGGTACGCCATGCATCGACATTCTTCACCACGATTGGCTGATTGTTCATGGCTTCTGCAACGGCGCGACCTCGCGCCTGAGGAGTCGGCTTATTGGTTGATTGAATGGGGAACCATGCAGCTGCTGCACCGACGGCAGGTCGCCAAGCGCACCCTGCCGCCGACGCGCTGACGCCCCCCCGTAGGCCTGAACCAAAATAACGAGGAGCTCAAGATGGAATCTGCAATCGACACACATCTCAAATGCCCACGCACCCTGTCCCGCCGCGTGCCCGAGGAGTATCAACCGCCGTTCCCGATGTGGGTGGCGCGCGCTGACGAGCAGCTGCAACAAGTGGTGATGGCTTATCTGGGCGTGCAGTATCAAGGCGATGCCCAGCGCAAGGCTGCATTGCAGGCGATGCGTCACATCGTCGGCAGTTTCAGCCAGGTCGACGGCCCGCAGAACTACGATTTGACTCAGCACACTGACAGCAGCGGCTTTGATAATCTGATCGTGGTCGGGTACTGGAAAGACCCTGCCGCCCATTGCCGCTGGTTGCGTTCACCCCAGGTGAATGACTGGTGGAGTTCGCCGGATCGCCTGGGTGAAGGCCTGGGTTACTTCCGCGAAATCACCGCGCCGCGCGCCGAGCAGTTCGAGACGCTGTACGCCTTCCAGGAGAACCTGCCGGGTGTTGGCGCAGTCATGGATGCCACCAGTGGCGAGATCGAAGAACACGGCTACTGGGGCTCGATGCGCGACCGTTTCCCCATCTCCCAGACCGACTGGATGAAGCCCACGAGCGAGCTGCAAGTGGTCGCGGGCGACCCAGCCAAGGGCGGACGCGTGGTGGTGCTGGGGCACGACAACCTCACACTGATTCGTTCCGGCCAGGACTGGGCGGATGCCGAGGCATTGGAACGCTCGCTCTATCTCGACGAAATTTTACCGACGTTGCAGGACGGCATGGACTTCCTGCGTGACAACGGCCAGCCGTTGGGCTGCTACAGCAACAGGTTCGTGCGCAATATCGACCTGGACGGCAACGTTCTCGACCTGAGCTACAACATCGGTCACTGGCGCTCAGTGGAGAAACTCGAACGCTGGGCCGAATCCCACCCGACCCACCTGCGTATTTTCGTGACGTTCTTTCGCGTGGCCGCGGGCTTGAAGAAGTTGAGGCTGTACCACGAGGTGTCCGTATCCGACGCCAAAAGCCAGGTCTTCGAGTACATCAACTGTCACCCGCAAACCGGCATGTTGCGCGACGCCCTGCCGCCCACAGCCTGAGCGCCCTAGGCGTTTAACCCCCCCAGCTTCTGCCGCCTTGCCACCTTTCACAGGTGGCCCGGTCCCCTGTGCGAGGAATAAACGATGAATAAGATCCGCCTGCTGACCCTCTCCACCCTGTTGCCCGCCCTCCACGCGAACGCGGGTGAAGTCGCGCCTGGCGACTACGAGCAATATCCGATCGGCGCCACTATCGGGGCGATTTATTACCAGCACGCCACTACGGACTCGGCTTACGCCAACGGCCACAAGGCCAGCTCTGACTTCAGGGTGACCTCGGACGTGGGCATCCTGCGTCTGCTCCATGTGTATGCCCTCAGCGACACGGTCACCATCGACCCGCAATTCCTTTTGCCTTTCGGCCACGTCTCCGGCGCAGGTGACGCCTCAGCACTGGGCAGTACTCGCGGCGTGGGCGACTTGATCCTCACCGCGCCGGTGAAATGGCGGTTCAACGAAGCCCGCGACACCCTCAGTATCGCCCCCTATGTGTATGTGCCTTCGGGCACGTATGACAAGGACGATGCGCTCAATCTCGGGGAGAATCGCTGGAAATTCGAACTGCAGAGTGCCTACGTCAAGCACTTCACAGAGAAATGGGCGATGGACCTGGTCGGCGGCGCGACCTGGTATGGCGACAACACCGATTACGGTGCAAATGCCGACCGCCTGAAGCAGGACGTGTCCTACGCAGCGCAGATCATGGGCCGTTACATGCCGGACGCCACCACCACCTTTGCTATCGGCTTGGGGCGTACCTGGGGAGGCGAGACAAACATCGAGCATGTCAATCAAGACAACGAGTTGGGCACCACCAACGTGCGTCTCACCGCCACCAAATTCGTCACCCCCACCGACCAGGTGCAACTGCAATTGGGCAAAGACCTCTCGGTGGACAACGGCACCCGCGAAGACTTCCGCATGAACCTGCGTTACGCGCACATTTTTTAACGCCAGAAACTGCGACCGCGCGCCCCTGGCGCCAAGGTGTCCCGCTCAGCCAAGTCGATGTCTTTCTCAACCAAGCCACCGCCTGGATGCGCGGACTATCTTGAGCCCCAGGCCCGCTGATAGTGAGCATGCAGTGCTCTTCGGCCATTTACGATAAGGACAGCCAACCATGGCAATCGCTCGCCCCACCCTTGAACAGCTATTGGCTATTTCGAGCAGCCTGCACATGCAACTCAGTGCGCAGCAAGCCGATGAATACCTGGCACTTATGCAGGCAAGCTTCGACGCCTATGACCTGGTTGACGAGCTGCCGGACTTCATCCCGCCGGTGCGTTATGAACGCAGCTCAGGCTACCGTCCCTCGGCCGCACACAACCCGCTCAACGCCTGGTACTTCCGCACCGAAGTCAACGGTGCGCGCGAAGGCAAGCTCGCAGGTAAAACGGTCGCCCTCAAAGACAATATTTCACTGGCTGGCGTGCCCATGATGAATGGTGCCAAGCCGCTTGAAGGCTTCGTCCCCGCCTTCGATGCCACGGTTGTCACCCGCTTGCTGGATGCCGGCGCGACTATTCTCGGCAAGGCAACGTGCGAACACTACTGCCTGTCCGGCGGCAGCCACACTTCCGATCCTGCACCGGTGCACAACCCCTATCGCCAAGGGTTTGCCTCGGGTGGTTCGTCTTCCGGCAGCGCAGCGCTGGTTGCCGCCGGCGAGGTCGACCTGGCTGTCGGCGGTGACCAGGGCGGGTCAATCCGCATCCCTTCCGCCTTCTGCGGCACTTACGGCATGAAGCCGACCCACGGCCTGGTGCCCTACACCGGCATCATGGCCATCGAGGCGACTATCGATCACGCCGGCCCCATCACCGCAAACGTACGCGACAACGCCTTGATGCTGGAGGTCATGGCCGGCGCCGATGGGCTTGATCCGCGACAAGCCGCGCCGCAGGTCGACGCTTACAGCGATTACCTGGAGCGCGGTGTCAGCGGGCTGAGGATCGGCATCCTGCGCGAAGGTTTTGAACTGGCCAACCAAGACCCGCGTGTGGACTCGTGCGTACGCCAAGCCATTGCAGCGTTTGCGCGGCTGGGCGCGCAGGTCGAGGAGGTGTCGGTGCCTGAGCACAGCATTGCCGGTTCGCTGTGGCACCCCATCGGCTGTGAAGGTTTGATGATGCAGATGATGCACGGCAATGGGGCCGGTTTTAACTGGCAAGGGCTGTATGACCTCGGTTTGCTGGACCAGCAAGCCGGGTGGCGCGATCAGGCCAATGAGCTGTCCGCCTCTCTCAAGCTGTGCATGTTCGTCGGGCAATACGGTCTGGAGCGCTACAACGGGCGGTTCTACGCCAAGGCACAAAACCTCAGGCGCGTGGCACGCGCCGGGTATGACGCCGCGTTGGCGCGCTATGACCTGCTGGTGATGCCCACCGTGCCGATCGTCGCCCAGCCCCACCCGCAGCCGGGTTGCTCGGTTACCGAGTACGTGGCCCGTGCGCTGGAAATGATCGGCAATGCCTGCGCCCAGGACATCACCGGCCATCCGGCCATGTCGATTCCCTGCGGCCTGGTAGACGGTCTACCTGTCGGGCTGATGCTGGTCGGCAAGCACTATGCCGAAGGCACGATTTACCAGGCTGCCGCAGCGTTCGAGGCGTCGGTTGACTGGAAAAACTGTTAGCCGGTAGTCCCGCGCAGCGCAAAAAGAATAAGCCGCCAGGCGCTGCCCAGAAGCTCAACGATGAGGAGTCAACTTATGAGCGCACACGAAGCAAGCACATCTACACCGGGCGAACGCGCGCAAGCGTTACTGCAAGTGCTCAAGCAGAAGGATCTGATCCCCGACGGTTACATCGAACACATGACACAGCTGATGGCACACCAATGGAGCCCGGAGAACGGGGCTCGGGTGGTGGCCAAGGCCTGGGTAGACCCGCAGTTTCGCGAACTGCTGCTCAAAGACGGCACCGCGGCGTGCGCCCAATTTGGCTATACCGGCCCGCAGGGTGAATACATTGTTGCGCTGCCAGACACGCCCAGCGTGAAAAACGTGATTGTGTGCAGCCTGTGCTCCTGCACCAACTGGCCTGTCCTGGGCTTGCCGCCGGAGTGGTACAAGGGCTTCGAGTTCCGCGCCCGACTGGTGCGCGAAGGGCGCACCGTGCTGCGGGAACTGGGCACCGAGCTGCCGGCCGACGTCATCGTCAAGGTCTGGGACACCAGCGCCGAAACCCGCTATCTGGTGCTGCCTGTACGGCCCAAGGGCAGCGAATCGATGGATGAAGAGGCCCTGCGAAAACTGATCACCAAGGATGTCCTTATCGGCGTGGCGCTGCCTTAGGTGGCGTAACCGGTGCCCTTTGTTTTTTGCACTTTTCAGAGGTATTCACAATGGATGGCTTTCACGATCTCGGTGGGTTTCAAGGCTTTGGCAAAGTCCCTCACACCATCAACAGCCTGAGCTACCAACCCGTGTTCAAGCAGGACTGGGAGCACCTGGCCTACAGCCTGATGTTTGTCGGCGCCGATCACTTGAAAAAGTTCAGCGTGGACGAAGTGCGCCACGCCGTCGAGCGCCTGGATGTGCGCCAACATGTCGGTACCCAATACTACGAACGCTATGTCATCGCCACCGCCACCCTGCTGGTCGAAACCGGAGTGATCACCCAGGCGGAACTCGACCAGGCCCTGGGTTCGCACTTCAAGCTGGCGAACCCCGCGCATGCCAGCGGGCGCCCGGCGATCAGCGGCCGCCCGCCCTTTGAAGTGGGCGACCGGGTGGTGGTGCGCAACGAGTATGTGGCGGGGCATACCCGCATGCCGGCCTACGTACGCGGCAAAGAAGGCGTGGTGGTGCACCGCACCGCGCAAAAGTGGCCCTTCCCTGACGCGATCGGCCACGGTGATCTGAGCGCGGCGCATCAGCCGACCTATCACGTCGAGTTTCGCGTGAAAGATCTCTGGGGCGACGCAGCAGATGATGGCTTCGTGGTGGTCGACCTGTTCGAAAGCTACCTGGACCACGCCGATGGCACGGTGAACGCATGATGGACGGCGCCCTGACAGGCCGACTGCCGGTGACGGTGCTTTCCGGCTTCCTCGGCGCCGGCAAAACCACCCTGCTCAACCATATCCTGCGCAATCGCGACGGCCTGCGCGTGGCGGTCATCGTCAATGATATGAGCGAGATCAACATCGATGCCGAGCAGGTGCAGCGCGACGTGGCGCTGCACCGGGGCCGCGATGAGTTGATCGAGATGAGCAATGGCTGCATCTGCTGCACGCTGCGCGCCGACTTGCTCGAGCAGATCAGCGCCCTGGCACGCCAGCAACGTTTCGACTACTTGCTGATTGAGTCCACGGGGATCTCCGAGCCGATGCCGGTAGCCGAGACGTTCGCCTTCCTCGACGCGCAGGGCTTCAGCCTCAGCGAACTGGCGCGGCTTGACACCTTGGTGACGGTGGTCGATGGCAGTCGCTTTGAAGCATTGCTCGAATCGCCGGGCATCGTGGCCCGCGACGACGCACCCACGCGCCATCTGACCGACCTGCTGATCGAGCAAGTGGAATACGCCAACGTCATTCTCGTCAACAAACTGGACCTGATCGACGAGCCCGGCTACCAGGCCGTGCACGCGATCCTCGCCGGCCTTAACCCGAGCGCGCGGATCATGCCGATGGCTCAGGGTAACGTGGAGTTATCCGCAATACTCGGTACCCACCTGTTTGATTTACCTAGCCTCGCGGCCTCGCCCGGCTGGATGAAAAAAATGCAGGCCGACGACACGCCGGCCTCTGAGTCGGACACCTATGGCGTGACCTCCTGGGTGTACCGCGAGCGTGCCCCGTTTCACCCGCAGCGATTGCTCGATTTTCTCCAGCAGCCCTGGCACAACGGGCGCCTGTTGCGCAGCAAAGGTTACTTCTGGCTCGCCAGCAGGCACTTGGAAACCGGCCTGCTGGTGCAAAGCGGCAGGCAGTTCCAGTGGGACTACGTCGGGCACTGGTGGAACTTCATCGAGCAGTCGCAATGGCCGCAGGATGAATATCGGTTGCAGAGCATCATGGCCAAGTGGGACAGCATTGTCGGCGATTGCCGGCAGGAGCTGGTCTTTATCGGCCAGGGCCTGGACACCCAAGCGCTGCAGCGCGCACTCGACAACTGCCTGCTGAGTACTCAGGAAATCGCCGCCGGCCCCTCGGCCTGGCAAGCCCTGCCGGGGGCAGCAATCTTTGACTCTCAGGCCTTATCGGCGCCGACGCCGTCCTTGCAGGCTGACCCTATTTGACCGAGGTAGAGGTGCCCCATGCTCTTTTTCAACCGAACCACCCGCTGCGTATTGGCGCCGCTCGCCGACCGACTGGAGCAGCCTGACCAGCCAGGCACACCGCTGTCGTCAAGCCACCCGTTGTTACGCCGCATCCTGGCAAGCGTCGAACAACTGCTGCAAGAACGGCGAACCCTCAAAGAGCAGTCCCGCGCGCTGACGTTGGAAATCCGCCAGTTGGAGGAGCGCCTGGCCCGCCGTGACCAGCTGGTGCGGCAGTGGGAGGCGCGCTGGACCCTGATCACACAGGGTGCAGGTGAACGGTTCTGGGAGCTGGAACTGGATGGCGCCGCCGCCCCCGCACCGGGTGCTGCGATGACGTGGACGGGGTCTGCGTCGAACCTGGCCCAGGCGATTGACCAGTTTGGCGGCTGGAGCGAACAACTGCATCCGGATGACCAGCCAGCGCATCGGAAGGCGCTCGCCCGGCACCTTGCCGATCGCAGCGGGCGTACGGCCTTTGCGCTCGACGTGCGGATGAAGTCGGCACTCGGCAATGACTATCGCTGGTGCCGGATCAGCGGAGCCGCCCGACGCGATGCGCAGGGCACAGCGCTTGCCATGGGGGGAACCGTGCGTGACATTCATGAACAGTACCTGCACCACGAGGCGCTCGAACTGGCGGCCACACGTTTCGACATTTCCCGAGAAATGCTGCACGACGGGCTCTGGGATATCGAGGTGGTGGCCGGCGACCCGGCGAACCCGAACAATACCATTTGGTGGTCTTCGCAGATGCGCCGGCTGCTGGGCTGCAACACGGTGGAAGAGTTCCCCAACACCCTGGAAAGCTGGACCTCGCGCTTGCATCCCGAGGATAGCGCACGAGCCATCGGCGCGTTCGTCGCCCATGTGGACGACCGCAGCGGCAAGACCCCATTCGATGTGGAGTATCGACTCAAACACACCAATGGCACTCACCGTTGGTTTCGCGGCCGGGGGCAAACCCGCCGCGCACCGGACGGCTCGCCGCAACGGGTGGTGGGTGCCATCACCGATATCCATGCCCACCATGAAGAAAGTGCGATGCGCGAGGCGCAGGCGCAACAACACCAAGTGATGCAGGAAACCCTCACCAAGCTGACGCAGATTGTCGCCACCATTCAGGGCATTGCCAGCCAGACCAACCTGTTGGCATTGAATGCCGCCATTGAAGCGGCGCGAGCTGGCGAAGCCGGTCGCGGGTTTGCGGTGGTCGCCGATGAAGTGCGTAAGCTGGCCACGCGGACCAGCCACGCGACCCAGCAAGCGGCCCAGATGATGGACCACTAGCGACATCCAGGCGCCCGCGCAGCCTGCGTGGGCACAGGTCATATTCCAACAATAATAATCAGGTACGTTATGCGCGATTACGACTCAGCAGTCTCTTCCTTCGATTATCTACAGCTGGCTGCCCAGGACTTGCACGGCGAACTCGGCGCCTTGAATGCCTGCATTGAATGCTGCGACCGGCACGCCCATGGCAATGCCGTGGCGTTGTATTGCGAAACGCGCGATGGCCGCGCCACGCAGTACACCTTCAGCGAACTGCAGGCGCACGCGGCGCGCTTCGGCAACTTCCTGCGAGCCCATGGCGTGCAGCCGGGGGATCGGGTCGCCGGCCTGATGCCACGCACGGTTGAACTGGTGATCGCCATCCTGGGAACCTGGCGCATCGGGGCGGTCTACCAACCGCTCTTTACCGCATTCGGTCCCAAGGCCATTGAACAGCGACTGGACTGTTCCAACGCGCGCTGGATCGTGACCGACGCCCACAACCGTCCCAAGCTGGACGAGCTCCTCGACTGCCCCCACGTCATCGTGACCGACGCCACCTCACAGCGCCCCAGCGACTACGCGTTTTGGGATGTGCTGGAGCATCAACAACCCGACTGCACACCTGAGCTGCTGGACGCCCGTGCGCCGTTCCTGCTGATGTGCACCTCGGGCACCACAGGGCCGGCCAAGCCGCTGGAGGTGCCTGTGAGCGCCATCCTAGCCTTCAAAAGTTATATGCGCGATTCAATCGACCTGCGCGAAGACGACCGTTTCTGGAACCTCGCCGACCCCGGCTGGGCCTATGGCTTGTATTACGCCGTGACCGGGCCACTGGCATGCGGCCGGGCCACGCTGTTCCATGACGGCCCTTTCACCGTGCAAAGCACCAGCCGGATTATCGCCAAGTACGGGATCAGCAACCTGGCCGGCTCGCCTACGGCCTTTCGCCTGCTGATAGATGCCGGGGCCGAGTTCGCCGACGCGGTGCGTGGCCAACTGCGTATCGTCAGCAGCGCCGGCGAACCGCTCAACCCGCAAGTCATCCGTTGGTTCGCCGAACAGCTCGGCGTGGTCATTCACGACCATTACGGCCAAACCGAAATCGGCATGGTGTTATGCAATCACCATGGGTTACGCCATCAGGTACGTGAGGGTTCTGCCGGTTATGCGGTGCCGGGGTACCGGATTGTCGTGCTGGACGATGCGCAGCGGGAATTACCGACAGGCCAGCCGGGCGTACTGGCGGTGGATCGCGAGCGCTCGCCCCTGTGCTGGTTCAATGGCTACCTTCACATGCCCACCAAGGCGTTTGTGGGCCGTTACTACTTGAGCGGCGATATCGTGGAGCTCAATGAGGACGGCAGTATCAGCTTTGTCGGCCGTAACGACGATGTGATCACCACGTCCGGCTACCGCGTGGGGCCTTTCGATGTAGAGAGCGCGCTCATCGAACATCCGGCAGTGGTCGAAACCGCGGTGATCGGCAAACCCGACCCGCAACGTACCGAGCTGATCAAAGCGTTTGTCGTGCTCAACCGTGAGTACCTGCCCAGTGTCGAGTTGGCGGAAGTCTTGCGCCTGCATGTCCGACAGCGCCTGGCTGCGCATGCATACCCACGGGAAATCGAGTTCGTTGAGCAACTGCCCAAGACCCCCAGTGGCAAGTTGCAGCGGTTCATTCTGCGCAACCAGGAAATTGCCAAACAGCAGGCACTCGACACATGACTCACGGGCGTATGGCTCCCCCGCTCAGCCGCTCGGAGTTCCAGCGCAGAGCCCTGGAGCTGTTCAAGGAGCGTAGTTTCAGCCAGGTCAGCATGCGCGAATTGGCCGCGCATGTTGGCATCAGCCCGGGCGCGATTTATCACCATGTAGAGAGCAAGGAAGCCATGCTGTTTGAGTGGCTGACAGAGCTGTATCAGGCGCTGTTGTCGCACGTCGATCGGATCAACACCCGTAGATTGACGGCCGCGCAACGCCTGGCAAAGCTGATCGAAGGCCATCTTCAATTGCATGAACAGATGACCGGGCACTTCAAGTTGGCGGTCATGGACGCCAACTGCCTGGGCGCCCCGATGCAAGCGAGCGTTGAGCGATTGAGGCTAGCCTATGAGTCGGAACTCATGAAGGTGGTCGGCCAACTGGGCCATCAGCCCGGCGGGCCGTTGCGCGAGGGCGCGCTCACGGCGATTCTGCCCGTGCTGAACAGCCTGCCCACATGGCTGAGCCCAAAGATTGATCACCGTCAGCGTCGGCTTATTACAAAGACCATCGCCGATGCGGTCATAAAGGCCATTAATTCCCTACCTTGAGTGACTACACCCAACGGTAACCACGACGCGAAGCGAGCCGCTCTTGATCTGCTTTTGATCTTGATCTTAAGCGCCCCGTTAAACCACGCTGGCGGATTACGGGCACACCGAGCCCAAGCGAGGTGCCGAGTAGTAGGGCAAGAGCCTTTTGCTTACTTTTGGGCTCTTTTCAAAAGTGAGCCGCTGTCAGAGCGGAACCCTAAGTGGCCGTTACCGCAGGAATGGATATGTACTCAGTGTAACGGTGTCGACTGTGAGGCCGTCTTCGCAGGCAAGCCAGCTCCCACAGTTGGATCGTTAGGGTGTCAGGTAGGTGTCGGCTGTCAGGCCGTCGCGGGAGCAAGCTCCCTCGCCACAGGCTCGGCGTCATGCCGAAGTTGTGTAGATACCTATGCATATAGCGGTTTTTCGAATTTTGAACACCAGAGCCCCGCCAAAAATGTTTCTGACGACGCGAATAACCTCTAGCAGGCGTTGCTCCGACTGTTCAGCCTGACGCCTCTCGCCCCGCTCGTCCCTGAACTAGCCGAGCTACGTTCTCATCAATGCGGCCCTGAATCAGGCGCAAGGTGTCTCGCGTAATATCCTGAGGGTATAAGTTCTCAGCGATCGCCGAAAACCGGCGCGCCACCTCGCAAATGCCATCAATCATGCTGCCAGCCAAGTCCGGTGGCACCTCGGCCTCCTCGGCGAGTCGAAGCAGTTGTGTGCGGGAAATCGACAGGGCTTCTCCCATCACATCCATCTGGTGATAACCACCTGGCCCCTCGCAGAAGGTCACGTCGTAAGCCGGCGATAATCTCCACTGACCGCCTTGCGACATGATGTAGGCAAAGTTCTTGGGGTGATCGTCTCTGTTGTTGAACGCCACATTGAAGACGGCACGTTCGAAGGCCCGCGCCATCTCGCGCACGTCATTTGTACACATCTGCGTTGCCCGCAGGAAGTTGACGTAGTCCAGCACTCCCGGGGAGCGGTAATTGGCGCCCGTAAACGCCGCGAGGCTTTGCATCGGGACGCGCAGACCATCGCGTCGGTCAAATCGCTTACTGGCAAACGCTGCCAACCCATCAGGCAGACTGAAGTACTGCGTGTCGGGGGTGTCTATACCGCACAAGCGCAGGCATTCGGCGTAGACCATTTCGATGGCACATACCTCGGCATGCTCTTCTTTGGCAGGGAACTTGATCAACCACGCTTCAAAGCCTGGCGTGACGGCGGTGGTAAAACCACCGGTTACGGGGTCGCGATACACGAGGGCCTTGGGCCGTGCTCCTTGAGGCGAGCCACCCACCAGCAGCAACGTGTGCAGGAACTCGCCCCCGTCTCCGTGGAGTACTTGCTGCACCTGGGCGGCAAGCTGTTCCAGCGGGATGTGGGCTTCAGACGCCTGCCCTTCGGGCGCCACGGGCTCAAACGTCACGGCGCCCATCGCGTTGCTACCGATGTACGCCAGCCGCTCCAGTGGTCCGATGCGCGCCGTGGTGAGCCCGCGGCGCCTGAACATGCGGTCCATCAACAACATGCCCCAGCCATCCGGCAACGCATCGTAGATAGGCCCTGGCAAATGCAGTTGGTGGTCTGGAAAATCTCTACGCAACTGAGCCCCCTCCAACGGCAGCATGTATGAGCACAGTTCCAAACCCTTTTGTCTGGCTTCGTTACTGTACTCGAACACGATCAGCGGGCGACCGGTCAAGGCGGTGGTGGAGACCAGCGAGCCCCATTGCCATCGCTCGCCCCAGCCTTCGTAGAAGACATTTACCTGCTCAAGCATTGCCGGGCTTCCTCTTTGTGCGCAGACGATTGGCGCTGTTTTCGTAGCGCCGAATATCCTCGATGCTGTCTAGCTTAGGCAGAAACAGGCCTTCGAGCTCCTTGGTTCGGCCAAGCGCTATGGCCACCCGAACGACGTTCTCGAACCCCACATTTCGCCCGGCTTCAAGGTTGGACACGGTGTTGGTGCCAATGCCAGCGCGCCCGGCCAGTTCGGCTTGTGTCATGTCCAGCGCCAAGCGCTCTGTGCGCAAGCGATCACAGAGGCGCTTGACGACTTCGCTCGGCTTGCTGAAGCTTAAATCCAACATAACCTGTACTTATCCCTTGTTGCGCCAGTTAGTGCCCAAAATTATAGAATTAGCAGCAACGCCTATCAAGCCGATAACTCCCTGAGTTAGGGCCTTAGTCACCAAAATGTACGTCTTAGCCACAACATACTGGATTTATCTGACATTAAGTCAGACGACGCTGCCGACGGCGGTTTCTCCGACCAGGCGCACCTGGCCCGCATGGGCACGTCAGGCCTACCTGCAAGTCACCAACGGCATGAGCCAATATCAGGCACTCAAGCAGGCCTTGAACTCCAGCCAGATCAACCTTGGCGCCGTGACCCACGGCTTCGAAGCCGGCTCGCGTATCAACACCGATGTACTGGATGCCCAACAGAAAGTCACCGATACCCAGCAACGCCTGGCCCAACAACGTTATGCGATCCTGATGGCCCAGTTGCACCTGTTGGCCTCCACCGGCAACCTGAGCGACGCGCGCCTGCGGGATATCAGTCATACGCTGAACTGACGCACTGGTCAGTAGTGCGCTGACATTCGCTCAACGTGAGGGCTGATTTGGATTAAGCTTGGGCATCTCAAAAATGGAACACTGCCCATGTTCGACCTCAACGAACTCTTCCTCTACGCCAAGGTGGTCGAGCACGGCGGCTTTGCGGCGGCGGGCCGTGCGCTGAACCTGCCCAAATCGACCTTGAGCCGCAGAGTCAGCCAGCTTGAAGCCAGGCTGGGGGCACGACTGATACAGCGCTCGACGCGCCAGTTCCAAGTCACCGATATCGGCCAGGCCTACTACCGCCACTGCGTGGCGATGATTGCCGAGGCCGAGTCGGCCGAAGATGTGATTGCTTTCAACAAATCAGAGCCGCGCGGCGTGATCCGCTTGAGCTGCACCACTGCGCTGCTCAACTATTGGGTGGCGCCGATGCTGGCCCAATTCATGGCGCAATGCGCCAGCGTCGAACTGAACGTGAAGAGTTTCAACCGCAAGGTCGACATCATCAGCGAAGGCTATGACATGGCCTTGAACCTGTGTTTCCCGCCGCTGGAAAGCAGTGAGCTGGTCATGAAGGTATTGGCTAAAAGTCCTCAGGTGCTGGTGGCGAGCGCGACTTTTTTGCAGGGTGCTCCCCTGCCCTCGCTACCAGCTGACCTTGCCGGGCTGGCGACTATCCATTGGGGCAACCCGTTGCTTCAGTACCTGTGGGACCTGACCGGGCCGGACGGCGCCACGGCGCAGGTAGTACACACGCCACGCCTGGTCAGTGATGACATGTCCACCCTGAAAAACGCAGCACTGGCGGGCGTGGGCATCGCCAACCTACCGCAGGTCGTCGTGAAAGACGAACTGGCCGATGGCCGCCTGATTGCCGTATTGCCTGAATGGCAACCCGCTGAAGGCGTGATCACCGCCGTGTTCCCTTCCAGGCGTGGGCTGATGCCGTCGGTGCGGTCCTTGATCGACTTTCTGGGCGAGGCGTTTGAGGCGCCGTGATGCGCCCTCGCGTTGCTGGGAAAGTTCCTTGCACCCTGAGCAACAGTCTTTTGTCATCAATCACATTGATAGCTCCCTAACAAAACCCCCATGCTAGAGGGCTGACTCCGCGCTTATATCATTCCGAATGATAGTTACCTTTGCTTCATTCGATTCGTGACCTAGCACCTCCCCGCGCATGATCCGCCCATCTCAAATACATTGGCGGATGCACCTCATGGAACAGTCACTTAAACATTTGCGCTTCCCCTTGGCGATCTTGGCCGTGGTGGTGATGAGCGCGTGCGGCAAGTCCCCGGAACAAGCGGCCGCCATGCCTCCTGCCAAGGTCAGCGTGGCCAAGGTGTTAGAACAACCGGTCAACGAATGGGACGAGTTCACCGGGCGCCTTGAAGCGCCGGAAACCGTGCAGATTCGTCCGCGAGTGTCCGGCCAGATTGACCAGGTGGCGTTCACCGAAGGCGCGCTGGTAAAGAAAGGCGACCTGCTGTTCCAGATCGACCCTCGCCCGTTCCAGGCCGAAGTGCGCCGCCTCGAAGCCCAGCTTGCACAAACGAAAGCCGCCGCCACCCGCAGTGAAAACGAAGCGCAACGTGGCGAGCGCCTGCGCCAGAGCAATGCGATCTCCGCCGAACTGGCTGACTCGCGCACCACCGCCGCCCAGGAAGCCCGCGCGGCCATGGCCGGGATCCAGGCGCAGTTGGACCTGGCCAAGCTGAACCTGAGCTTCACCCGCGTGACCTCGCCCATCAGTGGCCGCGTCAGCCGTGCCGAAATCACCGCCGGCAACCTGGTGACCGCCGATACCACTGCACTCACCAGCGTGGTCTCCACCGATAAGGTCTACGCCTACTTCGACGCCGATGAGCGCGTGTTCCTCAAGTACACCGAACTGGCCCGCGAAGGCCGGCGTGGCGCAACCACCCCTGTGTACCTGGGGCTGTCCAACGAAACCGGCAACCCGCACCTGGGCCAGATGAACTTCGTCGACAACCAGGTCAACCCGGCCACTGGCACCATCCGTGGCCGTGCGGTGTTCGACAACAGCAAGGGCGAATACACCCCTGGCCTGTATGCGCGCTTGAAGCTGGTCGGCAGCGGCACCTATTCGGCCGTGTTGATCAATGACGAAGCGGTCGGCACCGACCTGGGCAAGAAATTCGTACTGGTGATGGACGGCGACAAGCCGGCTTATCGCGCGGTGGAACTGGGGCCGAAAATCGAAGGTTTACGCATCGTGCGCAGTGGGCTGACCAAGGACGACACCGTGATCGTCAAGGGCCTGCAACGTGTGCGCCCAGGCTCGCCGGTCGCGCCGGAAACCATCCCGATGGCCAGCAAGGAAACCCTCGCCGCCTTGGCCCAACAACGACAAGCGCTTGAAGCCAGCAACCTGGAGCAAATGGCGCCGGAAAAACCCGCGCCCAAGCTCGCAAGCGTCGCGACTCCACGCGGTTAAGGGATACTCAAGATGAATTTTTCCAAGTTCTTCATATCAAGGCCGATCTTCGCAGCGGTGCTGTCGCTGTTGATCCTGATCGCCGGTGCGATCTCGCTGTTCCAGTTGCCGATCAGCGAATACCCGGAAGTGGTGCCGCCGACCGTGGTGGTGCGCGCCAACTTCCCGGGGGCCAACCCCAAAGTCATCGGTGAAACCGTGGCCGCGCCGTTGGAGCAAGCCATCACTGGCGTCGAGAACATGCTCTACATGTCCTCGCAGTCCACCGCCGACGGCAAGCTGACCCTGACCATCACCTTCGCTCTGGGCACCGACCTGGACAACGCGCAGGTGCAGGTGCAAAACCGTGTGACGCGCACCCAGCCCAAGCTGCCAGAGGAAGTGACGCGCATCGGTATTACCGTGGACAAGGCCTCCCCCGACCTGACCATGGTGGTGCACTTGACCTCCCCGGATCAGCGTTACGACATGCTGTACCTGTCCAACTACGCGATCCTCAATATTAAGGATGAACTGGCCCGCCTGGGCGGCGTCGGTGACGTGCAGTTGTTCGGCATGGGCGACTACTCTCTGCGCGTCTGGCTCGACCCGAACAAAACCGCTTCGCGCAACCTGACCGCCACCGATGTGGTCACAGCGATCCGCGAGCAGAACCGCCAGGTGGCTGCCGGTGCCCTGGGCGCCCAGCCCGCGCCGAGCGACACCAGCTTCCAGTTGTCGGTCAATACCCAGGGCCGCCTGGTCACTGAAGAAGAGTTCGAGAACATCGTGATTCGCGCGGGTGCCAACGGTGAAATCACGCGCCTCAAGGACATCGCCAGGGTCGAGCTGGGCTCCAGCCAATACGCGCTGCGCTCGCTGATCGATAACCAGCCCGCCGTCGCGATTCCGATTTTCCAGCGTCCCGGCTCCAATGCCATCGACATCTCCAACGATGTGCGCAGCAAGATGGCCGAGCTGAAAAAGAGCTTTCCGGCGGGGATGGATTATCGCATTGCCTATGACCCGACCATCTTCGTACGCGGTTCCATCGAAGCGGTGGTGCATACCCTGTTTGAAGCACTGATCCTCGTGGTGCTGGTGGTGATCCTGTTCCTGCAGACGTGGCGCGCCTCGATCATCCCCTTGGTGGCGGTGCCGGTATCGTTGATCGGTACGTTTGCGGTGATGCACCTGTTCGGGTTCTCACTCAACGCCCTGTCACTGTTTGGCCTGGTACTGGCCATCGGTATCGTGGTGGACGACGCCATCGTGGTGGTGGAGAACGTCGAGCGTAATATCGAGCTGGGTCTGGAGCCCTTCCCGGCGACCGAAAAAGCCATGAGTGAAGTGACCGGCCCCATCATCGCCACGGCGCTGGTGCTGTGTGCGGTGTTCATTCCGGCCGCCTTTATCAGTGGCTTGACCGGGCAGTTCTACAAGCAGTTCGCCTTGACCATCGCGATCTCAACCGTGATCTCGGCGTTCAACTCCCTGACCCTGTCTCCTGCACTGGCCGCTGTGTTGCTGCGCGGTCACGACGCGCCGAAGGATCGGTTCTCGAAGTTCCTCGACAAGGTCTTCGGCGGCTGGCTGTTCCGTCCCTTCAACCGCTTTTTCGAAAAGGCCAGCCATGGCTACGTAGGCACCGTGCGCCGAGTGATTCGCGGCAGCGGTATTGCGTTGTTCGTCTACGCAGGTTTGATGGTGCTGACGTTCTTCGGGTTTGCCCACACGCCGACCGGTTTCGTACCGGCCCAGGACAAGCAGTACCTGGTGGCCTTCGCCCAATTGCCCGACGCCGCAAGCCTGGACCGCACCGAAAACGTGATGAAGCGCATGTCGGAGATCGCCCTGAAACAACCCGGCGTGGAAGCTGCAATTGCCTTCCCCGGCCTGTCGATCAACGGGTTCACAAACAGCCCGAACAGCGGCATCGTGTTCGTGACCTTGAAGCCCTTCGATGAGCGTAAAGACCCAAGCATGTCTGCCGGTGCGATTGCCGGTGCACTGAACGGCCAATACGCCAATATCGAAGAAGCCTACATGGCGATCTTCCCGCCGCCGCCGGTACAAGGCCTGGGCACCATCGGGGGCTTCCGTCTGCAAATCGAAGACCGTGGCAACCTCGGCTATGACGAGCTGTATAAAGAAGTGCAGAACGTGATTACCAAGAGCCACAGCGTGCCTGAACTGTTCGGCCTGTTCACCAGCTACACGGTCAACGTGCCGCAAGTGGACGCGGCTATCGACCGCGAAAAGGCCAAGACCCACGGCGTGGCGATCAGTGACATCTTCGACACCCTGCAGGTCTACCTGGGCTCGTTGTATGCCAACGACTTCAACCGCTTCGGGCGCACCTATCAGGTCAACGTGCAGGCTGAGCAACAGTTCCGCCAGGACTCCGACCAGATCGGCCAGCTGAAAGTGCGCAATAACAGAGGCGAGATGATCCCCCTGGCGACCTTTATCAAGGTCAGCGACACCTCGGGCCCGGACCGCGTGATGCACTACAACGGCTTCATCACCGCAGAAATCAACGGCAACGCCGCGCCGGGCTACAGCTCCGGCCAGGCCCAGGCCGCGATTGAAAAACTGCTCAAAGATGAACTGCCCAACGGCATGACCTACGAGTGGACCGACCTGACCTATCAGCAAATCCTCTCAGGCAATACCGCGCTGTTCGTGTTCCCGCTCTGCGTACTGCTGGCGTTCCTGGTGCTCGCGGCCCAATACGAAAGCTGGAGCCTGCCACTGGCGGTGATCCTGATCGTACCGATGACGCTGCTGTCGGCCATTACCGGGGTGATCATCTCGGGCGGCGACAACAATATCTTCACCCAGATCGGCCTGATCGTACTGGTGGGCCTGGCGTGCAAGAACGCGATCCTGATCGTCGAGTTCGCCAAGGATAAACAGCAGGAAGGCCTCGACCCGCTCGCTGCGGTACTGGAAGCCTGCCGCCTGCGTCTGCGGCCGATCCTGATGACCTCATTCGCGTTCATCATGGGTGTGGTGCCGTTGGTGCTCTCCAGCGGTGCCGGTGCCGAGATGCGCCATGCCATGGGCGTGGCGGTGTTCTCCGGGATGATCGGTGTGACCTTCTTCGGTCTGTTGCTGACGCCAGTGTTCTACGTACTGATCCGTCGCTATGTCGAGCGCAGTGAAGCGCGCAAAGCGGCCAAGGCCTTGAAGCTGGAGACACAGCAATGAGTGTGAAAATATTCCTGCCGAGCCTGCTGGTACTGGCGCTCGCCGCCTGTGCCGTAGGCCCGGACTACAAGACCCAGCAACTGGAGGCGGCCAACATCACGGCCGCCGCCGACACCAAAAGCTACGACCACGCCAAATACGAAGGCATCTGGTGGCAGCAGTTTGACGACCCGACCCTCAACCAGTTGGTGACCCAGTCCCTGAGCGGCAACCGTGATTTGCGCGTGGCCTTCGCCCGTCTGCGGGCGGCACGGGCCATCCGTGATGATGCGGCCAACGATATCATGCCGGTGGTCACCTCCCGGGCCAGCAGCGATGTGGGCAAGGGCCAGATTCCAGGGCAGACCACCAAGCGTGTCAACAGCGAGCGCTACGACCTGGGCCTGGACATGGCCTGGGAAGTGGATTTGTTCGGGCGTATCCGTCGCAACCTGGAAGCCAGCGACGCCGACCAACAAGTCGCCGAAGCCGACCTGTACCAACTGCAAGTCACCATGATTGCCGAACTGGTGGATGCTTACGGTCAACTGCGTGGAGCGCAACTGCGTGAACGCATCGCCCTGGACAACCTGAAGAACCAGCAGGAATCGCGCACCATCACCGTCAGCCTGCGCGACGCCGGCGTGGGTGATCAGCTCGACGTCGAACGCGCCGACGCCCGCCTGGCAGCGGTTGAAGCCAGCGTGCCGCAACTGCAGGCCGAACAAGTGCGCGAGCGCAACCGCATCGCCACCCTCCTCGGCCAGCGCCCCGACAAGCTGAGCGTGGACCTGAGCCCGAAAGACCTGCCAGCGATTGCCAAGGCGTTGCCGATTGGCGACCCGGGGCAACTGCTGCAACGGCGCCCGGACATCCTCAGCGCCGAACGCAAACTGGCCGCCGCCACCGCACGTATCGGCGTGGCCAAGGCCGACCTGTTCCCACGGGTGAGCCTCAGCGGCTTCCTCGGCTTCACTGCCGGGCGCGGTTCGCAGATCGGCTCGGCCGCGGCGAATGCCTGGTCCCTGGGCCCGAGCATCACCTGGGCCGCGTTTGACCTGGGCAGCGTGCGTGCGCGTTTGCGCGGTGCGAATGCCGAAGCCGATGGCGCGCTGGCGACCTATGAACAGCAAGTGCTGCTGGCCCTGGAAGAGTCCGAGAACGCCTTCAGCGATTACGGCAAGCGCCAGCAACGCCTGGTCTCGCTGATCCGCCAAAGCGAATCCAGCCGCGCCGCCGCCGACCTCGCCGCGATCCGCTACCGCGAAGGCACCGTGGACTTCCTGGTACTGCTCGACGCCCAGCGCGAACGCCTGGCCGCCGAAGATTCCCAGGCCCAGGCCGAAGTGGATCTGTATCGCGGCATTGTGGCGATCTACAAGGCGTTGGGTGGTGGCTGGCAGCCGGATACGGTGGTGGCCAGCAACCAGTGAGGTAAAGAGCTCCTTTGGTTGGTCGCATCCAGCCAATTTTTAGCCCTGCGGTCCATTCGGTCGTGGGGCTTTTTTTTGCCACCGATCGTCCCACGCAGAGCGTGGGAACGATCAAGTGAGAAACATCCTAATCCCGCAGGGTGGAAGTTAGAGGCGACTCGTCTCGCTCAAAATCAAACTCCGATAATGCCCCGGATTCGATCCCACCCACTTACGAAACGCCTTATAAAACGAACTCGCATCGGCAAACCCCAACCGCGTGGCTATCTCGGCAAAGCTGATCTGGGGTTCGGCCAACCACACAATCGCCAGTTCTTTGCGCACGCTGTCCTTGAGGCCCTGATAGGTCTGCCCTTCTTCCGCCAGGCGGCGGCGTAGTGTGGACGCAGAAATACACAACCTGGCGGCAAGCCCCTCGGTTTCCGGCCAGGTGTCGGGGGGCATCTGCCGAAGGTCGTGCTTGATGCGCGTGGCGAGGCTTTCCGGGTCGCGGTATTTCACCAGGATGTTAGCCGGTGCATGAGCGAGAAAACGTTGGAGCTCCTGCGGGCTGCGCTTGATCGGCAGGTCCAGGCAGTCGGCTGAAAAGATCATGCGGGTGCGTGGTCGATCAAAGCGCAGGTTGTCAGAGAACATCACCTGATAATCGTCACAGAAGTCCGGCTGAGCGCAGCGCAGTTCAATGGCGAGGATCGGAATACGCCGCCCCGCCAGCCAGCAGGCGACGCCGTGGACGATCATCCAGTAGGTGAAGTAGGTAAACGCACGCTTGGGTTCATGCTCAGGTTCGAGCAGGACGATCTCCGCCAGGCTCTGTTGGCGCACCAGCTGGGCCGGAAGGTGCTCCAGCATCAGCGAGAGAAACCCCAAGCCAGTTTCCAGGCCCGCAGCCAGGCTCGGTTGCGCCATGGCGGCGCGACACAGGAACGCCAGGCTGCCGGACTTGAGCTTGCGCGGGTCCATGCCAAAGAACTCATCGTCCCTGCGCCGCGCCAGCAAACGCCACAGGCGTGCATAGGCGGTGGCCGCCACGCGAGCGTCGGGCTGCTCAAGCAACGCCGGGGCAATCCCGACTTTGCTCAATGCCTCAACGGTGGCGGCTCCCGGCGCGCAACTGTGCAACAACGCTTCGCGCACGAGGTGGATGGAGATGGTGTCTTTTTCCGACATGGGGCGTTGAGCTGTCCGGCTGCGGTGTGGTTGGCCTGCATCATAAGGGCGGTTGCGCTTCGCCACCACTGTTCAGCCCACGTTCAGCAAAGGTCAATATTTCTTGTTTAGCAATGAGTATCATTATGTTACAAATTAGCTCCCTAACTAGTTGCGCCTGGGTGCCCGATGCTCGTTCCTTTTTTAATCATGCTGCGCGAAGGCATTGAAGCCGCCTTGATCGTTGGCATCATCGCCAGTTACCTGCAACAGACCGGGCGTGGCCAGTGGATGCCTGCGGTTTGGATCGGCGTATTCCTTGCGGCAGCGCTGGCGCTGCTGGTGGGCGGCGGCCTGGAATTGGTCAGTGCGGAATTCCCGCAAAAGCAGCAGGAATTGTTTGAAGGTGTCGTCGGGTTGGTGGCCGTGGGCATCCTCAGTTCCATGGTGTTCTGGATGCGCAAAGTGGCGCGCTCGATTAAACACTCGCTGCATGAATCCCTCGACCATGCGCTGGCCGGCTCCAGGCATCAGGTGTTCGCCCTGATCGCCATGGTGTTTTTTGCCGTGGCCCGCGAAGGGCTGGAGACGGTGTTCTTTCTGTTAGCCGTGTTTCAGCAAAGCGAAGGCCCGGGCGCTCCGGTGGGCGCCCTGCTCGGCCTGGTCCTGGCCATTGTCGTGGGTTTCCTGATCTATTCCGGCAGCATGCGCCTGAACCTTAGCGCGTTTTTCCGCTGGACTGGCCTGTTCATCCTGGTGGTCGCGGCCGGCATTCTCGCCAACTCGGTGCAAGCCTTGCACGAAGCCGGTGTGTGGAACCACTGGCAGACCGTGCTGTTCGATTTCAGCGCTGCATTACCCATGGACAGCCCGCTCGGCTCGGTACTGGCCGGCATGTTCGGTTACCAGGAGGCGCCGACTGTCAGCACCCTGGGCGCCTATGTGATTTACCTGGTGGTGGCCCTGGTGATGTTCTTCCTGCCCTCGGCCCCTAGCCAGCCCGCTGCCAACACCTCTTCCGTTTCCAGCCAGTAAGGACCGTCTCTTGTCCAACCCAACCCCTCAATCGGCCCCGCCGTCCCGCGCCTTGCGCTGGGGCGTGGCTGGCTCGGTGGTGGTGATGATCGCCGCCGGTGGCCTGTTCTACTACGCCTCGCAATTGGCCGCGACCAAGCGCCAGACCAACCACAATGAAATCGCGGTCACGATTCACAGTCACGCCTGCGAGCCCAACGCCCTCACCGTGCCGGCCGGGCGCGCAAGCTTTCGTATCATCAACCGCTCCGACCGTGCGGTGGAGTGGGAAATCCTCGACGGCGTGCTGGTGGTCGAGGAACGGGAAAATATTGCCCCAGGCCTGAGCCAGGTGATCAACGCCAACCTGTTGCCCGGCGACTACGCCATTACCTGTGGCCTGTTGAGCAACCCGCGTGGCACCTTGCATGTCACGCCCACGGCAGAGTCCGACGCCCAGGCTAAGGCCAAGCCGTCGATGGTGGCCTTTATCGGCCCGTTGTCTGAGTTTCGCGTATACCTGAGCGGCCAAGGCAGTGCCCTGGTCAAGGCCGTAACGGCGCTGCAACAGGCCATCGCCGCCGGTGATCTGGCCCAGGCGCAGGCCATGTATGTGCCGGCCCGTGAGGCGTATCAGCGCCTGGCGCCTGCCTCTCAACGCCTGGCCGAATTGGATAACGCGATCAACGCCCGCGCCGACTACTTTGAAAAGCGCGAGCAGGACCCCGCCTTCAGCGGCTTCCACCGCCTCGAATACAGCCTGTTCCAGCAGCACAGCCTCGATGGCCTGGCGCCGGTCGCCCAGCGCCTGGTTACCGACGTCACCACGCTCAAGCAACAGTTACTGGCCCAGTCCCTGCCACCGGAGCAACTGGTGAGCATTGTGGTGCGCAACCTCAATAGCCTGGCGGACGTGCGTGCGGCGAGCGGTGAAGAAGAACGCTACAGCCACATCGACTTGAACGGCTTTGCCGCCAATCTGCAGGTCGCGCACAAAGTGGTCGACCTGATGCGCCCGTTGCTGGGCAAGTCCGCCGCCGACCTGTTGCCCACTATCGACAGCGCGCTCAACGCCTTCGACACCGAACTCGAGGGGCTCAAGGTGAATGACCGCTACCCAACCTACGACAAGGTTACAGCCGATCAGCGCAAGCAGATCGCCGATAAGGCCAAGGCACTGGCCGTTGCACTCGATGGAATCGACCCCGCCCTTGGCCTTTCCGGCCTGCAGTGAAGACGACCGCATACATGAGTGATAAAGAACAGTTTGACCTCCAACGTCGCCGCGTCCTGTTGGGCATGGCGGCCACCGGCGCGGCGATTGCCGGCAGCAGCCTGTCCTGCCCGGCGATGGCAGCAGTGGCCGAGCAAGTCACCACGGCCCCGCGTAGCGACAAGACCCAGGACCACCAAGCGTTTTTCGGCAAGCACCAAAGCGGCATCGTCACCCCGCGCCCGGCCTGCGGCATGGTCGTGGCGTTCGATGTACTGGCCAGCGACCGCGAAGACCTGGAACGCCTGTTCCGCACCCTCAACGAGCGCATCGCGTTCCTGATGACCGGCGGCACCGTGCCCCAGGTCGACCCGAAATTGCCGCCTACCGATTCCGGCATCCTTGGCCCGGTGGTCACGCCGGATAACCTGACCATCACCGTGTCGGTCGGCGAATCGTTGTTCGATGAGCGCTTTGGCCTAGCGGCGGCCAAACCCAAGCGCCTGAGTCGCATGGTCGGTTTTCCCAACGATGCGCTGGAGCCCGCGCAGTGCCATGGCGACCTGAGCCTGCAGTTCAGCTCCAACACGCCAGACACCAATATCCACGCCCTGCGTGACATCGTCAAAAACCTGCCCGACCTGCTGCTGGTGCGCTGGAAGCAAGAAGGCAGCGTGCCGCCCCAGGCACCGTCCAAGCCCGGCGAACCGGCGCAGAGTGCGCGCAACTTCCTGGGCTTTCGCGATGGCTCGGCCAACCCCAATTCCAACGATGACAAGGCCATGGACCAAATCGTCTGGGTACAGCCCACCAGCGACGAACCGGCCTGGGCCGCCCATGGCAGTTACCAGGCCGTGCGCATCATCCGTAACTTTGTCGAGCGCTGGGATCGCACCCCGCTGCAAGAACAGGAAAGCATCATCGGCCGTATCAAACCCACGGGCGCGCCCATGGACGGCCAGCATGAAACCCAGGTCCCGGACTACAGCAAGGACCCTGAAGGCAAGTTGACCAAGCTCGATGCCCACATCCGCCTGGCCAACCCGCGCACCCCGCAGACCCAGGCCAACCTGATCCTGCGGCGGCCGTTCAACTACTCCAACGGCGTCAACAAAAACGGTCAACTGGACATGGGCTTGTTGTTCATCTGCTACCAGGCTGACCTGGAGAAAGGCTTTATCAGCGTGCAAACCCGACTCAACGGCGAGCCGCTGGAGGAGTACCTCAAGCCCGTGGGTGGCGGGTATTTCTTCACGTTGCCCGGGGTCACCGGCCCTAAGGATTTCATCGGGCGCACGCTGCTCGCGGCAACGCACTCTCAAAATCCTGCCAAGACCTAAAACACACCAGAGCGGAATGTCTCCCATGAAGAAGTCGTCTATCGCGTTGTTGTTACTCAGCCTTTCGCCACTGGCAAGCTTCGCCGCTACTGCGCCGTTGGACCTGGTGGGCCCGGTGTCGGATTACAAGATCTACGTCACCGAAGAAATCGGCGAACTGGTCACCCAGACCCAGGCGTTCACCGACGCCATCAATAAGGGCGACCTGGCCACGGCCAAGAAGCTCTATGCGCCGACTCGCGTACATTATGAGTCCATTGAGCCGATCGCCGAGCTGTTCAGCGACCTCGACGCGTCCATCGATTCGCGTGTGGACGATCATGAAAAAGGCGTGACGGCCGAAGACTTCACCGGCTTTCACCGCATTGAATACGCGCTGTTCTCGCAGAACTCGACCCAGGGCCTGCAAGCGCTGACCGCCAAGCTCAACGCCGATGTGAATGACCTCAAGACCCGCGTCGATGGCCTGACTTTCCCGCCGGAGAAAGTCGTCGGTGGTGCTGCTGCGTTGCTTGAAGAAGTCGCGGCCACCAAGATCTCCGGTGAAGAAGACCGTTACAGCCATACCGACCTGTACGACTTCCAGGGCAACATCGACGGCGCGAAAAAAATCGTCGAGCTGTTTCGTGGCCAGATCGGGCAGCAAGACCAGGCCTTCCTGGCCAAGGTCGACAAAAACTTTGCCAGCGTCGACAAGATCCTGGCCAAGTACAAAACCAAGGATGGCGGCTTCGAGACCTATGACAAGGTCAAGGACAACGACCGCAAGGCCCTGGTCGGCCCGGTTAACACCCTGGCCGAAGACCTCTCGACCCTGCGCGGCAAGCTGGGTTTGAACTAACGGCCGCGCACAAAAAAACACCCAGTCCCTGTCCAAGGGCCCGGGTGTTTTTTTGCCGATAAGTTGCTCGGCTAGAGAATGCGGTACAGCAAGCGCTCGATCCGCACCCGGCTGACACGCCGCAGGAATTTGCCGACAGCGGGCGGGTAATCCACCAGTGTCTGCAATTGCTGGTAACCCTGGATACGCGTGGTGTGCTGGAAAATATTCGCAAGCTCGGCGCTTCGCGGCTCCAGCCATTGGCCTTGAGGGTCGTCGATCAGCAAGCCGTTTTCCAGGTCGAGGCGAAACGCCCGAGGGTTGAGGTTGTTGCCGGTGAGCAAGGTGTAGCGCTCATCCACCCACATGCCCTTGAGGTGATAAGTATTATCGCCGTCGCGCCATAAGTGCAGGTTCAACTGGCCGCTGTTGATCATCGGCTGATGCCGCTTGGCAAAGCGCCGCAGGCTGATCTCGTACAAGTACGGCAACGCCGCAATCACCTTGAAAGGCTCGGTGGGCGGAATGTAGAAGTCGTTGGCAGTCTTGTCGCCCACCACGATGTCGATCTTCACGCCGCGTGCCAGGGCGCGGTTGATCTCACGGGTCACCGGCAATGGCAGGTTGAAATACGGCGTGCAGATGGTCAGTTGCTGCTGGGCGCTGGCGATCAGTTCGAGGATCACCCGGCTCAACGGGTTGTTCTTGCCGACGCCCAGCAAGGGGCTGACCGACAGATGGCCATTGGGCAACTGCCCGGCTGTGGTGTCGTAGGTCGCATGCTTGAGACGGCTGCGCAGGTCGCCGATATCGTTGCGCAGGCTGCGGGTGGTGGGCGGGTTTGGCAGGTCCAGGCGATGCACTGCCTTGGATGCCACCAGGCCGTGTTCCACCAGGTGCTGCATCGAATCGGCCAAGGGTTGGCTATGGATCAGGTGGTAGCGGTCGAAGCGGTATTTGTCGAACTTGTGCAGGTACACGTTGTTCAGGCTGGCGCCGCTGTACAGCACGCTGTCATCGATCACGAAACCCTTGAGATGCAACACGCCGAACAGCTCGCGGGTTTGCACCGGCACGCCGTACACCGGCACTTCGGTAGCGTGGCGCTGGGTCATCGCCTGGTACCAGGCGCTGTTGCCCGGTTGCTTGCCCGCGCCGATCAACCCGCGCTGGGCGCGCAGCCAATCCACCATCACCACGATCTCCAGTTCAGGCCGTGCGGCCTTGGCGGCGTGTAGTGCGTCGTAGATTTCCTGCCCCGCCTCGTCCTGCTGCAAGTACAACGCAACGATGTAGATACGCCGCGTGGCCTGGGCGATTTTCTCCAGCAGGCAGCGACGATAGGCGTCGGCGCTGGGCAGCACCTCAATGGCCTCGTTGGACAACGGAAAACCGCGCAGCTTGGGCAACAGGGAGCGTTTGAAGAACGACGGCATAGGGCTCGCAATGGGTCGAATCCGAAGAGGCCCAAAGCTTACACCATGAGGCTGCTCAGGTCTCGCGGTGGGTAATTTAAAAAACGCTGTTGACCATGAAGAACGATCGTTCTACTGTACTCGACATGAACGATATAACCCAGAATGAAACCCGCGACATTATCCTCGACGTCACCGAGAAGTTGATCTATCGCCACGGCATCGCTGCCACCGGCATGGACTTACTGGTGAAAACCGCCGGTGTGTCGAGAAAAAGTATCTACCGCTACTTCGCCAACAAGGATGAGTTGGTGGTGGCCGCCCTGCAACGCCGCGACGAACGCTGGATGCAGTGGCTGCGCAGCGAAGTGGAACGCCGCGACGACAGCGGCGAGCGCCTGCTGGGGCTTTTCAGCGCGCTCAAAGGCTGGTTCGGCTCGGCAGACTTTCGCGGCTGCGCCTTTATCAACACCAGCGGTGAAACCGGTGACGCCCAAGACCCCGTGCGCCTGTTGGCCAAGGCCCATAAACGCAAACTGTTCGAGTACGCACTTGAACTGTGCCAAGCACATGGCACCCCCGACCCGGAGCAGCAGGCCGCGCAACTGCTGATCCTGATCGATGGCGCCATTACCGTTGCCCTGGTCATGGGTGATTCAACAGCTGCCGATAATGCGCAATGCATGGCGCGAACCTTACTGCAACTGTGAACCCACAGCCCAGGCAACTTTCGACCCAACCTTTATTGCTTTGAGGAGACGCCCATGTCAGCCCAAGAAGAAGTCCGCCCGCCCCTGCCGCCGTTTACCCGCACGTCTGCCATCGAAAAAGTCCGTCTGGCCGAAGACGGCTGGAACTCCCGCGACCCGCAGCGCGTGTCCCTGGCCTATACGCTGGATACGAACTGGCGTAACCGCGCCGAATTTGCCCATAACCGCGAAGAAGCCAAGCAGTTCCTGACCCGCAAATGGGCCAAGGAGCTGGATTATCGACTGATCAAGGAACTGTGGGCCTTCACCGATAACCGCATCGCCGTGCGCTACGCCTATGAATGGCACGATGATTCGGGTAACTGGTTCCGCTCGTACGGCAATGAGAACTGGGAATTCGATGAGAACGGCTTGATGGCCAACCGCTTTGCCTGCATCAACGATATGCCGATCAAGGAAAGCGAGCGCAAATTCCATTGGCCGCTGGGCCGGCGCCCGGATGATCATCCCGGCCTGTCAGAGCTGGGGCTATAACCCCGATTCTGTAGGCAGCGTGAGATCCAATGTGGGAGCTGGCTTGCCTGCGAAAGCGGTGGTGCAGTAACAGATTCAGCGCCTGACACACCGCCTTCGCAGGCAAGCCAGCTCCCACACTTGGATCGCGGGGCATCAATTGGATCAACCTCTGCTAACAGCGCCCTCCCACACGTTTAGTCCTGATTCAGCCCCACCCGATACAACACACCGTCATCCTCATCCGTCAGCACATACAGAAAGCCATCCGGCCCCTGCCGCACATCGCGGATCCGCGCTTTCAATTCGCCCAACAAGCGTTCCTCGTGAACCACCTTGTCACCCTCGAACTGCAAGCGAATCAGCTCCTGGCTGACCAGCGCACCGATAAACAGGTTGTGCTGCCAGGCCTTGAACCGGTCGCCGTCATAGAACGCCATGCCACTGATGCCCGGCGACTTCTCCCACACATGATGGGGTGCCACTGTGCCCTCGGCCGTTTTGCCCTTGGCTTCGGGAATCGGCAGCAGGGAATAGTTGATGCCATGGGTCGCCAACGGCCAGCCGTAGTTCTTGCCGCGCTCGATGATATTGACTTCATCACCGCCACGGGGCCCATGTTCATTTTCCCAGATCGTGCCGCTCCAGGGGTTCAAGGCCAGCCCTTGCGGGTTGCGCTGCCCATAGGACCAGATCTCCGGACGCACGCCGGGCTGACCGACAAAGGGGTTGTCATCCGGCACGCGCCCATCCGGGTAGATGCGCACCACTTTACCTTGCAGCTTGTCCAAGTCCTGGGCCGTGGGGCGGTCGTTGTTCTCACCCAGGGTCACGAACAGGTAGCCGTCACGGTCAAAGGCCAGGCGCGAACCGAAGTGATTGCCCGTAGATAGCTTGGGCTCCTGGCGCAGAATCACCTTGAAGTCCTCCAAGCCGCTCAAGTCAGCCGCCAGGCGCCCACGCCCTACGGCAGTGCCGGCCTTACCGCCCTCACCACCGCCTTCGGCGTACGACAGGTACACCAGGCGGTCCTGCTTGAAGTCTGGCGACAGCACCACATCCAGCAACCCGCCCTGCCCTTTGGCCCACACCTGCGGCACGCCCTTCAAGGGCGCAGAGAGCTTGCCGTCCGGGCTGACAAACCGCAGGTTTCCAGGCCGTTCGGTCACCAGAAAACCTTGCTGGTCGGGCAAAAACGCCAGCGCCCACGGATGGTCCAGACCCTTGGCGATCGGTGTTGCGGTGATGCTACCTTGCTCGCTGGGGAACTGTTGGCTATCGGCGGCATACACCGCGCTCAACGGCAGTAACGCGGTGGCGCACAGGGCGGCCATCAGGGTTTTACGTACAAACATAAGGCGAAATCCTCAGCGGCGATTGCCGTTGGCATCATAGGTGGGCACTTTGGGTGCGGTGGCCGGGCGGCTGGGGGCCGCCTCCTGCTTGGGGTAGCGGTTGCCGATGCCGCCGTTTTCCAGGGTCGGCCGCGGGTTGGCCGGGACAGGCTGAATGCTGGGAACCGCAGGTGCATTGGGCTGGGTGCCCTGCATGCTGTTGGGGTTGGCCCGGTGAATCGGGCCGTGGTCGCTGCTGCGGCCCGGCAGGTTTTGCGCCTGAGCCCATGGCCCAACGGCCAGGCCCAGCGCCAATGCTGCAAGATGACGTACACAAGGGTTCATGGCCAAACCTCTCTATGCCAGGTACTACGTGCTTTCGATAACACGCTACGCCGTGGGTTCGGGTGGTGACACTAAATAGTTTCTCATCAGGTGTAACACGATCTGTCCGAGCATCTATCCGCCGAAACTTTTGCCCTGCGCTGCGAGTCACCAGCACACAGGCTCTTCGTTGAGGAATCACACCTATGCCACGGGCAATCTGGAAAGGCGCCATCAGTTTTGGCTTGGTTCACATCCCGGTATCGCTGGTCTCGGCGACCTCTTCACAAGGCGTCGACTTTGACTGGCTGGACAAGCGCAGCATGGACCCGGTGGGCTACAAGCGCATCAACAAAACCACCGGCAAGGAAGTCACCAAGGAAAATATCGTCAAGGGCGTGGCCTTTGAAAAAGGGCGCTATGTGGTGCTCAGCGAAGACGAGATTCGCTCGGCCCACCCCAAGTCCACCCAGACCATCGAAATCATCGCCTTCGTCGCCAGCGACCAGATCCCCCTGCAAAACATCGACACGCCCTACTTCCTCGCCCCGGATAAACGCGGCGGCAAGGTCTATGCACTGCTGCGCGAAGCGCTGAAAAAAACCGGCAAGGTCGCGCTGGCCAACGTGGTGCTGCACACCAAGCAACACCTGGCTGCGTTGATGCCACTGGAGTCGGCCCTGGTGCTGGTCATGCTGCGCTGGCCCGCCGAAGTGCGCAGCCTGGACGAATTGGAACTGGGCAGCGATGTGACAAAACCGACCCTGGCCAAAGGTGAATTGGACATGGCCAAGCGCCTGGTGGAAGACATGAGCGCCGACTGGCAGCCCGATGAATACCGTGACAGCTTCCAGGACAAGATCCGGGCGCTGGTAGCGAAAAAGGCCAAGGCCGGCAAGATCGAAGACGTGGAAACCGCCGAAGGCGGCGAAGAGCGCAAATCTGCGGATGTCATCGACCTGACCGAACTGCTCAAACGCAGCCTGGCGGGTAAACCTGCGGCGAAAAAGAGCACCGCGAAAAAGTCCAATAACAAGGCCTCTTGAGCCTGCCATTGACGGGAGAACAACATGGCAAAGCCCCTGAGCGAGTACAACCGCAAGCGTGATTTCAAGATCACCGCCGAACCCGCCGGCAGCTCATCCAGCAAACGTAAAGCCTCGGCCTTAAGCTTTGTGATCCAAAAGCATGATGCGCGCAACCTGCATTACGACTTTCGCCTGGAACTTGATGGCGTGCTGTTGAGCTGGGCGGTGCCCAAGGGCCCGAGCCTGGACCCGAGCCAGAAGCGCCTGGCCGTGCATGTTGAAGACCACCCGCTGAGCTATGGCAGTTTCGAGGGCAGCATTCCCGCCGGCCAATACGGTGCGGGGGATGTGATCGTGTGGGATCGAGGCATCTGGCAACCCCACGATGACCCGCGCAAGGCCTACGCGGCGGGCAAACTCAAATTCACCTTGGTCGGTGAAAAACTCTCCGGTGACTGGGCGCTGGTACGCACCCGGCTCAAGGGCAGTGGCGACAAAGAGCAATGGCTGTTGATCAAGGAAAACGATCAGCAGGCGCGCCCGGCCTCTGAGTTCGATATTGTCGAGGCCAAGCCCGCCAGCGTGCTCAGCGATGCGGTGGTGGGTAAGCCAAAAGCCACGGCCAAGGCCAAGGCCAAATCCAAGGCAGCGCCAAAAGCCAAAGCGCCCAAGCGTACCGCTGCCCTGCCGGATGAGTTCGCCCCTCAATTGGCAACCCTGGTGGACCGGGCGCCCGAAGGTGACTGGCGCTACGAGATCAAGTTCGACGGCTACCGCATCATGGCGCGCATTCGCGACGGCGAAGTGCGCCTGTTCACCCGCAACGGCCACGACTGGACCGAGCGCCTGCCGCGTCAGTGCAAAGCCTTACAAGCCCTCAAGCTCAAGGACAGTTGGCTAGATGGCGAAGTGGTCAGCCTCAATGGCGACGGGCTGCCGGATTTCCAGGCGCTGCAAAACGCATTCGATATCGGCTGCAGCCTGGACATCGTCTATTACCTGTTCGATGCCCCGTTTTTGAACGGTCGCGACCAACGCGAAGACCCGGTCGAAGAGCGTCGTGCTGCGCTTAAATCCGCGCTGTCCGGCAGCCGAAGCAAACTGCTGCGCTTCTCCGAAGCCTTTGCCGCCAGCCAGCGCGATATTTTCGAAAGCGCCTGTGACCTGGCCCTGGAAGGGGTGATCGGCAAGCGTGCCGGCAGCCCCTACGTGTCGCGGCGCAGTGACAACTGGATCAAGCTCAAATGCCGCCTGCGCCAGGAATTCGTGATTGTGGGCTATACCCGCCCCCAAGGTTCGCGCAGCGGCTTTGGGGCGCTGCTGCTGGCGGTCAACGATGAGGCAGGCCTGGTGTATGCCGGGCGCGTAGGCACGGGATTTGATCAGGCGGCGCTGAAAAGTGTCTATGCCAAGCTCACCGCGCTTGAGCGCAAGGACTCGCCACTGCAAAAGCCGTTGACCAGTGCCCAGGCCCGAGGCGTGCACTGGGTTGAGCCGAGCCTGGTCGGCGAAGTGCAATTTGCCGAGTGGACCCGTGAAGGCGTGGTGCGCCAGGCCGCGTTTGTGGGCCTGCGTACCGACAAGCCAGCCTCGCAGATCATTCACGAACAGCCGCGTGCGGCCAAGTCGGTCAAGTCGGTCAAGTCCGTCAAGGCACCCGAGGCATCGAAAGCCGGTAAAGCCCAGGCAACGGTGAAGAACGTGAAAATCACCCACCCCGAGCGCATTATCGACAAGCACAGCGGCACGCAAAAACAGCAACTGGCGCAGTTCTACACCGATATCAGCGAATGGATCCTGCCCTTTCTGCGCGGGCGCGCCGTGTCATTGCTGCGGGCGCCAGAAGGCATTGAAGGTGAGCAGTTCTTCCAGAAGCACTCTGAGCGCATGACCATCCCCCACATCAAGCAATTGGACCCGGCGCTGGACCCAGGCCATGCGCGCCTGATGGAGGTAGATAGCGTGGACGCCCTGGTGGGTGCCGTGCAAATGGGTACGGTCGAATTTCACACGTGGGGCGCCACCACGGACAAGATTGAGACGCCTGACCTGTTCGTCCTCGATCTCGACCCGGACCCGGCCCTGCCCTGGAAAGCCATGCTGGAAGCGGCCCAACTGACCCTGTCAGTGTTGGATGAGCTGGGCTTGCAGGCTTTCGTCAAGACCAGCGGCGGCAAAGGCTTGCACCTGATCGTGCCGTTGGCGCGGCGCGATGGCTGGGACACCGTCAAGGCATTTGCCAAAGCCATTGCCCAATTCATGACCCGGCAACTGCCCGAACGCTTTACCGCCACCAGCGGCCCCAAGAACCGCGTGGGCAAGATCTTTATCGACTACCTGCGCAACGCCCGTGGCGCCAGTACCGTGGCGGCGTACTCAGTGCGGGCACGCCCGGGCCTACCCGTGTCGGTGCCGGTGAGTCGAGACGATTTGAAAGGGCTGCGCGGCGCCCAGCAGTGGACGGTGGCGAACCTGCACCAGCGGTTGCAGGCCTTGAAGGACGACCCGTGGGCGGGGTATGCCAATCGGCAGAAGATCAGCAAAAAGATGTGGGACAAGTTGGGCGCGCAACCCCCTGGGTGATCCGCGCCCTGAGCCAGGTCAGATAAGAATGAAGATCAGCGCCAGACCGGCAAAGATCGCCCACTTTTCCAGGTAGTAGCGCGTGCGGTTGCGCTTCTTGAGCTCCTTGCCACGCAGGCGAATCTTGTACAGCCGGGTGAAGGCACGGTTGAGGCCGCCGGTCTTGTCACCCTCATCGTTGGGCGAACCCGCGGCCGCCATCACATTGCGGCTGAACCAGCGGTTGAACGCAGCCGCCCAGCGGTACTTCATCGGCCGTTCGATATCACAGAACAGAATGATGCGGTTCTGTTGGGTGGCGTTTTCCGCGTAGTGAATGTAGGTCTCGTCGAACATCACCGGCTCGCCGTCGCGCCAGTAATAGCTTTCGCCGTCCACATTGATGTAACAGCCTGGATCGTTAGGCGTATCCAGCCCCAGGTGATAGCGGTACGAGCCAGCATACGGGTCGCGGTGACGCACCAGCTTGGAGCCCGGTGGCAGTTCGGCGAACATCGCGGCCTTGATCGAGCCGATGCTTTGCACCAACTCGGTGGTGCGTGGGCACAGCTTCATCGCCGAGGGGTGACTGTCGCCGTACCACTTGAGGTAGAAACGCTTCCAGCCGGTCTTGAAAAACGAGTTGAACCCTACGTCGTTGTATTGCTCCGAGCGTTTGATCTCACCCGCGCGCATCAGATTCTGGCCTTCTTCGCGGATCTCTTCCCAGTGCTCCTGCAATGGGCTCAGGTCTGGAAAGTCGCTGGGCGAGAGGTAGGGACGGCTGGGCTGCTTGGAGAACAGGTACAGGAAACAGTTGATCGGCGCCAGGAACGTCGAGTGATCACTAAGCTGGCGACCCAGCTTGTGTCGCACCCGACCACGCAGGTGTACATACGCAATGGAAGCAACGTAGAGAGCAACAATGATGAGTTTCAAGGGATTCGTCACACGTCAGGGAGAGAACAGGCTGCTCCTGCGGGCCCACAACGGCCGAGGATGGATAAGCAGCACCTGAAATCACAATTCACATACAGGCGACACGCCCGGCGGATAATCGCCTGCGTGCGTCCATTGGCAGTTATTTAGCCACACTTTGTAACCAAAGGTTAACTAAGAATTGTGAAAAGCTGTCTACTGAGTGTGCTGGGGGTAGGCGCAGGCAGGCCCGTGAGCCTGCCTGTTTGAAGGGTTACAGCGGTGTGTCTTTATCCTCGCGGCGATCGCCTAATGCCGTATAAGGGACGGCCTGAGTGCGGCTGCGAACGAAGTAGCGGATCAGCGCAATCATCAGGCCCAGCAACAGCCCGCCGACCAGGCTCAGCGCGATGACCAGCGGTTTTTTCGGCTTGATCGGCGACAGAGGCTCCTGGGCTCGACGGTCAATCGTCACCAGCTTGAGGTTGCTCATGTCGATGTTCAAACCACGCAACCTGGCGACTTCAGCGCGAAGCGGCTCGACGTCCTGCAAGAAGATGTCTTCATTGCCACGCTTGCGCAGCACCTCAACCTCGCGGTTGCTTTCCAGCAGTTGCAGCTCTTTGCCGATCTCGGCAATGCGCGGGTTGGTAAAGTCATCACTGGTACGCTGCTGCAATGCAGCGCGCTCGGCTTCCAACGCCTCGGTCCCCATGAAATACAGCGGGATCTTCTGGTTGTTCACCTCGGTACGCATGACCTGGCTCGAACCCGTGCGGGTGGAGTCGGCCATAGAGGACGGCGTTGTCGGCGTACGAATGCCCATGGACTTGGCAATGCTGATCGCTTCGGCCAATTCGGCCAGGCGGTTGGTGCGCTCCATCTTCATCTGCAAGCGCAAAGCGCTGAGCTCGTCCTGCAGTTGGGCACGCTTGAGCCGGTCGGCTTCCAGCAGCTTGGCGATTTTCGATTCTTTATCGGTATCGTAGTTGGCGCGGGCGGCGTCGATCTTGCCCTTGAGCTCGCTCAAGCGGTTATTGACGATCACCTTCAGGTCAGCACCCACCTGCTGACGCTCGGCGGCAATGGCGTAGTCCACAAAACCGTTGAGAATCGCAACACCGTCGACGTCGGTCGGGTATTGCAGCTCCAGACGAATATAGCTGCTCAACGAATCGGATTTCTTCGGATCGGGCAAAATCAGATTGACCGAATTGCGGTTGAACGCCTCAAAGCTCTGCTCAAGGGTTTGCCCCGGTTTCTTGAACGCCTTGAACAACTCCTCATGGTCCTTGAAGAACCCCAGGCGCGCATCATAAGAGTCCAGCTGTGCACCTACTTTGAGCAACGCATCGGCAGGCGGCAACTTATACACTTCCGAACGGTTCAAGGCGTCTAGCTCGTTGATTGCAGCAGGCCGCAACACACTGCTGACTTCATAGGTCTTGGGTGCCAGAAAGGCATAACCTGCGCCTAATACCCCGGCCAGAAGCGTACACCCGACCACCAGCTTTTTTTGTCGCCAGATGGCGTGAAACAATTCAAATAAATCAATTTCATCAGACGCTGCGGAAGGTGGAAGCGGGGAAGTACGATTCAAAATAAGAACACCTTAAAATAATACTAAAAGGCCATCATTCTCAGAAGTCTAAAAGACTTCAAAAATCAGGGACAACGCCCTGGATACGGCAGACCAATGGCGATGTGACCACTCAGTCCCCTGAAATATCCCACAAACTTAGGGATTATTTCGGTTTCATTTCGGTGAGTAAGCCAAATGACACAGCCATGTCAGACTGATCTGGTTGCAAGCGTAGTCAATACAACATGAAAAAGCTGTCAAATACCTGTCTTATAAAGAAAAAAATTTCGCCTACAGGTGGAACAGTGTCAGCCTCAATACAATTGAACATTTTTTTGAACAGCAATAAGGAGTTTGCATGTCACCGCTTTCAGCCTCGGACTTTCACGCACTGCAAGGCACTTGGGAACAAACCGCCCTTGAAGACAGTGGCGTGCTCAACCCCGTGGATGCCCACAGCGCGCCGGGAGCGATAACGACAATTGCAGGGGATCGCTTCGAAGTGACCACGGTCGGTGGCGAAGTATTATTGGCAGGACGCTTCGTACTGGACGCCAGTACCACGCCCAAAAGCATTACCTGGACGGACGACATAGGTGATGACGCAGGCAAGCAGCTCCCCGCCAGTTACCGGCTCGACGGCGATGATTTCGTATTTATCGCAGCGGATGAAGGCATGCCCAGGCCCACCGTGTTCAGCACCGGCCCGGGGCAAACCATGCGCACCTTCGTACGGCGCTCTTGATCAAATGTGGGAGCTGGCTTGCCAGCGATAGCGGTGGGTCAGTCAACTAATCTGTCACTGATACACCGCTATCGCAGGCAAGCCGGCTCCCACATGTTGGAACGAGGGGCGTCAGGCAGATAGGCGGTGGCTGGCAGGCCGTTACGGGAGCAAGCTCCCTCGCCACAGGTGGACACATAAGACGTGATTATCCGATTTGATCACGGCATTTTCACAAGGCCTTCACTTTTCCACCTATAAGGTCAGGCCTACCTACTCCAGTGAATCACTTGGCCCGCCCTCTCCTCGCGGGCGTTTTTTTGCCAGCGCAAACCTTGATCAGCCATCACGCTTGATCGCTGTCAGGGTAAAGCACAGGGGCATTTGCGCGACCTGATGCTCATACTGTTCGTAAAGTTCTTCCCGGTTGCAATGCGGGTACTCCTGCAAATGAGCGATCCGCAACTGCGCTGCGATAGCCCCGCTGACCACGCTGCCCAGGGTATGTACGTACCAATAGGAGGTCGGCCCGGGCCGCTCATCCTTCCCTTCATAGACAATTGCCTCCTGCAGCACAACGGGTTCACGCTGAAAGTAAGAACTGGCAGGCAGCATCGGGTTGGCCCCACAGGGGTCAAACACCTCGAGAAAGGGATGGGTTTCGTACATGACCAGCGTGCCGCCGGGCTTCAGCACACTGGCAACCTGGCGCATGAACAGCGCCACATCCGGCATCCAACCCAGCACGCCAATGGTCACCAGGGCAATATCGAAGCGTGCCTGCAAACGCTCGGGCAAATGGTGGATATCGGTCTCAATGAACTCAGGGCTATGCGGCGAGACCTCGGCCAATTCCCGCGCCTGTTCAAGAAACGCCCCGGATTGATCGACCCCCACCACCGAACGCGCGCCCAAGCCATACAGCGATAGGCTTTCGCGCCCGTTGTTGCAGCACAATTGCACCACATCCTTGCCCATTACACCCACCTCTTGCAGCAAGGTGGTGATGGTCGGGTCAAGGCAGGAAAAATCAGGCTCGGCTACCGAGGCCAGCAGTGCCGCCCAGGTCGCGGTGTCTTTGTGCAACCCGGCGGATTCGTCCCAGGCATTTCTATTGCTGGCGATCGCCTCTTGCGCTGAGGGCATGTCCATTGCTTCTCCAGAAATTCAGTCCAGTGGGCTTTGGAAAGTAAATTAAATGCGCGCAGGAGGAAACCCTGGCCCACCGCGAAACTTATCACCCAGCCCACCGGTCATTAATCCAACGCGTGTTCAGCCCCTGAACGCCGCTCTTGAAGGTCGTACCGTGGCCCGTCATTCAGACCTGCGCATCGCTCTATCCCTGGACAGCCTGAACTTCTTTCTCGCCGATGTGCGCGACGGTCTCGGACCGTACCTGGCGATCTACCTGCTGGCCGTGCATCAATGGGAGCCGGCCAGCATTGGCGTGGTCATGACCCTGGCCGGCATCGCTGCCTTGTTGACCCAAGGCCCCGCAGGTGCGCTGATCGACCGCACTCGCAGCAAACGTGCGGTGGTAGCCCTTGCCGCGCTGTTGGTGACGGGCAGTTGCCTGATGCTGCCCTTTGTCAGTTCATTTGGTTGGGTGGCGTTGACCCAGGCCGCCAGTGCTGTAGCCGCCTCGGTATTTGCCCCGGCAATTTCCGCCATTTCGCTGGGGATCACTGGGCCGCGCGCCTTTACCCGGCGTACCGGGCGCAACGAGACCTTCAACCACGCCGGCAATGCCGTGGCCGCGTTGCTGGCCGGCGGGCTGGCCTACCTGTTCGGGCCGGTGGTGGTGTTCTACCTGATGGCGTTCATGGCCGTCGCCAGTGTCATTGCGGTCAGTTGCGTGCCGGCCAGGGCGATTGACCATGAGGTCGCCCGTGGTTTCGATCCAGCCCATCACACCGACCATGAACAGCCCTCGGGCCTGAAAGCATTGCTGGCCAACCAACCGCTGCTACTGTTCGCCATCTGCTGCGCGCTGTTTCACCTGGCCAATGCCGCAATGCTGCCGCTGGTCAGCCAGAAACTGGCGCAGATCAATCTGCAGATGGCCACCCCGCTGACTTCAGCCTGCATTGTCGCCGCACAGTTGGTGATGGTGCCAATGGCCTGGCTGGTCGGGCTCAAAGCCGATATCTGGGGGCGCAAGCCGCTGTTGCTTGTAGGTTTCCTGATACTGCCGCTGCGTGGCGTGCTCTATACCTTGTCCAGCGACCCCTACTGGCTGGTGGCCGTGCAGATGCTCGACGGTATCGGCGCCGGCATTTTCGGCGCCCTGTTCCCGGTGATCGTCAAGGACCTGACCCAAGGCACCGGGCGCTTCAACGTCAGCCTGGGCGCCCTCTCCACCGTATTTGGCCTCGGCGCGGCGCTCAGTAGCAGCCTGGCCGGTTTCGTGGTGCAGCAGGCTGGCTACAACGCGGCGTTCCTGACGTTGGCGGCGGTTGCAGCCGTTGCCTTGATGCTGTTGTGGCTGGCCATGCCGGAGACCTTGGCAAAACCATCCTTCGCTCGCCATACAACTGTCGCCTGACATATGCGACAATGCGCGCCAAATTCCAACACACATCCAAAATTTTGTGTTCAGCGACCGGGTTTCGCGCCTTGATGTCGCTGTTGACGCATGCCTGAAGGCACCTGCCGTCACGCTCGCAACCCATTGATAGGTAAAGTAATTGATCTCCACAGCTAACATCACCATGCAGTTCGGCGCCAAGCCGCTCTTCGAGAACGTCTCGGTCAAGTTCGGCGCCGGCAACCGCTATGGTTTGATCGGTGCCAACGGTTGCGGCAAGTCGACCTTCATGAAAATCCTCGGTGGCGACCTCGACCCGTCCGGCGGCCAGGTCATGCTCGAGCCGAACGTGCGCCTGGGTAAACTGCGCCAGGACCAGTTCGCCTATGAAGAATTCACCGTGCTCGACACCGTGATCATGGGCCACGAAGAGCTGTGGAAGGTCAAGGCCGAGCGCGACCGTATCTACTCGCTGCCGGAAATGAGTGAAGAAGACGGCATGGCCGTGGCCGAGCTGGAAACCGAGTTCGCCGAGATGGACGGCTACACCGCCGAATCCCGCGCCGGTGAGCTGCTGCTGGGCCTGGGTATTCCCCTGGAACAGCATTTCGGCCCGATGAGCGAAGTGTCCCCAGGCTGGAAGCTGCGCGTATTGCTGGCCCAGGCGCTGTTCTCGGATCCTGAAGTGCTGCTGCTCGACGAACCGACCAACCACTTGGACATCAACACCATCCGCTGGCTGGAAAACATCCTGACCCAGCGCTCCAGCCTGATGATCATCATCTCTCACGACCGTCACTTCCTGAACAGCGTGTGCACCCACATGGCTGACCTGGATTACGGCGAGCTGCGCCTGTTCCCGGGCAACTACGACGAGTACATGACCGTGGCGACCCAGTCCCGCGAGCAACTGCTGTCGGACAACGCCAAGAAGAAAGCGCAGATCTCCGAACTGCAATCCTTCGTCAGCCGCTTCTCGGCCAACGCCTCCAAAGCCAAACAGGCCACCTCCCGTGCCAAGGCGATCGACAAGATCCAGCTGGCCGAGGTCAAGCCATCGAGCCGTGTGAGCCCGTTCATCCGTTTCGAGCAGAACAAAAAGCTGCACCGTCAGGCGGTCATGGTCGAGAAGATGGCCAAGGGTTTCGACGGCAAACCGCTGTTCAAGGACTTCAGCTTCCAGGTTGAAGCGGGCGAGCGCGTGGCGATCATCGGCCCGAACGGTATCGGCAAAACCACCCTGCTGCGCACCCTGGTCAACGAACTGACCCCGGACGCCGGCAGCATCAAGTGGACCGACGCCGCCGAGCTGGGCTACTACGCCCAGGACCACGCCCACGACTTCGAAGACGACGTGAGCCTGTTCGACTGGATGGGCCAATGGACCCAAGGCGAGCAAATGATTCGCGGCACCCTGGGCCGCATGTTGTTCTCCAACGACGAGATCCAGAAGTCGGTCAAAGTGATCTCCGGTGGTGAACAAGGTCGCATGCTGTTCGGCAAGCTGATCCTGCAAAAGCCCAACGTGCTGATCATGGACGAACCGACCAACCACTTGGACATGGAATCCATCGAAGCGCTGAACCTGGCGCTGGAGAACTACCCGGGCACGCTGATCTTCGTCAGCCACGACCGTGAGTTCGTATCGTCCCTGGCCACCCGCATTATCGAGTTGAGCCCTAGCGGCGTGATCGACTTCAGCGGCACCTATGACGACTACCTGCGCAGCCAGGGTGTGGTGTTCTAAGAGCAGCACTTAGCTGCAAGCAAAAGCCCTGCCCCTGTGACGGGGCTTTTTTGCATCAGCACTGTGCCGGGCGCTGATTTTGTAGGCCATGCATAACCAATGTGGGAGCTGGCTTGCCTGCGAAAGCAGTGGTTCAGCTATAGATTCACTGACTGACACACCGCCTTCGCGGGCAAGCCCGCTCCCACAGGAAACTGTGCCAGACGCTGATTTTGTGGGCCATGCATAACCAGTGTGGGAGCTGGCTTGCCTGCGATAGCGGTGGTTCAGTTATAGACTCACCGGCTGACACACCGCCTTCGCGGGCAAGCCCGCTCCCACAGGGATCGACGGTAGGCGTCCCTCGCTCCTACAGGGAGGCGGGATATGCCATGATGCTTTACCGCCCGCCAGCGATTGAGTATTCATGCCTGCCGCCCCCTCCTCCCTGTCGATCACCCTGCAGATCGTTTCCATCGTCTTCTATACCTTCATTGCCTTTATCTGCATCGGCCTGCCGATTGCGGTGATTCCAGGCTATGTGCATGAGCAACTGGGCTTCAGCGCCGTGGTGGCCGGGGTGACAATCGGCTCGCAGTACCTGGCCACGCTGCTCAGCCGTCCGATGGCTGGGCGGATGTCGGATAACGTCGGTACCAAGCGCGCGATCGTGCTGGGCCTGGCCGGCATTCTGATCAGCGGCGTACTGACCTTTATCGCCACGCTGCTGGACAGCCTGCCGAGCTTGAGCCTGGGTATTCTGATCGCCGGTCGCCTGTTACTGGGCGTGGCCCAGGGCCTGATTGGCGTGGGGACCATCAGTTGGTGCATGGGCGCAGTGGGCGCCGAGCACACCGCACGCTCGATTTCCTGGAATGGCATCGCCTCCTATGGCGCCATTGCCATTGGTGCGCCGTTAGGCGTGGTGATGGTGGCTGACTACGGCTACACCAGCCTGGGTATTGCCCTGGCGGTGTTGGCGGCGTTGGGCCTGGTGCTGATCCGCAATAAACCGTCGGTGCCAGTGGTACGTGGCGAGCGGCTGCCATTCTGGGCGGTGTTCGGGCGTATCGCGCCGTTTGGCACCAGCCTGTGCCTGGCCTCGATTGGCTACGGCACGTTGACGACCTTCATCACCCTGTATTACCTCAATCGTGGCTGGACCGGTGCGGCATATTGCCTGACGGTATTTGGCGTGTGTTTTATCCTGTCGCGCCTGGTGTTTATTTCGGCCATCAGCCGGTTTGGTGGATTCACCGCCGCCATCGCCTGCATGCTCATCGAAACCCTGGGCCTGACGCTGTTGTGGCTGGCGCCGTCTACCGGCGTGGCCTTGATCGGCGCAGGGTTGACCGGCTTTGGCTTGTCACTGGTTTACCCGGCGCTTGGCGTGGAAGCCATCAAGCAAGTGCCAGACAGCAGCCGCGGCGCGGGGCTGAGTGCCTATGCGGTGTTTTTCGATCTGGCACTGGCGATTGCCGGGCCGTTGATGGGCGCCGTGGCGCTGAACCTCGGCTATGGCTGGATCTTCTTCTGCGCGGCGTTGCTGTCGGTCAGCGCGCTCGGCCTGACCGTATTGCTCCGGCGTCGCGCCTACTGATCAGCGGTCTGCAAGCCGGCGCGGGTGGCCTCGCCCAGGGTATGGCTGAAAAAACGCCCGGCCTCGGAGACCAGATCGCGGTGGATGCCTTCTCGATCAACCCCATCGGCATCCGTGCAAATGGCGGGCATGCTCGCCAGTTGATCGCTGTCACACGGGGCCATGAACACGAAGTGCCCGGCCCCGGCCAACAGTTTGAAATCCGGGGGCTGCGGCAACTTGCGCGCCAGGGCGGCGGCGTTCTTGTCCACGGCCACCAACTGGTCGCCATCGCCACTGTAGAGCAGCACCGGCACATGCACGTCCGCCAGGGTGTGGCGGCCAAACATCAAGCTCAGCGGCGCCATCAGCATCAAGGCATGGATGCGCGGATCGGCCTGGGGTTGCAAATCGTCGCGGTCGACCACCAGCTCGCCCTTGGTGGTGCACGCGTCGCGGTCTTCGGGGCGCTCTTGGCAGTAGCGGCGCAGACGTTCGAAATCAGGCTTGGCGCCGGCCAGGATCAATGCCGTCTCGCCACCGGCTGAATAGCCGATGACGCCGATCTGATCAATATCCACAAAGGGCGACAGCATCGGCTCGGCCAAGGCGGCGGTGATCGCCTGGGAAATCTGGATCGGCCGACCGTACAAATTGCTCACGGTGCCCAGGCGGCTGTGGTCCTTGTAGTTGTCACCGGGATGCAGCACCGCCACCACCACAAACCCCTTGCGCGCCAAGGCGGTGGCCAGGTCATGCAGGGCCAGCGGCGTGCCGGTATTGCCGTGGGACAACATCAGCATCGGGAATCGCCCGATCGCCACCTTGGCATCTTCGCTGGCCGCCACATGGTAGGCGCCCAGCGCGGTGGTGCGCTCGGCATCGGTGGAGGGGTAGAACGCGATGGCTTTCATCGGCTGCGCATCCAGCGGGTCGAGAAAACTCATGCGATGAAACCCCACACTCCAATGGGGGCGCGGTGCCGGCGCGGCGTGCACTGAAAGCAGGCCGCCCAACAGCGAAAGAACCAAAACAGCACAAAGACGCATCATGGGGATGTCCACCTTTGCTGCACAAGAACCGGCCTGTCGAATAAAAAGTCCAGGGTATCGAATGGATGTTTGCATAACCCGGGCCACAACGAAAAAACTCCGTACTCCGCTCGCGTTCAGGCGATCAGAATACAGAGTTTAGGCGCTCGGTTTCAGAATGAAACCGAGGACAGGGCAAATTTACATAAGCCTTACGCAGCGGCGAACAGTTGCTCGTTGATGCGCACGTTGGCGTCGCTCATGGCTTTGCTGCGCACTTCATCACCGTAGGCCAGGCCTTCGGCGCGGACGATCTCGATGTCGGTGATGCCGAGGAAACCGAACAGCAGCTTCAAGTAGCCTTCATGGGCAGCGCCCGAAGCTTGGTCGGCATGCAGGCCGCCAGCGGTGGAGACAATAATGACCTTCTTGTTGCCGCACAGGCCTTCAGGGCCGGCTTCGGAGTAGCGGAACGTCTGGCCGGCCACCGCGATGCGGTCGATCCAGGCTTTCAATTGGGTTGGGATGGTGAAGTTGTACATCGGCGCACCCACCACCACAGCATCGGCGGCGAGAAACTCAGCCAGCGACGATGCACTCAGTTCAGCCTCGTGCTTTTGCGCCGCATCGCGCAGTTCAGCGGCAGTGCCCAAGGCGCCCAGGGTAGCGCCGGAGAAATGGTTGATGCCTTCGCTGGCGAGGTCGCGGTAAGTCACTTCCACGCCCGGCTGAGCGGCCTGCCACGCCTTGACCACACCGGCGCTGAGCTGACGGGAGGCCGAGTTGTCGCCGAGGATGCTGGAATCGATGTGCAACAGTTTCATGATGGATCTCCGAGGTGGGATCGACAGTGGCGATCAGATGGTGGTGATGCTACGCATGAAACCAATGGTCGATAAGCCATCTGAAATGCGATAGTTTGTCCCACTGACAGGACAATAGGCCCACCATGCAAGACCTCAACGACCTCTACTATTTCGCTAAAGTCGTCGAAGCCGGCGGTTTTGCTGCGGCTGGCCGGCTGCTCGGGATTCCAAAATCCAGGTTGTCACGGCGCATTGCCGAGCTGGAAGACCGCCTGGGCGCACGCCTGCTGCAACGCACCACCCGGCAACTGACCCTCACCGCCGTGGGTGAGCGCTACCTGCGCCACTGCCAGGCCATGCTGCTGGAAGCGGAAATGGCTGACGAGGCCGTGGCCAGTATGTCCAGCGAGCCGCGTGGGCGGCTGCGGGTCAGTTGCCCGGTGGGGCTGGCCCAACACATCCTGCCGGAGTTGGTGGCAGGTTTTCTGGCCGCTCACCCGCTGGTGCAGTTGGACATGACCCTGGTGAACCGCCGCGTCGACCTGGTGGCCGAAGGCATTGATGTGGCACTGCGCGTTCGCGAACAAGGCGATGAAGACCCGTTGCTGGTCACCAAGCGCCTGCGCCAGGCGCACACCGTGCTGGTGGCCAGCCCCGCGTTCATGCGTGATCGGCAGGTCGAAACCCTGGAAGACCTCAAACAGTTGCCCATACTCGGCGCACTTGAGGCCGACCGAATGGTGCATCAACGCATCATCGATCCCCAGGGCAATACCCATGAGCTGGTGATGGAAGCGCGCCTGGGCATCGAGGACTTTATCGTGCGCAAGGCCAGCGCCATCATGGGCGTGGGCTTTACGATACTGCCGATGATGTACTGCGAAGAAGAACTGGCCAGCGGCCGGCTGGTGCAACTGCTGCCGCAATGGTCATTGCCGGGCGGCTGGCTGCAGGCGGTGTACCCGCACCGGCGCGGCGTGCTGCCGGCCATCCGGGCCTGGATCGACTATCTGGAAGAAGGCTTCAAAGGCTGTGGAGATCGGCTGTTATGAGCATGACAGAAGAACAAGTCGCGCGTTTCTGCCTGAGCCTGCCAGGCGCACGGGAAGACTATAAGTGGGGCGGCGTGCGGGTGTTTTCGATTGCCGGCAACAAGATGTTCGCCTTGCAGAACCTGCGCGGTGAGTCGCTGGCCTTCAAGGTCGACAAGGAGCTGTTCCTGGGCCACGTCGACCGGCCGGGCATTCACCCGGCGCCTTACCTGGCGAGGGCACAGTGGGTCATCATGAACACGCCCTACCCTTTGGGCGCTGAGGAACTGCGCGGCTTGTTGCAGCGCTCCCACCAGTTGGTGGTCAGCAAGCTGCCCAAGCGCACGCAGATTGGCTTGTGGCTAGAGGATTGACAGCAAGGTGCCGCCGAGGAACAACTGGTCCAGCCAGAACACCTGGTGCAACAGCACAATCACCCAGAACAGCACCTGGTAAGACACCTTGCGCGTCTTGTGCCGGAACACCTGCTGGGCGATCAACGCCCCCGGCCAACCGCCCGCCAGCTCCACCGCGTGCAGGATGTTTTCCGGGGTGCGCCAGCCTTCGGTCTGGGCCTTGCGCTTATCGCTCCAGTACAGGAAGAACGCCACCACGCTGACCACACCGTAGGCCATCAACGGGATGACCGTTTCGCCGCGATACCACAGCAAGGCCGAGCCCAGCAGCGGCGCGGCACACAGCAGCACAAAGAGCAGCGCCTTCAGGCGTGGATGCTGGATGCTCATGGCTTGACCGCAGTCCAGTCGATCCAGCCGAACTGCCAGGTCGCCAGGATCACCAGGCCGAAGGCAATCCGATACCAGGCAAACGCCGCGTAGCTGTGGCTGGCGATGAACTTGAGCAGGGCCTTGACCGCAATCATCGCGAAGATGAACGAGGTGACAAAGCCAATGGCGAACACCGGCAAGTCCGCGGGCTGGAACAGGTCCCGGTACTTATAGCCCGAGTACACCGCCGCACCGACCATGGTCGGCATCGCCAGGAAGAACGAGAACTCGGTGGCCGTCTTGCGTGACAGGCCGAACAACAGGCCGCCGATGATCGTCGCACCGGAACGCGAGGTGCCGGGGATCATGGCCAGGCACTGGGCCAGGCCGACTTTCAGGGCGTCTTTCCAAGTGATGTCATCGACGCTCTCAGCCCGCACCGCATGCTGGCGGCGTTCAGCCCACAACATGATCACGCCGCCCACCACCAGCGCTGTGGCCACGGTGATAGGGTTAAACAGGTAGTGCTTGATCAGGTCGGCGAAGATCACCCCGAGTACCACCGCGGGCAATACGGCGATGATCAGGTTGACGGTAAAGCGCCGGGCTTTGGGCTGGGTCGGCAGGCCGATAACCACGTCAAAGATCTTGCGTCGAAACTCCCAGACCACCGCCAGGATCGCGCCCAGCTGGATAATGATGTTGAAGGCTTCGAAACGCTCGCCACCAAAGTTGATCAGGTCGGCGACGATGATCTGGTGGCCGGTGCTGGAGATCGGCAAGAACTCCGTAAGCCCCTCTACGATGCCGAGAAGCAATGCCTGTATGGCGGTCCAAAAATCCATGCTGTCTCCAAAGGTCATGCGCGGGGCATGCCTCTTAGTCTTTTTTAAGTTCACTGACGACGAGCGCACACAAGCGCCCGCGGTTGATTCTCAACGCCGGTCTGCAAAAATTCCGTGAAAAATCAGGCAGTACTCAGGTTTTTCGATTCCGGGCCGAAAGCCTATCAGACACGCCGGAAATCTCGAAGCAGCACCACAATTATAAAGAGCAGGGAGTGACAGGACGATGAACAGTTTGCGCAGCATGTCGATCAGCCGCCGCCTTTGGCTGATCCTGATAGTCGCCGTGTTGATGCTGCTGGCCTTGGGGCTGTTGATGCTCAACCAGATCCACGGCGACCTCTACCAGGCCAAGCGCCAGCAGACCCAGCACGTGGTACAGACCGCCAGTGGCGTACTCAGCTATTACCAGAACCTGGAAAAAACCGGCGTACTGACCCGCGACGCCGCGCAACAACAGGCCTTGAGCGCGGTGCGCGGCCTGCGTTATGACCACGACGACTACTTCTGGATCAACGACCTCACCCCCGTGATGATCATGCACGCGGCCAACCCCAAGCTCGACGGCCAGAACCTCTCGGCGATTCGCGACCCGGACGGTTTCGCCGTGTTCAACGAATTCGTGAGCCTGGCCAAGGCCAAGGGTGCCGGCATCGTCAACTACCGCTGGCCGAAGCCTGGCGCCGAAGCGCCGGTAGAGAAAACCTCGTACATCCAACTGTTCGAACCCTGGGGCTGGATCATCGGCTCCGGCGTCTACGTGGACGATGTGCAGGCCGAATTCAGGGGCCAGGTGTGGAAAGCCTCGGCCATTGGCCTGGGTATTGCGCTGATGATGGCCGTGCTGGTGGTGCTGATTGCCCGCAGCATCGTGCAGCCGTTGCAGGCGGCGGTGAATGCCATGGGCAATATCGCCAGCGGCGAAAGCGACCTGACCCACAGCCTCGACACCCACGGCCGTGACGAATTGACGCAACTGGCCCAGCACTTCAATAGCTTCACCGCTAAACTGCGCCAGGTGGTTGGCCAGTTGCAGGTGTGCGCGAACGCCCTGGGCCAGTCGTCCACCGAACTGGGCCACAACGCCAGCCAGGCCCATGACCGCAGCCAGCAGCAATCGCAACAGATGGAACTGGTGGCCACCGCCATCAACGAAGTCACCTACGGTGTGCAGGACGTGGCAAAAAATGCCGAGCACGCTGCCAGCGAAATGCGCGATGCCCAGGCCCAGGCCCAACAGGGACAGGTCAATATCGACGGCAGCTTGCAGCAGATCGACCAGCTCTCCACCACTATTAGTCAGGCTGTTGAGGTGATCCGCACGCTCTCCAGCGAAAGCACGCAGATCGGCGGGGTACTGGAGGTGATCCGCTCCATCGCCGACCAGACCAACCTGCTCGCCCTCAACGCCGCCATCGAAGCCGCCCGCGCCGGTGAGCAAGGCCGTGGGTTTGCGGTGGTCGCCGATGAGGTGCGCCTGCTGGCCCAGCGCACGCAGAAATCCACCGCCGAGATCCAGGTGATGATCGAGCGCCTGCAAGGCCACTCGGAAGCGGCGGTCAAGGTGATCAGCGACAGCCACAGCGCCTCGCAACTAACCATCGAACAAGCCGGCCAGGCGGGCGCGAGCCTCACCGCCATCGGCCAGGCGCTGCACAACCTCAACGGCCTGAACGCCTCGATTGCCAGCGCCACCCTGCAACAGGCCCACGTGGTGGAAGACATCAACCAGAACGTCACCCAAGCGGCCGGGCTGTCCCACAGCACCGCGCTGGCGGCGGAGCAATCCAGCGTGGCGAGTGCACAGTTGCGTGGCTTGAGCGAGCAGCTTGATGGGCTTTTGCGTCAGTTCAAGGTCTAAAGCCCCTCAGCGGTGGGAGGGCTGCCCTCTCCCACCGCCTAGCGGCCTCACATCCCCAGCCACTGCGGCAGCGCGAGGGAAATGAACGGCAGGTAGGTGACCATGATCAGGAACACCAACAGGATCATCAGCCACGGCATCGCCGCGCGGATGGTCTGCCCCAGGGTCAGCCCCGTCACCGCCGAGGTCACGAACAGATTCAGCCCCACCGGCGGATGCACCAGGCCGATTTCCATGTTCACCACCATCACGATGCCCAGGTGAATCGGATCAATGCCCAGCTTCATCGCAATCGGGAAAAAGATCGGCGCCAGGATCAGCACAATGGCCGAAGGCTCCATAAAGCTGCCGGCAATCAGCAACACCACGTTGACCATGATCAAAAAGCCAATCGGCGTCAGCCCTTCGGAGATCACCCAAGCGGTGATTTCCTGCGGGATCTGCTCGGTGGTCAGCACGTGGGCAAACAACATGGCGTTGGCGATGATGAACATCAGCATGATCGACAACCGCCCAGACTCCAGCAGCACTTTGGGGCAGTCACGCAGCTTCATGTCCTTGTAGACGAACAGCGCGACAAACGCCGAATACACCGCCGCCACCGCCGCCGCCTCGGTCGGGGTGAACATGCCGCTGTAAATGCCCCCAAGGATGATCACCAGCAGCAACAGGCCCCAGAACGCCCGGCGTGCGCAGCTCAGCCACTCACGGAATGTCGCCCGGGGTTGCGCTGGCAGCTTCTTGATGCGGGCGACGATGTAGATCGCGACCATCAACATCAGGCCCAGCAGCAAACCCGGAATCACCCCGGCCATGAACAATTTGCCTACTGAGGTTTCGGTCGCCGCCGAATACACCACCATCACGATCGACGGCGGAATCAGAATGCCCAAGGTCCCGGCATTGCAGATGATGCCTGCCCCAAACTCCTTCGGGTAACCGGAACGCACCATGCCCGCCACGGCAATCGAGCCCACCGCCGCCACCGTGGCCGGTGATGAGCCGGACAGCGCCGCAAACAGCATGCACGCCAGCACCGCCGCAATCGCCAGGCCACCGCGGATATGCCCGACACAGGCGTTGGCAAAGTCGATCAGCCGCTGGGCCACGCCGCCGGTGGTCATGAAGGCGCCGGATAACAGGAAAAAGGGAATCGCCAGGAAGGTGTAGGCGTCGCTGGTTTCAAACAACTTGATCGCCAGGGAGCTCACCGAGTCCTGGCTGAACATCAGGATCGACACCGCACCGGACAGCCCCAGGGCGATCGCAATCGGCACGCCCAGGAACATGAACACGAATAACAGTAGAAACAGACAGAGCACGGCCATCAGTGACGCTCCTCATGGCTGCCGGCCAACTTGCTGGCCTCACCGGCCTCGTCGGCCAACCCCAACCCCACCTGGCGGTGGGTAAAGATGCGGTAGAAAATTTCCAGGTAGCGGATCAAGACCAAGGCAAAGCCAATGGGCACGATCACCACGATGTCGCCGACATCGATGCCGAACTGGTCGAGGTCTTCGGCGCCGATATGCGCGGTCATTACCGCACTCACCCACTTGTAGCTGGCCACCATGAACAGCCCGGCATAGGCCAGGCAGCACAGGCAGGCGAGCATGCCGAGCAGGCGTTGCACCGGGCGCCGGGTCAGCCGGACCAGCGCGTCCACGCCCAGGTGGCCAGCGGTGCGCACGCCGTAAGAAATGCCGAAGAAAATCAACCAGCCGAACATGGCCTTGGTCAGCGCCACGCTCCAGGTCATCTCTTGGGCCAAGGTCATGGTGCCGTCGCCCAGGGCATTGAAGAAGGCGCTGCTCCAGGCCCACTTGTCGGCCAGGGCAAAGAACAGGGTGTAGACGTTGTTGAGCATGACGTAGACGAATGTCACCAGGGTCATGGCGGCCAGCAGGAAAGCAATGAAGCCTTCCTCCAGGTGCTCCCAGACGCGCCTTAGCGTTTGCATGGCAAAACCTCGCGAGGCAGAGATAGGTAAAAGCCAGGTCAACCTGCTAGATCGTTCCCACGCTCCGCGTGGTAATGCCGCCCCGGACGTTCCACGTCCTGTATCACGCCGTGCGTAAGGCGACGCGGAGCGTCACGGGATGCATTACCACGCGGAGCGTGGGAACGATCAGTCGCGGGCAAGCCCGCTCCCACAGGGGGTTACTGGTTGGACTGGTCCGCCGCCTTGATCAGGTCAGCCCCAATCTCGCCCTCGAACTTCTGCCACACCGGGCGCATGGCTTCGCGCCACAGCGCACGTTGCGCGGGGGTCAACTCGATGATTTCGCTGGTCTTGGCGTCGATGATCTTCTGCTTGGCCGACTGGTTCAGTGCTTCAGCCTGCTTGTTCACCTCCACGGTGACCTCGGCCATGATCTGCTCCAGGGTGCTGCGCACATCCGGCGCCAGGCCGTTCCAGAATTTCGCATTGGTGATCACCATGTAGTCGATCAGACCATGGTTGGACTCGGTGAAGTACTTCTGCACTTCGTTGACCTTCTGGCTTTCATAGTTGGACCAGGTGTTCTCGGTGCCATTCACGGTGCCGGTCTGCAGGCCCTGGTAGACCTCGGCAAAGCTCATCTTGCGCGGGTTGGCGCGGATCGCCTTGAACTGTTCTTCGAGCACACTGGAAGCCTGCACGCGGAACTTCAGGCCACGGGCGTCCTTGGGTTCATGCAGGGCCTTGTTGGCAGAGAGTTGCTTGAGGCCGTTGTGCCAATAGGCCAGGCCAAGGATGTTCTTATCCTGCATCGAGGTCAGCAGTAGCTTGCCCTCAGCGGCCTGGAAACGGTCGACGGCGGCCAGGTCGTTGAACAGGAACGGCAGGTCGTAGATCTGCACTTGTTTGGTGTAGTGCTCGAACTTGGCCAGGGACGGCGCGAGCATTTGCACGTCGCCCAGCAATAACGCTTCCATTTCCTTGCCATCGCCAAACAGCGACGAGTTCGGGTACACCTCAACCTTGACCTTGCCGGGCAGGCGCTCTTCAGCCAGTTTTTTGAACAGCAGCGCGCCCTGGCCTTTAGGAGTGTTTTCGGCCACCACGTGGGCGAACTTGATCACAATCGGGTCTGCCGCCTGGGCCAGGCCTGCGGTAAACAAGGTGGCGGCGCACAGCAGCGCCCGGGAAAGCTTGAGCATGGGAATCACCTTCTTATTGTTGTGTTGTAAGGCAAGGTGCCTGATGTAACGCGTGTCGTGAATTTCGAATTTTAGATACCTGCGTTCGGCCTGGCCGAACGCGTCCAGTGTGAGAGCTGGCTTGCCTGCGATAGCGGTGTGTCAGGCAACACAAACATTGACTGTTCTACCGCTATCGCAGGCAAGCCTGCTCCCACATTTTGCTCCCGGTTTTGTCAGTTACAGTTGCGCGGCCAGCAGCCGCTGCGCGCGCAGCAGTACCGGCGCATCCACCATCTGCCCGTCAATCTGATAAGCCCCTGCCCCATGGGCACCCGCCTCCACCACGCGCCTGGCCCAGGCCAGCTCTTCGGCGCTCGGCGCCAGCGCGGCATGGATCACCGCGACTTGCTTGGGATGAATGCACAATGCCCCGGCAAAGCCCATCTCATAAGCGTGCCGGATCGAGCGGTGCAGGCCTTCGGGGTCGTCGATGGCCGGGTGCACGCCGTCCAGCGGCGCCGCCAGGCCCGCCGCGCGCGAATGCACGATCAGCGCCAGGCGCGCCTGGTCAAGGGCCAGTTCGGCCGCGTGGGAGTGACTGCTCAGGTTGAGGTCCAGCGCCAGGTCCAAACCGCCGAACGACAGGCGCTCTACCTGGGGCGCCTGGGCAATCTGCGCCAGCGCCAGCAAACCCCGTGCGCTTTCAATAATCGGCCAGATACGTTTGCCGGTCGCGGCCACCACCGCCACCTGGGCCGCGCTTTCGACCTTGGGCAGCAACACCCCCGCCACATTTGCATGGGACTTGCAGAAGGCGACATCGGCAAAATGCTCGGCATGCTGGGGCGCGTTGATGCGTACCCACACCTGGGCTTCGGCATGCGCATGCAGGAACGCGCCCAGATTATCCCGAGCCTGACGCTTGAGCGGTTCTTCCACCGCGTCTTCAAAATCCACAATCACCGCGTCGGCGCCGCTGGCCAGGGCCTTGGCAAACCGCTCCGGGCGGCTGCCCGGCACAAACAGCGCAGAACGTACTAATGGCTTTGGCATCACTTGATTCCTGATTAGATAACGCCGCGCTCGCGCAGGCTGTTAATGGCCTCAACGGAATAACCCAGCTGGTCGAGGATGCCTTGGCTGTGTTGCCCCAGCGCTGGCACGCCGTCCATGCGCGGGGTAAACGCAGCGTTACGCGCCGGTGGCAGCAGCGACGGCAACGGCCCCGCTGGGCTGTCGACTTCGCGCCAGCGGTCGCGGGCCTTGAGTTGCGGGTGGTCCCACACGCCTTGCATGTCGTTGACCCGCGCACTGGCAATCTGCGCGTCTTCCAGGCGCTGGATCACCGCCTCGACGTCCAGTGGGGCAAAGCGCTCCACGATGATCTGGCGCAGCAGCTCGCGGTTGGCCGAGCGCTTGAAGTTGGCGCTGAAGCGCTCGTCCGTGGCCAGCGACGGGCTGAGCAGCACTTTGTCGCAGAACGCCGCCCATTCGCGTTCGTTCTGCAAGCCGAGCATCACCGTGCCGCCGCCTCCAGTGGGAAACGGCCCGTAAGGGTAAATCGTCGAATGCGCGGCACCCGCACGCGGTGGCGGCGGCGCGCCGTCGAAGGCGTAATACATCGGGTACCCCATCCACTCCACCAGGCTTTCGAGCATGCTCACATCGATACGGCTGCCCTGGCCGGTTTTGCCGCGCAGCAGCAGCGCCGACAGAATGCCGCTGTAGGCGTACATGCCGGCGGAGATGTCCGCGATGGAGCAACCGGCCTTGGCCATCTGTTCTTCACCTGGGCCACCGGTCACCGAGAGAAAGCCGCCCTCGCTCTGGATCAACAGGTCGTAGGCTTTCTTTTTCTCGTAGGGCCCGCCTTCGCCGTAGCCGGAAATATCGCAGACGATCAGGCGTGGAAAGCGCGCGTGCAGCGCCTCGAACGATAAGCCCATGCGCGCCGCCGCGCCGGGGGCAAGGTTTTGCACCAGCACATCGGCATCGGCCAACAACGCGTCGAGAATGGCGCCCGCCTCGTCCTGCTTGAGGTCCAGGGTCAGGCTTTCCTTGGAGCGGTTGGTCCAGACGAAATGCGACGCCAGGCCGCGCACCCGCTCGTCATAGCCACGGGCGAAGTCGCCGGTGCCGGGGCGCTCCACCTTGATGACCCGGGCACCAAGGTCGGCCAACTGGCGCGTACAAAATGGCGCGGCAATCGCGTGTTCCAGGCTGACGACGGTGATGCCGTCCAGCGGTCGTTGTTCAGTCATCACAATTCCCTCCAAGCCAATGGGCCATGGACGCGGTAGTGCGCAGGTTCCACACCTGCTCGATCAGGCGGTTGGCCTGGGACGGGGTGCGGGCGCCGCTGAAGTGGGCCAGGCGCTGGAACTTATCCGCCAGCTCGGCGCGGCTCAGGGTGTTGCCCGGGTCGCCCTTGGGTTCATCAATGGCACCGTGCAGCGTGCGGCCATCGGTGGTGGTGACGGTGACGCGGCCCAGCCAGCGTTGCGGGTAGGCGCTGTCGACCTCGGGGTCCAGGCTCATGCAGACCTTGTCGCGAAACGCCGCGACCGCAGGATCGCTCAACGCCAGGTCATGGAACTCAGGCAACCCGGCGTGGCCATGCACAGCGATCAATCCAAGCACGGTGCCCATGGAGAATTTGGCCTGGTGCACGGTGGCCGGCACCGTCACTCGGCCGAGTACGTCGATGGCGCCTTGGTGCACGTGGGTTTGCACCTGGGAAATCTGTGCAGCGCTCAAACCTTCACGCTGCATCAAGTCCAATAGCGCATCGGCAGCGGGATGGGTGTGACGGCAGGAAGCGTGGAACTTGAACGAGGTTTCCACCAGTGCCCAACGGCTGCCCAGGCCGGCAGACAATTTGCCCGGCTGCGCATCACTGGACATGCCCGCCGCCAAACCCTGGTCCCCTTCAAGAATATTGCGCGCGCCGGTCAGCCCATCGGCCGTAAGGTAAGCCGCCAGAAGGCCGTCCGCCGCGGCCTTGGCCGTGTGCAGTTGCTTGGAGTCGGCGGCATCGCGCAGAAATTCCCAGAGCCCGGCGGCCTGGGTGCCGGCGCTGCCGAGCAGGTTGATGAATTGCTCTTCGTTGAAGTCGAGCAACTTGCCCACCGCGACCGCTGCCGCCAGGGTGCCGACCGTGGCCGTGGTGTGGAAGATGCGGTAGTGGGAACGCCCCAGGAACTCACCGATGCGAATCCCCGCCTCATAGCCGGCCACCGAGGCCAGCAACAGTTCACGACCAGACTTGCCGAGGTCCTGGGCGGCGGCCAATGCGGCGGGAAACACCACGGTGGCCGGGTGCAGCACCGAGCTGTTGTGTAAGTCATCCTGCTCCACCAAGTGCGAGGAGGCAGCGTTGACCAGTGCGGCGAAATACGCGCTGGTGCCGGTGCCGTTGACGATCACCTGGGCCGGGCCGCTGCTCGGGCCCATCTTCTGTGCGTAGCGCTCAAACAGGGGAATCGGGTGCGCGCCCTGGCTGGCCAAGGCGGATGCGAGCCAATCCAGGTAAAGCTCTTCGGTGCGCGCCAGTACGTGCTCGGGCAACTGCGCGTAAGTCAGCTCGGCCAGGAACCGGCAAAGGGCTTGGGTATGATGCATGCTCAACGCCCTCAGAAGCTGCGCGGCAGTTCGAGCAAATGCTCGGCCACGTAGGACAGGATCAGGTTGGTGGAGATCGGTGCCACCTGGTACAGGCGGGTCTCGCGGAATTTGCGCTCCACGTCGTACTCGCAGGCAAAGCCAAAGCCGCCGTGGGTTTGCAGGCAGGCGTTGGCCGCTTCCCAGGACGCCTTGGCCGCCAGGTACTTGGCCATGTTGGCACTGGCCCCGGCGTTTTTGCCGCTGTCGTATTCCTCACAGGCACGCCAGCGCATCAGGTCCGCCGCTTCAATCTCGATATGCGCCTCGGCAATCGGGAACTGCACGCCCTGGTTCTGCCCGATGGGCCGGCCAAACACCACACGGTCGCGGGCATAGGCGCTGGCCTTTTCGATAAACCAGCGGCCGTCACCGATGCACTCGGCGGCAATCAGGGTGCGCTCGGCATTCAGGCCATCGAGGATGTATTTGAAGCCCTTGCCCTCCTCGCCAATCAGGCTGTCCAGGGGCAGCTCCAGGTTGTCGAAGAACAGCTCGTTGGTCTCGTGGTTGACCATATTGGCAATGGGCTGCACGGTCAGGCCGTTGCCGATGGCCTGGCGCAGGTCCACCAGGAAGATCGACATGCCTTCGGATTTTTTCTGCACTTGGGCCAAGGGCGTGGTGCGTGCCAGCAGGATCATCAGGTCGGAATGCTGCACCCGCGAGATCCAGACTTTCTGGCCGTTGACCACGTATTTGTCGCCGCGCTTGATCGCCGTGGTCTTGATCTTGGTGGTGTCGGTGCCGGTAGTGGGTTCGGTGACGGCCATCGACTGAAGGCGCAATTCACCACTGGCAAGCTTGGGCAGGTAGAAGCGTTTTTGCGCCTCGCTGCCGTGACGCAGCAGGGTGAACATGTTGTACATCTGGCCATGCACAGTGCCCGAGTTGCCGCCGCAGCGGTTGACTTCCTCAAGGATCACCGAGGCTTCGGCCAGGCCCAGGCCGGAACCGCCGTATTCCTCGGGGATCATTGCCGACAGCCAACCGGCGTCGGTCAGCGCCTTGACGAAGGCTTCGGGGAAGCCCTTTTCTTCATCGATCTTGCGCCAGTAAGCGGCATCGAATTCGGCGCACAAGGCACGCACGCCGTCGCGGATGGCGTTGAGTTCTTCAGTGTCGTGGGCATTCATTAACGGCTCTCCGCCTGTTGTTATTGGGTTATTCGAAATGCACCTGAGCGTTTTGCGCCAGGCCTTCAGTGTTGCCAGCCCAGAGGTCTGCGACGCCGGTTGCGGTGATGCGCCCGCCGACCTCAAAAGGCTGTGGCGCGGTCAGTGGGCGCACACCGCGATAGGCAAAGCGGCGCAGGGTCGCTTCGGGGTGCGCCCGGCAGAACGCACGCAGGCTCAAGGTGGCGATCAGCGGGCCATGCACCACCAGGCCGGCATAGCCTTCGGTGCCCGTGACATAGGGGTAGTCGTAATGAATGCGGTGGCCGTTGAACGTCACGGCGCTGTAGCGGAACAGCAAGGTCGGCGTCGGTTCGACCGCCTCTGTCCATTCGCCTTGGGCCAGCGCGTCGCCGCTGCCCGCCTTGGGTGGCGTAGGTTCGCGGTAGACGATGTCCTGCTCCTCGCGGATGGCCAGGCGACCGCCCTGGGAGTAGTCATGGCGCACGGTGACGAATAACAGTGAACCGGTGCGCCCAGTTTTTTCTTCGACCTGGGTGATGGTGGATACGCGCGTGGCCGCCTCGCCAGCCCGCAGTGGGTGCAAAAACTCAAGGCGCCCACCGGCCCACATGCGATTGCGGTTATCGGCCGGAGGCAGAAATCCGCCGCGTGCCGGGTGACCGTCGCTGCCCAGGGCCGATTCGGGCAACGGGTCCTGGAAAAAACACCATTGCCACAACGCAGGCACCGCGTCGCCATCGGCGGGCACGGCTTCACCGAACGTGGCGGCGATACGCTTGAGCAGGTTATGGCTCAGGTGGTCGTGGGCGGTCTCACTTCGGCCGATCCAATCAGTAGCGCTCATCGGGTGCAGGTCCTCAGGCAGTGGGTGACTGCCGTGGATCATGCAAGGGCCTGCCCGTTCTGAGAATTTGCATTTCAATAAACCAGCGTTCGGTTATGCTGAACGCTTACAGCCACACCGTGAACCAATGTGGGAGCTGGCTTGCCTGCTCCCACAGGAAACCTGTTGTCCGGGAGTTTTGCATGCACTTCGATCTCGCCGACCTGCGCCTGTTCATCCATATCGCCGAATCCCCCAGCCTTACCCAGGGCGCCAAGCGCGCCTTCCTGTCGCCGGCTGCCGCCAGTGCGCGGATCAAGGCCCTGGAAGGCCAGCTCGACACGCGCCTGTTGTACCGCGACAGCCGGGGCGTGGAGATCACCCCGGCAGGCGAGCGGCTGTTGCACCATGCGCGGTTGATCATGCGCCAGGTGGATTACCTCAAAAGCGAGTTCACGCAATACGGCGTGGATTCGGCCGGACATATCCGTATCTTCGCCAACACCACGGCTGTCACCGAATTTTTGCCGGAGGTTCTGGCGGGCTTTCTGTCACAGCGCCCCGGCGTCACCGTCGACCTGCAGGAACGCCTGTCACGGGACATAGTGCGCGGGGTGCTCGATGGCACCAGTGACATGGGCATCATCGCCGGCCCCGTGGAAGCCTCCGGCTTGCAAGTACTGCATTTCAGCACCGATGAACTGGTGCTGATGGTGCCGGTCGGGCATCCGTTGGCCGACCTGCCTTCAGTGACCCTTGAGCAGACCCTGGCGTATCAGCACATCGGCCTGCATGAAGGCAGCACGCTGTTGAGTTTCCTGCGCGAACACGTCGAGCGCCTGGGTAAGCAATTGTCGCTGCGTATCCAGGTCTCGAGCTTCGAGGCGATCTGCCGGATGGTCGA
>NZ_SMOF01000001.1:3403965-3440893 GCF_018135665.1 Pseudomonas sp. B2021
GATGCGAAGCGAGCCGCTCTTGATCTGCTTTTGATCTTGATCTTAGGCGCCCCGTTAAACCACGCTGGCCGGAATTCGACAGGGATTTGGGGGGTAAACCGGCAGGGATGCCGGCGGATTACGGGCACACCGAGCCCAAGCGAGGTGCCGAGTGGTGGGGCAAGAGCCCTTTGGTTACTTTGGGCTGGGCCGGCATTCCGGCTTTTCCAAAGTGACCCGCCGTTGGGGCGGAACCCTAGGTGGCCGTTACCTAAATAACGGATATGTACCCGGTCCAACTGTGTTGACTGTTAGGCCGTCTTCGCAGGCAAGCCAGCTCCCACATTGGATCGCAGTGCCTAAGCTAAATCCTTCGGCGGCGGTTGAGCTGGGGGATGGCGGTTTGGGGTGCTTCTACACGCGGGGCCTGCGCCGCTGTTTTCGCGGCCAGTTGCGCCAGTGTGGGCTGGCTGAACAGGGTGCGGGCGTCCACGTCAAGCCCGGCCTTGCGCAGGCGGGCGACAAGGTTCACTGCCAGTAGGGAGTGCCCGCCCAGTTCAAAGAAGTGGTCATGGCGCCCTACCCGTTCGAGTTTCAACACCTCGGCCCAGATCCCGGCCATCAGGCTTTCCACCTCGCCCACTGGCGCTTCGTAGGCTCGGCTAAGCACAGCCTCCAGCCCTGGCGCTGGCAGGGCCTTGCGGTCGAGTTTGCCGGCGGGGTTGAGGGGCAGTGCGTCGAGTTGCACGAAGGCGGCCGGCACCATGTATTCCGGCAGGTGTTCCAGCGCATGGTCACGCAAGGCTTGCAGGCTCGGCGCCTGGCCGCGCAGGGTGAAGTAGGCCACCAGGCGCTCATCGCAAATCAATACGGCCACCTCGTGCAACGCCGGGTGGGTGGCCAGGCATGCTTCGATCTCGCCCAGTTCCAGGCGCACGCCGCGCAGTTTGACTTGGAAGTCGTTGCGCCCGAGGAACTCAAGCGTGCCGTCGGGCAGGTAGCGCACCAGGTCGCCGGTTCGATACAGGCGGTCGCCAGCCACGAAGGGGCTGTCGATAAAACGTTCGGCAGTCAGTTGCTCCAGGCCCAGGTAGCCACGGGCAACGCCGACGCCGCCGATGTGCAATTGGCCGCTGATGCCCATGGGCACCGGCGCATCATGGGCGTCTAGCACGTACAGACGGGTGTTGTTGATGGGGCGGCCAATCGGCAGTTGCAGGGTGGGCACCGGCGCGCCGGGTTCGAGGGTCCAGGCGCTGCTGTCCACCGTGGCTTCGGTGGGGCCGTACACGTTGTGCAAACGCACCCTGGGCAAGCGCGCCTGTACGCCCCGGGCCAGGGCGGCGGTGAGTTCACCGCCGCCGCACAGCACATCGGTGAGGCTGGTGCACAGGGCCGATTCATCCAGGTCGAGAAACTGCTGCAACATGGCGGGCACGAACTTGATCACGCTGATCTGCTGCGTGCGAATCACTTGCGCCAGGTACGCCGGCTCGCGGTGCCCATCGGGCCGCGCCAACACCAGGCGCATGCCGTTGCTCAACGGCCAGAACAGCTCCCACACTGAACCGTCGAAGCTGAACGGTGCGCGCTGCAACAAGGCGCCGCCTTCGGCGTTCGGGCACAGGTGCGAGCCCCACTGCAGCAGATTGCCCAGGCCGCGATGCTCGATCATCACGCCCTTGGGTGTGCCGGTGGAACCCGAGGTGTACATCACGTAGGCGAGGTTGGCGACGCTCAAGCCGGGCACTTGTGGGTTGTCGATCGGTGCATGGTTCCAGGCGCAGTGGTCGAAGTCGATCAGCGGGATCGAGACATCGCCCACCACGTCGCGGGTGGCGGCCTGTACCAGCAGCGCCACCGGCTGGCTGTCGGCAAGCATGTAGGCCAGGCGCTCGCGTGGGTAACCGGGGTCGAGGGGCACATAGGCGCCGCCGGCCTTGAGAATGCCCAGCAAGCCCACCACCAGATCCAACCCTCGCTCTACGCACAATGCCACCCGCGCGTCGGGCTGTACGCCGTGCTCGCGCAAGTGGAAGGCCAGTTGGTTGGCGCGTTCGTTGAGCTCGCGGTAGGTCAATGCCTGCTCATCCGTCTGCACCGCGATGGCATCGGGGATTCGCCGCGCATGGGCTTCAAACAGCGCTTGCACGGTCAACGTGTGCGGGTGGTCGGTGGCGGTCGTGTTGAAGTCCACCAGCAATCTGCGCAGTTCGCTGGCGGGCAACACTGGCACCTCGCGCAACGGCATTTTCGGCGTGTTTTCCAGTGCGTCCGCCAGGCCGTTCAGGGTGACGTCCAAGTAATCCAAGACCCGTTCAGCGCCGACTGCGCGTGGCGTCTTGGCCTTGAGCCGCACGCCACTGCCCAGGTCGTCCACCGTGAGCATCAACGGGTAACTGAGGATGTCTTCACTGCTGAGCAAGGCAATGCCCGGCACCAGGTTCAGCTCGGGGTCGGCCGAGGTGTGACGGTAGTTGAGCAGGCTGTTGAATAGCCCGGTCACCCCACTGCAGCGCTGGGCCAATGCCAGCGACGCCTGTTCATGGGCGAGCAAGGCACTCAGTTGCGCGTGGGTGTCGTGCAGCGCCTGCGCCACGTTTTGCCCTGCCAGGCGCAGGCGCAGCGGCAAGGTGTTGATGAACATGCCCAAGGCCCGCTCGGCCCCCTCGCCGGCTTGCAAACGGCCGAGCAGCACGGTGCCGAACACCACGTCTTCGCGGCCCGCGACACGGCTGAGCACCTGAGCCCAGGCCAGGTGGAACAGGCTCGCAGCACTCACCCCAAGGGCTCGGGCCTGGCTGCGCAGGCGTAGATTGAGCGTGTCGCTGAGCGCACGCTGCGCCTCTTCGGTTTCGGCGCGATTGGCCTGGCGCTCCTGCAGGCCGAACGCCAAGGTCGGCTCATCTACATCCGCCAGACGCTCTCGAAAGAACGCTTCATGCGCCGCCTGGCGCACGGTCGAACGGGCGTGCGCCACCATATTGCGATAAGGCACGGGCGCCGGCAGTTGCGCCTGTTGGCCCAGCAAATGGGCGCGAATCTCGTCCACCAGCAGCGTGGTCGACGTGGCATCGTTGACCAGATGATGAAAACGCAGCCTGGCGACCCAGCGCTGGTGCTGGGGCTCCTCGGCGTAATCCAGGGCCATCAGCGGCGCCTGGCGCAAGTCCAGCGGTTGCGCCGGTTCGCGCAGCGGTTCAACCCGCAACTGCGCCTGGCGCCACACCATCTGCATTGGTTGTTCAAGGGCATCCCACACCAGGCTGGTACGCAAAATATCGTGGCGATTGATCACCTGTTGCAAGGCACTGGCAAAGGCCTCCAGTTGCTCGCGGTGCGCAAAACTGAACAGCGCCTGTTGCTGGTACGGGTCGTGCGCGTCGGTGAGGTGGTGGTAGAGCAACCCTTCCTGCAACGGCGCCAGCGGGTAGAGGTCCTGCACATTGGCGGCGCCACCGGGGATGCCGGCGACGATGCGGTCGAGGCTGGGTTGATCGAGTTCGGCCAGGGCGAGCAAGTCCGTGGTGATATGGGTGCAACCGGCCGGGATTCGATTGGCCGGCACCGCCTGTTCGTGACCGCCACACGCCGCCGCCAGCGCCGCCACGGTGGGCTGGCCGAACAGCACCTGCACGTCGGCGCGCAGGCCGGCCTCGCGCATACGCTGCACCAGCTGCACCGCCAACAGCGAATGCCCGCCCAGCTCGAAGAAATGATCGTGGCGACCCACTGGTTGCACGTGCAGCAACTCGGACCAGATCTGCGCCAGTGTGGTTTCCACGCCCTCCTGTGGCGCTTCGAAGCGACGGGTGATAAAGGCTTCCTGGGTGGGTGACGGCAAGGCTCGGCGGTCGAGCTTGCCGTTGGCGGTGAGGGGCAACGCGTCGAGGCGCACGTAAGCCGCGGGCAGCATGTAGTCCGCCAGCGTGGCTTGCAGGTGGGTGCGCAGTGCTTCGATTTCCACAGGCTGACGTGGCACAAACCAGGCCCATAATTGCCCGTCGCGAAACTGCACCACCGCGTCCTGAAGCGCCGGATGGCTGGCCAGGGCCGATTCGATCTCCCCCAGTTCGATGCGCACGCCCCGGATTTTTACCTGATCGTCGTTGCGCCCCAGGTAGTCGAGAGTGCCGTCTGGCAGCCAGCGCGCCAGGTCGCCGGTGCGGTACATCCGACCACCGCTGAAAGGGTCGTCGAGAAAACGTTCGGCACTGAGTTCCGGACGGTTCAGGTACCCCCGCGCCACACCCTTGCCGCCGACATACAACTCCCCCGCCACGCCAATCGGCACCTGACGTTGTTGCGCGTCCAGCAGGTAGACCCGGGCATTGGCGACCGGCGCGCCGATATGCAACGGCTGGCCCACCTCGACACGCCCCGAGGTCGCCACCACCGTGGCTTCGGTGGGACCATAGTTGTTCACCACCGCAAACGTCTGCGCCTGGGTGAAGGTGCGCAGGCGGTCGCCGCCGATCAGCAAGGTGCGCAAGGTGGGATGCCCCAGCCCCTGGCTGAACGCATATTCGGCCACAGGCGTGGGCAGGAAGCACACATCCAACGGTTGCGAGCGCCACCAGCCGAGCAACGCGTCGATATCTTCCGCGCCCTCCTGAGCCGGTGGCAGGTGCAAGGTCGCGCCCACGCACAACGCCGGCCAGACCTCCCAGGCCATGGCATCAAAACCGAAGCCTGCGACGCTGGCGGTGTGGCTGCCCGCGTGCAGGTCGAACGCCTGGCAATGCCAGTCCACCAGGTTCGACACGCTGTGATGTTCAACCATCACGCCCTTGGGCAAGCCGGTGGAACCCGAGGTGTAAATCACATAGGCCAGGTTCGACGGCGTGACCGCAACCTGAGGGTTGCTGTCGATGGACGCATTGCCAGGCTCCAGCGCGATCACCGGTACCGTCGAGACGGGCAGACGCTGGCGTAAATCGTGCTGGGTCAGGATGGCCACGGGCGCGCTGTCGTGCAGCAGGTACTCCAGGCGTTCGGCGGGATGGGCCGGGTCCAGCGGCACGTAGCAGGCGCCGGATTTGAGGATCGCCAACAGCCCCGCCAGGGTGTCAAGGCCACGTCGGGCCAGGATCGCAACGCGGTCATCGGGCTGTACGCCGAGCGCCACTAATTGGTGGGCCAGCGTATTGGCCTGGCGGTTGAGTTGGGTGTAGCTCAGTGCGCGGTCCTGATACACCGCCGCAATAGCGTGGGGCGTACGTGCGGCCTGGGCTTCAATGCGCTGATGCAGGGTTTGCGGCGTGGCGTTGGGCTGCGCGGTGGCGTTCCAGTGCTGCAATCGGGCCTGCTCCTGGGGCAACAGCATGGAAAACTCAGCGATGGGCAGCGCAGTATCTTCCAGCCCCTGTTCCAGCAGCCCGATGAAGCGCTGGGCCAATGCCTGCACGTCGCCCGCCTGGAAATACGCCTCGTTGTAGACGCAATGCAGCCAGGCATTGTCCTGGTAACGATGGCTGCGCAGGTGAATGGCGAGCGGTAGCGCTTCATGCTGATTGGAAACCTTGATCGCGCGGGCCTGGACCTGACCGAAGCGCAGATCGTGGTCGTCCTGCTCGAACGATACCGACACGTCAAAGAGTTGCCCGCGATCCGTTCGGCGCAGGCCCAGCTCGCGGTTCATCTCACTCAACGGGAAGCGCTGATGACGAAAGTCCTGCTTGAGCTGATCACGGATGCCACGCACCAGGGCACCGAAAGACACGCCCTCGCTGAACGCAAAACGTACCGCGCTGACCTGGGTGAACAGGCCCACAGTGGCGCGAAAACGCGCGTTGGAGCGGTTGAGAATCGGCAGCCCCACCGCCCATTCCTGGCGTTGGCTGGTGCGGGTGAAATACACATACATCGCCGCCAGCAACACATGAAAGGCCGACGCCTGGTAGTGGTTGGCAACCTGCTCCATGCGGCTCTGCAACGGCACCGGGAAGCCTTGCACCCAGGTGTTGCTCGACGTCTTGGCGTTGTGCCTGGGGGTGAGCAGTGGTTCGGGCAGCACCTGGTATTTGCCCAGCCAATAGTCGCGGTCGCGGGCGTAGCGGGCCGATTGCAGGTAGCGCTGGTCGGTGTCGATAAAGTCGATGTAGGACGGCGCCAGCAGCTCAGTGTCGCGCCCCTGCTCCAGGGCGCTGTAGAGCTGCGCGAGGGATTGCAGCATCTGGCCGAAGCCCCAGCCGTCGAGGATCAGGTGATGAGCCTGGGTGCCGAGGCGGTAGTGATCATGGTCAAGTTTGACCAGGAAAAACCGGCACAGTGGTTCGCCGCTCAGGGCGTAGGGCCGGGCCATTTGCGCCTGCATCAAGGCTTGGGTTGCCGCCGATGGGTCGGGCAGCGCGGAGAAATCATGCAGCGCCATCTCCACCCTCAACTCAGGGGCGAATGTTTGCCCAGGCAGGCCATTGGCGTCGGTATGCAGTTGAGTGCGTAGCGCATCGTGACGGGCCACCAGCAGTGCGACGGCACGGCGCATGCGTTCGGGCTCGACGGTGCCGGCAAAATCCAGGTAGCCGCCAATGTTGTACAGCGGCGAGTCGCCCACGCGCAGTTGGTCGAGCCAAATGTCTTGTTGGGGGCCAGTGAGGGGGAAGCGGGCCGGCAGGCTGGAGGAATGCTGCATAAGATCCTTCTCATGGGGGTCAGGCACTGGCCGCGCAGAGGTGGCCCATTACACCGATGTGGCCGGATTTGAGCATGGGCGCCGGGGGGTGTCTGACACCCGAAACCCGGACATTCAAATGGATGGATAGGCCTTGGTGGAAGGTTCATGGCTGAAACGATTAAAGCGTTGTAGGAGATTGGCTACATCGGATCCATCCCGAGTCTCTTAGCAACCTCTTTATTTTATAAATTCATTATTTACATCAATAAGTTAACCAAGGCTAAAAATAACTTACGCCTGTACGTAGCCGGCTTAATTCAAGAGAAACGTCGGTTTAATGGCGCAATTTTTATGGCAGCTTGTGTCCCTCGTTTCCGCTACATACGTAGGACAAATCCCTATGGCTAAATAACATCTCGAACGCCGAGTTACGTTCAAGCAGTACGGAGCGCCCTGCGCAGGCCCTGGGCAACCGTTGACGGTTTTCGACATCAAGGATGAGATGGCTATGAGTCTGACCTCAAGTATTGGCGACACATGCGGCCCGCTTTTTTATGCCGAAATGGGCGAGTTGATTTCAAACAGCGGCGACGAACATTTCGCCGCCACCATGCTGCAGCTGGTGGGCAAGTGGGTACCGATTCACCTGGTGGACCTCAGCGAGTGGACCCTGGATGAACTGCGCGACCGCGTGCTGGACATCAAGCTACTGGGCAGCGCCGGGGTGAAGAAGGATTTGTCTGTGCCCCAGACCCTGCATGCGCTGAACGACCACCCGTTGTTGCGGCAGATGCTGCACATGCAAGATCCGCTGCTGATCCAGATGAACGCCAAGGCCAACAGCACGCACCCGCGCGGCACCTCGCACCAGTGCAACCTGGTATCGCGCCAGGGCAACCGGCGCTGTGTGATTTCGTTCTACCGCCTGCCGACCCAGCAGGGGTTTTCCCTGGCTGAGTTGTCGTTTCTCAAGTGCCTGTCGGACACGCTGTTGCCGTTGATGGAGCGGCACGCCCAGTGCCTGCGCCAGGCGCCGCATGCCGAGACAGAGCCCGCCCATACTCTGCTGGAACAATCGCAGTTGCAGCGCGAGTTCTACAAGCGCTTGTCTTTGAGCGACATCACCCTTTCGGCGCGGGAACAGGAAGTGTGCCTGGGCCTGCTGACCGGCGGCACCGTGCCGCAAATCGCACAGAAACTCAGCGTCAAAAACAGCTCGATCGAGACCTACCTCAAGCGCGCCGCCGCCAAGCTGGGCGTGAGCGGCCGACATGGCCTGGCCAAATGGATGGTGGGCGCCTGATGAATAAACAGACGCTGTGCACCCTCGGCATGGCCTGGATGCTCGGCGGTTGCTCGCTGATCCCCGAGTACCAGCAGCCAGCGGCGCCGACGCCTGCGCAGTACCCCCAAGGCGGCGTCTACCGCCTGGCGCAGGCCGGCAACATGGCGCAGAACCCGGACTGGCAGCAGCTGTTCCACGACCCGGCGCTGCAACAGTTGATTAATGATGCGCTGGTCAACAACCGCGACCTGCGGGTGGCAGCCCTGAATGTGCAGGCGTTCCAGGCGCAGTACCGTATCCAGCGCGCGGATTTGTTCCCAGCGATCTCCGCCACCGGCGCCGGCAAGCGCCAGAAGTTGCCAGGGAGCGTGACCGGCACCGGCAAGTCAGCGATCACCTCCAACTATTCCGCCACCTTGGGGCTGAGCGCCTATGAGCTGGATTTGTTCGGCCGCGTGCGCAGCCTCAGCGAACAGGCGCTGCTTACTTACCTGGGCAGCGAACAAGCGCGGCGCAGCGCGCAATTGAGCCTGGTGGCCAACGTCGCCAATGCCTACCTGACCTGGCGGGCCGACCAAGAACTGCTGGCCCTGGCCGAGCAAACCCTGGCGGCCAACGACCACAGCTGGCAATTGACCCGCCGCAGTAAAAGCGCAGGCAAAGCCTCGGCGCTGGACGTGGTGCAAGCGCGCACAGCGGTGGAAAGTACTCGCGCCAGCGTGGCCCGCTATGAGCGCCAAGTGGCCCAGGACCTCAACAACCTCATGTTGCTGGTGGGTGGCCCAGTGGATGAACACTTGCCCGCGCGCCCGCTGGCCGATGACCTGGTCGCCCGCGTGCCCGCCGGTTTGCCCTCGGACCTGCTGCAACGCCGCCCGGATATCCTCCAGGCCGAATACCAGCTGCAGGCGGCCAACGCCAATATCGGTGCGGCCCGTGCTGCGTTCTTTCCTTCAGTGACCCTCACGGCAAACGCGGGCAGCACCAGCACAGAGCTGTCGGGGCTGTTCAAGGGTGGCTCGGGCAGTTGGACATTCCAACCGCAGATCAACCTGCCGATCTTCAACGCCGGCAGCCTGCGTGCCAGCCTGGATTACGCCAAGCTGCAAAAAGACATCACCGTGGCCCAGTACGAAAAATCCATCCAGGCTGCCTTCCAGGAAGTAGCCGACGGCCTCGCCGCACGCCAGACCTTCAACGACCAACTGGCGGCGCAACGGGATTTCGTCGAGGCCAACCAGACCTATTACAACCTGGCCCAGCACCGTTACCGCAGCGGCGTGGACAGCAACCTGACGTTCCTCGATGCGCAGCGTTCACTGTTCAGCGCACAACAGGCGCTGATTGTGGACCGGCTGGCGCAGTTGGTCGCCGAGGTGAACCTGTATACGGCGCTGGGTGGCGCGTGGACGCAATGGCCGAACCTGGCGGCCGCGCGTTAGAGCAACTTGAGTCCAGACTCGGCATGACGATTTGGGTCGCGGCTATCCAGTGGCTGTTTGTGCCCATAACTGTCCACGAAGCCGCCCACAGCGGCCATCGAATGGAACCCGCTGTTGACCGTGCCGATGGCGCCGTTGAGGAAGTCCTGGAGGGTTGCGGGCGCAACGAAGTCTTTCAAGCCCAGGCGACGCAACGCTTGCCCCGGATACTCACCATCATTGAGGCTGCGCATGGCGGCGGCAAAGCTCTTATTGGCCTCCCCATCATTATTTTCAAGGTAGGCTCGCTTGGCACTGACAGCGTATAAAAACTGCGCATTGACCAGAACATCGTTGGGCCTGTCGGTGCCGAAGTGGGCGCCGGCCTTGGCCTGCTTCAGTTCGTCATCGGTGATGTGCAGTTTGAACCCATCGCGCATGACAATGCGATAGCCGCTATCGGTGGCCTCAATGGTTTTGTAAATACCGTAAGGGTTATGGCCGAACCTCATCATCGCGGCTTTAATCGCGGATATCGTCACGCAATTACCTTCGGCCAATTGGTAAAAGTCTTTGAAAATATCACCGGGCTTGATGCCCGTGTTCGCAGGCGTACCTTTCAAGAATTCGTCACGTTTGCCGTTGCGTTTATCGGGGACCGGCGCAGGCAAAGGTGTTGAATCGACTTCAGGTTTTAACCGCGCAGATAACACCGTCAACAAGCGCTCCAATTCGCCGACCAGGCGACTGAGTTGTTCAGAAGTTCCAGTTGGGGCAGAGGCGTTGGCGAAGGGCAAAACACGTGGCGAAGTGACGGCGTCGCTTGCCCTGGCATGACCAAAAGCAGCAGTGTTAACAGAAGACACTAACATGTTGAATAATCCCTATTATTCACTAAATACTTTAAATCACCCGCGAAGCGTGACCACCTTCAATGACGGTGAAACCGGCGTGTTATATAACTGCCCCTCCATCACGCCCTCAATAATTACACCGTTCTTGTTTCGTGCGCCCTTGTCCAACGGCACGCCGACCTGCGTGCCCAATGCACTGGCATCGATGACCTGCAGATGTTCTTTAAGCCCCAGATAGGACAGCGCCGTATCACCGTCGATGCCGCCTCCGGCCCCCGACAGCACACCGGGATAAGTGCGATGGGCGTGGTACGCACTGTCTTTGCCGTACAGGCTCATGAAGGGGTCCGTTGCGCTGTCGCGCTCAAGCTCCAGGTATTGACGCTTGCTCATCACAGCAAACAGAAATTGCGCATCCTTGACCATGCCTTCATCGCCGCCACTGAACTTTGCCGCCTTGGCCGCCAGTTCAAGTTCTTCAACGGTTATTGTCAGCTTGAAGCCGTCTCGCATCGTCACGTCATAGTGGTCACCATGTTTGGCGACGTGCTTGAAAATCCCGGCTGGGCTTTGCCCGAACGTGGCCATAGCAACCTTGATCGCGGCCACGTGCTCCTCTCGGCCCAGAGCACCCAGATAAGGAAAGTTCTCATACGTGGCACGCAACCCATTGTGCAGATCGTCAGGCTTTTGACCTTTGGGTTTTTCAGACATAAACGCAGTGATTGGCTCATAGTTTTTATCTGAGAACATCTCAATAAGTTCGGTATCAAACGCGTTACGGGTACTGGCCAGGTTCGACCGGTTCATGAACGGTGCCAATTGTTCTTTCCACTCACCCCTGATGGTGGGAACGCTGTCCGGTGCAGGCACGGTATTAACCAGCGGCCTGTGCGGTGAACTCACAAGTGGGGTTGGGTAAGCCGTAACGGGTGGCTGTGGTTTCGGCGCCTCATGCTCCCTGCTCATCCAGGTTTTAAGTGACACCACTAATGTACCCAACAACTTCAACAGCTCCCCCAGCTCTGCGTCCCGGTTTGAGTTGACACTTGGGCCAATCGGAGAATGTGCCGGTAATTTACCAAAGTGATTGGGTTGATCTGTCACTGCCTGATCAAGGGTTTTACCAGGCGATGTAAACCTTGAGTGCGCGGGCGAATAAGCAGGCTGAGTGTGCGTGAGCATGGTAGGGCGTCTCATTTGATCGAAGGGGGATAATCGCGAACGGTCTGGCACTACTTGCCCACTGCCACTGCCGAACCCGGCACTGAACAAGTACTCTTGCGTGGCCAGGCGGGGGGAAAGGTTCCGGCTCGACAGGTAACAACATCCTTCTCGCTTAACGGACCACTATCAGCCAATTCCTCAACGTTGCGTTTTTTGTCCGACCCCTTATCAGCGCATCCCCGCCTGCCGTATCCGATACTCCCCCGGCGTCATCTGCGCATACCGCAAGAAAAACCGGCTGAAATACGCCGGGTCCTTGAACCCCAGCTGGTAGCAGATTTCATTTGCCGAACTGCCGGTAAACAACAGCAGGCGCTTGGCCTCCTGCATCAGCCGCTCCAGGATCAGGCGCTTGGAGGGCAGGTCGGCAATGCGCCGGCACACTTCATTGAGCCGCGCCTGGGTCACGCCAATACTTTCGGCATAACGCGCCAACGGCCAATGTTCCAGGTAGTGGGCTTCGATCAGCTCGTTGAAACGATGGAAGATGCGCAGGTCTTCATGGGCGGTCGGGCGTGCCGGCTGGGCGTGGGCGCACAGGCGCAGCAGGCGGATCATGATCAGCCTTGTGAGGCTGTCGAGGGCGGCGGCGCGCCCTGCCCGTTCGGTGTTGATTTCACTGCACAGCGCCTCGAAGAGTTGCTCCAGCCCCTCGGCGTCGCCATTCAAGGCGACACAGGCTGCACCGGAGGCAAGGCTGGGATCGGCGTCGATCAAACTCCACACCAGCTGCTGGCGCACCGTCAATACATGCCCATCGGCATCCGCTTCGGTGACAAAAGCGTGGGCCACCGTGGGCGGCGTGAGAAAAAACATCGGCCCCGATTCAACGTACTGGCGGTCATCCAGATACACCCGCACCGCGCCACTCTTGACGTAATGCACCTGGAAAAACCGGTCATGGCGATGCACCGCCATATTGCGCCCGAAAAAACCCGCCAGGTTGCCGAGCTTGTCGTAATGCACCTCGGCGTCGCTGTAGCGCTGGTCGTAGACCTGCCCGATGTTGATGTTGGGGATCGGCTTCACGGGGCTCTCTTCTTGTTGTTGTGAGGCCAGTGCAGTGTGCCACGCTTGACGGTAGTTAACATATTAATTATAAAGTTAACAACTTAACGAACTGCCTATGCAGCCGTCGTCACCGCCAGGAGAAACGCATGAGCCGTACCCTGCATGATGTTGCCAGCGGCACCCTGTTCGGCGTTGCGCTGAACTACCAGGGCCTGCTGGACCAGCATCTCGCCGCCTTCCAGCAGGCGCCCTACCAGCAGCCGCCGACCAAACCGGTGCTGTTTATCAAGACGCCCAACACCCGCAATGCCCATCGCGGCGTAGTGCTGCAGCCTGCGGGCGAGCGCCTGCAACCGGGCCCGGCGCTGGGCGTGGTGATCGGCCAGCGCGCCAGCCGTGTCAGCCTGGAGAACGCCATGGCCCATGTGGCCGGGTATGTGGTGGTGAATGAATTCAGCCTGCCGGAAGACAGCTACTACCGCCCCGCCGTCAAAGCCAAATGCCGCGATGGTTTTTGCGCCCTGGGCCCGCAGCTGGTTGCGCGGGATCAAGTCGCCAACCCCAACCAACTGAGCCTCAAGCTGTTCGTCAATGGTGAGCTGCGCCAAGAAAGCTCCACCGCCGATTGGGTACGGGACATTCCGCAATTGATCGCCGAGATCAGCGAGTTCATGACCCTGCATCCCGGCGACGTGCTGATCACCGGCACCCCGCAAGGCCGCGTGGATGTACAGCCAGGCGATCAGGTCGAGGTCGACATCACCGGCATTGGCCGCCTGAGCAACACCATTGCAGCAGAGGCATCGGCATGAAACGCGCACGTATCCAATTTGAAGGTACCGTCCACAATGTGCTGGTGGAGGCCGATTGCAGCGCGCGCCTGGACGATGGCCGCCTGCTCACCGAAGACCAGGTGCAATGGCTGCCACCCGCCACCGGCAACATTTTCGCCCTGGGTTTGAACTACGCCGACCACGCCGCCGAACTGGCCTTTACGCCGCCGACCGAGCCGCTGGCCTTTATCAAATCGGTGGGCACCTACACCGGCCACCGCCAAGTTACCTGGCGCCCGGACAACGTCGCCTACATGCACTACGAGTGCGAGCTGGTGGCGGTGATCGGCAAGACCGCGCGCAACGTCAAACGCGCCGACGCCCTGGACTACCTGGCCGGTTACACGGTGTGCAACGACTATGCGATCCGCGACTACCTCGAGAACTACTACCGCCCCAACCTGCGCGTGAAAAACCGTGACGCCACCACCCCGGTCGGCCCATGGATCGTCGACGTGGCCGATGTGCCCGACCCAGGCAACCTGAAGCTGCGCACCTGGATCAACGGCGAACTGCGCCAGGAAGGCAGCACGAAAGACATGATTTTCGATATCCCCTACCTCATCGAATACCTGTCCAGCTTCATGACCCTGCAACCGGGCGACATGATCGCCACCGGCACGCCCGAGGGCCTGGCCGATGTGGTGCCGGGCGATGAAGTGGTGGTGGAAGTCGAAGGTGTGGGCCGCCTGGTTAACCGTATTGTCAGTGAAACGGAGTTTTTCTCCGCGCGCAAAGAGGCTTGAGCACCATGATCAAACACTGGATCAACGGCCGTGAGGTCGAAAGCAAAGACACCTTTATCAACTACAACCCGGCCACCGGCGAGGCCATCGGCGAAGTGGCCAGCGGCGGTGCCGAAGAAGTCGCGCAGGCCGTGGCGGCGGCCAAGGCGGCGTTTCCCAAGTGGGCCAATACACCAGCCAAGGAGCGCGCACGCTTGATGCGCAAACTGGGCGAGTTGATCGAACAGAACGTGCCCCACCTGGCCGAGCTGGAAACCCTGGACACCGGCCTGCCGATCCACCAGACCAAGAACGTGTTGATTCCGCGTGCCTCGCACAATTTTGATTTCTTCGCGGAAGTCTGCACGCGCATGGACGGCCACACCTACCCGGTGGACGACCAGATGCTCAACTACACCCTGTACCAGCCAGTGGGCGTGTGCGGGCTGGTGTCGCCCTGGAACGTGCCGTTCATGACGGCCACCTGGAAGACCGCGCCGTGCCTGGCGCTGGGCAATACGGCGGTGCTGAAGATGTCGGAACTGTCGCCGCTGACCGCCAATGAACTGGGGCGCCTGGCGGTGGAAGCCGGGATCCCCAACGGCGTGCTCAATGTGATCCAGGGCTACGGCGCCACCGCGGGCGATGCCCTGGTGCGCCACCCGGACGTGCGGGCGATTTCCTTTACCGGGGGCACCGCCACCGGCAAGAAAATCATGCAGACCGCCGGCCTGAAAAAGTACTCCATGGAACTGGGCGGCAAGTCGCCGGTGCTGATTTTTGAAGACGCCGATCTGGAACGCGCCCTCGACGCAGCACTCTTCACGATCTTCTCCCTCAACGGCGAGCGTTGCACCGCTGGCAGCCGGATCTTTATCCAGGAAAGCGTCTACCCACAATTTGTCGCCGAGTTCGCGGCGCGGGCCAAGCGCCTGATCGTCGGCGACCCCCAGGACCCCAAGACTCAGGTCGGCTCGATGATCACCCAGGCCCATTACGACAAGGTCACCGGCTATATCAAGATCGGTCTGGAGGAAGGCGCCACGCTGCTGGCTGGCGGCCTGGAACGTCCGGCGAACTTGCCGGCGCACCTGAGCCGCGGCCAGTTTATCCAGCCGACGGTGTTTGCCGACGTGAACAACCGGATGCGCATCGCCCAGGAAGAAATCTTCGGCCCGGTGGTGTGCCTGATTCCGTTCAAGGATGAAGCCGAGGCGCTGCAACTGGCCAACGACACCGAATACGGGCTGGCCTCCTACATCTGGACCCAGGACATCGGCAAGGCCCACCGCCTGGCGCGCGGTATCGAAGCGGGCATGGTATTTATCAATAGCCAGAATGTACGGGATTTGCGCCAGCCGTTCGGCGGGGTCAAAGGCTCGGGCACCGGGCGTGAAGGTGGGCAGTACAGCTTCGAAGTGTTTGCCGAGATCAAGAACGTGTGTATTTCCATGGGTAGTCATCACATTCCGCGCTGGGGCGTGTAGCCCAGGCTCAAACAAGCCTCCTGTGGGAGCCGGGCTTGCCCGCGATGCAGACACCGCGGTCCTTTAGCCGTACCGAGTCGATGCCATCGCAGGCAAGCCAGCTCCCACAGGGACCTCACAGGCCATACAAGAATAATTATTCAGGAGAGTCATCATGGGCGAAGTGGTTCTGGCAGCGAAGATCTGCCACGTACCGTCGATGTACCTGTCGGAACTGCCCGGCAAGCATCACGGCTGTCGCGAAGCGGCGATTGCCGGGCACAAGGAAATCGGCCGGCGTGCCCGCGAACTGGGGGCCGACACGGCAGTGGTGTTCGACGTGCACTGGCTGGTCAACAGCGGTTATCACGTCAATTGCGGTGAACAGTTCCAGGGCACCTACACCAGCAACGAGCTGCCGCACTTCATCAAGAACATGGACTACGCCTACCCCGGCTGCCCCGAACTGGGGGAGCTGATCGCCGCCGAAGCCAACCTGGCCGGCGTGCGCAGCATGGCCCATAACATCCCGAGCCTGGAGCTGGAATACGGCACCCTGGTGCCCATGCGCTACATGCACATGGGGGTGCCCGACGCAGAGAAATTCAAGGTGATTTCCATCGCTGCCTGGTGCGCCTGGCATCGCCTGGAAGACAGTTTTGCCTTCGGCGCCGCCGTGCGCCGGGCGATTGAAAAGAGCGACCGCAAGGTGCTGGTGCTGGCGTCGGGCTCGCTGTCCCATCGGTTCTCGGACGACCGCGAGGCTGAGGCGAATATCCACAACTGGACCCGCGAATTCGACAAGCAGGTGGACCTGCATGTCGTGGAAATGTGGAAGCAAGGTCGCTTCAAAGAGTTCTGCGCCATGTTGCCCGACTACGCCGAACACTGTTTTGGCGAAGGCAAGATGCACGACACCGCCATGCTCCTGGGCCTGCTGGGTGGGCCGGACTATGCCAAGCCGGCTGAGATCATCACGCCGCCGTTCGGCAGTTCGGGCACCGGCCAGATCAACGCGATTTTCCCGCTTTAACCCTGGGAGAGCCCCATGCCGCACTTTATCGCTGAATACACCGACAACCTCGAACAGCAGGCCGACTTGCCCGGTCTGTTTGAAAAAATCCACCGCGTGCTGGGCGACAGCGGTGTGTTTCCGCTGGGCGGCATTCGCAGTCGCGGCGTACGCCTGGACACCTGGCGCATGGCCGACGGCAAGCACGACTATGCCTTTGTGCACATGACCCTCAAGGTCGGCCACGGCCGCGACCTGGCAACCCGCGAGGCCGTCGCCCAAGCAGTGTTCGCGGTGATTACCGAGCACTTCGCCGAGCTGCAGGCGCAGCGCTTGCTCGCGCTGTCGTTCGAGATGATCGAGCTGCACCCGCAGCTCAACTTCAAGCAGAACAATGTGCACGCGTTCCTGAACAACCCGGCAAGCTGAAACGGCCCCGCCCCCCCCTGTAGGAGCGAGCTTGCTCGCGAAAAGCCCACAGGCACCGCGGACCCAACAGCGCTGCGTTTTCGTTGACGTTTTTCGCGAGCAAGCTCGCTCCTACAACAACAAAAAGAACACCACCATGAGCACAGCCCATTCCACTGCAAGCCTGCAGCTTGCCGAGCACGACCGCACCCATCGTTTGGTGACTTGGCGCCTGATGCCCTTGTTGCTGGTGTGTTACCTGTTCGCCCATCTGGACCGCATCAACATCGGCTTTGCCAAGATGCAGATGAGCAGCGACCTGCACTTCAGCGACACCGTGTACGGCTTCGGCGCCGGGCTGTTCTTCATCGCCTACGCGTTGTTCGGCGTGCCCAGCAACATTGCCCTGGACCGCGTCGGGCCACGGCGCTGGATCGCCTGCCTGATGGTGGTGTGGGGCCTGCTCTCCACCGGCATGCTGTGGGTGGAGAGCGCGCGCGGGTTCTACGTGCTGCGCTTTCTACTGGGGGTGGCCGAGGCCGGGTTTTTCCCCGGGATTCTGGTGTTTCTCAACCGCTGGTACCCGGCACGCCGTCGCGCCCAGGTCACCGCCTTGTTTGCCATTGCGGTGCCCATGGCCGGGGTGTTGGGCGGGCCGATTTCCGGGGCGATCCTGGAGAACTTCCATGATGTCGGCAGCCTGCGCGGCTGGCAGTGGATGTTCCTGATCGAAGGCGCGCCCGTGGTGCTGCTGGGACTGGTGGTGCTCAAGTGGTTGCCGGACAGTTTCGAGTCGGTGCACTGGCTGACTGCCGAGCAAAAACAGCAACTGCGCACCCAATTGAGCAACGAGGAACAGCGCAAGACCATCACCTCGTTCGGCGGCATCCTGCGAGACCCGCAGGTGTGGCTGCTGGTGGCTGTGTACTTTGCGGTGATGCTGGCGGTCAACACCCTGGCGTTCTGGATGCCCACCCTGATCCACGGCGCCGGCATCGGCCGTGACAGCCAGGTCGGCTTGCTCAGCGCCGTGCCGTACCTGGCCGGCTGCTTCTTCATGCTCGGCTGCGGGCGCTCGTCCGACCGCCACCGCGAGCGCCGCTGGCACCTGTGTGTGCCCCTGCTGATGGCGGCGCTCGGTATCGCCGTGGCGGGCCTGGCGCCCGGCAATGCGTTGCTGGTGATGAGCGGGCTGGTGGTTGCCGGGATGGGCGCAAGCGCCGCGCTGCCGATGTTCTGGCAACTGCCACCGGCGTTTCTTTCCCACACCACCCAGGCGGCGGGCATCGCCATGATCAGCTCGTTCGGCAGTATCGCGGCGTTCCTCGCGCCGTACCTGATCGGCTGGATGCGCGACGCCACCCAGAGCGCCAGCCTGGCCCTGTACGTACTCGCCCTGTTTATCGCCCTCGGTGGCTTGCTGGTGCTGCGCACCCAGGCCGCCATCGTCAACCCACACTAGAGACCGTTGCCATGCTCGACTCCCAGCAAATCCTCGCGGCCGCCGCAAACCTTGACCGCGCCGAACGCAGCCGCGAACAGGTGCGCCAGTTTTCCCTCGACTACCCCGGCATGACGATCGAGGACGCCTACGCCATTCAGCGTGAATGGGTCGCGCAAAAGATCAAGGCCGGGCGCACGCTCAAGGGCCACAAGATCGGCCTGACCTCACGGGCCATGCAGGTGTCGTCGAATATCACCGAACCCGATTACGGCGCCCTGCTCGACGACATGTTTTTCGACGAAGGCAGCGACATCCCCTTCGAGCGTTTCATCGTGCCACGGGTGGAAGTGGAACTGGCCTTCATCCTCGGCAAACCGCTCAAAGGGCCCAACTGCACGGTGTTCGATGTGCTCGACGCCACCGAATGGGTGATCCCGGCGCTGGAAATCATCGACGCCCGCATCCAGCAAGTCGACCCCCACACCAACGCCACCCGCAAGGTGTTCGACACCATCTCCGACAACGCCGCCAACGCCGGTGTGGTGCTCGGCGGCCGCGCCGTGCGCCCCACCGAGATCGACCTGCGCAAGGTGCCGGCGGTGTTGTATCGCAATGGCGTGATCGAAGAGTCCGGGGTGTCGGCGGCGGTGCTCAACCACCCGGCCAAGGGCGTGGCGTGGCTGGCTAACAAGCTGGCGCCCTATGACGTCACCCTGCTGCCCGGCCAGGTGATTCTCGGCGGCTCGTTTACCCGCCCCGTGGCAGCCCGCCCTGGCGATACCTTCCACGTCGACTACGACCTGCTCGGCTCGATTGCCTGCCGCTTCGTCTGAACCCAGGAGGACTGTCATGGACATGCCTGTCAACCGCTTCAAGCAACGCCTGCACAACCGCGAGGTACAGATTGGCCTGTGGCTCGGCCTTGCCAACGCCTACTGCGCGGAGCTGGCCGCCAACGCCGGTTTCGACTGGCTGTTGATCGACGGCGAACATGCGCCCAACCAACTGGGGGACATGCTCGCGCAGTTACAGGCCATTGCGCCCTACCCCAGCCAGGCGTTGATTCGCCCGGTGATCGGCGACACGGCCCTGATCAAGCAACTGCTGGATATCGGCGCGCAGACGCTGCTGGTGCCCATGGTCGAAAACGCCGCCCAGGCCCGGGAACTGGTGCGGGCCCTGCGCTACCCGCCCCAGGGTATTCGCGGGGTCGGCAGCGCCCTGGCCCGCGCCTCGCGCTGGAACAGCATCGCCGATTACCTCGACCAGGCCGACGCGCAGATGTGCCTGCTGGTGCAGATTGAGAATGCCGAGGGCCTGGCCAATCTGGACGCCATTGCTGCCGTCGAAGGCGTGGACGGTGTGTTTATCGGCCCGGCAGACTTAAGCGCGTCCATGGGCCACCGTGGCAATCCGGGGCATCCCGAGGTACAAGCGGCGATTGAGGACGCCATCGTGCGTATCGTCAAGGCGGGTAAGGCGGCAGGGATTCTCAGTGCGGATGAAAATCTCGCACGACGCTATATCGAGTTGGGGGCGACGTTCGTGGCGGTAGGAGTGGATACCACGGTGTTGATGCGGGGGCTGCAAAGCCTGGCCGGGAAGTTCAAAGACATACCTGTGGCTGCCAATACCGGTGGCGTCTACTGAGACTCAATGTGGGAGCTGGCTTGCCTGCGATAGCGGTGCATCAGCGACAAATAAGCCAGCTGACCCGGCGCTATCGCAGGCAAGCCAGCTCCCACAGTTGATCGGTGGTGGTTCAGCAATTGAGTCAGCGCTTGATGTTCTTCAAGTCATCCAGCAACCCCAACAAGGTCTGGAATTTCTCTGCGCCCAACTGATCCTGCAAGCGCTGATAGTTGGCCTCCATGCACTGGCTCATGGACTCGAAACTCGCCTTGCCCTTGTCCGCCAGGGTAATCAGCACCCGGCGCTGGTCCTGTTCGGCCTTGCGCCGGTGCACCATGCCGGCCGCTTCCATGCGCACCAGCACGCCGGTCATGCTCGGCTTGAGGATGCAGGCCAGTTCAGCCAGTTGATAGATCTCCAACTCACCGTGCTGTTCAAGGATGCGGATGATGCGCCATTGCTGTTCGGTCAGGCCGTGTTCATTCAGGGAAGGACGGAAAAAACTCATCGCGGCCTCGCGCGCTTGCAGCAAGGCCAGGGTCAGGGATTGTCGAGGTGTAGACATAGGGCTCAGGGTCACGAAGTATTTAGTTAATAGTTTAACGAAACTCTAACATTCCCGGCCGGCGAGCGCGCTATAACTTATAGGTGCCCTCGCCCGTGGCGCGCTGAATCAAAAACCCGGGCACGCAGGATCAAGACTTCCAGCCCGCCAAGGGCCCTAATGGAGGCATCCGCTTTAGCGCCTTCCTTCACTTTTTCAGGCTGCGCCATGATCAACATCGAAACCCCCACGTACTACACCGCCACCAAGAAATACAACCTCAGCTTCCCCACCCTGGAACAGGATATCGACGCGGACGTCGTGGTCATCGGCGGCGGCTTTTCCGGAATCAACACGGCCCTTGAGCTGGCGGAAAAAGGCATCACCAACATTGTCGTGCTCGAAGCGCGCTACCTGGGCTTTGGCGGCACGGGCCGCAACGGTGGGCAGATCATGGCAGGCATCGGCCATGACCTGGAGAAGATCAAGAAGGACGTGGGCGAAGACGGCCTGCGCCAAGTGTTCGAGATCAGCGACCTGGGCGCCGACATCATCAAGAACCGCATCGCCAAGTACAACATCGACGCAGACTTTTGCCACGGCTACGGCTACATGGGCTTCAACGCCCGCCAGGAAAAAACCCTGCGCGCCTGGGAGAAAGACTTCAAGTCGATCAACAGCCAGCACGAAATCCGCTTTCTTGGCGGCTCTGACGTGCAGCAGATCATCGGCTCCACCGCCTACACCAGCGCCCTGCTGCACATGGGTGGCGGGCATGTGCATTCACTGAACCTGCTGCTGGGCGAAGCCACCGCGCTGGTCAGCCATGGTGTGAAGATCTTCGAGAACAGCCCGGCCCTGGAAGTCAGCTACGGCGAGCGCATCACCGTGCGCACCGGTCGCGGTTCGGTACGCGCCAGCAAGTTGCTGTGGGCCTGTGACAGCTTCCTCAACAAGCTGGAGCCGGAACTGCACCGCTCGACCATCAACACCTACGCGTTCCAGATGATGACCGAGCCGTTGTCCGAGGAGTTGATCCAGCGCATCAGCCCGATCCGTGGGGCCTACAGCGATATCCGCCCGGTGATCGACTACTACCGCGTGACCAACGAAAACCGCCTGCTGTTCGGCGCCGCCACGCCTTTGGTGGAGCACATTCCCGGCGATCTGAAAGCCTGGAACCGCCAACTGATGCTGAAGATTTTTCCCTACCTCAAGGACGTGAAAATCGACCTGGCCTGGGGCGGCCCGATGGCGTGCAGCCCGAACCTGTTCCCGCAGGTGGGCACTTTGCCGGGGCGCAGCAATGCGTTTTTCGTGCAGGGCTATTCCGGCTTTGGCGTCACCCCCAGCCACATCATCTGCAAGGTGCTGGCCGAAGGCATGAGCGAGGGCTCGGCGCGCTATGACCTGGTCAGCTCGATCTCCCGCCCCACCATCCTCGGCAAGGACGCGATTCGCCCCCTGCTGCTGACGGCGGGCAAATCCTGGCACCAATTATCCGGCTACTGGAACGGTCGCCGCTAACCCCTGTAGGAGCGGGCTTACCCGCGAAGAACGTCAACGATAACGCGGGCCTTCAGGTAAATCGCGGTGCCCAGACGTTCTTCGCGAGCAAGCTCGCTCCTACAAAAATCTCGTACTTATCGGAGCATCTGCCATGACACTTACCACCCTCAAACACAACGTCCAGCTGTCGGAACTCGACGCCTGGGGCACCGTGGCCGACCTCGGCTCGCAAATCCTCGAAGGCGAAGTACGCGCCTTCGGCAAGATGACTTTCGGCGCGCCCACCGATGCGGTCAGCAGTGCGTACTTCGGCACCACCCAGGGCAAGTTCCGCATGGTCTACCCGTTCGCCGAACAGGCCACGATAGTCACCGGCGAAGTGGTGCTGACCGACGAGTCCACCGGCCAATCCACCCGCTACAAGGCCGGTGACAGCTGGTTCGTGACCAAGGGCACGCCCGTGCTGTGGGAAGTGGTCAGCGAGAGTTTCGTCAAACACTACTTCGCCGTCGTGTAAGGGAGGGGTTGCCATGTCGAATTCATCTGACTGGATCACCGTAGGCGCCCTGGCTGAGGGGTTTGCACCCGAGGCGTTCATTCTGCCGAATCTGGCCGACCTGGCCGGCCAGACCTTCACTCTGCACTTTGCCAATGGCTGGCAGATCGAACACCGCTTCGAACAGGAGCGCCTGGCCTGGCACGCCGCCGATGGCCACTCCAGCGGCAGCGCTGCCTACCGCGCCAGCTCGATTCGTCCGGGCCTGTACCTGGTGGACTTTATCAAGCATGAGGCCGGGCAAAGCTGGTCGATCAGCCTGGTGCTGGACACGCCAAATGCCTCCTTTACCGCCGTGATTGGCCGTATGCCAGAACCGGCAGAGACCCACGAAGGCCTGTACCACCGCGCCCTGGCCGGCAAACCGCTGACCTCGGTACAGGTTGACTTCCTCCACGGCAGCCTCGACCGGCCCTGGCAGGATGGCCACTGCCTGCACGCCCCCACCGACGAGTTGGTCGGCCTGCGCAACCACTATCGCTACAGCCCCAGCGAGGTCTACGAACACATCTACCTCAACCCGCGGTTCTACGCCTGGCAATGCCTTGAGGGCGTGGAGAAAGGCCTGTGCGACACCGACCGCTGCCATTACTACAAGATCGCCGAACAGCTGTACCTGTTCGTCTGGCAGGAGAAGATCGTGCCGACCCTCGGCCTGGTATTGATCGACCTGCAACAGCACCGCAGCGACGGCAAGATCTTCGGCTATGCCGGGGCGTCCTTCGACGCGCTGTCGAACTTCCCGATCAGTTCCTATTGCCAGGTGCTCAACCACACGGAGTACCCCCGTGACTGAGCCGCGCACGGTGGTGATCACCGGAGCCGGCACCGGCATCGGCGCCGCCTGCGCACGCTTGTACGCACAGGAAGGCGCGCATCTGGTGCTGATCGGTCGGCGTCGTGAGCCGCTGGAACAGGTGGCGCAGGACACCGGCGGGCTGATCCTGGTGGGCGATGCCGCCTGCCCGGACACCTGGGACGGTTTCATCCAACAAATCCGCACCCACTGCGGGCGCCTCGATGTGCTGCTGGCCTGTGCCGGTGGCCACGGCCTGGGCAGCGCGACCCAGACCAGCCCGGCCACCTGGGAAGGCGCGCTGCGCAGCAACCTCGACAGTGCGTTCTACAGCGCTCGCGCCTGCCTGCCGCTGCTGCAGGAAAGCGCCGGGAACATGGTGCTGATTGGCTCCATCGCCTCATTGGCAGCAGGCCCCGAGGTGTGTGGCTACACCACCGCCAAGCATGCGCTGCTCGGGCTCAACCGCTCGCTGGCCCGTGACTATGGGCCCCATGGCGTGCGGGTGAACGCGGTGTGCCCAGGCTGGGTGCACACGCCGATGGCCGACGCGGAGATGCAGCCGTTAATGGAGGCGTACGGCGAGACCTTGCAGCAGGCCTATGCGCGCGTGTGTGCCGATGTACCGCTGCGGCGCGCCGCCCGTGCCGACGAGATCGCCAAGGTGTGCCGCTTCCTGGCCAGCGACGACGCCTCGATCATTACCGGCGCCACGTTGGTGGCGGACGGTGGGTCCAGCATCGTCGACGTGCCGACGCTGGCGTTCACGCGCCTGGAGCCTGCCCATGCCCCATGACCTGGATTTCAGCGGCCAAGTCGTGCTGGTCACCGGCGGTGCCCAAGGCATTGGCCTGGGCATCGTCCAGGCCTTTGCCGAACGCGGTGCGCGAGTGGTGATTGCCGACCGTCTGCTTGAACAGGCTGAAGCCCTGGCTGCCGGGTTACGCACGCAAGGGCATCAGGTTGACGCCGTTGGCGTTGACCTGGCGGATACCGAAGCGGTGTTTGCTTGCGTCCAAGGCTTGGCGCAACTGGATGTGCTGGTGCACAACGCCGGGTACTTTCCGCTGACCGCCTTTGCCGACATCACCCCAGCGATTCTGGAGCGCACCCTGGCGGTGAACCTGTCGGCGCTGTTCTGGCTGACCCAGGCGGCGTTGCCGAGGTTTCGCGAGCAAGGCCGGGGCTGCGTGCTGGTGACGTCTTCGGTCACCGGCAATCGGGTCGGTTATCCGGGGCTGAGCCACTATGCGGCGTCCAAAGCTGGGGTGAATGGGTTTATCCGCAATGCAGCGCTGGAGCTGGCGCCGTTGAATGTGCGGGTCAACGGCGTGGAGCCCGGCATGATCGCCACGCCGGCGATGGGCAACCTGGGCGATGCGGCCGTGAATGACAGCATCGCCCGCCGTGTGCCGCTGGGGCGCCTGGGCGCGGCGGCGGATATTGCCGGGGCGATGGTGTTTCTGGCCTCTGACCTGGCGGGCTATATCACCGGGCAGACGCTGGTGGTGGACGGTGGCGCGACGCTGCCCGAAATCTGAAACCCGATCGTTCCCACGCTCTGCGTGGGAATGCATCCTGTGACGCTCCGCGTCACGACTTCTGGAGCGGGACGCGGAGCGTCCGGGGCGGCGGTCCCACGCGGAGCGTGGGAACGATCACGCTTACACCGCCTGCAACCGGCTGGAACGAAAATCCTTGGGCGATACCTCAAACTGCTTCTTGAACGAGCGGCTGAAGTGCGCCGAGTCGGTAAAACCCCACTTGTAGGCAATCGAGGTGATCGACTCACTGCGCAGGAACGGGTTGGTCAAGTCATCCGCACTGCGCTTGAGCCGCGCGCGCTGGATGTAGCGGCAGACGCTGTCGTCCTGTTCTTCAAACAGACGGTACAGGTGCCGCACCGAGATATTCAGGCGGTTGGCCAGGCCGATCGGGCTCAGGCCTGGCTGGCTCAGCGACTCATCAATGACCTTTTGCACATAGCTGCGTAGGTTATTGCCCTGTAACGAGGCCACGCCTTCGCGGCACTCATCGCCCTGCTCCAACGCCGAACCCAACAGCGAGACGAACGCCGCTTGCAGCGCTTCCACTTGCGTGGCGTCTTCGTCGGTATCGTCCTTGCACAATTGGTCCATCAGCACATGCAGCATGCGCCCACAGGCTTTGGTCGAGGAGATCTTGCCGAAGGCCCGTGCCTGGCCACCCAGGTGCTTGCACACCGCAGTGCGCGGCAAGGACAGCGAGGCGTGTTCGATCAGGCCGAAGGGGGTAATTTCGATGGCGCCCACCGAGTCCATCAACAGCATTTCGCCGGGGGCCAGTTGTACGGTCTGGTCGTTCTGGGTGATTTGCGAATAGCCGCTGCGCTGGCTGACCAGGAAACATTCCTGGTCGTTGTCATGGTCGGCGTGGTGCATCGGGCGCTTGATCAGCCCGGCATTGGTGCGCAGGATGGCCAGGCCACGCGACAGGTTGTGGATCTCGCCGATAAACAGCGAACGGTTGAAAGCCAGCTCGGTATCGAAGTGGCCGCACGCGGCGCGCAGTTCGCGGTTCCAGCTGTCGAGCCCGTCGGGTGCATGCTGTGGGATGCTCATGGGGTGTCTCCGCAGTGGCGTTATTCTTGTTGTTCTGGTGCAATAGTTAACATGTTATCTATATGCACGCAACAACAAACCTGTTTGCCCGTTGCAGAAGCACTAATGGTGCCAATCAGAGACCCGACAGTACCCGCCGCAACCCGGCCAGGGTTGCCAAGAGATGCACGCGTTGCTCGGCGCTCAACGCAATGTAGCGCCGGAACGCCGGCATGCGGTTGACCACCTCGCTGCCACCCATATGCTCCAGGCGCACGCACCATTGCTGGTCGTGCAGCTCGATGCGCAGGCGCTTGAAATCCAGCGGCATCAACGCCTGGAACAACACGCTGTCCGCCTGTAAACGCGCCTGCAATTCACGGCCCAGTGCCTGGTTGCCGGCGCGGCGCCGCACATGAATGCCGCTGCGCCGGATCGCGCCGCCATGGTGCACCTCGAAGCTGCCAGCGCCACCCGCTGCAGCAGGAACGCGCAGGACACATTCGGTCAGCACCAGGTGCATCAACAACTGCGACTCGGTGCGCTCGACAATCTCAAAGGCCACACCGTCCACTTCAAGGGTGGCCAGGCCCAGATCACGCCGCAGATGAGCCAGGGTCACCCCCGGTCGATACCCGCTGGGTGCGCGGTCGGCACGAAACAGCTCAAACAGTTTTTGCCGCAAAGTCGTTATAACCGTCATGGGCAACCCCCGGTTCATGGCTGAATTCCTTGGCCAACACCTCCTCTACGCAGGCGGGCTTGAAGGGGTTGACCTTCTGCACCACCAGGGTCCAGAACAGCGCGTAGGTGGCCGTCACGCCGAGCATCACGCCAAACGGCACGTAGATGTCCGCCGGGTTCATGCCGGGCGGGGTGATAAACCACATGCCCAACAGGATGCCGATGCTGGAGACGATCTGCGGCAGCGGAAACCACGGCGAGCGATAGGCCCGAGGCAAGTCCGGACGCCGAATGCGCAGGATCACCACTGACAAGGTCACCAACAGGTAAGCGAAACTCCACGCGCACACCGCCGCCAGCACCAGGTGCATGATGTTGTCGGTGTTGCCGCCCAGATACAGCGCGTGCAGGCACGGAATCAACATGGCCACCAAGATGCACAATAGCGGCGTCTTGAAACGCGGGTGCAGGTAGGTGAACACCTTGGGCAAGGCGCCATCCACCGCCATACCGTAGAGGATGCGCGGCACGCCGGCCATCAGGGTATTGATGGTCGCAGCGCCCGCGAACAGAAAGCCGATGCCCAGCCACAACGGACCGATCTGCCCCATCACCTGTTCGGCGAACCGGGGGATGGCCATGGGTGTGTCCAACAGGTGAACGCCGGACGCCACATCGAGCACCACGTTCTCCACCTGGCGTTTCATCGCCGCGCCATAGATGAACATGCAGGTGGCCACGCCCATCAGCCCGAGCATCATCGCCCGTGGCATCACCTTGGCCGATTGGCGCAGGTCCGGCGCCAGCGGGGTGACGAACTCGCAGCCCACGAACATGAACATCGCCATGCCCACCAGCGACAGCACGGTGACCAGGTCGGTGCCCACCAACGACTCGCCGAACCAGCCCTCCAACTGCACCGCCGGCGCGGCGATCAGCCCCAGTACGCCGAACACCATCAGGGTGGTCCACATGCCGAAGGTCAGGATGATCTCCGCGCGGCCAAATGCGCTGACGCCAAAGGCATTCAGCACACCGAACACCAGCACGAAACCGACGCCCAGCAACCACGAGCCGCCGGCCGACTCTGCCAGGGTATTGAGGTGTTCGAAGTTCACCAGGGCCATGACCCCTGCGAGGATGGTTTCGGCGGTGCCGGCGAACACATGCACGATCAGGTAGGCCGACAAGGTCCCGGTGATCGCAAAGAACCTACCCATGCCGCAGTTGATGTAGTCGTACACCGAACCGGTGGTGGGCAGTATCGAGGCGGCCTCGGCGAAGGTGGTGGCCTGGGCCAGCATCATCACCACGGCAATCAGCATCGCCAGGGCAAACGCACTGCCACCGATGCCAAAGCCCATGGTGGCGGTGAGGATCACCGGGCTGGCCATGATCAGGCCGATAGTGCTGGCCAACGCAGTGGGAAAACCTACCGTGCCCCGGTTGAGGTGTGCGGTGAGTCGGTCGTTGATCGACATGGAGGGGTCCTCGAAGCGGTTTTTTTAATGTGTCGGCACTCTGCGCCCCACTCCCGTTGATCGTCTTGCCCCTGTCTGCCGCCGGTTTTGTTGCTGCCTGCCAGGGCGTGTGGCCTGGCGGCCAGAGTCAATTGCCTGGCACGCAGGGAAAAGACTTGGCCTCATACCGCTCGCCCTAATGCGCCCTCACTCTTAACCAAGATGGGGGCAATAACAATGGAGCACACACTGAAAAACCGCCGCCTGCGCCAGGCGGTCGGCCTGGGCGTGGCACTGCTGGTGGGCCAGGCGCAGGCCATCGAGTTGTATGCCGACGCCGACACCCAGGTCACCGGCAACTTCCTCGCCGTGTACGGTATGTTCAACAGCCCGAAGAACTACGATGGCCGCAGCGGCGGCTCCACCTGGCGCGAGGCGTTCATCAAGTACGGCCTGAGCGTCGAACAGAGCCTGGGCAACCTGGGCGGCGTGTATGGCACGGCCAACCTGGTGAGTTCCGGTACCTGGGGCGATGGCGATGCGGCAGGGCTCACCAACGGCACCGAGCGCACCACCAAGTTTGACGAGGCCTTCGCCGGCTGGCGGTCTGGCGAGTTGTTGCCAGCGCTGGGCAAGGATGGCCTGGACCTGTCGTTCGGTCGCCAGATCATCATGCTCGGCGACGGTTTTATCCTTAACGACGATGGCCCCAACCTGGGCAATGGCGTGGGCGACGGCGAGTTCAATCGCGGCGGTGCCTACTACATCGCCGCGCGCCATGCCTTCGATAAGACGGCGGTGATTCGCCTGGGCGGCAAGGACGGTGTGCACGGCAGCCTGATGTGGATCAAGTCCGACAACCGCGCCCAGGCCCTTACCGAAATGGCCGCCGGCACCCTGGAATACAGTGCCGCGCCGGGCACCCTGGGGCTGACCTACATTCACGGCATCGACGTGGATGAGCGCTTCGCCACCGACCTGCAGCGCCAGCGCAAAGGCATGAACCTCTACAGCCTGCGCGGCGCCGGCAATGCCGGTATCGACAACGCGCACTTCGCCTTCGAACTGGCGCGCCAAAGCCGTCGCGACGGCCAGGAAAATGCCGGTTACGTCGAAGCCGGCTACACCTTCGCCAACCTGCCGTGGTCGCCGGATCTGACCTACCGCTACGCCCGTTATTCGAAGAACTGGGACGCCATGTTCTCAGGCTTCAACCGTGGCTACGGCACCTGGGTGCAGGGCGAAGTAGCGGGCAACTATTCCGGCCCCTTCAACAGCAACACCGCCGTGCAGCACGTGGCGCTCAAGGTCAAGCCACTGGGGAACGTCACGCTTGGGGCGCTGTTCTTCGACTACAACACCGTCAGTACCCGCGGCCAATTGAACCTCGATGGCCGCGAACTGGACCTGTATGCCGAATGGGCCGTCAACGAGCACCTGATCATCACGCCGCTGCTCGGCCTGTACAAACCGAATAAATCAGCCGAAAACGGCGGCAATCAGGTCGGCGGCAACGGCACCAATGTCTACAGCCAACTGGTGGTCGCCGTGCCGTTCTAAACCGCCTCGGGCGCGCACGGAGGCAGCGCCCGGACCTCAGCATAGGCGCCCTGATGATAGAGCAGCGGCGCACGGCCAAAATCATCAAAGGCCACCACCTTGCCGATCATGATCCAATGGTCGCCGCCGTCCACCTGCTGGTATTTCTCACAGTGAAAACGCGCCGAGCAATCGGCGAACACCGGCGAGCCACCCTCCCCCGGCTCGTATTCGATCAGGGCGAAGCGGTCTTCACGGGGGCGCGCGAAATTGTTGGATAGATGCACCTGGTCCGCCGCCAACACATTCACCGCAAAGTGGCTGGCCTCCTCGAACACCGCATGGCTGTTGGAGCGTTTGTCGATGCTCCACAGCACCAGCGGCGGGTCGAGGGACACCGAGTTGAAACTGTTGGCGGTCACGCCGACCTTGCGCCCGGAGGCGGTGGCGGCGGTGACCACGGTCACGCCAGTGGCAAAATTGCCCAAGGCGCGACGAAAGGCTCGTGGGTCGAATACGTCAGACATGCAAGACTCCCGGGTGGCCTCGATGGGCCGCCCTGATTGTTGTAGGGAAAACGCGGCTACACCATGCTCGGGTCGGGTTCCAGGCCCATCAGCTCACGGCCGAGGATCTGCGCGCACACGTCATAGTCGGTGTAGGCATGGGCGCCGGTCATATGGGAATCGCGGAACAGGCGCTGCATTTCGTTCTGTTCGAACCAGGCATTGCCACCGGCGGCAGCGAACAGCCGGTCTACCGCTTCGATGCACATCTTCGTGGCATAGGCCTGGTTGGTGCGCCAGAACGCCAGGGTTTCTCGCGCTGGGTAGCGGTGGGCGGCGCTGTGTTCGGCGTGGTCTTGCCAGGTCTTCTCCAAAAACGCCCGAGCGGCGGCCACCTGGTGGGTGGACTCGGCCAAGCGCATCAGCGCCGGGGTCGCTGCGCCGACGGCAGCGCCGGTGTAGGCACGTACGCGGTTTTTGGTTTTTTCGCGGAATACCTCCAGCATGCGCTCGGCCACGCCGAGGCTGACGGTGGAGAAGCCACTGGCGAAATACGGCCGATACGGCGCGTAGAAAATCTGGCTGTCAGGGTACAAACCAAAGCCTGCGGACTTGCCTTCCATCATGTCCTTGGCCTTCTGGATCCGGTGCTCGGGCACCCAGGCGTTGTCGATGATCAGGGTCTTGGTGCCGCTGCCTTTCATGCCGGCTGCAAACCAGTCATCGCGGATCTGATAGTCACTGCGCGGTAGCACGGCAAAGCAGTAGTCCTGGGTGCCTTCGGCATTCTGGCGACGGCAGCCGACAATCGCCCATTCGCCATGGTCACAGCCGCTGCTCCAGCCCATCTCGCCACTGAAGTACACGCCGCCCTCGCCCTCGGTCACCCGGCCGAACGGCGCAATACTGCTGCTGGCCGTGGCATCCGGGTTGGCGCCCCAGATTTCCTCCTGCAACTGCGCCGAGAACAGCGCCAGTTGATGGCTGTGGGTGCACAACAAACTCATGGCCCAGGCGGTGCTGGCACAACTGCCGGCGAGCAAGGCGATACAATCGGCGAATTCGGGCAGCGTCAGTTCCAGGCCACCGAACACCTTGGGCTGGAAGGCGCGGTGCAGCCCGATGCTCTTGAGCAGCGCGATATTCTCATCCGGCACTTGTCGCAGTTGTTCGGCACGGCTGGCGTTCGCGGCAATGGCAGGCAGAAGAGGCTTGAGGTCTTCGAGGAGCGGGTTTGGCTTTTTCATGGACGGCCCTGCTTATTATTGGAAGTCCGGCAGACGCTCCGAATCGTGGAACGGCGCGGGATGCAGGGCCAGTATCGACCGGCTTGCGCCGGCACAACATGCACGTTCGGCAGGCAAGGTTGTACTTTTCACAGGCACGGCAGGCACAGGCATAAAACCTGGCAGGCACAGTCAAGCCGCGTACCTGCCCGTTGGTTAACCTCGAGTTTTCTTTTGTGAACTGCCAGGAACCTGCCATGAGCGATATCCCGCTGCTGCCTCACGTCGAAGCCTTTTTGCGCCGCCGTCATGGGCTATTCATCGACGGCGCCAGTGTGCGCAGCCACGCCGATGCACGCCTGAGCGTGACCAACCCCGCCACCGGCCAGGTGATCGCCGACGTGGCCGACGCAGACCTGGCGGATATCGACGCCGCGGTGGCTTGCGCCAACCGGGGTTTCCAGTTGTGGTCACAGACCGCACCGGCCATTCGTGGCAACGTACTGCTGAAACTGGCCGACCTGCTGGAACACCACCGCGAAGAACTGGCGCAGATCGAAACCTGCCAGTCGGGCAAGATCATCCAGATTTCCCGCGCCTTTGAGGTCGACCAGGCCGCGCACTTCCTGCGTTACTACGCAGGTTGGGCCACCAAGCTCAGCGGCAAGACCCTCACGCCGTCGCTGCCTTCGTTCAATGGCGAGCGCTACACCGCTTTCACCTTGCGCGAACCGGTAGGCGTGGTGGTAGGCATTGTGCCGTGGAATTTCTCGACCATGATCGCCATCTGGAAGCTGGCTTCTGCGCTGGTGACCGGCTGCAGCATCATCATCAAGCCCAGCGAATTCACGCCGCTGACCCTGCTGCGCATCGCCGAACTGGCCATCGACGCCGGGTTGCCGGCGGGCGTGCTCAACGTGTTGACCGGCGGCGGCCATGTCGGCAAGGGGCTGGTGGAACACCCCGGCACGCACAAGGTGTCGTTCACCGGCTCAGTGCCCACCGGTATTGCGGTGGGCCGCAGTGCCATGGGCGCAGGCCTCACCCGCGCGACCCTGGAACTGGGTGGCAAGAACGCCGCCGGCTTCCTGCGCGACATGGATGTAGACAAAGCGGTGGATGGCATCATCGAAGCGGGCTTCTTGCACTCTGGGCAAATCTGCGCAGCGGCCGAGCGTTTCTTCGTGCACCGCTCGCAGATCGATGCCGTGCTGGAAAAGCTCAAGGCACGCCTCAGCCGCCTGACCATCGGCTCGCCCCTGGACGAACACACCGACTTCGGCCCGGTGACCCACCAGCAACACCAACACAAACTGCTCGGCTACTTCAACCAGGCCCGCGCCGAAAACAACACGATCATCCACGGCGGCCACCTCATCGACCGCCCCGGCTGCTACGTCGAACCCACCGTCATCCTTGCCAACCACCTGCACGACACCCTGCTCAACGAAGAAACCTTCGGGCCCATCGCCACCTTCCTGCCCTACGACAGCGAAGACGAACTGCTGGCCATGATGAACCACGGGCCTTACGGGTTGAGCGCCAGCCTGTGGACCAATGACCTGGGCAAGGCCCTGCGCATGATCCCGGCCGTCAAGGCCGGCACCGTGTGGGTAAACATGCACACCTTGCTCGACCCGGCAGTGCCGTTTGGTGGCAGCCGGTCTTCGGGATTAGGGCGGGAGTTTGGCAGTGCGTTCATTGAGGATTACACCGAGCTTAAGTCGGTGATGGTTCGGTATTAAGGGCTGAGTGCCGACGACCGGAATCAGGGCGCAGGTTTGGCGGGTGGGCCACGAAACAGGTTCCTGGAAATGATGTCGGCCTTCAGCATCTTGAGTTGCAGATGACGATTCACTGCGCCAACCCCTTCCATATAACGGGTGACATGGCGCTTCCACGTATCGACCAACACGAAGGGCGCCAAGCCAATTGCAACAAACGGAAAAATAACCAAACCGAAAAGGATTTTCATAAGTTCCAAGCACCCTTGCAACAAATTCACAGGGCCCAAGGATTTTTCATAATGCAATTTCTTGGTCAACACGTCGGAAATCAGGTTCGTGCCGATGGCGGCGGTTACAAACGGGAAAACAAAGAGGAACAGGTTGGAGCGGTGTTTCACCTGGTCAAACAGAGCACCGCTGATTTTGCCTTTTTCGTGCAGTGACTGCGCCAGCCCATTGAATGCGTCGATAGAGACCACGGCACACGCGGCAATCGAAATCAGCGCAACGCCGGTCGCCACGACAACTTGCGGCGTGGTGTCTTTGTCGAGAATGAAGCCAATCACCGCCATCACCAACACAAAGGCCATCACCAAAAAGCCCAGTTGCACATCCAAGCCAAACAACAATTCGTAATTCATCCGTGAACCTCTCTATCAACACTAATTAAAATAACCAGCTGTCACTGATAAGGAATCAAGTGATCGTGCTCCAGATCCCGCATCAACTCGCTCAACATCTCGCTTTCGCTGCGGGGCTCGGTCATGGGGATGTACCAGGTCGTAGCTGTCCAACCACCACGCTTGTAAGCATAGGTTTTGAGCAGTTGCCCATCCTTGAACAGCGAGCCGTGCAACTGGCGCTCGTAGGTGTAGGGCACTGGCACGGTCAACAGCGTCAACGCGCCAAGTATCGCCGGGAGCGCACCGGCCCCTTTACCGCCGCGTTGATCGACCAACAAGCTGTAGCCCGTCTTGCTGAAACCGCCATCCATAAAACTGAAGGCACCTGTGTCACGCAACAACTGGATAACTTCGCGTTGCGTCTGCTGTTCAAACCTCGACACGGGCGACGGCATCGTGACACTCATCGGCACGTAGGCACGCTCTGCCTTGTAATCCAACGGTTTGAGGGCGGTACCGCAACCACCGAGCAACAGCACGGCGGCCAGTAACGTAGTCCTGATCATTGTGCGTGCTCCTCGGGCAGCAGCCCGTCGCGCTGTACATCTTCGGCAAAAGCCCGTGCAACACGGTGACCGCTCTGTAGCTCCATCCCGCCAGGGCCATCCAGCAGCCAGGAATATTTGTGGGTGACGTTGCGGTAGCTGTACTGCTTGAGCTGCTTCCCATTGTGCTGCAGGGAGAACTCGGTGGTGGTGTCAATGCTCACGGACAGGGGCAGCAGAAACAGAGTTGCCGCGCTCAGCAGTACCACCGGGAAAGGCGGCATATCACGCTGAACGTTGTAGCGCACCCACACCGAGTAATCGTCCGCGTTGCCCCGGCCGCTTTCGACACTGCGAAACACCCCAGTCTCACGCAATTGGTTACGAATTTGTGCTGCATTAAGCGGGTCATCGATCATGACGTGGATCGGCTTGAGGTATTCCTTGCCATCGGGCAATGCACGCTCAGGAAGCGTATGGGTGGTTGCACACCCGGTCAGCAGCGCCAGGGCGCTGAACGTAATAAAACGGTTCATGGGCGTGTCTCGTGAAGGATGTTCTGACCCGCCCCGGATGGCAGCGGCGCGATGATATAAGGGGCGGCGCTGCGATAATCCAGCGGCAACAACTCCAGAGCCGGCAGGCCCGCAACAGAGTGCCGCGCTAGCGGCTCATCGCGTCCTTGCTGGTCGCGCCAGCGGAAGGCACACAGCGAAGCGCCAAGGCATAACGAGCGAAATTCACCGAGGTAATAGGCGTTGCCGGCCTTCAGGCGCAGTGGCAGGTTGAATTTCTCTCGCGCCTGCACCGAGGTGTAGGTCGTCCCCAGAGTGGGTGAATAACTGCTGGAGAAAAACTGAAAATCATAGAACTCATAATCCCCAGGCTTGAGCGCCAACACGAATACACTGGCGGCACCGGCCGCATCCTTCACATCCTGAGGTGTTTGCCGACCGACGCCCACCCAGATCGCTGCGGCGCCAAACTCGGAACCGCGCTTGCGAAACAGTAAACGCTGATTAGGCGCAGGAGATGCGCTAAGGCTCTGCGGGCCGATTGATCCGACTACATAAGCGACCGGGTCCTGGGGGCCAGGTTGCAACGGCTGGCTAACCAGCGACGCAGACTGAGTACCGCAACCTGCCAGGGCTGCCGTAATCAAGAACAAGGCCAAAGGCCGAGAGAAGCGAGACATATCGAATCCTGAACGCAGGCAAAAAAATAAACGGCAGGCGTCAGGAAAAATATGGGATGAGCCTTCCTGGCGCTGCGCCTCGCGTCACTGCGAGGGGGGCGAATGGTACGGGGGGAATCGCGGTTTGACTACAGATGATCAGCAGCATGTGTCAGCGCTCGGTGAAAGCCACTCATATCACCGCCTCCGCCTCAATCTCAATCAACCACTGCGGCAACGACAACCCGCTGACGATAATCCACGAAGACGGTGGCGGGTTGTGCGGGAAGCGCTCAAGTAGCGCATGGGCGATCGACGCTTGCTGCTCACGGGCAGACTCGACGATATACAGCCGCAGCATGATCACATGAGACAGGTCGCCACCGACCTCGGCCAGCACCTTTTCGATATTGTCCAACGCTGCGGCGGTCTGTTCGGCGATGCCGGGGCCGACCGTGTGCTCTTGAGCATCCACGCCCACCTGCCCCGACAGCATGATTCGCCGGCCCTCTGGCACTTCCATGGCCTGGCTGAAACCGTATTGCAGGGAGTTGAATACCGTCGTGGGATTAATGACCTTTCGTTGCATGACCAATCCTTGTTGTCAGTAGGAAAACAAGGCTAACCCAAAGGAATCGCTAAGGATGATGGTTCAACATCCAGCAACATGTTCGTGGGTGAAGCGCTGAACCTTGAGTGCCCGGCGGCCTGATGAAAACGCGCAAACCCACCAGGCAATCACATCCCCTGTAGGAGCGAGCTTGCTCGCGAAAAACCCACAGGCGCCGCGCTTACTCAGGAAGCACGCGTTATCGTTAACGTGTTTCGCGAGCAAGCTCGCTCCTACATGGGGTATTCGGCGTACCCGCAACGGCGCGGTTGTCAGACCGCGCTTACACAACTTTCGGGTTGCGTCCGATGAGCCTCGCCGCTAACCTTCGCGGGTCGCTGCAAAATCAGCGAATGGGTGTGGTAGCCCAGTTCTTTCATAGACCCCAAAAACGCTCAAGGGCGTTTTTTTATGCGGGCTGCTTTGTGGCGGCTGTGCATGGGAGGCTTCGGCCTGCCGGGTTTCTATGACCGGTCTACCACCCCGTGTACAGTCGCCTCCTTACTTCGTGTGGTAGCGAAATGGAGGTGCTCATTCATAGGAGCTTCGCCATGAAAAAAGTCACACCCAATCCCCCACCGTCCCCCTCGGATGAAAACCCGCAACTGCCTCCAGATGTCATCTTCACCGTCCGCCCCGGACTCAGCACTGAAGCCGCCTTGAGCAATGCCAGCGAAATGCTGGAGTCCGCGACTGTCTGCGCCTACGACTGTGCCGAACAGCTTGACGGTCACGCCCGCAAGCAGGTGTTGGCGGTGGTGCAGATGATCGAGATTGCGCAGTTGCTGGTAGATGAAGCGCTGAACCGTGAGTGCCCGGTGGCCTGATGAAAACGCGCAAACCCAACAGGCAATGACATTCCCTGTAGGAGCGAGCTTGCTCGCGAAAAACCCGCAGGCGCCGCGCTTACTCAGGAAGCACGCGTTATCGTTGACGC
>NZ_SMOF01000001.1:3440933-3482806 GCF_018135665.1 Pseudomonas sp. B2021
TATCGTAAATTGCCGCCTTTTCCGAAAAATCATTCAATGCGCTTATAACGTCCGCCGGGAGCGCATCCAGAGTCTCAGGGGCGATGCCCTTTCGCACCAGATTCTTCGAAATTGTCAGCGCCTGCTCATCGCCGAATTTTTTACGAATATTCGCTGAAACATCGTCAATGCTGACGCGCTGAGCCTGAATTGCACGAATTTCGCCCTTGATCTGTTCGAGCGCGCCGGCAACTGCTTCGATCTTTTTCTTTTGGTTGTCTTTGAAATTGACAACGTCTGCAACCAGATCTTTGGCGGCTTTCTCAGGATCCATCACAGCATCAATGGACGAACTACTCGCATACAAATCCGTTCGTTTTTCATCATCCTTGGTGATCTCATAGGCCTTACCCACATCCCGGTTCAACCCGGCCGTAGAGTCAGCCCCCGTCTCAGCATCCTTGCGTACAACGATTTCACCTGCCCCCACCGTGGCGCGGACAATCTGTTCACGTTCTTTCTCGTAGTTCCAACCCTCAACGCTCCAGCCGGTTTGACCTTCCTTGCCTTTTCCCGCCTGGCTGCTGTCTTGTACGGTGTTGCCTTTGCTTTCACTGCTCCCGGCTTTATAGGTGCCACCTACGTTCAGGTAGTACCCATGCTCTTTGTCTTGCCCGGCGATATCGCTGAAGCCGAGGGTGCCGGTGTCCAGTTTCAGGTTGCCGTTGTCAGCGGCGATGACGGCTCCGTCGATCTGGGTATGGTTCTCTGTTCTGATATCGACGGCATTTTTGCCGGTGATACGGGTTTGCTCTTCGACCCAGTCCGTTTTGCCTGTGGTCTTGCCAAAGCCGACCGAGCCGCTGACACCCGCACCCGGGCCGATGGTGGCCGTAACGCTGATATCAAACTCTTTGCCCTTGACCTTGCCCGTATCAGCGACCGACGAAACCTTGAGGTCGCCGCCCACACGCCCTACCACTTCATCGCCTCTTAGATTTGCTCCGCCGATGGTGGTGTCTTTGCCACTGGCGAAACCCAGGCGGTCGCCGGCATAGAGGTAAGCCTCTTGTTGGCGTTGGCCTTCTCGCTCCAGGTTACCCTTGCCCATACTGACGCTGACGTAGACGCCAATACCTTCAGAGCCAAACGTCAGGCCTGCTTCCCCGCCGCCACTGTGGCGGTTGTTTTCGCTGTTGCTGTCGTTATGCGCCGAACGAATGTTCAAATCGTTGCCGGCATTCAGCTCGATATCCCGTTGGGCTTTGGCCTGCGTTCCAATCAAGTTCAGGTCATTGCTGGCCTTGAGGTTGATATCGCGACCGGCTTCCAGCTGTGAAGCCGTAGACGAGCCTTGAGAGCTCTCGCCCGTAGCCGTGCCGAAGCTGCCGCCGGCGCCCAACTTGATCCCGCCGCTGGTGCCGCCATGAATGCCGCCCCAACTTTGGGTGTGGGTGGTTTCTTCACTAATCCCGCCCTTGGCCACGTCCAGCGTGACGTCACGTCCTTTGATATTGATGTCACGCCCAGCGTCCAGGTGGCTTCCCTTCACCAGCACATCGTTACCAGCGTTGAGGTGCAAATCGTTACCGGCGCTCAGCGTCGAAGAGCGATTGGTTTGCTCGATAACCTGCTGGCTGTTGGTTTGTTTACTGTTGCCAAACTTTCCGTCCAGCGTTGGCCCGCTGACAAACTGACTGACCGAATCAACGGCTTTGAGTGTGCTGGAGCCCTTGCTGACATTGTCCTCGCCTTTTCCTGCTCCGCTGACGGCATCCTTGGTATTGGCATAGTTATGGTTGATCGAAACACCCAGGCCGTTGCTCTCTTTCTCGCGTATCTGCTCGGTGAGCACGCTTTCACGCGCAGCATCGATATTGATATTTCTGCCCGCCGTCAGCTCGATATCATTGGCAGCGCCCACATCAGAGCCGCGCTGGTTGATATCACGCTTGGCGTTGATCGCCACATCTTGCCCGGCGCTGATCTGGCTGCTGGAAGCGGTCTCGTGTTCGACACGATTCTTCTCCCCACTGCCTTCGGTCCCGGCGAAGATGCTGATGCCATTACCGTTACTGGAGATGCTTGAACCCGTCTGCTTTTTCTTCTCCCAGCTACGTTCGCTGCTGGTGTCTTGTGCGGCGACCACATTGACGTCGCGCCCTGCATCCAGATTGACATTGCGCCCTGCGGTGATGCCGCTGCCAACCAGGTTGATGTCGCGTTCAGCCTGCAAAGTTGCATCGCGCTCGGCGCTAACATGGCTGCCCACGCTGGTGCTGCTCTGGGCTTCACGACCGGCCTTCTTCGCAGACGAAATGGCGACTGATGTCGGCCTTTCCGTATAACCAAACTTCTTCTTGTGTTCTTCACTGCGACTATAAGCCGTGTCATTCGCAGAAATCAGGTTGATGTCACCCGTGCTATTGACCAGCCCGGAACGCAGTTCAGTGTCGTTATCGGCACTGATCTCACTGGCCCGCACCCGTACATCATTACCCGCCGCCACCACAACATCATTGCCCGCCTCCAACTCACTGCCCACTTGGCTCGCAGTAGTCTTCAACTGGCTCTTGCCACTTTTGGACAGCCCCAGGAACCCGGACTTGGTTTTCTTGCTGTAGGAGCCATGTTCTTCGACACCTGACAACACCGCGATGTCACCCGTGGCTCCCAGCAACATGTCGCCACCGGCCTTCAACTGGCTGCCGATCACGGTGACGTCACGCCCGCCATCGATGCTCATGCCGCCATCAGTCTTCTTGCTGGCATTGATGGTCAAGTCTTTGCCGGCTTCGACGACGGAGGCTACGTTGGTGCTGTCGTAACTTTCCCGCTGCTGGCTTTTGCTACGACCGAACGAGCCCTTGCTCTTTTTCGAGTAGAACGAAGCGTCTTCGTCCAGGGCAGAGAGGATGCTCACATCGCGCTGTGCATCGAGAGCCACGTTGCCGCCGCCGGCGATTCGGCTGGCGGTGAGTTCCAGGTCTTTACCGGCATTGAGCGACACGTCGCCGCCGGCCGTCAGCACGCTGGAAACCTGGCTGATATGGTCCTTGGACTGGGTGACCTTCTTGGACTTGCTGGAGGAATGCTGTTCGTCAGCGGCTGAGGAAATACTCAGGTCCTCAGTCGTCGTGATGCTCAAGTCACGCTTGGCGTCGATGCGGCTGGCAATGGCGCTGAAGTCTCGCCCTGCCGATACCTTGAGGTCACGGCCTGCCTCCACGCTGGCACCGTTTTGCGTCACGGTTTCGGTGCGCAGGCGGCTGCCCAGGTCCAAACCATTGCGTTGCTCAACGGCATCGATGTGCACATCGCGGCCAGCGACCAATGTGGTGTCACGCCCGCTTTGCAGCACGCCACCGGTATTGGCGATGTCACGGCCTGCATTCATCGTCAGGTCATTAGCTGCCTCGATGCGTGACGCACTGTCGAGATAGTCGCGGCGCTCAGCGGTGCCGTTGCCGGTACGGGTTACTGCACGGTCGTTGATCACATCACCCTTGATCGCCGTCAGCGTGACATCGCGTCCGGCGATGATGCCGCCGGACTTGTTGACGATGTTGTTACCCGCCAGCAGGTCGAGGCGGTTGCCGGCTTCGATCAAGCCGCTGTTGATCAGGTCATTGCCCGCTTTGGCGGACAGGTTGTTGGTGGCACGCAGGGTCCCGGCGTTCTCCAGGTTTTCGCCGGCGATCAGGTTAAGGTCGTTGCCTGCGATCAATGCGCCATTGGGTGCAAGACGATTGTCGGCCTGGGCCATGTACAGCACCGGCACCAGCACCTTTTCACCGTTCACTTCGTGCTGTTCGAGCCAGACGATGTCATGGGTCAGCGCCGCGACCTGTTGCGAGGTCAAGGTAACGCCCACTGCCAGGTTCAGTTGCTGCTTGCTCTGGATCGCATTGTCCATCAGGTACTTGAACAGCTTTTCGTCGGTGTTCTGGCCGTCGATAAAACGCTGCCCTGTGCGCGCTTGCACGGCCTGCTGGATCAAGCGTTGCTCATAGAGCCCGTCGCCCAGGCGCTTGGCACTTTCGTCCGGGTTGTAACCCAGCCCTGCGAGCAAGTAGTCGGAGCTCATGAACTGCTTGAGGTCCGTGAGCACCGGGTTGGTTTCGATCAGGTATTTATGAGGTTGCGACTTTGGCGCGGTAGGCATGAAGCCTTGCACGCGGTTGATGGTCTGGCTGGCGACTGGAGTGGTTTGCGCCAGCGCATTGACCGGCTGGGCGATCACCTCCGCGACCTGGGTTGGGCTGCTGCCCGCACCTTGTGCGACGGGTGTGTTCACCACCGGCTGCACGCCTGGCATAACCGGCATCACGCCAGGGATATTCAACGTCGGCCGAGTGGGCTCGCCCGGTGTGGCGACCTGAACGTGGGTGTCTCTTTGGGTCAGCGCTAGGTCTGGCTGGTCCGTAGGCCCTGTGACCTTCGCCACTGGCGACGTTGAACCGCTGGACGGATCTTGGGCGTTGATACCGTCGCCCCGGGCGATTTCACCTGGGGTGATCTGGCTGGGCGTCCAGCCACTCCCGTTGGCCACATCGCCGGCCCCGGCAACGTTAAGCGTTCTGGTGGTGGCGGTGACACCACTGACCTGACGTGCAGTGGAGCCCACCTGACGCGTAGCTGCGCCCTGTTGAGTGACGCTTTTGAAATCGAAGGTGCGCGTTTCAAGCGCTGGCTGTACATCCTGGCGTTGAGCCAGGCCGAGGGTCGCACCGCCCATGGTCCAGCTTTGTGGGCCACTGGTGGCTTGGGTGGCCTGGGTATCCTCACCCGCCCGGCTACTGAGGCGGAACAGGCCGTGGGTGCCGGTGGGTAAAGTGAACCCGCGTAGCGTCAAGGGGTTGACTTGTTGTTGGGCCAAGTCCGGTGGCAGCTGCGCATTCAAGTCGATTGCAACAACAGCATTATTGACTGGACGAGTGGCATCAAACCCACGTCCGGAACCTGTCGATATCGGCTGGCCCTCTTGGATGACACTGTTGACCAGATTCTTGCTGGCATTGATTTGAACCGCACCGCCAGCCTGAACGATGGCTTGGGCAGTGCCTGCACTGCCGGGCTTGGAGATCATCCGCTGATCGTAGAAATTGACTCCACTCAGAGTGGCCGGTAATGCCGACCTGGTGCCCGCGTTGTAGGCTGGCGCAGGAAACAGGGCTTGGAAATTGACATTGAAGGTCGTGTACGTTTTCCAACCAAACGTCAGGTTGGTTTGTCGCTGAGCCGTCCCCCCCATTCTTGTGTAGGGCGTCACCATCGACTCGTTCCAGTTTTGATCCCAGAAATGCAGGGTTCCCGCGCGTCTCGAACCGGAGCCTTGAAGCGTATAGGACGGATCATTCGCAGCGTTGTAATCCATGATCGAACGCCAGAAACGGGAGATATTCTTGTCTTCCTTGAGGTTAGGAAGGTCGAAAGACTTGAGAACCGAATACTTTCCTAATGTGGCGCCAACGTTACTGAAGTTTTCCAGCGCAGCACTGATATTGCCGGTGGCCGAAATAACCGAGGCAGAGTTCAACAGGCTACGTCCCTGAACATCCAGGTTCCTGCCGGACGAGATGCTTGCGGACACCGACTCCGCATCCACCTTGGATTCATATTCTTCCATCAATACCATGTGCCCGGCCCGTGCCGACGTGCCTCTCATCCCGATAGCGCCGGAAACCAATGTCGATGAAACATTGAAGAATTCTTTTTTGTTTTCTATCGCGCCCACATGGAGCGTCATATCGCCCGCGCTTTCCAGGTTGGCCGAAATATTGTTCAGGGTGCCCGCCCAATTGCCCTGTATATCCCGGGCGACAAAGAGTTTGCCCAGGCTGTAAACATCCGCGTTTTTATTGGTAAAACTCTCGGCCAGCAGCGACATGTCACCACCGCTGATGATCGCGCCGCGCTCGTTGAGCAAGGTCTGCGTGTCAATCAGCATGCCCTCACTGCTGCCAAGAGTGCCCGCGTTAGTCAGCGCTCCAGCACTGATCGCCAAATTGCCCATGGCGCTGATACGGCCCGAGTTAGTCATTTGGCCTGCGACGCTGATGGTAGCCCCCCGGCCCCCCGTAATACTTGAAGCAGCATCAAGGTTTAACGAAGCGGCGCCGACGTTCAGGGTATCTACGCTGCTGATACGCCCACTGCCGCCGTAGGTCCCCGTTAGCCCCAAGCTGAGCGTGCCATCACTGGCAATCAACCCATTATTGACCCAGCTCCCCCCCTTCCCTTCCAAGTGCGTCGAAGCCAGCAACTGCCCGGTTTCGGTCTGGGTGAAGTTATTGACGTTAACGTTCAAACGCCCCGCCTGAATAACGCTGGTATTGGTCCAGGTATCCGCGTTCAGGGTCAGGCCGCCACGGGTGACAACGGTGCCGCCGGCGCCGGTAACGTTAGGCAATGAGATGTCGAATGTGCCCTCACCCACATGCAGCAACTGCCCGCCGTTGTTTTGGAAGCTGGCGGCTGCCAGGGTCAGGTCCTGGTTGGCGGTTTCCACCGCGCCGTTGCGGTTATCGAACACACCGCCGATCTGGAACTCGGTCTTGCCCAAGCGTCCCAAGGCGCGCAATTTGCCGCCCTGGTTATCGAGGGCATTGGCGGCCACAGTCAGGTTGTTGGTGCTTTCGATCAGGCCGTTGTGGTTGGTCAGTTGGCCGTTGAGGCCGAGCGCGATCTGGTCGCCGGCGATCTGCCCGGCGCTGTTATCCAGAGCGCTGCCATTGATGCGCATCAGGCCTTTGGCATACAAAGCACCCTGCTGGTTATTGAGGGTTGCAACCGTGAGCAATGCATCGCTGGTTTGCGCGCCAAGATAGCCGCCCTGGTTATCGAGCTGACTGGTATTGAGTAGCAGGCGCTGGCCCTGAATCAAGCCGCCCTTGGGGTTGCCGCTCAGGTCAGGACCGTTGCGAAGCACACCGACCACCCCGGCCTCAATGGCACCCTTGAGGCTGGCGAGCACGCCGCTGCGGTTGTCGAGGTTGCCGGCCTTGAGGTGCACGTCACCGGTCTGGCTGATGATATTGCCGCCTTGGTTGTCGAGATCACCATTGACCTCGACCCGCAAGCCGTTTTGCCCCTGCACTTTGCCTTGGGCGTTGGTCAGGCCATAGGCGTTGATGTGCAGGTCGCCTTCCTGGCTGTAGATCAAGCCGTCAGCGTTGTTTTGAACGATGGCGCTGGCATCGATGCCCAGCGGACCTTTGGCCGCGACGGTGCCGCCTTGGCTGTTGTTCAGGCCGCCCATGGCCAATGACAGGCGTCCCTGGCTGGCCAGTTGACCGCCGCGGTTATCCACCTCGATGGCGCGCTGGAGTAGCAACGACCCAGTGCCTGCGATCTTGCCGTTGACGTTGCCAAGGTTGCCTTGCAGGTTGAGCACCAGATGGTCGTTACCCATCAGCGAGCCACCGGTGTTGAGCACGTTGCCGCCCAGGAAGTTCAGGTTGCGCAGGGCCGTGATATTACCGGCACTGTTGTCGAGGTCGGCCGCGCTCAGATCCAGCGTAGAGCCGCTGTCGATCAGCCCACCTTGGGTGTTGTTCAGCGCGCCAAGCACGCTCAGCGTCTGCTGCGCGCCGCTGGAGATTGCACCGCTGGCGCTGTTATCCAGGCTGGCGGCGCTGACCGTCAATCGCCCTTGGCTGGCCAACGCACCTTCGCCACTGTTGAGCAAGCTGCCATTGAGGCGCACATCAAGATCACCGTTGCGACTGGACAGCGTGCCTTTGTCGCGGTTATCCAACTGAGTGCCGATCAGGTTGAGGCCCTGCCAACCCGAGATCAGGCCGCCGCGGTTGACCACGTCGCCTGCGTTCAGTGTGAGTAATTGCTGGCTGATAAGCGTGCCGGCGCTGTTGTCCAGGTTGCGTCCCGTCAAGCTCAGGGCATTTTGACTGGACAGTTCGCCGCCCTGGTTTTGCAGGTCGCGCACGCGTTGCAAAGTCAGCGGGCCTTTGGAGAAGATCAGGCCTTTGCGGTTATCCAGGTCACCGTTTGCCAGGTCCACGCTCAGGCGCTGTTCACCTATCAACCGGCCGCCACGCAAGGACATGGAAGTGAGTGTGAGGTCCATGTCCCCCTTGGCCGACACCTCGCCACCGTCGCTGGCGTCTAAACTATGTGCAGTGAGTTCCAGGCTGCCCTGGCTGTTGATCAGGCCTTTGGCACTGTTGTCCACGGCCAACGCCTTGAGCGTCAGGGCGCTGGTACCCAGTAGGCTGCCGCCCTGGTTATTGAAGTTGCCCGCATTGACTGTCAATGCTTGCGCGGCGTTGATCAAACCTTGTTGCCCGTTGCTCAGCAGCCCGGTGCTGGTCAATTCAAGGCCACCACGGCTGGTAAGCGTGCCGCCACTGTTGTCGACCGCGGCCGCTTGCGCACTCAGGCTTGCACCTGCAACCAAACCCTTGATGTTAGTGAGTACCTGGTCGATACGCAGCGTCAGGCCCTGGTTGCTGAGAAGGCGGCCACTGCTGTTATCCAGGTTGCGCGCCGCGATAGTGAATGCCTGGCCACTGGAAATTTCACCGGCCTGGTTGTTCACACCGTTGAGCTGGCTCAGCACCAGCGGGCCGGACGCATTGATCAGGCCTTGCTGGTTGTTGAGTTGGCCGTGGTTCAGGTCCAAGGTAAGTCCGGCATTGCTGAACAGCTTGCCGCCTTGTTGGTCGAGCCCATTCACGCTGGCCGTCAGGGCCTGGGCGCTGCCGATGCTGCCAGCGCTGTTGTTCAGCAACCCAGCCTTCAGCGCCAGCGTGTCGCCGCTGATCAGACGACCCCCCGTGTTATCCAGCGCGCCAGTGGTGACCCCGACCGCGCCTTTGCCACTGAGCACGCCGTTCTGATTGCCGAGGCTGGCGCTACGCAGTTGCAGGCTACTGTCAGTCACGAGTTCACCGCCCTCGTTGTCCAGCGCCCCTGTCAGACCCAGCGCCAACCCCTGGGCACTGGACACTCGGCCCTGACGGTTGACCAGGCTGACGGCGTTGGCGCCCAAGCGTCCTTCGCTGTTGATCACGCCCTGGCTGTTATTCAGCTCGCCTTTGAGCTCAAGTTGCAGTAGCTGTTGGGCGAGCAGCTTGCCATTGCTGTTGTCCAGGTTCTGAGCGCTCAGCATCAGCCGCTGTGTGTTGAGCTGGCCTTGGTTGCGATTCAGCAGTTGGGTGAGCGCAAGGTTCAATGATTGCCCGGCCAATACACGACCCGCATCACTGTTATCCAGGGTTTGCCCGGTGACGGTCAGGTCGGCGTTGGTCGACAGTTCGCCACCACGGTTGTCGATGTGATCGACCCGCAGTTCCAGCGTTTTATCGGCGCCCACCAGGCCTTTGCGGTTGTCCAGGGACGCAGCGCGTATATCCACTGCTGTAGTGCTGATGAGTTGACCGCCGCGGTTATCGACCTGATCGACATCAGCAGTCACCAAGGCCTTGCCCGATACATCACCGCCACGGTTGTCGAGCCGAGCGGACGACAGCCCCATGGCACCGTCGGCAATCAGCGTGCCGCGCTGGTTATCCAGCGCCTGGGTGGCAGAGACTTGCATGACGCCACGACTGTTGAGCAGCCCATCCGTGTTGTCCAGGCGGGCACTGTTGGCGTTGAGCGAGGCGGCGCTGATCGCACCTTTGGCGTTGCCCAAGGCGTCTTGAATCTGCAGGGTCAGGCCTTGGTTACTGATCAGCTTGCCGCCGCCGTTATCCAGGTTGCGAGCCGCCAGCGTGAAAGCTTGCTGGCTGGAAATTTCGCCACGCTGGTTGTTCACCTCGGCCAGGTTTTTCAGCATCAGCAACGGGCTATTGATCAGGCCGCCCACGTTGCTCAATTGGCCGTGGTTGAGGTCCAGATCGAGCTGCGTGTTGCTGAACAGCTCACCGCCCTGCTGATTCAGGCCGGTGAGGATGGCGGTCAGGTTTTTGCTGCTGGCGATACGTCCACTGTTGTCCACCTGGGTGGCTGCCAGATCCAGGCGATCGGCGCTGGTGATACGGCCATTGTTGTTCAGCGTCCCGGTGGCCAGGGTCAGCTCACCACGGCTGTTGAGCAGGCCTTTGGGGCCGTTGTCCAGGCTTGCGCTGGTCAGGTCAAGGCTGGCATCGGTCTCGATGATGCCGCCCTGGTTGGTGATAGCACCGCTGGCAGCCAGTATGAGTGCGTGCGCCGAAGAGATTACACCCGCGTTGTTGTTGAGCGTCGTGCCGGCCAGTTGCAGGGTGCCCTCGCTGCTGATTGTGCCCAGCTGGTTATCCAGCCGGCCATCCAGTTCAGTGCCGGGAACGGCCACCAGCGACATGCTCAGCGATTGCTGGCCCGCAAAAGTGCCTTGGCCGTTATCCAGGCGCGCGCCGTTGAAGCGGTTGTCCCGGGCGAATACCAACCCTTGGGCCTGGTTGATCACATGGGCCACGGCCAGTTCCAATGCGGTACCGGCGATCAGTTTGCCCGCGCTGTTATCCAGGCGCTGCGCCTTGAAGTCGATGCTGCTGCGGCTGGAAATCTCGCCCGCACGGTTATCAACGGCGTCGACCGTGAGTTTCAGCGCTTTTGTGGCGCCTACCAGGCCGCCCTCGCGATTGTCCAGGGAGGTCCCGCTAAGGCTCAGCTCATCCTGGGCGACCAACTCACCGCCTTGTTGGGCCAGTACACCGATAGTTGCCTGCAGATCCGCCTGGCTGGCGATGCGGCCAGCCGCGTTTTCTACAGTGTCGGCCGTCAGCCGCAGGGGCCCCACGGCACTGACCAAGCCCTTCTGGTTGCGCAACTGTTGCCCCGCGAAGCCCAAGGCCGCCTTGCTGCTGAGCGAACCGTGTTGGTTGTCCAACTCACCCACATTGAGTTGAAGGTCCTTCTGGGAAAGGATCACGCCTGAGCGGTTGTCGACAGTCGCACTGTGCAGCGTCAACAGGTCCTGCCCGGTCAGTTGCCCTTCGCGGTTATCCAAACGACCGGCACGCAGTTCCATCGCGCCCTTGGCCAGCACCTGCCCTTTGGCCTGATTGTCGAGTAACCCATCAATCGTGGCCTTGAGTTGGCCGTCGCTGCCCAATTTGCCGGCCTGGCGGTTATCCAGACTAGCGGCGTGCACGTTCAACGAGGTGCCGGCCCCGAGTGTGCCGGCCTGATTATTCAGTGCGCCCTTGACCTTCACGTCCAGGCTGACATCACCGAGCACTTGCCCGCCAGTGTTACTCAAACTGGCCGCCTTCAGCTGCGTGTGGCCTGCACTGACGATTTCGCCCTGGTCGTTAAGCAGGTCCTCACTGACCGCCAGGCGCGCATCCAGCGCGCTGCTGACCTTGCCTTCGCGGTTGTCCAGGCGCGCGGCATCGAGCTCGACACCGGCGGCTGAAATCAGCCCTTTGACGTTAAGCAGCGCCTGTTCGATTTTGACGGTCAAGCCTTGGTCGCTGAGTACGTTGCCGCCGCTGTTGTCCAGGGTGTCGGCACGCAAGGCAAAGGCCTTGGCGCTGGAGATTTCACCGTTACGGTTGTCGACGCTTTTGAGGTTTTTGAGCAACAACTGCCCTGGCGCGTTGATAAAGCCATCGGCGTTATTCAAGTGCCCCTGGTTCATGTCCAGGGTCAGTTCGCTGTTGCTGTAAAACTCACCGGCTCCACGCTGGTCAAGGCTGGTGAGGCTGGCGTTAAGCGCCTGGTCACTGGCAATGCGGCCCTCGAAGCGGTTGTCTACGTCGGTCGCTGTCAGGTTGAGGCGATCAGCGCTGGTGACACGGCCTTGATGTTGGTTAAGCAATACGCCTGTGGTCAGTTGCAGCGCACCGTCAGCAACAATGCGCCCCTGGCTGTTGTCGACACTGTCCGCCTTCACCGTCGCCGTATCAGCGCTGAGCACCTCGCCGTTCTGATTGGCAAGGCCATTGGCGGCGCTCAACAGTAACGCCCCGCCGCTGCTGATACGCCCGCCGTTGTTACCCAGGCTGGCGCCGCGCAGTTGCAAGGCGGCGTCGCTGCGCATGACGCCTTGGCTGTTGTCAGCCTGTTCGGCCAGGGTTATATCGAGGTTGCGCTTGGCATAGACACTGCCTTGGGCGCTGTTGTCCAGGCTGGCTGCCTTGAGGTTGACATCCTGTTGCGCAGAAATCAGGCCCTTGAGCTGGTTGTTCAGCCTGTCGAGCGTCAACTGCAGCGTGCTATTGGCCAGTACGCGACCGGCATTGCTGTTGTCCAGTTCGCGGCCCGTCATCGTCAGTTCGGTAACGCTGGAAACTTCACCCCCTCGGTTGTCCACTTTGCCAATGGACAGGTTCATGGCCTGGCCCGAGTTGAGCAGCCCGGCCTGACGGTTATCCAGCTCGTCACCCTTGACCCGCAATTGCCCGACCGAGGTGATGCTGCCACCGCGGTTATCCACACTCCCCACCACCAGCTGCGCGTCCCCCTTGCTGGTCAGGCGGCCCTTGGACTGGTTGTCCAGGCTGGCGGCATTGACCATCAGCATCTGACCGGCAGCTAGCGTGCCTTTGTCATTGTTGACCGCGCCGTGGCTGGTCAAGGTCAAGCGGTTATCGCCCTGGATGCGCCCCTGACTGTTGTTCAGCGCAGCCACTTCGACTGTCGAGTGCTGACCCAGTAATTCACCGTTGCGGTTGTCCAGCACACCTTCTACGCCGAGGTTCAGGTCGGAAACGGCACTCAACTTGCCACCCTGGTTGCCCAGGCTTGCGCTGCTCACCTGCAAGGCCGCGGCAGAAATCAAGCCGCGTGTGTTGTCCAGCGCTTGGGCAATACGCAAGGTCAGGGCTTGCTGGCTGAGTACCTTGCCGTCCGCTGTGTTCAAGGCTGTTGCCGCCAGCTCAAACGCGTGGGCGCTGGAAATTTCACCGCCCTGGTTATCAACGCTGCCCAGTTGCTTGAGCAGCAATTGCCCCGGCGCGTTGATCAAACCACCGTTATTGTTGAGGTGACCACCTTGCATATCCAGGCTTACATCGGCTTGGCTTGCGACATGCCCGTTACGGCTGTTGTCCAGTGCGGTAACCGTCATACCCAACCGGGTCGCGCTGCTAAGGCGCCCGCCCTGGTTGCTCAGCTTGCCGGTCGTGATCTTCAGGTCGCTGGCACTGGATAGTGTTGCGTCATCATTGGTTAAACCGGAGGCATTGATGGTCAAACGATCATCGCTGCGCAGTGTGCCTTGGGCGTTGTTCAACTGGCCGCCGAGGGCCACACCCAATTGACCTTTGGCATACAAACTACCGCCTGCACTGTTATCCAACCCTTGCCCCGTGAGCAGTACCTGCTGAGCGGCAATGCGACCCTTGAGCGAGTTGTTCAGGTCGGTGGCATTGACCTGCATATCAGTGCCGGCACTCATAAGCCCCGCTTGGTTGAGCAGGCTGCCCGCAATACCTGCCGTCAGTGCACCGTCGCTGGTCAAGTTACCTGTGCGGTTATCCAGACTGGCGCTGTTGAGCGTCACGCTGTGCCCAGCGGCCAACGTGCCGGCCTGGTTGCTGACCGCGCCGCCCGCTTGGAGCAGCAACGTCGAATCACCCTGCACCAGGCCCTGGTCGTTATTGAGCGTCCCAACGCCAAGCACAAGGTGTTTGCCCAGAACCTTTGCACTGCGGTTATCGAGTTCGCCATCGACTTGCAAGTTGACGCTATCCACCGCAGCGAGTCGACCGGACTGGTTAATCAGTGTCCCAGCCCGTACATCCAAGGCCTTTGCGGTCAACGCACCTTGGGTGTTGTCCAGGGCGCGGGCAATGCGCACACTCAAGGCTTGCTCGCTGAGCAACTTGCCGGCGCTGTTATTGAGTTGATCCGCATTCAGATCGAAGGCTTGGGCGCTGGAGATTTCGCCGCCCTGGTTATCGACGCTGTTAAGTTGGGTCAGCAACAACTGGCCTGGGGAGTTGATCAAGCCACCCTGGTTGTTAAGGTGACCCCGATTGAGGTTCAGGCTCAAATCGCCTTGGCTGAAGAGTTGGCCGCCATTGCTGTTGTCCAGGCCTCCCACGGTCAACTGTGCGCCTGCGTCGGCACTGAAACTTCCGCTTTGATTGGCAAGCAAACCACCCACCCGGGCGTTAAGCCGATCACGGCTGTGAACTCGACCGCGTTGGTCGTTGATCAAACTGGCAACGTCAATATCCAGGCCGCTGGCTGTAATCAGCCCTGCACCGTTGTTTAGCGTCTGCACGATCTTCAGGCCCAAGGCCTGGTCGCTGAGCAGTTTGCCAGCGCGGTTGTCCAGGCTGTTGGCGGCGAGCGTGAACCCGTGAGCGCTGGAAATTTCGCCGCTGCGGTTGTCGACGCTATTGAGATTATTCAACGTCAGTTGGCCAGCGGCGTTGATCAAGCCCCCGTCGCGGTTGTCGAGGTGGCCGTTGCCCAGGTCCAGGACCGCATCGCTATTGCTGTAAAGGCGCCCCTGTTCATGCTGGTCGAGGCTGGTGACACGGGCAGTGAGGGCCTTGGCACTGGAAATGGATCCACCTTGGCTGTTGATCACCGGGCCGGCCGTCAGCTCGAGGGTGCCACCGCTGGAGAGCACGCCATGTTGCTGGTTGTTGAAGTTGCCGGCGTTGACCTGTGCAGCGGCACCCGATTCGATGCGGCCCTGCTGTTGATTATCCAACGTGCCGGCAATATTCAGCCCAAGGTCGCCCTGGCTGGTCAGGATGCCTGACTGGCTATTGTCCAGTTGCCCCGCGTTGACCTGCACCATCTGCCCGGCCACCAGACGACCACTTTGATTGTTCACCGCCGCGCTGGCAGTCAAGCGCAGCGCCTGGCCCGCAGATATCAGGCCAGCGACGTTGTCCAGGCTGTCGACCTGCAAGGTGACGTCAGCAAGGCTTGAGAGCTCGCCCTTGCGATTGACCAACCGCCCGATGCGGCCGCTGAGCCCGCGGTCGCCCACCACCAGGCCTGCGTCAGCATTAAGCAACCGGGCGGCATTAACCTCAATGCCTGCGGCGCTCAATACGCGGCCTTGCTGTTGGTTATCCAGTGTTTCGGTCGCCACCTTCAGCTGGTTATGCGCGCTAAGGGTGCCGCTGCGGTTGTCGACAGTGCCATCCACATTGACGGTCAGGTCACGACTGGCGATGACGGTCTTGCCGTTGTTATTCAACTGGGCGGCAGTGACGTGGATATCGCCCTGAGCGTTGCGCGTCTGATCAGCATTGACGCCCGCTTCGATGACGCCGTTGTTGGTCAACACCCCACCGCTTTGCAGCGCCACGCGATCACGCGCAGCCAGGCTTTTTTGATTGAGCAAGTCGCCTTGCGTCTTCATCTCAAGCACGCTGCCCGCCGCGACCACGCCCTGGGCTTCCACGCTGCGGGCCTTCACGTTAATGGTGCCGGCCGCTGTTGTCTGGCCCATGACCACGTGGCCACCGGCATCGATCTGAATATCACCGCCGGCGACCATGTCCCCCGACAACTTCACGCCGACACCCGCCTCGGTCCCCACCAGTTTGACTGCGCCCACATACATGCCGCCCAGCGCCGACGAGTCAATCGCCAGATCCGGCGCCTGGCTGCCATCCGCTGCCCGCGCAGTAGCATTCAAGGTGCGTGCATCTACATCATTACGCCCGGCGACGACGGTGAGTTTTTTCGCCTGGATCTGCGCGTTGAGGGTGGTGGCGCGGGTGATGATTTCGAACTGATCGACGTTGCTGGCGTTCAGGCCGGCGCCTTCGATGGCAACACTGCCCTGGTCGACCTGGTAACGAGTGATCTGGCCGTTTTCGATCACGGCTTTACCGGTGGTGAGCGTCGCTTGCGGGGTGTTGATAAAGCCGCAACCGTTACAGCTGATGCCATACGGGTTGGCGACGATCACATGGGCCGATTGCCCGGCCACTTCGGTGTAGCCGCGCAGTTGGCTGGGGCTGCCGCCGTTGACTTCGTTGAGAATGATATTGGCCGCTGTGCCGCGCAAGTTCGGGTTGCCGACGATGATGCCGCCCAGTTGCGTGGACTGAGTACGGTCGGTGGCGTTGTTGAGGATGACCCCGTTGGCGCCGACGTTGTAGTCATGAAATTGGTTGTGCGAGAGGCCGTTGGCATTCGGCGTGGCGATGTTGACGATGGGCACGCCATTGCCTGCTTGCCCGAGCGTCGTACCGGGGGCATTCACCACAATGCCGTCTGCCTGGGCCAGCAACGGGTGCCAGAACATGGCGTTGGCCAGAATCAATGCCAATCCACGTTTAGGCAGCCCCAGGAAATGGGAGCGGCTTTTTACGGCAGCAGAAGGCTGGCGCGCGAGGAATGCGTACTGGCGAACGTCCATGTCATGTCTCGAAGCCCGAAGGCGGTCAAAAATTTAAAGGAAAAAGTCCAGGCGGAAATAGATCGGCGCTTCACGGTCCGTGATCGCTTCCGGTCGTTCCAACGAGTGTGCAAAGGCCACGCTGGCCGCGACGTTCTTGCCGCGCGCGAACAACTCCACCGAGTTGCTGCTCATGCGCCCATGCTGCTCGGCGTTGTAGCGGCCATGGCTGATCACGCCCTGGTCGTAGCCCAGGCTGGTGCCGTATTCAATGAACACCGGCTGCATCCAGGCCCAGGTCACCGGCCGGCTCCAGCGCAGGTCGTTGCGCCAATAGCCGCCGCTGTCGCCGGCGAGCATTTGGTCTTTGTAGCCACGAATCGACGACTGCCCGCCCAGGCTCATGCGCTGAGGGCTGAACAACACGTCTTCGCTGTGCTGGCCGGTCATCAAGCTGCTGAAGCTGAAGGACTCACCCCACAGTTTGAATGGATACAAATAGCTCACCGTAGCGGTGTACTTGCGATAGCGCGCATCCGGCTGCCCAGGCTTTGGATCGTGATTGGCCTGGGCGTCGAATGCGCCGATGCCGTTTTGCATGCCAAGGTCAATGTTGAGGAATGAACCGCCAATACGCCGACCATGGTTGATGCCCACTTGCGCTTCACTGAGGCGGTTGCTGCTCAAGGCAAGCTTGCTGTCTTCGATAAAGTTGTTGGTGCGAAGATAGGCGATGCCAGTGTTCAAGGACGTTTTGCTCAAAGCGTCACGATGGATCACCCGCTCCAGGCGCAACTGATGAGTCTGGCTGTCGCCGGTCTGCTTGAACTTGAAATTGTTAGCCTCGGCTCGCGAGCGGTATTCACTGTCGATATAGCTGTACGAGAGGTTCCACCAACCGAAAGGCAGGCTATAACTGAGCATCGAATTGCGCGAGGTTTTCTGGTGATCACTGACGGCATCGTGGCCGCCACGCAGCGAAAGTTGGTCGGCCAGGCCCAACGGATTGTCCCAGTCCAGACTGGCGCCCCACTGCTGCTCACCGGTGCTACGCTGGCCGCCGTTATGCCGCGACAAGCCGACACGCCAGGGTTTTTGCGCGGTGTTTTTGACCAGTACATCACTGCCCCCCACGGCCTTGCCCGGCGCCAGCTCCATTTGCGCCTGGTTCGACGGCAAGCGGTTCAACTGATCGACCATCTGCTCGATTTCGCGCAGATTGAGCAGTTCGCCCTGCTTGCCGGGGAAACTCATGGTCAATTGGCGGTCGGTGATGCCGCCGCCTTCGGCAGCTTTCAGGCTCTCCAGCTTCCCTTCGACCACTTGAATCTTGAGATTGCCGCTGGAAAGGTCCTGCTGCAGCAAGTAGGCGCGACTGGTGACCAGGCCTTTGGCCAGATAACGGTCGGTGATCACCTTGAGTACTGCGTTGAGCTGCGGCACACCAAGACATTGGCCGACATAGGGCTTGATCAGATCAGCGCGCTCACCTTCGCTCAGCGCATCCGCACCGCCCAGCTCGATGGTTTTGATCGCAAAGCAGCGCGTATCGACGGGGGTTGTCGGGGTTGCCGGCGCGGCGGACTTGCCGGGCAGGTCTTTGAGTTCTTCAAGGCGCCGTTGCTGCTCTTCGAGCAGGCGGTCCTGGCGGTCACGGATCAGGTCGGTGATGCCGGGAGCGTTCTGCGGCGTAGCCGCTTGCGCCCATCCGGAGGTGCCTAGGCAAAAAAAAGCGGACAACAGGCTTAACCTGGTCCGACGCGGTAAACGCCACACTTTATAGATCCCTCTATATGGCTTTATGCCATCCAATGTGGCGATGATAAGATGTCATTTTGATGGCGTCAATTAAGCGTGCAAATTCGTTCAATCCTTTATGCAGAGCTGCGCGGGCTTGAAATGTAGAGTTTTTTGGGGGTTGAGCCCTACCGCTAAACTATGACGCTGCGTGTGGTATCGAGCCGTTGCGTTAATCAGCAAGCAATAAAAAACCCCACAGCATCAGAGACCCTGTGAGGTTTTTACCTTCCGTTTCGCAGGTGCCGTGTCAGACCACGCTGATCATCTCTGCACTCAACTGCGCCGCATTGAACCCCACCAGGGTGACACTGCTGTCCCCCGCCAGAATCACGCTGTCACTGCCATGCTGGGTCGTGGCACCAAGCACAGCATCGGCGCTGGCAAACAGCGACTTGGCGAATACCAGCAGGTCCTGCCCGTTCTGGTGAATGTTGAAGTCGCTGATCACGTCGTGGCCAAACCCGCGTTGATCGAAAACAAACAGGTCGCTGCCCACGCCACCGCTGAGTTGGTCATTGCCCAGCCCGCCGATCAAGACGTCATTGCCGCTGGCGCCATACAGCGCGTCGTTGCCCGTGCCGCCCAGCAGTGTGTCGTTGCCGTCGCCGCCGTGCAGCAGGTCGTTGCCAGCGCCACCGTCGAGCCGGTCATTGCCGTTCTGGCCGAATATCAGGTCGCGCGCGGCGGTGCCTTTGAGGGTGTCGGCCAATTGGCTGCCTTCGATGGATTTGGCATACGCCTTATCGGCGCCGAACAGGCCTTCGAAGTCGAGTTTGCCACTGGTCACCGTATAGGCCGGCGTGAGGACCTCGCCAATGCCACCGAAGAGCCCGCCGAACACGGGCACATGCCCGAGGCTGTTGGCCAGGCCGGTTTCGAACTCCACATGCTCTACGCCGTGCAATGCCTTCAGGCCGTATTGGCCGCTGCTGTCGTTCAGAAACAACGTGCCGTCGCTGAGTTTTACGGCTTCGTAGGAAGACGAGGTGCCTTTGAGGAAGACTTTGTCGTTACCTTCGCCGCCAGCGACGATATCGGTACCGGTACTCACGCGGAAACTGTCGTCGCCCTTGAACCCGTCGAGGAAGTCATCGCTGCGCCCGTCCTGCAGCTTGTCCGAACTGTCGGTGCCCAGCAGGAAGGCCGGTGTGCCGTAATGGTTGGAGGTGGCGGTCTGTTTGTCGCTGACCCAGGTAAAGCTGCGGCTGATGGCGTCGAGATTGCTGATGATGATGGTGCTGTCGCGTTCGATGTAATCGTAGAAGGTCGATTGGGCGATACGCTGGATAGGGTTGATGAAAATGCCTTCCAGATGCGCGGCCCAGCCTGACAGGTTGGCAATTGAGAACGGACCATTGGGCCAGGTTGGCAGCGCGTAGATCGTGTCGAACAGCACGATGTTGTCAGTCGTCGAAGTGTAACTGGCGTCACTGCCTTGAAGCGCATCGATAATGGCGCTGCCCACGTTGGTCTCTTGCCCCGTGAGGCGGTGGACCACATCGTTTTCAAAACCGAAGTTGAAGATTCCGTCGCTGTTGCTGGACTTGGGCGACTCCATGCCAAAGTAGTCCGAATCCTTGAAAAAACCGTCGGCCAAAGTGTCCTTGCCGATATACATGCTGTTGGTGACGGAGCCACCCTGGCTGTAGCCGGTTACCAGAACATCTTTGCCGCTCAGGTTGTGGTCGGTGGCGTAATCCTTGATTGAATTGAGCAGGTAGTCATAGCCGTTGATATAAGAGTTATCGATCATCGCCGGCCAACCCAGCAGATCAATTGGCGAGTTAGTGCCGGCAATGGAAAAGCCCATTTTGACTAATTGGCCGCTGTCATCGTATTGACCAAACACTCTGGCCTGGGAGCCGAACACGCCGTCGCCGGTAAAACTTCCTGTGATGTCGGTGTGGCTGCTATCAACCTGCAGTTCGCTCGCGCCGATCTCACGCCAGCCCTTGGGCAGTGCGAAGGTGTTGCCCTCGCCCAGCACAAGCCCCGGAATGTTGTAGAGCGCGCCTACGGTGGCAACACCGCTGGTGTAAGTGGCGAGGGTCCAGGCATCTGAAATCAGGACGCGGGCGTCTTGCCCCTTGTAATCGAATATAGCCATGTCAGTACTCCTTGAGCCCAGCGATCAACACCGAAAGTCAACGGTAATACCTGATGCGTCGGGCTAAACAATATGCATTGAAGTTGTTGTTGTGCATTCTGTTCAGGCTGCTTCGTTTCTTAATATCGAGGTTGACCATTAAGGAAGCTCGTCAACACTAGCCTAGAAGCGCCGCCGTAAAGTGACCGACTATCGGAAGGTAAGGGTATGTACTTAGGGATATAGACGACAAAAGCGCCATAAGCGCTGTTTGTCGAACAGGAAGGGAAGTTTTGCGTTGTTCGTGACTAACGAGTCAAAGAAAATTAAACCCTTATAGCAAGTTGTGAACTGCAATAAGAGTTCAAGAAGTTCAGGTTTCTCTGGCGTTCATGAAGAATAAACCTCAGCGCCTTGGCATACAGGCTGCTTGAACCTGGGCAATTGCTGCCGGGCCAGTTGCGCCTGCACCCCCGCCACCGCTTCAAGCACTCTTTGCGCCCAGTGCTCATCCTGCGGATCAACCACCACCACGCGAAAGCCGTGGTCGTTACCTTCAAGGCGCACGCCCTCGGAATCATCCACGTGCAAATCAATATCGAAGGCCGGCGGAAATTTCGAGGGGGTGTTTGACAGCCCATGCACCGTGAGGGCGTGGTTATGCCGCTCGCTATTCACTACGCCGTCGACACGGATGCCGTACAGCATCAGCCAACGTCTGATGTAGGAAGGCGCCCTACCCGATGAGGTATAGACCCAGATACTGCAACCCTGGCGCCGCAGCTCGCGCGTCAGCGAACGAGTGCCGATACGCAGCGGCTCTCCCCACCAACGATGAGCACAGGCCGGCAGCCAACTGCTCTCGACGTCAGCGTGGTCAAGCTGGCAAGCCAGTGTGTCGTCGATATCAAAGGAGATGCGTACGCGCGGGAGCTTGGCGGCACGCGTGAGGACCGCTTGCTGGACGGCTTGCACGGCTCGGCTGGCGAGTGTTGGATACCAGCGCATTAATGGCCTCCCTGATAGATAGGCTGTGGTATATCGCTCAAGAAAAACGCCTTGGGATCCGGGGCCTGTTCCTCCAGGAAGGCGGCGTATTTTTTCTTGATCTTGGGCAATTCATACAACGCCTTGACCCCATGTTTGGCCGAGTTGCGGATCACCGAGGAAGGATTGAAGTAACCCTCGGCATTTTCCAACGTCAGCACAAACGGTGGCAACCCGGCGCGCATCAGCAGATAGCTGACGATCAGCGAGCCACTGCGGTTGTTGCCTTCGATGAACAACTGCGGCTTGCTGAGGATGCGCACATACACACCGGCCGCGCGTTTCCACACCGATTCACTGCGATACGCGCAGTACCAATTGAACAAGTCCTTGATACCGCCTTCAACGTTGTTGAAGAAGTGCTCCTCGGTGGCGGCCAGGTGCTGCGCGTATTCCACGCGGCGCGCCGGGTCGCTACCGCAGAGCACGGTGGCGTTGATCTCCAGCATCAAGTCCAGATGATGAAGGTCAAACAGGTCAACGCCCCGTGCGACATAGTCGTCAACCAGCGCATAGCCTTCAAGCACGTTGTGCAGCACTTCGTCGGTCAAGGGGTCGCGCGGCTCGGTAAATTGCGTGCTGAGCTCGGCAAAGCGGCTCTGCACTTTACGGAGCGCGCGTTCAATCGCTGACAAATCAAGACGATGCGTTGCAGACATTGGCATTCCTGGGCTGACGGTGGCGCACGTGTGGTGTCTATCGAACATGGGGACTCAGCTGAACTTGCCGCTGATGTAATCCTCGGTCATCTGCTCACGCGGGCTGCCAAAAATCTGCGCGGTCGGGCCCATTTCCACCAGGTAGCCGGTACGCGTGCCCTGGGAAATATCCACCGAGAAAAACGCTGTGGTGTCCGCCACGCGGATGGCCTGCTGCATGTTGTGGGTGACCAGGGCGATGGTGTAGTCCTTCTTCAGTTCCACCATCAGCTCCTCTACCCGGCGAGTCGCAATCGGGTCGAGTGCCGAGCAAGGCTCATCGAGCAACAGCACTTCCGGCTCGGTGGCGATAGCGCGGGCGATACACAACCGTTGCTGCTGGCCACCGGAGAGCGACAGGCCGCTGACCTTGAGCTTGTCCTTGACTTCATCCCACAGCGCAGCGCCTTGCAGGGCGTGCTTGACGCGATCGCCCAAGTCGCCTTTGTAGCGGTTCAGGCGCAGGCCGAAGGCGACGTTGTCGAAGATGCTCATGGAGAACGGGTTCGGCTGCTGGAATACCATGCCGATGTAACGGCGCACTACCACCGGGTCTACACCCTTGCCGTACACGTCCTGCCCCAGAAAATGCACGTGGCCCTCGAAGCGAAAGCCCTTCACCAAATCGTTCATGCGGTTGAGGCTGCGCAGTACCGTACTTTTGCCGCAGCCGGACGGGCCGATAAAACCGGTGATCTTGTTTTTCTCGATCGGCACATGGCTGTCACGCACCGCCATGAAGTTGCCGTAGAAAATCCGGTCCAGCTTGCAGTCCATGACCACAGGCGATTGGGTGACAAACGGAGCGGCTATTTGCGCAGTTGAGACGTTCAAGATTCAGATGCTCCCGTTCTTAATACTTAGGCTTGCCGAAGATACGGCTCACAATATTCACGACCAGCACGATCATCACCAACACCAACGAGGCCGCCCAGGCGAGCTCCAGCTGGTTGTCGAAGGGCATGCCGGAAAAGTTGTAGATCAACACGGCGAGGGAGGCCGTGGGGTTCATCACCGCCAAGTCGCCGTCGTGGTAGATCCAGTAGTTGCTGAACAGCGCGGTAAACAACAACGGCGCGGTTTCGCCTGCGGCACGTGCCACAGCAAGCATCACGCCGGTGAGGATCGCAGGTAGGCCGGTCGGCAAGATGATCTTCCAGATCACCTGCGAGCGGGTGCAGCCCATGCCGTAAGCCGCGTCCTTCATGATCTTGGGCACCATGCGCATCGACTCTTCCGCCGTCAGCACTACGATGGGCAGCATCAGTACCGCCAGGGCCACGCCGCCTGCCGGTGCCGAGTAGGTGCCGGTGGTCATCACCACCAAGGCATAGGCAAACACGCCGGCCAGGATCGAAGGCAAGCCGGTGAGCATCTTGGCGGCAAAGCGTGCAGCGTTGGCCAGTTTGCTGTCCGGCCCCAGTTCGGCCAGGAAGATCGCGGCCATGATGCCCACCGGCACTGCGATCGCCGCAGCGATACCGACCATCACAAAGGTGCCGGCCATGGCGTTGCCGAAACCACCGCCCGTTTCAAAGCCGGTGGGCGGCAACTCGGTGAACACCTCCAGGCTCAGGCGTGCGCCGCCACGGGTGATCAGCATGTAGAGCACCGAAATCAGCGGCACACTGGCCAGCAGCGCGCCCAGCCATACCAATGTGGTCAACACCAGGCTGCGCAGCGCCCGGCCTTCGAACTTGCGCTGCAGGCTCGGTACAGCGGTTATAGGGGATGTGAGATTAGTCATCATCGGTTACCCCGTTGGGCGTAGAGCATGATCATGGAACCGATGACATTCACCAGCAGCGTGATGAACATCAAGACGAGGGCGGCGTACATCAAGACCTCCACCTCGTTGGGCCCGGCTTCGGGGAAGTTCAGCGCCAACAAGGCTGCCAACGTGTTGGCCGGCGCGAACAGCGACAGGGAAATGTTGTTGGCGTTGCCCACCAGCATCGCCAGCGCCATGGTTTCGCCCAGCGCACGGCCGAGGCCGAGTACCAGGGAGCCAAAAATACCGGTGGCGGCAGACGGCACCATCACCTTGAGGATCGCCTCCCAATGGGTGGTGCCCATGCCGTAGGCGGCCTGCTTGGTTTTCATCGGCACGCTGGTGAGCGCGTCCTGGGACACGGCGGCAATCGTCGGCAGAATCATGATGGCCAATACCAGCGCCGCTGGCAGCAACCCCGGCCCGCTCAAGGACGTGCCGAAAAACGGGATCCAACCCAGTTCACTGTTCAACCAGGTAGTCAGTGGCCGGATCGCCGGGATCACCACGTAGATGCCCCACAGGCCATACACCACGCTGGGGATGGCCGCGAGCAGTTCAACGATGGTGCGAAACACCGCCGCCAGCTTGGCCGGCAGAAAGTCCTGAGTCAGGAAAATCGCCATGCTGACACCGAAAAAGCCCGCAATCAGCAGCGCGATAAAAGCGCTGTAGAGCGTGCCCCAAATGGCCGGCAGGATCCCGTACTTGCCCTGGTTAACGTCCCAGACACTGCCAAAAAGCACATCGAACCCGTGCTTTTCCATGCCCGGCAAGGCCTTGCGTCCCACCTCGAATACCAAGGCCGCGACCAACGCCAGAATCAGTACCACCCCGATTCGCGCGAGCCCACGGAAGGTGCGATCAACCAGGAAGTCCTTGGCGGAGGGAGGTTGGCAGGCAGAATCCCGGTTAACCGGTACGACGAAAGGTTTGTTCATTGGCTAATTCCGGAACAGGGGGGAAACGCCCCCGGCGCGGCAAACAGCCCACACCGAGAGCGGCCTCACGGGTGTTACTGAATGTTGGCGGAGGCTTTGCGAACCTGCTCTACCACCGATGGCGGCAGCGGGATGTAACCCATCGAGTCGGCGATTTTCTGCCCCTCGGTCAGGCTGTACTCAACCATTTCGCGCATGGCCTTGGCCTTGGCAGGGTTGCCGTTGTCCTTGCGGAAGATCATCCAGGTGTACGAGGTGATCGGGTAAGACTTGGCACCGTCCGGGTCCGGCAACCAGGCCACCAGGCTTTCCGGCATCTTCACGGCGGCCAGGGCCTCGGCGCCGCTTTCAGCGTTTGGCACCACGTACTGGCCGGCCTTGTTCTGCAACTGGGCGAAGTCAACCTTGGCCAGTTTGGCGAAGCCGTACTCGATGTAGCCAATTGCGCCTGGGGTCTGGCGTACGGTGGCGGTCACACCATCGTTCTTGGGCGACTTGATGAATTTGTCGCTGGCCGGCCAGTTGACGGTGTTGCCCTCCCCCAGCGCCGTTTTGAATTCAGGGTTGATGGTGGCCAGGTGTTTGGTGAAGACCGCTGTGGTGCCGCTGGAATCTGCACGCACAACCACCGTGATCGGCGTGTCGCTGAGCTTCAGGTCCGGGTTGGCGGCGACGATCTGTGGGTCGTTCCACTTGGTGATCTTGCCCAGGAAGATATTGGAGTAAACATCACGTGGCAGCTTGAGGCCCTTGGGATTGCCCGGCAGGTTATACGCCAGCACGATTTCACCGGCGGTCATTGGCAGCAACTGCACGCCTTCGGCGACCTTGGCGATGTCTTCGTCTTTCATGGCCGAGTCACTGGCGGCGAAGTCGACGGTTTTATTCAGGAAGTCCTGCACACCTGCGCCGCTGCCCTTGGATTGATAATCCACGGTGACGCCAGCGGTCTTCTTGCTGAAATCCTTGAACCAGGTGAGGTAGATAGGTGCAGGGAAGCTGGCGCCAGAGCCGGTGAGGCGCACGTTTTCGGCGGCGAAGGTCACGGAGGAGGCACACAGGGATACCGTAATGGCGAGTGCTGCGGACTTCATCAAGCTTTTCATTAAAAGGAACTCGTTGTGGTGACGGGCTCCCGAACTGTGAAGCAGGGTTGTTACATTTTTATGAAAATTGAATGGCGAGAGGGTGTTTTGTCCTGCTTTGCCGCCGCAGGGCTGAATTTTTAGGACATGGGTTAGTAACAAAATAAGACTAAGAACCTGCACGCGCCGCTTTTTTGGCGCCTTTTTTGGACAGCGTGAGGTGAGCTTGAAGACATACAGCTCACCTCGCCCTGTCACAATCGGGTTTAAACTTCAGAAGTGCCACTCAAGGTGGAACGTCGGCGCATGCGTATCGGTACCCGGTTTATTGATCGCGCCATACTTGTGTTTCCAGTACTCATAGCCCGGACCGACCAATAGGGTATTTTTGCGACCCCATGCCAGTTGCCCGACATCGACCATCAATGACGCGCGCACCAGGCTTTCCTCGGCCGTATCCTGCTTGAAGTAATCCTTGCCCTTCTCGGTCTTGTAGCTGGCAAAACCCTGGAATTTGAGGGGCACGCCGGCCACCTGGAACGGGATGCCCCAGACCATGTGCAACACATAGTACGGGTCGAACTGGATGTTTTCGGCCTGGCACGCATTCAACCCGCAGTGGTTCCATTCCATGGCATACAGCAGGCTGATATCCAGGTAACCGGGCACGTCGAACTTGAGCGTCGGACCGGCCACCAACATGCGCTTGCGGGTAGCGAACTCGGTGTTCTTGTAGTTGAGCTCAACTCCGCCGCTCAGGGCCACCTCCTTGACCGGACCAAAGGCCATCGACCGCTCGAACACCTGGCTGAGGAACAGTTGATGGCGGTACACTAGATAGGCCTCGGTCGCACCCGAATCGCTGTCTTTCTTTGGATCGTTACTGTCGGACTTGAGTACGTCCACGTTGAAGAAATTGGAACCGGTCTCATTGCCGCTGGCATGGCCCAGTTGGTAGATCTCCTTCTGGACCTTGCCACGGATGCTGGGTTCGGTGAAGTCGGTACCGTAGCGAAAACCGATGAAGGTATCGCTCCAGTCCTTGGCCTGTGCCGGGCTTGAGATCAGACTCATTGCACCCGCGGTTATCAAAAGAGCCTTGCAATACGTTTTTTGTAATTGTTGTACGTACATGTTCAGGATTCCATCACGTCAAAGTTCCAGCCATCCCGGTTTCCAGGCATGCGCAAGCCTTGCCCGGACGACCACCAGGGCCGGGTTCAAGTTGCCAGGGGTGCTATGGCTTAGCGGACGTTAGCCATGGGTATGACGAGTGGATTGCCAGGCAATCATTTGCCAGCCGTTATTGCCCGCCTTCCACACGCTGATGTAGCGCGAGTTGAGGACCATGGGCTCGCCACGGATCACCACGTCCATATCGATCAGCCCGGTAACGACCACGCATTCCCCTACCCTGCGCATCTGCTCGTCATGGCTGGTGAAGCCGCGATAGCGCCAGACGCCCTCTCGCATGCCCTGCAGGTAGCTGCTCTTGCTGTCGCTCTTGCCGTCGGAGTGGCTGTAGGTCAAGTCTCGGGTATAGATACTTTCCAGGAAGTCCATATCGCCCTCGACCATGGCCTGGCGGCGGCGCAATTCCAGGGTTTGGATCTGTTGTTCTACGCGTTGCTCTGACATCGTTTGATACTCCAGTGTTGATCTCAAACTTCAGGAATCCGTGGTTTTCAGCGCCCCTCCCGCGCGAGCGGGCACGTCTGACTCCACCTGGGGCATAAACAACAGCGTGACAGTGGCCAAGGCAAAAAAACCGGCGCACACCAACAGGCCCCACGCCAGGCTGTAGTGGGTGGCGATACCACTCAGCAGGAGAGGCGCAAAAGCCGCCAGGCCCCGGCCAAAGTTGAAGCAGAAGCCCGCGCCGAGAGTGCGTACCCGCGTGGGGTACAACGCACTGAAGTAGGAGGCAAACAAACTGGCAAAGGCATAGAAGAAGGCATAGATCGGCCCTAGCCAGAACAGAATGGCGTTATCGGTGGTGAGTGCATAAATCGATAACATCAGCGCGCTGCCGAGCAATGACAGGAGCGTGGCGTTGCGTTTACCGATGTGGTCAGCGATGAAGCCGAAGGCATTGATACCGATAAAGGCGCCGATGTTGAGGATCGCCATGAAGTTGGCCATCATCCCAATGTCCAGTCCGCGCTCCTTGATCAAGTAGGTGGGCAACCAAGTGCTCGCCCCCCAGAAGCCAATCACCGCAAAACTCGCCGCCAGGGTACCCAGCAGGGTCAGGCGCAGCAGTTCGGGGGAAAATATTTCGCGTATCGAGACATGCTTGTGCTGGCTGGGGCCGGCCATGTTGCGGATTTTCTGCGCGGTCCATTCCGGTGACTCAGGCACAAAGAAAAACAGATACGCCAGCGGGATCAAGGTGGAGATCCCCGCCACCATGAACAGGGTTTGCCAGTCTGGCAGGTAGCTGGCCGCCACCATTGCCGCGATGGCGGCGCCAATCGGGAATGAACTCAACACGAACCCGATCGCTCGTGCCCGTTGATGGGCAGGCCAGGTTTCCGTTACATAGGCTGAGACAATCCCCCACACCCCGCCCAAGCCCAGCCCGGACAGAAACCGCAGGAGCAGGAGCAAGCCCCAGTTGTGTGTGGTAGCGACCAGCGTGGTCAACACGCCGAACACGATCAACGAGATCAGCAGGGCTTTGCGTCGGCCGTAGTTGTCGCAATACCACCCCGTGGTAATGCCGCTCAAACCAATCCCCAGCAAGGTTGCCGAGGCGAGCATGCCAGCTTCATTGAACGTCAGGCCCAGGTCCTGGCGGATCACCGGGAGCGCAATGGTGAGTAGGATGATCTCCATGGCGTCAAACAGATACGCAAGGAAACCGCCGATAAGTACATGCCATTTGGATAGAGCTCGCATTGCAGGTTTTCCTTATTGTTGTTGTTTTGCCAGGCCGATCAACAGACGTGATGCATCGCAGCACGCTTGATCGGCCTGGAGGATTTACGGGTGCGGTCAGTCAGTTACAGCAGGGCGCAGGCCTCGTCGAAGCCCAGCCGCGGGTTACGGGCAAAGAGTTTTGCGGGGTCGCCATAGCCGAGGTTGCACAGGAAGTTCGTCTTGATCTTCATCCCGGCAAAGGCCTGCATGCCCTCGGCCCCTGGAGCAAAGAACGTCTGGTCGACCTGTGCGTGGTCAAACCCGGACATCGGCCCGCAGTCAAGGCCCAGAGCCCGGGCCGCGAGAATGAAGTAGCCGCCCTGCAGCGAACTGTTGCGAAACGCGGTGGACTCAAGCAAATCCGGCTGGTCGGCAAACCAGTCGCGTACTGTGGGGTTGTGCGCAAACAACCTGGGCAACTGCGTATGGAACTGCGTGTCGTAGCCAATGATTGCCGTCACCGGGGCGCCCAGGGTCTTCTCGACATTGCCGGCGCTCAGGGCTGGCAGCAAACGCTGCCGGGATTGGGCACTGCGTAAAAACACAATGCGCGCAGGGCAGCCGTTGGCGCTGGTCGGGCCCCAGCGCATCAGGTCGTAGAGTGCCTTGAGGGTTTGATCATCCACCGGTTTATCCAGCCAGCCGTTCTGGCTACGGGCCTGGCGAAACAACTTATCGAGCACCTGCTCGCTGATTACCTGACTCATGGCATCTGTCCTCAACTGCGTCGTTGACGGTCTGAAGTCGACCGGGGCAAGGTCTGTTCAGCGGCACACTCGCCGCCCAGGAAGAACTCCACCGACATCGGCGGGCCCCACTGGTAGAGGCTGGCGTCGCACGCCTGGGTGTAACCCGAGGGCGAGTCCTGGTTGAACAGGTCGCCATCGGTGAAGTGCTCGATAAGGTTGCCGGACGGGTCCCGCCAATAATCGAAGATCTGGCTGCCCAGCATGTGCCGGCCTACCCCCCAGAACGGCGACCAACCTTGCAGGGTCATCCACTCGTGGCCCAGGCACTGCGCGTCAAAATCCTGCACCTCGAAGGACACGTGATGGACGAAGTCCTTCGGTGCCTGGAACAGGGCGATGGTGTGATGGTCAGTCCAGGCGCTGCCACGGTTCAACCGCAGGAAGGCCGCGCTCGGGCGGTCCCGGTCAGGCTCCTGAACCACAAGGTCCGAAGGCAGCATGCCGAGCACTTGCTGGTACCAGGCCAGGTGCTGCGGCATGTCCTGCACGCCAATCGCCGCATGACCCAGGCGCAGGACTTGTGCCGCGCCCTTGCCGGGCCGCTGCACATCGCCAAAGCGTTGCTTGTGATGGGCCGAGTTGAGGGTCAACGCAGCACGCTGGGGCAGCGTGCCCACGGCTTCGATACCGTGGGCCAGCTCGATGCGCCGCCCCGAGGGATCATGCAAGGCGACGTACTGCCCTCCTCCGGGGCCTTCCAGCGGCCGGATCGCCGAGGCCCCCGGCAACCGGGTAGCCTGATGCAAGTCATCGAGGCTTTCGACGGCGAACGCGATGGCGCCAAAGCTGGCTTCAACAGCCTTCTCGGCGATGTACACATAGGGCAGTGAGCAGGTACCGCGAAAATACAGGCGTTGCTCGGTACGGTGCATAACCACCAGGCCGAAATCGGTCAGGAAACGTTCGACCACTCCAAGGTCGGGATGACGGTAGAGCACATGGTTGATGTCTTTGATCTGCAGCACGGTAGTTGCTCCTGGGCATTCAATGGGCAGGACAACCGGTGGTCAAAACCAGGGCAGCCGGGATCGCTGCCCACCGTAGTGACGGTGGGTCGGTTGTGCTGCGCGCTCGAAAAAACTGAGGCGTGGACTCAGGCCGCTGAAGGCTCGTCGGCGATCAGGTTGCTCAAGGTGCCAAGGCCTTCGATCTCCACGGTGCAGAGGTCGCCAGGCTTCATGAACAGTGGCGGACGTCGCGCCCAGCCAATCCCTGCCGGGGTGCCGGTGACGATCACGTCACCGGGTTCCAGGGTCACCGCTTCACTGAGCACGGCGATCAGTTCGGCGACCCCAAAGATCATGTCGGCGGTATTGCCCTGCTGCACCACCGTGCCATTGAGGCGGGTCACCAGGTTGAGGCCGACTGCCCCCGCTGGCAGTTCGTCTGCACTGACGAAGGTCGGACCAAACGCGCCAGTGGCGTCGAAGTTCTTGCCAATGGTCCATTGCGGCGATTTGAACTGGTAATCGCGAACCGAGGCTTCATTGAAGATCGCGTAGCCCGCCACATGCTCCAGGGCCTGCGCGCGCGCGATATGCCGGCCACCGGTGCCGATCACTACCGCCAGCTCTCCTTCGTAGTCCAGTTGTTCGGAGACACGCGGGCGCAGGATGGGTTCGCCATGGCCGATCAGGCTGGTGCTGAAACGCGGAAAAAAGGTCGGATAGGTCGGCTGTTCATAAGGGCTTTCCTTGGTGTGATCGGCGTAATTCAGGCCGACACACACAATCTTGCCCGGGCGCTCCAGCGGGGGCAGGTAACGCAGCTTCGATGGATCGAGCAAACGGGCGTCGCTCAAGCGCTGATGGGCCGCTTGCAGCGCGTTCGGACCGGCCTTGAGCAAGCTCTCCAGGGCACCCGGATAACCACTTTCCTGTTCGGTCAAACCTCGCAGCGCGCCTGCTTTTTCAATGGCCAGACCTTTGGTGGAGCCTTCCAAAAAGTGTACGAAACGCATGATCACTACCTCTGTTGTTGTTATAGTTCGGTACGGTACGTTACCGTACCCTTTTGTCGAAAATGCGCCCAAATAAATAACTCGTCAAGGGTCATCAAAGTGTTTTTACAAAAAACATTCCGGGGCAATCGCTTGATTCGTCCCTCTGCGCGGCTGGAAGGCTTGTGCAGAGCGGCGTAGGCTAGGAGAACTTTTGAATTGTTCTTTTCAGGAATAGCCGAGCCACATGCAAACCCCTACCCCGAGGCAAGCAGCAAAGCGTCAAAGTATTCTCCAGGCTGCGACTGATATGTTTCTCGCAGAAGGCTATTCAGGGGTCAGTGTTGACGGGATCATCGCCAACATTGGCGGCTCCAAACGCACGCTCTATGCCTACTTCGGCGGCAAGGAAGGGTTGTTCGCCGCGATTATCGAACAACTGTGCGCAGAAAACGTCAGCCCGCTGACTCACATGACCCTCGCTCAGAAGCCTCTACAGGAGGCACTGACGACCATTGCACGGGTCTTTCTCGATGTGGTGCTGTCGCCTCGCACCCTGGCCCTGCATCGCCTAATCGTGTCCGAGGCCCTGCGCGCGCCGGAGGCTGCAAAGTCGTTCTTCGAGGCTGCCCCCGCAACGGCCTATAGCTGCCTGGCCGATTACTTTACCTGGGCCGAGGAAGCCGGGCTGGTCATGCCGGGCAACTCGCAGACCCGCGCGAAGATCTTCCTTGATGCGCTGACCGGCGACATGCAGTTGCGCTGCCTGCTCGGGCTTAGCTCATGCCCTGGAAAAGCCGCGCGCGAGCACCTGATCAGTGAGACCACAGCGATTTTCATCAACGGGTTGTCAACTGACAGGCACTAGAACCCATGAAGGTAACGTAGCGTCAATTGGGTGCCCTGCGCGCGGTTTTCAGCGCCACTTTCAAAATACAGATTGGCGAAGAATGTCTGGCTTCCCTGCTGGTACATCACCCCTGGCCCGATCCCTGTCACCTGTTCCCTGGAGTCACGCTGGCGATGCCCATCAATGCGGTCATCGCTGATCTGATTGAGTTGATAGCCTGCAACGCCGATACGCCACTTCTCGGCAACGGCATAAGAAACCGACAGGTTGCTATGAAACGCCTCTCCCGGCTGGATACTGCCGGCTTGCAGGACTGACGCCGGATCGTTATTGCGGCTTGACCACGCATAATTGAAACGACCACTGACCTCCAGGCGGTCAGTCAACTCCCAGGTGAACACGTAATGGGGGTTGAACACCCAGACATTGCTCCCGGTATTGAGGCTCGAATCTTTGTTATAGGAACCCGTCGGCAAGGAGAACACGAAATTCAAGCGCTGCCAGTACGGGCGGCCGAAGAACGACACCGGGGCCCACTGCAACAGAAACGGACTGACGATCATGTCACCCTGGCGAGTCCGTCGTCCCTTGGGGCCCTGATCGATCTCTATCTCCAGGTTCACCAGTGGCAATAGCACTTCGGCGCCATAGTTCGCTCCCAGCAGAGTCTTGTCGCTGAAGTAAGCCAGGTGCGGCAGTACCGTGGTGCTGTGCACCTGCTGCCGCCCCGGCAACGCATGTCCATGGGCATCGTAGGCCGAGTTGCTGCGGTAATACTGCACCGGTAACTCGAACAACGCACCGGGGCCGGCGACCCCATCCATGAAACTGGCATTGCCCAGGGCCAGAGGAGGCAGGCTGATGCTGTCAGCCTCGCTCGTGGCGCAGGCCAGTGCCGAGCTGATGCCCAGCACCCGAATCCATTGGGTTTGACTCATACAACACCTTCATTGAATAACGACTAGAAAACACTGAATGGGTAATCGACAATCACCCGGTACTCATCGGCGTTTGAATTGCCACGGGTGTTGCCCGGTGCGGTATACCCCTGTGCCGAACGGTGTGCGGCCCAGCGCAAGGTGATATTCAAGCCTTTGGCCTTGCCGTCTGGCACGGCATAGCGCAGGGCAACGTCCCGCTCCCAATGGTGTGCATCTTTGCCGGCGGCGTTATAGATGTAGCCGTAGCCCGTGCTATTGGGATCGACCCGGGTCAGGTCCGCTTCACCGCGAGTGTATGAAGTGCTGAGCTGGAAATCCGGCGCGTTGATAAACGCCAGGCTGGTCTGGTATTGAATCTTCCAGGACTTTTCGCCAGGTGCATTGAAGTCTGCGTATTGCTGGGAGTTGCCCAGGTAAAGGAAGGTCCGGTCGTCCTGGACCATGTAGTCGAACGGCGTGTCGCCGTCCACCTTCTGCAGCCCCAGGGTCAGGCTCTGGCCTGCGCCGGACAGCGTCAGGCCACCGCTATAAGTGTTGTTGTCGATATGGCCCAACTGGCGCTGGCCCTGATCGCGGGTTTTGAAGTAACGCAGGTACGGTGTCAGCGTAAGCCCAGGCGTCAGCTTGAATGGCTGGCTGACCCCGGCGTAGTACTGGTTCCAGATATCACTCAATTGGCCGCCATACAGGGTCACTGTTATTGCGCCGGGCACCGCGTAGACGCCGCCCAGCCAACTCATGGACGCGCTTTCACGATCAGCGGCCACCCCAGCCTTGTTGCCGGTGCCGTAACTGGTGGTCAAGTGGCTTTGGCCGCTCTGGTTGCGCTGGCGTGTTGAGTCGATCCAGCCAGTGTCCAGTGTCAGGTGTTCCAGGCTGTAGTTCTTGAGCGTGGCACCACGAAATGTCTGGGGAAAGACTCGGCTGACGCCACTGGCGATCAGCGGGTTTTCTAGGTACTGATCACCTGCCTGCATCAGGCTGTCAAACCCGCGCAACTTGAGCGCCGCGCCCGCAGCCGAGAAGTCAGACTCCGACGCGCCTTTTGGGTCCAGCGGCAGCAAGCCGGCCCCGCCGCTGCCCCCTCCTCCATCCAGCTTGAGCCCATAAAAACCATGCACGTCGAGCCCGACACCAATGGGTGTGTCGGTGTATCCCGAACGAAAGGACAAGTACACGCCCTGCACCCATTCGCGCTGGTCACGCCTGGACGGTGTGTTGTGATTATCGCGGCCCAGGTAGTAATTGCGCAGCAAGCCGTTAAGAGACGAGCCGCTGACAAATCCCGGCGTGACCGACAGCTCAGCCTTTTGGCGCTCATTGATACCGGTGCTGAGGTTATCTCTCTGGTCCATGGAGTTATCGGCATAGGCCCCTGTCGCCGACAACGAGACAGTCAGCGAGATTGAGACCCTTATAAGCCGGCGCAATGACACACTCATCAGCGTTGCTCCTGTTGTTCAAGCACCGTCACCGTCGCCGTAGTGCCTGCGCGCAAGCGGTCCTTGGCGGCATAGGCAGGATCGATCCTGATTCTTACGGGGACCCGCTGGGCCAGCTTGACCCAGGTGTAGCTGGGGTTGATGTTGGCCAGCAAGCGACTGCCAGGCGCGTTCTCCCGGTCGGTGATGGCGAAGGCGATGCTCTGCACGGTTCCGCTAAAGGTCTCGCCGCTCATCAACTGGATCCGCACTGGGTTACCTTGTGCGATACGCGGTAACTTGGTTTCCTCAAAGTAGCCACTGACATAAAACGAATCGCTGTCCACCAACGCCAGCAAGGCACCGCCGGCACTGGCGTAATCGCCCTGGCGGGTCAGCAGGTTGGTCACATAACCACTGACGGGTGCCACCACCCGGGTGCGCTGCAGGTCGAGTTCGGCCTGGGTCAAGGCAGCCTTTGCCAGCTGCACATTGGCTTGGGCCAGCCCCAGGTTGGCCTGGTTGCTGAGCAACTGCGCCTGAGCGATAGCCACGTCGGTATTGGACTTCTCCCACTCCTCACCGGAGATGGCGAACCCTTGTTTGAGGCTACGCCGGCGCCGCTCTTCACTTTGGCGCTGTTTGAGCTGCGCCTGGCTGGCAATAATTGCAGCCTCCGACTGGCCCATTGCGGCCTGGGCCACTTCAACAGAGCGTCGTGCGTGCTCGACTGCCAGGGCATAGCGCGCCGGGTCGATTTGCAGTAGCAGGTCCCCTTTGCTCACATGCTGGTTATCCTGAACCCGCAAACTGGCGATCAGCCCGGAGACGTCCGCCGACAAGGTCACCACATCAGCGCGCACCCTGGCATCGCGAGTCCAGGGTGAACGGGTGTAGTGCTCCCAGGCGAACCAGCCCAGGACCAGCGCCAGCAAGACAACCGCCAGGGTAATCAGTTGGGCGATGTATTTTTTCAAGGTGACGAGGCTCCCATTACTAGAATCACAACAGCACACACGCAGACATAGAGCGCGCCTTCGAACAGCGCCTCATGCCACACAAACCGCAGCACGCCCAGCCGACGCAAGGACCAGCCCAGCACCATGAAAATCGGCAGCGCCAGCAACAAAGCCTGCGCAATGGGCGGCAGGTAGACGCCACCTACCTCAAAATCAATGTGCAAGAGACGGCACTCCTTTTTCATCGAGCTCAAGAAATTCGCGGTAGCGCTCAATAAACGAGGCAACGATCAGCAGTGCCACTCGAATGCGAAACACCGACCAGAGCTGTTCATGCCCGGACGAAAGCTCAGCGGCATGCAGTTGGTCCAGGTCATCGCCCAGGTGCCGCAATGCATCGGTCAATGCCTGCCAGTCGACGGTGGGCCTTCCCGCCACATAACGGCCTGACTGGTCCAGAACCGACTGCAAACGGGCCTGGGTTTGCGCCGTCAGCAATGTATTGTTCTGCCCTTGTTGCTTGAGCTGGTTCAACGCCACGCCCAGGGCCATGCAGGCCAGAGTGACCTCGAACAGCGCATGGGCTCGCGGGTCTTTGGTCGCGGGCAACAAACCCAGCATCATGGTCAGGCGATCCATCATCCGGCTTTCAAAGGCGAACTGCTGCTGATCCGTCGCTGAGGTCTTGAGCAATACGTAGACCTGCTCCCGGCTCTCATCGAACAGACGGTGAATGCGCCGGGCCGGATTGAATGGAAACACCCAGGAGTACACCAGTAACGACAAGGTGCAAGCTCCGATATAGGCACCGGCAAATTCGAACCACTGACTCGCGGTGTTTTGCCAGGCCCCGATATTCTGCGGGCCCACCATCAGGAAGGTCGAAAGCCCCAGGCCCATGCCTATCCCCGCAGTCAGTGGGCTGGCCAGGCCCACAGCAATCACATAGAGCAACGGCGCCAGAATCAACAGCAGCATTTCGACGTCGCCAATGGCGGGCACCAGCATGAACTGATAGACCGCTGAAATCACCAGCGACAGGCCAAACCCACGTGCGTAGTTCTGGCTTGCCGCCAAGGGCCGTGGAAAGGTCGCCATCAATGAGCACAGAATTCCCACCAGGATCATCCCTGCCCGGGCGCCATCCCAAGCCGTTTCGATCCAGATCAATCCACACACAAGCAAGGCAATAAACGCACGGGCAGCGTTCATTCCCGCCAGGCGCCAGTCCAGGTACAGCGGATTACTTCGGCTCTGGCGGTGCAGGCAGTTGGCCGGACGGCCCTCCTGAATGGCATCACTCAGTTGCAGGATCTCTTCCAGTTGTTGCAACAGCCTGGCCTGCTCCCAACGCAAGGCCCACGCCAGCGCGCGTAACGTACCTGTTATGGGCTCATCACGTTGCTCAACCTTATTGGCCTGCTGGTCAAAGCGCTGCTGCAACACGCTAAAGCGCTGGCGCGCCTGCGTCGATAATGAACGCCCCGCCACTGCCAACTCATCCAGGAACGCGAGTTCGTCAGCGCGCAGCTGTTGAATGTCTTCGGGAAGCTCACCTTGCCAACGCTCATCGATCAGCGTGCGTTGACGACGCAGCACTGTCAGACGTGAAGTCAGCAATACCAATTGATTACCCAGCAGTTGCACCAGGCCGTTGGCACTGCGCAACCGTGGCGCATCGAAATACAAATGCCGGCGCAGGCCTTCCAGTGCGTTGATTTCTCCGAGTAACTGCATCTGGCGCTTACGGAAATCGGCCTCGCTCTCCTCGGTACGAATCACCGCCGCCGCATGGGCCGCCATCAATTTCAGGACTTGATCTACTTTGGCAAAGTACCCCCGGGCGACCGCTTCCGGGCGCGCCGTCAACAGGCTGACCACGCCGACACAGGCAACCGCCAACAGCGTCTCAGTGAGTCGGGTGATCGCCAGCATCAAGGTATTATCCTGCTCCGGTACAGCAAGCAGCCCAACGACGACCGCCGTGAACCCGCTGAGCACAAAGGCGTGGGAACTGGTGTAGCGCAGCAACGTGCCACCCGCCGTGCAGAACGCCAACCACAGCGACAAGGTAACAATGAATGGGACCGGTGCCTGGGGGAAAACGCCCATGATCAGCACCGCCACTGCCGCGCCGACCAGGGTGCCGATAATCTGTGAAAAACTACGCTGCAACGCCATGCCACCCAAGGGTTGGCTGACGATAATCACCGCCATCACTGACCATTTTGGCTGGTCTAGGTCGAAGATGAAGGCCAGGTACAAGGTCAACAATCCAGCTGCAACGGTGCGCAACGCAAATAGCAGCGCGCCCATACCTGGATTGAACACCACTTTGAAATAGTTGATCAGGGGCTGCATAAACGGCTCAAGCGGGCTGCCAAGGCCTGCGGACCGAGACACAACCTTTGGTCAAAAGCTGCGCCCAATTCATAACAGGTCGTTAGCTGGAAACCGGTTCATGCTCATCTGAACGCACCTGGTGCTAGGTTGAAATGAGGACTGCCTGTCGCAGCACAGCCCCCATGCTCGGGCTTACTTGCCTTCAGTCAAGGCGTTGTAGCTGGTGAACAGGTTGCGGTAGTCCGGAATGTGGTTGGAGAACAACGTCCCCAAGCCCTCGATGTCGTTGCGCCAGTCGCGGTGCAGCTCACAGGCCAGGCCAAACCAGGTCATCAGTTGCGCGCCGTTGGCCGACATGCGGGCCCAGGCGGACTGCTGGGTCAGTTCGTTGAAAGTGCCGGAGGCGTCGGTGACCACGAACACTTCAAAGCCTTCGGCCAGGGCCGACAGCGCCGGGAACGCCACGCACACTTCGGTCACGACGCCGGCAATGATCAATTGTTTCTTGCCGGTGGCCTTGATGGCCTTGACGAAGTCTTCGTTGTCCCAGGCATTGATCTGGCCTGGGCGCGCAATGTACGGCGCATCCGGGAACAGTGCCTTGAGCTCGGGCACCAGCGGGCCATTGGGGCCGGTTTCGAAACTGGTGGTGAGGATGGTCGGCAGCTTGAAGTACTTGGCCAAGTCAGCCAGGGCCAGCACGTTGTTCTTGAATTTGTCCGGGTCGATGTCACGGACTAGTGACAGCAAGCCGGCCTGATGGTCGACCAACAGCACAGCGGCGTTGTCTTTGTCCAAGCGAACGTAAGGTGTAGACATCGTGGTACTCCTGATAAAGAAGGTGACGCCCCGAGTAGGCGCCCCGTAAAGAACCCAGCGTGTTTACTTGCGCTGTGAGTCTAGTACTTCGTGGTTGTTTGCCACTTCCTGAGCCTTGACGTAGCTCTCGATGAGAAGCTGGTAGTGCGGCATGGCCTGGGTGTAGACGTTGGCCCACTCCTGGGCATCCGGGCGGTTCCAGGAGCCTTGCAACTCCGACAGCGTGCCCATGATGTCGATCGGCACCACGCCGGCCTGGGCCAGGCGTGCAACGGTCAGGTCGGTGGCCAGCCTGGAGTGGTTGCCCGAGGCATCGACCACCGCGAACACCTTGTAGCCTTCATGCACCGCCGCAATCGATGGGAACGCCAGGCACACGCTGGTCAGGGTGCCGGCGATCACCAGGGTCTTCTTGCCGGTGGCTTTGACGGCGGCATGAAACTCCGGGTTGTCCCACGCGTTGATTTCGCCACGGCGGGCCACGTACTGGGCGTGCGGCGCGGCTTCGTGGATTTCCGGGATCAACGGGCCGTTGGGTCCTTGCGGCACCGAAGCGGTGGTGATAACCGGTATTTTCAGCAGGGTTGCGGCCTTGGCCAGCGCGATGGCGTTGGCGCGCAATTGAGGAACATCAATGTCCTTGACGATCTGGAACAGACCACTCTGGTGGTCGATCAGCAACATGGCGGTGTCAGCGGGGTCAATCGTCGGCTTTTGACCATTGAAGTTTGCAGCGTTACCTGATGCAGTCATTTGCATTTCCTCTTGCTTGGCGATACCTCCCTGGCGTGTGCGCCGGAACTGCGCCCGGCCGTGCCTGCACTTCCTGTACAGACACGCTTGGGCAACGACCTGGACGTGTGTCAGCAGGCCCACCCAAAAAAACAGTGGAACCACCTTAATCATCGCGTTCAGGGTTAGGTAGTGGCTGAAACGGGCCGCTCCATCTCAAAAATGGAACAATGCAGCCGCACGGTGGCAAGGGCACTTGGACGTGCCGGTCGTTACAATGCGATCATCGGCTCCATCCCGTGGATTTCAGGCACTTGCGCCAATCATGACCGTTCACTTATTTCCAGGCAGGTGCCTTCATGGACATCAAACAACTTAAATTCCTGATCGCGCTGGAGCAGACCCGCCATTTCGGCCAGGCCGCCGCCCGCTGCAACATCACCCAGCCCACCCTGTCGATGCGCCTGCGCAACCTGGAGGAAGAACTGGGCCTGGAACTGGTGACCCGCGGCCAACGCTTCGAAGGCTTCACCCAGGCCGGCGAACGCGTGCTGGCCTGGGCCAGGACTTTACTCGCCGCCCACGACGGCCTGTTCGCCGAAGCCGCTGCGTGTCGCGGCCAGTTAGTCGGTAACCTGCGCCTGGGCCTGGTGCCCCTGAGCGGCTTCAACCCGATCAGCTTCATCCAGGGCTTGTCCCACAGCTTCCCGGAACTCAAGTTCAGCCTCACCTCCATGAGTTCGGACAAAATCATCGAAGCCCTGGGCACCAACCAGTTGGACCTCGGCGTGTGCTACCTGGACCACGTCAGCCCCAACTACCTGGAGTTTTTCGAACTGGGCGAAACCCGTGTCGGGCTGCTGTACGACACCCGCCACTTCCACTTCGAAGGCACCCAGATGAGCTGGGAAGAAGCCGCCGAACTGCCTCTGGGGATGATCAGCAATGGCATGCACTACCGAAAATCCATCGACCTGAGTTTCCGCAGCCGCGGTCTCGATCCCCAGCCGATTCTGGAAAGCGACTCCACCTATCAACTGTTCCAGGCCATTCACGAAGGCTTCTGCTGCGCGATCATGCCGTTGGACAGCGGCCTGGAAAGCCCGATTGAGAACCTGGCGTTTATCCACCTGCCGGATGCCAGCGTCCTTGCCCCCCTGGGCATGGTGATGCGCAAGACCGAACCGCGCTCGGCCATCGCAGAAAAATGCTTTGCCGAGGCCAGGCAGTTGTTTGCGCCCAATACCCAGGCTTAGCGGGCCTGGGTTTGCAGCGCACACAAAAAAGGCGCTCCGCAGAGCGCCTTTTTTACCGCCGATTGTTTTACTGCAAGCTGACCTGACGCAGTTCAGGTTTGGCCTCGCCACCAATCATGATGCGTTTTGGCTTGGCCTCTTCAGGCACTTCACGCAGCAGGTCGATGTTGAGCAAACCGTTGGTCAGGGATGCGCCACGTACTTCGATATGGTCCGCCAAGCGGAACGACAACCGGAACGCACGTTGGGCAATGCCCTGGTGCAGGTAAGCGACCTTATCGTCGGTTTCGCGTTTACCGCCAGAAACCGTCAATACACCCCTCTCGACCTGGATATCCAGATCCTCCTCGGTCAGGCCAGCCACGGCGATGACAATGCGGTACGCGTCGTCACCGTGCTTTTCCACATTGTGAGGTGGATAGGAATTCGGAGCCTCGCTGCGCAGCGCCGACTCGAACAGGTCATTGAAGCGATCAAAGCCCACCGATTGACGGAACAGTGGGGCCAACGACAGGGTAGTAGCCATTTTAAAATCTCCTGAGTTTCTCCAAGTGATTTAGTACGCGACCCGGATTCGGCATCGCGTGATCAAAAATTTATGGACGCGCAAAAGGAATTCAAGAGGGTTGATAAAAATTTTCTTGCGCAAGGGGCGAACACCGAAACCCTAGTGCGGCGGCCTGTGCTCTAATCACATTGCCAGGCGTGCTTTAACCCGTGAGCGCCTGAGACAGCCCTTGAGGTACAAAAAAATGAAAATGACATTCCCGGCCCTGGCATTGGGCATCCTGATCTCCCAAGGCGCCCTGGCCGCTGGAGATGGTACCGCCGCGCTGGGCGGCGGTGTAGGCGGCGTGTTGGGCAATGTGGTCGGCCAACAGCTCGGTGGCTCGACCGGTGCAGCCATCGGTGCAGGCGTAGGTGGCGCAGCCGGGAGTGCGGTGGGTGCGCAAAAAGGTAATAAAACCGAAGCGGCGATTGGCGGCGGTTTGGGCTCGGCGGGCGGCTCGCTGATTGGTAATCGCCTGGGCGGTAGCACCGGGTCCACCATTGGCGCGGGCGTGGGCGGCGCAGCCGGCGGCGCGTTGGGTAACAACCTGGCCGATGACGAGAGCGGTCATCGCTCAAGTGGTGGCAAGCACAAAGGCAACAAGCATAAGCACAAGAACAAGCACCACTGATCGTCTGGTTTACCCTGTAGGAGCGAGCTTGCTCGCGAAAAACTCACAGACGCCGCGTTTATTCAGGAAGCACGCGTTATCGTT
>NZ_SMOF01000001.1:3482846-3566392 GCF_018135665.1 Pseudomonas sp. B2021
CCGAAGTTCAACGCAGTGATTTGCGTGCCCTTACCCGCCGGCAGTTCGTGAACCATGATCAACAAGCCGGGATGCTCGACATCCGGCACCAGGATCTGCCGGCTGGCGGCGATGTCGTAGGCGCGGCGCACGGCGAGGATTTTTTGCAGTTGGGAGGCAAAGGACTCTGGATCCTGCAGTTGGCTGTTCAGGCTGCCATACAGGCTTTTGGAGCGCGGCATTTGCCCCGCCGACAGCTCGGCGTCGGGGTTCAGGTCCACCAGATCATAGGCGCCACGGTGGATCCAGCGCGTGTCGCCATCGGCCATCAGGTGCGCCACGTCTTCGGCCGCCAACGGCAGTGCGCCCACCAGGTCCCAGCCGGACAAGGCAAACACCCCAGGTTGCATGGCGTTGTACATCACCAGCAGCAAGTGGATCTGGCGAATCTGCTGGATATCCGCCGGGGTGATCGCCTCCAGGTCACGAATACCCAGAGCTGCGGTGATGATACTGGCGGTGGTGCAGGACACGCCGTTGGTCACGAACTTGAGGTTATAGGGCGCATGTTCGCCGGTCAGGCGTTCGTACATCTGCTCGCGGATATGCTCGCGCAGGATGTTGCCGGGGAAGGTCTGCCCCTGGAACATGAAGCTGTCGTGGGCGTGCAGCGTCCAGAAGTGCACCAGTTCCAGGGTCAGTTCATCGTGGTTCTGTAGCGCGTGGATCAGCGATCCTGGGTCGATACCCAGCGTGTGCATCTGGCGCAGCATCAGGCGCAGAAATTCTGTGTCGCCCATCAACAACGCGTGCTGGTAGGCAGGCCGGGTGATGAAATCATAGGACAGGTCGGCGCCGCCATGGGACATGGAGGCGATGTCGTCCACAGTCAGGTTGAGTTCCTGGAAACTGAAACCACCGGCCTTGCGAATCGCCCCGCCGAGCAACTGGTTGCCGGTGATCGACAGCGGGTGGCTTTCCGACCAGGCCGTACCGTCCAACTTGCGCTCTACACCGAGAAACCCGTTGGCGTCCAGGCGCAGGATCTTCGCGCCCATCACATCAATGGCGTGCAGCGCGTCGCCGATGATCATCTGCTGAGCCGCGAACGAGGGATCCAGCCAATTGAGCGACGGCTGGCCTTCCTTGAAGTAATGCAGGTACACCCAACGCCGTGGTTTGCCGTCTACGCCGACCACTTGCGGCGTGGCGCTCCAGTCAGTTTCCTTTACCCCCGGCTCGAAGAAGATCACCCGCTGCAACTGGCCGACGATGTAGTGCTTGTCGCGCAGCGCATCCACCTCTTGCGGGCTGAGGTTCTGTGCATCGCGGCCTTCGGCGACATCCGGCAGCAACGACCAGTCTTCCTCACGGATTTCCACCATATGGTAGAGCCCCGGATAGTCCTCATAGGCCATCTCAGCCAGGCGAAAGTCCGCGCCCTTGCCGGTATGGGACGGGATCACGTCGTCGATGATCACCGCATTGTGCGCGGCGGCCATGCGCGTCAATGCCTGTAACTGCGCCTCGGTGCCCAGTTGCGGGTCGATGTCGAAGCTGATGCGGTCGAAATTGCCGTCGATGGTCGGCGTGTGCTCGGTACCAGACAAGCCACCGGACTTCTTCAACGGGCCATTGTGAATGCCCTGGATACCGATTTTGGACAGGGTATGCCACAGGGTTTCGTCCCCCAACGCTTCCAGCACGGTGCCGCCTTCGCGGGTGATAATCGACGCGGGGTAGGCAGTGAACCACACGGACGACAAGGCTGAAGCGTCACGCGGCCGGGTCTGTGCATAGGGCTGCTGCCACAAGCGCCCTTGCCCCGAATAGAGCTTGGCCCGCTGCCGCGCTGCGTGGAGCATGGAATGTTGCACCAGCCAGTTCACATGATCGTTATTCGCCGCGGTCATAAGCTCGGTACCTGTCGTGGTGAAAAGGGTCGGTGTAAGCATATGAGGGGCGTGGGCGCCATTCGTTGCATCGCAATAGAACGCTTACCCTGTAGGAGCGCGCTTGCTCGCGAAAAACCCACAGGCGCCGCGTTGATTCAGGACGCCCGCGTTATCGTTGAGGTTTTTCGCGAGCAAGCTCGCTCCTACAGAAGACATTCACCTGCGCTGCCGCCTTGCGTGGCTTGCCGGTACTGCCTCGGGGTGAACCCGGTAGAAGACTTGAACTGCCGGGTAAACGCACTGTGGTCGGTATACCCGCATTGCAGCGCCACCTCGGTAATCGGAAACTCGGTATGCAGCAACCGCCGGGCATGTTCCAGCCGGACTTTCTGGATCATTTGCCGGGGCGTGAGGTGGAACACGCGCTTGCAGTAGCGTTCCAGTTGCGCCACGGAAATCCCGGCGATGCGGGTCAATTCACCCAGGGTGACGCGGCGGTTGAAGTGGCTGCGGATGTGTTCGTCCACCGCCGCCAGGCGCTGATAGGCCGGGTGGGTTTCGCTGGCTGATTGCAGGTCTACCGAGATCCCGGCCAGGCCGATGATCGCACCGAGCCGGTTGTACAGCGGCCACTTGTGGGTCAGGCACCAGCCGGGTTCGCGGGTGCCGTAGAGGTGCAATTCGAGTTGGTCTTCCAACACCAGGCCCTGCCTCAGCACACGACGGTCCTGTTCGGTATAGCCGGGGCCCAATTGGGCGGGAAACACTTCGGCGCTGGTCTTGCCCAGCAGCGGTTGCAGCTGCTTGAGGCCGCAGCGTTGCACCAGGGTACGGTTGGCGAGCACGTAGCGGGCGTCGATGTCCTTGATGAAAATCGCGGCATTGGGCAGTACATCAAGCATCGGCAGCAACTGCTCTACCCCACTCAATAACTGCTCGATGCTGTGGGGTCGGCTGCCCTGGAAAAGGCTCGCGAACGCGCTCTGCAACATGACTTTATCTGCCCTTTTATCGTCGACAGCCAGCAGATTGCGCCATGGGGCGAGCGCTGTCGAGCGCGGCAAATTGTGCTGAATTCGTCATCCATCGCCGCATAAAACATCAATCCTCAGCCAGGCCTGTGGGTTCAGGATAGCGCCACTGCATGCCTATCCAATAACTCACAAGAAGGCGCCGCTATGTCAGGCCAAGGCAAGTTCAAGAAACAGCTGTCACTGATGGACCTCACCTTTATCGGGTTGGGGGCCATCTTCGGTTCGGGTTGGTTGTTCGCCGCCAGCCACGTGTCTGCCATCGCAGGCCCGGCGGGAATTTTTTCCTGGTTGCTCGGTGGTTTCGCCGTGCTGCTGCTGGGCATTGTCTACTGCGAACTCGGCGCCGCCCTGCCCCGCGCCGGTGGCGTGGTGCGCTACCCGGTGTACTCCCATGGCCCGCTGCTGGGCTACCTGATGGGCTTTATCACGCTGATCGCGTTTTCCAGCCTGGTGGCGATTGAAGTGGTCGCCTCGCGCCAGTATGCGGCAGCCTGGTTTCCCCAGCTGACCAAGGCCGGCTCCAGCGACCCGACCACCCTGGGCTGGCTGGTGCAATTTGCCTTGCTGTGCCTGTTCTTTGTGCTCAATTACCGCAGCGTGAAGACCTTTGCCATCGCCAATAACCTGGTGAGCGTGTTCAAGTTCATCGTGCCGTTGCTGGTGATCGGCGTGCTGTTCACCTTCTTCAAGCCTGCGAACTTCCAGGTGCATGGCTTTGCACCGTTCGGCTTGTCGGGCATCGAGATGGCCGTGTCCGCAGGCGGGGTGATCTTTGCCTATCTGGGGCTCACGCCGATCATTTCGGTGGCCAGCGAAGTGAAAAATCCACAGCGCACCATCCCCATCGCCCTGATCCTCTCGGTCCTGCTGTCGACCGCCATTTATGTGCTGCTGCAAACCGCGTTCCTCGGCGGCGTGCCTACCGAAATGCTCGCCAATGGCTGGGCCGGCATCAGCAAGGAACTGGCCCTGCCCTATCGCGATATCGCCCTGGCGCTGGGCGTGGGCTGGCTGGCCTACCTGGTGGTGGCCGATGCGGTGATCTCCCCCAGCGGCTGCGGCAATATCTACATGAACGCCACCCCGCGCGTGGTGTATGGCTGGGCGCAGACCGGCACCTTCTTCAAGGTCTTCACGCGCATCGATGAAAAGTCCGGCATCCCGCGCCCGGCGCTGTGGCTGACCTTTGGGCTGTCGGTGTTCTGGACCTTGCCGTTCCCGTCCTGGGAAGCGCTGATCAACGTGGTGTCCGCAGCCCTAATCCTCAGTTATGCCGTGGCCCCGGTGACGGTCGCCGCCCTGCGCCGCAATGCACCCGACATGGCGCGCCCGTTTCGGGTCAAGGGCATGGCGGTGCTGGGCCCGCTGTCCTTCATCATCGCTGCGCTGATCGTGTACTGGTCGGGCTGGAGCACGGTGTCCTGGCTGCTGGGCCTGCAAATCCTGATGTTTGTGGTGTACCTGTTGTGTGCACGCTGGGTGCCGACCGCGCACCTGAACCTCAAGCAACAAGTGCGCTCTTCGGCCTGGCTGATCGGCTTCTACGCCGTGACCATCCTGCTCTCCAAACTCGGCAGCTTTGGCGGCATCGGTGTGATCAGCCACCCGTTTGACACCCTGGTGGTGGCGGCCTGCGCCCTGGGCATCTACTACTGGGGCGCCGCCACCGGCGTGCCCGCCCATTTGGTGCGCCTGGAGCAGGAAGAGGATGAAAGCGAAGCCGTCAGCGACGCGCACTACAGCGCCCCACTGTCCCCGACCACCCACTGATGGAGCGCCTTATGAAACGGCTGCACGTGATTGACTCGCACACCGGCGGTGAACCTACGCGCCTGGTCATGAGCGGTTTCCCCGCGCTGGTTGGCGACACGATCGCCGGCCAACTGGAACACCTGCGCACCCACCACGATCAATGGCGCCGCGCCTGCCTGCTGGAGCCACGGGGCAACGATGTACTGGTGGGCGCGCTGTACTGCGCGCCCGTCACGCCGGGGGCGACCTGCGGGGTGATCTTCTTCAACAACGCCGGCTACCTGGGCATGTGCGGCCACGGCACCATCGGCCTGGTTGCCTCGCTGCACCACCTGGGGCTGATCCAACCGGGCGTGCACAGCCTCGATACGCCGGTCGGCCCGGTCGCGGCCACCTTGCACGACGACGGCAGCGTGACCCTGCGCAATGTGCCCGCTTACCGCTATCGCAAACAGGTGCCGGTTGAGGTGCCTGGGCACGGCGTGGTGCTGGGCGACATCGCTTGGGGCGGCAACTGGTTCTTCCTGGTGTCGGACCACGGCCATGAGTTGCAGATGGATAACGTGGAGGCCCTGACCGACTACACCTGGGCGATGCTCAAGGCCCTCGAAGCCCAAGGCATCCGTGGCGCAGACGGTGCGCTGATCGACCATATCGAACTGTTCGCCGACGACGCCCACGCCGACAGCCGCAACTTTGTGATGTGCCCTGGCAAAGCCTATGACCGCTCCCCCTGCGGCACCGGCACCAGCGCCAAGCTCGCCTGCCTGGCCGCCGACGCAAAACTCGCCGCAGGAGAACCCTGGGTACAAGCCAGCATCACCGGCAGCCAATTCCTCGGCCGCTATGAGTGGGACGGCGAACGCGTACGCCCCTTCATCACCGGCCGCGCCTACATGACCGCCGACGGCACCCTGCTGATCGACGAACAAGACCCGTTTGCCTGGGGCATCTGAGCCCTTGATCAATTCAACTGAAACCGGAGTTAGCACCATGAGCGACAACATCTTCACCGGCTGCATGCCCGCCCTGATGACCCCTTGCACCGCCGAGCGCCAACCAGACTTCGACGCCCTCGTCGCCAAGGGCCGCGAGCTGATCGACATCGGCATGAGTGCCGTGGTGTATTGCGGTTCCATGGGCGACTGGCCGCTACTCACCGAGGCCCAGCGCCAGGAAGGCGTGGCGCGCCTGGTGGCGGCGGGTGTGCCAACCATCGTCGGCACCGGTGCGGTGAACAGCCGTGAAGCCGTATCCCACGCAGCCCATGCCGCCAAAGTCGGCGCCCATGGTTTGATGGTGATTCCCCGCGTGCTGTCCCGAGGTGCTTCGGTCACTGCGCAAAAGGCCCACTTTGCAGCGATCCTCAACGCCGCCCCCAACCTGCCGGCGGTGATCTACAACAGCCCCTACTACGGTTTCGCCACCCGCGCCGACCTGTTCTTCGAACTGCGTCGCGAACACCCGAACCTGATCGGCTTCAAGGAGTTCGGCGGCGCCGCCGACCTGCGCTACGCCGCCGAAAACATCACCTCCCAGGATGATGATGTGACCCTGATGGTCGGCGTCGATACCCAAGTGGTCCACGGCTTCGTCAACTGCAACGCCACCGGCGCCATTACCGGCATCGGCAATGCACTACCACTCGAAGTGCTGCAACTGGTAGCCCTGAGCAAAAAGGCAGCCAAGGGCGATGCCAAGGCGCGTCGCCAGGCCCGCGAATTGGAAGCTGCGCTAGCGGTGTTGTCATCGTTCGACGAGGGCTGCGACCTGGTGCTGTATTACAAGCATTTGATGGTGCTCAACGGCGACCAGGGTTACGCCCTGCACTTCAACGAAACCGACGCGCTCAGCGCGGCCCAGCGCCGCTATGCCGAGCAGCAATACGCGCTGTTCCGCCAGTGGTATGCCAACTGGTCGGCAGAACAGAACGCCGCTTGATTCTTTGTAGGAGCGAGCTTGCTCGCGAAGAACGTTAACGATAACGCGCTCACCCTGAACGAACGCGTTGTAGGCACGTTTTTCGCGAGCAAGCTCGCTCCTACAACACCTCTTTTGTTTTCCAGGATTTCACCATGACTCTGACAGGCAAGCTGCTGATCGGTCAGCAATCCATATCCGGCCATCGCGATGCGATCCGCGCGATCAATCCCGCCACCAACGCCCCACTGGAACCCGCCTACGCTGGCGGGGATGAGCAGCACGTAGAACAGGCCTGCGCACTCGCGTGGGCCGCGTTTGACGCTTACCGCGAAACCCCCTTGGCAGATCGCGCCACGTTGCTTGAAACGATCGCCACCCACATCGAAGCCTTGGGTGATGAGCTGGTCGAACGCGCCTGCGCCGAAACCGGCTTGCCTCGCGCACGCATTGAAGGTGAACGCGGCCGTACCTGCGGGCAACTGCGCGCTTTTGCGCGCACCGTGCGCCTGGGCGAATGGCTCGACGTGCGCGTCGATACCGCACAGCCCCAGCGCCTACCTCTGCCCCGCGCCGACCTGCGCCAGCGCCATATCGCTCTGGGCCCGGTGGCGGTGTTCGGTGCCAGCAACTTCCCTCTGGCGTTCTCCGTGGCGGGCGGCGATACCGCGTCGGCCCTTGCCGCCGGTTGCCCGGTGATCGTCAAGGCCCATAACGCCCACCCCGGCACCAGCGAACTGGTGGGCCGCGCCATCGCCAGAGCGGTAAAACACTGCGGCTTGCCGGAGGGTGTGTTTTCACTGCTCTATGGTGCGGGTAACGAGGTGGGTATCGCACTGGTGAGCGACCCGCGCATCAAGGCTGTGGGCTTTACCGGTTCGCGCAGTGGCGGCATTGCCCTCTGCCAAGCGGCGCAGGCACGCCCGGAGCCGATCCCGGTGTACGCGGAAATGAGCTCGATCAACCCGGTATACCTGTTTCCTGCTGCACTTGAAACTAGGTGCGAAGCCTTGGCCGAAGGGTTCATGGCGTCGCTGACCCAAGGCGCCGGCCAGTTCTGCACCAACCCTGGCCTGGTGATCGCCCTGCAAGGCGCCGCTCTGGACCATTTTATCCAGTCCGCCAGTGAGCGGCTCTCGCGTTGCCCGTCCCAGACCATGCTCACACCGGGTATTTTCAGCGCCTATGAAACCGGCGTGAAGGCCCTGGCCCAGCACGCCAACATCGCCGCCAAGGGCATGCCAGCGACCGGGCCGAACCTGGGCCAGGCCCATCTGTTCGTGACCCAGGCCGAGGCGTTCCTGAACAACGAACAGCTGCAATCCGAAGTATTCGGCGCCGCCTCGCTGGTGGTGGCATGCCGCGATGTCGAGCACATGCGCCAGGTGTCCGAACACCTGGAAGGCCAACTCACCGCCACCCTGCAGATGGATGACTCAGACCTGCCACACGCACGGGCACTGCTGCCGGTGCTGGAGCGCAAGGCTGGGCGTCTGCTGGTGAACGGCTGGCCGACTGGTGTAGAAGTGTGCGACGCCATGGTGCATGGCGGTCCCTTTCCGGCGACTTCGGACGCACGCAGCACCTCGGTGGGCACGGCGGCTATTCTGCGGTTCCTGCGCCCGGTGTGTTATCAGGATTTCCCGGACGCCTTGCTGCCCGCCGCCCTACAGCACGACAACCCGCTGCGGTTGCGGCGCCTGCTCGACGGCCAACGAGAAGCATAACCATGGCCGATCCCAATCAAGCAGACATCGTAGTGGTCGGCGCCGGCATTATCGGCGTCGCCTGCGCCTTGCAGTTGGCACGCCAGGGTCGCCAAGTCGTGGTGGTCGACGCCCAGGCACCCGGCATGGGCGCCTCCTACGGCAACGCGGGCCACCTGGCGACGGAGCAAGTCTTCCCCATCGCCGACCTGTCAATCCTCAAGCGCTTGCCCGCCATGCTCCTGGACCCCATGGGCCCACTGCGCCTGGACTGGGCCTACCTGCCCCGCGCCCTGCCCTGGTTTATCCGCCTGCTGTTGAACCTGCGGCCAGCGCGTTATCAGCGCACCGTGGCCGGCCTTCGCGCGCTGAATGAAGGCAGCCTGGGCGCGTGGCAACGCTTGCTGCAATCGATTGGACAAGCTCAATTGCTGCGTGAAGACGGTTCGCTATTGGTGTTTGAGCGCGCCGAATCCCGCGCTGCACTGGATGCAGTGCAGCAACGCATGAGGCAGCAAGGCGTCGCCGTGGAGTCCTGGAGCGGCGATGCGGTGCGCAAGGCTGCGCCGCAACTGAGCGACGCCATACAAGGCGGTTTGTTCTTCCCGGCTACCGGACACTTTCTGGACCCGTACACGGTGGTTGGCGAACTGGTGAACGCAGCCAAGGCCGAGGGGGTGCAATTTCTTCAGCAGCGGGTTCTGGATGCGCGCCTGGAGGGCAGCGGCGTTTCCCTGATGACCGACCAAGGCGTAATGACAGCGCAGCAAGTGCTGATCGCCTGCGGCGCCCATTCGGCCAAACTCACCGCCGCACTCACCGGCAAACAGGTGCCACTGGACACCGAACGCGGTTACCACCTGATGCTGCCCCACGAACAACAGCGACTGCCCTTCGCGGTCACTTCGCTGGAGCGCAAATTCATCATGACGCCCATGACCGGTGGCCTGCGCCTGGCCGGCACGGTCGAATTCGCCGGCCTCGACCGCCCGGCCAATATGCAACGCGCCTGGCAGCTGCACCGGTTGAGCAAAGGGCTGTTCCGACACGACTTGAGCCACAGCGAAGCCACACCCTGGATGGGGTTTCGCCCTTCCCTGCCCGACTCGCTGCCAATCATTGACCGGGTGTGCGAGGGCAAGGTACTGCTTGCGTTCGGTCACCAGCATCTGGGGCTGACACAAGCAGCGGTGACGGCCGAGAGGGTTGGGCAGCTTGCGGCGGGTGAGCGTGTGCCAGAATTACAGCCTTATCGGCTGGATCGTTTCTGAAAACACCGAAAACCAAATGTGGGCTACTTGACCAACCGCTTCTCCTTGGAGGGGCGATAGCCGAAATAAGCGCTGTAGCATTTGCTGAAATGGCTCGGCGAGACAAACCCGCACGCCACCAGCACATCCACCTGGGATAACTCGGTGTGCTGCAACAGGCGTCGCGCTTCAGTGACGCGCAGTTCCATGTAGTAGCGTTGCGGCGTGGTGCCCAGCTGTTCTTTGAACAGGCGTTCCAACTGGCGGCGGGAACGGCCGGCGTAGACGGCGAGTTGATCGAGTTCCAGAGGCTCTTCGAGGTTGGCGTCCATCAACTTCACCACCTCGCGCAACGGCGCGCTGACACACATGTTTTCGGTGGGTTTGATGCGGCGGTAGCGCGACTCTTCGAACGCCAGGATATCTTCGATGCCTTCAACCAAGGCTTTGCCATGCAGGCTCTTGATCCAGTCCAAGGCCATATGGAAAGCCCCCGAGGGGCTGGACGCAGTGAGGCGGTCGCGGTCGATGACGTAGGGTTCGCTGGTGACCTGCGCCGCCTTGGACACTTCGGCCAGTGCCGGCCGATGCTCGGGATGGATGGCACAGCGATAACCCTGCAGCAGCCCCGCACGCCCGAGGAACCACGAGCCGTTCCACAAACCGGCGAGGCGCACGCCCGCTTCACCCGCACTGCGCAGCCATTGGACAAATGGCTCGCTGGCCTTGAGTTCGGTGCGAAAACCACCGCAGATCACCAACAGGTCCAAGTCCTGCAAGCTCGCCAGCATCAGGTTCGCATCCGGGCGAATGATCAGGCCCAAGTCGCTGATGACTTCGCCCTCGCCCCACCCGAAAGTGCGCGTAGCGAACAGATCAGGGCGCAACAGGTTGGCGGTCACCAGCGTGTCGAGGGTCTGGGTGAAGGCCGGCAAGGAGAAGTGTTCGAGCAGCAAAAAACCGACACGGGTGACCGAGGTTGATTGCTGGGGGTTATCACTGAGGTAGCGCAGGTTCTTGCCTTGCATGCCACCGCTGAACTGGCGTCTTTCCATCGAGGGTCGGCCCACGCTTATTGTTGTGCAGTGGGGGCTATCTTAGGGGCAAATGCAGTGCCTGTCTCAGGTGACGCTCAAGGCGGGCAGCGGCCATTGCACTGATCTTGATAAAAACTGTTCGCTTCAAAAGCCACGGCCCAGGCGCTGCGCGGTGATCTGATACGGTTTTTTCTTTTCGATCTGCGCCTGTATTGAAAACCGCTTGAGGCGGACAATAGCCCCATCCCGACACTCCTGTCGTCCCCTTCCCCTCGGAGGCCTTATGACCAAGATGGCGATTTTCCTGTTTGGCTTTTTGGTGTTGACCATTGGTATCGGTATGTTGGCGACCATCTCACCGGTCTAAGCCCGCGCTACTTCCCCTGTGGCGAGGGAGCTTGCTCCCATGACGGCCTCATACCCGACGCTTATCTACCTGACGCCCCACGATCCAACTGTGGGAGCTGGCTTGCTCGCGAAGGCGGCCTGGCAGGCGACACTGTTATACCGAGTACATATCCATTCCAGCGGTAACGGCTACTTGGGGTTCCGCTCTGACAGCGGGTCACTTTGGAAAAGCCGGAATGCCGGCCCAGCCCAAAGTAACCAAAGGGCTCTTGCCCCACCCCTCGGCACCTCGCTTGGGCTCGGTGTGCCCGTAATCCGCCAGTGATTTGGGGGGCCGCCGCCACGCGCCATCCATGGCGCGGGGCGGCTAAACCGGCATCCCTGCCGGTTTACCCCCCAAATCCCTGTCGAATTCCGGCCAGCGGGGTTTAACGGGGCGCCTGAGATCAAGATCACAAGCAGAGCAAGATCAAGAGCGACTCGCTTCGCATCGTGGTTACCTATGCCACCTCAGCCCACAAACAGCATCGGATACAGCGACAGCACCAACAGCCCGGCCATGGACCAGTTGAACATCCGCAACCAGCGCGGCTCACGCAGCAAGTTGCGCAAGCCGCTGCCACACCCCACCCACACGCACACACTCGGCAGGTTGACCACTGCAAATACCAGGGCGATCACCAGTACATTAGTCACATAACCCTCGGCCGGCGTGTAGGTAGTGATCGCCCCCAGCGCCATAATCCACGCTTTGGGGTTGACCCACTGGAAGGCCGCCGCACCGAGGAAGGTCATCGGCTTGCCATGTTCATCCGGGTTATCAGACATGCCGCCCGCATTGGCAATCTTCCACGCCAGGTATAACAAATACGCGGCGCCGACATACCGCAACAGCGTGTAGGCCCACGGGAACACCTTGAACACCTCGCCCAAGCCCAGCCCCACACAAATCACCAACAGCATAAAGCCAATGCTGATCCCCAGCGCATGGGGCATCGAACGGCGAAAGCCGAAATTCACGCCTGAGGCCAGCAACATGGTGTTGTTGGGCCCTGGGGTGATCGAAGAAACAAAAGCGAACAGCACGAAGGCTGATAACAGGCTGGTAGACATGATCATGGCGCGGCATCCAAGCGGTGGTGATGTGCCTGCGACAGTAGTGGGTTATGGCGCGCTGCGCCCCGTACAGCTAGGGGTGGATCGAGGCATACACTTGCACAGCCTTCATCGAGAAGTTGCGCTTACCGAGGCGCATCGGGAATCGGTGTGGGAACCTGCCACGCCGGTTTTTTGCCCTCCTGACTGTCGAAAATACGCCGAGCCTTGCGAAAGTCCTCCACGTTTTCCACCACCCAGGTCCAGATAGGCGACATGCGAATCAAAAGCTCTCGGCCCAGGGGCGTCAGCTCGTACTCGACGCGGGGCGGAATCTCACCGAACTCGCGCCGAACCAACAAACCATCGCGCTCCATGGCGCGTAGAGTTTTGGTCAACATGCGCTGAGTCACACCTGTCATCTGCCGTTTTATCTCGGCATGACGCATCGCACCGTACACACCCAAGGCATGCAAAATGCCCAGTGACCAGCGGCTACCGGCGTGAGCCAGGACTTCACGCCTGACGCCATCGTCTTCTTCCCTGAGCGACTGGCAGATAACTTCTGCCTGGCTGAGCGTTTCATGATCGGTCATTTCTACCCCTGGTATCACCCGTGTGCCTTCTTATGAGCGCTGCCGAATCGTGCCAGCATGAACTCATCTTATCGCCAACAGGTCTGCGGAGAAATCATGCCTGAAATGACCCCACTTCCCTCTCAATCGATCCTTGTTCTAGGCGCCGGCGAGCTCGGCCTGCCGGTTTTGCGCAATCTGGCGCGTGAGGCCAAACGCGCGCCCGGCTCCACCCTCAGCGTGTTGCTAAGGGAGTCGACCATCAACACGCAAGTGCCCGAAAAAAAGGTAGAGATCGATGAGCTGCGCGGCCTGGGCATTCAGATGGTCGCCGCAGACCTGGTGAACGACTCAATCGATCAACTTGCCAAGGTCTTCGCACGCTTCGATACCGTGATCGGCTGCGCGGGCATGGTCGCGGGCCGCGAAACCCCGATGAAGCTGGCGACCGCCGCGCTCAAGTCCGGCGTGAAGCGCTACTTCCCGTGGCAGTTCGGCGTGGATTTCGAAGTGATTGGCCGGGGCAGCCCCCAGGATCTGTTCGATGCTCAGCTCGATGTGCGCGAGTTGCTGCGCGCCCAGGACAACACTGAATGGGTCATCATCTCGACAGGCATGTTCACCAGCTTCCTGTTCGAGCCGGTGTTCGAGGTCGTCGACTTCGACAACAACACAGTCAACGCCCTGGGCAGTCTGGAGAATAGCGTGACGCTCACCACGCCAGACGACATCGGCACGCTGACAGCGCAAATCGTGTTCTTCGAACCGCGCCTGCGCAATCAGATTGTCTACCTGGCCGGCGACACCGTGACGTATGGGCAGGTTGCGAGCATGCTGGAGCGTGTTCTGGATCGTTCGTTCAAGCGCAACGTGTGGACGGTTGACTACCTCATGCAGGCACTGGAGCAAGACCCCACACACCACATCAAGAAGTACCGTGCCGTATTCGCACAAGGCAAAGGTGTGGCCTGGCCTAAGGCGGCCACCTTCAACGAGCAACAGTCGATTCCGGTCACCACTGCCGAGCAGTGGGCTCGGGAAAACCTTGCAGACCTTTGAAAGCCGGATTCTGAGGCCAGCCGTAAAGGCTGGCACAGGTGAAGGGACGGTTAGCGGCTTTGAGCTTCACGCTGCTGGCCAGAGGCATGTTGTTTTTTTACATTCTTGCGCGACCTGAGCTCGTATTGATGGTGAATAAACCAGGCGATCAACAACAACCCAGTGACGCCAAAAACCAAGACCAACAGCTCTAGCGCAGTACCTTCATGTGAAAACATTTTTCGTTCCTCGTCCTGAAGCCGTATGACCGAAAAAACAGCCACACCGAAATTGTTTGTAATAATTCAAACATTTTCAGGGTAGTCGGCAAATCCTCAGGTGACAACCCCGATCGGGCTATAACCCTTGATCTAGACGTGTCACTCGTCGAAAAACGGGTAAATCACAGCCAATAAAAAACCCCGTAGACGCTAATCTACGGGGTTTGCGCGAGCTTACTTGCTGCCAGAAGCGTCCTGCTCGACCACCATATCCAGCACGTAGACAGTCGAAGGGGCATCCGCTGGCGGATTCTTCCATTCGTACTGCTTGACCCGCAACACAGTGCGCAAGCCGTCATGATGCACAAAGCCTTCGATAGGCTGGTACAGCGGATGCCAGGTGTCTTGGGTCGCCAGTTGCAGGCCCGCGTCGTCATAGCGACGCTCACGCACTTGCAGGCACTGATAATCTGGAATCAAAGGATGGCTGCACTTGACCGTCTTGGCCGCCACTTCCAGAAACTTGACCTCACCCTCGCTGCCATAGCGGGTCTGCGGGGTGGCCTCGCCTTGCAACTTGAGCACCGAGCCGTCTGCTGTCGTCAGTTGCAGCATCGGCGCCCTGTTATCGCCGGTGATCACAGCGCGCAGATCGCCCTTGAACAGCCGCCCTACCTGGGCGTCAAGGTCCATCAGGCTCTTGTCACAGGCCATCAGCGTAGAGGCCAGTGGCTGAACCTTCAGAACCCCGTCCTGATAGTGATAGCCGCCGAACTGACGATTGCAGCCGCCGCTGATGCTCAGGTTCTTGTCACCGAAGGCGACACGCAACTTGCGCTCGATGCCTTTGTTCATCGCCATGAGAGGCTTGCCCGACGCATCCGTTGCCGAGACCAGGTTCCAGTCGTAAGCAGATAAGGTTGGCTGGGCTACAGCGGCTGAGGTAGTTGGCATCGAAGGTGATTCTTCATGGCTTTTGGAAGGGGCGGCACAGCCTTGGATGAGTGCAGCACACACGGCTACAAGAAGAATTTTTTGTTTCATGGTTCACTCTGTCAGCTTTGATGAGTGCGGGCGTTATTCTGCGCTGGCAGGATAAGCGCGCGGCTAAAACGGCGTGAGGAGGTCGTTTGAGGCTTTAATGAGCGTAGACCCAATGCGCGCTTGGCGGACCTCGTCCTTGGCCGATAGCAATCGGACATCATTTGCTTCGATCAGTTTCACGCAATGAGGTCGGTGGCGGTATTGCTAAATCCCAGGCAATAAAAAACCCCGTAGACGTTAACCTACGGGGTTTCTAAGAGTGGAGGCCGAGGTCGGAATCGAACCGGCGTAGGCGGATTTGCAATCCGCTGCATAACCATTTTGCTACTCGGCCTCAAACGATCAATGCCCTTGTTGCTGACATTCACCGCATACAAACATGAGTGGGCTATGTGAAGCGTGCCTCTACTCTAACTCATTGAATACATTGAAGTTTTTAATGCTTCGTTGCGTTCGATGGGCGCCATTATGTACTCATTTGCCTAGGCCTGCAACCCCTTGATTTCAAAAAATATTCTGCCTTGGCATCAATGGGTTGCGCGTCTGCCCTACTCCTTCACCGTGTGGATTTGGTAGTGCGGGTCGGCCTTGATCTGGGCCTCGGTGAAGGGCAATGGGCGCAGTTTTTTCTCGGAGAAGGCTTGGGTCTGGTCCTTTGAGTAGGCGGACGCCGGGTTGCTGGACTCGGAGAAAGCGAGTACGCCGACTGCGTTGGGGCCTTTGTCGTCGAAGGTGACGATTTGCAGGTAGCTGGTGCCGCTGACGACTTCGCGTTTGCCGTCGGCGCGGGGCACGGTTTGCATGGCGTTGTAGATGCCGAGCTCTTGCGGGCCGCCGTGGATGGGGGTTTGGCCGGAAACTTGGATGTCGCCCCAGCGGGTCTGGCCCAGTTTGCCGACCTCTGCGCTGGAGGCCAGCATGGCTTCGCGCAGGGCTTTGGCGACCGGGGCACGGTCGATGGCGAGGCCACTTGGGGTGGTCAGGGGGTGGGCCGGGTCGAAGGCCACGCGCCAGGCGTCGGGGATTTGCTGCAGGTGTTGCATCAGGTTGATGAAGTGTACCAGGCCCACGCCGCTGTCGAGGTTGGCGCGCTGGTCCCAGTTTTTCAGGCTGGTGCAAAGTGGTTGCAGTGCAGCGGCGTCGGCCCCGAGGTGTTTGGCGCAGAACGTCAGCAGATCGGGCATGACTTGGCCCGCCAGGTACACCTCGTTGTCCATGACCATGTGTTGCAGGTCGGTGACGCTGATCGGCTGTTTCTCAAGGGTTTGCAGGCGCTGGAGCGCGAAGCGCGCACGCGGGCCGAGGCCGATGTTGTCCTGGCTGATCACCGGAGAGAAGCCGCTCAGGGGCGCCTTGGGGTTGGCCATCCATGCCGAGTCGTTGGAGTGCTGCACGTAGTCGGTGCGTTGCAGTTGGGGCAACTGGTCGGCCGGAAAGATACCGGGCTGGGCCGCGCGCGGGTCGATGTCCCAGGCGCAGGCGCTATGGGCGCCGTCGAGCACGATCATTTGCAACCCGGCCCGTGGGTCGCTGCAGGTTGCCAGCTTGGCGGCACTGACGTTGGGCACCACCGACAGGTTCATGTACAGGCTCTGGCCCTGGTCATCGGCGGCCAGGGTGTTGACCCAGGGGATGCCTTGCAGGGTGTGCACCGAGGTTTGCAATTCCTTGAGGCTGCCGGCGCGGTTCATGGCGTACCACTGTTGCAGCACCCGGTCGTTGCCCAGGTTGGCGTCGCGCAGGCTGAAGGCGTAGCGGCGGTCCCAGTCGAGCTTGCCGGGCCATTGCACCACGGGGCCGAACTGTGAACTGTAGACGGTGTGGGTCACGGCCTTGAGGCTGCCGTCGGCTTGCTTGACCTGTACCGTTACCGCCGTTTTATCCAGGGGGATGGACTTGCCGTCCAGCAGGTAACGGGTGGCGTCCTTGGGGTCGAGGGTCAGGCGGTACAGGGTGAAATGTTTGGACGTGTCCACGGTATGGGTCCACGCCACATGCTGGTTGAAGCCGATGTTCACCACGGGCAACCCTGGCAGTGCGGCGCCCATTACATCCAACTGGCCAGGGATGGTCAGGTGCATCTGGTAAAAACGCATGCCGCCCACCCAAGGGAAATGCGGGTTGGCCAGCAGCATGCCACGGCCATTGAAGGAGCGGTCACGGCCCACGGCAACGGCATTGCTGCCTCGGTCCAGGGTAAAGCGTTGCTGGTTGGCTGCGGCCAGTGCAAAGGCTTTGGCGCTGGATTGCATGCCGGCGGTGGCTTGGGGTGGTGCTGCCCCGGCCAAGGCTTCGGCGAATTGGCCGACGCCCCCTTCCACCAATAGCCTACGGGTCAACTTGACCAGGTCTTCCTTCACCAAGGGCCGTACCCACGCGGCCTGGCACTGCGCGGGGGCGCCCTGCTCCTTTAGATAACGATTGTAGCCAGCCACGTACCCTTCGATGCGCTGCTGCATCGCTGGCGTCTGGGCTTTCCAGAAGGCCGCCACGGCCTCGGGTGTATTCAGCCAGTTGAAGAACACATCGCTGGCGAGGTTGTTGCGCTCCTCCAGGGTCGCTTGGTCCGGCCCGAAAAACCTGGCGCGCTGACCATTGACCGTGATCACCTCATTGGCCAACAGGCACAGGTTGTCCTGGGCATAGGCGTAGCCCATACCCACCCCCAGGCCACGCTCATCAACGGCGCGAATATGCGGCACGCCATAACTGGTACGGCGGATATCCGCCGACGCCTGCGTCATTTGTTCCCGTGCCGATGCGGCCAGGCTCAGCCCCAGCAACAGCCCTGCCACGCCCACTCTGGACAACCCGTTGGAAATAATCACGCCGACTCCACAGTCAAATTGAACACCCTCACAAGGGATGGTTACCCCACCGTAAGAACGCACATCGACCGGAATAATTTAGCCGCACACGGCTGTATATCGTCAGCGCTTGAAAAGTGACAAACCCGATACCGACAAATTTTCTACATCCGCCGTTTCATGATTTGCGTCACTCGTTCGTCTTATTACTCAAGAGCACCATCTTTTTCCTGATCAGGCTCTGAAAAGGAGTTTTTGCATGTATAACCCTCAAGTGCCCACGGATGGACATTCAAAGGCCACAGATACTCACTTTGGCAAAGGCACACAGGCGTTCGGCAACGCGCCCGAACAGCAGGGCAACCAGCGCATCCGCCATTTGCTCAAGTGTTTCGGTTTGCGCACCAGCCTCATCCGGCTGAAGGTCATCGACGCCCTCCTCACCGCCGCCGACAACCAGCGCACCCTAGGGGTCCGCGGCGTGCACAGCCACTTGCTGGAGCTGGGCATTCCGTTGTCGTTTCTCAGCGTGCGCGAGGTGCTCAAGCGTCTGTGCAGCGAGGGCGTGATCACCCTGAACGCTGACAAGAGCTACAGCCTCCATGAAGAGGCTGCCAAGGTCCTTGAAAGCCGTGCCTGACTGATGCCCGTCAGAAGTTAGGCTTGACCTTGCGGCGCATGATGCCGTTGATCACCACGACGACCACGGCAATCGCGATCGCCAGGTACTGGAAGGTTTTTTCGCTGATCACGCCTATGTTTTGCAGATAAGACAGGCCAAACATCGCGCCCAGTACCGCCAGGGCAATCAGAAGCGAATATTTCAAGCGTTGCTTTTGGGTCATGACAAGTTCCTGAACCTTAAGAATGTAACCACGGTGTATCGCCGTACAGGCCAGGCACATACCCGCGTACGGGGATGGCGCGAGGTCGGCAGCATCGTATGTTACAGGCGATGAAAATTTTTGGCTTGTCCTGCGACATCGGTCGTACATATTCATTTACAGCATCGCTCGGGCTGGATTCGGAACCTTCCGACACCTTCAAACCAATTATTCGAGGCCCAACTAAGGAAGAATCATCCCTCGAACTATCATCAGGACGCGTGGGCCAAAGCCATTGGACTAGCCCACTTGATTATAGGTATCACTCACCCTCGCCCGCGTCGTGACGTCTCCACCGAAGAAACCGCTCATGCATCTGAGGTCCACGGCCCTTCCCTTCCTGAGGTGGAGGCCATTGCACCAGTCAGCGCGAATCGCTCTGACCTGATCAAGGGCCTGCAAATAACTGATCAACGCCTGTTGCTCAATCAATACCAGCAACTCAATCAGGACATCCAGGCACTGCTGCTACGCCAGCCGACGCTCAGCAGCGTTATCGAGCAGCAACTCGCCCGCAGTTTAGGCATTGCGCCGCCCGTGGACGTCTCGTCGCTGTATGTACACCGCTATCACACCGATGAGCAGGGCCAGCGCAAGTTGGTCTCGGTAGAAGGCATCACCGAGGCGCTATTCAATGCGTTGCGCCAACTCAAGACATCTCCGGACGCTGAGCCCTCGACCAGTATCGTCGGCATGGAAGTCGGCTTTTACCGCAGCGACTCGCCAAGCGAAAGCACCCAGCAATTGCAGACTCGCGACACCCTGCTTTCAATTGCACAAGCCATCGAAAAAGAACTGCCCCTGAGCCTCGCCCGATTCTGGACCGAGCCACGCACGGGCGACCCCAACCCTGAGTCACCCCAAAACGAGTTGTTGGGTATCCACCGCGAGATGCTTTCCACCCTGGCAGCCTTGGGAGTGGAGGACGGCGCTTTGACGCCTGCCGCCAAATCGTTGATCGACAAGGCGCTCGAGTATCCGACCCTGGAGGCTCGGGAAAGCGCGATGAGAGATGGAGAACGGCCTGGTGTGTACCCGCTCAAGCTCGAGGTACCAAGCCCCGCCGGCAGCCTGCTGGCGGGCGCCTTCCTGATCACCAGCAGCGACGGGGCGTCAGCGGCACGCCCATTCAATAGCGCGCAAACCGACCGCACCTTGTCACCTGGCCAACAGCACGGGCTGACAGTGCTCTACACCCCCCGCGATGGCTATGAAACATTCGAAAGCCCGACCAAGGCACTTGCGGCGCTGCGTCAACGTATCAACGACGATCCCGATGCCGCAGAGCAATTGTTACTGAGCCTGCCAATAGAGGTTCAACAAGGCCTGAAGGGTGACTGGAAAAATCAATTGAGCCAGAACCTCTCCCCGGTAGAGGCCGACGTTATCGCCGCAGGCGTGCCGCAGTTGCTGGCGCGTCAGCGCCAACAGGTGGTCAGCGCACTGCAAGCGCTGTATGACCGGCAAAGCGTCGAACCGGAACTGGTCGACCCCTGGCGACACCTATTGACTGAGGCGGACGTGCATCACGCCGCTGACCTGGGGCCGCATTTCGACGGCAGCAGCGCTCTGGAGGCTCGTGAGCAATGGCTGGACAGCCCATCACGCAGCATTGACGCACGCCAGGCGCTGGATCAAAACCTGGGGAATCAAAAAAACTGGCGCTACCTGGCGCAAAAACTCAACGAGTCCGCCCAGGCCTTGTCAGACACCCCCACAGAGCGCGACGTGTCGGCCATTCTGAAAAAAACACCGATGAATATCGCGCCAGACTCCGCCCATTACCAAGCCTATATAAGGGTACCTGGCCTGTCCGTAAGCCTTGAAGCCTTCATCACTGAACATGGCTTGCCATTGCCCAAGACCAGGGATGAACTGCTGGCATTGGCGCAAACCGCAAAAGCGCGAGCACAGCAACACCCCTTGGGCAATTTCAGTGGAGGCTTGTCCTGGCCGATCCCGCTGGACGCCGGCCAACAACAGACGCTGCGCATGGCCGCCGTCGAGCATGTGCACAGCGATCCTGAGTTACCACAGGAGATCCCCAAGCGCGGCATACTGGAACATCTGGGCAGAAACCTGCATCTCTCCGAGCAGACACTGGAGGACCCGGTCAAGGTGCTCGAAACCCTGATCAGCTCCAAGGATGGCCAGGCGCTGGGCCAGGCCATGCAAACCAAAATGAATGGCATTGCCACGGACTCCAGCGCAAACGACTACGCACTGGCGGCAATTCAATTGCTGCTAGACCCCGAATCCTTGACAGCGCCCCAACGAAACCATGTGGCGGGTTTCGACCTGGCAGACAAAAAACATTGGGGCCAACGGCTGTCGACTATCGTCTACAGCCTGCGCCAACACCTGATTGATACAGGGCGCGAATCACCGGAATTGGCAGGGGCGGCTGCACACCTGTTACTCAGCCGCGCAGCCCCGCATTTGCTGGTCAAGAACATCCCTGACTCCGTGGTGTACGGCAGCACCGCGTGGGCAAACCTGTGCATGGCGGCGGCAGCCATTGAAGCCAAAACCCCAGGCCGGGTTGCCACTATGTCGTTTGCCGAAGTGATGATCACCGCCGACACAGCAGGCGCCGCCCCCGCCTCTGCGCAAGCCGCAACGATGTTGGACTGGGCAGTGGCCAATGACATTCTCCCGGCCAAGGACGATGCGCTGTACCAGCCAGCCGACCTGGATAAAGCCCAGACGTTGTTCAAAGCTCAACTCGATAAACTGATGGAAGCCTCGTCGCTAATCGGCGGGAGTTTCCCAAGCCGTAAACAGATGGCGCTGGACCTGCTGCTGAAGACATTCGGCCCCGGCATGGACTTCGAGCTCAAGATTTTTTCCAAATACAATGGCGATACACCCTCCAATCCGCGATCACTGCTGGAAATCGTCATGGAAGAACGGGTCATGGACGGTCGCTGGGAACTCACCAAAGAAAATACCGGTGTGGATCTCAATGCGATAATTGCCTTCACCAAAGGTGCGTCATTCAATATTCAGCGCGCGTTTGAGGATGCCTTTTCAACCGCCTTGGACAACCATAAGACCGTCTAGAAAACGTCCATCCTCAACGCACTCAGCAATCTGCCGCCCGAAGATAGAAAAAACCTCACCCAAGGCAAACTCAATTACTTTCAAGAAAAAAGCTACAGGGTCAGCTGGATGCCCTTCAAAGGGGAAACCTTGTTTCATACCAGCCCGACCATACTGGTGACCGCGCAACACAACGGGCAAACAACCACCTATGAGTTCGACACCGTAAACGGCGTTGTCCGAAGTCTGGGCAAGAGAAAAACACCGAAAGCCCCCGAAGCGTTTGCCAATGAGTTGATCAGGGAGGAGCCATTCTATCCAGACAGAGCCAATGCCAAACGCGTTGACGGCTGGCAAACACTGCTCGATTTTCTCCCGAACAAACCCGTGCCGGTTTCGCGAATCGACCTCAGTGATTTCAAGGAAAGTGAACTTGATCGCGAACAGCCCTCCACCGCTGAGCAGCCTTATATGCTCATCAACCCCCGCAGTCATCATATTGCCGACTCGGTGATCAAGGCATTGGAACTGGATAACCCAGCCATCAAGAAAGCCGCCGCGGGAACCACGACCTTTGAAAGCAACCAAGAAATACTGACCCACGTCACAGAGTTTTTCCTCAACCTTATTCCCTTCCGTTCTGCAATCGTCAACTTCATGGAGGGCAACTATGGGGAAGGCATCACGGACGTCGCCTTTGACGTTTTCGGTTTTGTCACTGCTGGCGTAGGCATGGCGGCCAAGATTGGCAAAGTGCTGGGTACTGCTGGATCTGCGGTCAGCAAGGCGCTCAAGGTCACGAAAATCATGGTGCCGTCTCTGCTCAAGGAGCTGAACCCGTTAAACGGCGTGGGCGATCTGCTAAAAGGCGCGGGCAAAACCATTTACGAAGGCACAGAAGCGATAGCCGGCCTGGTGGGCTCCCTCAAGGGTACCGCAAACCGCGAAGCGCTGATCAGCGCCGCAAGCCGCTATGAGGCGGCCGCAACGGGCACTTTTAAAGTCAGCGGGAACAGTGTCGAGGGCATGGCGGTCAAGCGGGATGGGCGTTGGTATGCATACGATGCGCATAAACAGAAAGCTTTCGGTGCACCTCAGGATTTCGATCCGGTGCATACACTGATGCCACCCTCACCCCGCGCGGACTTCTCCCCCCGTGGGCAAGTGAGCGCTCGTCAAAACAGCCGATTTCACCCCTACAAAAAATCCATCGAAAAAACGCCGAACATCGATGCAAGAACGCCAACAACACCAGTGATCGTAAACAAAACCGATCATCTGGACTCCATCAAAGAAGAATACGTCGTACACATTAAAGGCCGTCCCAACGAAGGCCATTTCACACCGAGCCGGAGGAAACCGACAGAACAACGATTCGAAGCAGAAATGAATGACTTCCATCAAAAACTGGACCCTTTAGACCCACCGAACCGCCCCACGATTCCGGAAACGAAACCCTACGAGAAAGTGCCCGACCTGATTGAAAAAGCCTTGGACAATTCGGATGTGGTGATATTTGGGGAGAGCCACCAGCATCTGGCCATGTTCCGCGAAATTGACGCGAGCATAGAGCTGTTCAAACGCAAAAATGTGAAGGTGGTCGGCATTGAGGGTGTCGTCTATGACAACCGTGGATTACTCAAGGACGATGGCATGGGCCATACAGGCCCCAACCTGAGACCGGCTCACCCTCAATACAATCTGCAAACGCTGATCAAAAAATTCCAGGACGCCGGAATAGAAGTCGTACCACTCGATCACTTTTATCTGACGCGTCACCGACATGACCGGAATGCTTACACGAAGCTAAGCACAACCCAACGAAACCTGAAAAGACTCAAGGAGTTTAACTACTACGCGGCACGCGTCATTGAACAACACAAACACAAAGGCAAAGTGGTCGCCCTGGTAGGACGCCAGCACATCAACACCACTCAAGGCGTCACCGGCCTGGCTGAGGCGACCGGAGGGATCGGTATCGGTGTTTACGAACGAACAGGCATGAAGGTGGGCTACGGCACGAACTCCAAGGATATTAAACCGGGGCCGATGGGCACCCTGAACGCTGACAACGATCTGGCGGGAGACCTGCAAATCTATTCGCCAGCAACCTGACAACACGTTAAATAGTTGCCTGCGCAGCACGCAGGCAACGATCAAAATCATCAGCCGCCATGCACCCACCGCTGGTGCACCCAACGCGCAAACGCATCCAGTGCAAACCCCAGCAACCCGATGACCACTACCATCGCCATCAACTCCGAGTACGCCAGACGATCGCGGGTATCAAGGATGTAATACCCCAGGCCCGCGCTGACCCCGAGCATTTCGCAGGGCACCAGCACGATCCACAGAATACCGATGGCCAGGCGCACGCCGGTCAGCACATGCCCCACCACGCCAGGAATGACCACCCGACGCAATGTTTCCCAACGCGTGGCGCTCAAGCTCTTGCTCAGTTGCAACCAGCGCGGGTCGAGCTGACGCACGCCGGCTGCGGTGTTGAGCATGATCGGCCAGACAGCCGCGAAGGCCAGCAGGAAGTAGATAGGCTGGTCGCCCACGCCCATGAGCATCACCACGATAGGCATCCACGACAGTGGCGAAATCATCCGCAGAAACTGGAACGCCGGCGTTGTCGCCGCCTCCAGGTTACGCGAACTGCCCACCAGCAACCCGAGGGGTACTCCCACTAACAACGCGAGAAACAACCCGACAAAAATACGCTTCAAGCTGACGGCGATGTGCAGGTACAACTCACTGCGTCCGAGCAATTCCCACAGGCTGCTCGCGGTGGCCGCCAGGGAAAAGCGCGCCGACAGGCCATCGGCCTCGCCAAAGACTTTCACGCCCAGCCACCACAGCACCAACAACCCCGCCAAGCCACTCAGCCCCAGCCACCAGCCGGGGATTCTGCTGTTGTTCAAACGCCGATCTCCTCGTGCCGCTCATAGCCGTCCGGCAAACCGAAGGTCTGCATGCCGCCCACGGCTTCGATCGCCTTGCGCACGAAACGGTCGTCCACCAGGTCCTTGGCGACGAAGGCTGGGTCCAGGTCTGCGAGAAACTTTTTATCGCCTTCGATCAAGGTGTCCTTCAAGCGCCGCACCAGTTCTTCGGTGTAGCTGGGGAACGGGTACGGTTGGAAGTCGATGCGATGCTCGTCCCAGTTGGCGTGCTGGATTGCTCCGTCGGCAACATAGCCGGCGCGGTCGCTGGCCGCAGGCGCCAGGACTTTGCTCAACACCGGCTCGGCATGGGGCGTGTAGCGGTTCGGGCCATCCTTGGACAGCAGCTTTACCGCCTCTTCGCGGTTGTCGCGGGTCCACACCTGGGCCTTGACGATGGCGTTCACGACCTTTTGCGACCACTGCGGACGGTTGGTCAGGTCGTGTTCGTGCATGAACACCACGCAGCAGGCATGGTTGCGCCACACGTCGCCGGTAAAGCGCTGCACGCGACCGACGTTGAGGTTTTCTGCCAAGGCGTTGAACGGTTCGGCGACGATGTAGCCGTCGATGCGTTTGCTGGCCAGGGCCGGAGGCATGTCCGAGGGCGGCAACACGATCAGGTTGACCTCATTGGCGGCAATCGAACTGCCGGTGGCACGAGTGACAGGCGTGAGGCCGTTGTCACGAAACAGTTGCTGCACCACCACGTTATGGATCGAGTACCAGAACGGAATCGCCACTGACTTGCCGCCCAGTTGCTTCACGTCGGTAATGCCTGGGGATACGGTCAAGCCCGAACCGCCCACATGGTTCCACGCCACGACTTTAGCCGGCACCTTACTGCCGTAGCGCGCCCATACGGTCATGGGTGACAGCAGGTGTATCACGTTGACCTGGCCGGAGATAAACGCCTCGATCACCTGGGCCCAGCTGCGCAACAACACCGGGCGCTCGGCCTTGATGCCTTCGGCTTCGAACAGGCCGTTGTTGTGGGCCACCAGCAGTGGCGTGGCGTCAGTGATAGGCAAATAGCCGATGCGTACCGGCGCATCGGGCTCGTTGGCGGCACGGGCTTGCAGGCTGCTCAACAACGGCAAGGCGCCGGCGGCACTGAGCACCGCCGACAGCTTGAGAAAGTCACGGCGCGAGTGGGTCAAGTCATCCAGACACATAGTTAATCTCCTGTTGTTCAAGGGGGTTGGGTTGAGGGCGGCTCGCCTGCCGTAAGGTTTTCAGAATATCGATACGCAGTGCGCCGATGGCCTCGACCTGTTCTTCCCGAGGGTGTGGCAAGTCGATAACCCACTCACCCAACGTCCGCGCCGGGCGGTTACCCAGTAGCAGGATGCGGTCCGACAATAACAGCGCTTCGTCGATGTCGTGGGTGATCAAGACGGCCGCCGAGCCTTGCTCACGATTGACCTTGAGCAACAGGTGCTGCATATCGGCGCGAGTCACTTCATCCAGCGCGCCGAAGGGTTCGTCGAGCAGCAACACTTGCGGCTGACGCGCCAGGCAGCGAGCCAATGCCGTGCGCTGGGCCATACCACCGGACAATTGCGCCGGGAACTGCTGGCGCGCAGGTTCCAGCCCTACCGCCGCAATGGCGTGGTCGACACGCCGGCGGCGCTCTTCAACACTCAAGTGCGGTTGGCGGGCGAAATCCAGGCCGAAGGCAACGTTCTTTTCCAGGGTCAGCCAAGGCAGCAGGCTCGGGTCTTGAAAGGCCACCACCACGCGCGGATGCGGGCCGCTCAATGGTTCGCCCAACACCTGCACGCGGCCAGCCTGAGGTGCCTGCAAGCCGGCCAGCACCCGCAGCAGGCTGGATTTGCCCACGCCGCTGGGGCCCAGGATCGACACCACTTCACCCGGTTGCAAGTGCAAGTCGAAGCCTTGCAGCACCGGCCCGCTGCCATACCCCAGGCAAATACCCTGGGCCGTCAATACCGGCAGGCTCATAGATTGGCCTGGCGATGCAGCTCGGTACGCAGTTGCACCAGGCTGGGCGTTACGATCGGCACAAAGGCCGACTCGCGCCAGCGCCGGGCAAAGCCGCTGCCGTGGGCGGTCAAATAGGCCTTGCCACCGCTGGCTTGCAGTTCAAGCTGCACGGCGCTGGCGGCGGTTTCAGCCAAGGCGATGCGCAGCTTGAACAGCGGTATGGGCTCGGCGGTAAAACGCCCGGCCAACAGCCCGTTTTTAAGCTCGCTGACCAGATGATCCAGGGTCACGCGCAGGGCTTCCAACTCTTCGCGCAGCACAGTGCGACTGGCACCCAAATGGTGAGCCACTTCGGCTAGCGAACGCCGGGCCAAGCCAATCGACATGCCGCACTGCAAGCCCAGGAACGCCGGGCGTACCGCCGGTAAAAACTTGCGCGCATCCTCGTGCAGCAACCACTCGCGACTCAGCTCCACGCCTTCCAGGCCAAGCGCTGCGGTGTTGCTCGATTGCAGCCCGAGCAGCTCCAGGTCGCGTGAACGCTGTAACCCGGCCACCGAATCCGGAATCGCCAGGATAAACGGCGCGCCGCCGCCCGCATGCTCGATGGCCGCTGCAGCGACAAAGCCATTCTTGCGCAAGTTGGTCACCCAATGCAGGCGACCGTTAAGTGTCCAACCGTGGTCGTTGGGCTCGGCGCTGATCTGCAACGTCTCGATACCCGACAGAAACTTCATCGCATTCGACAGCCCGGTGGCGCCGGCCAACTTGCCGCTGAGCAGGTCTGGCATCAGTTGCTCGCGCAGGCGCTGATTGGGGCTCTGCAGCAAGTACTCGATAAACGAGCGCTGGCCCCAGCACACAAACGCCGCCGCCAGGGAATGGCTGGCCACATTGGCGATGGCCTCGACCGCCCCCGCCACATCACCGCCCAGGCCGCCCAATTGAGTGGGCACACCGATTTTCAGAATATTGGCTTCTGCCAGCCGCGGCAGCACTTCCTGTGGATCGCAACTGCCCACGTCCAGGGCCTGCGCTTGAACATCGAGCCAACGGCTCAAGATTGGGTCAAGCATTCATGTCTCTCCTTTTACAGCAGGTGGGCCAACGCCGAATCAGTTGACCGGTTTTTCCCAACGGTATTGCGCCAGTTCCGGGTTCAGCGGGGTGCGGGCAAACACGTTAGCGAAGTTGCACAGGGTTGCCAGGCTGACACCCAGGATGACTTCCAACGCGTGGCCGTCGGTGTAGCCGGCAGCGCGGAATGCCTCAAAGCCCGCGTCACTCACATCCCCACGGGTGGCAATCACTTCACGGGTAAAGGCAGCGAGTGTCTCATAGCGCGCGTCGGGCAACTCACCGCGGCGGCGCAAGGCCTCGATCACCTCCTCTGGCAACTTGGCTTTATTGCGGGCAACCGCCGTGTGGCCGGCGACGCAGAAATCACACCCGTGGCTGGTGGCGGCAATCAATTGCACCACTTCACGGTCGGCCAGGCTCAGTTCTGCCTTGGCATTCAAGCCGGAGACGGTGATGTAGGTTTCCAGCGCGGCGGGTGCGTTGGCCAGTACCCCCAGCAGGTTAGGAATAAAACCCGAGCCTTTGAGCGCGTTTTCCAGGAAGGGTTTGGCCGCTTGCGGGGCGGTTTCAGGCGTGAGCAACGGTACACGGGACATGGAGTGGTCTCCTGTTGGGTTTGAATGCCCCAGTCTGTTGGTTCTAAAAAAAGCGCTCAATAGGCTAAAGTAGCGATTACTTGCTCTTGAGTCTTTCCATTAGATGAATTCGTCCGATGTTCTTGTCGATTGGTTATTAGATAGCCTCGAACTCAACACCAGTTTGTTTCACGTCGGCCGCTATTGCGGTGACTGGCACGCGAGCACCCATGGCCTGGCACAGGCGAGCTTCCACTTGATCGTGCAGGGCGAATGCTGGCTGCATATCGACGGCGATCCAACGCCCCAACACCTGAATAATGGTGACGCGGTGTTTCTGCTGCGTGATTTTGCCTTTCGGCTGTCCGGGCACGCCACGGCGGCAGGCGCCCAAGAGTGCCCACGCCGGCAGATGCTGCCCCTCGACAGCACGGCCACGGACGGTGTGGGATTAGTCTGCGGTTTCTTTCACTTCCAATCCGGCTTGTCGACGCTGATTGTCGACACCCTGCCCAGCTGGATCATCCTGCGCGCTGGCGACCCGTCGCTTGCGGCTGCACGCAATCTTTTCGAGTTGATCCTGCAAGAATGCGCACGTACGCCAGCGCCCTCTTCCGCGCTGCTTGAACGCCTTTGCCACCTGTTGTTCCTATACGTGTTGCGCCAGCAAGTGATCGACAATACCGAGCTTGGCGGCCTGGCCGCATTGGGTCGGGCACCGGCGTTCGCGCCTTTGCTGGAGCAATTGATCGCACACCCGGCCGAGCCCTGGAGCCTGGAAAGCATGGCGGCCCGTACCGGGTTGTCGCGCTCGGCATTTTTTAAACGGTTCAGTGAATTGTGCGGGCAGTCACCTGGGCAAGTGCTGCTGATGATCCGTATGCGTCACGCCTGTGAACTGCTCAAGGCGGACCAGACCGTGGCCGAGGTGTCCCTCGCAGCCGGGTATCAATCGGTGGCGGCGTTTACCCGAGCCTTCCACAAGGTCACCGGGCAACAGCCAGGGGCCTATCGCAGGGCGCAAGCCTAGCGTTGTAAACCCGTGCCGGGCCGCGCGCATAATTGCACCAGCCAATCGACGAACACCCGCACCCGCTGCGACAACTGCCGATGGGGTGGGTATAACGCGGTCAGCGCCATTTCCGGCACTGCCACATCGGCCAGTACCTGCACTAGCGTGCCCTCGGCCAGTTGACGCAGGGCGTGATATCGAGGCGCCTGGATCAGCCCATATCCGGCTTCGCACGCAGCGAAGTAACCGGCGGAACTGTTCACGGCAACCACCTTCGACAGGTTGACCGGGCGCAACTCGCTGCCCAGCACAAATTCCAGGCCAAACCGTTTGCCGCTGGCACTGGAAATGTACTCGACCATTTGGTGACCAGCCAGCTGTTCCAGGCTGCTGGGCGTGCCCATGCGTTCAAGGTACGCGGGGCTGGCCAGCGTCAGTTGTTCCATCATTGCCAAGGGTCGTGCCACCAGCGATTCATCCAAGGCCGGACCACCGCGCAACACACAATCGACGCCTTCGCGAATCAAATCCACTGGCCGATCATTGAGGCCGATCTCCAACTCGATCTGTGGGTACAACGCGGTGAACGTTGGCAAAGCCGGAATCACAATCAAGCTCCCAATGCCTGAGGGCATATCGATGCTCAATGTGCCACGGGGGTTCTGGCGCCGCGTGGAGAACACCGCCTCGGTTTCCTCAAGATCAGTCAGCAATTGCACGCAACGTTGGTAGTACGCCGCGCCATCCAGGGTCGGGCTGACGTGGCGCGTGGTGCGCTGCAGCAGTTGCACGCCGAGATGGGCCTCCAGTTGCTTGATCAGAATTGTCACGGAGGCGCGTGGCAATTGCAGGCTGTCGGCGGCCTTGGCAAACCCGCCCAATTCAACAATCCGAGTGAACACGCGCATGGCGTTAAAACGGTCCAAAAGAATGCTCCTGCGGGAGATTGTTTAGATATTACGAACAGTGATAGCACTTTTAGCGGGTTTATCTGCATTTTTTCAAGGGTAACAATGGGCCCCTCATCACAAGGAGCTTCCCTATGCACACTCGACAACTCGGTAAAAACGGCCCGCATGTGTCTGCCATTGGCCTTGGCTGCATGGGCATGACCGATTTCTACACGCCCGTCGCCGATACCACCGAAGCCACCGCAACCTTGCACCGCGCCCTGGAGCTGGGCGTCAACTTCCTCGATACCGCTGACATGTACGGCCCGCACACCAATGAGCAACTGATCGGCAAGGCCATTGCCGGCAAGCGCGACCAGGTGTTCCTGGCCAGCAAATTCGGGATCGTGCGCGACCCTGCCAACCCCGTAGTGCGCGGGGTGAATGGCCGGCCCGACTATATCCGCAATGCCATCGACGGCACCTTGCAACGCCTGGGGGTGGATACGCTGGACCTGTACTACCAGCACCGCATCGACCCCGACGTGGCCATCGAAGAAACCGTCGGCGCCATGGCCGACCTGGTGAAACAGGGCAAGGTGCGCTATCTGGGCCTGAGCGAGGCATCCGCCGCTACCCTGGAGCGTGCGCATAAGGTCCATCCCATCAGCGCCCTGCAAAGTGAATATTCGCTGTGGAGCCGTGACCAGCAAGACAACGGCTGCCTCGCTGCCTGCCAGCGCCTGGGCATCGCGTTTGTGCCGTACAGCCCGTTGGGCCGAGGTTTTCTCACCGGTGCCTTGAAAAGCCCGGATGATTTCGGCGCAGACGACTACAGGCGCCACAGCCCGCGCTTTCAGGGTGAAAACTTTGCAAAAAACCTGCGGCTGGTAGAACAGGTGCAGGCCCTGGCGGCAGAAAAAGGTGTGACGGCCGGGCAACTGGCACTGGCCTGGGTATTGGCCCAGGGTGACTACATCATTCCTATCCCCGGGACCAAGCGGCGTGCGTATCTGCAAGAGAATGTCGCGGCGGTATCGATCACTCTCAGCAAGGACGAACTAGCTGGGCTGGATGCGATCTTCCCGGCCGATGCAACCGCCGGTTTGCGCTACCCCAAGGAAGTGATGACCATGCTGGATATCTGATTGCCCCGAGGGGCGCATTAAAGGTTGGCACAAATACCTTGACGCAAATGCGCCCCCGCCCGCAGGAACCCTTTGGGCCGATCCTCCACGCAAGAGTAGTCATGACGCACTGTCAGACTTTTATGATCAACCCGAAGGACACCTGATGCTATTACCCCTCACTCATGCAGCAGTCCCCCATCACTCCACGGTTTCTACCGAACCGCAGCAGTCCAAGCCGACACCCTATGACCCACCCTCAGACTTGCAGCTGGGCGTGCCGAATATCAGGACGCATCTGCTGCTTGAAAAAAGTGATGTGACCTTCAGTCGGGAAATCACCTGGAGCACCTGGAACCCCGAAAAACCGAAGATCGCAACTAATCGGCTCATAGTAGAAACCGGTAATGGCGCCGACGAAATCCACGTGCGCGGTTGGCCGGGCGACAAGCTGCAGTTCATCATCAACGGCAGACCGTATGTGCTTGACGCCAAAGCACTACAAGGCCCGGATCAGAGCCTTTTGATCAAAACCAATGGCGGCGATGACAGAGTCATAGTCGATGATGACGTCAAGCACCTCCTGGAAGTAGAGGGTGGCGCCGGAAACGACTTCATCCAGGCCGGCGGTGGCATGTCCGGACTCTTTGGCGGCGGTGGCCACGATACCCTGCTCTTGGGTAGCAACTCTGGCTATGCCGAAGGCAACGACGGAGACGACCTGATCATCGGCGCAAGCGGCAACACCCTTATGTTTGGTAACGCGGGCAACGACCGACTCTATGCAGGGTTTGGCAACGCACATAAACAGAACCTGCTCGACGGTGGCGACGGCGACGACAAACTGTATGCCGGAAGCGGGAACAACTATCTGAAAGGCGGCAAGGGCGATGACCTGCTGACAGGGCATGACCGTACGTCCTTCTACACCGGCGAAGATAACGACCGCATCGCCAATCATCAGCCCACAGACAGCATTCACACACGCGTCAATGATCATTGGACGCTCGCCCAAGGCACGGTCTTGAATGAGGCGAAACCGGGCAAAGCCGGCGAGCAGCCAAGTTAACCAACGGTCGCAATGCTCCCGTGCAAAGCGCGGGAGTCAGACTATTCTCACAGCTCCTAGTGTAAAAACCGCCACACAGGAGGTGTGTCATGCACGCGACTGAGCATTCGGTCCGCTTGGAGCAGATCAGTCAGGAGCGCTTCATCCAGGCGCCGATCGAGGCGGTTTACGACTATGTCACCCAACCCGACCGCTGGCACGAGTGGCACCCCACCTCCCTTAGCGCCGACACCGGCACCACCGGCTCATTGCCGGTCGGCACGCGCTTTACCGAAATCATCGACCTGCTGGGCATACGCGTCCCCATGAGTTACCGCGTACAAATCGCCCGCCGCCCCAGCGAGTTCAAAGCCGTGTTCACCTCCCTGGCGGTTGATGGTTCCATTCATTACTACTTGCGCGCTCATCAGGACGGCACCCTGTTCAAGCGGGTGCTGACTTACGAGACCGAACTGCAACTGGCGTCTTTGCACGAGCGCATGGTCGAACTGTCCGCGATCGCGCTGGACCGGCTCAAGCAGCGGCTGGAAAATCAGGGTTTCGTATAATTTAGAAACATTACCACGACGTCAGATTGCAAACATGCCTGCAAAAGCAGGGAGAATGCCCGGCTTATTGCCGCGCCTTCAGTGAGACCCACGATGAAAACCCCATTGCGATTGGCCCTGCTCAGTGCCCTGTTTACCACCACCCTGGCCCAGGCCGCCGAACTGATCCCCATCGATGTACACCGCGACGCCAACTGCGGCTGCTGCAAGAAGTGGATCAGCCACTTGGAGAGCAACGGTTTCAAGGTCAACGACCACATTGAAGCCGACATGAGCGCGGTGAAACAACGCCTGGGCGTGGCGCCACGCCTTGGCTCCTGCCACACCGCGGTGATCGACGGCAAGTTCGTCGAAGGCCACATACCCGCCGAGCAGGTCCTGGCTCTGCGCAAGCGCAACGACCTGCTGGGACTTGCCGCACCGGGCATGCCATTGGGCTCGCCAGGCATGGAAGTAGACGGACGCAGCGAGGCGTATCAAATCATTGGCCTGACCCGCGACGGCGAAGACGTGGTGGTAGCGGACTACCCGGCTCACTGATCGGTGTTGATGGGGTACCTCGGGCTGTTCGTCGCGGCATTTGGCGCCGCTACGTTATTGCCCCTGCAATCGGAAGCCGTGTTGGTGGGCCTGCTGCTCAGCGGGCATTACAACCTTTGGCTGCTGCTGGGTATCGCCACCCTGGGTAACGTGCTGGGCTCGCTGGTCAATTGGCTGCTGGGGCGCTCGGTGGAGCGCTTCAAGGAACGGCGCTGGTTCCCTGTCAGCGCCAGGCAACTGGACAAGGCTCGCAGCCATTATGCGCGCTGGGGGCATTGGACATTGTTGCTCAGTTGGGTGCCGATTATTGGTGACCCGCTGACGTTAGTGGCTGGGGTGATGCGCGAGCCGTTGTGGCGGTTCTTATTGGTCGTGAGTATGGCCAAAGGCGCGCGTTATTTTGCGCTGGTCCTGTTGACTCTGATGTGAGACTCGAAGCATCAGGCCGCACCGTTTGTCGCCACTGTCAATTCTGACAGCTAGACCCCCCCCCTTCAAGCGTCTGATTTCCTTGAACCGCGGCTGTCGAGGCCCTATTCGAGGAGTTCATCCATGTCCAAGCTACCATCGCCCGATGACCACTTTCCCGTTGCTTGCAAACCATCAGCGTTTATCAACGATCTCGACCCGCCGATCTATTCCAACCCGATACTCGACGTAGTGGGAGCTGACAGAGGCCTGGGCCTGCGGCATGTCGACCCTTACCTGCTGGTCACGCTTTCTCGCTGGACCGGTTTGCAAGAAGGCGATACGTACGAGTACTACCACGGCAGTCGAACAGTGGCTCTGGCTTCAGACTTCGTCAGACCCGGTGAAACAGGCAACAGCTTTTTTCGGCTGGCTATCGAACAAGAGCGCGTCCCGCAAGACTCCTCCTTTCCGGTGTTCGTGCGGGTTGTGCGAAATGGCCCTGGCACATCCAGAACATCAGATGACTTGACGGTCTTCGTCAAGGAAACACGGCCTGGCCTGGACGAGCAGCCTGGGTTGGGCTATCACAACAGATTACTGCTGAGCTTGCCCGCTGACTTGGCAATGCCCGGAGCAGTGTTGACGCCGGAGCGCGCTGCCCTGGGTGTTTTAATTACGCTCGATTACCCCGGTAAGCGTGTGCGCGATAAGGTTTCTCTGTATTGGGACACGATCGCGCAGGTGGTAGTTTTTGAACTCGATGAGGACCATGCCTCCGGGGCAAAGCCAATTGAAGTGACTGTCCCGCCAAATACCATTGGCACGGGTAGCGGCCTGATTCCTATACGCTACCAAGTGTTCGATGAAGTTCAAAACCGCTCCGGGCATGTCGAGCACTTTTCCCAGGCCGTACATGTGCAAGCCGAGCTTGATCCCAACTTGCTTGAACGGGCGTACTTCCAAATCAATTTTGTCGATGCAACCTCGGTCAATTACGACGAGGACGCGGGGAGTAATTTCCGTATCGAGGTGGTTGCACCACGCCGGCTTCCAAACGGAAGCTCAACGCCGACAAACGCTCGTGTTTTGGTGACATTGAGCGGTACTGTCGATGGTGTACCGGTGCTGACCCAAGATCTGCCCGACGCTGCCGCCAATCCAGGACTCTCATCTTTTTTTAATGTCGATGACGACATCATCAAACAATTGATCAAAGGCACAATGGTAATCACCTGGCGGCTGGAGTTCCCACTGGGCACTGTACTGGCCTCGTCCCAATCACTGACAATCCTGATCTCCGGCACGATTGCGAGTATGCCGGCAGTCACGGTGAGGCAGGCCGATGCAGGTCTGGTCGACCCCAATGAACCTTTCATCACCATTGACTATCCGAACCCGGCCTATAGCCCCTACGATCCGAACAACCTTGTCACGTTGCGCATGGAAGCCTTACTGCCGGGGGGCGGCATCGTTGAGTATGAACAACCGCACTTAGCCGGCGCACCGCCGCCGCCTACACGTTTTCGGACTGTGACCCAAGCTAACTTCGCACGGTTTGTCGGGCTGGGCGATGTGCGGATTTTCTACAAGGTCAACGATGGATTGATGAGGATACTGGGCGCTGGCACAGAAGCGATCCGCGAATCCGATTCGACCTTTGTGCAATTTGGTCCCCGTTTAGCCGAAATGCCACGGCCGGAAATCGACCGAGTCGATGAGGACGATAACCTTGACCCGAACGATTTGTTTGGCCAACTCGATATTACGCTGCCTTACGACAGGACAAACCCGGACGACATCTTTGAATGGCGCCTGATCGGCACCGCCGCAGATGGCAGCACCAGCGATCGAATCGTTCTGAATAGGGCCACTGCGGGTAGCCCGGTTTCATTCTCGCTGGACCGACACTACGCCGACACCAATCAGGGCGGCATCATTCGCCTGAGTTACTCGCTGATCCCCGCGAATGGCGGGCGCACCCTGCGCTCTGAAATACTCGAAGTGACCGTCGGCAAGGCGGTGGGTGATCTGCCTCGCCCGGAAGTGCTTGAAGCATCGAAAGCTCCCGACCAATTAGCCCCGGAAGCGGCGACAGCCGGTGCCAACATTCGAGTCACCTTCCCGCAAATGCTGCCCAGCGACCGTATTCGGGCGTGCTGGACAGGTATTCCCGACATCGGCAGCCACTGTGAAACCAAAGACGGCGACATCCGTAAGACGGTGGACTTCACCGTCCCGCCTGAAGTCGTGGGCGCCAATATTGCGCCATTTGGCCAGCAGGTTACGGTGCAATACTTCCTGATACGCAGCGGGCGAGAAAAAGCCTCCCCCATTCTGGACCTGTTGCTGCTCAACCTCACCACCTTGCCGATCCCAACCATCGAAGGTATCGGGGATGCGCCGCTACTCGATCTTTCCAGGCTCAATGGTACCGAGCGCACCGCCATTAACACCTGGCACTTCATCCATAAGGACGAGCGTATATGGATGGAATACCGAGGCACCTATGCAACCGATCCTGAAAGCGAGTTCTTCGAGGCCACTTACACTAACAACCTGGTAACCCCAGATGGCGTGAACAACGGAATCCTGCCGCCGCCCCCCGTAGACGAGTTGCGTAAGCTCAAGGACGGATCGACGCTGACCATCAGTTTCTGGGTCAGCTTTGATCGTAGTTCCAACAAGGCCAATGCTGTGCTGTTTCGTCAACGGACGTACATAATTCAGGCATTGCCCGGCGTATTACCACACCCGTTTATCAACGGCACCACCGATACCGGGCCAAATGTGGCGGTCGATCCACTGCCGATTGAACACAATACGACGGTGACCGTTCGCTATACCGGTATGAGTGGCCGAGATTTCATCACGCTTGTATGGACTTTTGCCGACGGCAGCAGTCATTCGGTCGGCCTGCCTGGGCTGGATGGCGGCACCGTGGTGTTCAATCTCACCGCCGATAAAGTCTTGCATCGCAGCGTGTACAGCACGGTATGCCTGAAATATTCCGTGGCGCGCACAGGCGTGCCTGACCCGATCCCGTCACAGGTGCAGACGGTGTGGGTCAATGCGATTCCGGCCGCGGACTTACCGCAGCCACTCATCAACAATGTCATCGACGGGGGCACGCTGGACCTGGGAAGTTTTACCGGCGACGCCAAGGGGTCAGTAAGTAAATGGCCTTTGAGCGATAAAGATCAACTCACGTGGATGGTGTTGAGCGCTGAGGGAATTGAAGATCTACCGGTGTTCGAGGCCAAGGCGATTAGTGCCACGGAGGCCGCGAATGGGTTGAAAGATCAAGCGGTGCTGCGTAGTTGGTTGGCCAGGGTACTGAATAACAGCCAGATCACGGTTAGTTTTTGGGTGGCCTATAACCGTATTAACGATAAGAGCCGAGCGGTTGAGTTTCCAACGACAACGTACAGTATCGCTTATGAACCCTTGAGCATCGACACCTCAACCTTGGTACTAAATGGATGGCACTTTAACTCCACCGGTGCAAATCAGATTGCTGATTTTCCTGGGGCCGCATTTGCCCGACAGCCTAAGGGAGGCGTTGCGCCTTATTATTATTCAATTCAACCTCAAAGTTACCCGGCCGCAGTCATAGATAACAGTGGAAATGTCAGAAGTCGTAGAAACGGTTCGACGCGAGTCACCGTAAGCGACAGTGCAGGCGCCCAAGTCAGCTACCCAGTGACCGTCTCAAACTGCTGGGATCTGTATATCTTGGCCGGTGACGTGTATCCCTTCGGCCACCATAACTTTCTTGAGAGCGTTCAGCCGCCGTATGAGCAAATTCCGGAATCCCGCTGGTCGTCTATCTACACTGCGTACGGCAGAGTACCTATCCGATGGAGCGGGGTCACTCAGCTTGCTTGGATAACATCGGTGGTCGAGGGTGGCAGATCGAAAAGCTATAACGGCAATACAGGCGCGACCCAATCTGTAAGCGTCAACGAAAACATCAGGCACGCTTTGTGCGTGGTTCCTTCGCAGGCGTCCTGAGGATATATCTGGCTGCAATATAAAAGATACGAAGGTACGTCGAGGCCGCCCCGTTGAAAAAACCGGGGCGGCCCTCGATTTCACTTATTCAAGGAATACCTTGACCTGAAGGCACCCTCGCCTCACGGCAACTATTAATTTTCACTTAATCCCCTCCCCACAGCATCCGAACATCCCACTCGGAGCCCGACCTATGCCCTTATTCCGCGTTTTCTGCGCCGCCATCCTGCTTAGCGCCCCCGCCGCCCACGTGATCGCTGCCACCGAAGGCGCCACGTATGGCCCTGAACTCCAAGGCTTCCAATACCCCCACCCCCTCCAACATTTCAGCTTCCAATCCCAAGGCAAAAACCTGCAAATGGGCTACATGGACGTCCCCGCCACTGGTACTCCAAATGGTCGCAGCGTGGTGCTGATGCACGGCAAGAACTTCTGCGGCGCCACCTGGGAGGGTTCGATCAAGGCGCTGAGTGACGCCGGTTACCGCGTCATCGCCCCGGACCAGATTGGTTTTTGCACCTCCAGCAAGCCCGACCATTACCAATACAGCTTCCAGCAACTGGCGACCAACACCCATCAACTGCTGGAAAAGCTCGGCATTCAAAAGGCCACGGTGATCGGCCATTCCACCGGCGGCATGCTCGCCACGCGCTATGCGCTGATGTACCCCCAGCAAACCGAACAGCTTGGCCTCGTGAACCCCATCGGCCTGGAAGACTGGAAAGCCCTCGGCGTGCCTTACCAGAGCGTCGACCAGTGGTACCAGCGCGAGCTGAAGCTGAGCGCCGACGGTGTACGCAACTATGAGCGAAACACCTATTACGTTGGGCGCTGGAAACCCGAGTACGAGCGCTGGGTAGACATGCTCGCCGGCCTGAACAAAGGCCCGGGGCATCTGCAGGTTGCCTGGAACTCGGCGTTGATTTACGACATGATCTTCACCCAGCCGGTGTACTACGAGTTCAAGGACTTGCAGGTACCTACCCTGCTGCTGATCGGCACCAGCGACACCACCGCTATCGGCAAAGATGTGGCGCCGCCGGCGGTGAAGGCCAAAATCGGTCATTACGAGGTACTGGGCAAGCAGGTGGCCAAGCTGATTCCCCGCGCTACGCTAGTGGAGTTTCCAGGCCTGGGGCATGCGCCCCAAATGGAAGAACCTGAACAGTTTCATAAAGCCCTGTTGCAGGGGTTGAAGGCCCTTTAATTCCAACTTTTCGAGGCCCGCGTGCATGTCGATACAGATCGCAGTGTTGGATGATTGGCAAAACGTGGCCAGCGAGGTGGTGGATTGGTCGACGCTGGACAGCGTAGGCAAGGTGCATTTTCTCCACGACTACCCCGCCGATACCGCCACCATGGTCGAGCGCTTGAAAGGGTTCGAGGTGATTTGCCTGATGCGCGAACGCTCAACCTTTGACAAAGCCCTGCTGCAAGGGCTGCCCCAGCTCAAATTGCTGGTGACCGGCGGCATGCGCAATGCCGCCATCGACATTCCCGCCGCCAAGGCCCTGGGCATCCAGGTGTGCGGCACCGACAGCTATAAACACGCCGCACCGGAACTCACCTGGGCCTTGATCATGGCCTCTACGCGCAACCTGCTCGCCGAAGCCAACTCGCTGCGCGCAGGTGGATGGCAGGTTGGCCTGGGCGGCGATCTGCATGGCAAGACCTTGGGCATCCTGGGGCTGGGCAGCATTGGCCAGAAAGTCGCAAGGTTCGCCCAGGTGTTTGGCATGCGGGTGATTGCCTGGAGTGAAAACCTCACACCCGAGCGTGCGGCGGAGTCGGGGGTGACCTGGGTCAGCAAGCGCGAGCTGTTTGAGCAGGCGGATATCCTGACCATCCATCTGGTGCTCAGCGAGCGCAGCCGTGGCCTGGTGGATGCGCAAGCCTTGGGTTGGATGAAACCCAGCGCGCGGCTGGTGAACACCGCACGCGGGCCGATTGTGGATGAGCAGGCACTGGTGCAAGCCTTGAGCCGCGGTCGCCTGGCCGGGGCGGCGCTGGACGTGTATGCCGAGGAACCCCTGCCGGCTGACCATCCGTTTCGCAGCCTGCCCAATGTGCTGGCTACGCCACACGTGGGGTATGTGAGCGAGCAGAATTACCGGCAGTTCTATCAGCAGATGATCGAAGATATCCAAGCCTGGGCCGAGGGTGTGCCCATTCGCGGGCTCGCCTGACGCACCACTTTAGTGCGTTATTTCACCCTGTATTCAGGTAGGAGCGAGCTTGCTCGCGAAAAACGCCAACGATAACGCGGTCATTCTGGTTTTACTCGGCGGCCTTTGGTTTTTCGCGAGCAAGCTCGCTCCTACAGAGGCAGGGCGGTATATCGTTAAAAGTTTTTTGTCCTACAAAATCCGCATGAAAACCCAGCAGGCGCTGGGATCTGTCCTAGACTCATGACCGATGGGTCCGTTCCAAAACAAAAACCCCGCAAAAAATCTAAACTTTCGAAACCTGCCGCTGGTCAAGTTTTAGGTAAGGGCGAGCACGCGCGCTTCAGGCCGAATGCCCGCTCATCCAATCTTTTTAAGCCGACGTTACAACTGGCATACGCCTTGCCAGCTTGTATAGCGCTTGTGTGTCTGGCCGCAGGATGCGGTCACTCGGAGCCGATGGCAGCGGGCCATTAGCCAACCAACAGATGGGAGTGCATTATGATCAGTGCCGCAGTAGATACTCAGGGAGAGCGTTTTAGTCAGCCGGCAGGAGGGCCAAAGTCTTTGGCCGACCTGCCCAACACTGTGCGGCCGGTCGTGAGTCAGAATCCGAATCGAAAGAAAGTCTTGTTTGTCACTTCCGAGTTCGCGGACCTGGTGAAAACCGGCGGCCTGGGCGACGTCTCCGCGGCCCTGCCCCGCGCCATGGCGCACCTACATGATGTGCGGGTGCTGATCCCGGGTTACCCGCAAGTGATGGAAAGCGACAACCCGATTCATATCGTCGGTGAACTGGGCGGCCACGCTGCGTTGCCACCGTGCAAGATCGGGCGCATGGACCTCAAGGATGGCCTGGTCATCTACGTACTGATCTGCCCCGAACTGTATGAGCGTGAAGGCACGCCCTACGGCGCCAACAATGGTCGCGACTGGCCAGACAACCATATCCGCTTCGCCCGCCTGGGCCTTGCTGCCGCCGACATGGCCGCCAACCTCGCGCAAATCCACTGGTGCCCAGACCTGGTGCACGCCCATGACTGGCCTGCGGGCCTGGCTCCGGCGTATATGCACTGGCGTGGGTCACGTACGCCCACCCTGTTCACCATTCATAACCTGGCCTACCAGGGCGTGGTCAGCCTGGCCTCGACGCCAGAGCTGGGCATTCCGCCCCACGCCCTGCAACAGGAAGGCATGGAGTTCTACGGCAAGATGTCGTTTCTCAAGGCGGGGATGGCGTATTCCAGCCATATCACCACCGTGAGCGCCACTTACGCCCAGGAGATCACCACCCCGGAATTCGGGTGTGGCCTGGACGGTTTCCTTGCCAGCAAGACTCAACAGGGGCTGCTCAGCGGCATTCCCAACGGTATCGACGAAAGCTGGGAAACCTCCACCGACACGCACCTGATCCACAACTTCAATATCGGCGACTGGGAAGGCAAGGCCATCAACGCCGCCCATGTGCGCGAGCTGTTTGAGCTGCAGCCATCCAGTGGCCCGCTGTTCGCGGTGGTCTCGCGCCTGGTCTACCAGAAAGGCCTGGACCTCACCGAAGCCGTCGCCAGTTTCATCGTTGAGAACGGCGGCCAGATTGCGATCATCGGCCGTGGCGAGCCTGAAGAAGAACAGGCCATGCGCGAATTGGCACTGCGCTTCCCTGGCCAGGTAGGCGTGCGCATCGGCTTCAACGAGACCGATGCACGCCGCATGTTCGCCGGCAGCGATTTTCTGCTGATGCCGTCACGCTATGAGCCCTGCGGCCTGAGCCAGATGTATGCGCAACGCTTCGGCTCGTTGCCGGTGGCGCGTAACACCGGCGGGCTGGCGGACACCATTGAGGATGGCGTCACCGGGTTCCTGTTCAATGAGTCAACGGTGCAAAGCTACGAAGAGGCGCTGCGCCGCGCCTTCAAGGTGTTCGCCTTCCCCGGTCTGCTCAATGCCATGCGCAGCCGTGCCATGACCCAGCCGTTCAACTGGTGCCAGGCGGTGGAACCCTACGCCGAACTCTACGAACAACTGGTGGCCAAGGCCCTGGGGAAATCGAACAAATAGCGATTGGAACAACAAGGGAGGTCTTCATAGATGCCGTTACGGACTCTTGAAACCTGGCCCCACGGCGCAATCATGCTGGACGCGCACCGCACGCGCTTTGCGTTATGGGCGCCAGACGCATTTTATGTCAGCGTTGAATTGGAACAGGGTAAAACCATCGTCATGCTGCCCCAGGCCGGTGGTTGGTTCGAAGTCGAAGTCGCGTGCCCTGCCGGCACGCTTTACCGCTTTAATATCGATGGCGAAAACACGGTGCCTGACCCCGCCTCCAGGGCCCAGGCGCTGGATGTGCATGGCTGGAGCCGAGTAGTCGACCCCCTCGCCTATGAATGGCGCCACAGCCAGTGGCAAGGCCGCCCCTGGCACACGGCGGTGATCTACGAGCTTCACGTTGGCGCCATGGGCGGCTACGCTGGCGTCGAGAAACACTTGCCGCGCCTGGCTGAGCTGGGCGTCACCGCCATTGAGTTAATGCCTCTGGCGCAATTCCCCGGCGAGCGCAATTGGGGCTATGACGGCGTACTGCCCTACGCGCCCCACGCCACCTACGGCACGCCCGAGCAACTCAAGCAACTGATCGACAGTGCCCACGGCCATGGCTTGGCCGTGATCCTCGATGTGGTCTACAACCACTTCGGCCCCGACGGCAATTACCTGGGCCAGTACGCCCAGGGTTTCTTCCAGGAAGACGTGCACACGCCCTGGGGCGCCGGCATTGATTTCGAGCGCCGCGAGGTGCGGGATTTCTTCCTCGATAACGCCTTGATGTGGCTGCTCGAATACCGCTTCGACGGCCTTCGCCTGGATGCCGTGCACGCCATCGACAACCCTGGGTTTCTGCAGGAACTGGCACAACGGGTACGCCAGCAGGTGGACGGCGGGCGCCACGTGTGGCTGATGCTGGAAAACGAACTGAACCAGGCCAGCCTGTTGCAGCACGATTTCGACGCGCAATGGAATGACGACTTTCATAATGTGCTGCACGTGCTGCTCACCGGTGAAACCGACGCCTACTACAGCGACTTTGCCGAACAGCCCACCGCCAAGCTGGCGCGCTGCCTGGCCGAGGGGTTCATCTACCAGGGCGAGACCACACGCCATGGGCATGCCCGCGGCGAGCCCAGTGCGGATTTGCCCCCCAGCGCCTTCGTGGCGTTCCTGCAAAACCACGACCAGGTCGGCAACCGCGCCTTGGGAGAACGCCTGCACCAGCTGTGTTCGCCCGAGGCGCTGAAAGCGGCGACTGCCCTGCTGTTGCTGTGCCCCATGATCCCGATGCTGTTCATGGGCGACGAGGTAAGTGCCGCCGAGCCCTTCCTGTTTTTTACCGACCATCATGGCCAATTGGCCGAGGCGGTGCGTGAGGGGCGGCGCAATGAATTTGCCGACTTCGCGGCGTTTCACGACCCCGAGCAACGCCAGCGCATCCCCGACCCCAACGCGCTGCAAACCTTTTTACAGTCGGTGCCCTCCTTCGTCGAGAACGACCACACCCAGCTCTACCGTCACCTGCTGAGCCTGCGTCACACACACGTGGTGCCGCACTTGCCCGGTACGGTGGCCCTGGGCGCGCAGGTGCTGGCTGACCATGCCGTCACCGCGCGCTGGCGTCTGGGCAACGGCCGTGTGCTGCAGATCGACCTGAACCTGAGTGAACAGCCCCTGGATCATCCGGCACCCCACCCGATTATTTTCCAAACGCCTGCCCAGCAAGGTGCGCACTTACCGCCCTTGAGCGCACGCGTTTGCTTATCCCCTGTTGGAGACATTCTTTGAGCGAAGCGAACCTGGAAATTCTCGCCAGCCGCGCAGGCCTGGCCGTCGATTGGATCGATGCCAACGGTCGCCCGCAGCATGTAAAGCCTGACGCCCTGCGCGCCGTGCTCAAAGGCCTTGGGCATCCGGCCGACAACGACGACGAGATCGACGCCAGCCTGCAGCAACTTGAGCAGGCACAGCAAGACACCCACCTGCCGCCCTTGATGACCACCGACAGCGGCGCGGGCCTGGACCTGGCGCGCTATTTCGCCCCGGACACCCCGTGTCGCGTCAGCCTGGAAGGCGGCGAAACCCTGGAGCTGCGCCTGGACGGCGAGGCCGTGCTGCCCGGCGTCATTGCCCTCGGCTACCACCAGGTGCATATCGACGGGCAAACCTTCACCCTGGCCGTCGCGCCCAGCCATTGCTATAGCGTGGCCGACGCGGTCGACAGCCAACCCGCTCGCGCCTGGGGCCTGAGCGCCCAGCTGTATGCCTTGCGCCGCCTCGGCGATGGCGGTTTTGGCGACACCCTGGCTCTGGAACACCTGGTGCGTTCAGCCGCCGAGCGCGGCGCCGACGCCGTGGCAATCAGCCCGATGCACGCGATGTTCAGTGCCGACACGGAGCGCTTCAGCCCTTATTCACCCTCCAGCCGCCTGTTTCTCAACAGCCTGTATGCTTCGCCGGCGTGCATCCTCGGTGAACGTGAGGTGCGTAACGCCATCGAGGCTGCCGGCTTGGCCGATGAGCTGCATGCCCTGGAACAGCTCACGCTGATCGACTGGCCTGCCGCCGCCAAGGCCAAGCAACGCCTGCTGCGCACGCTGTATGAAGACTTCCGCCACGGCGCGCATCCCCAGCATGCCGACTTTCAAAGCTTCCGCCAGGCCGGTGGCGAAGCCCTGGAAAACCACTGCCGCTTCGAAGCCATCCAGGCCCAGCGTGCTGCCGCCGGTGAGGACCTGGACTGGCGCCAATGGCCCGAAGCCTGGCGTACGCCACAAAGCCCGGCCCTGGCGCAGTTCGCCGAAGACAACCGCGATGAAATCGGTTATTACGCCTTCACCCAATGGCTGATCGCCCGCAGCCTTGAGCGCGCCCAACAAGCCGCCCGTGGCAGCGGCATGGGCATCGGCCTGATCGCCGACCTGGCGGTGGGTGCCGACGGTGGCGGCAGCCAGGCCTGGAGCCGCCAGGATGAACTGCTGGCCGACCTCACTGTGGGCGCGCCGCCGGACATTCTCAACCGCGCAGGCCAAGGCTGGGGCATCTCTGCCTTTTCGCCTGAGGGCCTCAAGCGCAATGGCTATCGCGCCTTTATCGAAATGCTGCGGGCCAACTTCGCCCATGCCGGCGGCTTGCGCATCGACCACGTGATGGGCTTGCAACGCCTGTGGGTGATCCCCCTGGGCGCATCACCCCGCGAAGGGGCCTACTTGTATTACCCGGTGGACGACCTGCTGCGTTTGCTCGCCCTGGAATCGCACCGCCACCAGGCCATCGTCCTCGGTGAAGACCTGGGCACCGTGCCCGACGGCCTGCGCGAAAAGCTCAGTGCCCGCTCGATCCTGGGCATGCGTGTGCTGCTGTTCGAACAGCACCATGACGGCCAGTTCAAGCCCATACTCGATTGGCCCGACAACGCCTTGGCCACCACCAGTACCCACGACTTGCCCACCCTTAATGGCTGGTGGCACAGCCGCGATATCGAATGGAACATCCAGCTGGGCCTGATCGACGCGCCTACTGTGGACCAATGGAGCGAACACCGCCTGCGCGAACGCCAGGCACTGCGCCAAGCCTTGAGCCAGGACCCGCAGAACTTCATCGATGAAATCCGCAACGACACCGACCATATGATCGACGCCAGCGTGCGCTACCTGGGCCATACCCGCGCGCCCCTCGTGTTGTTGCCCCTGGAAGATGCTTTGGGCATCGAGGAGCAAGCCAACCTGCCGGGCACCCTCGACACCCACCCCAATTGGCGCCGCCGCTTGCCCGGCGAAGCCGCCAGCCTGCTCGACAATGACAGCGCCGCGCGTCGCCTCGAACTGCTGGCCGTAGCGCGCAACCAAGCCTATGAGCGTGACCGATGAACGCACTGCCCCTGCGCGCCACCCAGCGCCTGCAATTTCATAAAGGCTTTACCCTCGATGACGCGGTGCCGCTGGTGCCGTATTTCGCCCAACTGGGCATCAGCCATCTGTATGCCTCACCGCTGTTAAGCGCCCGCGCCGGCTCCATGCACGGCTACGATGTGGTCGACCCGACCCGCGTCAACCCGGAGCTGGGGGACGAAGCGGCGTTGCGTCGCCTGGTCGCCGCGCTGCGTGAGCACGACATGGGCTTGATCCTCGATATCGTCTCCAACCATATGGCCGTGGGCGGCGCGGACAACCCTTGGTGGCTGGACCTGCTGGAGTGGGGCCGCCTGAGCCCCTACAGCGAGTTCTTCGACATCCAGTGGCATTCCCCCGACCCGTTGCTCAAGGGCCAGTTGCTGATGCCCTTTCTCGGCAGCGATTACGGCGAAGCCTTGCAGAATGGCACCTTGCCGCTCAAGTTCGATGCCGAACAGGGGAGTTTCTACGTCGAGCATTACGAACACCGTTTTCCGATTTGCCCCAGGGACTACGGCCTGATCCTGGGCAACGATGAGTTACTCAAACCGCTGGCCGAACGTTTCGCCGCCCTCGCCTATCAGCACGACGCCTACGCCGAAGCCGCCACGCTCAAACAAGCCCTGGCCGAACGCGCCAGCGAGCTGCTGCCAGCCATCGAACAACGCCTGGCTGCATTCGACAGTCGCCAGCCCGAGGGCTTCGAGCGCCTGCATCACCTGCTTGAACAACAGACCTATCGCCTGGCCAGTTGGCGCACCGCCGCAGACGACATCAACTGGCGGCGCTTCTTCGACGTCAATGAGCTGGGCGGCCTGCGGGTCGAGCGTGCAGCGGTGTTCGAAGCCACCCATGGCAAGATTTTCGAGCTGATCAGCGCGGGGCTGGTCGACGGCCTGCGCATCGACCATATCGACGGCCTCGCCGACCCGCGTGGCTATTGCCGCAAATTGCGTCGGCGGGTGGATGCGCTGTCACCCCAGCGCCACTTGCCGATCTTTGTCGAAAAGATCCTTGGCGAAGGCGAAACCCTGCGCGAAGACTGGCAGGTGGATGGCACCACTGGCTACGAGTTCATGAACCAGTTGTCATTGCTGCAACACCAACCCGAGGGGTTTGCGCCGCTGGCCCAGATGTGGACGCGTTACAGCGAACGGCCTTCAGCCTTCGGCGAAGAGGCGCGGCTGGCGCGCCAGCAGATCCTCAATGGTTCGTTGGGCGGCGACTTCGAAAGCGTGGCCCAGGCCCTGCTGCAAGTGGCCCGCGATGACGTAATGACCCGCGATCTGACCCTGGGCGCCATTCGCCGTGCCTTGCAGGAACTGATTGTGCATTTCCCGGTGTACCGCACCTATATCAGCGCCAAGGGCCGCAGTGCGGACGATGACAAGGTGTTCCAGCAGGCCATGGAGGGTGCGCGCAGCACCCTCAACGAGGGCGACTGGCCGGTGCTCGACCACCTGGAGCAATGGCTCGGTGGCCAGCCATGGCGCAATCGCCCGGTGGGCCGCGCGCGCAAGATGCTCAAGCATGCCTGCGTGCGCTTCCAGCAACTGACCTCGCCAGCTGCCGCCAAGGCCGTGGAAGACACCGCGTTCTACCGCTCGGCGGTGTTGTTGTCGCGCAACGATGTGGGTTTCAGTACCGAGCAATTCAGTGCGCCGTTGGCCGATTTCCATGCGGCCAATCAACAGCGCCTGCAGACCTTCCCCGGCAACCTGCTGGCCACCGCCACCCACGACCACAAACGCGGCGAAGACACCCGTGCGCGCCTGGCGGTACTCAGCGAGTGCGCCCCCTGGTATGCCGAACAGGTCGAGCACTGGCGCCGCCTGGCCGAGCCTTTGCGCGAGAGCGCCGAGAGCCCCTCGGCGGGTGATGAACTGATTCTTTATCAGGTGCTGCTGGGCAGTTGGCCGCTGGAGCCCAACCCCGATCTGGAGGCGTACCAGCAACGCCTGTGGCAGTGGCAGCAAAAAGCCCTGCGCGAGGCCAAGTTGCAGAGCAGTTGGAGCGCGCCCAACGAGGCTTACGAAAAGGCGGTGGAAGCGTTCCTCAAGCGCCTGCTGCTCAGTGAGGCCGGTGCGCCGCTGCGCAGTGCGTTGGACATCGCTGCGCAGGCCATCGCCCCCGCCGGCGCCCTGAATGGGCTGGCGCAAACCTTGCTTCATCTGACCGTGCCGGGTGTGCCGGATATTTACCAGGGCGATGAGTTCTGGGACTTCAGCCTGGTCGACCCGGACAACCGGCGCCCGGTGGACTTCGCTGCGCGGCAACGTGCATTGCAGGCACCACCGGACATCGGCGAACTGTTGTTCAACTGGCGCGACGGGCGTATCAAACAGGCAGTGATCGCCCAGGTGCTGGGCCTGCGTAAAGCCTGCCCCGAACTGCTGCGCCATGGCAGCTACACACCGCTGGAAGTGCTGGGCCAGCACGCGGAACGCGTCGTTGCGTTCTACCGTGAACATCAGGGCAGGCAGTTGCTGGTGGTGGTGCCGCGCTGGTCTTATCCTCTGCTTGAAAACGGGATGTTTCCCCAGATCAATGCGCAGGTTTGGGGCGATACGCGGGTGAAATTACCGTTCGCCGCCCCTGCACAAAACTGGAAGGGACTTTTTCAAACGGGCGTAGTCACACCCAACAAGGAGCTGTTGATCAGCGCTGCCCTGGGGGATCTCCCGGTCAATGTCTTTATCAATCCTGATAATCAAGAAAGCTGAAAATTTTCTGTGAGGAGTTTGTGATGAGTAAAGAAGACAAACGCATTCGCGAACTGGCGCATCAGATCTGGGAGTCTGAAGGCAAGCCCGATGGCGCCCATGATCGCCACTGGGAGATGGCGCGCAAGCTGGCCGAAGCCGAGGCGCTGACGCCGAGCAAGCCTAAACCGGCCGCCAAGCCAAAAACCGCGCCCAAGGCTGCGGCCAAGCCCAAGCCGGCTGCGCCTGCCGCCGCCAAACCTGCGGCGAAGAAACCCGCCGCCCCGAAGAAGCCCAAACCGCCCGCCCCATGATTTCTCGGGCCTGCAGCACGCAATGCGCGCTGCAGGCTCTTTTCCGTCCATGCCATGCGCTGAAGCACCGTCAGTACGGCGGCGTTCGGCCCGAAAAAAGACCCCTTGCAGGAGCAACTCGATGAGCAAACCCGACAACACCACAGCGACGCCGGTTCATGAGCCGTCGCGGATCCGTGAAGGTTTGCCCTTCCCCCTTGGCGCCACCTGGGATGGCCTGGGTGTGAACTTTGCGCTGTTTTCCGCCAACGCCACCAAAGTAGAGCTGTGCCTGTTCGACGATACCGGCGAGGTTGAGCTGGAACGCATCGAACTGCCCGAATACACCGACGAAATCTTTCATGGCTACCTGCCCGATGCTCACCCCGGGCTGATTTACGGTTATCGCGTATACGGCCCCTATGACCCGGCCAATGGTCATCGCTTCAACCACAACAAGCTGTTGATCGACCCCTACGCCAAGCAACTGGTGGGCGAACTCAAATGGTCCGAAGCGCTGTTTGGCTACACCATCGGCCACCCGGACGACGACCTCAGTTTCGATGAACGCGACAGTGCGCCCTTTGTGCCTAAGTGCAAGGTCATCGACCCGGCGCACACCTGGGGCAACGACCAACCGGTACGGGTGCCATGGGACCGCACGATCATCTATGAAACCCACCTGCGTGGCATCAGCATGCGTCACCCTTCGGTGGGCGAGTCGGTGCGGGGCACCTGCGCCGGCTTGATGGAAGATGACGTGCTCAAGCATATCCGTCAGTTGGGTATCTCCTCGGTCGAGTTGCTACCGGTGCACGCCTTCATCAACGACCAGCATCTGCTGGAAAAAGGCATGACCAACTACTGGGGCTATAACAGCATCGCGTTCTTCGCCCCCGACCCGCGCTACCTGGCCAGCGGCAAGATCGCCGAGTTCAAGGAGATGGTCGCGCACCTGCATGAGCAAAAGCTGGAAGTGATTCTGGACGTGGTCTACAACCACACCGCCGAAGGCAACGAGCGCGGCCCGACCCTGTCCATGCGTGGCATCGACAATGCCTCTTACTACCGGCTGATGCCCGACGACAAACGTTTCTACATCAACGATTCCGGCACCGGCAACACCCTGGATTTGAGCCACCCGTGCGTGCTGCAGATGGTCACCGACTCCCTGCGTTACTGGGCCACCGAGATGCACGTGGACGGCTTCCGCTTCGACCTGGCGACCATCCTCGGGCGCTACCGCGACGGCTTCGATGAGCGCCACAGTTTCCTCGTGGCGTGCCGCCAGGACCCGATCCTGCGCCAGTTGAAGCTCATCGCCGAACCCTGGGACTGCGGCCCCGGCGGCTACCAAGTCGGCAACTTCCCGCCAGGCTGGGTGGAATGGAACGACCGTTTCCGCGACACCGTGCGTGCGTTCTGGAAGGGCGACGACGGCCAACTCGCCGACTTCGCCGGGCGCATGACTGCCTCGGGCGAGATGTTCAACCACCGTGGGCGCAGGCCGTACAGCTCGGTGAACTTCATCACCGCCCACGACGGTTTCACCTTGCACGACCTGGTGTCGTACAACGACAAACACAACGAGGCCAACGACGAGAACAACCAGGACGGCAGCAATAACAATCTGTCCTGGAACCACGGTGTCGAAGGCCCTACCGACGACCCGGAGATCAACGCGCTGCGCCTGCGCCAGATGCGCAACTTCTTCGCCACTTTGCTGCTGGCCCAGGGCACGCCAATGATCGTCGCCGGGGACGAGTTCGCTCGCACTCAGCACGGCAACAACAACGCCTATTGCCAGGACAGCGAGATCGGCTGGGTCAACTGGGACCTGGACGATGACGGCAAGGCCCTGCTCAAGTTCGTCAAGCGCCTGATCAAGCTGCGCCTGGCGTACCCGATCCTGCGGCGCGGGCGTTTCCTGGTGGGCGACTACAACGAAGACATCGGCGTGAAGGACGTCACTTGGCTGGCGCCGGATGGCAACGAGATGACCACCGAGCAATGGGAAGACAGCCAGGGCCGTTGCCTGGGCATGCTGATGGATGGCCGCGCCCAGGAAACCGGGATTCGCCGCGCCGGGGCCGATGCCACGCTGCTGCTGGTGGTCAACGCCCATCACGACATGGTCAATTTCCGCCTGCCGCCGGTGCCGGAGGGTGAGTTCTGGACCTGCCTGCTCGACACCAACGACCCGGCTGTGCGTGGCCAGGAACGCTTTGATTTCGAGCATGAGTACGCGGTCACCGGCCGCTCGCTGCTGCTGTTTGAACTGCAGCACGAAGGCGAGGTGTGAAATGGCGTTGCACGGTTTCCTTCAGGGCTACCGGGGCTATGCCGACACGCAAGCCCTGGGTAATGCGCTGAGGGCCCTTCAAGAGGAAGGCCTTGACCAACTGCCGTTGCCGGGCAGCGGCGATACCCTGGCCCGCTTGAGCCAATTGGCTCAGGTGGCCGGGCATGACCTGCGCCTGTGCAAGTTGTTCGAAGGCCATACCGATGCGCTGGCGATCATTGCCGAACTCGACAGCCCCTTGCCGCCGCTGGGCAGCACCTGGGGCATGTGGGCGGCCGAGCCGCCGGCCGCCAAGGTGCGCGTGCGCCACGACGGCCAGCGATTGCTGGTCGAGGGGCGCAAAGCCTGGTGTTCCGGTGCGGCGGTGGTCAGCCATGGCTTGCTGACGGCCTGGGACGAAGAGGACCGCCAGCAACTGGTGGCCGTGGCGATGGATCAACCGGGCATCACGGTGACGGATGAGGGCTGGAAGGCAGTGGGCATGGCGGCGACCGGTAGTGTCGACATCCTGTTCAGTGCCGCCAGGGGGATTGCCGTGGGTGGCCCGGGCGACTATCTGTCCCGCCCGGGCTTCTGGCACGGCGGCATCGGCATCGCCGCGTGCTGGTACGGCGCGGCGCAACGCCTGGGTGAAGTGCTGCGCGCCCAATGTGCCACGCGTGCGGAGCCCCATGCACTGGCCCACCTCGGCGCGGTCGACAGCGCCCTGAACAGCGCCGCCTGCGTGTTGCGCGCCAGCGCCGCGCAGATCGACCGCGAGCCACGCGCCGATGCGCGGCAACTGGCGCAACAGACGCGTGCGTGTATCGAGGACACCGTCGAGCAAGTGATCCAGCATGTGGGCCGTGGGGTCGGCGCCGGGCCGTATTGCAAGGACCCGCACTTTGCCCAGTTGATGGCGGATTTGCCGGTGTATGTGCGGCAAAGCCATGCCGAACGCGACTTGGCCGCCCTCGGCGAACAGGTCGCCGGCGAGCCCACAGGGAGATGGGCGCTATGAAGCCCAATCCGATTGTTGGCCAGGGCACACCGCTGAGCCACTGGCAAAACAGCGCACGATTGGCCGAGTTGCCGCACATCAGTGTGGCGCAGTTGGTGCCGCCAGGGCATCGAGCGGTGATCGTCGCCCCGCACCCGGATGATGAAGTGCTGGGCAGCGGCGGCTTGCTGCAAGGGTTGGCGGCGCTGGATCGCCCCATCCAGTTGATCTCCGTCACCGATGGCAGCGCCAGCCACCCTGGCTCCAGGCGCTGGCCGGTGGAGCGCCTGAGCGTGGTGCGCCCGCAGGAATCAGCCCAGGCCCTGCACCGCCTTGGCTTGCCGCTGCACAGTTTGAAATGGCTGCGCGGCGGGTTCGCCGACAGCCATGTGGCCGAGCGCGAAACCCAGCTGTGCGAGTTTATCCAGCGCCACCTCAAGCCCAACGACGTGGTGTTTGCCACGTGGTGCGAGGATGGGCATTGCGACCATGAAGCCGTGGGCCGCGCCAGCGCCAACGCAGCCAAGGCCGTCGGCGCAGCGTTGTGTGAACTGCCGGTATGGACCTGGCACTGGGCCACTGCCGAAGACCACAAGGTGCCCTGGCATCGGGCGCGCAAGATCCCGCTGACCGCCGAGCAAGTGGCACGCAAACGCCATGCGATCCATGCCTTTGCCAGCCAGTTGGAGGGCGACCCGCAAATCGGCCTGCCTCCGGTGCTGGCGCCCTATGTGGTGGAACGCTTGCTGCAACCTTTTGAAATGGTATTCGTATGAGTGTGGCAACCCCCTACTTCGACCAATTGTTTGCCGGCAATGACGACCCTTGGGCTTTTCGCCAGCGCTGGTATGAACAACGCAAGCGCGCCCTGACCTTGGCCATGCTGACGCGGCCGCGCTATGCGTCGATATTCGAGCCGGGCTGTGCCAATGGCGAACTGAGTGCCGAGCTGGCGCCACGTTGCGACCGCCTGCTGTGCTGCGACACCGCCAGCGCTGCGGTGCGACTGGCACAGGCGCGGCTGGAGCGTTTTGCTCATGCCCGCGTGGAGCAGCGCCGCCTGCCGGAGCAATGGCCCAGCGGGCAGTTCGAACTGATCGTATTGAGTGAGCTTTGTTACTACCTGGATGCAGATGATTTGAAACGTCTGATCGATTGCGCCCTCGCCGCCTTGACCGCTGACGGTCAACTGCTGGCCTGCCATTGGCGACCACCCATTGACGGTTGCCCGCAAACCGCCGAACAGGCGCACGCCGTGCTCCAACAGCGTCTGGGTGTAGCACCGTTGGTGCAATATCAGGACGCGGATTTCCTACTCGACCTGTGGAGCCTCGACGGCACCTCAGTCGCTCGTCACGAGGGCTTACGATGATCGGTATTCTGATCCCGGCACATAACGAAGAAGCCTGGTTGGATGATTGCCTGAGGGCTGCGCGGATCGCCGCCGACCACCCGGGCTTGCTGGGTGAAGCGGTACACATCCTGGTGGTGCTCGACAGTTGCAGCGATGCCAGCGCGGCGATAGCTCAGGCCCACCAAGTGCACTGCCTGCACGTGCAGGCCCGCAATGTGGGGCATGCCCGTGGCGTGGGTGCAACGTACTTGCTGGAGCAAGGCGCGCGGTGGATTTCCTGTACCGACGCCGACAGCCGCGTCGCCCCTGACTGGCTGGTGGCCCAACTGGCCCAAGACTGTGACGCGGTGTGCGGCACAGTCACCGTAGACGCCTGGAGCGAAGGCTTCGACCCGGCTGCGCAGATCCGCTATCAGCAGGCCTACCAGGCCCGCGACGGGCATCGGCATATCCACGGTGCCAACCTGGGCGTGAGTGCCCGCGCCTATGTAGAGGCCGGAGGGTTTGAACCGCTGGAATGCCACGAAGATGTACAGCTGGTGCGTGATCTGGAGCGTTGCGGCGCCTCCATCGCCTGGAGCCATGCACCGCAAGTGGTGACCAGTGCGCGCCTGGATTGCCGGGCTGAGGGTGGGTTTGGGGACTATTTGAAGAGCTTGATGCAGGCTGGGTGAAAACGAAAAAGCGTTTAACAGCAGGGGGCTGGAGCGCGGTCATCGCAGGCAAGCCAGCTCCCACAGGGTTGTGTGCCAGGCGCTAATTTTTTGGGCAACCCATGACCTATGTGGGAGCTGGCTTGCCTGCGAAGATGTCGGCCCAGCCAACATTGATGGTGACTGACCGACCGCTTTCGCGAGCAAGCCCGCTCCCATAGTTGGATCGTGGGGCGGCAGGCTAATCGTCGACGGTTATGCGGCATCGCATCCAAAGTTGTGCGGACACCCATGCCTGTCTATGCTCCTAACGCCTCGCACAGCACTCACCCCAGCGGAGCCTGGGGTGAAGACAAGAGCGTCGTCCCGTCAACGGGGTACGACCCGGTATCAACCGACAAGGATGTGACACCCATGAAGCCTGCCTCCTTAAGCGAAGGCCGCCGCGGCCCCGCGCAAATCTGGAACAGTGCGCCGCAGTTGGCGCAAATCCCCATCATCTCCCTGAACACCCTGGTACCGCGCGGCGCTCGCGTGGTGGTGATCGCCCCGCACCCGGGCGATGAAGTGCTGGCGTGCGGCGGTTTGCTGCAACTGCTCAGCACCCAGGAGCATCCCCTGCAACTGATCTCCATCACCGACGGCAGCGCCAGCCATCCCGGCTCTCAGGTATGGCCGGCCAGCCGCTTGAGCGTGGTGCGCCCCCAGGAAAGCGCCGAAGCCCTGCGCCGATTGGGCATGCCCTTGCACAGCCTGAAATGGATTCGTGGCGGGTTTTGTGATGACGCCCTGGCCGCCCGTGAACAGCCGATGAGCCAGTTCATCGCGCGCTACCTGCAACCCGGCGACGTGGTGTTTACCACCTGGCGCAACGACGGCAATGACGACCACGATGCCGTCGGCCGCGCGAGTGCCAAGGCATGTAGTTTGGTGGGTGCGCAACTGTATGAACTGCCGGTCTGGGCCTGGCACTGGCCCGCACGGGAAAGCGCGGTAATGCCCTGGCAACGTGCGCGCAAGGTCCGCCTGGACACCTGGACCGTCGCGCGCAAACTGCACGCCGCCCATGCCTACGCCAGCCAATTGGTGGGCGACCCGCAGATCGGCTTACCACCGATGCTCGCGCAAATATTGCTGGAACGCATGCGCGAGCCCTACGAAATCCTGTTCACCTGAAAGCAACCCTGTAGGAGCGAGCTTGCTCGCGAAAAACCTCAACGATACGTGGGCTTCCTGAATAAACGCGGCGCCTGTGAGTCTTTCGCGAGCGAGGTCGCTCCTACAGCGTTGGGGCTTTTACCTACAGACTCAATCTGCCAAACTGATGCGAATAATTATCAACAGATTTACTATTCGCCACGGACGGCACTTGGGGAGCCCTACTTTCATGTCTGTGCAACAACGCGGCGGCAACGTTTTTACACCCAGTCTGATGGCAATCACTATCGCTCTAGCAACCTCCAATGCGGCCATTGCCGCCGACGCCGAAGCCCCGGCCACCATCGAGCTGGGTGCTACCCAGGTCTCGGGCCAACAGCTTGGCGCAACCACCGAAGGCAGCGAGTCGTACACCACCGGCTCGATGAAGACCGCAACCAAACTGCCGCTGACCCTGCGCGAAACCCCGCAGGCCGTCACCGTGATCACGCGCCAGCGCATGGATGACCAGGCCATGACCAGCATCAACGACGTGGTCAACGCCACGCCGGGGCTGTTCCTCAATTACTCCAACGGCCCTGGGCGACAAGGCTTTACCGCACGCGGTTTCGACATCGACAACCTCATGTATGACGGTATACCCAGCGGCTACAACGGTGCATCGGTAGGCGCGCAGCCGAACCTGGCAATGTTCGACCGCGTCGAAGTGGTGCGCGGCGCTACCGGCCTGGTGACCGGCGCGGGCAACCCTTCGGCCGCGATCAACCTGATCCGCAAGCGGCCACTGGACGAGCAGAAAGTCACGCTCACCGGCGCCGTCGGCAGCTGGGACGACTACCGTGGCGAGCTCGACGCCTCCAGCCCACTCAATGACAGTGGCACCTGGCGCGGCCGCGTCGTCACCTCTTACCGCGATGCCAACAGTTTTATCGACAAGGCCGAGCAGGATCATGGCCTTTTCTATGCCGTCACCGAAGCCGACCTGAGCGAAGACACCACCCTGACCCTCGGTTACTCGAACCAGAAGGACAAGACCAACTACTTCTGGGGCGCTTCGATGGTCGGCCTGGATGGGCGCCACCTGGGCCTGTCGCGCTCCTATAACCCAGGCACCGATTGGGAGAACAAGGACCAGGAAATCAACACCGTGTTCGCTGAGCTGCGCCAGCGCCTGGCCAACGACTGGAGCCTGCAGGTCAACGCCAACTATGCCGAACAGAACGCCTTGTTCTCCGGCTCCTACCAATCGCGCTGGACCAACAACACCCTGGCCCGCACGGTGTACCAGGCCAGCTATGATGAAAACCAGGCCGGGCTCGACGCCTTTGCCAGCGGCCCGTTCGAGGCGTTCGGCCGTAGCCATGAACTGGTGGTGGGCGCCAGCAAGCGCATCTACGACATGACCACCCATAACTACAGCCCGTACGACCTCAACTGGCCGATCAATGCCGGCAAACCGAACTTCACCCACACCAACAATGTGCGCGAAGTCACCACCCAGGATGGTTTCTACCTCACCAGTCGCCTGAGCCTGGCCGACCCGCTGAAGCTGATCCTCGGCGCTCGCCTGGACTGGTACGACTACGACAACCGTGATGCCGCCGGCGACTACAAGGTCACCCGCAACCTCACCCGCTACGCCGGCTTGATCTACGACCTGGACGACCAGCATTCGGTATACGTGAGCTACAGCGACATCTTCACGCCGCAAAAAGAAAAGAGCACAGCCGGCACCCCACTCAAGCCCATCGTCGGTAAAAATTATGAGGTTGGCGTCAAAGGCGAATATTTTGGTGGCGCGCTGAATGCCAGCGTGGCGCTGTTCCGCGTCGACCAGGAAAACCGCGCCGTGCCGGTGGTGGTGCCCAACTGCCCGCAGGCGTCTTGCTCTGTGGCCTCGGGTGAAATCCGCAGCCAGGGTATCGACTTCGAACTGCAAGGCGCCTTGACCGAAAACTGGCAGGTCGGCGGCGGCTATACCTATGCGCGCACCCACACCATCAAGGACGACGCCAATCCGCAGAAGGTCAACAAGCAATTTGACACCGACACGCCGGAACACCTGTTCAAAGTGACCACCCGCTATAACTTTCAGGGCCCATTGGAAAAACTCCGGGTCGGCGGCAATATTTCCTGGCAGAGCCGCATGTACAACGACATCAAGCTGGCCGATGGCAGCTACTATCGGCTCAAGCAAGGCGGCTACGCCGTCACCGACTTGATGGCAGGCTATCGGGTCAATCAACACCTGGACCTGCAGCTCAACGCCAACAACATTTTCGATCGCCACTACTACCAGTCCATCTCCGACTCAGTGACTTATGGCGGCGACTCCTATGGCAGCCCCCGCAATATGATGCTGACCGCCAAGTACAGCTTCTGAGCCTCATCGCTACCTCGGCTGCCCGCTCGGGCAGCCGTTCTTAAAGTCCCGTGCCTGCATGCCGATAACGCGTGGGTAACCGGCAATAATCGTGAACATCTGCTTCACTCCACAGCGGCGCGCCTGGGTGGCACACCGCGTGCTTGCTTGACCTCGACGCCCCCCCCTCTCATGGAGTAAGAGTGAATGCCCGTCCGTTTTCTCGAGCACTATCGCAAGGCCGACCGCATCATGCTGGCATTGATCTGGCTGATGTTCCTGTTCTCCCTCGGCCTGGCGTTCTGGCACGACACCCTCATGCAGGCCGTGATCGTCGGTGGGGGCACCGGCGTGGTGCTCACGGCGCTGTACCGCGTGATTGGCGGCACCCGCGTGATGCGCTGTGCACTGGGTGCCGGCTTGATGGTGATGGCGGCGTTGCACATCAACCAGGCGCACGGGGTGATCGAATCCCACTTCGGCATTTTCGCGCTGTTGGCGGTGCTGACCTTCTACCGTGACTGGCTGCCGATCCTGGTGGCGGCACTGACCATCGCGGTGCATCACGTGGTGTTCCATGCGTTGCAGCATCAAGGTTTCCCTGTGTTTGTAATGGAGCATCACGGCGGCTGGACGATGGTTTTCGTCCATGCCTTCTATGTGGTGATGGAGACCGTCGCCCTGCTCTACCTCGCCGTTCATAGCCAGGCCGAAGCGGTGGAGAGCCAGGAAATGCTTGAGAAGATGCTCGCCGTTACCTCGCAGTTCACCGTGGAAACCGCCCAAGGTGAAGGCAAGGCCCACGTGTCCCTCGCCAAGCGTTTCGACCACTTCCTGCAGCAACTCACCCACCTGATCGACGGCGTCGCCCGCGACTCCCATGGCCTGGGCCAGCTCGGCCAGGAACTGGCCAGCGCGAGCGGCACCCTGGAAAAAGGCGCCCGGCATCAACTGGCACAGATCGGCGAAATGACCGGCTCGATGCAGCGCATGGAAGACGCCATGGGCCACATTACGGTGCAAGTTGAACAGGCAGTCGAACACGCGGGCCAGGCCAGCCAGCAGATTGTGCGCGGCCAGGAAAGCGTCGGCCGCGCCCAGCATGAAATCAGCCAACTGGCTTCGCGCATCAACGGCACGGAGTCGACCGTAGAATCCCTGGCGGTGCAGGCTGAACAAATCGGCTCGGTGCTGGAAGTGATCAGCAGCATCGCCAACCAGACCAACCTGCTGGCCCTCAACGCCGCCATCGAAGCCGCCCGCGCCGGCGAGCAAGGCCGGGGCTTTGCCGTGGTGGCCGATGAAGTGCGCAGCCTGGCCCAACGCACCGCCCTGTCCACTCAGGAAATCAAGAGCATCATCGAGGGCCTGCAACACGGCAGCCGCCAAGCCGTCGAAGCCATGCACGCCAGCCGCGAAGGCGTAGAGCGCTGCGTGGCAGACAGCCAAGAGGCCGTGGACATGCTACGGGCGGTGGGCGAGGACATCGCGCACATCGACCAACTCAACGGCCACATCGTCACCACCACCCGCGAGCAGACCTCGGCCAACCTGGAGATCGTCGAGCGCTTGCAGTCGGTGCAAAGCATCGCCCAGAACACCGCCGACGACGTCGAGACACTCGCGCGCAGCAGCGAACGCCTGCCACCGATCGCGGTGCGGCTGGATGCGTTGGGGCGCAGGTTTCATCCCTGAGCCCAACCCGGCACATGGCGAGTCAAAGAGAATAGGTGCGTATACCGCTGGAGTGCATCAAGGTTCCAGATGCGGAGCCATCAAAGCGGCAAACCAATCGATGAACGCGCCAAGGCGACGAGAGCGTTGGCGGCGAGTCGGGTACAGGGCTGAAACGCACATGGGGGCCGGCCGATAGGCCGCCATCACCTCCACCAATTCGCCGCTGTCCAATAAGTGCTGAACATCGAACAACGGCACCTGAATCAAGCCAAGCCCTGCACAGCATCCTGCGATATAGCTTTCGGCATTATTGACCACCACACGGCTCGGCATCATGACAGCCTGCGCGGTGCCATCGACGCAATATTCCCAGGCCGTTTCCTGGCCGCCTGCGCTCGTGCTGTAGCCGATACAGACATGTCGGTTTTGCAGATCGCAAGGCTGTATGGGCACCCCGAATTCCGTCAAGTAGGCGGGGCTCGCGCAATTGACCAGCAACACCTTGCCCAACGGCTTCACCACCAGGCTGCTGTTCTGCGGGGTGCCAAAACGAATGACACAGTCAACGCCTTCCTGTACCAGATCAATGGCGCGATCAGTGGAGCCCAGGCCGAGTTGGAGCCCAGGGTAGAGGCGGAGAAACTCGGCCAACGCAGGCATCACCAAGCGCCGCGCTATGCGGCTGGGCACGTCCACTTCCAGACGGCCCATGACCTGTTCCTGATGGCTGTTAAACAGTTGGTCGATATCATCGATGTCCAGCAAGACCTGGCGCGCCTTCAGCAGTAACTGGGTGCCATCGGCGGTCAGGGAGACCTTGCGGGTTGTCCGGTGCAGCAGTCGAGTGCCGGCATTGGCCTCCAGCTGTTGAATGGCGGCCGACACGCTCGCGCGTGGCAGCCTCATCAGCCGTGCCGCTTGTATAAAACTGCCAAGCTCTGCGACCTGAACGAAGACGCGGTACTGTTCGATTCTATCCATGGGCTCTCAATGCTCGGGGGGGCACGGATCGATCGGCGCTCACCACGTCTGCGCCAGCGCGTTAACCGTTTACTTGGTGGTGTAGCCGCCATTGATCAAAATTGTCTGGCCCGTCACCCACCACCCGTCACTGACCAGGTTACGGATGAACGGGACCACATCCTCAATATCTGTGAGGCCCGTGCGCGAGAACGGCGACAGCGCGGCAGCCGTCTTGTGGTAACTGACCGCATCCTCACCCTCGGCCGGGTAGAAGAACGGCGTATCCATAGGCCCCGGCCCTACTGCCGTGACCGAAATACCCCGAACGCCCAACTCCTTCGCCGCCGCTCGCGTAAATTGCTCTACCGGCGCCTTGCTGCCGGCATATGCAGCGTAAAAGGGCGTGAAAGCGCCCAGCAGTGAAGTGACAATAGTGCAGATCTTGCCATTGTCATTGAGGTGCTTGCCGGCTTCCTTGATAAAAAAGAACGCAGTCTTGGAATTGACGGCCATCATCTCGTCGTACTCCGCCTCCGTGATTTCAGCCATTGGCTTTTTCAGCACCTTGCCCACGGTATTGATCGCGATGTCCGGCCTGCCGACTGCCGCGACGGCATCATTGAAGAGTTTTTCCATCGCCCCCGCCGTGGTCAAGTCCGCCTGCAATGCCACAGCCTTCGCGCCTAGCGCCTCGATTGCGGCGACGGTTGCGTTCGCCTCAGCCTGGCTGGAAGCGCTGTTGTAGTGCACGACCACAGCCTTGGCGCCATGCTTGGCCAGATCGCGGGCGATCAACCCGCCGAGGTTCTTCGCACCGCCCGCGATCAGTGCAACCTTGCCGTTGATTGAATGATTAGGCATGACAACATTCCTTTAATTGGGAGAAGTACGCCGCCATTCTAGAGCGGCCCTCGACAAAGATAAGCACACCTTGGCTGGATGCAGTGTTCAGAGATACTGCCTAATCACAAAGGCCCTATCGGTGAATGAAAAGGATGTGAGGTACGCTACACTCCGGCCTTGCACACCGGCCAAGGAAGCCCCCATGAGTACTCGTGGCAGAGACCGACAGATCGACAATATCGAATTCAACGTAAGCGACATTGCCCGCAGCAAAGCCTTCTACGGCTCTGCATTCGGCTGGACATTCGTCGACTACGGCCCCACCTACAGCGAGTTCAGCGATGGCCGGCTCACGGGTGGTTTCACCACCGGTGAGACTGTGCGGCCGGGCGGGCCCTTGGTTATCTTGTATGCCGATGACTTGGACAGTGTGCAGCAGCGGCTTCAACAACTGGGTGCGGTGATTACACGCCAGACGTTTGCGTTTCCAGGAGGCCGCAGATTCCACTTTACCGACCCGGATGGGTATGAACTGGCGGTGTGGAGCGTTGCGCCGTGATCCAGCGCTTTCGCTGTATCGCTGAAGCTCGACATCTCCAACCGAGAACAGGTTGCGTTGTGTGAGCCTGTTCTGGGTTTCAAAGCTGTTGCAGCTTGCGCTGCAAGCGGGCCATGTACCGATTGACGATCAGTTTGTGCGCCGGCCCCACCGGCAGCATGTAAAGGCGCCCGAAGGTGTTGTGGGTGATCACCGATGAAGTGATCGTCAGCACACGATCAGCAATTGAAAGGCAAATCATCACATCCAGGTGCCGGTCACGCTCAGTCAGCACCAGCCTATCCGGCGCGCAGTCCTCTACCAGGAAAAAATCCAGCCGCTCACCCGCTTGCACCGTCACGCGCCGATTGCCGGAGAACCCGCCGATGCGCTTTACGCCAAATCTTGAAGAAATCCCATCCCTGATCCGAAAGGCCAATCGCAACAGCGGCCCCGGTTCAGCGGTCATGATGTTCCAGGCTTCCAGCGCGCTGATCTCAGTCGGCAATGGCACCGACCTGCAATCGTAATAATCGAGTTCAGACGGTGCACCCAACGTGTGACTGACAGAGTTAGTCGCCAAGGTTTTTCCGTCCATGACCAAAACAGGGATTTGCATCATAACGCTTCAAGCGAGATGCTGCGCTAAGCTCGACAGGGTCTGTGTAATCCAAACGGAGTACCCATTATGGAATACGACGAAAAACTGATTGAGGAAGCCGTACTTGCCCTGCTGACCACCTTCAGCTTTGATAACGGCAACTCATGGAAAGGCCACGACTTTCAAATAATGAACCGACTCCACGAGCAAGGTTTTATCAGTAATCCGGTGAACAAAAACAAATCCATTTGGTTGACGCAGGAAGGCTTGGAACGGGGCAGGCAAATTGCCGATCGGTTGTTTGGCGCGGCACCTGAAGCGCTCGCGGGGCCATAAGCCCAGCTACGGAGTGTTAAACCGCGCTTCATGCGTTTATCCTCAAGACTCCCCGACCTGCCAACCCGGAGCCGCCATGGACCTCGCCACCCTCGCCCTCTTCCTCCCCGCCTGCTTCGCCCTGAACATGGCCCCCGGCCCCAATAACCTGCTATCCGTGAGCAACGCTACCCGCTATGGCTACCGCACCTCCTGTCTCGCCGGTCTCGGCCGTCTGCTGGCCTTCGCCGGCATGATCGCCCTCGCGTCCGCTGGCTTGGCGGTGGTACTGCAAACCTCGGAGTTGTTGTTCTACGGGATCAAGATTCTCGGCGCGGCGTATCTGTTTTACTTGGCATATCAGCTATGGCGCGCAGACCCGCAGCAGGTAGAAACCGCGACGAGCAAGGTAGGCCTGTGGGCCTTGGCGCGGCAGGAATTTCTGGTGGCCGCGGGCAACCCCAAGGCGATCCTGATCTTCACCGCCTTCCTCCCGCAATTCGTGGTGCCCGGCCAACCCATCACCGCGCAATTTGCCCTGCTGGGCGCGATGTTCCTGGCTTTGGAATGGGTCGCCATCAGCGCCTATGCCTATATGGGCCTGCATATGCGCCGCTGGTTTGCCGAGCCCAAGGGCAAGCGCCTGTTCAATCGCTGCTGCGCGGGTTTGTTGTCAGCGGCGGCGGCAGTGTTGTTGACTGCGCGCAGGGCATAACCGAGGTGGGAGTACCCCTGGCAGCCGACGCCGATCGCACTGTGCCCCGCTCCCACAGGGAATCTGTGCCAGGCACCGATTTTGACGGCAATGCATGACCAATGTGGGAGCGGGCTTGCTCGCGAAGGCGGCCTGGCAGCCGACAACGATTCAACTGATGCCCAAGTTGCGTAGATACCTGTGCTATCTCAACGGCAAACCATACCTCACCTCCACCAGCGCCACACCGCCCCTCTCAAGATCGCGCTCAGTCCCGGCCTCCTCCACACACCCCGCCCGGCGATAAAATCGAATAGCCCGTTCATTACCGGCCAAGACCCAGAGCGTTAAACGCTCATAGCCTTGCGCCAACAGATCCTGCAAGCCGGCTTTCCACAAGGCCAGCCCGACGCCGGTGTGCCAATGCTCGGCGAGTACGTAGATGGCCATGACCTCACCAGCATTTGCCTGCACGGCGTCTTCGTCACGGCTGGCGCCGACGGATATCCCGCCGACAATCTGCTGGCCCACCTCGGCAACCCATACAGTCGATTCACCCAAGACAAGCGAGCGAACCCAATGGGCTTCGCGCCTAGCCAGCGTTGCTTGCAACCCGCTCAAGAACTGGGCAGGCATCAGGTCACGGTAGGCATCCTGCCAACTGCTGATATGCACCTGGGCAATGGCTTTTGCGTCGGCGGGTAAAGCCCTGCGAATCATGGAAATGCTCCTGAAATACGGTTATTTCAGTATGCATGCCCGTCGATGACAGAAAGCCCTGCGCTGAACATGGCCCGATATCAATACCCCCCCCAATGTAGGAGCGAGCTTGCTCGCGAAGAAATTCAACGATAACGCGGGCTTGCTAAGTGAACGCGGCGCCTGTGGGTTTTTCGCGAGCAAGCTCGCTCCTACAGCTGCAAGGCAATTCCGGCGTCGATGAAGAACGCCGGGCCCCGCGAAAAACCGCCAGCCAACATCAGCCCTTGGTCAAATCCACCAAAGGCGTCTGTCGCACCTCAGTCTCCCGCCCACCCTGAATCTCGCTGACCTGCTTCAAAGCCTTATCAACAGCCGCCTTATCCGCCAACAAGCTGTAGCTGATACGGAACTGCTTGTGTTCCTTCGCCCCGATCGTAGGCACCAGATTCAATGGCCGCTGATAACGACGGTTGTACGAAAAACTCGTCCCCGGCTCCAACCCCGTGACATAGCCCTGCCCTTGGGTATCGGTGTTCTTCCACAGGGAAAACACCGGCAGTGTCTGCGTATTGAAACCCACCGAAACCCCCAGGCTGCCCGCCTTGTTATGCAACACCGTCAAGGTATCGCCCTTGGCATCGGCATACGGCACCACGTTATAGACCGTCTCGTCATAGTCCTTGGTCGGTGCGCGGTAGGTTTGCCAGTCGGCCAGTTCGCCCTTGGCCTTATCGTTGAACGGCGACACCTGCTTCACCGGCGCAACGAAACGCGCGCCCTGCTCCAGGAACGGGGTGCTGAAGTTACTGTGATAAAGCGCCTGGTATTCCTTCGGATAATCGCCATTGTTGGTCAGCGTGTCGTTGAGGGCGAACACCACACTGCCAGGCTCGGTGACCAGTTCGGTCGCAACAGAGAAATCGACCTTCTTGAACGCCTGCTCTTTCAACTCGCCGCGCAGGGAGATGGCGTAGGGCGGTTTTTCATCGATATGCAGGGTGACTTTATTCGCAGGGATATTGGCCGCCCGCCCGTGCAGGGTCAGCAACTCGCCGTTGTCGATGCCAGGATGCCCGACCCATTCGTAGCCGCAGCGGGTGACCAGCTCATTGAAACCCTCCAGCCAACCCAAACCACCACGGCCATTGAGCTCGATGAAGGACGGATTCACCACTTCCTTGACCGGCGAATCCCAGCCCATACGCACATCTCCAACCGACGCCTGCAACACGTTCATGCCACGCGTCGGCACCACTGAGAGCTTCATCGTGCCGTTATCGATATCAACAATGCTCACACCCTCCTGCCGACCACCGTGCAAGGTGCGCAGGGTAACGCTGAAAGGTTTGTCGGTTTGGATGCCGAGCTGCTGGCTGGTGACCTGCCAGTTCTGGGCGGCTTTGTCGGTATCGAGGAGTAAGTAATCCCAGGCCAGGGCGTGGGAGGCGGCAGAGAATGCGCTGAGGGCAACGATGAGTTTTAGCGGGGTCATGACGGACGCCTTTATTGGAGTTGTTTGCGATTTATAAACTCGATGAAACGTTTCAGCAAGCTTAAAAAGCAAGACGACGCGTGGAAATGCCAGGAAGGAGACGAGACTCGCCTAGGGGAGACTGGAGCAAAATAGAGGGATGAGCGGCGTATGAGCTTCAGACCATCCGTGCCGGTTACAACCTTGGCGTTGCTCGTCGGCTGCAATGACGCATATAGTCCCCCGGACGCCCACGTGGCGACCAGGTTTGGCGACCTGATTATCGGTAAATCATTGCATTTATCGGAGTTTCAAAAATGGAAAGATATATCCCTCTTACTGGCATCGAACGGGTTCCAGCCTCCCTGCTCATTGACTCGCAAGCACCGCTCGACGTGCTTCAAGCGATGGCTGACTATCGTATTCGTACCGTGACTCAAGTATTGGAAAACATCGCTTTTCGGGGCGAGGTGGAGGCTGACTGCGTGGTGCTTTCGGATTTTGCGCAGTTACTGGCGGGCGATTCAGGTGTCGCCGAAACATAAAAACTGTACGCCCGAAAGTCACATCCTCCCCATTGAACTTTCCAAAAAAATGATGTCAATTTGATTGCTCATTACAGCAACAAGATCATCTTGGATAAGTCAGCGTCAGGCTATTTACTGACATCCTATGGAGAGAGTGATGAGAGCCATCATTGCGATGTTATTGATGTTGAGTACCTACGCCCATGCTGGTTGCGGCAATATCAGTGACAGCGATCAACGCGCTTATTGCGAAGCCAAAACCAATGGCCAAAACTGCGGCAATATCCGGAACGACGACCTTCGGGCCACTTGTTCGGCGCAAATGAGCGGTCAAAGCTGCGGCAACATTAAAGATAGCAACTTGCGTAACGAATGTGATGCCATAACGCGTTGATCTCCGGATCACGCGGGACCAGCCACTCTTAATCGACGCTGGACCCGCGTACTTGAACTCGTCAGTTTTTAAAGCGCCTGCCGACTTCTTATCCTCGTGGCCACCTCTGCCGAATCGATACCGAAGTTCAGATGTACCTCACCACCCTCTCCCTTTTCGTCTCCGCCTCCTACACCCCTTTTCCAAAGGTTCCAACCGCTTACTCGTTTCCATACGCACATTGTGCACGCACGATTTTCAAGTATGACGCGAATAGCGGCTCCGAAAAGTAGCCGATCATAATCGAGCCACTTCGGATGGTGACCGTCAATCTGAGATCACGGGTTGCCGCTTGGCTGATGTGGAGGATTGAGTATCGGCAAAAGGCGCGTGCGACAAAGCGAAAGCTGCTGACTGGGAAATGCCAAGTTCGCCCCGTCACGATTCAGCTGTGGTGATTGACCGGTGATTGATGGCGAGCTTATTTCCTGATCTGGATGGTTTCAAGGCAATGAGCGAATCGGAGCAGTAGTCAGGCGCTAGCGCTTTTCAGATTCTTCGATAATCAGGTCGATAGCTTTCCTGGCGACGGGTGACAGGGTGCGGTCTGCATGAAATACGATGGTTTCTTGGAAGTAGCACAAATGTGCTGGTACCGCTGGTTGAATGAAGGGGAGGAGGTTAACCAGTGCACCACTCTCCAGATCGCTTTCCACCCACGATTGCCAAGTGATCAGCAGTGAGTCGCTTGTGAGCGTTGCATGGCGCAGCCAACTCAACTCATTGCAAATCAGAGCCCAAGGCAAGGACGTTCCCTGGGGTAGCCCGAACACTGCTCTTGCATGGGCATCGTCGGTGTTCACAGCGTTCCACGGATGGGCGAGTATCTGCTCATACGTGACTGGGCTAGCCTGCTGTGCCAGCGGGTGGTCACGGCGGCAGAAGATGGACGCTGGCTGTGGGGGCAAATGCCTGACGGCAAAGCGTGGGTCGGTTTCCCGGTCGACTCGCTCAGAGGCGACCACGAACTCGATATGCTCCAGTTCCAGGCGTTGGATCAAGTGACGCCAGTAATTGACCTCGATGTTCACCATCAACTTGGGAGCACTCTTTCGCAGCGCCGCCAGCACATTCGGCAGTGTGATGTTGGCGGCCATCATGCCCGCACCGAAACTCAAAGCCCCTCCTTGGGCCCCGGCAATGTCATTGGCCTCTGCAACCAGTTTGCTGGCGCAGCTCAACAGTTCACGCGCTCGTGAAATCAGTTGATGACCCGCAGACGTCAGCGTCACTGAGCGAGTGTCCCTGTCGAACAGGCGTAGCCCCAGATCAGCCTCCAGAGATTGAATACTGCGGCTGAACGCCGTTTGCGAGAGGTGAGCGCGTTCCGCGGCCCGTGAGAAGTGCAGCTCCTCGCCCAGAAGCACCAGGTGACGAACTCGCTTCAAATCTATTAAGTCGCTCACTGCATTAATCGCTCTTTATAATTGCATTAGACGCTTGTATCTCATTCCAAGAGACTTCGCCAGAGCTCGCATCGCTCAGTTGGCAAGCGCTTGTACTGCCAAGCCCATAACAACAAAGAAGTGGCGATACCCATTTGGTGTCAAGGCGATCGCGGCCGAGTTCACGCCCAATGCCTTGTGCCAGTCCGGTGTGAGCAGACAGTCACAAACGCTACGTGTGACTTTGCGGCCTTCGGGCCGCCTTTTTAGAAGCCGAACAACTGACAATAAGAAGGTGAAACGCATGAAATCGAGAAAAGCCATAGTGCATGCTTTGTTGGACAGCGCAGTGCTGTCCTGCGCTGTTGCCGAGGCCGCTGTCCAGCCACAGTTTGCCGATGCCCAGGCCAGCGATCCTGTCGTCATGGGCTGGATGCAGGGCACCCCGCCGGCCCCCGAAAAAACGGTACGATTCGAAAATTTTCTGCAGTTCCCGCAGACGCGCTGGGCGTTCTCCCATATGCGCGAATTACTGCCGACCGTGCAGGTTTCGCGAGGCATTGGCGAGGTCAGCCTATTACCTAACGCCAAGCGCACAGATATCGACGCCGTGGCGTTCACTCCGCTTGGCAGTGATCGCACCATGACCTGGGAGCAGTCACTGACGGCCAACTACACCGATGGCATTCTGGTTATGCATCGCGGGCAAGTGGTTTATGAACGCTACTTTGGCGGGCTGACCGAACAGGGGCAGCACGTCGCGATGTCGGTGACCAAGTCCTTTATCGGCACATTGGGGGCGATGCTGGTCGAGGAAGGCAAGATCAATCCGCAAGAGAAGGTCAGTACCTACGTTCCCGAGCTGAAAAACAGTGCTTTTGGCGATGCAACCGTACGACAAGTGATGGACATGACCGTCGGCGTTCGCTACTCGGAGAATTACGCGGACACCAAGGCAGAGATTTGGGAGTACGTGAGGGCAGGTCATATGCTGCCTCGCCCGACTGGTTACAGCGGCGCTACCTCTCTGACCGAGTACTTGGAGAAACTTCAGAAAGAGGGCGAGCACGGTCAGGTCTTTGCCTACAAGACGGTCAATACCGACGTTTTGTCGTGGGTGATCCAGCGCGCCACCGGGAAAACGATCGCGGTCAATTTGCATGAGCGAATCTGGAGAAAACTGGGTGCTGAGCAGGATGCATACCTGATTGCCGATGATGTGGGCACCGCTTTCACCGGCGGCGGTTTCAACACCTCGTTGCGCGACCTGGCCCGCTTTGGCGAAATGATGCGCCTGAATGGTAAGTTCAACGGCCAGCAAATAGTTCCACCGAACGTGATTGCTGACATACGCGGCGGCGGCAGCCAGGAAAGTTTTGCCAAGGCGGGTGAAAAGCTGATGCCAAACTGGAGTTATCGCAACATGTGGTGGGTGTCGCACAATGACCATGGTGCCTACACAGCACGTGGTATACACGGACAGGGTATTTATGTCGATCCCAAGGCGGAGATGGTCATCGTCCGCTACGCCTCTCACCCACTGGCGTCCGGCGACAACTTCGATCCAACCACCTTCCCGGCCTACCAGGCGCTCGCCGAACATTTGATGGCCACCACACAGTAGGGGGTATGGATCAAGTGCGAGGAGTTGCACTGGCAAGGTGACTCTGATCCGCGCGCGCTGAACAAGATCGTGTTGAAAGAGACCTCGTTGAAAGACGCATTGACCTCGGGTGATACCAATATAGACGGGGCGCAAAGCTGCTGGAGGAAATGGCGTCCTACTTGGACAACTTCGATTTCTGGTTCAACATTGTGACGCTGTAACGCAATCCAGTCATGTCGCAGGAAGCTTTGCGACAAATCAATCGGCCCTGGAGGATGGCAGTGTGCGAAAGCGCTGCCGTCATTCTGGCAAAAATGATCAGCCTTTCCTAATTCGATTTCCTATCAGCTCTGACGACCGTTTTTAGCCGATTACTGCCTGTCCCGAGGGGCTGTTACCGACCCGATGCTGCCCTTCGTGAAAGGCAGCAATCGGCCAGAAGCGGTCATCTAGGTGGGGCGTCATCCGGATTGATTTTGTCTTCGACGTCAAATCTACTCAGCAATGCGGCTCCATCCGAAACACCAAGAATCTGATCAATTACGGCTATTTTCTGGGTCGCACAGTCGAGTTGAAACTCAGCGTTGCTGTATGCAGCCTCCGCCTCATTGTGGAGCGCATAGGCCATATGGGCCGCGACACGGACGCTCATTGGAGCATCTACATCACTGCCCAGATAATCAGCAAGCAACGTCCTGATCTCTATCAGTGCAAGCGCGAGTAGCCTAGTTTGAGCAGTCTGCATAAAGATATCCTGGGTATTACAACAAATGTGCGAACGGATTTCGCGAGGTTACATAAACTTTCAGACTGTCAAAAGCGAAAGACCGCTTTGGGTCGAAAGCTGCCGGTCAGCCCCCTCCTCCCCAAAAATCCCGCCTCTCAACCCCCACACCTCTCCACCAAAAAATCCACAAACGCCCTAACCCGCGCCGGCATCGCCCCTCCCCCCACAAACACCGCATGAATCGGCTCCACATCCCCAGGATTAAACTCCTCCAGCAACACCACCAACTCCCCCCGCCTCACCTCCTCCACCACACTAAACGCCCCAATCCTCGCCACCCCCGCCCCCAGCTTCGCCAACTGCGCCAATGCCTCGCCGCTGTTCCCTTCAATCGTCCCCGCCACTTTCAGCGAAAACTCCCGCCCCTCCACCCGAAACGGCCAATCCGGCGCCGCCCGGCGGAAGTTGAAGCGCAGGCAGTTGTGCTGCAGTAAATCCTGCGGCGTTACGGGGGTGCCATGCCGTGCCAGGTAGTCCGGTGAGGCGACGATAACCTGCCCGGTAGAGCCGATAAGGCGAGCGGTCAGGGGGCTGTCGGCGAGGGGGCCGAAGCGGATGGCGACGTCGGCCTGGCCGCCGAGGATGTCTACGACTTCGTCGCCGAGCATCAGGTCGACGACGATGGCGGGGTAGCGGGCGCTGAAGGCGGCGATCAGGGGGACGATGGTCATGCGGCCGTGGGCCAGTGCGGCGCTGACGCGCAGGCGTCCGCGTGGGGCGCCCTGGTCGGTGATGGCGTCTTCGACTTCAGCCATGTCGGCGAGGATGCGCCGGGCGCCGCGCAGGTAGGCTTCGCCTTCAGCGGTGAAGGTGATGGCGCGGGTGGTGCGCAGCAGCAGACGGGTGCCGATGCGCTGTTCGGTGCGGGTGATGATGCGGCTGATGGCCGATGGGGTCAGTCCCAACGCCCTGGCCGCGCCCGACAGGCTGCCGTGCTCGGCGACCATGGTGAAGACTTCCATCTCTCCCGAACGCCCGCCGATGTCCATTTGTGCCTCCTGCGCAAAGCTGTAGTTCCCAACCGAGGGCTACTGCTGCAAAAGGCAGGATTGTAGCATTTGGCTCACAGATGAGGAGTCACCCATGCGTATCAATCCCCCCCTTGTAGCATTGTCCGTCGGTGCCTTTGGCATCGGGGTCACAGAGTTTGCCCCTATGGGCATGTTGCCCGGTATCGCCGCTGATCTTGATGTCTCCATTCCCGCTGCGGGCCTGTTGGTGAGCGCCTACGCCATGGGCGTGTTGATTGGCGCGCCGATCATGACCCTGGCGACGGCCAGGGTGCCCCGCCGTTATCTGCTGATCGGGCTGATGGCGATTTTTACCCTGGGTAATTTGCTGTCAGCGTTGGCCAGCAACTACCAGACGCTGATGATCGCCAGGCTGGTGACGTCGCTTAATCATGGAGCGTTCTTTGGGATTGGCTCGATTGTGGCCGCAAGCCTGGTGGCGCCCGAGAAGCGCGCGGGCGCTGTGGCGGCGATGTTCATGGGGCTGACCCTCGCAACCATTGGCGGCGTGCCCCTGGCGACCTGGTTTGGCGAGAACTTCGGTTGGCGTACCGCGTTCTGGGGCATCAGTGGGCTCGGCGCGGTGGTCATGGCGGCGCTGTGGTGGGCATTGCCCAATACTCCCGCGCCCAAGGGTGGCGGGCTGATGGCGGAAATCCGTGTGCTGGGTCGCGGGCCGGTGCTGGCCGCGTTGGCGCTGACCGTGGTGGGCTCGAGTGCGATGTTTACGGTATTCACCTACATCGCGCCGATTCTGCGCGACGTCACCCACGCTTCGACCAACTTCGTCACCGGGATGCTGGTGCTGTTCGGAGTCGGGCTAACCCTGGGCAATGTGTGGGGTGGCAAGTCTGCGGACCGCTCGGTGGACCGCACCCTGATCATCTCGCTGGTGGTGTTGATTGCCGTGCTGTTGGCCTTCTCGGTCCTTATGCAGTGGCCGCTGCCTGCGGCGCTGTCGATCCTGCTGTGGGGCGCTGCCAGCTTTGCCCTGGTGCCGCCGTTGCAGATGCGGGTGATGGAGGCAGCAAAGGACGCGCCTAACCTGGCTTCGGCGATGAACATCGGTGCGTTCAATTTTGGGAATGCGATTGGTGCGGCGTTGGGGGGTGCGGTGATCAATGCCGGGTTGGGCTATCCGGCCATTTCACTGGCAGGCGCGATCATGGCTGGGCTGGGTTTGCTGATGGTGCTGGGTTTGGGCTGGCGTGCGCGGCGTGCAGGTTTGCGGACTTGCCCGGAAGCGGTGCAAGCGTAAGTACACGCTGGAAAGCCCCACCCAACTGCCTTATAACTACGCCCTCCAGTCAAGGAGACGCGTAATGAAAACCATGGTAGTTGGCGCCAGCAAAGGCCTGGGCAAAGCCCTGATCGAAGGGTTGGGCGAAGCCGGGGATACGCTGATCGGTGTATCCCGCAGCCGTCCTGACCAGCTCAACCACAAGGCTGATGTGCAGGTGCACTGGATCGAAGCCAACCTGGCCGAACCCGCCAAAGCTGCTCAGACCATTGAAGCTTCGGTGGTCGAGAGCGGGCTGGATACCCTGATCTACAACCTGGGTATCTGGGAAGAGTTTGCCTTCGATCCGGCGTACAACTTTTTGGCCGACAGTGATGAGCAACTCGAAGCCATTGTCACGTGCAATATCACCTCTACCCTGTTGCTGATCAAACGCCTGCTGCCGGTGCTGCTCGACAGCGCCAACCCACGGATCATCCTGACCGGCTCCACCTCCGGCCTGCCGCAAAGTGGTCGCCCAGAGGTGGCCTTCGGTGCCTCCAAGTTTGCGCTGCGCGGGATTGCCGATGCCTTGCGTGAAGGTTATCGGCATCAGCGCCTGGGCGTGACCTGCCTGAACCTCGGTGACCTGAACACCGAAGACCCGTTGAGCACACCGATCACAGTGGCGGCGCAACGCGGTGAAGGTCAGTTGATCCCTGTACATGACGTGGTGCAGGTGGTGCGCATGACGCTGAGCTTGTCCTCGGCCAGCTTCGTCAAGGACATCACCTTGCCGGCGATTCTGGATGAGCGGTTTTAGACGGGGAAGAACGTCTGTGGCTATCGTCTAGACTTCATGCACCTTTCAACCCGAGGAGCCTTGCGATGAACAACAAGAATACGATTTGCCTCTGGTACAACGGCGATGCCCTGGAGGCAGCGACCTTCTACGCCAACACCTTCCCCAACAGCGAAGTAAAGGCCGTACACCGTGCGCCTGGCGACTACCCGGCCGGCAAGCAGGGCGATGAGTTGACCGTGGAATTCACCGTGCTGGGTATCCCCTGCGTGGGCCTCAATGGCGGCCCCATGTTCAAGCACAGTGAGGCGTTTTCCTTTCAGGTCTCCACGGATGACCAGGAGGAAACCGACCGCTTGTGGCATGCCATCATCGACAACGGTGGGCAGGCGAGTGCTTGCGGTTGGTGCAAGGACAGGTGGGGGCTGTCGTGGCAGATCTCGCCGAGGGTGTTGGTCAATGCAGTTACCAGTAAAGATCCTGCCGTCGCCAAGCGTGCATTTGAAGCGATGATGACCATGTCCAAAATCGACATCGCTACCATCGAAGCCGCCATTGCCGGGAACTGAACTGTGGGAGCGGGCTTGCTCGCGAAGGCGATGTATCCGCCAGCACATGTGAAAACTGACCCACCGCTTTCGCGAGCAAGCGCGCTCCCACATGAAGGCATAGGTATATGCTCAACCGTAACCACGATGCGAAGCGAGCCGCTCTTGATCTTGCTCTGCTTTTGATCTTAAGCGCCCCGTCAAACCACGCTGGCCGGAATTCGACAGGGATTTGGGGCGGCCTCCCAAATCACTGGCGGATTACGGGCACACCGAGCCTAAGCGAGGTGCCGAGTGGTGGGGCAAGAGCCTTTTGCTTACTTTTGGCTGGGCCGGCATTCCGGCTCTTTTCAAAAGTGAGCCGCTGTCAGAGCGGAACCCTAAGTGGCCGTTACCTAAATAACGGATATGTACTCGGCCTGAGCCAACATTCCGGCAGACTTTCAGGCCGTCTTCGCAGGCAAGCCAGCTCCCACATTTCACAGGGCATCAGGTAGATAAGCGTTGGCTGTCAGGCCGCCTTAGCGAGCAAGCCCGCTCCCACAGTTTGATTGCGCGCCTTCCCCCCATGCGGCAAAAAAAGTCATCCAACGGACGCCCAGTTGCGACACCGGCGATACCGGCCTATGTTCCAAGCCATGCTGTTTTTTTGCTGTCCCTCGCCCTACGCCCATCCCGTAACCAGGAGACGACATGCCCACGCCTTCCCGCCCTGCCGTACTCGAGCTGATCGGCAATACCCCGCTGGTCAAGGTCAGCCGCTTCGATACCGGCCCCTGCACGCTGTTTCTCAAGCTTGAATCGCAAAACCCCGGCGGTTCCATCAAGGACCGCATCGGCCTGGCGATGATCGACGCTGCCGAGCGCGATGGTCGTTTGCGCCCTGGCGGTACCATCATTGAAGCCACCGCCGGTAATACCGGCCTGGGCCTCGCGCTGGTGGGCCGGGCCAAGGGTTACCGGGTGGTGTTGGTGGTGCCCGACAAGATGTCCACGGAAAAGGTGCTGCACCTCAAGGCCATGGGCGCCGAGGTGCATATCACCCGCTCCGATGTGGGCAAGGGCCATCCCGAGTATTACCAGGATGTGGCGGCACGTTTGGCCAAAGATATTCCAGGCTCGTTCTTCGCCGACCAGTTCAATAACCCGGCCAACCCCTTGGCCCACGAGACCAGCACCGCGCCGGAGATCTGGGCGCAAACCCAGCACGATGTGGACGCGATTGTGGTGGGCGTCGGCTCGGCCGGCACCCTCACCGGCCTCACGCGTTTCTTCAAGCGCGTGCAACCCGAGTTGGCCATGGTACTGGCCGACCCGGTCGGCTCGGTAATGGCCGAATACAGCCGCAGCGGCAAGTTGGAAACCCCAGGTTCCTGGGCGGTGGAAGGCATCGGCGAGGACTTCATCCCCTCGATCGCCGACCTGTCCAGCGTGCGCCACGCCTACTCCATCAGCGATGCCGACAGCTTCGACCACGCCCGCCAATTGCTCAAGGCCGAAGGTATCCTCGGCGGCTCATCCACCGGCACCCTGCTCGCCGCTGCCTTGCGCTACTGCCGCGAGCAAACCGAACCCAAGCGCGTGGTGACCTTTGTCTGCGACACCGGCACGCGCTACCTGTCGAAGGTTTACAACGACCAGTGGATGAACGACGCCGGCCTGTTGCAGTACAAGCACTACGGCGACCTGCGTGACCTGATCGCGCGCCGCTTCGAAGACGGCCGGGTGATCAGCGTGAGCCCCGACGACACCCTGCTCACCGCCTTCCAGCGCATGCGCCTGGCGGACGTGTCGCAACTGCCGGTACTGGTCGATGGCCAGACACTGGTGGGCGTCATCGACGAGTCCGACATCCTGCTGGGCCTGCACCATGACGCCGCGGACTTCTCCATGACCGTCGCCAGCGCCATGACCAATACGCTGCACACCCTGGCCCCCAGCGCCAGCCTGGCCGAACTTCAGGCCGAGCTGGATCGCGGCCTGGTCGCCATCATTGCCGACGCCTCAGGCTTTTATGGCCTGATCACCCGCGTCGACCTGCTTAACCACCTACGGAGATCCCTTGCATGAGCCAGCCCGATAAAAGCGCGTTTGCCACCCGTGTGATCCACGCCGGGCAGTCACCCGACCCGACCACGGGCGCGCTGATGCCACCGATCTACGCCAACTCTACCTACCTGCAAGACAGCCCCGGCGTACACAAGGGTTTTGACTATGGCCGCTCCCACAACCCCACGCGTTTTGCCCTGGAACGCTGCGTGGCCGACCTTGAAGGCGGCAGCCAGGCGTTTGCGTTTGCCTCGGGGCTGGCGGCGATCTCCACTGTGTTGGAGCTGCTGGATGCTGGCGCGCATATCGTCTCGGGCAACGACCTGTACGGCGGCACCTTCCGGCTGTTCGACAAGGTGCGCCAGCGCAGTGCCGGGCACCGCTTCAGCTATGTCGACCTCAGCGACTTGTCAGCCTTTGAAGCGTCATTGCAGGACGACACGCGCATGGTCTGGGTCGAAACCCCTAGCAACCCGCTGCTGAGCCTGACCGACCTGCGGGCCGTGGCCCGCATCTGCCGTGCCCGCGGGATTATCTGCGTGGCCGACAACACCTTTGCCAGCCCCTGGATCCAGCGCCCGCTGGAGCTGGGCTTCGACATCGTGGTGCACTCCACCACTAAATACCTCAATGGGCATTCTGATGTGATCGGTGGTATCGCTGTGGTTGGCGACAACGCTGAATTGGCCGAACGCCTGGGCTTCCTGCAAAACTCCATTGGCGCCATCGCCGGGCCGTTCGATGCCTTCCTGACCCTGCGCGGGGTAAAAACCCTGTCGCTGCGCATGGAGCGCCATTGCAGCAATGCCCTGGACCTGGCCACCTGGCTGGAACAACAGCCGCAAGTGTCGCGGGTTCACTACCCAGGTTTGGAATCCCACCCACAGCACGACCTGGCGAAACAGCAGATGCGCGGATTTGGCGGGATGATTTCAGTGGACTTGAACAGCGACCTGGTCGGCGCGACGCGCTTTCTGGAAAACGTGAAGATCTTCGCCCTGGCCGAGAGCCTGGGGGGCGTGGAAAGCCTGATCGAACACCCGGCGATCATGACCCATGCCAGCATTCCAGCGGCGACGCGGGCGCAATTGGGCATTGGCGATGGGCTGGTGCGGCTGTCGGTGGGGGTTGAAGATGTGGAGGATTTGCGCGCAGACCTGGCGCAGGCCTTGGCCCACATCTAACCGCCATGATCGTTCCCACGCTCTGCGTGGGAATGCCACCCGGGACGCTCTGCGTCCCCAAGCGTGACGCAGAGCGTCACCGGATGCGTTCCCACGCGGAGCGTGGGAACGATCAGTGTGGGTCAGCCTTGGGTGATGTTGGCCCGCGCTGCATGCAGCTTCTTGTAGCTATCGATCAAGCGCAAATGCCGGTCCAGGCCTTCCAGCTTCATGCTGGTCGGCGTCAGCCCATAAAAGCGCACGCTGCCGTTAACCGAACCGATCACCGCGTCCATGCGCTCATCACCGAACATGCGCCGGAAGTTGGCCTCGTAATCGGCCAGTTCCAAGTCGTCATCCAACTCCATCTCCAGCACCGCGTTCATCGCCTGGTAAAACAACCCACGCTCAACCGTGTTGTCGTTGTACTGCAGGAACATCTCCACGCACTCCTTGGCCTCCTCATACTGCTGCAAGGCCAGGAAGATCAGCAGCTTGAGTTCCAGAATGGTCAGTTGGCCCCATGCCGTGTTGTCATCGAACTCGATGCCGATCAGCGTGGTGATGTCGGTGTAGTCGTCCAGCTCGCTTTCTATCAGGCGCTCGACCAACGCCTGCAACTCCTCCTCGTTGAGGCGGTGCAGGTTAAGGATGTCTTCGCGGAAAAACAGCGCCTTGTTGGTGTTGTCCCAGATCAGGTCGTCCACCGGGTAGATTTCCGAGTAGTCCGGCACCAGGATGCGGCAGGCGGTAGCGCCCAGGTGCTCATACACCGCCATATACGATTCTTTGCCCATGCCTTCGAGGATGCCGAACAGCGTGGCGGCTTCCTGGACATTGGAGTCTTCGCCCTGGCCGGAGAAGTCCCACTCGACGAACTCATAATCGGACTGGGCACTGAAGAAGCGCCACGACACCACGCCGCTGGAATCGATAAAGTGCTCGACGAAGTTGTTCGGCTCGGTGACCGCCTGGCCTTCGAAGGTCGGCTGCGGCAGGTCGTTCAAGCCTTCGAAGCTGCGGCCTTGCAGCAGCTCGGTGAGGCTGCGTTCCAGCGCCACTTCCAGGCTGGGGTGCGCGCCGAACGAAGCAAACACGCCGCCGGTGCGCGGGTTCATCAAGGTCACGCACATCACCGGGAATTCACCGCCCAGGGACGCATCCTTGACCAGCACCGGAAAGCCCTGGGCTTCCAGGCCTTCGATGCCCGCCAGGATGCCTGGGTACTTGGCCAACACTTCGGCGGGTACATCTGGCAGCGCAAATTCGCCTTCGATGATTTCGCGCTTCACCGCCCGCTCGAAAATCTCCGACAGGCACTGCACCTGGGCCTCGGCCAAGGTATTGCCGGCGCTCATGCCGTTGCTCAGGTAGAGGTTTTCGATCAGGTTGGACGGGAAATACACCACCTCGCCATCGGACTGGCGCACGAACGGCAGCGAGACAATCCCACGGGCCTCATTGCCGGAGTTGGTGTCGAACAGGTGCGAACCGCGCAGCTCGCCCTCGCGGTTGTAGACTTTCAGGCAGTAGGCATCGAGGATTTCACTCGGCAACTCATCGTTGGAGCCCGGCTGGAACCAACGCTCGTCCGGGTAATGCACGAACGGCGCGTTGGCCAGATCCTCGCCCCAGAACTGGTCGTTGTAGAAAAAGTTGCAGTTCAGGCGCTCGATGAACTCGCCCAGCGCCGACGCCAGCGCGCCTTCTTTCGTCGCGCCCTTGCCGTTGGTAAAGCACATCGGCGAATGGGCGTCGCGGATGTGCAGCGACCACACGTTGGGCACGATATTGCGCCACGAAGCGATCTCGATCTTCATGCCCAGGCCGGCGAGAATCGCCGACATGTTGGCGATGGTCTGTTCCAGTGGCAGGTCCTTGCCGGCAATGTAGGTGCCCGCCTCGGACGTGGAGTTGGGCATCAACAGCGCCTGGGCATCGGCGTCGAGGTTGTCGACTTCCTCAATCACGAATTCCGGCCCGGCCTGCACCACTTTCTTCACGGTGCAGCGGTCGATGGAACGCAGGATGCCTTGGCGGTCCTTGTCGGAGATGTCCGCGGGCAATTCGACCTGGATCTTGAAAATCTGATTGTAGCGGTTTTCCGGGTCGACGATGTTGTTCTGCGACAGGCGAATATTCTCGGTGGGAATATTGCGCGTCTGGCAGTACAACTTCACAAAGTACGCCGCACACAACGCCGACGAAGCCAGGAAGTAGTCGAATGGCCCCGGTGCCGAGCCATCGCCCTTGTAGCGGATGGGCTGGTCGGCAATGACCGTGAAGTCATCGAACTTGGCTTCAAGCCGAAGGTTGTCGAGAAAGTTGACCTTAATTTCCATGCGGGCACACCAGAATAACGAGCTAAACAAATTGGCCGCCATTATGAAGCGTTTCGCCGGGAAGTCTCAGGGATTTGCGTATGGGCTGCCGATCGGTGCTAACTTCCAACTAGTTAGATAATGTTCACCTCTGCCAGGACAGGCCATGGAACCGATAGCGACGAACGCCGCACTGTTGATCATCGATATGCAAAAAGGCATGGCCGATCCCACCCTTGGCCGCCGCAACAACCCAGACGCTGAGCTGCACATACAGCAATTGCTCAATGCCTGGCGCCAGGCGCAACGCCCGATCATTCATGTGCGGCATATATCCCGCGCTGACGCTTCGGTGTTCCGGCCAGGCCAACCCGGCTGTGAGTTCCAGGATGCGCTGCACCCCCTGGCCCACGAGCATGTGGTGGAAAAAAACGTACCGGATGCGTTCAGCGCCACGGGCCTGGAGCGCTGGCTGCACCTGCGCTCGATCCAGCAGTTGGTGATCGTCGGCGTCATCACCAACAATTCAGTGGAGTCCACCGCACGCTCGGGCGGCAACCTGGGGTTCGACGTGATCGTGGCGGCGGATGCGTGTTTTACCTTCGACCAAACCGACTTGTCGGGGCGGCTGTGGGCGGCAGAAGATGTGCATGCTTTGTCGCTCAGCAACTTGGCGATGGACTATGCAAGGGTGTTCCAGACGAGTGAAATCCTGGCCAATCATTAATAAGCAATGCAGACATGCATCAGGGCAAACGCACGATGGCGACCGCTTGCCGGCCTGGACGGTTAAAACACCCCGGCATCCTCCAGCATTTGCGGCAACGCTTGCGGCCATACCGTATCGCTCGTTGCGCGCAGCGCATCTGCCGACCACCAGCGATGGTCCGCCATCACCTGTGCCTCCTGCTGCGTCCATTCGGCCCTGGATAACGCCTCGCTGGGCGCATGCACAACGAAGTACCGCTCAACCGCCAGCACCGTTTCGCCGCAGGGTAGCATCAAGGTCACGTTGCGCTCTGCTACACATTCCCCGACGCTGCTGACCGTGATACCCGTCTCTTCGCGCAACTCACGAATCGCGGCGCTGTGAAAGGTCTCCCCGGCCTCAACGCCACCGCCCGGCGTGGCCCAGTAATCCTGGCCGGCCAAGGCGCCTTCTTTGTGCACGAAGCGAAACAGCAACACTTGCTGTGCAGGGTTTATGACCAGTAATCGTGCCGCTTTGCGTTCACGCATCAGATTGATTCCTTTCTATGACTGCTGAATTCATCCAGCTCAGAAACGCCCGCAGGCGTGTCGTAAATGCCTGGCCCTCGGCGCTCGGGTTGCGTGCCTCAAACAGGAAGTAGGCGATTTGCACGCGCATGGTCGGGTAATGCTGAACAAACAGGCCGACGTAGTCTTCCAGGGTTTGCGGCCAGGTTTGCGCATCTTGCGCTCGCAGAGTGTGGGTGGCGCGGATCAAGGCCCGCGATGCTTCCCGCTGCAAGCGATGGCGTACCTGCTCAGTGCTGGCCTGTTCGATACCTACCAGATACGCCGTGAGCGCCTGTTCAAAATCGCCGTTGACCGCCAGGGCAATGGCGCAGGACGGGCGAAACGGTTCGAAGTGCAGTGACAGGTCTTCGCCCCAGATACAGCGGCAATGATGTTTGAGCCAGAAGCCCCAACTGTTTCGGTTCTCGGGCGCCAACACCTGGGCGTGGTGACCGATGTCGAAGTCGATCTTGGTGACTTGGGGATGCCGTTGCTCCAAGGCGAGTCGGGCCGACTCCAATTGTTCAAGCACGGGCGCATCCGGTGGCTCGACCAGTATCAGCGAAAGGTCAAGATCAGAAACGCCGATCTCACCTTCACCCCGTGCGATGCTGCCATATAGGTAAATCCCGTGCAGCCCCAGTTCTGGCCGGGACAAGGTAGCGCAGATGTCCGTCAGCAGGGGCTGGAACTCGGGTTGTATAGGCCGATCGGCAACGGTGAGGATATAGCCGTCGACATCAATGCCTGCAGATTTTTGGGTGTTCACGGGCGGTGCACCTCAATCACCAGACCTTCCTCTTCACTCGGCACACTGAAATGGCGAGTGATCAGGTCGAACTCGGCATCGGTGGCGGCAAAATCGTGCTCACCCCGGGCGTTTCGCGCGTGCAGGCGCGCACGACAGGTGGCATCGTCCAGCTCCAGGTAATGCAGGCAGTGCGGCACCTTGGCTGCCTGGGCCAGGCCGAGCAACCATTGACGATTGACGAGGGTGTTGGCCGGAAAATCCAGCACCACATTGACGCCGCATGCCAACAGATCGATCACCAGCGGCTCAAGTACCCCACGAACCCGCTGGGCACAGCGCAGGTAGTCGGCAATGCTCAGGATCTCACCAGGGTAGAGACTGGCCAGCCACTGGTCTTCGCTGAGCACAATGGCCCCATGCTCGGCAGCCAGGGTTTTGGCGAGTGTGGACTTACCGGAGGCGATCTTGCCGCATAACAGGTGCAGGGTTGGCATAAAACGATTCCTTGTTGTGGCCAAACAGGATGAGTCATGACGCTGGCGTCGTAAACACATCCAGGTACATCTGCCAGGAAACATCGCCATCTCTCAATGAACTTTCTGACAAATGACAGGCTCCTTTCCTATGCGAAGTCAGCGCGCCCTGAGTCCAGGGTGCAGAACGATAAGGAGCCGCCACCGACATGACTACCCTCCCCACTTACCCCGTCGTCAGGCCCGGGCCGTTGCACGGGACTTTGCTTGCCGGCACCGTGCCGTTGTTTCTCGGAGCCTTGCTCAGTGATATCGCCTACGGCCAGACCTACCAGATCCAATGGGCCAATTTTGCCTCCTGGCTGATCGCTGGAGCCTTGGTGTTCTGTGGCTTTGCCCTGCTGTTTGCGCTGGTCAACCTGGTGCGTGCCGAACACAAGGGCGGACGCCCGGTGGCGTACTTCCTGCTGTTGCTGGGCACTTGGGTGCTAGGGCTGGTGAACGCCTTTCAGCATGCCAAGGATGCCTACGCCATGATGCCTGCTGGCTTGGTGCTGTCGGCGATTGTCACCGTGCTGGCGATTGTCGCCACCTGGATCGGCTTGACCAACCTGCGCTCAGGAGCTGCCCGATGAAACCACTCAACACACTGACCCTGCTCAGCGCCGCCCTGTTGCTGAGTGCCTGTGGCGGCGAAGGTGACAAGACCCAGGCACGCGGCCCTGACCCCAAACTGCCCGAGCAACAAAGCAGCCTGTTGCCGAGCATGAAGATTGCCGAGCCCACACCGTGGGGCGAACAAAAGCCCAAGGTGCCCGAAGGCTACAGCGTGACCGCCATCGCCAAGGACCTTGCGATCCCGCGCCAGACCCTGGTGCTGCCCAACGGCGATATCCTGGTGGCCGAAGGCCGTGGCGGCAGCGCGGCCAAGCTCAAGCCCAAGGACGTGATCGCCAGTGTGATCAAGGCCCAGGGCAACACCCAGGTCAAAGGCGGCAACCGCATTACGCTGCTGCGTGACGCCGACGGTGACGGTACCTATGAACTCAAGACCGTGTTCGCCGATAACCTCAACGCCCCTTACGGCCTGGCATTCGCCGACGGCAAGCTGTATGTGGCCAACCAGGATGCACTGGTGCGTTTTGACTACGCCGACGGCCAGACCAAGGCCAGCGCGCCACCGGTCAAAGTCACCGACCTGCCGGCGCAGATCAACCATCACTGGACCAAGTCGTTGGCCGTGAGTGAGGACGGGCGTCAGCTGTATGTGGGCATCGGTTCCAACAGCAACATCACCGAACGCGGCATGGAAGTGGAGATCGACCGTGCGATGGTCTGGCAGATCGACGCGGCCACCGGCGCGCACAAACCCTACGCCACGGGCCTGCGCAACCCGACGGCGTTGACCATCCAACCGGGTTCCGGGCAACTGTGGACGGTGGTCAACGAGCGCGATGAGCTGGGCCCCGACCTGGTGCCGGACTACCTGACGTCGGTGCGCGAAGGTGCCTTCTACGGCTGGCCCTACAGCTACTGGGGCCAGAACGTCGACCCCCGCGCACAACCGCAAAACCCGGCCAAGGTGGCTGCGGCGATCAAGCCCGATTACAGCCTGGGTTCCCACGTGGCCGCGTTAGGCGTGGATTTCTCCATCCCCGCCCTGGGTGAAAAATTCGCTGACGGCGTGTTTGTCGGCGAGCACGGCAGTTGGAACCG
>NZ_SMOF01000001.1:3566432-3600614 GCF_018135665.1 Pseudomonas sp. B2021
GTGATTTCCTTGTGGCGCGGCACCAGCGTCTTCATCACGCTCCAGGCCACCAGGTAAGCCAGGGCGCAGATGGCGAACATGATCATGTAGCCGGTATGGATGTCGTTGATGGACTTGTAATAGTCGAACACCCAACCGCCGATCTTGGTCATGAGCACGCCGCCCAAGCCACCGGCCATGCCGCCAATGCCGACCACCGAGGCCACTGTTTTCTGCGGGAACATGTCGGACACGGTGGTGAATATATTGCATGACCACGCCTGGTGTGCCGAAGCGCCCACGCCGATCAGCAGCACCGGCACCCAGAAGCTGAGGTAACCCAGCGGCTGCGCCAGCAACACCACCAGCGGGAACAGCGCAATCACCAGCATGGCTTTCATGCGCCCGTCATAGGGGGCATCGCCGCGTGCCATGAAGTAGCTGGGGAACCAGCCGCCGCCAATGCTGCCGACCATGGTCATGCTGTACAGCACCGCCAATGGCATCACGATATCGGCGCCTTTCATGCCGTATTGGGCAGACAGGTAGGTGGGCAGCCAGAACAGGAAAAACCACCACACGCCGTCAGTCATGAACTTGCCAAAGGCAAACGCCCAGGTCTGGCGGTAGGTCAACAGTTTGAACCAGGAGACTTTCTTCCCTGCGGTGCCCGTCGGCGCCGGGGTGAACGGCTGTACGGCCTGGTCGCTGCGGATGTAGGCCAGCTCTTCAGGCGACAGACGTTTTTGCTCTTCCGGTTTTTCGTACACGGCGGCCCACACGCCTACCCACACAAAACCCAGCATGCCGATGACCATAAAGGCCGCCTCCCAGCCCCACAGGCCGGCAATCAAGGGGACACAGATGGGCGCCAGGATCGCGCCGACATTGGCGCCGGAGTTGAAGATGCCGGTAGCCAGGGAGCGTTCTTTCTTGGGGAAATATTCGGCAGTGGCCTTGATCGCGATCGGGAAGTTACCCGCTTCGCCAATCGCCAACACCGCCCGTGAAAGCATGAAGCCGGCGATCGACACCGGGATCACCGCCAGGCCAATGGCGCCGCTGACGGCTGCAATACCCTCGCCCATCGGCACCGAAAACGCATGCATGATCGCGCCGGTGGACCAGATACCAATCGCTACTACATAAGCGGCCTTGGTGCCGATCTTGTCGACGAAGCGCCCGGCAAACAGCATGGAAATGGCGTAGACAAACTGGAACACCGCCGCGATGTTGGCGTAATCGGTGTTGCTCCAGCCAAACTGCGTCGAGAGTTGCGGCGCCAACAGGCTGAGCACCTGGCGGTCGAGGTAATTGACCGTGGTGGCGAAAAACAACATCGCGCAGATCGTCCAGCGATAGCTGCCGACCGCCTGGCCGACACGAAGGGCACTGATGGGCTCGTTCAGATTCATGGCATCACTTTTTATTTTTGTTAGGTAGGACATATGTAACGTCATATGTCGTCGTACAACTACGAGTTTTATAGCGAGACGCCCGCGCAGTGTCAATCGCAAAGATTGCCGCTTATCGAGGATTTACGTGGAATAGGAAAATGTCAGGCTTGTGCAGTTGTAGGATGACAAACCCGGAGCACCAGGCTGGGCGCTTGACCGGGGACATCCTCCAGCAGGCCAAAACGTTGCATGCCGAGTTTCTCCAGTACGCGGATCGACGCAGCATGATCGGGCCGCACCAGGCCGAAGACTTCTGGTAAAGACAGGGTGTCGAACGCCAGCGCCAGTGCATCCCGCCCCAGCTCAGTGGCATACCCCTGCCCCCAGGCCTCGACGGCCAGGCGATAACCAAGGTTGATGCGCCGCTGCGTCAGGTAGTTAAGTGGCGCAATGCCGCCAAATCCGATGATGTGTTCGGGGCTCTCTTTCCGGGCAATTGCCCACCAGCCGTAACCCTGGGATGCCCATTGCTCCAGCCAGTGATCCAATAGCCGTTGTGCCGCCTCGATGTTGGGCAGCGGGCCGGCAGGATTGAACAAATTGGTCTGTGCATCACCGAAGATCGCGAACAATCGCTGAACGTCTGCGTGCCGTGGTTGGCGGTAGGTGAGCCGCGAGTGGCTGCTGGGCATATGACTGACTTCCCTGTTCTATCTAACAATGACAACCGCCTGTGGGAGCGCTCGAGCTTTAGCGAGGCCGCGATGGCGATAGTTCAGGCAACATAAATGCCAACAGTACCGCCGCCTTCGTAGCCTCGCCGGGGCTCGACAACTCCCACATTTGATCTGTTTTGCCGCTAGTTATGCATAGGCCTCGAAAACCGAAGGTTTCATCCCATGCGAGAAAAAATACACAAAGCGGTGAATTATTTCGTGTCCACTTGTATCTGAACTGACAGAGCGGTGCCATCGTAGCGATGGCACCTCCCCTGTTCAGCTTTTGAGTGGCCCGCATGAAACTACGTAAAAAACGCGTCAAACCCATCGGATTGAAAGACATCACCATTGTCGACGACAACAAGATGCGCAAGGCGATCACCGCCGCCGCACTTGGCAATGCCATGGAATGGTTCGACTTTGGCGTCTATGGCTTTGTCGCCTATGTGCTGGGCAAGGTGTTCTTCCCTGACGCTTCCCCCAGCGTGCAGATGATCGCAGCGCTGGCCACCTTCTCCGTCCCCTTCCTGATTCGCCCGCTGGGCGGCCTGTTCTTCGGCGCACTGGGCGATAAGTACGGGCGGCAAAAAGTCCTGGCCGCCACCATCGTGATCATGTCCCTGAGCACGTTCGCCATCGGCTTGATCCCCGGCTATGCCTCCATTGGCATCTGGGCGCCGATACTGTTGCTGCTGTGCAAAATGGCCCAGGGTTTCTCGGTGGGCGGCGAGTACACCGGCGCGTCGATTTTCGTGGCTGAATACGCTCCGGACCGCAAGCGCGGCTTTCTTGGCAGTTGGCTGGACTTCGGCTCCATCGCCGGTTTCGTCCTCGGCGCGGGTGTGGTGGTGTTGATCTCCACCGTGCTCGGTGAAGCAGAATTCGAGGCCTGGGGCTGGCGCCTGCCGTTCTTCCTCGCCCTGCCTTTGGGCATCATCGGCCTGTACCTGCGCCACGCACTGGAAGAAACCCCAGCGTTCCAACAGCATGTCGACAAACTTGAACAGGGTGACCGCGAAGGCTTGAGCCACGGCCCTAAAGTCTCGTTCAAGGAAATCGCCACCAAGCACTGGCGTAGCCTGCTGACCTGTATCGGTATCGTCGCGGCCACCAACGTGACCTACTACATGCTGCTCACCTACATGCCGAGCTACCTGTCCCACAACCTGCACTATGCCGAAAACAGCGGCGTGCTGATCATCATCGCGATCATGGTCGGCATGTTGTTCGTGCAGCCGTTCATTGGCTTTGTCAGCGACAAGATCGGCCGCAAGCCGTTCATCATCGCCGGCAGCATTGGCCTGCTGTTCCTGTCGATCCCGGCCTTCATGCTGATCACCAGCGGCAAGACCGGCCTGATTTTCGGCGGTCTGTTGATTCTGGCGGTGGTGCTGAACTTCTTTATCGGTGTGATGGCGTCGACCTTGCCGGCGATGTTCCCCACCCACCTGCGCTACAGCGCCCTGGCCAGTGCCTTCAACGTCTCGGTACTGATCGCCGGTGTCACGCCCACTGCGGTGGCCTGGCTGGTGGAGAGCACCAACAACCTGTACATGCCCGCTTATTACTTGATGGTGTTCGCGGTGGTTGGCCTGATCACGGGCCTGACCATGAAGGAAACCGCCAACAAGCCCCTGCGCGGTGCGGCCCCGGCGGCTTCCGACATGGAAGAAGCCAAGGAGTTGCTGCAGGAGCATCACGACAATATCGAGCAGAAAATCGAAGACATCGACGCCGAGATCGCCGCGCTGCAAACCAAGCGTGAAAACCTGGTACAGCAACACCCGCGTATCAATTAATAACCTGACTGTGCGTGGTCGCGACCTGCGACCACGCCATTGGAGCGTTCAGCATGGTTTCAAGCGTCACCGCCGCACACAGGTTACTCAGCGCAGACGAGCGCGCCGCCATTGCCGAAATTGAAGCAACCACCAACATCCTCAAGCTGGTCACTCGTCTGACCGGGATGAGATTCGCCGGCATCGCCAAGTTCACCGACCAGGAATGGGTGGTGTGTTCGGCCTACGACCCGCTGCAAATGGGCATCAACGTCGACGACGTACTCGACCTTGAAACTACCCTGTGCAGTGAGTTCTGCATCAACCCACACACCCTGTTCATTCCCCAGATCAGCCAGAACGGCCGTTTCGCGTCACGCCCGGTGGTCAAGCAATACGCCATCGAAAGCTACGCCGGCGCGCCGATCTTCCTGCCCGATGGCCGCCTGTTCGGGGCGCTGTGTGCGCTGGACTCACGGGCCATGCTGTTCGACGACCCGAACCTGCCGGAAACCCTGAGCCTGTTCGCCCGGCTGATTGGCTGCATCTTCTACGCTAATTTGACCCCGGCGGATCACTGACACCCGCCCTGCCCCGCAGGGTCGCCATGTCGCGCTTGGGCGGCACCCCAAACAGCCGGCTGTACTCACGGCTGAATTGCGACGGGCTCTCATACCCGACTTTGAACGCGGCACTGGAGACATCCTGGTGCTCGTTCAACATCAACCGACGCGCTTCATTCAAACGCAGCCATTTCTGGTATTGCAGCGGGCTCATCGCGGTCAGTTGCCGGAAGTGATGGTGAAAGGTCGCCGCGCTCATTTGCACCCGCGCTGCCAGCTCTTCCACCCGCAGGGCGGCGTCGAAATTCAACTTCAGCCAGTCAATGGCCTTGGCAATCCGATAGCCCTGCCCGTCCACCGAGCAGATCTGGCGCAGTCGGCCGGCCTGGTCGCTTTTCAATAGCCGGTAATGAATCTCGCGCTGGATCAATGGCGCGAGTACCGGGATAGCCTCGGGTTCGTCCAGCAACGCCACCAGGCGCGCGAATGCGGCCAGCATGCCGTCGGTGACCGTGCCGATCCCCACGCCTTTCATGACTGCGCGCTCACGCACCGGCGGCAAGCCACCCTGGGCGATCAGCTCGGCGAGCATGCGCAGGTCCAGCTTGAACGTCAGCCCCAGGCACGGTTGCTCGGGGCTGGCCGCCAGCACCTCGGAATTGGCGGGGATGTCCAACGATGTCACCAGGAACCGGGACGTGTCGTAGGGGTAGCCCTCGCCGCCGACCCACAACTGCTTCTCGCCCTGGGCCACCAGCACGATGCACGGCTCAACCATGCACACCACCGGCGCAGCGGGTTGCTCACGCCGATAAAAGCCCAGGCCGGGGATCGGCATGGCGTAGTCGCCGGGCGACGGCGTGCGCGAACCAATCGACTGGATCAGCGCGTTCAATGGGGTGGGAGTGGACGTCATGACAGACCCTTTCAATGCTTCATTGCACTTTACCCGCACAAGCCACGGGCGTCGTCACCTGGCACTGAATCTCAGAGGATCAGGCAAGTAATCCACTCAAATGCACTACAGAAGCCCTGCCGTCACCCGGAAAATGTGCGGACACTTCACAAGGAACATCCCTATGAAACGCCTCTTGCTCGCCCTGGGTTTGCTGGTGACTTCTCTTTCTTCATTTGGAGCCGATATGTCCAACGGTGCGGATAACTTCTACAGCAGCAACACAGTGACGGCCGAACCTGTCACCTTCAACAATCAATACGGCATGCAGGTCGCAGGCACGCTGTTCGTGCCCAAGCACCTGGCCCCGGGCTCAAAGCACGCAGCCCTTGTCGTCGGCCACCCGATGGGGGCCGTCAAAGAGCAAAGCGCCAACCTCTACGCCACCAAAATGGCTGAACAGGGTTTCGTGACCCTGTCCCTGGACCTGTCGTTCTGGGGCCAAAGCGCCGGCACACCACGCAACGCGGTGTTGCCCGACCTCTACGTGGAAGACTTCAGCGCCGCCGTGGACTTTCTCGGCACTCGCCCACAGGTCGACCGGGAACGCATCGGCGCCATCGGCATTTGTGGCAGCGGCAGTTTCGTGATCAGTGCGGCGAAGATCGATCCGCGTCTCAAGGCAATCGCCACGGTCAGCATGTACGACATGGGCGCGGCCAACCGCAATGGCCTCAAGCACGGCATGACCTTGCAACAGCGCCAGCAGATCCTGCGCCAGGCTGCCAACCAGCGCTATGTAGAATTCCAGGGCGGCGAGACCCTCTACACCGGTGGCACGCCGCAGAGCCTCACGGGCGATCCGATCGGCGACGAGTTCTACGACTTCTACCGTACCCCGCGCGGCGAAGTCACCCCAGCAGGCGCCTCATCGCAAACCACCACCCGGCCGACGCTGACCAGCAACGTCAAGTTCATGAACTTCTACCCCTTCAACGATATCGAGACGATCTCGCCACGCCCGCTGCTGCTGATTACCGGGGCCGACGCGCACTCCCGAGAATTCAGTGAAGACGCCTACCAACGCGCCGCCGAGCCCAAGCAATTGCTGGTCATCCCCAACGCTGGCCATGTAGACCTGTACGACCGCGTCGAACTGATCCCGTTTGACACGCTCTCCACCTTCTTCCAGAGCCACTTGCAGTGAGTGCCGTTACCTCTCAACCGCAACGCTGGGGCGCGGTGCTGGCGATGTCGCTGGCGGCGTTTGCCTTGGTCGCCTCCGAGTTCATGCCGGTCAGCCTGCTGACACCGCTGGCGGCTGACTTGCAGATCACTGAAGGCCAGGCCGGCCAGGGCATTTCCGTGTCCGGGGTGTTTGCCCTGCTCACCAGCCTGGTGATCGCGGCGGTTGCCGCGCGGATGGATCGCAAGCGCCTGCTGATGGCCTTGACCTTACTGATGATCGTCTCGGGCAGCGTGGTGGCGTTCGCACCGAATTACGCGGTATTCATGCTCGGGCGCGCGTTGATTGGCCTGGCAATTGGCGGCTTCTGGTCACTGTCGGCGGCCACGGCAATGCGCCTGGTCGAGCCCGCCCAAGTGCCACGGGCCTTGGCCATCGTCAACGGTGGCAACGCCCTGGCGACGGTGATCGCGGCGCCGCTGGGCAGCTTTCTTGGCGGCCTGATTGGCTGGCGCGGCGCATTCTTTTGCGTGGTGCCAGTGGCCGTGATTGCGCTGGCCTGGCTGTGGCTGAGCTTGCCGGCGCTCAAGCACAGCGGCACGGCGGCCACCGGCAATGCGCTGCGCCTGCTGAAAAACCCCAAGGTGACCTTGGGCATGTGCGCTGTCAGCCTGTTCTTCATGGGCCAGTTCATGCTGTTCACTTACCTGCGGCCGTTCCTGGAAGGCGTGACCCGGGTCGAGGTGTCCACCCTGTCGCTGATGCTGCTGGTGCTCGGCCTGGCCGGCCTGGCGGGTACGGTGTTGATTGAGCACTTGCTCAAGCGCCACCTGTACCCGACGCTGATTGCCATCCCGCTGATCATGGCCGGCATTGCCCTTGCGCTGGTGGCGTTCGGTGGTTCAGCGATTGTCACCACCGTGCTGTTGGGCTGCTGGGGCCTGGTGGCCACTGCTGCGCCCGTTGGCTGGTGGACATGGCTGGCCCGCGCCTTGCCCGACGACGCCGAGGCCGGCGGGGGATTGATGGTCGCCATCATCCAGCTGGCGATTGCCGCCGGCGCCACCGTCGGTGGTGTGGCATTCGACGTGAGCGGCTATCAGGCCACCTTCGAGCTGAGCGCCGCCTTGCTGGTGATCGCCACGCTGCTCGCTTACCTGGCATCGCGCCGCCCTGCTCATGCGCGCATGGCGAGCGGCACTACTTGAAAAAATGACTCGGCGTTTTGCCAAACTGTTTCTTGAACATGCTGGTAAAAGCGCTGGGGCTTTCATAGCCCAATTCAAACGCCACATCGATGATCTTCTGCCCCACCGCAATGCGTTCCAGCGCCAGCAATAGCCGCGCTTGCTGGCGCCACTGGCCGAAGGTCATGCCGGTTTCCTTGCGGAACAGGCGCTGGATGGTGGTTTGGTCCAACCCCAACCGCGCACTCCAGTCGGCGACGGTGGAGGCATCACTCGGCTCGTCCTGCAACGCCAGGCAGATCGGGCTCAGGCGTGGGTCGGCAGGCTGGGGCAAAGACAGCGGCAAGGCCGGCAGGATGGCCAGTTCATCAAGAATCAGGTGCATGATCCGCGCGTCGCGTGAGTCCTCGGCATACGGCGGTTTCAGGCTCACCGAGGCCTTGATCAGTTCACTCAGCAACGGCGAGACCGTCACCGTCTTGGGCTCGGCCGGCAGGTTGGGGAAGCTGTCCGGGCGCACGAACACGCTGCGCATCTGCAGCGTACCCACGCAGCGCAGCGAGTGAACTTGACCGCAAGGCATCCAAAAGCCACGATTGGGCGGCACCGTCCATTGCCTCAGGGCCGAGTACACCACCATCACACCGCCAATGGCGTACAGCAGTTGGTGCTTGTTGTGGCTGTGTTCGGGGATCACCCAGTTTTCGGGGTAATCGGTGGCCGAGCTGATGACGGCCCAGTCGCCCTCATCGATTTCTCGCAGAAATTTATCCAGTGATTTGATCATTTCGCCCTTTTTGCGATGGTTTCTGCCCGAATTGCGCGAGACAGGCATTGGCGCCGAATCTAGCATAAACGCCGAGTCCAGATGGAGTGGCGGTTCACATCACCGCCGCCCGCCTCCACGCCTGTCAGCTGCCTTGTACGGAATGCCCGCATGTCCACAGTCACAGCGTCACCCGCCGCACCTTCGACCAGCCCGCAAGTAAGCCCCTTAGTCATGCGCGTCCTGGGCGCCTGTGCCCTGGCGCACCTGATCAATGACTTGATCCAGGCGGTACTGCCGTCGATCTACCCGATGCTCAAGGCCAACTACGGCCTGAGCTTTACCCAGGTCGGCCTGATCACCCTGACCTTCCAGTTGACCGCCTCCCTGCTGCAACCGTGGATCGGCTACCACACCGACCGCCACCCCAAACCCTGGCTATTGCCGGCGGGCATGGTGTGCACCTTGGTCGGCATCTTGATGCTGGCCTTTGTCGGCAACTTCCCGGCGATATTGCTCGCGGCGGCGCTGGTGGGCGTGGGCTCATCGACCTTCCACCCGGAAACCTCCCGCGTTGCACGCCTGGCTTCCGGTGGGCGCTACGGCCTGGCGCAATCGACCTTCCAGGTCGGCGGCAACACCGGCAGCGCCTTCGGCCCGTTGCTGGCGGCGGCGATCATCATTCCCTACGGCCAAAGCCACATCGCCTGGTTCGGCCTGTTCGCGGTGTTCGCCATCCTGGTGCTGTACGGTTTGAGCCGCTGGTACCGCCACCACCTCAACCTGTTCAAGCTCAAGCAAGGCAGCCAGGCGACCCACGGTTTGTCCAAAGGCCGCGTGACCTTCGCCCTGGTGGTACTGGCTGTGCTGGTGTTCTCCAAATACTGGTACATGACCAGCCTGACCAGTTACTTCACGTTCTACCTGATCGAAAAATTCCAGCTGTCGGTGGCCAGCTCGCAGATGTACCTGTTCCTGTTTCTCGGCGCAGTGGCCGTGGGCACCTTTGCCGGTGGCCCGATCGGCGACAAGATCGGCCGCAAGAAAGTCATCTGGTTCTCGATCCTCGGCGCCGCACCGTTCACCCTGGCCCTGCCCTACGTCGACCTGTTCTGGACCGCCGTACTCAGCGTGGTCATCGGCTTTATCATCGCCTCGGCGTTCTCGGCCATCGTGGTGTTTGCCCAGGAACTGGTGCCGGGCAATGTGGGCATGATCGCCGGGATATTCTTCGGCCTGATGTTCGGCTTCAGCGGGATTGGCGCGGCGCTGCTCGGGATGCTCGCTGACCATCACGGCATCGAGTACGTGTACAAGCTGTGCTCGTTCCTGCCGTTGGTGGGTATCCTCACGGTACTGTTGCCGTCGACCAAAGGCGTTTGACGGTTGCTGTAGGAGCGAGCTTGCTCGCGAAAAACTGACAGACGCCGCGTATATCAGGACACACGCGTTATCGTTGACGTTTTTCGCGCGCAAGAACAAGAACTAGGCGTCCCCCTCGCTCCTACAGGTTATGACTGACCCTCACACTGCGCCCGGTCTTCACCGACTCCAGCGCACAATCAGCCAGATGCAACGCATACAAACCATCGCGCATACTGGTGGGCAACTCGCGCCCCTCATTCAGCGCATCGATGAACTGCGTCAGCTCATTGCGATACGCATCCGCGTAACGCTCAAGGAAAAAATGCTGCAACGGTTCCAACGCTTCGGTGTGCTCAGCGCTCCAATGGCGCACGGTGCTGGGCCGGTGATTGTCGGTCAGCAGCACGCCGCTGGCGCCGGAAACTTCTACGCGCTGGTCGTAGCCATACACCGCCTGGCGGCAGCAGTTGATATGGCATTGTTTGCCCGAAGCGGTGCGTAGCAAGACCATGACGCTGTCGTAGTCGTCGATCTGCTCCAGGGTCGGGTCCACCAGGCGGCTGGCGAAGGCGCTGACTTCCACGGGTTCCTCGCCGAGCAAATGGCGAGCAGTGTCAAAGTCATGGATGGTCATGTCGCGCAGGATCCCCCCGGAGTGTTCCAGGTAGTCACGCGGCGCCAGGCCAGGGTCGCGACTGGTGATGATCACCTGGCGCACGGCGCCGATCTGGCCGGCGTCCAGCGCCTGGCGCAGGCGCAGCATGTCGGGGTCGAAGCGCCGGTTAAAGCCAAGCATTACCTTGCCGCCCTGGCGCTCTACGGTTTGCGCAGCGCTGCGCGCCTTGGCGATGTCCAGGTCGATGGGTTTTTCGCAGAGCACCGCCTTGCCCTGGGCCACCGCAGCCAGTAACAGGTCGATGTGGGTGTCGGTGGGCGTGCCGATCACCACCGCATCGATGTCCTCGCGGCTCAGCACGGTGGCGCAGTCATACGCGGCCTCGCAGCCCAACTGGGTGCTCAAGGCATCGACACCTGCGCGCCAGGGATCGGCCACCAACACCAGCGTGGCATTGGGATGGGCGGCAACGTTGGCGGCGTGGATCTTGGCGATGCGCCCGGCACCTAGAACGGCGATACGTAGCATGGTCGAACTCCTGGATTATTATTGGATAGGGTGTTTCAGCGCTTCAGTCCGGCAGGTTGAACGGCGTGACGATCTGCACCTGTGACGGCGCAATCGGCCCGGCCTTCCATAGCCGGTGGTATTGCAGGATGTGCAGGAATACGTGGCGGGCATCGATCTGCAGGTTGTGATCAATGATCGCCGCGACTTTTTCTTCGCGCAGCAGTTGGCGGTTTTCTTCGTCAAGGTCGTGGCCGATGAATACCTCCAATGAACGGTCCTGCGCGGCAAACGCGTCGACAATTGCGCGGTTGCCACCGCCGACGCTGTACACTGCCTTCAGCCCGGGGTGCTGGTGCAAGGCTTGGGTCACTCGTTCAAAGGTGCGCTCATACACGCCGTAGCCGCCGCTGATATCCAGTACCCGCAGGTGCTCGGCGCGGCCACGCAGCCAGGCACGAAAACCCATCTCGCGCTCTTCTTCGCCGCGGAACAACTCGCTGCCGATCACCACCGCCACGTCCTGAGGATCGCTCGGCAGCCAGCGCGACATCAGGTAGGCAGCGGTCTGGCCAGCCGTGCGATTGTCCATGCCCACATAGCCGATGCGCTCGCTTTGGGGCAGGTCGGTGACCAAGGTCACCACCGGAATGCCGGCCGCAATCAGCTGCTTGACGGCCAGGTTCACCGCCGGTTCATCCGCAGCCTTGAGCACCACACCCTGGCTGCCCGTGTCGAGGCAGCGCAGCAGTTGGTCGTGCATGGCCTGGGGCTCGATCTCCTCGAACAGGTGAAAACGTGGCGCGATGCGAAACGGTGCCAGGCTGGACAATTGGCCAACGATCGCCGCCTGCACCGCGGCGCTGAAGCGCTGGGGCGTGTGCATGATCACGTCCACATGGAAGGTGCGCCCCACGGCCAAGCCATTTTTTTCCTGGGATTCCAACTCCTCCAATGCCTGCTCAATCCGCCGCCGGGTCTGGGCATGCACGCTGCCGCGCTGGTGCAGCACGCGGTCCACCGTGGCCTTGCTGACGCCAGCCTGAGTGGCGAGTTGCTTGATGGAAAAATGTTTTGCGCGTTCGAGCATGGATTTAGCCTGAGGTGTTTTTGAGGTCTTTTTTGGGCGTTACTGAGGTTTCGCAATGCTAGTCTCAGTTTTGCCTGACGTCGAGCCAGGTCAGCAAAACAATAAAAATCCAGGAGAACCCTCATGCCCCACTCCGATCTTGCGACCTCGTTCAGCGGCCAATACTTTGTCGTAACCGGCAGCACCCAGGGCCTCGGCGCGGCGGTGGCCCATACCCTGGCTCGCCGTGGTGCGGCCGGATTGATTATTTGCGGACGTCGCCGTACCGAGGGCGAAGAGCAGGTGCGCCAACTGGCACAGCTGGATTGCCAGGCATTTTTTGTCGAGGCCGACCTGGAAAAGGTCGAGGACTGCCGCGCAATCATCGAAGCGGCGCGCGTCCATTTCGGCACTTTGCACGGCTTGGTGAACTGCGCCGGCATGTCTGACCGTGGCACCATTCTCGACACCTCGCCGGAACTGTTCGAGCGCTTGTTTGCGGTGAATGTGCGGGCGCCGTTTTTCTTAATGCAAGAAGCGCTGAAGCTGATGATCAGCAGCGGTGTTGAGGGCGCGGTGGTCAATATCCAGAGCGTTACCGGCCATGGTGGGCAGTCGTTCTTGAGTGCTTATGCGGCGTCCAAGGGCGCGCTGGCGATCCTGACCAAGAACGTCGCATTCAGTGCCTTGCGCAACCGCATCCGCGTGAATGGCCTGAACATCGGCTGGATGGACACGCCCCACGAGGATCAGATCCAGCGCCAGTACCACGGCGCCCAGGACGGCTGGCTGGCCGATGCCGAACGCACCCAACCGTTTGGGCGCCTGCTCAAGCCCGAAGAGGTAGCGCGCAGCGTGGCATTTCTGCTGTCCACTGAGTCGGGAATGATGACTGGCGCAGTGATCGACCTTGAACAAGGTGTGGTCGGCTGCACCGACAGCAGCACCCCACAACCTCACCAGGCCCTGAGCCTTCCAGGAGGTATGTGATGTCGGCTTTCGTAACCGGCGACGCGGTGCGCCTGGCCGACTTCAGCCGGATCTGTGCGCAGCGCACCAACGCCAGCGACTACCCGCTGTGCCTTGAGGTACAAGGCAATGTGCCGATCTATCAGGCCCACACCTTGCGCAACAGCGACCGCCTGGTCGTCATGAACGAACTGCATCACCTGTTCCGTGACGGGCCCGGCGTAATGGTGGTGCGCCAAGCCTATGAAGATCTGGAAGTGGTGGACCGCCACAGCCAGGTCTTCGACGCGATCTTTGCCCATGAAGCCGCCCAGGGCGTGGCCGCCGATCACTTTGCCAAGGCCGGCAGCAATGGCAGGATCTGGAACGCGCTACAGAAGGCGGCCTTACAGTCCCCCGAATCCTTTGCCGAGTACTACGCCAACCCTCTGCTGGGGTTAATTGCCGAAGCCTGGTTGGGGCCGGGCTTTCAAGTCACGGCGCAAGTCAACGTGGTGCATCCAGGTGGCCAGGCGCAGCAGCCGCACCGAGACTATCACCTGGGTTTCCAGACCAACGATGTGGTCGAACGTTTTCCGCTGCCGCTGCATGCGCTGTCCCAACATCTCACGTTGCAAGGTGCTATCGCACATTCGGATATGCCGCTGGAAACCGGCCCCACCCAGCTGCTGCCCTTTTCCCAGCAGTATGCCTTGGGGTACCTGGCGTGGCGTCGCACGGAGTTTATCGACTACTTCCAGCACCACGCGGTGCAATTGCCGCTGAACAAGGGCGACTTGCTGTTCTTCAACCCGGCACTGTTCCATGCCGCCGGCACCAACCGCACGGCCGATCGCCAGCGCATGGCCAACCTGCTGCAAATCTCCTCGGCATTCGGCAAGCCGATGGAAGCCATCGACCGCGACCGCATGATGCTGGCGGTGTATCCGGTGCTGCTCGCCAACCCCAACCTGGATTCCCGCGCCGTGGTCGCCTGTACCGCAGACGGGTACTCCTTCCCCACTAACCTCGACACCGACCCACCCTTGAGTGGCCTGGCCCCGCAAACCGGGCAACAACTGATGCTGAAAGCCCTCGACGAACGCTGGCCGTGCTCGGACTTCGCCGCCGCCGTGGCGCAGCTGCGGGCCAAACGCCAAGCGTGAACCGCCCTGCTTTGACAACAACAAAAACAACGGAGCACAACCATGAAGAAGCAACTCCTTGCGGCACTGTTAGTCCTTGCGTTCAGCCCTTGGGCGCTGGCGGACATTCGCATCGGCGTGAGCATCGCCCAGGTAGACGACGTATTCCTCGCACAAATGCGCGACTACATGGCCGCCCACGCCAGGGAACTGCCCGATGTCACCCTGCAATTCGAAGACGCCCAGGGCGACGTGGTGCGTCAACTCAACCAGGTGCAAAACTTCACCGCCCAAGGCATGGACGCGATTATCGTCAACGCAGTGGACACGGCCGCCACCCAGAAGATGACGCTCAATGCCCAGCAGGCCAAGATCCCGCTGGTGTACGTCAACCGCCGTCCGGAGTTCAAGGAGGTGCCAGCGGGCGTGGGCTATGTCGGTTCGGACGAGATCAAGGCCGGCGAAATCCAGATGCGCTACCTGGCCGAGAAAATGGGCGGCAAGGGCAACCTGGCGATCATGCTCGGGCTGCTGTCCAACAACGCCACCCATAACCGCACGCTGGGGGTGAAGACCGTGCTAAAGGACTACCCAGACATCAAAATCGTCGAAGAACAAAGCGCCGAATGGCAGCGCGGCAAGGCGATTGACCTGATGAACAACTGGATCGTATCCGGGCGCAAAATCGATGCCGTGGCCGCGAATGCCGATGAAATGGCGATTGGCGCGGCCATGGCTATCAGCCAGGCAGGCATGCAGCCAGGCAAGGACATCCTGGTGGCCGGCAGCGACGGCGGCGCAGCTGGATTGGACGCGGTGAAAAAAGGCCAGCTGTTGGTCACGGTGTACCAAGACAACAAGGGCCAGGCAGTGGGTTCCATCGACCTGGCAGTGAAGATGGTCAAGCAGCAGCCGTACACGGCGGAGCTGACGATTCCTTATCAGCAGATCACCAAGGACAACTACCAAGCGTTCCTTAATCCCTGAAGACCGCGCACTACTCATGGCAAGGGAGCTTGCGCCCTTGCCATACAGGCTTAGTTGAGTGTTCGCCGAGAAAACCCATTAACCACGATATAGAGCAACGGCCCCACCGACACAAACACCGCCGTCAGCACAAAGTACGGCAACACCGAGCCTATCGACCGCCCTCGCCCACGCGCATCCCGGTACATCCACACACACGCCAGCACCGCCATCAGGTACAGGTCAATCACCACCTGAGCCGTATCGGGCCTGGACATCAGTTCCCATCCAAATGCCAGCAGTGATTGCTCGGCCGTGAGCATGGTCGCCACGGTATAGACGGTAAATCCCAGCAAGGCCGCCAGGGCGATATAAGGTTTTTGCATGGTCTCTTCCTTGAAGTGCAACGTTAATCAACGCGGCCACCTTAGCGATAAGAGGCTGCCGCTCGCAATCCTGCTGACGTCTTTCCCGAGATGTCCTGCGCGCCGCCTACACGAAGTATGCCGCGCTGGTTTTGTGAAATATCTGTACGTAGACTGCCGCCATACCTCCACTTGAAGGCGGCGAAAAAAACGTGATGCAAGTTACTGAAGTCTCCATTGCCCAATTGCGCGCTGCGCTTGAAGCAGGCCAGACCACGGCAGTTGAACTGGTGCAGGCGTACCTGGCGCGGATCGATGCCTACGATGGCCCGCAGACGGCCACTGCGCTGAACGCCGTGGTGGTACGCAACCCCGATGCGCTCAAAGAAGCCCAGGCGTCCGATGCGCGCCGTGCCAAGGGGCAAACCCTGGGGCCGCTGGATGGTATCCCCTACACGGCCAAGGACAGTTACCTGGTCAAGGGGTTGACGGCTGCATCCGGCAGCCCGGCGTTTGCCAAGCTGGTGGCCCAGCGCGATGCCTTCACCATTGAGCGTCTGCGTGCCGGTGGCGCCATCTGCCTGGGCAAGACCAATATGCCGCCGATGGCCAATGGTGGTATGCAGCGTGGCGTGTATGGTCGCGCCGAGAGCCCCTACAACGCCGACTACCTCACCGCGCCGTTTGCGTCGGGCTCTTCCAACGGTGCCGGCACCGCCACCGCCGCCAGTTTTGCCGCCTTCGGGCTGGCTGAAGAAACCTGGTCCAGCGGTCGCGGCCCGGCTTCCAACAATGGCCTGTGTGCCTACACGCCTTCGCGTGGGGTGATTTCGGTGCGCGGCAACTGGCCGTTGACCCCGACCATGGACGTGGTGGTGCCCTATGCGCGCACCATGGCCGACCTGCTGGAGGTGCTCGACGTCGTGGTGGCCGAAGACCTGGACACACGTGGCGACCTGTGGCGCCTGCAACCCTGGGTACCGATCCCCAGCGTCGCCTCGGTGCGCCCAGCGTCCTACGCGGCCCTCGCCGTCAGCAGCGAAAGCCTGGCCGGCAAGCGCTTTGGCGTGCCGCGCATGTACATCAACGCCGACCCGGAGGCTGGCACCAGCGAAAAACCCGGTATCGGCGGCCCGACCGGGCAAAAGATCCACACCCGAGCCACGGTGATCGAACTGTGGCAAGCCGCACGCCAGGCACTGGAAGCCGCCGGTGCCGAAGTGATCGAAGTGGATTTCCCGCTGGTGTCCAACTGCGAAGGCGACCGCCCCGGCGCACCGACGGTGTTTACCCGTGGCCTGGTTTCCAAGGAATTTCTCCACGACGAGTTGTGGGAATTGTCGGCCTGGGCCTTCGATGACTTCCTGCGCGCCAACGGCGACCCGCACCTGAACCGCCTGGCCGATGTGGACGGGCCGAAGATCTTCCCCCACGACCCCGGCACCCTGCCCAACCGTGAAGACGACCTGGCCGCCGGCATGGACGAATACGTGCGCATGGCCCAACGCGGCATCACCCCATGGGACCAGATCAGCACCGTACCCGATGGCCTGCGCGGCCTGGAGCAAACCCGGCGCCTGGACCTGGAAGACTGGATGGATACCCTGGGGCTTGACGCCGTGCTGTTCCCCACCGTGGCCGACGTAGGCCCGGCGGATGCCGATGTGAACGAAGCGTCTGCCGACATTGCCTGGAGCAACGGCGTGTGGGTGGCCAACGGCAACCTCGCCATCCGCCACCTGGGCGTGCCCACCGTCACCGTGCCAATGGGCGTGATGGCAGACATCGGCATGCCAGTGGGGCTCACCTTCGCCGGGCGCGCCTATGACGATTCGGCGCTGTTGCGCTTTGCCTCGGCGTTCGAAGCCACCGGCAGCAAACGGATGATCCCGCCGCGTACGCCACCGCTGGCGGCTATCTAGCTGGGCTCCCCGCTCCCACACTTTTTGTTCATATTTCAGTTCAAACACCGTGGTGCGAGGACCGAAGCACCTCGTTGCGCCGCTGCCACTCCTCCACCACATCCCCCAAAGTCTTGGGTGCGCCGTTACGAATCCACGCCATGAATGGACGGTTGAACTTGAACGCCGGGCCACACTGCTCAAGCATAAAGCGGCGTACGTTCTGGGTGTTTTTATAGCTAGAGGTGACGGGTGTAGCACTGGTGATGACGTCGCTGTGCCAGTCAAAATCCATGATGTACCTCGGCTGCGCGGATGGTGATGAACACTCTAGCGCCTCCTCACCTCAAGCTCCTGCAAATTTCACTTTCCTTCCCCCTTGAGAATATTGCATGGTTGTACGACGACATACCTCGTCGTATTTCCCAACAACAATAAGGAAAACCCCCCATGCCCAACTTCAAAGTGCTGATCGGATTTCTGTGCCTGTTCTGCGGCTACGTCGCCGCCGCGCCCGGCGCAGCCGAGAAGGATGTAGCCCAGGCAGTCGATCAATTGACCCAAGCCATGCTGCACCTGGACCTCAAGCAGCTTCATGCACTGACGTCCGACAAGCTCACCTACGGCCACTCCAGCGGCAAGGTGCAGAACAAGGCGCAATTCATTGCCGACCTGGAAACCCATACCAGCGCATTCAAAACCCTGGAGATGCAAAACCAGACCATCACCCTCAATGGCGATACCGCCCTGGTGCGCAACCACTTCCACGCCCTGGCAGTGAACAGCGGTGTGGACACACCAACCGATATCGATAACTTCCAGGTCTGGCAAAAACAGCATGGCAAATGGCTGCTGATTGGTCGCCAGGCTTACAAGTACTGAAGATCGCTCACCACGCCACCACCTTGCGCACCTTCACCAGCGCCTCACGCAACGCCGCCATGGGCACCGAACCCAGGGCCAGGCGCAGCGCGTGGGGCACCTGGGCCGAGACCGCGAACGGTTCGGCGGTTGAAACCGAGATGCCTGCGCGCTGCAAGGTCATGGCGACCTGATCGGCGCGGGCATCTTCCGCCAACGGCAGCCACAGAAAGTAGGAGGACGGATGGCTGATGGTCTTCACGCCGGTCAGCACCTGTGCCGCCAATGCCTGGCGGGCCTGGGCATCCGCGCGCTTTTGCGCCTCCAGTTGCGCCACTGTACCGTCTTCGAGCCAGCCCACCGCAATCGCACTCATCACCCCTGGCACGTTCCAGGTGGTGGCCATGATCGTGCGTTCCAGGCCGTTTACCCAAGCCATAGGCGCAGCGATAAAGCCCACACGCAACCCGGTGGCGACACTCTTGGACAGCCCGCCGATATACACCGTGCGCTCCGGTGCAAGAGTCGCCAAAGGTGGCGGTGCTTCTTCGGCGAGAAACGCATAGGCGCCATCCTCGATGATCATCAGGTTGTGCTGCCGGGCGATTGCCACCAAGCGCTCGCGCTGCGCCAGGCTCATCACCCAGCCCAGCGGGTTGTGCAGGGTCGGCATGCTGTACACCGCTCGCACCGGGCGCTGGCGACACAGGCTGTGCAGGTGGTCCAGGTCCGGGCCGCTGGCGGTGACTGGGATGGCGACCAGTTCCAGGTGCAGGGTTTCGGCCAGTACCTTGAACCCCGAATAGGTCAATGCATCCACCGCGACCACATCCCCAGGCTTGAGCAAGGTCATCATGCTCACCGCCAGGCCATGCTGGGCGCCGCTGACGACAAGCACCTGCTCGGCTTGCACCGCCAACCCTCGGTTCAACAAGTGCCGGGCCACGGCGGCGCGCTCGTGCACACGCCCGGCATGGGGCTGGTAGCGCAGCAGCGCCTCCAGATCGCCAGACAGGGCGAGCTGGCGCAACGCCGTGCGCAACAGCTCGGCCTGGCCCGGCAAGGACGGGTAGTTGAAATTCAGATCGAGCACACCCGCCGTAACCGTCATCTGCCCGCTGCCCTGCCCTGGCGGCAACGCGATTTCACGCACGAAAGTGCCGCGCCCGGTTTCGCCGCTGACCAGTCCCATGGCTTCCAACTCGCTGTACACCCGGCTGGCGGTGACCAGTGCCAGGCCATGCTCGGCGGCCAATTGCCGATGGGTAGGCAAGCGCGTGCCGGGCTGCAATTGGCCGCTGCGGATGGCCTCGGCGAAGGTATCGACCAGCGTCTTGTAGCGAGCACGGGGCATAGGGTTGTATCCATGACAATTTTTTGATTGTCTTAATCTTCAATCCTAGGATGCCCAGCACGCAACTGCCATTTTCGGACAGGTCCCCCATGGAACGCACTTCTCCTCTCGGCACTCTGGACAGCAGCACCCAGGGTTGGATCAACGGTTTTATCGGCGTGGTGATTTTCAGCGGCTCGCTGCCAGCCACGCGCCTGGCGGTGATGGAATTCGACCCAGTGTTCCTGACCATGATCCGCGCCACCCTCGCGGCGCTACTGGGGTTGTGCCTATTGGGGGTATTCAAGCAAAAACGCCCCACACGCCAGCAATGGGCCCCGCTGGTTATCGTCGCGCTTGGCGTGGTGATCGGCTTTCCACTGCTGACGGCCCTGGCCCTGCAGTACGTAACCTCGGCCCATTCCATCGTCTTTATCGGCCTGCTGCCACTGGCCACGGCAGTGTTCGGCGTGCTGCGCGGCGGTGAGCGGCCGAGACTGGTGTTCTGGTTGTTTTCGATCCTGGGCAGCCTGTTGGTGATGGGTTATGCCGTTGCCCAAGGCTTGAGCGCCGCACCCGCGGGCGATGTGCTGATGCTGTTGGCGGTGCTGGTGTGCGGCCTGGGGTATGCCGAAGGCGCCAAGCTGTCGCGCAGCCTGGGCGGCTGGCAGGTGATCTGCTGGGCGCTGGTGGTGTCGCTGCCGGTGGTCGCGCCCTTGAGCCTGGTGCTGGCGCCGTCCACCCTCAGCGGTATCAGTTTGCCGGCGTGGTTGAGCCTGGGCTATGTGGCGTTGTTCAGCATGTTGATCGGTTTTGTGTTTTGGTACCGCGGCCTGGCCCAGGGCGGGATTGCCGCGGTCGGCCAGTTGCAGTTATTGCAACCATTCTTCGGCCTGGCGCTGGCAGCCGGCTTGCTGCATGAACAAGTCAGCCTGGGCATGGTGCTGGTGACGGTGGCGGTGATCGGCTGCGTGGCCGGGGCGAAGAAGTTTGCTCGCTGACCCCTGGCCTGCTAAATAGAAGCGTCGCCAAACAACAACAAGGACTCTGCATGCACAGCGCTTCTCTCCAGGACACCACGGCGCCGGACGGCATCTGTTACGGCTGCGGCAGCAGCAACCCCCATGGCCTGCACATCAAGAGCCGCTGGGATGACGATGGCGTGCATGTCATTGCCGAGCACCAACCCGAGGCCAAATACAGCGGCTGGCCGGATCTGGTCTACGGTGGGCTGATCGCCATGCTGGTGGACTGCCATTCCAACTGGACCGCCATGGCCTACCACTACCGCGCCGAACAGCGTGAACCCGGCAGCCTGCCGCGCATCGACTGCGTCACCGGTAATCTGGGGATCAAATTCATCAAACCCACGCCCATGGGGGTGCCCCTGGTCCTGCGGGCTCGGGTCGAAGGCGAAATCGGCCGCAAAAGCCGTGTGGTCTGCGAAGTGTATGCAGGCAGCGTGCTCACCGCCGTCGGCGACTCGGTGTTCGTGCGCGTCGACACCGGGCAACTGGCCGCTGCCGCCCATGGCCGCGAGGTTTGATCCTGGTCTACAGTGACGGCAACCGCTAATCGAGGACTGCACCGATGACTCGTCTGACCGCGAAAGACTTTGCTCCCGAACTGCTGGAACTCTACGACGGCTACGCCCATGGCAAGATCAACCGCCGCGAATTTCTCGACCGCGCTGCACTGTTCACCCTCGGTGGCCTCACCGCTTCGGCCTTGCTCACGGCCCTGAGCCCCAACTACGCCTTGGCCGAACAGGTGAAGTTCACCGACCCGGACATCGTCGCCGACTACATCACCTACCCCTCGCCCAAAGGCAACGGCACCGTGCGCGGCTACCTGGTGCGCCCAGCCAAGGCCGCAGGCAAGCTGCCCGCCGTGGTGGTGGTGCATGAAAACCGGGGCCTGAACCCCTATATCGAAGACGTTGCCCGACGCCTGGCCAAGGCCGGCTTTATCGCCCTGGCCCCGGACGGCCTGACCTCGGTGGGCGGCTACCCTGGCAATGATGAAAAAGGCGTGGCACTGCAACAGACGGTCGACCCGACCAAACTGATGAACGACTTCTTCGCCGCCATCGAATGGCTGATGCACCACGACAGCAGCACGGGCAAGGTCGGCATCACCGGGTTCTGTTATGGCGGCGGCGTGACCAATGCAGCGGCGGTGGCCTACCCGGAACTGGGCGCGGCAGTGTCGTTCTACGGGCGCCAACCCGACGCCAAAGACGTGCCGCGCATCAAGGCGCCGATCATGTTGCATTTCGGTGAGCTGGATACCCGCATCAATGAAGGCTGGCCGGCGTATGAACAGGCATTGCAGGCGGCGGGTACCACGTATGAGGCATTTATCTACAAGGGCGCCAACCACGGTTTTCATAATGATTCGACGCCGCGTTATGACGAGGCAGCGGCGAACCTTGCCTGGGAACGCACTTTAGGGTGGTTCGGCAAATACCTCGCCTAGCCAAGCGCTAACTGTGGGAGCGGGCTTGCCCGCGAAGGCGGTGTATCAGTCGCTGCACCTGTTACTGCACGACCGTTTTCGCAGGCAAGCCAGCTCCCACATTGGGTCTTCGTTGCTTTGGCATGGCGTTCGCTTAACTGATTGGAAAATCCCTCGCACATCAGGCAACACTCGTCTGCAGCCACCCTTTGAACGCCAACATCGCGGGTGTTTCAGCCCGCGACTGCAAGCGCGTCAGCCAATAGCTGCCGGTGGTGATCCCCACCTCGAACGGCTGGCGGATCACATCGCTCTCCAATTGCCGCGAGAACATCAGGGCTGGCGCCAGTGCTACCCCAGCCCCTTGCAGCGCGGCCTCCATCATCGCCAGCGAGGAGTCGAACACCACGCTGCGCGGCACCCGGGTATCGCCGGGCAAACCGGCGGCCTGGAACCACAGGTTCCACTCATCGGCACGGTAGGAACGCAGCAAGGTGTGCTTCAACACGTCAGCCGGGCTGCGCAGTTGTTCGGCAAGCTGCGGCACACACAACACCGTCAACGGTACCTCAAGCAAAGGGCAGGCATCGGTGCCGTGCCAGGCGCCGGCGCCAAAGCGGATGGCATAATCCAGGCCCTCGGCGGCGACATCCACGCGGTTGTTGTGGGTGGACAAGCGCAAGTCGATCAACGGGTAGCGGCTATGAAAATCCGCCAGGCGCGGCAACAACCAGCCCACCGCAAAGGTACCGACCGCCCCCACGGTCAATACTTCACGGTAATGCCCGCCTTCAAACTGATCCAAGGTCAGGGCAATACGGTCGAAGGCGTCACGCAGCACGGGCAGCAGGGATTCGCCTTCGCTGGTGAGCATCAAGCCCCGTGGCAGGCGCTTGAACAGCGTGACGTTGAGTTGCGCTTCGAGGCTTTTGACCTGATGACTGACCGCCGCTTGGGTCACGCATAACTCGATGGCCGCACGGGTAAAGCTCAAATGCCGCGCCGACGCTTCGAAGGCGCGCAAGGCATTGAGCGGCAGATGGGAACGCAACATGACTTGGCCCAAATTTTTCTAATGGCTGGTGCGAGATATCATCGTTTGCCCGCTCCCGGAAATCCACCTACATTTGCCACGCCTGCGCAGGCTCCGATCGTCACTGCCTTACTTACATGGAAGCGAAGCATGAAACACACCCTGAAAAAATATGCGATCTCAGCCTTGTTGCTTGGGGCCGGCAGCTGCATGGCCGCCACCGATATGCGCCAGGTCGTGGACAGCCACGTCACCCCTCTGATGAAACAGCAAGGCATCGCCGGCCTGACGGTCGCGGTCGTCCAACACGGCAGGGTGCAATACTTTAATTACGGCGTCGCCGCCAAGGACACTCAAGCACCTGTCACCGAAAACACCCTGTTCGAAATCGGCTCAGTGAGCAAAACCTTCAACGCCACCCTTGGTGGGTATGCCCAGGCTATCGGCAAGCTCAAGCTGTCGGACATGACCAGCCAACACCTGCCCGTGCTGGCTGGCAGCGCGTTCGATCGCATCAGCCTGCTGCAACTGGCGACCTATACCCCCGGCGGCCTGACGCTGCAGTTTCCGGACGCCGCCGACAGCGCCACCACCATGATGGAATATTTCCAGCATTGGAAACCCACTTATGCGCCGGGGGAACAGCGCCTGTATTCCAACCCCAGTATTGGCCTGTTCGGTTACGCGACAGCAAAAAGCCTGGGCCTGCCGTTCACCGTCGCCATGGAAAAAACCCTGCTGCCCAAGCTGGGCTTGACCAACACCTATACCCGCGTGCCCGCCGACAAGGCCGGCCTCTACGCCCAGGGCTATGACAGCCAGCAGAAACCAGTACGCGTCAACCCCGGCGCCCTGGACTTCGAAGCCTACGGTATCAAGAGCAGCAGCCAGGACCTGGCCCGCTACGTGATCGCCAACATGCACCCGCAAACCCTGGAACAACCGGTGCAGCAGGCCATTGCCACCACTCACGCCGGCTACTACACCGTCAACGGCATGACCCAGGGCCTGGGCTGGGAACGCTACCCCTACCCCATCGCCCTGCAAGCGTTGCTTGACGGCAACTCCACACCGATGGCGATGGAGCCGCACAAGGTTAACTGGCTCAAACCTGCCCAGGCGCAGCCTGCCAACGTGCTCTACAACAAAACCGGCTCCACCGGCGGCTTTGGCGCCTATGTGGCGTTTGTGCCAAGCAAGGACATGGGTGTGGTGATCCTCGCCAACAAGAACTACCCGAATGCCGAGCGGGTGAAAGTGGCGTATGCGATCTTGAGTGCGATGGATAACTGAAGCCGGCAATACCCCCGATGGGCGGGGGCTGACCTTAGCGTTGGCGGTGCACGTTTGAAGATCGCCGGCCTCTAGGTACAATCACCGCCCTCTCCCACTCCCCCAAGGATCCGCCATGTCCGGGCTTGAACTGTTCGCCGCCGCCCTGGGGGTGATCGCCGTCTGGCTGACGGTCAAACAAAACCCATGGTGCTGGCCCATCGGCTTGGTGATGGTGCTGCTCTACACCTGGGTATTCTTTGAGGTCAAGCTCTACTCCGACATGCTCCTGCAAGTGGTCTATGCGGCCTTGCAGGTGTATGGCTGGTGGCAGTGGACCCGCGCCGGCGAGGTCAAGCAGGGCCGCCAAGTCACGAGCCTGGGCGTGCCGGCGATCATGGCCAGCCTGGCTGTGGGTGCCGTCGGCAGTCTGCTGCTGGGCGCCGCCATGGCCCACTGGACCGACGCCGCCCAGCCTTGGCTCGACGCCGCGCTCACCGGTTTCAGCCTGGTGGCGCAAATGTGGATGGCGCAAAAACGTGTGCAGTGCTGGGCCTTGTGGATCGTGGTGGATGTGATCTTCGTCGGCCTGTTCCTTTACAAAGGCCTCTACCTCACCGCCGCGCTCTACGCACTGTTTACCGTGATTGCCGTGCAAGGCTGGCGCGAGTGGCGCGCCGACCCGGCGTTGCGCGCATGAAGGTGGTGGTATTAGCAGGCCCCGAATCCAGCGGCAAGAGCTGGCTGGCGGCGCAGTTGCACGCGCACTTCGGCGGGTTGATGGTAGGGGAATATGTGCGCTACTTCATCGATCAGCATCAGCGCGACACCACCCTGGCGGATATCCCGGCCATTGCCCAAGGCCAGTTGGCCTGGGAGGATGCCGCCCGCGCCAAACGCCCCGCGTTGCTGATCCTCGACACCCACCTGCTCACCAACAGGCTCTGGAGCCAGACCCTTTTCGGCGACTACCCCGGCTGGCTGGATGACGAACTTCTGGCGCGGCATTACGACCTGCACCTGCTGCTCTCCCCCGAAGACGTGGAATGGAGTGCCGACGGCCAGCGCTGCCAGCCGGAACTGGCGGATAGGCAGGCGTTTTTCCAGGCCAGTCTGGAATGGATGCAGCAGCACCAACAGCCACTGGTGGTGATTCGCGGGGGCTGGGAACAACGGCGCCAGGCGGCGTTTGCCGCGGTAACGCAGTTGCTGTAGGAGCGAGCTTGCTCGCGAAAAACGTCAACGATAACGCGTGTTTTCTGGATAAACGCGGCGCCTGTGAGTTTTCGCGAGCAAGCTCGCTCCTACAGGATGACATTGGGGCAAGCCCCTTTACTCGGCATACGCCCACGTCATCCGAAACGACGCCCCGCCCCATTCCGAATCCAGCACCTCAACTTGCCCGCCATGCCACTGGCTGACACGCTTGACCAGCGCCAGGCCCAGGCCAAACCCGCCTGTGCGGCGGTCGCGGCTGGCGTCGAGGCGCAGGAAGGGTTCGAATATCTTGGTGCGCCCCTCCAGCGGCACCCCCGGCCCATCGTCGTTGACCCGCACTTCGTAACCGCTGCCAAACTTGAACAGCGACACTTCCACACGGTGGTCGGCATAACGAATGGCGTTGCGCAGCAGGTTGATCACGGCCCGCGCCATAAAGCGTGGCTCGATCTGGATAACGTCCACCTCGCAGGTGCGCAACGACAGCTGCACCCCTTGCGCCTCGGCCTCCAGGGCCACGGCGCCTATAACACTGTCGAGCCAACTGTGGGCCTCGATATGCTCACGGGTGACCTGGGTGGCGCCCGGCTCAAGGCTGGCATAGGTCAACAGCTCGGAGACCATTTCTTCCAGCTCACCGAGGTCGGCGTACATGTCGTTGATCAGCGCTCGGCTTTGCCGTGGGTCGCTTTGTTGCCTGAGTTGATCAAGCTCGAATGACAACCTTGCAATCGGCGTGCGCAATTCGTGGGAGACCGCATTGGTGAGTTCGCGCTGGTTGGCGATCAGGCCCTCTATGCGCTCGGCCATCTGATTGAAGTGCCCGGCCAGGGAACGCACGGTGGAACGGCTCGGCAGCAGGATGCGCGAGCCCAGGTCGTTGTCACCGAAACGTTGCGCCGCGAGGCGAATGTGCTCCAGGTCGCGCCAGTGTGGGCGCACCCAGAAATACAGAACAATGGCCAGGCTCACGCCCAGGAAGCCGTAGGCCCACAGGTACAACCACTTGGGCTCTTCCGGCAATTTGATTTCGAGCAATTGGGGGCCGTCGTCGATAGGCGCGAGAAACTTCATGAAGTCTTCGCGCACCACCACCTGGCCAGCCGCGAGGAGTTTGTGTTCGCGCTCGCTCAAATCCTGGTTATCACGCTGCACCAGTTTGAGCCGCAAGCCGTAATGCGGTTGCAGTTCGTCCAGGCGTGCCTGGCGCGCCTCTGCCGGCACGGGGCGCAGCTGTTCCACCAAGGCCCACGCCGGTCCGCGCAGGGCTTCACGGTTATAGGTTTCGTTGGACTCGGGCATGTAGGTGTCCAGGCCGAAGTTCACCAGCCAGATCGACCCGGCCAGGCCGAGCGCAAGTATCACGTAAAGGCGCAGATACAAGCGCAGCATCTACACCTCCCACGCGAACGGATTGAACAGGTAGCCCTTGCCCCAGATGGTCTTGATGCACACCGGCTCGCGGGGGTTGTCATTGAGCTTGCCGCGCAGTTTGCTGATGTACACGTCTACGCTGCGGTTCAGCCCATCAAAGGCAATGCCGCGCATGCGGTTGAGGATATCGTCACGGGACAGAACCTTGCCCGAGCTGCTGGCCAGCAACCACAGCAACTCGAACTCCATGGTGGTGAGGTCAATGGTCTCGCCGCCCAGGCGCACCACCCGGCAACTGCGATCAATCGACAAGCGGCCAAACTCCAGAGCGCCGCGCATCGTGGGCTCGGGCACCTGGCGGCGCTGCAACGCACGTAGGCGCGCCAACAATACCGGCGGTTTGATCGGCTTGATCACGTAATCGTCAGCACCGGACTCAAGACCAAGGATATGGTCCAGGTCATCTTCCTTGGCGGTGAGGATCACGATGGGCGTGTCCGACACGTTGCGAATCTCGCGGCAGACATGCAGCCCGCTCTGACCCGGCAGCATCAGATCGAGCACGACGATCTTCGGCTTGAAATCCACGAACGCCGCCAAGGCTTCATCACCCCGGTACACCACCCGTACCTCGAAACCATGCTGCGACAGAAAATGCGAGACCAGCCCTGCCAGCTTTTCATCGTCCTCAACGAGCAGGACCTTGCCCAGACCCAGGTTTTCCATAAGTTCTCAGTGTGGATGCGCGGATTGAAAAAGGACCATTATAGGTGGCAAGCTGGCCGACAGAAGCCGCTGGCCAGTACCCAGCGAAGAAGCTTCATGCTTTTAAGAGTTTTTAACAAATAGCCTGCACTTTTTAACGCCATTGACAGGGAGTTCCATGCGCAAGGATTACCTGGCGTTCTTCATTTCGCTGTTCCTTTCACGGCTGGCCGACCAGATTTTGCTGTTTATCGTGCCCTTGATCGTGTTCCAGACCACTCAAAGCGTGTCGTGGGCGGGTTTGGCGTTTTTTGTCGAGTCACTGCCGCGCTACCTGGCGTTTCCGGTATGCGGCGCGCTGTGCGACAGGTTTTCACCGGTGCGTATCCTGCATATCAGCCAGGTGTATCGGGCCTTGGCGTGTGTGGTGGCGATGGCGTGCTATGGGCTGTTCGACGGCATCCATTGGCTGGTGATGCTGTCCGCGCTTTGCGGCGTGTTGACCACCCAGGGCATCATGGCGCGGGAAGTGGTGATGCCGCATATCTTCGGGCAGTACACCTATGCCAAGACCTTGTCCTATTCGCAGATCGCCGACCAGGGCGGACTGGTGCTCGGGCCGTTGGCGGCGGCGCTGATGCTGGAAGTCTGGGCGTGGCCATGGGTAGTGCTGGGCGTCGCCGCGCTGTTTGTGCTGGCAGACCTGGCGATGCTGATCTGGCAGCGCAACACCACGGTGGACCTGCACATCCATGAACAACAGCCGGGTAACTGGCTGCAACCCCTGCGCACCGCTTTTGGCCACATCCTCAACCGGGTGGAGTTGAAACGCATCATCGTCCTGGCGGTCGGTGTGAACCTGATGGTCGGCGTGACGCTGGCTACCTCGGCTGCCATGGTCACTGGCCACTACGCAGCGGGCAAAGACGCCTATGCCCTGCTGCAAGCCGCCGGGGCGCTGGTGACAATCGCGATTCTGTTCTACCTGGCGCATTCATCACTGAAGCTGAAGGTACTGGGCGGGTTGTCGTACTCGATGATCACCGTCGGCGCGCTGATCACAGCGCTCAGCCCCGGCGTGTGGGCCTACACGGTGGGGTTCCTGCTGCTGACCGGCTTCGACAAGATGTTCAACGTGTACCTGCGCAGCACCCGCCAACGGGTGATTCCGGTGCAGGACTTCGGCAAGACCGTTGGCGTGATGACCTTGCTCAACAACCTGGCCCAGCCCTTGGCGGGCTTGATGATTGCCGTGTTGGCAGCGCCTTTGGGCACGCCAACGGTGATCCTGCTGCTGGCGGGGATCACCGCCTTGATCGGTGTGGCCGTGGCCTCAGGCTGGCACGCCACTGTGAAAGCGGAACTCGACGTCGGGTGATTCGATCAGGTCCTGCTCGGTGGCCCGCACCCGCTCGATCACCTGGGCGATGTCCTTGGCGTCGCCGTACTGGTAAGCCAGCTTCAAGTAACCCTGGAAGTGCCGCGCCTCGCTTTTGAGCAAGCCGAAATAGAACTTGCCGAGTTCTTCGTCCAAATGCGGCACCAGCGCTTCGAAACGCTCGCAACTGCGCGCTTCGATAAAGGCGCCCACCACCAGGGTGTCTACCAGCTTGACCGGCTCATGGCTGCGCACCACCTTGCGCAAACCCGAGGCATAACGCCCGGCGTGCAGTTGACGCAGCTCGACCTTGCGCTTTTTCATCAGGCGCATGACCTGCTCGTGGTGCACCAACTCTTCGCGGGCCAGGCGCGACATCATGTTGATCAGGTCAACGTGGCCGTAGTACTTGGCCATCAGGCTCAAGGCAGTGCTGGCGGCTTTGAATTCGCAGTTCTTGTGGTCGATCAGCAGGGTTTCCTGGTCGGCCAACGCGGCCTGGACCCAGGCATCAGGGGTGCGGCAGCCGAGGAATTCATGGATTTCGGGCAGGTTCATCGGGCTCACGGGCAAAGGATCACAAAAGGGCGCCGATTATACCGACCCCGCCGCAGACCACCAGCCACCGGCCTTGATGTGTATCAACATGACGGTTGCCGACCAGCAACTATAGTTATTCAACGCCCGTCCTTTTCAGGAGAACCCGACCATGCAAGCCATCCGCAGCATCCTGGTGGTCATCGAGCCCGAGCACTCCGAAAGCCTGGCACTCAAGCGTGCCAAGCTGATTGCCGGGGTGACCGACGCGCACCTGCACTTGCTGGTCTGTGACAAGAAACACGAGCATTCGGCGCTGTTGAGCCTGCTCAAGCAAGGCTTGACGGAAGACGGCTACAGCGTCACCACCGAGCAAGCATGGAACGACAGCCTGCATGAAACCATCATCGATGTGCAGCAAGCCGAAGGCTGCGGCCTGGTGATCAAGCAGCACTTCCCCGACAGCCCGCTGAAAAAAGCCCTGCTGACCCCGGCGGACTGGAAGTTGCTGCGCTATTGCCCAACGCCCGTGTTGCTGGTCAAGACCGCTACTCCCTGGGCGGGCGGCGTGATCCTGGCGGCCATCGACGTGGGCAACACAGACGGCGAACACCGCTCGCTGCACCATTGGATCATCGACCATGGCTTTGATATCGCCAGCCTGGCCAAAGCCAAATTGCATGTCATCAGTGCCCACCCGTCGCCCATGCTGTCGGCGGCCGACCCGACCTTTCAGCTCAAGGAAACCATCGAGGCGCGCTATCGCGAGCAGTGCAAGGCATTCCAGGCCGAGTTCGACGTGGACGACAGTCACCTGCATATCAAGGAAGGCCCGGCCGATGTGCTGATTCCACACATGGCCCATCAGTTACGGGCGGCGGTGACCATCATCGGCACGGTGGCCCGCACGGGGATTTCCGGCGCGTTGATCGGCAATACCGCAGAAGTGGTGCTGGATGCGGTACAAAGCGATGTGCTGGTGCTCAAACCGCAGACGCTCATGGACCATCTGGAAGAGCTGGCGACCAAGCCCTGACACCGACCTTCAGGCAATGTAGATCAAATTTTGCTCCTGATACACCGCCATCGCAGGCAAGCCAGCTCCCACATTGACCTCGCCAGTCAGTTAACCCAGCGCATCTTTCAAGAACCCCGGCGCGATATAGCGCTGGTAATGCGCCTCGGACAAGATAAAGAACTCGCGATCAATGGCATCGCGCAGTTCAGGCAGCGCCCAGTCGCGAAACTCCGGCAACAGCACCATGCCATAGGCCTCCAGGTTATTGATCACCCGGGCCCCACGGGCGATCAACTGGTAGGCCCAGCAATACTCGGACTGGTGTGGCACAAAGCGAATCTTGCGTTGCTCCAACTGCCCGCGCAGGGTCTTGGGGTCGAAAACCTCCACTTTGCCGGCCATGACCTGCACCAACAGCTGCTCAAGCCTGAGCCAGACCGCGCGCTTTTCTTCTTCGTTATAGCCGTTCCACTGGATCACTTCATGGTGGAAGCGCTTGCATCCACGGCACACGAGATCGCCGTAGACCGTGGAACACAGGCCGACGCAGGGAGTCTTGATGGTTTGGTTGGGCATGGGCAATGACACGCAAATCCGCGAAACAGTGCGCCATGTTAGCCCTTTGTCTAAGGTTGATCACCCAGCAAACTTGAGCAGGCAACTTACCTTTAGATTTTTTTTGCCGTAGAATCACCCGGCCTTGTAAGGCGCCAATAATCCGCTGGAAGCTGTTTTCAAAGCGTCACGAGCACAGTCGTTCCTTCAGAACGGTGTTGGCGCAGGTTCGACCCGGTAGGTCAGAGCCCGCGCCAACCCTCATCAGCTCCGTTCTGCAGGCGTAAAACTTTGAAAGCAGCTTCTGTAAAGAAATGGCGGCAGCGCTGGCTTTGCGGCCCAAAAAGCCCCCGAGCGCATGCGTGCCGTTCATTTCTGGATGAGCGTCCCGTGGGACCACTGATGAGGGTAATAACTGTGCTTGAAGCCTACCGCAAACATATCGAAGAGCGTGCAGCACTGGGTATCGTTCCCCAGCCGCTTAACGCCGAACAAACCGCAGGCCTGGTCGAGCTGCTGAAAAATCCTCCGGCTGGCGAAGAAGAATTCCTCGTTGACCTGATCACCAACCGCATTCCACCAGGCGTTGACGAAGCCGCTTACGTCAAGGCCGGTTTCCTGTCTGCCCTGGCCAAGGGCGAAGCCACTTCCCCCCTGATCGACAAAAAACGCGCTGTTGAACTGCTCGGCACCATGCAGGGCGGCTACAACATCGTGACGTTGGTCGAGCTGCTGGACGACGCCGAACTGGCACCCGTCGCGGCCGCCCAACTCAAGCACACCCTGCTGATGTTCGATGCGTTCCACGACGTCGCCGAAAAAGCCCGTAACGGCAACGAGCACGCCAAAGGCGTGATCCAGTCCTGGGCTGACGGCGAGTGGTTCCGCAACCGCCCTACCCTGGCCGACAAGATCAGCCTGCGCGTCTTCAAGGTCACCGGCGAAACCAACACCGACGACCTGTCGCCTGCGCCTGATGCCTGGTCCCGCCCTGACATCCCGCTGCACGCCCTGGCCATGCTGAAAATGGCTCGCGAAGGCATCGTGCCGGACGAGCAAGGCAAGACCGGCCCGATGAAGCAGATCGAAGAGATGCGCGGCCAAGGCTTCCCGATTGCCTACGTGGGCGACGTGGTCGGTACCGGTTCGTCGCGTAAATCGGCGACCAACTCGGTGCTGTGGTTCTTCGGCGACGACGTGCCGTATGTGCCGAACAAGCGTGCCGGCGGCTTCTGCTTCGGCAGCAAGATCGCTCCAATCTTCTACAACACCATGGAAGATGCTGGCGCACTGCCAATCGAATTCGACGTCACCAACATGAACATGGGCGACGTGATCGACCTGTACCCGCATGCTGGCAAAGTCTGCAAACACGGCACCGACGAAGTCCTGACCACGTTCGAAATGAAGACTCCGGTGCTGTTGGACGAAGTCCGCGCCGGCGGCCGTATCCCGCTGATCATCGGCCGTGGCCTGACCGACAAGGCCCGCGCTGAGCTGGGCCTGGGCCCTACCGACCTGTTCAAGCTGCCTGAAGCGCCTGTCGACACCGGCAAGGGCTTCACCCTGGCGCAGAAAATGGTCGGCAAGGCCTGTGGCCTGCCAGAAGGCAAAGGCGTTCGTCCAGGCACTTACTGCGAGCCGAAGATGACCACCGTGGGGTCCCAGGACACCACCGGCCCAATGACCCGTGACGAACTCAAGGACCTGGCGTGCCTGGGCTTCTCGACCGATCTGGTGATGCAGTCCTTCTGCCACACCGCGGCTTACCCGAAGCCGATCGACGTGACCACCCACCACACCCTGCCTGACTTCATCATGACCCGTGGCGGTGTATCGCTGCGTCCGGGCGACGGCATCATCCACAGCTGGCTGAACCGTATGCTGCTGCCGGACACCGTCGGTACCGGTGGCGACTCCCACACCCGTTTCCCGATGGGCATCTCGTTCCCGGCCGGTTCTGGCCTGGTCGCGTTTGCCGCCGCCACCGGCGTCATGCCGCTGGACATGCCGGAATCGATTCTGGTGCGCTTCAAAGGCAAGATGAAACCTGGCATCACCCTGCGTGACCTGGTGCATGCCATTCCTTACTACGCGATCCAGGCTGGCCTGCTGACCGTAGAGAAGAAAGGCAAGAAGAACGCCTTCTCTGGCCGCATCCTGGAAATCGAAGGCCTGAACGACCTGACGCTGGAACAGGCTTTCGAGCTGTCCGACGCCTCGGCTGAACGTTCGGCTGCCGGTTGCACCATCAAGCTGTCCAAAGAGTCCGTCACCGAGTACCTGAACTCCAACATCACCCTGCTACGCTGGATGATCGGCGAAGGCTACGGCGATGCACGCACCCTGGAACGTCGCGCTCAAGCGATGGAAGCCTGGGTCGCCAACCCGGAGCTGATGGAAGCCGATGCCGACGCCGAATACGACGAAATCATCGAAATCGACCTGTCGGAAATCAACGAGCCGATCCTCTGCGCGCCAAACGACCCGGACGACGCCCGTCTGCTGTCCAGCGTCGCTGGCGAGAAGATCGACGAAGTGTTCATCGGTTCGTGCATGACCAACATCGGTCACTTCCGCGCTGCCGGTAAACTGCTGGAGCAGGTCAAGGGCCAGTTGCCAACCCGTCTGTGGCTGTCGCCGCCGACCAAGATGGACGCGCACCAACTGACCGAAGAAGGCTACTACGGCATCTACGGCAAGGCTGGCGCACGCATGGAAATGCCAGGCTGCTCGCTGTGCATGGGTAACCAGGCACGCGTTGAGCCAAACTCCACCGTGGTGTCGACCTCGACCCGTAACTTCCCGAACCGCCTGGGTGATGGTGCCAACGTCTACCTGGCGTCGGCAGAGCTGGCGGCCGTGGCCTCTACCCTGGGTCGCCTGCCGACCGTCGAAGAGTACATGGGCTACGCGGCGAAACTGGACACCATGGCCAGTGACGTCTACCGTTACCTGAACTTCGACCAGATCGCTGAGTTCCGTAAGATCGCAGCGAGCGCCAACATCCCGGTGATTCAAGCTTAACGGTGTGTTGACGTAAAAAACGCCGCGTATCGCAAGGTACGCGGCGTTTTTTTATGCCTGGA
>NZ_SMOF01000001.1:3600654-3632564 GCF_018135665.1 Pseudomonas sp. B2021
AGATCAAGAGCAAGATCAAGAGCGGCTCGCTTCGCATCGTGGTTACCGTCTGCTGCACCCCACAAAGTTGTGTAGATACCTATGCTGGACAGTCAGATAGACCGCATCAGGGCTCAGGCAAGCAGCGAATACACCAACGCCGTAATGGCAACCAAACCAACCGCAGTCACAAACACATTCGACGCCTGCCCACGGTACTTGGCCATGGCCGGCACCTTGCGGATGGCGTACATCGGCATCAGGAACAGAATCGACGCAATCACCGGCCCACCCAGGGTCTCGATCATGCCGAGGATGCTCGGGTTAAGCGTGGCGACGATCCAGCACACCACCAGCATGAAGGCTGCTGTCATGCGGTCCAGGGTCTTGGGTGCCGGGCGGCGGCCAGTCTTGACCACCAGACCCTTGAGGCCCTCGCTGGCGCCGATGTAGTGGCCCAGGAACGACTTGGCAATCGCCACGAACGCAATCAACGGTGCGGCAAAGGCAATCGTCGGGTTATCGAAGTGGTTGGCCAGGTACGACAGGATCGACAGGTTCTGCGCTTTCGCTTCCGCCAACTGTGCGGGCGACAGGGTCAGCACGCAACTGAACACAAAGAACAGCACCATCGCCACCATCAGCAGGTGCGCGCGGGAGAGGATCTGCGAACTGCGCTCCTCGGCGTGTGCGCCGTACTGGCGCTTCTGGTCCACCGCGAAGGCCGAGATGATCGGCGAGTGGTTGAACGAGAACACCATCACCGGAATCGCCAGCCATAGCGTATTGAGCAGCGCCGACGGTGCCGGCACCTCACTGGCGGTGCTGAGAATGCCACCATTCCAGTGCGGCACCAGGTACACGGCCAGGAACAGCAAGGCCACAATAAACGGGTACACCATCAAGCTCATGGCCTTGACGATCACTTGCTCACCGCAACGCACCACGGCCAGCAAACCCAGGATCAACACAAACGCCAGGATGGCCCGGGGCGGCGGCAGGATATGCAGCTGGTGCTCCATGAAGCTGCTGACGGTATTGGTCAGCGCCACGCTGTAGATCAGCAGGATCGGGAAGATCGCAAAGAAGTACAGCAAGGTGATCAGCGCACCGGCCTTGATACCGAAATGCTCTTCAACCACGTCGGTGATGTCGGAACCTTCACGGCCGGACAGTACGAAACGGGTCAGCCCACGGTGGGCAAAGAACGTCATCGGGAAGGCCAGCAACGCCAGGATCACCAGCGGCCAGAAGCCCCCCAGGCCCGCGTTGATAGGCAAGAACAAAGTACCGGCGCCAATGGCGGTACCGAATAGCCCGAGCATCCAGGTAGTGTCCTGGCGGCTCCAGCTTGTGAGCGTTGCAGGTGTCGTTGCATAGCGTTCGTCGACGCTATTGGCCTGATCATTCATCCGGTCGGATCTCCGCATTCACACGGCCAGCACGAGTCAGAAAAACCTGACAGGCAGCGCCCTGGCCGAAACAAGGGCCGGATTGTCCGGGATTCTCTTGGAGAAGCAAAGACTTAGCTGAGCAATGGTTAGGCGGTGCATCTGTTCAAGGGCGGCTATTCGTAAAGGATCTGGATGACCGAGGTGCCGTACGAACAGCCCTGCTTTTTCCTCTAACACGTCAAACTTACAAGAAGATTCCGACAATAAGTTCAGAACTTGCCCGCTTAAAAGTCATATTCTTAACCCTACAACACCTCAACTGTTTCAGAACCATACACAGGTATTGAGCCTGCACAAATTCACACACTAATATCTTCGCGCACCGATCAAAAATACGACAACACCACTGAATCCACGTTTAAGGAGTTTGATGATGCGAAAACTCACCGCTACTTTTGCCGGCTTATTTTTTGCGGGGTTATTAGGCGCCCAGTCAAGTCACGCGACACCTGTTGAGCCCGAGGTGGACATTCGTGCCTTGGCCTCTTCGCCTCAATGGCTGACGACTAAGGTTTATATAGAGGGCGAACCACAAAACGACGTCAAAGCCAAGTACCCCGGCGTGGTTGGCATTTCCATGTGGGACCCACAACGCAATCGTTATGAGTTCTTCTATACCGATACGGGGCGCTCGAAACACCCTGACGGTGGGGGCGGCTATTTTATGGTCACTGGCGACAAACAGACCCACATCCTGGTACCCGACCTGGGCCCTCACCGCACCATCGTCAGAAGGTTGGAAAAACTGGATAACACTGAATTTACTTATTCTCGCGAAGTCCCGCGCGACATGGTAGCAACTAACCCGCCCGTTCGAATCTACGTGGTGCACGCGCCTTACAGCGGGCCGATAAAGACTCAGATGTCAAACTAATCAATTCACTTATCGCCAACCATAAAAATCAATAACAAACGAGGCACTTCAATATGAATATACACACGCACCTGAAGTCAATGTTAATACCCGCACTGTTGGCGGCCACGCTGTTACCCACTGCATCCGAGGTACGTGCTAATGCGGCCCCGACAGCAAAAAATGTCGCCGCCACCTCCGATAACGCAGTGATGTTGACCGTCTTTCTTAAACACGATCAATCCCGACCGCTGGGTGAATTAAAAGCCCAACTGGCCAAGCAGGAATTTCACAAGGTATTCCCGCCCGCAGGTGTAGAAGTCGTCAGCTGGAATATCACCATGGGCATCGGGCAAGTCATCGTGTTGCGCCTGCCGGCGTCGCGTCTGGCGGCGGTCAACCTCGCCATCGAGAACACGGCGTGGGGTGCATACAAGACAGAGTTCTTCCCCACATACGATTTCATGCCGATAGCCCAGAGAGAGCAAGCCCAGGCACGGCAGGCGGGGACGGCTGAATAATGGGTGCCCTCAGCTAAGCCACCGAGCTTCCCACGCTTGGATTGCGCAGCTCGCCGCGTATGGCGTTCTGCGCAATAGCCAGTGTTTGACTCATCCAGCATTCTTGCGGGAGGTCAGCGCAATAACGGGTAGGTTCGGTGCATACTCATGCTCTCAAATCCTTCAGGAAGAGCCTTGCGATGCCCACCACTGTTCTGGTCCTGGTTGAAACCATCAACGAATACCTGCAAATCATCGAAAGCAGTGACTTTCATGTGATCCTGGCGCCGACGCCCGCTGAACGCGCGCAGGCGATCAAGGCCCATGGTGGGCAGATCCAGGCTGTGCTGACCCGTGGCCCGCTGGGGCTTTACGCCGAGGAAATCGCCGCACTGCCCCTGCTGGAGATCATTTGCGTGATCGGTGCCGGCTACGAGCATGTAGACCTGCAGGCGGCGAGCAACCGTGGGATTGTGGTCACCAACGGCGCTGGCGTAAACGCCCCTTCAGTGGCTGATCACGCCATGGCGTTGTTGCTATCACTGGTGCGTGGCATTCCCCAGACAGATGCGGCGGTACGGCGCGGCGAATGGCCGAAGGTGATGCGCCCTTCCATCAGCGGTAAACACCTGGGGATTGTCGGGCTGGGCGCGGTGGGCATGGAGATTGCGCGGCGCGCCGCCCTGGGGTTCGGCATGGAGGTGAGTTATCACAACCGCCAACCCCGCGATGACGTGGATTACACCTACTGTGCGACGGCCGTGGAGCTGGCGCGCACCTCGGACTTCCTGGTGCTGGCCACGCCCGGCGGTGCCAGCACTCGCCACCTGATCGACCGCCACGCTCTGGACGCCCTGGGGCCGCACGGTTTTCTGATCAATATTGGCCGCGGCAGCGTGGTGGTGACCGCCGACCTGGTCGCCGCGCTGGAACAGCGACGCATCGGCGGCGCCGCGCTGGACGTATTTGACGATGAACCCGCAGTGCCCGATGCCCTCAAGCGCCTGAGCAATACCGTGCTGACGTCCCACGTGGCCGGGCTGTCCCCGGAAGCGGTCCATGACACGGTGCAGCGCGTCGCTGACAACCTGGTGGAATACTTTGCCGGCCGCCCCGTGCTTACACCGGTAGCCTTGCCAGCGCCGGCAAAATGACCGATCAGGCACGCTGATCACGCTTCAACACGCTAACCTATTAAGCCGCCCCGACCTTGTCGCTGGGCGGGTGTGCGCATTAGATTAGGAAATAGTCCAAGGCCTTTAGAATAAGCAGAAGGGATAAGCATGGCGCTGAACGACCAATCGACCCAGATTCGCCCAGGCGAAGAACTTGATGCCAGCCTGATCGATCCCTACCTCAAGGCCCATATCCCGGGCTTGGATGGCACGCCCACCATCAGCCAGTTTCCGGGCGGTGCGTCGAACCTGACCTACCTGCTGGAATACCCCGGCCAGGAATTTGTGCTGCGTCGCCCACCGTTTGGCCACAAGGCCAAGTCTGCCCACGACATGGGCCGCGAATACCGCATTCTCAACCAGCTTAAAGATGGCTTCCCGTACTGCCCCAAAGCCTATGTGCACTGCACCGATGAATCGGTGATTGGTGCCGAGTTCTATGTGATGGAGCGCGTCAACGGCATCATCCTGCGGTCCGACCTGCCGGCTGAACTGGGCCTGGACGCCACCCGCACCGAAGCCTTGTGCAAAAGCTTTATCGACAAATTCGTCGAACTGCACCAGGTCGACTACACCGCCTGCGGCCTGGCCGACCTGGGCAAGCCCGAAGGCTACGTGGCGCGGCAGATTCGCGGCTGGAGCGAGCGCTATGAAAAAGCCCTGACGCCCGATGCACCAAAGTGGGAGGCGGTACGCGCCTGGCTCAACGACAAGATGCCAGCCGATCACCCCACCTCCAGCATCGTGCACAACGATTACCGCTTCGACAACGTGATCCTCGACCCGCACAACCCGATGCAGATCATCGGCGTGCTGGACTGGGAACTCACCACCCTGGGCGACCCGCTGATGGACCTGGGCAACACCCTCGCCTACTGGATCGAGGCCGCGGACCCGGCCCCAGTGCAACTGATGCGCCGCCAGCCGAGCAACGCCCCCGGCATGCTCACCCGCCGCCAGTTTGTCGACTACTACGCCGAGCGCTCCGGCATCCAGATCGACAATTTCGATTTCTATTACACCTACGGCCTGTTCCGCCTGGCCGGGATTGTGCAGCAGATTTACTACCGCTTCTTCCATGGCCAGACCCAGGACAAACGCTTCGCGCAGTTCATCCACATGAACAAACTGCTGGAGCAGATGAGCCTGAATGTCATCGGCAAATCAGCGCTCTGAGTGCAACTACAAGGAACCCTCATGTCCAAGACCAACCTGTTCGACCTCGACGGCAAGATTGCGTTTGTTTCCGGCGCCAGCCGTGGCATCGGTGAGGCCATCGCCAAGTTACTGGCCCAGCAAGGTGCCCATGTGATTGTCTCCAGCCGTAAGCTGGAGGGCTGCCAGCACGTGGCTGATGCGATCATCGCCGACGGCGGCAAAGCCACGGCCATTGCCTGCCATATTGGTGAAATGGAGCAGATCACCCAGGTGTTCGCCGGCATCCGCGAACAGTTCGGCCGCCTGGATATCCTGGTCAACAACGCCGCCACCAACCCGCAGTTCTGCAACGTACTGGACACCGACCTGGGTGCATTCCAGAAGACCGTTGATGTGAATATCCGTGGCTACTTCTTCATGTCGGTGGAAGCCGGCAAGCTGATGCGCGAGAACGGCGGCGGCAGCATCATCAACGTGGCCTCGATCAACGGCATCTCGCCGGGCGTGTTCCAGGGCATCTACTCGGTGACCAAGGCCGCCGTGATCAACATGACCAAAGTATTTGCCAAGGAATGTGCCGCCTTTGGCATCCGTTGCAATGCCCTGCTGCCGGGCCTGACCGATACCAAGTTCGCCTCGGCGCTGGTCAAGAACGATTCGATCCTGAAAATGGCCTTGGCGCAAATCCCGCTCAAGCGCGTCGCCGCCCCCAGCGAAATGGCCGGTGCGGTGCTGTACCTGGCCAGTGACGCGTCAAGCTACACCACCGGCGTTTCGCTGAATGTGGACGGTGGTTTCTTGTCCTGAAGCCACAGGCGCCGCCGGTGGCAGACGGGCTGGCCCGTTTGCCATCAGGCACGCACAGCGCTCATATCGATCTTGAACAACACCAGCTTGCCGTCTGGCAAGGTTGCACCAATCACTTTGAACAGCCGTTGACGCCTCAGCGCCTCCTCGACCACCTGTCCGGCGCCTGGATCATTTGCATCCAGCCTGCTTAAAACCCTCGCAACCCAACCATCTTCCATCTGGTAATCAGGATTGACCTTGGCCATGCTGGTGCTGCCGCTTTTGGCATGCTTGACCTCAAGCACATAAACATCATCCGCTGGCCCTTTGAACACCAGATCAAAACCATTCTGACCACCGCCATAAGTTCCACCAGGAATGATTCGATAGCCATCGTTTTCAAGCAGCGCTTGGTACATTTTTTCGTTGGCCTGCCCCCGCAATATATTTTCATCGGTGGTATTCAGGGCCTTCCATTGATCAAGCAGCTGTTGCTCATCTGGGGTCCTCTGCCGTTGGGGATAGTAAAGCTGGTCGTTCTGGAGAACGGCGCCCACATTGATCCCTCCCTCTCGTCGTGGGGCAACGGTGGCCATGCCCTGAAAGGGATCGAACTGCACGATGCCCAGGGGTAATGCTGTGCGCTCGGCCCTGGCGCGCATCCCGAGCAGCAGACGGTCATAGGGATAACCATGGCGCCAGATGTGCGCATCGATCAAGCGATCTCGATACTGCACCGGCGCGTTGCGAATATGGGCGTTGTCGAATGCAATCATCTGCCGCGCATACTGGCGCATGTAGCAGTACGTCTGCTTGTCCATGGTCGACATCAAGCCCTGGCTCATGTCACTGGTAACAGCGCTGTAACCCAGGCGCTTGCGCGCAGCGCTGATGATGTCGCCAATACTGTCCAGGCGCATTTCGGGTACCCACGACGCCCGGCTGCCACCGGGATCCAGAAAAATACCGGGCAGGCCGCTTTGTGCGGCAGCGACTAGTTGATACTTATTTCTGGCGCTATCGACCTGGATGCGAGCCAGTACATTGCCTATATACAGATAGGTGGCAGCCGGGTCGCCGTGGATCTGAACCATGCCGTCTTCGGCAATGGCGCCACTCACCACCCACTTGCCACGGTCATTAAACCGGTGGAGTTTGCTCATGCCCACCCGATAGTAGTCCAACGAAAATTGCGTATCGCCGTAGTAGGTCTGCCCGCCAATGAGATAGTTCTTTTTTCCCGGGATGACAGCCCCTTGCGTTGCGCCCGCACCACTGGCGTCATAGCTGTGCAAATCCCACTGTGGGTACAGGCGCACGCTTGCAGGCGTGGGACTGGGCATCGACATGGCGCGGGAATGTGTTGCAGGCGTCGAACTTGTCCAGGTGCAAGCTCCAGCCATCCGCTGCACAACAGCAGAGCTGGCCGCCAGTTGATAAGGCAAACGTGGGTGATAACCCCCACTTGCCGGGTCGTAGACCACTTGCACTGTTTCTCCGGTGGTCAGGTCGACATAACTGCGACCACCCGCATGACGAACGCCCTCGGCATCCGCGGCGCCAAGCGTATCGCCGGTCACCAGCACAGCCTGCGGCGGCGTAGGCCCTGGCACATCCAAAGCACTTATTTGCGGTATCCCGTACCTATCGGCATCGGCGAATTGCGCACGTAGCGTGCCTTGATTAACCGCTGCGGCACTGCGACTCGGCGCGCCGTAATCCCTGACCATAAAGGTGTCGGCACCCGAGCCCACACGCGAGGAAGAACCTGAGGCAGTTCGGGGCGAGTTAGTATTCTGTTGCATGAAAAAGTCCTTTTGAATTGATGCTCACGCAACCCGCGTGAACCGCAGGTCCGACGACGTAACGTTACGCTGGGGTTCCAGGTCCGCTCCCCAACAGTCGCGACCTGCGTCGTAATGAATGCCCGATACCGTACCGTCCTTCAGCGCCAGGCCGATCACACGCAGCTGGCGCACCATCAACGTCGCCCACTGGCGAGAGCGGCGCAGCGCGCCGAACACTGCGTCTACGGTTGCGTATGGCGCAGCGTCCAGTTGCGCCAGATAAACAGCGCCCAGGTCCTGTCGGATGTCGTACTGCTCGCCCTGTTTGGTGTGCACGCTGACCTGTTCCAGCGGCACCGAAGGGTCTGTCATCGGTGGCAGGCTCACAGTCACACTGCCGACCTTCAATGTGTCGTTGGTCAGTACGATATGCCGTTGCTCGATCAGTTCGCCAAGGCTTGCAGTGTTGATTCGCCAAAACGATGCATTCGACTGTTTCGCCAGTGCGCCCGGCGTGGACAGGCAAATTGTTGAACCGGTGCTGGGCACCACTTCATAAGTGGAGGCCCGCCCCAGCAACGCGTACGACTTCTGGTAATGCGGCGGTGCCGGGATCACGATTTTCTGAGGCACCGACTGCAACCAGACACCTTTGGCGCTGTGCGGCCGAAAAAACGGATGGGTGCCTACACGCTTGACCAGAGCCGAACGGCCGTCGAAGGTATTGAAACCAGGCGAAGCACGGTCTTGGGCGTAAGTTTGCTGAGCAGCCTGAACCCGATAGGAGACGCCATCGTTCATGACCAGTTCGAATCGACAATCAAGCTTCAAGCTGACCGCAATGATGTTGGACGTCACGTTGGTGCGCGTCGAAGATCGATCGCTGGCGTAGTTGGCGAGAACCAATTGCCCGCCATCGGTGAATGTGAGGGTTAACCTCACATCGCTGTAGGTCAGCGAATCGAAATGACCAACCCGGCGCAAGGTCACACGGTATTCGGCCAAGGCTTGCAGCAGCTCGCGCGACGAGTAATCCACGTACAACATGCAAGCCGTGGTGTCGCCTTTGAGGCGAACAGCCACCTCCTTCCTGCTCGGCCCACGCTCAATGAAGCAGCGGCTCGAACGCCCATAGGGCACCACGAACTCTCCGGCGCTCAGCACCTTGTCCATAGTGAGATCCTGGCCACCTCCTCGCACGGCAACCGCGACGCTGACATCTTCCTCGCCAGCCAATACAGGTGTGAGGATCGGCTCAAGCATGTAGCCGTCTTGCGTGACAAACAGCAGGTTGTGCGTGTTCAACCGCCGCTGGCTGTCGCTGCGCGTATACAGCTGCTCAAGCCTGATCACGTGCTGTGGCAGTTCGCCGTCATCGCCGCGCCAGACTACAATAACCAGCGCGCACTCTTGGATACGCCAACTGGCGATCGCAGCCAATGGCCAGCGCATTTCAATCACAGCACCTTCCGCCCAGTCCTGATCCTTAAGGGTCACGGTGCCGCGGTTGCTGGCAATGACGTAGCGATCCTTGCCCGCGCCCCCATCGACCCACGCGTTGGCGCCCAGCACTACCACCGTATCATTACCATCTCCTGCCTCGACACGATCATTATCACCCTCGGCGATCACCGTATTGGCCTGGGCCGAACCTTTGACATGGTTGGCAACGCCAGCCGGAGTCGAGACGTTTTCAATCGAATCCAGGCTAATCGAGTGATGAGGCGTCGGGGTGCCGAGGTCTTTGCGCCGAGCGACAGTGCCTGCCTGCAGATCAATGGCATAACCTTGCGCCCCTTCCTGATAGGTTGCCGAGTTGGACAAATTGAGCGTATCGCTGCCGGCCCCGCCATACAGTTCACTGACCGGGCCATTCGCGAGCGCTGCATCCAGTGTGCCCGCCGGTATCTCATACGTGAACACATCAGCTTTCGCGCCGCCGGTGAGTTGCTTGTGGCCTGCGCCGAACTGAAAAATATTCGGGTTGTCGGTCAAGCCTTTGACCTTGTCGTTACCGCCCCCCAGTCGCCAGAGCACAGCAGCATTCACCCATTGACTGCCAGACACCACGCCTGGAATCTGGTCAACCGGGGTGTTTGAAGCATCCACATCGTCATCCAGGTCAACGACCGTTGGTTCATTGGTGTCGATGTAGGCATCCTCGCCCTCGGCTTCATTCCATCGACGCTTCCAATGGCGTACCGGATTCAGGCGTACCTCAAACCGGCCATTTACCACCGCCTGTACGGTGCCCTTGAGCGCACCCATCAGCCAGGCTTCGGCCTGGCTTGTCAGTTGCTGCGCATGCTGCTTTTGCATTTTTGCCAGAACGTACCGGTCACGCACGTCTCGCTGCGGCTCCCGGCCTTGAAACGCCAACCACCCGGCCTGCAGGCGCTCAACGATACTCAGCTCGATGTAATCATCAATTTCATCCACCTGACGAACCGCAGAATAGAGCTGCATCCCCAGCATCAACACCACAGCTGCAGCGATACCCAGCGGGCCGGCAACGCTGAAACCGGCTGCTGCTGCAACACTGAGGATCACGCTGATGCTTGCCCCCAGGATAGTGAAGCCGGCGCTCACGTAATGGTCCAGTGCTTCTTTGCCGGTACTTTTCGCCGCTTTGGCAAGCGATTTCTGGGCACTGATGATGTCAAAAGGCAGGGTCAGTACCAAGGCAAACAGGCTCGCGCCCCGCTGCATGATCTTGCCCAACGTACTGGCGTTAAAGCCCGCGAACACCTTCCGACCGTTTTCCAGCATCCGCTTGCCGAACCGCTCAAGCGCCAGCTCCAGTGCCTCCCCCGTCAGATTGGCGAACAGCTCAGCACCGGTGACTACCGTCTCGTCGATGTCGCCAGTCTTGATCGCATCGGTCAACGCGCTGATTGCACTGTAATACCCGTAAACCCCAAGCCCGGCGCCTATCAACGCCAGGCTTCGGCTTTTCTTCGGCTCTACCCATTGAGGCATCCCTTCCAACTGCGACACTTGGTTGAGGTTGGTTTTTTGCACCTTGCACAGCAGGCTGTCGAGCTTGTCCATTGCCCCCGAATGCTCCCCACCCGCCTCAGGCAGCAGCAATGGCGGGGCCTGTACCGAGCGCAACGCCGCGAACTCGAATAATAGAGCAGCGCTGCTGCCGCTGACCGAATCTGCGGTGCTTAGATAGCGCTGCAGCTCAGGCACCGAGAAACGGATCGAATCAAGCAGCGTCTGATCGGCCTCGCGCACGTCCAAGTGTCTGGCTCTCAGGGGCTTGCCCGACATGCTGGCGCCCATGGCGGCCAGGTCCGCGCGCTGAAGAGTCAGCTCTCCAACAATCAGCGGGCCCAAGCGCTGATCGAGCGCGAGCAAAGTCGGATACCTTTTCTTTGCAGGTGGTTCGCTTGTCGCCATGAGTCTTATTCCCTATGCCATACCATTGAATAACGCTGGCTGCAGGCATCCAGAGCCTGCAACAGGGACATGATCGCGGCCAACGCGCTCTTTGCAGCTGTAGATGTCTATGCGTGCGGACGATTTACACAGAGACCCTTTTGAGCCCGCATTACGAGCGAGTAACCTTGGCGCCGAGCCAAACCTTGGGAGCAAACATGGAACTGCACGTAGTCATCAATGGCCGCAAGGACCTGGCCGAACAGCTCTACCAGCAGTTGCGCGAAGCCATCGCCACCGGGCGGCTGTCGGCAGGCGCACAGCTGCCCCCCAGCCGACTGCTCGCCGAACAACTGGGCATCTCGCGCAAGACGGTGTCGGATACCTACGCCACCTTGACCTATGAGGGCCTGCTGGTTGGCAAGATCGGCCGCGGCACTTTCGTCAATGCGTGGGCGCCGCAACCCGACCGCGTGCAAACCGCCACCGACCTGGCGTGCGCCGCCAACCTGGGCAAATGGGCCGCACTGCCCTCGCCCATGGGCCACCCCGCCCGTGACGATATCCTGCGCTACGAATTTATCGGCGGTGCGACGACACGCCACCACTTCCCCCAGGACGAATGGCGGCGTTGTACCCAGGATGCGTTGCGTCGTATCGCCCAGAACAGTGGTTTTTACAGCCAGCCAGAAGGCGTGCCCGCCCTGCGCGAAGCCATCGCCGGGCATATTGCGTTTTCTCGCGGGGTCAAATGCGGGGCCCGCGATATCGTGGTCACCAACGGGGCACAGCAGGCGCTGGACCTGATTGCCCGCGTGGTGCTTGAGCCCGGCAGCCTGGTCGCGATGGAAGACCCTGGCTACAGCCCCGCACGCCAATTGTTCGTCGCGATGGGCGCCAATGTTGCCAGTGTGGCCGTCGACAAAGAGGGCCTGCAGGTCGACCAGATCCCGGATGGCACCCGCTTGATCTATGTGACGCCGTCCCACCAATTCCCCCTTGGCATGCCCATGAGCCAGGCGCGGCGCGAGGCCCTGCTGGACCGCGCCATTGCGCTCGGCGCGATCATCATTGAAGACGATTACGACAGCGAATTCCGCTACGAAGGCCGCCCCACTGACTCCCTGCAAAGCATGGATACCCGAGGCGTGGTCACCTACGTCGGCACCTTCTCCAAAACCCTGTCGCCGGAGTTACGCCTGGGCTATGCGGTGCTGCCGCCGGCCATCTACGGCGCGGTGCTCAAGGCCAAGAAACTGACCGACCAGCACAGCGCTACCTTGCCGCAGTGGGCACTGGCCAAGTTCATCAGCGAAGGCTACCTGCTCAAGCATATTCGTCGCTGTCACAGCCTCTATGCGGGGCGTCGCGAACGCATATTGCAGCGTCTGGCGGGCGATCTGTCGCCGTGGTTCGAGGCAGTACCGACGGTGGCAGGCTTTCATCTGGCGGCGCTGTGCAAGGTGCCGGTGAATATTCCCTTACTGATGGAACGGGCGCGTGAGGTCGAGGTGGGGTTGTATCCCCTGGAGGTGTTCTTTCACGACCTGCCGGTGCGCTCGGGGCTGATTCTGGGGTTCGGTGCCATCGAGACCCTGGACATTGACCCGGCGCTGGACAAGGTCCGCGATATTCTCTTGCAGATTGGCTAGGCGGTTTTCCGGCGCATTGGTCATTGGTGGCAGGCCCTCTGCGGCGTAGGGTGAAGCGGTCTTGAACCCGATGGAACCCTCCTCATGAAACGCTTATTCGCTGCCACACTGATGCTCGCCTCCCTCAGTGCATTTGCCCACGACCCGGTCTACAACCAGGAAACGCTCAAGGTGCTGCAAGAGCACGCCTTGACCAACGTGCCGGGCAAGAAAACCATCATGCTCACCGTGGACTACGCCCCCGGCCAAGCCACCGTGCCCCACAGCCACACCGGCACCGCCGTGGCGTATGTGCTCGAAGGCCAGATCACCTCGCGGGTCAATGATGAAAAGGCGATCACCTACAAAACCGGGCAATCGTTCTACGAGCCGGCCGGTTCGCGGCATTTTGAGTCAAGCAATGCCAGCCAGACCCAACCGGCCAAACTGCTGGTGGTGATGGTGCTGGATGACAAGGCTGAGGTACTCACCCCACTTCCCAAATAATCAGCAACACAACAAAACCCCTGTGGGAGCTGGCTTGCCTGCGATAGCGGTGGGCCAGTAAAAGATGAGCTGGCTGATACACCGCTATCGCAGGCAAGCCAGCTCCCACAGTTTCAACCGTGTCTGGTCAGGGACGTTTGAACAGGTTGCGCAGGTGTTCAATACGCGAGCGGCACTCGCAACCCTCCAAGTGGTCATTAACCATCCCCATCGCCTGCATCAACGCATACATCGTGGTCGGGCCGACAAAGGTCCAGCCGCGCTTCTTCAAGGCTTTCGATAACCGTACCGAAGCGGGTGACGTTGGATTGGCCGTCCAGTAAGCCATATCCACCACTGCCGGCCGCTCTTCTGCGCAGGGCTCAAACGCCCACAGCCAGCGCGCCAGCGAGCCGGTCTCCTCCACCAGTTCACAGGCCCGGCGTGCATTGTTGATGGCCGAGACGATCTTCGCGCGATTGCGCACAATGCCCGGGTCGCTCATCAACCGCTCGATGTCCGCCTCGCCGTACTGCGCCACCCGGCGAAAATCAAAGCCCTCGAACGCCTTGCGAAAGTTTTCGCGCTTGCGCAGGATGGTGATCCACGCCATCCCCGCCTGAAACCCCTCCAGGCAGATCTTCTCGTACAGCGCGATGTCATCCGCCACCGGCACGCCCCACTCGTGGTCGTGGTAATGCAGGTACGCAGGCGCTGCAGTGCGCCAGGCGCAATAGATGCGCCCTGCTTCGTCGGTTGTCAGCCCTGGTTGGTCCATCCATCACCTCGTATGCCGAAGGCGATGATACGCAAAAAAAATTAATCCCCGCCAACCGCTCAAGCATCGTGCTTATCGACCAACTGGTCAGACCGGGACCTGCCAACCGCCAAATATTTTCTTGTGATTTGAAAAAAACCGAGCGTAGACTGGCCCCGCACTGGACTTACCGGTAAGACCACAACAATTAAGCCCTGGAACCACCAGGGCACCGAATAGAGATCCCTCCCATGCTCAGATGGTGCTCGCGTTCGATTTTCCTGCAAGTCGTGATTGGCCTGATGCTCGGCATCGCCTGCGGCCTGGCCCTTCCCGAATTCTCCTCGCAACTCAAACCCTTGGGTGACGGCTTTATCAAGCTGATCAAAATGCTGATTGGCCTGATCGTGTTCTGCGTGGTAGTCAGCGGTATTTCCGGCGCGGGCGACTTGAAGAAGGTCGGGCGCATCGGCCTAAAGTCGGTGATCTATTTTGAAATGCTCACCACCGTCGCCCTGGTGCTCGGCCTGATCATGGCCTTCAGCACCGGCATTGGCAGCGGCGCCAATATTCACCTGGAGCAACTCTCTTCCGCCGGCTTGAATGAGCTGGCCGACAAGGGCCAGCACATCCGCGGCACCAGCCAGTTCCTGATGGAGTTGATCCCCAACTCGGTGGTCGGCGCCTTTGCCGACAACAACGTGCTGCAAGTGCTGTTGTTTTCGGTGCTGTTCGGCAGCGCGCTGAACCTGGTGGGCGAAGCGGCCAGTGGCATCTCGCGGCTGATCAACGAATTGAGCCATGTGATCTTCCGCATCATGGGCATGATCGTGCGCCTGGCGCCGATTGGCGTATTCGGTGCCATCGCCTTCACCACCAGCACCTATGGCCTGGACTCGCTGCAACATCTGGGCAGCCTGGTGGGGCTTTTCTACCTGACCTGCTTTGCCTTCGTGGCGGTGATCCTCGGGCTGGTGATGCGCCTGTCGGGCCTGCGCATGTTGCCGCTGCTCAAGTACCTGCGCGAAGAGCTGCTGATCGTGATGGGCACCGCTTCATCCGACGCGGTGTTGCCGCAGATCATGCGCAAGCTGGAACACCTGGGCATTGGCAGCTCCACCGTGGGCTTGGTGATTCCCACTGGCTACTCGTTCAACCTCGACGGTTTCTCCATCTACCTGACCCTGGCCATCGTGTTTATCGCCAACGCCACCGGCACACCGCTGTCGATGACCGACTTGTTGACCATCCTCCTGGTATCGTTGATCACCTCCAAGGGCGCCCATGGCATTCCAGGCTCGGCGCTGGTGATTCTGGCGGCAACGCTCACGGCGATCCCCGCGATTCCGGTGGTCGGCCTGGTATTGGTGCTAGCGGTGGACTGGTTCATGGGCATCGGTCGGGCGCTGACCAACCTGATCGGCAACTGCGTGGCCACCGTGGCAATTGCGCGCTGGGAAAAAGACATTGATATCCAGCGCGCCAACAAGGTGCTCGACGGCCAGCAAGGCTATGCCTTCCAGGCCAAGAAACCGGTGCTGCCGGCGCATCAGGAGTTCTAGGACAACACCCATCCAATGTGGGAGCTGGCTTGCCTGCGATAGCGGTGGGTCAGCGTCAACTGTAGTGCCTGACACTCAGTCATCGCAGGCAAGCCAGCTCCCACTTTGGACCTTCGCCAGACTGAATACTGTATGAGCAACATCAAGGAGCCTTCGACGTGATCAGCACTTCAACCGTCGTCAATTCAGTGGTAGAAAAACTGCGCGCCGCCTTGGCGCGAGGCCAGTGGCGCCGCGGTGAAATGCTGCCCGGTCAACGCGAACTGGCCGAACAGCTGGGCATCAGCCGCCCGAGCCTGCGTGAAGCGGTGATCGTGCTGGAAACCCTCGGCCTGGTGCGCTCCATGCCGGGCAAAGGCGTGGTCGTGCTGGAAAGCAGCGTCAGCGAGCCGCAATCGAGCGACGCCGTGGCCGATGCCAGCCTCGAGGATATCCTGCAACTGCGCTACACCCTCGAACCTTTCATCGTCGGTTTGGTAGCCCAGTCCATCAGCAGCAAGGAAATCGGCCAACTGCGCCTGACCCTGATGGACATGCGCGAAGCCCTGGATGCCGGCGATGCCGAAGCGGGCATGAACGCCTATATCGACTTCCATGAGGAGCTGTTCGCCCTGACCTCCAATCCGATCTTCCAGAACGTGGTGCAGCAAACCAGCACCGCGCTCAAACAAAGCGCTCAGGTATTGCGCAACTCCCCTGAACACCTGGCCGAACGCCTTCAAGAGAACGAAGCCGTGGTCCGCGCCATCCGCAACAAGAACAGCGCCCTGGCCAGTGCCGAAATGCGCCGGCACATCCTTCAGGAAGGCCTGCGCATGGGCATTCGCTTGAATATCCCGGACGACCATCTGGGCAGTTGATTTTCGGAGACCGGCCATGAACGCTCACGCCCTGCAACGCAATTGCACCCTCACGTCCTTACGCTGGACGCCCGAAAAAAAGCCCTCGGTGGACGACATCTACCCACGCTTGTTCGACGCCATTCTTGAGCAACGCATTGCGCCCGCCAGCCGCTTCACCGAAGAAGGCCTGGGCGAGCTCTTTGGCGTGAGCCGCAGCGTGATACGCCGGGTACTCGCCAAGCTGTCCCATCAGCAAGTGGTCATCCTGCGCCCCAACCAGCGCGCCCAGGTCGCCGCGCCGGATGCCCAGCACACACGGCAGATCCTGGAAGCCCGGCGCCTCACCGAGATTACCGTGGTGCAACTGGCCTGCGCCCAGGCCACCGCGATGCAGATTCGCCAACTGCGCGAGCTGATTGCACAGGAGCGCGACGCCATTGAGCGTGACCAGCGTGGCCCGGCGATCCGGTTTTCGGGAGAGTTTCATCTGCAACTGGCGCACATGGCAGGCAACGCGCCGCTGGCACAGTTTCTCAACAGCCTGGTGCCGTTGACGTCGTTGATCATTGCGCAATTTGAAGCAAAGGCCTGCACCTATTGCGCGTGGCAGGAGCATGTGGCGATTGTGGATGCCGTGGAACAGCGCGACGCTCACACGGCCGTCGCCCTGATGACCCAGCATCTGGATCACCTGGAAACCCGACTACTCAAACACCACTGACTCCAAGTGAGTAAAGTTAAAACTGTGGGAGCTGGCTTTCCTGCGATAGCGGTGTACCAGTGACCAAATTATTAACTGACCCGCCGCTATCGCAGGCAAGCCAGCTCCCACATTGATCGCATTCCAGATCAAACAAAAAGCCCCCGCATCTCAGGATGCGGGGGCTTTTGGTTTAGCGAGGCATCAAGCCGGTTGCAACACCGACTGGCCACTCAACGCCAGGTCCAGCAACTCACGGTTGGCCACCGCGTACATGGCGTAGTCCGTGCCCACTGCAGCACGAATTTCCACCATCATGGCGCGCCAGCGATCAGCCATGTCCTGATGCTGCTCAAGCCACAGGGCCACGCGGGCTTCCATGTCTTGTGGCGCATCGGCCATTTGCAGGACCGAAATGGTGATCGCCCGTTGCTGCCAGTCCACGTCATCGCGGAAGGCTTCGCGGGCCTGGGCCTGCCAGTTGTTGGCCACTGGCAGATCGCTGATCTGCTGCAGGTACCACGGCAAGTCCAGGGCGCTGCCGACGGCGAAGTAGGCCTTGGCCACTTCGGCGGCGTCATGCCCGGTCACGTCGGCGGCTTCGATGATCGGCAGCAAGGTGTACAGGTGGGTAGTACCCGCAACCATGCGCGCCAACAACTCCGGTACGCCGGCCTGGGTGTAGGCCTGGTAGCGGTTCTGCCAGCCTTCGCGGGTCGGGCCTTCCAGCAGTTCGTCGAGCTTGAGGCCCAGCGCCGCCAGGTGCGGACCAAAGTGCGCGGTGTCACGCCCGGCGTCTTGCTCGTTGCGACGGCTGCGCAGGAACCAGCGCGTAGCGCGACGGCCCAGGCGCATCAGTTCATCCATCAGCTCCAGTTGCACGTCAGCGGAAACCTGGTGGTCCAGGGCTTCAATCTGACGGAACCAGTGTGGGAGATGGAAGATGTCCCGCACGATCACATACGCGCCCGCCACGTTCGCCGGGCTCATACCGGTCGACTCTTTGAGTCGCTGAACGAAGGTGATGCCCATGTGGTTGACCAGATCGTTGGCGATCTGGGTGCTGACGATCTCGCGCTTCAGACGATGGCGACGCATGGCTTCGCCGAACTTGGCCACCAGGCTCGGCGGGAACGCGGTCTCCATGTCACGGGTCAGGTACTCGTCATCCGGTACCAGCGACTTGAGCAACGCTTCCTTGAGGTCGATCTTGCTGTACGAGATCAGCACCGACAGTTCCGGACGGGTCAGGCCCTTGCCGGCAGAGGCGCGTTCAGTAAGCTGTTCCTCGGTCGGCAGGTACTCGATGGCGCGGTCCAGCTTGCCACGGCCTTCCAGGTCGCTCATCAGGCGCTTGTACTCGGCAGCGCGCTCGTAAGCCTTGCGCGCAGCCAGGGACAGGGCCTGGGTCTGCTTGTAGTTGTTGCCCAACACCAGGTTGCCGACTTCGTCGGTCATGCTCGCCAGCAGCTGGTTGCGCTGCTTATCGGTCATGTCACCGGCCTGCACCACTTCGTTGAGCAGGATCTTGATGTTCACTTCGTGGTCGGAGCAATCCACGCCACCGGCGTTGTCGATGAAGTCGGTGTTGGAACCGCCGCCATTGAGGCCGAATTCCACACGGCCCAACTGGGTCATGCCGAGGTTACCGCCCTCGCCCACTACCTTGCAGCGCAGCTCGTTGCCATTGACGCGCAGTGCGTCGTTGGCCTTGTCGCCCACATCAGCATGGCTCTCGGTGCTGGCCTTGACGTAGGTACCGATACCGCCGTTCCACAACAGGTCTACCGGCGCCTTGAGCAAGGCGTTGAGCAGTTCGGTCGGGGTCAGCTTGTCGGCCTGGATGTCGAAGCGTTCTTTCATCTGCGGCGAGATGGCAATGCTCTTCGCGCTGCGCGAGAAGATACCGCCACCTTCAGACATGATGCTGGTGTCGTAGTCGGTCCAGGCCGAACGCGGCAGTTCGAACAAACGCTTGCGCTCGACGAAGCTGGTGGCCGGGTTAGGGTTCGGGTCGATGAAGATATGCAGGTGGTTGAAGGCTGCGACCAGTTGCAGTTTGTCCGACATTAACAAACCGTTACCGAACACGTCACCGGCCATATCGCCGACGCCCACCACGGTGATGCTGTCTTCCTGCACGTTGATGCCGCGCTCACGGAAGTGACGCTGCACACCCACCCACGCGCCCTTGGCGGTGATGCCCATTTTCTTGTGGTCGTAACCGGCCGAACCACCGGAAGCGAACGCATCGCCCAGCCAGAAGCCGTAGTCGATGGCAATGCCGTTGGCGATGTCGGAGAAGGTCGCAGTGCCCTTGTCCGCCGCCACCACCAAGTACGGGTCATCGTCGTCATGACGCACGACGTTGGCCGGCGGCACCAGGGCGCCGTCTTTCAGGTTGTCGGTGATGTCCAACAGGCCAGAGATGAAGATGCGGTAGCAGGCGATGCCTTCGGCCGCGATCTCGTCCCGGCTGCCGCCCAATGGCAGGCGACGCGGCAGGAAGCCGCCCTTGGCGCCCACCGGCACGATCACCGAGTTCTTCACTTGCTGGGCTTTTACCAGGCCGAGCACTTCGGTGCGGAAGTCTTCTTCACGGTCGGACCAGCGCAGGCCGCCACGGGCCACGTTGCCAAAGCGCAGGTGCACGCCTTCGACCCGTGGCGAGTACACGAAGATTTCAAACTTCGGCACGGGCTTGGGCAGCTCAGGGATGGCACGCGGGTCGAACTTGAAGCTGAAGTACAACTTGTTCTGGCCGTTGGCATCGGTCTGGTAGAAGTTGGTGCGCAGGGTGGCCTTGATCAGGTCCAGGTAGCGACGCAGGATGCGGTCTTCGTTGAGCACCTGAACGTCGTCCAGGGCGCTGAGGATCGCTTGCTCCAGGCGTTGCTGCTTGTCTTCCAGGTCGTCGGCAGTGAGCTTGCGCGCCAGGTAGAAGCGGGTCTTGAACAACCGGGTCAACTCGCGGGCGATGTCGGTGTGGTTGTTCAGGGTGCTGGCGATGTAACCCAGGTCGAAGCCCAGGCGAATCTGCTTCAGGTAACGGGCATAGGCACGCAGCAACGCCACGTCGCGCCATGGCAGGCCGGCGGTGAGGACCAGGCGGTTGAACGCATCGTTCTCGGCATCGCCATGCACGATGTGCACGAACGCATCTTGCAGGGTGTCGTTGAGCTGCTGGATATCCAGGTTCACGCCTTCGGCGGCGATGAACGCAAAGTCATGGATCCAGAACTCACGGCCATTGGCGTGACGCAGGCGATACGGGAACTCGCCCAGCACACGCAGGCCGAGGTTTTCCAGGATCGGCAGCACGTCGGACAGCGCCAGCGGCGTATCGGCGTGGTAGAGCTTGCAATGCAGTTCACGTTGGCCGGAGACCTGGCCCAGCGGCTGATAGAAGCTCATCACCAGCGGGTTGGATTCGGTCAGGCTGTTGAGGTGCTGCATGTCGACCACAGCCGAATGCGCGGCGAAACGCTCACGGTAGCCGGCCGGGAAGCCTTTGGGGAAATCCGCCAGCACGTTGGTGCCCTGGGCTTCGCCGAAGCTTTCCACGACCAGGCTGGCGTAGTCGTCCTGCCAGCTGCGGCAGGCCTGCACCACTTCTTTTTCCAGCTGCAGCGGGTCGATGTCCAGGCGGTTCTTGGGGTCAACCCGCAGAATCAGTTGCACACGGGCCAGCACGGACTCGGAGAAGAAGGTCCAGAACTCGCAGTCCGAGGCCTTCAGACGGTCCATCAGCACTTGCTGGATCTTCTGGCGCACTTCGGTGGAGTAGATGTCGCGTGGCACGTAGGCCAGGCAGTAGCAGAAACGACCGTAGGGGTCTTTGCGCAGGAACACGCGGATCTTGTTGCGTTCCTGGATCTGCACAATCGACATCACGGTGCTGAACAGCTCGTCGACCGGGGTCTGGAACAGGTCGTCACGGGGCAGTACTTCCACCACCTGGGCCAGCTCTTTACCCAGGTGCGCCTTGGCCTGGAAGCCCGAACGACGTTCGATCTCGGCCACTTTGCGACGGATGTAGGGGATGACTCGCACGCTTTCGCCGTACACCGAGGAGGTATACAGGCCCATGAAGCGGTGTTCCTTGATGACCTTGCCGTCGGCGCTGATCTCGCGGATCGACACGTAGTCCGGGTAGGCCGGGCGGTGCACGCGGCTTGGGTGTGCCGCCTTGGCGAACGACAGTACGGTCGGCTCGCGCAGGTAGGCCACAGCGTAGTCTTCGATGCGCAGGTCTTCGGCGGTGAGGCCGGCGCGCAGCAGCTTGGTCAGACCGAGGAAGGAGCTGGCGTCATATTCGATATGACCGCCGTCCGCCTCGTCACGTACCACGAACTCTTCGTAGCCCAGGAAGGTGAAGTGGTTGCCCACCAGCCATTCGAGGAAGTTCTTGATCTCGGTCTTTTCTTCGCCGTCGATGGCGAACGCACTGGCGTCGATACCGGCCAGCAGGTCCTGGACCTTGGCTTTCATCGGTTCGAAATCGGCCACGGCCACGCGCACTTCGCCCAGCACCTGCTCAAGCTCTTTGCTCAGCACGTTCAGTTCGGCGGCATTGGCGCAGCGGTCGATCTCCAGGTACATCAGCGATTCTTGCAGGATGCCTTCGCCCTGGGTGCCCTTGGGCAGGATTTCCAGCAGCTCGCCCTTGCTGCCACGACGCACGCTGAGCACGGTGGTTTGCAGGGTATGGATGCTGTAGCCACGGCGGTTCAGCTCGGTGCGTACCGAGTCGACCAGGAAGGGCAGGTCATGGTGCAGCACTTCGACCGCGGTGTGGGTCGATTGCCAGCCATGACGTTCGTAATCGGGGTTGTAGACTCGCACTTGCGGTTGGGTGTGATCAAAGCGCTCAAGCAGGCGCCAGGCAGACAGGGTGCAACCGGCCAGGTCGGAAAGGCGACGCTGGGTCAGTTCGTCCAGGGAAATGATGCCGAAAAATTGTTCAGCGAACAGCGCCACTTGTGGCAGTGCCTGTTCACTGAGGTGCTGCGCCAGTGCCGCTTGCAGTTGATGCTGGAAGTCGGCCTTGCTGGCTGCGGTGAAGAACGCCATCTGTGGTACTCCGCTTGGGCTTGTTATTGATGAAAGCGTCGCGTGTTATCCCCTTGCGGGGAGACCGTCAGCTCTGTTCGCTGGTGTGCTGACAAGCACCATAAACGAATCAGGGTGACAGGTGGGTGAAGCTGGACAGGACAGTCAGGTCACATACAACTTCCATACGGCATGCCCCTGGCCAGGTGACGATACGACGGGCAGGTCAGGCGCCTGGCACAGGGCACATCCGTTGCGCAGCTTAACGAGTGTGGGAAGAGCGCTGCTTGCGACGCTGCGACATATTCGGTCATCGGTAAGCAGGGTGCCGGTTGCAACTTGGGCAACCCCGGATTTTCGGTAGAAAATCTTGCTACTTTGAACACCATCAGTACCAGAAATGACCGATCCGGGCCGTGAGGTCATGCTCAAGTTCCGACACAGGATGAAGCACAAAATTCGCCGCGGTGGCACAATTGCCCTCCCCTACACAGGATTGCCCCATGCTGCAGCTGAAAACCGACGCCCTGATGGCCACCCCGTGCGACGACGAAGAAGACAACATGGCCATGCTGTGCTGTCACGGCAAGAACGGCGAAATGTTCATGCTCACCCGTTATCCGGATGAAGATGAAGTGGAGCTGACCTGGGACTACGAACCTTCGACTCTCGATGGGCTGAAAGTGACGTTGGGCGACACCACCTTATTGATCGAACTGGCGGCCGGCGATGCCGATGCCCTGGGCGGTAAGGACCAGTTGGAGATCGCCCACAGCACCGCCGCGTCAGACATGGCCGAAGTGCAGGAAACCCTGCAGAACATCCTCACGGGCACAGGCACTTTCATTCGGATCTGAATGCACCGTAGATCCCATGTGGGAGCTGGCTTGCCTGCGACGCGGGCGGTGGGGTCTTTCAGCCAGACCGAGTTGAGGCCATCGCAGGCAAGCCAGCTCCCACAGTGATCGTGCTCTACCTACCCAGCCGTTATGCCTTGCGCACCGCAATCCTGTAAGTTTCGCCAAAAATACCCATCAAGCCGTTAGTCGCCGCACCCCGCGATGCATTAAAGTAAACGCCCCAGGCCCGGTGTTTTGTCACAACACCCAGGCTCATCTTTTCCAGGAACCGTCATCGATGGAACATCGTGAAGCGCTGCTTGCGCTGCGAACCTTTCTTTCTACGCAGATTCTCGGCCAGGAAAAACTCATCGATCGCCTGCTGATCGCCCTGCTCGCTGACGGCCATATGCTGGTCGAAGGCGCACCGGGGCTGGCCAAGACCAAGGCGATCAAGGAGTTGGCCGAAGGGATCGAAGCGCAGTTCCATCGTATCCAGTTCACCCCCGACCTGTTGCCCGCCGATATCACCGGCACCGAGATCTATCGCCCGGAAACCGGCAGCTTTGTGTTCCAGCAAGGGCCGATCTTCCATAACCTGGTGCTCGCGGACGAAATCAACCGTGCCCCGGCCAAGGTGCAGTCGGCCTTGCTCGAGGCCATGGCCGAGCGCCAGGTCAGCGTGGGCCGCAGCACTTACGAGCTGTCGCCGCTGTTTTTGGTGATGGCCACGCAAAACCCCATCGAGCAGGAAGGCACCTACCCGCTGCCCGAAGCCCAGCTCGACCGGTTCCTGATGCACGTCAAGATCGGCTTCCCAGACGCCGCCGTCGAGCGCCGCATCCTGCAGCAAGCCCGTGGCGAAGCACTCAATGGCGAAACCAAGCCCGAGCGTCGGGTCAGCCAGCAGGCCATCTTTGCCGCGCGCAAGGAAATCCTCGGCCTGTACATGGCCGATGCGGTGGAGGAATACCTGGTGCAACTGGTCATGGCCACGCGTACCCCTTCCAAGTTCGACGCGGAAATGGCCGAGTGGATCGCCTACGGCGCCAGCCCCCGTGGCTCCATCGCCCTGGACCGTTGCGCCCGCGCCCATGCCTGGCTGGCCGGTCGCGATTTTGTCAGCCCCGAAGACATCCAGGCGGTGCTGTTCGACGTGCTGCGCCACCGCATCATCCTGTCGTTCGAGGCCGAAGCCGCCGGGGTCGACCAGGACCGCGTGGTGCAACGCATTCTCGACGTCGTTGCCGTCGCTTGAAGTCGATGAACGCAAGCGATGGCATCCGCGTAACCCTCAGTGAATTGATTGAGATGCGCCACCGCGTGCGTGAGGTGCAGTTGTTCTCCACGCCTGGTCAACGTAGCCCGCTGGTGGGCCTGCACCACTCCAAGCTGCGCGGGCGTGGCGTCGATTTCGACCAGGTGCGCGTGTACCAGGCCGGCGATGACGTGCGCACCATCGACTGGCGCGTCACGGCGCGTACCCAGGAGCCGCACACCAAGCTGTTCCACGAAGAGCGAGAGCGGCCGATTTTCATCATGGTGGAGCAAAGTTGCCGGCTGTTTTTCGGCTCGGGGCAAATGTTCAAGTCGGTGCTTGCCGCCCAGGCCGCCAGCCTGATCGGTTGGGCCGCCCTGGGCCATAACGACCGGGTGGGCGGGCTGGTGTTCGGCGACAACGAGCATTACGAGATCAAGCCTCGGCGCAGCAAGCAAAGCCTGTTGCAATTGCTTAACCGGCTGGTGCGGGTCAACCAGAGCCTGAACACCGAGCGTCAGCCGGAAGCCGACGCCCTGGGTATGGCCTTGCGCCGTGGCCGCGAGGTACTGCGCCCGGGCAGCCTGGTGGTGGTGATCTGCGATGAGCGCGCCCTCACCGAAGGCGCCGAGCAACAGCTGAGCCTGTTGGCGCGCCATTGCGACCTGCTGTTATTACCGATCTCCGACCCGTTGGACCACGCCCTGCCCGCCGCCGGGCTGCTGCGTTTCGCGCAAAGAGGCGCGCAACTGGAACTGGACACGCTGAATATCGACCTGCGCCAGGCCTACAAGGCCCAGGCCGAAGCCCGTATCGCCCACTGGGAACTGCTCGCGCAGAAACTGCGGCTGTTGTTGATGCCCTTGAGCACCCAGAGTGAAATGGTCGAGCAACTGCGCGAATACCTCAACCCGCAACGCCCGGTTAAAAAACCATGAGCAGCCTGGACCAACTGCAACCACTGATCGCCCCGCCCGCCATTGGCTTCTGGCCACCTGCGCCGGGCTGGTGGCTGTTGCTGCTGGTGATCCCCCTACTCGGTTGGGGCCTATGGTGGCTGCGCCGTTTCCTGCCGGCCCGCCGCCCCGTGGCGCGTGCCGAACAACCGCTGGACCCGTTGCGTATCGCAGCCCTGGCCGAGCTGGCTTTGATGCCCAAGCCCTACGACGGCGCGCCGGCTGGCGCCTGGTTGCAGCAACTCAACGGCCTGCTCAAGCGCCTGTGCCGCAACGACTACCCTTATAGCCAGAGCCACACCCTCAACGGGCGCAAATGGCTGGCCTTCCTGGACAACCGCTGCCCCGCCGCCGGCCTGACGCGCTGGATGGTGTTGGTGGAAGGTGCCTACAAGCCCGAATGCAAGCTCGACGACAAAGCCATTGCTGGCCTGACCCAAGCCGTCGACACCTGGATTCGCAAACATGTTTGAGTTCGCCTGGCCGTGGATCTTCGCCCTGTTGCCACTGCCGTGGATCATGCGCCTGGTGCTGCCCGTGGCCGACAGCGGCGAACCGGCGCTGAAAGTCAGCTACCTCAGCGACCTCGAAGGCCTGGCCCGCCGCCGTGCCCGGGTCAACCTGCCCGGCTGGCGCCAGCAAGCCCCATTCGTGGTGCTGTGGTTGCTGCTGCTGACCGCCGCCGCCCGCCCGCAATGGCTGGGCGACCCCTTGCCGATTGCGGCCAGCGGCCGGGATTTGCTGGTGGCAGTGGACGTCTCCGGCTCCATGGATTTTCCCGACATGCATTGGCAGGACGAGGACGTCAGCCGCCTGGCCCTGGTCAAGCACCTGCTGGGAGACTTTTTGGAGGAGCGTGAAGGTGACCGCGTGGGCCTGATCCTGTTCGGCAGCCAAGCCTACCTGCAAGCGCCCTTGACCTTTGACCGGCGCACCGTGCGCACCTGGCTGGATGAAGCGCGCATCGGCATTGCTGGCAAGAACACCGCCATCGGCGACGCCATCGGCCTGGCCCTCAAGCGCCTGCGCCAACGCCCGGCGCAAAGCCGCGTGCTGATCCTGGTCACTGACGGCGCCAACAATGCCGGGCAGATCGACCCGTTGACCGCTGCGCGCCTGGCGGCTGAAGAAGGCGTGAAAATCTACCCCATCGGCATCGGCGCCGATCCCGAGCAAACCGGCTCCCTGGGCATCCTTGGCGTGAACCCAAGCCTGGACCTCGACGAACCGGCGCTCAAGGCACTGGCCGAGGCCACCGGCGGCCAGTATTTCCGCGCCCGAGACGGCGAGGAACTGCTGAAAATCAAGGACACCCTCGACACCCTTGAGCCCGTGGAGCAACAACCCACCCAGGCCCGCCCGGCCCAGGCGCTGTACAGCGGCCCATTGGCCTTGGCGTTGGTGTTGAGCCTGTTACTGGTGATCCAGGAACGCTGGCCGAACAACGCCTTGCAGCGCGGCTTCAACAGGCTGTCGAGCAAGGGCATCTTTTTGCAGCAGCATCCTGAATGGCGCCAGCGTTTGCAGCGCCTGCGTTTGCGGAGGCGTCGATGATCGCGCTGTGGCCGCACTGGTTGCGCCCCTGGTGGCTGTTATTGCTGCCCCTGCTTGGCTGGTTGCTGTGGCAGTTGTGGCATCGGCAAAAGCGCGCCGGGCGTTGGCAGATGATCCTGCCGCCGGCGTTCCATGCCGAGTTGCTCAGTGGTGGCAATGGCCGCGAGAGCAAATCGCCGTGGGTGGTGCTTGGCATTGCCTGGCTGCTGGCCGTGCTGGCGTTGCTGGGCCCCAGTTGGCAACGGGTTGAACAGGCCAGCCAGAAACCTTCCGACCCGTTGGTGGTGTTGTTGGAACTGACCCCGGAAATGCTCGCCACCGACAGCCCACCCAACCGCCTGGAACAGGCACGGCGCAAGCTGTATGACCTGTTGCAAGCGCGCACCGATGCGCAAACCGCCATCATCGTGTATGCCGGCAGCGCCCATACCTTGGTGCCGCTGTCCGATGACCTGGCCACCAGCCGTAACCTGTTGGAAGCCCTGCGCCCATCGATCATGCCCGAGCCCGGCCACCGGGCCGATCTGGCCGTGGAAAAAGCCCTGCGCCTGCTCAAGCAAGGCGGTCTCGGCCAGGGGCGCCTGCTGCTGATCGGCTCGTCATTGTCCAAACAGGAACGCCAAGGCATCCGCCTGCAACTGCAAAGTGCCCAGGCTCCGACGTTGTCGATCCTCGGCATCGGCAGTCGCGAAGGCACGCCGGTGACTCAGGAAAGTGGCGAGTTCCTCAAGGACGACCAGGGCGCGATTCTGGTGCCACGTCTCGACAGCCCGACCCTCAAGGCGTTCGCCAGCGAAATGGGCGGCCGCTACCGTGCGGCGCGCCTGGATGACAAGGACCTGCGCCAACTCGGCATGCTCGACAGCGCCCAAGCCCTGCGCGACGACGGCCAACGGCTGCGCCTGGACACCTGGGCCGATCAGGGTTACTGGCTGCTCTTGCCGTTATTGCTGCTGGCCGCGTGCGCCGGGCGTCGCGGCTGGTTGTTCTGCCTGCCCTTGCTGCTGATGGGCGCGCCGCAACCCAGCTACGCCTTTGGGCTGCAGGACCTGTGGCTGCGCCCCGACCAACAAGGCCAGTACCTGCTCAAGCACAAACGCCCGGCCGAAGCCGCCGAACACTTCCAAGACCCGCAATGGCAAGGCGTGGCGCTGTACGAAGCCGGCAATTACGCCGAGGCCATCAAGCGGTTTGCCCAAGGCAGCGACGCCTATTCCCACTATAACCGTGGCAATGCCCTGGCCAAGGCCGGTGAGCTTGAAGCGGCCATTGATGCCTATGAACAAGCCCTGGAAGCCCAGCCCGATTTGCAACCGGCACTGAAAAACAAAGCCCTGGTTGAAACCCTGATGCAGGAGCAAGCGCAGCCCGAGCAGGACCCGCCTGCAAAAAACGAAGATGACGAAACCGCCCAACCCGGCCAAACTGCGCAACCGGGCGCCAGCGCACAAACGGCACAGGGCGGCGAGCAATCGCCCCACGGCCAGGGCGAAGCGGGCACCGCTGAGACTCAGACAGCCGCCACGCCACAGCCTGGCGGTAATGAAGTACCAGGCAGCGAACTGGGCGACGAACAAACCACCACGCCGCCTTTGCGTCCTGCCGACACACGCCTGGAAGGCGAGCGCCGCCAAGCGCTGGAGCAATGGTTGCAGGAGATCCCGGATAACCCCGGCGAACTGTTGCGCCGCAAATTCTGGTACGAACAGCAACAACATCAGGACACCACTCGATGAGCCGCCGCACCACCCTTTTGCTCCTGCTTGCGTTGTCGGCAGGCCACGCCCAGGCGGCGGACCTGGTCGCCAGCGTAGACCGCAGCCGCCTCAACTCCGGGGAAACGGTAGAGCTGACGGTGCAATCAAGTGATGTGACCCAGTTTGGCAAACCGGACCTGTCGCCCCTGGACGCGCAGTTCGAAGTCAGCGGCACCCGCCAGATCAACCAACTCACCACGCTGGACGGCGACAACCACGCCACCACCCGCTGGATCATCACCCTGCTGCCCAAGGTGAACGGCAACGTGGTCATCCCGCCACTGCAAGTGGGCGCACTCAAGACCCAGCCGATCACCCTGCAAGTGGTGGAAAGCGCCAGCCAGAACAGCAGCGCCGAACTGGCCCCGGTGTTCATCGAAGCCAACCTCGACCAGACCAGCGTATACGTGCAGGCCCAGGCACTGTTGACCGTTCGCGTTTACCACTCGGTGTCGCTGTATGACGACAGCAGCCTCACGCCTTTGCAGATACCGGACGCACGTGTCGAACAACTGGGCGAATCACGCACCTATGAGAAGGTCATCAACAGCATCCGCCATGGCGTGATCGAAACCCGCTACGCCCTCTACCCTCAACACAGTGGCGCCGTGGTGATTCCGGCACAGACCTTCAGCGCCACCCTGGTGGAATCGCGACCGCCCCAGGAGAACACCTTGCAGGGCACCAAGCCGGGCAAGATGATTCACGTCAGCTCCGCGCCCTTGCCCTTGACGGTCAAACCCAAACCGGACGCCTACCCCGCCGACGCCCCCTGGCTGCCCGCGCGCAGCCTGAGCTTGAGCGAAGGCTGGAACCCCACGCCGGACCACGTGCAAGTCGGCGATTCCCTGACCCGCAGCCTTACCGTGGAGGCCGAAGGCCTGTCCAGCGCACAGCTGCCAGCGCTGCCCGGCACCGAGGTCAACGGCCTGCGCCGCTACCCCGACCAACCGGTGATGGCTAACCGCACCAGCGACCGCGGCCTGACCGGCAGCCGTGAAGACCGCGAAGCCCTGGTGCCGACCCGCGCCGGCGAGCTGGAACTGCCCGCCGTGGAAGTGGTGTGGTGGAACACCCACGAAGATCACCTGGAACGCACCAGCCTGCCGGCGCGCACCGTGCAAGTGGCGGTGAACCCCAGCCTGGTGGTAGACACCCCGGCCACACCGACCATCATCACCGCGCCGGACGATGACCGCCTGTGGCTATGGCAACTGAGCACACTGATGCTGGCCTGCACCACCCTGCTAGGCTTTGGCCTATGGTGGCGCGCACGCCGGCAACCGGCCGTACAACGCGCAGCCCAAACCGGCCCCAGCCCACGCACCTTGCTCGACGACCTCAAGCGCGCCACCCAGGCCAACGACCCCCACGCCACCCGCCAGGCGCTGGACGCCTGGGCAAGGCAACAACCGGAAACCCTGGCCGACATGGCCGCACGGTTTGTGCCGTTGTCAGATGCCCTGGATGGCTTGAATGGCGCGTTGTACAGCGAAAGCGGCCAATACTGGCTGGGTGATGATCTATGGCGTGCGATCAAGGCCATCCCCGTGGCCGAACGCGAGCAAGACCCGGCGACCGACACCACCAGTTTGCCGCCGCTCTACCCCAAGTAACCCCCGAGCCTGCTCGTTCCCACGCTCTGCGTGGGAATGCCGCCCCGGACGCTCCGCGTCCAGGTTTTACGCCCTGTGCAACGGTGACGCAGAGCGTCACGGGATGCATTACTACGCAGAGCGTGGGAACGATCTATGGCGTGCGATCAAGGCCATCCCCGTGGCCGAACGCGAGCAAGACCCGACCACTGATACCACCAGTTTGCCGCCGCTCTACCCCAAGTAACCCCCGAGCCTGCTCGTTCCCACGCTCTGCGTGGGAATGCCGCCCCGGACGCTCCGCGTCCAGGTTTTACGCCCTATGCAACGGTGACGCAGAGCGTCACGGGATGCATTACTACGCAGAGCGTGGGAACGATCTATGGCGTGCGATCAAGGCCATCCCCGTGGCCGAACGCGAGCAAGACCTGGCCACCGACACCACCAGCTTGCTGCCGCTCTACCCCAAGTAACCCAGCCTCAACCAACACCACAAAACCCTGTGGGAGCTGGCTTGCCCGCGATGGCGGTGTAACAGTGGGCAGATGTGCTGGCTGATGCTCCGCCATCGCAGGCAAGCCAGCTCCCACAGTTGATCTGCATCGCCTGCTCGGACGCCTGCTTGCACTCAGTGATTACGACGCGGCACCTTCCATTCCCGATGGGGGAATTTGTACAGATAGTTCAGGTTATCCATATCGAACCGACGATCTTCTTTACCGGGCCCACCGAAGAAGCTGATGCCGATATCCAGCTTGCGCAGCAATTTAGGCCGTGAGAGCAACTCCTTGGCCGCGTGGTGGGCCTCGGGTGAGAACGTCCTGTCGGTGGCGATCAGGCCGGCGGCTTCTTTCAACTCATTGAAGTTCACATAGCTGTCTGTCGCCCCTGCGGCGAATTCGCGGAAGTGATCGCGAATCAACCCTATTAGTTGCCGGTCACTCACGCTTGCGTACGGGCGCAGGTCCGCGGCGCTGGCCTGGGTTTGAGCGCTTCGTGCCTGACGATGGCTAGCTTGGTTTGAGCGACTGTCAGCATCCAGCTGATCTGGTAGAGCGGTGAAAGCGCTAGTCGAAGGTGGGTTTACTGAAAATGACATGGTGGGCCTCTGATTCATTCAGGGATTGATTGAAAAATCCACCTTATGGGTGGTCGTCCCTCAACCTGCCGTTCCATCCATCACCGCCCGCTCGACATGCATTGTTAAAGGCCAGCAATCCATATCCCTTTAATTTGCAGGACGTTTCCTAGACAATCCTTTGGCCTTGCGCCTGCTCATTTCGCTGGCTAGCCTTCGCTTCGTCGCTGCAAATCAGCGATCGGGTGTGGAAACCTGGGAATGAGTAGGCGTCATGATCGTATGCAAACGCTCAATGGCGGCTGTGCGCGGGCAGACTTCGGTCTGACTGGGTCCTACTCCCCGGTTTCCACCCCGCGTATGGCTGCCACCTAATTTGTCGTGTGGAAACGGCACAGGTTGGCGCCCCAATTGAGTAGGAGCTATACCCATGAGCAAAATCGTCCCCGACCCACCCTTCCCCATTTTCGTCGCCCACGAAGACCTGAGTTTCGAAGACGCTATCGCCAGCATCTCCTCGCTACTGCGCTGCGCCGCCACCACCGCCACCGAAACCGCCGAGGGCCTCAAAGGCACCCAGCGCGACATGGCCTGCTCCACCGCTCACCTGATCGACATGGCCCGCACCCTCGCCGACCGCGCGCTGGATTGCCTGCAACCCAACCCCACTAACACCCCATAACCCCTGTGTAGGAGCGAGCTTGCTCGCGAAAAACTCACGGGCGCCGCGTTTATCCAGGAAGCCCGCGTTATCGTTGACGTTT
>NZ_SMOF01000001.1:3632604-3669376 GCF_018135665.1 Pseudomonas sp. B2021
TTACAGGTAAACTCCCCTCCTTTTCATCTTCTCCACGGAGTTCGCCTTGCGTCTGTTTCATACCTCCGACTGGCACTTGGGCCAAAACCTCCACGGCCAGGAACGCGACTTCGAACACGCCTGTTTCCTTGAATGGCTGCTGGGCCAACTCAAGGCCCAGCGCCCGGATGTGCTGTTGATCGCCGGCGATATCTTCGACACGGTCAACCCGCCGCTCAAGGCCCAGGAGCGCCTGTATGACTTCATCATCAGCGCCCACGAACAGCAACCGACACTGACCATTGTGATGATTGCCGGCAACCATGACTCCGGCTCGCGCATCGAACTGCCGGCCCCGCTGATGCGCCGCCTGCGCACCCATGCACTGGGCCGGGTGTTATGGCTGGACGACGGGCAACTAGATGCCGACCGCCTGCTGATCCCGCTGCCCAATGCCAAAGGCAAGATCGCCGCCTGGTGCCTGGCACTGCCCTTCCTGCGCCCGGCGGAAGTCACCGGCGCACAGCTGGGCGATGATTACCTGCGCGGCATCGGCCAAGTGCATGAATGGCTGATCGCGGCCGCCAATGCCAAGCGCAACAAAGGCCAGGCGTTAATAGCCATCAGCCATGCGCACATGGCCGGTGGGTCGGTATCCGAAGACTCCGAACGCAGCCTGATCATCGGCAATGCCGAGGCACTGCCTGCCACACTGTTCGACCGAAGCGTGGCGTATGTGGCCCTCGGCCATTTGCACAAGCCGCAAAAGGTCAATGGCGAGGAGCGTATTCGCTACAGCGGCTCGCCAATCCCCCTGTCGTTCTCCGAAATCGGCTACAAGCACCAGATTCTCGACGTGACGTTCCAGGGCGAAAGGTTGGTGGGCTGCGAACCGATCCTGATTCCCCGCTCCGTCAACTTGCAACGCCTGGAAGCCGCGCCCCTGGCCGATATCCTCAAGCAACTCGGTGAACTGCCCGACATCGACCTGCTCGCCGAAACCCAGCGCCACCCTTGGCTGGAAGTGCGCGTGCGCCTCGACGAGCCGCAACCAGACCTGCGTCAACAGATCGAAACCGCGTTGCAAGGCAAGGCCGTGCGCCTGGTGCGTATCGCCGCCGAATATGCCGGCACACGCGGCAGCGCAGAGGCAGACGATGCGCAACTGATCGAACTCGACCAGCTCACGCCCCAGGAACTGTTCAGCCGCGCCTGGCAGGACAGCTACGGCAGTGAAGTGGATGAACAGACCTTGAAGGACTTCGCCGTGCTGCTCCAGGAAGTGCAACAGGAGGGCGAACAGCCATGAAGATTCTCGCCATCCGCTTGAAAAACCTCGCCTCCCTGGCGGGCCCGTTCGAAATCGACTTTACCGCCGAGCCGCTGGCCAGTGCGGGCCTGTTCGCCATCACCGGGCCAACTGGCGCGGGTAAAAGCACCCTGCTCGATGCGTTGTGCCTGGCGCTGTTTGGCGCGGTGCCGCGCCTGGGTGACACCGGCCAGGCCAAGATGCCGGATGCCGACACGGATATTTCCATCGGCGACCCGCGCACCCTGATTCGACGCGGCACCGGTGGTGGCTATGCCGAGGTGGATTTTGTCGGTGTCAGTGGCCGTCGCTACCGTGCGCGCTGGGAAGCCAACCGTGCCCGCGACAAAGCCAGCGGCAAGCTGCAGAACAGCCGGCAAAGCCTGATCGACCTGGACAGCGACCAACTGCTGGCCAGCCAGAAAACCGAGTACAAGACCCAACTGGAATTGGCCCTTGGCCTGAACTTTGAGCAGTTCACCCGTGCGGTGCTGCTGGCGCAAAGCGAGTTCAGCGCCTTCCTCAAGGCCAATGACAATGAGCGCAGCGAACTGCTGGAAAAGCTCACCGACACCGCGCTGTACACCCAGCTCGGCCGCCGTGCGTTCGACAAGGCCAAAGAGGCCAAGGACGCCCACAAACAGTTGCAAGACCAAGCCACCGGCGTGGTACCCCTGGCCCCCGAAGCCCGCGCCGAGCTGGACCAAGAGTTGGCCGAGGCCCAGCAACAGCTCAAGACCCAGCAAGCCCAGCTCAAGCAGTTGGAGTTGCAGCACACCTGGCTCAAGGAGCTGCGTGAATGGCAGGAGCGCCATCAGCATGCTGTGGAGCAACTGCAACGCGACGAGCAGACCTGGGCCAGCCAAGGCGAGCAGCGCCAGGACCTGAGCCTGCTGGAGCAGTTGGCACCGCAACGCCACCACTTCCTGCGCCAGGCAGAACTCGCCACCTTGCTGACGCCCCTGGCGGCGCAGATTGCCCAGCACCTGGAGCAACAAACCGCCCTGCACTCCCGCCAGGAACAGGCGCAGCACCAGCAAGTGGCCGCCCAGGCAGCACTGGCCGAGGCCCTGAAACACCAGGCCGACGCCGCCCCCCTGCTGCGCCAGGCCATCGAGGAGCAAAACACCCTCGCCCACGTGAGCCGCGAACTGGCCAAGCGCAACGAGGAAAAACACCAGCACGAAAGCGCCTGTACCGAAGGCCAGGCCCTGCTCGACGGCTTGCAACACACGCAGGCCCAAGTCACCGAGCGCCTGCAGCGCCTGGCCACCGAACTTGAGCATAGCGCCGCCCTCGCCCCGCTGAGTGATGCCTGGAACGCCTACCGTGACCGCCTGCAACAACTGGTGCTGATCGGCAATCGCCTCAACCAAGGCCAGGCCGAGCTGGGGCAACTCGAACAGCGCGCCAGCGCCGCCGCCGAACAGTTCACCCAACAGCGCGAAGCCCTGGATTTGCTCTACCACGAGGCCGGTGCCGAACCGCACGCGGTGGCCGAACAAATCCAATTGCTGGCCAGCCTGCTGCAAGACAATCGCAAGCAACAGCGCGCCTTCGAAGACCTGGCCCGCTTGTGGGACAGCCAGCAACAGTTGGATCAACAGGCAGGTGCGCTCACGCAAAGGCTCGCCGAGGCCGCGCAAAAACGCGAACAACTGAACCAGACCGGCCTGCAAACCAAGGCCGAACTTACCGTTGCCGAACAAACCCTGGCGGTGACCAAGCAACTGCTGGAGCGCCAACGCCTGGCCCGCAGTGCCAGCGTCGAGGAGTTACGCGAGCAGTTGCAGGATGACCAGCCCTGCCCGGTGTGCGGCAGCCACGAACACCCCTATCACCAGCCCGAGGCCCTGCTGCAAAGCCTGGGCCGCCATGATGAAAGTGAAGAGGCGGCGGCGCAGAAAGCCGTCGACAGCCTCAAGGAAAAACTCACTGAATTGCGCGGTGAAGTGGGCGGCCTGATCGCTCAGCAAAAAGAATTCCTGCAACAGCAGGAACAGTTGGCTACCCAGCAGCAGGGTTTGGCACCGAGCCTGCAAGCCCATCCACTGTGCGCCTCGCTGTTCAACCAGGACGTCGACAAGCGCAGCCCTTGGCTGGCCCAACAACTGGCCCAATTGACGCAAAGCATCAGCCAGGACGAACAACGCCAGGGCGCCCTGCTCAACCTGCAACAGAACGCCGGGCGCTTGCAGCAACAATTGCAAGCGGCCCAGGACGCCAGCCAGCAAGCCCGGCAATTGCTGGTGGACCAGCAGCGGCAGCTGGCCGGCGACCGCGAACGCCTAGAGGCGGAACTCAGCGCCTTCGCCAGCCTGTTGCCCGCCGAGACGCTGGAGGGCTTGCGCAGCGCGCCTGCGGCGACTTTCATGCAGCTCGACCAGCAGGTCAGCCAGCGCCTTGAGCAATTGGGCCATCAACGCGATGAGCAGGCCGAGCAGCAGGAGCGCCAACAGGCCATCGAGAAACAACATACCCACCAGCAGCATCGTCAGCAGCAACTCGACGCCTTGAATCTGCAAGTCGCAGAGCTGGCTGACCAGCAACACGCCGTCCAGGAAAAACTCCGTACCTTGCTAGGAGAGCACCCCAGCGCCGAACACTGGCAACAGCAACTGGAGCAAGCTGTCACGCAGTCCCGCCAGAGCGAGACCGACGCCAACGAGGAACTGCACGCTGTGCACACGGCCCTGGTACAGCTGGCCGCCGACCTCAACGCCCAGCAGCAACGCCAGCAGGCATTGGAGGCGGAACAGCAAGCCCTCGCGACACGCATCAGCGAATGGCGCGCCCTGCACCCCGAACTGGATGACCAGGGCCTGGCGCGCCTGTTGGCCTTTAATGAGGCCCAGGTCGCGCAGTTGCGTCAGCACCTGCACAGCAGCGAAAAGGCCGTGGAGCAAGCCAAGGTCCTGCTGCACGAGCGCGAACAACGCCTGGCCGAACACCGGGCCCTGCACAACGGCAACCTGGAGGCCGAGCAACTGGACGCCACCCTGGCAACGCTTAACCAGCAACTGATCGAGGGTGAGAAACACTGCGCCGAACTGCGCGCACGCCAGTCCGAAGACCAGCGTCGCCAGAACGCCAACCAGGCCCTGGCCGAACAGATCGCCAAAGCTTACGAGCAGTGGCAGCGCTGGGCCCGCCTGAATGCGCTGATCGGCTCGGCCACCGGCGATACCTTCCGCAAGATCGCTCAGGCCTACAACCTCGATTTGCTGGTGCACCACGCCAACGTGCAACTGCGCCAACTGGTGCGCCGCTACCGCCTTAAACGCGGCGGCAGCATGCTCGGGCTGTTGGTCATGGACACCGAGATGGGCGATGAACTGCGCTCGGTGCATTCCCTGTCCGGTGGCGAAACCTTCCTGGTGTCGTTGGCACTGGCGTTGGGGCTGGCGTCGATGGCGTCGAGCACCTTGAAGATCGAGTCGCTGTTTATCGACGAAGGTTTTGGCAGCCTTGATCCGGAGTCGTTGCAATTGGCGATGGACGCTCTGGATGGTTTGCAGGCCCAGGGCCGCAAGGTGGCGGTGATCTCCCACGTACAGGAAATGCATGAACGCATCCCGGTGCAGATCCAGGTGCAACGCCAGGGCAATGGCCTGAGCACGTTGGAGGTCAAGTGAGCGAAGCGCTGCTGTATTCGTTCCGGCGCTGCCCCTATGCAATGCGAGCGCGGCTGGCGCTGCGTTATTCCGGCGTTGCGGTGAGCATCGTCGAAGTCAGCCTGAAAGCCAAGCCGGCCGAGATGCTCGCGCTGTCGCCCAAGGGCACGGTGCCGGTGTTGAGCGTCGAAGGGCGAGTGATCGAAGAAAGCCTGGAGATCAAGCAGTGGGCGCTGGCCCAGCACGACCCCGAAAACTGGCGGCTACAGGGCGATCCGGCGGTGTATGCGCTGATTGAAGAAAATGACCAGGTGTTCAAACATCATTTGAATCGATACAAGTACGCCGAGCGCTACCCGGAGCAACCGATGGAACACTATCGGGCCGAGGGCGAGGTGTTCTTGCGCAAGCTGGAAGATTTGCTGGCAGACCGTGAGTATCTACTCGCCGATCACCTGAGCTTGGCAGATGCAGCGCTGGCGCCGTTTGTGCGCCAGTTTGCCCACGTGAATCGGGAGTGGTTTGCGGGCACGCCCTATCGGCGTTTGCAGGCCTGGTTACAGCGGTTTCTGGATTCACCGTTGTTTAGAGCAGTGATGGCAAAACCCTGAGGCCAATCCAATGTGGGAGCTGGCTTGCCTGCGATGGCATCGACTCGGTACATCAGCTATACCGAGTGGTCCGCATCGCAGGCAAGCCAGCTCCCACATTGGACCGTGGCTCAGTGCTGGGTCTTGTGATCCAGCGCCGCATAGAAATTGGCGCTCTGTTGCAGGTATTTCTGGGTATAGGCCGTGACATTGGATTTTTTGCCGGTGACTTCCACGCTGGCGGCGGCAGGCAATGCCACGGTGGCGGAAACAGCAGAAGCAGCAATGATCGAGAAGAGATTGAAATTCATGGCGGTAACCCTTGTGTGCGTTTGGTTGGGTGGCCTGGGAAGGCCTTGGAACCCAACTTACGCCCGAGGGTTGAACCTTAGAAATGCTTTGAAACAGTAGCCGTTATCACTGCGATTAATACAAAGGCTCAGGCCCCGCAGTGCGGGGCCTGTGGCTTATTGACGCACCAGGAACTTGAGGTCACTGGGGGCATCAATCGGCAATTTCTGCACGGTTTTACCCAGCAGGCCGGTCTTGAGGTCGCGCTCGACGACGACAATTTCATTGCTTTTCTGGTTGGCGATCAGCAGGAATTTGCCGCTAGGGTCGAGGCTGAACTCACGCGGGTGGTCGCCTTCAACAGAGCGGCGCTGGATTTCCTTGAGGTGCGCGGTGGCCGGGTCGATGCTGAATACCAGCATCTGATTGGCTGTGCCACGGTTACTCACATAAAGGAACTTGCCATCGCTGGAAGCATGCAACGCCGCGCCGGCCTTGTCGGACACCGGTTGGCCGGCGGCATAGTCGAGCAACTGGGTTTGCGTCAGCTTGCCCTCGTTGTAATCGAACACGGCCACCTGGGCGCTCATCTCAGTGGTCAGCCAGGCGTGCTTGCCGTCCGCACTGAACAGCAAGTGACGCGGGCCGCTGCCCGGGGGCAACTGCACCGACGCCGGGTTGGCCGCTGTCAATGGCAGTTCGTGATTGGCCTTGGGGTCGTAGCGGTAGGCAAACACCTTGTCCGCACCCAGGTCCTGCACGAATACGTACTTGCCGTCCGGCGACGACACCACCGAATGCACATGGTTGGACGCCTGGCGCTCCGGGTTCACACGGCTGGCCGGGTGCCCGCTCAACTGCACCGGCGCCGACAGCTTGCCACTGGCGTCCACCGGCAGGATCGCCAGGCTGCCACCCGGGTCTTCCACCACCGAATAGTTGGCCACGAACAGGTAGCGCCCATCGGCGGCCACGCTGGAATGGGTGGGCTCATTGCCCAGGCTCTGCACCTGATTGATCAGGGTCAACTGGTGGTTCTGCGGGTCGATGCTGTAGCTGCTGACACGCCCCACCGGGTCTTCCTGGCCCGGGCCGTTTTCATTGACCACGAACAACTGCTTCTGGTCTTTGGAAATCGTCAACCAGGACGGGTTGGCGGTTTTCGCCGCCAGCACTGGCTTGCCGCTGAACTGCCCGGTGCGGCTGTCGAACTGCAGGCGGTAAATACCCTCGCTGCTACCGGCGGTGTAGCTGCCCACCAGCAGTTCATGCAGATCGCTGGGCGCGGCCTGTACCGACATCGCACCGACACTGCCTGCCATCAGCAGGGGCCAGAATTTACGCATCATCATCCGCTTCGTCCTCATCGTTATTGTTGCCGGTGAAGGCGCTCATGCAGATCAAGCGGTGCTCGCCCGACTCACCGGTAAGGGTCCAGCTTTGCAGCGTCTCGTCAAATGTGGCAGCGCCCACCTGCGCCGAGCTGAAGCTCCAGCGTTTTTCGGCCCGGCCATCCATGGCAGTAATCACGAGCTTTAGTTCAGTCAACTCGAAATCAAAGGCATGCAGGCCGTCGATTTCAAGCATGTCGCTGGTTTCAAGCAGGGTGCGCAGGGGGGCGGATTCGGCAGTCATAACATCAATCGTTCAGAGGAAAGACCTCATGATAGGTCAAATGGTTGCTACGGCGTAAATCCTGACGTGACCTGCGCCGCGTTTACATGCCGCCATATATCCCTCGCCCTACTCCACCCCACGCAAAATCAAGCGCTAGCGGTAAGGGCATGCCAATGGAAATGGCTGTTTACCTATTGTTGATTTCACTCGAAAACCTGGCTCGGTAGTTTCCACTCGCCTGCTCGCATGACGCGAACAGGGTCACCTCCATGACGAGCATGACTGCAACCACAAGGAAGCTGCACGATGATTCAGGGAAACTACCCCCAGCGTTTTTTTGACCACCACCTGCCCGTTTCACTGCCAACCCCGGCTGCCGGCCAGACGGTCGATACCCATCACGAAGCCTTATCGAATGCCGCACAAGACCAACCGCTGAACCGCCCCCGGCGTGCATCCGCACCGTTGCGCACCGCAGTGACCACCGCTCCCACCGACAACTCGCCGCAGATCACCGCAACGGCGGTCGCCCAGCAGTTCGACACTCGCCCTACGTTGCGTTCAGTGGTGTCGGGCATGCTTGAGGAGGCGATCAAAAGCCTGTACCCCACTTTAGCCTTCAATCTCGCCGAAACGGCAGTGGCCGAACCCATTTCAACCGACCCACCCCAGTACCGCCTGACCCCTTTGCTGGACATCGCCCTGAAGCACCTGACCACCGACGGCGACCTCGACTTTACCGACAAACATTCACTGCCCTGCACCCTGGTCGATCACGCCACCGGGCATAGCCTCAAGCCTGCGCCCTCCTCCAACGCCTTGATGCCGGGCATTGATATGCAGGCCATTGAACTGGCTATCCGCAGCCTGCGCGCGCCCCTCAAAAAAGCGTTCGAACAGGCCATGCTCAAGCACTTCGTCGGCAGCGCTGACGCTCACGCTCCCGGTGCCAACCGTTGGCGCTGGCTGAGCGACACACTGCGGGACACCTTGACCACCGGAGCCCTGAAGCAACCTGGGCTCAGCGCTCAACAACGCGAGACCCTCGACCAGGTCGTGACGTACCCGGATCGTGCGCAGCGCCAAGCGGCCAAAGGCGATGGTGCGGCACAGGTTTTCATCCTTGATTCTGCGGTGAGCCACGCCGGTGGCAGCGCCTCGCAACTCACCCCAGACCTGCTGATCACTCGTCAGGTCGATGGCCGCACGCAGGTACTGCACGCCACTGCCGCCGGCGTGGTGACGCCGTATGACTCCTTGCAGGCGTTCGGCAAAGCCTGGGGCAAAAAAATGGGCGATGCCTTCGTTTTCGACACCCTGAACTGGAAGCGCCAGGAGCCTGCGGGGAATATTTTCGATACCCAGGCGGCGGTCATCCTCAATGCCATGGTGGAGAACGTTGCGTCCATCGAGGCGCCCACCACCGGCTCGCTTGAGGCGCTGGAGCAGGCGTTCACCCAGGCCAGCGACCCGAGCCCCTGGTTTCTCGGGGCCTATGCACCCGACGCGCGCGAGCTTGAACGTCTGCATGAACAGTTGCCCACCTGGTTCGGCTCGGCAAGCGCCGCAGAACGCGACACCTATCGACAGCACGCACTGGCCCTGGCCAGCAGCGTGCGCCGCAACAATGGCCGCACCTTCCTCGACGGCATCCCCGATATCCGCACCTACGCCGAGCAACAGCTCGACCAGCATTTAGCCGGCAAGGGTTACACGGCCAAGAATGTGGAGGTGGTGTTCAAGGTCCCGGTGGGCGATATGGGCAGCAACTACCTGGAACGGGTGAGAATGAGCCTGGTGGACATGGCCCTGGAAAATCTGTCGGGCCTGCCCAAGGGTGAGATGGAAGTCCACCTGCATGGGCAGCGGGTCAGCGATGCCAGCCTGCCAAAAATGCTCAAGGACCTGATCAACACTGTGGACATTGGCGGCCACTACCCCGAGTTGCTCAAGCGTGAACTGCTGGACGACAGCCCGGCAGCCCGTGATCGGCTGGCACGTTTCATCGAGCAGGTACCCCTGCAGCTCGCGATGCAGGCCTTGGAACTCAAGCTCAAGGGCGAAGCCGGCATCACCGCCCAGGGCCACGCGTTTATCGAAGCAATCACCCAGCCCGGCGCGGGCGGCAAAAGTGCGGCAGGCCAAGAGATTACCGTGCGCCCCCTGGCATTTGTACGCAAACCAGGAGCGACGCCGGATGTGGTCGCCAATATGTTTATCATCGAACCTTTGTCCAGCGGTAGCGGCCCACATATCCTCTATCGTCCTCAATTGAAACCGGCACTGCTGGAATTCGCCAGCCGCGACGCGCTGCTGGAGGCCATCCGCGAACCCGGTGCGCTGCAAGACAGCGTGCTGGCCTGGTTGCCGGATGACAAAGCACGGGCGGTGTACGGTAATGGCGGTTTTCACACGCCCAATATTGCGCGTTTTAGCGTATTCAATGAGTTTGACCCGCCTGCTACGCCCAAGCCGACCACCCTGGCTGTCGACGGCTATGCCGCTGCCACCACGCTACGCCAGGACCTGCTCAACGGCGACCTGGCCAAGCACTGGTTCCACTCCAATGCCAACAGCCTGGTCACCCTGGCTGAAGGCCAATCGACCTCCGATGCTGAAAGTCGTTGGGCGTCCTACAAGGAGCTCGGCTGGCTGTTGTTCAACACCCTGCTGCCGTTGATGCGCGGGCCGGGTGCGATGGCGGGCTGGTTGCTGCAACTGGTCAATGCCGAAAACGACATCAAGCGCTTGTCCACCGCCAACGATCCGGACCCGGCCGGGGCAATGGTCGATCTGCTGGTCAACCTGGGCATGACCTTGACCCATGTACCCGTCGCCGAATCCAAGCCAGCGCGCACCTTTGAGCCATTTAAGCCAGGAGCCGATGCCAGCGACCCTGCACCCCGCCCCCGCCAGAGCAACGACCCCATGCGCCCTGCGCCTGCCATCCACCAAGACCCGAGCGCACCGGTCACCCAAGGCTTCGGTGGTGACGGCACGGCCATTGATATCAGGCTGTCGAGCCCACGCGGATTAACCCCCGAGCTGCGTGCACACATCGACTCGTTCACAGTGCCCGCTCCAACAGCCCCCGACACTCCAATCGGCGAAGGCATCAGGAAGGGCCTGTATCAAGTGGATAACCGCTGGTACGCCTGCATCGACAACCATTGGTTTCGCGTCGCAACCGACCTGGACGGTCCCTACGTAATCGACGAACACAACAAGGCTCGTACGGCGCCGCCGATAGCACGCGATGCCCAGGGCAACTGGCATTTTGACGTGGCGCCCAGACTCAGGGGCGGAATGCCCAAGAGCGCAAGCCTGCAGGAAACACTCGGGAAAAGCCGGCGCGCCAAGGAGCAAGCAGAAAAGAGCTACCAACGCAGTATGTTGGAGCGCATGAAGGTTTCAGCAAAACATGACACGGCAATCGAAACGATCAAGGACAGCTTCATCGAATATCAGAACGCCCGGAAAAAGCTCAAGACCCTGCGCAATCTGGTTACCGATGACACGTCCGCCAATCGCTTCGCTGCTGCGTACGCGCAACATCGCCAGGCCACACTGATGCTCAAGAGCCGCCTGGATCAACAACTTCAAGACCTCAAGCCGCTAACCCAGGCACTCAGGGCAGCCAGCGAAAAAACGATTGAAACCATAGCCCCAAAGAAAATAGGGGGGGTCGACGACCTGTCGACGTTCAAAGAGAACCGCTCTTTGGAATACCAATACACATTGCATACGCTGATTGGGATAGAGGACTTTTACGTCAAGCTGGTCACCGACGCCCTCCAGTACGGCATCAGTGGCGCCTCGATGGCAGAGCTGGAAAATACTGCGCATTCAGGCTCTCGGGAGGCCTACGACGAACTGACCAGCGTGTTTGAAATGGCGTACCACGCCACCGACAAGTTGCTGACGTCCAGCGAGGCGATCAGATCGGTGTTCGACCAATGGAAAAACGATTCGCCCTTCGCCAGTAAACGTGCCGAGGAGTACCTGAAGACGCGCTACAACCGGTCCCCCGCCACAGGGGTGTTCATGGCCAAGATGAACCAGTTGGTGCTGCTCAAACGCCTGGCCACCGAATGGACTGCGCTGTCCCCCGACATCGCCGAGCAATTTCAGATGAAGCGGTTCTTGAACGTCGACCTGAAAGCCGAATACCTGGCGTTCAATGACCTGCGCCAGTACGAGGGCTACAGCCTGAGCGAGCGCAAAGCCACGCTGACCACCATCATCGACAAATACAAACAGGTATTGAGTGACAGCGTCACGCTACAGGAAGAGCATCCGGAACACTTTCGCCGCGATTATCACCAGCAGTTTACCGAGACACTCAAGCACTTCATCGACGATGCAGAAGCCGAGCTAGTCCAGATCGTGAAGGAAGAACAACAACTGATTGCACCCACCCCTGCACGCAAGGACCGGCAGGCCAAACCGCAGAACAAGCGTGTGTTCAAGACCGAGCATAAAGAAAGCTTGATCGGCACGCTGCGCCCTCCCGTACCCGGCCAAGCCGTGAACATTATCGACGTGGTCGACCCACAGAGCGGGCAACCGATCGCCAGCTACAGCGAACACCCTGGGGAGCGTGGCTGGGTGAAGATCGTCCAGGGCCAACCTACGGCGCCACGCCCTGTTTCATTACCCAAATCCTGGTCCAGCTACAAAAGCGAAGCGCAAAGCTTGATCGACGGCGTGACGAAGATAGAGCAGAGCATTCTTTTTCAGAAAAAGAAGCTCGACGACCCCGTGCGACGAGACACCGTCAGCCCCCGCGACTGGAACGACATGCTCGAAGCCCAGGCCAACCTGCTCATCGAAAAAGCGCAACAGGCGCAAGCCGCCCATGGCAGCAAACCGGAAACCGCCGAATGGGTGGCACGCTGGCGAGCAACGGCCGAGGACATCCTGCAAAAGGCCCGCCGCCATACCGCCGATGGCTATCTGGTACAGACGCCGACGGCGGAAAATGTCGATTACCTCTGGCGCCACGGTTTTGTCGATATCAACCTGGTACGACGCGACATCCCGACTAAAACTGGCGATGTCTTCACCGAATACGTGGTTCGCAAGAAAAACAAAATCGACGCGCTGTGGTACGCCCACTTCCACTATCCACAAAAGGGCTGGGCGCGTGATGACTACACAGCGGCGCATCTGAAGACACCGGCCCAGCGCACCAAGACCCAGAAGGACCTGATTGCCGAGGCCGGGAACAACGGGGTCGTGGAGCGCATCATCAAGGCCGGTATCACCAAGCCGCTGGATGAAAGACTGTTCTTGAAATTGTGAAACCCGGCGCCTGAGGGTCAACAAAAAGCCGCACAGTGGGCTAATGCCGTTCAGTTAAGCGTATATCGCTCCTACAAAAAGCCTTAACTGAACAGCATTAGCATGATGTGCGGCTTTTTTACCCGGTTTTAATGCGCGAACAATGAGTTGCCCTTCTGCCCCGCCAACTTCTCTGGTTTGATCAGGAACCGTGCCAGGGCCGGTAACAGCCACAGCGCGCCAAACATGTTCCACAGCAGCATGAAGGTCAGCATCAGGCCCATGTCGGCCTGGAACTTGATGGCCGAGAAGATCCAGGTGCACACGCCGATGGCCAGGCACAGGCCGGTGAACAGCACGGCTTTACCGGTGGATTTCAACGTCTGGTAATACGCCTCTTGCAACGGCAGGCCGGCGCGCAGGAAGCTTTCCAGGCGGCTGTAGATGTAGATGCCGTAGTCCACGCCAATCCCCACGCCCAGGGCCACCACCGGCAAGGTCGCAACCTTGACGCCAATGCCCATGAACGCCATCAGCGCGTTACCCAGTACCGAGGTCAGCACCAGCGGCAGCACGATGCACAGGGTCGCCGCCCAGGAGCGGAAGGTGATCATGCACATGGTCGCCACACACAGGTACACCAGGATCAAGATGATCAGTTCCGATTCCTTGATCACCTCGTTGGTGGCCGCTTCGATCCCGGCATTACCAGCGGCGAGGATGAACTCCAGGCCCTCCTTGTTGTTTTCCTTGGCAAAGTCCTGCACCGCATGCACAGCGCGGTCGAGGGTTTCGGCCTTGTGGTCGTTGAGGAACACCAGCACTGGCGCCAGGGAGCAATTGTTGTTGTACAAGCCATCGGCACGGGCGATGGAGTTGTTCAGCACATCCGGGTTGCGCGACAGGGTTTCCCATTTCAGGTTGCCCTCGTTCATGCCCTTGATCATTTGCTTGGACACGGTCACCAACGAGATCGCCGACTGCACGCCCTCGGTGTTCTGCATCTTCCACATCAACTGGTCGATGGGCGCCATGGCTTCATAGCGCGAGCAGCCTTCGGCCTTGGTCTTGACCATCACCACCAACACGTCGGAGCTGGTGGAGTAATTGCTGATGATGAAATTGTTGTCTTTGTTGTAACGCGAATCCGGGCGCAGTTCCGGTGCGCCTTGGTCCAGGTCACCGATCTTCAGGTTCTGGCTGTACCAGAGGCCGCCACCAAAGGCGATCAAGGCCAGGAACACAGAAACCGGCGCGACTTTCGGGCTTGCGAATTTGGACAGCAGGCGCCAGAAGCTATGTTCGCGGTTCGCGTCTTTCTTGCTCTTGGCGATGGCGCGCTTGCTGATGCCTACATAGGAAATCGCGACCGGCAGCAGGATCAGGTTGGTGAACACGATCACTGCCACACCGATGGACGCGCCGATAGCCAGTTCGCGGATCACGCCAATGTCGATGATCAGCAGCGTAATAAAGCCCACCGCGTCGGCCAGAATGGCGATCATCCCCGGCAGGAACAGTTGCCGGAAGGTGCGCCGTGCGGCGGTCAGGGCGTTGTCTGCCTCGCTGGATTGCAGGGCAATGCCGTTGATCTTCTGCACGCCATGGGAAATGCCGATGGCGAAGATCAGGAACGGCACCAGCATTGAATACGGGTCCAGCCCGAAACCGAAGAAGTGCATCAACCCGAGTTGCCAGACCACCGCCACCAATGTCGTGCTCAATACCGCAATAGTGCTGCGCAGGCAGTTGGTGAACCACAGCAGCAGAATCAGGGTGATGACAAACGCAACGCCGAAGAACAGCACCACCATCACCAGGCCGTCGATCAGGTCGCCAACCTTTTTGGCAAAGCCGACAATATGAATCTTGACGTTGGGGTTCTGGGTTTCGAACTTGTCGCGGATCTTGTCTTCGAGTTCATGGGAGAACTTGCGGTAGTCCAGGGCCAGCAACTTGCCCTGGTCTTGCGGGTCCGGGTAGGACTCCAACAGCGGGATATCAACGATGCTCGACTTGAAGTCATTGGCCACCAGCCGCCCGACCTGGCCGGACTTGAGCACGTTATTGCGCAACTGGTCGAGGCTCTGGGGCGAACCGTTGTAGCTCTGCGGGATGACCTCCCCGCCGGCAAACCCTTCTTCGGTCACTTCGGTCCAGCGCACGCTGGGGCTCCACAGCGACTTGAGGCCCGAGCGGTCCACACCGGAGATGTAGAACACCTCGTCGTGGATCTGGCGCAGGGTCTCCATGTATTCCTGGGTGAAGATATCTCCGTCCTTGGCCTCCACCGAAATACGCACGGTGTTGCCCAGGTTGGCCAAATCGTTGCGGTGCTCCATCATTTTTTCGATGAAGGGGTGCTTGAGGGGGATCATCTTTTCAAAGCTGGTGGACGGGCGAATCAAGGTCGCCTGCCAGAACAGGAAGAGGCTCACCAGCAGGCAGATGACGATCACCGCCGGGCGATTGTTGAAAATCAGACGCTCAAGAAAGGTCGCTTTATCGTTGTGATGACTGCTCATTGAATCCCCGCCTTCTTATTATTTTGAGAGCTCTGCGCCGGCCGATGTGGCAACCCGCACGCCACCCTGCCCCGCGAGGATCAAATTACCATTGCCTGCCGCCGTGACCGCCGAGAGTGAAATACGGTCCGGGCGATTGAACACACTGAAGGTCTGGCCATCGTCATGGCTGACCACGACGCTGCCGCCGTTGCCGACCACAACGATGGAGCCGTCCTCCAGCAAGGTCGCACCCGACAGGCCAAACTCCAACGCACCACGTGCCGCGTTCAATTGGACCTGTTCCCAAGTGCTGCCGAAATCGGTTGAGCGGTAGAGGTTGCCGCGCAAACCATACGCCAGCAGGGTCTGTGGCTGTGCGGTGCTGATCACGCCAAACAGTGAACCCTCGTAGGGGCCTTCGAGTTTTTCCCAGGTCTGGCCGTCATCGCTGGAGCGAAACATGCTGCCTTGCTCACCGACGATAAACAGGCCGGCGTCCTTGATCTGGGCGATGGCGTTGAGGTGGTACTGGTCTTCGTTGTCCAGGCGATCGCTGACATCGTTCCAGGTTTTGCCGGCGTCGGTGGTCTCGATCAACGCACCGTAGGCGCCCACGGCCAGGCCGTGGTTGGCGTCGTTGAACCACACATCGAGCAATGGCGCTTCGCGTTTGAGGTCTTGATATTGCTGGGTCCACGTGGCGCCGCCATCGGTACTGGCAAGAATCTGCGCATCATGGCCGACGGCCCAGCCGTGCTGGTCATCGACGAAAAATACCGCCGTGAGCAGTTGCCGGGTGGGCACTTTGGCTTGGGCCCAAGTGGCGCCCTGATCATCGGAATAGAGGATATGCCCACGATCACCGACGGCCACCAGGCGCTTGCCTGCGTGAACCACGTCGATCATCAAGCCTTTGGCGGCCTTGGGGGACTCAATCGCAAAGACTGCGGCGGCGGGGCTATCGCTGGCGGCCAGTACCGGCGTCGACAATACGCTGCCAGCAAGCAGCGAGAGCGCTGTGGCCAGCAGCGCAACCCTGCGTGCGGCGCGTGGGCGGCAAACAACCCAACCCATGACAGGCTCACTCATAGACCTTTCTCCCATTTATTATTGTTAGGTCGTCTTCTCTTTCAGGGCCTTGAAACCTGCAATCTAGAGCGCCTGGAGGAAGCAGGAGCCATCCTATCGGGCTTTGGAATCGTCTGACAATCGGCGCTACGTTATCTTTTGTTAACTGGCGGCTTTTGGCCATGTGCTGAATATAGCTGCATCAGCTGAAATGATGGCCCCACGTGATCGTTCCCATGCTCCGCGTGGGAATGCACCCCTGACGCTCTGCGTCCTCACCGCGCAAACAGCGGGGCGCAGAGCGCCCCGGGCGGCATTCCCACGCGGAGCGTGGGAACGATCAGGGAGAATGAATTTTTATTCCATCTATTGAATTTAGTGAATTTTTATTCCATTAATGGCGTTCCTGAAAACAATAATCCAAAGGACCACGACGATGCGTGAACTCGGAATCGGCTTGATCGGCACAGGCTTCATGGGCCGCGCCCACGCGCTGGCGTTCAACAACGCTCGGGCGGTATTTGAACTGCCCGTGCAGCTCAAGCTGGCCGCCCTGGCCGATGCCGACACCGAACGCGCCCAGCGTTGCGCCAGCGCCTGGGGGTTTGCCCAGGCCCATGGCGACTGGCAAGCGTTGATCAATGACCCCAAGGTCGATGTCGTGGCTATCACCACCCCCAACCACTTGCATTACCCCATGGCCATGGCCGCGATTGCGGCGGGTAAAGCGGTGTATTGCGAGAAACCCCTGGCCGTCAGCCTTGAACAAGCCGACGCCATGCGCCGCGCCGCCCATACCGCCGGAGTGGTAACGCGGGTGGGTTACAACTACCAGCACAACCCGATGATCGTGCTGGCGCAGCAGATGATTGCCAAAGGCGAGCTGGGCCAGATCATCAGTTTCCAGGGTGAGTTCAGCGAAGACTTCATGGCCGACCCGGCCTCCCCTTGGTCGTGGCGCTGCGAAGTGGAGCACGCCGGCGGCGCCCTGGCTGATCTGGGCAGCCATTTGCTGTCGATGGCCCGCTATCTGGTGGGCGATGTGACTCATGTCTGTGCCGATACCCAGACCGTGCACAACCAGCGCCCCGCCACCGCCGGCAGCCCGACCTCAAAAACCATTGCCGTGGATGACCAAGTGCACGCCCTGTTGCGTTTCGCCAACGGCGCCCGTGGCACGGTGAGCAGCAGTTGGCTCAAGCACGGCTACAAGAACCATCTGAGCTTTGAGATCAGCGGCACCCAAGGCACCCTGGCGTTTGACCAGGAACGCTTGAATGAACTGCGTCTGTGCCGCATCGGCCAGGACGGTTTCCAGCGTCTGCTGGCAGGCCCTGCCCTGCCCGGTTATGCGGCGTTCAGCCCGGCGGCGGGGCATCAGCTGGGTTACAACGAATTGAAGACGTTGGAAGTGCACGAGTTGATCATGGCGCTGGCCGGCCAAGGGGCGCAGGGCACAGACTTTGAGGCGGCGTGGGAGGTGGAGCGGTTGGCGACGGCGATTCGAGTTGCGGCTCAGGAAGAACGCTGGGTCAGGGTCGGCAAACTTTAACGCAAGCCGGTCCGTCCCGGTCAGCCGGATAAACGCCGCCCTCGCCTCCAGTGTGGGCATGCACTGTCCTTGCCACTCATAAGGACGCTCGCGAGGAAGGCTTGACAGCCTTCCCTCAAGGCTGGAGCAAATCGACGCATTCACACTTCAACCAGTAAACTTTCCCAACTTTAATCAGCCATCCCCCACCTGAAACAAACAAAACCTCATACAGCACCGTACAAACAACTCTCACCTCAAATACGCCTATTACTTACCATCACACATCGAAATAAATACCCTCTGGCCTTATATAAATAAATAAGCCACCTTATTTCACCACAAGAATTCAAGCACTTCTTAAAACCCAACCCAACGCAAACAATCCGAGACATATTCATGTCAGCCATTACAAATTATCATCCCTCGTACGTAAAACCTCAAACTTACCCGCTCTCGGCCGACGCCCCAACAGCCGATCCACTTGCACCTTCGTTATCGGACAAGGTTGCACGAGACCTTACTCGCGACAATTTGAAATTAAAAGATAAAAATGGCGACGGCAAACTAACAGTTTCATATAAATTTTTAGACCAGGGCGCAGGTGAGTTCAGCCAGGCCAGAAAGAAAGCGTTCAAGAGCGCCATCAAGGCTTGGGAAGACGTGGTCAAAGTCAAGTTCACCGAAAACGCCAAGGAGGCTGATGCGTTTTTTGTACTTCATGCCAATCCGGGCGTTGGTGGATATGCCGTCATGCCAAATGACCAAGGAACTGCAAGCATTGGCATCGGCGTCGGCGATAAGAACTCGCCCCTGCACTCTGCCATGATCCATGAGCTTGGTCATAGTTTGGGATTAGACCATCCAACCGGAGATTACCCAGAAAACAACCATACTCATACTGCCATGAGTTACAGTAACAAATGGTGGCTACCCACAGACAATCCTAGGCTTCGTATTTCGGACTATAACTTGACTCCAGCAATGCACGACATCGCAGGCATTCATCGCTTATACGAACCCAATTATGAAACCCGAAAAGATAATACAACCTACGGCTTTAACTCCAACACTGAGCGCGATCATTATACGTTGACCTCCGCCGACGACCTGACCAACTTTTGTGTCTGGGACAACGGCGGCGAAGACACGTTGGACTTTTCCGGCTTCAAGCAGAACCAAAAGATAAACCTGGCCGCCGAGACACTCTCGGATGTGGGCGGCCGCGTGGGCAACGTGTCCATCGCCAAGGGCGTTGTGATGGAGAACGCCATCGGTGGCTCAGGGCATGACGTACTGATCGGCAATCACGTCAATAACAGACTAACCGGCGGAGCCGGTCGCGACACACTGATAGGCGGCGGTGGTGCTGATACCTTTGTTTATAACAAAGCCAGCGACTCCACCCCTGGGAATCCGGACATACTTGAAGACTTTACCAGCGGCGTCGACAAGATCGACCTGTCCAGGGTGCTCAACGACGCCGGCATTGAAAAGCCGGAGCTGGTTAGCGTACTCACCGGTCGCAAAGGCGAGCTGACGCTCAGCTACGATGAAAATGCCAAGATGCACAAACTGGTTCTGAATGTGAGCGGCAAACCCGACTCTGCACTACTGATTCTGAGCAAAGGACCTATAGCGCTGGACGACATCCTGACCCACGCGGATTCAAAGCCCGAGCCTGGGCCCGAGCCAGAACCTGAGCCAGCCCCCAAACCCAGGCCTGAACCAGAACCGAAGCCCAGGCCCAAGCGTGAACCCAAGCCCAAGCCAGAACCAGAGCCCAGGCCCACCCCAGTATCATGCCCCCGACCCGACACGCGCGACACGGTCTATGGTTTCAATGCAAATACCGGACGCCCCAGTACAACCCTCACCTCTGCCTGCGACAAACCTTATTTCAGCGTGGACGACAGAAAAGGCAACGACACCGTGGACTTCTCTGGTTTCTATCAAGACCAACAGATTGATCTGACACCCGGTACTCGCTCCAGCGTAGGTGGGCTACGCGACAATGTGTTTATTACGCAAACAACCGTCATCGAAAACGCCATAGGTGGCAAGGGTAACGACCGTATCAGCGGAAATAGCGCCGATAACATCCTGATCGGTGGTGCAGGCGCGGACCATCTGACCGGCAATGGAGGCTTTAATACCTTCAGCTACCATTTTGCCTGCGATTCTCCACGCAACAACGCGGACACCCTCTTGGACTTCACCACGGGCAAAGACAAGATTGATTTGAGAAAAATGAGCGAAAATGCCCAAGTCAAACTCAACTATGTCAACCAGTACCGCAACCAGCCCGGCGACACGATCATCGTGCACAACCCGTTCACCGGCAGGTACTTCCTGGGCGTTGACCTGACGGGCGATGGCAAGACCGATTTTCTGATCAAGAGTACCCGCCCCATCAGCAACGAAGACGTGATCGGACTGAACATCCAGGATGACGGTTACCTGTAAGGGTGCTCACAGGCTAAACAGCCTCAACGCAACGCCCTGCGTAGCACTTTACCGACGGTGGTCTTGGGCAATTCCGTGGTGCGAAACTCAACATATTTAGGCAGCTTGTACCCCGTCAGGTACTCCCGGCAGTGCGCAAGAATCTGCTCCTGAGTCAGGTGCGGGTCCTTGCGCACGACGATGATCTTGACCTTCTCCCCAGTCACCGCATCTTCCACCCCAATGGCCGCCACTTCGGCAATCCCAGGGTGCATCGCCACCACGTCCTCGATTTCATTGGGGTACACATTGAAACCCGAGACCAGAATCATGTCCTTCTTTCGATCCACCAGGCGGATATACCCACGTGCGTCCATCACGCCGATATCCCCGGTCGACAGCCAGCCCTCGGCGTCCAGCACCTCGGCGGTTTCTTTTGGCCGTTGCCAGTAGCCCTGCATCACTTGCGGGCCGCGAACTTGCAACTCGCCCTGCTCACCAATGTCCGCCAGTACGCCGTCTTCGCGTACGAAGCGCACCCAGGTCGAGGGCAACGGCACGCCAATGCTGCCGGTGAATTCCATCTCACGCATGCGTGAAATATCAATGGGGCTGATGCTCACCACGGGCGAGCACTCGGTCAGCCCGTAGCCTTCGATGATCGGCAGCCCGGTGACTTCCTTCCAGCGCTTGGCCACCGCGGTGTGGGTGGCCATGCCGCCAGCAATCACCAGGCGCAGGTCGGAAAAGTCCCGTGCACAGAACTCCTTGTTTTCCAGCAAGCCGTTGAACAACGTGTTCACCCCGGCAATGCCATTGAAGCGCTCCTTGCGCAGGATCATCTGCACACGCTTCACGTCCCGGGGGTTGGCGATGAGGATATTGCGTCCGCCCAGGCACATGAACATCAGGCAGTTCACCGTCAGGGAAAAGATGTGGTACAGCGGCAGCAAGGTCACATTGGTTTCCTGCTTGTGCAGGTTTAACTGGTCACCGACCCAGGCCTTGGCTTGCAGCAGGTTGGCAATGATGTTGCGGTGGCTGAGCATTACGCCCTTGGCATCGCCGGTGGTGCCACCGGTGTATTGCAGGAAGGCCAGTTCATCGCGGTGCAGGCTGACCGGTAAATGGTGCATGGCCCTGCCCTGTTTGAGCACCTGGTTGAAGCGCAGCGCGCCGGGCAGCCTGAAGGCCGGTACCTGCTTCTGCACGCTGCGCAGGATGAAGTTCATTGCCGCGCCCTTGAAGGTGCCCAGCAAGTCGCCAATGGCCGCGACCACCACACGCTTGACGCTGCTGCCGACCATGGCTTTTTCCAGGGTATGCGCGAAATTTTCGAAAATCACCACGGTTTCGGCGCCACTGTCCTTGAGCAGGTGCTTGAGCTCGTGGGCGGTATACAACGGGTTGACGTTGACCACCACCGCCCCGGCCAGGATCGTGCCCAGCAGGCAGATCGGGTACTGCAAGCAGTTGGGCATCATCAGGGCCACGCGATCGCCCTTCTTCACGCCCTGGTCCTGCAGCCAGGCGGCAAAGGCAATGCCCTGAGTGCGCCAATCGGCGTAGGTCATTTCGGTGCCGATGCTGACATAGGCCACCCGCTCACGAAATTTTTCCAGGTGCTCCAGGAACACTTCGCGCAGCGACGGGTAGTCCTCGATCCCAGCATCAATGTCCGCTGGCACGCCTGGCAAGTAAGTGTTCAACCAGATGCGTTCGGTGTGTTCCAGGCTGATAGCGTTCATGGCAGTGTCCTTATTGTTGTTTTTGATAGCGCTACTTTTCGACGATGGCGGTGATGCCCAACCCACCTGCCGCACAGATCGAGATCAGACCACGACCGCCACCGCGTTCGTGGATGGCCTTGGCCAGCGCCGCCAATTGCCGGCCACCGGTGGCCGCAAAGGGATGGCCGCAGCCCAGTGAGCCGCCGTTGACGTTCATCTTGGCGCGGTCGATGCTGCCCAGAGGGACATCAAGGCCGAGTCGTTCGCGGCAATATTGCGGGTCTTCCCACGCCTTGAGCGTGCACAGCACCTGGGCGGCAAACGCTTCGTGGATCTCGAAGAAATCGAAGTCGGCAAAACTCAAGCCTTCACGCGCAAGCATGCGCGGCACGGCGTAAGCCGGTGCCATCAGCAGGCCCTCGGTGCCGTCGACAAAACTCACCGCAGCCGTTTCGCCGGTGCGCAAGTAGGCCAACACCGGCCAGCCATTGGCGGCGGCCCATTCTTCACTGGCGAGCAGCACTACCGAGGCGCCATCGGTCAGCGGGGTTGAGTTGCCAGCGGTGAGCGTGCCGTTCTGGCGGTCGAAGGCCGGCGACAAGCCTGCGAGCTTTTCCAGACTGATATCGGCGCGCAGGTTGTTGTCCCGAGCCAAGCCGCGATAGGGGCTGATCAGGTCGTCGAAGAAGCCGCGTTCATAAGCCGCATCCAGGCGCTGGTGGCTGGTGAGGGTCAGTTCGTCCTGGGCCAGGCGTTTGATCTGCCAGCGCTTGGCCATTTCTTCGCAGTGCTCGCCCATGGACAGCCCGGTGCGCGGCTCGCCATTGCGCGGCAGCAGTGGCTTGAACAGCATCGATGGGCGTACTTTCAGCAACGCCTTGAGCTTGTCACCCATGCTTTTGGCGCGATTGGCCGCAAGCAAGGTATGGCGCAAGGATTCGTTGATGCCAATGGGCGCGTCGGACGTGGTGTCGGCGCCACCGGCGATGCCCACTTCAATCTGGCCTAGGGCAATTTTATTCGCCACCAGCAACGCAGCTTCAAGCCCGGTGCCACAGGCTTGTTGCACATCATAGGCAGGGGTTTGCGGGGACAACGTGGTGGACAACAGCGCCTCGCGAGCCAGGTTGAAATCCCGCGAGTGCTTGATCACCGCCCCGGCGGCAAACTCGCCCAGGCGTTGGCCGTGCAGGTTGTAGCGCTCCACCAACCCTTGCAGGGCGGCGACCAACAGATCCTGGTTACTGTCGTGGGCATACACCGTGTTGGAGCGCGCAAATGGAATACGGTTGCCGCCGATAATCGCCACGCGGCGGGTCGGGGCTGGGGTAAAACTGTAGTCACTCATTGCTGGCTCTCTTTGCAAATGAATAGCCCGCGCATATGGGGCTTGTCCCCGGCGAAATTGCGCACTTCGAACTCGCGCCGTGGGCCGCTCACGGGGTGGCCCCACAGGGCAACCTGGCCGGGCAGGAAGATCGGCAATTTGAAGTCGCAATGGGCCTCGGCCTGGTCCAGCCCGCCGGGTGGCTGTTGCGCTGCCAATGCGCGGCCCAGGGTCCACATGCCATGAGCGATGGCGCGACGAAAGCCGAAGAGTTTGGCACCGATGATTGAGGTGTGAATGGGGTTGAAATCCCCCGAGACCTTGGCAAAGCGTCGCCCCAGGTCGGCGGGCAGCACCCAGCGTTGGGTGCGTAACAGGTCGTGTTCCTGCAACGGCAGCGGGTCGCTCCAGGGTTCACCCACCGGGTTGCTGACATCACGGCGCAAATACAGGCTGTCGCTTTCCCACACCAGGGTTTCCCTGCTGTAGGCGCGGGTGGCGATGCTCAGCGCCTGCCCCTTCGGATGGGCCACCCAGCGCTCGCAATACACCTCCAGGCGCAGCGCCTGGCCCTCGTGCAGGCGCTGGTGCTGACGAATGCGATTGGCCAGGTGCACCATGCCACTGGCCGGGTACGGAAAGCTCGGCCGAGTCAGCAACAGGAGGTGCAGGGGGAACGCCAGCACATGGGGATAGGACAATGGCACGCCCTGCTCGCGACGAAAGCCACACGCCCGTGCGTATGCGGCGATACCGGGCGGCGAAAGTTCCACCGCGCTGCGTACCAGGCGCGCTGTGGGCAATGGCGGCGCACCGTCGGGCTTGGGTTTGCGCAAGGCGCGCAGGCCGTCGAGCAACAACTGCGTGCGCGATGGCGGTGGGTCGATAATCTGCGTCACGTAGTCCATCGGTCAGGCTCCCAACAGGCTTTGGCCGCACACCCGCACCACCTGGCCATTAACCCCGCCCGACGCCGGATGGGCCAGCCAGGCAATGGTCTCGGCCACGTCGATGGGTTGCCCGCCCTGGGACAACGAATTCATGCGCCGCCCCGCTTCGCGGATCATCAGCGGGATCTTCGCGGTCATCTGGGTCTCGATAAAGCCGGGGGCCACCGCGTTCACCGTGACCTGCCGGGCTGCCGCACGCGGTGCCAGGCCCTGTACCAGGCCGATCACCCCGGCCTTGGACGTGGCGTAGTTGCTCTGCCCCAGGTTGCCGGCTATGCCGGAAATCGACGACACGCACACAATGCGCCCGCCGGGGTTCAAGCCCTGGCTGTCGAGGAGGGCCTCACTGAGCTGCAACGGGGCTTCGAGATTGACCGCCAGGACACTGCGCCAGGCGACCTCGGTCATTTTGGCGATGGTCTTGTCGCGGGTGATCCCGGCGTTGTGCACCACCACATCAAAAGCGCCATATTGGCTGACATGGGTTTGCAACAGCGCGGCGGTGTCAGCGGCGGTGATATCCAGGGGCAGCGCCGAACCGCCCACGCTGGTCGCCGCCTGCTGCAGGGCTTGCTGCGCCTGGGGCACGTCCACGCACACCACATGGGCACCGTCGCGCGCCAGCACCTGGGCAATCGCCAGGCCTATGCCACGGGAGGCGCCGGTGACCAGGGCACGTTTGCCGGCAAAGGGTTTGTCCCAGTTGATGGCGGCATGGCCATCGACCGGTTTTTCCAGGCGCACCACCTGCCCCGAGACATAGGCGGAACGGCGCGACAGGAAAAACCCTAGGCTGCTGTCCAGCGCGTCTTCCGCACCCGGCGCCACGTACAGCAATTGCACGGTGATCGCGCGGCGCAGCTCCTTGGCCAGCGAACGCACCAATCCTTCAAGAGCGCGTTGGGCGATGGCCTGGGGCAAGTCGTGGCAATGTTCGGGCGCGGTGCCGAGCACCACCACCCGGCCATGCTGGCCGAGGCGCTTGGCATTGCTGTGAAAGAACAGGTAGAGCTCGTCCAACTGTTGCAGGTCGGTCACGCCGCTGGCGTCGAACACCGCGCCTTGCACCTTGACCGTGGACGGTGCCTTGAGCGTCGCCGGGGTCGCGGCGACGGTGTCGGTGGCGCTGAAGATGCGCTGCACCGAAGCCAGCAGGCGCCCTGCCCCGGCGATGATCACAGGGTTAGCCAGGCCGGCCTGGCCGCTGCGATGCCGTTGCAGCGCCAAGGGTTGCGGCAAGCCAACGGCCTGGGCCAGGCGCCGGCCCCAGGGGGAATTGACGAACGAAAGGTAGCTGTCACTCATGGTAAGCACTCACTCACAACACATACGTGCCTTGTAAACCCGATCGAATGTGGGAGCTGGCTTGCCTGCGATGCAGACGACTCGGTGTGTCAGTCAAACCGAGGTGATGCCATCGCAGGCAAGCCAGCTCCCACAGGTGGACCGGGTTTTCTCTTAGTTGACCGGGACGCTGCGCCGTTTGGCCACCGGCTCGAGTGCCTGCTTACGCTGCTGCAGAGCCTCCAGCAAACCAAAGTCCTGGGGAAAGTCATCCACCTGGATACCGTGGTCGGCGTATTCCACATAGCGCGCCAGCAAGGCGTCTTCGTCATCGCTGATCAAGTCCAGCGCCCGCGCCTTCACGCGCCAGTCGGTGAAGGCCGTGGCAGAAATCGGCAGCGGGCCGAGCAAACCTTGCTTGATGGCGGGTTTGAGCCGCGCCTCGATCAACTCCACTTGGGGCAACAAACGGAACCCCAGTTCGCCATACGCCAGCTTGTCGATTTCCGGACGCGGGATGTAGGAATTGGCCAGCAACCGGTCGCGGGTCTCGCCAGGGGTCTGCACCACCTGCGCCACCTGCGCCAACAGACGGTCCGATGGTTTGCGCAGCGGGATGCCAAACGGAAAACTCAAGGTGCGCACCACCGCCGCAGCGGGTTTTGAGGGGTAGTTGTCGAGCACTTCGGCCAAGGCTTCATGGGCGCGCAGCAACGCGTCCTGGGCCGCCCAGTGCACCAGCGGCAAGTCCGCCTGGGGCCTGCCGTCATCCTCGAAGCGCTTGAGCACGCAAGACAGGATGTACAGCTGCGACAGGATATCCCCCAGGCGCCCGGTGATACTTTCCTTGCGCTTGAGGGCGCCGCCCAGCACGCCCATGGAAATATCCGAGATCAGCGCCAGCACCACCGACAGCCGATTGGCCTGGCGGTAGTAGGCCGCCAGCGCCGGGTCGGTCTTGGCCGGCGCCGAAATCAGGCGCCCGCCGGTCAGAGCATGCACCGCTGCGCGTACGGCGTTGGCCACGACAAAACTCACATGGCCGAACATCGCGCTGTCGAAGTCTTCCAGAGCCTTGCGCCGGTCGGGGTTGTGCGCCGCTTCCATCTCGCGGAACACGTAGGGATGGCAACGAATCAAGCCCTGGCCAAAGATGATCAGGCAGCGGGTCATGATGTTCGCACCCTCCACCGTAATGGCGATGGGGCTTTGCTGGTAGGCACGGGCGAGGAAGTTATTGGGGCCCATGCAGATGCCTTTGCCGGCGACGATGTCCATGCCATCGTTGACGATGATGCGCGCACGCTCGGTGACGTGGTACTTGGCGATGGCCGAGATCACCGACGGTTTCTCGCCGGCGTCCAGGGACGCCACCGACACCTTGCGCACCGCATCACACGCATATAGATGCCCGGCCATGCGCGCCAACGGCGCCTGTACACCTTCGAACTTGCCGATGGGCAGGCCGAATTGCTTGCGCATCGCCGCATAGGCGGTGGTACCGCGCACCGCCACTTTACCCAGGCCGACGTTGGCCGAAGGCAGGGAAATTGCCCGACCTGCCGCCAGACATTCCATCAACATGCGCCAGCCGTTGCCGATTTGGTCGCGGCCACCGATCACCCACTCCAAGGGAATGAACACATCCTTGCCGGTGGTTGGGCCGTTCTGGAATACCGCATTCAACGGCCAGTGACGCCGGCCGCTGTTCACGCCCGGGTGGGACGTGGGGATCAACGCACAGGTAATGCCCAGGGAACCTGGCGCGCCAAGCAAGCCCTGCGGGTCTTCGGCGCGGAACGCCAGGCCCAGCACCGTGGCAATCGGGCCGAGGGTGATATAGCGCTTGTCCCAGGTCACTTTGAAACCCAGTACTTCCTCGCCCTCATGCATACCTTTGCAGACAATGCCCAGGTCAGGGATCGCGCCGGCATCGGAGCCGGCATACGGGCTGGTCAAGGCGAAACAGGGGATGTCGTCACCGCGTGCCAGGCGCGGCAGATAGTAATTGCGCTGGGCGTCGGTGCCGTAATGCAGCAGCAGTTCGGCCGGGCCCAGGGAGTTGGGGACCATCACCGAAATCGCTGCCGCCGAGCAGCGTGTCGACAGCTTCATCACCACTTGGGAATGGGCGTAGTGGGAGAAGCCTTTGCCGCCGTACTGCTTGGGAATGATCATGCCGAGGAACCCGGCATCCTTGGTGTACTGCCAGCCCTCGGGGGACATGTCCTGCCAGACCTGCGTGGTTTCCCAGTCGTTGGCGATATCGCACAGGGTTTCGACTTCGTTGTCGAGGAAGGCTTGCTCCTCGGGGCTCAGGCTGGCCGGCGCGGCTTGCAGCAGACGCTGCCAGTTGGGTTTGCCGCTGAACAGCTCGGCGTCCCACCACACCGTGCCGGACTCGATGGCCGCACGCTCGGTATCGGACATCGCCGGCATGATTGTACGAAACAGGCCCAAGGCCCTGGTGGTCAGCAGCTTGCGGCGCAGGGGTTTGATTGCCAGCACCAAGGCGGGCAGCGCCACCAGCAAAGCCGCGACAGTAAGGCCCAGGCCGGCCACCGCGTTGAACAGGTAACCAACCGCCAGCCAGACGATGCCGGCGCTGAGCCACAGGGCGGCGGCGGCTTGTCGGTAAGCCAGGGCAATCGCTGCTGCGATACCCACCAATAACCAGATAAGCATGGGGGAGACCTCTACTTGATTCAGGGTGTGGCAAACGCGTGGGCAGCTCGACATGAGCTGCGGCTGAAAACCACACTACAAACTTCAAAGAGCAAATTCAAATTTTGTTTTGAAATTTTTATTTAATCGTTAAACCAAAAAAAACACGGCTGAATGCCTCAACCGGTCATCACCGACATAGACCACCGCCCTGTAGAAAGACGCAGCTCGGAGGAAGGCTGCAAGATGCGCTTGCCGCCCTCCGCCATCGCCCTCAGGCCCCGTCAGAACGCATAGGTCGCTGACAAACTGACCACATCACCCGAAGACTCGGCCTTGCCATCCAGGCTTGCGCCGCCCAGTCGGTCGATGTTTTTGGTCTTGAGATTGACCTTCTGCACGAACTGATGGGAATAGGCCACATCCAGGCTCAAGCCCTTGACCGCCTTCACATCGTAGCCAGCCCCCAGCGAAAGGAACGTACGATCGCCATCGGGGATGCGTGGATCGCGGGTGGAGTTACGTGTAGGCGTCTGGTCGATAGCCACGCCGGCACGCAAGGTCAGTTCATCGGTCGCACGGTAGTCACCGCCGAGGGAGTACATCCAGGTGTTTTTGTAGTTGTAGGGAATGGAGACAATGCGCATATCGCCGGAGTCGAGGGTCAAGTCCTTGAACGACGACCATTCGGTCCACGTGACGCTGGCACCCAGGGTCAGGCGATCGTTGAACTGATGCACCCAATCCAGGCCCGCAGTGGCAGGAATATCCAGTTGAACCTTGGCATGCGCACCGTTGGGGGCCAATTCCAGGCCAGGATAGGCGGTGTTGACCAACGTACCGGTGCCCCCGAATGGGCTGGGCTGAGTCATGAGGTTGTAGGAAAACTGATCGGCGTACAGGTTGTACTTACCCGTCATCTTGTTTTTGATCTTGGCGTGGTAATTCAGGCCCAGGGTGTCGCGCTCGGTGGGTTTCCACACCACGCCGGCAAACCAGCCAGTGGAAATATTGTCGACCTTGACCCGCATCAGCGCATGGCCCACGTCTGAGGGGAAGTTGATCCCGCCAAGCTCGGAGTCAGACACTGCCGCAGCGGACAACAGGTCGACGTTCTGGCTGACGAAGCCCTTGCTGTGCTGCACGATCATGCCGCCGCCCACGGAGAACTGGTCGTTGACTTTAAACGACAGCGAGCCCGTCAACCCGACGGTTTCGATTTTGGTATCCACGGCAAAGTCGCGCAGTTTGGAGTCTTCATTCCAGGTGGAGCGCATGCCCTGTGGCACCACTTGGCTCAAGCCGAAGGCAAACCGGTCGCCCAAGGGCATCACCATGAAGCCGGTGGGCAGCCAGGCCGTGAAGCCGCCCTGGCCACCGTCGTTGTTATTGACAGCGGTTGCTGCGCCATCGGGAAAACCATTCTCGTCCAACGGCGTACTGGAAATCGGGTTGCCGGCGTAATCCGAGGCACTGCCCTTGTACTTGATCTTGATGCGCGCATAGTCGACCGTGAATTGCGCAACATTGTGTTCGACAAACGCCATGGCGGCCGGGTTGTTATAAGCCGAGCTCGGGTCGTTCTTGAACAACGAGCCGCCGGCAAATGCCCTGCCCCAACCAGGTGCGCCGTAGGTCGGGGTAGAAAAACCGCCAGCCTGTGCAGGCGCGATGAAGGCGGTTACCCCTCCCATCAACGCCAGCCCCAGCAAAACCTGCACGTGTTGTTTCTTATTATTCATGCGGCACTCCTTTTTGTTATCCCTGTGAACCGGCCTCGCCCGTTCGTCTTGCTGCCCGGCACTGCCTGAACTGGCGCCTGGAAAAGGCGCCAGTCTTTCAGCAGGTGATCAACCCAGTGTTCCGACCGGCCATCAAGGCACGATGGTGAAGGTTGGGCTTGGGGTCACGCTCAAGCTCACCACGGTGCAGCTGCCGCTGAGCCCTTGGTTGGCCGCCGTCAGCACCCCACCGCTGTAGCCCACGGTGATGGTCGATGGGCCACAGTTAGAGGCTGGGTACAGGACAGAAGAGGCGATGGTATAGCCGACATTGGCGACCGAACCTGCCGCTGGGCCGGTGGCGGTCAATGTCCATGGCAACCCGGTGATTTTTGGCAATGCGCAAAGGCCGCTACCGCTCACCGTCACCCCGGTGATCTTGGCCACGCCAGTGGCGTCGACGTTGCCGGTAAAGTTGGCAGTGCAGTTAACGGTGGCCTGATAGGACGACGGTGATTTCACCGAAATAGTGCCAGGCGCCGTAAAGTTCGAATTAACCGGCGTGATGCTGTAGGCATTGGCCATGGAAGCAGCCCCCATGCAAACAGCCAAGGCAGAGAGCGACACGAGAGTTTTCAAGCTTTTCATTGTTTTTCCTCACATGTTATGGCGATTCATTTCGCCAGGGGTAATGGCCATGATCGAGAGGTCACGGTGAAACTGCAGAACTTCCCTTTCCAGCCAAATTTCAATGCATTTACCGCTACAACCGTTGGAACGCGTTATTCGACAACTTTGAAGTTGGGTGGCATCTTGATCGACACCGTCTTGATCTTGCAGTCTTCGCCAATCGCCACATCGCTGGCTTCCAACTTGCCGGTGGCGTTATCCCAAGTACCGTCGGCCGTCGACGGCCCACACTTGCCACCCAGGCCAAAGGCATGCACGTCCACGCTGATCTTCGACATGGAGCCGCTTTTTGTATCTTTGGCGATTAACACCCAAGGCAAGTTGATGGCTTCGACACGGCTGCACTTGAGGCCACCGTCGAACTCGACTTTGTCGACATTCACCGATGAACCATCGGCTGCAACCTTGCCGGCCACCTTGATGGTGCAATCGGCACTGATGAGCTTGCCTTTGGAAAAGCTGATAGGCCCCTGGGCAGTGAAGGCACTGCCCGCGGGTTCGATACGCGCAGCCTGGGCCTGGTGATACACAATCAGGCCCATGGCCGCCAAGAAGATGTGGGCGGTGAACTTGGCAGAACTTTGCATGGTGTACGTCCTTCCCTTGAAATTATTGTTGTAGGGTCAAACCAGGTGCTTGCACTCAATACTCCGGGCGATCAGAACCTGCGCGATACACAGATCCCGAGTACACCCTGAAGGCTTACTTCATCTCAAAACGGCTTGGCACTACCGCTGTACTTTTCCAGGTACTTCAAGCGTTTTGACGGTTGAAGATTGGTCAGATTGATATCACCGCCATAGTGATTCAGTACGCGATGGTCCATGCGACGCCGCCACAAATACGGCACATAAGCCCAGACAATCATGCTGGCATAGCCATACGGAAGTTGCGGTGATTCATCAAAGTGACGCAGCGACTGATAACTACGCGTGGGGTTGGCATGGTGATCGGAGTGCCGTTGCAACTGGAACAGAAAGATATTGGTGACAATCCGATTACTGTTCCACGAGTGACGCGGCGAGCATCGTTCATAACGGCCATTGGGCAACTTCTGACGCTTGAGGCCGTAATGCTCGACATAGTTCACCACTTCCAGCAACGAGAACCCGTAGATGCCCTGGATAATCAGGAACGGAATTACCGCCGCCCCCAGCCAGGCAATCATTGCGCCCCACAACACCACGCTGTACATCCAGGCGCTGAGCACCGCGTTCTTCCAGTGCAGGGCCGGCAGGCCGAGTTTGCGCAGGCGTTCGCGCTCCAGGTTCCAGGCCGACACGGCGCTGAACCACACCGAACGCGGCAGGAAAGCCCAGAAACTTTCACCCAGGCGCGAGCTGGCCGGATCTTCCGGAGTGGCGACCCGGACGTGATGGCCACGGTTATGTTCGGTATAGAAGTGCCCATAGAAGGTCGGAGCCAAGGTGACCTTGGCCAGGAACACTTCCAGGGGCTTGGGTTTGTGCCCCAGCTCATGGGCGGTGTTGATGGCAATGCCGGTGGCGGCACCGGTGGACATGGCCATGCCCACATAGGTCAACCAGCTGATTTCACCGTGAAGTTCAGTGCGTGCGGTGATGAACGCGGCGGTCCTGGCCAGCCAGTTCGACGGTTCCAGGGTGGCCGTGGCCTGCAACAGGCCGCCGTTGATGATCCAGTCGATACCGCCCGCAGCGAGCCAACCGGTGATGACCACCGAGGCAATCACAAACAGCACGCCGGTGTAGACGATCCAGCGGTAGTAGCGTTGGGATTCAAGGTGGCTGACCGCAGATTCGGGCGGGTTGCTGACGTCTTCGCCAAGCAGGCCGTCAATCAGCGGGATCAAGCCGAAGATCACCAGCACGCCCACCCACCACAGTTGTTGCACGCCTGTGGTGATGGCAAGGGCGCCGGAGAGTAAGGGAGTCGCCAGCGGCATAATGCCGAGCCACCACAGGTGGCGTTTGCCGTCGGCCCACACGGTCGCAGCTGCCAGCGTCTGGTTCATGGCAGCCTCCGAACACAGTCGGTAGGCGATGCGGCAGCGGTGCGCTGACTGCTGCGAGAAATCATGCATGCGATAAAAGGCGTTTTTTTCATTATTTTATTCGCTCTTAGGCATTTCAAAAATAATTTCAAATTACACATTGAAATATTTTTTTAAATAAATAGCGCGGAATCGTTAGGTCGTCAACTAGTTTCTCCAGCCCTTTTTTCCGTGACCGAGCAGTCTCTTTTCAGCCATTGGGTCAGGTACTCAGGGCAGGCATCAACGCTAATGAACCGCAGTCGAGTGGCACCGTTATTTGCTCGCCAAGGCTACAGATGGCTGTAACTGCCTAACGTTTTCACCGGGTCGAACCCGCTTGGCCACCTGCTCCACCAGCGCCGCCACGCGCTCGGTGGCGGTGATCGGCAACATATGCCCGCGGCCTTCGATCACCTGCATTTTCAGCCCTGGCACCTTGCTGGCCAGGGCCTGGCCGTGTTTCTGGAAGTCGAGCACCTTGTCTTGCCCGCCGTAGATCAGGCCGATTGGCAGCGTCAGTTGGGAGTAGCGCTTGACCATCTCTGGCAGGTGGTCGTTGACCCGGTTGATCTCGGTGGACGCGGCGTAGAAGTTGTCGGGGCGCATGCCCAGCAAACCGCCGCCACGGCTGGCGAAGTCTGGCGGCGCAGGGTCCGGGGCGAACACGCCCTTCACCACCGAGTCTTTGGTCAGCAGGCCGATGGGCAGGGTCAAGGTGTGGGCCACCCAGCGCCGCAGCCAGGCCGGGCGCACGGCCAGAGACAGGAACACCAGCGGCAGCATGCGTTGGGGGTGAGTCAAGGGCGCAACCAGCACCAACCCGGACACCGCATGCGGATGGTCGAGGGCCAGCGCCAGGGCAATCGCGCCGCCCAGGGAGTGCCCCAGCACCAGCGGTTTGTCCAGATCCAGCGTCTTGATGAAAGCCGCGATTTGTCGCGCCTGGGCAGGCAAGTCTGCCGGCGTGCCGCTATGCCGGGTGGAATAGCCTGAGCCCGGCCGGTCGAGGCTGATGACCCGAAAGTGCTCACGCAACTGGCCGGACAAGGCATAGGTCAGGTTGCGACTGCTGCCCATCAGCCCGTGGATCATCACCAGAGGCGGGCCCTTGCCCTCTTCGACATAATGAAAGCGCTCGCCATCCACCTCGACGAAGCGCCCGTTGATCGGCACGGTCGCTTCAATGCGCCGCGTCATCCAGGCACTCAAGCCCCATAACACCGCGCTGGCGCCCACCAGCACACCCGCAGCGACAACCCACTCCACAGCCATAGCTCGGTCCTCTGCTTCCCTGCTGCTGGCGACCCGACCGGAATTGGCCTGGCCTCAGCCATCGTCCACACCCTGGACCTAAACTTCATGCATACCACGTTCGTCCGTCGGACAAATCGTTCATGCGCAACAAGGCCCTAGCGTAGGCGAATTTTTCAGGTAGATTATTTAAAATCTTTTTTAAAATAATTAATTCAATTTTCCTTTGCAATGGTGTTCTATCTAAAAGACAAAACAAAAACAGGAGCACATCCGATGCCCAAGCGCTTTATTGACGAGGCAGCCCTATGAATGCCCCCAGTGACTCAATCGACATCGCCATCATTGGCTCCGGGTTCGCGGGCCTGTGCATGGCGATCAAACTCAAGGAGGCCGGGCTCACCGACTTCTTTATCGCCGAACAGGCCGAGACACTCGGCGGTACGTGGCGCGACAACCACTACCCAGGGTGCGCCTGCGACGTGCAGTCCCACGTGTATTCGTTTTCCTTCGCGCCCAACCCGAACTGGACGCGACAGTTCGCGGCGCAACCCGAGATTCGTGCCTATCTGGAAGACTGCGCCAGGCGCTTTGAGCTGGCGCCCTACCTGCGCTTTGGCATGGGCCTGCAACGTGCGCTGTTTGATGAACAGCAGCAGCGCTGGCAGCTGACCTTCAGCGACGGTCGCCAGGTCAGCGCACGGGTGCTGGTGTCAGGCATGGGGGGCTTGTCGCGCCCGGCAATGCCGGACATCCCAGGGCTGGACAGCTTCAAGGGCAAGCGCTTCCACTCCCAGCAGTGGGACCATGAGTATTCCTTGAAGGGCAAGCGCGTGGCGGTGATTGGCACCGGCGCCAGCGCCATCCAGTTCGTGCCGCAGATCGCCCCGCAGGTGGCGCACCTGGACCTGTTCCAGCGCACACCGCCGTGGATCATGCCCAAACCTGATCGGCCGATTTCCGCTGCCGAACGCTGGTTGTTCAAGCATGTACCGCTTACCCAAAAGCTGGTTCGTGGTGCGCTTTACTGGGCACTGGAAGGCCGCGTGGTGGGCTTTGCCCTGCACCCACGCCTGATGAAAATGGTGCAGAAAATCGCCCTGCGTCACCTGCGCAAACAAGTGGCCCGCCCTTCCCTGCGCAAAACCCTGACGCCGGACTACACCATCGGCTGCAAGCGCGTGTTGATCTCCAACGATTACTACCCGGCGCTCTCGCGCAGCAATGTCGAGGTGGTCACCGACAGCGTGCTGCGCATCGAAGCCGACGGCGTGATCACCGCCGACGGTATCAAGCACCCCGCCGATTGCCTGATCTTCGGCACAGGTTTCCAGGCCAGCGACCCGTTGCCCCGTGGCTGCATCATCGGCCGGGACGGCATCGACCTGATGGACGCCTGGCGCGATGGCGCCCATGCCTATAAAGGCACCACCGTGCCGGGCTACCCGAACCTGTTTCTGATCGTCGGCCCCAACACCGGCCTGGGGCATAACTCGATGATCCTGATGATCGAGGCCCAGGTCGCGTACATCCTCGACGCCCTGAAACACATGCAGCGCCAGCGCCTTACCACGGTAGAGGTCAAGCCCGCCGTGGAGCACGCCTACAACCAGCAGTTGCAGGACAAGCTCAAGCGCACCATCTGGAACACCGGCGGCTGCCAGAGCTGGTACCTCGACCCACGCACCGGCAAGAACACCACGCTGTGGCCCGGCTCGACCTGGCGCTTCAAGCAGGTCACCCGGCATTTTGCCCTCAAAGACTACAGCGTCAGCCAGGCGCCGGCGCCCGCCCTGCCGCGCGCGGTTGCAACGCCCCACTCCACCACAGAAGGCAGCCTGTCATGAAGTCATTCAACGGCCGCGTTGCGGCGATCACCGGCGCGGCTTCCGGCATGGGCCGCTCATTGGCCCTGGCCCTGGCGCGGGAAGGGTGTCACTTGGCGCTGGCAGACAAAAACAGCCAGGGCCTGGAACAGACCCTGGCGCTGATCCGCACCTCGACCTTGTCGCCCGTCACTGTCACCACCCAAGTGCTGGACGTGTCCGACCGCCAGGCCATGCACGATTGGGCAGCACGCTGCGCGGCCGAGCACGGCCAGGTCAACCTGGTGTTCAACAATGCCGGGGTGGCGCTGTCGAGCACCGTCGAAGGGGTGGATTACGCCGACCTGGAATGGATTGTCGGCATCAACTTCTGGGGAGTGTTGCATGGCACCAAGGCGTTCCTGCCGTACCTCAAGGCCAGCGGTGCCGGGCATATCATCAATACGTCCAGCGTGTTCGGCCTGTTCGCCCAACCCGGCATGAGCGGCTACAACGCCACCAAGTTCGCGGTGCGCGGTTTCACCGAAGCCTTGCGCCAGGAACTCGACCTGCAACGCTGCGGCGTGTCGGCCACCTGTGTACACCCCGGTGGCATTCGTACCGACATCTGCCGCAGCAGCCGCATCGACGCGAACATGACCGGTTTTCTCATCCACAGCGAGCAGCAAGCCCGCGCCGATTTCGAAAAACTCTTCATCACCGACGCCGACCAGGCCGCCAAAGTGATCCTGCAAGGCGTACGCAAAAACAAGCGCCGCGTGCTGATTGGCCGCGATGCGTATTTTCTCGACCTGCTCGCCCGTTGCCTGCCGGCGGCCTATCAGGCGCTGGTGGTGTTTGCCAGCAAGCGCATGGCGCCCAAGCCGCGCACGCCAGTGTTTGAAACCAACGACGAGCCTCGACTCTGAACAGGAGGACGCACCATGTTGCCGATCCGTCGCGATATCCGTTTTGCCTTGCCTGCCGAGCGCATCAAGAACTGGCACGAACAAGGGCCGGTGGTCAGCCATTTCTTCAATGCCCTGTCGTTGCTGTTTCCCCAGGGCGAGCTGTTCTTCATGGACAGCGTGCGCCACTACCG
>NZ_SMOF01000001.1:3669416-3687072 GCF_018135665.1 Pseudomonas sp. B2021
TGTAACAGTAACGCCACCAACGCGCTCCAGCCTGTCTGGTGTGAAGCCCCCAACCCTCGCCCTGTCTCCCCATGAAAATATTCATGGAACAACACCAGGTCACGACTGGCCGGGTCCTCCTGCAATTGCGCATACCCCGCCATCGATGGCCGCACACCGTTCTCATCCCTGAGAAACAACCGCGTCAGCCGCCCGCTGAGGCTGTCAGCCACCTCCTCCAATGACGCCAGATACCCACTGCCCGTCGGGTACTCCACGGAAAAATGCTCCGCGTAATAGCGATGAAACTCGCGCAACGATTCAATCAGCATGTAATTCACCGGCATCCACAGCGGCCCGCGCCAATTGGAGTTGCCGCCGTACAAGCGTGAGTCGGATTCACCCGGCTGGTAGCGCGCGCACAAGGTGTCGCCATTCATCTTCAGCGCCAGGGGCTGCTCGGCGAACGCCTTGGACAGGGCGCGCACGCCAAAGGCCGACAAGAACTCCTGGTCATCGAGCATGCGCCGCAGCAAATCCTTGGTGCGTTCACCGCGCAGCAGCGCCAGCAACAGGCGGTTGCCCTGCCCCGGCTCGGTCCAGCGCGAAACCAGCCTGGCCAGGTCCGGCCGATGATGCATAAAACCCAGCAGGCGCTCGCGCAAGCCTTCCAGGCCTTCGTGCTCGCGCTGTTCCAGCACCAGCACCGCGAACAGCGGCATTAACCCGACGATGGAGCGCAGGCGCACCGGTTCGCTCTGGCCATCAGGGCGGTGCAGCACGTCGTAGAAAAACTGGTCCTGCTCATCCCACAAACCTTCGGCGCTGTCATCGACGCGGTTGATGGCGCCGGCGATGTAGAGGAAATGCTCGAAAAACTTCACGGCAATGTCCACGTACACCACATTACGCTTGGCCAACTCCAGGCCGATGCGCATCAGGTCCAGGGCATAAGCCGCCACCCAGGCGGTGCCGTCGGCCTGGTCCAACTGGTAGCCCGGCGGCAACGGGGCCGAGCGGTCGAACAAGGCGATATTGTCCAGGCCCAGAAAACCGCCCTGGAACAGGTTGCGGCCCTCGGCATCCTTGCGGTTGACCCACCAAGAGAAATTCAACAGCAGCTTGTGAAAGATCCGCTCCAGGAAATCCATGTCGCCCACGCCGGTCAGCGCCTTGTCCTGCTGATACACGCGCCAGCTGGCCCAGGCATGCACGGGCGGGTTGGCGTCGTCAAAGCGCCATTCGTAGGCCGGCAATTGGCCGTTGGGGTGCATGAAGCGATCCTTTACCAGCAACAACAGCTGTTGCTTGGCGTAACCAGGGTCGATCAGCGCGATGGCCACCGCCTGGAAGCCTTGGTCCCAGGAGGCGTACCAGGGGTATTCCCAGGTGTCGGGCATGGACAGGATGTCGAAGTTGGACAGATGCCGCCAATGGGTATTGCGGATGTGCAAGCGCTCGGGCGGTGGCGCAGGCTGGGCCGGGTCACCGTCGAGCCACTGGTTCACGTCAAAATAGTACAACTGCTTGGACCACAGCAGGCCGGCCAGGGCCTGGCGCTGCACAGTGCGCGCATCTTCATCAGCGATGCCCTGTTGCAAGACCGCGTAGAAGTCATCGGCCTCCTGGCGGCGCTGTTCGAATAGCTTGCGTGCATTGACGCCTGGCGCGTCCAGAGGCGCAAAGCGCAGGTAGAGGGTTTTGCTTTCCTGGCCCGCCAGTTCAAGGGTGAAATGCGCGGCCACTTTAGTGCCCGCGTCCCGGCGAATCGCCGACTCGACCCCGCCCACCACATAATCGTTAATGCCATCCTTGAACGGCCCCGGCGCCGGTTGCCCGTCCAGTTTGGGCTGGTTGGTTTCGTTTTCACAGAACAGCCACTGCACGCCGTCCTGGCCCCAGGCACTGAGGCAGCGGTCATCAAGTTCATGATGACGGGCCAGCACCCGATCAACGTCCAGCCTCAAGCTGGGCTTGGGTGCATCGAAGGTCCAGCTCCAGTCATTGCGCGCCCAGAGCTGGGGCAGCACCTGCAGGCGTGTGGGTTGGTCCGAACGGTTCTGCACGGTGACGCGCATGAAAATATCGTCGGGCTGATGCTTGACGTATTCGACACTGACGTCGCAGTAGTGGTTGTCTGCAAACACACCGGTATCAAGGATTTCATACTCGGCATCATCCAGCCCACGACGGGCGTTTTCGGCGATCAGGTCGGCGTACGGAAAGGCCGCATGGGGGTATTTGTAGAGCATGCGCATGTAGGCATGGCTCGGTACGCCATCGACGAAAAAGTACAGCTCCTTGACGTCTTCACCGTGGTTGCCTTCGGCGTTGTTGAGGCCGAAAAGACGCTCCTTGAGGATTGCATCGCGCTCGTTCCACAGCGCCAGGCCCAGGCACCAGCGTTGGGCCTTGTCACTGAAACCGGCCAACCCGTCCTCGCCCCAGCGATAGGCGCGGCTGCGAGCGTGTTCATGAGGGAAGTAGGCCCAGGCGTCACCGTCGGCGCTGTAGTCTTCGCGCACCGTGCCCCACTGGCGTTCACTCAGGTACGGCCCCCACTCGCGCCAACGTTCGGCGTGTTGCGTTGCCAGGCGCTGGCCTTCAAGGGTGCCCAGCAGGTTGGTTGCGGGTTTGGCCGTCATCGGGTCCTCCTTCACCTACACAGTGAGGCGCAGTGTAGAGCGCAAGACCTCCGCGTGCACATGAAGACTTGGACGCAGGGCCAACTCATTCATTTGCAGAATGAAGTCCAGAGGAATCTTCGTTTGCAAGCCGGCCGGCCGCTCAACAAAATCGGGCAAAGGCCACGATCATCGCTCCAGTCATCAGGAATTTTTCTATGCACGCCACCGCCCATGTCAGCCCCGACGAGATCCGCAAGGGCTTTTCCAAGGCCATGTCCGACATGTATCGAGATGAAGTGCCCTTGTATGGCGCGCTGCTGGAGCTGGTGGCCCAGACCAATGCCCGCGTGCTCGACAGCGAACCAGGTCTGGCGCATCAACTGCAACGTACCGGCGAAATCCAGCGCCTGGACATGGAACGCCACGGCGCCATCCGCCTGGGCACCGCTGCGGAACTGGCAACCATCAGCCGCTTATTCGCGGTGATGGGCATGCAACCGGTGGGGTACTACGACCTCACCCCCGCCGGCGTGCCCGTGCACTCCACCGCCTTTCGCGCCGTGCATGAACACGCGCTGCAAACCAGCCCGTTTCGCGTGTTCACCTCCTTGCTGCGCCTGGAACTGATCGAAAACCCCGACCTGCGCGCCTTCGCCGAAAACGCCCTGGCCAAGCGCTCGATCTTCACCGCCGAAGCCTTGGCCTTGATCGAACAAGCACAAACCCAAGGCGGCTTGAATGCCAGCGACGCCGAGGCCTTTATCCGCCAGGCCCTGGAGACGTTCCGCTGGCACCACACTGCCACGGTCACCGGCGCCCAGTACCAGCAACTCAGCGACCAGCACCGCCTGATCGCCGACGTCGTCGCCTTCAAGGGCCCACACATCAACCACCTGACGCCACGCACCCTGGACATCGACCAGGTGCAGGCGGCGATGCCCGGCAAAGGCATCACCCCCAAAGCCGTGATCGAAGGCCCACCTCGGCGCCAGTGCCCGATCCTGCTACGCCAGACCAGCTTCAAGGCCTTGGACGAACCCATCGCCTTCACCGATGCCCACGGCAGCCACAGCGCGCGCTTCGGCGAAATCGAACAACGCGGCGTCGCGCTCACGCCCAAAGGCCGCACCCTGTACGACCAACTGCTGAACGCCGCCCGCGATGAACTCGGCACCTTCCCCAATGAAGCCAACGCCGAGCGCTATGTGCAATTGATGGCGCAGCACTTTCAAGCCTTCCCCGATAACTACCCGCACATGCGCGAGCAAGGCTTGGCGTATTTCCGCTACTTCGCGACCGATAAAGGCCTGGCAGCACGCGGCCAGGCCGACCAGCCCCGCACATTGGAGGGGCTGGTCAACGCCGGCCATGTGGAGGTGGAACCGCTGGTGTACGAGGATTTTCTGCCGGTCAGTGCGGCGGGGATCTTCCAGTCAAACCTGGGGGATGGGGCGCAGAGTCACTACGCGGGCAACTCCAACCGCGCGGCTTTTGAGCAAGCGCTGGGGCGCAGGACGATTGATGAGTTGCAGTTGTATGAGCAGACGCAGCAGCGCTCTATGGATATATGCGTTGAAACGCTGTTGAAATGACTGAACGCCAGGCGCCACGGCCTTGATGGTAACCACGATGCGAAGCGAGTCGCTCTTGATCTTGCTCTGCTTTTGATCTTGATCTCAAGCGCCCCGTTAAACCACGCTGGCCGAACGCAGGCTTGAATTCGTGGGTAACCCGGCAGGACGCCGGGTTAGCCGCCCCGCGCCATGGATGGCGCGTGGCGGCGGCCCACGGATTCAAGCCTGCGTTCGGGCACACCGAGCCCAGGCGAGGTGCCGAGTGGTGGGGCAAGAGCGTTTTGCTTACTTTTGTCTGGGCCGGCATTCCGGCTTTTCAAAAGTAAGACGCCATCAGGGCGGAACCCTAAGCGGCCGTTACCGCAGCAATGGATATGTACACAATCCAACTGTGTCGCCTGCCAGGCCGCCTTCGCGAGCAAGCCCGCTCCCACATTTGGACTGCGGCGCGTCAGGTAGATAAGTGTCGGCTGCCAGGCCGTCATCGCAGGCAAGCCAGCTCCCACAGGCAGCATTTGCAGCCGACCGATTCAGCCCCGTGTTGCATGAATTCTGAGGATGCCCACCCGGCTCAACAACGCAATCCTTGCGCCGCAACAAGCCCCAGAGCCGAGTGGACGGGGCGCATCATAAGGAGTGAAAGGGCATTTGTCCTCCAGACAATTCTGAACAAATATGCACATTCCAAATATGTGGCGAGGGATCGCTTAACCCAGCCGCCCCACAATTTCGTCTTTGACCAATAGCCGTTTCTTCTTCAGCTTTTCCACCTCCTCATCGCTGGCACTGGCTTTTTCCGCCGCCAGCACCTCCCCGTCGGCAGCATCATATTGGGTGAGCAACGAATCCAACCGTTTGTCCTGCGCCCTGCGTTCGTGAACAACTTCCTTGCTCAACCCCAAGTCCTGATACAGGTCGTGTTTCACTGGCATGGCGTACCTCCACAGATTGATCGATGGTCTACGCCCTTGAAGCTAGCCCATTCCAACCGGTCTTGTCATGTTTGAGATCAATCGCATCCCGTTCGTCGCGGCGCATGCGATGGGATCAAACCTTTGCCCCACCCTGCCCTCAACTGTAGATCGCCACCCCAGGGAGAACGGTTTTATGAATCACGTTGCCACCGCTGCCGACACCCAATGCATCAACACCCTACGCACCCTGGCCATGGATGCCGTGCAGAAGGCCAACTCGGGTCATCCGGGAACGCCCATGGGCCTGGCCCCGGTGGGTTATACGTTGTGGAGTCGCTTCCTGCGTTATCACCCCGAGCATCCCGACTGGCCCAACCGTGACCGTTTTGTATTGTCGGTGGGGCATGCCTCGATGCTGCTGTATTCGCTGTTGCACCTGGCCGGTGTGGTGGAGATCGATGCCCATGGCCAGCGCTCAGGCCAGCCGGCCGTCAGCCTGGACGATATCAAGCAGTTCCGGCAGATCGGCTCCAAGACCCCAGGCCATCCCGAGTACCGCATGACCACCGGCGTGGAAACCACCACCGGCCCGTTGGGCCAGGGCTGCGCCAACAGCGTGGGCATGGCCATGGCCGAGCGCTGGCTGGGCCAACGCTTCAACCGCGACGGCCAGGTGCTGTTTGACTACGACGTCTACACCCTGTGCGGTGACGGCGACATGATGGAAGGCATCAGCAGCGAAGCCGCGTCCCTGGCCGGGCATTTGAAGCTCGATAACCTGTGCTGGATCTACGACAACAACACCATCAGCATCGAGGGCCACACTGAGCTGGCGTTCAGTGAAGACGTGATCCAACGCTTCCGGGCCTATGGCTGGCACACCGTGCATGTCACCGATGCCAATGACTTGCAGGCTTTGAGCGTGGCATTGGAAACGTTCAAGGCCAACACCGGCGCCCCCACCTTGATCGTGGTGGACAGCGTGATCGGCTACGGCTCACCGCACAAACACAACACCGCTGCGGCCCATGGCGAGCCACTGGGCGAGGACGAAATTCGCCTGACCAAGGCCGCCTATGGCTGGCCACAGGATTCAAGTTTTCTCGTGCCCGAAGAGGCTCGCACAGTGTTGCGCGATGCCCTTTACGAACGCGCCGAGCCGCTGTACGCCGAGTGGAACCAGACCCTGGCGGCCCTCGACCCGCAACGGGCCGATGAACTGCAACGCATGCGCGCCGGGGAAATGCCCGAACAATGGCAAGCGCACCTGCCAGACTTTGCCGCCGATGCCAAAGGCGTCGCCAGCCGTGCTTCGGGCGGCAAGGTATTGAATGCCTTCGCCCAACAGATTCCATGGTTGCTGGGCGGTTCGGCGGATTTGTCGCCCTCGACCAAGACCAACCTCACCTTCGACGGTGCCGGGCGTTTCAGCGCGGGTGACTACAGCGGGCGCAACCTGCACTTCGGTATCCGCGAACACGCCATGGGCGCAATTGCCAACGGCATGGCGCTTTCCTACCTGCGCCCGTACACCTCGACCTTCCTGGTGTTCAGCGACTACATGAAACCGCCAATCCGCCTGGCGGCGATCATGGAGTTGCCGGTGATCTTCGTGTTTACCCATGACTCCATCGGCGTCGGCGAAGATGGGCCGACACACCAACCTATCGAACACCTGACCCAATTGCGTGCCACCCCGGGGCTGTTGACCCTGCGCCCAGGCGATGCCAATGAAACCCTGGAACTGTGGAAGGTGGCGCTGGCACAAACCCATCGGCCCAGCTGTATGGTGTTATCGCGCCAGGCACTGCCGACCCTCGACCGCAACCACTATGCCCCCGCCTCCGGTGCGGCCAAAGGTGCCTATGTGTTGGCCGGTGCGGATCAACCTGAGGTCATCCTGATCGCCACCGGCAGCGAAGTCAGCCTGGCGGTGGCCGCGTATGAGCAGCTCAAAGACCAAGGCATTGGCGCTCGCGTGGTGTCGATGCCCAGTTGGGAGTTGTTTGAAGACCAGGATCAAGCCTACCGCGACAGCGTCCTGCCACCGGCGGTGAAAGCCCGCGTAGTGGTGGAACAGGCAGGGCCCTTAGGTTGGGACCGCTACGTCGGGCAGACCGGCGCCAAAGTGGTGATGAACAGCTTCGGCGCCTCGGCACCGCTGGCCAAGTTGCAGGAGAAGTTCGGGTTTACCCTGGAGAATGTGGTGAAGCTGGCCAAGCAACAGATCTTGTAGGAGCGAGCTTGCTCGCGAAGAACTCGCAGGCGCCGCGTTTATTCAGGACGAACGCGTTATCGTTGACGTTTTTCGCGAGCAAGCTCGCTCCTACAGTTGGTTATTAGATCAGTGATTGGGCTAGATAAGGTGCAGTGCGGCTGTGTTTGCTCTTGGCAACCTTTTGCGGCGTACCGCACGCCACCACCTTCCCCCCCAAGTCCCCTGCCCCCGGGCCGATATCAATCACCCAATCACTCTGGGCCACCACGCGCATTTCGTGCTCCACCACAACCACCGTATGCCCTGCCTCCACCAAATGATTCAACTGGCTGAGCAAACGATCGACGTCCTTGGGGTGTAAGCCGGTGGTCGGCTCGTCCAAGACATACAAGGTGGCGCCCCGGGCGTTACGTTGCAGCTCGGTAGCAAGCTTGATGCGTTGGGCTTCGCCGCCGGACAGCTCGGTAGCCGGCTGCCCCAGGCGCAGATAACCCAGGCCGATATCGCGCAGCACGACTAACGAGCGCAGGATGCCCGGTTGCTCGGCGAACACCTGCACCGCCTGCTCCACCGTCAGCCCCAGCACCTGGGCGATGTTCAAACCCTGCCATTTGATCGCCAGGGTATCGGGGTTATAGCGCGCGCCGTGACAGGTCGGGCATGGCGCGTACACGCTGGGCATGAACAGCAACTCAACGCTGACAAAACCTTCACCCTCACAGTTCGGGCAACGGCCCTTGGCGACATTGAAGGAGAACTGCCCGGCATCGTAATTGCGCTTCTTGGCCGCTGGCGTGGCGGCGAACAGTTTGCGCACGTTGTCGAACAGCCCGGTGTAGGTCGCCAGGTTGGAACGCGGCGTGCGGCCAATGGGTTTCTGGTCCACCTGCACCAGGCGCTGGATGTGTTCCAGCCCGGCGCTGATACGCCCGCCACTGGCTTGCGGTGCGGCATCTTCCAGGCTCGGCTCCTCGTCGCTTTCCAGCACACGCCCCAGACCCGTGCCCACCAGCTCCAGCAGCGCCTGGCTGACCAGGCTGGATTTGCCCGAGCCGGAAACCCCCGTCACCGCGGTGAAACAGCCCAGCGGGAAATCCACGTTCAAATTGTTCAGGTTGTTTCGCGTCACGCCCTCCAGCTTCAGCCACCCGGCCGGTTCGCGGCTTGGCGCATTGGTCGGGCGAGGTTGGGCAAACAGGTATTCGCGGGTCTGCGAGGCTTCGATATCCGCCAACCCTGCGGGCGGCCCGCTGTACAGCACTTGCCCGCCATGCTCGCCGGCAGCCGGGCCCACGTCGATCAGCCAGTCGGCGCGGCGCATGGTTTCCAGGTCATGCTCCACCACAAACAGCGAATTGCCTGCGGCTTTCAAACGATCAAGCGCGGTGAACAACGCTTCGCCATCCGCCGGGTGCAGACCCGCCGACGGCTCATCGAGCACATAAATAACCCCGAATAACTGCGAGCCCAATTGGGTGGCCAGGCGCAGACGCTGCAACTCCCCCGACGACAAGGTCGGCGTGCTGCGCTCCAGGGACAGATAGCCCAGGCCCAGTTCGATCAAGGTGTTGACCCGTTCGAGCAGGTCCTGGGCGATGCGTTGGGCTGCCAGGCGTTTTTCCACCGACAGCTTCATCCTGTCCTGCCCCGCCGCCACCGGCCGCAGCAAGTCGGCCAATTGCGCCAGAGACAGTTGCGACAACTCGCCGATATCCACCCCCGCAAACTTCACTGACAGCGCCGCCTGGTTCAGGCGCTTGCCCTCGCACAACGGGCAGGCATTGCCTTGCATGAACTGCGACACGCGCTTTTTCATCAGCGCGCTTTGGGTGTGGGCGAAGGTGTGCAGGATATAGCGCCGAGCGCCGCTGAAGGTGCCTTGGTAGCTGGGTTCGAGCTTGCGTTTCAACGCCTCGCGGGTCTGCTGCGGGGTGAAGCCGGCGTACACCGGTACGGTGGGGGTTTCTTCGGTGAACAGGATCCAGTCGCGCTGCTTTTTCGGCAGCTCGCGCCACGGGATGTCCACGTCATAGCCCAGGGTCACGAGGATGTCGCGCAGGTTCTGGCCCTGCCACGCCAACGGCCAGGACGCCACTGCACGCTGGCGGATGGTCAACGACGGATCAGGCACCATCAGCGCTTCAGTCACTTCATACACGCGGCCCAGGCCGTGGCATTGCGGGCACGCGCCCTGGGGCAGGTTCGGCGAGAAGTCCTCGGCGTACAACATGGCCTGCCCTTTCGGATAACGGCCGGCGCGGGAATAGAGCATGCGGATCAAGCTCGATAAGGTGGTGACACTGCCCACCGACGAGCGCGCACTGGGTGTACCGCGTTGCTGTTGCAGGGCCACGGCAGGCGGCAAGCCTTCGATGCTGTCTACATCCGGCACGCCAACCTGATCGATCAGGCGCCGCGCATAGGGCGCCACCGATTCGAAATAGCGGCGCTGGGCCTCGGCGTACACCGTGGAAAACGCCAGGGACGATTTGCCAGAGCCAGACACGCCGGTAAACACCACCAGGGCGTCCCGGGGAATATCCACATCGACATTACGCAAATTATGTTCACGGGCGCCACGCACCCTGACGAAGCCCGTTTGCGGGGCGGTGAGCGGTGGGATGTTGCGCTGTGATGTCATGGGCAACCTTGTCTTGCGCTTAGCACCCTGCGCACGCGTTGGGTCAGGGCATCGGGGCTGTAGGGTTTGCTCAGCAGGTGGATATCGGCGCTGAGCAGATGATTGGAAGACAGAATGTCGCGGGTGTGGCCTGAGGTAAACAGCACCGGCACCGGCGGGTTCTGCGCGCGAGCCCAGGTGGCCAGATCGGTGCTCTTGACCCGACCGGGCATCACCACATCGGTGAAGATCAGGTCCGGCGACACGCCGCGCTGCAACACTTGCATCGCGCGGTCGCCATCCTCGGCAATCAGTACGGTATAGCCCGACTGCTGCAGCAACTCGACCACCGTCAGGCGTACGCCTTCATTGTCCTCGACCACCAGGATGGTTTCCTGGCCTCCGCCTTGCAGGTCCGCATCACTGTAGTCGTCGAAGCATTCAGGCTCCAGGCAGTGGGGGAAATACATCTGCACCACCGAGCCCTTGCCCTCCTCGCTCCACATGTCCACGTGCCCGCCACTTTGGCGCACAAAACCGAACACCATGCTCAGGCCCAGGCCGGTGCCGTGGCCTTCGCGCTTGGTGGTAAAAAAGGGTTCGAATGCGCGCTTGAGGGTCGCCTCGGACATGCCCACGCCGGTGTCGGCCACTGCCAGGCGCACGTACTCGCCGGGCTTGATGCTTTTACCGATGCAATCGTCCGGGTTGAGGATGACGTTTTCTCCGGTGATACGAATCACACCCTCGCCCTGCATGGCATCGCGGGCGTTGATCGCCAGGTTGAGCAGCGCGTTTTCCAGCTGGTTGCGGTCGACATTGATGCACCAGGAGTCCTGGGGCAGTTGCACGTCGATATGAATGGTTTCCCCCAACGCCCGTTGCAACAACTCGCCCAGGCCAGCGTAGATGCGCTGCGGGTTGTACACCGCCGGAGACAAGGGCTGGCGACGCGCAAAGGCCAGCAGTTGCGACGACAGCTTGGCCCCACGTTCCACGGCGGCGATGGCCGCGGTGACGCGACGTTGCACCTGGGGGTTGTCCGGTTCATGCCTGGCGAGCAAATGCAGGTTGCCGGCGATCACTTGCAGCAAGTTATTGAAGTCATGGGCCACGCCCCCGGTCAGGCCGCCAATCGCTTCCAGCTTCTGTGACTGGCGCAACTGGTCTTCTGCGGCCGACCGCGCCTGCACTTCAGCGGCTACGCGTTGCTCCAGATTATGGGTGAGCTCCTGGCGCACCCGCTCGGACTTCACCAGTTCGGTGGTTTCCACCACAATCGCCAGCACCCCGGCCGGCTGTTGGTTGTCCCCGGCCACGGGGCTGTAATAGAGGTCCAGCCATACGCTTTCCGGTTGGCCGTGACGCGATAGCACCAGTTCCTTGTTATTGAACGACAAGGTGCCGCCCGCCAGGCACGTATCCACCACATGCCGATTGAACTCGGCCACCTCCGGCCAGCCCAGTTCGACCGGAGTGCCCAAGAGGTAGGGATGGCGCCCGCCGGCAAATGCCGAATAGCTGTCGTTGTAGATCATGTACCCTGCCCGCCCCCACAGCATCACCATCGGCACGGGTGAGGCGAGCATCATTTGCACGGTGCAAGCCAGGCTCGTGGACCACTGATCCAAGGGGCCAAGGTCGGTACTTGACCAGTCAAACGTGCGAATCCGCTGGGCCATTTCGCCGGCCCAGCCTTCACAGCCATGGGGGTTGGATAAAAATTGCATGATTGGGCTCTGTGCAGGGACAAGACAGTCGCAAGTTTTGGAGCGCGCCAGCGGTGGATGGTTTCATCCTGAACACAGAGGAATGCATAAACCCCTGGAACTCAATGAAAATCCCGGCTGCGCACCACCATTCCATCCAGCAGCGGCGTCAAATCGGTGAGGCGCCCCGCGATCAAATGCCGCACCTCACCCACCGCCTCCCAACGGCCGTCCACCTTGAGCAAACGCGAGCCCACCAGCGCCTGGCGCTGACGCTCGGCCAGGTCGCGCCAGACCACCACATTGAGGTTGCCGAACTCATCTTCCAGGGTGACAAAGGTCACGCCGCTCGCCGTGCCTGGGCGCTGGCGGCCAGTGACCAGCCCGGCGATGCTCACATTGCGCCCATGTTCCACCGCCAGCAACTCCTGGGAACTGCGGCAGCGGCGCCGGTGTAACTCGGCGCGCAACAACGCCAGGGGATGGGGCCCCAGGGTGGTACCGAGGGTGGCGTAATCGGCGTGCAAATCTTCGCCTACCGTGGGCTCGGGCAATGCCACCCGCGTTTCATCGGGGCTCGGCAGGCCGGCAAACAAGCCCAGTTGCTGATGCACACCGGCCACGTCCCAACGCGCCTGATGGCGGTTGCCGGCCAGGGCGCGCAAGGCCCCGGCGTCCGCGAGCAGCGCCTGGGCACGTGCATCCAGGCCGGCGCGGGCGTCCAGGTCAGCGATGTCGCTGAACTGTCGATGCTGACGCACCGCTTCGATACGCCGCCCATCCTCCTCGCGAAACCCCGAGATCATGCGCAGGCCCAGGCGAATCGCCGGTTGCTGGCCGTCAATGGGCTCCAGGCTGCAGTCCCAGTCACTGGCCTGCACATCCACGGGGCGGATCTGCAAGCGATGGCGCCGCGCGTCCTGCAGGATCTGGTCCGGGCTGTAGAAGCCCATGGGCCAGCTGTTGATCAAGGCGCAGGCGAATGCCGCCGGCTCATGGCATTTGAGCCAGCAACTGGCATAGGTCAGCAAGGCGAAACTGGCGGCGTGGGACTCAGGGAAACCATAGCTGCCAAAGCCCTTGATCTGCTCGAAAATCTGCGCGGCAAAGGCTTCGGTGTAGCCGTTTTTGAGCATGCCGGTGCGCAGGCGTTGCTGATGGGGCTCCAGGCCGCCGTGGCGTTTCCAGGCGGCCATGGAGCGGCGCAACTGGTCGGCCTCGCCGGGGCTGTAGTCGGCGGCGACCATGGCGATTTGCATCACCTGTTCCTGGAACAGCGGGATGCCCAGGGTGCGTTCCAGCACGGCTTTCAATTGCGGCGACGGATAGGTCGTGGGCTCTTCATTATTCCGTCGACGCAAGTACGGATGCACCATGCCGCCCTGGATCGGCCCAGGCCGTACGATGGCGACCTCGATCACCAGGTCATAAAACGTCTGCGGCTTGAGCCGGGGCAACATCGACATCTGTGCCCGCGACTCGATCTGGAATACACCGATGGTGTCGGCCTTGCTGATCATGGCGTAGGTGGCCGGGTCTTCTTTGGGAATCGTGGCCAGGCTCAAGTCCCGGTGGCGATGCCGGCGCAGCAAATCGAAACAGCGGCGGATCGCGCTGAGCATCCCCAGGGCGAGGATGTCCACCTTGAGCAAGCCGACGGCGTCGAGGTCGTCCTTGTCCCACTGGATAATGGTGCGCTCGGCCATGGCCGCATTTTCCACCGGCACCAGGGTGTCCAGCGGGTATTCGCTGATCACAAAGCCGCCAGGGTGCTGGGACAGGTGCCGCGGAAAACCGATCAGTTGCTGGGTCAACGTCAAGACACGCCGCAGCAGTGGGCTGTCCGGGTCGAAGCCGCTTTCACGCAGGCGCTCCAACGGCGGCGCCTCATCGCTCCAGCGCCCGCAGCAATCGGCCAAGGCGTTGATCTGGTCCGGCGGCAGCCCGAGGGCCTTGGCCACATCACGTACCGCGCCCGTGGCGTGGTAACTGCTGACCACCGCCGTCAAGGCTGCACGGGTGCGGCCATAGCGCTGGAACACGTATTGCAGCACCTCTTCGCGGCGTTCGTGCTCAAAATCCACGTCGATGTCCGGCGGCTCGTTGCGCTCCTTGGACAGGAAGCGCTCGAACAGCAGGTTGGTCAGGCTCGGGTTGATTTCGGTGATGCCCAAGGCAAAACACACCGCCGAGTTAGCCGCCGAACCACGGCCTTGGCACAAAATCGAACGGCTGCGGGCGAAGCGCACAATGTCATGCACGGTGAGGAAATAGCTTTCGTAGCCCAGCTCGCTGATCAGCTGCAGTTCACGATGGATTTGCTGCAAGGTCTTGTCGTCGATGCCTTCGGGCCAGCGCTGGGCGATGCCTTCTTCGGTGAGGGTGCGCAGCCAGGATTGGGCGTCATGCCCCGCGGGTACCAGCTCGCGTGGATAGTGATAGCGCAACTGGCCGAGGTCGAAGGTGCAGCGCCGCGCGATGGCGAGGGTTTCATCCAGTAAGGCCTGGGGGTACAGCGCCGCCAGGGCATCCAGGCTGCGCAGGTGGCGTTCGCCATTGGGGTGCAGGCGCGTGCCGGCTTCGGCCACCGGCACATGGTGGCGGATGGCGGTCATGGTGTCTTGCAGGGCACGGCGGCCTCGCGCATGCATATGCACATCGCCGCAGGCCACGGCAGGGATTTGCAGGCTGTGGGCCAGTTGCAAGCGCTGTTGCAGATGGCGCGCATCGTCCTGGCCGCAATGCAGATGCACCGCCAACCACAGGCGCTGGTCGAAGGTGCGGCGCAGCCAGTCGAGGCTGGCCTGGGTGTCGCTGTCTTGCGCTACCCACAACGCCAAAAGACCGGGCAACGGTTGCTCGAAATCTTCCTGTAGCAGGCGATAGCGGCCCTTTTCAGCCCGCCGCCGGGCCAGGGTGATCAGCCGGCACAGGTGCTGGTAACCGCTCAGGCTCTCTACCAGCAGCACCAGTTTCGGGCCGTTTTCGATGTGCATTTCGCTGCCGATAATCAACGGCAAGTCTACGGCTTTGGCGGCTTGCCAGGCGCGCACGATGCCTGACAGCGTGCATTCATCGGTGATCGCCAGGGCGCTGTAGCCTTGGCCTTTAGCGCGCTCGAAAAGTTCCAGCGCACTGGAGGCGCCGCGCTGGAAGCTGAAGTTGGACAGGCAGTGCAGCTCGGCATAATTCATGCTCCCTCCTCCCCTGTAGGAGCGAGCTTGCTCGCGAAAAACCCGAGGGCACCGCGTTCATCCTGGTTTCCCGCGTTATCGTTGACGACCTTCGCGAGCAAGCTCGCTCCTACAGTAGGTGGCGGCTCAAGGGGGCTCATGCAAACCACCCTTGCAACCACAGCCCATCGCCTTGCCCTACCGTGCGATAAGCCCAGCCCTGCTGGCCGGCGCGGGTCTGGATCAGGTAATAGTCGCGACGCACATCGGCGCCGTCCCACCAGCCGGATTCGATGCGCTCCGGGCCCATCAGGATCTGTACGCCGTGTTCGGCCAGCAAGGTCGGTTGCGGTAATAACCAACCGGGGCGCCGGACCTTGTTCAAGCTCGGGCACGGCTGGCTGTCGGTCGCGGCTTGCCAGGCGCATTCGGGGCGGTGGTCGGCCTGAAATCGCAGGCCCTGCACCGCCTCATCCCCCAGGCGCGCCCGCAGGCGTTCGCGCAATTGTTCCCACGGCAGGGTTTGTTGCGGGCGGTCGTCGAACAGGTCCTGGCGTTGCGGCACGAACACCGGCAAGTCCTCGGCCACCAGGCGCACACCCCGCACCGGCGCGGTGACCTGTACCTGTTCCAGGCGCCCACGGGCCAGTTCGAACAACATCGAAGGCTCGCGCTCGGCGCTGAGCAGGCCCACCTTGATCACGCTGTCGTGTGCCTGGGCATGTTCCAGGTGCAGGTCAAAGCGCTGCACGCCACTGTCGCGGCCGCACAGAAAGGCCGACAGGTCGCCGGTCAAGCGCCGCAAGGGGAACAGCAGCGCCTGGTGGGATTGCACATCGAAATTCAACTCGATGCGTGCATCGAACTGGTCGGGCGGTTGATAGAACTCCAGGGCCAATGGCCGCTGCCCGCTCAGGGCGTCGAGGTGCTTGAGCAGGCTGGCGTCAAAGCGTCTCGCCAGGGTATGCCGTGGCAAGGCCTGCACCTGGGCCAGGCTGCGCAGGCCCATGCGCGACAAGGCGGTGGCGGCCTGGGGTTCAAGGCCCGCGCGGTCGATAGGCAACGATGCCAGGGCCTGCATCAGGGCGCGGTCATCGGCCACGGCCAGGCCGTCGTAGCCGTTTGCCAATATCCGCGCCGCCGCCGGGTTGGGCGCAGCGACGATGCGATGGCGAAAGCCAAGTTCGGTCAGCTCTTTGCGCAAACGCGCCTCGAGGTGCGGCCAGGGCCCGAACAGGCCTAGGCTCGATTCGATCTCGAACAACAAAGCCCGTGGGTAATACAGGCTGACCTGGGAGCTGAAACGATAGGCCCAGGCGGCCAGAAACTGCTGCAGGCGCTCGATCTCCAACGGGTCATATTCGACACAGGCAAAGTGCTTGACCAGGGCATGGGCCGCCGTCAACGATTGCCCGGGGCGCAGGCCCAAGGCGCGGGCGGCGGCGTTGACGGTTTGCAGTACACGCCGCTGCGGCGTGCCGGCCAGCAGCGCCAGCGGCTGCTCGGGTTCGGGGTGCACACGCTGTGCCCCGTCCAGCGCCAATTGCGGGAAGACAATACACACCCAACGCATGGCAACCTCAATGCCCCGCCAGGGCAATCGGCGCCGGATGGGCCAGCCCGCCACGGCACTTGAGCACCCGCACTTGCGCGGGCCTGGCCTCGACCGCCAAGCGCAGGGCGGCGGGCGAGGCATTGATCGCCTCGCTCAAGGAGCGCCAGGCAAACGCCAGGGTCTGCCCGGTTTCCGCCGCTACCTGCAAACGCCGCAAGGCACGATCATCGGCCTTGCGCGGCCAACACAACACCGCCCCGCAACTGCCCGAACGCAGGCATTGCTCCACCGCCCACAGCGCGTCACGCTCCTCGGCCCGGATGATGGACAACTGGCGCACATCCACCCCGGCGTTCTGCCACGCATGGGGATAGGGGGTATAGGGCGGCGCCACCAGCACAATGCGCTCGCCCAGGGCCGACAAGCGCGCCAGTGTGGGCAGCACCAGTTGCAACTCGCCCACTCCGTCCTGGGCCATCAGGATTTCACTCAAGGCCGATTCCGGCCAGCCGCCACTGGGCAGCACCGCATCCAGCGCCGCCAGCCCTGTGGGATGTACGCTGGCCGGTGGCGCGGCGGGCCGGCCCTTCCAGACTCGCCCGCCATTGAACAGCGAGTCCAGGGCAACCACGGCGCCCATCAGCCTTGCCTCACCAGGCCGCAGAACACGCCTTCGATGGCCAGGTCCTGCTCGGGCCCGACCACGATGGGTTGATACGCCGGGTTGCGCGGCAACAGGCGAACCCTGTCGCCGTGGCGCTCGAATCGCTTGATGGTGACGTCGCCGTCCAGGCGCGCCACCACAATCTGCCCGTTCAAGGCTTCGGCAGTGCGGCGTACGCCCACCAGGTCGCCATCGAGAATGCCATCTTCAATCATCGAATCGCCCTGCACTCGCAGCAGGTAGTCGGGGGTTTTGGCGAAGGTGGCGGGGTCCAGTTGCAAGCGGCTGTGCACCTCGGCATCGGCACCAATCGGCCGACCGGCCGCCACACGGCCGAGCACCGGTACATCCAGCCACTCGGGACGCGCAGGTTGATTGAGCAAGCGAATGCCACGGGCCTGGTTGGGGTTGACCTCGATAAAGCCGGCTTCGGTCAGCGCCACCACATGCTTGCGGGCGACGCTGCGCGAGGCGAAGCCGAACGCCTCGGCGATCTCGGCGAGGCTGGGAGGCTGGCCTTGTTGCGCGATGCGCTCGCGGATGAAGGTCAGGATGGCGGTGCGGCGGGGGGTCAGGTTTGTCATGGAGTACATTTGTACTCCTGTGGGAAATTTCTGACAATA
>NZ_SMOF01000001.1:3687112-3721679 GCF_018135665.1 Pseudomonas sp. B2021
GCATCCCTGCCGGTTTACCCCCCAAATCCCTGTCGAATTCCGGCCAGCGTGGTTTAACGGGGCGCCTAAGATCAAGATCACAAGCAGATCAAGATCAAGAGCGGCTCGCTTCGCATCGTGGTTACCGTCTGCTGCTACAGCCCACAAAGTTGTGTAGGCGCCTCACCACCCCTCTTTCAACATCCGCACCTCCAGATGCTGCAACAACATAATCGTCTTGCCATCCACAATCTCCCCACTCTGCACCATCGCCAGCGCCTGCTCGAAGCCCAGCTCCAACACCTCGATATCCTCGCCCTCTTCTTCCAGGCCACCACCCGCCCCCACTCGGTCACCTGGCTGATATTCGCCGATAAAAAAGTGAATACGCTCGGTTACCGATCCTGGGCTCATGAACGCCGCATAGATTTTTTCCACATGCCCCACGCGATAGCCGGTCTCTTCCTCGGCCTCCAGGCGGATGCGCTCTTCGGCGCTGGCGTTGTCGAGCAAACCGGCTGCCGCTTCAATCAGGTAGCCGGGGTAATCGTTGACGAACGTGGGCATGCGGAACTGGCGAATCAGCAACACCGTGCGTTGTTCGCGGTTGTACAACAGGATGGTGGCACCGTTGCCCCGGTCATACACCTCGCGGGTCTGGGCTTGCCAACTGCCGTCGCGACGGCGCAGGTCGAAGCTGTATTTCTTCAGCAGGTACCAGTTGTCCGAGAGGGTTTCTTCGGCGGTGATGCGCACGGGGCTGTTATTCATGTGTGGGCCTTTGCAGGTGGGGCAGGTTCAAGCCATCCACCCTATCAACCCGCACGAGGATTGTTCAATGCTGTAACACTTTCATCGGTCACGGCCGTCGCATTAATGCCTACCCGCCCAGGCCATCTGGTAAAACCCGTGCTTCATCTTTGTTCTGGAACCTTCATGTCTTCTGCTTCTATGCCCCGCCGGGGCCTGCGCTGGTTTGTCTGGCTGTGCATGGCCGTGTTGATTGTCGGCCTGCCGGTCGGTTGCGCCGTGTTGCAACACAAGGAGCGCGAACTTGTGTTTCGCATCGAGCCGGGAACCGCCGGCTGGTACACCGGCCTGCCCAAGGCGGTGCAGGAATTCGAACTCAAGCCCGCCAGTTTCAAAGCAGGGCAGAACATTCATGGCTGGTGGTACCCGGCAGCCAACAAAGACGCGCCCGCCATCCTCTACCTGCACGGGGTACGCTGGAACCTCACGGGCCAATTGTTTCGCATCGAGCAATTGCATGCCCTGGGCTTTTCGGTCCTGGCCATCGACTATCGCGGCTTTGGCCAAAGCCAGGGCGACTTGCCCTCGGAAGCCACGGTGTACGAGGACGCTCGCATTGCCTGGGAGCGTTTCCAGACCCTGCAACCAGACCCCGGCAAGCGCCTGATCTACGGGCACTCCCTGGGTGGCGCGGTCGCCATCGACCTCGCTGCCGAGTTGGGCAAGCAGGTGCCATTGCCGGTGCGCGGGCTGGTGATCGAGTCCACGTTCACCTCCCTGGCGGATGTCGCCACGGCCGTTGCCAACACCTCATTGCCGGTGCGCTGGTTGCTGTCGCAGAAGTTCGATTCCATCGACAAGATTGCCGACATCCACATGCCGCTGCTGGTGGTCCACGGCCTCGACGACCGCTACGTACCACCGCGCTTCAGCCAGCAGTTATTCGAAGCCGCCCAGCAACCCAAACACCTGTTGCTGGTGCCCGGTGCCAGCCATAACAACAGCATGAACCTCGCCGGACGCAGCTATGGGCAGGCGCTGGAAAACCTGATGCGCACGAAGATGCCCGCCCAGGTGGTGACACACTCCACAGGCCGCGATAACGCCTCATAAATACGCTTTTCGGCACTGGGTTCGCGCTTGGCTGTCAAGCGCAAACCCTGGCCATGTTGGCCCGAAATGCAAGTTGATCAAATAATGATCTTCGCGGAAATCGCCAACGCTGCCGGGCCTTCGCAAAGTTATCCACAGAGATACCCACGGTTTTCGTGGACAACTCTTTTTATATTTTTACGTTTTTTCTGCTCAAGCCGTGCTTCCAGGAAAGGTGCCGGGCAACAGGATTTCGCGATTCACCTCGCGTATATCCTTATAGCCGCAGAGCGCCATCGACACGTCCAGTTCGCGGGCGATGATATCAAGCGCCTTGGTCACCCCCGCCTCGCCCATCGCCCCCAACCCATACAAATGCGGGCGGCCAATCATGGTGCCCTTGGCGCCCAGCGCCATGGCCTTGAGCACGTCCTGGCCGGAACGAATACCCCCGTCGAGCCACACTTCAATGCGGTTGCCCACGGCCTCGACAATCGCCGGCAATTGGCTGATGCTCGACGGCGCGCCATCAAGCTGGCGGCCACCGTGGTTGCTCACCACCAACGCATCGGCACCGCAATCGGCCGCCAAGCGTGCATCCTCCACATCAAGAATGCCCTTGATGATCAGCTTGCCGCCCCAACACTTTTTGATCCACGCCACATCGTCCCAACTCAGGCGCGGGTCAAATTGCTGGGCAGTCCACGACGACAGCGAACTCATGTCGGCCACGCCCTTCACATGCCCGACGATATTGCCAAAGCCGCGCCGTTGAGTACCCAGCATGCCCATCACCCAACGCGGCTTGGTCATCATGTTGAGGATATTCGGCAGGGTCAGCTTGGGGGGTGCGGACAGGCCGTTGATCAAGTCCTTGTGACGCTGCCCCAGAATCTGCAAATCCAGGGTCAGCACCAATGCATCCACCCCGGCAGCCTTGGCGCGCTCGATCAACTGCTCGATAAAACTGCGGTCGCGCATCACATACAGCTGGAACCAGAACGGCTGGCCGACATGCTCGGCGATGTCTTCCAGCGAACAGATACTCATGGTCGACAAGGTGTAGCGCAGCCCGAACGCGGCAGCGGCACGGGCAGTGAGGATTTCACCATCGGCATGCTGCATGCCCGCCAGACCAGTCGGCGCCAGCGCCACGGGCATGGCCATGTTTTGGCCGATCATACTGGCGCGGATCGAACGCTCGTCGATATTGCGCGCCACCCGTTGGCGGAACTTGATACGTGCAAAATCCGTTTCGTTGGCGCGGTAGGTGCTCTCAGTCCAGGAGCCGGAATCGGCGTAGTCGTAGAACATGCGGGGCACACGCTTTTGCGCCAGCTTGCGTAAGTCTTCGATGGTTGTGATCAACGGCATCGGGTCACCTCTCCCTGAACTGAACACAGAGAGTAACCGGCAGGAGCGTGGGCAACCAGCCGTTGCGTTTAGATGAAGCGGGGATTAATCTCGCACAAACCCGCAATAAAGCGCACAAACATGCACAACACTCATCAAGCCATCGACCTGCCTTCCCTGCGCAAGCAGAAGATTTTGTTGTTGCTGGAACGCGACGGCAAGGTCACCGCCTCCGAGTTGGTCGAACATTTCGCCGTGTCTCAGGACACCATCCGCCGCGACCTCGGCGAACTCGCCGCCGCCGGCCTGCTGCAACGCGTACACGGCGGCGCCCTGCCCCGGCCCAAGGATACCGGCAAGGATTTCTTTACCCGTGTCGGCGAGACCAACGAGGTCAAGCGCCACCTCGCACGCGTAGCGGCAGGCCGGGCTGAAGACGGCCAGATCGTGCTGTTCGATTCCGGCTCTACCACCTTGCAGATCGCTCAGTGCTTGCCCCATGCACTGCACCTGACCGTGATCACGCCATCCCCGATGATCGCCATCGCCCTGGCCGACCATCCGCATGTGAAGATCATCCTGGCCGGCGGCCAACTCAACCCAGCCACCCTCTCCACCGGCGGCCATGAAGCGGTGCGCCTGATCCAGAGCGTCAAGGCCGACCTGTTGTTCACCGGAGTGTGCGCATTACACCCACAAGTGGGCATCACCTCGCTGCATTTTGGTGAAGTGGCCGTCAAGCAAGCCTTGCTCGACAGCGCGTCCCACGTCATCGCCGTGACCACCTCAGACAAACTCGGCGCAGTGGAACCCTTTGTGGTTGCGCCGTGCAGCCGTATTCATACGCTGATTACCGAGTGGGACGCGCCGGATGTGCAGGCGTATGAACAGCTGGGGCTGCAGGTGCAGAGGGTGTAGGAGCGAGCTTGCTCGCTCCTACAAAAAGGGCCAGCCGGCCATCTGGAGACGCTAACCACGATGCGAAGCGAGCCGCTCTTGATCTTAGGCGCCCCGTCAAACCACGCTGGCCGGAATTAGACAGGGATTTGGGCCCCCCCCCAAATCACTGGCGGATTACGGGCACACCGAGCCTGAGCGAGGTGCCGAGTGGTGGGGCAAGAGCGTTTTGCTTACTTTGCCGCTTTTGCAAAGTGAGCCGCCGTCAGGGCGGAACCCTAAGTAGCCGTTACCGCAGCAATGGATATGTACCCAATCCAACTGTGTTGACTGCCAGGCCGCCTTCGCGAGCAAGCACGCTCCCAAAGTTGGGTTGCGGGGTGTCAGGTAGGTAAGTGTCGGCTGGCAGGCCGTCATCGCAGGCAAGCCAGCTCCCACAGTTGAATTACAGGGCGTCAGGCAGCACTGCGAATCTTGTGCAAAGCCTCCGCCACCCATTGACCAAACGCATCCACCGGCCCTTGCAGGTTGCCGAGAAAATGCGGATAGATCAGCCACAAATCCATCACCGGCTTGAAGTCCTTGAGAGGCATCGCCGCCAGCTGCTCGCGATGAGCACTGCGTTCCAGCAACGGACGTGGCACCAGGCCAAGGCCGAGGCCATCGGCCACCAAGCCCAGTTGCAGTTCAGTGCCAAAGGTTTCCAGGTTCACCCGCAGCGCCAGGCCCTGGTCAGACAAGGTGCGCTGCAACCCCGCACGGAACCCGCAGCCGTCCGGATTAAGAATCCAACCGCTCTGGTACACGTCAGCCAGCTTGCACGGCTTCTTCGGCAGTTGCGCCTTGGCACACACCACCACCAACTCCATCTTGCCGATGGACTCACCCACTAGGTTGTCCGGGAAGATCTTGCCCGCAGGGAACAACGCCACCGCCGCATCCAGTTCGCCGCGTTCGATCTTGCCGACCAATTGGCTGCCCCAGCCGGTGGCAACCTGGGCGCGCAAGTCGGCGTATTCGCTGCGCAGGTGCTTGAGCGCGTCCAGCAGCACCACATCGCCGATGGTCTGCGGTACACCCAGGCGTAGCACGCCGGTGGGCGGAGCATCGGTGGCCACCAGTTCGCGCAGGGCATCCATCTCACGCAGGATCAACCGACATTGCTCATAAACGCGGGTACCGATCAGCGTCGGCTTGAGCGGCTTGGTGTTGCGGTCGAACAGCTCCACCCCCAGTGCCTGCTCGAAGTTCTGCACGCGGCGGGTGATGGCTGGCTGGGTCAGCTGCAACGACGCGGCGGCATGGCTGATGGACTGGCAACGAATCACTTCGACAAAGGCATCGATATCGTCAATTTTCATTTGGGCCGCACATACAGATCAGTCATTAAGATGTGCGTGAAGCATAGTGGCCGCACACAGGTCTGGATAGCCCACCCAGTGATCAATAACGTCTAACGCTATTCAAACCGGTTCTAAATTACCTTCGGCTATAAGCTAATCATTAAAAAATAGCATATTAAAAATAAACATTATGCTTATATAAAAGCACACCAACAGCCCGATGGAATGGTCATGACCCAGGCCCGACACCCCGAGAGACTCAGAGCCTTCATAGGCGCCCTGGCGGAATTGATCGACGGCAACCCGCGTGAAGGCGACCTGCTGCACCGTGGCGGCAAGCTGCTGGCGCAACTGGTCAGCCACGATGATTGGCTGCCCGACGAATTCGCCCAATCCGACCCCGAGCGCTATCAGCAATTTTTGCTGCATGCCGATTCGCGCCAGCGCTTCAGCGTGGTCAGCTTTGTGTGGGGGCCGGGGCAACGCACGCCGATTCATGACCACAGGGTGTGGGGGTTGATCGGCATGTTGCGCGGCGCGGAGTTTTCCCAGGGGTTTGCCCGGGCGCCGGGCGGCAGCCTGGTAGCGCAAGGCGACCCCGTGCAATTGCTGCCCGGCCAGGTCGAAACGGTGTCGCCCAAGGTCGGTGATATCCACCAGGTCAGCAATGCACACGCTGACCAAGTGTCCATCAGCATCCACGTATACGGCGCCAATATCGGCGCGGTGCGCCGGGCGGTGTACCAGCCCGACGGCAGCGAGAAACTGTTTATCTCCGGTTATTCCAATGCCTACCTCCCGAACATCTGGGACCTGTCCAAAGAAAAGAGCCCTGCCCTATGACCACTGTATCGACCCGCAGCTTTGCGCAGATTCGCCAGGCCCTGTTGGCACGCGAAGAAGTCGCGCTGATCGACGTGCGTGAGGAAGCCCCCTTTGCCGAGGCCCATCCGCTGTTCGCCGCGAATATTCCCTTGTCCAAGCTGGAACTGGAGGTGTACGCGCGCATTCCACGCCGCGATACCCAGGTCACCCTGTACGACAACGGCGAAGGGCTGGCCCACCGCGCCGCCGAACGCCTGGTTGCACTGGGCTACACCCAGGTCAGCCTGCTGGAGGGTGGGCTGGACGGTTGGCGCCGGGCCGGTGGCGAGCTGTTTATCGACGTCAATGTACCGAGCAAGGCGTTTGGCGAACTGGTGGAGAACCAGCGTCACACGCCGTCCCTGGCCGCCGAAGAGGTCCAGGCCTTGCTCGACAGCCAGGCCGATGTGGTGGTGCTAGATGCGCGGCGTTTCGATGAATACCAGACCATGAGCATCCCCACGGGCATCAGCGTGCCGGGGGCTGAGTTGGTGTTACGCGCCCGTGAGCTGGCGCCCGATCCGGCCACGCGCATTATCGTCAATTGCGCCGGGCGCACCCGCAGCATTATCGGCACTCAGTCGTTGATCAACGCCGGCATCCCCAACCCGGTGGCGGCCCTGCGCAACGGCACCATCGGCTGGAGCTTGGCCGGGCAGACCCTCGCCCATGGGCAGGCGCGCCAGTTTGCACCGACCTCGGAAAACCATCGCCAGCTGGCCGCCCAAGAGGCCCGTGGTGTTGCCGACAAAGCCTCGGTAAAACGTGCAACCCTCAATGATCTGCAGCGCTGGCAACAGGACGCGACACGCACCACTTACCTGTTCGATGTGCGCACCGTGGAAGAATTCGAAGCCGGCCACCTGCCGGGCGCCCGCGCCACCCCGGGCGGGCAACTGGTGCAGGAAACCGACCACGTGGCCAGTGTGCGCGGTGCGCGCCTGGTACTGGTGGACGACGACGGCGTGCGCGCCAATATGTCTGCGTCGTGGCTGGCCCAGTTGGGCTGGCAGGTGTACGTATTGGATGACCTGCAAGCAGAGCACTTCAGCGAGCGCGGCGCATGGGTCGCGCCAGTACCGCCGCCGCCCCAGGCCGAACTGATCAGCCCCCACACCCTTGCCGACTGGCTCGGCCATGGCGACACCCTGGTGCTGGACTTCACCGCCAGCGCCAACTACGTGAAACGTCATATCCCCGGCGCCTGGTGGGTGCTGCGCGCGCAACTGCCAGAGGCCCTGGGCAAGGTACCGAGCGCCCAGCGCTATGTGTTGACCTGCGGCAGCAGCCAACTGGCGCGCCTGGCGGTGCCGGAAGTCGAGGCGCTTACCGGCAAGCCAGTCTTTTTGCTGCAGGACGGCACAGCCGGCTGGATCCAGGCGCAGCTGCCCCTTGAGTCAGGTGAAAGCCACTTGGCGTCCCCACGTATCGACCGCTACCGCCGCCCTTACGAAGGCACCGACAACCCTCGGGAAGCCATGCAGGCTTACCTGGATTGGGAGTTCGGCCTCGTGGAACAACTGGCCCGCGACGGCACCCATGGCTTCTACGTGATCTGATTCAGCGCTGCACCGTTTCGCCCAACCGACCCCTTCTCCAGGCGGAGGTACTTTCCTTTACCTAACGCCTGGAGTTTTTCCCATGCTGTACGCCATTGCATTCAAACGCCTGTTGCTGGGCGCTGCCCTCGCCCTCGGCCTGCTTTCTACCGTCCAGGCTGGCGACCTGCAACCGCTGCGCGTGGCCAACCAGAAATCCACGATCAAGGCGCTGCTGGAAGCCTCGGGCGAAAGCCAGAACGTGCCCTACGAGATCAAATGGTCGGAATTCCCCTCGGCCTCGCCCCTGGGCGAAGCGCTGAATGCCGGTGCTGTGGATGTCGGCGCCCTGGGCGATGCCCCTTATGTGTTCGCCCTCGGCGCCGGTGCCTCGATCAAGGTGATCAGCATCATCCATGCCGAAGGCCGTAACACCACCGCGCTGCTGGTGCCCAAGGATTCACCGATCAAGACCGCGGCCGACCTCAAGGGCAAGAAGATCGTCACCGGGCGCGGCTCCATCGGGCATTACCTGGCGATCAAGGCCCTGAACAATGCCGGGCTGACCACCCAGGATGTGCAGTTCATCTTCCTGCTGCCCGCCGAATCCCGGCTGGTACTCGACAACGGCACCGCCGATGCCTGGGCGACATGGGACCCTTACACCACCGTGGTCACCTCACAAAGCAATGCTCGGGTGTTGGTCAGCGGCAAGCACCTGCTGAGCAATCACCTGTACTTCGCGGCCACCGGCCAGGCCATTGCCGACAAACGTGTGCAACTGGACGACTTTGTCGCCCGCATTGATCGCGCCTATGCCTGGGCCAATACCCATCCCGAGCAATACGCCGCTGCCCAGGCCAAGATCACTGGCCTGCCACTGGCCGTACATATCGAAGTGGCCAAGGACACCCATCTGTCCCCCGTCACGATTGACGATACGGTGATCCACGGCCTGCAAGCCACCGCCGACACCTATGTAAAAGAAGGCCTTTTGAGCAAACACATCGACGTCTCCCAGGGCTTCGATTCCAGCTTCAACGCCAAGCGTATCCCCCTCGAACAAGCCTCGCGCTAAGGAGCAGAACATGAGCAAGCCACGTCAATTGAAACTCGGTGCCATGGTGCACGGCGTCGGCCACGGTTGGGGCGAATGGCGCCACCCGCAGGCACAACCCGACGCCAGCACCAATTTCGGCTTCTACAAGCAGCAGACCGCACTGGCCGAAGCAGCCCGGTTCGACTTCGTGTTCATCGCCGACAGCCTGCATATCCACCCCAAGTCCAGCCCCCATTACCTCAACCGCTTCGAGCCGCTGACGATCCTCTCGGCCCTGGCCGCGCTGACCACTCACATCGGCCTGGTCGCCACCGTGACCGTCAGCTACACCGAGCCTTACCAGGTGGCACGCCAGTTCGCTTCGCTGGACCATATCAGCGGCGGCCGCGCCGGCTGGAACGTGGTCACCTCGTGGCTGAGTGGCACCGCCGATAACTTCGGCAAGGCCGAGCACCCGCCCCACGCCGTGCGTTATCGCATCGCCAAGGAGCATTTGAATGTGGTCAAGGGCCTGTGGGATTCCTGGGAGGACGACGCCTTTGCCTATAACAAGCACAGCGGCGAATTCTTCACCCCGGGCAAGTTGCATGCGCTTAACCACAAGGGCGAATTCTTCTCGGTCAAAGGCCCGCTGAACATCGCGCGCTCGCGCCAGGGCCAACCGGCGATTTTCCAGGCGGGCACTTCGGAGGATGGGCGTAACTTTGCCGCTGAAAACGCCGATGCGATTTTCGTGCATGTGGACACTGTCGACGAGGGCAAGGCCTACAGTGCCGACTTGAAAAGGCGCGCCAAGCGCTTTGGCCGCGACCCGGACAGCCTGTCGATTTTGCCGGGTATTCGCCCGATTGTCGGGCGTGATGCGGCCGAAGTGGAAAGCCGCTACCAGCAAGCCGTGGCGCTGGTCACGGTAGAAGACGCCATCGTCGCCCTTGGCCGGCCGTTCAACGACCATGATTTCAGCCAGTACCCGCTGGATGCGCCCTTCCCCGAACTGGGCGACCTGGGCGCCAACAGCCAGAAAGGCGGCTCCGAACGTATCAAGCAACTGGCCCGGGACGAAGGCTTGACCCTGCGCGAAGTGGCCCTGCGTTTCTCACGGCCCCAGCGCGACTTTGTCGGCACCCCGGAACAGGTCGCGGATGCGATCCAGACCTGGTTCGAGAGCGGCGCCAGCGATGGTTTCATCATCAATTCGGTGCTGCCGGATGGCTTGCAGTATTTCACCGAGCTGGTGGTGCCGGTGCTTCAACAGCGAGGGTTGTTCCGTACCGAGTACAGCGGCCATACCCTGCGCGACAACCTCGGCCTGGAGGTGCCGGCGAACCGCTACAGCGTGATTGAAGAGCCGGTGGAGGCGCTGGTATGAGCCAATCGCGCAGTCGCTCGACCTATGTGGGAGCTGGCTTGCCTGCGATAGCGGTGTGCCAGCCAACTACACTACCGCCTGATAAACCGCGATCGCAGGCAAGCCAGCTCCCACAGGAACTCGCCCAATTCGATACACTGCTTGAACGCCTCAGCGCCGAGCTGGCCAGTACCGCGCCCCTCTATGACGAAAGCGGCGCCTTCCCCCACGCTAATTTCAAGCTCCTGCACCAACACCAACTCATCGCCCTGACCGTGCCGAAGAAACTTGGCGGCGGTGGCGCCAGCCTGGCCCAGGCGCGCAAGGTCATCAGCGCCATCGCCAAGGGCGAACCGTCCACGGCCCTGATCCTGGTGATGCAATACCTGCAACACAGCCGCCTGCAAGACAGCCAGACCTGGCCCGCACACCTGCGCATGCAAGTCGCGCAAGACGCGGTGCAAAACGGTGCACTGATCAACGCCCTGCGGGTCGAACCCGACCTGGGCACCCCGGCCCGTGGTGGTTTGCCGGCCACCACCGCGGTGCGCACCGCCGAGGGCTGGCGTATCAGTGGACGCAAGCTCTACTCCACCGGCAGCCATGGCCTGAGCTGGTTCAGCGTGTGGGCGCGCAGCGACGACGCCGACCCGCTGGTAGGCGCCTGGCTGGTGCCCAAGGCCAGCCCCGGTGTCAGCATCATCGACACCTGGGATCACTTGGGCATGCGCGCCACCTGCAGCCATGAGGTGGTACTCGACAACGTTCTGGTGCCCCTGGACCATGCGGTCAGCGTCAGCCCCTGGAGCGCCCCGCAAGCGGAGCTGGATGGCGAAGGCTTCCTGTGGATGTCGGTGTTGCTGTCGTCGGTGTACGACGCCGTGGCTCAGGCGGCACGGGACTGGCTGGTGGACTGGCTGGAGGAACGCAAGCCGTCAAATCTCGGCGCGGCATTGTTCACCCTGCCGCGTTTTCAGGAGACCGTCGGCCATATCGACACGCTGCTGTTTGCCAACCGCAGCCTGCTCGACACTGCCGCCGCAGGCCACACGCCAACGGCCAATGCCGCACAGGTGAAGTACCTGGTCACCGGCAATGCAATCCGTGCGGTCGAGCTGGCCATCGAAGCCTCGGGCAACCCTGGCCTGTCACGCCATAGCCCACTGCAACGGCATTACCGCGATGTGCTGTGCAGCCGCGTCCACACTCCGCAAAATGACGCCGTGCTGCAGGGCGTCGGCAAAGCGGTGTTCAACCAGCGCCAGAAGGAACGCACATGAGCCAGGTGATTATTGCCAGCCAACTGGACGAGGACTTCAACCAGGTGATCCGTGAGCGTCTTGCGCCACTGCACCCCCAAGCCCAGGTAATCGGCGTGCCGGTCGGTGTGCCCAGTGACTTGCCGCCCCACGCCAATATCCTGCTGCTGCGCCCGATCAATGTGCGTGGCTACACCGCCCCCGATAACCCGCCACCGGGCTGGCCCTACGGCGCACAGTGGGTGCACCTGGTATCGTCGGGTATCGACTTCTACCCGCGGTGGCTGTTCAACGGCCCGCCGGTGACCACCTCACGAGGCAGTGCTGCCGATAACCTGGCGGAGTTCGCTCTGGCGGCGATCTTTGCCGCGTCCAAGCATTTGCCGGATATCTGGGTAAAGGATGCCCAATGGCAGTTCACCGCGCTGCGCCCGCTCAAGGGCACCACGCTGGGCCTTTTGGGCTTTGGCGCGATTGGCGCAAGCCTGGCGCAAAAGGCCCTGGCACTGGGGCTCAAGGTCGTGGCACTGCGTCAAAGCACAACGCCGTTCGGCCTCGATGGCGTGGAAGCGGCCAATGACATCCACGACCTGTTTGCCCGCGCCGATCACCTGGTGGTGGCGGCACCCCTGACCGAAGCGACGCGGCATATCATCGACCGTGATGTACTGGCCAGCGCCAAGCCGGGGCTGCACCTGATCAACATTGCCCGCGGAGGCCTGCTCGATCAGCAAGCGCTGTTGCACGCGCTGGATAACGGCCAGATCGGCCTGGCGTCCCTCGACGTCACCGAGCCAGAGCCATTGCCCGACGGGCACCCGCTGTACAGCCATCCGAGGGTACGGCTGTCGCCGCATACTTCAGCTATTTCGACCAACAGCAAGGAAGAAATTGCGGATACGTTCCTGGCAAATCTGGAACGGTATGTGGCGGGCCTTGAGTTAAGTAACCTCGCGAATGCTTGAGGGCTTGCTCGCGAACGCGGTGTGTCAGTCACTGCATCTTTAACTGAACCACCGCCAGGAGAAATTCATTTGATGCGGTAGTGGAAGGTATTGCGCACCGCCGGTACGGCAACAGCCTTGCCATCGACGATTCTCGGCTGGTAGCGAAAAGTATTGGCCGCTGCTAATGAGGGCCGAATGAACAACGGGTGGCAGCCGTCCAGCACCTTGGGGTTTTCCACGTGCCCCTGGGTGTTGACGGTGTACTCCACTGAACAGTCGCCTTCGATGTTCTTGTCCAGGGCGCGTTCGGGGTAGTCCGGGGCGGCCTTGCTCAAGGGCTGGTACTGGCGGCTGTCGAATGCTGGGGTAGGCGCAGGCACGGGGGCTCTGGCTTTTTCCGAAGCGGCACGCGCCTGGCTCAGGCGCTGCTGTTCCAACTCACGATTGCGCTGCTCGGTTGCCATGCGCTGTTGTTGCTCGAGTTTCTTTTCTTCAACCCGCTTGCGTGCCAGGGCGGCTTTCTCGAGCTTTTGCGCCTGGACCTGCGGATCAACTGTCGGTTTGGTCGGTACCGGGATAACAACAGGTTCTGGCAGCGCGGCAGCGACGGACTCAGGTGTCGGTGCCGGTGCCGGCGCAGGTAAAACCACCAACTGCGTGTGCATCACCCGTGGCGCATCCACCCCTGGTCGCTCCGTTGACCAGCCCAGCATCAACGCCACTGCCACCGCACCATGCAGCGCCACGGCCAGACTCGCTGCCAGGCTTTTGCGCCAGAAACCATCGCCGTTGGGCGCCAAGGCCAGTGCCGGACTACGCATGCTCATCGCTGTCATTGTGGGGCCTCGGTGACGAGCCCAAGGTTGCTGACACCGCCCTTCTGCAGTACCGCCATGGCCGCCACCACACGGCCGTAACCGGCATTGTCGTCAGCACGGATATACACCTGGGTATCGCTGCGCGCCGCCACCACCTGCATGACCTTGGCGCTCATTTCTTCCAGGGTCATCGCACTGTCGGTCTGCTGGCGGGTGTCCAGTTCGTCACCCAGGTTCCAGTAGTAGCCACCGTCGGCCTTCACCGATAACGTCAGGATCTGCTGGCGCGTATCGCTGGCCAGCGCCTCGGCGGCGACCTTGGGCAGTTCGATCTTCACACCCTGGGTGAGCATGGGCGCGGTGACCATAAAGATCACCAGCAGCACCAGCATCACGTCGATGTAGGGCACCACATTCATCTCGGCCTTGGGCCCGTGCTTGCGTTGCGGCCTGATCAACATCGCTTTGCTCCTTGTTCAGGCGGCCACGGCCAGGTTGATCGAGGTACCGCGCAGCGTGCGGTGCAGGTGCACTTGCAGCTCATTGCCAAAAGCGTAGTAGCGCGTGAGCAAGGTCTGGCTGCGTGCCGCGAAACGGTTATAGGCGATCACTGCCGGAATCGCCGCAAACAGGCCAATAGCCGTGGCAATCAAGGCTTCGGCAATGCCCGGTGCCACGGTCGATAGCGTGGCCTGCTGCACCTGGGACAAGCCAAGAAACGAGTTCATGATGCCCCACACGGTCCCGAACAGACCGATATAGGGGCTGACCGACCCCACCGTCGCCAGAAACTGTAAGCCCTTTTCCAGCTCCAGTTCCTGCTCGGTGATCGCTACCTGCAAGGCGCGCTCCACACCCTCGAGCACGGCCGGATCGTGGTGGCGCAGATGCTGGTATTCCTGCATGCCGGCAATAAAGATCGGCGCCACACCGCCCTCGCCTGCCTGCACGGTTTCGCGATACAAGGGCTGCAGGTCCGACGCCACGCGAAAGCGCGACAGGAAGCCGTTAAGCTGCCGATCCAACCCACGCAGCACACGGCTGCGCTGAATGATCAGGTACCAGCTGAGCAAGGATGCCAACAGCAAAGTGATCATTACGGCCTTGACCAACAGGCTGGCGTCGCTGATCAAGCTCCAGATCGTCATATGTTCCATCGTCGCGCGCATGGTGAAGCTCCTATTCGATTAAAAACGGATGACTGCGTGATGACAGCTCAAGGTAATTTCAACGCGCGGCTCACCTCGGCCCAGGGCACGAACTTGAAGTTCTGGGCTTGCTCGGGCATGCGCTTGCGGCCGTCCTGCACCACCAGCATGCCCTGGCTCCAGGGCCCGCCGAGGTTGACAGCAGTGACCTCCAGGCCATCGGTTTCCGAGGCGCCATCAATGCCGGCGGCCGCATTGAGGCCAACGCGCAAGGCGCCGCGCACAGCGAATGGCGGCTCGGCGTCCAGCACCAGGTAGCTGTCATTGCCTTGGCTGGAGACCACCAGGTAATCCCGCGCGGGGCTTTGATACAACGCCAAGCCTTCGACGTCCGCGTGCAGTTGCGCGCCGACTTTGATCACCGAAGTGAGCGTGGCCGGTTGCTCGGCACGGGCATCCATCGCCCACACGCCGACATCTTCCTCACCGATGAACAAGCGTTGGCGCTGGTCATCGGCCACACAGCCCTCGGGTTGGCTATCGACCTTGAACTGGCGCACCAACTCGCCCTGCACACGGCCAGTCGGTGCACTCAGGCGGTATTGCAGGAAGGTGCCATCCTTGTCATTGGCAAACGCGTAAAGCTCGCCGCTGGCGGGCTGGTAAAGGCAGATACCGTAGATGTCCTTGAGTGGCGTGGGGACCTCACCGGCTTCACGCAACTCGCCGCTCTGACGGTCGATGCTGAACAGGCTCAGGCTGTTGCGGTCGCGGTTACTCGCCACGGCCAGGTCGACGGTGTGCGTACCCAGTTTGAAGCCTGGGCGTAGGTCTACATTGTTCAGCCGCCCCACTGCCAGTTCCTGCAGCAACTTGCCGTCGAGATCGTAGGCCAGCAGGCCCTGTTTCTTGTTGGTCCCCAGCACACGACTTTTGGCCGGCGTGTCCGGGTGAATCCAGATGGCCGGGTCATCCGCCGCGTCGCCTTGGCGACCCACGGGTTCGGTCTGGCGCAGTGCGGCGACTTGCGCAAGTATCGGCGCAACCGGCACCGGCGTGGCTTGCCAGTCGAGACGGCCCTGATAGAGCTGGCCGCTGTCGTCATCCCGCACCAGCACCTGCCGGCCCTGGATCACCAGTTGCTCCGGTTCTTTGAGGCCCGGCAAGGCGAGGCTGGATTGCCCAACCCAACGTTCCCCGACTTGCTGGAACAGCTGCAATTGCGCGGTTTTCGGGTCCAGCACGAGCACCCCGCCCGGCACCAGCGCCATGGCGCCTGCTTCGCGCGCGGGGTCGTCGAACAGCGCCACGGGCGTGCGTTTCACCTCGGCTTCCGGGTGCGCCGGGTAGGCCCACCAGCCGACGTTTTGCTCGTTCACCACCAATCGCTCGGCCGCATCATCCACTTGGCAGTACTGCGCCGATGGCGGCAGTGACAGGCTGCGAACACGCTGCGCCTGGGCCAGCAGGGTCGAGCCATTGCCCACCAGCCACTGCTCGCCCTTGCCCTCTTCACCGACCAGAAACACAAACAGGTTGGCCGCCGAATCGCGATAGAGGCACAGGCTATTTACCGCAAAGTCGCGGGTCGGCAGGTACAGCGGCGCACCCCAGGTTTTGCCGACGCCATCCAGACCGATCAGCAAGGCCTGCTGGCGGTCGTTGTCGAGGCTGGCGATCAGCGATTGAGTGCCGGCAGCGCGGGTGTCGAGGCTGCTGAAACGGCCCTTGAACCGGGCCAGTTCGGCGCCTTTATCGTCGAGCAACAACAGGCCGTCGCGGGCACTGGCGGCCACGCGCTGGGTGCCGCCGGGCAGGAAGGCCACGGCTTGGGCATTCAGGCTGGGTGCCCAAGGGGTCAGCGGTAGCTCGGTGGCGAACGCATTGCCGCTGATTACCAACGCAACCAGCAGGCACAGCTTGGAAATTCTCATGAACAGACAATCCTTCGAAAACAATGGAGATCCCGTTTGGGACGGCTTGCCCTGATGCCCTGTAGGAGCGCGCTTGCTCGCGAAAAACGCACAGGCGCCGCGCTCATTCAGGCGACCCGCGTTATCGCTGAGGTTTTTCGCGAGCAAGCTCGCTCCTACAGGGGGCAACGGTTAGAAATGGGTGAAGGTCAGGCCCAGCTTGTAGGTGGGGCCGTACTCTTCGTACTGGCCGTTGTAGCTACGGTGGCCGGTGTAGACGAAATACGACTCGTCGGTGAGGTTCTGTGCCTCGAAGCTGACCTGCAGGTTTTTGGTCAGGGAGTAGCGCGCGCTGAAATCAACAAAGGTTTGCGCGTCGACGTGCAGGTCATGGGCCTTGTCATTGATCGACGCCAGCTCGTACAAATAGGCCGATTTGTAATTGGCCGAGAGGCGCAAGCTGAGTGTGTCGTCTTCCCATCCCAGCATCAGGTTACCGACCGTGTCTGACTGGTTGGGCAGGCTGATGTTGCGCTTGCGAGTGCGCCCGCTGGCGCTGTCGAAGCCCTCGATGTCCGCGCTGGAACGGCTGAAGGTGCTGTTGGCACCGATCATCAGGCCGTTCCATGGCGCAGGCAGCCAGTCGAACTTCTGTGAGTAGGCCAGTTCCAGGCCATAGAGTTTGGCGCTGTCGCCGTTGGCAAAGGTGTGCGCCTCGGCGAAGTTGGCCCAGGCACCGGTACCGGCCACGTCGGTGTTGTAGACGAAGTTCTGGATGTCTTTGTAGAACACGAATGCCGACACGGTACCGGCGCGGCCCATGAAATGTTCGATGCCCAGGTCCAGGTTGCTTGATTCGAGCGGCTTGAGGTCCGGGTTGCCGAAGGTGGCTTCGTCATCGTCGATCACAAAACCAGGGGCCAATTGGCCAAAGGTCGGACGCACCACCGATTTGGTCCAGGCGGCGCGTACCTGGGTGTTCTTGTCAATCTGGTAGCGCGCATGCAGGCCCGGTAGCCAGTGGTGATAACGGCGCTTGGTCTCGGTGGCGCTGAACTGGCCGTCCGTGGCGCCGGTGCCCTTGGCTTCGAATTCGGTACCTTCGTAACGCATGCCGGCAATGAAGCGCCAGTCGTCGATAACAACGGTGTTCATCAGGTAGCCGGCGTTGATGTCTTCGCGAATGGTGAAGTCGTTGACCGTGGATTCGGTGGGGTCATAGAAGTCATCGCGATTGAGGCCGCCGATCAGTTGGCGAATATTGCCCGCGCTGATGCCCGGGCCAAAGCGGCCGAGACGGTAGTCGACGTTGCCCTTCTGGAACTGCGTAAGGTTGAGTTGTTCATCGCTCAAGCCCTGTTCATCCAGGTCCTTGTAGACCCAGGCCTCCAGGTCATTGTCCTTGTGGCGCCGGCTGACCTTGCCGCCGAACTTGAACTGGGATGCGTAACCGCTAAGGTCGTAGTCGCGGGCCAGATCCAGGCGCAGGTTCTTCTCGGTGTCCTGGGTGTGCTGTTTTTCCCAGTCGACTTTATCGAGGCTGAAATTGGCGGGGTCGTAGAAACCACTGCCGATGATCGGGCGCGGCTTGGTCTTGTCGTAAAAGCCGCTGTCGGCAAAGTCACCGCCGTCGAAGGTCGCACCGGCAATATGCCCCGGGCTGTCTTCGCTGGAACGGCTGTACCCGGCCTGGCCGCTCAGGGTCCACAGGCCGAGCATGCGTTCACCGCCCAATACGTAGGACTGGATTTGCTGGGTTTCCTCACGGTTCTTGAGCTTACGCTTGCCCTCGACTTCGCCCAATTCGCCGGGCGCTTGCGGGTCAGCGAACTCTAGGCTGGCAGCGTTACGGGTTTCGGTGTCCTTGTAGCGACTGTAGAGCGTGCGCAGGTAGTAGCTGCTCAAGTCATCGGGCGTGTAATCGAAGTTAAGGCCACCACCGGCGCGTTCACGGCTGATGTCGTAGTCGCGCTGCTCGAATTCGTTGAGCCGGGCACCGTTGGTAAAGTCCCAGGCGCCGCCAGTTTCGACGTTGTCCGAGCCAAAATCACGCTTCTGCCAACTGAGCGCCGCGGCCACGCCAAAGTTGTCGATACCGTCGCCGAGGCTGAACCGGTTACTGGCGGCGCCGGAGAATTTCGGGCTGGTCTGGTGTGTGTTCTTGTCGTAGCTGGCCTCAGTGCTGCCGGTGTAGAACAGGCCCTTGTGATCGAACGCCGACAGGCTCTTCACATCAACAGTGCCGCCCAGGGAGTTGGCGTCCATGTCCGGTGTGAGCGTCTTGATCACCGACAACGACTGCACCAATTCCGAAGGCAGAACATCAAGGGCCACGGCACGGCGCTCGCTCTCAGGCGAGGGCACCAGGGTGCCGTTGATGGTCACACTGTTGAGGTCCGGACCCAGGCCGCGCACGCTCACAAAGCGACCTTCGCCCTGGTCACGTTCAACACTGATGCCCGGCAAGCGCTGCACCGCCTCGGCAACGTTCTCATCCGGCAACTGCGCGACGCCGTCAGCATGCACCACGCTCTTGATGCTATCGGAAGAGCGCTGCTCCTTGAGGGCGCTGTCGATTGCAGCGGCTTGGCCGACCACATCGACATGCTCGGTGGTGGCCGCTTCGGCGGCATTGACCCGCTCGCAGGCTATCGCCAGGGCCAAGGCGGTAAGCGTAAAGCTGACGAGCCCGGTGCGCTTGTACATGAAACCCTCCCCAAGAATCCGTTGGCGCCAGGCAAGAGGCCCGGCAACTGGGAGGGCAAGCTAGGGATGGGGCGTGACGGTTCTGTGACAGGGTTGCGGGCAGAGCCTGTCAAAGCGGGGTTTACAAGCTTGTGGAGGGCTCAAATGAGCTGAAATGACCTCGGTCAGAGGTGGGAGCTGGCTTGCCTGCGAAGGCGGTCGACGGTAACTACGATGCGAAGCGAGCCGCTCTTGATCTTGATCTGCTTTTGATCTCAGGCGCCCCGTTAAACCACGCTGGCCGGAATTCGACAGGGATTTGGGGGGTAAACCGGCAGGGATGCCGGTTTAGCCGCCCAAATCACTGGCGGATTACGGGCACACCGAGCCTAAGCGAGGTGCCGAGTGGTGGGGCGAGGACCTTTTGGTTACTTTTGGGTCCTTCCAAAAGTGACCCGCCGTCAGGGCGGAACCCTAAGTAGCCGTTACCGCAGCAATGGATGTGCACACAATACAACTGTGTTGACTGCCAGGCCGCCTTCGCGAGCAAGCCCGCTCACACAGTTGGATGGTGGGGGGTCAGGTGGATAGGTGTCGGCTGAGAGGCCGTCATCGCAGGCAAGCCAGCTCCCACAGTTTGATTGCGGGGTGTCAGGTAGATATGGGGCGGCTGTGAGGACGTCATCGCAGGCAAGCCAGCTCCCACATGGGGTCCATGTTCAGCATGAAAAATGCACCGAGGGCATGAGCTGATTCGACCCTCCCACCCCGTCATCCAACCGTCACATCAATCTGCTGTGCTGGCGCCCATCGCTTATTTGCCCAAGGACCCGTGGCCATGTTTTCCGTGCTCAAACCCCACCGCTGGAAACTCGCGTTGCTACTGATCGCCGCCAACCTCGGACTGATCCTGCACCTGGCCTGCGGCGAGCTCAAAAGCGTCAGCGAATGGGTGTGGCTGGATATCATCGGCGAAGGCGGTTCGGCGCTGCTCGCGCTGATCTGGCTGGGCCTGGTGTTGAAAAGCCGCCCCGCCGGACGGGTCACCCAATACCTGGCGCTGGGGCTGTCGTGCATCTTTTTTTCCTGGTGGATCGACAGCCTCGACGAATTCATCCGCCTGCCTGACAGCATCTCCTGGGATCACTGGCTGGAGTCAGGGCCAATGCCGGTGGGCATGATCCTGCTGACGATCGGTATCTACCACTGGCACCACGAACAACTGGCGATCAGCGCACAGATGGAAAAACGCGAGCGGTTGTTTCGCGAGCATCGGCTATTCGACAAACTCACCCCCCTGGCCGGTGCCGACTACCTCAAGCGCCAACTCGCCGACAGCCTGCGCGACAGCCAAGAGCAGCAACAACCGCTGTCGCTGCTGGCCCTGGACCTGGACAACTTCGCCGCCATCAACCAGGCCTACGGGCATGCCGAGGGTGATGCGGTGCTACAGGCGGTCAGCCATGTGCTGTTGCTCAACCTGCGCCGCCAGGACCTGTTGTGCCGCCTGGCAGGCGATCGTTTTGTGGTGCTGCTGCCCAACACCGGCGAGCGCCAGGCCCAGGGTCTGGCACTGGAGTTGCAACACGCGGTGCAGAGCCTCGCCCACAAGACCCGGCAACAGGGCGAACGCCTGCAACTGGCGGCGACCACGGCGGTGGTGATGGCCTTGCAAGAGTCACCCCACGAGTTGCTAAAGCGGCTGAATATGGGCCTGGCCCGCGCCAAACACCCTCTTGCGAAAAGCGCCTGAAATGGCTGTGAAAACCAGTTGGTATGAAAACGACAGCCGCTTCATCCCCGGTCATTATCAACCCGCCACGTTGATCGACCTGGGCTTGTCCCGGGACATCGACAGCCATCGTTTGCTGCGCGGCACCGGCCTGTTCCACGAAGACATCCTGGCCGGCAACGCGCGGTTGAGCCCGCAGCAGTTCTTGGGCTTGATCGGCAACAGCCGCAAACTGCTGGATGCCGATGACAGCAGTTTCCTGTTTGGCCAACGCCTGCTGCCCGGCTACTACGGCGCCGCCAGTCATGCGCTGGGGCATGCACACAACCTTCATCAGGCGCTGGAGATCCTGATCCAGCAACAAGTGCTGCTCAGCCCGCTGGCCACGCTGCAAGTGGAGCTGGATGAGCACCACGCTTACCTGTATTGGTTGGACAGTTGCGGCGCCGGCGAACACTGGCGCTTTCTGCTCGAAGCCAGCATGACCTCGCTGGTTGCCATGAGCCAATGGCTCAGCGGCCAGCGCTTGCCGTGGGTGTGCAGTTTCAGCCATGCCGAACCCCGGTACGTCGAGCAATACTGGGTGCATCTGGGCGAACACACACGCTTCGAACGTCCGCTGGACATGATGTGCCTCCCCCGTGAATACCTCACCCACAACTGGCCCGGTGCTTCGGCCACCGCGGGCCAGGTCGCACGCCAGCAAGCCCTTGAACAAATCGAGCAACTGGGCTTTGCCACAAGCTTTCTGGACTGCCTCTACGGCTACCTGCGCGAACACGTGCGCCAGCCACCGAGCCTGGAACAAGCCGCGCACACCTTCGACATGAGCCCGGCCACGCTAAAGCGCAAGTTGCAACGGCACGACACGGGTTTTCAGCAACAGGTCGACCGGGTGCGCAAGCACGTGGCGTTGCACCTGTACCAGGCCAAGGGGCTGAGTAACGAGGAAGTGGCCGCGTACCTGAACTTCAACGATGCGGCGAATTTTCGGCGCTCGTTCAAGCGGTGGACGGGCAGTACGCCCAACCTGATCCGCCAACTGTTCAGCAGCCGCTAGCCAGGCGTTCGCGCAGGAACTCCACCAGCGCTTGCACCGGGCGTGAACTCTGGCGGTGCTGCGGGTACACCGCCGACAGGGTCAAGGCCTCTGGGGCGAAGTCTTCCAATACCTTGACCAAGCGACCGTCCTTCAAGGCCTCGCTGACAATGAACGTCGGTAGATAGGTAACGCCCAGACCGGCAATCGCGGTATCGCGCAGCAGGTCACCGTTATTGACGCGCATGCGTCCGCTGACGCTCAAGGCTTGCAACTTGCCTTTGAAGCGCCATTGCACCTGGCGGCCGTGGCCGTAGGGCAGGCAGTCGTGCGTGGTTAAATCCTCGGGTTTCAATGGCGTACCCCGTAGCGCCAGATAGTCGGGGCTGGCGCAATACACCCGCTCGATAGCGGCGATCCGCCGGGCGATCAGGGTGGAGTCTTCCAGGGTGCCGATGCGCAGCACCAGGTCGTAGCCTTCGCCGATCAAGTCCACCGGCCTGTCGCTCAGGTCGACTTCAACGCAGACCTGTGGATGCTGACGCAAAAACAACGGCAGCAGGCAACCCAGGTGCGCCATGGCGAACGACAAGGGCGCACTGAGGCGAATGGTGCCGCGCGGCTCGCTGTTCTGGCCGGCGATGCCCTGCTCCACCTGCTCCACCTCACCGAGCAGGCGCAAGGCCGACTCGTAGTAACTCTGGCCCAGCGGCGTGACGTCCAGGCGCCGTGTGGAGCGGTTGAGCAGGCGCACGCCCAGGCGGTCTTCCAGTTGGATCAGGCGGCGGCTGACGAATTGCTTGGACAAGCCCAATTGCTCGGCGGCGGCGGTAAAACTGCCGGACTCCATGACCTGGCAGAACAGGCGCATGTCTTCGAAAGGGTTCATTGTCGCTTCTCAGGGGACGATGGGCTGTTTTATAGCCTGTCAGTGATCACACCACAAACCAAATGTGAACCCAATCAAATGTGGGAGCTGGCTTGCCTGCGATGGCGGTGTATCAGCCAGCAATGCTGTTGACTGGTATACCGCCATCGCAGGCAAGCCAGCTCCCACAGGGTCTTGCGGTGTTTTACAGAGCAGGTTACTTGGCAGCGAACGCCGAGTAGCTGTTCATCAGGTTGCGGTAGTTGGGAATGCGCGGCGAGAGCAGGTTGGCCAGGCCTTCCATGTCGTTGCGCCAGTCCACTTGCAGCTCGCAGGCCACGGAGAACCAGTTGACCAGTTGCGCACCGGCGGCGGTCATGCGTGCCCAGGCGGCTTGTTGCACGGTTTCGTTGAAGGTGCCAGAAGCGTCGGTGACCACGAAAACCTCAAAGCCTTCGTCAAGGGCACACAGGGTCGGGAATGCCACGCACACATCGGTCACTACACCGGCAATGATGATCTGCTTGCGGCCGGTCGCCTTGACGGCCTTGACGAAGTCTTCGTTGTCCCATGCGTTGATCTGGCCAGGGCGCGGGATGTATGGCGCGTCGGGGAACAGTTCTTTGAGCTCAGGCACCAGCGGGCCGTTGGGGCCGCTTTCAAAGCTGGTGGTCAGGATGGTCGGCAGGTTGAAGAACTTCGCCACGTCGGCCAGGGCCAGCACGTTGTTCTTGAACTCGTTGGGGGAGAAATCCTGCACCAGGGAGATCAGGCCGGTCTGGTGATCAACCAACAGCACAACAGCATCATCTTTGTTCAAGCGCTTGTAAGTCATGGGTAACTCCTTTGGGGATGGGGGTGTTCTTCAAAAGGCAAAGCAGGAGCAGCCGAACGCACCCCAGAAACCCTGGAAGTCGCTGACCGGCACGCTGGAAAGGCGCGCTTTTTCATGGCTGTGGGCATGCACGCCGCAAGGTCCGCTGCACTGGTGAACCTGGGCCTGCATCGGCGACGTCGGGCGCCAGTGCCCTGGCACCTTGACCACTGGCGACCAGTCGGGCAGCACCGGTACCCGTGGCGGTGCGAAATCTTCGAAGTCGCCAGCGCCGTACACGACCTTGCCGCCGACCACTGTCAGTACCGACTCGATCCACTTGATGGCTTCTTCTTCGACACTGAAAAAGTCCGCCGACAACGCGGCGACATCCGCCAGTTGACCGACCTTGATCTGGCCTTTCTTGCCCTGCTCGGACGAGAACCAGGCACTGCCGTGGGTGAACAGTTCCAACGCGGTAAGGCGCGGCAAGCCCTCGGCGTGCAACTCCAGGCCACCGACGGTGCGGCCGCTGACCATCCAGTACAGCGAGGTCCAAGGGTTGTAGCTCGACACGCGGGTGGCATCGGTGCCCGCCCCTACCGGCACGCCTTCGGCCAGCATGCGCTTGATCGGCGGCGTGGCTTCGGCAGCCTTGGCGCCGTAGCGCTCGACAAAGTATTCGCCCTGGAACGCCATGCGATCCTGGATCGCAATACCGCCACCGAGGGCACGCACGCGTTCGATGTTTTTCGGCGTGATGGTTTCGGCGTGGTCGAAGAACCACGGCAAGCCATTGAACGGGATGTCGCGGTTGACCTTCTCGAACACGTCGAGCATGCGCGAGATGGACTCGTCGTAAGTGGCGTGCAGACGGAACGGCCAGCGCTGTTCCACCAGGTGGCGCACCACCGGTTCCAGCTCCTGCTCCATGGTCAGCGGCAGGTCCGGGCGGGGTTCGAGGAAGTCTTCGAAATCCGCGGCCGAGAACACCAGCATCTCGCCGGCCCCGTTATGGCGCAGGTAGTCATCGCCCTGGTGCAGGGTGACGCTGCCGGTCCAGTTCTTGAAGTCGCTGAGCTCTTCCTTGGGCTTCTGGGTGAACAGGTTGTAGGCGATGCGCACCGTCAACTGTTGATCCTTGGCCAGTTGCTCGATCACCGCGTAGTCATCGGGGTAGTTCTGGAAGCCGCCGCCGGCATCGATGGCGCTGGTCAGGCCCAGGCGATTGAGTTCACGCATGAACTGGCGGGTGGAGTTGACCTGGTATTCCAGGGGCAGTTTCGGGCCCTTGGCCAAGGTCGAATACAAAATCATCGCGTTGGGTCGCGCCACCAGCATGCCGGTGGGGTTGCCGTTACTGTCGCGCACGATCTCACCGCCCGGCGGGTTCGGCGTGTCCTTGGTGTAGCCCGCCACCCGCAGGGCGGCGCGGTTGAGCAAGGCGCGGTCGTACAGGTGCAGTACGAACACCGGGGTGTCCGGGGCGGCCTGGTTGAGTTCTTCCAGGGTAGGCATGCGCTTTTCAGCGAACTGGAATTCGTTCCAGCCGCCCACCACGCGCACCCATTGCGGCGTGGGCGTGCGGTCGGCCTGGTCCTTGAGCATGCGCAAGGCATCGGCCAGGGACGGCACGCCTTCCCAACGCAGTTCAAGGTTGTAGTTCAACCCGCCACGAATCAGGTGCAAGTGCGAGTCGTTGAGGCCGGGAATCACGGTGCGGCCCTTGAGGTCGATAACCTGGGTGCCGCTGCCGCGCAGGGCCATGGCTTCGCCGTCGGTCCCCACGGCGACAAAGCGCCCTTGGTGGATGGCCACGGCGGTGGCGCGTGGGTTTTCCCGGTCCACGGTGTGGAACTGGCCATTGAACAGAATCAGATCGGCGTTCATAGGGTTTCCTTTACAGAGGCTTCAAGCCAGGGAGCGAACAGGCGGGTGGCCGCCGGCATCAGCAGGTACACCACCAGCAACACGATGGTCAGGGTGACCAGGAAGGTGGAGACCACGTAATTGGACAAAAACGGGTGCAACCGCAGGATCGGCCCCCAGATAAACGGCAGCAGCAAGGTTTGCGGCAGGATCACAAACAGGCTGACCACCGCCTGCTTCCAGCGCGGCGGCTTGGCACCGCCCTCGGCCTGGGGCGCGAACCAGAATTCATTGACCGCGCCGATTTCCGTCTGGTCGCCGTCCGCCAGCATCGGCGCGGCTTCGTCGATCAGCGCCTGGCGTTGCGGGGAGCCGAGCCACAGCTCAAGGGCGCTGGTGGAGCTATAGCGCAGCACGCAAGTGAACAGCGCCATGCCGTTTTGCTGGCTGCGCACCACGTCAACACCCAGGTGCCCAGGGCGTTCGCCCGCGATGCGCACGATGCGGCGCAACCAGGCTTCGTACTCGACTTCAAAGCCGGGTTTGACCCGGTGCTTGACGACCAGGGTGACGACTTCGTCGGGGCTGGTGTTGACGGTTGAATCCATGGCTGAGTGCTTCCCCGGAGTATTGAGCGATGGGGAGAGTCTGGCCGTTGAGCGGTGGGGAGAATTGGATGTATGTGCTGTTTGGCTTGTTGCAGGAGCGAGGGGGACGTCTAGTTCTTGCTCGCGAAGAACCTCAACGATAACGCGGGCTTACTGGTTCAACGTGGCGCCCTCAGGTTTTTCGCGAGCAAGCTCGCTCCTACAATTACCGGCAAAGCTACGTCGCCCGGGCCATGTGTTCCGCAATCCTGCCCCTCAGCCATCGCTCCGCCGGGTCGTTGTCATGCACCCCGCTCCACACCATCGACAGCTCCGCCGCATCAATCGCAAACGGCGGGTCCTCGGCGCGCAGGCATGTGCCTTCGGTCAACGCGCACGCGGCGTAATCGGGCACGGTGGCGATAATCTGCGTCCCCGCTAGCAATGCGCGTAACCCGCTGAATTGCGGCACGGCCAGTACCACGCGACGCGAGCGGCCGATGCGGGCCAGGTCCAGGTCGATATTGCCGCTCAGGTCGCCGGAGAACGACACCATTGCGTGGGGCCTGGCGCAGTAATCATCCAGGGTCAGCGGCGCCTCGCCGTCATCGCCGCGCAGGACCTTGCAGGGGATATCCCGCAGCTTCTTGCGCTTGGCATTGGCCGGCAGGTCGGTGGTGTAGCTGACCCCCACGGAAATTTCACCGCTGGCCAGCAGCGAAGGCATCAACAGGTAATTGGCGCGGCGCACCACCACGATGATGCCCGGCGCTTCTTCGCGCAGGCGGCTGAGTAACGACGGAAACAGCCCGAACTCCGCATCGTCGGACAGGCCGATACGAAACACTGCGCAGCTGGTGGAGGGGTCGAAATCCTTGGCGCGGCTGACGGCGCCCGAGATGGTGTCCATGGCCGGTTGCAGCTCCTTGAGTATCGCCAGTGCACGCGCCGTGGGTTCCATGGCACGGCCGTTACGCAGCAGCAACGGGTCGTCGAACAAATCGCGCAAACGGCCCAATGCGGCGCTCACTGCCGGTTGGCCGATAAACAGTTTTTCGGCGACTCGGGTCAGGTTTTTCTCGAACATCAAGGCTTCAAAAATCACCAGCAGGTTCATATCGACGCGGCGCAGATCGTTGCGGTTCATGGGCGCTATCCAAACGTTTTCCAGGGGGCCAGGGAAGCATGCACTGCACGCCCGGGATTGCATAGCTGTGCTGTCTTTTCCAGCGCCGCACCTGGCGAAATTAACAACGATTAACTCGTCAGCCAGGCGGTCCGGCAACAAGATTAAGGGCGTCTACACTGCACCCATCCACCGGGAACGTTCCCATCGACTGCGGATATTTGTCATGGCCCGACTCGAGCAATATGCCCCCCGGTTGCCCGCCACCGGTGGCCTGTGCCCCCGGCGTGAGCGCATCGCCAAGCAACTGATCCTCGCCAACCTCGGCGAAAGCCTGGCGATCGCCGACCTGGCCCAGGCCTGCGCCTTGTCGCGCAGCCATTTTTCCCGCGCCTTCAAGTGCACCACCGGGCTGTCGCCCCAGGAATGGATTCGCCAGCAACGCATCCAGCGGGCCAAGGAACTGATTACCGGCTCGTCCCTGAGCCTCACGCAGATCAGCCTCGAATGTGGCTTTTGCGACCAGGCGCACTTCTGCCATATGTTCACCCGCAGCGAAGGCGTCAACCCGATGACCTGGCGAAACCACCACTCGCGCAGCAAACCTGATGTGATCGCTGCCTAGTGGTCTGCGCGTACCTGGAATATGCTGGCCGCTCTCCTCATCCAGAACCTGGGCAGCCATGAATGACTTGAGCGACCAGGCCGTGCATTTCGGCCCCTACCGCATCCACCCGCGCCAGCGCCTGGTGCTGGAGGCCGGTCGCCCGCTGCGCCTGGGGCGGCGGGCGGTGGACATTCTGCTGATCCTGTTGGAGCACGCCGGCAATGTGGTGAGCAAGCAGGAGCTGATCGCACGGGTCTGGCCCAAAAGTGTGGTGGAAGACGGCAACCTGCGGGTGCACATGGCTGCGTTGCGCAAAGCACTGGGGGACGGCCAGGCCGGGCAGCGCTATATCGTCACGGTCGCCCAGCGCGGCTACAGTTTTGTTGCGCCACTGAGCATTGAACCCATGACGCTGCCCACCGACGGCGCGCCCCAACGCCCCAGCCATAACCTGCCCTTGCGCCGCACACGCATGATCGGTCGCCAAGCGCTGATCGACGCTCTGGTGCAACAACTGCCGCAGCAACGCTTCATCACCCTGACCGGCGCCGGTGGCATCGGCAAGACCACCGTCGCCCTGCGCGTCGCGGAATTGCTGATCGGGCATTACCGCGACGGTATTCACCTGCTGGACCTGGCGCCGCTCAGTGCCGCGTCCATGATCCTGCCCAACCTGGCCGCCCTGCTCGGCCTGACACCGGGCGAGAATGCGTCCCTGGCCAGCCTCGCCCGCAGCCTGCAGGCACGCCAGATGCTGCTGGTGATCGACAACTGCGAGCACCTGCTCGACGACATCGCCCTGATCAGTGAAACCCTGCTGCGCCATGCACCGCACCTGCACATCCTCACCACCAGCCGCGAAGCCCTGCGCGCCGAAGGTGAATATGTGCAGCGCCTTGAACCGCTGGCCTGCCCGCCCGCCACCGGCAACCGCGCCCAGGCCCTGGGTTACCCGGCCATGCAATTGCTGATCGAGCGCGCCATGTCCCACCAGGAGAGCTTTGCCCTCAGCGACGCTGAACTGCCCCTGGCGATTGATATCTGCCAGCGCCTGGACGGCATTCCCCTGGCGATCGAACTGGTGGCCGCGCAAATTGAACGGTTTGGCTTGCCGGGCCTGCTGGTGCAGATGGAAGACAACTTTCGCCTGCTGACCCGCGGCCGACGCAGTGCCCTGCCCCGCCAGCAGACCCTGCGCGCCACGCTCGACTGGAGCTTTGACCTGCTCACGGCGTGCGAGCAAATCTGCCTGCGCCGCCTGGCGGTCTTCCGTGGCGGCTTCAGCCTGGTCAGCGCAGCGGCGGTGATCGCCGGGGAGCAAGTGGCCCCCGCCGAAGTGCTGGGCTCCATTACGCAACTGGTGGCCAAGTCGTTGTTGAACGTGGAAGCAAGCGATGACGAGATGGTCTATCGCCTGCTGGACATCACCCGCACCTACGCCCTGGAAAAGCTCAGCCAGGCCTGCGAACTGCATGCCACACGAGAGCGCCACGCTGCACGCTGCCTGGCGCTGATGGAACAGGCCCAGGGCGACTGGGACCTGATCGCCACACAGCCGTGGATCGACCGTTATGCACCGCTGCGCGAAGACGTGCGTGCCGCCCTCGACTGGGGCTTTGCTGACGACGGTGCGCAGCTGCTGGCTATCCGCCTGACGGTCAGCGCGATGCCACTGTGGCAAGAGTTGTCGTTGCTGCGTGAGCACGGCGGCTATGTGGACCAGGCGCTGGCGCTGATTGGCCAGGTTACCACGCCCTGCGCGCAATTGACCCTGCAGCTGCAATTGGCCCTGGGCAGCCTCTCCTACCACGCCATGGGCGCCGCACCTCGGACCATTGCGGCATTCGAGGGTGCCGCACGCCTGGCCGAGACAACCCAGGACCTTGGCGGCCAGTTGCGTGCGGTCTCCGGGTTGATGGCGGTGAACCTGTGTGCCGGGCGCTACGGCCCAGCGCAGGAGCTGAGCGTGCAGTTCGAACGGCTCGACCCACACACCGAGCCGTTGCTGGGCCTTAGCGCGCAGCGGCTGCGTGCGCTGGGCCAGCATTACACCGGCAACCAGCCGCTCGCCCGGCACCACGCCGAGCAGGTGTTGCAGCGCATGTCCCAAAGCGGTCACGTGAACCGCTTTGCCCTCGGGGTTGGCGTGCAATACGACCAGGGTGTCGCCTCCTTGACCGTGCTGGCGCGGATCCTGTGGTTGCAGGGCTTTCCCGAGCGCGCCTGGCGCACCGCCAGCCAGGCACTGGAGTTGGCCCTGCAGATCAACCACGGCACCTCGATCTGCTACACCCTGGCCCTGGCTGGGGTGGTGATCGCCCGCTACAACGGCGCCGAAGACGACGCCCAAGCCCTGCAACGGCTGCTGCTGGAGCAATCGCACAAGCATTCGGTGCAGTTGTTCCAGACCTGGGCCGGGCATTACGCCGGTATTCTTGGCCACCCGGATTGGCAAGGCCTGGGCCTGATCCAAGACACCTTGATCACCTTCGGCACCCATGCGGTGGATGTGCCAACCCTGGAACGCGCGCGCAGTGGCGCGGCGGGCTGGTGCGCCCCGGAGATTCTGCGGGTGTACGCCTTGCAGCTAGAGGATGAGCACGCCGTCGAAGCACTGCTACTGGAGGCGCTGGGCCTGGCGCACCAGCAAGGTGCCCTGGCCTGGGAGCTGCGCTGCGGCGAATCCCTGGCGCAATTATGGCAACAGCAGGGGCGCATTCAGCTCGCCAGGGACTTGCTCGGTTCAATCCATGCACGCTTCAGCGAAGGCTTCGCTACCCAGGATCTACTGCGCGTGCGCTGCCTGCTCGACGAGTTGCAGGACAAACGGCCGGCCTGAGAACGCCCCCAGGCAAGGCGCGTAGCCTTGCTGCAAACGCTCGACCTGGCGCGGGTCGCGCAGTTGCCCCAGGGCGTAGCTGCGCACGCAGTTGAGCAGGCGATAGCGCGGCTGGCCCAGGCCGGGCTCGACGCTCAGCAGCGAGACGTTGACCAGGCGTGCCAGCAGGTAAGACAGGTCGGCATGTTCAAGCTCCGTACCGGCCACCATGTCACTCAGGCCAGGTAAGGTGACCGCCATCTTGAACAGGCTCAATTGCAGAAACAGCCAGCACTCCGGCAGGCTCAGGCGCTCGTAGCTCCAATCCAGGGCCGCGGTCAGTGATCGGTGACGTTCCACCGCCGTGCGCCGCCCCCGGGCCAGCACTTGCAAACCCGTGCGTACTTGCATCTGCACACCGCCGATGCCCAACGCATCCACCTGGGCGGCCGCCAATTCCAGAGCCAACGGCAGGCCGTCCAGGCGCCGACACAGGTCGCGCAGCGGCGCCAAATCCTGGGGCCGCAAATCAAACCCCTGCTGATTGGCACGCGCGCGCGCCACGAACAGTTGCACCGCAGGACAGGCCATCGCCTGTTCGACATTGGCCGACGGCGACGGCACCGCCAGCCGAGGCACGCGCACCACCCACTCGCCAGGGGCCAGCAAGGCTTCGCGGCTGGTGATCAGCACACTGACGCCAGGCGCCGTCTCGCCCAGCGCACGCAGTAGCTGTCGGCACGCGCCCAGCAGCAGGTCGGCGCCGTCGAGTATCAGCAGTAACTGACGCGAAGCCAGACGCCGGCCCAGTTCGTTGAAACTGTCGGGCGTCGAATGCAGCTGCAACCCCCTGGCCAGGCTACCGAGCAATTCGCTCGGCGCTTGCACAACGGCCATGTCGAGCCACCATACGCCGTCGCGATAACGCGGCAATGCCCGCTCGGCCAGGGCCAGTGCCAGTGTGCTCTTGCCAATGCCGGCCACGCCGGTGAGGGTCAACAAGCGCTGCGCGGCCAAACGCCGCGCCAGCACGCCCACCAGTTCATCGCGCCCCCACACCGGGCTCAGCCGCGCAGCCAAGTTGTGCTGAGGCAGCAGCGTCGGCAGCGCATCTTGCGCCGGTGCGGCGAAGCAGTAACCGCGCTGGGGGTGATTGAGGATCCAGCGTTGGCCGTCCAGGGCGCGACGCAATGCGGCAATGTGCACGCGCAGGTTGCTCTCTTCGACGACGCTGTTGGGCCACACCCGCTCGATCAAGGTCGCCTTGCTGATGAAATGCCCGGGCGCTTCGAGCAGTACCGCAAGAATATCCAAGGCTCGCCCGCCCAGCGGTACCGGCCATCCGGCCTTGCTGACCAGGCGCTGCTGCCGATGAAAGGTGTAGGGGCCAAAGCTCACCGCCGTAGCATTTTGCATGTCCGTCACAGCGCTGAAACACCCGTGCTTGAGTGCCTGCGCATCCTTTTTCCATGGGCTCGACGCTATCTTGCCAGTTGGCGATGACAGGACAATGCTGGCACGGGGAGCGATACGGACAATCGGGTGCCTGAGACGGACATGCTGTCGTTAACTGAACTGTTGTCGGTATTGGGTAGGGTTCAGCCCGAGCTTTTCGCTGAACAGAAAACGCATATGCCGCACGCTGCCAAAGCCGGCGTGGAAGGCCACGGTCTTGAGCGGCAGGTCGGTGGTTTCCAGCAGGTGCCGGGCCCGGTCGATGCGCGCGCCTTGCAGGAACGCCATGGGCGTCATCTGCACGTCCTTGGCGAACAGCCGCGCAAAGTGGCGCGCGCTCATGCCGGCCAGCTCGGCCATGGACTCGATGGTAAAGGGTTGATCCAGATGCGCCAGCACGTGGTTCTGCACGCGGGTGATCGGAGTTTCCTGAGGCGCCACGGCGGCAGTCATCGGGCTGAACTGGGCCTGGCCGCCCTGGCGTTTCATCACCACCAGCAGCACCTTGGCCACGTCCACCGCCACTTGCTTGCCGTGGTCCTGGGCGACGACCGACAGGGCCAGGTCGATACCCGCAGTGACGCCGCCAGAGGTGATCAGGCGCCCGTCCTGCAAATAGATGCGGTCGGTCTCGACAATGGCGTTGGGAAACGCCTTGATCAACCGCTCGGTGTAGTGCCAATGGGTGGTCACGCGGTGCCCGTCGAGCAAGCCTGCGTGGCCGAGCACAAAAGCGCCGGTGCAGATCGAGCCAAAACGCCGAGCCCGTGGCGCCGCGACTCTCAGCCAGGGCAACAGCGCGGGGTGGCATTCGTTATAGGCGCCGGGGCCGCCGGGCACCAGCAGCAGGTCATAGGCCGCCTGGGCCTGTTCCAACAGCAGATCGGTCTGCACGCTCACGCCGTTGGACGCCCGCAACGGGCCGGGCTCGGTGCCGATGGTCAGGATCTGGTAGTGATCGGCCGCCGGCAAGTAGCGGTTAGCAATCGAAAACACTTCCAGCGGCCCGGCCATGTCGAGCAGCAGGAAGTCCGGGAACAGCGCCATGGCCACGGTTTTCATAAGCGGGGAATGTCCATCGAGAAGGAGTGCGGCGGGCATTATGGCACGACTTTAACTGTCAACCTGAGAGCGACAGTTATTCTATTTTCATCTTCTTAATCAATCACTCGCTAACCATTAACCTTCTTCTCAACGCAAGCGCCCTGCATCTCGCAGCCCGCGCTCACTTGAGGACTGGACCATGCTGACCCTTCGCAAAGCTTCCGAACGCGGCGCCGCCAATCACGGTTGGTTGAAGTCGTTCCACACCTTCTCTTTTGCCAACTACTGGAACCCCAAGGAGCAGGGTTTTTCCGACCTGCTGGTGATCAACGATGACCGCGTCGCCGCAGGCAAAGGCTTCGGCCAGCACCCGCACCGCGACATGGAAATTTTCTCCTACGTGCTCGAAGGCGCGCTGGAGCACAAGGACACCCTGGGCACCGGCTCAGTGATCCGCCCCGGCGATGTGCAACTGATGAGCGCCGGCAGCGGCGTGGCCCACAGCGAGTTCAACCATAGCCAGCGGCATGGCGTGCACTTCCTGCAAATCTGGATCGTGCCCAACGAAGCCGGCGCCAAACCGCGCTATCAGCAAGAGCATTTCACTGAAGCGCAAAAACGTGGGCGCTTGCAGTTGATCATCTCGCCGGAGGGCGCCAACGGTTCGCTGAGAGTGCGCCAGGACGCACGGGTGTACGCCGGCCTGTTTGACGCTGACGAAAGTACCCGCCTGGAACTGGCGCCGGATCGCTACGCCTACGTCCATGTGGCGCGCGGCAGCGTGGAACTCAACGGCCAGCGCTTACAGGAGGGCGACGGTGTACGCGTACGGGACGAACGCCAGATCCGCCTGAGCCATGGCGAAGACGCCGAAGTGCTGGTGTTTGACCTGCGCCCCAACGAACTGCCGCAAATGCCATGACGGCCGCAGTGATGGTCCCGCCAGCAGGACCATCGTTGGCATCGATAGTCACCATCAGCGCAATGAAGTTCTCTTAAAAAATGCAACGCGTAACATCAAACCCATGCCAAACGGCACCCAACTAAAACACTCGGAGCACACCATCATGAAACGCCAACTCTTGCTTAGCCTCGCTTTCTCGGTACTCGCTGCAAACGCTTTTGCCCACCCGGTTGTCGCTGAAGGCGGCGCGGATCGCCTGATAGAAACCCGCGTTGCCGAAGGTGGCGCGGATCGCCTGCAAGAACGCGGTCTGGCTGAAGGCGGTGCGGATCGCCTGCAAGAACGTGGCCTGGCTGAAGGCGGTGCGGATCGCCTGCAAGAACGTGGCCTGGCTGAAGGCGGTGCGGATCGCCTGCAAGAACGTGGCCTGGCTGAAGGCGGTGCGGATCGCCTGCAAGAACGTGGCCTGGCTGAAGGCGGTGCGGATCGCCTGCAAGAACGTGGCCTGGCTGAAGGCGGTGCGGAGCGCTTGCTGAGCACCCACGTATAACCCCGCACTGTTGGCGGGACACCCCAAACCGGCCTGATCAGCCGGTTTTTTTTCGTCTTCAATTTCTATCACACTGCCCCCCCGTAACCACGATGCGAAGCGAGCCGCTCTTGATCTTGATCTGCTTTTGATCTCAGGCGCCCCGTTAAACCACGCTGGC
>NZ_SMOF01000001.1:3721719-3743708 GCF_018135665.1 Pseudomonas sp. B2021
GACTCGGCGCCGCTCAACGGCAGCATCAGCGCCAGGCACGCGGCGAGGATAGACACTGCGCCGATCACGAACAGGTGGGGGTTGAGGCGATGCACCAGGCTGAACAACAACGAGCCGATGATGCCAGCACCACCGAACACCAGCAGGATCAGGGTCACGGCACTGCCGCCCAGGCCGGCGACGCCTTCGACGAAAGGTTCGATGTAGCTGTAGGCGGTGAATTGGGCGGTGACGGTCATCGCCGTCAGCACGTACAGCGCCACCAGCGCCGGACGCTTGAACAATAGCGGCAGGCTGCGCAGGGAGCCGGAGTTCTGGCTGGGCAGCAGCGGCAAGGTGCGCGCCAGCCAGAACACCAGCGCGGCAGCGAAGGCGGCGATCACCAGGAAGGTGGTACGCCAACCCATGGCCTCGCCCAACAGGCGGCCCAAGGGAATGCCCAGCACCATCGCCAGGGACGTACCGGTGGCCAACAAGCCAAGGGCCTGCACTTGCTTGCCTTCCGGCGCCAGACGTACGGCCAGGGAAGCCGTGATCGACCAGAACAACGCGTGGGCCAGGGCGATGCCGACCCGACTGACCATCAGCAAGCCGAAGCTGGTAGCCACGCTGGAAAGAATATGGCTGGCGATAAACAGGCCGAACAGCACGATCAGCAATTTGCGCCGTTCGACGTTGCGGGTCAGCAGCATCACCGGCAGCGAGGTCAGCGACACGATCCACGCATAAATGGTGAGCATCAGGCCGACGCTGGCCACGGGCATGTCAAAGCTGGCGCCAATGGCGCTGAGCAGCCCGACGGGGACGAATTCGGTGGTATTGAACACAAACGCAGCCAGCGCGAGGGCGATGACCGGTTGCCAGTTGGCTTGGGGGGTTGCGGCTGAAAGGCTCATTGACGGGCGCGGTACTCTGACGATGATCAAGCGGCCACCCAGGACAAGCGCCGCCGCCGAGCATTCTATAGGTTTCTCGCACCGCTGTTGCTGCGGATCGTCGCCCCAAGGCTTATGGCGAGGTCATGGTAATCACGTAGTTGCCCGACTGAATCAGCTTGCCAGCGCTGTCTACCAGCACATAACGCTGATCGTAATAGCGCCCCTCGCCGCTGTCCGCCACCAGCCGCACATGGGGTGCGTCGACGCTGGCAACTGGCGCGACGCTGCGCACCTCGATGCGGCTGCCACGACTGGATTGGGCACAGCCACGCAGTTCCATCACCGAACCGCTGCGCGCATTTGTCGCACACCCTGACTCGACAATCGCGCCGCTGAACCTGATGGTGCCCTGCCCCACGGTTTGTGCGGCGCCGCAGGTACTTGCCCACAGGCCCAGGAGGCCAGTCAGTACCGCTACACGATGAACGTTCATGCCGACACTCCTTCTTGGGTTAGTTAAGAAGTAAGTCGTCGGCACGCCGGTTAACTTGAGCTTATTTACCCGCCAATGAGAGGTGCGTCACGGATCCACCTGCCCCATCAACTCAGGAATGCTCTCCGGCCGCTGGGCATAGCGTTGGGCCAACGCCGCGCAGACCATCAACTGGATCTGGTGAAACAGCATCAACGGTAGGATCAACACGCCCATGCTTGCCCCGGCAAACAGCACCTGTGCCATCGGCACGCCGGTCGCCAGGCTTTTCTTCGAACCACAGAACAAGATGGTGATGCGGTCCTCCTGGTTAAAGCCAAACGCCTTGCCCAGCAGCGTAGACGCCACCAGCACCAGGGCCAGCAACACGCAGCAGGCCACCACCAACCCGCCCAATTCCCACAGCGGGATCTGGTGCCAGATACCTTCGTTGACCGCCTCGCTGAAAGCCCCGTAGACCACCAGCAGAATCGAACCTTGATCGACGAATTTGAGCCAGGCTTTGTTACGCCCGACCCAGCCCCCAATCCAGCGGCTGGCGACTTGCCCGGCAATGAACGGCAGCAACAACTGCACGCTGATTTTGACAATCGCATCCACTGTGGAGCCGCCATCCCCATGCACGTTGAGCAGCAGCGCTACCAGCAGCGGCGTCAGGAAGATGCCGAACAGGCTGGACGCCGCCGCGCTGCAGATGGCCGCCGGGATGTTGCCGCGGGCCAGGGAGGTAAAGGCAATTGCCGATTGCACGGTGGCCGGCAAGGCGCAGAGGTAGAGCATGCCCATGTACAGCTCGTTGCCGATCAACGGCGACAGCAGCGGCTTGAGCGCCAGGCCCAGCAGCGGGAACAGCACGAAGGTCAGGCTGAACACCAGCAGATGCAGGCGCCAGTGGCCGGCACCGGCGACGATGGCCTTGCGCGACAGCTTGGCGCCATGCAGGAAAAACAGCAGCGCGATGGCCAGGTTGGTGACCCAGCCGAACGCCACGGCAGTCTGGCCGCTGGCGGGCAGCAGTGAGGCGAGGATCACGGTGGCGATGAGGGTGAGGGTGAAGTTGTCGGGCAGAAACCGGGGCCGGGTCATAAGCAATTCTTCCAGGGGTTGCCAAGAGCGTCGCGACGACTCTAACGTAACCACCTGTTACCGACTAACGCCAATGAGCCAGTAAATGCCGCCTAAAGGACATGAAAAAGCCGTTCGCCGCAGCGTACCTGGGCTTTCCAGCCTGCCTAGGCCGGTGTACGGGCGCACTGAATCCTTGCCCAATCGAGCGCTGACGCGACGGCACAGTCATCCGTGGGTGCAGTTGTCCTACGCGATTTCCGGGGTACTGGAGATCCAGACCAGCGTCGGCCGTTTCGTCGCACCACCCCAGCGCGCGGTGTGGATCCCGGCCGGCATGCCCCATCGGGTGTTCAGTTCGCCCCATACGGAAATGCGCAGCTTGTACCTCGACTGCAGCGTCACCGCCTGGGCCGCCGAGCGTTGCCAAGTGCTGGAGGTGAGCAGTTTGTTGCGCGAGTTGATCCGCAACTTCAGCCAATTGCCGGTCGAATATACCGAGGACGGACCGGACGGACGCCTGGCTCAAGTACTGCTCGACCAACTCGCTGCCGCGCCCCAGGTGGATTTGATGTTGCCGCTGCCTCACGACCCACGGCTGCGGCAGATCTACCGCAGCCTCAACCTGCATCCCGAGCAGCAAACCACGTTGGGCGATTGGAGCCGCAAGCTGGAGGTGAGTGAAAAGACCCTGAGTCGGGTGTTCCTGAGTGACACCGGGCTGACATTTCGCGCGTGGCGCCAGCGCCTGCGCCTGTTAAGCGCCCTGCCCGCCCTGGAACAAGGCGAGCGGGTGACGGATGTGGCATTGGGGTGTGGCTATGAGTCGACCTCAGCCTTTATCAACGCGTTTCGTCAGCAGTTTGATTCCACCCCCGGTGAATTCTTCCGCTGACCCTCCCACGACGCAAATAATCCCCAAACCCACGCTCGGCTGGTATTGTGCCGCGCTTTGAAACACAGCAACCGACTGCGAGGAAATGGACGTTGAACACTGACGAAAAAATGACCGGGGACCTGTTCGAGGTTGATAAGCGCCTGTCACTCAAGCCCGTGGTGGACTTCAACGCCTACCTGCGCAGCGCCTTCGGCGACGGCCCTTGCACCTGTGTGCGCTGCACGGCCAACGGTGGCGATGAAAGCGGTTATGAGTTCCAACATACCTTTACCTTCGAGGGTAAGCCCGTGCACCGCCGCTTCGCTTCGACGGCGGGCAGTGATGTATTAATGGCGTTGAAAAAGGCCTGGTTGTCGTACACCAAGGCCGAGCTGCCGCTCAGTGGTGTGTTGGCGCTGGATACGGTGAAGGAATTCGTCGAGCCGCAGCTGCACAAACGCCTGGCGCCGCTGTTTGTCGCCAGTGGGCTGGTCAAGGATGTCGACGGCGAACTGCGCATCCAGCCGCAAGCCGCAGCCTGACACCGGCTAATGTGGGAAACACCACTGTCGAAGCAAAGAAGATCCATGTGGGAGCTGGCTTGCCTGCGAAAGCGGTAGTGCAGTCACAGATGCAGTGACTGTCGCACCGCCATCGCAGGCAAGCCAGCTCCCACATTTTTCCGGGTATTAATTTAGAAACCGGGAACGCCTTGTACGCGCAACTCAGGGTTCAGTTCGTCCAGCGGTTCGGTCAGCGGCCGGTCGCTCCCACCCGGCAGGAGGATCACCTTGCGGCACTCCTCCTCGGCTTTATCAAACAGCTCATAGCCCCGCGCCGCCTGCTCCAGGGGCAGCCGGTGAGTGATGATCGCCTCCGGGTGCAGATGCCCCAGCTCGATATGCTCCAACAACTCGGGTAAGAACCGCTGCACATGGGTCTGGCCCATCTTGAAGGTCAGGCCCTTGTCGAAGGCATCGCCGAACATGAAGCCATGGATAAACCCGGCATACACCCCGGCGACACTGACCACGCCACCGCGACGCACGGCGGCGATGCACTGGCGCAGGGCCTTGCCGCTGCTACCTTCGATCTTGAGGGCGGTGAGCAGGGTTTCTGTAGTGCTGCCCTTGGCCTCGAAACCCACCGCGTCCACCACGCCATCGACGCCGCGCATGCCGGCAGTTTGGCGGATGATGGTGTCAGCCGGGTCATCGTCTTCTTCGAAATTGATCGGAATCACGCCGTATGTTTTCTGCGCGTAGGCCAAACGATACGGATGGTCGTCGACCATGAAGATCTGTTCGGCGCCCAGCATCTGCGCGCATGCCGCACTGAGAAGACCCACGGGCCCGGCGCCATAGATGGCCACGCTGGAGCCTTTGCCGATGCCAGCGTTGGTCACCGCCTGCCAAGCGGTGGGCAGAATATCGGAGAGGAACAGCACCTTCTCATCCGCCAGGGTGCCGGGCACCTTGAACGGCCCGGTATTGGCCTTGGGCACCCGCACCCATTCCGCCTGACCGCCGGGAATACCGCCGTACAGGCGGCTGTAGCCAAACAGCGCGGCCCCCGGTGGGATGGCTTTTTTATTCAGGATCGCACCGCGCCCATCGTTGGTGGTTTCGCAGGCGGCGAATTGCTGGAGCTGGCAGAAAAAGCAATCGCCACAGGCAATCACGAACGGAATCACCACACGGTCGCCGCGTTGCACCGCGGTGACGGCCGGGCCGGTATCTTCGACGATGCCCATGAACTCATGGCCGAAGATATCGCCGTGCTCCACGGTCGGGATCTTGCCCCGGTACAGGTGCAGGTCCGAGCCACAGATCGCGGTGGCGGTGACCCGCAGAATGATGTCGTCGGGTTGTTCAATGATCGGATCGGGCACGGTATCCACCTGCACCTTGTGTGCGCCCTGGTAAGTCATCGCTCGCATGCTCTGCGCTCCTGCCGTTGAGGGGTTACTGATTAAGGGCGGAGCAACCCCCTCAGTGTTCCATCAACCTCGATCAAGACCCGATCAATGGTCGCCGCGAGTCTGGGCCAACAGCAGGTCGACTACCTGGCGCAAGCTGGCAAGCGCATCGGCACCGGTGGCCTGGGCCTGGGCGTGCCAGCGCAACTGCTCAGTCGCGCTGTTGCCGCGTTGCAGCAAGGCATCCAAGGTATTGAACAACAGCGGCTCGCCCATGGCCTCTGCGGTGGCGGCAAAGGTCTGTCGGGCGTATTGCAGCCATTGCTCAGCGCTGCCCAGGGTGCCGGTGTCGTCCAACGCAAAGGTACCAGCGGCCCCATAACGCTTGGCCTGCCAGCGATTTTCCTTGAGCAGCCAGCGCGCCTCGGCACTGAACCTGGCTCCAGGGCGCTGCATCGCGCAGGCATGGGTAACCATTACCCGAAACAGCGTGGCGAGGGCCAAGGCGTCCGCCAGCCGTGGGCAGGCGTCGGTCATGCGCAGTTCCAGGGTGGGGTAACGCGCCGCGGGGCGGATGCCCCACCAGCCATTGCCATCGGCCTTGATCGCGCCGATGCGCTGCAACATGACCAGGTAGCGCTGGTACTCGGCCCAATCGCTGAAGTGTTCCGGCACGCCCATGCGGGGCCACTCGTCGCACGCGGCCTGGCGGTAGCTCATGAAGCCGCTGGGCGCGCCGTCCCAGAAGGGGGACGAGCAACTGAGCAGCAGCAACAACGGCAACCACGGCGACACCTGGTTCATCACCGCGATGCGGTCCAGCGTTTGCGGCACCTGCACATGCACATGCAGCCCGCACAACACACTGCGCCGCGCTACATACTGAATATCGTCGAACAGTTGCCGGAAATGCGCCTGATCGGTCGGCCGCTGCCCACGCCAATCGGCCAGAGGGTGGCTGCCGGCGCACACCACACCGAGGCCGAACTCAGCCAGGGATTGCGCCAGGTTGCCGCGTACTGCCCGCAAGTAATCCGCCGCTTCGGCGCTGGAGGTGAACACCGGTGAGGCCGCCTCGATCTGCCCTTGGAACATCTCATAGGAGAAGCCTGCGCCAATCGCTTCGCGGCAGGCCGCCAGCACCGCTGCCGAGGGCTCGCACACCATCTGGCGGCTGTGCAGGTCGGTAATGAAGTATTCCTCTTCAATGCCAAAGGTGAGCATCGACATTCAGCGCAGTCGGGTGACAGTCAGTGCGATCACGGCAATGCGCTCCACCTGCTCATAGCCCGGCTTTTCCAGTTCTTCACCGAAGACGTCCGGGTCCAGTTCGCGGTAGGTCCAGCCGTAGGCGTCGCTGCCCAGCAGCGGCTTGACCGCCTCCAGGAAGGGATCGCTGCCGGCCACCATCGCCACCCCGGTATACAGCAGCAGGCTACCGCCCAGGGCCAGGCGCCCGATGGATTCACTGACGATGCGCAGCGACAACTGCTCCCCCAGGGCGCCACCGCCATGGCGATAGGCGCGCTGACGGTCATCTTTCATGTACGGCGGGTTGGCGACGATCAGGTCGAACTCGCCCTCCACACTGGCTAACACGTCACTGTGGTAAACGCTGACGTTATTCAGCCCGGCCAGCTCGGCATTCACCGCCGTCATGCGCAGCGCGCGGGGGTTGATGTCCACTGCTAGCACCTGGGCGTCATGCCTGGCTTTAGCAATCACCAGCGCGCCGACACCGGCGCCACAGCCGATGTCCACGGCGCGCTTGAGCGGCTCGAAACGCTGTTGCAGGTAGGCTTCGATTACCTGGGCAAAGCGGTAGCTGTCGGGGCCGAAAAACACCGCGTCCGCCTGGTCGGTGGGATAAGGTGAATGGGCGAACAACAGCTCATCGAGGCTCGACCAACGCACCGCGCTGCGCCATAGCGCGCCGTGTTTTTCGATCACATCCGCCTGTTGCAACTCTTCACGCAGGGCCTCGGGCAACAGGCCTTGATCGAACGGCATCGACCACCCGAACACATCGCGCAGCGTCATTGCCAGAGGCGTCGCCAGCCGCCGGTAAACACGCTCGTGGGTCAAGGGCGTCGGTGTGATAAAGCGATAACCGCCCTCCTTCAACCCCCGGCCCAAATTCAACAAGGCACGGTCAGCCAGTTGTTGCGCAGACATAGGCACATTCCTTAGCGCAAGCGCGCACGCAGTTGGATAAAGCGGCGAGTGGCATACAGCCCGGCAGGCGTGCAGTGACGGCGTGCCGACAGCCATGGGATCAGCGCATTGAGCTGTTGCACATCGGGCAGGTTGCACAACGACTCCGCCAGGGCCTGGGTATCCGGGTCCGCTGGTCGATGCTGCTCGCGGGCAAACCGGCTGCCGCGTCCCGGCCGCACGGGCGGCACGCGTTCGCTGGCAATCCATTCACCGGCGATCCAATCATGGATCAGCTGTTTTTCATAACCGCTGAACACCCCGAACATCGCGGCGCCAGCGCCCTCGATGAGTTGCCAGAAGCGGCTGTTGGCAGGGTCCTGGTTGTGCTTGATCCAGCCTTTGTCTTCCAGGGCCTTGAGGAACGCGCCGATCTGCCCAGGCTTGGCCAGCCATTGGTTGACGGTCTGGCCTTCGAAGCGGCAGTAGTCCGAATGCATATGCTGGCCGAAGGCGCGCTTGCGTTCGAGCATCGCCACCACCTGGTCCTGCAGGTTGAATTGTTTGATCACAGACGTGGTACCCGCGCCCAGATCATTCAGGCGGTAGCCTGCGGCCACCCGGCGATAGAAGTCTGCCCTGCCCTCGCCCAGCGGCAACAGGTTCAGCACCGATTGTGCGGCCTTGCAGGCGTGGCCACTGCTGGCGTTGTCGATGGTGACATGCAGCGTGAAGTAATAAGGGTCGATACCCAACTCACTGAGTTCATAGGCGGTGATCAACAGGTGCAGCGGCAGTTGCTCGTAACCCAGGTTGAAGCCAATGACCTCCGGCAGGAACTCGTCGGCGCACACGCCAAGCGCCAGTTGCAGGGCGCCTTGCAGGTAATGATCATCCTCAAGGCCGGCTTCGCTGTCGGCATCGTGTTCGCTGAGCAACTTGCGGTAGATCACCACATGGTTCTGCGCGGCTTCACCGTCGCCCAACTCTTCCAGGTAAGTGGTGAGCAGGCCGTCGAAGCGCTGGTCTTGCCAATAGCGCAGCAAGCCGTAGAGCCAGGCGCCGTCGACCTGTTTGGTGGGCGCCACGCACTGCAGGAAATACAACGCATGGGCCTTGTTCTGGAAATACCGCCGTGGCCCGCCTTGCCGGCGCTGCTCAAGGTAGTCGGCATAGGCCTGGGCCACCTCGGCGCAGCGCTGCTCGACCCAGGCCAGCAGCTGTTCGGGCGCCTCTGGCAAGTCGCAGTCGGTGGCTTCTACCAGGGCCAATTGATCGTGCAGGTATTCACGCGCCAGTTCGGTGGCGTCTTGGGTTTCGCCATGCAGCTGTTGGTACACCTGTTGATGGCGGCCCTGGGCCGAATGGGTGAGAGAGGCCGGCTGGCCAGACAGCGCTGTAAGGAGTGTCATGATGGCAGTTTCCGCAAAGTCCGTTACAACGGGCCTCCCACAAGGTGGCCCCGCAAGAGCGCTCAACATCACGCGCTTCTAAAATGCAGAGCCTCGGGGCGTGCGGAAAATTCAAATGAGGTTGGGTTGGGAGGGATAAGCGGTCGTTTGTAAGGGCTCACAAAACCAAAATGCCTGTAGGAGCGAGCTTGCTCGCGAAGAAGCCGCAGACGCCGCGTTTATTCAGAAAGCACGCGTTATCGTTGACGTTTTTCGCGAGCAAGCTCGCTCCTACAGGGGTTGAGATGGCGCTGTTACTTACGCGCCGCCTCCCACTGCTTGAGCAGGTCGTTGTAGTTCACGGTTTCGCCCTTGGGCTTCTCGTTGGCCATTTTCGGCTTCGGTGCGCCCGGCTGGTCGAACCAGTATTGCGCGTCACGCTCGGGGTTCATTTTCGGGCCGCACACCGGTTGCACCTTGGAGCGTTCCAGGCGCGTCATGATCGCGTCCTGCTCCTTGGCCAGGTTGTCCAGCGCCTGTTGCGGGGTTTTCTCGCCGCTGGCTGCGGCGGCGATGTTGCTCCACCACAGTTGCGCCAGGCGCGGGTAGTCCGGCACGTTGGTGCCCGTCGGCGACCACTCGGTGCGCGCCGGGCTACGGTAGAACTCCACCAGCCCACCGAGTTTGGGCGCCATGTCGGTCATGGCCTGGGAGTTGATATCCGACTCACGAATCGGCGTCAGGCCAACGATGGTCTTTTTCAGCGATACGGTTTTTGAGGTCACGAACTGCGCGTAGAGCCAGGCCGCGAGCTTCTGCTTCTCGGGCGTGGACTTGAGGAAGGTCCAGGAGCCTACGTCCTGATAGCCCTTCTTCATGCCCTTTTCCCAATACGGCCCGACCGGCGACGGCGCCATGCGCCATTTCGGCGTACCGTCGGCATTCACCACTGGCAGGCCCGGCTTGACCATGTCGGCGGTAAACGCGGTGTACCAGAAGATCTGCTGGGCGATGTTGCCCTGGGACGGCACCGGGCCGGATTCAGAGAAGGTCATGCCCGCCGCTTCCGGTGGCGCGTAGGCTTTCATCCAGTCCACGTATTTCTGCGTGGCGAATACGGCTGCCGGGCCGTTGGTGTCGCCGCCACGGGTGACGCTGGAGCCCACCGGGTGGCAGTCCTCCACACGAATGCCCCACTCGTCCACCGGCAGGCCGTTGGGCAAGCCCTTGTCGCCGCCGCCGGCCATGGAGAACCAGGCATCGGTGAAGCGCCAGCCCAGGGACGGGTCTTTCTTGCCGTAATCCATGTGCCCATAAATGCGCTTGCCGTCGATTTCCTTGACGTCTTCGCTGAAGAACTTGGCGATGTCTTCATAAGCCGACCAGTTCACCGGTACGCCCAGGTCGTAGCCGTATTTTTCCTTGAACTTGGCCTTCAGCTCCGGGCGCTCGAACCAGTCGGCGCGAAACCAGTAGAGGTTGGCGAACTGCTGGTCGGGCAACTGGTAGATCTTGCCGTCCGGCGCGGTGGTGAAAGACAGCCCGATAAAGTCCTTGAGGTCCAGGGTGGGCGAGGTGAAATCCTTGCCTTCGTTGGCCATCAGGTCGGTGATGGATTCGGTCTTGCCGTAGCGAAAGTGCGTACCGATCAAGTCGGAATCGTTGACCCAGCCGTCATAGATGTTCTTGTCGGATTGCATCTGGGTTTGCAGCTTCTCCACCACGTCGCCTTCCTGCAGCAGGTCGTGGGTCAGCTTGATGCCGGTGATTTCACTGAAGGCCTTGGCCAGCACCTTGGATTCGTACTCGTGGGTGGTGAGGGTTTCCGACACCACGTTGATCTTCATCCCACGGAACGGCTCCGACGCCTTGATAAACCACTTCAACTCCTCCAACTGTTGAGCTTCGGTAAGGGTCGAGGGTTTGAACTCGCTGCCGATCCATTTTTTTGCGGCATCTTCATACGCATCGGCCCAGGCCGAAGCGCTCAAACCACTGAGGGCCAGTACGGCGGCCAATGAAATGCTATGTCGCAGCTTATTGTTTTTATTCAACATAGAGACCTCCAGGTTAGTTTCAAAAGGGCTATCGGCAACCACCTCCCTTGTAGGAGCGAGCTTGCTCGCGAAGAACTCAAAGACACCGCGGGCTACCAGGAACACTGCGTTATCGTTGACGATTTTCGCGAGCAAGCTCGCTCCTACAGGGTCGTGTAGACCTAGCCCCAACGCATCACACTCAACAGCCATAACAGGGAGAGCGCGGACGCCACCCAGATGCTCCAGTCGGTAACGCCAATGACCAGCAAATGCAGGTAGGCGCTGCCGAGCAGACCGATAAACAAGCGATCGCCACGGGTGGTGCTGATCGGCAGCAAACCGCGCCGCGGGATACTCGGCGAACGCAATTCCCAAGTGGTCATGCCCGCCAGAATCAGGGCAATACCGCCAAAGAACAGCGCTGTGGGGGTGGTCCAGGCCATCCATTCCATCATCGACTCCTCTAGACCCGGCCCAGGGCAAAGCCCTTGGCCACATGGTTGCGAACAAACCAGATCACCAGCATGCCCGGCAGGATGGTCAACACCCCCGCCGCTGCCAGCACGCCCCAATCAATGCCGGAGGCCGACACCGTGCGGGTCATCACCGCTGCGATGGGCTTGGCGTTGACCGAGGTGAGCGTGCGCGCCAGCAGCAGTTCGACCCAGGAAAACATGAAACAGAAAAACGCCGTGACGCCGATACCGGAGCCAATCAGCGGGATAAAAATCTTCACGAAGAACTTGGGAAAACTATAGCCGTCGATGTAAGCGGTTTCGTCGATTTCCTTCGGTACACCGGACATGAAGCCTTCCAGGATCCATACCGCCAACGGCACGTTGAACAGGCAATGGGCCAGGGCCACGGCGATGTGCGTGTCGAACAGGCCAATGGATGAATAAAGCTGGAAGAACGGCAGCAGGAACACCGCCGGCGGCGCCATACGGTTGGTGAGCAGCCAGAAGAACAGGTGCTTGTCACCCAGGAAGCGGTAGCGCGAGAACGCATAGGCTGCCGGTAGCGCCACGCTGAGCGAAATCACCGTATTCAGGCTCACGTAGTACAGCGAGTTGAGGTAGCCGGTGTACCAGCTTGGGTCGGTGAAGATCACCTTGTAGTTGGCCAGGGTGAAATCCTGCGGAAACAGGGTCAGGCCGCCGAGGATTTCGGTGTTGCTCTTGAAGGACATGTTCAGCAGCCAGTAGATCGGCACCAGCAGGAACAGGATGTAAACGAGTAGTGGAATAAGCTTGCGCTTGCTCATGTTGGCGGCCTCAGCGGTTGGCGTCGGAATGGGTCATGGCGGTGTAGAACAGCCAGGACACCAACAGGATGATCAGGAAATACACCAGGGAAAACGCCGCCGCCGGGCCCAGGTCGAATTGGCCGACGGCCATCTGGGTAAGCGTCTGACTCAGGAAGGTGGTGGCGTTACCCGGTCCACCGCCAGTCAGCACGAAGGGTTCGGTGTAGATCATGAAGCTGTCCATGAAACGCAGCATCACCGCGATCAGCAGCACGCTTTTCATCTTCGGCAACTGGATATGTCGGAACACCGCCCAGGCCGATGCACGATCAATCCGCGCGGCCTGGTAGTACACGTCCGGAATGGCCCTTAAGCCTGAGTAGCACAGCAGTGCTACCAGCGAGGTCCAATGCCACACATCCATCACCAGCACGGTGACCCAGGCGTCCATGGTGTTGGCAGCGTAGTTGTAGCTGATGCCCAGGGCGTTGAGGGTCGAGCCCAGCAGGCCGATGTCGGCACGGCCAAAAATCTGCCAGATGGTGCCGACCACGTTCCACGGGATCAGCAACGGAATGGCGAGGATGATCAGCACCAGCGAGGACCAGCGGCCCTTGGTGGGCATGGTCAGCGCGATGGCGATGCCCAACGGGATCTCAATCAATAGCACGCAGGCCGAGTAGATGAACTGGCGCAGCAGCGAATCGTGCAGGCGCGGGTCGAGCAGCACCTGCTTGTACCAGTCGGCCCCGACAAAATAGCGGCTGGACTGGTCGAAAATGTCCTGCACCGAATAGTTGACCACGGTCATCATCGGGATCACCGCACTGAACGCCACCAGCAGGAACACCGGCAACACCAGCCACCAGGCCTTGTTATTCTGCACCTTGTTCATGGTGCCACCTCCAGCAGGTAATCGTCGGCGTAGAGCATCAGCCATTGCGCGGGGAAGCTGATGCAAGCCTTGCCTTCCGGCACCGGCTTGTCCTCGGCCAGCCGCACCTTGAGGGTGGCGCCATCGAGGTTGAGGGTCATGATCTTGTAGGTGCCGAGGTCCTCCACATGGACGACGTCGGCTTGCAGGGCGTCAGGGTTGTACTCGTCCCACACGTGGATAAATTCCGGACGGATACCAACCTGGAGCTTTTTGTAGTCGGTGGTGTTGAGACGCTGCTGCAACGCTTCGGACAGCGGCAACAGGGTATTGGCAAACCCTACACCGCCAGACTTGGCCTGCACCTCGATCAGATTCATCCCAGGGCTACCGATGAAATAACCGACAAAGGTGTGGCTGGGCCGCTCGAACAATTCACGCGGCGTACCGAACTGCACGATCTGCCCGCCGTACATCACCGCGATCTTGTCGGCGAACGTGGAGGCTTCCAGTTGATCGTGGGTGACGTAGACCATGGTGATATTGAACTGCTCGTGAATCTGCTTGAGCTTGCGCCGCAGTTTCCACTTCAGGTGCGGATCGATCACCGTCAGCGGTTCATCGAACAGAATGGCCGACACGTCATCGCGCACCAGGCCACGGCCCATGGAGACTTTCTGTTTTTCGTCGGCGGTGAGGTTACGGGCTTTTTTGCTCAGCAGGTTTTGCAAGTCGAGGACTTCGGCGATCTCCTGCACCTTGCTGTGAATTTTCGCTTCGGCCATGCCCTGGTTGCGCAGCGGGAACGCCAGGTTGTCGAACACCGTCATGGTGTCGTACACCACCGGGAACTGGAACACCTGGGCGATATTGCGCTTTTCCGGGGTCAAGTCGTTGACCACTTGGGTATCGAACAGTACCTGGCCTTCGGACGGGCTGAGCAGGCCGGAAATGATATTGAGCAGCGTGGACTTGCCGCAGCCTGACGGCCCGAGCAAGGCGTAGGCACCGCCCTGCTCCCACACATGGTTCATTTCCCGGATGGCGTAGTCTTCTGGCCCTGTAGGCGTAGGGTTGTAGCTATGGGCCAGGTTGCGCAAATGGATCTCGGCCATCAGGCAACCCTCGCGACACGGCGCCCGGGGGCCTGGACCAAGCGGCCCTGACCATCGAACACAAACAGTTTATGGGTGGGAATATACACGCGGATCGGCGCGTCCACGTCGTATTCATGCACCCCCGGCAGGTGCAGCACCAACAGGAAGTGCTCACTGCGCACATGCAGGAAGGTTTCCGAGCCGCTGATCTCGGCGACTTCCACGGTCACCGCCAGCTCCAGGTCATCATCGTTGCTGGGCACCAGGCTGATATGACTGGGGCGCACGCCGAAGCGGAAATCGCCTTCGCCGATGGGCCGCAGGTCAACATTGAGTGGGAAATGCACGAAATTGGCGAAGCTCACTTCGTTACCGCTGATGCGCCCTGGCATCAGGTTGATCGGCGGCTCGGAGAACAGCTCAGCGGCGAGCACGGTTTGCGGCTGGTGGTAGACCTCGGCGGCCTTGCCGCTCTGAATCACCCGCCCCTCGTGAAGAATGGTGGTGGTGCCACCCAAGGCCAGGGCTTCGTTGGGCTCGGTGGTGGCATATATCGCGATGGTGTGGCGCGCCTTGAACAGTTCGCGCATTTCCTGGCGCAGCTCTTCGCGCAGTTTGTAGTCCAGGTTGACCAGCGGCTCATCGAACAGAATCAGTTCGGCGTCTTTCACCAGGGCGCGGGCCATGGCGGTGCGTTGCTGCTGGCCACCGGACAGCTCCAGGGGGTGGCGCTGCAAAAATTTCTCGATGCGCAGCATCTTGGCGGTTTCCAACACCTTGCTCTGGATCACCTCCTGGGACACACCGGCCTGGCGCAACGGCGAGGCGATGTTCTCGAACACGGTCATGGTCGGGTAGTTGATGAACTGCTGGTAAACCATCGACACATTGCGCAGGCGCACCGGCTTTTGCGTGACATCCACGCCGTTCATCAGGATGCGGCCGCTGTCGGGTTTGTCCAGGCCGGCCATCAGGCGCATCAGGCTGGTCTTGCCCGACAGGGTGCGACCGAGCAGGACGTTGAAAGAACCGGCTTCGAACCGCAGGTTGGCGTCGTCGATCCAGGTTTGGCCGTCGACAACGCGGGAGACATGTTCCAGGGTCAATGACATGACACGACCTTTTTTATTATTGGAATGAATCTGGTCCGTTGTCAGAGCGAGTTTCGTGCCAAAACCGCAAGCGCTTGATGTGTAAGGAAATGGGTGAACCATGATGTTCAGGAGTGAACAATCCGGCTGAACAACTGAACACTGCCGGGGTTGACAATGAACAGTTGTGAACAACACTTTATGCGCGACGAAGATCAAATGTGGGAGCGGGGTTGCCCGCGATGGCGGTGCATCAGTTTGTAGATGCTGTGCCTGACCCATTGCCATCGCGGGCAACCCCGCTCCCACATTGTTCGATGTCTGACGTTAGATGGCGCAAGACCCGACAACAATAATAAAGAAGGTCGCACGATGGCCGAACCCTTGACCCACGACACCCTTATTCAGGAATCCTGGCGCCGTTGCCGCGCCTACGGCCTGGACCACCAGAGCACCCCCAGCTTTGACCAACTGCCCGCCGAGGGCATTCGCCATCTCCTGGAAAGCCAGCATTCCCTGGTACAGACCACCCACCAGGAAGTGTTGCCCTACTACGAGAACATCCTCAGTAATTCCAACTGCCTGATCATGCTGGCCGACAATCAGGGCCAGGTGCTGACCTCTTGGGGCACCCAGCGGTTTATCGAGCCCACGCTGGCCCGAGGCTTCAGCCCCGGCGCCAGTTGGATGGAACGCGCCAGCGGCACCAACGCCATCGGCACAGCGCTGGCCTGCGCCCAGGCCGTGCATATTGAACACGATGAACACTTCCTCAAGGCCAACCGCTTCATGACCGGCTCCGCAGCGCCGATTTTCGACGCCCAGCGCGAAATCATCGCCGTGCTGGACGTGTCCAGCGACAGCTACCTGCCGCCCTCCCACACCCTGGGCATGGTCAAGATGATGAGCCAGACCGTGGAAAACCGGCTGATCCTCAACCTGTTTCGCGGCGAACATTTCCAACTGACCTTCAACACCGGCCTGAGCAACCTCGACAGCCAATGGGCCGGCCTGCTGATCTTTGATGAAAGCGGCCAGGTGCTGTCGGCCAATCGGCGTGCGGATAACCTGCTGGGCATCAGCCTGTCGCGGGTGATGATCGACAGCCTGTTCAAGGTGTCGCTGCTGGAGTTGCTCAACCAGCCCGAAGGGTTGCCGTTTGCGTTGCAGGCGGCTGGGCGTAACCGCTTCCAGTGCCTGTTGAAGCGCCCCAAGCAGATGCCGGTGCAGGCCCGGGTGTTCAGCCAACCGCCGCCGCCCGCACCGACGTCGATCAACCTCCAAACCCTGCATTTTGGCGATGTGCGCGTGGAAAAAGCCGTGCGCCAGGCCGAGCGCCTGCTGGAAAAAGACATTCCGTTGCTGATTCACGGCGAGACCGGCGTAGGCAAAGAGGTGTTCGTCAAAGCCCTGCACCAGGCAAGTTCCCGCAGCCGACAGGCGTTGATCGCGGTGAACTGTGCGGCGATTCCCGCAGAGCTGGTGGAATCGGAACTGTTCGGCTACGAAAAAGGCGCCTTCACCGGCGCTAACCAAAAAGGCAGCATCGGCCTGATCCGAAAGGCGGACAAGGGCACGTTGTTTCTCGACGAGATCGGCGATATGCCGCTGCCCACCCAAGCCCGTCTGTTACGGGTGCTGCAAGAACGCTGTGTGCAGCCGGTGGGCAGCAGCGAGGTGTTCTCGGTGGACTTGCGCATCATCTCGGCGACCAACCGCGCACTGCGCGAGCTGGTGCAGGCCGGACGCTTTCGCGAGGACTTGTACTACCGCATCGGCGGCCTGACCCTGGAATTGCCGCCATTGCGCGAACGTACCGACAAGCAGGCGCTGTTCCAGCAACTGTGGCAGCAACACCGCGAGCCGACGCAATGGGCCGGGCTGAGCGCCGAGGTGCTGGAGTTGTTCGAGCAACACCCATGGCCAGGGAATTTACGCCAGGTGAGCAGCGTGTTGCAGGTGGCGTTGGCAATGGCCGAAGAGCAGCCGATCCGCGCAGAGCACCTGCCCGATGATTTTTTTGTGGATTTGCAGGCAACGGTACCGCCGTCCAAACCTGAGCACCTGGATGAACGCCTTGACCTGAGCCAGCGCCTGGAAGCCGTGGGCGGGAATATTTCCCACCTGGCGCGGGAGCTGGGGGTGAGCCGCAACACCCTGTACAAGCGCCTGCGCCAGCACGAAGGCTGATTTAACGCCAACTCCAGGAAACGCCGGTGTAGATACCACGCCCATCAGCGGGGGTGGAGCGTGCAGCGTCCATGCCTTTGTCGTCGTAGCCCGGCGTGACGGTGTTGGCGTAGCGGCGGTTGGTGAGGTTGCGCAGGTCGACCCAGGCTTGCCAGTCCTGCTTGGGCGCGTCGTAGCCGAAGGTGGCGCCAAAGGTGGTGTAGGCCGCCGCGTAGTAGGAATTGGCGTAGTCCACCGCCACCCGTGAGGCATGCTCGGTGTTGAGGCTGGTGTAGAAACCCGTCGGGTGGCTGTAGCGCAGTTGCGCCTGGTAATAGTGCTTGGGAATGCCGGGCAAGGTGTTGTCGCCGAAACGGTCGTCGTCGCGGTAATGGAAGTCGCTGAAAGTGTAGGCCTGGCGCAGATCGAGCTTACCGCTGCGCCCGCCGTCCCACAGCGGGCTGAGCAGGCTCAGTTCCACACCCTGGTGCACGGTGGGGCTGGCGTTGGATTCGGCGATGATGGCGTTGCTGATGGCGGTCTGCGCCTGGGTCTCCACGGATAGCAGTTCGTGGCGAACCTCCGAGCGATAGAGCGCCAGATCCCATTGGCCGAGCCAGGCTTCACCGCGCCCGCCGATTTCCAGGGTTGTGGCGGTCTGATTACGCAGCTTTACGCCTTCGCGCTGCAACCCCGTGGCCGCCCCACTGCCCGGCCCGAAGTATTTGTTGGAACCCCAGATCATCGACCACGCATGCGGTGGCTCTACCGAGCGGCTCAGGTTGCCGTAGACCTGCAACTGCGGAGTGAAGTCGTAACGCAGGCCAATGCGAGGTGCATAATCCCAATCATGCTGACTTGTCGGCGCCTGGCCGTCGGGATAAGTGACCTGTGTTTCGCGGCGCGTGTAGATCGCGGCAAGGCCGCTGGTCAGCCACAGATCCTCCACCAGTTCCAGCTCGTTGCCTACATGCAGCACGGTATCGGAGCCCAGGTAGCTATAGTCGCGGGTCTTGGTGCCAGGGGCATAAATGGCGGTATTGCCCGCAGGAATGCGAACATATTCCGACGCCCCATTGTTCGGCATCGCCTGGGTGGTACGCAGGCCGACGGTGGTGGTGCTGGCATGGCCGAACAGGCTGTCCTGGCGGATGTAATTCAGGGTGCCGCTGATATCGGTGTAAGCAACTTTGAGGCGGTTGGTGCCTTCGCGCAGGTCCATCGGGTAATCGTGGTAAGCCAGCCCGACCTCGACCCGTGAATTATCGTCCAACCGCAAGGTGGTCTTGTTGGCGATCCAGGTGGAGCCCGGTTGCAGGCGCTTTGAATCGCGGGCGGCATTGAGGCTGTTGGCGGCACGCGGATCATGGCTGATCTGGTCACGCGTGAGCCTGCCGGGAGAATCGTTGGTGGTTTCGCGATAACGCAAATAGAAGCGCGTTTCCAGGTCCGGGTTAAAGCGATAGCCAAAATTGGCAGCGATGCCCTTGCCGGTACCAGCGCTTTGGTGCTGATAACCGTCGGACTCCGAATCGGTGAGGCTGATGTAATAGTCGGCGTCCCCCAGCACTTGCCCCGAACTGACTTCACGCTGGGTATAGCCGCGACTGCCGACCTCATAGCGCACTTGCAGCTTGGGTGCGTCCAAGCCGGTGCGGGTGACGTAATTGACCGCACCGCCCAAGGCCAATGCACCCTGGTCGAAGCCGTTGGCGCCACGCAGCACCTCTACCCGGCTTTGCCACAGCGGGTCCTTGAGCTCATAGGGCGTGCCGCCTGGGCCGGTAAGCGGCAGGCCGTCGAACATCTCGTACAGGCCGGAGGCATGGGCACCGGGCGCGCGGTTCAGGCCCGAGCCACGAATGGACACCTTCACCCCTTCGTTATTGGCCGCCTTGGCGTACACACCGGCCTGGTATTTGAAGACATCCTCGTTGGTGCTGACCCGTCCCTGCTGCACGTTGTTCATATCGATGTAATTGGTGCCACCGGGCACGCTTTTGAGCTGTGCCTGGACGATTTCTGCGGCGCTGGCCTCAGCCGTGGTGACTTCGACCGGCGCCAATTGCAGGCCTTCGGCCTGTACCAGCGAACTGAGGGTCAAGGCGGCAAAAATAAACGGGGGGTGGCGCAGCAGCATTGGGGGCAGGTCCTTGGAATCCGGGAACGTGCCAGGCCAAACCCACCACGCGAACAGTGATGGGAAGGCAGGCACGCCCCTCAGGTCACTCCTTAATGACGGACAGCGGCGTTTTAAAAACAGGATGAATCAGGTTTGGCCGTCAGGCGTTGCCAAGGCCCGCATCAGGTCATCGGCATCCGACCCCGGCGCAAAGCGAAAGCCATACATTTCGTCAGTGGCGAGAATCTCCCCCAAGGTGTCGCGCAACTGGGCTTCCGTGGGCGAGTCACGCAATAACTTATGCGCCGGCAGCAATATCTCGGCAGATACGCCCTGGGCCGTCGCGGCGTCAATCACCGCATAGAGGATAAACCGCAAGCGTATTTCGCGATCCGTGGGCCAAACCGTTTTTCGTTTACCCAAGGGAGGGCCTCGTGTTTAAGAAAAATCCGAGGCTATTGCCCGCAGGCAAGCGTTTCAAGCCGCGAGAGGCAAGATAGGCCGCTTCCTACAGCGGAAAGGGAAACACCGCACCGATTGGTCGATGCGATGGGCCTTATTGCACCGGCAGGAAATTCATCAGCAACAGGCTTTGTGCGTAATTGAGGCCAATGCGCCGGTAGCGCTCATCGAGGATTTGGGTAAGCAGGTCCAAACGCGCGACGATCTTGCCGAACTCAACGGCAAAACTGAGGTTACTGCCCTCCTCCGATATTTCATTGGAAAACAACAGCAACACACCATTGGCATCCTGACGCTGGCTGAGCAACCAAGTGGCCTTTTCGATATTGCGCGCGGCGTTGCTGACAAACTGCGGGTTGATCGAGTCAGTCACATAAAACTGCGTGCGCCCACCGTGGGCGGTCACGAGCATACTGCCAATCGCGTAGATAAACGCGCCGACGCGGTCGCCGCGAAAGTCAGGGCTCAAGGAATAACTCAGGGCAGCCAGGTCACGCCGGTCACCCAGTGCGGGCAAGGGTTGGCGATTTTCGATGGCCTGGCGGATTTGCCGGGCGGCGGTCACCGCATCCGGGTAGCCCGATTGACGCCACTGGTTGGGGTTGCGCAGGTAGAGCTTGCTCATCAGCAAGTAGAGGCTTTGCAGGTTGTCGCGCATGCCGAGTGTGGCCATGCGGTCGACGCTGGTCTGGAAGAACTCATCAGGCTTGCCATCGCTGAACTGCCTGGCGATATCGCGGCCCTGTTGTTGGCTGCAACCTGTTGCGCAGAGCGCGAAAACCGCAGCAAGCAGCAGCGGCCATCGGGAGGTAAAAACAGTTGACGTTCGATCCATCGGCACCGGGTCTGATTCTGTTGGCCACCTACGGGAGTCGGGTGGCCGGGACAGGGGTAGATCAGCAAAATGGAAAAAAGTGCAGCGGTGCGGGCCAGATAAGCATCGGACTACAGACGCTGATCTGACCCGACACTTGATTCCCCGGCGTGCTAGAGCACTACCGTCGCAAGCATCCCCAAGGCACCCAGGCAGAACCCGATCAACGCGCCGCGCCCTGGAGCTTCATGAAACAGCGCCCAGACCACCACAGGCTCCAGCAGCAATAACGAAGTGACCGAGACTACCGTGACAATCCAGATATCACCGACAACCACATACCCCAGCCAATAGGCACCCAACAGACAAAGCCCGGCAAAACACATCAAGACCACGGGAAGTACAAAGGCCTCCCAGGAACCACTGCCGGCCTGGGCCAACTTGGCGGTCACCACCTCACTGTAGATTGCACAAAACTCACCGACCACCATCAACCCTAGAGCAAAAACTCCGAGTAATTCTTTGGACATATCAAAAACTCCTTCGTATTCAGCGCACTGTTTTTCAGCTCCCAGTCGGCAGTGCTGCAGCCGTCGTGAGCGTCGTTGCCTTGATACGAAGTGGTTTTGAAAAGGCCTGAATTACCGAAGTGCTTGTCCATGCTCATGTCCTTCAAAGGGTTGAGGCTCAGCGATCCAATACAGTGCGTGCTGATCATAGAGGCATCGTGAAGCCATTCACAATTATGCGATGCCACTACTTAAGGATTACGGTTAATTAAATGCGCCGAAAACCGCAATAAAAACCCGGCGCTGGGCCGGGTTCATTGATCGGGAGGTCTTCAGGTAGCGGGGTGCTCACTTGCTACGGAATCCGCCGCGTCTACATCCGACATGTCCTCCTCGATCGGGGCCTCGTCATCCGGGGGTAGCGGGATATCGTCCTCATCGCGCCTCGGGTCATGCCCCGTCTCGTTATCAGTGTTACGAGTAACCGCTTGCTGGGAAATGTTGCCTGGGGCTTTCTCGTTGATTTCCATACTGGCTCTCCGTGTATCGCTCGGAATATCCGCGCTTAAGATTGAGAGGTAGCAACGGATGGAGAGTGCCGGATGTTAGACGAATGGTGGTTCGTCTTTGAACGGTATGAATGCGACAAACAGCATTTGTTTAATTATCAGCACACTCAAACCCCAGAAACGCAAAAGCCCCGCTTTCGCGAGGCTTTCGTGTAAATCTTGGCGGGAAACCAGGGATTCGAACCCTGGAGACGCTATTAACGTCCGCCGGTTTTCAAGAC
>NZ_SMOF01000001.1:3743748-3798696 GCF_018135665.1 Pseudomonas sp. B2021
GGCGAAGTTGTTCATTGTGGATTAGGCGTGGGGGCGACCTGTCAAACGCCCCCCCCAACCCGTTGGCAGCTGATGTTCCCGCAATCTGGGATCGGAAATACTTCTGTGCGGATAACTGCTTCTGACCGACTGCTGCCCTTCGCGGTAGGCAGCTTAGGATCCCATACGACTGCAGGGAAGCCAGCTAAACGATCCGTCCGATGATGGATTGGACGTCGCTCTCCCCAAAAGCGCCACTACCCCTGCTTTCGAGGCATTGAGCGGCCTTCCTCGTAGCAATTTCTTAGCAAGCACCAATTTATTACGCCACTGCTATGCTTAGCCCTTTTAGGCGGGGTGACACACATGGCAGGGGAATACTCACTCCCAGATTTGCTTGAACGAATGTACGAGAATCAGCTGGCGTTGGAAGCAGCTCTGATGGAGTTGGCTCTCCAAAGCGAAAAGCAAGGCATGGATGAAGTTGGTGACAACGTCCGTGGTGCTCTATTCGTGATCGGCGAAAATGCTGGGCACATCAAGCAGGGCTTGGCGAAGCTACGAACTAATCGTCTCTGACAAAGCACACCCCAATTGTGTAGGAGTATGTGGGGGATTTTGGGGGATACGCCCGTGGTTGCGGGCTGTGACGCCCGCCAAAGACAGGTTGCATAAATGCATAATGGGCATTGGATGGCATAGATTGGCGTATGGTTTGCCCCATTTTTGCCCCACGTCTGGGTTCTTAAACCTGCTTCATTTCCTGTGGGTGCCCCAATGAAGCTAAAAATATAGCTAGTCGAACAGCGAACCTAGGGGGTGACCGCCCTATCCAGCATGCCGTGTTGACGTCCTTTACCTTTAAGGGTAAATTCCCCCCTGAGTCGGTAGCGCTGCCCTTAGCGGTGCATGAGGGAACTCCTTCGCTGGCTTACCTAATTCGTTAAAGACCGTGCCGCATGCACGGCTCTCATCATCAAAAGTCGAGCAGCCTGCTCGACTTTTTTTTTGCCTTCCTTTTGCTTGAGGTTGATTGCATGCACCTTCTCTACGTTGACGAATCAGGCTCGCCAAGCGATCCGGACCAGAATTTCTTTATCCTTTCCGGCGTGTCTATCTTTGAGCGTAAGACGCATTGGGTTGAAACACAGCTAAATGAAATTGTCGCAAGATTTAGCCCTGACGACCCTTACGCTTTAGAGCTGCATGGGTCGCCAATGCGTTCTGGGAAAAGCGAATGGAAGCATTTTCAGAAGGATGATCGTATTCAAGCGATCAAGGACTGTCTGTCGATTATTGCTGACTCGAATGGGAAGATCAGACTGTTTGCTGCGGTGATCGAGCGTGGAGCGAATGGCGGTGATGATCCAATCCAAAGCTGCTTTGAACAAGTAGCCTCCCGTTTCGACATGTACCTACGTCGCCTCCATGCGCAAGGGGACCCTCAACGTGGAATTGCCATTTTCGATAAGTCGAGCACTGAAAAAAGCATCCAGAACCTTGCTAGGACTTTTAAGCACGATGGCCATTCATTCGGCAAAATCAAAAACTTTGCTGAAGTGCCGTTGTTTTTAGATTCCAAAGCGTCCAGGCTGATCCAGCTTGCGGATTTGGTGGCTTTCTCAATCTACCGGCATTATCAGGCTTGCGATTCGCAGTTCTTCGACATCATAAAACACTGCTTCGATAGCGTCGGAGGCACCGTGCACGGCCTGCATGTGCGCCGAAAGCTCCAGCGTGTTGAAGTTGCCCCACCGCTGGGATCCGCGACTATTATTACTGAAAAAGTCGAAACGATGCAGGTAGAGATTCGACTACACGATAGAGGCTGAGTCTTTACTATGCTCCTTGCGAGCCTGTGTAACGCATAAATAACCGTTAACCGGCTCACAAGCCACATATCTCCAATATAAGAGATGAATAAGCAATGGATAAAATCTCTAAAGGTATGGGCACAGTCTCACAGCTGACGGCAGTATGTATCGTTCTTACCTTTATAGTAGGAATGCGATGGCAAGACGGTTTTTATACCGAACTTGGCTTCCCTTGGATGAGTGGTTATTCAAATTACTTAGATACCATCAAGGCTGGGATAGTACCCATAGAGTTGTTTCTTCTGGCAGGAGCCGTCGGATGGTTTTCCATTTGGGGGTTGTCTAACTGGAGATACGATGCCGCAACGATGACTCTAGTTGTCTTCGTGTTTATATTGGCTCCGTTTGGAGATCTCGCTGCTTCACTGGTTGAACAAAACTCAACACCTGAATTTTCAATCTTTAAGAGTCAATACCAGATATGCACCACAGGCTTCATTCTCGGAGGGATAATAAAACTTCTTTCAAACGAAAAAACCACTCCCAGCTTTGAAAGTGAGGATAGAAATTTTCAAATACCAATCTATTCTTTGCTTATTCTTTGCACAGTAATGATAGGGATATTTGACTCCCCAAAATCCTTAGGAGCCGCAGCTGCACAGAGTGCTATGCGCACTGGTTTCAGCAATTACTCCTGGGTTAAGGATGGCAAAGGAGAGCACTGGAGTATTATAGGGCAGAACCAAGGCAATTTTATTCTCGCGCGGCCACTTTACAAAAACAATACGATAGAAATTAAGGTTGCCAATAACACATCTGAGCTTATTATTTATCCGACCACCCCTATATCTTCCGGAATTATTGACACTACGAGCACAATAAGCAATCCGTAAAAGGGAGCAAAGGCTATATGCAAGGCCTTACTGGCAAAACTATTTACATGATACCGACCATAATTGATCGAGTTTCGTTGTGTAGCTCTGACTCATCATTTCACGTCTCATCCCCCAGTCCGGGTTGGTAGGTACGCTGGCTGACCGCAGCGTGCCCCTACCCCACCGCCCATTGATCTGATCCAACACGGTCATAACTCTTGTGGCTTCGGCAGGTTGCGATGCAGCGAACAGATCATCTGTATATTCCCCGTGCTGGCACAAATTGAGCAACATCACCTCAGCCTTGCTGTACTTGAAGCCTGGCCGAAATAAGCGCTCAAGCGCACCAACAGCCGCTTGAATGAGAAGGCGCACGTCATCAGTGGGGTACGGCATATCAACCACTACCCCGTTGGCGTACTTTGCCTCTTCAGGGTTGAACATACCGGTACGGATGCTCACACGCACCTTTTTGCATAGCGAGTTCTGAGCCCGAAGCTTTTCAGAAGCTCGCATCATGTAGGTGGCCACCGCCTCCCTGATAGGAGGCAGCTCCGTAAGCCGTTGGCCGAACATGCGACTGCAGCAGATCTCCTGCTTTGGCGGATCCGGCTCGTCCAGCTCCAAGCAATGCGTGCCGCCCAGCTCCCTGGCTGTCTTCTCGATCACAACGCTGAACTTCTTACGGAGCGTCCATGGGTCCGCCTTAGCCAAATCCATTGCAGACTTGATTCCCATCGCATCGAGGTGAAGTTTCATCTTTCGGCCAACGCCCCACACCTCCGCCACGTCCGTATTACGCAGCACCCAGTCCCGCTTAACCGGGTCGGTGATGTTGACCACACCACCGGTCTGCGATTGCAGGCGCTTCGCAGTGTGGTTTGCCAGCTTCGCCAAGGTCTTTGTATGAGCGATACCAACACCAACAGGTATGCCGGTGCAGCGAAGTACCTGGGCGCGGATCTGCCGGCCTAAGGCATCCAAACCACCGATACCGGTCAGATCGGCGAATGCCTCGTCAATGCTGTACACCTCAACTGCCGGCACCATCGCCTCAATCAGACTCATGACGCGCTCGCTCATGTCGCCATACAGCGCATAGTTTGAGGAGAACGGGACAATGCCGTGTTGCTTGAGCTTGTGCTTGATCTGGAAATACGGCTCGCCCATCTTGATGAACGGCTTGGCGTCGTAGCTGCGAGCAATGACACAGCCGTCGTTATTGCTCAGCACCACGATGGGCACCTTCGCCAAGTCCGGCCGGAATACCCGCTCGCAACTGGCATAGAAGCTGTTGCAGTCGACCAGCGCAAAGGTCGGTTGCTGCTTAGACATGGCTGCGCACTGTGCTGGTGATCACACCCCAGATTGACAGCTCATCCCCTTCGAGAACGTAACGCGCCGGATATTTGGGGTTCTCCGACAGCAGGACCACCTCCCGGCCGCGCTTACATAGACGCTTGCAGACGGGCTCATTGTTCAGCAGCGCCACCACCACATGCCCATGAGCAGGCTCAATGGCACGGTCCACCACTGCGAGATCACCTTCGAAGATACCAATCCCCTGCATGCTTTCCCCGGTGATTGCTACCAGGTACACATGAGGTGCGCGGATATTCAGAACCTCATCCAATGAGATGTGCTGTTCAATATGATCCGCTGCCGGCGATGGAAAACCGGCTGGGACCTGGAACGAACACATAGGCAGCTTCGCGCCTGCCTCAGCGATAGGACCTAGAATGGTGAAGCTCATGATGCGGCCTTTTACAGGTACTGTACGAATGTACAGTTAACTTTGTAGAACGCTTGCGGTCAATTTTTCTGTAGGGGATTTCGACAGGCGGAGAGGTGCGTATGTGCGGACGATTCGTGCAGTACGAAGGGATGGCGATCTTTATTGAAGAACTGAGCCCCCAGATAGAGCTGTTCAGCGGTTACGACGCTCAGTCTATTGACCGCTACAACGTCGCCCCGTCGACACGGGTGCAGATACTGCACGCAGCAGAGAATGGGCTGCATATCGATGCAGTCAAATGGGGATGGGCGCCGTTCTGGGCCAAGGGCAAGCGCCCCGATCCGATCAACGCCCGTGTAGAGACGGTCACTACGGGAAAGTTTTTCAAGCAACTTTGGCCGAATGGCCGAGCCCTGGTGCCGAGTGAAGGGTGGTATGAGTGGGTTAAAGACCCTGACGATCCGAAGAGAAAGCAGCCCTACTTCATTCGCCTGAAGAGTCAGAAGCCCATGTTCTTTGGCGCACTCGCCCAAGTTCATCCTGGCCTGGATCCCCACGACGGTGATGGGTTCGTGATCATCACCGCCGCCAGTGATCAAGGCATGGTGGACATCCACGACCGCAAACCCTTGGTACTGACACCTGAGCACGCCAGGGAATGGATCGACCCCGACCTCACTCCAGCCCGGGCCGAGGAAATAGCAAAGGAATGTTGCCAGCCTGTGGAGGACTTTGAGTGGTATGCCGTTGGCAAAGCAGTGGGGAGTGTGAAAAACCAGGGGCCTGACTTACTGCTGCCGGTGCGATCCAAGGATGTTTAATGCTATCAGAACAGCCCTCCCAATGCGGCTGGCTCCCAGTTCATGAACACCAGTTCACCGCTAACCTCACTCTTTCCTTGCCGTTGATTGGAAGTGGTGTATCGAATGTCCACCATCTCAAAGTGAAACCCATCAAACACTCGCCGGATATCGGGATGATCGTTGATGCTGACCATCACCTTGCCTTTACAGCGCCGCATAAAGTCGGCCATGCGCTCGTAATTCTCAAATGGAAAATCCACACCATAGCCGGCGGTCTGCCAGTAAGGTGGATCCATGTAGTGGAACGTATGGGCACGGTCGTAGCGCTCGGCACATTCAAGCCAGCCCAGGTTTTCAACATAAGTGCCGGATAAACGCTGCCATGCTGCAGACAGGTTTTCCTCGATCCGCAGAAGGTTAATGGCTGGGCCGGTCGTAGCAGTGCCGAACGTCTGCCCGGTCACTTTGCCCGCGAAGGCATGGTGCTGCAGGTAAAAGAAACGGGCGGCGCGCTGGATGTCGGTGAGGGTTTCCGGGCGGGTCATCTTTTGCCACTCGAACACCTGGCGGGAACTGAGCGCCCATTTGAACTGGCGGACGAATTCTTCCAGATGGTTCTGCACGACGCGGTACAGCGTGACCAGGTCGCCATTGATGTCATTAAGAACTTCAACAGGCGCTGCCTGGGGACGCATGAAGTAGAGCGCGGCGCCGCCGGCAAAGACTTCAACGTAGCAATCGTGTGGCGGGAAGAGCGGGATAAGGCGGTCGGCCAGGCGGCGTTTGCCGCCCATCCAAGGGACGATGGGTGTAGACATAAAAAAGCAAGACCTTTGCTGTATGGATAAACAGTGCTAGGCTCGCTCCGCTTTGTGCACGAAGCAGGAGCCTTGGCTGGACTTGCAGGGACGATCTGCGGGGAAGGTGGCCGGGTTGATGTTGACGCATCCTGCCCGGCCGCTCCTTTTACTTCGGTGTAGAAACTTCTTTTGCGTAAGCCTGACAGGCCCGCAGGGCGATCAATCCACGGTCGCCGGCATCGGTGATTCCGATAATTCGTTGAGCATGCGTTGGGTCAAGTTGGGCTCTTGTGGTGCCATGAACCACGCGGCCGGTGGCGGTGGTGGCTGGCACTGAACAGCTGCCGGTGGTTTCGGTGGCGGCGAGTACGACTGACAGCCGCAGATCAGCAGTAGCCAGGCGATCACGCAGACGAGCCTGCTTGATTTGCTCATCGGTCAATTCCTTGTAGTGGGTTTCGTCTTTGTTCTGCAGGCGGAGCTCCAGGGCAAGGCGCTTGTCCTGCTCTGAACGCTGCAGAGCAGCAGAAGCTTGGGATATTTCGTTGAGGGTGTCCGCCTGCAGCCGGGCTTGCCGCTCCAGCACGCTGCCATAACGCCACTCCTGAGCAGTCCAGGCCAACGCTGCAGATCCTGCGGCCGCCACCACTAACAGCAAGCTGATAGCGGCGATACGGAACTGCGCCGGGATCAGATCGAAGAGACGCATAACACCGCCCTCGCCCTGGCCCACAACTGCAGCCGATCCTCCAGGCCATTAAGGCCGCCGTTAATCCGGCGAGTGATCGTGTTGAACTGGTCCTGATCCGCGAGCGCATTCAGCCCATTCACGGACCAGAACCACGCCGCCGACTCTGCCGCCCATTGCGGCTGCTCGAGCAGCTCGGGAGTGCGCAACAATCGCTCATCGCTGAACAGTGCCAGACTGCAGCGCAGGTAGTTATCGTGCCCGGTTACCTGGATCAACCCTCGGCCACGATAGCGTTGACCATCACCATCTGCAGCTGGGGTATTACCAAGCTTGGCAGCCAGAGTGCCGGTATCGTATTTACTCAGGTATTGATCCCCGCCCAATTCGCGGACGTACTGCAGTTGACCGGACTCGTGACCAAGCTGCGCTAGGAAAGCAGCCTGGCGTTTCGGTGTATTGATCTGCCGATGCGCCATTGCCGCGTTCAGGGCAGATACAAAAACGCCCGCTTGGCGGCGGGCGTTTGGCATGATGTGTTGTAGCTGTTGTTCAGTGATGGTCATAAAAACTCCGGACAAAAAAATACCGCACTCAGGCGGCGATGGATTGCATTACAGCTTCTCGACGCTCACGACCTTGAGCGGCTTCGTTTCCTTCTTTTTCTTACCCTTGGATTTGCCTTTCTTGCCGGCATTGCACTCGACCGTGGTCGACCAGCCAGATTGGGTAAACACCTGCTCCACCGAATCCGTCAGGTATTCGCCATCCAGTCCGACCTTGAAGCCCTGGGCGTTGATCAGTCGCTCGGCAAAAATGTCAGTCCGGCCAGGCATCTCGAAGCGCACGTCGGCGGTCGAGCGATTGAATGCCGCTAACCTTGCTCTGGCTGCTGATTCAGCAGCAGTCTTGTTCGGATAGATATGCCGATCCGTGTGCACCGCCGGCAAGCCGTCCGGGGCGTCATCGTTGTCGATGGTGACCACCGCCAATTTGCCGTCCTTTTTGTTCTGATGCTTAGTCGCCACGGCCTTGTGCGAATTGCGATCCCCTAAGCTGAACTGCCAGCGACTGAGATCACTGCGGGTCAGCGTGATCGCACCGAACGTTTTGCCGCTGGCTGTCTGCCCTCCCTGGCGCGGTATCACCAACAACTTGCCATCTGCGACCTTGGCCGTGCAGTCGTATTGCTTAGCCAGGCGCGTGATGAAATTAAAGTCGGACTCGTTGAGCTGATCCACACGAGCGACCTTCGTCGCCACCGGACAGCCTGCCTGCCAGCCATTTCGAGCCGCGATATCGGCCACGATCTTCGACAACGGCGCATCCTCCCAGCTTCCGCTGCGGATAGTCTTACCACTGCCGCGCATATCGCTGGCTTTACCCTTGATCACAATCGTGTCCGGCGGGCCGGAAACTTCGACCGTGTCGACCGCGTAAAGCCCTAGGCGCATCAAAGACGTTTCGGCATAGCCCAGGTGAATCTCGATTGAGCTACCGCGCCGGGGCAACTGCACCTGGCCGTCACGGTCATCGATACGCAATTCAAACTCGTCGGACTCCATACCCGGCTTGTCAGAAGTCCTAAGTAACAACAGCCGATCATTGATCTTGGACGTAATATCGGCACCGTCCGCAACGATACGAAAAGTGGGGGTCATGGTTTTTTCCCAAAGAAAAACCCGCACAGGGCGGGCTGAATACAAAGTTTCCTTTCGCTTAACGCAACGGGCTGCAGGCGGTGCCGTTCGGAGTCAGTCCCACAAGCTAATCCCTTCCTCGGCCGGGGCTGGCAGATCCGGCAGCAGGATCACCACACCAGCGCGGAAAGGCTGGGGCTCGTCTGCCAAGCCCTGATTGGCATCCAGAACTGCCTCGACGCTGCCGTTCAAGTGCCCATAAACGTTATTGCATATGACATCGAGCATGTCCCCGTCAGACGTTCTGCATGTCGTCGCCATAGCGCGTGAACTCCAGAGTGAATACTTGTTTACGCGGGATACCGCCGTGCAGCAGCGCGCCCTGCTCCTCGTTGATCGACTTCAGACACCAGGTGCCAATCACCTCGCCATAACCCGTGGTCAGAGTGAGCGGTTGCAGCCGCCCACCGATGGTGCGTAACGTGTCAAGCTGCTTGAGGCCACCCTTGAAGCCGGGATAAATCGTACCTTTGAGTGTGAGCTTTTCTTCGCCCATGCCCACGGCCTGCTGCGCAGGGCGCCGCGATAGCCGCTCCTGTGAAGCCCAGCGGAATTCGGTCGAGCGACTCAATTCGTCGAAGGCCGCCGTATCTAAGTTGAAGTAGTACGGCTGAATCTTAGGATCCCTGGGCTGGATGATCAGCAGGTGCGGAAATGGCTTCACCGCTTCCGGTGCCGGCGTGGCATCCACGGCAAATGCGCTGGTGGGCACGATGTTTGCCAACGACGGATTGACCTTTCCGGCGACCTTGTTGATCGCCGTCGCAGCTTTTCCCGCCTGCTCCTTCAGCGCCCCCATTCGCTCCTGCACTTCGGCGGCGCCCCGTGTCGCACGACTGTACACAGCCAGCACCTGGCCGGCCTTGGCCTGTGCCGCATCCACGCCGCGCATCACCCGCTGGAGCTTGGCACCGACAGCAGGCCCCACGAACGGGATATTTTCCAGCTCGGCCGCTGCCCCCGTTATCTCCCTTATTGCACCGTTGACCGGCCCAAGCATGCCCTCAGCACTACGTCTACCAGCCTCCCCGGCTTCAACCAGGTACTTGAAGCCCGACTGCATCTGTTCCATATAAGCCATAGGCCCTCCTTACAGGTGCGGTTCGTCGTATAGCTTCGCGGCGTTTTGCTTCGCCGCATCAGCCATCATTAACCGCATGTGCGGCATGAGGTCTTGCGCCAAGCGTTGCGGGTCTTTCACATCCCCTTGCACCGTAACCGGCATATTCAGCGAGTACTGAAACTGCTGATCCACTTTGGCGGGGACAGGCTTTTCCGGCTCTTTGGGCTGGATCGCTACAGCCGCCGGTTTGGTCGGCGCTGACACGGCTAGTGAGCGTGCTACATCACCCAGTACCGGCGCTTGCGGTGCAGGCGCCATCAGCAATGCACCCGAACCGTCTGCCCGGTTGAATGACTTGCCCATGGCGGCCAAGCTTGGAATGGCTGGGCCCGGTCGAGGCGCCATCAGCAACGGCGCCACCGGTGGCGCGGGCTTTTCGTCCTCCCCTCCGAACCACGACTTACCTGCAGCACCGCCCAGCGCCGCCCCCCCCATGCTGCCTAAGTAAGCGCCTACCAGCCCACCAATAGCGGTGCCGATGATAGGCACCACCGAGCCAATAGCCGCTCCTGCAGCAGCACCGGCCATGGTGCCGGCGAGATTGCCAGCGGCAGCGCCATAACCCTCGGCCTTTTCGTCCTTGGTCTTAGCATTCTCATAGGTGTCAAAGGCCATGGCGCCGGCCTCGATGAGCGAGCCACCAGGTATTGCCTTGGCGGCTTTACCGATCTTACCGACCGCTTGCACAACCCCGCCCAGTTTCGCTATCGCCCCGCTTGGAATAGAAACAGGTGGAATAAGCGGACGCGGGACCGGTACCGCAGGCCGTGGCAGCGGTGGGCGCGGAACCGGTGCAGCAGGCAGTGGCACCGGCGGACGCGGGACCAGTACTGCTGGCCGAGGCAGCGGCGGACGCGGAGCCGGCGCTGCAGGCAGTGGCACCGCCGGGCGCGGGACCAGTGCTGCTGGCCGTGGCAGCGGCGGACGCAGAGCCAGTGCTGCAGGCCGTGGTACTGGTGGACGCGGAGCCGGTGCTGCAGGCCGTGGCAACGCCGGACGCGGAGCCAGTGCTGCAGGCCGTGGTACCGGTGGACGCGGAGCCGGTGCTGCAGGCCGTGGCAACGCCGGACGCGGAGCCGGCATCCGAGCACGCAGCGAGGTCGGCCGACGTCGCGGAATATTACGTCTTGAACCGCGCCCACGTCGGCGGGTTTCACCTGGCCCCCCAGGTCCCCCCATGGCATTCAAGTTAACGACGAACACCTTTTGGACGCCGTCGCCATTCGACGCAGCATCGTCACCTCCCGCGCTGTCATCGCCAGATACCGCTTCTTTAGCCAGCGAAACCACTTTGAGGCCAGTAGCGACGATGCCTAACTTACCGGTCTTACTCTCATCCTTTCCCTCACCATCAACCGATTCACCCTTGAGAGCGGCTACTGCCTTGAGCCCAGTCTCAACTAACGACAGGGCCTTGCCGGCCTTACCTTTCGCCTCGCCGCCCTTTCCTACGCCCCCAGCGCCATCCTTGGAGTTGGTCACAAAGACCTTTTGCACTTCGCCGGATTTGCCACCCAACGATCCCCGCGCGACGTTGAGCAAACCTTTAGCGATTTTGAACGAACTGAGCAGCCCCTTGAGCGCGACAAACCCTCCCCCGACCGCCGCGATACCCGTCACCACACCTGGCGCGCTGTCAGACAGCGAGGTAATGCCCCTGGTGACTTTGGTCAGTCCTTGCGCCACGGTGTCTGTAACCGGGCGCAGGGCGTCCCCGACGCTGCGCATGGCGTCATCCATTGACTGGGCCATTTCGGCCCACTTCTGCGACGACGCCTCACGTCGTTCGCTGAGGTTCTTGTCGAGAATGCCCGTTGCATCGCGCGAATCGTTTTTAAGCTGGCTGTACAGCGCCTTGTTCTGCATATAGGCAGAGAGCGCAGCCTTTACCTGCATGTCAGCGAACAGGTCACCGGTGCGCAGTGACTCTTCCAGCGAGGCCATCATGGCCTTGGCTTTCTCCGGGTCCGACTCCTTGCTGATCTTCGCCGTCGCCTCAGCCATCGCCGCAGCGCGCTTCGGATCCGTGGCCTGAATGTACTTCTGCGCCAGTGACATACTGGTTTCAAGGGTGGACATACCGTTTTGCAAACCGGTCTGCATCGACCCTTTGTAATCAATACCCGCCTTTGCATACGCCTTGACGGTGTCGCCAGAGCCGATTTTGCCCATCCAGTTCTTGAGATTGTTTGCCGCCTCATCGGCGCCGCCTGCAGATTTCATCTGCACTTGCAGCATGGCACCCAACTGTGTAACCGCATCCATGCCGGTAATGCCGAGGCTGCCCATGTTCGCCAACAGCTCAGGAAACCACTTAGCCATGTCGGCCGCTTCAAAGCTACCGGCCTGCCCTTGGTAGGCAATCGCTTCCAGGGCCTGCTGCATCTGCCTAGGATCTGTGATCTTGGCATTCTGACCCAGCGCGTTGATCATCTTCGCTGTATCAACACCGCTCGACCCTTGCCCCACGACGAATTTGGCCGCGACTGGCGCATATTCCAGGGCCTTGCTCAAGTCCATGCCGGCGCCAACCAATTGGTTAACCACATCGGCCACATCGTTACGCGCCATGCCCGTGTAGCGCGACGTATCAATGATCTTGCGCGACATCTCCTGTTCTTGCGGTTTGTTGGCAATGCCGGCCTTGATCGCGATATCACGAACAATAGCCCCAAAATCCGCACTGACCTTGGTCGGAACAGCCAGCATGCCCACACCGACGACAGCGGCGCCGACCGCACTTTTCACGCCAGTCTTACCAGCATCGATCTGCTGATGTCCCTTGGCTTTGAGCTCCGCCTTGATGGCTGTCTGCCCCATAGAGCGATAGGCTTTCTCCAGTCGGCCGACCTCGATTCCCTGTTTTTTCAAACTATCGAGGTTCGAATTCAACCGGCCCAACAACTTGGTCGCGCCCTGTGATCCGCTGTCGTGGGCTTTCTTCCACTCGTCGCGCAGGCGAATGGTGTCACCGATAGTGCGCTGCAGGACACGCGCCTTGTTGCCTTCCGCCTCAAGACGCTTGATGCGCCCCGTTACATCTTTAAACGCAGCACCGACAGTCGAACTGACGGCGCCGCCGATCACCAGCCCGAGGGCGATTTTGTTCGCCATGTCACGGCCCTCATTTGGATAGCCTTATCGAAGGCGGCTCAGTCCGTGAGCCACCACACCATTTCTGCAAAGGGCATCGACAAAATCTCAGCAGCGGAAAATCCTGTTTCCGCTGCCAGACGTTTCGCGGCCATCTTTATGACGTGAGGGTTAAACCCCGTCGTCTTGGTCCAAACGAAAATAGCCGGCCTGCAGACGGTTAAAATCCACCAGCTTCAGGCCCTCCAGGTCCGTGACAGGCGCACCGGCAAGCGCGGCAAACAAAATCAATTCCCGCTGTTCGTCGTCCCCGCCCGCGTCACGATTAGCAGCGCGCACATCGCCCACTGTCGGGGAGCGCAGGGCCAAGGTATCAACCGATACCCCATTAATTTCGCTTGGGCAGGTCAGAGTGACCTGGGCTCGATCAGTGTTGACCGACAGCCACGGCGGCATTGATTCCGAATAGTCGGTATCCGGCACCAAGTGTGCATAAGCGGCTTGAACACGGCGGTAGTCCGCCAGCTTCAGGCCTTCAAGATCCTTAACACCCACCCCTGCCAGACCAGCAAACAACATCAGCTCTCGCTGTTCTTCGTCGCCGTTAGAGGCGCGGTCGGCTGCTCGTACTTCCCGTACTAGCGGGGCCCGCAGAGTCAATGTTTCGACCAGAACGCCATTGGCATTGCTAGGTCGCGTGAGCGTTACGACGGCTGCAAGCGCAGTGAGTGATAGCCAAGTCGGTACTGCTTTGGACGTTGCTTTATTCATTTGGATCTATTCCCTTAGAGGCCGAGTGCGGTGCGCACTTCAAGGAGTTGGTCTTTGCCGTCGATCACCTGAACACCGGCGACCATGTCGATTTCGTACATGAGGCGCCCGTCGATTTCGAGCTTGTAATAAGCGACCGCCACGGCGTGCTTGATCTCGGCGGGGTCACCCGCTTTCCAGTCGCCCAGATCGAGCTCTTTGAGGCGACCGCGTAGGGTGGCAACCACAGCCGTTACAGCCCCTTTCTGCCCCTTGAAGGCACCCCGGAACGTCGCATTGAAAGCGGTGCCATCGGCCAGACCGAAGTACTTCAACGACTCACGGCGCACGCCCTTGGTAACAAAGGACGCCTCCATTTTTTCCAGGCCTTGGTCCATCTCAATCGCACCGGCCATGCCGCCAGCGCGATACTCGTCAGTCTTGGTGGTCAGCTTGGGCAGCGTAAGGCTCGGCACGTCACCGGCGAAGTTGACGCCGTCGACAAACAGGTTCGTGTTAAACAAAGTTTGAGGAATCATTGACTAGGCCCCTTAGGCTGCTTCAAGAACTTCGGTCATCCACTGATCGGTGACTTCGAAAAGGAAATTCGGGTTTTCTGCCGGCGGCACGTCGGTGAAGCGAATGCGCCAATAAACTTTGCCCTGGGCGATCTGGCTGGCAGTGTTCAGCTCGGTGTCCGGGAATACCTCAAAATTAATAATCGCGCCCTGGGCTTTGAGGTCGCGCATGAACGCATCCAGCCCATCCGTCACGTCTTTGACATAGGTCTTGGTGATCGAGCGGTCAACAGCCCATTTATGGCCGGCCTGCACAGCATCCATTAGGATGAACAGCGTGCGAACGCGCGTGACAAACGCCCACTTCGGATCGCTCGACAGCGTGCGGTTACCCCACAAGCGATAGCCGTCGTCGCGAATGATCGTCGCGATATTGGCGTTGTTCAGCAGGTTGGCCCGGCACGTCTCGTCGCCGTCCAGATACTCGACAGCTCGGGTAGTGCCGGTGATACCGGTGAACTCCTTGTTCGACGGCGAGGCCCAGAAGCCGTATTCAGCATCGGTCCAAGCGAACAAGCCCGCCGCCCAAGCCGAGGCCGGCGCATCAACTGTCTTGCTGGACTCGGTGTCCCAGTACTGAACGCCCGGATCGACCATGAACAGGTTGCGACTGCCAAAGTTATCGGCATAAAGCATCGCTGCTTCATCCGTGGTGCCAGGGCCATCAAGAATGCCGATTGCCCGCAGCTTCTGCGCCAGGCTATCAAGCGCGGTAGCGACCGCCTGAGTGGCAGTGTGACCTGGCGCAATCAACAGCCGCGGCTGCGCGTTGTACAGGCTTTTGCCATCGAGCAAGGCTTGTAGGCCGGTACGCTGACCCGAGGCCAGAACGCCGCCAATAATCGCCGAGGTTTGCAGCGCCGCGTCTTCGAGCTTCGGCACGCCGATGGCAACGATCACCGCCTTGGCCTTCGCGTAGATCGCTTTACAAGCCCTGGTGATCGCCGAGTCGGCACCGAAGGCAGCGATAGCCTCGCGCTCGGTGGTGATCAACTTGAGTTCGCCGGCCTTGGCGGTACCGCCGCCGAGAACGCCTGGGGTGAATGTGTCGCAAAGTCCGACAATGGAAGACGAGGGCAAGGAAATAGTGCGCGCACCTGTCTTGATATCAGTCGTAGTAACGCCGTGGAAGAAGCTCATAAAGCTAATGCTCCAGAAACGAAAAAGCCCCGCATAAGCGAGGCCGGGAGGGTGTTTGTGTTACATGTGGCGCAATGCAAAACACCCCGACAGTGCGGGGCGTTATTGAATTTGCTGCTCTATCCATTCAGGTTTATCTGGCCGGAACTCCGAGGCGGGAAATTTGGGGGATTGCGGCCAGTCGCGCAAGGCTTGAACGTAGTCCAAAAGTTCACCCGATTGCTCAACGGTTAGAGTGGTAGGCCGCGCAGAATCCACCTCGTCCCGATGCCGCTCCCTGAGCCATTTCACGCGCTCAATTTCAGCATCACGCCAAGCCCTTTCAGGCATTGCCGGGTCAACAGTAAAAATCGGCTCCGGCTTACCGCCAGCAGCCAACCATTTTTCGTAATCAACCCAAAACCGGTGGCCCTTCGGAACTGTAGCTCCACTCGGCAGTTGAATCACCGTATCGGGATCAGCAGTCAGTCTGTATGTCATCTCGACTCCTAAAGTTCAGCATCAGCTGTTGCGTGGATGTAGTAAGCCTGGGAAGGCAATGCAATATCGTTGTTATCAATAGAGACATTGCGAGTGCCTACAAATATCGCTCGGGCTGTCGAGCCTGAAGTCACATCGTCACCAGACCTCCACTGCCCCGGAGCCCCGCCACCGATCCCACGATAAAGCTTGATACTTGGAATGGCTCGCTTCTCGACCTTGAATTGCCAGCTTGCAATAGGCTGGCTCATTGCCGAAATCTGGCCTGCAAATACAGGCGACGTTAAAGAACTGTAGGGGTTCACCCCATCAGCAGGCGCTACACCTTGCGCAAATGTCTTTTCAAAATATCGCTGACACATTGCCAGCTCTTGTTGGGGAAAACGCGGTTCAAACTCTGTCGCTGTAGCGCCGACTTCAAGTTGCACCGAAGCCAATACAACGGTGTGAGCAACTGAAGCCTTAGAAACAATGATTAGCTCAATGTAATCGTTGTTGTTGCTACCCTTGGTCTTACCTACGACGGAAGAAAGATTGAATGACACTACATGCTTTTTATATTCACGGGTTACATCAATATCTTGAAAGTGATCAACATCGGCCGACACATTTCCGCCTGTTCCAAACACCTGACGCAAGATAACGGTACAGGTTTGTTCAACCGTGGAGTTGAAATAAAAGGATGCCGTCAACGTTTGCCCGGCACCCGTCTCCACGCCTTCAATGCGCTGCCGAATGTTCGCGCCTGGCGCACCCGCCGTATAGCTGACCCTCAGCGCCCATTTTGCGCCATTGAAACCACTACCCAGCGTAAACGGCGTTTTATTCCATTGGGCGGTCACTCCTACTGGCACAAAAACCATCCAGCGGTCAGCAGTGTAAAGTGCGCTTGCTACAGAAACCGATCCACCCTCGCCGCGCTGCCAAATGTCTAAATTCCCATTAATCAGCAGATTTTTGCGATATACCTGGCTTGGGAATTTCTGATTTGCACTTTCGATTTGAGCCCTGAGAGCTTCAGAATTGACAACCTTTTTAGACCGATCATCGACTGGTGCGGTAGGTGCATTCTGTCCGCCGAGCCATTGAAACACTAACGCAGACGTACCAAGCACCAACGGGCCGTCACTGACAAGGTGCCAGATGGTATCGGCATTTAACGTGCCGCGCTCCACCGTCACCATCATGCCCGGCGTTACCTTGTCGCTGCTGTCCGCGTCGACCGCACGCACCCAGCTATCAGGCCCGACCACATACAGGCCGTTATCTTTCGCCTGCGCCTGATCTTTAACCAGCACCCGCGAACCCGCCGGCACCGCGAAACCGTCGATAGCTTGAACGCCCGCCAGGACCACTGGGCCCGTGGTTGCAACTAATGCCGAATGCTTAAAATCAAGCCTGTTGACCGCATTCGCCACCGAGTCGTCAACATACTTTCGAGTAGCGTTTACAACAGCCGAATCTATCAACAACACAACATTCGTAGAACTTGAAACCACAAAGTTCATCCGTATAACTTGTGTCTTACCAGACCCTTGGGCTAGCAGCGACTTATAACTGGGCGCGCAATTGGCTACGGCAACCAAATCTCCGTCAGAATCGAAAAGCCCCAATTCGCGAATCCAGAACCCACCTTCATCCGCCGGAATAATCTGCTCGGCTACTAGGATCCCAGGGTTAGTCGGATGAGGCTCCAGGCTATTCAATGGAGCCCGGCGGCGCTCATTAATCAGTGTTTTCTGTGAGCGATCAGGGATAGGGTCAGTACCGTTCGCGTCCCCTACAGCCATATGGGTCAGCTTCCAAGTTAGCAGCCCTGCATCTGACTTAACTTGCTTTGCTTCGCCAACCGCCGTCAGTAACGCGAAAAACTTCGAATTAGCATCAATCATGTGTATACGTCCAAATGGTCTATGGAATGTTCGCGACCAGGCACCCCGACATAGCAGTCAACCGAGATAGGTTCAGGCGCAGGAGGATAAACTTCTATTTCATCTATGGAACACTCTCGAATCCCGTTTCCGATAAAACCTGTCACCTCGATATCACTAAGTACCGGCGGATAAACATCAATAACTTCTCCGTCAGATATGCTTGCGAAAATGTTTATAGCCCCTGTGGATTCCAGGCTAATCGCCAGCCCAGTCAGGTGACGGCTGACGGGCTTGGCGTCATCGATCAGCCGCTCCAGCTCCTGATACATTTCCTCAGTGATACCGGTGTCCAGCACCCCGACCTTTAACGCGAAGGTGCCAGGGATCCCTTCGGGCCTCATGTTGAACCACTCGATAATCTCGATGAGATAGCCCAGCGGTTCGACCACTCGGCGTAATGCGCCGATGGTGCCCTTGTGGGCATGGATGTAATAAGAGGCCTTGATGGCGGCGCGTTTGGTCGCCTCGGTCCATCGGTAATCCCAGCGATCCACCGACCACGCCCATGCCAGATGCGGCAGCAAATGCACCGGGCAGGTATCAGCGTTGTAGAGGTCGCGAAGCGGGACAATCGTTTTCTCGAAAAACGTAGCCTCCATGGCCCGTTCAAGCTGCGTACTGTTGATCGGCAATAGGCTTTTCATGTCAAGCAGCCAGCGTCACGGTGTAGCCCGTACAGTACGCTGCCTGAGCTTTGGTCGGGGCCAAGTCCTGCCAGCCGACCAGCTCAACCCGAGAGACGCCGGCAACGTGTAACTGAGCGTCTACACCGGAACGTGCCACCTCAACGCCGAGCCGTTTGCGCGGATTGATCCAAGCTGCCAATCGACTTTTCGCCTCGGCTAAACTGGCATCAGCTTCTGGGCCCGCGCTGGTCATGTGCAGGATCGCCTTGATTTGGTAGCGGATCACCTGGGCGCTCTGAACCGTCACCCTATCCCCCACCGGCCGCACATCGTCGTCATTCAGCGCAGTTGCCACCGTGGCGAGCAGCTCCGGTGAAGCCTCGCCCTCCCCGTCCAATCCCAGCACCGTTACCGTCACGTAGCAAGGCGCCGGGCTTTCGGCCGTGGCGTCCGCCACCAGCCCAGAGGCGTTACGCGCATGCAGGATGTAGCTGTTACGCGGGCCGGCCGTGGTCAGTCCCTCATAGGCCAACTGGATGCGCTCTCGGAACGCATCGTCGTCTTCTTTGACTTCTGGAACCGGCGGAAAGGCCAGCAGATCCTCAGCTTGAATGACCAGGCGCTTGAGATTGACGTTGGCCCCCAGGTGATCGAGGTCACCGCGTATGGCGTGCGCCAGCAATACCGCTTTGCCAGCGTCATTGACTCGGGCGCGGTTGCCGACCTTGATGTAAGCACCAACCTCCAGCACCTTAAGCACCGGATCGCTCTCCAGCGCAGCAGTCCAGTTGCCGCCCATGTATCCGCGAAAGACGCCCAGTCCCTCCTGAAAAACCTCTTCAAAGTCCAGCGGCTCCAACACGGTCGGCGCCGGTAACGACGACAGATCCACGATACTCATACGGCCACCTCCAGCGTGACGCCGTCGCCCAGGTACTGCCCGACGATCTTCAGGTTAATTTGCCCGCTGATAACGGAAATGACGCGCACTTGATCCAGCTTCAATCGCGGCTCCCAGCGACCCAGTGCGCGAGCGACCTCCGCCTGTACGGCGCTTTTCCAGCCGTCAGTAACAGGCAAGTCAACAAATCGCCGCAGCTTGCTGCCGTAATCCATCCGATGCCGCCGGCTGCCCAACGGCGTACCCAAAATGTCCGGAACCGATTGCCGCAAGTGTGCGATGCCGGAAATGGGCTGGCCGGTGTGGCGATCCATTCCGATCATTCTGATTACTCCTTCAATTGCTCCAGATCTGGATGCGCTTTCAAGAACGCGAATTGGTCATCACCACATGCGGTAACTCGACCAGCAACAACAGGAAGCGTCCCGCCGCCGGGTAGGATCAATGTCCGCGAGGTGAAAACCTTGTCGCGAAAAACACGCGCTGGTCCGATGGACTCAACCGCGTCAGCAGTAACGGGAAAACCCAACGGCGCAGGCTTCAACGCCGGAACCACAGTGGCCTCGGCAGAATCGCCATCAGTTCTAGACTTACTCATAAGGCAAACTCCAGATATGAAAAAGCCCGCACTGGGCGGGCTGTGTGTCGGTTGAAATTAATGCGTGTGGTGATTGCTGTTGCCACCAGCGTCGATGATCGCACCAGCACTGGTAATGCCTTTCGTGACGTGTAACGCCCCGTCGATCAACACCGCTGCTTTCAGATTGATGTTGCCGGTGGTCACGTTCACGGCGCTGTCCGTCACGACCACCTCTGTACTGGCAACTTTGATGGCAACCGTACCGCTCGGCAGGGTGATGCTGTAGCTCTTGGCCTGCCAGTCGTAAATCAGCGAGCCGCCATCATCAAACCGCCAGACTTCCACATGATCCCGGTTATCCGGTGGCGGACCCGCGTTGCCATACAATCCCGGAATGAACGTGCCCTGTGACACGTCACCGCTGGCACTGACCAATGTCCCCTGCTCACCCAGAGACGGAGCCCTCCAATGCCTGGCCTTGCCGGCGGCGATGCTGTGCCAACGCACCCAGGCGCTAGTCCATTCGCCGTCCGAAACCCGACACATCGGAGGGGAGGCAGCCAGATCGACCGCCACCACAAAGCAATCCTTGACCACCCCCGCAAGCATGCGGTCGTGCTGGGCAGTGACATAGCCGCTCACAAGTCCTCCGCTGGAACAAAGTCCTCTTTGACGTCGTTGTTAAAGCCAAACAACAGCATGCCGGGCGGCTGAGCGGGCCAAGGCCACTCTTCAGGGCCGAGATAAACCTGCTGCGTCCATTCCACCAGCCAAACGGTGTAACCATCCAACACTGGCTGGGTCCAGTCCTGTAGTGCCTGAACGAACTCTGCCGGCTCGACTTCCAGCCCCCAGGTCTGAGCTCGGAGTAGGACCGCAAGTTGGGTAGCCAGCTGCACCGCCTGTTGCTGATGCAGAGGATAGATCGGGTCGACGACGATACGTGCCTCGAACTTACACACCAATGTGGTTTCACCCGTGCCGATATCGGCACCGGGCTCGATCTCGGCCAGCTCCAGAAAGACCGCCGGTAAAGCGATGCGATCCTGAATGTCCGGCCAGGCACTTACCGTCTGAACCCCTGGCAGATGGCTCACCAGGTGTTGCTCGACCGCCCGGTAAAGCTGGTCCAGGCTAAAAGGTTGGTCAGCCATTAACCGATCCTCTTCAAGTATTTCTGTAGTTCGAAGTTGAGCTCCTGCTGCAGGATCTCCAACAGACGCTCGTCCGCCTTTTGTACCCAGCTTTCAAAGTGCGGACGGGCTTGTTCCAGAGACACCTTGGCTTTCGCTAATGGAAAACGATTTCCATTTTCCGCGACCCATCCAGAACTTGCACCGCGACCAGCGGATACCGTGCTGTCTGGGTAATCATCAGCATTGAAGTGCTTGCTAGCAGTGCGAATCCAAATGTCTGGCTTGTTGCCGTAGACCTTCTTGAGAAACGCGCCTTGATAGCGCCGCCCCGCCACCGACACACCGCTGCCGGTTTGCCGCGCCCGGCCGATCCGGCTGGACTCGATGGCATTCAAACCAAACCACAGCTTGCCGCTCGATGCCCCGCCGGACACCGGGTAGCTGCGCAACCGTTGACGCACCGCCGCGACAGCAATGCGCTCCTGCCTGCTGACGGCACGGGCAATGTGCGTACGCAACCAGCCCAACGTCTTGTTGATCGCGCGTCGGTGCGCAGTAGCAGCTGCCTTGGGCACCAACTTGGCAAAGTCCTGAAACGCCTGCAGGTCCGCGGCTGACGACTGGATAGAAATCATCCCGCCGCCGGCCGAGGGTTTGACGTAGCTACCGATGCTCATGGGCGCAACCTCAGGATCAAGGCGACCAGACCGTCGCCGCTCGGCTCCAGCTGCAGCAAGTCGTAATCGCCGCCGCCGTCCAGGGCGGGTAAGTCGATGCTGACCAAAAGCCCGCGTTTCAAGCCTTCCGAATCACTGACGCGGATCTCAAACCGAGGCTCACGCAAGCCGGTACTGAGCTTGCCGAGCTTCGGCTGCAACCAGGGCGCGGCAAACATACCAAGCACCGGCTCTTCGCGGCCCTCGATCACGGCGCTGTCGCCAAGGGTTTCGAACACCACTTCGTCGATGTCGTCGATCAGATCGCGGAAGGCCACGATCACATCTCCAGCAGGATCTGCGCGCGAGGCCGCGTACACAGGTGCAGCGGGTTGGACTGGGCTTCCCCGGCGACACCCTTGTTGAAAGGCAGCGGCTCGATCTTGCTGTAGTACGGGATGCCCTGGGTGTTGACCGTTTCCATGTAGTCGGCAGGTGCGAAGGACGAGATGTACAGGTCAGGGACGCCCTCGGGGACCAGCAGTGCCTTGTCGTCATGGACGAACGCAACGCCAGCAACCTTGCCGCGATACCGCTCCCAGACGATCCCGCCGAACTCGAAAGCTTCACGGGCATCGCCACGCAGAGACGCGGCCTGCATGGTGTTGAGGTAGGTCTCCTTGACCGACTTGTGGACGATCAGCTTGTTCCAGAAATTCTTGCCGCACAAAGCGCGGGAGCCGCTGCTGGTGACGCTACCCAGGGCTTCCTCTTGCATATCCAGCGCTTCGCCGCATTTCACCCGCAGCTCGGTATCTGGACTGTTCAAGCCCATCGGCAGCTTCTGGCGATTCACGCCGAAGGATTTATAAATATCCAACAGGACTGTCTTGCCATCGGCGTCCAGCACCTGCCCGTTCAACGCACCCATACGCTGGAATTCGTGGGTGGCATCCAGCTGTCGGCGGGCCTTTGCCAGGCGCTTGTTGACTACATCCTGCACGGCCTGCAGTTCGCTGCGGGTACCGAAGGCGCGAATACCTTGGATCTCATCGGCCTTGATGGTGAAGCGCTCCGGCAGATGCACGGTGTTGAACGGGATCAACTGACGCTTAGTCGCGCCGACCACCAGGCCAGAAGTACCACGTTCACCTGATGGCACCAGGGCCAGAGTGTCGCCGTCTTTCTCGATCTGCACGGTCAGTGTGCTGATGCCCTCTTCGCGGAAAAGGCCGAGGCTGCTGATACGGCCCGGCAGGTATTCCTGTTCATTGATTGCGGCAGTCAACGAGGAAACGCTGAACGCATCGTCTTCAAAAATGGCGATATCGGCCATGGGGGTACACTCCAGAAACGAAAAATCCCGCACTCGGCGGGATGGATAAATGGGATAAGCGTCTTAGCGCACGATCACGTGCTGGTTGTTGAGGGCTTTCTCGGCGGCAGGGTCAAGGCCGGTCAAATGCGCCTCGCTGACCTCAGCCAGCCGCACGATGGCACGACCGCGCCGGACAACATCGGATTCGCTTAAAGGCCCGTAGAGGATCGCCACGGCGTTTTCGGTGCCGTCCTCAGCTGTCGCTTTATAAGGCGCAAACTCACCGCTGGCTGTGACCAGGCCGAGGATCTGGCCCGGTTCCAGGGCAGGCCCTGCCGCTACGTTGATCGCTTCGCGGGAAATGTTGCCAGCGCCTTCGGACAGTAAGAACTCGCCCGCGTGCATCGATTCAGTTTTCATGCTCTTACTCCTTTCGAGGTTCCGTTCTGCGCCGCCTGCCGGCTTGCCCAGATTGAATGACTGTCGACCTGTTTGGCCTTGATAGTGGGTGCCGGATCATTGTCGAGCGGCAGACTGTTGTTGATTTCAAAACCGCCGCCGCTGCTTACCAGCTTGTCGAACAGGCGCGCCCTGACAGCAGCTTCATCCAGACCGGCAGCCAGAAATTCGCCGGTCAGTTCCGGCAATCGTGCCGCGACACACAGGCCGTGCAGCGCTTTCGCCTTGGTCAGCGCCGCAGTGACTACCGCTTCGCTTTCCAGCTTCGTCGAAGCGAGTATCGGGTCCACCAGGTTGCTGATGCCAGCCGCCGCACACCCCTTGGTAACCATCAACGCCAATCCGGCAGCGTCCAATACGGGTGCTGGATCCGCAGGGTTTACAGGATCAGTCGGCTCTACATCCGGCTCTTCGTCCAACTGAGCCAGCAATTCAGCCGGGGCGTTCTGGAAGCGTTGCAACACGCTGCCCTGCCCGAGGCAGGCTTTCACCTTCAGCCCGTCGCCCACTTCATCGGCCAAGCCCAAGGCCACTGCTTCGTTGGCCGTCAGCCAGGTTTCGGCGTTAACCATGCGCCGCAGCTCGGCCTCGTCGATGTCCGGCGCTTTGGACTTGTAGGCCGCAATGATCGCTTCCAGCGTCTGGTCCAGCACGTCGGCGACACGCCGAAAGTCCTCGGCATCACCGCCGGTAAAGGTGTAGGGGTTGTGGATCATCAGCATGGCGTTGGCCGCGATCACCACCCGGTGAGCGCCACACACGGCAACACTGGCCGCGCTGGCCGCCAGCGCATCAATGCGCCCGGTACAGCGCTCGCCCAAGCGCGACAGCGCGTTGTGAATAGCCAGGCCGTCGAATAGGTCGCCGCCAATGCTGTTGAACGCCACAACGACCGGGGAAACGCCGTCATCCATCGCCCGCAGGTCCTGAACAAACTGGTTAGCGCTGACACCCCAGGTGCCGATCTCACCGTATACAAAGACCTCAATGGTTTGCTGCTCGGCTTCACCGCTGGCCTGGAAGGTGTACCAACTCTTATCCGCGACTTTTACCTGCTTGCCAGCCTTGTCATAAATGCGCGGGATCGCTTTTTTACTCATGGTTGTTCCTTGTCATCTGTCGGCTCGATGGCATCAAGCGTGGTGTAGTTGAGGCCCAGATCCGTGGACCTAGCGAGGTCAGCGGCGTTTTCCGCGTCGATGGTTTCGGCGTCGTAGCCGTTGCGCAGACACATCTCGCTGCGTGAACCGAAGCCCGCCTGCACTTCCATCCGCCGCGCCTGCACGTCCTGCACCGGCTGGATGTAGGCCCAGCCTTGCGGCACCCAACGTGTGCGCAGGTATTCGCGCCGACGTTGCGCGTAATCCTCCAGCACCAGGGCGCCGGACAGCACCGCCATGTCCATCCAGGCAGCACGCACCGGGCGACACAGCTGATGCACATACACGCCGAATTGCAGCTGCTCCAGGCGGCGCCGGAACTCGTTGAGTACCACCCGCAGCGCCCGGTCGTTGACCTCGCGCATGTCGCCAGTGAGGATCTCGTACGGCGTGCCCGAACCCGCCGCCGCAGCCATCAGCTGCTGACGCATGAAGTCCGGATAGTTGTTGCCGGCGTCCGGTGGCTTGGAGAACTCCACCTCTTCACCTGGCCCCAGCTCCTGCATCGTGCCTGGCTCCAGGGCCACCATCGGTGTGAAGCCGTCGCGGTCGGTGGTCAGCAGCTGCCCCGTTACCGGGTCACGCGGTTGGTGCCCGCTGTCCGGCGCCGGCCGCTTGATGAAGCCAGCAAACAGGTTTGCCACCTCCTGGCGAAACAGCACCGCGTCGTCGTAGTTGTCCAGGCTGCGCAGTCGTTTCAATACCGGTGCCAGACGCGGCACGCCCCGCAGTTGCCCTGGCTCCATGGGTTCGAAGATGTGCAGCACCTGCGTCGCTGGCACCCGCACCAACTGGTTGTATCCGGCGTTCAATGACGACGAATCGCGTGGGTGCGACAAGTACATCCAGTACGCCACACGCTTGCCGGCCGGGTTGAACTCGATCCCGGCGCGGATGACGTTACCGTTTTTGGCCGTCTCGAACTTGTCATGTGGGACAAACTCAGGGGCCAGCGCCTGCAGCTGCAGCGGCACCGCTAAACCTTCGCTCGGGCTGCGCGGCCGCAACCGCACAAAACATTCACCAGCAGTTTCAACTGTACGCGCCACCAGGGCCTGCATGCCGTAGAAGTCGGTCAGCTCGTCCGCGTCCGCCTCATCCACCCAGTCATCCCACAGCTGCTGCTTGAGTTTGCGCAGTGCTGCGTCGTCCGTGGTCGGCCTGGGCGTAATGCCCGTGCCGATCAGGTTGCTGACGCGCTTGTCGATGACGTTGAAGGCATACGGGTCATTGCGCACCGCCGCCCGCGAGCGAGCCCGCAGGTTGCGCAGTGCCGGGGTGTTGATGCTGTTGATGCCGTTGTCGGTGGCTTCCCAACTGGCCGAACGTCGGCCCTCTCCGGCGCCTTCGTAACTGGCCTTGATGTTCGACGGCAGCAAGAATCCATTACGGGTTAGCGTCGGATAATGTCGGGCCATTAGAGTCCTTTGCCTCCATGCATGAGCCGAACCACGCGAGAGCGCGGCCCGGCGGCGTTGGTCAGCGACGTGCGGATCTCGTCGCGGGCCTTGAGCAGTTCGTCGATGGAGCGGTATTCCACCGTGCGGTCGCTGTAGCGCACTGTCTTTTCACCGCGTGCGATGGCGCGCTCGATGGCTTCGAGGTGCTTCGGAGTAAACGACATATCAGCGTCTCTTCAGGTAACCGCTAGTGGAACTGCGGCGTTGTGGGGGTGCAGCGGGTCGCGGTTGGGCGACCGGGGCAACGGGTTGCGGCGCAACTTGCGGTGTCGCGGTAGCCTGTGGGGCAACCGTTACACGCTCAGCAGCGACCACCTTTTCATCGAACAAACCGGCCTGGGCCAGCGAGTTACGCACCCGGTCCCAGTCATGTTCCTGATACCGGTTGATGCCGAGGTAATGCGCCATCGCCAGGCAATACACCATCAGGTCGAGGGCTTCGTTGCGCTCGGCCTTGCCCTTGATCCACTCGATACGCTTGTGGCCCCGCACGTACTTGGCGACCTTGCGCTCGGCCACGCACTGGGCAAAGAACTCGTCCGGCAGGTCGTTGGCAAAGTGCAGCGCACCTGGGCCGGACTCGAACGGGTAACGGTTGTAGATCCAGTCCTTTGCGGTGTCGGTACCGACAAACCACAGCTCGGCGCCGCCTCGTTCGGTCTGGCCCTTCCAGGTCACATCAACCATGGACGGCCGTTGAGCGATCACCGGCTTACCGGGCTTGCTCGCGCCCTTGATGGCGAAGATGTTGCGCCAGCGACGTACGCGGCAGAACTGGTAGACCTCGTCGGTGTGGTGGCCGCCGGAGTCGACGGCGACCGCGAGAATGCCTAAGCCGACGCCGCAGGGGTGCCGGTACCGCTCTTTCAGCAGTTCATCCAGCACAGCCCAGGTGCGTTCATCCGAAGGGTCGCCCGCGATCACACGGTGATCAATGACCCAGCGCTCCATGCCGACGCCCCAGCCCATTGCCATGAACTCCAGGCGGTCGGCCTGTACGTCAACAGCGCCGGTGATCATCATCACGGCGGCCGGCATCGCGCCAAGGGAGTACCCTTCCCGGCGCGCCCGCTCGATCAGCACCGATGCCTTGGTCTGCTCTTGCGCGCTGTCCCACACCTTAGCCAGGCGGGTGTTGTAGAACACCTGCATGGGTTCAAGGTCGCCCTTGGCCTGGGCCTTTTTCGCCTTCTCAAATTGCTTCGCCAGCGACTTCCAGCCCGTCCACCCCAACGGTGAGTACAGCGCGTTGAGGTGGAAGCCGACGGTCTCACCATCGCCCTTGGCATGGGCACGCCACTCGCCACGGGCGAGCATATCGCCCTTGTGGTGCTCCTCGATCAGCACGTCGCAGTCAGGCCCGGCGCACTCGTAATGCACTACACTGAAGTCCTGGGAGTAATGCAGCCGCTCCCACTCCAGGGTCTGCATGTGCCCGCAGGTCGGGCAGGGCACGTAGTAGTAACGCTGGTCGCTACCCTCGAACAGATCGTCGATGCGCGAGGCGCCCTTGATGGTCGGCGAACTGGAGAAGTAGAACTTGGCATTGCGGCCGAAGGTACTGCCCCGCGTTTCCGCCAGTTCGATGGGATCGCCCTCTTCGCCTACGTCGACCTCCCAACGGTCGATCTCATCGCCGTACACATAGCGCGCCGACAACTCGGCCAAGTTGGCCGCAGAGCCGGCGGTGGTGACGTACAGCGAGCCTCCCTCGAACTCCTTGGTGTCCATGGTATTGCGCGAGTCCCGAGAGCGGCTCGCCGCCACACGTTCGCGCAGCACCGGGGTGGCCTTGATGGTCTTGCCTATCCGCGACGACACCCGCTTTGCCAGACCCAGGCTGGGCAGCAGCGTGAGGATGTTCGACGGCACCATGTGAATCAACGCGCCGATCCAGTTCAAGGCGATCTGGGTTTTCATCAGTTGCGAGGCAACCATGGTGACCACGCGCTTGCACGGGTGAGCCGGTGACAGGCAACGCATTGGCTCGCGTGCGTAGGGCGTTCGCACGGTGCGATATTTCCCTGGCTCGGCGGCGCCGGTATCACGCGGGATGCGCATGTACTCGTCGGCCCACTCGTCCACCCAGAGGCTGGGGTCTGGACGCAGCCCACGGAAATACGCCTCACGGTACACCTCAGCGCCGTCAGGTTTTTCCGTCTGCATGGGTTAACTCATAGTGATCAGATCGCGTTCAAGGTCAGCCGAAGACATGCGCTCGGCCTCTTCCAGGGACAGCCGCAGCGCCTTGGTCAGGTGCTGCTCAATCTCCCAAGGGTCGGACATCGCCGCCAGTTCTGGGGCCAATTGCGGGGGCATGCTGAGCAACTGATCGCGCAGCATGCGTCCGGCGTTGTAGGCTCCGGTGGTGACCGCCTTCATATCCACCAGCGAGCCCTGCACCTTGTGAAACTCGGCTTCGGCCAGCTGGGCCAGGTAGTACTCGCGGTGTGCGCGGGCCTTCTGGAAGTCGGGTTGCCCGCTCTTCGCGCCAGCAGGCTGCGGCGGCGCAGCCGTGTTAGTCGGCTCGACCATGGGGGACAGTTGGCTGTAAACATCACGCTGGAGCCGGTCTTGTTGGTGTCGAGCCGCGACGGCAGCCTTACTGGGGTCGGCGGTTTCGAGGATCAGCGCTTCTGTTGCCAGCACGTCGACCTTCTTGCCATCCGGCGACAGCACCAGGCGGTTGTTGTCTTTCAGCCAGGTGATGTAGCTCGGCGTCCTGCCGATGCGAACCGCGAAGGCGCTTTTAGACAGGAACAGTGGATCCGTCATAAGCCCTCCTTTTCAACGGCTTTTCAATGGAAACCTTTCAATTTCAATGGATTGAATTTCAGTAAGCTGGCAGCCCTGCCGCTAACGCTTTCCCGCGGGTTTCATGCCCCGTGTCCCTCGAATGCCGCCAGGGTCCCCGGCGACTTTCGGTACGCCATTCTGAAGCACCCCTCTACAGGCCACGTATTCCGTGGCCTCCAGCGCATCATGCCTGACCGCTGCCCGAGGGCGGCACATCGCACACGCCCAACCGCTTGGCGGCCCAGCGTTCATACAGCCCGATGGCGACATCGGCGCCGGCCATCGCGGTGAGACATCCAATGCTCCCTGCCGCCAGGACCGACATGCCCGAAGCGTGCAGCAACATCATGGTGGAAAGCCCGCAGACGACGCAGGCCCCGGATCGAAGGAGCAAGCGGCGAATCAAAGACCAGCCACTTACCCCCGCTTTGTCGGCTCTCCATGCCTCGCCGGATATGCCGCCGACCAGGGACAGCACGATCACCATCCAGATCGGCATATCAATAAGCGCTTGCTGCTCGTTCGTCATCGCCCTACCCCATAAACGCAAAAACCCGGCGCAATGGCCGGGTTCAGTGTGGTGGTGTGTCCCGCTGCTTGCGGTCGCACCTATCGAAGATGGGTACTTTTTACAGGCTGAGTTTCCTGGCAGCAAGCGAGTTTTAATGCCATGGCGCAATACGGGTGCAATACAGGTATGACGCAGGTGCAACGCAGGGACAATACATTCAATCGGCTATCGCTCCTTAATCGCTGTCCTACCTGTCCCATTGCTATTGAGTCAGGTGGGACAGCTGAGAGCCCCGCAAATAAAGGCTCTGTCCCACTGTCCTATTATTTATTCTCTTTCTTCACATATAGAGAGTAAATAAACAACACGCGTGCGCGAAGCACGCGCGCGCATTGACGCTACGCTCACATACGCGGGATGGGATTTTGGTAGGACAGTGGGACAGCCCGCTAACGGCGTGGTCTGTAGCTGTCCCATCACATTAAATGTTGGTGGGACAAGGTAGGACTGTGGGACAGCGTCACGCACAATACCGACAAGTATCATGCAGCCTGCTTCATCAGTAAACCGGCAATGCAGACATGCGCTTCATGTAGACGCTCATAGTAGGTTTTACGACAGCAGCCACAGTGAGTGATCTTCTGAGCCAGAAAGCTCTCGTGGTTGCAGTAATGCTCCCGCACCACCAACGACAGCTGTGGTGGCAGGTGTTTGTTGACGATCAGCTCAATGTCCACTGACTCGTCCAATAGCACTCGACTACCGCGTGTCCCCCGTATCAGTTCTCCCTTGCACTCCATCAACATGGCGATCATGTTGCCGCCACCCGTTCCACCACCGCCGGGGTTCATTGGAGAGTGCAAGTCCTCCGCCCAAAGCTTCAGCATTTCATCGATTCGCTTAATCAAAACAAGGCTCCTCGCTTGCAACGTGTTGCAGTGAAGAGGTGTTGCCCCAGTCCTTGGGTTTCTTGTAAGCCCAGGGCCGTTTACCGCTTTTCGGTAAGGCTGGGAGGCGGACACGTCGCCAGCCCAGTCGATGCATGATCGCGCCGACACGAATTTGTTCAGGCTTACCCCAGTGCCCCAAGTCCAACCTAAGCGCCTGGCTCAACACGTCGCTGCCCGACGTGGTCTCGCCAATCTGGATATCCTCAAGCCAGCTAAGGATCGGCCCTTCCCATTCATCAACGACGAACCGTTGATCCTGCGCCTCGGCAAACAACGGTGCCTCTGCAGGCGTAACCCACCAAATGTCTCCAGCCTCATAACAGAACATCGCCTCAGCCCAGAGCTGATCGCGAATTTCACGGAGCTTTGCCAGGTCAACCTTGGTACAAGCGACAGGCCAATAACGCCGGTTGCCGGTGGCGTCCTTGAGATATTCATCTTGGTTGGTGGTACCCACGAACACACACTGACGTGGCACGTCGTTAGTTCGACGACCGTAGCTCTCGCGGTAGGTATCTGTGGAGGCCGAAAAGAACTGCTTTGCCTTGGTGCTTTCTGCCTTGTTGAAGCTATCCAGCTCCCCCAACTCAACGATCCACTTGCCGCGAATGGCCTGGAACCCGTCTTTGTCACCCAGAGCAAACGGCGTATCCATAAACCACTCGCCTCCCAGAATGCTCATGGCCGTGGACTTACCAGCCCCCTGGGCACCCTCCAGAATCATGACCGAGTCAGCCTTACAACCCGGCTTCATCACCCGAGCAACGGCCGATAAGATCCAACGTTTGCCCACCTTCGTCGTGTAATCGCTCGGATGAACACCCATCACATCGGTCAACCATGTGTCGAGCCGTGGTACGCGGTCCCATTCGAGCTTTTGCAAGTAGTCACGCACCGGATGAAAGGCATGATCGTGGGCGACAACGCTGACCGCCTCGATCACATGGGACGCCTTCACACGAAGGTTGTAGTGCTGTGCCAGCCACTTCATCACCCGCACATCATCGATATCGGCCCAGTCCCCCGCGCCGCCGCCATAGGGTGCAGATCGCAACTTCACCAGTTTCGAACTGAAAGCGCTGTAGCTGATGACGCCAGCCCATCGCTCATCGTTACCAAGGATCAATTCCACGTTTTGCATGTGCGCGATCAGGGAGCCATTTTCGGTGCGGGCCAGTTGGTCCTTCCAGCCACCCGCTGCAGGAGGCCTGACCACCGCAAGCACCTGGCGGCGTACGGCCTCCAACCCCTCAGCGACGTGCAGGTCGTTGAAGTCAGTCCACTTGATCTCACGCTCGCCGGAGAACACCGGGGCCACGACTTGACCGCCGACAACCAGCGCGGCGTTGTTGGCTTTCTCTTCGCCAGGGTTCCAAGGGTCACCGTTGGGGCGCTTGGTTTTCCAGTCGTCATCGCGACAGATGATCAGCGGGCAGCCAGGAAAACGCTCGCGCATTGCCTTGGAGACAGGCAGCAGGTTGCCCGCGTCGAAGGCGATGGCGACAGTGAGCGAAGTCGCCATGTGCAGGCTTGCGCCCGTGGCGTAGCCCTCACACACCAGCACCGGTTCGCCTGGCTCAGGGTGGGGACCGATCAGGTGGAAAGCCCCCTCTTTTGACATACCGGGCGGCCAGTACTGCTTATCCCGACCGGTGTCTTCTTGCTTGGCCGGGAAGATCACCTGCAGGCCGACGATCTGGTCGCGCACGTTGCACATGGGCACCAAAAATGCGCCAGTACGTGGCGCATAACGAACCTTGAAGCCTACGATCTGCTTTCGATCCAGATAGGCGCTCTTACCCTTTTCGGGCATGCGTTTGAACAGGCCGGCAGCACGGTTGGCCGCTCGGCGTGATGCGTTGGCCGCGATCTCGGCAGCCTTTCGCTTGGCATCTTCCTGGCGAGCGCGCATGACTTCGCGCTCCTCGGAGCTCATGCGTCCGGGCTTGACCTTGATTTTTTGGGTATCGCCAGAACGCCAGTCACCGAAGCTGCCGAAGATCAGCGTCTCGTTTTTTTCGGTGCGGTGTTCGTGGATGACGTACCAGCCGTTTTTTTCCTTGCCTTTGTCCTGGGTGGTTTTGCAGCGGGTGAGCTTGCCGAATACCAAGGGTTGAGCGGGCTCAAGACCATAGTCCGCGAACTGATTGATCACATCATCGAGCATAACGGGCAGCCCTCTGATCATCGACGGTCTTGCACTCAATGCAGAGCGTGCAACCGGGCTGTGCCAAACGACGGGCCTCTGGGATGGGGCCGTCGCATTCTTCACAGAACATCAGCGAATGCTGAGACGTGTTGGATATCAGTGCCAGGCGTGCAGCGACGGCCTGATCGATGCGCTCTTGCACCAGGTCATTTGCGAAGTCAGCAATATCAGCCACGTTCCACCCCACAAGTCGTCTGGTTGACGTAGCGGGCGCGGTTGTACATGCCCAACAAACCCTGGATACCACGAAACACCAACTGGCGGATCTCGGCCAGCTCACGGTCATCGACCTTGCCGTCGCCAATGTGCTTGGCCCAGGTTTCGGACAAATCGGCAACCTGCCGGAAAAACATGGCGATACCCGTGGTCAGGGTCTCAGGCATGTCGTTGGTGTACGCCTCAGCCAGTTCCTGCCAGATCGTGTCGCCCACAAGGGCATGCACCGCATCGAGAATGCGCCGGTCCTTGGTCAGTTCGAGGATCTCGCCGAACTCCTGGATGTTGACGGTGTGTGAGGGATGGGTGGGAGACAACTTGTGCTGCAGCGTGGTGGCATTGCGGCCGGTGGTGGCGGCGATTGCTGCGGCACCGCCAGGATAGTCCCGTGCGGCGTGGTACAGGGCTAATTCGAGCGTCAGTATTTCCTTTTGCGCTCGATCAACACAGCTTAAAGCTACTCGGCTCATGGCATTAATCCTACTAAGTTGCCAGTGCCCCGCGACGTGTAGTGGTGATACATTTGCCGCGTGGCTTGAAAGGGCCCAAACGCCGGCTAGATCTTAGGGATCGAAACCGACACCGTGCCGAGGCGAACAATCCGTTGCTCACCTCTGGCGCAACAGCTGCCTAATCTGTGGTGGAAAAGGCAGCAACCCAAGACATCCGTGTCTTGGCAGCGCGATAAAGGGAGGTGGTTTGCATGTGGTGTGCCCTCCTACCTTCGTCGCGACCCGACAGCACTGTGGTGGTGTGTGCCGGGAGGAACTGGGCGGCCCTAGGGTCGCCTTTTTTCTATGCAGCTTTTGGAACATCAAGCTCAGGAGGAAATACATCATCGAGCGTGCACGTAGTCCCCAATTTGTTGAGTGCTACCGTAATGGCCCGGCACTCGTACAAGCCAGGAATTCGGGTACCCGACTCGTAATTACTCAGCCGACTCTGAGACCATCCCAAAGCACCAGCAAGTGCCGTTTGCTTGATTCCACTACGGCTTCTGAGGGCAGATATCCTATTCATTAGAAGGTTCTCTTCGTGATCCTGGGCGCAGACTAACAACGGTTCGTTATTTTTACAACACGTTAAGTCGTAAATAAATTACACAAATCGTGATATTTTCCACACATGGAAACTTTAGGTCAGCGCCTGGCGCGCTATAGAAACGAAGCGAATCTCACGCAGAAGGGCTTGGCCGCTGCCTGCAATTGGCAAAACGGCCAAGGGCGTATCGCAAACTATGAAAAAGATAAGCGCGAACCCAGCCTTGCGGATCTGCGCATGCTTTCTATTGCCTTGAAAAAACCGATGATGGATCTTGTCGAAGGCGACGACGATCAAACGAGAAGCACAGCGCCAAAAATTGATGACTACGCGCTGATTCCGCAATATACAGCGCACGGCTCAGCCGGCAACGGGCATCTCAACGACCACGTGGAGATCAAAGGCGGACTGGTTTTCAGGCGAGACTGGCTCGCCCGGATGGCCTTGAGGGAAAGAAGCCTGCATGTGATCTACGCTAAAGGTCAGAGCATGGAACCCACCATCTGTGACGGCGATGTGGTCCTGCTGGATGAAGCACAGAAAGAACCGAGAGACCGACGCATTTACGCCATGCTCAAACCTGACGGAGAGCTGATCATCAAGCGCCTGGTGCAGAGCATGACTGGCGGCTGGATCATACGCAGCGATAACGAAGACAAGCGTCAGTACCCAGATGAAGCTGCTAGCGACAATGAAATCGGCCATCTGAAAATCGTCGGGCGCATCGTGTGGCACGGCGGGGCACTCTGACCCAAGCCTTCAGTTAGGTGCTACTGAGTTGAGATTGAAGAACGCATAAATCCCTGGCTCAGTGAGATCTCCCAGAGCTATTGCTGCAAGCAGCAACATGCCAATGATGCAAATCTTGGCTCTCCATACCAGGACCATCCCCCCGATCACGCCGGGATAGCGCTTAAGGTATCTGGCAGCAATATTCCTGTATTGCTTGCCTCCTCCGAATACACACAACACCACTACAAATAGAAAAAACCACGCAAACGGCTGTGGGTGCGAAAATTGGAGCGAGGTTGCAGATAGCCCTACCGCAAACAATCCAGGCACATCATTCGCGAACCTGAAATATCGCTCCGCAATTGCTTCGTCCGGATCAAGCTCAAACATTTCCCCTCCTAAAAAACTCAATAAATTCAAATAGAACCAAAAGATACAGCTCGCATCTTTTTGCGCAACTCAAAACGATACGTCCAAAACCTCAAACTAAAATAACAATTCGTGTTGATTCGTTAAAAACATTGTGTGATATTTGCCTAACTCTTCCACCACAGAGCGAGGCAACACCATGCACACCACAGCTACCTTGCACGTCCATCCGGCCGCTGCGACCCCCACCCGCATATTTGAAATCCGCCGCCTAGCGCAAGATCTCGGTTGCACTTTCATCATGTCCAAACCCAAGCTGAAGCAGCGCTTCACACCCGCCCCTTTCGATCCAAACGGCGGAGGGCACGCGGCATGAGCAAGTACAAACTCGACAACCGCACCCTGACCTTGCTCAAGGCTCAGGTAAACCTAACCGAAACCTTCAACCACCTGCTGCGTGCCGAAGTTCAGCGGGAGGCCCTAGCGTTCCGCTTGAACGTTGAGCGACGCAAAGCCGACACACACTTCACTGTTGAACTGGGAAGCGAACGCCACACGCTGACCCTGACCAACAGCAGGAAGATGCACCTTAAGCTTGCGGACTTCATTGAGGAGATCGTCAACGGGCCAGCGAGCCCAAGCGATCCGTCGTCTGTGCCGCACGCTGACCGCCGCTACGGCGTCTTCGAAATTGAACACAAACAGCGTGTGTTCGACCTGGTGCAAACCGGCGGCGCGCTGAGCCTCGACATGGGTTTTGAGCAACCTATTAACCTGGCAATCCATCGCAACAAAACCCGCACCGGCATCACCACCATCATGAGCATCGGCGTCAAGAAGCCATTCAGCAAATGCTTCACGGTGTGCGGCAGTGACGTGGAGATCTACTCCATGGTGGCCGAATCCATCACTCACCTGGCAGCCGTGGCGACTCCCGCCGCGCATGCAGCTTAGGAGGTCGCGATGGAACGTAGCCTGGATAAAGCCGCCAAGTACTTCGGCCTCACCCGCCCCAAACTGATCGCGCTGATGCGTGACAAGGGCTTGCTCACTGAGCGCAACCTCCCGGCGTTTCCTGTACGTGACCGGGAGTACCTGCGGATCAAGAACGGCAACTGGTACCACGAGACGGCCGGAATGCAATACAGCCAGTCGACGAAGGTCCGGCAAGCCGGCATGCCCTGGCTGGCAAGTCAATTGGGCCTCGAATTGCCAGCCATCCCGGCAGACAACCGTGACGTGGCCTAGGGAGTATGCCCGCCAGATCGTCGCCATGCACACACGCGAGGAGCGCAATGCCGCGCTCCTCGAAGTGCCGGAGCATCTGCGGGACCTGACCAAACGCCACTGCCTGAATGCCTGGAATCACCCCTCACGTCTCAAACGCAAGGAGGCCGCTGCCCATGAGCAACAACAGTCAGACACCGCTACGGCTACAACCCGCACCGGATAGCGCAACCGTCGAGATGTTGCACCAACTCTTCGGCGACGTGCTTATCCCCCTGGAAAAGCTGCGCGTGCATTACTTCAAGAACCTCAACGAGAAGACCTTCACCGAGGCGATCAACAGCGGGCGTATTCAACTTCCTGTGACAACCTTGGACCACAGCGTCAAGGCTATCCGGTATGCCCACATCAAACACGTCGCAGCACTGATCGACATCCGCGCTTACCGAGCGGACGAAGACATGCCCCGGCCACAAAACGATTCAACCGAGCAAGACCAGTAACCCAGACGGCTGCCACCACCAGCCACGAAACTACCAGGAGCACACCACATGACTGCAATACAAATTTGCGCACTGATCAGCATCGTAATCGCCGCCGGTATCCTCTATTGGGTCGGGTATCGAGGCGGCCTCACTGACGGCAAAAATGATGGCTACGAAGAAGGCTATTCCGACGGCTACGTCTTGGGCCGGGACGAAGCTTCAGCCGCATACGCAGCCTCTATCAAAGAAATGTCAGATCAATGCATGCGAACTGAACTCCTATTGAGCCGGGAACCGCAAGACCGTTACACACTTCTCGCCATTGCCGAAAAGCTGAAGCTCGCCGCAGAAACTTTCCGCGCCGTTAGATCCGAAAGCCAAGCAACTCAGGCACTTGCCCTACGTGAAAAAGCACTGAACATGGCTGCGCTGATGGATCGTTTCGAACTGAAGGAGGAAGCCGCATGAACTGGATCCTCACATCCACTGGCAAGCGCTTCGATCTGTTCGAGCCCGACGCCGACATGATCGACCCACGGGACATCTCGCACTCGCTGGCCCACCTGTGCCGCTTCAACGGCCACACCCTCGAGTTCTACAGCGTGGCCCAACACAGCTGCATCGTCGCCGAGCAGGTGCCGGAAGAGTACAAGCTTGCGGCCTTGCTCCACGATGCCGCCGAGGCGTACGTGGGTGACATGACTCGGCCACTCAAGCAGTGGATTAGCGCTTACCAGCACTTCGAGGACTGCATCTGGTGGCGCATTTGCGAGCGGTTCGACATCGCTCCAGAACTCCCCGCCTGCATCTACAAGGCCGACTTGATTGCGCTGGCGACCGAACGCCGAGACCTCATTCCAACCGATCCGGCTATCTGGGATTGCTTGGTCGGCATCGAACCCATGGCCGAAACCATCCGCCCTTGGCCTGCAGCAGAAGCTCGACTTACCTATCACCAGCGCCTGATGGACCAACTCGCTATCGAACACCGGAGGAAAGCGGCATGAAGAACCACCAGGACAACACCAACGCCCTGCCCGCTTTGCTCCGCATAGCCAATGGTGGCGACACGCTAGAAACAAACAGTCTCTGCTGCGCAGCAGCAGGCATTACTGCTCCTTCCAGCGCCACTGCCGAGGCATATGTACCCCACGAAAAGCTGCGCGGGGCAGCGCTCGCTGATGCAACGCTAAACGCTCAGGAACGCCCGCTCGCGCAGCCTGCCGTGGGGTATACGCATCATTCACGCACTAGAACTTTAGAAACTGAAATTTTCTCGGACGAAGAACTGGCCGACCTTACTGGATACAAGCAGCGAGCCCATCAACGGAGATGGCTCAACGACCGCAATTGGGTATTCGTTGAGAGCCGTGGTGGCCGCCCATTGGTCGGACGCATGTACGCTCGCATGAAGCTTGGCATGACCAATCCAACGTCTGCAGAGCAGAGCACACCGCCGCCGCGACCAGCTTGGACACCTGACTTCTCCAGGGTGAACTGAGATGCGACCTCGAAACACTGAGAACAGGGACTTACCGCCGGGAATGGTGCGGAGAAAGCGCCCTCGCAAGAACGGTAAAGTGTGGGTTGGTTATTACTACAGAGACTCAACGGGTAAGGAAATCCCGCTTGGGGGAGACTTGAGCAAAGCCCGATTGAAGTGGGCAGAGCTTGAGTCCAAGGAAAAGCCAGCCGATCTGACGATGATGAAGGGGATCTTTGATCGATACGTTCGCGACGTCATTCCGAAAAAAGGCGAGCGTACCCAGAAGGATAACCTAGCCGAGCTCAAACAATTGCGGCCCATGTTTGACGGGGCGCCCATCGACTCAATCACACCAGCCAATATCGCCGGATACCGCGACGCCCGTACAGCCAAGGTACGGGCCAACAGGGAGATCGCCCTACTCTCCCACGTGTTCAACATGGCGCGGGAATGGGGCCTGACCGAGCGGGAGAATCCGTGCCAGGGCATCCGCAAGAACAAGGAAACGCCACGTGATTACTATGCCAACGGCGCCGTTTGGGATGCGGTCTACGGGATGGCTGAGCCGGAACTCAAGGAAGCCATGGACCTGGGCTACCTGACAGGCCAGCGACCAGCAGACGTGATCGTCATGCGCAGGGACGACATTGAGGGCGATTACTTCTTGGTCACGCAAGGCAAGACAGGGCTTAAGCTTAGGATCCTGATGTACACAGAGGAGGGAGAAAACAGCTTGGGCAGGTTGATTCGGGAAATTACGGAGAGGAATGCCGGCCACGTCTCGAAGTACCTGCTGATAAACAGGCACGGAAAGCGAATGACGAAGGGAATGCTGCGCTTGCGCTGGGACAAGGCGCGGGAGAAAGCTTGTGCCAAAGCAATCGAAGAGGGCGATCCGCTCCTCGCCGCGAAGATTGGCGGTTTTCAGTTTCGCGACATCCGACCGAAAGCAGCATCGGAAATCATCGATATTGGCGACGCAAGCCTGCTACTGGGACACAGTAAGCAGGAGATCACAAAGCGGGTTTACAGGAGGATTGGCGCCACTGCTAAACCATCAAAATAGGCAAAGTTTCGGAACGCCTACCCGAAAGTTTCGGAACGCCCCTCAAAAACCGTAGCGCTCCACCCAAACCCCGTAAACACGAAAGCCCCGCAATCGCGGGGCTTTCGTGTAAATCTTGGCGGGAAACCAGGGATTCGAACCCTGGAGACGCTATTAACGTCCGCCGGTTTTCAAGACCGGTGCATTCAACCACTCTGCCAATTTCCCTTGTGCATCACGGGATTATAGTAGCCCATCCCGTGTCAGCGGGCGCCATAATACCCGAATGAAACACACTGTCAAACTCTCTGCATCGCTTGTTACAAGGCGTCTGTTATGATCTTTGCGACTGAACGTTTCAAAACTGAAGGAGTGTCGCCATGCGCGAACAGAATTACGCAGTGAATGGCAACGCGCAGGCTGAGCAGCTTGAAGTCAGCCGCGTGTTGCGCAACACCTACGGCTTGCTCGCCCTTACCCTCGCATTCAGCGGCGTGATGGCTTACGTGGCCCAGCAGATGCGCGTCGGTTACCCGAATATCTTTGTCGTGTTGATCGGCTTCTACGGTCTGTTCTTCCTGACCAACAAGCTACGTGACTCGGCCTGGGGCCTGGTGTCGGCGTTTGCCTTGACCGGTTTCATGGGCTTTATCCTCGGCCCGATCCTCAACCGCTACCTGGGCATGGCCGGCGGTGCTGAAGTGGTCAGCTCGGCATTTGCCATGACGGCCCTGGTGTTTGGTGGTCTGTCGGCCTACGTGCTGATCAGCCGTAAGGACATGAGCTTCCTGGGTGGCTTCATCACCGCAGGTTTCTTCGTGTTGCTGGCGGCCGTGGTGGCCAGCATGTTCTTCCAGATCAGCGGCCTGCAACTGGCGATCAGCGCGGGTTTTGTGCTGTTTTCCTCGGTGTGCATCCTGTTCCAGACCAGCGCCATCATCCACGGCGGTGAGCGTAACTACATCATGGCGACCATCAGCCTGTATGTGTCGATCTACAACCTGTTCATCAGCCTGTTGCAGATCTTCGGCATCATGAGCCGCGATGACTGATCAGCAAGCGCTATAAAAAATGCCCCGTATCGCAAGATACGGGGCATTTTCATTTTCAGGCCCGATAAAGCTCAGTACTGATTGGGTTCCATCTCCAACTCGACCTTGAAGCGCTTGAAGATATCTTGCTGGATGCGTAGCGCCAGCTGGGCAATCTCCTGCCCGGTGGCAGTGCCGTAATTGACCAGCACCAGCGCTTGCAGCTTGTGCACGCCCACATCGCCCTCCCGGAAGCCCTTCCAACCGGCCTTGTCGATCAGCCAACCGGCGGCGAGTTTCATTTGGCCGTCGGCCTGAGGGTAGGCCACCAGGTCCGGATACTGGCTTTGCAGTTCAGCCGCCAGGGCCTGGGACACCAGTGGGTTCTTGAAGAAGCTGCCCGCATTGCCCAGCTCCGCCGGGTCTGGCAGTTTCTCGCGGCGAATGCTGCAAATCGCGCGGCTCACATCGCTTGGCGTGGCGTGGGTGATGCCCTGCGCGACCAGGCGCTGTTGCACCGGGCCGTAGTCGAGTTTCAGGTGAGTGGCGCGGCTGAGGGCAAAGCGTACCCGCAGGATCAGCCAACGCCCGACTTCGTGCTTGAACAGGCTGTCACGGTAAGCAAAGTTGCATTCGTCGAGGCTGAAGTCCCGCAGTTCGCCCGTCTGGCGATCCAGGGCGGTGAGACCGGCAAACACATCCTTGATCTCTACGCCATAGGCACCGATATTCTGCATCGGCGCCGCACCGACAGTGCCGGGGATCAGACTGAGGTTTTCCAGGCCGCAGAAGCCGTGTTCAAGGGTCCACAGCACAAACGGATGCCAGGCTTCGCCCGCTTCGGCTTCGACCACCACGTGCGTGCCATCGTCGCTCAGCACGCGAATGCCTTGGGTCGCCATACGCAACACCAGCGCCGGAATATCCTGGGTCAACAGTAAATTGCTGCCGCCACCGATCACCAGCAACGGCACCGCGTTTGCCGAGGCATAGGCGATGGCCTCGCGCACGTCAGCATCACTGTGGGCCTCGGCGAACAATTGCGCGTTCACATCGATGCCAAAGCTGTTGAATGGCTTGAGCGATACCTGCGCAAGCACTTGCAAGGTCATAACCGCCCCTTCAATTCGATCACCAATAAATCACAGGCGCGTTCGATCAGGTCCAGGACCCGTTCGAAACCTTGCTCACCTTCATAGTAAGGGTCTGGCACCTCGTCCACTTCGCCATCAAAGCGACGCAGGAACAAATCCAGCTCGGCCTTGCCCTGCCCTGGCTGCATGGCTTTGAGGTTGCGCAGGTTACTGTGGTCCATGGCCAGGATCAGGTCGTAGCGGGCAAAGTCAGCGCGGGAAACTTGCTGGGCACGCTGGCTCGACAAATCATAACCTCGCGCCAGCGCCGCACGCTGGCTGCGCTGGTCCGGCGGGTTGCCGACATGCCATTCGCCGGTACCGGCAGACGCAACCTCAACCTGGCCCGCCAAGCCGGCTTCGCGCAATTTATGGCGCAAGATGCCTTCAGCGGTTGGCGAGCGGCAGATATTGCCCAGACATACAAACAGAACTTCCATCAGGCGCCCAGCAGGCGACGGACGCGCTCGAGGTCTTCCTGAGTGTCGACACCGGCTGGCGGTGCTTCCAAGGCATCGCCCACGTGGATACGCACGCCGTGCCAGAGGGCACGCAGTTGTTCCAGGGACTCGGTATTCTCGAGCCAGCAAGAGCCCCAACTGACGAAGTCGTGCAGGAAACCGGCGCGGTAAGCATAGATGCCGATATGGCGGCGATATGGCACGCCCTCCGGCAACACGTCGCGATTCTTGGCAAAGGCATCCCGCGCCCACGGCAAGGTGGAGCGACTGAACGTCAGTGCCAGGCCGTTGATGTCGCTGACCACTTTCACCACGTTCGGGTTGAACAGCGTCTCGATGTCTTCGATCGGTTCGGCCAGGGTCGCCATACGCGCCTCGCCATGGGCCGCGAGGTTGGCAGCGACCTGATCGATGACACCCGGCGGTATCAATGGCTCGTCACCCTGCACGTTCACTACGATCGCGTCGGGTGCCAGACCCAGCTGAGTGGCGACTTCGGCCAGGCGATCAGTGCCGGAGTTATGGTCTTCGCGGGTCAGTACCGCTTCGGCACCAAAGCCTTTGCACGCCTCGATAATACGCGGGTCATCGGTGGCCACTACCACGCGCTCGGCGCTGCTTTTGCAGGCTTGCTCCCACACCAGCTGAACCATCGGCTTATCGCCGATCATTTGCAACGGTTTGCCCGGCAGGCGCGTCGAGGCATAGCGCGAGGGGATGACAACGGTAAAGGCGGTGGTCATTTATCCAGGCGCTCATCGGTGGTCAGGGTACGGGCTTCGCTTTCGAGCATGACCGGGATGCCATCACGGATAGGGTAAGCCAGGCCGGCACCTTTGCTGATCAGCTCGGTTTTGTCGGCGCTGAGCTTGAGCGGGCCTTTGCAGATCGGGCAAGCGAGGATATCGAGCAGTTTGGTGTCCATGAGTGTTTCCTGGAAAGAAGCGTTTTAAGGCAAGAGACGGTTGGGCAGCAGACGCATCAGCTGCGTGTCGAACCAGGCGACGAACGCCGGCGACGGTACCGCATCCACCGCAAGGTACCACCAGTCGGGCTGGGCAAAGGCGCGGCACTTCACCGCGTCCTTTTCGGTCATGACCAGCGGCAATGACGGGGTAAAACTCAAGACCTCGGCGCTGTAGGGCGCGTGGTCGGCAAAAGCATGGGGCAGCGGCTGCCAGTGTAGCGTTTCAAGGGTATTGAAGAAACGTTGCGGGTTACCGATACCGGCCACCGCATGCACCTGCTGGCCCTGCGGGAAATAGGTGACCGGCTGGCGCTCGCCGCTGTGCAGGTTGACCAGCGCTGTGGGCTGCAGGCGAAAGGCAAAACCTTCTTCACGGTCCGAGACGGCACCGTTATAGAGCACCGCATCCACACTGTGCAGGCGCTCCACCGGCTCGCGCAACGGCCCGGCCGGCAGGCAGCGGCGGTTGCCGAGGCCGCGGGCGGCATCGATCAGCACCAGTTCAAGATCGCGGGCCAGGCGGTAATGCTGCAGGCCGTCATCGGAGAGGATCAGGTCCAGAGGTTCACTGGCCAGCAGGGCCTTTACCGCGCGACTGCGATCGGGGTCAATCATCAAAGGGACGCCACTGCGCTGCACGATCAGCAAGGGTTCATCACCGGCCACCTCGGCACTGTGGCCGGCCTCGACCCGCCACGGCAACTGCGGCGGCTTGGCACCGTAGCCTCGACTGACCACGCCCACGCGCAAGCCGCTGCGGCGGCAGTGCTCGATCAACCACAGGATCAACGGCGTCTTGCCGGTGCCGCCTACCGTGATATTGCCCACCACGACCACTGGCACCGGCGCTTGATAAATCTCGCCCTCGCCCGCCACGAAGCGCGCACGCTTACGTTGCACCACGCGGCGATACAGCGATTCCAGTGGCCGCAACAATGCCAGTGCCGGGTGGCCCTCGTACCAGGCCTTGAGTAAGCGCTCGGACATGGCCATCAGGGCGGGCTCGCCGCCTCGACGGTGGTCATGCGCAAATGGCTGAAACCGAGCTTGCCGGCAGCGTCCATGGCGGTGATCACGGATTGATGCGGAGTCTTGCCATCGGCGCTGATGGACAGCGGCAATTGGGTGTCGCCGCCGGACTCCTTTTGCAAGGCCTCCATCAGGCTGGCTAGGTCGTTTTTCTCCAGCAACTGGTTATTCACCGAAAACACCCCTTCGGCGCTGATGGCGATGTCCAGTTGCTTGACCTGCTGGTCTTCGGCAGGCGAGCCGCTTACCGCTTCAGGCAAGTCGACACGCAGCTGGGTTTCGCGGGTGAAGGTGGTGGTCACGACAAAAAACAGCAGCAGGATAAACACCACGTCGATCAACGACGCGAGGTTGATATCGACATTTTCCCGTTGCTTGCGGCGAAATTTCACGCTTTGCCCTCGACCAGGTCTACATCACGGTCGCCCTGCACCACCTCTACCAGCTTGATGGCTTCCTGTTCCATGCCGACCACCAGCTCATCAATGCGCCGCTGCAGGAAACGGTGGAAGAACACCGAAGGGATACCCACCATCAAACCCGCGGCGGTGGTGATCAAGGCCTTGGAAATGCCCCCGGCCAGCACCGACGCGTTGGTGGTCATACCCGAGCCCGTGAACGCACTGAAGATATCGATCATGCCCAGGACCGTGCCGAGCAAACCCAGCAACGGCGCCATGGCGGCGATAGTGCCAAGGGCGTTGATATAGCGCTCCAGCTCATGGATGACCCGGGCGGCCGCTTCTTCAATGCACTCTTTCATGATCTCGCGACCATGCTTGGAATTGGCCAGGCCGGCGGCGAGGATTTCACCCAGTGGCGAATTGGCACGCAGCTCCTTGAGCTTTTGCTTGTCGAGCTGCTTGTTCTTGATCCAGCCCCAGACCTGCCCCAGCAAGTGCTCGGGGGTGACGCGACTGGCGCGCAGGGTCCACAGGCGTTCGGCGACGATGCCGAGTGCGACGATGGAGCTCAGAATGATCGGCAACATCATCCAGCCGCCGGATTTGACCAATTCCCACACAGTGAATGTCCCCTCGAAAAAGTGCGCCACTTTACCATATAGGGTCAACAGAGGGGTTCACCGGCTACAGGTCCGTCTGTCGCGGTTCGAGACGTTGGTAACGCCTGATTACGGTAACGGTTCGCGCCAGAAACGACGTTGGCTGCGCGCAACCGTCGCAGGCACAAACGCCCCCAGGCGCAGGCGCACGGCGCCCTGTTCGGCGCTGTCATACACCCGGCTGCCCAGCGCTTGGTAGCGTTTCAGGACCTGCGGATGAGGATGGCCGAACGTATTGCTGCGCCCGCGGGAAATCAACACCGAGGTGGGCGCCAACCGTTGTACGAAAGGCCAGGACGAAGAACTACGGCTGCCGTGGTGCGGAGCTTGTAGCCAGTCGGTCGGAACCGCCAGCGGGGATGCCAGAAACGCCTGTTCGGCGGCGCGATCAATGTCGCCGGTGAGCAGCAGGCGTTCGCCATTGGCCTCGACTTGCAGCACGCACGACCTCGGATTGCCCTCAAGCCCACCCGCCCACTGCCACAGCTCAAACGACACGCCGTCCCACTCCCAGCGCTCGCCGCTGGTACAGGGCTGGGTGGCGAGAAAGGATGGCAAGCCCTCGGTTTCGCCGCCCACCACGCGTTTGACGGGCAGCCCCCGAGCCACCGCCGCCGCACCACCGGCGTGATCGGCGTCGGCATGGCTGAGCAGCATCATGTCCAACTGCCCTACCCCGAGTTTTTTCAACGACGGCAACACGACGCGCGCGCCGAGGTCGACAGGCCCCGAGCGCGGCCCGGCATCGTAGAGCAAGGTGTGGTGGCGGGTACGCAGGATCAGTGCCTGCCCCTGGCCGACATCCAGTTGCAGCACCTCTACCTGTCCGTGGGGCACCCACTCCCGGGGCGGAAAAACGGCCATCAACAGCATGGGCCAGCCCAACACCCGGAACGGCACCCCTTTGGGCAGCAGTAACACCACTGCGCCCATCAGGCTGACCAGCCAATACCCCAGCGGCACCTCGGGCGGCACCCACGCCGGCAACTGCGCAGCCAGCAGCGCCAGGCCCTTGAACAATCCGTCCAGCGCGCCGCCAGCCAGCCACAGCACACCTTCCCCCGCCAGCGGCACCCACAACAACGCCGTGCCCAGCAGCGCCAAGGGCAGCACCACCAGGCTGATCCACGGCACGGCAAACAGATTGGCCACCGGTGCGCTGAGGCTGATGGGCAGACCCAGCACCAGCAACACCGGAAACAAGCCTATGGCAATCAACCACTGGGGCCGGGTCCACGCCTGCCAGACGCTCCACGGCCCCAAGCGCCCGCCGAACGCCAGCAGCAACACCGCGACCGCCGCAAACGAAAGCCAGAACCCCACCTGCAGGCTGGCCAAGGGCTCCAGCACCAGCACGCCATTCAGCGCCAGCAGCAACGGCCACCACAGCCCCAAATGGCGGAAACGCAGACGCCACAGCAACACCAGGCCGACCATCACACAGGCCCGCTGCACCGGCACGCCAAACCCCGCCAGCAGGCCATAACCCAACGCTGCGCCAAAAGCCAGGCCGCACGCCCACGGCAGCCACGGCCAGGTTCGGGGCCAGCAACCATAGCGCGCCAATACCGCGACCAAGCCGTAGATCAAGCCCGCCAGCAAGCCGATGTGCTGCCCGGAAATCACCAGCAGATGCACCGTGCCCGTGTCCTGCAACACCTGCCAATCCTCAGGTGCCAGGCCGGAACCGTCGCCCAATACCAGCGCCGCCAGCCCTGCCTCGCGGCCTTGGGCATCCACCGCCATCAGGCGCTGGCGAACAGCATCGCGCCAGGCATTGCGGGCGGGTGCGAGACGCTCACCGTCTTTTACCGTTGCAGTGGCACCGATACGCTGGGCCAGCAGCCAGACTTCGTGGTCAACTCCATGAAAATTGAGCAGGCCCGCAGGCCGCTTGAGTGTCAACGCCAAGCGCCAGCGTTCGCCACTGTTCACCACTGGCCCGCCGTGCCAGGACACGCGGATACGTTTGGGCAGCCGGACCTTGCGCGACCGGCCGTCGGCCAGTTCAAAGCGCACGCCCGTAACCGTCTGCTGGGGCAAGCCGACCACATGCCCCTCCACCCAGCGAGTTTGCCCGTCCAGGGCCGGCTGCAGCCGATCATCCAGCGCCCGCTGCGCGCTGAGACAGGCCCAACTCAAGCCCACCAGAAAGAACGCCACGGGATAGGACCGAAAAGGCAACAGCATCAAGGCCAGCACCAGCATGGCCAATAACCCGGCACCAGGCGGCAACACCGGCAACCAACGCAACGTCAGCAACCCCAGCGCCAACGCCAACATCCCTGTCTTCATGGATCATCCTTTTCCAGTGATCCACTCAGTCTTAGCCGGCTGAACGACAGCGCCTATGATGTTTTGTCACAAAGTCTGAATTTTCTGTTTATAGAATCCGGGCATACTTGCCCCTCGAATTGACCTGGACCCCATATGCCCCGGCGCTTATTCAAACGGTACATGCCCGATCCCAGCAGTATCAGGGAACACAAGTCATTACAGTTTCTTGGCACGCTGCTGCATGACCCCAACCTCTGGCATCTGAACCGGCACTCCGTGGCGCGCGCCATGGCGGTGGGTTTATTTGCGGCGTTTATCCCGATTCCGTTGCAGATGTTGCTCGCCGCAGTGCTCGCGATCTCGGTGCGCGGCAATATGCCTATTGCCATCAGCCTGGTGTGGTTGACCAACCCCATCACCATGCCGGTGGTGTTCATCTGCACCTATATGACCGGCGCCTGGCTGATGAACGTGCCGCCACGCAGCTTGCCCGATAACCTGACGTGGGAATGGATCAGCGGCCAGTTGAGCACCCTGTGGCAGCCATTCTTGCTGGGTTCGGTGGTATTGGGGGTGGTATTGGGCGCCCTGGCCTACTGCCTGACCATGGCGTACTGGCGCTGGTGGGTAGCGCACCAGTGGAAAAAACGCAAACTGCGTAGGCGCTGAGCGCTAACGGGCCAGCAAACGCAAATGCACCCGCAGACCCTGCCCGGTGTTTTCTGCCCATAAGCGACCGCCCTGGCGCTGCACGGCGTTGCGGGCAATGCTCAGGCCCAGGCCGAAACCGCCATCGCCGGGCCGCGAGCCGTCCAGGCGGGTAAAGGGCGCGAAGATGCGCTCCAAGTCACCCTCCACAATCCCCGACCCCTGATCCTGCAGCCAGATATGCCAATAATCTCCCTCACGGCAGCCGTCGAGTTGCACGCAGCCGCCCTTGGGGGAGTGGCGTATGGCGTTACGCAGGATATTTTCCAGGGCCTGGGCCAGTGCATTCAGGTTGCCTCGCACCCAACTGTCCGCCGGTAACAGGCACGGCAAGCGCGATGCGGGCCAACCGCTTTCAAAACACGTGTTCTCACTCAATATGTCCCATAACGCCTGGAGCTGAATATCTTCCTGGGGCAGTGGCGTCGTTTCGCTGTCGAGCCAGGCCAGTTGCAGGCTGTCTTCCACCAGGCGCTGCATGGCGTCGATTTCCCGACCCAGGCGTTCGCGCAGTTTGGCCAGGTCTTGCTCGCTGTCGCAGGCTACCCGCAGGCGGCTCAAGGGTGTGCGCAGTTCATGGGACATATCGCGCAGCAACTGCTGCTGCAAACGCACGGTGCCCTGCAGGCGTTCGGACATATGGTCAAAGGCGCGGCCCAGCTCGCCCAGTTCATCCTGGCGGCTGGTGGCATCACGAGACATTCGCGTATTGAGTTGGTCCGCACGCCAGGCGTTGGCCTGCTCGCGCAATTGATTGAGGGGCATGATCAGCAGCCGATAAAGGCCGATGCACAGCAACAGGGTAAATAGACCTGGAATCACACCATTGGTGACCACTCGCCAGAACAGCTGATAGCGCCCAGGCATAAAGCGCTGCGGCAGCTCGATCACCAGCGACCCCGCGCCAGGGTCGACCGGAAACGGCACCTTCATCCAGGGCAAACCGATGACATGCCGGCTGACCGGCCAGTCCAATCCACGCAAAAACGTCAGGCGCTGGCTTTCCTTGTCACTCAAGGGGGTGCTGCCCAGGGACTGCAAGTCGTTACCGATCACGCCAACCCAGATGCTTTCACGCTCGGCCATTCGCTGCAGCCAAACGTCCACGCCAGCACTGCCCTGTGTGCTCCACGCCAGTTCGGCGCCGGCGGCATAGCCAGTGAGAATCTCCCGCGACTTCTCGGACAGGTACGCGCTCTGCTGCTCCATGTAGCGGCCCCACGACCAACTGAGCCAAATCATCAGCAAACAGAAGGCGATCAACAGGCAAGCCAGCTTCCAGAACAACGAGTGTTTGCCAGGCAGTCGCTCAAAGCCCTTCATCGTGACCGCTCAGCACGTAGCCCTTGCCCCACACGGTGCGCACTTCCCGCTCGATGTAACCGATGGCCTTGAGCTTGCGGCGGATCTGGCTGACGTGCATATCGAGACTGCGGTCATGGGGTGCGTAACCGCGCTGCAACACCTGCTGATACAGGAAGGCTTTGCTGAGGACTTCTTCGGTATTGCGGTGCAGGGTTTCCAGCAGGCGGTATTCGCTGCGCGTGAGCGCGGCCCACTGGTCCTGGCAGGACACATCGCAGCGCTGATCATCAAAGTGCAGCACGCGGGCATCTTCGGGTGCCGGGGCACGCGGCGGCTCGGGTCGGCGGTCCAGGGCAACGCGGCGCAGGATCGCTTCAATACGCACGCACAATTCAACCATGCTGAACGGCTTGGGCAGATAGTCGTCCGCGCCCAGGCGAAAGCCGCTGATGCGATCGGCTTCAGCGCCCAGCGCCGACATCAGGATCACCGGCATGGCGTGGCTCTGGCGCAAATGGGTGAGGATCGACAAACCGTCCAGCCCTGGCAGCAGAATGTCCATCAGCACCAGGTCGAAGGCCTCGGCGCGGGCCAGTTGCAGGCCCTGCTGACCGTTCCGGCACCAGGTCACCTGGAAGCCACTGCGGCCAAGCTGCTCGTGCACATAGGCGCCCAACACCGGGTCGTCTTCGATAGTCAGGATACTGGGTAGGCCAACTGCTGCGGGAGTCATTAGCGTCTGCAAGTCATTCTCAATCACTGATTATTCAAGATTAAACGTTCACAGGCAATCGCCACCCGGCGCCGAATGGCCCGAAGATTGCCGTATGTCATTAATTTGCAAGATTCCAGGCCGTGCAAATGGCTACACTGCGCAGGTGGCGCGGGCCGGATGCCGGCGTGGATGATTGATAACAACGTGGTAGCAGGAGAGTGGCGTGCTTAGAAGAATGGGGATAAAAGGCCGCGTACTGTTGCTGACCTTATTACCGACTAGCCTGATGGCGTTGCTGTTGGGCGGCTATTTCACCTGGATGCAGCTCTCGGAGTTGCAAACCCAGATGCTGCAACGCGGCGAAATGATCGCCGAGCAATTGGCGCCGTTGGTGGCACCTGCCCTCGGTCATAAGAACACCGACCTGCTAGAGCGCATCGCGACCCAGTCCCTGGAGCAGCCGGATGTGCGCGCGGTGTCGTTCCTGGCGCCAGACCGCTCTTCCCTGGCCCACGCCGGCCCGACCATGCTCAACCAGCCGCCCACCGGCAACAGTTCGCACCTGTTGCAGCGCACCGGCAACGACGCCACCCGCTATTTACTGCCGGTGTTTGGCCGCCATCGCAACCTGGCGGGCGAGCTGATTCCGGATGAGGCCGACCGCCTGCTGGGTTGGGTCGAAGTGGAGCTGTCTCACAATGGCATGTTGCTGCGTGGCTATCGCAGCCTGTTCGCCAGCCTGCTGTTGATCGCCATCGGCCTGATGTGCACCGCCGCCCTCGCCCTGCGTATCAGCCGCACCATCAATTCGCCGATTGGCCAGATCAAGCAAGCGGTGGCCCAACTCAAGGACGGCAACCTGGAGACACGCTTGCCACCCTTGGGCAGCCAGGAGTTGGACCAGCTCGCCTCGGGCATCAACCGCATGGCCGAAACCCTGCAAAATGCCCAGGAAGAGCTGCAACACAGCATCGACCAGGCCACCGAAGACGTGCGCCAGAACCTGGAAACCATCGAGATCCAGAACATCGAGCTCGACCTGGCGCGCAAGGAAGCCCTGGAGGCCAGCCGTATCAAGTCGGAGTTCCTGGCCAACATGAGCCATGAAATCCGCACGCCGCTCAACGGCATCCTCGGTTTTACTCACCTATTGCAAAAAAGCGAGCTGTCGCCGCGCCAGTTGGACTACCTGGGCACTATCGAAAAATCTGCGGATAACCTGCTGGGCATCATCAACGAAATCCTCGATTTCTCGAAGATTGAAGCCGGCAAACTGGTGCTCGACAGCGTGCCTTTCAACCTGCGCGACTTGCTGCAAGACACCTTGACCATCCTCGCCCCCGCCGCCCATGCCAAGCAGCTCGAACTGGTGAGCCTGGTGTACCGCGACACGCCGCTGGCGTTGGTGGGCGACCCGCTGCGGCTCAAGCAGATTCTGACCAACCTGATCAGCAATGCGATCAAGTTCACCCGCGAAGGCACCATTGTGGCCCGAGCGATGATTGAAGATGAACAAGAAGACAGCGTGCAATTGCGCATCAGCGTGCAAGACACCGGCATCGGCCTGTCCAACCAGGATGTGCGCGCCCTGTTCCAGGCATTCAGCCAGGCCGACAACTCGCTGTCGCGCCAGCCCGGCGGCACCGGTTTGGGCCTGGTGATTTCCAAGCGGTTGATCGAGCAGATGGGCGGCGAAATCGGCGTCGACAGCACGCCGGGTGAAGGCTCCGAATTCTGGATCAGCCTGAACCTGCCCAAAACCCGTGACGACGTCGAGGACCTGCCCGCCGCGCCGCTGCTGGGGCGGCGTGTGGCCGTGCTGGAAAACCACGAACTGGCGCGCCAGGCCCTGCAACATCAGTTGGAAGACTGCGGCCTGGAAGTCACGCCCTTCAACACCCTGGAAAGCCTGACCAATGGCATCACCAGTGCGCACCAGACCGAACAGGCCATCAGCCTGGCGGTGCTGGGTGTCACGGCCAATGACATTCCGCCCGAGCGCCTCAACCAACACCTGTGGGACCTTGAACACCTGGGCTGCAAGGTGCTGGTGCTGTGCCCGACCACCGAGCAGATGCTGTTCAACCAATCGGTGCCCAACCCCAACAGCCAATTGCAGGCCAAGCCCGCTTGTACGCGCAAGCTGCGCCGCTCGCTGGCCGATCTGATCAGCCCGCGCCCTTCGCGCAGCGAACCCGGTGAGCCGTTGTCCAGCCGTGCGCCACGGGTGCTGTGCGTGGACGACAACCCGGCCAACCTGCTGCTGGTGCAAACCCTGTTGGAAGACATGGGTGCCAAGGTGCAGGCGGTGGAAAGCGGTTACGCGGCGGTCGACGCCGTGAAGCAAGAAACTTTCGATTTGGTGCTGATGGACGTGCAAATGCCCGGCATGGATGGCCGCCAGAGCACCGAGGCGATCCGCCAGTGGGAAAGCGAACGCCACGGCACGCCGCTGCCGGTGGTAGCCCTCACGGCCCATGCCATGGCCAACGAAAAACGCGCCCTGCTGCAAAGCGGCATGGACGACTACTTGACCAAGCCCATCAGCGAGCGGCAATTGGCCCAGGTGGTCTTGAAATGGACCGGCCTGGCGCTGCGTAACCAAGGCCCGGAGCGCACCCATGAGGGTGCAGCCCAGGGCGTGCAGCTCTTGGTACTCGACCACGAAGAAGGCCTGCGCCTGGCCGCCAACAAGGCCGACCTGGCCGCCGATATGCTCGCCATGCTGCTGGCCTCCCTGGAGGCTGATCGCCTGGCGATTACCGTCGCCCGCGAAGCCAATGACAACCACGCCTTGATCGAACGCGTGCACCGCCTGCACGGCGCCACGCGCTATTGTGGCGTACCGCAATTGCGGGCGGCCTGCCAGCGCGCCGAAACCCTGCTCAAGCAGGATGACGCCAAGGCCATGGCTGCGCTGGATGAACTGGACATGGCGATTGCACGGTTGGCCAGTGAAGCCAGAGTAAGTGCCTGACCGTCCGACTGTAGGAGCGAGCTTGCTCGCGAAAAACCAGAGAACACCGCGTTAAACCAGAATGAACGCGTTATCGTTGACGTTTTTCGCGAGCAAGCTCGCTCCTACAAGTACGCATCTATTCTGTCATTGCAGGGAGCCTTTTCAATGCGCGTCATTCTCTTCAGCAGCCAAACCTACGACCGCGAGAGTTTCCTCGGCGAACCGCTGCCGGCCGGTATCGAACTGCAGTTCCAACCGGCACGCCTGAACCTCGATACCGTGGCCCTGGCCGAACACCACGAAGTGGTCTGCGCCTTTATCAACGACGACCTCAGCGCCCCCGTGCTGGAGCAACTGGCCAAGGGCGGAACGCGCCTGATTGCCCTGCGCTCGGCGGGCTACAACCATGTCGACTTGCCCGCCGCCCAGCGCCTGGGCCTGAGTATCGTGCGCGTGCCCGCCTATTCGCCCCACGCGGTGGCCGAACACGCGGTCGCGCTGATTCTGGCGCTCAACCGCCGTCTGCACCGTGCCTACAACCGCACCCGCGACGGTGATTTCAGCCTGCACGGGCTCACCGGTTTCGATCTGGTCGGCAAAACGGTCGGCGTGGTCGGCACCGGGCAGATCGGCGCGACCTTCGCCAAGATCATGGCCGGCTTCGGCTGCCAACTGCTGGCCTACGACCCCTTCCCCAACCCACAGGTGCATGAACTTGGCGCCCGCTACGTAAGCCTGCCTGAACTGTTGGCCGAGGCGCAGATCATCAGCCTGCACTGCCCGCTGACCGCCGACAGCAAACACCTGATCAATGCCCGCTCACTGGCGCAGATGCAGCCCGGTGCGATGCTGATCAACACCGGGCGCGGTGGCCTGGTCGATACGCCGGCACTGATCGAAGCGCTCAAGCTGGGCCAGTTGGGCTACCTGGGGCTGGACGTCTACGAAGAAGAAGCTCAATTGTTTTTCGAGGACCGCTCGGACCTGCCCCTGCAAGATGACGTGCTCGCCCGCCTGCTGACCTTCCCCAACGTGATCATCACCGCGCACCAGGCCTTCCTCACCCGTGAGGCCCTGGCGGCGATTGCCGGCACCACATTGGCCAACATTGCCGCGTGGGCCGATGGCCGGGCGCAGAACCTGGTCGAGGGATGATCAGCGGTCACATACCAGGCTCATGATAGGCCGGCACCCGTGATAGGATGCCGCGCCTATTTGGAGGATCCATGGCCGAACACGATTTCCGCTTCAGCTTGCTGAGCCCGCAACACACCCTGATCGAATGCCGCGCCCTGGTGCCGGGCCGTTACCAGGTCACCGGCAACGGTGGTTCGATCAAACATGGCGACGTCCTGATCGTCAGCCTGCGCGGCAGTAAAACCCTGTCGATGCGCCTGACCGTCGAAGGTGACGCACGCTACTCCATCCGCCCGGCAGGCCAGTGGGTCGCCATGGCCCAAGGGCCGAAGTTCGGCGAACTGGAGATTCACACCTGGAAGGTCAACTGCGACAGCTGCGACGCCGTGCTCGAGTTTGAGTTCGCGGTAGAAACCAAGCTGACCAAGGCACCGTTGCAACCGGCTGCCAACGCGCGTATCAAAGAACTGGGCTGGGCCAGCGAAGGCGATAAACACCGCTGCCCGAAATGCCAGCAGGCCGCGCAATGAAAGGCCGCCTGCTGCTCGCCGCAATCGGAGTAGGCCTGGCAGGCTGCGCCGCCGATGGCGCCAAGCTCGAGCGCGACCACAGCTACGTAGTGGAATGGATCGGTGAGCGGCCGTTGATGGACTACGCGCACCTCACCGTCACCCTGGGCGCCGATGGCCGCGCCTATGGCAATGGCGGCTGTAACCACTGGTTTGCGCCGTACACGGTCGAAGGCGACAAGCTCAGCTTCGGCCCAGTCGGCAGCACCCGAAAAATGTGCGCCGAGGCCCTGATGGAGCAAGAACATCGCTTCTTCCAGGCCCTGCAAGGCGTGCAGCGTTGGGACATCTCGCCGATCGAGCAGACGCGGTTCTGGCCGGCCGAAGGCAAGCCGATCCGCTTGTGGCTCGAAGAAGGCTGATCTAGGCGCACTCTCCTGTATTAACGCGGTGTCCTCTGGTTCTGTGGGAGCTGGCTTGCCTGCGATGCGGACGACGCGGTGATTCAGGCACACCAAGTCGATACCTTCGCAGGCAAGCCAGCTCCCACAGTTGACCGCGCCCGGCCACACACTCCACGATGCGAAGCGAGCCGCTTTTGATCTGCTTTTGATCTGCTTTTGATCTCAGGCGCCCCGTTAAACCACGCTGGCCGGAATTCGACAGGGATTTGGGGGGTAAACCGGCAGGGATGCCGGTTTAGCCGCCCCGCGCCATGGATGGCGCGTGGCGGCGGCCCCCCAAATCACTGGCGGATTACGGGCACACCGAGCCTAAGCGAGGTGCCGAGTGGTGGGGC
>NZ_SMOF01000001.1:3798736-3870890 GCF_018135665.1 Pseudomonas sp. B2021
ATCTCAGGCGCCCCGTTAAACCACGCTGGCCGGAATTCGACAGGGATTTGGGGGGTAAACCGGCAGGGATGCCGGTTTAGCCGCCCCGCGCCATGGATGGCGCGTGGCGGCGGCCCCCCAAATCACTGGCGGATTACGGGCACACCGAGCCTAAGCGAGGTGCCGAGTGGTGGGGCAAGAGCGTTTTGCTTACTTTTGCGCTTTTCAAAAGTGAGCCGCCGTCAGGGCGGAACCCTAGGTTGCCGTTACCTACATAACGGATATGTACGCGGTCAAATCCAACATCCCGGTAGGCTGTCAGGCCGTCTTCGCAGGCAAGCCAGCTCCCACATTTGGATCGCGGTGCGTCAGTTAGAACAGCGTCGGCTATCCGGTCGTCACGGGAGCAAGCTCCCACAGTTTTAGCCTTTCAAGGCCTTGAGCTTGGCCAACACCCCTTCCGCCGTCTGCTCACCCATCAACTGCTCACGCACCTTGCCCTTGTCGTCGATGATGTAGGTCACCGGCAAGGCCTCGCTGCGCGGAATCTCGAAGATCCCGTCCGGGTTCTGGGCCAGCACCGTGAACTTGATCCCCAGCTTGTCGGTGGCGGCCTTCAGTTCTTCACCCTGCACATTATCGAAGTTGACGCCGAACACCCCGACATTCTGGCCTTTCAACTGTTCTGCCAGGGCATTGAGCTCAGGGATTTCCGTGCGGCACGGGCCACACCATTCGGCCCAGTAGTTGACCACCAGCCACTGTTTGTCCAAGCGTTCGGCCGCCACTTTCTGGCCATATTGGTCAACGCCGTAATCGTTACCGCAGCCGCTGAGCAGCAGGGTTGTGATGATCGCCAATGCACCGATCAGTCGCCTTGTCATGGGGTATTCCTTCGCAAAAATGAACGTTGGCTGCGGCCTATCGCCTCTTACGGTTTAAGGACAGGCGCCAGCGCAGGTAGAATACCCGCCACATTACGCAAGATGCGACCCGCACATGACCGATCTGACGCTTTATCACAACCCGCGCTGCTCGAAATCGCGCGGTGCGCTGGAACTGCTTGAAGCCCGCGGCCTCACCCCGACCGTGGTGCGCTACCTGGAAACCCCGCTGAATGCCGCGCAAATCAAGGCCCTGCTGAAAAAACTTGGCATTAGCGCGCGCCAACTGCTGCGCACCGGTGAGGACGAATACAAAACCCTGAACCTGGCCGACGCCAGCTTGAGCGAAGCGCAACTGATCGCCGCTATCGCCGCCCATCCCAAGCTGATGGAGCGTCCTATCCTGGAAACTGCCGACAAAGCCATCATTGGCCGCCCGCCCGAGAACGTGCTGGAGATCCTGCCGTGACTACGCCCTATGTGCTGGTGTTGTATTACAGCCGCAACGGCTCGGTGAGCGAGATGGCTCGGCAGATTGCCCGGGGTATCGAGCAAGGCGGCATGGAAGCACGGTTGCGCACGGTGCCGGCGATTTCCACCGAGTGCGAAGCGGTGGCGCCGAGCATTCCCGACGAGGGTGCGCTGTATGCCAGCCTGGACGACCTGAAGCACTGCTCGGGCCTGGCCCTGGGCAGCCCGACCCGGTTCGGCAACATGGCCGCGCCGCTCAAGTACTTCCTCGATGGCACCAGCAACCTGTGGCTCACCGGCGCGTTGGTGGGCAAGCCAGCCGGCGTGTTCACCTCCACCGCCAGCCTGCATGGCGGCCAGGAAACCACGCTGATGTCGATGCTGCTGCCGCTGCTGCACCACGGCATGCTGATCACCGGCCTGCCCTACAGCGAACAGGCCCTGCTCGACACCCAGGGCGGCGGCACGCCGTATGGCGCCAGCCACCATTCCGGGCCAGACGGCAAGCGCATGCTCGACCAACATGAAATAACCCTGTGCCGGGCCCTGGGCCTGCGCCTGGCCAAGACCGCCACGCTGCTGGAGAACGGCCGTGGCCAGGAAGCCTAAGGTCCTGCCGCCACGGGAGTGGCTGGAGCCGCGGGTCAAGGTGGCACGCGCGCTGAGCCTGCTGGCGTTTTTGGGCCTGGTGGGCTTGCTGTGTGGCTATTACCTGTTTGTCGCCGACCTGCATGGGGCGCGCCCGTGGGTCATCCTGCTGATCGAACTGGTGCCGCTGCTGATACTCGCGCCAGGCATGCTGATGGGCAGCGCACGCGGGCATTCGTGGATGTGTTTTGTGGTGAACCTGTATTTCATCAAGGGCGCGCTGGCCGCGTATGACCCGAACCGCCAGTGGTTTGGGGTGCTGGAAATGCTCGCTAGCCTGGCGGTGTTTTGCACGGCGTTGCTGTATGTGCGTTGGCGGCATCAGTTGAACCGGCGACTGGCCGATTGACTGATCGTTCCCACGCTCCGCGTGGGAATGCTGCCCAGGACGCTCTGCGTCCCGGGCCTAGTGCAAGGGTGACGCGGAGCGTCACAGGATGCATTCCCACGCGGAGCGTGGGAACGATCAGTATCAATGGTTGACGGTGTAGGCCAACATCATCGACAGCTGACACATCGGCCGCCCACTCTCGGCGTGCCACTGGTTGAAGGCACCCTGCACCGTCGCCAAATCGCGCAGGCTGGTCGGGGCCTTGTCGACGATCTTCTGCGCATTCAGCGCCGCCACCACGTCATCGCTTGGCACAAAGGTGTCCTTGCCGACCATGCGCAAAAAGCGCGGCGCCGACAGCCCGCCCAGCTGGTGGCCATGCTTGCTCAGGTACTTCCACAGCCCGACAATATCAGTCACCGGCCAATCGGCGATAAATGCGCCGAAGCTGCCTTTTTCCTGCTCGATATCCAGGATCATCTGCGCATTGCGCGGCACACTCTTGAGCTTGCCCAGGTGGCGGATGATGCGGGTGTCCTGCATCAGCCGTTCCAGGTGCTCGGCGCCCATCAGCACGACTTTTTCCGGGTCGAAGCCGAAGAATACCTGCTCGAACGCCGGCCATTTGGCATCGACCACGCTGTGCTTCAAACCGGCGCGGAACACTCGCAGCGCCAAGGTCGACAGGTAACGGTCATCCGTGATCTTGCGCAATTGCGCCGGGGTCTTGGGCACCGGCAGATGGGCTTCCAGCTTGGCCGCCGAACCGAAGCGGTTCAGACAATATTCGTGCAGCCACTTGTAATCGCGCATGCCCTCTCCTGTCAGTCGAATTGAAAACGGCGCTCGCAAGCGCCGTGTACTAGAGCCTTGGGAAGGCTCAGAGGTTCACTACATTGACGAAACGCGATGCGGCGGTCTCGTCGATTTTCAGGCTGGTGAAGTCGAACAGGTTGCGGTCGGCCAATTGTGACGGGATCACGTTTTGCAGGCTGCGGAAGATACTTTCGGTACGCCCTGGGGTCTTGCGCTCCCAATCCACCAGCATGTCCTTGACCACCTGGCGCTGCAGGTTTTCCTGGGAGCCGCACAGATTGCACGGAATGATCGGGAATTGCTTGAAGTCGGAGTAAGCCTGGATGTCCTTCTCGTTGCAATACGCCAGCGGGCGGATCACCACGTTGCGCCCGTCATCGGCACGCAGCTTGGGCGGCATGGCCTTGAGCGAGCCGTTGAAGAACATATTGAGGAAGAAGGTCTCGACGATGTCATCGCGGTGATGACCCAGGGCCATCTTGGTCGCGCCGATCTCATCGGCAAAGGTGTAGAGCGTGCCACGGCGCAGGCGCGAGCACAGTGAGCAGGTGGTCTTGCCTTCCGGGATCAGTTCCTTGACCACCGAGTAAGTGTCTTTCTCGACGATGTGGTACTCGACGCCCAGTTCTTTCAGGTAGGCCGGCAGCACATGCTCGGGGAAACCGGGTTGCTTCTGGTCCATGTTGACCGCCACGATCTCGAACTTGATCGGTGCGACCTTTTGCAGGTGCAGCAACACGTCGAGCATGGTGTAGCTGTCTTTGCCGCCGGAGAGGCAGACCATGACCTTGTCGCCGTCCTCGATCATGTTGAAATCGGCGACTGCTTCACCGGCCAGGCGACGCAGGCGTTTTTGCAGTTTGTTCTGGTTGACTGTAAGAGTGCCCATGGCGCTTGGATCCGCAAAGGTGTGTGACGAAAAGCGCAGCATTTTACCGGCAAGACTGACGGAGTTCCAATGTGGGAGCTGGCTTGCCTGCGATAGCGGTGTGCCAGTCAACACCTGCGGTCCTGACAGGCCGCCATCGCAGGCAAGCCCGCCCCCACACTGGATCGCATGAGCCCTGACAGACCGCACCGCGATTAGCGCCCGTGTTTACAGCGCAATTTGCTCTAAAGGCCCTACGGTTATTCCGGTCATCCCTTCCTATACTGCGACTTGAGGTCGCACATCTATCCAGACCTTTCAGGCCATTTGGCCCGTGGGCGCTCCGATGGGGGGCGATGGTAATAACGACAGGAGTGACTGGCATGATCCATCACGTCGTGGGGCTGTTTACCCATCCCGACCAGGAATGGCGGGAAATCCGTGGCGATAAAGAAGAAAGCATCGGCCACATGTACCTCACTCATACCCTGATTCTCGCGGCGATCCCCGCCATTTCCGCCTTTATTGGTACCACCCAGGTCGGCTGGGTCATCGGCAACCGCGCCCCGGTGATGCTGACCCAGGAAAGCGCGCTGTGGATGACCCTCATGTCTTACGCGGCCATGCTGTGCGGCGTGGCGGTGATGGGCGCATTCATTCACTGGATGGCCCGCACCTACGACGCCAGCCCAAGCATGGCCCGCTGCGTGGCGTTTGCCACTTACACTGCCACACCGTTGTTTATCGGCGGGCTGGCGGCGCTCTACCCGCATATGTGGCTGGGCATGGTGGTGGGCACGGCGGCGATCTGCTACACGGTGTACCTGTTGTATGTAGGGCTGCCGACCTTCATGAGTATCGACCCGGATGAAGGCTTCCTGTTCTCCAGTTCGGTATTGGCCGTCGGCCTGGTGGTGCTAGTGGCGATCATGGCCTTTACCGTGATCGTCTGGGGCCTGGGCGTCGGGCCGATCTACACCAGTTGACCGAAAAAAACCGCAGGCAAGGCCACCGCAAGGTGGCTTTGTGCGTTATGCATGACCATTCGGCGCCTGACAGATTCGGAAACACCCAGCTTTGCGGCATACTGGGCGTCTCTGGAGATATGTACAGCATGCCCGAGCAACTCAATACCCGCGTCGAAGATTGTTTCCTGCAAGCCGAATCCTTTTTCAAACGAAGCTTCAAACGCCCCCAGGTCAGCCTCAAGCTGCGGGGCCAGAAAGCCGGTGTCGCGCATTTGCACGAGAACCTGCTGCGCTTCAACCCTCAGTTGTACCGTGAAAACAGCCAACACTTTCTCAAGCAAACCGTGGCCCACGAAGTGGCGCACCTGATTGCCCACCAGTTGTTTGGCGAGCGTATCCAGCCTCATGGCGAGGAATGGCAGTTGATCATGCGCGGGGTTTACGAACTGCCGCCCGACCGTTGCCATACCTACGAGGTCAAGCGCCGACAGGTGACTCGCTATATTTACCGCTGCCCGTGTGCGGACAGTGATTTTCCGTTTTCACCGCAGCGCCATGGGCTGGTGAATCAGGGGCGGCGGTATTTGTGTCGGCGGTGTCGGCAGACCTTGGTGTTCACCGGGGAAACTCGGGTGGAATGAGGGCCTCATCGCAGGCAAGCCAGCTCCCACATTTGGATCTGTGAGCGCAATCCAAAATGTGGGAGCTGGCTTGCCTGCGAAAGCGCCCGCTCAGTCAACCTACAACCTTGGCCTGGCGCAATTCATCTATCCGCTGAGCACTGATCCCCAACTCCACCAACACCTCATCACTGTGCGCCCCCACCGCCACCCCAATATGCCTGGGCGCTGGTAAACCCTCGGAGAACTTCAGCGGGCAGGCCAATTGCGCTTGTGTCGAGCCATCCCCCCGGGGCACCTGGCTGACCAGCTCCCGCGCCTTCACCTGTGGATGCTCCACCGCCTCACTCAAACTCAACACCGGCTCCACACACGCATCCACCCCGGCAAACAACTCACACAACTGGTCAAAACTGCGCTTCTCGAACTCCACCTGCAACGCCTGTTTGAGCACGGCCTGGCGTTCGGGCGTCACGCTGTGTGCCGCCAGTTCCGGCCGCCCCAATGCCTCGCACAGCTGCTGCATAAACCCCGGCTCCAGACTGCCCACCGACATCCAGCGCCCATCGCGTGTGCGGTAGTAGTCGTAGAAACTCCCGCCATTGAGCACATGGTTCTCCCACCCAGGCTCGACCCCGCAAGCCAGGTAACCGGCCCCAGCCATGGCGTTCAGGCTGAACGAGCAATCGGTCATGCTCACATCCAGGTATTGCCCCACCCCGCTTTGCTGCCTGGCAATCACCGCCGCCAGCAAGCCCACCACGGCATGCAGCGAACCGCCCGCCACATCCGCCAGTTGTACGCCCAGCGGTAATGGGCCGGTGTCCTGGCGCCCGGTATGGCTGGCCACGCCGGCCAACGCCAGGTAGTTGATATCGTGCCCGGCGCGGTCCTTATAGGGGCCGGTCTGACCGTAGCCGGTGATCGACACGTAGATCAGCCGCGGGTTGATCGCCTTCAGCGCCTCATAGCCCAGGCCCAGACGCTCCATGACGTCGGGGCGGAACTGTTCGAGCAAGATGTCATAGCCCTTGACCAACTCACGCACGATCTCCAGCGCCTCGGCCTGCTTGAGGTCCAGGGCCAGGCTGCGTTTGTTGCGGTTGAGGTAGGCGTGGCTGGCCGAGGTGCCACGATCATGGGGCGGCAACACACGCAACAGGTCCATCCGCGTGGGCGATTCGATGCGCAGCACCTCGGCGCCCATGTCCGCCAGCATCAAGGAGGCAAACGGGCCGGGCAGCAAGGTGGAAAAATCCAACACTTTGAGGGACGCCAAGGGACCTGACATAGAGACTCCAGTTGGGTTGCGAATACCCACAGACTAGGCAGCCGGGCGCCTGCCGGCAATCGTCAGAACGATCAACCACAGTGACCGTTTTGATCACGGCGGGCTTTTTCGCGGCGGCGGCTTTATCATTGGCCGACGTTTGTTGGCAGAGTCTTCCATGAAGTTCGCGATTGCACTGTATAGCGCCGCCCACGCGCCCTCTTCGCGCCGCGCCCTGTTGTTCGCCCAGGCAGCGCTGGCCGGCGGGCACGAGATTGTGCGGCTGTTTTTCTACCAGGACGGCGTGTACAGCGCGTCCAACAACATTGTCGCGCCCCAGGATGAGCAAGACATTGCGCGCCAATGGCGCGAGCTTGTCAGCCAGCACCAACTCGACGGCGTGGTGTGCATCGCCGCCGCCCTGCGCCGGGGTGTGCTGAATGCCGAGGAAGCTGCGCGCTATCAACGCAGCGCGGTCAACCTGGAAGCACCCTGGGCGTTGTCGGGCCTGGGGCAATTGCATGACGCGATCCAGGACGCCGACCGCCTGATCTGTTTTGGAGGGCCGTGACATGTCCAAATCCTTATTGGTGATCAGCCGCCAGGCCCCGTGGTCCGGGCCGAGTGCGCGGGAAGCGCTGGATATCGTGCTGGCCGGTGGCGCTTTCGATCTGCCCATTGGCCTGCTGTTCCTGGATGACGGTGTGTTCCAACTGGCGCCGAACCAAGCTGCCAAAGCCGTGCAACAGAAAGACCTGAGTGCCAATCTGCAGGCCCTGGCTCTGTTCGGCATTGACGACGTGTTCGCCTGCGACCACAGCCTGTCCGCACGCGGGCTGCCGCCGCCCGCCAATGCGCAGGCGCTCGACAGCCAAGCCATTTCCCAGTTGATTGACCGTTACGACCAGGTGATTACCCTCTGATGTCGACTCTACATGTGGTGTCTCATTCCCCGTTTACTGACAGCCGCCTCGACAGCTGCCTGCGCCTCTGTGGCGCCGAAGACGCAATCCTCTTGTGTGGTGACGGAGCCTACGGCCTGCACACGCCCGCCCTGCAAACCAGAGGCGTAAAGGTGTTTGTGCTGGCCGAAGACATGCAGGCGCGTAACCTGCCGCTGCCCGACTGGGCTGACAGCGTCGATTACCCAGGCTTCGTGCAGTTGTCGATCGACTACGACAAGGTCAACACCTGGCTATGAACACCCTGACCGTAGGCGCACGCACCCTGGAACTGGATAAGGACGGCTACCTCGTCGACCTCAACGACTGGTCCGATGAAGTGGCGCATGCCCTTGCCACCGCCGAAGCCATCGAGCTGACCCCGGATCACCGGGAAATCCTCGACCTGCTGCGCCAGTTCTACGCCGAATTCCAGTTGTCTCCCGCCACGCGCCCGCTGATCAAGTACACCGCCTTGAAGCTTGGCCCGGAAAAGGGCAACAGCCTGCACCTCAACAGATTGTTCAACGGCACTCCCGCCAAACTCGCCGCCAAGCTGGCGGGCCTGCCCAGGCCGACGAATTGCTTATGACCGACTTTGCCCCCCTGACTCTCGTAACGCCCCAAGAGCATCCCTTTGCACAATTCGTGCGCATCCTCGGCAAAGGCAAGCGTGGCGCGCGCAACCTCACCCGCGAGGAAGCGCGGGAAGCCATGGGCATGCTGCTCGATGAAAAGGTCGAGGACACCCAGCTCGGCGCCTTCCTGATGCTGCTGCGCCACAAGGAAGAAAGCCCGGAAGAACTCGCCGGTTTCACCGAAGCGGTCCGTGAGCGCCTGCACGCGCCAGCGTTGAACGTCGATATCGACTGGCCGACCTACGCCGGTAAAAAGCGCCACCTGCCGTGGTTCCTGCTGGCAGCCAAATGCCTGGCACAGAACGGCGTGCGCATCCTGATGCACGGCGGCGGCGCCCACACCGCGGGGCGCTTGTACACCGAACAATTGCTGGACAGCTTGAACATCCCGCTGTGCCGCGATTGGCAACAGGTCGAGAGCGCCTTTGCCCACGGCAACCTGGCGTTTATCCCGCTGGGTGATTGGGCGCCACAGTTGCAACGCATGATCGACCTGCGTAACACCCTGGGCCTGCGTTCGCCTATCCATTCCTTGGCGCGCCTGCTCAACCCACTGAATGCCCGCTGTGGCCTGCAAAGCATTTTCCACCCCGGTTACCAGGGCGTGCATCGTGATGCCAGCGGCCTGCTGGGTGACAACGTGATTGTGGTCAAGGGCGACGGCGGTGAGATCGAGATCAACCCCGACACCCTGAGTCACTTGTACGGCACCACTGGCGGCCAGAGTTGGGACGAAGAGTGGCCCGCCCTCTCCGACCAGCGCCACGTCAAGCCGGCAACGCTTGAGCCCGAGCACCTCAAAGCGCTGTGGCGCGGCGACGCTGAAGACAGCTACCCACAACTGGCGTTGATCGCCACCATGGCGTTGGCCCTGCGCGGCCTTGGCCACCCACGGCAACAGGCGTTCGAATTGGCCCAGCAGTACTGGGACGCGCGGGACAAATCGATTTAATCGATCATTCACGCCGGTTCTTTGCGCTTTTAGTTCGAACTCATCTCTTTAGACTGGGCTCCAACGCTTATCAGCCAAGGAGCCAGTCATGGGTTTATTGATCGAAGGACAATGGAAAGACCAGTGGTACGAAAGTAGCGCAGACGGCGCTTTCCAACGGGAACAGGCGCAACGCCGCAACTGGGTGACCGCCGATGGCGCGCCAGGCCCGAGCGGCGAAGGCGGCTTCAAGGCCGAGGCCGGTCGCTATCACCTCTATGTGTCTCTCGCCTGCCCGTGGGCGCACCGCACCTTGATCCTGCGCAAGCTCAAGGGCCTGGAAAGCCTGATCGACGTCTCGGTGGTCAGTTGGCTGATGCTGGAAAACGGCTGGACCTTCGACCAGGCCCACGGCTCCAGCGGCGACAAACTGGACGATTTCAACTTCATGCACCAACGCTACACCGCCGATACCGCCGACTACACCGGGCGCGTCACCGTGCCGGTGCTGTGGGACAAAAAGCTCAAGCGCATCGTCAGCAATGAATCGGCGGAGATCATCCGCATGTTTAACAGTGCGTTCAATGAGCTGACCGGCAATACCCTGGATTTCTACCCCCAAGCCCTACGCCCGACCATCGACGCCCTCAACGAACGCATCTACCCCGCCGTCAACAACGGCGTGTACCGCGCAGGCTTCGCCACCTCACAACAGGCGTATGAAAGCGCGTTTGATGATGTGTTTGCCGAATTGGATCATCTGGAACAGCACCTGGGCAGCCATCGTTATTTGGCCGGCGAGTACCTGACCGAAGCCGATGTGCGGCTGTTCACCACGCTGATTCGTTTTGATGCGGTGTATTACAGCCACTTCAAATGCAACCTGCGGCGGATTGCCGACTATGCGAATTTGTCGAACTGGCTAAGGGAGATGTATCAGTGGCCAGGGGTGGCCGAGACGGTGGATTTCGAGCATATCAAGGGGCATTACTATGCCAGCCATCGCACGATCAACCCGACGGGGATTGTGCCGAAGGGGCCGTTGCAGGGGTTTGATACCGAGCATGATCGCCATGCATTGCACGGCAAAGGTGTATGGAGCTGACATAAACCGCCTGTAGGAGCGAGCTTGCTCGCGAAGAACGCCAACGATAACGCAGCTATCAGGTAGCCCTTGGCGTCCTTGAGTTTTTCGCGAGCAAGCTCGCTCCTACAGAGGATCAGTCGTTCAGACCTGGGACTGGGCGCCCTCGAACCACTTGAGCTTTTCACGCAGTACCACCACCTCACCCACGATCACCAATGTCGGCGCGTGCACTTCATGCTCCGCCACCATGCGCGGCAGGTCGGCCAGGGTGCCGGTGAACACGCGCTGGTTGGACGTGGTGCCCTGCTGGATCAACGCCGCTGGGGTATCGGCTGCACGCCCGTGCTTGATCAACTGCTCGCAAATAATCGGCAAGCCAATCAGGCCCATGTAGAACACCAGGGTCTGCGACGGCCCGACCAGGTCCTGCCAGGGCAGATCCGAGGTATTGTTCTTCAGGTGGCCGGTGATGAAGCGCACCGATTGGGCATAGTCGCGATGCGTCAGCGGAATCCCGGCATAAGCCGCGCAACCACTGGCTGCCGTGATACCCGGCACCACCTGGAACGGGATGCCGTGGGCCGCTAATTCCTCAATCTCTTCGCCACCACGGCCAAAGATGAACGGATCGCCACCTTTAAGGCGCAGCACGCGCTTGCCTTGTTTGGCCAGGTCGACCAGTTGCTGGTTGATCTGGTCCTGGGGCACGGCGTGATCGGCGCGACGCTTACCGACGTACACGCGCTCGGCATCACGACGGCACAGTTCCAAAATCGCCGGCGCCACCAAACGGTCGTACAGCACCACATCGGCTTGCTGCATCAGGCGCAGTGCACGGAAGGTCAGCAAATCCGGGTCACCTGGGCCCGCGCCCACCAAGTACACCTCGCCGGGCGCATAAGGCGGCGCGCCATTGACCTTTTCGATCAACAGGCGCTCGGCCTCCTCGCCCTGCCCGGCCAACTGGCGGTCGGCAATCGGGCCCTGGAACACTTCTTCCCAGAACGCGCGACGCTGCTGCACATCCGGGTACAAACCTTTGACCTGGGCGCGAAAACGCGCCGCCAAACCGGCCAGTTGGCCGTAGGTGGAAGGTATCCAGGTTTCCAGCTTGGCACGGATCAGGCGAGCCAGTACCGGCGCGTCACCACCGCTGGAGACGGCAATCACCAAGGGTGAACGGTCGACAATCGCCGGGAAGATCACGCTGCACAACGCTGGCGCGTCCACCACATTGACCGGCACGCAGCGACGCTTGGCATCACTGGACACCTGCGCATTCAGTGGCTCATCGTCGGTGGCCGCGATAATCAGGGTGCAACCGTCCAGGTCGGCCTCCTGATAACCGCGCAACATCAATTCCCCGCCACTGCCCAGCACCAGCTCACGCAGCTGGCTTTCGATCTGGGGAGCAACCACCCGCAACACCGCGCCGGCGTCGGCCAGCAGTCGGGATTTGCGCAAGGCAATCTCCCCACCACCGACGACCAACACACGACTGCCGCGCAGGTTATGAAACAGCGGCAGAAATTCCATTTAGCGGATGACCTCAACGCCCGCCATGTACGGCTTGAGCACCTCAGGTACACGGATCGAACCGTCGGCCTGCTGGTAGTTTTCCAGCACGGCCACCAGGGTACGGCCTACGGCCAGGCCCGAACCGTTGAGGGTGTGCACCAGCTCCGGCTTGCCGGTTTCCGGGTTGCGGAAACGCGCCTGCATGCGACGGGCCTGGAAGTCACCGCAGTTGGAGCACGACGAAATCTCGCGGTATTTGTCCTGGCTCGGCACCCACACTTCCAGGTCGTAGGTTTTCACGGCGCTGAAGCCCATGTCGCCCGTACACAGGGCCAGTACACGGTAAGGCAGCTCCAACAGCTGCAACACGCGCTCGGCGTTGGCAGTCAGGCCTTCCAGGGCGTCCATGGAGGTCGACGGCTCTACTACTTGCACCATCTCAACCTTGTCGAACTGATGCTGGCGGATCATGCCACGGGTATCGCGCCCCGACGCGCCGGCTTCGCTACGGAAGCACGGGCTGTGGGCCACCAGCTTCAACGGCAGTTGCTTGGCGTCGAGGATTTCGCCGGCGACGATATTGGTCAGCGACACTTCGGCCGTCGGGATCAGGTACAGGTCGGCTTCGCCGTCGCGGCTGATCTTGAACAGGTCTTCTTCGAATTTCGGCAGTTGGCTGGTGCCCATCAACGCCGGCGCCTGAACCAAGTACGGGGTGTAGGCTTCCTCGTAACCGTGTTCGCCGGTGTGCAGGTTGATCATGAACTGCGCCAGGGCACGGTGCATGCGCGCAATCGGGCCGCGCAGCAAGGCAAAGCGTGCGCCGGACATTTTTGCCGCGGTTTCAAAATCCAGGCCACCGGTCAATTCGCCCAGGGCGACGTGGTCCTTGATCTCGAAATCGAAGGTTTTCGGCGTGCCCCAGCGGCGCACTTCGACGTTGCCGTCTTCGTCTTCGCCGACCGGGACGGATTCGTGGGGCAGGTTCGGAATGCCCAGCAGGATCGAATCCAACTGGGTCTGAATGCCTTCCAGCTCGATTTTGCCGTCGGACAGCTCAGTGCCCATGCGCTCGACATCCGCCATCAACGGCGCGATATCTTCGCCGCGCTGCTTGGCCTGGCCGATGGACTTGGAGCGCGCATTACGTTCAGCCTGCAGTGCTTCGGTGCGGGTCTGGACGGTCTTGCGCTGTTCTTCCAGCGCTTCGATGCGCGCAACATCCAAGGCAAAGCCACGGGATGCCAGGCGGTCCGCTACGTCCTGAAGGTTGCTACGTAACAGTTTGGAATCGAGCATGTCGGTCTCTCGTTATCAAAGTTTGGTCAAGGACAGGCCAGCCCAGGTGGCGAGCAGCCCGCCGAATACGCTGATGGCCGCATAGCCAATCGCCAGCGGCACTTGCCCGCTTTCCAGCAGGCGCACGGTATCCAGTGAAAAGGATGAAAAAGTCGTCAGGCCGCCAAGAAAGCCAACCATCAGGCCGGCACGTACCTCGACAGGCACTTCCGGGCGTAACAAAAACAGGCCGTATAACACGCCGATCAACAGGCAGCCCACGATATTAACGGCGAGCGTCGCCGTATAGAAGTGTTTCGGCCAATTGGCATTGATCCAATTGCCGGTAGCAAAGCGCAGCAGTGTACCGGCGATACCTCCGGCCGAGACGGCGACCACCAAAGGAATCATGATTTTCTCCGCTGCCGGGGGCTCAGACGGTCGAGGGCGGCCAGATGATTGAGCTTCTCACCGATCTTCAGCTCCAGGCCACGGGGCACTGGCTGATAGAACGGCTGCGGTTCAAGCTCATCGGGGAAGTAGTCTTCGCCGGCCGCATAGGCGTCCGGCTCATCGTGGGCATAACGGTATTCGTCGCCATACCCCAGTTGCTTCATCAACTTGGTCGGCGCGTTGCGCAGGTGCAGCGGCACTTCGAGGGAGCCATGTTCGGCGGCCGCACGCAGGGCCGACTTGAAGCCCATGTACACCGCGTTGCTTTTCGGCGCGCAGGCCAGGTAGGTGATGGCCTGGGCCACCGCCAGCTCGCCTTCCGGGCTGCCCAGGCGCTCCTGCACCTCCCAGGCGGCCAGGCACAGGCTCAGGGCGCGCGGGTCGGCATTGCCGATGTCTTCGCTGGCCATGCGCACTACACGACGCGCCAGGTACAGCGGGTCGCAACCGCCATCGATCATGCGCGCAAACCAGTACAGCGCGCCGTCAGGGTTGGAGCCGCGTACAGACTTGTGCAGCGCGGAAATCTGGTCATAGAAGGCTTCGCCGCCCTTGTCGAAACGCCTGCGTGTGTCACCGAGCAGGCTTTGCAACAGGTCGACGCCAATCTCGCCACCGTCTTCGGCCAGGTCGGAGGCGTTCTCCAGCAGGTTGAGAAAGCGACGCCCGTCACCATCGGCGGCGGTCAGTAAAATCTTGAAGCCTTCATCGCTGAGGCTCAGCTGGCGCTTGCCCAGGCCCTTGTCTTCGCTCAAGGCACGGTGCAGCAGCTTTCGCATCGCCGCTTCATCCAGGCTCTTGAGCACATAGACCCGCGCCCGTGATAACAAGGCGTTGTTCAATTCAAAGGACGGGTTTTCGGTGGTGGCGCCGATAAAGATCAGCGTACCGTCCTCGACGTAGGGCAGGAACGCATCCTGCTGCGACTTGTTGAAGCGATGCACTTCGTCGACGAACAGGATAGTGCGCTTGCCGTACTGCCCGGCCTGCTGCTTGGCGACTTCCACCGCCTGGCGGATCTCCTTGACCCCGGCGAGCACCGCCGAGACCGTTTCAAAGTGCGCATCCGAGACTTTCGCCAGCAACCGCGCCAGGGTGGTCTTGCCCACGCCCGGCGGGCCCCAGAAAATCATCGAATGCAGCGCACCCTGCTCCAGGGCTTCACGCAAGGGCTTGCCCCGAGCGAGCAGGTGTTCCTGACCGACGTACTCATCCAGATTGGTCGAACGCAAGCGCGCGGCCAATGGCTGGGCAATCGGGTCACTTCGAAACAGATCCATGGGCAGCGTTTGAAACCTCTGGGCAGTTTATTCCTGGATCACGTCGGCACCCTTGGGGATGTCGAACTTGAACTTGGACGCGGGCACCGGCTGGTTAGCCTTGACCCCGGAGAACAGGATATCGGTGCGCTGGCCGACGCTGTCGACCAGGCGCATGTTGTTGATCACGCCGTTGCCGAACGACAGGGACAGCGTGTCAAACAGCGTGTCCTTGGATTTTGGCTTGAGGGTGAACTCGATGACGTTGCTGGTCTGCTTGGAGGTGATGTCGAAGCTGTCGTTGATTTTCGACACATCACCCGACAACAGCAGCGCCGGGGTCTGGTTCAGGCGCGGATCGAGCTTCTTGATGGTGGCCTGTTCCAGGTCCGGGTCCCACAGCGTGACTTTCTGGCCGTCGGAAACGATGGTCTGCTCCGCCTTGCCTTCGGTATGCCAGTAGAACAGCCCTGGGCGCTGCACGGCCATTTCACCGGCGGTTTCCTGCAACTGGGTGCCGCCGGCATCCAGGGTCAGCTGGGAGAAGCGCGCGGTGAGGGTCTGGGATTTGTCCAACAGGTTCTTCAGGCTGGCGACGGAAGCCGGGTCAGCGTGAGCCGAAACAGCGGTCAGGGCCAGGGCCGGCAACAACAGCATGCGGATAAAGCGCATGGGAGTCCTCATTGAGTAGTCAGGGCACGCCGCGTGTTGCCACGCGGCGCGGAATCAGTCGCGCATCTGCCCGGGGGCGATGACTTCACGCGAGCCATTGGTGTTCATTGCGGTCACGACGCCGGCCATTTCCATGGCTTCGATCATGCGGGCGGCGCGGTTGTAGCCGATTTTCAGCTTGCGCTGCACCGCCGAAATCGAGGCGCGGCGGCTTTCCAGTACGAAGGCCACGGCTTCGTCGTAGAGTGCGTCGGTTTCAGCATCATCGTCGCCACCGCTGCTGCCACCGTCGAAGCCGCTGCCGGCCTCTTCCACGCCAGCGAGAATGTCGTCGTTATATTCCGGCGCGCCACGCAGTTTCCAGGCTTCGACCACACGGTGGACTTCGTCATCGGAAACAAAGGCACCGTGAACGCGAATCGGCAGGCTGGTGCCCGGCGGCATGTAGAGCATGTCACCGTGGCCCAGCAGTTGCTCGGCGCCACCCTGGTCGATGATGGTGCGCGAGTCGATCTTGCTGGAGACCTGGAACGCCATGCGCGTCGGAATGTTGGCCTTGATCAGGCCGGTGATCACGTCCACCGACGGCCGCTGGGTCGCAAGGATCAAGTGGATACCCGCCGCCCGCGCCTTCTGGGCAATACGGGCGATCAGCTCTTCAACCTTCTTGCCGACGATCATCATCATGTCGGCAAATTCATCGACCACCACCACGATAGTCGGCAGCTTGGTCAGCAGCGGTGCTTCATCGTGAATGCTTTCGCGCTTGTACAGCGGGTCGGTCAGCGGTGTGCCGGCGTCCTGGGCTTCCTTGACCTTGGCGTTGAAGCCCGACAGGTTACGCACGCCCATCTTCGCCATCAGCTTGTAGCGGCGCTCCATCTCGGCAACGCTCCAGCGCAGAGCGTTGGCGGCGTCCTTCATGTCGGTGACCACCGGGCATAGCAGGTGCGGGATGCCTTCGTAGATCGACAGTTCCAACATCTTCGGGTCGATCATGATCAGCTTGGCGTCATCCGGCCCGGACTTGAACAGGATCGACAGGATCATGGCGTTCACACCCACCGACTTACCGGAACCGGTAGTACCGGCTACCAGCAGGTGCGGCATTTTCGCCAGGTCGGTAATCACCGGCTTGCCGCCGATGTCATGGCCGAGTGCCAGGGTGACCGGCGATTTGAAGTTGTCGTATTCAGGGGTCGACAGCACTTCGGAGAAGCGCACGATCTGCCGGTCTTCGTTGGGGATCTCGATACCCACGGTGGTCTTGCCCGGGATCACTTCCACCACACGCACGCTGGTCACGGCCAGGGAACGCGCCAAGTCTTTGGCCAGGTTGGAAATGCGGCTGACTTTTACCCCGGCGGCCGGCTGGATTTCGTAACGGGTAATCACCGGGCCAGGATGGATCGAGTCCACCGACACTTCGACGCCGAATTCCTTGAGCTTGATTTCCAGCAGGTGGCCCACGGCCGCCAGGGATTCCGGGGAATAGTTGAGTTGTTTCTTTTCGGCCGGGTCCAGAATCGAGATCGGCGGCAAGGTGCCTTCGACGGCGCTGTCGATAAACAACGGTGCCTGCTTCTCTTTTTGCACGCGATGGCTGGGCTCCGGCGCCTTGGGCGGTGCCGGGGCGATCACGGGCGGCACCTGCTTTTCACGGTCCGACATGTGCTTGCTCAGGGCCTGCTCGCGCTCGATCAAGCGCTCCTTGACCTTGGCTTGCTCGCGTCGATCCGGCGTGCTTGGAGCCACCACCTCGTTGACACGGGTGTCAACCTCACGCAGCTGCGCCACCATTTGCTTGCGCTCGACACGGGCGGCCCACCAGCGGTTGGCGGCGCCCTGGAACAATTCGAACAGGTCGAGGGTGATCTTGCCGGTCACGTCCATCACCTTGAACCATGACAGGTCGGTGAATACCGTGAGGCCGAACAGGAACAGCGCGATGAACATCAACGTGCTGCCCTGGATATTCAGGGTTCTGCGCGCCAGGTCGCCAAGGCTTTCGCCCAGAGCCCCGCCTGCGCCCGCCGGCAAGCCGGTCGGTGCATGGAAGTGGATATGCGCCAGCGCCGCGCCCGACAGCACCAGGAACACCAGGCCGATCAGGCGCCAGGAAAACAGCCAGCCGCTCCACTGCCACGGCTCGTGACGCTGGCGGAAGATCTGCCAGGTCTTGATAGCCAGCAACAGCGGGAAAATGTAGGCGAAGTAACCCAGGATCATGAAGAGGATATCGGCGCTGTAGGAACCTACCGGGCCGCCGAAATTCTGCACGTCATCGATCTTGCTGTTATGGCTCCAGCCCGGATCGTCCTTGCCATAGGTGAGCAAGGCCATCATCAGGAACAGGCACAGCGCACCGATGGCAATCAGTGCGCCTTCCTTGAGTCGGTAATGCAGGTGCTGGCGCCAGGCCGGTACGACTGCTGCTTTAGGTGCTGCGGCGGATTTCTTCAAAACGGGTCTATTCCTGCGCCTTTAGCGCGTCCATCTGTTGAATGACTACACACGACTGCTCTATCCGGAGCAGCTGAAAAATGAACGAATGTTGCTGAATCTACTTTTAACATCAGGTGACGGATAGGTGAAATGGCGATAACGCCACAATGGCCGCATTGTACGGGTTTGCGTGCGTGATGCCACACACTTGCCCTTCACCTGACTGCGCGGACAATTTGAGCACGCATTGTCTTTGCTGACAAAGGCTTATGAGCTGTATTTAGCAATCCAGGCAAGCTTGGCAAATGGCCGGCATGTGCCAGACCCGATTACGACCACACCCTGTGTATAGAGTTGCAGAAACACCCGCTCATGCTAATCCACGTCAATAGCCTATTCGGGCTGGCCCCGTGGCGCCGGGTCGTCAATAATCAACGCTTGCGGCGCAGGTGAATGACCTGCCACTCCCCTCCCCTACCGTAAGCCTGGATGCCATGCTGACCTGGTTACAACGCGACACCCTGACGTTCCCTCCCCTGGCCAAGGCCATGCGCGACCCCAACGGCCTGCTCGCCGCCGGTGGCGACCTGTCGGCCGAACGATTGATCCAGGCCTACCGCCATGGCTGCTTCCCCTGGTTCTCCGAAGGCCAACCTATCCTCTGGTGGTCACCCGACCCGCGCACAGTGATATTCCCCGACGAGCTGCATGTTTCCCGCAGCCTGGGCAAATTATTGCGCCAGCAGCGCTATACCGTGACCTTCGACCAGGATTTCGCCGCCGTCATCCAAGCCTGCGCCGCGCCCCGCGCCTACGCCGATGGCACCTGGATCACCGAAGGCATCCAGCAGGCCTACCTTGAGCTGCACCAGCGAGGCTACGCGCATTCCGTCGAGGTCTGGGACCAGGGCGAACTGGTGGGCGGCCTGTATGGCCTGGCGATGGGGCAGCTGTTTTTTGGCGAGTCCATGTTCAGCCGCGCCGACAACGCCTCCAAATTCGGTTTCGCCACATTGACCCGGCAACTGCAAGCCTGGGGGTTTGTGCTGATCGACTGCCAGATGCCCAACGATCACCTGCACAGCCTGGGTGCCCGCGGCATACCGCGCAGCGTCTTCGCCGACTTCCTGCACAAACATCTGGACCAACCCAACGCTGGGCCGTGGGTTTCCTAGGCGACTTTCGCACACGTGGCTTACACTTATTTCAAAGCTTATCCCGAGGGTTGATCATGACCGAGCTGGCGCGCTTGAAGTTCTATGCCACTCAAGCCCACTCATGCAGCTATCTGCCCGACGAGCAGGCCACCACGCTGTTCCTCGATCCCAGCCAGCCAATGGACGTGCATGTGTATGCCGACCTGTCCGAGATGGGCTTTCGGCGCAGCGGCGATCACCTGTACCGCCCCCATTGCCAGAATTGCAATGCGTGTGTGCCTGCGCGCATCCCGGTGGCTCAATTTTCGCCCGACCGTAACCAGAAACGTATTCTCAAGCGCAACGCCGACTTGACCGTACACGCCACTAAACCTCAATACAGCGAAGAATATTTCGATCTCTACCAACGCTACATCGAACAACGCCACGCCGACGGCGATATGTTTCCGCCCAGCCGCGACCAGTTTTCCACGTTCCTGGTGCGTGACCTGCCCTTTTCGCGCTTCTACGAGTTCCGCCTCGACGGCCGCCTGCTGGCCGTGGCGGTGACCGACCTGCTGCCCAATGGCCTCTCGGCGGTGTACACCTTCTACGAACCGACCGAAGAACGCCGCAGCCTCGGGCGTTTCGCCATCCTGTGGCAAATAGGCGAAGCGCTGCGCCTGGAGCTGGAAGCGGTGTACCTCGGATACTGGATCAAGAACTGCAAAAAGATGAACTATAAGACTCAATATCGGCCGATTGAGCTGCTGATTAATCAAAGATGGGTCACGCTTAACTAGAACCCCTTGGCTTGAACACCCTTTTTCGGGCACAATGCACGCCGCTTTTGCCTGGCGCAGTTGCACCGGGCCATTCACTGGATACCGAGGGCTTTACTGCATGTCGAAAGAAGACAGCTTCGAAATGGAAGGCACTGTCGTCGACACCCTGCCCAACACCATGTTTCGTGTGGAGTTGGAAAATGGGCACGTCGTAACCGCGCATATCTCCGGCAAGATGCGCAAGAACTACATTCGTATTCTTACCGGTGACAAAGTGCGCGTCGAGCTGACGCCCTATGACTTGAGCAAAGGGCGCATCACTTACCGCGCTCGCTAAGCAAGTCAATACAAAACGCCCGGTTATGCCGGGCGTTTTTGTGTGCGCAGGATTTAACAGTCACCACTTGACTCTGTGGGAGCTGGCTTGCCTGCGATGGCGGCGGGTCAGATATAGATGCGCTATTGAAGGACCGCCATCGCAGGCAAGCCAGCTCCCACAGTTGAACGTCATTACTTCGTAAATCGTATTGCACACAGCAAAAAGGCGCCTTTCGGCGCCTTTTGCAATGTTGCAGCTAACGATCAGGCCATTTCCGCCGTGGTCTCGAACTCGAAGGTCAGCTCGCCGTCCTTCAGGTCGATGTGCACCACGCCGCCATGGTCGGAGAGTTCGCCGAACAGGATCTCTTCGGCCAATGGCCGCTTGATCTTGTCCTGGATCAGACGCGCCATTGGGCGTGCGCCCATTGCCGCATCGTAGCCGCCCTCTGCGATCCAACTGCGGGCCGCTTCCGTCACATCCAGCTGCACGCGCTTGTCTTCCAACTGCGCTTGAAGCTCGGTGAGGAACTTGTCCACCACGCTTTTGATGACCTCATGGCTGAGGCGACCAAACTGGATAATGGTGTCCAGGCGGTTGCGGAACTCCGGCGTGAAGCTCTTCTTGATCACTTCCATGGCATCAGACGAGTGATCCTGATGCGTAAAGCCGATCGAAGCACGCGCCGCGGTTTCAGCACCGGCGTTGGTGGTCATGATCACGATCACGTTGCGGAAGTCTGCCTTGCGCCCGTTGTTGTCGGTCAGGGTGCCGTGGTCCATGACCTGCAACAGCAGGTTGAAGACTTCCGGGTGAGCCTTTTCGATTTCGTCGAGCAGCAATACGCAGTGTGGCTGCTTGGTGATCGCCTCGGTCAACAGGCCGCCCTGATCGAAGCCGACATAGCCCGGAGGCGCGCCGATCAAACGCGACACCGTGTGGCGCTCCATGTACTCGGACATGTCGAAACGCACCAGCTCGATGCCCATGGCCTTGGCCAACTGGCGAGCCGCCTCGGTCTTGCCGACGCCGGTCGGGCCTGCGAACAGGAACGAACCGACTGGCTTGTCCGGCGACTTGAGGCCCGCACGGGACAACTTGATCGCCGTGGACAGCGAGTCGATGGCCGCATCCTGACCAAACACGGTGAGCTTGAGGTCGCGCTCCAGGTTACGCAGCAACTCCTTGTCGGAACTGGTGACGTGTTTTGGCGGAATCCGCGCGATCTTGGCCACGATGTCCTCGACCTGAGGCACGTCGATGCGCTTCACGCGCTTCTCGACCGGCTGCAGGCGCTGGTAGGCACCCGCCTCGTCGATCACATCGATGGCTTTGTCTGGCATGTGCCGGTCGTTGATGTAGCGCGACGCCAGCTCAGCCGCCGCACGCAGGGCCTCATCGGTGTACTCGATGCCATGGTGCGCTTCAAAACGCCCCTTGAGCCCGCGCAGGATGCCGATGGTGTCTTCAACCGAGGGCTCGGACACGTCAACTTTCTGGAAGCGACGCGCCAGGGCGCGGTCTTTCTCGAAGATGCCGCGAAATTCCTGGAACGTGGTCGAACCAATGCAGCGGATATCACCGGAGGACAGCAGTGGCTTGAGCAGGTTGGAAGCGTCCATCACCCCACCGGAAGCCGCACCGGCGCCAATGATGGTATGGATCTCGTCGATGAACAGGATGGCCTGCGGGCGTTTTTTCAGCTCGCCGAGCAACGCCTTGAAGCGCTTCTCGAAATCGCCACGGTACTTGGTCCCGGCGAGCAACGCGCCCAGGTCAAGGGAGTAGACGACACTGCTGGCCAGCAGGTCTGGCACCTGGTTGTCGACAATGCGCTTGGCCAGGCCTTCGGCAATCGCGGTTTTACCCACGCCCGCCTCGCCCACCAGCAATGGGTTGTTCTTGCGACGACGCGCCAGGATCTGCGCTACACGCTCAACCTCATGCTCACGCCCCACTAGCGGATCGATCCGCCCCTGGCGCGCCATTTCATTGAGGTTACTTGCATAGGCATCCAGCGGGTTGCTGGAAGAAGAAGACTCGCCGCCCTCCTCGTCCTGCATGTCCTGCTCACCCTCGGAATGATCGCCGTGCCCAGGCACCTTGGAGATACCGTGGGCGATGTAGTTGACCACATCAATACGGGCAACGCTCTGCTGCTTGAGCAGAAACACGGCCTGGCTTTCCTGTTCGCTGAAAATTGCCACAAGTACATTCGCGCCTGTGACCTCACGCTTACCGGAGCTCTGTACGTGGAACACAGCACGCTGCAATACCCGCTGGAAGCCCAGGGTTGGCTGGGTTTCGCGGTCCTCGTCATGCACGGGGATCAGTGGCGTGGTGGAGTCGATAAACTCCTGCAGGTCATGCTTGAGCTTGTCAAGGTTGGCGCCGCACGCACGTAGAACGGTGGCGGCAGCTTCGTTATCCAAAAGTGCCAGCAAAAGGTGTTCGACGGTCATGAATTCATGACGCTTCGAACGAGCCTCCTTGAAGGCAAGATTGAGGGTGACTTCGAGCTCGCGGTTTAACATAGCTTCACCTCATACCCAAGTGGTCGGCGTTAACCGTCCTTCTCGATTTCACAGAGTAGCGGATGCTGGCTTTCCCTGGCGTACTGGTTGACCTGCATGGCCTTTGTCTCGGCTATGTCGCGGGTAAACACTCCACATACTGCCCGTCCTTCTGTGTGAACGGCCAGCATTACCTTGGTCGCCAACTCGCGGTTCAGGTTGAAAAACACCTCGAGCACTTCGACGACGAAATCCATCGGTGTGTAGTCATCATTAAACAAAACCACCTTGTACATCGGCGGCGCCTGTAAAGCAGGCTTCGCCTCTTGAACAGCAATGCCTGCAGAACCGTCGTCATGTTCCTGATCCGGGCGATCCTGATTGAATGTTAGTCGAATCTGGCTGTTTGCATGCATGGGAAAGAAAGGTTCGTCAGTGGTTCAATTACAGTGGTGGGGGCGACCTGTCAGAATTTCAACTCTGACCGCCTGGTCGCCTTGACTATCGGCGAAACGGTGTTACAACCAATAGAACCCACAGTGGGTAAAAAAGGTCCGCGCAGTCAACCTTATTTATTCGGGTTAGGACGGATAGACAGGATGATACTCCAGTGATGGAGTCTGGTGCAGAGGGATATGGGAATGGCTAGTGGTAAGGTCAAATGGTTCAATAATGCCAAAGGTTTCGGCTTCGTCATTGAAGACGGCAAGACTGAGGACCTTTTTGCGCATTTCTCAGCGATCCAGATGGAAGGCTACAAAACGTTGAAAGCGGGTCAGCGTGTCAACTTTGAAATCATTCAAGGGCCAAAAGGCATGCATGCCGTAAATATTGTTGATGCGCCTGCCACTGCAGGCGTGAAAGAAACAAAGGTAGAAAAATCAGAGAAGCAACGTGCCTGACCAGCCACTGAAATTAAGCACTCAAAGCAAACCGGCCGCCCCGATTCATCAGTGCGGCCGGTTTTCTCTGCCTGTTTACATATGCTTGATCAACGCATCACCAAATCCCGACGACGACACCAACGTAGCGCCATCCATCAGACGCTCGAAGTCATAGGTCACGGTCTTGGCCGAAATCGCGCCGTTGGTGCCCTTGATGATCAGATCCGCCGCCTCGACCCAGCCCATATGCCGCAGCATCATTTCTGCCGACAGGATCAATGACCCTGGGTTGACCTGATCCTTGCCTGCATATTTAGGCGCAGTACCATGGGTGGCTTCAAACATTGCAACGGTGTCCGACAGGTTGGCCCCCGGTGCAATACCGATGCCGCCCACTTCCGCCGCCAAGGCATCGGACAGGTAGTCACCATTGAGGTTAAGCGTGGCGATCACGTCATACTCGGCCGGGCGCAGCAGGATCTGCTGGAGCATGGCGTCGGCAATGGCATCCTTGACCACCACATTCTTGCCGGTCTTGGGGTTCTTGAACTGCATCCACGGCCCGCCATCGAGCAGGGTCGCGCCGAACTCTTCAGCCGCCACCTCGTAGGCCCACTCCTTGAAGGCCCCTTCGGTGAACTTCATGATGTTGCCTTTGTGCACGATGGTCAGCGAGTCGCGGTCGTTATCCACCACATACTGCAAGGCCTTGCGCGCCAGGCGCTTGGTGCCCTCTTTGGAGACCGGCTTTACGCCAATCCCGCAATCCTGGTCGAAACGGATCTTGGTAACGCCCATTTCTTCCTTGAGGAACTTGATCACCTTGATCGCCTCCGGCGAACCGGCCTTCCACTCGATGCCGGCGTAAATATCCTCGGAGTTCTCACGGAAGATGGTCATGTCCACGTCGCCAGGCTTTTTCACCGGGCTGGGCACGCCTTCGAACCAGCGCACCGGGCGCAGGCACACATACAGGTCGAGTTGCTGGCGCAGGGCCACGTTCAGCGAGCGGATGCCGCCGCCGACCGGCGTGGTCAGGGGGCCCTTGATGGACACCACGTAATCCTTGACCGCCTCCAGGGTTTCCTGGGGCAGCCACGTATCCTGGTCGTAGACTTGCGTGGCCTTTTCGCCAGCGTACACCTCCATCCAGGAGATTTTGCGCTTGCCGCCGTAAGCCTTTTCAACAGCGGCGTCGACCACCTTGATCATCACCGGGCTGATGTCGACGCCAATACCGTCACCTTCGATGTAGGGGATGATCGGTTGGTCAGGAACATTGAGAGAATGGTCTGCATTGACGGTGATTTTGTCGCCGACTGCCGGAACCTGAATCTTCTTGTATCCCATGCTGAACTCCATCTATGGATTGAACATCTGGCTGCGTTCGAGCCTACTCCAGATAAATGGCGACTGAAACCTCACGCCATGCTCATTTGCATCGAAAACAGCATATTTGGTGGCCTACAAGCCTGAAAGCAAAGGGAAAAGCGCCAATTTTGAGCACATCCCACCACCCCGTGCGCCTGCGACCTTTAGACCAATGGACGAGCCTCCTTTTTCATGAAGGCTCAGCGTAAGCATAGCGACCTATGTATAATGCCGCCGCTGACCAAAGAGTCACGACGGCGGACCGCTCTAGAACGTAGCCTTTCGCCAGAAAGCCGGACTATTACCATAGCCCACCCGCTTGACGCTCGACTGATGCAAACCAACATCACCGCGAAGAAACCTCGACATTTCGCTCATGGATGACTTTGAACGAACGCGCTCTACCCGGCGCATCTCGAGTTTCTGCGCACGCTTTCAGCAAAGAAGAGAGTTAATCCGAATATGCCCACCCGCTCGAAGATCATCTACACCTTCACCGACGAAGCCCCAGCCCTCGCCACCTATTCACTGCTGCCTATCGTAGAGGCCTTCACCGCTTCCGCTGATATTGCCGTGGAAACCCGCGACATTTCCCTCGCCGGGCGCATCCTCGCAAGCTTCCCCGAGCAACTGGGCACCAAGGCCATCCCGGACCACCTCGCCGAACTGGGCGACTTGGCCGTTACGCCTGAAGCCAACATCATCAAGCTTCCCAACATCAGCGCCTCGACCCCGCAGCTGCAAGCCGCGATCAAGGAACTGCAGGCCCAGGGCTACGCCCTGCCGGACTACCCTGAAACCGTAACCACCGACGCGGAAAAAGAAACCCGTGCACGTTACGACAAGGTCAAGGGCAGCGCCGTGAACCCGGTCCTGCGCGAAGGCAACTCCGACCGTCGCGCACCGCTGTCGGTCAAGAACTACGCACGCAAGCACCCGCACAAGATGGGCGCCTGGGCTGCCGACTCCAAGTCGCACATTGCCCACATGAACAACGGCGACTTCTACGGCAGCGAAAAAGCCGTGCAGATCGAAGCCGCTGACGCTGTCAAAATTGCGCTGGTCGCAAAGGACGGCACCACCGCCGTCCTGAAGGAAAAGACCAACGTACAGGCCGGCGAAATCATCGACACCGCCGTGCTGAGCAAAAAAGCCCTGCGCAGCTTCATCGCCGCTGAAATCGAAGACGCCAAGAAGCAAGGCGTGCTGCTGTCGGTCCACTTGAAAGCCACCATGATGAAGGTCTCCGACCCGATCATGTTCGGCCAGATCGTTGCCGAGTTCTATAAAGACGCCCTGGCCAAGCACGCCACCGTGCTGGAGCAGATCGGCTTCAACCTGAACAACGGCATCGGCGACCTGTACGCCCGCATCAAGGCCCTGCCGGCCGACCAGCAAGCGCAGATCGAAGCCGACATCCAGGCGGTCTACGCCGCGCGCCCTGCCCTGGCGATGGTCAACTCCGACAAAGGCATCACCAACCTGCACGTGCCGAGCGACGTGATCGTCGACGCCTCGATGCCAGCAATGATCCGCGACTCCGGCAAGATGTGGGGCACCGACGGCCAGTTGCACGACACCAAGGCCGTGATCCCGGATCGCTGCTACGCCACCATCTACCAGGCGGTCATCGAAGACTGCAAGGCCAATGGCGCCTTCGACCCAACCACCATGGGCAGCGTGCCAAACGTTGGCCTGATGGCCAAGAAAGCCGAAGAGTACGGCTCCCACGACAAGACCTTCCAGATCAAGGCTGACGGCGTTGTCCGCGTCACCGACAGCCAGGGCAACCTGCTGATGGAACAGAACGTCGAAGCTGGCGACATCTTCCGCATGTGCCAGACCAAAGACGCGCCGATCCAAGACTGGGTCAAGCTCGCCGTCAACCGTGCTCGCGCCAGCAACACCCCGGCCATCTTCTGGCTGGACCCTAAGCGCGCCCACGATGGTGTAGTCGTCGAGAAAGTTCAGGCTTACCTCAAAGACCACAACACCGAAGGCCTGGACATCCGCATCATGGCCCCGGTCGATGCGATGAAGTTCACCCTGGAGCGCACCCGCAAGGGCCTGGACACCATCTCGGTGACCGGTAACGTACTGCGCGACTACCTGACCGACCTGTTCCCGATCATGGAACTGGGCACCAGCGCCAAGATGCTGTCGATCGTGCCGCTGATGAACGGTGGCGGCCTGTTCGAAACCGGCGCTGGCGGCTCGGCTCCAAAGCACGTGCAGCAACTGCTGGAAGAAAACTTCCTGCGCTGGGATTCTTTGGGCGAGTTCCTGGCCCTGGCCGCGTCCCTTGAGCACTTGGGTGTGACATACAACAACCCGAAAGCCCTGGTACTGTCCAAGACCCTGGACCAGGCTACCGGCCAGTTCCTGGACAACAACAAGTCGCCATCGCGCAAAGTCGGCAACATCGACAACCGCGGCAGCCACTTCTACCTGGCGCTGTACTGGGCACAAGCCCTGGCCGCCCAGACCGAAGACACTGCACTGCAAGCGCAGTTTGGCGAATTGGCCAAAACCCTGGCCGAGAACGAAGCAACCATCGTTGCCGAACTCAACGCCGTACAGGGCAAGCCAGTGGACATCGGCGGCTACTACGCGCCGAACCCAGAGCTGACCAGCAAAGCCATGCGCCCAAGCAACACCCTCAATGCGGCGATTGCCAAGTTGAAGTAAGGTTGTAAGGATGCAAAGAAGCCCCGGCCAAGTGCCGGGGTTTCTGCTTGTAGGGACTTCATTGAAGAAACCCAATCCAATGTGGGAGCTGGCTTGCCTGCGATTGCAGTCTGTAGGAGCGAGCTTGCTCACGAAAAACTCAAAGGCGCCGCGTTCATTCAGCAAGCACGCGTTATCGTTGACGTTTTTCGCGAGCAAGCTCGCTCCTACAAAAAAGCCTTAATTGACTGGCATTAAGGCAAGCCAGCTCCCACATTGACCGAGTCACCTTCCAGATACCGAGGTTCGCAATGACCTGGCTCCCCCACATCACCGTCGCCACCATCGTCGAAGACAACGGCAAGTTCCTGATGGTCGAAGAACTCAAGGGCGGCCGCGCCGTGCTCAATCAGCCCGCCGGCCACCTGGACCCGAACGAAACCCTGACCGAAGCCGCCGTGCGCGAGACGCTGGAAGAAACCGGCTGGGACGTGGAAGCCACCGGCATCGTCGGCATCTACCTGTACACCGCACCCAGCAATGGCGTGACCTATCAACGGGTCTGCTTTGTCGCCAAGGCCCTGAGACACCACCCGGAGTACCAACTCGACGAAGGCATCCTGCGCGCCCGCTGGTTGACCCGTGACGAGCTGATGGCGGTGCGCGACGACTGGCGCAGCGAGCTGATTATCCGCTGCATCGATGATTACCTGGCCGGCCAGCGCCACAGTCTCGAATTGATCCGCCCTTCTCTTTAGCCTTGCGGGCCCAGGCCTGCTAGAATCGCGTCCTTTTTCAAGACACCCGTTGAAACCCTATGCGTGATCCAGCCCCTTCTGACACACAAAAGAAGCGCGTCATCGTCGGCATGTCCGGCGGCGTGGACTCTTCCGTTTCCGCCGTTCTGCTCATGGAGCAGGGTTATGAGGTGGAAGGCCTGTTCATGAAGAACTGGGAAGAAGACGATGGAACGGAATACTGCACCGCCATGGACGACCTGGCCGACGCCCAGGCCGTGTGCGACAAGATCGGCATCAAGCTGCACACCGCCAACTTCGCCGCCGAGTACTGGGACAACGTGTTCGAGCACTTCCTGGCCGAATACAAGGCCGGCCGCACGCCGAACCCGGATATCCTGTGCAACCGCGAAATCAAGTTTAAGGCCTTCCTCGACTACGCCATGATGCTCGGCGCCGACCTGATAGCTACCGGCCACTACGTGCGCCGTCGCGATATCGATGGCCGCACCGAATTGCTCAAGGGCCTGGACCCGAACAAGGACCAGAGCTACTTCCTGCATGCCGTCGGCGGTGAACAGATCGCCAAGACGCTGTTCCCGGTCGGCGAGCTGGAAAAGCCCGAAGTGCGCAAGATCGCCGAGAAGCACGGCCTGGCCACCGCCAAGAAGAAAGATTCCACCGGTATCTGCTTTATCGGCGAGCGGCGTTTCAGCGACTTCCTCAAGCAATACCTGCCCGCGCAACCGGGCGAGATCAAGACTACCGACGGTGAAGTGATCGGCCGTCACCACGGCCTGATGTACCACACCATCGGCCAGCGTCAGGGCCTGGGCATTGGCGGCCTGAAGGACGCAGGTGAAGAGCCGTGGTACGTGCTGGTCAAAGACCTGGAAAACAACGTGCTGGTGGTCGGCCAAGGCAATGAGCACCCGCTGCTGTTCTCCGGCGCCCTGCTCGCTTCCGAGATCTATTGGGTCAACCCGATCGACTTGAGCACCCCGCGCCGCCTGACCGCCAAAGTTCGTTATCGCCAGAGCGACCAGCCCTGCACCCTGGAAAAGACCGCCACCGGTTACCGCGCCATCTTCGATGACCCGCAACGCGCGGTCACCCCTGGCCAGTCCGTGGTGTTCTATGACGGCGAAATCTGCCTGGGCGGCGGCGTGATTGAAGTTGCGCAAGCCTGGAGCAACCCGGCATGAGCCCGACCCAGGAGCAGTTGACAGCCCTTGGCGGTGTGTTTCTCGCTGCGGTACTGGTGGACAAGATCGCCAAGACCGGCCAAGTCACTGAAGCCGGCCTGACCTGCATGCTCGGTAGCCTGCTGATCCGCGATCCCAAGGACACCCTTGAGGTTTACGGCGGCGACGACCTGGCGCTGCGTGAAGGCTATCGCGCCCTGATCGGCGCCCTGGAGCGCGACCCCAGCACCTTGCAGCGCGAACCGTTGCGCTATGCCCTGTCGATGCTTGGCCTTGAGCGCCAACTGGCCAAGCGCGACGACCTGCTGGACACCATCGGCAAGCGCCTGCCGCAGATCCAGTCCCAGGTAGAACACTTCGGCCCGGCCCACGAAAACGTGATCGCAGCCTGTGGTGCGCTGTACCAGGACACCTTGAGCACCCTGCGCCAGCGCATCCAGGTGCACGGCGATATGCGCAACCTGCAACAACCCAACAACGCGTCGAAAATCCGCGCATTGCTGCTGGCCGGTATTCGTTCGGCACGCTTGTGGCGCCAGCTGGGCGGTCATCGCTGGCAGTTGGTGATCAGCCGGCGCAAATTGCTCAAAGAGCTTTACCCGTTGATGCGCAACGAATAAGTCGCACCAACAGGCTGTTTTCAAGCCATTACGCGTAATACGCCGGTCAGTTGGCGACGGACCGGCGGATTTTTTCATGTATGATACGCGCCCCATTTCGTTGCCCGACTGTCCGAGAACACCCCATGCAGCTCTCTTCGCTCACTGCGGTTTCCCCTGTTGACGGCCGCTACGCCGGCAAAACCCAGGCCCTGCGCCCTATTTTCAGCGAGTACGGCCTGATCCGTGCCCGTGTCCTGGTTGAAGTGCGCTGGCTCCAGCGCCTGGCCAGTCACCGCGCCATCAGCGAAGTGCCGGCGTTTTCCGCCGAGGCCAACGCTGTATTGAACACCCTGGCGGAAAACTTCTCCCTGGAGCACGCCGAGCGTGTGAAAGAGATCGAGCGCACCACCAACCACGACGTCAAAGCCATCGAATACCTGCTCAAAGAGCAAGCGGCCCAACTGCCGGAACTGGCCAAGGTCAGCGAGTTCATCCACTTTGCCTGCACCAGCGAGGACATCAACAACCTGTCCCACGCCCTGATGCTGCGCGAAGGCCGTGATGACGTGATGTTGCCGCTGATGCGCCAGACTGCCGAAGCCATCCGCGAGCTGGCGATCCGTTTCGCTGCCGTGCCGATGCTGTCGCGCACCCACGGCCAGCCGGCCTCGCCAACTACCCTGGGCAAAGAACTGGCCAACGTTGTGTACCGCCTGGAGCGCCAGATCGCCCAAGTCGCCGCCGTGCCATTGCTGGGCAAGATCAACGGTGCCGTAGGCAACTACAACGCCCACCTGTCGGCCTACCCTGAGATCGACTGGGAAGCCAACGCCCGCGCCTTCATCGAAGACGAGCTGGGCCTGGGTTTCAACCCCTACACCACGCAGATCGAACCGCACGACTACATCGCCGAGCTGTTCGACGCGATTGCACGCTTCAACACCATCCTGATCGATTTCGATCGCGATATCTGGGGCTACATCTCCCTGGGCTACTTCAAGCAGCGCACCATTGCCGGCGAAATCGGTTCGTCGACCATGCCGCACAAGGTCAACCCGATCGACTTCGAAAACTCCGAAGGCAACCTGGGTATTGCCAACGCCCTGTTCCAGCACCTGGCCAGCAAGTTGCCGATCTCCCGCTGGCAGCGCGACCTGACCGACTCCACTGTACTGCGCAACCTCGGTGTCGGCTTTGCCCACAGCGTGATCGCATACGAAGCCAGCCTCAAAGGCATCAGCAAGCTGGAGCTCAACGAGCAGAAGATTGCCGCTGACCTGGACGCGTGCTGGGAAGTACTGGCCGAGCCGATCCAGACCGTGATGCGCCGCTACAACATCGAAAACCCCTACGAGAAGCTGAAAGAATTGACGCGCGGCAAGGGCATCAGCCCCGAAGCGCTGCAAACTTTCATCGACGGCCTGGACATGCCAGCCGCGGCCAAGGCCGAGCTGAAACTGCTCACCCCGGCCAACTACATCGGCAACGCTGTAGAGCAAGCCAAGCGCATCTGATCCAAGCAAGCTCCTTTGAGACGCCCGGCCGCGCCGGGCGTTTTTATTCCTGTCTTAAAAGTGCTTTTTTTCAATAGGTTACACATGAATCCTGATATCCCTCTTCAACTTCTGGGCGGCATCACGGCACGGGAATTCCTGCGCGACTACTGGCAGAAAAAACCGCTGCTGATCCGCCAGGCCCTCCCTGACTTCGAAAGCCCGATCGATGCCGACGAACTGGCAGGCCTGGCCCTGGAAGAGGAAGTCGAGTCGCGCCTGGTGATCGAACACGGCGAGCGCCCGTGGGAACTGCGCCGCGGCCCGTTCGCCGAAGACGCTTTCAGCACCCTGCCCGAGCGTGAGTGGACCCTGCTGGTGCAGGCGGTCGACCAGTTCGTGCCGGAAGTGGCTGAGCTGTTGGAGCACTTCCGCTTCCTGCCGAGCTGGCGTATCGATGATGTGATGATCAGCTTCGCCGCGCCGGGTGGCAGCGTCGGTCCGCATTTCGATAACTACGATGTGTTCCTGCTGCAAGCCCAGGGCAAGCGCAACTGGAAGATCGGCCAGATGTGCAATTCCGAAAGCCCGTTGCTGCAACACGCCGACCTGCGCATCCTCGCCGAATTCGAAGAAAGCGCCGAATGGGTACTGGAACCGGGCGACATGCTCTACCTGCCGCCGCGCCTGGCCCATTTCGGTATTGCCGAAGACGACTGCATGACCTATTCCGTCGGTTTCCGTGCACCGAGCGCCGCCGAAGTGCTGACCCACTTCACCGACTTCCTCAGCCAGTACCTGACCGACGAAGAACGCTACACCGACGCCGACGCCCAGCCGGTCAGCGACCCGCACCAGATTCAGGGCGACGCACTGGACCGCCTCAAGGACCTGCTCGCCGAGCACATGAGCGATGAGCGCATGCTGCTGACCTGGTTCGGCCAGTTCATGACCGAACCACGCTACCCGGAGCTGGTAGCCGGCGAAGAGTTGGGCGAAGAAGACTTCATCAACAGCCTGCAAGACGGCGCGATCCTGGTGCGCAACCCGAGCGCGCGCCTGGCCTGGTCCGAAGTGGACGACGACGTCCTGCTGTTCGCCAGCGGCCAGAGCCGTTACCTGCCGGGCAAACTGCGTGAACTGTTGAAGCTGGTGTGCTCGGCGGATGCACTGCACAGCGAAAACCTGGGCGAGTGGCTGGCCGACGAAGACGGTCGCGACCTGCTGTGCGAACTGGTCAAGCAAGGCAGCCTGGGGTTCGCGGATGAATAAAATTCACGTAAGTGTCGCGGACTGGCGAAAGGATATCGACGAGATTCGGCGCATTCGTGAAGCGGTATTTATCGCCGAACAATCGGTTCCGCCTGAACTGGAGTGGGACGCGGACGATGCCGGCGCCATGCATTTTCTTGCATACGAAGGCGACTTCCCGATTGGCACTGCTCGACTGCTGCCCAGCGGCGAGATTGGTCGCGTGTCGGTGCTCAAGGATTGGCGCGGGCTGAAAGTCGGCGACAAGCTGATGGAAGCCGTGATTGGCGAGGCTGTGAAACGCGGCCAGACCCGGCAGTTCCTGAGTGCGCAGGTGTATGCGGCGCCGTTCTATGAGCGGCTGGGTTTCAAGATCGTCAGCGATGAGTTTCTTGAAGTCGGGATTCCGCATGTGGATATGGTGCGCGAGGGCTAATTCGAGACCGCGCCGCCTTTATCGCAGGCAAGCCAGCTCCCACATTTGACTGCATTCCAAGTGTGGGAGCTGGCTTGCCTGCGATAGCTATTTCAGCAACACCCTGAATGCCCTGCCTGCCAGGGCATTTTGCCGTCTACGATTCAACTTGCACCCTGCCAGGCCGACAAACTGGCACTATCAAGCAAATGACTCGCAGAGATAACGGACATGTCCCTACGCACCCTGCTCACCGCCCTTCTGATGACCGTCAGCGCTTGCGCCATGGCCGCCACTGAAGTCGTCAACCTGAACAACCGCACCAGCGCCGACCTGCTGCCCGTGGCGCAGAACTTCATCGGCAAGGACGGCACCGTCAGCGCCTACGGCAACCAACTTATCGTTAACGCTGAGCCCGCCAAGATCGAGGGCTTGCGCGCACTGCTCGGCCAATTGGATACACCGGCCAAACGCCTGCTGATCACCGTCGATACCAACGAGAACAACCAGCAGAACAGCGGTGACAGCCAGACCCGCATCATCAGCTACGGCACTGCCAGCCGCGACGGTGGCGTGCAGCAGATCCAGGCCAGCGAAGGCGTGCCTGCGCTGATCCAGGTCGGCCAGAGCGTACCGCTGACCACCACGCAACAGGACAGCTATGGCCGTCTGCAAAACCAGACCCAGTATCGCAACGTCACCCAGGGCTTTTACGTGACCGCCAGCGTCACTGGCGAAACCGTACACCTGGCCATCAGTACCAACCGTGACCGCATGAGCCAGGAACGTCCCGATGTAGTGAACGTGAAAAGCACCGACACAACTGTCAGCGGCCGCCTGGGCGAATGGATCCCCCTGGCCGGCATCAATCGCGAAACCCAGGCGGACAAATCCTCTACAACCCGCAGCTACTCTACTCAGGGCCGCGATGACCTGACTTTACGGGTCAAGGTCGACACCCTGAACTGAAGCACCGAAAACTGACTGGCAAGTCGCATTAGACTAAAGATGTAGTGCTTGAAAAAAAGCACTACAAAACATTTGACGAGCCAAAAAAGCATGGGCATGATGGCCTCGCTCCCGCTAATCAGGGGCCCTGGCAAGGGCCTTCGGATCGCTGCTCTAAGCTACCCACCTGAGCCGATTCGTGTCTGTACCGCCCACAAGGTGTGTTTGACGTTGGTTGCGACTGGAACGAAGTTGTCCCGAGGGACGGAAGCTAACCAGGTAACCCGGCTACACACTGATGGATCGTACCAAGGCCCACGACGCCCGAAGACCGTTCGCAGTTTGCCCTTACCTGCTCAACTCCCCCCTTTGAGCCCCATCGTTCATCCCGTCGCCTACCTCCGTCAGATTTGACTTGAACACCAAAGCTTCTGGTCAGCGAGCAACCCTACCCAGGCAACGAATGCCGGGCTGGCAAACGGATACTTCAAACAAGACGCGACGAGGTTTTTCCCCATGGCACTGACACGCGAACAGCAAATTGCAGCCCTTGAAAAAGACTGGGCTGAAAACCCACGCTGGAAAGGCGTAACCCGCGCTTATTCCGCTGCTGACGTCGTCCGCCTGCGTGGCTCGGTTCAACCTGAGCACACCTTTGCAAAACTCGGCGCCGAGAAGCTGTGGAACCTGGTCACCCAAGGCGCCAAGCCGTCCTTCCGTCCCGACAAAGATTTCGTCAACTGCATGGGCGCCCTCACTGGCGGCCAGGCAGTCCAGCAGGTAAAAGCCGGTATCCAGGCGATCTACCTGTCCGGCTGGCAAGTGGCAGCGGACAACAACTCCGCTGAATCCATGTACCCCGACCAATCGCTGTACCCGGTGGACTCGGTGCCAACCGTGGTCAAGCGCATCAACAACTCGTTCCGTCGTGCCGACCAGATCCAGTGGAAAGCCGGCAAGAACCCAGGCGATGAAGGCTACATCGACTACTTCGCGCCAATCGTGGCCGACGCCGAAGCCGGTTTCGGCGGCGTACTCAACGCCTACGAACTGATGAAAAGCATGATCGAGGCAGGCGCTGCCGGCGTGCACTTCGAAGACCAGTTGGCCTCGGTGAAAAAATGCGGCCACATGGGCGGCAAGGTACTGGTACCGACCCAGGAAGCCGTACAGAAGCTGACCGCCGCTCGCCTGGCCGCTGACGTGGCCGGTACGCCGACCATCATCCTGGCCCGTACCGACGCCAACGCAGCAGACCTGCTGACCTCGGACTGCGACCCGTACGACCAGCCGTTCGTCACCGGCGAACGCACCCAGGAAGGCTTCTACAAAGTGCGCGCCGGCCTCGACCAGGCTATCGCCCGTGGCCTGGCCTACGCGCCGTACGCCGACCTGATCTGGTGCGAAACCGCCAAGCCGGACCTGGACGAAGCACGCCGCTTTGCCGAAGCGATCAAGAAGGAATACCCGGACCAACTGCTGTCCTACAACTGCTCGCCTTCCTTCAACTGGAAGAAGAACCTGGACGACGCGACCATCGCCAAGTTCCAGCGTGAGCTGTCGGCCATGGGCTACAAGCACCAGTTCATCACCCTGGCCGGTATCCACAACATGTGGCACAGCATGTTCAACCTGGCGCACGACTACGCCCGCAACGACATGACTGCCTACGTGAAGCTGCAGGAGCAGGAATTCGCTGACGCCGCCAAAGGCTACACCTTCGTGGCGCACCAGCAGGAAGTGGGCACCGGCTACTTCGACGACATGACCACCGTAATCCAGGGCGGCTCCTCGTCCGTGACCGCGCTGACCGGCTCGACCGAAGAAGAGCAGTTCCACTAAGTACCGCGTACACGGCCACTGCGGCCCCACGGAAGACCTAACCGCAGTGCCGCGCAACAATCACGCCCCGACTGGTTCGGGGCGTTTTTTTTGCCTAGGAATCACCGAAAATCAATGGTGGGAGCTGGCTTGCCTGCGATGGCGGTGGGTCAGAGGCAGGTGTTTCAGCTGATTCGCTGCTATCGCAGGCAAGCCAGCTCCCACATTGACCGCGCCCTATCCATAGTTTTTTGCTAAAAACATTGATCCAGAGCGGTATCCGCACAGGCCCAATCGGGTAAAAGAGCCGTTGCAGCAACTAAGCAGCACTCAAGCAAGTAACGCTAACTTCCCGCGCCACATGAGAAACACTCGCTTAAACCTCTGCGCAAACAATATTCATTATCATTTGGCGCTTGAAAACTTCGTTACATCTTAAACAAAACATATTTGATGAAAAGCCCGCTAATGCCCACACCACAAGGGCTACAGCCCCAAGAAGGTGCACTATGTGCTTATTCCACCGAATAATTTCGCCCTGGGAATTTTACTTGCCCGGTGTTTAGCCATAAAATCACCGCGATTGATTGCAGTGCGACATATCGTCACTGCATCGTTACTTTTTCGAGCTCAGAGACCTTTGCTCTCTGTTAAGGATTTCCAGCATGACCGACGCGACAGGACTCATGGCCCACAACTGGGGCTTTGCCATTTTCCTCCTCGGTGTTGTAGGCCTTTGCGCCTTCATGCTCGGCGTGTCCAGCCTCCTCGGGTCAAAAGCCTGGGGCCGCAGCAAAAACGAACCGTTCGAATCCGGCATGCTGCCTACAGGTGGCGCCCGCTTGCGGCTCTCAGCCAAATTCTATCTGGTCGCGATGTTGTTCGTGATCTTCGATATCGAAGCCCTCTTTCTCTTTGCATGGTCTGTGTCCGTCCGCGAAAGCGGCTGGACCGGATTCGTCGAAGCTCTCGTTTTCATAGCAATTCTGTTGGCAGGTCTTGTCTACCTGTTCCGAGTGGGCGCCCTTGACTGGGCTCCGGAAGCTCGTCGCAAGCGGCAAGCGAAGCTGAAACAATGAGGCTTTGGCAATGCAATACAATCTCACCAGGATCGACCCGGATGCTCCTAACGAGCAGTACCCCATCGGCGAACGGGAAACCGTTTCCGACCCGTTAGAAGACCAAGTCCACAAAAACATCTACATGGGCAAGCTGGAAGACGTGCTGAGTGGCGCGGTCAACTGGGGGCGTAAAAACTCCCTGTGGCCGTACAACTTCGGCCTTTCGTGCTGCTACGTGGAAATGACCACCGCCTTCACGGCGCCCCACGACATCGCGCGCTTTGGCGCCGAAGTGATCCGGGCCTCGCCGCGCCAGGCGGATTTCATGGTTATCGCCGGTACCTGCTTCATCAAGATGGCGCCGATCATCCAGCGTCTCTATGAGCAAATGCTCGAACCAAAATGGGTTATCTCCATGGGTTCGTGCGCCAACTCCGGTGGCATGTACGACATCTACTCGGTCGTTCAAGGGGTGGACAAGTTCCTGCCCGTGGACGTCTACGTGCCTGGCTGCCCGCCCCGTCCCGAAGCGTTCCTGCAAGGCTTGATGCTGTTGCAGGAATCGATTGGCAAGGAGCGTCGCCCACTGTCCTGGGTGGTCGGTGATCAAGGCGTTTATCGCGCCGAGATGCCGTCTCAAAAGGAACAGCGCCGCGAACAGCGAATCGCAGTCACCAACCTGCGCAGCCCCGACGAAGTCTGATCCAGCACCGCTTCTTTTATAGAACGAAAACCTGGCTTCATTCTTTACGTTGACCGAAAGCGATAAAAAACCATGACTACAGGCAGTGCTCTGTACATCCCGCCTTATAAGGCAGACGACCAGGATGTGGTTGTCGAACTCAATAACCGTTTTGGCCCTGACGCCTTCACCGCCCAGGCCACACGCACCGGTATGCCGGTGCTGTGGGTGGCGCGTGCCAGGCTCGTCGAAGTCCTGACCTTCCTGCGCAACCTGCCCAAGCCGTACGTCATGCTCTATGACCTGCATGGCGTGGACGAGCGTCTGCGCACCAAGCGCCAGGGCCTGCCGAGCGGCGCCGATTTCACTGTGTTCTACCACCTGATGTCGCTGGAACGTAACAGCGACGTGATGATCAAGGTTGCCCTGAGCGAGAGCGACCTGAGCATCCCGACCGTGACCGGTATCTGGCCGAACGCCAGCTGGTACGAGCGTGAAGTCTGGGACATGTTCGGTATCGACTTCCCCGGCCACCCGCACCTGACGCGCATCATGATGCCGCCGACCTGGGAAGGTCACCCGCTGCGCAAGGACTTCCCTGCCCGCGCCACCGAATTCGACCCGTTCAGCCTCAACCTGGCCAAGCAGCAACTGGAAGAAGAAGCCGCGCGCTTCCGCCCCGAAGACTGGGGCATGAAGCGTTCCGGTACTAACGAGGACTACATGTTCCTCAACCTGGGCCCGAACCACCCTTCGGCCCACGGTGCTTTCCGTATCATCCTGCAACTGGACGGCGAAGAAATCGTCGACTGCGTCCCGGACATCGGCTACCACCACCGTGGCGCCGAGAAGATGGCCGAGCGTCAGTCCTGGCACAGCTTCATCCCGTACACCGACCGTATCGACTACCTCGGCGGCGTGATGAACAACCTGCCGTACGTGCTCTCGGTCGAGAAGCTGGCCGGTATCAAGGTGCCGGACCGCGTCGACACCATCCGCATCATGATGGCCGAGTTCTTCCGGATCACCAGCCACCTGCTGTTCCTGGGTACCTATATCCAGGACGTCGGCGCCATGACCCCGGTGTTCTTCACCTTCACCGACCGTCAGCGCGCGTACAAGGTCATCGAAGCCATCACTGGCTTCCGTCTGCACCCGGCCTGGTACCGCATTGGCGGGGTGGCCCACGACCTGCCGAACGGCTGGGAGCGCCTGGTCAAGGAATTCATCGACTGGATGCCCAAGCGTCTGGACGAATACCAGAAAGCCGCCCTGGACAACAGCATCCTCAAAGGCCGCACCATCGGCGTCGCGCAGTACAATACCAAAGAGGCCCTGGAATGGGGCGTCACCGGTGCCGGCCTGCGTTCCACTGGTTGCGACTTCGACCTGCGTAAAGCGCGCCCATACTCCGGCTACGAGAACTTCGAGTTCGAAGTACCGCTGGCGGCCAATGGCGATGCCTACGACCGTTGCATCGTGCGCGTCGAAGAAATGCGCCAGAGCCTGAAGATCATCGAGCAGTGCATGCGCAACATGCCGGCCGGCCCGTACAAGGCGGATCACCCGCTGACCACGCCGCCGCCCAAAGAGCGCACGCTGCAGCACATCGAAACCCTGATCACGCACTTCCTGCAGGTTTCGTGGGGCCCGGTGATGCCGGCCAACGAATCCTTCCAGATGATCGAAGCGACCAAGGGTATCAACAGTTATTACCTGACGAGCGATGGCGGCACCATGAGCTACCGCACCCGGATTCGTACCCCAAGCTTTGCCCACTTGCAGCAGATCCCTTCGGTGATCAAAGGCGAGATGGTCGCGGACTTGATTGCGTACCTGGGTAGTATCGATTTCGTTATGGCCGACGTGGACCGCTAAGCATGAACAGCACGCTTATCCAGACAGACCGTTTCACCTTGAGTGAAACCGAGCGCTCGGCCATCGAGCACGAGCTGCATCACTACGAAGACCCGCGCGCGGCGTCTATCGAAGCCCTGAAGATCGTCCAGAAGGAACGTGGCTGGGTGCCCGACGGCGCCCTCTACGCCATCGGCGAGATCCTCGGCATCCCCGCCAGCGACGTTGAAGGCGTGGCCACGTTCTACAGCCAGATCTTCCGTCAGCCGGTGGGCCGCCACATCATTCGCGTGTGCGACAGCATGGTCTGCTACATCGGCGGCCATGAGTCCGTGGTCAGCGAGATCCAGAACAAGCTGGGCATCGGCCTCGGCCAGACCACCCCGGACGGCCGCTTCACGCTGCTGCCGGTGTGCTGCCTAGGCAACTGCGACAAGGCGCCGGCGTTGATGATCGACGACGACACATTCGGTGACGTACAGCCCGCTGGCGTCACCCAATTGCTCGAGGGCTACCCATGACCCTGACTTCCTTCGGCCCGGCCAACCTGATCAAGCGTTCGGCCGAGACTCACCCCCTCACCTGGCGCCTGCGTGACGACGGCGAGCCGGTATGGCTCGACGAGTACCAGGCCAAGAACGGCTACGCGGCTGCGCGCAAAGCCTTCGCCGACATGGCCCAGGACGATATCGTCCAGACCGTGAAGGACGCCGGCCTCAAGGGCCGCGGCGGTGCGGGCTTCCCCACTGGCGTGAAGTGGGGCCTGATGCCCAAAGACGAATCCATCAACATCCGCTACCTGCTGTGCAACGCAGATGAAATGGAGCCCAACACCTGGAAAGACCGCATGCTGATGGAGCAACTGCCCCATCTGCTGATCGAAGGCATGCTGATCAGTGCCCGTGCGCTGAAAACCTACCGTGGCTACATCTTCCTGCGTGGCGAGTACACCACCGCCGCCAAGCACCTCAACCGTGCCGTGCAAGAAGCCAAGGCCGCAGGCTTGCTAGGCAAGAACATCCTCGGTTCCGGCTTTGACTTCGAACTGTTCGTGCACACCGGCGCCGGGCGTTATATCTGCGGTGAAGAAACCGCACTGATCAACTCCCTCGAAGGCCGCCGCGCCAACCCGCGCTCCAAGCCGCCCTTCCCCGCCGCCGTGGGCGTGTGGGGCAAGCCGACCTGCGTGAACAACGTCGAGACCCTGTGCAATGTGCCAGCGATCATCGCCGACGGCGTGGACTGGTACAAATCCTTGGCCCGTGAAGGCAGCGAAGACATGGGCACCAAGCTCATGGGCTTCTCCGGCAAGGTCAAGAACCCTGGCCTGTGGGAGCTGCCGTTCGGCGTGACCGCGCGCGAGCTGTTCGAGGACTACGCCGGCGGCATGCGCGACGGCTACACCTTGAAAGCCTGGCAGCCAGGCGGCGCCGGTACCGGCTTCCTGCTCCCTGAGCACCTCGACGCACAGATGTATGCCGGCGGCATCGGCAAGGTGGGTACCCGGATGGGTACTGGCCTGGCGATGGCGGTCGACAACACGGTGAACATGGTCTCGCTGCTGCGCAACATGGAGCAGTTCTTTGCCCGTGAATCGTGCGGTTTCTGCACCCCATGCCGCGACGGTCTGCCGTGGAGCGTCAAGCTGCTGATGGCCCTGGAAAATGGCGAAGGCCGCGAGGGTGACATCGAAACCCTGCTGGGCCTGGTCGGCTTCCTCGGCCCAGGCAAGACCTTCTGTGCTCACGCACCGGGCGCCGTGGAGCCATTGGGCAGCGCAATCAAATACTTCCGCTCGGAGTTCGAAGCCGGCATCGCGCCCACCAGCGCCGCCGTCCCGCCTCTGGCGAAGCCGATCGTAGTCGGCGCGTAACGCTTAAACAGGCGAAGGGTCCGTGCCCTTCGCCTGCTCATGTGCTGACGCCTTCAAGGCTGTGTAGATGCACATGAATAACAAGATTCCATTAGCCACGCCCGCTGACAACGGGCCAACGAAGAACTTTGAACCATGGCCACTATCCACGTAGACGGCAAAGCGCTCGAAGTCGATGGGGCGGACAACCTGTTACAGGCGTGTCTGTCACTCGGCCTCGACATCCCGTATTTCTGCTGGCACCCCGCGCTTGGTAGCGTCGGTGCCTGTCGCCAGTGTGCGGTCAAGCAATACACCGACGAGAACGACACCCGTGGTCGTATCGTCATGTCCTGCATGACCCCAGCCACCGACAACACCTGGATCTCCATCGACGATGAAGAATCCAAGGCATTCCGCGCCAGCGTTGTCGAATGGCTGATGACCAACCACCCCCACGACTGCCCGGTCTGTGAGGAAGGCGGTCACTGCCACCTGCAAGACATGACGGTGATGACCGGCCACAACGAGCGCCGTTATCGCTTCACCAAGCGTACCCACCAGAACCAGGACCTCGGCCCGTTCATCTCCCACGAGATGAACCGCTGCATCGCCTGCTACCGCTGCGTGCGCTTCTATAAAGACTACGCCGGCGGCACCGACCTGGGCGTGTTCGGCGCCCACGACAACGTGTACTTCGGTCGCGTTGAAGACGGCGTGCTGGAGAGCGAGTTCTCCGGCAACCTCACCGAGGTCTGCCCGACCGGTGTGTTCACCGACAAGACCCACTCCGAGCGCTACAACCGTAAGTGGGACATGCAGTTTGCACCGAGCATCTGCCATGGCTGCTCCAGCGGTTGCAACATCTCCCCGGGCGAGCGCTACGGCGAACTGCGTCGCATCGAAAACCGCTTCAACGGTTCGGTCAACCAGTACTTCCTGTGCGACCGTGGCCGTTTCGGCTATGGCTACGTCAACCGCGAAGACCGCCCACGCCAGCCACTGTTGGCCGATGGCGCCAAGCTGAGCCTGGACGCCGCGCTGGATAAGGCCGCCGACCTGTTGCGCGGCCGTAACATCGTCGGTATCGGTTCACCACGTGCCAGCCTCGAAAGCAACTTCGCCTTGCGCGAGTTGGTAGGTGCCGAGCACTTCTACAGCGGCATCGAAGCCGGCGAGCTGGAGCGCATTCGCCTGGTCCTGCAAGTGCTGAACGACAGCCCGCTGCCCGTGCCGAACATGCGCGACATCGAAGACCACGACGCGATCTTCGTACTCGGTGAAGACCTGACCCAGACCGCCGCACGTATCGCGCTGTCCCTGCGTCAATCGGTCAAAGGCAAGGCCGAAGAAATGGCCGACGCCATGCGCGTACAGCCGTGGCTCGACGCCGCCGTGAAAAACATCGGCCAGCACGCGCTGAACCCGCTGTTTATCGCTTCTCTGGCTGAAACCAAGCTCGACGACATCGCCGAAGAATGCGTGCACGCTGCGCCGGACGACCTGGCCCGCCTCGGTTTCGCCGTGGCCCATGCCCTCGACGCCAGCGCGCCTGCGGTTGAAGGCCTGGACGCTGAAGCCGTCGAACTGGCCCAGCGCATTGCCGACGCCCTGCTGGCGGCTAAGCGTCCGTTGATCATTGCCGGTACCTCGTTGGGTTCCAAGGCGCTGATCGAAGCCGCTGCCAACATCGCCAAGGCCCTGAAGCTGCGCGACAAAAACGGTTCCATCAGCCTGGTAGTGCCGGAAGCCAACAGTCTGGGCCTGGCCATGCTCGGTGGCGAGTCCGTGGACGCGGCGCTGCAAGCCGTGATCGACGGCAACGCCGACGCCATCGTGGTACTGGAAAACGACCTGTACACCCGCACCGCTGCGGCCAAGGTTGACGCTGCGCTCAACGCCGCCAAGGTGCTGATCGTCGCCGACCATCAGAAGACCGCCACCAGCGACCGCGCCGACCTGGTGCTGCCAGCCGCCACCTTCGCTGAAGGCGACGGTACCCTGGTCAGCCAGGAAGGCCGCGCCCAGCGCTTCTTCCAGGTGTTCGATCCGAAGTACATGGACGCCAGCATCCTGGTGCACGAAGGCTGGCGCTGGCTGCATGCCCTGCGCGCCACCCTGCTGAACCAGCCGATCGACTGGACCCAGCTCGACCACGTCACCGCTGCCACCGCCGCCAGCGCGCCGCAGCTTGCCCGCATCGTCGATGCCGCGCCGTCCGCTGCGTTCCGCATCAAGGGCCTGAAACTGGCGCGTGAGCCGTTGCGTTACTCCGGTCGTACCGCCATGCGTGCTGACATCAGCGTGCACGAGCCGCGTACCCCGCAAGACAACGACACCGCGTTTGCCTTCTCCATGGAAGGTTATTCGGGTTCGGCCGAGCCGCGTCAGCAGGTGCCGTTTGCCTGGTCGCCGGGCTGGAACTCGCCGCAAGCCTGGAACAAGTTCCAGGACGAAGTCGGTGGTCATATCCGCGCTGGCGACCCGGGCACCCGCCTGATCGAAAGCAGCGGTGACTCGCTGAACTGGTTCGCTGCGGTACCGCGTCCGTTCAACCCGGCGCCGGGCACCTGGCAGGTCGTGCCGTTCTTCCACCTGTTCGGCAGCGAAGAAACTTCTTCCAAGGCCGCGCCGGTGCAAGAGCGTATTCCTGCCGCCTATGTGTCTGTCGCCAAGTCCGAAGCCGACCGCCTGGGCGTCAACGACGGTGCGCTGCTCAGCCTGAACGTGGCCGGCCAGACCCTGCGTCTGCCGCTGCGTATCAATGACGAGCTGGGTGCCGGCCTGGTTGCACTGCCCAAAGGCATCGCCGGTATTCCGCCTGCCATTTTCGGCAAAACCGTTGACGGTCTGCAGGAGGCAGCGCAATGACTTGGTTCACGCCGGAAGTAATTGACGTGATCATCTCGGTGGTCAAGGCCATCGTGATCCTGTTGGCCGTGGTCGTCGCGGGCGCGTTGCTCAGCTTCGTCGAACGTCGCCTGCTGGGCTGGTGGCAGGACCGTTACGGTCCGAACCGCGTTGGCCCATTCGGCATGTTCCAGATCGCGGCCGACATGCTGAAAATGTTCTTCAAGGAAGACTGGACCCCGCCGTTCGCCGACAAGGTGATCTTCACCCTGGCACCGGTGGTAGCCATGAGCGCCTTGCTGATCGCCTTCGCGATCATCCCGATCACCCCGACCTGGGGCGTGGCGGACCTGAACATCGGCTTGCTGTTCTTCTTCGCCATGGCCGGTTTGTCGGTCTATGCCGTGCTGTTCGCCGGTTGGGCCAGTAACAACAAGTTCGCCCTGCTGGGCAGCTTGCGGGCCTCGGCCCAGACCGTGTCCTACGAAGTGTTCATGGGCCTGGCCCTGATGGGCATCGTGGTGCAGGTTGGCTCGTTCAACATGCGCGATATCGTCGAGTACCAGGCGCAGAACCTGTGGTTCATCATTCCGCAGTTCTTCGGCTTCTGTACTTTCTTCATCGCTGGCGTGGCCGTGACTCACCGTCACCCGTTCGACCAGCCGGAAGCGGAACAGGAACTGGCCGACGGTTACCACATTGAATATGCCGGTATGAAATGGGGCATGTTCTTCGTTGGTGAGTACATCGGCATCATCTTGATCTCGGCCCTGCTGGTCACGCTGTTCTTCGGCGGCTGGCACGGTCCGTTTGGCATCCTGCCGCAGTTGGCCTTCTTCTGGTTCTTCTTGAAGACCGCGTTCTTCATCATGCTGTTCATCCTGCTGCGCGCCTCGATTCCGCGCCCGCGCTATGACCAGGTGATGGATTTCAGCTGGAGATTCTGCCTGCCGCTGACCCTGATCAATTTGCTGGTGACGGCTGCCGTCGTGTTGTTGAACACGCCCGCTGCCGCGGTTCAGTGAGGATTTGACCCATGTTCAAATATATTGGCGACATCGTTAAGGGTACCGGTACCCAGTTGCGAAGCCTGGTGATGGTGTTCGGTCACGGCTTTCGCAAACGCGACACCCTGCAATACCCCGAAGAAGCGGTGTACCTGCCGCCGCGCTATCGCGGCCGCATCGTACTGACCCGCGACCCCGACGGCGAAGAGCGTTGCGTAGCCTGCAACCTGTGCGCCGTGGCGTGCCCGGTGGGTTGCATTTCCCTGCAGAAAGCTGAAACCGAAGACGGTCGCTGGTACCCGGACTTCTTCCGTATCAACTTCTCGCGCTGCATTTTCTGCGGCCTCTGCGAGGAAGCTTGCCCGACCACCGCGATCCAGCTCACACCGGATTTCGAGATGGCCGAGTTCAAACGTCAGGACCTGGTGTACGAGAAAGAAGATCTTTTGATCTCTGGTCCCGGTAAAAACCCTGATTACAACTTCTATCGTGTTGCAGGTATGGCCGTTGCCGGTAAGCCGAAGGGCGCCGCACAAAACGAAGCCGAGCCGATCAACGTGAAGAGCTTGCTGCCTTAAGGAAGAAAGATGGAATTCGCTTTCTATTTCGCATCGGGTATTGCAGTGGTGTCCACGCTTCGCGTGATCACCAACACTAACCCTGTGCACGCCCTGCTCTACCTGATCATTTCGCTGATCGCCGTGGCCATGACGTTTTTCAGCCTCGGCGCACCGTTCGCCGGAGTGCTGGAAGTGATCGCCTACGCCGGCGCCATCATGGTGCTGTTCGTGTTTGTGGTGATGATGCTCAACCTGGGGCCGGCTTCGGTCGCCCAGGAGCGCGTCTGGCTCAAGCCCGGCATCTGGCTCGGCCCGGTTGTGCTCGCAGCCCTGCTGCTGGGTGAACTGCTGTATGTGCTGTTCGCTCACCAGAGCGGCCAGGCCATCGGCCACACCACCGTAGACGCGAAAGCCGTGGGCATCAGCCTGTTCGGCCCGTACCTGCTGGTGGTTGAACTGGCTTCGATGCTGCTGCTCGCCGCAGCCATCACGGCCTTCCACTTGGGCCGCAACGAAGCCAAGGAGCAATGACGATGCCTGCTATCCCTTTGGAGCATGGTCTGGCGGTCGCCGGCATCCTGTTCTGCCTTGGCCTGGTCGGCCTGATGGTTCGCCGTAACATTCTGTTCGTGTTGATGAGCCTGGAAATCATGATGAACGCCGCGGCACTGGCGTTCATCGTGGCAGGCGCACGTTGGGGCCAGCCGGATGGACAAGTCATGTTCATCCTGGTGATCAGCCTGGCAGCCGCCGAAGCCAGTATTGGCCTGGCGATCCTGCTGCAACTGTATCGTCGCTTCCACACGCTTGATATCGACGCTGCCAGTGAGATGCGCGGATGAACATGATCTTTCTGACTTTCGTATTCCCCCTGATCGGTTTCCTGCTGCTGTCGTTCTCTCGCGGGCGCTGGTCGGAAAACCTCTCGGCCCTGATCGGCGTGGGCTCCATCGGCCTGTCGGCCATCGTGGCCGCCTACGTCATCTGGCAATTCAATGTGGCACCGCCTGAAGGCGGTCACTACACCCTGGTGCTGTGGCAGTGGATGGCGGTTGAAGGCTTCAAGCCCAACTTCGCCCTCTACGTCGACGGCCTGTCGATCACCATGCTCGGCGTGGTGGTGGGTGTGGGCTTCCTGATCCACTTGTTCGCGTCCTGGTACATGCGCGGTGAAGCGGGCTACTCGCGCTTCTTCTCGTACACCAACCTGTTTATCGCCAGCATGCTGTTTCTGGTGCTGGGCGATAACCTGTTGTTCCTGTACTTCGGCTGGGAAGGCGTGGGCCTGTGCTCGTACCTGTTGATCGGTTTCTACTACAGCAACCGCAACAACGGTAACGCGGCACTCAAGGCATTTATCGTCACCCGCATCGGCGACGTGTTCATGGCCATCGGCCTGTTCATCCTGTTCCAACAGGTGGGCACGCTGAACATCCAGGAACTGCTGGTACTGGCTCCGCAGAAATTCCAGGTCAGCGACTTCTGGATCACCCTGGCGACCCTGATGCTGCTGGGCGGCGCCGTGGGTAAATCTGCGCAACTGCCGCTGCAAACCTGGCTGGCGGATGCGATGGCCGGCCCTACCCCGGTATCGGCATTGATCCACGCCGCCACCATGGTGACCGCCGGTGTCTACCTGATCGCCCGTACCCACGGCCTGTTCACCCTGGCGCCGGACATCCTGCACCTGGTGGGCATCGTGGGCGGCGTGACCCTGGTGCTGGCCGGCTTCGCCGCGCTGGTGCAGACCGACATCAAGCGTATCCTCGCCTACTCGACCATGAGCCAGATCGGCTACATGTTCCTGGCCCTTGGCGTGGGCGCCTGGGACGCGGCGATCTTCCACCTGATGACCCACGCATTCTTCAAGGCCCTGCTGTTCCTCGCCTCCGGTGCGGTGATCGTGGCGTGCCACCACGAGCAGAACATCTTCAAGATGGGCGGCCTGTGGAAGAAACTGCCACTGGCCTACGCCAGCTTCATCGTCGGTGGTGCCGCCCTGGCCGCCTTGCCGTTGGTGACCGCCGGTTTCTACTCCAAGGACGAAATCCTCTGGGAAGCTTTCGCCAGCGGTAACCAGAACCTGCTGTACGCAGGCCTGGTGGGTGCGTTCATGACCTCGCTGTACACCTTCCGCCTGATCTTCATCACCTTCCACGGTGAAGCCAAGACCGAAGCGCACGCAGGCCACGGCATCTCCCACTGGCTGCCACTGTCGGTGCTGATCATCCTGTCGACCTTCGTCGGCGCGATGATCACTCCACCGCTGCACGGTGTGTTGCCACAGAGCGTCGGCCATGCCGGCGGCGAAGCCCAGCACAGCCTGGAAATCGCCTCGGGCGCCATCGCCATCGCCGGTATCCTGCTGGCGGCCCTGCTGTTCCTCGGCAAGCGTCGCTTCGTGACCGCCGTGGCCAACAGTGGCATTGGTCGCTTCCTGTCGGCCTGGTGGTTCGCTGCCTGGGGCTTCGATTGGATCTACGACAAACTGTTCGTCAAACCTTACCTTGCGATCAGCCACGTGCTGCGCAAAGACCCGCTCGACCAGACCATCGGTTTGATCCCGCGTGCCGCCAAGGCCGGTCACACCGCCCTGAGCCGCAGCGAGACCGGCCAATTGCGTTGGTATGCAGCTTCCATGGCCGTCGGTGCCGTGCTGGTGATCGGCGCCATCGTGGTGGTAGCGGTATGACTATGAACATTGCGTACTTTGCGAACTTGCAAAAGGAAACGAGCCCGTCATGATTCTGCCCTGGCTAATCCTGATCCCCTTTATCGGCGGCCTGCTCTGCTGGATGGGTGAACGCTTCGGCGCCACCCTCCCCCGCTGGATTGCGTTGCTGACCATGTCCCTGGAACTCGCGCTCGGCCTCTGGCTGTGGGCCCATGGTGACTATTCATTCGCTCCGGCACCGGGTGTCGACCCCACCTTCGCGCTTGAATTCAAGCACGTGTGGATCCAGCGCTTCGGCATCAACGTGCACCTGGCCCTCGACGGCCTGTCGCTGTTGATGATCCTGCTGACCGGCCTGCTGGGTATCCTCTCGGTACTCTGCTCCTGGAAAGAGATCCAACGTCACGTGGGCTTCTTCCACCTGAACCTGATGTGGATTTTGGGCGGTGTTGTCGGCGTGTTCCTGGCGCTGGACCTGTTCATGTTCTTCTTCTTCTGGGAAATGATGCTGGTGCCGATGTACTTCCTCATCGCGCTCTGGGGTCACAGCTCTTCGGACGGCAAGAAAACCCGGATCTACGCAGCGACCAAGTTCTTCATCTTCACCCAGGCTTCCGGCCTGATCATGTTGGTGGCGATCCTGGGCCTGGTACTGGTCAACTTCAACAACACCGGCGTGATTACCTTCAACTACGCCGACCTGTTGAAAACCAAGATGTCGCTGACCACCGAGTACGTGCTGATGCTGGGCTTCTTCATCGCCTTCGCGGTGAAGCTGCCGGTGGTGCCGTTCCACTCCTGGTTGCCTGACGCCCACGCCCAGGCGCCGACTGCCGGCTCCGTGGACCTGGCCGGTATCCTGCTGAAGACCGCTGCCTACGGCCTGCTGCGTTTCGCCCTGCCGCTGTTCCCGAATGCTTCGGCCGAATTCGCGCCGATCGCCATGACCCTGGGTCTGATCGGGATCTTCTACGGTGCGTTCCTGGCTTTCGCGCAAACCGACATCAAGCGTCTGATTGCCTTCTCGTCCGTTTCCCACATGGGTTTCGTACTGATCGGCATCTACTCCGGCAGCCAACTGGCGCTGCAGGGTGCGGTGATCCAGATGTTGGCCCACGGTGTTTCCGCCGCTGCCCTCTTTATCCTGAGTGGCCAGTTGTACGAGCGCCTGCACACCCGTGACATGCGTGAGATGGGTGGCGTGTGGTCGCGCATCGCGTACCTGCCGGCCATCAGCCTGTTCTTTGCCGCCGCGTCGCTGGGCTTGCCGGGTACCGGTAACTTCATCGGCGAGTTCCTGATCCTGATGGGTGCCTTTGTGCAAACGCCGTGGATCAGCGCCATCGCCACCTCCGGCCTGGTGTTCGGTTCGGTCTACTCGCTGATCATGATCCACCGCGCCTATTTCGGCCCGGCCAAGTCCGACACCGTCCTGCAAGGGATGGATGCGCGCGAACTGATCATGGTGCTCGGCCTTGCGGTACTGCTGGTCTTCATCGGCGTGTACCCGCAACCGTTCCTGGACACTTCTGCCGCAACGATGCATGGCGTGCAGCAGTGGTTCGGCACCGCCTTCTCCCAACTCGCTTCGGCCCGGTAAGAGCGCTATGGAATTCACGATCCAACACTTTATCGCGCTTGCGCCGCTGCTGATCACCAGCCTCACCATCGTGGTGGTGATGCTGGCGATCGCCTGGCGCCGCAATCATTCGCAAACGTTCCTGCTGTCTTGCGCCGGGTTGAACCTGGCCCTGCTGTCGATCATTCCGGCCCTCAAGGTCGCGCCACTGGCGGTCACGCCACTGATGATGGTCGATGACTTCGCACTGCTGTACATCGCCCTGATCCTGGTGGCGACCCTGGCCTGCGTCACCCTCGCCCACGCCTACCTCGGCGAAGGCGGCACCGGCTACCCGGGCAACAAGGAAGAGCTGTACCTGCTGATCCTGCTGGCTGCGGCCGGCGGTATCGTGCTGGTCAGCGCTCAGCACCTGGCGGGCCTGTTCATCGGCCTGGAACTGCTGTCGATCCCGACCTACGGCCTGGTGGCCTATGCCTTCTTCAACAAGCGCTCCCTGGAAGCCGGCATCAAGTACATGGTGCTGTCGGCTGCCGGTTCCGCGTTCCTGTTGTTCGGTATGGCCCTGCTCTACGCCGAAGCTGGCAGCCTGAGCTTCACCGGTATCGGCCACGCCCTGGCCGCCACCAACAGCCCGGCGCCGATTGCCCAACTGGGCCTGGCGATGATGCTGATCGGCCTGGCGTTCAAGCTGTCGCTGGTGCCGTTCCACCTGTGGACCCCGGACGTGTACGAAGGCGCCCCAGCGCCGGTGGCGGCGTTCCTGGCCACTGCGTCGAAAGTGGCGGTGTTTGCGGTGATGGTGCGTCTGTTCCAGATCTCCCCCGCCGCCAACACCGGCGTGCTGAGCAACGTGCTGACCGTGATCGCCATAGCGTCGATCCTGTTCGGTAACCTGCTGGCCCTGACCCAGAACAACCTCAAGCGTCTGCTGGGCTATTCGTCCATCGCCCACTTCGGCTACCTGCTGATCGCCCTGGTGGCGAGCAAAGGCCTGGCCGTGGAAGCCATTGGCGTGTACCTGGTCACCTACGTGATCACAAGCCTGGGTGCGTTCGGCGTCATCACCTTGATGTCGTCGCCGTACAAAGGCCGTGACGCCGACGCCCTGTACGAATACCGCGGCCTGTTCTGGCGCCGGCCGTACCTGACCGCCGTGCTCACCGTGATGATGCTGTCCCTGGCCGGCATTCCGCTGACGGCGGGCTTTATCGGCAAGTTCTACATCGTCGCTACCGGTGTCGAAGCCCACGAATGGTGGCTGGTTGCCTCGCTGGTACTGGGCAGCGCCATCGGCGTGTTCTACTACCTGCGCGTGATGGTCACCCTGTACCTGATCGAGCCAAACCTGCGCCGTGTGGATGCCGAGCTGCATTGGGAACAGAAAGCCGGTGGCGTCATGCTGCTGGCCATCGCCCTGCTCGCGTTCTTCCTGGGCGTGTACCCACAACCGTTGCTCACCCTGGTGCAGCACGCGGTGCTGGGCGTTTGATCGCTTAGATTAATGCAGTAAACATAACGGCGCCTTTGGGCGCCGTTTTGCATTTCTGTAGCCTGGCTTTTTCCCTTCCCTACTCGCTGAAATTTCCTCTTCAATCTGCCTCCTCATCCGGCATCTTCCCCGCTGGATGCGGCCTAAGGTGTCTGCGTTTTAAGAAAGTTCCCACAGCTTGGGCGCTTGACCCAAAGCGAGTGGGCCACCAAACTATACGCAGACTACGTACAGAACATGGATGCTCTATTTATCGAACTGCCGGCATTCGAACGGCATCGCAGGGACTATCTGAGCGATGAACTTTTTCACGGTTTTCAGCAGGAGTTGATGAAAAACCCAGAAGCGGGAGACGTGATCGAAGGAACGGGCGGGTTGAGAAAGGTTCGCTTCGTCGATGAGCGACGAAACAAAGGCAAGCGCGGTGGCCTGCGGGTCATTTACTACTGGTGGTCAGGCGGTACGCAATTCTGGTTATTCACTTTGTACGGCAAACACGAACAGAACGACCTGACACCCCAACACAAGAAAGCCCTTAAACACATGCTAGACAGGGAAATCAAAGCGAGAACACACCATGAAACGTGAAATCTTTTCCGAACTGGTCGAAGGCTTCGACGCCTTGGCTGATGAACGCCAGGGCAAAATTACCCTGCGCACCCACAAAGCGCACCTCAACAAGCTGGCGCCACTCAGCGCTGACGAGGTAATCGCCGTACGCCAGCAACTCAACCTGTCCCGCTCGGTATTCGCCATGTACCTGCGCACCAACACCCGCACCTTGGAGAACTGGGAGCAAGGCCGGGCCAAGCCGAATGCGCAGGCTGTCACGTTGATACGACTGGTGGCGCGCTTTCCGGAAACCGTGGCGCAACTTGCCGCATTGGGCTGACCGGCAATAGCCGCAAAAAAAACGCCCCGAGCATTCGGGGCGTTTTTGCAGCGCAAACAGCGTTAGAACGCGATACCCACCTTGAAACCATACTCATCACGCTTGAGCTTGGTGTTGTCGGCCACATAGGAGTCGTTATCGAGCTTGTACTCGGTGCGGGTGTAGTACAGGCCCGCCATCACTGGCAGGTCGCCCTTCTGGTTCATCAGCAGGCTGACTTCGGCGTAAGGGTTGGTGCGGTCCTTGAGGTCTACGGTGTCGCTGCCGACGCCGTCGACCTTGAGCTTGGCGCGGCCGTCGATGGTGTGACGGGCGCCGGCTTCAACGCGCAGGGTCATGTCATCGAACTGGTGGTTGTAGCCCAGCGCCGCCTTGGCAAACGGCGATTTGTTGGTGAGCTTCATGTCGTAGCCATTGGTGTCCGGCTCGTAGCGGGTCCAGCTGTAGCCACCGCCCACGATCACGTCGACAAAATTGCGCGCATCCAGCGCGGCACGCCAGCCGAGGTCGAGGTCGGCCTGGCCTTCCTTGAGTTTGTTATCGCTTTTTTCACCGTACTTGGCTTCGATACCGGCCAGGTAGATAAAGCCCGACTCGGCAGTGAGCTTGTTGCCGAAGTTGTAGAACAGGCCGGCTTCGGGCATGTGATCTTTGTCGCTTTCGCTGCCGCCTTCAAGTTTGAAGTCGTTGTAGCTGCCCATGATCCCGAACGTGGAAATCGGGTCAGTGGAAGGTGCTGCGAACACCACGCCAGGCGCAGCTACCAGGGCCAGCAACGAGGTGTTCTTGAGGAATTTTCCGAATAGTTTGGACATCGTTTTACATCTCCATTTTAAGGTGGGCAAAGTATTCAGGAATCGGTTCGAACCTTGGCTTTTGCAAAAAGTTCGAACGGATTTGCACCAAAACGGAGGAAAAACGATTCAGCGAAGGCTCTAACTCAAGACTCTTCAGGATTCATGCGAATCAGGTGTTCAACGGCTTCGCGAAGTTGAGGCTGCTCCGGCAGCCGAATGCCGAAGGTGTCGCGCAACAGTCCCAGTAACTCATCGGCACTCTTGAGCGTGCGCTTTTCGCTGGGTCGATCCAGATAATGAAGGGCATAGCGGGCGTTGGCCAAGGTATGACGTTTACCGGGCGCAAGCAGCGCGGCTTTCAACTGCCCTACGAACGGTGAGCCAGGGTGCGTGGAGACGTACCAGTTGCCGATTTCATAATCGATGTCGGCCTGGGTTTGCAGGTCGAACACATACAGGCCACGCCATTCTTCACCCACCTGGCCCCATAGCGTGTAACTGCCTTGGTTGTGTGTCAGACGAAAGCACTCATGAGCGGTGACCTGGGGCGCGTCGCTGTCCAGTTGCAACGGGCTGCTGGGCACCATGCCGCCAAAACCGACATCGGTGATATAGCGCACGCCGTCGAGGGTCACCAGGCTCAAGCGGTGGGTACGCCCGGTGTGGGCGTCCGGTGGGCCGCCGATCACAACGCGCCCGGTGATACCACGGGCTTCAAAGCCCAGCTCCTGCAATAGGGCCAGGAACAGCTGGTTCAGCTCGTAGCAATAGCCGCCACGCCCCTCATGCAGCACCTTACGCTCGACGCTGGGCAGGTCGATCGGCACCGGTGCATGCATCAGGGTCGACAGGCTTTCAAAGGCGAAGGTGCACACATGGCGCAGTTGCAGGTCCCGCAGGGTTTGCAGGGTGGGCGGCGGTGGCGAGGCATAGCCCAGGCGTTGCAGGTACAGGCGGCTATCGGCGAGTGTGTGCATGGCGCGATCCTTGGGCGCAGGGCAAGAGCGTCACTATGCCGCGCCTCTGTGTGCGTTGTCATTTTGAATGAACCTTTTGGAGCGCCAGCCTATCCATCTATAACAAGATTGGGAGGCAACATGAGTACCGCAAAAATCTACACCGTCCACTATCAGCTACACGGTAAACCCAAGTCTTTCGTGGTGCGCGCCGAGGTGATGAACAACGCCGAGGCCTGGCATTGGGCGGCCGTTGATGCCGACATTGCCCATGTCAGCCGCATCGGTCGCGTGGGTCACGAGCAGGTGAAAAAGACCACCCGGCCCTGGGCGGAAAAATACGGCATCAGCGACGTCAGCTGGTCCCCGCCCAGATAAACAAAGCCCCGCACACAGGCGGGGCTCGGTTCACTGCTTCAAGTCGCCCAACGGATCGTAGGGCGGCTTTTTTTTCGCTGTCTCCTCGTCCGTTTTGTCCAGCGGCGCAATTGCCGGGCCGATCGGGTCGACCTGCGGGTCGGCCAGGTCCGGCGAGTCCGGGTCGAAGCCCAGTTCATCCTTGCCACTGGCGTGTTCGTTGGAATGGGGGCCATCGGTACGCTTGTTCATCAGGTTCTCCTGTTAAAGCGGACGGGCTTTGTCGTGGAGGTTTTCCAGGTCTTCTTCGGCGCGCTGCACATCGTCGTCCGGGCCTCGTTCTTTCGGATCATTGGGGCGCAACGCATCGTTGTCGCGCTCCTCTTCACCGGGGGTGCGGTGCGGGTCGGGTGTACCAGGCGGTGGCTGTTTATAGTCGGGCATGACGGCTGACCTCATGAAGGGTTCACCGTTTTAGAGAAATCGCCCGCCGCCATCGTTCAACTTCATTGCGCCAAGCATGAGAAGATGACCGCTCTTTCTGGAGACCTGCCCCGGATGTTCGAGCTCAAACCCTGCGACCCCGCCACCTATCGCCAACAGACCCGTCGCAGCACACTGGTCATTGCCGTGCTGTTCCTGGCCTTGGCCATGCTGTTATCGAGCCTGGCAGTGATGCTGTTCGGTGAGCCTGGCGGTGATAATTTTCGCTTCAACGTCGGCGGCGTCTTTGCCGGGGTGTTGATCACCGTCGCGCTGGTACGTGGCCCGTTCTGGACCCAACCCTGGATGACGTCGGCGGTGTATGGCTGGCAGCTCAAACGCAGCCTGATGAGCGTGACCAATGTGATGCACAAGGTCAGCGAACGGGTACAGGCCAACGACCCGTCAGCCATCAAGCTGTTGCGTTTCTATCATCTGGGGCTGATTCAGATGCACGAACTGGACGCCAACTCCAGCGCCCAGGCGCAAATGGTGGGCGAGATCGAGGCCCACAAGGCGAAGATGCAGGCCCTGGGGATCGCTACCGAGCAAACCCGGCTTGATCCTGCCTGGCTGGACAGCCTGAAAAGCGCTTAGCTCCGCAGGGACACGTCAGTGGGCCATTTGGCCCGCCAGCAAAACACTGCACTCAGGGCAATCGCCGCACCCGCCAGGCCAAACACCCAGGGCGCCGAGGCCACAGGTAGCAACAGGCCCGCCAGCAGCGGCCCGAGGCCGGCGCCGATATCGCGCCATACGGCGTTGGACGCCAATGCAGACACGCGCATGGCGCCGGGGTTGCGCTCGGCCACCAGGGTAGTCACCAGGGGCAATTGCAACGCACGCAGCACCAGCACCGCCGCCGCGCCGACGATCACCCAATGGCTGCCGAACGCAGCCAGGGCCAGGGCGCTCAAGAACGAAAACAGCAACAGCATCGACGTGGCACCGAAACGCTGGGCCGCACGCCCGCCCAACGGGCTCAGGAGCAATTCCGACAGGTAGCGCAGGCCCATCAAGCCGCCGGCGATCAGTACCGCATCCCCGCCCATGATCTTCTGCGCCTGGATCGACAGGCCAAAGATAAACAAGCCGTCCAGCGCGACACCTTCGATAAACGACCACAGCGCAACGCTGTCAGGCCACCTGAAGCGGCGCCCCGGAGTGCTGTGCAAGTCATGACCGGAGGTGGGCAGGCCGCGAGCGATCCACAACCCTGCCAGGCAACAGACGGCGAGAATCAGGAAGATCGGGCGCGGCCCGGCCCATAACGTCAGCAACCCGCCCAGAGGCAGGGCCAGCATCGGCCCGAAGGCGATCAATGCCCGTGAGCGCCCCGCCCTGCGCGCCGCCCCTTCAGGTTCAGACGTCGCCAGTACCTGGGTCGACAGGTTCAACGCGGCAAAACACAGGCCCCACACCAGCCGCAAGACCAACAGCGCAGCGAAGCCCGACAGCACCGAATTACCCAATGCGCACAGTGCTGCCGCGCCGGCGGCGAGCATGCAGGTCAGGCGGTCGCCGTTACGTGCATAAAAATTCAGTACATGCCGATAACCAAAGATCCGTACCAGACGGTTAGCCGCCAACAACACCCCAGCCTGGGCCAGCGTGATGCCGAACGCCTCGGATTCCATGGGCAGCAACAGGTACAGCAGCACATCACTGGGCAGGCAAAACCCGAGGGTCAGTGCCGCGCGGCGCGAGGTGGTATTGGCGGTGCGTTGGGCAAGGCTGGACATAAAACTGAAACATTCAGAAATATTCAGGCCGCCACACTAGCCTTCCCCTGGCCTTTTTTACAAGGGCTGAGTCTTGTGCTTAGAAAGCGCCCCCGCTGCTAGACACAAGCAAAATCAGATATTTCTTACATCTCTTTCGGCTGATCGTTCCCACCCTAGTGCCCTCAACCCGTCTGAGAACCTTCCCGATGTGCAACCGCCCTGTTCACCTCAAAGACCGTCGAAACTTCCTACGCCTGGCTGCCGTCAGTACAAGCGCAACGCTACTAAGCGGGGCGCTGCCCTCCCTCGCGAACGCAACATCGGCGGCGCCAGCGCTGCCCAAGCCCGCCAACGACCTCAGCCCCCAACTTGCCTTGCAGCGGCTGATGGAAGGCAACCAGCGTTACGCCGACGGGGTGACCAAGCGTCATGACTTTATGATCGAGCGTGAAGTGTTGGTGGGTGGGCAAAATCCGTTCGTCGCGGTGTTAAGTTGTGCCGATTCGCGGATCGCTCCCGAGTACGCTTTCGACACCGCCCGCGGCGACCTCTTCGCGGTACGGGTCGCGGGCAATTTCGTCACCGATAACGGGCTCGCCAGCCTTGAATACGCGGTGGCGGTATTGGGCACGCCCCTGATCATGGTATTGGGGCACGACATGTGTGGCGCAGTCGCGGCGGGGGTCAAGGCCGTCAAGGATAACGCCCGCTTCCCGGGCAAGATCCAGGGCTTGGCCGATACTTTCAAACCCTCGGTGAACAAGGTATTGAAAGCGCCCGGCGATTTGCTGGAAAACGCCATTGCACAAAATGTCACCGACACCATGGCGCGGCTCACGGCTGAATCAAGCCTGTTGGCTGATGCGGTCGCGGCGGGAAAACTGCTGATTGTCGGCGGCGTGTACAAGCTGCACAGCGGCAAAGTAAAAATGCTCGGTTAGGCTTTGCGTAGGAGCGAGCTTGCTCGCGAAAAACTCGAAGGCGCCGCGTTGAGTCAGGCGGCGCGCGTTATCGTTGACGCTTTTCGCGAGCAAGCTCGCTCCTACAGGGGGCAATGATCGCTCAAGGAAGCGGCGTCTCAAAAACCACGCCCAGATCCAGGCGCCCGTCCTTCAGCGGCGGGCACCAGTAATAACCCCCCGTCAACGGCTTGCTGATGCGATACAGGCCATCGACAATCCCATCTTCCAACCCACTCATGCGTCGCAACTGCGCTTCGAACGCATCGAAAGAATGACCAAACGCGAGGAACATCAGCCCCGCCTGGCCATTTTCGGCCCAGGGCATGGAGCGGCGCACCACGAAGGCTTCCGGTGTGAAGCTTTCCTGGGCGGTGCGCTTGGTGTGGGCCGACTCGGGGGCATCGTCGAGTTCTTCGTTATCGCCATGACGGCGGCCAATGATGTGGTCACGCTCCTGGGCAGGCAACGCGGCAAAACCGTCAAGGTCGTGCTGCCATTGCTGGATAGCAGCGAAGCTGGCGCCGCTGTCGGTCAGCGCGGCTTCCACGGCGGCATCGTCGTGAGGGTTTTCGGTGCCGTCTTCGTAGTCGGTCAGGTCAAAGCCGGTCTTGTAGCGGAAGCCTTCTGTCGACTGCACCAGGCGAAACGCCGGGGCCAGGGCTTTTTCCACGGTCCGGCTGCGCAGCAGCAACTCACCGCGATCCACCCCATGCAGCCATACCCACAGCGCCTGTTGAGTCGACGGGTTGTGGGCGCCAGGGCCGCTGACGGCCGGGAATGAGCGCAGCCCTGGGATCTGGACACCCAGCGCCGTTACCAGCGGCTCACCGAACCCCACCACGGCCGCCGCATCCGTCAACTGCACCAGTGCGTCCAGCGCAGCGGGCACGGCTTGCAGCGAGTCGAGGGCAAAAAACAGATGGCGGGCCTGCAAAGGCACCGGTGCGGCAAGAATGCCCGGCTGGTACTGACTCATGTGAACTCCTTCTGAAAAGCCGCGCAGTTTACCCGGCGTACACCGCGCTGCGAACAAGAATGCGCGCAAGCCTTGCGTTAGAGCCGCGTGTTGGGTGACTCTCTAGTCATGTTTTGCAACTATTCCAGGGGTAGCGACATGACCACCAGCAACCTGCTCGCCCAGCTGTTTCCCACCTCCACCGCGCAGATTCCCGAGCAATTTCGCCTGGCAGCGCCCATTGAGCAACGTGAATACCTGGTCGATGGCCAGTTGCAGGAGTGGAACGGCCCGCTCGCCCGCGTGCAAAGCCCCGTGCAACTGGGTGATGAGCGCGTGCACATCGGCAGCACGCCGTTGCTGGATGCCGACACCGCCCTCACCGCCCTGGATGCTGCCGTGCGCGCCTACGACCGTGGCCAGGGTGTATGGCCGACGATGCGGGTGGTTGAGCGTATCCAGCACGTCGAGGCGTTCCTGCGGCGCATGCGCGAACAGCGTGATGCGGTGGTCAAGCTGCTGATGTGGGAGATCGGCAAAAACCTCAAGGACTCGCAGAAAGAATTCGACCGCACCTGCGACTACATCACCGACACCATCAATGCCCTCAAGGAACTCGACCGGCGCAGCAGTCGCTTTGAGCTGGAGCAGGACACCCTCGGCCAGATCCGCCGCGTGCCCCTGGGCGTGGCGTTGTGCATGGGGCCTTACAACTACCCGTTGAACGAGACCTTCACCACGCTGATCCCGGCGTTGATCATGGGCAATACCGTGGTGTTCAAGCCGGCCAAGCTGGGTGTGCTGTTGATCCGCCCCTTGCTGGAAGCCTTCCGCGACAGCTTCCCGGCCGGGGTGATCAATGTGATCTACGGCAGCGGTCGCGAGACCGTGAGCGCGCTGATGGCCAGCGGCAAGATCGACATCTTTGCGTTTATCGGCACCAACAAGGCCGCCAGTGATTTGAAAAAGCTGCACCCCAAGCCGCACCGTTTGCGCGCTGCGCTGGGCCTGGATGCCAAAAACCCAGGGATCGTGCTGCCCGAAGTAGACCTGGACAATGCGGTGAACGAAGCCGTTACCGGTTCGCTGTCGTTCAACGGCCAGCGTTGCACCGCGTTGAAAATCCTGTTCGTGCATGAAGACGTGGTCGAGCGCTTTATCGAGAAGTTCAACGCCAAGCTGGCGACGCTCAAGCCCGGCATGCCCTGGGAAGACGGCGTGGCGCTGACGCCACTGCCGGAGGTGGGCAAGGTCGATTACCTCAACGAACTGGTGGCCGATGCGGCGCGCCATGGCGCCAAGGTGATGAATGCCGAGGGTGGCAGCAGCCGTGGCTCGTTCTTCTACCCGGCGGTGCTGTACCCGGTGAACCCGCAGATGCGTGTCTACCACGAAGAGCAATTCGGCCCGGTGGTGCCGATCGTGCCCTACCGTGACCTAGAAACCGTGATCGACTACGTGCTGGACTCGGATTTCGGCCAGCAGCTGAGCCTCTTCGGCACCGACCCCGTGGAAGTCGGACGCCTGGTGGACACCTTCGCCAACCAGGTGGGCCGCATCAATATCAATGCCCAATGCCAGCGCGGGCCGGATACCTTTCCGTTCAACGGGCGCAAGAACTCGGCCGAGGGCACGTTGTCGGTGCATGACGCCTTGCGTGTGTTCTCGATCCGCACCTTGGTGGCGACCAAGTTCCAGGAAAGTAACAAGGCGTTGGTCAGCGACATTTTGCGCAATCGAGACTCGAGTTTCCTGACCACCGACTACATCTTCTAAGATCAACCCCGTTTCAATGTGCAGACAGGTCAGTGTGGCAGCTGGCTTGCCTGCGATGCTGGCACCTCGGTCTTTCAGTCAGGTCGCGGTGATGCTATCGCAGGCAAGCCAGCTCCCACATTTGATCGCGCATACTCAGATAATCGAGGCCACTTTAATACTGATGAACCTGCCCTTCTTTGCCCGGCGCCTGCTGCGCCCCTTGCTCGACCCCTACCGCCGCTTTCGCCATGCCAAGCTGATCCACGCCGCGCGCGTGTCCGTGGGTTTGCTGGCAACCATCCTGCTGACCACCGGCCTCAACCTGCCGCACGGTGAATGGGCGTCGGTGACCATGCTGATTGTCATCGGCGGGCTGCAGCACCACGGCAACATCGGCAAGAAAGCCGTCGAGCGCGCCTACGGCACCTTGATCGGCGCCAGCGTCGGCTTGCTGCTGGTGGTGCAACAGGCTTACTTCGGCCTGCCGTTGCTCACCTACCTGCTGATGTCGGTGGTGTGCGGGTTCTTTTCCTATCACGCCATCGGTAAGGGCGGTTACATCGCGCTGCTGTCGGCGATTACGGTATTTATCGTCGCCGGCCATGGCGACAACCCAATCTCCGATGGCCTGTGGCGCACCGTCGATATCCTGATCGGCATCGTGCTGGCCCTGGCGTTTTCCTTCGCCTTGCCGTTGTACGCCGTGTATTCGTGGCGCTACAACCTGGCCAGCGCCCTGCGGGACTGCGCGCAGATTTATAGCCGGATCACCAATGGCCAATCGGTAACCAACGATGAACACCTCAAGCTGCTCAACCGTTTGAACGGGGCGATGGTGCAACTGCGCTCGTTGATGCCGTCGGTGTCCAAGGAAGTGCGGATTTCCATGACTGAACTGGATGCGATCCAGCGGCACCTGCGCATGTGCATCAGCACTTTGGAGATTCTGGGCAATACCCGGCCGGACCCGCGTGATGAGCAGGCCACGGCAAGGATGCGGGTGATGTTGAAGGCCGAGCATCGGCAGATTCGGGTGCAGTTGGTGGGGATGGCGCGGGCGTTGAAGTCGGGGGTGACGGAGCGGTTGGAGCGCCCTGGCAGTGTCGCGACGAACGTCACGTTGCTGGAGGTCCCGGTGCACAACGGGCTGGACGGCTACCGACTGTTGACGCTGCAACTGACCGCGAATGTCGACGGGATGCGCGAGCGGCTTTTGAAAAGCTCGTTACATTGGAAAATTTAGTAACAGGCCAGAGAAGCAGGTCCTATACAACCCCATGAACCTGCTTCGCCTTTTTTACAGTGCCCTTATATTTAAGGTTGCAAGCACCAGGCCCATCCAACCGCCTGCTTTCGATTACACCAGACTACTTCTGGGTCGATGGAGTCCCAGAGTACTCCGGTCAAGGCGTCGCATTGAGGCTCTGTACATACCCAGTACCAAGAGTCATAAGGTACCGGCAATGGCCAACCATAAGCGTTGCCCATGAAGCGAATAGCATCGCCGTAATGACCAATAGCGCCTGGCAGGGACTTTCTCCAATTGACTGCGGTGCCCCAATCCATACCGCGGCGGTCTTCACGTACTTGCCATACGTTACTGACGCTAACGGTATAGGACACTTGGTTATTCGCCCTGTCAGTGACAACAATGTTAGTACTGCCATTACGCATCCCTGACACAAACCCTGTAGATGTGACCGTCGCCACGGACGGGTTTTGGGAGGTGTAGGTATAAGGAGGTCGCCCACCGGTTGCAGCCCGGGTCTGCGTATTGCCGGCGTACTCTGCTCTCTTTACCCAGCCGGCCATGATATAAGCGGTTCCATTTAACGTCATCGTGGCTGTACTGATAGACAAGGCCGGATAGGCGGCGGTATATGATGTGGTAGGGAATACGACAGCACGCGCTTTATCCGTATTACCGCCAAACTCCACTTCACAGGTTATCGTTATCTGCCTGTTGTTGGGTAATGACTCCAGCCAACTGCGTAATACGGCTTTGTTCACGAGGCCATTGGCAGCCTCTGTTGAAGTGATCAACGCGCCGTTAGCCGTGAGTACATGAAGCGGTGCCACTCCCGAACTGCTGCAGGTGAGCCACACACGATTGCCCACTGAGCTCAAAGACCACTTGGCGACTGATGCAGAGGCATTGCCTGTGAAGCTGTTCAAGTTCAGAACGCCACCGGGTGCAATATTATTGATCCGTGGCTGTGGCAAACTGGCAGCAGGAATGGTAGTGACCGTCACCGTCTGCACATTCGACGGAATCGGGTCCGCCACACCCGTACGTACCACCGAATACTTCAAGCACACCGTACTGTTCACACTACGGTGCAAGACTTTATCCGCGGTCAGGTTGAATACCACCGTGCCTCCATCCAGTCCGTTCTCTACCGCCGTATGATGAGTGCCGTCGGCCAAAATCCATTCAAGCGTTATGCGGTCTTGACCACTCATACCGGTGTAGCGGACGGTCACCGTCGTATTGTGTTCAATCGGCAGCGGGTCCACCGTCACACTTGGTCCGGTATCGGTGGTGCCATTGATAAACGGATGAGGCAATACTCCCGGCAAGGCCTGGATGGTGTAATGGCGCACACCGAACAGCACGGCAGTGTTCTTGTCAGGGCGTTCCGCCAGGCTGACCCAGAACTTGATCGTCAAATCCACGCCGTCCTCCAGCAGCTTGATCTTGTCCACAGGCGTGGGCGGGCTGATCCCATTCAACACGCCGTCGTTCGTTACTTCATTGGCGGTGTAAGTGTCTTCAAACACAACGCCTTCGCTTTCGTACGTCATCCACATCAATTGCTCGGCATGGATGAAGCTCCACACCGGAATGTAGGTCCGCGCGGTTGGGCTCAGTTGTGACAAGTCCAGAACCGGCCCACTGATGCCTTCGATAGTCGGCGTCGGCAACCCGGCCAACGGCAATAGCCGCAGGGGCACGATCACGGACTCGTACGGGAACGTGCCGCGATGGAAGTGATATTGCACATTGATGGTGTTGCCACCCTCACGAATCCCACGGGCGATGGTGCGAGCGTCGACCCACACGCTGGCTTCATGGGTAGTTGGGTTACCAGCAACATTATCTGCGAAGCTGCCGTGATGATCAGCGGTGATCCAATCCACCGTAATAAGGTCACCGTCCAGCATCGGCCGGAATTTCACGATTACCCGGGTGCCGCTTATTGCCGCCAACGGGTTGAGTTCATCGGGAGCGGTGGAGGCGCCCTCGATGATCGGCCGGTCCAACTCCACACCTTTGCCCACGGTGAGCATCAGTACTTCTGAACGCAACACCACTTTCGGCGGTCCCTCACGCTCCAGGCTGTAGGAGATACGCAGGCTGCCGTTGAGGTTTTTATCGAGAATGTCGCGGGTGACCGGATAGTGCAACTCCTTGCCGGCGGTTGCGCCGTTAATCTCGATAGTGCCACTGGCGGAGCCGCCAAGGCCTGAACCAATGCACGACCAGTGAAGCTTGTCGCCGTTTTGTGTTCCCAAGTAGGTAAAGGTGACCAGCACATCACTACCAGGCACGTCAGCCGGGTCCACGTTGTTACCAATAGCGCCCTGCAAGCGCGGCGCCGGCATGTCTGCAATGCGCTCACCGACTTGCGCCCCGAGCATCGCCGATTGACGAATCGCCAAGGCGCCGCCTCCCAAAATATGGGCGGCGCCATCATTGGTGGTGTAATAAATGTGGATTTCACCCCGCCCATTGAATTGCTCCAACTCGGCTGCGGTGACGGTGTAGGTGCCGCCTTGAGAACCGGCCAACTGCTCTCGGCTAAAAATAATCGCGCTACCTCCACCCGGCGGTACATGGGTGATGTACAGCGTTTCCAGCCAGCCGGGGCTGTGCGGCTCGTAGGCAGGTATGGTGACGGTGATGTCCTCACCTGCCGGAATCAACCCCAGTTCGATAGGGCTGACGCTAGGCGCGGGCATTGAAACCTTGGTGCCAACCACGGTAATCGTGAGGCTGCCGGACTCGCGCGGTAGCGGCGCATCGGTTTTCCAGAAAAATGACACCCTAAGTGAGCCCCCAACCAGCTGCGCAATGATGTCGTTATCAATAGGAATATAGGTAAACCCTCGGTTCAAATCAGGCACAGGTCCCAACAGGATAGTCTCGCTGGTGCCGTCGTCTCGGGTGCAAAGCAAGGAAACGGTGATCTCATACCTGGGGTTAGGCGCTGGAAACTGCCGGTCTGTCAGGACGACGAGTTCGAAGGTCGAGCCGCTCTGGGTGTCGAAGTCGATCTGTCGGGATTCAAGCTCTTGGTCATCCACCAGGAAAATCGGTGCGTTCAACAGGCTGGGGTCCAGTTCGGCGTTGAGGAAATAGGGTTTGGAATACTGATATTTTTCGCCGGAGAAGTTCTCCACCACATCTCGCACCCGAAAACGCAGGGTCAATGTGCCCCGTTGTCCGCCCTGCGCAATGATGGACTTATCCACAAATACGCGGATCGGCCCCGCTCCGCCCGCTTCATCGGAAGTGACGGTATGCAGTACAAAAATGCCATCCCAGGACAGTTCGATCACATCGTTCTTGCGAATGTGTTCGTACAAGTAAATCAGGCAATACACGCCAAGGCCGATATTTTCCAAGCGCAGGGTCTCGCCTTCGGGGAACCCTTCGACTTCCATGACCAACCCGGTATGCCATGAGCTGCCCGGGTCGGTATCGGTGCCACCTGGCCGGGTGGTTTTGATCAGAATAATCTGCTTGGGGGAAGTGCTTTCGTTGCCGCTGCCTGCCCGGCGTACTCGGCCATAAGTCACCACTTCGCCCTCAGGCATACGCTCCTCGGGGATCGCCAGGTTCTGGCGAACCAGGGTGGTATCGCTAACGAGGTCGTCAGCTACCGGGAAAGCCAGGTCGGCATCGCTACGGCCGAAGTAACTAGCGAAGTAGTCATCAATACCCTGCGCAGACCAATTTTCAAATGACATAAGTGCGTAAGGGCGCACATGCCGGATGCCCAGGCCATAGACCGCAACCTCACCGGGCACATGCCCAGCAATAGGGACCGAGGGATACGCGGAATAAGGCGGGTCCAGGTTTTCCACGCGCTGTGGGCCAGGGACAATAGACTCTCTCTGGTGGGGCAGACAGGCTATGGGGAAGGAAGTGTCATCAGAGGCAGCGGGCGCGCGATCACTGCCGGAATCAAACGGGTTATCAGACATGAAGAGCTCTCCTGGCTGAAGGGCACGCACAGGGAATTATGCGTGGGGCCAGGGAGATCAAACAGTGGTAAGGGAAGCCGCGTCTAGCTGTGAGAATTGACAGTGACGACAAACGGTACATTGGGTCGAGTGAAAGTACACCTAATACAATGCCCGCACATTCACACTTCTTCTTACATATTTTTCACGATTTATTCACAAGCCAAGCCGTAGTGTGAAGCCTCATCCGTTACAAACGTTGCATATCAAGCCCGCCGCCCCAGCGGGCTTTTTTTTGCCTGCTTTTTAGCTCAGAAAAAAGGCCTACCCCTGTAGGAGCGCGCTTGCTCGCGAAAAACGTCAACGATAACGCGGGCATTCTGGTTAACCGCGGTGTCATTGCGTTTTTCGCGAGCAAGCTCGCTCCTACAGGGGGTTGGGGATGGGTTTCAGCGTGCAGCCTGTTCGCGAATGGCGCGCTGGGTCTCCAGCACCTTGGCCAGCGCCGTTTCAGCCTCGGCACTCTGCTGCGGCACGCGAATCGCCGCCGACACCAGCGTGATCAGCTTGGCCATTACCTCGGCATCCGTGGCCGGGCGGCCCAGGCTCATGGAGTTCATCAGCAGGCGCAGTTCGGTGCCGGCCATGACCCCGGAAATGGCTTTGAGGGCAAATTGCAGGCGCACCCCCAGTTCATTGCGCGGCAAATCCGGCAGGGCCAGGGCGAAGGCTTCGAAGAAGCGCTGGAACACCGGCTGGTAATGCACCTTGAGGTATTCCTGGATGAACGGCGAAGTATCGCTGTAGACCCGGCCCAGGAAGCGGATGAACGAGCGCCCTTCCCCGCTGGCCGGGTCGCTGCGCTCCAGGCCCATGGCCGGGGCAAACAGTACGCCCAGCAGCGTGTCGCAATCCAGCGGGCCGTCGGATTCGGCTTCACAGCGCGCCAGCAATTCCAGGCGTTGCTCGTTTAAGGGTTCCAGGCGTTGCATCAGCAGGGTTTTCATCAGGGAGTCCTTGTCCCCGAAGTGGTAGTTCACCGCCGCCAGATTGACCTGGGCGCGTTCGGTTATCTGCCGTAGCAACACGGCGTCATAGCCGTACTTGATGAAAAGAGCCTCTGTCGCATCCAGCAGTCGAGTCTTGGTAACGTTTGGAGCGCTGAGTTTCTTCGCGACCATATGGGTTCCACGGCGGAAATATTGTTTTAAAAAATAATTTGATTTTTTATACCGGGGCGGCCCGTCGAAAGCAAGTAGTGACACTCCGCCATATCTTGCAAAGCCTGTATAACCGGGCTTTTGAGACGAGGCATGGAATTTTTGTGCGCCCCACACACGTGACGGCGAAATCGTTTCGAAGGGTAAAACCGCTCTACCTCCGTGGCTGGCGAAGCGTCAGGAAGGCAGTTACTATTCAAACAATATTTTAAAAACAAGAAATAAAACCAGTCCGTGACGCGTACAGGCAGCTTCCGAACTTGTTACAAAGGGTTTCCGGGGGCAAGGCGGTACCGTCGAGACTGCAGGCGTAGTCATGATGACACAGACCCCCGCGCACCCAGGTTTGATTTCCCTGCAAGGCATCGGCAAGCGCTATCAGCTCGCCGGGCAAGAATTGAGCATTCTCAATGATGTGTGCCTGTGCATCGCCAGCGGTGACAGCTGCGGCATTCTCGGTGCTTCCGGTTCCGGCAAAAGCACCCTGCTCAACATCCTCGGCCTGCTCGACCTGCCCAACTGTGGCCAGTACCACTTTGCCGGCCATGATATTTTCAACGCCACCCCCGATGAGCTGGCGGCGATCCGCAACCAGCAGATCGGCTTCGTGTTCCAGAGTTTCAACCTGCTGCCCCGCCTCAGCGCCCTGGACAACGTCGCGCTGCCCTTGAGTTATCGCGGCGTGTCGCGGCATGAATCGGTGGAACACGCCCAACGCATGCTCGAACAGGTCGGCCTCGGTGACCGCGCCCACCATCGGCCCGCCGACCTCTCCGGCGGTCAGCGCCAGCGCGTGGCCATTGCTCGCGCCCTGGTCGGCAACCCCTCGGTGATTTTGGCCGACGAACCCACCGGCAACCTCGACAGCACCACCGCCCAAGAGATCATGGACCTGCTGTTGAACCTTAACCGTGAGCAACAGGTGACGCTGATCATCGTCACCCACGACCCCCACATTGCCGAGCGCCTGGAGCGCAAGATTCTGGTGCGCAACGGCGTGGTGCATGAGGCCCGGCGCCCATGAGCCTGCGGGTCGAGCAGAGCCTCAGCCAACTGCTGCATGAAGCGTTTATCAGCCTGCGTACCTTGGGCAAGCGCTCGATCCTGGCGCTCCTGGGGATCGTCATCGGCAGTTCCTCGGTGGTAGCGCTGATCAATATCGGCCACAACGCGGCAGTGGATGCGGCGATGATTTTCAAGGACATGGGTACCGATACCCTCATCGCCCAGTTCCCACCCAAGGGCAGCAGCAACGTGCCGATGCGCACCCAGCTCGACCTCGACGCGGTACGCCAGGCAGTGCCGGGCATTGCCCATCTCGGCGCGCTCAGCCTGTTCAGCGGGCCCATCGTGTTTCATGGGCGTACCACTAATGCCAACTTTGTCGGCAGCACTGCGGGTATCCAGCACGCCATGCGCCTGGCGTTGCGTAAGGGGCGTTTCCTGTCACCCTTCGATGCCAACGAAACCTACGGGGTAATCGGTGACCAACTCGCCCAGGCCCTCGGCGCACCGGGCGACCCGCTGCAACTGGGCGACCGTGTGCGTATCAACGATTACCTGTTTCTGGTGGTGGGCATCCTGCACAACCAGCCCCGGGCCATGCTGATGCCGGTGCAAGCCAACGAATCGTTGTTTATTCCCGCCGAGGGCATGCGCCGCATCTACGCCAACCCGCAGATCAACAACCTGATCATCCGCGCAGCGCCGGGACAGGACATGGAACGTATCGCCAGGGATGCCGCCGCCGCGCTGCAACCCCAGCTTACCGACCATGACGTCGACATCACGGTGCCCCAGCAAATGATCGATGGCATGACCCGCCAAAGCCGCACCTTCGCCTACCTGCTGCTGGCCCTCGGCGCAATCTCCCTGGTGGGCGGCGGTGTCGGGGTCATGAACGTGATGCTGATGAACGTCTCGGAACGCCGCCGTGAGATCGGCATCCGCATGGCCTTGGGCGCGCGCCAGCGAGACATCCGCAACCTGTTTTTGCTCGAAGCGGTCACCCTCACCGCCGTGGGCGCGCTGTGCGGCGCGGTACTGGGCATGACCGCTGCCTGGCTGTATGCGTGGTTGTCGGGCTGGACGTTTGCGTTGGCAGTGGCGGCCCTGCCCCTGGGCGTGGGCAGCACGTTGCTGGTGGGTTTGTTCTTTGGCATTTACCCGGCAGTGTCGGCCTCACGCTTGCAGCCGGTGGAGGCCCTGCGCGATGAATAAGTACCTGCCACTGCTCATGCTGATCAGCCTGCCGGGCGTGGCCGCCGACGTGGTGATCACCCCCCAGGCACCCAGCACCACCCGCAGCGGCTACGAGCGCAGTGTCTCGCTGAATGCCCAAGCCACCACTATGACCCTGGGCGACGCGGTGTACCTGGGCCTGCGTAATAACCCGGCGATTCGCAGCGCCTACCTGCAACGGGTGGCGCAGAAGTTCGACCTGCGCGTGGCCGAAGACGTGTTCAACCCCAAGCTCACCCTTAACAGCTATTACCGCAGCACCCGCGGCTCCCAAGACAATGCGCGCAACGCCAACGTCGCGCCTAGCAGCAGCCTGCTGGGTGAATACGGCACACGCTTGAGCATGGCCTGGACCCAGCAGTTGAACAACGCCAACCGCGCCGGCCGCTACCGCAGCGACGGCCTGGACCTGGCGATCATCCAACCGCTGATGCGCGGCGCCGGCTGGGATGCCACCACCGCACCGTTGCGCCTGTCGCGCCTGGCCGAGCAGGCCAACCGCCTGAACCTCAAGGCCACCGTGGCGCAGACCATCAGCCAGATCATCGCCACCTACCGCGAGTTGCTGCGTGCCCAGGAACAGTTGGTGATCGTGCAGGAAGCCCTCAAGCGCTCCACGACCTTGCTGGAGGTGAACAAGGCGCTGATCAGCGCCGGGCGCATGGCCGAGTTCGAGATCGTGCAGACCGAAGCCGACATCGCCACCCAGCAATTGGGCGTGGAAGAAGCCCGCAACCAACTCGACACCAGCCGCCTGGCGTTACTGCGCCTGCTGGCCCTGGACCTGTCGACACCGGTGCGTGCCACCGAGGCCCTGGAAGCCAGCCCCATGGAGATAGACAAGCGCCAGGCCTTCAACCTCGCGCAAAACCAGCAACCGGAATACCTCGCCGCCCTGCTCGGCAGCCAGCAGGCCGACCTTAACCTGGTGATCGCCAAGGATTCCGGGCGCTGGCAAGTGGACCTGGTCGCAGGCGCCAACCAGATACGCGCCGCCACCGATAACGACGACGGCCATAACAATAACCGCACCTGGGACAGTTACGCCGGGGTGCAAGTGCAGATCCCTATTGGCGATATCAGCACGCGCCAGGCCGAAGTGCGTGCGCGGGTGAATGTGGAGGATCAGGAAATCCGCATCACCGACGCTCGCCAGGAACTGGAGCGCAACGTCAACAATGTGGTGCGTGACCTCGGCACCCGCTGGCGCCAATATGAAATCTCCAAGCGCGCCGTGGAGTTGTCGCGGCGCAAGATCGAGATCGAGCGGGAAAAACTCAGTGCCGGACGCTCCACCAACTTCCAGGTGCTGAGCTTCGAGACCGACCTGCGCAATGCCGAAAATGCCCAGCTCAATGCGCTGATCGCTTATTTGAACGCCCAGACCCAGCTCGATCTGACCCTGGGCATGACGCTGGAAAGTTGGGAAATCGCCCTCAATGACTATTAATAAAAAATCCCTGCTGGCCGTTGCCTTGGCCCTGTTGTTGGCCGGGGCGGCAGTCAGCCTGCTCAGCCAACGCGGCGGCGCCGAGCCAGCGAACACGGCCGAGCAGTGGCTGGCCGTGAAGCCCGACCCGCTGGTGCACCAGATCGGCCTGGTGGGCAAGATCGAGCCGCAGACCACCGTCACCCTGACGGCACCGTTCGACGGCAATGTGCTGGCTAACCTGGTCGAACAAGGCCAGCGCGTCGAGGCCGGCCAGGTCCTGTTGCGCATGGACCCGGCGGCGCTGGAAGTGCAACTGCGCGACGCCCTCTCCGCACAACTCAAGGCCCGGCGCACCGTGCAGGAAATGCAGGACTGGGGCAGCAGCCCCACCGTCAGCCGCGCCCGTCGCAGTTTACGCACCGCTGAAATGACCGCGGGCAACACCCAACGCAAACTCACCGAGAGCGAAAACCTGTTCAAGCGCGGCATCATCCCGCGCAACGAACTGGATGACCTCAAGCAGCAGACTCAGCAGCAGCAACTGGACCTGGCGGCGGCGCGCAGTGAGCTGCAACAAGCCCTGGACCAAGGCCAGGGCGAATACCGGCAGATCGCCGAAATGGAACTGACCAATGCCACGGTGAAGTACGAAGCCTTGCAGAAACTGCTCGAAGGCAAGGAGGTCAAGGCGCCCTTCTCCGGCATCGTGGTACCGGCCCCCGGCAGCAACAACACCGCGCAAGCTGGCGGCAATAACAGCGCGCCGGTGCAGGCCGGCAGCAAGGTCAGCCAGGGCCAGGTGCTGTTCGGCCTGGCCAATATCGAACAGTTGAAAATCGTCGCCAAGGTCTCAGAGCTGGATATCAACCAGTTGCGTCAGGGCCAGGCCGTGGAAGTGATGGGCGATGGCTTTGATGGCGAACGGCTGACGGGTTCGGTCAGCGTGGTCAGCGGCTTGGCCATCGCCAGCGACAGCCAGGGCAGCGCGCAGTTTCCGGTGACCTTGTCGATCCCCAAGCTGACACCGCAACAGTTGCAGCGGGTGCGCCTGGGCATGAGTGCGCGCTTGACTATCGTCACCTACAACAATGACCAAGCGATCGTGATTCCCAGCCAGGCGATCCAGGCGGACATGACGGTGGAGTATCGGGCGGCGATGGATAAACCGGTGCAGCGGGTGAACGTGACCACCGGGCAATCGACGCCGCAGGGGGTTGAGGTGTTTGGGCTTGAGGCGGGGTTTGTGAGGGGCGGGGGAGTCAATCACTGACCCTCGATCCCGAGTATGCCCTAACTGTAGGAGCGAGCTTGCTCGCGAAAAACGTCAACGATAACGCGTGCTTCCTGAA
>NZ_SMOF01000001.1:3870930-3924118 GCF_018135665.1 Pseudomonas sp. B2021
GGCGCCGCGTTCATTCAGCAAACACGCGTTATCGTTGACGTTTTTCGCGAGCAAGAACTAGGCGTCCCCCTCGCTCCTACAGTAGGCGATGACCGCTTGACTGACTGGCATTAGGGCAAGCCCGGCTCCCACAGGGTCGACATTTCAGTTCAGAGGGAGGTTGAAACAGTGCCAAATGGGAAGTTTCAGCCTACCTTGTAGGATCCTGCCACATCTTGCCGTTTGGTGATCGTGAAAGCGGCACGTATGATGCATCCCAAACTCCCGCAGATTAGAAGCCTATGTCCCTGATAGTTCTACTGCTTCTGCCTTTTATCGGCAGCTGTCTGGCGGCCTTGCTGCCGCATAACGCACGTAACACCGAATCCCTGTTGGCCGGCCTTGTGGCACTGGTCGGTACTATTCAAGTCGCCCTGCTCTACCCCCAGATCGCCCACGGTGGCGTGATCCGCGAAGAATTCATGTGGTTGCCCAGCCTGGGGCTGAACTTCGTGTTGCGCATGGATGGGTTTGCCTGGCTGTTCTCGATGCTGGTGCTGGGCATCGGCACGCTGGTGTCGCTGTATGCGCGTTATTACATGTCACCGGACGACCCGGTGCCGCGTTTCTTTGCGTTTTTCCTGGCGTTCATGGGCGCCATGCTTGGCCTGGTGATCTCCGGCAACCTGATCCAGATCGTGTTTTTCTGGGAACTGACCAGCCTGTTTTCGTTCCTGCTGATCGGCTATTGGCACCACCGTGCCGATGCGCGGCGGGGTGCGTACATGGCGCTGATGGTCACCGGCGCAGGTGGCCTGTGCCTGTTGGCGGGAGTGATGCTGCTGGGGCATATCGTCGGCAGCTATGACCTGGACCAGGTGCTGGCGGCGGGCGATCAGATTCGCGTGCACTCGCTGTACCCGGTCATGCTGGCCCTGGTGCTGATCGGCGCCCTGAGCAAAAGCGCGCAGTTCCCCTTCCACTTCTGGCTGCCCCACGCCATGGCGGCGCCCACTCCGGTTTCGGCTTATCTGCACTCGGCAACGATGGTGAAGGCCGGCGTGTTCTTGCTGGCCCGTCTGTGGCCGTCGCTGTCCGGCAGCGAAGAATGGTTCTGGATCGTCGGCGGTGCCGGCGCCCTCACTCTCCTCCTCGGCGCTTACTGCGCCATGTTTCAAAACGATCTCAAAGGCCTGCTGGCCTATTCCACCATCAGCCATCTCGGGCTGATCACCCTGCTGCTGGGCCTCAACAGCCCACTGGCCGCAGTTGCCGCGGTATTCCACATTCTCAACCACGCCACCTTCAAGGCTTCGCTGTTCATGGCCGCGGGCATCATCGACCACGAAAGCGGCACGCGGGATATCCGCAAGCTCAGCGGGCTGGTGCGCCTGATCCCGTTTACCGCGACCCTGGCGATGGTCGCCAGCGCGTCCATGGCGGGGGTGCCGTTGCTCAATGGCTTCCTGTCCAAAGAGATGTTCTTTGCCGAAACCGTGTTTATCTCGTCGACCCAATGGGTGGAAATCGCCCTGCCGCTGATCGCGACCATCGCCGGTACGTTCAGCGTGGCCTATGCCTTGCGCTTTACCGTGGATGTGTTCTTCGGCCCGCCCGCCACCGACTTGCCGCACACGCCCCACGAGCCGCCGCGCTGGATGCGCGCCCCGGTTGAGCTGTTGGTGTTCACCTGCCTGCTGGTGGGGATTTTCCCGGCCCAGATGGTCGGCTCGATCCTCGCCGCTGCCGCCCTGCCGGTGGTGGGCGGTACGCTACCGGAATATAGCCTGGCGATCTGGCACGGCTGGAACGCACCGATGATCATGAGCCTGGTGGCGATGACCGGCGGCGTGGTGCTGTACCTGCTGCTGCGCAAGCAACTCAAGCGTGGCCGCTTCGAATACCCGCCGCTGATCGGCTACTTCAACGGCAAGCGCGGGTTCGAGCGCTGCCTGGTGGTGATGATGCGCGGCGTGCGCCGGATCGAGAAACGCATCAGCACCAAGCGCCTGCAAACCCAGTTGTTCCTGTTGGTGCTGCTGGCGGTGATCGGCGCAATGATCCCGATGATCAACAGTGGCCTCAGTTGGGGCGACCGCCCGAAAATCCCGGGCTCCATCGTCTTCGTCACCCTGTGGTTGCTGGCGATTGCCTGCGCACTGGGTGCCGCCTGGCAAGCCAAGTACCACCGGCTGGCGGCCCTGACCATGGTCAGCGTGTGCGGCCTGATGACCTGCGTCACCTTCGTGTGGTTCTCGGCGCCGGACCTGGCCCTCACCCAATTGGTGGTGGAAGTGGTCACTACCGTGTTGATCCTGCTTGGCCTGCGCTGGCTGCCACGGCGTATCGAGGAAGTTTGGCCATTGCCCAACACCTTGCGCAAGGCGCGAATTCGCCGGGTGCGTGACTTGCTGCTGTCCACCGTAGTCGGCGGCGGCATGGCGCTGTTGTCCTACGCGATGCTGACCCGCCAGACGCCCAACGATATCTCCTCGTTCTACTTAAGCCGTGCCCTCCCCGAAGGCGGCGGCAGCAATGTGGTGAATGTGATGCTGGTGGATTTCCGTGGCTTCGACACCTTGGGCGAAATCACCGTACTCGGCGCCGTGGCGTTGACTGTTTACGCCCTGCTGCGCCGCTTCCGCCCGTCCAAGGAAAGCATGCAGTTGCCGGCGCAACAGCGCCAATTGGCACCGGACGTGGCCACCGACCTGGTCAACCCGCGCCAGGCCAGCGACACCGCCCTGGGCTTCATGATGGTGCCGGCGGTGCTGGTGCGCCTGCTGCTGCCGATCGCGCTGGTGGTGTCGTTCTACCTGTTCATGCGTGGCCACAACCAACCGGGTGGTGGTTTCGTCGCCGGGCTGGTGATGTCGGTGGCGTTTATCCTGCAATACATGGTCGCCGGTACCCAGTGGGTCGAGGCGCAGATGAGCCTGCGGCCGATGCGCTGGATGGGCTTCGGCCTGCTGTCGGCCACCTTGACCGGGCTGGGCGCGCTGTTTGCCGGCTACCCCTTCCTGACCACGCATACCTGGCATTTTAGCCTGCCGTTACTGGGCGATATCCATATCGCCAGTGCGCTGTTCTTTGACGTCGGCGTGTACGCCATGGTCGTGGGCTCGACCCTGTTGATGCTTACCGCCCTCGGCCACCAGTCGGTACGCGCGCATAAACCGAGCAACCAGCCCAAAGTGGTTGCTGCAACCGAAGGAGCCGCCTGATGGAAGAAGTCATCGCAATAGCCATTGGGGTCCTGGCGGCCTCCGGCGTCTGGTTGATCCTGCGGCCACGGACGTTCCAGGTGGTCATGGGTTTGTGCCTGCTGTCCTACGGGGTCAACCTGTTCATCTTCAGCATGGGCAGCCTGTTTATCGGCAAGGAGCCGATCATCAAGGACGGCGTGCCCCAAGACCTGCTCAACTACACCGACCCACTGCCCCAGGCCCTGGTGCTCACGGCCATCGTGATCAGCTTCGCCATGACCGCGTTGTTCCTGGTGGTGCTGCTGGCATCCCGCGGCCTGACCGGCACTGACCATGTAGACGGCCGGGAGCCCAAGGAATGACGTGGATGAATCAACTGATCGTCGCGCCGATCCTGCTGCCGCTGCTCACCGCCGGGCTGATGCTGATGCTGGGCGAGAAACGCCGCCCGCTCAAAGCCCAGATCAATCTGTGCTCCAGCATCGTCGGCCTGGGCGTGGCCATCCTGCTGTTGTACTGGACGCAACAAGGCGGCCCCGGCTCCATTGGCGTGTACCTGCCGGGCAACTGGCAGGTGCCGTTCGGCATCGTGCTGGTGGTGGACCAATTGTCGGCGATGATGCTGGTGCTTACCGGGGTGATAGGCGTCAGCGCGCTGCTGTTCGCCATGGCACGCTGGGACCGTGCGGGCACCAGCTTCCATGCCCTGTTCCAGATCCAACTGATGGGGCTGTACGGCGCCTTCCTCACCGCCGACCTGTTCAACCTGTTCGTGTTCTTCGAGGTGCTGCTGGCCGCCTCCTACGGCCTGATGCTGCACGGTTCCGGCCGCGCGCGGGTGTCGTCGGGGCTGCATTACATCGCGATCAACCTGCTGGCGTCGTCGCTGTTCCTGATCGGCGCGGCGATGATCTACGGCGTCACCGGTACGCTGAACTTCGCCGACCTGGCGTTGAAAATACCGCTGGTGCCGGAGGCCGATCGCGGCCTGTTGCATGCTGGTGCAGCGATCCTGGCGACGGCGTTCCTGGCCAAGGCCGGGATGTGGCCTCTGAACTTCTGGCTGGCGCCCGCCTATTCCTCGGCCAGCGCGCCGGTGGCGGCAATGTTCGCGATCATGACCAAGGTCGGCGTGTACACCGTGCTGCGCCTGTGGACCCTGCTGTTCTCCGGCCAGGCCGGCGCCTCGGCGCTGTTTGGCGGCGACTGGCTGGTGTACGGCGGCATGGCGACCATCATTTGCGCGGCACTGGCGATGGTGGCGGCGCAGCGCCTGGAGCGCATGGCCAGCCTGAGCATCCTGGTGTCGGCCGGGATCCTGCTGTCGGCCGTCGGGTTTGCCCAGCCGAGCCTGACCGCTGGGGCGCTGTTCTATCTGGTCAGCTCCACCCTGGCACTGAGTGCGCTGTTTTTGCTGGCGGAGCTGATCGAGCGTTCGCGTTCGGCCAACGACCTGCCGCTGGATGAGGAGATTGATGCGCTGCCCAAAGCCATGGAATCGCTGCATCCGCGTCCTGGCGTGAACCTGGACGATGAGCAAAAAGCAGTGATTGGCCAGGTCATCCCCTGGACCATGGCTTTCCTGGGCCTGAGCTTTATCGCCTGCGCGCTGCTGATTATCGGCATGCCGCCGCTGTCCGGGTTTATCGGCAAGCTCAGCCTGTTGAGTGCGCTGATCAATCCACTGGGCCTGGGCAACGCCGTGGACGAATCGATCCGCCCAGCGGCCTGGGGCCTGGTGGCGCTGCTGATTCTCTCTGGCCTGGCCTCGCTCATCGCTTTCGCCCGCCTCGGCATCCAACGCTTCTGGACCCCGGAAGAACGCCCATCACCGCTGCTGCGCCGCTACGAGTGTGTGCCGATCTTCCTGCTGCTGGGGTTGAGCATCGCGCTGACCTTCAAGGCCGAAGCGCTGATGCGCTACACCCAGGCCACCGCCGACAGCCTGAACAACCCGGAACACTACGTGATGGCAGTGCTCGCGACCCGGCCAGTGCCCAGCCCTGAAGCCAAGGCCGCCGCCCTGGAGGTGCAGCCATGAAACGTCTGTTCCCTGCCCCCTGGTTGTCGTTGGCGTTGTGGGTGTTGTGGCTGGTGCTGAACCTGTCAATCAGCCCTGGCAACCTGCTGCTGGGCGCACTGCTGGGCTTTCTCGCGCCGCTGATGATGGCGCCATTGCGCCCGTTGCCGATCCGCATCCGTCGCCCTGGGGTGATCGTGCGCCTGTTCTTCCGGGTTGGCCTCGACGTGATCATCTCCAACCTGCACGTGGCCTGGGGCGTACTCACCTGTGGCTCACGCCCACCGCGCTCACGCTTTATCAAGATCCCCCTGGACCTGCGCGACGCCAACGGCCTAGCCGTGCTGGCGATGATCACCAGCGTGACCCCCGGCACCGTGTGGTCGGAACTGGCCCTGGACCGTAGCATCCTGCTGCTGCACGTCTTCGACCTGGATGACGAGGCCTCGTTTATCCAGCAATTCAAGCACGCCTACGAACGGCCCCTGATGGAGATCTTCGAATGAGCGCCCTGCTCGCCAATGCGATCCTGTTCAGCCTGTTCCTGTTCTCCCTGGCCATGGTGCTGACCCTGGTGCGCCTGTTCAAAGGCCCCTCGGCCCAGGACCGGGTACTGGCGCTGGACTACCTGTACATCCTGGCGATGTTGATGATGCTGACCCTGGGTATTCGCTATGCCAGCGACACTTACTTTGAAGCGGCGCTATTGATCGCGCTGTTCGGCTTCGTCGGCTCGTTCGCCCTGGCCAAATTCCTGCTGCGTGGCGAGGTGATTGAATGATTCCGTTATGGGTTGAAATTATCGTGGCGGCGTTGCTGCTGCTCAGCAGCCTGTTTGCCTTGATTGGCGCGATTGGCTTGCTGCGGATGAAAGAATTTTTCCAACGCATGCACCCACCGGCACTGGCCTCGACGCTGGGGGCGTGGAGCGTGGCGTTGGCGTCGATCATCTACTTTTCGGTGCTCAAGTCCGGGCCGGTGTTGCATGGCTGGCTGATTCCGATTTTGCTCGCGATCACCGTGCCGGTCACCACACTGCTGCTGGCGCGAACGGCCTTGTTCCGCAAACGCATGGCCGGTGATGACGTCCCCGCCGAAGTCAGCAGCCGCCGCTGATTCTTCAGGCGAATTCAGTAAAAATGTGGGAGCTGGCTTGCCTGCGATAGCGGTTTATCCGTCACAGCATCATTGACTGAAATTCCGCTATCGCAGGCAAGCCAGCTCCCACATTTGGTTTAGCGCCAGGCAAAAGAGCGGATACGCGCCGCCCATTGCGCCAGCTCAGCCGGCATCTTGTCCGATTGTGCGAACGCGTGGTGGTCATTTCCCCGGCATAACGGGACGTTTTCATCTCAAACAAAAACGAATAATCCTACATCCCGCTCGCACTGAAAAAGGCGAAACGTCCGATATTTCCTATTTACATTTTTCCGTATGTTTGTGGCGAACCCATCAGGAAATTCACATCCATGGCTAACCACGGTTACATGTCCATTAATGGAAAATCTCAAGGCCTGATCTCGGCTGGCTGCTCAACCCAAGACTCCATCGGCAACAAGTGCCAGGAGGGGCACCGAGACGAAATCATGGTGATGTCCTTCAATCACAATATGCTCAACACCGGCAATGTCAGAGCTTCCACCCACGGCCCGGTGGTTATCACAAAAAACATTGTAAATCCTCGCCATTGCTGGCGGTAGCGTTATCCAACCGAGAAGAACTGAACTGCGTGATCAACTTTTATCGCATTTCACAGCTCGGCCAGCACCAAAAATACTACACCGTCGATATCAGGGGCTGCATCATTGCCAGCCTCACCGTCGATGTACCCCACTCCGTCCTGCTGAACGATGTAGACCCACAGGAACATCTGTCGATTCGTTATCGGGAAATCATCTGGACACATCATCTAGCGGGCACCAGCGGCTATGGCTCATGGGAAACCGGACGATGAAATCAAAGAAAGAAAATCAAGCACCGAACTTTTATGACTTGTGGGTCGTCAGCCAAGCCGCTGCAAAACTGACCAATCATGCATGTGCAATAAGTGCCCGGCATCTACAGGATGGCGTTAATCGTTCGATATTCAACCGAGAGGTTGCCTACTACGCTCGTAGTATTGTCAGAGATGTAGAGCAAGGAAAAAAGACAGTTGCAGAGGGGCTGATTGAGATTAAAAAAGAGCAGCGTAGTTTGCTGGATCAATCAATAGCGATTGGGAGAAATGGAATCGGAGCCGTTGCGGGCGCGCTGCAAATAGCCACGGGTGCCGGAATTTGCTATGCGTCGGTGGGCACCCTGTGCCTCATTGCGGGTGTGCCATTGATGGCGCATGGGGCTAATAATTTATATGAAGGCGGACACAACCTAGTAACAGGAAGATCCGATACCGTCGGTCCGGTTCGTACAGCATATCAATCAGTTGCATCCGCCGTCGGTCACGGAGAGCGGGAAGCAAACATGGCCTACGGCGCCGTTGATATTAGCCTATCTATCTACAGTACTGTACGGCATATATACAAACCCGATGCTTGGCGTCTATTTAGGTATTTGGATTCAGACCGGATACGAGCCTATAAAACCATGGCACCCACTTCGCTGGCAGCGGAGGCCGCAACAGATGCAATCACATTAAAGCAACTACATGAAGAGTCTAAAAAATGATTATTATGGCTTTTCTAATACTCTCGCCACTGGGATTATTATTCGCATACTGCCTTAAAGTTATCTTCTCAGGCAAAGGACTTGGATATACCAAAATCTATATCAGCTTAGCAGTCAATATTTTCTTTATGATGACACATATGGAAATCGCTCAACTTGACAAATACTTATACTTCGGCACTCATCCAGAAGTCATTGAAAACTATCCAATCATTGGCTGGATCGCACTAGCGTTCTTCATACTTCATGCACTCGCACTCCCAGTTAAACGCGACTTGAACTGGTGGTGGAAACGCTAAGTGACATCGCTATTTTTTGTAAAAAAACGCCCCGAACCAGTCGGGGCGTTTTTTGTTCAGCGTGCAGCTATCAACGGTCAGTCAGCCAACCGCCACGTCGTCCCACCCTTGCCGTCTTCCAACACCACACCCATCGCGGTCAGTTGGTCGCGGATACGGTCGGATTCCGCCCAGTCTTTATTGGTGCGAGCCGCCAGACGTGCCTGGATCAGTGCATCTACCTCAGCGGCATCCACACGCCCTTCAGCGCCCGCTTGCAGGAAGTCATCGGCCTCCATCTGCAACACGCCCAGCACGCTGGCCAGTTCTTTCAGGCGTGCTGCCAGGCCCGCCGCTGCGTCGATATCGGTCTCGCGCAGGCGGTTGATCTCGCGCACCATCTCAAACAGCACGGCGCAGGCTTCCGGGGTGCCGAAGTCGTCGTTCATCACTTCGGTGAAACGTGCCACGAAGGCTTCGCCGCCAGCAGGCGCCACCGCGGGCAGGCCTTTCAACGCGTGGTAGAAACGCTCCAGGGCACCCTTGGCGTCCTTGAGGTTGTCTTCGGAGTAGTTGATGGCGCTGCGGTAGTGGCTGGACACCAGCAGGTAGCGCACCACTTCCGGGTGGTACTTTTCCAGCACGTCGCGGATGGTGAAGAAGTTGTTCAAGGACTTGGACATCTTCTCGCCATTGATGCGGATCATGCCGCAGTGCATCCAGGCATTGGCGTAAGTCTTGCCAGTGGCAGCTTCGCTCTGGGCGATTTCGTTTTCGTGGTGCGGGAACTCCAGGTCGCTGCCGCCGCCATGAATGTCGAAGGTCTCGCCCAGGCAGCAGGTGGACATTACCGAGCACTCGATGTGCCAACCCGGACGCCCGGCGCCCCAGGGCGACTCCCAGCTCGGCTCGCCCGGCTTGGTGGCTTTCCACAGCACGAAGTCGAGCGGGTCCTGCTTGGCCTCGTCGACTTCGATGCGCGCGCCGATGCGCAGGTCTTCGATCTTCTTGCGCGACAGCTTGCCGTAGCCCATGAACTTGGCGACGCGGTAGTACACGTCGCCGTTGCCCGGTGCGTAGGCGTAGCCCTTGTCGATCAAGGTCTGGATCATCGCGTGCATGCCCGGGATGTGGTCCGTGGCACGCGGTTCCATGTCCGGCTTGAGGATGTTGAGGCGCGCCTCGTCCTCGTGCATGGCGGCGATCATGCGCTCGGTCAGCGCATCAAACGACTCGCCGTTTTCGTTGGCACGGTTGATGATCTTGTCGTCGATGTCGGTGATGTTGCGCACGTACGTCAAGTCATAGCCACTGAAACGCAACCAACGGGTCACCAGGTCGAAGGCAACCATGCTGCGGCCGTGGCCGATGTGGCAGTAGTCGTACACGGTCATGCCGCACACGTACATGCGCACCTTGTTGCCATCCAGCGGCTTGAAGACTTCTTTGGTCTTGCTGAGCGTGTTGTAGATCGTTAGCACGATGTTTCCCTTAAATCACTGGCCCCACGAATCTCGCAAGGTCACGGTACGGTTGAATACCGGAGCACCAGGTTTCGAGTCCTTGATATCCGCGCAGAAGTAACCTTCGCGCTCGAACTGGAAACGGTCTTCCGGCTGTGCGTCGCCAAGCGATGGCTCGGCACGACAACCAGTGAGTACTTGCAGGGAGTCAGGGTTGATGTTGTCGAGGAAACTGGCGCTGTCTTCAGCCTTTTCAGGGTTGGGCGAGCGGAACAGACGATCGTACAGGCGCACTTCGCACTCGATGCTGGCAGCGGCCGGTACCCAGTGGACCACGCCCTTGACCTTGCGGCCTTCAGGGTTCTTGCCCAGGGTGTCCGGATCGTACGAGCAGCGCAGTTCGACGATGTTGCCGTCGGCGTCCTTGATCGCTTCGTCCGCACGGATCACGTAGCTGCCGCGCAGGCGCACTTCGCCGTTCGGCTCCAAGCGCTTGTAGCCTTTTGGCGGCTCTTCCATGAAGTCGTCACGGTCGATGTAGATTTCGCGGGCAAACGGCAATTTGCGCACGCCCAGCTCTTCTTTCTGCGGGTGACGCGGCAGTTCGAGGTTCTCGACCTGGCCTTCCGGGTAGTTGGTGATCACGACTTTCAACGGACGCAGCACGCACATGGCGCGCGGTGCATTGGCATCCAGGTCCTGACGGATGCTGAATTCGAGCATGCCGAAATCGACCACGCCGTCGGAGCGGTTGGTGCCGACCATGTCGCAGAAGTTGCGGATCGACGCCGGGGTGTAGCCACGGCGACGGAAGCCCGACAGTGTGGACATGCGCGGGTCATCCCAGCCATGTACGTGCTTTTCATCCACCAGTTGCTTGAGCTTGCGCTTGCTGGTGATGGTGTAGTTCAGGTTCAGGCGGCTGAACTCGTACTGACGCGGGTGCGCCGGTACCGGCAGGCTGTCCAGGAACCACTCGTACAGCGGGCGATGGCTCTCGAACTCCAGGGTGCAGATGGAGTGGGTGATGCCTTCGATGGCGTCCGACTGGCCGTGGGTGAAGTCGTAGTTGGGGTAGATGCACCACTTGTCACCGGTCTGATGGTGGTGGGCATGGCGGATACGGTACATGATCGGATCGCGCAGGTTCATGTTCGGCGAGGCCATGTCGATCTTGGCGCGCAACACGCGGGCGCCGTCCGGGAATTCGCCGGCGCGCATACGGTTGAACCAGTCCAGGTTCTCTTCCACCGAACGGTCGCGGAACGGGCTGTTCTTGCCTGGCTCGGTCAGCGTGCCCCGGTACTCCTTGGCCTGCTCCGGGGTCAGGTCGTCCACATAGGCCTTGCCGGCCTTGATCAGCTCGACGGCCCAGTCGAACAACTGGTCGAAATACTTGGAGGCATAGCGCACTTCACCGGACCATTCGAAGCCCAGCCACTTGATGTCGCTTTCGATGGCGTCGATGTATTCCTGGTCTTCCTTGGCAGGGTTGGTGTCGTCGAAACGCAGGTGCGTGACGCCACCGAACTCCTGGGCCAGGCCGAAGTTCACACAGATCGACTTGGCGTGGCCGATGTGCAGATAGCCGTTGGGCTCAGGTGGGAAACGGGTGACGATCTGCGTGTGCTTGCCCGAATCCAGGTCCGCCTGGATGATCGGGCGCAGGAAATTGACCGGGACGGCAGGTCCGGCCTTGGTATTCGAGGTAGGGTCGACAGTGGGCTTGCTCATAGGATCCTTGAACAGACAGGTTCATGGCCGGTTGGGGCCAGACAAAACAAAGGGCTTATCATAGCTGATGCTGTCAAGGCGCTGACAGGGCTCAGGTGCATTTAACGCACCACTGGTAAAAAACCACCTCGAAATTCCTGCCGGGCAGGCTAAACTGCGCGCCTTGGCCGTCGTTTAGCCAGACAGGTAAGGTGCCCACGCGCCCACACCCACGAATTCCCTGAAAAGAGTAGTGAACATGACTCAAGTCAAACTGACCACCAACCACGGTGACATCGTCATCGAGCTGAACGCCGATAAAGCGCCGATCACCGTCGCCAACTTCATCGAATACGTCAAAGCCGGCCACTACGAAAACACGGTTTTCCACCGTGTCATCGGTAACTTCATGATCCAGGGCGGCGGCTTCGAGCCTGGCATGAAAGAAAAGAAAGACAAGCGTCCAAGCATCCAGAACGAAGCGGACAACGGCCTTTCCAACGACAAGTACACCGTCGCCATGGCCCGTACCATGGAGCCGCATTCGGCCTCCGCGCAGTTCTTCATCAACGTCGCCGACAACGCCTTCCTGAACCACAGCGGCAAAAACGTGCAGGGTTGGGGCTACGCGGTGTTCGGTAAAGTCACCCAAGGCACCGACGTTGTCGACAAGATCAAAGGCGTATCGACCACCTCCAAGGCCGGTCACCAGGACGTTCCAGCCGAAGACGTGATCGTCGAGAAAGCCGAGATCATCGAAGCGTGATATTGCTGATTTCAGACTTGCATCTGGAAGAGGAGCGCCCGGCCATCACCCGGGCGTTTCTGGATCTGCTCCACGGCCGCGCCCGTGGCGCCCAGGCGTTATACATTCTGGGGGACTTCTTCGAAGCCTGGATTGGCGACGATGGCATGACCCCCTTCCAGCGTTCCATCTGCGCGGCTCTGCGTGAGCTGAGCGACAGCGGCACCCCGATTTTCATCATGCACGGCAACCGCGATTTCCTGATCGGCAAGGCGTTCTGCAAAGCGGCAGGCGCTACCTTGCTCAAGGACCCGACGGTCGTGCAGTTGTATGGCGAGCCTGTGCTGTTGATGCACGGCGACAGCCTCTGCACCCGCGACCTCGGCTATATGAAGCTGCGGCGCATCCTGCGTAACCCGATTGTGCTGTTTATCCTGCGCCACCTGCCCTTGGGCACACGCCACAAACTGGCGCGCAAGCTGCGCAGTGAGAGCAGCGCCCAGGTGCGCATGAAGGCCAATGACATCGTCGATGTCACGCCTGAAGAAGTGCCACGGGTGATGCAGCAGTTTGGCGTGCGCACCCTGGTCCACGGCCATACCCACCGCCCCGCCATCCATAAGTTGCAGATCGGCGACCAGGCGGCCAAGCGCATTGTGCTGGGGGACTGGGACAAGCAAGGCTGGGCATTGCAGGTGGATGAGCAAGGCTTTCAACTGGCGGCGTTTGACTTCGTCAATCCGCAGTTGGCGCTGCCTGGCGCATAACCCTCTGGCACAACACCGATCAACCTGTGGGAGCTGGCTTGCCTGCGATAGCATCACCTCGGTGCATCTGATACACCGAGGTGTCTGCATCGCAGGCAAGCCAGCTCCCACACTTGATTGCATTCTAACTTTTGCGGATCAGTGCCCCGATGCCGCCGGCCCCGCTTTTGCGGTAAACGGCGGTTTGGCCAGCCACACCAGCAACATCAAGCCCATGAACATCCACCCCAGCAACGTGAAGTAATCCACGGTGGACATCATGTACGCCTGGCTGGTGAGAATCTGGTCCAGTTGGGTATAGGCCTTCTGCCCTGCCCCACCCAGCGCCTGCAACGCATCGCGGGTGGTCGAGTCGTAGACGGTCATGTTCTCGCTCATGTAGGCATGGTGCTGGTCGGCCCGGCGGATCCAGATCCAGGTGGTCAGCGACGCCGCGAAGCTGCCGCCCAAGGTACGCAGGAAGGTCGCCAGCCCCGCGCCGTCGGCAATCTGGTGCGGCGGCAGGTCGGACATCAGGATGCTCAAGGTCGGCATGAAGAACAGCGCCACGCCGATGCCCATGAACAGCTGCACCATGGCGATGTGGGTAAAGTCCACTTCGTTGGTGAAACCGGCGCGCATGAAGCAGCTCAAGCCAATCGCCAGGAATGCCAGGCCCGCCAGCAGGCGCAGGTCGAACTTGTGCGCGTACTTGCCCACGAATGGCGACATCAGCACCGGCAAAATGCCGATCGGCGCCACCGCCAACCCGGCCCAGGTGGCGGTGTAGCCCATCTGGGTTTGCAGCCACTGCGGCAGGATCAGGTTGATGCCGAAAAAGCCCGCATAACCAAGGATCAACACAATGGTGCCGATCCGGAAGTTACGGTGCGCGAACAGCCGCAGGTTGACCACCGGGTGCTTGTCGGTCATCTCCCAGATCACGAACACCGCCAGGGCGATCACCGAAATGGCCGCACCGATGATGATGAAGTTGGACTCGAACCAGTCCAGGTCATTGCCCTTGTCGAGGATGATCTGCAAGGCCCCCACCCCGACAATCAGGCTCAGCAGCCCAACGTAGTCCATCGGCTGGTAGCTGGTGACCACCGGGCGTTTTTTCAGCTGCGCACGCACCACCATCACCGCAAAAATCCCGATGGGTACGTTGATGAAAAAGATCCACGGCCAGCTGTAACTGTCGGTGATCCAGCCACCGAGGATGGGACCCGCAATCGGCGCTACCACCGTGACCATCGCCAATAACGCCAAGGCCATGCCGCGCTTGGCCGGTGGGTAGACCGCAATCAACAGCGTCTGCGTCATCGGGTACAACGGCCCGGCGACCAAGCCTTGCAGCACGCGAAAGCCGATCAACTCAGGCATAGAGGTAGAGATACCGCACAGGAACGACGCCAGCACAAACAGCAGGGTCGCCCACAAAAACAGCTTCACCTCGCCAAAGCGCCGGCTCAACCAACCGGTGAGCGGCAAGGCGATGGCGTTGCTCACCGCAAACGAAGTGATCACCCAGGTGCCCTGCTCCGAACTCACCCCCAGGTTGCCGGAGATCGTCGGCAACGCCACGTTGGCGATGGTAGTGTCGAGCACCTGCATAAAGGTCGCCAGCGACAGGCCAATAGTGGCCATCAACAGGCTGGGTGGCGTGAACGAGGCGTTATTGCTCATCAGCGTTGCGCAGCCTTGGGAGCGGCGACGCTGTTGTCATGGATCAACTGGTTGATCATGGCATCGGCCTCGGCCAATTGGCGGTCATACACGTTGGTGGTGAACGAGGCTTTTTGCGGCGCCTGTTGCGCCAGCACCGGGCCGCTCTGGTCGTGCAGGTCGACGTTGACCACGGTGCTCAAGCCCACGCGCAGCGGGTGCTTGGCCAGCTCTTCGGCGTTGATGTGGATGCGCACCGGTACCCGCTGCACGATCTTGATCCAGTTGCCGGTAGCGTTCTGCGCGGGCAGCAAGGCGAACGCGCTGCCGGTGCCGGCGCCGAGGCTGTCGACGGTGCCGCTGTACTTCACGTCGCTGCCGTAGATGTCCGACTCAATATCCACCGGCTGGCCGATGCGCATATCGCGCAGTTGGGTTTCCTTGAAGTTGGCGTCGATCCACAGCTGGTCCAGCGGGATCACCGCCATCAGCGCGGTGCCAGGCTGCACGCGTTGGCCCAGTTGCACAGTGCGCTTGGCCACGTAGCCGGTAACCGGCGCGATCAAGGTGCTGCGCGCATTGGTCAGGTACGCCTGACGCAGTTGCGCAGCGGCGGCTTGCACGTCGGGGTGGGACGAAATCACCGTGTCATCCACCAGCGCATTGGTGGTTTTCAGTTGTTGCTCAAGGTTGGTCAAGGCGTTCTTGGCGGCGGTCAGGCTGTCGCGGGCGTGGGACAGTTCTTCCTGGGAAATCGCTCCGCCCTGGGCCAGGGTTTTACGGCGGTTGTAGTTGTCCTGGGCGGTTTGCACATCGGCTTTCTGCGCATTGACCTGGGCTTTCATGCCATCGACGTTGCTGTACAGGCCGCGTACCTGGCGCACGGTGCGGGCCAGGTTGGCCTGGGCACTCTGCAGGCCGACGGCGGCGTCGTTGGGGTCGAAGTTGATCAGCACCTGGCCTTCGTGGACCAGGTCGCCATCGTCGGCGCCAATGCTGACCACGGTGCCGGTGACCAGCGGGGTGATTTCCACCACGTTGCCGTTCACATAGGCGTCATCGGTGCTTTCATTGAAGCGCCCGTAGAACTCATACCAGGCCCACACGCCCACCACACTCAGGATGACGATCAGCGCCAGGCCGATCAGCATCACTTTGCGTTTGCGGGGGTTGGTGTCGTTGGGTTGTTCGGTTGCGTTGTTGCTGTCGGCAGTGGCCATGACAAATACCTCAAATTATTCCGTGCGTGTTGCGGGGGTGGTCGCGGCCACGCTGTTGGCGTGGTACCCGCCACCCAGGGCCTGCATCAATTGAATCGACAGGTCGATCTGCGCCGCATTCAGGGTGGCCAGCTGACGCTGGGCCTGCAGCAATTGCTGCTCGATGCTGAGCACATCCAGGTAGTTACCGATGCCTGAGCTGTAGCGCTGCACCCCGGTGTCGTAGGACTGCTGCGCGATGTCGGCCGCGTGTTGCTGGGCCTGGATCTGCCGCCCGGTGTCGCGCAGTTGGGACAGGCTGTTGCCGATATCACCCAAGGCTTGCACCAGGGTTTTGTTGTACTGGGCCACGGCCAGGTCGTAGTCGGCGTCGCGGGCATCGAGATCAGCACGCAGGCGGCCGCCGTCAAAGATCGGCAGCGAAATCGTCGGCGCAATGTTGAAGAAGCGGCTGGCCGAACCGAACATCGCATCGCCCAGCAACGACTCGGCACCTGCGCTCGCGCTCAGGTTGAGGTTGGGGTAGAAGCGGGTCTTGCTGGCGTCGATGTTCTTGCTCGCGGCCTCTACGCGCCAGCGTGCGGCAACCAGGTCCGGGCGACGGCCGAGCAACTCGGCAGGCAGCACCGCGGGCACGGCCACGGCGCTGGGTTTGAGCACCGCTGGGCGGGCCAACTCGTCGCCACGGTCCGGGCCTTTGCCGAGCAATACGGCGAGAGCGATCTTGGCGCTTTGCAGTTGTTTTTCCGCGTCAATCAGTTGCGACTGGGAGCTGGCTTCGAGGCTCTCGGTCTGCTGGAACTGGTATTCGCTGTCGATACCGGAACTCAGGCGGCGTTTGCTCAGGTCGAGCATCTGGCGGGTGCGCTTGAGGTCATCGACGGCCAGGTCACGCACGATATGGGCCTGGCCCAGGTCGCTGTAGGCCTTGGCCACGTTGGCGGCCAGGGTCAGGCGCGCAGCCTGCTGGTCGACTTCGGCAGCGCGGGCCTCGCCCAACGCGGCTTCCCACGCGGCGCGCTGGCCGCCCCAGAGGTCGAAGTTGTAGTTGAAGCTGGCGCCGATGTTACGCACGGTCGAATAGGCATCGCCCTGCCCGCGAGGGTCCTGGTCCTTGGCCAGGCGCGAACGGCTCACGCCAGCGCTGGCATCCAGGGTCGGCATGCGCGCCGCGTTGGCGGCATAGGCCGCCGCTTCGGCCTGATGGGCACGAGCGTCGGCGACTTGCATGTCGGGGCTGTTCTGCAGGGCTTCCTGGATCAGGCCGTCAAGCTGCGGGTCGCCCAGGCTTTTCCACCAGTCAGCGGCCGGCCAGGCCGCGCTCGACAGCGTCACGCCGCTGAGGGATTTGCTGGTGTGCAGGGTATTGGCGTCGAGGCGCTGGCCCTGGGTGTCGAGGCCGCTGTAATTGGCACAACCGGCCAACGTCATCGCCGCCAGCACCAGGCTGAATGCGCGTGTATTCATGATCGACCTACCCGCTGGATCGTGATGGGGTCACCCGCAGCGATCAGCATTTTTTTCAGGATCCGCTCCAGGGTTTCCAGCTCGCCCGGCTCAAGCACGCCGGCCAACTGGTTGAGCGCCTTGGCGCCGATGTGCGGGAGCATGTCCGCCAGGCGTTGGCCCTCAGTGGTCAGCACCAGCTGCACCTGGCGACGATCCAGCTCGGAACGCTTGCGGCTAAGCAGGTCTTTTTGCTCCAGCCGGTCGAGCATGCGCGTCATCGAACCGCTGTCCAGGGACAGGTTGCGGCACAGCTCCGCCGGGGTATCGACGCCGAACTGGGCCATGATGATCAACACCTTGAACTGCGCGGCGGTAATGCCGTGGGGTTCCATATGGGTGTCGATGATGCGGTCCTTGAGAATCGCAGCGCGGCCCAGCAACAGGCCGAGGTGGCAGTTGTGGAAGTTGTCAGGGGTGAAGTGAGGCATCGAAAGTCACCTTATTACTGCCTAGGCAGTGAATGTGTGACGAGATGTTACTGCTTAGGCAGCGAATGTCAAATGGAATAATTAGGTTGCTTGGTAGTTGAGTAACTTAGAGCCTTGGGCAGCAATCAACTCAGGGAGAGTCCAGTTAAGGCTTTTTGTAGGAGCGAGCTTGCTCGCGAAAAACTCACGGGCGCCGCGTGCATTCAGGATGCACGCGTTATCGTTGACGTTTTTCGCGAGCCAGCTCGCTCCTACATTTTTTGACCGGGCAAGGCTTAGAAATCGCGCTTGTAAAAGATATCCAGGGAGCTGGCCACACCCGTCGCCACTTCCAGGTACACCTTCTTGCTCAGCAGGTAGCGCAAGGCAATGGTGTTGGCCGGTTCGAACACCCCTACCCCATAACGCAGGCTGAGCTTCTCGTTGATCTTGCCGCTGGCCACCACCGCAGTACTGTTGCCGGTGCCTTGGGTGTCCAGATCAAAATCCTGAATCCCCAGCTTATTGGCGATATCCGTGGTCACCCCGGCGCTGCCCATCAAGCCCAGGCCCAGGGCGGCTTCGGCGAGCATGTTGTTGTCTTCGCCGGTGTTGGTGCGCGAACGACCCAGCACCAGGTATGACAACGCATCTTCCTGGGCCATGGCCGGCTCGGAGAAGATCTGCGTGGTGGGCTGTTCGGCGCTGCCGCTCAGGCGTATACCGGCGGTCACGGTGCGCGACGATTCGATCACCACGCGCACGGCTTCGATGTCCAGGAAGGGCTGGTCCAGCGGCCCGGCAAACAGCAGCCGTGCACGGCGCACGTTGAGGCGTTGGCCGTAGGCGCGGTAGCGGCCGTCGTTTAGCCACAGCTCGCCGCGGGTGTCCATGTTGTCGCCGATATGCACATGGCCCTGGACCTTGGCGGTGAGGCCGAAGCCGGAGAAGTTGAGCTGGTCTTCGCCTACCTCCACGTCGATATCCATGGCCATGGCCATCGGCGCTTTGCCCTCTTCGGTCTGGCTGCCAATGATCACGGTGTCGTCGGACACCTTGACCGTCGAAGGCGGCAGTTCGCGCACGGTGATGTCGCCACGGGGGATGTGGACTTTGCCGGCAATCGCCAGTTTGTCGTCCTTGAGGCTGATCTTCAGGTCGGGCGCCACTTCCAGCTTGGCGTAGGGTTCCACGGTGACTGGCAGTTGCGAGCCTTTGAGGCTGAGGTCGACCACCAGGGCACGGCCCCAGTCGATCTGCCCCGTGAGGCTGCCCTGCCCGGCCTTGCCGCTGTGCCAGCCGCCGTTGAGCTGCACGCTTTCACCGGCGATCTGCGCCTGCAGGTTCAGGCCCTCGAGGCTGATGGGCAACTCCGGCCCGGAGACTTCACCGTCCACCAGGTTCAGGTTGCCGTTGATCTGCGGCGCGAGCAACCCGCCGGAGATACGGCCGCTGCCGTTGAGCTTGCCGGTGAGTTTTTCAACCATTGGCACAAAGGGCCGCGCCACGGCGAGGTCCAGGCCAGTAAGGCTGAAGTTGCCGGTGATTGGCTTGTTGTTCGGCAGCGGGTTGATCTGCGCCTGCAACAGCAACTCGCCGAGCTTGCCGCCATGAAAGTTGAGCTGAGTGTCGATGCGCTTGGGATTGAGGGTGGTTTCCAGCTTCAGGGTGTTGTAGGGGAAATCCAACCATTGGCCCTTGTCACGCACGCGCAAGGTGCCACCGCTGGCATCTACCGCTACCACACCCTTTGGGCCGCTTTCAGGCAGGTCAAGCTGCACGTCAGCATTGAGCTTGCCCTGCCAGGCGAAGTCTTTGGGCAAAAATGCCGCAAGGCTGTCGAGGGGAAATTGCTTGAGGTGGTAACGCAACTTCGGCTCGGGCATCAGGCGCTGGTCTTCCCCACACAGGCTGGCGCCGCCGGAGACCCAGCAGTGCGCGCCGAAGGTCAGCTTGCCATCGGCCAGGCGTTCGATCTTCGCCGGGGCTTGCAGCCGCCAGTCCTGGCCACCGGCTTGCACGTCGCCACTGGCCAGGCGCCCGCGCCAGTTGTCTTTGTCGAGGTTGCCATCCAGGGCCAGGGCTAGTTTGACCAGCGGGCCGGTCAGGGCCAGTTGGACCTTCTGGTTCTTGATGTCGCCCTGGGCGCTGGCGGTAAGGTTGCCGACTTGCGTCTCGCCGCTTTGAATGCCGTTGGCCTTGAGGTCGAGCTTGGCGCGCTGGGCGCTATCGAGGTTGGCGTCCAGGTTGAGGCTTTGCAGGCGGTTGTCGGCAAAGGCCAGTTGCTGGCCCTTGAGGTCGAGCTTGCCTTGAGGCGCTTTCAAGGTGCCGGCCACCTCGACACGCCCGTTGACTTGCCCGCGCAGTTGCGGCCAGAGCTGGGCCAGGCGTGCCAGCTTGATGTCGATCTGCCCGGCCAGGCGCTGTTGCAGGCTGCCGCTGCCGTTGATGCGGTTGTCGCCCAGGCGGATGTCCAGGTTGGCGAGGGTCCATTGTTCGCCGGCGCCTTCGGCCTTGGCCGCGAGCACGGCGGTTTGGCCACGCAGGCGACCCTTGAGGTCGAGGTCGGCGTTGAGCTTGAGCTGTTCATTCTTGAACTCGCCTTTGCTGCGCAGCGGTCCGGCCAGGGTGCCGGGCAGCTCCGCGACCCAATAGGCCGGGTTCAGCGCCGACAGATCCAGGGCGGTGTCCCAGGCAATGCCGTCGGCAAATTGCAGGTTCAGGTGGCCTTCGGCCTTGCCTTGGCCGGCACTCAGTTTCAGCTCAGGCAGGAAGACCTGCTTGAGGTCGCCACTGAAGGGGGTGACCACATTGAACTTGCCCGCCGGGCCGTCGAGGTCAGCCTTGATATTGCCCAGGTAGTTGCCGTCTTTATAGGAGATTTCACCGTTGAAGGTGCGCAAGGCCACTTGCGGTTCGTCGATGACCGGATAGAGGCGGTGCCAGGGAAAATCCAGCCAGTCGATCTTGGCGTCCGCGCTGAAGCCTTGCTGCCAGTCCAGGTTGGCACTGAGCTTGAGGCTTTGCTTGTCGCCGGCCGTCAGGTCCAGGCCGGCAATCTGCGCGCCCTTGGCGTCAACCTTGCCCTTGAGCAGTAAATCCACCGGGCCTTTTTCGGCCGGTAGCACGGCCTTGCCCAGCAACTGGTAGCCATTGCTCAGGTCACCTTTGGCGCTCAGGTCCAATTGGTTGAGTTGCAGGGTATCGGGCAGGTCTGCGCTGGGTTTGAACGACTCGGAGGTGATGTGCACCTGCGCCGGCAGGTTTTCCGCCAGGGGTTGCAGCTCGCCAGTGAGCTTGGCCGGCAGGTAGCCGCTGCTGTCGGCGTCGAGCTTGAGGGTTTTGAGCAGGTCGCCGTCGAGCTTGAGGGCGATGGTCCAGGGTGCTCCGCCCGGCGCATAGGGCAAGCTCAGGTTACCGGTGGCATTCAGCGGCCAATCGCCGTTGGGTTGCAGCAGGCCGGCGAGGTCCAGCACCAGGTCATCGCGCTGTAGATGCACCGCGTCGATCTGCAGGCCGGCGGTAGTCCAGTGCGCCGCCAGTTGCAGGCCCTTGAGTTCTTCATTGCCGTTGAACAGCAGGCTGCCGATGCGCACATCGCCCAACTGCAGGGCAACCGGCAGCTTCAGGTCGGGCAGTTGAATCGGCCGGCTGTCGCTCTCTTCGGCACTGGGGGCGAATTCCAGGCTGACCTGTTCCACATCCAGTCGGTTGATGCACAGGGTCATGCGCAGCAGGCAGCCGGGCGACCATTCAAACGTAGGGGCATTCAACTCGACGCGGCTGCCATCCTGCTGCCACAGCAGATGGTCGGCGCTCCACTGCCCGCCCAAACGGCCCTGGAAATTTTCCACGCTCAAACCTGGCACCTGGCCCAGGGCCCAGCGACTGCCCGCCTGGGTGCCGAGCACCGACCACAGCGCCAACACCAGCAAGGCGAGGATGGCGACCAGCGCCAGCCCCGCTATTTTCAAACCACGCATCACAGCTCAGGCCCCATGGAAAAGTGCAAGCGAACGCCGCCCGGATCTTCGAGGGCATGGGCCAGGTCGAGGCGAATCGGCCCCACTGGCGACACCCAGCGCACGCCGACGCCCACGCCGGTTTTCAGGCTGGGCAAGTCGAGGTTGTTGAAGGAGTTGCCCTGGTCGACAAAGGTCGCGATACGCCATTTATCGGTGATGGAATATTGATACTCGGCGCTCAAGGCCACCATGTAGCGGCCACCGATGCGGTCGCCGCGATCGTTCTCGGGCGACAGCGTCTGGTACTCGTAGCCGCGCACGCTCTGGTCGCCACCGGCAAAGAAGCGCAAGGAAGGCGGCACGGATTTGTAGCCATTGGTGGCACTGCCGCCAAATTGCGCACGGCCCAGGAAGCGGTGGTTGTCCCACAAGGTGGTCAGGCCCTTGATAGTCGCCGTGCCGTAAAGCAGGTTGGTGTCGGACCCCGCGCCCTCCTTGGCGACCTTGGTGTCGAACATCAGGCGGTAGCCGTGGTGCGGGTCGATGCGGTTGTCGCTGCGCAGGTAGGAATAACTCACGCCCGGCATCAGCAGGTTACTCAGACCCGAATCATTGCCCAGACGATATTCTTCGCGCTGGTACTTGAGGGAGATCACCCGGGTCCAGCCACTGGGCAATTTGCTGTGCCATTCGGGGCCGATGGTGAGCAGCTTGCTCAGGGTGTCGGTGTTGGCGATTTCTTCATTCTGGTAGCCGCCGGCAAAGCGCAGTTTGTCGGTGAGCGGCGGGTCGAGGGGGATGTCGTACCACAGCCCGACGTTCTGCCGTGGCGCCGACAGTTCGGCTTCCCAGCCATAACTGTGGCCCTGGGGGTTGACCCAATGGCGCGTCCAGTTGGCTTTGCCCCGTGGGCCGACGTCGGTGGAGTAACCCAGGCCCAGGCCCATGGTGCGCGGCTTGCGGGTGTCCAGTTGCACCGCCACCGGGATCACGTCATCGGTGGCGGCGGTGGGGCTGGCGTCGACGCGCACGCCTTCAAAGAAGCCGCTGGCTTGCAGGTTCTGATTGAGTTCGGCGACCAGCTCGGAGTCATAAGGCGTGCCGGGCTTGAACGGCACCATGCGCTGCAACAGTTCTTCATCAAAGGGCGTGTCGCCGGTGAAGCTGACCTTGCCCATGCTGTAGCGTGGGCCGCTGTCGTAAATGAGTTCGATGTCGGCCACGCCCGCTTGAGGGTCTACGGCAAGTTTCTGGCTGGTGAAGCGCCCACTGAAAAACCCGTAGCGCGAGGCCTGGTTCTGGATCAGGCGCTTGGCGTCTTCGTAATGGCCGTGGTTGAGCACGGCGCCGGATTTGAGGTCGTCGCTGGCGGGCACGCGAAAGGCCTTGAGGCTCGCAGCCGGGCCATCGACTCGCAGGGTCACGTTGCGCAAATGCACCGGTTCGCCGGGGTCGATGGTGAGGGTCAGGCGCGGGTTCTTGCCGCCCTTCACATCGCTGGCGATCTGTGGCTGATAGTAGCCCAGGGCCTGCGCAGCTTTACGCGCCTGCTCCTCGGCGCCACGGCTGAACCGCAGCAAGGCTTCTTCATCACGATCGCCTACCCCGCCGATGTAGCCTTCGATGTTGGCTTTCAGCGCGTCGTTTGAGGGTTTGATCCGCACGTCCAATTCGCTTTGCGCCAAGGCGCCGCAGCTTGTGAACAGCAGAATCAAGCCGCTGGTAAATCTTCCTGGAAACTTCATAGGCGCGGATGCTACACGAGCGAGGGAGGAACTTTGAACCAGGATTAGTCTGAATAATTCTGTTCTAAGCCGTTGCAGGATGTAACGCCTGGGGATTGGGATGGAAAAACACATGCTCGCGCACCGGCCCTACGGCGACTTCGCCGATTTCCTCATAGCCCTGGCGCTTGTAGAAATCCAGGTAACGGGAGTTGCCGGTGTCGAGCACCACGCCGGATGAATGCGGATCGTCGGCACACCAATTGTGTACCGCTTCCAGCAACTGCTCACCATGGTGCTTGCCCTGGAACTGCGGGTGAATGCCCAGCAGCGGCAACACATGCACAGACTCGGTGGGCAGGCACGCCATGACGGCATGATGGTATTCCAGGTAACGCCGCGTACCGCGCACGCCGGTGCTCAGCCACATACGGATTTGCCAGGCCCAGCTTTCGGTGATGCCCAGGCGCCGCTGGGGCGGTGCAATCAAGGCGATGCCGATCAGCCGGTCGTTGACGAACAGGCCGATGGCCGGGAGTTTCTGAAAGAAGTGCTGCTTGACCAGTTCGCGCACAGTGGCACGTACCCGCTGCTCATAGCCCGCCCGCTCGGCTTCGAAGATGTAGGCGAAGGTCGGCTCATGGCGATACGCCTGGTACAGCAGGGATCGCGCTTCGCGGGAGTAACCGCTATTGAGCAGGCGGATTTCGGCAGTGGCCGTCGAAGTGTCTGGCATAACAATCAATCTCCCTGGGCGCCACTCAAACATGGCGTTCTTATGGGTACGAACCTGCACAGCTCCAGTCGTTCCCACATTAGCAGCGCATTCACCCTACCGCCACGCTGGCCCCCGTCCGACTTGTCGGCTAGCATCGCCCTTTTGCCAGACTGGACTGCCGACCATGAAAATCGTCTCCTTCAATATCAACGGGCTGCGTGCTCGCCCTCATCAGTTGGCGGCGCTGATTGAAAAGCATCAACCGGACGTGATCGGTTTGCAGGAAACCAAGGTTCACGATGATCAGTTCCCGTTGGCCGAGGTGCAGGCCCTGGGTTATCACGTGTACTACCACGGGCAGAAAGGCCACTACGGCGTAGCCCTGCTCTCGCGCAAAGAAGCGTTGAGCGTGCACAAAGGCTTTGCCAGCGATGAAGAAGACGCCCAACGCCGGTTTATCTGGGGCACCTTCGCCGACGAAAACGGCCAGCCGGTAACCATCATGAACGGCTACTTCCCGCAGGGCGAAAGCCGCGACCACCCGACCAAGTTCCCGGCCAAGCAGCGCTTCTATGCAGACTTGCAGCACCTGCTGGAAACCCAGTTCAGCAACGACCAGGCGCTGGTGGTGATGGGCGACGTGAACATTTCCCCAGAGGACTGCGATATCGGCATCGGCGCAGACAACGCCAAGCGCTGGCTGAAAACCGGCAAGTGCAGCTTCCTGCCGGAAGAACGCGAGTGGATGGCACGCTTGAAGAACTGGGGCCTGGTGGACAGCTTCCGCCACCTCAACCCGGATGTGACCGACCGCTTCAGCTGGTTCGATTACCGCAGCCGTGGGTTTGAGGACGAGCCCAAGCGCGGGCTGCGCATTGATGTGATCATGGCATCCACCGGGTTGGTGCCACGGGTCAAGGATGCGGGGGTGGATTACGACCTGCGCGGGCTGGAAAAACCGTCGGACCATGCGCCGATCTGGTTGGAACTGAGCTGACCTCAAAAATAGATTGTAGGAGCGAGCTTGCTCGCGAAGAACTTGAAAGCGCCGCGTTAAAACAGATTCGCTGCGTTATCGTTGACGCTCTTCGCGAGCAAGCTCGCTCCTACAGGGCATCAGGGTTTGCCAGCGCCCGTGTTGGTCATATGGCTGCAATCCAACTGACTTAATCTTGCGGTACTCCCTTTGGCTTGAGACGGTGCCGGCATGATGCTGCGCGTTCTGTTCCTGTGTTTTGCAATCGCCCTCCCCGCCGTGGCGGCCCCTCTGCCCATTCCCGACCAAGGCCCGGCCCTGCGCATCCAGGGCTCCAACACCATCGGCGCGGCACTCGGCCCGGCGCTGGTCAAGGGTTTGATGGAGCATCAGGGCTTGCAGGACGTACACGCTGAAGCGGGTGCGGGGGCCAATGAACAGCGCGTGGTCGGCAAGACACGCCAAGGCCAGACGGTCACCATCGAGGTCGCGGCCCACGGTTCCAGCACCGGCTTTACGGCGCTGAAAAACAACCGCGCCGACCTCGCTGCAGCGTCCCGCCCGATCAAAGACAACGAGCTGGTGGACCTCGCCCCCTTAGGTGATTTGAAAAGCCCAGGCGCCGAGCATGTGATCGCCATCGATGGCTTGGCAATTATCGTCAACCCGCGTAACCCGCTCAGTACCCTGAACACCGAACAATTGGCGCAGATCTTCAACGGCGAAGTCAGCACCTGGGAGGCACTGGGCGGTACAGGCGGGGCCATTCATTTATATGCCCGGGATGATCAATCCGGCACCTTCGACACCTTCCGGGAACTGGTGCTGAGCCGCCGCGGCCAACCGCTCGCGCCGTCGGCCAAGCGCTTTGAATCCAGCGAACAGCTGTCCGATGCGGTGAGCCAAGACCCCCAGGGCATCGGTTTTATCGGCCTGCCCTCTGTGCGCCAGGCCAAGGCGGTGGCGATTGTCGACGGCGACTCGCAACCGATGCTGCCGCTGACCAGCCTGATCGCCACCGAGGATTACCCGCTGTCACGCCGGCTGTTCTTCTACTTGCCACCCTCCTCCCCCAACCCGTGGGCCAAGGCGTTGGTGGACTTTACCCAAGGCAGCCAGGGCCAGGCGATTGTGGCCGCCAATGGCTTTATCGCCCAGCAGGTGCAAGCGATTGGCGTGGCGCCGCGCCCGTCGATGCCCGACGACTACCAGGCCATCGCCCGCGACGCTCAGCGCCTGACGGTGAATTTTCGCTTCGACGAGGGCAGCGCCAGCCTCGACAACAAGGCGCGCCAGGATGTGCAGCGGGTGGTGGCCTATATCAGAAGCCACGGCAAGCTGGATAAACAGGTGACGCTGGTGGGGTTTGGCGACACCAAGAATGACCCACAACGTGCAGCTTTGTTGTCGAAATTGCGGGCGATGGCAGTGCGCCGGGAGCTGGTCAAGAGCGGCGTGGTGCTCAAGGATATTCGCGGGTTTGGCGCGCAGATGCCGGTGGCGGCCAATACGGCGGATGAGGGCCGGATCAAGAATCGGCGGGTGGAGGTGTGGGTATACTGAGGATCGTTGAAGATCGTTCCCACGCAGAGCGTGGGAACGATCATCATCATCAACGATCATCACAGGCGACGCGGTGTTACTGCCCGCCGCGCATCAATTCCCGCGGCACATACTTGCCGATCTCAAACTTGCCAATCGCCGCGCGGTGCACTTCGTCCGGGCCGTCGGCCAGGCGCAGGGTGCGTTGCATGGCGTACATATAGGCCAGCGGGAAGTCGTTGGAGACCCCGGCGCCGCCGTGCATCTGGATTGCGCGGTCGATAACCTTCAAGGCCACATTCGGCGCCACCACCTTGATCTGGGCAATTTCGCTTTTCGCCACTTTGTTGCCCACGGTGTCCATCATGTACGCCGCTTTCAAGGTCAGCAGGCGGGCCATGTCAATTTCCATGCGCGAGTCGGCGATCTTGTCGATATTGCCCCCCAACCGCGCCAAGGGCTTGCCGAAGGCGGTGCGGCTGACCGAGCGTTTGCACATCAATTCCAATGCTCGCTCGGCCATGCCGATCGAACGCATGCAGTGGTGGATACGGCCTGGGCCAAGGCGGCCCTGGGCGATCTCGAAGCCACGGCCTTCGCCCAGCAATACGTTTTCATAGGGTACGCGCACATTGTCGAACAGCACTTCGGCATGGCCGTGAGGCGCATCGTCGTAACCGAATACCGGCAGCGGTCGCAGGATTTTCACGCCTGGGGTATCGACCGGCACCAGGATCATCGAGTGCTGCTGATGGCGCGGTGCATCGGGGTTGCTCAGGCCCATGAAGATCAGGATCTTGCAACGCGGGTCGCAGGCGCCAGAAGTCCACCATTTCTTGCCGTTGATCACCCACTCGTCGCCCTGGCGTTCGGCGCGGGCGGCCATGTTGGTGGCGTCCGAGGACGCCACATCCGGTTCGGTCATGGCAAAGGCCGAGCGGATCTCGCCGCGCAGCAGGGGTTCGAGCCAGCGCTGCTTCTGCTCTTCGTTGGCGTAGCGCACCAACACTTCCATATTGCCGGTGTCGGGGGCGGAGCAGTTGAACGGCTCCGGGCCCAGCAACGAGCGGCCCATGATTTCTGCCAAGGGTGCGTATTCAAGGTTGCTCAGGCCGGCGCCCAGTTCGGATTCCGGCAGGAACAGGTTCCACAAGCCCTCGGCCTTCGCCTTGGCCTTGAGTTCTTCCATGATTGCCGTGGGCTGCCAGCGATCACCTTCGCTGACTTGGCGTTCGAACACCGGTTCGGCCGGGTAGACATAAGTGTCCATGAACGCAGTGACGCGTTCACGCAGTTCCTGAACCTTGGGCGAATAGGCGAAATCCATGAGCAGCTCCCTTCTCTGAGAGGTTGTTTAGGTCATGCATTCGATGCTAGAACAGCGCTGATAATTTACCTAGCCTATTCTCGGCGTGTATTAACATTCATCACCGATATATGATCGGCGTATGAGCACCTAACAATAAGAGCGCAACGAAATGAATCTGAGCAAGGTCGATCTCAACCTCTTCATCGTCTTCGATGCGATCTACACCGAAGCCAACCTGACCCGCGCCGGGCAGATTGTCGGTATCACCCAGCCAGCGGTGTCCAACGCCCTGGCGCGGTTGCGCGAGACCTTCAACGACCCGCTGTTCGTGCGTACTGCCCAAGGCATGGTGCCCACGCCGATGGCGCAGAACATCATCGGCCCGGTACGCAATGCGTTGTCGTTGCTGCGCGTGTCGGTGCAGGAAAGCCGCATCTTCAACCCGCAGCAGGCGGCCAAGACCTACCGCATCAGCATGACCGATCTGACCGAAGCCGTGATCCTGCCGCTGCTGTTCCAGCGCCTGCGTCGCCTGGCGCCGACGGTGGTGATCGAGAGCTTCCTGTCCAAACGCCGCGAAACCACCAAGGAACTCGCGGCCGGGCGCCTGGATTTTGCCGTGGATGCGCCGCTCAACACTGACCCGCAGGTGCGTCACGTCAAGCTGATGGAAGACCGCTACGTGTGTGCCATGCGCAAGGGCCATCCGATGGCGGGCAAGGACAAATTCACGCTGGATGATTACCTGTCGCTGACCCATATCCATATCTCCAGCCGTCGCAACGGCTTGGGTTATGTGGACCTGGCCCTGGGCAAGATGGGCATCCAGCGCAAGATTGCCCTGCGTTCCCAGCATTACCTGATGGCCTCCCAGGTGCTGCAACAGACCGACATGGTGATGACCGTGCCCGAGCGTTTCGCCCGCCGTCATGAACTGCACTGGTTCAATCTGCCGGTCAACAACGTGCCGCCGGTGGAAACCCATTTGTACTGGCACGAAAGCACCGACCAGGACCCGGCAAACCGCTGGATGCGTGAACAGATGATCGAGTTGTGCCAGCAGGTGACGGCCCAGGAAAAGAAAGCCCAGCAGCCTTGACGTTTACGTCAACCTGCAATTAGCTTAGCGCCAAGACTTCCTTGAGCACCGCCATGAGCACCACCTACAGCATCTCCGACCTCGCCCGCGAGCTCGACATCACCACCCGCGCCATTCGTTTCTATGAAGAACAAGGCCTGCTGGCCCCGGAGCGTCGGGGCCAGGAGCGCATCTACTCGGCGCGCGACAAGGTCAGCCTCAAGCTGATCCTGCGTGGCAAGCGCATCGGCTTCTCCCTGGCCGAATGCCGCGAGCTGATCGAACTCTACGACCCCACCGGCGGCAACCAGATCCAACTCAACAGCATGCTGGCCAAGATCGCCGAACGCCGTGAGCAGTTGGAACAGCAACTGCTGGATATCGAACAGATGAAGCTGGAACTGGACACCGCTGAAGAGCGTTGCACCCAGGCCCTGGCGCAGACCATCAGCCAAGCCGGCCATTGACCAGAAGGTAACTGCCATGTCCCTCCCCTCCCACGTACGCCTGGTTGAAGTCGGCCCGCGCGACGGTTTGCAGAACGAAGCCCAGCCCATCAGCGTGGCGGATAAGGTCCAACTGGTAGACGCCCTGAGCGCCGCCGGTTTGAGCTACATCGAAGTCGGCAGTTTTGTCTCACCCAAGTGGGTGCCGCAAATGGCCGGCTCCGCCGAGGTCTTTGCGCAGATCCAGCGCAAGCCCGGTGTGACCTATGGCGCCCTGGCACCGAACATGCGCGGCTTCGAGGATGCGCTGGCAGCCGGGGTCAAGGAAGTCGCGGTGTTTGCGGCGGCCTCCGAGGCGTTTTCCCAGCGCAATATCAATTGCTCCATCAGCGAAAGCCTGGAGCGCTTCGCGCCGATCATGGCCTCGGCCAAGCAGCACGGCGTGAGCGTGCGCGGTTATGTGTCCTGTGTGCTGGGTTGCCCCTATGAAGGCGTGATCGCCCCGGAGCAAGTGGCGGCGGTCGCTCGCGAGCTGTATGCCATGGGCTGTTATGAAGTCTCCCTGGGCGACACCATCGGCACCGGCACCGCGGGCGCTACCCGGCGCCTGTTCGAAGTGGTCGGCGCACAGGTGCCAAGGGACAAGCTGGCCGGGCATTTCCACGACACCTACGGCCAGGCCATCGCCAACATCTATGCCAGCCTGCTGGAGGGCATCACGGTGTTCGACAGCTCCATCGCCGGCCTGGGCGGCTGCCCTTACGCCAAAGGCGCCAGCGGTAACGTCGCCACCGAGGACGTGCTGTACCTGCTCAACGGCCTGGGTATCCACACGGGCATCGACCTGGAACGCTTGATTGGCGCCGGCCAGCAGATCAGCCAGGTGCTGGGACGGCCTACGGGTTCCCGCGTGGCGAAGGTGCGTAACGCCGGGTGAGTAGCACAGCTGTGACAATGTGTTACCGCACGCCGGCGTAACGGGTAACGCGGGAACAAAATCCGCCGCACACACGGCAAGATAAAGCGGGCCAAAAAACCAAACCATTGATTTTAAAGGCTTTTAAAAAGTTGGCACGCGTTCTGCTATCTCTATTGCATAACAAGAATAAAAAGCGCCAAACCTAATAAAAATAAGACGAAACGACTCTGACATAACAAAAACAACACGGCAGAGACGCAGCTAACAGATTTTTTTGGAGAAGATGTGCTTCCCAGGGTACGGCATGCCGCAACCCGCAACCGGATAGAGAAAAATAAAACTACCTCAGGTAGCTACCCACTGGTTGGATCGTTTACGAAGAAGCAGGTCAGCGTTCAAAAAAATACGTTTGCTCTTGACCCCGGATGGGGGTCGCCAAAAAAAGCGGTACGGGCCACGGCTACCAAAAACAACAACAGGCCGCCCCTCAATAATAAGAAAAGAGCACGCAACGACAAATTAAAGGGGACCTTCGGGTCCCCTTTGTGCTTTCTGGGTTTCACTATTTGGGTGGCACAGCAGGTTCGCGGGGTATCAGGTAGATGTGGGCCGGCAGTCAGGCCGCCATCGCAGGCAAGCCAGCTACCAGGGTTTGACGTTGTCAGCGCGCTTGCAGCTCCTGGATGGAAATCTCGCGCATCCGAAATTTCTGAATCTTGCCCGTCACCGTCATCGGAAACTCATCCACGATCTTGAAATACCTGGGCGTCTTGAAATGGGCGATGCGGTCCTTGCACCAGCTCAACAACTCCAACTCATTGGCCACCTGACCGGGATGGAACTTGATCCAGGCAACAATCTCTTCGCCATAACGCTCATCCGGGATGCCCACGATCTGCACGTCCGCCACCGCCGGATGAGTAAAGAAAAACTCTTCCAGCTCCCGCGGGTAAACGTTCTCCCCCCCACGAATGATCATGTCCTTGTTACGCCCGGCAATGCACACGTAACCCTCCTCATCCATGGTCGCCAGGTCACCGGTATGCATCCAGCCGGCATCGTCGATGGCCTCACGGGTGCCTTCAGGGTTGTTCCAGTAACCCAGCATCACGCTGTAGCCCCGGGTGCACAGTTCACCGATCACGCCACGGGCCACGGTGTTACCGGCCTCGTCGACAATCTTGGTTTCCAGTTGCGGTTGGGTGCGGCCCACCGTGGTGACACGCCGTTCGATATCGTCATCTGCGCCGGTCTGCAGCGACACCGGGCTGGTTTCAGTCATGCCATAGGCAATCTGCACCTCTGCCATGTGCAGCTCATGAATGACCCGACGCATCACCTCGATCGGGCATGTCGCCCCGGCCATGATCCCGGTGCGCAGGCTGGACACCTCGAACTCGGCCCGGCGTGGGTGATCGAGCAGCGCAATAAACATGGTCGGCACGCCATATAAGCCGGTGGCTTGTTCTTCGGCGACGGCGCTCAGCGTCAGCAACGGGTCGAAGCCGTCATTGGGGTAGATCATGGTGGTGCCGTGAGTGATACAACCGAGGTTGCCCATGACCATGCCGAAGCAGTGGTACAGCGGCACTGGGATCACCAGGCGGTCCCCTGCCGTCAGGCCCAGGCTTTCACCGACCATGTAACCGTTATTGAGGATGTTGTGGTGACTGAGGGTGGCGCCCTTGGGGAAGCCGGTGGTGCCGGAGGTGTACTGGATATTCACAGGTTGATCGAAATGCAGGCTGGCCTGGCGGCTGTGCAGTTGCTCGGGCGACACGCCTGCGCCAAGGGCCGCCAACTGCGACCAGGGCATGAATTCCGGCGGCGGGCTGGGGTCCAGGCTGAGAAGGCCGCGAAGCTCGGGCTTCAGCGCCTGGAGCATGGCGTGGTAATCGGAGCTTTTGAACGAGCCGGCGCATACCAGCCATTGGCAGCCGGATTGTTTGAGCACGTAGTCCAATTCGCTGCTGCGATAGGCCGGGTTGATATTGACCAGGATCACCCCGAGCTTGGCGCTTGCCACCTGGCAGATCAGCCACTCGGCACAGTTAGGCGCCCAGATACCCAGGCGGTCGCCGGTTTGCATACCCAGGGCGAGGAATGCGCGGGCGTGCAGCTCAACCGTCTCGGCCAGTTGCCGCCAGGTGTAGCGCCGCTGCTGGTGGCGCACCACCAAGGCTTCGCCATCTGGGTATTGCGCGACAGTGTGATCGAATGCCTGGCCAATGGTCATGGCCAGCAAAGTCTTGTCCTGGGAGCCACGACTGTAGCTCGGGTGCGGTTGATCCATAACGACCCCTGTTATCTTTTTTGTAGGTTTACGTATACGTAAACTACGATTGACAGCGTCGTAACGCAAGCTTACGTTAACGTAAAGGTGAGCGCCCTCCTCCCGCGCCCCGCCCACACAACAACAAAGCTCACATTAAGGTGCCTGTCCATGAGTTACCCGTCCCTGAACTTCGCCCTCGGCGAGACCATCGACATGCTGCGCGACCAGGTGCAGTCCTTCGTGGCCAAGGAGATCGCACCGCGCGCGGCCCAGATCGACATCGACAACCTGTTCCCCGCTGACCTGTGGCGCAAGTTCGGGGACATGGGCCTGCTGGGCATCACCGTGCCCGAGGAGTACGGCGGTGCTGGCCTGGGATACCTGGCCCATGTGGTGAGCATGGAAGAAATCAGCCGCGGCTCGGCTTCGGTGGCGTTGTCCTACGGCGCGCACTCCAACCTGTGCGTCAACCAGATCAACCGCAACGGCAACCACGCACAAAAACTCAAGTACCTGCCCAAGCTGATCAGCGGCGAACACATCGGCGCCCTGGCCATGAGCGAGCCGAATGCCGGTTCTGACGTGGTGTCGATGAAACTGCGCGCCGACAAGCGCGGCGATCATTACGTACTCAATGGCAGCAAGACCTGGATCACCAACGGCCCGGACGCCAACACCTATGTGATCTACGCCAAGACCGACCTGGAAAAAGGCCCCCACGGCATCACCGCCTTCATCGTCGAGCGCGACTGGAAAGGCTTCAGCCGCAGCAACAAATTCGACAAGCTGGGCATGCGCGGCTCCAACACCTGCGAGCTGTTTTTTGACGATGTCGAGGTACCCGAAGACAACATCCTCGGCGTGCTCAATGGCGGCGTGAAAGTGTTGATGAGCGGCCTGGACTACGAACGCGTGGTGCTCTCCGGTGGGCCTACCGGGATCATGCAGGCGTGCATGGACCTGATCGTGCCCTACATCCACGACCGCAAGCAGTTCGGCCAGAGCATCGGCGAGTTCCAGCTGATCCAGGGCAAGGTCGCCGATATGTACACCCAACTCAACGCCAGCCGTGCCTACCTCTACGCGGTGGCCCAGGCATGCGAGCGCGGCGAGACCACGCGCAAGGACGCCGCGGGCGTGATTCTTTACAGCGCCGAGCGCGCCACGCAAATGGCCCTGGATGCGATCCAGATCCTGGGCGGCAATGGCTATATCAATGAATTCCCCGCCGGGCGCCTGCTGCGTGACGCCAAGCTCTACGAAATTGGTGCGGGCACCAGTGAGATTCGGCGGATGTTGATCGGTCGCGAACTGTTCAACGAAACCCGCTGAAGGAGCGCCCCATGGCTACCCTGCATACCCAGCTCAACCCGCGCTCGGCGGAATTCGCCGCCAACCGCGCGGCGATGCTTGAACAGGTCGACGCCCTGCACAGCCTGCTTGCCCACGTCCACCAAGGTGGCGGCGCCAAGGCCCAGGAACGCCACACCTCACGCGGCAAGCTGTTGCCCCGCGAGCGCATCAACCGTCTGCTCGACCCGGGCTCGCCGTTTCTGGAGCTGAGCCAACTGGCCGCTCACCAGGTGTATGGCGAAGACGTCCCGGCAGCCGGAGTGATTGCCGGCATCGGCCGAGTGGAAGGCGTCGAATGCATGATCGTGGCCAACGATGCCACGGTCAAAGGCGGCTCCTATTACCCGCTGACCGTTAAAAAACACCTGCGCGCCCAGACCATCGCCGAGCAGAACCGCCTGCCGTGTATCTACCTGGTGGACTCCGGTGGTGCCAACCTGCCGCGCCAGGACGAGGTATTCCCCGACCGCGAGCACTTCGGGCGGATCTTCTTCAACCAGGCCAACATGAGCGCCCAGGGCATTCCCCAGATTGCCGTGGTGATGGGCTCGTGCACCGCCGGCGGCGCCTACGTGCCGGCCATGGCCGACGAAGCGATCATGGTGCGCCAGCAAGCCACCATCTTCCTCGCCGGCCCGCCGCTGGTGAAAGCCGCCACCGGTGAAGTGGTGAGCGCCGAAGACCTGGGCGGTGCCGATGTGCATTGCAAGATTTCCGGCGTGGCCGACCACTATGCCGACAGCGATGAACACGCCCTGGCCCTGGCGCGGCGCAGCGTGGCCAACCTCAATTGGCGCAAGCAAGGTGAGCTGCTGCAACGCCCGCCGGTGGCGCCGCTGTACAGCAGCGAAGAGTTGTACGGCGTGATCCCTGCGGATGCCAAGCAACCCTTTGATGTGCGCGAAGTCATCGCACGGCTGGTGGACGGCTCGGTGTTCGATGAGTTCAAGGCCCTGTTCGGCACGACCCTGGTGTGCGGCTTTGCGCACTTGCATGGCTACCCGATTGCGATCCTGGCCAACAACGGCATCCTGTTCGCCGAGGCCGCGCAAAAAGGCGCGCACTTTATCGAACTGGCCTGTCAGCGCGGAATTCCCCTGCTGTTCCTGCAAAACATCACTGGTTTCATGGTCGGCCAGAAGTACGAGGCCGGTGGCATTGCCAAGCATGGCGCCAAGCTGGTCACCGCCGTAGCGTGCGCCAAGGTGCCGAAATTCACCGTGATCATCGGCGGCAGCTTTGGTGCGGGTAACTATGGGATGTGTGGCCGCGCCTACGACCCGCGCTTTTTGTGGATGTGGCCCAACGCACGGATTGGCGTGATGGGGGCCGAACAGGCCGCCGGGGTACTGGTGCAGGTCAAGCGCGAACAGGCTGAGCGCGCCGGCAACGGTTTCAGTGCCGAGGAGGAAGCCGCGATCAAACAGCCGATTCTCGACCAGTATGAAACCCAGGGCCACCCCTACTACTCCAGCGCGCGCTTGTGGGATGACGGCGTGATCGACCCGCTGCAGACCCGCGACGTGCTGGCCCTGGCCTTGTCCGCCGCACTGAACGCCCCCATCGAGCCGAGCCGCTTTGGCGTGTTCCGCATGTAACCTGTAGGAGCGAGCTTGCTCGCGAAGAACCTCAGGGCAACGCGGTCATTCTCAAGCCCCGCGTTATCGTTGACGATCTTCGCGAGCAAGCTCGCTCCTACAGGAGGCCTCTCATTATCATGGAGCTCCTTGCATGAGCGACTTCAACACCCTCGAACTGATCACTGACCGCCGTGGCTTTGCCACGCTGTGGCTCAGCCGTGAAGCCAAGAACAACGCGTTCAACGCCCAGATGATCCGCGAGCTGATCCTGGCTCTTGACCGCGTACAAGGCGACCCGTCCCTGCGTTTCCTGGTACTGCGCGGGCGTGGCAAGCACTTCAGTGCCGGCGCCGACCTCGCCTGGATGCAGCAGTCGGCCGAGTTGGACTACCACACCAACCTGGACGACGCCCGGGAACTGGCGGAGCTGATGTACAACCTGTCCAAGCTGAAAATCCCCACGCTGGCGGTGGTGCAAGGCGCGGCCTACGGTGGCGCGCTGGGCCTGATCAGTTGCTGTGACATGGCCATCGGCGCCGATGATGCGCAGTTCTGCCTGTCGGAAGTGCGTATCGGCCTGGCACCGGCGGTGATCAGCCCGTTCGTGGTGCAGGCCATCGGCGAACGCGCGGCCCGTCGCTATGCCCTGACGGCCGAGCGGTTCGGCGGCCAGCGCGCACGGGAGATCGGCTTGCTGGCGGAAAGTTATCCCGCCGAGACTCTGGATCAACAGGTGGACCAGTGGGTCGCCAACCTGCTGCAAAACAGCCCGGCGGCCATGCGCGCCAGTAAGGATTTACTCCGTGAAGTGGGTAACGGTGCCCTCACCCCCGCACTGCGCCGCTATTGCGAAAACGCTATCGCACGCATCCGGGTAAGCGCCGAGGGCCAGGAAGGTTTGCGCGCCTTTCTGCAAAAACGTGCGCCGAGTTGGCAGACCCAGGAGCCGCGTTCATGAGCACACTCACCACCGTACTGGTGGCCAACCGTGGCGAGATCGCCTGCCGGGTCATGCGCACCGCCAAGGCCATGGGGTTGACCACTGTGGCTGTGCACAGCGCCATCGACCGCGATGCCCGCCATAGCCGTGAAGCCGATATCCGCGTCGACCTGGGCGGCAGCAAAGCCACCGACAGTTACCTGCAAATCGACAAGCTGATTGCCGCCGCCCACGCCAGCGGCGCCCAGGCGATTCACCCCGGCTACGGCTTCCTCTCGGAGAATGCCGGCTTCGCCCGAGCCATCGAGGCGGCAGGCTTGATCTTCCTCGGCCCGCCGGCCTCGGCCATCGACGCCATGGGCAGCAAATCCGCGGCCAAGGCGCTGATGGAAACAGCTGGCGTACCGCTGGTGCCGGGTTATCACGGCGAGGCCCAGGACCTGGAGACCTTCCGCGCCGCCTGTGAACGTATCGGCTACCCGGTGCTGCTCAAGGCCACGGCGGGCGGCGGTGGCAAGGGCATGAAGGTGGTCGAGGATGTCAGCCAGCTGGCCGAAGCCCTGGCTTCCGCCCAGCGTGAGGCGTTGTCGTCCTTCGGCAACGGGCAAATGCTGGTGGAGAAATACCTGCTCAAGCCGCGGCATGTGGAGATTCAGGTGTTTGCCGACCAGCAGGGTCATTGCCTGTATCTCAATGAGCGCGACTGCTCGATCCAGCGGCGCCATCAAAAGGTCGTGGAAGAAGCCCCGGCGCCCGGCTTGAGTGTGGAGCAGCGCAAGGCCATGGGCGAAGCAGCCGTGCGCGCTGCCCAGGCCATCGGATATGTCGGCGCGGGCACGGTGGAGTTTTTGCTGGATGCCCGTGGCGAGTTTTTCTTCATGGAGATGAACACGCGGCTGCAAGTCGAGCACCCGGTGACCGAAGCGATTACCGGCCTCGACCTGGTGGCCTGGCAGATTCGGGTGGCCCAGGGCGAGGCGCTGCCGATCACGCAAGAGCAGGTCGCGTTGAACGGTCATGCGATTGAAGTACGGCTGTATGCCGAAGACCCGGCCAATGACTTCCTGCCCGCTACCGGGCACTTGGCGCTATACCGCGAGTCCAGCCCAGGCCCTGGACGCCGGGTGGATAGCGGCGTCGAGCAAGGTGACAGCGTGTCGCCGTTCTACGACCCGATGCTCGGCAAGTTGATTGCCTGGGGTGAAGACCGCGAACAAGCGCGCCTGCGCTTATTGAGCATGCTGGATGAGTTTGCGGTCGGTGGGCTCAAGACCAACCTGGGCTTTTTGCGGCGCATCATCGGGCATCCTGCGTTTGCCGCGGCCGAGTTGGACACCGGGTTTATCCCGCGCTATCAGAATGAGTTGTTGCCGACGCCAGGGGCCTTGAGCGATGAGTTCTGGCAGGCGGCGGGCGCGGCGTTTATGCAGAGCTTGCCGGTGGGCGACGGGCCTTGGGCAAGTCACCAGGGCTTTCGCGCGGGCCTGCCTGCCGAGGTGTCGCTGCACCTGAGTTGCAATGGGCAGGATCGGCTGGTGACGCTGGCGGGGCACACCGCACAGTTATGCGGCGAACAGTTGCTGACTGAACATCAGGGCGTGCGCCGTGCTCATCTGGCGGTGCGCAGTGAAGGCAGCCTGTACCTGCGCTGGGACGGCGAGATGCATGCCGTCAGCCTGTTCAACCCGATTGCGGCGGTCGAGGCCAGTCAATCTCATCAGGGCGGCCTCACCGCACCGATGAACGGCAGCATCGTGCGAGTGCTCGTAGAGCTGGGTCAAACCGTTGAAGCCGGCGCTCAGCTGGTGGTGCTCGAAGCCATGAAGATGGAACACAGCATCCGAGCGCCCCACGCCGGGGTGGTCAAGGCGCTGTTCTGCCAGGAAGGTGAAATGGTGGCCGAAGGCAGCGCGTTGGTGGAGCTTGAAACGGCTGGCTAGAACTTCGCCGTGGCCTGCACCACTACACCCAGGAGGCGACAGCCGTCGGTGAGCAGCACCTTGGGGTAAGTGGGGTTGAGCGGCACCAGGTAGTGCTGGCCGCTTTCTTCCTGCAATTGGCGAAAGGTGGCCTGGGGGTTGCCAGCCCATTGGGCCAGCACTAATTTACCGGGCTCGGGCGCGATCGCCGGGTCAACCAGGATCATCATGCCAGCTGCAATGCTCATGCCCGTGGGGGCGGTCATGGCGTCTCCCCTCACTGGCAGCCAGAATGCCTTGCCTCGGGCGTGGTAATCGGTCAATTCGTAGCGCTCGGTTCTATAAGGCGCACGCTCCTCACGCAGCTCGCAGGCCTGCTTCCAGTCGCTGACCGGGTAACGAAAGTACGGGTTGTAGTGCGATTCCCGTTCAGGCACTTGCGCGGCCCGTTCACGAATTTCCAGCGCCACCTCCAAATACCCCAACCCCAGTTCGGCCAGTACGCGGTTCATGTCCGCCAGGCTCGGCACACGGCGTTTATTGAGCCAATGGCCGATGCCGCCCTGGGACATGCCCAGGCGCTGCGCCAGTTCATCCTGTGTGACCTTGCGGTCTTTCATGTTGGCTTTGACCAACGCTATCCAGTTATCCATGACGCATCACAATACGGTGCCCATTTTTTCGGGCAATAAACAGTTTGTAGTAATCCATAAAACGACAGGAATACGATACGTACTATCATCAAGCCCAAGGATTTCGACACCCACCGGAGTACTGCCGCTTATGACGACCCGCACGCACTTAACGCCCGAAACATCCGAACTGACTGAAGTAAACGACATGTGCAACAGTGGTGCGGCCCAGCGCGCACTGGACTATTACTTGAAAGAAAATCGGTCGACGCCGGATTCGGACGGCGCCCTGTTCGCGATAAAACCGCAAATCAGCCAGGAGGAAGCCCTTGTACACGCCTCGGACCTGTTGCGCAGTGCAGCGGCTACCGCCTACGAATCGGCGTGCAGCCATCAAGGCAACCAGCGTGATCTGGCGTTTTCGGTGGTGTATTTGATCGATATGGCGAAAGCGATGGTGGAGCGGTCGTTGCAGGCGCCAGGGGCGGCGGCAAACGCGTAGCAGGCACGAAAGAAAAATATTTCTATCCCACGGATAAAAACATTTGACTTGCAAATGATAATGATTATTATTGGGCTCAGCTGATCGCGAGATCAGTCGATAGACCAAGAGACCTTAGGTCGGACTCTTGGAATATCTCCTCATCAGGCTAATCACGGTTTTTGACCCGGCTCTTTGGCCGGGTCTTTTTTTTGCCAGTTTCCCTGGCGTGGCTTCAGGCTAATGAAGACTGTGTGTTGCTTGATGGCGCGCATGGTAGCAAAAGACTATCGCTCAAAGAAAGTCGTCCGAACGCTCTAGCCCGTATATCTGCGAATTAGCGCTTGAGAATCAATCTCATAGACTCTAAGCTGCCGCGGCGTCACGGATGACGCCCCCTCCCCTGCAACAATTTTTGCATCCAGGTTTTACCGAACCCCTGTGTAAGATAGCCGCCACCTCACTCATATTCAGGCAACCAGACTATGACCGTGGCCTTGACCTCCATCAAGATCAGCACCGACTTCGACAGCGGCAACATTCAGGTCCTGGATGCCAGCGACGCTTATCAGTTGTTGCTGGCAATCAAACCCGACACCCGCAGCGATCACTACCAATGGTTCCACTTCAAGGCCGAAGGCATGCACGTGGGGCACACCCACACCTTTCGCTTGAGCAACGCAGGGCGCTCGTCCTACAAGCATGCCTGGAGCGGTTACAACGCCGTGGCGTCCTATGACCATATCAACTGGTTCCGGGTACCGACACGTTTTGATGGCGAGATCCTGCACATCACTCTCCAGACCCGGCAAAAGTACGCCTGGTTTGCCTACTTCGAGCCCTACAGCCGTGAACGCCACGACTGGTTGATCGAGCAAGCCCTGAAGTACGCCGGAGTCACCCTGCTGGCCACCGGCAAGAGCGCTGAAGGCCGCGATATCCAACTGCTGCGCCGTGGCAAAGGGATCGAAGGCCGGCGCAAGGTGTGGATCATCGCCCAGCAGCACCCCGGCGAACACATGGCCGAATGGTTTATGGAGGGCGTGATTGAGCGCCTGCAAAAAGACGGCGACGACGAACTGAAAAAACTGCTGGCCGTCGCCGATCTGTACCTGGTGCCGAACGTGAACCCGGACGGTGCCTTCCATGGCCACCTGCGCACCAATGCCATGGGCCAGGACCTCAACCGCGCCTGGCAAAGCGCCAGCCAGGAACTCAGCCCCGAAGTCCTGTTCGTCCAGCAACAGATGGAAAAATACGGCGTGGATATGTTCCTCGACATACACGGCGATGAAGAAATCCCCTACGTGTTCACCGCCGGCTGCGAAGGCAACCCTGGCTACACCCCGCGTATCGAAGCCCTGGAAAAACACTTCCGCAGCCATTTGAGCCACCTGACCCGGGACTTCCAGACCACCCACGGCTACACCCGCGACCTGCCTGGCCAAGCCAACATGACCCTGGCCTGCAACGCGGTGGGGGAAAAGTACGACTGCCTGTCCCTGACCCTGGAAATGCCCTTCAAGGACAACGACGACGCGCCCAACCTGCGAACTGGCTGGTCAGGCGATCGTTCGAAACAGTTGGGCAAGGACGTATTGAGCAGCATCGCCGATATCGTCGGGCGTTTGCGCTAACCCCTGAGGCGAGCTCTTGTGGCGAGCGAGCTTGCCACAAGAGCGGTCAATCCTTGCTACCGGTCATGCTTTGCAAGACACCATCGCGTCGGATCAAACCGTGGAACAACGCGGCCGCCAGATGCACCAGTACGGTGAGAAACAGCAGATAGGCCAAATAACCATGAGCCTTGCGCAACAACGCAAACAACGGCGCATTCGCCCCCAGCAGCGCGGGCAGTTGCAGGTTACTACTGAGCATCACAGGGTCACCGGCCGCTGAAATCATCGCCCAACCCAGCAGCGGCAACACCAGCATCAACGCGTACAACAGCACATGGGAGGCCTTGGCTGCCAGCCTCTGCCACACCGGCAAATCCGCTGGCAACGGCGGCTGGCGCGTAGAGAAACGCACCGCCAGGCGCACGATCACCAATGCCAGAATCGCAATGCCCAGCGGCTTGTGCAGGTGGATCAGCCACTCATGGCGCTCCGATACCGACGCCGCCAAACCCGCGCCGATAAACAGCATGGCGATGATCATCAGCGCCATCAGCCAGTGCAGCACGCGCGCCAAGGGCGCAAAAAATCGCGGTTGAGCATTCATGGCTTCGACTCCTGAGGGGCGCTGTGCAACGGGCTGACTTCACCGGCCCGGCGCAGGTACGAACTGGCATACGCGGCCGAACGTGCGGCCAGCAAGGGATCGTTGGAGGCTTGGATACCACTGGGCAGAATCAGCGGGTCAAAGTTGATATCGCGGCAATCGCCGTCTGCCTGGGGCTGGCTGCTTTGCAGCACAAGGGTGCCAGCGTTGAGCACCTTGTGTGCGCCGCTCCAGGTCTTGCTCGCATCGTCCAGCGGGTCGCCGGGGTTGGCCAGGGTCATGTTCAACTGCCAACGCAACGGCCCGACAGCCAGGCGTCGCACCAAATCCTGCTCCAGGAAGTCACTGCCCGTAGGTGCGGTATCACCCGCCGCGTCCTGGCTCTGGGGCACCACCTCCCAACGCACGGCCTGGCGCTTGCCATCGGCAGCCACCAGGTAAAACGCGTTGATGCCGTTATAGGTTTCAGTCGCGTAACTGGCCGATGGCTTGGCGGTTTTGACCCAGGCCAGGAACGGCGCGGTCTCCGGGTGTGCGGCAAAAAACGCCGGCATGCTCGACGGGTTCGGCTTGCCCGTGGCCGGGTCTGGCGCGCCGGCCTTGAGCAATTGGTAGAACGCCTCGGGCGTGCCCACCGGGAACACCGGCATGCTGTTCATCCCTGTACGCCATTGCTGGCCGTTGGCCTGGCTGAATTGCACGGCAAAGCTGCGAATCGGCACACTGCTGTCCGGCGCGTAGGGGTTGCCGCTGGGCAAGGCAAAGCGGCCAATGATCGGGGTCTTGGCCTCGCTGAACACCTGGGCACTGGAATACGCACGGGCCTCGCTACTGCTCTGGAAATAACCCGCCACGCATACGCCCTTGGCATGGTTACGGCGAAAGCCCGGATGCACGCCGTTATTGGTTTCCAGGGCATTGACCAAGGTTTTTGGCCGCAGGCGCTGTGGGTCGAGCGTGCCATTGACGTAAGCAAATGCGCCGGCAACAACCGCAACCACGGCACCGATGCCGGCGAGTCGTGCGATCAGGCTCGCAGTGCTCAAGGGAGGACGGGGTGGTGGTGAGTGATCTACCATGCAGGAACTCCAGGGCCAGAGGCCTCAGGCTGAAACATAAGGTCGGAGCATTAAGACGAACGCCGATGGGCTCTATTCCCAGGCCCTGGATTTATTTTGCGGGACGGGGAATAACCTTCAACGCCAAACGTCTCTCTAGTCCCAGCGTAGTGATCAGCCAGACACCCATGCATGAACTCGACGAACAGTTACGCGAACTCATCCCCAGGTTGCGGCGTTTTGCCGTGTCCCTGACGCGCAACAGCAGCAGCGCCGATGACCTGGTGCAATCGACCCTGGAGCTCGCGATCGTCGCCTGGGCCGATAAACGTATCGAGGGCGACCTGCGCGCCTGGCTGTTTTCGATCCTCTACCGGCAGTTCCTCGACGCCCACCGCCGCAACCGCCGCTATGCGCGCATGCTCGAATTCTTCACCGGCCGCGATGACGTGCAACCTTCGGTAGAACGCACGGTGCTGGCCCAATCCACCCTGCAAGCCTTCGACCAACTGAACACCGAACAGCGCGCCCTGCTGCTGTGGGTGTCTGTCGAGGGCTTGAGCTACAAGGAAGTGGCCGAGATCCTCAAGGTGCCCATCGGTACCGTGATGTCACGCCTGTCCCGCGCGCGCCAAGCGTTGCGTCAACTCAGCGATGGCGAAATGACCAGCCCTTCCCTGCGGAGACTCAAATGATCAGCCTGCCCCCCAGCGAACGCGATTTACATGCCTACGTCGATCATCAACTGCTGGACGGTGACCGTCGTGTGCTTGAAACCTGGCTGGCCAGCCACCCCGAAGTGGCGGCCCAGGTACAGGCCTGGCAACAGGATGCACAGTTGCTGCGTGCGTCGTTGAGCGGCGCCCTGCAGCAGCCGTACAACCCGGCATTGGACCCGGCGCTGATTCGTCAGCGCATCAATAAACAGTCCCGTCGGCACCTGGCCACGGCGGCGTTGCTGCTGATCGCCGTGAGCCTCGGCGGGTTTGGCGGTTGGCACGCCCGCGAAGCCACCCAGCCGCCGCTGCTGCCGATGACCGACGCCATGCAGGCCTACCGTCTGTTTGCCCAGGACGGCATCATGCCCGCCGACTACAACGCTCAGGACCGTGGCACCATGCAGGCCTGGCTCGACCGTTATTTCAACCAGGCCCATCGCCTGCCCGACCTCAGCCAAGCCGGTTTCAAGCCGGTCAGCGGGCGCCTGCTCGCCACCGACCAAGGCGCGGCAGCCATGGTGCTGTATCAGGACGCCCAAGGCCGGCGCATCAGCTTCTACATCCGCCCGCCTGGCCCGAACAACGGTTTCCTGCCTCGCGGCAGCCGCAGTGCCGATGGTTTGCAGGCCGACTATTGGTCGGGCGGCGGCTACAACTATGCAATGGTCAGCCCGGTAGACCAGGCCGCCGCGCTGCAGACGCCATTCTAAAAACCGACGTCCAACACCACATTATCCAGATAGGTGCCAGCCGGCGGCGTGGGCTGGTCGGTGTAGACCTTGGCGTTGTAGTTGTACACCTGGCTACCGACGCCCAACCCGTTGCCAGGGTTGACCTCGGCCGTGGAACTGGCCCGCCGCGCCGCGCCGACACTGCCCCAACGCGTGGTGCCGGCGCTCTGGAAAATGTCATAGGCCAGGTAGTTGCTGCCGGAAATCATGCGGCGCCGGCCGCCGACACTCACCGGGTTCTGGCCATCGCTCAAGCCCACGGTATAGGCGCTGCCCTTGGTGCAGGCGATGTTGATGGTCTGCCCGGTCACCGCAGTAAACCCACTGACCACCGGCGCGCTGCCAAAGCTGATATTCGGGGCAGTGATCTGGCAGTCGTTGGTCACGGTCATGTTGACGGTCAGCGATGCCGTGCCGCTGCCAATGTCACGTCCCAGGCAAATGCCGCCAAGGCCGATCCCCGAGCAATAATTCCACACCCAGGCGATGCTCAATGTCTCGGTGTACACCCCGGCGGCGACGTTGCTGCCAGTGATGCTGCTCAGGTACAACGGCACAGTTTTCGCGCCGGGCCCGGCGATCAGGCCGATGCTCTGGGCGATGCCGCCAGCGCCGCCGAAATCGAATTGGCTGCCACGGGTGATGGGATAGCTGGTGCTGTTATTGCCATAAATCGTGTAGCTGATCACATCACCGGTCGGCCCGACCAAACCGGTCTGGGGCGAGGTGATCGTGGCGTAAAAGTGGTCGGTGGACACCAGCAGCGATATCAGCGCCGAGGTGCAACTCAACCCTGAGTTGGCCGTAGAGCTGGTTTGCGCGGCGGTGCGCACCGTCATCGAACTGATCGAACCAAAACTGGCCGGCACGGTGGACACCACCGAACACGCCGCCATGGCCTGCCCGCAAAACAACAAACCTACGCCATATAGCCCTACGCTGCCCCTCACCTGAACACTCCCTGTTCAATCCCTCATTGGCACACTAACGGCCCGATCAAGGGCACATCCTGTTGCTGCTCATCAATATCGAAGGTTGCCTGGCAGATGCGGCCCTCACCGAGCGTGACCTGCAAGGTGTTATGGGCGCTGAGGTTTTCCAGATACACCAGGCCATCCCAGCCGACCACCGCCTGAGTGTTGCTTTGCTCGTGCATTACCAGGCTGCCCAGCGCCAACTCCTGGTGCTGGCGGTCCACCAGGGTGATGCTGGCGGCGAGCACCCGGCGCAGCGGGAATTCCAGCAGATAACCGCTGCCCCGGCGTACCGACACGCGCTGTTCCACATTGGGGCTCTGCACATTCGCCGGCAGGTTCAACGGGTCGATCTCGTATTTACCGCGGTAGTAGGCACTGCTCCACGGCACCAGCAAATGGCCGTTGCGGTCGGTCTGGCCCACCAGCTGGTTTTCGTAGCGCACCGGAATGCCGGCGAAACCCTGGGTGCTCACCACCACAAACGCGTCATTGATGCGGTTGGCGGCAAAGGTTTCGCCGCCCATCCATACCAGCGAGCCGCTGGCGTCCGCCCAACGCGTCATGGCCTCGCTGCTGCCGTACACACCGGCCTGCAACTGCACCGACTGCAAGCGCCAAGTCAGGTCGGCCTGCCGATAGCTGGGGGCATCGCCCTGGGCATAGCCGAGGTTGTAGCCCACCCCGCCTTCGCTGGGCACCGCGCGGCTGTAGTTGATGCGCTGGCGACTGGCGCCGTCCTTGCTGCGCTCGGAGCTCAAGGCCAGGCTGGCGTTGAGGTCGAACGGGATGACCAGTTGCGCCTGCATGGCCCAGTTGCTGTCGCCAATTTCGCGGTTGGCTGACAGATAGAAACTGGTGTTGCGCCACAGCGGTTTGCTCCAGCTCAGGTTGAGCAGGCGCGTGCGCGAGTCGTCCGCCGCCTGCACGTCGAAATAACCCAGGCCCAGGCTGCCGAAACGTTGGAGGTTGAGGCTCAGGGTCACCTGCTCGCTGCGCTTGCTGAGGCTGGCGTAAGGGGTATCGACCAGAGTCAGGTCGGCGTAGTCGTCGCGGCGCTCCACCCGTTGGTACATAAAGCTGTAGCGCGTGCTGTTGTACTGGTAACCGAGGCTCAGTTGCTGGCCCGTGCGGCTGTCGAACTGGCTCTGGCTGATGGCGGTATTGAGCACGCCGAAGTTGCCCAGGCGCAGGTTGCCGCCGAGCCCGCCGAGGGTCAGGTCGCTGGAGGCTTCGGCGTGGCTTTCCAGGGTGAGGTTATCGGAATAGCCGTAGCGGAACGTGCCACTGGCCACGCCCGGCCCGTAGCCGAAGTCCCGCAGGGTGTAGTCACGGCGCAAGGTACCGGCGGCCAGCGAAAAATCCGTCAAGCCTTGTTGCAGCAAGGTGCTGGTGACGTAGAACGGCACCGTGGTCGACACTTGGCGTCCCAGGGCGTCGGTAGTGACCACCACGGCCTCGCCGGCACCGTTGATAAACGGGATGTTGGTCAGGGTGTAAGGGCCGGGTTGCAACTGTGCGCTGTCGGATTTATAGCCGTTGATAAACAGATCCACCGACGACGGCACCGCCGCCTCACCGGCAAACTGCGGCAAGGGGTACGTGACCAGGTCGGGGCGCACGGCAAAGTCCCGCGACAGTTGCACCCCGCCCAGGCGCACCGAACTGCTCCAGGGCAGCGCGCCGCTGATCACGTCGCCAGCCTCGTAGGTCAGCAGGCGCTCATCGTCGGAGAAACGCCAGGTGGTGTCGTAACGTCGGTAACCATTGTTGAGGGTGCCGCCGCTGACTCCGTCGGACAGGGTCTGGCGCAGTTGCCCGGTGTTGGACAAGGTGCCCCAGGTGTCGAACAGCCGCACTTCGTTCCACGCCGCGAGGTAACTGCCGCCGTCGTCGGTGTCATTGAAATACACGTCATAGTTGAGCAAGGCGCCGAAGCTGCTCATGGCCTGGGTACGCGGATAGGTATTGCGGTTGCCGATGAACTGTTCCTGCAGCCAGGAAGGCGGCACATCCAGCAGCAGGCGCTGGCCGTTGCTGTCGTAGTCGCTGTGCAGGCCCGGCACCTGGTCCAGGGCCACACTGCCGACGGGCTCACCGGGCAGTTTCATGCCCACGTCCTGCAACGCGCTGGCCGGCACAAACAGCTGGCCGGCGCGCTGCTCGACCGCGATAACGCGGCCGGTGTCCATCTGGTTGACCACCAGTTCCAGAAACAGCTGTGCATCGGCAACTGCCTCCATGCTGCCGGGCGGCGGCGGCAAGTCGCCCGCCATCGCTGCGCCCCACAGCCCGCTTGCCACTGCCACCGACGGCCATAAAACCCGAGCCCAACCACGACTCACCATGGCGTTGTGTCCTTCAATGGACATCTCCATCCTGTTAAAACCCGGGCGCGTGCCCGTTGCGCTACATAACGGCTATCGCTTGGGCGCCAGGCTTTCCAGTTGCGGCGCGCCGTTGACGCGTACCTGCAACGGCTGGTCGGCCGATACGGCATCCGGCACCGGCCAGCGCATGCTCGCGCCCGGCAGCACATAGCCGAGCAAACCGTCCACCAACGGCCGGGTCTGCCCGCCCTGTTTGAATGACGCATCGGTAAGCCGCGCATGCACGGCGCCCTGGTTGCGCACCTCGATGTAGTTGCGCCCTGCCACGTTGACCTTCTGCCAGCTCAACTGCGGCTTGCCCGCGCCCTTGGGATCGCGTTGGCGGGTAGCGTCGTCCTTGCTCCACAAGCCGGCGCCGTAGGCAAACAACGGCACCGAATAACGCATCTGAAAGCGAATCGCCGCCGCCGTGTTCTTGCCCTCCGGCGGCGTGGGCACCTGAAGCGCCGAGGGGATTTCATCAATGATGATGCGATAGGCCAGCTCCTGTCCCGGCGGCACTTCCCGGGTGCGGGTCAGGCGCACCAGTTGTTTCTGGCCCGGCTCGATTTTGGCCACGGGCGGGCTGCCGATCACATCGCGCTGGTTCTGGTACTGCTCGTCAAAGCCATTCTGGCTCCAGGCAAACACGCGGATCTGCAGGTTGGCGGTCTCGGTGCCACGGTTCTCCAGCCACAGCGCGCTGGCCTGTTGGTCGGCCTCCAGCACCGGGTCGATGGGCCAGATCAGCACCGAACTGGCTGCCTGTACAAACCCCGCCGAGCACAACGCCCCCAAGGCGAAACCCACGGTGCATAACCGTCGCAAAGCACACCCCATAACACCCCTCCTTAAAACCGTTAGCCCTACCACGTCAGCTGCACCTGCAGCGTGTCGCTGTACGTCCCCCCAGGCTGATTGCCCGGTAAAACCACCCGCCCGTAAATCGGCAGGCTGATGTTGCTCGCATCACTGTAGGTCACGCTGACGCTCTGGCTGATGCCCAGGCTCTGGCTGAACGCCGCATCGCGAAACAATTGGTAAGCCACCCGCGCGCTGCCACTGTTGAGCTGCAAGTTGCGCCCGGTGCTGCTGTGCAGGCCGCCATCGACGCTCATGCTCAGGGCCACGCCCGGCGTGCATTGCAGGGTTACACCGCCAGTGAGGGCCGCCGTCACCGTGCTGGTGGCCAGGGCCGAATAGCTGCCGTAGGCCAACGTGCCGTAGTTGGAACCGCCGCCCACGATCAGGCAGCCCGGCGTAATGGTCGCGCTCACCTGGAAGCTCTGGTTGACCACCGCCGACAGCGGCAACGGCATCGCCAGGCCGATGGCAAGCAACACTCTGGGCCACATCGTTAGAACGTCAGTTCCACGGCCACCGTGTCGGTGTAGGTGCCCGCTGGCAGCCCCGCCTTGCCCACCGCCCGGCCGTAAAGGTTGACGGTCTGCGCCACGCCGGTACTGGTGGCGAGTGTCACCACGCCGTCAATCGCCAACAGCGCGGAACGCCCGCTGTCAGTGTAGAAATCATAGGGCACGAAGTTACCCACGCCATCGGCCAACGCTCGGGTGCCACCGGGGGAAGCGCCATCGTGGGCGCCGGCACGCACCTTGATCGTTGGCGCGGTGCCAGCCGAACACAGGATCGACAACGCCCCGCCGGTACCGGTGCCGCCGAGCAACTGGGCGTCGGCATTGGTAAACAGGCTGTTGGTGGTGCCGAAGTTCAAGCTACCGAAATTCAGCCCGGTAGCCGCGCCCGAGCCGTTGACCTGGCAACTGGCGATCAACGTCAGGCTGGAACTGATCTGCCCGGTCACCGTGGTCGCCGCGTTCAGGCTGGAGGCCAGCCCCAGGCCCAGGGCACAGAGGCCGATTCGCGATACAAGTACATGCATGATATCCATCCTCATGGTTTACCAATCCAGAGTCACCGTCAGGGTGTCTGTGTAGATGCCGGCCGGTAGGGCCCTGGTATTCGCCACCACGGAACCGAATACCGGGATTGGTACCTGGGTGCCCTGGGTCACGACGAAATTGCGTTGCTGACCGATGCTGTAGGCACTGCGCCCCTGGGGGTCGGCCGAGAGTCGATAGGGAATGGTCTGGCGGCCATTGCTCAGGCGCCGCGTGGTGCCGTCGCCGTTGGCGCCGCCGTCGATGGTCACCGTGAAACTGCTGACCACCGAGGGGTTACAGGACACCGACAGCGGCGCCTTGTCGCCATCGGAAATCGCCGCGCCCAAGGTCTCGTTCCACGTCGGCCCCTGGCTGCCAAAGTCCAACAGCGCGGTGCCGCCTTCGGGCGTGACCGGCGCGGTTTCCACGCCCTTGCTCACTTCGCAACTGGCGGTGATCACCAACCGTGCGTGGACTTGGCCGTTGACCACCGCCGCCTGCGCGTCATCCGCCAGCAACAGCAGGCTGCCCAGGGCCGTCACGGCCAGGTAGCGGCTTACCATGTGACCGTGACCTTGAGCAGGTCGGAATAACGGCCGACGGCGGGGATGTCCTTGAGTGGTTCGATGCGCCCATACAGCGGCAGCTCCACGGAGCCGGTGTCCGGCACACGGCCACTGATCGGCACGTCCACCGGCAAGGGGATAAGCCGCGCGGCGTCGGCGTAGATTCGATAGGGGATGGGCCGGCTGGAAGGCGCCGCAGTGGCCAGATAACGCACTTCACCCACACCGCCATGCAGGCCGCCGTCAACGCGCACCTGGTAAGGCGTGTCGGGGTTACATTCCAGGCGCGGCTGGCGCTGGCTGATCAGGGCCGCACTCAGGGGGCCGGCCGGGTCATCCAGACGCGGGCCGCTGCCGAAATCCAATACACCAAGTTGCTCGATGCCCGCACTACGGGTGGTGCCCACCAACTGGCAACCCCGTTGCACGTCGATACGCACCTGCACCTGGAGTTGCGCAGCAATCGCCGCGTTGCAGAGCATCGTGCCCATGACTGCCAATACCGCCGGTCCCTTCACAGCCCCAATTCCTTATACAGGGGTGACAACTGTGTATGAGGTTAGCCAGTTAACCCGAAAGTGCCAGTTTGCAAGGCTTGGGGCCGTTCGCTATTGGTCAAATGGCATCGAGCGTCTTACAGTGAGCGACCACCGCAATACAGAGTGTTTATTCTTGGCCGTGCTTGCCCTGCTCCAGCGCCTGCTGGGTAAAAAAACCGACGCCTCGGACGCCTCGCCTATCCCGGCATATTTTCAACAAAAGGCCGCACAACAGGGTTATACCCTCAGTGATGGGCAAATCCGGGCGATTAGCGCCCTGAATCGCGAGGCCCAATACCTGCTCACCGGCCAGGCCACGCGCAGCCTGTACCTGCATGGCCCGGTGGGGCGTGGCAAAAGCTGGCTGCTGGACGGTTTTTTCCAAGCACTGCCCATCGCCGAGAAGCAGCGCGTGCATTTCCACAGCTTCTTCGCCCGGCTGCACCAGGGCATGTTCCTGCACCGCGGGCATGACGATGCCCTGGGCGTCACGCTGGACGAGCTGCTGGCCGGCTGCCGAGTGCTGTGTTTTGACGAATTCCATGTGCACGATATCGGCGATGCAATGCTCATCAGCCGCTTGTTCAAGGCCCTGTTCCAGCGCGGCGTGCTGGTGCTGGTGACTTCCAACTATCCGCCGGAAGGATTGCTGCCCAACCCGCTGTACCACGAACGCTTCAAACCGGTGATCGAGCTGATCGCCGCGCGCATGGAGGTGCTGGAAGTCAGTGCGCCTCAGGACTTTCGCAGCCTGGCTCAGGCCCACGCGCAACAACGCTTCACGGGCGGCCAGTACGTCTGGCCAGGTACGGCTGGCCAGCGTGAAAACCTGGGCCTGCCTGCCACAGATTGCCCGGCGCAAACCCTGAAGGTCGGCACTCGGCAGTTACAATGCCGAGGCCATCAGGCACGAACCATCGCGTTCACCTTCAACGACCTGTGCGAACAGCTCACGGCGGTCATGGACTACCTGTTGTTGTGCCAGGACTTCGACCACTGGATCATCGACGGCCTGCCGCATCTGGCCGAATGCCCCATCGCCGTGCAACAGCGCTTTATCAACCTGGTAGACGTGCTCTACGACCAGGACAAACAACTGACACTTATCGGTCACCAGCCCCTGGATAAATGCCTGGAAGGCCAGGCCATCGACCTCGCCCGCACCGCCAGTCGCCTGCGGCAATTGCACACGCTATGCCCGCAAACCGCGCCCGAGCGGCTATCATGAGCGCCTTTTACGCCCTCTTCCGAGCACCACGCCTGCATGAATACCCTCGCCCAACTCAAGGCTGGCCAATTGGCCGGCGCGATGCGCCTGGACCTGGCCTGCGGGCTGACCGAGTTCCCCCGGGAAATTTTCGATCTGGCCGACTCGCTGGAAATCCTCAACCTCACCGGCAACGCGCTGAGCAGCCTGCCCGACGACCTGCACCGCCTGACGCACCTGCGCGTACTGTTCTGTTCGGACAACGCCTTTACCGAACTGCCACAATGCCTGGGCCAGTGCGCCCAGCTGAGCATGATCGGCTTCAAGGCCAACCAGATCAGCCAGGTGCCCGCCGCCGCCCTGCCGCCGCTGTTGCGCTGGCTGATCCTCACCGATAACCGCATCAGTCAGTTGCCCGATGAACTGGGCCAACGCCCATTGCTGCAAAAACTGATGCTGGCCGGTAACCAACTGACTCACCTACCGCCAAGCCTGGCCCAGTGCCAAAACCTGGAGTTGATCCGCATCGCCTCCAACCGCCTCACTCATCTGCCGCAGTGGCTGCTGACCCTGCCGAGCCTGACCTGGCTGGCCTACGCAGGCAACCCGGTGGAAATGGCCGTGCAGGTGAGCAGTGATGAGGCGACGCCGAACATCGCCTGGCAGGAACTGGAAATGGGCGAAGTCCTGGGCGAAGGCGCCTCGGGGATTATTCGCAAGGCGCTGTGGAAACCCCGTGCGGTGCCGGTCGCGGTCAAGCTGTACAAGAGCACCATCACCAGCGACGGTTCACCGCTGCATGAAATGCAAGCCTGCATCGCCGCCGGGCTGCATCCCAACCTGATCAAGGTTGAAGGGCGGGTCGTCGGCCATCCCGATAACCAGGCCGCCCTGGTGATGGAGCTGATCGATCCGAGTTACCGCAACCTCGCGGCCCTGCCGAGCCTGGCGTCGTGCACGCGCGACATCTACGCCCCCGACACCCGTTTCAGCCTGGATGTGGCACTGCGCATGGCGCGGGGTATTGCTTCGGTGGCGGCGCACCTGCATCGGCACGGCATTACCCATGGTGACCTGTATGGCCACAATATCCTGTGGAATGCAGCGGGTGATTGCTTGCTGGGAGACTTTGGCGCGGCGTCCTTCCATGCCACGGCGGACACGTTGGAAACCCGTGCGCTGCAGCGTATTGAAGTGCGCGCGTTCGGGGTGTTGCTGGGGGAGTTATTGGAGCGGGCTGAGGCCAGTGACGAACGCTTGCAGGCACTGCAACAACGCTGCTGCCAGCCGGATGTGCTGGCGCGGCCGGGCTTTGAAGAAATTGAGGTCTTGCTCGAATCTATGCAACACCACTAAACCAATGTGGGAGCGGGCTTGCTCGCGAATGCGGTGGAACAGCCAATACATCTGTTGACTGTCACACCGC
>NZ_SMOF01000001.1:3924128-3931516 GCF_018135665.1 Pseudomonas sp. B2021
GAGACAGGCAATACATCTGTTGACTGTCACACCGCATTCGCGAGCAACCCCGCTCCCACAGGTTGACCGCGTGTACTCAGATAAACATCAGCCCGCCAGGCCGACAAACATGTCCTGCACATCATCATGGTTGTCCAGGCCTTCCAGGAACGCCTCGACTTCTGCCATCTGCTCATCGGTCAAACCGCTGACCGGGTTCTTGGAGATATAACCCAGCTTGGCCGACAGCACGGTGAAGCCCTGCTCCGGCAAGGCCTTCTGCACGGCATCCAGGTCGGTGGTTTCGGTGATGAACAAGGTGGCGCCTTCTTCACCCTCTTCAAAGTCTTGGGCGCCTGCTTCGATGGCGGCCATTTCCGGATCGGCGTCCGGGGTGTCCGGCGATGCTTCGATCAGCCCGACATGGTTGAAATCCCAGGCTACCGAGCCGGAAGCGCCCAGTTGGCCCTTGCGGAAGGCCACGCGGATTTCCGCCACGGTGCGGTTGATGTTGTCAGTCACGCACTCGACGATCAAAGGCACCTGGTGCGGCGCGAAACCTTCGTAGGTGACGCGGTGGTATTGCACGGTTTCACCGAGCAGACCGGCGCCCTTCTTGATCGCGCGGTCCAGGGTTTCCTTGGGCATCGAGGCCTTTTTGGCCTGTTCCACCACCAGGCGCAGGTGCGCGTTGGTCGCGGTATCGGCGCCGTTGCGGGCGGCGATGGTGATTTCTTTCACCAGCTTGCCGAAGATCTTGCCCTTGGCATTGGCTGCCGCTTCTTTATGTTTGACTTTCCACTGTGCGCCCATGACTCACTCTCTTATTTCCATCGCGCCCAAACGTCTACTGGCCGGCGCTTTGGGGGCAGAGTTTATAGCGCGAGAACGCTTCGTTCCACCAAAAAACCGGCCAAGGCCCTCAGGTGCGCAAGGGTTTGATCACCGCATTGCGGTCCGGCACAAAATCCCCGGCCTGGGCCAGTACGGCGGGCCTGGCATTCCAGTAGGGCATCAGCACCAGCGAAGAAAACAGCGCCGCACCGGCAAACACAATAAATACCGTAACGGTATCGAAATAGCCTGGCAGCAAACCGCCCAGAATCGCCCCCACCGAACCGCAGCCGTTCACAAAACCCGCGGCGGTAGCGCCGGCCTTGGCGGTGCCGAAGTCGATGGCCGCGGTGCTGCTGATCATTGAGTCCGGCCCATACAGCGTCAGGCCCATGACAAACAGAAGGGCCATCACCAGCACCACACTGCCGGTGTGCAGCGCGCCCATGAACAACGCCAGGGCAACCGTCAGCGCCAACAGGCTCAGCACACAGGCGGGCATGCGCCGGGCGCCGAACAGTTTGTCGGAGGCCAGGCCGATCAGCACCGGCCCCAGTAAACCAGCCAACTCAAACGCGGTGGGCACAATGGCGGCACCGACCTTGCCCACCGACGGCATCTGCTCGTAGACGATCACCGGCCCCCACAACAGAATCGCGTAGCGCGCCGGCTTGAGCAGGAAGTACGCCAGCCCCAGGGTCAACACCGTGCGGTTGCGCAGGATCGCGCGCAGGGGTTCGAGTACGCTGACGCGCTGCTGGGCGGCCAACTGCTCGGCGCTCAGCATCGGCTCGGGCTCGGGCTCGACTGCCGGCAAGCCCACATCCTGCGGGGTATTGCGCTGGAACATAAAGAACAACACGGCCACCACCGCTACCACTGCGGCACTGGAAATAAACGCCGCGTGCCAACTGCCGATCAGCGTATAGGCCCACCAACCGGCAAACGGTGACGCGACCAACCCGCCAAACGCGTAACACGAACTCCATAACCCCAACACCCGCCCCCGCTGCTGCGCCGGGAAGAAACTGCCAAGGTTCTTGCATAACCCCGACCAGCCGGTGGACTGCGCCAAGCCCTGCACTAACATGCAAGTGACAAAGATCGGCAAGGTGGCAAAGGTGCCCATCACCAACGCCGCGCCTGCGGAAATCAGCAAGCCACCAAGCACCACCACCCGTGGCCCGAAGCGGTCGGCAAGCATGCCCCAAGTGAACTGGCCTACGGCATACGCGGCGAGGTAGAGGCCATCCAGGTTGGCCATCATCATTTTGTCGAGGGGGAAACTCGGGTCGTCGCCGATCCCCAGCTTCGCCACTGAAAACGCTTTGCGGGTGAAATAGAACGCGGCATACGCCAGCCAGGTGATGGCAAAAATCTGCACGCGCCAACGCTTGATGCTACCCATAGGGATATTCATGGTGGTTCTGACCTCAGGTGTGAGTGTGCCGGCAGAATCGAAAGAAAACGCCTGTTGTTTTTATGGTTGAGCACTGCAATGCCGGGCCTTGAAGAGCGCGGTATTGGTCAGATGGGTGCGGTGTGCCTGCGCCCATGGCGGCCGTGGTTGTAGGACTCAACCTACGGCGACTGAGGTGCATCAAAGCAATGGCTGACTCATAGGTAAAATCGATTTATCGTATTTCAAATATAAGCTCAGCTTTTAAGAGGACGTGCCATGTCCGTTTCCCATGCCCAGCTCAAAGCCTTCCATGCGGTGGCCATTCACGGCAGTTTTACCGGGGCGGCCGAACGCCTGTTCCTGACCCAACCTGCGATTTCCGACCAGGTGCGCAAACTGGAAGAGCGCTTCGGCGTACTGCTGTTTCACCGCAACAAACGTTCGGTGCGCCTGACCGATCTGGGTGAGCGCCTGCTGGGTATCACCCAACGCCTGTTTGTGATCGAAGCCGAAGCCGAAGAATTGCTGCAGGATTCGCGCGCCCTGCTCACCGGCACCCTCACCCTGGCAGTGGATGCACCCGTGCACGTACTGCCGCAGGTTGCGCGCTTCTGCCAGCGATACCCTGGGATCAGCGTGAAGATCGAAACCGGCAACACCGATGAGTCGCTGTCGCGCCTTTACAACTACCAGGCCGACCTGGCGCTGTTGGGGCGCGATGTCGATGATGCGCGCCTGTTGTCACTGCCGCTGCCCGACGACCAACTTCTGGCTTTTGTCGCACGTGACCATGCCTGGGCCGGGCGCGAATCGATTTGCCTGGCCGACCTCGATAACACCCCGCTGGTGCTGCGGGAAACCGGCTCGGTCACCCGTCAGACCCTGGAGCAGGAAATGCGCCAAGCCGGCCTGCGCATTCGCCCCGCCATCCAGGTGGAAGGCCGCGAAGCCGCCCGGGAAGCCGTGGTGGTGGGGATTGGCGTAGGCGTGGTGTCGGCGGCAGAGTTCGGTGCCGACGCGCGGGTATACGCCATGCCGATCCGCGATTGCACACAACGCATGAAAGAAACCCTGGTGTGCCTGAAAGAGCAGAGTTCACGCCGCGTGGTCGCGACCTTCCTGGAGATCGTGCGTGAAAGCCTTCACGCCAACTCGAAAAACGCCTGAATCAAGCGCAGCGAGCGGCGCCGCTCCATGCAGCCGAGCATGTGCCGGTTCAGCAGGCCATCGCCGAGGATCGGTACCGCCTGTACACGCGGGTCCGGGCTGACCTCCATCGACGACACCACGCCCACGCCCAATTCTGCCGCCACCGCTTCGGTCACGGCTTCACGACTGTCCAGTTCCAGCAGCACTTTGGGTTGCACATTCGCCGCAAGGCACGCGTCATCAAAAGTGCGACGGGTAATGGAGTTGGGCTCGCGCAGCACCATGATCACCTCATGCAACTGCGCCAACTCGATACCGTCAGGCTGCTTGGCCCACGGGTGCGCGGCCGGCACCAAGGCGCAAATCCGTGACTGGTCCAAGGGTTGCAAGTGCAGGCCATTGCGCGGTTCCACCTCGGTGAGCACCGCCACATCCGCATGTTCGGACAGCAGCGCCGCCAGGGTTTCCTGGGCATTGCCCAAACGCAGGTTCACGGTAATGCCGGGGTAGCGCGCGCGCAGGCTGGCGATCATCGGCATCACCAGATGAGGGCCATCGGCCGCCACTTCCAGGCGCCCGGTGAGCAACTGGCGGTTGGCTTCCAGCATGGTTTGCGCCTCGTCGACCAAACCGAAGATCGCCCGAGTGATGGCCGCCAGGCGTGCGCCCTCCTCGGTCAACTCCACCCGGCGTGCGGTGCGGCGCAACAGCGGGATCTGGTAATGCTCCTCAAGCGCCTTGATATGCCCGGTGACCGCCGGCTGGCTGATAAACAGCCGAGCCGCCGCGCGGGTAAAACTGCCCTCGCGGGCCACGGCATCGAATGCACGCAGTTGGAACAGGTTCATAGCTATCGGCCTCACTGATAGCTCACATAACAACAAACAATTTGATTGATGACAAGCCAAACTGCAATTTAGGCGCCGTAGCTTGAACCCCGACACCTTGCGAGGATTTGACATGCCCACTGCCGCGCCGATCCTGTTGACCCCCGGCCCCCTGACCACCTCGAACCGCACCCGCCAGGCGATGATGGTAGATTGGGGTTCGTGGGACGACCGCTTCAACCAGCTCACAGCCAGTGTGTGCAGGCAGTTGTTGGCGATCCTCAACGGCGCCGAGAGCCACCACTGCGTGCCGTTGCAGGGCAGCGGCACCTTCGCCGTCGAAGCTGCGATCGGCACCTTGGTCCCTCGCAATGGCAAGGTGCTGGTGTTGATCAACGGCGCCTACGGCAAGCGCCTGGCGAAAATCTGCGAGGTGCTTGGCCGCCAATTCAGCATCTTTGAAACCGCCGAAGACGAGCCCACCACTGCCGCCGATGTGGATCGCCTGTTACACGCCGATGCCGCCATCACCCACGTCGCGCTGATCCATTGCGAAACCAGCACCGGCATTCTCAACCCATTGGCGCAGATCGCCGAGGTGGTCAAAAGCCACGGCAAGCGCTTGATCATCGACGCCATGAGTTCCTTCGGCGCGCTGCCGATTGATGCCCGCGAAATACCCTTCGACGCGTTGATCGCCGCCTCTGGCAAATGCCTGGAAGGCGTACCGGGGATGGGCTTTGTCTTTGCCGAAAAAGCGGCGCTGGCTGCATCCCAGGGCAACTGCCATTCCCTGGCGATGGACCTGTTCGACCAGCACACCTACATGGCCAAGACGGGACAATGGCGCTTCACGCCGCCGACCCACGTGGTTGCTGCTCTGCATGAAGCGCTGTTGCAATACGCCGAGGAAGGCGGCCTGCCCGCCCGTCACCAGCGCTACGTGAATAACTGCCAGGCATTGCTGGACGGCATGGCCGAACTGGGCCTGCGCAGTTTTCTGCCGTCGGCGATCCAAGCGCCGATCATTGCCACCTTCCACGCCCCCACAGACCCGCGCTACCAGTTCAAAGACTTCTACGAACGGGTCAAGGCCAAGGGTTTCATCCTGTATCCGGGCAAACTGACGCAGGTGGAAACCTTTCGCGTGGGCTGCATCGGTCATGTCGACGCGGCCGGCATGCGCGCAGCCGTCAAGGCCATCGCCGAGGTGCTGCAAGAAATGTGTAGGAGCGAGCTTGCTCTCGAAGCGCGTTAACGATGACGCGGGCATCCTGAGTCAACGCGGTGCCTGGATGTTTTTCGCGAGCAAGCTCGCTCCTACAGACATGAATGCCATTACCCACAGGATCTGAATCATGAACTATCAAAACCCCAACACCCTCCAGGCCGTTATCCTCGACTGGGCGGGCACCGTGGTCGATTTCGGCTCCTTCGCCCCCACGCAGATTTTTGTCGAGGCCTTCGCCGAGTTCGACGTGCAGGTATCTATCGAGGAGGCCCGTGGCCCGATGGGCATGGGCAAGTGGGACCATATCCGCACCCTCTGCGACCAACCGCAAGTTGCCGAACGCTACCGCCAGGCGTTCGGCCGCACGCCCACCGACGACGACGTGACCGCCATCTACCAGCGCTTCATGCCGCTGCAGATCGAGAAAATTGCCGAGCACTCGGCCCTGATCCCCGGCGCCCTCGACACCATCGCCGCCCTGCGCGGCCAAGGTATCAAGATCGGTTCCTGCTCCGGCTACCCCAAGCAGGTGATGGACAAGGTCGTGGCCCTGGCTGCCACCAACGGCTACGTCGCCGACCACGTCGTGGCCACTGACGAAGTGCCCAACGGCCGACCATGGCCGGCCCAGGCGCTGGCTAACGTGATCGCCCTGGGCATTGATGATGTGGCGGCCTGCGTGAAGGTCGACGACACCGTGCCGGGCATTCTCGAAGGTCGCCGTGCCGGCATGTGGACCGTGGCCCTGACCTGCTCTGGCAACGCGCTGGGCCTGACCTACGAGCAATTCCGCGCGCTGGACACCGACACACTGGCCAGCGAGCGCCAGCGCATCGAAGCGATGTTCGAAGCTTCACGTCCACATTACCTGATTGACACCATCACCGATCTGCCACGGGTCATCAGCGACATCAACCAGCGCCTGGCCCGCGGGGAAATGCCGCAGGCCTACTGACCGAGGTCAAGACAAGGGCAGTGGCAACAAGCGCAGCGCTCAAAACAGGCATACAGTTAATGCACTCCATCGCTAAAGAATGGAGGTACGCCCTGATGAGTGAGGAACACAGCGATGCCGTGGAAAAATTCCGATACACGCTACAGCACTATGTCCATTGCGTTGCACTGGTTGATGGTGGTACTGCTGGCGGTGGTCTACGCCTGCATTGAACTGCGCGGCCAATTCCCCAAAGGCAGCGGTGCGCGCACCTTGATTGTTGAAATGCACTTCATGCTCGGCCTTACCGTGTTTGTACTGATGTGGCTGCGCTTGTTTGCACGTAGCCTGGGGGTGGCGCCGAAGATCGTGCCGGCGCCGCCGCAGTGGCAAAGCCTGCTGGCGACGCTGATGCACGCTGCGTTGTATGCGTTGATGATCGGCATGCCGATTGCCGGTTGGTTGATCGTCAGTGCCGAAGGGCATTCAGTGATGTTCTATGGGATGGAATTGCCGCCGCTGATCACGGAAAACAAAGCATTGGCCAAGGAAATTGAAGGCTGGCACGTGCTATTTGGCCAGATCGGTTACTGGCTGATCGGGCTGCATGCGTTGGCGGGGATCTTTCATCATTACGTGATGCGCGATAACACGGCGCTGCGCATGATGCCCAAACGCAGGTAACGACTTTACCTGGCACTCCAAGCGTGCCAGGTAAACCATCCTACATCGTCTATACATTTCCTACTTTGTAGTTTCGATTTAACGCTTTTAGCTTGGGATTACTCCCACGACATCCATCAGAAAGAACCCGTAATGTTTTGTCGCACGGCAGTGCTCCAGCAATTGAACACTCGCCTCTGACAACGAACTGAACGGGATTTTTATGGAAGGCGCCTCAAGTAACTGTCGCCAGCACACTTGCGCGGATCAGGGAGATGCTACAGCACCTCCGACGTTCAGCCAGTGGTATGTCTTGTGTGACTTCGACGGGACCATTACCCCCACCGATGTCATCGACAACGTCCTCCA
>NZ_SMOF01000001.1:3931556-3971466 GCF_018135665.1 Pseudomonas sp. B2021
TCGGCGGTTTGTCCATGGGGGCCGTGATGTCGATGTATGTGGCGTCCGAACACCCGGGGCAAGTTGCCGGGCTGTTGTTATATTCCCTGACCTTGCGTAACGATGGCTGGAACGCCTCATCCGTCACACGGTTAATGCCTTGGGTAACTCGAATTCCCTTTGTGTTGGACTTTTGCGTCTTCAATGAGCGGCCGCCGTTCGGTATTAAAAACAGGCGGTTGCGAGCCATTGTCGAACGGCAGATGAAAATGGGTGAAAGCAGTGCTGCAGGCTTGCTGAGCATGTCTGGCAAGAGTCTGCGGCAAATGCATAAACTGACGACACGAGTGAAACGGCGCATGCCGTTGATCAACGCACCCGCGCTGATCATCCACTCCATCGAGGATGATGTCAGTGGCAGGTGGAACGCCGATTACACCGAACAGAAACTCGCAGGCCCTGTCACCAAAGTGCTGTTGGATAACTGCTATCACATGATTACGGTAGACCTGCAATACAAGGAGGTGGTTGCCCTGAGTGCCCACTTCATTGAAAGCCATATATCTATTTGAGGGGACCAGCAGGCAGCCGACGCCTCATTGCCTGATATTTATCAGCCCCTTCAAATGGGCGCCACACTTCGGCGGCCTTGTAAGCCGCCGGTATGGACGAAGATCAGGCGAGTGGCGGGGGCGAAGCGTCCGGCCTCGATCTGCTGTTTCAACGCCAGCAGCGCCTTGCCGGTGTAGAGCGGCTCCAGCGGTAGACCGCACGCTTGTTCGGTGCGCTGGATAAAGTTGAGCAACAGCGGATCGACCTTGGCAAAGCCACCGCGACAGGCGTCCAGCAATGTATAACCGTCCTGCACGATGGCACTCACGTTCTGCGCCACACCGTGGTCATCCGGCACCGCCATGGCGCCATACACCCGATGCGCACCCGCCTCCGCCAGCGCCAGCCCCGCCACTGTCGTGCCGGTACCCGCCGCCAACCACCAGGCATCGTAATCGCTCCAACCGAGCTTGCCCAACTGCGCCCGCGCCTGCTCGACCAATACGCCACAGCCCTGCGCACCGGCCAGCCCACCGCCGCCTTCGGGTATCGGATGAAAGCCAGGATACTGCTCGCACCAAGGCAACCAGAAACCCGCTTCATGCCGCGCCCGATAACCGCCATAACCCAGCCAATGCAGCTGCATGCCGAAGGCTTTAAGGTCGAGAACCGTGGGGGTGTCTTGAGGATGACCTCGCAGCAGGCCGACCGTGGGAAAACCAAAGCGCTTGCCCGCTGCCGCCAGTGCATGCAGATGGTTGGAGTAAGCGCCGCCGAGACTCATCACCCCCGCGGCCCCGGCGTGTCGGGCCTGCACCAAGTGCTTGGTGAGTTTGAACCACTTGTTGCCGCTGATCAGCGGGTCGATACAGTCCAGGCGCAGCACGGCCAACTCGACTCCGTTCAGCCAGTCCAGTTGCAAAGGTTCAAGGAGCGCGTGAGGAAGCCAGTCGAAAGGGCCCATCGGCAGGTATCTGAATGAAAAAAGGGGCGGTAGTCTACCACCGCCCCTCTTGACGCCTTACAGCTCGGCCGCCAGGCGCGAGCCCTGGTTGATGGCGCGCTTGGCGTCCAGTTCGGCCGCCACATCGGCGCCGCCGATCAGGTGCACGTTCTGGCCGGCAGCGACCAGGCCGTCGTGCAATTCGCGCAGCGGGTCCTGGCCGGCGCAGATGACGATATTGTCCACTGCCAGGACTTGCGGCTCGCCCTCGGCGCCGATGCGGATATGCAAGCCTTCATCGTCGATCTTCAGGTACTCGACACTGTTGAGCATCTGCACCTGCTTGTTCTTCAAACCCGTGCGGTGGATCCAGCCCGTGGTCTTGCCCAGGCCGTCGCCCACCTTGGAAGCCTTGCGTTGCAGCAGGAACACTTCACGGGCCGGCGCATGGCGCTCGGGTTTGATCCCGGCCACGCCGCCACGGGCTTGCAGTTGGGTGTCGATGCCCCATTCTTTCCAGAACGCCTCGCGATCCAGGCTGGTGGATACGCCTTGGTGGACGAGAAATTCAGACACGTCAAAACCAATGCCACCGGCGCCGATCACCGCCACGCGCTTGCCCACCGGCTTGCGTTCGAGGATCACGTCCAGGTAACTCAGGACCTTGGCATTGTCGACACCGGGAATCGCCGGGGTACGCGGTGCGATGCCGGTGGCCAGGATCACCTCGTCATAACCGCCCGCCACCAGTTGCGTAACGTCCACACGGGTGTTGAGGCACAGCTCGACGTGGGTGGTCTGCAATTTGCGCTTGAAATAACGCAAGGTCTCGAAGAACTCTTCCTTGCCCGGCACGCGCTTGGCGATATTGAACTGGCCGCCGATCTCGCTGGCGGAGTCGAACAAGGTCACCTGATGCCCGCGCTCGGCGGCCACGGTAGCAGCGGCCAGGCCCGCAGGGCCGGCGCCGACCACCGCAACTTTTTTGATCTGCTTGACCGGCAAGTAATTGAGCTCGGTTTCGTAGCACGCCCGCGGGTTGACCAGGCAGGTGGTGAGCTTGCCGCCAAAGGTGTGGTCCAGGCAGGCCTGGTTGCAGCCGATGCAGGTATTGATCTCATCGGCGCGCCCGGCGGCGGCCTTGTTGACGAACTCGGGATCAGCGAGAAACGGCCGCGCCATCGAGACCATATCGGCGTCGCCTTCGGCCAGGATCTGCTCGGCGATTTCCGGGGTGTTGATGCGGTTGGTGGTGATCAGCGGAATCTGTACCGAACCGCGCAATTTGGCCGTGACTTTACTGAACGCACCACGGGGTACCTTGGTGGCGATGGTCGGGATACGGGCTTCGTGCCAGCCGATACCGGTGTTGATGATCGTCGCGCCGGCCTGTTCGATGGCCTTGGCCAACTGCACGATTTCTTCCCAGACGCTGCCGCCTTCCACCAGGTCGAGCATCGACAGGCGGAAGATGATAATGAAGTTCGGGCCTACGGCTTCGCGTACACGGCGCACAATTTCCACGGCCAGGCGCATGCGATTTTCAAAGCTGCCGCCCCAACGGTCGGTGCGATGATTGGTGTGGGCGGCGAGGAACTGGTTAATGAAGTAGCCTTCGGAACCCATGATTTCAACGCCGTCATACTCGGCGACCTGAGCCAGCAGCGAGCAGGTGACAAAGTCCTGGATCTGTTTTTCGATGCCCTCTTCATCCAGTTCCTTGGGCTTGAACGGGTTGATCGGCGCCTGGATAGCGCTCGGTGCCACCTGCTTGGGGCTGTAGGCGTAACGCCCAGCGTGGAGGATCTGCATGCAGATTTTGCCACCCGCGTCGTGCACGGCCTGGGTGACGATCTTGTGCTTGCGCGCCTCGTCTTCGGTGGTCAGCTTGGCCGCACCGGCATACACGCCACCTTCATCATTGGGGCCAATACCGCCGGTGACCATCAGGCCCACGCCGCCACGGGCACGCTCGGCAAAATAGGCCGCCATGCGCTCGAAACCGCCGGGCTTTTCCTCCAGGCCGGTGTGCATCGAGCCCATCAGGGTACGGTTGCGCAAGGTGGTAAAACCCAGGTCCAACGGGGCCAGCAGGTGCGGGTAGGCAGCAGCGGTCATGGTACAGCTCCACAACGGATCATCACGGGACGTGGCGCACTCGAACGGCGTGCCATCGGTTTATGTCCCACAGACTAAGAGGCGGTGGACCACGGCTCAATGACTGAAACTGACAAGTTATTGATCCAAATGCACAGCGCCCCTTGGCAAGCCACGCCATGGGCCCTACCCTAGTCGCGAACCCTGCACTTGGTCTGTTGTCTGTTGCCCCATGCGTAAACTTCTAGCGTTCACCGTCATCATGGCCCTGGTTGCCTCCCTCGCCGCGTACTTGGTCTGGACCCAGGAGCGCCCCGTGGCGCATTACCTGTCCGACCTGCGCATCACCCTCGCCGTCAATGAGGGCGAACCGGCCGACCGGGGCAACCTGCTGGGCATCCAGCCGGAGCTGTTCCCTGCCGATTACCAGAGCCTGGAACGCCTGCACCTGAAGCTGTCGGCCTACCTGCAAAACGCTCGGGACCTGGGGCTGATCAATGCCAAGACCGTGGTGGTGCTGCCGGAACATATCGGCACCTGGCTGATGCTCGGCGGCGAAAAAAACGAGCTGTACCAGGCCGCTCATCTCAAGGACGCCATGAACTGGCTGTCGATCAGCAACCCGCTGCAATTTGCCAAAGCCTGGATCAGCGCCACCGGCGACAACCGCATGGATGATGCGTACCTGCGCATGAAAGCCCCGGCCATGGCCCGCGACTATCAAGTGTTGTTTGGCGGCCTCGCCAAAGAATTTGGCGTGACCCTGGTGGCCGGCTCCATCGCCCTGCCCAACCCAAGCGTGATCCAGGGCCAACTGGAAATCGGCCATGGCGCGCTGTACAACGCCAGCGTGGTGTTTGCCGCCGACGGCTTGCCGCTGGGCCAACCGCAGCGCCAGCTTTACCCGATCTACGATGAGCGTGGCTTTATCGAGCCGGGTGATGAGCATGCCGTCAACGTTGTCGATACTCCCGCGGGGCGCCTGGGCATCCTGGTGGGCAGCGACAGCTGGTACCCGGACAACTACCGCAAGCTCAACGAGCAAGGCGCGCAATTGATCGCGGTGCCCGCTTTTGTGACCGGCCGCGACACCTGGGAGCGTCCGTGGCGTGGCTTCAAGAGCGTATCCACGCCCTCTGAAGTGAGCCTCAAGCCTGAAGAAACCAGCGAGGGCGCAGCCTGGCGTCGCCTCACCCTGATCAGCCAGCCACCCGTCAGCCAAGCCACCGCGGGCATGAGCGTCTTTCTGCGCGGGCAGTTCTGGGACCTGGGCAGCGCCGGCCAGAGTTTTCTCAGCCGCAATGGGCAAGTCTTCGCCGATGGCGACGCTCGTGGTGCGCGCCTGCTGAATATCTGGCTGTAGCGCCGTGAAGCCGGTGCGCCTGGGGGATCTGTCGGTGGGCTTCGTGCATACCCTGGCCGACGCCATCCACAGCCACGGCCTGGACCCGCAGCCCCTGCTGCTGCAATACGGCCTTGATCCGGCGCGCCTGGCTGAAGCCGGTGCACGCTTGTCGATCCCGCGCTACATGCGCCTGGGCCACGCGGCCATCCAGCTGACCGGCAACCCCGGCCTGGGCTTGCGCATGGGCCAGCTCAGCCGCTTGAGCCAGGCCGGCCTTGCCGGCGTCACCGCCGCACAAGCGCCCACTGTGCGCGAAGCCGCACGTACGCTCACACGCTTTGAAGCGCTTTACGGTTCCAACTATCGCGGGCAATCAAGCTTTCATGAAGACGCCGAAGGCGCGTGGCTGCGGTTTTATTCCATCAGCCCCTACAACGCCTACAACCGCTTTGTGGTGGATTCGATCATCGCCGGCTGGTTGCAGCAGCTGTCCGGCCTGGCGCAACAGCCGGTGCAGGCCCAGCGGATTGAAATCGAGTTCGACGCGCCGGACTACCACGACCACTACAAGGTGCTGGGAGAGGGTGTGGTGCACTTCGGCGCAGAGGTCAATCAACTGCGCCTCAGCCAACCGACCCTGGCGCTGCGCAACCCACAGCATTGCCCAAGCACCTGGCACCTGTTGCTACAACTGTGTGAAAGGGAATTGGAGCAACTGACTCGCACCCGCAGCCTGCGCGAGCGCATTACCCGTTTGCTCGGGCCGATGCTCAATGGTGGCCGGGAACCCGACCTGGAGGAAGTGGCGGCACGCTTGAAGCTGCCCACCTGGACATTGCGGCGCAAACTGGCCGAGGAAGGCACGCAGTTTCGCGCGATTCTCAATGACACCCGTCGCGACCTGGCCATGACCTACATTCGCGACACGGAACTGGCGTTCGGCGAGATCGCCTACTTGCTCGGTTTTGCTTCAGCCCAAGCCTTCCAAAGGGCCTTCAGGCGCTGGAACAACCAGACCCCAGGGGAATTTCGCCGCAGTCAGCGCCACTCCGCCTGAAGTCGGTGTTACAGCTCGGTGGCATCGTCGGCTGGGTCCAGTGGGTCTAGCTCGAATGCCTGGTACTCCAGCAGTTCTTCCTGGTAATCGTCCATGGTGGACTCCTTCTTCATGTTGAAAGCGGTTGCAGATTAATGACCTGCGAACCCAGCCTAAAGTGCCGTCATGACGAAAAAATGTCGACGTCGTGACATTCCTGCTCTTCAGGATTAAACGTAGCAGCGATCACAGGATTTAGCTTAACCGCAACCTCGCACAACATGTGGGACCTAGCTTGCCTGCGAAGACGGCCTGACAGCCGACGCCTATCCACCTGACACCCCACGGTCCAACTGTGGGAGCTGGCTTGCCTGCGATGACGCACTGCCAGCCGACACCTATCTACCTGACACCCCACGATCAACCTGTGGGGGCGGGCTTGCTCGCGAAGGCGGCCTTGTGGTCGGCCATTTAGTTGGGCTGGAATGAGTACATATCCATTCCTGCGGTAACGGCCACTTAGGGTTCCGCCCTGACGGCGTCTTACTTTTGAAAAGCCGGATTGCCGGCCCAGTCAAAAGTAAGCAAAACGCTCTTGCCCCACCACTCGGCACCTCGCTTGGGCTCGGTGTGCCCGTAATCCGCCAGCGTGGTTTGACGGGGCGCTTAAGATCAAGATCAAAAGCAGATCAAGAGCAAGAGCGGCTCGCTTCGCATCGTGGTTACTGTTGAGCGCTACAGAGTTGTGTCGATACCTATGCTGCGATAGCGACCTGTCAGCCGACGCTTCTCTACCTGACACCCCGCTCCCACATTCGAGCATTGCGTTATTGCGCAGGCATCGGAAGCGGTGGAATCGCTTCTGTCGGCGCCGGCAACGTAGGATCAGTCGGCGCCGGCGCCACCGGAGCAGGCTCTGTCACCGGCGCGATCGGTGCTGCCTCAGGTGGCGGCGCAAGCGGCTCTGCAGCGGCGGGCGCTACAGGCACCTCCTTCGGCGCCTCGACCTTCTCGGCTGCCGGAGCGGCCTTGGGCTCGGGCACGCCCAGGTCGGCCTTGGGCTGCTCGGGGATATGCTCGGCCTGCTTCACTTCCTGCGGCAGGAACACGTCCACCAGCGCGAAGTAGCGCTCGTAGAACTTGGGTGCCGAGACGGTCTCGCTGGCCACTTTCACCATCGAATCATCGGTGGAGCCAATCGGCATCGACACCGAGCCCAGCACGCCCACGCCGAGGCTCGCGGAGTTGTTGACCTTCTTCAGCGCATAGCGGTCCTGCAAGGCGTTGGCAAACATCGTCGAGTGATTGCTGCCCTTGCCATCAGCGGCGCACACCACATTGAAACTGATCTGCAGGTGGGTCTCGCCGGTCTGCTGGAAGCTCTTGTTGCCGGCCACCAACTTCGGATCGCTACTGGTAATGATGTAGCCCTGACTCAGCAGGGCACGGCGCGCAGCCTCACAGGCCGCCACATCGCTCACCGGGTAATCGCGGGAAAACGTACCGGAGTCGTCGAAATTCTCATGTTCGTAGATAGCGGTCTTGGGTGACGAGCAGCCCGCAGCGCCCGCCAGCACCAGCGCCAACCCGAGAGTGCGCAAGTGAAATGATGTCGACATTGAAAATCCTGAAGAAAACGGTCCGGACGGTATTGTGCAACAGAACACGACATTGAAGCGCGATTCCTGTCGGTAAAACATCTCAGGCTTAGACAGCAGCATCAGTAGGAAAAAGCCTGGCACACATAGGATCGATAAAGATCCGTAATGTGCGCGGCTCTATGACAAGTTTGTTTACAACTTATTCCTCACCTTTCTATCATCGCCCCTGGGTGCGCTGCTGCATAAAGCACGGCGCAGGTTAAAAGCCAAGCATTGGTCGGGCCGCCAATGGAGATTTGTCGTGCCTGATAAACACCCCGCCATCCCTCGCCCCCAGCGTTTGACTGAGGGCGCGCTGTCCGCCCTTGAGCGCTTTTCACACATTGAAGCCGTCAGCGGTATCGTGCTGCTGCTGGCTGCCATCGTTGCGCTGGTGTGGGCCAACAGCTCCGCCGCCGCGACCTACGAGCATTTCTGGAACACGCCCATCACCCTCGGGCTGGGCGACTACAGCGTGTCGCGCTCCCTGCATTTTCTAGTGAATGACGGGCTGATGACCATCTTCTTCCTGGTGGTCGGTGCCGAGATCCGCCAGGAAATCAAAGACGGCGCCCTCGCCAACCTGAAGCTGGCCACGCTGCCATTAGGCGCAGCCCTGGGCGGCGTGCTGATGCCGGCGCTCATCTACACCCTGCTCAACCACGGCACTGCCGCCGCAGGTGGCTGGGCGGTGCCTACCGCGACCGACATCGCCTTTGCCGTGGGCGTGCTCGCGCTGCTGGGCAAGTCGATCCCCAGTGGCGTGCGTATCCTGCTGCTGGCCCTGGCGATCATCGATGACATTGTGGCGATCCTGATCATCGCGATCTTTTTCACCGCCAGTCTCGACTACATGGGCTTGGTGATTGCTGCAGGCGGGCTGGCCCTGGTGCTGGTGTTCCAACGCATGGGTATCAGCAAGGCGGCGATCTACCTGCTGCCTGGCGCTATTGTGTGGTTTGGCCTGCTCAAGACCGGCGTGCACCCAACGCTGGCCGGCGTGATCCTTGGCTTGATGACCCCGGTCAATTCCAAGCCCACCCGGGAACGCCCGCTGGAAACCATCGAACGCACCTTCAACGAACTGATGGACCGGTTCTCGCAGCCGGCCGAAGGGGCCCAGCAAGTCGCCACGCCCCTCAAGCAATTGCGCGAAGCCCAGCGGGAAATACTGCCGCCGGTGCAGCGGGTTCAATCGGCGCTGCACCCGTGGGTAGCCTTCGGCGTGATGCCGCTGTTTGCCTTGGCCAACGCCGGTGTGAGCCTGGACGGTTTCAATCTGGATGACCCGCTGGCCCACGGTGTGTTCATGGGCGTCATCTTCGCCCTGGTGCTCGGCAAGCCTCTGGGCGTGATGCTGGCGAGCCTGGCGCTGGTCAAGCTGAACATCTGCAAGCTGCCGGACGGTGTGACGTGGACGGGCGTTGGCCTGGTCGGTCTGTTGGCGGGGATCGGTTTTACCATGTCGATCTTTATTTCGTCCCTGGCATTCTCCGACCCGGCCCTGCTGTCGGCTGCCAAGCTGAGCGTGTTGGCGGCTTCAACCCTGGCGGCGGTGATCGGGTTGACGTGGGGCAAGCTCAAGTTTGCAGCCAAGAACGCCTAAAGCGCATTCAGCACTCACTTTATCAAGGGCAAAAAAAGACCCCGGCCTTTTCAGGTCGGGGTCTTTTTATTCAGGCCGGCATCAGTACTTCTTGATGTCTGCCTGGGTTTCCAACTGCTTGCGGTAGGCCGCGAAATCCTGCTGGCCAATACGGGAAGCGAGGAAGCGGCGGTATTGCGCCTTTTCTTCGTCCGTAGGGGCCGCCGCTTCGTTCACGCCGTTCAAGCGCACGATCATCAGGCTGCCATCGCGCAGGGTCACGGTGGTGAAGGTCGGTTTGTCCTTGGCCGCAGGCTTGGGCATGCGGAACAAGGCTTGCAGCACGGCCGGGTCGATAGACTCCTGGCCACGGGTAGCCGCCTCAGTCACCTTCCAGGCCTGACCGTCAACCGGCTGGTCCAGCGCGGTCTTGCCATCACGCAGGCTGGCGATCAACTCGTCGGCACGGGCTTTGGCGGCAGCGCTCGCGCGCTCCTTGGTCATCTGGGTGCGAATGGCCGCAGCAACGTTCTCCAGCGGCAATTGGGCCGGCTTGAGATGCTCTTTGGCACGCAGCACGATGATGGTTTCCGGGTCGAGCTCGATAGCGCTGCTGTTGGCACCTTCATCCAGCACTTCCGGACTGAAGGCTGCAGTGACCACGGCACGGTTGGCCGCAACACCTTCGCCACCTTCACGGCCAAACGGCGCCGAGGTGTGGACGGTCAGCTTCAAGTCAGACGCCGGCTGGGCCAGGTCAGAGGCTTCGAATGCCGCATCTTCCAATTGCTTGGTCGCTTCGACAAAACGCTGTTCAACCTGCTGGGCCTTGAGCTCGCGGGTCAGCTTGTCTTTCAGGCTGGCGAACGATGGCACTTCAGGCGCTTCAACGCCCAGCAACTTGATCAGGTGCCAACCGAAGGTGGTGCGCACCGGCGCCGACACCTGGTCTTGCTTCAAGCCGTACAAGGCGGTTTCGAAGTCCGGGTCGTAAACACCAGGGCCGGCAAAACCGAGGTCGCCGCCATTGTTGGCCGAACCTGGATCCTGGGAGAACTCCTTGGCCAGGGCTTCGAACTTCTCACCCTTGGCCAGGCGCGCCTGGATGTCTTCGATCTTGGCCTTGGCTTGCGCCTCGGTGACCTTGTCGTTGACTTCAATCAGGATGTGCGCGGCACGACGTTGTTCAGCGAGGTTGGCGGTTTCCTTCTCGTAGGCGGCCTGCAGCTCATCGTCCTTGACCGTAACCTGGTCGAAGAAGGACGACTTCTTCAATTCCAGATAGTCGATGACCACCTGGTCCGGGGTCATGAACTCTTTGGCGTGCTGGTCGTAGTAGGCCTTGACCTCGTCGTCGGTGAGTTTCACCGCCGCAGGGTCAGCCTTGATGTTGACGGTGGCGAAATCGCGGGTCTGTTTTTCCAGGCGGGCGAATGCCAGCACCTCGGCGTCGGTCACGAAACCACTGCCGGCGATGCCTGCGCGAACCTGGCCGATCAGCATTTCCTGGGTCAGCATCTGACGGAATTGCAGGCGGCTGTAGCCCAACTGACGGACCACCTGGTCAAAGCGTTCGGCGTTGAACTTGCCGTCTACCTGGAATTCCGGCGTCTGCAGGATCACCTGGTCCAGCGCAGCTTCCGAGAAGCCAAACTTGGAATCAGCAGCGCCTTGCAGCAGCAGCTTACGGTCGATCAGGCCCTTGAGGGCAGCATCGCGCAGCAGCTTTTCGTCCAGCAGGGACGCGTCGAAATCCTTGCCCAACTGTTGCATCAGCTGGCGCCGTTGCATGTCGACAGCCTGGCTCAGTTCGGTCTGGGTGATTTCTTCACCGTTGACCTTGGCCACGTCCTGCTTGTTATTACCCGAAGCCTGGAAAATGGCTTCGATACCGGTGAACGCCATCAATGCGACGATGATCCCGATGATAGTCTTGGCAATCCAGCCTTGTGAATTGTCCCTGATATTTTGCAGCATGCGTCCCCCAGAAACGGTTGAACTTCAAAAATTAGGCAACCGTGGAGCGTGGGTAGAGTCCGGATAGAAGAAAGGCGCATCCGAGGATGCGCCTTCTCGTAACTGGCGGAGCGGACGGGGGTTCGAATCTGCACCCCCGGCGTGGCGACCCGATACGTGGGTCAGCTACCGCTCCGCTGCCAGGCCAGACCTGCGTCCGACCCGGGTAAGCAAAGGCTTGAACGAAGCTTAGTTAACGGCTTCTTTCAGGGCTTTACCGGCTTTGAAACCTGGTTTCTTGGCAGCAGCGATTTGCAGTGCTTTGCCGGTCTGTGGGTTACGGCCAGTGCGAGCTGGGCGGTCAGTCACAGAGAAAGTACCGAAGCCTACCAGTACCACGGAGTCGCCGGCCTTCAGAGCGCCAGTGACGGATTCGATTACTGCGTCCAGCGCACGGCCAGCAGCAGCTTTCGGGATATCAGCGGATGCAGCGATAGCATCAATCAGTTCCGACTTGTTCACTCTAAGTCCCCTTATATATCTATTGAGTATGATTCTAAGTTTTTTGGTAAAAAGCAAAACCAGTGCTGAATGGCCTACAGACACTTAAGAGCCGCTTTATAACAAGGGCTCTAAAAAGCTGTCAAGGAAGCCCCCAGGCTCCAACACATTAATGCGTGCTAATTCTTTCCTTGGAATCGGACTCGCGTTTTTCGTCCTTCGCGACAATCTCCGGGGCCACATCCGGCAAGGGCTCCGGCGCGTATTGCAGCGCAATTTGCAGGACCTCGTCAATCCATTTAACCGGTTTAATCTGAAGATCCTGCTTGATGTTGTCAGGAATTTCCTTCAAGTCGCGAACATTCTCTTCAGGAATGATCACAGTCTTGATTCCACCCCGGTGCGCGGCGAGCAATTTCTCTTTGAGACCACCGATCGCCAATACCTGGCCACGCAGGGTGATTTCCCCGGTCATCGCCACATCGGCGCGCACGGGAATGCCGGTCAAGGCCGACACGAGGGCCGTGCACATGCCTACGCCCGCGCTAGGGCCGTCTTTGGGGGTCGCCCCTTCCGGCATGTGGATATGGGTGTCGTGCTTCTCGTGGAAGTCCAGCGGGATGCCCAGGCTGCGGGCGCGGCTGCGTACCACGGTCTGCGCGGCGGTAATGGATTCGACCATCACGTCACCCAGGGAGCCGGTCTTGATCAACTGGCCTTTGCCCGGAATCACCGCAGCTTCGATGGTGAGCAATTCGCCACCCACCTGGGTCCACGCCAGGCCAGTCACCTGGCCGACCTGGTCCTGTTGCTCGGCCAGGCCGTAGCGGAATTTCTTCACGCCCAGGAAGTGCTCCAGGGAGTCGGCAACCACTTTCACCGAGAAGCGTTTTTCCAACGCGTGTTCCTTCACCGCTTTGCGGCAGATCTTCGCGATCTGGCGCTCAAGGCCCCGCACACCGGCCTCGCGAGTGTAGTAGCGCACGATGTCGCGGATCGCCTCGACCTCGAATTCGATCTCGCCCTTCTTCAGGCCGTTGGCCGAAATCTGCTTGGGCGCCAAGTACTTGACCGCGATGTTGATCTTCTCGTCTTCGGTGTAGCCCGGCAGACGAATCACCTCCATCCGGTCCAGCAAGGCTGGCGGAATGTTCATGGAGTTGGAGGTGCACAGGAACATTACGTCAGACAAGTCGTAGTCGACTTCCAGGTAATGGTCGTTGAAATTGTGGTTCTGCTCAGGGTCCAGCACTTCGAGCAAGGCCGACGCCGGGTCGCCACGCATGTCGCTGCCCATTTTGTCGATTTCATCGAGCAGGAACAGCGGGTTGCGTACACCCACTTTTGTCATCTTTTGAATCAATCTTCCCGGCATCGAACCGATGTAGGTACGGCGATGACCGCGAATTTCCGCCTCATCACGCACGCCACCCAAGGCCATACGCACGAATTTGCGGTTGGTGGCGGTGGCGATCGATTCCGCCAGGGAGGTTTTACCCACACCCGGAGGCCCAACCAGGCACAACACCGGACCGCGGATTTTCTTCACGCGTTTTTGTACAGCGAGGTACTCAAGGATGCGCTCCTTGACCTCTTCCAGGCCGTAATGGTCAGCGTCGAGAATCTCTTCAGCACGGGCCAGGTCCAGACGCACCTTGGTCTGGGCCTTCCACGGCACTTGCACCAGCCAGTCGATATACGAGCGCACCACGGTGGCTTCAGCCGACATCGGCGACATCTGCTTGAGCTTGTTCAGCTCGGCGGTGGCCTTGGTCAGGGCGTCTTTGGGCAGGCCAGCGGCATCGATGCGCTTTTTCAGCTCTTCGATTTCGTTGTGGCCTTCCTCGCCGTCGCCGAGTTCCTTCTGAATGGCCTTCATCTGCTCATTCAGGTAGTACTCGCGCTGGCTACGCTCCATCTGCTTTTTCACGCGACCACGGATGCGTTTTTCAACCTGCAACAGGTCGATTTCGCCATCCAGCATCGCCAGTACGTGTTCGACACGGGCCGACAGGTCGATGATTTCGAGGATGTCTTGCTTCTGCTCGATTTTCAGCGCCATGTGCGCGGCCATGGTGTCGACCAGGCGGCTTGGCTCATCAATGCTGTTGAGGGACGACAGGACTTCAGCCGGGACTTTCTTGCCCAACTGCACATACTGCTCGAACTGCGACAGCAGGCTGCGCACGAACACCTCGGATTCACGCTCCGGGGCTTCGACTTCTTCGATCAGTGCCACTTCCGCGCGCAGGTGGCCGTCCACCTCCATAAAGCGCTCTACGGCACCGCGCTGCTCGCCTTCGACCAGCACCTTGACGGTGCCATCGGGCAGCTTGAGCAATTGCAGGACAGTGGCAATGGTGCCGACGCGATACAGGGCATCTTCGCCCGGATCATCATCAGCAGGATTCTTCTGGGCCAACAGCAGGATTTGCTTGTCGCCCGTCATCGCGGCCTCGAGGGCTTCGATAGACTTCTCGCGCCCCACGAACAGCGGGATAACCATGTGCGGATAGACGACGACATCACGCAACGGCAGGAGAGGCAATTCGATGGTTGTCTTCATGATTTCGCCTCTATGACAGTTCAAAAATAAGCTTGAAACCAAGATGGGGGTTACCTGCAAAAAAAACAAGCTCAATGCCAGCAGTTAAACGCATGAATAAACGCGAATTTAACCACCGTCTCGAAAAAACGCCCCAAAAAACAAGGGGCCCCTAAAGGCCCCTTGCTTGTACCACAACTGCTGAACGCTTACGCGTCGGGTGCAGCCTTGGCAGCCGGCTCACTGTTTTCATAGATATACAGCGGCTTGGACTTGCCTTCGATAACGCTTTCGTCGATCACCACTTTACTCACCTCGGACTGCGAGGGGATTTCGTACATGGTGTCGAGCAACACGCCTTCGAGGATAGAACGCAGACCACGTGCACCGGTCTTGCGCTCCAGTGCCCGCTTGGCCACCGATTTCAGCGCGTCGGTACGGAACTCCAGGTCTACACCTTCCATCTCGAACAATTTGCCGTATTGCTTGGTCAGGGCGTTTTTCGGTTCGGTGAGGATCTGGATCAAAGCCGCCTCATCCAACTCGTCCAACGTGGCCAGGACCGGCAGACGGCCAACGAATTCCGGGATCAGACCGAACTTGACCAAATCGTCAGGCTCGACTTCACGCAGGGACTCGCCCACCTTCTTGCCTTCTTCCTTGCTACGCACTTCCGCACTGAAACCAATGCCGCCACGGGTGGAACGCTGCTGAATCACCTTCTCGAGACCCGAGAACGCACCGCCACAAATGAACAGGATGTTGCGCGTATCAACCTGAAGGAATTCCTGCTGCGGGTGCTTGCGACCACCTTGCGGCGGTACGGACGCAACCGTGCCTTCGATCAGTTTCAACAGGGCCTGCTGCACGCCTTCACCGGAAACGTCCCGGGTGATCGACGGGTTGTCCGACTTGCGCGAAATCTTGTCGATCTCGTCGATGTAGACAATACCCATCTGGGCTTTCTCTACGTCGTAGTCGCACTTCTGCAGCAGTTTCTGAATGATGTTCTCGACATCTTCACCCACGTAGCCAGCCTCGGTGAGGGTGGTGGCGTCGGCGATGGTGAACGGAACGTTCAGCAGGCGAGCGAGGGTTTCTGCAAGCAGGGTTTTACCCGAGCCTGTAGGACCGATCAGCAAGATGTTGCTCTTGCCCAGTTCAACCTCGTCACCTTTCTTGTCACGCTGGTTCAGGCGCTTGTAGTGGTTGTACACCGCTACGGCCAGAACCTTTTTTGCACGCTCTTGACCAATGACGTATTGGTCAAGGATGCCGCTGATTTCTTTAGGCGAAGGTAATTTATGCGCACTGCTCTCGGCCTGGGCTTCCTGCACCTCCTCACGGATGATGTCATTGCACAGGTCGACGCATTCGTCGCAGATAAACACCGAGGGGCCGGCAATCAATTTGCGTACTTCATGCTGGCTTTTGCCACAGAAGGAGCAATAGAGCAGCTTGCCGTTGTCCTCGCCGTTGCGGGTGTCAGTCATTCGTTCGATCCAAATCCGATAGGCTTGCAACACAAGATGAAGGCTTATGCGGGCTTTTTCAAGCCCGCCAGTGGTCGGACATGCCGACCAGCCCTATTTTGAGCGGCTTATATTATGCGGGGCGCTTGTCGATCACTGCGTCGATCAACCCGTATTCCTTGGCGGCTTCAGCGCTCATGAAATTGTCACGGTTGGTATCGCGCTCGATTTCTTCCAGGGTGCGCCCGCTGTGCTTGGCCATCAGCGTGTTGAGACGCTCACGAATGAAGAGGATTTCCTTGGCGTGGATTTCGATGTCCGACGCCTGGCCCTGGAAACCGCCCAGTGGCTGGTGAATCATCACGCGCGAGTTCGGCAGGCAGAAACGCTTGCCTTCGGCACCCGCGGTCAGCAGGAAGGCGCCCATGCTGCACGCCTGGCCAATACAGGTGGTCGACACGTTTGGCTTGATGAACTGCATGGTGTCGTAGATCGACATGCCCGCAGTCACCGAACCACCCGGCGAGTTAATGTAGAGATGGATGTCCTTGTCCGGGTTTTCCGCTTCAAGGAACAGCAGCTGCGCACAGATCAGGTTGGCCATGTAGTCCTCTACCGGGCCAACCAGAAAGATCACTCGCTCCTTGAGCAGGCGCGAGTAGATGTCGTAGGCGCGTTCGCCACGAGCGGACTGCTCGACAACCATCGGGACCAGGCCGCCTGCGGCCTGGATATCAGAGTTCTGCTGAATATAGGAATTACGGAACATGCTCTGCAGTTACTCCCAAATAGTCATGTCTTGAAAACGCATAAGCCAGCGCGAGGCTGGCTTATGGTTGAATTTCCAACGAGTTGGACAATCAGTCGGCTTGTGCTGCTTCCGCCGGTTTGACTGCTTCTTCGTAAGAGACCGCTTTATCGGTCACCTTAGCCTTCTGCAGAACAGTATCCACAACTTGTTCTTCCAGCACAACCGAACGTACTTCGTTCATCTGCTGCTCATTCTTGTAGTACCAAGCCACGACCTGCTCAGGCTCCTGGTAGGCCGAAGCCATTTCCTGGATCATTTCGCGAACGCGGTCTTCGTCTGGCTTGAGGTCGAACTGCTTGACCACTTCAGCCACGATCAGGCCCAGCACAACGCGGCGCTTGGCTTGCTCTTCGAACAGCTCGGCCGGCAGCTGGTCAGGCTTGATGTTGCCACCAAACTGCTGAACCGCTTGAACGCGCAGGCGATCCACTTCGTTGGACAGCAGGGCCTTAGGCACTTCGATCGGGTTGGCGGCCAGCAGACCGTCCATGACCTGGTTCTTGACCTTGGACTTGATGGCCTGGCGCAGCTCACGCTCCATGTTCTTGCGAACTTCGGTGCGGAAGCCTTCGATGCCGGTTTCCTTGATGCCGAACTGGGCGAAGAACTCTTCGTTCAGCTCTGGCAGCTTAGGCTCGGAAACGCTGTTGACGGTCACGGTGAACTCGGCGGTTTTGCCAGCCAGGTCCAGGTTCTGGTAGTCAGCAGGGAACGTCAGGTTCAGAACGCGCTCTTCGCCAGCTTTAGCGCCAACCAGGCCGTCTTCGAAACCAGGGATCATGCGGTTGGAACCCAGCACCAGCTGAGTGCCCTTGGCGGAGCCGCCAGCGAAGACTTCGCCGTCAACCTTGCCAACGAAATCGATGTTCAGTTGGTCTTCGTTCTGGGCGGCACGGTCGGCCACTTCGAAACGAGTGTTCTGCTTGCGCAGGATTTCCAGCATGTTGTCCAGGTCCGAATCAGCCACTTCGGCGCTCAGACGCTCGATTTCGATACCGTCGAAACCGGCCACTTCAAATTCCGGGAACACTTCGAATACGGCAACGTATTCCAGGTCCTTGCCCGCTTCCAGGGACTTGGGCTCGATCGAAGGCGAGCCAGCCGGGTTCAGCTTTTGCTCGACAACGGCTTCGTAGAAAGAAGCCTGGATCACGTCACCTACAGCTTCCTGGCGCGCATCGGCACCAAAACGACGCTTGATTTCGCTCATCGGCACTTTGCCTGGACGGAAACCAGCGATCTTGGCCTTTTGGGCAGTCTGCTGCAGACGCTTGTTGACCGCAGTCTCGATACGCTCTGCCGGCACGGTGATGCTCAGGCGGCGCTCGAGAGCAGTAGTATTTTCAACAGAAACTTGCATGGATATTCCTCGTTGCACAGACATTAGCCGGCCATTTCCGACCCCAATCAAGGGCATGCATTCTAGTGGGTCAAACTCAAGAAGTCACCCTACTGAAAACACAGCGGAAAACAGCCGGCAATTTATCGGTACGAAAGCACTGAAGTACCTCGCCCCGGTGACAAATACAGCCAAATTGCGCCAGGGCTCTGCGCCGCCCCTTTCTATATATAGAAGGAACAAGCATTCATCTCCCTGACGACCCGCCCCGCGAACAGAGCAGGCAAGCAAAGCGGCATCATCGAGATACACAAATACGACGACACGCCCTGCCGGGGCAGCCCAGCACCTGCGGCCACCCAATCTCAAACCGCCAAAACCAAAAAAGGCGCCAGACTGTTAAATCTGGCGCCTTTCGAATATGGGGTGGACGAAGGGGATCGAACCCTCGACAACGGGAGTCACAATCCCGTGCTCTACCAACTGAGCTACGCCCACCATATTGCGTTAACAAAGAAACCAAACCACTTCTTTGTTGAGCCCTGCCCGCCTGACGACCGGCAAAAGCTTTAATTGGTGCGGATGAAGAGACTCGAACTCTTACGCCTCGCGGCGCTGGAACCTAAATCCAGTGTGTCTACCAATTCCACCACATCCGCGCTTGAAACTCTTAAAGCAAAGGCGCCAGACTGTTAAATCTGGCGCCTTTCAGAATATGGGGTGGACGAAGGGGATCGAACCCTCGACAACGGGAGTCACAATCCCGTGCTCTACCAACTGAGCTACGCCCACCATATAGCGCTACTTGTGCCAAAGCTGCCTAATGGCGCACCCGGCAGGACTCGAACCTGCGACCATCCGCTTAGAAGGCGGATGCTCTATCCAGCTGAGCTACGGGCGCCTTATTAATCTGTACTCTTGGAGGATTACAAACTAAGTGCTTCCAGCCTTGCAGTACAACTATTCTGCTCGACCTTCTTAACCAGTGCTAGGCTGTGCCCGACAAGTGCGACGAATAGTATAGATGCCCCGGAAACCCGTCAAATCTTTTTTGAAAAAAACTGATTTTATTTAAGGGGTTAGGGCAATTTGCAGACCAAGCGCCTTTGCCCTCGCGCCTTGGCATGCGAGAATGCGCGCACTTTTCTTCCCCCTCTCGATGGTTAATCACGCGTAATGACTGCACAACTTATCGACGGCAAATCAATCGCCGCCAGCCTGCGCCAGCAGATCGCCAAACGAGTCACCGAGCGCAGCCAGCAAGGCCTGCGCACGCCTGGCCTCGCGGTGATCCTGGTCGGCAGCGATCCTGCCTCTCAGGTTTATGTCTCGCACAAGCGTAAAGACTGTGAAGAGGTCGGCTTTATTTCCAAGGCCTACGACTTGCCTTCGGACACCACTCAACAGGCCCTGACCGACCTGATTGACAGCCTCAACGATGACCCGGACATGGATGGCATCCTGCTGCAACTGCCACTGCCTGAGCACCTGGATGCCTCCAAACTGCTGGAGCGCATCCGCCCGGACAAAGACGTCGACGGTTTCCACCCTTATAACGTCGGCCGCCTGGCCCAACGCATTCCCCTGCTGCGCCCATGCACCCCCAAAGGCATCATGACGCTGTTGGAAAGCACTGGTGTCGACCTGTACGGCCTCGACGCCGTCGTGGTGGGCGCATCGAACATCGTCGGTCGCCCGATGGCCATGGAACTGCTGCTGGCCGGCTGCACCGTGACCGTCACCCACCGCTTCACCAAGGACCTGGCCGGCCACGTCGGCCGCGCTGACCTGGTGGTAGTCGCCGCCGGCAAGCCGGGCCTGGTCAAGGGTGAGTGGATCAAGGAAGGCGCCATCGTCATCGACGTGGGCATCAACCGCCAGGAAGACGGCAAGTTGGTGGGTGACGTGGTGTATGAAACCGCCCTGCCCCGCGCTGGCTGGATCACGCCGGTGCCAGGCGGTGTCGGGCCGATGACCCGGGCGTGCCTGTTGGAAAATACGCTGTATGCCGCAGAAACTCTGCACGGCTGATAACCAGGCATGTTGAAAAAGCCCTGCTTTATCGCAGGGCTTTTTATTGCCCGTGAAAAACCCTTGTTGCAGGCTGTTAACGCATTAAACAAACTAGCCAAAGGCCATCACCCTTCCGGAATTCGAAATGCCTGGCATCTTCCCAAAGCCAGCCTTGCCTGGCATCGCGCTCAGGCGGTGGCGCTTGTTGCACCGAGTCAAACAAGCCCACGCTGCGCAGTTGTTCAACGTTACCCAATCCACTATTTCGCGCTGGGAAAGCGGCGTACAGGCAATCGACCCCTGCGCGCACCAACAGCTTGAGCAATTGCTCGCCGCCCGCCTTGATGCGGCCGCAGATCAAGCCTTGGCTCGCCTGGTCAGGGAAAGCTCACGGCCCGTTCATCTCATGTGCGACCTGACCCACCGCCTGCTGGCTTGCTCCCCTGCCCGCGCAGCCCAGTTCGCAAGCCCCGTGAGCGAATTGCTGGGGCGTTCGCTATGGCGCTTTGCGACACCGGAGATCATCAGCAAGGAGCTCTCCCTGGATGAAACCGGGTGGAGGGAAGTCAGTGCGCCACCGGCGATCGAGTTCGTTACCGGCCACAATGACTCGCTTGTTGTGCCTATCAGCCAGAGCGCCTGTCGGTGGACGCGTATTCCTCTTTCAGACGGTACATCGGCGCGTTTGGTGGAGACGCTTTGACTGCCCTGCGCTGTGCATATTGTATGCGTGGACGTTCAGACTACCCGGGCTTAATCTGACTCCACTAGCATAGCCTTCGCCACTGGAGACAGAGAACGTCATGAACATCGACAAAATCAAAGGGCGCCTAGAATTCCTCCGCGAAACGGAAAAACTCAAGGATGTACTCAGAAGTGCACACACCTCTTCCGGGCGCACCGAAAGCACGGCGGAACACAGTTGGCGTCTTTGCCTGATGGCCATTGTTTTCGAAGATCAACTGGCCGAGCCCGACATGCTGAAGATCCTCAAGATGTGCGTCATTCACGATCTGGGGGAGGCCATCAACGGAGACATCCCAGCAGTCAGCCAGGCGGCGTTTCCCAATAAGGGCGAGCAAGAGAGAGACGATCTTGTGCTTCTGACCTCTGCGCTGGATGAGCCGCTGAAAGCTGAGATATTGGCGCTCTGGGATGACTATGAGCACGCACAGTCTGCGGAGGCAAGAGCCGTCAAGGCGCTGGACAAGCTGGAAACGCTGCTCCAGCACAATCAGGGCAAGAACCCACCGGGCTTCAATTACGAGTTCAATCTAGCTTACGGCAAGAAGTACACCGATGCCGATCCCCTGTTTGAGCAACTTCGACAGCTTATCGATGAGGACACGCGAGAAAAAATAACAAAGCCATAGGTTTAAAATCGGCACAGCCTAACCAATCATCGGCTTACAGCCTTTATTTAAAGGCTCTCTATCGCTTTCTGATCCATACTCCTAAAATGTAACGCCATTTGTCACAAAATCCGTTTCACAACGGCATTTCCTTACTTTTTAGCGAGTTCATCCGCGTGAAAATTCGTCTTTCTATTGTCAGCCTGTTTTTTGCTTTGGCAGGCACCTTCGCCCACGCCGCCGAATCCACCCTGGCCCCGCGTGACGCCTCCAAGCTTCAAATCGCCTCCGGCAGCGCCATGCTGGTCGATTTGCAGACCAATAAAGTCATTTATTCCAGCAACCCCGACGTGGTGGTACCTATCGCCTCGGTGAGCAAGCTGATGACCGGCCTGATCGTCCTCGAAGCCAAGCAGAATATGGACGAGTACATCGACATCAACATCACCGACACGCCCGAGATGAAAGGCGTGTTCTCCCGGGTGAAGATCGGCAGCCAGATGCCGCGCAAGGAAATGCTGCTGATCGCGCTGATGTCTTCGGAAAACCGCGCCGCTGCGAGCCTGGCCCACCATTATCCTGGCGGTTACGCAGCCTTTATCGCGGCGATGAACGCCAAGGCCAAGTCCTTGGGCATGACCAGCACCCACTACGTGGAGCCCACCGGCCTGTCGATCCATAACGTGTCGACCGCCCGCGACCTGAGCAAGCTGCTGGCCTATGCGCGTAAATTCCCGATGCTGAGCCAGCTGAGCACCACCAAGGAAAAGACCGTGTCGTTCCGCAAGCCCAACTACACCTTGGGCTTCTCCAACACCGACCACCTGATCAACCGCGCCAACTGGGATATCAAGCTGACCAAGACCGGCTTCACCAACCAGGCCGGCCACTGCCTGGTGCTGGTGACGAGCATGGGCAATCGCCCGGTGTCGCTGGTGATCCTGGATGCCTTTGGCAAGTTCACCCATTTTGCCGATGCCAGCCGTATTCGTAGCTGGGTCGAGACCGGCAAAGGCGGCGCAGTGCCGGATGTGGCGCTGCGTTACAAGGCCGATAAAAACCTCAAGAATCGAGCGACCGCTACGGAAGTACGTCGATAAACAGCGATTTTAGTGTGGGAGCGGACTTGCTCGCGAATGCGGTGGGTCAGCCTAAGCATTCAGCGACTGACACTGCGCCTTCGCGAGCAAGCCCGCTCCCACATTTGAGTTTCACTTCTTCTCTGCCAACACCTTGAGCGCTTGGGCCGCCGCTTGCTCCTGCCCCGCCTGGGCCGTGGCATTGGCCGCATCGCGCCAGCGCTGCGCGTCCACATTGGCCGGCAACTGGCTCGGGCGCTGGGTCAGGATGGCCCAATGGCCCGCGCCCTTCCACGCCGACTCAAAGTCGCTGAAGCTCATGCTCAAGCGGCGCTCATTGCCTGAGCGCAACAGCACCGTACTCTTCTGCTGGTTGAACCCCACCACCACGACATAACGCGCCCCGGACCAATAGCTGGCGTTGATCCGCGCCATCACCGGGTAACCCGCCGCCACCTGCGCCAGCACGGCGGTCAGCTTGGCCTCCAATGGGTACACCATCAGCCCGTACTCACGCGCCAGCACCTGCATGTTGCGCTCAAGGCCCGCCTCGGCGCCGGGCAGGCGCAGCGGCTTATCAAGCAAACCCGGTGTCATGACAACGCCTTGTTGCGACAGCATGCTGGCAAGTGCCGTAGGACCGCTCTGATAAGCCTCACTGCGAAAGGTCGGCACGCCATTGAGTTCGACGCGCTCGGGCAAGCCAGGCAGTTTCGATGGAGTGTTGCTGGAACAGGCCGCCAACCCAAGGGCAACGGCCAGTAGCAAGGAAGTTTTAAGGTTCGACCGTAAGCGCAATTTTTTCACTCTCTTGATCAACTGCCGGTAAAGGCCCCGATCATAGCCCAATCGCGCTTTCTCTATCCCGTAGGAGCGAGCTTGCTCGCGAAAAACTTACAGGCGCCGCGTTTATTCAGGAAGCCTGCGTCATCGTTGACGTTTTTCGCGAGCAAGCTCGCTCCTACAGGGGGCGGCGCAAGATATCTATAGCCGACGCGTGCAATAAAGCGGTGACGATAGAGCAAACAAGTTGGACGGACTCGACCATTGGTCAATAGCAGGCAACCGTCAGCTGACTAGACTGTCCATTGAGAAGACTGTGTGTGCCCCAAGTGGGCGAAAGGAGGCCCGAATGAGCCTTGCGACAACGATTTTCCTGTTGATCTGTGGTTGGCTGGCCGTCGCCGCCGCCATGCTGTGGGGGGTCATGCGCGTGACGCGCCGGCATCATCACCCCCACGTCAAACCTGCTGAACCCGCCGAGCCACGCAAGACGACGGCGCATCACGCCTAGCCAGGCATGCAATTGAAGTCCTGGGTCGCGGCAATTTCCTTGCCGTGGCCGTCCTCAAGGGACGCGCGCACCGTGGTGCCCAGGCTCGACTCCACCAGGGTGTAGTGCTCACCCGCCTTGAAATGCTTGTACTCGATGCGGCCCTGGCAGTCCTGCTGGTTGTCGTCACCCGGCTCGTCTTCAAATAAGGTCACGTCCAGGCGATGGTCCCCCGGGGTCACTTCAAAATAGCGCCCATCGTCCACACGTTTGCCATCGACACGCTCGGCCATCAGGTCATTCGGCGCTTCTTCCTGCAAGCCGATCCAGGCTTGGCTGGGGTCCGCCTTGGGGATCGGGCCGGCGCATGCCGATAGAAAGCAGACAAAGCCAAGGACGGGAACTAACAACAATGGTTTAAGTGACATGACAGGGCTCCAAAGGGCATGAATGAAAAGGTCGTATCCGATGACTGACAAGCTTGATCAGCCGCCTCTCCTGGAACAAATGAATCCCTATGAAAGGATCTTCAGCCGTTAACTAAAACTTCCTTCACCTGGCTGAAAGGTGCGTGTTAGGTGGGTCGGGCAAGACTGCCGGGGTTTGCAATCCTGCTCTTCTCGGAGACTCACGCATGCTCGGGCTGGTAAAGACCGCACTGCACAAGCCGTACACCTTCATCGTGCTGGCTATATTCATCTGCATCATCGGGCCGATGGCGGCCCTGCGCACGCCCACGGATGTTTTTCCCGATATCGGCATTCCCGTGGTCGCCGTGGTCTGGCAGTACAACGGCCTGTCCCCGGACGCCATGGCCGGCCGGGTGATCTACACCTACGAACGCTCCCTGAGCACCACCGTCAACGACATCGAACACATCGAGTCGCAATCGTTGCCCGGCATGGGCATCGTCAAGATCTTCTTCCAGCCTGGCGTGGACATCCGTACCGCCAATGCCCAGGTCACGGCGGTGTCACAAACCGTGCTCAAGCAAATGCCACCGGGCATCACCCCGCCGCTGATCCTCAACTACAGCGCCTCCACGGTGCCGATCCTGCAAATGGCGTTCTCCAGCCCCAGCCTTTCGGAAGCCAAAATTCGTGACCTGGTGCAGAACAATATCCGCCTGCCCTTGAGCGCCCTGCCCGGCCTGGCCATGCCCACGCCGATGGGCGGCAAGCAGCGGCAGATTACGCTCGACCTCGACCCCCAAGCCCTCGCCGCCAAAGGCTTGTCGGCCCAGGATGTGGGCAATGCCCTGGCGCTGCAGAACCAGATCATTCCGGTGGGCACCGCCAAGCTGGGGCCCAACGAATACACGATCCTGCTCAACAACAGCCCCAAGGCCATTGATGAGCTCAACGACTTGCCGATCAAGACCGTCGACGGGGCGCTGATCACCATCGGCCAAGTGGCCCACGTGCGCGACGGTTCACCGCCGCAAACCAACATCGTGCGGGTCGACGGCCATCGCGCCGTGCTCATGCCGGCGCTGAAAAACGGCAGCATTTCCACGCTGTCGATCATCGACGGTATCCGCCAGATGCTGCCGCGCATCAACGAAACCCTGCCGCCGTCATTGAAAACCTCGCTGCTGGGCGATGCCTCGGTGTTCGTCAAACAGTCGGTGGGCAGCGTGGCCCAGGAAGGCATCATTGCCGCCCTGCTCACCAGTGCAATGATCCTGTTGTTTCTTGGCAGTTGGCGCTCGACCTTGATCATCGCCGCCTCGATTCCCCTGGCGGTGCTTTCGGCCATCGCGCTGTTGGCCGTCAGCGGGCAAACCCTCAACGTCATGACGCTGGGCGGGCTGGCGTTGGCCGTGGGCATCCTTGTGGATGACGCCACGGTGACCATCGAAAACATCAACTGGCACCTGGAGCAAGGTAAGACGGTGAAGACCGCGATTCTCGACGGCGCCGCGCAAATCGTCGGCCCGGCGTTCGTCTCACTGCTGTGCATCTGCATCGTGTTCGTGCCGATGTTTTTGCTGCAAGGCATTGCCGGTTACCTGTTCCGGCCGATGGCATTGGCGGTGATCTTCGCCATGGCCAGTTCGTTCATTCTCTCGCGCACCCTGGTGCCGACGCTGGCGATGTTTTTGCTCAAACCACATCGGCCGGAGTCAGGCGCTGGGCATCATCCGGAAGATGCATTCATCAACCACCACGAGGGCGAACAGCACCTGAAACCACGTAATGCATTGCTGCAATCGGTGCTGAATTTTCAACAGGGATTCGAGCGGCACTTTTCCAATGTCCGCGACACCTACCATGGCCTGCTGACGCTGGCACTGGGCGCACGCAAGCGCTTCATTGTCGGGTTCCTGGCCTGCGTACTCGCGTCGTTCCTGTTGTTGCCGAGCCTGGGCCAGGACTTTTTTCCGGCCACCGATGCGGGTGCCTTGGCCCTGCATGTGCGCTTGCCCCTGGGCACGCGCATCGAGGAAAGCGCCGCGGCGTTCGACCGCATCGAAGCGCGGATCCGCGAGGTCATCCCGGCCGAAGAACTGGACACCATCGTCGACAATATCGGCATCCCGCTCAGCGGCATCGACATGGCCTACAGCAGCAGCGGCACCATCGGCCCGCAGGATGGCGATATTCAAGTCAGCTTGAAAACGCACCACGCGCCCACCGCCGACTATGTGAAAAAACTGCGCGAAGCCCTGCCGCAAAGTTTCCCCGGCAGCCACTTTGCGTTCCTGCCCGCCGACATCAGCAGCCAGATCCTCAACTTCGGCGCCCCCGCCCCGCTGGACGTCAAAATCTCCGGGCGCAATGACGCAGAAAACCGCGCTTATGCCGTCGAACTTGAACGGCGCTTGCAGCATGTACCGGGGATTGCCGACCTGCGTATCCAGCAGTCCACCGGCTACCCCTCGCTGCAAGTAAACGTGGACCGTATGCGCGCCAACGGCCTGGGCATTACCGAGCGTGATGTCACCAACAGCATGGTCGCCTCCCTCGCCGGCAGCTCGCAAACCGCGCCGACCTTCTGGCTCAACCCGGCCAACGGCGTGTCTTATTCCATCGTCGCTGCCACCCCGCAATACCGCCTCGACAGCTTGCCGTCCCTGGAAGCGCTGCCGGTGACGGGGGCAAACGGGCAGGCGCAAATCCTCGGCGGCGTGGCAACCATCTCCCGGGTACAAAGCCCGGCCGTGGTGACCCACTACAACATCGAACCGACCCTGGACCTGTACGCTAACGTGCAAGGCCGCGACCTCGGCGGTGTGGCCCGCGATGTGCAAAAAGTGCTGGATGACACGGCGTCCATGCGTCCCAAAGGCGCGACCATCAGCCTGCACGGGCAGATCGATGCGCTGCATGAGGCGTTCAGTGGTTTGAGCTTCGGGCTGCTCGGCGCGGTGGTGCTGATCTACTTGCTGATCGTGGTCAACTTCCAGTCATGGGCCGACCCCTTTGTGATCATCACGGCGTTGCCGGCAGCATTGGCGGGCATCGTGTGGATGCTGTTCCTCAGTGGCACCTCGTTGTCGGTGCCAGCACTCACCGGCGCCATCTTGTGCATGGGCGTGGCCACCGCCAACTCGATCCTGGTGGTGAGCTTCTGCCGTGAGCGCCTGGCCGAACATGGCGATGCGTTGAAAGCCGCGCTGGAAGCGGGCTACACACGCTTTCGCCCGGTGTGCATGACCGCCCTGGCGATGATCATCGGCATGCTGCCCCTGGCGATTTCCGAGGAGCAGAACGCCCCGCTCGGCCGGGCAGTCATCGGCGGCTTGATCTTCGCCACCATCGCCACTTTGTTGTTTGTTCCCGTGGTCTTCAGCCTGGTCCACGGCCGTCATCCTACTCGCGCAACTGCTGGAGAAACGCCCCATGTCGCCTGATCAAAAACCCTCGCGCAAGCGCCTGATGCTCCTGGGTGTCGGTGGCCTGACGTTGGCTGCCCTGTTGGTCGCCAGCGGCCTGCACGCACGAACGCTGCACGAGCAATCGGTCACTGCCTGGACCGAAGCCGCCGCCGTCCCCCAGGTGATGGTGTTCCAACCCAAGCCAAACGCCGGCGGTGACACCCTACGCCTACCCGCTCACCTGGAGGCGTGGAGCAAGGCGGCGATCCATGCGCGGGTCAGCGGCTACTTGAAGGACTGGAAAGTCGACATCGGCGCCCAGGTCAAGGCCGGGCAAATCCTCGCCGAAATCGACAGCCCCGACCTTGACCAACAACTGGCCCAGGCCCATGCGCGCCTGATCCAGCAACAAGCCAATGCACACCTGGCAGCCACCACGGCGACCCGCTGGCAAAACCTGCTGGCCAGCCATTCGGTATCGCGCCAGGACGCCGATGAAAAAACCTCCAACGCCGCAGCCGCCAAGGCCAACACCGAAGCCGCTGCAGCAGACTATGCGCGACTGTGCGCCCTGGAAAGCTACAAGACCCTTCGCGCGCCGTTCGCCGGCACCATCACCGCCCGTAACACCGACATCGGCCAGTTGATCAAGGCCGATAACGCCAGCGATCCGGAACTGTTCAACATTGCCGACACCCACCAATTGCGCTTGTATGTGCCGGTGCCGCAGAACTATGCAGCGGTCATCCATACAGGCCTTGAGGCCGAACTGACCGTCCCCGAGCACCCCGGCGAGCACTTCAAGGCACGTCTGATCGGTGACTCCACCGCCATCGACCGCCGCTCCGGCACCCTGCTCGCTCAGTTCGTCGCCGACAACCCCAACGGCGAACTGCTGCCGGGCGATTACGCCGAAGTCACCCTGCCGATTCCGGCTGACACCCATGGCGTGAGCATCCCGGCCAGCGCCTTGATCTTCCGCGCCCAGGGCACCCAGGTTGCGATACTGGACGGTCGCAACCATGTGCACCTGCAAGACATTCATATTGGCCTGGACCTCGGCGAGCGCCTGGTGATCGACCAGGGCCTGAAGCCTGCTGACCGTATCATCGACAACCCGCCCGACGCCCTGCGCGAAGGCGACCCGGTGCAACTGGCCGACGCCTCGGGAGGTGCCCATGCGCCCAAAGCTTAAGCCGCTGGCGGCGTTGGTGCTGCTGGCGTTGCAGGGTTGCTCGATGGCACCCAGCTATAAAGTGCCGTCGATTGACCTGCCCGCGAACTACCGTGAACAAACCAGCGATGGCCCTTGGCACAGTGCGCAACCGTCGGACCAATTGGCGCCCCAGTGGTGGCAGCTTTACCACGATTCGCGCCTGAACGCGCTGCAACAGCAACTGCTCAAGGCCAACCCGGACCTGGCCGCGGCGCTCGCGCACTTCGATGCGTCCCAGGCCTACGCCAGCCAATTGTACGCGGGCCTTTTCCCGCAAATCACCGCCAGCGCGCAACCGCAGCGACAGCGTCAATCGGATTCACGACCGTTACGCGGCACTACACAGCCGTCGGTGTACAACAGCAATACCGCTGGGTTCTCCCTGGGATACGACCTCGACCTGTGGGGCAGAATCCGCAATCAGGTCGCCGCGGGCGATGCCCAGGCACAAGCGTCCTTTGATGATTTGGCGGTGGTGCGCTTGAGCCTCCAACAGCAGTTGGCGAGCCTGTATGTGCAGCTCAATGGGCTGGATGCACAAAGCAGGATACTCAACAGTTCACTGGAGGAATTCAGCCAGGCGCTGCAACTGACCCGCAGCCGTTATGAAGGCCAGATTGCGTCGGAACTGGACCTGACCCGCGCGCAAAACCAACTGGCCGAAGCCAAGGCACAGTTGGACGAAGTGCGTGGCCAGCGCAACCTCGTCGAGCATGCCATCGGTGCATTGGTGGGCGTAACGGCCAGTGATTTTTCACTGCCGTCCAGTTCGCAATTAATGGCGTTGCCAGGCATTCCGGCGCAGTTGCCCAGCCACCTGCTGCAGCGTCGCCCGGACATTGCCGCCGCTGAGCGTCGCGTGTTTGCAGCCAACGCGACTATCGGCGTGGCCAAGGCAGCCTGGTTTCCGGATTTCAGTTTGACCGGTGTGCTGGGCGGGCAGACCCAAGGCGTCGGCAACCTGCTGTCCGCCGGCAACCGGTACTGGGCGCTGGGGCCGCTGATGAACCTGCCGATCTTCGACGGCGGGCGCTTGAGCGCCAACGAGCGCCAGGCCAAGGCCGAGTTCGAGGAGGCCTCGGCACAGTACCGTAGCCACGTCTTGAAAGCCGTGCGTGAGGTGGAGGATAACCTCGCACAACTGCGAGATCTGCAGCAGCAAGCCGAGGACGAGCAAGCGGCGGCAGAGGCGGCGCAACATACCCAGGCTTTGGCGATGAATAGCTATCAGGCCGGGGCGGTGAGTTACCTGGACGTGGTCACCGCCCAAACCGCCGCGTTGCAGGCACAGCGAACGTTGCAGGCGGTGCAGACCCGGCAATTGCAGGCAAGCGTGGGACTCTTGACCGCACTCGGCGGCGGCTGGCAGCCGGGCTAATAGCCTGCTGACTACTGATCGTTCCCACGCTCTGCGTGGGAACGCCGTTCAGGACGCTCTGCGTCTGCCCTTAAAATCGTGACGCGGAGCGTCACAGGGTTCATTCCCACGCGGAGCGTGGGAACGATCAGGCCGCGAGTTTGCCGCTGGCGATGGCCGCTGAAGCGGCTAGCATGGCGCGCAACAACACCGCACACCCTGCCGCCAAATCATCCGGCGCGGCATTTTCGATTTCGTTGTGGCTGATGCCGCCTTCACACGGCACAAAGATCATCCCCGCCGGGCCCAGTTCAGCCACGAAGATCGCGTCGTGCCCTGCCCCGCTGACGATGTCCAGGTTCGACAAGCCCAAGCCATTGGCGGCATCGCGCACTGCATCCACACAGCCTTTGTCAAAGTACAGCGGCGGGAAGTCCGCCGTGGGCTGCAGGTCGAAACTCAAGCCATGTTTGGCGCAGGTGTCCTCGATCACCTGGCGCACCTGGGCAATCATCGAGTCCAGCCGTGCCGGTTCCAGGTGACGAAAATCCAGGGTCATGCGTACTTCACCGGGAATCACGTTGCGCGATCCCGGATACGCTTGCAGGCAACCCACCGTGCCGCACGCATGGGGCTGGTGCGCCAACGCCGCCGCGTTCACGGCGGCCACCACCGCCGCCGCACCTACCAAGGCGTCCTTGCGCAAGTGCATGGGTGTAGGGCCCGCATGGGCCTCAACACCGCGCAGCTTCAGGTCGAACCATTTTTGCCCAAGGGCGCCGAGCACCACGCCGATGGTTTTGTGTTCATCCTCCAGAATCGGCCCTTGTTCGATATGCGCCTCGAAATACGCGCCGACCTTATGCCCGCTGACCGGCCGTGTTCCCGCATAACCAATCGCATTCAGCGCCTCACCCACGCTGACCCCATCGGCATCCACTTTGGCCAGGGTATCGGCCAGGGTGAACTTCTCGGCAAACACCCCTGAGCCCATCATGCACGGCGGGAAGCGCGAGCCTTCTTCGTTGGTCCATACCACCACTTCCAGCGGCGCCTCGGTTTCCACCTTGAGGTCGTTAAGGGTGCGCAGCACTTCCACACCGGCCAGCACGCCGAAGCAACCGTCGAACTTGCCGCCCGTGGGCTGGGTGTCGATATGGCTGCCGGTCATCACTGGCGGCAGGTCGGGATTGCGGCCGGGGCGACGCGCAAAGATATTGCCGATGCCGTCGATGGTCACCGTGCAACCAGCCGCTTCGCACCACTGCACGAAGAGATCGCGAGCCTTGCGGTCGAGGTCGGTGAGGGCCAGGCGGCACACACCGCCCTTGGGGGTGGCACCGAGTTTGGCCAGGTCCATCAGCGACTGCCACAGACGGTCGCGGTTGATGTGCTGATGGGTCGATTGCAGAACGTCGAGGGCAGCGTTCATGGGGGTCTCCTCAGGCTACAGGTTCTTATGAATTAACGCGGTCAACTGTGGGAGCTGGCCTGACTGCGATAGCGGTGTGTCAGGCGACACGGCTTTAACTGATAGTCCGCTATCGCAGGCAAGCCAGCTCCCACCTGAACCATGTTTACAACGGGGATTTGGCGGTGAGTGGACTGCTAGCGCGCTTGGCATTGAGCCCGTAATACAACACCCCGCCCAACGCCGAGCCGGTGAACCAGCCGTAGCTGTAGAACCAGCTGAACGCATCGCTGCCCAGCGACAGCAGCGTCAGCACCACCGGTACGCCAAAGGCGATAAAGCCGCTCCAGTTCCAGGCCGGGTACACGTCATCGCGGTACAGGCCGGCCAGGTCCAGCTGCTGTTTTCGAGTAATGAAGTAGTCCACCACCATGATCCCGGCAATCGGCCCCAGCAGGCTCGAATAACCCAGCAGCCAATTGGAATACACGGTTTCAAGACTCACGTCCGAGACGATCAGCCCGAGTTTTTTCAGCAGTTCATGGGCCATCAGTGCCAGCCCTACCAGGCCAGTGAGGATCACCGCCGTGGTGCGGTTGATCAGCTTGGGGGCGATGTTCTGGAAGTCGTTGGTGGGCGAGACGATGTTCGCCGCGGTGTTGGTGGACAAGGTCGCGACGATGATCAGCGCCATGGCGATGGCCACCCACACCGGGCTCTGGATATGACCGATTAGGCTCACCGGGTCGGAGACGCTGACCCCCACCAGTTTCACCGAGGCGGCGGTCATGACCACGCCGAGGGCGGCGAACAGGAACATGGTCAGCGGCAAGCCGAAGATCTGCCCCAGAATCTGGTCTTTCTGGCTGTTGGCGTAGCGGCTGAAGTCGGGAATGTTCAGCGACAACGTGGCCCAGAAACCCACCATCGCCGTAAGCCCCGCCATAAAGTAACCGGTGAGGCTTGCGCCTTCGGGGCGCTTGGGTGGGATCGCCATCAGCTCGCTGAGGGACACATTCGGCATCGCCCATACCAGCAGGCCAACTCCCACGGCGACCAACAGCGGCGCCGACAAGGTTTCCAGGCGCTTGATCGACTCGGCGCCGCGCAGCACCACCCATAGGTTCAGGCACCAGAACAGCATGAAACCGATCACCTCACCGGTACCGCCGAGGGCTTTCCAGCCGTCGAAAATCGAGCCTAAAAACAGGTGAATCGCCAGCCCGCCGAACATGGTCTGGATACCAAACCAGCCGCAGGCCACCAGCGCGCGGATCAGGCACGGTACGTTGGAACCGAGGATGCCAAAGGACGAACGCAACAGCACCGGAAACGGAATGCCGTACTTGGTGCCGGGAAACGCGTTGAGGGTCAGCGGGATCAACACCACGATATTGGCCAGCAGGATCGCTACCAGCGCCTCCCCTACCGACAGCCCGAAATACGCAGTGAGCACCCCGCCCAGGGTGTAGGTGGGCACGCAGATCGACATACCGACCCATAGCGCCGTGATGTGCCATTTGTTCCAGGTGCGCTCGTGCACTTTGGTAGGTGCCATGTCGTGGTTGTAGCGAGGGCTGTCGAGGACGTCGGGGCCGGCGTCGAGTTCGTACAGGCCGTTGCGCTCGATGACTTGCGATCTGTTCTGTTGCATGGCCGCTCCACGGTTTTTTTAAAATTATTGTTGCTCACCTGCACGCTAGGTTCAGGTGGCCGGAGTACCGCATCGACAACATGACATCCAGGGTTCCGGCCAACTGCCCGTGCACTCAATAACCGTGCCGACAACCGCCTCTGAGCCCGTACCGCTTATATAACGTACTGATGTTTATCAGCTTTCCAATTGAGCCTGCGGTACTTGCCGTATGCGTCAGGCTAAACAACTCACAAGTTGCTCGAACCTTCAGGTCTCAATCTGGTGCATCACAATTATTTTTATTTCTCGACGCCGTCAAGCGGCATATCTCAAGCGCCTGATTTGCAATAAGAAATATTGATCAGATCAAGAACCTGTCAAGTGCGTCAAAACAGGGTGGGCGTGCTTCATTTTGGTGAAAACAGTATTTTCCTATGTATATCAATAAGATAAAAACTATAAAGACTTGCGAAAAATCTTCTTGCTCATTCGAAAAACTCGGGCTAGTTTCTATTCCTGTCACCAATGACAGGAATTAACCCGTCATCGGTACGCAGTATTACAACACTTAGAACTGGCACAAGCCGGTCAAGCCTGTGAGGAACTCGACATGTCGCTGTTGATCCGTGGCGCCACCGTTATTACCCATGATGAAAGTTACCGCGCCGATGTGTTATGCGCAGAGGGTCTACTTCGCGCCATTGGCACGAATCTGGATATTCCCGCAGGCTGCGAAGTACTCGATGGCAGCGGCCAATACTTGATGCCGGGCGGCATCGACCCCCATACCCATATGCAATTGCCCTTCATGGGCACCGTGGCCAGTGAAGACTTTTTCAGTGGTACGGCGGCAGGCTTGGCCGGTGGTACCACCTCGATCATCGACTTCGTGATTCCCAACCCGCAGCAATCGCTGATGGAAGCTTTCCACCAGTGGCGCGGCTGGGCCGAAAAGTCTGCCGCCGACTACGGGTTTCATGTAGCAATCACCTGGTGGAGCGAGCAGGTTCGCGAGGAAATGGCCGAGTTGGTCAGCCATCACGGCATCAACAGCTTCAAGCATTTCATGGCCTACAAGAACGCGATCATGGCGGCCGACGACACCTTGGTTGCCAGTTTCGAACGCTGCCTGGAACTCGGCGCGGTGCCCACCGTGCATGCCGAAAACGGCGAACTGGTGTATCACCTGCAACGCAAACTGATGGCCCAGGGCATCACCGGGCCGGAAGCCCATCCGCTGTCGCGCCCCTCTCAAGTGGAAGGCGAAGCGGCCAGCCGTGCCATCCGGATTGCCGAAACCATCGGCACGCCGCTGTACCTGGTGCATGTGTCGACGAAGGAAGCCCTGGATGAAATCACCTATGCCCGAGGCAAGGGCCAGGCGGTGTACGGTGAAGTGCTCGCCGGCCACCTGTTGCTCGATGACAGTGTGTACCAGCACCCCGACTGGCAGACCGCCGCCGGCTATGTGATGAGCCCGCCGTTCCGCCCGCGCGGGCACCAAGAGGCACTGTGGCATGGCCTGCAAGCGGGCAACCTGCACACCACCGCCACCGACCATTGCTGCTTCTGCGCCGAGCAAAAAGCCGCCGGGCGTGATGACTTCAGCAAGATCCCCAACGGCACCGCCGGCATTGAAGACCGCATGGCGCTGCTGTGGCACGAAGGCGTCAATACCGGGCGTTTGTCGATGCAGGAATTTGTCGCGCTGACCTCCACCAACACCGCGAAGATCTTCAACCTCTATCCCCGCAAAGGCGCGATACGTGTGGGCGCCGATGCCGACCTGGTGCTATGGGACCCCGAGGGCACGCGGACCATTTCGGCCAAGACCCACCATCAGCAGGTGGACTTCAACATCTTCGAAGGCAAGACCGTACGCGGCGTGCCCAGCCATACCATCAGCCAGGGCAAGCTGGTGTGGGCCGATGGCGACCTGCGCGCCGAGCGAGGGGCCGGACGGTATGTGGAGCGGCCGGCGTATCCGTCGGTGTTCGAGCAGTTGAGCAAGCGGGCAGCGCTTTGCAAGCCAGTGGCTGTGAACCGCTGAGTCCAAAAAAAGCGGACGCGGAGCGTCCAGTGAGGCATTCCCACGCAGAGCGTGGGAACGATCGCCCACCTCAATAACCGTGAGGCCAACACCGTGATCCAGACCCTGACCCACCTCCCCCACCCCCGCGAAGACGGGGCCACCCTCGCCAGCCAGTTCACCGACCTGGCACCGCCCCTCAACGCCCGCCAGGCCCAGCTTGAAGCCTCGCGCTGCCTGTACTGCTACGACGCGCCTTGTGTGAATGCGTGCCCCAGCGAGATCGACATTCCGTCGTTCATCCGCAACATCCACACCGACAACGTGCAAGGCGCCGCGCAGAAGATCCTCTCGGCCAACATCCTCGGTGGCAGTTGCGCGCGGGTGTGCCCGACGGAAATCCTTTGCCAGCAAGCGTGCGTGCGCAATAACGCCGAAGAATGCGCCCCTGTGCTGATCGGCCTGTTGCAACGCTACGCCATCGACAACGCGCACTTCAGCGAACACCCGTTCCAACGCGCCGCGCCCACCGGCAAGCGCATCGCCGTGGTCGGTGCCGGGCCAGCCGGTTTGGCCTGCGCCCACCGCGCTGCCTTGCACGGTCATGACGTGGTGATTTTCGAAGCGCGGGAAAAAGCCGGCGGCCTGAATGAATACGGAATCGCCAAATACAAACTGGTGGACGACTTCGCTCAAAGGGAACTGGATTTCCTCCTGCAGATTGGCGGCATCGAGATTCGCCACGGCCAGCGCCTGGGCGACAACCTGACCTTGAGCGAACTGCACCAGCAGTTCGATTCGGTGTTCCTCGGCCTGGGGCTCGCTGCCAGCAAACAGCTGGGTCTGCCTTTTGAGGACGCCCCCGGCCTGCTCGCCGCCACCGACTATATCCGCGAACTGCGCCAGGCCGACGACCTCACCCAACTGCCCCTGGCCGACCGTTGCATTGTGCTCGGCGCCGGCAACACCGCCATCGACATGGCCGTGCAGATGGCCCGCCTCGGTGCCCGCGATGTCAACCTAGTGTACCGCCGTGGCCTGGCCGACATGGGCGCGACCCACCACGAACAGGACATCGCCAAGGCCAATCAGGTACGGCTGTTGACCTGGGCCCAACCCGACGAAGTTCTGCTCGACGACCAAGGCCGCGTGCGCGGCATGCGCTTTGCCCGCACCCGCCTGGAAAACGGTCGCCTGCTGCCGACCGGGGAAACCTTCGAACTGGCCGCCGATGCGATCTTCAAGGCGATCGGGCAAGGCTTCGACAACGACGCCCTGCACGATCCGCTGGCCCAGCAACTGCACCGCGTCGGCGAGCGCATCTTCGTCGATGAGCAACTGCGCACCAGCATTCCAGGGGTGTATGCCGGCGGCGACTGCGTCAGCCTCGGCCAGGACCTCACCGTCCAGGCAGTACAACATGGCAAGCGGGCTGCCGAAGCCATGCACGCCCAACTCATGCTGACTGTGGAGGCTGCGTAATGGCCGATCTCTCGATTGTATTCGCCGGAATCAAAGCGCCCAATCCATTCTGGCTGGCCTCCGCGCCGCCCACCGACAAAGCCTACAATGTGGTGCGCGCCTTCGAGGCCGGCTGGGGTGGCGTGGTGTGGAAAACCCTGGGGGAAGATCCGGCGGCGGTGAACGTGTCGTCGCGCTACTCCGCGCACTATGGCGCCAACCGTGAAGTGCTGGGCATCAACAATATCGAACTGATCACCGACCGTTCCCTGGAGATCAACCTGCGGGAAATCACCCAGGTGAAAAAGGACTGGCCGGACCGCGCGCTGATCGTCTCGCTGATGGTGCCTTGTGTCGAAGCGTCCTGGAAGAACATCCTGCCCTTGGTGGAGGCGACCGGCTGCGACGGCATCGAGCTGAACTTCGGCTGCCCCCACGGCATGCCCGAACGGGGCATGGGCGCCGCCGTCGGCCAGGTGCCGGAGTACGTGGAGCAAGTGACGCGCTGGTGCAAGACGTATTGTTCGCTGCCGGTGATCGTCAAGCTCACGCCGAACATCACCGACATCCGCGTGGCGGCGCGGGCGGCCTATCGCGGTGGCGCGGATGCGGTGTCGCTGATCAACACCATCAACTCCATCACCAGCGTGGACCTGGAACGTATGGTCGCGCTGCCGGTGGTCGGCACCCAGAGCACCCACGGCGGTTACTGCGGCTCGGCGGTCAAGCCGATTGCGTTGAACATGGTCGCCGAAATCGCCCGCGACCCACAGACCCACGGCCTGCCGATCTGCGGCATCGGCGGTATCGGCACCTGGCGGGATGCGGCGGAGTTTGTCGCCCTGGGCTGCGGCGCGGTACAGGTGTGCACGGCGGCGATGCTGCATGGGTTTCGCATCGTTGAAGAGATGAAGGACGGCTTGTCGCGCTGGATGGACAGCCAGGGCCATGCCAACCTGCAGGCGTTTTCCGGGCGGGCGGTGGGCAATACCACAGACTGGAAGTACCTGGACATCAACTACCAGGTCATCGCCAAGATAGACCAAGAGGCGTGCATTGGCTGTGGGCGTTGCCATATTGCCTGCGAGGACACCTCGCACCAGGCCATTGCCAGCTTGAAGCAGGCCGATGGCACGCATCTGTATGAGGTGATCGATGATGAATGCGTGGGCTGCAACCTGTGCCAGATCACTTGCCCGGTGGCCGACTGCATCGAGATGGTGCCGATCGATACCGGCAAGCCGTTTTTGAACTGGACGCAGGACCCGCGCAATCCTTACCGGGAAGCGGTGTAATCCTTGCCCCTCGTTCCCACGCTCCGCGTGGGAACGCATCCTGTGACGCTCCGCGTCACCCTGGCAAGAGCGGACGCAGAGCGTCCAGGGCGGCATTCCCACGCGGAGCGTGGGAACGATCAGCTCAAGGTTCCAAGCCAATCCCGCGCAAAATCACACTGGTCACTGTCTGAATGGCCTTCTCGAACTGCCTGTCCGACAACGGCTGGTGATCATTCAAAATCTTCACCTGGTGGTCGAAGTCGGCATAGTGCTGGGTCGAGGCCCAGATCATGTACAACAGGCTCGAGGGCTCCACCGGCAGGATGCGTTTGTCTTGCACCCATTGGCGAATCTTCGCTTCCTTCATCTTGGCCCAGTCGTACAGGCTTTCATCCAGGGCCTCGCCGAGTGTGGGCGCGCCGTGGATGATTTCATTGGCCCAGACCTTGGAGCCATACGGGCGCGTGCGCGAGCGCTGCATCTTGGCGCGGATGTAGCTGCTGAGCACCACACGAGGGTCGTCAAAGGTTTCAAAGCTCAGGGCGTCCTGCTTCCACAACTCCAGCAGGTCGAACAGCACCGCGCTGTACAGCTCGCTTTTGGTGGTGAAGTAGTAATGCAGGTTGGAGCGCGGCAGTTGCGCTTCTTCGGCGATGTCGGCCATGGCGGTGCTGCCATAGCCCTTGTTGGCGAAGACCTTCTCCGCCGCCAGCAGGATTTTCTCGACGTTGACCCGACGAATTCCGATCTTGTGATTGCCCATAAGGGCTCCCTGACAACAAAACGGCCTAAAGACTACCACCGGCTCTAGATCGGGGCGACAGGCCAAGCCGAAACTTCGTACACTGCCGACTCCTATCCTCTGATCGGTGTTGAACAATGTTGCTCAAGAAGTCCCTGACCGCTGCTGTCCTGTTCACTGCCCTGCTGGGCGCCTCCACGGCGTTTGCCCACGCCCACCTCGAGAGCGCGGAGCCTGCGGCTGACAGCAAAGTCGCCGCACCCAAAGACCTGCGCCTGACCTTCAGCGAAGGCGTCGAAGCCACCTTCACCAAGGTGTCCCTGAGCAAGGACGGCACCGAAATTGCGATCAAGGGCCTGGAAACTCCGGGCGCCGACAAGAAGACCCTGGTGGTCACGCCTGCCGCTGCGCTGGCAAACGGCACCTATAAAGTCGAATGGCATGCAGTGTCCGTCGACACTCACAAAAGCGAAGGCACTTACAGTTTCAAGGTCGGCCAATAACCCATGGCAACCCTGCTGGTGCTGTGCCGCTTCCTGCATTTCATCGTCGTGCTGTTGATGTTCGGGGCCTGGGGGTTGAGGCCCTGGCTGCTCGGCGCTGATGTGCAACCGACACTGGACCGGCAACTGCTGCGCATCACCCGTGGCCTGGCTGGGTTGGGGCTCGTCACCGGTGTTGCGTGGTTGCTGTTGATCACCGCCAGCATGGCCGGCAGTTGGGACGCGGCGCTGCAACCGGCCACCCTCCAGTTGGTGCTGGGCAAGACCTTTTTTGGTCAGGTATGGGCCTGGCATCTGCTGCTGAACCTGCTGCTGGTGATCGTGCTGATCAAGCCCTGGCCGGCCTTGCGCTTGCCGCTGCTCGCCCTGCTGCTGGCAACCCTGGCACCCGTAGGTCACGGCGCCATGCTCGACGGGCTGAGTGGACAGTTGCTGATTCTCAACCAGGTGGTGCACCTGCTGTGCGTTGGGGCCTGGCTCGGGGGGTTGCTGGTGTTGGTGCTGATCCTCCAGCAGGCGCAAGGCCAGCGCCTGGAGCCGATTTTGCGTCGCTTCAGTGGTGTGGGATATGGCCTGGTCGGCGGCTTGCTGGTAACCGGGCTGATCAACGTGCGCGTGCTCACCGGGCAACTATGGCCCACCCCGCTCTTCCAAGGGTTTGCCTTGATTTTGCTGATCAAGGTGGGGCTGGTGCTGGGTATGCTGGGGTTGGCGTTGTTGAACCGGTTGCGTATCGAGCGCTGCGAGCAACGCCTGGGCAGTTTGAAAGCCAGTGTGATGATGGAGTGGCTGCTGGGCCTTGCAGCGGTGGCGGCGGTTTCCCTGCTTGGAACGTTACCGCCGATGGTGATGGCTGACTGAAACCTGCGTCGCAATGCAATCCATGTAGGAGCGAGCTTGCTCGCGAAAAACTCACAGGCGCCGCGTTCATTCAGGAAGC
>NZ_SMOF01000001.1:3971506-3977912 GCF_018135665.1 Pseudomonas sp. B2021
TTCAGGAAGCACGCGTTATCGTTGACGTTTTTCGCGAGCAAGCTCGCTCCTACAGAGGGCAACCGTGCCGCTGCGTTGAATCGTTTCACCCAAGTCATCATATAACTTCTGCTTGACACGCCCCGAAAACCTCGCAAATATCGCGCTCAATGTTGTACGACGACGTATAACAAATAATAAAAACAACAAAACAAAGGGAGCCTCACTGTGAGTCAATCCGCCCGCCATTCCTGCACGCGCCTGGGCCTTCTCGGTCTCGGCAGCCTGGCCGTCACCCTGCCGCTGGGTGCCCATGCCGAAGGCTTTATCGACGACGCCAAGGCCACGCTCAATCTGCGTAACGCCTACTTCAACCGCAACTTCACCAACCCGACCAACCCCCAGGGCAAGGCCGAAGAGTGGACGCAGAATTTTATCCTCGATGCCAAGTCCGGCTTTACTCAGGGCACGGTCGGCTTCGGGATAGACGTGTTGGGCCTGTATTCGCAAAAGCTCGATGGCGGCAAAGGCACCGCCGGCACGCAACTGCTACCGGTACATGACGATGGCCGCCCCGCCGACAATTTCGGGCGCCTGGGTGTCGCACTGAAAACCAGGCTGTCGAAAACCGAGTTGAAGGTTGGCGAATGGATGCCGGTGCTGCCAATCCTGCGTTCCGACGATGGCCGTTCTCTGCCCCAGACCTTTCGTGGCGGACAAATCACCTCCAATGAGATTGCCGGGCTAACCCTCTATGGCGGTCAGTTTCGCGGCAACAGCCCGCGCAACGACGCGAGCATGGAAGACATGTTCATGAACGGCAAAGCCGCGTTCACCTCGGACCGTTTCAACTTCGGCGGCGGCGAATACACCTTCAATGACAAACGTACCCAGGTCGGCCTGTGGTACGCCGAACTGACTGATATCTACCAGCAGCAGTACCTCAACCTCACCCACAGCCAGCCGGTGGGCGACTGGACCTTGGGGGCCAACCTCGGCTTCTTCAACGGCAAGGAAGACGGCAGCGCCCTGGCCGGCGACCTCGATAACAAAACCCTGTTCGCCCTGCTCTCAGCCAAATACAACGGCCACACCTTCTACGTCGGCCTGCAAAAACTCAGCGGCGACAGCGCCTGGATGCGCATCAACGGCACCAGCGGCGGCACCCTGGCCAACGACAGCTACAACGCCAGCTACGACAACGCCAAGGAAAAGTCCTGGCAGGTGCGCCATGACTTTAACTTTGTGGTGCTCGGGGTTCCGGGGCTGACCCTGATGAACCGTTATATCAGCGGCAGCAACGTACACACTGGGGCGATCACCGACGGCAAAGAGTGGGGGCGTGAGTCGGAGCTGGCCTACACGGTGCAGAGCGGTGCGCTGAAGAACCTGAATGTAAAGTGGCGCAACTCAACCATGCGCCGGGACTTCAGCAATAACGAGTTCGATGAGAATCGGATTTTTATCAGTTATCCGATTTCATTGTTGTAGGTTCCAGTGTCGAACTCGATCTCAAAGGTGCCGCACATCCATGTGGGAGCTGGCTTGCCTGCGATGGCGGTGGGTCAGTTACCACACCCTTTTCTGACCCACCGCTATCGCAGCCAAGCCAGCTCCCACATTTGATCTCATGCGCCGGGAAGGAAGTTGACAACACCAGGAATCCCTAACACTATTTCCCCATAGTCATACGACAACCTACAACAAAAATCTGGAAGGCCCATGACCACCACCACTCCCACTCCCTTCAACCGCCTGCTGCTTACCGGTGCCGCCGGTGGCCTGGGCAAAGTCCTGCGTGAACGCATGCGTCCTTATGCCCAGGTGCTGCGCCTTTCGGATATCGCTGAAATGGCCCCCGCCACCGATGCTCGCGAAGAAGTGCAAACCTGCGACCTGGCCGACAAACACGCCGTGCATCAGCTGGTAGAGGGCGTCGACGCCATCCTGCACTTTGGCGGTGTGTCGGTGGAGCGCTCGTTCGAAGAGGTGCTGGGCGCGAACATCAGTGGCATTTTCCATATCTACGAAGCCGCCCGCCGCCACGGGGTCAAGCGGGTGATCTTCGCCAGTTCCAACCACGTGATCGGTTTCTACAAACAGGGCGAGCAACTCGACGCCCACTCCCCGCGCCGCCCGGACAGTTACTACGGCCTGTCCAAATCCTACGGCGAAGACATGGCCAGTTTCTACTTCGACCGGTATGGCATACAGACCGTGAGCATCCGTATCGGCTCCTCGTTCCCGCAACCGCAGAACCGCCGGATGATGCACACCTGGCTGAGTTTCGACGACTTGACCCAACTGCTCGAACGCGCGCTGTACACGCCCAACGTCGGCCATACCGTGGTGTACGGCATGTCGGCCAACCTCGATACCTGGTGGGACAACCGCTACGCCGCGCACCTGGGCTTTGCGCCCAAGGACAGCTCCGAAGTGTTCCGCGCCGAGGTTGAAGCCCAACCGCCCGTGGCCGCCGATGACCCGGCCAAGGTCTACCAGGGCGGTGCGTTCTGCGCGGCGGGGCCGTTCGGTGACTGAGTGCCCAGCAACCCAAGGGAATGACCATGTGTGCTGAATTGATTGTCGACGCCCGTAACGCCGTGGGCGAATGCCCGGTGTGGGTGCCTGAAGAAAACGCGCTGTATTGGGTGGATATCCCCAACGGCGGCCTGCAACGCTGGAACGCCGCCACCGGCCATCTGGCAGCGTGGAAAGCCCCAGAGATGCTCGCCTGTATTGCGCGCACCCAAGCGGGCAATTGGGTCGCGGGGATGCAAACCGGCTTCTTTCAACTCACGGCCCACAACGACGGCAGCCTCGACACCGTGCCGCTGGCCAGCATCGAGCATTCACGCCCGGACATGCGTTTGAACGATGGCCGCTGCGATCGCCAGGGCCGTTTCTGGGCCGGCAGCATGGTGCTGGACATGGGCTTGAACGCCGCCGAGGGCGTCCTTTATCGCTATGCGTCCGGGACTGCGCCCCACGCGCAACTGGGCGGGTTCATCACCCTCAACGGCCTGGCCTTCAGCCCCGATGGCCGCACGATGTACGCCTCCGATTCACACCCGCGGGTGCAACAGGTCTGGGCGTTCGACTACGACATCGAGACCGGTACACCGTCCAATCGCCGCCTGTTCATTGATATGAACGACTTTCCTGGGCGTCCCGACGGTGCGGCCGTGGACGCCGAGGGCGGCTACTGGATCTGCGCCAACGACGCCGGGCTGATCCACCGTTTCACCCCCGACGGTCGCCTGGACCGCTCCCTGAGCGTGCCGGTGAAAAAACCCACCATGTGCGCCTTCGGTGGCAGCCGCCTGGACACTCTGTACGTCACTTCCATCCGTGACGACCCGAGTGAACAGTCGCTGTCCGGTGGCGTGTTCGCCCTCAACCCCGGCGTCCAAGGGCTGCCCGAACCCCGCTTCATCGTTTAATCGCTGTGCCTTGAATACAACAATAACAAGACAGGAGTGACTTCCATGGACTTCAAACGCACCTTGCTCGCCGCTGCAATCTTCACCCTCAGCAGCGCCGCCCACGCGCTGGAAATCAAGTTTGCCGACATCCACCCCGCCGGCTACCCCACCGTGGTCGCCGAAGAGAATATGGGCAAGGCCCTGACCAAGGCGAGCAACGGCGAGCTGACCTTCAAGTACTTCCCCGGCGGTGTGCTGGGCTCCGAGAAGGAAGTGGTCGAACAGGCCCAGGTCGGCGCCGTGCAGATGACCCGCGTCAGCCTCGGTATCGTCGGCCCGGTGGTGCCCGACGTGAACGTGTTCAACCTGCCGTTCGTGTTCCGCGACCAGGCGCATATGCGCAAGGTCATCGATGGCGAGATCGGCGACGAGATCCTCGCCAAGATCACCAACTCCGAGTTCGGCCTGGTGGCCCTGGCCTGGATGGATGGCGGCACGCGCAACCTCTACACCAAGAAACCGGTGCGCAAGATCGAAGACCTCAAGGGCATGAAGATCCGCGTGCAAGGCAACCCGATTTTCATCGAAGCCTTCAACGCCATGGGCGCCAATGGCATCGCCATGGACACCGGCGAGATCTTCAGCGCCCTGCAGACCGGGGTTATCGACGGCGCGGAAAACAACCCGCCGACCTTGCTGGAACACAACCATTTCCAGAACGCCAAGTACTACACCCTCACCGAACACCTGATCCTGCCCGAACCCATCGTGATGTCGAAAATCACCTGGAACAAGCTCGACCCCGCCCAGCAGGACATGGTCAAGGCCGCCGCCAAGGCCGCCCAGGCCGATGAGCGCGTGCTCTGGGACGCCAAGTCCGCCAGCAGTGAAGAGAAACTCAAGAAGGCCGGCGTGGAGTTCATCACTGTCGATAAAAAGCCCTTCTATGAGGCCACCGCCGCGGTGCGTGCCAAGTACGGTGCGCCGTATGCGGACATGATCAAGCGCATCGACGCGGTTCAATAACCTCCCCTGCCCTGCATAAGGCCCGGCGCGGTCGGTATCGACGCGCCCGGTCACGGTGAACGCCATGAAGACTTTACTGCTGCGCTTCAATGACCGCCTCTACATGACCTGCATCTGGGTCGCCGGCCTGTCGGTATTGGGGGTCGCCTTGATCATTCCCTGGGGTATCTTCACCCGCTACGCCCTCGGCACCGGTTCCAGCTGGCCGGAGCCCACCGCTATCCTGCTGATGCTGGTGTTCACCTTTATCGGCGCTGCTGCCAGTTACCGTGCCGGTGCGCACATGTCGGTGGCGATGGTTACTGACCGCTTGCCGCCAACCCAACGCCGCCTCGTCGGCATCCTCTCGCAACTGCTGATGGGCACCATCTGCGTGTTCATGACGATTTGGGGCACCAAGCTGTGCCTGTCCACCTGGAACCAGTTCATGAGCGCCATCCCTTCCCTGCGCGTGGGCATTACCTATATGCCGATCCCGATTGGCGGGGTGCTGACCCTGGTGTTCGTGGTCGAAAAGCTGCTGCTCGGTGACCAGAGCAATCGCAAGGTGGTGCGTTTCGACCTGGTTGAAGAAAACGAAGGGGCCGCCTGATATGGACGCGTTGATTCTGTTGGGTAGCTTTGTTGCGTTGATCCTGATCGGCATGCCGGTGGCCTATGCGTTGGGGCTGTCGGCGTTGATTGGTGCGTGGTGGATCGACATCCCGTTCCAGGCCCTGATGATTCAGATTGCCGGTGGGGTGAACAAGTTTTCGCTGATGGCGATTCCGTTCTTCGTACTGGCCGGGGCGATCATGGCCGAGGGCGGCATGTCACGGCGCCTGGTGGCCTTTGCCGGGGTGCTGGTGGGCTTTGTACGCGGTGGCTTATCCTTGGTCAACATCATGGCCTCGACGTTTTTCGGCGCGATTTCCGGTTCATCCGTGGCCGATACCGCGTCGGTCGGCTCGGTGCTGATTCCAGAGATGGAACGGCGTGGTTATCCGCGCGAATTCGCCACCGCAGTGACCGTCAGCGGTTCGGTGCAGGCGCTGTTGACGCCACCCAGCCATAACTCGGTGCTGTACTCCCTGGCCGCTGGCGGCACGGTTTCCATCGCCTCGCTGTTCATGGCCGGTGTGGTGCCAGGCCTGTTGATGAGCGCGTGCCTGATGGTGCTGTGCCTGATCTTCGCGAAAAAACGCGACTACCCCAAAGGCGAAGTCATCCCCTTGAAGCAGGCGCTGAAGATCGCCGCCGATGCGCTCTGGGGCCTGATGGCCATGGTGATCATCCTGGGCGGCATCCTGTCGGGCATCTTCACCGCCACCGAGTCGGCGGCGATTGCGGTGTTGTGGGCGTTCTTCGTGACCATGTTCATCTACCGCGACTACAAATGGCGCGAACTCCCCAAGCTGATGCATCGCACGGTGCGCACCATTTCCATCGTGATGATCCTGATCGCCTTCGCCGCCAGCTTCGGCTACATCATGACCCTGATGCAGATCCCGGCGAAGATCACCACGCTGTTCCTGACCCTGTCGGATAACCGCTACGTGATCCTGATGTGCATCAACGTCATGCTGTTGTTGCTGGGCACGGTGATGGACATGGCGCCGCTGATTCTGATCCTCACGCCTATTCTGATGCCGGTGATCCTGGGCATCGGCGTCGACCCGGTACACTTCGGGATGATCATGCTGGTGAACCTGGGCATCGGCCTGATTACCCCGCCGGTGGGCGCGGTGCTGTTCGTCGGGGCGGCGGTGGGCAAGACCAGCATTGAAAAAACCGTGAAGGCACTGCTGCCGTTTTATGCGGTGTTGTTTTTGGTGCTGATTGCGGTGACCTACATCCCGGCGTTGTCGCTGTGGTTGCCCCATTTGGTGCTGTAAACCTTCTTTCAGAAACAAGGTGAGCAACTGTGGGAGCTGGCTTGCCTGCGATAGCGGTGTATCAGTCACGGATGCATTGACTGACAGGTCGCTATCGCAGGC
>NZ_SMOF01000001.1:3977952-4019449 GCF_018135665.1 Pseudomonas sp. B2021
AGTTACCGAGAATATCGACTGACAGGTCGCTATCGCAGGCAAGCCAGCTCCCACACTTGCATCCTCAGTGTTTGTTTTGACTTCATCAGGCAGGTCAATCGTGATTGAGCTTTCGGATAAATTCACCCATCTGGTGCTCGCCCCGGCCATCGGCGGCAGCCTCGTCAACTGGACGGTGCGCGCCACCGGGCAGCCGCTGTTACGGCACAGCGATGCACAGGCGACCAATACCGGGCTGCCGGGCAAGCTGGGCTGCTATCCCTTGGCACCCTGGTCCAACCGAATCGCTCAAGGTGGGTTCGACAACCCCGATGGCTGGCTGGCACTGGCACCCAATAGCCTCACTGACCCTCTACCGATTCACGGTTCAGCCTGGCAGCAGCCGTGGCAGGTGACAAGCCAGTCAGAACATGAAGTGGTGTTGGAGCTGCGCTGCGAAACGCCCTTCGCCTATCACGCCCGCCAGCGGGTGCACTTGGACAACGGTGAGTTGAATATCGATTTGTGCGTGACTCACCTCGCCGAGCAACCGGCGTGGCATGGGCTGGGCTTGCATCCGTACTTGCCGCGCCGGCCGGGTACGCGGCTGCAGGCCAGGGCTGGGCAGGTGTGGATGAGTGATGCAGCCAAGCTGCCCACAGGATTGGCATCGGTTCCAGAAGATTGGGATTTCCGGCAACTGAAGGAATTGCCAGACGGGCTGGTGGACAACGGCTTTTGCGGCTGGGATGGGCACTGCCTGATCGAGCAACCGGAGCTTGGCTACCGCCTTGAATGCCAGGCCAGCGGCGCCGGTTACTTCCTGCTCTACTGCCCGCCGGGGTTGGAATTTTTCTGCATCGAGCCGGTGAGTCATCCGGTGAATGCCCATCACCTTCCAGGCAGGCCTGGCCTGAAACTGCTGGAGCAAGGCCAGTCAACCCACCTGGCATTCAACCTGAAATACACGCCAAATGCCTGAACTGTAGGAGCGAGCTTGCTCGCGAAAAACTCACAGGCGCCGCGTTCATTCAGAAAACACGCGTTATCGTTGACGTTTTTCGCGAGCAAGCTCGCTCCTACAGTTGGAGGATGCGTCAGTGTCAGGGTGGGCTGTTTTTCAGGCGCCCGGCCGTGTCGATACTCACCACCACCGACAACCCCGGTCGCAAGCGTTCACTTTCGGCCTGGTCCGGGTCTACGGTGATGCGCACAGGCACCCGCTGGGCGATCTTCACGAAGTTGCCGGTGGCGTTGTCCGCCTGCAACAGGCTGAACTCGGAACCGGTCGCCGGGGAAATATGCTGCACCGTGCCATGGAATTTGCGGTGGTTCAGCGCATCCACGGTGAACGTCACCGGTTGGCCGACCTGCACATTGTCCATCTGGGTTTCTTTCATATTAGCAATCACCCACAACTGCTTGGGCACCAGCGCCATCAGTTGCGCGCCGGAATTGACGTACGCGCCCAGGCGCACGCCGATCTGCCCGAGCTGACCATCCCGTGGTGCCGTGATGCGGGTATTGGACAGGTCGATGCGCGCCAGTTCCACCGCCGCCTCGGCACTCGCGACAGCGGCCTCCAGGGAGCCGCGGTTGACGATCACCGTCTGCAAATCCTGGCGGGCAATTTCCAGGCTGGCCTGGGCCTGGGCCACGGCAGCGATGGTCTGCGCGTTGGCAGCACGGGTCACGTCCAGTTCGCGTTTGGAGACCGAACCATCGCTGATCAGTTCTTCATTGCGGCGCAAATCCGCAGTGCTCTTGCGCGCCTGGGCCTGGCTGTCGACCAGAGCGGCCTGGCGCAGCTTAATGGTCGCTTCGGCGCTGTTGCGTTGCTGCACCACGTTGGCCAACGAGGCTTTCTGCACCGCCAGTTGCGCCAGGGCCTGGTCGAGGCGCTGCTTGTAGATGCGGTCGTCCAGGCGCACCAGCAGGTCGCCGGTCTTGACGTACTGGAAGTCCTGCACCGGCACTTCGAATACATAACCGCTGAGCTGCGGGCCGATAATCGTCACCTGCCCACGCACCAAGGCGTTTTCGGTGGTTTCCACCGCGCTGCTGAACGGCGGCAGTTGCCAGGCGTACAGCACGATCAGCACACCGATGATGGCGATGGCGGCAAAGCCCAGGGACGAGATGATACGCACGCGCAAAGGCCGTAACTGGGTGGGCACCGCGCCCGGTGGCGTGCTGCCTTCCGGCGTGGCGGCAATGGCGGTCGTGGTGGTGGTTGAAGGTTCGGTCATGAAGTCGCGCCGCTGGGTTGAACAGGAGGAGTTGCTTTGGTAGTGCTCATCAGCCACAGGCTGCGGGTGAAGATCCACAGCATGGTCAGGATCGCGATAATCGCAATCAGCATGAAGACATCGTTGTAAGCCATGACGTTCGCCTCACGGGTGGCCGCCGTGGCCAGGCTGCGGATGCCCATGAGGTTGCGCAGTTCCGGGTCGGCGACGATCTTGCCATAGGCCGCCCCACCACTCTGCACCCGCGCCGCCACAAGCGGGTCGATCAGGGTCAGGTGCTCGACGATCATGCTCGAATGGTACTTCTCGCGCACGATCTGGAAGGTGCCCAGCAACGCCGCGCCGATCAGGCCACCGAGGTTCTGGCAGATCCCGAACATCACCGAGAAGCTCACCAGGTTGCGTGGGTTGGTCAGCACATTCTTGGTGCCCAGCACCATGGTCGGCCCCAGGAAGAACGTACCGCCGAAGCCTAGCAGGAACTGGCTGATATAGAGGTTCTGCGGGCGGGTCAGGTTGCTGGAAAAACTGTCCATCACCGAACCTGTCGCCATCAGCGCCAGGGAGATGATCAGCGGCATCAGCAGGTGCGCCGGGTTGATCGTCAGCGCGCTGACCACCAGCCCGGCAATCGCGCCGGCCAACATCACCACGTACAGGGTATGCATCTGCTGGTAGCTCATGTTCAGCATCTGCATGAACCCCACCGCACCGGTGGACTGCTCGGACAGCACCATGCGAATCAGAACCACCGCCAGCGCCAGGCGGATCATCACGCCGCTGCCCAGCCAGCGCGTCATCAGCATCGGATTGCTGCGGTTATGCTCGATGGCCAGCCCGGCCATGATCAGCACCAGGGAACAGGCCGAGGCCACGCCGATCCACGGCGCTTCCAGCCACCAATCGATGCGCCCCAAAGATAGCACTGCGCAGAGCAAGGCCACGCCGCTGGCGAGGATGGCGAAGGTCAGGAAGTCGAGTTTTTCAAAGGTTTTGAAGCGATCGCCCGGCGGCAGCTTGAGCAGGAACACGCAGCCCAGGCAGATCAGCGCCAGGCCCAGTTCGAACAAATACAGCCCCCGCCATTCAGCGATTTGCAACAAGTCTTCGGAAAACAACCGCGCCAGCGGTAACGCCAACTGCGCGGTGCCCAGCCCCAGCACCAGGGCTTTCAACCGCCACTTGGCCGGGAATGCCTGGATCATGTAGTACAAGCCCAACGAACTCAGCGCCGCACCCACCATGCCGTGGGCGGCCCGTACCGCAATCGCCGAACTGAGGTCATTGACGAACAAATGCCCGAAGGTCACCAGCGCGTAGAGCACCAGGAACACCTCGGTAAACGCACGCAGGCCGAACTGTTGGCGAAACTTCACCAGCAGCAGGTTCATGCACACGTTGGTCATCACATAGGCGGCGGGCAACCAGGCCATTTCCGCGGTGGTCGCGCCCAGGGCGCCTTGCAGGTATTGCAGGTTGGCGATAACCAGGGCGTTACCCAGGCCGCCGGTAATTGCCACCAGCACACCGACCATCGCGAAGAGCCAGCGCTTATGCGTAGGGTGCAGCGGCGTCGACGGCGAGCCAGGCAGGCTCGGCCGCTCGTGGGGTTGCCAGGTGTGGGGGGTGTATTTATCCATTCGGTGACCTTGGTAAGCCGGGGTGCAAGGCCGGTGAATCCGTTACACAGAGGAACAGTAACCTGAGAGGCGTTCATGTTGCCATCTTGAGGACGCATTTGATCCCCAGGCAGACACAGCTAAATGTGGGAGCGGGCGTGCTCGCGAATGCGGTAGATCAGTTGCTGATGCATTGACTGACACGACGACTTCGCGAGCAAGCCCGCCCCCACACTGCAATCCATGCCGTCCTTAGAGAGAGGCTTTAAGCAACATACCGACTGCCACCACCACACACAGGCTAGCAAACCCCACTTGCAAGGCCCGCGCGGGGATCACCGAACACAACCGCCGTCCCGCCAACATGCCGACGATACTCGCGCCGATAAACACCCAACCCACTGGCTCGATACTCACGCCCGCATGAAAGGCACCGGCCACTCCGATCAGCGACAGCAGGCTGACCACCATCAAGGAAGTGGCGACGATGCCGCGCATCTGCACGTCGGTCAGTTGCTTGAACGCCGGCACGATCAAGAAGCCGCCCCCCACGCCCAGCAAACCCGACACGGCGCCGGTCACCGCCCCCAACGCTGCCAAAGTGGCGCTGCATTTGGCGGTCCAGGCCAGGCGCCCGGTCTGCTGGTTGAGCATGCAGTTCTTCTGGCCCCACGACGCCGAGCCATGGTCACTCGGCCCGGCCTCGCGCTTTTCCCGTTGCAGCATGCGCCAGGCCACCAGCACCATCAGCGCGCTGAACAAGCCCATCAGCACCGGTTCCGAGAGTTGGTGGGCGACGAACACGCCCAACGGCGAAAACAGCGCGCCGAGCAAGGCGATCAGTAGTGCCGCGCGGTAACGCACCAGGCCATGGCGTAAACCATCGATGGCCCCGACCGCTGCCGCCGCGCCCACCGCGAGCAATGACACGGGCGCGGCCTGGGTCATGGTCAAGCCCAGCCCCAGCACCAGCGCCGGCACCCCGAGGATGCCGCCGCCCGCGCCGGTCAGGCCCATGACCAGGCCCATCAATACCCCTAACAGACTGACGAGCAGCATTCAGTCCACCTTGCTCAGGCGGGTCAGCCACTCGCGGCCCTTGAGCATGCCGTTCCAGTAGAACCACGGCAGCAGCGTGGCCTTGAGGAACCACATCGAACGGCGCGCCTGCGTTGGATCGAGAGCAAAAGTCGGCAGCAACTTGCCGCCATAGCCAAACTCGGCCAGCACCACCTTGCCCTTCTCCACCGTCAATGGGCAGGAACCATAACCGTCGTACTTGAGCGGCAATGGCGCCTGTTTGCGCAGGGCCAGCAGGTTTTCGGCCACCACCACGATTTGCTTGCGCACCGCTGCCGCCGTCTTGGCGTTGGTGGTGCCGCACACATCGCCCAGGCCGAAGATATGCGGGTAGCGCAGGTGTTGCAGGCTGTGGGGGTTCACTTCGCACCAGCCGGCGGCGTCGGCGAGCAGGCTTTCGCGGATAAAATCCGGAGCGACCTGCGGCGGTACGACGTGGAGCATGTCGAAGGTTTTCTCTTCGACCGTCGCGTTACCTTGGGCGTCTTTGACTTCAAACCAGGCTTTGCGCGCCGGGCCATCGACTTTCACCAGGTTGGAATTGAACGCCAGGCGCGCGTTGTATTTTTCGACGTACTTCATCAAGGGCGGCACAAAGGTCGGCACACCAAACAACGCGGCACCGGCCAGGTTGAATTCGACGTCGATGTGTTTGAGGTTGCCCTGCTTGAGCCAGTGGTCGCAGGACAGGTACATGGCTTTTTGCGGCGCGCCGGCGCATTTGATCGGCATGGCCGGCTGGGTGAACAACGCCTTGCCGCCCTTGAGCTGCTGCACCAACTGCCAGGTGTACGCGGCGTGCTCATAGCTGTAGTTGGAGGTGACGCCGTGTTGGCCCAAGGTGTCTTGCAGGCCTTCGATTCTTTCCCAGGCCAGGCGCAGGCCAGGGCAGACGATGAGGTTTTTCCAGGTGACGCGTTGGCCGTTGTCGAGCACCAGGGTGCTTTCACCGGGCAGCACTTCGCTGACAGCGGCCTGCACCCAGCTCACGCCATTGGGCAGCACATCGGCCAGGGGCCGGCGGGTCTTGTGCAGGTCGTAGGCGCCGCCGCCGACCAGGGTCCAGGCCGGCTGGTAGCAGTGGTAGTCGTTAGGTTCGATGAGGGTGATGTTCAGGTGCGGGTCGCGCTTGAGCAGGCTGGCCAGCAGGCCGATGCCTGCCGAGCCGCCGCCGATGACTACGATATCGCCACTGATGGTGGGTCCCCAGTGTTGTTCGGTCATTGTCTACTGCCTTTTTGAGTCAATGCACACAAGGGTCGCTGCCGGATGGCGTCACGCCCAACTTTTTATGACCGCGCCGCAATACAGGCCGGACAGGGTCTTCATCACTTGAATCACTTCGTGGCTGGCCAGCCCGTAGAAAATGTATTTGCCTTCCCGACGGGTGGCGACCAACCCTTCATCGCGCAGGATGCCCAACTGTTGTGACAGGGTGGGCTGGCGTACACCGGTCAAGGCTTCCAGCTCACCGACGTTGCGCTCGCCCTGGGTCAACTGGCACAGGATCAACAAGCGGTCTTCATTGGCCAGGGCCTTGAGCAAGGCACAGGCCTTGGACGCCGAAGCACGCAACTGGGCGACCTCGCCCTCACTCAACGTAGATTCCATTTGCCTCGGGTCCTTTATGTCACTTAAGCTCAAAACATTATGTGTAAACGTAAACTGATTGTAACCACTTTTTTCCCAAGCAGAGACAGCCGCCATGCCAGCGTTGATTCAAGCCTTTCTGGATGACGCATCGTCGACCTACACCTATATCGTCTATGAGGCCGATGGCGGCCCCTGCGCCATTGTCGACTCGGTACTCAATTACGACCCGGCGTCCGGCCGCACCGACACCGCCCAGGCCGACAAGGTGATTGCCTTTGTGCGAGAGCATGGCCTGCACGTGCAGTGGCTGCTGGAAACCCACGCCCATGCTGACCACCTGTCCGCCGCGCCCTACCTGCGTCGCACCTTGGGCGGCAAGATCGCGATCGGCGAATCCATCAGCAAGGTGCAGGGTGTGTTCAAGAACCTGTTCAACCTGGAGCCGGAATTTCGAGTGGACGGCTCGCAGTTCGATCACCTGTTTGCACCGGATGAATTTTTTCACATCGGCAACTTGAAGGCCCAGGCCCTACACGTGCCCGGACACACCCCCGCCGACATGGCCTATCTGATCGACGGCCGCTTGATCCTGGTGGGCGACACCCTGTTCATGCCCGACGTCGGCACCGCCCGTTGCGACTTCCCCGGCGGTGATGCGCGGCAGTTGTACGCGTCGATGCGCAAGCTGCTGGCGTTCCCTTCAGACACCAAGCTGTACGTGTGTCATGACTATCCACCCGAGGGTCGAGAAGCCAAATGCCAGACCACCGTGGCGGAACAGCGGGCGGGCAATATCCATGTGCATGACGGCGTGGATGAAGCGGCGTTTGTACAGATGCGCACCCAGCGCGATGCTGGATTGGGCATGCCAACGTTGTTGCTGCCGGCGATCCAAGTAAATGTGCGAGCGGGAAATATGCCGCCGGCGGAAGAAAACGGCGTGACCTACCTGAAAATCCCCCTCAACCAACTCTAGAAGCACAGCGTTGTAGCGTTCAACGGTAACCACGATGCGAAGCGAGTCGCTCTTGCTCTTGCTCTTGCTCTTGCTCTTGCTCTTGCTCTTGCTCTTGCTCTTGCTCTGCTTTTGATCTTGATCTTGATCTTGATCTTAGGCGCCCCGTCAAACCACGCTGGCCGGAATTCGACAGGGATTTGGGGGGTAAACCGGCAGGGATGCCGGTTTAGCCGCCCCGCGCCATGGATGGCGCGTGGCGGCGGCCCCCCAAATCACTGGCGGATTACGGGCACACCGAGCCTAAGCGAGGTGCCGAGTGGTGGGGCAAGAGCGCTTTGCTTACTTTCGCGCTTTTCGAAAGTGAGCCGCCGTCAGGGCGGAACCCTAAGTGGCCGTTACCGCAGGAATGGATATGTACACAATCCAGCTGCATTGACTGTGAGGCCGTCTTCGCAGGCAAGCCAGCTCCCACAGTTGGATCGCGGGGTGCCGTCATCACAGGCAAGCCCCACATTTTGTCCCGTGTTGAATCAGGAACCGAGGCTGATGCCGTTGGCCGGCAACGGCAGCGCGGTTTTGTAGCGCACCTGCTTCAAGGCAAAGCTGGAGCGAATGTTCGCCACCCCCGGCACCTTAGTCAAAAAATCCATCATGAAACGCTCCAGCGACTGAATCGTGGGCACCAACACGCGGATCAAATAGTCCGGGTCACCCGCCATCAGGTAACACTCCATCACCTCCGGTCGGTCCGAGATCGCCCCTTCAAATTGCTGCAGCGCCAGCTCGTTCTGTTTTTCCAGGCTCACGTGGATGAACACATTGACGTGCAGCCCCAGCAGATCAGCATCCAGCAGCGTAACCTGCTCACGAATCAGCCCCAGTTCTTCCATCGCCTTGACCCGGTTGAAACACGGCGTGGGCGACAGGTTGACCGAGCGAGCCAGGTCGGCATTGGTGATCCGGGCATTCTCCTGCAGGGCGTTGAGAATGCCGATATCGGTACGGTCCAGTTTGCGCATGAGACAAAATCACCTGTTTATTATGTTTATGCAGTTTTTTTATCCGCAAATAGCCGGCGACGCAATGAAACAGAGATAAATATTCTTCTACGCCACGCCTATGATTGTTGTAGGACAAGATTTCTTCTACCCGAAGACTGACTGTCAGCTAGCGCGCCCACTACAAGAAATTCACAAGATAGAGCGTAGAAAGCCATGACCCAGCCGTATGCACCGCTGCGCCTGCACGTTCCCGAACCCTCGGGCCGCCCAGGTTGCAAGACCGACTTCACCTACCTGCGTTTGACCGACGCCGGCCTGGTACGCAAACCCGCCATCGACGTAGAACCGGCCGACACCGCCGACCTGGCCAAGGGCCTGATCCGCGTGCTCGACGACCAGGGCCAGGCCCTTGGCCCGTGGGCCGAGGGTGTCTCCACCGAGATCATGCGCCGCGGCATGCGTGCGATGCTCAAGACGCGTATCTTCGACAACCGCATGGTGGTCGCCCAGCGTCAGAAAAAAATGTCGTTCTACATGCAAAGCCTTGGCGAAGAAGCCATCGGCAGCGCCCAGGCCCTGGCCTTGAATATCGACGACATGTGCTTCCCCACCTACCGCCAGCAAAGCATCCTGATGGCCCGCGACGTGCCGCTGGTAGACCTGATCTGCCAACTGCTGTCCAACGAGCGCGACCCGCTCAAGGGCCGCCAGTTGCCGATCATGTATTCGGTCAAGGAGGCGGGCTTCTTCACTATTTCCGGCAACCTCGCCACCCAATTCGTCCAGGGCGTGGGCTGGGGCATGGCCTCGGCGATCAAGGGCGATACCAAGATCGCCTCGGCCTGGATCGGCGACGGCGCCACCGCGGAATCGGACTTTCACACCGCCCTCACCTTCGCCCACGTGTACCGCGCGCCGGTGATCCTCAACGTGGTCAACAACCAGTGGGCCATCTCCACCTTCCAGGCCATCGCTGGCGGTGAAGCCACCACCTTCGCCGGACGCGGCGTCGGTTGCGGCATCGCCTCCCTGCGCGTGGACGGCAACGACTTTATCGCCGTGTACGCTGCCTCGGCCTGGGCTGCCGAGCGTGCGCGCCGCAACCTGGGGCCCACCCTGATCGAGTGGGTCACCTACCGCGCCGGCCCGCACTCCACCTCCGATGACCCATCCAAGTACCGTCCCGCCGACGACTGGAGCCACTTCCCCCTGGGCGACCCGATTGCCCGCCTCAAGCAGCACCTGATCAAGATTGGCCAGTGGTCCGAAGAGGAACACGCGGCGGTCAGTGCCGAGCTTGAAGCCGAAGTGGTCAAGGCGCAGAAGGAAGCCGAACAGTACGGCACCCTGGCCGGTGGCCAGATTCCAAGCGCCGCGACCATGTTCGAGGATGTCTATAAAGAGATGCCGGAGCACTTGAAGCGCCAGCGTCAAGAGCTGGGGGTGTGACATGAACGACCACAACAACAGTATCGAACTGGAAACCGCCATGACCACCACCACCATGACCATGATCCAGGCCCTGCGCTCGGCCATGGATGTGATGCTTGAACGTGACGATAACGTGGTGGTGTTCGGCCAGGACGTCGGCTACTTCGGCGGCGTGTTCCGTTGCACCGAAGGCTTGCAGACCAAGTACGGCAGCTCGCGGGTGTTTGACGCGCCCATCTCGGAAAGCGGCATCGTCGGTGTGGCCGTGGGCATGGGCGCCTATGGCTTGCGCCCGGTCGCCGAAATCCAGTTCGCCGACTACGTCTACCCCGCCACCGACCAGATCATTTCCGAGGCGGCGCGCCTGCGTTATCGCTCGGCCGGCCAGTTCACTGCGCCCTTGACCATGCGCATGCCCTGCGGTGGCGGCATCTACGGCGGCCAGACCCACAGCCAGAGTATCGAAGCGGTGTTCACCCAGGTTTGCGGCCTGCGCACAGTGATGCCGTCCAACCCCTATGACGCCAAGGGCCTGCTGATCGCCTCCATCGAGAACGATGACCCGGTGATCTTCCTCGAACCCAAGCGCCTGTATAACGGCCCCTTCGACGGCCACCACGACCGCCCGGTAACGCCGTGGTCCAAACACCCCCAAGCCCAGGTGCCGGACGGTTACTACACCGTGCCGCTGGACGTGGCCGCCATCGTGCGTCCGGGTTCGGCCGTGACCGTGCTGACCTACGGCACCACCGTATATGTGTCGCAAGTTGCCGCCGAAGAAACCGGCATCGACGCCGAGGTTATCGACCTGCGCAGCCTGTGGCCGCTGGACCTGGAGACCATCGTCAAGTCGGTGAAAAAGACCGGCCGTTGCGTGGTGGTGCATGAGGCCACGCGCACCTGCGGCTTTGGTGCCGAGTTGGTCTCGCTGGTGCAAGAGCATTGCTTCCACCACCTGGAAGCGCCGATCGAACGCGTCACCGGTTGGGACACCCCCTACCCGCACGCGCAGGAGTGGGCGTATTTCCCAGGGCCGTCCCGAGTGGGCGCGGCGTTGAAACGGGTCATGGAGGTCTGAATGGGCACGCACGTTATCAAGATGCCGGACATTGGCGAAGGCATCGCGGAAGTTGAACTGTCGGTATGGCATGTAAAGGTCGGCGACCTGGTGGTTGAAGACCAGGTGCTGGCGGATGTGATGACCGACAAGGCGATGGTGGATATTCCCTCGCCGGTCCATGGCAAGGTGATTTCTCTGGGCGGCGAGCCGGGTGAGGTCATGGCAGTGGGCAGTATTTTGATCAGCATTGAAGTGGAAGGCGCAGGCAATACCAAGGATGTGCCGGTGGTTGCCGAACCTGCGAAAGCCGCGCCTGCTGTGGCCGAAGCCAAACCGGTACAGGCGCCGGTAGAAAGCAAGCCCGCAGCAGTAGTGAAAGCACCGCAAGCCCCCGTGGCCCGCGAAGCCAGCGACCGCCCATTGGCCTCGCCTGCCGTGCGCAAACACGCGCTGGATGCCGGGATTCAACTGCGCCTGGTGCAGGGCACCGGGCCTGCGGGCCGGATTCTGCACGAAGACCTGGAGGCTTACTTGCGCCAGGGCCCGGCAACGGGCGCCAGCGCCGCCAACCCGTATGCCGAGCGTACTGACGAACACCAGATCCCGGTGATCGGCATGCGCCGCAAGATCGCCCAGCGCATGCAGGACGCCACCCGCCGCGCCGCGCATTTCAGCTACGTGGAAGAGATCGACGTCACCGCCCTCGACGAGTTGCGTGTGCACCTCAACGAAAAACACGGTGCGACACGCGGCAAGCTGACCCTGCTGCCGTTTATCGTACGGGCCATGGTTGTCGCCTTGCGCGACTTCCCGCAGATCAACGCCCGTTACGACGACGAAGCCCAGGTCATCACGCGCCTTGGCGCCGTGCACGTGGGCGTCGCCACCCAGAGCGACGTGGGCCTGATGGTGCCGGTGGTGCGCCACGCCGAAGCTCGCAGCCTGTGGGGCACTGCCGAAGAAATCGCGCGTTTGGCCAACGCCGCACGTACAGGCAAGGCCAGCCGTGAAGAGCTGTCCGGTTCGACCATTACCCTGACCAGCCTCGGCGCCCTGGGCGGCATTGTCAGCACGCCAGTGCTGAACCTCCCGGAAGTGGCCATCGTCGGCGTCAACCGCATCGTTGAGCGGCCGATGGTGATCAAGGGCCAGATCGTGGTGCGCAAAATGATGAACCTCTCCAGTTCCTTCGATCACCGTGTGGTCGATGGCATGGACGCGGCGCAATTCATCCAGGCCATTCGCGGCCTGCTCGAACAACCCGCCAGCCTGTTCCTGGAGTAAGGGCATGACTCAGACATTGCATACCACGCTGCTGATTATCGGCGGCGGCCCTGGCGGTTATGTGGCGGCGATTCGCGCCGGCCAACTGGGCATCCAGACCATCCTGGTGGAAGGCCAGGCACTGGGCGGCACCTGCCTGAACATCGGCTGCATTCCCTCCAAGGCCCTGATTCATGTGGCCGAACAGTTCCAGCAAACCGTGCACCATAGCCAGGGCTCGCAACTGGGCATTGAAGTGGATGTACCGACCCTGGACATCCGCAAGAGCGTGGAATGGAAAGACGGCATCGTTGACCGCCTGACCACCGGCGTCGCCGCGCTGTTGAAGAAGCACAAGGTGCAGGTGATCCACGGCTGGGCCAAGGTCATCGACGGCAAGACTGTCGAGGTGGGCGAGCAGCGCATCCAGTGCGAACACCTGCTGCTGGCAACCGGTTCGAAGAGCGTCAACCTGCCGATGCTGCCGATTGGCGGGCCGATCATCTCCTCCACCGAAGCCCTGGCACCGACACACGTGCCCAAGCGCCTGATCGTGGTGGGCGGTGGTTATATCGGCCTGGAACTGGGAATTGCCTACCGCAAGCTCGGTGCCGACGTCAGTGTGGTCGAGGCCCAGGCCCACATCCTGCCGGCCTACGACGCCGAGCTGACCCTGCCGGTGGCTGAATCCCTGAAGAAACTCGGCGTGAAGCTGTACCTGGAACACAGCGTCACCGGTTTTACCGACGGCAAACTGCAAGTGCGTGCGCCCAGCGGCGACACCTTGGCACTGGACACCGACCAGGTGCTGGTAGCCGTAGGGCGCAAACCCAACACCCAGGGCTGGAACCTCGAAGCGCTGAACCTGGACATGAACGGCGCGGCGATCAAGATCGACAGCCGCTGCCAGACCAGCATGCGCAACGTGTATGCCATTGGCGACCTCAGTGGCGAGCCGATGCTGGCGCACCGGGCCATGGCCCAGGGCGAAATGGTTGCCGAACTGATCAGCGGCAAAGCCCGCGAATTCAACCCGGCGGCGATACCCGCGGTGTGTTTTACCGACCCGGAACTGGTGGTGGTCGGCCAGACCCCGGACGAGGCCAAGGCGGCCGGCCTGGACTGCATCGTGTCGAGCTTCCCGTTCGCCGCCAATGGCCGGGCCATGACGCTGGAGTCCAAAGCCGGCTTCGTGCGGGTGGTGGCACGGCGCGACAATCACTTGATTGTTGGCTGGCAAGCGGTGGGGGCTGGGGTGTCCGAGCTGTCGACCGCGTTCGGCCTGAGCCTGGAAATGGGCGCGCGCCTGGAAGACGTAGCGGGCACCATCCATGCCCACCCGACCCTGGGTGAAGCGGTGCAGGAAGCGGCGTTGCGGGCGTTGGGGCACGCGTTGCACCTGTAAAACCGCGGCGTGGCCATCGCAGGCAAGCCAGCTCCCACACTTGAAATGCATTCCAATGTGGGAGCCGGGCTTGCCCGCGATAGCGGTGGATCAGCCAATGCAGAGGTTGAATGGTCCGCCGCCCTGCTCCCACACCGGCCAAGAATGCAGTATTGTTGCGCCCATCCAGAAAAAAATCCGACTTGACCAGAGATAGAGGGTGTCATGGGTAACGAGAGCATCAATTGGGACAAGCTGGGTTTTGACTACATCAAGACCGACAAGCGGTTTCTCCAGGTCTGGAAAAACGGCGAATGGCAAGCAGGCACCCTGACCGACGACAATGTGCTGCACATCAGCGAGGGCTCCACTGCCCTGCATTATGGCCAGCAATGCTTCGAGGGCCTGAAGGCCTACCGTTGCAAGGACGGTTCGATCAACCTGTTCCGCCCGGACCAGAACGCTGCCCGCATGCAGCGCAGCTGTGGCCGCCTGCTGATGCCACAAGTGCCGACCGACGCGTTCATCGACGCGTGCAAGCAAGTGGTCAAGGCCAACGAGCGCTTCATCCCGCCGTACGGCAGCGGCGGCGCGCTGTACCTGCGCCCGTTCGTGATCGGCACCGGTGACAACATCGGCGTGCGTACCGCGCCGGAGTTCATCTTCTCGGTGTTCTGCATCCCGGTCGGTGCCTACTTCAAGGGCGGCCTGGTGCCGCACAACTTCCAGATTTCCGGCTACGACCGCGCCGCGCCGCAAGGCACCGGTGCCGCCAAGGTCGGTGGCAACTACGCCGCCAGCCTGATGCCGGGTTCGGAAGCGAAGAAATCCGGCTTCGCCGACGCGATCTACCTGGACCCGATGACCCATTCGAAAATCGAAGAAGTCGGCTCGGCCAACTTCTTCGGGATCACCCACGACAACCAGTTCATCACGCCGAAGTCGCCTTCGGTATTGCCAGGCATCACCCGCCTGTCGCTGATCGAACTGGCCCAGACCCGCCTGGGCCTGGAAGTGGTCGAGGGCGAAGTGTTCATCGACAAGCTGGACCAATTCAAGGAAGCCGGCGCCTGCGGTACCGCTGCCGTGATCTCGCCTATCGGCGGCATCCAGTACAACGGCAAGCTGCACGTGTTCCATAGCGAAACCGAAGTGGGCCCGATCACCCAGAAGCTCTACAAAGAACTGACCGGTGTGCAGACCGGTGATGTGGAAGCGCCAGCGGGTTGGATCGTCAAGGTCTAACAGCCACAAACTCCAGCGACACCACAAAAACTTGTGGGAGCTGGCTTGCCTGCGATAGCAAACTGTCAGCCAGCATATTGGCTACAGACCCACCGCTATCGCAGGCAAGCCAGCTCCCACACTGGTTTCTGCGCCTTCAAGAACGTGGCGCAATATTCTCTGCAATCTTCTTGCCCATACTGATCTTCAGCCCCACCCCATTCCCCAGCGCCTCACAAAACCCTAAGTTGTCCAGCGGGACGCGGAGCGTCCCAGGCGGAACCCCCACACAGAGCGCGGGAACGATCAACTGTAAATGCATCCACCCTGTCAAGTTTGACAGTAGAGATGCGCAGGGATCGGGATTATAAATGCAGAGGCTGGATTCTCACCAAACCTCAAGGAGACACCTCATGGGCAGCTTTATTATTCACCTCACGACAGATGACTTCGAAGGTGACGCAAGCAAAGAAATATTGATGGAAGTACTGAATGCCCCCAACGATCCCGACCCTCTTCTGGTGTATGCCAGTTCCAGCGAGAAAAATGGTTTTTATGACCGTTCCTCAAGCCCGGGGGATGCCGACGGTGACGGCGATGTCGAAGGGGATATTGACGACAAGATCCTGTTTCTGAACTTGGCGAATGCTTTTGCGGCAATGAAAGGCTATACCGCGAAGCAGAAAAAAAAATAAGCGTAAGCCTCAAAGGTTAGACGGGTGATCAGAGTGCTGTCGGTCATCTACTTTGTCCTGGAATACACTCAACGATCCTCTTACCCATACTGATCCTCGGCTCCACCCCATACCCCAGCGCCTCATAAAACCCCACCACCGCGTCATTGCCGCCGGTGATCTGCAGGTTGATCTTCATGCAACCCAGCGCCGTCAACGCCTGTTCGGCATAGCGCACCAGCGACGATCCCAGGCCATGGCGCCGATAGTCGGTATGCACCGCCACCGAATACAGCCAGCCACGATGGCCGTCATAGCCGGCGAGGATGGTACCGATCACAGCGTTGTTGTCGGTGGCAACAAAGAACAACCCGTCATTGACCGTCAGTTTCTTATCAATCGCCAGGCTCGGCAGGTTATGGGCCGTGTCATAGCCAAACGCCTGCTGCCATAACTCAATCACCTGGGCACGGTGCTGACGGTCGCGATACGGCCCGATGGGGTGGCGGGACAACAGCGCCTTTTCCATCACCAACGTGCGCTCGTTGCCGTGGTACACGTCACGCACGTTGTGAAAACCCAGCTTGGCGTAGAAGGCTTGCGCCGTCAGCGAGGACGGCACGCTCAAGACCGTCACGCCGGCTTCACGGGCGCGCAGTTCGATTTCGATCATCAATAGCCGGCCGATGCCCTGCCCTTGCAGTGCCGGGTTGACGAACACCGAGCGCACCACATTGCCATCCAGTGCCGCCGTAGCGACGATCAGTTGATCCTCCGTTGCCACTAGCACCACCCGCCGCTGGAGCAACGCCAGCACCGCGTCGGGGGTGAAGTTGCTGGCAACCCGCGCAATCACATCCGCGGGGTAATCACGCGCGTTGCTGCTGTGCAGCGCAGCCAGGATGACTTCACTGATGCCCTCGGCATCTGAGGGTTGGGCAAGGCGAACAGCGGTAGACATGGTTCCTCCTGGCTGACACAGCGATAACAAACACCACAATACCAATGTGGGAGCTGGCTTGCCTGCGATAGCGGTGTATCAGTCAGATTAATGGGGCTGACACACCGCTATCGCAGGCAAGCCAGCTCCCACAGTTTGATTGCATTTCAACTTGGCAGCCGATTCGGCTGCGCCACTCCCGTTTTCAGCTTTCTTGGCTGAGCCACCCCGCTGTTTCAGCCGGGATCCTTTCCCCACAACGCACAAAATAGCGGCACAAGATCCCCAACGGACCCGTGCCCCCATGCAAACCACCAACACCGTCCTGATGATCCGCCCGGCGCGCTTTGCCTTCAACCCGGATACCGCGATCAACAACCGTTTCCAACGCCCGCCGCTGGACCCGCTCAGTGCACAGCACAAAGCGCTGGAGGAGTTCGACGGTTATGTCGACACCCTGCGCCAGCACGGCGTGGAAGTGCTGGTGGTGCAGGACACGCCGGCGCCCCACACGCCCGACTCGATCTTCCCCAACAACTGGTGGAGCAGCCATGCCGACGGCAGCCTGGTGCTCTACCCCATGGAAGGCCAGAACCGCCGACTGGAGCGCAACAAGGGCGTGCTGCAAGTCTTGGAGCAACGCTTTGCGATCAATACCACCATCGACCTCAGCCACCTGGAACAACAGAACATCTTCCTGGAAGGCACCGGCAGCATGGTGCTCGACCGCCAGCACCGCATCAGCTACGCCTGCCATTCGGGGCGCACCCACCATGCGGCGCTGCGCCAGTTTGCCGAACGCCTCGACTACCAACTTTGCGTGTTCCACGCCCTGGACCGTCACCAGGCCCCCATCTACCACAGCAACGTGATGATGAGCGTCGGCCGCGACCTCGCGGTGGTGTGCCTGCAGGCCCTACCCGACGACAGCGAGCGCCTGGCCCTGGAACGCTCCCTGCGTGACACCGGCAAGGACATCCTCAGCCTGGACTTCGACCAGCTGGAAGCCTTCGCCGGCAACATGCTGGAGGTCCACGACCGGGACGGCCAGCCGTTGCTGGTGATGTCCGCCAGCGCCTGGGGCGCCCTGCATCCGGCGCAGCGCCAGCATGTGGAGCGCCATACGCGGCCGGTGGTGGTGAACATCGACAACATCGAACGCATCGGCGGCGGCAGTGCCCGCTGCATGCTGGCCGAAGTGCATCTGCCGGCCCGTCCCTCATTTCAATAAGGAGTTTTGCCATGACCCGTTATATCGACGTCAACGACCTCAGCTACCTGGTTTCGCAAAAAGGCCTGCAAACCTGCATCACCGAGATGGCCGACTACATTCGCGCCGACTACCTGCGCTGGCAGGATTTCGAAAAATGCGCGCGCCTGGCCAACCATTCACCGGATGGCGTGATCGAGCTGATGCCGGTGTCCGACGCCTCGCTGTACGCCTTCAAGTACGTCAACGGCCATCCGAAAAACACCCTGGCCGGCATGCTCACCGTGATGGCGTTCGGTGCCTTGGGCGACGTCGACACCGGCAAGCCGGTGCTGCTGGCGGAAATGACCCTGACCACTGCGATCCGCACCGCCGCCACCTCGGCCCTGGTCGCCCGCTACCTGGCCCGCGCCAACAGCCGCAGCATGGCGCTGATCGGCAACGGCTGCCAAAGCGAATTCCAGGCCCTGGCCTTCCACGCCATGCTCGGCATTACTGAAATCCGCCTGTTCGACATCGACCCCCAGGCCACCGCCAAGCTCGCCGCCAACCTCAAAGCGTTCCCGGCGATCAAGGTGATCCTGGCCGCCAGCGTCGCCGAGGCGGTCAAAGGCGCGGACATTGTCACCACCGTGACTGCGGACAAGGCCTACGCCACCATCCTGACTGACGAGATGATCGAGCCAGGCATGCACCTCAATGCCGTGGGCGGTGACTGCCCGGGCAAGACCGAGCTGGACCGCCGCATCGTCGAGCGCGCCCGGGTGATCGTCGAGTACGAACCGCAAAGCCGCATCGAAGGCGAAATCCAGCATATGCCGGAAGATTCGCCGGTCACCGAGCTGTGGCAAGTGATCAACGGCCAACAGCCGGGCCGCGAGAATGACCGCCAAATCACCCTGTTCGACTCAGTGGGTTTTGCCATCGAAGACTACTCGGCCCTGCGCTACGTACTGGACGTGGCCAAAGCCCTGGAAGTGGGCAGTGAGCTGGAGCTGGTGCCGGACCTGGCCGACCCGAAGAACCTGTTCGCACGCCTGGCCCAGCAACCTTTGGTACAGCATAAAAAGCGCGCTTGAAACCGCTCTGGCCTGCCGCTTTGCGCCCAGGGCAGGCCAGATTCTGCTGGGTTAAAAGCCGATTTTGCCGGTGTCACAGCCGATTCCGCTGCATTGCATGTTTTAACAGCGCAATTTGCGCTTTGCGCAGGGGGTAAACGACACAAAAAACGCACCATCATGAAGCATTCTCTGCTCCCAGTTATTCACTGCCCCTGACATCAATTACAAAATATAGGGACCGACACATGACTCCTCTGCGATCACTCTTCGCTGCGTTGCTGTTGCCACTGTGCGCCACCGCCGCCCACGCCCAGGACTGGAAAGAAATCCGGTTTGGCGTGTTCCCCGAATACCCGCCCTTCGAATCCGTCGCCGCCGATGGCAGCCTGCAAGGCTTCGATATCGAATTGGGCAACGCCATCTGCGCCAAGCTCGAAGTGAAATGCACCTGGGTGCACAACGAATTCGACGGCATGATCCCGGCCCTGCGTGCGCGCAAGTTCGACGCGATCATGTCTTCCATGGCCGTGACCCCGGCCCGCGAGAAAGTCATCGACTTCACTGACCGGCTGTTCCTCAGCCCCACCTCGGTGATCACCCGCAAAAACGCCACCTTCGGTGACACCCCCGAGTCGCTGAACGGCAAGCAGGTCGGCGTGCTGCAAGGCTCGTTGCAGGAAGCCTATGCCCGCGCGCACCTGGCCAAGCTCGGTGCACAGATCAAGGCGTACCAGTCCCAGGAACAGAACTATGCCGACCTGCAAAATGGCCGCCTCGACGCCACCCTGACGGACAAGCTCGAAGCCCAGCTCAACTTCCTGTCCAAACCCGAAGGCGCCGACTTCAAGACCGGCCCGGCCTTCAAGGACCCAACCCTGCCCCTGGACATCGCCATGGGCCTGCGCAAGAACGACCAGGCTCTGCGTGAGCTGATCAACAAGGGCATAGCCGCCGTCCAGGCCGATGGCACCTACGCCAAGATCCAGAAGAAATACTTTGGCGATCAGGACATCTACAACGAGTAACCGGCAACCCGTGCCCATGTGGGAGCGGGCTTGCCCGCGATAGCCGTGGTTCAGGCACCCATGCCGTGACCGCACCACCGCTATCGCAGGCAAGCCAGCTCCCACAATAAATACGTGCGCTCCTTCGAGATTTCCCCATGAACGACCTCCTCAACCTGCAAGGCTACGGCCCGATGCTGGCCCAGGGTGCCTGGATGACGCTCAAGCTGGCGTTCCTCGCCCTGGCTCTGAGCCTTACCCTGGGCCTGGTCGCCGCTGGCGCCAAACTCTCCAGCGCCAAATGGCTGCGTGTGCCGGCCACGCTCTACACCACGTTGATCCGCAGCGTGCCGGACCTGGTGCTGATCCTGCTGATCTTTTACAGCCTGCAACTGTGGCTCAACGACCTGACCGAAGCGTTCGGCTGGAACTACGTTGAAATCGACCCGTTTACCGCCGGGGTGGTCACCCTGGGGTTTATCTACGGGGCGTATTTCACCGAGAACTTCCGGGGCGCGATCCTCAGTGTGCCGGCCGGCCAACTGGAAGCCGCCACCGCCTACGGCCTGAGCCGCTGGCAGCGCTTTCACCTGGTGCTGTTCCCGCAACTGATGCGCTTTGCCCTGCCGGGCCTGGGCAATAACTGGCTGGTGCTGCTCAAGTCCACGGCGCTGGTGTCGATCATCGGCCTGTCAGACCTGGTCAAGGCCGCGCAGAACGCTGGCAAGTCCACGAGTGAGCCGCTGTACTTCCTGATCCTCGCGGGCCTGGTGTACCTGGTGATTACCACTCTCTCCAACCGCATCTTCAAGCGCCTGGAACGGCGCTATAACCTGGGCATCAAGGGGATGGCGCGATGATCGAACTGTTCCAGCAATACGGCCTGGCCTACCTGTTCAGCGATGGCAGCGGTGTGTCCGGTGTTGCCATGACCTTGTGGCTGTTCATTATCTCGGTGGTGCTCGGCTTCGGCCTGTCGATCCCCCTGGCGCTGGCACGCGTGTCAGAGCATTTCTGGCTGCGCTGGCCGGTGGAGGTCTACACCTACCTGTTCCGCGGCACGCCGCTGTATATCCAACTGCTGATTTGCTACACCGGGCTGTACAGCCTGGAGGTGGTGCAGGACAACGCCTTGCTCAACCAGTTTTTCCGCAATGCGCTGAACTGCACGCTGTTGGCGTTTGTGCTCAACACCTGCGCCTACACCGTGGAAATTTTCGCCGGGGCGATCCGCAACATTCCCCATGGCGAGATCGAAGCGGCACGCGCCTATGGCCTGCACGGCTGGCGGCTGAACCTGTTTGTGATCGTGCCCGCCGCCTTGCGTCGTGCCCTGCCGGCCTACAGCAATGAAATGATCCTGATGCTGCACGCCACGTCGCTGGCGTTCACCGCCACCGTCGCCGACATCCTCAAGGTCGCCCGCGATGCGAATGCCGAGACGTTCCTGACCTTCCAGGCTTTCGGCATCGCCGCCCTGCTCTACATGCTGCTGTCCTTTGCACTGGTGGGCCTGTTCAGGCTGGCCGAACGTCGCTGGATGCGCTTTCTTGTTCCTACCCGAGGCTAACCCATGAACCAGTCCGCGCAGGCCCTGGCCGCTTATCCAATGGATGTACCCGTCGGCAACACCGCCACGGCGGCCATCAAGCTGCAAGTCGAAGGTATCCATAAACGCTACGGCGAACACGAAGTGCTCAAGGGCGTGTCCCTCAACGCACGCCAGGGCGATGTGATCAGCTTGATCGGCGCCAGCGGTTCGGGCAAAAGCACGATGCTGCGGTGCATCAACTTTCTGGAACAGCCTGACGCCGGGGTGATCACCCTGGACGGTATCAGCATCGAAATGCAACCAGGCCGCGCCGGCACCCGTGCGCCGCACCAGGCGCAACTGCAAAACCTGCGTACGCGCCTGGCCATGGTGTTCCAGCACTTCAACCTGTGGAGCCACATGACCGTGCTGGAAAACATCACCATGGCCCCGCGCCGGGTGCTGAACGTGAGCGCCGCCGAAGCCGAGAAGCGTGCGCGGCTGTACCTGGACAAGGTCGGCCTGCCGAGCCGCGTGGCGGACCAATATCCGGCGTTCCTGTCCGGTGGCCAGCAGCAGCGCGTGGCCATTGCGCGCGCGCTGGCAATGGAACCGGAGATTATCCTGTTCGATGAACCCACCTCGGCCCTGGACCCGGAACTTGTAGGAGAAGTGCTCAAAGTCATACAGACGTTGGCCGAGGAAGGTCGTACCATGCTGATGGTCACCCACGAAATGGGCTTTGCCCGCCAGGTGTCCAGCCAAGTGCTGTTCCTGCACCAGGGCCGAGTCGAGGAACACGGCGGCGCCGAGATCCTCGACCATCCCACCAGCGAACGCTTGCAGCAATTTCTTTCCAACCGTTTGAAGTGAACTCATGGATACCAAGGCCAACGGACCCCATTCTTCCCCTACGCTGGATCGCATCGACGAAGCGATCATCGACGTACTCAGGCATCAGGGGCGTATCACCTACGAAAAGCTCTCGTCGCTGGTGCACCTCACCCCCAGGCCCTGCCTGGAACGGGTGCGCAAACTGGAGCGACGCGGGGTGATCCGTGGGTATGGGGCGATCATCGATGTGCAGATGGTCTCACCGGGGCTGTCGCTGCTGGTGCTGGTGGCCTTGTCCAACCAAAGCGGGCGCTCGGCGCAAAAGGCCTTCGAAGCCTGCGTCAAAGCCTGCCCGCAGGTGTTCGAATGCCAGTTGATCAGCGGGCCGTTCGACTACAGCCTGCGCATGCGCTGCCGCGACATGGAGCATTACCGGGTGCTGACCGAGACCTGGTTGAACAATGATGAGTTGCACATTGATAAGTTGGTGGCGCATCCGGAGTTGGCGGTGGTCAAGAACACCGCGACCGAACTGGCCTGAACGAGCTAGCTCGTTCCCACGCTCTGCGTGGGAATGCATCCAATGACGCTCCGCGTCACAACTTCAAGAGCAGACGCGGAGCGTCCAGGGTGGCATTCCCACGCAGAGCGTGGGAACGATCAACCGAACTGGCCTGATCCAGCTAGCTCGTTCCCACGCTCTGCGTGGGAATGCATCCAATGACGCTCCGCGTCACAAAACTTCAAGAGCAGACGCGGAGCGTCCAGGGTGGCATTCCCACGCAGAGCGTGGGAACGATCAACCGAACTGGCCTGATCCAGCTAGCTCGTTCCCACGCTCTGAGTGGGAATGCATCCAATGACGCTCCGCGTCACAAAACTTCAAGAGCAGACGCGGAGCGTCCAGGGTGGCATTCCCACGCAGAGCGTGGGAACGATCATTCACCCCTGCCCACTTAATATTCTTTTGCCTGGCTTGGCACCCACCAGCTTCGCCTGCCCATCTTTCTGCTTGCCCGTGCGGGCTTCACTGATCAGCCCCGGAATCAACTTGCCCTCCGGCAAATTCTTCCAGAAGCGGCTGGGCAAATGCCCTTCCATCACTTTGGGATTGAGCCGCGCCGGGTTGAAGATGTGGCTGTAGTAGGTCAGCCACATGGCGCTGTGGGGATCTTCAACATTCTGTGCCAGTTGCTGCCAGGCCTCGGGGCACTGGCGCTGATGAATCAGTTGTTCGCCGTCGTAGTACACCCCGTCCAGGGGCGTGGCGATCATCCAGCGGTGGCGGCCCATGCGCCCGACAAAGTGCTCGCTGGCGCTCTTGAGAATGTCATGGGCCGGCTCATGCCAGGCCACGTACTCCGGCAGTTCCGACCCGGCCCCGGCCGGCAGCGCGATGAAGCGCACAAACGCGTGCAAGTGGTGGGCCTCCCGGCTGACTTGCTTGATGCGCCGTTGCAACTCGCTGCCAAGCTTGTCCCCTGCCAGCATGGCCGTGCGATCACCATGGCTGACCCGCCACAGCACTTCATACAGCAGGCTCCAGCGCTGATCACCGTGATAACAGGCAGCGGACTCCAGTAATTGCAACAACGCCTTGGGTATGCGCGCCTGAAACGGCCCCATCCCTGGTGGGATCGGTTGATCGGTAGCAAACAGGTCTGCCGCCTGCATCTGGCCCCAGCTCACCTGGCTAGGGTCGACCTGATGGCTGAGCAACCAGCGTGCCTGTTCGCGCCAAGTGCTGAACAGGTTGTCGCATTCCAGGCTGATCATCCCCACAGCCCCATCTGTTGCGGCTGCGGGCGATCACGCAGTTGTTCACGCAGCAACACACTGGTGCTGTCGGCCTGTTGCGGGTGGTAGTCGCTGGTGATGAAAAACGGCTTGGCCTTGGCCAACACGCAGCGCATGCGCGCCAGGTCTTCGAAGCGGATCTTGCGTTCACGGCGCAGGTCGACCAGGCGCTGGGTGGTGCGCAGGCCGATGCCGGGGATACGTGCGATCAGGGTGGGCTCGGCGCGGTTCAGGTCCAGGGGGAACACCTCGCGGTGCTCCAGGGCCCAGGCCAGCTTGGGGTCGATATCCAGTGCCAGGTCACCGGGGCCGGCGAACAGCTCATTGGCGCGGAAACCGTAACTGCGCAACAGGAAATCAGCCTGGTACAAGCGGTGCTCGCGCATCAGCGGCGGCGCGGCTAAAGGCACGCTTTTCGGGCTGTTGGGAATGGGGCTGAATGCCGAGTAATACACACGGCGCAGCTTGAAATTGCCGTACAACGCCTCGGCACCGTGCAGGATGGTGCTGTCGTCGGTGTCATCGGCGCCGACGATCATCTGCGTGCTCTGCCCGGCCGGGGCGAAACGAGGCGCGCGGGGTTCATTGAGCACCGTCTGCTCGCCGGTGTAGATGGTCTGCATGGCCTGCTTGATCGAGCCGATCTGCTTCTCGGGCGCCAGGGTTTGCAGGCTGGCGTCGGTGGGCAGTTCGATGTTCACGCTGAGGCGATCGGCATAACGGCCGGCCTCGGCGATCAGGGCCGGGTCGGCATCGGGGATGGTCTTGAGGTGGATATAACCGCGAAAGTCATGCTCTTCGCGCAGCAGCTTGGCGACCCGCACCAGTTGCTCCATGGTGTAGTCCGACGAACGGATGATGCCGGAACTGAGGAACAGCCCGCTGACGCAATTGCGCTTGTAGAAATCCAGGGTCAGGGTGACCACCTCCTCGGGGCTGAAGCGCGCACGGGGCACGTCGCTGGAGCGGCGGTTGACGCAGTATTGGCAGTCGTAGAGGCAGAAGTTGGTGAGCAACACCTTGAGCAACGACACGCAACGGCCATCGGGCGTGTAGCTGTGGCAGATGCCCATGCCATTGGTGGAACCCAGCCCCGCCTTGCCCTCGGAACTGCGCTTGGGCGCGCCACTGCTGGCGCAGGACGCGTCGTACTTGGCGGCGTCGGCGAGGATGCTGAGTTTTTCGATCAACTGCATGGAGGGCTACCGATACTGGTTTTTTGTACAGTACCAATAGCCACACCTTGTCACAAGTGCCGTCTGTAGGAGCGAGCTTGCTCGCGAAGAAGGCAAGAGCGCCGCGTTCATTCAGATGAGGCGCGTTATCGTTGACGTTCTTCGCGAGCAAGCTCGCTCCTACAGGGGATCGGTCAGCTGGCAGTAGCCAGGAGCAAGTCCTGCACCGAACGTCCTTTGTCGCGGTTTCGATCGTGCTCATACAACGATGCCGCAATCTCATCCGCCCGAATCGGCAGCACCGACAGCAAGGTATCGCTCAAGCCATGGCTGGCCTGGCTGAAGCCCTGGATGTAGATGCCGGCCTTGCAGCGTTCGTCGGTGACGATGCGGTAGTCGCGGGCCACTTCGAAGTCGCCCATGTAGGCCTCCAGCGGCGCCAGCAGTTCACGGTGCATCTGGCGCTCGTAGCCGGTGGCCAGGATTACCGCGTCGTAATGGTTGAGGCTGGTTTCGCCGGTGGCGCTATTGCGCAGGGCCAGTTCGATACCCAGCGGGCCTGGGGTGGCTTTCTCCACTACGGTCAGGGTGCGGAACGCCTGGCGGGCGATGCCGGAGACTTTCTGGCGGTAGAAAATCCCGTAGATGCGCTCGATCAGGTCCAGGTCCACCACCGAGTAGTTGGTGTTCTGGTACTCGGCGACCAAACGCTCACGCTCGGCACCGACTTGCTGGAACACCAGGTCAGTGAAAGCTGGTGAGAACACTTCGTTGACGAACGGGCTGTCGTCGGCTGGCTTGAGCGCCGAGCCGCGCAGGATCATGTCGACCTGCACCGACGGGAAGCTGTCATTGAGGTCGATAAAGGCTTCGGCCGCGCTCTGGCCACCGCCGATCACGGCGATGCGCATCGGCTTGCCGTCTACGCACGGCTGGTTGGCCATGCGCTCCAGGTACTGGGAATGGTGGAACACCCGGCTGTCGCCGTTGAGCGCCTTGAAGGCGTCGGGGACGCGCGGCGTGCCACCGGCGCTGACCACCACCGAACGGGTGGTGCGCACATGCTGCTCGCCCTGGGCATCGCGGGAGATCACGCGCAACGCCTCGACCTGCTGCTGATGCAGGATCGGCTCAATGGCCAGCACTTCTTCACCGTAGTTGGCCTGGGCCTGGAACTGCCCCGCCACCCAGCGCAGGTAGTCGTTGTACTCCATGCGGCAGGGGTAGAAGGTGCCCAGGTTGATGAAGTCCACCAGGCGGTCGTGGGCCTTGAGGTAGTTGACGAAGGAGTACGGGCTGGTGGGGTTGCGCAGGGTCACCAAGTCCTTGAGGAAGGAAATCTGCAGTTCGCTCTGGGTGACCAGGGTATTGCCGTGCCAGCGGTAGTCGGCTTGTTTGTCGAGAAACAGCACGTCCAGCTTGCCCTGGGCCTTTTCACGCTCCTGCAGGGCGATGGCCAGCGCCAGGTTCGAAGGGCCGAAACCGATCCCGATCAGGTCATGAACCGCGGGCGAAGCAATTGCCTGTGTCATTCCAGTGTCCTCTGGATAAGCCCCTTGGCGATGGGGCGGGAATACCTTCATGGCCTGAACAACAGGCCGTGTGTTGATAGGAAACGAGGACAGTGAAATAAAATTTAACTAACAGCCGATCAGTGCGCTTCCCACTCGCGCATGCGCACCCGGCAGTGCTTCATCGCATTGACGATGTGTTTTTCCACCAGGCTGCGGGAAATGCCCAGGCGGTCGGCGATTTGCAGGTGGGACAGGCCTTCGAGTTTGCGCAACAGGAAACTGTCGCGACAGGCCGCCGGCAGCTCGGCCAAGGCGCGCTCGAGCATCTCCAGGCGCTGGCCCTGATCGTGGCTGGCGTGGGGGGAACAGGCGGCGAAGCGCTCTTCGCTGTCCAGCACCTCCAGGGGCTCGGCCTGGCGCACGGCATTGCGCCGATGGCCGTCGATCACCAAGTTCAAGGCGGTGCGGTACAGGAAGGCGCGCGGTTGTTCGATCGGGGTGTCGCTGGAGCGTTCGAGCACCCGCACATAAGCGTCATGCACCACATCTTCGGCCACCTGACGGTTGCCCAGCTTGGCGTTGAGGAAACACACCAGCTCGCGATAGTAGTTTTCCACCATGACTCCTGACCCCACGGCCTTAATACCAACGACGCCCCCCCCCTGTAGGAGCGAGCTTGCTCGCGAAAAACCCAAGAGCACATCCGCTTACCTGAATGCACCCGCAACCAATGGCGGTTTTGCCATCACCGATGATGGCAGTTTGAGCGTGTGCAATTTATAGTAATTCTCATCTACTTTTAAAGAACTCTCTCGTCAGCGGTCGAATTTTTTCTCCAACCGAGCTGTAACTACTTATGTAACAGCCTAAATTCCGGGGCATTTTCCTCGTTTACCTGTCAGCTCTGCGCGACTGCGCCCCGAACTTTCCTGGCTGGAAGCTACCGATGAAACGCCCTCGACCTGCCCGACGCGCCCTGCTTGTGGTGGCGTGCCTGATTCCCATCGTTGCGTTTGCCACCTGGCAGGGCCTGACGCCGGGCCGCGACGCCCTGGCCACCGTCACCGTGACCCGCGCCGACATCGAAAACAGCGTCACCGCCCTGGGCACCCTGCAACCGCGACGTTACGTAGACGTCGGCGCCCAGGCCTCCGGGCAGATCCGCAAGATCCACGTCGAGGCCGGCGACCAGGTCCAAGAGGGCCAGTTGCTGGTGGAGATCGACCCCGCCACGCAAAAAGCCAAGCTCGACGCCAGCCGCTATGCCATCGAAAACCTGCAGGCCCAGTTGCAGGAGCAGAAAGCCCAGCATCAACTGGCCCGTCAGAAGTACCAGCGCCAGCAGCGCCTGAGTGCCGGCAACGCTACCCGCGAAGAAGACGTGCAGACCGCCAAGGCTGAACTCAACGCGACCCAGGCACGGGTCGAGATGTTCCAGGCACAGATCCGCCAGGCCCAGGCCAGCCTGCGCAGCGACGAAGCCGAGTTGGGCTACACGCGCATCTACGCGCCGATGACCGGCACCGTGGTGGCCGTGGACGCGCGCGTCGGCCAGACCCTCAACGCGCAACAGCAAACCCCGCTGATCCTGCGCATCGCCAAGCTGTCGCCCATGACCGTGTGGGCGGAAGTTTCCGAAGCCGACATCGGCCATGTCAAACCCGGCATGAGCGCGTATTTCACCACCCTGAGCGGTGGCAGCCGGCGCTGGACCAGCACCGTGCGCCAGATCCTGCCGATCCCGCCCAAGCCCTTGAACGAAACCCAGAGCAACGGCAGCCCGAGCAGTACCAGCAAGAGCGGCACTGGCCGAGTGGTGCTGTACACGGTGCTGCTCGACGTAGACAACGCCGACAACGCGCTGATGGCCGAGATGACCACCCAGGTCTTTTTCGTCGCAAGCCAGGTTAAAGATGCCCTCACCGTACCGGTCGCAGCCTTGCAAGGCGTGCCTGGCTCCGCAGCGCAAATCGCCCGGGTGGTGGCCAAAAACGGTGCCATCGAAGACCGCGAAGTGCGCCTGGGCATCAGCGACCGCCTGCGCGTCGAAGTACTCGGCGGGCTGAACGAGGGCGACCACCTGTTGATCGGCCCGGCTGACAGCCATGGGGGCTGAATTGACCACGCCGCTGATTGAACTCAAAGGCATTCGCAAATCCTACGGCGGCGGCGACAGCCCGCAGGTCGATGTGTTGCGTGGCATTGACCTGTCGATCCATGCCGGCGAGTTCGTCGCCATTGTCGGCGCGTCGGGCTCGGGTAAATCGACGCTGATGAACATCCTCGGCTGCCTCGACCGCCCCACCGAGGGCGACTACCTGTTCGCCGGGGAAAACGTCGCCCACCTGGGCAGCGACGAACTGGCCTGGCTGCGCCGCGAAGCCTTCGGTTTTGTGTTCCAGGGCTACCATTTGATTCCCTCAGGCTCTGCCCAGGAAAACGTCGAGATGCCGGCGATCTATGCCGGTATCAGCGCCACCGAGCGTCATGCCCGCGCACGCGCCCTGCTCACCCGCCTGGGCCTGGCCGAACGCACCGGCAATCGGCCGCACCAGTTGTCCGGTGGGCAACAGCAACGGGTGTCCATCGCCCGCGCCCTGATGAACGGCGGCCATATCATCCTCGCCGATGAACCCACCGGCGCCCTCGACAGCCACAGCGGCGCGGAGGTCATGGCCTTGCTCGACGAACTGGCGAGCCAGGGCCATGTGGTCATCCTGATTACCCACGACCGTGAAGTGGCGGCGCGGGCCAACCGCATCATCGAGATTCGCGACGGCCAGATCATCAGCGATACGGCTGACACCCGCGCAGACACACCCAGCGTGGCGGCCGGCGCCTTGCACGCCGTGGACCTGCGCCATCGCCTGGCCGACGGCGCCGAGCACAATGGTGCCTGGAAAGCTGAATTACTGGATGCGGTGCAAGCCGCCTGGCGGGTGATGTGGATCAACCGTTTTCGCACGGCGCTGACGCTGCTGGGCATTATCATCGGCGTCGCGTCGGTGGTGGTGATGCTGGCGGTGGGCGAAGGCAGCAAGCGCCAGGTCATGGCGCAAATGGGCGCGTTCGGCTCCAATATCATCTACCTCAGCGGTTCTTCACCCAACCCGCGTACGCCGCTGGGTATTGTGTCCCTCAACGACGTCGCCGCCCTGGCGACGCTGCCGCAGGTCAAGCGCATCATGCCGGTCAACGGCACCGACGCGGGCGTGCGCTTCGGCAATGTCGACTACATGGCCTATGTGGGGGGCAACGACACCAACTTCCCGGAGATTTTCAACTGGCCGGTGGTCGAGGGTAGCTATTTCACCGAGGCCGACGAACGCGCCGCCGCCACGGTCGCCGTGATCGGCGCGCGCATCCGCCAAAAGTTGTTCAAGGACGTGGCCAACCCCATCGGCCAGTACATCCTGATCGAGAACGTGCCCTTCCAGGTGGTCGGCGTGCTCGCGGAAAAAGGCTCCAGCTCCGGCAACAAGGACAGTGACGACCGTGTCGCCATTCCTTACAGCGCCGCCAGTGTCCGCCTGTTCGGCAGCTACAACCCCGAATACGTGGCGATTGCCACCACCGATGCGCGCAAGGTGCATGAAGCCGAACGCGCCATCGACCAACTGATGCTGAAGTTGCACAACGGCAAGCGCGACTACGAGTTGACCAACAATGCCGCGATGATCCAGGCCGAAGCGCGTACCCAGAACACCCTGTCGCTGATGCTCGGCTCGATTGCGGCGATTTCGCTGTTGGTGGGCGGCATCGGCGTGATGAATATCATGTTGATGACCGTGCGCGAACGCACCCGTGAAATCGGCATCCGCATGGCCACCGGGGCACGCCAGCGCGACATCCTGCGCCAGTTCCTCACCGAAGCGGTGATGCTCTCGGTGGTCGGTGGCCTGTTCGGTATTGCCCTGGCCTTGCTGGTGGGCGGCGTGCTGGTACTGGCTGAAGTGGCGGTGCAGTTTTCCCTGGTGGCGGTGCTCGGTGCGTTCGGCTGTGCACTGGTTACCGGTGTCGTATTCGGCTTTATGCCGGCCCGTAAAGCTGCCCGGCTCGATCCGGTTAAGGCGTTGACCAGTGAATAAACGATCTCTCACTCCACAACTGTCAGCGCTCAGTGTGTGCCTGTTGCTCACGGCCTGTGGCGCTAACCCGCCCGCCATCGACAGCGGCATCGCTGCGCCCGCCGCTTGGCACTATGCCGAGCACGAGGTAAACCAAGCCACCAACCAACACTGGTGGACGCAGTTTGGCAGCCCGGCGTTGAACCGCCTGATCGACCAGGCCCGCCGTGACAGCTTCGACGTAGCGGCGGCCATGGCGCGTGTCCGCCAGGCCCAGGCCACGGCGGTGATCGCCGGTGCACCGTTGTTGCCGGAGCTGAAGTTCAACCTCGGCGCCAGCCGTCAACGGCTGTTGCGCGGCAGCGGCAACTCGGAGCTGGACGCCACCGAGAGCAACAGGACCGTCACCAACTATGACGCCAACCTCACGGCCAGCTACGAAATCGACTTCTGGGGTGGCCGCGCCGCTGCGCGCGACAGCGCCGTGCACAGCCTGCAGGCCAGTGAGTTCGATCAGGCCAACGTGGAGCTGACCCTGCTCAGCAACGTCGCCGACCGCTACGCGCAAACCCTGGCCGCACGCCAGCGTTTGCAGATTGCCGAGCTCAACCTGGCGAATGCGCGCAATGTGCTGAACCTGGTGCAGACCCGCTTTGATGCCGGTTCCGCCACGGCCCTGGAACTGGCACAACAGAAAAGCCTGGTGGCCGGTCAGCAACGGCAACTGCCGCTGATCGAGCAATCGGCCGAAGAATCGCAGATCACCCTCGCCGCCTTGCTCGGCCAGCCCGTGCAGGCCCTGGACCTGGGCACAGAACCCTTCCATGCACTGAGCTGGCCGAGTATCGGGCCCGGCGTGCCCAGCCAGTTATTGAGCCGGCGCCCCGATCTCGCCCAGGCCGAGGCCCAATTGGCGGCGGCCAGTGCCGACGTCACGGTGGCCCGTGCGGCCATGCTGCCGACGGTGACGTTGGGCGCAACGCTCGGCTCGGGCGCGTCCAAGGCCGAAGAGATCCTGCGCAGCCCTTTCTACACACTGACCTCGGGCCTGATGGCGCCGATCTTCAACAATGGCCGGCTGAGCGCCGAGCGCGACAAGGCTCGGGCACGCCAGGATGAACTGCTGCAAACCTACCGCGGGGCGATCATCAACGGCTTTGCCGATGTGGAAAAAGCCCTCAGCAGCATCACCCGCCTGGACCAGCAACGCCAGTGGCAAACCGAGGAACTGCACCAGGCGCAGACCGCCTTCCAGATTGCCCAAAGCCGCTATGAGGCCGGCGCCGAAGACCTGCTCACGGTACTGGAAACCCAGCGCACCCTGTACGACGCCCAGGACCAGAACGTACTGCTGCGTTTGTCGCGCCTGCAGGCCAGCATCGCCCTGTACAAAGCGCTAGGCGGTGGCTGGAACACCGATATCTGATAAACGAAACTCATATTTCATACACCAGCTGTTTCTTCACCTTACATTTTCCACCCCAAGGTCCTTGGTAAAAAAGCCGTTATCACACGGATGCCCGGGACCTCATGATGAAACCCAGCGCTTTTGTAAACGGCCTGGCCTGCATCGGCTTCTGGCTGATACCAAACCTGGCGTTGGCCGAGCCCTTGATCGCCCCCACCGCGATCGACTGGTTGCTGGACTGCCCACTCACTGCAACAGCGCGCCTGGACCCCGAAGTGGTTGGCCGCACCCAATGCGGCCTGGTCAGCGTGCCCCGCGACCATGCCGCCCCCCAGCGCGGCCGCATACGCCTGAGCGTGACACGGGTAGGCGCACGGCAGCCGCTCAACCGTGAGGGTGTGGTGTTCATCCAGGCAGGCGACCCCCAACAGGCCAAAGGCGCACCTTTCGTCCTTCACCTGGCCAGTCGCTGGGAGTCGCTTGCCACCCAGGCCTATCGCACCCTGGTCGACCGTTATGACGTGATCGAGCTGAGCACCCGCGACCTGCGCCAAGGCAATGGCGTGGAACAGGCCGCGCAGGATATGGAGTTCGTGCGCGGGCAACTGGGCGAGGCACGTCTCAACTACCTGGGCAATGCCGCGGCCACTCGCCTGGGCAGCCGCTATGGCACGCTGTTTCCCGAGCGCGTCGGGCGCATGGTGCTGATCAATACCGAACCTGGCGAACCACTCGCCACCGGTGTCGAGCAACTCTTGCTCAAGGAGTCGGCACACGCAGGCGCCGACGGCTGCGTGAGCCGTTGGCTGGGGGATTTCCTCGCTTACGGTAAACAGCCGCCGGCGTCCGCACGCTGCCTGGATTTGGGCGCCTGGGAATAACCTGCGCATTTACGACCCCTATTCACCGAAAACGACCCCTTGCGTTGACGCCCCTGCCCAATCGTTATTAAGTACTATTTATCCGCATTAATACGATAAATCACCGCCATGCTGAGTCGACCGCTACGCCGCAAACGCCAGAAGCTGTCCGATGTGATTGTCGAGTCGGTCAAGCGCTCGATCGTCACCGACGCCTTGAAGCCCGGCGACCGCCTGCCCACCGAACGCGAGCTGATGGAAAGTTTCCAGTGTTCCAAGGGCTCGGCGCGCGAAGCGCTCAAGGCGCTGGAGGTCGAAGGCCTGGTGAGCACACGCACCGGCCCCAGCGGCGGGGCCTACTTGAATCAGGCCGGCACTGAACCGGCCAGCCGCGCCTTGCGCAATTACCTGCACTTCCAGCACCTGGACGGCGAGCAGGTCTACCAACTGCGCAAGGTCATCGAAGTGGAACTGGCAGTGTCGGTGCTGGGGCGTTTGAGCGAAGACGATTACATCGCCCTGCAAGCCAACGTGGAGTTTTGCAGCGCCCCCGAAGACAGCGAAGCCGGCCAGCGCGAACAGCGCCTGGCGGAACTGGAGTTCCACAACCTGCTGGCCCGGGCGTGCCCCAACCCGCTGCTGAGTTTCATGGCGCAGTTTCTCAATGACTTGCTGCGCGATCTGGTGGTGCTGAAAAAGGCCTACAAGCCCAAGCGCAAGCAGTTCGACGCGGCCAACCTCGACTATCACAAGCAACTGCTGATCGCCTTTCGCGCTGGGGATGAAAGCGCGGTACGCAGCTTGATGCATGAACACATGTGCGATGCCGAACACCATATGACCGCGCTGGAAGGCCAGGTAAGCCCGCACTTCCTACTGGAGTTCGACCACTCTTAAACACACCGAACATCCAATGTGGGAACCCGATCAATGTGGGAGCTGGCTTGCCTGCGATGGCATCGACTCGGCCTTCCCTGTAATACCGAGGCGCCTGCATCGCAGGCAAGCCAGCTCCCACATCTAATAACAAGCCTGCCCACAGGCCCTTGCTCCACCGTATCGCCCTTGCCGCTCCTGCCAATAACTAAACCAGGGAGTCACCCCATGCAGCGTCGTACGTTATTGAAAGCCAGCCTCACCGCCGCCGCCGCCCTCAGCCTTCCGCTGAGCGTGCGTTCGGCATTCGCCGCCGAGCCTTTTACCTTTTACGGCCTCAAGTCCATGTCTGGCGCCTTTGCCAGCTATGGCAAATTTGCCGACATGGGTTCGCGCCTGGCGGTGCAACAACACCCCCAATTGCTCGGCCGCCCGCTGAACTACAAGGTCATCGACACCGAAGGCAACGCCGGCAAGGCGGTGCGCAAGGTGCAGGAGGCCATACAGCAGGACGGCGCGCGGTTCTTCCAGGGCTGCACGCTATCGTCTTCCGCCCTGGCAGTGGCCAAGGAAGTGGACAAGGTCGGCGGCGTGTTCATGACCCCGGTGGGCGCCGATGAAGTTACAGGCAAGGACTGCAACAAGGCGACCTTCCGCTGGTCGGTCCCCACCTACGGCGCGATCCGCGAAACCATGGTACCGCTGATCAAGCTGCTGCCGGACGCCAAGCGCTGGTACACCATCACCCCGCAATACGTGTTCGGCGAAGCCTTGCTCGAAGGCGCCAAGAACGTGCTCAAGGAACATGGCCTGGAACACGTGGGCAACAGCTATCACTCGCTGCAAGAACAGGAATTCTCCGGCTATCTGACCAACGCCATTTCCACCAAGCCCGATGTGCTGGTGCTGCTCAACTTCGGCAGCCAATCGTCCAACACCCTGCGCCAGGCGGTGAACTTCGGCATCAAGGAACGCATGAAGGTCTTGCTGGTGTGGTCTGCCGGCCTGGATCAATTCCAGGAACTGGGCAGCGATGTGCTCGAAGGCGTGTACCTGGGCGCGCAGTACTGGCATCAGGTCGACACCCCGCTCAACCGTGAACTGGTCAAGCTCACCCAGGCCACCTACGGCATCAACCCTACCTACCCGCTGGCCGCCGACTACATCAGCACCAAAGTCATGCTCGACACCATCATTGCCACCGGCAGCTTCGACGGCCCGACCGTGGCCAAGGCCATGCAGGGCTTGAGCTACGAAGGCCCGACCGGCAAGGAGTCGATCCGCGCCGGCGACCACCAGGTGATCAAGGATTATTACCTGTTGATCGGCAAGGCCAGCGGCGACATGGCCGACAAGGACGACCTGGCCAAAGTGCTCAGCGCTGGCCAGTCGTTCCCCGCAGTCGAGGCGACGGGCTGCACACTCGGCTGACCGCTTAACTTTTGTCGCGCAGGGCCGTGCAAGCGGCCGTCTGCGGAGGGTGCCTGCATGCTTAATCTGTACCTGTTCCAGATTCTCAACGGCCTCGGGTTGGGGATGATCTACTTCCTGATCGCGGTGGGGCTGACGATCATTTTCGGCTTGCTCAACTTCGTCAACTTCGCCCACGGCGCGTTCTTCCTGCTCGGCGCCTACATCTGCTACACCGCCGTGAGCCTTACCGGCAACTTCTGGCTGGCGCTGCTGATCGCGCCGCTGGTGGTGGCCGCGCTGGCCTGGGTGATCGAGCGCTTGCTGATCCAGCGCATCTACCACTTGCCGCACATGTTCCAGATTCTGGTGACCTTAGGGATCGCCCTGATCATCCAGGAAGCCAGTGTGATGATCTGGGGGCCGGTGGGCAAAAGCGTCGCCGTACCGGAACTACTGCGTGGCGTGCTGGTGGTAGGAGATTTTGTCTACCCCTACTACCGCCTGTTCCTCATCGTGTTTTCCGCGCTGGTGGGCCTGGGCCTGTGGCTGCTGCTGGAACGCACGCGCTTCGGTGCCCTGGTGCGCGCCGGCAGTGAAAGCACTGAAACCGTGTCGCTGCTGGGCACCAATATTTTCCGCCTGTTCTCCATGACCTTCGCCCTCGGCGTCGCCCTGGCCGGTGTCGCCGGGGTTTTGTTCGCACCCTTGCGCGGCGCCCAGCCCTTCGTCGGCCCGGAGATTTTGGGCATCGCCTTCGTGGTGGTGGTGATCGGCGGCATGGGCTCGTTCAGCGGTGCGCTGGTCGGCGGTTTGCTGGTGGGCGTGGTGCAAAGCCTGATGACCACACTCTGGCCCCAGGGTGCGAGCCTGATGATCTACGGCGCCATGGCCGTGGTGATTCTGGTGCGCCCTTACGGCCTGTTCGGGAGAGCCTGACATGAGCGAGAAAAACCCCCTGCCGTTCGCCAAGACCCAATCCAGAGCCATGTTGCTGTGGGTGCTGGCCGTGCTGATCGGCCTGCCGTTGGTATTGCCCTCGGCGACCCTGGCCACCGAGATCCTGATCTTTGCCATGGCCGCCCTGGCCTGCAACCTGCTGCTGGGCTACACCGGGCTGCTGTCCTTCGGCCAAGGCATCTTCTTTGGCGCCGGCGCTTATTGCGCGGCGCTGTTGATGATCCACCTGCAACTGGGCCTATTCACCGCGTTGCTGGGCGCGGCGCTGGCCGGCGGCGTGCTGGCTTTGCTGGTGGGTGCCCTGGCGATTCGACGCACCGGCATTTATTTCGTGATGCTCACGTTGGCGTTCAGCCAGATGGCTTACTTTGTTGCCTACACCCTGAGCGACTGGACCGGTGGCGACAACGGCCTCCTCAGCGTGCCGCGCCCGGAAATCCGGGTGGGTGACACCGTGCTGCTGTCCCTGGCCGATGCCCGCGCGTTCTACGGTTTTGTCGCGGTGCTGTTCTTGCTGATCTTCGTCGGCGCACGTCGGGTGATCGCCTCACCGTTTGGCAGCACGCTGATGGCGATTCGCGAAAATGAAACCCGCGCCTCGGCCATCGGCTACGACACGCGCCACTTCAAGATCCTGGTGTTCGTGCTGTCCGGCGCGGTCACCGGGATTGCCGGGGCGCTGTACGCCATGCTGCTGCACTTTGTGCCGCTGTCGAATATCGACCTGGCGATGTCCGAGAACATCCTGATCATGACCATCGTCGGCGGCACCGGCTCGCTGTTCGGCTCACTGCTGGGCGCCGGCTCCATCGTGCTGCTGGGGGATTTCCTCTCCGACCTGTGGCCGCGCTGGCTGATGCTGCTGGGGGTGATCCTGATCCTGGTGGTGATCTTCATGCGCGGCGGGTTGTGGGGCGGCCTCGCGTCGCTGTTCGAGAAGGTGCGCGGCACGCGCAAACCCGTGGTCGTCGCCAAGGAGGACGGGCTATGAGTATCTTGCTGGAAACCCAAAACCTGGAGCTGGCCTACGGCGCGTTCCATGCGGTCAATGGCGTCAACCTCAAGGTTGAAGCCGGCACCATCCACACCATCATAGGCCCCAACGGCGCCGGCAAGACCAGCCTGTTCCATTGCCTCACGGGTGAGCGCCAGGCCACCGCCGGGGCGATCCATTTCGACGGCAAGAACCTGATGCGCAAGCCCGCCCACGGCCGCGTCGGCCTGGGCATGGCGCGCTCGTTCCAACTCACCAGCCTGTTCCAGAACCTCAGCGTGCGCGAGAACCTGCGACTGGCCGCCCAAGGCCGCGACGGCGTGCGAGCCTTGAATTTCTGGCGTCGGGTCGACAGCCAGCGCGAACACCTGGAGATGGCCGACCAGGTGCTGGAACGCCTGCAACTCACGGCACGCGCCGACACCCTGGCCGGTGAGTTGTCCCACGGCCAACAACGGGTGCTGGAGGTGGGCATGTCGATCTGCTCCAAACCCAAACTGTTGATGCTCGACGAGCCCACCTCGGGCATGGGCATCGACGATATCCCGATCATGACCCAACTGATCAGCGACCTTGGCCGCGACCATACGGTGCTGCTGATCGAACACAACATGAGCATCGTCATGTCCATCAGCCAGCGCATCACGGTGATGAGCCATGGGCAGATTCTGGTGGAAGGCACGCCGGAATTCGTGCGCGCCGATGAACGTGTGCGCACTGCCTATCTTGGGGAGGCTGCCTGATGCTGATCGTCGAGAATATCCATTCCTACTACGACAAAAGCCATGTGCTGGAGGGTGTGTCGCTGAGCGTCAACCCCGGCGAACTGGTGACCCTGCTCGGCCGTAACGGTGCCGGCAAGACCACCACCCTGCGCAGCATCCTCGGCATCATCTGCCCGCGCCAGGGCCAGATCCACTTCAACGGCCAGGCGCTGGTCGGGCAAAAGATCTTTGAAATTGCGCGCCAAGGCCTGGCGCTGGTACCGGAAAACCGCGGAATTTTCCGCCTGCTGACGGTGGAAGAAAACCTGCGCATCGCCGCCCGCAAGCACAGCCGCTGGCAACTGGAAGACGTATACGCCATGTTCCCGCGCCTCAAGGAGCGGCGCAAAAACGCCGGCCACGCGTTGTCCGGCGGCGAACAGCAGATGCTCGCCATCGCCCGCGCCCTGCTGAACGATCCCAAGCTGCTGATCCTCGACGAACCCACTGAAGGCCTGGCCCCTGTGATCGTTGACGAGCTGGTGAAGATCCTGCGCAAGGTCAAGGACGAGGGCCTGCCGGTGTTGCTGGTGGAACAGAACCTGATGGTCTGCGACAAGCTCGCCGACCGCCATTACGTGCTCGAACAGGGCCGCGTGGTGTACGAAGGCAGCGCCGCTGACTTCCGCGCCGACCCGACGATCAAAAACCGATACCTGGCCTTGAGTGCCTGAGTGGAGATTCCTGATGAACAGTCTTGCGCAACCGCTCCAGAGCAATGCCCCGCTGATCAACCGCGACCGCTTGTGGCAGTCGCTGATGGACCTGGCCCGGCTCGGCGCCACGGCCAAGGGCGGCGTGTGTCGCCTAGCCCTCACCGACCTGGACCGCCAGGCCCGCGACCTGTTTGTGCAGTGGTGCGAAGCCGCCGGGTGCAGCGTCAGTGTGGATGCCATCGGCAATATTTTCGCCCGGCGCCCTGGCCGCAACCCCGCCCTGCCCCCGGTGATGACCGGCAGCCATATCGACACCCAGCCCACCGGCGGCAAGTTCGACGGTTGCTACGGGGTAATGGCCGGGCTGGAAGTGATCCGCACGCTCAATGACTTGCAGATCGAAACCCAGGCGCCCCTCGAAGTGGTGGTATGGACCAACGAAGAAGGCTCACGCTTCCCGCCGTGCATGATGGGCTCCGGGGTATTTGCCGGGAAGTTCGACTTGCAGGAGACCCTCGACAAGCGCGACGACCAGGGCCTGTCGGTGGGCGCCGAATTGCAGCGCATCGGCTATGCAGGTTCGCGTGCGGCGCTGGGCCACCCGGTGGGGGCGTATTTCGAAGCGCATATCGAGCAAGGCCCGGTGCTGGAGGACCAGGCCATTACCCTGGGCGTGGTGATGGGCTGCCTGGGCCAGAAATGGTTCGACCTGACCCTCACTGGCGTGGAGGCGCATGCGGGCCCTACGCCCATGCACCTGCGCAAGGATGCCCTGGTGGGCGCTGCCGAGGTGGTCAGCGCGGTCAACCGTATCGCCCATCAGCATCAGCCTCACGCCTGCGGTACCGTCGGCTGCCTGAACCTGCACCCTGGCTCACGCAACGTGATCCCCGGCCAAGTAAACATGACCATCGACCTGCGTCACCTGCACGCCGACAAGCTGCAAGCCATGGTCGACGAAGTGCGTAGCGTGATCGAGGACTCCACTGCCCGCCACGGCTTGACGTTTGAACTGACGCCCACCGCCGACTTCCCGCCGCTGGACTTCCACCCGGCCTGCGTCAATGCCGTGCGTGAAGGTGCCAAGGCATTGGGCTTGAGCCATATGGACATCGTCAGCGGCGCCGGGCATGACGCGATCTTCGTCGCCGAACTGGGCCCGGCTGGGATGATCTTTGTGCCGTGCGAAGGCGGCATCAGCCATAACGAAATCGAAAACGCCGCGCCGGATGACCTGGCGGCGGGTTGCGCGGTGTTGCTGCGCGCCATGGTGAACGCGGCCCAGGGGGATCTGGCATGAGTGAGATTGGCCAACTGACAGCGGTGCAACTGTTGCAGCATTTTCGCGACAAAAGCTTATCCCCCGTGGAGGTTACTGAAGATGCGCTGCTGCGCATCGAGCGCTACAACCCGGTGGTGAATGCCTACTGCCATGTCGACCCGCAAGGCGCACTGGACGCGGCGCAAGCGTCGGAACAGCGCTGGCTCAAAGGCGAACCTTGCGGCGCACTGGATGGCGTGCCGGCGTCGATCAAAGACCTCACCTTGACGGTCGGCATGCCCACGCGCAAAGGCTCGCGCACCTCCAGTGCCGAGGGCCCATGGGACGTCGACGCGCCCTTCTCGGCCTTCATGCGCAAGGCCGGCGCTGTGCTGCTGGGCAAGACCACTACGCCGGAATTCGGCTGGAAAGGCGTGACCGACAACCCGTTGTACGGCATCACCCGCAACCCGTGGGACACGCGCACTACCGCCGGTGGTTCCTCCGGAGGCGCCGGTGCGGCAGCGGCGTTGAACCTGGGCGTGCTGCACCAGGGCAGCGACGCCGGTGGCTCGATCCGCATTCCCTGTGCGTTTACCGGCACCTTCGGGATCAAGCCAACCTTCGGCTATGTGCCGCAATGGCCGGCCAGTTCCATGACAATCCTGTCGCACCTGGGGCCGATGACGCGCACCGTGGAAGACAGCGTGCTGATGCTGCAAGCCGTGGCGCAGCCGGATGCGCGAGATGGCTTGATCGGCGCGCCAAGGACCACGCCCTGGCTCGCTCCAGGAGCGGACTTGAAGGGGTTGCGTATCGCCTATAGCCCCACGTTCGGCTATGTGAAAGTCGACCGGCAGGTCGCCAGCGTAGTTGCCCAGGCTGTGGAGGGCCTAGTGCAACTGGGCGCCCATGTCGAGCAGATCGACCCCGGTTTCAGCGACCCGCTGGAGGTGTTCAGCACCCTATGGGCTGCCGGCGCAGCACGCCTGACCGGCACGATGAGCGAGGCGCAAAGGCAACTTCTGGACCCAGGGCTGCTACGCATTGCACAACGGGGCGAGCGCTTGAGCCTGGATGATTTCAACGCAGCCCTGGAAGCCCGGGCGGCGCTGGTCGCACAGATGGCGGCTTTCCATGAGCATTACGATGTGCTGGTGTCACCGATGATGCCGATCACCGCGTTCGAAGCCGGGCACAACGTACCGCCGGGTTCGGGAATGACTGAGTGGATGGAATGGACGCCGTTCACCTACCCGTTCAACCTCACCCAGCAACCGGCGGCGTCAGTGCCCTGCGGGTTGGCGGCAAATGGCTTGCCAGTGGGCTTGCATGTGGTGGGCGCGCGGTTTGCCGATGAACAGGTACTTAGGGTGTGTCACGCGTATGCACAGGCATTCCCCACAGCGCACTTGCACACACCGAAAATCCCGACCTGAAATACCTACAACTGTGGGAGCTGGCTTGCCTGCGATAGCGCTGGTTCAATCAGCACATTGACCTCTGACACACCGCCGTCGCAGCTTCTACACAATTTTGTAGGTTGTAGCAGCCAACGGTAACCACGATGCGAAGCGAGCCGCTCTTGATCTGCTTTTGATCTTGATCTCAGGCGCCCCGTTAAACCACGCTGGCCGGAATTCGACAGGGATTTGGGGGG
>NZ_SMOF01000001.1:4019489-4042472 GCF_018135665.1 Pseudomonas sp. B2021
TTTGCAAAGTGAGCCGCCGTCAGGGCGGAACCCTAAGTGGCCGTTACCTAAATAACGGATATGTACGCGCTCTGATCCAACATCCCAGTTGACTGTCAGGCCGTCTTCGCAGGCAAGCCAGCTCCCACATGGATCGCATTCCAATCCTGCATCGCTCTACAATGCCCCTATTCATCCCCGGGGGCTTCATGGACATCGAACTGGCACGCACCTTCCTCGAAATCACCCGCTGCGGCAGCCTGGCCGCAGCGGCCGAGAAACTGCACGTCACCCAGACCGCCATCACCGCCCGGGTGAAAAACCTGGAGAACCAGCTGGGCTGCACCCTGTTCGTGCGCAACCGTGCCGGTGCGCGGCTGACCGCCGACGGCGAGGCCTTCGTGGTGTATGCCAACCAGTTGCTGCAAACCTGGGAAGCGGCGCGCCGCGACCTGCCATTGCCAGACGGCTATCGCAACGTGCTGCATATCGGCGGTGAAGTCAGCCTGTGCAACCCGTTGATGCTCGGCTGGGCCAAGGCGCTGCGCGAACACATCCCAGGCCATGCACTGCGCACCGAAGTGCGTGAGGGCGAGTACCTGCTGCGCCAACTAGAGCTGGGTGTGCTCGACGCCGCCCTGGTGTTCCAGCCGCAATACTGGCCGGGCTTGCAGGTGGAGCAGGTGCTGGAAGAAAAGCTGATTCTGGTGCAACTGGCGAGCAAACCCGAGCCTTACGTGTATATCGACTGGGGCCAGGGTTTTCGCCAGCAGCACGACGCCGCCCTGCCCGACCGTGCGCGCGCCGCGGTGAGTTTTAACCTGGGACCGCTGGCATTGCAGTACATATTGGAGAATGGCGGTGCTGGCTACTTCCGCACACGGGTGGTGCAGAGCTACCTGGACAGCGGCGTGATGCAGCGCGTGCCCAAGGCGCCGGAATTCAGCTTCCCGACCTACCTGGTGTATTCACGGGCGCGGGATTCGGCGGTGTTGCAACAGGCTTTGGAGCTGCTACGTACAGTGGTGAAGGCCGAAGGCGACTGGTCGCAACGCTGGGACCCGCTGATTTGAATCACTCTACGCCTGCGCACATGCTAGCCTGCTGGTGTTTCCCCTCGCAGCCTTACCGATGAACAAGAAAAAGTCCGTCACCATCAGCGACATTGCCAAACGGGTCGGCATGACCACCATTACGGTGTCCCGGGCCTTGAGCAAACCCGACCTGGTCAAACCCGCCACCCTGGCGCGCATTCTGGAAGTGGCACGCGAGCTGGACTACGTGCCCAACGCCTTCGCCCGTGGGCTAAAGCGCAGTGAAAGCCTGATCATCGGGGTCATCACCGCTTCGGTGGACAACCCGTTCTACAGCGAGATGATCAAGGCGATTTCCCGCGAGGCGAAAAAGCACGGCTACACCATCATGCTGGTGGACACCGATGAGCTGGAGGAATTGGAAAGCAAGGCGGTGGATACCCTGCTGGGGTATCGCGTGGCGGGGATCATCCTCTCGCCGGTCTCCGATGAACCGAGCTACCAACCCGACTATCTGGAGCGCCTGAGCAACGGCAAGACCCCGGTGGTGCTGCTCGATCGCACCATCCACGACAGCCCGTTCAGCCGTGTGGTGCTCGACAACTACCACAGCGGCTTGCAAGCCGCGCACTACCTGTTACGCCAAACGCCCAACCTCAAGCGCCTGCTGGTGCTGACCGGCCCCGAGCACTCGCGCATCAGCGTGGAGCGCCTCAAAGGCCTGCGGGAAGTGCTGGCCGAACACCCCGACATTCAGGTCGAGGTGCAGGCGGGTGACTACACGCTGATGCCGGCTTACCTGCATACCCTCGACTACCTGGCCGCACACTCGGCGCCGGACGCGATCATGGGTTTCAACCAGTTGATCACCCTGGGCGCCCTGCGCGCGTTACGCATGCACAACATTGCCCATGACAGCCTGACCATCTGCGGCATCGACCGCCTGCCCTTCGCCGATATCTTTGGCGTGCCCATCGCCTGCGTGGCCCATGACGCGTCCCTGGCCGGCAGCAGTGCGGTGCGCCTGCTGCTCGACCGCCTGCAAGACCCGTACAAGCCACGGGATAAAGTGGTCATCGCCGGGCAGCTGGAAAACGGCTAGCGGCTGGTGTAGCCGCCGTCCACCGGCAGGCTGACGCCACTGATCATGCTCGCCGCGTCGCTGAGCAGGAACAGCACCGGCAGCGCCACTTCCGCCGGTTGCGCAAAACGCCCCAACGGAATCGCAGCCAGCGCCGGGTCGCGCTTGGCCGGGTCGGACCAGGCCATGGTTGCCATCGGCGTCAAGGTCACGGTGGGGTTGACGCTGTTGACGCGTATGCCAAAACGGCCCCACTCGGCGCATTGCACACGGGTGATTGCATCCAGCGCGGCCTTGGAAGCGCAGTAGCTCAGGTGATCGTCCAGCGCCACCAACGACGCCTGGCTGGAGACGTTGACGATGCTGCCCGCCATGTTCGCCTCAATCATCTTCGCCGCGACCCGGCTGGCCACTTGCGCAGCGGCGCGGGCGTTGACGTTCATCACCTGATCGAAGGCGCTGGCGCTGATAGCGGCGGCGGGTTCCAGGCGTGAAATCCCGGCGCAATTGACCAGGCCGTGCAGGAGCGGCAAAGCTTGCAGGGCTTTGTCGAGGGTGATGTTGTCAGCGATGTCCACGCACAAGGTGTGGCAACTCAATGCCGCCAAGGCTTGGGCGTCGCGACCGAGGGCGAAGACTTCGGCGCCGCTGGCGATCAGTTGCTGGGCAATTTCGCGACCGATGCCGCTGCTGGCACCGGTGACGAGGATGCGCCGGTGAGAGAAGTCGAAGGTAGTGGTCATAAATAAAGATCTCAAAACCAATGAAGATCCACTGTGGGAGCTGGCTTGCCTGCGATAGCGGAGTATCAGTCTCCTTATCGGGTGCTGATACACCGCTATCGCAGGCAAGCCAGCTCCCACATTTCTGGACCGTGTTGAATCAGGTGGTTTGCAGGTTGTGCATGATCGGTTTCAGAGCCGGGTACAGCTTCAGGTACTCGGCAAACGCCCGGTCATAGGTCATGACATTCTCCCGCTTGGGCTGCGCCCGCAGTTGCAACTGCACCCAGCCGGTGTCCATCTGCCCATCACTCACCAGCCCCACGGTATGCGCCGCCAGCAACGCCGCGCCCAAGGCCGCTTCTACCTCCTGGACGATGGTGTACACCGGGTAGCGTGTGACATCGGCGATGATCTGCATCCAAAGGTCCGAATGGCTCGCCCCGCCCACCACAATCAGGCGTGGGTCCAGGGAGTGCGCGCCTTGAGTACCCGCTTCGATATTGTGGCGCAGGGCAAAACTCACGCCCTCCAGCACCGCGCGGTACAGGTGAAAGCGGCTGTGGTAGAGGTTGAGCCCGACAAAACTGCCGCTAGCGCGGTCATCCCATACCGGGCTGCGCTCGCCCATCAGGTAAGGCAAAAACACCACGCCTTCGCTGCCGGCCGGAATATTCATCGCGCTCTGCTCCAACAGTGCCAGGCTGTCTTGCCCCGTGGCCTGGGCCTGCTGTTCTTCGGCCTGGCAGAACTGCTCGCGAAACCAGCTGACCGAGGCCCCGGCGGTGATCGCACCGCCGAAGATGTACAGGTCGTGGTGGCCGTTGTAGACATGGGGCATGCTCACCAAACCATGGCGCGCATCCACCTGCTGGTTCAGGTAGCCCCAGCACATGCTGGTGCCGATCATCGCCACATGATTGCCTGGCTGAGTGACACCCGCCGCCAGGGTCGCCATGGCCGCGTCCACGCCCCCAGCGAGGATCTGCGTGCCCGCCTGCAAACCCAGGCGGGCGGCCCAGTCTGCAAGCAAACCACCCACCACCTCGCCGGAATACAGCAACCGCTCGGGCATCATCGACTGCGCGATACCCAGCGCCTCCAGCATCTCGCCTGACCAGTTGCGCGCCGCCACGTCGTAGACACCACCGATATTCCCGGCGCTGCTGTGGTCCACCGCCAACTCGCCGGTCAGGCACCAGTTGATGTAGCTGTTGGGCGGTAACAGGTAGCGGGTATCCGCCCACACCTGCGGTTGGTGCTGCTTGAGCCAGAGCATTTTGGTGAAGCCGTAGTAGCTGTCTACCGAGTTGCCGGTGATGGCGAACAAGCGCTCCAGGTCCACGTGCTCGCGCACCCAGGCCACCTGCTCGCCGGCGCGGCGGTCCATCCAGATCAGGCACGGGTGCAGCGGCGTCATCTGCGCATCCACGGCAATGCCCGAACCACCGTACAAACTGCTGATGCACAGCGCCTTGACCTGCGGCGCCGGCACCCCGGCCTTGGCCATGCACTGGGCCACGCAGGTTTGGACGGCATCCAGCCACACCTGCGGCCACTGCTCGGCCCAGCGCACTTTCGGGGTGTCCACCCGGTAGCCGTGGCTGTGCTGGGCGATGATCGTGCCCTGGGCATCCACGAGCAGCGCCTTGGTGCTTTGGGTGCCAATGTCTACACCGATGACGTAGTCCATCTCAGAGCACCGGCTTCAACAGCACCTTGATCGACTTGGTCGAATTGGCCAGTTCAAACGCCTCGGCCCAGTCGTCCAGCGGGAAATCATGGGTGACGATACCTTGGGAAGTGACCAAGCCACGCTCGAACAGGTCGATGGCGATCGGGTAGCAATACGGGCCCAGGTGCGCGCCGCGCACGTCCAGCTCCTTACGGTCGCCGATGATCGACCAGTCCACGCTGGTCTCGGCGCCAAACACGCTGAACTCGACAAAGCGCCCGAGCTTGCGGATCAGGTCCAGGCCCTGGGTGACGCCGGCCGGGACGCCGGTGGTTTCGATGTAGACGTCGCAGCCGTAATTCTCCGTAAGGCCGTTGATGATCTCGCGGGCGTTGTCACGGGCGGGGTTGATCACCACATCGGCGCCGAACTTTTTCGCCAGTTCCAGGCGCTCGTCGACCATGTCGATCACCACCAGTTTTTTCGGGGTCTTCAGGGCGGCTACCTGGACCATGCACAGGCCCAGCGTGCCCGCACCGGCAATCACCACCACGTCGTCGAGCTGGATATCGCCACGGTTGACGGTATGGATCGAGCAGGCCATCGGCTCCACCAGCGCCGAGTCTTCAAGGGACACCGATTCGGGGATCTTGTGCACGATGGCGGTCTTGGGAATACGCATGTACTGGGCCATGCCGCCTTCGGCCACTTCGCGCTGGAAGCCGAAGATGTTGTGCACTTCGCACATCCAGTATTTGCCTGATTTGCAGAAGCGGCACTTGCCACACGGCACGATCTGTTCGGCGATGACCTTGTCACCGACCTTGACCTCAAAGTGCTCCTCGGCGCCCTCGCCGGCTTCGACCACGTAGCCGAAAAATTCGTGGCCCGGTACTACCGGCGCCTTGACCCAGGGGTTGTCGCCGCCCCAGAACATCGCCGCGCCCGAGTGGCACTTGCAGTCACTGGCGCAGATGCCGCAGGCGGCGATACGGATCACCAGCTCATTGGCACGCGCCTGGGGTTTGCCGATGCGCTCCAGGCGGTAGTCTTTCGGGCCGTGGCAGACGACGGCTTGCATGTGAGTGTGCTTGTCCATGTGTTCGGTCCTGTGTAGTGAGGTATTAACGATGGCGCTGACGGCTGATAAAAATCGCCAGCAAAATGATCCCGCCCTTGATTACGCTCTGCACGTAGGGCGACACGCCAAGCATGTTCAAACCGTTGTTCAACACGCCCAGCAGCATGGCGCCGAGCAAAGTGCCGATGATCACTCCGCGGCCGCCGGCAATCGACGCGCCACCCAGCACCACGGCGGCAATCGCATCGAGTTCGAACGACACACCGGCATTCGGCTGGCCGCTCATCAAGCGCGAGGTAAGCACCAGCCCGGCAATCGCGGCGGTGAAGCCGCTGATGCCATACACCAGCAGCTTGAAACGCGCCGCTCGCACCCCGGACAAGCGCACCGCTTCTTCATTGCCGCCGATGGCGTAGATGTAGCGGCCAATGCGGGTGTGTTGCAGCAGCACATAGGCCGACAGGTAGGTGATCAGCATGATCAGGATCGGCACCTGCAGGCCAAACACACTGGCGCGACCGAAGAACGCGAACCACTCTGGCAAGCCGGAAATCGGGTAGCCGTCGGTGTACATCAGCCCGAACCCGCGCGCGATGCCCATGGTCGCCAGGGTGACGATGATCGGCGGCATGTGCAGGTACGCCACGAACAGCCCGTTGCCGATGCCGAAGGCCACGCCAACCAGCAGCCCGACGCCAATCGCCAGGCCCGGCGGCAACCCGGCGACCATCAGCCCGGCAGTCAAGGTGCCGGACAACGCCATCACCGGCCCCACCGACAAGTCGATGCCGCCAGTGAGAATCACGCAGGTCATGCCTACCGCGATGATCGCGTTGATCGACACCTGGCGGGCGATGTTGGAGAGGTTGCTGGCGGTGAGGAAGGTGTCGCTGGCGAGGATCATCACCAGGGTCACCACCACCAGCCCGACAAAGGGATAAAACGCGGGCGAGCGCAGCAGCCGCGCCAGGTTCAGGCGCAACCGGCCGGTGCCGGCGGTGTTAATGGACGTATTCACTTGAGCCCCCTGTTGCATGGCGCATGACCTCTTGAGGATTGACGGCGGACGCTTCCAGTACCTTGACGATGGCGCCCTTGTGGAACACGGCGACGCGGTCGCACATGCCGATGACTTCGGGCAGCTCGGAGGAAATCATGATGATCGCGTAGCCCTGTTCGGTGAGGCTGCGCATCAACGCGTAGATCTGCGCCTTGGCCCCCACGTCGATGCCGCGTGTGGGTTCGTCGAACACCAGTACGTCGCAGTGGTGGTTGATCCAGCGGGCGATCACGACTTTTTGCTGGTTGCCGCCGCTGAGGTTCACCACAAGGCTTTCGCCACTGGGTGCCTTGATCGACAGCTGGCGCATCAGCGCTTCGACGCTGGCGCACTCGCGGGCCTTGTCGATCAGGCCCGAGGCGTTCTGATACTTGGGCAAATTGTTCAGCGAGATATTTTCGCGAATGCTGAAGGCGGTGATCAGCCCTTCGCTCTTGCGACTTTCGGGGAGCAGGCCGATGCCGTGGGCCAGGGCTTGGGCCGGGTCATCGAGGCTGACTTTTTGCCCGCGCAGCCACACGTCTTTGCTCACCGTGGGCAACGCGCCCATCATGCCCAGGGCCAGCTCGGTGCGGCCCGAACCCACCAGGCCGGCGAAGCCCAGGATCTCGCCTTTGTGCACATTGAAACGGTTGTGGGGGCCGTTGCGCACCAGTTGGATGTCCTTGACTTCCAGCAGCAACGGGCCGCGTTCGCCGCTGGGTTTGGGCGGAAAACTGCATTCCAGGCGGCGGCCGACCATCATCTCGACCAGGCGGTCGATGTCGCTGTCGGCCACCTCGGTGACGCCTGCATTGCCGCCGTCGCGCAGCACGCTGATACGGTCGCAGACCTGGAAAATCTCTTCCAGGTGGTGCGAGATAAAAATCACCGCCACGCCCTGGCGCTTGAGTTCGCGCATGATGTCAAACAGCAACTCGGCCTCACTGGGGGTCAGCGTCGCGGTCGGCTCATCGAGCACCAGCAGGCGTGCGTCCAGGGCCAGGGCCTTGGCGATTTCGACAAACTGCTGCTCGGCCACGCTCAGGTGCTTGACCGCGCAGTGCAGGTCAATGCTGACCCCCAGGCGCTTGAACAACGCCTGGGAGGTCTCGGCCATTTCGCGTTTGCGCAACAGGCCGAAGCGGTTGCTCAGCTCATGGCCGAGAAAGATATTTTCTACCGCCGTGAGGTAGGGAATCAGGCTGAATTCCTGGAACACAATGCCAATCCCGGCGGCAATCGCATCCCGATAGGTCGCAAATGTTCGAGCCTGCCCGTCGATAAGGATCTGCCCTTCGTCCTGATGCTCGACACCGCCCAGAATCTTCATCAGGGTGGATTTGCCCGCGCCATTTTCCCCGAGCAAGGCGTGGATTTCGCCACGCTCCACTTGCAGGTTGATGGCCTTGAGGGCCTGCACCCCAGGGTAACGCTTACAGATGTTTTCCAGCTTCAGAAGACTGCTCATACCGCCGACCTCGCACTCAGAAGGAAGACCTGGGCCCCACGCATTGCGTGGGGCCTGGGGGGTTTACCAGCTGAAGTCCTTGGCCTTGGCCTGGTCGATCAGGGTGATGTCCACCGGCACGCTGGCCGGTACTTGGGCGCCCCACTTCTTGGCCAGGGCGATGCCCAGGGCGAGGCGGATCTGGTCGCGCGGGTACTGGGCCGAGGTGGCGATGAAATGGCTGCCGGGTTTCTGGATCGCCTTGATCGCTTCCGGCGCGCCGTCGACGCTGACCAGCTTCACGTCCATCCCGCTGGCTTCGATGGCCGAGAGTGCGCCAAGGGAGCCATTGTCATTCACGCTGAAAATGCCCTTGAGGGTGGGCTGGGCCTGCAACATGTTTTCGGTGACAGTCAGGGCCTGGTCACGCTCCTGCTTGCCGTTCTGGATGCTGACAATCTTGATATCCGGGTGCTTGGCCACCGCCTCTTTACAGCCGCGCACACGTTCGAGGATCGGCACCACGGCGATGCCGTCAAGGATGGCGATATTGCCTTTGTCACCGATGGTTTTAGCCAGGTATTCACAGGCCTGGAAACCGGCGTCGAAGTTCTTCGAGCCGACGAACGAATCCAGCGGGCCATCTGCCTGGGCATCCACCGCCACCACTACGACGCCGGCAGCATGGGCCGACTTGACGGCCGATTGCACGCCGACGGAGTCAGTGGGGTTGATCAACAGGATGTCGATGCCCTTTTGCAGCATGTCTTCGACATCACTGACCTGCTTGGACACGTCGTGGCGGGCGTCGGTGATGATCAGCTTGGCACCGATGGTGGCGCCGGCTTCTTCCAGGGCGTTTTTCATGGTGACGAAATAGGGGTTGTTGATTTCCTGGAACGAGGCGCCGATGCGGATGGGCTTGGCAGCGTCGGCAAACGCGGGGGTCGCGCTGCCCAGGGTGATGCTGGCAGCCAGTAAACACAGGGTTTTGGGGAGCATTTTCATGGCATGGGTCTCTGTTTTGTTTTTATTTTTAGAGCAAATGTTATCGTTAACATTTTGTCAGAAACTAACAAGTAAATCTGACCTGTGCAAGCCTCCACTGGTCGGCAGTGATCAAAATGTGGGAGCTGGCTTGCCCTCCTGTTGTAGGAGCGAGCTTGCTCGCGAAAAACTCACTGGCGCCGCGTTTATTCAGAAGCCCGCGTTATCGTTGACATTTTTCGCGAGCAAGCTCGCTCCTACAGGGGGCAAGGGTTGCCAGTAAAAACTCGCACATCCGCCTAAGCCAACTAAGCTCAGCCTCAAATAAAAACACAGCGAGCAGCCGGCCATGCCCCACCCGACCGAGACTTTCCGCGACCGTTACCGCGCAAGCGTCAGCCCGCGTTACAACCCCTGGCTGCATGCCGCATTCGTGCTTGGCTACGGCATCGCCTGCATCACGCTGGCCTGGTCGTCCACTGCCGATATCACCGCCCTGCAGTGGCTGGCCGTGCCTCTGACCCTGCTGTTCTTCAACCTGTGCATCTACCTTGTGCACCGCCATCTGGGCCACCACAAACATGCGTTCGCACGGCTGTTCTACGCACGCCACACTGGCGACCACCACAGCTTCTTCACCCCTGATCACATGACTTACGACAGCCCCCGGGACTGGCGCGTCATCCTGTTTCCAGCCTGGCTGATCTTGCTGCACAGCCTGGCCATCACCCTCCCCGCCTGGTGGCTGCTCAGCCAACTGAGCCCCAACGTTGCCGGGTTGTTTGCCGGCTGCATGATCCTCGGTTACCTGCTCTACGAAGTGTTTCATGCCTGCGAACACCTGCCTGCCGAACACCCGGTGGCGCGCCTGCCGTGGATTCGCCAGATGCACCGCCTGCATGCCTTGCATCACCGTCGTGAGCTGATGCAGGGGCGTAACTTCAACATCGTGCTGCCGTTGATGGACTATTTGTTTGGCACTTTGCATTGGGAACCCACGGTAAAAAAAAGGGGCAGTCCAACTGGACTGCCCCCCGCTTCACACACATAGATCAATCAGCGCACGATGGTCTGGCTGCAGATGTGGCCGAGGCTGACGTATTGGACGTTATTGCCACCCACGCCCACACCTGGGAACTCCCTGAGCTCAATGCGCCAGCCGCCCTCATTGAACCAGGTTTCCCAGTTGTAGGTCTGGCCCGAGCCGCTGTCCGGGTACCGCACTTTGTAGTCCCCAGAGCAGGTGCCCAGGGCGACATTCCCCGAGGCTGCACCGGTGATGCCGGTCTTGGCCTCATAGTCGACCCAGTTGTAAGTGGCGCCAAAATGCTTGTCGACCCGTAGTACAGGGGTGACGCCGCGCAGGGGCTCGCCCGTGCTGTCTGACCACTGGGTGCTCCAGCTCAGATTGCGGGCCGCCTGGGTGGCCAGTTGGAAGATCGAGCTGGGGATGCGCACCACGTTATCGCCGTTCACATTGTGCTGGTTCAGGCGTGGCGCCGAGCCGAGGGTCAGCTTGTATTGAGCCTGGGGGTTCAATGCTACCGCCGGGTTGGCCCGCACACGCACCTTGACCGTGTAGCCTGGCGTCAGGTTGGGATAGGTGGAGGTAGAGCCCTGCGGGACTTCCACCCACTGGGTGCCATCGAACCGTTCGAAGATCCACTGGTTACGCGTACCCGCACCGTCATCGCCCAGGAACATGCCCACACCTTGGCCACGCAACGAGACGAAGGAGAAGTAATCCACGTCATTGACGCTGTCGAGGTTACCGGTCACCTGGTTCAAGGCATCCGGCAGCGCGAACGCGGTTTGCTCAGTGTCGTTAGGCTCGTAGGCATCCACATTGCTGTCCACCGCCACACCAAAACTGAACTGCGAGTTGCTCGCGACATTGGCCACCATGAACCAGTAGTAGTCACCGGCTGGCAACACGCCGTTGAGGTATTCATCGGCACTGCCGGGGTTATCCGAGGTGCCCAACGGCGTCAGGTTGCCTTGGCCGTCGTCATGGAACAGCGTCAACGACATATCCGTGCCGGCACTCTGGTTCAGCAGCTGTACCTGGATTCGTGCGTTTTTCGGCAGGTTGAAGTGGTAAGCGATTTGCGCGCCGGTCTCCACACCGGTGAGGGTGTAAAGAGTATTGATATCCAGGGTGGGAAACAACGGCGTGAAGGCTGCAACCGCGGCCTGTTTCATGTGCGCCGAGTCAGGTTTTTCCAGCTGGCCAACCGGGGAGTCAATCGCCACATTACCGACGGCCGCCTTGCTTTTTTTGACGACGTTGGACTGCCCGGCCTTGGCGGCATTGAGCTTTTGCTTGAGCTCGCCCGAGACGCTGGCCTTTTCCAGCGTACCGCCAGGTTTCAACGCTTTGTCCACGGCCTGCTTGACCGCCTGCGCGCTGAGTTTTGCCGGGGTTTGCTCGGCCAGGGCAAAGGCCGAAACGAAGCAAGAGGCCGCCATGGCCGCGCCCAGAATGAAGGCTTTTTTCGATTTCATTTTTTATCCATCCATAGTTAAAAAATTGAAGCTCAGGTAACCGGTGACATCCGGTCACCTGGGATGGACTGTAGGACAAGACTGTATGTATGTACAGTATTTTTTTAACAATGTGAGCCTGAAATTCAGGCTCAAGAAGCGAAAGTACCTCTAAAGCCAGGTGCACCAATAGCCCCAACTGATCGCCCAAATTATCGCGAGCCGATAGGGCCATACAGCCCAACGCTTGAGCGCTGGCGGAATGACGGCTAGCTCTGCCTCGGTCATGTAACCTTCTTTCACGGAGCGTTCTGGCGCGCGGAGGATATCAATCATGAGACACATGCGATGGAACCTGACGAACCGCTGGTTTCGTCCCCAGCGTTGCTGATAGTTACGCACCTGCACGTTTTCAATGAAGTAACCTTCCAACGCCTCGAGTTTTGTTCGTTCGACAAAGAGCACTAATCCCAAAATGACGAACGCTCCAACCACCATCACCAGGGTGTAAGCGAGAAAAAACGACATTAACATGCCCTTTTGGTGAAAAAATCGAATCACTCTTGATCTATAACGCCCCGTAATGACCGCCTCCAGGTTCGCGCACCGCTACCAATTGCCAATTCAAGAGGTGTTTTTCGCGAGTGAGGCCTAGTTTCATGGAATTGGGATATCGCACCATCTGCGCCAAACCTCCCACACAATGATTTCGATGATACAAACATCCGCGAGGCGATACGGCCACAAGGCCCAGCGCTTAAGCGTCAAGGGGACAGACGCCAGCTCGGCTTCGGTCACAAGGCCTGCCTTCAGAAAAGCTTTCGGACCTGACAGGATGTCGATCATCAGGCTCATGCGATGATATCTATCGATCGGATCATATCCTTCCCTGAAACGCTTATGCCTAAGAACCTTCTCGTTCTCACTGAAGTAACTTTCCAGTTCATCCAGCTTTGCGTATTCAGCAAACACTATCAGTACGAACACGACAAACACCCAAGCGAACATCACAATGCTATATACAAAAAAAGGGACATCGTTATGTTCCCTCGGGTTGGAATATCAGATCGCCGTCGACTTCCAATATTCTTCCCCCCAAAAACCCACCAAACTCACCAAAAAAAGCGCCTCCCGTCGCCCCGCCCATAGCCCCTCCAATAATTCCGCAAGCCAGTTCACCGTTGCCTTTCAGTGAAACACCCAATGCAATCCGGCATGCACTGCGAGCAATAGTTGCGCCACGCTTGCCCAAAACAGCAGCCCCAAATACTCCACCCAGCAACCTCCCCGTCTCCACATACTTCGCCCGCCGACACTGCACCTCCCTTCCCACCACACACGCCTCCTTGATTTCCAAACCCGCCACGCCTACATCCAACGCCAACCCAAGATATGTTCCTTGCTTTAACCATTTCGACATTTGCGTAATCGTTCGAACCCGCTGCGTGTACCCCGCAATCTCGCCTTGATGCAGATAGCTTTTGGTCGAGATCCCGAGCGCTCCCTTCAGCGGTTGATTGCCACGCAACCCCGAGCCAAATCGTGCAGCCCCTTGCAGTTGCATATCCAAAACGCCAAACATCCTTTGACGCTGTCGTATAAACGACTATTTGTCCAAACCACCGTCCTTCAATTGGCGATGCAGTTGCTCGATTTCCATCAAAGTCTGTGCAACCGCCTGCAGGTGCCGGCTCCAAGCCGACGTCGCACTGCCGATGCCTATCGAGCCATACCCCAGAATGCTCTGCGCCAGGTCATAGTTTTTGTTTCCAGCTCTATCGAGGGGCGCAACCTGGTCCAGTTGATGAGTAATCTCTTCAGCGTGGCGCATCAACCAGGCTTCTTCGATAGAACAATTGACGCTGGACGCCTCTGGAACAATCACCAACTCACCCGGCCTCACCAATCCATGGCTCAGGTGCCGATTCAGCACATCGAAATGATCTCGGCCTTGCAACAAGCCTCCGCGTCATAGACGTGATTTCAAAAACGGGTAAGGTGCAGCCTGTTGATTGATGTAGCCGTACGCCATGTCCTGGATTCCGATACCGAGAGAGATGGCATCGAAATATATGCAAGCACCCACAGCCCGGACACAAGCAGGCGGGGGTCAAAAAGTACGTTTGGGAAGTTGCCTACACAGCAAAAGATGAACGCCTACAGAAAGCGTCCCTAATACCCCGTCATCTCCAAATACCCCACCCCACCCTCAAACCGCACCGGCCCTTCCCAATATGGAATGCCCAGGTCCATCCACGCTTTGGGGTTGACGGCTTCGGTGGTGATATCCAGCTGTTTGCCGGGAATTTTCAGCGACCAACGTGTGGGAATGTTGCGCCCGTCGATGGCCGTGGTGGTCAGCGGTGTGAGTTGGATATCGCTGTTGTGCAAGGTCTCGGTGTGGCCCTGGGCGTCGATCCAGGTGCCGGTGAGGTAACCGTCACTGTCTTTCTGCCGCACGCGAAACAGCATCAGTTGCGCGCCGCGGTCCAGGTGCAGGGAGAACCAGTCCCAGCCGGTCTGGCTGGCGGCCAGGGGTTGGCTGCTCCACTCGCGGTCGAGCCAGGCTGGGCCGCTGACCTGGTAGGTGTGGCCGTCGAGGCTGACGCTGCCGCTGGCGGTGAAAAACGGCTGGCTGTAGTAGTACGACGCCTGGCCTTGGTCGGATTTGCGGCTGTAGCCATGGTCGCCTTGCAGCACCAGCGGGCGGCTGGAGGTCAGGTGCAGGTCGTAGGCAAATTGTGCGCCACTGGCCTTGAGTTGCATGTCGGCCAGGGGGCTGGAAGCACCAGGGCGGGTGGCGAAGGTCCAGTCGTCGATCCAGGCGTTGAACGGCTCTGCCTGAGCCCCAGCCTGGCCGACGCCACCCCGGGCCAAGCGTTCGGCGGCGTAGTGGCGGGTGGCTGAGGTGACGGCGGCGTGGCCGAGCCACACGGTTGAATCGCGCCAGCCCGGTTCAACAGGGCCGGCCTTCAACGCATTGCGAAACAGCGTCCATTGCACGCCGAAGACATTGCCCTGGGCATCCTTGAGGTTGGCAGTGACGTACCACCATTCGATGCGAAAGCCGTCATGGGGCCCGTGGTCCTCGGGAAAGCTGAAGACTTTGCCGGGCACCACCTGGGCAAAGTCCGCCGCATCGCTGCCCAGCCCGGCGAAACTGTCCTCGGGTGCGGGCGCCTGGTCGCACCCGCTCAGCAGTAACCAGGCGATGCACGCCAATGCCTTAGTCTTCATGGGCGAACGTCCTCAACAAATCCGCCGGGCGGCTGCGGTACAGCTGCCAGAGGGGCCAGGCCGACGCAAGCAAGGTGGCGAGCATCGCCAGCCCCAGCAATTGCGCAAGCTGGCCGGGGAAGACTTGCAGCGGCAGGCGCCAGCCGAAGGCCTGCACGTTGATCACCGCATCCAGGCACCACGCCAGCAACAGCCCCAGCGGCAACGCCAGGATCAACGTGAGCACCGCCAGCAGCCAGGTCTGGCCGAGGTTGAGCAGCATCAATTGTCGGCGCGTCACGCCCAGCGCCCACAACGGCGCGAGTTGGCCCAGGCGGCTTTGGCTCTGGGTCAACAGACTGATGAACAACGCCACACCAGCGACGCCAAGGGTCAGGCTGTTCAACGCCGCGGTGGCGGCGAAGGTGCGTTCGAAGACCTGGCTGGACCAGCCCTTGAGTTGCTGTTGATCGACGATGCGGCTGTCTTCCAGGGCGAACTCCCGCTGCACTTCACGAATCAGCGGCGGCACATCGGCAGGCGCCACGCGCAGGTTGAAGCGTGCCGGTGAGAGCGTCGGCCAATGCGCCAACAGGTGCTGGGCATTGACCAGCAGATGGCCCTTGGGGTTGCCGTAGTCGGCGTAGATGCCGACGATCTTCGGCGCCCAGGTACCCTGCGGTGTGGGGATGGAAACCGTGTCGCCCAGTTGCACCTTCAGGCGTCGCGCCAGTTGTTCGCTGAGCATCAGGCTGTCGTCTTGCAGCAGGCGGTCCCAGGGCGCATCCGCCGCTTCCAGCAACGGCCAGTGTTGACGATAAGTGGGGTTGTCGACCACGCCGAACACCTCCGCGGGCCAGCCTTGCAGTTGCACCGACACCTGCCAGGCGGGCAATACGGCCTGCACCAGGGGCTGGCGGCTCAACCATGCATTGAGTTGCTCGGCCTGCTGCGGATTTTGCGGGTTGAGGTACAGCTCGGCGGTGAGGCGCTGCTCCAGCCAATGGGTGAAGGTCTGGCGAAAGCCCGAGGTCATGGAACCGGCGCCGATATTCGCCGCCAGGGCCAACAGCAACGCCATCAACGCCAGGCTCAAGGCCGGCAGTTGCTGGCGGCAATCGGCCAGGAACCACTGGCCCAGCACCGAGCGACCGCGCCCCAGCACCGCTTTCAATAAACCGTTTAGCAGCACCGGTAACGCCAACGCCGCGCCCAACAGCAAGGCCGCCATCAGCACAAAACCGGCGGCCAGGCTATCGCCCAGCCACAGTGCCAGCAATGCGATCAGCAAGGCGGCGGATGCCACCCAGCCCTGGCGCCGTAACCAGCGCCCATGGGCTTGATGCCAGGCCTGGGCGTTGGCCAGCGCCAGTAACGGCAAACGCGCCGCGCGCCACAGGCTGCTGGCCCCGGCGAGCAGTGCGCCCAGCAGGCTCACGCCCAAACCAGCGAGCCACCACCAGGGGCTCAAGTTCAATTGGCCGGCGACTTCGGCGCCGTACAGGCCGCGCAAACTGGCGGCGACATCCGGCAGCAGCAGGCTGGCCAGCAGGTAGCCGCTGGCGATACCGAGTACACCGCTCAACACAGCCAAAGCGCCCAATTCGAGGCCCAGGCTCAGGATCAACAGGCGTGCGCTGACTCCACAGGCGCGCAAGGTTCGCAGCAGGCCACGGCGCTGTTCCAGGGCCAGGCCGATGGCCGCATGCACGATAAACAGCCCCACCACAAAGGATAAAAAACCCACTGCATCCAAGTTCAGGTGAAAGCTTTCAGTGAGACGTGACAGGTTGTTGTCCTCGCCCTGCTTGAGTTGCAACGCGGCGGGTGGCGTGGGGTGGCGCGCGGCGAAGGTGTTGTCCACCAGTAAGCGCGACAGGCGCCCAGGCATGTTGAGCAGGGGTTGGGCAAAACTGATATCGGTCAGCAGCAGGCCGGGCGCCATATCGGCCTGTACTTGCAACGGTGGCAGGCGCTGCCCGGTGGACGTCAGCGGCTGCTCGCCCGCCTGCAACCCCAGCGCCTCTAACGTTTGCGCAGCGACCCAGGTACGCCCTGGCGGCTCGAAAAACGCCAGCATCTGCGCCTGGCTCAAGCGTTGCCCTGCCACGCTGCCGCTGCCGGGCAACGACACCGGGTCGATACCCATCAGTTGCAGGCGCTGCTGCTCGTGGCCTTGAAGCTCAACCCGGCCCTGCACCACCGGGGAGACCGGCCAGCCGGCGCGGCGCAGCTCGGCAAACAGTGCTTGGGGGAAACTGGCGGCGTCCGGCGCTACCAGGCTGGCTTGAGGTTCGCCACCGATCAATTGGCTGGCGCGTGCGTAGCTGTCCCGCGCCTGGCTGTTGAGGGCCTGCACGCCGGTCAGTAGCGCGGTGGCCAGCCACAGGCCGGTGAGCACGCTGAAAAATTGCACCGGATGGCGCCGCCAGTGGCTCAGCAATGCGCGTAGCGTCCAGTAAAACAGCGCCATCTCAGCGAGCGTCCATCGGCACGACACGGCCACGGTGCAGCATCACTTGCCGGTCAAGCCGTGCGGCCAGGCGCGGGCTGTGGGTGACCATCAACAGGCTGGTGGGGCTGTCACGCAGCAGGTCCAACAACAGTTGCAGCACTTCATCGCTGGTGGCTTCGTCGAGGTTGCCGGTGGGTTCGTCAGCCAGCAACAAACCCGGTCGCGAGGCCAACGCCCGCCCGACGGCAACCCGTTGCTGCTGGCCACCGGAGAGTTGCTCCGGGTAACGCCGTAGCAAGTCGCCCAGCCCCAGGCGCTCCACCAATTGCGCTTGCCAGTGGGGGTCGAAACGTCCGGCCAGCCGCGCCTGGAACGCCAGGTTGTCTTCCACGCGCAAGCTGCCGATCAGGTTGAACTGCTGGAAGACCAGGCCGATTTGCGTGCGGCGCCAATGGGCCAGTTGCCCTTCGTTGAGTTGGTCGAGGCGCTGCTCGCCGATGCGGATGCTGCCGCCGTCCACTCGGTCCAGCCCAGCCACCAGGTGCAGCAAGGTGCTTTTGCCGCTGCCCGATTCACCCATCAGCGCCAGGCTGCTGCGCTCGCCCAGGTGCAGGTCGACGCCGGCCAGGACGGCCAGCGGGCCTTGCGGGGTCGCGTAGTTTTTTACAACACCTTGCACCTGCAACATAAGAACGCTCATCTGAAGGACCCGCAATGAGAATAACGGCTGATGCTCCTGCCCACGCAAATTTTTCACATGGATTTCACCGCCCGACCATCCACCGCACTTTAAAGTGCCCGCCAACTCGTGGTAACCCGCAACTTTCTTAGTTAACCAAAGTGACACTCTTAACATGCAAGTGTTCAGCAAAAAGACAGCAGTGCTGTGACAGTCTCCTGCCTCACTAAGGGCAACTGCCCAGCCGTGCAGCCTTTTTATAAACACAATAAACAGTGCCGAGGATGAACCGCGTGGCAGACATGATCCTGGCCAACCCCCAACCCAAAAGGTCAAGGTTAAAACGCCTGAGAAAATACCGCCTGCACTTGCTTGGCATCAGCGTTACCGCCTTGCTGTTGGCGGGCTTTTTAATGTGGCCCAGCTCGCCCCTGGACCTGGGCGTAGGCAATCGCCTGCTGACCTCCGGGGTGCTCGCCAGCTGGCGAGAGGGTGAACTGGTGGTGCTGGTGCGCCATGAAGAGCGTTGCGACCGCTCGGCCAACCCCTGCTTCGGCCCCGCTGATGGCCTGACCATCAACGGCACTGAACGCGCCGTCGAACTGGGCAAAGCCTTTGATTCACTGGGCATGGCCCTGACCGACGTGCTCAGCAGCCCCACCACGCGAACCGCCCAGACGTCACTGTTCATGTTCGGCAAGACCGAGCTGTCCCCCGGCCCGCTGGCCATCTGCGGCGACGCCATGGGCGATGAGATCCTCGGCCACAAACAGCCGGGACGCAACCTGATGCTGATCACCCACAGCGCCTGCATGAGCGACTTCCAGACCAGCCTGGGCTTCCCCCACGCAGCCGCCGCCGAGTACGGCAGCGCACTGTTCGTCAAGGTGCTGCCCAACGGCACCTTCAAGGCCATGGGCACCATGAACAGCGAAGAGTGGACCGCCGCACTCAAACAACTTTAATTACACTTGTTTACATATTAAGCCACGACGTGTTCAGCAAAACGACAGCCCTGTTCTGGCATGTTTAGTCGCGCCTGTTAGTTATGTTTTCCTACAACTACTTAGTGACCCTTACGATGCTTCACCCTATTAAGTTAATACCGCCATTGCCCGTACTTGAACGTTATGGAGCGATGTGCGCATGCCCCGCGTAAACCCTCTGGCCTGGCTATTGCTGGGCGTTGCCGTGTTCATCTTGCTGCCCCTGGGCTTTCACGGTTTATGGACGCCAGACGAAACCCGCTACGCCCAGGTCAGCCAGGAAATGCTGATGAGCGGCAACTGGGTGGCGCCTCACTTCATGGGCGTGCGTTATTTCGAGAAGCCCGCGGCCGGCTATTGGTTCATCGCCCTTGGCCAGGCGGTGTTCGGTGAAAACCTGTTCGGTGTGCGCATCGCCTCGGTCCTGAGCACAGGCCTGAGCGTGGTACTGGCCTACCTGCTCGCCCGGCGCGTGTGGAACGACCCGCGCAAGAGCTTTGCCTGCGCCCTGCTCTACATGAGCTTTGGCCTGGTGGCCGGGCAAGCCGGGTATGCCAACCTCGACCCGCAATTCACCCTGTGGGTGAACCTGAGCCTGGTGGCGTTGTGGTTTGCCCTGGACTGCCGCACGCCACGGGAACGCCTGGGTGCCTGGGCAGTGTTGGGGGTGGCCTGCGCCATGGGGTTCATGACCAAGGGTTTTCTGGCCTGGCTGCTGCCGGTTTTGATCGCCGTGCCCTACCTCGTCTGGCAGCGGCGCGTCGGCGAGTTGATGCGCTACGGGCCGTTGGCGGTGCTGGTCGCCGTGCTGGTATGCCTGCCCTGGGCCCTGGCCATCCACCTGCGCGAACCGGATTACTGGCATTTCTTTTTCTGGCATGAGCACATCCGCCGCTTTGCCGCCGACAACGCACAGCATGCGCGGCCAGTTTGGTTCTTCCTGCCGATCATGGTGGTGGCGTGCCTGCCGTGGGCCGCCTTGCTACCCGGCACCCTGCTCAAGACCTGGCAGGAAAAGCGCCAGCCGGCGATTACCTTTCTCGCCCTGTGGTTGCTATTGCCCCTGGGCTTTTTCAGCCTGAGCAAAGGCAAGTTGCCGACCTACATCATGCCGTGCCTGTTGCCCCTGGCCTTGTTAATGGGCCACGGCTTGATCGACCTGATCAAGCAAGGCAAGGCGCGCCCACTGGTCATCAACGGCGCGCTCAATTTCGTCCTTGGCCTGACGGCCATGGTGGCGCTGATTTACCTGCAAATCACCCGCCCGCTGTACGGCAATAGCCACGCAGAGATGTTCAACCTGTCGCTGACGTTTATCGTGCTGTTGGGCTGGATCCTCGCCAACCTGCTGCAAGCGGTGCGCCCGTTGACGTTGTGGGCGATGCCCGCCCTGGGCATTGGCTTGCTGGTGGCCCTGCTACCGGCGGGCATGCCGGCCCTGATCGAAGATAACGAAATGCCCGACCAATTCGTGCAGGAGCATCTGGCCGAACTGCAACCTGTCCGTGCTTTGCTGAGCAATGACCTGGGCCTGGCATCGGCCTTGACCTGGCGCCTGCGCCGGCCCGATGTGGCGTTTTATAACACCCAGGGCGAGCTGCGCTATGGCTTGAACTACCAAGACGCGGCACAGCGCAAAGTCACGCCGGACAGCGTCCAGGCCTGGTTGGCCGAGGCCCGCCAGCAGGGTTCGGTCGGCGTGCTGATGCAGGTCAAGAGCACCAGCGAACACCGCGAAGAAGGGCAATTGCCTCCCGGTGGAAAACGTTATCGCAAGGGCGACCTGGTGCTGACGATTTACCCCCAACACCCTTGAATGCAGCGCCTGCCACAGGGAACATCCCATGAGTTTTTGGAAAACCGAACGCGGCGCCCTGGTGTTACTGCTGGGCACCTCGGCCTTGCTGCTCTTGCTGGGCCTGGGCAGCCGCGACCTGTGGGGGCCGGAAACGCGCTGGGCGAATATCGCCTTGCAGATGCTGCAAAGCGGTGATTACTTCGACCCGTATCTCAAAGGCACGCCGTATTACGACAAACCCCTGCCCTCCTATTGGCTGATCACCGGGTTTGCCCACCTGCTGGGCGGCCTCGGCCCCTGGTCGCTGCGCCTGTCATCGGTGCTTGCCGCGTGGTTGAGCATCTGGCTGGTGTACCTGATCGGTGAACGCCTGTTTCGCAAAGGCACCGGGCTGATCGCCGGGTGGATGCTCGCCACCACCTTCTATTTCCTGTTCTGGGCCCGCGTGGCCACCGCCGATGTACTGACTGTGTGCGGCGTGCTGGCAGCGGTGTGGTGGTATTGGCGCGGGCCGGATGACACACGGCTGGGGCGCTACACGGTGTTTTTCCTGTTGCTGGCCGCCACCTCACTGTTCAAGGGCTTGATCGGTGTGGTGCTGCCGGGCCTGGTGCTGTTGCCACACCTGCTCAGCGAACACCGCTACAAACACCACCTCAACCTGCGCATGGTGCTGGCCCTGCTCATCGCAGGCATCGTGTACGCAATTCCCTTTGTGCTGTCCCACCGCTACGGCGCCCCCACTTACGGCGAGAGCGGCCTGGAACTGGTGTTCCGGGAAAACGTGGTGCGCTTCTTCGACCCCTTCGACCATATGGGACCGATCTACACTTACCTGATCTACCTGCCGGCCTACACCCTGCCCTGGGCACCCTGCTGGTTACTCGGCCTGTGGCTGGCCGTGCGCAACTGGCGCAAGGCGCCGCCCAACGTACGCTGGCTGGTGTGGGGCCTGGGCCTTTTATTTGTCTTCTTCACCGCCAGCGGCAGCCGCCGCAGCTACTACGTGTTGCCGCTGGTGCCCTTTGCCCAACTGCTCGGCGCCTGGTGGCTGAGCGAGCGCCTGCACAAAAAACCTTCGAGCTGCCCGCGCTGGCAAACAGGCTTTGGCTTGAGCGCAGGCCTGCTCTTGCTGGTGCTGGGCGTGATCTACCCCTGGACCAACGGCAACGGCGGCGTCACCCGCTTCGCCACCGATCTGCAAGCCCAGGCTGAGAAAAGTGCGCCCTGGAATCAATGGCAACTGGTGCTGGTAGAGGTCGACAACAAGCTGCCCATGTACCTGCAAAACCACGGCAAGCCCTTCTATTACGTGAGCGAAGCCCAGGACTTCCCGCGCCAAGGCGACAGCGCCGCGTTCATGGCCTGGCTGGAAAAAACCAGCGGCCAAGGGTTTGATCCGCAACGTACGATAATCGTCGCGCAGTATTCCAAGGAAGAGCCGACGCCGTTGGCGTTTCTGGCGGTGGATCATCAAGTGGTGACGACGCAACCGGATAATGGGGAGCGGTTGTTCAAGGCGCGTGAGGGTGGGAGTGTGGCGTTTGTTCCAGGGACGCGCTGAGGCACTCTGCTTGCTGGCCTTTTGTCATGGTTTGTAAAGGGCCAGCAAGCCGTGTCCCTTTAAATTGCAGGACGTTTCCGAGACAATCCCCGCCGCCTTGTGCCGGTTGGAATCGGTGGCTAGTCTGCGGTCCATCACTGCTCATCAGTGATCGGGTTTAGTCGCTCGGGTTTCATATGGCGCATGGTTCCATGATGTTTCATGGTGGCTGTGCGTATGGGCGCCTTCGGGCGCGCCGGTTTGCCATGTGGCCGGTCGACTAACCTGCGTACAGCCGCCACCCATTCGTTTAGTCGCGAGGGGTGTCAGCTCCAAACCATGTGGAGTTACACCATGAATAAAGTCCTACCCGATTCACCCCTCGATCCTGCAAAAGACCGTGCCGCGTTCAACCGCGCCATCGACCATTACCTGCCCAGCCAGGGTTTCCACAACGTCAACGACGACCTGAGTTTTGAAGATGCTTTGCTCTACACCGCCAGCCTGCTCGACAGCGCTTCGGCAACGGCGCTCGATTGCGGCGAGCTGCTGGATAACCCAGGGCGGGCGAAGATTCTGGCGGTGTGGCATTTGTTGGAGATTGCCAAGACCACGGTAGATCGCTCTATTGAGTGCGTGAAGCCTTTGAAGCCAACAACTTAAAATGTAAAAGCGGGCTTGGCCCCATTTTGTAGGAGCGAGCTTGCTCGCGAAAAACTCACAGGCGCGGCGTTTATTCAGGAGGCACGCGTTACCGTTGGGGTTCTGCGCGAG
>NZ_SMOF01000001.1:4042512-4067093 GCF_018135665.1 Pseudomonas sp. B2021
ATTCAGGAAGCACGCGTTATCGTTGACGTTTTTCGCGAGCAAGCTCGCTCCTACATTTTTGGGGTTGCCACCCGATGGCAATGCTGCCTATATTTCCGCCTGGCGCTCTCTACGCCACCTTCCGCGGAAAGGGCTGCGCCCAAGACATCCCAGCTCCACCCATTTCTACGACTCCCAACCTTGAAGCGGAAAAGGTTTGTGCAAGGAGCTCGTATGTCGCAACGCCCTTTAGCCTCCACTACCAATGGCCGCCTCAACCTTGAGCAGCAGCGCAAGCGCGCCAAGGAACTGTTGTCGCAGCTGAAAAGCCTAGACCCCAGCGCAACCTTGTCCCAGGCTCAATGGCAGGTAGCCAAACAGCTGGGCTTCGCCAGTTGGCCCAAGCTCAAGGCCCACGTCGACGCCCTCGACTTTGCCGCCCGCCACCCTGGTTTCGATGCCAGCGATGAATCCCGCACCACCCACTGGCGCTGTGGCAACGATATTGCCCACAGCCTGCAACTGGCCGGGTTCAAGGGACAGTTCCGGATGCTCACTGACCCGCTGTGCATGGGGCCAGTGCGTGAACTACCCAGCGAAGCGTTCCGAGCGATGCGCAGTACCTTTATCAGTCAGGCCTTTGCCATTGACTCCACTGAAGTTGCGCATCGCATCAACGATGAATACAACCAACTACAAGCCTTGAACAACGCCGATCCCAGTGTGCTGTGGTGCGAGGCGGACGCCTACGATCAATTGTTCCTGGTCCGCGCCCTGGCTGGCCTTGAGCAGGCGCCGCGCAAGCTGGAGCTGATTGAGGCAGACCGAATTCCCGGAGTCGAGCGATTTATCGGCATAGGCCAATTGGCCCCCGATGTGCTGGCCTGGCTCTGGCCGCAGCGGCGCTTGATCGACGACGACGCAGTGCAGTTGGCCAAACGGGTCTGGTCGGCTTACTGCGACAGCTCACCGCTCAACCTCGCGGAACTGGCCCATGGCAATCACCCTGCCCTGCCTTTTCTGGCACCGGCGTTACGGCGCCAGCTACAGGAGTTGCCGGGTATCGAGGACGGTTTGTCACTGACTGAACGTTTGTCCCTGAGGTATATCGCTGAGGCCGGGCCTGTGCCTTTCGGTCGGGTGTTTGCCGAGTTGATGGCCAAGCGCGAGCCACTGCCTTTCCTGGGCGATAGGATGTTTCACGCGCTGCTGCGCCCATTGATTGATGGGACGGCGCCGCTGCTGATCGAGGCCGAAACGGACGTGGAGTGGCCGCGCCGCGTATTGGCGTTGACGCCACTGGCGCATCAGGTACTGGACGGCAATGCCTGCTGGCTGGAGCACGCCAGCCATGAGCGCTGGGTCGGTGGTGTGTGCCTGCGGCCACGGCAACCTCATTGGGCACTGGGCCTTGATGATCTGCCCGTCTGGCGTGACTGATGCTGCGCGATACGATCAGCGCTTGGGAAACAACCCCACGGCACATGCCACCACAGTCGGGTCGCCCTGGTAGACCGCCCGCGGGCTCATCGAAGGCTGGGGCGCTCGGCCGTCCACGGCGCGCAGCATGGGCCACTCAGCGGTCGAAGAACTGTGTGCCGGATCGACAATTTCCATGCAGCGACGCAGAGAGGTGAAGTCTGGCGACTGTGACAACGACAGGTGCAGGGTCTGGCTGACCGAGACCGACACTACCGAGCGCTGCGCACATTGCCCGTCATAGATCAGCGTGTGGCGGATCAACGGGTTGTCATGGCAGTACTTGAGCAGGTTGACCTGCCGCGAGTGCACCAGCGCAGTGTTGATGATCAGCAGGTCAAACGCCACAACGCCCGAGCGTGTCAGTGCCTGCAACTCGTCGAACGAACTCAACGGGGCGATGCGGTGATAGCCCAGCTGGTTGAGCATTTTCTCGATCTTGATCCGTTGCAAAAGCTCTGCATCGGCAATCAGAAGGCGTAACGCTTTATTGGACATAGGGTAAACCTGACAGTTGGGCATCCGCGTCGATCATTCAACGCTGAGCAAAGTAACCGTCAGGGGTGAACCCTGACTTTAAGGCGATTCTGAAACGGCAATCCGGGGCACACCGTACTTTTAAGAATCGCCTCAAAGCCTTCGCGCCACTCGCTACCTACCATGGGCTGCGTTCCCTTACCCGACCATGGAATTACCGTGTTCATGTTTCTACTCAGAATGGTGCTGCTGGCCTGCGGGTTGCTGGTGCTTGCGCCCCCGCCTGCCGATGCGGCGCTGAAGATCGAAGGCACCCGCCTGATCTATTTCGGCCAGGACAAGGCCGCCGGTATCAGCGTGGTCAACCAGGCCTCGCGGGAAGTGGTGGTGCAAACCTGGATCACCGGCGAGGACGAATCAGCCGACCGCACCGTGCCCTTTGCCGCCACCGAGCCATTGGTACAACTGGGCGCCGGGGAGCATCACAAGCTGCGCATCCTGTATGCCGGTGAGGGCTTGCCCAGCGATCGGGAATCGCTGTTCTGGCTCAATATCATGGAGATCCCGCTCAAGCCTGAAGACCCCAACAGCGTGCAGTTCGCGATCCGCCAGCGGCTCAAGCTGTTCTATCGGCCCCCCGCACTCCAGGGCGGCTCGGCCGAGGCGGTGCAGCAATTGGTATGGAGCAGCGACGGGCGCACGGTGACGGTCAACAACCCCAGCGCCTTCCACCTGTCGCTGGTCAACCTGCGAATCGACAGCCAGACGCTCAGCGATTACCTGCTGCTCAAGCCCCATGAACGCAAAACCCTGACCGCGCTCGACGCTGTGCCCAAGGGCGCCACTCTCCACTTCACCGAAATCACCGATATCGGTTTGCAAGCCCGTCATAGCACGGCGCTCAACTGATAAATCACGGGGTATTTATACCAATGTCACTGACCAAACGCTGTTTACCCCTACTGATATGGGCCTGCGCGGTCCTGCCCGCCACCAGCCACGCACTGGCCTGCCGCGAGGACGGCACCAACTCGATCATCACCCAGGAAGCGCTGGGCACGGCGCTGGCAGTCGCCGCCGACGCACCCAACGGCACCATCATTTGGGAATCCGGCCCGCGCTCGACCAATGTCATCTGCAAGGACGACTACCTCCACGGCCGTGAGGAAGTGTATTTCTATGTCAACCCGGCCAGCGTGAGTATCGGCACCGGGATCCGCGTGGGCATTCGCTATAACAACCAACCGATTACCCAAAGCACCGGTAAGGTCGGTACCGGTTTCTTCTCCGACCGAGGCTGCAATTTGTCCAACTGCGTGGGCTGGGACAAGGCGCGCTTCACCCTCAATTTCAGCGTGTTCATCGAGAAGTACGACCCCACGCCACCGAGCGGCCAGGCCAGCACCCTGACCTCTTACCGCGTGTTCCAACTGGACGGCGTGCGCGGGCTCAACTCACGACCCAACAGTAACTTCAATTATGTGGTCACTGGCATGAACGATATCCGCTTCGTGCCTTGCACTCCCGAACTGACCATCAGCCCCAGCGTGGTCAACTTCCCCACACCTTCGCGCAAGGCCTCGATCGGTGAAGTCGCCAGCAGCGCGAACTTCAGCCTGAACCTGCGCAAAGGTTGCGACACGCCCTATACCGTCAGCGCACGCTTCGCCACCACGCCGGGCGGCGGCAGTGTGAACAATGGCCTGCTGGTGCCGGACAACAACAGCTCAGTCGGCATCTCGCTGTCTCGCGCCGAGAGCCAGCAGCAACTGCCCTTCAATAACTGGTTCACGCTGCAGGAGCTGATGGGCCTGGGCCAGAGCCACGATGAATTCCGCGCCGACCTCAAGTGGCGCACCCTACCGATTCCCGGAGCGTTCGACGCTGCCGTAGTGGTGGATATGTACTACAAGTAGGTGATTTTTAAGGATCGTCTTATGCCACCGGCAGAGGCCCAGACGTAAAGTCTGCCGATGCGATTGAAAAGTTATCTGCTCCAGATCAACCCCGTCCTCTCCCGACCCGAAGCAGCCAGAAGGCTGCTTCGTATTTTTGCGAGCGTGCTGCTGGTAGGCATCCTCAGCGGGGTCTATACCTTTTTGCTGTCGACCTTCAACAACGACATCTCCCAGCGCCGCGGCTACATGAGCAGCGCCATTGCCGAAGCCCATACCTTTTTCACCAACCGCCAAGCCCTGCTCGAAAGCCTGAGCCTGTCGGCAGTGCGCAAGCAGTCCAGGGTCTATCCGTCCTCGGCCGAAGAACAACACCTGGAATTGGGCGACACATCGGGCAACCAGTGGAGCATCTGGCTGACCGCACGCATGCGCGACTACCTCAAGGCCACACAGCTGAACCTACTCTATGTCAACGCCGGCCCCAACCCGCAAGTGATGCGCCTTTACGACGCCACCGCGCAGGTATTGCCGATTTCCAAATGTATGCTCAACCGCCTCAAGGCTCTGCAGCACACCGACCCGGCCACGCTTAACGAACTTTGGCTGAGCGACAGGACTGAACAGCACTCGCACCTGTATATCTTCATCCGCCTGGACGAGCGTGATCGCGACTCCGGCTGGCTCGGCCTGGAGATGGATAGCCGTGAAGTCTCATCGACACTCAGCGACCAGAGCGCCGGTGAGTTCATGATGCTCAATTCCCAGGGCATGCTGGTGTTCACCAACAGCACCGATACACAGTTGAGCCAGCAACACCTGAGGCCCGGCGAAGACAGTTTTTTCGGTTTTGTCGGCAGCGGCTGGCTGCCCGACCACCTGGTGATTCGCAAACACCTGAAGTCCTCTGAATGGCAGTTGATGTACTCCATCGACCTGCGTGCGGTGGTCACCGGCCTGTGGAAACAGCTGCTCGGTTCGCTGCTGTTCTGCCTGTTCAGCCTGACACTGATCTGGCTGGTGATGCGCCGCGTCGATCAGCGTTTCATCATTCCGTCGATCCATCGCATCCAGGCGTTGATCGAAAGCGAAGCCTTCGGCCGCGATGTGATCCAGACCGCGCCAGTGGCCCTTTGCGTGCTGCGCCGCACCGACGGCCAGGTGGTACTGGAAAACACCCTGGCCCAGCAATGGCTGGGTAACGGGCCGGAGCGCGAGGCGCTGCGCGCCGGCTGGATCGAGCAAGCCTTTGCCAACGGGCCTTCCGAGCGCAGTGACTACTTTGAAACCATCGACGGCCGTCACCTGTACCTGAGCAGTGCACCGACCCGCTACAAAGGCGAAGACGTGCTGTTTTGCGCCTTCAGTGACATCAGTGCGCGCAAGCAGGTCGAGGCGGCGCTGGAAGAGGCGCGGCAATCGGCGGACGCAGCCAACGCGGCAAAAACCCTGTTCCTGGCGACCATGAGCCATGAAATCCGTACACCGCTGTATGGCGTGCTCGGCACCCTGGAACTGCTGGCGCGCACGCAACTGGATGCACAACAAAAGGACTACCTGCAGGCGATCGAAGGCTCATCGTCGACCTTGCTGCAACTGATCTGCGATGTGCTGGACGTATCGAAGATCGAGGCCGGGCAGTTGGCACTGGAGATGGGCGAGTTCTCGCCGCTGGACCTTGTGCATGAAATCATCCAGGGCTACGCCGCAGCCGCCCACGCCAAGGGCCTGCAGCTGTATGCCTGCTTCGATCCCAAGCTGCCGGAACGCCTGATCGGCGACGTAACGCGCATCCGCCAGATTCTCAATAACCTGCTCAATAACGCGGTGAAATTTACCGACTATGGTCGCGTGGTAATGCGGGTCAAAGTGCTGGGCCGCGACGGGGAACGCTCCAGTCTGTTGTGGCAAGTCTCGGACACCGGCAAAGGTATCGCCCAGGAAGACCAGGCGATGATCTTCGAGCCGTTTTACCAGAGTGAAGGCAATACCAATGTGGTCGCCGGCACCGGCCTGGGCCTGCCTATCTGCCAGCGCCTGACGGAGTTGATGAACGGCAATATCCGCATGGTCAGCGAACTCGGCCTGGGCAGCAGTTTCAGCCTGATCCTACCGTTGGAAGAAGCATCTGTTCCACCGATGACACCGTTGCTGGCTGAGACCATTTACGTGGCCTCGCCGATCCCGGAACTGGCAAACGCGATCGCCGGCTGGTTGCGCCGCTGGGGCGCAAGGGCCCAGGCCGGCTTGCCGACGCTGGCGGACACGCATCTGCTGTTGCAAGTGCACCCCGGCAGCGTCGACCCGTTGCTGGTGCCCGAGTGGCCCGGGCCGGTGATTCACGTGAGCAGCAACGCCTGCCCCGGCGTAGAAGCCGACGCCGGCGCCTGGCACGTCAACCTCAACCACCTGGGGGCTATTCATCAGGCCGTGAGCCAGGCGCAAGGGCTATGGGTGGCCCGTGCCGATGAGCAAACGCACCGGCGGGATCTGAACAAACTCAACCTGCACCTGCTGGTGGCCGAGGACAACATCATCAACCAGCTGATTTTGCGTGATCAACTGGAAGAACTCGGCTGCACCGTGGAGCTGGCGGCCGACGGTCAGCAAGCGTTGCAGCTCCACACCGCCGGCAACTTCGACGTGGTGTTGACGGATGTGAACATGCCCCATATCAACGGCTATGAACTGGCGCGTGAACTGCGGCGCCAGGGCTGCACGTTGCCGATTATTGGGGCCACCGCCAACGCCATGCGCGGCGAGGCCGACCTGTGCCTGGCCGCCGGCATGAACCATTGCCTGGTCAAACCCTTTGCGTTGCGGGCTCTATTCAACTCCCTGGCGCCTTATGCACGGATCACCCATGAAGCCCCTTAGTATTCTGATTGTCGAGGACCATCCCCTGCAGCATATCTACCTGCAGAACTTGCTCAGCGAGTTGGGAGACTTCCTGCTCGAAACCGCCGAGGATGGCAAAGAAGCGCTGGAGCGCCTGCGCCAGCGGGACTTCGACCTGGTACTGACCGACCTGCTGATGCCCGGCATGGACGGCGTGCAGTTTATCCAGTGCCTGGCCAGCCTGCGCTGCAAGCCGGCGCTGGCAATCATGAGTGCGGCGTCGAGGCGCATGCTGATGGCGGCCAGCCTGGTGGCGAAAAACCTCGATGTGGAAGTGCTTGGCCTGATTTCCAAGCCCGTAAACGCCGAAGCCTTACGCACCCTGGTCAACCAACTCAGGAACAGGGTGCGCACGCCTACCCCCGAACTGCCCGAGCACATGGACATCGACCGTCACACGCTGGTGCAGGCCATGAGCAGCGGCCAGTTCCAGGCCTGGTTCCAGCCGAAAAAATCCCTGGCCAACGGCCGTATCGTCGCCGCCGAAGCCCTGGTGCGCTGGATGCACCCCGAACAAGGCGTGATGCTGCCTGCCGCGTTCCTGCCGGCAATCAAGGCGTTCGAACTGGAGGAGCGGCTGTTGTGGCTGGTGCTCAAGCAAGCGATCCACGCCCAAGAACACTGGCGCCAGCGCGGCTATGAAATTCCGGTGTCGATCAACCTGCCGACCCACTTGCTCAACAGCCATGACCTGGCCGACCGTTTGCTGGAGTTCGTGCTGCACCACGATGGTATCCCGGGAATGATCTGCTTCGAGTTGATGGAATGTTCGGTGCCGCAGGACATCAGCAATTTCTACGCCGGCGCCTGCCGATTGCGGATCAAGGGGTTCGGTTTGTCCCAGGATGATTTCGGCAAGGGCTACAGCTCCTACCTCAATCTGGTGTCCACGCCCTTTACCGAACTGAAGATCGACCAGGCACTGGTGCAGGGCAGCCACGACAACGAAGGCATCGCCCAGGCATTGGCGAGCATTATCGCGCTGGGCCGCAAGTTGGGTCTGACGGTGGTTGCCGAGGGCGTGGAGACCCCGCAGCAATTGGCGCTGCTGCGCAAAATCGACTGCAATCAGGTGCAGGGTTTCCTGATCTCTCACGCAGTGTCTTCGGACCAATTTCAGCAACTACTGAACAATGATGGCCCCGCGACATCTCACTAGCTGGCGGCCACGATCATAAGGAGTAAGCTCCATCCAGTGCCGATTTATCCTGCGCCTGCGGAAACCCCTGATGAAGCACAATAACGCGATTCTCGAAGCCTTTACCCGCAGCTCATTGCGTCTGAACAAAGGCTTGATGGTGTTGATGGGAGTCGCGTTGCTGCTGATGCTGACCAATTACTGGTCTCTGCACCGAGGCGTCGAAATTCGCTACAGCGCAATGCGCTTTCACTTTGCGCGGCTGATGGAAAACCTCGCAGAACAGCAAACCTACCTCAAGAGCCTGACACACCCCGGCATCCAGGCCGAACTGCTGCGCGCCACCCACGTGCAGGTCAGCCTTAAAAGCCGCATGGTCGACAACCGCCGCACACTGTACGAAGGCCAGAAGTATTCGTTTTCGGTGCCATTCAGCGTCAAGTTCGATGAACAGCAGATCAGCACCGCCGCCAGGCCGCCGATTTTTGCCCTGGGTGCGCACTTGACAAGCTACTACAGCGCCTTCTGGTCCTCGTCGCCGTACGAGGCACCGCAAACCTTTGTGCTCAATCGCCAGGCCGACTACGCCATCACCATTCCGTCCGTGGGCTATCAGCACCGGGAAAACCCCGAGGATACCGACAACCCGGTGGCCCGGGTCAACGCCGTGCAGCAAATCCTTGCACAGGCGCCGCAGCCACTGGAGCAGAATCGGGTGTATTGGCAGGCCGGCCCCGAACCCGAGCATTTACTGGCCTACATCGGCCTGCCACTCGACGCCCAGGGCCAGGCTGTGATCGGCACCCTGCTCGACGTGTCGCAGGTCGACGATGTACAGCGCGCGCTGAATCACTCGGCGTTTGATCGCTTTACCCTGATTGGCCCTGACGGCAACCGGTTGATTGGGCCAACCACCCAGGCGCAGCTCAGCGATGGTGTGCATTTCACGGCCGACGGCTTTGAATTCAAGGTCACCGAGGCCGGCGACCAGCCCTGGAGCGCGGTCTATGGCCTGAACTACTCGCACTTCTTTCACTCCGCATTGTGGCCGTTGAGCACCATGGCGTTGCTGCTGTTCAGCCTGATTACACTGGGTTGGGCTGGCAGCCGATGGTATCGACGCCAGGTGATCACCCCAGCACAACTGGCCCACGAACGCATCGCCGAAAGCGTGGCGTTCAGCCGCGTGATCATCGACACCGCACCTACTGGGTTATGCGTGGTGCGACGCAGCGATGGCAAGGTATTGATCGAAAACCAGCGCGCCCAGCAATGGCCGGGCACCTCACGCCTGGTGCAGGCCATGGCCGGTAAGCACGATGGCGCCGAGAGCGGTGAGACGCACTTGGAGATCGAGGGCCGGCACCTGCAGATCGGCTTTGTGTCGACCCGTTATCAGGCTCAAGACGTACGCCTGTATGCATTCAACGATATCACCCGGCACATCGAAGACGCCCAGGCCCTGGAAGAGGCACGTCATGCCGCCGATGCGGCCAGCGAGGCCAAGACGCTGTTCCTGGCAACCATGAGCCATGAGATCCGCACGCCGCTGTATGGCGTGCTCGGCACCCTCGAATTGCTCGGCCTGACCGACCTCGACCCGCACCAGAAAACCTACCTGCACACCATCCAGCGTTCGTCCGCCACACTGTTCCAACTGATCAGTGATGTGTTGGATGTCTCGAAGATCGAGTCCGGGCAAATGGCGATAGAAGCCGTGGATTTCTGTCCGCTGGACATGCTCGAAGATACCTTGCACACCTACGCCGCCTTCGCCCGGCGCAAGGGGTTGCAGCTTTACAGTTGCATCGACCCGCAGTTGCCGAACTGCCTGATGGGCGACCCGATGCGCATCCGCCAGGTCCTCAATAACCTGGTGAGCAACGCCATCAAGTTCACCGACTTTGGGTGCGTGGTGATTCGTGCCAGGGTGGTGGGCAGCGACGCCAATAATGTCGACCTGGAATGGCAAGTCACCGATTCCGGCGTGGGCATTGCCGAGGCGCAGCAGGCCAAGCTCTTCGATCTGTTCTACCAGGCACCGGACACCGCCAGCGAAGGCGGCACCGGGCTGGGCCTGCCGATCTGCCGATGGCTGGCGCAGATGATGGACGGCGAAATCCGCGTGGTCAGCGAGCCCGGACTGGGCAGCAGCTTTACCCTGAAAATGCGCTTGCCACTGTGTTGTGGCGCACTGACCAACCTGCCGCTGATCGAACCCAGCCCGACGCCGGTGTACGTGCAGGCACCGGTACGCGAACTGGCGCAGGCAATGAGTGACTGGCTCAACCGCTTGGGCATCACCGCCGCCCGGGCCGCGCCCCCCCAGGACAAAGACAGTCACCACGCGGTACTGGTAGATCTGTTACCTGGCGAGCCCCCCAAGCCATGGGCCGGCCAACGTGTGCTCTGCCTGCCCGGTGCGCACAGCCCGCCGCTGCACACGGCGCAAGGCTGGGTGGTGGATATGCACGACATACGCACCATCGCCGCCACCGTATCACTGGCGCAGCACGGCAGGCACGAGCAACCCACGGCGACCCGGCCACAAAGCGCCGGGCGGCTGGAGCTGCGCATCCTGGTGGCCGAGGACAACCCGGTCAACCAAGCGATCATCAAGGAGCAACTGGAGGCGCTCGGTTGCTCGGTGAGCCTGGCTGCCAACGGTGAACAGGCGTTGCAGTTATGGCAACCGGAGGCCTTCGACCTGGTGCTGACCGACGTGAATATGCCGTTGATGAATGGCTATGAACTGGCCAGGACCTTGCGTGAGCATGATCCACAGTTGCCGATTGTCGGCGTGACCGCCAATGCAATGCGCGAGGAAGGCGTACGTTGCCTGGCAGTGGGCATGAACGCCTGGATCGTCAAGCCCTTGAGCCTGCAGACCCTGCGCGACCAGTTGATCAAACTGTGCAAGATCAAGTCGCCGGTTGAGCCTGACGCCCAGGTATTCGACGACCGCGTGCAACTGTCGGACAAGATGCGCCCGCTGTTCATCAGCAGCGTGCAGCAGGATGTGCAGCGCATCGGCGTGGCACTGGTCCAGCGTGATGCCCGCGGCCTCGGCCAATTGCTGCACTCGATCGCTGGGGCCCTGGGCGCAGTGCAGGCGCTCAGCCTGGCCCAGGCCTGCATCGAACTGGAAAGCGCACTTAACCGCGGCAGCCTCGACACAACGCTTGAGCTCAAGGTGAAGACTGTGATGCAGCGTCTGTCGGCCGTTCTGGAGACTCTCCAGCCCGGGCACTCTTCACTCACTTGAACTGGCACTACGGACGGCCCTTTATGAAAAAATTCAACGTGGTAATCGCGGACGATCACCCGATCGTGTTGCTTGGCGTTCGCGAACTGGTAGAGCGTGACATACGTTTTCAAGTCGTCGGCGAGGCCGTGTGTTCGGCCGGCCTGATCGAGCTGTTGCAGCATCAAGGCGCTGACATCGTGATTACTGACTACAACATGCCAGGCGACTCGCCTTATGGCGATGGCCTGAAGCTGGTGGAGTACCTGAAACGACACTTCCCGCAGGTACAGATCCTGATCCTGACCATGATCTCCAACCACCTGATCCTCACCCGCCTGCAAGAGCTGGGCGTGGTCGGCATCATCCAGAAAAGCCAGTTGCATACCGAGATTCAACTGGCACTCAAGGCGATCGCCCAGGACAGCGACTATCGCAGCCTGGAGCCGCCAAAGACCTCGGTAATAGAGACCCTCACGGCAATTGACGAGCGCTTTACCAGTTTGTCGCCCAAAGAGTTCGAGATCCTGCGCCTGTTTATTTCCGGCATGAGCGTGAGTGACATTGCGCGCCGCCAGAACCGAAGTTCAAAGACCATCAGCGCACAAAAGATATCGGCCATGCGCAAACTTGAAGTCAGCAGCGACCAGGACCTACTTGCTTATTGCCTGGAACGTAACATCTTCAACTAACGCATAACTTGCAAGCCATTCCTGGACAATGGCTTTGCCCTTTATTTTCAAGCCTTTCACCGCTGCAACAGCACAAATAACCTGCCCACCCCAGCGCTTATAAGAATCGTCTTATTCGCTCCCGCCGCCTCGTCGCCTACTCTTTGCTCGCAGTTCAACAACAGCAAACTTTTCAACTAACACTTACGGACATCATCATGAAGAAGTTTTCCCTGGCTGTGATCGCCTCGGCCATTATCGCCGCTTCCGGCAGTGCATTTGCCGTGGATCCTGCTCCTACGCCAACCCTGGGCGGCAGCGGCAAAATCACCTTCACCGGCGTGATCAACAACGACGCGTGCTCGGTGGACGGCGCCAACTCCGACCGCACCATTTCGGTGGACATGGGCAACGTTTCGATCAAGGACATGGGCACCGCGGAAAACCCAACCGCAGGTCGTGTGACCGCCAAAGACTTCAACCTGAACGTCAACTGCAACCAGGGCACCAAGGTCGCCATGATCTTTGACGCCAACAACGGCGGTTCGGGCCTGGTCACCGGCAAAAAAGTACTGGCCCTGAACCCGGGTTCGGCCACTGCACAAAACGTCGGTATTGCCCTGCTCGACAGCAAGGGCGGTCTGATTGACCTCAGCTCGCCAAGCACCGCACGTATTGAAAGCACCATGCACGGTGCTGGCACTGAAGGCGGCGACGCCACCCTGAGCTTCGCGGCCGCCTACGTCACTACCGCAGCGGCGGGTTCGTCGACCGCCGGTCGCGGTGACGCCACCCTGCCGTTCATCCTGCAATACGAATAATTCGGCGCCCCGGGCACCGAACGCGCGAGGCCTTGCGGCCTCGCCATTGTCTTCTGACTACACCGGATAACCGTCATGCCGCCTCGTTCTATCGCCGCATGTCTGGGGCTGCTGGGCTTGCTCATGGCTACCCAGGCCGCCGCCAGCATTTCATTGAATGCCACCCGTATCGTGTTTGACGGTGACCACAAGGAAGCCAACATTACCGTGCGTAATGGTAACCAGGATGTATTGATTCAATCCTGGGTCGACATGAACGACGCCAGCGCCAGCCGCGCGCCGTTTGCCGTCACCCCGCCACTGGCACGGGTATTCGCCAAGGAACAACAACTGCTGCGCATTCTGTATGAAGGCACCGGCATGCCCACGGACCGCGAGTCGGTGGTGTGGCTCAATGTGCAGGAAATCCCCAAGGCCAGCGAGGCCGAGAACACCTTGCAGTTGGCCATCCGCCAACGCATCAAGATTTTCTACCGCCCTGCCGGTCTTACCGGCAGCGCGCTGCAAGCCCCTGCGCAGCTTGAATGGACGCTGGCCAAACACGGCAGCCAAACCCTGTTGCAGGTGAAAAACCCGACGTTGTACCACGTGTCCATGGCCGACATCAAAGTGCAGGCGGTCTTGGCCAGCGACTCCACCATGATTGCGCCCGGCGAGCAAAAACAGTTTGCGCTCAGTGCTCCAGTTGCCAGTGGGCCGGTGCAGTTGTCGTTTTCCAGCATCAATGACTACGGCGCGCAGAATCACTACAGCGCGCCGCTGACCAGCGGCACTGCGCTACCGGCGCATGCGACTGAATCGCGCCTCAACCCCTAAGCACTTTCGCTAACCCACAGGCTCACTTCGCGTGCGTGTTTGCGTGCCCGGCTGTCCGTCAATCAGGGATGTCATAGGTCTTCGCATGTCTTTTCTTTCCAGCAACAGGCCCGCACGTGGCGTACTGAAGTTGAAGACGCTGTCGCTGGCGATTACTGCCAGCTTGCCCAGCCTGGCCATGGCCGATGACGCTGCGCAAACCTTCAACACCACCTTCCTGCAAGGCTCGCAGTCGCCGGTGGACCTGCAGCAATTGCTCTCGGCCAACAGCGTGCTGCCGGGCAATTACCGCGTCGATTTGTACAGCAACGAAGTGCTGGTGGGCCGGCGTGATATCGACTTCAAGCGCAACCCTAAAAACGGCCGCGTCGAAGCCTGCCTGACCCTCGACCTGCTCAAGCAACTGGGTATCGACCTGCACCGATTGCAGGCCGAGGGCAAACTTGACCCGCAGCAGCCGCAGGACTGCTACGCCCTTGCCGACATGATCGAAGACGCCAGCGTGCGCTACGACAGCAGCCGCCTGCGCCTGCTCGCGAGTATTCCGCAGGTAGCGATGCAGCGCGGCCTGCGCGGGTATGTCGACCCACAGTTGTGGGACGACGGTGTGTCCGCCGCCTTCATCAACTACCAGCTCAACAGCAGCCGCACCGCCGGCGACTACAAGACCCGCATCGCCAATAACCTGGGCCTGCGCAACGGCATCAACCTGGGGGCCTGGCGCCTGCGCAACGAGTCGAACCTGAGCGGCGGCACCGATCGCTCGAACACCTTTACCAGCAACCGTACTTACTTGCAGCATGACGTCACCGCGATCAAGGGCCAGTTCAGCGCCGGTGAGATTTTCTCCGACACCGACCTGTTCGACAGCGTGCGCTATCGCGGGGTCAAGCTCGCCTCGGATGATGGCATGCGCGCCGACAGCGAGCGCGGCTATGCACCCGTAATCCGTGGAGTGGCGCAGACCAACGCGACGGTGGAAATCCGCCAGAACGACTACATCCTCTATACCGCCAACGTCGCGCCGGGGCCATTCGAGATCAACGATATCTACCCCAGCGGCTCCAACGGTGACCTGCAAATCACCGTGATCGAAGCCGACGGTACGCGGCGGGTGACGATGCAGGCGTTCTCCAGCCTGCCGATCATGGTGCGCGAAGGCCAGGTGAAATACAGCGTCTCGGCGGGCACGTTCAAAAGCAATGCCGATGGCCTGGCCTCCCCGCGCTTTCTCAGCGGTACGCTGGCCTATGGCTTGACCAGCAACCTCAGTGGGATTGTCGGTGTGCAAGCCAGTGAGGACTACAGCGCGCTGTCGATCGGCGCCGGCAGGAACACTGCCTTCGGTGCGTTCTCCCTGGATACCACCCACTCGTCCAGCAAGGCTCAGGGGCGTACGTCCCAGGGCAGCAGCGTGCGCGCCTTGTACGCCAAGACCTTTGCCGGCACCGATACCAACTTCACCCTGGCCGCCTACCGTTACTCTACCGAGGGCTATCGCACCCTCACCGACCATGTGGAAGACAGCAGCGAAGACCTGCGCGTACGCACCGGTCACTCGAAAACCCGCACCGACCTGACCATCAACCAGAGCCTCGGGCGCAACAGCGAATTTGGCAGCCTGTATGTGAACGCCAGCGACCAACGCTACTGGAATCGCGGCGGTTCCCAGAGCTTTTCCGCGGGCTACACCGGCAATTGGGGCGATCTGAGCTACAACCTTGGCGTGACGCGCACCAAGCAGATCGTTACCTGGGGCGAGCCGAGCAGCGACACGCAGGTGAACCTGTCGGTGTCTTTCCCGCTGGGCAGTCAGGCCCGCGCGCCACGGGCGTTTGTCACCACCAGCCACCAACGCGGTGACACCACCACCCAAGCGGGCATCAATGGCTACGTGGCCGACACCAGCGACACTTTCTATTCGGTGCAGGCCGGCCACAGTGACACCAGCGGCGACTCAGGCTCGGTGAACATCAACAGTCGCACCGCCGTGGCAGACGTCAGCCTCGGTTACAGCCAGGGCCAGGGCTACAACTCACAAAACTTCAACCTCGCAGGCTCCGTGGTGGCTCATGCGGGTGGCGTCAACCTGGGGCAGACGGTCAGCGAGACCTTCGCCCTGGCCGAAATACCAGGCGTCTCTGGGGCCAAGATCAGCAGCTACAGCGGGGTGGAAACCGGTTACAACGGCTATGCGGTGGTGCCCACTGCGCAACCCTACCGGGTCAACTGGATCAGCCTGGACACTCGCGATCTGGGTGGCGACGTGGAAATCACCAACGCCACCCAGCAACTGGTGCCGCGCCGTGGCGCCATCGTGGTGGCGCATTACAGTGGCACTACCGGACGGCGGGTGTTGTTTGAGTTGTTTGATGCACAGCATCAACCGCTGTCGTTTGGTGCCTCACTGGAAGACGCCAATGGCAAGCAGTTGGCGATTGCAGATCCCAATGGTAATGCCCTGGCGCTGGTGGAAGAGGATCAGGGCACGCTGATCATCAAGTGGGGTGAGCAGCATTGTCGTGCCGCCTATACATTGCCACCGCAGAACAAGGCGCTGAACTACGAGCGCCAGGCACTGGTGTGTACGCCTTGATTGTGCGGGTGATTGCGCTACTGTGCTGGCCACGCGCCTACCCTCTGCGAGATTTGCCCATGCGTAACCTATTCCTTGCCAGTGCCTGCCTGTTGACCACCGCCCTGGCAGGCTGCCAGCAAACACCCCCGGCCAACGACCAACTCGATGCAGTGCTCTGGACCCAGACGTCCATCGAACACGAGCTGATCTACCGCCAGCTCTTCGCCAACGCTACCCGCCAACTCGATATAGCGCTGGCCGACCCCAACTGGGACGCACTGCCTTTGCCTGCGCGCAAGCTGACCGGTCTGCCGCCGGCGGTGATCGTGGATATCGACGAGACCCTGTTGGACAACGTGCCGCTCAACGCTCGCGACATCATCAACAATCAGGTCTATTCCTACGATCGCTGGAATACCTGGGTCGAGCAGGCCAAGGCTCAGGCGCTGCCGGGTTCCGTGGCGTTCCTGCAAGCGGCCAGGCAAAAAGGGATCAAGGTGTATTACCTCACCAACCGTGAACACAGCCAGGTCGCGGCCACCGCCAAAAACCTGCGTTTGCGCGGCTTTCCGATAGAGAGCGACGCACAGATCCTGGCGGCCAGCACGCCTACCGGCCACTGCGAAAGCGCAGGCTATGGCAAGAATTGCCGTCGCCAGTGGGTCGCCAGCCAAGCCCGCGTGTTGTTGATGGCCGGTGACTCGCTGGGAGATTTCGTGCAAGCCGAACACAACACCCTGGATGCACAACGCAAGGCCGTCGAACCCTATGTGAATTGGCTAGGCCAGCGTTGGTTCCTGCTGCCCAACCCGAGCTACGGCAACTGGTATAGCGCGCCGTATGGGGATGATGAGAGCTTGCCGTTTGCGCAGAAACGCAGGCTCAAGCAGCGGGCATTGCTGTTGCAGCAATAGGGTGAAGCTCTGCCATGATGATCGTTCCCACGCGGAGCGTACTTACACCGCCCTGGCCGCAATTGCCTCCACCTCCACCAACGCCCCCGGCAACGGCAACGCCACTACTTGCAATGCGGTGCGCGCCGGTTTGTTTGGCTGTTCGGGTGTGCCAAAGAACTGGGTATAGCCGCGCTGCAACCCGGCAAAATCCAGCTTGCCACCGGTCTCTTCGGCGCCGACCAGAAACACCCGTAACTGCACGATGTCGCCCAGGTCCAAGTCATGTTGGCGCAGGATCTGGCGCAGTTTGTTGAACACTGAAACGCTCTGCACCTCGGTGTCGCCATACACCCCAGGCACCCTCGGGTCGGCGGGGTCCGGCAGCGTGCCGCTGACAAATACCAGGCTGGCTGAGGCCGGCACGGTGACGGTTTGCGAGATGGGGAATTCACCGACGCTGGTGCGTTGGATGCTGTCGCTCATGGTGTGGCTCCTCAGGATGCGGCCAACGCCGCGAGTTGGTGTTGTTGGGTGATGCGCTCGGCCAGTTGCGCGACCACATGGCGCGCCGAGTTGGCTGCCGATTCCTGCCAGATGCCCACGCCGCTTTGCACCAGGCCGTCGCCGGCGAAATACACGCGGCCATGGGGCTGTTCAAGCAAGGCGTGGGCCTGGGCTGGGAAATGTTCGCGTTGCAACCACGGGCCTTCGCTGAAGGGGATCTGCTCCCAGGACACCGCCAGTGGATTACGCAAATGCCTGGAATAACCTGGATGCAACAGCTCCACGGCGTGTCGGGAGGCGGCGTACTGCTGATCGAGCGGTTGGGCGCCAAACACGTCGGCGCCCTCGCCCGTCACGTAACCGGCCACCAGCACGCCTTCGCGGGTGTTGAGGTCGTTGCTGGGGTACCACAGCAGGCGCGCCGGGTGTTCGATCCACGACAGGCCGCCATAGGTGCGGTAGTCGGTCTCCCAAAAGCGCGGCGATTGCCAGGCCACCTTGGTCGCCTGGTCGCTGCGAGTGCTGAGCAGGGCCGCCTTGACCGGTGCGCTGAAGTCCGTATCGAGCTTGGCCAGCAGGGGCAGCGGCACGGTGGAGATCAGAAAGTCGGCACGCACCACCTGTTCACGGCCACTGTGCTGGTCGTGGTAGGTCACCGCCACGCCGTCCTCCAGCTGGCGGATCTGCCGCACCTGGGCGCCCAGTTGCACCTGCTCCTGCACGCGTCGGTAGAAGGCCTCGGTGATACGGTCCATGCCGCCCACCGGCTGGAACATGGTGGCCGAGAATTCCGGGAATTCGGTGTGTAACAGAGCGCCCCAGAGTTCCGGGTGCAGCAAGCGGTCCAACCCCAGCGGTATATGGCGGGCGGGCAAGGCGCCAGGGTGGGCGGCAGATTCAAGGTGCCCGGAGCGTAGGGTGCCTTCAAAAGCCAGCTCTTGGGACAGGTCACCGTACACCTGCAAAAAACCGAGCAGACGTGTGCGCTCTTCGCCACTTAATACATCATCGAGAGCGTCGCGTTGCACCGCCTTGGCCAGCAACCCCGACAGATGCCCGCGGGTATCGTTGAGCGCCTGGCCGACGCTAAACGCTGCCTGGCTCAGGTCCGGTCGCACCTGGGCGCCATGGCTGCTGTTGACCAGCACTTCCAACGGCACGCCCAGTTCACTGCAATAGTCGAGGATCGTGCGGTGCTGGCTGGGAATGCGCGCCGGCCCGGCGTTGAAATACTGGCCAGGGTCAAACCCCACCGTCTGCGAGCGACCGTCCTTATAGTCCACGCGGTCGCCGTTACGCAGAGTCCAGGTGCGGCCACCCACGCGCTCGCGGGCCTCCAGCACCTGCACGCTGAAGCCCGCGCGCGTCAACTCCAGCGCAGTGACCAACCCAGCAATCCCGGCGCCCAGCACCAGTACACGGGTGCCCTGCCCCAGGCCGCCCTTGAGTTTCAGTGGTTGCGGTCGACGGTGTGACGATGGGCCCAGGCCCAACACTGCCAGTGCATCCTTGACCGCTTTCTCACCGCCCACCGCTGCGATACTCGACAGCGCTTCACGTCGTGTCAGTCCCATGTCTGTGCCTCCTTAATCCGCCAGCCCAGGCGGGTTGATCAGCGACTGGTCGACCCGTTCCACATCCAGGCCCCAACGTTGCAGCACCTGCGCATATTGCCCCCCGGCAATCGCACCTTGCAGGGCAGTGTGAATCGGTTTGACCAGGCCGTTGTCCTTGCGCGTGGTCACCGCGATATCCGCCTGCAACGGCCAGCCACCGTTGACGGTGCCGACGCGCTTGATGCCGCCGGTGATCGCCGCCGAATAGGCGTACACCGAGTTCGGCCCGAACAGTGCGTCACTGCGCCCCGACTGCACCGCCAGTTGTGCGGCGGCCTGGTCGTCGAAGTACTGCAACAACGCAGGTTTGAGGCCGGCTTTCTCATTTGCCTCGTTCCAGGCCAGCAGGACTTTTTCCTGGTTGGTGCCGGAGCCGACAATGATCTTCAGCCCGGCAATGTCCGCCGCCTGCTTGATCTCGTTGATCTTGCTGGTGCTCTTGACGTAAAACCCGAGCACATCCTGGCGGTAAGTGGCGAAGTCGAAGCGCTTTTTGCGCGCCTCGGTCACGGTGACGTTGCTGATCACCGCGTCGTATTTGCCCGAGCTGACGCCCAGGGGCCAGTCTTCCCAACTGGTTTGCACCACGTTGAGTTGCAGGCCAAGGCTGTCGGCCACCAATTGGGCGGTGTCGGCCTCGCTGCCGATGGTGGTCTTGTCGTCACTGGCCAGCAGTGCCAGCGGTGGCCCGGCTACGCCTGACACGGCCACGGTGAACTTGCCCGGCTGGGCGAACTTGAAGCCTGGCGGGATCTGCGCGATGGCCGCGTCATTGCGTGGCGCATGGATGCGCGGGCGGTCGGGGCTGAGGTCCACCGGTTGCACGGCGAATGCGCTGTGGGCCGTGGCCCCGGCAATTGCCAACAGGGCGACACGGGCAGTAGTGATAAACATGGGCAGTCACTCCTTGAACTAAAGCACTTTGCCGAGAAAGGCCTGGGTGCGGGGATGTCGGGGTTGGCGAAAAATCTGTTCAGGCGGGCCTTCTTCGATCAGTTGACCGTCGCAGAGGAACACCACGTGGTCGGCCACTTCGCGGGCAAAGCCGATCTCATGGGTGACGATCACCAGGGTCACGCCCAGTTGGGTCAAGCCCTTGATCACGTCCAGCACCTCGCCCACCAGTTCCGGGTCGAGGGCTGAGGTGGGCTCGTCGAACAGCAGCACTTTGGGGTCGAGCGCCAAGGCCCGGGCGATGGCGACGCGTTGCTGTTGGCCGCCGGAGAGCTGGCGCGGGTAGGCGTCGGCCTTATCCGCCAGGCCGACCTTGGCGAGTAATTCATCGGCCTTGTCACGGGCCTCCACCCGGCCCCAGCGCTTGTGCGCCAGGGGCGCTTCGGCGATGTTTTCCCAGGCGGTGAGGTGGGGAAACAGGTTGAAGTTCTGGAACACGAAGCCCACGTCGATGCGGCGCTTGAGGATCTCGCGTTCGGTGAGTTCAAACAGCAGGTCGCCTTTGCGCCGATAACCGACGTATTCACCGTCGATGGTGATATGCCCGCTGTCGATCTTCTCCAAGTGGTTGATGGTGCGCAGCAAGGTGGACTTGCCCGAGCCGGACGGCCCGAGGATCACCGTGACCTTGCCAGGGTCAATGCTCAGGTCGATGTGATCGAGTACCTGCTGGTTGCCAAAGCGCTTGCCCACGCCCTGGATTTGAATGCGCCCGGCGCGTGCTTCAGGCATGGGCCTTCTCCTTGAACCAGCGGCGCACGCGCTGCAGCGGCGTGGGTGGCAGCACCCGCGCGGTGCCCCGGGCGAAGTGGCGCTCGACGTAGTACTGGGCGCTGGTGAGCGCGGTGGTGATGATCAGGTACCAGACCGTGGCGACGATGAGCAACGGGATCACCGCCTGGGTGCGGTTGTAGATGACCTGCACGGTGTAGAACAGCTCGGGCAAGGCCAGCACGTAGACAATCGAGGTGCCCTTGACCAGGCCGATGATTTCGTTGAACCCCGACGGCAAGATCGAGCGCAGCGCCTGGGGCAAAATGATCCGGAAGATGCGTCGAGAGGCCGGCAACCCCAAGGCCGCCGCCGCTTCATGCTGGCCGGCATCTACACCGATCAGCCCACCGCGAATGATCTCCGCCGCGTAGGCCGCCTGCATCAGGCTCAAGCCCAGGACGGCCACGGTAAATTGGCTGAGCACATCCACGGTCGACCACTCGGCGAACACCAGGTCGGTGAACGGCACGCCTAGCACGATGTGGTCGTACAGGTAGGCAAAGTTGTAGAGGATGATCAGCACCAGCAGGGCCGGCATCGAGCGGAAGAACCAGATATAGCCCCAGGCCAACGCCGCCAGCAACGGCGAACCCGACAGCCGCGCCAGGGCCAGCGCGGTGCCCAGCAGGATGCTGAACACTGTGCTCAGCAGCGTCAGCAGCAACGTCTGGCCCAAGCCGCGCAGCACCGAGGGCGAGAAGAACCACTGGCCGAACACCCCCCATTCCCAACGCGGGTTGCTGGCCAGGGAGTGCACGATGGCGAGCAACACCAGCGCGGCGAAAATCGACCCGGCCCAGCGCCAGGGGTGTCGGGCCGGCACCACGCGCAACGCCTTGATGGGCGTGGCCGCACGGCGCTGGCGCAGCGGTTGGGCGCTGACTTCATCCAGCAGGTCGTAGGGTTTGGCAACAATGGGCATGTTCTTTTCCTCGCAGGCCTCAGAAGGCGTAAGTCAGCCGGGTGTAGTAATACCCGCCGGTAAAACCGTAGGGCGAATAGGTGCCGTAGCTGGCAACCATGGTGCTGCTCGGCACCCCTTGTTTCTTGGGATAGAGGTCGAACAGATTCTTGGCGCCGATGGCGATGTTCAGGTCTTTGGTGAGGCTGTAGCCAAGGTCGAGGTCGGTGATCCAGCGGGCGTTGTAGACCCGGTCCAGATCACGATTGGCCGATGAGTTCACTTCCTTGTACGAGCCGTAGCGGGTCAGGGCCAGGTTGAGATTGAAGCGCTCGATGCGCCAGTCACCGCCCAGGATCAGCTTGGTGTTGGGTTGCACGCCGGTGATCAGGTTGCGCGCCTGGCGGTCCATCAGGTCGTAGGAGGTGCCGAGGATGTCGGTAGATTCCTTGTAGTTGAGGATTTTGGTCTGGTTCCAGTTGAACGCGGCGGTCCACTTCAGCGCGCCGAACGCGCCCAGGTCCTGGTTATAGCTGCTGACCAGGTCCAGGCCTTTGGTGCGAGTGTCGGCTCCGTTGATAAAGTACTGGCCGCCAGAGGTGGAGTTGATACCGTTGTTCTGCAATACCTGGGTGACCTCAGGGCCCAGTAAGGTGCCGGTTAGGGTGATGCGGTCACGCAGGTTGATCACGTAGGCATCGGCGGTGAAGCTCAGGCGGTCGGTGGGTGTGAGCGTGAAACCGAGGCTGAAGTTGGTAGAACGCTCGGGCTTGAGCTCCTGCGCGCCTAGTGCCTGGGCCGCCGCCGAACCCACGGGGAGCACGCCATAGTTGATCGACTGATACACCCCATCGACGACGCCATAGGTGGTGGAGCGCGCACTGAACAGGCTGTTGGCCAGGGACGGCGCCCGAAAGCCATTGCTCACCGTGGCGCGCACCGCGAACTGCGGGGTGAAGTCGTAGCGGGTGGTCAGCTTGCCGCTGCGGGTAGCGCCCACGCCCTCGTTGTAATGCTCATAACGCACCGCCGTGCCGACGTACCAGTTAGGCAAGGGGTTGAAACCCACGTCCACATAACCGGCCAGGCTGTTGCGCGAGGCGCTGCTTTCTTCGTCCGGTGAAATACCATTGGTGACCTGCGCCCCGGACGAAGCGCAGTTACCCGGCGCCACGCAGTAACCGCCATTGGCATAGGACGCGTAATCGCCGGCTTGCACCTCGTAGGTGTCGCGCCGATGCTCGAAGCCGTAGGACAGGTCCAAGGGCTTTTGCAGACCGATGTCGAAGCCACGCTTGAAGTCCAAGTTGGTGGTCAGCTCGGTGGAAATCCAGGTGCCGGAGGTGAAGCTGTTCGGCGTGGCTTGGCCCAGGGAAGGGTTCTGGTTGTGGGTGGTGCCCTGCTCCGCTTCGTTGCGCCCGTAGGTGGTAGACAAGTCCCAGTCCCACTCGCCCACAGTGCCCTTGCCACCGAACGCCGCCTGGAAGTCGTCCTCGTCGATGTACCAGGTCGGAGTGTACCCGGCCGGGTAACCATTGGGCCCGGTGGTGATGGTGTTGGTGATGGTCGGCAAGCGGAAGTTCTGCCCCTGCTCGGCCTTGCGTCGCGAGTAGGTGGTAAAGGAGTAGAGGCTGAGGCTGTCGTCGATCGGCAACTCGGCGTTATAGCCCAGGGTCAGCAGGTTGGTCTTGGGCGTGCCGTAGCCGCCATAGGTGGACTTGCCCGCCAGGCCATAGGCTTGCTCATAGGTGTAGCCGTTGGCGCTGGCCTTGTTGTCATCGTTCTGGCTGCGCGCATCCAGGGCCAGTTGCACGATGCCGCCATTGCCGATTTCGAAGCCCTTGTTGAGGCTTTGCTGCACGGTCTGTTTCTTGCCGTCGTAGCCAAGGCCGGCGTTGGTCACCGAGGTACCGCGGGTGTCGGCCTTGAGGATCACGTTGATCACCCCTGCGATGGCGTCAGACCCGTATTGGGCAGCCGCCCCATCGCGCAGCACTTCGACATGGTCGATGGCGCTGATGGGGATCAGGTCCAGATCAGCCGGCGCCGCGCCGGTGTTGATGCCGTTGATATTCAGGGTAGCGCTGGTGTGGCGGCGCTTGCCGTTGACCAGCACCAACACTTCGGCGGCGCTCAAGCCCCGCAGGTTCGGTGCCCGGGCAATGCCGCTGGCGTCCCAACCGGTTTTTTCCGGCAGGGTCAGCGACGGAATCACCGCGCTCAACGCCTCCATCAACCCGGGCTTGCCGGTGTTTTGCAATTGCTGGGCGCTGACCACGTCAATCGGCACCGGGCTGCTAGTAACCGTGCGCTGCTCGGCGCCACGGTTGCCGGTCACAACGACCGTAGACAAAGTGCTGTCTTCCTGGGCCTGCGAAGCTGCGGCGAACAGCGACAGGGTCAGGGCAGCAGTAGGTTGCAGAATGTGCTTCATATCCATTCCCAGCTTTTTCCAAATCGCAAAGTCGGGCAGACACGCGCCTGGCGCGGTGTGGCCGGTAATCAAAGGGGCGATGCGGCTTGGGCTAGGTGTGGGGCAAGCGAGGGGGTTGAAGTGGCAACATACGTTGAGCTCCCGTCCAACGACTCTGCGGCGGCGGGAGGATTACCCGGTCAGGCGCGCAGAATCTGAATCACGCTGGGTACCATCCGAGGTCAGGGGTAGGCTGTTGGGATCAAACATAACGGAATGGATTTTAAAAATATAATGCTATTTGGGCATAAGCTAATATTCTCTACTTTCATTATTTGTAAAAATAATTATTCATAAAAATGATTTTTAATCTAAGCGTGCAGAACGCTCAAAATGTGGGAGGGGCGTGCTCCCGATGACAGTGAGCCAGCCAAAATGCATTTACCGACACGCCCCCATCGCAACGGTAACTACCGACGGTAACCACGATGCGAAGCGAGCCGCTCTTGATCTTGATCTGCTTTTGA
>NZ_SMOF01000001.1:4067133-4119981 GCF_018135665.1 Pseudomonas sp. B2021
CGCTCTTGATCTTGATCTGCTTTTGATCTTAGGCGCCCCGTTAAACCACGCTGGCCGAACGCAGGCTTGAATTCGTGGGTAACCCGGCAGGACGCCGGGTTAGCCGCCCCGCGCCATGGATGGCGCGTGGCGGCGGCACACGGATTCAAGACTGTGTTCGGGCACACCGAGCCTAGGCGAGGTGCCGAGTGGTGGGGCAAGAGCGTTTTGCTTACTTTGCCGCTTTTGCAAAGTGAGCCGCCGTCAGGGCGGAACCCTAAGTAGCCGTTACCGCAGGAATGGATATGTACCCGGTATAACTGCGTCGCCTGTTAGGCCGCCTTCGCGAGCAAGCCCACAGTTTGATTGCGGAGTGTCAGGTAGATAGGCGTCGGCTGGCAGGCCGTCATCGCAGGCAAGCCAGCTCCCACATTTTTGATTCCGGGGTGTCAGGTTGATAGGTGCCGGCTGGCAGGCCGTCATCGCAGGCAAGCCAGCTCCCACATTTTTGATCGCGGGGTGTCAGGCCACCATCGAGAGCGCCCCCCCCTCCCACATCGGTACTCGGTGCAGCCAGGCTCATTGAGCCGGTCGCAACAACTGCATCTGCTGGCGATAATCATCCGTCACCTGCCGCGCCTGACTGCTGCTGGTAATCACCCTCGGCGTAATCAGCACAATCAGCTCCGTGCGGTCCTTGGACCTGCCGGTATTGCCAAACAACCAGCGCAACCCCGGAATCTTCCCCAGGTAAGGCACGGCGCTGACACTCTCAGCGTTGTCCTGCTTGATCAACCCGCCCAGCAACACCGTCTGGCCACTCTGCACCGCTACCTGGGTGGACACCGAGCGTGTGGAGATGCGCGGGTTCACCGGCGTCTCACTGTTACCTGTCGGGTTCTGGGCATCACTGACCTGTTGCTGGATATCCATGTACACCAGCCCACCCGGATTGATGCGCGGTACCACATCCAGAATCACCCCCGTCTGCACATATTCGACACTGCTCAAGGTGGTGTCGGCGTCTCCGGTATTAACGGTGGTCTGGCTGATGGGAATGTTGTCCCCCACCTGGATCTGCGCCGGCTGGTTGTTCATCACCACCAGCGATGGCGCCGACAGCACCTGGGTGCGGCCGTTGGTTTCCAGGGCGTGCAAGGCCACTTGCAGGTTGGAGCTGACGAAGGAATAGAACAACGAGTCCGCCGCCCCCAGCCCTGCCCCGCCACCGCCCAAGGCGCCTTGGCTGCCGGAGGCGTTGGCCACCGTGGTGCTGGTGGAATTGCCGGCCAGGCGGCCCAGGTACCACTGAACGCCCAGGTCCAGTTCGCCGGTGAGCTTGACCTCCAGGATGCGGGTCTCGATCTGCACTTGCAGCGGTGGGTTGTCGAGGCGTTTGATCGCCGCTTCGATCTCTTTCCACTGCGCCGGGCGGGTGCGTACCAGCAGTTGGTTGCTGCTCTTTTGCGCGGTGATGCGCGTGCCCGCTTCGAGGTCGCTGGTGGGCGGCGCCTGGGTGCTTTCGGCAGGCTCGGATTCAGGTTCTTCGGCTGCGGGCACCGGGGCGTTGGCCTGCAAACCGGCGCTGGTGGACGAGGACAAGGTGGTGGTACGCAACCCCGGCGCTACCTTCGCCGGGGCGTCATCCTTGATCGCGCCATTGCCGTAGATTTGCCGCAGGTACTTTGCGAGGTCGGCGGCCTTCATATTGCGCACGTCGTACACATACATCTGCGGCTCGTTGCCGCCGCCCTCGTCGATGGTGCGGATCCAGTCGCCCACTTCGCTGAGGTACTGGGGCTGCGAAGAAATCGCCACCACCGAGTTGGTGCGCTCCACCGGCAAGAACCGCAGCATGCCGGCCAGGGGTGTGCCACTGTCCGTGCCGAACATGGCTTGCAGCTCGGGCATCAGCTCGGCTACCGAGGCGCGTTGCAGGCCAAACACCGCCACCGACATACCCTTGAGCCAGTCCACATCGAAGGTGTCGATCGTGTCCTGGTAGTTGGCCAGTTCTTCAGGCGTGCCGGCCAGGCTCAGCACATTGCGCGCCGGGTCCACCAACAAAAAAGCGTTTTCACGGGCGAAGGGCTTGAGCAGTTTCTGCATCTCGGTGGCCGAGATATAGCGCAGTGAAAACAGACGTGCCGAGAGGCCGCTGGCCGGTTGCGCCACGCGCATCTGCGGCACCAGCTTGCCCGCCACTGCTTGGTTGGCCGGCAGGATCACATAGCGGTTGCCCTGTTTGATCATGGCGTTGTCGGTCCAGGACAGCAGGGTTTCGAGAATCGACAGCGCTTGCTGTTTGTCCACGGGTTTGGAGGTGGAGAAGCTGACAGTGCCCTTCACGCCCTCGGCGATGCTGTAGTTCTCGTGCAGCAAGTCGCCCATCACGCTGTTGATCACGGCCTCGATGGGCTGGCCGGCGAAGTTGAACACGATGTCGCCGCCCTGCTCCGGCACGTTTACAGGCGCCTTGGGCTGGCGCACAAATGCTTGATTGCCGCGAATCAACTGGCGCTGTGGCGGGGCCTGGGTGGCAGGTGGAGGGCTTTGAGCCACAGGCGTCTGAAGCGGCAGGCGTTGTGCGCCCGTGCCCTGCAGGGCCTCGTGCAGCAGGTCGTCGTCCGGGTCGAGGGTGTCGGGCAAAGAGCCACAGCCGCCCAGGGAGACGGCGGTAGCCAGGCAAAACAGCGAAGTGCGCATATCGATCAAGGGAGAGACTCGCGGGGATGTGAGATCAGGGGTAGCCGCTTACCGTAGAGGCTCAGGGTTTGGGTGCGCCCGCCCAGGGCAAAACGGGCGTATTGCGGGGTCAGGTGTTCCAGGCGCCAACCGTTGGGCAACGCTTGGCCCAAGCGCACCGTGAGCGTTGGGCCACCGGCTTGCTTGAGCATGGCCATTTGCAGGTTGCCGGTGATCATGATGCCGCTGAGGGTCAGGTTGGCCAGGCTCGCCACCTGGGTTTTACCCACCTCCCGGTCCGGGCGGCGATCCGGGCTGAACAGTGGCGCTTGCCAGGTGCTGGCAAGGTCTTGCAACGCCGGCGTGGGAGCGGCCTGCACCTGGAACGAGGGCGGCGCATGCACCGGTGCATCGGGTAACCACCGGGGGGCATCGCCGATGCTGCTGAGGATCATCGCCATCAACAGCCCCAAAAGCGCGGCCACGCCGAGCCAGCCCCATTCCAGAGGACGCAATGGGCCGATCATGGTGCCACCCGCGCCGGTTGCAGGTAGCCGCGCACCAGCAGTTGCACCGCCAGCTTGCCTGCCCCGCCATTGGCCGGCGCCTGTTTGTCGCGACGAATATGCAGCTCATCGACGAACAGAAAAGGCGGCTGATATTCCAGCCCATGCAGGATCGCGGTCAGCGGTTCGATGGCGCAATTGAGCGTGAGGCTGACCTTGACCTGACGATAGGGCTCGCTGTCGTCCTGTTCAGGCGTGATCGGCTTGCGCTGGGTCAGGTTGCAGCCGCCGCCGAGGTTGGCGTGGCTGTTGATCAGGTCGGCCAGACGCTGCATCAGGTCGGCGGCGACCACGTCCGGGTCGTCGCCCGGCAACAGGCTGGCGCTGCTGGCCGGGTCTTGCTGTGCCTGCGCCAGCTGTTCGCGCAAGGCATCGCCCTGGCGTATGACGCTGGCATAGCGCTGCTGCTGTTCACGCAACTGTTCGGCCTGCTCACCCATGGCCCGCAGCGGCCCGGCGAACCAGCTGTCGATCAACAGCCAATAGGCCGCGCCGAGCACCAACGCCAGGGTCAACAAGGCGGCGCCGCGGCGTTCACGGGGTGTGCGGGGTCGGCGCATCGGCGGCCTCCTGGCGTAAGTGGGCACGCAAGGCAAACTGGTCTTTGCCGGTGCGTGCGTCGGGTTGGATCACCCCTTCGAATTGTGCGTTGTCCAAGCGCTGGCAGCCTTTGATGCGGCTGATCAGGCCACTGGCCTTGGCGCTCTGGCCGGAAAAACTCACTTCGCCGTCCTTGACGTCCAATTGGTCGAGCCAGGTATCGGCGGGCAGGCAACTGGTCAAGTCATTTAGCAGCGCAGCCAGGGGTGGTTGCGCCCGTTTGCGCTGGGACAGGTACTGTGCCGCACCACGGGTATTGAGCAGTTGCTGGCGCAGGGCGTGCACCTGGGCGACCTCAGCTTTTTGCTGTTGGACAGTGGCGCGCATGGTGTCGAGTACCCGCTGGCGGTCGTTGAGCCACAACAGCATCGCCGCGATCAGCAAAGCGCCGCACAACCACGGCAGGCTGCGCTGCAATTGCTTGCCGGCAGGACGCGAACGCGGGCGCAACGGCGCCGGCAGCAGATCAATGCCTAAGCCCGCCACATCCACGCGGTGCGGGTACAGGCCGAGGGCGGCGCAGTCGGTGAGAATCTGGTCCAGGCGCTCGCGCAGGATCGCCACCACCCTCACCTCCAGGTGGCTGGGTGTGCGCCGCTCCTGACGGGCGACGAAGTAGAGCTGCTCGGCGTCAAACGGGGTGTAGCGGTCCAGTTCATAGCCAACCACTTCCATGAGGTTGCGTGCAGCGGCCAGAGGCAGTTGCACGCTTTGCTGCAACACGGCGTCGGGGGCAAGCATCAGCACCTGGCGCGCATTGCCTGGCACCACCGGCGCCGTCAGCGGCCAGTGGTGAACCTGCTCAGGCGGCTCCTGGAACGCCAGCCACTTCGGCACACAGCCGCGTAACTCCGTGAGCCACAAGCGCCAGCCTTGTTGCAGCAGGCTGGCGCGCCAATAGCGGGCAATCGGTTCGAGTTGAATCATTCTTGCCACCGCACCACCCGGTAGGGCTGTGCGCTGTCCTCCGCAGGGCTTAATAAAAGGGTCAGTCGCAAGCGTGCCTGATAGCCGCCGGGGCGCTCGGCGCGGCTGTCGATTTCCACGACCTGGCCGGGGTCGACGCCCTCGGCGTTCTGACTTGGCAGGTTCAACGCCTTGCGCATCAGGGGGCTGGCGAATGCCGGAGCGGGCCGGTCGAGGTCGCTCCACAAGGTGATGTGCGGCAGTAGTTGGCTGTAGAGCGCCTGGGTCATGCCGGGGAGTTGACGCACTTGCTCCAGCACCCGAAACGGCGCCAGGCCCTGCTGGCGCCGCGTCTCAAGGGCCTTGGCCAACTGCCGGGCCTGAACCGGTGTAGCGCCGCAGGCCAGGGCCAGACGTGTGAGGTCTTGGGGGGCGGCGTTGACCAGGTACAGCTTGCCGCGCTCACTGCGCACACTGACCTGCAAGCGGGCGTCGTCGAAGGTCAGCGCAATAGAACGCCCGTCCGCCACCCACTGCCCTTGCGCCATGACCTGTGCGATACCGGCCTGGGCGGCTAACAGCGTCTGGGTGTGCTGGCGCAGCCACAGCGCCTGGCGACTTTGCAGTTGCACCCACCCGGCCAGGCCACCCAGCAATACGCTAAGCAAGGCCAGCACCCACAGCACCAGCAACAGCGCAGCACCGCGTTGGCGCCTCATTCTTCACCGCTCGCGCTGGACAGGTTCAGGCGCAGCGCAACCACCTGGGTGACCCACGGCACCGGCCCGTCGACGGTGGCGTCGATGCGCACCGCTGTGGGCAAGCGCCGGGGCCAGGGCCACGGGCTCAACCAGTCCGTGGGCTGGCCCAGTGGCGAGACACCGCGATAACTGAACTGCAACGCCTCGACGTTATGCAAAAGTACCTGCGGCTCATCGCGCTGCGCGTTGGCCTGCGATGCCCTCTGAGAAAAAGCCACCTGCAGATCCTGCCCGACCCGTTGCAGGGTAAAGCGCTGGATACCCCCGCCCAATACACCGGGCAAGGTCGCCACAAACTGCAGCCGTTCCGGCATGCCGATCAAGAAACCCTCGGCCTGGCTGCCGTCGTCAGTGAGCTTCAGCGGCAGCGCCTCGCTGATCGAGGTGCGCAAAAACTGTTGGGCGGCGCGCATTTCATCCAGGCTGGCGGTGTAGGCCTGGGCCTTGGCCACCGCCCGATTGGCCCCCAGCAACGCTGCGCTCACCAGCAGCAACAATACCGACAGCAAGCTGAGCACCACGAGCACTTCCAGCAACGTGAAGCCCTGCTCACGGCGCTTCACAGGCGCGCCTTCAAAGTGCTGAAGCGCGCCTGATGCACGCCTTCACGCACGTTCAGGTCGAGACGAAACAGGTGCGGCTGTTGGCGGGTGCTGGTCAATTGCCAATGAATGCCGTCGAGTTGGCCTTGGCGGGTTCCTTCAATCAGCGGGCCGGCAGCTTCCTGGTCCAGCAGCGTAAGCGCGGCATGGGTGAGGCGGTCGCTGTGGGCCACCTGGGACAAGGAACGCGCGCTCTGGCCGAAGGCAACTAGCAACACACTGCTGCACACCGCCATCAACGTCAGGGCGGCGAGCATTTCCAGCAAGGTGAAACCGGCCTGATGCTTCATGGCAGCGCCTTGGATTGCACACTGCCGGTGAGCCAGCCAATGTCGATGCGCCAACGACGGCTACCGTTGGCCAGCAGCAGGTTACCGCCGGTGGAACTGCCGTCGGGATAGAACACCACGGCGGCCCCGGCCTGTTCGGCACTGTGCAAGGTCACTTGCACCTGCGCTGGCCACTGCTGAGACGCACGCCCTGGCGCGTGGAACGTGCGGCCCTGAAGGTCGAATTGAGTGTGCGCCGCCTCGCCGCTGACGATCGCGCTCGCACGCGTGGCGCGCAGGGCCTCGACCATCTGCGCGACCACCCGCCGCTCCTTGGCCACCTGCAACCCTTGTCGTACACCCAGCCCCAACAACCCGGCAGCGATGCCGATCAATAGAATGACCACCAGCATCTCCAGCAGGGTAAAGCCTCGCTGGGCCACGGGCGGGTTATTCCCAGTTGCCCAGGTCGGCACTGTAGCCCTCGCCGCCGGGTTGGCCGTCCTGGCCGTAGAAGATCAGGTCGAAGGCGCCGTGCTCACCGGGGAAGCGATAGCCAAACCCGTGGCCGAACGGGTCTTTCAGCTCCGAAGGCTTGGCGTAGGGGCCGGCCCAGTTGGAAGCACTGGCCGGCTTGTCGAGTAACTGTTGCAGGTTGTTGGGCGGCGCCCCCACGTCCAGGGCGTAGCTGTCGATCTTCATGCTCAAACTGGCCAGTTGCGCCTTGCCCGCGCCGTACTTGCCCTTGTCCACATTGCCACCGACCTGGCGCACCACAATGGTCGCGACTATGCCCAGCAGCACGATCACCGCCAGCATTTCCAACAGGGTAAAGCCGCCTTGGCGGTGTCGGTTTTTCATCGGTTCTGCTCCTTGAAAGTTCATATATGACTGGTGAGGCTCATCAGCGGCAGCATGATCGCGAGCATGATCACCGCCACCAGCACCGCCATGACCACGGTCAGGGTCGGCACCATTGCCGCGAGCAAGCGTTCGATGGCGCGCTTGGCCTCGACGTCGAAGATGTCGGCGACCTTGAGCAGCATGCTGTCCAGTTCGCCGGCCTGTTCACCGACTTCAATCATGTGCAGCGCCAGCTCCGGTAACAGCGGCTGGCGGCCGAACGCATCGGCCAGGGTGCCGCCGCCCTTGACCCGTTGCGCGGCCAGCGCCACTTGCGCCTGGAGCGCACGGTTGCTGCAGACTTGCCGGGCGATCACCAGCGCCGGCAGCAGCGCCACGCCATTGCAGAGCAACGTGCCGAGGGTGCGGGCCAGGCGGGCGGCTTGCACCCGTTGCAACAGCGGGCCGATCACGCGGATGCCCAGCAGGTGACGGTCGTAACGCTCACGGCGCAGGGGGTCGCGCAGGCGCGCTGCCAGGACCCATCCACTGATCGACAACCCGGCCAGCACCACCAGGCCATAGGCGCCGAGGAACTCGCCGAGCGCCAGGATCACCTGGGTGATCAGTGGAATCGGTACACCCAGGTCCTGGAAAATCGGCACGAATTGCGGCACCACATAGGCCAGCAACAGCGCCAGGGAACCCAGTACGCCCACCACCAGGAAGGCCGGGTAGATCAGCGCATTGATCACCTCGCCGCGCAGCAACTGGCTGCGCTCCAGGTAGTCGCTGAGCTGGCGCAGGGTGCCTTCCAGCGCCCCGCCGGCTTCACCGGCGCGCACCATGCTCAGGTACAGCGGGGAAAACGTACCGCCCTCCTCCTCCAGCGCCGCCGACAGCGGTTTGCCGGCCTTGACCTGATCGCGAATGCGCTCGATCAAGGCCCGCACCTGGGGATGGCGGGCTTGCTTGAGCAACAGGTTTAAAGCGCGTTCGAGGGGCTGGCCGGCACCCAGTAGCGTGGCCAATTGCTGGGTAAAACTCACCAGCGCTGCGCCCTTCAACTGCCCGCGTGCCTGGCGCAACAAGGGGCCGCTGGCCGTTTCGATGTGCAGCAGCAACCAGCCTCGCTGATGCAAGACGGCGACGGCAGCGGCCTGGTCAATAGCTTGCAGCGTGCCGCTTTGGGCCACGCCCTGGCTGTCCAACGCACGGAACTTGAACAGGCTCACGCGTCGTCACCACGGGTGACGCGCAGCACTTCTTCCAGGGACGTGACACCGGCCAGGGCCTGGCGCAAACCGTCTTCATACAAGGTGCGCAAACCGGCGCGGCGGGCGGCGTGTTCGAGGCTGGCGGCGTCGGCGCGGCCCATCAGCAGGCCACGCAACTCATCGTTCATTACCAACAACTCAGTGAGGGCGCTGCGGCCGTGATAATCGCCGCGGTAAAGCAGGATGGGACGCTGCTCGGTCAGGCGATCCAGGCCGTGCTCCTGGATCAATTGCGCTGGGGCCTGGAAGGCCACGCGCGTGGCAGAGTCCAGGCGGCGCACCAGGCGCTGGGCGAGGATACCGCTGACCGTGGAGGCAATCAGGTAGCTTTCCACGCCCATGTCCAGCAAGCGCGTGATGCTCGCCGCGGCGCTGTTGGTGTGCAGGGTTGAGAGCACCAAGTGACCCGTGAGGGAGGACTGCACGGCGATACGGCAGGTTTCCAGGTCGCGGATTTCACCGATCATGATCACGTCCGGGTCCTGGCGCACGATGGCGCGCAGCGCTCCGGCAAAGTCCAGGCCGATGGCCGGCTTGACCTGGATCTGGTTGATGCCTTCAAGCTGGTATTCCACCGGGTCTTCCACGGTGATGATCTTGCGTTCAGCCGTGTTGAGCTGCGACAACGCGGTATAGAGCGTGGTGGTTTTGCCCGAGCCCGTAGGCCCGGTGACCAACAGGATGCCGTGGGGCCGCGCCAACAGGTCCAAAAAGGCCGCCAGGCGTGGGCCATCAAAGCCCAGGCTGGGGAAGTCGAACTGCACGGTTTGCCGGTCCAACAGGCGCATCACCACCGACTCGCCAAAGCTGGTGGGCACCGTGGACACCCGCAGGTCCAACGCCTTGCCCTGAATGCGCAGCATGATGCGCCCGTCCTGAGGCAGGCGCCGTTCGGCAATGTCCAGGCGCGCCATGATCTTCACCCGCGAGATCACCGCCGCCGACGAACTGGCCGGCGGCGCTTCGGCGTCGTGTAACACACCGTCGATGCGGTAGCGCACCTTGAGTTGGTTTTCGAAGGGTTCGATATGGATATCCGAAGCGCGCTGTTCCACCGCGCGCTGCAGGATCAGATTGACCAGGCGAATCACTGGCGCTTCGGAGGCCATGTCCTTGAGGTGTTCGATGTCTTCCAGCACGCCGCCCTGCTCATCGAGGTTTTCGATCAGGCTGCCCATGGCGGAACGGCCCTGGCCGTAATAGCGCTCGATCAGCGTGTCGACTTCATTACGCGAACCGATGGCCAGCCACACCGGCACCTGACAGGCATAGGCCAGGGCCTGGAACGGATACCACTGCGCCGGGTTGGCGGCCATCACGCGCAACCCGCTCTGATGCCAGCCCATGGGTACGACTTGGTAGTGACGCATGAAGCGTTCAGTCAAGACGGGTAAGGGGTCGAGCAACGGCGGCGCAGCCTCGGCCAACAGCAAGGGGGCGCCCAGCAAATCGGCCCAGGCGCGAGCCAGTTCGACTTCGGACACCAAACCCAGGCGCGTGAGCAAACCGAGCAGGTCGCCAGGCTCAGTGGATAAACGCTGGGCGCGCTCCAGATCGACGTTTTTGAGCCCGGCGTGCTGCATCAGCCACACGCACACCTGGTCGGTGTGCGGGATCTGCATCTTGCAAGCATCGATGGGCGCTGACGGCATCATTGAGGAATATCTAACGTTGCGAAAAGTATGGCTATTTAGAACTACCGAACAATGCCATTAGTTCGCCATAGCCCAGGCAGGCGTTAGCCGGGTGTATCGACTGGAAGTTATAGCCCTAGTTCCGGATGAGGGGGTAATTAAATACAAAACATTGCCAAATGCACTGATTTAGAGCATTGGCAGCCAATAGCCACTAGTTGCAATTAGCCATATTGAATGGTTGTTCAGGTGCTCTCTCGTTCAATTAACTGACAGTGCAAAAGATTCAAGCGCTTAACTTCCTCATCGGTGGCTAATACGCCCAGACTTTGCAGGACGCGTGTGGCAGCGAGTACACCGATCTCCAACGCGGGGGGCCGGAGGGTGCTGAGGCTGGGCAGCAACATGTGTGCAAACGGGTAGTCGCCAAAACCCAATACGGCGCAGTCCTGGGGGATGCTCAGCCCGGCGCGTTGACCGGCCAGCAAACCGCCCGCGGCGAGGTTGTCATTGGCGAAGAAAATCGCGTCGGGCGTGATGGCCTGCCCCATCAGCGCTTCCATGGCCTGCTTGCCGGCTTCGAAGGGCGCACGGTCGGCGTCCGGCACAAAGACCCACGGGTGCACACCCAACTCGGAGAGGGTCGCGGTAAATCCATCGCGCCGCTCCAATGCGCTGAGGTCGCCCACTGCACTGTTTTGTACGAAGGCGATGCGTCGATAGCCTTTGCCATGCAAGTAGCGCGCGGCGGTGACGCCCACTTCATAATGAGAAAACCCCACTTGCAACGGCGCGCGTTCCGGCACGTAGTCCCAGGTTTCGACGATCGGTATATCTGCCTCGGCGATCATCTTCTCGGTGCCAGGGCTGTGAAAGCGGCTGGTCAGCACCAGCGCTGCCGGCGACCAACCGAGAAAAGCGCGCACCGCGCTTTCCTCCTGCTCGACGCTGAAATAGCTGGAGGCCAGCAACAGTTGGTAGCCGTGACGATTGAGGGTGTCGCTGAAGCCCTGCAGCGTATTGGCAAAAATCGGCCCCGAGATATTCGGAGTCACCATCGCAACGATTTTGCCGCGCGCGGAGGCCAACCCGCCGGCCACCAGGTTCGGCACATACCCCAACTGCGCGACTACCTGGGCGATACGTTCACGGCGCTCGGGTGACACCTGTTCAGGTTGGTTGAAGTAACGCGACACCGTAATGGCCGACACCCCGGCCTGGCGCGCCACGGTATTGAGGGTGACGCGGCCGGCGCCCCGGCGCTTGCGCGGTTTTTGTTCGTTCACGGCAAAAACCTCAAAAAGGAATATAAAACTAATTTTTTAGTATTTGACGCTCTAAACCGACGCCTTCAATAATACCGATGTTAGCGCTAACAAAGCGCACTGTCTGCTACTCGCTCGAGCGAATGCCCAAGACATTTTCAGGCGCTGAAGGTCGCAGAACCGCAGCGGACCAGGGTATTTTTTCGAGCGGGCACAGCATGCATAACTTTCCACGGCACACCCATTTGTTGCTTCTGGCTGGCCTCAGCGCCTTGCCCGTCTGCGGCGCTGTAGCGGCTGACGAACAGGAACCCACGCTCCAATCCGTGACAGTCACCGCTACCCGCCGCGAAGAATCGCTGCAAAAAGTGCCGGTGGCCGTCTCGGTGCTCGATGGCGAGCAACTGGAGCGTGACAATCGCAACGGGGTGGCGAGCATCGCGCAGCAAGTACCGTCGCTGAACTTTCGCACCGGCGCTTCGAACAAGGACACCTCATTGTTCGTGCGCGGCGTGGGCACCATTTCAACCTCGCCGGGCGTTGAGCCAACGGTGGCTACGGTGATCGATGGCGTGGTCTATGCACGCCCCGGCCAGGCCACACTCGACCTGTTGGATTTGGAGCGCATCGAAGTGCTGCGTGGCCCGCAAGGCACGCTGTTCGGCAAGAACGCGTCGGCCGGTGTGCTGAATATCACCAGTAAGGCGCCGACTGCCCAGACCCACGGTTTTATCGACCAGTCGTTCTACAGCGGCCATGAAAGCCGCACGCGCTTTGGCATCGGTGGCAGCCTGGTGCCGGAGGTGCTCAAGGGCTCGATCAGTACTTTGTTCGGCAGCTACGACGGTAACGTCGACAACCGCCACAACGGCCAGGAGGTCAACGGTTACAACCACAAGGGCATTCGCGGCAAGCTGGAATTCACGCCCAACGATGACGTGACACTGACCCTGATCGCCGACTACATGCAATCCCACGACGACGCGCCCAATGGCGTGGTCAGCAAGTCCCTCAGCCCGGCGTTCAGCAATGCCTTGAGACAGGTGCGCGCCTCGAGTGACAACCGCGATATCAACACCGATACCCGCAGCCATGTGGAAGACACCAACAAGGGCTTGTCGGCGCAGTTGGACTGGAACCTGGGCGACTACACCCTCACCTCGATCACCGCCTGGCGTGGCTGGGACAACACTCAATATCAGGATGGCGACCGTCTCGGCACGGTCACTGCCGCGTTCCCCGGCACCGCCGACAAAGGCGAGCTGGCGTTCGACCAGTATTCCCAGGAGCTGCGCCTGGCCTCGCCCAAAGGTGAGTTCATGGAGTACGTCGGCGGCCTGTTCTACATGCATGGCAAGGATGAAGAAACCTACCAGCGCACCCTCACCACCACGACGCGTATCGACCGTGGCATTGCCGACTACAACACCACCAGCGACAGCTACGCGGCGTTCGGCGAGACCACGCTCAACTTCACCTCGCGCTTTCGCGGCATCGCCGGTTTGCGTTACACCCATGACGACTTGAAGTACGACCATCGCCGCGTGTCCACCTCTGCCACTGCCGTCAGCGGCATTCAACCGGCGACGTCGAGTTCTGGTTCGGTAGACGAGGACGGTTGGTCCGGGCGGCTGGGCGTGCAGTACGACATCAGCGACACCGTGACCAGCTACCTCACCTACTCGCGCGGCTACAAAGGCCCGGCCTATAACGTGTTCTTCAACATGCAGCCGCGCGACACCGACGCGCTCAAGCCGGAGACTTCCAATACCTGGGAAGCCGGAATCAAGGCCACTGCCTGGAACAACCGCCTGACCACCAACCTGGCGGTGTTCCACAGTGACTACGACAACTACCAGGCCAACTTTTTCGACACCGTCGCCGGCCAAGTCGTGACACGCCTGATCAACGCTGGCAGCGTCAGCACCGAAGGCGTCGAGCTCGATTACGCGTTGCAAGCCACCCAGCAACTCAAGCTCTCCGGCGCCCTGGCCTATACCCGGGCGCGCATCGATCAGTTCGCGTGCCCGCCAGGCGCAGCGGCAACCTGCAACGTCAATGGCAAGCCACTGCCGTTCAGCCCGGACTGGAAAAGCTACGTGCGCGCCGACTACAGCATCCCCCTGGAGAACGGCCTGGATATCGAACTGGGCACTGACTACAGCTGGCAGAGCGAAGTGCAGTACGACATCAGCCAGAACCTCGACACCAAACAAGGCGCCTACGGCCTCTGGAACGCCAGCGTGGCCCTGGCCGACTATACCAATGGCTGGCGCGTGGCGCTGTTGGCGAAGAACCTCGCTGACAAATCCTACTCACCGCTGCTGGCCAGCGGCGGCAACTACATCTACCGCGCCGTGCCTCGTGACGATGAGCGTTACTTCGGCGTGCAACTGCGCAAGGATTTCTAGCATGGGCCGTCAACTCAAACTCGGCGCCTTCCTGATGGCTACCGGGCACCACGTGGCCGCCTGGCGCCACCCCGACGTACCGGCGAACGCTGGCCTGGATTTCGCCCACTACAAGCATTTGGCACGGGTGGCGGAAGCGGCGAAATTCGACGCACTGTTCGTGGCCGACAGCATCGCCGCCGCCACCGGTGAGGTCGCCAGCCAAATGGCGCGTTCGGATCATTTCGAGCCGCTCACCCTGCTCTCGGCCCTCAGTGCCGTGACCGAACATATCGGCCTGATCGCCACCGCTACCACCAGCTATAACGAGCCGTACCACGTGGCGCGTAAATTCGCCTCGCTGGATCACCTCTCCGGCGGTCGCGCAGGCTGGAACCTGGTGACCTCGGATAACGCGGCCGAGGCGCTGAATTTCGGTCGCGACGAGCACCTGGGGCATGCCGAACGCTACAGCCGCGCACGGGAATTTCATCAGGTAGTGACGGGGCTGTGGGACAGCTGGGACCACGACGCCTTCGTGCGCGACAAGGCCAGCGGGCGCTATTACGAGCCAAGTAAACGCCATGTGCTGGACCATGTGGGCGAACACTTCCAGGTCAAAGGCCCCCTGAACGTGGCGCGCTCGCCGCAGGGCCAGCCGGTGATCGTGCAGGCCGGCTCCTCGGAAACCGGCCGTGAACTGGCCGCGCAGACCGCCGAAGTGGTGTTTACCGCGCAGACCTCATTGGCCGACGCGCAGGCCTTCTATAGCGACCTCAAAGGTCGCCTGGGCCAATACGGGCGCGAGGCCGACGCGCTGAAAATCATGCCGGGCGTGTTTGTGGTGGTGGGGCAAACCGAAGCCTTGGCCCAGGCCAAATTCGAAGCGTTCCAGGCGTTGGTCGAACCCGAGGTGGGTGTGGCGTTGCTGGGGCGCATGCTGGGTAATTTCGACCTGTCCGGCTACCCGCTGGACGGGCCGCTGCCCGAGCTGCCCTTGACCGACAGCGGACAGCGCAGCCGCCAGCAACTGCTGAGTGAACTGGCCCAGCGCGAACAGCTGACACTGGCGCAACTGGGCCGACGCATTGCCGGTGGACGCGGCCATTACAGCGTGATCGGCACGCCGGTGCAGATCGCCGATGGACTGCAGCGCTGGTTCGAAAAGGATGCAGCGGATGGCTTCAATATTCTGGTACCGCACCTGCCGGGCGGGCTGGAAGATTTTGCCCGCCTGGTCGTTCCCGAGTTACAGCGGCGTGGCTTGTTTCGGCGCGAATACACCGGCACCACACTGCGCGAAAACCTAGGCCTGACGCGCCCGGCCAACCGTTACAAGGCGGCTCGATCATGAAGAACACGGCCCGCGCGCCGAGCAAAGGTGGCCTGAGCGATTACTGTTTTGTCGCCAACACGAACCGGTGCACGAGCCCACCAAACACGCCACCGAGCAAAGGCACCACCCAGAACACCCACAACTGAGCCATCGCCCAATCGCCTTGAAACAGTGCCACGCCCGTACTACGCGCCGGGTTAACCGATGTATTGCTCACCGGAATGCTGATCAGGTGAATCAAGACCAGGGCGAACCCGATGGCCAGCGGCGCAAAACCGGCCGGCGCCTTTTTATCGGTAACACCCAGGATAATCAGCAGGAAAAACGCCGTGAGTACAAACTCGGTGACCACCACTGACAGAAACGAGAAGCCACCTGGAGAGTGCTCACCATAACCATTGGTGGCAAACCCCGCCGACACATCAAACCCGGCCTTGCCGCTGGCGATCAGGTACAGCACCCCGGCAGCTGCAATCGCGCCCAGGACCTGAGTGAGGATGTAGGGCGCCACGTCCTTGCCGTCAATCCGCCCGGCGGCGAGCAAACCCAGGGTGACCGCGGGATTGAAATGCCCGCCGGAAATATGGCCGACGGCGTAGGCCATGGTTAATACGGTTAAGCCAAATGCCAAGGCCACGCCGACAAAGCCGATGCCCAGCTCAGGGAAGGCGGCAGCCAGAACGGCACTGCCGCAACCGCCCAGTACCAGCCAGAATGTGCCGAAGAACTCGGCGGCTAGACGTTTTGTCATCAGGTAACTCCTTGAAGTTAGGTCAAAGAGTGGGAGCCTAACAACGGGGTACCGGCGTTGGATGTGGGAAATTTCCTTGGTGTGTGGTGATTATGAAAAATGGCGACGGATGCTGGGAAGGGCATTTATTCCCTGAAAAAGCACAACCGTCACCGATTGGGCTAATTCATTGAATAATATGGTCGGGACGGAGTGACTCGAACACCCGCCCCCTGGCGCCCCATGCAAGCGGACACCTCTGTTGGTCTCGGTCGTCGACTGGGCGATTTCAACGGAAAAGGCCGCGCTGAGAGTAGAGTTGATGCCGATCTGCACGCCCATCCGTATGAACCCGGAGCCGAAAGCTGCCCCGTCCGGTAAAGGCTATGGATTACCTCCCAGTCGGGTTGCCTTGAGGCGAAACAAATAGCCCGGCGCTGGGCCGGGCTATCGTCATTGCTACCTGCTAAGCCAGCAGGTCTGCGTCCCGCTCCCGCCACAGAGCTTCCAGCTTCGTCAGCCCCATCCCGGTAATCAGCGTCGAGCATGTTGGGATCATGGTTCACCCCGCGCTCAGCCAACCAATGCCGGGCGCCATTGGTCGACTTTTTCAACCACGCCGCAGCCAAGGGCCTGTGCCCGGACAACCCAGCGGCCAGCACCATCAAACGAGTCGGGAAGAAGCAGCGCAAGCGGCACACCGTTGAGGGCCTGAAGGCTATCAGGGAAAAAGTCGCCTGCCTGGCTACAGAACGCCAATCGGCCTGGCGCTTATCACCGCTCAGCGGCGGACCGACATCCTAGACATGCGTTTCGAGGGGCAGAAGATCTGCGGGTCATGCGAGCGAGGGCATGACCAAAAAATACCAGCGAGACCATGAGGAAATCATCTGGTCCGAGGCAGTTCCGGACCTGAATATCTGCGAAATCACTGGGTAGTTTTGTGCAGGTTTTGCGCAGGCACAAAAAAGCCGATTCATCTTATCGGCTTAAGTGACTGATTTTACTCAGGAATAAATGGTCGGGACGGAGTGATTCGAACACTCGACCCCTAGCACCCCATGCTAGTGCGCTACCGGACTGCGCTACGCCCCGACTAGGCGTGTTACTGGGTTCATTTCTTAACGAAGCGAACCGGAATATACCGCAAGCTTTTGAAATGTGGAAGTATTTTTAAAGCTTGAATCATTTTTTCAGCACCACCAATACATCTTCCAATTCGGAGATCATCTGGCGGATCAGTTGCTTGTATTGGGTGGTGTCGTCTTTGGCTTCATCACCGGACATACGCTGGCGTGCGCCGCTGATGGTGAACCCCTGGTCGTACAGCAGCGCGCGGATCTGTCGGATCATCAGCACGTCCTGGCGCTGATAATACCGACGGTTCCCGGTGCGTTTGACGGGGTTGAGTTGAGGAAACTCCTGCTCCCAATAGCGCAGCACGTGCGGTTTTACCGCACACAGCTCGCTGACTTCACCAATGGTGAAGTAGCGTTTGCCTGGGATGACGGGTAGCTCGTCGTTATGACTTGGTTCCAGCATAAGCCTCAACTCGGGCCTTCAACTTCTGCCCTGGACGAAAGGTGACCACACGGCGAGCCGTGATCGGGATTTCTTCTCCCGTTTTTGGATTGCGGCCAGGCCGCTGGCGTTTGTCTCGCAGGTCAAAATTGCCGAAACCGGACAATTTGACCTGTTCGTTGTCTTCCAGAGCGTGTCTGATCTCTTCAAAAAACAGCTCGACCAATTCCTTGGCCTCGCGCTTGTTCAGACCCAACTCTTCGTACAGACGTTCCGCCATCTCAGCTTTCGTCAAAGCCCCCATACGTCACTTCCTTAACGTGGCGTTCAACCTTTGTTCGAGCGAGGTGAGGATATTTTGCGTCGTGGTATTCACCTCATCGTCATTAAGAGTGCGCGATGGATGCTGCCAGGTCAAGCCAACTGCGAGGCTTTTTCTATGCGGATCAATGCCTTTACCCTGATAGACGTCAAATAGCCTGAGGTCTGTCAGCCATTCCCCTGCATTTTCACGGATTACATCCAGAACTGCAGTGGCAGCGACTTCACGGTCGGCAATCAGGGCCAGGTCGCGGCGCACTTCAGGGAAGCGCGACAACTCGCTGAATTTAGGCATCTTGCCCGACGCAACTTCAGCCAAGACTAGCTCAAACACGAAGACTGGACGGTCCAGACCCAGGGTTTTCGACAGTTCCGGGTGAATGGCGCCCACAAAACCTACCAGGCGACCTTCGCGCTCGATACGCGCAGTCTGGCCTGGGTGCAAGGCTGGGTGGCTGCCCGGTACAAACGTAAAGGCGTCCAGCGCACCGGCAAAGCCCAGCACCGCTTCCACGTCAGCCTTGACGTCGAAGAAGTCCACGACCTCACGGCCTTGCGCCCAGCCTTCCGGCAGGCGGCTGCCGCAGACAACACCCGCCAGCATTGGCTCTTGCTTCAAGCCATCGAGCTGGCCGACGAAACGCAAGCCGCTTTCGAACAGGCGCACGCGGTCTTGCTGGCGGTTCAGGTTGTGGGAAAGTGCCTTCACCAGGCCCGGCCACAACGAGGAACGCATGGCGGCCATGTCGTTGGAGATCGGGTTGGCCAGCAGCAACGGCTCTACGCCAGGGTTGAACAGTTCGAACTGTTTTGGATCAATGAAGCTATAGGTCACTGCTTCCTGGTAACCACGGGCAACCAGCAAACGACGCAGTTCAGGCAGGTGCGCACGCGCTTCGGCCTTGGGTTGCGGTGCCAGGCGTGCTTGCGGATAGCGAACCGGCAGGCGGTTGTAGCCGTACAGGCGCGCCAGCTCTTCGATCAGGTCGACTTCCAGGCTGATGTCGAAGCGATGGCTAGGTACTGCAACCTGCCACTGCCCTTCCCCACCCGCAGAAATACCCAGGCCGAGCGCAGACAGCAGTTGCTCGATTTCAGCCGGCTCGATGACCAGGCCGAGCATTTGCTCAACGCTTTTGGCACGCAAGGTGATCGGCGCAATCGACGGCAGGTACTGTTCGCTGACGGTTTCGGTGATCGGGCCGGCTTCGCCACCGGTGATTTCCAGCAGCAGGCCGGTGGCGCGCTCCATGGCTTCACGGGCGAGTTTCCAGTCCACACCACGCTCGTAGCGGTGCGACGCATCGGTGTGCAGGCCGTAGGAACGGGCCTTGCCAGCGATCGCGATCTGGTCGAAGAACGCACTTTCAAGGAATACATCACGGGTGGTCGCGGATACACCGCTGTGCTCGCCACCCATCACGCCGGCAATCGCCAGGGCGCGTGCGTGGTCGGCGATCACGAGGGTATCGGCACGCAGGCTGACTTCCTGACCATCGAGCAGCACCAGCTTCTCACCCTCTTCGGCCATACGCACGCGGATGCCGCCGTTGATTTCGGCAAGATCGAACGCGTGCAACGGCTGGCCCAGTTCAAGCATCACGTAGTTGGTGATGTCGACGGCGGCGTCGATGCTGCGCACGTCGGCACGACGCAGGCGCTCGACCATCCACAGCGGGGTTGGCTTGGACAGGTCGACGTTACGGATCACACGCCCCAGGTAACGCGGGCAAGCGTTGGGCGCCAATACTTCAATCGAGCGTACTTCGTCGTGTACCCCCGGTACGGCAGCGACCACTGGACGGGTGACAGGCGCGTTGTACAGCGCACCCACTTCACGGGCCAGGCCAGCCAGGGACAGGCAGTCGCCGCGGTTGGGGGTCAGGTCGACCTCGATGCTGGCGTCTTCCAGCTCCAGGTAAACACGGATGTCCTGACCCACTGGCGCGTCGGCCGGCAGCTCCATCAAGCCATCATTGCCCTCACCCACTTGCAGCTCAGCCTGGGAGCACAGCATGCCGTTGGATTCAACGCCACGCAGCTTGGCCTTCTTGATCTTGAAGTCGCCCGGCAACTGGGCGCCGATCATGGCGAACGGGATCTTCAGGCCCGGGCGCACGTTAGGCGCTCCGCACACGACCTGAAAGGTTTCCGAGCCGTTGCTGACCTGGCACACACGCAATTTGTCGGCATCCGGGTGCTGCTCGGTGCTCAACACCTCGCCCACCACCACGCCGCTGAAAACTCCGGCGGCCGGGGTAACGCTATCGACCTCAAGGCCGGCCATCGACAGACGCGCAACCAGCGCGTCGCGATCTACCTGCGGGCTTACCCAGCCACGCAGCCATTGTTCACTGAATTTCATCCTGCTCTCCTAAAGATTCGTTACGACTAGCGAAATTGCGCGAGGAACCGCAAGTCGTTGTCGAAGAACAGACGCAAGTCGTTCACGCCGTAACGCAGCATGGCCAGACGCTCAACGCCCATGCCGAAGGCAAAGCCCGAGAACTCTTCCGGGTCGATCCCGGACATGCGCAGCACGTTGGGGTGAACCATGCCGCAGCCCATCACTTCCAGCCAGCCGGTCTGCTTGCACACACGGCAGCCTTTACCGCTGCACATCACGCATTCCATGTCGACTTCAGCGGACGGCTCGGTGAACGGGAAGAATGAAGGACGGAAACGCACGGCCAACTCTTTCTCGAAGAACACCCGCAGGAACTCTTCGATGGTGCCTTTGAGGTCGGCGAAATTGATATCGCGATCAACCAGCAGGCCTTCGACCTGGTGGAACATCGGCGAGTGGGTGATATCCGAGTCGCTACGGTACACACGGCCTGGGCAGACAATGCGGATCGGCGGCTTGTTCGCTTCCATGGTGCGGACCTGTACCGGCGAGGTATGGGTGCGCAGCAGCATGTTGGCGTTGAAATAAAAGGTGTCGTGCATCGACCGGGCCGGGTGATGGCCTGGGATGTTGAGCGCCTCGAAGTTGTGGTAGTCGTCTTCGACCTCAGGGCCTTCGGCAATGCCGTAGCCGATGTGGGTGAAGAACTGTTCGATACGTTCCAGAGTCCGGGTGATCGGATGCAGACCGCCCGAGGCCTGGCCACGACCAGGCAAGGTCACGTCAATGGACTCGGCGGCGAGCTTGGCCGCAAGATCGGCCTCCTCGAGCGACGCCTTGCGCGCATTGAGAACCTCTGTGACACGCTCCTTGGCGACGTTGATCAGCGCACCGACTTGCGGACGCTCTTCAGCAGGCATATTTCCCAGGGTCTTCATCACCTGAGTCAATTCACCTTTCTTGCCAAGGTAGTGAACCCGGATTTGCTCCAGGGCATTTACATCTTCAGCGCTTTGCACAGCCTCAAGGGCTTGGGCGACGAGCGCGTCCAGGTTTTCCATGTACAGACTCCAGATACAAAATAGGGGAAGAGCTTGAAGGCTCTTCCCCTATTTATGACGTTTACCACCTTGGGCCACAGGAGTAGCCCAGGGTGACTGTCGGGGGTACTTAAGCCAAGGAGGCTTTAGCTTTCTCGACAATCGCAGCAAACACCGCTTTTTCGTTCACGGCCAGTTCAGCCAGAACCTTACGGTCGATTTCGATGGACGCTTTTTTCAGGCCAGCGATGAAACGGCTGTAGGACAGACCGTTAACACGTGCACCAGCGTTGATACGAGCGATCCACAGAGCGCGGAACTGACGTTTTTTCTGACGACGGTCGCGGTAGGCGTATTGGCCTGCCTTGATTACCGCTTGCTTGGCAACACGGAATACGCGTGAACGCGCGCCGTAGTAGCCTTTAGCAAGTTTCAGAATTTTTTTGTGACGCTTACGGGCCATGACGCCACGCTTTACACGAGCCATGAGTTACTTCCTCTATTCTTGAACCAAAATTAACGAAGGCGCAGCATGCGCTCGACTTTTGCCACGTCAGACGGATGCAGCAAGCTGCTACCGCGCAGTTGACGCTTACGCTTGGTCGACATTTTGGTCAGGATGTGGCTCTTGAAAGCGTGCTTGTGCTTGATGCCGTTAGCAGTTTTCAGAAACCGCTTAGCAGCACCACTTTTAGTTTTCATCTTTGGCATGTTCGGTACTCCGCATTCAGTTGATAAACATAATCAGAAGGCCTGCCGTGCCCTGTTGATTACTTCTTCTTTTTCGGGGCGATGACCATAATAAGCTGGCGTCCTTCCATCTTAGGATGCTGTTCGACCGAACCGTACTCCAGCAGGTCAGCTTCAACCCGCTTGAGGAGTTCCATCCCCAGCTCCTGGTGGGCCATCTCACGGCCGCGGAATCGCAAGGATACCTTGGCCCTGTCCCCATCACTCAGGAAACGTACCAGGTTGCGCAGTTTTACCTGGTAATCCCCTTCCTCCGTCCCTGGACGAAACTTGATTTCTTTTACTTGAATCTGCTTCTGGTTCTTCTTCGCTGCGGCAACCTGCTTCTTCTTTTCGAAGATCGATTTGCCGTAGTCCATCACCCGACAAACAGGTGGGATTGCATCGGCGGAGATTTCCACCAGGTCCAGCTTGGACTCTTCTGCAATACGAAGCGCTTCATCAATCGAGACGATGCCAATCTGCTCGCCATCAGCGCCAATTAACCGAACCTCGCGTGCCGAGATATTCTCGTTGATCGGGGCTTTCGGTGCAGCTCGTTTATCTTGTCTCATTTCACGCTTAATAATAATTACTCCGAATCTGGGCGACCACGCCGGGAAACCGCTTGCGCGAGGAACTCAGCGAACTGGGCGACGGGCATCGAGCCCAGGTCAGCACCTTCACGAGTACGCACAGCGACAGTCTGCATCTCGACTTCCCGATCTCCGATAACCAAGAGATAGGGAACCTTGAGCAAGGTATGCTCGCGGATTTTAAAGCCGATCTTTTCATTTCTCAAGTCGGACTTGGCACGAAACCCGCTTTCGTTGAGAGTTTTTTCAACTTCAGCGGCAAAATCTGCCTGTTTATCAGTGATATTCATGATCACTGCCTGGGTCGGAGCCAGCCACGCAGGGAACGCGCCCTCGTAGTGCTCGATCAGGATACCGACGAACCGTTCGAACGAGCCGAGGATCGCCCGGTGCAGCATAACCGGGTGTTTACGGCTGTTGTCTTCGGAGACGTATTCGGCTCCCAGACGGATCGGCAGGTTAAAATCGAGCTGCAGGGTACCACACTGCCAGACACGGCCAAGGCAATCTTTGAGCGAGAACTCGATCTTCGGACCGTAGAAGGCGCCCTCACCCGGCTGCAGATCGTACGCAAGGCCCGCACTGTCCAGCGCTGCGGCCAGTGCCGCTTCGGCGCGATCCCACAGCTCGTCGGAACCGACGCGCTTTTCCGGACGAGTGGACAGCTTCATCTCGACGTCGGTAAAGCCGAAATCGCGATAAACGTCCATGGTCAGCTTGATAAACGCTGCGGACTCGGCCTGCATCTGCTCTTCGGTGCAGAAGATGTGGGCGTCATCCTGGGTGAAGCCGCGCACACGCATGATGCCGTGCAACGCACCCGATGGCTCGTTACGGTGGCAGGCACCAAACTCGGCCAGGCGCATCGGCAACTCGCGGTAGCTCTTCAGGCCCTGGTTGAAGACCTGCACGTGGCACGGGCAGTTCATCGGCTTGATGGCGTAGTCGCGGTTTTCCGACTGGGTGGTGAACATGTTGTCGGCGTAGTTGGCCCAGTGCCCGGATTTCTCCCACAGGCTGCGATCAACCACTTGCGGGGTCTTGATCTCCAGGTAGCCGTTTTCGCGCTGCACCTTGCGCATGTACTGCTCAAGCACTTGGTACAGGGTCCAGCCATTCGGATGCCAGAACACCATGCCCGGCGCTTCTTCCTGAAGGTGGAACAGGTTCAGGCGCTTGCCGATCTTGCGGTGGTCGCGTTTTTCGGCTTCTTCGATGCGCTGGATGTAGGCGGCCAGCTGCTTCTTGTCAGCCCAGGCCGTGCCGTAGATCCGTTGCAGTTGTTCGTTCTTCGCATCACCGCGCCAGTAGGCACCGGACAGCTTGGTCAGCTTGAACGACTTGAGAAAGCGCGTGTTCGGCACGTGCGGGCCACGGCACATGTCGACATATTCTTCGTGGTAGTACAGGCCCATGGCCTGCTCGTCCGGCATGTCTTCCACCAGACGCAGTTTGTAGTCCTCGCCACGCGCGGTAAACACGTCGATCACTTCGGCACGCGGGGTGACTTTCTTGATGACGTCGTAATCTTTTTCGATCAGCGCGTGCATGCGCTGCTCGATGGCCGCCAAGTCGTCCGGAGTAAAAGGACGCTCATAGGCGATGTCGTAATAGAAGCCTTCTTCAATGACCGGGCCGATCACCATCTTGGCGGTTGGGTACAGTTGCTTGACCGCATGGCCAATCAAGTGCGCGCAAGAGTGGCGAATGATCTCCAGCCCCTCTTGATCCTTGGGCGTGATGATTTGCAGGCTGGCGTCGCTGGTGATCAGGTCGCTGGCGTCAACCAGCTTGCCGTCGACCTTGCCGGCCACGGTGGCCTTGGCCAGGCCTGCACCAATGGATGCGGCGACCTCGGCTACGGAAACCGGATGATCGAATGAACGTTGACTGCCGTCGGGAAGAGTAATAGTTGGCATGGCGCCTCCTCTCCTAGTGGTGACCCCTACCAAAGGTCACGTGGGTTGGGATGAGCCAGTACAAGATCCAACACCAGGCCGTTCAATAATGAACGCCTGCCTTACAGCGGCAGGAGCCTTTCGGCCAACCGATAATCGAACCAGAGTGACTGGAGTGAACAAAAAGAACCTGGCAAGGCGGCAAATGGCGCGCCGGGAAATAGCCAGGCAAGGATGCTAGCACAGATGAACGGTCATCGCGTCGGCCAAGCGTTGGGTAAAGAGCAATTCATGGCTTTATAGCTGTGAAAGTGAACTTGAGCTGTACGTAGGGCCTCAAAGCCACTGAGAATCGCCGTTCGTCCTCGACCCAAAGGAGCATCCCCATGATGCGTTTTACCTCTACCCTCGCTGTCGCCGCTACCCTGAGCCTCCTTTCCCTCGGCGCGCAGGCTGCAGCCCCTTCCAACTGGCCAGCCGGCGCCCGTGACGCCTTCGTCAACGACTGCAGTGCCGCCGCCAGCCAGAACGTGGACGTCAAAACTGCCAAAGCCCACTGTGAATGTGGCGCCGACAAGATCAATGCCGAATTGAGCACTGCCGAGATCAAGGAATTGATGACCAACCAGAACGCCAGCCCGGAGCTTAAAAACAAAGCGGTCGCGGCTATTTCGTCCTGCAAAGTGGTGAAGAAAAAGTAAGATTGGCTGACGATTCGACGGCTATTTCGCTGGAAAAACAGCCTGAAAACTGCCATTTCGCACAAATTATGCAGGTTTTACGGCTTTTTTTAATAGCTGATATGTCGTCGCAAAGCCCCGTAAATCGGGGCTTTCAGCCCAATGATGGATCAAACGCAAAGCGATTGATTAGCAAACAGTGCCTTGGGGGGGCTCCCAAGCCGAACATTTCGACTATGATAGCCCGGTGTGCCCAGTTGGCCTGAGCAGCACAGCACTACTGAAAATATATGTTTCTTGGAGATACACCATGTCTAATCGCCAAACCGGCACCGTTAAATGGTTCAACGATGAAAAAGGCTTCGGCTTCATCACTCCTACAGGTGGCGGTGACGACTTGTTCGTACACTTCAAAGCTATCGAAAGCGACGGTTTCAAAAGCCTGAAAGAAGGCCAAACCGTTTCCTTCGTGGCTGAGAAAGGCCAAAAGGGTATGCAAGCTGCACAGGTTCGCGGCGAGTAATTCTCCGCTGAGCTAAAAAAAACCCCGTCCATGTGACGGGGTTTTTTATGGGTGATGCAAAAGCCGTATCAGCCGCAGTTAACCCGGTTGATCACCAGGTTGTTGTCGGTGTTCAGGTTCAAGCGGTCGGAGCGATACTCCAGCGTGATCATGTCATTGGGCTTGAGAATGCGTGCATTCTGCGCGCCGGCACGCGTGCGGGCCTGTTCCAGCAATTGAGGCGAGGCTTTCTGGCCGATGGCGAACTCTGCAGCCTTCGACTCACAGCGGCTATGACCGGCATCGGTCGCAGTGGCAGCTTTGCCTGGCTCAGAGGCACCCGGGGTGCTGCAACCCGCCAACGCGAGCGCAGCCAACAAAGTACCGAATGATGCGAGCTTCCAAGGCATGAAGCCTCCTATGATAAAAAGTGGACAGAGATCGTGCGACAGCAGTCAAAGCGATTGGTTTCAAGACGTTAACCGCTTGTGGGCAAGTCTGCCTGACTCACTGCTGGCAAGCGCCCTGTCAATCGTGACTAGATATGAACGCCCTTAGTAGATGTCGATATAGTCTGACGTCGCTGTAGGCCAATTCTGCTTCAGTGCGTTAAAAATCTGCATGACCCAAACTTCGTCACTGGCCGCCACGAGACCGACATAACCGGAACCCTTGGCCCAGGTCTCCAGGCGAAACAGCAGGCCATCGATATCAGCCCCCCCGACTACGCCGGAAGAAATGTAGGCGACGCCTTTTTTGGTCACCCGCAGCTGGGTATGTTCGTCGTCACTGGCGCTGCCAAGCAGTTGGCGCACAGCCTCCAGCGTCAGGTTGTCGAGCTTGCTCAAATCGATTTGCACGCGGTGTTTCCCGGCCATTTAACAGGCCGACAGTGTCGCACAGCCTCTGCGTCATGCCTAAGTAGCAGTGCCAAACGCCGTACAAAATGCTTAACTGCGCCCCTCTGGAACGGCGTTCCAGTGCATTACCACGCATTTTCAGCCCGTGAGATTTCCATGACCACCGTAACGCTTCAAGCCGACATCAAAGCCAAGTGGCCCCAAGGGCAAAGTTCCTACAGCCCCGGAAGCCCGGAAGAACTGGCGATCATTGGTATCGACCTGTTGGTCAAGGAACTGGGCACCCAGGCGGCGCAAGCGTTCATTGGCCAGATATTCGAGAAATACCCGGCCGACTACATGGGCGCCCAAGAGCGCGAATAGAACCGGGCGACGAGCGCCGCCCGGCAAAACACCTTACTTCAGACGTGCCAGGCGCTCGGTCAGCAAATCGAAGAAGCCCTGCGCGTCGCCATTCTCAACCCAGAACACATTCTTGGGCTGCTTTAGGCCGTCGTACCAATCGACGATGGTCTGGCCGAAGGTCGGGCCTTCGCGGCTGTCGACCACCATGTTGGCCTCACGGCCGCTGAACAGCGAAGGCTTGAGCAGGTACGCCACCACGGTAGCGTCATGGACCGGGCCACCCGGAATGCCGTAGTGCTCCATATCGCCTTTGACGTACTCATTCAGAATACTGCTGACCACCTTGCTCGCATTGTTGTTCAGGTCCGCAATCTTTTTCAGGCGGGCGTCGCTGGTGAGGACTTTATGGGTCACGTCCAACGGCAGGTAGGTCAACTTCACCCCGCTTTTGAGCACGATCTCAGCCGCCACCGGATCGGCGAACAGGTTGAACTCAGCCACAGGGGTGATATTGCCACCATTGAAGTGCGCGCCGCCCATCACGACCACTTCCTTGATGCCCTGGGTGATTTCGGGCGCCTGGGTCAGTGCCAGTGCCAGGTTGGTCTGTGGGCCGAGCATGGCGATGGTGATGCTGTGCGGCTTGGCGCTGCTCAGGGTTTTGATCAGGTAGTCGACCGCATTGCCTTCGGCCAGGCCTTTTTTCGGTTCATGCACCGTGACGCCCGAAATGCCTTCCTTGCCATGGATGTTCTCGGCGTAGATCGGTTTGCGCAGCAGCGGCGCTGGCGCACCGGCGTACACCGGGATGTCCTCGCGCCCTGCCCACTCGCGCGCCAGGCGCGCGTTGCGGGAAGTCTTGTCCAGGCGCACATTGCCGGCCACGGTGGTCAGCGCACGAATGCTCAGTTCCTGCGGCGAAGCCATGGCGAACAGCAAGGCCACCACATCGTCGGCACCCGGGTCGGTATCGATGATCAGGTCGATTTTTTCCGCCGCTTGGGCGCTTGCAGCAGTGAGCGCGGACAAAAGCAGAACACTCCGGAACAGGTTTTTCAGGGTAGGTAGACCACGTTGCATAAAGCACTCCTTGTCATTGGGGGGGGACGCTAGAACGTTACGCCGGACACCAGCGCGATATTGCAGTACGGCTGGCACTCGCCAGTGCGCACCACGGCGCGGGCATTGCGGCTCAATTGCTTGAATTTGTCATGGCTGAGCAGACGTCGTTCGCCCAGTTCAGCCTGCTCTGTGAGCGCATTTAGCGCGGTCAGCGCGGGCGGTTGTTTCAGCAGGATCTCTTCTGCCAGAACATGGCTTTCCACCTGCATTTCGCTAAGCACGATGCGCAAGGTGCTGATGAAGTCCGGGATGCCTTGGGTCAGGGCCAGGTCGATCAGTTCGACGCCGGGAGGCACCGGCAGGCCGGCATCGCCGATGACCAGGATGTCGCCATGGCCCAGGGACGCGATCACGCGCGACAGGGCGATATTCAGCAAAGGGGTCTTTTTCATGCGGGCACAAAACCTTGTACGTCGTGCAGCGTAGGAATGGAAGGCTGAGCGCCGGCGCGGGTCACTGACAACGCCGCCGCCACCTGGCCAAAACGGATCGCCCGGGCTTCGCTCTGGCCCGCGGCCAGCGCGGCGGCAAAGCCACCGACAAAGGTATCGCCAGCAGCGGTGGTATCCACCGCCTTGACCTTCGGCGCCACCAGGTGCTCAAAGCTCTTGCCGTCGGCAAACAGCGCGCCCTGGGCGCCCAGGGTGATGATGACCTTACCGGCGCCCGCTTTGATCAGCGCGGTCGCGGCGACCTTGGCGCTGTCGAGGGAGTCGACCGTCACGCCGCTCAGGGCGCTGGCCTCGCTTTCATTGGGGATCAGATAATCGATCGAGGCATACCAATCAGCGGGCAACGGCCCGCTTGCCGGGGCCGGGTTGAGAATGACCGTCTTGCCCAGTTCGCGCCCCCGCTGGAGCGCATACCCAACGGTCTCCATTGGCACCTCAAGCTGACAGATGATCACATCTGCCGCCTGGAGCACAGCGTCGCACGTTCGCAGCGACGCAGGCGTCAGCTCACCGTTGCTGCCGGCCACAATGACGATGGCGTTCTGGCTGCTGTCATCGACCACGATCAACGCCACACCGCTGGAGCCGTCCACCGTGCTGACAGCCTGGCAATCGATCCCTTCCACCAACAGCGCATCGCGCAATTGGCTGCCATAGGCGTCGGTACCGATGCACCCCACCATGGCGACACTCGCCCCCAGGCGTGCCGAGGCGACGGCCTGGTTGGCGCCCTTGCCACCGGGCACAGTGGAAAATGTCTGGCCGATCAGGGTTTCACCGGCACGCGGCAAGCGACTGGCGCGGGTGACCAGATCCATGTTCAAGCTGCCTATTACCACTACTTTTGCTGGCATACATCAGTACTCATCAATTCGGTTCAGCGGTATTGGGCGAACACATCAGCCAATGGCGCGGTCGACTCACGCAAAACAATACTGGGCGTCACGATACGTTGATCGATCGGCAGTTGGGGTGTTGCTATTCGTTGCAGTAATAATTCGGCTGCCGTCTCACCCAATTGCAGGATCGACTGGCCGACCGTCGTCAGCGCCGGGTAGACGTAGCGCCCCATCTGAATGTCATCGAAACCGATGACCGACAGCTCGCCCGGCACCCGCACATTGCGCTCGGCAGCGGCGCGCAGCACGCCAAACCCGATCATATCGTTGCTGGCGAAAATCGCGCTGGGCGGGTGTTGCGATAATAACTGTACGGCTGCGGCATACCCGCCCGTGCTGGTGAAATCGCTTTCCAGGGTACGACTGGCCAACACCTCGATGCCCGCCTCGCGCAATGCACGCTGGTAACCCGCCAGGCGCATCTGCGCCACGCGGGTATGCCCCGGGCCGCCGATACAGGCGATGTCCCGGTGCCCCAATTCCAGCAAGTGCCGGGTCGCCAGGTAAGCGCCCTCCTCGTGATCGATGCGCACTAGGTCCACATCAATCCCATCCAGCGCCCGGTCGACAATCACCATGGGCGTGCGCACTGCACTCAAGCCTGCGGCAAGGCCACTGTCATCGCCACCTACGGAGGTCACGATCAAGCCGTCGACGCGCTTTTCCAGCAACACGCGCAAATAACTGCGCTGTTTCTCTGCGTCGTCATCCGAGTTGCAGAGGATCACGCAATAGCCATTACGCTCGCAGTAATCCTCGATACCCCGAGCCAGCTCGGCAAAATACGGGTTGAGGCTGTTGGGCACCAGCAGCCCAATGGTGGCCGTGGTCTTGGCCTTGAGCGAGCGTGCGACGGCACTGGGCACGTAGTCCAACTGCTTGATCGCCGCCTCGACCTTGATGCGTACCGGCTCGCTGACTGGGCGCGTCTTGTTCACCACATGGGACACGGTGGTGTAGGAAATACCTGCAAGCGCTGCCACATCCTTGATCGTTGCCATGGCTCAGCCCCGCCGACTGGCGCGCTGGCTGCGGTAAGTGTCGAGGACCACGGCGATCACGATCACAGCACCGGTAATGATGCGTTTAGTCGGTTCCGTCGCGCCGATCTGCGCCAGCCCGGCGGCCAAGACCGAAATGATCAACACGCCGAAGAACGTACTGATGACCGAGCCACGCCCGCCCATCAGGCTGGTGCCACCGATCACCACGGCGGCGATCACTTGCAGCTCCAGGCCCGAACCGGCATTCGGGTCCGCCGCTTCCAGACGCGAAATCTGAAACAACGCCGCCACACCGGCCAACAGCCCCATCAGGCTGAACACCAGGATCTTGTAAGGCTTGGGATTGATGCCCGCCAGGCGCACCGCTTCTTCGTTGGTGCCGATGCCGATCAGGTAACGACCGAAGACCGTACGGGTCAGTACCAACTGGGCCGCGATGATCACCAGCAAGGCGATGATGAACGACGGGGAAATACCGAAGGCAATCGGGTTGGACAGCCAGGCAAACGAATCACCGATATAAGCGGTGCGCGAGCCCGTCATCTGGTAGGCCACGCCGCGGGCCATCTCCAGCACGCCGAGGGATACGATAAATGACGGAATGCGCCAGGCCACCGTGATGGAACCTGTGATAGTGCCGGCCAACGCCGCGCAGCCCATGCCCAACAGGGCGGCGGGCAACACGCTCCAGCCCCAGCCCAGGATCGCCACGCTTACTGCCGAGGCCGCCAATGCCAATACCGATCCCACAGACAGGTCGATGCCGCCAATGATCAGGATGAAGGTCATGCCCACCGCCAGCACCATCAGGTCCGGAATCTGGTTGGCCAGGGTGCTGAAGGTGTCATAGGACAGGAAGTGATCGCTGAGCAGCGAGAACAGCGCAATCATCGCCAGCAACGCACCCGCCAGCCCCAGGTAGGTACCCAGGCCATAGAAGTTGCCGCCAGTTTTACCGGGGGAAATGCTTGTTTTCATGGGGTATTCCTAGGCGCGGCTTCGTTGAGCAGCGCATCACGTTTCTGATAGCCGGCAAAGGCGGCGGCGAGCAATTCGTCCTGGGTCCAGCTGTCACGCTCGAAGGTCTCGATCAGGCGCCCGGCAGACAACACGCCGATGCGGTCACAGATCAGCATCAGCTCACGCAGGTCACTGGACACCACCACCAGCGCTTTGCCCTGGCGGGTCAGTTCACCGAGCAAGGCATAGATGTCGAACTTGGCACCGACGTCGATACCGCGGGTGGGCTCATCGAACAGCATCACCGCGCAATCGCGCTCCAACCAGCGGCCAATTACCACCTTTTGCTGGTTACCACCCGACAGCTCGGACACCAGCTGCGTCGGGCTGGAACTGCGGATACGCATGGCGTCGATCTGGCGCTTGGCCAGAGCGGTTTCGTTGCGGCTGTTGACGACGCCACCGCCGGAAATTTCCGGCATGTTGCCCAGGGCGATGTTGGCGCTGATGGACTGGGTCAGCAGCAGGCCCTCGCCCTTGCGGTCTTCGGTGATCAGGGCAATACCATGACCGACCGCGTCCACCGGCGAGCGAATGCTCACCACCTTGGCCGGCGAACCCAAGGCCACGGTGCCGCTGTCGGCCGGGTCGGCGCCGAAGATCAGGCGCAGCAATTCGGTGCGGCCGGCGCCAATCAGGCCGGAAATGCCATAGATTTCACCGGCGCGCACTTCAAAGGACACATCACGAACCTTGTCCGAACGGGTCAGGCCCGTCACCGTCAAGGCCGGGCCACCGATGGTGCGCGGGCCCAGGTCAATGTGTTCGCCCAGTTCGCGACCGACCATCAAGGTCACCAGTTGCTCACTGTTGTAGTTGGCCATCGGTTCGACGCAGACCAGTTTGCCGTCGCGCAATACCGCAATGCGCTGGGCGACACGGGCCAACTCTTCGAGCCGGTGCGAAATATAAATGATCGCCACGCCTCGAGCCTGCAGGCGCGTGATTTGTTCGAACAGCATCTCGACTTCACGAGCAGTAAGCATCGCCGTGGGCTCGTCAAGGATCAGTACATGGCAGTCGCCGATCAGGTTACGAGCGATCTCGACCATTTGCTGGTGACCAATGCCCAGGCTGCCCACCAGCGTGTCCGGGTCGATCGCGTCCAGGCCGACTTGGGCCATGGCTTCGATCGCGGCCTTGCGCAGCTGTTTGCGGCTGATCCAGCCACAGCGGCTTGGCAGGTTATCCAGGAACAGATTTTCAGCCACGGTCAGCGTCGGCAGCAGGTTGAGTTCCTGCATAACCATGCGCACGCCCAAGGCTTCGGCCTGGGTGCGGCTGGCAGGGCAGTAATCCTGACCATTGAATTGCATGTGCCCTGTGGTGGGCGTGACCAGGCCGCCGATGATCTTCGACAAGGTACTTTTGCCTGCGCCGTTTTCACCGGTCAGCGCCAGCACTTCCCCGCGATTAAGCGTCAGGGTGATGTCGGACAGAACCGGTTGGGCATAGGTCTTACCGATACCGCTGACCGAGAGGACAGCGTTCGGGGCGGAAGATGACATAGGAAAATCTCCAGGCGCCCGCTCAGGACGAGCGGGCGCTGTTGGGTACTGCCAGGATTACTGCTTGATGACGAGTTCGACCGGGGTTTCGATCACGCCATCTTTGGCATCGACTTTCTCACCCTTGACCAGCTTCAGCGCGTTCTGGATACCGAACACGGCTTGCTGGGCAGCGGCCTGGTCAGCGGTGGCCAACACGCGGCCGTCCTTGAGCATTGGTTTGATCGCGTCAATGTTGTCGTAACCCACCACCAACACCTTGCCGGCCTTGCCTGCCGCACGCACGGCGGAGACGGCGCCCAGGGCCATGTTGTCGTTACCGGCCAGCAGCGCCTTGATATCTGGCGTTTCGCTCAGCATCGCTGCGGCGATCTTGTTGCCTTGGTCGATTTCCCAGTTACCGGATTGGGTGGAAACGATCTTCATGCCTGCCGCGTCCATCGCATCCTTGAAACCTGCGGTACGCTGCTGGGCATTGGTGGTAGTGGGTACGCCCTCGATGATGCCGACCTTGTCACCGGCAGCCAGCTGCTTGGCCAGGTAGTCACCCACCAGCTTGGAGCCTTTGCGGTTATCCGGGCCTACAAACGGGATATCGAGGTTTTTGCTTTTGAGTACTTCCGGGTCCAGGCGGTTGTCGATGTTGACCACCTTGATACCGGCATCGGAAGCTTTCTTCAGCACACTGGCGAGTGCCTTGGAGTCGGCGGGAGCGATGACAAGCGCATCGACCTTGGCGTTGATCATTTCGTTGACGATGGCGATCTGAGCGCTGGTATCGGTCTCGTTCTTGATGCCGTTGGAGATCAACTTGAATTCTGTAGGATGCGCTTTCTGGTAGTCCTTCGCACCGTCGGTCATGGTGACGAAAAACTCATTGGCAAGGGACTTCATCACCAAACCCACGGTAGGCGTTTTGGCAGCGTCATCGGCAAATGCAGAAGAGAGAGGCAAAGCGGCGGATGCGGCAGCAAGCACAGCAACAGCAAGAAGACGTCCAGCAAATGGCAGCTTCATGGGTTCACTCCGATCTTATGATTATTGTGAGCAACGCTTGCACCGAAGACCCCTTCGGCAGCCCTCCCACCTGGGCGGCTGATACGAGCTGTGACGATGTGCCTAAGGGCCCAGTGAAACATCTCGCAAACGTTTGCGTTGAGCAAACTATGAGAACCTTGTCGAGATTTGTCAACGATGGCAGCGAGCCTTTCATGGGCGCCCTCCAAGCTTATCCTTCAGCTACTGACAGCTGATACGTTTAAGCAAAATCGCCCTCTGTGACCGTTCTCTGAAACGACAGGCTGTGTGGCGAATGATCACACAGGGTGCCCGGACAAATCGTGAACGCTTTCGGACAACCGAACACCACAGCCCTTCTCGTTCGGAAAGCCGGACAGCGCCCAACCCCATCAAACCGAAACCTCACTTTAAATTGTTTTAAATCAATAAGTTAATTTAAAAATACCAACATGCTCAGCCTGGTACAAATCCTGCTCTTTCTCAGCACCTCGCGGCGTTCAGAACCGCCCGGGTGTTCTAGATGAACCTGCTACAGCACTCATCAAAAACCAGAGAGAAAAATAATGAAATCTGCATTGAAGAACGTTATTCCGGGCGCCCTGGCCCTTCTGCTGCTATTCCCCGTCGCCGCCCAGGCAAAGGAAGTTGAAAGCAAGACCAAACTGTCCAACGTGGTCATCCTCGCCACCGGCGGTACCATCGCTGGCGCCGGCGCCAGTGCGGCCAACAGTGCCACCTACCAGGCAGCCAAAGTCGGCATCGAACAACTGATCGCCGGCGTTCCTGAGCTTAGCCAGATCGCCAATGTTCGCGGCGAACAAGTGATGCAAATTGCGTCGGAAAGCATCAACAACGAAAACCTGCTGCAACTGGGTCGCCGTGTCGCCGAACTGGCCGACAACAAGGACGTGGATGGCATCGTGATCACCCACGGCACCGACACCCTTGAAGAAACCGCCTACTTCCTGAACCTGGTAGAAAAAACCGACAAGCCTATCGTGGTGGTCGGCTCCATGCGCCCAGGCACCGCGATGTCGGCAGACGGCATGCTCAACCTGTACAACGCGGTTGCGGTCGCAGGTAGCAAGGAAGCCCGCGGCAAAGGCGTGCTGGTGACCATGAACGACGAGATCCAATCGGGTCGCGACGTCAGCAAGATGATCAACATCAAAACCGAAGCCTTCAAGAGCCCATGGGGCCCAATGGGCATGGTCGTTGAAGGCAAATCCTACTGGTTCCGCCTGCCGGCCAAGCGTCACACCATGGATTCTGAGTTCGACATCAAAACCATCAAAAGCCTGCCTGACGTTGAAATTGCCTACGGCTACGGCAACGTGAGCGACACCGCCTACAAAGCACTGGCCCAAGCGGGTGCCAAAGCGATCATTCACGCCGGTACCGGCAATGGCTCGGTATCGTCCAAGGTCGTTCCAGCGCTGGTGGAACTGCGTAAACAAGGCGTGCAGATCATTCGCTCTTCCCACGTCAACGCCGGTGGCATGGTTCTGCGTAACGCCGAACAGCCAGACGACAAATACGACTGGGTCGCCGCCCTTGACCTGAACCCGCAGAAAGCCCGCATCCTGGCCATGGTCGCCCTGACGAAGACCCAGGACAGCAAAGAATTGCAACGGATCTTCTGGGAGTACTGATCCCTGCTGATTCACCCGTAGGAGCGAGCTTGCTCGCGAAAAACTTGATAGCGCCGCGTTAAGTCAGGCTTTACGCGTTATCGTTAACGTTCTTCGCGAGCAAGCTCGCTCCTACAGTTCCTGCCTTCCCTTCTCAACAAACTTCCTGATTCGCTGTCAGACGAACTTCTTGAAATTTAAGCAGTTGCGAAATTGCCTACAGTTAAATACTGTATGTGCGTACAGCCAATTAAGGAATGCTCTGTGGCAAAGCCCTCTTCCGCAGCACCTGCATCGCCTGACGCCTATCAGCGCCTGGCCATTCGCGTGCAAAAAATCATCAATTCGACCAACGCGCAGAAAGCCAAGGCAGCGTTGATCTTCCGTTTACCCGATGAGCCGGAGAACGATTGGCAACGTTTACTGGAAGAGATTGCGGAAAACGACAACGTCACCCTCGCCTATCGAGATGACGGTGGCGTGCAGATTTTCTGGGTTGTGCCGAAGGAAGATTGATTCAATGAGTGCCCGTTTTATTGCTGTGTGCTGTCTGTTTTTCACCGTCACCGCCAACGCCCAGGCCCCTCGAACCTTCAGCGAAGCCAAGAAAATCGCCTGGAAGCTCTACGCGCCGCAATCCACTGAATTCTATTGCGGCTGCAAATACACCGGTAACCGGGTGAACCTGAAAGCCTGCGGTTACATACCGCGTAAAAACGCCAACCGCGCCGCACGCATTGAGTGGGAACACATCGTGCCGGCCTGGCAAATCGGGCATCTGCGCCAATGCTGGCAAAACGGCGGGCGAAAAAACTGCACGCGCCATGATGAGGTGTTCAAGCGCGCCGAGGCAGACCTGCACAACCTGGTGCCGAGCATCGGCGAAGTGAATGGCGACCGTAACAACTTCAGCTTTGGCTGGCTGCCGGTGCAAAGCGGGCAGTACGGCTCATGCCTGACCCAGGTGGACTTCAAGGCGAAGAAGGTCATGCCGCGCCCGTCCATTCGCGGAATGATCGCGCGCACGTATTTTTATATGAGCAAGCAATACGGCCTGCGCCTGTCTAAGCAGGACCGGCAATTGTATGAAGCCTGGAACAAGACCTATCCGGTGCAAACCTGGGAGCGCCAGCGCAACCAGACCGTGGCGTGCGTGATGGGGCGTGGTAATGAGTTCGTCGGCCCGGTCAACCTGAAGGCCTGCGGCTGAACGTGGGCGGGGTGCCCGCCCACTTGGCCTGCTACTGCGCGACGTTGTGCTCGATAATCTCCGACACGGTGTCGGTTTTCTTGGCCCGCGCCATTTTTTCGTTCAGCAGCGCCTGCTTGGCCTCGGCCTCAGCTTTGGTCGCGAACGGGCCCAATAGCACCTCATCCTTGCCGTCGACTTTCACGATGTAGAAATTGAATCCGTGTTCCAGCAACCAGGCGGTCAGGTCGGTGATCGCCTGCAGCTTATGGTCCGGCGGGCCGACCCGTATATCCCACTCCTGAGCGGCAATCGCACCGGTTTGCGGCAGGCTTTCGGTCACGGCAGGCTTGGCCTTGGGGGCGTCGACCGACTTACCTTCACCGCATCCGGCCAACGCCAACACCACAATTGCCATCGCTACTTTACGCACTGCCCTGCTCCTTTGAGGATCAAAGAGGCAACTTTACCATTCACTGTCTATTCTGGCCGTCATAAACGTTGGCTTAAACAATGCGAATCATGTATCGCGACCTGTATGATACCGCCATGGGAATTAATGTCGCCTCTATGCGTCCTAGAAAGAGGCAGTCACAGGGAAGCGCTTCGCAGTAAGCTACACACATCCGACACCTACCCTGTCTGAAACATGTGTCCTTAAAAGTAATTCAAGGAGAAGTCCATGCTTATACTCACCCGCAAAGTCGGTGAAAGCATAAACATCGGTGATGACATTACGATCACCATCCTGGGCGTTAGCGGCCAGCAAGTACGAATCGGCATCAACGCCCCTAAGGATGTTGCCGTGCATCGCGAGGAGATTTACCAGCGTATCCAGGCCGGCCTGACTGCACCCGATAAAAACCAGACGCCTTGAAACGCCTCCAGTAGCCAGCCTTTTCGTTCACTGTAACGGCTGGCGAAAACCCAATTGGCCTGCTCGCGTCTCCCCGCGTGACCAGCGCGCCTTGAGCTTTCCCTTCGCTGCAAGATGAAACTGTCAGGGTATCCGGAACTTGTCGCGCTATTGGCAGCCCAATTTCTGACACTTTATCCTGCCATCCGAGTGCATTTCAGGAACACGTCGATGAGGCCAGCCGCGTCGCAACCCCTTGTTTCAAGATCCTGGATGATTGCCCTGCTGATAGGGCTGGTCTTCGTGGCACTCGGGTGTGGGTTGAGAATGGAAGTTGAAGGGGCCGATCCCGACACCCATTCCTGGGTGGATCTGGCGCTTCTGCTCTGCGGCTACCTGCTTGTGTTCTGCCTCAAGCCGATCCAGAAGATGATCTTGCGCAAGTTGCGCCAGCGCGCCGCCCATCGCACCCACGAGAAAGCCGCACGCTGAGCGCTGCTGCCTGCTTTCGGATCGCCGGTATTTACAGCGCCGCCGCACCACCTATCATTGGGCTTGCGCTGCGTAGCCAATCAAAGGTGCAAATGCGGATGGACACCCTCAACAAATCCCAAATCGAAAAAGCCTTGGCTGACCGCCTGCCCAGCTACAGGGTCGAGTGCACGCTGCATGCCGACGGCACCCTGTCAGCCGTGCTCAGCGGCCCAGAGACCGATCACTTCGCGATTACCGGCATCGTGCGTGCGCACTATCACGGTACAGAGGCCATCAACCAGCTCGCCACCGAGATACTCAGGGAAATGGTGATGTCGCGCCAAGGCATGAAAAACAGCCGGTTGCAGGCCCTATCAGACTCCCTCGACTGCCTGGAAGGCCGAGACCGGTAACGGACTTAAGGACAGCAAGCCATCAGCCCCACGCTCGGCTTTCAACGCACTATATTCCTCGATGCGAGCATGGGCAGTCACCATCGGCGCCATGTGTGTCGAGGTCACCACCATGATATCCGCCCCCGCCGCTTCCCCAGCCTGAATCCCCACTGTGGCGTCCTCGAACACCAGGCAGTCTTGCACCGGCACGCCCAGGCGCTGGGCACCCAGCACATAACAGGCCGGATCGGGCTTGCCCGTCTTTACATCTTCGGCTGTCACCAGTACCGCCGGCACCGGAATGCCCGCCGCTTGCAGCCGGCGCACGGCCAACGCTTTTGGCGCAGAGGTGACCAACGCCCATTGATCGACGGGCAGGCTGGCCAAAAACGCCACCGCGCCGGGAACTGCCACGATGCCTTCGACATCGTCCAGCTCAGCCTCGGTGATCCATTGGGCTTCTACCTGTGGATCGACACCCGGCAACGCCTGGCGGGTGATCGTATCAATTGCGCGGGCACCATGAATGGTGTGCAGGAACGCTTCCACATCCAAGCCATGCCGTGCAGCCCAGATGCCCCACACGCGCTCCGCAGCCGCAATGGAGTTGAGCAGGGTCCCGTCCATATCGAACAGAAAGGCGCGGTAACGCCGGGTAAATACGTTTGGAGTTGGGCTGGACACTGCACGGCTTCCTCATGGGCTGGGCCCCTGCAATCTACGGATCACCTTGACGCTTGTAAACGCCGAGATCTGGCCCGTCAGTTCCGAGGCAAAAATGACGAACTTGTCATGATCCTGTTGGTTGGCTGTTGGGGTCGCCTGGTTACCGTGAGCTCACTACCCACCCGGAACGTGAGACACCACCATGAAACTGATTGCCCTGGGCTTCGCCGCTTTGCTCGTCACTGGCTCGGTATTCGCTGCCGACGCCGCCCCTGCCGCCAACGTGATCCACGACAAAACCGGCTTCTTCGTCCACCTGGATGTCGCCAAGGTGCTGTCGAGCACCGACACCTACGGCCAATGCGGGGTTGTGCCGGCGCAACTGCGCTACCTGGACCACCAAGACCGCGTACACGTGCTGGATTATCAAGTCCAGGGCACCGGTTGCGCCAATGACAATTGATCGGGCTACACTGGCGCAACTTATTGAAGCAGAGCACTTCCCATGAACATCCTTGTAGTCGAAGACGAACCCAAGGCCGGCAATTATCTGCTCAATGGCCTGCAGGAACTGGGGCATTGTGTGAGCCTGGCCCGCGATGGCGTGGACGGTTTGCACCAGGCCCTTGAAACGCCCTTCGACGTGATCGTACTCGACGTGATGATGCCGAAAATGGATGGCTGGGAAGTGCTGCGTCGCCTGCGCAAAGAGGCCGATACGCCGGTGCTGTTCCTCACCGCCCGCGATGACATCGCCGACCGCATCAAAGGCCTTGAACTGGGTGCCGATGACTACCTGATCAAGCCCTTTTCGTTCGCCGAACTGGTGGCGCGCCTGCGTACCCTCAACCGTCGTGGCCCGAGCCGGGATGAAGAGCAACTGCACATCGCCGACCTGCACATCGACGTACTCAAACGTCGGGTCACCCGCGCCGGCACGCGCATTACCCTGACCAACAAAGAGTTCGCCCTGCTGCATCTGTTCGCAACGCACCAGGACCAGGTGCTGTCCCGCTCGCTGATTGCTTCGCGGGTGTGGGACATGAACTTCGACAGCGACACCAACGTGGTGGACGTCGCCGTGCGGCGCCTGCGCCTGAAAATCGACGACCCGTTCCAGCTCAAGCTGATCCACAGCGTGCGGGGCATTGGCTACCGCTTCGATACCCAGCCATGAGCCGCCAGCGCCCTTACTCCCTGACCCTGCGCCTGGCGTTGATCTTCGCCCTGCTCGCCTTCGCCTTGTTGGCAACCCTGGGCGTGGCGCTGTACCGGGAACTGGAGCGCGAACTGATCCGCCGCGATGACGCCGCGCTGATATCCCGAGTGGATCAGCTACGCAACTTGCTCAACGACAGCAATACCTTGGACCTGATCAAGACCAAGCCAGAGCTGTTCCAGAACATGTTGGGCAACCGTGAATCGGTGCTGAGTATCGCCGCACCCGGCCAGCAGCCGCTGCTGCTGGTGAACCCGGGGAACATTGCGCTGCCGTCGATCCAGCCGCTGCCCAAGGATCACCGGCTCATGTTGAGCGACGTGCAACATTTGCCCGGCCTGAACGGTATTCCCTTCTCGATGGTGGCCGTGGCCATCGACTCCGGCGACCTGGGCAGCCTGCAAATCACCAGCGGCCGCCTGATGACCGAGCGCACCGCGGTACTCGCCAGTTATCGTCTGAGCGTATACATCCTGGCGAGTATCGCCGCGATCACCCTGGCGCTGGTCGGTTACCTACTGGTCCATCGCGGCTTGCTGCCCTTGCGCCGTCTGGCCCGACACGCCCAAGGGATCGGCGTCAGCAACCTGGCCGAACGCCTCCACAGCCACGGCGCACCGAAAGAATTGCTGCCCATGATCGACTCGTTCAACACCATGCTTGAGCGCCTGGCCAAAGGTTTTGTACAACTGGGCCAAGTGTCCACCGACATGGCCCATGAACTGCGCACCCCGATCAACAACCTGCTCGGCGAAACCCAGGTGGCCCTGCAACAGCACCGCAGCATCGAGAGCTATCAGCAACTGCTGGCCTCCAATGTCGAAGAGCTGGAGCGCCTGGCGCGGATGCTCGACAACATGCTGTTCCTGGCTCGCACCGACCCCGCCAGCGCAATGCGCCAACGCCAGGCGCTGGACGCCGCGGATGAAGTGGAACGTATCGCAGATTATTTCGAAGGGCTGGCGGGTGATGTGGACATGCACATCACCGCCTTGGGCGAAGGGGTGATCTGGGCTGAACCGATGTTGCTGCGCCGGGCCTTGGCCAACCTGTGTGCCAACGCCATCAAGTATGGCGCGCCGGGCTCGGAGCTGAGTATCCAGGCAGTGCCGGATGGCGCGGGCATCAACCTGAGGGTCAGCAACCACGGCCAGACGATCCCGGCCGAGCACCTGCCGCGGCTGTTCGAACGGTTTTACCGGGTGGATGAATCCCGCGAGCGGTCGTCCCAGTCCAACGGCCTGGGGCTCTCGATCGTGGCGACCATCATGCAGTTGCATAACGGGCGGTACCGCGTCAGCAGTGAAGACGGCGTGACATGCTTTGAGTTGTTTTTCCCTGGCCGTGAAGCTTGAGGGCGCGGCAACTCAATCAAACGCGCCGTTAAGGACTTCGTAGATGATGCCGGTCGCAATGGCCACCAATATCAAGTCGGTTCCCGCTTGCTGCCATTCGTAACCATCATAACGAGGCAACTGCCCCAGCAAGCGGCCGTCGAGTTTCTTGGCAATACCCGGCGGAAGTGGCTTTCCGCGTGCCAGGTTTTTCTGAATGCCAGGCGGTAAGGCCGGGCCCGGACGCCAATAATCGCGGTGGCCGCCCAACACATTCAGCACACGACCTCGATCAACGCTGAAGTCATTGCTGGATGGGCCGCCCTTGTCTTTGCCCTTACCTTGCCCACCTTGGGCATTACCTTTGTTATTACCGTGACCTTTGCCGGTGTCCTGCCCACCATAGGCATCACCTTTGTTGTTGCCTTGGCCTTTGCCATTACCTGGATCTGCAAGGGCAAGGCCACTGGTCACGGACAGTGCTAGCGACAACGCAACCGACACGAACTTCGTACGCTTTAACATGGCAACTTTCCAAGGCGAGGGTGTGCTGGAACTGTAGTTGAAATTGCAACACAGCGTATAGCGTCAGCTGATCTGGCCACCGGTAAGAACGATATCCGCCTGGGTTTGCCAGGCGGCCAACGCCGCCGCACGCAACCCTTCCACGGTCGTCGATAACGCCATCGACGGCTCGCCCGATCCAGGCAAGCCGGGAACGTGAATAAACCCACTGCGCACCCCAGTCCCCGCCAACGCATGCTGCAAGCGGTAAAACACCTGGTTACACACAAACGTCCCCGCCGTCTGCGACACCGAGGCCGCAATACCGGCCTCACGCAGCGCCTTGACCATGCCCTTGATCGGCAACGTCGAGAAATACGCCGCCGGGCCGCCATCCACTACCGCGATATCAATCGGCTGCGCGCCCAGATTGTCGGGAATACGCGCATCGTTAACGTTGATCGCAACGCGCTCGATGGAAATATCACTGCGCCCAGGCCCCAGGCCCGTGGCGATGACCATTGCCGGCTGCAGTTCGTTGATCAACTGCAGCAAGGTCTCGGCGGCGGTGGCAAATGCGCAGGGCAAGCAACGCGCAACTATCTTCACGCCCTCGCTCAACGGCACACCGTCCAACTGGCGCACGGCCTCCCAAGAAGGGTTTACCGCCGCCTTATCAAAGGGCTCGAAGCCCGTCAGCAATACGTTTTGCACAATGACCTCACATCAACAGGTAAAGCAGCACGATATTGACCACCAGCATCATCAGCGCCGTGGGTATCTGGGCCTTGATCACTGCATTTTTGTCCGGCAGTTCCAACAGCGCCGCCGGTACGATATTGAAGTTGGCCGCCATCGGCGTCATCAACGTACCGCAATAGCCAGAGAACATACCAATCGCCGCCATCACCGCAGGATTGCCGCCGTAAATCCCCACCAGCACCGGCACGCCGACGCCACCGGTCATGACCGGAAAGGCCGCAAAACCATTGCCCATGATCACGGTAAACAAGGCCATGCCCAACACATAGACCATCACCGCCACCAATTTGTAGTCCAGGTTGATGTAAGTGGTGGTGACATGAGCGACCGCCGTACCCACCCCGGCCTCATTGAACAACAGCCCGAGCATCGCCAGCATTTGCGGGAGCACCATGGCCCAACCCAGGGCTTCGGTCAGGCGACGGGATTCGCGCAACGCTTGCACCGGCGTATCACGGGTCAGCCAGCAGGCCAGGCCAAGGGCGATCAGGCAACCGATGCCGAGGGAGACAAAGGTCGTGTTCTTCGGGTCCAGCAGCGGTACACCACCGATTTCGGTGTGTTTGAGCAACACTGAGCCAATCACCGTGGTCAGCGGAATCGCCAACGCCGGGATGAACAATTTGTGGCCCAGGCGCCCGGCACTGGCGCGAGACGCCTTGTCGTGCAATTGGGCATGCTGGCCACGACCAACGCCGCCCAAGCCCGCAATCAATGCCATCACCACCACACCCACTCCGATGACCACCGAAGGCAGCCGCTCGCCTATAAGGAACGGTACGGCGAACAACAACCAGAACAGCGCACTGGACCAGCGCTTGGGGTGGGAACGGTCGAGCAGGATCATGCCGGCGGTGATCAGCAACAGCACACCCGCCAGCCAGTACAGGTATTGAATGGAAATAATCATTGAGCAGCCTCCACTGGGGCGGCGGCCGAGCTCATTTCGCGGGTCAAGCGCCGGTCGAAACGATGCAGCCGGATAGCGTGGATGATGAAGGCACAGATCGCCGTCGGGATGCCCCACACCGCAATGTGCAGCGGCTCCACATCAATCCCCGAGCCGAGCAGGAAGGTGTGCATCAACGCAATCGCACCAAAGGCCACGAAGATGTCCTCACCAAAAAACAACCCGACATTATCGGTGGCAGCGCACATGGCCAGTACCTTGTGACGCAGCTTGTCCGGCAGCTTGCCATAGCGCTTTTCCGCCGCGCCCTCGGCCATCGGCGCCAGCAGCGGCCGCACCATCTGCGGATGCCCACCCAGGCTCGTCAACCCCATGGCCGCCGTGGACTCACGCACAAACAGATAAATGATCAGCAAGCGCCCGACCGTGGCGCGTTCGAAGCGGGCGATCCAGTTCTGCGCATGCAGGCGCAGGCCATGGCGCTCCAACAGGCCGATCACCGCCAGCGGCAATAACAGGATCAGTTGCAGGGCACGGGTCTGAAGGAAGCCATCGCCCATGGTGGCGAGGATTTTTTCCAGGGGGAACTGGGCGGCAAGCCCCGTGGCGATGGCGGCTGCGGTGACCACCAACAGCGGATTGAAGCGCAATACAAAGCCGACCACGATGACAAGTACGCCGATCAACGGCCATAAGTTCACAACAGTTTGCATGGCGGGGAGGTCCTTTAGTGCGCGCTGCGGCGCCATTACAGCAGGATGTGAGCAAAGGGCTCACAGCTTGAAAGTGGCGTGCAGTCGGCTCGGTTTTTTTATTGTTGACCTGGAAGGTCGAGCGTCAGTGGCGGCAACTTTGCTGCCTGGGGCCGGGGGTGTCCAACAAGAAAAATTGTTGCTGCACACCAATATTTTTTGTGGGGGGATGACACTGTACGGTACGGTGCCTGGAAGGAATTGAGCCGAGTTTTTTTGCACAAATCGTGTGGGTGAGCTCGCTATGGCGTCGGAAGTGAAAATTCCTGATCAGCACCTATACTCCACGATGCAGCTGTGTGTACTTGCAGTTCATTCACGGCGTCACGCCGACAATGAGGGGTTCCCGCTATGTATGCCGGACAAATGAGTAATATGGCGACCACGCTTGGCGAAATACGCTGCCAACTGTTCGCCCAGGTAATTTGCCTGCTGGCGGTGGCGACGCTGTTCGCCTGATTGGACTTTCAAGCCCTGAAAGGACGCCGCCAGGCGCCTTGGCTTTGCTGTGCCCAAATTTCACACAACAAAAAAGGGCCCACCTTTCGGTGAGCCCTTCTAGACCGCCCAGCAGAGCGGATTTTGTTTGGTAGGCGCGATTGGACTCGAACCAACGACCCCCACCATGTCAAGGTGGTGCTCTAACCAACTGAGCTACGTGCCTGCTGTGAGGCGGCATTCTACGGAATTCCGAAGGGGTGTCAACATCTTTTTTGCAGCTAACCCTATGAATATGCGAATTTTTTATTTGCGTCGGGTACACCCGTGATTTCCGGGTGGCTGGCAGGCAATTTTCAACTCAGGTAGGATCGGCGCACTCGTAAAAAATATAAAACAGAGGTTCCAGGATGGCGAACACCCCCTACCCCCAGTCGTATTACGCCGCTTCTGCGAATGAAGTCCCGCCCCGTCCTGTGCTGCAAGGTGAAGTCGAGACCGACGTGTGCGTGATCGGGGCTGGCTATACCGGGCTTTCCAGTGCGCTGTTTTTGCTGGAGAACGGCTTTCGCGTCACGGTGCTGGAAGCCGCCAAGGTCGGTTTTGGTGCTTCGGGCCGCAACGGTGGGCAGATCGTCAACAGTTACAGCCGCGATATCGATGTGATCGAGCGCAGTGTCGGGCCTCAGCAGGCGCAGTTGTTGGGGCAGATGGCGTTTGAAGGCGGCAGGATCATCCGTGAGCGCGTGGCCAAGTATCAGATCCAGTGCGACTTGAAGGACGGCGGCGTGTTCGCCGCCCTCAATAGCAAGCACATGGGCCACTTGGAGTCGCAGAAGCGCCTGTGGGAGCGCTACGGCCATACGCAACTGGAGTTGTTGGACGAGCACCGCATCCGCGAAGTGGTGGCCTGTGACAACTATGTGGGCGGCCTGCTGGACATGAGCGGCGGTCATATCCACCCGCTCAACCTGGCGCTCGGTGAAGCCGCGGCCGTGGAATCCCTGGGCGGCACGATCTATGAGCAATCGGCAGCGGTGCGCATTGAGCGCGGTGCCAATCCGGTGGTGCACACCGCTGAAGGCAGGGTCAGGGCCAAGTTCATTATCGTCGCGGGCAACGCTTACCTGGGCAATCTGGTGCCGGAGTTGGCGGCCAAGTCGATGCCGTGCGGCACCCAAGTGATCACCACGGCGCCACTGGGCGATGAAGTGGCCAAGACGCTGTTGCCCCAGGATTATTGTGTCGAGGACTGCAACTACCTGCTCGACTACTACCGCCTCACCAGCGACAAGCGCCTGATCTTCGGCGGCGGCGTGGTGTATGGCGCGCGGGACCCGGCGAATATCGAAGCGATCATCCGGCCGAAAATGCTTAAGGCATTTCCACAGCTCAAGGACGTGAAGATCGACTACGCCTGGACCGGCAACTTCCTGCTGACCCTGTCGCGCTTGCCGCAGGTTGGCCGCCTTGGCGACAACATCTATTACTCCCAGGGCTGTAGCGGCCATGGCGTGACGTATACGCACCTGGCGGGCAAAGTGCTGGCAGAGGCCTTGCGGGGTCAGGCTGAGCGTTTTGATGCGTTTGCGGACTTGCCGCATTACCCGTTCCCGGGTGGGCAGATGTTGCGCACGCCGTTTGCGGCGTTGGGGGCCTGGTACTACGGGTTGCGGGATAAGTTCGGGATGTAACCACTGTAGGAGCGAGCTTGCTCGCGAAAAACTCACAGCCGCCGCATTCATTCAGAATAAACGCGTTATCGTTGAAGTTTTTCGCGAGCAAGCCCGCTCCTACACCTACAGGGCTGCGCTTCAGAGCTGGTCGCGAGCAATCCCGCTGCGAATCCGCACGATATCGGCCAATACTGCCAGCGCGATTTCCGATGGCGTCCTGCTGCCCAGGTTAAGCCCGATGGGTGCGTGTATCCGCGCCAATTCAGCCTCCCCTAACCCACCGATACGGCGCAGTCGCTCAAAGCGCTTCTGCGATGTCTGCAACGACCCCATCACGCCAATGTAGAACGCGTCGGTACGCACCGCTTCCATCATCGCCAGATCGTCGATACGCGGGTCATGGGTCAGCGCCACCACCGCCGTATCACGGTGACAGCCACCGTCGGCAATAAACACCGACGGCAACTGGCGACGAATCTCCACGCCATTGAGCACCACGCCTTCGAGCACTTCATCGCGCGGGTCGCAGAGGATCACCTCAAACCCAAGACCGACCGCAAACTCGGCACACGCCTGCGCCACGCTGGAGTACCCGGCCAGCAACAAACGCTGAGCCGCACCAACACGGATGCGCACCCGGTCACTGTCACGCTCGATGCGCGCGCCCTGCTCGCGGTCAGCAAACAGGCTGTGCGCCCCGCTGGCCAGGTACACCTCGCGAATCAAGCGGCGCTGCCCGAGCAGCGCCGACTCCACTTCACGCAGGTGCGCCTGCACCTCGCAGTCAGGCTCGAGCTTCTCAACCAAGACATCGAGAATACCGCCACAGGGCAGGCTGACCCGCGAGCGCGGATCGTCCCCTGCGCCATAGCGCACCACGTTGACCGCATCGAGAAACGCACCTTCGGCGACGCGCTCGAGAAAGTCTTCCTCGACGCAACCACCCGACAACGACCCAATCCACTGCCCAGCGGCGTTCACCGCCAGCAGCGAACCCGGCGCCCGCGGCGCCGAGCCGTAGGTGGCCAGTACCGTACAGAGCCAGATGCGCTGTCCGGCCACCGACCACTCCAGCGCCCGTCGTATCACCTGCAGATCCAGATGCTGCATGTCAGTGCGCCTTGTGCTCGATGGACGGCGCCTCAGCCTGCAGCTTCTGCACGTCGCTTACCGCCAGCTCCGCCGATTGCCCGCCCCAGCCTTGGCGCAGGTAATTGATCAGATCGGTGAGTTGCTCCGAGCTGAGTTTTCCAGCGAAGCCCGGCATCGGTTGCATGTGTTCGAACCCGGAGAACTTCTGCTCGCCGATCCCGTCCTCAATCACCCGTACCAGGTTGCGCGGGTCTTCCAGCCGCAGCGTGGTGTTGCCGCGCATCGCCACCGCGATGTGCGGCTTGCCTTCGCCACCTGCCGCATGGCAACCGGCACAGACGTTCAGGTATTCCTGGCGGCCGCGCTGAGCGCTCGGGCCAAGTTTCTCCACCGGCACTTCGACCAACGCCTTGGCTGCCGGCGGTTTATCGCCGAGCAGGAAGGTCGCCATCGCGGCCAGGTCCGCATCGCTCAGGCCCTGGGTGCTGTTGTGAAACACCGGGAACATCTCGTTGAACATTGAGCCCTGAGCGCTCATGCCGTGCTTGAGGAAGGTGCTCAGGTCCTGTTCATTCCAGCCGCGCGCGGCCAGGTCCGTGGCGAGCAGGCTGGGCGCCAGATAGCCATTGAGGATGCCGCCGGTCAGGCGCTTGTCCAGCTCCATCGCACCGGGCAGGCCACGTGGCGTGTGGCATTCGCCGCAGTGGCCGAGCACTTCGACCATGTACTGGCCGCGCTTCCAGGCTTCGCTCTTGCCTTGCGCCGGTTCCAGTTTCAGCGCTTTGCCGTACAACACGTTCCAGCCCATCAAGCCCAGGCGCACGTTGAAGGGAAAGCTCAGGCTCGTGACCGGCGCTGCGCGCTCGATCGGCTCGATGGTTTTGAGGTACGCATGAATGGCGTCCGAGTCTTCACGCGGCATCAGGTGGTACGAGGTGTAGGGCATCGCCGGGTACAAGTACGCGCCGTCGCGACGCTTGCCTTCAGTCAACGCGGCGAAGAACTCGTCATCGTTGTACAAGCCGATGCCGTGTTCCTTGCTTGGCGTGATGTTGGTGCCGTAGATGGTGCCAAACGGCGAGACAATCGGCAGGCCGCCGGCAAACGGCGCACCGCCCGGTGCAGTGTGGCAGGCCATGCAGTCAGCGGCGCGGGCGAGGTATTCGCCGCGCTTGGCTTGATCATCAGCGTGGGCAAACAATACCGGCGCGGCCAGGCCGACCGCCAAGGCCAGGCGGGTCAGAAAAAGCTTCATGCTTAACCCTCCTTGACCAGGCCGAGATCGGTCAGCACGTTGCGGGTGGCGTTGTAATAACGCACGTACCCGGTACAACGGCAGACGTGATGACCGAGGCTGTCCTCGATGATTTGTTCCAGCTTGCTGTACACGGTCGGCTGGCGTTGCAGTTTCTCCACTAACACGGTCGCCGCATTGACGAAGCCCGGCGCGCAATAGCTGCACTGAAAGGCGAACTCATCCACGAAGCGCTGCTGGATCGGGTTGAGCTCAGTGACCTGGCCCGACTCATCGCGCTTGGCGTGGCCTTCGATAGTGCGCACTTGCTTGCCTTCAAAGTAATGCGCGCCGGTGATGCAGGTGCGCACTTCTTCGCTGGTGCCGTCCGGGTTGTCGACGATCACCACACAGGCGTGGCAAATGCCTTGGCCGCAGCCCAGCCGCGAGCCCGTGAGGTTTTTGTATTCGTGCAGGTAGTCGATCATCGGCAGGTCATCAGGGATGTCCACCGGGCCGACGGATTGACCATTGAGGGTCAGTTGAAGCGGACGGTTAGCCATTGAGGGCCTCCTTGATGCGGACAGCCGTGATTGGCAGGTCGCGAACACGTTTACCGATGGCGTGCGCCACCGCATTACCAATGGCCCCGACAATCGGGATCATCACCACTTCAGCGATACCTTTGGACGGGTCGCTCGGCGACAGCGCCGGCAGAATCTCCGAGGTCTGTTTCCACACGGCAACGTGACGCGCCATCGGCAGGCGGTAGCGGTTGAAGTTCCAGTCACCCTCCCCCGGCCCGCCTTCGTACAGCGGCATTTCTTCCATCAAGGCGTGACCGATGCCCATGGCCACACCGCCTTCGAGCTGGCCCTTGACCAACTCTTCAACCAGCACCCGCCCGCACTCGATCCACGAATGGTGATTGAGCACTTCGACCTGCGCCGAACCCTTGTTGACCTTCAACTCCACCAACGTGGCGACGGGGCTGTAGTACGTCACCGCAGCGTTGTTCAACTGGGTGGCGGGATAGCTGATGTTCTGGCGATCGAGCAGGTGGAAACCGGCAGTGCTCATCAGCGCCTGCTTGGCTTTCGGTGCGCCGTCGCCGTACTTCACCGCCAGACCGTCGAGCGGCAGGCGCTCGCGCACGCCGTCGATGCTGTATTCGGCTTCGGCCCAGCTCCAGCGGTTGAACCCGTGGACCGTGGCAGCGGTGACCAGGCCGCGCTCGTGCGCGCGCTTGGCCAGTTCTTCAAAGCTCAACGGCTGCATACCGTTGGCGGTGAGCTTGCCGTCGACCCAATGCGCGTCTTCGCGGCGTACCACATAGGGGTTGGCCTGGCCGCCGAACGGGCCCTGGCGCCAGATCTCCAGCGCTGCTGGCCACAGGCCGTGGTTGAACAGCACACGCGCCGCTTCACGGGTGGCGTGGCTGAAGTAGTACGCCGAGTTGGTCGCCGAAGACGCCGACGCGAGCTTGCCCACCCAACGCGGGTTGCGCAGCAGGTTGTCCTGCTCGGCCTGGCTCATGGTGTAAGGGTTGCCGCCGGTGACCAGCTGCATTTCCTGCCACTCTGTTTCGCCAGTCTTCACTTCGTGGGCCGGGCTGCCGAGAAAATCGGCGACCACCAGCGATTGCGAAGTGGACATGCCGGTGCCGATTTCGATACCGATATGACGCAGACTGATGCGACCGTCAGCGCTGAATTCAACACTGGCCATCGGCGCTTCGGAACCTGTGCCGAAGTCTTTCTGGCAGATGGCGAAACCAACGCCATACCAGTTATCCGGGTCGGCGGCTTCGCGTTGTTGCTTGATCGCGTCGCGGTTTTTCCATACGTCGTGCGCAGCGGCCTTGTCGAGAATTTCGTGCAGGCGCAACGCACCGGCAGGGATCGCGCCCTGGGTGTTCTTCATGCCCGAACGCAGTGCGTTCTTGCGCCGCAGCTCAATGGCATCCACACCCAGGCGCCCGGCGATTTCGTCGACCATCATTTCGGTCGCCGCCATGCTTTGCAGGGTGCCGTAGCCACGCATCGAACCGGCTTCAACGCCACGGGAGTGGTACGCGGTCACTTGCAGGTCGTTCTGCGGCATGTAGTAGATCGACTGCGCCGCCGTGGCGCCGACCGCAGCCACCGATGGGCTGTAGTTGATCCGGCCACCGCCGTCGACGCTCATGTCGGCGAGGAAAATTTTGAAACTGTGGTCGTTTTTGTCGACCGCCAACTGATAGCGAATATCGAACGGGTGGCGTTTGATGCCGCTCTGGAATTGCTCGTAACGGTCATTGGCCAGACGCACCGGCACGCCGGCGCCATACAACGCAGCGAGGGCGGCGTAGTAGACGAAAATGTTGTGGTCTTTGGAGCCGTACCCCACGGTGTAACCCGGGTGCATGTTCAAGTGGGCCAGGCCGAAGCTCGACGGCGAGATCATTTTGGCGGTCTCGGTCGCGACTTCCAATGGGCACTGGGTGGCCACCACAAAGTGCAGGGTCTTGGTCGCCGGATCGTACCAACCGTTGCCGTTGTCCGGCTCCATGGCGGCCGGTTCGATCGATGGGGTTTTGTAGCGCTCGTCAAATACCAGCCAGTTGTCCGGTGGCGTGTTGATCTGGCTCTTCATGCGCTCGGCGTAGAACAGCCCGCGCTCGGTCAGGTTGCCGTGCAGGTTTGGCTGGGAATTCCACACTGGGCGACGGTTTTTCAGCATCGGGAACAGGATCGAATCCTTGAGGCTGGCGAATTCGTCTTCGTCGGCCGAGGTCGGGCCACCCACGCGCACGTAGCGGAAGCTACCGTAGGGGTCACCTTCGTAATACGGCACTTTGGCACCGTAACGAATCGCCTTGTCATTGAACTTGAGCTTGTTCTTGGCCTGGCGGAAACGCTCGAAGTCGTTCCAGATCAGGATCGCCACCGGGTGACCGATGAACATCGGCACTTTACCCTCGGGCAGCAACGGGTCCGGCGCATGCTCTTCCGGGAAGACGATACCGTCCTTGTCCAGGTCGGCAGCGGTGACAATACGGTCCGGCTGCAGATCGGCGCCAAGCCACGACAGGTCGTAGCCCGCGTAGATGTGGTCGGCCTTGATGGTTTTAAGCAACATGGCGTGACCTTGCTGCTGGGGCCAGCCGGGCATGTCCTTGGAACGGATGTCGCGGGCAAACACCTTGCTGCCGCAGACTTTCGACAAGGCATCGTTACGCTGGCGCGCCTTGCCGTTATGGCCGAGCCACTTTTCAGACGGCACGGTCACGCTGTTTTCCATCAAGGCAGCCAGCGCCTGGGTGCTGAGCGGCGTGAGCGTGACACTCACACCCGCCACCAGCCCGCCCTGGAGGAACGAGCGCCGGGTTATTTCACGGTTGGACATGGATCATCCTCTGAGCGGTTATAAATCCGCCCTTATGGTTAAGTACACCGAATCTGGAGACTTGCAGAAGCCTTTCTCGACGAATCAAAAGGCCATGATGACAGTGCAAAGTTGACCGAAGGGTTAACTTTAAAGGTTTCTGCGCCTGCGGCAAATAACCACATTGAAATTTTTTGACACAAGAACGCAAAACGGCCGACAGAATCGAAATGATCTGTCGGCCGTTTGCCGATAATGAGCGCTGGTGGTAGCGAAGAAGATGAGGTTTTTTTCAAACCCCCAGACACAAAAAACCCCGGTCTTTCGACCAGGGTCTTTGCTATCGGATCAAGGTGAGCCAGTGGCTTTCCTTGTGCTTCAAGGCGTTCAGTGGGCCTTGAGGCAGATATGGCGCAGCGGACGGGACTCGAACCCGCGACCCCCGGCGTGACAGGCCGGTATTCTAACCGACTGAACTACCGCTGCGTATCGCTTGGCTGATTGAGCATGAACCCTCAACCACCTTTAAACATCTGACTGATCAGCGTTGGCTGTTCAATCTCAAGCCCGACACATCGAACCTGGAAAATATGGCGCAGCGGACGGGACTCGAACCCGCGACCCCCGGCGTGACAGGCCGGTA
>NZ_SMOF01000001.1:4120021-4177738 GCF_018135665.1 Pseudomonas sp. B2021
CCCGCGACCCCCGGCGTGACAGGCCGGTATTCTAACCGACTGAACTACCGCTGCGCGTCGGTGCAACCTTTAACGTTGCGTCTTGCCCGAGGGCAAAACTCTCAAGAAGTGGTGGGTGATGACGGGATCGAACCGCCGACCCTCTGCTTGTAAGGCAGATGCTCTCCCAGCTGAGCTAATCACCCTTTGCTTCGTTGAGGCCGCGAAATTTACGCAGGTAGCGGACCTAAGTCAATAGCCTGCTTGAAGTTTTTCTGAAAAAGACAAAAATGACTTCAAGACGGCTACCGGCCCTACTCGCTGTAAATCATCTTCTTGCTCATGCCGCCGTCCACCACGAACTCTTGCCCGGTGACGAACCCGGCCTGGCGTGACAGCAACCAGGCCACCATCGCCGCCACGTCCTCCACCGTCCCCACCCTGCCCGCCGGATGCTGGGCATGATCGGCGTCGGTGAGCGGTTCTGCACGCCGCGCAGCCGGGTCACGTGCGTCGATCCAGCCAGGGCTGACCGCATTGACCCGCACTTCCGGCCCAAGGCTCATGGCCAGGGCGTGGGTCAGGGCCAACAGCCCACCTTTGCTGGCCGCATAGGCTTCGGTGTCAGGCTCGGATTGACGCGCCCGGGTCGAGGCCAGGTTGACGATGGCACCGCCATGGGCACGCAGGTAAGGCGCGCAGTGCTTGGCCAACAGCATCGGCCCGCTGAGGTTGACCGCCAGCACGCGATTCCAGTACGCCAGGTCGAGGCTTTCCAGGGTGATATTGCGCGGGTCGGCCACCGCCGCATTGCAAACCAGCGCGTCCAGGCGCCCGAACTGCCCCAGCACCTCGGCGACACCCTGGGCCACTTGCTTCTCGTCGGCCACGTCCATGGTGATAAACCAGGCATTGTCGCCCAGCACCTTGGACACCTTGGCACCGCGCTCGCGGTCCAGGTCGGTCAGCACCACCTGCCAGCCTTCACTGATCAGCCACGCGGCAATCCCGAGGCCAATGCCCCGCGCCGCGCCCGTCACCAACGCCACGCGCCCGTTACTGGCCGCTGCGGCCTCCATGGACCACTCGATCACAAGGCCGCCAGCCCGCGGGCCAGGTCTGCCTGCAAGTCGGCAATGTCTTCCAGGCCCACCGCAATGCGGATCAGGCTGTCACGGATGCCGGCCGCTTCACGCTCCTGGGGCGCCAGGCGCCCGTGGGAGGTGGTGCTCGGGTGGGTGATGGTGGTCTTGCTGTCACCCAGGTTGGCGGTAATGGAGATCAAGCGCGTCGCGTCGATAAAGCGCCAGGCGCCGTCTTTGCCGCCCTTCACTTCGAAACTCACCACCGCACCGAAACCACGCTGCTGGCGCTGGGCCAAGGCGTGTTGCGGGTGGCTCTTGAGGCCGGCGTAATGCACCTTCTCGATACCGTCCTGTTGTTCCAGCCACTCGGCCAGGGCTTGGGCGTTGGCGCAATGGGCTTTCATGCGCAGGCTGAGGGTTTCCAGGCCTTTGAGGAAGATCCAGGCGTTGAACGGGCTCAGGGTCGGGCCAGCGGTGCGCAGAAAGCCCACCACTTCCTTCATCTGCTCGCTGCGACCAGCCACCACGCCGCCCATGCAACGGCCCTGGCCGTCGATGAACTTGGTTGCCGAGTGCACCACGATGTCCGCACCCAGCTTCAGCGGCTGCTGCAAGGCCGGGGTGCAGAAGCAGTTGTCCACCACCAGCATCGCGCCTTTGGCATGCGCGACTTCGGACAGCGCAGCGATGTCCACCAGCTCAGCGAGCGGGTTGGACGGCGATTCGACGAACAACAGCTTGGTATTGGCCTTGATGGCCGCCTCCCAACCGGACAGGTCCGCCAGGGGTACGTAGTCCACTTCAATACCGAAACGCTTGAAGTACTTTTCGAACAGGCTGATGGTCGAGCCGAACACGCTGCGCGATACCAGCACATGGTCGCCGGCGCTGCACAGGCTCATCACAACCGCCAGGATGGCCGCCATGCCGGTGGCAGTCGCCACGGCCTGCTCGGCACCTTCCAGGGCCGCGATGCGCTCTTCGAACGCGCGCACGGTCGGGTTGGTGTAGCGCGAATACACGTTGCCCGGCACTTCGCCGGCAAAGCGCGCAGCGGCATCGGCGGCAGTACGGAACACGTAGCTGGAGGTGAAGAACATCGGGTCGCCGTGTTCACCTTCCGGGGTACGGTGCTGGCCGGCGCGCACAGCCAGGGTATCGAAAGCTACGCCATCGAGGTCGCTGTCCAACCGACCGGCATCCCATTCCTGACTCATGCTGCGACTCCTTATTCAATTCTTTATTTAAGATACAAAACCGGCCCCTCAGGGCCGGTGTTTACTCAGTTGTTATACAGATCGATGATCGCGCTGACCGCCTGGGTCTTGATCTTCGACGAGTCGTTGCGCGCCTGTTCGATCTTGTTCAGGTAGGCCTCGTCGACATCGCCGGTCACGTACTTGCCGTCGAACACGGCGCAGTCGAACTGCTCGATCTTGATCTTGCCACCGCCAACCGCTTCGATCAGGTCCGGCAGGTCCTGGTAGATCAGCCAGTCGGCGCCGATCAGGTCGGCCACATCCTGGGTAGAACGATTATGAGCGATCAACTCATGGGCGCTCGGCATGTCGATACCGTACACGTTCGGGTAACGCACCGCAGGCGCGGCGGAACAGAAGTACACGTTCTTAGCCCCGGCTTCGCGGGCCATCTGGATGATCTGCTTGCAGGTGGTGCCGCGCACGATGGAGTCATCCACCAGCATCACGTTCTTGCCGCGGAACTCGAGCTCAATGGCGTTGAGCTTCTGGCGTACCGACTTCTTGCGCGCCGCCTGGCCGGGCATGATGAAGGTACGGCCGATGTAGCGGTTCTTCACGAAGCCTTCGCGGAACTTGACGCCCAAATGGTTGGCCAGCTCCAGCGCAGCGGTACGGCTGGTGTCCGGGATCGGGATGACCACGTCGATATCGTGCTCGGGGCGCTCGCGCAGGATCTTCTCGGCCAGCTTCTCGCCCATGCGCAGGCGCGCCTTGTAGACCGAGACGCCGTCGATGATCGAATCCGGACGCGCCAGGTAGACGTGTTCGAAGATGCACGGGGTGAGTTTCGGCGCTACGGCGCACTGACGGGTGTGCAGCTTGCCGTCCTCAGTGATGTAGACAGCTTCGCCCGGCGCCAGGTCGCGGATCAGGGTGAAGCCCAGCACGTCCAGGGACACGCTTTCAGAAGCGATCATGTACTCGACGCCTTCGTCGGTGTGACGCTGGCCGAACACGATCGGGCGAATGCCGTGGGGGTCGCGGAAACCGACGATGCCGTAACCGGTGATCATCGCCACCACCGCATAACCACCGACGCAACGGTTGTGCACATCGATCACGGCGGCGAACACGTCTTCTTCGGTCGGCTGCAGCTTGCCGCGCTGGGCCAGCTCGTGGGCGAACACGTTGAGCAGCACTTCCGAATCGGAGCTGGTGTTGACGTGGCGCAGGTCAGATTCGTAGATCTCCTTGGCCAGTTGTTCAACGTTGGTCAGGTTACCGTTGTGCGCCAAGGTAATGCCGTAAGGCGAGTTGACGTAGAACGGTTGAGCTTCGGCCGAGGTCGAGCTACCGGCAGTCGGGTAACGCACATGACCAATGCCCATGTGCCCGACGAGGCGCTGCATGTGACGCTGATGGAACACGTCACGCACCAGGCCATTGTCCTTGCGCAGGAATAACCGGCCGTCGTGGCTGGTCACAATACCGGCAGCGTCCTGGCCGCGGTGCTGGAGGACGGTTAGCGCGTCATACAGCGCCTGATTGACGTTCGACTTACCGACGATACCGACGATGCCACACATGCGACGCAACCCCTACTTAATGAATCTTGACTGAACACAGCTTACTGAGGCGTTTTGGCCGGCAAGAGGTGTTCCTTGAACGGAAGATCAGCGGGTACGCTGATTCCGCTGGCCAGCCACTGACTGCTCCACCCCAATATGAGGTTTTTGGACCAGTCTGCAACCAATAGAAATTTTGGCACGAGTACCGACTCCTGCCACCACGAATCCTGCTGTACCGGCCCCAGGCTCAACAGCCCGACCGCCACGACCACCAGCAGCGCGCCACGCGCAGCCCCGAAGGCCATGCCGAGAAATCGATCGGTCCCGGAAAGGCCGGTGACACGTATCAACTCGCCAATAAGATAATTGACCATTGCCCCCACCAACAGCGTGGCGATGAACATGATGGCGCAGCCCGCGATGACGCGAGCCGAAGGTGTCTCTATGTACCCGGCCAGGTAGACCGACAGCGAACCACCGAACATCCAGGCTACGACTCCTGCGATGATCCAGGTCAGCAACGACAGTGCTTCTTTTACGAAGCCGCGGCTTAGACTGATCAAAGCGGAGATGGCGACGATTGCAACGATCGCCCAATCAACCCAGGTAAATGGCACAGTGCAGCCTACGTACGGATAAGGCGGCGCATTTTAGCAGAGCGCCGGGCTATCGGTAAGCGGTGATTGCGGGTGCTTTGCAAATCAATAGATTGGGCGGTGTGAACGCCATTTCAAGCCCACCATAAATCAATGTGGGAGCTGGCTTGCCTGCGATGAGGGCGGAACATTCGACATCGTTGTCGATTGAACCACCGCCATCGCAGGCAAGCCAGCTCCCACATTTACCAGCCAAAGCCGGCGGTTGTTCAGCCGCGCTCGGGCTGGAAACGCACCACGAAACCGTTGAGGTTCTGCTGGCGACCCAGCAGATCGCGCAGGCGATCTGCCTCGGCACGCTCGATCAGCGGCCCGACAAACACACGGTTCTTGCCGTCGGCGCTGCGGATATAAGCGTTATAACCCTGGGCTCGCAGCTTTTTCTGCAGGGCGTCAGCACTTTCGCGGTTGGCCAGGCTGGCCAGTTGGATCGACCAACTGATCGGCAGGCCATTAGGGTCGATGCGGCTCTGGCCCACATCCGGCTTGCCCGGTGCCGCAGGCTGCGGCGCTACCGGTTTGGGCACTGGCGCAGGGGCGGCCGGCTTGGCAGCAACGGCCGGTGCCGGGGTCGGCTTGACCACCGGGACACTCGGCTGCACCGGCATCGAGGGCGCCTCTTGCGCGGCAACGTCTTCATCGGTGGGCACAGGTTCTTGCGGCAACGCCTGGGGCTCAGGCACCACCACCGGCTCGACCTGAACCTGCGGCACCACCGGTGCCTGGGGCGCGGCAGGGGCTTCAACCACCACCTGGCGCTGTTCGTCCTGGCGGGAGAACAGCATCGGCAGAAAGATTACCGCCAACGCCACCAGCACCAAGGCCCCGACCATTCGCTGCTTGTATGCGCTATCCAGTAATGCCATGTGCAGCTTCCTCCGTGGAGCGCCGGGCCAGCCATTCAAGCGCCTCGGCAACACAATAAAATGATCCGAACAACAGGATTTCGTCCTCGGCCGTCGCTACCGCACACTGCGCCTCCAGGGCCGCAGTGACGCTTGCATACGACGCCACCGGCGCGCCAAGGTTCTGCAAGGCAGTTTCCAGCTCAGCGGCGGGACGGCTGCGCGGCGTATCCAGCGGCGCAACAGCCCAAGACTGGACGCTGCCCAGCAGTGGCGCAACCACGCCGTCCAGGTCCTTGTCGACCAACAACCCGAACACCGCCAGGCGACGCTCCAACGGCGGGGTACGCGCCAGACGCTGAGCCAAGTACTGCGCAGCATGGGGGTTATGGCCCACATCCAACATCAGACTCAGGCGCTTGCCTTGCCAGTCGAAGGTTCGGCGATCCAGGCGCCCCACCACTTTGGTTGCCAGCAAGGTCGCGGCAATCTGCGCGGCATCCCACGGCAGGTCCAGCAGCAGATAGGCTTGCAGCGCGAGCGCGGCGTTTTCCATCGGCAGGTTCAGCAACGGTAAATCAAGCAGCTCTACCCGTTGGCCACGTGCATCCTGCCCACGCCATTGCCAATGGGTGTCGCCGATGTCCAGAGTGAATTCGCGACCGCGCAGGTAGAACGGGCAATCCAGTTCGCGCGCCTTGTCCAGCAAGGGTTGCGGCGGATCCAGGTCACCGCACAGCGCCGGACGGCCCTGGCGGAAGATCCCGGCCTTTTCAAAAGACACCGATTCGCGGGTATTGCCCAGGTAGTCAGCATGATCGACACCTATGCTGGTCACCAGGGCCAGGTCGGCATCCACCACATTGACCGTATCCAGGCGCCCGCCGAGGCCGACTTCCAGCACGACCACATCCAGTTGCGCACGCTCGAACAGCCAGAACGCCGCCAGGGTGCCCATCTCGAAATAGGTCAGGGAGATGTCGCCACGCCCGGCCTCCAGCGCAGCAAAGGCTTCGCACAGCTGGGCATCAGTGGCCTCTACGCCATTGAGCTGCACCCGCTCGTTGTAGCGCAGCAGGTGCGGCGAGCTGTACACGCCGACCTTGAGGCCCTGGGCCTGCAACAGCGCGGCGACAAAGGCACAGGTGGAGCCTTTGCCGTTGGTGCCGGTCACCGTGATCACACGCGGTGCCGGCTGGCCCAACCCGAGGCGGGCCGCTACCTGTTGCGAGCGCTCCAGGCCCATGTCGATGGCGGACGGATGCAACTGCTCAAGGTAGGCGAGCCATTCGCCCAGGGTTCGTTGGGTCATAGGTTTGCAGGCACCGGCGGCACGACGATCGGCTCGACCTTAGGCGCAATGTACACAGGCGTCGGCAGGCCCATCATTTGCGCAAGCAGGCTGCCCAGGCGCGGGCGCAATTCGCCACGCGGGATGATCAGGTCGATCGCACCGTGCTCCAGCAGGAACTCGCTGCGCTGGAAGCCTTCCGGCAGTTTTTCCCGCACGGTCTGCTCGATCACACGTGGGCCGGCAAAGCCGATCAGCGCTTTAGGCTCGCCAACGATCACATCGCCCAACATCGCCAGGCTGGCGGACACGCCGCCGTAGACCGGGTCGGTCAGCACGGAGATGAACGGGATGCCTTCTTCACGCAGACGCGCCAGTACCGCCGAGGTCTTGGCCATTTGCATCAGGGAAATCAGGGCTTCCTGCATACGCGCACCACCAGAGGCGGCGAAGCAGATCATCGGGCAACGGTTTTCCAGGGCATAGTTGGCAGCGCGAACAAAGCGCTCACCGACGATGGCACCCATGGAGCCGCCCATGAAGGAGAATTCGAAGGCCGAAACCACCACTGGCATGCCCAGCAGCTTGCCGCTGACCGAAATCAGCGCGTCTTTCTCGCCGGTCTGCTTCTGCGCGCCGACCAGACGGTCCTTGTACTTCTTGCTGTCGCGGAACTTGAGACGGTCAACCGGCTCCAGGTCGGCGCCCAGCTCATTACGGCCGTCGGCATCCAGGAAGATGTCGATACGGGCGCGTGCGCCAATACGCATGTGGTGGTTGCACTTGGGGCAAACGTCCAGGGTCTTTTCCAGCTCCGGGCGATACAGCACCGCGTCGCAGGATGGGCATTTGTGCCACAGACCTTCAGGAACCGAGCTTTTCTTCACCTCGGAACGCATGATCGAAGGGATCAGTTTGTCTACTAACCAGTTGCTCATGCTTTCTTTTCTCCAGTACCGGTGGCTTGAACACAGCCCCGCGTATGCCCTTGAGCTAAATTCATATGTGGCGATGACACAGGCGGGACGGGGTCAGACGTTGGACCTGCCATTTCCCGCCCGTATCCTCAGCCTTCCAGACAACCTGCCAGCGCAGGGTTGCCACTTCGTTTCCGGGCCACCCACAGGCGGCGCCGGGCTGTTTTACACAGTGGTAGTTATGGACGGCGGCAGACTGCCAGCCGTCACATCCCACCCCTGCTGTTGCGCACGGCCTGCATGAACGCGCGAATCTTGCTCGGGTCCTTTATCCCCTTGCCCTGTTCCACCCCACCGCTGACGTCCACGGCATACGGCCGGACCTGTTCGATGGCCGCCTGGACGTTCTCAGGGGTGAGCCCACCCGCGAGGATAACTGGCTTGCTCAAACCCTCGGGAATCAGCGACCAGTCAAACGCCTCGCCCGTACCACCGGGTACGCCTTCGACGTAGGTGTCCAGTAGAATCCCGCGAGCGCCGGCATACGCGGCGCAGGCTGCGGCGATATCGTCCCCGGCCTTGACCCGCAACGCCTTGATGTACGGGCGCTGATAGCTTTCGCATTCCTCTGGCGATTCGTCGCCGTGGAACTGCAACATATCCAGCGGCACCGCATCCAGGGTTTCGTTGAGCTCGCAGCGGCTGGCGTTCACGAACAGCCCCACGGTGGTCACAAAGGGCGGCAACGCAGCGATAATCGCCCGCGCCTGCAGCACATTCACCGCCCGTGGGCTCTTGGCATAAAACACCAGGCCAATGGCATCCGCCCCCGCTTCGACCGCCGCCAGCGCGTCTTCTATGCGGGTAATCCCGCAAATCTTGCTGCGAACGGCTGACATGTCGTAGGAACCTCAGGGTTGGACCGAGAAAGTCCCGGATGGTAACAAAAGCTTTTCCGGGCGTCAGCCGCCAAGTTCGCTGAAACCGGTGAGGAAGTGCGGCCCGATAAAGCGTTCCGGCAGTTCGAACTCGTCGCGGTACTCCACATCCACCAGATACAGGCCGAACGGATGCGCCGTGACCCCGCCCGTGCGGCGAATGCGGCTTTCCAGCACTTCCTTGGCCCACTCCACCGGGCGCTCACCGGTGCCGATGGTCATCAGCACCCCAGCGATATTGCGCACCATATGATGCAGGAAGGCCCCGGCACGGATATCCAGCACGATCATCTTGCCGTGCCGCGTCACCCGCAGGTGGTGGACTTCCTTGATCGGCGACTTGGCCTGACACTGGCCGGCACGGAAGGCGCTGAAGTCATGCACCCCGACCAGATGCTGCGCGGCTTCGGCCATGCGCTCGGCATCCAGCGGGCGGTGGTTCCAGGTAATCTCTTCATTGAGGTGCGCCGGGCGGATCTGATCGTTGTAGATCACGTAGCGGTAACGCCGGGCGATGGCCTTGAAACGCGCGTGGAAATGCGCCGGCATGACCTTGGCCCAGCTGACGCTGACGTCATGGGGCAAATTGATATTAGCGCCCATCACCCACGCCTTCATCGAACGCTCGGCCTGGGTGTCGAAGTGCACCACTTGGCCACACGCGTGTACACCAGCGTCGGTACGCCCGGCACACATCAGCGACACCGGCGAGTTGGCGACTTTGGACAGGGCATTTTCCAGGGTTTCCTGCACCGTCAGCACCCCGGAGGCCTGACGCTGCCAGCCGCGATAGCGCGAGCCTTTGTATTCCACGCCCAGGGCGATGCGGTAAAAGCCTGCGGCCGCCATTTCGGCAGCCGCGTTATCTATATTTGCCAAGAACTGTGAGCCTGATGAGTTGCGCAAAGGCGGGCATTATAGGGCGTCAGGGTGCATGAGTGGACTTTAAATGTGGGAGCGGGGTTGCTCGCGAATGCGCCGTATCATCCAGCACATCAGCAGTTGAACCACCGCATTCGCGAGCAAGCCCCACATTTTTCTGCGTCGGCCGTTAGATTCGGCCGAGCATTTCCTTGGCTTCGCTACGCTGACCTTCGTCGCCTTCGGTCAGCACTTCAGACAGGATGTCTTTCGCGCCTTCGGCATCGCCCATGTCGATGTACGCCTGGGCCAGGTCAAGCTTGGTGGCCACTTCATTGGTGCCGGAGAGGAAATCGAACTCTGGCTCGTCCTCAGCACCCAGCGCGGCATCTTCAGCTGTGAAGGAAGGCCCGATCGGCGGATGTTCCAGGCTCTGAGACAAACGATCCAGCTCAGCATTGACGTCGTCCAGCTCCGAAGCGAAGGCATCGGACTTGGCCGCAGGCGCGCTCGGCTCATCCGCCAGCGACAGGTCAAAGTCTTCCGGCAGGTCGAATTCGTCCAGCGCAGCCGGCGTCAGGGTCGGCGGCTCTACCGGCGGTACATCCTTGATCTGCCCTTCCAGGCCCGACAGGAAGTCGTCATCGGATTGCGACGCGGGCGGGTCCAACTGCAGGTCCAGGTCAAAGTCCGACAGGTCCGGCGCATCGGCCTTGGGCTCGGTCTGTTGTTTGAGCAGCGATTCAAAGGTTTGCTGGTCTTGCGCGATCTCGGCCGGCGAGGCAGCTTCCAGGTCATCCAGGCTCAGGTCGAAATCGGTGTCGAAGGTATCTGCCTGCGGGGCTGGGGTCGGCTTGTCGTCGAGCAGGTCCTTGACGTACTGCGCATCCAGGGCTGCGGCGGCCACTGCGGCACTGACACCCGCGGCCAACACGGCCATGGCCGGGAAACGCGCCTTGAGCTGCTCGACCTGAGCATGGTTCTCACCGTTGGCCACCAACTGGCGCTCTTGGGTAACGAACCCGTCCTTGTTGTTCTGCAGGCCATAGACTTCCATCAGCTTCAAACGCAGGTCGCTGCGTTTGGGCTCGCGCTTGATGGCTTGTTCAAGCACATCCGCCGCCTGGTTCAGGTGGCCACGGTCGATATGGGACTGGGCCTGGGCCAGGGCGTCGCTGGAATTTTCCTGAGCCACGGCAACCGCCAACGGCGCCAGCACAGAGGCGACCGTCGGTGCCACAACCGTCTCAACCACCGGTGCAGGCGCGGGTGCTGGCGGCGTTGCGGTGTCGAGCTTGACGCTCGGCGGCGGTACTTCAAGACCCTCGAAGCTGTCAGGCGGCAGGTCTTGATCGATATTGGAAACGAACTCAGGCTCTTCGGCCAACGCCCGCGCCATGCGCAGATGCTTCTCTTCTTCGCGACGAGCATTGCGATGGCGTGCCCACAGCAGCAGAAGCAGCAACACCACCAGCAGGGCCGCACCGCCAAGGATGCCGAGCACAATCGGGTTGGTCAGCAGGTCGTTGAACTTGCCTTCAGTGCTGGCCGGCGCGGCAGCTGGCTTAACCGGTTCAGGCGCTGGCGCTGGTGTTGCAGCGGGAGCTGCCGGCTCGGCTGCAGGTTCACCCGGCAACTGCGCGGGCATCGCGGCGGTCTGTGGTTCACCCGTTTGCGCCTGCAAACGAGCCAACTGGTCATTCTTGAGCTGGATCAGCTTTTGCAGCTTGTCCAACTGGCTTTGCAAGTCGGCGGCACGGCTTTTCAGCTCTTCGTTGTCGCGCCGCGTGGTGTCGAGCTCTTCCTGGGTCATCGCCAGCTTGTCGCTCAGGGCGCGGCTGTCACCGACGGTGCCCTTTCCACCTTTCTTGGCGGCTTCGGCCGACACCAGGCTCAAATTGTCCTTGGCCTGGGTGCTCGACGGCGCATTGCCGGCCTGGGTGCGCTTGGTCGCGTCCAACTGTGGCTTGCCGGCCACTTGGCTCTGCGGGCCACGACGGCCCTGGCGCCAGGCGGCGTTCTGCGCGCTCACTTCGGCGATCGCTTGCGGCTGCGCCAGGGCGGTGCTTTGCGTAGCGTCCGGCAGGCGCAGGACCTGGCCGGTTTTCAGGCGGTTGATATTGCCGTCGACAAAGGCATCCGGGTTAAGCGCCTGGATGGCCAGCATCGTTTGCTGGACCGAGGCGCCATTGCGATTCTTTGCGGCAATTTCCCACAAGGTGTCGCGGGACGTGGTGGTGTGCTGGGCAGGCGTGCTGGCGGCAGGTGCGGTACTGGCTGGCGCGGTGCTGGCCGGCGCGCTCGCCGTCGGGGCCGGCTGGTCGAACTTGGCCGGGTCGAGCAGCACGCTGTAATCACGCATCAAACGGCCATTGGGCCATTGCACCTGCATGAGGAAGCGCACATAGGAATCGGGCAGCGGCTTGCTGGAGGTCACGCGCACCACGCTGCGACCTTCGGGGTTGATCACCGGGGTGAACGTCAGGTCATCGAGGAACGCCTGGCGATCGACACCCGCGTCCACGAAGGCCTGGGCAGACGCCAGGCTGGGGGTGATCTCGGACGCGGTGAGGCCGCCCACATCGCGCAATTCGATTTCCACGGACAGCGGCTGGTTCAACTTCGACTTGAGGGTCATCTCCCCAAGTTGCAGCGCCTGCGCCATACCGGAGGACAGCGCCGAGGCGGCCGCTATTGCTAACACCAGTTTGCGAACTTGAACCATAGCCTCATCCTTTGTTTGAACGCTTCCCGCCCTGCGAGAAGGTTGGTAACCGCTGCCATTAGGCATGGCGAGCCGATAGGTCACCGACGCGCTTGTGTTTCACTTGGGACCAAGCATAGCGCCTGGTTAGAATCAATCTACAAATTGCCGCCAAGTATCTTTTACACAAGGCCTTTTATCAACAACTGCGCCAGCTCCACGGCGTTCAGGGCCGAGCCTTTGCGTACGTTATCTGACGTCAGCCAAAGATTTAGTTCCGCCGGGTCGTCGATACCGGCGCGAACTCGCCCTACGTACACCACGTCCTGGCCAACGGCATCGCCTACGGCCGTGGGGTAATCGCCCTCCTCGACCCGCTCGATACCCGGCGCAGCCTCGAGGGCGCGGTTCACCGCGGCCAGGTCGACCGGCGCGGCCAGTTGCAGCGACACAGTCAGGCTATCGCCGAAAAACACCGGGGCTTGAACGCAGGTGGCGGAAATCTTTAGTAAAGGTGTTTCCAGCACGGCGCGCAGTTCGTGGACGAGACGTTTCTCCAGGGCGGTATGACCTTGGGCATCCGGCGTGCCGACTTGCGCCAGCAGGTTGAACGCCACTTGCCGATCGAAGAACGCCGGCTCCAGGGGGCGTACGTTCAGCAGCTCGGCGGTCTGGCGCGCCAACTCGCTGACGGCCTCGCGGCCCTGGGCAGAGATGGCCAGGTTGGCGGTGACGCTGACGCGCTGGATGTCCACCACACCGCGCAAGGGCGCCAGCACCACCGCGAGGTACGTGGCACAGGGGCTCGGGCTGCCGAGTTGAAAAGGCTTTTTCAACGCGTTCAGCACATGGGCGTTGGCCTGCGGTACCACTTGCGGCGCCTGCTCGGCGGGCAATGCGCCGGACAAGTCGATCACCGCGCAGCCAGCGGCGGTGGCACGCGGGGCGAAACTCAGGGTCACCGCTGGGCCTGCGGCGAAGAACGCCAACTGCACCTTGCTGAAGTCAAACGTGTCGACTTCTTTGACCCGCACGTTCTTGCCCCGAAACGGCACCGAAGCCCCCGCCGAGTTGCTGCCCGCCAGCAGGTGCAAGGTGCCCACCGGGAACTCCAGCTCTTCGAGAATCTGCACCAGGGTTTCGCCAACGGTACCGGTGGCGCCGATCACGGCGATTTCAAAGGTCTGGGTCATGGGATTGCCTCGGGCATTACGGGGGAGCGGCACTTTACCGGGTGGTAGAGGGTGAGGCAATTACAGCCCCCCTGATCGTTCCCACGCTCTGCGTGGAAACGCCTCCTGTGACGCTCCGCGTCACGCCTCTAAAGCAGACGCAGAGCGTCCAGAGCTGCATTCCCACGCAGAGCGTGGGAATGATCACAAAGGCAACAAAAAACCCGCGCCTGTCACCAGAACGCGGGTTTCTGTTATTGCTTCAAGCGATCAACGCTCCAGCAAAATCCGCAACATGCGACGCAACGGCTCAGCCGCGCCCCACAGCAGTTGGTCGCCGACGGTGAACGCGCCGAGGAACTGACTGCCCATGTTCAGCTTGCGCAGGCGGCCCACCGGTACATTCAGGGTGCCGGTGACCTTGGTCGGGCTCAGCTCCTGCATGCTGATATCGCGGTTGTTCGGCACCAGCTTGACCCATGGGTTGTGCTGGCTGATCAACCCTTCGATATCGGCGATTGGCACGTCTTTGTTCAGCTTGATGGTCAGTGCCTGGCTGTGGCAACGCATGGCGCCAATGCGCACGCAGATACCATCCACCGGGATCGGGTTCTTGAAGCGACCCAGGATCTTGTTGGTTTCGGCCTGGGCCTTCCACTCTTCGCGGCTCTGGCCGTTAGGCAGTTCCTTGTCGATCCACGGGATCAAGCTACCGGCCAATGGCACGCCAAAATTCTCGGTCGGGTAAGCGTCGCTGCGCATGGCCTCGGCCACACGGCGGTCGATATCGAGGATCGCACTGGCCGGGTCAGCCAGTTGATCGGCGACAGCGGCGTGGGTCGCGCCCATCTGCTTGATCAGTTCACGCATGTTCTGCGCGCCGGCGCCGGAGGCCGCCTGATAGGTCATGGCGCTCATCCACTCCACCAGGCCCGCTTCGAACAGGCCACCCAGGCCCATCAGCATCAGGCTCACGGTGCAGTTGCCGCCCACGTAGTTCTTAGTGCCGGCGTCCAGTTGCTGATCGATGACCTTGCGGTTGACCGGATCGAGGATGATCACCGCGTCATCCTGCATGCGCAGGCTCGAAGCGGCGTCGATCCAGTAACCCTGCCAGCCGGCTTCGCGCAGCTTGGGGAAGACTTCGCTGGTGTAGTCGCCACCCTGGCAGGTCAGGATCACGTCGAGGCTCTTCAACTCTTCAATGCTGTAGGCATCCTTGAGCGGGGCAATATCCTTGCCCACGGACGGCCCTTGGCCACCTACGTTCGAAGTGGTGAAAAACACCGGCTCAATAAGATCGAAATCCTGCTCTTCCAGCATCCGCTGCATGAGCACGGAACCGACCATACCGCGCCAACCGATCAGACCTACACGTTTCATCGCAACTACACCTTGTTAAAAAGTGGGCCGCCTTGCAGCAACAACTGCAAGCGGGCCCGAGAGATTACAGATTCCGCAGCGCGGCGACTACTGCGTCGCCCATTTCTTGCGTCCCGACCTTGGTGCAACCCTGGGACCAGATATCGCCCGTGCGCAAGCCCTGATCCAGCACCAGGCTGACGGCCTTCTCGATGGCGTCCGCCGCATCGCCCAGGTTGAAGCTGTAACGCAGCATCATCGACACCGACAAAATCGTCGCCAACGGGTTGGCAATGCCCTGCCCCGCGATGTCTGGCGCCGAACCGTGGCACGGCTCGTACATGCCTTTGTTGTTGGTGTCCAGGGATGCCGACGGCAGCATGCCGATAGAACCGGTGAGCATCGACGCCTGGTCGGACAGAATGTCGCCGAACAGGTTGTCGGTGACGATCACGTCGAACTGCTTGGGTGCACGCACCAGCTGCATGGCGGCGTTGTCGACGTACATGTGGCTCAGTTCGACGTCCGGGTAATCCTTGGCGACTTCTTCGACGATTTCACGCCACAGCTGGCTGGAAGCCAACACGTTGGCTTTATCCACCGAGCAGACTTTTTTGCCGCGCACGCGCGCCATGTCGAAACCGACACGGGCGATACGGCGGATTTCGCTCTCGCTGTATGGCAGCGTGTCATAGGCCTGACGCTCACCATTTTCCAACTCGCGCACGCCCCGTGGCGAGCCGAAGTAGATACCGCCGGTCAGCTCACGCACGATGAGGATATCCAGGCCCGCCACCACTTCCGGCTTGAGGCTCGACGCGTCGGCCAGTTGCGGGTAGAGGATGGCCGGGCGCAGGTTGCCGAACAGGCCCAGTTGCGCACGGATTTTCAGCAGGCCGCGCTCAGGGCGGATGTCACGTTCGATCTTGTCCCATTTCGGCCCGCCCACGGCGCCGAGCAGCACGGCATCGGCAGCCCGGGCGCGGTCGAGGGTCTCGTCGGCCAGGGGCACGCCGTGCTTGTCGATGGCGGCGCCGCCGATCACATCGTGGCTCAGCTCGAAGCCCAGGCTGTACTTGCTGTTGGCAAGCTCAAGGACCTTGACCGCTTCGGCCATGATTTCCGGACCAATACCGTCGCCAGGGAGAATCAGAATCTGCTTGCTCATGCTTTCCTCATTTCATCGGGCGACCCGCCCACAGGCAGGTCGGGAACCATCAATCAGCGTTCGGCGAAGACCACCAGCACATCGGTGCTGAAGGTGCCGTCGGCTTGAATTTCGTAATAGTCGCGTACTTCCTGGCCCATCGCCTTTTGCAGCTCCAGGATTGCTGCCCGCAGTACCTCGGGCGTGCGCATGCGCTCGACCCACGAGGTGTATTCCAGGCGCAAGCGTTGGCGGCTGCTGTTGCGTACGTGCAGGCCGGCCTCACTCAACTGGCGCATCCACTCGGCGCCGGAGTAATCACGCACGTGGCTGGTGTCGCGCAGCACTTCGACGGTTTGCAGGTAAGTGTCCAACAGTGGGCTGCCCGGTGACAAGACATCCACAAATGCAGCCACGCCGCCCGGCTTGAGCACCCGGCGCACTTCACGCAGGGCCAGGCCGAGGTCGCTCCAGTGATGGGCCGAGTAACGGCTGAACACGAAGTCGAACTCGCCATCGGCGAAGGGCAGGCGCTCGGCGGCGCCGTGCACGGTGCGGATGTTGGCCAGGTTGCGGTCTTTGGCGGCGGCGGCCACCACGTCGAGCATCTGCTGAGACAGGTCGTAGGCCACCACTTCTTTAACCAGAGGCGCCACGTGGAAGCTGACATGACCGGCACCGCAGCCCAGGTCCAGCAGTCGCGCAGCGCCCTGCCCGGCCAGTTCGGCTTGCAGCACGGCGAATTCGGTGCCCTGGGCGTGTACGGCGCTGCTCAGGTAGGCCGAGGCTTGCTCGCCGAATTGTTTTTGCACGACTTGGGTGTGGGCGGGGGTGGTCATGGAGGCTTTCCTTGGGTTTGTGGTGGTTGCACTGGCGCTATCGCAGGCAAGCCAGCTCCCACAGTTGGAATGCACTCCAATGTGGGAGTCGGGCTTGCCCGCGATGAGGCCCGCACGGTTTACCGCAAATCAGGCATCGCGAAACAACCAGGGCTGGCTCGCCCGGTGCTTGGCTTCAAACGCAGCAATCGCATCGCCGTCCTGCAAGGTCAGGCCGATGTCGTCCAGGCCGTTGATCAGGCAGTGCTTGCGGAAGGCATCCACTTCAAAGTGATACACCTTGCCGTCCGGGCGGGTCACGGTTTGCGCGGCCAGGTCCACCGTCAACTGGTAGCCGACATTGGCTTCCACTTGCTGGAACAACTCGTCCACTTCAGCGTCGCTCAAGATGATCGGCAACAGGCCGTTCTTGAAGCTGTTGTTGAAAAAGATATCGGCGTAGCTCGGCGCGATGATGCTGCGAAAGCCGTACTCTTCCAGGGCCCACGGGGCGTGCTCGCGGCTGGAGCCGCAGCCGAAGTTTTCCCGGGCCAGCAACACGCTGGCGCCTTGGTAGCGCTCGGCGTTGAGCACAAAGTCCTTGTTCAGTGGGCGCTTGGAGTTGTCCTGATAGGCGTAGCCCACGTCCAGGTAGCGCCACTCATCGAACAGGTTGGGGCCGAAACCGGTGCGCTTGATCGACTTCAAAAATTGCTTGGGGATGATCTGGTCGGTATCTACGTTGGCACGGTCCAACGGCGCTACAAGGCCTGTGTGTTGGGTAAAAGCTCTCATCGGGTTTTCCTCAGATCAATTCGCGAACGTCGATGAAACGACCGTTGACGGCAGCGGCGGCGGCCATGGCCGGGCTCACCAGGTGGGTACGCCCACCCGCGCCTTGGCGCCCTTCGAAGTTACGGTTGGAGGTCGACGCGCAATGCTCGCCCGACTCCAGGCGGTCCGGGTTCATCGCCAGGCACATCGAGCAGCCCGGCTCACGCCATTCAAAACCGGCTTCGAGGAAGATCTTGTCCAGGCCTTCGGCTTCCGCCTGGGCTTTAACCAGCCCGGAACCTGGTACCACAATGGCTTGCTTGATGGTCGAGGCCACCTTGCGGCCCTTGGCGATCACCGCCGCGGCGCGCAGGTCTTCGATCCGCGAGTTGGTGCAGGAGCCGATAAATACGCGGTCCAACTGGATGTCGGTGATCGCCTGGTTGGCGGTCAACCCCATGTATTTCAAGGCGCGCTCGATGGAGCCGCGCTTGACCAGGTCGGCCTCTTTGGCCGGGTCCGGCACGTTCTGGTCAACGGCCAAGACCATTTCCGGCGAAGTGCCCCAGCTGACTTGCGGCTTGATCTGCGCAGCGTCGAGTTCGACCACGGTGTCGAACACCGCATCGGCGTCGGAGACCAGGTCTTTCCAGGCTTCGACGGCGGCGTCCCAATCGGCGCCTTGCGGCGCGAACGGGCGACCCTTGACGTATTCGACGGTCTTTTCGTCCGCCGCCACCATGCCCACGCGGGCACCGGCTTCGATGGACATGTTGCAGATGGTCATGCGGCCTTCGATGGACAGGTCGCGGATTGCACTGCCGGCGAACTCGATGGCATGGCCGTTACCACCGGCAGTGCCGATCTTGCCGATCACGGCCAGTACGATGTCCTTGGCGGTCACGCCAAACGGCAATTGGCCTTCGACGCGTACCAACATGTTCTTCATTTTCTTGGCCACCAGGCACTGGGTGGCAAATACGTGTTCCACCTCGGAAGTGCCGATGCCATGGGCCAGGGCGCCGAACGCACCATGGGTGGAGGTATGGGAGTCACCGCAGACCACGGTCATGCCCGGCAAGGTTGCACCCTGCTCCGGGCCGATGACATGGACGATGCCTTGGCGCACGTCGTTCATCTTGAATTCGGTGATGCCGTACTCGTCGCAATAGTCGTCGAGGGTCTGCACCTGCAACCGCGAGACCTGGTCGGCAATGGCTTCGATGCCGCCCTTGCGCTCAGGCGTGGTGGGCACGTTGTGGTCCGGCGTGGCGATGATGGAGTCGACGCGCCAAGGCTTGCGCCCGGCCAGTCGCAGGCCTTCGAACGCTTGGGGCGAGGTCACTTCATGGATGATGTGACGGTCGATATAGATCAGCGACGATCCATCATCGCGACGTTTCACTTCATGGGAATCCCAAAGCTTGTCGTAAAGCGTTTTGCCGGCCATCAGTCGGTCCTCATCAGCGGTGCTTCTATACGCCGGGCTTTTCAATAACCCTTTGGCTTGTGAGGCTGATGGTATGGCGCTACATTAAATAACTCAAATTCATATTTTTTATGCTTTGGATTACCAACTGGAATATCACCATGGACCTGGCCAACCTCAACGCCTTTATCGCCATCGCCGAAACCGGCAGTTTCTCCGGCGCCGGCGAACGCCTGCACCTGACCCAGCCTGCCATCAGCAAGCGCATCGCCGGTTTGGAACAACAATTGAAGGTTCGGCTGTTCGACCGCCTGGGCCGTGAAGTCGGCTTGACCGAGGCCGGGCGGGCTTTGCTGCCACGCGCTTATCAAATCCTCAACGTGCTGGACGACACCCGCCGCGCCCTCACCAACCTCACCGGCGAGGTCAGCGGGCGCCTGACCCTGGCCACCAGCCACCATATCGGCCTGCACCGCCTGCCACCGGTCCTGCGCACTTTCACGCGGCAATACCCGAATGTGGCGCTGGATATTCAGTTTCTGGATTCAGAAGTGGCCTACGAAGAAATCCTCCACGGCCGTGCGGAAGTCGCGGTGATCACCCTGGCGCCAGAGCCCCACAACCTGGTGCAAGCTACCCGTGTGTGGGACGACCCGCTGGATTTTGTGGTGGCGCCCGAACACAGCCTGATCAGCAACGGCTCCGTCAGCCTGGCCGATATCGCCGGGCATCCGGCGGTATTTCCCGGCGGCAACACCTTTACCCACCATATTGTCAGCCGCCTGTTCGAGGCCCAGGGCCTCACACCTAATATTGCGATGAGCACTAACTACCTGGAAACCATCAAGATGATGGTCTCCATCGGCCTGGCCTGGAGCGTGTTGCCGCGCACCATGCTCGATGATCAGGTGGCAAGTATCGCTTTGCCGGGCATACAGCTCAGTCGCCAGCTAGGCTATATCGTGCACACCGAAAGGACGCTGTCGAACGCTGCGCGGGCTTTCATGAGCCTGTTGGATGCACAGGTCGATCTGCCAGGGTTACCGGCATGACACTGTGTGGGCCAGGGGTTTAGGTCAAACCGCGCGGTTTTCTCAATGAGCCAAGGCCCTTTGATAATGCGCAACCCCGTTGACCCGGTTCCACCCCTGCCCCGCATCTACGCCCTGGACCCTCAAGCGGCGGAACAAAGCTGGGACAGCGCCCCGCAACTGCTGACGGCCCTCAATGCCGCGCGACTGGGTGCCTGGTCCTGGGAAATCGACACGGGAAGAATCAGCTGGTCGCGGGGTACCCAGGCGTTATTCGGCTTTGACCCGCGCCAGCCTCTGCCCAAGGACCTCGACTACCTCGACCTGCTGGCCCCACAAGACAGTGCGCGGGTGGTGCGCGGCTTTCATGCGGTGCTCGCCGGAGAGCCGCTCGACCGCGCCATGCACCACCGCATCCAATGGCCCGATGGCAGCCAGCACTGGCTGGAAATCAGCGGCAGCCTGGTTCCCGACAAAGCCGGACGGCGGCGCATGATCGGGGTGATCCGCGAGATCACCCACCAACGCGACCGTGAACACGCCCTCAGCCATTCGGAAAAGCGCTTTGCCACCCTGTTCCACCTGTGCCCGAACATGGTGCTGCTGACGCGCCAGGCTGACGGTTTGATCAGCGAAGCCAACCAGTATTTCGAGATGCTGTTCGGTTGGCCGGTGGCCGATGCCATCGGCCGCACCACCCTGGAACTGGGCTTGTGGCGCCACCCGGAACAGCGTGCGCTGCTGGTCAAGGCCACGCAGCGCAAGGGGGAACCCATCACCATGGAAGTGCAGTTCTGCGCCAGCAACGGCCAGATCCATGACGGCACCCTCAGCGCGCAAAAGGTCGAACTGGACGGCGAGGCGTACCTGATCAGCACGTTCCTGGACACCACCGAACGTAAAAACGCCGAGCAAGCACTCAAGGACAGCCAGGAGCGCCTGGACCTGGCCCTGGATTCCGCGCAACTGGGCACCTGGGATTGGCACATCCCCAGCGGCATGCTCTACGGCTCAGCGCGTGCCGCCCAGTTGCACGGGCTGGAACCCGCGCCGTTCCATGAATCCTTCGATGCGTTTTTTGAGGGCATGTCCGATGAAGACCGCGAGGGCATGCGCCATGCGTACCGCAGTCTGCGCGAAGGCCCGGACGGCAACTATCAGTTGACCTACCGCGTGCAAATGGAAGACGGCAGCCCGCGCTACCTGGAGAGCCGCGCACGCCTGTATCGCGATGAATCAGGCAAGCCCCTGCGCATGGCCGGCACCTTGCTGGACATCACCGACCAGGTCGAGCGCGAGCAACGGCTGACCGCCTCGGAAGAGAAGTTCGCCAGCCTGTTCCAGGCCAGCCCCGACCCGATCTGCGTCACCTGCCTGGAGAGCGGCGCGTTTATCGAGATCAACCCGGCGTTTACCCAGACGTTTGGCTTTACAGCCGCCGAAGTACTGGACAAAAGCGCCGAACAAATCGGCCTGTGGGACGACTCCAGCAAGCGCCTGCAGCGCATCGAGCAGGTGATTCGCGAACAGGCCCTGAGCAATGTGGCTATCGTGGTGCATCACAAGGACGGCCAAAGCCTGACCTGCATGATTTCCAGCCGCTTGATCAAGGTCAGCGACCAGCCGTGCATCGTCACCACGCTGCGCGATATTACCCAGCAGCAACGCTCGGAAGCCGCACTCAAGGCCAGTGAAGAGAAGTTCGCCAAGGCGTTTCACTCCAGCCCCGACGCGATTTCCATCACCGAACGCGACACCGGCCGTTATGTGGAGGTCAACGACGGCTTTTGCCGCCTGACCGGTTACCGCACCGAAGAGGCCATCGGCCTGACCCTGTACCAGATCGGCATCTGGGCCGATGAAAACCAACGCGCCGCACTGTTGGCCGAGTTGCAGATCAAGGGCCGCATCCACCACCTGGAAATGCTCTGGCGCAACAAGCGCGGCGAGGTACTGGCGGTGGAGGTGTCAGTGGAGCCGATCACCTTGAATGAAACCCCCTGTCTGCTGCTGACCGCGCGGGATGTAAGCCTATTGAAGAACGCCCAGGCGCAGATCCGTCACCTGGCCTATCACGACCCGCTGACCAACCTGCCGAACCGCGCACTGCTGATGGACCGTCTGAGCCAGCAGATCGCCCTGCTCAAGCGCCACAACCTGCGCGGCGCCCTGCTGTTTCTGGACCTGGACCACTTCAAACACATCAACGACTCCCTCGGCCACCCCGTTGGCGACACCGTGCTGAAAATCGTCACCGCGCGCCTGGAGGCCAGCGTGCGCATGGAGGACACCGTGGCGCGCCTGGGCGGCGATGAGTTTGTGGTATTGCTCAGCGGCCTGGAGGGCACCCGCCAGACGGTCAGCAGCCAGGTGCAAGCGCTGGCCGATACCCTGCGCGAATTGCTCTCGGAACCGATGTTTCTCGACGGTCACCGGCTGCAGGTCACGCCCAGCATCGGCGTGGCGCTGATCCCCGACCACGGCACCACCCCTGCCGATCTGCTCAAGCGCGCCGACATCGCCCTGTACCGCGCCAAGGACTCCGGGCGCAACACCACGCAGATGTTCCACAACAGCATGCAAAGAACCGCTAGCGAACGCCTGCGCATGGAGACCGACTTGCGCCTGGCCTTGTCACGCGGCGAATTCAGCGTGCATTACCAGCCCCAGGTGGATGCGCGCGGCAACCGGATAGTCGGCGCCGAGGCCCTGGTGCGCTGGCAGCATCCACAATTGGGCGCGCAGTCACCGACGGAATTCATCAAGGTATTGGAAGACAGCGGCCTGATCCTGGAGGTCGGCACCTGGATTCTCGATGAAGCCTGCGGCGCCTTTGCCCAGTTGATTGCCGACGGCTTGGTGGACCCGCTCAATTTCAGCCTGTGCGTGAACATCAGTCCCCGGCAGTTTCGCCAGAACGACTTTGTGGAACGGGTGGAGCACAGCCTCAAGCAACACGGTTTGCCGTTCAGCCTGCTGAAACTGGAAATTACCGAAGGCATCGTGATCCAGAACCTGGACGACACGGTGGTGAAGATGCGCCGCCTGAAAAAACTCGGCGTGAGCTTTGCGATGGATGATTTCGGTACCGGCTATTCATCCCTGACCTACCTCAAGCGCCTGCCGGTGGACGCGCTGAAGATTGATCAGTCGTTCGTGCGCGATGCGACCCACGACCCCAATGATGCGGAAATCATCCGCGCCATTGTGGCCATGGCCCGCAGCCTGAACCTGGAAGTCATCGCCGAGGGGGTGGAAACCCTGGAGCAACTGGCGTTCCTGCAAAAGCTCGGCTGCCATTTATTCCAGGGGTATTTGCACAGCCGACCGTTGCCGATCGAGGGGTTCAGGCGGCTGCTGGATGCGGCATACCCAGCAGGCGGCTGACTTGGTTCAAGTCCGTTTCCCGGCGCAGGGCCGTGAACAACTCCACCGCTTGCGGGTAGTTGCGCGTGAGCATCGCCAGCCACTGTTTCAAGCGGCCGGGCGCCTGCTTTTCCGTGAGTTGCGCCACCGACTGGCGCCAGAACTCCTGAAGCATCGGCTGCATCTGCGCCCAGGTCATCTCGACCACGTCTTCGCCGGCCTTGGCCGCCACAATCTGCCGCGCCAGGTCGGGCCGCGCCACCAGGCCACGGCCCAGCATGATGTCTTCGGCGCCGCTGATTTCGCGGCAGCGCTTCCAGTCTTCGACGCTCCAGATATCGCCATTGGCAAACACCGGCACCTTGACCACGTCCTGCACCCGCGGGATCCATTCCCAATGGGCCGGCGGTTTGTAGCCATCGGCCTTGGTGCGCGCATGCACTACGATATGCGCCGCGCCGCCCTCGGCCAGGGCCGTGGCGCACACCAGCGCGCCATCCGGGCTGTCGAAGCCCAGGCGCATCTTGGCGGTCACGGGAATATGCGCCGGTACGGCACGACGCACATGCTCGACGATCTGGTTGAGCAGCTCCGGCTCCTTGAGCAGCACCGCGCCACCTCGGGATTTATTCACGGTCTTGGCCGGGCAACCGAAGTTCAGGTCGATGACCTCAGAGCCCAGCTCACAGGCCAGGGCGGCATTTTCCGCCAGGCACACCGGGTCAGAACCGAGCAACTGCACCCGCAACGGCACACCCGCCGCCGTGTGGGCACCATGCAGCAGTTCAGGCGCGAGCTTGTGGAAATAGGCAGGCGTGAGCAGGCGGTCGTTGACCCGGATAAATTCGGTCACGCACCAGTCGATACCGCCCACGTGGGTCAACACGTCCCGCAGGATGTTGTCGACCAACCCCTCCATGGGCGCCAAAGCAATTTGCATGGAAAACACTCAACAAAAATCGTGGCGCAGTTTACTGGGTTTCCAGCGGCAACCGTTAACCCCCTGTCAGGGCGGGGCCGTAACCGTCAATAAACTCGGCGGGCATGCGCTTGGGCTTGCCGCTGGACAACTCAATGCACACGAAGGTTGTTTGCGCACGCAGTAGAGTCGCGCCGTCGCGGGGGCGTACCAGCTGGAAACGACGGGTCATTTTCAGCCGTTGGTCCCAATCGACGATCCAGGTGGCCAGTTGTAACTCATCGCCCTCATAGCCTGCCGCCAAGTAGTCGATTTCATGGCGCACCACGGCCATGGCGCGGTCCAGGCGGCGGTATTCGGTGAGGTCCAGCCCCAGGCGCTGGGAATGGCGCCAGGCGCAACGCTCCAGCCACGAGACATACACCGCATTATTGGCGTGTCCCAGGCCGTCGATGTCTTCAGCCGCAACCTGCAGATCGATGATGAACGGCGTTGCCAAATCCCAGCCCATGCCTTGCTCCAGTCGATTGATGTCGGCGGGGCAGTGTATCAGGCGCTCTGGCGCTCCTGTAGACGGCAGCCGGCCAATAGGGCGAGTACAGCGTCGATCACCTGCGGGTCGGCGAGCACTTTCTGGTGGCCGCCCTGCTCCAGGCGCAGCAGGCGGCTGTCGAACCAGGCTTCGTGAATGGCTTGAGCCGCCCTGACCGGAACGAAGGTGTCGTCTTCGGCGTGGACGATCAGGCCGGGAATGTTCATTTGGTAGTGGGCCACGTCCAGATGCTTGAGCGGCATGCCCATGCTCAACTCCACTTCTTGGATAAAGGCTGAGCGCGCCCGTGGCGGCAAGCCGACCATGCGGGTGAACCCGCGCAACACATCCAGAAAGCGCGACGGTGCGGCAATGCTGACCAATGCCTGTGTACGCAACCCCAACTGCACCGCCAGCATCGCACTGGCGCCGCCCATGGAGTGGCCGACCACCGCGTACAGCGGCGGCAGCTCGGCCGCCGCCTCAAGCATGGCGCGGGCAAACAGCAGCACATGGGCCTCACGCCCTGGCGAACGGCCGTGGGCGGGACCGTCCAGGGCAATTACCGAATAGCCGTTGTCGACCAACGCTGTGATCAAACTGGCGAACTGAGTGGGCCGGCCTTCCCAGCCATGCATCAGCAGCACCGCCGGGCCATGCCCCCATCGCAACGCCGACAGGCCGAAACGCAGAGTGATGCGCTCCGATTGCGCCAACAACGGCAGCTCCCAGTCACGCGGCGGCAGATCGCGCGGGGTCATGAAGGTGCGACGCATCTTGCTGGCAACCGCATGCGGCGCAAGGCGCCCCACCGTGCCATTGAAACCACGAACCCAGGTCAATGCGCCCATCTTGCGTCCCCTTTTTCAGCGTACCGCCGACTTGGCCGCACGTATCACGCGATCCGATAACTCGCCCGGCCCCAGCGCCCGCGCCAGGGTCAGCCCCCCGACCATCAAGGCCATGTCCGCCAGGGCTTTGTCGATCTCTTCAGGGCTGCCGGCCAGTTGCGCAGCCATCAACTCGACGTGCTCGTTCAAGACCTCGCGAAATGCGTCCGGCAAGCGCCCCATCTCCCCCACTGTCGCGGGCAACGGGCAGGCCTGGGTCGTGGAGTCGCGGTGCTTGCGTGACAGATAAAACGCGGCGACCAAGGTGCGGCGCTCTTCGCCGGTCAGCTGTTCGTCCAAGTCATCGATGGAGGCGCGACGCTGCGCCAACAACTGGTTGAACGCTTCCAGCATCAGTGCGTCTTTGCTTTCAAAATGCGCGTAGAAGCCTCCTACCGTTAGCCCCGCCGCCCCCATCACTTCACCCACACTGGGCTCAGCCGGGCCACGCTGGATCAATGCCGCGCTGGCAGCCTGCAAAATACGTTCGCGGGTTTGCGCTTTTTTATCGCTCATCGAAGCCTCCGTCGTTCATGGGTTGAATATTATTACCATAATAATATTTGGCAAGCGACAAGCACGACCGCCGGTCAGTACAGAAAAATGGGAATAAAGGAGGGAATTGGCCAAACGCCAGACAAACAAAAGGGCCATTCAATAATTGAATGACCCTTAAAAATCCCGCAGAGCGGGTAATCGTGGCGTCCCCTAGGGGACTCGAACCCCTGTTACCGCCGTGAAAGGGCGGTGTCCTAGGCCACTAGACGAAGGGGACACAAACCTTCTATACAACTGATCAGCGCTGAGAACTGATCGATTCAAGGACGGTGTGGCCGGAACCTTGAACCTGTAAAATTGGTGGAGCTAAACGGGATCGAACCGTTGACCTCTTGCATGCCATGCAAGCGCTCTCCCAGCTGAGCTATAGCCCCGGATTTTTCGTCTCGCGACGCAGCAGACCTTTCGAGCTGCTTGTTGAAACTGGCGTCCCCTAGGGGACTCGAACCCCTGTTACCGCCGTGAAAGGGCGGTGTCCTAGGCCACTAGACGAAGGGGACAAAACCTTCTGTACATCTGATCAGAGCTGAGACCTGATCAATTCAAGGACGGTGTGGCCGGAACCTTGAACCTGTAAATTGGTGGAGCTAAACGGGATCGAACCGTTGACCTCTTGCATGCCATGCAAGCGCTCTCCCAGCTGAGCTATAGCCCCTCATCGGTGAGGACGGGGCGAATCTTAATGGCGGTTTGGAAACGTGTCAAATTTATTTTCAACAATTTCCAAAATTTTTTGCCGGGATAACAATCACTTACCGACGAAACCCCGGAAAACCGGGGTTTCGTGCCGCAAGCGGCCTGCTTAAGCGATAGCGGCCAGCAGCTTTTCCCATTCCTTGTTTTCTTTCTTCGACACACCACCAAGCAAATCAAGGGCTTGGCGCAGGCGGAAACGGGTCAGGTCCGGGCCGAGGATTTCCATCGCATCAAGCACCGACACCGAACTGGCCTGCCCGGTGATTGCGGCAAACATCAGCGGCATGGCATCGCGCAGTTTCAGTTCAAGGGATTCCACCACCGCCTGGATGGTCGCCGTGATTGCATCTTTCTCCCACTGACGCAGGCTTTCAAGCTTCCACAGAATCAACTGCATCAGTTGGCGAACCTGGTCACCGGAAAGCTTCTTGGACTCGAACAGCTTGGGATCAGGATTCACGCCACCGGCAAAGAAGAAATTGGCCAAGGGTGCGACCTGGCTGAATGTCTCTACCCTGCCCTGCACCAGCGGCGCGATCTTCATCATGTACTCGGGGTTCAACGCCCACTGCTGCACGCGGCTGGCGAACTCTTGCACCGGCAGGTCACGCAGCCACTGGCCGTTGAGCCACGAGAGTTTCTCGATATCGAAGATCGGCCCGCCGAGGGAGACGCGGGACAGGTCGAAGTTGTCGACCATTTCCTGCAGCGAGAACTTCTCGCGCTCATCCGGCATCGACCAGCCCATGCGGCCCAGGTAGTTGAGCATCGCCTCGGGCATGAAGCCCATGCGCTCGTAGAACGTCACCGACGTGGGGTTCTTGCGCTTGGACAGCTTGCTCTTGTCCGGGTTACGCAGCAGCGGCATGTAGCACAGTTGCGGTTGCTCCCAGCCGAAGTATTCGTACAGCAGAATGAGTTTCGGTGCCGATGGCAGCCACTCTTCGCCACGCAGCACATGGGTGATGCCCATCAGGTGGTCATCGACCACGTTGGCCAGGAAGTACGTCGGCAAGCCGTCGGTCTTCATCAGCACCTGCATGTCCATGCGGTCCCACGGGATCTCGACGTCACCGCGCAGCATGTCCGGCACCACGCACACGCCTTCGCTTGGCACCTTCATACGGATGACGTGGGGCTCACCAGCCGCCAGGCGCGCAGCCACTTCTTCCTTGGACAACAGCAACGCACGGCCATCGTAGCGCGGGGTCTCGCCACGGGCCTGTTGCTCGGCGCGCATCTGGTCCAGCTCTTCGGCGGTGCAGAAGCACGGGAAGGCATGGCCCATATCGACCAGTTGCTGGGTGTACTGCTTGTAGATGTCGCTGCGCTCGCTCTGGCGATACGGACCGTGAGGGCCGCCCACGTCCGGGCCTTCAGCCCAAGTAATGCCCAACCAGCGCAGGGCATCGAAAATCTGCTGTTCGGACTCACGGGTGGAGCGCAGTTGATCGGTGTCTTCGATCCGCAGGATGAACTCACCGCCATGCTGCTTGGCAAAGCAGTAGTTGAACAGGGCGATGTAAGCAGTACCGACGTGGGGATCCCCAGTAGGCGATGGCGCAATGCGCGTGCGGACGGTGGTCATGGCAGGTCTCGAATGGGCGATATAACTGAAAATTGAAACAAGGGGCGAATGGTAACAGCCTGGGTGATTTCTGGAAAACCGAGGCGCGGCCATCGCAGGCAAGCCAGCTCCCACATTTTGACCGCGCTCACAGATCAATGTGGGAGCCGGGCTTGCCCGCGATGAGGCCAGCCCAATCAACGCAAATCAAACAGCCAACAGCCGCTCACGCAACTTGCCAATCTCATCGCGCGTCTGCGCCGCCGCTTCAAACTCCAGATCCCGCGCCAGCTGGTACATCTTCTCTTCCAACTGCCGAATCCGCTTGGTGATCTCACTCGGCGAGCGCAGTTCGTTCTCGTACTTGGCACTTTCCTCGGCAGCCTTGGCCATACCCTTGCGCTTCTTGCTGCGCGAGCCGGGCACGGTGGCGCCTTCCATGATGTCGGCCACGTCCTTGAACACGCCCTTGGGGGTGATGCCGTGCTCCAGGTTGAACGCGATCTGCTTGTCGCGACGACGCTGGGTCTCGCCAATTGCCCGTTCCATGGAGCCGGTGATGCGGTCGGCATAGAGAATTGCGCGGCCATTGAGGTTACGCGCCGCTCTGCCGATGGTCTGGATCAGCGAGCGCTCGGAGCGCAGGAAGCCCTCCTTGTCTGCGTCCAGGATCGCCACCAGCGACACTTCCGGCATGTCCAGGCCTTCGCGCAGCAGGTTGATCCCCACCAGCACATCGAAGGTGCCCAGGCGCAGGTCGCGGATGATTTCCACGCGTTCCACGGTGTCGATGTCCGAGTGCAGGTAACGCACGCGCACGCCGTGGTCGGCCAGGTAATCAGTCAAGTCTTCGGACATGCGCTTGGTCAGGGTGGTGACCAGCACCCGCTCTTCCAGGGCCACGCGCTTGTTGATCTCCGAGAGCAGGTCGTCGACCTGGGTCAGCGCCGGGCGAATTTCGATTTCCGGGTCCACCAGCCCTGTGGGTCGCACCAGTTGCTCGATAACGCGGCCCGCGTGCTCGGCTTCATAGTTGCCGGGCGTAGCAGAGACGAAGATGGTCTGCGGGCTGATGGCTTCCCACTCGTCAAAGCGCATGGGCCGGTTGTCCAGCGCCGACGGCAGGCGGAAACCGTACTCCACCAGGGTTTCCTTGCGCGAACGGTCGCCCTTATACATGGCGCCCACCTGCGGCACGCTGACGTGGGATTCGTCGATCACCAGCAAGGCGTCCGGCGGCAGGTAGTCATAGAGCGTCGGTGGCGGCGCCCCGGAGTCACGGCCCGACAGGTAGCGCGAGTAGTTTTCGATGCCGTTGCAGTAGCCCAGCTCCAGGATCATCTCCAGGTCGAAGCGGGTGCGCTGTTCCAGGCGCTGGGCTTCCACCAGCTTATTGTTGGAGCGCAGGTATTCCAGGCGCTCGGCCAGCTCGACCTTGATGCCCTCGATGGCGCCCATCAGGGTTTCGCGCGGGGTCACGTAGTGGCTTTTGGGGTAGAAGGTGAAGCGTGGCAGCTTGCGGATCACCTCACCGGTCAACGGGTCGAAGGCTGACAGGCTTTCGACCTCATCATCGAACAGTTCGATACGGATGGCTTCCAGGTCGGATTCCGCCGGGTAGATGTCGATAACATCGCCGCGCACCCGGAAGGTGGCGCGGGCAAAGTCCATGTCGTTACGGGTGTACTGCAGGCTCGCCAGGCGACGCAACAGTTCGCGCTGGTCGAGTTTGTCGCCACGGTCGACGTGCAACACCATCTTCAAATAGGTTTCCGGGCTGCCCAAGCCATAGATGCACGACACCGTGGTAACGATGATCGCATCCTTGCGCTCCAGCAGGGCCTTGGTGGCCGAGAGGCGCATCTGCTCGATGTGGTCGTTGATCGACGCATCCTTCTCGATAAAGGTATCGGAGGACGGCACATAGGCTTCGGGCTGATAGTAGTCGTAGTAGGAAACGAAATACTCCACCGCGTTGTTCGGGAAGAACGCCTTGAACTCGCCATAGAGCTGCGCCGCCAGGGTCTTGTTCGGCGCCAGCACCAGGGTTGGGCGGTTGGTCTGGGCGATCACATTGGCGATGCTGAAGGTCTTGCCGGAACCGGTCACCCCAAGCAGCGTCTGGTGCGCCAGGCCGGCTTCGATGCCTTCGACCATCTGACGAATGGCTTCCGGTTGGTCGCCGGCGGGTTCAAAACGGGTAACGAGCTGGAAATCCGACATAACGTACCTCGTGAAGTCACCCCAGACTCGACACCGCCAGGGACGAAATAGCTCAGCAACCCGCGAATAATCATCGCAGGTTGCAGGAAAAAACCATGATAGCTGTAGAAGTGGTGTCGAATGTGACGGGTTTCAAGGCCGTCGTCCTACACGACCTTTCTCGCCAATGTGGCAATAAGACTAACGGTCAGCAAATAAACCGAAAAACATGGCCGAAAAGCCGTTTCCGTTGTCGCTCTCAGCCGTGATGGCCTCTATACTAGCTCCCCGTTTGTGCACCGCTCTAGTGCATTCGGCTGGAGCGCGACACGTCCCTCCTACCCCCCATAGAGCTGCCGCAAAAATGAGCCTGTTCTCCGCTGTCGAAATGGCACCACGCGATCCAATCCTGGGCCTCAACGAAGCATTCAACGCCGATACACGAACCACCAAGGTGAACCTTGGCGTGGGCGTTTACTGCAACGAGGAGGGGAAGATTCCACTCTTGCGTGCCGTTGCCGAAGCGGAAGCCATTCGTGTGGCGCAACATGCCGCCCGTGGCTACTTGCCGATCGACGGCATCGTGGCGTACGACCAGGCCGTGCAAAAGCTGCTGTTTGGCGCTGAGTCGCCGCTGTTGAGCGAAGGTCGTGTGATTACCGCCCAGGCCGTGGGCGGCACGGGCGCGCTGAAAATCGGCGCCGACTTCCTCAAGCAACTGCTGCCCAACGCCGTCGTCGCCATCAGCGACCCGAGCTGGGAAAACCACCAGGCGCTGTTTGAAAAAGCCGGTTTCCCGGTACAAACCTACCGCTACTACCACGCCGCCACTCACGACGTGAACCGTGCCGGCCTGCTCGAGGACCTCAACGCCCTGCCGCCACAGTCCATCGTGGTGCTGCACGCCTGCTGCCATAACCCCACCGGCGTCGACCTCAGCCCGGCCGACTGGCAAGACGTGCTGGACGTGGTCAAGGCCAAGAACCTGGTGCCGTTCCTCGACATGGCCTACCAGGGCTTCGGCGACGGCATCCACGAAGACGCCGCCGCGGTGCGCCTGTTCGCGGAATCGGGCCTGACCTTCTTTGTGTCCAGCTCGTTCTCCAAGTCGTTCTCGCTGTATGGCGAACGCGTAGGCGCGCTGTCGATCGTCAGCGAGTCCAAGGAAGAAAGCGCGCGCATCCTGTCCCAGGTCAAGCGTGTGATCCGCACCAACTACTCCAACCCGCCGACCCACGGCGCAGCCATCGTTGCCGCCGTGTTGAACAACCCTGAGCTGCGCGCCCAGTGGGAAGCCGAGCTGGCCGAGATGCGCCTGCGCATTCGCGGTATGCGCGAGCAGATGGTGGCCGAACTGGCTAAGGCTGCGCCAGGCCATGACTTCAGCTTCGTCGGTCGCCAGCGTGGGATGTTCTCCTATTCCGGCCTGACTGTGGAACAAGTCACCCGCCTGCGCACCGAGTTCGGTATCTACGCACTCGATACCGGGCGTATCTGTGTGGCAGCGCTGAACCAATCGAACATTGGTGCAGTGACCAAGGCGATTGTCCAGGTGCTGTAAACGGGCAAACGTTATACGAAGGGGGAAGCCAATGGCTTCCCCCTTTTTATTGGCGAACACACTAGACTGAACACCGACTGCCCCCTTGCTGTGAGAGCTTTATGAGAAACGACGACCTGGACCTGCGCGCCGACCGCGACGAATTGCACGACTACGCCCCACGCGCACCGCAAGCCAAGCGCCAGAAGAGCCTGGTGCTGCAAGTGGCGTTGGGAGTATTCCTCGGTGGGCTGGCGTTATGGCTGGTACAACTAGGCGCGACGGCAATCATGGCCAAACTGGCCATGGGCACCCTGCAATTTGGCGGCTGATGTAGGACACCTGTGGGAGCTGGCTTGCCTGCGATAGCGGCGGCTCAGTTAAAGATTCATTGACTGACACACCGCTATCGCTGGCACGCCAGCTCCCACATTTGATCTAGGGTGCTGGCAGAGTGCGTTCTTCCAGCAGTTTTACGAAACTGTTCAAACTCTGCGACACCGTGCCCCGCCGCCAGATCAGCCAGGTATTCAAGATACGGAACGTGTCGGGCAGCGGCCACACACTCACCGCCGCACACCCTGGCATACTCTCCAGCATACTGCGCGGCATCAGCGCCAGCCCTGCCCCGGCGCTGACACAGGCCAACATGCCGTGGTACGACTCGATCTCGAAGATCCTGCCCGGCACCGCGCCATCCTGTGAGAACCAGCGTTCGAAGTGATGCCGGTACGAGCAGTTGGAGCGAAACGTATAGATGTTCTCGCCATTCACATCCTGGCCACGGGTGATTGGCGCGTGATGCAGTGGCGCAATCACCACCATCTCCTCCTCGAACACCGCCACACCCTCTAGCGTGGAATGCAGCACCGGCCCATCGACAAAGGCCGCCGTCAGCCGGCCCGACAGCACGCCTTCGATCATGGTGCCCGAGGGGCCCGTGCTCAGGTCCAGCTCGACCTTGGTGTATTGCTGGTTATACGCCGCCAGTAACGCCGGAATACGCACGGCCGCCGTGCTCTCCAGCGAGCCCAGGGCAAACGCGCCCTGGGGCTCCTCCCCCGCCACCGTGGCGCGGGCTTCTTGCACCAAATCAAGAATGCGCCGTGTATAGCCGAGGAAGTTCCACCCGGCCGGCGACAGGCGCAGGCGGCTTTTCTCGCGGATAAACAATTCCACGCCCAGGTCCTGCTCCAGTTGTTTGATGCGCGTGGTGAGGTTCGATGGCACGCGATGAATCAACTGCGCGGCGGCGCTGATGCTGCCTTGCTCGGCAACGGCCTTGAAGATTTCCAGTTGCACCAGATCCAAGTCATTCTCCAATCATGTACATGATCGTTCCCACGCTCTGCGTGGGAACGCTGCCTCGGACGCTCCGCGTCCAATCGTTGGCTCACAGCTCGTTGACGCGGAGCGTCAAAGGATGCATTCCCACGCAGAGCGTGGGGACGAGCTTAGGCCAAATATTCTCGTAATGAGAATATATTGCTTAATATTATTCAGTTTCCAGAAAACATACAGCCCCGTACGCTGGCCCCATTCCACTCATTCAGCCGGACGGTGCCATGAACAATGCTATCTCCCACCAGACCCACGCCCTGTCGATCAACCCCGCCAACGGCGAAACAGTCCGCAGCTACCCCTATGAAAGCGCAGAACAGCTGAACGCCGCCCTCGCCCGCTCGACCGATGCCTTCAGAACCTGGCGCCGCACGCCCGTGAGCCAGCGCGCCGAATACCTGCTGGCCCTGGCTGTCGCCCTGCGTGAGCAAGCTGAAGACATGGCGCAAATGATCACCCTGGAAATGGGCAAACCCATCGCCCAGGCCCGTGCCGAAATCGAAAAGTGCGCGCAACTGAGCGAGTGGTACGCCGCCCACGGCCCGGCCATGCTTGCTCCGGAACCCACTCTGGTGGACAACGGCAGCGCCCGAATCGAATACCGCCCACTGGGCCCTATCCTCGCGGTGATGCCGTGGAATTTCCCGGTGTGGCAAGTGCTGCGCGGCGCCGTGCCGACCCTGCTTGCCGGCAACACCTACGTACTCAAGCATGCGCCCAATGTGATGGGCAGCGCGTATCTGATCCAGCAGGCGCTGCGTAAAGCCGGTTTCGCTGAAGGCGTATTCGAAGTGATCAACGTGACCCAGGACGGTGTATCTACGGCCATCGCCGACCCGCGCATCGCCGCTGTGACCCTCACCGGCAGCGTGCGCGCTGGCATCGCCATCGGCTCACAAGCCGGGGCCGCGTTGAAGAAATGCGTGCTGGAACTGGGTGGCTCCGACCCGTTTATCGTACTCAACGACGCCGACCTCGACGCCGCTGTGCAAGCCGCCGTGATCGGCCGTTTCCAGAACAGCGGCCAGGTCTGCGCCGCCGCCAAGCGCTTGATCATCGAAGCGGGCGTGGTTGAAGCCTTCACCGCCAAGTTCCTTGAAGCCAGCCGCGCCCTGGTGATGGGCGAGCCCACCTCAACCGCCACCTATATCGGCCCCATGGCGCGCTTTGATCTGCGTGACGAACTGCACGGCCAGGTCCAGGCGACCCTGGAAGAAGGCGCCACGCTGCTGCTGGGTGGCCATAAAGTTGCGGGCGCGGGCAATTACTACGAACCGACCGTTCTGGCTGACGTCACCGATCAAATGACGTCGTTCAAACAGGAACTGTTCGGCCCCGTGGCCTCGATCATCACCGCTCGCGACGCCGAGCACGCCGTGGCGCTGGCCAATGACAGCGAGTTTGGCCTGACCGCGAGCATCTTCACCCGCGACGCGGCAAAGGCGCGGGCGATTGCCGATCAGTTGGAAACCGGCGGGGTCTTTGTCAACGCGTTCAGCGTGTCAGACCCGCGGGTGGCGTTTGGTGGTGTGAAGAAGAGCGGGTTCGGCCGCGAGCTGTCGCACTTCGGTGTACGCGAGTTCTGCAACGCACAAACGGTGTGGCTGGACCGCAAGTAAAGCTGCAACGGCTAGGCGTCGTCGGTGCGCGCATCGAACGCCGCCTGCGCCTGCAGCACCGCTTCCGAATGGCTGAGCGTCCAGGCGTAAAGCGCCTTGAACGGCTCTTCCAGCGTCCCCCCCAGCGGCGTAATGCTGTACTCCACCGCCACCTGTGAAGACGGGATGACCCGGCGCGCCAGGATGCCACTGCGTTCAAGACGGCGCAGGCTCTGGGTCAGGGCTTTTTGCGTGATGCCGTCCAGGCGACGCCTGATTTCATTGAAACGCAGCGGTTTTTCGCACAAAGAGCCCAGTATCAGCACCGACCACTTGTCGGTGATCTGATCAAGCAATAATCGGCTGGAGCAATCGGCTTTGAATACCTTGGGCACCGTACCGTCTTGAGTCAGCGCCGGGTCATGATCGAGCATGTGGTTTCCTCTGGGATACCTGATAGCTTTAAAGTGCCTAATTGATATTAGGTATACACAATATACTATCAAGACTCATTTCAAATGGAGTCTCTGGCAATGAGTGTTACGAATCTGGATGCTTTGTTTCAGCCATTTGCGCTGAAATCCCTGGCCCTGAAAAATCGCATCGTCATGGCACCCATGACCCGTTCGTTTTCCCCCACCGGTGTACCGGAAGAAAACGTCGCCGCCTATTATCGCCGACGTGCCGAACACGACGTCGGGCTGATTCTCTCAGAAGGCACCGCCATTGATCGCCCCGGCGCACGTAACGACCCCGGCGTCCCGCTGTTCCATGGCGACCAGGCATTGGCGGGCTGGAAACAGGTCATCGACGGCGTGCATGCGGCAGGCGGCAAAATGGGACCGCAAATCTGGCATGTCGGATCAGTGGGCAATCCCTTCAACGATTGGGCGCCCGAGACCGGTATCGAAGGCCCTTCCGGCCTCGCCGCACCCAGTACGCCACGCGGTGACGCGATGAGTGATGAAGCCATCGCCGACACGATTGCGGCTTACGCCAAGGCGGCTGCCGACTCCAAACGGTTAGGGTTTGATACCGTTGAGATACACGGTGCACACGGTTACTTACTCGATCAGTTCTTCTGGGAAGGCACCAATCAGCGTCCCGACCAGTTCAATGGTGCATCGATCAAGGAACGCTCGCGTTTCGCGGCAGAGGTGGTCAAGGCGATACGTGCAGCAGTAGGCCCGGCGTTCCCCGTGATATTGCGGGTGAGCCAGTGGAAGCAGCAGGATTACAGCGCGCGCCTGGTGACCACGCCGAACGCCATGTCGGACTGGCTGGTGCCGCTGGTGGAAGCGGGTGTCGATATCCTGCATTGCTCACAACGGCGTTTCTGGGAAGCCGAATTTCCCGAACTGGATGGCGAGCAGGGGCTGAACTTCGCCGGCTGGGCCAAGAAACTCACCGGCGCGGCGACCATCAGCGTGGGCTCGGTCGGCCTGTCCGGGGACTTTCTTGCCGCCTTCGGAGGCGAAAGCTCTCAACCCGCCAGCCTGGATAATCTAGTGCACAGGCTTGAACGCGAAGAATTTGACCTCATCGCCGTTGGCCGCGCATTACTGAGCGACCCACAGTGGGCCAGCAAAATTCGCACGGGAGAGACCTCCAGCCTGAAAGCCTTCAGCCCATCGGATCTTGCTGAGCTCATCTAGCCAATAGGCCCAAGTCAGCCCCGACTATGCCGTCGCACGCACTGCACCAACCCGTCCAGTGCCGGGGGATTCACCGGCGCGAGCACACAGACCGTGTGCTCGCGCTTGCCTTCCGCAACTGTCAGGGTGTAATGCACCCGGCCTGGGTTGCCAGGCTCGGGATCGGTGCTTTGCGGCAACTGGAAAAAACCCGACGCTTCAATCAGTTGCCGCAACTCCTGCTGATCAGGCTCGGGCAGCGCGTCCAACTCTACCGTGCGCGGCTTGGCCAACCCCGGAAAAAACGCCGGTCCGCCGCTTTCCTTGATTGAAATTCGCATGGTTTTTCCTCGCCGCTCAGGCGGCTTCGTCAAACGTTTATGCCCACCGCTTTCCAGCCTTCCTTGACTGCCTTCTGCTCAGCTTTGTTCACGCCATAAAGCTGGCCGGCAATATCGTGGGTAATGCGCGCAAAACGCAAGAACCCGGAATTGGGCCGCAACCGCGAATCGCGCAGTGCGTCATACCAGATACGCCCGGCACGCTCCCAGGCGAACCCGCCAATCCGGGTGGCCACCTGATAGAACGCGTGGTTGGGAATGCCGGAATTGATATGCACCCCACCATTGTCCTCGTAAGTTTGCACAAAATCATCCATGTGCCCAGGCTGCGGGTCTTTGCCCAGCAGCTTGTCATCAAACGCAGTGCCTGGCGCCTTCATCGAGCGCAGCGCCGTGCCCTTGATTTTTTTGGTAAACAGCCCCTTGCCGATCAACCAGTCGGCATCCTCGGCCGTTTGCTTTAACGCGTACTGCTTGATCAGCGAACCGAACACATCCGACAACGACTCGTTCAGCGCACCGGACTGGTTGAAGTACATCAGCTTGGCCTCATCCTCAGTCACGCCATGGGCCAACTCATGGCCAATGACGTCGAGTGCCACGGTAAAGCGGTTGAACAACTGCTGGTCGCCATCGCCGAACACCATCTGGGTCGAATTCCAGAACGCATTGTTGTAGTCCTGGCCGAAGTGCACCGTGGCGTCCAGCGCCATGCCCGCATCGTCGATGGAATTGCGATCAAAGACCTGGTCAAAAAAATCGAAGGTCGCGCCCAGGCCGTCATAGGCTTCGTCCACCGCGGCATCGCCACTGGCGGGCTGCCCTTCGCCGCGGATCAGCTTGCCGGGCAGGCTGTCGGTGTTTTCGGCACTGTAGATCGAGCGTTGCTTCTCGGCGCCCACGGCCAGTGCCATGCGGGCCGGCCCCTTGGCGGGTACCGCGACCATGCGCAACGAACGAAACGTGCTGTCCTTGGCACGCGTGCGTAATGCGACTTCCCGTTGGGCTTTGTCGCCGTGGCGTGCGATCTGGTCGAGCATGTACGGCGGGATCAGGCAAAAAATCGGGTTGCGCGGTTGGCGAACACACATGAGCTGGCTCCTTTTTGGCGTGTGGTGAACGTCCGGGTAACGGTTTTCAGGATAGCCCTGTGTTCGCCCCCTGGGCCAAATTGTCATGAGTTTGTGTTTCAGTGGTGTTTATCCGAGGCCCATAAGGAACATGCCCATGCCCGCCCGCACAGCCAACATCGACCTTTCCCACCGCCCAAGGCTCGCCGACCTGCGCCCATTGGTCGCGCTCAGCCCCACCCTGCTGGAAGCCAGAGCCGCGACGCCGCGTGTCACCTCCGCCAAGGACCTCAAAAACCGCACTGGCTATGCCGACGATTTCCTCAGCGACTTCGTGGTGCCATGGCCCACGGTTGACCAGCCACTGGCGGGCGACGTGCAACCCAAGCGTCTGGACTACACGCATTTCTCCATCACCCTGTCGCGCTCTCGACGACTGGCGCTCTACGTGGGGGTGAATATCGACGGCGCCAAGCATGTAGACATCACGCGCAGCAACGACACCTGGGCCTACGATGGCCGCCTGCCCCTGGATGCGCAGGTAGGTGAAGACCTCTATGCCGGCAATGGCCTGGACCGCGGCCACCTGGTACGGCGCCAGGACCCCAACTGGGGCGACGAGGCCAACACCGCCAACTTCGACACCTTTCACTTCACCAACTGCTCCCCTCAAATGAGCGGCTTCAACCAGAAGACCTGGCTGGAACTGGAAGACTACATCCTCGACAACACCCAGCGCTGGAAAGCCCGGGCCACGGTGTTCAGCGGCCCGGTGTTCAGCGACAACGATCGCGTTTATCGCGGGGTAAAAATCCCCCAGGCATTCTGGAAAGTGGTGGCCTACCTCAGCGACGACGGCAAACCGTCCGCCAGTGCCTACATGATCGACCAGCGACGCGAGCTGGATCAGTTGGACCTGGTGTTCGGTCAGCTCAGAACCTACCAGCGCAGCGTGATCGCGATCGAACAATTGACCGGCATCCGCTTCGCCAACCTGGCCGACTACGACGGCTTCAGCAACGAAGAGCGCGCCACAGGTACCCGGATCGAAGCGCTGATCCGCGGCCCCCAGGATATTCGGCTCTGACGATCCCTTTGTAGGAGCGAGCTTGCTCGCGAAGCACCCGAGAGCACCGCGGCGCACCAGGCTCCCCGCGTTAACGTTAGCGACCTTCGCGAGCAAGCTCGCTCCTACAGGGTGTGATCGCTTACCATACGGCCGCCGGTTCCCGTATGGGACTAACAGGGAATTCGAAACGCCGCACGCGGCGTGAACCGAAACTGCCCCCGCAACTGTAGATGCCGAGCCTGCCCTCGAATGCCACTGGACCACGTCCGGGAAGGCGGGGCATGGCGACGACGCATCAGTCAGGAGACCTGCCGGCCCAGCTAATTCACTAACCGGCGGGGTGTCCGGGAAGGACATCCTGGCCCTGCGCTTCAGCAGCCTCCATGGGCGTATTTCCGAGCCGTACCTCCCCTGCTGCACCTACGGTTCACAAGGAGATCGCCTCATGCTGCCACGCGTTACCGCCCTGATCGCAGGTTTGAGTGTGTGTGCCCTGGCGCAAGCCGCGCCCACTCAGTACCCGCTGACCCTGCAAAACTGCGGCAGCACCCTGACCTTCCAGCACGCCCCCGCCCGCAGCGTCACCATCGGCCAGGCCGCCACCGAGATGCTCTACGCCCTGGGCGTGGGCGACAAGGTGGTCGGCACTTCGCTGTGGTTCAACAACGTGGCGGCGCAGTACAAGGCCCAGGACGATCGCATCGAGCGCCTGGCCAACAACGAGCCCAGCTTCGAAGCCGTACTCGCCAAGCGCCCGCAACTGGTGGCCGCCGAGCTGGAATGGGTGGTGGGCCCCCAAGGCGTGGTCGGCACCCGTGAGCAGTTTCATGAACTGAAGATCCCCACCTACCTGTTGCCGTCCGACTGCGAAGGCAAGGACAACCTGGTGGGTGCCGACGGCACGCGATTGGAGCCCTTTCGCATCGAGACGATCTACCAGAGCCTCCAGCAACTGGCGCAGATTTTCGACGTGCAGGATCGCGGCCAACAACTGACCGACGAACTCAAGGCGCGCCTGGCCAAGTCCGTCGCCACGGCCCAGGGCAAGGGCTTGCAGCAAGCCAGTGCACTGGTGTGGTTCTCCAGCGCCGAAATGGCCAGCGACCCTTACGTAGCCGGCCACAAAGGCGTGCCGCAATTCATGCTGCAAACCCTTGGCCTGCGTAACGTGGTGCAGTCCGATGAGGAGTGGCCTGCCGTCGGCTGGGAAACCATCGCCAAGGCCAACCCCACCTTCCTGGTGATCGCACGCATGGACCGCCGCCGCTACCCGGCCGACGACCATGAAAAGAAACTCGCCTTCCTGCGCAGTGACCCGGTAACCCGCAACATGGACGCGGTGAAGAACAACCGCATCATCATCCTCGACGCCCTTGCCTTGCAGGCGAGCCTGCGCACCTTCGAGGGCCTTGAACAATTGGCCGCCGCCATCGACGGCTACCACCTGGGCAAATGATGCGCACCCTACTCGCCCTGGCGCTGCTGTTGCTCGCCCTGCTCGCTGGCGTCGCCATCGGTGAAACCGCCATCGAACCGCAGGTGGTGCTGCAGGTGCTCGCCAATAAACTCTGGGCCGCCGGCTACGTACTGGACCCCATCGACGAAGGTGTGGTGTGGAACTACCGCCTCACCCGCGCCCTGGTGGCCGCAGCCTGCGGCGCAGGGTTGGCAACGTGCGGCGTGATCCTGCAATCACTGCTGCGTAACCCGCTGGCCGACCCGTACCTGCTGGGCATCAGCGCCGGCGCGTCAACCGGCGCAGTGCTCGTCGCCTTGATCGGCGTGGGCGGTGGCTTGGTGTCGTTGTCGGCGGGCGCGTTTGTGGGGGCGATGGCGGCATTTGCGCTGGTGACGCTGCTGGCGCGGGCCAGCGGATCGTCCAGCGGTACCGGGCAGATCATCCTCGCGGGCATCGCCGGCTCGCAGTTGTTTAATGCCCTGACCGCGTTCCTGATCACCAAGTCGGCCAGCTCCGAACAAGCCCGCGGCATTATGTTCTGGCTGCTGGGAAACCTCAGCGGCGTGCGCTGGCCGTCGGTGTGGTTGGCGGTGCCGGTGGCGGTCGTGGGGCTCGCAGTGTGCCTGTGGCACCGGCGTGCACTGGATGCGTTCACCTTCGGCAGCGACTCGGCGGCCTCCCTCGGCATCCCGGTGCGCCGCGTGCAATTTGTGCTGGTGGCCTGCGCCGCGCTGGTGACGGCGGTGATGGTGTCCATCGTCGGCTCCATCGGGTTTGTCGGCTTGGTAATTCCCCATGCGGTGCGCCTGTTGCTTGGCACCGGGCATTCGCGCTTGCTGCCGGCCAGCGCCTTGGGCGGCGCGCTGTTTCTGATCGCCGCCGATGTGCTGTCACGCACCCTGATCAAGGGCCAAGTGATTCCCGTTGGGGTGGTCACGGCACTGGTGGGCGCGCCGGTGTTTGCGTTGATTTTGATTGGCCGGAGGAACGCCCGATGAGCGTGCTCAGTTGCAGCGGCCTGGGTTTCAAGGTGCGTGAGGCCCAGTTACTGGACGGTATCGACCTGGACGTGCAGGCGGGCGAAACCCTGGGCATCGTCGGGCCGAACGGTTCGGGCAAGTCCACCCTGCTCAAATTACTCGCCGGTTTGCGCCCGCCGGCCAGCGGTGAAGTGCGCCTGGGCGGCAAGCGGGTCGGTGGGTTGTCACGCCGCACCATCGCGCAACAGCTGGCGGTGGTGGAGCAACAGGCCGACACCGACGACGCCATCCGCGTGTTCGACGCCGTGGCGCTAGGCCGCACGCCCTGGCTGTCGGCGCTGAGCCCGTGGTCGCGTGAAGACGACGCCATCGTGCACCAGGCGCTGCACGACGTAGACGCCACCCACCTGAGCCAACGCGCCTGGCGCAGCCTCTCTGGCGGCGAACGCCAACGCGTGCACATCGCCCGCGCCCTGGCGCAGCGCCCGCAGATTTTGTTGCTGGACGAGCCGACCAATCACCTGGATATCCAGCATCAACTGGCGATCTTGAAAGGCGTGCAAGGCTTGCCGGTGACCACCTTGATTGCGCTGCATGATCTGAATCAGGCGCTGACCTGTGATCGCCTGGCCGTGCTGGATCGCGGGCGGCTGGTGGCGCTGGGTACGCCGCTTGAGGTGCTGACGCCGCAGCGTTTGCAGGAGACATTCGGAGTGCAGGGGCATTACCTGACGGACCCGTTCGACGGCGCGCAAATCCTGCGCCTGCGCTCCAACTGAATCCGTACGTTGGGGCAGCTTGCTCTGGTGACGGTCTGACTGCCAACTGTGATCCAAATGTGGGAGGGGGCTTGCCCCCGATGAGCATAGGTATCTACAGAACTTCGGTACGACGCTAAACCTGTGGCGAGGGAGCTTGCTCCCGCGACGGCCTGGCAGCCGACGCTGATCTAACTGACGCACCGCGATCCAACTGTGGGAGCTGGCTTGCCTGCGAAGACGGTTTGACAGTCAACACAGTTGGACCGTGTACATATCCATTCCTGCGGTAACGGCCACTGGGGGCAAGCCCCCTCCCACATTGGTTCTACAGAGGCAGGTGCATGTGGGTGGTTTGCCATATCGGGTCGGCCTCGACATCCACCACCTCAAACCCCTGCCTGCGCCAGAAATCAATCGCACCGGGCAGAAACGGATGGGTATGCAAGTACATCATCTCTACGCCATCGGCCCGCGCCAGCGCTTGCAGCGAGCGGTATAACCGGCCCGCCAGGCCCAAGCGTCGTGCTGCCGGGAGCACATACAGGCGCACCACTTCCACCGTGTTGCGGCCCTGGTAGTTCAACTGGGGGAAACGGCCGTCGTAGGGCCGATAAGCCACGGAGGCAACGATCCGGCCTTCAGCACGAGCAATCAAAAATCGCCCGCTGCCCTCAAGGTAGAGGGCTTCAAACTGCGCCAGATCCTGGGGTACTCCGGTGGCACTGAGCGTGGGAAACAGTTCATCACGCGCCTGCAAAGCGAAGCTCAGCACCTGGGAAATGTCAGCGGCCTGCACCGCCTCGATACTAACGCTCATTGCCAAGGATCCGGCCCGTTATCCACTGGCGAGCGTAAGCCAACACGCGATCAGCCATCGCCACCGGAAAGTGAATAAACCCATGGGCCGCTTCCGGCAAGAGATGGGCCTCCACCGCCGCCCATCGCTCGGCAATCAGCAGAGTGTCATCCTTGAGCGGGTCCAGTTCACCCACAAACATCAACGCGGGCGGCAGCCCTTCAAAGTCCCCATACAAGGGCGACAACGGTGGCTGACGGCGCGTCTCGTCGCTGATCCCCGGCGTCAGCAGGCGCAGCGCCTGGACCATGCCCGGCCCGTCCAACAACAGCGTGTCCCGCCCGGCCGTGCGCACGCTGGGGGTGCCGGTCAAATCGTAGACGCCGTAATACAACACCGCGCCGCTGACCCGCTGGAGTAACTCGGGCCATTGCTTGAGCGCCAACAAAGTGGCCGCCGCCAGGTGCCCGCCGGCCGACTCACCGACAAAAAACACCGGCAGGCCGGCAAACTCCGGGCAGTCCGCCAACAGCCAGCGCGCAGCCGTCAGGCAGTCATCCAGCAGCCCTTCAATTGGCGTATCCACCGCCAGCCGATAATCCACCGACACCACCGCCACATCGCACGCGTTGACCATGCCAAGGTTAAGGTCGTCATCCATTTGCGCATTGCCGATCACCCAGCCACCGCCGTGGATATCCAGCACCACGCCTTTGGGCTTGCCACTGGGGCGCAAGATGCGCACGGGCACCGTGCCCAGCCTTTTCAGCTCAACCACGGGCGCCTTCTTGAACGTCTGGCTAGCGCGTAGCAGTGCCTGGATCAGACGCGGTGTCACGCGGTTGCGGACTTTAAAGCGCGGCATCCACGCCAGTTTCTGATTGAAGCGGCGCATCTGGGCCAGTTCGGGCTCGCTGGCGGGCCAATGCTGGTAGGCCATCAGCGATTATTACGCAGGATCGAGAAGTTCAACGCCGCGGCCACGCACAGCCACGCCAGATACGGGAACAGGATCAGGCCGGTGATCAAATCCAGGCGCACGGCCAGCACTACCATGGCGGCTACGGTGAGCCACAAGAGCACGATAATCACCATCCCCGCGAACAAGCGATGGGCACCAAAGAACACCGGCGTCCACAGCGTGTTCAACGCGATCTGCGCCGCCCACAGGGCCAACACCATTTCGCTGCCGGGGATCAAGGTCAAGCGGTAACCGGCCCAGGCCAACAGCAGGTAAATGATCGTCCATGCCACCGGGAACAGCCAATTAGGCGGGGTAAAGCTGGGCTTGACCAGGGATTCGTACCAGGCGCCGGGTTTGAAGATCACGCCAGTGCTGGCGGCGGCGGCGCAGGCGAGCAGGAAGATGAAAAAGGTCATGGTCGGTCCTTGAGGTCCTGTGGATGGAAAAACAATGCACTGCTTTGAGTGACTCAAGCAACCTCGGATAAATTCAATGGGAGCAGCAAAATACCCGCTCTTCTGCGCGTCATGAAAATTGGTTATGGTCGGCAACATCCAGCATCGCTGCCCGAGACGTCCCCTTGCCCCAGCTTGCCGATCACCGCAGCAGCCCCTGGTCAGTGTTCCTGATCTTCCTGCGCCTGGGCCTCACTTCCTTCGGCGGGCCGATTGCGCACCTCGGCTATTTTCGCCAAGAGTTCGTCACCCGCCGCCGCTGGCTCAGCGAGCGCAGCTATGCCGAACTGGTCGCGCTGTGCCAGTTCCTCCCAGGCCCGGCCAGCAGCCAGGTCGGTATCGCGTTGGGCCTGTCCCAAGCAGGTTACCGGGGCGCGGCGGCAGCCTGGGCCGGGTTCACCTTGCCATCGGCCATCGTCCTGATCCTGTTTGCCCTGGGGCTGGCCCACTACGGCGGCGCCCTCCCCCATGGCGCGCTGCACGGCCTCAAGGTCGTCGCCGTAGCCGTGGTGGCCCAGGCTGTGTGGGGCATGGCACGCAACCTGTGCCGAGGCGTTTTACGGGTGGCGTTGATGTTGATCGCCGCCTGCGTGGTGTTGCTGCAACCCTCCGCTTGGGCTCAAGTCGGGGTCATGGTGGTCGCAGGCGTGGCCGGCCTGTTGCTGTTCAAGCCCGAGAGCAGTGCCGAGCCCGACGCCCTGCCCATTGCCATCAGCCGCCGCGCCGGGGCCCTATGGTTGATGCTGTTTTTGCTGTTGCTGGTGGCCTTGCCGCTCCTCGCCGCATGGGCGCTTAACCCCACACTGGCGCTGGTAGACGCCTTCTACCGCACCGGCGCGCTGGTATTCGGCGGCGGCCACGTGGTATTGCCGCTACTGCAAGCCGAAGTGGTGCCCAGCCAATGGGTCAGCAACGATGTTTTCCTCGCCGGCTACGGCGCCACCCAGGCCGTGCCCGGCCCGCTGTTCACCTTCGCCGCCTTCCTCGGCGCCTCCATGACCCACGCCCCGAGCGGTTGGCTTGGCGGGGTGATCGCGCTGCTGGCGATCTTCGCCCCGTCGTTTCTGCTGATCTTCGGTGCCTTGCCCTTCTGGGCCAACCTGCGCAAAAGCCCGCGCACCCAAGCCGCGCTCGCCGGGGTGAACGCGGCGGTGGTTGGCCTGTTGTTGGCGGCGCTGTACCAGCCGGTGTGGACCAGTGCGATTTTCAACGGCTACGACCTCGCCCTGGCGTTGCTGGCACTGGCCGTGTTGATGGTGTGGAAACTGCCGCCATGGCTGGTAGTGATAAGTTGCGGCCTACTCGGCACGTTACTGTAGGAGCGAGCTTGCTCGCGAAAAACTCACAGGCGCCGCGTTCAATCTGAAGGCACGCGTTATCGTTAACGATTTTCGCGAGCAAGCTCGCTCCTACAGCATTGGGGCTCAGCCCGGCTCGACAATCTTGAGCCACGGCCAACGCGCCTGATAACTCCTGGCCTTGTGCAAAAACAGCTCAGGCTCCGGATGCAAAGGGTTGATGCGCAAGACACCCTGCTCCACATCCTCCAGGCCATAAGGCGCATACACCTCGCCCGAGGCAATATCCAGCGCAATGCACGTGCCCGCCACCAGGTAACGGTCAACCCCCTGCCGAGCCGAATGCAACTGCGGATAAGGCCGGCCAAACCGCTGCCCATACCAAAGGTGCACCCGCGCCTGATTCTTGACCTCTACATTCACGCCCAGGTCCTCAAATAGCGCCTGTGCTCGGCGAATCACCGCGTCCTCCGCCTCGTACGAAACATCCTCATCAAAGTAAAAAACGTCGTAATCCTTCACGCCCTGATCGGCCGGCAGATTCGCCTGATGATTCCACACCGCCTGGAACAGGCAGCCCGCCGTGAGCAGGCACTGCTGCACACCCAGATCCGGCAGGCGCGCCGTGATTTGGGCATTGATCGGGTTGGCCATGGCCAATTCGAGCAAGGTGTCGACAGTCAATGTCATGTTCAGTCCTCCATAGCCTGCCGCAACCATAACACCCGAATATGGCACTCCTGTAGGAGCGAGCTCGTTCGCGAAAATCCTAAACGATCACGCAACGCCTGAAGGCAAAACCCAATCCCCCCCGCCACACCTTGCTCCATTGCCTACGCCTGCATCTGCCGCCGTGCGCCAATCCTGCTTATCCCTACCTTTAGTCGGATATCTCTGAGGGTTCTGACGCAACGGCTAGCCTTCAGCTTAGCGTCAGGGATTACGCTGAACATTCGGTCCATGAAGGGCCAGTCCGCCTCATCGTCCCGACGCGTTATCTGCTGAGGAGACGATAATGAAAATAACCCTGAAACAGTTGGCGTGCCTGGGTGCAAGCTTCACCAGCGCGCTCGCCATGGCCGATACGGCCACCCCGCCGGTACTGTCACCTGCGATCCCCTTCGACGTCACCGCCAACCCTCCCATCACCCTGGACAGCCTGCAACACGATTTCGACGTGCTGTCGTGGCAGACCTTCGTCGCCCTGAACTGGCCCGCCAACGCCGACGGCAGCGCCAACACCTCGGCGCAGATCGGCGCGCCGGGGCAGACGGTTTGGGAGTCGTGGAAAGAGAGCTACGCGATTTTCCTGCCCCAAGGCCAGAAGCCGGTCGCCTGGGACCAGCACACGCCGCCACCCGCCGCCTGCCAAGGCAAGGGGAACCTGCCCGTGCTGCAACAGATGGGCAAGGTCGCCGGTGTGCTCGACGAATTCATCCAGCCGTTCAAGACCGGCCCGCTGGTGGACCAGAACGGCACCTACACGCGCAACGCGATCATGGTCAACCAGCCGATGTTCAACGACATCGTCAACAATGGCCTCTACAGCAAGGAAGGCCAGCAGGCTTTCTTCACCAAGGCCGACAGCCGCATCGCCTTCTCCTGCGGCGTGAAGGAGGATAAGCAGGTCGGCGCGATCATGGTCAAGTCGGCCTGGAAGGTACTCGGCAGCAACGACAACCCGCAGGAATTCCACGCCGTCGACGCGTTGGTTTACACCCCCGGCAACACCGACCCGAACACGGGCGCGGTGATCCCCGAGTCGTGCAGCGCGCAGCAGGTCGGGCTGGTCGGCCTGCACATCGTGCACAAGACCAAAGAGGCGCCGCAGTGGGTATGGTCCAGCTTCGAGCACGTGCGCAACGTGCCGGAAGAGACCACACCGATGAACGAGCGCAAGGGCCCCTACCTGTTCTACAACGCCCAGGCCAGCAACCTCCCCGTGAACGAGCCACCCGCGCAACCGTGGGACCCGTCGAAGAAGGCCACGCCCTCGCAGATCGTACGGGAAATCCCGCTCACTGCCGCGACCCACCAGCTCAACGCGCAGTGGCAAGGCGCGCTCAAGGGCACGGTGTGGGCCAACTACCAACTGATCAGCACCCAATGGCCAACCGCCCCCGCCGATGACTGCAAGGTGCCGTCGCCAACCAACCCGCTGGGCACGCCTGCCCCGACCTTCCTGGCCAACGCCACGCTGGAAACCTACAACCAGGGCACCACGCCACAGGCCTCGTCCAGTTGCATGGAGTGCCACAACAACGCGACCACCCGGGTGACCCAGTCCCCGCGCACCAGTTTCGCCGATTTCACCTTCCTGCTTGAACGTGCCCAATCCACCGGTGCCAAGGAGTGATGCCATGAGCGACCCAAACCTGCAAAACTTCATCGACCTGTCCGCCGTGCTCACTGGCCTGTCAGCCAAACTGCTGGCGCCTTTGCTCGACCCGGTCAACCTGCCGCCGCTGTTCTTGGCCACTGCCGAGCAAGGCATGGGCACCGCTGCGTTCAGCAACCTGCTGACGCTATTCGCCCGCATCAAAAACCAACCGCCTGAGCAAATCGCCAGCGCCGTGCTCGGCAACTCTGACCCGCAGATCGCCCAGGGCGCGCGCTCGATCATGAAGCTGTGGCTGCTTGGTAGCTGGTACCAGCCTTATGACCAGGGCACCGCCCACAAGGGTGACATCCGCGTGGTCTCCGACCAGGCCTACAAGGAAAGCTGGGCGTGGAAGATCGCCCAGTCCCACCCTATGGGCTACAGCCAATACCACTTCGGCTACTGGGCCGAGCAGCCACCGACCCTCAAGCAATTCACCGGTGTCGACGCCAAGGAAGGGCAGCAACCATGAGCACTCTACACACCCAGAACATCGAAACCGCCGATGTAATCGTCGTGGGCGCCGGCATGGCCGGCAGCGTCATGGCCTATCAGTTGGGCCTGGCTGGCTTGAAAGTGCTGGTGCTCGAGTCGGGCCCGGCCATACCGCCCAACCGCAGCGAGTACCTGGAGCGTTTCTACACGGCCGTGCTCAAGGCGCCCGAGTCGCCCTACCCACCGGAGCAGACCGAGCAGACCCCGGCCAAACAGTTCGCCCCGCGAGCGACTATCCAAGACTTGATCACCGCCGGCAGCGACGATCCGAACAAGCTGCAGAAGAGCTACCTGGTACAAAAGGGCAAGCAACTGTTCGCCAGCACCTACGAGCGGGTAGGCGGCGGTACCATGTGGCACTGGATGGGCACGGCCCTGCGCCTGTTGCCCAACGACTTTCGCATGCAGAGCGTGTACAAGGTCGGGGTCGACTGGCCGATCAGCTACGACGACCTGCAAACCGCCTACTGCCGCGCCGAGGAAGAGATGGGCGTTTCCGCCGATGTGGCGTCGCAGAGCTACCTGGGCGTGACCTTCCCGCAGGGCTATCAATACAGCATGCACGGCATCCCGCCGTCGTTGGTCGACCAGGGCGTGGGCAAAGCCGTCGATGGCACGCAGTACCAGGGCGTCACCCTAAAAGTGCGGCAAACTCCAGCCGGGCGTAACTCGCAGAACGACAACGGTCGCCGGGTGTGCGCCGGCAACACCAGCTGCACGCCGATCTGCCCGATCCAGGCCAAGTACGACGCCACCGTGACCATGGCCAAGGCGCTGGATACCGGCAACGTGCGCATCCTCTACCAATGCGTGGCGAGCCAGGTGCAGGTCGATGACAATAATGGGGTCACGGGTATCGATTTCATCCAGTACCAGAACAACGGCACCCGCCAGAACGGCAAGGCCCAGGGCAAGCGCTACGTGATCGCCGCCCATGCGATCGAAACGCCGAAGCTTCTGCTCAACTCGGCCAGCCCGGACAGACCCAACGGCGTGGCCAACAGCAGCGGCCAGGTCGGCAAGTCGTTGGCCGACCACCCGGTGTACCTGGCCTGGGGCCTGATGCCCGAAGGCAAGCCGCTGTTCCCGTTCCGTGGGCCGTTGTCCACCTCGGGGATCGAAGACATGCGCGATGGCCCGTTCCGCAGCCAGCGTGCCGCCTGGCGTATCGAGATCGGCAACGAGGGCTGGAATTGGTCGGCGAATGATCCGTACGCCACGGTCTGCGATTTCATCGACGGCACCAACGAAGGCGGCGCCAACCCTGATAAAAAGACGTTGTCCGGCGTGGAGCTGGTGCGCCAGCTCAACAGCGTGCTGACCCGCCAGTTCCGTCTGGCCTTCTTGATCGAGCAGGTCGAGAAAGACCCCGACAAAGCGCTGTGCCGGGTAGAGAGAGCCAAGGGGTTCACCGACGGCTTGGGCCTGACCAGGCCGCAGATCGCCTACGAACTGTCCGACTACACCAAGGAGGGCTTCAAGCAGGCACGCCTGGCCGCCACGCATATCATCACCAAGCTGATGGGCGCCACCGAACTGACCAACCTGAACCCCAAGCTCGACCCAAAGCTCGGCGCACAAACGGTGTTCGAATACGACCACCAGAACTACGCGTTCTACGGCGCTGGCCACCTGATGGGCACCTACCGCATGGGCTCGGACCGCAGATATTCGGTGGTGGACAAGGACCAGCGCAGTTGGGACCACCCCAACCTGTTCCTGGTCGGCGACGGCGTGTTCCCCTCCACCGGCACCGCCAACCCGACCTTGACCATCACCGCGCTGACCTTCCAGGCCGCCGACGTGGTCGCCAGCGATCTGCTCAAGCGTACCGTGCAGGTGCAGGCCAACCAGGCCTGGCAGGGCACCGGCGTGCAGGTCAACGGGCATAGCTGGCAAATGGCGGTGTGCACCGGTGGGCAGTGGACGGCCAACCCGGGCACCGGCATGGTCGGCGCGGCGGGCAACCCAGGCTTGACCGCCAAGCCCGGCTATACCTTGCCCGGTCAAGCGGAAGGCGCGTTGATCGGCCGTATCGGCACCAGCGGCGCGCCGTTCCTGGTGGGCAACCAGGCGCAATTGCCGCGTGGCCAGCAGGGGGAGTTGCAATTGTGCATCAATGACGACCTGACCGGGCGTTACGGGGCTGGCCTGAGCGATAACCAGGGCAGCCTGTCGGTGGAGGTGCGTTTCGGGGCGGTGTAGGCGCTGTCATAGCAACCCCACAGTGCTGCGGCGAGGCTGCAGTGTTGTGGGGTTGCTCTCTCAATCCCGTCACTTACAAGCTATCGGCCACGCCTAACGCAGTGAGCCATTGCCGCTGGTTGTGACAGGCTGAAACCGGCCAATAGCTGCCCGCCTCAGAAACCTCCAAGCCGCATGATATGAGTCGCCTGAGCCTCATCTGTTCGCATGAAGCCACAGCGCTCATAAAAGGCGCTTCCTTCAGCCGTATCCGTGAAAAGACGCACGACCTGAAACCTGAGAGCGGCACGTTCAACAAGCGCCTTTACCAGCGCCTGCCCGACGTGTTGCCCCCTTGACGAAGCTGCGACATACACCCGTCGCAGTCTGGCCACATTATTGTCAGCATAGGGATCAACTGAAAGACCGCCGATGCCTATCAGTTGCTGGTTCAAATAGGCCGCCATCAGACACTCGCCGGGTGCATCAAAGCGATTTGCTCCAGAGTGCCATTCGTTAATCAGACGGCTGAGGAACCTGAAACCTTCGCCAACGGCTTCCTTTTCCAGCGCCTGTATCTGGCGCGGAAGGTGTGTGATCGGTTGAACCTCATATCGTTTCATCCATCCCTGCCTCCAATATGAAACTCGTTCAATGCTAACAATTTCGTTTGAGGTGATGAACACTGCAAGGTCACTCCTGTAGGAGCGAGCTTGCTCGCGAAAAACCCAAACGATCACGCAGCGCCTGAAGGCAAAATCCGATTCCCCTGCCGCACCTTGCTACATTGCCTACGCCTGCGTCAGAATCCGCCGGCTTGTGCGCTGGGGTAGCCGTCTCTAAGGTGGCTCGATCACTGAATTGTTCAGTGATCGGGTTTAGTAGCCTGAGGGTTTATCCAAACAATGTGCACAAGTTTCATCGATCAGACATTGCGTCTGTGTTTGATGGTGGCTGTGCGCAGGGCACCTTCGGGTGCGCCGGCTTTGTTTGGATTCCCCGGTCTACTAACCTGCGCACAGCCGCCACCCTTATGTTTAGTAGCTAAAGGATGGTGGCCCTAAACAGGAATTCAAACATGCTCAAATCAGATTCAACCACGCTCTTCACCATTGCCCCCAACGCCAGCAACGAAACCCTCATCACCAACAGCTATGAAACCTTCACCAGCGTCAGCACCCTGCTGCTCGACCTGTCCGAAGACCTCAACGGCAAACACCGCGACATCGCCCTCGCCATCCACCAACTGAGCGAACTGGGCGTACTCCTCACCGCCAGACTCCTTGACCGCGAAGCGCCCTGCCCTGGCTGATGATCAGCTCTTCAACTCATTAGCCCGATGACTCGCCGCGTCGTTGTAGACCACATACAACGACTCGGCGAGTTGGCGCTTGATGGCTTTGGTGGATTCAGCCTCGGCACAAAGCCATCTGCGATGACGAGAGCGGCGACTGCTTTCGGCCCAGAGTGTGTAAATACTTAGCAGAAACGTGTGGCACTGAGGTAAAGCTAGTCTGTAGGGCTCAAACCGAAGGGATGCCGTCGAATGACGGGATATTCTAGAACCAGTGTGCGTGCATTTTCGAAAGAAATTCAGGGGTAATCGGCAGACTGGATGCTGAACCGATGACCGAGTCGATCCCGCACTTCGGACACAGAGCGGTGCTATCTAGATCAACCCACTCAGTGATTTCTGAGGGCGAAAACACACCTAAGCAGTAAAAACAGCCACAGTGATCGCTTCCTTCAATTTGAGTACGGTGATTTGTAGAAAATAGGTGCGCTGAAATCACATCCATGGGCAGGTCCTTAAGCTCCAAATTTACTAGCATTACTTTCTTGCATCAGAGTACATCAAGAGTCTTCCAACGTTGCTACGATTGCCCAAAGTGATAACGGAGGATTGCCTATGAAACGTTTCATCCAAGGTGACTATCGCGGACAAAGCACCCTGCTTCCCGAAGCCTTGACGACTACGTCAGTGATACCAATCCGGTTCGCGTAGTCGACGTCTTTGTCGACGAACTCGACTTAGTCAATTTGGGGTTTGATAGCGCTATTCCTGCTGATACAGGCCGACCTGGTTATCACCCTGCGATCCTGCTGAAGATCTACATCTACGGCTATCTCAACCGAATTCAGTCGAGCCGGCGCTTGGAGCGAGAAGCCCAGCGTAACGTTGAATTGATGTGGCTGACCGGGCGTTTGATTCCAATCGAAAAGGGGACGGATTTATTTTCCTAGAAATAAATCCGTCCCCTTTTCCACTCTTTTAGACAAGCAGAAACAAGTATTCAGCTTACTGTCTGTGAAGTGCAACCCGCGGCAGTCGGCCGCTGAGGCGCAGGCCGTCACGCATATTCAACCCCATTAATGCGAGATTGGTGGCCCCTGCGATCAGTTCGATTACCTGTACGAGGTAAAAACGCGTATCGAAGCTTCCCGCCGACGCCCATTGGTTAAGCACAATGGCGCACGGCATCAGAACCAGCAGGCCATTGGCGGCAATGAATGGCATACGTTTCTTCTTCAAAGCGACCAGTCGTCCTTGTCGTTTCCGACTCATTAGCACTCCACTTGCACCGGTCGCAATCATTGTCGGTACCAGTATCCAAAGCCCGGGACTCACGATCAGGTGCTTGAGTGAGGCTATCGAATGTCCGGATCCGATGAGCTCGACAAAAATAGTCGACAGAAAGAAGGTGGCGATGCAGATCAGTGCCAGCGTGCTGGAGATCAGATGTAATCGTCTAAGCATTTATCTAATACCGTCAGACAGTTGGTTAATACTCAGGCCGTGCAGATATTCGACACCGCTACCTTGGTGAACAGATGCGGCATGGCCAAGGCACTTGAGGGATACCGCGCCAAGGCATTGGTGAATTCTGGATGATTGAAAGCATCGCGAAACCGCTCTACCGATTCCCATACGGCGTAATTCAAGAACATGTTGCTGCCACCGATGGCCTGATGGAGCTGCGTGGAGATGAAACCGGCACGTTGTTTCATCCAGTTGGCATCCAGCTCCCATGCGCAAAGGAGGTCAGGTATATCGTCTGCGTCGACAGTGAAGAGGTTGATCAATACCACTGGAGCTTCGCTGCAATGCAGCTGCTGAGTGATGGGCACGATCGGATCAAGGGGGCGAATAGAAAGCATGGCGACCTCTATATTGTAATCATGATGACAATTTGGTTTTCAAGTTCCAAACCTACTGCGATTGACATCATGGTGTCAACGTGGAAGGATTCGCGCCATGAAAAAGACAAACTACACCCCCCCAGGACGCGCCATGAGCGATCTGGTTCTTGAGATCTTTCGAGCAAGTGCGCGTCTGCTTACTGCAGGCGATCGACTCGTCGCAGAGCTAGGTCTGACAAGCGCCCGCTGGCAACTACTGGGTACTATTGTGTACGCCGAACGAGCACAACCGGTTTCATGGATTGCTCGCGACATGGGGGCAAATCGGCAAAACGTTCAGCGGATCGTTAACGATCTGGTGAAGGATGGACTGCTGGAGTTTCAGCCGAACCCACACCACCGCAGGGCGCAGTTGGTTGTCCTGACTGACGCTGGAAGAGAAGCATTCGATCTGGCGATGAATCTTCAGACGCCCTGGATTAATGAGCTGGCGGAGGGGTTGGACATCGATGCTATCCAGACTACCCATCAGGTTCTAAACCACCTGCGCAATAGGCTTGAGGAAGACCAGGCCGACTGACCCGGCCAGCCCCGGCATAATCGAGCTTGTCAAAAGCTCAGGCAACAAAAGACCGGATCAGCTTGTAAACGGTGCTCACGGACGTCCGCTTCTGGTCGATATCAGCCGGTCACGAGGGGCAGCCCTCGGCCAAAGACAGGCATCCGGACAACCTGATTCCCAGGGTTAAACCCCCGGTATCTGATACACAACCGAATCATATTTCTCCGCCGCCCGCCTCTCGATAACAACTCCCCCCAAAGCTTCGGCAATACGTCGACTCGCACGATTCTGCGTCGCAACAGGGTAGATAAAGTACTTTGCCACCACCCACTGGCTAGCCCACTGAACAACCGCCCGCACCGCTTCACCACCAAACCCCAACCCATGTTTATCTTCACGGATCCAGATACCCAATTCCGGTGTTTCGCTGCCGGTATGGTGCAGCCCGACCAGGCCGGTAAAACGGGCATTCACCCGCTCTCTGATCGTAAACACAATGTCGCTGCCATCCGCTATCGCAGGCAGCCACCGCCCCCAAACGTGTGCGTACTCTTCCAGCGAGGCAGGCGGTTCCCAGGACATATAGCGAGTCAGAGACGGTGTGATACAAGGGAAAGAGTCAACAGCGTCCTGCTCACAGAAGGGCTCAATGCTCAGGCGTTGCGAGAGAATGCGGATTGCGTGGGTGTCCACTGGCATTGCAATTTCCTTCCTGGGGGCCGTTACTCCATGTATGCCGTGAACATACCATGCAGGTCGCCTCATCAGTATCAGGCTCTCTATACTGGGGCCCCAGGATGGTAGTTGGAGCACACAATATGCCCGTCGCACCCAATCAAAATTCCCCGATCATTTTGGTCCCAGTTCAACAAAGCGACTTGGATAATCTGGTAGCCATTCGAATTGAGGCCATGCGCGAAAGTCTGGAGCGTGTTGGGCGATTTGACCCAGTGCGTGCGCGGGAGCGGTTTCTTGGCGGCTTTGAAGCTCGCAATACACGCTATATCGAGGCAGCTGGAGAGCGGGTAGGTTTCGTAGTGGTCAAACATCACCCCAATGAGCTCTTGCTCGACCACTTGTATGTAAGGCCGAGCGCGCAAGGGTCAGGGGTAGGGTCTGCCGTTCTCGCTCAGGTTTTCAAAGAGGCGGATGCGGCTGCGCTTCCTTTAAAAGTGGGTGCTCTCAAAGAAAGCGCTTCGAATCGCTTTTATACCCGCCATGGCTTCCAGTTCATCGAAAGCAGTGAGTTCGACAATTATTATGTTCGTCAGCCTATTCCGGCGATTGGCCCTCATTCCGGAACCATGGACTGACTTGCACTAGCCCCTCAGTTCACCCGCCCGATTGCTCGCCGCGTCGTCATACGCCACGTACAGCGACTCTGCAATTTGGCTTTTGATCGCCTTGGTGGCCTCCAGCCCCAGCACAAAACCCTCGGCTTTACCGCCAGCGCGGTTAAGTTCTTCATGGGTGGAGGCGCCAGTAATAGCGTCAAGCAGCTTGGCGGCGTGGGGGCCGACGCCTTTGGGGAGGGAGATCTGGTCGATGGACATTATCGCTACCTTGAAAAATGGAGTTCGGGAGCGAGTGGAACCACTGCCGGGGCTGGCATGGTAGACCTGTTTGCCATGAAAGGGGTCGCTTTACGCGCAGCGGCGCTATTCTTTGCGGCTATGCAGTCAGATTGGGGAATTGATAAATCTGGAGGGGTTTATGGAGTATTGCGTTGAGGGCTACTGCCTTCGGCCATTGTGCAGCGATGATTTCGAGAAGGTCAGCCGTTACGAACGCGTCAACCGCAGGCATCTGCAACCCTGGGAGCCGCTCAGGGACGAGGAATACTTCACCACTGGCAACGCCAAGGCCAGGGTGGAGCAGCAGGTAAACAATATGCACGCTGGTAACGCTCTGTGTTTCCTCTTGCTTGAACCCAAGAGCGGAGAGGTTCTAGCGCGGTGTAACTACACGAACATTGTGAGGGGCGTTTTTCAGGCCTGTCATCTCGGCTTCTCGTTGGCGGAATCTGCCCAAGGCCGTGGCCTGATGAAAAAAACACTTCAGGTCACTAACCGTCATTGCTTTGAGCAGTTGGGTCTTCACCGGATCATGGCCAATCATTTACCCCGCAATGTGCGAAGTGAGCGCCTTCTGGAGTCGCTGGGGTTTGAAAAGGAAGGTTATGCGCGAGCCTATCTGAAGATTGCTGGCGTTTGGGAGGATCATACGTTGAGGTCGTTGATCAACCCTGAAGAATAAGCGCACCACCCACCCTACTCAGGAAAAAGCTGATGTCTACCGAGCCCCTCTGCCTGGTTTTTGTCCCCGCCCTTGCCGCCGTGCTGACGGCCGCCGAATCGAAAAAAGGCGCCCCGCTCAACGAAGTCGAAGTCTGCGATCTCCGCGACCAGGCCACTTGCATTGCGGTAACCTTCTCCACCGCGTTGGCGATGGAACAAGAACGGGGTTACCCGGATATCGTTGCCGAGGATTGCTGGAATGAGTGGCAACGCTTGCGTCCCGCACTTCAATCGCTCCCGCTCTGATCAGCATAGGTATCCAGACAACTCTGTAGCGCTCAACGGTAACCACGATGCGAAGCGAGCCGCTGTTGATCTTGATCTGCTTTTGATCTTGATCTTAGGCGCCCCGTTAAACCACGCTGGCCGGAATTCGACAGGGATTTGGGGGGTAAACCGGCAGGGATGCCGGCGGATTACGGGCACACCGAGCCTAGGCGAGGTGCCGAGTGGTGGGGCAAGAGCGTTTTGCTTACTTTGCCGCTTTTGCAAAGTGAGCCGCCGTCAGGGTGGAACCCTAAGTGGCCGTTACCGCAGGAATGGATATGTACTCGGTACAGCTGTGTCGCCTATAAGGCCGCCTTCGCGAGCAAGCCCGCTCCCACAGTTTGATTGCGGGGTGTCAGGTAGATTGGCGTCGGCTGGCAGGCCGCCATCGCAGGCAAGCCAGCTCCCACAGTTGGATCGCTGAGTGTCAGGTAGATTGGCGTGGGCTGGCAGGCCGTCATCGCAGGCAAGCCAGCTCCCACAGTTGGATCGTGGGGGTCAGGTAGATTGGCGTCGGCTGGCAGGCCGTCTTCGCAGCGATGCGGCGACCCGACAAGCCAGCTCCCACATTTGGAT
>NZ_SMOF01000001.1:4177778-4205002 GCF_018135665.1 Pseudomonas sp. B2021
CTTCCTGAATGAACGCGGCGCCTGTGAGTTTTTCGCGAGCAAGCTCGCTCCTACAACTGGCATTGGGGCAATTCCACAGCGTCCAAGTTGTGGCAATACTTATGGCAAGGGCGCCGTCTACACAGGGGGCCAAACACTCTGCATCGCGTGCCCCAAGCCCTATCGCCTTTGAATCTGCACCGTGGCAAACGTCGGCTCGTCGCGCGCCTGCTCCAGTACATTCCTGGGCCTTTGCGAGGCCCGGGCTTGCACCTCGGGCCGTAGCTCAGGCGGCGGTTGCAGGCGCATGTCCGAGCGCTCATCGCTGGGCGCCACGCCGAAGAAATCCCGGTAGCACTTGGAAAAATGCGGCGTGGACACAAAGCCGCAAATCACCGCCAGTTCGACAATCGAAATGGGCGTCTGCATCAGCAACTGGCGCGCACGGGTCAGGCGCAGCTTGAGGTAATAGCGCGATGGCGTGCAGTACAGGTGCTTCTGGAACATGCGCTCCAACTGGCGGCGTGACACGTGAACATAGGCGGCCAGTTCGTCGAGGTCGATGGGTTCTTCCAGGTTGGATTCCATCAGGGCGACCACTTCTTGCAGCTTGGGCTGTTGCGTGCCGAGCAGGTGCTTGAGCGGTACGCGTTGGTGGTCGCGCTCGTTGCGAATGCGCTCGTACACGAACATCTGGGAAATCGCCGCCGACAGCGTGTGCCCGTGATCGCGGCCGATCAGGTGCAGCATCATGTCCAGCGGTGCAGTGCCGCCGGAGCTGGTGAAGCGGTTGCCATCGAGCGTGAATACGCTGGAGCTGACCTTGACGCGGGTGAACGCCTCCTGCATCGACGCCATCAGCTCCCAATGCACGCTGCACTGGAAGCCATCGAGCAACCCCGCCTGGGCCAGCGCCCAACTGCCGGTGCACACCGCGCCGAGGCGTTTGCAGTACAGGCGCGCCTGGCTGCGCAACCAGGCGATGAGCGCAGGGCTGATAGCCTGTTGAATGCCGACGCCGCCGCACACGATCACCGCATCGAAGCCGCGCTGGTCCTGCGCGCACGCATCCGGGGTCACCGACACGCCATCGCTGGCCCACACCGGCTGGCCGTCCAGGCTCAGGGTTTGCCAACGGTAGTTCTTCGCCCGCCAATTGGTTGGCCATGCGCAGCGGCTCGACCGCACATGACAGCGATATCAGGGTGAACTGGTCCAGCAGCAAAAAGCCGATGGTCTGGCAAACAGGTGCCTCGGTTTCCATCACCGCTACCCCACAGGCGTGATCAGGAATGTTCCAGCGCCACCGGCTTGGGTGCCTGGTTGTGCTGGCGCGCCGTAACCAGGCCGATGAAGGAAATCACCAACGCCAGGCCAATGGTCGAGGACACTTCGGTGCGGTGCTCGGGCGTCACCATCATCACCCCCAGGGCCAGGCAGATGAACACGATCACCAGGTAAGTCAGCCAGGGAAACAGCCACATACGAAAGGTCAACTCGACGTTTTGCCGAAGCAGCAAGCGGCGCATACGCAGTTGCGAGATAGCGATCACCAAGTACACCAACAACGCGATGGCGCCGGAGCTGGCGAGCAGGAACTGGAACAGACCGGCCGGCATGAAGTAGCTCAGCAACGTAACGCCCGCACCGATGATGGTGCTGGCGATCACCGCCGCCCGGGGCACGCCCGCCTTCGAGGTGATTTTAAGTGCCGGTGGCGCATCGCCGCGTTTGCCCAGGGAAAACAACATGCGCGAGGAAATGTAGATCGAGGAATTCATGCAACTGGCTACCGCGATCAACACCACCACATCGACCATGAACTTGGCGTTGGGGATGTTCATAATTTCCAGTGCACGCTGATAGGAACCCACGGAGGCCAGCAGCGGGTCGTTCCAGGGCACCACGGAAATCACAACGGAGATCGACAACAGGTAGAACACGCCGATGCGCCAGATCACCGAACGCGTGGCCTTGGCGATGTTCTGGGCCGGGTTGCTCGATTCCGCTGCGGCGATGGTCACCGCCTCAGTGCCGATGAAGCTGAACATGATGGTAATGAACGCGCCTACCACCGCCGACAGGCCGTTGGGGGCAAACCCGCCATGTTCTTCCATCAAGCGGCTCAAGCCGCTGGCTTCGCGATCCGGGATCCAGCCCATGAGCACGCTGAAACCCAGGCCGATAAAGCCGATGATGGCAATCACCTTGGCCATGGCGAACCAGAATTCGAACTCGCCGTATTTGGCCACGCTGAACAGATTGGTGATCACCAGCAACACGATTGAGACCAAGGCGAACAGCCACGCATCGACCTGAGGGAACCACTGGTTGAGCACATGCCCGGCGGCCAAGGCTTCGATGGGAATGACCAGCACCCAGAACCACCAATACAACCAGCCAATGGTAAAACCCGCCCAGGGGCCGATGGCCTGGTCAGCGTAGGTGGAAAACGAGCCGGTGTCCGGGCGCGCCACCGCCATTTCCCCCAGCATGCGCATGACCAGCACCACCAGCAGGCCGGAAAACAGATAAGCCAGTAAAACCGCCGGCCCCGCTGCGGCGATGGCGTGTCCGGAGCCGACAAACAACCCCGCGCCGATGATGCCGGCGATGGACAACATGGTCACGTGACGCGGCTTGAAGCCCTGCGCCAGCTGACCGTTGGAATCGTTGCAGTTGAGGCTAGTCATTGTTTTTGTTGTTCTCGGGCGGCCAATGACCTTCACCTTAAGTGCCCGAGGCCAGGCACAAGTAGCCTGGTTACGCCACCATCGTGCCTGATATCGACATGGGGAATGGTGGCCCCCTGAAGTAACGGGCGGCGCGCCCTACTCTTGCGCGCTGCGTATCAACGACCCGAACAGCTCGCCATGCGGCATCTTGCTCAGCTCGATATCGGCATTTTCGAACCACTCCCGCCCAGCTTCCGGGTGCGGCCCGCTCAGCACCACCACGCCACGTTCGTAGGTGTACCGCGCCGCCGCTACATCGCCATTGTGGTAAGTAGCGATGACCTTGTAGGGCGCAGCGGCGCTGGCTTTGGGAAAATACGGGCCGTCCTGATAGAACACAGAGTCAGGCTGCTCGTCCCACGTCACCCGCACGGCGGCGTCTTCAATGCCGGCCACTTCAAAACCGGGACGGCCGGCTTCGGTGTCGAGGGCCTGGGGGATCAGGCCGAGGTTGTTGTCGTCGGCCAGGTAGGCGCCCATGCACAGGCCCAGGTAGCGGCCGCCCTTGGCGACGTAATCGCGGATAGCTTCGGCACGCGCATCGCCCAGGCTGTCGAGGGCGGCCGGGATGTCCTGGCCGCCGCCGGGTTGCACGTAGAGATCGTAGCGCGCCAGGGTTTGCGGGGTGATGTCGATGGGTTCGTCGGCGCCAACGAAGTCGATCTGGTAATTGGGGTTCAAGCGCTGCAGGGCGGTTTTCACGTTTTCCGAGCAATCCGGGCAACCCGCCAAGCCACGGTAGATGGCGACATGGGTGATGGGGCCTGCGCCATGTACGGGTAAAGGATGCAGCGTAGCAAAGGCGAGAAACGTGGCAGCGAGGGCAGGCAGTTTCATGGGTAGGCTCAACGGTCAGTTGAATGGGGTTGATCCAGACGTGGCAGCGCCAAGCCTATAACGATGAGCCTTTTGAATTCGTGAAGAGTTGTAAATCCAGCTCGGCCATTTATCCGTTTCCCAGCATCTGCCATAACGACGCGCCTACTCCGGTAATACTCTCACCGGCGATCAGCCCCGCCGCTGCCGTGATCGCAAAGCGCTGCGTCACACTTGGCCAGCGACAGCTCACGGCCCAGGTCATGATCGCGCCCAGGGCCATCATCAGCGACACCGATGCAGGCAAGACAAACGCCAGTCCCAAGGCTGCCGCACTCGGCAGGTAGCGGGCGCGGTGTGTGGGTAATGTGCTGTCGAGGATGCCCAGCAGCACGCCGAACAAGCTTGCAATGCCGATGGCCCAGCGGATGCTGGGGGACAGTGAATCCAAACCGTGGGTCAGGGTTTGGGCCACGGCTTTCCAGGTGGCGACGGCCGGGGCCGGCCATTGTTCGGTGAGCAGCATGGTCTGAGGGTCGGGGATCAGCGCCAGGTACGCGAATACGCCGACGATGCTGCCGACGAAAATCCCGAGAATCTGGGCGATAACCTGTTTGTGCGGCGTCGCGCCAATCGCCTTGCCCACCTTAAAGTCATTCATCAGGTCCGTGCACTGCCCCGCCGAACCGCCGGCGGTGTTGGCGCTCATCAGGTTGATCGGCACCTGGCCCGGCGCAACGATGCCAAAGCTCAGTTGGGACAGTTGCCCGATGGCGCCAATCGGCGGAATACCGGTTGCCCCCACCACCCGCGCCGCCACGGCGGCCAGGCAGATCGCCAGGGGAATGGTCAGCAGCGCCATCCCAAGGTTGATACCGAACAACAGCGCTTGCAGGCTCACCACCAGCGCGATCGCCAAGGCGAACCCCACGACAGGCCCAGGCTTGGGAACCGCCCAGGGCGTGCCGCCAGTCGCTCGGGTTGAGCGATGCAACGCCCACAGGCGAATCGCCAGGGACGCCAGGGTGGAACACACCATCAGGCTCACCCCGGGCCACAGCAGCCACTCCACCAGCGCGGCAAATTGTGGGCCGCTGCTGTCGGCGGGCAGGCTCACCAAGCCATTGGCCAACAGCCACGGCCCCAGCCCGCCCCATGCCAGCAAGGCGCCGAGCAGCAGGGTCAGGCCTACGCGAATGCCGATGATGCCGCCGAACCCCAGCAACAGCAGGGAGGGGTCGGCGGTGAAGGTCAGGCGCTCCAACTGGGCGTTCGGCGACCAGCGCGGGAAGGCCCACATGAAGGTATCCACCCACTTGACCAGCCCGGACAACAGCGCCGCGCCGAGCAGCACTTTCAAGCGCGTGGCGGCTTCGCGGCCATGGTTGTAGATGTGCAGCAGGGTTTCCAGGGTGGCCATGCCTTCGGGAAACTTCAGTGCCTTGTCATTGAGCAATGACGGCCGCAGGTACCACGCGATCCAGATCCCCAGGAAACTTACCGAAAACACCCAGGCAATCATCGGCAGCGCTGCCAGTTGGTTACCCGTCAGCAGGGTATACGCCGGGATGGGCGCGACCAGCCCGCCGGAAATGATCGACGCCGCGGCAGAGGCCACGGTCTGGTTGATATTGCTCTCGTGCAGGGTCCACGGCAGGTGTTCACCGGAACGCCGGGCCATGCCTTGCCAGAGGCCATAGCCGATCAGTAAGGCGATGATCGACATATTGAACGACCAGCCGATCTTCAAGCCTGCGTAGACATTGGAAGGGGTCAGCAGGATACCCAGCACGATCCCGGTGATGACTGCCCGCAGGCTCAGTTCGCGCTCTACAGGCGCGATTGACGAGGTGGAGTGCATGCAGATTCCTTTCGAGAAAAGCCAGTGCCACCTCTTAAGTGAGCGCTGGGAGACTCGAAGGTTCACCTGCCAAAGCGGGTTAAACCGGTAAGGGACAAGCCCCGGTCACCTTCTGTAGGAGCGAGCTTGCTCGCGAAAAACCCAAAGGCGCCGCGTTCATCCAGGAAACACGCGTTATCGTTTACGTTTTTCGCGAGCAAGCTCGCTCCTACAGGAGGCGGTGTCGGTGGGCCCGCTATTTGGCGAACGCGTATTCCCCGCCCCGCTCCACCGCCTTGCGGTATGCCGGGCGCGCCTGGAGCTTTTGCAGCCACGCGGCCAGGTTCGGGTAGGCCTGCAATTTGCCCTGGGCCTGGGCGACTTCGCCGATAAAGCTCATCTGGATATCCGCGCCGCTGAGTGCGTCGCCCACCAGGTACGGCGTGTGGCCCAGCACATCATTCAGGTAGCCCAGGTAGTTGGCCAGTTCCGATTCGATCCGCGGATGCAGCGGTGCACCCGCTTCACCCAGGCGTCCGACGTAGAGGTTGAGCATCAGCGGCAGCATGGCCGAGCCTTCGGCAAAATGCAGCCATTGCACATAGCTGTCGTAGGCGTCGGTGGCCGGGTCGGGTTGCAGTTGGCCGTTGCCGTGGCGGCGGATGAGGTAGTCGATGATTGCGGCAGATTCGATCAGCACGCGGGAACCGTCTTCGATCACCGGGGATTTGCCCAGGGGGGGGATGGCCTTGAGTTCAGGCGGCGCCAGGTTGGTCTTGGCGTCACGCTGGTAGCGCTTGATGTCGTAGGGCAGGCCCAGTTCTTCAAGTATCCAGAGAATGCGTTGTGAGCGAGAATTGTTGAGGTGATGGACAGTGATCATAGCGGACAGCTCCGTTAGGGATAAGCAGAAGACTACACGTCGGAGGTGAAGTGCCCTGAATGTTGTTCGCCTAAAGAGCAAATCACGTAATATCGCTCAAGGCTCGACTGTTCCACAGCAAAGGACTGCACATGCAACGCATCGTGATACTGGGTAACGCAGGCAGTGGCAAATCAACCCTGGCCCGCGACCTTGGCAGGTGCCTGAATTTATCCGTAGTGCATCTGGACAGATTGTTCTGGGAGCCTAATTGGGTGGAGGCCGACAATGAGGTCTTCCGCGCGCGGGTCCGGCAAGCGATTGCATCGGACCGATGGGTCTGTGAAGGCAATTACGCCCGACGGACTTTCGATCTACGCCTGCCGCGCGCAGACCTCATCATATGGCTCGACATACCTCGCACCACCTGCTTGCGACGAGTGCTTATGCGCAGCTTGCTGGACCGGCCGCGTGCAGATAAGCCCGCAGGCTGCAAGGAGAAACTGGACAGGGAGTTTCTGAACTTCCTGAGCTTTTGCTGGAACTACGATCGGGTGAGCCGACCCGGCATTGAAGCGGCGCGCATGAACATCGGGCCGCAGATTCCAGTGATTCACTTGCGCAACGCACAGGAAGTAGACGAGTTCCTGAAATGCGCAGATCAACCCTGTGGGTTCACCCGCATGTACTGACTGAAATTATTGATGTGATCATCCAGGTTATCCTCAAGCATCATCCGGTACTGGTCGCAGAAATACTTCAACATCGCTTCCCGCGCATCCGCCATTTCGGCGCCGGACTTGAAGTTGCGCGCACTGGCCCAGGCATTGAAGCGTGTGGTGCCGAACATCATTGACGCGCTGACCTCGCCGAGACTTTCGCAGGTCTTGAGCTGTTCGTTGGACAGTTCGATATGGGCGTCTGCCCGGTCGTAGAAGGCTTGGTCCGTGGTGTCGGCCATGGCGGGTTCCTGGTGAGCTGATGATGCGGCTATTGGAGCATATCCGGGGATCACAGTTCTAATGTGGGAGATGTCGCTCAGGCGAGCAACTGATCGATCCACTTCACCTGCTGCACGATCTCCTGCACTTTTTGCTCGGGCACCGCCTGCCGCGCTTGTTCGAGGCTGGCCAATGTCTTGCGTTTCTCGCGCAATATACGTTGCCACTTCGCCAAAAAATCCTCGCTACGCGCCTGCATTTGCAGCGGGCCGAAGTACAGTTGCTCGGCGGTATAGGTCATCGTCTCGGCGCGTTCGGCGACGATGATTTCGTAGTAGAAGCGGTTTTCCCGCAGCAGCTCCTCGTGCAGGATCTGGTAGCCGTTGTCCATCAACCATTGGCGCAGGGGTTGCTCGCCGCCGTTGGGTTGCAGGATCAAGCGTTCCCGGCCATTGAGGTGCGCCTTGCCGCTGTCGAGAATGTCGCGGATCGTCTCGCCGCCCATGCCGCACAGGCTGACAGCGGTAATGTCATCGCAGGCTTGAATCGCCGCCAAACCATCGGCCAGGCGCACGGTGATGTGCTGCGCCAGGCCGTTGTCGGCCACGGTACGGTTGGCCGCCTGAAACGGTGTAGCGGCCACTTCCCCCGCCACGGCCGCCGCAATAGCGCCGCGGTGTATCAGGGCCACCGGCAGGTAGGCGTGGTCCGAGCCGATATCGGCCAGGCGGGCACCCGCCGGTATGTGCGCGGCCACGCGCTCCAGGCGCTGAGACAAGGTGTGTTCGTTCAACGGTGATTCCTTAAGAGTGCCCGGAAAATCGATCCCGGCTGTTGGTCAAGTGCAGCACCATGGCCGCGCGCGCGGCGTCTGGGTCCTGGCGCTTGATGGCGTTATAGATCGCCTCGTGCTCCAGGTTCGCCAACTGCCCCAGTTGGGCAAAGTCCGCGCCGCCGCGCTCGACGGCATTCACCTGGGTGCGCGGAATCATCGCCGTGCCCAGGTGCTGCATGATGTCGGTGAAAAATGTATTGCCGGTGGCTTCGGCGATCAGTTGGTGAAAGCGCTTGTCCTCCTCCACACAGCTGTCGTTATTGGCCAGGGAGGCTTGGTAGTCGTCCAGCGCCTGGCGCATGTGGGCCAGTTGTGCCTCGCTCCTGCGCAGCGCGGCCAAGGCCACCGCTTGCACTTCCAGGCCCAGGCGCAATTCGAGCATGTTGCGCACGCTGGCGACTGTGTCTACATGCAAGCGCAGGCCTGGCTGCGTGTGCTGCTCGAGCACAAAGGTTCCAATGCCGTGACGCGTCTCCACCAGCCCCGACGCCTGCAACTTGGACAAGGCTTCACGCACCACGGTGCGGCTCACCCCATGCTCAAGCACGATGGTGGATTCGGACGGCAGTTTTTCACCCGGCTTGAGTTGCCCCAACCGGATGCGCTGGGTCAGTGCCTCGACCACACCCTGGGCCAGGTTGGCGGAACGTTTACGCACAGGCGGTGTGCTTTTAATCGGCATCGAGACGGGTCCACGGGGTTGGGCTGGGGGGGAGCTTATCACCCTGAGCGCACGGGGCGACGGGTGGCGGAGAAAAACACCTAGCTTGTATGACAACACACTCATCCCAACTCACCCGAGCCTGTCTTCGCTTTGAGAGAATCGCACACCCCGAGCCGTCACCAGTAGGGCAAAACCCAATAAAATCTGGAAAATAACCAAAATAGCCAATCTCAATACCGGCTTATAAGAACAAAAACAGCTCTCACAGGATTGCGGCCTTCAAAAAACAACTTGTATGATGTCCGTCAACAAAACACCAAGCCCGCATAAAAATAATCAGGGGGAGTTTTCATTCGTGAAGCATTCAAGCCCAGCCTCAGCCGCACCCGAAAGTGATTCAGCGCTCGCCCGCGCCGTGAGCAAAGTGAAGGGCCATGTGCTCCCACTGTTCGTGGTCATGTTCATCCTCAACTACATCGACCGGGTCAATATCGGCTTCGTGCGCACGCACATGGAGCATGACCTGGGCATCGGCGCAGCCGCCTACGGCTTCGGCGCCGGACTGTTCTTCATTGGCTATGCGCTGTTCGAAGTGCCGTCCAATATGCTGCTGCAAAAAGTCGGCGCGCGTATCTGGCTGACCCGCATCATGTTCACCTGGGGCATCGTCGCCACGCTGATGGCGTTCATCCAGAACGAAACCCACTTCTACATCTTGCGTTTCTTGCTGGGCGTGGCGGAGGCCGGTTTCTTCCCCGGCGTGATCTATTACTTCACCCGCTGGTTGCCCTGTGTGGAGCGTGGCAAGGCCATCGCGATCTTCCTCAGTGGCTCGGCGGTGGCGTCATTGATCTCCGGGCCGTTGTCGGGGGCCTTGTTGCAGATTGAAGGGCTGGGCTTGCACGGCTGGCAATGGATGTTTGCCATCGAAGGCCTGGCATCGGTGGCGCTGGGTTTCTTTGTGTGGTTCTGGCTGGACTCCAAGCCCCATGATGCCAAGTGGCTGAGCCGCGAAGAACAGGATGCGCTGGTGGAGACTATCGATCAGGAGCAACGTGATCGTGAAGCCCTGACCACGGTCAAACCAACCATCGGCAAGCTGCTCAAGGACCGCCAGATCCTGCTGTTCTGCGCCCTGTACTTCTGCATTCAATTGACGATCTATGCCGCGACCTTCTGGCTGCCGAGCATCATCAAAAAGATGGGCGACTTGAGTGATGTGCAGGTGGGCTTCTTCAACTCGATCCCCTGGCTGATCTCGATCATTGCCATGTACGCGTTCGCCTCGCTGTCGGGCAAGTTCAAGTTCCAGCAGGCCTGGGTCGCAACGGCGTTGTTGATCGCCGCGGCGGGGATGTTCATGTCCACCACGGGCGGGCCGATCTTCGCCTTCGTTGCGATTTGCTTTGCGGCCATCGGTTTTAAATCCGCGTCTTCGTTGTTCTGGCCGATCCCCCAGGGCTACCTGGATGTGCGCATCGCCGCCGCCGTGATCGCGCTGATCAACTCCATCGGCAACCTGGGCGGGTTTGTCGCGCCAACCACCTTTGGCTTTCTTGAACAAACCACCGGGTCAATCCAGGGCGGGCTGTATGGCCTGGCCGGCACCTCGGTGCTGGCGGCCATCCTGGTGTTCTTCGCCAAGACTTCACCTTCTGCCGTGTCGGCCGCGCCAAGCGCTGTGACCACCGGCACCCCTCTCAGCAAACCCCTTTGAGCCCAGTCAGGAACTTGCCATGAATACCCCTATAGTCACCCACTTCCAAGTCATCCCCGTCGCCGGCCACGACAGCATGTTGCTCAACCTCAGCGGCGCCCACGGCCCTTTCTTCACGCGCAATATCGTCATCCTCAAGGACAGCAGCGGCAACACCGGCGTGGGCGAAGTGCCAGGCGGCGAGCGCATTCGTGAAACACTGGAGGACGCGCGCGGGCTGGTGATCGGCCAGCCGATTGGCCAATACCAGCGCGTGCTCAACCAAATGCGCAGTACCTTTGCCTCGCGGGATGCTGCCGGACGTGGCCTGCAAACCTTCGACCTGCGCATCACCATCCACGCCGTCACCGCCATGGAAGCCGCCCTGCTCGACTTGCTCGGTCAATTCCTTGAGGTGCCGGTGGCGGCCCTGCTCGGCGAAGGGCAGCAACGCGACGCGGTGAAGATGCTCGGCTACCTGTTCTATGTGGGGGATCGCAACGCCACCGACCTGGACTACCGCAACGAGGCCGACGCCGATGACGACTGGTTCCGCCTGCGCCATGAAACAGCCCTGACCGCCGACGCGGTGGTGCGCCTGGCCGAAGCGGCCAAGGCCAAATATGGTTTCAACGATTTCAAGCTCAAGGGCGGCGTATTGAGCGGCGACGCGGAAATCGAAGCCGTCACCGCACTGGCCGAGCGTTTTCCCGATGCGCGCATCACCCTCGACCCCAACGGCGCATGGTCGTTGAAAGAAGCCATCCGCCTGTGCCGCGACCAGCATCATGTGCTGGCCTATGCCGAAGACCCCTGCGGCGCAGAAAACGGTTATTCAGGCCGCGAAGTCATGGCCGAATTCCGCCGCGCCACGGGCCTTAAAACCGCCACCAACATGATCGCCACCGACTGGCGGGAAATGGGCCACGCCATCCAGCTGCAATCAGTGGACATCCCCCTCGCCGACCCGCACTTCTGGACGATGCAAGGCTCGGTGCGCGTCGCGCAAATGTGCAACGAGTGGGGCCTGACCTGGGGCTCGCATTCCAACAACCACTTCGATATTTCCTTGGCGATGTTTACCCAAGTGGCGGCGGCCGCCCCCGGCGAGATCACCGCCATCGACACCCACTGGATCTGGCAGGACGGTCAGCGCCTGACGCGCGAACCGTTGAAGATTGAAGGGGGCTATGTGAAGGTGCCGGCCAAGCCTGGCCTGGGTGTGGATATCGATATGGACGCGGTGGCCAAGGCTCATGAACTATACAAAGGCATGGGCCTTGGGGCGCGGGATGACAGTGTGGCGATGCAGTTTCTGATTCCGGGTTGGGGCTTTGATAACAAGCGGCCTTGCTTGGTGCGGTAAATCGGCTTTAGGAGCGCTCAGCGCAATGTGAGCGTGACGCAAAAAATCCGATGCCCAAACAGGCATCGGATTTTAGTCAGATCAGAAGCTTAGCGGTTTGACCTCTGGCACGTCTGCCAGAGCCCTCTTTGCGCTACTGCCGATTAGCGACCTCGAACTCCGCCGCATCCTGCTCCAGGCCAGAGAGATCAGTGCCATTGATCATCGGCCCATAACGGCGGCTGAACTCCCAGTTGTAGGGCACGCGGTCTTTGCTGATCCCGTTGTCCCAATTCACCGACCAGGTCATCAGGCCCTTGATCGACAATCCTTTGTCGTGCAAACGCTTGAATGTATTGGTCACGGCTGTTGGGTTGATCACATAACCGGTGGCAGCCGCGTCGACGTTCGCGGGCAGGCCAATGACGAACTTGTCTGCCGGGATTTTGGTAAACCCGCGCGTTCCGCTCACCAGGCTTTCGGTCAGGTAATACAGGAAGTCCTCTTTCATCGCGTCGTTGTTCTGGGCAATCCAGGCGCCGTTGCCATTGTTGACCTCCTGCACCCAGATGCCGTCGCCACCCTGGTTGTAATACTGCGGGGCGATGAAGTCGTAATAGCCTTCCAGCGCCTGGATGTAACCGACGTATTTGCCGGCGGTGGTGAGGTACGGAAACTCCGGCGCCATGCTGATGATGAAGTGTTTGCCTTGACCTGCGTAGTGGTCCTTGACCAATTTCAACGCGGCGGGCAGGACAGTCTTGTTGTCGGCGAAATCAATCGCGCTCTGTTCAAGATCGATATCCAGGCCATCAAAGCCATAGGTTTCCACCAGGCGGATAATCTCGTTGGCCAGTGGCTGTTCGTTGCCTTTATGCAGTTCGATGTGTGCATCGGCGCCGCCAAGGGAAATCAGCACCGCCCTGCCCTGGCTGTTCAGCACACCCACCTGGTGACGGAACTCGGCGTCGGACAGGTTGTACGGTTTGAAGGTTGGGATACCGTTGCCCTTCATGAAGGCCACGGCCACCACGTTGTAATCCTTTGGTACATCCGCCAGGCTCATATTGGCGAACTGGCCACGCTGGTAGCCATCGCTCGGGCCGGCAGGCCAGTTGTGCCAGAAGCCCATGAGGATCTTTTTGCCGGCAATGCTCGGCATCAGCGAAGCGGCATCGTTGAGCGGCGATTGCAATGAGGTAAAGTCAATCTTTGACATGTTCTAATCCTTCAGAACGTGTGGGTTTAACGGTGCGGGCTTATTTGAAGTCCACATCGAAGGCTTGATAGAAGGCGTTGCCGGTGTTGGCGACGATCCACATCAACACAATCACATGCTGGCCCTTTTTATTGGCCGGCAGTTTCACTTCATGATTGACCTTGGCCTTCAGCTCGCCTGCATGGCTGTAGTACGGCACCTGGGCATAGAAGTCTTCAGCGAACGGCTGGGTTTCCAGTTGTGCGCGGGTGATGCGCTGTTTCGGGTCCCAGCCATCCTTGGTGATCAGCCAGCGATAGCCACGGGTGGTGTGCGGCGCGGTGTATGCCCAGGTGACCTTGAAGGTCTGACCCGGCTCGACATTGAGCAACGGCCAAGTGAAAGCGCGGCCGAGTTGCTTGGCCATTTCCTCGTGGGTGAAGTTGACGCAGTCACGCGCATCGGTCTTGCCACCGCTGAGGATGAAGCCGTCGGCGGGTGGGGTGACACTGTCACTGTCGGTTTGATAAGGCGCTGGGAACGGACCGGCCGTCAGTGCCGGGAAGTTCTTGCCGCCTTCCATTTCATTGACCTGCCAGGTCTCCAGCAGGCCAAGATCCACGGCGACTGCGCCACGGCTGGAAGGGGATGTGACACGACCATGGCGAAGCGGTGTCTGGGTTTGTGGTTTGTTCATTTTGTGACTCCATTCACTTGATTAAGAACTCTCCTTTCTTGAAGGAGAGGACCTCAACCTAACGGAGTTGCTTTTTTTTGCCAGAGGCGCATTTTTCGCTCATTTTCGGTTCATGAGCGCGAAGACCCGCAAATACTGGATATATAAACAGTGTTATAGGGAAACCCTTACGCTACCAGAGGTCGATTTCCTACAAGACCATGCGCATTTCAATACAGCTTCTCTGTACCGATGGCAGCCGTTTTTTTAGGGGTGGTCGCGGTAATCGGTCGCACCGTCAGTTCCACGCCCAATGCCAACATCAGCTTCTGGACCGTCTCATAACGTGTCTTTGATCCGCCTTTCAGGGTTTTATACAGGCTCTCCCGATTCACCCCCGCCGCTTCGGCAACCTTGTTTACACCCAGGGCCTTGGCAACCTCGGCCAGCGCCTTCATAAGGACGTGTGGGTCATGGCACGCCATGCTTTGCGCAAGATAGGCACTGATGGTTTCCGGGCTATCAAGGAAACGTGAAGCCTCATAGGCGCTGGTGCCGGATGTATCCAACTCGAGGATCGGCATGTCCTCTGGTTTGAATGTCGACTTACTCATGTCATTGACCTCTCAGGGCATCGAGAATCTCTTTTGCCCGCTTGATTCCTCGGGCGTCCCGCCGATCGTATTGGTCACAGATTCAAATGTAGCCTACTGGCTACTTCTTGTAGATGCCAGTGAATTTTTAATGTCGGTGTGCACCGCCAGAAAAAATCCTAGTCCAGCCGCTGCGCAGGCAGCCGAGCAATACTATTAGCGCTTATGTCCTCAAGACCGAAACATTGCGTCGCGACTGTAGGAGCGAGCTTGCTCGCGAAGAACGTAAAGATAAGGTGTGCATCCAGAGTGAACGCGGCGCCTATGATTTTTTCGCGAGCAAGCTCGCTCCTACAGGGAGTGGGTGAGTGGGCCGGCGTTGATGTGGACCCGTCCTACAGCAAGCTTCACCACCTTGCTCCATTGCCTACAGTTGCGTCAGAATCCGCCGGCTTGTGCGCTTGGATGGGCGTCTCTAAGGTGGCCCGGTCGCTGACAATTCAGTGATCGGGTTTAGTAGCCCGAGGGTCAATTACACTTAGTGCATGAGCTTCATCTATCAGACATTCCTGTCTGTGCCTGATGGTGGCTGTGCGTAGGGCGCCTTCGGGTGCGCCGGCTTTGTGTAATTCCCCGGTCTACTAACCTGCGTACAGCTGCCACCCTTTCGTTTAGTAGCGAAACGGTGTCGGCCCCACTCAGGAATTACGCATATGTATAAAGTCACGCCCAACCCTCCAAACGATCCAAACCTTGCGCTTGATCAGGCACAACCACCCTCCTCCTCGCTGTTCAGCGTTACCGACGATGCCAGCAGCGAAATGCTCATCGCCAACAGCTACGAAACCTTTTCCTCGGTCACCGCATTGCTGCTTGATCTGTCGGATGAACTGACGGGTAAACAGCGCGATGTCGCGTTGGCGATTCATCAGTTGAGTGAGTTGGGTGTTTTGTTGGTGGACAAATTGATGGCGAGGGAAAGTGCTTCAACGGTTAGCTAGCCTTGCAGCCATCAGTCGTCATGATCGACTTCACGACGACTCGACAGCGCCTTTGCGCCGGTCAGGCCCTCGAAGCCTGGCGGGCGCTCTTTCTCTTGGAAGACGCTGGAGCCGCCCCATCCTCGCGCAGACGATCAATCAGCATCTGCGCATTCTCGGCACATGCCATGCCCTCGGGCCTACCTTCGATGCCCTTGATGACGTTCAACAACTGAGCCTTGTTGTGAGCCAGCCGTTGTTGCAGGACCTCGATTTCCTCGACCTTGTGCTTGAGCCCGCTGAGCAGCGCGTCATGCTGCCAACCACCGGCGCTTCTGGGCATTAACTGCCGGATTTCCTCCAGAGAAAAACCTGCCGCCTGAGCGCCTGTGATGATCTCCAACACCGCCTCGGTGCCGGGCGCATAGTCCCGATAGCCGTTGGACTTACGCTCAACCGATTGGATCAGACCGCTCGCCTCGTAGAAGCGAATGCGTGAGGCCGCCAACCCGCTGATTTTTGCCAACTCGCCTATTCTCATGTCCCATCCATAAAAACCATTGACCTTAAAGCTGACTTTAAACCTAAAGTCATTGGGCGGCCAAGGCGCCCGTTACCCTCTACCTGAACCGACCGATTCAGGTCATGCTGCGTCCTTCATTTCAAGGACGATAAAAACAATGAAAGCCATCCTCGCCGCCCTGCTCCTGATAGGTCTTGCCGCGCCTGCACTCGCCAACGACAACCCCATCGGTTTCCAAACCACTACCCTCCCCGACGCTCATAACATTCGCCCATTGGAGATGGCCGTGTGGTACCCCGCCATTACCACCGCGCAACCCAAGCTGATCGCCGACAACCTGGTGTTCATTGGTGTGCTTGCGGTACCTGATGCCGCACCGACGCCCGGCAAGCACCCTTTGGTGGTGCTCTCCCACGGCTACGGTGGTAACTGGGGCAAGCAGGCGTGGCTGGCCAGTGCACTGGCCCAGCAGGGTTATATCGTGGCGGCGGTGAACCACCCGGGCACTACCAGCCAAGATCGCAGCGCCGAGGCCGCTGCGCAGTTGTGGCAACGGCCCAGGGATTTGAGCCGGGCCATCGATGCGCTGTTGGCGCAGCCCGAGCCATTCGGTGCGGTGGACAGCGGCCGGATCGCGGTGGTGGGTCATTCCCTCGGGGGTTGGACGGTGATGGAGACGGCCGGTGCACGTTTCGACCCGGCGCTGTTTGCCCGGGACTGCAGCGCCAATCCGACGCTGGTCGCGTGTACCGCCTACCGTGAGATGAACCCTGAGGGCACTCCGAACGGGAAGGCGCAATTGGCCGCGGACTTGAGCGACAAGCGCGTCAGCGCCGTGGTGTCTTTGGACCTGGGCCTGTCTCGCGGGTTTACCGATGCAAGCCTGGCGGCGCTGCCGGTGCGGGCGTTGGTGATAGCGGCGGGTGTACCGTCAGCGGATTTGCCGGCGCAGATGGAATCGGCCGACATGGCCAAGCGGCTGCCAAAAGCCTCGACGCAGTACGTGCAGATCAGCGACGCCAATCACTTCAGCTTTATGTTGCAATGCAAACCTGGCGCAGCGGCGGTGCTTGATGCCGATGTGCCGGGCGACAGCATCATTTGTCAGGATGGGCCGGGGGCACGGCCACGACCTGTGATCCAGCAGCAGGTGATCACGCTGATCAGCCAGTTCTTGGCACACTGAATCTCTGGCCACAGTTACCACCTCTGCCTTGACTGACTGGCATTAACCCAGGGCCCGGTCATATGTGTTGAAACTGGTATCATCCGCGCCTTTCCCTCTCAGGCATCGCGACATGAACCGCCAGAAAAAACTCCAGCAGCTCTTCAAGGCCAAAGCCAAAAAAGCCAGTGCCAAGCTGGCGCCAAAAAGCAAAGACAGATACATCAGCAAGGCCGACCGCTTGAAGCTGGAAACCGAAGCTGGCCAGGACTCGGTTACGCCCCCCGAGACGCCTGCTGAGTAAGACGCATGGCTGAAGGGGTGGCCGCTTCATACTTGCCCCAGATCCGCCGCAGATGCCGCGCCGAACCAAAGCCTGCGCGTTCGGCGACGGTTTCAATGCCCAGGTCCGACTCGGCCAGCAGTTCGCGGGCTACGGCCACGCGCAGGCGATGCAGGTAATCCAAGGGGCTGATCTGTACGTGCTCCTGGAACAGGCGCGCCAGGTGCCGGCTGCTGGTGCAGGCCAGGCTTGCCATGCGGGTGAGTGTCCAGGCTTCGCAGGGGGCGGCAGTGATGGCGTCTTGCACGCGATGGACCGCCGGGTGCAGGTGATTACGCCCGGTTATCCAGGGCGACAACTGCGGGTCGCTGCCGCTGCGGCGCAGGTACACCACCATGTCTCGCGCCACCGCGCACGCCAAGCGTGGCCCGGCCAGTTCGGCAACCAGATGCAACATCAGGTCGATACCTGCTGTGACACCAGCACTGCAACTGACCGGGCCATCAGTGACGTACAGGCGGTTTTCCAGAACCTGGGCCTCGGGGGCGAGGGCCTGCAGGGTGGCGCACAGAGAATGGTGCGTGGTGCATTGGCGCCCATCGAGCAGCCCGGCCCTGGCGGCACTCAATGCGCCGGCGCACACGCACACCAGACGCTCGGCCGAGGGGGCGAAGACGTTTTGCAACCACTGGGTGAGCTGATGGCTGGCCGATTCGAAGGCCTTTTGCTGGGCTTTCGACACGTTCATCGTGGAGCCCACCAACACCACCAGCGTACCGGGGGCCAGGGTCGACGGCAGTGGCGCCAGCCCCGTCAGCGGCAAGCCGATGGAGGTGTGCAGCGTTGCCACCGGGCTGACGTATTGCAAGTCGAAATCCACCGCCGCCGGGTCGTCGACCTGCGCGGCCAGGCGCAGTACTTCGGCAGGCCCGGCCAGGTCGAGCATCAGCACGTTTGGCAATAGCACGAACAGCACCGGTACGCTCACCACTTCACTCCGCCAGTGCCTGGGCAACCGTCACGATGCGGGCGAAGCGGTCATCGAGGACCAACTCCGTGCATTCGCGAATCTCGGCCGGCGTATAGACCCGGCCGCTACGCGCGTGGGTCATCGGGAAGGTCAGGGTCGCCTCGCTGACAAAATCCACCTTGAAGCCGCTGTCGGAAGCCTGCCGCGTGGTGGTCTCGCAGCATTGCTCGGTGCGGATGCCGCTGATGATCAGCGTGGTGACGCCCATTTCCACCAGGCGCGCGGCCAGTGGCGTACCGGCCAAAGCGCTGTGGTAGCGCTTATGGATTACCAACTGCGGATTGATCGACAACTCGCTCAGTGCCCTGACGTTGCCCGACTGCATGGAGAAATGCCCCTGGTCTTCAACATGGAAGACTTGTACCACCGGGATGCCCCGCTGAACACAGCCGTCGATGAGCGCCTGCTGTTTTTCCAGGTAGTCGGGCAGGTCATTTTCGGACCAGTAGGTTGAATGGCGGAAGGAATGTTGGGCGTCGATCACGATCAGGGCTTTATGGGTCATGGACAGTCCTTGTGGCTTGCATCAGTGGGTAAATGATGCACGCCATGGTAAGGACCACCTACAGTGCGCGACAGACGCAAGGCAGACTACTTCAGGACGGATTCGGATATATCACCGGGCACGCCATAGCACAACGGCTGCCGGGTTCGAAGCCATGGACGTATTCATCCGCCAGGATCGTTTCCAGACGCGGATCGAGGTGAATTGCAAAGCCCAGGCGCCGGTAGAATGGAGCATTCCAGGGTACATGCTTGAAAGTGGTCAGCGTCACCGCACGCAGGTGTTGGGCGCGGGCATGATCTATCGCCGTTTCCATCAATCTGCGCCCCCAGCCCTGGCCTTGGAGCGGCTGAGCAACCGACACTTCATGGATATGCAGGTCGTCGCCAAAGCGTTCTGCGCTGAGGAAGCCTTGAGGGTGATCGAGGTCATCAACCACCACCCAACAGGTCGATAGCGCGATCCACTGCCGATGGCACTCGACGCCGATCGGCGCGGCATCCGCCAGCCAAGCCAGCCCTTCGATTGCGCGAAACGCCTGGGCCGCGCACTGCTCGATGGCGGGCAACAAACCGGCATCTTGCGCGCGCGCCAGGCGAATATAGGCGGACTGCTCAGCAGCCACTCAATGCCACCTGGGGCCGTTCGCCCGCAAAGAAGAAGGGCCGCAAGCGCACGCCCACGCCGTTGCCGATAAAGGCCGCCACCAACCACACCCAGCCATGCAGGCTGCCCGAGGCGATGCCACTGAAGTACGCGCCGATGTTGCAGCCATAGGCCAGGCGCGAACCGTAGCCGAGCATCAAGCCGCCGATCACCGCCGCGATCAATGAACGCAGCGGGATGTTCAGGCTGGGGGCGAAGCGCCCGGCCAGGCCTGCGGCCAACAACGCACCGAGAACAATGCCGATATCCATGACGCTGGTAATGTCTTCCCATACCGGTGCAGCCAGGGCCTTGGCATTGCCCGGCATTTGCCAGAATGCCCAACTGGCGACGTCTACGCCCAGCCCGCTCGCCACCTTGGCGCCCCACAGCGCGAACGCCGAGGTAATGCCCCATGGCCGCCCGGCCAGGGCCAGGGTCACGTAGTTGAGCAACGCCAGGCCAATCGCGCCCCACACCAACGGCCACGGCCCGCGCAGGAAGCGACGCAGCCCTTGGTGCTCGCTTTGTACGCCTTGTTCAAGCTGACCATGACGGCGCTTTTCCAGGCGCACGGTCACCATTGCAATCAGCCCGAACACCGCCAGGCTTAGAACCAGCGCCGGCAGCACACCGAAACTTTTGACAATGGAAACCGCCGGGAACGATGGCAGTGCAAACCACCAGTCGACGTGATGGCTGGCGATCAACGAGCCACAAATAAAGAACAGCAGTGTCACCAACATCCGCGCATTACCGCCGCCGACGGTGAACAAGGTGCCCGACGCACACCCGCCGCCCAGCTGCATGCCGATCCCGAAAATAAACGCCCCGAACACCACCGACACACCCGCTGGCGCCACCAGCCCGGTCACCGGCTGGCCAAACAAAGTGCCCGCGCCCAGCGCCGGGAAAAACAGCACCACCGCCACCGCCAGCATCACCATCTGCGCACGCAAGCCGGCGCCACGCCGATCATTGATAAACACGCGCCAGGCCGAAGTAAAACCGAAGGCAGCGTGATACAAGGTCAGGCCGAGCGCGGCGCCGACCACCAGCAACAACACCTGGCGCGCGCCCACAGTGTTTTGCAGGAACAGAGCGCCCGCCACCAGGATGACAAAAGCGATCAGTGGCGCGACGGGCTTGCGCCCGGGCGACAGGGAAAGAGAGGTGCTCATGGGGATCTCGATTGGTTGGAAGGAGGCAAGTATAGCCTCAGACGCAATTTGATCAGGTGGGGGGCATTGCCCAAAGGCTCATTGTTTGACCCACCGCTTTCGCAGCCTCGCTAAAGCTCGACAGCTCCCACAGGGGATCGGCGGTGTATGTGGAATCACGCTTTGCAGGGCCACCGCACCAAACACAACTCCCGACAATAACACCGCTCAAAATGTGGGAGCTGTCGAGCCCCAGCGAGGCTGCGAAGGCGGCGGCACAGGCAACACTTTCATCGCCTGAACCACCGCTTTTCGCAGCCTCGCTGGGGCTCGACAGCTCCTGCAGGAGATGAGCAGGCCTGACTAACCCAGGCTGATCGACTTCCACGCCGCTTCAGCCAGCAGTTCACGGTATTCAAATGGACTCTTTTTGACCTTCGCCGACAACCACGCACGCGAGTAACTTTCCGCCGCACCAATGATCAGCGAAGGGATCAGCTCGGCAGGCAAGTGGCTGAAATGCTCCTTGCGCCCTTCCCCGCCCATCCATTCCTTCAACTGCTGGTTGCGCTGTTTATTGCGTGCAAGCAGCTCGTCCTTGAACGGGCCGCTGGAGACGGCAAAACGGCTTTGGAACACGAACCGCGCCCAGTTCGGCTGTGCGGTCACCCATTCAACGTAGCTGTACACCAGCCCGACGACACCTGCGTGGGCGGTGTCCGCTGCTTGCAGATAGTGGTCACGCAGACTGGCCTGGTCCTCCAACGCCGCAAAGAACAGCGCAGCGACCAACCCTTCTTTATTGCCGAAGTGGTGATAGATAGCGCCCACGCTGGTGTCGCAGCGCGCGCGAATGGTTTCGATAGAGGTCGCCTCGATGCCCACCTCGTTAAAACACGCCAGTGCTTCGCGCAGGATGATGCGCTTGAGGTCGCTGCGCCTGCCGGGGAAGGTGCGCTCGATGAGATCGATGGAGTGCATGGAGGAACGCCAAATCAAAACAGTTTATAGGCTGAACGACCGGCAGAGAAAGCTCAGGTTGACAGCCGTGGAATCAACAGAATATTGTTCTGTTACAGAATATTATTCTGAAAATGACCCTTGAGGATATTCCGATGAGCCAAGCCCTGAGCATGTTCAATAGCGTAGGCCCCGCTGCATTCAGCAACCTGGCCTGCCAGATGGCCCCCTACTTCAGCACCATCACTCCCGAGATCGCGGAGCTCAAACCCAACCATGCGGTGGTCACCGTGCCGTTTCGCAAGGAAATCACCAACCACCTGGCCTCGGTGCATGCCATCGCACTGTGCAACGCCGCCGAACTGGCCGGCGGCATGATGACCGACGCGTCGATCCCCGCAGGCGCACGCTGGATTCCCAAAGGCATGACTGTGGAATACCTGGCCAAGGCGAAAACCGATATCCGCGCTGTTGCCGATGGCAGCGCTATCGATTGGCAGACTGCGGGGGACAAGATCGTGCCGGTCGAGATTTTCGATGCGGGTGGCGTCAAGGTCTTCACCGCCCACATCACCATGAATGTGAAACTCGCTTAGGCATTCGGCCGGCCCAGGCAGTATCAGCTACGCGGCATCTGCAATGCGTGACTGGACGCCTGGTGCGGTCGACGATGCACTGCGAAGCGGTGCGGATTGCCGTGGTGGTATCGCCGGCGATATGCGGCATCAATTGCGCATCGGCAATACCGCCAACGGCGAGCTGAACCGGTCTTTTCCAGGGCGAAGGTATCAATGGCGAACGCCTTATCGGCATATCAAATAAGAGGACGGGAAAGATCATCGGCCGTCAAAAAAATACCTCTTCTCCCAAGAGACACGGATCAAAGCTTTTAACTTTCTGATTAACCAGCGCTAAATAAAATCCTTCGAAAACGTCTTACTCAATGGGAAGTCTCGGCACACATAGCGTGCGAGAGAAACCTAAAAATCTTCATAACCCCTGAACGTCAGCCAATTGAGTAGGCGAAGCGCTCGCGAGTCCTATCCATCGACTTATTCAGGAACATACGCCCCGGTGAAACGGCGCGCCCTAGTTCAGAAGGATCTCTATGCAAAGCCTGCCGTTCTCTGCGTTACGCCTGCTCGGTGTGCTGGCAGTCATGGTCTGCGTGCTGTTGACGACGCCAGCCCGTGCCGACTACACCGACCTCTCCCTGACCCACGAAAAAAACATCCAGTCCTACGTCGTGAACCCCGACGGTAGCTTTGTGCTGGATGTCGAACGGGTTATGCGGATCAATGAAGAGCGCGCGATCACCTCCAACGCCCAGCGCTCTGTGACCTACAATCGCACCCTGGAAACTCTGGATATTGTCGAGGCCTACACGCTCAAATCCGATGGCCGCAAAGTCGTGGTAACACCAGACCGGATCAAGGAGCAGCAGGAACTGGAGTCTGCCCAGGCGCCGATGTTTCAGGACTCGCGGGTCAAAGTGGTGATCTTCCCGGAGCTGCAAGTGGGTGATCGCATGGTTCTGCGGTACCAGCGCCATCGCAATACACCGTTGTTTGCGGGGCAGTTCGAAGACCTTTTCTCGCCGGACTTTTACCAGAATGAGCAGGTGCGCCTGAGCTACGACATGCCCGCCGAAATGAAGCTGTACGCCGACTCACGGGGTTTCAAAGCGTCCGCGCCAGCCAACGCCAACGGGCGAACGGTGTACCGCTGGGACTTGGAGCAAACCAAGAAAAATCGCGTGGAAGATGGCTCCGTTGCCTACACCGACTACGGGCAACTGCTGGCCGTATCGACGTTCACCGACTACAAACAGTTTGCCCGGGCCTACGCCGCACGCGCACAGGTAGAAGTGACCCCGGCCATGACCCAACTGGCCAAGGAACTCACCACCAACCTCGACAACCCACGCAGCAAGGCCCTGGTGCTGAGTGACTGGGTACGCAAGAACATCCGCTATGTGGCCGTGTACGTCGGCGCCGGCGGCGTAGTACCGCACTCAGCGCAAGCGGTGCTGGATAACCGCTACGGCGACTGCAAAGACCATGTAGCCCTGCTTGAAGCGCTGCTCAAAGCCGTCGCCATTGAAAGCTCGCCCGCCCTGATCAACGCCGGCAACGCCTACGTACTGCCCCAGGTGCCGACTCTGGGCGTGCTCAACCATGTGATCACTTATGTACCCAGCCTCGATCTGTACCTGGACTCCACCGCGACCCCCATCGCCGCTGGCTACCTGCCTCTGCCCGAACTCGGCAAACCGGTATTGCTGACACAGACCGGTGAGCGTAAGCAGACACCGTCCCGCCAGCCTGGCAAAGTGGACACAACCATGGCGTTCAAGGTCAACACCAAAGGCGCTGCAGACTTTACCAATGACTCCACCATCGACGGTTGGGGCGCGGAGCTTAACCGCTTCATGCTCAAGGCCATGCAGCCCGCCGACCGTAATCAGTTGGTGCAACAGGTCCTGAGCATGTTTGGGCAATCCGGTAGCGGCGTGATCGAAACTGACGCTTTGGACAGTACTGCCAATACCTTCAAGTTCGCGATCAATGGCCACACCAGCAACCTGGTGAACCTGCCGGGCCCGACTGGGGTGCCTACCCTCTCCAGCCTGGCCGGCGGTATTGGCCAGAGCGTGTTTTCCTTGATGGCCGAAAAGGAACGCACTCAGAACTTCTCCTGCCTTTCGAGTGAAATCTCAGAAGTTGCGCGCCTGGAGTTCCCCGCCAAGGTGAAGATCCTCGCGGTGCCCAAGGCAGTGTCGGTGAAACACGCAGGCTTCGACTATCGCTCTACCTATGTGAAGAAGGCCAATACGGTGCTGATCACCCGTCAGTATGTGTTTAGCAAGCCAGAGATTCTCTGCACCCCGGAAGATTTTGCGGCCATGCAACCGGCCATTGAAGGCATGGTCAACGATTTGAAAAGCCAGGTCATTGTGCAGACGTTGTAACGCCCTGGCCCTTCTTGCGTGTCAGTGGTTATGCACTGGCGCGCGGGAAGCGGGGACTGCATGCTGAGGCGCAGCTATAAAACCGTTCCTAACCCGGTTGGCGCTTCTGTGAGGCGCTATCAGCCTTTAACGTTCTGACTCGACAGCCCGCACGCTCGTAAAATCAAGAATGACCGTAAACCTCTGTTGCTCACGGATCACCTCAATCTGCCAGCCCAGCTTTGCGCATAACTGCCGCATCAACTGCAACCCTAGACCATATCCATAGTCGTCGGATTCCTGCCGCGGCCTGGCCTCGTTGATGTAATTGGCAATCACCAGCCTGGGGTATTTGAAACTGATGTCCACCGTGCCCTCTTCCGCGTATTGCAGCGCATTGCGCAGGAAGTTGCCGATCACGATACGGCACGCTGTAGGGGGCAGTCGGCAAGGTTCGTTGTGGATGTCGATGCTCAGCTCAATATCCCGGTGACCGATCAGGTAGCGGTGTTTTTCAATCAGGTCGCCCACCAGCTCGCTCAGGTCAACGTCTTCTTCCGGCAGCGGCTCGGGACGCTCGCGGCTCATCCACAGCAATGTTTCGGCGATCAGTTGCATGTTCATCACCGAACGTTCTATGCGCTGCAATGAGGGTGGCAGCGCACCGCCCGATTGCAGGGCCAACAATTCGATTGTGGCCTTGAGCACCGCCAGGGGCGTGCGCAGTTCATGGCTGGTGTAACGCAACAAGCGGCCTTCTCGTTCGCTGGCGGCCTGCACCTGCTCAACACTTTTGGCCAGGGCATCGGCCAGCATATTGAACTCCTTGAAGCTGAAACCCGGTCGAGCGCCGGTCAGTGCCTCAGGGTCTTTGAGTGTGCCGGACCATTGCACCAGGCGCCCCAGCGGCCGAACCAGCCACCAGACCAGCAAGGCGATGATAATCAGCGCCGGCACGAATACCGCCAGGCTGATGAACTTGACACTCTCTATGACCTGATCGAAATAGGCATCAGACAACGGCGTCTCCACCTCTCCACCTGCTTCTTTATCGTGGTCGATGTCGTACATGTAGAGGGTTTTGCCGTCACCCAGGGGCTGTTCGAGGATGATCTGGAACGGCTCGTCGTCGTCATCGGAATAGAGATCGCCAAAGATATTCACCGCGCCGAAGGACAGGCTCGGCGATGTAGTGAGCAACTCGCGCACGTCCTGCGGCAACGCCTCCTTGCCGATGACGCTGGTATAGAAGTAATTGTGCGGCGTCGGCGTGGTCGGGTCCTGTTTGTAATGCCGGAGAAAATACTGAGCTTCCTCCTCCATCATCGCGCTGGCGGTGTAGAACAGGCCCCGCACGGTGAATTCAGGCAGCAGCTTGCTGTAGATCACCAGCACCACCGCAATCAGACACAGGAAACTGCCGCTGATTACCCACTTCAAGCTCAGGCCGTTACGCATGGGGTTTTACCTGAATGCCGACACCCGCCAGGGTATGGATCAACGGCCGGCCAAAGGGTTTGTCTACCGTCTTGCGCAGCCGATGCATATGTACTTTGAGGGTATTGCTGTCGGGTGGCTCATCGCCCCAGATTTTGCTTTCCAACCGCTCCCTGGGAACAGGCTCGGGACTGGCGCGCATCAAGTGCTCGAGCAAGGCCCAGCAGATGGGTGACAGATGCAACTCCTGCCCTGCCCGGCTGACTTTGCGGGTGGTCAGTTCCATGACCAGGTCGTCCACTTGCAGGCGGCTGGTCTGGCCGCTGCGCCGCAGGCTCAAGGCGCGAATCCGCGCCACCAACTCGGCAAGCTCGAACGGCTTGACCAGATAGTCGTCGGCGCCCGCGGCAAAACTGGCGAGCTTGTCGGGCAACGCATCCAGCGAGGTCAGCATCAGGATGGGGGTCTGGATGCCTTGCTGGCGCAACCCTGCGCACACCTGCTGGCCGTCCAGTCGCGGCAGCATGATGTCCAGCAGAATGACGTCGTAATGCTGGTTGAGCGCCAGGTTGAGCCCGGCCTGGCCATGGCTGGCGTGATCGCAGACGATGCCGCTGATCTCCAGGTACTCGATAACGGTGGTGGCCAGGTCCAGGTTGTCCTCGACCAGCAGCAGATGAATATGCACGGAAAAAACCCCTCGGGCAGGCAGTGCGCAGCGGTGTGAAGGATAGCGGAAGTCGGCAGGTTTCCCGTGATGTTTACCTGACGTTAACCCCGTGCTGCTTAGGCTAAGGATCTTCTTATCCAGAGCTCGTCACCGTCATGAACCTGTATTCGATGATCAAAGGGGTGCTGTTAGCCGTGATTTTCCTCGCGCTGATGGTGGGCATCCTTCCACAGCAAACGCAGTTGGTACGCATGGGAGGCAATGGCTGGTTTCTGGTTGGCCAGAACGTTGAGCAGACAGGGTCGTGTGATGTCGCCCGTGCGTCGTGATGAGATTGGCGCCAGCTATACCGGCCAGTTGGTCGCCTGCGTGGTGCTGGTTATTGGTGTGGCGGTTTCGATGGGTATCTATATCGCGCGCTTGAATGCGCACCTCGATGAGCAACGCGACCTGTCCTCGGTGTATCTGCCCGACTGCCCTGACGGCCGCGGTGGTTTTATGGTCTATCCCGATGACAGGCGCAGTGGTGACCAGTGCTACACCGCCGGTGAGGATGAATCGATGGAGGTCGATGAGGCGCAGCGGCTATCAGGCTCGAACCTGGCGCAATGGTTCGACTACCTCCTGCCTGCAATTCAAACCCCGAGCAGGCTCTAGATACGTAATGCCGTTCAGTGACCTCTGTAGGAGCGAGCTTGCTCGCGAAAAACGTCAACGATAACGCGTGCTTCCTGAA
>NZ_SMOF01000001.1:4205042-4380434 GCF_018135665.1 Pseudomonas sp. B2021
GCTTCCTGAATGAACGCGGCGCCTGTGAGTTTTTCGCGAGCAAGCTCGCTCCTACGAGCCTATTGCTCTGGCCAGGCGCCGCATGGCGGCTTCGATTTCATGGGCGGTCAAGGATGAATACCCCAACAGCCAACCTTGTTTCTTTTCCTCGCCGGCGTACAGCCGGCTGAGGCCGGGCAACTGCACGCCTGCGCTGGCAGCTTGGCGGATGGTGTTTTCCTCCGACCAGCCATCGGCCAAAAGGCAGGGCATCTGCAGCCCGCCATGGGGGCACAAGGCTGTGGCAATTCCCTTCAAGTGTTTGTCGATGGCGGTGAGCATGACGGCACGGCGCGCGGCGTAAAGTTTGCGCATCGCCCGGACATGGGCGTGGTAGTGGCCGTCCTCCATGAAGCGCGCCAGGGTCAGTTGGAGGATCTGTGGCGTGTGACCGTCCATGATGCTTCGCGCATAGGTGAATGCGCTGACCAGTTCGGCTGGCAGCACCATGTAGCCCATCCGCAATCCGGGATAGAGGGTTTTGCTGAAGGTACCGAGGTAGATCGTGCGCTGATATGGGTCCAGGCCCTGGACGCAGGCAATCGGCGGCCCGTCGTAGTGGAACTCGCTGTCATAGTCGTCCTCGATGATCCACTTGCCCTGCTCGGCCGCCCAATTGATCAGCTCCAACCGGCGCTCCAGCGCTAACGTGGCGCCGGTGGGGTATTGATGCGAAGGCGTCACATAGACGCAATTGGCACCGCTGCGGTCTGCCCGCAGCAGGTCGGTGCGGATACCCAGTGCATCAACATCAATAGGCACCACCCGGGTCTCGGCCGCTTCAAAAGCCTTCTTGGCACCGTAGTAACCGGGGTTTTCCAGGAGGATGGGGTTGCCGGCGTCCACTAATAGCTGGGCGCACAGGTACAGGGCCTGGCGAGTACTGCTCAATATCAGAACCTGGCTGGGTGAGCATTTGGCACCGCGCTCGAGGTTCAAGTAGGTGGCAATCGCCTTGCGCAAAGGCTCGGCGCCTTGCGGGTCGCCATGCAGCAGGACGTTACCCCGGTAGTCCTTCATGGCCTGGCGTTGCAGGCGTTCCCATATATCGACAGGAAAGGTACGAGTTTCCGGCAGCCCGGTGGCAAAGGCCTTGACCGCCTGTTGATCGGTCACGCCACCCGTATCGAACATCCTCCGGCCGCGCCGGCTCAAGCCAGACCCTGGCGCTGCATCGTTGCGCGGGGTTTCTTGCATTTTGATGCGCCGGCGCGCAGCACCGCGTAACTCTGTGCCCACAGCCTCCGATACATAGCTGCCCGAGCCTTCGCGTCGCACAATGAAGCCATCCCGGTGCAAATGCACATAGGCGTTCTCGACCGTGTCGCGGGCAACACCGAGCGTTTTGGCCAGCACCCGGGTCGCCGGCAGCTTCAGGCCTGCATCGAGGGTTCCCTCCAGAATCAATGCACGCAGGGCACGCTGGATCCGCTGATGCAGATCCAGCCGCTGAAACTCGGCATCGTTGAGCCGGATTTTCAGTGTTTCGAGCTCGAAGGTTTTCGCCATGCGGTCTGCTCTATATGAATAAATTGGCCGGAAGGAGCAGGCCAGTTTATACGTAGACTTTGCGCATCGCCATTTGCAAGGAGCAACGTAACGCCATGCCTTCGTCAACACCCAACGCATCGGTTCGCCTCAGCGACCTCATCCCGCCGATTGTCGCCGGCCTGATCTCGGTCATCGTCAATTATGGCGGCACCTTCATTCTGGTGTTCCAGGCCGCCAAGGTCGCTGGGCTGAGCCCTGAGTTGACGGCGTCCTGGGTGTGGTCGGTGTCCATCGGCGTGGGGGTCACCGGGCTGTTTCTCAGCTGGGTTTCCCGCACACCTATCATCACCGCCTGGTCCACACCGGCTGCTGCCTTTCTGGTTGTGGCCCTGTCCACCACGCCCTATGCCGAGGCGGTGGGCGCGTACATGATCTCGGCCGCGGCCTTCGTGCTGCTGGGCTTATCCGGCTATTTCGAAAAAGTCATCCGGCTGATCCCGCCAGGCGTGGCCGCCGGGTTGCTCGCGGGTATTCTGTTGCAGTTCGGCATCGGTGCTTTCGGCGGCATGAGCCTTGACCCGATGCTGGTCGGCTTGCTGATTGTTGCCTACCTGGTGCTCAAACGCCTGACCGCACGCTACGCGGTGGTGGGTATTCTGGCGTTGGGGCTGGCCTTCTTGCTGGCTCAGGGACGGGTCGACTTGTCGGGCCTGGCACTGCAACTGGCGGCGCCCGTGTTCACCCGGCCTGAGTTCTCGCTCAACGCCTTGCTCAGCGTCGCGCTGCCGCTGTTTCTGATCACCCTGACCGGCCAGTACATGCCCGGCATGCTGGTGCTGCGCAACGATGGGTTCAACACCAGTGCCAACCCTATCGTGACCATCACCGGGCTGGGCTCCTTGCTTATGGCGCCTTTCGGTTCGCACGCGTTCAATATTGCGGCGATCACCGCCGCCATCTGCACCGGCAAGCAAGCTCACGAAGAACCCTCCAAGCGCTGGATCGCCGGGATTGCCGCAGGCGTCTTTTACATCCTCGTCGGGGTCTTCGGCGTGACCCTCGCCGCGCTGTTCATGGCCTTTCCGGCCACCTTCATCACCACCCTGGCAGGGCTCGCCCTGCTCGGCACTATCGGCGGCAGCCTGGCCGGCGCCATGGCCGATGCCAGCTCCCGCGAAGCTTCGCTGATTACCTTTCTGGCAGCGGCCGCCAACATCACGTTGTTCGGGATTGGCGGAGCGTTTTGGGGGCTGATGATTGGGTTGGTGGCGTACGTCGTGCTTAATGGGGGGTTGCCGCGTCGGGAGCCTGCTGCCCGTGAGAACGCTGCTAACTGAGGCTCCGCGACCTGAGCTCAAACGCAGCCCGCCTACCACTCAAACGCTTCGATATGGCATTCGGTCATGTCTATACACGCCTTCCGACAAAGAAAACAGAACCTGGCTACGTAAACAGACGCCCGTTGCGCACGGAAATCCGCAGACAATCTCTGCAAGATCAAGCTCCAACTGATCGGAGGGGATCCCGGGCACTGACGCAAACGGACGCGTGTTGGTAGTGACCTACACCTACCGCGATCCCAATTTCGTACGCATCATCAGCGCCCGGCTTGCATCCAAAAATGAACGGCGCCAGTACCTGGAGGTTTGAGCCATGAAAGACGAATACGACTTCAGTAACGCCAAGCGCGGCGCCATCGCCAGCAACAAAGGCAAAACCCGTATCACGATCATGCTGGACGATGCTGTGATCGAAGCCGCCCGTGAACGTGCCCAGAGTGCAGGCACCGGCTATCAGACCGTGATCAACAATCTACTGCGACAGGCATTGGTTTCCCAGGACACCTATAACCTAGCGCCAGCCTCGAAGAAGCAAGCCAAAACCTTGCAAGTCCTCAACAATGGCATCAGCGTCTCAGAGGTCGAAGCGTTGGAACAGCAGTTGATAGCGCTCGCTGGAGAATTGAATCGAATGCTTGTTAATCCACTGCCTGCCAAATCAAAAAGCAAATCTGTCTGAATCGGAGGGCTAGAGTTTGCTTCGTGCGAATCGCGCCATGCAGGCCAAATCCTAGGCAAAAAAAGCCTGCGCCTCTGCAGCCCGCCTCCCGCGGCTGAAAGAATTTTGTGAGGGCCACGGGGCGAGGGAGAGCGGGATGACGATAACCGCTATCGTAAACCTGGTTAATCCTTGTTCGATTTGAAACTGTAAGGTAACCGTCCGCCCCCCCACCGTAAGCGTCTACCGAACACACCATCTTGCACTAGCCCGTCTTGGTGCGGAGTCACCCCCGCAGTTCGGTATGAGCAGTTGGCAATCGGGAGTCCTATTGACTTTGACAACGATTCTGGCGGTAGCGGTTGGCGTTCGGCCTTTCGCTCAATTGGTGCTCTTAGTCGGGATCTTGCTTATTTTCATGGCGTTCGCAGCCGCGCTTTTCGCTGGCCTTCTGCATACTGCTTGGTGGTTTCTTATGCGCTATGCGACCAAGTCTGCGGGTGTGTCTCCCTAAGTCCAGTGGACCCTAGCCGCGCCTATGCTATAGTCAAACACTATTTTACTTTTGACTTGTTCTGGCGTCTGATTTATGCAGTTTTCCAAATATCACGCTGCGGGTAATGATTACTTAGTTTATACAGCATCAGCCCCCTTCTGCTTTACCGAGCAGGAAATATCTAGAATTTGTGACCGCCACCATGGTTTGGGCAGTGATGGAATATTGGTTCCGTTGATTAATGCAGGTGAGATGCTATCGGTAGGTATCTACAACACTGATGGTTCACAGGCGGAAAAAAGTGGAAATGGCTTGCGCATATTTTGTCGCTATTTGTGGGATCAAGGCATTGTTGCGAGCTCACACTTTAAGGTCTCCACAAAGGGAGGTGTGGTTAGCTGTCAGGTACTGGATGTAGGCAAGCGTATATCGATTGCCATGGGTACGGCCCGATTTATAGAAACTACCGAGTCTACCTTTCTCATTGATGGAACAGCGCTTCTATTGAATCCCGTGTCCATGGGCAATCCTCATTGCGTGATATTTGTTGCTCAACCGACGGAGATATTGGCTAGAAATCTGGGGCCAATCATTGAGAATCTCTCTATTTTCCCCGATCGTACCAATGTCCAGTTTGTAAGAGTTATCGACAGGAAAAATCTCGAGGTGCAGATCTGGGAACGAGGCGTAGGCTATACACTGTCTTCAGGCACCAGCAGTTGTGCGGCGGCGGCTGTTTCTCGAAAACTTGGTTTAATCGATGCTCAGGTCGCCGTGCGAATGCCTGGAGGTGTAATTAATATCGAACTTGATAATGACTACCACGTTCTGATGCAAGGTCCAGTGTGCAAAGTCGGAGACTACTCACTGGACGCTGAATGCCTTGTCCAAGAAGATTTTTAGGGTCACTAGTGATACCGAGGGCACGACAGCACAGAGTGCAAACTCAAACCATTATTTAATGTAACGACAAACCCTCCATTCACGCCATGACCGCCACTACAGCGGCCCTAATATCGAACTTAGCATTCAGACTCGATATTCTTGAGGTATAAAGTTCTTTACTATTTCTTCGCATGCCCAGCCCATCATATTAGTGCCTAGTGCAAATCATAGCGATAGACCTGCAGAACACCAGTCATAAATCTAAGGCGGAGCCACAGGCAAATCGGATCAATTTGGCTGTCATTAGCTCCCTCCAACGGGTCCAGAACGCGCAGTTCACTAGATGCCGCACATTCCCTACAAGATTCCAAGAAACGTCTGACTGGATCGCCATAACGTTTAAGTCGATTATCTGGACTGGTTCGCTGTCGTAGACAGCACTTGCCGAGGTGACATGGATCTTGAAGGTCACCACGCTATCCGTGTTGATCAGCTGTAGTTCGCAAAATATTCGGTAGCGCGGACAGTCGTCGACATTCTCGCCGACCGAATGCACCAACCCTCACTGTGACGGGAGCCTGCCGTCAGGTGGGGTCTTTACGTCACTTGCCAATCGCAGGAGACATGATGAAACTATCGCTTGCCTTATATGACGCGCTGACATCCATCAGTGTGCCAAATAACAAAGCTAAAGCTGTTGTAGATGCATGGGAGGACGATGTGAAAGATTTCGCTTCAATATCCGACTTAGAGCGTACCGAGTCGCACCTTCAGGGTTCGATCACTGCATTACGTACTGACCTCACCGCCTTGATTAAGGAGCAAGGCGCGGATTTGCGAACACTGGTCGAACGCCAAGCCAGTCAATTTCAAAGCTCAGTGTCAAAACTAGAATCAAACATAACGGTGCTTCGTTGGCAATTCTGGCTCCTGGTTCTCTGTTTTGGCTTCCCCATTTTGAAGAGCCTTTACGAGGTTTACGGGAAAGTCGTCACTTCTTGATCCATCGCGACACCCTCAGCCATCAGTAACCAACCGGTGGCCTATTAGCTTTAAGACGCCGGCCTTGTCCGTGTCCTGATTTGTAGCTATTCAGCCATGCGGGGAACACTCGCCGTATGGGCGACGTGTCTCGCCGTTTTGGGCTTTTTGCGGAGAGACACATGAAACTCGAAAACCTCACATCGTTGCAAACCCAGCTGTTCAAACTGCCAGTCGTCTTCACAGAGTGCGCTTGGTATGAGGCTGCCTACCTAGAGCAACCTGCGAGCTTCGGCGACTTGGACAGCCGCTTAGGCGACACCCTCGAAGCTGCCTATACATGCCTCTTCCCCCCGGGGTCGACAAGGATCAAATCGAAATCTTGAGCGAACACCGGTATCAAATTCTTGAGGCGAAAGCGTCCATCAGCAGCATGAAGCAACAAACTTCCAAGCTGATTTATCGGATCATTCGAATGGATCAGGTCCGAAGACCCGCGTCGGCGCAGAACGCGCCTAGATTGGCGTCAACCGTGGTTTTCCCCGGCCCGCCTTTGGTTGAAACGACTGCAGCGACTTTCATTGGCCTTACCTCTGAATCGAAGGATTAGAGATGGCGTCATGCTAAGCGCGCTAAGCGTTTGGATTGCTGGGTCAAATCCCAAGCAAAAAAAAGCCTGTATCTCTACAGGCTTTTCTCTATCTGGCTCCACGACCTGGACTCGAACCAGGGACCCAATGATTAACAGTCATTTGCTCTACCAACTGAGCTATCGCGGAATTCGCCGTATGTTACTGATTAAAAAGAAGAAGTCAAGCATCCTCTGACACTTTCCGTAAATCGCCCCCCTGCCCGCTTGAATACGACGGCTCCTTGGCAAGATCCAACCAGGCCCGTGCCGCCGGTGGCAGGTGGGCGCTGGCGCGCCAGGCCAGGGCGATATGCCAATCGGTGTGGGGTTCGTCCAGGGGGATCAAGGCGATGCCGGGATGTTGGTGTTTGTGCGCCAGCATCCGGGGCAGGAAGGCGACGCCCAGGCCGGCGGTGACCAGATCGACGATAAAGTCGATCTGCCCGCTACGAGCAGTGACTTTGGGGGTTACGCCTTTACGCTCGCACGCACTGAGGATCTTCGCGTTGAGGGCAAAACCCGCTTCGAACAGGATGAACGGCGAGTCCGCCAGGTCGGTGAAGTCGATGCGCTTGCGGCGGGCCAATGGGTGGCTGACGGGCAGCACTGCGATCAGAGGTTCGTTGCGTACTGGCTGGTAGTCGAAGCCTTCGTCCACCGGCAGCAGCAGTGCGGCCAGATCGACTTCTCCCGCTTCCAGGCATTCGCGCAGCCTTTTACTGCCGTACTCGGTCAGTTCGATGTCGATGCCTGGGTAGCGGCTGCGGTAAGTGGCAAACATGGCCGCGAACAGCACGCCGCACCCTACCGGCGGCAGGCCGATGCGCAGCACCCCGCGCCTGAGGCCGCGCAGGTCGTTGATTTCGGCCATCAGGTCGGTGCGTTCGGCGAGCATTACCAAGGCGCGGCGGTAGGCAATTTCACCGGCGGCGGTGAGTTCGTTCTTGTGGCCGAGACGATTGAGCAGTGGCATGCCCAATTCGTCCTCCAGGGTCTTGACTGCTTTGCTGACGGTGGACTGAGTGAGGGCAACCACTTCGGCCGCCTGGGAGAACCCGCCTTGGCGCACCACTTCGACAAACGCACGCAAGGTTCGCAAGTTCATCAGTATTCCTTTGGCGACTGGATAGCAGTGATAAAAGTTGTTTTCATCATGGCATAACTTTGCTTAGGGTGTAGCACTTTGCCCTGTGGAGACACCGTCGATGATCATCTCGTCCGCTTCCGACTACCGCGCTGCGGCCAAGCGCAAGTTGCCGCGCTTTCTGTTCGATTACATCGACGGCGGCGCTTACGCTGAGCACACGTTGCGCGCCAACAGTTCGGACCTGGCCGAGATCAGCCTGCGTCAACGCATCCTGCGCAATGTCGACGACCTGAGCCTTACCACCCAGCTGTTCGGCACCGAACTGGCGATGCCGGTGATCCTCAGCCCGGTCGGCCTGACCGGCATGTATGCGCGACGCGGTGAAGTGCAAGCGGCCAAAGCGGCGGCCAACAAACACATCCCCTTTTGCCTGTCGACGGTGTCGGTGTGTTCGATTGAGGAAGTGGCTTCTCAGAGCCCGCAGTCGATCTGGTTCCAGCTGTATGTGCTCAAGGATCGCGGCTTCATGCGCAACGCCCTGGAGCGGGCGCAGGCCGCCGGGGTGACCACGCTGGTGTTTACCGTAGATATGCCCACACCCGGCGCACGCTACCGCGACGCTCACTCGGGCATGTCCGGCCCCTATGCGGCGCAGCGGCGCATGTTGCAGGCGGTGACCAAGCCGCAATGGGCCTTCGATGTGGGCTTGATGGGCCGGCCCCACGACCTGGGCAATATCTCCAAATACCTGGGCAAACCCACCCACCTGGAAGACTACATTGGCTGGCTGGCCAATAACTTCGACCCGTCGATCAGTTGGAAAGATCTGGAGTGGATCCGCGAGTTCTGGAAAGGCCCGATGATCATCAAGGGCATCCTCGACCCGCAGGATGCCAAGGATGCGGTGAGTTTCGGTGCCGACGGCATCGTGGTCTCCAACCATGGCGGCCGCCAGCTCGACGGGGTGCTCTCCACGGCCAAGGCGTTGCCGCCGATTGCCGAAGCGGTGGGCGATGACCTGACCGTGCTGGTGGATTCGGGCATTCGCTCCGGGCTCGACGTGGTGCGCATGCTCGCCCTGGGTGCCAAGGCGTGTCTGCTGGGGCGTGCCACCGCCTATGCGCTGGCCGCCGAGGGCCAGCATGGGGTGGAGAACCTTTTGGATATCTTTGCCAAGGAAATGCGCGTGGCCATGACCCTGACCGGGGTCACCTCCATCGCGCAGATCGACCGTACCACCCTGGTCTAGTGGTGATGGGTGCGGTGTACTTTGTTCACGAATAACCGAAGCGTTGTTTATTTGCGACAAGCAACTCGCCCCACCGAAACAGTTACGTCAACCGGGCTGGCGGCAACGCTGGCCCCAATCAGCCAAATAACTGACGCCATGCTTTAACGGACTTTTCTTACTTAAAAATTAGTTAATTGATTTATAAGGATTTTTGCCAACTAAATACACTTGGCATGAATCTCGCTCTAGTACTGTTCAAGCAGGTTCGGCGATGACAAGACGTGCGGCAGTGCCCCGGGGTTATAACCCAAGGAAAAGCGGTTTAAACTGTTTCCAATGTTTTACGGAACTGACGGATCAGTAAGACGCTTGGCACTCGCCACTCTCATCCCGCCTGTAAGACAGCCCAGTGCTTAGAGGCCACCCGCTTATGAAAACCCCCACCCAGACCAACGCAATTGACTTTGACAGTGCCAAATTGCAACGCCTGGGATTTGGCCAGCCATCCTTACGCCCACGCCGCCCCGCCACCCTCGCCGAACTTCGCCAGCAACTGAACCAGCAGTTGCAGACCAGCCTGGAGCCGGAGCGCATCCTGGGTCTGTTCTTTCGTGAGGTACAGCGCCTGGTGCCGCTGGACGCGCTGCAATACCGTCACGCCGCCAGCGACCTGCGCCTGGAGTTTGGCCACAGGGGTCATCACTCCGTCAGCTACACCCTGAGCCATGAAGGCGAGCACCTGGGGGAACTGGTCTTTCGTCGCAACCAGCGGTTGCTTGAAGAGGAGTTGAGCCAGCTTGAACTGCTGCTGGTGACCTTGCTTTATCCGATGCGCAACGCCCTGCTCTACCGCGCCGCCACCCGCAGCGCCCTGCGCGACCCGTTGACCGAAACCGGCAACCGTGTGGCCATGGACCAGACGCTGCAGCGAGAAATCGACATGGCACGCCGGCACCTGCACCCGCTGTCGTTGTTGATGCTGGACATCGACCATTTCAAGAAAATCAACGACACCCATGGGCATGCCGCGGGCGATAGCGTGCTGCGCGCCGTGGCGGGGGCGATCAAACGCCAGTTGCGTAACGTGGACATGGTGTTCCGGTTTGGCGGGGAAGAGTTTTTGATCCTGCTGTCCAATACCGGTCGCGATGCCGCGAGGATGGTGGGAGAGCGCCTGCGCCAGGCGGCACAAGCCCAGGACTACTGGGTGGAGGGCACGCGAATCGAACTGACCGTGAGCCTCGGTTGCTCGACACTGCTGGCGGCCGAGTCGGCTGAAAGCCTGCTGCGTCGCGCCGATAATGCGTTGTACGTGGCCAAGCGCGAAGGTCGCAACCGCTTGGCGATGGCGGGGTAAAGTCAGTTGTGGCGAGGGAGCTTGCTCCCTCTCCACAGTTACCGCTACGCCTCGCTGGCGATGCGCACAGGGCGCTCGCGAACGGCTGGCGCCTTGTCTTTCTCCGCATTCTCTAGACGCATGCAGCTTTCCAGGAACAAGTGCATGTAGTCGTAGCTCTTGCACACCGCCTGGCGTAACTCTTCCTGCAGGGCCTTGCTCGGGTTGGTCCCGGCCAGGGTGCAGATGATTTCCAGGGCTTCCCAAGGGTGGGCGTCGTCGTACTGGGCGTGCATCTTCAGCCACTTCATCGCCCGCTTGCGATCTTCCTCCGGGAAGGCGGCAGCATAAACACCGGTAGAGCAGACCACGGCGGACCACTCCCCCGTCGCCCCCTCGATCGCGTAGTTGGTGGCGGCAATCGCGACGATCAATGCATCGGCCGAGCTGGTGTGCCAGCACCAATGGCTCAGGGCGTGCAACTCGGGCGGTACCTCCTGCGCTTGCAGCTCTTCAAGGCTGACGCCGTGAGCCCGTGCCCAATTGACCCAGTAGTCGGCATGGTTGAGCTCCACACGAATGTTGCGCATCAGCCAACGGCGCGCCATATCCTCCCCAGGATGACGGGCAAACTTGGTCTTGGTCAGGTTCTGCGCCATGTACAAAGCAAACTGTTCCACCACCGGCCAACCACCAATGAGGTAGTGGCGCATGGTCTTGGCGCTGAGGGCGTTGTCACGCATGCGCTGATACAGTTCGTGCTCGACAACCCGACGCTTGCTCTCGCTACAGTCCCGGATCAATTGCTGCGCCCAGGCGGGGTAACTCGAGGCTTCCATAAGCGGGCCGGTTCTGTTGAATGTGTCGATCACTGTGGGGCTCCTTTTCAAGTGTGATTGTACAGACCAGCAAATGTTTCAGCGGAAAGTGCCGGGCGCCTTGAATAACAGTGGCTGCGGCCGCTCAGGTCGGCACTGCAAGCTATCAAAGGTAAACAATTGCGGGCGTTCAATCAGGTAGCCCTGAGCGTAATCCACACCTATCTCAAGTAAAGCCTGTTCGATCTGCGGTGTTTCAACAAACTCGGCAATTGTGCGCTTACCCATGACGTGGCCGATGTGGTTGATCACTTCGACCATGGCGCGGTTAATCGGGTCGTCCAGCATATCCTTTACGAAACTTCCATCGATCTTCAGGAAGTCTACAGGTAAATGTTTCAAATATGCGAATGAGGACATTCCGGCGCAAAAGTCATCGAGGGAAAAATGGCAGCCTAACGCTTTGAGTTCATTAATAAATCGAATCGCGCTGCCCAAATTGGCTATAGCGCTGGTTTCAGTTATTTCAAAACAAATCATTTCCGGTGGAATGTTGTAAGTATCGAATTTCTGACGTAAAAATCCTAAAAAGTCATCGTCGCCAATGGTTATTCCTGACAGATTAATCGCACACATGGCCATGGGTCGGCCCGGACGCTCATGCATGCAACGGGCGATAATCTTGAATACGTTTTCCACTACCCAACGGTCCAGGGACGTCATCAAGCCGTAACGTTCGGCCGCCGGAATAAAACTGTTGGGCAAAATGATCCGCCCCGCTTCGTCATGCAGGCGCAAGAGAATTTCAATGTGCCCATTGCCGGCGTCGGTAGGGCCCAACGGCGCAATTTCCTGGGCGTAGAGGCAAAAACGGTCTTCCTCAAGGGCAATATGCAGCCGCTGTACCCAGGCCATCTCGCCGAACCGCAGAGACAATTCCGAGTCATCGACGTGGTAGACCTGCACGCGGTTGCGCCCTTTTTCCTTGGCCATGTAGCACGCCATGTCGGCGGCGCGCAGGGAGGTTTCCAGGGTGGTCGGGGTTTGCGAGATATGCACCAGGCCAATGCTGACAGTGGTCATGAAGGGCCGCCCCTTCCACACGAAGTGCAAGCTCTGCACGGTATGGCGCAGGCTCTCGGCGATTTTTTCCGCCACCGGCGCCGGGCAGTTCTCCAGCAGGATGCCAAACTCGTCGCCGCCCAACCGAGCCAAGGTGTCGCCCTCGCGCAGGTCCGACTGCAGCAACGCGCAGATGTGGCGCAGCAGCTCATCCCCCGCCGCATGGCCACAGGTGTCATTGACCAGCTTGAACTGGTCGAGGTCGAGGAACATCAAGGCATGTCGCCCGCTTTGCTGGCGCGCGACCTGTTGCAGCACCTGTTCAAGCCGGAACTCGAACTCACGACGGTTGGCCAGGCCGGTCAAGGCGTCGTGGGTGGCCTGCCAGGAAAGGTTGGCGATGTACTGACGTTCCTGGGTCATGTCGTGCAACACCAGCACCGCACCGCTGATCTTGCCAGCGCTGCGGATCGGCGCGCCCACCAGGGTGACCGAGACCGTGCTGCCGTCCAGGCGCTGGATCAGCTTGGAATGCTCGCTGCCGCCGCTGAACTGGCCCTTGACGATGTGTTCAATCAGGGTGAAGCCGTCGGGCTCGGCGTTTTCATCCAACAGCTTGAACAGCGCCGCCAGCGGCAGGCCCTGGGCCTGCTCCGAGCGCCAGTGGGTCAACGCTTCGGCTGCAGGGTTCATGTAAGCAATGGCCCCGTCGACGTCGGTGGTAATCACGCCGTCGCCAATCGACTCCAACGTGATCTGCGCCCGCTCCTTCTCTGCTTGCAGCGCATCGGCAAAGGCATGACGCTGGGCCAGCAACTTGTGGGTGCGCAGCAACGCCAACACGATCAGGCCCAGGGCGGTCGCCAGGTTGGTGATCAACAACAGCCGCAGGATCATCCGCGAACCTTCGCCCAGGGCATCGCTGAACGCCTTGGCAGCGGGTGTCACCCCTTCATTGATGGCCGTGATGCGCGCCTTCCAACTATGGACATCATCATCGCTGACGTAGCCGGAGGTAATGGCGCCGTGCATCTCCTGGGCCAGCTCATCCAACTGCACCAGGTAGCCGTCGCCCACTGTCCACAGCTCAATGGCTTTTTCCAGGTAACTGAAATGGCGGAAGTTGAGGTACAGCCAGATCAGGCTGGAAACGTCATCCGGATGGTTGCCGCCCTTGAGAATCCCCAGGCGCGCGGCCTCCATGTCGGGATTGGGACGGTCCAGGGCAATGCGCAATTCATGCCCGCCCTGGGGCACGGCAATGGCCTGCTGGTATTTGAGGTAGGTGGCGTCGTTGCGGTTATCGGCGTAGAGGGTCAGGTAGTAAATGGCGTCTTTCTGGCCCTTGGACCACAGGCTTTCGCCCGCCACATAGCCCCGCACTGCCGAAAGCACGTAGAGACTGACGCAGCCTAACAATGCCTGGAACAACACGACGGCGATAAAGGGCCAGACAATACCCAGCAGGCGTGGCGTTCCGAGAGTCCGCTTTTGCTTCATGAAGTCCCTTACACATGCACAGCTTGATACGCACGCGAAAATCCGCTCCCGATAGCACAGCCTAAGCTAAATCAACGCACTTGTTGCAAGTGTCCGTACAGTTTGGCGTACAGCCCGCCATCGGCAATTAACTGCTGGTGGTCGCCATCTTCGGCAATGTGCCCGCCATCGAACACCAACACTCGGTCAGCCTGCTTCACCGCAGACAGCCGGTGGGCGATGATCAGTGTAGTACGCCCGCTGAGAAACCGCGCCAGTGCCTGGTGCAGGTTGTACTCGGTCGCTGCATCCAATGCAGACGTGGCCTCGTCCAGAATCACCACTTTAGGCTCGGCGAGCACCATGCGGGCAATGGCCAGGCGTTGCCGCTGGCCACCGGAAAAGCGCACGCCCGAACGCCCGACCACGCTGTCCAGGCCAAAAGGCAGTGCTTTGACGGTAGCATCCAGTTGGGCGATTTCCAGCGCCTGCCAGCAGGCTTGATCGGTGCGGGTACGGCCCATGGTCAGGTTGGCGCGCACGGTGTCGTTGAACAGCGCCGGGTGTTGCAGCACCACCGCGACGTTCTCGCGGATGGTTTCCAGGCCGATCTCCTGCTGGGTGGCAGCGCCAAAACGAATACTGCCGGCCTGGGGCGTATAGAGCCCCAGCAACAGTTGCACCAGGGTGCTTTTACCGCCGCCGCTGGCACCGACAATCGCCACCTTCTCACCCGGTGCGATGGCCAGGTTCAACTGGTTGAGCACCAGGTCTTCGCCGTAGCCAAAGTCGAGGCCACGCACTTCGATGCCGACGGTCTCGCGCCCGCTGAACGGGTCTGCGCCGCCTGGGTATTGCGGTTCATCGGCACGCGCCAACAGCTCGTTGATCCGCGACAGCGCGCCCCCCGCCGCGTAATAGGCGTATTGCAGGTTCAACAGTTGTTCCACCGGGCCGATCATGAACCACAGGTAACTGAATACCGCGAGCATCTGGCCGATGGACAGGTCGGAAAACAGCACGGTGAGCATGGCTGCAGCGCGGAAGATGTCGATACCAAACTGGAACAGCAAGCCACTGGCGCGGCTCGACGCGTCGGTTTTCCACTGGGAATGGATGGCGTAGTCACGCACTTCCTGGGCACGCTGGCCCAGGCGCCCGAGGAAAAAGCCCTGGCGGTTGCCGGCGCGTACTTCCTGGATGGCATCCAGGGTTTCGGTCAGCGCCTGGGTAAAGCGCGAAGTACTGTCGTTTTCCAGCTTCTTGAGGTGCTTGACGCGCTTGCCCAACTGCACCGTGGCGTAGATCACCAGCGGGTTGAACAACAGGATCAACAACGCCAGTTGCCAATGCATCCACACCAGGATCGCCGAGGTGCCGACCAGGGTCAGCATCGCTACCAGGAAACGGCTGAGGGTTTCGCCGACGAATTTGTCCAGGGTGTCCAGGTCGGTCACCAGGTGGGTGGTGACCGTACCACTGCCCAGGCTTTCGTACTCACCCAGGGAGATACGCTTGAGACGCTCGATCAGGCGCACGCGGATGCGGTACACGATGTCCTTGGCCAAGCGCGCAAACAGCCGCGCCTGCACCACATTGAACACCAACGCGCCGCAACGCAGGGCCAGGGTAACCAAGAGCATCAGGCCGATATAGCCAGCGGCTTTTTGCCAACCCAGGGGCAGCGCGTGGTTCATTACCTTGAGGGCGGCATCGCCATGGCCCAGCAGCACTTCGTCCACCAGCAACGGCAACAACAGCGGGATAGGCACGCTGCACAGGGTGGCGAGCACGGCGACGCCGTTGGCGACCCACAGGGATTTCTTGTGGCGCAGGGCCAGGCGGCGAATTTCTGCCCAGGTCAGGCGGTCGGTGCGTGGAGGCTGTTCATACACAGGCAGCTCGCTCCAGCCATCGACCCAGTAACGGCGACAGCTCGGACAGCGGCTGGTAACCATTGGTCAGCAAGGCCAACTGGCCATTGCGCTCGGCCAGCAGGGTCGGGAACCCGGCAATGCCCAGGTCCTGCACCCAAGTAAAATCGGCCGCCGTGGCCGCGTGCTGATCGGCACGGTCGAACTCGCCGGCAAACTCGATGCGTGGAATACCGGCCTGCTCGGCCAGCTCCACCAGCACAGGGGCCAGGGTCACGTCCCGCCCTTCGACATAGAACGCGCGCTGGATCAGCCCCAGCAGCGTCCAGGCGCAATCCGGCGCCAAGCTGCGTGCGGTGACGATAGCGCGGCACGCAGGCTCAGTGTCGTAGACAAACCCGTCGGGCAACGCGCCCTCACGCTTGAACGGCTGGCCGGTGGCGTCGGTGACGGCTTGCCAGTGTTCAAGGATGTAGCGCCGGGTAGTCGGCTCCAGCGCCGCGCCGCTGCCGGTGCGCAAGCCGCCCACCACCAGGTGCACGTCCACGCCGGCCGCCTGGGCCTGCTCTACCAGCGCTTGTGCCACCGGGGCAAAGCCCCAGCACCAGGAACACATCGGGTCCATTACATAGAGCAGGCGCGCAGACATGGCTCAGACCTCGGAAGGGGTTTGCTTGTAGTTGTAACCAATCGGGTGCGGCATATTGCGGGCCTTGGCCAGTTCGATCTGCTTCTGGCGGTCGATCGCACTGCGACGGGTCTTCTCCGGCAGCTTATCCCAGCAATGGGGGCAACTGATGCCGGCCACATAATGCTCGGAAGCGCGGTCTTCTATGCTCACCGGTGTGCGGCAGGCATGACATTGATCGTAGTCGCCTTCGCTCAAGTCGTGGCGCACGGTCACGCGATTGTCGAACACAAAGCAGTCGCCCTGCCATTTGGTTTCTTCCTGGGGCACTTCTTCGAGGTACTTCAGGATACCGCCCTTGAGGTGGTAGACCTCATCGAAGCCTTCGCTGAGCATGTAGCTCGACGCCTTCTCACAGCGGATGCCGCCGGTGCAGAACATGGCGACCTTCTTGTGCTTGGCCGGGTCAAAGTTGGCTTTGATATAGTCGGGAAATTCGCGAAAACTGGTGGTTTTCGGGTCGATTGCGCCTTCAAAGGTGCCAATGGACACTTCGTAGTCGTTACGGGTGTCGATCAACAATACTTCCGGGTCGCTGATCAGCGCGTTCCAATCCTGCGGGTCGACGTAGGTACCGACTTTTTTGTTCGGGTCGACGCCTTCAACGCCCAGGGTCACGATCTCTTTCTTGAGTTTGACCTTGGTGCGATAGAACGGCTGGTCGTCGCAGTAGGATTCCTTGTGGTCGATATCGACCATGCGCGGGTCTTTTTTCAGCCACGCCATCAGGCCGTCAATGCCTTCGCGGCTGCCGGAAACGGTGCCGTTGATGCCTTCTTCAGCGATCAGCAAGGTGCCTTTGATGCCGTTATCGACCATCGCCTGCAACAGGGGCTCGCGCAGGGCGACGTAATCTTCGAGGGTGACGAACTTATACAGTGCCGCCACGACAATCGGTTGAGTCATGGGTGTTCTCTCCAGGTGGCTACCCTCGTAAGGGGTGAACCGGATGCAAAAAAAACGCGCCGGCTAAGCGGCGCGTTGCGGATTCTATCAGGGTTACCCCGTCAATGTCCGCCGGCGCAGGTCGGCGAGGCCGGGGCTGCGTCGATTGTCGCCCATTCTTCGGGCGTATAGGTATGCAGCGCAAGCGCATGAAATTCGCTCATCAGGCTACCCAGGGTGGCGTAGACCTTCTGGTGGCGCTTGACGCGATTAAGCCCCTCGAACTGCTGGCTGACCAGCACGGCCTTGAAGTGGGTCTGCAACCCACGGCTGTGCATGTGGCTTTCATCCAGCACGCTCAGATGTTCCGGGGCCAGGTCGGCAAGCGCCGTTTCGATACGCTGTTGCATGGTCATTCCTGCTTACTTCTTCTTGGCCGGTGCGGCGGCTTTTGGCGCCAGCTCGTTGGTCATGTCTTCCAACAGCTTGTTCACCACCGGTACGGCGCTTTCCAGCTTGGCCTGGGTCATCTGGGCCGATTGCTGGGTCAGCTGCGGCATTTTTTCCAGGACTTTCTTGCCAAGTGGCGACTGGTAGAACGCTACCAGGTCCTTGAGCTCGGATTCGCTGAAGTTGGTGGTGTAGAGCTTGACCATGTCTGGCTTGAGCTTCGGCCAGCCGATGGCCTGGTCCAGAGCGGCGTTGGCCTTGGCCTGGTAGCTGTCAAGTACGGACTGCTTGGCGGCAGGTGCCTTGGTCTGTTCGAAACGCTGGGCGAACATTTGCTGCACTTGCATGTACACCGGGGTCCCCAGCTTGTCAGCATGGGCCAGGGTAAGGAAGGCTTCGGCACTGGCGTTGTGGCTGGCGGTATCGGCAAGAACCTGGCCGCTGGCGCAAACCAGAGCAACCGCGGTACAGATGGCACGAAGACGAGTCATCGAGTTTCCTTTTCTAGCAGGCGAGGTAAGACCCCAAGGGCGACCATTCTGCGCCTAAAAAACCTCGCGGCTCAACCCCACCCCATGGCAAGCCCCGGTTTCACGGGGCGCGGTGACACAAAAGCGCTTTTAGGGAACCCACGCTGGCCGCCAAGGCCTAAACTGACCAATCACGACTGGATAAGGAGGGTGACCGATGAGCCGTATCGAAACCGACAGCCTGGGGGAAGTACAGGTCCCTGATGACGCCTATTGGGGCGCGCAAACCCAACGTTCGCTGGTCAATTTCGCGATTGGCGAGCAGCGCATGCCGCTGGCGGTATTGCATGCACTGGCCTTGATCAAGAAGGCTGCGGCACGGGTCAACGACCGTAACGGCGACCTGCCCGCCGACATCGCCCGCCTGATCGAGCAGGCTGCCGACGAGATCCTGGACGGCCAGCATGACGACCAGTTCCCGCTGGTGGTCTGGCAGACCGGCAGTGGCACCCAAAGCAACATGAACGCCAACGAAGTGATCGCTGGCCGCGCCAACGAACTGGCTGGCAACAACCGCGGCGGCAAGAGCCCGGTGCACCCTAACGATCACGTCAACCGTTCCCAGAGCTCCAACGACTGCTTCCCCACCGCCATGAGCATTGCCGCGGTGCAGGCGGTGAACAGGCAACTGCTGCCGGCGATCGCCACTTTGTCCGGCGGCCTGGCGGAATTGGCCGCTCGGCATATGAAGCTGGTCAAGACCGGCCGCACCCACATGATGGACGCCACGCCGATCACCTTCGGCCAGGAGCTGTCGGCGTTTATCGCCCAGCTCGATTATGCCGAGCGTGCGATCCGCAGCGCCCTGCCCGCGGTGTGCGAGCTGGCCCAGGGCGGCACCGCCGTCGGCACCGGCCTCAATGCGCCCCATGGTTTTGGCGAGGCGATTGCCTCCGAACTGGCGGCGTTGTCGGGCTTGCCTTTTGTGACCGCGCCGAACAAATTCGCCGCCCTCTCCGGCCATGAGCCGCTGGTGACCCTGCACGGCGCGCTGAAAACCCTGGCCGTGGCGCTGATGAAGATCGCCAACGACCTGCGCCTGCTGGGCTCCGGCCCTCGCGCCGGGCTGGCCGAAGTCAAGTTGCCGGCCAACGAACCGGGCAGTTCGATCATGCCGGGCAAGGTCAACCCCACCCAATGCGAAGCGCTGTCGATGCTGGCCTGCCAGGTGCTGGGCAACGACGTGACCATCGGCATGGCCGCCAGCCAGGGGCACTTGCAGTTGAACGTGTACAAGCCGGTAATCATCCACAACCTGCTGGAGTCGATCCGCCTGCTGGCCGACGGCTGCAACAACTTCCAGGAGCATTGCATTGCTGGCCTCGAACCCGACGCCGAGCAAATGGCCCAACACTTGGAACGCGGGCTGATGCTGGTCACCGCCCTCAACCCGCATATCGGCTACGACAAGTCGGCCGAGATCGCCAAGAAGGCTTACGCCGAAGGGCTGACACTGCGCGAGGCCGCGCTGGAACTGGGCTACCTCACGGATGCCGAGTTCGACCAGTGGGTACGCCCGGAAAACATGCTGGGTAGCTGACTACACCGCCGTACGCAGCCGCCGGGCCTTGAGCCCGGCGAGCAGCGAGGGTGCCAGCGCCACGGTCGCCGACCCCAGCACTACCACAAAGGCGCCGAAATACCCCAGGGCATTGATCTGCTCAGCCTGCACATACTCCGGCCATAACCACGCCGCCACGGCCACCGCCACAAAAGTCACCAAGGGCGTCAACGCCAGGGTCGCACTGACCCGCGAGGCCTCCCAATGCGCCAAGGCTTCGGCAAATGCCCCGTAGGCCACCAAGGTATTCATGCAGCACGCCAACAACAGCCAGCCTTGCAGCGGACTCAACTGCAACGCCTCCAGCGGATGCGCCCACGGCGTGAGCAACAGCGCACACGACAGGTAGATCACCATCATCACCTGCAATGAATTCCACACCGTCAGCAACTGCTTCTGCCCCAGTGCATAAAACACCCAAATGGTAGTGGCGAGCAGGATCGTCAGCACACCGGCGGTGTAGGTGCCCATGGACGTCAGCAACTCCACCAGACGTTGGTTGAAGAACAGGCCAAAGCCTGCGATCAGCACCACCAGCCCCACCCCCTGCCCCAGGCTGAAGCGTTCCTTGAACACAAACACACTGGCTACCATCAGAAAGATCGGCCCCATCTGCACCACCAACTGCGCCGTGCCTGGGCTGAGCATTTTCAGGCCCACCAGGTACAACACGTAGTTGCCCACCAGGCCACACACCGCCATGCCCACCAGCCAACCACCCTTGGGGCCAAGCACTTTGCGGCTGGGCAAGCGTTTGGTAGCGGCCAGGTAAACGAACAGGCAAGTGCCCGCTACCATGAGGCGAAACCAAGTCACGGTGATCGGGTCCATCACCTGCAATACTTGCTTGAGCTTGATCGGAAGAATGCCCCACAGAAACGCGGTCAGCAGGGTCAGGAAAAAACCGTAGACCCAGCGGCCGGAAGAGATGTGCATGAGTGCCCCGGATGCCAGAGGAAGTGGAACAGGCATTCTAGGGGCAAGTCACTGAGTTCGGATACGTCACAGTCTTGAATGGGGGAGCTGGCTTGCAAGCGATGGCCATAGGCATCTATATAAATTTCATAGGTTGTTGCAGCCAACGGTAACCACGATGCGAAGCGAGCCGCTCTTGATCTGGCTCTTGATCTGGCTCTTGATCTGCTTTTGATTTTGATCTTAAGCGCCCCGTTAAACCACGCTGGCCGAACGCAGGTTTGAATTCGTGGGTAACCCGGCAGGACGCCGGGTTAGCCGCCCCGCGCCATGGATGGCGCGTGGCGGCGGCCCACGGATTCAAGCCTGCGTTCGGGCACACCGAGCCTAGGCGAGGTGCCGAGTGGTGGGGCAAGAGCCCTTTGGTTACTTTGGGGCTTTTCCAAAGTGACCCGCCGTCAGGCGGAACCCTAGGTGGCCGTTACCGCAGAAATGGATATGTACTCGCTATTACAGTGTCGCCTGCCAGGCCGCCTTCGCGAGCAGGCCCGCTCCCACAGTTGGGTTGTGGGGTGTCAGGGAGAGAAGTATCGGCTAGTAGGCCGCCATCGCAGGCAAGCCAGCTCCCACATTAGCCCTCCCACACTGGCGCTGTTCCAAACGGAGTCAGCGCACGGCTTCGAAAAGCCCGGTAGCGCCCATCCCGCCCCCCACGCACATGGTGACAATCCCGTAACGCAAATTGCGCCGTTGCAACTCGCGCACCAGGTGCCCCACCTGCCGCGAACCGGTCATGCCAAACGGATGCCCAATGGAAATCGAGCCACCGTTGACGTTGTACTTGGCATTATCAATCTCCAGGCGATTACGCGCGTAGAGGCACTGAGAAGCAAAGGCCTCATTGAGTTCCCACAGGTCGATGTCCGCCACCTGCAAGCCCTTGGCCTTGAGCAACTTGGGCACCGAGAACACCGGGCCAATGCCCATTTCATCCGGCTCGCAACCGGCCACGGTAAAACCCCGGAAAAAGGCCTTAGGCTTGAGCCCCAGTTCCAAGGCTTTTTCCAGGCTCATCACCAGGGTCATCGACGCACCGTCGGAAAGCTGCGAGGAGTTACCTGCCGTCACCGAGCCATCCTCGGCAAATACCGGCTTCAAGCCGCTGAGGCTCGCCAGGGTGGTGTCCGGGCGGTTGCAGTCATCCCGGTCGACCACGCCGTCCAGGATCTGCACCGCGCCAGTGTTCTTATCCTCGACCTTGTACTTGACCGCCATCGGCACGATTTCATCATTGAACAAGCCATCAGCCTGGGCCTGGGCAGTGCGCTGCTGGCTTTGCAGCGCGTAAAGGTCCTGGTCTTCGCGGCTGACGTGATAGCGCCGCGCAACGATTTCGGCGGTCTGGCCCATGGGGAAGTAAATGCCCGGCACCTGTTCTTTAAGCAGCGGATTGATCAGGTTATCGGTGTTGACGCTCTTCATGGTCAGGCTGATGGACTCCACGCCACCGGCGAAAATGATGTCGCTGCAGCCCGAAGCGATCTGGTTGGCGGCAATGGCAATCGCCTGCAAGCCCGAGGAACAGAAACGGTTGAGGGTCATGCCCGCCGTACCGGTACCCAGTTGCGAAAGCACCGCCACGTTACGCCCGATGTTATAGCCCTGGGCGCCTTCGTTGGAGCCGGCACCGACAATGCAATCTTCCACCGTCGCCGGGTCGATACCGTTGCGGGCCAGCAGCGCATTGACACAATGGGCCGCCATGTCATCGGGACGGGTCTGGTTGAACTTGCCGCGAAAGGATTTGGCCAGGCCGGTTCGCACGCTGTCGACGATCACTACTTCACGCATGGGCTACCTCGATCTTGTGGTTGTGGGTCGAGGATAGAGCCGGGCCGGGCCGACTGCGATGATCATTCACTGCGTGGATGCAAAAGCATGGGGCCTCTATGGTTCTCTGTAGGAGCGAGCTTGCTCGCGAAAAACTAATAAGCGCCGCGTTCACTCAGGAAGCACGCGTTATCGTTGACGTTTTTCGCGAGCAAGCTCGCTCCTACAGGCTATTTCTTTTTCTTTTTGTCGTGCTTGTCGGTTTTATCAAACGCCTCTTCCAGCGCACGGTTGATGGTGCGCAGCACCTTGACCCGCGCCCAGCGCTTGTCGTTGGCTTCCACCAGCGTCCAGGGCGCCACCTCGGTGCTGGTGCGGTCAACCATGTCGCCCACCGCCGCGCGATAGTCGTCCCACTTGTCGCGGTTGCGCCAGTCGTCTTCGGTGATCTTGAAGCGTTTGAAGGGGATTTCTTCACGGGCCTGGAAGCGCTCCAGCTGCGTCTCCTTGTCGATGGCCAGCCAGAACTTGACCACGATCACCCCCGCATCGCGCAGTTGCTCTTCGAAGTCATTGATCTCCCCATAGGCGCGCATCCAGTCCGCCGGGGTGCAGAAGCCTTCGATACGCTCCACCAGTACGCGGCCGTACCAGGAGCGGTCAAACACGGTGAACATGCCGCGCGCCGGGATCTTCTGCCAGAACCGCCATAGATAAGGCTGGGCGCGTTCGTCTTCGCTGGGCGCGGCAATCGGTACGATATGGTACTGACGCGGGTCCAGCGCCGCCGCCACACGGCGGATCGCCCCGCCCTTGCCCGCCGCGTCGTTGCCCTCGAACACGCTCACCAGGGCGTGCTTGCGCATGCGTTTGTCGCGCATCAGGCCAGAGAAGCGTGCCTGCTCGGTAATCAGTTGTTCTTCGTAATCGTCCTTGTCCAGGCGCAGGGTCATGTCGAGGCTGTCGAGCAGGCTCTTTTGGTCCACCGAGGCCAGCAACGGCGCCGGGTTCATGCCGCTGGCCTTGACCTTGGCCTGCTTCAGGGCACTTTGCAGCCCATCCAGCAGGATCTTGCCCACGGTCAGCCCACGGTAATGCGGGTCGACACCTTCGATCACATGCCACGGCGCGTAATCGCGGCTGGTACGGCGCAGCACGCGCTCACCGAAATGCACGAACTTGTCGTAGGTCTTGGACTGCTGCCAGTCCAATGGGCTGATGCGCCAGCTGTGCAGCGGGTCGTCGGCCAGGGCCTTGAGGCGCGCCTTCATCTGTTTTTTGGACAGGTGGAACCAGAACTTGAAGATCAGCGCACCTTCATCGCAGAGCATCTTTTCCAGACGCTCGGCGCCGGCGATGGCCTGGTCCAGGCGCGCATCCTTGATCTGCCCATGCACGCGGCCTTGCAGCATCTGGCTGTACCAGTTGCCGAAGAAAATGCCCATGCGGCCCTTGGCCGGCAGTTGCCGCCAGTAGCGCCAGGCCGGTGGGCGCGCCAGTTCTTCGTCGGTCTGCTGGTCGAAGGTGCGCACTTCGATCAGGCGCGGGTCCATCCATTCATTGAGCAGCTTGACGGTTTCACCCTTGCCCGCGCCCTCGATGCCGTTGATCAGGATGATCACCGGGAAGCGCTTCTGCTGTTGCAGCTCATACTGAACCTCCAGCAAGGCTTCCCGCAGGGCCGGCACTTCGGCGTCGTAGGTGTCTTTGTCGATGGCGTGACCGATTTCGGCGGATTCGAACATGGGCAGCTCCGTTTCAAGATGGCTCAAGACTAGCGGATTGGGCCAAGACACGCGCAAGGAAATACAACCCAGCCTTGCCATGGATCAATTCAACGCCTCCTGATCGGCTAGAATGGCCGCCTTGCCTTTGCCCGCTTTCATTTTTCTGAGCCGCCATGAACCCCATCACCCACGCCCAGCTCGACTGGGATGATCAAGGCCGCCCGCATTCGCGGGTGTTCGACGATGTGTATTTCTCCGACCAGTCGGGCCTGGAAGAAACCCGCTACGTGTTCCTGGAGCAGAACCGCTTGCAGGAACGCTTCGCCGCCTTGCCGGCAGGTGGGCGCCTGGTGATTGGTGAGACTGGCTTCGGCACCGGCTTGAATTTCCTCTGCACCTGGCAGTTGTTCCAACAGCACGCGGTGGCCGGTGCGCGACTGCACTTTGTCAGCGTGGAAAAATACCCGCTCAGCCATGCCGACCTGCAACGCGCCCTCGCCCTCTGGCCCGAACTGCAACCCTTGGCCGAGCAACTGCTGGCGCAATACATTGCCATCCACCAGGGTTTCCAGCGCCTGGTACTGGACAACGGCCGCGTGACCCTGACCCTGCTGATCGGCGATGCGCTGGAACAATTGCCGCAACTGGACGCCCAAATCGATGCGTGGTTTCTCGACGGGTTCGCTCCGGCGAAAAACCCCGACATGTGGACCGCCGAGCTGTTCGCCCAACTGGCACGCCTGGCGGCTCCAGGTTCGACCATCAGCACCTTCACCAGCACCGGCTGGGTAAGGCGGTTGATCAATGCCGCCGGGTTCAAGATGAAACGCACGCCGGGCATCGGGCATAAATGGGAGATCCTGCGTGGGGAGTTTCTCGGCTGGCCCGAGGACGCTCCCGCGCCAGCCCCACGTAAACCCTGGTTCGCCCGGCCTCCCGCCATCGAGGGTGAACGTCACGCCCTGGTCATCGGCGGCGGCTTGGCCGGCTGTGCGACCGCCGCCAGCCTCGCCGCCCGTGGCTGGCGTGTCAGCCTGCTGGAGCGCCACGCCGGCCTGGCACAGGAAGCTTCGGGCAACCCACAGGGTGTGTTGTACCTCAAGCTTTCGGCCCATGGCACGGCCTTGTCCCAACTGATACTCAGCGGTTTTGGCCACACCCGGCGTCTGCTGGAACACTTGCACCGAGGCGTCGATTGGGACGGCTGTGGCGTGTTGCAACTGGCGTTTGATGCCAAAGAGAGCCAGCGTCAGGCTCAATTGGCACACGCCTTCGCTCCAGACCTGCTGCACCTGCTGGACCGCGAGCAGGCGCAGCAAAAGGCGGGAATCGAACTGGCCCACGGCGGGTTGTTTTTTCCACAGGGCGGTTGGGTGCATCCACCCGCGCTGTGCCAGTGGCAGGCGAAACATCCCCTGATTGAAGTGCTCACCCACCACGAGGCACTGGAACTGCACCGGCTCGACGACCAGTGGCAAGCCCGCGCCGGTGACCGCGTGCTGGCCAGCGCCAGTGTCGTGGTGCTCGCCGGGGCTGCGGAGATCAAGCGTTTCCCCTTCAGTGCCGACATGCCGCTCAAGCGCATCCGTGGGCAGATCACGCGGCTGGCGCAAACCCCGGCAAGTAAGGCCCTGGCCACTGTCGTCTGTGCCGAGGGCTACGTCGCACCGGCTCGGCTTGGCGAACACACCCTGGGCGCCAGTTTTGACTTCACCAATCAGGACCTCACGCCCACGCCCGCCGAACACCACGGCAACCTGCAGATGCTGGGTGAGATTTCTACCGACCTGCTGCAGCGCCTGGGTGCTGATCGCTTGGCGCCCGAACAGCTGGAGGGCCGTGCCGCGTTTCGTTGTACCAGCCCTGACTATCTGCCCATCGTTGGGCCACTGGCTGACCATGCGGCGTTTGAGCAGGCTTATGCGGTACTGGGCAAAGACGCCCGGCAAGTGCCGCAAACGCCATGCCCGTGGTTGCCGGGGCTCTATCTGAACAGCGGCCATGGCTCGCGCGGCCTGATCACTGCGCCGTTGTGCGGCGAACTGCTGGCTGCTTGGCTGAGTGATGAGCCCCTGCCAGTGCCAACCAGCGTAGCCGAGGCTTGCCATCCCAACCGCTTTGCCCTGCGGGCTCTGGTTCGAGGCCAAGCCGCGCCCCGCAAAGAGACCGATTGATGGCAAAGTGGTTAGCGGCCTTATAACTTATCGGTCTAAAACTCCACGCATAGCACTGGGTCAGTTTCTGGGTACGCGCCCGTTTGGGCGTATTGAGTGCTGACCCCTCCCCAACGGAAAAACCGGTAAGGAATTTATGTGTGGACTAGCTGGCGAGTTACGCTTTGATCTTCAACCTGCCGATCTGGCAGCCGTAGAACGCATCACCCATCACCTCGCCCCCCGAGGCCCCGACGCCTGGGGTTTTCATGCCCAAGGGCCGATTGCCCTGGGCCACCGCCGCCTGAAAATCATGGACCTGTCGGACGGCTCCGCCCAACCGATGGTCGACGCCCATCTGGGGCTGTCCCTGGCCTTCAATGGCGCTATCTATAATTTCCCGGAGCTGCGCCAAGAGCTGGAAGCCCTGGGTTACGCCTTCTATTCCGGCGGCGACACCGAAGTGCTGCTCAAGGGCTACCACGCCTGGGGCGAAGCGTTGCTGCCCAAGCTCAACGGTATGTTCGCCTTTGCCATTTGGGAGCGTGATGCCCAGCGCCTGTTCATCGCCCGCGACCGTCTGGGGGTCAAACCTCTGTACCTGTCGCGCACCGGCCAACGCCTGCGCTTTGCCTCGGCGTTGCCAGCGTTGCTCAAAGGTGGGGATATCAACCCGATCCTGGATCCGGTCGCCCTCAACCACTACCTGAATTTCCACGCAGTGGTCCCCGCGCCGCGCACGCTGTTGGCGGGAATTGAAAAACTGCCGCCTGCCAGTTGGATGCGCATCGACGCCAGCGGCAAAACCGAACAGAAAACCTGGTGGACCCTGCCCTATGGCCCCCATGAAGATGAAAAACACCTGACCCTGGAAGACTGGACCGACCGCGTACTCGACAGCACCCGCGAAGCCGTGGCCATTCGCCAACGTGCGGCGGTGGATGTGGGTGTATTGCTGTCAGGCGGCGTCGACTCGAGCATGCTCGTGGGCCTGCTGCGCGAAGTGGGCGTGGAGGATCTGTCGACCTTCTCCATCGGTTTTGAAGACGCCGGTGGCGAACGTGGCGATGAGTTCCAGTACTCAGACCTGATCGCCAAACACTACGGCACCCATCACCACCAACTGCGCATCGCCGAAAGCGAGATCATCGAGCAACTGCCGGCAGCCTTCCGCGCCATGAGCGAGCCGATGGTCAGCCATGACTGCATCGCCTTCTACCTGCTGTCGCGGGAAGTGGCCAAGCATTGCAAAGTGGTGCAGAGCGGCCAGGGCGCCGATGAGTTGTTCGCCGGTTACCACTGGTACCCGCAAGTGGACGGCGCCCGCGACCCTTATGCGGCCTATCGCGAGGCGTTTTTCGACCGCAGCTACGACGACTACGCGGCCACCGTCGCGCCCAAATGGCTGACCGCCAACGACGCTGCCGGCGACTTCGTGCGCGAGCATTTCGCAATGCCCGGCGCCGACGCGGCCGTGGACAAGGCCCTACGCCTGGACAGCACCGTGATGCTGGTAGACGATCCGGTCAAACGCGTCGACAACATGACCATGGCCTGGGGTCTGGAGGCGCGCACGCCGTTCCTCGATTACCGCCTGGTAGAACTCTCGGCCCGTGTGCCGGCCCAGTTCAAGCTACCCGATGGCGGCAAACAGGTGCTCAAGGAGGCGGCGCGCCGGGTGATCCCCAGCGAAGTCATCGACCGCAAGAAAGGCTACTTCCCCGTACCCGGCCTCAAGCACCTGCAGGGCGATACCTTGAACTGGGTGCGCGAGTTGCTGCTGGACCCGAGCCAGGATCGCGGGCTGTTCAACCCGGCCATGCTCGACCGCTTGCTCACCGACCCGCAAGGCCAACTGACCCCACTGCGCGGCTCCAAATTGTGGCAGTTGGCGGCGCTGAACCTGTGGCTGAGCGAACAAGGAATCTGATCGATGAAACCGAATGCCGCGGCTTACAGCCAACGCTTACTCAAAGGCCAGGCGCCGACCTACGAGCGCCTGCAAGCGCGCCTGGCCGAAGATGGCAGCGCCCTGGCCGCCGACCCGATTGCCGTGCATTGCGGCTGGGGCCGGTTGTTGATCGGCCACACCTTTCCCGACCCGGCAAGCCTGGCCCAGGAACTGCTCAACGAGCAGCCCGGGGAGCGCGATATCGCGTTGTACGTGGCCGCACCCCAGCAGATCCTGGGCATTGACCCGCAGCAACTGTTCCTCGACCCGTCCGACACCCTGCGCCTGTGGTTCACCGACTACCGCCCGGCCACCCGGGTGTTTCGCGGCTTCCGCATTCGCCGGGTGCAGAGCGAGGCCGACTGGCAAGCGGTCAACCACTTGTACCAGGGGCGCGGGATGCTACCCGTCGACCCGGAGCGCCTTACCCCACGCCATCAAGGCGGCCCGGTGTACTGGCTGGCCGAAGATGAAGACAGCGGCGCGGTGATTGGCAGCGTGATGGGACTCAACCATCACAAGGCCTTCCACGACCCAGAGAATGGTTGCAGCCTCTGGTGCCTGGCCGTCGACCCTCAATGCACGCGCCCTGGCGTCGGTGAAGTGTTGGTGCGCCACTTGGTGGAGCACTTCATGAGCCGAGGCTTGAGCTATTTGGACTTGTCGGTGCTGCATGATAATCGCCAGGCCAAGAGCCTTTACGCCAAGCTGGGCTTCCGGGCGTTGACCACCTTTGCGATCAAGCGCAAGAACGGCATCAATCAACCGCTATTCCTGGGCCCGGGGCCGCAGGCGGAGTTCAACCCTTACGCGCGCATCATCGTCGAGGAAGCCCACCGGCGCGGCATTGATGTGCAGGTCGACGATGCCGATGCGGGCCTGTTCACCCTCAGCCACGGCGGGCGTCGGGTGCGTTGCCGTGAATCCCTGAGCGACCTGACCAGCGCCATCAGCATGACCCTGTGCCAGGACAAGAGCCTCACCCACAAGGTGCTCAAGGCCGCGGGCCTGCAGGTGCCGGTGCAACAGTTGGCCGGCAGTGCCGACGACAACCTGGAGTTTCTCGACGAACACCAGCGCATCGTGGTCAAGCCGCTGGATGGCGAGCAAGGCCATGGCGTCGCCGTGGATCTGCGCAGCATCGAAGAGGTGCAGCAGGCGATCGAAGCGGCGCGCCAGTTCGACAGTCGCGTGTTGCTGGAAAGCTTCCACGAAGGCCTGGACCTGCGCATTCTGGTGATCGGTTTTGAAGTGGTCGCGGCTGCGATTCGTCGCCCTGCCGAAGTGATCGGCGACGGTCAACATTCGATTCGCGCGTTAATCCAGGCGCAAAGCCGTCGTCGCCAGGCGGCCACCGATGGCGAGAGCAAAATCCCGCTGGATGCAGAAACCGAGCGCACCCTCAAAGCCGCAGGTTACGACTACAACAGCATCCTGCCCCGTGGCGTGCAACTGGCCGTGCGACGCACCGCCAACCTGCACACCGGGGGTTGCCTGGAAGATGTCACGGCGATCTTGCATCCGACGCTGGTGGACGCGGCTGTCCGCGCGGCCCGTGCCCTGGATATTCCCATGGTCGGCCTGGACCTGATGGTGCCTGCGGCCGACCAGCCAGAGTATGTCTTTATCGAAGCCAACGAACGGGCCGGCTTGGCCAACCATGAACCGCAACCTACGGCTGAGAAGTTTGTGGATTTGTTGTTTCCACACAGTCAGCCAGCTACCTGACTACCGATCGTTCCCACGCTCCGCGTGGGAATGCAGCCTGTGACGCTCTGCGTCACCACAGCGGACGCAGAGCGTCCCTGAGGCATTCCCACGCAGAGCGTGGGAACGATCGCCCTCAACTCATCAGGAGTTTCCATGACCCGAACCATTCCCGAACCCGATCTCCCGTATCTGCAAAAAGTGCTGCTGGAAATGCTCGCCATTCCCAGCCCCACCGGTTTTACCGACACCATCGTGCGCTACGTCGCCGAGCGCCTGGAAGAACTCGGCATCCCGTTTGAAATGACCCGGCGCGGCACGATTCGCGCCACCCTCAAGGGCCAGAAAAACAGCCCTGACCGCGCCGTCTCCGCGCACCTGGACACCATCGGCGCCGCCGTGCGCGCGATCAAGGACAACGGCCGTCTGACCCTGGCGCCAGTGGGCTGCTGGTCGAGCCGCTTTGCCGAAGGCAGCCGTGTCAGCCTGTTCACCGATAACGGCGTGATTCGCGGCAGCGTGTTGCCGCTGATGGCTTCCGGGCACGCGTTCAACACCGCCGTGGATGAAATGCCGGTGAGCTGGGACCATGTGGAACTGCGCCTGGACGCCTACTGCGCCACGCGCGCCGACTGCGATTCCCTGGGAATCAGCGTCGGTGACTACGTGGCGTTCGACCCGCTGCCCGAGTTCACCGAAAGCGGGCATATCAGCGCCCGCCACTTGGACGACAAGGCCGGCGTCGCCGCACTGCTCGCTGCGCTCAAGGCCATCGTTGACAGTGGCGAACCCTTGCTGATCGACTGCCACCCGCTGTTCACCATCACCGAGGAAACCGGCAGTGGCGCAGCGGCCGCCCTGCCCTGGGATGTGAGTGAGTTTGTCGGCATCGATATCGCCCCGGTCGCCCCTGGCCAGCAGTCCAGCGAACATGCGGTGAGCGTGGCCATGCAGGACTCCGGCGGCCCCTATGACTATCACCTGTCCCGCCACTTGCTGCGCCTGGCGTCAGACAACGAGCTGCCGGTGCGCCGCGATCTGTTCCGCTATTACTTCAGCGATGCCCACTCGGCGGTCACCGCCGGCCATGATATTCGCACCGCGCTGCTGGCCTTCGGTTGCGATGCCACCCATGGCTATGAGCGTACCCACATCGACAGCCTCGCCGCCCTGAGCCGCTTGCTGGGCGCTTACATCCTCAGCCCGCCGGTGTTTGCCAGCGATGCGCAACCGGCCCAGGGTTCCCTGGACCGGTTCAGTCATCAGATCGAGCATGAAACGCAAATGGAGAGCGACACCCGTGTGCCGTCGGTGGACAGCCTGGTCGGCCAGAAGTCCTGACGCTGTGTGAGTTGATACTGGCAACAAAGGTCCCGGCGCAGTAGCATCGCCGGGACCTGATACCTGAGGCTTGTATGCTGATTCCCTACGATGCACTTGAAGTCGACACCCTCACCCGCCTCATCGAAGACTTCGTCACCCGCGACGGTACCGACAATGGCGACGACACGCCCTTGGAAACCCGCGTGCTGCGCGTGCGCCAGGCGCTGACCAAAGGCCAGGCGCTGATCGTCTTCGACCCCGAGAGCGAGCAATGCCAGTTGATGCTCAAGCACGATGTGCCCAAGCACCTGTTCGACTGAACAGCGGCGCCTAAGGGTTGGGCGCCGGCACGGGATGGGTAGCTTGGCCCTCGCCTTTGAGTATCTTGCGGTACACCTCGGCGCGGTACACGTTGACGCCCACCGGCGCCTCGATGCCGAATTTCACATGAGTACCGTTCACTTCCAGGATATGCACGGTGATGTCATCGCCAATGGCGATGGCTTCGCCTGTGGCACGGCTTAAGACCAGCATGGCGGTTGTCCTTTTCCAGTAGCAGGACCCCGACCATGCCCCCTTGGCGCTGGGCCGGCAATGGCTTGCGGAAAAATCAGGCACTGCCTACGCAGGCAGGTAATTTGTCTGACAGACCGCAGCCGAATCAGCCCTTCACGGCCTGCGCCTTGGCGCGCATCTTGTCGGCCATCAGTGTCATTTCGTCATACAGCAGTTGCGGATTTTTCTGTTTCAACGCCCAAGCCATGCGGCCTTGCTCGTGGGGCAGGATCATGAACTCGCCTGCGGCCACGCGCTGGTAAATGTAGTCGGCGATATCCGCCGCCGAGATGGGCGAACTCTCAAGCAGTTTGCCCACCTGGGCCTTCATGGCTGGGGTTGGCCCACGGAAGGAGTCGAGCAGGTTAGTCTGGAAAAACGACGGGCACACCACATGAACGCCCACTTCCTGTTGCTTGAGCTCCACCAGCAGGCTCTCGGACAACGCCACCACGCCCGCCTTGGCCACGTTGTAGTTGCTCATGGCCGGGCCTTGCATCAGCGCGGCCATTGAGGCGATGTTGATGATGCGCCCCTTGCTCTTTTCCAGCAGCGGCAGGAACGCCTTGCAGCCTTTGACGACGCCCATCAGGTTGATTGCGATCTGCCAGTCCCAATCCTCCAGGGACAATTCAGCGAAGAACCCGCCCGAGGCCACACCGGCGTTGTTGACGATCACATCGATGCCGCCGAGCTTCACCTCACAGGCCTGGGCAAAGGCCGTTAGCTGGCTGTAGTCACGCACGTCACAACGCTGGGTAAAACCATCACCGCCCGCCTCGCGAACCTGCTTGAGGGTTTCCTGCAAACCGGGCTCGCTGACATCGGACAACCCCAACTGCCAGCCTTCACGAGCCCAGCGCAGAGCGATTTCGCGACCCAGGCCAGACCCGGCGCCAGTGATCATCATGCGGTTTTGCATAGGAGGTAGCCTTGTGGTTCACGAAGAAGTGACCGGCAGTGTAGCGAAGGTTTTTGCTCCACCCACGCACCATCAGGGTGATGAATGCCCCAGGCAAACCGCGGGCTCGGTAGCAGCTGCGCGCATAGACTAAGTTCAATTTTTTTCAACTGATTAGTTCAAGTTGCGCACGCGTTAAAAGAAATAAGCGACCCATCAAAATGTTTTATAAAAACAATGAATTTTCTGCGAAGTGGCAGAGTCGGAATGGGTAAGGCGTCCCACTGTACATGGACGAACCAACGGTTAAACAGCCGGTTTTTGCAAAGAACCTATAAGGAATAAAACCATGAGCCTCATTCTGATTATTATCCTGATCCTCCTGCTGGTCGGTGGCCTGCCGGTGTTCCCGCACTCGCGTAACTGGGGTTATGGACCGTCGGGTATCCTGGGTGTGGTACTGGTTGTTCTGCTGGTGCTGTTGTTGCTCGGCAAGATATAAACGCCGCGTTTTTGTAGGAGCGAGCTTGCTCGCGAAACACTCACAGGCGCCGGGTTTATTCAGAACGCACGCGTTTTCGTTGATGTTTTTCGCGAGCAAGCTCGCTCCTACAATTGAGAAGCAAAAAAAGAGGCCTTCTAGAAGGCCTCTTTTTTATTGCCGGTCAGTTAGTCCGGCTTACCGTCCACCACACCTGCGGTGTTATCCAGCAGGCTCTTGGTCGCGGTTTGCAGGAACGACTCGAGTTTCTGCTTGAGTGCGGCTTCGTCCGGCGACTCTGGAATCACCTTGCCATTCGGCTCGGCGCCCAGGGTGTATTCCCACAACTTGGGTGGCATTTCCTTGGGCAATACCAGTACGCGGTCGCCGGTGAGCAAGGCCACGGTCTGGTCGCTGCCCGATGGCTTGATCACGCCGAAACCTTTATCACCTTCCGGCAGGTTCAGCAGGTCACGGCCCCAGCACTGGTGCAAGGTATCGCCGCCCAGGCGGCCCATGATGGTGGGCACGATGTCGATCTGGGTGCCCACAGTGTGGTCACGCTCACCGAACTTCTCGCGCATGCCCGGTGCAATCATCAGCATCGGCACGTTGAAGCGGCCCAGGTCCATCTCGGTGATCTGCTGCTCGTTACCGAAACCGTGGTCACCGACAATCACGAACAGGGTTTCCTTGAAGTACGGCTCCTTGCGGGCCTTTTCAAAGAACTGGCCCAGGGCCCAGTCGGAGTAGCGCATGGCCGTCAAATGCTCGTTGAGGCTGCCACGGTCGGTGACTTTCTCGACCGGCAATGGGGTCGGCAACGCGTACGGCGTGTGGTTGGACAGGGTTTGCAGCAGCGCGTAGAACGGCTTGCCGCCTTCGCGTGCCTTCAGTTCTTCCAGGCCACGGTTGAACATGTCCTGGTCGGACACGCCCCAGGTCGGGTCGGAGAACACCGGGTTGACGAAGTCATTGCGGCCGATGAAGTTGGTCATGCCCTGGTTGCTGAAGAAGCCCGATTGGTTGTCCCAGGCGAAATCGCCGTTGTAGACATACACATCGTCGAAATCACGCGCACTGAGCAGCTGCGGCAGGCCCGACAGCTTGTGGCTGCCTTCCGGGGTCTGCATCAGGTATTCGAAACCCGGCAGGTTCGGGAAGCAGGCCATGGTGGCGAACATACCCTGGTGGGTGTGGGTGCCGTTGGAGAAGAAGCGGTCGAACAGCAGGCCCTCTTGGGTCAGCTTGTCGAAGTACGGGGTGATATTGCCCGGACGTCCCAATGCGCCCACCGAGTGACCGGCGAAGCTTTCCATCAGGATGACCACGACGTTCTTGATCGGCAGGGTTTTCTCGGCCGGTGGCGTGAAGTCACGGCGTACCGCAGCGGTGTCGGTGTCTACCAGCTTCTCTTGCGGCAGCACCAGCATGTCGCGCACGGTCTGGGTGGCCAGCGGTTGTTCCAGAGTGGCCTTCCAGATGTTGGCGCGGTCTTCACCGAAGCGCGCCTTGGCCGCCGCGATCAGCGACAAGGTGCCATTGAGGCCCAACTGGTTGGCGAAGTTCGAATCGGTGGTGTAGACATCACCCCAACGCAGCGGTGGCCCCTGGCGCAGGGTGCCACGGATGGCGACCACGGCAACCAGCAGGCAGACCATGAACACCGCGGTGCGGCCGTACCACGGCGCCACCTGGCGAGTGCTGATCGTGCCGCCGCTGAACGGGCCACGGGGGCGCGTTGCGCGGTCAGCGCCCTTGAAGGCCATGCTCAGGATCAGCGTGCCCACGGCCCAGGCCAGCAGGTAGCGCACCACCGGGAAACCGTACCAGAGCATGCTCATCACGGTTTTCGGGTCTTCCTTCACATACTGAAAGACCAGGCCGTTGAGGCGCTGGTGGAATTCGCGGTAGAAATCCATCTCCATAAGACCGAGGAACAGCGCAATGCTGGACACAACGGTCAGCCACAAACGGAAGAAGCCTCGTGCCGCCATGGCCCGTACGCTGAACACAGCCAGCAACAGCGGGATCAGCGCGTATGTCACAAAACGAATGTCGAAGCGGGTGCCGTTGACGAACGCTTCCAGGAACGTCGAAGCCGGCGTATCCAGGATCATCTCGCGGTTGTAGACCAGCAACGCCAGGCGCAGCAGGGAGAACATCACCATCATGACCAGTGCGCAGAGCAGCGTGTACGCCAGATGGGATTTGACGGTCGGTTGCAGCAGGCGATTTGAAGCTCGCTGCTGATTCAGGGCGTCCGGGTTTGCCATGTCGTTTTAGGACCCATTGGAAGTTTAAGTTGCGAAATAATGCAGTGGCGTCCGTCCCTCGCCCAGGCTGGCTGGGGTAGGCGGTTAACGCGGTGGCACAAATGGTGCCCGATCAAGGCCGGCAAGGCTATTAATTACTGAACGTAAGGCACGGCCCTGCCTTTAAGGGCACTGGAGATAGAGCCCTGGCAGCCGGTTAAAGCCGGCGAATTGTCTTGGATGGGATGTGAAAATTTCGTGCGGCGAATAGTTTCGACACACAAATATGGTTAATACAGTGCCCCCCTGTGGGAGCTGGCTTGCCTGCGATAGCGGTGGGTCAGCTTGCATCGTTTTGATTGACACACCGCAATCGCAGCCAAGCCAGCTCCCACATTGACTGTGCCCACTCCAAATCGAGTAGGTCGTCAGATCCGCACGTTACCGCGCGGCCCGGCGATAGCCCAGATGATCAGGCCCAGCACGGGCAACAGCAGGATCAACAGGATCCACAGCACTTTGGCGCCGGTGCTGGCGCCGCTTTTGAACACGTTGATGATCGCCCAGATATCCAGCGCGAGGATAATCAGGCCAATCAGGCTATTAAACGTGGAACCCATGGTGTCGCTCCTAAGTGAGGGCATGCCCTTGTAGGATAGTCAGCCTTGGCGGGGGTTCCGTTTTATTTCAGACGTGTACGGCAATCTTCAAGGCTTCAAGCGAGGGCTCGGCCTTGATGCCGACTTCGGCACACAGTTCCAGCACCCGCGGCAGGTCGTTGCCGAACACCAGCACCGCCTGGATCTCGTCGTCCAGCAACTGGCTGAAATTCACCAGCACATAACCGCCGTCTTCCGGGCTCAGGGCGCTAATCTGGATCTGGATGCGGTTCAGCGCGGTCAGGTCTTCGGTCTTGGCCAGTTGCTTGGGCTTGAGGTTGAACGCCACACCCGGACCGAACGACGCGACGATCTGGGCAAACAGGTCGCCATAGGTATCGGCCTGGAACAACACCGTGTCCGGTAGGCTACCCACTACCACCCACTCCCCCAGCGGGATCGGGAAGCTGTCGTCGTAGTTGATATCCGGGTTGGCCGCCAGGAACGCCGCCGGGGCCGCGTAGGCCTGGGCCGCTTCGTCGGCGATACGCGCTACTTCGTCCTCACCCATGACGCCGGCGCTGATTTTACTGATGAGTTCGACGAGGGCGGTTTTCATGGGGCGATCCTGTAACGGGCAAGTTTTGAAGGGCGCGTAGCCTACACCAGTTTCTGCAACTGCGCCGCCGTATCCACCGCGCCCATGGTCTGCGCCGCCGCCAGCGCTGTCGCGCCTTGTGCATCGGTGGCCTTGGGATTTGCGCCTTTACCGAGCAGGTAATCAACCATGTCAACGCGGTTGAACATCGCCGCCATCATCAACGCCGTACGCCCGTCCGAGGAGGCCGCGTCAATCGGCGTGCCGCCTTCGATCAACGCCTGGACCACCGGCAGGTTGCCTTTGAACGCCGCACCGGCAATCGGCAACTGGTTCTTGTCGTTGGCGATCAGGGGGTCAGCCTTGAACTCCAGCAGCACTTTAACCGCCTCGGCATGGCCGTGGTAAGCCGCGAGCATCAACAAGGTGTCGCCATTGTGATTACGAAAGTTGGCCGGCAGGCCTTTGGCCAACAGCGCGGCGAGCATCGCGGCATCGCCGCGACGGGCCACGTCGAAGACTTGCTCGGCAAATTCGGCGGCTTCGTCTTCGGTCATTTGTTTAGGCTGTTCTGACATGGGGGCTCCTTGCTGAGGCGACTGATATAACTGTTTAAGGCGCCCAGTGTCGCGAGGGAGTTCCCCGGTGTCATGGCTTTTTTGTCAAAAGCCGCCATAGCCAGAATCAATAACGGAATTGGCCGCCCTGGATCTGCGCCAGCAATTGCCCGGTCACCGGCACATAGCTGTCCGAACCCGGCAACCAGGCGTAGACCGGGTCATTGCCAGCCTTGTCCGGGTCGAACCCTTGCTCCTTGAGCTTCACTTTCTGGTACTTGAACGTGCCGGTGGTTTCCATCTTCACCTTGATCCGCAAAAACAACGGCACCGCATAAGGGGGCAGCTGGCCGTGGGCAAATTGCAGCAGTTCGCGCATGTCCAGGCTGGCCAGGGATTCGCTGGGGGTGATGGCGACCATGCCGGCGCGGCCGTTGGTGTTGTCGATCTCGACGCCATAGGCCACCACTTCAGCGATCTGCGGGTGTTTGAGCAGGACGTTTTCCACCTCGGTGGTCGAGACGTTTTCGCCCTTCCAGCGATAGGTATCCCCCAGGCGATCGACAAATTGCGCATGGCCGAAACCGATACTGCGCACCAGGTCACCGGTGTTGAAATAGCGATCGCCTTTTTCGAATACGTCGGTCAGTACCACCTTGCGGTTTTTTTCCGGATCGGTATAGCCGTCGAAGGGCGACTTATCATCAATGCGCGCCAATAACAGGCCCTGCCCGCCGGTGGGCACCTTGACCATGAACCCATCGCTGCCGCGCAGCGGTTCACCAGTGTCATGGGCGTAATCCACCAGCGCCCAATGCTGCAGGCAAAAGCCGATGGTGTTGTCAAAATTCAGTATGTTGGTAAAGCCGATATTGCCGTCGCTGGCGGCATACAGCTCGCAGATATGCTCCACACCATAACGCTGCTTGAACTGCGCCCACACACCAGGGCGCAAGCCGTTGCCGACCATCTTGGTCACCTGATTATCGCGGTCCTGCGCACTGGCAGGCTGGTCGAGCAGATAGCGGCACAGCTCACCGACATAACCCAGGGTGGTCGCCTTGAACTTGCGTGCATCGTCCCAGAACTGGCTGGCACTGAATTTGCGCCGGATGGCAAAGCCCGACGCGCCGATAATCGCCGCTCCCCAGCACACGCACAGCCCGGTGGCGTGGTACAGCGGCAAGGTGCAATAGAGGACGTCCTGCGGGCCCATGTCCAGGGCGATACTGCCGAAGCTCACGGCAGTTTTGGTCCAGCGCCCGTGCTTCATGATGCCGGCCTTGGGCAAGCCGGTGGTGCCGGAGGTGTAGATATAGAAGCAGGGGTCATTAAAGAACACCTGCGCGGAACTCACCGGGTTGTCCACCGGGCTTTCGGCGCTGGCGGCCATCAGGTCGATATAGCCATCGGGCACTGCACTGCCGGGTTGATCGGCCACGAACCAGGTGCGCTCGGCCGGGATCTGCACGTGTTCGCGCACCGCCGCGTAAGCGCCCAGCAATTCGGCACCGACCACAATGGCAACCGGGTTGACCAGGGTCAGGCTGTGTACCAACGCCCCTTGAGTTTGCGCCGTGTTGAGCATGGCGCAGATGCCGCCCAGCTTGGCCACGGCGAGCACGTTGAGCAGCAACTCGGGGCGATTTTCGATAAACAGCGCCACCACGTCACCCTTGCCGATGCCCTGGGCTTGCAGGTGGTGGGCAAGACGGTTGGCGCGCTGATTGGCGTCGCGGTAGCTGATCACGCTGTCCCCATAAAGCAGGGCAGCACCGTCAGGGTTGCGCAAGGCGGCTTGTTCGAAATGCCAGCCCAGGCCGCAGGGTTGGCCCGGGTCGGTGACGTTGGCCGCGCGCATGCCGCGCACCACCCGTGGGAGGGCCCGAACGATGGCAGGCACCTTTCGCAGCATCATGCGCCAGGTGATCATGTCGACTTGCTGATGAGTCATGGCGGGACGTCCCTTTTCTTATTCTTGGTCGGGTCCAGGTACATCGACTGGTGTAGCGGAAAATACGTCAGCGGTTCTTTGGCTGTACACGCGGGATTTGAAAAGTTTTGTATCTCGTGGCGGCCGGCCGATGCTTATCTCCCGGACACTCCACCCTCCAAATGCGGGAGCTGGCTTGTCGGGCCACCGCATCGCTGCGATAACAGCCTGCCAGCCGAGCGGGATTTTTCCGAGCAAAAGGCGGTCAGTATCAGTACAGCCCTCCCCCTCCTCCCGAAAAAATCACCGAGCAGATAGCGCAAAATGCAGGATGCACGATGGCCCTTCATGCAAATTGCACGAAAATGAAAATCCTGTAAATTTATAAGTTGCTGATTTATAACGATTTTCTAAAAAATCCAATACTGGCACAATCACTGCACCTATCACTCCATGCTTGCCAACTTGAGCCAATGGAGCTGATAGACATGAGCCTGATCCAAGATAAATTCGCTTCGGTATTCTCCAACTACGACGTCACCACCCAGCCACGTCCGGACGGCGGCATCCTGTTGACCCTGCGCAACAGCGAAGGTAAGCAGGTCAAGCGCTCGATCTCTTATCAGCAGCTGCACACTGCCGACCAACTGACCTGGGTCATCAGCGCCATTCGTCGTGACTTGGCTGAACAAGCCAGCGAACTGCCGCAGATTTCGATGCTGCAAAGCCAGAACCGCTTTGCACTGCCGACCTATCACTCGGCCTAAGCTGGAAATCTGAAAAAGGGCCGCGACGCTACTCAGCGTCGCGGCCCTTTTTCATGCCGTTAACATAAGCCCTGGCGGGCAGCCTCATTCTTTGCCTGTACACGGTTGGTGACATCCAGCTTTCCGTAGATGTTGCGCAGATGAAATTTCACCGTGGCTTCAGAGGTGGCGCGAATCTGGCTGATTTCCCAGACCGTCTTGCCCTCGGAGGCCCATCGCAGGATTTCCAGCTCCGTGGCAGTCAGGGGCTTGCCGCACAAGCTCAGGCGTTTTCTGATAGCCGTCGGTACAATAACTAACGGGCGATACGTCTCCTCTGGGCCACTCATTGTTCTCTCCTTTATGTCTGCTGATGCGCTGCCACCTTTCGGATTCCTCCTATTGACAGATGGCATAAACATTGGCGCTGAAGAGAGAGTTACATAACGAGTGGAATCAAAGCGCACAGTGCAGAACAAACAGCTTTGCCCTACAAATAATTAAGCTTCTTCCCACAGCAACTTCCAACTTGCCAGGGTTGAACATTCAGTTATTTGTGCTTAGTCATCGAGTCCTGGAAAGCGTGTGGCAATCGCATCACAGGTCAACGAGGGCACAGCGCCCTGGGCTGTGTTGAACAAACGCAGTGTCACACAGTGCGGGTTTTCGCCCATGTCGAACCAGTGCGGTACACCGGCAGGGATGATCAGCAAGTCATTCTTCTCACAGCGCAAGCTGTACACATAGTCGCCTATGTGCAGCGTAAACAGCGCCTGGCCTGCGATGAAGAAACGCACCTCGTCTTCACTGTAGGTACGTTCGTCGAGGAACTGCGCACGTAACTCGTCTTTCTGTGGATGGTCTTGGGTCACGCTGACCACTTCCACAGCGGCGTAGCCGAGGGCTTCGATCTGAGCCTGGTAGGCGGCAATCATTTCAGCATCAGTGGCGCCCTTTTCTATCAGGCTGGGCTGCCAGCGTTCAAAGCGCACACCGTGCTCGGCCAGGGTCGACTGGATATCCTCGGCATGGGTCAACACTTTGTTTGGGGTGTCCGGGGTGGCGATGGAGTAGACGGCTACATAGCTCATTGCACGGTTCCTTGGTTCGGCTCTTGCAATCGAAGGCCAATGATAATGGCGGCGGCCAGGGCCGCGAGGCTGGCGATACTGAACGTGAAGGTTGGCCCCAGCAGGTTCCAGCTGTAGCCGGAATACAGGGCGCCGAGCGCGCCGCCGATGCCGGCCAGCGCGGCATAAAGGGCCTGGCCCTGGCCTTGCTGGCGGTCGCCGAAGCTGCGTTGCACAAAGGCAATCGCCGCTGCATGGAAGCTGCCAAACGTGGCGGCGTGCATCAGTTGCGCCACCAGCAGCAGCCAGAAAACCTCGGCAAATGAACCCAGCAGCCACCAGCGCAGCGCGGCCAGCAGGAAACTGGCGAGCAGCACCCGGCGCACCGAAAAGCGCGCAAGGATACGGCTCATGGCCAGGAACATCAGCACTTCCGCCACCACCCCCAGCGCCCACAGCAGGCCAATCACGCCACGGCTGTAGCCCAAGTGCTCCAGGTGCAAGGTGAGGAAGGTGTAATACGGGCCATGGCTCATTTGCATCAGCGCCACGCAGGCATAAAACGCCAGCACGCCTGGGCTGCGCAATTGCTTGAGGAAACCCTCACCGGCCAAGCGGTTGCCGTGGCTGACAGGCTGCGCGTTCGGTACCCAAAGGCTGGCGCCGATGATGCCGGCCATGATCACCACGACCGCCACCGGGTAAATATCCAGGCTCAGCCAATCGAACAGCCGCCCCATGACCACCACGGTGAGGATAAAACCAATGGAGCCCCACAGACGGATCTGGCTGTAGCGTGAGGTTTGCGTGTGCAGGTGGGCCAGGGTGATGACTTCGAACTGCGGCAGCACTGCGTGCCAGAAGAACGCGTGCAGGGCCATCACCAGCGCCAGCCAGGCGTAGGTCTTGCTGACGAAAATCAGGCAGAAGCTGGCCAGGGTGCACACCGCGCCGAACCGCACGATGGCCAGGCGCCGGCCGGTGTAATCGCCGATCCAGCCCCACAGGTTGGGGGCCACGCAGCGCATCAGCATGGGGATGGCCACCAGTTCACCGATGCGTGCGCTGGAAAAACCCAGGTGATCGAAGTAAAGCGCCAGGAACGGCGCGGTCGCCCCCAGCAGGGCGAAGTAAAAGAGGTAGAAGCTGGAGAGGCGCCAGTATGGCAGTGGTTGGGGCATGCTATTGGGGCTGCTTCGCAGCCCAGCGCGAGCAAGCTCGCTCGCCACAGCAAGCGCGCTCATTGCCCCAGGCGATCACAGCTGGCCCAGTATCGGGGTACTCACGCGCACATCGGCATTTTGCCCACGGTTACGCAAGAGGTGGTCCATCAGCACGATGGCCATCATGGCTTCGGCAATCGGTGTGGCGCGGATGCCGACGCACGGGTCGTGGCGGCCCTTGGTGATCACGTCCACCGGGTTGCCGTGCACATCGATCGAACGGCCTGGTGTGGTGATGCTCGACGTGGCCTTGAGCGCCAGGTGCGCCACGATCGGCTGGCCGGAAGAAATACCGCCAAGGATGCCGCCCGCGTTGTTGCTGAGGAAACCTTCAGGGGTCATCTCATCGCGATGCTCGGTACCGCGCTGGGAGACGCAGGCGAAACCAGCGCCGATTTCCACGCCTTTCACCGCGTTGATGCTCATCAGCGCATGGGCCAGTTCGGCGTCGAGGCGATCAAAGATCGGCTCGCCCAGGCCCGGCTTCACCCCTTCGGCCACGACGGTGATCTTCGCGCCGACCGAGTCCTGGTCGCGGCGCAACTGGTCCATGTAGGCTTCCAGCTCCGGCACCTTGTCCGGGTCGGGGCAGAAGAAGGCGTTGTCTTCGACGCTGTCCCAGGTCTTGAACGGGATTTCAATCGGGCCCAATTGGCTCATGTAGCCACGGATGACGATGCCCTGGGTGGCCAGGTATTTCTTGGCGATGGCGCCGGCGGCCACGCGCATGGCGGTTTCACGCGCCGAGCTGCGGCCACCGCCACGATAGTCGCGTTCGCCGTATTTGTGATGGTAGGTGTAGTCGGCATGGGCCGGGCGGAACAGGTCCTTGATCGCCGAGTAGTCCTTGGACTTCTGGTCGGTGTTGCGAATCAACAGGCCAATGGCACAGCCCGTGGTGCGGCCTTCGAACACTCCGGAGAGAATTTCGACTTCGTCCGGTTCCTGGCGCTGAGTGGTATGGCGGCTGGTGCCGGGCTTGCGGCGGTCAAGGTCGCGCTGCAGGTCGTCCAGGCTCAGCTCGAGGCCTGGTGGGCAGCCGTCGACAATGGCGACCAACGCCGGCCCATGGCTTTCGCCCGCGGTGGTGACAGTGAACAGCTTGCCGAAGGTATTGCCGGACATGCAGGGCGCTCCGTGAAATCAGTTGAATCAAGTCAACCGTAATAACTTAAGGCGGCCAGTATACGCAGGCTAACCGACTAGTTCATCCTCGAAACCTTACCGGTAGACGTTGGTCCAACCGGCACCTCTCCAATGATGGCGCTATGATGCTGCGAGTTCTGCTGTTCACCCTCACCCTGTTCACCGCCGTGGCCCAGGCCGCCTCCCCTGTCGTCTTGCAACGCCCGATCAGCCTGGACACCGGCAGCGGCCAACTCTTTGGCTCGCTGCTGTTGCCGCAATCGGATAAACCGGTGCCGGTGGTGCTGATCATCGCCGGCTCCGGCCCCACCGACCGCAACGGCAACAGCGCCGACGGCGCGCGCAACGACAGCCTCAAGCGCCTGGCCTGGGTACTGGCCCGGCATAACATCGCCAGCGTGCGCTACGACAAGCGCGGCGTGGCTGCAAGCCTGGCGGCCACGCCGGATGAGCGCAACCTGACCCTGGAGGCGTATGTGGCCGACGCCGTGGCCTGGGGCAAGTTGCTCAAGGCCGACAAGCGCATGGGCCCGCTGATTGTGCTGGGCCACAGTGAGGGCGCGCTGGTCGCCGCCCTCGCCGCGCCGCAACTTGAACCGGCCGGAGTCATTTCCTTGTCAGGTAGCGCCCGCCCGGTGGACCAAGTTATCCGTCAGCAACTGGCCGATCACTTGCCCCCTGCCCTGTTGCTGCGCAGCAATGAAATCCTCGATCACCTCAAGGCCGGCCAGGTGGACGCCGATGTGCCGCGCCCGCTGGAGGGTATTTTCCGGCCCAGCGTGCAGCCGTATCTGATCAGCCTGTTCCGCGCCGATCCGTCGGCCGCTTTTGCACGCTTGGATATGCCGGCGCTGATTATCCAGGGCACCAACGATATCCAAGTGGGTGTAGGCGACGCCCAGCAACTGAAGAAGGCCAAACCCGACGCGCAGTTGACGGTAATCGAAGGTATGAACCACGTGATGCGCATCGTGCCCAATAACGTGAAGCAGCAACTGGCCTCCTACAACGACCCGAAACTACCGCTGGCTGCGGAGTTGGGCCAACGTATCGTCAGCTTTATCGAAGGACTTCAACCCCGTTAAGCGGCAATTGGCCTCCAGTCCTGGAAAAAACGGCCGATAAGTCCAGAGTCGACAGTAAAAAGACTGTCGGCTCGCAGGGCTTGGACAGGATCGCGCCGCATGACAACCACCGAAACAACACCCGAATCTACCGCCGAGACCCCGGCCGCAACCGAAGCTGCCGCGGCAGCAGCCCTGCCGTGGGCCGACGTTCACGCCGAACACTTCAAGATGCTGCGCCTGGCCCCACTGGCCACCGACCGCGCCACCGGCGCACGGCCATTGCGCTTTGTGCAGTTCGGCTATGCCGAGCGTCATGACAAACACCACAGCCTGTTGCGCATGGTCATCCAGTTACCGGGCCAGCGAGTACGGCGCGAGCAGAATCATCTGGATATCTGGGTCGATCACGATAAACACCGCGTGCACTTCGGCCCCGGCAACAGCCTGGAAATCGAGCCGGCCAACCGCGGTATCGGGCGTTTCCTGGTGGCCCAAGGCGCCGCCTGGGCGAAGAAGAAGTGGTCACACTACCGCGTCGACGGCGTGGACCTGGCCAACAAGGACGCCCTCAACGAAGCCACGCGCCTGCGTCGCGATCACTTCCTGCGTATCCAGGGTTTCGATGTGGCCTACGCCGATGTGCAGCACCTCAAAGGCAATGTGCAACCAGGCAAGGTCGGCGACGTGCTGGACAGCTGGAATACCGAGAAAGTGCAGTTTGTGGAGATCCTCGAAGCCGCGCAGATGCTGCAACAGGCCGACCAGAACCTGGCGGAGCAGGAAGTGAAACTGCGCAAGGAAGAGGAGAAAGTCACCAAGTTCAAGCGTGAGGACAGTGGGCTGCGCTTTACCATCACCTGCCTGGTGGCGTTTACGGTGTTTCAGGCGGGGTTGTTGATCTGGATTGCCACGCACCGCTGATAGATTGAAATGCAATCAAAATGTGGGAGCTGGCTTGCCTGCGATAGCGATGTATCAGTAGCACAAGTGCAAGCTGACCCACCGCTATCGCAGGCAAGCCAGCTCCCACATTGACCGAGTTTCTGCAGTTATATCCGGGCAGCGAAAACGGCCTGGTGTTGGCGGCACTGCTCAGCCGTCAACATAAACACCCCATGCCCACCGCGCTTGAAGTCCAGCCAGGCAAAGTCCACTTCCGGATACAGCGCCTCGACATGCACCTGGCTGTTGCCCACTTCGACAATCAGCAAGCCCTTCTCGGTCAGGTGGTCCGCCGCTTCAGCCAGCATCCGGCGTACCAGGTTCAGGCCGTCGTCACCGCAGGCCAGGCCCAGTTCCGGTTCGTGTTGGTATTCGTCGGGCATGTCGGCGAAATCTTCGGCATCCACGTAGGGCGGGTTCGACACAATGAGGTCGAAACGCTGGCCGGGCAAACCGTCAAAACCATCGCCCTGCACGGTGTAGACGCGCTCGTCGACGCCATGGCGCTCGATGTTCTGGTTCGCCACTTCCAGGGCTTCGAAGGACAGGTCTCCCAGCACCACCTCGGCCTCGGGGAATTCGTAGGCACAGGCGATGCCGATGCAACCGGAGCCGGTGCACAGGTCAAGGATGCGTGCCGGCGGCTGGGCCAGCCAGGGTTCAAAGCGGTCTTCAATCAGCTCGCCTATCGGTGAACGCGGGATCAGTACGCGCTCATCGACGATAAACGACATGCCGCAAAACCAGGCTTCGTTCAACAGGTACGCGGTAGGCACTCGCTCATGGATACGCCGATGCAGCAAGCGCTGCACGTGGGAGATTTCCTCTTCTTCCAGGTTGCAATCCAAATAGCTGTCGGCGATTTCCCACGGCAGGTGCAAGGCGCCCAGCACCAATTGCCGGGCTTCGTCCCAGGCATTGTCGGTGCCATGGCCAAAAAACAGGTCTTCCCCATGGAAACGGCTGACAGCCCAACGGATATGGTCGCGCAAGGTGCGCAGGCGGGAAGTGATCACGGGGCAAGCTCCTGGAAAAAACGACTGGCGATTCTAACAGCCTTCACCTGTACCGACGATGTACGAAACACCTGGCACCGTACGTCGGATTTCATCCAATTCGCCCGCATTGTGTTAAACAGGCCTGCCTCTTGACATGGCTGCACGCCAGCAACGGCGTACCTTACGATAGTAGCGATTCACAGAAGCGCTCAGCCAGTGGACAATGTCGCAAAAGCCCCACTCACAGGAGCCCCAGAATGTCCGTTCCAAAGACGATGTTTCAACTCAGCGGTCGCGGTTACGCAGCAGCCAACCTCAATCATGCGACCCTGGTGATCATCGACGCCCAGAAAGAATACCTCAGCGGCCCGCTCGCCCTCTCGGGCATGGACTCGGCGGTGCAGAACATCAAGCAACTGGTGACCGCAGCGCGCAGTGCCGGGCGCCCGATTGTGCACGTGCGCCACCTGGGCACGGTGGGCGGCCTGTTTGACCCCCAGGGCGAGCGCGGCGAATTCATTCCGGGCCTTGAGCCTGAAGGTGACGAAACCATCATCGGCAAACTGCTGCCCAGCGCCTTCCATGGCACCGGCCTGGAAAAACACCTGCAAGACCTGGGCTCCCTGGACCTGATCGTCTGCGGTTTCATGAGCCACTCCAGCGTCAGCACCACCGTGCGCGCGGCCAAGAACCTGGGCTTTCGCTGCACCCTGGTGGAAGACGCCTGCGCCACCCGCGACCTGCCGTACAAGGGTGGCATCCTGAGCGCCGAGCACGTGCAGCAAACCGAAATGGCCATCATGGCCGACAACTTCGCCACCCTGGCGCTGGCCAAAGATCTGATCTGACCCTGCTGGCGGTGAGCGGCGTGTTTATTGCTCCGCTCATCCGCAAAGCCCTTTCATTTGGCGCATTTACCCCTCTCCCCGGAACAACCTGTGTATCTTCCGGTCGAAGGGCCGATACCCTGGAGGAAAGGTCGGAATGAAGATATCCGATGGTTTTGATGCTCGTCGCTTGCGCCCCAAAGGCCCGAGCAATTGGCGTCTGCGCCTGGTAGCGTGCATTGCCGCGTTACTGGCGATAGTAGGTTTGTTGTTGGCGGGCGCTGGTGGCGCCGGCCTGTTTGGGCATTCGCCGGCACTCGGCGAACTGAATGCCAGCCCGGGTGGCTCGGCACTCCTGCTGGGTGTCGGCTTGCTGGTGCTGTGGTTGGGTGTGTGGCTGTGGCGTCGCAGCCGTCGGAAAATGCGCCAACCGTTGTCGTTGGATATCGCCTCTCACCTGATGAAAAAGCACGACTGATGGCGCTTGGATAGCGTTTCCTGCGCCCTGGCCGCCGCGATTTAGGTAAACTGCCCGCCCTTCGCGGAGGCTGACATGCAAGACGACGATTTTTCCCTGTTCAAAAACGAGCTGCGCGGCGTCAAGCCGATCAAGCACGACCGCGCCGACACCGGCAAACCCAAGACCGACCGGGCGCAGATCGCCAAGCTGCGCCAGGCCGCGACCGTGCGCACCGATGCCACCACCGTGGATGGCCTGTCGGACCAGTTCGTGATCGACGTCGGCCCCGAAGATGAGCTCATGTGGGCCCGCGACGGCGTGCAGGAAAGCCAGATGCGCAAGCTCAAGGCCGGCCAGATCCCGTTCGAAGGCAGCCTCGACCTGCACGGTATGACCGTGGAAAAAGCCCGGGAAACCCTCTGGGCTTTCCTGGCTGAAGCGACCAAATTCGAAATTCGCTGCGTGCGCGTCACCCATGGCAAGGCTGTGCGGCTGGACGGCAAGCGGCCGATGATCAAGAGCCACGTCAACACCTGGCTGCGCCAGCATGCCCAGGTGCTCGGTTTTACCTCCTGCCAGGCCCGCCACGGCGGTGCCGGCGCGGTGTATGTGATGCTCAAGCGCACCATGATGGAAGGGCGCGACGAGTAACAAGTGCCTTCGTCAGGCTTGCAGCGATGTGTCCGCCACCGTAACCTTGCGCTTTGCGAAAATCCCACAGGTAGTTTCATGTCCCTGGAACAGAATTACACAGAGATTCTCGGCCAACTCGGCGAGGACGTGTCCCGCGAGGGCCTGCTCGACACGCCAAAGCGTGCCGCCAAGGCAATGCAGTACCTCTGCCGCGGTTATGAACAGACACTCGAAGAAGTCACCAATGGTGCCTTGTTCAGCTCTGACAATAGCGAAATGGTGCTGGTCAAGGACATCGAGCTGTACTCGTTGTGCGAGCATCACCTGTTGCCGTTTATCGGCAAGGCCCATGTGGCGTATATCCCGAGCGGCAAAGTGCTGGGCCTGTCGAAGGTCGCCCGCATTGTCGATATGTATGCGCGCCGCCTGCAGATCCAGGAAAACCTCAGCCGCCAGATCGCCGACGCCGTGTTGGAAGTGACAGGCGCCCTGGGCGTGGCCGTGGTGATCGAGGCCAAGCACATGTGCATGATGATGCGCGGTGTCGAGAAACAGAATTCGTCGATGATCACCTCGGTGATGCTGGGCGAGTTCCGTGAGAACGCGGCTACCCGCAGCGAATTTCTCAGCCTGATCAAGTAACCGGCCAGGCAGGAAAAAACCGGCGTTCATCGCCGGTTTTTTTTCGCCTGTAGAAATCAGGTAAGCTGCGCCCCCTCAGTCATGGGCAAGAGGTTTCAGCCATGTTCGTCAAAGCACTTAGAGTGGGCCTCGGCCACGTCATCATCGCGGGCGACTTTCTTACCCGCCCACGCAAAAAACAACGCCCTGCCGAGCAACAGGCCAAGGTCAATGCTGCCGCCAAAGACCTGACCCTGTATCAGTTCCACGCCTGCCCGTTCTGCGTGAAGACCCGCCGCACCCTGCACCGCCTGAATGTGCCGGTGGCCTTGAAGGACGCGAAGAACAACGAACAGGACCGCCAGACCCTGCTGGAGCAAGGCGGCAAGATCAAAGTGCCGTGCCTGCGCATCGAAGAGAACGGCCAGACCACCTGGATGTATGACTCCAAGGTGATCATCGAGTACCTGGACAAGCGCTTCGCCGCAATCTGAAGCCCGCTGCGGTCAATGTAGGAGCTGGCTTGCCTGCGATACGGGCACCGCGGTGCAGCAGATGTACCGAGGTGATGCTATCGCAGGCAAGCCAGCTCCCACATTTGCCCTGCGGTGTTCTTAAGTCTGTATTGCCAGTTCAAGATCCAGCAGTGCCGAGCCCAGGCACTTGCCGTGGGCATCCAGCGCCAGTGAGCGGGTCACGCCGCCACGCAGGATGCCCGGCAACACGAAGTTCAGCGCCTGCACATTCGACAATTCATAACGCCGAACCGGCTCAGCACCGGGTTCCAGTAAATCCGCGAAGAACGCTGCCACGCGCTCCGCCGTCAGCTGTTCACACAGCAACGGGTAGTCCTGCGCGCGGTAGGCAATGATCGAGATGTTTGACGTGTCGCCCTTATCCCCGGTGCGGGAATGGGCCAGCGTATGCAGTTTCATTCTTCAATCCTCGGTTTGACCGCTTCACGGGGCAGCAGCAACGACGCGACCGCCACCACCTGGCGTACGCCCTTGCTCGCCCCACCGCCGCCGGCCGGGCCGTTGGTGTAGAGGGTCTCCACTTCATTGCCGATCCGCACCGCGTCGCCACGCTCCTCACACCGGGCGGCGACCCGCAGGCGCACTTCCCAAGGCTCGACGCTGCTGCGTGGGCCGTGCAGTGAATCCATGCCGATCAACTCGGCGCGCAGGTCCTGCATCTTTACGCCGATCAACGCGAGACGCTTGAGTACCACGTCCCGCGCCAACTCGGCCCGTGCGACAGCACCTGGACCGCCGTAGGACATCTGCCCCTCACCGATCCAACCGTCCAGATAACCGACGCTGACCTTCAGTTGATCAGGCCGGGCACGCCCACTAGCTCCCTGGGCACGCACCCGGTCCACGCCCTCCTCGACAAACCCCACCTGGGAAAAGTCGGCCGTCACATCCGGGGTCAAGTAGGCTGCCGGGTCGTGAACTTCATAAATCAGTTGTTCGGCGCAGGTCGCGCGGCTGACCCGTCCACCGGAGCCTGCCACCTTGGTGATCACTGCATTGCCGTCGGCGTCGACCTCGGCCAGGGGAAAGCCCAGGCGTGCCAGATCCTCCACATCCTTGAAGCCGGGATCGGCGAAGTAACCGCCACTGACCTGCCCCGCGCACTCAAGTAAATGCCCCACCAACGTGCCTCGGCCCAGTCGCGGCCAATCATCGAAGGCCCAGCCGAACTCGAACATCTGCGGCGCCAGGAATAGCGAAGGGTCGGCCACGCGCCCGGTGATCACCACATCGGCGTCGGCACGCAACGCTTCAATAATGCCCTCCACACCCAAGTAGGCATTCGCGGAAATCAGCCGCTTACCCAATGCCCCCACGGTCTTGCCGTTATCCAGCAACTGCTCGGCAGGCAAGGCGTGCAGCACGTCATCGCCGACCACAGCCAAAACCTTGAGGCCCAGGCCCAGCTCGCCCGCAATACGCCGTACTTCCCTGGCCGCCGCCAGCGGGTTGGCCGCGCCCATATTGGTGATCACCCGCAGGCGTCGACGCCCCGCCCGCTGCCCCACAAAGGGCAAGACACGGCGCATGCGCTCAGCCAGCAGCGGGTCATAACCGCCCTGCGGGTCGCTGATACGCGCCTGTTGCGCCAGGGCGATGGTGCGTTCGGCCAGGCATTCGAAGACCAGGTAATCCAGGTCGCCGTGTTCGGCCAGTTCCACGGCAGGTTCTATACGGTCGCCGGAGTAGCCGGCGCCGGAGCCGATGCGCAAGGTGTTCATCTCAAATCACTCCCAGGAGCAACGCCGTCAGGGTCATCAACACCGAGGCGGCAAACAGGAAAGGAATGGTGAAGCGCTGGTGATCGGCCAGTTCGATCTTGCACAGGCCCACCAGCAGGAAGGTCGCAGGCGTCAGCGGGCTGACCGGGAAGCCGGTGGTGTGCACGCCCAGCAGCGAAGCCTGGGCCACCTGAAGCGGGTCGACGCCCAGGGCCTTGCCGACTTCGGCGATCACCGGCATCACGCCGAAATAGTAGGAATCGGGGTCAAACAACATGCTCAGGGGCATGGACAAAAAGCCCACGACGGCCGGAATCAACTTGCCGTGGCCCGCCGGAATCTGCGCCACCGCCACTTCGGCGATGGCCTTGAGCATGCCGGTGCCTTGCATGATGCCGGTAAATACTCCGGCGGCGAGCAGGATACTGGCCATGGTCAGGGCGGTTTTCGCATGGGCGTCGATGCGCGCACGCTGGGCGTCCACGTTGGGATAGTTGATGCACAACGCAACCACGGTGCCGAGCATGAACATCACCACCGGGTCGACCCAGCCGGCGATCATCACCACCATCACCAGCACGGTCAGCATCAGGTTGACCCAGAACAACCGTGGACGACGCAGCGTGATGTCGTCATCGCTGAGCACTCGTTGCGGCACCGCCTCCACGCTGGAACCGGCGCCCAGGCCCAGGCGCTTTTCTTCGCGATGGCCCAGCCACCAGGCGCAGGCGAAGACAAAGATCAGCCCGACGATCTGAACCGGGATCAATGGTTGGAACAGGTCGGCCACCGGCACATGCAAGGCCGCCGACGAACGCAGCACCGGGCCGGTCCAGGGCAGGAAGTTGACGCCGGCGGCCATCGCACACACGCAGGCTAGGATGCGTTTATCGATGCCGAGGCGCGTATACAGCGGCAGCATCGCCGGCACCGTCACCAGAAAGGTCACCGCGCCAGAGCCGTCCAGGTGCACCAGCAACGCCAGGGTCGCAGTACCCACCACAATTCGTGTAGGACGCGTCCCGACCGTACGCAGGATGCGATCAATAATGGGATCGAGCATGCCCGCATCGGTCATGATCCCGAAAAACAGGATCGCGAACACAAACATGCCCACCACAGGGGCGACGTTCTTGATACCGGTAATGATGAAGGCGCTGGTTTGCAGGCCGAATCCACCGATCAGCGCGGCAATGATCGGCAAGGCGATCAAGGCTACCAGCGGCGAGAGGCGCTTGCTCATGACGGCAGCGAGCAGGCACAGGATGGTGATGACACCCAGGGTTGCGAGCATGGGTTACTCCAGGGCGGCCTCGTTGGCCGGTTATTGTTTTCCCTGGAGTATTGGAATCGCGCTAGGCTTTGTAAATTGCAATATTCAGCCATCAGCGTTCGGAAAAACAAAATGAAGCGGCGCTTATGAAAAACAGCATCCAGCACATTCAAGCCTTCCTTGCGGTTGCCCGCACAGGCAGCTTCACCAAGGCGGCCAACGAATTGCATCTGTCGCCGTCAGCCCTCACCGTGCAGGTGCAACAACTGGAAGACTGGCTCGGCGTCGCCCTGCTCGACCGCAGCCCGCGCCACGTGAGCATTACCGCCGCAGGCCAGGACGCGCGCGGGCCTATGGAAAAACTGCTGTTGGACCTGGACAACATCGTCACCGGCTCCCGCGACCTCGCCGCCTTGCGCCGCGGCGTGGTGACCATTGCCGCCCTGCCCTCAGTCTGCGCAGGCGCTCTGCCCCCGGCCTTGCGCCTGTTTCGCCAACGCTTCGCCGGCATCGAAGTGCGCCTGCATGACCTGGTGGCCCAGCGCATTCATGCAAAGGTTCGCAACGGCGAAGTGGATTTCGGCATCGGCGTGCGCGCTCGCCTGAGCCACGGGCTGGACTTCGTGCCGGTGCTCAATGATCGGCTGTGCGCATTTGTACCATCGGGCCATGCGCTCGCCCGCCATCGCCAACTGACTCTGGAACAATTGGCGGACCAGCCGATCATCCTGACCGGCCGAGACAGCAGTGTGCGCGAGCAAGTGGACACGCTGTTCGATGAGACACGACTGACGCTGAACGCCGGCATGGAGGCCAACTACATGTCGACCGTATTGGCCTTGGTGCGCCAGGGCCTGGGCATCAGTGTGTTGCCGGAGTCAGCGGCCGATAGCCTGGAAGGTTTGAAGCGGATCAGCATCGATCATCCCGGGGTGAATCGAGAGATCGGGTTGATCAGCCGTAGCGGCATGGGCTTGAGCCCGGCGGCGCAGCGCTGCTTTGAACTGCTCAACAAAGCACTGCCTGACGCGCCGCCGCGCTGAATGTGGGAGCTGGCCTGCCTGCGATGCAGACACCTCGGTTTAGCCGGAGCACCAGGGTGACGCTATCGCAGGCAAGCCAGCTCCCACATTGGACCGAGTGAATCAGTCGAGCATCGGCACATACCGAGGATGACTGGCCACCCGCTGCAACCATGCCTGCACCGCCGGATACGGCGCCAGGTCAAAGCCGCCTTCATGGGCCACATGGGTGTAGGCATACAATGCGATATCGGCAATTGAAAACTGCTCGCCCACTAAATAAGGCGTGGCTTGAAGCTGACGCTCCATCACCTTCAAGGCCTTGTAACCGCCCTTATGGGTGGTTTTATATTCTTCCAGCCGATCCTCGGGCATGTTCAGGTAAAACTGAATAAACCGCGCCACCGCAATGTAAGGCTCATGGCTGTACTGCTCGAAAAACTGCCACTGCAATACCTGGGTACGCAGGCGCGGTTCGGTCGGCAGGAATTCGCTGCCATCGGCGAGGAAGTTGAGGATCGCGTTGGACTCCCACAGGCAGGTGCCGTCTTCGAGCTCCAATACCGGGACCTTGCCATTGGGGTTCTTGGCCAGGAACTCAGGGGTCTGGGTATCGCCCTTGAGAATATCAATATCGATCCATTCATACGGGATGCCCAACAGAGTGAGCATCAATTTGACCTTGTAGCAATTGCCCGACTTGTAATCGCCATAAACCTTGTACATGGGGCTCCCCTTTTCGCCGCGCTGACCGAATGCTTGCGCCCACAAGGTGCGGGTATCGAGGGCTTGTTTCAAGGCGTCGCGCAGAATAAATCCCCTGGCGTGGGCCTTTCATCCCTTTTCGCCCAGATAATCGAAAACATTATTTGCTTTATTTGTATACAAAAGCATAATTCGCTTCGTGCGAGTTCCTGACCTTTTGGTCAACAAACCCGCCAACACCTCAAAGCGCCGTTGCCCACTCATGTAACCGGCGCTGGAAATAACAATAAAACGATTGAGGAGTACTCGCTGTGGATAGCCGCAAAACCGAAGCCCCTACGTTGGACCTGGCCGCGCCCCGAGGCGGTTGGCTGGAACGCCTGTTCAAACTGCGCTTGCATGGCACCACAGTGAAGACCGAGCTGATCGCCGGCCTCACCACTTTTATCACCATGGCCTACATCATCTTCGTCAACCCCAATATCATGGCCGATGCCGGTATCGATCACGGCGCGGCCTTCGTCGCCACCTGCATAGCGGCCGCGCTGGGTTGCCTGCTGATGGGCCTGTACGCCAACTGGCCCGTGGGCCTGGCGCCGGGCATGGGCTTGAACGCATTCTTCACCTACACCGTGGTCGGCACCATGGGCTACACCTGGGAGACCGCCCTCGGCGCGGTGTTTATTTCCGGCGTGCTGTTCATGATCCTCACGCTGTCGCGCATCCGCGAATGGCTGCTCAACAGCATTCCGGTCAGCCTGCGCCATGCCATGGGAGCCGGCGTGGGCTTGTTCCTAGGGGTGATCGGCCTGAAAACCGCCGGCATCATCGTCGACAGCCCGGCCACGCTGATCAAGCTCGGTTCCCTGCACGAGCCGGCACCGCTGCTGGCGGCCGTGTGTTTCCTGCTGATTGCCATCCTCAGTTATCACCGCGTCTTCGGCGCCATCCTGATCAGCATCATCGCCGTAACCCTGGCCGGCTGGGGCCTGGGCCTAGTGCACTACAACGGCATTCTCGCCACCCCACCGAGCCTGGCACCGACTTGGATGGCAATGGACGTGATGGGTGTGTTCAATGTGAGCATGATCAGCGTGGTATTTGCCTTTCTTTTTGTACACATGTTCGACACTGCCGGTACACTGATGGGCGTTGCGCAACGCGCAGGCCTGGTGAATGCCGATGGCAAGATCGACAACCTGTCTCGCGCGTTGAAGGCTGACAGTGCGTCCAGCGTGTTTGGCGCCATGGTCGGTGTACCGCCGGTGACCAGCTATGTAGAAAGCGCCGCCGGTGTGGCTGCTGGCGGCCGTACGGGTTTGACCGCAGTGACCGTGGGCGTGCTGTTCGTGGCGGCGATGTTTTTTGCGCCGCTGGCCGGCATGATTCCCGCCTACGCAACGGCGGGCGCGCTGATTTATGTAGCGATGCTGATGATGGCGAGCATGGCCCATATCAATTGGGATGAGGCCACCGACAGCATTCCGGCGATCGTCACCGCGATCATGATGCCGCTGACGTTTTCGGTCGCCGACGGCATCGCCCTGGGCTTTATCACGTATGTGGCGTTGAAGGCCGGCACCGGTAAATACCGCGAGATTTCCATCAGCCTGTGGGTACTGTGCGCGATCTTTATCGCCAAGTTCATCTTCCTGTAGTTCGGGAACGGCTGAAAAACCGCCTCACCTTCGGGTGGGGCTTTTGCATGAAGGGAGGACTGTAAATGACCTTGGAAACCTGGCTGCTGTTCAGTGGCGCTGCACTGGTGGTGATCCTGATTCCTGGCCCGCTGTCGCTGTTGATGATCAGCAACAGCCTCAACTACGGCCTGCGCCGCTCCTACCCTGCGTTTCTGGGCGGCGTGTTCGCCTCGATCTGCCTGTTGAGCGCCTCGGCCCTGGGCCTTGGCGCGCTGTTGCTGGCTTCTGAGCAATTGTTCAGCGCATTGAAGATCGTCGGCGCGCTGTACCTGTTCTACCTCGCCTGGCAAAGCTGGCAACAGTCGCGCCAGCCAAGCCAGGGTGCACAAGTACCGCAGACCCCGGCCGTGCCGCGCTTTCGCGCCTTGTTTGGCCGTGCCTTTGTACTGGGCGCCAGTAACCCCAAGGACATTCTGTTTTTCGCCGCCTTCCTGCCGCAATTTCTCAGCGCCCAGCAAGCCTTTTTACCGCAACTGCTGATCATGATCGCCACCTGGACGGTGCTCGACCTGCTGTGCAAGCTGGCTTACGGCCTCGGCGCCCATGGCGCAGCGCGGTATTTGCGCAGCGGCGCCGGCCAGAGCTGGTTCAACCGCGTCAGTGCGGCCCTGTTCGGTTGCGCCGGCCTGGCCTCGCTGATGAAGGTCAGGGGTTCAGTTTGATGAAGTAAACCGTGGGCGAGACATCGCTCCCGGTCGGCCACTGAATACCCGCCAGGATCCGTACCAGGCGCTGTTGACGCATGGCACTGCTGACTTCGTCAGCTAACGCCACGTTGGTATAGGTCCTGAGCCCGGTCACAAGCCAATTGTCGCTTAACGTCGAAAAAAGGCGCAAAGACGGCCTTTCCGCCCACAGGTATGACACGTAATAAAGCCGAGATGGTGAGTTGGGGTGGGTGGCCAGCGTCTCCCGCCGGATCGTCCCGTAACGCCGCACATTGACATGCCTGAGGGTGAAGCCCTGTTCCTCAAGCAACGTACTGACCGCTGCATATTGGGCGGTATTTCTTTCGCTCGCGACTGCCTTGCCACCGCGACGCAGGGTGCGTGGCGGCCTCACAGGTGGCAGGAAGTCAATACGGGTCAAGCCCGGCGCAGCGCCCTGGAAGCTTATGAAGGTCGTGTTGGGTGCCCTGTCGGTAGGCCGCAACATCCGCAATAAGTCATCGGTGCGGCCAGGCCGCACGGGGGCCGGCGGCAACCATTCGTCCAGGGTTGCACGCACTCTGAGCAGATGCGTGGCAGTTGCCGGGCGCGCCGGACCCGACAATTCGATCAAGCGGCTCACCACATGATCTCGGGTCCTGTTGGTAAGGGTGGGAAAGGCGATGGCCACGGACTGCTCCAACGGCCGGTCGAAAATCGGCGCATGCAAATGCCAGGCGCCCGTTGCCGTGCGGGATGCAGGTAACGGCTGTTCGAGCAGGTCGTTGCTGGTCCAACGCAGGATGTCAACGCTGGCCAATGACACCAGCGGCTCATTCCTGGTGATGAACACGATACCGTGAAGCCCGGCATCCTCACCTGGGGGCAGCAACCGGTAAAAACGGCTGCTCGGATCGGTCAGGCTGGAACGTTCAGGCGCAACACGCAGCACATGGTGAGGATAGCCTTGAGGGTCCGCTGCGACATGAAATATCCCTGGAGCGGGCGAGCTCGATAGCTGGCCTGGATGAAGCTGAGTCTGCCAATCCAACCAATGCGTGGCTGTGGTGGAGAACTGGCGAATCCTGTCTTCGCTCGCTACACGCACCGGCGGTTGCCAGTCCGACACGTCAGGCCTCGGAGGTTGCCACGGCCGATGGGTTCCCGAACTCGGCCCCGGAGTTGGCGCGTCCGCGCCCAATAACCATTCTTCGGGCTGATAGATATGCACGAGCAACTCATCTTCTTCGCCTGCCTGTTTGTTTTTCAGGCGTAATGAGTGTTCGTTCTGGCGCCGGTACACCGGATAACGATGCGTGTCATCCGCCAGGAAGGCCTCGCCATTTTTGACGTACACACCCTTTTCACCCACGCCCTTCAGCGCGACAGCGTCTTGAGGCACGCCCTTTAGCCGAAAATGCTCCAGGGCTTTGAGCTGGGTAATTGGCCGTGATATCCCAGCGGCCAGTGTTCTGGGCGCCGTCATGTGCAGGTGGCGGATTCGACTCAACCCGGTGGCCAGCGAACGCCGCGTGATTCCTCCCACGGCGCCCGCCCTGGTTTTGGCGCCGGGTATAAAACCCAATAACAGTTCAACCGTCAGAAAAATGCTCATGAAGCCAACATCAACCGCATCCGAGGAACGGCCAAAACGGTGGTACCGCCGCGCCGCCAGCAGCAACTCGTAGAAGTCGTTGACCATGCCGTAAGGCGGCACGAAAAAACCCACCAAGGCGCGCATGCGCGTATCACTTTGCTCCTCCAGGCGTTTGGTTCGATAGCGGTCCAATGCCTTGCTGGAATTGCACGCCGCCTGGGTTCGGCGCTGCAAATCAAGCACCCAGGCCTTGTACAGCAACGCGTTGGCATCGCTGTGGGCAGTGGGCACGATCGCCAGCGCGTTCAGCGGGTCAGTATCGACCTGCTCCTGGAACTGCTTTTCAATGTCCTGCGGCACCGGCGTCGGCTCCAGATGCTTGACCGCAAAGGAGCGAATGAACTTCACGCCCCGCCACACACCGGAAAAGAACGTGGCCCGCAGCAGTTCGTCCAGCGTAGCGTCGGGCTCGGCATCATGGGTGACGGCCTCGAATGCCCAGCCCGGTGCGACCTGCCGCGCCAGCTGTTTGGCGTGCTCGGCCTGGGTCGCGATGCGATTGAGCGCCACGTGCGCCTCTTGCACGCTGGCGTATTCGGTAACGGCCAAGGCAGTGGCAGCGTTCGGCCAATACACTACGCAGCGCCCATTGGCCTGATCCTGCATGACCACAATGCCGGCGATGTAGCGATCATGCTGCAGCGTGTGCCCCACCAGATGCACCACTGACAGGCTCAGTCGATGGCCATTCTTCAGCAAGTCCTCTGGCGTTCGCGCGGCCATCGCTGTATTGAACAGGCTTTGCGCGGGTGCACTCAGCCCCTGGCGGATGGCCGAATACAGCCGTACCTTGGCACAGTCGCGCAACATGCGCTGCATCAGTTCCGGAATACGGCCTTCGCTCAGCCCTTGGGCCGCAGGCTCAAACGTGCGCTCGATCTTTGCTGCGTATTGACCGCCGATATCCAGCGCGGAGATTGTCTTGATCAGGTAGTCCGCATCCAGCCGTCTGCGCCAGTCCGGCTGCAGGTAGGTGGCGTGGTTCAAGCGCTTGCGCGTCCAGGGCGCTTGCGGGTCGAGGTTATGGAGCGCCAGTTGCAGCAGGCTGAAAGTGCTGCGCTCAAGGCTGGGGGTCTGAATTTCCTTGCGATCGCCCGGTGTGCAGCGGCTTTCATAACCGCAGAAACTGCTGGCGACGTCGTCCGGCATAGTCAGTAAGGGCTGCTCGATATCCAGCCCCGGATAGAAACCGTCCTCTGTTAAACGGGCGATCAAGGCAGTGCGGGCGAAGGTCTCCAGGTCTTCCAGACGCTGCTCAAGCCGGTTTTCAACCGCGAGGACGCTGGCCAAGTGTCGGCCCTGCAGTTTCTTGAAGATCTTGCGCTGGGCGCTCGACGCGCCCGCCAGCCATGCCGGCAGCTTTTTCGCATCGGCGGTGGCTTTGCGCAGTACATCAAGATGGGCCTGGCTCTGCTCAAGCAGATCATTGGCCGGTACTTTCAGATGTTCGCCCAGTTCTATCAGCAGTAGATCACGGCTGAACGCAGGGCTCTTAACCTCACCGAAAAGCTGCGTCGCGTCCGCCGAGCTTGTGTGCAAAGCCCCATAGTGCTTCATCAGTTTTTTGAACGAAAACTCCAGAGGCCCTTTTTCGATCAGCTCGTAGCGCACTGCCAAGGTGCCTCGCGCGGCATGCTTGCGTAGGTCTTGCCGTACCTTTCGCTCGATGCACCTCCAGAGCACTGACTCATCACTGCTGTTGAAACTGGCCAACAGGCTTTTAGTCAGGGCTTGCAGACTGGAAAAAGACAGCACCCCGCCCGATTGTCCAAACCCACATAGCACCACCGGGACCGAGCGGCCAGGCTTCTCAACGGCCGTCGCTGTGGTCACCACCATCAGGTTATGCACGTGGTAGAACGCATCCGGCGCACTGCCCACCGAAACCGACAAGACGCGTGCGTCACCGTATTCACGCTTGGCGGCCTGGTGCTGGTCCACTATCTTGATCACCAGGTCTCGATGTGCCGTGGGTATCAGCTTGAGCCGGTGCTGCAATTGGACCTCGCAGCGCAAGGCCTCGCCTTGAGCCTGCAAAAACAGGGTGGCGCGCTTTTCGGTCTGGGTAGGACGTTCGATCCAGAACCCATACTCATACAGCCGTTTCTGCGCACCGCTGCTCAGTGAGTCCATGGTTTGCGCATGCTCCTGGAGCTCGCGCGCGAGGGCCACAACCTCCTGAAATTGCGTGGTATCGACGCTGGGATCAGCCACATCGAGTAACGCGAGCAAGCCCTTTTCGTAGCGTTTGAGCCGAGCATGCATCGCGAGCATGGGTTGGCCGGACAAAAGATTGGCAAAGCAGATTTCCCGTCGCCGACGCCGCGCATCCCATTCCAGCAACGACTTGCCTGATGCACCCAGCCGCGCCTCACCGACCAATTGCTTTCTGGCACGTTCGATAAACGTCAGAAAAGGCGCAGCCGTCAGCGGCTGAGGCGGCGGCCGTCGTTGGGAATATAGGTGGCTCTGATTGATCGCCAACGCACAGGCCAATTCATTTTCCCACTGGCCGTCCAACAGCGCTTGCGCGCTCAACGCCAACGCATCCCCGTCCAGTACCGAACCACGGGCAACACTGCTCGCCGGGGTGTAGTGCGTGGGCCGGCAAAGTTCATGGCGGCGCTTGAGCGGCAGGCACTGCCAAAGCTCGTCGAACAACGCCTGGCTGGTCAGTTTCAGCAGGCCGCACTGCAGGAAGAAGAAGCTCGGATACTCATAAAAATTGCGCGCTACACCCGGCAGGTAGATCACATGCGGCACATCACTGGGGTCATCCGCACGATAGATGTGCAAGGCGCCGGGGATCGCTACCGCGGGTGAGCCGGGCCACATCAATTGGCTGGCGCGCACACTGGCCCAGTCGCCCCCGGCCCGCTGGCGAGCTTCGGGGCTCGGCGCATCGATCAGCGCCTGGACCAGGCTTGACGCCTCACTCGACAGCTCGCCCAACTGCCCCGCGATAAAGGCCCGATCAGCGAACAACTCGGCCTGCAATTGGCACCAGTGTTCCTGACGCGTCTGCCAGGAGCCGGCCACCAGTGTTTCCCAGTAGCGGCTGAACGCGGGGGCCAGACGTTCGAACAGCTTCATCGCGAGTACTTGCTGCAGCACCTGCAAGGGCGTCAACGGCCACACACGGGCCGGTTCATCCTTGACGCTCAGCGTGGTGAACTGATTGAGGTTGATTGGCACGGCAGGTAGCGCCAGCGAGAGCAGCGTCCGTTCCGTCAGGGTGTCGACCCTGTGCAGTGCTGGCGGCGGCATGGCTTGGGTGAACAGTAGTTTGTCCGGGTCGATGTCGAACGCTTTGCGCAGTGCTGCGCGAATCACCTTCAAGACTTTGGGCGCGCGTACCGTCAAATGCATCAGGGCTTTGGTTGTGTTGGCGCATCGTTGGTCGGCAAGGCCGAGCTGGTTGATCAGGCGGCTGGGCTGCGGGTGGCTGTTGATCCGTCGTGACAGTTGGCTGCGCATTTGCTGTATGGACGCTTGCGCAGTGGGGTCGGTCGTGTCGATGGGTGGGGCCATGATGTTTTCTTAACCTGAGGAAAACACCCAGCCTAGGCACGCCACTGACGCAACAGGCGTTAGATAGTTGAACAAACGCCAGGCAAAAAAAAGCCCGCAGTGTGCGCGGGCGAAACCAACGAAGAGCATTTGGGGGTGTGAAGCGAGGTGACGACTCAGCTACCGCGATAAGTGGAGTAGCTGTAAGGCGAAATCAGCAGGGGCACATGGTAATGGTCCTGTTCGGCACTGATGCCAAAGCGCAGTACCACCACGTCCAGAAAAGCCGGCTCGGGCAACTGCACCCCACGGGCCCGGTAGTAATCACCGGCGCTGAACTGCAGTTGGTACACGCCGCTGCGGTAGTCCTCGCCTTGCAGCAGCGGTGCGTCGCAACGGCCATCGCTGTTAGTGGTGGCGGTAGCGACCAGCTCCAGCTGCGCGCCTTCGACGCGGTACAGCTCAACCTTGATGGCGCTGCCGGGGCAGCCGTGCGCGGCGTCCAAAACGTGTGTGGTCAAACGTCCCATGGCTTTTATGCGCCTCCCGAAGTCAGTCATAGAGAAACCCGCACTCTTTCAGGGCAGTGAAAAAGCCGGCGATGGCTGATTAAGACATTTTTCTAAAAAATTGTACACAATAAATTCAACAGCCTTCCAACCCCCTGTAGGAGCGAGCTTGCTCGCGAAAAACGTCAACGATGACGCGGACTATCAGGATTAAAAGTGGCGCCCTCAGGTTTTTCGCGAGCAAGCTCGCTCCTACAGTGGGCTTTTTCATCTTAACCTGACCACTTAGGCAAGTTTCTTGCAGACAGACCGTTCAGAAAAAATGCAGAAATGCAGGCTTACAAAGTTTGCGATAAGTTGTATACAATCACTCATCGCTGTGACGCCACTCAGTCATTCCACTGCCCGGCCGCCACACATTTGCTACCACGAACAAGAAGGAAGACTGCAGTGAGCGCTGACTACCCACGCGACCTGATCGGTTACGGCAGTAACCCTCCTCACCCCCACTGGCCGGGCAAGGCACGCATTGCGCTGTCGTTCGTACTCAACTACGAAGAAGGCGGCGAGCGCAACATTCTGCACGGTGACAAAGAGTCAGAAGCCTTCCTCTCGGAAATGGTCTCGGCCCAGCCGCTGCAAGGCGAGCGCAACATGAGCATGGAGTCGCTGTACGAGTACGGCAGCCGTGCCGGCGTGTGGCGCATCCTCAAGCTGTTCAAAGAATTCGATATCCCGCTGACCATCTTCGCCGTGGCCATGGCCGCCCAGCGCCACCCGGATGTGATCCGCGCAATGGTCGAGGCCGGCCATGAGATCTGCAGCCACGGCTACCGCTGGATCGACTACCAGTACATGGACGAGACCCAGGAGCGCGAGCACATGCTCGAAGCCATCCGCATCCTCACCGAACTCACCGGTGAACGCCCACTGGGCTGGTACACCGGCCGCACCGGCCCCAACACCCGCCGTTTGGTGATGGAGGAAGGTGGCTTCCTGTACGACTGCGACACCTACGACGATGACCTGCCCTACTGGGAACCCAACACCCCCAACGGCAAGCCGCACCTGGTGATCCCCTACACCCTGGACACCAACGACATGCGCTTCACCCAGGTGCAGGGTTTCAACAAGGGCGATGACTTTTTCGAGTACCTCAAGGACGCCTTCGACGTGCTGTACGCCGAAGGTGCCGAGGCGCCGAAGATGCTTTCGATCGGCCTGCATTGCCGCCTGATCGGCCGCCCGGCACGCCTGGCCTCGCTCAAGCGCTTCATTGAATACGTCAAAGGCCATGACCAGGTGTGGTTCACCCGCCGCGTGGACATCGCCCGTCACTGGCACCAAACCCACCCCTGCACGGGAGCGGCGAAATGACTGCGTTCCAAACCCTTAAACCCTCGACCTTGAGCCGCGACGCATTCGTCCAAGCCTTCGCCGATATCTACGAACACTCGCCATGGGTGGCCGAAAAGGCCTTCGACCTGGGCCAGGATACGTCGATCGACCAGATCGAAACCCTGCACCAGCGCATGAGCGATATCCTGTTGAGTGCTGATCACGCCTCGCAACTGGCGCTGATCAATGCTCACCCGGACCTGGCAGGCAAAGCCGCCGTCCAGGGCCAACTGACCCAAGCCAGCACCGATGAACAAGCAGGCGCGGGTATTCACCAATGCACGGCCGAAGAGTTTTCTCGCTTCACCGAGCTGAATGAGGCCTACAAAGCCAAGTTCAAGTTTCCCTTCATCATGGCGGTAAAAGGCAGCAACCGGCATCAGATCCTCGCCGCGTTCGAAACGCGCATCCACAACTCTGCAGACGCTGAGTTCAAGTGCGCGCTGGACGAGATCAACAAGATCGCGTTGTTCCGCTTACTGACCCTCTAGCAGTCCATCCCCAGCCACTCTATCTAAGGCAGACAAGAAGAATGAAAGCTTACGCCGTACCTTTCGAGAAGTTCGTCAACCTGGCCGACGCCCGCCTGGGCACCAAGATCCTCTCGGTGACCGATGACTGGTTCGCTGACGCCAACCGCCTGTTCCAGCCGACCCCGGCCGTGTGGAAGGAGGGCGTTTTCGATGACAACGGCAAGTGGATGGACGGCTGGGAGTCACGCCGCAAGCGCTTCGAAGGCTACGACAGCGCGGTGATCCGCCTGGGCGTGCCGGGTTCGATCAAAGGCGTGGACATCGACACTTCATTCTTCACCGGCAACTTCCCGCCGTCGGCCTCCCTGGAAGCCTGCTTCCTGGCCTCGGGTGAGCCGGATGCCAATACCCAGTGGGTGGAAGTGCTGTCAGCCGTCGAGCTGCAAGGCAACAGCCACCACTACCACGAGATCAACAACGACCAGGCGTTCAGCCACCTGCGCTTTAACATCTACCCGGATGGCGGCGTAGCCCGTCTGCGTGTGTACGGTGTGCCGTTCCGCGACTGGTCCTCGGTGGGCGACAACGAACAGGTCGACCTGGCTGCCGCGCTCAATGGCGGCCGTGCCCTGGCCTGCTCCGATGAACACTTCGGCCGCATGAGCAACATCCTCAACCCAGGCCGTGGCATCAACATGGGCGACGGTTGGGAAACCGCGCGTCGTCGTACGCCAGGCAATGACTGGGTGATTGTCGCCCTGGGCCACCCGGGCGAGATCGAGAAAATCGTGGTCGACACCCTGCACTTCAAGGGCAACTACCCGGACACTTGCTCGATCCAGGGCGCCTTCGTGAAAGGCGGCACCGACAGCCAGATCGAAACCCAATCGCTGTTCTGGCGCGAATTGCTGCCGGCGCAGAAGCTGGAAATGCACGCCGAACACACCTTCGCCGAGCAGATCAAAGCGCTGGGGCCGATTACCCACATCCGCTTGAACGTGTTCCCGGATGGTGGGGTGAGTCGCCTGCGCGTCCTGGGCAAAGTCGCCAAATAACACCCGATCGTCCCCACGCTCTGCGTGGGGATGCACCCCGTGACGCTTCGCGTCACACAGCGGACGCAGAGCGTCCAGGGCAGCGTTCCCACGCAGAGCGTGGGAACGATCTATAGACAAGACAAGAAGACAGCCATGCGCACACTGATGATCGAACCTTTGACCAAAGAAGCCTTCGCCCCCTTCGGAGACGTTATCGAAACCGACGGCAGCGATCACTTCATGATCAACAACGGGTCGACCATGCGCTTTCACAAACTGGCCACGGTCGAAACCGCGAAGCCGGAAGACCACGCCATCATCAGCATCTTCCGCGCCGACGCGCAGGACATGCCGCTGACTGTGTGCATGCTGGAGAGACACCCGCTGGGCAGCCAGGCTTTCATTCCGCTGCTCGGCAACCCCTTTCTGATCGTGGTCGCGCCACTTGGCGATGAACCTGTATCAGGCTTGGTCCGCGCCTTCGTCACCAACGGCAGGCAGGGCATTAATTACCATCGCGGCGTCTGGCACCACCCGGTGCTGACGATCGAAAAGCGGGATGACTTCCTGGTGGTTGATCGCAGTGGCACAGGCAATAACTGCGATGAGCATTTTTTCAAAGAGGATGAGCGGTTGATCCTCGCCCCCCACCAATAAGAGAAGGTCTGATCACCCGACAACAAGGGTGACAGGCGAGAGGTAAAGACTGTGGAAGCACATCTGTTGGAATGGCTGAACCTGAGCGTGCGCTGGGTTCACATGATCACTGGCGTCGCCTGGATCGGCGCTTCTTTCTACTTCGTCTGGCTGGAAAACAACCTTAATCGCGTCAACCCCAAGAACGGCCTGGCCGGTGACTTGTGGGCGATCCACGGTGGCGGTATCTACCACCTGGAAAAATACAAACTGGCCCCGCCGACCATGCCGGACAACCTGCACTGGTTCAAATGGGAAGCCTATTTCACCTGGATGTCGGGCGTCGCGCTGCTGTGCGTGGTGTTCTACCTCAACCCCACGCTGTACCTGCTCGCCCCCGGCAGCAGCCTCAGCGGCACCGAAGGCGTGTTGCTGGGCATCGGCTCACTGTTCGCCGGCTGGTTCATCTACTCCTTTCTGTGCGACTCGGCCCTGGGCAAACGCCCTGCCCTGCTCGGCTTGATCCTGTTCGTGCTGTTGATTGCGGCGGCTTACGGCTTCAGCAAGGTATTCAGCGGCCGGGGTGCCTACCTGCACGTGGGTGCGGTGATCGGCACGATCATGGTGGGGAACGTGTTCCGCATCATCATGCCGGCCCAACGCGCGCTGGTGGCGGCCATCGCCGAGAACCGCACACCCGACCCGGCGCTGCCGGCCAAGGGCCTGTTGCGCTCACGCCACAACAACTACTTCACCTTGCCAGTGCTGTTCATCATGATCAGCAACCACTTCCCGAGCACCTATGGCAGCCAATACAACTGGCTGATCCTGGCCGGGATCGCGGTGGCGGCGGTGTTGGTGCGCCATTACTTCAACACCCGGCATGACAGCCAGAAGTATGCGTGGACCTTGCCCGTGGGCGCCTTGGCGATGATCAGCCTGGCCTACGTGACCGGGCCCAAACCGGCTGAACCGATTGCCAAGGCACCGGCTGCCATCGAGTACCAACCCCTGCCGGAAACTGCATTGGGCGGTGGCTTGAAACCCGCCGCGCCTGCCGCACCCGCCGCTGAACCGGCACCGGCCCAGGCCACCACGGACTTCGGCCAGGTGCACCACGTGATCGAGCAACGCTGCACCGTGTGCCACTCGGCCAAGCCCACCAGCCCGCTGTTCAGCACCGCTCCGGCTGGGGTGATGTTCGACACACCGGCACAGATCCAGCAACAGGCCGCGCGCATTCAAGCGCAGGCCGTGGCCAGCCAGATCATGCCGCTGGGCAACATTACCCAGATGACCCAGCAGGAGCGGGATTTGATCGGCACCTGGATCAACCAAGGGGCCCGTACCAACTGACTGTTTCACACCGTTCCCATGTGGGAGCTGGCTTGAAGATTGAGTTTCATCCGGCAATTGAATGCCAAACAACACAAAAATAAAAAGATTCGAGGTGTTGCATGTCCCAGTTAGAAACGCAGACTCCTGCCGCGCCCGCCATGGTGCGGCTGCCCCTCTTGCAATTGATTCTGGTAGGCCTGCAACACGTCTTGCTGATGTACGGCGGTGCCGTCGCCGTGCCCCTGATCATTGGCCAAGCCGCCGGCTTGAGCCGTGAAGAAATCGCCTTTCTGATCAACGCCGACCTACTCGTAGCCGGTATTGCCACCATGGTGCAGTCGTTCGGCATCGGCCCGATGGGGATCCGCATGCCGGTGATGATGGGCGCCAGTTTTGCCGCCGTGGGCAGCATGGTCGCCATGGCCGGCATGCCCGGTATCGGTTTGCAGGGCATCTTTGGCGCGACCATCGCCGCCGGGTTCTTCGGCATGCTGATCGCGCCGTTCATGTCCAAGGTGGTGCGCTTTTTCCCACCGCTGGTGACCGGTACGGTGATCACTGCCATCGGCCTTTCGCTGTTTCCCGTGGCGGTGAACTGGGCCGGCGGAGGTAGCGCCGCCGCCACGTTTGGCTCGCCGGTCTACCTGGCGATTGCCGCCCTGGTGCTGGGCACTATCTTGCTGATCAACCGCTTCATGCGCGGCTTCTGGGTGAACATCTCGGTGCTGATCGGCATGGGCCTGGGTTACGCGCTGTGTGGCGTGATCGGCATGGTCGACCTCAGTGGCCTGGCCCAGGCGCCATGGGTGCAGGTGGTAACGCCGTTGCACTTTGGCATGCCCAAGTTCGAGTTGGCGCCAATCCTGTCGATGTGCCTGGTGGTGGTGATCATTTTTGTCGAGTCCACCGGCATGTTCCTCGCCCTGGGCAAGATCACCGGCCAGGAGGTCACGCCGAAGATGCTGCGACGCGGCCTGTTGTGTGATGCCGGCGCGTCGTTCTTTGCCGGCTTCTTCAACACCTTTACCCACTCCTCCTTCGCCCAGAATATCGGCCTGGTGCAGATGACCGGCGTGCGCTGCCGCTCGGTCACGCTCATGGCCGGCGCGTTCTTGATCGTGCTCAGCCTGCTGCCCAAGGCGGCCTATCTGGTGGCGTCGATTCCACCTGCGGTACTCGGCGGCGCGGCGATTGCGATGTTCGGCATGGTGGCGGCAACCGGGATCAAGATTCTGCAGGAAGCCGACATCGCCGACCGCCGTAACCAGTTGCTGGTGGCAGTGAGTATCGGCATGGGCCTGATCCCCGTGGTACGCCCGGAGTTCTTCGCACAGCTGCCGTTGTGGATGAGCCCGATTACCCACAGCGGCATCGCCATGGCCACCCTCAGTGCGCTGTCGCTGAACATCCTGTTCAACATTCTCGGCGGCGCTGAGCGCCCCGAAGTCGCACATACGCATTGATTCCTTTGTTAGTACAAAAATAACAACAAACAGGGAACACCCACATGCACAACCTTGACATGGGGCCGGCCACACGCCGCGCCCCATTCTTGCCCCTCGCGCTCTGTTACAGCGCACTTGAGCCCAGGCCTGGGAGCCAGTATTCTCCGCGCCCGCTCGAATCGACTCAAAAAAAAACAGCGAATGTAAAAGCTGACCTCAAGGCCAACTTATCCCGGCCTGATGTTTGCTGCCAAAGTGCACAAAAGCCCCCTGAATTCGACTGCATCCGCTGCAGCCGACGGGGATTTTTTGGCTTTTTGAACACCTTGGCGCAGCTCTTGCTAAAAGCATCAAAGCTGACCGAACAGACGATTTTTGCAGCGAACCAAAAGGCGCCACACCAGAGCGCCTGCGTAGAAGAAAAACCATAAAATTTTAACTCGGGAGCAACCGAATGAAACCTATGTTCAAAGGCCTGATGCTGGCAGGATCACTGTTGGCCGGTGGCCAAGCCGTAGCCGGTGACTTGTTGCAGTGGCAAAACAACAGCCTGACTTACCTGTGGGGCAAGAGCTTTACCGTCAACCCGCAGATCCAGCAAACCGTCACCTTCGAACATGCCGACGCGTGGAAGTATGGCGATAACTTCTTCTTCCTAGACCGTATCTTTTACAACGGCAAGGAAGACGGCAATGTCGGCCCGAATACTTACTACGGCGAGTTCAGCCCGCGTTTGTCGTTCGGCAAGATCCTGGACAAGGACCTGTCGTTCGGCCCAATCAAGGACGTGCTGCTGGCCTTCACCTACGAGTTCGGCGAGGGCGATAACGAGTCCTACTTGCTGGGCCCGGCATTCGATTTGAACATTCCCGGTTTCGACTACTTCCAGCTGAACTTCTACCAGCGCCAGACCGAAGGCAATCGCCCGGGTGACGGCGTGTGGCAGATCACCCCGGTGTGGTCGTACACCATTCCCGTGGGTAATTCTGACGTGCTGATCGACGGCTTCATGGACTGGGTGGTGGATAACGACAAGAACGCCCGCGGCACTTACCACGCCAACCTGCACTTCAACCCACAGGTCAAATACGACTTGGGCAAAGCCTTGCATTGGGGCGACAAGCAGTTGTATGTGGGTTTTGAATACGACTATTGGAAGAACAAATACGGGATTGAAGACAGCGGCGCTTTCAAGACGACTCAGGACACGGCAAGCTTCCTGGTCAAGTACCACTTCTAAAGGTTGATCGCGGTTCCTTGTGGGAGCTGGCTTGCCTGCGATCGCGGTGTGTCTGTGCCAGCAGTGTTGGCTGGCATACCGCTATCGCAGGCAAGCCAGCTCCCACATTCAGTTCGGCGTCAGGCCGAGGAAACGGGTGATTTCTTCGCGCTTGGCCAAGGCATCCTTGCGCCCCAGTTCGATCAACTCGCTGCAATACCCCGCCTCGAACAACAGATAACTCAACACCCCCGCGCCGCTGGTCTTGGTCGCCCCAGGCCCCCGCAAAAACACACGCAGTGCCGCCGGCAATTCCTGGCGATGTCGCGCGGCGATTTCATCGATGGGCTGGCTGGGGGCAATCACCAGCACCTCCACTGGCGCCAGGCCCTGGACCGCCGCATCCACAGGCACGACGCGGCTGAACTGGTTCAAGCGCTCCAGCAGCTCGATATCGCTTTCCAGGCTGTCAATGAACGTGCTGTTGAGCATGTGCCCGCCAATTTGCGCCAGGGTCGGTTGCTGGCCGGTGTAAGTGCGTTGCACCGAAGGTTCATTGCCCCGAGGGTTGCCACTCACCCCCACCACCAACACGCGACTGGCGCCCAGGTGCAAGGCCGGGCTGATGGGGGCGGACTGGCGCACCGCGCCATCGCCGAAGTACTCCTGGCCGAGTTTGACCGGGGCAAACAGCAGCGGGATCGCCGAACTGGCCAGCAGGTGCTCTACGGTCAATTGGGTGGGCACACCGATACGCCGATGGCGCAGCCAGGCATCAATGGTGCCGCCGCCCTGATAGAAGGTCACCGCTTGCCCGGACTCATAACCAAACGCGGTCACCGCCACCGCCTGCAAATGCTGGCGACGGATCGCCTCGTCGATGCCGCCAAGGTTCAAGCGCTCTTGCAACAAGTCGCGCAGTGGCGAGCTGTTGAGCAATGCCACCGGCACCTGGCTGCCCAGGCCCAAAAGGCTATGGATCAGGAAACGACTGGCCTGGCGCATCACCCCCGGCCAGTCACTGCGCAGCACCTGGTGGCTGCGAAAGCCCTGCCAGAAGGACGTCAGCCGTTGGATGGCCGCGGAAAAATCGCTGGCGCCACTGGCCAGGCTCACCGCATTGATCGCACCAGCGGAGGTGCCGACGATCACCGGAAAAGGATTCGCTGCCCCCGCAGGCAGCAACTCGGCAATCGCCGCCAACACCCCCACCTGATACGCCGCGCGCGCCCCGCCGCCGGAAAGAATCAAACCTGTGACCGGTTCCGCTGGGCGCATTGCGTCACTCCATGTGAGAAGGGGTTGGGGTTATCGACGGCGCTTTTCGTACAACTTGGGCTCACCCGGTGGCCGGCTCTTGAACCGGCGGTGCGTCCACAGGTATTGCTCGGGGCATTCGCGCACCGAGGCTTCGACCCACTGGTTGATGCGCAGGCAGTCGACCTCGTCGGTTTCACCCGGGAAGTCGGTCAGCGGCGCATGGATTACCAGGCGGTAACCGCTGCCGTCAGCCAGGCGCTCCTGGGTAAACGGCACCACCAGCGCCTTGCCCAGGCGGGCGAACTTGCTGGTGGCGGTGACGGTGGCGGCCTGGATGCCGAACAGCGGCACGAAGATACTTTGCTTGGCGCCGTAGTCCTGGTCTGGCGCGTACCAGATGGCCCGGCCGGCGCGCAGCAGCTTGAGCATGCCGCGCACGTCGTCACGCTCCACGGCCAGGGAGTCGAGGTTATGGCGTTCGCGGCCACGGCGCTGGATAAAGTCGAACAGCGGGTTGCCGTGTTCGCGGTACATGCCGTCAATGGTGTGCTTTTGCCCCAGCAGCGCCGCGCCGATTTCCAGGGTGGTGAAGTGCAGCGCCATGAGAATCACGCCCTTGCCTTCCAACTGCGCCTGCGTGAGGTGCTCCAGCCCTTCGACATGGGCCAGGCGCGCCAGGCGCGGCTTGGGCCACCACCAGCTCATGGCCATTTCAAAGAAGGCGATGCCGGTGGAAGCGAAATTTTCCTTGAGCAGGCGTTTGCGTTCCTTGGCGGATTTTTCCGGGAAGCACAGCTCAAGGTTGCGTGCCGCGATACGGCGACGATCACCGGCCACACGGTACATGCCCGCGCCCAGCAGGCGACCAATGGTCAACAGGGCCCGATACGGCAATTGAGTGACCAGCCACAGCAGGCCGAGCCCCAGCCATAGCAGCCAAAAACGCGGGTGAAGAAATACAGCTCGAAAACGCGGGCGATCCATTACAGATTCCGGTAAAGACAAGGGCCGCGCATTCTACAACGGTTCGACTCGGCTTGCGGCGGGTGAGTGTTCTCGTTATAAGTCTCGACACTTTTCGTGACAAGCCGCTTTCGCCGACCATGAGCCAAACCGAACCGCTAGACCAAGATCCCGTGTTCCAGCTAAAAGGCAGCATGCTCGCCATTACCGTGCTGGAACTGGCCCGCAATGACCTCGACGCCCTGGACCGCCAACTGGCCGCCAAGGTCGCCCTGGCGCCGAACTTCTTCAACAACGCCCCGCTGGTGCTGGCGCTGGACAAGCTGCCGGCTGGCCAGGGCGTGATTGATTTGCCCGGCCTGATGCGCGTATGCCGTTCCCACGGCCTGCGCACACTGGCGATTCGCGCCAGCCGCATCGAAGACATCGCCGCCGCCATCGCCATTGAACTGCCAGTACTGCCGCCGTCCGGCGCCCGCGAGCGTGCGCTGGAGCCATTGGTCGGCGAAGAAAAGAAAAAACCGGAAAAACCACCCGAGCCTGCGATCAGGCCTACAAAGATCATCACCTCGCCGGTACGCGGCGGGCAGCAGATTTACGCCCAGGGTGGCGACCTTGTGGTGGTCTCCTCGGTCAGCCCGGGGGCGGAACTTCTTGCCGATGGCAACATCCATGTATACGGCCCGATGCGCGGACGCGCCCTGGCCGGCATCAAGGGTGATACCAAGGCGCGTATTTTTTGCCAGCAGTTGACCGCTGAGCTGGTTTCCATCGCGGGTCAGTACAAGGTTTCCGAAGATTTGCGCCGCGATCCACTGTGGGGCGCTTCGGTACAGGTCAACCTGTCGGGCGATGTGTTGAACATCATCCGTCTTTAACGGATACTGCCGCATTTTCCAAGCATCTCTAGACTCTGATAGCAAAGCGAAACCGGCAAGACTTGTGTAGGACTTTTTGGAAGTTGGTGTTTCCCCATGGAAACCTCGGCTTTTTCCTGCAAAGGCTGTCCGCCTGCGGCGAGTTTCAAGAGATGTTTTTCAGGGACCGAAAGTCCTTTTTCCTTAGGGGTGAAACACCTTGGCCAAGATTCTCGTGGTTACATCCGGCAAGGGTGGTGTGGGTAAGACCACCACCAGCGCCGCTATCGGTACCGGCCTCGCTCTGCGCGGCCACAAGACAGTCATCGTCGACTTCGACGTCGGCCTGCGTAACCTTGACCTGATCATGGGCTGCGAGCGTCGCGTGGTGTATGACTTCGTCAACGTGGTGAACGGCGAAGCCAACCTGCAACAGGCCCTGATCAAGGACAAGCGCCTTGAGAACCTGTACGTGCTGGCCGCCAGCCAGACCCGCGACAAAGACGCGCTGACCAAAGAAGGCGTGGGCAAAGTCCTCGCCGAGCTCAAGGAAACCTTCGAATACGTAGTATGCGATTCGCCGGCCGGTATCGAAACCGGTGCTCACCTGGCGATGTACTTCGCCGACGAAGCCATCGTGGTGACCAACCCGGAAGTGTCCTCGGTACGTGACTCGGACCGCATGCTCGGCCTGTTGGCCAGCAAGTCCAAGCGCGCCGAAGAAGGCCAGGACCCGATCAAGGAACACCTGCTGCTCACCCGCTATAACCCGGAGCGCGTCAACAACGGCGAAATGCTCGGTGTTGAAGACGTGAAGGAAATTCTCGCCGTGACCCTGCTGGGCGTGATCCCGGAATCCCAGGCCGTGCTGAAAGCATCCAACCAGGGCGTACCGGTGATTCTCGACGACCAGAGCGACGCCGGCCAGGCGTACAGCGATGCCGTGGATCGCTTGCTGGGCAAGACCGTGGAACACCGCTTCCTCGATGTCAAGAAGAAGGGATTCTTCGAGCGTATCTTTGGAGGCAACTAAACAATGAAATTTCTCGACTTCTTTCGCGCCAACAAAAAACCCAGTACCGCATCGGTCGCGAAAGAGCGTCTACAGATCATCGTGGCGCACGAACGCGGCCAACGCAGCACCCCGGACTACCTGCCAGCCTTGCAGAAGGAACTGGTCGAGGTGATCCGCAAGTACGTCAATATCGGCAACGATGACGTGCATGTCGCCCTGGAAAATGACGGCAGCTGCTCGATTCTGGAACTCAATATCACCCTGCCCGATCGTTGATCGAACGGGCGGTCGCCACGGCGGCTCTGCTACCTGGCCCTGTACTGCTGTAGGAGCGAGCTTGCTCGCGAAAAACCTGAGAACACCGCGTTTAACCTCAATGAACGCAGTGCCGATAAGTTCTTCGCGAGCAAGCTCGCTCCTACAGGGTGAGGGGGCGGTCAGTGGAGCCGCCGTTGGTGTTTGTTACGAGGCTGTTTAATGCCGCTGTCCAATATCCATATCCTGCATCAGGACGACGCTGTCCTGGTGGTGAACAAGCCCACCCTGCTGCTCTCGGTGCCTGGCCGCGCCGACGACAACAAGGACTGCCTGATCACCCGCCTGCAGGAAAACGGCTACCCCGAAGCCCGCATCGTCCATCGCCTGGACTGGGAAACTTCGGGGATCATCCTGCTGGCCCGGGACGCGGATACCCACCGCGAACTGTCCCGCCAGTTTCACGACCGCGAAACAGAAAAGGCCTACACCGCCCTGGCCTGGGGCCAACCGGCACTGGACAGCGGCAGTATCGACCTGCCCCTGCGCTACGACCCGCCGACCAAGCCCCGCCATGTGGTGGACCATGAGTTCGGCAAACATGCGCTGACCTTCTGGAAAGTGCTGGAGCGTTGCGGCGACTGGTGCCGCGTGGAGTTGACACCGATCACCGGGCGTTCGCATCAGCTGCGCGTGCATATGTTGTCCATCGGGCATCCGTTGCTGGGTGATGGCTTGTACGCCCATGAACAAGCCTTGGCCGCCTGGCCACGCCTGTGCCTGCATGCAAGCATGCTCAGCTTCACCCATCCGCAAAGCGGCGAGCGCCTGCGCTTCGAGTGCCCAGCGCCTTTTTGAAGGGCGGATGCGGTCAAATGTGGGAGCTGGCTTGCCTGCGATAGCGGCGTGCAAGCCAATACATCTTGCACAGAAAGACCGCTATCGCAGGCAAGCCAGCTCCCACAGGGTTTGGTGTGGTTCTCGACCCTGCACGCTCACTCCAAATATCTGGCCAATACGGTAAACTCTCGCCACTGCTGTCTGGAGCTATTTATGCGCGAAGCGTTGAATCAAGGCCTGATCGACTTCCTCAAGGCCTCCCCTACTCCTTTTCATGCCACTGCCGCCCTGGCCCAGCGCCTGGAAGCCGCCGGCTACCAGCGTCTCGACGAGCGCGACACCTGGGCCACCGAGGCCAACGGTCGCTACTACGTGACCCGCAACGATTCCTCGATCATCGCCTTCAAGCTCGGCCGCCAATCGCCGCTGCAAGATGGTATCCGCATGGTCGGCGCCCACACCGACAGCCCGTGCCTGCGGGTCAAGCCCCAGCCGGAGCTGCAACGCCAGGGCTTCTGGCAACTGGGTGTGGAAGTCTACGGCGGCGCGCTGCTGGCACCCTGGTTCGACCGCGACCTGTCCCTGGCCGGGCGTGTCACCTTCCGCCGCGATGGCAAGGTCGAGAGCCAACTGATCGACTTCAAGCTGCCGATCGCCATCATTCCCAACCTGGCCATTCACCTCAACCGTGAAGCCAACCAAGGCTGGGCGATCAATGCCCAGACCGAGCTGCCGCCGATCCTCGCGCAGTTTGCCGGTGACGAGCGCGTGGACTTTCGCGCCGTGCTCACCGAGCAGTTGGCCCGCGAGCATGGGTTGAATGCCGATGTGGTGCTCGACTACGAGCTGAGTTTCTACGACACCCAAAGTGCCGCCGTGATCGGCCTCAATGGCGACTTTATCGCTGGTGCGCGCCTGGACAACCTGCTGTCGTGCTACGCCGGTTTGCAGGCCTTGCTCACCAGCGACACCGATGAAACCTGCGTGCTGGTGTGCAACGACCACGAAGAAGTCGGTTCCTGCTCAGCCTGCGGCGCCGATGGCCCGATGCTGGAACAGACCCTGCGTCGCCTGCTGCCCGAAGGTGAAGAATTCGTACGCACCATTCAGAAATCCCTGCTGGTGTCGGCAGACAACGCCCACGGCGTGCATCCCAACTACGCCGAGAAACACGACGCCAACCACGGCCCGAAACTCAACGCCGGCCCGGTGATCAAGGTCAACAGCAACCAGCGCTACGCCACCAACAGCGAAACCGCCGGGTTCTTCCGCCACCTGTGCATGGCCCAGGAAGTGCCAGTGCAGAGCTTCGTGGTGCGCAGCGACATGGGCTGTGGCTCGACCATCGGCCCCATCACTGCCAGCCACTTGGGCGTGCGCACGGTGGACATCGGCTTGCCGACCTTTGCCATGCACTCGATCCGCGAGCTGTGCGGCAGCCATGACCTGGCGCACCTGGTCAAGGTGCTGGGCGCGTTCTACGCCAGCCGCGATTTACCCTGAGACCGAGGCGCGCCCATTGCGGGCAAGCCCGCTCCCACATTTGATCTGTGAATGCATTTCAGTGTGGGAGCGGGCTTGCCCGCGATGGGTTTCCAAACAGATGTAAGGCTATCTGACTCACATCAACTGCACTTCTGCCAATCCGGCCTAGACTTGTCAGAACTTCCAGTCCGACAAGGCCGCCCCCGCCATGATCTCAATGTCCTCCTTCCACGCCATGCTGATCCCCATCGTGATCGGCATGATCATGCTCGCGGTCGGCTTCAACTTTCGTGACAAGCCTCTGGGCGTGTTTGGCATGTGGATCGGCATGCTGTTGATCCTTGGCACCGTGCTCTACAAGATCCTCGCCAAACTGGCGCAGTGACAAATGCGCTCGCATTGGGCATAGCGGCCTCGTACACTCGGTCAATTCGTCGTTTTCAAGGTTGACCGCCTCGTGTTCTCCCGTCTGTTTGCCCTGCCCTGCTACCTGCTGATCGCCCTGCTCACGCTGCTGCCAGTGATGCCCGCCCAAGCCGTGGGCTTGCCCGGGATGCTGGGCGGCTCCAGCAAGACCCAACCCCAGGCGGAAGTGCCCCTGGGGCAGTCGCTGGACGAAGTGATCAAAACCCTGGAAAACGACCAGCAACGCACCCAGTTGCTCAGCGACCTGAAGAAACTGCGCGCCGCCACGCAAAAGGCCCAGCCCGCCGCCGAACTCGGGGTACTCGGGTTGATCGGCAGTACGCTGTCGGGCTTTGAGCAGCAGTTTTCCGGCGCCGACAGCCCGTTGGGGCGCTGGTCCAATGAAGTCGACCTGGCCAAGGATGAACTGGCCGCCCTGATGTTGCCGGCCAGCGAATGGCTGCCAATCATCTTCGGTTTTGCTGTGATCCTGGCGGTGTGGAGCCTGCTGGCCGCCGCGTTGATCTGGCTCAGCCACCGGGTGCGCGAGCGCTTCGGCCTGCCCGAAGAGCTGCCCCAGCACCCGCGCACCTGGGACATGCTGCGCTTCGCCCTGCGCAAGCTGGGCCCATGGCTGATCGCCCTGGTGATCACGGTGTACCTGAGCTACGCCCTGCCCTCATCCCTGGGTAAATCGTTGGCCATGGTGCTGGCCTATGCCTTGGTGGTCGGCACCTGCTTCTCGGCCATCTGCGTGATTGCCTTCTCCGTACTCGACGGCCCGCACCGCCACCGTGCCCTGTATATCCTGCGCCATCAGGCGTTCCGCCCGCTGTGGTGGATCGGCAGCTTTGCCGCCTTCGGTGAAGCCTTGAGCGACCCGCGCCTGGTTGCCGCGCTCGGCCAGCATCTGGCCCACACCGCCGCGACCGTGGCCAATGTCATGGCGGCGTTGTCCACCGGGGTGTTTATCCTGCGGTTCCGCCGTCCGATTGCGCACCTGATCCGCAACCAGCCGCTGTCGCGCCGACTGACCCGCCGCGCCCTCACCGATACTCTGTCGATCATCGGCACCTTCTGGTACATCCCGGCTCTTCTGCTGGTGGGCATCTCACTGTTCGCCACCTTCCTGTCGGCCGGCGACACCAGCACCGCCCTGCGCCAGTCGTTGCTGTGCACGGTGCTGCTGGTGTTGTGCATGGTGATCAACGGCCTGGTGCGCCGCCACGCCCTCAAGCCGCACCGCGGGCACAAGCGCCATGCGCTGTATTCCGAGCGCCTCAAAGGCTTTGTCTACACCCTGGTGCACCTGGTGGTGTGGCTGGTATTTATCGAACTGGGGCTGCGGGTCTGGGGCCTGTCGATGATTCGCTTTACCGAAGGTGAAGGCCATGAAATAGCCGTAAAGCTGTTCGGCCTCGGTGGGACCTTGTTGTTTGCCTGGCTGATCTGGATCCTCAGCGACACCGCGATCCACCACGCCCTGACGCGCTCGCGCAAAGGACTGGCCAACGCCCGCGCGCAAACCATGATGCCGTTGATCCGCAACGTGCTGTTCGTGACCATTTTCATCATCGCCGCCATCGTCGCCCTGGCGAACATGGGCATGAACGTCACGCCCCTGCTGGCCGGCGCGGGTGTGATCGGTATCGCCATCGGTTTTGGTGCGCAATCGCTGGTGGCGGATTTAATCACCGGCCTGTTCATCATCATCGAAGACTCCCTGGCCATCGACGACTACGTGGATGTGGGCGGCCACCTCGGCACGGTGGAAGGCCTGACCATCCGTACCGTGCGCCTGCGCGATATCGATGGCATCGTGCACACCATCCCGTTCAGCGAAATCAAGAGCATCAAGAACTACTCCCGGGAGTTCGGCTACGCGATCTTCCGCGTGGCGATCCCCTACAACATGGAAATCGACGACGCGATCAAACTGATGCGCGAGGTCGGCCACGCCATGCGTAACGACCCGTTGCAACGCCGCAATATCTGGTCGCCGCTGGAGATCCAGGGCGTGGAAAGTTTCGAGTCCGGCAGCGCGATCCTGCGCGCACGTTTCAAGACCGCGCCGATCAAGCAGTGGGAAGTGTCGCGGGCGTTCAACCTGTCGCTCAAACGGCACCTGGATGAAGCCGGGCTGGACCTGGCAACGCCGCGCTTGAGCGTGCAGGTGCTGACCGCCGGCAGCGTGCAGGAGAAAGATCCACAACAATAAGCAAGGAGAGGTTGGTATGCGAATGAACGGTCTTACACACCAATGGGTTTTGGGGTTGCTCGGCGCGGTTGCGAGCAGTGCCGTGGTTGCCGCCAGCAGCGGCCAGGACAGTGCCCGGGAGGAAATTGCCGCCCAGGCAAAAATCCTCGAACCCAGCCTGTTGGAAACCCGCCGCGATATCCACGCCCACCCCGAACTGGGCAATACCGAAACCCGCACCGCCGAGTTGGTCGCCAAACAGTTGCGCGAACTCGGCCTTGAGGTGAAGACCGGGGTGGCCCGCACCGGCGTCGTCGCCATCTTGAAAGGTGCGCTGCCCGGCCCGACCGTGGCCCTGCGCGCCGACATGGATGCGCTGCCGGTCAAGGAAGTCGCCGACCTGCCCTTCGCCTCCAAAGCCAAGGGCACCTACCTGGGCAAGGAAGTCGACGTGATGCACGCCTGCGGCCACGACGCACATACCGCTATCCTGCTGAGCACTGCGAAGATTCTTACGGGGATGCGCGAGCGCCTGCCCGGCACCGTGGTGTTTTATTTCCAACCGGCCGAAGAAGGCCCCAGCGACTTTATCCCCGACGGCAAGAACACCTGGGGCGCGAAGATGATGGTGCAGGAAGGCGTAATGAAAGCGCCCAAGCCGGATGCGGTGTTTGGCCTGCACGTATGGGCCGGTGTGCCTGCCGGGCAAATCGCCTATCGCCCGGGCCCGACTTTGGCCAGCTCCGATGACCTGCGCATCAAAATCCTCGGCAAACAGACCCACGCCGGCCGCCCCTGGGACGGTATCGACCCGATCACCGTCGGCGCGCAAACCATTGTCGGCCTGCAGACCGTGGTCAGCCGCCGTACCGATATTTCGTCATTCCCCTCTGTGGTGAGCATCGGCACCATCAACGGTGGCACTCGCTACAACATCATCCCCGAGTCGGTGGACATGAGCGGCACCCTTCGCTCCTACGACTATGGCATTCGTCAGAAGCTGCATGCAGACGTGCGTCAAACCGTAGAGAAAATCGCCGAAAGCGGTGGCGCCAAGGCCGAAGTGACAATCATCGAGAAGTACGACCCCACCATCAACAACCCGGCGCTGACCGAGAAAATGCTGCCGAGCCTGCGTTGGGCGGCTCAGGATGATGTGGTGCAAGGCCCATTGGTAGGTGGCGCCGAAGACTTCTCGTTCTATGCCAAGGAAGCGCCGGGTCTGTTTGTGTTCCTGGGGGTGACCCCAAGGGACCAGGACATGAGCAAGGCGGCGCCGAATCACAACCCAGGGTTCTTTGTGGATGAGTCGGCATTGGTGGTGGGCGTGAGGACACTGGCGTCGTTGGCGACGGATTACCTTTACACCCACACCCCCCTGTAGGAGCGAGCTTGCTCGCGAAAAACTTCAGAACGCCGCGTTTATTCAGGGTAAACGCGGCGTTCTTGCGTTCTTCGCGAGCAAGCTCGCTCCTACAGTGTATTGGGGTGAATCAGTTGGCGAGGGCCGCGCCATCCATTTTCTGGCGCAGGCTCAGCGGGCGCATGTCAGTCCAGACTTCCTCGATGTAGGCCAGGCATTCTTTCTTCATGCCGCTCTTGCCCACGGTGCGCCAGCCTTCTGGCACGGCCTTGTAGTCGGGCCAGATCGAATACTGTTCTTCATGGTTGACCACTACCTGAAAGAGGATGTCGTCGCGGTCAAATACTGAGGTCATTGCTGTTCTCCGTCGCTCAAAGGCTGGCTGCGCACCACGCGCAGCACTGATATCTGTAGAAACGTACCAAGGGCCTGGAAAATTAGACGCTGGCCACGGCCGCCGCCAAGGCGCGCCCGAAAATCTCGGCCACCTGGTCGACTTCGCCAGCGGTGATCACCAGCGGTGGCAGGAAACGCACCACACTGCCATGGCGCCCGCCCAGTTCCAGGATCAGCCCGCGCTTGAGGCATTCGCGCTGCACCAGCGGTGCCAACTGGCGATGCACCGGTGGGTGGCCCTGACTGTCAGGCGTGCCAGTCGGGTCTACCAGCTCCACCCCCAGCATCAGCCCACGCCCGCGGATATCCCCCAGGTGCGGGAAGTCGCGCTGCAGGATGCGCAGGTGTTCGCCCAGGCGCTCGCCCATGGCCGCCGCATGGCCTGCCAGGTCGTGATCCTTGAGGTAGCGCATCACCGCCGAGCCCGCCGCCATCGCCATTTGATTGCCGCGAAAGGTCCCGGCATGGGCACCCGGCAGCCAGGTGTCGAGCCACTCGCGATACACCACCACCGCCAGCGGCAGGCTGCCGCCAATGGCTTTGGACATGACCACCACGTCCGGGATGATGCCGGCGTGTTCGAAGGCAAACATTTTGCCGGTACGCCCAAAACCACTCTGGATTTCATCGACGATCAACGCCACCCCCGCTTGCGCGGTGATACGGCGCAGACCACGCAGCCAGTCGAGGTCCGCCGGGATCACACCGCCCTCACCCTGGACCACTTCGACAATTACCGCCGCTGGCAGCAACACGCCGGCTTCCGGATCGTTGAGCAGGTTTTCCAGGTAATGCAGGTTGACCCGCACACCCTCAGCGCCACCCAGGCCGAACGGGCAACGGTAGTCATACGGGAAGGGCAGGAATTGCACGCCATTGCCGAGCAATGCGCCCAAGGGTTTCTTCGGCCCCAGGCTGCCCATCAGACTCAGCGCGCCCTGGCTCATGCCGTGATAGCCGCCCTGGAACGACAGCACAGTGCTGCGCCCGGTGGCGGTGCGCACCAGCTTCAACGCGGCTTCCACCGCATCGGTACCGGTGGGGCCGCAGAACTGGATTTTGGCTTCCCGCGCCAGTTCCGAGGGCAGCAAACCGAACAGGTCCTGCACGAATTGATCCTTGACCGGCGTAGTCAGGTCCAGGGTGTGCAGGGGCAGTTCGTCGCTCAACACTTGCTGGATGGCCTGGATCACCACCGGGTGGTTATGCCCCAGCGCCAGAGTGCCGGCACCGGCCAGGCAATCGATGAACCGGCGCCCCTCCACGTCTTCCACATAAATGCCCTTGGCGCGCTTGAGCGCCAGGGGAATGCGCCGTGGGTAGCTGCGGGCGTTGGATTCCTGCTGGCGCTGACGGGCCAGCAGCGGGCTTTCGTCAAACTGATAGAGCGTTTCCGCGGCCTGCACCGGGGCGTCTTCGATACGGCTGGTAGCGACTGACATCTCTGGATCCCTCAATACGCTGATGATGGTGACCAAACTGCCGATCCGTTGGCGTCTGGCCCAAGGGCATGCGCACGGATTTCCTGTTGTGGAGACGCTTCAGGTGCACGGGGATTTAGGAGGTTGGTCGGATATTTACCGACTATGCAGTTCGCCGCAGCCACCGCTAACCACGATGCGAAGCGAGCCGCTCTTGATCTGCTTTTGATCTCAGGCGCCCCGTTAAACCACGCTGGCCGTAATCCGCCAGTGATTTGGGGCGAGGACCTTTTGGTTACTTTTGGCTGGGCCGGCATTCCGGTCCTTCCAAAAGTGACCCGCTGTCAGAGCGGAACCCTAAGTGGCCGTTACCGCAGCAATGGATATGTACTCGGTATAACAGTGTCGGCTGGCAGGCCGTCATCGCAGGCAAGCCAGCTCCCACAGTTGGATCGCGGCGCGTCAGGTAGATAAGCGTCGGCTGTCAGGCCGTCTTCGCAGGCAAGCCCCTCCCACATGGGGGACCCACATTTGAACAGTGCTCGGCATCAAATCCCACGGTACTTTTCGTTCAGTGCATACAAGATCGCGCAAGTCTCTGCATCCAGGAACCCACAATAATCCAGTGGCCGAAAGTGCATCTGGAACGCTCGGGTACGCTGCTCAAAGGCCTGGCGATTCTGCGCGGGCTTATAGCCATACCGCTGAAACGCCCGCTCCACTTCCACTTCCGGCGGCAAGCCGAGACAAAAGCGGCGCTGGTACATCGCCCGGGTCGATTGATCAAACCAGGCCCCGATGCCGGCCTCATGCAGCACACGCCAGGGCAGCCGAGGCCCCGGGTCGCTCTTGCGCCAGTAGGCCACATCCGAATGCCCGAGCCAGTCAGTGGGGCCGACCTGCGGATAGCGCTCCAGCAAGTCGCGAAGCAATTCAATCAGTACGTCAATCTGTGCCAACGTGTATTCAGGAAAGGTAAAGACGCCGGCGTCATCCCGCGCCAGGTTGACGATTTCAATGCCCATCGAGCGGCTGTTGAGGTCAGCCTTCCCCGCCCAATAGCTCACGCCGGCATGCCAGGCGCGCTGGCCCTCGTCCACCAGGCGAAACACCCGCAGTTCTTCATAACCGGCGGCGCGGTAGCTGGGTTCATCAGGGTCGGGCAGCAGATAGTGAGCGCTGACGCCATCTTGAGTGAGGGTGCGTAGCGAGGAAGCAAAGGGCGAAGCGGTGTAGTGCAAAACCACCTGTTGCACGGTTTCGCCGCGGCGGTCGTTGAAATCCCTGGCGGGGAAACTGGTGTCGATCACCAACATAAGAACGGTCCTTTTCAATTCAGGCCGACTCATTCGGCCCGTTCAAGCGCAAAAAAATTACCGCCATCCTGAAGGCTTGAGCCTCAGGCGGGCGGTAATTATTTGCCACGTGAAAAGTCAGTTCAGCGCCGCAACGGCATGCCCAGGTCGACCCGCATACCGTCGGGCTGGCTGTCAAAATGCAACGAGCAGGAGCAACGTTGCACAATCGCCTGGACAATCGCCAGGCCCAGGCCACAGCCTTCGCTGCTGCCATTGCGCCAGAAGCGTTGGGTGAGGTATTGCAGGTCTTCGCTGGAGATCTGCTGGCCATGGTCACGCACGCGGAACACCACGTTATCCGGGGTAGAAAATACCTGCAGTTCCACGCGAGTCTCGGCGGGGGTATGGCGCAAGGCGTTGTCCAGCAGGTTACGCAAGGCCGCGACGGCCAGGCCCACGGGCATTTCTACCGGAGCGTGGGAGAGATCCGGCGCCAGGATCAGATCGATACGGGAATTGTCACCGGCGTTGGCATCCTGGATCCCCAACCGGGCGACTTCCTCGGCACTCGATTGCAAGCCATCATCAAACGACAGGCTGCCTTCCACCCGCGCCAGCAACAACAGTTGCTCCAGGGTGCGATGCAAGCGGTCGGCGCCCTCCTCGGCGTGCGCCAGGGACTGGTCGCGGGCCGCGCCCTCGGTCATGCGCGCGACTTGCAGGTGGGTCTTGATCGCGGTCAACGGGCTGCGCAGTTCATGGGCGGCGTCACCGGTCAGGCGACGTTCGCGCTCGATGGTCTTGGCAATGCGCTGCAGCAGTTGGTTCTGGGTGTCGAGCAACGGCTTGAGTTCACTGGGCAGCGGGTGAATCTGCAAGGGTTCGAGGGAGTCGACACTGCGCCGCATCAGCGCGTCACGCATACGGTTGAGCGGCACCAGGCTCTGGCCGATGCCCAGCCACAGCAGGCACAGGCAGCCCAGCAACGCCACGCCGACCGGCACCGACGCCGCCAGCAGGATCGACAGGTTGAGGGCTTCGCGCTCCACCTGGCGGTCGGCGGTGGTGATCAGCAAATCGCCACGGGACAGGGTAAAACTGCGCCAGCCCACACCGTCGATGATCTGGTCGCGAAAACCGCTGCGGCGCGACTCCAGCCCTTCCTCCGGCGTGGTATGGCTACGCGCCAGGATCTCGCCGCGCAAGGAACTGACCTGGCAGGCCATGCCGCCCGGCACATTCAGTTGTTCGGTGCGCAAATGCGCGCCACCGCTGACGCTGGCCAGGCCCGGCATCTGCTCGGTGAGCCCGGCCACCATGCGCGCCGAAGCCACCAGGCGCTGGTCGAGGGAAAACATCATCTGGTTGCGCAAATCGTTGAGCATCCAGGCGGCCGCCAGCACCCAGATCAGCACAAAAGCGGCGCCCAGCTTGAACGTCAGGCGCAGACGCAAGCTCATCACGGCGTGTTTTCTCCCCCATCAGCCGTGCCCAGGCGATAGCCCAGCCCCCTGACGGTTTCGACGATGCCGTTGCCCAACTTGCGTCGCAAGTGGTGGATGTGCACGTTGAGCGCGTTGCTTTCCAGTTCGTCACTGAAGCCGTAGACGCTGTCCTTGAGCTGTTCGCTGGACAGAACGCGCCCCTTGTTGTGCAGCAACGCCTGCAACAACGCCTGTTCGCGCCGGGACAGGTCCACTGGCTGGCCGCCGAGGAAGGTCTCGCGGCTGCTGGGGTCGTAGGCCAGGCGGCCATGTTCGATCAGGTTGACGCTACGGCCTGCCACCCGGCGCAGCAGGGTTTGCAGGCGCGCGGCGAGTTCACGCAGGTCGAAGGGCTTGAGCAGGTAGTCGTCGGCGCCGGCTTGCAGGCCGTCGACGCGATTGGTCACCGAATCCCGCGCGGTGAGGATCAGCACCGGAATCTCCAACCCCTGGCTGCGCTGTTGTTGCAGCAGCTTGAGGCCGTCTTCGTCGGGCAGGCCAAGGTCGAGCACCATGATGTCGAAGGCCGCAGCCTTGAGCATCGCCCGCGCAGCCGAGGCCGTGGCCACGCGCTCCACGGTAAAGCCTTGGGCGGTCAGGCCGGCCACGATGCCACTGGCGATCAGTTCGTCGTCTTCACAGACCAGTACGTGCATGGTTAACCCTTCATGAAAGATGGCGCGATTAGAAAAGCCACGGATTAAGCGCGCATTATGCCGCTAAAGTTCGCAACACCGGACAATCCCTACACTCTAGAATAGCGGTGGTTAATCATCGGTTAATCAACGCCACACATTGTGTGCCTCACTTGCATCGAACTAAGGCTTGACCATGCGGCATCTGTTTACCTTTCTGCTGGTGTTGTTCGCGGGATTCGCCCAGGCAGCGCCGGGCAGCCCCTTCGAAACCAAACCCGACTTCCTCCCGGTGGGCAAAGCCTTCGCCTTTACCTCCGAACGTCTTGAAAGCGGCGAAACCCAGCTGTTTTGGCAGATTGCCGACGGTTACTACCTGTACCAGCAGCGCATGAAGTTCGACGGCCTGGCCGAAAAGCCCGTGCTGCCCGAGGGTGAAGCCCATAGCGACGAGTTCTTTGGCGAGCAGCAAGTGTATCGCCAGGGCCTGGAAGTGAAGATCCCCGCCGGCACCACCGGCCAGGTCAAGCTCGGCTGGCAGGGCTGCGCCGATGCGGGCCTGTGCTATCCACCGCAGTCGATCACCGTGGACCTGGGCGGCAACCCGGCCGTCGCCGCCACCGCGCAAGCCCAGGATCAAAGCCTAGCCAGCGGCCTGCAGCAGCGCAGCCTGGGGTGGAGCCTGCTGGTGTTCTTCGGCCTGGGCCTGCTGTTGGCGTTTGCGCCTTGCTCGTTGCCGATGCTGCCGATCCTCGCCGGCCTGGTGGTGGGCAGTGGCGCCAGCCCGCGCCGTGGCTTTGCCCTGGCCGGCAGCTACGTGGTGTGCATGGCGCTGGTATATGCCGCCTTGGGGGTGATGGCCGCGTTGCTCGGCGCCAACCTTGCCGCACTTTTGCAAACGCCGTGGATCCTCGGCAGCTTTGCGGCGTTGTTCGTGCTGCTCGCCCTGCCGATGTTCGGCTTCTTTGAACTGCAACTGCCCGCCTTCCTGCGCGACCGCCTCGATAACGTCAGCCGCCAGCAAAGCGGTGGCAGCCTGGTGGGTGCCGGTGTGCTCGGCGCGTTGTCCGGCCTGCTGGTGGGGCCGTGCATGACCGCGCCTCTGGCTGGCGCCCTGCTGTACATCGCCCAGAGCGGCAATGCGCTGCACGGTGGCCTGATCCTGTTTGCCATGGGCATCGGTATCGGCATTCCCCTGTTGTTGCTGGTGACCGTGGGCAATCGCTTCCTGCCCAAGCCGGGCACCTGGATGAACGTGCTCAAGGGCATCTTCGGCTTCCTGTTCCTGGGCACTGCGGTGCTGATGATTCGCCCGGTGGTCGGTGACAGCCTGTGGATCGGCCTGTGGGGCGCCTTGGCGCTGGTGATGGCGTACTGTGGCTGGGCGCTGGCCCGTGAGTCCGGCCTGGCGGCCAAGGTATTTGGCGCCGGTTCCCTGGTGCTGGGCCTGTGGGGCGCGGTGCTGGTGGTGGGTGCGGCCGGTGGCAGCGATGAGCTGTGGCAACCGTTGAAGGTCTACAGCGGCTCGCGGCTCGCCGATGCACCCAGCGCTCACGATGCCTTCACCACGGTCAGCGATCCGGCAGTATTGCAAAGCCAACTCGACAGCGCCAAGGCCCAGGGCCAGTGGGTGCTGTTGGACTACTACGCCGACTGGTGCGTGTCGTGCAAGATCATGGAAAAACAGGTGTTCGGCAAACCCGAGGTGATGGACGCGCTCAAAGACGTGCGCCTGTTACGCCTGGACGTCACCGCCGACAACGCCGCCAGCCGCGAGCTGCTGGGCCGCTACAAAGTGCCGGGGCCACCGAGCTTCGTGTGGATCGGCCCGGACGGTGAAGAACGCCGCGCCCAACGCATCACCGGCGAAGTAGACGCCGCCGCCTTCCTGCAACGCTGGACACAAACCCGAGACGCGCGCTGATGCTGACCCTGACCATCGGCACCTTCGCCATCGCCCTGAATCACATCCTGCTGATCAGCGCACTGATTCTCGCCACCCTGGTGGGCTGGCGCGTGGCCAAGCGCGGCGGCGAGAACCCGGAGTCGGTGCTGTTCAGCCTGTTCCTGCTGGGCCTGCTCGCCGCCCGGGTCAGCTTTGTGCTGATGTACTGGAGTTATTACAGCAACGACTGGGTGGAGATGGTCGACCTGCGTGACGGCGGCTTTCTCGCCTGGCCCGGGATCATCGCGCTGATCCTCGGCGCGCTGGCGTACGGCTGGCGTCGCCCGGCCCTGCGCAAGCCGCTCAGCGCCGGGGTGATCACCGGCCTGTTGTTCTGGGGCATGACCAGCCTGTCCCTGAGCCTGTATGAAAAAGGCACGCGCCTGCCGGACATCACCCTGCGCAACGCCAACGGCGAAGTGGTGCAACTGGCGGACTACCAGGGCGGCCCGCTGGTGATCAACCTGTGGGCCACCTGGTGCCCACCGTGCAGGCGCGAAATGCCCGTGCTGGAAAACGCCCAGCGCATGCGCCCCGACGTGACCTTCCTGTTCGTCAACCAGGCCGAAAGCATGCAAAGCGTCAGCACCTACCTGGCCACCCAGGGCCTGAACCTGGACAACGTGCTGTTCGACGCCAGCGGCCGCCTCGGCCAGGCCGTGGGCTCCATGGCCCTGCCGACTACGCTGTTCTACCAAGCCGATGGGCGCCTGATCAACAGCCACCTGGGCGAACTCTCCGAAGCCAGCCTGGCCCGTGCCATGGAACCCTTCGACAACACCACGACAAGGAAACCGACATGCCTCGCCTCCGCCACCTGCTGACCCTGCTGCCTTTGACGCTAGCCGCTGCGCTGGCCCAGGCCGAAGACCTGCCGGCCCCGATCAAACAGATCGAAGCCAAGGGCGCCAAGATCATCGGCAAATTCGACGCCCCCAGCGGCCTCACCGGCTACGCAGCCCAGTACCAGAACCGTGGCATGGCCCTGTACTTGACCGCCGACGGCAAAAACGTCATCGCCGGCAACCTGTACGACGCCCAGGGCAATGACCTGAGCACCGCGCCCCTGGAAAAACTGGTGTACGCGCCGATGGCCAAGGAAGTCTGGGCCAAGATGGAAAACAGCAGCTGGATCCAGGACGGCGATAAAAACGCGCCGCGCACCGTCTACCTGTTCAGCGACCCCAACTGCCCGTATTGCAACATGTTCTGGGAACAGGCCCGCCCATGGGTCAAGGCCGGCAAGGTGCAGTTGCGCCACATCATGGTCGGCATCATCCGCGAAGACAGCCCAGGCAAATCCGCCGCCCTGCTCGCCGCCAAAGACCCGCAAAAAGCCCTGCAAGAACACGAAGCCGCCGGCAAGGGCAGCAAGCTCAAGGCGCTGGAAAAGATCCCGGCCGAGGTCGAGGCCAAGCTTGATGCGAATATGAAGTTGATGGATGAACTGGAGTTGTCGGCGACGCCGGCGATTTTCTATCTGGATGACAAGGGTGGGTTGCAGCAGCAGCAAGGGGCTCCGTCGCCGGAGAAGTTAATTAAGATACTGGGCCCCAAATAAACTTTAAAAAAGCGCCTATCCCAGATAGGCGCCTTTTTCAGCAACAGCGAATTTAGCGGCTGCTAACCATGCACTCGGATATCCGTAAACGCATAATCATTGCCGTATCCCGCCCCCTCATGATTCAAAATCTCCAACCGCATTGACTCTGCGCTGGCGACGAACGAGCCCTTGAGTGGGGCCCACGCCGTACTGGAGAACGTAGTGACGTTTGTAACAGCTCCCGCATTCGTCCGCAGTGATAATTTGGGGAGTGCCGGTGTGGCATTGAGCGAGCACGCGATCATGCTGAAATTGTATCTACGATTAACCTCAAGTCCAGTAAAGTCTTTATATAGAAGCACTCCCAAAACAGCTGGACGATGTGTCCAATTGACTAAGCAAGATTTTCCCGCATGTGACCCGTAAACCAGTTCACCATTGGCTGCACTACCGAGCCTCCAGCTGTTCCAATTGCCACCTATAAACGGAGTAAAGTCATTCAATACAGCTTTGACGGTCAGCACCCGCAATGGGCACACCACGTTTTCCTTCAAGTTGCCCTGCGTGGACACGCTGAAAGCAAGGGTCAAGGTGCTGTTGTTTTTTAGTCTGTCCAGCAAGGCATGCTGGATAGGACCCGCCACCCCGTTAGTCGCCTCTCCATCGGTGACGATTCTGTTCGCATAGACATCGAACGTGTAAGAAAAACCATTTCTATCTGTTCCTGTCGCCCGCAGCCAGCACTTCTGCCCTTTTCGTAAGAACCACATTGGATCTTCGAAGGAGTTGGCATTGCCGGTAATTGCCCGCATGTCCAAAATGCCGTGATCAACCCCAGGTGGTGTCGCTTCCAACACGTTTGGCGTTTCCAGACGCGTGGGCAGATTGATCTTCAAACTCAACGGCGCTGAAGTCTGTGCTTCCCTACATTTGGTGATCACGGTGTAAGTTATTTCCACCGTTTCACCCATGCTCTCGATCACTGCTTCAGCAGGCAGGCGAAACTTGACATCGCCTTCACGACTGCCGCGCTGAGGCTCCAGTGTCCAGTAGAGTCCGTTGGGTCTCTGCCAACATAGAGCGATCTCATGTTGTTCATTCATACGCAGGTAACTGACAGTCACTTCCAGGCCATCCCGAGCGTTCCACGGCTCCAATTCATTGTCTTGCGCCTTGTCGACGGTGGGTGGGAGCAGCACCAGGTCTTCCTGGATGATATGGAATTTCGCAGCCGGAGCTTCAATAGCGTCTGATCGATCACAGGCTTCGCAGAAGCTAAAGGCAAAATGCAGTTCAAAGTCACTGCAATCGTCCATTTTTTGCAGCTTATCTCTGGGGATAAATGTTTCAACGCCTTTATTCATCCAGTCCTCGGTAACAGGCTCCTTGATCAGAATATCAGACCGATAGTCACTTCCGTGCTCATGCGTACCTGTGATCCACGCCCAGCAATAATTGGCGCAGGTGGCATAATCCCCTATCTGAACAAACGCCGTTGCGTCCTCAGAGAAAATATTGAGATTGACCTTACCGTGGGTCGCCTCTGCAATCTCCGACTGTGAAAGTTTAGGTTTAAGTACATTGACCACTCGCTCCGGAGACTGTGGTTCAGGCCCCATCAAGTTAGGAAATCGAACGGTATAGCTCAGCGCCATCGGCTTGTTAAAGAAACAGGCAATCACACAGCGTGGCAACTTGACCGATGCCTGCTCTCCATCGTTTTGAATTTCTACGCAGCCAAGTGACGTCGATCCGTAGCCGGGGCCGCTCACGTAGAAGCAGATCTGATCACCTGCGTACGTGTCCAGCTCCGGCGCGTCCACATTGCCCCCGTTTTTGGTGAGTTGCGGGTTAAGGCACCACTTATCGTCGAAAAACGCAGATTGCCGCAAATGGGGCGGCGGCAAATTCTCCAGGCCTTGATCCCCAATGAAAGCAGCGGTACGACGATGTTGGATTTGAAGAGCGTTCCTGGGAAGCCGGGTCTCTTCATCAGGATTTTCAACTTCAGCCGGCGGTTGGGGCTCCTCGCCACTGGTGATCCAGGCAGCCTGACAAGTAATTGACTCGTAACGTGGCTTTTGACGTGCCAGCCAACCACGAGGAATCGGAAATTCAAGTTTTTCGCCTGATGCTATATCTTCAAGCGTTAATGCATACCCATAAGCCACGATATAGAAAACGGGTTTTCCACTGAATTGCTCAATAACGACACTGCAGTAAATTTTATCTCCAACTTGGGCAAGTGGAGGAATAGGTATTTCAACTCTCTCATCGCCTTTGTGATCGTGCATGTCATAGGTGGGCGTATTTTGGAATATCTTTTCATCTCTTAATCGAGGCGCAAGCGCTTTACTTTGTTCTGCAGAGTAAAAAGTCACCCCCACTTCCTTGGTCAGTGAAACGGCTGGTTTACCGCTCACTGTGCCCTCGTACCATACGATCAGTGTGTACCCCATGGACATGGTCAAGTATTTCTGCGGAATCAGGATTTCCCTGGCACCCGGCTGCCCGCTTGAGTCAACAACATCATTCAAGCGGATCTCTGGCGCCTCCTTTATGCTGAACTTTACGGTGATGTCCAACCTGTCCATGCGCGAGTCGACAGTCAGGTATGAGTCCTTCTCCATCGCTTCTGCTGTAATCGTCCCGTACAGCTCACTGGAGATGATTGGCGCGTCGACTTCCAACGCCTGCGGCTGTGGCGTAATTGAAGACGTTAGCGCATTGTCGGTACTTGAGGGGGTTTCAGGAGTGGAGGTTTGCTTGGCCATTTTCAGAACTCCGTGTTCAAAAGAGGTAGGTATCCTCGACCCGCCCAACCCGGCCAAGGAACTCCCTTAAGTGAGTCCTATTTTTCCTCTCCCGCCTACTGTCAGAATTGACAGTTCTGGCTAAAAAAAAGGCGCTACCCGACCAACGGGTAGCGCCCACTCAAGCCTTAAAGCCCCTCCAACTCCGCCATCAAATCACTCAACCGATCCACCTTCTCGGCACTGATCTCATTGCCCGCCAACCCGTCGATATACGCGGCCAACTCCGCCACGGTGCTGCACTCGAACATCGCCCGCAATGGCACGTCGCGCTGCAACGTTTTTTGCACCCGCGAAGCGATCTGCGTAGCCAGCAGCGAGTGCCCGCCCAGTTCGAAGAAGTTGTCCTGCACCCCAACCCGCTCGACTTTCAGCACCTCGGCCCAGATAGCCGCCAACGTGGTTTCCAGTTCAGTGCGCGGCGCCACATAGTCCTGATTGTGCAACTGGCCGATCTCCAGCGCCGGCAGGGCCTTGCGGTCGAGTTTGCCGTTGGCATTCAGGGGCAGGCGGTCAAGCCATAGCCACTGCAGCGGCACCATGTATTCGGGCAGTTCGGCACGCAGGCGTTGCTTGATACGCTCCAGCTGTTCGCTCGGGTCGAGCGTGGCATCGGCGGCCACCAGGTAGCCGACCAGGTGCTTGCCATTGGCCCCCTCTTGCACACCCACCGCCGCGTCACGCACGTGCGGTTGTTCGTGCAGGCGCGCTTCGATTTCACCCAACTCGATGCGGTAGCCGCGAATCTTCACCTGGTGGTCGATACGCCCGACATACTCCAGCACCCCATCGCTGCGACGCCGTGCCAGGTCGCCGGTACGGTAGAGCCGCTCGCCAGGCGCGCCAAAGGGGTTGGGTACAAACACCTGGGCGGTGCGCAGCGGATCGCTGACATAGCCGCGACCGACGCCGGTGCCGGCGACGCACAACTCACCGACCGCGCCTTGGGGCACCAACTCCAAGGCGCCATCGAGCAGGTACAAGCGGTTGTTGTCGGTCGGCGTACCAATCGGCAGGTAAGTACCACGGGTGGAGACCAGATCGACGCGAAAGAACGCCACATCATCGGAGCATTCCGCCGGGCCGTAGGCATTCACCAAGCCGATCTGCGGGTAACGCAGCAGCCACTGATGGGCCAACTCCGGCGGCATGGCCTCCCCGGTCGGCAACATCCAGCGCAGGCCGTCGAGGCTGATACGCTCCTGGGCCAGCATGCCCTGAATCAGCGACGGCACACTCTCCAGCACGGTGATGCCCTGTGCTTGAACGTGGGCCAAAAGCCCTTGCGGATCATGGGCGATGGTAGCGGGCACAATGTCCACCCGTGCGCCAAACAGCGGCGCGGCGAGGAACTGCCACACAGAAATATCGAAGCTTTGCGACGCGGTCTGGGCGATCACATCGGCATCGCTCAAGTTCAGGTACGGCACCTTGCTCAACTGGTTGTTGAGCATGCCACGCTGTTCGACCATCACGCCCTTGGGCAAGCCAGTGGAACCCGAGGTATAGATCACGTAGGCAAGGTTGTCCGGGCCGCTGTAGACACCTGGGTTTTCGCCACGGGCGGGGATTTCCTCCCACACCAGCAACTGGCAGTCGAAGCCTTCAAGCAGTTCGATGGCCTGTTCCCGGCACGCTTCGGTGCACACCAGCAACGGTGTGCGGCTCAGGTCGATGATGCGGCTCAGGCGCGGGCCAGGCAGCCCTGGGTCCAGCGGCAGGTAACCGGCACCGGCCTTGAAGCTGCCGATGATCATGCCGAGCAAGTCCAACCCACGTTCAGCCAGCAACGCCACCGGTTGGTCCAGGCCCACACCGGCCGCAAGCAACGCGTGGCCCAGGCCGTTACTGCGGCGGTTCAGCTCGTCGTAGCTCCATTGCTGGTCGAGGCAACTGGCGGCGATACGTTGCGGATGCTGTGCGACCTGCGCCTCGAACAACTCGATATAGCTGCGTTCCAGCGGGTAGGCATGTGCGCTCTGGTTACAGCCTTCCACGAGAAACTCACGCTCCTGCTCGCCCATCAGCGCCAGCTCGGCCATGTCGCCATGGAAGCCCTGCACCAGCGCCAGCAACAGGCGTTTGAACTCAGCGAGCATGCCTTGCACGGTGCTTTCGTCGAAATAACGCTGGTCGTAGGACAGGTGCAAACCGAGGTCATCCCCCGGATAGCACACGGCAGTCAGCGGGAAGTTGGTGTGGGTACGCCCGGAATCCGAGGTGGCGTTCAGGCTTTGCGCACGGTCCAGCACCGAGACTTCCACCGGTGCGTTCTCGAACACAAACAGGCTGTCGAACAGCGGCTGGCCCTTGGGCAATTCGCTGTGTTCCTGGATCGTCACCAGCGGCAGGTACTCGTACTCGCGCAACTGCATATTACTGTCGAGCAAAGCGCTCAACCACTGGCGCACGCTGCAAGGCTGATCATCCTCGGGCAGTTTCACCCGCAGCGCGATACTGTTGATAAACAGCCCGACGGTGCGTTGCATCTCGGGCATTTCCACCGGGCGCCCGGCCACGGTGACACCGAACAGCACGTCGCGATCGCCACTCAAACGCCGCAGCACCAGGGCCCACGCCGCCTGGGCGAAAGTGTTGACGGTAAGCTGATGCGCCTGGGCCAGTTCGCGCAGTTGCGCACCGTCGCGGGCATCCAGGCGGGTGTAGCAGTCGCCCACCACCATGCCGCCACTGCCACCGGCGTGTTCGCGCAGGAACGGGCGGTCACTCGGGATCGGCGTGGCGCGCTCGAAGCCTTGCAAGTTTTGCTGCCACCACTGGCGCGCCTCGTTGAGGTCCTGGCGTTGCAGCCAGGCAATGTAGTCGCGATAGCGCGGCGGCGTTGCCAGTTGCGCATCGCGGCCTTCGCCCAGGGCCGTGTAGATATCGAAGAAGTCATTCATCAGCAGCGAACGGCACCAGGCATCGATCAGGATGTGGTGGTTGCTCATCATGAACCAGTAGCGCGCCTCGCCCACGCGAATCAGGCGCAAGTGGAAAGGCGCCTGGTTGAGTAAGTCAAAACCGGCTTCGCGCTCGGCCTTGAGCAAGGCTTGCAGACGCGGCTCCTGCTCATCCTGCGGGTCGGCGCTCCAGTCCAGGTACTCAATCGGCGTGCTGCCGGGCTTGTGGATCACTTGCAGCATGTCTTCGCCGACGTTCCAGCAGAACGAGGCACGCAAGGCTTCGTGGCGGGCGATCACCGCTTGCCAGGCCTGGGCAAAACGCTCCGGATCCAGGGCGCTGTTGATGCGGTAGCGGTCCTGCATGTAATACAGGCCGGTGCCCGGCTCCAGCAGGGTGTGCAGCAGCAGGCCCTCTTGCATCGGGGTCAGCGGGTAGACGTCTTCGATGGCGCTGGCGGGTACCGGCAAGGCGTCCAGTTGCACCTGGGTCAGGTGTGCCAGGGGGAAGTCGGACGGCGTGAGGCCGCCGGCATCATCCTGCAGGCAATGGGCGATAAGGCTGTGCAATTCGGCCAGGTAAGCCTCGGCCAGATCGCGAATCACCTGTTGATCATGACGCTCACGGCTGAACGTCCAACGCAGCACCAGCTCGCCGCCGTAGACCTGGCTGTCGATGCTCAGTTCATTGGGCAACGGCGCATCCGGGTCATGGGCCAGACCGGCGGATTCCTCCAGCGGATGGAACAACGCGTCAGCGCCGAAACTCTGGTCGAACTGGCCCAGGTAGTTGAAGGTGATCTGCGCGCTCGGCAAGGCGGCCATGCTCTGTTTGCACAGGTCATCGGCCAGGTAACGCAGCACGCCATAACCCAAGCCTTTATGGGGCACACCACGCAGTTGCTCCTTGATCGCCTTGATCGAGTCGCCCTGCTCGGCCTGCGGCGTCAGGCGCAACGGATAGGCACTGGTGAACCAGCCCACGCTGCGGGTCAGGTCGATGTCATCGAACAAGGTTTCGCGGCCATGGCCTTCCAGCTGGATCAGTGCCGAGGCCTGCCCGCTCCAGCGGCACAGTACGCGGGCCAGGGCGGTCAGCAACAGGTCGTTGACCTGGGTGCGATAGGCACTCGGCGCCTGTTGCAGCAACTGCCGGGTGCGCTCGGCATCCAGGCGCACGCTAACCGTTTCAGCATCGCTATTGCGCCGTGCGCCTTGGGGACGCTGCACCGGCAAGGCCACGGCCGGGCCAGCCAATTGCGCTTGCCACAGGCTCAACTCTTCGCGCAAGGACTCACTGTGGGCATAGGCTTGCAAGCGCGCAGCCCAATCGCGCAGCGCGCTGGTCTTGGCCGGCAGGCTGACGGACTGGCCTTCACTGAGTTGGCGATAAACGTTTTGCAGGTCTTCCAGCAGGACGCGCCACGACACGCCGTCCACCACCAGGTGATGGATGGCGATCAGCAAGCGCTGCTGGCCTTGCGGCCCGTCCACCAGCAAGGCGCGCAACAGCGGCCCCTGTGCCAGGTCGAGGCTGCGCTGGGTGTCGGTGAACAACGCCGTGCACGCCTGCATGTCGCGCACCTGCGCCTGCAGCAGCACGCCACCTTCCGGCACGCCCAAGTGCTCGGCATGCCATTGCGCGCCACGCGGGGTAAAGCTCAAGCGCAGCGCGTCGTGGTGTTCCAGCACGGCCAGCAGCGCTTGCTCCAGGCGATGGGCATCGAGCAGTTGCAGTGGCTTGAGCACCAACGCCTGGTTCCAGTGCTGGCGAGCCGGGATGTCGGTGTCGAAGAACCAGTGCTGGATCGGCGTGAGGCCCGAAGGACCGGTCAGCAGCCCTTGCTCGGCGATGACGCGCTCCGAGCGGGTCGCCACGGCCGCCAGGCTTTGTACAGTCTGGTGCTGGAACAGGTCACGGGGACTGAAATGAATCCCGGCCTGGCGCGCACGGCTCACCACCTGGATTGACAGGATCGAGTCGCCGCCCAGTTCAAAGAAATTATCGTCGAGGCCGACTTGCTCCACGTTCAGCACCGCGCACCAGATGGCGGCCAGGCTGTGTTCCAGCTCACTGCGAGGGGCCACGTAGGCTTGGCGATTGGCCTCTGGGTCCGGCTCCGGCAAGGCGCGGCGGTCGAGCTTGCCGTTGGCGGTGAGTGGCATGCTTTGAAGTACGATCAGATGCGCGGGCACCATGTAGTCCGGCAGTTGCGCCTTGAGGTGCGCCTTCAACGCGTCGCGCAAGGCGGCGTGCTCGGCATCGCTGACCAGGTACGCCACCAGCTGTTTGCCGCTCGGCGCATCCAGGGCCAGCACCACTGCTTCGCGCACAGCTTCATGTTCGAGCAAGCGTGTTTCGATTTCGCCCAGTTCGATGCGGAAACCGCGAATCTTCACCTGATGGTCGATGCGCCCCAGGTACTCCACCAGGCCATCGGCGCGTTGGCGCACCAGGTCGCCGGTACGATATAAACGCCCGCCCTCGATGGCAAACGGATCCGCGACAAAGCGCTCCGCCGTCATCCCCGGACGCTGGTGATAACCCTGAGCCAGGCCGGCGCCACCGATGTACAGCTCACCGCTGGCGCCTTGGGGCACCAGCGCCAAGTCGGCGTCGAGAATGTAGGCCACGCGCTCGCCGACGATGCTGCCGATCGGCACACTGCCGGCCCCCTCCTCCAACTGCTCGGGCGCCAGGCTGGCCAGGGGCATCACCACGGTTTCGGTGGGGCCGTAGGCGTTGAAGACTAGCTGGGGCATGAATGCCGCACGGATGCGGTGCAAGTGTTCGCCGGTCAAGGCTTCGCCACCGGTGATGCACATGCGCACCGGCAGCGTCTGTTGCTGGGTCGCCAGCCACTGCGCCAGCTGGCTGCCGTAGCTAGGGGTAAAACCGAGCACATTGATGCGATGGGTACGGATCAGCGCGCAGATTTCTTCGGCATCCCACTGGCCCTGGGCGCGCAATACCACCCGCGCCCCGCACAGCAGCGGCACCAGCAAACGCTCGGTGGCAGCGTCAAAGTTGATCGAATAAAAGTGCAGCTCGCAGTCATCCGGGCGCATGTCAAAGCGCTCGATCACCGCTTGGCAGTGCATGGCGATCTCACCGTGGGACACCACCACGCCCTTGGGCTTGCCCGTAGAGCCCGAGGTGTAGATGAGGTATGCCTGGTGTTGCGCCAGACTCACGAACGGCAGCGCCTCGGCGGGGTAATTGGCCAGCACCGGCGAGTCATCCTCCAGGCACCAGCACGCCACCGTCGCCGGCAATTCACCCAGGGCTTCGAGCAGGGCCGCATCACTGAGCAGCAGGCCGATGCCACTGTCTTCGATCATGTAATGCAAGCGGTCCAGCGGGTATTCCGGGTCCAGCGGCACGTAGGCGCCGCCGGCCTTGAGGATCGCCAGCAAACCGATGACCATTTCCAGCGAACGCGGCAGCGCCAGGCCCACGCGCACCTGCGGGCCCACCCCACGCTCGCGTAGCATCCAGGCCAGGCGGTTGGCGCGCTCATCCAGTTGTGCATACGTGAGGGTCACACCGGCAAAGGTCAGCGCCGGGGCATCCGGCCGCTGGCTGGCCTGCTGGCTGAACAGCTGATGGATGCACTGGTCGAGGCGATGCGCGCCCTTCTCCACCCCCAGGCTGTCTTGCAAGGCGCGTTGCTCATCCGCGCTCAGCAACGGCAATTCGCTGAGGCGCTGGCCGGGATCGGCGATCAACGCTTCGAGCAGGTTGCACCAATGCGCGGCCATGCGTGCAATGCGCGGCTCGTCGAACAGGTCGGTGCTGTAGGTCAGGCAGCAACCCAGGCGATGGTCGAGGTCGGTGACTTCCAGGTTGAGGTCGAACTTGGTCGCCCGCGCATCGTTGGCCAGGTACTCCACGGTCATGCCGGCCAGTTGGCGGCTTTGCTGGAATTCCCAGCGCTGCACGTTGCACATCACCTGGAACAACGGGTTGTACGCCGCGCTGCGCGGTGGTTGCAGAGCTTCCACCAGGTGGTCGAACGGCAGGTCCTGATGGGACTGGCCTTCGATCACGGTATGGCGCACCTGCTCGAACAACTCGCTGACCTGCATCTGCCCAGTGAGCTGGCAACGCAGCACCTGGGTATTGAGGAACGCGCCAATCAAGCCTTCGCTTTCCGGGCGGATACGGTTGGCCACGGGCGCGCCGATACGCAGGTCGGTCTGGCCGCTGTAGCGGTAGAGCAACACCGCCAGGGTCGCGGTCATGGTCATGAACAGCGTGAGGCCCTGTTGCGCGTTGAAGGCACGCACACGGGCGGCCAGCTCATCGCTCAAATCAAAGCGGTACAGCTCGCCCCGGTGGCTTTGCACCGGTGGGCGTGGACGGTCGCCGGGCAGTTCCAGCAACGGGTGTTCGTTGCCCAGTTGCGCGGTCCAGTAGTCCAGCTGGCGCTGGCGCTCACCGGCTTCCATCCACCGGCGTTGCCACACGCTGTAGTCGAGGTACTGCACCGGCAACGCGGGCAGCGGCGAGTCGCGCTCGTCGATAAAGGCTTCATACAGGGCGCTGAGTTCACGGGCAAAGATGTCCATGGCCCAGCCTTCGGTGACGATATGGTGCAGGGTCAGCACCAGGTAATGCTCTTGCTCGCCAGCCTTGACCACGCAGGCGCGCAACAGCGGCCCGGTTTCCAGGTTGAACGGCGTGTGCGCCTCGACATCGGCCAGTTGCTGCAAACGCTGCTGGCGCTGCAGCTCATCCAATGCGCAGAAGTCCTGCCAGCCCATGCGCACAGTGGTCTGCGCCGAGACCTTCTGACAGGCCACACCGTCAACGCTTGGGAAAGTGGTGCGCAGGGTTTCATGACGCATGATCAAGGCTTGCAAGGCTGCCTCGAAACGCCCCACATCCAGTACCCCGCGCAGGCGCGCCATGCCGCCGACGTTATAGGCCGGGCTGTCCGGTTCCATCTGCCAGAGGAACCACATGCGCTGCTGGGAATAGGACAAGGGGACCGGCTGGCTGCGGTCGACTTTGGCGATGGCAGTCTGTTGATTGCGCTGGCCCGCCGCCTGGATACGCCCGACCTGCTCGGCAAAATCGCCCAGCTCGCTGGCTTCGAACAGGGTGCGCAGCGGCAGCTCGACGTCACAAACCTGGCGGGTGCGAGAGATGATTTGCGTGGCCAGCAACGAGTGCCCGCCCAGTGCGAAAAAGTCATCGCGCAGGCCGATACGTGGCAGGCCCAGCACCTCGCGCCAGATCGCGGCGATTTGCAGCTGCAAGACTGTGTGCGGTTCGACGTGTTCGCGGGTTTGCCATACCGGCTCCGGCAAGGCGCGCCGGTCGAGCTTGCCACTGGGGCTCAGGGGCATGGCATCCAGGCGCATCAGCAGCGCGGGCACCATGTACTCCGGCAACTCGGCGGCCAGGGCGATTTTGACCGTTTGCTCATCCAGTTCGGTGTCAGCGGTGTAGTAGCCGATCAACTGGGCATCACGCACCAGCACCACGGCTTGGGCGATGCCTGCGAGGGCCAGCAGGCGCGCTTCGATTTCTTCCGGCTCCACTCGGAAACCGCGCAGCTTGACCTGCTGATCGAGGCGCCCGAGGTATTCGAGGACGCCATCGGCGTTCCAGCGCGCACGGTCACCGGTGCGATACAGCCGAGTGCCCGCCGCGCCCAACGGGTCGGCGACAAAACGTTCGGCCGTCAGCCCGGCACGGCCCAGGTAACCCCGCGCCAGGCCGATACCGCCGATGCACAGTTCGCCCGGCACACCGGCCGGCAGCGGGTTGAGCTGCTCGTCCAGTACGCGGCAAATCACATTGCCCAATGGCCGGCCAATCGGCGAGCGCTCGCCATCCGAGGCAGCGCACTGCCAATGGGTGACGTTGATCGCGGTTTCGGTCGGGCCATAGCGGTTGTGCAATTGCACCGCTGGCAAGCGCGCCAATACGCGGTTACGCAACTCGGCGGGCAAGGCTTCGCCGCCAGAGAACAGGTGACGCAGGCTGGTGCATTCGGCCACCAGTGGCTCGTCGATAAACAGCTGCAACAGCGGCGGCACGAAGTGCAGCGTGGTCACCCCATGTTCCTGCACCAGCTGCGCGATACGGTGCGGGTCGCGATGTTCGCCAGGCCCGGCCAGCACCAGGCGGCAGCCGGTAATCAATGGCCAGAAGCATTCCCACACCGACACGTCAAAACTGATCGGCGCCTTTTGCATCAGCACATCGGTGTCGTTCAGTTGATAGGTGGCCTGCATCCACTGCAACCGCTCGGCCAGGGCGCCGTGGGTGTTGCCCACGCCTTTGGGTTGGCCGGTGGAACCGGAAGTGTAGATCACGTAGGCAAGGTTATCGCCGTGCAGATGCAAGCCGGGCGCCTGGGTCGGCCAGCTGTCGAGGTGCAGGCTGTCCATGGCGATCACGCACACGCCTTCGGCGCTGGGCAGTTGGGGCAGCAACGCGGTCTGGGTGAGCAGCAGTTGCACGCCGCTGTCCTTGAGCATGTAGGCCAGGCGCTCGGCGGGGTAATCCGGGTCCAGCGGCACGTAGGCGCCACCGGCCTTGATGATGGCGAGCAGGCCGATCAGCAATTGCGGCGAACGCTCGGCGGCGATGGCTACGCACACGTCCGGGCCGACGCCTTTGTCGCGCAGGTAATGGGCCAGGCGGTTGGCCTGGGTGTGCAGTTGGGCGAAGGTCAGGCTGCCGTCCTGCCAGACCAGTGCGGTGGCGTCCGACGTCTGTTGGCTGAGCAGCTCGGGCAGCCAGTGCCGGGCCGGCGCGCAGGGGGCTTCGCTCCAGGGTTGCTGTTCGTCGGCCTGCATCAATGGCAGGTCGCCGATGGCGTGTTGTGGTTGCGCGCACACAGCGTGAAGTAGATGGATGAACTGCTCGGCCAGACGCTGGATGGTCGCGCAATCGAACAGCTCGTCGGCGTAGTCGAACGACAGGCTCAAGCGCCCATTGCGGTCTTCTTCGCTGTGCAGTTGCAGGTCGAACTTGGCTTCGCGGCTGTGCCAGGGCAACTCATCGGCCAGCAGGCCCGGCAGGCGGCGCAAGGCACTGAGGTCACGTTGCTGGTGGTTGAACATGACCTGGAACAGGCCCTGTTCGCGGGCCTGGGGGAAGGCTTCCAGCAGTTGTTCGAAGGGCAGGTCCTGATGGGCCTGGGCGGCCAATGTGGTCTCGCGGGTGGCGGCCAACAACTGATTGAACGGCAGGCGCCCGTCCAGCTCGGCGCGCAGCACCAGGGTGTTGATAAAGAAGCCGATCAGGCCCTGGGTTTCATGGCGTGCGCGGTTGGCATTGGGCACGCCGATACGGATATCGCGCTGGCCGCTGTAGCGATAGAGCAAGGTCTGGAACGTCGCCAGCAGCAGCATGAACGGCGTCGAGTCATGGGCCTGGGCGGTCTGGCGGATCGCCGCACTGAGGCGCGCATCCAGGCGCTGGCTATGGCGCGCGGCGCTGTGCCGATGCTGGGCGGCACGCGGATGATCGGTGGCCAGGTTCAGGGCCGGATGCTCGTCACCCAACTGCGCTTTCCAGTACGTCAGCTGTCGCTGGCCCTCGCCTTCGGCCAGCCATTGGCGCTGCCAGCTGCCGTAGTCGGCGTATTGCAAGGGCAAAGGCGGCAGCTCCAGGGACTGGCCTTGGACGGCAGCGGCGTACAGGCGCGAGAACTCGTCGATCAGGATATTCAGCGACCAACCGTCGGCAATGATGTGGTGCAAAGTCACCAGCAGTTGGTGCTCTTCATCGTCCAGGCGTACCAGGGTAACCCGCAGCAAGGGGCCTTTTTCCAGGTCGAACGGACTGCGTGCCTGGTCTTCGCGGACCCGTTGCGCACGGGCTTCGCGTTCGGTGTTGGGCAGGTCGCTGAGGTCGATGATCGGCAGTTCGAAATCCGCCGTTGCCTCGACACGCTGAAACGCCTGGCCGTCGCGCTCGTAGAAGCGCGTGCGCAGGGCTTCGTGACGCTGGATCAGTTGCTGGAAGCTGTGACGCAGCGCGTCTTCATCCAGCTCGCCGCGCAGGTGCAAGGCGCCGGGAATGGTGTAGGCGCTGCTGTGAGGGTCCAATTGCCAGGTGATCCACAGGCGGTTCTGTGCCAGGGATTGGGGCAGGTCTTCTTGACGTGACAGCGCGTGTATTGCGCCTTGGGCCACGCCGCCGTCCTGTTGCAGGTGCGCCACAGCCGCAGCAAAGGCCGCGAGTGTCGGCGCTTCGAACAGCAGGCGTAGGTTCAGCTCCAGCCCGAGGCTTTCGCGCAGGCGCGCGACCACTTGGGTCGCGGTGATGGAGTTGCCGCCCAGCAAGAAAAAGTGATCGTCGCCCGCCACATGAGCCAGTTGCAGTTGCTCGCACCAGATCGCCGCAATCTGCTGTTGCAGGTCCGATTCCAGCGCCACTTCGCTCGCCGGCCCCTGCTGCCCGGGGAACTGCGCGTAGCTGTCGAGGCTGCCATCGGCATGCCGAAGCGCACAGGCCGCACGCTGCACTTTGCCGCTGGAGGTCTTCGGCAAGGCGCCGGGGTTGAGCAGCACCACCACGCTCGGGGCTTGCTGGCAGGCCTCGGCCACGGCTTGGCGGATCGCCTTGATCAGCGCTTCGGGCGGCAGGATTTTCTGCACGCTGCGGCTGATTTCCGCGGCGATGCCGATGCCTTCCAGGCCCTGGTCATTGACCGCAAACGCGGCAACCCGGCCCTTGCGCACCACTTCCACTTCGCGCTCGATGGTCTGCTCGATGTCCTGGGGGTAGAGGTTGTGGCCGCGCACGATAAGCAGGTCTTTCAGGCGCCCGGTGATGTACACCTCACCGTCGCGAATAAAGCCCAGGTCGCCAGTGCGCAACCAGGTGCGGCCAGCATGCTGGACAAAGGTCTTGGCGCTGGCTTCAGGGTTGCGCCAGTAGCCGTGGGCGATGCTCGGGCCGGTGGCCCAGAGTTCGCCGACGCACTGGTCGGGCAGCTCGGTGAGAATGTGCGGGTCGGCGATCAACACGGCGTGGTCCGGTTGGCTGGTGCCGCAACTCATGATCGCGCTGCCCTGCCCCGGTTCGGCGCGGTTGGTGGCCAGCGCCTGCTCGTCCATGCGCATCGCGGGAATGCCACGGCCACGGATGCCTCCCGCGACAAACAGGGTGGCTTCGGCCAGGCCGTAGGAGGCGAAGAAATTATTCGGGGTGAAACCACAGGCCGCAAATTTTTCCGCGAAGCGTTCCAGGGTGTCGAGGCGGATCGGTTCGGAACCCGAATAGGCCACGCGCCAGCGGCTCAAATCCAGACGCTCCAGGGCCGACTCGCTGACCCGTTCGCTGCACAGGCGGTAGGCGAAATCTGGGCCACCGCTGATGGTGCCGCCGTATTCGCTGATCGCCTCCAGCCAGCGCAAAGGTCGGCCAAGGAAGTAGGCCGGCGACATCAATACGCAGGGCACGCCGCTGAAAATCGGTTGCAGCAGGCCGCCGATCAGGCCCATGTCGTGGTACAGCGGCAACCAACTGACGATCACGTCGTCGGGGTTGAGGTCGATGCCAAAACCACGGCGGATCAGCACTTCGTTGGCCACCAGGTTGCCGTGGCTGACTTGCACGCCTTTGGGCAATGCGGTGGAGCCGGAGGTGTATTGCAGGAAGGCGATGTCGTCGGCCTTGAGGTCGGGCTCGACCCACTGGTCGGCCAGCTGCGCCTCCAGGGTGTCGACGCTCAACACCGTGGGCGCATTTTCAATCTGCGCCAGGCCCTCGCTGAGGCTGGCAATGGTCAACAGCAGGCGCGGCTCGGCATCACTGATGATCGACAGCAGACGCTCCTGGTGATGACGGCGCGTGGATTCCGGCGGATACGCCGGCACCGCGATCACCCCGGCGTACAGGCAACCAAAGAACGCCGCCACATAGTCCGGCCCACTGGGGAACAGCAACACCGCACGCTCGCCCAGGCCAGCGTTGGCTTGCAGGGCGGCGGCGATGGTGCGGGCGCGTTGGTCGAGGTCGCGATAACTGAGCACCACACTGTGCTCGGCGCTCTCGGCGAGGAAGCGCAACGCCACCTGGTCCGGCGTCTGCGCAGCACGCTGTTGAAGGGACTGGACCAGGGTGCGGGGGAGTTCGAAGGCGTCCATCATGGGGTTCCTGCCTGAAATCGGCTTACGGGAAATTCGGGAAATCGGTGGGGTTCAGCCGGCGGCGAGCTGCCGCGCCGCGCCAATGCGCCAGCGCGCCAGGTGCTCGTCGGCATAGCGACGCACACAGCGCAGCACGGCGCTTTCTTGCTGCACGAGGAAGAAGTGATGGCCGTCAAACATGTCCAGGGAAAACCCACTGGCGGCGTCGAGTTGCCAGTCGAGCAACTGGTCGGCACGCACGCTGTCCTGCTTGCCACCGAACACGTGGATCGGCAGCGCCAGGGGCTGGCGCTCGCCATAGGTGAAACTGCCGCACAGCAGGAAATCGGCGCGCAGGATCGGCAACATCAGTTGCATCAACTCGGGGTTGGCCAGGGCTTCCTCGGCGGTGCCTTGTAACTCACGCAGGCGGGCGATGAGTTGGGCATCGGTCTTTTCGACGGCGTACTCGCTCACATCACGACGCGCCGGGCCCGCCGTGCCGGACGCGAACAACGCCAGCGGCGCAGGCAGATTGCGTGCGTTTAAAGCGTGGGCCAATTCAAACGCCAACAGCCCGCCAAGGCTGTGGCCGAACAAGGCATAAGGGCCATCGAGATCACGGCTGATCTCTTCAGCAAGCTGCGCGGCCAAGGCCTTGATATCGCGCTGCAACGGCTCGTCCATGCGCATGCCGCGCCCCGGCAATTCCAGCGGGCACACTTGCAGCCAGTCCGGCAGAACCCGGCGCCAGCGCGCATAGACCGAGGCGCTGGCGCCTGAATGGGGCAGGCAAAACAGGCGCAGCCGCAGGGGCGTACTCATCGCGCGAGGACTCCAAACTGAAACACGCTGAATGCACGATAAAAACCCATCTGGTCCTCCTGCGGGTGCTGATCCTTGGCCGTTGTACTAACGAACCTGTCACCCATGAGAACGGACGGAGCCAGCAAATAATTAGTCGCCGGGGGCGAGCGAGACGTGGTTCACACCTTTGCCCAAGGCATAAGATTAGTTCGTCTTCTCATTTGACAATCATTATCATTCAGCATAATTTGTTGCCCGATGTGTAGGAGGCCTCAGCAGGGATGCCCTCCCCTAACCTATTAGCAACAAGGTGATTTCCATGACGGAACCAGTATCCACAGGCAGGTGCGATTCACCCCTTCTCCAGGCATTCGTCGACAATCGGCTGATCCTGGTGAAGATCGCGGCCCGCATCACCGGGTGCCGCTCCCGCGCCGAAGACGTGGTGCAAGACGCCTACTTTCGGCTGCAGTCGGCACCGACCATCACCTCATCGTTCAAGGCTCAACTGAGTTATCTGTTCCAGATCGTGCGCAACCTGGCGATCGATCACTATCGCAAGCAGGCGCTGGAGCTCAAATATTCCGGGACCGAAGAGGAAGGCTTGAATGTGGTTATTCACGGCGCTTCACCGGAAACCTCGCACATCAATTTCAACACCCTGGAAAACATCGCCGACGCCCTGACGGAGTTGCCACAGCGCACCCGCTACGCGTTCGAGATGTACCGCTTGCATGGCGTGCCGCAAAAAGACATCGCCAAGGAGCTTGGGGTGTCTCCGACCTTGGTGAACTTCATGATTCGCGATGCGCTGGTGCATTGCCGCAAGGTGTCGGGCAGTCATAGCGATACGTTTGCGCGGCGGGTTTGAGCGCAGCGAGGACATTCTGGGTAAGGGCCCACGGTAACCACGATGCGAAGCGAGTCGCTCTTGATCTGCTTTTGATTTTGATCTCAGGCGCCCCGTTAAACCACGCTGGCCGAACGCAGGCTTGAATTCGTGGGTAACCCGGCAGGACGCCGGGTTAGCCGCCCCGCGCCATGGATGGCGCGTGGCGGCGGCCCACGGATTCAAGCCTGTGTTCGGGCACACCGAGCCTGGGCGAGGTGCCGAGTGGTGGGGCAAGAGCGCTTTGCTTACTTTCGCGCTTTTCGAAAGTGAGCCGCCGTCAGGGCGGAACCCTAAGTGGCCGTTACCGCAGGAATGGATATGTACTAGGTATATGTGTCGCCTGTCAGGCCGCCTTCGCGAGCAAGCCCGCTCCCACAGTTGGATGGTGGGGTGTCAGGTAGATAGGTGTCGGCTGGCAGGCCATCATCGCAGGCAAGCCAGCTCCCACAGTTGACCCCACTGAGCCCAAAGGATCTTATTTACTGCGATCTAGGGCAGTGGCGTCACATCAATACGATACGGCTCAAAAATCCTCAGCATCTGCCCACTGCTGCGTAGCCCCTTGAGCAACGCCGAAAACGCCTCCCCCGTGATCGGTGCCTTTGGCCGCAGCAACGCGTAGTGGTGATACACCTGATCAATACGCTCCGACACCAAAAACTGCCCCGCCATGTCCGCGTTGCGCACCATGAAATCACTCAGGTACGAACGGGTAACCAACGCAATATCCGCACGCCCACGGGCGACCATCAGCAAGTTGCTGTCGTGGGAATAGGTCAACGTGGCGTTGTAGTGCTCGGCCATGTTCTTGGGATCAGGATTGAAGTCAGCAAAGGCATAGTGATACCCACTGAACACCGCCAGACGTTTACCGGTAAGGTCAGAAAAATAACTCTGGTCGCGCCCGGGCTGACGCTGAGCGACAAAAATCTCCGCATCTTCGAGCCCCATATCAACACTGGTATGGGCAATATTCTGCCAACCCCAGGACGGGTTTTCGAAGATCGCCATGTCGACCCGGCCTTGCTCGAAGTCACGAAAACGCCGGGGGATCGAGGTAGGCACCACCACAAACTGGTAATCGGTTTGCGCAGCGTTCAACGCCTCGACCAATTGCGGCAGCAACCCGGTGTCGGCGCCTTGTTCGGGGCGAACGGTATAGGGCGGAAAGTGCGCCGCGCCGATTCTCACCAACTGCGCGGCACCGGCCTGCGTCCACGCGGCGGTGCCCAGTGCCCATAAAGTCAGTCCTGCAGCCAGCCGCCATGGCGAAAACATCGAGGCACACACCGTTGAAGAGTTCAATGCCGATAAGCTAGGCGTTTTTACCGGGGGAGACAACTTTCGCCAGCAAATTAATGGCTTGCGCCTCAGTCTGACTTCAGCACCATCAACAAGGCCTCTTCGGCCAACTCTTCAAGGGTCAGGCTGCCTTGGGCGCGAAACCAGGTGGTGGTCCAGGACAAGGCGCCGGTGAGGAAGCGCCGGGTGATAAACACATCGCCCCGGATGTAGCCAGCGGCCTTGGCCTCGCCCAGTACCTGCAACCAGATCTGCTCATACACGTCACGCAGGGCCAGCACGTGCGCCTGGCCTTCGGCCGACAGCGAGCGCCATTCGTAGACCAGCACCGCCATGGCTTCGCCACTGCCGCCCATGATCGACTGCAACTCGCAGCGGATCAGCGCCAGCACGCGTTCGCGCACGGTGCTCGCCTCCTCCAGTGAAGCGCGCATCATCGCGGTGTTGTAATGGATGGTTTCCTCCATCACCGCGCGCAGGATCTCATCCTTGCTCTTGAAGTGATGGAAGATGCTGCCGGACTGGATGCCCACGGCGCCGGCCAGGTCACGCACGGTGGTGCGCTCGAAACCCTTGTTGCGAAACAGATGAGCCGCGGTTTGCAGCAATTTGCCGCGGGCGCTCTCGGGGTCGGTCAATTGGCCACCATCGACCATGGTGCGCATCACCCTCAGGGCTTTGTGCTCATCCATGTTGCTCTCCTTCACCTCTACTGTCATGGCCGGCAATTTAGGCCGTGACCGCCACCCAAGCAAGCGCTTGGGTAAAACTTGTGACTTTAGTTTACACTTGGGTAAAACTTGTGCCTGGAGTTTACAAACCAAGCGCTTGCTTGGTAGTCTCGACGCCAGCCCTTGGAGGAAGGATTTCTCATGAGCAAGACGGTACGTATCGGCTGCGCCAGCGCCTTCTGGGGCGACACCTGCACCGCCGCCGCCCAATTGGTGCAGGGCGGCGCCCTGGATTACCTGGTGTTCGATTACCTGGCGGAAGTCACCATGTCGATCCTCGCCGGTGCCCGCCTGAAAGACCCCAAGGCCGGTTACGCCACGGACTTTGTCGAGGTGCTGACCCCCCTGCTGGCGGATATCCAGCGCCAAGGCATCCGGGTGATCAGCAACGCCGGCGGCATTAACCCCCAGGCCTGCGCCGCTGCCCTGCAAGCGGCCTGCGATAACGCGCACATCCCGCTGAAAATCGCCGTGTTGCTCGGCGATGACTTGCACCCTCAACTCAAACAGCTGCCGCCTGTCACCGACATGTTCAACGGCGCCCCACTGCCGCCCCTGTGCGTGTCCGCCAATGCCTACCTCGGCGCACCGGGCATTGCCCAGGCCCTGGGGCTCGGCGCCGATATTGTCATCACCGGCCGCGTGGTCGACAGCGCAGTGGTCAGCGCGGCATTGGTGCATGAATTCAACTGGTCGTGGCAGGACTACGATCACCTCGCCCAGGCCGCCCTGGCCGGGCATATCATCGAATGCGGCGCCCAATGCACCGGTGGTAACTTCACCGACTGGCGTGACGTGCCGGACTACGAACACATCGGCTTCCCCATCGTCGAAGTCAGCGCCGACGGCCAGTTCACCGTCAACAAGGTCGAGGGCAGCGGCGGCCTGATCAGTGAACTCAGCGTGGCTGAACAACTGCTGTATGAAATCGGTGACCCGCGCGCCTATGTGCTGCCGGATGTGATCTGTGATTTCAGCCAGGTCAAACTGCAGCAACAAGGCAAACATGCGGTGCGCCTGCACGGCGCCAAGGGCCTGCCACCCACCGACCAGTACAAGGTCAGCGCCACCTACCCCGATGGTTTTCGCTGTACCGCCAGTTGCCTGATCGCCGGCATCGACGCGGTGGCCAAGGCCGAGCGGGTCAGCCAGGCGCTCATCAACAAGACCTCGGAGCTGTTCAGCCAGCGCGGCTGGGCGCCCTACACCGACGTCAACATCGAACTGCTCGGCAGCGAAGCCACCTACGGCGCCCACGCCCGGCGTGCGGATTGCCGCGAAGTAGTGGTGAAGCTGGCGGTGCGGCACCCGAACAAGCAGGCGCTGGCGCTGTTCGCCCGCGAGATCGCCCAGGCGGCCACCGGCATGGCACCGGGGCTGACCGGCATTGTCGGCGGGCGGCCGACGGTGTATCCGCTGATTCGGCTGTTTTCGTTCCTGGTCGACAAATCATTGTGTAGCGTCGCCATCGAGTACCAAGGCCAACGTTATGCCGTCGAGCTGCCCGCCTCCGCGCCTCTGCTCACGCCGGCTGCGCCCATCGAGCCGGCCAAGCCCCTGGGCCGTGCCGATGCCAGCGTACCGCTGGTGAAACTCGCCGTGGCGCGCTCTGGTGACAAGGGCAACCACAGCAATATCGGGGTGATCGCCCGCCACCCCGACTACCTGCCGTGGATCGCCGAAGCCCTGACCCCGGAGGTGATCGTCGACTGGATGGACCACGTGCTCGACCCGATCCATGGCCGCGTCGAACGCTGGTACTTGCCCGGCAGCCACAGCCTCAACTTCCTGCTGGAAAACGCCCTGGGCGGCGGCGGCATCGCCAGCCTGCGCATAGATCCCCAAGGCAAGGCTTTCGCCCAGCAACTGCTGGAAATCCCCATCGCCGTACCGCAACACATTGCCGATCAACTCAGCTAAAGGACCGTTGCCGTGGCCTTCGACTCGATCTTCAAAGCCGACCTGTTCCAGGGGCACACCCTGATCGTCACCGGTGGCGGCAGTGGCATTGGCCGCTGCACCGCCCATGAACTGGCGGCGCTTGGCGCCCGCGTGATCCTGGTGGGGCGCAAGCCGGACAAGTTGCAACAGGTAGCCCAGGAAATTACCCAAGACGGCGGCGTCGCCCATTGGCAGGCCTGTGACATCCGCGATGAAGAGGCGGTGAAGGCACTGGTCACGCAAGTTCTGCACGACCACGGCCCCATTCATGGCCTGGTGAATAACGCCGGCGGCCAATACCCGTCGCCCCTGGCCGCGATCAACCAGAAGGGCTTTGAAACCGTACTGCGCACCAACCTGGTGGGCGGTTTCCTGATGGCACGGGAAGTGTTCAACCAGTCGATGAGCAAGCACGGCGGCGCAATCGTCAACATGCTCGCCGACATGTGGGGCGGCATGCCCGGCATGGGCCACTCCGGCGCGGCGCGCTCCGGCATGGACAACTTCACCAAGACCGCCGCGTTTGAGTGGGGCTATGCCGGGGTGCGCGTCAACGCCGTGGCGCCTGGCTGGATCGCCTCCAGCGGCATGGACACCTACGAAGGCGCCTTCAAGGCGGTGATTCCCACCCTGCGTGAGCATGTACCGCTCAAGCGCATCGGCACCGAGTCGGAAGTCAGCGCGGCCATCGTCTTCCTGCTCAGCCCGGCTGCGGCCTTCATCAGCGGCAGCACCCTGCGCATCGACGGCGCCGCCAGCCTGGGTAGCCGCGCATGGCCGCTGCACAAGGCGCAGGTACCGAGCGAGCCGTTCAATGGGTTCCACCGCGCCTACCTGCCGGATGTGCTCAAGGCGGAGCAATAACGCCATGCCAGTCATTGAAACCCTGATCGACCCCAACAGCCCAGCGTTCGCGCAAAACCGCGAAGCCATGCTGGCGTCCATCGCCCAGTTGCGCCAACTGGAACACACCCTGCTGGCCAAGGCCCAGGAAGCCAAGCCCAAGTTCGACAAGCGCGGGCAATTGCTGCCCCGTGAGCGCCTCAATCTGCTGCTGGACCCCGGCGCGCCGTTCCTGGAGCTGGCCAGCCTGGCCGGCTACAAGCTCCACGACGACAAAGACGGCAGCGCCGCTGGTGGCGGGCTGATCGCCGGCATCGGTTACGTCAGCGGCGTGCGCATGCTGGTGGTGGCCAACAACAGCGCGATCAAAGGCGGCACCATTTCCCCCTCCGGGCTGAAGAAATCCCTGCGCCTGCAACAGATCGCCATGGAGAACAAATTGCCGGTGGTGACTCTCGCCGAAAGCGGCGGCGCCAACCTCAACTACGCCGCCGAGATTTTCGTCGAAGGCGCACGCAGTTTTGCCAACCAGGCGCGCATGTCGGCCATGGGCTTGCCGCAGATCACCGTGGTACACGGCTCGGCCACGGCCGGCGGTGCGTATCAGCCGGGCTTGTCGGATTACGTGGTGGTGGTGCGCGGCAAGGCCAAGCTGTTCCTCGCCGGGCCACCGTTGCTCAAGGCCGCCACTGGCGAAGTCGCCACCGATGAAGAACTGGGGGGCGCGCAGATGCACGCGCAAACCGCCGGCACCGCTGAGTACCTGGCCCAGGACGATGCCGATGGCGTGCGCATCGTGCGTGAAATTGTAGGCCTGCTGCCCTGGAATGACCGCTTGCCGCACGCCCCCCAGCGCGCCTATCGCGAACCGCTGTACCCGATTGAGGAACTGTTGGGGCTGATCCCCGATGACCCGAAAAAACCCTACGACGTGCGCGAAATCCTGGCGCGCCTGGCCGACGGTTCCAACCTGCTGGAATTCAAGGGCGAGTTCGACCCCCACACCGTCTGCGGTCACTTGCATATCCAGGGGCGCGCTGTGGGCGTGATCGGCAATAACGGCCCCATCACGCCGAAGGGCGCGAGCAAGGCCGCGCAGTTTATCCAGCTGTGCGACCAAAGCCGCACGCCGCTGCTGTTTTTGCACAACACCACCGGCTTTATGGTGGGCACCGAGTCGGAACAGCAAGGGGTGATCAAGCACGGCGCGAAGATGATCCAGGCAGTGGCCAACGCCCGAGTGCCTAAACTCACCATCGTGGTCGGTGGCTCCTACGGTGCCGGCAACTACGCAATGTGCGGCCGCGGCCTCGACCCACGCTTTATCTTCGCGTGGCCCAACAGCCGCACGGCAGTGATGGGCGGCGCACAGGCCGGTAAGGTGCTGCGCATTGTCACCGAGGCCAAGCAACTCAAGGACGGCCTGGTGCCCGACCCCAAGGTGCTCGACATGCTCGAACAGGTCACCGCGCAGAAACTCGACAGCCAGTCCACCGCCCTCTACGCCAGCGCCAACCTGTGGGACGACGGGCTGATTGATCCACGGGACACCCGCACTTTGCTCGGTTTTTTGCTGGATATCTGTCACGAAGCCGAACGGCGGCAACTGCAACCCAACACCTTCGGCGTAGCGCGCTGATCGTTCCCACGCTCCGCGTGGTAACGCAGACCAGGACGCTCCGCGTCCCAACCGGGAGAACAATAAAAATGATCTTCACCCAGGAACACCAGGAACTGCGCCGCACCGTGCGCGCCTTCGTCGACCGCGAGATCAACCCGCACGTGGATGAATGGGAAAAAGCCGGGCGCTTTCCCATTCACGAGATCTTCCGCAAAGCCGGCGACCTCGGCCTGCTGGGCATCTCCAAACCGGAAAAATTCGGCGGCATGGGCCTGGACTACAGCTATTCCATCGTCGCCGCCGAAGAGTTCGGCACCATCCGTTGCGGCGGCATTCCCATGTCCATCGGCGTGCAGACTGATATGTGCACCCCGGCCCTGGCGCGCTTCGGCTCCGATGAACTGCGCGAGGAGTTCCTGCGCCCGGCCATCAGCGGCGAACAGGTCGGCTGCATCGGCGTCTCGGAAACCGGTGCCGGCTCCGATGTGGCCGGGCTCAAGACCCATGCGCGCAAGGATGGCGATGACTATGTGATCAACGGCAGCAAGATGTGGATCACCAATTCGCCCAGCGCCGACTTCATCTGCCTGCTGGCCAACACGTCCGACGACAAACCGCATATCAACAAGTCGCTGATCATGGTGCCGATGAACAGCCCCGGCATCAGCGTCAGCCCGCCGTTGGAAAAACTCGGCATGCACAGCTCCGAGACCGCCCAGGTGTTTTTCGACGGCGTGCGCGTGCCGCAACGCAACCGCATCGGCCATGAAGGCGCGGGCTTCATGATGCAGATGTTGCAGTTCCAGGAAGAACGCCTGTTCGGCGCGGCCAATATGATCAAGGGCCTGGAGCACTGCATCGACAGCACCATCGAATACTGCAAAGAGCGCCAGACCTTCGGCAAAGCGCTCATTGATAACCAGGTGATCCACTTTCGCCTGGCAGAACTGGCCACCGAAATCGAATGCCTGCGCGCCTTGGTCTACCAGGCCACCGAGCAGTACATCAAGGGCCAGGACGTCACGCGGCTGGCCTCCATGGCCAAGCTCAAGGCCGGGCGCCTGGGCCGTGAGGTCAGCGACAGTTGCCTGCAATATTGGGGCGGCATGGGCTTCATGTGGGACAACCCGGTAGCCCGCGCCTATCGCGACGTGCGCCTGGTGTCGATTGGCGGCGGTGCCGACGAAATCATGCTGGGCATCATCTGCAAACTGATGGGCACCCTGCCCGGTAAAAAGCCATGAATACCTTGCTGCTCGAAGCCCATAACGGCGTGCTGCACATCACCCTCAACCGCCCCGAATGTCGCAATGCGATGAGCCTTGAAATGGTCAATGAACTGCGTGCGGTACTGGCGCAGTTGGACAGCCAGGTGCGCGCCGTGGTGATCAGCGGCGCGGGCGGGCATTTTTGCGCGGGGGCCGATGTGAAGGACCTGGCCGGCGCCGGGGGGCAGTTGCAAGCATTGAACCGCGCGTTTGGCACCTTGCTGCAAGAGGTTCAGGCGCTGGCGCAGGTGGTGATCGTGGTGCTGCAAGGCGCGGTACTGGGCGGTGGGTTCGGGCTGGCGTGCGTAAGTGATATTGCGATTGCAGCGGGCCAGGCGCAGTTCGGCTTGCCCGAGACCCGCCTCGGGTTGCTGCCGGCGCAGATTGCGCCGTTTGTGGTCAAGCGTATTGGCCTTACCCACACGCGGCGCCTGGCGCTGACGGCGGCGCGGTTTGATGGGGTGGAGGCTGGGCGGCTGGGGGTGGTGCATTTTGTCGAGCACGACTCGCAGGCATTGGCGCAGCGGGTGGATGAGGTATTGGGGCAGGTGTTGCAGTGTGCGCCGGGGGCGAACGCACGGACTAAAGCGCTGTTGCTGGCCAGCCTGGATGAGCCGCTTGAGACCGTGCTGGATCGCGGGGCGCAGTGGTTTGCCGAGGCGGTGAGGAGTGAGGAAGGGGTTGAGGGGACGCAGGCGTTTGTGCAGAAGCGAAAGCCGAGTTGGTCTCGATGACGCCATCGCAGGCAAGCCAGCTCCCACAGGGGAACACATTTCAAATGTGGGAGCTGGCTTGCCTGCGAAGAGGCCCCAACACACGCCACATTCATCAAGGGATAACCCAATGCCCGCATTCAGCAAGATCCTGATCGCCAACCGCGGCGAAATCGCCTGCCGCATCCAGCGCACTGCCCAGGCCCTGGGCTACCGCACCGTGGCCGTGTACAGCGACGCGGATACCGATGCCCTGCACGTGCAGATGGCCGACGAAGCCGTACACATCGGCCCGGCGCCCGTACACCAGTCCTACCTGAACACACAGGCCATCCTCGCCGCCGCCCAACTGACCGGCGCCGATGCCATTCACCCCGGCTACGGCTTCCTCTCGGAAAACCCCGACTTCGCCCGCGCCTGCCAGCAGGCCACGCTCACCTTCATCGGCCCCAGTGTCGAGGCGATCGAACTGATGGGCAGCAAACGCCTGTCCAAACTCGCCATGCTCGACGCCGGCGTGCCCTGCATCGCCGGCTACCAGGGCAGTGCCCAGGACGACGCCACCTTGCAACAGGAAGCCGAACGCATCGGCTTCCCGCTGATGATCAAAGCCAGCGCCGGTGGCGGTGGGCGTGGCATGCGCCTGGTGTACCAGCGCGAACAGCTGCTGGAGCAACTGCGCACCGCACGCTCGGAAGCCATGAATGCGTTCGGCAGCGACGAGCTGATCCTCGAACAGGCGCTGATCGACCCGCGCCACGTGGAAGTGCAACTGTTCGGCGACAGCCATGGCAACCTCATCTACCTCGGCGAGCGCGACTGTTCGATCCAGCGCCGCCACCAGAAAGTCATCGAAGAAGCGCCCTGCCCCGTGATGACGCCCGAACTGCGCCAGGCCATGGGCGAGGCCGCACTCAAGGCCGGGCGGGCGGTGAATTATGTGGGCGCAGGCACCGTGGAGTTTCTGCTCGACCGCAACGGCCAGTTCTATTTCCTGGAAATGAACACGCGCCTGCAAGTGGAACATCCCGTTACCGAGATGATCACCGGCCTCGACCTGGTGGACTGGCAGTTGCAGATCGCCGCCGGGCAAGCGCTGCCACTTACCCAATCACAGGTGACCCTGACCGGCCACGCCATGGAAGTGCGCCTGTACGCCGAAGACCCGGCCCAGGGCTTCCTGCCGCAAACCGGTGACGTGTTGCGCTGGGAACCCGCCCCCGGCGTGCGCATCGACCATGGCTTGCGTGAAGGCCAAACCATCAGCCCGTTCTACGACCCGATGCTGGGCAAGATCATCGCCCACGGCGCCAGCCGCGAAGAAGCCCGGCGCAAATTGCTGCGGGCCGTGGAAGACACGGTGTTACTCGGCGTGGCGACCAACCAGCGCTTGCTCATCGACCTGCTCAAGCACCCGGACTTTATCGCCGGCGACTTCAGCACGGGCTTGATCGCCGAACACTTCAGCGTCATCCCACAGCACAAAGCGACCGCTGAACAGCTCTCGCTGGCCGCCGGGCTGTTTTATCAACACAGCGCCAACCAGCACTCACACCCCCTCGCGCGCTGGCGCAACACGGCGAGTGCCCCGGTGACATACCGCCTGGAGATCAACGGCCAACTCCATAGCGTGACCATTGACGACCTGCCACTCACCACCGACGGTCGCCACGCCACCTTTGTCATCAAGGGGGTTCGCCGCCGCATCGCCTATCACCTGGACGGCAACCGGCTGTGGCTGCCAGGGCTGACCGTCACCGACCGCACCCAGCAAGTCGCCAGCCGCCCGGCCGACGCCAGCAGTGGCACGGTCCAGGCACCCATGGACGGCGCCATCGTCGATATACGGGTGTGCGTCGGTGAAAGCGTCAGCAAAGGCCAGCTTTTGCTGGTGCTCGAAGCGATGAAAATGGAGCACCCGTTGAAGGCCGGTATCGATGGCACGGTCAAGGAACTGCGGGTCGTGACGGGCGATCAGGTACGCAACCGCCAGGTTTTGCTCGAGATCGAATAACGCCCCTAGGCGGAACTACAGGGCCGGGCTACGCTCTATCCCCATCAGGAAGGGACGAGTACGGGAACCTGCACATGCCTCATTGGCTGATTATTGACCTTGAAGCCACAACGGATGACGGCGGCTGGCCCGTGACAGAGATGGAAGTCATCGAGATCGGCGCCAGCCTGGTCAACCGCCAGGGCCGCGAACTGGACCACTTCCAGCGCTTTGTGCGGCCCTTGCGGCGGCCCTTGCTGACGCCCTTTTGCCGCAAACTCACCCATATCACCCAGGCCAATATCGACATGGCCGCGCCGATCACCGAGGTGTGGCCGCTGTTCGAGCGCTGGCTGGGCCAACATCAGCCACGCCTGGAAGGCTGGGCCAGTTGGGGGGATTATGACCGCGTGCAGCTTGAGCTGGAGTGGCAGCGCCATGGCCTCGCCAGCGCCCTGGGCGACACCCCGCATGTGAACCTCAAGCAACGCTTTGCCAAGGCCCGGCGCCTGGACAAACCGCTGGGGCTCAATGGTGCGCTGCAATTGGCGGGGATGCAGTTCCATGGCCAGCAGCATCGCGCCCTGGAGGATGCCCGCAATACCGCGCGCCTGCTGCCCTTGATTTTGCCGGTCTAGGCAGCGCTTGCAGCCTTGGGCATACTGGCCAGCCATTTTCCTGCTGCCCTGTAGGAGCGAGCTTGCTCGCGAAGATCGCCGATGATAACGCAGCGCCTCTGGTTAAACGCAGTGTTCTCAGGTTTTTCGCGAGCAAGCTCGCGCCTACAGTGGTTGGCGTAAGCCTTGACCTTTTTCCGAGGATTCACCCATGTTCAAAGTCAACGAGTACTTCGACGGCACCGTCAAGTCGATCGCTTTCGGCACCGCAGAAGGTCCGGCGACCATCGGCGTGATGGCTCCGGGTGAATACGAATTCGGCACCGCCCAACGCGAAATCATGCACGTGGTCTCCGGCGCCCTGACCGTGAAGCTGCCTGAGAGCAGCGACTGGGAAACCTTCGCTGCCGGCAGCCAGTTCCACGTCCCGGCCAACAGCAAGTTCCAGTTGAAGGTCGCGGTGGACACCGCTTACCTGTGTGAATACCGCGGCTAAGGCACTACCCGACACACAAAAAAGCCCGTCTCCCACGAGACGGGCTTTTTTATTCCAACACCGTTACCGGCATGCCGACTTCCAGGCGCCCAATGCCATCGTTGACCAGGTTCTGGCCGAACATCGCGCCCTTTTCGGTCTTGCGGTAGGTTTCCAGCGTCGCAAAGGGCTCGCGGTCGGGGCTGCGCTCACCGGTCTGGGGGTCGATGGTGGTGAGGATGCACCGCGAGCACGGCTTGACCACCCGAAACTCCACGTCGCCAATGCGCACGCGCTTCCAGCCATCTTCGGCGAAGGCCTCGGCGCCTTCGATCACCAGGTTGGGACGAAAACGCAGCATCTCCATCGGGCGGCCGATCTTCGTACACAGGTCGTCGAGGGAGCCCTGGCCGATCAACAGCAACGGGTAGCCGTCAGCGAAGCCGACCTTGTCGTCATCCTTGCCATACCCGGCTTCGGTGGTGCGCGCACGTTCCAGGGGCAGTTGCACCAGGCGCGTCGGCTTGCCAATGAACTCGCTGACCCAGGCTGCGGCCGCATCGCCAGCATCCGGCACACGCAGGGTGTCACGCCAGATGGTCACACCGCGCAGTTCGCTGGCGCTGCCAGGCATTGCCACGTCCAGCGGCGCGTAGCCCGGCGAACTCAGAGTCAGGCCCCCGCTGCTGTTCCACAACGCGATGAGCTGGCTCATCTTCGCCACCGCCCGTTGCGTCAGGAACCGCCCGCTGGCTTCATCCACCAGCATCCAGCGTCGATCCCCGTCCAACCCGAGTTTATCCAGGCCAATCTGCTGCAAGGCTTGGGCCTTGCCGGACTTCAAGGGGTAACGGTACAACGCGCTGAGACGCAGCATGGGCCTGCCTTCCTAGGAAACAAAGTGTCATCCTAAAGTCAGGCGGGCATTTCGTCCAACATCAGTCGCTGGCGCACCACGTCCACCAGCTTGTCCGGCTGGAATTTGGAGAGGAAATTGTCGCAGCCGACCTTCTTGACCATGGAGTCGTTGAAGCTGCCCGACAACGAGGTGTGCATCACCACATAAAGGCCACGCAGGCGCGGGTCGTTGCGGATCTCGGTGGTGAGACGGTAGCCATCCATTTCGGGCATTTCGGCGTCGGTGAAGATCATCAGCAGTTTGTCGGTCATCACCTGGCCGCTGTCGGCCCAGGCCTTGAGCATATTCAGTGCCTTGAGGCCGTCGCTGGCAATGTGCATCTTCACGCCCAACTGGCCCAGGGTGTCACGCAACTGCGACAAGGCCACGTTGGAATCATCCACCAGCAGCACTTCGCGGCCACGGGCACGCTCCAGCACCGGGTCTTCAAGTTTGTCCCGGGAGACCTTGGCGTTGTAGGGCACGATCTCGGCGAGGACTTTTTCCACGTCGATGATTTCCACCAGTTGCTCATCGACCTTGCTGATGGCGGTGAGGTAGTGCTGGCGACCGGCGCTGGTCGGCGGCGGCAGGATGGCTTCCCAGTTCATGTTGACGATGCGGTCGACGCCACCCACCAGGAACGCCTGCACCGAGCGATTATATTCGGTGACGATAATGGTGCTGTTGGGGCCCGGCACCAAAGGGCGCATGCCGATGGCCTGGGACAGGTCGATCACCGGCAGGGTCTGGCCACGCAGGTTGACCACCCCGCACACGAACGGGTGGCGCTGGGGCATCAGGGTCAGCTTGGGCAGTTGCAGGACTTCCTGCACCTTGAACACGTTGATCGCGAACAACTGCCGTCCGAAGAGGCGGAACATGAGAATTTCCAGGCGATTCTCACCCACCAATTGCGTGCGTTGATCTACCGTGTCGAGAATGCCGGCCATTAAAAACTCCTGGTGTACACGCCGCAGGCGCGTTGAAAGGGTGTGCAGCTGTATAAGCACGTTATCGGCGGCAAGCGCCGGACCTTGACCCCAATAAAATGCCATGCAAACCCATTGATGTCACACTGACATCATGCTTTACTGCTTGGGCCCTTGAGCCTCTTTCAAGCCCCCCTTGCGCGACAGTCGAATTGACGTGCAGTTCCACGACATAGGGGATTCCCCTATGCGCAATCAGGCCCAACCTGATATTCGCGATATCTAATAGCCATTAATGTGACGCCATTCTCATTGCATGAATGGAGTCAGGCTTTTGTTTGCCATCCCCAGCCCTTGGCCCACGGGCCTTTCAGGCACTCACGTACCGGCAACTGAAGTCGTGTCATCCCGCACAACCGGGGCTACATACGACTTTCGTGAGCATTTCACTAAATGTCCTACTGAAATATCAGAATCGACCTACAAGTCCGAGCCGTATTTCAGCGCTAGTTTTACGCCATTCACCCGGTGCGACATCTCATCACCCGACCTTACGTTGCGGAGACCTGCATGATGAACGACGGTAACGAGTGGCAACTTGCACTTCCCGAGTTCCTGCACGAGGCTGAAAAGCTGCTGATCAGGTCAGAAGAGTGCTTGAACCACCTGCATTTGATTCGAAACGACAGTGACGCTATCGACTGCATGAAAGCCAGCCTGAACAAGCTCGCCGAGAGCGCAGACTGCCTTGCATTGCAGGCCATTAGCGAGTTTTCCCGGCAGATTCAATACTTGATTGCCAATGCCGTGAGCCCGGTGCAATTGCATGACCAGGCGCTGGATGCCTTGCATGACTGCTTGACGCTACTGGCCTGGCAACTGGAACTGATCGATATCCGTACTGGCAAGCTTAGTCTGGATGAAGAAGAGCAATCATCGTTGATTGAGGCGGTCAGCTTGCAGATCCCGCAAAAAGCCCACCAATACACTGCGCAGCATGATCGGCGCGCCCAATAAATATCAATTAGCTATCAATGCAATAACGATACAAACCAACTTCATTAATACAACTTTCCATTTTGAACTCTGGGGTGCCCGCCCAGAGTACTCGCGTGGGTCATAACCCAATCAGACGACCAACGCTAATAGGGGTGTTACTATGCGCCCCCGAAGTGATTTAACTTCAACAGGCTTAAAAACGATTTGGCAGCGCACTCCAAACAGAGCCCGGTCAACCGGCCTCCCCGCAGTGAACCCTCATTGGCTCCATCCGCTATGTACGCCAGTTTCAAGTCACTTATCGTCAGGTCCTTGTCCCGCAGCCACGCGTGCCACCTTGCCCTTTCGCTGTGCCTGTGCTCGTTGTTGGCCAGCCTGTGGGCCTATCTGATGGGCGCGCCGCTGCCATTGCTGATCGTGCTGCTCAACCTCGCCACGCTGATGGTGGTGGGCCTGCAACAGTGGCGCTCGCGCAGAGCTATCAAGTTCGAGCCCCAGGAACTGGCCGCCCGCCTGCTGCAAGTTCAGGAGAACGAACGTCACCGGCTCAGCCGCGAACTGCATGATGACATCGGCCAGTTACTGACAGCCGCCAAGCTGCAAAGTGAATGGCTGCAGCGCCGCCTGCCCCAGGATCTGCAAGACCATTGCTCGGTGCTGTGCAATACCCTCAATGAAACCCTGGCCAAGGTACGTGACGTATCCGCCATCCTCAACCCGCGCCAACTGACCAGCCTGGGCCTGGAAGCCAGCCTGCGCGCGCACCTGCTCAAGGCCCTGGAAAACACCCAGGTGTGCTGGAGCCTGGAGTGCCACCAACGGCTCACCGGCATCCCCGAAGAAATGGCCGTGGCGGCCTTTCGCGTCACTCAGGAAGCGGTGACCAACATGCTTCGCCATGCAAAGGCGCGCAACCTGCTGGTGCGTCTGCAACGCCTGCCTGAAGGCTTGTCGCTGATGATCTGCGATGACGGCCAGGGGTTCTTGCCTGCCCTCGATCCGGGCCGGGAAGGCCAACGGGGCATGGCCGGTATGTGCGAACGAACACACCAGCTGGGAGGCTCCTTTTCCGTCAGCAGCGAGCCCGGCAAAGGTACACGCATCAACGCACTTTTCCCTTGGGCGCCCCGCGCTCTCGAACGGGCTAGCGCCCCTAAGGTTCTCGAGTGACCTGCAATTTACTCCTGGTAGACGACCACGCACTGATTCGCGCCGGCGTGCGCGCGCTGATTCTGGATATTCCCGGCTACAGCGTCATCGGCGAAGCCAGCGATGGCGCGCAATTGCTGGAGCAATACAGTGCCTTGCAGCCGGATATCGTGCTGCTCGACCTGTCGATGAAGCACACCGGCGGGCTGAATGCCTTGCAGCAACTCAAGCGTTTTTACCCCACGTGCAAGGTACTGATTCTGTCGATGCACACCGAGCCGGACCTGATCATGCGCGCACTGGAGTCCGGCGCCCACGGCTACCTGCTCAAGGACACCACCGCCAATGAGCTGGAACACGCCCTGCTGGCCCTGCGCAACAACGAACGCTACCTGAGCCCCGCCATCGCCCACACAGTGATCAACCAGGCGCTGATCCGTAGCCAGGTCCCCAACGCGCCTGTCGCCCACAGCCACAACCTGACGGCGCGGCAACTGGAGATTTTGCGCTTGATCGTGCGCGGTAAATCCACCCGGGAAATTGCCCACGGTCTGGGCCTGAGTATCAAGACCGTCGAAGCCCACCGCTCGCAGATCATGAAGCGCTTGCAGATTTTTGACGTGGCGGGCCTGGTGTTATTTGCCGTGCGTGAGCAGATCATCAGCCTGGACGACTAACGGCGAGCCCAGCGGCAAGTGCACGCGCAGGGCCTTGGGCAGTGCCTCGAAATGCAGGTCGTCGCCTTCCAGCGGCTCACCGTCGAGGTTGATGTACAAGCCCTGTGCCACCTTGATCTTCACCCACGGCAGGCGTGCGCGCACAAACATGGTGTCCAGGCCCCAGCCGTTGTTCATCAACTCACGCAGCGTGCCAACCACTTCCTGGGGCGCCGGCAGAATGCTGACATCCAGCAGCCCGTCATCAGCCAATGCACCGGGGCACAACACATGCCCGCCACCGGCCTGGCGACCGTTACCGATGCCCAGCGCGAGCAACTCGCCTTTCCAATGGAAATCCGGGCCTTCCAATTCACCGTAGGCGGCTTTCAATTCACTGAAGCGGGATAAACCGGTGAACAGGTAAGCGGCACCGCCCAAAACCTTCTTCAAATCTTCGGAGGTATTGGCCGTGACCTGGCTGCCAAAACCACCGGTGGCCATATTCAGGAAGATTTGCCCACCCACCTGGCCAAGGTCGATGGCCCTGGGCTGCACGTCCAGCAAGGCCAACGCACCAGCCGGCTCCAACGGCACGCCGGCCGCCTTGGCGAAATCATTGGCGGTGCCCAGGGGCATCAGCACCAGGCTGGCGTCAGTGTTGGCATGGGCCATGGCTTCAGCCACATCGCGCAAGGTGCCGTCGCCACCGCCGGCAATGATGTGGGTGTAGCCCGCGGCCAAGGCTTCATTGACCAGGCGCTGAGCATCGCCGCCCTCCCACGTCACCCGCACGGCCAACTCCCCACCCTGCTCCCGCCGCGCCAGCACGGCAGCGCGCACATCCTCGTTGAGGGCTTGTTTGCCGTGAAGGATCAACAGGGCTTTGGGGGCGGTCATTTGAGGGTATCTCCTGGGTCTAGGTGCTTGAAGGATGTTGACCTTTGAGGAACAGGAAAAGTCTGTGGGCTGAAGAAAATTGATTGAAGTACACAGATCAAAATTGTGGGAGCTGGCTTGCCTGCGATGGCGGCAGCTCAATCGACAAACATCTCAAATCTGCCACCCAACGGTAACCGCGATGCGAAGCGAGCCGCTCTTGATCTTGATCTGCTTTTGATCTCAGGCCGCCTTCGCGAGCAAGCCCGCACACAGTTGGATTGTGGGGTATCAGGTAGATAGATGTCGGCTGGTAGGCCGTCATCGCAGGCAAGCCAGCTCCCACAGTTAGATTGTGGGGTGTCAGGTAGATATGGGGCGGCTGGCAGGCCGTCATCGCAAGCCAGCTCCCACAGTTGGATCGCTGCGGCGGCCAGGCCGCGTCGAGAATCAGCTCTTGTGCAACTTGCTCATCAACTGCGCCTCAGCCTGGGTCAACCCACACGACTGGGTCAGCTCATCCACCGTCGCCCCCATGCCAACCAGCTTGGCCGCCTGGGCAAACGACAGGTTCGACGGATCACGCTGCTCCAACTGCACCAACCTGTCCGGCAACGGCGCAAGCATCGCACGCAGTTCATGCACCTCATCCCCCACCCGCACCGCACTTTGCTGGTAATGATCAACGCGCTTGACCAGTTCCAGAATGCGCCGGTCACGCACCGCATCGCGCTCGGCCTGTTGCAAGGCCAACTCCCGCTGCTGGCGCACATAGCGCAGCACAAACGCCAAGGTCCCGGCCCATAACAGGGCCAGGACAATCACCGCTGCCTCAAGGAACAATCAGATGCTCTCCAGTTCCGACCACTCTTCTTCGCTCATCATCTTGTCCAGCTCAACCAGAATCAGCAGTTCGCCGTTCTTGTTGCACACGCCCTGGATGAACTTGGCCGACTCTTCGTTACCGACGTTCGGTGCGGTTTCCACTTCCGATTGGCGCAGGTAAACCACCTCGGCCACGCTGTCGACCAGGATGCCGACCACTTGCTTGTCGGCCTCGATGATCACGATACGGGTGTTGTCGCTGACTTCAACCGTGTCCAGGCCGAAACGCTGGCGGGTGTCGATCACCGTCACCACGTTGCCGCGCAGGTTGATGATGCCCAGCACGTAGCTTGGCGCGCCTGGAACCGGGGCGATCTCGGTGTAGCGCAGCACTTCCTGCACGCGCATCACGTTAATGCCGTAGGTTTCGTTGTCCAGCTTGAAGGTCACCCATTGCAGGATCGGATCATCCAAACCTTGTGCGGACGCTGACTTGTTCATTCATCTGACCCCTTCAAATGCCGCTATCGACGGCGTGTGTGCAAGTGGGCCGCGCAACCGCACGGCCCTTATTGTTCAATCAACTGCGTTTGTTCTGTGGCATCGCCTTCACCGCACCGCTGGCGATCAACTCGGCCAGTTCGGCGACATCCAGCAACGCGCACATGTGTTCGATCACAGTGCCCGCCAACCACGGCCGCTGGCCACGGTGGCTGCGCCATTTGATTTCATTGGGGTCCAGGCGCAACGAGCGGCTGACTTGATGCACTGCCAGCCCCCACTCGTAGCCCTGCACGGAGATCACGTATTGCAGGCCCTGGCGAAAATCATCGCGGTAGCGGTCGGGCATCACCCAGCGCGCCGTGTCCAGCACCTTGAGGTTGCCGGCCTGGCTGGGCAGGATGCCGAGGAACCACTCTGGCTGCCCGAACAACGGCGTCAGCTCCTGGCCTTCCAGGGAATAGATCGAGCCCAGGCACACCAACGGCACCGCCAGGGTCAACCCGGCGACGTCGAACAGCAGGCACTCGAACGGCTCGGCAGCCCACGAAGGGCGACCGTCGCCCGTCACCGGTGGCGGCGTGATGCTGGGCGGCAGGTGCACGTCCACCAGCGGTTCGACCACCGGGGGCGCCACCACTGCCGGAGCGCTCGGCACCACGACGGGCGCCTCCACCCCCTTCGCATCCCGCGCCTGCTCTTCCATCACTGCCTGCTGGAATTCATCCAGCGGGCTGTCGGGCTCAACAGCAGGCTCAAGCACCAGAATCGGTTCTGGCAGTTCCTCGGCCGTCGCGTCCTGCAGCAAGGCATCCAGGTAGGATTCCAGTGCGAGTTGCGGCCGGGTCTTGAATTCGACAGGACGGTTCATCACGCCACCTGCGCCACAAGTTGTTGCGACAGCAGGTGCTTGAGCAACGCACGGTAGGCCAGCACGCCACGGCTCTTGCCGTCGAACTGCGACGGTGTGAGCCCGGCACGGCTGGCGTCACGCAGGCGCGTGTCCACCGGGATGTAGCCGTTCCAGATGGTGTCCGGGTAGGCATCGCGCAACACGCGCAAGGTACCGAGGGACGCCTGAGTGCGACGGTCGAACAAGGTCGGCACGATGCTGAACGGCAGCGCCTGCTTGCGCGAGCGGTTGATCATCGCCAGGGTGCTGACCATGCGCTCCAGGCCCTTGACCGCCAAGTGCTCGGTCTGCACCGGGATCACCAATTGCTGGCTGGCCGCCAACGCGTTGACCATCAGCACGCCGAGCAACGGCGGGCTGTCGATGATCGCGTAATCGAAGTCCTGCCAAAGCTGCGCCAGGGTCTTGGCGATCACCAGGCCCAGGCCGCTCTGGCCTGGCGACTGGCGCTCCAGGGTGGCCAGGGCGGTGCTCGACGGCAGCAGGGAAATACTGTCGTTGCTGGTGGGCAACAGCAGTTGCCCAGGCAGATCCGCCGGCACGCTGCCCTTGTGCAAAAACAGGTCATAGCAACTATGTTCCAGCGCATCCGGGTCGTAGCCGAAATAGCTGGTCATGGAACCGTGGGGGTCCAGGTCGACCACGACCACACGCTTGCCCGCTTCGGCCAGCAAACCGGCCAAGGCGATGGAAGTGGTGGTCTTGCCGACTCCACCCTTTTGATTGGCAACTGCCCAGACTCTCATTCGGTTGGTTCCTCCCGGCGGGCACAGGCGCGACCGAGACATTGCATACGGTTATTGAGCCGGCGACGGAGAATTGACGTTACTCGGTCGGACCGGCGGCTTGACAACGGGCGGTGCAGTTTGTGTGCCAGCACGCTTCAACGCCGCATCCGGGGTGGCATTGGCGGTGCCGGTTCCGGTCAGGCTGCGACGCACATCCAGGTTGCGCGAGACCACCAGCACCACCCGGCGGTTACGGGCGCGGCCTTCGACCGTGGCGTTATTGGCCACCGGCTGGAATTCACCATAGCCCACCGACGCCAGGCGCTGGGGGTTCACGCCCTGCATGGCCAACATGCGCACGATGCTCGACGCACGGGCCGAGGACAGTTCCCAGTTGGTCGGATACTGCGCAGTGCTGATAGGGAAATTGTCGGTGAAGCCTTCCACATGGATCGGGTTTTCAAACGGTTTGAGGATTGCCGCGACCTTGTCGATGATGGTGAATGCCTGGTCACTGGGCAACGCATCGGCACTGGCGAACAACAGGCTGGAGTTCAATTCGATCTCCACCCACAGCTCATTGCCGCGCACGGTCATCTGGTTGGAACTGATCAAGTCGCCAAAGGCAGCACTGATATCGTCGGCGATGCTTTTGAGCGGGTCGCTGGTGCCTTGGATGCCGGCGGCGGTTTCATCACTGTCATTGACCAGAGGCTTGGCCGGGGTCACGGTCTTGGGCCGCTCTTCGCCGATGGGGATCGGCTTGAGCGCCCGCTCGGAATCGTTGAATACACCCACCAGCGCCTGGGAAATGATCTTGTACTTGCCTTCGTTGATCGACGAGATCGAGTACATCACCACAAAAAACGCGAACAGCAAGGTGATGAAGTCCGCGTAGGACACCAACCAGCGTTCGTGGTTGACGTGTTCCTCGGGCTCGCGACGGCGACGGCTCACAGGCAGTTCCTCCCCATCAATCCATGAAGCCCTGAAGCTTCAATTCGATGGAGCGCGGGTTTTCGCCCTCGGCAATCGACAGGATGCCTTCAAGCAGCATTTCGCGATAACGCGACTGGCGCATGGCAATCGACTTGAGCTTGCTGGCCACCGGCAGCAACACCAGGTTGGCACTGGCCACGCCGTAGATGGTCGCGACAAACGCCACGGCAATGCCGCTGCCCAGTTGCGAGGGGTCGGCCAGGTTGCCCATCACGTGGATCAGGCCCATCACCGCACCGATAATGCCGATGGTCGGCGCGTAGCCGCCCATGCTTTCAAAGACTTTGGCCGCATTGATGTCACGGCTTTCCTGGGTGTAGAAATCCACTTCGAGGATGCTGCGGATCGCTTCCGGTTCGGCACCATCGACCAACAGTTGCAGGCCCTTGCGCGCGTAGCTGTCAGGCTCGGCATCCGCCACGCCTTCCAGGCCCAGCAGGCCTTCCTTGCGGGCGGTGAGGCTCCAATTGACCACGCGGTCGATGCCGCCTGCCAGGTCGACCCGTGGCGGAAAAATGATCCACACCAGAATCTGCATGGCACGCTTGAACGAGCTCAGGGGCGACTGCAACAACGCCGCACCCACGGTACCACCGATCACGATCAGGGCTGCCGGGCCGTTGGCCAAGGCGCCGAGGTGGCCGCCTTCCAGGTAGTTGCCACCAATGATGGCGACAAACGCCATGGTGATGCCGATCAGGCTCAAGACATCCATCAGAGGCAGGCCTCCACCAGGTGCTTGCCGATGTCGTCCAGACTGTAGACCGCATCGGCCAGGTCAGCCTTGACGATAGCCATGGGCATGCCATAGATCACGCAACTGGCCTCATCCTGGGCCCAGATGGCGCTGCCGCCCTGCTTGAGCAGGCGCGCACCTTCACGGCCATCGGCGCCCATGCCGGTGAGCACCACCGCCAGAACTTTGTCGCCATAGGACTTGGCTGCCGAACCGAAGGTGATGTCCACGCACGGCTTGTAGTTCAAGCGCTCATCGCCCGGCAGGATTTTGATCGCGCCACGCCCGTCCACCATCATCTGCTTGCCGCCCGGCGCCAGCAGTGCCAGGCCAGGGCGCAGGATGTCGCCATCCTCGGCTTCCTTGACGGTGATACGGCACAGCTTGTCCAGGCGCTCGGCGAACGCCTTGGTGAACGCCGCCGGCATGTGTTGTACCAGCACAATCGGCGCCGGGAAGTTAGCCGGCAGTTGGGTCAGCACCCGCTGCAAGGCCACCGGGCCACCGGTGGAGGTGCCGATGGCGACCAGCTTGTAAGCCTTGCGCTTGGGTGCCGGCGAATGCGCACTCGGCGCTGCGGCGGCACGTACCGGCGCTACCGCAGGCCGGGCCACGGGCGCAAGCGCCGGGCGCGCAAACGATGAGCTCGGCGCCGCTGCGGCGGGCGCAGGCGTAGGGGCTGGCGCGGGTGTGCTGAACAGGCTGCGACGGTTACTGCGGGAAATGCTGTGCACCTTCTCGCACAGCATCTGCTTGACCTTGTCGGGGTTGCGCGAGATGTCTTCGAAATTCTTCGGCAAAAAATCCACCGCGCCGGCGTCCAAGGCGTCGAGGGTCACCCGCGCGCCTTCGTGAGTCAGCGAGGAAAACATCAATACCGGTGTGGGGCAGCGTTGCATGATGTGGCGCACGGCCGTGATGCCATCCATCATCGGCATCTCGTAGTCCATGGTGATCACGTCCGGCTTCAAGGCAATGGCTTGATCGATCGCCTCTTTGCCGTTAGTGGCCGTGCCGACCACCTGGATCGTTGGATCAGCGGAAAGAATTTCCGAGACGCGGCGGCGGAAGAAACCCGAATCGTCCACCACCAGGACCTTGACTGCCATAAACACTCCGTTAGGCGGGGCGGGCATGACCGCCCTGCCCCACCAGAATCAAATACGCCGTGCGGCGTAACGCTTGAGCATGCTCGGAACATCGAGAATCAGTGCGATGCGACCGTCACCGGTAATGGTTGCGCCCGACATGCCTGGGGTGCCCTGCAACATCTTGCCCAAAGGCTTGATCACCACTTCTTCCTGGCCCACCAGTTGGTCGACCACAAAGCCGATGCGCTGGGTGCCCACGGACAGAATTACCACATGGCCTTCGCGCTGTTCTTCATGGGCAGCCGAGGCCACCAGCCAACGCTTGAGGTAGAACAGCGGCAACGCTTTGTCGCGCACGATCACCACTTCCTGGCCGTCCACCACGTTGGTGCGCGACAAGTCGAGGTGGAAGATCTCGTTGACGTTGACCAGCGGGAAGGCGAACGCCTGGTTGCCCAGCATCACCATCAGGGTCGGCATGATCGCGAGAGTCAACGGCACCTTGATGACGATCTTGGAGCCCTGACCCTTGGTCGAGTAGATATTGATCGAGCCGTTGAGCTGGCTGATCTTGGTCTTCACCACGTCCATGCCCACGCCACGCCCGGACACGTCGGAGATCTCGGTCTTGGTCGAAAACCCCGGGGCGAAGATCAGGTTGTAGCACTCGGTGTCGGTCAGGCGGTCGGCGGCGTCCTTGTCCATCACACCGCGCTTGACCGCGATATTGCGCAAGATGGTCGGGTCCATGCCTTTGCCGTCATCGGTGATCGACAGCAGGATGTGGTCGCCCTCTTGCTCCGCCGCCAAAATCACTTTGCCGTTGCGGGACTTGCCGGCGGCTTCGCGTTCTTCCGGGGTTTCTACGCCGTGGTCGACCGCGTTGCGCACCAAGTGGACCAGCGGGTCGGCCAGGGCCTCGACAAGGTTTTTGTCGAGGTCGGTTTCTTCGCCCACCAGTTCCAGGTTGATTTCTTTCTTGAGCTGGCGCGCCAGGTCGCGAACCAGGCGTGGGAAACGGCCGAAGACTTTCTTGATCGGCTGCATCCGCGTTTTCATCACCGCGGTTTGCAGGTCGGCGGTGACCACGTCAAGGTTCGACACGGCCTTCTGCATGGCTTCGTCGCCGCTGTTCAGGCCCAGGCGCACCAGACGGTTACGCACCAGCACCAGTTCGCCCACCATGTTCATGATGTCGTCCAGGCGCGCGGTATCCACACGCACGGTGGTTTCGGCTTCGCTGGCGGGCTTTTCCGCAACAGCCGGCGCCGCTGCACGCGCAGGGGCGGCGGCGGGTGCTGGCTTGGCAGCCGGCGCAGGTTTGGCAGCAACCGGTGCCGCAGTAGCAGCGGCTGGCGCTGCAACCGGGGCGGCAGCGGCCGGGGCCACTTCGCTGAACTTGCCTTTGCCGTGCAACTCGTCGAGCAGGGCTTCGAATTCGTGGTCGGAGATCAACCCGTCACCGGCCGGTGCGGTACTGGCCGCTGGCGCAGCGGCGGCGGCAGTCGCTGCAACCTCGGGCAGGGCTTCGGCCACAAAGGTGCCTTTGCCATGCAGTTGGTCGAGCAGTGCCTCGAATTCGTCGTCGGTAATGTCGGTGCTGGCGTTGGCAGCGGGTGCTTCTGGCGCTGCCGCAGGCGGTGCCACGGCATCTGCTGCGAACTGGCCTTTGCCGTGCAACTGGTCGAGCAACGACTCGAACTCAGCGTCGGTAATGTCTTCACTGCTCGGCGTCGCGGCAGGCTGCACCGGCGATTCAGCTTCGGCCTTGACCGCGCTGAGGGAGTTGAGCAGTTGTTCGAACTCGCTGTCGGTCACGTCCGGCTCGGCTTGCGCCACCGGCTCCGGCGCGGCCTCGACCACCGGCGCAGCCGCGGTGTCGGCAGGTTCGGCCAGGCGCGCCAGGGCGGCCAGCAGTTCCGGTGTGGCGGCGGTGATAGGCGCACGTTCACGCACCTGGCTGAACATGCCGTTGACCGCATCCAGTGCTTCGAGAATCACGTCCATCAGTTCCGAGTCGACGTGACGCTCACCCTTGCGCAGGATGTCGAACACGTTCTCGGCGATGTGACAGCACTCCACCAGCTCATGGAGCTGGAGGAAGCCGGCGCCCCCTTTTACAGTGTGAAAACCGCGAAAAATTGCATTGAGCAGGTTCGCATCATCCGGTCGGCTTTCCAGCTCGACCAGTTGTTCGGACAGTTGCTCTAGAATTTCGCCGGCCTCTACAAGGAAATCCTGAAGGATTTCTTCATCGGCGCCGAAGCTCATGTGGGTGCTCCTTAGAAGCCTAAACTGGATAACAGGTTATCTACGTCATCCTGACCTGACACAACGTCTTCACGTTTATCGGCATGAATCTGCGGACCTTCACCCTTGGCGAGATGTTTTTGTGGATCTTTTTCCGAGAGGATCGCTTCGCGGTCATGTTCGATGCCGGCAAAACGATCGACCTGGCCGGCCATCAGCACCAATTTGAGCAAGTTGCTTTCCACTTCGGTGACCAACTGGGTCACGCGCTTGATCACCTGGCCGGTAAGGTCCTGGTAATCCTGGGCCAGCAGGATGTCGTTGAGGTTGCTGGCCACCGTGCGGTTTTCCTGTTCGCTGCGCGACAAGAACCCGTCGACGCGACGCGCCAATTCACGAAACTCTTCAGCACCGACTTCGCGGCGCATGAAGCGGCCCCAGTCCTGGCTCAAGGCCTGGGCTTCGGTGGCCATGCCGTTGACCAGGGGCGTGGCGTTTTCCACCAGGTCCATGGTGCGGTTGGCCGCCGCTTCAGTCAGCCGGACCACATAGGACAGGCGCTCAGTGGCATCAGTGATCTGGGAAATTTCTTCGGCCTGGGGCATGCGCGGGTCAATCTGGAAATTGACGATTGCGCTGTGCAGCTCGCGTGTGAGCTTGCCCACTTCCTGGTACAGGCCGCGGTCACGGGTCTGGTTAAGCTCATGGATCAACTGCACCGCATCGGCGAACTGGCCTTTTTCCAGGCTGTCGACCAACTGGTGAGCATGTTTTTTCAGGGTCGACTCAAAGTCGCCCTGTGACGTTTCGTTATGCTCCATAGCTCCCCCGCGATGGCATTAGCCGTGGATGCGTTCGAAGATTTTCTCGATCTTCTCTTTCAAGGCCAGTGCCGTGAATGGCTTGACCACGTAACCGTTGACCCCGGCTTGGGCGGCTTCGATGATCTGTTCGCGCTTGGCTTCGGCGGTCACCATCAGCACAGGCAGGCTGCGCAGTTTTTCATCGGCGCGCACATGGCGCAGCAGGTCGATACCGGTCATGCCCGGCATGTTCCAGTCGGTTACCAGAAAGTCGATGCTCCCGCTGTTGAGGATCGGAATGGCCGTCAGGCCGTCATCCGCCTCGACCGTGTTGGTGAACCCAAGGTCACGCAACAGGTTTTTAATGATCCGCCGCATCGTTGAGAAGTCATCAACGATGAGGATTTTCATGTTCTTGTCCAATTCGACCTCCAAGCAGTCTTAAACGCGCCCAGCACCTGGACGCGCCATTTCAATCAACAGGCATTACACAAAAAGGACTGCCCAGGGCACCACGGTACTCACCCGCAAAACCCTGCGGTTTCACGGTAGCGTCTGCAGTGTCCCCACACTGCCTGTCAGCGCGCGCGCCACTCGGCCAATCGCCCCCGCAAGCGGGCTGCGCACTGGCTATGCAACTGGCTGACACGCGATTCGCTGACCCCCAGGACCTCACCGATTTCCTTGAGGTTCAGCTCTTCGTCGTAGTACAGCGCCAGCACCAGCCGCTCACGCTCCGGCAGATTGGCGATTGCATCGGCCAACGCGCCCTGGAAACGTTCGTCTTCCAGGTCGCGCGACGGCTCCGTATGCGCGCTCGCGCCGTCCTCGTGCAGCCCTTCGTGTTCGCCGTCCTGTAAAAGGTCGTCGAAACTGAACAGGCGGCTGCCCAAGGTATCGTTCAAAATCCCGTAGTAATCGTCGAGACTCAATTGGAGTTCGGCCGCAACTTCATGATCTTTAGCGTCACGACCGGTTTTTGCTTCAATTGCACGAATTGCATCACTGACCATGCGCGTATTGCGGTGTACCGAACGCGGCGCCCAATCGCCTTTACGGACTTCATCGAGCATCGCGCCACGGATACGGATACCCGCATACGTTTCGAAACTGGCACCCTTGCTGGCGTCGTATTTGGTCGACACTTCAAGCAAGCCGATCATGCCGGCCTGGATCAAGTCTTCGACCTGCACACTCGCGGGCAGGCGCGCCAACAGGTGATAGGCAATGCGCTTGACCAACGGCGCATAGCGCTCGATCAATTCGCCCTGGCTGTCACGTGCCGACTTTTTGTAAAGGTTGTAGCCGCTGGATGTCATAGCACCGGTCCTGCGCTCGTCTGATGCACCAAACGCTCGACGAAAAACTCCAGATGCCCCCGCGGGTTGGCGGGCAACGGCCAGGTATCGACCTTCTGGGCAATGGCCTTGAACGCCAGTGCACATTTCGAACGAGGGAACGCTTCATAGACCGCACGCTGCTTTTGCACGGCCTTGCGCACACACTCGTCATAGGGAACTGCGCCGACGTATTGTAAAGCCACATCGAGGAAGCGATCCGTGACCTTGGTCAACTTGGCGAACAGGTTGCGCCCTTCCTGCGGGCTCTGGGCCATGTTGGCCAGCACGCGAAAGCGGTTCATGCCGTAGTCACGGTTAAGCAGTTTGATCAGCGCGTAGGCATCGGTGATCGAGGTGGGTTCGTCGCACACCACCAGCAGCACTTCTTGCGCAGCGCGCACAAAGCTGACCACGGATTCGCCAATGCCGGCGGCGGTGTCGATCACCAGCACGTCGAGGTTGTCGCCGATGTCGCTGAACGCCTGGATCAACCCGGCATGCTGCGCGGGGCTCAGGTGCACCATGCTCTGGGTGCCCGAGGCCGCCGGCACGATGCGGATGCCTCCGGGGCCCTGGAGCAGCACATCGCGCAGCTCACAGCGGCCCTCGATTACATCGGCCAGGGTATGTTTGGGTGTCAGCCCCAGCAGAACGTCCACGTTCGCCAAACCCAGGTCAGCATCCAGCAGCATGACGCGACGGCCAAGCTCTGCCAGGGCCAGGGACAAATTCACTGACACGTTAGTTTTCCCGACGCCACCTTTGCCGCCGGTCACCGCGATCACCTGTACGGGATGCATGCTGCCCATTTTATTTCTTTACCTTGTCTTGCTTAGACGCAGGCTACATGGCTTGGCCGCGTGAATCGCTTGCAGACCATCGATGTAGGTACATTTCACGGTGTTCATCCTGCCTCAACCCACCCGTTTAGCCGGGTGGTGGTAAAGGTCGGCGAACATATCGGCCATCGCTTCCTCGCTAGGCTCGTCTTGCATTTGCACACTCACGGCACGGCTGACCAACTGATGACGGCGCGGCAGATGCAAATCATCCGGGATCCGCGGCCCGTCGGTGAGGTAGGCAACCGGTAATTCATGGCTGATGGCCAGGCTCAATACCTCGCCCAGGCTCGCGGTTTCGTCGAGCTTGGTGAGGATGCAACCGGCCAGGCCGCAACGCTTGTAACTGTGATAGGCAGCGGTAAGAACCTGTTTCTGGCTGGTGGTTGCAAGCACCAGGTAATTTTTCGATTTTATGCCACGGCCGGCCAGGCTTTCGAGTTGCATGCGCAGGGCCGGGTCGCTGGCTTGCAGGCCGGCGGTGTCGATCAGCACCACGCGCTTGCGCAGCAGCGGGTCGAGGGCATTGGCCAGGGACTGGCCCGGGTCGACATGAGTCACCGGCACGTTGAGGATGCGACCCAGGGTCTTGAGCTGCTCCTGGGCGCCGATGCGGTAACTGTCCATGCTCACCAGCGCGATATTCTGCGCGCCGTACTTGAGCACATAACGGGCAGCCAGCTTGGCCAGGGTGGTGGTCTTGCCCATGCCGGCGGGGCCGACCATGGCGATCACACCGCCCTCTTCCAGGGGTTCGATTTCCGGCGTGGCGATCATGCGCGCCAAGTGCGCCAGCAGCATGCGCCAGGCCTGGCGGGGCTCTTCGACTTCAGCGGTCAAGGCCAGCAGGTCGCGGGACAACGGGCCGGACAGGCCGATACGCTGCAGGCGACGCCACAGGTTGGCTTGCTGCGGCTTGCTGCCTTGCAGTTGGGTCCAGGCCAGCGAGCCCAGCTGCACTTCGAGCAATTCACGCAGGCCGTTGAGTTCAAAACGCATCGAGTCGATCACGCGCTGGTCAACTGCGGCAGCCGGGGCAGGCGCTGCAGGACGCGGCGGTTCGACAAAGGTGGGCTCAACCAGCGGCTCGGCGGCGGTCAGCGGCAGGCCGGCAAACAACTGGCGATTGGTGCTGGCATCGCTGTCGCCACGCATGCTCAGTTCAGCCTGGGCCGACACAATGCGCGAGGCGGTCTTGCGCAGCTCGTCTTCGAGTTCCATGTTCGGTACGCGCGGGGCCAGCGCCTGGGGTGTGTAATCCAGGGCAGCCGTCAGCTCGACACCGCCGGCAATCCGACGGTTACCGATAATCGCGGCATCGGCGCCCAGCTCATCGCGGACCAATTTCATGGCCTGACGCATATCGGCGGCGAAAAAACGCTTAACTTGCATAACCCACTACCTCAGCCATTGGGCCCAACTGTCGCGACGATAGTCACTTGCTTATTGTCAGGAATTTCCTGGTAAGCCAACACGTGCAAATTCGGTACAGCCAGGCGTCCAAACCGCGACAACATCGCGCGAACCGGGCCGGCCACCAGCAGGATCACCGGGTTGCCCTGCATTTCCTGGCGCTGTGCGGCGTCGATCAACGAACGCTGCAGCTTTTCAGCCATGCTTGGCTCCAGTAAAACGCCCTCTTCCTGGCCTTGCCCTGCCTTCTGAATACTATTGAGCAATATTTGTTCCAACCTGGGTTCCAAGGTGATCACAGGCAGCTCGGACTCAGTCCCTACAATGCTTTGCACGATTGCGCGGGACACGCCGACACGCACCGCCGCCACCAGAGCGGCAGTATCTTGACTCTTGGCGGCATTGTTGGCGATGGCCTCGGCAATGCTGCGAATGTCGCGCACGGGCACCTGTTCGGCCAACAGCGCTTGCAACACCTTGAGCAACTGCGACAGCGACAACACGCCCGGCACCAGTTCTTCGGCCAGTTTCGGCGACGATTTGGCCAGCAAGCCCATCAATTGCTGGACTTCCTCGTGACCGATCAACTCGTGGGAGTGCTTGTAGAGAATCTGGTTGAGGTGCGTGGCGACCACGGTGCTGGCATCCACCACGGTGTAACCCAAAGACTGCGCCTGGCTGCGCTGGCTCACTTCGATCCACACCGCTTCCAGGCCGAAAGCCGGATCTTTGGCGGTGATGCCGTTGAGCGTACCGAACACTTGCCCTGGGTTGATCGCCAGTTCGCGGTCTGGGTAGATCTCGGCTTCGGCCAGGATCACCCCCATCAGCGTCAGGCGATAGGCGCTGGGGGCCAGGTCGAGGTTGTCGCGAATATGCACGGTGGGCATCAGGAAGCCCAAGTCCTGGGACAGCTTCTTGCGCACGCCCTTGATTCGCGCCAGCAGTTGCCCGCCCTGGTTGCGGTCGACCAGTGGGATCAGGCGGTAGCCGACTTCCAGGCCGATCATGTCGATGGGCGTAACGTCATCCCAGCCCAGTTCCTTGGTTTCCTGGGCACGGGCCGGGGATGGCAGCAGCTCCTGTTGACGCGCGATCTCCTGCTCGGCCTGGACCTTGACCTGGTTCTGCTTCTTCCAGAACAGGTACGCCGCGCCACCCGCCAGGGCCGCCATGCTCAGGAACGAGAAGTGCGGCATGCCCGGCACGATACCCATGATCGCCATAATGCCCGCCGCCACGGCCAGGGCCTTGGGCGAAGCGAACATCTGCCGGCTGATCTGCTTGCCCATGTCTTCGGAGCCCGAAGCACGGGTAACCATGATGGCCGCCGCTGTGGATAACAACAGTGATGGCAATTGCGCCACTAAACCGTCACCGATGGTCAGCAAGGCGTACACCTTGCCGGCATCACCGAAGGTCATCCCGTGCTGGAAGATACCGACCGCCATGCCGCCGATCAGGTTGATAAACAGAATCAACAGGCCAGCGATGGCGTCACCGCGCACAAATTTGCTGGCGCCGTCCATGGAGCCGTAGAACTCGGCTTCCTGAGCAACTTCGGCCCGGCGCGACTTGGCCTGGTTCTGGTCGATCAGGCCGGCGTTGAGGTCGGCGTCGATGGCCATCTGCTTGCCGGGCATGGCGTCGAGGGTAAACCGCGCGCTCACCTCGGAAATTCGCCCAGCGCCCTTGGTCACCACCACGAAGTTGATAATCATCAGGATCGCAAACACCACGATACCAACCACGTAGTTACCGCCGATCACCACCTCACCGAACGCCTGGATCACCTTACCGGCGGCCGCGTGGCCGTCCTGGCCGTGGAGCATCACCACCCGCGTGGAAGCCACGTTCAATGCCAGGCGCAACAGGGTAGCCACCAGCAGAATCGTCGGGAATACCGCAAAATCCAGCGGCCGCAGGGCGTACACGCACACCAGCAGGACTACGACGGACAGGGCAATGTTGAAGGTAAAGAACACGTCGAGCAGGAACGGCGGCATCGGCAACATCATCATTGCCAGCATCACCAGCAACAACAACGGCACACCCAGATTGCCCCGCGACAAGTCAGTCAGGGTGCCACGGGCCGTGTTGAGCATTTGAGAGCGATCTACCACCGGTATTCCTCGGGTCCTTGAAGCAAAGTTTTGACGCTGGAGGGCGACTTGGAGGCGGGGTTGCAAGAAGCCTTCCAACTTTGCTTTTGGAGTGATCGTCGGGTGGTAACCGATTCGAGTGTGGGGGCTGGCTTGCCTGCGATTGCGGTGTGTCAGCCACTGGGATAGTGGCTGCGAGTCAGCCATCGCAGGCAAGCCAGCTCCCACATTTGGATTTGTGTGCATCGTGGATATCGAGGAAATTTCCGACATGGATTTGGGGTTGCCCCTAGGAAATGTGATCTCTAGTCTCCGTACACCGCTGCAAACGCAGCGGACGGGCGTCGCGGCCCGGTTCACAACGGAGCAAAAGCACCATCTCCCTTTCAGTAAGCGGTTTTTTATCGTCTACTGTGCGGCGCTATGGCGGCTGTGCGCGGGATACCTTCGGGTATGCCGGGTTGCTCCTTCACCGGTCCGCGAACCTGCGTACAGCTGCCACCCTCCATCGCGTCGCGGCGATCAGTGGCGGCTTCACTTTCATAAGGAGCTTCACAGTGATCAAACCTACCCCAAATCCCCCCACCCGGCTGTTTACCGTAGCCGACGGCATCAGCAGCGAAGACCTGCTGGTCAACCTCAGCGAAACACTCGCTTCGGCCAATGCCTTGAGCTGTGACCTGGCCTTTGACTTGGAAGGTTCGAAACGAGAGGAATTGCTCGGTGTTGCGCAGTTGATCGAACTGGCGCAGTTACTGGCTGATCGCTTGCACGGTGAAGGCGGAATGTTGGACACCGCACACAGCGGATAACGCAGCCCCCTCGATCGTTCCCACGCTCCGCGTGGGAATGCCGCCTGGGACGCTCCGCGTCCCGAGCCAGGCGCGCGACTTGAGCACTGCGCAAGGGCGACGCAGAGCGTCACGCAATGCATTCCCACGCGGGAGCGTGGGAACGATCAATAATATTTACGTCAAGCTTTGAAGATTTTCCGCAGTGACCTTTCCATCCCTCCCAACTACGAGATCGTATTGCACCTTTTGCCCTTCTGAAAGCTCTCGCAAACCCGAACGTTCAACTACTAAAACATGCACAAAAACGTCATTTCCACCGTCGTCCGGAGTAATAAACCCATACCCTTTGGGTTTGTTGTAGAACTTGACCGTACCCGTTGCCATTGCCGCTCTCCTTACCCTTACTCAGAACCCAACCCACCTCGATGATGCCCTCTGACGGGCAACGCATAGATACCCTTGGGCCGATGGACCATTTGAAACCTCAGACGCCTCCCCACCGCCAGCGCCGTCTTGCGCCAATCCTTGCGATTGATAAATACCTCTTCAATAACGCGGCCCCCTCGATCATTCCCACGCCCCGCGCTGGAATGCCGCCTGGGACGCTCCGCGTCTCGAGCCAGACGTACGACTTGAGCTCTGCGCAAGGGTGACGCAGAGCGTCACGCGATGCCTTCCCACGCGGGAGCCTGGGAACGATCAAACGCAAGCAGCGGATAATGCGGGCAAGCCAGCTCCCACATGTGATTCAGTTTTTAAACTGGCCGTATATTCTCAGCTTGTGGGCCTTTTGGACCTTGTGTGAGGTCATACTCTACTTTTTGGTTCTCTTCCAAAGATCGAAACCCACTCGACGCAATTGCCGAGTGATGGGCGAACACGTCCGCCCCTCCATCCTCCGGGGTAATAAAACCAAACCCCTTCTCCGTGCTAAACCACTTCACAGTACCCGTTGCCATTGCCGCTCTCCTTACCCTTCCTCAGAACCCAATCCACCTCGATCATGCCCTCTGACGGGCACCGCATAGATGCCCTTGGGCCGATGGACCATTTGAAACCTCAGACGCTTACCCACCGACAGCGCGGTGCAGCGCCAATCCTTGCGATTGATAAATACCTCTTCTGTCCCCTCATCCAATTCGACCAGCCAATCGCCCCTGATCCAGTCGTAGGATTTGACAGTCCCTTTGACCTCGCTCAATCCCGCTCTCCCTGCCTCTCGTTGACTACATACGTGCAGTGTTTGGTTCATCCATAAAACAATGGGAAACGTGGTTTGGCTACTGTCAGAGTTGACAGGTAGACGCGAGCTGCCGATGGGTGGTAGCGGTGGAACAGCAGACGATTCATGCATCCGATGATTTCTTGCGCTTGCGGGGTTTTCGCGGCTTGGCAGGGGTGGGTGGCAAGTCACTGCATTGCGTGCCTGCCGATTGGACGGCAACCGGGTTGCCATCGCGATCCCGGGCAATAAAGCCGATGCCTTTGACCGCATCAAACCACTTGACCGTACCCCTATCCATCACCGCCTCCCGAGCCGCGCACGGTTGCGCGCCTCATCGCTGTATCAAACAGTGAAGGCGGCGTAATGGCTACTGTCAAAGTTGACAGGTAGACGGCCCTTTCTGTAGGAGCGGTCAGGAATCGCGGCGCAGGTCTGGCGGGATCGGCAGGTCTTTGAGCGGATCAGGCCGCTTGCCCTTGCCGGCGCGGTATTGGCGGATCTGGTACACGTAGGCCAACACCTGCGCCACCGCCAGGTACAGGCCGGCCGGGATTTCCTGGTCGAGGTCGGTGGAGTAGAAAATCGAACGCGCCAATGCTGGCGACTCCAATAACAGAATGTCGTTGGCCACCGCGATTTCGCGGATTTTCAACGCGGTAAAGTCGCTGCCCTTGGCCAGCAGCATCGGCGCGCCGCCTTTCTCGGGGTCGTACTTGAGGGCCACGGCGTAGTGGGTCGGGTTGGTGATGACCACGTCGGCGTCGGGCACCGAGGCCATCATCTTGCGCTGAGACATTTCCCGCTGCAGTTGGCGGATGCGTTGCTTGACCTCGGGGCGGCCTTCCTGGTCCTTGTGTTCGTCGCGCACTTCCTGCTTGGTCATCAGCAGTTTCTTGTGGCTTTCCCACAACTGGATCGGCGCATCCACGGCGGCGATCAGGATCAGCCCGAGCGCCATCCACAGCGCGCTCCAGCCCACCACCTGCACGCTGTGGATGATCGCCGACTCCAGCGGCTCATGGGCGATGCGCAGCAAATCATCGATGTCGGACGACAACACCGCCAGGGCCACGAACAGAATCAGGAAAAACTTGGCCAGGGCCTTGAGCAATTCCACCAGGGCCTTGACCGAAAACATGCGCTTGAGCCCCGCCCCGGGGTTCATGCGGCTGAACTTGGGCGCCATGCTGCCCGCAGCAAACAGCCAGCCGCCCAGAGCCACCGGGCCGATCAGCGCGGCGAGCAACAAGGTGATCAGAATCGGCTGCACCGCCAGCAACGCGATCTTGCCCGAGTGCAGCAGGTACTGGGCCATGGCGTCGGGGTTGAGCAACACTTCGCGCGGCAGGCTGAAGTTATGTTTCATCATCTCCAGCAGGTCCAGCGCCAGGCCACCGCCGTAGATCAGCAAGGCGCCGGCGCCAGCGATCATGGTGGCGAAGGTGTTGAGCTCTTTGGAGCGCGCGATCTCGCCCTTTTCCCTGGAGTCCTTTTTACGTTTCTCCGTGGGGTCTTCTGTTTTGTCCTGACCACTCTCGCTCTCGGCCATGGCTCAGCGCGCCCGTGCCAGATCACGTAAGAACTGCAAGGCTTCGCTCGCAAGCGGTTGATACTGATTGAGAATGTCAGCCAGGCCGACCCAGAAAATCCCCATGCCCAACACCAGGGTCAAGGGGAAGCCAATCGAGAAGATGTTCAGTTGCGGCGCCGCACGGGTCATCACGCCAAACGCGATATTGACCACCAGCAGCGCCGTGATCGCCGGCAGCACCAGCAACAGCGCTGCGCCCAACACCCAACCGAGGCGCCCCACCAGCTCCCAGAAATGGTTGACCACCAACCCCGAGCCCACCGGCAAGGTGGTGAAGCTTTCGGTCAAGACTTCGAACGCCACCAGGTGACCGTTCATGGCCAGAAACAGCAAGGTCACCAGCATGGTCAGAAACTGCCCGATCACCGCCGCCGACACCCCGTTGGTAGGGTCGACCATGGACGCGAAGCCCATGCCCATCTGGATCGAGATGATTTGCCCGGCGATCACAAACGCCTGGAAGAACAACGTGAGGGAAAACCCCAGCATGGCGCCGATCAGGATCTGCTCGGCAATCAGCAGCAAGGCGCTCAGGTCGAGGGCGTTCACCGGCGGCATCGGCGGCAGGCCAGGCACGATCACCACGGTGATCGCCACGGCAAAATACAAACGCACGCGACGCGGTACCAGGGTGGTGCCGAACACCGGCATGGCCATCAGCATGGCCGTGACGCGAAACAGCGGCAGGATGAACGAGGCCACCCAGGTACTGATCTGGGTGTCGGTCAAGGCCAGCAAGGATTGCATCGGCTCAGCCGATCAACTGCGGAATACTGCCGTACAACTGCAGGATGTATTCCATGAAGGTTTGCACCAGCCATGGGCCGGCGACAATCAGGGTCACCAGCATTACCAGCAGGCGCGGCAGGAAGCTTAAGGTTTGTTCGTTGATCTGGGTGGCCGCCTGGAACATCGCCACCAGCAGGCCGACCAACAGGCTCGGCACCACCAGCACGGCAACCATCAGGGTGGTCAGCCACAGCGCTTCACGGAACAGGTCGACGGCGACTTCTGGCGTCATAGCGCTATACCCCTCCGAAACTGCCGGCCAGGGTGCCAATGATCAGCGCCCAGCCGTCCACCAGCACAAACAGCATGATCTTGAACGGCAACGAGATGATCAAAGGCGACAGCATCATCATACCCATGGCCATCAACACGCTCGCCACCACCAGGTCGATGATCAGGAACGGGATGAAGATCATGAAGCCGATCTGGAACGCGGTCTTCAGTTCAGAGGTGACGAACGCCGGCACCAGGATGGTCAGCGGTGCCTGGTCCGGGGTGGCGATGTCGGTGCGCTTGGACAGGCGCATGAACAGCTCAAGGTCGCTGGAGCGGGTTTGCGACAGCATGAAGTCCTTGATCGGGCCCTGGGCCTTGTCGATGGCATCCTGGGCCGTGAGCTTTTCTGCCAGATAAGGTTGCAGGGCTTGCTGGTTCACCTTGTCGAACACCGGCGCCATGATGAACAGCGTCAAAAACAGCGCCATGCCGGTGAGGATCTGGTTCGACGGCGTCTGCTGCAGGCCCAGGGCCTGGCGCAGGATCGAGAAGACGATGATGATCCGCGTAAAGCTGGTCATCAGCATGACGAACGCCGGGATAAAACTCAGCGCCGTCATGATCAGCAGGATCTGCAGGCTGACCGAATATTCCTGCGCGCCCGCCGCGTTGGTGCCCAGGGTGATCGCCGGGATCGACAACGGGTCGGCGCCCAGGGCCATCGGTGCGGCCAGCAACAGCATGAGCGTCAACAAAACGCGCATTACTTCTTATCCTTCTGATCCTTGCCCAGCAACTCCATCAGGCGCTGGGCGAATTCTGGCGTGGCGGCTTCGGTCTTGACCGCATCCACCGGGGTCTTGAGTACATGCAGCGGGGTGATGCGGCCAGGGGTGATGCCGAGCAGGATTTGCTCCTCGCCCACCTGCACCAGCACCAGCCGGTCACGCGGGCCGAGGGCGCGCGAGCCCACCAGCTCGATCACCTGGCCGTTGCCCGGGCCGATGCGCTGTACGCGGCGCATCAACCAGGCCAGCAGGAAAATCAGGCCGATCACCAGCAACAGGCCTAGCACCAGTTGCGTCAACTGCCCGCTGACGCTACCGACCGCTGGCGCCGCAGCCACCTGCGCCACCGGCTCCGCCGCCAGGGCGCTCAATGGCAGCGCCAGCAACAGTCCCGCCATCGAGTACTTCATCTCAGCGCAACTTCTTGATGCGTTCGCTCGGGCTGATCACGTCGGTCAGGCGGATGCCGAACTTCTCGTTGACCACCACCACCTCGCCATGGGCAATCAGGGTGCCGTTGACCAGCACGTCCAACGGCTCGCCGGCCAGGCGGTCCAGCTCGATCACAGAGCCCTGGTTGAGCTGCAACAGGTTGCGGATGTTGATTTCGGTGCTGCCCACTTCCATGGAAATCGACACCGGGATGTCGAGGATCACATCCAGGTTCGGGCCGTCGAGGCTCACCGGGTCGTTGTTCTTCGGCACGCTGCCGAATTCTTCCATGGCCAGGCGGTTGCCAGCCGGCGCGGTGGCGGCGTCGGCGGCCAGCAGCGCGTCGATGTCGTCCTGGCCAACATCGCCGGTTTCTTCCAGGGCCGCAGCCCACTCGTCAGCCAGGGCCTGGTCTTCGGCGGAAGTGTTTTCGTGTTCGGTAGCCATTACATGTCCTCGGCGCAGCAAACAATCATGAATTAGGGTTGAATCAGCGGCGGTTGATCGGCTCAACCACTTGCAGCGCCAGGTTGCCCTTGTGGGAACCGAGCTTGACCTTGAATGACGGCACGCCGTTGGCGCGCATGATCAGCTCTTGCGGCAAGTCGACGGGGATGATGTCCCCAGGCGCCATGTGCAAAATATCCCGCAGGCGCAACTGGCGGCGGGCCACGGTGGCGCTCAGCGGCACGTCGACGTCCAGCAGGTCTTCGCGCAGGGCCTTGACCCAGCGTTCGTCCTGGTCGTCGAGGTCGGACTGGAAACCGGCGTCGAGCATTTCGCGCACCGGCTCGATCATCGAATACGGCATGGTCACGTGCAGGTCGCCGCCACCGCCATCGAGTTCGATGTGGAAGGTCGACACCACAATGGCTTCGCTGGGGCCGACGATGTTGGCCATGGCCGGGTTCACTTCCGAGTTGATGTACTCGAAATTGACTTCCATGATCGCCTGCCAGGCTTCCTTCAAGTCGATGAAGGCCTGCTCCAGCACCATGCGCACCACGCGCAGTTCGGTGGGGGTGAATTCACGCCCTTCGATCTTGGCGTGACGGCCGTCGCCACCGAAGAAGTTGTCCACCAACTTGAACACCAGTTTGGCGTCGAGGATAAACAGCGCAGTGCCGCGCAATGGCTTGATCTTGACCAGGTTGAGGCTCGTGGGCACGTACAGCGAGTGCACGTATTCACCGAACTTCATCACCTGCACACCGCCCACGGCCACGTCCGCCGAGCGGCGCAGCATGTTGAACATGCTGATGCGGGTGTAGCGGGCAAAGCGTTCGTTGATCATCTCCAGGGTCGGCATGCGTCCCCGTACGATGCGATCCTGGCTGGTCAGGTCGTAACTTTTGACGCTGCCGGGTTCGGCAGCCATTTCGGTCTGTACCAGACCATCGTCCACGCCATGCAACAGCGCGTCGATTTCATCCTGGGACAGCAGGTCTTGCACGGCCATGTCGTGATCCTACTGCAATACGAAGTTAGTGAAGAGCGCCTGCTCGACCACGACTTTGCCGAGTTCTTTCTGGGCCACTTCCTGCACGCTGGCAGTGACCTTCTGGCGCAGCATTTCCTGGCCGACTGGCGTGGCCAGGCTGTCGAAGCTCTGCCCGGAGAACAGCATCACCAGGTTGTTGCGGATCACCGGCATATGCACCTTGAGGGCATCGAGGTCCGCCTGGTTGCGCGCCAGCAAGGTGATGCTCACCTGCAGATAGCGTTGGCGACCATTCTGGTTGTAGTTGGCGACAAAGGCCGGAAGCATCTGCTCGAAGATTGCCGGTTGCTTGACGTTGGTGGCAGCTTCGGCGGCGGGCGCCGGTTTGCTCGCACTGCTGTGCATGATGTACCAGGTGCCGCCCACCGAGGCGCCGATGGCCAGGAGCAGGCCCAGCACAATCAACAGGATCAGCTTGAGCTTGCCTTTGCCTGCGGGGGGAGTTGCTGCGTCGTCGCTCTTCGCCATGCCAATAATCCGTCACTATTCGGGGATTCGTAGATCTATGGCAAGGCAAGAGCAAGTGTTATGCCAGAGTTGGCTGGCAGGCGCAGGAAGATGATCGTTCCCACGCTCTGCGTGGGAATGCATCCTGTGACGCTACGCGTCACCGTGCGCAACGGTCGAAAACATCGCCGACTTCGGGACGCGGAGCGTCCGGGGTGGCATTCCCACGCAGAGCGTGGGAACGATCAGCCAGCTCCCACACTGACCGGGTTTGAACAGGAAGTCAGGCGTAGTAGTCGACCGCGCTGGAGCCAATCACGCTCTGACTCACTGGCGCCGCCACTTCGGCCACGTCCACAGGGCCACCGGCGTCGCCGCTGTCAGCACGCCTGCCGCTGCCACTGACGCCCCGCGCCTGGCCCTGCTGTTGCTGCTGGTCCTGCCCCCGCGATTGGTCGGAGACATTCACATCCACCTGCCCCATGCCCTGCTGGGCAAACATCTCGCGCAAACGCCCCGACTGGCTCTCCAGCGCTTCACGCACCACCGCATGGCCGCTCATGAAGTTGACCTGGGCTTGCTGATCCGCCGTCATGTTGACCTTGATATCCAGGCGCCCCAGCTCAGCGGGCTGCAACTGGATCTCGGCCGACTTGAGGTTGGCGCTGGACAGGTACATCACGCGGTTGACCACCTCTTCGGTCCAGCCGCTCTGGTGCATGGCCAGGGGCGCATTGGTGACGGGCGGCAAGGCATTCGCGGTTTTCGGTGTGGCCGCCTGGGTCAGCGCGGCCAGGCGGTTGGCGAAGTCGTCCACACGGGTGTCGCTGCTGGCGTTCTTGAGGTCCTTGAGGCCGTCATCGATCAGCGCGCCGAAGGCCTTGTCACCGCCTTGGTCGGTGCTGTCCTTGGTGGCTTGCTGGTCAACCATGTTGGCCAGGCCAGCGGCAAAGTTCTGCGCAGCGGTCGGTTGGTCCTGGGTGGTGGGCGCGGCTTTCTGCGGCGCCTGGCTGCTGGCCGAGACGTGACCGCCCTGCTCCATCGCCAGGCGCACGGCCGGCATCGAATCCAGCGGGTCAGCCTCGGGGTCGAAGGCCGGCTGCTTGGGCTCCTCGGTCACCGCGATGAGCGGCAGGGCCTGGTCATCTTCGGCAGCGACGGCAGGCGCTTGTACGGGCACAGGGACCGCCACCGGCGTTACGGTGGCAACCAGCGCCGGGTCGGCCACCGGTTGCTGCGCCAGGGACGGGTCGGCCGGTGGCTCGCCTTCACTGTCGGCGTGGTCGTCGCTCTTGGCCGGCTTGGCAGGCAAGGGATTGCCGCTATCGGCAACCGCTGGCGCGCTGGCGGCAGGTTTATCGCTGGCTTCAGCCGCTTTGTCGCGCACGGGTTTGGCTGGCGCGTCGTCGCTCTTGGCCTGCGGTTTGGCAGCTTGCTTGGCAAACACTTGAGCGAAGCCAGCGCCCTTGTCCCGCGGGGCCGCAGGCGCTACCGCAGGCGTGGCGGCCGGCGCTTGAGGCTTGGCCGCGGTGGCAGCCTGAAGGAGCGAATGGGGGGCGACTGGCATAAGTAAGGGTCTCCACTGCATGGGGGTCGGGGATGCAGTCTATGGAGGTAGAGCAAGAGTCGGGCCAGGTTTACAAAATGCCTGGACATATCCGATTCAATGTAGGAGCGAGTTTGCTCGCGAAAAACTCACAGGCGCCGCATTCATCCAGGAAGTACGCGTTATCGTTGACGTTTTTCGCGAGCAAGCTCGCTCCTACATTCATACAGTGGCTTGACCAGCGCGAACTCATGATCAATCTGATCAACCAGTGCACTTAGATCCGAGGCCGCCTCGACGGCCTCGGCCTCCAGCAACTCACACAATTGGGCCAAACGCACCGCCCCTAGATTGCCGCTGCTGCCTTTGAAACTGTGGGCAATCCGCCCCAACGTTTTGGCGTCGCCTCCAGCCTTGCGCAGTGCTGCGACGCGCTCTTGCGAGTCCTCGATAAAGGTGTCGAGCAACGTCGGGTACTCGCTCTCCATTACTTCCTGCAAGTCCGACAACACGTCGGGGTCCAAATGAATCTCAGCCACTTGCTCGCTCCTTGATCAAGAATCGGCGGATTATGCCAGAGCCTCCCAACAAAACTCCACGCAGACACTGCGCCCGCCATCGGACCAGCCTACAGCGCTGCTCAGTTGACGCACCAGGCTAAGACCCCGACCAGACAGACGGTCGATGTCCACGGGGCGGGCCAGCTCCTGTTCCACATCAAAACCCTGCCCGCTGTCTTCGACGCGCAAGGTCAATTTGCCGCCCTTGTCGGTGGGTACCACCTGCACATGCACGCGCACGTAACCGCTGTCCAACTGCGCCAGCCGCTCATGGCGCTGGCGATAATACTGCGCAAACCCCTGGGCATCGCGCTTGAGCCGTGAGTCCAGGCCCAGCACGCCATGCTCCAGCGCGTTGGAATACAACTCGGCCATCACGCTGTAAAGCGCCCCACTCTGCTCACGCAGGCCGTGGATCTCCAGCAGCAGTTGCAGCAGGTACGGCAGCGGGTTGTAGGTTCTGAGGGTCTGGGCGCGAAATTCGAAACTCACCGACCAATCCAGCGGGCACGACTGGCCGCTGTCAGCATACATCGGCTCGGCCGCCCGCAAGGGCTGGCCTGCCTGCAACGTGATCTCGACCATGCTGACGTCATCGCGCGCCTGGCCGCGAAAGGCCGCCAGGGCCTGCTCGATGTCCTCGAACAGGCGGTCAGGCTCGCGGTTGGCGGCGAACACCTGCTGCAAGCGCTCGGCGCCGAACAGTTGATCGTTGGCGTCAGCGGTGTCCAGCACACCATCGGAGAGCAAAAACACCCGGTCGCCCAACGCCATGGGCCAGACCTCGGTACTGTCATCGAACGCCTCTGCCGACAACACCCCCAAGGGCAGGTGCCGCGACATCAACGGCGTGCGCCTGCCGGTGGCGACTTCATGCACATAGCCTTCGGGCATGCCGCCGTTCCACACTTCCACCGCCCGCCGCTGGGCGCTCAGGCACAGCAAGGTGGCGCAGCAGAACATGTCCACCGGCAGGATGCGCTTGAGCTTGGCGTTCATTTCCCGCAGGGTCTGCGTGAGGCCGTAGCCCTTGGCGGTCATGCCGTAGAACACTTCGGCCAGGGGCATGGCGCCGATGGCGGCCGGCAAGCCATGGCCGGTGAAATCCCCGAGCAGCACGTGCATGTCACCCGATGGCGTGTAGGCCGCCAGCAACAAGTCACCGTTGAACAGCGCATAAGGCGATTGCAGGTAGCGAATATTCGGCGCGGCGTTGATACAACCGGAATGGGCGACCTTGTCGAACACCGCCTTGGCCGCCCGCTGTTCATGCATCAGGTGTTCGTGATGCTTGGCGATCAGGTCACGCTGTTGCAAAACCGTGGCCTGCAGGCGGCGCAGGCGGTCCATGGCGTTGATCTTCGCCGCCAGGATCAAGGGGTTATAGGGCTTGGGCAAAAAGTCATCGCCACCGGCGTCCAGGCACTGGGCCAGGGCTTCGCTTTCGCGCAGCGAGGTGAGGAAGATGATCGGCACCAGCGCCTCCCCCGCCAATTGCTTGATCTGCCGCGCGGCTTCAAAGCCGTCCATCACCGGCATCAGCGCGTCCATCAACACCAGTTGCGGGCGCTCACGGGCAAACACCTCAATCGCTTCGGCGCCATTGCTGACAGTCAGCACCTGATGGCCCTGGCGGCGGATGATGCTCGCCAGCAACAGGCGGTCGGCGGCGCTGTCTTCGGCGATCAGGATGGTCAGCGCTTCCAGGACCGGGGCCAGGGCGCTCAACTGATGTCGAACAGCTTGTCGAAGTTGGAGATGGCGAGGATCTTGCGAACGTCGGAGTTGCTGTTCGTCACGCGGACCTCGGCGTCATCGCCGCCGGCATGATCACGTAGCAACAGCAGCATGCCGAGGGCTGAACTGTCCATGTAGGTGGCCTCCTTGAGATCGACGATATAGATCTCGGGGACCTTGTAGAAACGCTCGTAGGCCTCCCGAAACGCCTGGTGGCTGCCGAAATCGAACCGGCCCCTGATTGCGATCGTCAACTTCTTCCCATCCAGGGATACTTCTGACTCGACTGTCATGTGACTGCTTCCTTGTCGTTGCACTAGACACAAGGTGTAGCAGCTGAAGAGCATCTGAGCAACACAGTGAATCAACTGTGGGAGCTGGCTTGCCTGCGATGGCGGCGTGTCAGCCACGGAATCTTTAACTGAACCACCGCTTTCGCAGGCAAGCCAGCCCCCACACTGGGTTTGTAGTGCCGATTAGAACTGTTCTGGTCGGGGAAGGCGTTGGGACAATTCATCGAGCAGCTTTTGCTCGCGCTTGTCTTCGATGGCGCGCGCTTCGTCGATGTAGCGCTGCACCAGTTTGCGCAGCCCCTCGACCCGGGCAAACGCCTGTTGCCAGGCCTCGCGGGCTTTGTCGAGGTTGGCCTCGTGCCAGGCCAGGCTCTGGCGTTGCTGACCAACGGCGGTTTCAAGCTGATTGAGAAAGCCCTGGTATCCCATCAGCCACTGGCCGGACACACCCTGGCTGCCGCGCTCGATCCACTGTTGCTGGTACTCGCCACGAAAGCGCTCCAGGTCGCCCAGCTTGCTTTGGGCCAAACGCACCTGGCCCTGGAAGTAGCCAAGGCGCTGTACGGCGGCTTTCTCGGCCTTTTCGGCCATGTCCACCACTGGGGCCAGGCGCGCGGCGCGGCTGTTGGCCATGGCTTAGCCGCCCGGCGCCGGGGCGAAGATGGACTGCAAGTGCGACTGGCTCTCGCCCATGGTGATCTTGTCGTTGAGACCCTGGCGCAGGTAGGTCACCAGTTGCGGCTGCAAGGCGATGGCCAGGTCGGTGTCGCGGTCGCCACCGGCCACATAGGCGCCGACGCTGATCAGGTCACGGCTTTGCTGGTAGCGCGACCACAGCTGCTTGAACTGCTGGGCACGAGCCATATGCTCCGGCGTGACCACCGCCGGCATCACCCGGCTGATGGACGCTTCGATATCGATGGCTGGGTAATGCCCCTCTTCCGCCAGGCGCCGCGACAGCACGATGTGGCCGTCGAGCACGCCCCGGGCCGAGTCGGCAATCGGGTCCTGTTGGTCGTCGCCTTCAGACAACACGGTATAGAACGCGGTGATCGAGCCACCGCCGGCTTCGGCATTACCGGCACGCTCCACCAGCTTGGGCAACTTGGCAAATACCGACGGCGGGTAACCTTTGGTCGCGGGCGGTTCACCGATGGCCAGGGCGATCTCGCGCTGGGCCTGGGCGAAACGCGTGAGCGAGTCCATCAGCAACAGGACGTTCTTGCCCTTGTCGCGAAAATATTCGGCGATGCGCGTGCAGTACATCGCCGCGCGCAATCGCATCAGCGGTGCATCGTCTGCCGGAGAAGCGACGACAACGGAACGCTTGAGCCCTTCCTCACCGAGGCTGTGCTCGATGAACTCCTTCACTTCGCGGCCCCGCTCGCCGATCAGCCCCACCACGATGATGTCGGCCTCGGTAAAGCGCGTCATCATGCCCAGCAACACCGACTTACCCACGCCGGTACCGGCGAACAGGCCCAGGCGCTGGCCGCGACCGACCGTCAATAAACCGTTGATGCTGCGAATGCCCACGTCCAGCGGCACGCTGATGGGGTTGCGTTTGAGCGGGTTGATGGTGGGGCCGTCCATCGGCACCCAGTCTTCGGCCTTCATGCCGCCCTTGCCGTCCAGCGCACGACCGGCACCATCGAGTACGCGGCCCAGCATGCTCATGCCCATGGGCAGGCGGCCAGTGTCGGCCAGCGGCACCACGCGGGCGCCAGGGGCAATGCCGGCGAGGCTGCCGACCGGCATCAGGAAGATCTTGCTGCCCGAAAAGCCCATCACCTCGGCTTCGACCTGCACCGGGTGGTAGCTGTCGTCGTTGATCACCAGGCAGCGGCTGCCCATGGCGGCGCGCAGGCCCTCGGCTTCGAGGGTCAGGCCGACCATGCGCAACAGGCGCCCTTCGAGGATCGGCTGGCCGGGCAACTCGGTGGCCTCGGCGTAGCTGCCCAGGCGCTTGGCGAAGCTGGTGCGATCAAGGCGCATCGGTGGCGTCCAGGTCAACGCTCAGATCCGGTTCGGCGGGGTGCAGGGCTTGTTCATGCAGTTGATCGAACAACTTGGCCATGATCTGGCTGATGCGGGTTTCCACCGTCGCATCGATGCGGCTGTGTTCGGTCTCGACGCGGCAACCGCCGGGCTGCAACGAAGCGTCTTCGACGATGCGCCAGGTTTCTTCATGGCGCTCGCGCAGGGCTTTGACCTGTTCGAAATCCTGGGGGTTGATGTACAGCCGCACATTGCCGACGCCCAGGGGCAGCAGCTTGAGGGCTTCACGCATCACCGCTTCGATCTGGCTGGAGTCGAGCACCAGTTCGCGCTGGATCACTTGGCGCGCGATGTGCTGCACCAGGCCGACCATGGATTTTTCCAGCTGTGAGTCCTGTTCGGCGATAGGGTCGAACAGGTTACCCATCAGGCGCTCCAGGCTACCCAGCTTGGTGGCCAGCGCCGCCTCGGCTTCCTGGCGAACCTTGAGGGTGGTGCTGCGAAAGCCGTCTTTTTCCCCCGCCGCAAAGCCTTCGTTATAGGCCTCCTGGCGGATGGTTTCCAACTCTTCGAGGGTCAGTGGCTGGACTTCATCCAGCGGCACTTCTTCCATTTCCGCCGGTGGTTCCTCCACCGGTTCAGGCTCGGGCTCCGGCACATGGGGGTCGAAGCTGGGCAGCGACCAGATGTCAAAGCCGCCGACATCCCGCGCGCGAATCAGATCGCTAGGCGCCTCATCTTTATTCGACATGCAAGGCGCCTTAGATCATTTCTTCGCCGCCCTTCCCGCCGAGAACGATTTCTCCGGCTTCGGCCATACGGCGGGCAATGGTGAGGATTTCCTTCTGGGCGGTTTCCACGTCGCTGACGCGCACCGGGCCCTTGGCTTCCAGATCGTCGCGCAACAGCTCCGAGGCGCGCTTGGACATGTTCTTGAAGATCTTTTCTTTGACGTTTTCGTCCGAGCCCTTGAGCGCCAGCACCAGCACGTCCGAGGACACTTCGCGCAGCAGCGCCTGGATGCCACGGTCGTCGACATCGGCCAGGTTGTTGAACACGAACATCAGGTCTTCGATCTGGCCGGACAGGGTGTCGTCGATCTCGCGGATCGAGTCCATCAACTGGCCTTCCACCGAGCTGTCGAGGAAGTTCATGATGTCGGCCGCGCGCTTGATGCCACCCAGGGTGGTGCGCGAGGCGTTGGAATTGCCGGAGAACTGCTTCTCCAGAATGGTGTTGAGTTCTTTGAGCGCCGCCGGCTGCACGGTGTTGAGCGACGACACGCGCAGGATGATGTCCAGGCGCACTTTATGGTCGAAGTGGCCGAGCACTTCGCCGGCCTGGTCCGGGTCCAGGTAGGCCACCACGATCGCCTGGATCTGTGGGTGCTCGTAGCGGATCACGTCGGCCACTGCCCGCGGTTCCATCCACTTGAGGCTGTCCAGGCCGCTGGTGTTGCCACCCAGCAGGATGCGGTCGATCAGGCCGTTGGCCTTGTCTTCGCCCAGGGCCGAGGTGAGCATCTTGCGAATGTAGCTGTCGGAGCCGACGCCCAGGCTGGTCTGGTCGCCGACGATCTCGACGAACTCGCTCATCACCTGCTCGACTTGCTCGCGGTGCACATTGCGCATCTGCGCCATGGCCACGCCGACACGCTGGACCTCTTTGGGGCCCATGTGGCGCAGCACTTGGGCCGCGTCGGTTTCACCCAGGGACAGCAGCAGCACGGCGGCTTTGTCGACCCGGGACAGCTTGGCCACAGCGGCTCGATCATTCATCTGCGTTAATCCACTCTTTCACGACCTGGGCCACACGGCCCGGGTCTTCTGCCACCAGACTCTTGATTGCGTTCAACTGAGCGTCATAGCCTTCGCTCGGGCTTGGCAACAGGATGCTTTGCGGGCCGCCGAGGCTGACCCGGTCGTTGGCCAGTTCGCCGTCCAGGCCGCCCATGCCACCCAACTCGACGTCGCCACCGGCCAGTGCCAGTTGCTTCTTGCCGCCACCGGTGATGTTGTTGAGCACCGGGCGCAATACGCCAAACACCAGCACCAGGATAAACAACACGCCCAGTACTTGCTTGACGATGTCCCAGAACCACGGCTGGGTGTAGAACGCCGGGTCAGCGATGACTTCACCGCGCTCGGCGGAGAACGGCATGTTGATCACGCTGACACTGTCGCCACGGCTGGCGTCGAAGCCAACGGCGTCCTGCACCAGGCGGGTGAAACGGGCCAGTTCGTCAGCCGTCCACGGCGCACGGGTCACCGCGCCGTCCGCTGGGTTGACCTTGACCTGGTCATCGACCACCACCGACACCGACAGGCGATTGATCTTGCCCTGTTGCTGCTTGGTGTGGCTGATGGAACGGTCGAGTTCGAAGTTCTTGGTGGACTGGTTACGCTTGTCCGCAGGGTACGGCGCAAGCATCGGCTGGCCGGTGGCCGGGTCCATGATCTGCTGGCCGTTGGCGTCCAGCAACGGCTGGCCAGGCTGGATCGCGCCAGCGGTAGCGGCGGCGCCACCGGTGGTCTGCGGTGCCGAGGCCGGCGCAGGCGGCTGGTTGCTCAGAGCGCCCGGCACACCTTGGGGGCCATTGCTGGCAGTGCGTTGTTCGCTGGTGGACTGCTCGCTGCGCAGGGCCGGTTGGTCGGGGTTGAACTGCTCGGAAGTGGACTCGACGGCGCTGAAATCCACATCGGCCGACACTTCAGCCTTGTAGCGGTCGTTGCCCAGTACCGGTTGCAGGATGTTATGCACGCGCTGGGTGAGCATGCTTTCCATGCGGCGGCTGTAGTCGAATTGCTTGCCGGCCTGGGTCAGCGCGGAGTTTTCGGCCATGTCGGACAGCAGGTTGCCCTTCTGGTCCACCACGGTGATTTGCGACTTGCTCAATTCGGGAACACTGGTGGCCACCAGGTTGACGATCGCCAGTACCTGACCAGGCTCCAGGGAGCGGCCAGCAAACAACTCGACCAAGACCGAGGCGCTGGGCTTGCGTTCGTCACGCACGAACACCGAGCTTTTCGGAATCGCCAGGTGCACACGGGCAGCCTTGACGTTATTCAGGCTGGAAATGGTGCGCGCCAGTTCGCCTTCCAGACCACGACGATAACGGGTGGCTTCCATGAACTGGCTGGTGCCCAGGCCCTGGTCTTTGTCGAGGATTTCAAAACCGATATTGCTGTCGGACGGCGCCACGCCAGCGGCGGCCAGCTTCATCCGTGCACGGGCCACATCATCGGCCTTGACCAGCAAGGCGCCGGAGTTGGGCTCCACGGTGTAGGCGATGTCGGCGGCGGCGAGGGTTTCCATGATCTGCTTGGAATCCATGCCCGACAGGCTGCCGTACAGGGGGCGGTAATCGGGTTGCTGCGACCACAGCACCACGGCAAAACCAATCGCCACGCTGGCTGCCAGGCCCACCATCAGGCCCACCTGACGCAGCATGGTCATTTCCGAGAGGTTTTCCAGGAACGACAGGCCAAACAACGGCGGCTTGCCGTCGGCCTTGGCGGGGAGGTTGTCGGAGACTGCTTCAGCCATGACTTAAATCTCGTCCTTAAACCGGCATCTGCATGATGTCTTGATACGCCTGAACCAGCTTGTTACGCACTTGGGTCAAGGCTTGGAAGGACACGCTGGCCTTCTGCGAAGCGACCATCACATCGGTGAGGTCCACGCCGCTTTTACCGATCTCGAAGGCCGTCGCCAACTGGCTGGACGCCTGCTGGGTATCGCTGACTTTATTGATTGCCTGACCGAGCATGTCGGCAAAATTGCTTTGGCCCAATTCCGGCGCTGGCGCGACGGATTTCGGTTGAGCCATGGCATCCATTTGCATGGCGCGCATATCCAACATCAACCGATTGAACTCAATACCCTGGCTCATGACCTTCTCTCTCCGACGACCCGCAATTTTTTGACACTACGCAGCGGTTACCAGGGGTGGTAGCAACAAGGGTGCCAGCTCTGGAGCAACTCGTAAGAAAAGGCGACAAAGCTTGTCGAACTTGTTACCGCAAGTTTTTTGCGCCCTTCTTCCCGCACGTTTTTTGTAGGAGCGAGCTTGCTCGCGAAAAACGTCAACGATAACGCGCGCTTCCAGAATGCCCGCGGCGCCTATGGATTCTTCGCGAGCAAGCTCGCTCCTACACACGGGATTGGCGCGAGGTCAGGTGGCGAAAAGATAGGCTTCCACGTCCATCCCGGCATCGCGCATCTGCGCCAGCTTGTAGCGCAAGGTGCGCGGGCTGATGCCCAGGCGCTCGGCCGCTTCTTTGCGGCGGCCGCGTTCGGCGCGCAGGGTGTCGATGATCATCTGGAATTCACGGCGGCGCAGGTCATCGCCCAGGGCTCCGGCCGATTCTGCCTCGGCGACCACGGGAGTCGGGGCCAGGCTCGGCAGCGGCGCAGCGCCATTGCCCATGGCCAGGCAAAAGTCTTGCGGCTGGATCAAACCGCCCTGCTGCAAAATCAACGCACGCTGGATCGCATTGTCCAGCTCGCGCACGTTGCCCGGCCATGGATAACTGACCAGGCACGCCTGGGCCTCGGGTGATAAACGCGCCTGGGCATGCTTCATTTTTTTGACGTGGTTGTTCAGCAGGCGCTCGGCCAAGGGGATGATATCCGCCGGGCGCTCGCGCAATGGGCGCCAGGCCAGCGGGAACACCGACAGCCGGTAGAACAGGTCTTCACGAAAGCGCCCCGCCGCTACTTCGCCCGCGAGGTCGCGGTTGGTGGTGGCGACCACGCGGATATCCAGCTGGATCGGCTTGCGTGCACCCACGCGCTCTACTTCACGCTCCTGCAATACGCGCAGCAACTTGGCTTGTAGGCCCAGGGGCATTTCCGAGATTTCGTCGAGCAGGATGGTGCCGCCGTCGGCCTGTTCGAACTTGCCGGCCTGGGCCGCGATGGCGCCGGTGAACGAGCCCTTTTCATGGCCGAACAAGGTAGCTTCGAGCATGTTGTCGGGGATCGCCGCGCAGTTGATCGCAATGAACGGTTGCTTGGCACGGCCCGATTGCTGGTGGATATACCGCGCCAGCACTTCTTTACCGGTGCCGGACTCGCCGGAAATCAGCACGGTGGAATCACTGCGCGCTACCCGCGCTGCCAGTTCCAGCAATTGCGCGCTGGCCGGTTCAAAGGCAATCGGGCCATCGCCGTCGGCTGCGGGCATCACGCCGAGGGCATGCCGGGCCACCAGCTCGATCAACGCCCTGGGTTCGAACGGCTTGACCAGGTAATCGGCTGCGCCTTGACGCATGGCATCCACCGCCCGCTCCACCGCGCCATGGGCGGTCATCAGCAGCACCGGCAGTTGCGGCTGGCGCACCCGCAGCAGGCCGAGCAACTGGTGGCCGTCCATGCCGGGCATGTTGACGTCGCTGACCACCAGGCTGAAGGTTTCCTGTTCGACCGCCTCCAAGGCTTCCTCGGCAGAGCCGACCGCACGGTAGTCATGGCCCGCTAGCAGCAGCGTGTCAGCCAATGCTTCACGCAGGGCGCGATCGTCTTCCACCAATAAAACCTTGATAGTTTTCATCCTCTTACTCCGCGCTTGCCGCACTGGTAAACAGCGGCAAGCTCATCAATGCACAGGTGCCACGCCCCACGCGGGAACGCAGCTGCAATTGTCCCTGATGGGCACGGGCCACGGCCTTGACCACCGTTAGGCCCAGGCCAGTGCCGTTGGTCTTGGTGGTAAAAAACGGCTCGCCCAGACGTTGCAGCACCTGCGGGGCGATACCGCTGCCGCTGTCGCTGACGCACAGGCGCAGGGTTTGCCCGCGGGTGTACAGGTGCACTTTCAGGCGCGCCCCGGGGCCACTGGCCTGGGTGGCGTTTTCGATCAGGTTGAGCAGCGCGCCCACCAGGGTGTCGCGGTTGCACAGCAATTCGCCCTGATGGCTGTCGCACTGCCAGCGCAGGTTGGCCTCCTGCACATGGATCGCCGCTGCCGCTTGCAGGGACTGCATCAAGCCGGCAGGTGTAACGCGATCGGTCAGCGGCAGTTCGCCACGGGCAAACACCAGCATGTCGCGCACTTGGTGCTCCAACTCATGCAGGCGCTCCTTGAGGCGCCCGGCAAAGCGTTGGTGGGTGGCCGCCGGTAATTGCTCGTCAGTCAAATGGCTGGCGTAGATCAATGCCGCCGACAACGGCGTACGAATCTGATGGGCCAAGGAAGCGACCATACGCCCCAGGGACGACAGCCGCTCATGGCGCGCCAGTTGATCTTGCAGGTGCCGGGTTTCTGTCAGGTCATTGAGCAGCACAAGCTGGCCCGGCTCGGCGTCCAGGGAACGGGTGGCGATGGACAGCCGACGCCCGTCCTTGAGGGAGACTTCGTGGCCGTCGTCTTCACGGGGGGCAAAACAGCGGGTGATGACTTCACGCCACAGCTCGCCTTCCAGCGGCAGGCCGAGCAGGTCGCAGGCTGCCGGGTTGGCTTCGCGCACACGGCCCTGGTCGTCGATGACAATCACGCCACCGGGCAATAGGTCGAGCAGGTTTTGCAGGCGGTTGGCCAGGCGCTCTTTCTCGGCCAGCTCTTGCATACGCTGGGCGCTGACCACCGCCAATTCGCCTTTAAGCTCGGAAACCCGAGCCTCAAGCAGGCTGTAGGAGTCGGTCAGCTGGCTCGACATCTGGTTGAACTGCGAGAACGCGTGCTCCAGGCCCTGGCGGGTTGGCGGTTCTACAGGCGAAACCAGCCCCTGGATGGCAGGGGCCGAAGATAGTTGGGCGGCGTGGGGCATGATGCTCTCTCGCTTGGCTGACCGTCAGTTAAACGGAACGTTGCGAGGGCTGTAGCAATACCCGTGCCGAAAAAAATCTAGCTATAAATCAAGTAGTTGAAAAACAGGCGTCAATCATCCGCCTGTTCATCACCTTCTTTGCGGCTCATACCGTACTTGCGCATCTTCTCCACCAGGGTGGTACGACGGATGCGCAGGCGCTCGGCGGCGCGGGCCACGATGCCATGGGCATCGTCCAGGGCCTGCTGGATCAACCCTTGTTCCAGGTTGCCGAGGTAGTCCTTGAGGTCCAGGCCTTCGGGCGGCAACATCGCGGTGGCGCCGAAGTCCGGGGTATGCCCGTTGATCGCCACGCGCTCTTCCATGTCGCTGCGCAGGCTGTCCATCTGCTCGTCTTCGTCGTCGACGTAGCGGAATTTCTTCGGCAACTCGACCACGCCGATCACCCCGTACGGATGCATGATCGCCATGCGCTCCACCAGGTTGGCCAGTTCGCGGACGTTGCCCGGCCAGCCGTGGCGGCACAGGGACATGATTGCCGCGGAGTTGAAGCGAATGGAGCCACGCTTTTCGTGCTCCATGCGCGAGATCAGTTCGTTCATCAGCAACGGGATGTCTTCGACGCGCTCGCGCAGCGGGGCCATCTCGATAGGGAATACGTTGAGGCGGTAGTACAGATCTTCGCGGAAGCTGCCGACCTCGATCATGCTTTCGAGGTTCTTGTGGGTGGCTGCAATGATGCGCACGTCCACGCTCTGGGTCTTGTTGCTGCCCACGCGCTCGAAGGTGCGCTCCTGCAATACGCGCAGCAGCTTGACCTGCATCGGCAACGGCATGTCGCCGATTTCGTCGAGGAACAGGGTGCCGCCATTGGCCAGCTCAAAGCGCCCGGCACGGCTGGTGATCGCCCCGGTAAAGGCGCCCTTCTCGTGGCCGAACAATTCGCTTTCCAGCAGCTCTGCCGGGATCGCCCCGCAGTTGACCGGCACAAAGGGCCCGTCGCGGCGCTTGGAGTGATAGTGCAGGTTGCGCGCGACCACTTCCTTGCCGGTGCCTGACTCGCCGAGGATCAGCACGCTGGCGTCGGTGTCGGCCACTTGCTGCATCATCTGGCGCACGTGCTGGATGGCACGGCTGGTGCCGACGAGGCTGCGAAACAGGTTGGGTTCACGGTGACGGCCGCGCTCGCGGGCCTGGTCGTACATCTCGCGATAGACCTGGGCGCGGTGCAGGGAATCGAGCAATTTGCTGTAGCTGGGCGGCATTTCCAGGTTGGAAAGCACGCGGCGGCGCTGGTCTTCCGGCAGGTCCACGGAAGAAATATCGCCCATCAGCAACACCGGAAGGAACTCATCCCAGGTAGACAGTGTCTTTAACAGGCCCAGAACTGCGCCAGGAGCGTTTACCGTCCCGATCAATACGCAAATGACTTCACGGCTCGACGACAACGAGCTGACCGCCTGCTGCCAATCGTGGCTGCCGCAGGGTAAATTTTCTTCACCGAGAAAATTTAAAATCACCGCTAAATCGCGGCGGCGGACGCTATCGTCATCGATCAGCAGAATTTTGGTTTCACGCCACATGCAATAGCAACTTCCCTAGTAAAACTTCCTGCCCCGGAATGAGGGCAATCTAGACGTCTGTAAGATTTCTTACCTTCTAGACGTCTGAAATCTGAAAACAGCACTAGTTAAGTCAAAAATGTTGGCACAGTCAAATATATGACGCGCCGTTCGGATTAACTGCGCCCGCTCAACCGAACAGATGGTAAACCTTTGACGCATTTTTCGCTTGGTTGATCTGCGACATCTCTTCGAAAATCGCCTGGCGCTCGCCGGTCGTCACCTCCAGCAACTGCCGATACACCACCAGCAGGCTTTCCAGCTTTTCGCGCAGTGCATCCTCATCTACCGGCGCCTCGCTGAGCACCTCATCAATCACCGCTCGACACCCCAGGTCCAACTCGCCGACAGCTTCCCAGTTGCGCTCGGCCAGCGCGCCGATCAGGGCTTCGCGGGTTTCGTCGATGCGTTGCAGTGCGTGGCTCATGATGTGTACCTCAAGGCGATCGGCCTTATTGTGGAGCGATGGCATCCCAGCCGGTCTTGACGGTGATCAGCAGACGGGCGACTTCGTCGATCATCTCGACATCATTGACTCGGTTGGCCTCGACCAGGCGATTGCCCATGTAGTTATACAAGGCATCCAGACGCTGGATCGCGGCCGGATCTTCGGCTTTTTCCGGCTCCAGGCCATCGCGCAGGCCCGAAATGATTTCGATCGCCTTGCCCAGCATCAGGCCCTTTTGCGCGATGTCCCCGCGACTCAACGCCCCCTTGGCCTGGGCCATGCGATCCAGGCCACCTTCCATCAGCATCTGCACCAGGCGGTGCGGGCTGGCTTCGGAGACCTGAGCGTGGGCATTGACCTTCTGGTACTGGCGAAGGGCTCTCATCGGGTTCATGTTGCTACCTCGTTACTGGCGACAATCGAATAGGTTTGCTTAACCAGTTTTTCGACCACGGCGATAAAAACTTTAATCCAGCACCCTGCGCGAGAGCCCCTGGACAGGGCCCTGGCGCGCACCGCTCATCAGTTCGACTTAGGATTGTTCAGCGAGTTGAGGGTGGTCAGGATGCTGGAGCTGCTGGCGTTGATCTGCGCAATCATGGTGTCCATCGCCGTGTACTTGGCGGTCAGGGACTTCTGCAAGGCATCCATGCGCCGCGTGAGGTCATCGGTCTCTTTGGTCAAGTCGGTCAACTTGTTGTTGAGATCGGTGGCCCGGGTCGCCAGGGTGCCGGTGGTGCCGACATAGCTGTTGGTCGCCTTGTTCATGCGGGTGATCAAGCCCGAGTCGCCGGTGAACAGCTTGGCAATGTCGCCAGCGCCCTTGACCACGGCCTTGTCCCAGGTTTTGTCATCCAGGCTCAGCAGGCCGGTTTTCTGGTCGGTGGTAATGCCCATCTGCGCCAGGCTGGTCATGGTGCCCGCGCCGGAGCCGTTGACCAATTCGGAACGCAGGCTGTTCACCAATTGACGCATCGACGCATCGCCTGTCAACGCACCTGCGGTAGTGGTGGAAGCATCACCGGTGGCAGTGACCTTGGTTTGGCTATTGATCGCCGTCATCAGCGTGTTGTAGGCGCTGACGAAGGACTGCACCGAGGTTTTCAGCGTGTCGGTGTTGCTGGCCACGGTGATGGTGGTCGGCTTGGTGATGTCTACCGTGTCCAACAGGTCCAGGGTCACGCCGCTGATCGCCGAGGTGATCTTGTTGCTGGTCGATGACATTTCAATGCCATCAATGGAGTACTTGGCGTTGGTCGGCGGCGTGCCTTTGTCGTACCCGGTAGCCAGTTGCGAATCACCGCTGAGGGTGATGTCGGTGCCTTCACCCATATTGGTCGAGGTGAGTACCAGCCGTGCGCCATTGGAGTCACTCAGTACGTTGGCACTGATGCCTTGGGACGAGAGCTGGGTATTGATCGACTCGCGCACCTGTTGCAAGGTCGCGCCACCAGGGATCACCACGTCGTAGCTTTTGCCCGACTGGTTGATGGTCAGCGTCTGGTCTTCGTCGGTGCTGTTGGCCTTGCCCGACGCGCCCTCCGCGTTCACCGCCGTGGTGACTTTCGAGGCGGTCGCAAGGTTGGCGATCTTCAACAGGTACTTGCCGCTGGATGCACCGTCAGTCAGGGTGACCTTGGCGTTTTTCTCTTCCGAAGAAGTCGCCGCCAGCCCGTTGAAGGCCGAGGCATTGTTCAACTTGGTGATCGCCGCCTGGTAGGCTTCCAACGCCGTCTTGACCGAGCCCACGGCAGACAACTGCACGGTGGCTTTCTTCTGCTCGTTGGTGATCTGAGCCTGCTTGGGTGCCTGCTCGGCCCCGACCAGCGCCTTGACGATTGCTTGGGTGTCGTAGCCCGAACCTGGGCCGGAAATCGTTGAACTAGCCATTTGCCATTCTCCTTGTCCTGCAGCGGCCGTTTTTTGGCGCTTATACGCCTAGACCGCAATCAGAAACATGTTTCGTGCCAACTCAAGCCTTGCTATCAAACAACAGGCTGCCGGCATCGCTCAGGTTCTGCGCCAATTTCAGCGCGGTCTCCGATGGTATCTGTCGAATCACTTCACCACTGTCAGTGGCGATCACCTTGACCACTACCTTGCCGGTAGAGTCATCGATGGAAAAATCCAGGTTGCGCTGTGAAGCCTGCACAAACTCACGCATATCGGTAACAGCCTTTTCCAGCGCAACGCGCTGAGGCTCTTCACTTTTGATCGGCTCATTGCTGGCCACAGGCTTGGCCTGGGTCACCACTGCGCCAAGGTTGGCCGGGGCCGGGGCTGCGGGGTAAGACGAGGTCAGCTTGATGCTCATGTCCATGTCACCACCTCCAAACTGAAAAAACGGAAGGGCACGTTGTTAAACGCACCCTCCCGTTATTTAACCGCTAGCGCTATTACTGAAGCAGCTTCAGAACAGACGATGGCAGTTGGTTGGCCTGGGACAGGATCGCAGTGGAAGCCTGTTGCAGGGTTTGTTGCTTGGTCAGCTCAGCGGCTTCAGAAGCGAAGTCAGCATCTTCTACGCGGCCTTTGGCAGCGGAGGAGTTCTGCGAAATGCTCTGCAGGTTGGCCACGGTGCTGGCGAAGCGGTTTTGTACGGCACCCAGCTGCGAACGCTGGCTGTCGATCTGCTGCATGGCGTCGTCCAGAGCCTGGATGGCCTGCTGCGAAGAAGCGGCAGTCAGGATGTTCAGGTCGGAAACGCTGGTTTCCATGGTGACGGCGGTTTTGGTGCCGGCCGCTGCAACAGCGGTCAGACCCAGTGCAGCCAGGCCAGTACCGGCGCTACCATCCTTGATGGTGATGTCTTTGTCAGCGAACAAGTTCAGGGTGCCGTCAGCGTTTTTGCTGGCTTGAACACCGGTGCTGGCGCTGTTGATCGAAGAAACGATCGCGTCAGCGGTGTCACCTTTCTTGAACTTGACTTCAACGCCGTTCACGTCAATGGAGGTGTCAGCGGTCAGTTTGGCTTGGGAGGTGCCCGCGGACAGACCCAGTTGCGACAGCGAACCCGCAGAGGTGTTGGACAGCTTGATGTCCTGGCCACCACCGGAGGTCACTTTGACACGACCATCAACCAAGGTAGCGGTTGCACCAGTACCCGCAGCAGCAGCGATGTCAGTCAGCACGTCAGCCATTGTATCAGTGGCAGTCCAGGCGACAGCAGTGCCGTTAACCGAGATACCGCCAGTCACACCCATTGCGGTGGTGCCGGTAGGGGTGCTGTTGGTAGCTGGAGTAGCACCTGCAGTCAGACCGAGTTTAGCAAGGCCAGGTGTTGCGCCGCCGGTAGCGGAAGCGCCCAGGGTAATAGCACTTTTCGAGGTCAGAGTAACGACACCGGCAGCATCAGCGCTTGCAGTAACACCAGTGGTAGCTGTTTGAGCGTTGATAGCAGTAACGGCAGCAGTACCGGCTGCTGCACCAGCAGCGGCAACACCCAGAGTAATTTCAGTACCGTTAATAGTGAACGCGTCAGTTGCAACAGTTGCCAGTGCTGCGGCACCACCGACTGCCGTGGCCTTAGTACCGCCCAACACGGAGCCAGTCGAAGTAGCTGCCAGACCAGACATCGCAGTGCCGTTTACAGCAGCTTCTTTGTAGTTACCCTTCAGCGCAGTCGAGCTGATGTCGGTCATACCGAACGAGATAGTCTCGTTGGCGTTGGCGCCGATCTGGAACGCTACGTTGCTGAACGAGCCGTCGAGCAGGTTACGACCACCGAAGGTGGTGGTGCTGGCGATACGGTTCAGTTCGCCCACTTTAGCGGTGAATTCTTGCTGCAGGGAAACACGGTCAGCGTCGCTTTTATCACCGTTGGCCGCTTGCAGGGCGAGTTCACGCAGACGCTGCAGGGTGTTGGTGGATTCTTGCATCGCGCCTTCAGCGGTCTGGGCAATCGACACGCCGTTGTTGGCGTTGGCGATGGCAACGTTCAGGCCTTTGACCTGGTTGTTCAGACGGTTAGCGATCTGCATGCCGGCAGCGTCGTCTTTGGCGCTGTTGATTTTCAGGCCGGAGGACAGACGGTTCATCGACTGGCTCAGAGCGTCGGAAGCTTTGTTCAGGTTCTTCTGGACACCCAGGGAGGTGATGTTGGTGTTTACTGATAATGCCATGACGAAATCCTCGTGGTTTGGATACTGCGGCTTCCGGCCCTGGCGACCGCCGGGTGTGGCCTAGAGAACCTACGTAATAGTTATCGTCGTGGTAGCCGGTTGCTTGAGGATTTTTTTGATTTTTTTTAGTAGCCCTGTGCCAGCCCTTGTATTTCAAGGGCTTATAGAGGCGTGAAACGCCCGTAATCACGGGTTACTGGCGCCAAAACTTCGCCTTCAAGACATCCCCCCTTGTAGGAGCGCGCTTGCTCGCGAAGAACCTGAGAACGCCGCGTGCATTCTGAATGCCCGCGTTATCGTTAACGTTCTTCGCGAGCAAGCTCGCTCCTACAGGGGGGGCGCAAAAAAAACGCCGATGATCGTGGGATCATCGGCGTTTTTTGTGCAGCGGCTAAAGCATCACGGACGATAGAGAATCGCCGAGCCCCACGACAGGCCCACGCCAAAGCCGCTGATTGCCACGCGCTTCCAGGTGGCGTCCATCACGTGCTTTTCCAGCAGCAGCGGGATGCTCGACGACACGGTGTTACCGGTCTCGACCATGTCCTTGATGAACTTGTCCACCGGCGCTTCTTCAAAGCGGCGCGCCACGGCGTCGACGATGGCCGCGCTGCCCTGATGGATGCAGAACGCGTCGATATCATCAGCCTTGAGGTCCGACTCTTTGAGCAGCTCGTGCAAGTGCGCTGGCACCTTGAGCAAGGCGAAGTTGAACACCTGGCGGCCGTTCATGAAGAACACACCATCGCTGACCTTCAGGTGCGGTGCGCCGGAACCGTCGGTACCGAACTTGGATTTGCCCAGCAGCCATGGCGCGTCCTCGCCCATCCAGGTGGCGGTGGCGGCATCACCGAACAGCATGGTGGTGTTGCGGTCTTCCGGGTCGACGATTTTGGAATACGGGTCGGCGGTGATCAGCAGGCCGTTTTTCAGGCCGGCGGCTTCCATGAAGCCCTTCATCGCGTAGATGCCGTAGACGTAGCCGGAGCAGCCCAGGGAGATATCGAAGGCGGCCACGTGAGTCGGCAGGCCCAGTTTGTCCTGGACGATAGCGGCGGTGTGGGGCAAGCCCTCTTCATCGCCGTTCTGGGTGACGACGATCAGCGCGTCGATGGACTCGCGCTTCAAATCCGGGTTATTGGCGAACAATGCGTTGACGGCTTCGACGCACAGGTCGGACGTTTCCTGTGCAGCTTCCTTGCGCGGCAGAAACGCCGAACCGATCTTGCCGATGATGAACTCTTCATCCTTGGCGAATTTGGCACCCTGGGCGTAGTTATCGATCCCGTCTGCCGGCACGTAACTGGCGATGCTTTTTATGCCAATCATTGTGGCTTCCCAATACTAAATAGCTGGAGAACACCCCTCGGGCTACGCCGGGAGTGCTGACAATAAAGGGGATAACCCCATGAAAATCTCGCTGAAAGCCGCCCGATGAAGGCCCTGTGACGACTTATCCTTTTCACACGATACAGTGAAGATGCGCTTTATGACTCACAGGTCACTCAATTTTGCGTGGTTTATGCAAAACGTTTCAACAATTTAGCCCCAGAAACGATAACGGCCCGCCCTGTTTCCAGAGCGGGCCGCTTGACTGAACGCCGTTTACATCTTGTTGAACAGGCTCAACTGCGAGATTTTCACGAAGGCCAGTTGCGAAGCCTGCAACATGGTTTGCTGCAAGCTCAGGTTGACGGCGGCTTCGGCGAAGTCGACATTGCCCAGGGCATTCATGGTGGTGGTATTGGCCAGGTCCAGGCTGACGTTTTCCTTGGACTGAATATCCAGGCCATTGAGGCGCGCGCCCAGTGAGCCGCGTGCCTGGTCGATCTGCCCGTAGGCATTGGTCAAGTTGCCAATCGACTTGGCTACCACATCCTTGAGCTCCTTCTGCGCCGCCGGATTGCCGTCTGACGGCGTTTCCAGAATTTTGCGCAGATGGCTGAGGGTGTCGAGGACGTTCTCGTTCTTGTTGCTGGTGGCACTGATCGCAAACTGGTCGCCGGCTGCCGGCGCCGGTGCGGTGGTGACATCAAAGGTCACCCCTGCCGCCGTGATGGTGGTTGCGCCGGCCGCCAGGGTGCCACTGGCGATGGATTTGCTGTCTGCGCTATACGGCTGCGCATACAGGTCATAGGCGCCAGCGGCCCCGAACTTCACGATCACGCCCGAATTGGGAAAGGTGCTGGCGTAAGCCGCCGGATCGCTCACCGTGCCGCCGCTCAGTTGCGCGGTTGACGGATTGCTCGGGGTGCGCGAAACGCTGAAGGTGTCTGGTTTGACCGACAGGCTGAATTCGCGGTCCTTGACGATGGCGTCCGACGGCGCGCCTGGCAGTATGTCTTTGCCCAGCGCGTCTTTGCCCAGGTTCAAGCCAATGTCGAACTTGACCCCGCGCAGGCTGATAGTCGAACCGCCTTCCTTGGTAGCGTCGAAAGTGCCGTTGCCCGGAATCTCCGAGGTGATGTCCTTGCCGGCATTGTCCGTGACGACGTATTGGGTGCTGCTGGTGAAGGTCAGCTTATACGGCTGACCATCGGAAAAACTGCTGTTATAGCTGCTGTTGGCCGCGATCAGCCCGGCAGATACGGTGACCTTGCCATCGTCGACTGCTGGCGGCACGAGGATTGGCGCGGTTTGCGTACGGCCCGTATTCGCCGAGCTTTCAAGCATGCTCTTGGCGGTATTGCCCATGGCAACCGACAGGTTCTCTGCGATCTTCAAGCTCAGCGGCGTGTCATCGCCCTGGTAGCTGTAGGTGCCGTCATTGTTGCGGGCGTAGGGCGGCGTATCGGTCTTGCTGCCGGAGAACAAGTAATTGCCGCTGGCGTCCTTGGTATTGAGCAGGCCCAGGACCTGGTCTTCAATGGCGCCAATCTCGGCGGCCGTCGACTTGCGGTCAGCGTCGCTGATGCCGACGTTACCCGCCTTGAGCGCCAACTCACTGGCCCGTTGAATCGCGATATTGATATTTTCCAGCACGCCGTCCTGGGTGGTCAGCGAGTTTTTCAGGGTGTCGATGTTGCCATTGAACTGCGCCAGCATGTCTTTCTGCTGCTGCAGCATCAACAACCGCGCCGCCGCCACCGGATCATCCGCGGCGGTCTGCACGCGCACACCGGAGCTGGCCTGGTCCTGGGCCTTGACCACGCTGGAATAGTTGCTCTGGTACTTGGCAGAGCTGGTCTCAAAATACTGCTGTGTAGAAATACGCATCGTCCCAGCCTCCCTTAAAGAGCATTCATCAGTGTGGTGAAGGTTTCCTGCGCAGCCTTGATGATCTGCGACGACGCGGTGTAGTACTGCTGGAACTTGATCATGTCGCCCGCTTCATCATCCAGGTTGACCCCGGATACCGAGTTGCGTGCTTCCTTGTTGGCGCTGAGCAACGCGCCGGTGGCGGCGGTGTCGACCCCGGCCTGGCTGGCCTTGGCCCCCACGGTCGAGACCAGCTTGCTGTTGGCACCCACCAGGCTGGTGCCCGCGTTGCCATCGCCCATGCCGACAGTGGCCTTGGTTTGCAGGTTCAGCAGTTCCTGGGCATTGCGGCCGTCGGACTTGCCGCCACTGTTGAAGGCAAAGGTGGTGCTGTCGCCGTCTGCCGGCGAGCCGTTGACGGTGGTGTCGAACTTGAAGCTCTTGCCGGGAATGGCGGCACCGCTGGCGTCGCGCATCGGCACGTCCACGGTGATCTTGTTGCCCTGCCCCGGAATGATCGAGCCAGTGCCAATCGGGTTGCCCTTGGAATCGTTGATGGTATAGGACTGCGTGCCGTCGGCGGCGGGCTTGCCGAACACCATCTTCACCGGCATCGAGTTTTCAATACCAGCGCGCAGCTGCGCGGTGTCGGTGCCGCCATGGATATCCAGAGGCACCGTCAAGGCCGGCTGGGTAAAGGTGCCCGTGCCGCTGTTGGTCGTGCTGCTGGTACCTGCCAACGGGCCGGCGAACGCCAGTTTGTTCGCATCGGTGAGCGCCACGCCAATACCGCTGGCGCCCGTGGCGGTGGGGCTGACTTTGAAACTGTCGCCAAACGCCATGGTGCCCTTGCCGTCCAGCGCCAGGGTGAAGCCATCCAGGGTCGGCGGCGGTGTTGAGCTCATGTCGAAGGTGCCCATGGCCTTGCCGTCCGAACGCAACACCGTGATCTTGTTAGGATCGGTCTTGTCGCTGAAGGTCACGGTGTAGTCAAACGTGGACAACTGACTGCTGTCCTTGATCGTCACGTTCAGGTTGCCCGCGCCGGCGCTGTTGCCCGAGGCACCCTGGCTGCGCGAGGCAATGGCGGCGGCGCTGTTGATGTCTTTGAACAGCGAAACGCCAAAGTCACCGTTGAGGTCCAGGCCCTGGCCCAGTTGGTTGTTGAGCGTGTCTGCCGTGGCGATGGCGATACGGCCCAGCTCATTGATGGCCGGCATCAGGGCATCGCTGCGATAGCGCAACAGGCCGCCGATGCTGCCGCCGCTGATCACCGAGCCCAGGTCCAGGGTGGTGCCGTTCATGTCCAGCTGGATGGTGTACTGGCTGTTATCGGTTTTGCTTGGCGCGGCGGAAATCTTGTTGGAGATCCCGCCCTCCACCAGGGACTGGCCGCTGCCGGTGGTCACGCTGAACTGGCCGTTTTTCTCGGTGGCCGTCACGCCAATCAACTCATTGAGCGAACGTACTGCCTCGTTACGCGAGTCCAGCAGGTTGGCCGGGGCGCTGTTGGAGCTGCCTTGGGCCTGGGAGATCTGCTGGTTGAGGGAGGCAATCGAGGCGGTCAATTGGTTGACCTGGTCACTCATGCTGCTCAGTTGGTTGTTGATCGTCTCTTTCTGCTGAGTCAACTGCGTGGAGATCGCGTTGAAACGGCTGCTCAGGGTCTGGGCGTTGGTCACCAGCAGTTGGCGGGCCGACAGGTCGCTGGGGTTGGACGCGGCGGTTTGCAGGGTGGCGAAGAACGAACTGAGCACCGAGGACAGGCCGGTGGTTTTGTCCGACAGCACTTTGTCGACGGCCCCCACCTGGTCCAGGTACGCCTTGGCGTCGTTATTGAGCGCCGTGCTGTTCTGGTAAGCGGTGTCCAGGTACTCGTTGTACACCCGGCGCACATCGGCCAGGGTGGTGCCGCTGCCGATGTACACGCCGCCGAACGGGTTCGACGCGTTGGTATTTTGCGTGGTCTGCTGACGCGAGTACCCCGGGGTATTCACGTTGGCGATGTTATTACTCAAGACCGACAACGATCCTTGAGCGGCATTGAGCCCTGACATCCCGATACTGAGCAAACTCATGGTTCAGACCTTATAAATGTGTGGTTGCGCCAGCGGCAGCGTAGTTCTGGTAACTGTTCATGTTTTTTGCGATCTGCGAAATCTTGCTGGCGTAATCCGGGTCGGTTGCATAACCGGCTTTTTGCAACTCGCGTACAAACTGTTCCGGGTTGTCGGCTGATTTCACAACTTCTTTATAGCGATCATGGCTTTGCAGCAGGGTCACGAGGTCGTGGAAGCTGTCCTGATAGGAGCTGTAGGAACGGAACTGCGCCGTTTCCTTGACCATCGCACCATCGCGAAACTCGCTGGTGATCGCCCGGGCCTGACCGCCCTGCCAGCTCTGGCCGGCCTTGATGCCGAACAGGTTGTGGCTGCTGCTGCCGTCCTCGGCGCGCATCACCGATTTGCCCCAGCCGGTTTCCAGTGCGGCCTGGGCCACCAGGTACTTGGGGTCGATACCGATACGTGCGGCGGCGGCCTTGGCCATCGGCAGCATGGTGGCGACAAACTCATCCTGGGAGCTGAAGGCTTTCTTCGCTGGCGCCAGCGGTGGCTGGGCAATGGCGCGGCCATACACTTGCATGCGCCCGCTCGGCACGGCAAAGCTACGCGCGCTGCTGTTAATGACCGTGTCGTCGGCAGCGCTGTTACGCAGGGGCGCGGCTTTGGCTTCGACCGGAGCGTTCGGCACGATGCCCGCCAGCAGGCGGTCGGCCAGCCTGCTGGGCAAGGCGATACGGCGCTGGTTCATCAGTTCCATGTCGTTGGCATGGGTGCTGGCGCCCTCAGGCACGGCCACGCGATACGCCCACAAAGGCCGCTGGCCATTGGAGCGGCCCAACGGGCCTTCGGCCTGGGTACCGGCGGCAATCTCGGTCGGCACATCGACTTTCTTCACCGGCGCATCCGCCGCCGGGCCTTGCAAGGTGGCGGCCTGGGCCTCCACCGGCTTGTTCTTCTGCATCTGGCGCATCAGCACATCGGCCAGGCCGATACCACCGCCTTCGCGGGACATCGACACCGCCAATTGCTGGTCGTACATTTCCTGGTATTGCTTGGCGGCCGGGGTGTTCAGCGGGTTGTCCTTGCCCAGGGCCTCGGTGGCCGAACGCATGGACTTGAGCATCTCGTTCAAAAACAGTGACTCGAATTCCTGCGCCACTTTGCGCAGGTTGCCTTCACTGTTTTTGTCGTCGCCGACCTTGAGCTGGTTAAGCCGGTTCAGGTCGGAGTAAGACCCCGAGTCCGCCGTGCTGCTGATACCGCTCTTGCGCATATCCATGGCCATGGCCTCAGATCACGATCAGGTCGGCTTGCAACGCGCCGGCCTGCTTCAAAGCTTCGAGGATCGCCATCAAGTCGCCGGGCGCAGCGCCCACCTGGTTCACCGCACGGACAATCTCGTCCAGGGTGGTGCCGGGGCCGAACTTGAACATCGGCTTGGCTTCTTGCTGGGCATTGACGCGCGAGCGCGGGACCACGGCCGTCTGGCCACCGGACAACGGCCCAGGCTGGCTGACGATCGGGTCTTCGGTGATGGTCACCGTCAGGCTGCCGTGGGTTACCGCCGCTGGCGAGACCTTGACGTTCTGGCCGATCACGATGGTGCCGGTGCGCGAGTTGATGATGACTTTGGCCACGGCCTGGCCGGGGTCGACCTCAAGGTTTTCCAGGATCGACAGGTAGTCCACACGCTGGCTTGGGTCCAAAGGCGCAGTGACGCGAACCGAGCCGCCGTCGATGGCCTGGGCCACGCCAGGGCCGAGCATGTCATTGATCTTGTCGACCACGCGCTTGGCGGTGGTGAAGTCGGAGCGGTTGAGGTTCAGGGTCAGGCTGTTGCCCTGGTTGAAACCACTCGGCACGGTGCGTTCAACCGTGGCGCCACCGGGGATACGACCGGCCGACGGCACGTTGACGGTGATCTTCGAACCGTCGCGGCCTTCGGCGTCAAAACCGCCGACCACCAGGTTGCCCTGGGCGATGGCGTAGACGTTGCCGTCGATACCTTTGAGCGGCGTCATCAGCAAGGTGCCGCCGCGCAGGCTCTTGGAGTTACCCATGGACGACACGGTGATATCCACCACCTGCCCCGGCTTGGCGAACGCGGGCAGATCGGCGCTGATTGACACCGCTGCGACGTTCTTCAACTGCACGTTGCCCGAGCCTGGCGGCACTTTGATGCCGAACTGCGAGAGCATGTTGTTGAAGGTTTGCAGGGTGAACGGCGTCTGGGTGGTCTGGTCACCCGTGCCGTTAAGCCCCACGACTAGGCCATAGCCGATCAACTGGTTGGAGCGCACGCCGGAAATACTGGCGATGTCCTTCAAGCGCTCGGCCTGGGCCACAGCGCTCAAGGCCAACAAAAGCGCCATCGCCATCAGCTGTTTGAACTTCAAAATGGCCACCTAGAAAGGGAACAGCGGGCTGAGGAAGAAGCGGTCGAACCAGCCCGGCTGGCTCGCATCGGCAAACGAACCGGTGCCCGAGTAGGTAATGCGCGCATCGGCAATGCGCGTCGACGGCACGGTGTTGTCGGTGGAGATGTCATCGGCGCGGACCATGCCGGCGATGCGCACCAGCTCGTCGCCGGTGTTGAGGGTCATCCACTTTTCACCGCGCACGGCAATGATGCCGTTGGGCAATACGTCGGCGACGGTCACGGTGATCGAACCGGTCAGGCTGTTGCCCTGCCCTGCCGCGCTCTTGCCGTTGGTGGCGCGGTCGCCGCTGTAGCCGGCGTCCAGGCTCAGGTCACCACTGCCCAGCGGGTTGTTGGTGTTCAGGCCGCCGCCGAACAACGAGGTCAGGCCGATGCTGGTCTTGCTGTTCTTGCCGATCTGCGAGTTGGCGTTCTTGCTGGCCTGGGTCTTCTCATTCAGGGTAATGGTGATGATGTCACCGACCCGGAACGCCTTGCGGTCGCTGTACAGGTTCTGCTCGAAACCAGCCTGGTAGATCGAGCCATTGTTGGCCGCCGCCGGCAGCGGCGTGCGTGGCAACACCGGCGCGTAGTACGGGTCATTGGGCTTTGGCGAGGGGGCGACACAGCCCGCAAGCACGGCGATCCCACTCAATGCCAACACACAAACATAGCGATTCATGACCCTAACCTCACGGTGTTGCAGGCACCCTCAAGGGCGCCCCATAGACTGATTACAGATTCTGCGTGACGAACGAAAGCATCTGGTCGGCGGTGGAAATCACCTTGGAGTTCATCTCGTAGGCGCGCTGGGTGGTGATCATGTTGACCATCTCCTCAACGGTGCTGACGTTGGAGGTTTCCAGGGTGCTTTGCAGCGTGGTGCCGAAGCCGTTCAAGCCAGGGGTGCCGATTTGCGGCGCGCCACTGGAGGCGGTTTCCAGGAACAGGTTGTTGCCCATCGCCTGCAGGCCGGCCGGGTTGATGAAGTCGGCGGTTTGCAGGTTGCCGATCACTTGGGAGGCCGGGTTGCCCGCGACGGTGATGGACACGGTGCCGTCGTTGCCGACGGTGAAGGTCTTGGCGTCGGGCGGCACCACGACAGCAGGCTCCAGGGCGAAACCGTTGGCGGTCACGATCTGGCCGTTGGAGTCCAGGTGGAAGGTGCCGTCACGGGTGTAAGAGGTGGTGCCATCCGGTTGCAGCACCTGGAAAAAGCCGCGGCCATTGATCGCCATGTCCAGGGGCTGGCCGGTTTGCTGCAGGTTACCGGCGCTGAAGTTTTTCTGGGTGCCGACGATCTGCACACCGGTACCCAGTTGCAGGCCCGACGGCAATTCGCTGTCCTGGGTCGATTGGGCGCCAGGCTGCTTCTTGATCTGGTAGAGCAAGTCCTGGAACTCGGCGCGGTCACGTTTGAAGCCCGTGGTCGACACGTTTGCCAGGTTGTTGGAAATGGTCGTCAGGTTGGTGTCCTGGGCGGACAGGCCTGTCTTGGCAACCCATAGAGCCGGAAGCATGCTGTTCTCCTTCGTGCGCCGGATGGTTGGCGCTGCGTTGCAAATTAATTAGTGGGCTTGAATCAGCTCATCTGCATGACGCGCGTCATGGCCTGGTCGTCTTCTTTAGCGCTGTTCATCATCTTGATGTGCAGCTCGAACTGCTTGGCCAGCGCCAGCACCGCGGTCATTTCTTCCACGGCATTGACGTTGCTTGCCTGCAGGAAACCCGAGGTCAGCCGCACGTTCGCGTCGGCCTGGGCCGGCTGGCCATCCTTGGTGTGGATGGTGCCGTCCAGGCCTTTGGTCATGTTCTTGAGGTCAGGCTGGACCATCTTGATACGGTCCACTTCCGCCATCACCCGCGGGCCTTCGCCCATGGCACGGATGCTGATGGTGCCGTCCGAACCCACTTCGATTTTCTGCTGGGGCGGCACGGCAATCGGGCCACCGTTGCCCATGATTGGCATACCGTTGCCGGCACGCAGCACGCCCAGGGCATCCACGTTCATGCTGGCGCTGCGCACGTAGGCTTCGCCGCCATCCGGGGTTTGCACGGCCATCCAGCCGTCACCGCTGACGGCCACGTCGAGGTCGCGGCCGGTTTCGATCATCGCGCCCGGTGAAAAGTCGGTAGCCGGACGTTCGGTCATGGCAAACGCCCGCGCCGGAAAGCTGTCACCGAACACTGGCATCGAACGCGCCTGTTCCAGGTCGCGCTGAAAGCCGTTGGTGGAAATGTTCGCCAGATTGTTGGCATGGGCCTTCTGCGCCAGTGCATTCTGGCTGGCGCCGGTCATTGCCACATAAAGGTACTTGTCCACGCTCTATCCTCTTTCTGACGGACGCTTGCCGCCCACCGCTGTACTGAGGAGGCTTAAGCAATTTGCGAACCAACTTTTCAAAAGAGGCCAAAGTCCAGGCGCGGCGGGGGTTTCGTGGAGGTATCTGAAATAGGCAAGGGAGAAACAGTCGAAAAAACGGCGGACTACTGCCGCCAGCGGCAAACACCGGCCTGAAAAACGACAGAGCTCAAATGTGGGAGCGGGCTTGCCTGCGATAGCGGCGGAACAGGCACTGATATGCCAACTGACAGTCCCCTATCGCAGCATAGATATCTACACAACCTTGTGGGCTGTAGCAGCAAACGGTAACCACGATGCGAAGCGAGTCGCTCTTGATCTGCTTTTGATCTTGATCTCAGGCGCCCCGTTAAACCACGCTGGCCGAAATTCGACAGGGATTTGGGGGGTAAACCGGCAGGGATGCCGGCGGATTACGGGCACACCGAGCCTAAGCGAGGTGCCGAGTGGTGGGGCAAGAGCCTTTTGCTT
>NZ_SMOF01000001.1:4380474-4498757 GCF_018135665.1 Pseudomonas sp. B2021
GTGGCCGTTACCTAAATAACGGATATGTACCCGGTCCAACTGTGTTGACTGTTAGGCCGTCATCGCAGGCAAGCCAGCTCCCACCGTTTTAACTGCGATCAGCCTTGAGCACTTCGTAATCGCGCAGTTTGTTGGCAATGGTGGTGTGCGACACCCCCAGGCGCTTGCCCAACTGGCGACTGCTGGGGTGTTCGGCATACAGGCTTTCCAACACCGCCTTCTCAAAGCGCCCGACGATATCCTCCAGGCTGCCCTCCAGGGAAAAATCACCCAGCGGCTGGCGCACGCCATAGTCCGGCAGACGAATATGCTCAACCTTGACCGTACCGCCCTCACACAACGACACCGCCTGGAACAGCACGTTTTCCAGTTGCCGCACGTTGCCCGGCCAGTGGTAGTGGCTGAGTTTGTCCATGGCCGCAGGGGCCAGCTTGGGCAGTGGGCAACCGATCTGCCGACTGGCCTGGTCGAGAAAGTGCTCGACCAACGGCGCGAGGCCATCCAGGCATTCGCGCAACGGCGGGATATGCAGCGACAGCACATTCAGCCGGTGATAAAGGTCCTGACGAAACTCACCCCGGGCGCAGAGTTCCGACAAGTCCACCTGGGTCGCGCAGATCACCCGCACGTCCAGGTACACCTCTTCATCACTGCCCACCCGGCGAAAACAACCGTCCTGCAGAAAGCGCAGCAGCTTGACCTGCAAGCGCGCGCTCATTTCCCCCACGCCATCGAGAAACAAGGTACCGCCCGCCGTCAGCTCAAGCAGGCCCAATTTACCTTCCGCCCGCGCCCCTTCAAATGCGCCGGGGCCATAGCCAAACAGTTCAGTCTCGGCCATCGACTCGGGCAACCCCGCGCAGTTGAGCGCCATCAACGGCGACTGCCCCCGCGGGCTGGCCAAGTGGCAGGCCCGGGCCAACAGCTCCTTGCCGGTGCCGGTTTCGCCTTCTATTAATAGCGGCGCATCCAGCGGCGCCATGCGCCGTGCTTCGCGCACCACTGCGGCCATGACCTTGGAGCTTTGGAAGATGCTGTCGAAACCGCGCAGCTCTTGCTTGCGCACGTTATAGATACGCTCACCGACACGGTCGGCGCGGTGCAGGGTGAGCACGGCGCCGGCCATGGCTTCGCTGTCATCGTGCTCGGAGGATTGCAGGGGCGCGATGTCCGCCAGAAATACGTCACCCTTGACCTTGACCCGCAGGCCATTGATTCGCGATTTGCTGGCGCGCACCAGTTCCGGCAGGTCGAAGTCCTCGGCATACCGCGACAGGGGAATCCCGGGCACCTCATCTACCCGTACGCCAAGCAACTGCGCCGCCGCACGGTTGGCGGCCACGATGGAGCCGCCCATATCAATGGACAGCACTGGAAATTCCAGGGCGCCGAGCAACGCATTGAGTTCCATATGCCGACGCTCGCTGGGCATCAGCCCTACCCGCTTGACGCCAAACACCCCGGCAATCGCCTCGAACTGCGGTCGCAACGCCTGGAACTGCATGTTCACAAGGTTAGGGCAGAACAGGTAGATGGCGTTGCCATGCTCACCGCCGACTTCGCCCTTGGCGACGTTGACGCCGTACTCCACCAGCAGGTTGAGGATGTCCCGCAGGATGCCGATGCGGTTCTGGCAGTGCACTTTGATACGCATGGAAAGACTCGAAAAGGGAGTAGGCGCCGCGTCTTTTTGTCGCTGGGCGCAGATAGTCGTCAAGATTATGTGACAGTACGGCAGCCATTCCCAGCCCATAGCTGTGACAAGTCGGACTATCGTAACGAATACTTTACGATTCTCGGTGATTTTTCCTACATGCGTCCATTAAAGGCTGATGGAATCCTGCGCCTATCCGGTTATCAATAGAGGCATCCCAGGACATAACAAGAACGAATGCCTAGCAGGAGAGCCGTATGAAGCAGACGCACTACGTGGCCCGCGAGCCCGATGCGCAAGGTTTTATCCACTACCCGCCAGAAGAACATGCGGTGTGGAACACCCTGATCACTCGCCAATTGAAAGTGATCGAGGGCCGCGCCTGCCAGGAATACTTGGACGGCATCGACAAGCTCGGCCTGCCCCTGGACCGCATTCCCCAACTGGGCGAGATCAACAAGGTGCTGGCCGACACCACCGGCTGGCAAGTCGCCCGCGTGCCGGCGCTGATCCCCTTCCAGACCTTTTTTGAATTACTGGCCAGCAAGCAGTTTCCGGTGGCGACTTTTATTCGCACCCGTGAAGAACTGGACTACCTGCAAGAGCCGGATATTTTCCACGAGATCTTTGGCCACTGCCCGCTGCTGACCAACCCCTGGTTCGCTGAATTCACCCACACTTACGGCAAGCTCGGCCTGGCGGCCACCAAGGAGCAACGGGTGTACCTGGCGCGCCTGTACTGGATGACCATCGAGTTCGGCCTGGTGGACACGCCCCAGGGCCGGCGTATCTACGGTGGCGGCATCCTGTCGTCGCCTAAAGAAAGTGTGTATTGCCTGTCGGACGAGCCTGAGCACCAGGCCTTTGATCCGCTGGAAGCGATGCGCACCCCCTATCGCATCGACATCCTGCAACCGCTGTACTTCGTCTTGCCCGAACTCAAGCGCCTGTTCGACGTGGCGCAGGAAGACATCATGGGCATGGTCGAGCGCGGTATGCAGCTGGGTCTGCACGCACCGAAATTCCCACCCAAGCCCAAAGCCGCGTGAACCTCACGTTTTAAGGCCAGGTGAGTCTGTTCCCTGGCCCCGCGTTGCTTTAGGGTAACGCCACTGACCTTCAATCATTCGAATTCAGGACACCTTCCATGACCACCTTGAACCAAGCCCACTGCGAAGCCTGCCGCGCCGATGCCCCGCAAGTCAGCGATGAAGAACTGCCGGTACTGATCAAGCAGATCCCTGACTGGAACATCGAAGTGCGCGACGGCGTGATGCAGTTGGAAAAGGTTTTCCTGTTCAAGAACTTCAAATTCGCCCTGGCCTTCACCAACGCCATGGGTGAAATCTCCGAAGCCGAAGGCCATCACCCAGGCCTGCTCACCGAGTGGGGCAAAGTCACCGTGACCTGGTGGAGCCACTCCATCAAGGGCCTGCACCGTAACGACTTCATCATGGCCGCGCGCACCGACGAAGTGGCCAAGACCGCCGAGGGCCGCAAGTAATGCATTTCGATGCCATTGGTCGCGTGCCCGGCGACCCGATCCTCGGGCTGATGGACCTGTATGCCCAGGATGCCAACCCGAACAAGTTCGACCTGGGCGTAGGTGTCTATAAGGACGACCAAGGCCTGACGCCGATTCCTCACTCGGTGAAGCTGGCGGAACAGCGCCTGGTCGAGACCCAAGTGACCAAGACCTATATCGGTGGCCATGGCGATGCAGCCTTCGGCAGCCTGATCAGCGAACTGGTGCTCGGCGCCGACTCGGCCTTGCTGCGTGACCGCCGCGCTGGCGCCACGCAAACCCCCGGCGGCACCGGCGCCCTGCGCCTGAGTGCCGACTTTATCGCCCACAGCCTGCCGGGCCGTGGCGTGTGGCTGAGCAACCCGACCTGGCCGATACACGAAACCATTTTTGCCAAGGCCGGGCTCAAGGTCAGTCATTACCCTTACGTGGGCAGCGACAACCGCCTGGACCTGACGGCGATGCTGGCGACCCTGTCCAGCGTGCCCAAGGGCGACGTGGTATTACTGCACGCGTGCTGCCATAACCCGACCGGCTTTGACCTGTCCCAGGATGACTGGCGCCAGGTCTTGCAGATCGTGCGTGAACGCCAGTTGCTGCCGCTGATCGACTTCGCCTACCAGGGCTTTGGCGATGGCCTGGAGCAGGACGCCTGGGCGGTGCGCCTGTTTGCCGCCGAGCTGCCGGAAGTGCTGATTACCAGTTCGTGCTCGAAGAACTTCGGCCTGTATCGCGACCGCGTGGGTGCATTGATCGTCTGTGCGGCGGATGCTGAAAAGCTCACTGATGTACGCAGCCAACTGGCGAATATCGCTCGCAACCTATGGTCGACGCCGCCGGATCATGGCGCCGCCGTGGTGGCGACCATCCTCGGTGATGCACAGCTGAAAAAGCAGTGGAGCGAGGAAGTCGAGGCCATGCGTTCGCGGATCGCCCAGTTGCGTTCCGGGTTGGTGGAAGCGCTTGCGCCCCATGGGCTGGCCGAGCGCTTTGCGCATATCGGCGCGCAGCGTGGGATGTTTTCCTATACCGGCTTGAGTGCCGAGCAGGTCAAGCAACTGCGCGAGAAGCACAGTGTGTATATGGTCAGTTCGGGGCGGGCTAACGTGGCCGGTGTTGATGCAACGCGCTTGACGTTGCTGGCTCAAGCCATCGCCGACGTTTCCAACTGAAGCAACAGGATTACGTGTGGGAGCTGGCTTGCCTGCGATGGCGGTGGTTCAGTTGCAGATTAATTGCCTGGCCCACCGCCATCGCGGGCAAGCCCGCTCCCACAGGGGATTGATGCCGGACGCTGAATCCGTGTGCGATACCTAGCCAGCGCCCACTTTTATAAGCACGCAGGGCTTCAGCCAGCGACCATTTCGGCCTTTAGCAGTGCCTCTTTGGCCTGCGCATCCGCCAACCGATACAACTCGATATGCCCATCCCAGTGCTCGATCAAGGCCGTGCACGACTCCACCCAATCCCCGCAGTTGAGGTAATCCACCTCGCCCACCTTGCGAATCTCGGCATGGTGAATATGCCCGCACACTACCCCGTGCAATTCACGCTTGGTCACTTCGTGGGCAATCGCCTCTTCGAAATCGCTGATAAAACTCACTGCCGTCTTGACCTTGTGTTTCAGGTACGCCGACAGCGACCAATAACCGTAGCCATACCGCGCACGCCAGTGGTTCAGCCAGCGGTTCAGCGTCAGGGTGAATTCGTAGGCCGAGTCGCCGAGGAAGGCGAGCCAGCGGTGATAGCGCGTGATCACATCAAACTGGTCGCCATGAATCACCAGCAAGTGGCGACCATCGGCGGTGACGTGCACGGCTTCATCGACCAACTGGATATTGCCCAGGATCAGCTTGGAATAGCGACGCAGGAACTCGTCATGGTTGCCGGTGACATAGATGACCTCGGTGCCACGCTTGGCCATGGTCAGCAGGCGCCGAATTACGTTGGTATGGGCTTGAGGCCAATACATGCCACCGCGCAGTTTCCAACCGTCGATGATGTCACCGACCAGGTAGACCTTGTCGGCATGGTAGCCCTTGAGAAAGTGCGACAGGTGTTCGGCCTGGCAATCCCGAGTGCCCAGGTGCACGTCGGAAATCCACAGGGTTCGCACCCGTTGCTTGCGGCTGGGCTTGGTGAACTCGGCACGGGTCATGGGCATCCCTCGACGCTGTTTTGGCGAGCTTGCGCCTTGGCGATTAATAGTCCATGACAAGCGTGCGTCAGTCTGATGACAGCGCCCGCGGCCCGCCAAGCGTTGTAGACTGACGGCTTGCCGCCCTGGAGACCGCGATGAGCCCGACCCTCACGCTACGCCACTACCTCGAAGCGCCCATTGCCCACAGCCATGACCATGCGCAGTTGGTGTTCGGCCTTTCCGGGCACCTGGACCTGGAAGTCGATGGCCGTGGCAGCCAGGTGCGCGAAAGCAGCGTGATGGTGCTGCCCTTCTCCACCCACCACGCCTGCATCAGCCGCGATGGCAGCCGCTGCCTGGTGCTGGATGTGCCGACCGAGCACTGGGTGGTGCAATCCTTGGGCGAACATGCCGATGCCAGCCGCCGCTTGCTCGACCAACCCGCACGCCTAGCGCTGGATGCCCGGCAACACCAACTGGTGCAGTGGCTGGCACAAAGCCCGGTGCACGACCCGCTGATCGTCCAGCAAGGCGCCGTGTTGTTACTGGCCAGCCTCAACCACCCTCAGGGTCAACCGCTGCCTGGCCGGCGTCTGCCTTATGCCGCGTTCAATAGCCATATCGAGCGCCATGCGGCGCGTCCGCTCCAGGTGGCCGACCTGGCGCGGATTGCCGATTTGTCCGTGCCGCGCCTGCATGCACGGTTTATGGCTGAGTGCGGGCAAACGCCGATGGACTATCTACGCAGTCGTCGCTTGCATATGGCGCTCAGGCTTTTACGCGAAACCTCCCTGCCCATCGGCGAGATTGCCGAGCGCGTCGGCTACGCCTCGCAAAGTGCATTTTGCGCGGCCATGCTACGGGCCTTTGGCGCCTCGCCCGGGGCGTTGCGTCGGGCGGGCTAGCAAGAGTCTTGCGCTAAAAATCACCCGGCCCGCGACAGACGCCCATCCTCCAACCCTCTAGACTGCGAGGCTGTCACCCCCTGTTGGATCAAGGATCGCAATGACTCCCCGCTCAGCCCTTGGCGCCCTGCATATCGGCGCACTGATGTTTGGCCTCACCGGCGTATTCGGCAAGCTGGCGGCGGCCTCCCCTGCCATCATCGTATTCGGCCGGGCCGCGTTTGCCGTGCTGGCCCTGGCGGTATTCGCCCGCTTTGCCAGCAACGCTCCCTGGAAAAAACTGGAGATGCGTGACTGGCGTCGCCTGCTGGTCAGCGGCGTCGTGCTGGCCGCCCATTGGGTGACGTTCTTTATCGCTGTCAAAGTCGCGGGTGTGGCCGTGGCGACCCTGGGGTTCACCGCATTTCCGGCCTTTACCGTAATCCTTGAGGGGCTGATTTTCCGCGAGCGCATTCGCGCCAATGAAGTGCTGCTGGTGGTGCTGGTCACCGTTGGCCTGGTGCTTGTGACCCCGGATTTCAATCTCGCCAGCGAGGCCACGGGCGGGCTGCTGTGGGGCATCGCTTCGGGCCTGTTGTTCTCGTTGTTGTCGCTGAACAATCGCGCCAGTTCAGGGCGCATTCCTGCGGTACAGGCCGCGCTGTGCCAGAACGTCGTGGTCGCCGCGCTCCTGCTGCCCGTGGCCGCGCCGGGGCTGGCAGATGTGCGAGGGATAGATTGGCTGTGGATCGGGCTGCTGGGGGTGTTTTGTACCGGCTTGGCCCACAGCCTGTTTGTTGCCAGCCTTGCGGTGATCAAGGCGCGCACCGCGTCGGTGGTGTTTGCGATGGAACCGGTCTACGGCATCACCGTGGCCTGGCTGTTGTTTGCCGAAACCCCGACCCTGCGCATGCTGCTGGGCGGCGCCTTGATCATCGTCGCCATCGTGCTTTCGGGCGTGATGGGCAGCGCCAGCCAGGCCAAGCAACCGGCGCCGGCCTGATTTCAGACGCTACGGTCGTTATGCCCGAGGTCGCGCTGCGGGTCGATCTGGTCGCGCACTCGCTGCTTGAGCACCTTGGCCTCGGGAAAACCGCCATCGGCCTTGCGCTCCCAAATCTGCACGCCATCACAGGTGATGCGAAACGCGCCGCCAGTGGCCGGTTCCAGCGCCACGCGCCCCAGGTCATCGGCAAAGGTGCTGAGCAACTCCTGAGCCAGCCACGCGGCGCGCAGCAACCACTGGCACTGGGTGCAATAGGTGATAACGATCTCGGGTTTGCATGCAGACATCATTAAGCGGCTCCTGGCGTAACAGGCTCAGCGAATCGGGTGGCTATAATAGCGGCCTTTGCCGCCCAGCCACGAGATTGATGATGCGCCGCCTGCTGTCTTGCCTGTTCCTGTGCCTTGTCCCCCTACTTGCCGACGCTGTAGAAGCCCCCCGCCCGAAAATCGGCCTGGTACTGTCCGGCGGTGCCGCCCGTGGCCTGGCGCACATCGGCGTGCTCAAGGCGCTTGAGGAGCAAGGTATTCATATCGATGCGATTGCCGGCACCAGCATGGGCGCGGTGATTGGCGGGTTGTACGCGTCGGGCTACAAGATCGACGAGTTGGAGAAGTTGGCGCTGGGTATCGACTGGCAGCAGGCCCTGTCCGACGCGCCACCGCGTGAAGACGTACCGTTTCGGCGCAAACAGGATGACCGGGATTTCCTGGTCAAACAAAAACTCAGTTTCCGCGACGACGGCAGCCTCGGCCTGCCGCTGGGTGTGATCCAGGGCCAGAACCTGGCACTGTTGCTGGAAAGCATGTTCGCCCACAGCAGCAACACGCGTAACTTCGACAAGCTGCCGATTCCCTTTCGCGCCGTGGCTACCGACATCACCACCGGCGAAAAAGTAGTCTTCAGCAAAGGCCACCTGCCCCAGGTGATACGCGCCAGCATGTCGATCCCCGCGGTGTTCGCCCCGGTAGAGTTGGATGGCCGCCTGCTGGTGGACGGCGGCATGACCGACAATATCCCGCTGGACGTGGCGCGGGAGATGGGCGTCGATATCGCTATCGTGGTCGACATCGGCACCCCGCTGCGCTCGCGCAAACAATTGGCCACCGTGGTGGACGTGCTCAACCAGTCCATCACCCTGATGACCCGGCGCAACTCCGAGGAGCAACTCAAGGCCCTGTACCCCAAGGACGTGTTGATCCAACCGCCGCTGGCCGCTTATGGCGTCACCGACTTCGGCCGCGCCAAAGACATGATCGACGCCGGCTACCGCGCCACCCGTGCCCTCGACGTACGCCTGGCACACCTGCGCCCTGCCGAACCCATCGACGCCGACCTGATAGCTGCGCGCACGCCGGGCGAACGCACCCCGGTGATCACCGCAATCCAGGTGGAGAACGACTCCAAGGTCAGCGACGACGTTATCCGCTACTACATCCGCCAGGGGCTGGGAGAACCGCTGAACCTGGGCCGCCTGCAATCGGACATGGGCACCCTGTACGGCCTGGATTACTTCGAGCAGGTGCAATACCGCGTGGTAAAAAAAGGCCAGGACAACACCCTGGTGATCAGTGCACGCGGCAAGCGCAGCGGCACCGACTACCTGCGCCTGGGCTTGAACCTCTCGGACGACATGCGCGGCGACAGCGCGTTCAACCTCGGCGCCAGTTACCGCGTGAACGGCATCAACCGCCTCGGCGCGGAATGGCTCACACGGGTGCAGATTGGTGATCGGCAGGAACTCTACAGCGAGTTCTACCAACCCATGGACACCGGCTCACGCTACTTTGTGGCCCCCTACATCAGGGCCGAGGCACAGAACGTCGAGCTGATCCTGGACAACGACCCCATCTCCGAATACCGCCTGGAACGCTACGGCTTTGGTTTGAACGTGGGCCGGCAGATCGGCAACAGCGGCGAGATCCGCTTTGGCGTGGGCGAAGCCTGGGGCAAGGCGGACGTGCGCATTGGCGACCGCGACCTGCCGAGCGTGAGCTTCAGCGAAGGCTTCTATGAACTCAAATACTCCTTCGACTCCCTGGACAACGTGTACTTCCCCCACAGCGGCGAAGACATCGGCCTGGCCTTTCGCGAGTTCGAACCCGGCCTGGGCTCGGACCAGCGCTACCGCCAGTGGGAATTCAAGCTGGACAAGGCCATGAGCCACGGCCCGGACACCCTGATACTGGGCGGCCGCTATGGGCGCACTCTGGATGATTCGGATGTGGTGATTTCCAGCTTCCTGCTCGGGGGCGCACGGCAATTGTCGGGCTTCCGCCAAGATGCGATTTCAGGGCAGAACATCAGCCTGATGCGCGCAGTGTACTTCCGCAGGCTCACCCCGCGCTCGTACCTGCCACTGGACTTCCCGTTGTACCTGGGTGCATCCCTGGAACGGGGCCGGGCGTGGAACAACGATAACGAGTTCGACAGCGGCTATATCAATGCCGCGAGTATTTTCCTGGGGTTTGATACACCCTTGGGGCCGCTGAATTTCAGCTATGGGTTCAATGATGATAATCAGAAGGCGGTGTACTTGAACCTGGGCCAGACGTTCTAGGAAAGGATTGCCAAGGACTTTTGTAGGAGCGAGCTTGCTCGCGAAAAATCCACAGACGCCGCGTTTATTCAGAAAGCCCGCATTATCGTGACGTTTTTCGCGAGCAAGCTCGCTCCTACATACTGCAGTTCAGGACTTTTCCAGGTTCGCCAGGATGTGCTCATGCACCCGCATGCACACCCGCAGGTCTTCCTCATTCACACCCACGAACAACTCATGGCGCAACGCCGTGGCGATGGTTTCGATCTGGTCGATCAGCGGTTGGGCGGTATCGCACAGCAGGATGCGTTTGGCACGACGGTCTTCCACCACGGCTTGGCGTTGCACCAGGCCCTGGCCTTCCAGGCTATCGAGCAGACGGGCCAGGGTGGGCCCTTCCACGCCGACACTTTGGGCCAATTCACGCTGGGTGGGTGCTTCGACAAAACGAGCCAGGTGCAACAGCACGAGCCAGCGCGCCTGGGACAAGCCCAGCCCCGCCAGCCGGCGATCCAGTTCGGCGCGCCAACCTCGGGACATTTGCGCCAACTGCATGCCAAAACGGTGTTGATCGGTTAACGGCATAAAAAACTCATGTTTAAGACTGAAAATAAAGTATGGCTAATTATTAGTCAGCTAAGCATGAGCCCTGCCCGTAGGCAAGGCCCGCTATGTACTGATTCGTTACATTGTCGTAATTGGCACACTAAATTTCGAATTCGGACTGCAAAGCGGCACGCACGCAGTACAAAACGCCTTCCGGAACACGCCCGGTAAATAACGGCGCAATCTCCGTGACAGCTGGCAATTCGCCTTCTCCATCGAGAAAAGCGTCCTGGATTTCACCGAGCAAATCCTCAGGCAAATCAAGGGCCTGCTCCAGGGACAATTGCTGCTTGCCGATGGCTTCGGCGAGCAAGGTGTACACGTTTTTTTCCGAGCATTGCAGCTGGCCGGCGATCTGGATCGGGGTCATGCCGGCACGGGCCAGGCTGATCAGTTCGTGGCGAATATCGGCGATTTCCTTCGGCGCTTCGGCCTGGCCGCCGAGCACTTCCAGGAAGGCCTGGCCGTAGCGCTCCAGTTTGCGCGCGCCCACACCGCTGACCCGGGCCATCTCGGCCATGGTGGTGGGCTGCTCGCGCAGCATCTCCAGCAAGGTGGAGTCGGGGAAGATAACGTAGGGGGGCACGCTGTGCTCCTGCGCCAGTTTGCGCCGCAGGGTGCGCAAGGCTTCCCATTGTTCGCGCTCCTCGCCCCGCACCAATTGGCTGGCCTGGCTGGCGCTGCTGCTTTTGGCGGTGGTCTGCGGCTTGAGGTCGCGGCGCAGTTCCAGGCTCACTTCGCCCTTGAGCAACGGCCGGCAACTGTCATTCAGGCGTAGCCCGCCGTAGCCTTCGATATCGATGTCGACCAGACCACGGGCAACCATCTGGCGAAACAGCGAACGCCACTCACCTTCGGCGCGAGCTTTACCCACACCGTACACCGAGAGTTTCTCGTGGCCGAAGCTGCGGATTTTTTCGTTGTCCTTGCCCAGCAGCACGTCCACCAGGTGGCCCACGCCATAACGCTGGCCGGTGCGATAGATTGTCGACAATGCCTGGCGCGCCGGTTCGGTGGCATCCCAGGTTTGCACGCCATCGATGCAGTTATCGCAGTGGCCGCAGGGCTCAGGCATGTCTTCGTCGAAATACGCCAGCAGGGTCTGGCGGCGGCAGCGGGTCTCTTCGCATAACGAGAGCATGGCGTCGAGCTTATGTTGCTCCAGGCGCTTGTGGCGCTCGTCGCCCTCGGAGTTCTGCAGCATCTGCTTGAGCATCACCACGTCTTGCAGGCCGTAGACCATCCAGGCATCCGCCGGCAGGCCATCGCGGCCAGCACGCCCGGTCTCCTGGTAATAGGCCTCGAGGGACTTGGGCAGGTCCATGTGCGCCACGAAACGCACGTTGGATTTGTCGATGCCCATGCCAAAGGCAATGGTCGCCACCATGATCAGGCCTTCCTCGTTGAGGAAGCGTTTTTGGTGCGCAGACCGCGTTTCATTGGGCAGGCCGGCGTGGTAAGGCAGCGCCGGGTAACCTTGCTCACAGAGGAACGCGGCGACTTCGTCGACTTTCTTGCGCGACAGGCAGTACACGATGCCCGCATCACTGCGCCGCTCGGACAGGAACGCCAGCAACTGCTTGCGCGGCTGCTCCTTGGGCACGATGCGGTAGAAAATATTGGGCCGGTCGAAACTCGACAGGAAGCGCTCGGCGTTCTGCAAATGCAGGCGCTCGACGATCTCTTCGCGGGTACGCTTGTCGGCGGTGGCGGTCAGCGCAATGCGCGGCACATCGGGAAACAGTTCGGCCAATTGGCCAAGCTGCAGGTATTCGCGGCGGAAATCGTGGCCCCATTGCGACACACAGTGGGCTTCGTCGATGGCAAACAGGGCGATCTCAAGGCTCTGCAAAAAGGCCAGCATGCGTGGCTGCACCAGGCGCTCCGGCGCCAGGTAAAGCATTTTCACCTCGCCACGCTTGATGCGAGCAGCCAGGTCGCGCTGCTGCTCGGCGCTGAGGGTGGAGTTCAACGACGCGGCGGCGACCCCGAGTTCTTCAAGGGTGGCTACCTGATCGTCCATCAGCGCAATCAGCGGCGACACCACCACGGCCAGGCCGTTGCGCAACAGCGCCGGCACCTGGAAGCACAGCGACTTGCCGCCACCGGTAGGCATCAGTACCAGGGCATCGCCGCCACTGGCCACGCGCTCAATGATCGCACCCTGGCGGCCACGAAAACTGTCGTAGCCGAAGATGTCCTTGAGGACGCGTTGAGCCTGCTCGAGCATGTAAAACTCCAAAATGGTGCCGAAATCCCTCTATACAGGCTGGCCGAAAAAAACCGCGCTCACGAAAAATAATCCGTAAGCGAAGTTTTCCCGGATTGGCGCTGGGCCTGCAGGGGCATCACAAAACGCGGCAGTATACCCGAGCGTTCTCCACCAAAGGGCGCCACTGACGAATAGACGCACCAGGCTAAAACCGGGCAAATATGCCGTGCGGCTGGCCTGGGCGCTCAAGAAAGCCTAGAATTCAGCATCGTTTATTCCCAAGGTAGCCCTTCAATGTCCTTCGCTGAGCAACTAACCCGCCTGCAAGCCTTCCTCGACGCCGATGAGCTGCATGACGAGGCGCTGGACTACGTGGCCGCCCACGGCTACCTGACCGCCCTGTCGATCTGCTCCGACCCCGTCCCGGACCGTGAATGGATCGATGCGCTGTTCGCTGAAGAGCCTCACTACAGCGACGACGCCCAGCGCGCAGAAATCGAATCCACCCTGGTCGCCCTCAAGGCGCACATCGCCCGCCAACTGGCCTCCGACGAAGAGTTCGAGCTGCCGTGCGAGCTGGACCTGGGCGACGATCCGGATGACTCCGACCTGCGCGGCTGGTGCATCGGTTTCATGGAAGGCGTGTTCCTGCGCGAAGCCGCCTGGTTCGAAACCGCCGAAGAAGAAGTCAGCGAAATGCTGCTGCCGATCATGGTCGGTTCGGGCCTGTTCGAAGAGGAAGCAGAGTTCTCCGACATCGCCGCCGACGCCAACCTGATGGACGACATGATCGTGCAGATCCCGGAAGCCCTGACCGCGCTGTACCTGCTGTGCAACGCGCCTGACGAAAAACCGGCGATCCTCAAGCCACGTCACCACTGAGTCGCTTGCCCGTGGCACCCATGGGCAACCGTCCACTGCTCCTGCGCTACGCGCTGCTGGCCATCGGCTGGCTAAGCGTAGCGTTGGGAGTGATCGGCATTTTCCTGCCGGTATTGCCGACCACACCCTTCCTGCTACTCGCCGCCGCCTGTTTCGCTCGCAGCTCCCCGCGCTTCTACCACTGGCTGGTGGAACACCCGCGCCTGGGGCCCTGGGTGCGCGACTACCTGGACGGCAATGGCATCCCGCTCAAAGGCAAGGTCTACGCCATTGGCTTGATGTGGTTGAGCATCTCGATTTCCTGCTACCTGGTGCCGCTGCCATGGGCACGGGGCTTTATGCTGACCAGTGCAGTGCTGGTGACGATCTACATCCTGCGCCAGAAAACCCTGCCGCCACGCTGAACGCCGCCTGCGACATTCGATCCCACACGACCTTGGTCGACACTGACTAACACCGGGCATCATGCGAGACTGTCCAACCGGGCCTGGAATGCCCGGGTGTTCTTATGCTCGGAGTTACCATGACGCTGTCCAGCGGGCTGATCGCCGCCGTTGCCCTGGCCTATATGGCCACTATGTTTGCCATCGCCTTTTACGGTGACCGCCGCCATGCGCCGCTGCCGCCGCGCGTGCGTGCCTGGGTGTATAGCCTGTCGCTGGCGGTGTACTGCACCAGTTGGACCTTCTTCGGCGCCGTAGGCCAAGCCGCCGAACAACTGTGGGCATTCTTGCCGATCTACCTGGGCCCCGTGCTGTTGCTGGTGCTGGCACCCTGGGTGCTGCAGAAGATGATCCTGATCAGCAAGCAGGAAAACATCACCTCCATCGCCGACTTTATCGCCGCCCGCTACGGCAAGTCCCAGTCCCTGGCGGTGGTGGTGGCACTGATTTGCCTGGTGGGCGTGCTGCCCTATATCGCGCTGCAGCTCAAAGGCATTGTGCTGGGCGTGAACCTGCTGATCGGCGCCGGCCCCGACACCACCGGCACCCGCGCCCAGGACACGGCCTTGATCGTGTCGCTGGTGCTGGCGCTGTTTACCATCGTGTTCGGCACACGCAACCTCGACGCCACTGAACACCACCGCGGCATGGTGCTGGCGATTGCCTTTGAGTCGCTGGTCAAGCTGTTCGCTTTTCTGGCCGTGGGTGCGTTTGTCACCTACGGCTTGTACGACGGTTTCGGCGACCTGTTCAGCCAGGCCATGCTCGCCCCGCGCCTGGAGGAATACTGGAAAGAGACCATCAACTGGCCATCGATGGTGGTGCAGACCGGCGTCGCCATGATGGCGATCATTTGCCTGCCGCGACAATTTCATGTGACGGTGGTGGAGAACATCGACCCCCAGGATTTGCGCCTGGCCAAGTGGGTGTTCCCAGCCTATTTGATCCTCGCGGCACTGTTTGTGGTGCCCATCGCCCTGGGCGGCAAGATGCTGTTGCCAAGCTCAGTGCTGCCGGACTCCTATGTGATCAGCCTGCCTATGGCCGAGGCGCACCCGGCCCTCGCGGTGCTGGCGTTCATTGGCGGTGCGTCGGCGGCCACCGGCATGGTGATCGTGGCAAGCATCGCCTTGTCGACCATGGTCTCCAACGACATGCTGCTGCCCTGGCTGTTGCGGCGTTCCAGCGCCGAACGGCCATTCGAAGTGTTCCGCCACTGGATGCTGTCGGTGCGCCGGGTGAGCATTGTGATCATCCTGCTGCTGGCGTACGTGAGCTATCGCCTGCTGGGCTCCACCGCCAGCCTGGCGACCATCGGCCAGATCGCCTTTGCCGCCGTGACCCAACTGGCCCCGGCGATGCTCGGCGCACTCTATTGGAAGCAGGCCAACCGGCGTGGGGTGTTTGCCGGTTTGGCCGCCGGTACCTTCCTGTGGTTCTACACCTTGGTCTTGCCAGTGACGGCGAAAAGTCTGGGCTGGTCGCTCAACCTTTTCCCCGGCCTGACCTGGATGCATTCCCACCCGTTCGGGCTGTCGGTCACGTCGCTGACCTTGGGCACCGTGTTCTCCCTCGCGGGGAATTTCACCCTCTTCGTGTGGGTGTCGATGCTGTCGCGCACACGGGTTTCCGAGCACTGGCAGGCAGGCCGTTTTATCGGCCAGGAAATCAGCCAGCGTGCGAGTGCGCGCTCCATGCTGTCGGTGCAGATCAGCGACCTGCTCAGCCTCGCGGCACGCTTCGTCGGGGAAGAACGGGCCCAGCAGAGCTTTATTCGCTTCGCCTACCGACAAGGCAAAGGCTTCAACCCCAACCAGAATGCCGATAACGATTGGATCGCCCACACCGAACGCTTGCTGGCCGGCGTACTCGGGGCCTCCTCGACGCGGGCGGTGGTGAAAGCGGCAATCGAAGGGCGGGAAATGCAGCTGGAGGACGTGGTCCGTATCGCCGACGAAGCCTCGGAAGTGCTGCAGTTCAACCGCGCCCTGCTGCAGGGCGCCATCGAGAACATCACCCAGGGCATCAGCGTGGTGGACCAGTCGCTCAAGCTGGTGGCCTGGAACCGGCGTTACCTGGAACTGTTCAACTACCCGGACGGCTTGATCAGCGTGGGCCGGCCAATTGCAGACATCATTCGCTACAACGCCGAGCGCGGCCTGTGTGGCCCTGGCGAAGCGCAAGTGCACGTGGCGCGTCGCCTGCACTGGATGCGCCAGGGGCGTGCGCACACCTCCGAGCGCCTGTTCCCCAATGGTCGAGTGATCGAGTTGATCGGCAACCCGATGCCCGGCGGCGGGTTTGTCATGAGCTTCACCGACATCACCGCGTTCCGCGAAGCCGAACAAGCGCTGACCGAAGCCAACGAGGGCCTTGAGCAGCGAGTGACCGAGCGCACCCATGAACTGTCGCAACTGAACGTGGCCCTCACCGACGCCAAGGGCGTGGCCGAATCCGCCAGCCAGTCGAAGACGCGGTTCCTGGCGGCCGTGAGCCATGACCTGATGCAGCCGCTGAACGCTGCGCGACTGTTTTCCGCCGCCCTCTCCCACCAGGCCGATGGCCTGTCCGGCGAGGCACGGCAGTTGGTGCAGCATCTGGACAGCTCACTGCGCTCGGCTGAAGACTTGATCAGTGATTTGCTGGATATTTCGCGCCTGGAAAACGGCAAGATCAATCCACAACGCCAGCCCTTTGTCCTTAACGAGTTGTTCGACACCCTGGGCGCAGAATTCAAGGCGTTGGCCCAGGAGCAACACTTGCGCTTTCGCTGGCGCGGCAGCCGTTTGCGAGTGGACAGCGACATCAAGCTGCTGCGGCGGATTTTGCAGAACTTTCTGACCAATGCCTTCCGTTATGCCGACGGCCCGGTACTGCTAGGCGTACGTCGCCGCAAGGGCGAACTCTGCCTGGAGGTCTGGGACCGCGGCCCTGGCATTGCGCCGGATAAACAAAAGGTGATCTTCGAAGAGTTCAAGCGCCTGGACAGCCACCAGACCCGTGCCGAAAAAGGCCTGGGCCTGGGCCTGGCGATTGCCGACGGCCTGTGCCGCGTGCTGGGCCATCGCCTGAGCGTGCGCTCCTGGCCGGGCAACGGCAGCGTCTTCAGCGTGTGCGTGCCGCTGGCCCGCAACCAGGCCAGCGCGCAGCCCAAGGCGCCGGCAGAAACCGGCCTGCCCTTGAGTGGCGCACGGGTGCTGTGCGTGGATAACGAAGACAGCATCCTGATCGGCATGCGCAGCCTGCTCACGCGCTGGGGCTGTGAAGTCTGGACAGCCGCCAACCAGGCCGAATGCGCGGCGTTGCTGGCCGACGGTATACGCCCGCAACTGGCGTTGGTGGATTACCACCTGGACCACGGCGAAACCGGCACCGAGTTGATGGGCTGGCTGCGTGCGCAATTGGCCGAGCCGATTCCCGGTGTGGTGATCAGTGCCGATGGGCGACCGGAGATGGTGGCCGAGGTGCATGGGGCGGGGTTGGATTACTTGGCCAAACCGGTGAAGCCGGCGGCGTTGCGGGCGCTATTGAGCAGGCATTTGCCCCTGTAACGGGGCTGTATTCGATCGCTATTGTAGGAGCGAGCGTGCTCGCGAAAAACTCAAAGGCGCCGCGCTCATTCAGCAAGCACGCGTTATCGTTGACGTTTTTCGCGAGCAAGAACTAGGCGTCCCCCTCGCTCCTACAGAAGGCGATGACCGCTTAACTGACTGGCATTAGAGCAAGCCCGCTCCCACAATTTCGATCCGTGTTTATTCCGGGAGATGCGCCACGCCGTCCGAATCGGTCATTGCCCGCTCCAGCAGATCTGCCGGCAAGCTCTTACTGGCGCGGGCCCCGAGCAACCTTAATTGCTCGGTACGGCTGACCAGGTTCCCACGCCCATCCGTCAGCTTGTTGCGCGCCGCGCTGTAGGCCTTGTCCAACTGTTGCAGCCGGTTGCCCACTTCGTCCAGGTCCTGGATAAACAGCACGAACTTGTCATACAGCCAACCGGCACGCTCGGCAATTTCCCGCGCGTTCTGGCTCTGGCGCTCCTGCTTCCACAAGCTGTCGATCACGCGCAGGGTGGCGAGCAAGGTCGTGGGGCTGACGATTACGATATGGCGGTCGAAGGCTTCCTGGAACAGCTTGGGCTCGGCCTGCAATGCCGCAGAAAAGGCAGCCTCGATCGGTACGAACAGCAGCACGAAATCCAGGCTGTGCAAACCTTCAAGGCGCTTGTAATCCTTGCCGGCCAAGCCTTTGACATGATTGCGCAGGGACAGCACGTGTTGCTTCAAGGCGGCCTGGCCAATCACCTCGTCATCCGCCGCAACGTACTGTTGATAGGCGGTCAAGCTGACCTTGGAGTCGACCACCACCTGCTTGTCGCCCGGCAACATGATCAGCACATCGGGCTGGAAACGCTCGCCATCCGGGCCTTTGAGGCTGACCTGGGTCTGGTACTCACGACCCTTCTCCAGGCCCGCATGCTCCAGCACCCGTTCAAGAATCAGCTCACCCCAGTTGCCCTGGGTTTTCTGGCCCTTGAGGGCACGGGTCAGGTTGGTGGCTTCGTCCGACAGGCGCAGGTTCAATTGCTGCAGGCGCTCAAGCTCTTTGGCCAGGGAAAAGCGCTCACGGGCTTCGTTCTGATAGCTTTCTTCGACACGTTTCTCGAAGGACTGGATACGCTCCTTGAGCGGGTCCAGCAGTTGACCGAGGCGTTCCTGGCTGGTTTCGGCAAAGCGTTGCTCACGCTCGTCGAAGATCTTGCCGGCCAACTCGGCAAATTGCGCACGCAGTTCGTCTCGTGAGCCTTGCAGGTCGGTGAGGCGTTGCTGATGACTCTCTTGCTGCTCGCGCAATTCGGCGCTCAGGGCCGCGGCCAAGGCGTCGAGGCGACGCAGTTCGGCTTCCTTGGCGCTACGATCGAGGTTCCAGGCGTGCGCGGCATCGCGGGCGTTATCGCGGTCGATCTGCAACAGCTCGACTTCACGGCGCAGCGCCGCCAAGTCGGCTTGCTTGGCAGCATTGGCCTGGCTCAGGTCACTGATCTCATCGCGGCTGGCGTCCAGTTGAGCGGCGAGCCCTTCCTGGGCCAGTTGTGCGGTCGCCAGGCGCTCCTCCAGCAGCTCCCAGCCGGTGGTGCGTGCGGTCAGGCGCCGCTGGAGTTGCCAGCACAGCGCCAGTAGCGGCACGGCTGCGCCCACAAGACCCAAGGCGATACTGGTCCAGTCAAACACCATAGCCATTTCTGCCATCACCGAAAAAGATCAAGGGTAACCAAGCCTAAGGCCGGAGGACAGCTCAGTCTTCGACCTGGCCCAGTTCGCGCTGGGCGCGACGGTCGCCGGCGCGAGCAGCCGAACGCAACAAATCGTGGCCGATGCGCCGGTCACGGGCATTTCCGCACTCGCGGCACATCAGTTGGCCAAGACGGCTCTGAGCGGCCACCACGCCTTCGCGGGCGGGCTGCTTGAGCAAGCGTCCGGCAAGATGCTTGATATTGGTGCTCTGCCCAAGGCGCGGGCTGTCGAGCAGCCACAAAGCGACCTTCAAGGAAAAACGCTTGGGTGCGGTAACAGTTTGGGGCGTGTCGGTAACAGAATGTGATACTGAGCGAAACTTCATAAAGCACTGTGGGGCAGAACGGAAGGCGCGCCACTCTACTCTTTTTTTCGCACAGGTAAAGCTGAAAAAACCGTGCACGCCCGTCCTAGAGCAAGCGCTCGGGACAATCCACAGAAGCTGTGGATAACTCAGTGGACAACCCCCCTGGAACAGGCGCAAAGCCCCATGGAACGGGGGCCGCAGTCAAACTGACGATTTTTTCACCAATAAAAAAAAGCGAGATTTTTCATTGACTTAAATTTTGATTACAGGCAAATGGGCGCACTTGCACACCAGTGACAGCAGGGTTACACCCTTGGCCTTGAATGTGCACAAGTCCTTATCGGCTGGTTATATCGTCGGCGTTTTTTGATTCAACACCGGTTAAACATGTTACTGAGCAGGCAAACCCAAGGGCTTTTCAAATCTGCCTCGGTTCGCCACACTGCGCCACCGACAATGCAAACCAGTAGGGCCGATGAAAGGAATTCTGTTATTCGCCGGGCTGCTACTGGCCATCTGCGCGATCTCCCTGGGAATCAATGCCGCGCTCCCCTCTCCGGACGGCGCACTGTTCGCCATTGCTATCTTGCTGTCAGCCGCCTTTACCGCCGTGATCCTGTGCATCGAACTCAGTGACGGAAGGATCAATGACATGCGCGAGGTGATCCGCATGATCGAGACCGGCCAGTCCTTGCGGCTGACGCTCGCCGCCTACGGGCTGGGGTGCGCACTGGCCGCGTCCATGACCGTGCTGGTCTATCACGAGTTGCTCGGCGGCTGATCGAAGTTTTTTTGCAATCGGCCTTCCCTTCCCTGTTTCAATCCGTTACTATCCGCGGCGTTAGTACCAAGCTGAAAGTCAATTCTGGTCGAACACGTCCCCTGAACCACATGGGATCGACCACCTCGATGGTTTCCAGGTATTCCTTGCGACGACACTGCCTTTGAACAAGCAAAGGGTGGCGCGAAGTTCCAATACTCTGACCGAACCAACCTGCAAATTGATCAGGATCTTCACCCCGGGCCCAGAACCTTTGCCCCTGTTGTGTTGCCTGCCCTCCTAAGTACCTACCTGCCAGCCCAAGCGCGCCAAATTTAATAGCGCTTCAAACTGGCTGCTTTGTTCCAGTCGGGTTCTTCGTTTGATCAATGGTGATCAGCGTTACTGGAACGTTTTAACGTTGCACGGTTCTTATCCGTGTCATTTGTAGGAACACCAATAATATGAACGCTCAAATCCACACTCAGGATGCCATTCGCACCCTCACCAACGCTTTTGCCCCAATGAACTGCCTGATCATGGCCGCTCGCAAAGGCTGTTTCAGCTTCACCCTGGTCAACGAACACGGCATCGCTCGTCACAGCGAACGCCTGTACCCCGATCAATACTCCAGCGCAGAACCGCTGCAGGCCGTGATCGATCGTACCCGTCAGGCACTGACTGCCTGATCGACCCGCGTCGCTGAAACCTCAAAAAACCCTGTTTGAATAACAGGGTTTTTTATTGCCTGGAATTTGGCCCTGAGTTCGCCGGGCTAAGTACAAATGGATATAAACGTTATAACCAGTTGCAGAAGATGTTTTAAAAACAGTCCTTTACATCGTGAATATGACACTACACTTCAACTCAAGCGGCGTGATCCGCTTACGACGGGCCTGAGATCCGATTCACCGCTGCCAAGCCCCCCTTCTCAGGCTCGTCCACTCTTTGCAAGGACTGAGGCTCGTATGGGTATTGCCGCCAGTGAATTGTGTCGTTATGTGATCAGGCCGACGCTGATGTACCTCGGCCGCCACAGCTCGACAGCCGAATCCCTGCTGCTGGGCATTGCCGCCAGCCAGTCAGAACTGGGCTCGGCGCTGCATGACCGCCGCGGCCACGGCCTCTACAGCATCACCGAACCACGCCACCGCGCGCTCTGGGATAACTACCTGGCGCTGGACCCGGAACGCGCCAGCCTGGTGCGTGGGCTGGCCAGCCAACATGCGTTCCTCAGCGCGCCCCAGTTGGAGTTGACGGTAAATCTGCGCTACGCCACGGCGATCGCCTGGCTGTTGGTGGAACAACATCGTCCCGCCCTGCCCGCGCCCGGCGATGTACTGGCCATGGCGCGTATCTGGAAAGAAATATTCCACCCCCAGGGCCGCCTGCGAGATTTCACCCACGCCTGGCAAACCTGTGTAATCCCAATGAAACAGGCAGCTTGCTGACCGGGCAAATTGCAAGATTCGGCAAAAAACGGCAATTTTGGTCGGATTGTCCTACAAAACCGCTCTATCTCCAGCATTACAGCCTATAGCGCGATCTGAAATTTATTGATACTTTCCGCAGCGGTGATCACACGGAGTTCTAATAATGAAAAAAGTAATGCTCAAGACCACACTTAGCCTCGCCGTTGCCATGGCATCCTCCCAACTGTTCGCCAGCGGCTTTGCGCTCAACGAACAGAGCGTGAGCGGGATGGGTACCGGTTTCGCAGGTCGCTCTTCTTCTGCCGATGATGCGAGCACTGTGTTCGGTAACCCTGCCGGTATGGCACGTCTGGAAGGCCAACAGATCACTGGTGGCGTTGCAGCCATTGATGCCTCTACCGATATCAGCAATGTCAGCGGCCGCTCCGCTGGTAGCAACAAAGGCGATATGGTGCCTTTCACCGCCGTGCCTTTCGGTTTCTACACCAATAAACTCAACGACCAGTGGGCTGTCGGCTTCGGCGTCTATGCGCCGTTCGGCCTGGTGACCGACTACGAAAGCGGCTTCCAGGGCCGTGGCTTTGGCAGCAAGAGCGAAGTGAAAGTCATCACTTTGCAACCGACCGTCAGCTACGCCTTCAACGATCGCGTTTCCGTAGGTTTCGGCCCGACCATCAACCGCATTGCCGGCACCCTGGAATCGGACCTGACGCTGAACCCTCGCGCGCCAGACACCAATATCAAGATCAAGGGTGACGACACCGCACTGGGCTTCAACATCGGCGTGCTGGTTCAAGCCACCGATACCACCCGTGTCGGCCTGACCTACCACTCCAAGGTCAGCTACAAGCTGGACGGCCACACCGAAGTCACCGCACCGACCGCGACCTCGCCGTTCCTGCGTAGCAACCGCTACGACGCCTCGCTGAAAATCGACACCCCTGAGTCCTACGACCTGTCCGTTACTCAAGACCTGACAGACGCATGGAAACTCTACGCCGGTGCGACCTGGACGCGCTGGAGCCGCCTGAAAGACATCACGGTCAAGAACGAAGGCGTCAGCGGCGCTACCGGCGGCGCGCTTGCCCCAGGCCTTGTCAGCACAATCAAGGAAGACCAGAACTGGCACGACACCTGGGCCTACGCCGTGGGTACTTCGTACCAGCTCACCAAGCAAGTGGTACTGCGTACCGGCTTGACGTTCGACCAGTCGCCGACCAACAACACGGATCGCTCGCCGCGCATCCCGACTGGCGACCGTACTATCTTCAGCCTGGGCCTGGGCTACCAGGTCATGGATAACATGACCATCGACCTGGCCTACTCCTACCTGAAGGAAGAGGACGTCAAGATTTCGCGCTCCAACCAATTGGCCAGCTACAACGCCAAGTATGAAAACAGCGCCAACGGTTTCGGCTTGGGCATGACCTACAAGTTCTAACCCGCAGCCGTATAAAAAAGCCCCGCTCTCCTGTGAAGGAGGCGGGGCTTTTGTTTGGCTGGCGGTCAGGGTTTGGAAGCCAATGCCTGTTCCACCGCCTTGATCAGCTCCGGACTGTCCGGCTTGGTCAGGCTGGAAAAACTGGCCACAACATTGCCCTGGCGATCCACTACATACTTGTAGAAGTTCCACTTCGGCGCCGCGTCGGCCTGCTGTGCAAGCACCTTGAACAGGTGCACCGCATCCGGCCCCTTGACCTTCTGCGGCTCGGTCATGGTGAAGGTCACGCCATAGTTCACGTAGCAGACCTTGGCGGTTTCCTCACCGGTCTTGGCTTCCTGCTTGAAGTCATCGGACGGCACGCCAATCACTTCCAGGCCTTGGCCCTTATAGCGCTGATATAAGGCTTCCAGTCCTTTGAACTGCGGAGCGAAACCGCAGAAACTCGCCGTATTGACGATCACCAAAGGTTTGCCAGCGAATTGCTGGCACAGGTCGATGGATTCCTTGGCCCGCAGCTTGGGCAATTGGCCCTCCAGCAACGGCGGGCAACTGGCGGCCATCGCCACGCTGCCAATAGCCATCAGGACGGGTACAGCGAGCCAGCGCATCTGCATGTCAAAAGTCCTTGAGTCGGTTCAGACCCACAACTTAACAGATCGCCATGCCCAGTTGCATCAACGCCAGGCCGCCCCGCTGCCAGCCCCACCAGGCCAGCAACAGCAACACCATCCCCACCGCCAACAGCATAAGACGCGCTGTCATGCTCATGCCGCCTCCATCTGCGCCTGTATACGTGCCACCGGCCGCTCACGCACCGGCCAATTCAGCGCGGCGGCGAGCAGGCTGAGCAAAATTGCCACCTGCCAGATCAAATCGTAGCTGCCGGTTCGATCATAGACCACCCCGCCCAGCCATCCGCCGAGGAACGAGCCAAGCTGGTGGAACAAGAACACAATCCCGCCGAGCATCGAGAGGTTGCGCACACCAAACAGGGTCGCGACGGTCCCGTTGGTCAGCGGCACCGTGGACAACCACAAAAAGCCCATCGCCATGCCGAACAGATACGCTGTGACTTCAGTGACCGGCGCCCACAGGAACAACACAATCACCACCGCCCTTAACAGGTACAAGCCGGTGAGCAGGCGCGGCTTGGACATGCGCCCACCAAGCCAACCTGCCGTATAGGTGCCGAACACATTAAACAGGCCAATCAACGCCAGCACGGTGGTGCCCACCGTGGCCGGCAGGTGCTGGTCGACCAGGTAAGCCGGCAAGTGCACACCGATGAACACCACTTGGAAACCGCAGACAAAAAAGCCGAAGGACAGCAACCAGAAGCCGGAGTGAGAACAGGCCTCTTTGAGCGCCTCACCCAGGGTTTGCTGGCCCACCGTGACCGCCAGCGGCCGGTCCTTGAGCATGGCGACCAGCGGCAGGATCAGCGCCACCATCAAGCCCAGCGCCAGCAACGCTGCCGACCAGCCGAGCCAGCCAATCAAGCCGAGGGTACCGGGCACCATGGCGAACTGACCAAACGAGCCCGCCGCGCTGGCAATACCCATGGCCATGCTGCGTTTTTCGGGCGCTACGGCGCGGCCGACCACGCCGAGGATCACCGAGAACGAGGTGCCGGACAGGCCAATGCCAATCAGCAAACCTGCGCTCAACGACAATGACCACGCGGAGTCAGACATGCCCATCAGCACCAGGCCGACGGCGTACAACACCCCGCCGACAAACACCGCCTTGGTCGCGCCGAAACGGTCGGCCAAGGCCCCGGTAAATGGCTGCGCCAAGCCCCAGATCAGGTTCTGCAAGGCGATGGCAAAGGCAAAGGTTTCACGCCCCCAACCGAATTCGCTGCTCATCGGCGCCAGGAACAGGCCAAAGCCATGCCGTACGCCCAAGGATAACGCCAGGATCAGCGCACTGCCTAAAAGGACCCAACCACTGGTGCGCCACATCGAGCTCATTTCTTATTCTCCGTTCGCGGGTATATACCCGCTTGTAGTCGAACAAACCGCCGTTCAGGCGAGTTCATCCAGCAAGGCCAACAACATTTCGCGCTTTTCGGCGCCAAGCTTATCAATCAGTTTCTGTTGCGCTGCTTCCCACGCCGGCAACGCAGCGGCCAGCCTTTCATGACCGGCGTCAGTCAACACCACCAGGCGGTTGCGCAAATCGTCGCCCTCCACCAATTGCACTAGCCCCTCACCTTCCAGGACACGCAGGTTGCGCCCCAGGGTGCTGCGATCCAGGCCCATGGCGTCCGCCAGGCTGGAAATGCTCGGCTGGTCGAGACGCTGCAGGTTGCACAACAGAGAATACTGGGCAACGTTGATCCCGAAGCCGTCGAGAGCGCCGTCGTAGTGCCTGCTGACGCCACGGGCGGCGCGTCGCAGGTTGGTGCATAAACATTGGGAGGCAAGCATAGAGCGTGTATATACCCGGAGTTAACCAATTGCAAGAAAGCGTTACAACGCCAGCCCGACCAGCACCGCGACTTCAAGCAGCTCCAGCAGTGCGCCAGCGGTGTCGCCCGTGGTGCCGCCCAGACGCTTGACCATCAACTGGCGCAGCCACACGAAACACAATGCCGCCAGCAACACCGCGATGCCGCCGTTGAAACCGCCGATCAGGATACAGGCCAAGCCGCTGAGGATCAGCATCTGTTGGCCGACAATTCGCGGCAGATGGTCTGACAGTGCCTGGCCCAATCCGCCCGCCCGCACATAGCGCGTGGTGAGAAACAGCGCCAGCATCGAAGCGCGTCCGATCAGGGGCGCCAGGATCAAGGCGGTGCCATTGTGTTGTTCGATCAACGCCACCAAGGCGCTGAACTTGAGCAGCAGCACCAAGCCCAGGGTGACCACCGCAATCGGGCCACTGCGCGGGTCTTTCATGATGCTGAGGGTGCGTTCGCGGTCGCCAAAGCCACCCAGCCAGGCATCGGCGCTGTCGGCGAGGCCGTCCAGGTGCAAGCCACCGCTGAGCAACACCCAGGCCGTGAGCAGCAACGCGGCGTGCAACAGCAATGGGGCGCCCAGCAACACCTGGTTGAGGCCCCATAACAACACACCGAACAGCAGCCCAACCAGCGGATAAAACAGCAACGAACGACCGAGCTCTTGAGGCTGCGGCATGCCCGGCAAGCGAATGGGCAGACTGCTGAGAAATTGCAGGGCGATCCAGAACGGCAGCATCATCAGCGTCCTTCCTTCAACACGCCATCGGCTTCAACCAGCAGGCCGAACAAGGCGCCGTGACCCACTTCGACGTTCAGCAGTTGCTCACGGGGCAACCCTCGCGCCTGGGCCAGCAGCAGGCGCATTACACCACCATGACTGATCAACAGCACGCGCTGGCCAGCATAGGCCTGACGCAGCCGGGCGACAGCGCCAAGCACGCGCTCGGAAAACCGGATGACCGGCTCGCCTTCCGGCGGAGTGAAGGCATAGGGATTGGCCCAGAACAAGCCCAGCCCTTGGGCATCGGTGTCCATCAACGCGGCCGCGCTCTGCCCTTCCCAGGCGCCGAAGTGCAGCTCCTGCAAGTCAGGCTCCAGGCTCACCGGCACATCGAGCTGTGCCCCCAACTCCTGGGCAAACAGGGCGCAGCGTTGCAGGGGTGAGCTGATCAGCCGATCCCATGGCCCCTGCCCCACCACTGCGTCGCGCATCTGCTGCCAGCCGTTGGCGGTCAGCGCATCGTCCAGGCTGCCACGCAGGCCGCCGCCCAGTTCGGTTTCGCCGTGGCGCAGCAGGTCCAGGCGCAAGGTCATGCGGGGCGATCCGCCACGGCGGCCTCGGCGAACGTCGCCATCTGCCCGTGCAGCGCACACGCCAGGCGCAACAAGGGCACCGCCAACGCGGCGCCGCTGCCTTCGCCCAGGCGCAGGCCCAGTTCCAGCAACGGCTGCGCATCGAGGCTGTGCAGCACATGGCGATGGCCCGGCTCGGCGCCGCGATGGCCGAACACTAGCCATTCGCGGCACGCCGGGTTCAAGCGCACCGCTACCAGCGCGGCCACGCTGCAGATGAACCCATCCACCAGCACCACGATGCCTTCCTGGGCGCAGGCCAGGTAGGCGCCGACCAGCGCGGCTATTTCAAAACCGCCGAGATTGAACAGGGTTTGCAGCGCATCGCTGCGCTGGCCGGCGTGCAACGCCAAGGCCCGTTCAATGACCGCGACCTTGTGGCTGACCCCTGCAGCGTTCAAACCGGTGCCAGGGCCTGTGAGGTCAGTGACCTGGCAATCCAGCAATGCGCAAGCCAAGGCACTGGCCGCGGTGGTGTTGCCGATGCCCATCTCGCCGCCGATAAACAACTGCGCACCGCTTTGCAGGGCGCGGCGTGCGCTGTCTCGCCCGGCGTTCAGGGCCAGTTGCCCTTGGGCCTGGGTCATCGCCGGGCCATGGACGAAATTGGCCGTGCCCGCGCCGATATTCAGGTGACGAACGCCGGGCAAATCCAAGGACGGCGTGACGGTGCCGAGGTCGACCACTTCCAATTGCGCTTGCAGTTGCCGCGCCAGCACGCTGATTGCCGCACCACCGGTGACGAAGTTTTGCAGCATCTGGCCAGTGACCGCCTGGGGAAATGCCGATACACCTTCAGCGACCACACCGTGATCGCCAGCAAAAATCGCGATCCACAGGTGTTCTACCGAGGGCTTGGCCTGGCCTTGCAAACCTGCCAGCTGCACCGCCAGCGCTTCCAACTGGCCGAGGGAGCCGGCGGGTTTGGTCAACTGCTGCTGACGCGCCAGCGCCTGTTCGTGGGCCGTGGCATCAATGGTCTTGCAGGGGTTGAGCCACCAGGAATCGGTCATAACGCAGTACCTTTCAAAGTCAGGGGCAGGCCGGCAACCGTCAGCACAACGCGCTGACATTGCTCGGCCAGGGCTTGATGCAGCCAACCGGCTTCATCCACATAGCGGCGAGTCAATTCGCCCAGCGGCACGACACCCAGACCGGTCTCGTTGCTGACAAAAATGATTTCCCCCGGCAGCGAGGCCAGGGTTTGCAGCAGGTGATCACGCTCGGATGCAAGGCGCGCCGGGTCTTCGAGCATCAGCAGGTTGGTGAGCCATAAGGTCAGGCAATCCACCAGCAGGCAGCGATCAGTGGCGGCGTTTTCACGCAGCACGCGCGCCAGGTCGATGGGTTCTTCAACCAGGCCCCAATGGTCGGGCCGACGCTGGCGGTGCAGCGCGACGCGCTCGTTCATCTCACCGTCGAGAGGTTGGCTGGTGGCGATATAAATGACGGCAAGCCCGCTCTGTGCGGCAAGCTTTTCGGCCAGGCGGCTCTTGCCCGAACGGGCGCCGCCGAGGATCAATTGATGCATGCAAAGACCCCTGGTAAACCATGTGGAAGCGGGCTTGCTCGCGAATAGGGTGTGTCAGTGAATGCAGCCATGGCTGACCCAACGCATTCGCGAGCAAGCCTGCTCCCACAGTTAGATTGTGGTGCGTCAGGTGGACATGAGGCGGCCGCCAGGGCGCTATCGCAGGCAAGCCAGCTCCCACGATGGGGTCGTGTAAACATCTTCAGATCCCACATAGCTTGCGTAATAAATCGGTATCCAGGTGATGCTCCACCAAGTCCGCCAAGCGCTCGATATCGCGCTCGCGCAGGCCGTGATAATTCACCTCTTGTACGTCCTGCAACCCGGCCCAACGCAGCAAGGCGCTGCACGCTGCCGGGGTCTCGAATAAGCCGTGCAGGTAGGTGCCTAGAATTTGCCCATCGGGGCTCTGCGCGCCATCGCTGCGGCCATCATCCAGCAGCACCGCAGCATTGGATAAGGCAGCACCGGCAGTTACCCCCGCATGGATCTCATAACCGCTGACTTCAGCATCTTCCAACACCAGACGCCCACGCACATTGCGCAGTTGTTTCTCTTGTTCAAGGGTGGTGCTGAATGCCAGCAACCCAAGGCCGGCACTGGAGCCAGCGAGCCCTTCCAGGCCCAACGGGTCATGGACGTGCTCGCCGAGCATCTGCAAACCGCCGCAGATCCCCAGCACCTTGCCGCCATAACGCAGATGCCGCGCCACGGCGGTGTCCCAGCCATTGGCACGCAGATAGGCCAGGTCACTGCGCACGCTTTTCGAGCCCGGCAGGATGATCAGGTCAGCGGCAGGTATCGCCTGGCCCGGCCCGACGAACTGCAAATCCACCTGGGGGTGCAAGCGCAGCGGGTCGAAGTCGGTATGGTTGCTGATGCGCGGGAGCACCGGCACCACTACCTTGAGCACCTGGGCGGCCTTGTCGATCTGGCGCTGGTCGATGCCGTCTTCTGCCTCCAGGTGCAGGTCCATCACGTAGGGCAGCACGCCGACCACCGGCTTGCCGGTGCGCGCTTCGAGCCAATCCAGCCCGGGTTGCAGTAACGCGATATCACCGCGAAAACGGTTGATGATGAAGCCCTTGACCCGCGCCTGCTCACTGGGCGACAGCAGTTCCAGGGTGCCGACCAGATGGGCGAACACGCCGCCGCGATTGATGTCTGCGATCAACAGCACCGGGCAGTCCACCGCCTCGGCGAAGCCCATGTTGGCGATGTCATTGGCGCGCAGGTTGATCTCGGCCGGGGAGCCCGCGCCTTCCACCATCACCACCGGGTAGGCCTCACTCAAGCGCGCGTGGGAGGCCAACACCGCTTGCATCGCAATGGCTTTGTAGTCGTGGTAGGCCACGGCATTCATGCTGGTAACGGCACGGCCATGGATGATCACTTGGGCGCCGGTGTCGCTGTTGGGCTTGAGCAACACAGGGTTCATGTCGGTGTGGGGCGCCAGGTTGGCGGCCTGGGCCTGCACCGCCTGGGCGCGGCCGATCTCGCCGCCTTCGGCGGTCACCGCGCTGTTGAGCGCCATGTTCTGCGGTTTGAACGGTGCCACCGCGACGCCCTGGCGTACCAGCCAGCGACACAGCGCGGTCACCAGGGTGCTTTTGCCGGCGTCAGAGGTGGTGCCCTGCACCATCAACGTGGTCATGTGGCGTCCTTGTAGGCGGCCAGGGCTTCGTCAAGGCGCAGCCAGTCGGCGTCGGTGTCGGGCAGGCCCAAGCGCACGCTGCTGTTGTGCACAAACAGGCGCAGCAGGATGCCGCGCTGGGCCATGAATTCGTACAGCCGTTCAGCGTGGGGGGTAATCAACCACTGGAACAAGGCGCAGCCGCCGTGAGGTTGAAGGCCGCGGCGCTCAAGCAACTCGAACAGACGCTGGCCGGCTGCGATGCAACGACTGCGCTGGCGCGCATGCCCGGCGGTATCGCGCAGGCACACTTGGCCCAGCACCCGCGTCGGCCCACTGACGGCCCAGGGCCCGACCTGTTCGGCCAACAGCTTGAGCAACTTGCGCTCGGCCAGCACAAAGCCCAGGCGCACGCCGGCCAGGCCGAAGAACTTGCCGAATGAGCGCAGCACGATCAAGCCGACCTGATCGGCATGGCTGGCCAGGCTCAAGTCCGGGGTCACGTCAATGAACGCCTCGTCCACCACCAGCCAGCCACCGCGCTGGGCCAACCGCGCATGCCAGTCCAGCAGGCGTTGCGGGCTCAGGCTCAAGCCCGTGGGGTTGTTGGGGTTGACCACAACCAGCACGTCGAGGCTGTCGAGAAAGAAGTCGACTTCCTGCTCCTGCACTTCGCGCACCACATAACCGGCGCGGCGCCAGGCTTCGGCGTGCTCGGCGTAACAGGGCGAAAGCACGCCGACCTTGCCGGAACGACGCAGGCGCGGCAGCAGTTGGATCGCCGCCTGGGAGCCCGGCACCGGCAGCAACGGGCCGGCGCCGTAGTACTCGCTGGCAGCCTTCTCCAAACCGTCATCGGTTTCCGGCAAGCGCGCCCAGGCACGCAAGGGAATCTCGGGAATCGGCCACGGCCAGGGCGCCAGGCCGCTGGACAGGTCGAGCCAATCCGCTTCGGCAATGCCGTACTCAATCGCGGCCTTACGCAGCCGACCACCATGTTCAAGCATAGATTTGCGCCCCCACGCACAGGACCAGCAGCCACAACCATACGCCGCGCTGCACCAGTTGCCAGCCGCGATCAATGGAATCGGCGTCGGCCGGCGGGCCTTCGCCCAATGGCGGGCGCTGGTGCACCTCGCCGTGATAAATCGCCGCGCCGCCGAGCTCCACACCCAAGGCGCCGGCCCCTGCCGCCATCACCGGGCCGGCGTTGGGGCTGTCCCAAGTCGGGCCCTGGGTGCGCCAGCATTTGAGCGCCAGGCGGGTTTTACCCAATAACGCGTAGGTTAAGGCCACCAAACGCGCAGGAATATAGTTGAGCACATCGTCGATCCTGGCGGCTGCCCAGCCGAAGCGCTCAAAGCGCTCATTGCGATAGCCCCACATGGCGTCCAGGGTGTTGCTCAAGCGATAGAGCACCACGCCCGGCACACCGGCTACCACAAACCAGAACAACGCGGCGAATACCGCATCGCTGCCGTTCTCCAGCACCGATTCGGTGGCAGCTCGGGCGACTTCAGTGCGGTCCAGTTCGCTGGTCTGGCGGCTGACCAGGTAACTCACACGGGTGCGCGCTTCGTCCAGATCATCACGGCGCAGGGCCTGGGTCACTGGGGTTACGTGCTCACCCAGGCTGCGCATGCCCAGGGCGCAGTACAACGCCATAATCTCCAGCAGCCAGCCGATATAGGGCGCCCACGACAACGCCGTGGCCAGCAGGGTCAGCGGCACCACGGCGATAAACCACGCGGTCACGCCATGGCTGCGCCAGCCACGCCCACCGCTATTGAAGCGTTGCTCGATGCGCCCGGCGAAATTGCCGAACGCCACCAGCGGATGCCAGCGCCTGGGCTCACCCAGCAGCGCATCCAGCGCCACCGCAGCCACACACAGCAAGGCCACACTCATTGACTCACTCCCCACGTGTTTTCATACAGCATGTCACTTAGCGGTCGCGGCTCGGCCCAGCCTTCCAGCTGCAACATCGGTGCCGGGTAAAACTCGGCCACCGGCCCCAGGCACAACACAGCCAGGGGTTTTGCGCCGGGCGGCAAGCCCAGCAGCTCGGCCAGGGCCTGGGGATCGAACAGCGAAACCCAGCCCATGCCCAATCCTTCCACGCGCGCCGCCAACCACAGGTTCTGGATCGCGCAGGAGAGCGAGGCCATGTCCATTTCCGGCAAGGTGCGGCGCCCGAAGATATGGCGCTCGCGGTCGTCCATCAGCGCTGCGACCAGTACCTCGGCACAGTCGTTGATGCCTTCGACCTTGAGTTTCATGAACGCATCGGAGCGCTCGCCCAATGCTTCGGCTGTGCGTACGCGCTCTTCTTCCACCAACTGTTGAATCTGGCTGCGCAGCGGGCGATCGCTGATGCGGATAAAACGCCACGGCTGCATCAGGCCGACGCTGGGCGCCTGGTGCGCGGCGTGGAGCAGGCGTTGCAGCAGTTCAGGCGCGACATTGCCGCCGCTGAAGTGGCGCATGTCGCGGCGTTCGGCGATGGCGCGGTAGACGGCCTGGCGGTCGGCCTCGGGGAAGGCGTTGTCAGTCATGGCCTCATCGGGGGCAAGCCCCCTCCCACATTTGGAATGCATTCCCCTGTGGGAGCTGGCTTGCCTGCGATAGCGGTCTCAAGGTCTGGGGCGAACAACGCGGCCACCGCGCCAGGATTCGACGGAAAATAAAAGTGCACATAGGAGGCGGTCAAACGCCCCTGTCGGTAAACCGCTTCAGCCCCGCGCCCGCCGTTAGGGCTCAGACCACGGGCAATCGGCGCCCATTCGGTACTGGTCAGGGAATGGTGATAGGTATGCCCACGCAACGTGCCCTCCGGCATCTCAACGCTTTGCAGCGCCAGGGCCGCGAGTTTCTTCTGCATCACCGCATCGCCTTGTAACAAGCCAACCAGTTCGGCGCGTGTACCCTCCACATCGGTCAACGAGTCGAGCAGATAGAGCATGCCACCGCATTCGGCGAGCAGCGGTTTGCCAGCGGCGTGATGAGCACGAATGGCGTCCAGCATCGCGGTATTGGCCGACAATGCCTGGTGGTGCAGTTCTGGATACCCGCCGGGCAGATAGAGGCTGTCAGCTTCGGGCAGTTGCCGATCATGGATCGGTGAGAAGAACTTCAGCTCGGCGCCCATCGCCCGCAGCAAATCCAAACTGGCGCCGTAAGTAAAGGCAAAGGCTTCGTCACGGGCCACGGCAATACGCACACCGGCCAGCAAGGGTTCGGCTTCGATCACCTCGGGCGCGGCAAAGGTCACCGGCGGCGGCAGGGCCACTTCGCAGCTGCTGCCCAACGCCTGGGCGGCAGCGTCCAGGCGCACGTCAAGATCATTCAGTTCGCTGGCTTGCACCAGGCCCAGATGACGGCTGGGCAGTTCGATGCCGGTCTCGCGGGACAATGCACCGTACCAACGCAAGCCCTCGGTAAGGCTGCCTTCGAGCAATTGCGCATGGCGCAGGGTGCCGACGCGATTGGCCAGCACGCCGGCGAACGGCAGGTCGGGTTGATAGCGCGCCAACCCCAAAGCCAGGGCGCCGAACGTCTGGGCCATAGCGGTGCCATCGATTACGCCCAGCACCGGTACACCGAAGTGCCGCGCCAGGTCAGCGCTGGAAGGCGTGCCGTCGAACAGGCCCATCACGCCTTCGATGAGAATCAGGTCGGCCTCCCCCGCCGCCTCCCAGAGCAGGCGGCGGCTTTCTTGCTCGCCCACCATCCACATGTCCAACTGGTACACCGGCGCGCCACTGGCACGCTCGTGGATCATCGGGTCGAGAAAGTCCGGCCCGCATTTGAACACGCGCACCTTGCGTCCCAGGTTGCGGTGCAAGCGGGCGAGCGCGGCGGTGACCGTGGTTTTGCCCTGGCCGGACGCCGGAGCGGCGATCAATACGGCCGGGCAATGACGGGGCTGATTCAAAGTTCGACGCCTTTCTGTGCCTTGATACCGGCCTGGAACGCGTGCTTGAGCATGCCCATTTCGGTGACGGTGTCGCCCATTTCGATCAGTTCAGGCTTGGCGCCACGGCCGGTAACCACTACATGCTGCATGGGCGGGCGCGCTTGCAGGTCGCTGAGTACCTGGTCCAGGTCAAGGTAGCCGTGCTTGAGGGCGATGTTCAGTTCGTCCAGCACCACCAAGCCGATGGAGGGGTCATTCAACATGGCCCGGGACACCGCCCAAGCCGCTTCGGCAGCGGCGATATCGCGCTGGCGGTCCTGGGTTTCCCAGGTGAAGCCTTCGCCCATCACATGAAACCGTACCTGCTCGGGGAAGCGGCGGAAGAACAATTCTTCGCCAGTGCTGTTACGCCCCTTGATGAACTGCACCACACCGCATTGCATGCCATGGCCCATGGCCCGGGCCAACATGCCGAACGCCGAACTGCTCTTGCCTTTGCCATTGCCGGTCAGCACCAGCAGCAGGCCGCACTCGTTGGGGGAATTGGCGATGCGCTCGTCAATCACGGCTTTTTTGCGCAGCATGCGCGCCAGGTGGCGTTCGTCGCGTTCGGGGGAATCAGTCATGGCAGCTCTCCGTTGGGGCTGGACAAAAACGGCGGGCAGGAAAAAAAAACAGACAGCCAAGCATCGCCCACCGTGATGCTGTTGGATGATCCAGGCCGGTCTCCGGGCTCATGAGTGGCGCTTTTGATAGCAAGCAGCCGAGGGTGCGCCTTCCCATATCGCACGCGATACAGTGGCAAACAGCACCGTCTTGACTCATTTACCGTTGCGGGGGCAGCGCCGGAATCGCGGCAGCACTGTGTACAAGTGCGCTCACTCACCGGCTTCCCTGTTTCACTCCGTCGACGCGTACGCCACAGAGCACCTGGAACAAGCCGCGAAGGTTAGTGGGTTGGGGGTGGAGCGTCAATTAAAGCTGGCCTTGGACTTGAACCATCCGCCGTTCGTGCTTCTCTACCCCTACAGGTATCAAGGAGAAAACCATGCCTAAAACCCGACTCGCCCTACTGATCATGTTCGCCGGTAGCCTCGCTGCGTGCGGCGAAAGCTCGACCCTGCAGGTCGCCGACGGCACCGGGCCCTCGCCCCGGCTGCCGGAGCCGAACAAGACGCTGATCCCCACCGTCAATATCGCCCCGGCCATCGGCTGGCCCGAAGGCGCCAAGCCCATCGCGGCCGCAGGCACCCAAGTGGCTGCGTTCGCCGAAGGCCTGGATCACCCGCGCTGGCTCTACGTGCTGCCCAACGGCGACGTGCTGGTGGCCGAGACCAATGCACCGCCCAAACCGGACGACGCCAAAGGCGTACGTGGCTGGGTGATGGAAAAAGTCATGGACCGCGCTGGCGCCGGGGTGCCGAGCCCGAACCGTATTACCTTGCTGCGCGATGCCGACCATGACGGTGTTGCAGAAACTCGCACGGTGTTCCTGGAGAACCTCAATTCGCCGTTTGGCATGACCTTGGTGGGCAATGACCTGTATGTGGCCGATTCGGATAAGTTGCTGCGCTTCCCCTATCAGCCGGGTGAAACCGCAATCACCTCCCCAGGCACCAAGGTGGTGGATTTACCCGGTGGCCCCTTGAACCACCACTGGACCAAAAATGTGGTGGCCAGCCAGGACGGCAGCAAGCTGTACGTGAGCGTCGGCTCCAACAGCAACGTCGGCGAAAACGGCCTGGAAGCCGAACAGGGCCGCGCCGCCATTTGGGAAGTCGACCGCGCCAGCGGCCAGCACCGCATTTTTGCCTCCGGCCTGCGCAACCCCAACGGCATGGCGTGGGAACCACAGAGCGGCAAGCTGTGGACGGCGGTCAACGAGCGCGATGAGATCGGCAGTGATCTGGTGCCGGACTACATCACCTCGGTCAAGGATGGTGGCTTCTACGGCTGGCCTTTCAGTTATTACGGCCAGCATGTGGATGTGCGTGTGACCCCGCAGAACCTGGACATGGTCGCCAAGGCCATCGCTCCGGACTATGCGGTAGGCCCTCATACCGCGTCGCTTGGGCTGACTTTCGCCGAGGGCAGCAAACTGCCCGCCCCCTTCAGTAATGGCGCATTTATCGGCCAGCATGGTTCCTGGAACCGCAAGCCGCACAGTGGCTACAAGGTGATTTTCGTTCCCTTCGAAGGGGGCCAGCCGAAAGGGCAACCGGTGGATGTGCTGACGGGGTTTCTTGATAGCGATGAGAAAGCCATGGGCCGGCCGGTCGGCGTGGTGATAGATCAACAGGGGGATTTGCTGGTGGCCGATGATGTGGGCAATAAGGTTTGGCGGGTGTCGGCTGTTAAGTAAATAACCACATACCAATGTGGGAGCGGGGTTGCCCGCGATTACGGTGGCCCAGCCAACTAAGCCGTTGACTGACACACTGCATTCGCGGGCAAGCCCGCTCCCACATTTTGGAGTTTTATTGATTCAGGGGTTACGCGCCAGATTCCCTGGCAACACGCGTTTAGCACTCAGGTAGGCATTCTGCCAATACGCTTTGGATAGCGTATCCAGCTTCACCGTACCGCCGGTTTGCGGCGCGTGTACGAAGCGCCCCTCCCCCACATAAATGCCCGCATGGCTGACCCGCGAACCACCACCGGTGGCGAAGAACAGCAGGTCGCCGGTCTGCAGGTTTTGTTCGCTGACGTCCTGGGCACGCATCACGATCAGTTCACGGGTGGTGCGCGGCAATGAGATGCCAGCAGCGTCGCGAAATACAAAGCCGATCAGGCCGCTGCAATCAAAACCCGAGTCCGGTGTGTTGCCGCCCCAGCGATAAGGCGTGCCGACCAGGCCCAGCGCACGAAAGAGCACGTCTTCGGCAGCTGGCGAGAAATTCTGGGTGGCATAGTTGAACACCGGCTTAGGCTTGACCGCGACGGGCGCGGACGGCGGTGTGCGACTGGCGCAGGCGCTGAGCAGCGCGGCGCAAACAATAAGCATCAGGCGGGCCGAGGTCGACATGTGCAGAACAATCCTGGTCTGGATGCGGCTTTCGCTGCCGAACGTTGAAAACCAGAACGCGCAAGCAAAGCTCGCGCGAACGGATAACAACAATGTCCAGGGATTCTAGCGCTTACATGTCAAACTTCAAGTATCACTTTAACTTTACTTACTAGCGGTAACCGTCGTCGGGGCCATGGCGAGTGCGCGCTTGGCTTCGATGAAGGTTTTGCTCCAGTAGCTGTCACCGAGGTTATCGACCCGAACACCACCACTGCGGCGGCTGCTGGAATGAATAAACTGGTTATCGCCCAGGTAGATACCGGCGTGGCTGACACGACCGCGGCCACTGGTACTAAAGAAAAGCAGATCACCGGGCTTGAGGTTGTTTCGTGCGACCAACGGTGCATTCACGTTGATCATCTCGCGCGTGGAGCGCGGCAGGTTCATACCGGCTTCTTCACGAAACAGGTAGCCAATGAAACCGCTGCAATCAAAACCGGCTTCCGAGGTGCCGCCGAAACGGTAACGGGTACCGATCAAGGACATGCCGCGCTCAAGGATGCTGTCGGCCAGAAGTGGCAGCTGGTAAGGCTTGCTGTCGGAGAACTCGGCGAGTTCTTTTTCGGTTGCCACCTCTTCTTCATAAACAGAAGCAGACTGTGCAGCAACGAACTTTGCCTGATTTTGAACCTGTGGTTTTTGCTGTTCTGCCACCTGCTGAGGGTGGGAGGCGCAACCAAACAACAGGGTAACGAGTGCGAGAGGCACGAGGGGTGCGAAGCGATTTAGCATGGGCACGACCGTGGCTGATGTGTAAAGAAGCCGAGACTATGCCCTCTATCACATCGATTTGCAAATTCAATCGTGATCTATGTGACTTCCCGTTTCGACCGTGACATCTAAGCCGTGATTCCATTTATTGCTTCAGCTGCGTAGCCCTTAAGGCTCAAACGCAGGGTTTCTGACGCCTTGAAAATGCCGACATATGGAAAATCAAGACCTTACCAACCCAAGGTTTCTTTGAGGAAAGGGATCGTCAATTTTCTTTGCGCCTGTAAAGAAGCCTGGTCGAGCTGTTCAAGCAAATCAAACAGCGCACTCATGCTTCGGGTACCACGGGTGAGAATAAAGTGCCCGACTTCGTCGGTCAGGTGCAGGCCACGACGGGATGCACGCAGTTGCAGCGCACGCAGCTTGTCCTCGTCGGACAACGGGCGCATCTGGAAGATCAGCGCCAGGGTCAGCCGCGACTTGAGGTCGGCCAGCTTCACCGGCAGCTCGCGGGGCGAGGTAGAAGCCGCAATCAGCAGGCGTCGGCCGCTGTCGCGCAGGCGGTTGAACAGATGAAACAGCGCCTCTTCCCACTCTGCTTTGCCGGCCACTGCCTGCAAGTCGTCGAGACACACCAGTTCGTATTGCTCAAGGTTATCGAAGATGCCGATGCCGCGGTCCATCAACTCTGCCAGGGGCAGGTACACCGCCGGTTCGCCCATCTGTTCGAAACGCAGGCAAGCGGCCTGCAACAGGTGGGTGCGCCCCACGCCATGCTTGCCCCACAGATAAATCAGGCTTTCAGTCCACCCGGCGTCGGCTTCGCAGAGCCGCTCGACATAGCCGAGTGCAGCGGCATTGGCGCCTGGGTAGTAGTTGATAAAGGTAGCGTCATCACGCAGACGCACACCTAGGGGCAGCTGAATCGGTTTCATGCTGACTGAACGGCTCCCATCGAACCGTTAGTGGCCTCTGTGTAAAGTTTGCAAAGTTTATACCCGTGACGCCGGGCGCACAATGCAGCAGACCACAAGCAAAATCAAAGGTTTGCGTTAACTCGCAGGTTTACGCGAATTGTTTGACGCACCCGGCGCCAATAACAACAAACCCGGCCAGGGCCGGGTTTGTGACATTGCGATTACAACTCGGGCTCATCCACCCCTGTGTAAACGTCCGAATCCTTGTACAGGTCGTGCACATGGCGCACCAGCACCATGATCACCGCCGCCACCGGCAACGCCAGCAGGATGCCGGTAAAGCCGAACAGCTCACCACCCGCCAGGATCGCAAAGATCACCGCCACCGGGTGCAGGCCAATTCGATCGCCCACCAGCAGTGGCGTCAGCACCATACCTTCCAAGGCCTGGCCGACCATGAACACCGCGACAATCCCCAGCATTGGGTACAGGTCGCCGCCAAACTGGAACAGCCCCGCCACCAACGCCGCGCCGATGCCGATCACAAAGCCCATGTAGGGCACGATGGCCGCCAGGCCCGCGATCAAGCCGATCAACAGTCCCAGCTCAAGGCCGATCGCCATCAGGCCCGCAGCGTAAATCACGCCCAGGGCCAGCATCACCAGCAACTGCCCGCGCACGAACGCACCCAGCACCTCATGACACTCCGCCGCCAGGGAAACCACGCGCTCTTCGCGGTCACGGGGCAGCAGGCTGCGGATCTTGGCCATCATGATGTCCCAGTCTCGCAGCAGGTAGAACGCCACCACTGGGATCAGCACCAGGTTGGTCAACCAGCCGATCAGCGCCAGGCTCGACGCGGTTGCCTGGCTGAGCACCACCGTGACGATATCGGTGGTCTTGTCCATATGCTCGCTGATGGCCGCCTTGACCTTGTCGAACTTCCAGAAGCCATCTGCCAGCCCGAACTTGGACTGGGCCCACGGCATTGCCGTGTGCTGCAACCAGTCGAGCATCTGCGGCGCCAGTTCATAAAGGCGGAACAGCTGCTTGGCCAACATCGGCACCAATATCAACACCAGCGCCGTGATGATCAACGTGAACAGCGCAAACACCGTGATCACGCCCCAGGTGCGCGACATGCCGACTTTTTCCAGGCGATCCACCACCGGATCGAACAGATAGGCGAGCAGCAGCGCCACCAGGAACGGCGTCAGGATCGAATGCAGCAAGAACACAAAAACGCACAGCAGGACAATCCCGCCAAGCCACACCCAACGACGCGTATCCGCCATAAACCACTCCATCTGTTTTTTACGCCCTGCTTCTATATAGAAGGAGGAACACTATTTACCAACGAAAACGCAGTTGCGCCTGGGGCTCAGGTGCAACAGCCGGTTGCGTGCCATCGATCACGGCTGGCTGGGCCGGGGCTTCGCCAGCAGGAATTTCCTGCAGCTTGGCCAGGCTCAGTTGGGTGCGCAGTTGTTCGGCGCTGCCATTGACGCGATACACGATCCGGGTGCCATCCACTAACTGCGGCTGGCCGCCAAAGGGCTCCAGCAAACGGCCCAGGGCGGCGTAGCGCTCCAGGTTCATGCCTTGCACTTCAAGCAGTTGCTCACTGCTCACCCCAGGTTTGACCGCAAAGCGCGGCGCCAGCTTTTGGCTGACCGCCAGCAATACCGCGTCGGCAAGCGCGGCAGTGTCAGCGCCTTGAGCGGTACCCTCCTCAGCCTTGTCGCCCAGCCACAGGCGCCATTTGGCCTGCCACTGGCTGCCTTCCTGGCGCGCATGCACCGCCAGCAACGCATCGGCACCGTAGCGCTCGGACGCTGCACGCAACGGCGTGGCGTCCGGACTCTCAAGATTCGGCGCGGTGGCAACTACCTGTTCATCCAGGTCTCCCAGCGGCAAACGCAGCGGCAGACCCCGGTGTTGCGCGGCCCGGCGCAGGGCCTGGGCCACGGCCTGGCCATCGCCGACCAGGCTGCTGCCTTCGGTTGAATCGTTCAGCCACCAACCCAGGATCGACGGCCGGTTGCTGCCCCAGATCGACAGGCCTGCATCACGCAAGGCACGGTCGGTGCTGACCGGGTCGAAGTCCACTTGCAGGCTTTCCGGCGGGCCGGCGTCGTAGCCGTACTGGCTGATGATTTGTTGCGGGTCTTTGCGGATAGCCGCCAGGCCCGGGCCATCGGCGGCCTTGGCGTCGCCGGTCAGGCGGATCACCAGGGTCTGCACGGCGCGCTGGGTGGCTTGGTCGCGCTCTTGGGGCGACTGGCTGCTGACCGGTTCGAGCACTTGATAGAGGCCATTGAGGGTTTCGGCATGACTCGCCAGGCTGACCAACGACAAACAGCCCACAAAGAAGAATTTACACAGACGCATGGAAGATTCCCGAACGACAAATTTAGCGGTTGGAACAGACCGCGTGATCTCGGTTTGGCAAGGCTGTGACACAGCGACCGGTAAAACATTCACAGGGTCCCGGTAAGTTTTCATACTGTCATAACGCTAGCGAGCTCAAGGCTATACCTTAATACGCACGATTACCGGCCCGATTTGCATTTTTTTGAGCTCATATGCCCTGCCCGTCGGCCCGAGGATGGCCGCTGCCCCTCAAGCCTGATAAAATCGCGCGCCTTCGCAGACCGTCAACGGCAGGGCCCTTTCCAAAAGCCCCCGCCCGCCCGGTCGTTACCCAGAAATCCCCCCTAAAGGCCTGGATCATGAGCAAGCAACCCTCCCTGAGCTACAAGGACGCCGGTGTAGACATCGACGCCGGTGAAGCATTGGTCGAACGCATCAAGAGCGTCGCCAAGCGCACTGCGCGCCCTGAAGTCATGGGTGGCCTGGGCGGTTTTGGCGCCCTCTGCGAAATCCCGGCCGGCTACAAGCAGCCTGTACTGGTGTCCGGCACCGACGGCGTGGGCACCAAGCTGCGCCTGGCCCTGAACCTGAACAAGCACGACAGCATCGGCATCGACCTGGTCGCCATGTGCGTCAACGACCTGGTGGTGTGCGGCGCCGAGCCGTTGTTCTTCCTCGACTACTACGCCACCGGCAAGCTCAATGTCGAGACCGCTACCCAGGTTGTGACCGGCATCGGCGCGGGCTGCGAACTGTCGGGTTGCTCCCTGGTGGGCGGTGAAACCGCTGAAATGCCAGGCATGTACGAAGGCGAAGACTACGACCTGGCCGGCTTCTGCGTGGGTGTGGTGGAAAAGGCCGAGATCATCGACGGCTCCAAAGTCGCTGCTGGTGACGCCCTGCTCGCCTTGCCATCGTCCGGCCCGCACTCCAACGGCTACTCGCTGATCCGCAAGATCATCGAAGTGTCCGGCGCCGACATCGAAAACATCCAGCTCGACGGCAAGCCACTGACCGACCTGCTGATGGCGCCGACCCGCATCTACGTCAAGCCATTGCTCAAGCTGATCAAGGACACCGGCGCCGTCAAGGCCATGGCCCACATTACCGGTGGCGGCCTGCTGGACAACATCCCGCGCGTCCTGCCAAAAGGCGCCCAGGCGATTGTCGACGTGGCCAGCTGGCAGCGCCCGGCAGTCTTCGATTGGCTGCAGGAAAAAGGCAACGTCAACGAAACCGAAATGCACCGCGTGCTCAACTGCGGCGTGGGCATGGTGATCTGCGTTGCGCAGGAACACGTTGAAACCGCACTGAACGTGCTGCGTGAAGCCGGCGAGCAACCTTGGGTCATTGGCCAGATCGCCACTGCGGCCGAAGGCGCAGCCCAGGTTGAACTGAAGAACCTCAAGGCTCACTGATGCCCCAGACCTGTGATGTCGTGGTGCTGCTTTCCGGCACCGGCAGTAACTTGCAGGCCCTGATCGACAGCACGCGCACCGGCGACAGCCCGGTGCGCATCGCTGCGGTGATTTCCAACCGCAGCGACGCCTACGGTCTGCAACGCGCCCGTGACGCGGGTATCGATACTCGCTCCCTGGATCACAAGGCGTTCGACGGTCGCGAGGCCTTCGACAGCGCCTTGATCGAACTGATCGACGCCTTCAACCCCAAACTCGTGGTCCTTGCCGGTTTCATGCGCATCCTCAGCGCAGATTTCGTCCGGCACTACGAAGGGCGCCTGCTCAATATCCACCCTTCCCTGCTGCCCAAGTACAAAGGCATGCACACCCACCAGCGCGCCCTCGACGCCGGCGACAGTGAGCATGGCTGCAGCGTGCACTTTGTGACCGAGGAACTCGATGGCGGACCTCTGGTCGTACAGGCAGTGGTTCCGGTAGAGTCAGGCGACTCGGCGCAGACACTTGCGCAACGGGTTCATACCCAGGAACACAGGATTTACCCGCTGGCTGTTCGCTGGTTTGCCGAAGGACGGTTGATTCTTGGCGACCAGGGTGCATTATTGGACGGCCAGTTACTCGCGGCCAGCGGCCACTTGATTCGAACCTAGGAGATTTTATGCGTCGCGCCCTGCTTTTCGCTTTTGCGCTGTTCGCTTTGCCTGCCGTACAAGCGGCAGACCTTCACCCCTTCTCCGTCAGCTACACCGCCGACTGGAAACAACTGCCCATGAGCGGTTCGGCTGAACGCAGCCTGGCCAAGAATGGCGACGGTACCTGGACCTTGAATTTCAAGGCCTCGATGATGATCGCCAGCTTGACCGAAACCAGCGTGATCCTGTTCGACAAGGACACCCTGCAACCCAAGAGCTACAGCTTCGAACGCGGCGGCCTGGGCAAGGCGAAGAAGATCAACCTGGATTTCGACCAGAGCGCCAAAAAAGTCACCGGCTTTGAAAACAAAGACCCGGTCAATGTCACGCTCGAAAGCGGCATGCTCGACAAGTCCACCTACCAGCTTGCTCTGCAACGCGATGTTGCCGCGGGCAAAAAAAGCATGAGCTACCGCGTGGTTGAGGGTACCGATACCGATACCTACGACTTCCGCGTGATCGGCTCGGAAAAGGTCCAGACTAAGGTCGGTTCGATCGACGCGATCAAGGTCGAGCGCGTGCGTGATCCGTCCCAGAGCAAGCGCATCACCCAGATGTGGTTTGCCAAGGACCAGGGCGGTATCCTGGTTGCCCTGCGTCAGGTTGAGACCGATGGCAAGGAATACAACATCATGCTGCAGGATGGCACTGTTGACGGTAAGGCCGTCAAGGGTAGCTGATTGGGCTGATGTGCTGGAAAGAGCCTCGCTGAATGCGGGGCTTTTTTTTGCCTGGAATTTTAGGCGCGGCCACTACCGCTATCGCAGACAAGCCAGCTCCCACAGGGGAATGCATTTCAAGGTGGGAGCTGGCTTGCCTGCGATAGCGGTACCGAGGTCAACCTAGCCGCCCTGAACATGAAACTTTTGTCATAAAGCCCCGGAGGTGGCGACGCAATGCCTCGGTTTACGCGGCCTGTAGCATTGTTGCGCTTTCTGCAATGAATTATTGCGCGCAAAATCAGTTTACTTAGCAAGCTAACAAATCATATAACAGAGGCCTGCGACGACTTGCCGCAGATCAACCAGAGATTGGAGCAAGCAGATGACTGTAAAAGTAACTGAACGCGACGATGAACATATGTCCCATGAAGCCGTAGGCCACGGGATTCACATCTGGGATGTCCATCAGCAAGACGTATTGGTCGGCATGTTTCACAACGAGAGCGACGCCCACAATTATAAAAACGAGCTCGAAACTCTCGAACTGCAACGCCAGGCAAAAAGCTCCTGAAGCTCTGAAATCATGTGGACGCCCGGCCCACGCAGCCGGGCCGTCTACAAGGAACCGCGCCTTTGGAGCGCGGTTTTTTTGTCAATAATCGCCATAAATTAATGTAACAAAAACACACACAAATAATGATTCTCGATATCATTCGTTCGCTTTTCATTCAGGCTCACGAATCAGGGAATCAATTAGATGCATGGAAATAGCAGCAAGCCAGAAAACGCGTTACTGGAACGCTGGAGCGAAGCACTTGCCACTGAACAATTTCAGGCCAGCCACATCAGCCTCCAAGCCCTGATCAACACGCTGGCACCCGCCGCCGAACGTAGCTTCCAACGCCTGATCCAAGCTTTGTTTCGTGAAAGCCTGCTGGCCCCCAGCACCCTCCTTTATGACGAGCGTGGGCATTGCTCGCTGATACTGCCTTGCCAAGCCCGACTACGTTTCGAACATTTGCGTCCTGGCCGCATGGCAAGCTGGGACCTGCGCGGCGAAGTCATCCTGTTGCGCGAAGGCCAGCCCGAACAGAAAATCCAATTTCCCTCACAATTGTTGACGTTACTTAACGCCAGCCTTGAGTCGCCTGCTGACCGGGAAGTGCTCAACCGCCTCAACGTCGAGATCGACGACAGCTTCATCAACGACACCTTGTGCCTGGCCTTCCATGAGCAATGGACGCTCAAGCTGCATGCGTCCATGGACCCGGTGTATCAAGACAATCTCCTCAGTCATCTCAAGAACAGCCCGAGCGTTATCAACCCGACTTCCGTGCTTGAACAATGGGGAACACTGGGTCACCCATGGCACCCCAACTACAAGACCAAGCTAGGCCTGAATACCGAGCAAGTCATCGACTACTCGCCGGAATTCGAAGCACGCTTTCCGGTATTGCTGTGCGCGCTGCATCGCCAATTTGCCCATGTCGAAAAGTTGGCCGGTACCGCCGATTACTGGCAGTGGTGGAGCGAGCACTTCCCGCAAGCGGCACAGCAATTGACCGCAGTCCTGCAAGCACAGGGCCTTCAGGCAGGCGATTATCTGCCATTGCCCTCCCACCCTTGGCAGGCACGCCAGGAACTGCCCCAACTGTTCGCCAACGAAATCGGCGACAAACTGCTGGTGCTGACCGATATCGTCGCGTTTACCGCCCACCCCACCATGTCATTCAGAACCGTATTGCCTGAAGGGCGTTGCGATGCGCCTATGGTCAAACTGCCCGTGTCGCTGCGACTGACCAGCGTGCAGCGCACCGTCTCACCGCGCTCAGCGCGCATGGGCCCACGGATCAGCCATTTGCTGCTGGCCATTCTGGAGCGCGAGCCTGCGATTCAGAAAATCCTCAGCATCGTTCCCGAGCGTATCGGTGTGCATTTCAAGCCACAGCCGGCCAATGACGAGCACTCCCGCCACCTGGCGGTGCTCTATCGCGACAATCCCCATAGCCAGCTCCAGCCCGGGGAAATGGCCGTGCCGGTGGGCAGCCTGTTTGCCATTGATCAACACGGCCAGCCGCTGCTGCGCCAATGGGTGCGCCTGAGCCAAGGCAAGGATGACGCGGCGGCCATGCTCGCCTTCTTCCATGAGTACGCGGCGATCAGTGTGCCGGCGCTGCTGGGCATGTATTTGCGCTACGGCGTTGCATTCGAGGCCCATCAGCAGAACTCCTTTATGGTCATGGCCGCAGACGGGCAATTGAGCCGCCTGCTGTTACGCGATTTCGGCGATATCCGTATCGACCGCAAAACCTTGCACGCCCACGGCCTGGACATTGAACTGCACGACCCGAAGATGACGCTGTACGACGACGCAGGTTTCGTAAGGGACAAGCTGCTGCACACCGTATTCATGTGCCATCTGGGCGAGCTCATCCTGCTTGCCGCGCGCCACTTCGACATCCCCCAGGCGCTGCTCTGGAATGAACTGTCGGCTCAGGTCAGCCAGTGTTTTGACGACCTGCGCTCGCAGGTTGATCCGCAGCGCTGGGCCACCGAGCGCGAAGCACTGCTGGAGCACGCGTGGCCGGCCAAGTCGTTCATGCGCATGCGCCTGCTGGAGAGTCATGCCGATATCGTCGGGCGGTTGCCTAACCCGTTGAGCGCGGCCGCCAATGCCGACTAACAACACAGCGCTGCGGCTGCTGGTGGTGATTCAGTTGGTGTCGATGGGGGCGATGGAGATGAGCGGACCGTTTTGGCCGCTGCAAATCCAGAAGCTGTTGGGCGTCGCCAATGCCCAGTACACCGGCCTGCTGTCTTCGCTGGTGTATGCCGGGCCAATGATGGCGGCGATGATCCTGACGCCTATGTGGGGAAGACTGGGCGACCGCACCGGCCATAAGCTCATGATCATCCGCGCGCTGCTGGCGTTAGCGGTGTGCCAGGCGCTGGCTGCAATTACACCTGATCCATGGTGGCTGGTGGCTATCCGTGTAGTACAAGGCGCATTGGCTGGTTTCATCGCCGCAGCCCAAGCCTACGCACTGGCCTGCTGCGGCGACGGCGGACGCGGGCACATTCTTGCCCGGCTGCAATCAGCCACTGCCGTAGGCTCCCTGGCCGGACCGGTGTTGGGCGGCTGGTTGATGGACATATCCGGTTTCGCATTGCTGTGCTACAGCGCCACCGCCGTCTGCCTGCTGTGCGCGATAATCAGCGCGTTTTTACCCAGCGACTCACCACGATCGAGACCTGCCCGCACGTCCAAGCCTGTCGCACTCCCCAAAGGCTGGATTGGCGCGATGCTGGGGATCATCGTATTGATCCAGGCAGCCAGGATGATGCCGCAACCGTTTTACGCTCTGTATGTCGCCCAGGTTTTGCACGCGCCCGCGTGGCTGATCGGCGCCAGCTATGGCGCCAGCGCCTTGACCCTGGCACTGTCCGCGCCATTGTGGGGGCGCCTGTTCGATCGGCATCAGCCAGCCCATACGCTGCGCATCATCGAGTGGGTCACGTGGGCCTGCGCCTTCACGCTGGCCTGCACGGCGCTGGCCAGTGAATGGGTGGGTTTTATCGCCAGCCGGCTGCTATGGGGCGTGTGGCAGGGTGCTTTGTTGCCCGTGGCCTACACACTGATCGCCACTACCGTAGCGCACAGCCAGCAGGGTTTTGCCCTGGGCATGGGCAATAGCGCCGCCAAAGCCGGTGCGCTGTGCGGCGCCTTGTTGGGCGGTATCGGCATGGGGTGGGTGGGCCTGGCGCACAGCTTCTGGCTGGTCGCACTCACCTATGCCCTGGCCGCCGTAAGTATCCGCGCCATCCGTTCGTTTGCGCGAGCGCCTGAGACATCCGATTTTTCTGTCAATACTTCTAATAACTCTGAGACAAACCCATGAATAAATCGCAATTGGCCGTTCTGCTGCCGCTTCTCGGCTCGATGAGTGCGCCCGCCTGGGCCGATCAGACAGAACAGACACCGGCAGCGCCGACCAGCCTGCAATTACAGGCAACAGTCGTATCGGCCACGCGCAGCGAAACCAGCATTGCGCAGATTCCAGGCTCGGTGCAGGTGATCAATGAAGCGCAAATCCGCCAGCAGACGGGTGCAGGACGTCGGGTCGCCGATATCCTCGGCCAATTGGTGCCTGGCATTGCGCCTTCCAGCGGCGGTATGAGCAACTTCGGCCAGACGCTTCGCGGGCGTAATACCCTGATCCTGATCGACGGGGTTTCGCAAAACGCCACCCGCGATAACTTCCGCCAGCTCAACAGCGTGGCACCAGAAAGCATCGAGCGTATCGAAGTGATCTCCGGCGCCAGCAGTGTCTACGGTGCAGGCGCCTCGGGCGGCATCATCAACATCATCACCAAACGCAACCAAGGTGAAGACCTGGCGTTCAGCAGCAAGATCGGCATGACCGCCGGCAACAACTTCAGCCACAAGGGGTTCGCTTATCAAGCGTTCCAAAGCGCCACCGGGCGCAAGGGCCCGGTGGACTGGTACCTCTCGGGCAACACCGTGCAGCGCAACGATCAGTTCGACGGTAATGGCAAGCGCATTCCCCAGGACACGTCCCAGGGCAGCAACATGGACACCGATACCTACGACCTGCAAGGTCGCTTCGGCTATGAGCTTGATGACGACAAGAAGATCAGCCTGTCGCTGCAAGACTATAAAGACGAACAAGACACTCGCTACACCAAGAACCCCCGCATCACCAGCAACGCAGTCGCCGTAAAAGGCCTGGACCTGGGCGACCAACCCTACACCCATAACCAGGCGGTCAACCTCAACTACGCCGACAAGGATTTTTACGGTCAGGGTTTGCAGGTGGAAAGTTACTGGCGGCGGGCGGATGCGCTGTTCTTCCCAGACCTGTCCCGGGGTCGGGCAGGCGTGTCAGACAACAACAGCGTGCAGGATGTCTACGGCCTGCGGGCGGCGATCGACACCCAGATGCCGGACATCGGCCCGGCCACGGGCAACCTGGTATGGGGCGCGGACTACGACCATGAAACCTCACGCCAGCGTGGCGACCAATACCGGGTCAATGGCCTGACCTACACCAAAACCGGTACCACGTTCGAACTGGGTCCGGATATCGAGACCACCACCAAAGCCATCTTTGGCCAACTGTCCTACGACATCGACAACTGGACCTTGCGCGGTGGCGTACGTCGCGAATGGATTGAGAGCAAGGTCTCCGACAGCATCGCGTATGGCGAAATCGTCCAGACCGGCAACCGCGCGACACTGCCCGGTGGCACGCTCAAATACGATGACACGCTGTATAACCTCGGTGCGGTGTACCACCTGACCGACAACCAGGATGTGTTCGTCAACTTCAGCCAGGGCTTTTCCCTACCGGATATCCAGCGCTTCCTGCGTGACGTGAACAGCAAATACGATATCCAGGATCTCAATGCCCAGGCCTTGAAAGTCGACAGCTACGAGCTGGGCTGGCGTGGCGACTGGGACAAGTGGCAGGCCAGTGTCACCGCGTACGAAAACACCTCGGATGTCACGCAGTTCTATGATGCCAATGATCGTGTACTGCGCCTGATCAATCAGAAAGAACGCGTGCGTGGCGTCGAGACCGGCCTGACCTATAACATCAGCGACCAATGGTCTGTCGGCGGTACCTACGCGTACGCCAAAGGCGAGACCCAGCAGAACGGCAAGTGGATCGACTTGCCTGCCACCCGCATCTCCCCCGCCAAGACCACAGCCTTTGTCGGCTATGAGCGTGACGACTACAGCCTGCGCTTGCAGGGCATGCGCCTGGCCAATTACGACGCGGCGGCCAAGGACAACAACGGTCGCGATATCCAGGGCTACACCCTGGTCGACCTGCTCGGCTCGGTAAGGCTGCCGGTAGGTCGCCTGGAAGGTGCGGTGTACAACCTCACCAACCGCAACTACCAGAACATGTTCGCCCAGGCCAATGCCCGCGCACCGTACCCGAATGCCGAGGGTCGTACCTTCAGCCTGAGTTACGCAGTGGATTGGTAACAGGCTGGTGCTGCACGTTTAAATACAAACCCCGCCATTTGGCGGGGTTTGTCGTTTTTAGCGGTTTACCACATCAGATCATCTGGGATCTGGTAAGCGGCGTACGGATCGTCCTCATCCGGCACCTGGCTTTCGGTGAGGATGTTGAGCTGCACGATACGCTCCGGAGCACGCTCCTGGATCTTCAGCGCCGCCTCGCGCGGGATCACCTCGTAGCCGCCACCGTGGTGCACGATCGCCAGGGAACCGTTGCTCAGCTTGTTACGCATCAAGGTGTTGACCGACAGGCGCTTGACCTTCTTGTCATCCACGAAGTTGTAGTAGTCCTCGGTGGTCAGCTTGGGCAGGCGCGAGGTCTCGATCAGTTGCTTGACCTGGGCAGTACGCGCCTTGGCCTCGGCTTTTTCCTGCTGCTGACGGTTCAGCTCCTGGTCACGCTTGACCTTCTCGGCCTGGGCCTCGGCGGCCAGGCGCGCCTGGGTATCATCAACTTCGGCCTGGCCTTTGTGGACCAGGCGCTGCTGTTTCTGTTTCTCTTTGCCGACCTGCTTGGCCTGCTTTTGGTTGACCAGACCTGCTTTGAGCAACTGGTCGCGAAGGGAAAGGCTCATGGTGCTTACTCACTTAGGCAACTGCTCAACCGCAGCTGGACACATTCTTTTCTTGGCGTTTGGCTTCGCCCCAGAGGGCGTCCAACTCTTCGAGGGTGCAATCTTCTATGGGTTGGTGCGTATCGCGCAATGCTTGTTCGATAAATCGGAAACGTCGTTCGAACTTGGCATTGGCACCGCGCAAGGCGGTTTCCGGGTCGACCTTGAGGTGACGCGCCAGGTTGACCGCGGCAAACAGCAGGTCGCCCACTTCATCGGCGATAGCCACCGAGTCGTTATCGGCCATGGCTTCGAGCACTTCGTCCAACTCTTCGCGCACGTTATCCACCACCGGCAACGCGGATGGCCAGTCGAAACCGACCTGGCTGGCGCGCTTTTGCAATTTGGCCGCGCGGGACAACGACGGTAAGGCGGTGGGCACATCATCGAGCAGGGAGAGTTGCTCGGGAGCGTCGGACTTTTCTGCGCGCTCCTCAGCTTTGATCTGCTCCCAGCGCTCCTTGACCTGTTCTTCGCTCAACTGCGGGATATCCAGCGGTGCGTACAGGTCGCCGGTTGGGAACACGTGAGGATGCCGGCGAATCAACTTACGGGTGATGCTGTCGATCACGCCGGCAAATTCAAAGCGCCTGTCTTCCCGCGCCAGTTGGCTGTAATACACCACCTGGAACAGCAGGTCGCCCAGCTCACCCTGCAGGTGATCGAAATCGCCGCGCTCGATGGCGTCGGCCACTTCGTAGGCTTCTTCCAGCGTGTGCGGGACGATGGTGGCGTAGGTTTGCTTGATGTCCCACGGGCAGCCGTATTGCGGGTCGCGCAGGCGGCTCATCAGGTGCAGCAGGTCTTCGAGTGAATACATCGTATCTCTTTCCGCTGAATATCTAATGTGAGAGCTGGCTTGCCTGCGATGCTTGCGACTCGGTGCTTCAGTTAAACCGAGGTGATGCTATCGCAGGCAAGCCAGCTCCCACATGAAGCAGCTAACACAATTCAGTTCGCGCCCATCCAGCTATTCATGGTGTGCGGTTGCGCCGGGTTTCGATGATGTTCGGCAACTGGGAAATCCGCCCCAGCAACCGCCCGAGTGCGTCCAACCCCGGAATCTCGATGGTCAACGACATCAACGCAGTGTTGTCTTCCTTGTTCGAACGGGTGTTGACCGCCAGCACGTTGATCCGCTCATTGAGCAGCACTTGCGAGACGTCACGCAGCAGGCCGGAACGGTCGTAGGCACGGATGATGATGTCCACCGGATAAGTGAGCACCGGCACCGGGCCCCAGCTGACCTGGATGATCCGCTCCGGTTCGCGCCCGCCCAACTGCAGCACCGAGGCGCAATCCTGGCGGTGAATGCTCACGCCACGGCCCTGGGTGATGTAGCCGACAATGGCGTCGCCCGGCAACGGCTGGCAGCAGCCGGCCATTTGCGTCATCAGGTTGCCCACGCCCTGGATCTGGATATCGCCACGCTTGCCCGGCTTGTAGCCAGTGGCTTTGCGCGGGATCAGCTCCAGCTGTTCGTTGCCGCGCTCCGGCTCGACCAGTTGCTGGGCCAGGTTGACCAGTTGCGCCAGGCGCAGGTCACCCGCACCGAGGGCGGCGAACATGTCTTCGGCGATCTTCATGTTGGCCTTTTCGGCCAGCTTGTCGAAGTCCACCTGAGGCAGGCCCAGGCGCGCCAGTTCGCGTTCAAGCAAGGTCTTGCCGGCGGCAACGTTCTGGTCACGCGCCTGCAGCTTGAACCAGTGGACGATCTTCGCCCGCGCCCGCGAGGTGGTGATGTAGCCCAGGTTAGGGTTCAGCCAGTCGCGGCTCGGCGTGCCGTGCTTGCTGGTGATGATCTCGACCTGTTCACCGGTTTGCAGGCTGTAGTTGAGCGGCACGATGCGCCCGTTGATCTTGGCGCCGCGGCAGTTATGGCCGATTTCGGTGTGCACGCGGTAGGCGAAGTCCAGCGGCGTGGCGCCCTTGGGCAAGTCAATAGCGTGGCCGTCAGGCGTGAAGATATAGACCCGGTCCGGCTCGATATCCACCCGCAGTTGTTCGGCCAGGCCGCCGATGTCGCCGAGCTCCTCGTGCCATTCCAGCACTTGGCGCAGCCAGGAAATTTTCTCTTCGTACTGGTTGGACCCGGCCTTGACGTCGGTGCCCTTGTAGCGCCAGTGCGCACACACCCCCAGCTCGGCCTCTTCGTGCATGGCGTGGGTGCGGATCTGCACTTCCAGCACCTTGCCTTCAGGGCCGATTACCGCCGTGTGCAGCGAGCGATAGCCGTTTTCCTTGGGGTTGGCGATGTAGTCGTCGAATTCCTTGGGAATGTGCCGCCACAGCGTGTGGACGATACCCAGCGCGGTGTAGCAGTCGCGCATTTCCGGCACGAGCACGCGCACCGCACGCACGTCGTAGATCTGGCTGAAGGCCAGGCCCTTGCGCTGCATTTTGCGCCAGATGGAATAGATGTGCTTGGCGCGGCCGCTGATGTCGGCGTCCACGCCAGTGGCTTGCAACTCCGAACGCAACTGGCCCATCACGTCGCTGATAAAGCGCTCGCGGTCCAGGCGCCGTTCGTGCAGCAGCGTAGCGATCTGTTTGTACTGGTCGGGTTCCAGGTAGCGGAAGGACAAATCCTCCAGCTCCCACTTGATATGGCCGATGCCCAGGCGATGGGCCAGCGGCGCGTAGATGTCGAAGACTTCGCGGGCCACGCGGTTGCGCTTTTCGTCATCAGCGGTCTTCACCGCCCGGATCGCGCAGGTGCGTTCGGCCAGCTTGATCAGGGCGACGCGTACGTCGTCGACCATCGCCACCAGCATTTTGCGCAGGTTCTCTACCTGGCCCTGGGTGCCCAGCACCATCGACTGGCGCGGGCTGAGACTGGCGCTGATGGCCGCCATGCGCAGCACGCCGTCGATCAGCTTGGCCACCACCGCGCCGAAACGCTGGCTGACCAGCGGCAACGCAATGTGCCCTTCGCGCACGCCGCGATAGAGCACGGCGGCGATCAGCGAATCCTGGTCCAGCTTGAGATCGGCCAGGATCTCGGCGATTTCCAGGCCAGTGCGAAAACTTGAAGTGCCTTCGGCCCACAGGTTCTTGGCCGCATTGTCTTGCTGTTCAGACTCACGAGCGAACTCGCAGGCTGCTTTCAAGGCTTCACGGTCCAGTGCCGGGTCGACACTGACGGCATGATCCAGCCATGCCTCGAGATTGATACTGCCGTCGGTGTTGATCGGCTGGTGTGCTCTCACCTGTACCATCTTGCTTACCTTCCCTACGACGCACCTTCGATGCGCCAAAATCATCGCCGACTTTTACTGCGAGCTCCGTGGCAGTGTTCAGGCCCTGGAGAACGCAGGCCAGTCGGATTAAACGGGCATCCTAGCCCGCTTCAAATAACGCCATGGCCTCGACATGCGCGGTCTGCGGAAACATGTCGAGGATCCCGGCACGCTTTAGCCGGTAGCCTTGCTTGACCAACTCAACCGTGTCCCGCGCCAGCGTGGCTGGGTTGCAGGACACATACACCAGGCGCTTGGCCCCCAAGGCTGCAAGTTTGCGCACAACCTCCAGGGCACCATCGCGGGGTGGGTCCAAGAGTACCGCAGAAAAGCCCTGTTTGGCCCATTCTGCGTCAGTCAAAGGCTGGGACAAATCCGCCTGAAAAAACTCGGCGTTATGCAAATGGTTGCTGACGGCATTGAGCGCCGCACGGTCCACCATGGCCTGCACGCCCTCCACCGCCACCACTTCGCGCACATTGCGAGCCAGTGGCAGGGCAAAGTTGCCCAGGCCGCAAAACAGGTCCAGTACCCGTTCGTCGGCTTGTGGCGCCAGCCAATGCAGCGCTTGGGCGACCATCGCCTGGTTGACCCCGGCATTGACCTGCACAAAGTCGCCCGGTCGGTACGCCAGCTCCAAGTCCCAGGCATCCAAACGAAAGCCCAGGGCCTGACCCGGCTCAACGGGCTCCGGCTGCCCTTCCCCGTGCAGCCACAATTGGGCGTCATGGAAGGTGCAGAATTCCTTGAGGATCTGCAGGTCAGCCTCGGACAACGGCGCCATATGCCGCAGCAACACGGCGATGGACGAACCGCTGAACAACTCGACATGCCCCAACGCCTGCGGTTTGCTCAAGCGACGCAGCATCGCTGGCAAACGCTGCATGATCGGTTGCAAGGCCTGTACCAGCACCGGGCAATCATCGATAGCGACGATGTCCTGGCTGGCCACGGCGCGAAAACCCACTTCGAGTTGCTTCGCCTTGGCGTCCCAACGCACGGCTACGCGGGCGCGGCGCCGATAACCGAACTCCGGCCCGCTCAACGGCGCGGCCCACTCTTGCGGTTCGACACCTGCCACCCGCGACAGTTGCTCGGCGAGCATGCGCTGTTTCAGGGCAAGTTGCTGGTCATGAGGCAGATGCTGCACGCTGCAGCCGCCACAGCGGCCAACATGAGCGCAGGGCGCAGGGCGCCGCAGCTCACTCGCCTGGAACACCCGCTCGGTGCGCGCCTCGACCACTTTGCCATGGGCGCCCAACACCCGTGCTTCCACCTCTTCGCCGGCCAACGCACCATTCACAAACCAGGTGCGGCCCTCAAAGAACACGATGCCCCGGCCGTCATTGGCCAGGCGCTCGATGGTCAGGCGCTGTTTCTTGCCCACGGGTATCTGTGGGGCCCGGCTGCCGCCCGTCGGTTGGAAGCGCAGGCCTCTCTCGTGCTTGGCCATCAGTTGGGTTCGTCGAAAATGCCGGTCGACAGGTAACGGTCGCCTCGGTCACAGATGATCGCGACGATCACCGCGTTTTCCACTTCTTTGGACAAGCGCAACATACCGGCCACCGCGCCACCGGAGGACACGCCACAGAAGATGCCTTCCTCACGGGCCAGGCGCCGGGTGGTGTCTTCGGCTTCGCGCTGGGCCATGTCGATGATGCGGTCTACCCGCGTGGCGTTGTAGATCTTCGGCAAATACTCTTCGGGCCAACGACGAATACCCGGGATGGCCGCGCCTTCCATCGGTTGCAAGCCGACGATCTGGATCGCCGGGTTCTGCTCCTTGAGGTAGCGCGAGTTGCCCATGATGGTACCGGTGGTACCCATGGAGCTGACGAAGTGAGTGATGGTGCCCTGCGTCTGGCGCCAGATCTCCGGGCCGGTGCTGGTGTAGTGCGCCTCGGGGTTGTCGCCGTTGGCGAACTGATCGAGCACCACGCCACGGCCTTCGGCGGCCATGCGCTCGGCAAGATCGCGGGCGCCTTCCATGCCTTCTTCCTGGGTAACCAAGATGAGTTGGGCGCCATACGCGGTCATCGCCGCCTTGCGCTCGGCGCTGCCGTTGTCGGGCATGATCAACACCATTTTGTAGCCCTTGATCGCCGCGGCCATGGCCAGGGCGATCCCGGTGTTACCCGAGGTGGCTTCGATCAGGGTGTCGCCGGGCTTGATCTGCCCACGCAACTCGGCGCGGGCGATCATCGACAGCGCCGGGCGGTCTTTGACCGAGCCGGCCGGGTTGTTGCCCTCAAGTTTGAGCAACAGGGTATTGCTGGTTTCACCCGCCATGCGTTGCAAGCGGACCAGGGGCGTGTTGCCGACGCAATCGGCGATTGTTGGGTACTGCAAGGTCATGGCGTATTCGCAATCCAGACTGCGGGGCGCACATCATACCGGGAAAGGCCGGCGGGCCATATCACGCAAAGTGCGGTGCTTATGGCTTAAAGGCATAAGCAGCGTTTATGTCGGGTCGCTATGATTACGCTGGAAAACTTCAGCGCCCATCGCGGCAATCTGCCCTTCGATCAGCGCTTCAAAGGGTTTGAGCAGTGGCTCAAACGACGTCGGCGCTTCCAATACCTGCAACGCTTGCGTGATCGCTTCGACCGTCGATAAGGCGCCAGGCCCCGGCGCCTTGCGCAAGCGATAGCGGGAAACACCGCCGTCGGCCAATGTCACCCGGGGCAGCGCCGCCAACAAAGGGTTGAGGTGCAACAGCTTGCGTGCCTTGCGCCAGGTGCCATCGGGAACCACTAACAGCAGTGGCTGATCGTCAGGTGCGTAGGCGTGCAGCGGCTCGGCTTCATCCGCCGGAAACAACAGGCGTGCCCGATAGCCAGGCGGGTTCAATAGCGTCGCCAGGTCATCAAACACCTCCCCCACCACCAACTGCGCGTTGTTCAGGCCCAACGCCGCCAACCGCGCAGTATTGAGCGCATGGCCGACCTCGCTCGGGTGCTGCAACACCAACACGCGGGTGCGGCTGTCGAGGTGGGGGATCAGCGCACAGAGGCAGTGCGTGGTCGGGCGCAGGCAGCGCGGGCAATGGGGTCGGGACATGGTGTTTTCAGGCCTGGTTGAGCTGGGTCTTGAGCAAATCGCGAAAAGTCTGGATCAGTGGCTCGCGGCTGCGGCCACGGCGCATGATCATCGAAAACGGCGCCTGGTAACCGAAGGTGGCTGGCAGCAAAACGCGCAGGTCGCCCTTGTCCGCCCAGGCCTGGGCGTAGTGCTCCGGCAGGTAGCCAATATAAGCGCCCGACAACACCAGAATCAGCTGCGCCTCCATACTTTCCACCGTCGCAGCGCTGTGCTTGAAGCCGTGGCGCGCCAGCTCGGCCTGGCTCCAGTAACCTCGCCCGACCATGCGTTGCTGGGTGATCACTTGTTCCGGGATGCGCCGCTCGTTAAACAGCGGGTGCCGGGTGCTGCAATACAACCAGTGCTGTTCGCGGTACAGCGGCATGTAGATCAGCCCGCTCATGCGGTTGGAAAACGCGCCGATGGCCAGGTCCAGGCGGTTGTCCTGCACCCCCAGTTGCAATTCGTAGGGGCTCATCACCGACAGGTGCAAATGCACTGCCGGGTGCTCCAGGCTGTAGGCGCCAATCACTTCAGCGAACGGCAAGGCCTTGTCGCTGACGGTGGAGTCGAGCACCCCCAGCTTGAGGGTGCCACGCAATTCGCCTTTCAACGCAGCGGCGTATTGCTCGAAACCTTCAAGTTCGCCCAACAGGCGCAGGGTTTCCTGATGAAACAGCTCGCCCTTGCTGGTCAGGCTGAAGCCGCCACGGCCGCGATGGCACAGCACCAGGCCCAAGGCAGATTCAAGTTGGCTCATGTAGGTGCTGATGGCCGACGTCGACAGGTTAAGTTCGTGCTGGGCGCTGGCAAACCCTTGATGGCGCACGACGCTGACGAAGATGCGCAGGAGTTTCAGGTCGGGCAAGGCGTTGGCCATGGGGGCTCCAGGGGGGCACACTAAAATTGTGGGAGCTGGCTTGCCTGCGATGGCGCTGTATCAGCCACCCGGTCTATCCCTGACAGACCGCCATCGCAGGCAAGCCAGCTCCCACATTTGGATGGAGTTTACCCCAGGCTTTAGTTTAGAAAAATCTGAACTAAGTATTTGCCTCTGCCGATTCTTCCTACGCCAGGCTTTTCGCAGAATCGGCCCCTGACAACTAAAACAACGAGGCAATCCCGTGGACAAGATTCTCCACCAACCACTGGGCGGCAACGAAATGCCGCGCTTCGCCGGCATCGCCACCATGATGCGTCTTCCCCACCTGCAAACGGCCAAGGGCCTGGATGCTGCCTTTATCGGCGTACCCCTGGATATCGGCACCTCGCTGCGCGCCGGTACGCGCTTCGGCCCTCGGGAAATCCGCGCCGAATCGGTGATGATCCGGCCCTATAACATGGCCACCGGCGCCGCCCCGTTCGACTCACTGTCAGTGGCCGATATCGGCGACGTGGCGATCAATACCTTTAACCTGCTCGACGCGGTGCGCATCATCGAAGAGGCCTACGATGAGATTCTCGAGCACGACGTCATCCCCCTGACCCTGGGCGGCGACCACACCATCACCCTGCCGATCCTGCGGGCGATCCACAAAAAACATGGCAAGGTCGGGCTGGTGCATATCGATGCCCACGCCGACGTCAACGACCATATGTTCGGCGAGAAAATTGCCCACGGCACCACCTTCCGCCGCGCCGTGGAAGAAGGCTTGCTCGATTGCGACCGCGTGGTGCAGATCGGCTTGCGTGCCCAGGGGTATACCGCCGAAGACTTCAACTGGAGCCGTAAGCAAGGCTTTCGCGTGGTCCAGGCCGAAGAATGCTGGCATCACTCCCTGGCGCCGCTGATGGCCGAAGTGCGAGAAAAAGTCGGCGGCGGCCCGGTGTACCTGAGCTTCGACATCGATGGCATCGACCCCGCCTGGGCGCCCGGCACCGGCACCCCGGAAATCGGCGGGCTGACCACCATCCAGGCCATCGAAATCATCCGCGGCTGCCAGGGCCTCGATCTGATTGGTTGCGACTTGGTAGAAGTGTCGCCGCCCTACGACACCACCGGCAACACCTCGCTGCTGGGCGCCAACTTGCTGTACGAGATGCTCTGCGTACTGCCTGGCGTCGCGCATCGCTGATACAGCGTCTTCACATTAACAATCAAGGGGATCTAACAGGTCCCCACAACGATGTACCTGACTTTCGCTCGCGTGTTTACCGAGCCAGCTGCCGCCTGATCGCCCATAAAAAATATAATCGGAGAACCGCCGTCATGGCTTTGGATTTATTCGTCGTACTCATCTACGCCGCCGGCATGCTGGTGCTCGGCTACTACGGCATGCGTCGCGCCAAGACCCACGAAGACTACCTGGTCGCCGGCCGTAACCTCGGCCCGTCCCTGTACATGGGCACCATGGCCGCCACGGTACTAGGCGGTGCCTCCACCGTCGGCACCGTGCGCCTGGGGTATGTGCATGGTATTTCGGGTTTCTGGCTGTGCGCCGCACTCGGCGCGGGCATCATTGCCCTGAACCTGTTCCTGGCCAAACCCCTGTTGAAGCTGAAAATCTTCACCGTCACCCAGGTCCTGGAAAAACGCTATAACCCCATGGCCCGCCAGGCCAGCGCGGTGATCATGCTGGCCTACGCGCTGATGATCGGCGTGACCTCGATCCTGGCCATCGGCACCGTGCTGCAAGTGCTGTTCGACCTGCCGTTCTGGATGTCGGTACTGGTGGGCGGCGGCGTGGTGGTGGTGTATTCGACCATCGGTGGCATGTGGTCGCTGACCCTCACCGATATTGTGCAATTTGTGATCAAGACCGTCGGTCTGATGTTCATCCTCTTGCCGATCTGCCTGTACCGCGTCGGTGGCTGGGATGAGCTGGTGGCCAAGCTGCCGACGTCGAACTTCAGCTTCACCGCGATCGGCTGGGACACGATCATCACCTACTTCATGATCTACTTCTTCGGCATCCTGATCGGCCAGGATATATGGCAACGGGTGTTCACCGCCCGTGACGAAAAGGTCGCCCAGTACGCAGGCACTTTCGCCGGCTTCTATTGCATCCTGTACGGCCTGGCCTGTGCGCTGATCGGCATGGCCGCCCATGTGCTGATCCCGGACCTGGACAACGTCAACAATGCCTTCGCCGCGATCGTCAAAGCTTCGCTGCCGGACGGCATTCGCGGCCTGGTCATCGCCGCCGCGCTGGCCGCCATGATGTCCACCGCCAGCGCCGGCCTGCTCGCCGCCTCCACCGTGTTGACCGAAGACCTGCTGCCCCGCCTGCGCGGCGGCAAGGCGTCGAGCCTGCGTATCAACCGCCTGTTTACCCTGTTGACCGGCATTGCCGTGCTGGGCATCGCGTTAGTGGTGAACGATGTGATCAGCGCCCTGACCCTGGCCTATAACCTGTTGGTGGGCGGCATGTTGGTGCCCTTGATCGGCGCGATCTTCTGGAAACGCGCGACGACCTCGGGCGCAATCACCTCCATGAGCCTGGGCTTTGTGACCGCGCTGGTATTCATGTTCAAGGATGGGCTGGATGCAAACACACCGATCTACTACAGCCTGGCGGTGGCGCTGGCGAGCTTTGTGCTGGTGAGCTTGCTGTCGCGTCGGCCGGCCAAGGTGGCGGCTGCGGTGGTTTAAGCTATAACAGGGACGGGGATATTTTCTTCAGCGGGCGCGACGTCGGAGGTCGCGCCCGTTTTTTTCGCCTGATAGAAAGTAATTGTGGGAGCGGGCTTGCTCGCTCCCACATTTTTTGGACCGCGTGATTAGCGGCGACGTGGCCGACGCTGCTCGTCATCCGTGCGGATCGGCACCGGTTGCAGTGGAGGCTCGATCAAGCCCAATGCAACGCCAAGGTCGTGGAGCCAGTTTTGGATTTTCTCTTTCATGATTGCCCCCTTTGAGGGTAGTGCTGGCCGGCGTGAGTTCTGTCGCCGTTTCCTACAGTGATAGTAGCCCTAAGTCCTAGGTAATGCTTGAAGGAAACCACAACGAACTATTACTGAATTGATCCGAATCCTGACGGATCGTTCAAGCAATGGCACGTGTGTCTTGCACGCATCGCGGATTGCCGTCTTGCTGCAGGTCGATCCATGCATTGAGGTTAGCGCCGAGCATACCCTTTCGCCACATCAGCCAGGTGGTCGCAGTGGCAAAAGGCCCGGTCAGCGGATGAACGGACACGCTGTCCTTGCCGGGCAGGCTGTCGAGCATGGATTCAGACATCAACGCCACGCCGGAACCTGCAATCACGCAGGCGAGCATGCCTTGGTAGGACTCGATCTCGATGGCTCGCCCCATCGCCACACGCTCGTGGGAAAACCAGGTTTCCAGGCGCGTGCGGTAGGCGCAACTGCGCCGGAACGTGAACACCGCACGGCCCGCCACATCCTGGGGGCCACGCACCGGCGGGTGATCGGCCTCGCAAATCAGCACCAGGCGCTCTTCGCACAGCGGTACGCCATCCAGGGTGGCGATGGTCAGCGGGCCGTCGACAAAGGCTGCGTCCAGGCGCCCGGTAATCAGCCCTTCCAGCAACTCCCCACTGGGCGCCGACTGCACCTGCAGGTTCACCATGGGGTAAGACTTGTGATAGCGCGCCAGCAGCTTTGGCAAATGAACCGCGGCGGTGCTGTACATGCTGCCCAAGACGAAGTCACCGGCCGGCTGCCCGCCTTGTACCGCGCCGTGGGCTTCGTCGTGCAGCGCCAGCAGGCGGGTGCTGTAATCCAGCAGTACTTTGCCCGCCGGAGAAAGCTGCAAACGCTGGCGCTCGCGCACGAACAGATCGACGCCCAGTTGCTCTTCCATTTGTTTAAGCCGGGTCGACAGGTTGGAGGGCACGCGGTGCAGGCGCTCAGCGGCGCGGGTGATGGAGCCCTCTTCCGCCACGGCCTGGAAAATGCGCAATTGACTGAACTCCATTACTTTCTCCAAAAATGAACAAGTTACTCACTATTATTCAATTTTACAGAAAGTCAATCCGTCTTAGCCTGCAAGGCATTCGCTTCTTTGCAGGAAACCTGAATATGTCCCCGCTGATTCGTTTACTCGCCAGCTTCGTCGCCCTGATGATGGCCATGGGCATTGGCCGCTTCGCCCTGACTCCGCAAATGCCGCATTTGCTCAGTGAAGGCCAGATCGACCTGACCGGCGCCGGCCTGCTCGCTGCCGCCAATTACCTGGGTTATTTCGTCGGCGCGGTGGACTCGATCTTTGCCCGTAGCCATCAGCATGTGCGCGGGCGCCTCTACGGCGGGTTGTGGCTGTGCGTATTGCTGACCCTGGCGTCCTACTGGGCTAACGGGTTCTGGCCGCATTTGTTGCTGCGTTTCGGCACTGGGGTCGCCAGTGCGTGGGCTCTGGTGATGATTACCAGCCTGAGCCAACCACTGGCGATTGCCGCCGGCCGTCCACGCCTGGGTGCGCTGGTGTTTGCAGGGCCGGGGTTGGGGATTGTGCTGACGGGGCTGCTGGCGCTGGTTTCCAACCTATTGGGGCAAAGCTCTGCAACGCTGTGGTTGCTCTACGGGACGGTGGCGCTGGTGATGTTGCTGGCGATCCTGCCATTTTTACCCAAGCCGGCCATCACTGTTACACAGGCCGCCAGCGCGGGGAGCAACGGCAGCATCGCGCACCTGTGCTGGATTTATTTCTTGTTCGGCCTGGGCTACATCATCCCGGCGACCTTTCTGTCGCAGATGGCCAGCGCTCAATTCCACGGGGCCTGGCAGGCCGATCTGTTCTGGCCCTACTTTGGCCTGGCGGCCGCGCTGGGAGTGGGGGTGGCCAGCCTGCGCCGCAAGCACCCGAATACCACCCGTCACTGGCTAATGGCGACTTTATGGCTGCAAGCGGCCGGGGTGTTCGCCTGCCTGCTTGGCAATGGCTGGGGCTTGGCGCTGGGCGTGTTGCTGTGCGGTGCGCCCTTTCTGGCCTGCATGCAACTGGTGATGGCGCGGCTCAGAGAAGTCGCGCCCCATGGCTACCAACGCAGCACGGGGTTGCTGACCGCCAGCTTCGCCGTCGGCCAATTGAGCGGGCCACTATTGGCGTCGGTCAGCAGCCATCTCAGTGGCGGCCTGCAACCGGCATTGGTCGTTGCCGGTACCGGGTTGTTATTAGGCGGTTCAGTACTGATCAACCGCCCTCTACCGCCGCAGCCGATTTGCACACAAGTGGCCAACAGTGCAGCAAATGGCGGTTAGGCACGTGCCCCACGCCATGTCCATCAGCGCCAACCCAGCGGACCAGCCTTGAAGCGTGGCCCAGTTGCTCAAGTCATAGGTGCCATAGGCCACCAGGCCAAGCAAGGCGCCCAAACGCGCAGCGCGCTGCCAACTGGCGCTGGGCAAGACCACCAATACTACGCAACCGAGGACATACAGGAGATAGAACAATACCGCAGGCAGCAGGCGTGGCTGATCAAGCATCAGCGCGCCGAGCAGGGATTTGTAGGTGGAGCCCATGAGCACGCCGAGCCAGAGGCCGTCGAGGACCAGGAAGGCGAGCAAGGTGCCGAGGTAGGCAAAAACCGTTCTTTTCGACATGGCACAACCCTGTAGGAGCGAGCTTGCTCGCGAAAAACGTACATCCGACGCCACACTGCGCCTGGAATATTTTCGCGAGCAAGCTCGCTCCTACAGGAGAGCAGCCTGTACTCAGCTTAGTTCAATGCGGTCCGCATGAATCACGATCTGCCCTTGCTTGTAGAGCGCACCAATGGCCTTCTTGAAGTTGCCCTTGCTCACGCCGAACAAGTTGCTGATCACCGCCGGGTCGCTTTTGTCGCTGACCGGCAGGGTGCCGTTGTTGTCGCGCAACTTCGCGAGGATCTTCGAGTTCAGGCTGGAGGCCGCTTCCTGGCCCACCGGTTGCAGGCTCAGGCTGATGTTGCCATCGGCGCGGATCTCTTTGATGAAACCCTTCTCTTCCTTACCCGGACGCAGGAACTTGAACACTTCGTTCTTGTGGATCAGGCCCCAGTGCTTGTTGTTGATGATCGCCTTGAAGCCCATGTCGGTGGCTTCGGCCACCAGCAGGTCGACTTCCTGGCCCACCTGGTAGTTGGCTGGCGTCTTGTCCAGGTAACGGTCAAGGCGAGCGGTGGCGGTGATGCGCTTGGTGTGCTTGTCGAGGTAGACGTGCACCACGCAATACTCACCTGCGGTCAGCTGGCGTTTTTCTTCCGAATACGGCAGCAGCAGATCCTTGGGCAAACCCCAATCAAGGAACACGCCAATGCTGTTGACTTCCACAACTTTCAAACTGGCAAATTCACCGACTTGAACTTTGGGTTTTTCGGTGGTGGCGATAAGTTTGTCATCGCTGTCCAGATAAATGAAAACGTTGAGCCAGTCTTCATCTTCACTGGGAATATCTTTAGGGATATACCGATTAGGCAAGAGGATTTCCCCATCTTGCGCACCATCGAGGTACAAACCAAAGTTAGTGTGCTTGACCACTTGCAAGCTGTTGTAGCGCCCGACTAAAGCCATTTCCAATACCCTCATTGCGTGGGCGGCATTCTACCCGAGTTGGGCCCTGCACGCGCGCGCGCCTGAAAAATCGCGGGCTGGCATGGCGTTCCAATGGCAGCGCCCCACTCGTCTGATCGTTCGGTTCACTTTGAGCAGGCCATCAGCGGGCCACCCGGCCTGTGGTTTCCAGCTAAAACAGTAAGTTAGCGCTTTATTTCGGCGTTGAACTTCGGCTATTTCCAGCGCTGGATATTAATCCTGAGGGATATTTGCCAAGCAATTGTCAAGTATTTCCTGTACGATGCCTGGCCAAGTTAATTTTCTACAGGTTAGTGGCCGCCATGCGTGTAAAAGCATCCAACAGCAAAGCAAAGCCAGCTCCCGCCGTTGAAACCAGCGAATCGATCAATAGCCAGATTGCTGCGTTCCTCAAGTCCGGCGGCGAAATCCAGCAAATTGCCAAGGGCGTGAGCGGCCAGACTTTCGGCCCGTCCAAGCAGATCAGCCTGGGCAAGAAGTAATAGTCATACCCTCGCACTGTATCTGGTCCCTAAGCGTCTTGCCTTCAAGGCGCTAGGACTAGAGTTGCAACCCCCTCCCAACACCTTCAATACGCAGCTAATCGACGAACGGGCCTCAACGCCTGGCATTCGCCGGTATCCTTGCACACGTCTAGCACGGGCATCCGCCTGAATCTTTCCGTTACTGCTCCTCGCTTTTCATGGAGTGAAGCATGCTTAAACGCTGTATTGTCGTGGTCAGCCTCCTGGTCGCCAGCCCTTTGGCCCAAGCGCATATCTTCCAGCGTGAACTGGGTGACTTCGACCTGAAATTAGGCACCACCCCCACCCGCACCATGGCCCAGGGCCTGGTCAAGCCGACCGCCCCTGGCAGCGACTCGTTCCACGGTGGCCTGGACCTTACCCACGATAGCGGCCTGTATTTCGGCCAGTTTTCCCCGAACATGGGCCTGTCGTCGGCCAATAACCTTGAAGTCGACTCCTACATGGGCTTCAAGCGTCCGTTCGACCAGACCCTGGGCTACGAAGTCGGCTTGATCCACTACAGCTACCCCAAGGTCAGCCCCCTCGATAGCCAGGAGTTCTACGGTGGGCTGAACCTGTTGGGCAACCGCTTTGGCGTGTCTTTCAGCAACGACCCCGACCGCCAGGACAGTACCCTGTTCGCCGACCTGGGCGGCACCCAGCCTTTTGGCATCGGCGTCAGCATGAAGTACACCACCCATCAACTGGGCACACCGGTCTCGGTAGAGAACGGCGCCATCAGCAGTTTCAGCGATTGGTCGGTGCAATTTTCCCGGGCCTGGAAAGGCATTGACCTGGACTTGATCTACAGCGGCTCCAGCCTCAGCGGCAGTGACTGCTCGGCCTACTCTGGACACAATTCGCAATGTGATGGGCTGTTGACCTTGAAGGCTGCACGGTCGTTTTATTGATGGGCTGAACTGTCGCACCCCGCGCAGGTTCACATGCATTAACGCCCTCCATGCAAGGACCTGCCCATGTTGCGCCGGCTCAAACTCCTGATGGTATTGCTGACCCTGAGCCTGGTGCTTGCCGGCTGTAATCGCGTGGGCCTGGCCTACCGAAACCTCGACGTGATCATCCCCTGGACCCTCAACGACTACCTGGACATGAATGCCGGGCAAAAGAGCTGGTTCAACGACACCCTCAAGGAGCACCTGGCCTGGCACTGCACCACGCAATTGCCTGGCTACCTGGACTGGCTCGACCGCCTGCAACAGATGGTCGACAGCAACCAGGTCACCGACGCCGCGTTGCAAACCCGTACTGTCGAAGCCAAACAGGCAATTGCCGAGATTGCGCGGGAAATCACCCCCTCAGCCGTGCAATTGCTGCAAGGCCTGGACGATCAGCAGGTCAAGGACATGAGCGACGCCCTGGCCAAGGACCTGCGTAAACGCCAGGACGAATACCTCAAGCCGCCGCTGGCCCAGCAAATCAAGGAACGCGCCGAACGCATGAGCAAGCGACTGGACGCCTGGATCGGCCCGTTGAGCCCAGGCCAGCAAAACCGCGTAACAGCCTGGTCCGCCGAGTTGGGCGCACAGAACCAGGCATGGATCGGCAACCGTGCCCATTGGCAGGCGCAATTTATCGAGGCGCTGCAACAGCGTCACAGTGCCGATTTCCCGCAGAAAATCCAGCAACTGCTGGTGGATCGCGAAAGCCTGTGGACCCCGCAATACCGCGCCGCCTACGCACAGACCGAAGCCGCCGCGCGCGGCTTGCTCGTGGACGTGATGGCCCAAAGCTCCCCAGCGCAGCGCGTGAAACTCACCCAGAAAATCGACAAGGTCCGCAGCGACTTCCAGACGCTTAAATGCCTGAAAAGCGCACAGTCTTAGTCAGGCGCCAAGGTGCCCAGCCAGGCCACCAGGCCAAGGATGAGCACCACAGCGCCAAACTCCAGGGCCATGCTGCGCCGTAACGCACGGATCGCCACGTTATAATCGCCCGCCGCGATAGATTGTTGCAGAAGCGGCGTCAGGTGAAAGCGATTGAGCGCCGCCAAGGCCAGCATCACGCCGAACAACCCCAGCTTCAGGCATAGCAGCACCGCGTAGACTCCGCCGTTGATGCCCCCCAGATTCGGCCCGACAACAAACAGATAATTGGCAACGCCAGTGCCGATCAGCACCAAGACAAATCCCGCGCCAATGCGCTCAAAGCCTGCCAATGCGCTGGCCAGAACCTGCACTCGATCATCCTGTGGCAACGGCGCAGGCATCAACAACAAACCGAATGCCGCCAACGCCCCCACCCAACCCGCCGCTGCCAACAGGTGTGCACTGTCGCTGACGATATGCCACACACCTTGCACGCCTTCGTGCATTACGCCGTGCCCTGTCCACACCAGGGTGGCCAACGCCACGCCAGCCGACAGCGTGGCCAGCGCCAGATGAGTGCTCAGTGCCGCCAGGACCAGCGCCGCGATACGCACCCACCACGTCAGCCCCAAGTCGGTCTGCCACAGCATCATCTGCACATGCGGCCATAGCGCCTGCCAATCAGTGGCGCCGCTCATGGATTGGGTCATGACCAATAGCGACGCCACCGAAAACGCCAGCCCCAAGCCGCCCGTCAATCCCATCCATGCCCTTAGATTGAGCCATCTACGTTGCTCAGCGTGCAGACCATAAAGGCCGAACAGTCCCAATCCAAATAGCATCATCAGGTCGAGATAGAGCGCGAAGCGCAATGCGATGGAGATCAGCTCACTCATGGCTGCACGCTGAACACCACATTACCGGTGATCGGATGTGTATCGGACGACACGGCACGCCAATCCACCCGATAGCTGCCGGTGGTAAGTGCGGAGACCGGCTTGATCAACATCACCTTGGGGTCGCTGCTCGCCGACACGCTGGCCTTCACCGGCATCGGCGAATTGGGCATGCCCGGCATGTCGGTCATGATCAACTTGGCCCCGGAAAACTGGGTCAGCAGGTTTTCTGAGAAATGCAATTCAATCACTGCGGGAGCGGCGCCCTGTGCGCCTGCCGCCGGAATGGATGACAGCAGCTTGGGGTGGGCCGAAGCGGGCAGGCTAAGACTTAAACCTACCCACAGCGCAGCACCCAGCAGCGTGGTTTTCAACATAGACATGCAAGACTCCAGGCCGCGCCAGGCGGCGAATAATAAAAAGGGAAACCCGTCAGAACCACAAGCGCACGCCGACGACCCAGCGCAGTTGATTGATGTCTTCGTCTTCGTCCCGTGCGTATTGCGCGGTCTGGCCATAAGCCCGGTTCCAGCTGACCCCAACATAAGGCGCAAACTCGCGGCGAACTTCGTAGCGCAAGCGCAGGCCCAGTTCACTTTGCGCCAAGCCCGACCCGACACCCCGTTGCGGATCGTTCTGCGCATAGAAGTTGAGTTCTGCGGTGGGCTGCAGGATCAGGCGGTTGGTGAGCAGGATGTCGTAGTCACCCTCAAGGCGTGCGGCGGTATGCCCCGATTCGCCGACAAACAACGTGGCTTCGGCCTCGAAGTTGTAGAGCGCCATGCCTTGTAGGCCAAAGGCCGCCCAGCTCTGGCTAGCACCGGGCTTGAAGTCCTGGCGCACGCCGCCGACCACATCCCACCACGGGCTGATTGCGTGCCCCCATAACGCTTGGGCTTCGGCGCTTTCAGTGCGGCCGGCGCTGCGTTCGCCTTCACTGCGTAGCCACAACCGGTCGATGTCACCGCCGACCCAACCCTTGATGTCCCAACTCTGCGCGTTGCCGTCGCCGCCCTGCCATTCCAACTGGTTGATCAGCAGCATCGAGTTCACGCCGCTGTCGTGCACCTGATGCCCTCCCGGCGCGCTGTAGACCGCTGCACGGTCTGCGTCGGTCAGCGCCGGAATCGGCGTACGGCTTTGCGTCAGCGCTGGCGTCGCCGGGCTCATGCCCTGAAATTCATCCTCGGCCGCCAACGCCCATGGGGCGAACCCCAGCGTGGCGAAAGCGATGCAAAGGGCTGAGAAGCAACGGTTCACGCTCGCTTCCTTATTCATGCACGCGCACCTCACGGAACATGCCCATTTCCATGTGGTACAGCAGGTGGCAGTGATAGGCCCAGCGCCCCAGGGCATCGGCGGTGACGCGGTAACTGCGACGGGAGCCGGGAGGCATGTCGATGGTGTGCTTGCGCACCTGGAACTGGCCGTTTTCGTCTTCCAGGTCGCTCCATAAGCCATGCAGGTGAATCGGGTGGGCCATCATGGTGTCGTTGATCAGCACCACCCGCACGCGCTCGCCATAAGTCAGTTGCAACGGCTCGGCATCGGAAAACTTCACGCCATTGAACGACCAGGCGAACTTCTCCATATGCCCGGTGAGGTGCAATTCGACGGTGCGCGAGGGGTCGCGGCCATCGGGGTCTTCGAAGGCACTGCGCAGATCGGCATAGGTGAGCACCCGGCGGCCGTTGTTGCGCAGGCCAATCCCAGGGTCGTCGAGCTTGGGCACCGGGTTCATCGCCTGCATGTCTACCAGCGGGTTGTTCTGTTCGCTGGCGGGGTGTTTCTGCATCGCCATCGCGCCCATGGCGCTGTGATCCATGCCTTCCATGCCCGGCATATCGGCCATGGCACCGTGATCCATGCCACCCATGCCCATATCTGCCATAGTCAGCCACGGGCGCGGATCCAGCGGCGGTACCGGCGCAGTCGCGCCAGGCTGCCTGGCAAGGGTGCCACGAGCAAACCCTGTGCGGTCCATGGACTGGGCAAACAGGGTGTAGGCGTCTGCTACGGGCTCGACCAGCACATCGTAGGTTTCCGCCACGGCGATACGGAATTCGTCGACGCTCACCGGCTTGACCGGCTGCCCATCCGCGGCGATCACGGTCATCTTCAGCCCGGGAATACGCACATCGAAATAGGTCATCGCCGAGCCATTGATAAAGCGCAGGCGAATCTTTTCCCCCGGCTTGAACACCCCGGTCCAGTTCTGCCCAGGCGGCTGGCCGTTGAGCAAGTAGGTGTAGGTCTCACCGCTGACGTCCGCAAGGTCGGTGGGGTTCATCTTCATTTGCGCCCACATCAGCCGGTCGGCAGCCGTGGCCGACCAGCCCTGCTCGCCCACATCCCGGATAAAATCGCCCAGGGTGGGTTTGTGCAGGTTGTAGTAATCGGACTGCTTTTTGAGGGTCTTCATCAGGGCGACGGGGTCTTCGTCGGTCCAGTCCGACAGCATCACCACGTAGTCACGCTGGTAGGTATAAGGCTCGGGCCCCTTGGGGTCGATGACCAGCGGGCCATACACGCCCTGCTGTTCCTGAAGCCCGGAATGGCTGTGATACCAGTAAGTGCCGTGCTGTTTGACCTTGAACTGGTAGACGTAAAGGCCGCCCGGCTCGATGCCCTTGAAGCTCAGGCCGGGCACGCCGTCCATGGTCGATGGCAGCAGGATGCCGTGCCAGTGGATCGAGGTGGGCTCCCCAAGGCGGTTTCTCACGCGCAGGGTCACGGTGTCGCCTTCGCGCCAGCGCAACAGCGGGCCGGGCAGGCTGCCGTTGACGGTCAACGCAGTGCGCGCACGGCCTGTCAGGTTGACGGGGGTCTGGTCAATAAACAGCTCAAATTCGCTGCCGGCGAGTACCGTGGGCTGGCCGGGGCTGGTCAGCGCCCACACCGGCGGGCGCCAAAGCCCAAGCCCGCCGAGCAGGCCGCCTGCGGCCAGGCCTTTGACGAATGTGCGTCTGGAGGTTGTGGAGTGCATGCCGATTCAAGTCCGTGAGTTGAATGGCAGCAGATTAGGATTCGCCGGCTGTCAGCAACCTTAGCGGCAGATTACCGATTCGACAGGTTCGCCCGGCTCCCTTGGGGCGCCGGGACATAAAAGGATCAAGCGATCTGGGCTTTGGACGCCACTTCAGCGAACGTTGCCGGATCAAGCGCATCTACCTGTTCATCCAACACCTGACGCGGATGATCATTGCCGGGAATCGAACTGTCGATCAGCGCCAGCAATTGCGCACCCAGCGCCGTCAGAATGAAATTCTCGCCATTGCCGCCCTCTTCTTCCGGCCGCGATTCAATAAAGCCACGCTTGAACAGCAGCGCCTCGTAATCGGCAGCGGTCTTCTTCAGTGCGTCCAGGTTGCCAGTGTCCTCGCCGGCCGTCGCCTTCTCGGCCGCTTCCTGCTCGGCGTATTTGCGCGGGGCAAAGCTGCCCTCGCCGTTCTGCACTTCATGCAGCAGACGTTCGATCAGATCCCAATTGTAAGTCGTCATCCTGATTCCTCCTGCAGGCCGATGGAGTTAGCCCGTCTAAGGGAGTGACACGTCCTGGCACTGGCCGTTCAACCGAACGGACGGGCGTCATTTCTCTGAACTTTCCAGAGGTTCGCCACCTCAACTGCACATCACTGCCAAGGAAGTCCGACCATGAAAACCTTGATGAAGCTGACCCTCGCCGCCACGCTGTTAAGCGCCCTGCCCGCCTGGGCCTGCACGCCCGAGGAGGCCACCGCCAAGCGCGAAGAACTGGCCAAGGAAGTAACCAAGCTCACCGAGCAGAACCCGAACAAGGCCAAGGAGATGAATGCCAAGCTGCAGAAGATGGACCTGGATACCGAAAGCGCCGAGTTTCCCGACAAGTGCCAGTTGATCGATGCGCGGCTCAAGGAGCTCAGAGAAGCTGCGGGGAAGCGTTGAGCACAGCGCGACGCAGAGCGTCTCTGGAGGCATTCCCACGCGGAGCGTGGGAATGATCATGGCGAAAAAAAACCGGACATTGTCCGGTTTTTTTATGCCCGCCTGCTTATTCGGCAGCCGGTGCTTCTGGCTTGCGGCGCTTGAGCGGGGCCATGCCGTCCTTGCTGACGAGCGACAGGTTGTCGGTCTTCGGCCGGTTGGCGATCTTGCGCTTGGTCGGCGACTTGGCGCCGGTTTTCTTCTTGTCGCCCTTGGCGTCGGTCTTTTTCTTCTTCACGCCAACGGCCTTGCCCGAGGCCTTGACCTTCTTCGGCCCGGTGTACGTGCCTTTGACTTCCTTGATGGTACGGCGCTCGAACGACTGCTTGAGGTAGCGTTCGATGCTCGACATCAGGTTCCAGTCGCCGTGGCAGATCAGCGAGATGGCCAGGCCATCATTGCCGGCCCGGCCGGTACGGCCGATACGGTGCACGTACTCGTCGCCGCTGCGGGGCATGTCGAAGTTGATCACCAGGTCCAGGCCGTCCACGTCGAGGCCGCGTGCGGCAACGTCGGTGGCCACCAGGATCTTCACGCCGCCCGCCTTGAGGCGGTCGATGGCCAGCTTGCGGTCCTTCTGGTCTTTCTCGCCGTGCAGCACGAACGCCTTGTATTCCTGCGCAACCAGGCGCCCGTAGATACGGTCGGCGGCAGCACGGGTGTTGGTGAACACGATGGCCTTCTGGTAGGTCTCGTTGGCCAGCAACCAGTTCAGGATCTGTTCTTTGTGCACGTTATGGTCAGCGGTAACGATTTGCTGACGCGTGGTGGCGTTCAGGTCGCTGACGTTGTTGACCTGCAAGTGCTCAGGGTTGTTCAGCACCTTGGCGACCATGTCGCGCAGGGTCGAACCACCGGTGGTGGCGGAGAACAGCATGGTCTGCTGACGGTTGACGCACTCGCCGACCAGACGCTGCACATCATCGGCAAAGCCCATGTCGAGCATGCGGTCGGCTTCGTCGAGCACTAGCACTTCGACTTCCTTGAGGTCAAGGTTGCCAGCGTTGAGCTGCTCGATCATGCGGCCAGGGGTGCCGATCAGAATATCCGGCACCTTGCGCAGCATGGCGGCCTGGACCTTGAAGTCTTCGCCACCGGTAATGATGCCGGACTTGATGAAGGTGAACTGCGAGAAACGCTCGACTTCCTTCAGGGTCTGCTGGGCCAGCTCGCGGGTCGGCAGCAGGATCAGCGTCTTGATGCTGACGCGTACCTTGGCCGGGCCGATCAGGCGGTTGAGCACCGGCAGGACGAAAGCGGCGGTCTTGCCGCTGCCGGTTTGCGCCGTCACCCGCAGGTCACGCCCTTGCAGCGCGAGCGGGATGGCCGCTGCTTGCACAGGCGTAGGCTCGACAAATTTAAGCTCGGCCACGGCTTTGAGCAGGCGTTCGTGCAGGGCGAATTGGGAAAACACGGGTGCTACCTCGAAGAAATACAAAATATCAGCTGCATAGGTTACCGGTTTCGCGCGCCCAAACCGAGTTTCTTTACGCGAACGGGGCTAATCAGCTGCTTTTTTGTCAGCGATTTTGTCCAGAGCGTCAACTTTGTTGCACTTAAATGCTCTAATCGCCCCGTGTTGTCTTACAGAAGAATCGGTTCACTCATGGATATCAAACAGCTCTGGCTCAACGTCCAAGACCTTTGGGGCGCCCTCGATGAACACCCGGTCCTGCATTCCAGCCTCGGCTTGCTGGTGTTGCTGGTGGTGGCATTGGTGGTGGGACGGGTCGCCCGTTACCTCATCCTGCACGCGGTCAAATTGCTCGGCCGGCAACCGGCGCTGCACTGGCTGAACGACCTGCGGCACAACAAAGTCTTCCATCGCCTGGCGCAAATGACGCCATCGCTGGTGGTCCAGTTCGGCCTGTACCTGGTGCCGGACCTGAGCAAGACCGCCATCCTGTTCATCGGCAACGTCGCCCTGGCGATCAGCATTCTGTTCATGGTGCTGGCCATGAGCGCCCTGCTCAACGCGCTGCTGGATATCTACGCACGCACCGAACACGCACGCACCCGCTCGATCAAGGGCTATGTGCAACTGGCGAAAATGGTGCTGTTCGTGTTTGGCGCGATCATCATCGTCGCCACCCTTATCGACCGCTCGCCGCTGTTGCTGCTGTCAGGCCTGGGTGCGATGTCGGCGGTGATTCTGTTGGTGTACAAGGACACCCTGCTGTCGTTCGTCGCCAGTGTGCAATTGACCAGCAACGACATGCTGCGCGTGGGTGACTGGATCGAAATGCCCCAGGTCGGTGCCGATGGCGATGTGGTGGATATCACCCTGCACACGGTGAAGGTGCAGAACTTTGACAAGACCATCGTTTCCATCCCCACCTGGCGCTTGATGTCCGAGTCGTTCAAGAACTGGCGTGGCATGCAGGCCTCCGGTGGGCGCCGTATCAAGCGCAGCCTGTACATCGACGCCAGCGGCGTACGCTTCCTGAACGATGAGGAAGAAGTGCGCATGACCCAGGTACACCTGCTCAGCGGCTACATCAGCCGCAAACAGGCCGAACTCAAGGCCTGGAACGAGGCCCAGGGCCACAGCGCGCAACTGTCGGCCAACCGTCGGCGCATGACCAACCTCGGCACCTTCCGCGCCTACGCCTTGGCGTACCTGCAAAGCCACCCCGACATCCAGCCGAACATGACCTGCATGGTGCGCCAGATGCAAACCACGGCCCAGGGCGTGCCGCTGGAGATCTACTGCTTTACCCGCACCACCGCGTGGGGCGATTACGAGCGGATCCAGGGGGATATCTTCGATTACCTGTTGGCGGTGTTGCCGGAGTTCGGGCTAAGCCTGTATCAGCAGCCAAGCGGTAATGACCTGCGCGCCGGCGTGCTGCCTGCGTTGGCCGGAGCCACGCAGGTGTCCGTCGCCGAAACGGCATGAGGTGATGCGAACGGGATTACGGCAGTGACGCCGTAATCTCCTTGCGGCACACCTCAAGCACTTCATCGGCCAGGGCGGAATCGTCCGGGCACGCCCGCGACAGCATGATTGCGCCAATGGCATGGGCCATGCTGTCGAGCATTTTCGCCCGCACGTCTTCCTGTGGCCCGTCATGAACCGCGTTGTACTTTGCTTCCAAGGCCTGCAGGGTGTTTTCCAAGCCGTCGGCAAAGGTCGCCTTCAGCGTGTCCGATTGACGGGCAGCATCGGCACACAACGCCGCCAATGTGCATCCACCGCCGCGATGATCGCGGTGCTGCCTGGACAGGTAAACCTCGAAAAACTGCTCCACCTCCATCTCCGCGCTATCAGCCAGTGACTGCGCCAGGCTGTTGGCGGCCGCTTCCGCCATCAGGTCCGCCTTGGAACCGAAGTGCTTGTAAAAGCCGCCTTGGGTAAAACCGGCCGCAGCCATCAACTCGGCCACGCCCACGCCATCGAAACCCCGCTCGCGGAACAGTTCGGAAGCTGTCGCGACGATATGGGCCCGATTGCTTTGTGACTGCGCCTTAGTGATCTTCATGTGTGTGTGGTCCTGCACGCTTGCGAGATAGGCATATTACTATGATGTTGATCATAATCAAAACCGTTGACAGCTTTGATTATGACCGACATCATAAAACCTCCTCGCACTCACAGAGCATCACACCATGAGCACTTCCAACACCGTTCTGATCACTGGCGCTTCGACCGGCATTGGCGCCGCCTACGCCGAACGCTTTGCCGCACGCGGCCACGACCTCGTACTGGTCGCCCGTGACATCACGCGCCTGGAAGCGCTCGCCGCCAGGTTGCGTGAGCACCACGCCGCCAACGTTGATATCCTCCCGGCCGACCTGACCCAGAACGCTGACCTGGCCGCAGTTGAAGCGCGCCTGCGCGACGACGCCAGCATTGGCACCCTGGTCAACAATGCAGGCGCCGCGCAGTCCGGCAGTTTTATCGAACAGTCCACCGACAGCGTCGCGCAGTTGGTCACCCTCAACACCACCGCGCTGGTACGCCTGGCTAGTGCCATCGCGCCGCGCCTGGCGGCAGCCGGCAACGGCGCTATCATCAACATTGGCTCGGTAGTGGGCCTGGCCCCGGAATTCGGCATGACGGTGTACGGCGCGACCAAGGCGTTCGTGCTGTTCCTGTCCCAGGGCATGAGCCTGGAACTGGCGCCCAAAGGCGTATACGTGCAAGCCGTGCTGCCCGCCGCCACACGTACCGAGATCTGGGAACGTGCGGGCATTGATATCAACACCCTCACGGACGTGATGGAAGTGGGCGATCTGGTGGACGCGGCGTTGGTGGGCTTCGATCGCCGCGAGCCGGTGACCATTCCGCCGTTGCAGGACGGCGCCCGCTGGGATGCGTTGCAAGCTGCGCGACAAGGCCTGCTGACGCAGATCAAGCAGTCCCAGGTTGCCGAGCGTTATCTGGCCAACGCCTGATCAACCGGTAGCAGGCGTGCTCCGCGCCTGCCCTTCTCAGCCAAGCAACGAGCATTGAACCATGAAGGCATTTTCCATCGAACGGTACGGCAAACAGCCCGGCCGCCTCATCGAGGCCCCCGCGCCTATCGTGGGTGAGCACGACGTGCTGGTTCAGGTGCGAGCCAGCAGTGTCAATGTGCTGGATGCAAAGATCGCCAAAGGCGAATTCAAACTGGTCCTACCGTATGCGTTGCCGTTGACACTGGGCAATGACCTGGCCGGCGTGGTGCTCAGCGTCGGCGCTGCGGTACGACGCTTCAAGCCGGGGGACGAAGTCTACGCCCGCCCGCCTCAGCAGCGTATCGGCACCTTCGCCGAGTTGATTGCTGTGCACGAAGACGCACTGGCGCGCAAACCCGCGAATATCAACATGGAGCAAGCCGCCTCCCTGCCCCTGGTCGCGCTGACGGCGTGGCAGGTGCTGGTGGAAACCGCGAAGCTGAAGAAAGGCCAGAAGGTGTTCATTCATGCGGGCTCAGGCGGGGTGGGCAGTATCGCTATCCAGTTGGCCAAGCATTTGGGCGCCTTCGTTGCGACCACCACCAGCACCGCCAATGTGGAGTGGGTCAAGGCGTTAGGCGCGGATGTGGTGATCGACTATAAACAGCAAGCCTTCGAGGCCGTGCTGCGAGATTACGATGTGGTGCTCAACAGCCTAGGCGCGGATGCGCTGGCCAAGTCACTGAAGATTCTCAAGCCCGGCGGTCAACTCATCTCCATCTCCGGGCCGCCGACGCCCGCCTTCGCCCGTGCCCAGAAGCTGCCATGGGTATTGGGCCTGGTCATGGGCCTGTTGAGCAGCGGTATCCGCAGGAAAGCACGCAAGCAAGGCGTGAGCTATGACTTTGTGTTCATGCGTGCCAGCGGCGCCCAACTGGATGAAATCACCGCGCTGGTCGAGTCCGGGATTATCCGGCCGGTCATCGACCGTACCTTTCCTTTCGAATCCACAGCTGCGGCCCTGGACTATGTCGAACAAGGCCGCGCCAAAGGCAAGGTGGTGATCACAATGGCGACGGCACCGCCCGACGCACACCCAGCCGGCTGATCCACACCGCCCCCAGAATCACCAGACCGCCCAGGGCCAAACGGCCCAGCGGTTCGTGCTGGTTCCAGATCAACAGGTTCAGCAACAGCCCCACCGGCACATGCAGGTTGTTCATCACCGCCAGGGTGCCGCCATTGACCAGGCAGGCGCCCTTGTTCCACCAGTACATGCCCAGCGCGGTGCTGACCAACCCGAGGAACACCAGCACACCCCATTGCAGCGGCGCTTGCGGCAGGAAGTCAGCTTTGCCGAACAGCAGGAACGCCGGCAACACCACCAACAAGGCGCCCAGGTAGAAATAACCGAAACGCCGAAAGTGCGGCTGGTCACTGGGATAACGCGCCACCAGGTGCTTGTACATGACTTGCCCGGCGGCGTAGGTGAAGTTGGCCAATTGCAGCAGCAAGAAGCCCATCAAAAAGTGCGGGGTGATCTGATCGAAACGAATCACCGCCGCACCACCCACCGCCACCAAGGCCGCCACCAGCGCCCAGGGATTGAAGCGGCGATTAAGCGCGTCCTCGATCAGCGTCACATGCAGCGGTGTGAGGATGGTGAACAGCAGCACTTCCGGCACCGTGAGCACACGAAAGCTCAGGTACAGGCAGACGTAGGTCACGCCGAACTGCAATGCGCCGATCACCAACATGCCGCGCATGAACGCGGGCTCCACCGAGCGCCAGCGCGTCAAAGGAATAAAGATCAGCCCGGCCAGCACCACGCGCACCAGCACGGCAAAGTAGCTGTCGACGTGACCGGCGAGGTATTCGCCGATCAAGCTGAAGGAAAATGCCTGAATCAGGGTGACAACCAGTAGATAGCCCATGCGCGCCTCGTTTCGAATGGGCGCGACAGTAAAGCTTTTTGGGTTTTGAGGAAACTCGGCGCAAAAAAAACCCGACCTCGCTAAAGCGGCAGTCGGGCAGGAGCACTCAGGAGCAAAAAGTGCAAAGGGAGGTTCGATACGCGTACTTGAAGGGTTTGCGTGGGGCTATATAAGCAGCACGGGATTATCTGACGATTAACGCCTCAGGCCACCTGGGCCAGCAGTGCCTTGGCGTGATTGACGCCCTTCTCCTGGAAGTCGCCGCCCAGGTTGACGCCTTCGGCGTGAATGAAGGTAACGTCATGAATGCCGATAAATGCCATGACCTGGCGCAGGTACGGTTCCTGATGATCCGAGGTGGCGCCGGTGTGGATACCACCGCGTGCGGTAAGCACGATAGCGCGCTTGCCGGTCAACAGCCCCTGAGGCCCGGTGGCGGTGTATTTGAAGGTCACACCGGCCCGCAACACGTGATCCAGCCAGGCTTTAAGGGTGCTCGGAATGGCGAAGTTGTACATCGGCGCGCCCATCACCAACACGTCGGCGGCCAGCAATTCGTCAGTCAACTCGTTGGAGCGGTCCAGGGATACCTGTTCGTCGTCGTTACGCTGCTCCGCAGGCTTCATCCAGCCACCCAGCAGGTTGGCATCCAGGTGGGGGACCGGATTGAGCGCAACGTCGCGCACGGTGATGTGGTCTGCCGGATGGGCGACTTGCCATTGGCTGATGAACTGTTGGGTGAGCTGGCGGGAAATGGAATCCTGCTGGCGCGCACTGCTTTCGATGATCAGAACATTGGACATGGCTTCGTAGGCTCCATCGGTAATTGCTGTAAGTCGATGGAGAGAAGGTTAGCCAGGGCCCATTCGATAAAAAAGCGCAAAAAACTGCTACAACCCATCTAGAAATTTGTTTATATGCGGAGTATTCCTGTGGGCATGCTCCGCTGTTGCTTTATTTTGGCGCGCAGTCCAAGGCAATGCGCATCTTGATGATGGAGCGATTGAACTTGACCGTGGTGTTAGTGCTTTTGCCAGCAGGCACGGTCACGGTACGACGGCGTGGCGATTCCGGGCCATTGGTGAAGATTACCGAACACACAGCATCCCGGGTGCCGTAGTTGCTTAGCTGAATCGAACTGATGTCTGCGTCCACATCGGACGCGGTGTAATCAATGCTGACGCCATCGATCTTTTTCGTCACGTCGATAGGATAGGCAAACGCGCTCATCGGCAGCAGCGCCAGCAACACACAACACAATTTTCTCATTCGGCAGTCTCCAATAAGGACCGCCAGCTTAGGACAAGAGGAGCTCATCTTGAAAGCGCCCCGCGTTACCCTCGATCAATGGCGCACCTTGCAAGCCGTGGTCGACCATGGCGGCTTTGCCCAAGCCGCCGAAGCGCTGCACCGTTCGCAATCTTCGGTGAGCTACACCGTGGCGCGCATGCAGGACCAACTCGGCGTCCCGCTGCTGCGCATCGACGGGCGCAAGGCGGTGCTGACCGAGGCCGGTGAGGTGCTGCTGCGCCGCTCCCGCCAACTGGTGAAAAACGCCAGCCAGCTGGAAGACCTCGCCCATCACATGGAACAGGGCTGGGAAGCCGAAGTGCGCCTGGTGGTGGATGCCGCCTACCCCAGCGCACGTCTCGTTCGCGCATTAACCGCCTTTATGCCGCAAAGCCGTGGCTGCCGGGTGCGCCTGCGCGAAGAGGTGCTGTCCGGCGTCGAAGAGTTGCTGCTCGACGGCATGGCGGACCTGGCCATTTGCGGGTTTATCATCCCCGGCTACCTGGGCACGGAAATGAGCGATGTGGAGTTCGTCGCCGTGGCTCACCCCGATCACTCGCTGCATCGCCTCAACCGTGAGCTGAGTTTCCATGACCTGGAGAGCCAGATGCAGGTGGTGATCCGCGACTCCGGCCGCCAGCAACCGCGCGACGTCGGCTGGCTCGGCGCCGAACAGCGCTGGACCGTCGGCAGCCTCGCTACCGCCGCCACCTTCGTCGGCAGCGGCCTGGGCTTTGCCTGGCTGCCCCGGCACATGATCGAGCGCGAACTCAAGGAAGGCGTGCTCAAGCAGCTTCCCCTGGAAAAAGGCGGCAGTCGCAACCCGACGTTTTACCTGTACTCCAACAAAGACAAACCCTTGGGGCCCGCCACGCAGATCCTTGTGGAATTGCTGCGCACCTTTGACACCGCTCCCTTGGACGCGCCCTTTGCCGCCCCCCAACAAGCCTGAAACGGAGTTCACCCATGGCCTGGTTCGACCATGAAGGCTGCAGCCTGCATTACGAAGAGTATGGCCATGGCAACCCGCTGGTCCTGATCCACGGCCTGGGCTCCAGCAGCCAGGATTGGGAACTGCAAGTACCGGTACTCGCCCGACACTACCGCCTGATCGTAGTTGACGTGCGCGGCCATGGTCGCTCGGACAAACCCCGGGAGCGCTACAGCATCAAGGGGTTTACCTTCGACCTGATCGCCCTGATCGAACACCTCGACCTGCCAGCGGCCCACGTGGTGGGTTTATCCATGGGCGGCATGATCGCCTTCCAACTGGCAGTGGATGAACCCCTGCGGGTCAAGAGCCTGTGCATCGTCAACAGCGCGCCTGAGGTCAAGGTGCGCAGTGCCGATGACTATTGGCAGTGGGCCAAACGCTGGACCCTGGCCCGCGTGCTCAGCCTGGGCACCATCGGCAAGGCCCTGGGCGATCGGCTGTTCCCCAAACCTGAGCAGGCCGACCTGCGCCGCAAGATGGCCGAACGCTGGGCAAGAAACGACAAACGTGCTTATCTCGCCAGCTTCGACGCCATTGTAGGCTGGGGCGTACAGGAACAACTGTCGAGAATTACCTGTCCAACCCTGGTCATCAGCGCCGACCATGACTACACCCCCGTGGCGCAGAAAGAAATCTATGTAAAACTGCTGCCCGATGCGCGACTGGTGGTCATCGAAGATTCCCGCCATGCCACGCCCTTGGACCAACCCGAGGTCTTTAACGCGACCTTGCTCGATTTTCTAAAGACCGTCGAAACCACTACCCAGGATCACTGACCCATGCTGAAAAAAATCGCCTTCTTTGCCGGTTCCGCCTTGTTCGCTGCCAACCTGATGGCAGCTGAGCCGGCCAAGGCGCCACATGTTTTGCTCGACACCACCAACGGCCAGATTGAAATCGAACTGGACCCGGTCAAGGCGCCGATCAGCACCAAGAACTTCCTGGCCTATGTCGACAAGGGCTTCTACACCAATACGATCTTTCACCGCGTGATCCCGGGCTTCATGGTCCAGGGTGGCGGGTTCACCCAGCAAATGTCACAAAAGCCGACCGAAGCACCGATCAAGAACGAAGCCAGCAATCGCCTGCATAACGTGCGTGGCACCTTGTCCATGGCTCGCACCAATGACCCGAACTCGGCCACCAGCCAATTCTTCATCAACGTGGCTGACAATGCCTTCCTCGACCCGGGCCGCGATGCCGGTTATGCCGTGTTCGCCAAAGTGGTCAAGGGCATGGACGTGGTCGACATCATCGTCAACTCCCAGACCACCACCAAGCAAGGCATGCAGAACGTGCCCATCGATCCTGTGATCATCAAGTCGGCCAAGCGCATCGACTGAGGTCTGCAGGCAGCTTTGCGCGGTGCCCACACGGCACCGTGCACCTTTGAAAGGAGAGCCCGCCCGGCGGGCGTCAAACCTAATGCTCTATCGTCGTTTTGAACAGCTGATCGATATTTTCCGCGACGCCCCCAGCGCGGCCCCTCCCGAAAAAGTCCTGCCCTTCTATCTCTATTACCTGCGCCAGGTGTGGCCGTGCTTTGCCGCGCTGTTGGTGGTGGGGCTGGTGGGCGCCCTGATCGAAGTGGCGTTGTTCAGCTACTTGAGCCGCATCATCGACCTGGCCCAGGGCACGCCACCGGCGAACTTCTTCCAGATCCACAGCGCCGAGCTGATCTGGATGGCCGTGGTCGCCCTGTTGTTGCGCCCGCTCTTCAACGGCCTGCATGACTTGCTGGTGCACCAGACCATCAACCCCGGCATGACCAGCCTGATTCGCTGGCAAAACCACAGCTACGTGCTCAAACAGAGCCTGAATTTCTTCCAGAACGATTTCGCCGGGCGCATCGCCCAGCGGATCATGCAAACTGGCAACTCCTTGCGTGACTCGGCGGTGGCGACCGCAGAGGCTATCTGGCACGTGTCGATCTACGCCATCAGTGCCCTGGTGTTGTTTGCCGAGGCCGACTGGCGGTTGATGATTCCGCTGATCACTTGGATCGTTTGCTACAGCCTGGCCCTGCGTTATTTCGTACCTCGCGTGAAAGAACGCTCAGTGGTCTCCTCGGAGGCGCGCTCCAAGTTGATGGGCCGAATTGTCGACGGCTATACCAATATCACCACTTTGAAGCTGTTCGCCCATACGCAGAATGAACAGGAATACGCCAAGCAAGCGATCATCGAGCAGACCGAAAAAACCCAACTGGCCGCCCGCGTACTCACCAGCATGGACACCGTGATCTGTATTCTGAACGGCCTGCTGATTGTCACCACTACTGGCCTGGCCCTGTGGCTGTGGACGCAGTCGCTGATTTCCGTGGGCGCAATTGCCCTGGCCACCGGCCTGGTGATCCGCATCGTCAACATGTCCGGCTGGATCATGTGGGTGGTCAACGGCATCTTCGAAAACATCGGTATCGTGCAGGACGGCCTGAAAACCATCGCCCAGCCACTGGCCGTGGTCGATCGTGAAAACGCTCCGCGACTGACGGTGCCCCACGGCCAGGTACGCTTTGAGCAAGTGGACTTCCACTACGGCAAGAAGAGCGGAATCATTGGCGGCCTCAACCTTGAGATCAAGGCCGGGGAAAAAATCGGCTTGATCGGCCCGTCCGGCGCGGGCAAGTCGACGCTGGTCAACCTGCTGCTGCGCCTTTACGACCTGCAGGGCGGGCGCATCCTCATCGACGGCCAGGACATCGCCGAAGTGGCCCAGGAAAGCCTGCGCGCACAGATCGGCATGATCACCCAAGACACCTCGTTGCTGCACCGCTCGATCCGCGACAACCTGCTGTATGGCAAGCCCGACGCGACTGACGAAGAACTGTGGGCGGCGGTGCACAAGGCCCGCGCCGATGAGTTCATCCCGCTGCTGTCGGACTCCGAGGGCCGCACCGGGCTGGATGCCCATGTGGGTGAGCGCGGGGTGAAACTCTCCGGCGGGCAACGTCAGCGTATCGCTATCGCCCGCGTGCTGCTCAAGGACGCGCCGATCCTGATCATGGACGAAGCCACCTCTGCGCTGGACTCGGAAGTGGAAGCGGCGATCCAGGAGAGCCTGGAAACCCTGATGCAGGGCAAGACGGTGATTGCGATCGCACACCGGTTGTCGACCATCGCACGCATGGACCGCCTGGTGGTGCTGGAAAAAGGCCAGATCGCCGAAAGCGGCAGCCATTCCGAGTTGCTGGCATACGGCGGGCTTTATTCGCGGTTATGGCAGCATCAAACCGGGGGATTTGTCGGTATAGACTGATTTTGTTGGGTAAACCGCCGTTCAATTCCGAACAATTCTGACAGCTTTCTCTATCTGCCTGGTCTTGCGACACAATCCTGCTGTACTGCAATCAGGCCCCAGGAGGGCCCTGATTTAAGGCGGCAGGGAAGCCACACAGACCGTTAATCAGATAGAGCAATCTAAGGAAGTGTTCATGTCACTGTTCAAACGTTCCGTAACGGAAGGACTGGGTACGTTTTGGCTGGTGTTGGGTGGCTGCGGGAGTGCGGTGTTGGCCGCAGCGTTCCCCCATGTAGGCATCGGCCTGCTCGGTGTGTCACTGGCTTTCGGGCTCACGGTACTGACCATGGCGTTTGCCATCGGGCATATCAGCGGCTGCCACCTTAACCCGGCCGTCTCGGTGGGGCTGGTGGTCGGCGGCAGGTTCCCGGCCAAGGAGTTGCCAGCCTACATCGTGTCGCAAGTGATCGGAGGCGCCATCGCCGCCGCACTGCTGTACTTCATCGCCAGCGGCAAGCCTGGGTTCGAACTGGCCTCCGGGCTGGCAAGCAATGGCTATGGCGAGCATTCGCCCGGTGGTTATTCCATGGCGGCAGGCTTTGTTTGTGAGCTGGTGATGACCGCGATGTTCGTGCTGATCATCCTTGGCGCCACCGACCGTCGAGCCCCGGCAGGCTTCGCGCCCATCGCCATTGGCCTGGGGCTGACGCTGATCCATCTGATCTCCATCCCGGTGACCAACACCTCGGTCAACCCGGCCCGAAGCACGGGGCCTGCGTTGATTGTCGGCGGCTGGGCGCTGCAGCAGTTGTGGCTGTTCTGGCTCGCGCCGATCCTCGGCGCGGTGATCGGCGGCAATACCTACCGATGGTTGGGTGCAGAAAAAACAGCTTGACCCACTCCCTGCAGGGGCGAGCTTGCTCGCGAAAAACGCCAACGATGACGCGGTGCTTAAAGCTGTAATCCCGCGTCGTCTGCACGTTCTTCGCGAGCAAGCTCGCTCCTACAAGGTGTTTTACGTTCCGTCAGAGTGCCGATAAGGCAAAGCCGCCCTCGCCTCTTCGGCATACGCCAGAACCCCCACCCGTTCGCGCTCAAGAAAATCCTCCACAGCGTTCTTCAACCCCGGGTGGCGCAGGTAGTGCCATGAGCGCGTAATCACCGGTTCAAACCCGCGAATCAATTTGTGCTCCCCCTGGGCACCGGCATCGAAGCGTTGCAGGCCGTGGGCGATGGCGTAGTCCATGCCCTGGTAGAAGCAGGTTTCGAAATGCAGGCGGTCGAATTCCGCCAGGCAACCCCAGTAGCGGCCATAGAAGCTGTCGCCACCAAGCAGGCTGAAGGCCATGGCCACCGGGCGCGTGCCTTGTTTGGCCAAGACTACGCGGATGGCTGCGGGCATGCGTTCAGCCAGCAGGCTGAAAAACGCGCGGGTCAGGTAGGGCGATTGCCGGCGCACCGCGTAGGTGTTGGCATAGCAGGCATAGACAAAGTCCCATTGCGCTTCGCTCAGCTCATGGCCTTGCAGCCACTCGAACTCGATACCCTGCCCTGCCACTTGTTCGCGCTCTTTGCGCATCTGTTTACGCTTGCGTGAACTCAGGGCGTCGAGGAAATCCTGGAAGTCGCGGTAGCCTCGGTTCTGCCAATGAAACTGACAACCCAGGCGTTGCAACCAGCCGGGGTGTTGAGCCATGGCTTCATCGGCCAGGGCATCGGTAAAGTTGATATGGGCGCTCGACAGGCCTTCGATCTCCAGATACCCCGGCAGGCTATTGAGCAATTCGAAAGCGTCTGCGGCACTGGCAGCCAACACACGCGGCCCACCGACCGGGCTGAACGGCACGGCCGTCAGCAACTTGGGGTAATAGTCGATGCCGGCGCGCTCGCAGGCATCGGCCCAGCCGTGATCGAACACGTACTCGCCATACGAATGCCATTTGCGATAACCCGGCAATGCCGCCATCAACCGGTCGCCTTCCCAGTGCAGCAAATGCTCCGTCTGCCAGCCCGAATGCGGGCCGACGCTGGCACTGTCTTCCAGCGCGCTCAGAAACCCATGCTGCATAAACGGCTGGGCCTGTGGCATCAGGGCATCCCACGTGTGCGCAGCGATATCGGACAGGCTGTCCAGGCGTTGCAGCGGCATCGGCATCCTCATTGTTTCTTGGCATGAAAACCTGGCGAGTATCGCTGATCACAGCCGCACACACACCCAGAAAACACGCGGACAGACGTCAAAACCCTTAGTTCCGTAGCGCAACGATTTGTCATCTAGATGAAATCACTTAGCCACTACTCCGTCATAAACGGTCGCGATACTGACGCCAGTTTTTAGAGCGTCCGGGTCTACCGGGCGACATTTTTTCCGTCCGTCATGGGTCGGTTGTGTTCTGGAGGGTGTTGCCCTCCCTCCTCACTTTCGGAGATTGATATGCGTCTTGCTTCCACTAAAACTGCGGCGGTCCTGTGTGGCGGCCTGTTGCTGGCACTGAGCGTTCCGGCCAGCGCTGCAGTCGACGCTAAATTGCTCGACATGCTCAAGGCCAACGGCCAGATCACCGCGGCGCAGTACACCGAACTGCAAATGGAACTGGCCAGGGATCAGAAAGAACAACAGATCGCCCGCCAGGCTCAACAAGAGACCAACGAGCAGATCGCGGCCACTGCGAAAAAAACCAACGAGCTGAGCAGCTTCGACCAGAAATTGGCTTGGGCAGCCAAGACCCAGTTCAAGGGTGATGTGCGCTTCCGTCAGGAAACCATCAAGATCGACGGCGAGCCCAACAACGGTGGGCGTGACAAGGACCGTCAACGTATCCGTGCGCGCCTGGGTGCCTACACCGAAATCAACCCGCAAGTGGACACCGGTATCCGTATCGCCACCGGCGGCGGCGACGATGCACGTTCCACTAACCAGGACCAAGATGGTTACTTCGATAAGAAATCGATCTGGCTGGACCTCGGCTACATCGACTACCACCCGGACCAGATCAAGAACCTGCACGTGATCGGCGGCAAGATGCTGCAACCGTGGGTGAACATGGGCGACGTGATCTGGGATAGCGACATCAACCCTGAAGGCCTGGCCGTCACCTACAAATACCCGCTGGGGAGCAGCGCAGAACTGTTCGGCAGCCTGGGTAACTACAACCTCAAGGACAACGTGGACGGTGACGGCGTGCAATTTCGCCATGACCTGCGCCTGACGTCCGGCCAGTTGGGTACGCGTTTCTCGGTCACCGACAACCTGAAAATGACCTTGGGCGGCAGCATCTACGCCTACAAGAATGACGAAGACAGCCGTTGCACAACCACCACCACGCCTTGCGCATTGGCGGTCAACGGCAACTCGGCCAACAACGAATTCCGCTTGTACGAAGGCTTTGCGCAAGCAGACATCGGTGGCCTGGCTGTGCCGCTGTCGTTCTACGGCCAGTACGTGAAAAACAACGATGCGGTGACCGACCAGGACACCGCCTGGTTGCTGGGTGCCAAGTCCAAGGTGTTCGGTTTGAACCTGGACTACAACTACCGCGACGTTCAACGTAATGCCGTCGTAGGCGCCTTCACCGATTCGGACTTCGCCAACGGCACCACCGGTTCGCGCGGTCACAAGATGAAAGTCAGCTACGACATCGACAAGAACTTCGCCATCGGCGCCACCTACTTCCTGACCAAGGCTGACTTTGCCAGCCGGACCCAGCGGGATGCCGACACCAACACCTTGCAACTGGATGCTGAAGCCAAGTTCTAATGCTTAACTTGTAGGAGCGAGCTTGCTCGCGAAGAACCCACAGGCAACGCGGTTCTCCAGGATACCCGCGTTATCGTTGACGTTCTTCGCGAGCAAGCTCGCTCCTACATGATGTCTTTACGCCGCTCGGCCGCCAGTTGTTCAGCCAGCGCATCCACACCCTCCACCGGCTCCTGCGGCATACGCTTGAGCGTCGCCTGCATCAGGCGCATCTGACGGATAAAGCGCCGGCAGTTCGGGCAAAACATCAAGTGATGACGCACCATAAGACGCTCCCGAAAGGTCAATTGCCCATCGAGATAGTCACTGGAACGCGCTACTTGCTCTTTACAGGTCAACATTCGCCCGTTTCCTCAAAATGCTCCACCGTGGCGAAGACTTTAAGCCGTGCTCGATGCAACAGCACACGGACGTTGGAGAGTGAAAGGGTGAGAAGATTACAGATCTCTTCCAGCTCCAGGCCCTGGCGTTCACGCAACACCAGCACACTGCTTTGTAATTCGGACAAGCTCAGAATCGTATGCTCCAGGCATTGGCGCAATTCATCTTCGGTCAGCAGCGCTTCCGGGGTGTCCTGGTGCCAGGCATACGGGGCGACAGCCCAATGGCCATCATCGGGGCTGAAGCGGTCATCGCCGATAGTGCCGTGGGGTGAGGGCAAGTCGTCGAGCAGCACTTCCCGACGATTTTGTTTGTAACGACTCTTTGCGGAGTTGGCAGTAATGGTTAATAACCACGTCTTGAGGCTGGATCGCCCTTCGAACTTGGCCAGGTTGCGCACCACCGAGAGCCAGGCATCTTGCACCACCTCATCGGCATGGCGCTGGCCGACGATGGCATAGGCCACTGCCCGCATTGCACTCTGGTAGGTGTTGACCAATTCCTTATAAGCCTGCTGCTCACCCTTGAGCAGGCGTTCAAGCAGGTGCGTGTCGTCCGCTGCTGCCATTCAAACCTCGATCTAAAAGTGCACACCCGACCCTGTGGGAGCTGGCTTGCCTGCGATGCAGACACCTCGGTGTATCAGGCACACCACTGTGATGCCATCGCAGGCAAGCCAGCTCCCACATACTCAGCGTTTGCGCAGGATCACACTGCCAATCGAATACCCGGCGCCAAAGGAGCTGAGTACGGCAACCGCGCCCTTGGGCAGGTCATCCTGATAAGTGTGAAACGCAATCACCGAGCCGGCCGAGCTGGTATTGGCGTAAGTATCGAGGATCACCGGCGCTTCTTCCACCGACGCGTCGCGCCCCAGCAGCTTCTTGACGATCAGGTGATTCATGCTCAGGTTGGCCTGGTGCAGCCAGAAACGCTTCACATCGGTCACACTCAGCTGGTTTTCTGCCAAGTGCTCGCCGATCAATTCGGCCACCATCGGGCAGACATCACGGAACACCTTGCGGCCTTCCTGCACGAACAGCTTGTCGGGAGCGCCGATGCCCTCTTCCGCGGTGCGGTTGAGGAAGCCGAAGTTGTTGCGGATGTTGTTGGAGAACTTGGTCAGCAGCTTGGTGCTCACCACGTCGAACTGATGTTCGGACGTCGCCAGGTCAGCACGCTCCAGAATCACCGCCGTGGCGGCATCACCGAAGATGAAGTGGCTGTCACGGTCACGGAAGTTCAGGTGGCCGGTGCAGACTTCCGGGTTGACCATCAGGATCGCCCGGGCCTGGCCCAACTGGATGCTGTTGGCCGCGTTCTGGATGCCGAAGGTGGCCGAGGAACACGCCACGTTCATGTCGAAACCGAAACCCTGGATACCCAAGGCTTCCTGGACTTCAATGGCGATCGCCGGGTAGGCGCGTTGCAGGTTGGAGCAGGCGACAATCACGCCGTCGATATCGGCGGCGGTCTTGCCGGCGCGCTGCAGGGCTTGTTCGGCGGCACCGATGGCCATCTGGCAAAGCACCGACCATTCGTCGTTGCTGCGCTCGGGCAGGCGTGGAGCCATGCGCTGCGGATCGAGGATGCCGTCCTTGTCCATCACAAAACGGCTCTTGATGCCGGATGCCTTTTCGATGAATGCCGCGCTCGACTCGGTCAGCGCCTGCACATCGCCACGTTCGATAGCGGCGGCGTTGTCGGCGTTGAACTGTTGTACGTAGGCATTGAAAGACTGCACCAGCTCTTCGTTGGAAATGCTGTTGGCCGGGGTGTACAGGCCAGTGCCGCTGATGACGACGTTATGCACGGTCGTTCCTCTAAATCTGTCAGGCAGAAGATATTGGTACCGTCGTACCAAACTTAAAGTGGTTTGATGTCATCCAGCGGGCATCAAACTGGCAATGCTTTTATTCACTCTTGTAACCGCGAAGTTTGCCACAACCCTGGGGATTTGGCGCTATAGGCCAGACAAACATCCCATTGTGGGATGGGGCTTGCCCTAATGCCTGTAGGAGCGCGCTTGCTCGCGAAGAACCCACAGGCAACGCGCTTATCCAGGATACCCGCGTTATCGTTGACGTTTTTCGCGAGCGAGCTCGCTCCTACAGGTGGGCCAGGGGTTCAGGGCTCTACCTGGCTCCATTGCTTGCTCAGGCGCTTATCGGAAATCGGTACCTTGGTGCCCAACTGCTGGGCAAACAGCGACACCCGGTACTCCTCCAGCCACCAGCGGTACAGCTCCAGTTGCGGGTCGCGCTTGCCTTCCTGGGTGTGTTTGTTCAGGCGGTTCTGGTACTGCGCCCACAAACCGCCTAACTCGCTGCTCCACACACGGTCCTTTTGCACCTGGCTCGGCAGTTTTTCCAGGCGCAGCTCGATGGCCTTGAGAAAACGCGGCAGTTCCTTGAACCACTGGGCCGGGGTTTCCCGTACAAAGCCTGGGTACACCAGGTTGCTCAGTTGCTGCTTGATATCGTTCAAGGCCACGGCCTGGGCCAGGTCGATCTTGCCCTTGAAGCGCTTTTGCAGGCCGTGCCAGAGCTTCAGCACCTCCAGGGTCAGGCGCGCGAGGCGCTCGGCGTGCTCGGTCCAACTGCCGCGCTTGCGTTCAGCCAAGGCTGCCAGGCCAGCGCCATCGCGTGGCAGGCTATCTTCGCCTTCAAGTACACAGGTATCGAGGCTGGCCAGCAGGATGTCTTCGACCAGCGCGTCGATACGCCCCAGTTCACGGTACATGAGGCCCAACTCGGTCAAGCCCGGCAATTTGCCGCGCAGGAATTTCGCCGGTTCCGCCAATTGCTGCATCAGCAGGCGCTGCAAGGCGCGACGGTGCTGGAACTCGGCTTCGGCGGCAGTCGAGAAGCGCCCCTCCTTGACCGCGCCGTTCTCTTCCACCAGGGCCGGGTACACCGTCATCGACAGGCCGGCGATGTTTTGCTGGGTCTTTTGCGCCACCGCCGCAAACACCTTGGCCTCTACCGGTTGCTGGCTTTTCGCGGTTTGCGGCACGGCCAAGGCGGCCTGGCTGGCTTCGGCGAACCGTGCGGTCAGCTCGGCCAGGTCGCGGCCTTCGCCGAGGAACTTGCCCTGGCCGTCGACCACTTCCAGGTTCATCTTCAGGTGGTTTTCCACCTGCTGCGCCGCCTCGGCCCACGCCTCATCGCTGACCCGCGCACCGGTCATGCGCAGCAATTCACGCCCCAGCGCCTGGGGCAACGAGCCCTGGCCGAATTCGATGCGTTGCAGCGCGGCCTTGACGAAGTCCGGCACCGGCACGAAGTTTTTGCGCAGCGCCTTGGGCAAGTTGCGCACCAGGGCGATGCACTTGGCTTCGATCAACCCCGGCACCAGCCACTCCAGGCGCTCGGCTGGCAACGCCGGCAACAACGGCGCCGGCACCCGCAGGGTCACGCCGTCACGGGGGTGGTTGGGTTCGAAGTGGTAACTCAAGGCCAGGGCCAGGTCGCCCAAGTGCAAGGTGTCCGGGTAATGCGCGGCGGTGACTTCACTGGCCTCGCGGGCCAGTACGTCCTCTTCGCGCATGATCAGCAGTTGCGGGTCTTTCTGGCTGTTGACCTTGTACCAACTGTCAAAGGTGGCGGTCTGGTGAATCTCTGCGGGCAAGCGCGCATCGTAGAAGGCGTACAGGGTTTCTTCGTCGGCCAGGATGTCGCGACGGCGAGCCTTGGCTTCCAGCTCATCGAGTTGCTCCAGCAGTTTCTGGTTGGCCGTCAGGCACTTGGCACGGGACTGAATCTCGCCACGTACCAGGCCTTCACGGATAAACAGCTCGCGGGACGCCACCGGGTCAATCGGCCCGTAATGCACCGGCCGGCGCCCGACCACGATCAGCCCGAACAGGGTGATCTGCTCAAACGCCACCACCTGGCCGCGCTTCTTCTCCCAATGGGGTTCGAAGTGGTTTTTCTTGATCAAGTGCCCGGCCAGCGGTTCGATCCAATCGGCATCGATTTTCGCCACCATGCGTGCATAGAGCTTGGTGGTTTCCACCAGTTCGGCGGTCATCAGCCACTGCGGGCGCTTCTTGCCGATGCCCGAAGACGGGTGAATCCAGAAGCGTCGCTGCCGCGCCCCGAGGTAGTCGCCGTCTTCGGTCTTCTGGCCGATCTGGCTGAGCAGGCCGGACAACACGGCTTTATGCAGCTTCGGATAGTCGGCGGGCTCTTTGTTGAGGCTCAGCTGCATGTCGCGGCAGATCAGGCTCAACTGGCGATGGGAATCACGCCACTCGCGCAGGCGCAAGTAGTTGAGGAAGTTTTTGCGGCACCAGTTGCGCAACGGGCTGGCGGTCAGTTCCTGGCGCTGCTCCTCGAAACCGCGCCACAGGTTGACCAACCCGGCGAAGTCCGAATCCGGGTCTTTCCACTGTGCGTGGGCTTGGTCGGCCGCTTGTTGACGCTCCGGCGGCCGCTCGCGTGGGTCCTGGATCGACATGGCGCTGGCGACGATCAGCACTTCCTGCAAACTGCCGAGCTTGGCCGCTTCCAGCAACATGCGACCCATGCGCGGGTCCACCGGCAAGCGGGCGAGCTGGCGGCCCAGCGGTGTGAGCTGGCTGTTGCGGTCCACCGCCGAGAGTTCTTGCAGCAGGTTGAAACCGTCGCTGATGGCCTTGCCATCCGGCGGTTCGATAAACGGGAAATCGGTGATCTCGCCCAGGCGCAGGTGCAGCATCTGCAGGATCACGGCGGCCAGGTTGGTACGCAGGATCTCCGGGTCGGTGAATTCCGGGCGCGCGATAAAATCTTCTTCGCTGTACAAGCGCACGCAAATGCCCGGCTCAACCCGGCCGCAACGGCCTTTACGCTGGTTGGCGCTGGCCTGGGAAATCGCCTCGATAGGCAAACGCTGCACCTTGGCGCGGTAGCTGTAGCGGCTGATGCGCGCCGTGCCGCTGTCGATTACATAGCGAATGCCCGGCACGGTCAGCGAGGTTTCCGCGACGTTGGTCGCCAGTACCACGCGCCGGCCCGGGTGGGACTGGAAAATGCGCTGCTGCTCGGCCGGCGACAGCCGTGCGTACAACGGCAAAATCTCGGTGTGTTTGAGCTGGGCCTTGCGCAGCATATCGGCCGCGTCACGAATCTCGCGCTCGCCGGGCAAAAACACCAGCACGTCGCCAGGGCTGCGGCGTTCGCTGCGTTCATAGGCGGCGATTTCATCGAGGGTAGCAAGGATCGCCTGGTCGACAGTCAGGTCGTCCTCGACGCGGTTGCCCTCCTCGTCCTGTTCCAGGGTGAGCGGGCGGTACCAAGTGTCCACCGGGAAGGTACGGCCCGACACCTCGACAATCGGCGCATCGTCAAAATGCTTGGAAAAGCGCTCCAGGTCGATGGTGGCCGAGGTGATGATGACTTTCAGGTCGGGGCGACGCGGCAACAGGGTCTTGAGGTAGCCGAGCAGGAAGTCGATGTTCAGGCTGCGTTCGTGGGCTTCGTCGACGATGATCGTGTCGTAGCGTTCCAGGTAGCGGTCGTTCTGGGTTTCGGCCAGCAGGATGCCGTCGGTCATCAGCTTGATCAGGGTGTTGGCATCGCTCTGGTCTTCAAAGCGCACTTGATAGCCGACCAACGCGCCCAGCGGCGTGGCCAGTTCTTCAGCGACGCGGCTGGCGACACTGCGCGCGGCGATCCGACGCGGCTGGGTATGGCCGATCAGGCCGAACTGGCCGCGACCGATTTCCAGGCAGATTTTTGGCAACTGCGTGGTTTTACCCGAGCCGGTCTCACCAGCGATGATCAGCACCTGGTGTTTGTTCAGCGCGTCCTTGATCTCATCGCGCTTGGCGGCAATCGGCAGGCTGTCGTCATAGCGAATCACCGGCAGGCTGGCGCGCCGCGCCGTGACCTGGGCACAGGATGCCTGCATGCGCGCCACCCACTGCGCCAGCTTCTCCTCGTCGGGCTTCTTGCGCAGCTCAAGCAACTGGCGCCGCAAGCGGTGGCGGTCGGCGAGCATGGCGTGATCGAGGGTTTTGAGCAGTTGGTCGAGGGTGGGTGCTTGGTCTGTCATCAGCTAGTTCGACGGTCATCTATTTATGCACGGCCGGCAAGTGTGGCAGAAAAGCAGCCGAGCGGGCAGCCGGTTGAGCTGCAACGGGAGTAAACCGAACCAAAATGTGGGAGCGGGGTTGCTCGCGAAAGCGGTGGTTCAGTTGATACATCTGTGACTGACACACCGCATTCGCGAGCAAGCCCGCTCCCACAAGGGGGAATGCGTTACAGAGGGTCTTTTCGGCGGTAGGGGAACACGTCGATCACCTTACCGGCACGAATCGCGTCCTGCAGGCCTTTCCAGTAATCAGCGTTGTACAGCTCGCCATGCAGCTCATCGAACAATCTGCGTTGCCCGGCGTCGGCAAACAGGAACGGCGGGAACTCCTCGGGGAACACATCCAGCGGGCCGATGGAGTACCAGGGCTCGGAGGCCATTTCATCCTCGGGGGTGCGCGGCGCGGGGATATGGCGGAAGTTGGCTTCGGTGAGAAAGCAGATTTCGTCGTAGTCGTAGAACACCACGCGGCCGTGGCGGGTGACGCCAAAGTTCTTCAGCAGCATGTCGCCGGGGAAGATATTCGCCGCCGCCAGTTGCTTGATCGCCAGGCCGTAGTCTTCCAACGCTTCGCGCACCTGGGCGGGGTTGGCGTTGTCGAGGTAGAGGTTGAGCGGGGTCATGCGTCGCTCGGTCCAGCAGTGGCGGATAAGCACGGTGTCGCCCTCTACCTCCACAGTACCGGCGGCGACTTCCAGCAACTCGGCCAGGCACTCGGGCTCGAACTTGCTCAAGGGGAAGCGGAAGTCGGCGAACTCCTGGGTATCGGCCATGCGCCCTACCCGGTCGACGCTTTTTACCAGGCGGTACTTTTCGATCACCGTGGCGCGGTTGACATTTTTTGACGGCGAGAAGCGGTCCTTGATGATCTTGAACACCGTATTGAAACCCGGCAGCGTGAACACGCTCATGACCATGCCACGCACACCGGGGGCCATGATGAACTGGTCATCAGTGGTGGCCAGGTGGTTGATCAGCGCGCGGTAGAACTCGGATTTGCCGTGCTTGTAGAAACCGATGGAGGTGTACAGCTCGGCAATGTGCTTGCCCGGCAGGATGCGCTTGAGAAAGCCGATGAATTCCGCGGGCACGGGCACGTCGACCATGAAATAGGAACGGGTGAACGAGAAGATGATCGACACGTCGGCTTCGTCGGTGATCAACGCATCGATCTGAATGCCACGCCCTTCGCGGTGCAGCAGCGGAATCACCAGCGGCCATTGTTCGTCGCGCGTGTAGATGCGCCCCACGAGGTAGGCGCCTTTGTTGCGGTACAGCACCGAGGAAAACAACTCGACCTTGAGGTCTGGGTCCTTGCACACCCAATCCGGCAGGTTTTCACGCAACTGGGCTTCGAGGCGGCGCAGGTCGGCGGGCAGGTCGGCGTAGGGCTCGCTGAAGCTGTAGTCAGAGAAAACCTGCGCGAGCATGTCCGCTATTTTACCGGCCGGCGTGTAGATACGGGTTTGCGCCGCCCGCGCCCGGCGCAGGCTAGGCCGGGTGGTGTGAATGAACATACAGCCGTCGCTGATCAGGTCATGGCTGAACAGGCCGCAGAAGATCGAGTTGTACCAGGTCTCGGACAGTTCATCGTCAAAACGCAGATCGATCAGGCCGATATAGGCGCTTTTTACCAGGGGCCACTGGCCGATGTCCTGCAACGCCGCAGGGTCAAAACTGGCGCGCAGGCGGGTCGTGACCTCAGCGACTTTCTCTTCATAGAGGTTGATGCGCGCGGCCGACGCGGCCTGCCCCTGCTGCCACTGGGCCTTCTCGAAACGCTCACGGGCGCCATCGGTGATCTGGCGGAAGTGCTCACGGTAATCGTCGAAACCGTCGAGGATCATCCGGGCGATAGCGAGGGCGGACTGCGACATGCGGGAAACCTCGAACGGGTATCTGGAAGCCCAGAGCTTAGCCAGTGAACCGAGGCAGGAGAAGAATGATTTTGCACGGCTGTGAACTGACTGCAATTAGCCATTGTGCCGACCTGCCCGCTGGGCAACACTTCTGCGCCCGATTGGCGTAGGAGTTTTCCGTGAGACCTGTTGACACCCTGTATCTGCTGGGGCTGGCTGCCATCTGGGGCGCGAGTTTCCTGTTTATGCGCATGATCGCGCCGGAAATCGGCACGGTGCCCACCGCGTTCTTCCGCGTGTCGATTGCCGTCGCGGGTTTATTGGTGATCCTGGCGATGATGCGCGTGAGCTGGGATTTCCAGGGCAAGTTCAAAACCGTTTTGCTGCTGGGGGTGATCAACTCCGGGATTCCGGCGACCATGTATTCAGTGGCGGCGCAGGTACTGCCGGCGGGTTATTCGGCGATTTTCAACGCCACCACACCGCTGATGGGCGTGCTGATTGGCGGATTGTTTTTCAGCGAACGCCTGACGCCGTCGAAAATCGCAGGTGTCGCCTTGGGGCTGTTTGGCGTTGCCGTGCTCACGCGTGCGGGGCCGGTGGCCTTTGATCTGGAATTATTGATGGGCGCATTGGCGTGCCTGCTGGCAACCACCTGCTATGGCTTTGCCGGTTTCCTGGCGCGGCGTTGGCTGGACCAGCGCGGCGGGTTGGACAGCCGTCTCTCGGCCTTGGGCAGCATGTTGGGGGCGACGTTGTTTCTGTTGCCGTTCTTTGCCTACAGCGCCATCAGCCATCCACCGGCGAGCTGGGGCGGCTGGCAGGTGTGGTCGTCGCTGCTGGGGCTGGGGCTGGTGTGTACGGCGTTTGCCTACATCCTGTACTTCCGCCTGCTGTCATCCATTGGCCCGGTCAAGTCGATGACTGTGACCTTCATGATTCCGCCGTTCGGCGTGTTGTGGGGGGCGTTGCTGTTGGATGAGCCGTTGTCCATGGCCCATCTGTATGGCGGAGTGTTGATTGCCGGGGCGCTGTGGTTGGTACTGCGCCGGTCCAAATAACAACCGCACAACTGTAGGAGCGAGCTTGCTCGCGAAAAACCCGAGAGCACCCTGTTCATTCAGGATGCCCTCGTTATCGTTGACGTTCTTCGCGAGCAAGCTCGCTCCTACAGTGAGTGGTTTTTAGTTTTTACGGAACACGAAGACCAACCCGACGATGATCAACGCCATTCCCAACACGCTCAACAGGGCCAGGCGGTTGCCGAAGATCAGGTAGTCCATCACCGCCGTCACCGCCGGCACCAAGTAGAACAAGCTGGTGACATTCACCAGGTTGCCCCGGGCGATCAGGCGGTACAGCAATAGCGTCGCCAGTACCGACACCACCAGCCCCATCCACAGTACCGGCAGGTAAAAACGCGCACTGTGTTCAAAGTGGAACGGCTGGAACGGCACGAACACCGCGCACAGCAGCAACCCGGCCAGGTATTGCAGTGGCAGCGTGCCCAAGGGGTTGTCGGTGATGCGTTTTTGCATGATCGAGCCAAACGTCATGCTCGCCAGCGCCAGCAGCCCGAACAGCATCCCCGCCAGGGACATGCCCGCCAGCCCGATGCCCTGATACACCACCATGATCAAGCCCGCCAACCCCAACCCCAGGCCGAACAGCCGGCGCCAGGAGCGTTGGCGCTCCATCAGTACCACGGTAAGGATCGGCTGCACGCCCATGATGGTCGCCATCACGCCGGGGGTGACGTTGAGGTCCAGGGCCAGCAGATAGAAAATCTGGTAGGCCCCCAGCAATACCAAGCCCGTCGCCGCCGCATACAGCAGGGGTTTGCCGGGACGAGGCAGCTTCAACTTGAGGATGGGTACCAACACCACCAACCCCATCAGGGCGATGGCAAACCGGATCAACAGAAATGCAAAGGGCGAAGCATGGGCCAGGCCCAACTTGGAGAAGATCGCCCCGCTGCTCCACAGCAAGACAAACACGCTCGTCGAGGCCGCCGCGGCCACGGATTGTTTCGAAAGCACAGACATGGTTACCACCTGTTATCAGGCTAAAAAGCCGACTCAGTAAAAAACTGAATTTCAGTAGGTTTTTTTCAGGCAGGCACGGGGCAACAGCGGATTGCTGATCAGCCCGAAATGCCAACACCCGGCGGTGATACGACTGCGTACACCGGCGTGCTACTGACAGGTGGGGGGTAGTGACTGATCTGCTCAGGCTGCTTGCCCCGGCACGGCACGACCACGGCGTTGACCGCTGAATCGACTACCGCTATGCGCTGGGAAGCTGGCATGTGCTGATCTTTTTTGAAGGGACTAAGACGCGACGACTATAACCAGCCGCAAACATACTTTGCAATCCTTTCCCCCTTGCCTTGTACGTGGAGGCGTTTTCATGCCCTGGAACCTGGCCACTCGCTATAATGCTGCCCGGATTTTTCGAAGGATTTCACATGATTGCTTTGCCCTGGCTGTACCTCACCCTACTTTCCATTGGCTATGTCGTGGCCTTGATCTACGGCCAACTGGGCGTACTGGCGGCGGTCTCCATCGCACTGCTGCTGGTGGCCGGGTACGCCGTGCGCCAGCAACGCAACCCTTGGGCGCGCTACCTGGGTCACGGCTTGTTTATTGTCCTGGCCCTGGGCCTGGCGATGCACTGGCTGCCGGGTTTCTATAACGGCCGCGGTATTGCGCCCCAGCGTTTTACTCCGGACTCAGTGCCCTTCTCGATGTACCTGAACCAGGACAAACCCCTGATCGGCTTCTGGCTGTTGCTGGCCTGCCCATGGATTGTGGCGCGACGCTCATTGCGCCTGTCGATCTGCGTCACGGCCGTGGCCCTGACCCTGGCCGCCATCGCCGCCCTGGGTGGCGCAGCGCTGCTAGGGATGATCAGTTGGGCGCCGAAATGGCCGGACGAGGCGTGGCTGTGGGTGTTGAATAACCTGCTGCTGGTGACGTTGGTCGAAGAAGCGCTGTTTCGCGGGTATATCCAGGGCGGCCTGAGCCGACGCTTCAAACACCTGCCCTATGGCGAGAACCTCGCGCTGCTGTTGGCCTCGCTGTTATTCGGCCTGGTGCATTTTGCTGCGGGTTGGCAGTGGATGCTGCTGGCGAGTATTGCCGGCGTGGGTTACGGCCTGGCCTATCGCTTTGGCGGGCTCGGCGCGGCGATTGCCACGCACTTTGGCTTGAATCTGCTGCACTTCGGGTTGTTCACCTACCCGATGCTCGCAGGCTAAACCTTCCTTACTGTAGGAGCGAGCTTGCTCGCGAAGGACTTCAACGCTAACGCGGGCATCCTGAATGAACGCGTTGCCCTTGAGTGTTTCGCGAGCAAGCTCGCTCCTACAGGGGCAACACCGTTCGCAGGATTGTTGCAAAAATAAGTTAAATAAATGCCCCGCATGGCCGATACCCCCTGAAAGCCTTGCGGATTGAACAATCATGCGTAATAACCAACCCGTTACCCAGCGCGAACGTACCTTCCCCGCTCAGCAACGGTTGATCTCCACCACAGATGCCAAGGGTGTGATTACCTACTGCAACGACGCCTTTGTCGAAATCAGTGGGTTCACCCGCGAAGAACTGATCCGCGCCCCACATAACCTGGTGCGTCACCCGGATGTGCCGCCGGCCGTGTTCGCGCATATGTGGTCCACGCTCAAACAAGGCTTGCCATGGATGGGCATTGTCAAGAATCGCTGCAAGACCGGTGACCACTATTGGGTTAACGCCTATGTGACGCCGGTCTTCGACGGCAACCAGGTGATCGGCTACGAATCGGTGCGCATCAAGCCCACCGCCGAGCAGATCCGCCGGGCCGAAGCGCTCTATCAACGTATCAACCAGGGCAAGTCGGCCGTTCCCCAGCGGGACAAGTGGCTGCCGGTGCTGCAGGACTGGCTGCCGTTTATCCTGGTCAGCCAACTGAGCTTCATGATCGGCGCCACCCTCACCTCCCAATGGGGCTTTGCCCTGGCAGCGGCGCTGTCGGTGCCGTTGGGCCTGCTGGGCTTGAGCTGGCAACAGCGCGGTCTCAAGCGTTTGCTGCGCCTGGCCGAACAGACCACGTCCGACCCGTTGATCGCGCAGATGTACACCGACAGCCGTGGCGCACAAGCGCGTCTGGAAATGTCGATCCTCAGCCAGGAAGCGCGTCTGAAGACCTGTCTTACCCGCCTGCAGGACACCGCCGAGCACCTCAACGACCAGGCGGCGCAGTCCAACACCCTGGCGCACAACAGCTCCAGCGGCCTGGAACGCCAGCGCGTGGAAACCGAACAGGTGGCCACTGCGGTGAACCAGATGGCGGCGACCACCCAGGAAGTGGCCAGCCACGTGCAGCGCACCGCCGATGCCACCCAGGAAGCCAACCGCCTGACCGGGCGCGGCCGCGATATCGCCGGGGAAACCCGCGAGGCGATTCAGCGGCTGTCGGTGGCGGTGGGCGAGACGGGTGTGACCGTCACGCAACTGGCCAAGGACAGCGATGAAATCGGCGGCGTGGTTGATGTGATCAAAGGCATCGCCGACCAGACCAACCTGCTGGCGCTCAACGCCGCCATCGAAGCCGCGCGTGCCGGTGAGATGGGCCGTGGTTTCGCGGTGGTCGCCGATGAAGTGCGCCAACTGGCGCAGCGTACGGCCGAATCCACCGGGCAGATCCATACCCTGATTGCCAAGCTGCAACACACGGCGGCTGCCGCCGTGCAAACCATGGACGCCGGGCACCGCCAGGCTGAAGAAGGTGTAGCGCGGGTGATGGAAGCCGACCAGGCCTTGGTGGGCATCAGTGAGGCGGTGGCCAATATCACCGACATGACCACCCAGATTGCTGCTGCTACCGAAGAGCAAAGCGCGGTGGCCGAGGAGATCAGCCGCAATATCAGCACCATTGCGCTGTTGGCGGACCAGACCTCGGAGCAGGCGATGAACTCGGCGCAACTGAGTGAAGAGTTGACGCATACCGCCAATACTCAGTACTCGCTGGTGGAGCGTTTTAACCGCTGAACGGGCTCGTTCCCACGCTCTGCGTGGGAACGCCTCCTGTGACGCTCTGCGTCACAATTTTAGAGGGGGACGCAGAGCGTCCTGGGCTGCATTCCCACGCGGAGCGCGGGAACGATCAACAACCCCTGAGAACCTCAGCGACGCGCACCGCCGCCGCCTCCAGATGCTGCTCATGGCTGAACCCCGAAGCCTTCAGCGGCTTCAAGTCATGATCCCCCGCCACCAGCCACATCACCTCGATACTGTCTGACAAGTCATAACCTTCTACCGCCGCCCGATTGCCCAAGGCATCGCGCTCGCCCTGCACTATCAACGTCGGCGTCTTCAGCGCAGCCAAGTGCTCCACCCGGGGTTTCTCTGGCTTGCCCACCGCATAGAACGGATAGCCCAGGCACACCAACCCATCGGCGCCCAATTCATCGGCCAACAAACTGGCCATCCGCCCGCCCATGGACTTGCCGCCAATCGCCAGTTTCCCAGCGACATGACGTCGCACCTGGGCATACACCTCACGCCACGCCTCCAGCAGTTTCGGCGCCGGATTCGGCGGGCGTTTGCCCCCGTCCAAGCGGCGCTGGGCCATGTACGGGAACTCGAAGCGCAACACGTTCACGCCATGCGCGGCAAGGCGTGCAGCCATGTCGTTCATGAACGCCGAGTCCATCGGTGCGCCGGCGCCGTGGGCTAGGATCAGCGTGACCGGCTCACCCGACGTCGTGCCCGTGGCGACATCCCACAACCAGCCATGTTCCCGTACACACTGCGCCCATTGATCCCCGTCAATACTGGCCTTGTGCTCTTTGCCCATGCTTGCCTCGCTTTTTAGTCTGCCTATAACTCCAGCCCAAGTGCCGCATTTGCTTGGGTTGAACCGTGGATGGGGAACCATGAACACTACTTTAAGTACCGCCTATAACTACAAGGTGGTCCGCCAATTCGCCATTATGACGGTGGTGTGGGGCATCGTCGGCATGGGGCTCGGGGTTTTTCTCGCCGCCCAATTGGTTTGGCCTGCGCTCAACTTCGATTTGCCTTGGACCAGCTTCGGCCGCCTGCGCCCTTTGCACACCAACGCGGTGATCTTCGCGTTCGGTGGCTGTGCGCTGTTCGCCAGCTCCTTTTACTCGGTGCAACGCACCTGCCAGACGCAGCTGTTCGCGCCGAAAGTCGCCGCGTTCTGCTTCTGGGGCTGGCAGCTTGTGATCCTGCTGGCCGCGATCAGCCTGCCACTGGGCTACACCAGCTCCAAGGAATACGCCGAACTGGAATGGCCGATCGACATCCTGATCACCATCGTCTGGGTCGCCTACGCCATCGTGTTCTTCGGCACGATCATGAAACGCAAGACCAAGCACATCTATGTGGGCAACTGGTTCTTCGGTGCGTTCATCATCACCGTGGCCATTTTGCATATCGTCAATAACCTGGAAATCCCGGTCAGCCTGACCAAGTCCTACTCGCTGTACGGCGGTGCGACGGATGCCATGGTGCAGTGGTGGTATGGGCATAACGCAGTAGGCTTTTTCCTCACTGCGGGCTTCCTCGGCATGATGTACTACTTCGTGCCCAAGCAGGCCGAACGCCCGGTGTATTCGTATCGCTTGTCCATCGTGCACTTCTGGGCGCTGATCACCCTGTACATCTGGGCCGGCCCGCACCACTTGCACTACACCGCTCTGCCGGACTGGGCGCAGTCCCTGGGCATGGTGATGTCACTGGTGCTGCTGGCACCGAGCTGGGGCGGCATGATCAACGGCATGATGACCCTCTCGGGCGCCTGGCATAAGCTGCGCAGCGACCCGATCCTGCGCTTTCTGGTGGTCTCCCTGGCGTTCTACGGCATGTCGACCTTCGAAGGCCCGATGATGGCGATCAAGACCGTCAACGCCCTCTCCCACTACACCGACTGGACCATCGGCCACGTACACGCCGGGGCGCTGGGCTGGGTGGCGATGATCTCCATCGGCGCGCTTTACCACATGATCCCGAAAATCTTCGGTCGCGAGCAGATGTACAGCCTCGGCCTGATCAACGCGCATTTCTGGCTGGCCACCATCGGCACCGTGCTCTACATCGCGTCGATGTGGGTCAACGGCATCGCCCAGGGCCTGATGTGGCGTGCGGTCAACGAAGACGGCACCCTCACCTACTCCTTCGTCGAAACCCTGGTGGCCAGCCACCCAGGCTTCATCGTGCGTCTGGTGGGCGGTGCGATCTTCCTCAGCGGCATGTTCCTGATGGCTTACAACACATGGCGCACCGTGCGTTCGGCGCAACCTGCCGAAGTCACCGCTGCCGCGCAAATGGCCTGAGGAGTCGATGATGAAACACGAAACGATTGAAAAGAACGTCGGCCTGTTGATGCTGCTGATGGTGCTTGCCGTGAGCATCGGTGGCCTGACCCAGATCGTCCCGCTGTTCTTCCAGGACGTGACCAACAAGCCGGTCGAAGGCATGAAGCCCTACACCGCGCTGCAACTGGAAGGCCGCGACATCTACATCCGCGAAGGCTGCGTGCAGTGCCACTCGCAGATGATCCGCCCGTTCCGCGCCGAGACCGAGCGCTACGGCCACTATTCGGTGGCCGGCGAAAGCGTGTGGGACCACCCGTTCCTGTGGGGTTCCAAGCGTACCGGCCCGGACCTGGCCCGCGTCGGCGCACGCTACTCGGACGACTGGCACCGCGCGCACTTATACAACCCGCGCAACGTGGTGCCAGAGTCGAAAATGCCGGCCTACCCCTGGCTGGTCACCGCCGCCGTCGACAGCAGCCACACCGAGACCAAGCTGAAAGTGATGCGCACCCTCGGCGTGCCGTACACCGACGACGACATCAATGGCGCCGTCGCCAGCCTCAAGGGCAAGACCGAGATGGACGCGCTGGTTTCCTACCTGCAAGTGCTCGGCACTGCCATCAAGAGCAAGAGGTGAGCCATGGGATTTGAATTCGATGCAGGCACCATTCGCGGCCTTGGCACGCTGGTGGTCGCCATCGCCTTTATCGGCCTGTCGCTGTGGGTATTCAACAACCGCCGCAATGCGGAATTCGAGCAGGCGCGCCTGCTGCCGTTTGCCGATGAACCTTCCCCACCCGACGCTCAAGCAGAGCCAGCCACAAGGAGCACTCGGCCATGACTACGTTCTGGAGTACATGGATCTGCGTATTGACCCTGGGCAGCCTGATCGGTCTGACCTGGCTGTTGGTCGGCACCCGCAAGGGCGAGACCAAGGGCAGCGTCGACCAGACCATGGGCCACGCCTTCGACGGTATCGAGGAATACGACAACCCGCTGCCCCAGTGGTGGTTCATGTTGTTCGCCGGCACCCTGGTGTTTGCCGTCGGCTACCTGATCCTCTACCCGGGCCTGGGCAACTGGAAAGGCGTACTGCCGGGCTATGAAGACGGCTGGACCCAGACCAAGGAATGGGACAAGGAAATGGCCAAGGCCGACGCCAGGTTCGGGCCGATCTTCGCCAAGTTCGCGGCCATGCCGGTGGAAGAAGTCGCCAAGGACCCGCAAGCGTTGAAGATGGGCGGTCGCCTGTTCGCCTCCAACTGCGCGGTATGCCACGGTTCGGACGCCAAGGGCGCCTATGGTTTCCCCAACCTGGCCGACAATAACTGGCGCTGGGGCGGCTCGGCTGAGGCTATCAAAGCCACCATCCTGAACGGTCGCCACGCGGCGATGCCGGCCTGGGGTGAAGTGCTGGGCGAGGACGGGGTGAAAAACGTCGCCGCCTACGTGCGCCACGACCTGGCCAAGCTGCCGTTGCCTGCTGACAACAGCGCAGACCTGGCAGCCGGGCAAGCCGCGTTCAACACCACCTGCGTGGCCTGCCACGGCCCACAAGGCCACGGTGTGGAAGCCATGGGCGCGCCTAACCTGACCGAGCCTGCCGGTTTTATCTACGGCACCAGCCTGGCGCAGCTGCAGCAGACCATCCGCCATGGTCGCCAGGGCCAGATGCCAGCCCAGGATGTGCTGCAAGGCAATGACAAGGTGCACCTGCTGGCGGCTTACGTGTACAGCTTGTCCCATAACGCTGAAGGTGCAACGCCAGACAGCGCGACCGAGTAACCGCTGCCCCGGCCCGGGGCGGCAACCCGTTTCACTGTAGGAGCGAGCTTGCTCGCGAAGCACTTCAGAGCGCCGCGTTTATACTGGATAAGCGTGGTGCCCTCAGGTTCTTCGCGAGCAAGCTCGCTCCTACAGGGATCCGGTGTTGTTTTCATTTGCGCGACCAAGTGTCGCACCCCTTCCAAGCCCACCTTTCCCCTCCTCCTATTCGGGTCTACGCTTGTTCCCACAGTGGACCATTCCTGGCCTACGCGACGGTAGCCGTTGCGCCCCTGAAATTTCCTGTCCACTCGATCAGCTTTCTATTTTGGATTTTGTCCCTACGCCAAACATGGAAAGGGCGCAGAATCTGGCGTGGAACGCATTGATCCAGGTCAGCCATTGCGTTGCAATGGCCCCTCGCTTTCTACATACTTGCGACCGATTTTACCTATAAAAAAACCTAAACCGTGGAACCTTAGAATGAGCACAGCAATCAGTCCGACTGCTTATAACTATAAGGTAGTCCGCCAGTTCGCCATCATGACGGTGGTCTGGGGGATCCTTGGCATGGGGCTCGGGGTGTTCATCGCCTCGCAACTGGTTTGGCCGCAATTGAATTTCGACCTGCCCTGGACGACCTTCGGCCGCCTGCGCCCGCTGCACACCAACCTGGTGATCTTCGCCTTCGGCGGATGTGCACTGTTTGCCACCTCCTACTATGTCGTGCAGCGCACCTGCCAGACGCGACTGATCTCCGATGGCCTTGCCGCCTTCACCTTCTGGGGCTGGCAGGCGGTCATCGTCGGCGCCATCATCAGCCTGCCCCTGGGCTACACCACCACCAAGGAATACGCCGAGCTGGAATGGCCGATCGCCATTTTGCTTGCCATCGTGTGGGTGACCTACGGCCTGGTGTTCTTCGGCACCATCGTCAAGCGCAAGACCAAGCACATCTACGTGGGCAACTGGTTCTACGGCGCCTTTATCGTGGTCACGGCGATGCTGCACATCGTCAACCACGCCTCCCTGCCGGTGAACCTGTTCAAGTCCTACTCGGCCTACTCCGGTGCGACGGACGCGATGATCCAGTGGTGGTACGGCCACAACGCCGTAGGCTTCTTCCTCACCACCGGCTTTCTGGGGATGATGTACTACTTCGTGCCCAAGCAGGCCGAGCGTCCGATCTATTCTTATCGCCTGTCCATCGTGCACTTCTGGGCGCTGATCACCCTGTACATCTGGGCCGGCCCTCACCACTTGCACTACACCGCCTTGCCGGATTGGGCACAGTCCCTGGGCATGGCGATGTCGATCATCCTGCTGGCACCAAGCTGGGGCGGCATGATCAACGGCATGATGACCCTCTCGGGCGCCTGGCATAAGCTGCGCACCGACCCGATCCTGCGGTTTTTGGTGGTGTCTTTGGCGTTCTACGGCATGTCGACCTTCGAAGGGCCGATGATGGCGATCAAGACCGTCAACTCGCTGTCCCACTATACCGACTGGACCATCGGCCACGTGCACGCTGGCGCTCTCGGTTGGGTGGCGATGATCTCCATCGGCGCGCTGTACCACATGATCCCCAAACTGTTCGGCCGCGCGCAGATGCACAGCGTCGGGCTGATCAATGCGCACTTCTGGCTGGCCACTATCGGCACCGTGCTCTACATCGCCTCGATGTGGGTCAACGGCATCACCCAGGGCTTGATGTGGCGTGCGATCAACGATGACGGCACCCTCACCTACTCCTTCGTCGAAGCGCTGCAAGCCAGCCACCCGGGCTTTATCGTACGTGCCCTGGGCGGTGCGTTCTTTGCCAGCGGCATGCTGTTGATGGCCTACAACGTGTGGCGCACCGTGCGTGCCAGCGACCCTGTTGAAGCCGAAGCCGCCACCAAGATCGCCGTTGTGGGAGCTCACTGATGAAGCATGAAGTCGTCGAGAAGAACATCGGCCTGCTGGCCTTCTTCATGGTCATCGCCGTGAGCATTGGCGGCCTGACCCAAATCGTCCCGCTGTTTTTCCAGGACGTGACCAACAAGCCGGTCGAAGGCATGAAGCCACGCACCGCCCTTGAACTGGAAGGCCGCGATGTCTACATCGCCAACGGTTGCGTGGGCTGCCACTCGCAGATGATCCGCCCCTTCCGCGCCGAAACCGAACGCTACGGCCACTACTCGGTTGCCGGTGAAAGCGTGTGGGACCACCCGTTCCTGTGGGGTTCCAAGCGCACCGGCCCGGACCTGGCCCGTGTGGGTGGGCGCTACTCCGATGACTGGCAGCGTGCGCACCTGTACAACCCGCGCAACGTCGTGCCGGAGTCGAAAATGCCGGCGTACCCGTTCCTCGTGGAAAACAAGCTCGACGGCAAGGACACCGCCAAGAAGATGGAAGTCTTGCGCACCCTGGGCGTGCCCTACACCGACGAAGACATCGCCGGTGCGGCCGCCGCCGTGAAGGGCAAGACCGAAATGGACGCATTGGTGGCCTACCTGCAAGGCCTTGGCACCATCATCAAAAGCAAACGGTGACCTTCATGGATATCGGGATGATTCGTGGCCTGGGCACCGTTGTGGTGATGGTGGCCTTTATCGGCCTGGCGTTGTGGGTGTTCAGCCCACGGCGCAAGTCGGAGTTTGACGACGCGACCATGCTGCCCTTCGCAGATGACCCCGAAGCCATCAAGCACGTCGAGCAAGCTTCTAGGAGTAACAAAGAATGACTACGTTCTGGAGTCTGTACGTCACAGTCCTCAGTCTGGGTACCATCTTCGCCCTGACCTGGCTGCTGCTGTCGACCCGCAAGGGCCAGCGCACCGAGCAGACGGACGAGACCGTCGGCCACTCGTTCGACGGCATCGAGGAGTACGACAACCCGCTGCCCAAGTGGTGGTTCATGCTGTTTGTCGGCACAATCGTCTTCGCCCTTGGTTACCTGGTGCTCTACCCTGGCCTGGGCAACTGGAAGGGCCTGCTGCCAGGCTACAACTACCTCGACAACGACAAGCAAACCCCCTTCGCCAACGGCCAGACCGGCTGGACCGGCGTGCACGAATGGGAAAAGGAAATGGCCAGGTCGGAAGCCAAGTTCGGGCCGATCTTCGCCAAGTTCGCGTCGATGCCGATTGAAGAAGTCGCCAAGGACCCACAAGCCTTGAAGATGGGCGGCCGCCTGTTCGCCTCCAACTGCTCGGTGTGCCACGGCTCCGACGCCAAGGGCGCCTACGGTTTCCCCAACCTGACCGACGCCGACTGGCGCTGGGGCGGCGAACCCAACACCATCAAGGAAACCATCATGAAGGGCCGGCACGCGGTGATGCCAGGCTGGGCTGAAGTCATCGGCGAGCAGGGCGTAGCCGACGTAGCAGCCTTTGTAGTGACCAACCTCGACGGCCGCAAACTGCCGGAAGGCGCCAAGGCCGACGTGGCCAACGGCGAGAAACTCTTCGCCGCCAACTGCGTGGCCTGCCACGGCCCGGCGGGTAAAGGCACGCCAGCGATGGGCGCCCCCGACCTGACGCATCCGGGTGCGTTCATCTACGGTTCAAGCTTTGCGCAACTGCAACAGACCATCCGTTATGGCCGCCAGGGCCAGATGCCGGCGCAGGAGCAGTTGCAAGGGAATGACAAGGTGCACCTGCTTGCGGCGTATGTATATAGCTTGTCTCATGGGGATAAGAAGGCTGAGGAGCAGTAAGACCTCTGAAACAATGGAGCCCCGCGCAGCGGGGCTTTTTTGTTCTGGCGCCGAACCTTGCAAAGCCAACTCTACCGTTCGTAACCTCAACCTTGCCGCGCGCACTCGCCAAGTAGTAACGTAACTACATTAAGTCCAGCGAAGGGGGCCTACCCCATGACCATCACGACCATTTCCAGCCGCGAATTCAATCAAGACACAAGTGGTGCCAAAAAAGCCGCCCGCAAAGGGCCGGTTTTTATCACTGATCGCGGCAAGCCTGCCCATGTACTGCTAAGCATTGAGGAGTACCAGAAGCTGACAGGTCTGAACGCCGACATTGTCGACCTGTTGGTGATGCCGGAAGCGGCCGATATCGACTTCGAAACCGAACGTGCCGTGATCATTCATCGACCCGTGGACTTTTCTTGATGTATCTACTCGACACAAATGTGATCTCTGAACTGCGTAAACCTCAGGCTGATGCAAATGTCGTGGCTTGGGCAAAAAGCGTAGTAGCGCCGCGCATGTTTATTTCGGCGATCACGCTGAAGGAACTGGAAACCGGAGTCCTGCGAATTGAACGGCGAGACCCGGTTCAGGGGAAGGTGTTGAGAACCTGGCTCAAGCGTCATGTAATGCCCGCCTTCGATGCCAGAATCCTGCCCGTCGATGCAGCAGTCGCGTTGCGTTGCGCGCACTTGCATGTACCCGACCAAGCCAACGAAAGCGATGCATTGATTGCCGCAACCGCGCTGGTTCACGGACTCACCGTAGTCACGCGCAACGTCAGCGACTTCAAATCGAGTGGCGTGCCACTGCTCAATCCATGGGACGAATGACCGGCTTACTGGCAAAAACCGTCCATACTTGCCAAGTCAATTGATCCAGATCACGTACACCATCAATTGATTTCCCCCAACGCGACCAAAGGTCGCACCCTTTGCACACCCTCGGGGGCGTATCATTAGGCCACTGCAACACCCTTAATTTGACCCCGGTTGGCACGTACTGGCCGAGGCAAATCTCCACCGCCGTGGGATGCAATGATGAGCGACCAGATACCGGTACATAACGTTACCCCGCCTGCCAAGACCGTCGACCTCTACGCTTCGAGAGAGAAGATTTACACCCGCGCCTTCACTGGCTTGTTCCGCAACCTGCGCATGGTCGGCGGTGCCGCTCTGTTCCTGCTCTACTTCGGCACCGTGTGGCTGAACTGGGGCGGTCACCAGGCGGTGTGGTGGAACCTGCCGGAGCGTAAGTTCTTTATTTTCGGTGCAACGTTCTGGCCCCAGGATTTCATCCTGCTCTCGGGCATTCTCATTGTGGCGGCATTTGGCCTGTTCTTTATCACCGTGTACGCCGGGCGCGTGTGGTGCGGCTATACCTGCCCGCAAAGCGTATGGACATGGATCTTCATGTGGTGCGAAAAGGTCACCGAAGGCGACCGCAACCAGCGCATCAAGCTCGACAAGGCGCCGATGAGCGCCAACAAGTTCCTGCGCAAGTTCAGCAAGCACAGCCTGTGGCTGCTGATCGGCTTTGCCACCGGCATCACCTTCGTCGGCTACTTTTCACCGATCCGCGAACTGGTATTCGATTTCTTCACCGGCCAGGCCGATGGCTGGTCATATTTCTGGGTGGGTTTCTTCACTCTCGCCACCTACGGCAACGCCGGCTGGCTGCGTGAGCAGGTGTGCATCTACATGTGCCCCTATGCGCGCTTCCAGAGTGTGATGTTCGACAAGGACACCTTGATCGTGTCCTATGACCCGCGCCGTGGCGAAGTGCGTGGGCCACGTAAAAAGGGTACCGACTACAAGGCCCAAGGCCTGGGCGACTGCATCGACTGCACGATGTGCGTGCAGGTGTGCCCTACCGGTATCGATATCCGCGACGGGCTGCAAATCGAATGCATCGGCTGCGCCGCCTGTATCGATGCCTGCGATAACATCATGGACAAGATGGAGTACCCACGCGGCCTGATCAGCTACACCACCGAACACAACCTGTCGGGGCAGAAAACCCATAAGCTGCGCCCGCGCCTGATCGGTTACGCCCTGGTGTTGCTGGCGATGATCAGCCTGTTGGTGGCGGCCTTCTTCATGCGCTCGCTGGTGGGTTTCGACGTCAGCAAGGACCGCGTGCTGTACCGCGAGAACGCCGAAGGGCGCATCGAAAACGTCTACAGCCTGAAGATCATGAACAAAGACCAGCGCGACCACACCTACGTGCTCGACGCCGCTGGGCTGCCCGACCTCAAGCTGCAAGGCCGGCGCGAAATCAAAGTGGCCGCCGGCGATATCGTCAGCATGCCAGTGGAGTTGTCGAGTGCGCCGGAGCAGTTGCCGTCGAGCACCAACGAGGTGACCTTCATCCTCGAAGACGCCGATGACACCAGCGTTCATATTGAAGCCAAGAGCCGATTCATCGGCCCACAAGTCCGTTAACAGGGAACATACCCATGCCCGCAACTACTGCCGCCAGCCCTTGGTACAAGCACCTCTGGCCCTGGATCATCATCGCGATCCTGGCCTGCTCGGTGACCCTGACCTTGTCCATGGTGACCATCGCGGTGAATAACCCGGACAACCTGGTCAACGACAACTACTACGAGGCCGGCAAAGGCATCAACCGTTCCCTGGACCGCGAACGCCTGGCCCAGACCCTGCAACTGCGCGGCAAGCTGCACCTGGACGAACTGACCGGCGAGGTCGAGCTGCAACTGACTGGCTACAGCAATCCGAAAACCCTGGAGCTGAACCTTATCTCCCCGACCCAGCCAGAGAAGGATCGCAAGATCAACCTCACCCGCAGCGACAGTGAGCAAGGCCGCTACATCGGCCAGGTCACCGACAAGGTCGAAGGTCGCCGTTTCGTGGAACTGCTTGGCGTGGAGGGCGGCAACACCTGGCGCCTGTTCGAAGAAGAAGAGGTCAGCCACGACAAGGACTTGCTGCTGGGTGACGAACCGTTGCAGGGCGCTGAAGACCTGAAGAAGTAGACGATGATCGTTCCCACGCTCTGCGTGGTAACGCCTTGCTGGACGCTCTGCGTCCGCTTTGTGACGCAGAGCGTCACGGGCAACATTCCCACGCAAAGCGTGGGAACGATCTGCGGAACTGAGCAATGACCCAACCCACCCCCTGCTACCACTGCGCCCTACCCGTCCCCTCCGGCAGCCGGTTCACCGCCCAGATCCTCGGCGAACGCCGCGAACTCTGCTGCCCGGGCTGCCAGGCCGTGGCCGAGGCGATAGTGGCCGGCGGGCTGGAAAGCTATTACCAACACCGCAGCGAAGCCTCGGCCAACCCCGAGGCGCTGCCCGTGCAATTGGTGGACGAACTGACGCTGTACGACCGCGCCGATGTGCAAAAACCTTTTGTGCGCCATCAAGGCGACCTGGCCGAAACCACCCTGCTGATGGAAGGCATCAGTTGCGCCGCCTGCGGCTGGTTGATCGAGAAACACCTGCGCAGCCTGCCTGCCGTGGCCGAAGCGCGATTGAACCTGTCCAACCACCGCCTGCACGTGCGCTGGGCCGATGGGCAATTGCCGTTGAGCCAACTGCTCAGCGAGCTGCGCCATATCGGTTACGCCGCCCACCCTTACCAGGCCGACCGCGCCGCCGAACAATTAGCCAGCGAAAACCGCCTGGCCCTGCGACAACTGGGGGTCGCTGGTTTGCTGTGGTTCCAGGCCATGATGGCAACCATGGCCACCTGGCCGGAATTCAATATCGACCTGAGCCCGGAATTGCACGTCATCCTGCGCTGGGTGGCGATGTTTCTGACCACGCCCATCGTGTTCTACAGCTGCGCGCCCTTCTTCAAAGGCGCCCTGCGTGACTTGCGCACACGGCACCTGACCATGGACGTGTCGGTGTCCGTGGCGATTGGCGGCGCGTACCTGGCCGGCATCTGGACCGCGATCACTGGCGTAGGCGAATTGTATTTCGATGCCGTGGGCATGTTTGCCCTGTTCCTGCTGGCCGGGCGCTACCTTGAGCGCCGCGCCCGGGAACGCACCGCGGCAGCCACTGCCCAACTGGTCAACCTGTTGCCCGCCTCCTGCTTGCGCCTCAAGGATGATGGACAGAGCGAACGCATCCTGCTCAGCGAATTGGCGCTGGGTGATCGTGTGCTGGTGCATCCCGGTGCGGTGCTGCCGGCGGATGGCGTAATTCTCGACGGCCAATCCAGCATCGATGAATCCCTGCTGACCGGCGAGTACCTGCCGCAACCTCGGCGTACGGGTGACAGCGTCACGGCCGGCACGCTGAATGTCGAAGGCGCGCTCACCGTCCAAGTGCGCGCCCTGGGGCATGACACGCGCTTGTCCGCCATCGTGCGCCTGCTGGAGCGCGCCCAGGCCGAGAAGCCGCGCCTGGCACAGATCGCCGACCGCGCTGCGCAGTGGTTCTTGTTGTGCTCACTGATCGCCGCCGCGCTGATCGGCCTGCTGTGGTGGGAGCTGGACCCATCCCGAGCGTTCTGGATTGTGCTGGCGATGCTGGTGGCGACCTGTCCGTGCGCCCTGTCCCTGGCCACGCCCACCGCGCTCACCGCCGCCACCGGCACCTTGCACAGTCTCGGGTTGCTGCTGACCCGCGGCCATGTGCTCGAGGGCCTGAACCAGATTGATACGGTGATTTTCGACAAGACCGGCACCCTCACCGAAGGGCGCCTGGCGTTGCGCGCCATTCGGCCCTTGAGTGCGCTGGACAGCGACCAATGCCTGGGCCTTGCCGCCGCCCTGGAGAACCGTTCCGAACACCCGATTGCCCGTGCCTTCGGCCGTGCGCCGCTGGCCGCTGATGAAGTGCTGAGCACTCCAGGCCTGGGCCTGGAAGGTCGTGTGGGAGAACGTCTGTTGCGCATCGGCCAGCCGGGTTTTGTCTGTGAACTCAGTGGCTGCGCGATTCCCGCCTCGCCGGACGAGGCCGGGCAATGGCTGCTGCTGGGCGACCACAGCGGTGCCCTGGCCTGGTTCGTACTGGATGACCGCCTGCGCAGCGACGCACCCGCCTTGCTCGCCGCATGCAAGGCGCGGGGCTGGCGCACGCTGCTACTCTCGGGGGACAGTTCGCCGATGGTGGCCAGTGTCGCTTCTGAGCTGGGTATCGACGAAGCCCACGGCAGCCTGCGCCCTGACGACAAGCTGCAGGTACTGCAAAACCTGCACAAAGAAGGTCGCAAAGTGTTGATGCTCGGCGATGGGGTCAATGATGTGCCAGTGCTGGCCGCTGCCGATATCAGTGTGGCGATGCGCTCGGCCACCGACCTTGCGAAAACCAGCGCCGATGCGGTGCTGTTGTCCAACCGCCTGGATGCGCTGGTGCAGGCCTTCAGCCTGGCGCGGCGCACTCGCCGGGTGATCATCGAGAACCTGTTGTGGGCCGGGTTGTACAATGGGCTTATGCTGCCGTTTGCCGCCCTGGGTTGGATCACGCCCATCTGGGCGGCGATCGGCATGTCCATCAGTTCGTTGACCGTGGTGCTCAACGCGTTGCGCCTGACTCGCCTGCCGAGCGCGCAAGCCCCGGGCACCGCCCCACTAACCCGCCCGCTGCCGGCCTGAGCCGCGCGGGCATGGAGTACAGATGCCAGCTCTCTACGTGATGATTCCGGCGGCACTGCTATTAGTGGGTGTGGCCATCTACATCTTCTTCTGGGCCGTGGACAGCGGCCAATACGAAGACCTCGATGGCCCGGCCCACAGCGTGCTGTTCGACGACCAGGACCCGAACCACCTAGCCGCCATCGACGAAGCCAACAGCCCCGAGCAGCCGCCCAAAGAGCCCCCTCATGCTTGAGCTGGCGCCCTTGCTGGTCTCGGCGCTGATCCTCGGCCTGCTCGGCGGCGGCCATTGCCTGGGCATGTGCGGCGGACTGATGGGCGCGCTGACCCTGGCGATCCCCAAGGAACAACGCAGCCGCCGTTTTCGCCTGCTGCTGGCGTATAACCTGGGGCGCATCCTCAGCTATGCAACCGCCGGCTTACTGATCGGCCTGGCCGGCTGGGCAGTGGCCAACAGCCCGGCGGCGATGTTCATGCGAGTGCTTGCCGGGCTGCTGCTGATCTGTATGGGCCTGTACCTGGCCGGCTGGTGGAGCGGCCTCACCCGTATCGAAAGCCTGGGACGCGGCCTGTGGCGGCATCTGCAGCCGGTGGCCAACCGTTTGCTGCCGGTGTCCAGCCTGCCGCGAGCCTTGCTGCTGGGCGCGCTGTGGGGCTGGTTGCCGTGCGGGCTCGTCTACAGCACCCTGCTATGGGCGGCGAGCCAGGGCAATGCACTGGACAGCGCCTTGCTGATGCTGGCGTTCGGGCTGGGCACCTGGCCGGTGCTGCTGGCCACCGGGCTGGCCGCCGAACGGGTGACGGCGTTATTGCGCAAGCGCAGCGTGCGTGTGGCCGGTGGCGTGCTGGTGATGATCTTCGGTCTCTGGACCTTGCCTGGCCCCCACCAGCACTGGCTCATGGGGCATTAACAGGCCCTGTGGCATAGCGCCGCTCCCCGTTGATGCAAATCAAGATGCCTGCACCGCCCTGCCCCTAGACTCGGCCCACTAGCCAATCCGGGGGACCGCCCGCATGCTCGACGCCATTCGTTGGGACACAGATCTGATTCACCGCTACGACTTGGCGGGGCCGCGCTACACGTCCTACCCCACCGCCGTACAATTTGACAGCCAGGTCGGCACCTTCGACCTGCTCCACGCCCTGCGTGACAGCCGCAAGGCCGTGCGGCCACTGTCGCTGTATGTGCATGTGCCGTTCTGCGCCAACATTTGCTACTACTGCGCCTGCAACAAGGTGATCACCAAGGACCGTGGCCGCGCCCAGGCCTACCTGCAGCGCATGGAGCAGGAAATCCAATTGGTGGCCTGCCACCTCGACCCGCAGCAGCCCGTGGAGCAACTGCATTTCGGCGGCGGTACGCCAACCTTTCTCAGCCACGATGAACTGCGCCAGGTGATGAAATGCCTGCGCCAGCATTTCAATTTGCTGGAGGACGACTCGGGCGACTACGGCATCGAAATCGACCCGCGCGAAGCCGACTGGGCCACCATGGGCCTGCTGCGCGAACTGGGCTTCAACCGCGTGAGCATTGGGCTGCAAGACCTCGACCCCGAGGTGCAACGGGCGGTCAATCGCCTGCAAAGCCTGGAAGAAACCCGCGCCGTGATCGATGCAGCGCGCACCTTGCAATTTCGCTCGATCAATATCGACCTGATCTACGGCCTGCCCAAGCAGTCGCCGTTGAACTTTGCGCGCACCGTGGAAGAAGTCATCCGCTTGCAGCCTGACCGCCTGTCGGTGTTCAACTACGCGCACCTGCCGGAACGCTTCATGCCCCAACGGCGGATCAACACCGACGACCTGCCCTCGCCGGCAGAAAAACTGCTGATGCTGCAAACCACCATCGAACAACTGACCCAGGCCGGTTACCGCTACATCGGCATGGACCACTTTGCCCTGCCGGACGACGAACTGGCGGTGGCCCAGGAAGAAGGCAAGCTGCAGCGCAATTTCCAGGGTTACACCACCCACGGGCACTGCGACCTCATTGGGTTGGGGGTGTCGGCGATCAGCCAGATCGGCGACCTGTATTGCCAGAACAGCAGCGACCTGAACCAGTATCAGAACGCTTTGGCGGGCGCGCAGTTGGCGACCAGCCGCGGCCTGGTCTGCACCACCGACGACCGCTTGCGCCGGGACGTGATCCAGCAACTGATCTGTAATTTCAACCTGGCATTCGAGGGGATCGAACAGGCGTACAACATCGATTTTCGCGGCTACTTTGCCGAGCTATGGCCACAATTGCAGACCATGGCTGACGATGGCTTGATTGAACTCGACGTCCAGGGCATTCGCGTGCTGCCGGCCGGGCGCTTGCTGGTGCGCTCGGTGTGCATGGTGTTCGATGCCTACCTGGAGCACCAGAACAGGCAACGGTTTTCGCGGGTTATCTAAAGGCCCTTATTTCATGGCCAAGCTGGCGGCCTTGACTGCATCACCGGCACTCATGTCTTTCATCGCCTTGGTCAGGGACGCCTGGGCGCTAGTCAAGCTGGCTTGCAGTGCGCTCAACGCTGACTGCAGCCCGGAGAGTCGGGCACGGGCCTGTTCAGGGCTGAGATTTCTGTCGGCCATTACCGCAGCCATCTCGGCCTGTTTCTCGGCAATCTGCTTTTTGATCTCACGAATCATCTTCAGCAGATTCTTGACGTTGTCCGCCAAGCCACTGTCGTCGATGTCACTGTTTGAGGTTTTCTCAGCCGCCGCCGCTTTCATCGCAGCACCGGAAATGGTCACTGACACCGCAGGCTTGGCTTCATCCGTCGGCGCAACCGCAGCAGCATCGGTCGCGGCAGCCTTCTTGGTTTCGGGCAGTGCCTGGATCTGGGTACGTGAAGCCAGTTGTGTACTGAGGGATAACATGGTCTGAGCCACCGCGTTGGTATTCGATGGCAGTGCTATCGGCCGTTTCGGGCAAATCTTTACTTCGCGACAGGTTTTTGTACAGGCTGGCCTCCGTGGCCCCCAGTGCGTTACCCTTACGTCTTATGTGTGTTTTCCCACAAGGATTTAAGAAATGTCCGAGCCAGTCAAACTGCGCGCTCACAGCCAGGCCCATTGCAAGGATTGCAGCCTGGCCCCCCTCTGCCTGCCACTTTCATTGAATCTGGAAGACATGGATGCGCTGGACGACATCGTCAAACGCGGCCGCCCGCTGAAAAAAGGCGAGTTTCTGTTTCGCCAGGGCGACAAGTTTGATTCCGTCTATGCAGTACGTTCGGGCGCATTGAAGACCTTCAGCCTCAGCGACGGCGGCGAAGAGCAAATCACCGGTTTCCACCTGCCCAGCGAGTTGGTCGGGCTGTCGGGGATGGACACCGAGATTCACCCGGTGTCGGCCCAGGCCCTGGAGACGACGTCGGTGTGCGAAATTCCTTTCGAGCGCCTGGATGAATTGGCCCTGCAACTGCCGCAATTGCGCCGCCAATTGATGCGCGTGATGAGCCGCGAGATTCGTGACGACCAGCAAATGATGCTGCTGCTGTCGAAGAAAACCGCCGACGAGCGCATCGCCACGTTCCTGGTCAACCTGTCGGCGCGCTTCCGTGCCCGTGGGTTCTCGGCCAACCAGTTCCGCCTGAGCATGTCGCGCAATGAGATCGGCAATTACCTGGGCCTGGCAGTGGAGACCGTGTCCCGCGTGTTTACCCGCTTCCAGCAGAACCAGTTGATTGCCGCAGAAGGTAAAGAGGTGCATATCCTCGACCCGATCCAGCTGTGTGCATTGGCTGGCGGTTCTCTGGAGGTCTGACCCAGACTGCGGCCGCGCCAATCGGCGAGGCCGCAGGTATACTTCGGGTCCGTTTTCCGCTCTGGACTCCTCGACGATGACCTTTGATTCGTTCGACATCAAATCCCTGATTCGCCCCGTCATCGACTTCCCCAAGCCTGGGGTGATCTTCCGTGACATCACGCCGCTGTTCCAATCGCCCCGCGCCTTGCGCCTGGTAGCCGACAGCTTTGCCCAACGCTATGTCGAAGCCGACTTCACCCATATCGGTGCGATGGATGCCCGTGGCTTCCTGATCGGCTCGATCATCGCCTACCAGCTCAACAAGCCGCTGATCCTGTTTCGCAAGCAAGGCAAGCTGCCGGCGGACGTGCTGGCCGAGGGTTACCAGACCGAGTACGGCGAAGCCTTCCTGGAAGTGCACGCCGACAGCCTGTGCGAAGGCGATTCTGTGCTGATGTTCGATGACCTGATCGCCACCGGCGGCACCCTGATTGCGGCGGCGAACCTGGTGCGGCGCATGGGGGCAAAGATTTTTGAGGCTGCGGCGATTATTGATTTGCCAGAGCTGGGTGGCTCGCAGCGTTTGGCAGACATGGGGATTCCGACGTTTTGCCTGACGCAGTTTGGGCTGACTGAGAGATAAGCGTCGTCAGTACTGCCGTCATCGCGGGCAAGCCCGGCTCCCACCTTGGAATGCATTCCCCTGTGGGAGCGGGCTTGCCTGCGATGAGGCCGGTCTGGGCACTCTCAATTTCAAGGAAGAACACTT
>NZ_SMOF01000001.1:4498797-4626804 GCF_018135665.1 Pseudomonas sp. B2021
CACCTTGGAATGCATTCCCCTGTGGGAGCCGGGCTTGCCCGCGATGAGGCCCGAAAGAACACCCCGGTTTACAACCCCATCTGCTTACTGATGATCTCATTCATCACTTCACGCGTCCCGCCACCAATCGACAGAATCCGGTTATCACGATACAGCCGCTCCACCAGGCTGCCACGCATATACCCCTGCCCACCCAGTATCTGCACCGCGTCATACGTCACTCGATCAGCGGTATCGGTGGCCAGGTTCTTGGCCATGGAAATCTCTTTGATCACACTCTTGCCAGCGGCCATCTTCGCAGCCTGCCGATAGGTGAACTCACGGGAAACCTCCACCGCGGTAGCCATTTCCGCCAGGCGATGCTTGAGCACCTGGAATTTGCCGATGGGTTTGCCGAATGCTTCACGCTGGGCGGCCCACTGGAGGCTTTCCTCCAAGGCCAGTTGCGCGGTCATGTTGGCCATCAAGGCCAAGGCCAGACGCTCGCTCTGGAAGTTGCCCATGATGCAGGCAAAGCCCATGTTCTCGACGCCGATAAGATTGCCCACGGGCACGCGGCAATCGTCGAAGAACAACTCGGCGGTGTCCGACGCCCACCAGCCCATCTTCTTCAGTGGCTGGCCGACGGTAAAACCGGGGGTGTCTTTTTCGATCAGCAGCAGGCTGATGCCGCCAAAGCCCGGCCCGCCTGTGCGCACGGCCACGGTGTAGAAATCAGCGCGAATGCCGCTGGTGATAAAGGTCTTGGCGCCGCTCACGCGGTAATGCTCGCCCTCACGCACTGCGCGGGTTTGCAGGTTGGCCACATCTGAGCCGCCGCTGGGCTCGGTGACCGCCAGGGCGATGATCTTTTCGCCAGCCAGCACCCGAGGCGCTATGCGCTCACGCACGTCGGGCCGGGCCCATTTGACGATGGGCGGCAGGCCGATATCCAGGGAGCCGAGCCCCGCCACCACCCCACCGGAGCCGCAACGCATCAGTTCTTCGCTGGCAGCGACCTTGGCGAACAGATCGCCTTCGTGGCTGCCACCCAGGGTTTCGGGGTAGCCAATGCCTAGAATCCCCGCCGCACCGGCCTTGAGGTAGAGCTCGCGAGGAAAGCTTTGCGCCTCCTCCCACTGCTCGATGCCGGGCAACATCTCACGCTCGACGAAGCGGCGCACGCTGTCGCGGACCAATTGGTGGCTGGGATCGAAGTATTCCTGATAGGCAGACATCGGCAAGCTCCATGGCGGGATGGAGCGAACTTACCAAGCGCTTGCTTGGTTATCAAGTCATGTGTCTGCGCTAACCCTGTAGGAGCGAGCTTGCTCGCGAAAACCGTCAACGATAACGCGTGCTTCCTGCGTGAACACGGCGCCTATTGGTTTTTCGCGAGCAAGCTCGCTCCTACAGGGTTAGGAAGTCCCAGATTGCAGTGGGTTTTAGAGGGCGATGGGTTTGCGGCCTGCGAACGAGTGCGCCAAGGTACCGCCATCCACCAGCTCCAACTCCCCTCCCAACGGCACGCCATGGGCAATCCGCGAAGTGATCAAGCCTTTGTTGGTCAGCAGTTGGGCAATGTAGTGCGCGGTGGCTTCACCTTCCACCGTCGGGTTGGTCGCCAGGATCACTTCAGTAAAGGTGCCCTGCTCTTGTATCCGCGTCACCAGTTGTGGAATACCGATGGCTTCCGGCCCCAGGCCATCGAGCGGCGACAGGTGGCCCTTGAGTACAAAGTAACGCCCGCGATAACCAGTCTGCTCCACGGCGTACACATCCATCGGCCCTTCCACCACGCACAGCAATGTGTCGTCGCGACGCGGGTCGGCGCATTGCGGGCAGAGTTCTTCTTCAGTAAGGGTGCGGCACTGGCGGCAGTGGCCCACGCCTTCCATGGCCTGGCTCAGGGCCTGGGCCAGGCGAGTGCCGCCGCTGCGATCACGCTCCAGCAGTTGCAGCGCCATGCGCTGGGCAGTTTTCTGGCCGACACCGGGCAAAGTGCGCAAGGCGTCGATCAGTTGGCGAATCAGGGGGCTGAAGCTCATGGGCGAAGGGTCCGACAAAACAACGAGACGCGGTTTATACCCGCGCCCCGGATTAGCGTCAAATACTCAATCCTGCGCGACGCGCACCACCAGCTTGCCGAAGTTGCGTCCTTCGAGCAGGCCGATAAAGGCTTCGGGCGCCTGCTCCAGGCCATCGACCACGTCCTCGCGGAACTTGATCTTGCCCTCGCGCACCCAAGGCGCCATGGCGCTGAGGAACTCCGGCTGGCGGTCGCCATAGTCGTCGAACACGATAAAGCCCTGGATGCGCACCCGCTTGGTCAGCAAGGTGCGTTGCAGCGTCGGCAAACGGTCAGGGCCACTGGGCGCTTCATGGGCGTTATAGCCGGCGATCAACCCGCACAGCGGCACGCGCGCCTTGGGGTTGAGCAAAGGCAGCACAGCATCGAAGACTTTACCGCCGACGTTTTCAAAGTAGATGTCCACGCCTTTGAAGCAGGCCAGGGCCAGTTCATGGGCGAAATCTTCGCTCTTGTGGTCGATACAGGCGTCAAAGCCCAACTCATCCACCACATAGCGGCATTTGTCCGCGCCACCGGCAATGCCCACCACGCGCAAGCCTTTAAGCTTGGCCACCTGGCCCACCACCGACCCCACCGCGCCCGACGCAGCCGCCACCACCAGGGTTTCCCCGGCCTTGGGCTGGCCGATATCCATCAAGCCCATATAGGCCGTCATGCCCGGCATACCCAATACGCCCAAGGCCATCGACGGACTCGGCAGGCCCTTGGGCAGCGGGATCAGGTTATGGCCTTCGCAAATGCAGTGGCTTTGCCAGCCAGTGGCGCCGACCACCAGGTCGCCCACTTCGAATTTCGGGTTGCGCGATTGCTCGACACGGCTGACAGCCCCACCGGTCATCACTTCACCGATTTCCACGGGGGCTGCGTAGGACGGCGCGTCACTCATGCGTCCACGCATGTAGGGGTCCAAAGACAGGTACAGGGTCTTGAGCAGCACCTGGCCGTCTGCCAGGTCCGGCAGGCTTACACGTTCCAGGCGAAAGTTTTCCGGCGTGGGTGCGCCTTGAGGGCGTGAGACCAGAACGATGCGTTGGTTGAGCGTCATTTCTTGAGGCATCAGCGGGGCTCCTTTATCGGCGAGTGGTTTCAACGGTATAGGGTGCAGACCATCGGTGCAGGCTTGGGGTTCGATGTTTCGACTGACCAAAAAAAATGCCAGGCGCGATGCCTGGCATTTGAGTCTAGCTAAAAGCGTGTGTCAGAACGGCAGTTTCATGCCCGGTGGCAGTTGCATGCCAGCGGTCACGCCGGACATTTTGTCCTGGCTGTTGGCTTCGATCTTGCGCACAGCGTCATTGACGGCTGCGGCGAACAGCGCTTCGAGCATTTCCAGGTCATCTTCACCCACGCCCGGCAATACGCTTGGGTCGATGCTGACACGCTTGATGTCGTGACGACCGGTCATCACCACGCTGACCATATCGCCACCGGCTTTACCGGTGACTTCGGCGTTGGCCAGCTCTTCCTGCATCTTGGCCATTTTTTCCTGCATCTGCTGCGCCTGCTTCATCAGGCCGGCCATGCCACCTTTCATCATGGGAATCACCTCAAAAGTACGTGGATCAATGAGTAGCCCGGAGTCATGACGCTTGGGACACCGGGGCTTCGACAGGTTCAATAGTATCGTGGCGGACGACCGCACCGAACTGTTGCATCATTTGTTGGATAAGCGGATCTGCGTGGATCGAATCCTCGGCCCCGCGCTGGCGGTTAAGGCGCCGACGGGTCGCGGCCTGGGCCGGGGTTTCCTGCTCGGGCTTGATCAGTTCGATGGCGATGGTCAGCGTGCGCCCGTGGTATTGGTTGAGCGCATCGTTGAGCCGGCGCTGCTGGGTGGCGTTGAACAAGGCGCTATGGGCCGGGTCCAGGTGCAGCAGCCAGTGGTCGCCTTCGATGGAAATCAGGGTGCAGTTGGCGGCGATACTGCCGGTCATGCCGGAGATCGGCAATTTCGGAAACAATTCCAGCCATTGCAGGGCCAGGCCGGTAGCCGGGGCCGCGGCAGGTTCTGCCTCGGGCTCGGGCGCAGGTTCGGCGGTGTGTTCGCTGGCCAAGTCGTCCAGGTAGCTGTAAGCCGAATCCATGTCCGGCTCGATATAGTCTTCGTCCAGCGGCGGTTCGTCGTCCAGGTCAATGCCTGGGGTGGCCGCGTCAACCTGGGCGACCGTCGGCTCGGGAACCGGTGCCGATACCCACTCAGGGGCATCCGGCACCACGCTGTCCGGAGTCGGCGCAGGCATCGGCGTCAGCTCGGGTTGCTCGCCCGTGGTTTCCAGCACGGGCTCTACCGCGGGCTGTTGCTCGGGTTCTACTTGCGCTTCGACCGGGTCATTCCAGGGCAAGTCGACCACGGGCGCGGGCTCGATGACCGGCTCGGGCTCGACCACCGGTGCGACGGCAACCGGCGCAGGTTCGGGCTCAGGTGCCGGCGCAACCGGCTCAGGCGCAGCAACTACTGGCGCAACAACGGCCGCGCCAGCCACGGGTTTGGCGGAATCAACTGTGGCCTGGCTGATCCCCACTGGCTTTAGCGGCTGTCTCGGCGCGTCTGCCGAATCTGCTGGCCGGAACGCCAGCATGCGCAGCAGCACCATTTCAAAGCCACCCCGCGGGTCGGGTGCCAGGGGCAGGTCGCGGCGGCCGATCAGGCCCATCTGGTAGTAGAACTGTACGTCTTCGGCCGGCAAGGCCTGGGCCAGGGCCAATACGCGATCACGGTCGCCATGGCCGTTGTCGACGCCTTCCGGCAGGGCCTGGGCGATGGCAACGCGGTGCAGTACGTTGAGAATTTCCGAGAGCACACCGTTCCAGTCCGGGCCTTGCTCCGACAGGTGTCGCACTGCTTCGAGCAACGCCTTGGCGTCACCCTCGATCAGCGCGTGCAGCACGTCGAACACCTGGCCGTGGTCCAGGGTACCGAGCATCGCGCGCACGTCGGCAGCCATGACCTTGCCTTCACCGAAGGCGATGGCCTGGTCGGTGAGGCTCATGGCATCGCGCATCGAACCGTCGGCGGCGCGGCCCAGCAACCACAGTGCGTCGTCTTCGAACGGTACGTTCTCGACGCCCAGCACATGGGTCAAATGCTCGACCACACGCTCGGGGGTCATGTTTTTCAGGGAGAACTGCAGGCACCGCGACAAAATCGTTGCCGGAAGTTTCTGCGGGTCGGTGGTGGCCAGGATGAACTTGACGTAGGGCGGCGGCTCTTCCAGGGTTTTCAACAAAGCGTTGAAGGAATGGCTGGACAGCATGTGCACTTCGTCGATCAGGTAGACCTTGAAGCGGCCACGGCTCGGCGCGTACTGCACGTTATCCAGCAGCTCGCGGGTGTCTTCGACCTTGGTACGGCTCGCGGCGTCGATCTCGATCAGGTCGACGAAACGCCCTTCGTCGATCTCACGGCACACCGAACAGGTGCCACAAGGCGTCGAGGTGATACCGGTTTCACAATTCAGGCACTTGGCGATGATGCGCGCAATCGTGGTCTTGCCCACCCCGCGTGTACCGGTGAACAGGTAGGCGTGGTGCAGCCGTTGGCTGTCCAAGGCATTGATCAGAGCCTTGAGCACATGGGTCTGGCCGACCATTTCGCGGAACGAGCGCGGGCGCCATTTACGTGCAAGAACCTGATAACTCATCGAAAACCGTCGCAACTGGGAAGCGGAAGCCGGTAATGCTAGCGGAGCAAGGGGGAAATTGCATCCGGCACGCTCGTCTAATCTGACGAAGCCTGTTCAATTGGCCTTTCAGAGGGCGTCTTCGGGCGTTCTGCCAGCACGCTTGAACACCAGCGCCCTTCCAGACTGATAGCGGCAACGCTGGCCAGCACGATCACCGCGCCCAGCATCACCTGCAGGGCAACGTGCTCACCGAGCAGTGTGGCAGCCATCAGCATCGCAACCGGTGGGATCAGGTACATCGCCACCGACGCGCGACTGACCTCGACGTGCTTCAACACGTAACCCCAGGCCAGATAGGCCAAGGCGCTGGGAAAAATGCCCAGCACCAACACGGCGAGATTCTGCGCCATCGGTGCCTGCACGATGGCGACGGGCAGGCCCGGCAGGTTCACGCACAGCATCAGGGTGCCAGACCACACCATGTAGCACGCCATGGTCAACGGGCTGTAGCGCTGGGCATGATGCCGCTGTATGGCGAAGTACACACTCCAAGAGCAGGCCGCCAGCAAGATCAGCAAACCTCGCGGGTTGAGATCGCCCATGCCCTGGTCGCCCCAGATCACCACCAGCACGCCGGCCAACCCCAACAGCACGCAGCCCCACCGCCAGGCGCTGACCCGCTCCTTCAAGCAGAAAAACGCGATCAACACACTGAACAGCGGCGCCGACTGCGCCAACACACTCGACGCTGCCGCCGTCACCCATTGCTGCCCGTAATTGAGACTGGTGTGGTGCAGGAACACCCCGAAAAAACCCAACACCAACAGCCACGGCACGTCGCGCAACGGTGGCCGTCCAATTCCCACCACCCAGGCCACACCGCCCATGAATACCGACGCGATCAGAAACCGCAGCAGCGCCAATTGGCCGGGGCTATAACTGTGCAGCCCCATGTGCACGCCGATGGGCGAATACGCCCAACAGAGGATAACGCTGGCAATGACTAGCGTAAGCTTTAGAGGTGACGGAGTATTCATCGACAGCATCCACGCAAAAGGAATGCTGCCAGTCTTGGCCCAGGCCAGGCGTAGGACAATTAAGCGTTTCTGACTTCTGAAATCATTGGAACTGAGCAATGGAACTGGCCCAACTGAAAATGGTGCGAGCCGTGGCGCAAACCGGCAGCGTGGCCCAGGCTGCGCTGCAATTGCACTGCGTGCCGTCCAACATCACCACGCGCATCAAGCAGCTGGAAAGCGAGTTGGGCACGCCGTTGTTTATCCGTGCTGGCCGAGGGCTGGCGATCAGCGCTGCGGGAGAGATCTTCCTGGATTACTGCGAACGTATCCTGGCCTTGGTGGATGAATCCAAACGCGCGGTGGATGCCAACGCCATTCCCCGTGGCACCTTGCGCATCGGTGCGGTGGAATCCAGTGCCAGCGGGCGCCTGCCGCCATTACTGGCGGAATACCACCGGCGTTATCCCGATGTCAGCCTGGAACTGGTCACCGGTGCCTGGGCGCAATTGCTGGACGACCTGCAGCACCACCGCCTGGACGTGGCGCTGGTGGCAGCCGGCGGCAAACGCACGAAGCTGGAACAGAGCGTGGTCTACAGCGAACGCCTGGTGCTGATCGCCAGCGCGTGCAGCGCACCTATCAATAGCGCCGAGGACTTGGCCGGCCGTACATTGCTGGTATGGCCGCCGGGCTGCCCTTATCGCGCCGCCCTGGAAAACTGGCTCAAGCCCCATGACGTCAAGCCAGCGATTGCCAGCTATGCCAGTTGGGGCACGATCATCGGATGCGTCAGTGCGGGGATTGGCGTGGCGTTGGCACCCGAGGGGATCCTGGCGCGCTATGAGCAGGCCAATCAGCTGGCGTCGTATCGCTTTGAAGCGCTGGCGCCCGTGGACAACCTGTTGTTCTGGCACACGGACACCCAGCGGCACCTGGCGCGAGATGCGTTTGCCGGGCTACTGCGCGAAACCTTTGGCTGACTTGCTCGCTCCTACAATTTAGGGCTTCGGGGCAGCCAACCGTGCGTACTGGCCCTGGCTGATCCAGCCCGTGAAAGAGCGGTCGTCAGCGTTGATGAATTCCACCTGCGCCCAACCGTCCTTGAACGCCAGTACGCCCACCACGTCATGCTTGACGATGTAGGGCCGCTTTGCCGCTTTGGCGCCCGGCGTTTTCAGCAGGTAAGCCTTGTCGGCAGACACCGTCACCAAGCCGATCCATGGTTTGCTGGCGGTCTGGCTCAACTCCAGGCCGGTGGCGATCTCCGGCATCAGCACATTGATGCAGCCAGGGTGTTGGCGGCCCTGCGCCACCGTCAGGGTCACCCCGTCGAGCGCCGCGGCCACGCTGCCTGGGTAGGCAGCGTCCCGCCAGGTGGTGAGCGCTTCGGGCTTGCCTTGCAGGTAGAACGTGCAACCACGGACCACACCCTCGCCCATCGATTCCTGATAGAACCCCTCGACCTGATGCCCAGGCGTCACCGCCAGCATCAGCCCTTCATATTTACCTGAATGCAACGCCGCCGAGCCGGCCAACACGGGCGCCACGGCGCACCACGACAACACTCCCATCGCCAGATAACGAATCATCTTATTTCTTCCCTTCAAAGGCTTCGTAGGCTTGTTTCATCAGGACGTCATAGTTGCCGTAATCGTCGCCGTTATAGTTACGGGCCATGGCGGTAAAATCCTTGTTTTTCATCGCGCTCAATAATGCCGAGTTGTGGCTGCAGAGGCTCAGATAGGCCTTGAGTTGGTTACCGGCATTGATCTTCAATGAGGCTACGAACTCAAACACTGTCTTGAACCCGCACGCCGCAAAATTGAACCCCATGATCTGAAACATGCCCCAGGAGGCCGACATCAAGGCCGCTTCCTGATCCAGCGCAAAGGCGGTGGCCATGGTCTCCCAGGCCTTGACCTGATCCTTGTTGTTCGTCTGCCATTGCGGGCCGGCTTTTTTCTTGTAGACATACGACAGCAGCGGCTGCGACTGGTCGTAGATGTGCTTGGTGTACTTGCGAAAGTGGTGCCCTTCAAAGGCGATGATCGGCAACTTGGCAGGCCCGAACCCCACCTTCCCGCCCGACTCCACCGTGGCGAACGCCTTGACCACATTCACCGAAATACCGTTGCCCAATTGCTTGGCGGCGTTCTGGAAATCCGTATCGCTCAAGGTCGTCCCGCCGTCGCAGGTGGACTGCATCATCAACTGCCGGTTACGCCGCTCGGCCTCGATCACCGCACGCACACGGTCCAGGTACACATTGACCGTGGCCTGTACCGCATCGATGTTGTTATTGCCGAAAATGTTGAGAAACGTCGGAATGCGCGTGTTAGGAAAAGCCCGCACCGGCACCTTCAGCGCCTCTTCGATCAGACTGTTGAACGTGCGCCCGGTGGGGTCGATCACGCCATCGGGATGGGCGTACTTGAGATGGCGAAACTGATACTGGCTGATGCACTGCACCAACTGGCCGTCGCACTTGCCGTTTTCCAGCAAGGCAAACCCCATCTTGGGAATGATCAAATTGAATAAATACTGGATGCACTGAACATCGGCGGGCAAGTTGCGGGCTTTGCCGGGCGTCCCTACCGGAGCACTGATAAGACGAGGCAACCCTTGCAGGCTTTTCATGACAGACATCCTTGTGAGTGAAAGAAGTGATAGCACTTCAATATCAAATCCATGCCCTTGTCATACTCTGAAACAAGTGGCCGGCGCAAGCTAACAAGGCGGTCTGCGGGTTGTCCAGAGGGCTTTATGAAAGTTGTGAAACAGCCGGATTAAATTGCTTAGTAACCGTGGGATTCACGGGTCTTTTGATACTTGTGGTAGTCGAGCCACTCGACCACATCGTAAGGCAGATACAACTGCACCCTGGCCCGTGAAATCGCGATATACACCGCACAGAGTCGTTGATCGAACGCGTAGGCGTCCTGGAACTTCACATTGGTCAACAGTTCCGGGGTGAGCAGTACTCGGTCGAACTCCATGCCGCCCGCGTCCTGCGCCAGCATCAGCAGGACGCGCTCGTCCGGATGGCCACTCAACCGGTTCAACCGCGTGACATCCGCCACGTTGAAGCCTTTTTCCAGCGCGGCCTCGACCCACACAAACGCCTCATCGAACTGGCAGGCTTCGCGCACCTGCTGCCAATCGGCCATGTCGCTGAAAAACGGATGGGGGCCGAGGTCATTGAACTCATTGCTATAGAAATCGGGTTTGAACAACGCGATGACCGTGTCCATGAAGTGCTTGAGCGACTGCTGGGCCTCTTTGCTCGCCAGGCCGAACGCACAACGGGCGTGGCTCAGTTGGATCGCCCACTGCATGGTGTCCCAATGGGAGGCGGTCAACACCACGCAACCTTGCGGGGGCACAAAACCCTGGGGGTAAAACTCAATGCCCACGTCGGCATCGCGGGCGCCCTCGAAAAGCGATTTGGTTTTTTCCGAGTGCAAGCTGATCAATGGGTTGACCAGGCGCTCGACATTGCGCCCGGAACGCACGGAGTAGCACACGTCGGTATGGCGAACCTCACGGGCGCGTTTGACCACGCCGCCACTGGCCTGCTGATACTCATCCCCCAAAGTGATCAGCACCTGGCGGCCGCGCTCGATGATTTGCAGCAGCGGCGCCGGGATATCCTGGCTCTCATCGATCAGCACATGGGTATAGCGCTCGGGCACCACGCAGCCTGCCAGGCTCGCGCGTTTGATCATCAACAAGGCTTCAAACCCGGTGTGGCGGCCCCAGGCCGGGTTCGCCTCAAGGTAGCCCCATAACCGGCTGGCATATTCGAGCAGCACCCTGGCATCGACGCCGGCGAGCGGTTGCTTGAAATGCGGCAAATGCTGGGCCGACAGGCGGTACTCCCAAGAGCGGCAGTAGGCCTCAAGCACCTTGAGGCACACCTCCACCACCGCCTGCCCTTCCAGGCGGCGAAAACCAAAGATATTCAACTCTTGAGCCAGCGCCTGCTTGGTCGGCACCCTCGCCGGTGTATTCAACGGCTGTGGCCTCGGCCCATGCAACAGCGCATGGGCAAAGCCCTGGAAGGTATGCCCGGCCTTACGCTCCCGTACACCCACCATGCGGGCACGCAGTGTTTCGAGTTTTGCCGGGGTACGCGCCAGCAACAAGGTCTTTTCCGGGCGCAGGTGCTCCAGCAAGGCCACCAGCAGGTGACTCTTGCCAATGCCGGCGTAGCCTTGCACATGCAGGTCTTCGTTCAGGTTGGCGCGGAAGGTTCTGAGCAGCTTGTCCTGCTCGGCGCTCAACCAGCGCTCGCGATGCCTGGGCGTGATCACCTGCTGGCTGAACGGATCATTGGCCTTGAGGTGGCGGACTTTATATTCGACATCCCATTTGCCACTGGGCAACAGGTAGTCCCGGGCCTGTACTTCCTCCTCCAGCAGAAAGCGCAGCCTCAGGCTTTTGACCACATTGAGGCCGAAGTACAGCTTCCTCTGATCGAACAGCCGCTGCGCTTCAGAGAGCAGGGACACACTGGCCGAATGGCTGGCATCGACTGCCCAGTCAATCAGCTTGGCCAACACTTTTTCCGCACCGCTGGCGCTCAGGTCGCTTTCCGGCACCTGCGCCAGGTTCTGGATCACCAACACCGCCGCCAATTGGGGCTCACTCAGGGCTACAAGTGCATCGAAACCCTCACTGCCCAACAAACCCGCACAGGTGTGCTCGGTGATCGGCAAGAAAACAGGGCTGGATAAGTCGAAATGTTCCGAGTGCATAGAGCCTCGTAGCCAGGGGGAAGAGACGCTTGGGAGTATGCCACTAGATGCGAAATGACCGTCATGCACTGTGCAATAAGCATCACAGATGACTGGCTGAAAATAACTTGGGTTTTAGAAGGGACTGCAGAAGGGAGCGTTATGGAGGCAACCCCACCAGCCACACCCCGGCACACAATGTTCCCGCTGTGGCTGCTGCCTTCCGGCTCTGACCAGGTTCACGGGTAATCGTTGCGGGGGGACCGATGGGGTCACCATAACGACGCTGCCTCTCGGCAAGCCGCGCCATTGTACCCATCTCATCGGAAGTTACAACCGTTGGTTCCGGATTAAAAAATGAGAAGGCTCAAGCACTTGCCATAACCCCATCGGCCCTGCCGCCTTCTTCCTGGATGACCAGGTGAATAAAGTGCAGCTTGGCAATCACCGCGGGCGGCAGCACAAAGGGGTAGAAATCCGGCTGGCCCATGGCGCGGGACAGTTCGTTGAGCATGCCGGCCAGTTCGATCCAGGCATTGACGAAGCAGAGGAATGCCGGGCCGCCAGGGTGTTGAGGGTCGTAGAGCGTGGTCAAGGGGAATGGCTGGTAATCCAGGTCCATCTCGCGGGCGCTCATGCCAAAGCCCAGGGCCGTGTCCACGGCGTCCATCATGTGCAGGTAGTGGGCCCAGGTTTCGGCCCAGTCTTCCCAGGGGTGCATGGTGGCGTAGGCGCTCACGCAGGTGAGTTGCCAGTCCGGGCGCGGGCCGTTCTGGTAGTGCCGGTCGAGGGCCTCGGCATAACTGGCGCGTTCGTCGCCGAACAGGTTGCGAAAAGGAGTAAGCCAGTGGCTGTTGGCGATCAGGCGGTCCCAGTAGTAATGGCCGACTTCATGGCGAAAATGGCCGAGCAAGGTGCGGTACGGCTCGCGCATCTGTACCCGGACTTTTTCGCGGTGGGCATCGTCGGCTTCCTTAATATCCAAGGTGATCAGCCCATTGGCGTGGCCGGTGGTGGGCGCGTTGCCTTCCAGGTCGATACCGATGAAGTCAAAGGCCAGGCCAGTCTCTTCGTCAACGCTCTTGGGCACCACTTGCAGGCCCAGGCTGATCAGTTGCGCCACCAAGCGGCGCTTGGCGGTTTCGACCTTGCGCCAGCGTTCGGGGTTTTGTGCAATCGATAGGTCAGGGATGGTGCGGTTCAGGCTACAGGCCACGCATAACGGCACAGTGCTGTGGGCGGGGATCAGCCAGTTGCACGCGGCCGGTGAGTCGAGGTTGGCGCAGCGCCGGAAAGCGCCGGCATCGAGATTGTCGTCGGCCAGCCAAGTACCGACCACCGGCCCAGGTTGCAAGGACGACAGGCGGCTTTGCTGCGGCAGGTAACCCAACGCCGCCTGGCAGGCCAGGCATTGGCTGTTGCGAAAGAACAGCGACTGGCCACACCGGCATTGCCACACCTTGCTGTTGCGCGAGGTTTGGGCCATGAACGGAGCGGCGATGCGCGTGCTGAGTTGCTCGAAGTAGCGGAACATGGCGATCTCTCCCTGGGGTGACAGAGACTAGATCATTTCTCGGGAGAGATCGTTCAACAGGCAAAGGATAACGCCTCTGCACTTTGTAGGAGCGAGCTTGCTCGCGAGGATCGTCAACGATAACGCGGGCTGCCTGGTTCACAGCGGCGCCCTCCGGTTCTTCGCGAGCAAGCTCGCTCCTACAGTGTTGAGAGAAGGCCGTGACGCGGAGCGTCACAGGATGCGTTCCCACGCGGAGCGTGGGGACGATCAAAGCCTGTCAGACGGTGATGTTGTGCTTGGCCAGGAAGGCGACGAAGGCTTCCTCGTCCAGTACTTTCAGGCCCAGTTCATTGGCCTTGGCCAATTTCGAACCGGCGCCCGGCCCGGCCACCACACAGTGGGTTTTCGCCGAAACCGAACCGGCCACCTTGGCCCCCAGGCTTTCGAGCTTGTCCTTGGCCACGTCGCGGCTCATCAGCTCCAGGGAGCCGGTGAGTACCCAGGTGTGCCCGGCTTCAGGCAAACCTTCGACGAGCTTTTTCTCGCTCTGCCAATGCATGCCGAAGTCCTTGAGTTGCTGCTCGATGGCCAAGGCACGGTTGGCGTTGTCGGCATTGTCGAAAAACTCCCGTACAGCCTTGGCTTGCTTCTCGGGCAGCGCCTGGCGCATGTCGAGCCAGTCAGCCTTGATGACGCCTTCCAGCGAACCGAACTTGTCCGCGAGCTTCTGCGCCGCGCCCGGGCCCACCGACGGCACATGCAGCTTGTCGAGCAAACCGCCCAAGGTGGTGCTGGCGGCGAATTCCGCGCTGAGCTCGCCCTGCTCCTGCAATTGCAGGCCACATTCGTCCGGCGACAACAGCGCGCCAATCACCTGCTGGTTGTGGCCGTCTTCAAAGAAGCTATGGATCTCATGGGCCACTTCCAGCCCGACATCCGGCAAGTACGTCAGCACCTCTGGCAACGCCTTTTGAACACGCTCCAGAGACGCCAGCGAGCGCGCCAGGACCTTGGCCGTCTCCTCGCCCACGTCGGGAATGCCCAAGGCGTAGATAAAGCGTGCCAGGGTCGGGGTCTTGCTGTTTTCGATGGCGCTGATCAGCTTCTTGCTGGAGATATCGGCAAAGCCTTCCAGGTCGATGATCTGTTCGTACTTGAGCTTGTAGAGATCGGCCGGCGAACCGATGAGCTTTTCATCCACCAGTTGCTCGATGGTCTTGTCGCCCAGGCCGTCGATGTCCATGGCCCGGCGCGAGACGAAATGAATGATTGCCTGCTTGAGCTGCGCGCCGCAGGCCAGGCGCCCGACGCAACGGTACACTGCGCCTTCGCTGACGGTTTCCTTGCCCTTGCTACGCTTGACCAGTTGCGTGCGCTCCACATGGGAACCGCACACCGGGCAATTCTGCGGGATCTGCACGGCGCGGGCGTTTTCCGGGCGGCGCTCAGTGACCACCGAGACCACCTGCGGAATCACATCACCGGCGCGGCGGATGATCACGGTGTCGCCGATCATCAGCCCCAGGCGTGCCACTTCGTCCATGTTGTGCAGGGTGGCATTGGACACGGTCACGCCAGCCACTTTGACCGGTTTGAGGCGCGCCACCGGCGTCACCGCACCGGTGCGGCCAACCTGGAATTCCACGTCGAGCAGCTCGGTGAGTTCTTCCATGGCCGGGAATTTGTGCGCGATCGCCCAGCGCGGCTCGCGGGCACGGAAGCCCAGTTCGCGCTGGTAGGCAATGCTGTTGACCTTGAACACCACGCCGTCGATTTCATAGCCCAGCGCATTGCGGCGCTCGCCGATGTCGCGGTAGTAGTCCAGGCACTCCTGGATGCCCTTGGCCAGCTTCAATTCGTGGCTGATCGGCATGCCCCACTGCTGCAACTGCTTGAGGTTGCCGATATGGGTGTCGCTGATATCCGCGGTCACTTGGCCGATGCCATAACAGCAGAATTCCAGCGGGCGACTGGCGGTGATCTTCGAGTCCAATTGGCGCAGGCTGCCTGCTGCGGCGTTGCGGGGGTTGGCGAAGGTCTTGCCGCCCACTTCCAGTTGCGAGGCGTTCAATCGCTCGAAACCGGCCTTGGACATGAACACTTCACCGCGCACTTCCAGGGTGGCCGGCCAGCCCGTGCCGTGCAGTTTCAGAGGGATATTGCGCACGGTGCGCACGTTGACGCTGATGTCCTCGCCGGTGGTGCCATCACCGCGGGTGGCACCGCGCACCAACTCGCCATTCTGGTACAGCAGGCTGACCGCCAGGCCGTCCAGCTTCGGCTCGCAGCTGTATTCCACCGCCGCGCCAGCGCCAAACAGATCGCCCACCGGCAGATCAAGACCCTCGGTGACCCGGCGATCAAACTCCAGCATGGTGGTTTCATCAAAGGCGTTGCCCAGGCTGAGCATCGGGATCTCGTGTTTGACCTGGGTGAACGCCGACAGCGCCGCACTGCCGACCCGCTGCGTTGGCGAATCACGCGTTACCAGTTCCGGGTGCTCGGCCTCCAGGGCCTTGAGCTCGTGGAACAGGCGGTCGTACTCGGCGTCCGGAATGCTCGGCTCGTCGAGGACGTGGTAGCGGTAGTTGTGCTGATCCAGTTCAGCGCGCAGTTCGAGGATGCGGGTATGGGCGGCAGTCATGGGTGTTCTCTCATAAAGCAAAAGAGCAGCCGAAGCTGCTCAATATGTTAGTGCACGGATTCTACAGACAACGCTTAAGATCGAACCTCAGCGTTTCTGTGTCAGGGCGCGACGCTCGAACTCGACGATGCGCTGACGGTAGTGTTCGATGGTCTGGGCGGTCAGCACGCTGCGTTGGTCGTCCTTGAGCTCGCCGTTGAGTTCCTGGGACAGCTTGCGGGCCGCGGCCACCATCACGTCGAACGCTTGTTTGGGGTGACGCGGGCCTGGCAGGCCAAGGAAGAAACTCACCGCCGGGGTGCTGAACAGGTCGATATCGTCCAGATCGAAGGTGCCCGGCTTGACCGCGTTGGCCATGGAGAACAGCACTTCGCCGTTACCGGCCATGCTTTCGTGACGATGGAAGATATCCATCTCGCCAAAACGCAGGCCGCTTTCGAGGATGTTCTGCAAGAGTGCCGGGCCTTTGAAACCGCCGGCGTCGCGGCAGATCACGCTGATCACCAGCACTTCTTCGGCCGCCGGCTGATCGTTCACCGATTGGCGTACCGCGCTCTTGCTGGACGTCTCATCCGGGAAATCATCATCGCGGCTGCTGAAGCTCGGGCCATCATCGACGTCGAGGTTCAGGTCGCCCTGATGCGGCTCGGCAACCGCCGCGCTACCGCGCTTGCCACGCTTGGACGACGGCTCACGGGCTTCACGCAGCGGCGCGCTCATCGACGGCAGGTCGTGCTCGTCCAGTTGCGGCTCTTTGTGGGTATCCAGCACACGGGGCGGCCCCAGCAGCTCAGCGGCGCCGTCGTCGTCAGGCAAGTTGGACAGGTTTCGGTCCAGACGGAACTTGAGCTTGCCCTTGCCACCGCGCATGCGGCGCCAGCCATCAAAAAGAATACCGGCAATGACAATAATGCCGATGACGATCAGCCACTCGCGCAGACCGATTTCCATGTAATCCCGTGCCTCTAATAAAAAATGCTGAAAAATAAGGGGTTTAGCACCGTGCAAACCGCTTTAAAACGTGGCGCCAACTCTATGTTCTGACTGACGTTTTGCCCACGCACACGAAAAATTGACATTAAACTAGCACGACCAAAGATAACTTTACACCGTCTGTCAAAATGCCTTGAACAAATATGTCCATTTGCCACTTTCCCCAGACCGGTAAATCGCCCTACGCCGCACTGTAAATTCTCTCTCCGGCATGGCTCAGGATTCCACCATCGCCATCGCCTCTTCCACATCCACCGCGACCAATCGCGAACATCCCGGTTCATGCATCGTCACGCCCATCAACTGGTCGGCCATTTCCATGGCGATCTTGTTGTGGGTGATATAAATGAACTGCACGGTCTGGGACATCTCTTTAACCAACCGAGCGTAGCGTCCAACGTTAGCGTCATCCAGCGGCGCGTCAACTTCGTCGAGCATGCAGAACGGCGCCGGGTTCAACTTGAAGATGGCAAATACCAGGGCCAATGCGGTCAGGGCTTTTTCGCCGCCGGACAACAAATGGATGGTGCTGTTCTTCTTGCCCGGAGGCCGCGCCATGATCGTTACCCCTGTATCGAGTAGATCTTCGCCCGTCAGTTCCAAGTAGGCGCTGCCACCACCGAAAACTTTTGGGAATAACGCCTGTAAACCGCCATTAATCTGATCAAAGGTATCTTTGAAGCGGTTACGGGTTTCCTTGTCGATCTTGCGGATCACGTTTTCCAACGTGTCCAGGGCTTCAACCAGATCGGCGTCCTGGGCATCCAGATAACGTTTACGCTCGGACTGCTGCTGGTACTCATCGATAGCGGCGAGGTTGATCGCGCCCAGGCGTTGAATACGTGCGGCAATCCGTTCAAGTTCTTCTTCTGCGTCTTTCTCGTTGGCCTGGGCGGTCAGGGTGTTGAGCACGCCGTGCAGGTCATAGCCGTCTTCCAGCAATTGGTCTTGCAAGGTCTTGCGCCGCACGCTGAGGGCTTGCCATTCCATGCGCTGTTGTTCGAGCTGGCCGCGGATCAACTGGGACTGCTGCTCGGCCATGGTGCGGCGCTTTTCGGCGTCGCGCAGTTCGCGGTCGGCGTCTTCCAGGGCGATCTGAGCGGTCTTGAGCTCCACGTCGACGGTCATGCGCTTGTCGAGCAATTCCTCAAGTTTGAGGCGCAGCTCTTCCAGCGGCGCCTCGCCCTCCTCCAGGTTGAGGCTCAGTTGCTCGCGCTTTTCGGTCAGGCGTTCGGACTGCATCTCCAGGCGCTCAAGAGCCTGGCGCGTGGAATCATGCTGGGCGCGCAACGAGCCCAGGCGTACGGCCAACTGATGGGCGTGGTCCTTGTGCTGCCGGGCTTCCTGGCGCACGCGGTCAAGGCGCTCACGCAGGCTGTCGCGCTGGGCCAACAGCAATTCGCGCTGTTCGGTGTCCAGGGCCATGCTGTCGAGGGCCTCCTGCAAGTGCAGGCGCGCTTCACCGATCTGTTCATGTTCCAGGGCGCGCTGTTCGCCCATTTCGGCCACTTCCTCGTCAAGACGGGTGCGGCGCAGGGTCAATTGCTCGACCTTGGCCCTGCTCGCAGACAACTGGGCCTTCAACTCGCCTTGCTGGCGCGCTTCGTCCTGCAACAGCCGACGCAGGTGTTCGCGGCCGGTTTCCTGCTGGCGCTGGGTAGCGCGCAGGGTTTGCAGTTCGGTTTCCAGGCTTTCCAGGGTGGCTTCGCGTTCTTCACGCTCGGCGCTCAGGTTGACGATTTCCTGGCCACGGGCCAATACACCACTTTCCGCTTCACTGGCGCGACGCACCCGCAGGAAGTGGCGGCCGACCCAATAGCCATCGCGGCTGATCAGGCTTTCGCCGGCCGCCAACTGCCCGCGTTGGGCCAGGGCTTGCTCAAGAGACTCCACCGGCCTGACCTGACCCAGCCAGGGCGACAGATCTATCGCCGCCTCGACCTTGTCCAGCAAGCTGCCCGGCACCCGCGCACCATCAGCCGCTGGGCTGAGCAGGCGCAGGTCACCCTGGGCAAAACCGGCCAGGTCGAAGCCGCCGAAATCATCCACCAGCACCGCTTGCAGATCGGCGCCCAGTACGGTTTCCACCGCCAACTCCCAGCCGGCTTCGACTTTCAAGCCTTCAGCCAGGCGCGGGCGCTCGGCCAAATGCTGGTCGCGCAGCCATTCGGCGGTGCCGGTGCCGGGGTCGAGCGCGGCTTGCTGCAAGGCCTCCAGCGAAGCCAACCGACCATTGAGGCGCTGCAAATCGCCTTGGGCCTGCTGCTGCGCCTGGGTCGCGGTGTGCAATTGCTGGCGCAGTTGCTCCAGGCGCTCCACTTGCTGTTCTTCGCTGGCCTCCAGCTCCTCCAGGGTCATTTCGCTTTCGGCCAGTTGCTCGCTCAACTGCATGATTGCCGCGTCTTCCGGGTCGGCAGCGAGCAGTACGCGCTCTTCCTGCAGCCGGCGCTGGCGCTCGGCCAGGCGTTCCATGCTGGTTTCCAACTGCTGGATGCGCGACTGCTGCACCTCGGCCTGGCGGCGTGGCTCGGCGGAACGCAGGTTGAAGGCGTCCCACTGCTCCTGCCAACCGTGCATGGTGGTTTCGGATTCTTCCAGGGCCGCGGCGGCTTCTTCGGCGGCGGCGCTGGTGATTTCCTGCTCGGGGGTGAGCATGTCCAGCTCTTCGCCCAGGGTCAGCAGCAAGGTGCGGTCATGGCCCAGGTGCGATTCGGTTTCCAGGCGCGCGCGCTCGGCTTCCTTCAAGTCATCCTGCAACTGGCGCAAACGCTGCTGGCCGTGCTGGATGCTCTGCTCGACCCGAGCAATGTCACCGCCCACCGAATAGAAGCGACCCTGCACCAGATTGAAGCGTTCGGACAACTCATGGTGGCCGTCACGCAGGCGTTCAATGCTGGCGTCGGCATTACGCTGCTCGGCCACCAGCGCTTCAAAGCTGACTTCCTGGGTGCCAATAATCGCTTCGCGCTGGCCCACCTGATCATTCAATGCCTGCCAGCGCAGGGCCGACAGTTGCGCCTTGAGCTGGCGCTCCTCGCCCTTGTATTCCTGATACTTCTCGGCGGCCTGGGCCTGGCGGTGCAGGCGTTCGAGCTGGCGCTCCAGCTCCTCGCGCAGGTCGGTGAGGCGGGCGAGGTTTTCGTGGGTGCGGCGGATACGGTTTTCAGTCTCGCGGCGGCGCTCCTTGTACTTGGAGATGCCGGCCGCTTCTTCGATAAAGTTACGCAGGTCTTCGGGCTTGGCTTCGATCAGCTTGGAGATCATGCCCTGCTCGATGATCGAGTAGCTGCGCGGGCCCAGGCCGGTGCCGAGGAAGATATCGGTGATATCGCGACGGCGACACTTGGTGCCGTTGAGGAAGTAACTGTTCTGACTGTCGCGCGTGACTTTACGGCGGATGGAAATCTCCGCGTAAGCCGCGTATTCGCCGATCAGGGTGCCGTCGGAGTTATCGAATACCAGCTCGATACTGGCCTGGCTCACCGGCTTGCGGCTGGTGGAGCCGTTGAAGATGACGTCGGTCATCGACTCGCCGCGCAGGTTTTTCGCCGAGCTCTCGCCCATCACCCAACGCACGGCGTCGATGATGTTCGACTTGCCGCAGCCATTGGGCCCTACCACCGCCGCCATGTTGCTGGGGAAGTTCACGGTGGTGGGGTCGACGAAGGATTTGAACCCCGCCAACTTGATGCACTTGAGCCGCACGCTTAGGCGTCCGCCAAGGCTGCGATGACCAGCGAACTGCTGCGCTGGCAATAGGCTGTGAGTACCAGGCGAATCTGCGCCAGGTCACGGGCCAGTACCGCGGCGAGCAATTGCGCGAACAGCGCCTGGAACTCGCTCATGGACGCCTTGCGCTGATCCAGGGCCAGGTAATAAGCGCGGTTCATCGCCGGCTGCAGGTTTTCGACGGTTTCCTGCAAATACGGGTTGTTGGCGAAGGGGTACGCGGCGCGCATCACGTTGAAGCTTTCTTCGACGAACGCGCGGATGTCCTCGCGCTCCAGGCTCAATTGAAGGCGTTGCTGGATCTGCAGAAACGGCGCCATGTCGGCCTGGGTCTGCCAGCCTTCGGCAACCGCATTGCCGAGCAGGATGTACATCTCGCCCATCAACGTACACAGGCTCTGCACCTTGTGCGCGGTGAGTTCGGTGACGTGGGCGCCACGGCGCGGCAGGATCGCGATCAGATGGCGGCGCTCAAGGATCAGCAAAGCTTCGCGCACGGAACCACGGCTGACGTTGAGCGCCAGCGTGACCTTCTGTTCCTGGATCCGCTCCCCAGGCTTGAGATCGCCGCGAATGATACGTTCGGCGAGGTGGTGAGCAATTTGCTCGGCGAGACTGTCCGGCGCCTTGAACGTCATGTTTTCCCTTCAAAATCTGCTATCGGTACAAGCGCGGCAGTGTAGCGCATTGGCCCGCTGATGGCGCTACGCCCACCGTGGCGAATTTGGCACGAAATAAGCAACGTTGAAAGCCTGTAAGCCGCCAAAAACGCCGGTTCCAGAAGACTGGACCATAATTGAAAGTGTTGCGACCGCATTTTCTTGACCCTTAGGTCAGAAAACAATTGACCGAAAAGTCAGACATGACTAGATTCGGCGCAAAGCGGTTAACAACAATAATGAGTCTGCGAGGCCTTCCGTGATCCAGTTTTTACTTAACCAGGAACTCCGTAGCGAGCACGCCCTGGACCCCAACCTGACCGTGCTCAATTATCTGCGCGAGCATGTGGGCAAACCCGGTACCAAGGAAGGCTGCGCCAGCGGCGACTGTGGCGCGTGCACCGTGGTGGTCGGCGAGTTACACACCGACGAGCAAGGCGCCGAGCAGATTCGTTATCGCAGCCTCAATTCCTGCCTGACGTTCGTGTCGTCACTGCACGGCAAACAACTGATCAGCGTCGAAGACCTCAAGCACCAGGGCCAACTGCACAGCGTGCAACAGGCCATGGTCGAGTGCCACGGTTCGCAGTGCGGCTTTTGCACCCCAGGTTTTGTGATGTCGCTGTTTGCCCTGCAAAAAAACAGCGACGCCCCCGACAGCCAGAAAGCCCATGAAGCCCTGGCCGGCAACCTGTGCCGCTGCACCGGTTATCGCCCGATCCTCGCCGCTGCCGAACAGGCCTGCTGCAACAAACCCCAGGATCAATTCGACAGCCGCCAGGCTGAAACCATCGCCCGCCTCAAGGCCATCGCGCCGACCCAGACCGGTGAACTCAACAGCGGTGACAAGCGCTGCCTGGTGCCGCTGACCGTCGCCGACCTGGCCGACCTCTATGACGCCTACCCGCAGGCCCGCCTGCTGGCCGGTGGCACTGACCTGGCGCTGGAAGTCACCCAGTTCCACCGCACCCTGCCGGTGATGATCTACGTGGGCAACATTGAAGCCATGAAACGCATCGAGCAGTTCGACGACCGCCTGGAAATCGGCGCAGCCACCGCCCTCTCCGACTGCTACGCCGCGCTGCACCACGAATACCCGGACTTCGGCGAACTGCTGCACCGCTTCGCCTCCCTGCAAATTCGCAACCAAGGCACCCTGGGCGGCAATATCGGCAACGCTTCGCCCATTGGTGACTCGCCACCGCTGCTGATTGCCCTGGGCGCGCAGATCGTACTGTGCAAGGGCAACACCCGCCGTACCCTGGCGCTGGAAGACTACTTCATCGACTACCGCGTCACCGCCCGCCAGGACAGTGAGTTCATCGAGACTATCATCGTGCCCAAGGGCCACACGCTGTTTCGGGCCTACAAGGTGTCAAAGCGCCTGGACGATGATATTTCCGCCGTGTGCGCGGCGTTCAACCTGAAGATCGACAACGGTGTGATCAGCGCGGCTCGCGTTGCCTTCGGAGGCATGGCCGCCACACCAAAACGCGCAAAAAATTGCGAGGCCGCGTTGTTGGGCGCCATCTGGAACTTGGCCACGGTCGAGAAAGCCTGCGCCGCCCTGGCACAGGACTTCACCCCACTGTCGGACTTTCGCGCCAGCAAGGAATACCGCCTGCTCAGCGCGCAGAACCTGCTGCGCAAATACTTCATCGAACTGCAAACGCCGCACATCGAGACTCGGGTGACCGCTTATGTCTAACCATCACGCCGTGGTAAAAACCCAGGCCGAACTTGCCGCACTGTTTGCCCAGGACCTCACCACCGGGGTGGGGCGCAGCGTCAAGCATGACAGCGCCGCCAAGCACGTCAGCGGTGAAGCGCAGTACATCGATGACCGCCTGGAATTCCCCAACCAGTTGCACCTGTATGCGCGCATGTCCGACCGTGCCCACGCCCGCATCATCAGCATCGATACCGCGCCCTGCTATGCCTTCGACGGCGTACGCATAGTCATCACCCACGAAGACGTACCGGGCCTGAAAGACATCGGCCCGTTGATGCCCGGCGACCCACTGCTGGCCATCGACACCGTGCAGTTCGTCGGCCAGGTGGTGCTGGCCGTGGCCGCCCGCGACCTGGAGACCGCACGCAAGGCGGCAATGGCGGCGGTGATCGAATATGAAGACCTGGAGCCAGTGCTGGATGTGGTCGAGGCGTTTCGCAACAAGCACTTCGTGCTCGACAGCCACACTCACCAGCGCGGCGATTCGGCCGCTGCGCTGGCAAGTGCCAAGCACCGCATCCAGGGCACTTTGCATATCGGCGGCCAGGAACACTTTTACCTAGAAACCCAGATCTCTTCGGTGATGCCCACCGAAGATGGCGGCATGATCGTCTATTGCTCCACGCAAAACCCCACCGAAGTGCAGAAGCTGGTGGCGGAAGTGCTGGATGTGTCGATGAACAAGATTGTGGTGGACATGCGCCGCATGGGCGGTGGCTTTGGCGGCAAGGAAACCCAGGCCGCCAGCCCGGCGTGCCTGTGCGCCGTGGTGGCGCGCCTCACCGGCCAGCCGACCAAGATGCGCCTGCCACGGGTCGAAGACATGCTGATGACCGGCAAGCGCCACCCCTTCTATATCGAATACGACGTGGGCTTTGACGACAACGGCCGCCTGCACGGCATCAACCTGGAGCTGGCGGGTAACTGCGGCTGTTCGCCGGACCTGTCCAACTCGATTGTCGACCGCGCCATGTTCCACGCCGACAACTCGTATTACCTGGGCGACGCCACGGTCAACGGCCATCGCTGCAAGACCAATACCGCCTCCAACACCGCCTATCGCGGCTTCGGCGGCCCCCAGGGCATGGTCGCCATCGAAGAGGTGATGGACGCCATCGCGCGCCATCTGGGCCAAGACCCGCTGGCCGTGCGCAAGGCCAACTACTACGGCAAGACCGAGCGCAACGTCACCCACTACTATCAGACCGTCGAGCACAACATGCTCGAAGAAATGACCGCCGAGTTGGAAGCCAGCAGCCAATATGCCGAGCGCCGCGAAGCGATCCGCCTGTACAACGCCCACAGCCCGATCCTGAAAAAGGGCTTGGCGCTGACCCCGGTGAAATTCGGTATTTCGTTCACCGCCAGCTTCCTCAACCAGGCTGGCGCACTGATCCATATCTACACCGACGGCAGCATCCACCTGAACCACGGCGGCACCGAGATGGGCCAGGGCTTGAATACCAAGGTTGCGCAAGTCGTGGCCGAAGTGTTCCAAGTAGACATCGACCGCGTCCAGATCACCGCCACCAACACCGACAAGGTGCCCAACACCTCCCCCACCGCTGCCTCCAGCGGCGCCGACCTGAACGGCAAGGCCGCGCAGAATGCGGCCGAAACCATCAAGCAGCGCCTGGTGGAATTTGCGGCGCGCAAGTACGACGTGAGCGAGGCGGACGTGGAGTTTCGCAACGGCCATGTGCGCGTGCGCGAGCAGATCCTCAGCTTCGAAGCGTTGATCCAGCAGGCGTATTTCGCCCAGGTATCGCTCTCCAGCACAGGTTTCTACAAAACCCCGAAAATCTTCTACGACCGCAGCCAGTCACGCGGGCGGCCGTTCTACTACTACGCGTTCGGGGCGGCCTGCTGCGAAGTGATCGTCGACACCCTGACCGGCGAATACAAAATGCTGCGCACCGACATCCTGCACGACGTGGGTGCCTCGCTGAACCCGGCCATCGACATCGGCCAGGTGGAAGGCGGCTTCATCCAGGGCATGGGCTGGCTGACCATGGAAGAGCTGGTGTGGAACAACAAGGGCAAGCTGATGACCAACGGCCCGGCCAGCTACAAGATCCCGGCGGTGGCCGACATGCCGCTGGACCTGCGGGTGAAGCTGGTAGAGAACCGCAAGAACCCGGAGGACACGGTGTTCCATTCCAAGGCCGTGGGCGAGCCGCCGTTCATGCTGGGGATTGCCTCGTGGTGTGCGATCAAGGATGCAGTCGCGAGCCTCGGTGATTATCGCCATCAGCCCAAAATTGATGCGCCGGCCACGCCCGAGCGGGTGTTGTGGGGGTGTGAGCAGATGCGGCAGTTGCAGGTGCTAAAGGCTGTTGATCGTTCCCACGCTCCGCGTGGGAATGCCGCCCTGGACGCTGTGCGTCCGCTCTAGTGACGCTGAGCGTCATGGTATGCATTCCCACGCAGAGCGTGGGAACGATCTGACTGGAGGTAGACATGGACAACTGGATCAGCGCCCTCGCCACCCTGCAAAACCAGGGCGAACCCTGCGTGCTCGTCACCATCATCGAAGAACTCGGCTCCACCCCGCGCAACGCCGGTTCCAAGATGGTCATCAGCGCAACGCACACCTTCGACACCATCGGCGGCGGGCACTTGGAATACAAGGCGATGCAGATCGCCCGGGACATGTTGGTACGCGGCCAGCAGAACACCCACCTGGAGCGCTTCAGCCTCGGCGCCAGCCTGGGCCAATGCTGCGGCGGCGTGACCGTGCTGCTGTTCGAGCCCATGGGCCAGGCGCAGGCGCACATCGCTGTATTTGGCGCCGGCCATGTCGGCCGTGCGTTGGTGCCATTGCTGGCAAGCCTGCCCTGCCGGGTGCGCTGGATCGATTCCCGCGAGCAGGAATTCCCGCAGCACATTCCCCAAGGCGTGCGTAAAATCGTCAGCGAAGAGCCGGTCGACGAAATTGCCGACTTGCCAGCAGGCAGTTACTGCATCGTCATGACCCACAACCACGCGCTGGACCTGGAACTGACCGCCGCCCTGCTCAAGCGCAACGACTTCGCCTACTTCGGCCTGATCGGCTCGAAAACCAAGCGGGTCAAATTCGAACACCGCCTGCGTGACCGTGGCTTTGATGCCACGCAGTTACAGCGCATGCGCTGCCCCATGGGCCTCCCCGAGGTCAAGGGCAAGCTACCGGTGGAGATCGCCATCTCCATCGCCGGCGAAATCATCGCCACCTATAACGCCAATTTCGGCCAGCACCTTGCCGGCGCCGAACCTATTGCCAAACTGCTGCCGGCTTCGCGCCGCAGCCACGCTATCTAAATTGAGACGATCATGCCTTTGACTCGCAAAGCCTACCGTGCCGCCATCCTGCACAGCATCGCCGACCCTGCCGTTGTTGGGATCGATGCCTCCTACGAATATTTCGAGGACGGCCTGCTGGTGATCGACAACGGCCAGATCAGCGCCCTTGGTCACGCCAGCGACCTGCTGCCGAGCCTGCCCGCCGATATTGACATCACCCATTACCAGGACGCGCTGATCACCCCTGGCTTGATCGACACCCATATCCACCTGCCGCAAACCGGTATGGTCGGCGCCTATGGCGAACAGTTGCTGGACTGGCTCAACACCTACACCTTCCCCTGTGAAAGCCAGTTTGCCGACAAGGCTCACGCCGAAGAAGTCGCCGATATCTTCATCAAGGAACTGCTGCGCAACGGCACCACCACCGCGCTGGTGTTCGGCAGCGTGCACCCGCAATCGGTGAATGCATTCTTTGAAGCGGCCGAGAAACTCGACCTGCGCATGATCGCCGGCAAGGTGATGATGGACCGCAACGCACCGGACTACCTGACCGACACCGCCGAATCCAGCTACCAGCAAAGCAAGGCGCTGATCGAGCGCTGGCACGGTAAGGGCCGCCTGCACTATGCGGTGACGCCACGCTTCGCGCCTACGAGCACGCCGGAGCAACTGACGCTGGCCGGGCAGCTGCTGGGCGAATACCCGGATGTGTACATGCAGACCCACATCAGCGAGAACAAGCAGGAAATCGAGTGGGTCAATGAGCTGTTCCCGGAGCGCAACGGCTACCTGGATGTCTACGACCATTACAAGCTGCTCGGCGAGCGCTCGGTGTTTGCCCACGGCGTACACCTGTGTGATGACGAATGCGCACGGCTGGCAGAGACTGGCTCGGCGGTGGCGTTCTGCCCGACTTCGAACTTCTTCCTCGGCAGTGGCCTGTTCAACCTGCCGATGGCCGAGAAACACAACTTGAACGTGGGCCTGGGCACCGACGTGGGTGGCGGCACCAGCTTCTCGCTGCTGCAAACCCTGAACGAAGCCTACAAGGTCATGCAACTGCAAGGTGCGCGGCTGAGCCCGTTCAAGTCGCTGTACCTGGCGACCCTGGGCGGCGCGCGGGCGTTGCGCCTGGAAGACAAGATCGGCACCTTGCAGCCAGGTACCGATGCAGACTTCCTGGTGTTGGATTACAACGCCACGCCGCTGCTGAGCTATCGCCTGAAACAGGCCAATAACATTGCCGAGACGTTGTTTGTGCTGATGACGCTGGGGGATGATCGGACGGTACTGCAGACCTATGCAGCCGGCCAGCTCGTGCACCAGCGCTGATTCAAGCTACACACAACCCATGTGGGAGCTGGCTTGTGTGGGAGCTGGCTTGTGTGGGAGCTGGCTTGCCTGCGATAGCATCACCGCGGTGTAACTGATACACCGCGGCGCCTGCATCGCGGGCAAGCCCGGCTCCCACAAAAGCCCTGCTCCCACATTTGATTGGGTTTACAACTTTACAGACGAGCGCCCAGGTTTTTTAGTCTGTAAAAGATGCGAAAACACCGCATGCAAATCATCCGACGCGCTCTCTTCATCGAGGTTGAGCTTGCTGTCGATGTGATCCATGTGATGCATCATCAAGTTCACCGCCAACGTCGCATCACGGGCTTCGATCGCGTCGATCAACTGGGTGTGTTCATCGTAGGAACAGTGCGAGCGGTTGCCGCTTTCGTACTGGGCGATGATCAATGACGTCTGCGACACCAGGCTGCGCTGGAAGCTGATCAGCGGCGCGTTCTTCGCGGCTTCGGCCAGCTTCAAGTGAAATTCGCCGGAGAGACGGATACCGGCGCCACGGTCACCACGGGAGAAGCTGTCGCGCTCGTCGTTGACCATCTGGCGCAACTCGGCCAACTGCTCGGTCGTGGCGTGCTGCACCGCCAATTCTGTGATCGCCCGCTCCACCAAGCGCCGGGCCATGAACACCTGGCGTGCTTCTTCGACGCTTGGGCTGGCAACCACCGCACCGCGATTGGGCCGCAGCAGTACCACGCTTTCATGGGCCAGGCGCGACAGCGCGCGGCGAATGATGGTGCGGCTCACGCCGAAGATCTCGCCCAGTGCCTCTTCACTCAATTTGGTTCCGGGCGCCAGGCGTTGTTCAAGGATCGCCTCGAAGATATGCGCATAGACGATATCGTCCTGGGTTCCGCTGCGACCGGCCTTGCCGGCTCGCGGTTGTTTCTTGAGAGGTTGCAACTGTTCGTTCATGGGCACTCGGGTTTGAGAACGGCGAATTAACGGTAATACGGCAACAGCGTGTCGCTGGCAAGTATCACCTAAAAACAGCGCACATTGTACACAACCCACTGTGCCAACACACTGTACGGCTGTTTGCGGGCTCGGCTGTATTGCAATGACTGGTTACGTTTGAGTTTAGGCTTGAATCCACGATTTCCCATGAACGACATCCCACTGTAGGAGCGAGCTTGCTCGCGAAGAACCCAAGGGCGCCGCGTTTAATCTGATTGCCCGCGTTATCGTTGGCGATTTTCGCGAGCAAGCTCGCTCCTACAGCGTGCGGAGTCAGGTAAAAAGGAACACCTCTCCATGACCGACGCCACCCAAGCGCCCTTGCGCCCACTGGCCGACACTTCTGCGTCGGCCGTCGTCGCCGGCTTTATCGCCATGATGACCGGCTATACCAGCTCCCTGGTGCTGATGTTCCAGGCCGGCCAGGCCGCTGGCTTGACCACCGCGCAGATTTCTTCGTGGATCTGGGCGATTTCCATCGGCATGGCGGTGTGCAGCATCGGCCTGTCCCTGCGCTATCGCACACCGATCACCATCGCCTGGTCCACCCCTGGCGCGGCGCTGTTGATCACAAGCCTGGGCGGCGTGAGTTATGGCGAGGCCATCGGTGCCTACATCACCTGTGCGGTACTGGTGACGGTCTGCGGGTTGACCGGCAGCTTTGAGAAACTGGTCAAGCGGATTCCGGCCTCACTGGCGGCGGCGCTGCTGGCGGGGATTCTGTTCAAGATCGGCAGCGAAATTTTCGTCGCCGCCCAGCACCGTACCGGGCTGGTGCTGGGGATGTTCTTCACCTACCTGATCATCAAGCGCCTGTCGCCGCGCTATGCCGTGCTGGCCGCCTTGCTCATCGGCACCGCCTTGTCAGGGCTGATGGGGTTGTTGGATTTCAGCGGCTTTCATCTGGAGGTGGCGACGCCTGTTTGGACGACGCCGCACTTCTCGCTGGCGGCGACCATCAGCATCGGCATTCCGCTGTTCGTGGTGGCCATGACCTCGCAGAACATGCCCGGCGTAGCCGTACTGCGCGCCGACGGCTATACCGTGCCGGCTTCGCCATTGATCACCACCACCGGCCTGGCGTCGTTGGTGCTGGCACCGTTCGGCTCCCACGGCATCAACCTGGCGGCGATCAGTGCCGCGATCTGCACCGGCCCCCACGCCCATGAAGACCGCAACAAGCGCTACACCGCGGCGGTGTGGTGCGGGGTGTTCTATGGAATTGCCGGGGTATTCGGCGCCACGCTGGCGGCACTCTTCGCGGCGCTGCCCAAGGAGTTGGTGCTGTCGATTGCGGCGTTGGCGTTGTTTGGCTCGATCATCAATGGCTTGAGCATCGCCATGAATGAGCCGAAGGAACGGGAAGCGGCGCTGATCACCTTTATGGTCACCGCGTCAGGCTTGACGTTGTTTTCCATCGGGTCGGCGTTCTGGGGGATTGTGGCGGGGGTGTTGACGCTGCTGATTCTGAATTGGCGCAAGGCATAAAAAAACGGCGACCCTCAGGTCGCCGTTTTTTTCAGTATCACTTAGCCGCGTTGATCGGCTTTTCTGGATACCACACGTCCAGCAACGGGCTGACTTCAGCCTTGGTCAGCTCGGAACGGGTTTTGAGCCAGGCTTCGACCGCAGCACGCTGCTCTTCGGAGACCGAGCCACGCTTCTGCAGGCAAACCAGACCGTAGTCATCGCCGCCGACATAGCCCAGGCCGTTGGCTTCCATGGCTTCTTTGATGAATGCTTCGAGGAAAGCGTCGATAGCTTCTTCACTCAGGCCTTCGTTGAAGTCCAGGTTCAGTTCGAAACCCAGCTCTTGAAATTCATCAACGCACAGTTTTTTGCGCAGACGCTGGGAACGGTTAGTCGCCATTGGAACAATCCTCATAAGTATTAACGGGCGGCACTTTAGCAGTTTAAGGCGGCAATTGCCCGACTCTCTGGGACCGACGGGCAAATGCGCGCAAAAAAACCACGATTAGCAGCTATCGTTCAGCTACACGTGGCGCCAGCTTGGGGCATAATGCCGACACTTTCGTGACCACTGAGGGATTTTCTTCCATACCCCTCGCCTTTTTCACCCTCCTCAGCAGTAGGGTTTTATTTCTTATGATCAAATCTTTGCGTTCAGTGTTACTTGCCAGTGTTGTCTTGCCCCTGGCCTTTTCCGTTTGCGCCGCTCCCGTCAATAACACCCTGCCACCCAGCGTTGCCCAGGCCTTGCAGAAGGCCAAGCTGCAAAATACCGCGCTGTCCCTGGTGATGCTGCCCCTGAACGGCCCTGGTACCCCTACGGTTTTCAACGCCGACGTCTCGGTGAACCCGGCCTCCACCATGAAGCTGGTCACCACTTACGCGGCCCTGGAAATGCTCGGCCCCAACCATCAGTGGAAGACCGAGTTCTACACCGATGGCACCCTCAGCGGCGGCGTGTTGCGCGGCAACCTGTACCTCAAGGGCGGCGGCGACCCCAAGCTGAACATGGAAAAACTCTGGCTGCTGATGCGCGACCTGCGTGCCAATGGTGTGCAGCAAGTCACCGGTGACCTGGTGCTGGACCGAAATTTCTTCAACCAGCCGCAATTGCCCGAGTTCAACGACGACGGCAACGATGAGAACAAGCCATTCCTGGTCAAGCCCGACGCCTTGCTGGTCAACCTCAAGGCCCTGCGCTTCGTGACCCGCAATGATTCAGGACGGGTGATCGTATCGGTCGAACCGCCGATTGCCAGCATCCGCATCGACAACCAGGTGAAAGTCACCAACGCCAAACAGTGCACCGGTGACGTGCGCTACAGCCCGGTGACCGCCGCCGACGGCAGCGTGACCGTGACCGTCAGCGGCCAACTGGGTGATGGCTGCAGCTCGCAGACCTACCTGTCGCTGCTCGACCACGCCACCTACACCGCAGGCGCCGTGCGGGCGATCTGGAAGGAGTTGGGCGGCACCATCCAGGGCCGTGATATCCAGGCACCGGTGCCCAAGGATGCCAAAGTCCTGGCCCGGGCCTTCTCGCCGGACCTGGCGGAGATCATCCGTGACATCAACAAATACAGTAACAACACCATGGCCCAGCAGTTGTTCCTGAGCCTGGGTGCACAGTTTCGCAACGATGCCGATGGCGACGATGCCAAGGCCGCGCAACGTGTCGTGCGCCAGTGGCTGGCCAAAAAAGGCATCACCGCGCCGCACCTGGTGATGGAAAACGGCTCCGGCCTGTCCCGCGCCGAACGGGTCAGCGCCCGCGAGATGGCGGCCATGCTGCAAGCCGCGTGGAAAAGCCCTTATGCGGCGGAGTACATCAGCTCGATGCCGATCGCCGGCACCGACGGCACCATGCGTAAACGCCTGAAAACCACCGCCCTGCGCGGCGAAGCCCATGTGAAGACCGGCACCTTGAACACCGTACGCGCCATCGCCGGTTACAGCCGCGATAACAATGGCAATACCTGGGCGGTGGTGGCGATTCTCAACGACGCCAAGCCTTGGGGAGCCTCGTCGGTGCTGGATCAGGTGCTGCTGGACCTGTATCGCCAGCCGAAGGCCGTTGCAGCCGCACCGGTTCTCTAAAGCACCACATCACCCTGTCTGATCGTTCCCACGCCCTGCGTGGGAATGCTGTTTTGGACGCTCTGCGTCCGCGCTCAAGGCGTGACGCGGAGCGTCTTAGGATGCATTCCCACGCAGAGCGTGGGAACGATCATTCAAGCGTCAGGGCTTCCTCGACCCGATCCCTGCCCGCCTGCTTGGCCACGTACACCGCCGAATCCGCGCGCAGCAGCAAGCCATCGATACCTTCGTCGAGCCGCCAACTGGCCACGCCGAAGCTGGCGGTGACAACCCCCACCGGCTCCATCGACGCACCGCGCAGCGACTGCCACAACTGCATCGCCAGGCTGTAGGCCTGGGCGCCATCGGTGTTGGGGCACAGCACCACAAACTCTTCCCCGCCGATCCGGCAAAACACATCGGTGCGGCGCAAGCGTTGGCCGATACGCTTGCACAACTCCTGCAGCACGCCGTCGCCCACGGCATGGCCGTGCTGATCGTTGATGCGCTTGAAGTGGTCGATATCGAGCATGATCAACGACAGCGCGCCAGACATACGGTTGAGCCGGAGCATTTCGCCCTTGAGGCGATCCTGGAAATAGCGACGGTTATAGATCCCTGTCAGAGAGTCGGTGATGGACAGCGCACGCAGTTCTTCCTCGACCCGTTTGAGATCAGAAATATCCGACACATAACCGTGCCAAAGCGTACCGCCTCCCGGCAACTCTTCCGGCGTCGCTTCGCCGCGAATCCAGCGCAGGCCTCGTTGGGGTAATTGCACGCGGTACTCTTCGCGCCAATGGCTCAGTTGCAACGCAGAAAGGCGTATCGACGCACGCACGCGCTCCAGGTCCAAGGGGTGAATGCGCTCCAGCACTTTGCCCGCATCCTGCTGCAGCATGCCCAGTTCGATTTCATAGATATCGCGCATGCCTTCGCTGGCATAGATGAAACGCCAGGTGTCCTGGGGCTCCAGGGTGAACTGGAAGATCCCACCCGGCACGTGGGCGCTGAGTTTTTTCAGCAGACGGTCGCGTACAGCAAGGGCCTCATAGGCGCGCTTTTGCTCGGTGACATCCAGGTAAATCGCCAGGTGCCCGACCCACAGGCCATGGTCATCCAAGAGCACGGTCGGCAACATGTTGACCGTCAGTTGGCTGCCGTCCTTGCGCACCAGCGTCCACTCACGCCCTTCATGTTGACTGTCCGGGCTCTCCACCAGCATCGCCTGGCTCGCGGGGATGCGCTTGCCCAGCGCCCTGCTCAACGGCTCAGCGCGGGCGTCGAGTTCCATGGCTACGTGCAGACGGTCCAAGGTCATATGCCCCAGCACCTCCTCGGCCGTAAAGCCCAGCATCTGCTCGGCACCGGCATTGAAGGTGTTGATCACCCCGCGCAGGTCCGTGGCAATGATCGCCACTTGAGTCGCCGCATTCAGCACGCTGCGCAATTGCCCATGGGCGCCACGCAACTCCTGCTCGCGGGCACGCAATTGAACGGTGCGTTGCTCCACCAGTTTCAGTGCGCGCTGGCGCTGGCTCACCAGCATGTAAAGCAGCGCACTGAGCAAGGCGCTGAGCAACACGCCCATCGCCAGAATGGTGTGCATCGAAGAATGGTTGGCCCTGTCGAACACTTCGCTGGCGCTCAGGCTCAGGGCGTAGACATGATCGCCCAGGGTGAGGCGGCGCGCAGCCGTCAAGCCGCTGCTGCCCAAGGTGTTGCTGGAGGCATACAACACCCGTTGCTGGGTGTCGGAGGTGTCTACGATCTGCATCACCAGGTTGTCCCGGTTGGGCCTGGGCAACCCCTCGGCTACCAGCTGACGCATGCTGATCACCGCCATCACATAACCGTAGGGCTCGGCACCAGCGAGTTTGCTCACGGGCGCCACCAACAACACGCCTGCGGCATATGCGGGTTCCACCCCCACCAACTGCATGGGTTGCGACACTGCCAGCTGGCCGCTTTCTTGCGCACGCTCCAGGGCTGAGCGACGCAGGGGTTGGGCCAGCAGATCAAAGCCCAGCGGCGAGCCCAGCAGACTTTGCGTCTGGCTGTACAGCACCGGTACATATTCATCGCGTTCGGCCGCTGGTGCCAACTCACCTGCAGTATTCAGTTCGCGGATACTGAAGGGAATGCCGCGCTGGCGAGAAATGTCCTGCTCAAACAGGTTGCGCTGCGTGCGAAATACCCGTGGGGCCCAGGCATAGGCACGGGCATGCAACAACAGCGGTTTGGCGAAACCGTCGAACTCGGCGCGAGACACCTCGCCGGAATTGACGAAAAAGCGCTGCAAGCTACCCAGGCGTTGCTCCTGGTCTTCAAAACGTTCCTGGATGCGGGTGTAGCGCTCGTTGACCAGCAACTGGAACCGCTGGCGCACCTGTTGCTGATATAAGTCGGATGCCGCCCACGCGACGACCACCGTCAGCGCGCTACCGATCAATAACACCACCAATGCCACCAGCCAAGCCGATGCCTGCTCACTGATAAAACCAAGGATTTTCGGGCGAACGACTTGCATCGGCATAGGCAACACTCACAGCGCCAGTGTGCGGGGGTGTCACTTTGGCTAGGGCTTAAGTTATAGCCATCGGCAGGGTGTTTGACCAGCGTAAAACCGTCACGGACTTATTGTGGGCGAGGGAGCAAGCTCCCTCGCCACAGAGGCTTACTGTAGGAGCGAGCTTGCTCGCGAAAAACTCACAGGCACCGCGTTCATCCAGGATATCCGCGGTATCGTTGACGATCTTCGCGAGCAAGCTCGCTCCTACAGGGGAAAATCAGCGTGCGGTGATTTTCCAGGCGCGGTGGATCTTGGCATTGCGCGCAAAATCCGGGTCGATGGTCTTGTCGCTGATTTCCTCGACCGCATAGCGTTCGCTGAGGTTGTCTTCTAGCTGGAACTTGCGGAAGTTGTTGGAGAAGTACAACACGCCACCCGGCGCCAGGCGCGCCATGGCCAGGTCGAGCAACTGCACATGGTCACGCTGCACGTCGAAGATGCCTTCCATGCGCTTGGAGTTGGAGAAGGTCGGCGGGTCGATGAAGATCATGTCGAATTCATCGCGGCTCGCTTCCAGCCACGCCATCACGTCACCCTGTTCCAGGCGGTTCTTGTCGGAAAAACCGTTGAGGGAGAAGTTGCGACGCGCCCAGTCCAGGTAGGTCTTGGACAGGTCGACGCTGGTGGTGCTGCGCGCACCGCCCTTGGCGGCATGCACACTCGCGGTGGCGGTGTAGCAATACAAGTTGAGGAAACGCTTGCCCGCCGCTTCCTTCTGGATGCGCATGCGCATCGGGCGGTGGTCGAGGAACAGGCCGGTGTCCAGGTAATCGGTAAGGTTGACCAGCAACTTCACGCCGCCTTCACTGACCTCGGTGAATTTACCTTGGGCACTCTGACGCTCGTATTGCTTGGTGCCGCTCTGACGCTCACGACGCTTGACCACCACACGGCTCTTGTCGACGTTCAGTGCCTGGGGAATGGCCGCCAGGGCATCGAACATGCGGGCCGAGGCTTTTTCCGGGTCGATGGATTTAGGCGCGGCGTACTCCTGCACGTGCACCCAATCGTGGTACAGGTCGATCGCCATGGAGTACTCAGGCATGTCGGCGTCATACACACGGTAGCAATCCACCCCTTCGCGCTTGGCCCATTTGCCCAGCAGCTTGAGGTTCTTCTGAAGGCGGTTGGCAAACATCTGCCCGCCTTCGCTCAAGCGCGCCTGCTCCACCACGGGGGCCGGGGCGGGCTTGATCGGGTTGCCGTTCTTGTTGTACTGACGCTCTGCCGGCTCGCTCGGGGCCTGGTCGTAGGCCGCTTGCTCACGTTCGGCCTGGCGCTGTTCAGGAGTGCGGCGCTCGCCAGTGACGAACTGATCCGGGTTGACCTTGATCAGCAACAATTTGCACGGCAATGCGCCGTTCCAGAACGAATACTGTTTGTGGCTACGGATACCCATGCGCTTGCCCAGGTCCGGCGCGCCGGTGAACACTGCGGCTTCCCAGCCCATACAGGCTTGGCGCAAGCGTTCGCCGAGGTTCTGATAGAGATACAACAGGCTGGCTTCATCACCCAGGCGCTCACCGTAGGGTGGGTTGCAGATCACCAAACCTTTCTGGTTCTGGTCCGGGCGCGGCTCGAACGTGCCCACTTCGCCCTGGTACACCTTGATCCAGTGGCTCAGGCCGGCGCGTTCGATGTTGTTGCGTGCGGGCTGGATCAGGCGCGGGTCGGCTTCGTAGCCACGTACCCACAACGGCGGCTTGTTCATGCCGATGGCGGCACGCTCAGTGGCTTCTGCGTGCAGTTTTTTCCACAGCGCCGGGACGTGGCCCAGCCAGGTAGTGAACCCCCAGAGTTCACGGTTGAGGTTGGGGGCCATGTCGGCGGCGATCATCGCGCCCTCGACCAGGAAGGTACCCACACCGCACATCGGGTCTGTGAGTGCGCCGCCTTCGGCTGCAATACGCGGCCAGCCGGCGCGGATCAGGATCGCCGCCGCCAGGTTTTCCTTCAGGGGTGCCGCGCCCTGCTGCAGGCGGTAGCCGCGCTGGTGCAGGCTGTGGCCGGAAAGGTCCAGGGACAGGATGGCTTCGCCACGGTCCAGGCGCAGGTGAATGCGCAGGTCAGGGTTGATCTTGTCGATGGACGGACGTTCGCCGGTCGGGGTGCGCAGTTTGTCGACGATCGCATCCTTGACCTTCAGCGCGCCGAAGTGGGTGTTGTCGATGCCCGAGCCATGGCCGCTGAACTCCACCGCGAGGGTACCGTCGGGGACCATGTGGTCAGCCCATTCGATGTCCAGCACGCCGTGGTAAAGATCCTCGGCGTCCTTCATCGGGAAGCGCTTGAGCACCAGCAACACACGGTTGGCCAGGCGCGACCAGAGGCACAAGCGGTAGGCGGTTTCCATGTCGGCCATGCCGCGCACGGCCGAGGTGTGCTCGCGGGCTTCCTCAAGGCCAAGCCCGACGGCTTCCTCGATCAGCAGGCCTTCGAGGCCCTTGGGGCAGGTGAGGAAGAGTTCAAAACGGTCCGACATGGGGCATTCCAGGCTTTTCAGCAATAAGTGAACAGGCGACGCATCGCCGGTTCGGTTTTCAATCAAGCACTTTTCTCGAAGAGTGCTCGCGTGGCACGAATGTGCCGTTCCACCCCGTCTGGCGGGCTCTTGAGCCTTTATGGGCGAGGCAGAAGAAGAATGTTGCGCAACAAAAAGAAATATTCCGACCCTTCGTCGAATAATAACCGACTGCAACAGGCGGGCATTCTCACTAAGGAATTAAACCTTTCCTCTATGCAGGGCACATCATAGCTGGCTTTGCCCTATAAAAGGGGCGAATAACCAGCCCAGCTTATGGCTATAGCATCGTTATCGTTACGTGCTTATGACAAAACGATCATTGAATACATGTGACCTATTGGTTAGAACTCAACACAGGTTGGCGCCGTAACGGTGCCAACACATTGGCTCGCCACGCCGGCAGCGAGCCCACCAACGGCAGAAAAACTCTGCCCGGCCTTGGACAAGGCCGAAGGATATCTAGACAGTCAACAAGTGAGGGAAACACCCTATGAGAAGACTTAAGCGTGATCCGTTGGAAAGAGCATTTTTACGCGGATATCAATATGGCGTTCATGGAAAATCCCGTGAGCTTTGCCCATTTACTCTACCGTCGGTACGCCAAGCCTGGATCAACGGCTGGCGAGAAGGACGCGGCGACAACTGGGACGGTATGACTGGCACTGCGGGCATCCACAGACTCAACGAACTTCACGCCGTCGGCTAATCAGGGGATTTAATTGCGACACACACATCTTTGAATCTGTAACGACTTAACCACGCGCGCCCCATCCGGGCGGCGGGCTTCGGCCCAGGGGCTCCTTCATGGAGCCCTTTTTATTGCCTGCTCAGCGCAAGGCAGCGATGGCATCCACCGACTGGCGAATCAATGCCGGGCCTTTGTAGATGAAGCCGGAGTACAACTGCACCAGGCTGGCGCCGGCCGCGATCTTCTCAGCCGCATGCTTGCCTTCGGTGATACCGCCCACCGCGATGATCGGCAAACGCCCAGCCAACTCGGCCGCCAGCACCTTGACGATATGGGTGCTCTTGTCACGCACCGGTGCGCCCGACAGGCCGCCCGCCTCGTCACCATGAGCCAGGCCTTCGACGCCCACGCGGCTGAGGGTGGTGTTGGTCGCAATCACCGCATCCATCCCTGAATCCACCAGGGCCTGGGCCACCAGTACGGTTTCTTCATCGCTCATGTCCGGCGCTATCTTGATAGCCAGCGGCACACGCTTGCCATGACGCACGGCCAAGTCTTCCTGGCGCTGGCGCAAGGCTTCGAGCAGTTGCTTGAGGGAATCACCAAATTGCAGGCTGCGCAGGCCCGGGGTGTTGGGCGAGCTGACGTTGACGGTGACATAGCTGGCGTGGGCATAGACCTTGTCCAGGCAAATCAGGTAGTCATCCACCGCACGCTCCACCGGCGTGTCAAAGTTCTTGCCAATGTTGATACCCAGGATGCCGGTGTACTTCGCCGCCTGAACCCGCGACAGCAGATGGTCGACCCCGAGGTTGTTGAAGCCCATGCGATTGATGATCGCCTCCGCTTCCGGCAGGCGGAAAATGCGCGGCTTGGGGTTGCCCGGTTGCGGCCGCGGCGTTACGGTGCCGATTTCGACAAAGCCGAAACCCAACTGCGCAAACCCGTCGATGGCCGCGCCGTTCTTGTCCAGGCCGGCTGCCAGCCCGACCGGGTTGGGGAAGTTCAACCCCATCACCGACACCGGCACTTTCGCCGGTGCCTTGCATACCAGGCCATTGAGCCCCAGGCGGCCACCGGCACCGATCAGGTCCAGGGACAGATCGTGGGAGGTTTCCGGGGAGAGTTTGAACAACAGCTGGCGGGCCAGAGTATACATGGGCGGGCTAGACTCGGATGGCGGCAAAAGGTGGCGGTGATTATAGCCGGGGTGGTGGCCTGCATGCGAGGCGTGCCACCTGATCTCATTGACGTTGCGCCGTCAACGCCTCATAACGCACCCAGATCCTTTCGGCGTAGCGCAGACGCAATGCCTCACGCTGTGGCCCGGGCCCCGGCCCCACGTTGTAAGCCCCCACCGCCGTCCAGTTGTAGCCAAAACGCTGGATGAACTCGGCAAGAATCGAGGCGCCTACTTCCACCGACAGGCAAGGCTCGCTCAACAGCCGTTCTTCGGTAATGCCCTGCTTGAGCAAGCGCGGCAAGTGGATGCTGTTGATTTGCATCAAGCCGATATCCCGCGTGCCATTGCGGTTGGTGTAGTTCATCGCTTGCGCCCGGTAACCCGATTCGACCAAGGCGATAGCTTGCAGCAACTCCGGCTCAAGGTCGTAGCGGCTGGCCGCCTCTTCCCAGCAAAAGGCCCAGGCCTGGCTGCTGCCCATCAATACCCCGAGCACCAGGCCTTTGCCCCATGCCTTAAACCTGGACATTGCTGGCCTGACCACAGACGGCGCACACGTGTGCCACTGCCCTGGGTTGATCACCTGTGCGCACCGGGCAGGTAAAGCGATAGCCCTTGCCATAAATCGTCTTGATAAAGCCTTTGTCGGCCCTCAAGTGCTTGCGCAGAGAATAAATACACCGCGTGAGTGACTCTTCGGCCACTTCGCCCCGAGGCCAGGCCAGTTCCAGCAAACGGTCCTTGGTCATCAGCGCGCCACCGGAGGCCAGCAGCAACCGCAGCACGTGCCCCTCCTTGGGAGGCAACTGAATATCCGCCTCCACGCCCGTCAACCGGCCGTCGCCATGCAAGGTCCAACGCGCGAAAACCAGGGACGTCGTCGTTTCATCCGTCACGACGGCCATACGCACCTCTGTAGTCGACTACTGACATTAAAATCCTTATTGTGTGACCAGCTCATCTGCCATTGGCACGACTATAAAAAACCGGCTCGAAGACCCGCGTTAGGAAAAAACCCATTCATTCGCCTTTTTTTGGCCACTGCCGGTCAGACAATTCGCTAACGCACCCTTACCGCGGCAACCACTCCTGAAACGTCTCCTGCAATTCAACCCCTAGCCGATCCTCCAACTGCACCAACTCTCCCACTGCCATCAGTTGTCCATTGACCCGCACCTCCACGCAGCGGGTGACGCCTGGGTCCAAGGGCAGCACCTTCCCCGGTGCGAATGCGGCCAAACGCTTGCGGCTGATCAGTTGCTCCTGCAGCAATATTTCCAGGTGCATGGACAAACGCCTTTTTCAGGGGGAAAACTCAGGGTCCGCTCCCAGGAACGCACGTCGCACACGCTCGTGTTGCGCGGCGCTCAACTGAGGTGGGCCGATCCAGGGCAGTACGTCGCCATCTACGCCAGCCTGCCCTGGCGAGGCCTCATCCAGCGGCTGGGCGACATCCAGCTCGGCCACCAGTTTTTCAATAACCTTCACTTGGGCGGGTGGGCCCTTGATCAACAGACTGTTGGTATCTGGATAGGCCATCAACACAAGGCGGCCATCGGCCAGTTGGTCCTTCTGCGCCTGGGATAGCCGAGCTTCGAGCATGGAGGCCATGCCCGGTACCTGGACCTTGTTGGCTCCAGCGCCCTGCAGGTGATCGTCCACGAGGACATTGATCACTTTCACCACGCCGAATACCGGGGCGCGCTCTGGCACCTTGCGAGGGGGTCGGTCCATCCGTTGGGCGAGATGCAACACCTGGTCGACATAACTGGAAGGGCCGGTTACATAGAACGTACGCTTGCCGTGTTCACGCAGTGGGTAACGCGGCTCATCCAGCCCCGCACGGCGCATGATGCCGCGCAGCCTACTGACGGAAATATGCCGCAGTACCACCGCCGAGCTTCTCGTGTCGTCGGCAGCGTAGAGCTGCAACACCTCGCCACAGGCCGTACGACTGCCCAGCAACAGCACGGCGCACAGCAGCGCGCTGTACAGCCAGCGGCAATTGAGGGTTGCGAGTAAATCAGCGTGCACCGTGGGTATGCCTGGTGGTCTGGCCTGAAGAAGCGGCCATACTGCGAGGCGCACGAGGATCAATCATGATGGAAAGTTGACGGCCAACTGCGACGTCCTGCCCATGGCATGTGCCTTGCTTTGCACTCTGGATCAGGCTCGCACCAACGGCGGCACGGGCCTACGGACAAAGGCGTCGTTCCCCTGCAATGGCCTATACGCCAACCAGGGAAACGGCGCTTTTTTTTCAGAAAAAGGCAGGTATTGATGAACGATCCACTGGCTTGGGTAAACGGCAGCGATGCCCCGGAAAAGAGCAGCCTGGACCTTGGGTTCATGGCCCTGACCGATTGCGCCTCGCTGGTGGTCGCCGCCACCCAGGGCTTCGCCCAACCCTACGGCCTCACACTCAACCTCAAGCGCCAGGCGTCCTGGGCCAACCTGCGCGACAAGCTGGTCAGCGGTGAATTGGACGCCGCCCACAGTCTCTACGGGCTGATCTATGCCGTACACCTGGGCATCGGCGGCGTCGCCCCCAGCCCCATGGCGGTGCTGATGGGGCTGAACCAGAATGGCCAGGGCATCAACCTCTCCCATGGCCTGCAACAGCAAGGGGTGATCACTCCTGAAGCATTGAAACGCCACGTGCACCAAAGCCGGACAAAACTCACCTTCGCCCAGACGTTTCCCACCGGCACCCACGCCATGTGGTTGTATTACTGGCTGGCGAGCCAAGGCATTCATCCCTTGCAGGATGTGAACAGCGTAGTAGTGCCGCCGCCACAAATGGTGGCGCACCTGCAAGCCGGACGCATCGATGGCCTTTGCGTGGGTGAACCCTGGTGCGCCAGCGCAGTGCAACAGAACCAGGGCTTCACCCTGGCGACCAGCCAGGCGATCTGGCCGGACCACCCGGAAAAAGTCCTGGGCTGCACCCAAGCCTTCGTTGACGCGTACCCCAATACCGCACGCGTGCTGGTCATGGCGATCCTCGAGGCCAGCCGGTTTATCGAGCAGAGCCGTGAAAACCGCCGCTCTACCGCCCAGTTGCTCAGTGCCCCTGAATACCTCGATGCGCCTGTGGCTTGCATCGAACCACGCCTGCTGGGGCACTATGGCGACGGCCTGGGCAACCAGTGGCAGGATCCCCATGCGCTGCGCTTTTTCGCCGACGGCGAGGTGAACCTGCCCTACCTCAGCGATGGCATGTGGTTCATGACCCAGTTCCGGCGCTGGGGCTTGCTGCGTGAAGACCCGGACTACCTGGGCGTCGCCCGGCAGGTGCAGCAACTGGCGCTGTACCGCCAGGCGGCTGAGGCGCTGGGCATTGCCGAAGGCAACTCGGACATGCGCCGTAGCCAGTTGCTCGACGGCAAGACCTGGGACGGCAGCGACCCCGCCGGCTATGCGCGCAGCTTCCACCTCCACGCCTTGGCCGATAACGCCAACCGCCAAGCGCTGCGCTGACAGGAGCCCGACGATGCTGCGAATCCTGTTGATCAACGACACCCCGCGCAAGGTCGGGCGCCTCAAGGCCGCATTGACCGAGGCCGGCTTTGAGGTGATCGATGAGTCCGGCTTGACCATCGACCTGCCCGCACGCGTCGAAACAGTGCGCCCGGATGTGATCCTGATCGATACCGAGTCACCCGGGCGCGATGTGATGGAGCAAGTGGTGCTGGTCAGCCGCGATCAGCCCCGGCCCATCGTGATGTTCACCGACGAGCACGACCCGACTGTGATGCGCCAGGCCATCAAGTCCGGCGTCAGTGCCTATATCGTCGAAGGCATCCAGGCCCAGCGCCTGCAACCGATCCTCGATGTGGCCATGGCGCGCTTCGAGAGTGACCAGGCCCTGCGCGCCCAGCTGCATGCCCGCGACCAGCAACTGGCCGAACGCAAGCGCATCGAATTGGCCAAGGGCCTGTTGATGAAGATGAAGAGCTGTAACGAAGAAGAGGCCTACACCCTGATGCGCCGCCAGGCCATGAGCCGTCAACAGAAACTGATCCAGGTGGCAGAGCAGATTATTGCCATGAGCGAGTTGCTCGGCTGATGTGGCTCAGCTCTTGCTAAAGAATTATCACAGGTAGCCAACGGCGGTTGCCCCCTCCACGACAAAGACGTCGCCCACCCGGTTTGCCCTCGCGAACCCGGTGGCGGCGTTTTTTCGTTTCTAGACCCCCAACCGTTGAGGTGCGTGATGAAATCAAGCTTCTGGAAATCCGGGCACACCCCGACCCTGTTTGCCGCGTTCCTGTATTTCGACCTGAGCTTCATGGTCTGGTACCTGTTGGGCCCCCTGGCGGTGCAGATTGCCGCTGACTTGCACCTGACCACCCAACAACGTGGCCTGGTGGTGGCCACACCGATCCTGGCGGGCGCGGTGCTGCGTTTCTTGATGGGGATGCTGGCCGACAAGCTGTCGCCCAAGACCGCCGGGCTGATTGGCCAGGTGATTGTGATCGTGGCACTGTTCTGCGCCTGGAAACTGGGGATCCACAGCTACGAACAAGCGTTGCTGCTGGGCATGTTCCTGGGCATGGCCGGCGCGTCCTTTGCGGTCGCCCTGCCCTTGGCGTCCCAATGGTACCCGGCGGAGCACCAGGGCAAAGCCATGGGCATCGCCGGCGCCGGCAACTCCGGTACCGTGTTTGCCGCGCTGCTGGCGCCCGTGCTGGCGGCCGCGTTTGGTTGGAGCAACGTGTTCGGTTTTGCGCTGATCCCACTGGTGCTGACCCTGATCGTGTTCGCCTGGCTGGCGCGCAATGCCCCTCAGCGGCCAAAAGCCAAAGCCATGGCCGACTACTTCAAGGCCCTGGGCGACCGTGACAGCTGGTGGTTCATGTTCTTCTACAGCGTGACCTTCGGCGGGTTTATCGGCCTGGCCAGCGCCCTGCCCGGCTACTTCAACGACCAGTACGGCCTGAGCCCGGTGACCGCCGGCTACTACACCGCCGCCTGTGTGTTCGGCGGCAGCCTGATGCGCCCCTTGGGCGGCGCCTTGGCAGACCGGTTCGGCGGGATCAAGACTCTGCTCGGCATGTACAGCGTGGCGGTGATCTGCATTGCGGCAGTGGGGTTCAACCTGCCCAGTTCCTACGCGGCGCTGGCGCTTTTCGTCTGCACCATGCTCGGCCTGGGCGCCGGGAATGGCGCGGTATTCCAACTGGTGCCGCAGCGTTTTCGCAGTGAGATCGGCGTCATGACCGGGCTGATCGGCATGGCCGGTGGCATTGGTGGCTTCGCCCTCGCGGCGGGCATGGGCGCTATCAAGCAGAGCACCGGCAGCTATCAACTGGCCCTGTGGTTGTTCGCCAGCCTCGGTGTGCTGGCCTGGTTCGGCCTGCATGGGGTGAAACGGCGCTGGAGAACCACCTGGGGTTCGGCCGCCGTGACCGCCGCCCGCGTCTGATGAGCCTACGACTGAGCGTCGCCCAGGCCAGTGCCATCGGCCCGCGCAGCGAAAACCAGGATGCCCTGCGGGTGGTCACGCCCATGGCGGAACTGGCCGCCAGCAAAGGCTACCTGTGCGCACTGGCCGATGGCGTCAGCCAATGCGCCGACGGTGGCCTGGCCGCACGCTCGACCTTGCAGGCCCTGGCCCTGGACTACTACGCCACGCCACAGACCTGGAGCGTGGCCCAGGCGCTGGAGCGTCTGTTACTGGCGCAGAATCGCTGGTTGCAAGCCAACGGCGGCGGGCAACCGTTGCTCACCACCCTGAGCGCCCTGGTGTTTCGCGGCCAACGTTTCACCCTGGCCCATGTCGGTGATTGCCGGGCGTATCGTTGGCTTGACGGCGAGTTGCAACGCATCAGCGAAGACCATGTGTGGGAACAGCCGGGGATGCAGCATGTGCTCAAGCGCGCCCTCGGCCTGGATCAGCACCTGGTGCTGGACTTCCTCGATGGTCCATTGCGCGAGGGCGAAAGTTTCCTGCTGCTCAGCGATGGGGTGTGGGCCACGCTGGGCGATCACAGCATCGGCGCGATACTGCGCGAACAAAGCGACCTCGATCTGGCCGTCAACACACTGGTCAACGCCGCCCACCTGGCGGGTAGCCAAGACAACGCCAGCGCCTTGCTGGTGCGCATCGATCAACTCGGCGCCGCCACCCTCGGCGACGCTCTGGTGCAGTTGCAGCAATGGCCACTGCCGCCACCGCTGAAAGTCGGGCAAACCTTTGAAGGCTGGCAGGTGCAAAGCGTGCTGGCGCAGAGTCGGCAGTCGTTGCTGTACCGCGTGCACGACGCCCAGGGGCAACCCTGGCTGCTCAAGACCTTACCGTTACGTTGCGACGATACCGATGCGGCCCAGGCGTTGTTATCGGAGGAATGGTTTCTGCGCCGGGTCGCCGGCCGTGCCTTTCCCGAAGTGCATGCCGCCAGTGGCCGTCAGCATTTGTACTACGTGATGCGCGAATACGCCGGGCAAACCCTGGCCCAACTGTTCCAACAACAGGGCCCGCTGCCGTTGGCACAATGGCAGTCGATTGCAGAACGCTTGCTGCGCGCCGTGGGCCTGCTGCATCGCCGGCAGATCCTGCACCGCGACATCAAGCCGGAAAACCTGCTGCTGGGAGAAGATGGCGAACTGCGGGTGCTGGACTTCGGCCTGGCCTATTGCCCTGGGCTCTCCGAGGACCGTGCCCACCTGCTGCCCGGTACCCCGAGCTTTATCGCGCCCGAGGCGTTCGCTGGCGAGCAGCCTACGGCGCAACAGGATTTGTATAGCGTCGGCGTGACCTTGTATTACCTGCTGACCGGGCATTACCCCTACGGTGAAATCGAGGCCTTCCAACGGCCCAGATTTAACCAGCCCGTCAGCGCCAGCCGTTATCGCCCCGACTTGCCGGAGTGGTTACCACACAGCCTGGAACGGGCGGTGACCGCTGCCCCGGCCCAACGTTATGAAACCGCCGAAGAATGGCTGTTGGTGCTGGAGCAGGCCGACCGCCGCGAATTGAGCCTACGCCCACGGCCCTTGCTCGAACGCGAACCCTTGAAGGTCTGGCAAACCCTGGCGGTGGCTTCAATGCTGCTCAATCTGGTGCTGTTGTACTGGCTGCTGCACCACTAACGGGCAGAATCCGCCGGTTCTGCGTGTAAACGCCCAGTAAAACTGGGGCTATAGGGACTTGGCACAGCTGCTGCATTAGCTTTCCCAACACCCCACATATAGCCGCTCCTTCAACGACGAAGGGCCGAGCTTCCCGAGAGAACGGGACCAGGACAAAGGCGTCCTCGCTAGCTGACTAGCGGGGACGCCTTTTTTGTTTGCGCACGATTTGTCGAGCCATTGCGGAGAACGACATGAAAAAACTCAAACTGGTGATGATCGGCAACGGCATGGCCGGGGTTCGCACCCTGGAAGAACTGCTCAAGCTGAGCAACGAGCTGTACGACATCACTGTGTTCGGCGCCGAGCCTCACACCAACTACAACCGCATCCTGCTGTCGCCAGTACTGGCCGGTGAGCAAACCTTCGAAGAGATCGTGCTCAACGACCTGGATTGGTACCTGAACAACAACGTCAAGCTGCTGCTCAACCGCAAGGTGGTGCAGATCGACCGGGTCAAGCGCAAAGTCATCGCCGAAGACGGCACCGAGGCCGAGTATGATCGCCTGCTGATCGCCACCGGTTCCACGCCGTTTATCCTGCCGATTCCCGGCAATACCCTGCAGGGCGTAATTGGCTACCGCGACATCGCCGACACCCAAGCGATGATCGACACCGCCAAGACTCACAAGCATGCAGTGGTGATCGGCGGCGGCCTGCTCGGCCTGGAAGCGGCCAACGGCCTGATGCTGCGCGGCATGCACGTGACGGTGGTGCACATCGGTGAATGGCTGCTGGAGCGGCAACTGGACAAGACCAGCGGCCAGCTACTGCAAACCGAACTGGAAAGTCGCGGCCTGGTGTTCCGCCTGTGCGAGCAGACCCAGGCCCTGCACGATGCCGGCAATGGCCGCGTCGGCTCGGTGCAGTTCAAAAATGGCGACATCATCCCCGCCGACCTGGTGGTGATGGCTGCCGGCATCCGCCCCAACACCGAACTCGCGGAAAAGTCCGGCATTCCCTGCAACCGTGGGATCCTGGTCAACGACACCATGCAAACCTACGACCCGCGCATCTACGCGATCGGTGAATGCGCCAGCCATCGCGGCATCGCCTATGGCTTGGTGGCGCCGTTGTTCGAACAGGCCAAGGTCTGCGCCAACCACCTGGCCCAACTGGGGTTTGCCACTTACAAGGGCTCGGTGACCTCGACAAAACTTAAAGTCACCGGCATCGACCTGTTCTCCGCTGGCGACTTCATGGGCGGCGAAGGCACCGAGACCATCACCCTCTCCGACCCGATTGGTGGCGTGTACAAAAAGCTGGTGATCAAGGACGACATTCTGGTCGGCGCCTGCCTGTACGGCGATACCGCCGATGGCGGCTGGTATTTCCGCCAGATCCGTGAGAATCACGCCATCGGTGAAATCCGCGATCACCTGATGTTCGGTGAAAATGCACTCGGCGATGTCGGCCACCAAGGCCAGGACAAAGCCATGAGCATGGCCGACAGCGCCGAAGTCTGCGGCTGCAACGGCGTGTGCAAGGGCACCATCGTCAAGGCGATCCAGGAACAAGGGTTGTTCAGTGTCGATGAGGTGAAAAAACACACCAAGGCCGCCAGTTCCTGCGGTTCCTGTGCCGGCCTGGTCGAACAGATCCTGATCAACACCGTGGGCGGCGCCGCCGACGTCAAGCCCAAAAGTGAAAAAGCCATCTGCGGCTGCAGCGACCTCAACCACGGGCAGATCCGCCAGGCCATTCGCGAGCAGCACCTGCTGACCATCGACAGCACCATGCGCTACCTGAACTGGCGCACCCCCAATGGCTGCGCCACCTGCCGCCCGGCCCTCAACTATTACCTGATCTCCACCTGGCCCGGCGAAGCCAAGGACGACCCACAATCGCGGCTGATCAACGAACGGGCCCACGCCAATATTCAAAAAGACGGCACCTACTCCGTGGTGCCACGGATGTGGGGCGGTGTGACCAACCCTTCGGAGCTGCGCCGCATCGCCGATGTGGCCGACAAGTACAACGTGCCGATGGTCAAGGTCACCGGTGGCCAGCGCATTGACTTGCTCGGTATCAAGAAGCAGGACTTGCCAGGTGTGTGGAAGGATCTGGATATGCCGTCCGGGCACGCCTATGGCAAATCCATCCGCACCGTCAAAACCTGTGTGGGCAGCGAGTTCTGCCGGTTTGGTACGCAGAACTCCACACAACTGGGCATCGAGCTGGAGCATGACCTGTTCAATATGTGGTCGCCCCATAAGGTCAAGTTGGCGGTCTCCGGTTGCCCACGCAACTGCTCGGAAGCGGGCATCAAGGATGTGGGCATTATCGGCGTCGACTCGGGCTGGGAGATGTACATCGGCGGCAACGGCGGGATCAAGACCGAAGTCGCGGAGTTCTTCGTCAAGGTGAAAACCGCGGAGGAAGTACGCGAATACAACGGCGCGTTCCTGCAGTTGTACCGCGAAGAAGCCTTCTATCTGGAGCGCACCGTGCACTACCTGCAGCGGGTGGGCATGGAGCATATCAAGAAGGCTGTATTGGAAGACCCAGCGCGCCGCCAGGCCCTCAATGAGCGTTTGCAGTTCTCGTTGTCATTCGAGCAGGACCCGTGGAAGGAACGCCTGGAACAGCCGCTGCTGAAAAAGGAATTCGACGTGATCCCTGTCAAACAACTGGAGGTCTCGCTATGAACTGGCTGGATATCTGCGCCCTCGATGAAATCAACGCCCTGGGCTCGCGCATCATCAGCGGGCCGAAAGGTGACATCGCGATTTTTCGCACCAGTGACGACGAAGTCTTTGCCCTCGACGACCGCTGCCCGCACAAGGGCGGGCCGCTGTCCCAAGGTTTGATCTATGGCAAGCGCGTGGCCTGCCCATTGCACAATTGGCAGATCGACCTTGAGTCCGGCCAAGCCCAGGCCCCGGATATCGGCTGTGCCCACCATCACCAGGCCCGGGTGGAAAACGGCCGGGTGATGCTGGCCCTGCGGGACGCGGGTTGATGAACCGCCAGACCACCGCGTCCACCTGCTGTTATTGCGGGGTGGGTTGCGGCGTGCTGATCGAGCATGACGGCGAACAGATCCTGGGGGTGCAAGGCGACCCCAGCCATCCGGCCAACTTCGGCAAGTTGTGCAGCAAAGGCGCCAGCCTGCACTTGACCGGCGACTTGAGCGCCCGCGCGCTCTACCCGCAATTACGCTTGGGCAAAGACCTGGCACGCACCCGCACCGACTGGGACACCGCCCTGGACCACGCGGCCAACGTGTTCGCCGATACCATTGCCGAACACGGGCCCGACAGTGTGGCGTTCTATATCTCCGGGCAACTGCTGACCGAGGACTATTACAGCTTCAACAAGTTGGCCCGTGCGTTGGTGGGCACCAACAATATCGACAGCAACTCCCGGCTGTGCATGTCGTCGGCAGTGGTCGGCTACAAGCGCAGCCTGGGCGCCGATGCACCGCCGTGCAGTTATGAAGACTTGGAAAACAGCGACTGCGTGATGATCGTCGGCAGCAATATGGCCTACGCCCATCCGGTATTGTTCCGGCGCCTGGAGCAAGCCAAGGCGCAACGCCCGCACATGAAAGTGCTGGTGATTGACCCTCGGCGTACTGACACCTGCGATTTGGCCGACCTGCACTTGGCGATCTTGCCAGGAACGGATGTGGCGTTGTTCCACGGGATCTTGCATCTGTTGCTGTGGGAAGACTGGGTGGACCGCGCGTTTATCCAGGCCCACACCGACGGCTTGGCCGAACTCAAGCGCCTGGTGCATGACTACACGCCGCAGATGGTCACGCAGCTGTGCGGTATCAGCGTCGAACAGTTACGCCTGTGTGCGCAGTGGGTCGGCACCTCCAGCAGCTTTTTGTCGCTGTGGTGCATGGGGCTTAACCAGTCCACCGCCGGCAGCGCCAAAAACAGCGCGTTGATCAACCTGCATTTAGCCACGGGGACCATTGGCCGCCCGGGTTGTGGGCCGTTTTCCCTGACCGGCCAACCGAACGCCATGGGCGGGCGCGAAACCGGCAGCCTGTCCAACTTGCTGCCGGGCCACCGCGACGCGGCCAACCCTGAACACCGCGCTGAAGTGGCGGCCTATTGGGGCGTGGAACAACTGCCCGCGACCACCGGCCTTACCGCCATCGAACTGTTTGAACAGATGCAGGCTGGCAAGATCAAGGCACTGTGGATCGCCTGTACCAACCCTGCCCAATCCCTGCCCGACCAGAACGCAGTGCGCGCCGCCTTGGCCGCGTGCCCGTTCGTGGTGTTGCAGGAAGCGTTTCGTACCACCGAAACCGCCGCCTATGCCGACCTGCTACTGCCCGCCGCCAGTTGGGGTGAAAAAGACGGCACGGTGACCAACTCCGAGCGGCGTATTTCCCACGTGCGCCGCGCCATCAACCCACCGGGTGAAGCACGCGCGGATTGGGCGATCACGGTGGATTTCGCCCAGCGCCTGGAGCGCCGTCTGCGTCCGGGGTTGCCGAGCCTGTTCGCCTTTGAACAAGCGGCGCAGCTGTTTGATGAATTCAAGCCACTGACCCAAGGCCGTGACCTGGATATGTCCGGCATCAGCCATGCCCTGCTCGACCGGATCGGCCCGCAGCAGTGGCCCTTTCCCGAGGGTGCCCAGGCGGGTACTTCGCGCCTGTACACCGACGGCATTTTCCCTACTGACACTGGGCGGGCGCGCTTTGTCGCCGAGCCTTATCGCGCCGCTAAAGAACAACGCGATGCGCGATTCCCGTTGACCCTGATCACCGGCCGCCTGCGTGATCAATGGCACGGCATGAGCCGCACCGGCACCGCCGCCCAGTTGTTCGGGCACGTCAGTGAGGCGCTGTTGAGCCTGCATCCGGATGAGCTGCGCCGCCACCGCTTCAAAGAGGGTGACCTGGTCAGCCTGAAAAGCCGTCGCGGCAGTGTGATCGTCGCCGTTTGCAGCGATGACAGCGTGCGCCCCGGCCAAGCGTTTCTGCCCATGCACTGGGGCGACCGCTTTCTCAAGGGCGGCGTTAATACCCTCACTCAACCGGCGTTCGACCCTTTGTCCAAGCAGCCGGAGCTCAAGCACAGCGGCGTGCGCCTGGAAGCAGTGCAACTGCCATGGCAGCTGTTTGCGCTGATCGAAGGCGATGTGCAGCAGCACTTCGAAGCGTTGCGCCCACTGTGTGAAACCTTTGCCTACGTCAGCCTGAGCCTGGCTGGCCGTGAACGCCCCGCGCTGCTGGTGCGCGCCGCGCATACCGAGGCGCCCGACCTGCAACTGTTGACCCGCATCGACCACCTGCTGGGCCTCAACGACGGCCCGGTAATGGCCTATGACGACCCGCGCCGCTCAATCGGCAAACGCGTGAAAATCGAGAAAGGCCGCATTACCGCCCTGCGCCTGGCCGGCGAAACCCTGGCCCGTCACTGGCTGCAAAGCCTGTGGCTGGAAGGCCGGGCCGACGAGCAACTGCGGCGCTGGTTACTGGCGCCCTTGAGCGCGCCACCGGGCGGTACCACGACCAGCAACAAGATTGTGTGCAACTGCAAGAACGTCAGCGAAAACGCCGTGTGTGCCGGTATCGGCAGCGGCCTGGACCTGGATGGCCTCAAACAGGCACTGGGCTGCGGCACCCAATGCGGCTCCTGCGTGCCGGAAATCAAACGTCTTTTGGCCAGCAACCCGCAGCCAATCGCCATCAGTGTGTAAGGGGAACAACATGAGCGCAAAAGTATGGCTGGTAGGCGCAGGGCCGGGTGATCCGGAGTTGCTGACCCTCAAGGCGGTCCGGGCTCTGCAGGCAGCGCACGTCGTGCTGATTGATGACTTGGTCAACCCGGCAGTACTGGAACACTGCGCCAGCGCCCGGGTGATTACCGTCGGCAAGCGCGGCGGCTGCCGCTCTACCCCGCAGGAGTTTATTCACCGCCTGATGCTGCGTTATGCACGCCAGGGCAAGTGCGTGGTACGCCTTAAAGGCGGTGACCCATGTATTTTTGGCCGCGGTGGCGAAGAGGCAACCTGGCTGCGCGAGCGTGGTGTCGAGGTGGAATTGGTCAATGGCATCACCTCAGGGCTGGCCGGGGCGACCCAGTGTGACATCCCGTTGACCTTGCGCGGGGTGAGCCGTGGAGTGACCTTGGTCACCGCGCATACCCAGGATGACAGCAGCTTGAACTGGCGTGCGCTGGCGGAGGGTGGAACCACGCTGGTGGTGTATATGGGCGTGGCCAAGCTGGACGAAATCCGCGAACAGCTGCTCAACGGCGGCATGGCTGCGGATATGCCGGTGGCAATGATCGAAAACGCTTCATTGCCCCAACAACGCGAATGCCGCAGCTCGCTTGCGGCCATGCATGAAGCTGCAACAGCCTTTGCACTCAAAAGCCCGGCCATCCTGGTGATTGGCCAGGTTGCCGGCGCCGCACAGATGGCTAGCATCGCCGCTGCGGCAAGCGCCTGAGGCAAATCGCAGGCGAAAAAAAGCCCGGCCTGAGCCGGGCTTTTCTTTACTACTCAGTAATTACTGAGCGGTAGCTTCAACCGACGCTTCTACGCGACGGTTAACAGCGCGACCAGCTTCAGTTGCGTTGTCAGCAACTGGGCGGGATTCGCCGTAACCTACAGCAGTTACACGGCTAGGAGCAACGCCGTCTTTAACCAGGACTTGCTTAACAGCGTCAGCACGACGCTGGGACAGCTTCTGGTTGTAAGCGTCTGGACCTACGGAGTCAGTGTGACCAGCAACTTCTACGTTGGTAGCTGGGTACTGAGCCATGAAGTCGGCCAGGTTTTTAACGTCGCCGTAGCTGTTAGGCTTAACAACGGCCTTGTCGAAGTCGAACTTAACGTCCAGCTCAACACGAACAACCTGAGCAACCGGAGCTTCTGGCTCTGGAACTGGCTCTGGAGCTGGTGCTGGGGTAGGAGCTGGAGCTGCTGCGCCAGCGTTACCGCCGAAGTTCACGCCCAGGCCGACCAGTGCGGAGTAGTCCCACTTGCCGTTGTCCAGACCGTAGTCAGCTTCAACACCAGCACGAGCGTACAGGTTGTTGGTGAAGTAGTACTTCACGCCGGTACCGATGGTAGCGAAAGTGGTCTGATCGCGACCGGTGTGGCCGTCAGCGCGCACGTTGCCACGGCTCTGGTGGCCGAAACCGCCTTCAACGTATGGACGCAGGCTATCAACGCCAGCCTGACCGAAGTGGTACTGAGCAACGAGGCTGCCAGTGTCACCTTTGATCTTCTGGTTGCCAGTGCCGTCGTTCGAACGGGTGTGGTTGGTCTTGTCGTACGACAGATTCAACGACAGATCGTCGGTCAGGAAGTAACCAATGCGAGCGCCTGGGTTGAAGCCGTCTTCGATGTGCTTAACGCTATCGTTGTACTGCTTCTTGTAGAACAGCTCGCCTTCAACTGCGCCTTGGCCTTGTGCCAGAACGCCGAAAGAAGTAGCGGCAATAAGAGAACCAATGGCCAAGCCCAAGGTGTTTTTCAGTTTCATCCGTTAAATCCCCATCTGGTGATTGTAAAGCAGTCCCACAAACCGGGGGACAACTCGGCGACAAGTCTAACAGAACTTGCCTACACGTAAGAGATATTTGCTACGCACTAAGTTTCAGTCTCGCCCGCAAATTTCTCACGTAATTTATCAAGAGCACGCTTGTACCGCATTTTTGTAGCACTCAAACCCATATGCATGATGTCAGCGATTTCCTGAAATTCCAGCTCTGCGACAAATCGAAGCACCAGAATTTCGCGGTCAATCGGGTTCACATGCACCAACCAGCGATCAAGTCCGCCCTTTTCCTCGGGTGCCGGCGCCTTCTCTTCAGACGCCTCCTCAAGGGGGTCCAGACTCAAAGCGTCCATCAGGCGACGCTTTCGCCGTTCCTTCCGATACTGCGTGATGCACTCGTTGTACGTGATGCTGTACAGCCAGGTCTTGAACTTCGATTTGCCCTCGAAGTTCTTCAGGCCGTATAGCACCTTGAGCATCACTTCCTGACAGACATCATCCGCGTCTCTATCGTTCCCCAAATACCTTGAACAAACGTTGAACAGAGTGCGTTGATACCTGCGCATCAATTCTTCGTACGCGCGTGTTACGTGAAACAGCTCCGTGTGCGAGCGCGCGACCAACTCCTCATCAGAGAGCTCACGGGGGTCATAGCGCGTGGACAGCGTTTGGGCTTTATTCAAAACAAGTCGTGCCGACAGTCAGGTCAATGTCCGCTGCAACCCGGTCACCCGGGTTTGCGGCGGCGTACATTAGCAGGATTTGCCGGATTAGCGGCTACTGACCTGCTGCTCCAGGAGAATCCGGTTGGACAGCGACACCAGTTCCCCGTCATCGGTCAGCACGGTCGTCTTGACTGTGCCGATCTCCTCGATTTGCCCTTCGACCTCGCCCACACGCACCTGTTGCCCAACTTGATACAGCTCACGCACATAGATTCCCGCAAGAATCTGACCGGCAATTTCCCGGCTTCCCAACCCCATGGCCAGCGCAACTGCCAGACCAACGGTAATCAAAACAATCACAATCACGTGGTTGAGCAGGTCAGTTTTGACCTCCAGCTGGCTGATCGCGACGGAAATACTGATGATGATCACCAGCCCCTGGGCAATTCGTCCCAGGCCCGCTGCGTAGTCCAACCCCACGCCTTCGGCGGCCCCGCGCACCAGCCCGTTGGCCAGTTGCGCGAGTAAAACCCCCACCAGCAGCACCAGCGCGCCGCCGAAAACTTTCGGCAAATACAGTGCCAGCATGTCGAGCGTAGCTGAAACTCGCTCAAGTCCAAGGGACTGCGCTGCAGAAACCAGAAAAATAAGTAGAACGAACCAATAGACGATCTTGCCGATCAGAGTCGAAATCGGTACTTGCAACCCCGCGCGGCCGAGCAATTTGGTCAGGCCAGTGCCAGCCATCAGGCGATCGAGCCCCAGTTTGGCGAGCAATTTGGACAGCAGGGTATCGAGCAGCTTGGCCACGACAAAACCCAGCAATACCAGGACCAGGGCACCAAACAGGTTGGGAATGAAATTCGCCACCTTGGTCCACAATGCGGTCATCGCGGTGACCAGGCTCTGGGTCCAGAGATCAAGTTCCATATTCAATCAGCCTTATCAGCAGTGCTAGCAAGAGGTTTACGACGGGAAACCGGTGACACATGGGCCGAACCGTTGTTCAGGGCCATCATCAATGCCGGCACCCAACGCCCGAGCAGACCGAACAGGTCACCCGCCCCTACCTGACGGTTGGCGGTTTTCAGTACGCGGCCCAGGCAAGCATCGTCATCACGGTTGGATGGCGAAGCATTGAGCATGTCACGCAAAGACTGTTCGAACGGATCGTGCATAGAGACCTCTCGCAAGTGATTTAAAAGACGAGGGTAAAATTCATCGGGTCACATCGGCCCTTTCTTACGTTCAGGTCATATTCAGGTCAAACCCAGCGCAATCGTCGAAATAACCACCATTGCCCCAATGCCACAGACACCATCAACAGGCACGCAATCATGAATCCATAAGGACTGGCAGAGAACGGAATGCCGCCCACATTTATACCGAGCAGACCGGTGAGAAAACTCATCGGCAAGAAGATCCCGGTGATGATCCCGAAGCGGTACATGGTGCGGTTCATGCGCAGGCTCAAACGCCGGTCTTCGGCCTCAAGCACAAGCCCCACGCGCTCTCTGGCCAATTCCAGCTCTTCCAGGTAACGGGTCAGACTGTTGTGCAGTTCGTTCCAATAGTCGGCATCGTCGTCGCAGAACCACGCCAATTTGATTCGTGTCAGCTGGGCGAAAATATCCCGCTGGGGGGCCAGGAAGCGCTTGAGTCCGGCGGCTCTTCGACGGATCTGCAGAACGCTGCCGTGCTCCGGAGTATACCGTTCGTCGGCATCGAGTTTTTCTTCCTCGGAATCGACGATTTCAGACAAGCCGGCGACCAGATCCTGCACTTTGTTGGTCAGGTACTGAGCCATATAAAGGATGAGTTCAGACGCCGTCTTGGGGCCTTTGCCGTCTGCCAGTTGCACCAGCAACTCATCGGTAGCGCGCAAGGGGCGCAAACGCAGGGAAATCACTCGGTTGGCGGCAGCGAAAATGCGCACCGACACCATGTCTTCCGGCTCCGCGCCTGGGTTGAGATTGATCCCGCGCAGAAACAGCAGCAATTCGGCGTCCGGCAGCGGCAACAGGCGTGGGCGAGTGTTCTCCTCCAGCAGCAGGTCACAGGCAAACTCGCTCAGGCCGCTGGATTTACGCAGCCAGGTCTGGGTTTGAGGATGGCTGCGATCCCAGTGCAGCCACAGGCTTTCCTGGGGCTGCAACTGCAGATCGTCGAGCTCAGTCCGGGCAATCGAACGCGCACCGCCTTTACCGTCCAGCACCAGGGCATGCACCAGCCCCCATTGCGCGTTTTCTTCTTCGAACATCCTCACCCCGATCGGTTGCGGCAGTTTATTCAGGCATTTTCAGCGGGCTGGGTGACACGATCACCCCGTTGTTGTCGGCGTAAATGTACTCACCGGGGCGGAACGTCACGCCCCCGAATGTCACCGCCACGTTCAGGTCGCCAAGGCCGCGCTTGTCGGTTTTTTTCGGATGCGAGGCCAGGGCCTGCACGCCCAGGTCGGTCTGGGCAATGACGTCGACGTCACGGATACACCCGTAGATGACCAGCCCTTCCCAACCGTTTTTCGCGGCTTTCTCGGCAATCATGTCACCCAGCAGCGCGCAGCGCAGGGAACCGCCACCGTCGACCACCAGCACTTTACCAGCGCCCGGCAGGTCAGCCTGCGCCTTGACCAGGGAGTTATCCTCGAAGCATTTGAGGGTGACTATCTCGCCGCCAAAGGAGTCTCGGCCACCGAAGTTGCTGAACATCGGCTCCACTACCTGCACCAGCTCCGGGTAGGCGTCACACAGGTCGGGGGTCACGTAATGGTTCATCGAGAAACTCCTGTCATCAAAGAAGAGGTCGAACATCCACGGTGTACATCAAGAAAACGCCTCGCGACAGGCATTCTTTAAGTGCCTGCTCGTTGGCGGCGGCCATGATCAAACCCCGATCAGCGCAACGCAATACACGTTACGCGACTGAATATGACCAGAAGCGCCTGGCGCGTCATATCTTAGCCGCAACCCTTCAAGAGTGAAACGCCCCTGGCAGAGCGTTTCGTCAAACCGTTGCAGCCACCTCGGGCTGCGTGCCGAATAAAGGTGTCAGCGGGTCGTTCAACCAACGCTCGACCAAAGGCCACACTTGGGCCTGGGCGGCTTTGCTGACCAGCATCTGCACATGGCCGAAATCCTCGCTGAAACCTTGCTGACGCCCCAGGCACAGGTACTGGCGATGCTCGCTGCCCACTTGCTCGAAGAGCTTGCGGCAGGCCCAGTCCGGGTCTTGTCGGTCGCCCGCTGCGCTCACCGCCAACAGCGGCACATCGACCTGCGCCAAGCCTTTCCACCAGTCATGCTCGGCATCGCCAAACCGGCCGAACAGGCCGTTCCAACGCATCGCTTCGATCATCACGCCAGCCGGTTCGTCCTCGGGCCCACGCTTGAAGCGCGGGCCGGACAGGTGGCCAAGGCGCTTGAGAATAAAGCGCCCACCCCACTGCACCGGTGGGATTTTCAACGGCCAATGGGTACGACTGACCTGGCAGCCGAACAACGCCACCGATGCCACCGCAGATGCATCCAAGTGCTGCCCGCCCAAGGCCGCAGCCAAGGTGGTGGCGCCGAGGGAATGCCCGAGCCAGTGCGGAACCTGCCCGCTTTGCTCAGACACAAACGCCCCCACAGCCGGCAAATCGTAGCGTGCGTAATCGGCGACATGGTTTCTGGCGTAGTCGTGATTGCGCTTGGACAAGCCATGGCCGCGCATTTCCGGGATCCACACATCAAATCCGCGACGCGCCAGGTATGCCCCCAGGCCGATGCCCTTGGGCGAGTACCAGAAGCGCCGGTTGGAAAAGCTGCCATGCAATAAAATAATCGGCGTGCCCCGGTTTTCCGGGACATCGGCCAGGCCCAAACGGGTCACCGCCAACTCGACGGTGCCGTCCGGGCTGTTACCGGGTTTGAGCCGATAGACATCTTCACTCAGGTCGCCACGACGTTCAGCGCTGATCAGGGCGACAGGAAATAGATTGCTGCTGCTTTGCATAATGCTCTTGCACAAAAAAGGGCGGCGTCCGCAAGGATTCCCGCCCTGTACAGATAAGAATGCCGGTCACCCGCAACGAGTGACCGGCACTTTTGACCAGGCGATCTTAGGCGGACGCTTGGCCTTCAGCCAGGAAGAACCAGGTTTCCAGCACGGAATCGGGGTTCAGCGAAACGCTCTCGATTCCCTGTTCCATCAGCCATTTGGCCAGGTCAGGGTGGTCCGAAGGGCCTTGGCCGCAGATACCGATGTACTTGCCCGCCTTGTTACAGGCCTGGATGGCGTTGGCCAACAGCTTCTTGACCGCCGGGTTACGCTCGTCGAACAGGTGGGCGATGATCCCCGAGTCGCGGTCCAGGCCCAGGGTCAACTGGGTCAGGTCGTTGGAGCCGATGGAGAAACCGTCGAAGAACTCCAGGAACTCTTCAGCCAGGATGGCGTTGGACGGCAATTCGCACATCATGATCACGCGCAGGCCGTTCTCGCCACGGGTCAGGCCGTTTTCGGCCAGCAGGTCCACCACTTGGCTCGCTTCGCCCAGGGTGCGCACGAACGGCACCATGATCTCGACGTTGGTCAGGCCCATCTCGTTGCGCACGCGCTTGAGCGCACGGCATTCAAGCTCGAAGCAGTCACGGAAGGCTTCGCTGATGTAACGCGAGGCACCGCGGAAGCCCAGCATCGGGTTTTCTTCCTCTGGCTCGTAGAGCTTGCCGCCGATCAGGTTCGCGTATTCATTGGACTTGAAGTCCGACAGACGCACGATGACCTTTTTCGGGTAGAACGCCGCAGCCAGGGTGCTGATGCCTTCAACCAGTTTCTCGACGTAGAAACCTACCGGGTCGTTGTAGCCGGCGATGCGCTTGTCGACGCTTTCCTTGATGTCCAGTGGCAGGCCGTCATAGTTCAGCAGTGCCTTGGGGTGCACGCCGATCATGCGGTTGATGATGAATTCCAGGCGGGCCAGGCCCACACCGGCATTCGGCAACTGCGCGAAATCAAAGGCGCGGTCCGGGTTGCCGACGTTCATCATGATCTTGAACGGCAGGTCGGGCATGGCGTCGATGGAGTTTTGCTTGATATCGAAGCCCAGCTCACCTTCGAAGATAAAGCCGGTATCGCCTTCGGCGCAGGACACGGTCACGCCCTGGCCATCCTTGAGCAGTTGGGTGGCGTTGCCGCAACCCACGACGGCCGGAATCCCCAGTTCACGGGCGATGATCGCCGCGTGGCAGGTACGCCCGCCACGGTTGGTGACAATGGCACTGGCGCGCTTCATCACCGGTTCCCAGTCCGGGTCGGTCATGTCGGAAACCAGTACGTCACCCGGCTGGACCTTGTCCATCTCGGACACGTCCTTGATGATCCGCACCTTGCCTGCGCCAATGCGCTGGCCAATGGCACGGCCTTCCACCAGCACGGTGCCGGTTTCCTTGAGCAGGTAGCGTTCCATGACGTTGGCCGAAGTACGGCTCTTCACGGTCTCGGGGCGTGCCTGCACGATGTACAGCTTGCCGTCGTCACCGTCCTTGGCCCACTCGATGTCCATCGGGCACTTGTAGTGCTTTTCGATGATCATCGCTTGTTTGGCCAACTCGCTGACTTCAGCGTCGGTGAGGCAGAAACGCGCGCGCTCGGCCTTGTCGACGTCAACGGTTTTAACCGAGCGACCGGCCTTGGCCTCGTCGCCGTAGATCATCTTGATGGCCTTGCTGCCCAGGTTACGGCGCAGGATGGCCGGGCGACCCGCTTCGAGGGTGCCCTTGTGTACGTAGAATTCGTCGGGGTTGACCGCGCCCTGTACGACGGTTTCGCCCAGGCCGTAGGCGCCGGTGATAAACACCACGTCACGGAAACCGGATTCGGTATCGAGGGTGAACATCACGCCGGCCGTGCCGGTTTCCGAACGTACCATGCGCTGCACGCCGGCAGACAGGGCCACCAGCTTGTGGTCGAAACCCTGGTGTACGCGGTAGGAAATCGCACGGTCGTTAAAGAGGGAGGCAAACACTTCCTTGGCCGCGCGGATCACGTTTTCGACGCCGCGAATGTTGAGGAAGGTTTCCTGCTGGCCCGCAAAGGAGGCGTCCGGCAAGTCTTCGGCGGTAGCAGAGGAACGCACGGCAACAGCCATGTCCGGGTTACCGGCCGACAGGGTGGCGAAGGCGGTGCGAATTTCTTCGTTGAGCTTCTCGGGGAACTCGGCTTCCATGATCCACTGGCGGATCTGGGCGCCGGTCTTGGCCAGGGCGTTGACGTCATCGACGTCCAGGGCGTCCAGCGCGGCGTGGATCTGGGCGTTGAGGCCGCTCAGCTCGAGGAAGTCGCGGTAAGCCTGGGCCGTGGTGGCGAAACCACCGGGCACCGAGACACCAGCGCCTGCAAGATTACTGATCATCTCGCCGAGGGATGCGTTCTTGCCCCCCACATGCTCTACATCATGGACGCCGAGCTTATCGAGGGAAACTACGTACTCTACCAAGGTGATCTCTCCACTTTCTGTGTTGGAAAAGCTCAGGACGCGGGTTGCTCAGTAGGAGCTAACGCCAGCGCTTGTGGCCTGGACCTGGAAAATAAGTGAGAATGCGGCCCACTGCGGGACGGCAAAATCGCGCCTATCATATCCAAGATTCGCCATCAGCTTAAGGCCCAGGGCTCAAATGAAACGATCTGCTTTCTTTATTTCCGACGGCACCGGCATTACAGCCGAAACATTGGGTCAGAGCCTGCTCGCGCAGTTCGAAAACATTACCTTTGCCAAATTCACCCGGCCTTATATAGACAGCGTGGATAAAGCGCGGGCCATGGTACAACAAATCAATCTGGCGGCTGAAAAAGACGGTTTTCGCCCGATCATTTTCGACACCATCGTCAATCAAGACATTCGTGAGATTCTCGCAACGTCGAATGGTTTCATGATCGACATTTTCTCTACCTTCCTGGCGCCGCTGGAACAGGAGTTGAGTGAACATTCGTCCTATTCCGTCGGAAAGTCCCACTCCATCGGGCATAACTCCAACTATATGGAGCGTATCGAGGCGGTGAACTTCGCCCTCGACAACGACGACGGCGCCCGCACCCACTACTACGACAAGGCCGACCTGATCCTGGTGGGCGTATCGCGTTGCGGCAAGACCCCGACCTGCCTGTACATGGCCATGCAGTTCGGTATTCGTGCGGCCAACTACCCGCTGACCGAAGATGACATGGAACACCTGACCCTGCCCGCCGCTTTGCGCGCGCATTCACACAAGCTGTTCGGCCTGACCATCGACCCGGACCGGCTGACCGCCATCCGCAACGAACGCAAGCCCAACAGCCGCTACTCCAGCTATGCCCAGTGTGAATTTGAAGTGCGTGAAGTAGAAAATCTGTTCCGCCGCGAGAATATTGCGCACATCAATTCCACGCATTTTTCGGTGGAAGAGATTTCGGCGAAGATTTTGGTGGAGAAGGGTGTGGAGCGGCGCTTCAAGTGATCTCTGTCGCCTGATCTGATCGTTCCCACGCTCTGCGTGGGAACGCCGCCTGGGACGCTCCGCGTCCCGCAATAGCGACGCGGAGCGTCGCAAGATGCATTCCCACGCAGAGCGTGGGAACGAGCAACGGTAACGCGGATTTACAGATGAAACCGCCCGCCTCCCTGCCCCAACGCCGTCGCCAGCGCATCAAAGCCCTCGCGCAGTAACTGATCATCGCCCGACGTGTTGCAGATACTCGCCCGAATAAACTGCGGCACCGCCGTCTGCCCCACGGCAAACGCCTCGGCGGTGGCGATCAGGTAATTGTTCTGCTTGAGCTCCGCCTCGATTTCCGAGGCCCGCCAGGGCTCCGGCACTTCGATCCAGAAGTGCGGGCTGTTGAAGTGGGTGCGATAAGCCAGGCCGGTCAATAGATCTTCGACCAACGTCTTGCGCCGGCTGATCTCGTTGATCTGCTGACGCAACAAATATTCCGCCGTGCCGTTTTCGATCCACTGGGTCGCCAGTTCCAAGGTCACAGGTGTGGCCATCCAGCAGGTCGAACGGATCGCCGCCGAGATGCGGCTGACCAGCGCAGGTGGCGCATGCACGTAGCCCACCCGCAAACCGGCTGACACCGCCTTACTCAGGCTGCTGATCAAGATCGTACGTTCAGGCGCGAAATAGCTGAGGGGCGGCGGACGGTCCTCCACCAGCACACCGTGGGCTTCGTCCTCCAGAATCAGCAGGTTATGTTCGCGACACACCCTGGCCAAGGCTTCGCGGCGCGCAACCGATAACACGGCGGTGGTCGGATTCTGGATAGTCGGCGTGCAATACAACGCCGAAATCCGGTGATTACGACAGACCTCATCCAGCGCCGTGGGCAGCACACCCTCCTCGTCCATCTCCAGGCCGATCAGCCGCACCCCCAGCATGCGCGCAGCGGTAATCAGCCCGGGGTAAGTCAATTGCTCGGTGACCACCGTATCGCCAGCGCGCAGCAGGGCCATCATGGCGCACAGCAAGCCGTGCTGGCCGCCGTTGACGCAGATGACCTGCTCGGGAATCGGATGAAACTCGCGCTGCACCAGCCATTGCGCGCCCGCTTCACGGTAACGCGGCAGGCCGGCGTCCGGGGTGTAGGCGCTGATGTCCTGGAGGAACTTGGCGTTGGTCGACAGGGTTTGAAAGCTCTGGGCGAGAAACACCGTCTCTTGCCCGGGAATGTGCATGTTGCGGCTCATGTCGAAGTACTGGCGCGGCTCCTCGCTGAAATTGCGAAAGCCCTCATCACGCTGGCGCTCCATCCCACGCTTGCGCACGAAGGTGCCGTCACCGACCCGTGCAACCACCAGGCCCAGGCGCTCCAGTTCACCGTAGGCCCGGCTGATGGTGCCGATGGTCACGCCTAAATTGTCGGAAAGCACCCGATGGGGCGGCAGTTTTCGTCCCGGTTCAATCAAGCCTTCAAGGATGCCCCGTTCCATCACATCGGACAGGCGCTTGTACTTCACGCCCTGCCCGTTGGACAAGCCCTCACGCATAATTGACACCATGTCAATATTTGTTTTGACAGCCATCTTTCGCCCTAATAGTGTGCTTTTACGGGTTCAATCGCCGATAAACATAACTCATTACAAGTTCAATATAGAGTTCAATTCCGGCTCAGGGAAGCAATAAACGATGCCAATGTCCGCCGTTCTCGAAAACACTGCAAAAACAAAAACGCAAAAACAGTGGCTCGCCGGGCTGGTGACCAGCGTGATGTTCCTGATCGTTTGCCTGAGCTGGGGCACTACTTGGCTGGGCATCAAGATCGCCGTCGAGAGCGTGCCGCCGCTGACATCCGCCGGCCTGCGCTTTCTCATCGCGTTTCCGCTGTTCCTGTGTTTTGCCATGGTGCGCCGTGAGCCGATCCTGTTTCCCCGGGAAAGCCGCTGGTTCTTCGTATTCGTGACCCTGTCCTACTTCAGCGTTCCCTACTATTTGCTCAATTACGGCGAAATGCATGTGTCGTCGGGCCTCACCGCCCTGCTGTTCAGCTGCATGCCGGTGTTCATCCTGATCTTCTCCGCGCTGTTCCTGCGCGAGCGCATCTATTTCTCCCAGGTGGTCGGCATCGGCATCGGTTTCGGCAGCCTCTACATGATCATCAGGAGCCAGGGCCTGCACCTGGACCACGCCGAGTTCCTCGGGGTGCTGGCCATTCTGAGCGCCGCGATCATGCACGCCTTGTGCTATGTCATTACCAAGCAAAAAGGCAGCGCCATCAGCGTCATCACCTACAACACCCTGCCCATCGGCATTGCCGGGCTGATGCTGTTCCTGGCCGGCCTGTGGTTTGAAACGCCGACGTTCGACGCCATCACCCTGCGTTCCTGGAGCGCGCTGTTCTACTTGGGCCTGGTGGCCTCGGTGGGCGGGTTCATTGTGTATTTCATGCTGCTCAAGCGCCTGAGCCCGATCATCCTGTCATTCGTCTTCATCATCTTCCCGGTGTTCGCGGTCATCATCGGTGCCTGGTACGAAGGCGTGGAAATTTCCCGCGACCTGATGCTGTATTCGGCGATCCTGCTGGCCGGCTTTGCGATCACCAAGTTGCCCATCGAAAAACTCATGGCCAAGAAAAAGTGACCCTCAACCAACGCGAGAGAAACATGGACGTCCTCCGCCCCACCGCCCTGGAACAGATCTACGCCCACGCCAGCCGCAGCTACCCCGAGGAATGCTGTGGTTTTGTCTTCGCCGACGGCAGCGTGTACCTGGGCAGCAATATCCAGAATGAGCTGCACCGCAAGAACCCCCAGATGTACCCACGCAGCGCGGCCAACGGCTACACCTTTTCGGTGGCCGACACCCTGCTGATGAACAAGGCGTTTCGCAGCGACAACCCGGTGGTGGTGATCTACCACTCACACCCGGATGTGGGCGCCTATTTCAGTGACGAAGACCAGGACAAGGCACTGTTCCTGGGCGAGCCGATCTTCCCCGTCAGTTACCTGGTGGTGGATGTTCGTCAGGGCCAGGCCCTGGGCTCCAAGCTGTTTGCCTGGGATGGCAAGCATTTCTCCCTTCAACCTTTCAACGACCTGCACACGGAGTTGTCCATGAACGCTGTCTCTTTCCCCGACATTCTGGTTCGCGTGGCCAAGCTGCCGGAATCGACCCTTGAGGGCGCCGGATCGACATTGCGCGAAGTCATTGAAAATCTCTGCACCCATCACCCCCAATTGCGTCAGCACCTGTTCCATGAAAAGAACGACCAGCTCAAGGAACACTTCCTGTTTACCGCCGAGGAGGCGCTGATAGACGCCGATGAACCCCTGCCAGCAAAAGCCCGGATCGAAGTATTGCTCGCCACCTCCGGCGGCATGGACATCGACACCCTGAGCAACGAAGAAGTGCAGCGCTATGTGCGCCACATCACCCTGCCGGGCGTCGGCCGCGAGGGCCAATTGAACCTGAAGAAAGCCAAGGTGCTGGTCATCGGTACCGGCGGCCTGGGCTCGCCCATCAGCCTGTACCTGGCGGCGGCCGGCATCGGCACCCTGGGCCTGGTGGACTTTGACGTGGTGGAAAGCAGCAACCTGCAACGCCAGATTGTGCATGGCAACAGCACCCTGGGCATGCCCAAGGTCGAGTCCGCCAAGCAGCGCCTGCTGGACCTCAACCCCTATATCCAGATCAATGCGCACAACACCGCGCTCGACACTGACAACGCCCTGGAACTGGTGGGTGCCTATGACCTGGTGATCGACGGCACCGACAATTTCGACACCCGCTACCTGGTCAACGACGCCTGTGTGCAGTTGGGCAAACCTTTGGTGTACGGCGCCATCTACCGTTTCGACGGGCAGATCAGCGTGCTCAACTATAAAGGTGGGCCGTGCTATCGCTGCCTGTTCCCCAAGGCCCCGCCCGCTGAGCTGGCGCCCAATTGCAGCGCGGGCGGTGTGATCGGCGTGTTACCGGGCGTGGTCGGCATGATCCAGGCCACCGAGGCGATCAAATTGCTGATCGGCATTGGCGAACCCTTGTCCGGCCGCTTGATGCGCTTCGACGCACTGGCGATGAAGTTCAGCGAGATCCGCTTCAAGCGCCGCGCCGACTGCCCCTGCTGTTCAGACCTGCGCCACAGCGAAACCGTCGCGCCGGCCACCTGCGCCGATGCCTTACCGAGCCAGCCCTCCCTGGCCGCGGAACGCTACATCAAGCCCCAGGTGCTCAAGCAAGTGCTCGAACACCCTAGCAGCGCCGATGTATTGCTGGACGTGCGTGACGCCAGCGAACTGGAAGTGTGCAAATTACCGGGCGTGGTGCATATCCCGCTGGCAGAACTGGATGGGCAGCTCGCCAGCCTGAGCCGCGACAACACCCACTACCTGATCTGCTACGCAGGCGCCCGTGCCGAGCAAGCCGCCAGCACCCTGTTGGCAGCCGGCTTTGCCAACACCAAAGTCCTGCAGGGTGGCATGAAACATTGGGTTCGCGACGTCGAACCTGACATGCCGCTGTACTGAGAGTGGGGACGTACTGATGCTGCATAACTCCATTCTCGACGTGATCGGCCAAACGCCGATCGTGCGTCTGGCCCAGTTTTCCGAAGACCTCGGCATCGAGGTCTACGCCAAGCTGGAGTCGCTCAACCCCGGTGGCAGCCACAAGGCGCGCATCGCCCTGGGCATGATCCTGGATGCCGAGCGCCGCGGTGTGCTGATCCGTGATTCCGGGCAGACCATCATCGAACCCAGTGGCGGCAACACCGGCATTGGCCTGGTGATGGCCGGCAACGTGCTGGGCTACAAAGTGGTGCTGGTGATCCCTGACAACTACAGCCCGGAAAAACAGAAGCTGCTGCGGCTGTACGGTGCCAGGGTAGTGCTGTCCGACAGTCGCCTGGGCAATAACTCCCACGGCGAAAAGTGCATGGAGCTGCAGTTGGAAAACCCCAACTACGTGATGCTCAACCAGCAACGCAATGGCGCCAACCCCCAAACCCACCGCGACACCACCGCTCCGGAAATCCTTCGCGCCTTCGGTGAACAGCGCGTGGACTACTTCGTCAGCGGCATTGGCACCGGGGGCCATATCACCGGTATCGGCGAAACCCTCAAGGCCGCCTGGCCCGCGCTGCGAGTGATGGGCGTAGAACCGGAAGAATGCGACCTGCTCAAAGACCGGCACGCGGCGCACGGGATCCAGGGCCTGTCGATCGGCCTGATCCCCAGCATCCTCAACCTGGACGTGATCGACGGCATGCTCAAGGTGTCGCACGCCGATTGCCTGGACATGATCAAACGCATCATGCGCACCGATGCCATCAGCCTGGGGCTGTCTTCGGCCGCCAACATGGTTGCCATCGCCCAACTTGCCCCCGAACTGCCGCCTGAAACGGTGGTGTTGACCATGGTCTACGACAATGCCGACAGCTACCTGCCCAGTTTCGAATAACCGGGCTTTTAACCATTCAACATACGGGGGTGTCTCCATGGGGGGCTTTATCGACATGCAACAGCTGCACGATGAGTTGCTGACCCACCTCATCACCACCCTGACGCCCGGGCAGATGAAGCAGCTGGAACCGCACCTGGCGCCGTTGATCCAGAACGCCGCCCAGGCAGTGGCCGAAGACCTGATCGCCTATGCCTATCGGGACCCGGCGTCCCGTGGCCGCGGTGAGTTGATCCTGGAATCCTACGCCTCGTTCAAGGCCGTACTGTTCTACCGTCTTGCGCACCTGGTGTGGCATTTCCAGGCCGCTGACAACGGCGAGTTTTCGCGCATGGCCCTCAAGCTGAGCAACCAGGGCAAGATCCTCTCCGGCGCCGAGATTCACCCGGCAGCGCGTATTGGCCGGCGCTTTGTGCTGGACCATGGCTACGGTACCGTCATCGGCGAAACCTGCGTGATCGGCAACGACTGCTACATCCTCTGCGGCGTGACCCTGGGCGCGCGCGGTATCGCCAACAACCCGGACGGCAAGCGCCACCCGCGCCTGGGCAACAACGTCGAAGTCGGCGCCGGCGCCCGGGTGCTGGGCTATGTTTCGATCGGCGACAACGTGTTTATCAGCCCCTCCTGCGTGATTACCCAGGACGTGCCGGCAGGCACCAAGGTCAAGGTGGTCAACCAGATCCAACTGCAAAAAAACGATGAATCGGACCACAGCAACTACCTCGGCGCCTTTGCCCTGGATGAGCGCTTGCACGTGGTGGGCGAAGTGAGTGTCGGCCACAAGGTCACCGTGCTGGACGCCGACTTTCATCCCCTGCAAGGGCTGATGCTCGAACCCACGGTGAAAGAGCGGCACCACCTGCAGTTTCGTCTGCGTCGCCTCGACAACGACGAACAACTGCCACGCCTGCCGCTGAACCTGAAGGTGTGCGGGCCGGAATTTGAAATCACCCTGCTCTCTCCCCCTGGCTTGAGCGCACTGGTGCGCCACCTCTTGCAAGCCACCCCATTGATCGTCGGAGGTTGAACATGTCTGTGCATACCATGGAAACCCTGGCGCTGTTCGACAGCGCGCCCTACCAGAACGCCTTCAGCGCCCGGGTGATTGCCGTCAGCGAACAGGGTATCGCCCTGGAGCACACCCTGTTCTACCCCACCGGCGGCGGGCAACCGGGCGATACCGGCCACCTCACCCTGGCCGACGGCACACGGGTGCAAGTGACCGGCACGGTGCGCGACCCGGTGTTGCGCTCGATCATCTGGCATCAGGTGGACCACTGCCCCGAACAGTTGGCCGCTGGCGTCCAGATCGACGCCGGGCTGGATTGGGAGCGGCGCTACCAGCACATGAAGATGCACACTTGCCTGCACTTGCTGTGTTCCCTCATCGACGCGCCCGTGACCGGTTGCAGCATCAGCGCAGATAAAGGCCGCCTGGATTTCGACCTGCCGGAGATGACCCTGGACAAAGACGGACTCACCCGTGACCTCAACGCCCTGATCGAGCAGGCCCACGCGGTAAAAACCCTGTCGATGCCCGCCACCGAGTACGCGACCCTGCTGCAGATCACCCGCACCCAGGCGGTTGCGCCGCCGGTGGTCTCGGGTTCGGTGCGGGTGATTGAAATCCCCGGCATCGATATCCAGCCCTGCGGCGGTACCCATGTGCTCAACACCGAGGAAATCGGCCGGGTGTTCTGCGAGAAGATCGAGAAAAAGAGCAAGCACAACCGCCGGGTGATACTGCGGTTTGAATAGATTCTGAAGCAGAAACTTCAGTCAACTGTGGGAGCTGGCTTGCCTGCGATAGCTGACATCCAGTCAATTCATGTGGGGCTGACACACCGCTATCGCAGGCAAGCCAGCCCCCACAGCGACCGTGCTGTTTTTCAGATCGTGAACAGGTCCATGAAACGGTTCACAGGTGTCGCCTCAAGCCGCGCCTGGTCCTTGCACAGGGCGACAATCTCAGCGCTGCGTTGCGCGGTAAACCGCGTGGCCAGGTTGGCCTTGAACTTGTCTTCCAGCAGTGGAATGCCATCCACCCGACGGCGGCGATGGCCAATCGGGTACTCCACCGCTACCTGCTCGGTGCAGGTGCCGTCCGTGAAAAACACCTGCACCGCGTTGGCAATCGAGCGTTTGTCGGCCTCCAGGTATTCGCGGCTGTAGCGCGGGTCTTCGACGATGACCATCTTGTCGCGCAGCTCATCGATGATCGGGTGGGCCGCGTGGAAATCATCTTCATACTGCTCGGCCACCAGGTTGCCGAACGCCAAGGGCACGGCGGTCATGTATTGCAGGCAGTGGTCGCGATCAGCGGCGTTGGCCAATGGGCCAACCTTGGAAATAATGCGAATCGCCGACTCGTGAGTAGTGATCACGATACGGTCGATTTCATGCAAACGATGCTTGACCTGCGGGTGCAGGGCGACTGCCGCTTCACAGGCCGTTTGCGCGTGAAACTCGGCCGGGAAGCTGATTTTGAACAGCACGTTCTCCATCACGTAGGTGCCGTAGGGTTGGGGCAGGCTGAAGGCGCGGTTGTCCTCGGGCTTGAGCGCCAGGTCCTTGTTGGTGTGGCTGAACAGCACGTCGTAGAAGCCCCATTGCGGCGCACTCAGCACGCCGGGGATGCCCATTTCGCCACGCAAGGCGATGTCTGCCAGGCGCACGCCGCGGCTCGATGCATCGCCTGCCGCCCAGGATTTGCGCGAGCCGGCATTCGGCGCATGGCGATAGGTGCGCAACGCCTGGCCATCGACAAAGGCGTGGGACAACGCCGATAGCAGTTGCTCGCGGTTGGCCCCCATCAGCTTGGCGGTGACCGCCGTGGAGGCGACTTTCACCAGCAACACATGGTCGAGACCTACCCGGTTGAAGGAGTTCTCCAAGGCAATCACCCCTTGGATTTCGTGGGCCATGATCATCGCTTCCAGCACCGCACGCACAGTGAGCGGCGCGTCGCCATTGGCCAGGCGCTTTTGCGACAGGTGATCGGCCACGGCGAGGATGCCGCCAAGGTTGTCCGAAGGGTGGCCCCATTCAGCGGCGAGCCAGGTGTCGTTGTAGTCGAGCCAGCGCACGATGCAACCGATATCCCAGGCGGCCTTGACCGGGTCCAGGCGAAACGAAGTGCCCGGCACCCGTGCACCGAACGGCACCACGGTGCCCTCCACCATCGGCCCCAGGTGCTTGGTGCACTCGGGGAAGCGCAGGGCCAGCAGGCCACAGCCGAGGGTGTCCATCAGGCAGTTGCGGGCGGTGTCCAGGGCGTCTTGGGAGTCGATGCGGTAGTTGAGGACGTAGTCGGCGATGTCCTGCAACACCGGGTCGTAGTCGGGACGGTTGTTCTGGTCGACGTTGGCGCTCATGGCAGTTCTCCTAAAAGTTGGTTGTTCCATCCTCAGGGTCAGGGTTTGATCGTTCCCACGCGGAGCGTGGGAATGCATCCCGTGACGCTCTGCGTCACAGCAGGACGCAGAGCGTCCCAGGCGGCGTTCCCACGCGGAGCGTGGGAACGATCAAGCTAGAAAGCGTCGCCGGGGATGCGCACATAGCCTTCCATTAACACCCGTGCGCTGCGGCTCATGATGGCTTTCTTCACCACCCATTCACCGTCCACCTGGCTGGCCTCGGCGCCGACGCGCAAGGTGCCGGACGGGTGCCCGAAGCGCACGGCATTGCGCTCCACGCCGCCTGCCGCCAGGTTGACCAAAGTGCCGGAAATCGCCGCGGCGGTGCCAATCGCCACCGCCGCAGTGCCCATCATCGCGTGGTGCAGTTTGCCCATCGACAAGGCGCGCACCAGCAAATCCACATCGCCGGCCTTGATCGCCTTGCCACTGGAGGCCACGTAATCGGCAGGCTTGGCGACGAACGCCACCTTGGGCGTGTGCTGGCGCTGGGCGGCCTCGTCCAGGTGTTTGATCAGGCCCATGCGCAACGCGCCATACGCCCGCACGGTCTCGAACATCGCCAGGGCCTTGGGGTCGCTGTTGATCGCGCCTTGCAGCTCGGTACCGGTGTAGCCCAGGTCTTGGGCATTGATGAAAATCGTCGGGATACCGGCGTTGATCAACGTGGCCTTGAAGGTACCGACGCCGGGCACCTCCAGGTCGTCGACGAGGTTGCCGGTGGGGAACATCGAGCCACCACCGCCCTCTTCTTCCGCCGCCGGGTCCATGAATTCCAGCTGCACTTCGGCGGCCGGGAAGGTCACGCCGTCCAGTTCAAAGTCGCCGGTTTCCTGCACCGCGCCGTCAGTGATCGGCACGTGGGCAATGATGGTCTTGCCGATGTTGGCCTGCCACACCCGCACCACGGCCACGCCGTTATGGGGTACGCGGGCCGCATCGACCAGGCCGGCACTGATGGCGAACGAGCCCACCGCCGCCGACAGGTTGCCGCAGTTGCCACTCCAATCGACAAATGGCTTGTCGATGGAGACCTGGCCGAACAGGTAATCCACGTCGTGATCGGCGCGGCTGCTTTTGGCCAGGATCACGGTCTTGCTGGTGCTCGAGGTGGCCCCACCCATGCCGTCGATCTGCTTGTCATAGGGGTCGGGACTGCCAATCACCCGCAGCAACAAGGCGTCGCGTGCAGGGCCTGGTACCTGCGCCGCTGTGGGCAGGTCCTTAAGGCTGAAGAACACGCCCTTGCTGGTGCCGCCACGCATGTAAGTGGCGGGGATTCTGATTTGCGCTACGTGTGCCATGGTTATCCTCTTCAGGCGGTTGCCTTTGATTCCAGGAAGTCCTGGGCGAAACGCTGCAACACGCCACCCGCCTCGTAGATCGACACTTCTTCGGCGGTGTCCAGGCGGCACGTCACCGGCACCTCGACACGTTCGCCATTCTTGCGGTTGATCACCAGAGTCAGCTGCGCACGCGGGGTGCGCTCGCCGACCACGTCATAGGTTTCACTGCCGTCGATCTTGAGGGTGTGGCGGTCGGTGCCCGGCAGGAATTCCAGGGGCAGCACGCCCATGCCCACCAGGTTGGTGCGGTGGATGCGCTCGAAGCCTTCGGCGGCAATCGCTTCCACACCGGCCAGGCGTACGCCCTTGGCCGCCCAGTCACGGGACGAGCCCTGGCCATAGTCGGCGCCGGCGATGATGATCAGCGGTTGCTTGCGCTCCATGTAAGTCTCGATGGCTTCCCACATGCGCGTGACCTTGCCTTCCGGCTCGATACGCGCAAGAGAGCCCTGCTTGACCTTGCCGTTTTCCTGCACCATTTCGTTGAACAGTTTCGGGTTGGCGAAGGTGGCGCGCTGCGCCGTCAAATGGTCGCCCCTGTGGGTGGCGTAGGAGTTGAAGTCGACTTCCGGCAAGCCCATCTTCGCCAGGTATTCACCGGCGGCGCTGTCGAGCATGATCGCGTTGGACGGCGACAAGTGGTCGGTGGTGATGTTGTCCGGCAGCACCGCCAGCGGGCGCATGCCTTTGAGCGGCCGTGCACCGGCCAGCGCGCCTTCCCAGTACGGCGGGCGGCGGATATAGGTGCTTTGTGGGCGCCAGTCGTACAGCGGCGTGACCTTGGGGCCGGTGTCTTCGTGGATGGCGAACATCGGGATATACACGGCACGGAATTGCTCGGGTTTTACCGAAGCCTTGACCACCGCGTCGATCTCTTCATCGCTCGGCCAGATATCCTGCAGGCGGATCTCCTTACCATCGGCGTCCAGGCCGAGCACGTCCTTCTCGATGTCGAAACGGATGGTGCCGGCAATCGCATAGGCCACCACCAGCGGCGGCGACGCCAGGAAGGCTTGCTTGGCGTAAGGGTGAATGCGCCCGTCAAAGTTGCGGTTACCCGACAACACTGCGGTGGCGTACAGGTCGCGGTCGATGATCTCTTGCTGGATCACCGGGTCGAGCGCGCCGGACATGCCGTTGCAGGTGGTGCAGGCAAAGGCCACCACGCCAAAACCGAGTTTTTCCAGCTCATGGCCAAGTCCCGCTTCTTCCAGGTACATGGCCACGGTTTTCGAGCCCGGCGCCAAAGACGACTTGACCCACGGCTTGCGGGTCAGCCCCAGCTTGTTGGCGTTGCGTGCCAACAGGCCGGCGGCGATCACGTTGCGCGGGTTGCTGGTGTTGGTGCAGCTGGTGATGGCGGCGATGATCACCGCGCCGTCGGGCATTTGCCCCGGCACGTCATCCCATTGGCCAGCGATGCCTTTTGACGCCAGGTCGCGGGTGGCCAGGCGGGCATGCGGGTTGCTCGGGCCGGCCATGTTGCGCACGACGCTGGAGAGGTCGAAGCTCAGGCTGCGCTCGTACTGCGCGCCTTTCAGGTCGTCCGCCCACAGGCCAGTGTGGCGTGCATATTGCTCGACCAGGGCGACTTGTTCGTCTTCGCGGCCGGTGAGTTTGAGGTAGGCAATGGTTTGCGCGTCGATGTAGAACATCGCGGCAGTGGCGCCGTACTCCGGGGCCATGTTGGAGATGGTGGCACGGTCACCCAAGGTGAGTGCCGCAGCCCCTTCGCCGAAGAACTCCAGCCAGGCGCCGACCACCTTCTGCTGGCGCAGGAACTCGGTGAGCGCCAGCACCATATCGGTGGCGGTAATGCCCGGTTGCAGCTTGCCGGTCAATTCCACGCCCACGCTTTCCGGCAGGCGCATCCACGACGCGCGGCCGAGCATCACGCTCTCGGCTTCCAGGCCACCGACGCCGATGGCGATCACGCCCAGGGCATCCACGTGGGGCGTGTGGCTGTCGGTGCCGACACAGGTATCCGGGAAGGCCACACCGTCACGCACCTGAATCACCGGAGACATTTTCTCCAGGTTGATCTGGTGCATGATGCCGTTGCCCGGCGGGATCACATCAACGTTCTTGAAGGCCTTTTTGGTCCACTCGATAAAGTGGAAACGGTCTTCGTTGCGACGGTCTTCAATGGCGCGGTTTTTTTCGAAGGCTTGCGGGTCAAAGCCACCGGCCTCGACGGCCAGGGAGTGGTCGACGATCAATTGGGTGGGCACCACCGGGTTGACCTGCGCCGGGTCGCCGCCTTGCTGGGCGATGGCATCACGCAAGCCGGCGAGGTCGACCAGGGCAGTCTGGCCGAGGATGTCATGGCACACCACGCGGGCCGGGAACCACGGGAAGTCGAGGTCGCGCTTGCGCTCGATCAGTTGGCTCAGGGATGCGTCGAGGGTGGCCGGGTCGCAACGGCGCACCAGGTTCTCGGCGAGCACGCGCGAGGTGTAGGGCAACGTGGCGTAGGCGCCGGGCGTGATTGCCTCGACAGCCGCACGGGCGTCGAAGAAATCCAGGCGGCTGCCGGGGAGCGGTTTGCGAAATTCAGTGTTCATCGTCAGGACTCGGTCACGGTAAGTTCGAAAGGTGAACTGTCGACACTGGCTCTGTTTCCTGTGGGAGCTGGCTTGCCTGCGATGGCATCACTGCGGTGTGACAGGTACACCGAGGTGATGCCATCGCAGGCAAGCCAGCTCCCACAAAAAAGCACATTAGCCAGCGGGCACAGCCCATCCCATTCAGCGACGTTCGATTGGCACGAACTTGCGCTGCTCAACGCCGGTGTACTCGGCGCTTGGACGGATGATGCGGTTGTTGGCGCGCTGCTCGAACACATGCGCAGCCCAGCCGGTCAGGCGCGAGCACACGAAGATCGGCGTGAACAGCTTGGTCGGAATGCCCATGAAGTGGTACGCCGAGGCATGGTAGAAGTCGGCGTTGGGAAACAGCTTTTTCTGTTCCCACATGGTCTTGTCGATGGCTTCGGAGACCGGGAACAACACGGTGTCACCCACTTCGTCAGCGAGTTTTTTCGACCAGCCTTTGATCACCTCGTTGCGCGGATCGCTGTCTTTATAGATCGCGTGGCCAAAGCCCATGATCTTGTCTTTGCGCGCCAACATGCCAAGGGTGCCTTCAACCGCTTCCTGGGCCGAGGAGAAACGCTCAATCATTTCCATCGCTGCTTCGTTGGCACCGCCGTGCAGCGGGCCGCTCAGGGAGCCGATGGCAGCGGTGACGCAGGAATACAGGTCGGACAGGGTCGATGCACACACCCGTGCGGTGAAGGTCGAAGCGTTGAATTCATGTTCGGCGTAGAGGATCAGTGACACGTTCATCACTTTGACGTGCAGCTCGCTCGGTTTCTTGCCATGCAGCAGGTGCAGGAAATGGCCGCCGATGCTCGGCTCGTCGGTCACGCAGTCGATGCGCTGGCCGTCGTGACTGAAGCGATACCAATAGCACATGATCGCCGGGAAGGCGGCGAGCAGACGGTCGGTGACATCGCGCTGCACGCTGAAATCTTTCTCGGGCTCGATATTGCCCAGGAACGAGCAACCGGTGCGCATCACGTCCATCGGGTGGGCGTCGGCGGGGATGCGTTCGAGCACTTCTTTCAGGGCTTGGGGCAGGTCACGCAGTTTGCTCAGCTTGTTGCTGTAGGCGTCCAGTTCTGCCTGGGTTGGCAATTCACCGTACAGCAGCAGGTAGGCGACTTCTTCAAACTGGGCGTCGGCGGCCAGTTCGCGCACGTCGTAGCCACGGTAGGTCAGGCCAGCGCCGGCCTGGCCCACGGTGGACAGTGCAGTCTGCCCGGCGACCTGGCCACGCAGGCCAGCACCACTCAATACTTTCGCTTCAGCCATGTTCGTTCTCCAATTTTGTAGTTGTTCAGGGAACCACAGGGTTTATTTTTTCGCGGCAAACAGCGCGTCGAGCTTCTGCTCGAAGGTGTGGTAGTCGATGCGATCGTAAAGCTCCATGCGCGTTTGCATGGTGTCGATCACGTTCTGCTGGGTACCGTCGCGACGAATCGCGGTGTAGACATTCTCGGCGGCCTTGTTCATGGCACGGAAGGCCGAGAGCGGGTACAGCACAATGGAAACATCCGCAGATTTCAACTGTTCGGTGGTGTACAGCGGTGTCGCGCCGAACTCGGTGATGTTCGCCAGGATCGGCGCCTTCACGCGGGAGGCGAACAGCTTGTACATCTCCAGTTCAGTGATGGCTTCCGGGAACACCATGTCGGCACCGGCCTCGATGCACGCGGCGGCACGTTCCAGGGCAGACTCCAGGCCCTCGACCGCCAGGGCGTCGGTGCGCGCCATGATCACGAAGCTGTCATCGGTGCGCGCATCCACGGCAGCCTTGATGCGGTCGACCATTTCCTGCTGGGACACGATTTCTTTGTTCGGGCGGTGACCGCAGCGCTTGGCGCCGACCTGGTCTTCGATATGGATGGCGGCGGCGCCGAACTTGATCATCGACTTGACGGTACGCGCCACGTTGAACGCCGAGGAGCCGAAACCGGTGTCCACGTCCACCAGCAGCGGCAGGTCGCACACGTCAGTAATGCGGCGCACGTCGGTGAGCACGTCATCCAGACCGGTGATGCCCAGGTCTGGCACGCCGAGGGAGCCGGCGGCTACACCGCCACCTGACAGGTAAATCGCCTTGAAGCCGGCGCGCTTGGCCAAGAGCGCATGGTTGGCGTTGATGGCGCCCACCACTTGCAAGGGCTGTTCGCTGGCGACGGCGTCACGAAAACGCTGGCCGGGAGTGCTGTTGTTGTTGGAACTCATGACTCACCTCGTGATGAAGGCGCACCGTCCGGGAAGTGACGGGCAATGTTGCGTTTGGAGGCGCCGATATGCCGGCGCATCAACAGTTCGGCCAGTTCACCGTCGCGATCGGCAATCGCGTCCAGAATGCGGTGATGCTCGGCAAAAGCCTGGCGTGGACGATTGGGGGTGGCGGAGAACTGGATGCGGTACATGCGCACCAATTGGTACAGCTCGCCGCAGAGCATTTGGGTGAGGGTGCGGTTACCGGCGCCTTGAATGATGCGGTAGTGAAAATCGAAGTCGCCTTCCTGCTGGTAATAGCCAACACCAGCCTGGAACGCCGCGTCCCGTTCGTGGGTGTGCAACACCTGGCGCAGTTCTTCGATTTCCGCGTCAGTCATGCGCTCGGCGGCCAGGCGACAGGCCATGCCCTCCAGGGACTCGCGAATTTCATACAGTTCGACCAACTCGGCGTGGCTCAAAGACACCACGCGCGCGCCGACATGAGGCACCCGCACCAGCAGGCGCTGGCCTTCCAGGCGATGGATCGCTTCGCGCAAAGGGCCGCGGCTGATGCCGTAGGTGCGCGCCAGCTCCGGCTCGGAAATCTTGCTGCCGGGGGCGATTTCGCCTTTGACGATGGCGGCCTGGATACGCCGGAAGACGTTCTCCGACATGGTCTGGGAATCGTCCGGTGCCACCGCTGGTTTTTCCAGTTGCTCCAACATATTGTCGACACCTTGAAAAGCAATGCCGCAAAAACTAGTCAATTAGCCCCGCATAGTCAAAGAATAAATACACATTGTCGACAATCGTCTAATAACCGCCTCATTCGCTTGCGAAGGCATGGCCGCCTGCCAGCGCTGGCGCCAAAAAAGCATCATGTTAGAATGCCCGCCGCTTTTGCCTGACATCAGACGATGAAAGAGCGCACCCGAGATTGCGCAGCAATGCCAGTCGCCATGAAATGAACAGTGCACTGCCCTGCCTCAGGATTTATGAGACTCAAGCCTTACCTACTAGTGATGTGCCTGCTGTGCATACCGAGCCTTGGCGCTGGCGCCGAGAAGACCGTGTACGGCCTGAATGAATACGCCAAACTTGCAGGTATCGACCTGGAAGTGGCGGCCAAACTCGACACCGGCGCCAAGACCGCCTCGTTGAGTGCCCGCGATATCAAGCGCTTCAAGCGCAATGGCGAATCCTGGGTCCGCTTCTACCTGGCCATCGACACCGCCCATTCCCACCCCATCGAACTGCCCCTGGCGCGTGTCAGCAAGATCAAGCGCCGCGCCGGCGACTACGACCCCGATGAGGACAAGAACTACACCGCCCGCCCAGTGATTGCGCTGGATATCTGCATGGGCAGTGCTTTACGCAGCATCGAAGTGAACTTGACTGACCGCAGCGCATTCCAATACCCGCTGCTGATTGGCTCCGAAGCGCTCAAACGCTTTGATGCGCTGGTCGACCCCAGTCTTAAATATGCAGCAGGCAAACCCGCCTGCGCCGCCGACGCTTAATACCGCCGAGTAAACCGAATGCGCTCTCTGACCCTGCACCTGAAAATCCTGATCACCTTGCTGGTGGTGCTGGGCATTTCGGTCACCGCCTATCAGATCTTCGTGCTGGGAATTCCCGTCACCGAAGATGCTACCGACGACTTGTGGAACATCGACGCCAAGGTCGAGTTCGTCGCCAACCCGAAAGACCCGGTCAAGATCCAGATGTTCGTGCCGCCCCTGAGCCGCGACTTCGTCAGCCTCAATGAAAGCTTTATCTCCAACAACTACGGGGTGAGCGTCAACCGCATCGACGGCAACCGCAAGGTCACCTGGTCGGCGCGCCGGGCCAAGGGCAACCAGACCCTCTATTACCGCCTGGTGCTGACCAAGCGCTACAGCGGCGAAAAGGTCAAGATCAAAGGCCCGACCTTCCGCGACAGCATCGCCGTGGAAGGCCCCGAGAAGATCGCCGCCGAAGCCTTGCTGGCGCCGATTCGCCAGCACTCGGCCGACGTCGAGACCTTTATCAGCGAAGCCATCAAGCGCACCAACAACCTCAACGACGACAATGTGAAGTTGCTGCTGGCCGGAGACCCCTCGACGCCGCACAAAGCCAAAATCGTCGAGCTGCTGCTGTCCATCGCCCACGTGCCGGTAGAGAAAGTCCACACCATCCGCCTGGTGGCCGACCAGCCGCAAACCCCGGAGCTGTGGCTGCGCAGTTTCAACGGCAACGACTGGCTGTACTTCAACCCGGAGACTGGCGAACAGGGCCTGCCCGCCGACCGCCTGCTGTGGTGGACCGGCGATGAAAACCTGATCACGGTCGATGGCGGCAAGAAGGCCATGGTGACCTTCAGCCTCAACAACAGCGAAATGAACGCGATTCGCCTGGCCAAGCTGACCGACGAAAACACCGACGCCAACTTCCTCGAATACTCGCTGTACGGCCTGCCGCTGCAAACCCAGCAGACCTTCATGATCATGGTGATGATCCCGATTGGCGTGCTGGTGATCCTGATCCTGCGCAACCTGATCGGCCTGCAAACCTTGGGCACCTTCACCCCCGTGCTGATCGCCCTGGCGTTCCGCGAGACCCAGTTGGGCTTCGGGATTGTGCTGTTCACGATCATCACGGCCCTGGGCCTGTCGCTCAGGTCGTACCTTGAACACCTGAAACTGCAGATGCTGCCGAGGCTGTCGGTGGTGCTGACCTTCGTGGTGGTGTTGATTGCCGCCATCAGCCTGTTCAGCCACAAGCTGGGGCTGGAGCGTGGCTTGTCGGTGGCGCTGTTCCCGATGGTGATCCTGACCATGACCATCGAACGCCTGTCGATCACCTGGGAGGAACGTGGTGCCAACCATGCGCTGAAAGTGGCGATTGGCACGTTGTTCGCCGCGTCCCTGGCGCACCTGATCATGAGCGTGCCGGAGCTGGTGTATTTCGTGTTCACCTTCCCGGCGATCCTGTTGATTCTGGTGGGCTTCATGCTGGCCATGGGTCGCTATCGCGGCTATCGCCTCACCGAGCTGGTGCGCTTCAAGGCGTTCCTGAAGGCTGACTCTTGATGTTCGGCTTCTGGAAGACCTGGAAGGCCCTGGAAGCGCGGGGGATCATGGGCATCAACCGGCGTAATGCCGACTACGTGCTCAAGTACAACAAGCGCAGCCTGTACCCCATCGTGGATGACAAGATCATCACCAAGGAACGGGCGCTGGCGGCAGGCATCCACGTGCCGGAAATGTACGGGGTGATCTCCACCGAGAAGGAAATCGACAAGCTCGACGAGATTATCGGTGGGCGCAGCGACTTCGTGATCAAGCCCGCCCAGGGCGCCGGCGGTGACGGCATCCTGGTGGTGGCCGACCGGTTCGAGGGGCGCTATCGCACGGTGTCCGGCAAAATCATCAGCCATGAGGAGATCGAGCACCAGATTTCCAGCATCCTCACCGGCCTGTATTCCCTCGGCGGCCACCGCGACCGCGCATTGATCGAGTACCGCGTGGTGCCCGACCAGATCTTCAAGAGCATCAGCTATGAAGGCGTGCCGGACATCCGCATCATCGTGCTGATGGGCTACCCGGTGATGGCGATGCTGCGCCTGCCCACCCGCCAATCCGGCGGCAAGGCCAACCTGCACCAGGGCGCGATCGGCGTGGGTGTAGACCTGGCCACCGGCCTGACCCTGCGCGGCACCTGGCTGAACAACATCATCACCAAGCACCCCGACACCACCAACGCCGTAGATGGCGTGCAACTGCCCAACTGGGACGGTTTCATGAAGCTCGCCGCCGGCTGCTATGAGCTGTGCGGGCTGGGTTATATCGGCGTGGACATGGTGCTGGACCAGGAAAAAGGCCCGCTGATCCTTGAGCTGAACGCACGGCCTGGGCTGAACATCCAGATTGCCAACGACTGCGGCCTGACGTTGCGCACCCATGCAGTAGAGGCGCGGCTGGAAGAACTCAAGGCGGCCGGGGTGACAGAGACCCCAGAGGAACGGGTGAAGTTCGTGCAGGAGATGTTCGGGCATATTCCGCCCGTGGAAGGCTGATCCGGTCTTCGAACTGTCTATCCCCGACATCCCCTCTAGGAGCAAATCCTACAGGGGACTACAATCCCCCTCCCCCGCGCCATTGGCTGATCCACCCCCGCATGTCGACCTGTTCCGTATACCCGTTGCCCTACCGGGCCAATCCCGCCGAGTTCTTTGCGGTCATTCGCCACGCCCCTGGTGCGGTGCTGCTCGACAGCGGCCGCCCGATGGCTGTTCGCGGCCGGTATGACCTGCTCAGTGCCTGGCCCGAAGCGATCCTGACGGTAGGGCCGGACGAAAGTGGCGGTGATTTCCTGCAACGCTTGCGCAAGAACCTCACGCAGTTAGGTCAAGCGACGTTGCCTGATGGCTATGACTTACCGTTTGCCGGTGGTTTGATCGGTTACCTGAGCTATGACTTTGGTCGGCACCTGGAGCAGATTTCACACCTGGCCGTGGACGATTTGCATCTGCCCGATGCGCGTTTCGGGCTCTATGCCTGGGCGCTGGTCAGCGATCACCAGGTGCAAACCAGCCAGTTGGTCTTTCACCCTGCGCTGGCCGACAGCGAGCGGCAACGCTTGATCAACGTGTTCAGTCAGGCACAAAACGATGCGCCGACGACCTTCAAGCTTCACGGCCCCATGATCCCGGACCTCAGCGCCGAGGCGTATCACCAGGCCATCATTCGCATCCAGGATTACATCCAGGCCGGCGACTGCTACCAAGTCAACTTTGCCCAACGCTTTCGCGCGCCGTGCATCGGCGATCCATGGGCAGCCTACTGCGCGCTGCGCGAAGCCTGCCCGACGCCGTTTTCCGGGTTCCAGAGTTTGCCCGATGACGGCGCGGTGCTGAGCCTGTCGCCGGAACGCTTTGTGCGCATCAGCGAGCGTCAGGTGGAAACCCGCCCGATCAAGGGCACCCGCCCTCGCGGTTTAACCCCCGAAGAGGATGCCGCCAACGCCGCTGAGTTGCTCGCCAGCCCCAAGGACCGCGCAGAAAACCTGATGATCGTCGACCTGCTGCGCAACGACCTCGGCCGCAGTTGCCGCATCGGCTCAGTGAAAGTGCCGGAGCTGTTCAGCCTGGAAAGCTACCCCAACGTGCACCACTTGGTGAGCAGCGTCACCGGCGTATTGGCCGACGACAAAGACGCCCTCGACCTGATCGCCGGCAGCTTCCCCGGCGGCTCCATCACCGGCGCGCCGAAGATTCGTGCGATGCAGATTATCGACGAGCTTGAACCCACCCGCCGCGGGCTCTATTGCGGCTCGCTGGTGTACCTGGACGTGCGCGGCGAGATGGACAGCTCCATCGCGATTCGCAGCTTGCTGGTCAAGGACGGGCAAGTGTGTTGCTGGGGTGGCGGTGGGATTGTGGCGGATTCAGAGTGGCAGGCGGAGTATCAGGAATCGTTGACGAAGGTGCGGGTGTTGTTACAGACATTGGAAGGTTTGTAGGGCCTGTACCGGCCCTATCGGGGGCAAGCCCCCTCCCACCTTCGACCGCGCCGCGATCAAAGGTGGGAGCTGGCTTGCCTGCGATGGGGCAATCAGCCTCGCAGAAACACTTACAGGCTCAACTGCCGATTCGACGCCTTGATAAACTCTTTCTTCAGGTCTTCAAACGTATGCACCGCCGGGAACTGCGGGAATTCGCGAATCACATTGTCCGGCGCATGGAACAGAATCCCGCGGTCAGCTTCACCCAGCATGCTGGTGTCGTTATAGGAATCACCGGCAGCGATCACGCGGTAGTACAGGGTCTTGAATGCCAGCACCGATTGGCGTTTCGGGTCTTTCTGGCGCAGTTGGTAGCTGACCACTCGGTCGTTTTCATCGGTGATCAAGCGGTGGCAGAGCAGGGTTGGGAAACCCAGCTGACGCATCAGCGGCTGGGAGAACTCATAAAACGTGTCGGACAGGATCACCACCTGGAAGCGCTCGCGCAGCCAGTTGACGAACTCGATGGCGCCGTCCAGCGGCTTGAGCGTGGCGATCACGGCCTGGATATCGGCCAGCTTGAGCCCATGCTCGTCGAGGATGCGCAGGCGCTGCTGCATCAGCACGTCGTAGTCGGGAATGTCACGGGTGGTGGCCCGCAGGGACTCAATGCCGGTTTTCTCGGCGAAGGCGATCCAGATTTCCGGAACCAGCACCCCTTCCAGGTCAAGGCAGGCAATTTCCACACGACACTCCTATTAGATGTTGTTAGTTGAGCGAGCAAAAGGACTGCCGAACTCTAGCGACTCAAGCCCGCCGCCGCAACGCGGGACAGATTTTGATACCATCGCCCTCCTAGAGAGCGCTCAGCGCCACTGACCTGTAGGAACCGTCCTGATGAACCAAGCCTTCGACGTCGTTGAACTCGCCACGACTTATGCCAACAAGTCTGCCCAGGACATTCTCAAGCTGGCGTTCAGCCAGTTCGGTGATGACCTGTGGATTTCCTTCAGCGGTGCCGAGGATGTGGTGCTGGTGGACATGGCCTGGAAGCTGAACAAGAACGTCAAGGTGTTCAGCCTCGACACCGGCCGCCTGCACCCCGAGACCTACCGGTTTATCGAGCAGGTGCGTGAGTTCTACAAGATCGACATCGAACTGATCTCACCGGACCCGAGCAAGCTGGAGCCCTTCGTCAAAGAGAAAGGCCTGTTCAGCTTCTATAAGGACGGCCATGGCGAATGCTGCGGTATCCGCAAGATCGAACCGCTGCGCCGCAAACTTGCCGGTGTACGCGCCTGGGCCACCGGCCAGCGCCGCGACCAGAGCCCCGGCACTCGCAGCCAGGTGGCGGCGCTGGAAATCGACACGGCGTTTTCCACGCCGGAACGCACCCTTTACAAATTCAACCCGCTGGCACAGATGACGAGCGAGGAGGTGTGGGGTTATATCCGCATGCTCGAGCTGCCGTACAACAGCCTGCATGAGCGCGGGTTTATCAGCATCGGCTGCGAGCCCTGCACCCGGCCGGTATTGCCACGCCAGCATGAACGTGAAGGCCGCTGGTGGTGGGAAGAAGCCACGCAGAAGGAATGCGGACTGCATGCGGGGAATATCATCAGCAAGGCTTGAGCCTCTGATGCCACCGCCTCTGTAGGAGCGAGCTTGCTCGCTCCTACAGAAAGCGAAATTTCCTTTTTGGTCGGGTGAATCTTGTACACAACCTTGTAACCATAAGTGCCATTTTTGTGTGCAACTTAATATACAACGCACCAAAACGTAACATCTCCCGGCGCCAATGGCGCTGTCTATAAATAGCCCTGCAATTAACAAAAAAATAAATACCTGTTCAAACGGTCAATTTATAACGCTTGTAATTCAGTAATTTATTCTCAAACTATATAAAAACGAAATTAGCCAAGATTTTCATATATCGAAAATTGGCACGCATATGGCTTAGGCATAAGTACGCTTTGTATACAATCAATACAAAACCTACATACACTTTGCCATCCGCCGCTTTGCTGCAGATGCGCTGGAGCCTGCCGGAATGCGTACAAGCCTCTCGAACACCCTCGCACTGGATCTGCCCTCCTCCCCATTAAACCCTGCAGCCGCCGGCCCCGGCCCGCTGGTGCTCAGCCCGCGCCTGCACAACAAGGACCTGGCGCCCACCAAGGTCGAAGGACGACGCTGGGGGCGCTATAGCATCTTCGCGTTGTGGACCAATGACGTGCACAACATCGCCAACTACTCATTCGCCATCGGCTTATATGCATTAGGCCTGGGCGGCTGGCAAATATTGCTGTCCCTGGGGATCGGCGCGGCGCTGGTGTACTTCTTCATGAACTTGTCGGGCTACATGGGGCAGAAGACCGGTGTGCCGTTTCCGGTTATCAGCCGCATCAGTTTTGGCATCCACGGGGCGCAGATTCCGGCATTGATCAGGGCGGTAATTGCGATTGCCTGGTTTGGGATCCAGACCTACCTGGCCTCGGTGGTTTTCCGCGTACTGCTGACAGCCATTCATCCAGGGTTTGCCGATTATGACCACGACTCGATTCTCGGCCTGTCGACCCTGGGTTGGGCGTGCTTTGTGGCGATCTGGTTGGTGCAGTTGGTGATTCTCGCCTATGGCATGGAAATGGTACGTCGCTATGAAGGCTTCGCCGGGCCGGTGATTCTGCTGACCGTGGCTGCGCTGGCCGGCTGGATGTACTTCCAGGCGAACGGGCAAATTGCCTGGTCGATCCGCGAGCCCCTGAGTGGCGGCGAGATGTGGCGCAATATCTTTGCCGGCGGCGCGCTATGGCTGGCGATCTACGGCACCTTGATCCTCAACTTCTGCGACTTCGCCCGCTCTTCGCCGTGCCGCAAAACCATCCAGGTCGGCAACTTCTGGGGCCTGCCGGTGAATATCCTGGTATTCGCCGCCATCACCGTGCTGCTGTGCGGCGGGCAATTCCAACTCAATGGCCGGGTGATCGAAAGCCCCACCGAAATCATCGCGGCGATCCCCAACACCTTCTTTCTGGTGCTCGGCTGCCTGGCTTTCCTGATCGTCACCGTGGCGGTGAACATCATGGCCAACTTCGTCGCCCCGGCCTTTGTACTGAGCAACCTGGCGCCCAAGTACCTGAACTTCCGGCGCGCCGGGTTGATCAGTGCCTTTGTTGCCGTACTGATCCTGCCGTGGAACCTCTACAACAGCCCGTTGGTGATCGTGTACTTCCTCTCAGGCCTCGGCGCGCTGCTGGGGCCTCTGTACGGGGTGATCATGGTCGATTACTGGCTGATCCGTAAAAGCCAGGTGGACGTGCCACAACTGTATAGCGAAGACCCCCAAGGCATTTATTACTACAGCCGGGGGGTGAACATGCGTGCGGTGGCGGCGTTTATTCCGGCGGCGGTGATCGCCATCCTGCTGGCGCTGCTGCCGGGGTTTGCCAGCGTCTCGCCGTTTTCCTGGTTGTTTGGCGCCGGCATTGCCGGGTTGCTGTACCTGCTGATCGCCAAGCGCCAACCGCACTACGCCGATGTCAGCGGCGAAAGCATTGCCGTCGATAACGTCAGTCATTAAACAAGGACTTTCCATGCGTATCCTCGTGGTCAACGTCAACACCACCGAATCCATCACCGAGACCATCGCCCAGCAAGCACGGGCGGTGGCTTCACCGGGCACCGAGATTGTCGGGCTAACCCCGTACTTCGGCGCCGAATCGGTGGAAGGCAATTTTGAAAGCTACCTGGCGGCCATCGCCGTGATGGACCGGGTAATGGCCTACGACCAGCCCTTTGATGCGGTGATCCAGGCCGGCTATGGCGAACATGGCCGTGAAGGCTTGCAGGAACTGCTCAATGTGCCGGTGGTGGATATCACCGAAGCGGCGGCCAGCACCGCGATGTTCCTGGGGCACGCCTACTCGGTGGTGACCACCCTGGACCGCACTGTGCCGCTGATTGAAGACCGGCTGAAACTTGCCGGCCTTTACCAGCGTTGCGCTTCGGTGCGCGCTAGCGGCATGGCGGTGCTGGAGCTGGAAGAAGACCCGTTGGGCGCCATGGAGGCCATCGTGCGCCAGGCGGAACTGGCCATTCGCGATGACAAGGCCGAGGTGATCTGCCTGGGCTGCGGCGGCATGGCCGGGCTGGACGAGCAGATTCGCCAGCGCACCGGGGTGCCGGTGGTGGACGGGGTGACGGCGGCGGTGATGGTGGCCGAGTCGTTGGTGCGGTTGGGGTTGTCGACGTCGAAGGTCAGGACGTATGCCACGCCGCGGCCGAAGAAGGTCATCGGTTGGCCGGGCAAGTTCGGGCGGTAGACCGATGCGCCTGCATCGCGGGCAAGCCCGGCTCCCACAGTGATCGGGACCCCATGTGGGAGCCGGGCTTGCCCGCGATGGCCACGACTCGATGTAAGGCCGTGCTCAGATAGCACTGAACCGTTGAGCCAGTTTCTGCTCGGCAAACTGCTCAATAACGAAATCCACAAACACCCGCGTCTTGCCCGGCAGCAATTTATGCTCGGCGTAGTAGATGGAAATATTGCCGTCGTCCACATACCAATCGGGTAACACTCGCACCAACGCCCCGCTGTCCAAGAACGGCACGGCCATCGGCATGCTCACCAGCGCGATACCAAGGCCCTGGGCACTGGCGCAGCAAGCGGCTTCGGAGTCGCTCATGGTCATGGCCGGCTTCAGTACCAGTGGGCTGTGCTCGCGCTCACGATGGGTCAGTTGCCACGAACGCACCCGGCCTGTCTGCGGCGAGCGGATCAAGATGCCGAGGCAGTGCGACAGATCCTCGGGCGCCCGCACCGGCAAGCGTCGCGCCAGGTAATCCGGCGATGCCACCAGCACCCGGTGCGCCGGGGTCAACTTGCGCGCCACCACGCCTTGGGGCAGCTCAAACCCGCCACCGATGGCTGCATCGAAGCCTTGCCCGATCAGGTCGACCTGGCGATTATCGAAGTGCCAGTCCGGGCTGATATCCGGAAAGCGCTGCATGAATTCGCCCAACAACGGCACCACGTACCGATTGCCGAACACTGGCCCCATGCTGACCTTGAGCGTGCCCACCGGCCGCCCTTCGGCACTGGCCAGGTTGGCGACCGCATTCTGAATGGTGGTGAGGCTGCCGCTGACTTCCTCCAGGAACATTTTACCGGCTTCGGTCAGCGCCAGGCGCCGAGTGCTGCGCTGGAACAGCCGCACACCGAGGCGCGCCTCCAGCTTGGCGACGCTTTTACCCACTGCAGCAGGCGTGAGGCTCAGGTGCCGTGCAGCCTCGGCAAAGCTGCCACCCTCGGCGCTGCGCACAAAGCATTCGATACTGCCAAAGCTTTCCATATGGCCCCACTCTAAACTTTTGGTTTACACAGACTATAGCAACCACGGGCTACCGAGCTGCGCGGGTGAGGTCGATACTCGCTCCATCAACTACCTCGGAGATCGACATGACCACACACAACCTCACCGGCAAAGTCGCCTTGATTCAAGGCGGTTCCCGCGGCATCGGCGCCGCCATCGTCAAGCGCCTCGCCGCTCAAGGCGCAGCGGTTGCCTTTACCTACGTCAGCTCAGCCGCCAAGGCCCAAGCGTTGCAGAACGAGGTGATCAGCGAAGGCGGCAAAGCCTTGGCGATACAGGCCGACAGCGCTGATGCCACGGCGATTCGCGCGGCGGTCAACGCCACGGTCGAGGCGTTTGGACGCCTGGATATCCTGGTGAATAACGCTGGCGTGCTGGCCATCGCCCCACTGGACGAATTCAAGCTGGAAGACTTCGACCAGACCTTGGCGATCAACGTACGCAGCGTATTTATCGCCACCCAGGAAGCCGCCAAGCATATGGGCGAAGGTGGCCGCGTGATCAATATCGGCAGCACCAACGCCGAACGCATGCCCTTTGGCGGTGGCGGGCCCTACGCCATGAGCAAGGCGGCGCTGGTGGGGTTGACCAAGGGATTGGCGCGGGACCTGGGGCCACGTGGCATCACCATCAACAACGTGCAGCCTGGGCCGGTGGACACCGACATGAACCCGGCGAACAGCGATTTTGCCGAAAGCCTGATCGGGTTGATGGCGGTAGGTCGGTATGGGCATGTGGAGGAGATCGCCAGTTTTGTGGCGTATCTGGCCGGACCGGAAGCGGGCTATATCACGGGCGCCAGCCTGACCATTGATGGTGGGTTCAGCGCCTGATTTTGCAAAACCGCACACCAAATGTGGGAGCGGGCTTGCCCGCGAAGGCGGTGTGTCAGTGGCACATCTGTCACTGCGCTACCGCTTTCGCAGGCAACCCCGCTCCCACATTTTTGACCGCGCGGGGTCAGGCCATGGGAGGCAAGCCGTAGGCGGCCAGGTCAAAGTCGGCGAGCTTGCGAATAATCTGGTCAGCATGCTGGTACTTGCTGTCAGCCATCGCCTCATCGGGCACCGCAATAGCGGTCATGTTGGCAGCCTTCGCCGCCGTCACGCCGAACGGCGAGTCTTCGAACACCAGGCAATCCTCAGGCGCCACACCCAAGCGGCGCGCGGCGGTAAGGAAGATGTCCGGCGCGGGCTTGGCGGCGCCGACTTCCGGGTCGTCGGCGGTGACGATGGTGTCGAACAGGCCAAACCATTCACGGTGCAAGGTGGTCTTGTGGCCAAACGAATTACGCGATGAACTGGTGCCCACCGCAATTGGAATATTGTGCGCCTTCAAGTGCCGTACCAACGCCTCGGCGCCGGGCATGCCCAGGGCCTTGGGAAAACGCTCGCTCATCAGCGGTTCGCGTATTTCCAGAAACTCGGCGGGCGTGATCGGAAGGTCCAGTGCCTTGACCACGTAATCGGCCAAATCCTGAGCACCGCGCCCGATGATGTGCTGCTTGATGCCCCAGTCGTAGGTACGGCCATAGCGTTCGGCAATGATCTGCGTGACTTCGGTGTAGATGCCTTCGGTATCCAGCAACAACCCGTCCATATCGAAAATCACGGCCTTGATCGGGACAGCGGTACGCGGTGCATTCATCACAACACAACCTTGGGGCGAGGACTAAAAGGATTCAGCACAATAACGGCCCTCGTTGCCTGCAAGCAACCTTCGTGGACCAACCGTTGATTCATACCACGCAACAGTTTTAACCCTCGGCGCTGACGGCGGCCAGCTAGGGTTTGAGAGGACAACGTCATGACCCGTCGACACGAATCTGAAAATACCGATTGCAAACCTTATAAAAGACTTATTAACCTCCATGAACTCAATCCAATGGACCCGAAAAGCCGTCAAACAATTGCTTCGGTTGCATTCGTATCATCAGCAACAGGTACGCGATGCCGTGTCCGCTCTTGAACACATGCCCGATGCAATCAACGTCAAGGTGCTGGTTAACCATCCTCACAGCTATCGCTTGCGGGTAGGTCATTACCGGGTCCTTTTCGACTGGGACGGCAGCATCCAGGTCGTCAGCATCCAAGAGGTTAAAAAACGTGACGAGCGAACCTACTGCCGTACAGATCATCCACAATACGCAGGGCAAGCCAGCCTATGTGGTGATTCCCTATGAACACTATGTGGCGCAGCAAAACAATCCAAACCTGATTCCCCATGCGGTAGTCAGCCGCCTGGTGGATGGCGCAACACCTATCCGCGCGTGGCGCGAGCACCTAAGCTTGACCCAGGAAGAAGTCGCCCAACGCCTGGGTATTTCACAATCGGCATTTGCCCAGCAGGAAGCGGTCAGCAAACCCCGCCGCACCACGCGGGAAAAGATTGCCAAGGCGTTCGGTATCAATGCCAGTCAACTGGAGCTATAACGTCACCCTGCAAAATTTCACGTATTCCTTTACTCACATCGAGCTCAAACATGCTCTACCGCCTAGCCGCTGACGGCCTCGTGCTGTTCCACCTGGCCTTTATCCTGTTCGTGCTGTTCGGCGGCCTGCTCACCCTGAAGTGGCCCAAGTTAATGTGGCTGCACTTGCCCGCGGTTGCCTGGGGCATCGCGGTGGAGGTGCTGCACCTGCCCTGCCCCCTCACCCGTTGGGAAAACCTGTTTCGCCACTTGGCCGGGCAGGATGGTTATGGCGGTGGGTTTATCGAGCATTACATTCTGACGATGATCTACCCAGCCGGGCTGACTGCGAATACTCAATTAGTGCTGGGGGCCGTGGTGGTGGTGGTCAACCTCGCCGTGTATGCACGCCTGATCAAACGCAAGTAGGCAGGCAACCCAGGCCAACCAGGGTGGCCTCCACCGCCTGTTCCAGCGGTGTGTGGGGCTCATGGCCGAGCGTCGCGAGCAGGCGCTGGTTATCCAGGCGCAACGGTGTTTGCCACAGGTAGCGCATCTCCTGCATCTCACGCACGGTGACGACAAAAGGCGCCGCCCAGTTCAACAACCACCAGGGAAACGCGCCGACCCTGGGTTGCTGGCCCGTCCTGCGCAGCACCACACGCTGGATCGTCTTAGCCATCTGCGTACCGTCCGCATCCATGTACCCAGCCATATGAAAGCAGGCGAAGGCGCCAAGACTGGCACGACGCTCAATCAACTCAAGCATTGTACGCGCTACGTCCGGCAGATAAGCCCATTGATGGGCCACGCCGTAATCGCCTGGGTAGCGGATGGTGTGCACCGGTTTGCCGGGTTTGACCAAGCCTTGGGCAAACCAGTTATTGGCCACCCTGGCGCCGAAAAAATCCCCAGCGCGCACAATCACCACCCGGGCGCCCTGAGTGGAAGCGGCTCGCAAGCGCTGCTCCATCTGCACACGGATCGCGCCCTTGCGAGTCAGCGGGTGCTGGGGTGAGTCTTCGTGCAGCACAGGGAATGCATCCGGCCCGAAGTTGTAGACCGTGCCGGGCAGCACGACTGTCGCGCCTTCGCAGATGGCCGCCGCAATGGAGTTGTCGATCATCGGCAACACCCACTCGGCCCATTTGCGATAACCCGGCGGATTGACGCCGTGCACGATTACCGCGCAGCCCCGGGCGGCCGCGATCACGTCGTCGCGATTCAGGGCATCGCCTTTTAGCCACGTAAAAACAGGATTTTGGCTGCGAGCCTTGATCAGATCCCGAGTCAACGCCCGCACCTCCCAGCCCGCGGCGCTCAACTGCCGCGCCACTTCGCCACCAATGCCACCGGTTGCACCCAAAACCAGAACCTTGCTCATCACCCTCTCCCACTGTTGGTTGATGAGGGTATGTTGGATGCGGAACAGCTATAGAGGAATTGCCCAAGAGTATCGAGCCGCTATACATTTATGTATGGCTACGAATATCGGTTGGGAGCTTTACCGGTCATTTCTCGGTGTACTCAAGGAAGGATCGCTGTCGGGGGCCGCACGGCAGCTCGGCATCACCCAACCCACGGTAGGGCGGCACATCGCCGCGCTGGAAACGGCGCTGGGCGTCGTGTTGTTCACCCGCTCGCCCTCAGGCTTATTACCCACTACGGTCGCCCACACACTGCGGGCGCATGCAGAAACCATGGCGCGTACCGCCGCCGCCCTTGAACGCGCCGCCTCGTCCCAAGGCGATGAGGTGCGCGGCGTGGTACGAGTATCGGCCAGTGAAGTGGTGGGTGTGGAGGTACTGCCGCCGATCATCACGCAATTGCGCCGGGAACACCCGCACCTGAAGGTGGAACTGGTGCTGACCAACCGCTTGAGCGACCTGCTGCAGCTGGAAGCCGACATTGCCGTGCGCATGGTGCGCCCCAGCCAGGAGCAGCTGCTGGCGCGGCGTATCGGCCTGATCGAAGTCGGCCTGCATGCCCGTGACGATTACCTGCAGCAACACGGCATCCCCCAACACATGCACGACCTGGCCGGCCACTCCGTCATCGGCTTTGATCAAGCCACTGCATTTATCCGCAGCCTGGCAATCAAGGGTTTTGAGCGCAACGCCTTCGCCATCAGTAGCGACAGCGACCTGGCGCAACTGGCAATGATCCGCGCCGGTGCCGGCATCGGTGGGTGCCAGGTACAACTGGCCCAGCGCGACCCACGTCTGCGCCGAGTGCTGCCTGACGGCTTCGCGTTTAAAATGGACACTTGGGTAAGCATGCACGAAGACCTGCGCAACAGCCCACGCTGCCGGGTGACATTCGATGCACTGGTGGCAGGTTTGCAGCGTTACGTACAGGCTTGAGACAGCTGCGCTGGTGAACAATCAGCGCACCTCAATCCGTTCGCGGTCGCCCCATGTCCGAAGCCTTCGAAGTTCCCAGCCCCCACGAAAAACACCTTGAACACACCACCGAGCATGCTCACGGCCGCGGCGATAGCTTTGCCAGTCGTATCGCCGTGATGACCGCGATCATGGCGACCGTCGGTGCCATGCTCAGCTATCAGGCCGGCTCCAGCGAAAGTGAAGCTGCGATGGACAAGAACAACGCCGCCATCATCAAGACCGAAGCCGCTAACCAGTGGAACTACTACCAGGCCAAATCCAGCCGCCAGAACCTGGCAGAACTGGCCAGCCATATTCCCGGCGTGGATGCGGCGCATTACCAGGCGGAGATCGAGCGCTACAAGCGCCAGAAGGAAGAAGTGCGTAAACAGGCCGAAACGCTTGAGGCCACTTCACGGGACTGGGACCACAAATCCGAGGAAGCGCTGCACCAGCACCATCGCTGGGCCCAGGCGATGACGGCGATTCAGATCGCGATTTCATTGGCGGCGATTACCCTGCTCACGCGCAAGGAATGGCTCAAACGCATGTCGTACACCGCCGGCGGGGTGGCGGTGATGTTGGGTGGCCTGGCGTGGCTGCATCTCTGACACGCCGAAGAATAAATGTGGGCGCTGTCGAGCCCCAACCAGGCTGCAATGGGATCACCGCGCAGTACCCGCCAGACTGCGACCCAGCCTCGCTGATTGATTTCAATCTGCCAACTGAGCGCTTAGAGTGTCGCCCCCCCGAGAATTGAATCTCGAGATTGAACCTATGGAGTTATGAGTGAAATACGTCAGTAAAGTCGTTGCAGCAGCCGTACTTGGTTTCACCCTGGCAGGTTGCACCGGCACCGCCATGAAAACCCAGCAATACGACGCCAGCCAATACACCGTCCTCGGCCACAGCGAAGCCAGCGCCACCGGCATCATGCTGCTGGGCGTCATCCCCATCGGCCAGAACAACCGCTTCGTACGCGCCCAGGATGCAGCCATCAAGGCCAAGGGCGGCGACGCGTTGATCAACACACAAGTGCAGGAAAAGTGGTTCTGGGCTTGGGTATTGAACGGCTACACCACCAAAATCTCCGGTGATGTGATCAAGCTGAAAACCGCGCAATAAAGTACGAAATTGCCAGGGCGCTGACCCCGGCAAGCGACGTATCATGGGCCTGACTTTCGAGGATGGCCCATGAACCTCAGCATCATTTACGCCCTCGCGGCCGCCGCCCTGTTCGGCGCCAGCACCCCGCTCGCCAAAAGTCTTGGCCTGGGCCTCTCGCCCATCCTGCTCGCCGGCCTGCTCTACCTCGGCAGCGGCATTGGCCTTGCCGGTGTGCGCTTGATCCGTGATCGCGGCTGGAAACCTACCGGGCTAACCCCATCGGAATGGCCCTGGCTACTTGGCGCCATCGCCTTCGGCGGCCTCCTCGGCCCCGTTGCACTGATGTTCGGCCTGACCCGCACCACCAGCGCCAGCGCCTCCCTGATGCTCAACCTTGAATCGGTACTGACCGCCGTGATCGCCTGGGTCGTGTTCCGCGAAAACGCCGACCGACGCATCGTCCTCGGCATGCTTGCCATTGTGTTGGGCGGCGTGGTGTTGTCGTGGTCCGGTGCTGACAGCAGCCATCAGGACTGGACCGGACCGCTCGCCGTTGCGCTGGCGTGTTTGTGCTGGGGCATTGATAACAACCTGACGCGCAAGGTGTCGGCGTCTGACGCGCTCTTTATCGCTGGGGCCAAGGGCTTGATTGCGGGGTTGGTGAATTGCAGCCTGGCGCTTTACCTGGGGGCGCAGATTCCGGGCGTGGCGCAACTGGCGCCGATTCTACTGGTAGGTTTCCTCGGCTATGGCATCAGCCTGGTGATGTTCGTGCTGGCCCTCCGCGGACTGGGCAGCGCGCGCACCGGCGCTTACTTCTCCACGGCACCCTTTCTCGGTGCCGCAGTGGCGTTGCTGGTATTTGGCGAGTCGGTGACCGTGGCGTTCTGGATTGCCTCGGCACTGATGGCCGTAGGCGTGTGGCTGCACCTGACGGAGCGGCATGCCCATGAGCATCTGCATGAGGCAACGGAACATGGGCATTGGCATGTGCATGATGAACATCACCAGCATGAGCATGGGTTTGAGTGGGATCCGGCGCAGCCGCACAGTCATGTGCATGTTCACAAGGTGATGACCCACAGCCACGCGCATTTTCCGGATGTGCATCATCGGCATAGGCATTGATGATCGTTTGGTACGAAAAGACTTCGGTATTCTCCAATCCTGAAGCCCAGTGGGAGTGGCTCCAAACATTACAGTGCAGGCGAAGGCAGGTACGATCCAGGCCAACCCGGCCCGACTGGACCTACACACATGCCTGCCTCCGACACCCGCCCTACGCCCGCGCCATTCCTCAAGCCCGGTGAAACCGTGGTGTTGTTCGACGGGGTGTGCAAGCTGTGTAACGGTTGGGCAAGGTTTCTGATCCGCCACGACCACCAACGGCGCTTGCGATTAGCCGCCGTGCAGTCACCCGAGGGTCAGGCGCTGCTGGCGTGGGCGGGGTTGCCGCTGGAGCAGTTCGACACCCTCGCAGTGATCCGCGATCGGCACTGTTGGGAGCGTTCGGAGGCGGTGTTGGAAATCATTGCGCAACTGCCTGCCCGCTGGCGCCCAATGCTGCTCCTGCGCGGCATCCCGCGCTTTCTTCGGGATTGGGCTTACGACCGCATCGCGCGCAATCGCTATCGGCTGTTCGGGAAATACGATACCTGTCTGTTGCCGAACGCGGACCATGAACAGCGCTTTTTAAAGGATCAGCCATGAACCCCCTGTTGCGCATCAACTGGATCGCCCGGGGCGGCCTGGCTTTCATGTTTGCCTACCATGGGCTGGTGCCGAAGCTGCTGTGGCTAAGCCAGGGTGAGCGGGCAATGATCCAGGCGCACGGGATCGAGCAGGTGCGGTTGTTCGCCACGCTGGCGGGGGTTGGGGAAATTGCCCTGGCGATATGGATACTGCTTTCGCCACGCAGTGTCTGGCCGCTTGTAGTGGCTGCGACTGCGCTGGCGGGGCTGCTGGTGGATGTGGCGGTGTTCAGTCCGTCGATACTCAGGGAAGCGTTTAATCCTGTGTCGCTGAATGTGGCGGGGTTGGCGTTGTGTGCGGTGGCTTGGAATACCAAGCCCTGAACAGCATTTATTTCAGCCCGAGTGCCTCAAGTGCAACGGCCAGCGCTGATGTCAGCCATCCAGCAACAGCCCAATCAACTGCCATGGCGTCATCTTCGTCACCATGATCAGCACGATCACAAACATCCCAGAGAAACCCAAAACACCCATCCAGAACCATTGCCTATAGACGCCGTGGTATCCATCACCAAGCGCCCTGCCCGTCTCAGCCGCACTGAGCGCCATCTGCTGCAAACGCTTCTGCAGCACCAGCACCGGGAGCCAAAGAGCCCCCACACACAGGAAGATGATCAGCGAAGTCAGCACCCATTCGGTGGTCAACCCAAGTCCGGCAAGCTTGATCAACACAAAGCCGGTAATGATCTGGACGACGCCCGCCGGCGTAGTGATCCAGGTATCGAACTGCACCACCATCCGCGCCACATGGGCAATCACTTGCGGGTTGGCCGTACGGCTCGCGGCGATCAGATACAGATACGAGCCCATGCCGAAGCCAAACAGGAAAATCGCCGCGATGATGTGGATGTATTTCAGGCTCAGATAGAGCATGGTCAGCCCTGCCCGTCAGAGAAATGCACGGCCAGGCTAAGGTTCGCCGGGTCGTTGATGGCAGCCATGTATTCGTCGACGGTGATTTCGCCAACGCACGGCCGCGCACCGGGTTCAGGCCCATAGCCTTGGGCGACTTTGAGGGCCAGAGCAACGGCGGCACAGCTGGGAATTTCCGGGCCTTTGTCATTCAGCGCCGTCAGTTGCACCGCCAGGGACAGCGGTTGCCCTTCTGCACCGAGGCCGTTCACGTCGATGTACATCGCGCTTTTGCCATCGCCAAAACGCTCGAACCAAGTACCCAGCCGATGCAGCCGCGCAGCCCAGGCAAGAGGGTCACGCACGACGCCCCACCGCAGCGCCTGGGCCAGCAGATAGTTGGCGACACCGCCAAGCTTGAGCCCCGCACCAGCCTTGAAGCTCAGGGTGTGGGCACCATAGCGGCCAGCAAAGATGTCCATGTCGGGCACATCCACATTCGCCAACACCCGCGTGCCAAGCGCAGGCATTTTGCGCAGCGTCAGGTCCTGCCAGCCCAGCACTTCATGCACCTGGCCATGCCTGAGCTGCTTGATTGGTTTGCCCGCATAAGCCAGCACACCTTCGACGGTGGACAGGCCCGGCATCTTGGCCGAGGAGGAAATACCGTGCTCGATCGAGTCGATACGGGTGAAGCGATAGCGATACTGATCGATGATGGCGCACGACAGCGTCGGCACGGAGCTGCACCCGCTAAGGATCGCCACGCCTGCCTGCCGTGCTTGTGCATCCAGCACGCTCACGCCGTTGACGAAGGTGCGGCAGTCGGACAAGTCGCAGTAGTTCACGCCAGCGTCGATGCAACTCTGGGCGACAGCATAGGACTGCCCCTGGAACGGGCCGCCGGTGTGGATCACCCACTTGATGTTCATCGAACGCAAAACGGAGGCGAACCCGGCGCCCATGGCATCGCCGCACCAACCCTCGCAAGCGGTGTTCGACTGGCTTTTCAGCTCATCCACCTTGCGCTGCAGCTTATGTGGATCGCGACCCGAGATCACCAGTTCAATGCCCGGCGCCACCACCAGATGCCGGCAAACGATGCTGCCGAAATTGCCGTAGCCACCGACTACCAACACCCTGAGTGTCATTCCATTCTTCCCTAAACAAACGATCATGCGCTGCGGCTGAGGCGGCTAAAGATACCCGATTTGTTTAACAGCTTGGGCCAGATCAACAGAGAGAGTCAGAAGAAGGACTACGGTTTTACAGGCCCTGCCCTGGCTGATCACCAGCCCGCCCCACAAGCCGTCTCAGACCACCTGCAACGGTTTACCGCGATCAATTGACTCCAGGCCAGCTCTCTACATATTCAATAGTGAAGTCCGGATAGGAGTCGACAATCTGGATCTTGTAATCAGGATAGCTATCGACGGTTTGCCATTTCCCGACAGAGTCCGGCCAGGAATCCACCTTCTTTACTTTGAGGTCGGGAAATTGATTCACCACCTTCACCTTGTAGTCGGGATAGCTGTCCACGAACTGGATTTTGCCGTAAATTTTCGATACATCGACCGTCGTACCGGCGTGAGCGCAAAAGGTGCAGGTCAACAGCAAGGAAGCGAGGGCAACTTTGAACATGAGTATTGCATCCTGAAAAATTGAGGCGTCCAGTCTATCGGTAGCCGCGCGGGCCGTGCCGAAAAACGCCTTTCCCTTAAACTCACCCACTTCATTGCCGACGGCGTCAACATACGCCACACACAACGACTCGGCGATCTGGCTTTTGACTGCTTTGGTCGATTCCGGGCGCGGGTTTCACCTTTGTTGTTTCCGGACTTTCGGTAGCAACCCTGAGCCGGAAATAACATGAGGGTTCCCGTCGGCGAAGTTAGCGATAAAACACAACGCTGTGCGGGCTATAAAGTAAATAAATTCGTCCCCTTTTTCCGTTCGAGTCCTCTGAGGCGACTAGACCAATGCCGCGAGATAGCCTTTCTTATAGGCAACGTCCTACACGCCTAGCAGAAATAGGGGGCTCCCGTTCCAAAAACGCTATGTCTATAGTCACCCGGTCGCCCACATGGCGACCGGGTTTGGCGACTCGAATATAAGATGGCAGAAAGCCTCCCGGCTGATTTGCGGGATGCCCCTGCACGCAATAAGCTACTCAATGGTAGCTGTGCGTGGGAGACCTTCGAGTCTGCCGGTCTTTGTCCGTTCTTATACCGGTTCGCCAACCTGCGTACAGTTGCCACCTTTTGTTTGGCGACAAATAGGTGGCTTCAACCCCTCTAAGCGAACGGACTTACGCATGAACCAATACATAGCACTCAACAGCAACGACAGCGCCACACCAGCCCTTTTTGTCGATACCACCGTGCCGCTGGAAACACTCCTCGACGCAGCGACCTATCGACTTCGTGCCGTTACTCAAGTCCTTGAAAACCTTGCTCTACGTAGTGAAATCAGTAGTGATGCGGTGGTGCTGAGTGATTTTGCGCTGCTCTGCTCAATTCCGCTGCGTGACGGGTGTGATTTGCTCGATGTCATCGGGCGACGGATGGACGTGCCGTGCGCATAATCTAAGAACAACAGGTTTTTCAAACTCAAAAATTACAAAACCCCAGGTTTCTTTTGAAACCTGGGGTTTTGTTTGCTTCGAAAGCGCTGAAGCGAAATAAATCCGTCCCCTTTTTCCGGGTTCTAAAACCAGAGGGGTTGTTTGCTTCAAATTGGTGGTGAAGCGAAAATCAAATAAATCCGCCCCCTTTTCTAGTATGTATACCCAGAACAAGAGATAGAAATACGACACCAACCTGATCGAAATACCCCCTTCCGTCAAAAAATAGCCTTTGACGAAAATTTTAGAATATTCGGTGACAAACGGCTGAATGTAGTAGCCATGCGGGTTACAAGGGTGTTCCACGTTTCATACACATTTTACGTACAGCGTTATCCACAGGCAGTGCGTTGCTAAGCCTCCAAAAACGCATTATCTTGTGTTCAGACGAAAAAAAAACCCTACATGTAGGGGTTAGCGTTGGCCGTGCCCTAACATGGGCAGGTAAGAAGACAGCGGGTGATTACGCTTCGTTTTTCCGGACAGAACGTAATCACTCGCCCACTCAAGCCAGCGGTTGTTGTAACCCGACCTGAGAGTCGGCATTAGAGCGAATCACTACCCCATCGTCAAACGATGGATTGTGAAACCTACTCAACGGTGCCTTTTTTCAGGCGGGCAAATCCCACTGAGATAGGTACCGCTATCATGAGCAAAAACACCAAGCAATCATCGCCGAAGGTAGCCACCCTGGCGTCTGAAACCCTTCGCGATCCTAACGCCTCAGCCATTGCGAAAAGCTTAGCAGCATCTGCGCTCTCCCAATCCTCTTCTGCAAAGGAGACAGGGAAAGCAATGGAGACAAAGGCCTCGCAGGTTCTGCAATCCGAGAAGTACAGCGATACCACGAAGACGCTCGCTGCGTCTGTCCTATCTCAATCTGACAAATCGCGATAAGGAGAGACGATATGGCTCTGTATTTTTTGGAATATGACCTACGAAAGCAACGCAACTATAAGCCTCTGTATGACATGCTAGCGACATTTGGCGCGGTGCGTATCCTTGAGTCTCTCTGGTGCTTCAATCGCGACAACACCAGTGCAGTTGGCCTCCGAGACTACTTTAGGACGCTAATAGATAGTGATGACGGAATCGTCGTATCTCAGGTGCTAGATTGGGCAACCTTCAATACCCAAGGAACGCCCGCCCAGTTGAAGTAGAGAATCGGATTGAGCCCCGACGTCTGGGGCTCTTTTAATCATCAACCAATGCCAGCACAAACCTCACAAATAACAGCCCCCTGAACTGGCTCCTAATCAAAAAGGAGGCCAACCAGATCACGATTAAAAAAGGATAGTTCGTACAATGGCAGGCTTAAGGCTCAAAAGGCCCCGGGACCAAACCATGCGAAACCTGAGTGGGGAAACAGAATACGCAGAATGCAAAAAGGCCCCATTTATGGGGCCTTTAGGTATAAATTTGGCGGTGAAGGAGAGATTCGAACTCTCGATACAATTTCTTGTATACACACTTTCCAGGCGTGCTCCTTAAGCCACTCGGACACTTCACCGTATCTCGTCAAACCAGTTCAGTCTGTCGAGGCGCGCTAATGTAGTCGAAAGCCTTTCTGATGGCAAAGGTTTTTTTCAGAATTTTCATGCGGTTAGCCCGTTATGCCATTCACCGCCCGGCTGGGGGTGGTGATTGTGCCATTCTCAGGCATCGGCGGCACGCGTCTGGAGCGCTTGCTGCGCCCTGCTCCGGGGTGTCTACCCTTGGGGATGAGGCAAAAGCCTGACTGGGTAGTCAGTCACGGCGCTTTACCCGCGGGGGCGTGGTGAGTAACGTCTGCGCATCTATCTCTATAACAAGCCCTACAAGGAACCGCGTCATGAGTGAGTTGATTGCCTACCACTTCGAAGACGGTATCGCGACCCTGACCCTGAGCAACGGCAAGGTGAATGCCATTTCTCCGGCGGTGGTCAGTGAGTTTAATGCGGCGCTGGATCAGGCCGAGAAGGATCGGGCGGTGGTGATCATCACGGGCACGCCGGGGATTTTGTCGGGCGGTTATGATTTGAAGGTGATGACCGCCGGCCCTAAAGAGGCGATTAGCCTGGTGACCTCGGGTTCGACCCTGGCGCGGCGGATGTTGGCGCATCCGTTCCCGGTAATTGTGGCCTGCCCCGGTCATGCAGTGGCCAAGGGCGCGTTCCTGTTGTTGTCGGCCGATTACCGTATCGGCGTCGACGGCCCGTTCAGCATTGGCCTCAATGAAGTGGCGATTGGCATGACCATGCACCACGCCGGTATCGAGTTGGCGCGGGATCGCCTGCGTAAGTCGGCGTTTCAGCGTTCGGTGATCAATGCCGAGATGTTTGATCCACAAGGCGCCCTGCACGCAGGTTTCCTCGACAAGGTGGTTGCACCGGAAGAACTGCAAGCGGCTGCACTGGAAGCGGCACGGCAGTTGAAGAAGATCAATATGAACGCCCACAAGCACACCAAGTTGAAAGTGCGCCGCGCACTGCTCGAAGCCCTGGACGATGCAATCATCCAGGATCAGGGCCATAGCCTGAGCTAAGTCCTACACCCTTCGTGTCCGAGCCCGACCTTGAGTCGGGCTTTTTCTTACCTATGAATGTGAAACTTCCATAACCGCTCTAGTTAGCCGTTATCGGCCCATGTGGAAACATGCGCTTAAACATCGGCTATCTCCTACGTCTGTAGGGGCAATTGCCGAATACAGTGCACATCCGTACACTGCGCCACCTTTTGTCCCGATGGGCCGTGTCGATGCTTTTTCTGTTGCGTATGTTGTTGATGGGCCTGCATTTTATGATCGCCGGCGTGCTGGGTGTGCTGGTCGGTGTGTGCCGGCCGTTCAATCCGGACAACAGCCGTCTCTGCGCTCGCCTGTATGCGTTGCCGGCCATGCGGATCCTGGGCTTGAACGTGAAGACCGACGTCGACTCGCTGCGCAACAAGCCCGGTACCTGCGTGGTAATCGCTAATCATCAGTCCAACTACGATCTGTTTGTGTTCGGCAATGTGGTGCCCCATCGCACGGTCTGCATCGCCAAGAAAAGCCTGAAATGGGTACCGCTGTTCGGCCAGCTGTTCTGGCTGGCTGGCAATGTGCTGATCGACCGCGGCAATGCGCACAAGGCCCGGCGTGCGATGCTGACGACCACGCATACCTTGCAGCATGAGGACACGTCAATCTGGGTGTTCCCGGAAGGTACGCGCAACCTGGGCAAAGGGTTGTTGCCGTTCAAAAAAGGCGCGTTCCATATGGCGATTGCGGCCGGTGTGCCTATCGTGCAGGTGTGTGTCAGTAACTATGTGACGCAGATGAAGCTCAATCGTTGGGACAGTGGCAGTGTGCTGATACGCTCGTTGCCGCCGATTCCTACCTGTGGGTTGACGGTGGATGACATCCCTCAGTTGCTGCTGACGTGTCAGACGCAGATGGATGAGTGCATTGCACAGATGGACCGCGAACTGCAACGCGCGTAGGCGCACGCTTAGGGTGACGCGGAGCGTCACGGGCGGCATTCCCACGCAGAGCGTGGGAACGATCAGTGATATCAGCCAGCAACAACGGAACGCCATTCAGGCTAAGCTGCCCAACATCTGTCCTCTTGATAAGAAGTGATCAGCACCATGGGTAGAGTTGTTGCGGCTGCCGTCTACAGCGCCGGTAAGAAAGTCTCGGATATCACCCTCGATGAAGGCGCGGCCTGGGCCGCCAAACCTGGGCACTTTGTGTGGATCGGCCTGGAAGAACCCAGCGCCCAGGAATTGAACAACCTGCAACGCCAGTTCAACCTGCACGAACTGGCGATCGAAGACGCGATGGAAAAACACAGCCGCCCGAAGCTGGAAACCTTCGGCGATGCGCTGTTTATCGTCACCTACTCACCGGTGCGCGAGAACGGCAAGCTGGAGTTTATCGAAACCCATATCTTTGCCGGCAACGGCTACATCATCACCGCACGCAACGGCCACTCGGCGTCCTACGGTTTTGTGCGCCAGCGTTGTGAGGCGCGCCCGTTGTTGCTGGAGCATGGGGAAGATTTCGTACTCTATGCGTTGCTGGATTTTGTCACCGAAAACTATCAGCCGGTGAGCGAGGCGATCCATGTCGAGATCGATGAGCTGGAACGTAACGTGCTTTGCAGTTCACTCAACGAGCGTGATATCCAGCACCTCCACGGCCTGCGCCGCGATGTGTTGCGGCTCAAGCGGCATGTGGCGCCCATGGTGGAAATCAGCCAGGAGTTGCAGAAGCTCAGCTTCCCGTTTATCGACAAGAACATGCGCCCGTATTTTCGTGACGTGCAGATCCATGTCACGCGGCAGATGGAAGACCTCACCACCTTGCGCGACATTGCCAGCCAGACCATCGAGATCGGTGTGCTGCTCGAGGCCTCGCGCCAGAGCGTGGTGCAGCGCAAGTTCGCCGCATGGGCGGCGATCCTGGCGTTCCCCACGGCGGTGGCGGGGATTTATGGGATGAACTTCCAGAACATGCCCGAGCTGCAATGGCACTACGGCTATTTTGCGGTGCTCGGGTTTATTACCCTGGGCTGTACCGGGTTATGGGCCAGCTTCAAGCGTTCGGGCTGGCTTTAAGCCTTGGCTTCAGGCTGATGCGCAACGAAGCGCATCATCCATTCCGCCACGGTGACGCCGTGGTGGTCGCGTTCCAGGCTGGCCACGCCGTTGCTGTAGACCTTTTCACCCAGGGTTGTCTGAAGTATTTCCAGCAACTCGCGGGAATAGTCGTGAACAAACTCCGGATGGCCCTGGAAGCACAGCACCTGGTCGCCGATGTGGTACGCGGCAAACGGGCAGAATTCGCTGGAGGCGATCACCGTGGCGTTTTGCGGCAAGGTGGTGACTTGGTCCTGGTGGCTGATCAATAGCGTCAACTCCGGCACCTCGGGACTCATCCATGGCGTCTTGGCATCCAGCTTGTAAGCGTGGGTGCCCATGCCCCAGCCCTGGCTGGCACGTTCGGCCTTGCCGCCCAGCAGCAGCGCGAGCAACTGATGGCCGAAGCACACACCCAGCAGCTTGTCGCCCCGTTCATAGCGCGTGAGCAGGTAGGTCTTGAGCGTCTGGATCCAAGGGTCGGTTCCGAACGAATCGGCCTTACTGCCGGTGATCAGGTACGCGTCAAACACCTCGTCATCCGGTGGGTACTCGCCCTGCACCACGTTGTAGACCACAAACTCGGTGGCAATCGGTTGCTTGGCGAACAGGCGCTTGAACATCTGCCCATAGCCTTGGTACTCATCGATCAAAGCGGGACGCAGAATATCGGTTTCCAGGATGCAGACGCGTAGCGACATAAAAAATACCTGACACGGCGATGGGAATATTGCACACCCAGAGCCTGCCCTGAAATACCCCCCCAAAGCAAGCCCTCAATGGGCACCCACACACACTGTAGGAGCGAGCTTGCTCGCGAAAAACGTCAACGATAACGCAGGTATCCTGGATAAAAGCGTTGCCTGTGCGTTCTTCGCGAGCAAGCTCGCTCCTACAGTGGAACGTCTAAAACAGTGCGCCTTTTGCGGCTTTTTCCAGTAATAACGCCGGTGGCGAGAAGCGCTCCCCATACTCCTCAGCGAGGTAGCGGGCGCGGGCGATGAAGTCGCTCAGCCCGTACTGGTTGATAAACTGCAACGCGCCGCCACTCCAAGCGGCAAAGCCGATGCCGAAGATGGAACCAACGTTGGCATCCGCCGTGGACATCAATACGCCCTCCTCCACGCAGCGTACGGTTTCGATGGCTTGGATAAACAGCAAGCGGTCACGCACGTCGTGGGGTGAGATTTGCTCGCCGGGCTGCTCGAACCGGGTTTTCAGCTCAGGCCACAGGTGCTTCTGGCCGCCAGCGGGATAGTCGTAAAAACCAGCGCCTGCCGCCTTGCCCGTGCGCTTGTATTCGTTCACCAACAGATCAATCACCGCCGTCGCCGGATGGTTCGGCATGGCCTTGCCTTCGGCCTTCAGGTCCTTGGCCGTTTGCTGTCGGATATGGCTCATCAGGCTCAGGGACACTTCATCGGACACCGCCAACGGCCCCACTGGCATCCCGGCCTTGCGCGCTTCGGTCTCGATCATCGGCGCAGCCACGCCTTCGCCGAGCATGGCGATGCCTTCGTTGGTAAAGGTGCCGAATACCCGCGAGGTGAAAAAGCCGCGACTGTCATTGACCACAATCGGGGTTTTCTTGATTTGCAGTACGAAGTCAAACCCTCGGGCCAGGGTTTCGTCGCTGGTGCGCGCGCCCTTGATGATTTCCACCAGGGGCATCTTGTCCACGGGGCTGAAGAAGTGCAGGCCGATAAACTTGGCTTGATCGGGCACCGCCGTGGCCAGGCCGCTGATGGGCAAGGTGGAGGTGTTGGAGGCGATCACCGCGTCGGCCCCCACCACGTTTTGCGCCGCAGCCGAGACCTTGGCCTTGAGTGCGCGGTCTTCGAATACGGCCTCGATAATCAGGTCGCAGCCGGCCAGGTCGGCGTCATCCTGCGTAGGATGAATGCGCGCCAGGGTGGTTTCGCGCTGTTCGGCGGTCAGTTGCCCACGGCTGACCTTCTTGTCCAGCAGTGCAGCCGAATGGGCTTTGCCTTTTTCGGCGGCGGCCAGGGTGATGTCTTTGAGCACCACCTCGATACCCGCACAGGCACTGACATAGGCGATGCCCGCGCCCATCATCCCGGCGCCGAGCACACCGACCTTACGCGTGACGTAGGGCGCATAGCCCTGGGGGCGTGAGCTGCCGGCATTGATTTGGTTGAGCTGGAACCAGAAGGTGCTGATCATGTTTTTTGCCACTTGCCCGGTCACCAGTTCGGTGAAGTAGCGGGTTTCGATCAGGTGCGCGGTATCGAAGTCCACTTGGGCGCCCTCGACGGCGGCACAAAGAATTTTCTCCGGCGCGGGGAAGCAGCCCTGGGTCTTGCTGCGCAAAATCGACGGCGCAATGGCGAGCATCTGCGCGACTTTAGGGTGGGACGGCGTGCCGCCGGGGATCGCGTAGCCCTTGTTGTCCCAGGGTTGCCTGACTTCGGGATTAGCCAGAACCCAGGCACGGGCCTGTGCCAGCAATGCCTCGCGATCCGCCGCCACCTCATCAATCAAGCCCGCTTGCAGGGCCTGGGCAGGCCGGACTTTTTTACCTTCGAGCAAATACGGCAAGGCTTTTTCCAGGCCAAGCATGCGCACCATCCGCACCACGCCGCCGCCCCCTGGCAACAGGCCAAGGGTCACTTCCGGCAAACCCAGTTGCACTGACTTGTCGTCCAGCGCAACCCGGTGGTGGCAGGCCAGGCAAATCTCCCACCCACCGCCCAGGGCCGCGCCATTGATCGCAGCCACCACCGGTTTGCCGAGGGTTTCCAGGCGGCGCAACTGCGCTTTCAACACCAACACACTGTCGTAGAACGCCTTGGCCTGGGCTTTGTCGACCTTGATCAGCTCATTGAGGTCGCCGCCGGCAAAAAAGGTTTTCTTGGCCGAGGTGATCACCACCCCGGCGATCTCGTTCTTTTCCGCTTCCAGGCGCGTGAGGGTGGCCGCCATGGCTTCGCGGTAGGCAGCGTTCATGGTGTTGGCGCTCTGGCCGGGCATGTCGAGGGTCAGCACCACGATCTGGTCCTGGCCTTTTTCGTAACGAATGGCATCGGTCATGACAAATTCCTTAGGCTCAGAGGCGTTCGATAATGGTGGCGATACCCATGCCACCGCCGACACACAAGGTGGCCAGGCCGTAGCGTTGCTGGCGCACCTCCAGCTCGTCGAGCAAGGTGCCGAGGATCGCGCAGCCAGTGGCGCCCAAGGGGTGGCCCATGGCGATGGAGCCGCCGTTGACATTGACCCGTGCGGCGTCGATGCCCATGTCCTTGATGAACTTGAGCACCACCGAAGCAAAGGCTTCGTTGACTTCGAACAGGTCGATGTCTTCAACCCGCAGGCCGGCCTTGGCCAGCGCCTTGCGAGTGGCCGGCGCGGGGCCGGTGAGCATGATGGTCGGGTCGGTGCTGGTCACCGCCGTGGCGACAATGCGCGCCCGTGGTTGCAGGCCCAGCTCGCGGCCCTTGGCCTCGGAGCCGATCAACATCAGCGCGGCGCCGTCCACGATCCCGGAGCTGTTGCCCGGCGTGTGCACATGGTGGATGCGCTCCACGTGGCTGTAGACCCGCAGCGCGGTGGCATCGAAGCCCATCTGGCCCATCATTTCGAAGCTGGGCTTGAGCTTGCCCAAGCCCTCGAGGGTTGAGTCGCCACGGATAAATTCGTCATGGTCCAGCAGCACGATGCCGTTCTGATCGTGCACCGCGATCAGCGACTTATTGAAGGAACCGTCTGCCCGCGCCCTGGCGGCTTTCTGCTGGGACTGTAGGGCGAAGCTGTCGACATCCTGGCGCGTGAAGCCTTCCAGTGTGGCGATCAGGTCGGCGCCAATGCCTTGGGGCGTGAAGTGGCTGTGCATATTGGTTTGCGGGTCGAGCACCCAGGCGCCGCCATCGCTGCCCATGGGTACGCGGGACATGGATTCGACGCCGCCGACCACCACCAGGTCTTCGAAGCCGGAACGCACCTTCATTGCCCCCAGGTTCACCGCTTCCAGGCCTGAAGCGCAGAAGCGATTGACCTGCACACCGGCCACACTGATGTCCCAGTCCGCCACCAGCGCGGCGGTCTTGGCGATATCGGCGCCTTGGTCGCCCACCGGAGTGACGCAGCCCAGGACGATGTCATCCACTTGGCGGGTGTCGAGGTCGCTGCGCTGCGCCAACGCCGTGAGCAAGCCAGCCACCAGGTTTACCGGTTTGACGCTGTGCAGGGCACCGTCGGCCTTGCCTTTACCCCGGGGCGTGCGTATCGCATCAAAGATCAAAGCTTGGGTCATGACATCCTCGAACCGCTGTGGGTGTGTGCCCCTACCTTAGGCCCGATTGACACGGTTTCAATGACGGATGCGCTCATTGCTTTTGACCCCCTCGCTCGGACGAACGGTAGGTCCCTATGGGAAAACCCTGATTAATCGTTTTAGCGGTCTAGCCCTAGGGTTGGCGCCAAGATGGCAATAAGCCTCATGCCGTTTTTAGCGCAAATAATTATTAGCTGATATGAAATGGGTCTAAGCCAGAAAGAACGGGCGCTCTAAGGTTGAACCTGTAAGACGCTGCTGCCGGGTTTTGCTGGAGCAGCTGTAAGAAAAGTGCAACGTCACCTCGCGATACTGGATACAACGGCACGCATTTGACGCTCAGGAATAACAACAAAAGAAAAGGCAGTCAGCCATGTTCAAACAATCGAAAGTACGTCAGGCGGGACTTATTCTGTTCGCCACCACCCTGATTCTGATCTTGCCCAATTTACCCAAGGTTATTGGGTGACACTCCCAGCTTCCGTGCTCACACCGCACCAGGCCAGCCGCTTTTGGCAGCACCTGCCAGGACATTGCGCTTAGCGCGCCTGTTGCAGGGGCTGTCTTTTTACCTGCCGTTTTCCGTTATCGTGTGCGCCCTCACTCTCTCGCAACGGGCCTGTGCCTTGAAACCGATCCTCGCCCTTTTTGCCCTGCTGTTGAGCCTGCCTGCGGCGGCGGCACCCTTGACCATCGAGTTGGACCACAGCCAAAAGACCTGGCAGACCGCCGAGTTGCTCAAGCACCCCGACGCTCAAACGGTGCAGATCATCGATGATGTGTCCTACAAGCGCACGATGACCTACCGTGCAGTGCCCCTGGCGGCGCTCTTACCGGGCCTTAAGCCTGCGAACCACCTGCAAGCCGTTGCCCTTGATGGTTTTGCCGCCGAACTTGCCGCCGCGCCCTTACTGGAAAAAAACGGCGCCCGCGCCTGGTTGGCCGTGGAAGACCCGGCCCATCCATGGCCACCGTTGGCACAGGGCAAGCCCAGCGCCGGGCCGTTCTATCTGGTCTGGACCAACCCTCAAGCCGGGCATATCAGCCCCGAACAGTGGCCGTTCCAAGTCTCAAAATTCAAGCAGTTGCAGACGGTTGGCGAGCGTTTCCCGGCGCTATTGCCCGACCCGAAACTGGCGGCGAACGACCCGATCAACCAGGGCTTTGCGTTGTTCCAGAAGAACTGCCTGGCGTGCCACCGCCTCAATGGCGGCGGTGATGCCCAGATGGGCCCGGACCTGAATGTGCCCTACAACCCCACCGAGTATTTCAGCGGCGATTTCCTCAAGCGTTACATCCGCGACCCGCAAAGCCTGAGGCATTGGCCACAGGCGAAGATGCCGGCGTTTACAGCCAGTGTATTGCCAGACAATGAGTTGGATTTGCTGGTGGGCTATCTGCGGCATATGGCGGGCCGCAAACTGCAACCTTGAGCCTGCGCTGTATCGATCGTTCCCACGCTCCGCGTGGGAACGCCTCTTGTGATGCTCTGCGTCACGCTTTGGGACGCGGAGCGTCCTCGGCTGCATTCCCACGCAGAGCGTGGGAACGATCAAGCAACGCAGAGCGCGGGGGCGATCATTGCTGAGGCGCCACGAATACCTTGGCGTGCATCTGCTCATGCCCACCACCACGGCGCATGCCGCGTACCGGGCAGGCATCGAGATAGTCCAGGCCCACGGCCAGCTTCAAGTGCCGCTCCGGCCGCGCCAGTTGGTTGGTCACGTCAAAGCTGTACCAGGCGTCATCCAGCCAGGCTTCGGCCCAGGCATGGCTGGCCAGGTGCGCGCTGTCTTCGGTGTACAAATACCCCGACACATACCGCGCGGGGATCCCCAGGCTGCGTGCGCAGGCCAGGAACGCATGGGTGTGGTCCTGGCACACCCCAGCGGCAGCTGCAAAGGCCTGGGCGGCGCAGGTATCGACGTCGGTCGCGCCAGGGGTGTAGACCATGGTGTGGTTAAGCGCCTGCATCAAGTCGATAAGCGCGGTGCGGTCGCGACGCTGATGGCAGTGTTGCTCGGCAAAGCCGCGCAGGGCGTCGTCGGGCTCGGTGAGGCGCGTAGAGCGCAGGAACGGAAAAGCTGACTGGCTTTCGTGTTCGGCCTCGCGCAATTCATCGATTTCCACCACGCCCCGGGCGCCAATGATGATGGCGTCATGGGGCTCGTCCAGGGTGAGCACATGCAAGATATTACCGAAGGGGTCCACCTGGGCCCGCACCGGGCGTGGCAGGTCGAGTTGCCAGCTCAGCACGTGCTGGCGCTCGCTGTCATGGGGTGTCAGGCGCAGGTACTGGATGCTGGCGCGCACCAGGTCTTCGTAGTGATAGGTGGTGTCGTGGCTGATGGAGAGTCTCATGCCGCCTCCAGGTAGGAACTGTAGATGGCGTCGCCCAACTGGCGGACCAAGGGGATAAAGTCGGTCAGCCAGGCATGCAGGCCTTCCTCGAGGATTTCGTCGATGGCGGTAAAGCGCAGGCGCGCATCCATCTCGGCGGCCAGGCGCTGGGCCGGGCGGCCGTTGATGCCGGGCAGGCTGGCGAGGATCTGGTCGATCTCTTCGCTGCAAGCGCGCAGCGAACGCGGCACATCGGCGCGTAACAGCAGCAGCTCGGCCACTTGCCGAGCCCCCGGTGCATCGCGATAAATCTCGGTGTAGGCCTCGAACGATGACAGCGCACGCAGCAACGCACTCCATTGGTAATACGCGTGGGCCGTGCCATCGCTGACCGCTGCAGCCTGGTCGCCGGCCATTTCGTAGCGGGCATCCAGCAGGCGCAGGGTGTTATCGGCGCGCTCAATGAAGGTGCCCAAGCGAATAAAGCGGAAGGCATCGTTGCGCATGATGGTGCCGTAAGTAGCCCCCCGGAACAGGTGGGAACGCTCCTTGACCCACTCACAAAACCGGCTCATGCCGTAGTGGCTCAGCCCCTGCTGGGCGATATCGCGAATGTCCAGCCAGGTGGCGTTGATGTTTTCCCACATGTCGGCGGTGATTCGCCCACGTACCGCATGGGCACTGGCCCGCGCCGCGCCCAGGCAGCTATAGATGCTCGCCGGGTTGGCCGCGTCCAGGGCAAAAAAGTGCAGCAAGCGTTCAGCGTGCAAGGGGCCATGGCGCGCGTGGTAATCCTCCAGGGTGCCGGTGATCAACAGCGGCATGGCCAATTCGTGCAGGCCATCGCCGCGCCCGTCCTGGGGCATCAGCGACAGCGAATAGCTGACATCGAGCATGCGCGCGAGGTTTTCGGCGCGTTCCAGGTAGCGCGACATCCAGTACAAATCCGAGGCAGTTCTACTCAACATGGCATCAGTCCTCGACCACCCAGGTGTCTTTGGTTCCGCCGCCCTGGGACGAGTTGACCACCAACGAGCCTTCGCGCAGCGCCACGCGGGTCAGGCCACCCGGTACCACGCGGGTGTCCTTGCCGGACAACACGAAGGGGCGCAGGTCTATGTGACGTGGGGCGATGCCGTTTTCGACAAAGGTCGGGCACGTGGATAAACACAGGGTCGGCTGCGCGATATAAGCGTGTGGCTTAGCCTTGATACGCGCCCGGAACGCTTCGATTTCTGCGGTTGTAGACGCAGGGCCGACCAACATGCCGTAGCCACCGGAGCCTTGGGTTTCTTTGACCACCAGATCGGGCAGGTTGGCCAGTACGTGGGACAACTCGTCAGGCTTACGGCATTGAAAAGTCGGAACGTTCTGCAGGATCGGCTCTTCGTCGAGGTAGAAGCGGATCATTTCAGTGACGAACGGGTAAACCGATTTGTCGTCCGCGACGCCGGTGCCAATGGCATTGGCCAGCACCACATTGCCGCAGCGATAGGCGGCGAGCAGGCCGGGCACACCGAGCATGGAGTCGGGGTTGAATGCCAAGGGGTCGAGAAATGCATCATCGAGGCGACGGTAGATCACATCGACAGCCTTGGGCCCGTCGGTGGTGCGCATGAATACACGGTCATCGCGCACGAACAAATCTGCGCCTTCGACCAACTCCACGCCCATTTCCCGGGCCAGAAAGGCATGTTCGAAGAACGCGCTGTTGAAACGCCCGGGCGTCAGCACCACCACACTGGGGTTATCCAGGGGGCTGGCGCTTTTGAGGGTGTCGAGCAGCAGGTTGGGGTAATGGTCGATGGGTGCGATGCGCTGGGCCGCGAACAGTTCGGGGAACAGACGCATCATCATCTTGCGGTCTTCGAGCATGTAGCTCACACCGCTGGGCGTGCGCAGGTTGTCTTCAAGCACGTAGTACGTGCCGTCGCCATCGCGTACGAGGTCGACCCCGGAGATGTGCGAATAGATGTCGCGGTGCAAATCCAGGCCCTGCATTGCCAATTGATATTGCTCGTTGGCCAGTACCTGTTCGGCAGGAATGATGCCGGCCTTGATGATGCGTTGGTCGTGGTACAGGTCGGCGAGGAACAGGTTCAGCGCCTTGACCCGCTGGATGCAGCCGCGCTCGACAATCCGCCATTCACTCGCCGGAATGCTGCGGGGGATGGTGTCAAAGGGGATCAGGCGCTCGGTGCCTTGTTCGTCCCCGTAGAGGGTGAAGGTGATGCCGGCGCGGTGGAACAGCAAATCGGCTTCACGCCGGCGCTGGGCCAGCAGTTCGGCAGGGGTGTCGGCCAGCCAACGGGCGAACTCGCGGTAATGGGGGCGAACCTGCCCTGCCCCATCGTACATTTCATCGTAATAAGTGCGGATCATGCCGTACTCCTTGTCACCCGGACGCAAGAACCTTCGCAAGGCCCGTGCCAGCGGCATAAACACTTAATAATCAATCACTTGAATAATCCAAGCGGAGGCGCCGCACCGTCCTGGTGCGCGCAATTGCCTGGGTCAAGCCGTGCGCTTCATTGCAATGCGGTCTTTGGCTATCAACAGCATAGTCAGAGTTGATTTCACTGCGCGGCTGGCACTGCGGATAATCACCTCCATCGGCTGAACAGGAGATGTCCTACAGCTAAACCTTTTGTGCAAGCGATATGGTGTTACTTCGTGTACTGATCTACCTCCTCGAACTTCCCTTTCCGCCACCCTATTTGGGTGGCTTTTTTTTGCGCGTAAAACGGCGGTTCACCTGCCACGGCCGCCCAAACAAAATCGGCCGACCCAAAGGTCAGCCGATACGCTGTGCTGCTCATAAATACCAACTACATGGGTAACCCACGCACCTCCTGCTTGACGCCCCATCCCTCGATAATCCCACCCAGGGGCTCCACCACTGCCTCAAAGTCTTGCTCGAAATCTCCTATGCCGTCGTAGGTTGCGAACATGATTTTGCTCAGTTCCAGGTACCAGGCGCCATCGTCGCGCGCGCTGACCTGGGCATTGAGGGACTCCCCACGAAATCGACCCGCAGCCCTGCGCGCCCGTTCCTCATCCGGGAAAATGGCGTAGAACTCGATGGGGTGAAAACGCGAGAAATCAAAGCCGCCTTCTTTCATGCGGCGCAATACGTTGGTGCTGATGTCTTCTTGATAGGCTGTGCTCATGAAACGTCCTCCTCAAACCGATGGATAGACTTTCCGTGCTTCCTGAAGCCCCGCGCCCTGCTGGCGCGGGCACCACGGCATAACAACACCGCAGGAAAACAAGCATGTAGCTGACAAGACCAGACCTTAGCGATTCATTCGCTGATCTCGATTGCAGAGTAGCGCGAAGCTATCACCTCCACCAGAGGTGCTCGTGTGGCGTGTGAAAAATGTTTAGACGGAGGGAGAAATATCGAGAATCTGGATACTGTTCTGGTCTTTGAGAATCTTGACCGTCGGCTCGGGTTTACGGCCTTCCAGGTCATTGAGATCGAGTTCGGCAGCAATCGGCACCAGCTTCGCACGAATCATATGCGCAGCGTCTTCGAGGCTGGGCTTTTGTTCGCAGGTGAACTGCTGCACGGACTTTTCACCGTGATCATCAACGAAGGTAATTTGCCACGTTTGCATCGGTGCCTCCTCGATAAAACCCATAGGTGGGCTTACACATATCTGGACCTTGGCGGCGCGCAAAACGTTCCGCTCAAGCCCGGAGGCACCGGATTAACTGCACTTATTTTTCAGCGTGATCTTTCAAGGCTTTCAAGGTGTTGAACGGTGCGTCCACCACGAACTTGTTGGCCAACCACGAAGGTACGCTGCCACCTGGCTCGGTGTGTACCTGGTAGGTGACTTCGGTCTGGTTATCGCCCTTTGGCACCAGTTTCCAGAACCCCTCTACCTGGGCGACCCGCACGTAGCCTTTTGCTTCAGGCTTGTAGGTCGGCACACCTTCCAGTTTGCGCGTGACGGTGCCGTCAGCGGCTTTGCTGGTGGTGACGTGGATGTACGAGTCGCGGTCCGTCACGGGGAACGGCGCCTTGAACTGGGTATAGGTCCAGGCCTCGTCGCCTTTCTTGTCGACGAGTTTCTGGGATTTGCATTCATGGATCCATGCGCAAGCACCGACCACATCTTCCTGCAGCGCCTGAACCTTGGCCAAAGGCGCCTTGATCACCGTCACACCGCGATACGCCTTGTACTTGGAACCGGCAATCTCGCTCAGGGACACCTTGATACCGTCTTCATCCTTGGCGACTTGCCAATCCTCAGCCTGGGCAGTGGCCGCAAACAACAGCGTAAAACCGCACAGCACAGCCACTCGTTTCAGCGAACCCATCGTTGTATTCCTTATTGTTGAAGTTCCGATAGTAAAGCCCATCAAGCCGCCGTCATCTGCTCCCACCAGCCGATCAGCCGGATGGCATCGGCCTGGTCGTTGCCACAGACGTCGATATCCGCCTTGAAATCACTGCACACGGCGGGCCGCTGCGGTTGACCGAACAACTGGCACAGTTGTTCCACCGACAGGTGCACGCAGCGAACGCCGGCGGGTTTGCCTTGGGGCATTCCCGGCAACGGTGAACTGATGGAGGGGGCAATGCAGCAGGCGCCACAGCCTTCACGGCATTTCATGACCAGCAGGTCCTCGACGACTCAATAGGGATGGCCGGGCTAGAGTACGCTCTTAAACAGCCGTTTTAAAATGGCCCAACAGGGGTTTTTCGCACAAAACAAAAGTGACCGACCAGTCTGCGACAGATGGTCGGCAACCTGGGTCACCTCTGGTCCGAAAGTTTATTGCTTGAATTCGAAATCCAGCGCAGCGCCTTCAACATCACGGCGCTCTTCGTTACGCAGTTGCAGCTTCATCTCGTTGCTGAGCAAGCGGCCGTTGATCTGGAACGCGCTGTTGTCGGTGGGCTTTTCGCCAAACATCGGCGGCAGCAAGGGCACGCTCTTGGGCTTGGGCATGGTGCCGATGGGTTGTAAGTGCCTGACCATGTCCGAAGGCAGGGACAGGTCCAACTGTGCCGGTGGTAGCTTGGTCTGGGCGACTTCACGGGCCGACTTGGACTTGCTCGCCACGGGGGCACGCTTTTTGGTCGAGGCGGCCTTCTTTTGTGCCGCGGGGGCTTTTTTCGCAGGGGTTGGCTGCTTGGCTGAGGTCTTTTGCTCGGCACTGACGGCAGGCTTGCCATCAGCCATCGGCGCTGCAGCCAGCACGCTGCCCACATTGCACAGGCCCAGCAGGCCAATCATCCATGTAACGCGAAAAATAGAAGTCATATCGCCAACAGCATTAACGGCAGAAGGCCATATGCTCGCTTGTTGTGCGCGGCATGACAAGGGCACAGATCAGCCTTGTCCTCTTTACACGCCTCAAAAACCCGCTGCGGCCTCTTGGCATAACTGGCTGGCAAGCATTCCCAGGGTCATCAGGGCCCGCTCTGCCTCGCGGTTCCACGGCGTGCCGCAATTGAGACGAATACAGTGGTTGAACTGTTCGGTATTACTGAAGATCAGCCCCGGTGCGATGCTAATGCCTTGTTGCAGGGCACGCACATGCAGCTCCTGGGTATTGACCCGCCCCGGCAAACTGACCCACAAGATAAAGCCGCCGGTCGGGCGGGTCATCTGGGTGCCCTCGGGAAAGTATTGCTGCACCGCCAGTTGGAAAGCGCTGAGGTTCTTGCGGTATTCCTGGCGGATGTAGCGCAAATGACGGTCGTAGCCACCGTTTTCCAGATAGGCCGCGACGCCCATCTGCGTGACGCTGCAAGCAGAATGCGTGCTGAACATCTGCAGGCGCTGGATTTCCTGCTGGTACTTGCCGGCAATCATCCAACCAATGCGCACGCCCGGCGACAGGGTTTTAGAAAAGCTTGAGCAATAGATCACGCGGTCGAGGCGGTCGTAGGCCTTGAGGGCTTTGGTGCGGCCAAGTTCGAACATCAACTCGCCGTAAATATCATCTTCGACGATCTGGATATCGAAGTCCGACGCCAGGCGCAGCAACTGTTTCTGCCGCTCCTCCGGCATGGTGCCGCCCAGCGGATTACTCAGGCGTGTGGTCAACACCAGCGCCTTGATCGACCATTGGTTGGCGGCCAGTTGCAGGGCTTCCAGGCTCATGCCTGTAGCGGGGTCGCTAGGGATCTCGATCACCTTGAGGCCCAGCAGATCAGCCAATTGCAGCAAGCCGTAATAGGTGGGTGATTCAGCCGCGATCAGGTCGCCAGGGCGCGTCAGTACGCGCAACGACATCTGCAATGCATCGACACAGCCGTGGGTGATCACCACTTCGGAAGGGTCCACTACCACGCCCGCGTCGCGCATGCGGATCGCCACCTGGCGCCGCAGGGGTTCAAAGCCAGGGCTGAACATGTAGCTGAAGGCCCGTGGGCTCTGGAAACGTGTGACCTTGGCCAATTGCTGATGCAGTGCCCGCACCGGCAGGTAGTCGACACTCGGCACCGCCGCGCCCAACGGAAACACCCCTTCACGGCGCGACTCGACCAGCACCTGCTGGATAATGCTGCTACGGGTGACCAACCCTGGGCGCTCGACGCGTGCGATATCTGGCGTAGGCGCCGTGAGTGCTGGCGTCTGGTGCACGTAATAGCCCGACTGCGGCCGCGCCCGAATCAGCCCCTGGTCTTCCAGGTTGGCGTAGGCCTGCAGCACAGTGGCATGGCTCACATTGAGCTGGGAGCTCATCTTGCGCACCGACGGCACGCGCTCCCCCGGTTGATAGACACCGCGCCGGATGTCCTCAGCCAGTTGCTGGGCAATACGTTGGTAAAGCAACAGATTGGTCATGACGCAGCACTCGATTTCACGGGTATTTTATTTTTGTGTGAAACATACCGGCACAGTTTAGAAGTGTACGGGGACAGTTGCCACAATAGTCGAGCGCGGGCGGGAGTGACAGTAAAAACTGTAAGGGGGCTGGGACAGCATTCATAGAGCACAAAAAAATGTGGGAGGGGGCTTGCTCCCGATTGCGGTGTGTCAGTCAAGGATGTACCCACTGAACAACCGCTATCGGGGGCAAGCCCCCTCCCACATTTGATCCGGTTCTGGATGTTAGCGTGCTGCGCCCAATTGGCCCTTCTCGTCAGAGAACACAATTTCAACCCGGCGGTTCTGCGCACGACCACGCTCGGAGGCATTGGCTTCCACCGGGTATTGGTCGCCATAGCCCTCGACCTCAATGCGCTTGTCATCGATACCCAGGTCCATCAACAGGTCGGCCACCGATTGAGCACGGTCGCGGGACAGTTTCAGGTTTTCCTGCTCGCCACCGGTGTTGTCGGTGTAGCCCTCGACGCGCACCCGACGCTTGGGGTTCAGTTGCAGGAATTGCACGATCTTGAGCACTGTGCGGTTGGCCGAGTTCTGCAGTTCAGCTTCGCCAGTGTCGAACAGTACGTCCCCCAGGGTCATCACCAGGCCACGATCGGTCTGGGTGGTGAGGCTGGCGATTTGCGCTTCAACCCACTTGCCCTGCTGTTGCACGCTGGCCAGCTTGTTTTCGCGCAAGGCCAGTTGCAGGCGCTGACGCTCCAACTCTAGTTGGGTGCCGCGCTCGGCATTCAGGCCCTGCTGGGTGTGCTCTCGGGCAATGGCGCTGTAACGCTGGCTCAGGTAGGCGTAATGCACCACATCGGCGCCGCTGCCCCAGTAGCTGGACAGGCGGTCTGCGCGAGCCAGGGACTCGCCGGCGCGGATCACGTCTTTGGGCGCGAAGCGCAGCACGTTGGCGTCTTCCTTGACCTTCTGAAAGTCATCGCCAGCCTGCTGCAACGCCTGCTCGCTGGTGGGTTGGCTGGCACAGCCGCCCAAGGCCACGCTGCCCAGCAGCAGTACACAACTCAAACCACGGATCATCGGGCTCATTGTGCCTCTCCCAACTGCAGCTGCTTACGCAGGCGAGTGATACGGGTATTGAGCACGTTCAATTGTTCCTGGCTCTTACCGGTCAGCACTTTGGCTTCGGCCAGGCGCGCGTCCAGCTCCGCCTGCTCGGCGCGCATACGCGCTCGCTTGTAGGATTGGTCGGCCATGTTGCCCTTGGCCCTGGCGAATTTTTCTTCGGCCAGTTTCAGTTCGGGGGATTCATCGGTGTTGGCCCCGACCGCAGTGGCTTGTTCCAAGGCTTGCTGGGTCAGGCGCATTTGTTCGATCGGCGCAGGATCGGTTGCACATCCTGCCAGCGCAACAACGGCGAGGGCCGCGAAAAGAGCTCGAAAAATCACTGTAAATCCCTACTTTGTTGGGGTGCCGACAGGTTGTTGCAATTGCGCCTTCCAGCGCTCCAGATTGCGCTGCAGCGCGGCTTGCGCGACACCGGAGGCGGGCAATTCTGTCATCTTTTTCGTCAGCTGTCCGCGCAGCCAAGGATCATTGCAGGCCGAGTTGTGGGAAATCGCCAAGTACAGGCCAGGCTGATCGACAGGCACATCATGAGCCACCAGGTCATTACTCATGCCCAGAGTCTGGGCCATGGCCATGCCGGAATAGCGCCCAGCCAGCACATAGTCCACCTCACCCAACAGCAGCTTCTGAAAGGCCGGCGTCAAGTTGGGCAGACGTTGCAGGTTGAGTTGCTGGCCGGCGAAGGTCTCGAACTCGGCGCTCAAGCGCGCACGCTCCGAGACTGCGCCTTTGTGGCCGTGCAAATCGGCGGCGGTGGAATAGACCAGGGCGGAATCCTTGCGCGTCCATACCAGGTAGTCGGTCTGCATCAGCGCTGGATGGATGTAGTCGAAGTGGTCCAGCTCGCCCAGGTTCAGCGGTGCGTCGGCGAGAATGTCCATGCGCCCGCTGCGTGCTTCCTCCAGGGCCAGGGAGCGTTTGCCGCCGTAGAGCAGGTCGATTTTCAGCCCCAGGTCCTTGCCCACTTGTTGCAGCACGTCAGCGGTGGCGCCGATCAGGTGCGTAGGGTCCTGGGGGTCACGCCAGAGTAATGGCGGCGCGTCCGGGCTGCCGGTGATCACCAGGCGCTCGCACTTGCCGGCGGCGAGCGTCAGGCTCGGCAGCAGCGTAAGGCCCAACAGTAAGGCCCAGGGGCGCAGTTCCATGGCAAGACTCTCCCGATCAGTAAAAAAAAACCCGGTCATAAGACCGGGCTCTTTATAAGTGAAGTGGCTGGATTAGACCAGCTTCTCCAACTCAGGTACGGCTTCGAACAAGTCCGCTACCAGGCCATAATCGGCAACCTGGAAGATCGGCGCTTCTTCGTCCTTGTTGATCGCTACGATCACTTTGGAGTCTTTCATACCAGCCAGGTGCTGGATCGCGCCGGAGATACCGACGGCGATGTACAGCTGTGGCGCCACGATCTTGCCGGTCTGGCCGACCTGCATGTCGTTGGGTACAAAACCTGCGTCAACGGCTGCGCGGGAAGCGCCGACCGCAGCGCCCAGCTTGTCGGCCAGGGCGTACAGGTGCTTGAAGTTGTCACCGTTTTGCATGCCACGACCGCCCGAGACGACGATCTTGGCAGCGGTCAGTTCAGGACGGTCCGACTTGGCCAGCTCTTCGCCGACGAAGCTGGAAGTGCCAGCGTCGTGGGCAGCGGAGACGGCTTCAACGGCAGCCGAGCCACCTTCGGCGGCAACCGGGTCGAAACCGGTGGCGCGCACGGTGATGACCTTGACCGAAGCGTTGGACTGTACGGTAGCGATGGCGTTACCGGCGTAGATCGGGCGCGTGAAGGTGTCGGCGCTTTCTACCGAGATAATCTCGGAGATCTGGTCAACGTCCAGCTGCGCGGCAACGCGTGGCAGGATGTTTTTGCCGTTGGAGGTGGCGGCAGCCAGGATGTGGCTGTAGCTCTTACCCAACTCTGCAACCAGTGGTGCAACGTTTTCCGGCAGCTGATGCGCGTAAGCGGCATTGTCAGCGTTCAGGACTTTGCTCACGCCCGCGATTTTCGCAGCGGCTTCAACCACGGCGCCAGCGCCCTGCCCTGCTACCAGGACGTGGATGTCGCCACCGATTTTAGCGGCGGCGGCCACGGTGTTCAGGGTGGCCGGAGCCAGCACCTTGTTATCGTGTTCGGCGATTACGAGGATAGTCATGATCAGATCACCTTCGCTTCGTTTTTCAGTTTCTCGACCAGTTCAGCCACCGACTTGACCTTGATGCCCGCGCTGCGTGCAGCCGGCGCTTGGACTTTGACGGTCTTGTTGGTAGAGGCGGTGGAAACGCCCAAAGCATCCGGAGTCAGCGTCTCGAGAGGCTTCTTCTTGGCTTTCATGATGTTTGGCAGGGACGCATAACGCGGCTCGTTCAAACGCAGGTCGGTGGTGACGATGGCCGGCAGTTTCAGGGAAACCGTCTGCGCGCCGCCGTCGATTTCACGGGTGACCGCAACGCTGTCGCCGCTCACTTCGACTTTCGAAGCGAAGGTGCCCTGGCCGTAACCGGTCAGTGCAGCCAGCATCTGGCCAGTCTGGTTGTTGTCGCTGTCGATGGCCTGTTTGCCAAGGATCACCAGTTGTGGCTGTTCCTTGTCGACAACCGCCTTGAGCAGCTTGGCCACGGCCAGGGAGGTCAACTCTTCAGCAGACTCCACCAGAATGGCGCGGTCGGCGCCCAGGGCCAGAGCGGTACGCAACTGCTCTTGGGCAGTGGTCGGGCCGATGGACACCACGACGATCTCCGTCGCCACGCCTTTCTCTTTCAGGCGTACGGCTTCTTCCACAGCGATTTCGCAGAAAGGGTTCATCGACATCTTGACGTTAGCAAGGTCGACGCCGGAATTGTCCGCCTTGACGCGAACTTTCACGTTGTAATCGACAACGCGTTTGACAGCTACAAGAACCTTCATGGATTCCTCGTTACTCTCCGGTGAAAAGAAAGTCGCCTAGGCGAACCTGGCGGTTGATGCTCATCGGCACACAAGGGCACCTCCAAAGACCTCGGCAGTGGCCTTGCACACGGGAAATGACGACCGTTCGTCAGTGGTGACTGAGAGGTCATTCTTTATCGCGGCGTGTAAACTGCGCCCCAACGTTTGGGTGCGCATCACCTTTATTGCCTTCGGCCTGTCTTTGGACGTGCTCTTGAAACCTGCAGTCTGCCTACGGGAAGCGCAAAACCGACCGTATCTTGACCGGAACGCCTATTCTGGTCAATACGGCAAAATGGTCAGTCATAAGCCCCGTTGCTTTGATTTATCTAGGCTGCAGGCAATTCAAACAAACGTTTGTATTGGACGCTGTCAGTGGTCTATATATAATGCGCCACCTAGAGAGACAGGTGGGTGCTGCCTTCGCGCAGAACCACACCGAACCTCCACCCATTAGAAAAAAAAGCCTGTTGAGCCTTGAGTAGGAGATAGCCTGTGGAACGCGAATACATGGAATTCGACGTGGTCATCGTCGGCGCTGGCCCGGCGGGCCTGTCTGCCGCCTGCCGACTGAAGCAGAAGGCCGCCGAAGCCGGTAAGGAAATCAGCGTCTGCGTGGTCGAGAAAGGCTCCGAAGTCGGCGCCCATATCCTCTCCGGTGCCGTGTTTGAACCACGCGCCCTGAATGAACTGTTCCCGGACTGGAAAGCACTCGGCGCCCCGCTCAACACACCGGTGGTGCGCGACGACATCTATGTGCTGCGCAGCCCGGAAGCCTCCACCAAGGTGCCCGACTTCTTTGTGCCCAAGACCATGCACAACGAAGGCAACTACATCATTTCCCTGGGCAACCTGTGCCGCTGGCTGGCCCAGCAGGCCGAGAACCTGGGCGTGGAAATCTACCCAGGCTTCGCCGCACAGGAAGCGCTGTTCGACGAGAACGGCGTGGTACGCGGGATCATCACTGGCGACCTCGGCGTTGACCGTGAAGGCAAGCCAAAAGACGGCCTATACACCCCAGGCATGGAGCTGCGTGGCAAGTACACGCTGTTCGCCGAAGGTTGCCGTGGCCACATCGGCAAGCAACTGATCCAGCGCTTCAACCTGGACAGCGACGCCGACGCCCAGCACTACGGCATCGGCCTGAAGGAAATCTGGGAAATCGACCCTGCCAAGCACCAGCCGGGCCTGGTGGTGCACACCGCCGGTTGGCCGCTGGATATCATGGGTAACGAGAACACCGGTGGCTCGTTCCTTTATCACCTGGAAAACAACCAAGTGGTGGTCGGCCTGATCGTCGACCTGTCCTACAGCAACACCTTCCTGTCGCCGTTCGATGAATTCCAGCGCCTCAAGCATCACCCGGTGCTGGCCCAGTACCTGGAAGACGGCAAGCGCATCAGCTACGGCGCTCGCGCGATCTGCAAAGGTGGCCTGAACTCGCTGCCGAAAATGGTCTTCAAGGGCGGCGCGCTGATCGGTTGCGACCTGGGCACCCTCAACTTTGCCAAGATCAAAGGCAGCCACACCGCGATGAAGTCCGGCATGCTCGCCGCCGACGCCGTGGCCGACCGCCTGTTCGCCGAATCTGAAGGCGGCGACGAACTGACCACCTATGTCGACAGCTTCAAAGCCAGCTGGCTGTACGAAGAACTGTTCGCCAGCCGCAACTTCGGCCCGGCCGTGCACAAGTTCGGCGCAATCATCGGCGGCGGTTTCAACTGGCTCGACCAGAACATTTTCGGCGGCAAGATTCCTTTCACTCTGCACGACACCAAGCCGGACTACGCCTGCCTGAAGCTGGCCAAAGACAGCCAGAAGATCGACTACCCCAAACCCGACGGCAAGTTGAGCTTCGACAAGCTGAGCTCGGTGTTCATCTCCGGTACCAACCATGAAGAAGAGCAGCCGTGCCACTTGAAGCTCAAGGACCCAAGCATCCCGATCGGCACCAACCTGCCGCTCTACGATGAACCGGCGCAGCGCTACTGCCCGGCTGGCGTGTATGAAGTGGTGACCAAGGAAGACGGCGAGAAGCGCTTCCAGATCAACGCCCAGAACTGCGTGCACTGCAAGACCTGTGACATCAAGGACCCTTCGCAAAACATCACCTGGGTGACGCCGGAAGGTGCGGGCGGGCCGACTTACCCGAATATGTAAGTCGTTCGTTTGGCCAAAAAAGGCTCCCGAGATGGGAGCCTTTTTTGTGGGCGACATCGATCAAAATGTGGGAGCTGGCTTGCCTGCGATGGCGGTCTTCAGGTGCCAAATGTATGGCTGACACACCGCTATCGCAGGCAAGCCAGCTCCCACACAGACCGTGGGGTGTCAGGCCGCCCGCTCTTCGCCCGGGTTGCGCAGGAAGTAGCGTTTGTATTCCCGACTGAACTGCGACGTACTCTGGTACCCCACCTTGTGCGCCGCCTGCGCCACACTCATGCCTTCCACCAGCAACAACTGCTGGGCCTTCAATAACCGCAAGCGCTTGAGGTACTGCACCGGTGACAATAAGGTGCAGCGTTTGAAATGCTCATGAAAGGTCGAGGCACTCATGTGCGCAAATCCGGCCAACGTCTCGATATTCAGCGGCTCGGCGTAATGGGCATGCAGGTGATTCAATGAGGTGGCGATGCGCGAAAACTGCCCCTGCTGTTCCACCAGCGCACGCAACACATCAGCCTGGGGCCCGCGCAAGGCGGTGAACAACAATTCGCGCACCCGCGCAGGCCCCATGATCCGGCTTTCCAGCGGATCGTGCAGGCACTGCAACAACCGCTCGACGCAGCCGCGCATCGCATCGTCCAGCACCACCGAACTCATCGACTCCAAGGTCTGCGCGGTCGGCGGCGGCCCGGCCTGCATGCCCATGGCGATCACCAGCTCGCCCAACACCACGCGGTCGATGCCTACCGTGACGCCATACAGCGGCGCCTCGGGGGCCATGGCAAAGGTCTCGCATTCGAACGGCACCGGCATGGCCTGGATCAGGTAATGCCCGGCGCCATACTCCAGGGTGCGCGGGCCAAGGTAGGCGACCTTGCTGCCCTGAGCCACGAACATCAGGCTTGGCTCATAGATCTGCGGCCCACGCGCCACATCGCAACTGGCGCGCAGCACCTGCACGCCGGGCAGGTGGGTCGGGGAAAAACCATCGCGGGGCGTGAGCCCTTCGATCAAGGCAACCAGCGTGGCATTGGCGTCCAAATGGCGGGTCAACAGCATGGCAAAAAACTTCGCGAATGAGGGATGACAGCATCATCGCAGGTCTGGCGGCCAATATATCCAAACCTCAGGCACTGCCGGACGAATAGGCATGAGACTCGGAGCAATTGCCATGTTCGCGCCAGGGGCCGGCGCGCAGACTTTGCCGCCTCTGCAGTCCAAGCTTTTGTGAGGTTTACTATGTACACCGCCATCGGTTACGCCGCCCAGTCGGCCACCACGCCCCTCGCCCCGATGTCATTTGAACGCCGCAGCCCGCGCGTCGATGACGTAGCCATCGAGATTCTCTACTGCGGCGTGTGCCACTCCGACATCCACCAGGCTCGCAACGAATGGGGCATTGCCGTGTACCCGCTGATGCCGGGCCACGAGATTGTCGGCAAGGTCACTGCGGTCGGCGCCAACGTGACCGCGCATAAAGTCGGCGACCTGGTGGGCGTAGGCTGCATGGTGGACTCGTGCCGTCACTGCCAAGCCTGCCAATCAGACCTTGAGCAGTATTGCCTCGAAGGCCCGACCATGACCTACGCCACGCCGGACCGCGTGGATGGCAGCAACACCATGGGCGGCTATTCCGACAGCATCGTGGTCAGTGAACACTTTGTGGTGAAGATCCCGGCCAAGCTTGACCTGGCCAGCGCTGCGCCGATCCTGTGCGCAGGCATCACCACCTACTCGCCACTCAAGCACTACGGCGTAAAGGCCGGCGATAAAGTCGGGATCCTCGGCATGGGCGGCCTGGGCCATATGGGCATCAAGTTCGCCAAGGCCATGGGCGCCGAAGTCACGCTGTTCACCCGTTCGGCCAGCAAGGCCGAGGAAGGCCGTCGCCAGGGCGCCGACCATGTGATCGTGTCCACCGATGCCGAGCAGATGAAAGCTGCTGCGGGGTACTTCGATTTCCTGCTGGACACCATCCCGGTGCAGCACGACCTGAACCCCTACCTCGATGTGCTGCGCTTTGACGGCGTGCATATCCTGGTCGGCCTGATCGAGCCGGTGGACCCGCCCGTCAACGCCGCCAAGCTGGTGCTGGGCCGTAAAGTCTTGGCCGGCTCGCTGATCGGCGGCATTGCCGAAACCCAGGAAGTCCTGGATTTCTGCGCCGAGCACAACATCACCTGCGACATCGAGATGCTCGACATCCGGCAGATCAACGAAGCTTACGCACGCATGATTGCCGGTGATGTGAAGTACCGCTTTGTCATCGACATGGCGAGCCTGAAAGCCTGATTAGGCTTTGGCGCCCAACTCCGCTGACAGCCGGGCTGCGACCTGTTTGATCACAGGGATCAGCTCGGCCATTTTCTCCAGCGGCATGTAGGGCACCGTACTGGCGATGCTGATGCCGGCGACAATGCGCCCGCTGGCATCGCGCACCGGTGCCGCCACGCAGCGGATCGAAGGCTCGTTGTCTTCCAGGTCGAACGCGTAGCCCCCCTCCACATACTCATGCATGCGCTGTTCGAACTGCGCCCAGGATTGCTCCGGGTGCTGCGGCCATTGCAGGCTTTTGCCCGCCGTCGGCAAGCTCGCCTCGTACAAGCGCTGCCACTCCTGCGGTGAATCATCGAGCATCAACGCCTTGCCGATACCGGTGCGCGCCAGCGGCATACGATGGCCGACCCGCGAGCGCATTTCCGGGCCGTTGCGACCGGGGTTCTTGTGCAGGTAAAGCACCTCGTCGTATTCACGAATCGCCAGGTGAATGGTGTCGCCGGTCAGCGCCGACAACTCGTCCAGGTACGGCACCGCCAGGTTCACCAAGGGCAATTCTTCACGGGCCTGGAACCCCAACTCGATCAGCTTGGGCCCCAGCAGATAACCGACCTGGGGCACCACGCGCAGGTAGCGCTCGTCTACCAGGCAACTGGCCAGGCGGTGTGTCGTGCTGCGCGTGGTGCCGATGCGCCGGGCGATCTCCTTGAGATCCCGCGCACCGGCCGCCACCGCTTGCACCACGCCCAGGCCGCGCAACAGGGTCTGGGTGCCGGTGGGGGCGGCGTCTTTGACGGGGGTGTGGGCGTTTTCCTGCATATCGGGCCTATAAGTATGAAAGCGGGGGCATTATGGCAAATACCGCCCTCCTGAACACAGGAGATCCAATGTGGGAGCTGGCTTGCCTGCTCCCACAGTTTGATCTTCACAGGGTGAACATCAGCGTTGTTTCATGCGGTCGATTATCACCGCCAGCAACAGGATCGAGCCACGAATCACATACTGGTAAAAGGTATCGATGTTCTTCAGGTTCATCGCATTCTCGATGATCGCCAGAATCAACACCCCAGCAATCACATGGCGGATCATGCCGATACCGCCGCTCAACGACACGCCGCCCAGCACGCACGCCGAAATCACCGTCAGCTCGAAACCCTGGCCAATCATCGGCTGGCCCGAGGTCATGCGTGAGGCGAGGATCACCCCGGCCAAGGCGCCGATCAAACCGTGCGTGGCAAAGATGATGATCTTGGTGCGATCGACATTCACCCCCGCCAGCAACGCGGCTTCCTGGTTGCCGCCAATGGCCATGGTGTTGCGCCCGTAGGTGGTGTAATTGAGCAGCCAGCCAAAGAACACAAAGCACAGCACGGTGATGATGATCGGCACCGGCACGCCCAGCAGTTGGCCGTTGCCGAACACGAAGAACCCTTCATTCATCACCCCCACCGCCTTGCCGTTGGAGAAGATGTAGGCCAGGCCGCGCACGATCTGCATGGTTGCCAGGGTGGCAATCAACGCGTTGATGCGCAGCTTGGCAATCACGATGCCGTTGATCAGCCCCACCACCAGGCCCATGGCCAAGGCTGCCGACACGCCGAGTGCCACGCTGTCGGTGTCGCGCATCACGATGCCCGCCACCACCCCGGCACAGGCGATCACCGAACCCACCGACAAGTCGAAGTGCCCCGACGCCAGGCAAAACAGCATGGTGCAGGCGGCGATGCCCACGGTGGAAATCGCCAGACCGAGGCCGCGCATGTTCAACGGAGACAGGAAGTTATCGATGAACACCGCGCTGAGCACAAAAATGCCCAGCGCCGCCAAAAGCATCACCCAATCATCGAGAAATTTGCGCTGATTGAAACCCGGCCAGAAGCCCTTTGCTGTTTTTACCTGAGACATAGCCAAACCCTCTTGTTCTTGTTCAAGCCCGCGACTGTGGCAGCGCCAGTTGCAGCAGGCGCGCTTCATCCGCTTGGGCGCGGGGTAACTCACCGGTCAAGGCGCCTTCACTCATCACCAGGATGCGGTCGGCAATGCCCATCACCTCCATCAGGTCGCTGGACACCACGATCACCGCAATGCCGCTGGCCGCCAGGTTATGGATGATCTGGTAGATCTCCGACTTGGCGCCGATGTCGATACCGCGAGTGGGTTCGTCGAGCAGCAACACCTTCATCGGCATCGACAACCAGCGGCCAAGGATGGCTTTCTGTTGGTTGCCGCCGGACAGGTACATGATCTTCTGCGCTGCGTTCGGCGTTTTGACCCGCATCGCCTGGATCTGCCGGTCGGCGTTACCTTTCTCCCAGCCTTCGCGCAACAGCCAGCCAAAGGTGGAATGGGCGCCACGGGCGCTGATGTTGATGTTTTCAGCGACGCTGCCCAGCGGGATGATGCCCTCTTTCTTGCGGTCCTCCGGACACAGCAATACCCCGGCGGCGATGGCGTCGCGGGGTGAGCGCAGTTGCAGCGCTTGCCCGCACAGTTCCAGGCTGCCGGCACTGGCGCGCTCTAACCCACTGAGCAGGCGAAACAGCTCGGTACGCCCCGCGCCCACCAGCCCGAACAGGCCCAGGATCTCGCCTTTGCGCACTTGGAAACTGAGCGGTTCACGCAGGCCGGGACCGAGCAAGCCGTCCACCTTGAGCGCCACTTCGCCCAGCTCGCGCGGGCGGTAATCGTAGATATCCTGGATATCGCGACCGACCATGCAAGTCACCAACTGGTCATGGGTCAGTGTGCTCATGTCCTCGAAGGTGCGCACGTAGCGGCCGTCCTTGAACACCGTCACCGCATCGCAAATACGGAACACCTCCTCCATGCGATGGGACACGTAGAGCACCACTTTGCCCTCATCGCGTAGGCGCGCGATGATCGCCATCAAGCGGTCGATTTCCCGCGCCGATAAACTGCTGG
>NZ_SMOF01000001.1:4626844-4637436 GCF_018135665.1 Pseudomonas sp. B2021
GAGCCGAAGAAACCGCTGTCGGCTTTCTTCAATTCGCCGATGGCGTCGGTGCCATTGATGCCGATGCCGATCACGTTGGCGGCCTTGAAGCCGGCGCTCTCAGTGGCGCGCACGCCACCGAGCACGGTGTTGTCGTTCATGCCGCCGATGATCAGGTTCTTCGCCCCGCTCGGCAGCTTGACCAGGGCCGAGTTGGTGGCGTCCATGCTGCCGGGCACATCGAGGGTTTTCAGCGCAGCGGTGAGGATGTGATCCTTCGGAATACCGGCCTCCTCCAGGGATTTGATCGAGCCGTCAGTGCGCTTCTTGCCGGTGTCGAGCTCGTTGAAAGTGTTGATCACCGCGTAGGTGTCCTTCCAGTCCCAACCGCGTTTTTTCGCTTCGGCGGCCATGGCAGCGCCCTGCTTCTGGCCCACCTCAAATGCGGCCATGCCCAAGTACGGCACCTCTTCCATAAAGTTGCCTTTGGCATCGACAAATCGGTCATCCACGGCCATCACTTTCAAATCGTTGACCTTGGCCTTGGCGACGATGGCCGGGCCCAGGGACACGTCTGGCGGGCAGATCACAAAGCCTTTCGCGCCGTTGGCGGCCAGGCTGTCGATAGCCGACAAGGTCTTTTCACCATCGGGCACGGCGATTTTGATCACGGTAAAACCATGCTCTTTGCCGGCCTTTTCCGCGAATGCCCACTCCGTTTGAAACCAGGGTTCCTCAGCCTGTTTGACCAGGAAACCGATCTTCACTTCTTCAGCCGATACCCAGCCGCTGAACGCCATCGCCAGTGCCACGGCACCGAGTGTTTGCTTGAACATGGACCACCTCCTTCTTGTTATTGAAAAACGCTTTAGTCGTGGTACATCACAGACCGCCCGCCATCGATCATCAGGCAAGTGGCATTGATAAAGGGCGCCTCGTCGGTCGCCAGGAACAGAGCCGTCATGGCCACTTCGATGGGCTGGCCAATGCGTTTGGGCGGGTGCAGGTCGAACGCGCGCTGGCGTTCGGCGTGGGGGTCTGGGAAACCGTTCCAGTAATCGACGTTGAGCTGGGTTTCGATATAGCCGGGGGCGATGGCATTCACGCGAATGCCCTTGGGCGCGTACTCGATGCCCAAGGCACGGGTGAGGCCGAGCAGGCCGTGCTTGGCGACAGGGTAAGGAAAACAACCGGGAATGATGTGGCTGGAATGGGTGGACGCGATATTGATGATGTTGCCGATGCCCTGCTCGATCATGTGCGGCAACACCGAACGGCAGCCGTACCAGGCGCCGTCGAGGTCGATGGCGAAACAGCGGCGCCAGTCCTCGTCGCTCATCTCCAGCGGGTCACGGAACACATTGACCCCGGCACAGTTGACCAGCACATCCACGCGGCCAAAGCACTCGATGGCCAGGTTGACCAGTGCCTGCCATTGTTCCTTGGAAGTGATATCAACCGGTTGGGCGTAAATCTGCGCGCCGCGTTCGCGCCAATGGGCGGCGACCTTCTCGACTTTGTCGCCCTGGATATCAGCAATGATCAACCGCGCCTGCTGAGCCTGGAAACAGGCAACGATGGCTTCGCCAATGCCTTGGGCGGCGCCGGTGATGATCACCACCTTGTTCTTCAGCCGCTCGCCGTAAGTGGGCTCGGGCACGGCGGGTAGGGACAACGGATGTGCCTGCATCGCTTCACCTTTTTATTTTTTGTAGTGAGTGCTGATGCTGGCGACTATAAACCCATCGACTGAAATATCTCAATATATAAATTATCGTCCCATATAATGAGCAAATCTAAAAATGTGGGAGCGGGCTTGCTCGCGAATGCGGTGTGTCAGTTAAAGCATGTGCTGACTGATACACCGTATTCGCGAGCAAGCTCGCTCCCACATTGGGTCTTTAGGGACTTTACGAAAGAAGCTTCAGCCCAGGGCGAAGTCGCGCAAGGCATCGCCTTCCATGCGATAACGCACCCATTCTTCCTGAGGCTGGGCGCCGATGGATTTGTAGAAGGCAATCGCGGGCTCGTTCCAGTCCAGCACGCTCCACTCAAAGCGCCCGCAACCGTTGTCGCAGGCGATCTTGGCCAGGTGACGCAGCAACTTCTTGCCGGCGCCACCGCCGCGTTGTTCCGGGTTGATATACAGGTCTTCCAGGTAAAGGCAGTTACTACCCAGCCACGTGGAGTAGCTGAAAAAGAACACCGCAAAACCAATCGGCAATCCATCGCGCAAGCAGATCAGGCCATGGGCCGTGGCACCTTCGCTGAACAGGCTGCGTTCGATGTCCACCACGCTGGCGATCACTTCATGCCGGGCTTTCTCGTACTCGGCCAGCTCAGTGATGAAGGTCAGGATTTGCGCAGCATCGCTGGGCACGGCGGGGCGAATCTCGATGGTCATGGGCGAGCCTTGGGCAAATTCAAAGGCCACATACTAAGGCGATTTGATGGCCGTTTGCAGTGCAATTGATGCCGACGAGCGCGTTTCACTCCGGTGCGGGGTGATGCAAGCATCGGCAACCACAGAACAAAGCCTGCGCACGCCCATGGTAAACAATGGGCATAAATCCAACGATCAGAGACCTGCTCATGCACGCCACGCCACCAGTGGGCACCAAGACATTCGCGCTGTTCTGCCTAGCCAGCTTCCTGCTGTCACTGTCTTACGGTTCGACCTTTTTGTTGTCACTGCTGATCCATGCCCGTGGCGGTAATGAACACGACGCGGGCAGTGTCATTGCCACGGCGATGCTCAGCACTTTTGTGGCGGTCGTGTTTTCCGGGCACCTGGCTGATGCGCTGGGCGCGGCGCGAGCAATTGCGAGTACCGGCCTATTGTTGGTGGTGGCCTGCCTGGGGTTTGCCCTGACGCCGGGGTTTGGCCAAGGCTTGATGCTGTTTGGATTGTCCCTTGGCTTGGGCTGGGGCGTGTTCTATACCCTGGGCCCAATCATCGTGACGCTGCTAGTGGAACCACGCCAGCGGGCCAAATATTTCGCCTTGCTCTCGGGCAGTATGTTGAGCGGCATAGGTTCCGGCCCTTTGCTGGGACGCGCCGCCACTGCGCTGGACCTGCCCCTGACCACCGCGTTCTATATCGCCGGGCTCGCCAGCCTCGCCGGGGTGGTGATGTTCTGGCGCATGGGCTCCCGGTTGCGACAGCACGCGAATATGCCAACCGCCAGGATTTCCTGGCGCGCAAGCCGCCGCATACTGTCTTCCAAGGCGGCGTTCGCCATCCTGATGGTCGGCCTGGGTGGCTGCGTATTCGGGGGACTGTCTTCGTTCCAGACCAGCTATGCCGTGGCTCATAAGCTCGACTATTCACTGTTCTTCGCGGGCTTCCTGACAGCAGCAATCACCAGCCGCTTGCTGATCGCAGGCTTCGTGGTCAAGCGCGATGCGTACCAGGCTGCCTGTGTGTTATCGGGGGTGATGTTCGGCGCGATCGCGCTGTTCGCGTTTGGTGTCAGCGGCAACCTCAGTTATGTGCTCGCCGCCGCCACGCTAGGGATCGGGTATGGCCTGACGTATTCAGTGATCAACGGCCTGGTGGCCAACGAAGCGCCCAGCGGCACCACTTCCCAGGCGTTGTTGTTGTTCAGCCTGGCGTACTTTATCGGCGTCTTCGGGTTTCCCTGGCTCGCAGGCAAGATCATCGTCGACTTCGGCCTTGCGACAATGATGCTGAGCGTACTGGTGATCGCGGCCCTCAACTGGGCGATCACGGTGGCACGCTTGATAGCGCGCCGAGTATCGGCACACAAAGTGATACAGGTGAGCTGATACCGTTCGTCGCCCTCCCGGCACGATCAACAATCGCGGGCAGACCAATACAGGGTAAGGACATTAATCATATGGAGACACCCTGATGAAAAATTCCAAATTTGCTGCCCTCGCCCTCACCGGCCTGTTGTCTGCCGCGTCCCTGAGCGCCTTCGCGGCCAGCTCGACCACCGGCCCCACCGATCCAACGCCGGACGCCACCACCGAGTCGCAAAAATCCATGGGCACCGGCATGGACACCAACGGTGGCGCGATCATCGACAACAGCGCTGACCCACGCACCAAAGGCAACGATACCCAGCGCCAGGCACCGGCGGCCGTGGGCAACGGCAAGATGGGCCCAGGCACGAGCAACAATGAGCCGAAGATCAACAAGGGCGACGACTCGAACATCCCGGGCGCGCAGAAACAACCAGCGCCTTGATGCACCCTTGGTACGACCTACACCCGACCATTTCCCCGTGAAGAGGTACGCATGAACGTCGATAGAAACCTTGAAAAAGAAGTCCTCACCCGCCTGCTGCACGCCCACCCGCAAGGCTTGGGCAAGGAGGTGCTGGACAATTACCGCGGTGAAAAAGAGGTCGCCAGTGTCTTGGCGTTCCTGCAAGACCGCGGGCTGATCAAGGATGGGCATGTGACCACCGACGACGCCGGCGAATACGCGTTGAACCTGCCGATCAAGCTCACCGCTTCTGGTGTGGATGAAGCGCGCAAGCTCGACGCCCAAAGTACTCAGTAATCCATTTCTGGCCTGGCCCCGCGACTGGGGCCAGAAGGAGTTTTAGCGATGCCTCGTGGAAGCAAAGCCAAATACACCGACGAACAGAAACGCAAGGCCGCTCATATCGAAGACAGTTATGAGCACAAAGGGTTGCCCAAGGACGAAGCCGAAGCTCGTGCCTGGGCCACCGTGAACAAACAGTCTGGCGGCGGTGAGAAAACCGGCGGATCAGGCAGGCGCAAAGCACCGACCAAGAAGGCCCAGGACCGGCAGGAATCGGCCAAGCGCGCCGCTGCCAGCCGTGAAGGCCACCCGCGCAGCAGTCGCGCTTCATTGGGTACGCAGACCAAGGAAAGCTTGATGAAAGAGGCGCGGGAAAAGAATATTTCAGGACGCTCAACCATGCGCAAAGATGAGTTGATCCAAGCCCTGAAAAAAGCAGGCTAAACGCAGAACCCATTGTGGGAGCGGGCTTGCTCGCGAAGGCGGAGTATCAGTCAGCACATGCTTTAACTGACACACCGCCTTCGCGAGCAAGCCCGCTCCCACGTTTTTGGGCCTCGTTTATTCAGCCACTAATGCATCGACCTCAGCAGTGCCGGGCGAGGTCGCTGGCCCCCAGCGGGTTACCGCCAATGCCGCCGCTGCGTTCGCTCGACGCGCCGCCTCAACCGGTTTCAAGCCATTCGCCAACCCGGCAATAAATACTCCCGCATGTGCGTCCCCCGCGCCATTGCTGTCCACGGCCTGAACCTTGAATCCAGGGACATGCTCGATCTGTGCCCCTCGCCCTACCCAGCAACCATTTGGCCCATCACGCACAACCAGCAGTGCCTGCAAGTGCTGATTGAGCATGGGCAGCGCCTGACTCATATCCGCCGCCCCGGTAAACGCCAGGGCTTCAGGGCCATTGCTGGTCCAGATGTCGATACGCGGCAACAACGCGCGCATCAACGCGGAGTCCAGCGCCTTGACCATCGGGCCTGGGTCGAACACCACCACGATCTCTCGCGGTAGCGCCTGCAACCAGTCAAGCAAAGGCTGCGCCTTACCTTCAAGCAGCAAGCTGTAGCCACTGACGTATACGTAATCATCGACACGCGGGACGATCCGAGCCAAGTCGTCAGCGCTCAACTCACCCTCGGCGCCGAGATGGGAGATGAAGGTGCGTTCGGTGCTGGCTTCAGTCAGCGACACGCACAAGCCGGTGTCTTTGCCTGCGCTGGCCGCCAAGGCCATTTCAATACCTTCGGCCTGCATCGCGGCACGCGCCAGCTCGCCAAAGCGCCCCTCGCCATGGCGACCCAGGTAAACCACCGACAACCCATTGCGCCGCGCCGCAGCCATTACGTTGAAACCACCACCCACTTGAAAACTGGCGGAGTTGGCCAGCACGTCACCGCCGCTTGCCGGCAGGGTGTCGAGGCCCATGACCAGGTCGACAATGACCTGGCCGGTGTGCAGCAATCTAGACATTGGCGCTCTCGACTAAAGCCGGACGACGGTCAGACGCCCCGCCCAATACTGCATATATTCCGCCCGCTACCAGGAAGGTTACGATCCAGCCCAGGCCGTTATGGCCCAGCCAGGAGTCGGACAGCGGCCCGGCAAACCAGATGTTTTCGGCGGTGGTGCCAATGGTGGTGAAGCTGAACCCCAACACAATGGCCACCGCCCAGGCGCCAAATGCGCGCCACTCCACGCCGCCGCGATACCAGTAGGCACTGCTGGGGCTGACGTCCAGCAGGTCGGTGGGGCTGTAGTAATGCCGGTGAATCAAGTCGACCACGAAGATCCCGACCCACGCCGTGATCGGCACCGCCAGCAGCGAAATGAAGGTGATGAACGGGCCATAAAAGCTGTCGGCGATCAGCATGAAGTAGATGGAGCCGGCAAAGATCGCGACGATATCGACGATCACCGCATGCACGCGTTTGACCTTCAAGCCCAGGGTCAAGGTAGTGAGACCGGCCGAATACACCGACAGGTTGTTCGACAGCAACAGCCCGCCGAACGCGGTGATCAGGTACGGCACGGCCATCCAGGTCGGCAGCATGTCGCGGATCGCGATGATGGGGTCGGTGGCCGACGCCAGGTCATTGTTGCCCACCGACAACAGGCCGCCGAGGGTGATCAACAGCACCAGCGGGATGCCTGCGCCAAACGCAGCGGAGGCCACCAGGCGCACGGCCTTGACGCTGCGGTGCTGGTAACGCGACATGTCTGCACCGGCGTTGGCCCAACCGATACCGGTACCGGCAGCCATGGTGCCCACGCCAATGATCATCGCGCTCAACGGCGCGGGGGTGGCGTTGAACACCGCGCTCCAGTCGATAGTGGCGCAAAGAAAGCCGCCCACCAGAATGTTCAAGCCGCCGAAGACGTAGGTCGCCCACTTCTGGATCACCAGCAACGTGGCGTGGCCCAGGCCCGATACGGCCAGGGTCAGCAGCACGAAGATGGCAATGAAGATCAGGGTGAGCACCGGCGCGCTTTTCGCCTCCACTGCCGAGCCGAACAGGATGGAGCTTAATGACAGCAACACGAAGGCTGCGGTGGTGGTGTTGACGGTTTCCCAACCCAGGCGCGACATCAGCGACACCAAGGTCGGGCCGATATTGCCGCGCACCCCGAAGATGGCGCGGGACAAGGTCAGGCTGGGCGCGCGACCGCGGCGGCCAGCGATGGAGATAATGCCCACCACGGCAAAGGAGCCAGCGGCGCCAAGAATCGCAACGATGATCGCCTGCCAGATGGCCAGGCCACGAAACGCCACCAGCGTCGCGCCAAGGGGCAAACCGAGGATGCTGATATTGGCCGCAAACCACACCCAGAACAGTTGCAGCGGATGACCGTTGCACTCGCCTTCCGGGACCGGCTCGATGCCGCGTGTTTCCAATTGCCCAGCGCTTTGGCCGGAAGAGGGGCTGCTCATGAAAGGGTGCTCCTGGTGCCTGTATTGTTGTGGTTGTGGCAGCGAGTCGAATCTTTATCCGGTCTTCCTGACCCAACGCTTTTTAATGTGGGAGCTGGCTTGCCTGCGATTGCGGTGGGGCAACCAGCTCATCCGCCACTGGAAAACCGCTGTCGCAGGCAAGCCAGCTCCCACAATTAGTTCCGTGTTTATCGCAAGGCCAATAAGGCTTTGACCAGCGGCTGCAAGTCCAGGCCATTGACTCGCTTGACCTGTTCAACCAACGCCTCAGGCCAGCACTGCATGCCCAGGCACGCCCCCAGCATGGCGCCGAGGATCGCGGCAATGGTATCGGTGTCGCCACCCAGACTGGCTGCCAGGCACAGGGCTTCGAAGGCGTTCATGTCGCCCGATGCCACTTGCTGCGCCAGGGCAAACGACACCACTACCGATTCCTGGGAAGCCACCGAAGTACCAATCAACTCGTAAAGCAGGTCGGCAAACAACGCTTTATCGCCGCTGCCGACGCTTAGAGTACGAGCCCAACTAATGCGGGTAGAAATGCGTCCACCCGCGATCCAGTGACCATGGCTTTCAGCCTGCCGAGCCATTTGGGTCCCGATATTCAGGGCTTCCCCCAGGTCCACGCCATTGATGCCGGCCGAGACCACTGCCGCCACGGCCGCAGCGCTGGAAATACCCAAGCTGGTGTTATGGGTGACCTGGCACGCCTGGATCACCGCCTGGATAAACCGCCCCGGGTCGCTGACATCAGCGGCGACGCCCACCGGGGTGATGCGCATGGCCGCGCCATTGGTGGTGCCGTAGCGCCCGGATTCCTCCGGGGTATGTCCGGCGAGGATCATGTCGATCGCGCGCTTGGTGGACGGCCCGAGCAAGTCCTGGGAGCCTTTGGCGCGCATGCCCGCTTCCCAATCGATCAAGCGTTGGGCAAGCACAGCGGGCTGGATCTGGCCCTGGCCTTGCACCAATAACTCGGCGACCAGAATGGCTTGCTCGGTGTCATCGGTGATGGAGCCGGCAGGCATGTTCGGTGCAATGGGCTGGTCGGCGTCGGCGTCTTCCAGAGCGGTGATGGCACCGAAGCGCTTTTGTACCTGCTCGCGGCTCAAGGATTGGGTGGGCATACCCAAAGCATCGCCCAGGGCCAGGCCATAGAAGGCGCCAAGGGCGCGATTTTCGCGGGTCATTTCGACGCTCCAAACTGCAGATGCAGGCGAAAGTGCAGCGGGTCGAGCAGGCTTTCGACATGTTCCATGAAACGCTCGCGACGATCATAGGTGGTGCGCGCAGCCTTGAGAAATACTGTGCCGCTGGGACGCCCGAGTAATTCGGCATCTTCATCACTCAGCGGCTCGGCACCGATCCACTGATCGCCCTCGGCCCCGACGTAGCCGTAGGCGGCCAGGGTGATGGTCAAGGAGTTATCGATCAGGCCAATGCGCGGCAGGCTTTCCAGGTCGCCAACGGCCGGCATCAGCGAGCGTTCCAGGGACACCGCTGTGCCGTCTGCGGTGCGCCGAAGGCGGTCGAGGGTAATGAACTGGTCGGTGCCGAAACGGCTGAACAGATCAGGGCGCGTGACGGCCTCGAAACGCAGGATGTCAGTGCTTACCTGGGCGCCCGTATCGGCCAAGGCCTGGGCCCAACCGCTGCGTTGGTCCAGCACCATGCCGTCAAAGGTGACGATCGAGCCGACCCCACTTTGGGTGGCGATGTAGTTGCGACGCTTGAGCTCGGACAGCGCCTCACGCAGCGTGCCACGACTGACCGCAAATTCCTCGGCCAGTTGATGCTCGCCGGGCAACAGGAAGCCGTCGGCCATGACCCCACCCTCGATACGGCGGATGAGTTCGTCGACGACGCGTTTTTTCTTATCAAATCGAACATGTCTAATCATGTACAAATTGATAACCGAAAGCGCGCATTTACCGCAAGAGGATTATTTCAGGCTGAAGACAAAAACCGCCTCAGGGCTCCAGGCCGATGGGGAAAAACTCCCCGCTGCTCCATACGCCAAGCCAGTTTTGACCGTTGATCGGACGGCTCACGGCCAGCTCCACCAACTGGTAAAAAGCGTTGCGATGCACGAGGGCTTCAAGATTGGTGCGAACGCGCACGTAGGGTGCCGGTTCCTGGGTGACGGGGTCGATCACCACCCGCAGCGGGTGCTCGAGGCCTGCCTCGACCTGTTCATCGACGTTGGTGGTAAAGCGCAAAACCTGGCTTTCGCCCTGCCCTTGCACGTCCAGGGTCATGGCGACAAAGGGCGCATCATCGACCTGGATGCCGACCTTCTCCACCGGCGTCACCAGGAAATAATCATCGCCATCGCGGCGGATGATGTTGGAGAACAGCTTGACCATCGGCTTTCGCCCGATGGGCGTGCCCTGGTAGAACCAGGTGCCGTCACGGGCGATGCGCATGTCGATATTGCCGCAGAAAGCCGGGTTCCACAGATGCACCGGTGCCGGCCCTTTGCCCTTGGGCAGTTGGGCCAATAAATCATTGGCCTTGGCGGAATCGGTCATGACGGGCTCCTCTGTTTACTGATTGCTCATGCCCAGTAAACCGCGGGCATATTGCGCCAGGGGACGGGCAATCAAATCTTGTGGCGATGTGTCGTGGAACGTCAGTAAACCGCCACGACTGCGAATACGTGCAGTATCAATCAAATACTGGGTGCTGGTCTCGATCAACATGACTTGGATCACCCCGCTGTCCAGGCCAAGGCGGTCCAGAGCTTGTTGGTCGGTCCACTCGTCGGCGTTGCCGATGCGGTCATCGGCTGCCGCAAAGCGGCAATACAGCAGGTAGTGAGCACCGGCGTCGCGGGCTTCGGCCATGGCCTGTTCCAGCCCTTCCGGCTGGCGGGCGCGGCGCACCATGGGGAAATATTCGACGAAGCCATTGAATGCTTCCTCGGCCACCACATTGGGCCGCGGGTAGGCGCTGCCCGGCGGCACGAAGGCGCCTTGGGCGATAAACACAAAGGAGTCCGGCTGTATGCGCACCGAGGCAGTACGCCGCGTATCGCTGTGGTCGAGCAGCCCGGCATCGCTCATCTGATAGCGGGTGCCTTCGGCCATATCACTGACGGTCATACAACCGCCCAGGGCCAATGACGCCAGCAGCAAAACCAGACTACGCATCCTAATCCTCCAG
>NZ_SMOF01000001.1:4637476-4660916 GCF_018135665.1 Pseudomonas sp. B2021
GGCACCATGTTGACCTTGATCTTGATCCCGGCAGCACTGGCCTGATCCATGCCATCGAGCACCGTGGCCAGGTCGCCGCCACGGGCGATGCTGCGGAAAGCGTCGGCATCCAGAGTGTCGAGGGAGACATTGATGCGCCGAATGCCGGCAGCCACCAGCAACGGCAGTTTGCGCGCCAGCAGTTGGCCGTTGGTGGTCAGGCTGATGTCGCTCAGGCCCATCTGCCCTACCGCGCCCATGAAGGCTTCCAGCTTGGGGCTGACCAGCGGCTCACCGCCAGTAATGCGCAAGCGCTCGATACCCGCCGCTTCGATCAGGTAAGCCACGCCCCGGGCCATGGCTTGGGCCGACAGTTCATCCTGGGCAGCCACCAGCCGCTTGCCGTCGGGCACGCAATAGGTACACGCATAGTTGCAGGCTGAAGTCAGGCTGATCCGCAAATTGCGAAAACGCCTGCCTTGACGATCAACGATCATGGATCACTCCGGCAGAGGATAATTCGGGCGCGCTAAAAGCTGACTCATAACTCAGCTTTTAGCAAGGTCCTTGCCTGAGTATATTCCTGGGTTACTGCGCCTGGCAGCAAATCATTGCGCCATCACTGTGGCGAATAACTTACGTGGCAGGGGTTTCGCCGCTCTTCTCGACGCCCGGCAGTTCCGGGCTGTGCTTGCGCTTGTTGCCCATGCGCACGCCGATGTCCATCAGGAATTGGAAGAAACCTTCCTGATCTTCCAGCACATTGCTCCAGAATGGCGAGTGGTACAGCGCCACAGCGCCATGCACCAGGGCCCAGGCGGCGCAGTAGTGGAAATACGGAGGCACGTCTTCAAGCTTGCCTTCGCTGATACGGCCCTTGATCAGCAGGGTCAGTCGTTCGAAGTTCGAGGCGCGGATCTTGTGCAGTTCCTCGACCATCTCCGGCACTTGGTGACCTTTGACCACCTTCTCTTCCAGGCGGTCGAACAGGCGATAGCGCTGCGGGTCACGCATGCGGAACTCGAAGTAAGCGCGGGACAGGGCTTCCTTGTCTTTGTCGACATCGGCCGAGTGCAGCAACTCGTTCAAATCGCGCTCGTAGTCGAGCATCAGGCGCAGGTAGATTTCGGCCTTGGACTTGAAGTGTTTGTAGATCGTGCCTTTGCCGATACCCACGGCATCCGCAATCATCTCGACGGTGACGCTGTCTTCACCTTGTTCGAGGAACAGCTTGAGCGCGGTGTCGAGAATTTCCTGCTCACGGCGGCGAAACTCACGGACCTTACGGGGTTCTTTGTGCATGAGGAAGAGTCTGCAAAGGTCGGAAATAGGGAGGGTTGCGCAGCGCCATGGATACGTGGCGATACGATTTACCCGATGCGAGGGATTATCCCGACTGAACGGTCGTTGGGCAATGTCTATGTGAACCCGCCAGGCACATAACTTTCAATGCGCCAACGATTTCGTGGTTATCAGTCAGAAATAATACGCAACATCTGAACCCGCCCATCAGCGCAATGAGAACTCAAGCGAAGGCGGCGTATTCCAAATCTGTTTAAAAAACGATCAATCACGACTGGACTGAATGGGATAGTGGTCAATACTTCAACTGTCGGCGCGACATCTCCCCCAAGTGACGCGTCGACCTGGGTACCGACGGACTGCGTGCCCTTGTTTTACTCCTAATGGTCTTAGCCCGGATTCACCCCCCAGAACCCGGGTTTTTTTTGCCTGCGATTCGGCCGCTTTAACCTGCTACGTGAGCCAGCGGGAACAGGCGCTTGAAGTTTTCAGTGGTCTGCTCGGCAAAACGCTCGTAAGGCTCACCGCGCAGCATCGCCAGGTAATCAGCCACGTCACGTACATATTCGGGCAGGTTCGGTTTGCCGCGATGGGGGATGGGTGCCAGGTACGGCGAGTCGGTTTCCACCAACAGGCGGTCGGCAGGCACCTGGCGGGCCACATCGCGCAGCGCGTCGGCATTGCGGAAGGTGACGATGCCCGACAGGGAAATATAGAACCCCAGGTCCAGGGCCGCCTTGGCCATGTCCCAGTCTTCGGTAAAGCAATGAAGCACGCCAGCCTGCGGCAACGCGGCTTCACGCAGCAAGGCCAGGGTATCGGCACGGGCGCCTCGGGTATGGACAATCACCGGCTTGCGCGTCTGCTGGGCGGCTTGCAGGTGCAGGCGGAACGAGGCCTGTTGCAACTCGGCAGCTTCAGGCTCGTAGTGGTAGTCCAGGCCGGTTTCGCCAATAGCCACGACCCGCGGGTGGTTGAGTTCACCCAGTAACCAATCGAGCGCCGGGGCTTCGCCAGGCTTGAGGTCAAGCGGGTGAATGCCCACCGAGCAATCGACGTCGGCGTAGCGATCAGCCAGGGCTTTGACGTCGGCGGCGTTGTCGGCGCTGACGCCAATGCACAGGAAGTGCCCTACCCCACGCTGGCGGGCAGCTTCAAGGGCGGCGTCGAGGGAGCCGCCGTGCTGGGCAAGGTCGAGGCGATCAAGGTGGCAATGGGAATCTACGAGCATAGGAATCAGGGCTTAAGTCACAAAAGAGGTAGGGCCAACGATACACCCGTCGGCCACGGAATTTAACGGCGCCCGAGCAGGCCTACCCACTGCACCAGCAATGCCTCGAGCAACAGCACGCGGTTGAGGTTGGCCTTGCCGAGGACTTTCTGACGCTGGGCGAGGATCCAGTCCTGGATGTTGAGCACTTTGTCCTGGGCACTTTTTTGCGCCAGGTATTGCACGACCTTGCGCATATCCGCCAGGCCCAGGCCGCTCTCATCCTGGGTAAGCTGATAGCGCAGGATCAGGCTGGACCAGTCGCAGAACCAGTCGAACAGCAGCAACAGCGGAATGTCCTTCCAGGCGCTTTCGGCCAGTTGCGTGGCGGACAGTTCCTGCTTGAGCAGTTTCTTCACGCCATCCACGACCAGTGCACGCTGTTCGCGCACGCCCTGGGCCTGCAGCTTCACTGCCGCCAAAGGCGAACCGGCCGCCAGGGTCAGCAACTCGCCGCGTTCTTCCGCGCTGCATTCCGGCAAGGCCTGCGCCAGCCATTGCAGGCTCATGGCTTCGCTGGGCAACGGGCAAGCCTGCTGCACGCAACGGCTGCGAATGGTCGGCAACAAGCGGCTGGACTGGTGGCTCACCAGCAACAGCACGGTATCGCCGGACGGCTCTTCAAGACTTTTGAGCAAGGCGTTGGCCGCGTTGATATTCATCGCCTCGACCGGCTCGATCAGTACCACTTTGCGCCCGCCCATCTGCGCGGTCTGCACCACGAAGCTGACCAGGTCGCGCACCTGGTCGACCTTGATGGCCTTATCCGCTTCCTCGGGTTCCAGCACATAGTTGTCCGGGTGACTACCAGCCTTGAGCAACAGGCAGGACTTGCACTCGCCACACGCCTCCAGATTGACCGGGCGTTGGCACAACAGGCGGCCCATCAGGCGTTCGGCGAGGTGGCGTTTACCGATGCCCACTGGACCATGCAGCAGATAGGCGTGGGCATGCTGGGCGCGCCCCGCCAGTTGCTGCCAGAGTCCGTCCTGCCACGGGTAGGACTCAGCCACGGTTACGCTCCAACAGGGTGGGCAACAGCGCGTCGATGGACTGTTGCACCTGGCTCAGCGGCTGGGCGGCGTCCAACAGGTAATAACGTGCGGGCTCAGCCTTGGCGCGCTGCAGGAAGGCACTGCGCACCGCATCAAAAAAGCCCTGGTCTTCCAACTCGAAGCGATCCAGGCGACCTCGCGCCCTGGCGCGGGCCATGCCCACTTCCACCGGCAGGTCGAACAACAGGGTCAGGTCGGGGCGCAGATCGCCTTGCACGAAGGTTTCCAGGGTGGCGATGCGCTCCATGGACAAGCCCCGCCCCCCGCCCTGGTAGGCGTAGGTGGAATCCGTGAAACGATCGCAGATCACCACGGCACCCCGCGCCAGGGCTGGGCGAATCACTTCGGCCAAGTGCTGGGCCCGGGCGGCAAACACCAGGAGCAACTCGGTGTCCGCGTTCATCGGCTCGTCACCCGGGGCCAGCAGGACTTCACGGATGCGCTCAGCCAAAGGCGTACCGCCCGGCTCACGGGTCAGCACCACCTCGATGCCCTGCGCACGCAGGCGCTCGGCCAGGTAGTCACGGTTAGTGCTTTTGCCGGCGCCTTCCGGGCCTTCCAGGGTAATAAACAAGCCAGTCACAGGCAGTCCTTAGTCAGAGTCATTGCGGGCTTTGCGGCGCGGTAGTGTCCGGCGCGGGCTCGATCGGTGCGTCGGGGGTGGGTGCATCGCTGGAAGGTGCCGAATCTTCCAGCGGTTTCACCACCGGGGCCGGGCTGGAACGGTAATCGGCACGGCGCTTGAGCTGGAACTCACGCACGGCGGCATTATGCGCATCCAGGTTATCCGAGAAAATATGGCTGCCATCGCCACGGGCGACGAAATACAGGCTGCTGCCCGGCACCGGGTTCAACGCGGCATGGATCGCCTCGCGGCCGACCATCGCGATGGGCGTAGGCGGTAGGCCGGCGACCATGTAGGTGTTGTAGGGGTTGGCTTCCTTGAGGTGGGCCCGGGTCAATTTACCGTTGTAGCGCTCACCCAGGCCGTAGATCACGGTGGGGTCGGTCTGCAGCAGCATACCGATCTTCAGGCGACGCACAAACACACCGGCAATCTGCCCGCGCTCCTGGGGCACACCGGTCTCCTTTTCCACCAGCGACGCCATGATCAGCGCTTGGTAAGGGTCGGTGTAGGGCGCGTCGGCAGCCCGCTTGCTCCACTCCTGGGCGAGTACATCGTCCAGGCGGTTGTAGGCTTTTTTCAGGAATTCGACATCGGTCATGCCGCGAACAAAACGGTAGGTGTCGGGGAAGAACCGCCCCTCAGGAAACACACCTGGGTGGCCGAGCTTATCCATCACTTCGCTGTCCGTCAGGCCCGCCAGGGTCTGCACGATCTTTTCATGCTTGGCCAGGGCGGTGCGCACCTGACGGAAATTCCAGCCCTCCACCAAGGTCAGGCTGTACTGCACCACTTCGCCGCGCTGCCACAGGCCGATCAAACCCTCAGCGGTAAGGCCCGGACTCATGCGGTACTCACCGCTGTGCAGCGGCTGGCCTTCGAGGTTGAAGCGCCAGTACAGGCGCAGCCAAAAGGCATCGTCGAGCACGCCGTCGGCTTCCAGACGATTGAAGGTGCCCGTCGGCGTAGCGCCAGCGGGTACGTCGAGTAACTGCTCCTGAGGCAGCTTCAGGGGCTGCTTGAGGGCAGAGTCGAGTTTCCAGGCCGAAAAGCCCACGAGCAACGCCGCCGAGACCAGGCTGATCTGCAGCAGTAACACCAGTTTTCGTATCAACTCAAATATCCAATAACGCGCGAACAATGCCCTGCAGTTTACGGGTGAGCGGCCCAACCGGCCAGCTCATCGCAGCGCAGCCACGCACCGGCCAAATGCCATATACGCTGTTGCAGACGAAGACTTCATCGGCCTGTTGCAATTGCTCAATACTGATGTCGGCCACGGCCACCGGGACGCCCAGCGCTTGTGCCTGGGCCAGCACTTCGGCGCGCATTACGCCGGCAACGCCACAACGGCTCAGATCAGCGGTTAGTAACAAGCCGTTGCGCACTAGGAAAAGGTTGCTGAATATGCCTTCGATCACCCGACCAGACATGTCCAGCATCAGGCCTTCGGCATGTTCGGTATCTTGCCATTCGGCACGCGCGATCACCTGCTCCAAACGATTGAGGTGCTTGATACCGGCCAGCAGCGGCTGCTGCGCCAAACGCGTGGCACACGCAAACAGGCGCACGCCTTCGACTTCATGAGTGGGTGGGTAAACAGCGGGCGCACTGCCCTGCAAGATGCGGCGCACCGGCGCGCCAGGGTTGATGCCATAACCGCGCAAGCTGTCGCCACGGGTAAGGATCAATTTGAGAATCCCGTCGCCAAGGGCAGTGGCGAAGGTCAGCACTTCGTGGCGAATCAACCCGTGATCCACCGCCAATGCCAAACGCCTGCAACCCTCTTCCAGGCGTTGCAGGTGGCGGTCGAGCAGCAACGGCTGCCCGGCCTTGACGGCGATGGTCTCGAACACCCCATCGCCATACGCCAGGCCGCGATCTTTCAGGGGCACGTTGTCCGCTGGCTGACCGTCGACCCAGCTGTGCATCACTCGGCGAACCGGCGGAACACCAGGGAACCGTTGGTGCCACCGAAACCGAAGGAGTTGGAAATCGCCACGTCGATCGGCATGGGTTGCGCTTCGTGGGGCACGAAGTTCAGGTCGCAGCCTTCGTCAGGCTCGTCAAGGTTGATGGTCGGCGGAGCGACCTGATCCCTGATTGCCATAACACTGAAGATCGCCTCGACCGCGCCCGCCGCACCCAACAGGTGGCCGGTCATGGACTTGGTGGAGCTGACTGCCAGCTTGTAGGCATGCTCACCGAACACCGACTTGATGGCCTCGGCTTCCGCCAGGTCGCCAGTCGGGGTCGAAGTGCCATGGGCGTTGATGTACTGCACCTGGTCGGGATTGACCTTCGCATCGCGCAGGGCATTGGTGATGCAACGCGCAGCACCCGCTCCGTCGGACGGCGGTGAGGTCATGTGGTAGGCGTCACCGCTCATGCCAAAACCGATCAGTTCAGCGTAGATGGTGGCGCCACGCGCCTTGGCGTGCTCCAACTCTTCAAGCACCAGCGCACCGGCACCGTCGGACAGCACGAAGCCGTCACGGCCTTTGTCCCACGGACGGCTGGCACGGGTCGGCTCGTCATTGCGGGTCGACAGCGCACGGGACGCGCCGAAGCCGCCCATGCCCAGGCCGCACGCGGCCATTTCGGCGCCGCCGGCGATCATCACGTCAGCTTCGTCGTACGCGATGTTGCGTGCCGCCATGCCAATGCAGTGGGTGCCGGTGGTGCACGCCGTGGCGATTGCGTAGTTAGGTCCCTGTGCCCCCAGGTGGATGGACAGGAAGCCGGAAATCATATTGATGATCGAGCCCGGTACGAAGAACGGTGAAATTCGACGTGGGCCAGTCTCATGCAGCGTACGGCTGGTTTCTTCGATATTGGTCAGACCGCCAATACCCGAACCCATGGCCACGCCGATGCGGTCACGGTTGGCGTCGGTGACTTCCAGGCCAGCGTTACGCACCGCCTGAAAACCGGCAGCCAGGCCGTACTGAATGAACAGGTCGAGCTTGCGGGACTCTTTGATCGAGAGATATTCCTCGACATTGAAGCCCTTTACCGAGCCGCCAAAACGGGTGGAATAGGCAGAAAGGTCCGTGTGTTCGATCAGACCAATACCACTGCGGCCAGCCAGAATGCCCTCCCAACTGCTCGGCACATCCGTACCCAGTGGCGACAACATACCCATACCGGTGACTACGACGCGTCTACGCGACACAGCACTCTCCTTTTTCTAATGACGACACTTTTCATCGCCGCTAAAGAAAAAACCGCACGCCGTTACAGCAGTGCGGTTTTTCCCTGACAGCAAGCGACGACTACAAACTATTACGCCTGGTGGCTAGTAACGTAGTCGATGGCAGCTTGAACAGTAGTGATTTTTTCAGCTTCTTCGTCCGGGATTTCGGTCTCGAATTCCTCTTCCAGAGCCATCACCAGCTCAACGGTGTCAAGGGAATCGGCACCCAGGTCTTCTACGAAGGAAGCAGTGTTGACCACTTCTTCTTCCTTAACGCCCAGTTGCTCGGCGACGATTTTCTTGACGCGCTCTTCGATGGTGCTCATACCTTGTTTAACTCCTAATGGACAAATTCAGGCAGCTGGCCAGTGGGTAAGTGTATAGAAAGCCATTTCAGCTTTTCAACTGAAAGCTTCACCCTGTACCCGGTCGGCCACCTGCCTATAAATTAAGTTGCAGCTTTATAACGGATTTTAGACAGCTCGTATGACATTTTTTTGAAGCGATCCGTCACAATTTAACTCATGTACATCCCGCCGTTAACCGGGATTGTAGCCCCAGTCACGTATGCCGCACCGTCAGATGCCAGGAAAGTGACCACATTCGCGATCTCTTGGGCCTGGCCCAGACGGCCCAGCGGAATCTGCGTCAGCAAGGCTTCGCGCTGTGCTTCCGGCAGTTCGCGGGTCATATCGGTGTCGATGAACCCAGGGGCCACCGAGTTGACCGTAATCGACCGCGAGCCGACTTCACGCGCCAGTGCGCGGCTGAAACCTTCCAGGCCGGCCTTGGCAGAGGCATAGTTTACTTGGCCTGCGTTGCCCATGGCACCCACTACGGAGCCAATATTGATAATTCGACCCCAACGCGCCTTGGTCATGCCGCGCAAAACGCCCTTGGACAGGCGAAACAGACTGTTCAGGTTGGTATCGACCACGTCGTACCACTCGTCGTCTTTCATGCGCATCATCAGGTTGTCACGGGTGATCCCGGCGTTATTCACCAGGATAGCCGGCGCACCGAACTGAGCAGTGATCTGGGCCAGTACGGCAGCCACGGACTCATCGCTGGTCACATTCAGTTCAAGACCGGTGCCTTGCACGCCGTTTTCCTTCAAGGTCGCGGCGATACGCTCGGCGCCCGAGGCGGAGGTGGCGGTGCCGATCACAACGGCGCCCTGACGGCCCAGCTCCAGGGCGATGGCCTGGCCAATGCCACGGCTTGCGCCGGTAACCAGTGCAACTTTACCTTGCAGACTCATGCAGGCTTCTCCTAAGTACGGGATTCAGGCCAGTGCCGCGCGAGCGGCAGCGAAGGCTTCAGGGGTATTGAGGTTGGCGGTCGACACACCGTCGGCGCAGCGCTTGTTCAAGCCGGCCAGGACTTTGCCCGGGCCGCACTCGACCAGTTCGGTGGCACCGTTGGCGGCCAGGGTCTGGACCGATTCAACCCAGCGCACCGGCTTGTACAGTTGCTCCAGCAGGTCGCGCTTGAGGGTGTCGAGGTCGGCGGCCACGGCCGCGCTGACGTTCTGCACCAGCGGGATCTGCGGCGCCTGCCAGTTGATGGCCGCGATAGACTCGGCAAAACGCTCGGCAGCCGGGCGCATCAGTTCGCAGTGGGACGGTACGCTCACCGGCAATGGCAACGCTCGCTTGGCGCCACGGCCCTTGCAACCTTCGATGGCACGCTCGACAGCCGCCTTGGCGCCGGCGATCACCACCTGGCCTGGGGAGTTGAAGTTCACCGCGCTGACTACTTCGCCTTGCGCCGCTTCGGCGCAGGCCTCGATCACCACCGCGTCGTCCAGGCCCAGAATAGCGGCCATGCCGCCCTGCCCGGCCGGAACGGCTTCTTGCATCAGTTGACCACGACGCTCGACCAGCTTGACCGCTTCAGCCAAGGTCAGGCTGCCCGCAGCCACCAGGGCGCTGTACTCGCCCAGGCTGTGACCCGCGACGAATGCAGGGCGGGCGCCGCCTTCTGCCAGCCACAAGCGCCACAGGGCGATCGAGGCGGTCAGGATGGCCGGCTGGGTTTTATCGGTTTGGTTGAGCAGCGCTTCCGGCCCTTGCTGGGTCAGTGCCCACAGGTCGTAACCCAGGGCGTCGGAAGCTTCCTTGAAGGTGTCCAGGATCAGCGGAAATTGCGCGCCCAGCTCGGCCAACATGCCGAGGGACTGCGAACCCTGCCCTGGAAAGACGAATGCGAGGGATGTAGACATGTAACAAGCCCCTAATGATCTGGTCGTCAAAAATGCTCGCGCCTACGGTGGGAGCGAACGAAACTGACAGATTGGATGGTCAATTGAACTGGCCGGTCACATTTAAGCACTCCCGGGCCAATTCGCCTAAGGCAACAGATCCTCAAGACGGCCGTGCAAGCGTTGCGGCAGGTTCTCTTGAATCTCGATCAGGGCCCGCGCAATTGCACTTTGAAAGCCCAGCACACCGGCCGAACCGTGGCTTTTCACCACAATACCCTGCAAGCCAAGAAAGCTTGCACCGTTGTGCCGTGCCGGCGCCAAGTCGGCCTGCAGGCGTCGCATCAGGGGCAGCGCGAGGGCACCCACCATACGTGACGCCAGGTTGCGCTTGAACAAAGCTTCAATACGCGTGGCAATCATAGTTGCCAGGCCTTCGCTGGACTTGAGCAGGATATTACCGACAAAGCCGTCGCACACCACCACGTCAGCTTCGCCGCGGTACAAACCATCACCCTCGACAAAGCCGATGTAGTTCAAACCCCGCGCGCCTTGCAACAAGGTGGCGGCAAGCTTGACCTGCTGGTTGCCCTTGATGTCCTCGGTACCGATATTCAGCAGGGCCACCCTGGGTCGGGCTACGCCGAGCGCCTCGGCGGCCACCGAACCCATTATGGCGAACTGCAACAGGTGCTCGGCGCTGCAATCGACATTGGCGCCCAGGTCCAGCAGTTGGCAATAGCCCTTCTGCGTCGGGATCGCCGCCACCATGGCCGGCCGATCAATACCCGGCAAGGTTTTGAGCACATGCCGCGACAAGGCCATCAACGCGCCCGTGTTGCCGGCACTGACACAGGCTTGCACCTTGCCATCACGCAACAACTCAAGGGCCACCCGCATTGAAGAATCGGGTTTGCCACGCAGGGCAACCGCCGGCTTTTCATCCATGCCAATGGTTTCGCTGGCTGGCGTAATCGTCAGGCGCGCGCGATCCACCGCCGGATGGCTGGCAATCAGTTCTTCAAGTAGGGAGGGTTGACCGACGAGGGTCAGGTGCAGCGAGGGCGTGGCAGACAGGCTGGCAATGCAGGCCTGAACAATGCTGCGGGGACCGAAGTCCCCGCCCATTGCGTCAATCGCGATGACTTGAGCAGACAAGTGATTACTCGTCAGCGCCCTTGTCGATCACTTTACGGCCACGGTATACGCCTTCTGGCGATACGTGGTGACGCAGGTGAACTTCACCAGTGGTCTTTTCCACAGACAGGGTGCTAGCCTCGAGAGCGTCGTGCGAACGGCGCATGTCACGGGCGGAGCGGGATTTTTTGTTCTGCTGAACAGCCATAATTGATTAACTCCTAAACGTTTGGGTCACGCTTTAACTGCGCCAATACACTGAACGGGTTGGACCGCGTTACCTCGTCCTCGCTCGGCTCGGCCTCGTCATCGAGACCCTCCGGCTGCTGGCATTCTTCCGGATGATGAGCAGGCACAATGGGCAAGGCGAGCAAAAGCTCCTCCTCGATCAGTGCATGCAGATCCAATGGATCTTCGCCCAGTTCCAGCACGTCATAACCTTTCGGCAACGACTGGGTATTCGCACCCTCTTTCACCACAGCATAACTGCATTCGCTGTGGATCGGCAGGGTGACCAGCTCAAGACAACGCTGGCAAACCATTTTGACTTCGGTGTCGATAACGCTGTGGATTACCACAGATTTACGTTCATCTCGTTCAAAAACGAATTTCGCCTGCACCGTACCGACAGTGTCGGAAAGCGGGTCGCAGAGTCTCTCCAAATCGGCCAGCAGCACTTCACCTTGAAGGGTGGTGCCACGATCAGCCAATTTGCGCGGGTCAACGTGAGGTGGAATCGGGTCATTCAACATAGGCGCAGCATTATAGGGATGCACCCGGCCATGTCAAAGGAAATTCAGCCCTGTGCGTCAGCCGGTCACGTCGCTAGAATCGGCGACTGCCTTGAGGAGACGTATATGCTGCCTTTATTACTCGCGTCCAGCTCGGTCTATCGCCGGGAATTACTGAGCCGCCTGCACCTGCCATTCACCTGCAGCTCGCCGGATATCGACGAAAGCCACCGCCCGGATGAGTCCGCCATCGAACTGGTCAAGCGCCTGGCCGAGCAAAAAGCCCGTGCCCTCGCCGCCAGCCATCCGGGCCATTTAATCATTGGCTCGGATCAGGTCGCTGCACTGCAAGGCCGAATCATCGGCAAGCCCCACACCTTCGAAAACGCCCGCGAGCAACTGCTGGCCGCCAGCGGCAAGCGCGTGAGCTTCCTTACTGGCCTGGCACTGCTCAACAGCGAGACTGGGCACTGCCAGGTGGACTGCGTGCCGTTCACAGTACACATGCGCGAACTGGATGCAGAACGTATTGAGCGCTACCTGCGGATCGAGCAGCCTTATGACTGTGCGGGCAGTTTCAAGGCAGAAGGGCTTGGTGTGAGCTTGTTCCAGAGCACTGAGGGACCGGATGCGACTAGCCTGGTTGGGCTGCCACTGATTCGACTGGTAGACATGCTGCTGACCGAAGGCGTACAGATCCCTTGAAACCTTCGTAAAACAATGTGGGAGCTGGCTTGCCTGCGATAGCGGTGTACCAGGCGACACTTATATTGACTGATCCATCGCTATCGCGGGCAAGCCAGCTCCCACAGTTTTCTACACCAAGCTTGGAATTTCAGCGCAGGGATGGCCCCTGGAAGCCCATGTACAGCGCCAATTTCTCCGCCACACTGGCACCGAGCTTCTTGGAGAAGCGATCAAACGGCGATTCCTCAACCGTAAAATCCACCAACTCCTTCTCACCCACCACATCCCGCGCCACCGAACTGGCACTGCCCAGGCCATCGATCAGGCCCAGCGGCAACGCCTGTTCACCCGACCAGACCAGGCCGGAGAACAGCTCTGGATGGTCTTTATCCTTCAGACGATCCCCACGGCCCTGCTTGACGCTGGCGATGAACTGACGATGAGTAGTGTCGAGAACGCCCTGCCAGAACGCGGTTTCATCCGCCTTCTGCGGCTGGAAAGGATCGAGGAACGACTTGTGCTCACCCGAGGTGTAGGTGCGACGCTCTATCCCCAGCTTCTCCATAGCACCGACAAAACCGTAACCGGCCGCGGTCACACCAATAGAACCCACCAGGCTGGCCTTGTCGGCATAGATCTGGTCTGCGGCACTGGCAATGTAATAGGCGCCCGAGGCACCCAGGTCGGAGATCACGGCATAGAGCTTGGTATCCGGATGCAAGGCGCGCAGACGACGAATCTCGTCATACACATAGCCCGACTGCACCGGGCTGCCGCCTGGGCTGTTGATACGCAGGACCACGCCTTTGACCTTGGGGTCCTCAAAGGCCGCGCGCAGGCTGGTGACGATATTGTCGGCACTGGCGGGCTCCTTGTCGGCAATCACGCCGCGCACCTCGATCAAGGCGGTGTAATGACTGCCGCGGGTGGCGCTCTTTTCCATGTCCATCAGCGGGCTGAACAGCGCCAGCATCCCAAGCAGGTACACAAAGGTCAGCAGCTTGAAGAAAATCCCCCAGCGCCGCGAACGCCGCTGTTCCTGGACGCTGGCCAGGAGGGTCTTTTCCAGCAGCTTCCAGCTTTTATCATCACTGCTCTCGGCCTTTTCAGGCGCTTTCCACTCGTCACTCATGCCATCAACCCCAGCAAAGACTTATCGGGCCCGGCTGAGCCAGGCCTGCAGTTCGGAAAAATGATCAATCGTCAGTTTCGGTTCGTATTGCTGCAATGCCTCGGCAGACTGGGCGCCGTAGCTGACGGCGACGCTGTCCATGCCCGCATTGCGCGCCATCATCAGGTCGAAAGACGCATCGCCCACCATCAATGCCTCACGTGGCTTTACGCCACAGTGCGCAAGGATCTGCTCCAGCATCAACGGGTGGGGCTTGCTGGCGGTTTCATCCGCAGCGCGGGTGATATCAAAGTAATCTTCCCAGCCGTGGGCCTTGAGCACACGGTCCAGGCCGCGACGAGCCTTGCCGGTGGCGACCGCCAGGTGATACCCCAGGGCACGAAACGCTTCCAGCGATTGCACCACGCCTTCAAACAGCGGCGAAGGCGTAGCTTCCAGCGCGATGTAGTGGTCGGCGTAGTGCTCGCGAAACGCTACCAGCTCGGCGTCGCTGATGTCGGGGTACAGGGTGCGAATGGCTTCAGGCAAGCCCAGGCCGATAATGCCCTTGACTGCCAGGTCCGTGCACAACTCATAGCCCGAGCGGGTCGAGGCCATGTGCATGGACTCGACGATGCGGCCAATGGAATTGGCCAGCGTCCCGTCCCAATCGAAGATCAGCAGCTTGTAGTCAAGATGCGACACTCAAACGCTCCACGGTCTTGGCCCACATTTCATCGACCGGCGCCTGCAGTTTCAGCTCGCCGCCATCGGGCAGCGGCACGGTGAGCATGTAGGCGTGCAGGAAAAGCCGCTTACCGCCCAGATCGCGAATTTCCTTGGAGAAATCCTCGTCGCCGTACTTGGTGTCACCGGCGATGCAGTGACCTGCATGCAGGGTGTGCACCCGAATCTGGTGGGTGCGCCCGGTCACCGGCTTGGCCTCGACCATGGTGGCAAAGTCCCCGAAGCGGCGCAGCACCTTGAACAGGGTCAGGGCTTCTTTGCCCTCCTCATCCACTTCGACCATGCGCTCGCCGGAGCGCAGGTTGCTCTTTTGCAACGGCGCACGCACGCTCTTGATCGAGCTGGCCCAGTTGCCGCGCACCAGCGCCATGTAGCGTTTGTCCACGCCATCGCCACGCAGGGCGGTGTGCAGATGGCGCAACATGCTGCGCTTCTTGGCGATCATCAGCAGGCCAGACGTGTCGCGGTCCAGGCGATGAACCAACTCCAGCTCCTTGCAATCGGGGCGCAACTGACGAAAGGCTTCGATCACGCCGAAGTTCAAGCCACTGCCACCGTGAACCGCAATGCCACAGGGCTTGTTGATCACGATCAGCTTGTTGTCTTCGAACACAATCGACGCTTCCAGGCGCTGCAACAGGCCTTGGGCCAGCGGCACCGGCTCGTCGCGCTCAGGCACGCGCACGGGCGGCACACGGACGATATCGCCCGCCTGCAGCTTGTATTCAGGCTTGATGCGCCCCTTGTTCACGCGCACTTCGCCTTTACGCAAGATGCGGTAAATCAAGGTCTTGGGCACGCCTTTGAGCCTGGCCAGGAGAAAATTGTCGATGCGTTGGCCGGCATATTCCGGCGAGACCTCAAGCAGCTGGACGCTGGGGGTCGGGGGGGCGGTAGTCGTCATGGCGGCGATGATAACAATTTTTTATGGAATTGAAGCACTTAATCATTACTGCTATAGTCGCGAACGCCGCCAAAAGCGGCCTGGACAGAGGACATGCGGCAAACTGCCGGCCCTGACCATCGCAATTCATCAGGACGCGAGGCCGTCCTACGGGGCTTTCGCCACCCAGGAAGGCTCAAGATTGTAACAAGCGCAGGTGACATGAGGCCTGAAGCGAGTGCAGAAAGCAGAGTGAATACTCGCCTTTTGCGCCGATATTTACGGCCAGTTCACAAAGTGCAGTCAGTTTTGAGCCAGACCATGGCGAATGCTTCGGAAACAACGCCTGTTAAGAGCTGAGTGAGAGCGCAACCGCCCACACCTAGTCTTGTTTAGCCATGAGCGTGGACTCCCCATTGGAGTACACGGTAAATGCCAACCCGCTGCGGATTCTGCGCGCGGCAGCACCCGAATTATCAGGGATACGTGTAGGGTGGAGATGCACAACCGTCGGACTGTGTAGCACTAGGCTTGTTTTAGACGCTTCATCTCGTCCACAGTCGCCGGTTGATTCCTCCTCCTGACCTTAGCTTTTGTTGAAGTGGTGCCTTTGTCACCACCGCTAACGAGCAGGACGCGTCCGTCGCGATACCGGCCCAATTGGCCGATTTTGCTGGACACTGGAGTGGCCAACCACTCTTGACGCACCTGACACCGACCGTGAGAAGTCGTGTGTGCCGAACGCCGTTTCCGGCAGCCCGGAAACCGACGGTACAACATGAAAAGAATGCTGATTAACGCAACTCAACCCGAAGAGTTGCGTGTTGCACTGGTAGATGGCCAGCGCCTCTACGACCTGGACATCGAATCCGGTGCACGCGAGCAGAAAAAGGCCAACATCTATAAAGGCCGTATCACTCGCATCGAACCAAGCCTTGAGGCTGCCTTTGTCGATTTCGGCTCCGAGCGCCACGGCTTCCTGCCCCTAAAAGAAATCTCCCGCGAATACTTCAAGAAAGCCCCCGAAGGCCGCGTGAACATCAAGGACGTCCTGAGCGAAGGCCAGGAAGTCATCGTCCAGGTCGAGAAAGAAGAACGTGGCAACAAGGGCGCGGCCCTGACCACCTTCATCAGCCTCGCCGGTCGTTACCTCGTACTGATGCCGAACAACCCACGTGCCGGCGGTATTTCCCGTCGCATCGAAGGCGAAGAGCGCAACGAACTGCGTGAAGCGCTGAACGGCCTGATCGCACCGGCCGACATGGGCCTGATCGTGCGCACTGCCGGCCTTGGCCGCAGCAGCGAAGAAATGCAGTGGGACCTCGACTACCTGCTGCAACTGTGGACCGCTATCAAAGAAGCGTCCCTGGATCGTTCCGCGCCGTTCCTGATCTACCAGGAAAGCAACGTGATCATCCGCGCCATCCGCGACTACCTGCGCCAGGACATCGGCGAAGTGCTGATCGACAGCGTTGAAGCCCAGGACGAAGCCCTGACCTTCATTCGCCAGGTAATGCCGCAGTACGCCAGCAAGATCAAGCTGTACGAAGACAGCGTGCCACTGTTCAACCGTTTCCAGATCGAAAGCCAGATCGAGACCGCCTTCCAGCGCGTGGTCGAACTGCCTTCCGGCGGCTCCATCGTGATCGACCCGACCGAAGCCCTGGTGTCCATCGACATCAACTCGGCGCGTGCGACCAAAGGCAGCGACATCGAAGAAACCGCCCTGCAGACCAACCTGGAAGCGGCTGAAGAAATCGCCCGCCAGCTGCGCCTGCGTGACATCGGCGGCCTGATCGTGATCGACTTCATCGACATGACCCCGGCCAAGAACCAGCGCGCCGTGGAAGAAAAAGTCCGCGAATGCCTGGAAGCTGACCGTGCCCGTGTACAGGTCGGCCGCATTTCGCGCTTCGGCCTGCTGGAAATGTCCCGTCAGCGCCTGCGTCCGTCCCTGGGCGAGAGCAGCGGCATCGTCTGCCCGCGTTGCAACGGCACCGGCATCATTCGTGACGTTGAATCGCTGTCCCTGGCGATCCTGCGCCTGATCGAAGAAGAAGCCCTGAAAGACCGTACCGCCGAAGTTCGCGCACAAGTGCCGATTCCGGTTGCAGCCTTCCTGCTCAACGAAAAACGCAACTCGATCACCAAGATCGAACTGCGCACCCGTGCCCGTATCGTCATCCTGCCGAACGATCACCTCGAAACGCCGCACTTTGAAGTCCAGCGCCTGCGTGATGACAGCCCGGAAGCCCACAGCGGCCAGTCCAGCTATGAAATCGCCGCAGCTGCCGCCGAAGTCGAAGAAGTCCAGCCAGCCGCTGCGACCCGCACCCTGGTTCGCCAGGAAGCGGCCGTGAAGACTGCGCCGGCCCGCGCCAACGCACCGGTACCGACCGAAGCTGCCGCCCCGGTTGCCACGCCGGCCGCCCTGCCTGAGCCAAGCCTGTTCAAGGGCCTGGTGAAGTCGCTGGTCAGCCTGTTCGCCACCAAGGAAGAGCCTGCTGCCCCGGTTGTGGTTGAAAAACCTGCCACCGAGCGCCCGGCGCGCAATGAAGAACGTCGCAACGGTCGCCAGCAGAGCCGTAACCGCAATGGCCGCCGTGACGAAGAGCGCAAGCCTCGCGAAGAACGTGCCCCGCGCGAAGACCGCGCACCACGTGAAGAGCGTGCGCCTCGCGAAGCCCGTGAAGACACCCCGACCGTAGCCCGTGAAGAACGTGCACCGCGTGAAGAGCGCGCCCCACGTACCCCACGTGCTCCACGTGAAGACCGCAAGCCACGTGGCGAGCGTGAAGAACGTGTGCGTGAACTGCGCGAGCCTCTGGACGCGGCACCTGCCGTTGCCGTTGCCGCTGCCGCTGCCGCTGCCGCAGCCGTTACCGCCGAAGAACGCCCGGCCCGCCAGCCGCGTGAAGAGCGCGCCCCCCGTGAAGAGCGCCAACCGCGCCCGCCACGTGAAGAGCGTCAACCACGCGCCGAGCAAGCCGCTGCCGCCAGCGAAGAAGAAGTACTGACCGGCGAAGAGCAACTGCAGGAAGACGGCCAGGACAACGCCGAAGGCGATCGTCCACGCCGCCGCTCCCGTGGCCAGCGTCGTCGCAGCAACCGTCGTGAGCGTCAGCGTGATGCCAACGGCAACGTAATCGAAGGTTCGGAAGAAACCGGCGAGAACGCAGAAACTGCCAACAACGAGCCAACAGGCGCCGAACTGGCTGCCGGCTTAGCCGTTACCGCTGCCGTTGCCAGCTCGGTCATCAGCGCCCCCGCTGAAGCCCAGGCCCACGAGCAAGCCGAACGCGCTACCGCTGCTGTCGAAGACACCGTTGCCGTAGAAACGCCAGCCGCCGAAACCCCAGCGGTCGAAGCGCCGGTTGTTGAAGCGCCAGTGGTTGAAGCCACAACCCCTGTCGAAGCCCCAGTGGTTGCGGAAGTGGAAGTTGCCCCGGTTCGCGATGCACAGCCAGAAACCGAAGCGGTTGCCGTTGAACCAGCTCCATCGGTTGAGCCTCAGCCAGTAGTCGAAGCGGCTGCAGAAGCTCCGGTGGTCGAAGAAGCAGCCCCGGCCGTGCGTGAAGTTCGCGAAGAACAGACCGCCTTCCAGTGGACCGCCGAACCGGCTGCCCCGGTTGAAGCGCCAGCACCTGCCCCAGTGGTAGAAGAAGCGCCGGCACCGGTTGCCGAAGTCGTCGCCGAGCCAGCCCCTGTGGTTGAGCCGACGCCGGTGGCGGAGCCTGCGCCCGTGGTTGAAGTTGAAGCCCCGGTGGTTGCCGAAGTGGCCGCCCCTGTGGTTGAAGCTGCACCTGCCAGCGCCCTTACCGAAAATGGCCGTGCCCCGAACGACCCGCGTGAAGTGCGTCGTCGCCGCAAGGAAGCCGAAGCAGCTGCCGCAGCGGCTGCCCAGGCGGTAGAGCACAAGGCCGTGGAAGAAGAGCCTAAACCCCTCGTCTGATTCCATCCGCCACTAAAAAGCCCCGCCTGAGCAATCAGGCGGGGCTTTTTTTGCAAAAGATTCGAACACACGGCTGTTCAAGTGCGGGAGGGGCTTGCCCTAATGCCTGTAGGAGCGAGCTTGCTCGCGAAAAACTCACAGGCCCGGCGTTCATTCAGGAAGCACGCTTTATCATTGACGTTTCTCGCGAGCAAGCTCGCTCCTACAGGTATTAGCGCTCGACGCTGAAACTCAACCGTTGCGGCACGTCCACATCCCATAGCACCCCAGGATCATCCACCTGTACGCCCCGCACCTGTGCTTGTGCAAACAAAGGCTTCGCGCCACGGTCCCCGGTCAACGCCATCAATGCAGGCCCGAATACACGACCAAAAGCCACCGGATGCCCATACTGCCCGGCATGCACAGGTACTGTGATGTTTTCCGGATCGGCCAGCACACGCTCGATCGTCGCGGATCGAATAAACGGCATATCACCCAACACCACTAGCCAGCCATCCGCCGAGGCGCTGGCCGCAACGGCAGCGGCAATGCTGTCGCCCATACCGGCCGATTCCAACAGCAGGACCTTGCAACCGTGCGCGTCAGCTAAACGAATCACCTCATGGCGCTCCGGTGAGGTCACCACCCAGCGTTCAACAAGCGTCGCGGGCAGGTTAACCAGCACCTGCTCGATGACCGGCCGGATAACGCCATCCAGCCCCACGCAAGCAGCCAGTAACTTGTCTTGATCCGCCCCGGCTTCGGCGCGAAAGCGACTGCCCTGCCCCGCTGCCAACACAATCGCTGTAACGGTCACTGCGCCGCTACCGCCAGGGGCTTTTTCTGCATCGGTGCCACCCCGTTCTTGATCGCAACAATTTCCGCCATCAGCGACAGCGCAATTTCCGCCGGCGTATGGCTGCCGATGTGCAGGCCGATCGGCCCGTGCAAACGCGCGATGGCCTCCGCCGACAAGCCCAGCGCAGCCAGGTTCTCCCGACGCTTCTGGGTATTGACCCGCGAACCCAGGGCGCCGATATAGAACGCCGTGGAGTTCAGCGCCGTCAGCAACGCCATGTCATCCAGACGTGGATCGTGGGTGAGGCAGACAATGGCCGTGCGTTCATCGGTATGAATATTCAACACCGCCTCGTCGGGCATGCCCGGCACAAAGCGGCCATGCTGGTCTTCCCAGCCGTAGACGAACTCTTCGCGGGGGTCGCAGATCAGCACTTCGAAATCCAGCAGACGTGCCATTTCCGCTACGTAACGCGACAGCTGCCCGGCGCCGATCAACAGCAGGCGCCAGCGCGGGCCATAGATGGCGCGCAAGCGTTCACCGTCGAAGCTCACCACGTCGGTCTTGCTGGCGGCGCTCAAGGTCACCTCGCCGGTGGCCAGGTTCAGCTCGCGAGCGACAATCTGATGATCTTCACAACGCGCCAGCAGCGCTTCGACCCAACCCCACTCCTCCACGCGCTCCTCGGTGAGCCGCAGGGTGCCGCCGCAGGGCAGGCCAAAACGTGCGGCCTCATCGCGTGTGACGCCGTAGGTCACCAACTGCACGGGCGGGCCATCAGCAGGCAAGCGGCCGTCCTGCAGGCGCGCGATCAAGTCATCCTCGATGCAACCGCCCGACACCGAGCCAATCACCACACCATCACCGCGCAGGGCCAGCATCGCCCCCGGCGGGCGCGGCGCGCTGCCCCAGGTTTGCACCACGCTGTACAACATCACGCGCTGCCCGGCGCGGCGCCATTGCAGCACGCTGCGCAGGACGTTCAGATCCACACTGTCCATCAGGCCTCCGGTAAGTACTGTCGCGCTCACTGTAAACCAAAAATATCCGTTGTATCCCGCCAGAAACGCAAACGCCCCGAACCAGTCGGGGCGTTTGCCGATAGCGTTGGCGTCAGTTCACGCCAGCAGCCACTTACTTGACGACAGGCGCCGGGCCTTCAGCCACGCCCAGGTCATCGAGTTCGCGGGTTTCGGAGATACCGGTACCGCCAGACGCCAGCTCGCTTTGCAGCTTGTCGGTGTCCAATTCCTTGACCCACTTGGCCACAACGATGGTGGCAACTGCGTTACCCACCAGGTTGGTCAGCGCACGGGCTTCGGACATGAAGCGGTCGATACCCAGGATCAGCGCCAGGCCGGCAACTGGCAGGTGGCCGACGGCCGACAGGGTGGCAGCCAATACGATGAAACCCGAACCGGTCACGCCAGCCGCGCCTTTGGACGACAGCAGCAACACCAGCAGCAGGGTGATCTGGTGGGTGATGTCCATGTGGGTGTCGGTCGCCTGAGCGATGAACACGGCCGCCATGGTCAGGTAGATCGACGTACCGTCGAGGTTGAAGGAGTAACCGGTTGGAATCACCAGGCCGACCACGGATTTCTTCGCGCCCAGGCGTTCCATCTTGATCAGCATACGCGGCAGTGCGGATTCCGAAGAAGAGGTGCCCAGTACGATCAGCAGTTCCTCACGGATGTAGCGGATCAGCTTCAACACGCTGAAACCGTGAGCGCGGCAGATAGCGCCCAGCACCAGCACCACGAACAGGATGCAGGTGATGTAGAAGCAGATCATCAATTGGCCCAGTTGCACCAGCGAACCTACACCGTAGGCGCCGATGGTGAACGCCATGGCACCCAGGGCACCGATTGGCGCGAGCTTCATGATCATGTTGATGATGTTGAACATCACGTGGGCGAAGCGATCGATGAAGTCCAGCACCGGCTTGCCATAGGCACCCAGGCGGTGCAGGGCGAAACCGAAGATCACCGAGAACATCAGCACTTGCAGGATGTCGCCATTGGCGAACGCGCCGACGATGGTGTTCGGGATGACGTTGAGGATAAAGCCCACGATGCTCTGGTCTTTACCGGCGGTGACGTAGGCCGCCACTTTGGAAGCATCCAGGGTCGCGACGTCGATGTGCATGCCGGCGCCCGGCTGCACCACGTTGACCACGACCAGGCCAATCAGCAGAGCGATAGTGGAAACGATTTCGAAGTAGAGCAGCGCGTAGCCGCCGGTCTTGCCCACCGACTTCATGCTTTGCATGCCAGCGATGCCGCTGACCACGGTACAGAAGATGATCGGGGCGATGACCATTTTGATCAGCTTGATAAAGCCGTCACCCAGTGGCTTGAGGGCCACGCCGGTCTGCGGGTAGAAGTGGCCGAGCAAGATACCGATAACGATTGCGACGATCACCTGGAAATACAGGGATTTGTAGATTGGCTGACGAGTCGTCATTGCAAAGTTCCTCAATCGTCCCGTGTGGCAAATATCCGCCATTGCCCACGGCACTTGAATTGCGAACCCTCCTGCACTGGAGGGATTTGTTGTTTGCCAAGCCTGTAGGAACAAGCCTGCGCTGTAATCCCTATCGCAAACAGCGTGCCACTTTGCTTAAACGCGCTGAAGGCCTTTAGACATCAGGGCTTGGGTTTTACGGGCGACTCCGAGGCGTGCAACAAGGTGGCGGATTTCCGCCCACTCACCCTGTCTCGTCCTACAATTTGGCGGATATCCGCCTTGTCGCCCCGCCGGGTGATGGCTACCATCCGCCACTCCATGGATGAGGCCCTCGCATGCGTGAACGTACCATCGCCAGCCATTACGCCCGAGCGGCCCTCGGCGGTGCGCGCCGAGTCGGTTTTGACTACTCGGGGGTGTTGCACCAGGTGGGCATTACCCCAGAACTGCTGACCGAGCCGCGCGCCCGCATCGCTCCAGAACAATTTACCCGCTTGTTGCAAATGCTCTGGCTGGGGCTGGATGACGAATACCTGGGGTTTGCCGAAGGGCCGAGCAAACGTGGCACTTTTGCCATGATGTGCCACGCGCTGATTCATTGCCGCACGCTGGAAAAGGCGCTGGAGCGCGGCTTATTGTTTTATAGCCTGTTCCCGCAAGGCCCGCGCTGGCAGCTGACGAAAGAAGGCGACATGGCGCGCCTGAGCCTGGACGACTCGCAGCTATGGGACCCGGACCACTTTCTCAGTGAATGCCTGCTGGTGATCTGGCATCGGCTGGGCAGTTGGTTGATCGGCCAGCGTATCCGGCTGCAGCAGGCCACCTTCAGTTACCCGATGCCGGCCCATGCCGGTGAATACGACCTGCTGTTCCCCTGCCCCCAGGTGTTCGGTGCGCCGACCAGCAGCCTGGTGTTTCCCAGCCGCTACCTGAGCCTGCCGCTGTTGCAGGATGAACGCACCCTCAAGCACTTCTTGCAGCGCTCCCCTGCCGACTTGTTATCCAGGCCGGATGAAGGCGACAGCCTGAGCAGCCAGCTGCGCCGCCTGCTGAGCCGCGACCGCACACCCTGGCCAGACCTGGAAGCCGTCGCCCAGCACTTGCACATCAGCCCACAGACCCTGCGCCGGCATCTGCGCGAAGAAGGCACGAGTTTTCAGGCATTGAAGGATGAGTTACGCCGGGATATCGCCATTTACCACTTGGGGCGGGCGGATTTGTCTTTGCAGGAGATCGCCGAACAATTGGGGTTTTCCGAACCATCGGCGTTTCATCGGGCGTTCAAGAAGTGGACGGGGTTGACGCCGGGGGC
>NZ_SMOF01000001.1:4660956-4681546 GCF_018135665.1 Pseudomonas sp. B2021
GTGTACATATCCATTGCTGCGGTAACGGCCACCTAGGGTTCCGCTCTGACAGCGGCTCACTTTTGAAAAGCCGGATTGCCGGCCCAGTCAAAAGTAAGCAAAACGCTCTTGCCCCACCACTCGGCACCTCGCTTAGGCTCGGTGTGCCCGTAATTCGTCAGTGATTTGGGGGCCGCCGCCACGCGCCATCCATGGCGCGGGGCGGCTAAACCGGCATCCCTGCCGGTTTACCCCCCAAATCACTGTCGAATTACGGCCAGCGTGGTTTAACGGGGCGCTTAAGGTCAAGATCACAAGGCAGGAAAGTGAATCCTGAACGCCGCCCCACCCAACGCTGAATCCCCCAACGTCAACCGCGCGTGATAGCTTTCAATGATGTCCTTGACCACCGCCAGCCCTATCCCCTGCCCCGGGTGCTGGCGGTCGAGCCGTTCGCCACGCTGCAGAATCCGTGCACGCTGGTCCGGTGGCACACCAGGGCCGTCGTCTTCGATACACAGCTCAATGCCATCGAGGTTTTCCACCAGGCTGATACGCACTTGCTTGAGGCACAGGCGGTAGGCGTTTTCCAGCAGGTTGCCGAGCATTTCAAGCAACGCGCCCTTTTCGATAGGCACCTCGCAGGCCTGCGGCAGATCAAACGTCACGGTGACCCGCTTGTCGCGATAAACCTTTTCCAATGTATCGCACAGGCTTTGCACCACCGGTTCCAGGCGTACCTGGTGACGCACCAGGCCACTTTTTCGCAGGCTGGCACGCTGCAGTTGGTAACCGATCTGCTGGCTCATGCGTTCGATCTGCGATTGCAGCACCCACGCCTGGCTACGTTCTTCGGGGCGCTGGGCCATGTCTTCGCTCACGCCCTGCAACACCGCCAGTGGCGTTTTCAGGCTGTGGGCCAAGTCATCGAGTGAGTCGCGGTAGCGCGCACGCTGTTCGCGCTCGCTGTGCAGCAAGCGGTTGAGGGAGCCGGTCAGGCGCAGCAGTTCGCGGGGGTGTTCTTCGCTGAGGCTTTCACGAGTGCCGCCTTCGATCTGGTCGAGTTCATGGCTCAGGCGCCGCAGGGCTTGCAGGCCCCAGGTCAGGCCCAGCCACAACAGCGTCAACAACACCAGCAAGGCCGCGCCGAACCCGAGGTAGAGGTTCTCGCGCAGGCCTTCGAGGGTCAGTTGGTATTCGCGTACCGGCTGCAGGGCGACAATGCTGAACGCCGCGCTCTTGCCTCCCAGCAGCCGGACCTCGACGTCATACACGAAGAATTCCTGGCCATTGGCCTCGCGAATCCGCGCAAACTCGTTGCCGCGCCCGTCGTAGCGCGGTTTGTAGTTGATGTTTTCTTCCTGGGTCGCCCGCGAGCGCCATACCAGATGGCCTTCACGGTCGTAGATATAGCCCAACAGCCGACTGTCGGTGAGGTTGAAACGCTCATCGGGCAACTGCGCCGGCATCAGCAGGCGGTTATTGTCGACCCGCGCCGCGGAAATCAGCGTGGTCACATCCGAGGCCAGGCGCTGTTCGATGGAATCCTGCAGCGCCAGGCTGAATGCGCCTTGCATGGCCGGCAACAAGCCGAGCATAAATAGTACGGCCAAAGTGGCGGCCGCCAGCATCAGGCGTACACGTAGCGAACGAATCAACGGCAGCGCTCATTGAACAGGTAGCCCAGGCCACGCACGGTATCGATCGGCTTGAACCCGGCCGGGCCTTCCAGCTTGCGGCGCAGGCGGCCGACCAGCACTTCGATCACGTTTGGATCGCGCTCGTCGTCATCCGGGTACAGTTGCTCCATCAAGCGGTCCTTGGCGACCACTTGCTGATGATGACGCATCAAGTATTCGAGGATCCGATACTCGTAGGCGGTCAGCGCCAGGGGTTGCTCGTCCAGGGAGGCTTGCTTGCGGTTGAGGTCTAGCAGCAGCGGCCCGGCAACAATAGTCGATTGAGTAAAACCGCTTGATCGGCGCAGCAAGGCGTTCATGCGCGCCTCCAGCTCTTCGAACTGGAACGGCTTGACCACGTAGTCGTCGGCCCCGGCCGCCAGGCCTTCCACCTTGTCCTGCCAGTTGCCGCGGGCGGTGAGGATCAGGATCGGGAAGGTCTTGGTCTGGGTGCGCAACTGGCGAATCAGGTCCAGGCCGCCCATACCGGGCAGGCCAAGGTCGATGATCGCCAAGTCATGGTTGAATTGGCCGGTCTGGTACAGGGCTTCTTCGGCATTGGCCACGGCTTCGACCACATGCCCGCTGTCGGTCAGGCGGGTAAACAGGTGATGACGCAGCAGCGCCTCATCTTCCACCACCAGCAATTTCATAAGGTTCTCCACTGCAATTCAACTAGCCGACAGGGGGATATCATAGCGGCCCTGCAGCTCTTGGGGGCGCAGTTTTATGCCATTGTAGTGGCCGGTCAGGTGCGCGTAGCCGCTGCGATAGTCGGGTTGCGCAGGGGTAGCGCCCAGGGCCTGGCCCCACGGCGCGGCCTGGGTGCCGGCGTCTTCGAAGCTGACACGATGGATCAGGTTGCTGGATTTCTTGGTTTTCTCGCTGCCAAAGGCCGCAAAGGCGCCATCGGACGCCTGCACGCCAGCAGTGGCGCCAAGCATGGTCAAGGCCAACATCAGCTTTTTGATCGCAGTCATGGTGGTTACCTCATACGCGTTTGGGCTGTGGGGTCCAGACTACGCAGGCGCCCCTGAACTCCCCCTGAACAGGCTCTGAACCGCAGCTGAACCGCACCGGGCTATCCACTGGCCCGCCAACTCGGCAAAATACCGCGCATGACGCCCCTACCCGCTTGCTGCACCCCACTCGATGATCATTGGCCGTTGCCGGTTCCCTTGCCGGGCACGGTGTTTTTGAGCACGCGATTCGACCCAGCTTTATTGAGCCCGGGCGATTTCCAGCGCTGCGATGTGCCGCCGCCCGCGAGCATCCAGCGCTCGGTCGCCAAGCGCCAGGCGGAATTTCTCGCCGGCCGCCTGTGCGCACGCGAAGCGCTGCAACGACTCGATCATCTGCACTGCATCCCGGCCATCGGCGAAGACCGCGCCCCGGTCTGGCCAGGGCATATCAGTGGTTCCATCACCCACAGCACCGGGCACGCTGCGGCGATTGTCGGGCACAAGGCGCAATGGCGCGGGCTGGGCATGGACTTGGAGCACCTGCTGTCACCGGAAAGGGCGGACCGTCTGGCCGGGGAGATCCTGACCGCCGATGAGCTGCAGCGCATGGCCGCCCTGCCCCGTGAGCAACAGGCCTTGCTGGTGACGCTGACGTTTTCGGTGAAGGAGAGCCTGTTCAAGGCGCTCTATCCGATCGTGCACAAGCGCTTTTATTTCGAGCATGCCGAGGTGTTGGAGTGGTCAGCGGCTGGGAGAGTGCGTCTGCGGTTGCTGACCGATCTTTCGCAAGAGTGGGGCCATGGCAAAGAGCTGGAAGGGCAGTTTGTGGTGCAAGGGGAGCAGTTGTTGAGCCTGGTGGCTGTCGCAATGTAGGAGCGAGCTTGCTCGCGAAAAACTCACAGGCGCCGCGTTTATTCAGGCAGCACGCGTTATCGTTGAGGTTTTTCGCGAGCAAGCTCGCTCCTACAGTTGGGTTTCAGGGCTTATCCTGATCCCTGGGCCAGCTCAGGCTGAAGCACGCCCCGCCCAGGTTATTGCTCTTGCTGATCAACGCCCGCCCGCCGTGCCAATAGATAATCCGCCGCACGATCGACAACCCCAGGCCATGCCCGCCAGAGGCGCGGGTACGGCTATCATCCAAGCGCAGGAACGGCGTGAAGATCCGCTCCCAGGCGCTTTCCGGCACGCCGGGGCCGTCGTCTTCCACATCGATGCGACAACGCACCTGCCCTACCTGATAACTGATCAGCACCTGGCCCTTGGCATGGCGCATGGCGTTACTCACCAGGTTTTGCAGGGCGCGGTGCAGGTAGCGCGGCTCGGCATCGACCCAGGCGTCATCCCAATGCGCCGAGGACAGGCAAATACCCCGGGTGACGGTGACCTGCGGGCGCAATGGCGATAATTCGCCAATCACCTGGTCGAGCAATGCATTCAGGTCCACGCGCTGGAAATTCAGCTCCGGCGCGCCCTGTTCCAAGCGGGCATAAGTGAGCATCTCGTCCACCAGGCCATCGAGGTCCTGGATATCGCCATCCATGCCTTCCAGGTATTTGCGTCGCGCTTGCGGCGTGGCGGCGTCACCGATCATCTCCAGGCCAAAGCGCAGGCGCGCGACCGGTGTGCGCAGCTCGTGAGACACCGCGCGAACCAACTCGCGCTGAATCGCCAGCAATTGCTGCAAGTGCTCAGCCATGCCATTGAAAGCTGCCGCCAGGCGCCCGACCGAGTCGGCGCCGCGAGCCGGCACGCGCACTTCCAGGTTGCCCTTGGCGATACGCGTGGCCGCCGCCTCCAGACCTTTGAGCCGGCGCTCCAGTTGTCGCACCAGCAGATAGACGATCAAGCCGATCAGGGTCAGGCCGATCAAGGTGATCAGGATCAGCCACTGCGCCGGGTAAGGGTTCATCTGGTACAGCGGGCCGATCTCCAGTACCCACGGGGTGCCGACCATCCCGGCAAACACGCGAATCGAATCGCCGCCCTTGCCCAGCGCCATCACCGTATCGCCCTCCGCCACGCGACGACGCTGGTCGTCGTCCATGTCGGCCTGGTCAAGGGCCGTCAAGTGCATTTCAAAACCAAAACCCTTGGCGTGCTTGATGTCGGCCAGACGCTGGGGTTGTTCGGCCACCGGGAAACGCACCAGTTCGTCGGCCAGCAGGTAAATAGTCGCACGGGCCAATTGCTCGCTGATCTGCTGCACCTCGCCGGTAAGCACCAGTTGCTCTTGCTCGCTGACCAACCGCAGCACCCGCGCCGCGTGGGGGCCGGTCTGTTCCACCAGGACCTGGCCGCGTTGCAGGCGGTTGCGCTGGCCCAGGTCCAATTGCGCGTCGGTGAACGTGCGCAGCTCCAGCGGAATGCCCAGCAAACGCTCCCACACCGCCAAAGCGCGCTGGCGTTCAATGGTGCTCATGGGTTGCAGGTTATCGCCCATCAACGCAAAGGTGCCGTGAGCCAGGCGCTCACGGTACTGGCCGCTGCGCACGTCATTGAGCAGGTGCAGCGCCAGGGCGCCGAGCAGCGCCACCAGGATCAGCGCCGCGCACATGCCGCCGTAGATGCGCAGGAAGATCGAGTTCACAGCGGCATATCGGCAGCGGCTTCGGGGACGAACAGGTAGCCTTTGCTGCGGATGGTCTTGATCAGGCGTGGGTGGATCGGATCGTCGCCGATCTTTGGGCGAATGCGCGAGATACGCACGTCAATCGAGCGATCCTGGCCGTCATAACCAATGCCGCGCAGGGCGATGAAGATTTCTTCGCGGGACAGGATGCGCCCGGCGTTCGCAACCAGCAGCCACAAGAGGTCGAATTCCGCGCTGGTCAGTTCGATGCTGCCCTCATGCAACCAGGCTTCGCGCAAGGCATTGTCCACCACCAGCGGGCCAAACTGCAGGCGGCGCTGGTTTTCCACTGCAACGGGCAACACCGGTTCACTGCGGCGCAGCAGCGCCTGGATACGCGCCAGCAACAAACGCGGGCGCACGGGTTTGCACACATAGTCGTCGGCGCCCATGTCCAGGCCCAGCACCTGGTCCATGTCATCGGTGCGCGCGGTGAGCATCAGGATCACACCGTCATAGCGCTCGCGCACCTTGCGGCAGATGCTCAGGCCGTCTTCGCCGGGCAGCATCAGGTCGAGGATCACCAGGTCCGGCTGCTCGGCGATGATGCGCGCCACGGCCTTGGCACCATCGCCTTCTACCGACACGCGCAGGCCGTTGCTTTCCAGGTACTCACGGGTCAACTCGGCGAGTCGCTCGTCGTCCTCGACGATCAGTATCTGCCAGGCTTCTTGCTCCATGCGCTACCTCGTTGTTATTAGAATTTCTTCTGGCCGACACAATCGAATGTGAAATACGGTCGGTGTGGGAGCTGGCTTGCCTGCGATGGCGGTGGGTCAGCGAGCCTGTGGGTGGCTGATACACCGCCATCGCAGGCAAGCCAGCTCCCACCTATTGATCTTCAGCAGGCATAGCCTGTTTGTCATGTTATGAGGGCATAACAAAGGCCGATTGTAGCCATGCACCGCCCCTTGAACACAAGCCGGGAAATCCATTCGGTCATGGCGATTTTTTGTGGTAGGGTTCGCGCCCTCAAAATTCCCGCCGGCAGTTTCTACCCGGGAATATTCGGTGACAAACGGTGTAATCCAGTAGTAATGCGGCCTACACGGGTGTTCCATGATTCATACACATTTTACCCACAGCGTTATCCACAGGTAGTGCGTTGCTAAGCCCCCCAAAACGCATTATCTTGTACCTCGGCGCTAAAAAAACCCTACATGTAGGGTTTTCAGCGAAAAGACCAAACACATATCCGGCAAGAAACTCAAGCGCTTTCTTGCTCGTGTTTGGTTGAACCAAAGCATTTTTTGAAAGCCCAAACCGCGCACGCGGATGGCAACCGTTTTCCAGCCCGATTGGCAGAAAACGGTACGGGTGTTGCAGGGCTTGAATGGGGCCACTGTCACCCACCAGGAATACGGCGAAGGGCTCCCCGGCCCCGAACCAAAGACTTCGGCATGGAAGCGGCGCGATGAGCTCCCTTCCTCCTGTCCCGAAGTTGTTATGCCAGGCCCAGGCCTGCTGTAAGTGCTTCAGGACGGAACGGTGGGCACCGTGATGGTGCCCAAATAAATATAGAATGTGGAGACACCCCCTCATGCAAACCGACACAACTCGCGAGAACCCGCAAGGCTCCGTGCCGCAGGCCGCTGATTCGAACCTGGATCTGTCCGCCACTGCACCTGGCCAACTGCGCGTGATCAAGCGTAACGGCACTGTCGTTCCTTATACCGATGACAAAATCACCGTCGCCATCACCAAAGCGTTTCTTGCAGTTGAAGGCGGCACCGCTGCCGCTTCGTCGCGCATCCACGACACCGTTGCCCGTCTGACCGAACAGGTCACCGCGACCTTCAAGCGTCGCATGCCATCGGGCGGCACCATCCACATCGAAGAAATCCAGGACCAGGTCGAACTGGCCCTGATGCGTGCCGGCGAACAGAAAGTGGCCCGCGACTACGTGATCTACCGTGACTCGCGCGCCAAGGAGCGTGCCGTACGTTCCCCGGCCGAAGAAGCCGCCGTTCAAGCGCACCCGTCGATCCGCATCACCCTGGCCGACGGCAGCTTCGCACCGCTGGACCTGGGCCGCCTGAACACCATCATCACCGAGGCCTGCGAAGGCCTGGAAGAAGTCGACGGTGACCTGATCCAGCGCGAAACCCTGAAGAACCTGTACGACGGCGTAGCCCTGACCGACGTCAACACCGCCCTGGTGATGACCGCCCGCACCCTGGTCGAGCGTGAGCCGAACTACTCGTTCGTGACCGCCCGCCTGCTGATGGACACCCTGCGTGCCGAAGGCCTGGGCTTCCTGAAAGTCGCCGACAGCGCCACTCACCACGAGATGGCCGACCTGTACGCCAAGGCCCTGCCGGCCTACATCGCCAAAGGTATCGAATTCGAATTGCTGAACCCGATCCTGGCCACCTTCGACCTGGAAAAGCTCGGCAAGGCGATCAACCACGAACGTGACCAGCAGTTCACCTACCTGGGCTTGCAAACCCTGTACGACCGTTACTTCATCCACAAGGACGGTATCCGCTTCGAACTGCCGCAAGTGTTCTTCATGCGCGTGGCCATGGGCCTGGCGATCGAAGAGAAGAACAAAGAAGACCGCGCTATCGAGTTTTACAACCTGCTGTCGTCCTTCGACTACATGTCGTCGACCCCGACCCTGTTCAACGCCGGTACCCTGCGTCCACAGCTGTCGAGCTGCTACCTGACCACCGTGCCGGATGACCTGTCGGGCATCTACCACGCGATCCACGACAACGCCATGCTGTCCAAATTCGCCGGCGGCCTGGGTAACGACTGGACACCGGTGCGCGCACTGGGTTCGTACATCAAGGGCACCAACGGCAAGTCCCAGGGCGTCGTACCGTTCCTGAAAGTGGTGAACGACACCGCCGTTGCCGTGAACCAGGGTGGCAAGCGCAAAGGCGCTGTGTGTGCCTACCTGGAAACCTGGCACATGGACATTGAAGAGTTCATCGAGCTGCGCAAGAACACCGGTGATGACCGTCGTCGTACCCACGACATGAACACCGCCAACTGGATCCCGGACCTGTTCATGAAGCGCGTCTTCGATGACGGCAAGTGGACCCTGTTCTCGCCATCCGAAGTACCGGACCTGCACGACCTGACCGGCAAGGCCTTCGAAGAGCGCTACGAGTACTACGAAGCCCTCACCGAGTACCCAGGCAAGGTCAAGCTGTTCAAGACCATCCAGGCCAAAGACCTGTGGCGCAAAATGCTGTCCATGCTGTTCGAAACCGGCCACCCATGGTTGACCTTCAAGGACCCATGCAACCTGCGCAGCCCGCAGCAGCACGTGGGCGTGGTCCACAGCTCGAACCTGTGCACCGAGATCACCTTGAACACCAACAAGGACGAGATCGCCGTTTGCAACCTGGGCTCGATCAACCTGCCGAACCACATCGTCAACGGCAAGCTGGACACCGTAAAGCTTGCACGCACCGTCAACACCGCCGTACGCATGCTCGATAACGTCATCGACATCAACTACTACTCGGTGCCACAGGCGCAGAACTCCAACTTCAAGCACCGCCCGGTTGGCCTGGGGATCATGGGCTTCCAGGACGCTTTGTACCTGCAGCACATTCCTTACGGCTCCGATGCAGCCGTCGAGTTCGCCGACAAGTCCATGGAAGCGGTCAGCTACTACGCGATCCAGGCTTCCTGCGACCTGGCCGACGAGCGTGGCGCCTACGAGACGTTCCAGGGTTCGCTGTGGTCCAAGGGCATCCTGCCGCTGGATTCGCAACAGATCCTGATCGAAGCCCGTGGCCAGAAGTACATCGACGTTGACCTGAACGAAACCCTGGACTGGGCGCCGGTACGTGCCCGTGTGCAGAAAGGTATTCGTAACTCCAACATCATGGCCATCGCGCCGACCGCCACCATCGCCAACATCACTGGCGTGTCGCAGTCGATCGAACCGACCTACCAGAACCTGTATGTGAAATCGAACCTGTCTGGCGAATTCACCGTGATCAACCCATACCTGGTTCGCGACCTCAAAGCCCGCGGCCTGTGGGACTCGGTCATGATCAACGACCTGAAGTACTACGACGGTTCCGTGCAGCAGATCGAACGCATCCCGCAAGAACTCAAAGAGCTCTACGCGACCGCGTTCGAAGTGGACACCAAGTGGATCGTTGACGCCGCCAGCCGTCGTCAGAAATGGATCGACCAGGCCCAGTCCCTGAACCTGTACATCGCCGGCGCCTCGGGCAAGAAGCTGGACGTGACCTACCGCATGGCGTGGTACCGTGGCCTGAAAACCACTTACTACCTCCGTGCCCTGGCCGCGACCAGCACCGAGAAGTCGACCATCAACACCGGTAAGCTGAACGCTGTTTCCAGCGGTAACCACGGTGATGACTCGGTACTCGCAGCGCCAGCCGGCCCGGCACCTGTGCCAAAGGCCTGCGCGATTGACGAGCCCGATTGCGAAGCTTGCCAATAAGCTGAGCCAGTCCAGGGGGATTGCCCCTCTGGTTTGAAAAAGCCCGATAGACCCCGACTGCATAGGGTTTATCGGGCTTTTTGCTTATCGCCTTAGAGAAACGCGTACGCAATACCTTGCTTGGGCGCGCCACCTCTGCGCCCCCACAACTCCACCCGCCCGTCGATGACCGCCATCGAATGGCGATCGTAGGCCACGACACCGAGCTTGCCGCTCGCCAGCTCACTGCTTGAAGACTGCCTGTATAGCCCTTTCAACCCCAGGCGATCCAATGCTTCGTGGGGCATTTCGCCGTTGTTCAAACTTTGCATCGCGTGGGCGAAGCTTCTTTTGGATTGACTAGGGTTGTCGTCCAGGCCATTACCTTCAATCTGTGCCCGCTTGGCGCTCGCTGCGAACATGAAGTTGGCATCCGTCATCATCCCCGGATTGTCCCCCTTGAACTGCGCATACCTGGCCGCCTGCTTTAATTCATCCTTGGATAGATTAAGTTCGAAGCCGTCGCGCATCTTCACGTGATAACCGTCTGCCGTCTCTTTTACCTCCTTGAAAACGTCGGTGGGTTTCTGGCCGAACTTCATCATTGCGCCCTTTATCGCTGACACCGTGACGCAGTTGCCATCGGGCCCCTGGCTGAATCCACTCCAGATGTTGTCCGGCTTTTTCCCTGGGTTACTTTGATCAGGCTTGTAGTTAAAGTGCTTGGAACCTTCGGTAATCGGCAGATTACTCATGGGCTCGCTGGGCCCGAAATTACCGGGGCTTGGCCTGCCCCCACCGCCCCCACCACCGCCACCACCTGGCGACGGGCGAGGAGAAGGCGGCGAAGGTGTGGGTGATGTATCGTCGATTTCCGGAAACCATTGCTTCATCAGACGGCGCAGCATCTCCAGCCAGGAGACGTCCGCCTTCGCCATCAACTCCTGCATGATCTCCTTGAATTTCTCATCACCCAGCTCTTCGCGCTTCTCGTTCAACTTGTCACGAAGGTCTTGGACGGTTTGGCTCTTGGATGTTTTCTCGGCATCTCTCAACTCATTGAGCAGTTGCCTCACCGATTCAGCATCAGAGGACTTGCCTCCCCCGGGTTCATCCGACTGACTTTTGCGTCTGTATAGACCGGCGCTGTAGTTATTCAGAACAAACCAATGGCTGCCTGCTGGCACCCCTTCCCACTGCTTGTACATCGCCATACCTCTCTCCCGCTGATCGATGGGCGACAGGCGCCCGTGCCCCGTACGTGGCGCAATGGGCGCTGGGCGTTCCAGCAGTAAGGCGAGGTGAAACAAGCGGTAAACTAGTAACGCGCGCGCACAAAAAAGCCCCTCGATCGAGGGGCCTTTTTGTGTGCGGGTATTAGCGCGGTGGCATCAGGTCATCTGAATGATGGTCTGCATGATGGTGCTTTGGGTGGAGATGGTCTTGGCGTTCGCCTGGTAGTTGCTCTGGGCCTTGATCAGGTCCACCAGCTCGCTGGTCAGGTTGACGTTGGAGTTCTCCAGGGAGTTGGCCACGATCGAACCCAGGGTACCGGCTTGCGGGTTGTCATAACCCGGCTGGCCCGAGGCGAAGGTCTCTTTCCAGGTGGTCGCACCGGCTGGCTGCAGGCCCTGCTCGTTGTTGAAGCTGGCCAGGGAGATCTGGCCGATGGCCTTGCTCTGCTGGTTGCTGAAAGTGGCGAACAGGACCCCGCTGCCGTCGATTTTCAGGCCGGTGATCTGGCCGGTGGCATAGCCATCGGTGACCGGAGGGTTACGGTAGGTGGCCGAGTTGTACTGGGTAATGTTGGCCATGTTGATGGCGATACCACCCGGGTTGGCATCCGCACCGTTAGCCTTCCATACGCCGTCAGTTACCTTTCCGGGAACCCAACCGGCAACGGTGAGGGTCTTGTCGGACACACCATTGGTGACGACGGTAGTCAGATTGCCAGCGCCGTCAAAGGTCAATGTCGACGGCACAGGTGGCGTCGAAGGGGTGCCGGTCGGAGCCGAACCATCGGGGTTGCGACCGTCAATCAGGGTATAGGCATTCCACTTGTTGCCGTCGGTTTTCACCAGGTACTGCACCATCGGGTGCGCGTTACCTTGGGAGTCGTACAAGGTGGTGCTGTACTGGGTAGTGAAGGTTTCGGTCTTGGTTGGATCAAACGGCTTGGCCGTCTGGTCGATCACCGGCTCCGAGGAGTTCAGGTTGCTGGTGGAGTCGACCTTGGTGGACGCCTTGGGCGGCAGGTTCGCCAGATTCAGTTGCAGGTCGACCAAGCCACCCTTGCTGATCTTGCCATTATCGTCCGCGGCATACCCTTGCAGGCGGGAAGTGCCGGTGTTGTTGGTGATGTAGCCGTCCTTGTCCGCACGGAAAGCGCCGCTACGGGTGTACTCCAGCGAACCGTCGCTGCCCTTCTGTACGAAGAAGCCACCGCCCTGGATCGCCATGTCGAGGATGCCGCCGCTGCCGTTGACGTCGCCCTGGGTGAACTGCTGGGACACCGCCGCCAGGTTCACACCATTGCCGATGCTGTTCTGGCCAGTGCCCAGCTTGGAAGCCGCGTAGATATCGGCGAATTCCGCACGGGATGACTTGAAGCCAGTGGTCGCGACGTTGGCGATGTTGTTGCCGGTCACGTCCAGTTGTTTGTTGGCCGCATAGAGGCCGCTAAGGCCGATATTAAAAGACATGTTTCTCTCCCTCTGCCGTATTTAGCCGGCTCTATGTACCGATAGTCTGAATTTGCGACAGCTTGACGCTGCCCATGCCGCCTGCAAGGTTGAGCAGCATTTCGCCGCCGGTCTTGCTCAGGGTCACGCTGGTGACCGTGGCGGGCAGCGAAGTGGTCAAGGCCACTGCGTCGCCTTTGTCGTTCTTGGTGGTGGCATTGAAGGTGTAGGTGCCAGCTGGGGCAACCTCGCCCTTGTCGTTCTTGCCATCCCAGATAAAGCTCTGGGTACCGGCACTCTGGGCGCCCATGTCAACGGTGCGCACCACATTGCCGTCTTTGTCGGTGATCTTGACGGAGACATTGCCCACCGCCGAGGTTACTGCCACCGAACCGGTCATGCTCTTGCTGGTATCCACCATGGCCTTGTCGGTCTGGATGATGATCGAGCGCCCCACCAGCGACGAAGCCTGCAGCGCCTGCGACGAGCTGAAGTTGCTGGAGATGTTGTTCACCGAGTCGTTCAGGGTATTGATGCCTTCCAGGCTGCTGAACTGTGCAAGCTGCGCGACGAACGCGCCGTTGTCCTGGGGCGACAGCGGGTTCTGGTTTTTCAGCTGGGTGACGAGCAGTTGCAGGAACGCATCCTTGCCCAGCGACTGGTTGCCCGTCGCCGTCTTGGAAGCGTCGCTGACGCTGCTGTTGTTCGTCGCAGTCTTGACCTTGGAATTGAAAAGGTCCTGAACCGCCGTGTTGTTTGACGTATCAACGATGGCCATTATTTGGCGCCCCTTATCACTGACCCAGGGTCAGAACCTTCTGCATCATGGTTTTGGCGGTGTTCATCATTTCCGCGTTGGTCTGGAACGAGCGACTGGCAGAGATCATGTCAGCCATTTCCTCGACCACGTTGACGTTGGGGTAGTAGACGTAGCCCTTTTCGTTCGCGGCCGGGTGGTTGGGCTCGTAACGGGCCTCCAGGTTGCTCTGGTCTTCAACCACGCCCAACACCTGCACACCGGAGCCGGCGGCGTCCTGGCTCTGGAACAACGAATCGCTGCCGCTTGCCTGCCCCCCCTGGAACATGGTGGCGAACACCGGGTGGCGGGCGCGATAGGTCTGGTCAATGCTCGAGGAGACGGTTTCGGCGTTGGCGATGTTACTGGCGACGGTGTTCAAACGCGTGGTCTGCGCGCTCATGCCACTGCCGGCAATATTGAAAACACTGGACAGGGACATGGCTTACTCTCCGCGCAGGGCTGACATCAGCCCTTTGAATTTGCTGTTGAGCAGGGTGAAGCTGGCCTGGAAGTTCACCGAGTTTTCGGCGTAGTTCGATTGCTCCAGCTGGGCGTCGACGGTGTTCTGGTCGATCGACGGCTGCATCGGTGTGCGATACAGCAGCGACTCGTCACCCTTGCTCAGGCCTTGCGCTTCAATATGACGGCTGTTGGTCATATTCAAGGCGAAGGTGCCGTTCTTGGTCTTGTCCTGTTGTGCGGCGAGCACAGCGGAGAAGTCCAAGTCCCGAGCCTTGTAGTTCGGGGTGTCGGCGTTGGCAATGTTGTTGGCCAGGACTTCGGCACGCTGGGCGCGGAAGCCCAGGGCTTGTTCGTGGATACCGAGCGCTTTATCGAAGCTGATGCTCATGGCGGAAACCTTTAGGCTGACCTGCTGTTCGTTAGCAGGGTTATAGCAAGGTGCATGCCAATCTTGCGGGAGCCCGTATATCAAGGGCTTCGAGGGAAGTTGCCGGCGACTATGCCAGAAAAGCGGCAAGCGATTTCCGCGTAGTGCCAGTAAAGCGGCAATGGGGCTTGCCGCTTTACTCCAGCTTGCCGAGAAAAAAATGTGGGAGCTGGCTTGCCTGCGATGGCGCAGTACCTGCCGACCTATTCATCGACTGACACACCGCCATCGCGGGCAAGCCCGGCTCCCACAGTTTTTATTGCATACATCCAGACTACTTGGCCTGGTAGATGATCCCAGGGCTGCATTGCACCATCTGGAAGTGATCCGGCAGCCCATTGAGCGCCTCGGAAGCACCGAGGAACAGATAACCTCCGCGCTTGAGGGTGCCGTGGATGCGCAACAGGATGTCTTTCTTCACTTCAGCCGAGAAATAGATCAGCACGTTGCGGCAGAACACCATGTCGAACTTGCCCAGGCTGGCGTAGCTGTCGAGCAGGTTGAACGAGCGAAATTCGACGCGGTTCTTGATCGGCGCCTTGATCGCCCAACGCCCTGCCCCTTTGGGATCGAAGTAGCGTTGCAGGCGCTCCTGGGACAAGCCTCGGCCCAGGGCCAGGCTGTCGTACTCACCGGTCTTGCAGTTGGTGAGCATGGTGCCGGACAAGTCCGTGGCCACAATTTGCGCGCCGGCTTTCAACTGGCCCATGTTGGTTCGCTCGAACTCGTCGATGGACATCGAGATCGAGTACGGCTCCTGCCCCGAAGAACAGGCCGCCGACCAGATACGCAGGCGCTGGCCCGGGCTGGCCTTGATGGCTTCGGGCAACACTTTGTTCTTGAGCACTTCAAAGGGATAGGTATCGCGAAACCATAAGGTTTCGTTGGTGGTCATGGCATCGACCACCATTTCCTTGAGCCCACTGCGCGGCTGACCCTGGATCCGCTGGACCAACTCACCCAGGGATTTGATGCCCTGCTGTTCCATCAGCTTGTTGAGGCGGCTGGATACCAGGTACTGCTTGTTTTCACCGAGCAATATGCCACAGGCTTTTTCCAGGAAGACCCGGAACTGTTCGAAATCCAAATTACCCGTAGACAATGATGCCGCCTCTTAAATCGTGTGACCGCCGGGGGACATCCCCTAGCCGTGATCTGCTGCCTTGATCCGGTCGACTACCCGGGATGCGAGGTCATCAGGACGGAATTTGGCCAGAAAGTCATCCGCACCGACCTTCTTGACCATTGCCTGATTGAATACCCCCGACAACGAAGTATGCAGGATGATATGCAATTTTTGCATGCGTGGATCGTTACGTATCTCGGCCGTGAGCGTGTAGCCATCCATTTCCGGCATCTCGATGTCAGAGATCATCATCAAGAATTCTTCTTCGGGCTTCTTGCCCTCGTCCGCCAGCTTGCGCAGGTAATCCAGGGCTTGGCGCCCGTCATTGAGGGCCACCACCTCCACCCCGACGGTTTGCAGGCAACGTGTGACTTGCTTGCGCGCTACGGAAGAGTCGTCCACGGTCAACACGCGCAGCGAAACCGCCTTGTGTGCCGTTTCGGCATCCACCACACCGACGGAGATGGTTTCCGAGGTGGGGGCCACTTCGGCGAGGATCTTCTCCACGTCGATGATTTCCACCAACTGGTTGTCGACCCGCGTCACCGCCGTCAGGTAGTGATCGCGCCCCGTGCCCTTGGGCGGCGGATGGATCTCTTCCCAGTTCATATTGACGATGCGCTCCACCGAGCGCACCAGGAAACCCTGGGTCTTGGTGTTGTATTCGGTGATGATCACGAAAGGGTTCTGGCGGTCTTGCAAACCCGCGGCCCCCGTGGCCATTGCCAGGTCAAGAATCGGGATGGTCGCGCCACGAATGTTGGCCACGCCACACACTACCGGACTGGACTTGGGCATGATCGTCAATTTGGGACATTGCAGCACTTCACGCACTTTAAACACGTTGATGCCATACAACTGATTGCCATCCAGGCGGAAAAGCAACAACTCCAGGCGATTCTGCCCTACCAGCTGTGTGCGCTGGTTTACTGAATCCATTACACCTGCCATGCCCAGACTCCTAAATCCTAGGGGTACGACGCGTACCCAACACTAAACGGCACGAGCTTTGCTATTTACTGAGTATGGATATTAAAACGACAGTTTCCCGACACCCTGGCCGCTCACGCTACCGCAGACTGCTCTGCGCCGCGCTGGCGCTGCTTGTCTCGGGCCTGGGCGTCACGGCCCGCGCCGACAACGTTACCCTGCCTGATCTACTTATCGGCGTCACCCAAGGCTTTCTTGAGTTCACTGTAGAAGATTATCTGGCGACCACCCAGACGCCGGGGCGTTATGAAATCCAGGTCAACCAGTTGGACCCCCGTTTGCGCATGCCACTGTGCGACAAGGAATTGACAGCCACCCTGGAAAGCCCCGCCCAGCCCATCGGCCGTGTGACCGTAAAGGTGCGCTGTGAGGGCGCCTCGCCCTGGACGGTTTTTGTACCCGCTCAGGTCAAGCTGTTTCGCGACGTGGTGGTCGTGGCGAGACCGTTGAAGCGCACCGGCATCATCGGCTACGACGATGTGGCGTTGCGCGAGCGGGACATCAGCCTGATCAACCAAGGCTACCTGACGTCGCTGGACCAGGCCGTCGGGCAGAAACTCACGCGACCGGTGGTCACCGACCAAGTCCTCACGCTGGTTCATCTGGAACAGGCCGAGGTGATTCGCAAGGGTGACCAGGTGGTGATTTCCGCCAGCAGTGGCGGCCTGAACGTCAGGATGCCGGGAGAGGCGTTGTCCAATGGCGGCATGAGCGAACAGATCCGTGTCAAGAACCTCAACTCCAATCGCGTGATCAAGGCGCGAGTCACCGCGCCAGGTCAGGTCGAGGTGGCGCTATAGATGACTGGAATCAAATGCCAGCTTTTCCTACACTGTGTGCTGGATATTGAGCCGAACAGGTTTATTGTCAATCGAGCCTAAAGTTTGCCCGGGTATGGCCGAAAACATGGCAAGCGTCCAAATACCCAGAGGTTTTTCAACATGGTCATTGATTTCAGTCGTTTGAATAACGCCCCGGCCTTGCCCGGCAATACGCGCACCGGCGGTGCCAAGGACAGCGTAGAAGCCAAGCCGCAGCCCTTGCCTGCCAAAGCAGAGCAGGCCGCCGCCAGCCAGAGTGGGGAATCGGTACACCTGAGCAATGAGGCTCAACAGTTGCAAAAGGTCACTGACTCGCTGCGCGATCAACCCGTCGTCAATAAAGCCCGCGTGGCCGAGTTGAAACAGGCGATCGCCGATGGCAGCTATAAAGTCGACAGCAACCGTGTAGCCAGCAAGCTGCTCAACTTCGAAGCCGAGCGCTAGGCAAAGGCCTGCGCAGGGCTTTTGGACGCTTAAAACCCAAGGCCAGCCATGCACCACGACGAACATTTGCTCCAACTGATCATTGATGATCTGGCGCCGACGCAACAATTGCTCGAGCTGCTTAAGGAAGAATCCCTGGCGTTGTACGGCCGGGATATGCGCTTGCTGGAAGAAATCCTGGCGCGCAAACAATCGCTGATTGTCTTGCTTGAACAGCATGGCAAAAAGCGCAGTGAGATTCTGATCAGCCTGGGTCTGCCTGCCGATCATGATGGCCTGGCACAACTGGCCAGCCACTCTTCAGTTGGCGATCAACTGCTGGCACAAAGCAAAGAACTCAATCATTTGCTTGCCCAGTGCCAGGAAGCCAACCTGCTCAACGGTCAGTCGATCCAGCTTCAGCAAGCCACGACCGCCAATCAGCTGCGCATACTGCACGGCGGAGAGCCTCCGGCCCTTTACAACGCCCAAGGCTCCACCTCACGCCTGGTCAAGCCAAGCACCCGCAGCCAAGCCTGACGCCGGTTTACAGCGTGGCCTATCCAAGGCGCGCTACATACTGGCAAAATGCCGGTTCTTGCGTGTAGTCGTATTTTGCCTGGAGATGGAAGAACCGTGTTCAACGCCCTTAATGCGGAAGATGCACCGCAGCCACCCAAGGTGCTCACCACGCCTCTGGAAATCGCCAGCACGTTGCGGATGCTGCAAGAAAGCCATGACCCACTGATCATCACTTTCCACGAACGCAGCCAGCGCTTCCAGAGCTACCTGGTGGACATCGACCGGGACAGCAAGACGCTGGTACTGGACGAAATGATTCCCCGTGACGGTGAACGCTATCTTGAGAATGGCGAAGCCTTCCGTATCGAAGGTTTCCATGAGGGTGTGCGGGTTGCCTGGGAAAGCAATGGCACGTTGGCCATCAGCGAAAAAGGCGGCCACCGCATCTACAGCGGCAGCCTGCCCGGCGAAGTGGTTTACCACCAACGACGCAATGCCTTCCGCGCCGCTCTTAAGCTCGCGCAATTGGTGGACATTCAGTTGGGTGGCGAGAAGCTCAAGGCGCCTATCAGCGGTAAGCTGCTGGATATCTCGGCAACCGGCTGCAAATTGCGCTTTGAAGGCGATATCTCCGAGCGTCTGCAGTTGGGCCAGGTCTATGACCGCTTTATCGCTGCCCTGCCCTTCGGCAGCATGACCACCTCTGTGGAACTGCGCTACCTGCACTTCGAAGACAAGATCAACACCACCTTTGCCGGCGTGCGCTTTCACAACATGAGTGGTTTGGTGCAGCGCCAAGTGGAGCGCTTTGTCTACCAATTACAACGTGAAGCTCGGCGCTTCGATAAAGACGACGATCTTTGAGCGTTAGACGCTGAGATAAAAAAACGGGCAGATCCTGATGGGATCTGCCCGTTTTTTCGTTCAGGGGCGTGCCCTGCTTAAGTCATGGGGATGCTCGTCCGGGTCTGGTGGCTCGTGCGACTCTTCGCTCGTCGGCTCCTCGGTTTCAGGGGCGGGCTCTGGATCAGGCACAGTCACTTGCATCTGCTCCTGTACCACCTGCTCATCCACCCGCGGGTCAAGGGCAGCCACCAAGGGCGAACTGGACATGCTGTCGGGCATTGCCACGTGATGCAGCGGTGCGTCGTCGACCTGATGCAGGTTGGTCACAGCCTTGGGTCGAATGCGCCACACCAGGATCAACGCACATAAGCTGAAAAACGCATAGAGCATCTGGCTGCCGAATAGCTTCATCACCACACCTGCCAACAGCGGCCCCAAGCTGGCGCCGATCCCGTAGGTCACCAGCAACATGGCCGTCAGTGACACCCGACGATCGCCTTCCACATGGTCGTTGGAAAAGGCCACAGCCAAAGGGTAAAGACAGAACTGCACCAGCGAACAGAAGAAGCCTGCCACGAACAGTACTTCCAACGGTACCTGCGTCATGATTGCCAACGGCAAGGCCGTCACCGCCAGGCACAAGGCAAAGCAGCGAATCAGCAGCGCACGATCATAGCGGTCCGACAACCAGCCCAGCGGCCACTGCACGACCAATCCAGCAAAAATGCAGCTACCCATGAACAGGCCGACTTGCTCAGTTGTCAGGCCCTGCTGAGAGGCGTAGAGCGGTGCCAAGCCGTAGAACGAACCGACGATCAACCCAGCACCCAACACGGTGCTGAGCGACTGCGGCACGCGCTTGATAAAAAAGCGCGGCTCCATCGGGGCCGGGTGCAGTGGAGCCGGGTGAATGCGCCGGGTCATGGCCACCGGGACCAGGCACAGCGCGAAGCACAGCGCCACGAGCATTAACAGCTCAAGCCCCAGATGGGGATGCATGACCAGGATCAACTGGCCCAGTACCAGCCCAAGGTAGGACGCAATCATGTAGCCGCTGAACACTACGCCACGCTGCTTGGCATCCGCCTGCTCATTGAGCCAACTCTCGATAACCATGTACTGGCACATCATCCCCAAGCCCACGATCATCCGCAGCACAATCCAGGCTGGCAGCCAATCAACCAAACCGTGACCCAGCACTGCTGCGCCGACGATCCCCGCGCAGGTGGCGTAAGCACGAATATGCCCGACCCGGGCAATCAGGCGGTGCCCGAGCTTGCCGCCCAGCACCAAGCCAAAATAGTTGGCAGCCATCAGCGCACCGACCCACAAGCTGTCGACATTGTCTGCTGCCAGACGCAAAGCCAGATAAGTACTAAGCAGGCCGGAGCCGATCAGCATCATCAAGGAGGCGAAATAAAGGGCTCGAAAAGATTTCCAGATCTGGCGCATCGGCGTTCCGAGCGGCTCCTTGCGGTAAGGGGTAGGGCTATCAGCATGATAGTCCGGGGCAGTTGAATCCGGACAGGCGGCAGAGCCTGTTTACGGGGATTATTTTGTTTCACAGCTCAGACGCCACATGGGTGTCTGTGAGGTACATAACCGTGGAGATAAATACACGGCGCACCACCTGTGAACCTTGATCACACGCAAGGTTCGACTCGTATTAGGGTATCTGCACAAAAGATTTCGATAGAACACTGTGCAAGCTTCGCAGGCGTCCGACTTTCAAGCGCCCAAAACAAAACCCCAACTGCTTTCGCAATTGGGGTTTTGGAATTTAATCTTGACGATGACCTACTCTCACATGGGGAAACCCCACACTACCAT
>NZ_SMOF01000001.1:4681586-4729559 GCF_018135665.1 Pseudomonas sp. B2021
CAACTTCAACCACTTGCGCTTGCGATCTCTCGTAAGCGGGAGGCGAATTCTACAGGGATCGCCATGAACGTCAACCCCTTTATCTTAAAAAAAGCGAAACACTTACTCGCCTATAAAAACCAGGGTACCCACCGCCTCTCTATATAGAAGGAGCGCACAACCTAGGGACGCGAATTATCCCCACCCACGCCAATGCATCTGGATCACAACCGAAAGAAGCGCGGCGGGATCCCGCACAAGCGAGGAACAAGGATGACTGTTGTTGAGACCGACAAATACGAGGAGGGGATAGCTTTACAGAGATGGTGTCCCAGGGCCGGTTCGAACGGCCAACCTTCCCCTTAGGAGGGTCATATTAAGCCCAATCACCATTGAGGAAGCCCAGCATTTATTGGCTTTAGCGTCCGGTTGTGTCCGTAAAAACGACCCCGTATAGTTCTTTTTGCACCCACCATGCACCCATGGGAACAAATTGAAAGAGAAGCTAACAGCCAAACTGCTAGGATCACTGCAGGTCACTGGCAACGAATACGAAGTTCACGATACCACCGTCGGCGGTCTATTCGTGCGTGTTACTGCCGCAGGTACAAAGTCTTACGTGGTCTCCTGGGCCCGTGGCCGAAAGAAGACTTTAGGTCGTGTCGGCATTCTCACGCTTGATCAAGCGCGCACTGAGGCCACTCAGTACCTCGCAGAAGCCCGAGCACATGGAGAGCCTCTGGCGGTCACTCAAGGCCGAAGAGGCGCCACCCTGCCCTCCTTGCGCGACTTCATTGAAGACACTTATATGCCGTGGTTCAAGGCTCACCACAAAGGCCACGAGAAGACACAGCACACTCTAAGCAATAACTATGACCCAATCATGTCCCAGCGCCTGGACGCGATCACCGGGCGAGACCTGGAGCAGATCCGCACCGGATGGATGCAGGCCGGTAACAAGGCCTCGACGGTGAATCGAAAAATGGGCTCGATCAGTGGTGTTTTCAGTCGTGCCGTTGAGTGGGAGTACATCGACACACACCCGCTGGCCAAGCTGAAACAGCTGAAAGTCGATTCAAAGGGGGTGATTCGCTACCTGGCTGCCGACGAGACCAAGCGTCTACGCGATGCCCTGGACGCTCGACAGGATGAAATGAGGGACGAGCGCGAGAGTGCAAACGCCTGGCGGACGGACCGCCACAGAGAGCCGATGCCAAGCCTCCTGGGACTGCCCTTCACCGATCATCTGAAGCCAATGGTGTTGGTATCGCTGAATACCGGCATGAGGCGCGGAGAGTTGTTCGACCTGAAATGGACAGCGGTGAACTTCGACACGAAGACAATCACAGTCGCCGGGGCCACCACCAAGACAAGCGATACGCGCCACATCCCGATGAACAAGGAGTCCATTGGTGTGCTGGAAGCCTGGAAGAAGCAGGTGAGCAAGTCGCCCTATGTATTCCCAGGTCAGGGCGGCGGTCGCTTTGAGGACGTCAAAAGCGCCTGGCTCAAATTGCTTGAGCGGGCGCAGATCGACGGATTCCGCTGGCACGATATGCGTCACGACTTCGCTTCACGCCTGGTAATGGCCGGCGTACCGCTCAATACGGTACGGGATCTGCTGGGGCACGCCGATATAAAAATGACGCTGCGCTACGCGCACTTGGCGCCAGGGACCAAGGCCGCCGCGGTAGAGCTGATTTAGAGAGGCGGCTCAAAGGGCACGATGGTGCGGCTTTCTTTGTTTTCCTCAACGTGAGCCAGCAAATCAGGCCACCAAATTCGGACGCTATGCTTGTCAATGTATCCAACCCCCGGAACATCCCAAAACTGAGCGTTTTCTGCGATGCCATCGGTTAGAAAGACTTTAGACGCTTTAATCGTTTCCCAAATCCGCTGCTCCTCGTAAGTAATCAGAGAAGGAAGGTGGGTGCATAGGTGGATAAAGCGCTCACTTTCATCTGTCGACCATATTTCGCTCACTGCGCTCAGCAGAGACATAGGCCACGGCTCGCCCGCCGATACGACCGGGGCGTCTAAATCAAAAGCGATTTCCTCGATCGCAGCTTCTACCACGCCGGTGATGGACTGTCGTCGAATGCGAGAGATGAGCTCGATCATCAGCTTAACCTTGGGGTCGAGACGTAAAGTCAAGGTCTCTGTCTTCCGTGCGCCCTGGTTGGGCTTGTTCTTAGCCATCTCATCTGCACTCATCAATTAACGCATAAATCGAATCGTACCTTTTGCGTCCGCCGAAGTCCATGCGTTCACAATCCTCCCATGATTGCAGTTGACTACATGCAAATACGGCAATAGGATTCCCTCATTGCCCAATCACTCTCGATGGGCATTTGGAGAATCCTATGGAACAAGCACCCCAACAAATGGCGCCGCTGTCGTTGAGCGTCGAGGAATCAGCCCGAATCTTGGGCATCTCTCGCTCCGCCACATACGAGCTTATCGCTCAAGGCGAAATCAAGACTTTCAAGATCGGCCGCCGGCGCCTGGCTTTGGCATCCGAGCTGAAGGCGTTCGTCGAGCGCGCAGCAAAGGTCGGCGCACGGTGAAGTGCGAAAAGAATAAGGAGTGGGGATTGCGCAGGACTGCGCGGGAGATTGCCAAGGCGGTGCTAGAACACCGCCTTAGCGAAAACACACTGGATAGCACCAACGTGAAGGGCAAACTATGACACGCCATTCTTCAACTGAGCAAGACCGCAAGATGATGGAGGCCCTGCGAAACGGGCCGGTATCGACCATCGAGGCCGCAAAGGGCTTGGATATCGTCCAGCCCCCCAACACCATCCGCCGCCTCAGGAAAAAGGGTCACGAAATCCGCACCTACTGGACGCATCAGTCCACTGAACCAGGACGACCGCCACACCGCGTGGCCAAGTACATCCTGATGCGCGAAGCGTCGTAATCCGGAGACCGCAGGGGACGCCGCGAAATTGCGGCGTCCCCTGCGCCTGCCTGCGAGCTGCTGGCGGGCTTCAGCCCGTTGTTTATCCAGCCGAACTACGCTGAGGTCGATTCAGTGGAATGCCTAGCCACAAAACTACTTAGCCGCGGCGACACGGTGAGCATTGAGCGTGGGCAGCTCGTCATTCAACCGGCGAGCGGCAAGCCCGTGCCGCCTGAGTGGATCAACACCAACCGGGCCAGGCTTTGCCGTGAAGCGCTTATTTCATTAGGCCTGGATGCTTTCGAGTACACGGATTATTCAACTGGTCACTATGGAAAAACCCGGAGTGCCGGTATCACGTTGCGGTTCGTCTCGCTAGTAAATGGGGAGTCTGTATACGCCGTTTTCAATGCAGACCTGACCCGTCAGCGGAACACAGCCGCAGCTAAGGCTGGCACGCTGCTTCCCAGGGGACAATTCCGTATAGGTAAGCGCAGCCACTTCTACAAATTCTGGATGGGCACGGGCTTGTCATTCCCTCGGCGCCTTTCAGCTATGCACGATTACATGGGGAAACTGCGTGGCGTCATGCTGACCGGATTGCTGACTGACGACCGTATTAACGCCGGCAGTTTGGCGCCTATCAGCCTGACTGCCGAGCAATTCAGAAAGGCAATTTTGCCGGACAAATTCCGGACAATATCCGGACAACTTCCGGACAACTTCCGGACAAGAGCCCCGGACAAGGAAAGCGCTCCAGCCCATGCGGTGCGCGGGTTACAGCCAATTTCAACTACGTGCGTTTCAAACCACGAAAACAAGTTAATAAGAAAGGACGAATACAAGACAGCTTCCATAACTGATTTACCTATCCCTAAGCCTCCTCAGGATCAGAGTGTTGACGAGTGGTTGGAGGCATACAGCTCCACATGATCTACCTTGCCGAAAAGGCCCCCGCCGCCAGCAAATGAAAAAAGGGCACCACCCTGATTCGGGGTAATGCCCTTGATGCGGCAAAGGTTTCGTTGCTTGTCAGCCCTACTCCAGCACCACCGCGCGGTATTGCTGATCACCGCCCAGGTCATCCGAGCCGAACAGGGCTTGATTGACGGCTTTCCTGGTCTCAAGCAGAAGGTCGTGCTCATCATGAGTGCCAATGTCCGCCGCAACCCACTCAGGGAGCTCCTGACGCCGCCGCATCTCGCTCAGGTGAGTCCACCACCGAGTAGCGTGGCGCCGCTCTGCGAGAATGAGCTCAACCACTAAGGTTCGTTGCTTCTCGGTGAAGAGTGGCAGGTGTAAGACGCTAGAGTCTTCCGCCTCATTGCGTGCCGAGCCCTCCCCTTCAAATTCGGACTTATCTTGGCCTTTCAGAGCGTTACTGATATTTTGGTAAAGTTGCATGACGTGTCTCTCAAGGTTGCGTCGTGTGATCGCCAGGCCGCTGTTCGCGCAGCGGCTTGGCACCTCTTTTAAGATGGCCCAAATCTGGACCTTCGATTCAATCGGCTACGGTTTAAGCCGATCTACATATGGGATTTTCCCGTATCTACTGCTTGCCCTTCTCGCTTATCCAGCCCACCGCCCAACTCAAAGGGTCTTTCGACTCCATAGGCTTGAGTGGCTTCCCGTCGCGTGCTGCCTGCTTACCCTCCTGCTCCGTCTCGGTGTGAATCCACACCGTGGTGTGCTTGTATCCTTCAGCGATCCTGCGCGCTTTGAGATCCCTCTGCCGCTCATTGCTGCTCTTAGGTGTCGTCTTGCGGTCTTCGGTCATCTGGCACCTCGTTTGTACTAACGTAGATAGCATATTCGCACAGAGTTAGTACTGACGCAACGAAGTTTAAAAATATGCTACGCCCACCTTCAGGATCGCTGTTTTCTGCCGACAAAGGCTGGAACCCACAAAAGGACTTGAAAATGACTAAAATTTTCTTCAAAAAATTGCTGGCTGTTATTGCTATGCTCGCTGCATTGACCTCTGGCGTTTCCTGGCTTATGTCAGCTGATCTTCAACTCAAATCTCTCACAGCATTGGCATCTGTGTCGGCAGAGAGCCTGGCAAAGTTGATCGTGGCCTCTGCTGAGTTGAATCAGATCGCTGCCGTGGCTGCACTGGTTGGGGGAGTGTGCGTTGCTTTAGCTCTCATGTTTGAAGATTGAATCCAATCCGCTTAACGGGAGTCTGGTGAAAAATCGACGGTTCTGGCCTTCGTACTTTCGAAAACCCGGTAGTTTCGCGAGAGGGTCGTAAAAGGGGTCTCGTTTCTGGAAGCGACACCCCTTTGCCAGCAGTTACAGCTGCATCTGCCTGATCACCTGGCGCGGATCGGCGCCGGCGGATATTGCTGAGATGGCGTCTTTGGTCAGTTGGTCCAGGACCTGCTGTTCGAACGCCTCGGCCATGGATGCAGCCTTGCGCACGATCAGCAGCGCCAGTTCGGGCGGGAATGTGGTCTTGGATGGGTCGGGCAGGTAATCGCAATCGATGACTGACATAGGGGCTCCTGAGATGTCCTGACTTCTCAGGGTATCTCGACGCAACTCCAGGTGAAAACTCTGAATAAACTCGAAAAGGCAGTGAATTATCTCGTTGTGTGACGATTTGGTCTCACTGAGACGGTTTGGTCTATCTGGCAGATTGGTAGTGGATCCGATTTTCTCAGTACGCCTTCCGAGCGCTGCGAAACAGACCATATGAGCCGAATCGGACCGTATGGCCGGGAAACAGTCAGCCACTAGCACTTGCTTCAAAACTGAGGTATCACGGATAACCGGCACTGGGCTGGATCAAGGGATGAGAAAGGTATGCCGATTTTCGTTAGTTATTCGCACGCGGACAAAGATAAAATTGATTTAATTGCTGGACACCTCGTCCGAAAAAGAACGAGCGTATGGATTGACCGATGGGAGTTGCGAGCAGGCGATTCAATAATCAATAAGGTTCAGGAGGCAGTTGAGGGCTCTAGCGCTTTACTTATTATGCTATCCAAAGCTTCGGTCGAATCCGAATGGTGTAAAAAAGAGCTCACTGCGGGATTATTTCGAGAGCTTGACGAAAAGCGAGTAGTCACGATCCCAGTGTTGTTAGATGACTGCAAGATACCGATGTTCTTGCGAGACAAAATGTATGCTGATTTTCGGACTGATTTCGATGCCGGTATGTTTACTTTGCTGGAGTCAGTAGCTCAATTTTCCAACCCTGAGCAGAGCAGACTTGAGGACGCAGAGGGATACGTGGACTGGTCTTGTGACTATGGACTTTTCGACGGGAGCTACTTCGTCAATTACATATTGATGCAAAGCTCTGAAAAGCTTCAGATGTCCTTCGTGACAGAGATTCAATGCATCTACAACGATGTTGCCACACACCGCCAGATGCGTTACGTGGATGCAGGTGTAGGCTGGATGGGGCGAACCACCAACGCAATCATGCTGCTGGACTGTGCGGAGAGAGCTAAGGATGAAATGTTTCTTATTCTAGACAGCCCGATTCCGCAGCAAAAAAACATCACATTCTCCGATCCAAAGACCGGCGCCCAAACAGACATACTAGTTAAATCAAGAAAGATGGGCAACGACAATGGAAAAGACCAATTAATAAACATAACTGACTACTTCAGGCGAATACTTGGATACGTAACTGAAACCGAGCGGAAGCCCACCAAAGAAGAGCTAGATGTATTTAACGCAATTAAAAATACACCTTGGTAATATCCATCAATAAACCTGCTCCGTTCTCATGCAGATCCACGGAGCAGGTTTAATCAGTGGACGCCCACTGCTAGAGCTCCCGCATAGAGCCATTAGAACTCCGAGTAATGGTTGCTGAAAACTAGGCATTGTCTCGTTTGGTTTTATGGGCAACCATTGGTCTATTCTTGACAGACCCTAGACAGATTCCAGCCCATGGCCGCGCTCAACAACGAAATCAAAGCCTTTATCGTCCAATCCCTGGCGTGCTTCGACTCTCCCTCACAGGTCGCGACCGCTGTTAAGGATGGCTTCGGCGTGGTCGTGTCGCGCCAGCAGGTCGAGACCCACGACCCGACACGCAGGAGCAGCAAAGGCCTGGCAAAGCGCTGGGTGACGCTGTTCGAAGACACCAGGAGCGGTTTCCGGTCTGAGGTGGTCAAGGAGCCGATCGCCAACCGATCCATGAGGCTGCGCGCGCTTGGACGGATGCTTGAAGAGGCCGAGGCACGCGGGCACCTGGTGATGGCGATGAAACTGATGGAGCAGGCCGCCAAAGAGTGTGGTGACATCTACACCAGTCGCAGGGCCAGGACTGACGCCGGCAAAACCGAGCCAGCAGACCGCGTTGAGGTTGAATTCGTCCTGGCTCCACTCAGAGACGCCTGACAGCAGGTAGGAGCAGGTGCAACACCAAAGATCGCTGCAATATTGAAATGTGAATATTGACTGCTACCCTCACGGATCGCTAATTAGAAGGAGCAAAAGGATGGCACGTCCAAAATTCAACTGGGACACGTATGCGGCGAACGCTAAATTCGATGAGGTGCGCGGTCTGTGCGTAAGTCATGGCCGGCTTCCGACGATGTATAACCCCGATAGAACGCTGGTCTACCTTTCGTCACAGGACCTGGCCGTCGCTGTTGATGACTTGGAAGAACTGCAGACGCTTTTAGCTGAGGTAAAAAGCAGCTTTTTTGACACGCTCGGTGATCAAAATCACAGCTACAAAAAGCTTTATGAGCTGGAAACCGATTACGACTTGCTTTCAAATCTGCTAAGCAATCTAGATAGCCCGCCAGATCATTACGGTACTCGCTTGCCGAACCAGATTCAGGATAAGTGACCTATCGCCGCGCCACGTTTTCACATATTGCAAAACGTGGCGCGGAAACCTGACATACCAAAACGGTAGTTCAGCCCTCCCCGATCCATCCTCAATCTGAGGTCGGACTGAGTCGAAATCCCGGCCCTGTATCACTTTGACTACTCTCGATTTACTGCAACAGAAACACCCTCTTCAATCCCGCCAAAACCAACTATTTCAGTCCCATTCAATCCCGTTCCGTGTAGCACCTTAGGTGCACCCTAAAAGCACTGGATATGCGGCCAGATACCCCCTAATGTGAGCTTTGCAAGGCTTTCAACAGCTCACAGAGGATTGATCATGTCAGTCAGCGCCAGCACTACCAAACCCCGTGGCCCACAAGCCAAACCCACCCGCGCCGAAATCAATGCCGCGTGGGGCCGCCTACGTTCGGCCGCCGAACAAGGAAGCGTTCAGGCAAGCGCTCTGCTGATCGCGCTTGTTGAGAACCGCACGCTTCACGTCGACGCCGCTTAATCGACCCACACATCAAAGGTAACTCAATGAAAATCGGCAAACGCTCCGTCCTCAAAGTTGGCTTGGCCAACCTCCATTACTCCGAATACGAGCACTCTCAGGTAGAGGCCCGAACATTCAATATTCAGCGGCCCGATGGCACGAAAGGCACCTGGCAGGCCGGCGGCTTGCTGAAGTCGGTTCGCCAATTGCAGGGCTTGGCGCTGGAGACTTTCAAGGACCTTGGAGAAGAAATTCTCTCGATTCGCGGAAATAAAGACCTGAACGCCGCGGCCATCGAGCGCAAGGGCAAGGAGCAGATTGACGGGATCGTTCCTGCCTTGATGCCGGCTATGGAAAAGGCGGCAAAGGATATGCTGACGCTGGCCCAAACAGTGGTCAACGGCTTTGCTCCGGTCACGCCTCGCGCAAGCTCGGACGTTGTTGGCTTCCTGGCTGATCAGGAGCTACGAGCCATCGTGCGGAGCCTTAAGCCGGAAGAGCGCCAGCGACTAGTCGCGGAGGCACGCGCAGGCAGTCACCCCGACGTTGTAGAGGCGGTGCTCAGGGCAAACCCAATGCTCTCCGGGCTATCGCCAGAGGCGGCTGACAGCCTTTCGCGCGCAGGCATTGCCGCCTCGCGCGCCGAAGACATTGAAGGGCTCAAGCAGATGCTAGCGATCTACGATGACGTGCTGGCCACGGCCTCCAATGCTGGTGTCGCACTGAGCGGTATGGTCGCCAATTCGAATGGGTACACCGGCCGGTTTGAGAAGTGGCGATCGGGCTGTGAGGGCTCCGAAGCACTTCGCGAATGGCTGGCGAAAATGCCCACTCGCACCACCGCAAAAGCGTCTCCTGATCAATCCGAAGCGGCCTAACTGCCCCTCCGTGCGCTACGCAAGTATTGGTAGCGCCGATCAACGGCAGACTCTGTGAGTGTGAAGACATGACCTTTCAAGAGCGTTTTACCGAAGCGTGCAAAACGCAGAAATTCAAACCCTACGAACTGATCCAGGGGCCGGATGCCGGCTACACGGTGTGGGAGGTCCAGCACGTCAGCGGCGGCCAGCAGGTGACCGTGGACGGGCCATTCTTTACCGAGGATGAGGCCAGGGTTTCGGCCGATCTGCTGAGGGGCACATTCCGAGGCGCCCGGGCCAGCGAGGCGATTTACAACCGGGTGTGGAACTACGACCCGCGCCAGGAGCAATTGACCATCGATCAGGCGCGTATGTCGCGCGCAGTGCTCGCCATTCGCCTTGGGCTTCCTGCCCCTTCCACCAATCCATAGGAGGCCCCATGGCCGTTACAGCATTCGATAACTCCCCTATGACCACCATCAAGCTCTACGGCCAGCTCCGACAGTTCGGCAGGTCCTACGACCTTGCCGTGCGGACGCCGGCGGAAGCCTTGAAAGCACTGTGCGTGCAGATTCCCGGCTTGGAACGCTTTATCTCAAATGCCAGGTCGCGTGGATTAGTGTTCGCCGTTTTTCGAGGTAAGAAAAACATCGGGGAGAGCGAGCTGAACTATCAAGGCCAGGGCGACATCATCATCGCTCCAGTGATCGTAGGCAGTAAGCGGGCAGGCATCTTGCAAACGATCATAGGGGCTGTACTGATCGTTATGAGCCCCTTCACAAATGGCGCAACTCTTGCGCCAGGCATTGCCTTGGCCGCCGGCGGCGTGATTCAAATGCTGAGCCCACAAGCCCAGGGCTTGAAGTCCAGCGCCGCGCCCGAGAACACACCTGGCTATGCTTTTGGTAGTGCGAAAAATACTGTGGCATCGGGCTTGCCGGTACCTCTCTGCATCGGACACCGACGCTGGGGCGGCGCCATCATCAGCGCGGCTATTTACGCTGAGGATCGGGTATGACTGCCATCGAATATTCACCACGCACAACCATTCTGCTCAGTGGCTCACTGGCCAAAAAATATGGCCGTCGACATACCTATGCTTTGTCCGCTCACGGCGATACCAGGGAGGCGCTGAGGGCGATCGATGTGAATCACCCGGGCTTCCTGAGCGACATCGCGCGAGCAAGGTCTATCGGCCTGGAGTTCGCAATTTTCCGCAACAGGAAGAACGTGGGCGAATCCGAGTTGACTCTCGGCGGGGCCAGGGAAATAAGGGTGGTTCCAGTGATCACCGGGAGCAAGCGCGCCGGCATACTCCAGACCATCATCGGCATCGTGTTGATCGTGGCTAGCCCATTCACCAACGGCGCTACGCTTGCCCCAGGGATTGCTCTTGCTGCCGGTGGCGTTATCCAAATGCTAAGTCCCCAGGCCGGCGGCCTGAAGACCAGCGCCGCGCCAGAAAACACCCCCGGCTACGCCTTCGGCAGCGCCAAGAACACCACGGCGAGCGGCAACCCGGTACCGCTTTGCTACGGCAAGCGGAGGGTAGGCGGGGCAATCATCAGTGCCGCCATTTACGCCGAAGACCAGATGTAGCCAGGCTGGTATAAAGTCACCCATTAACCCACGAGGAAGAAATATGCACAGGATTCTGCTCACCGCCGCTGCCGTGTTGCTGGCCGGCTGTTCAAGCACGCCGGTAGAGCCAGGTTCGGCCAAGCGCGTGCCTGCCGATCGGGTCTATGCCTACCAAGCCGCCGTCCCGGGTGGTGCTACGTTGGTGGTAAGCCGGGATAACGGGTTTTGGGCTTCGGGTGGCTGTATGGCGACCGTGCTCATTGACGGGAAAAAGGTCGCCCGCATCAACACTGGCGAAGTGGTGAAATTCCAGGTCAACCCGGGCCGTCATATTGTCGGCATCGCTGGTGATGATGAGGGCAACGGCCTTTGCGCGATGCAGATCGGCCAGCCAGTCAAGGAGACGGCATCAGAGGTGGCGGCGGGCGAGGTTCAGAAGTACCGAATCTCTGGCACGCAGAACGGAACGGATATTCGCCCTTCATCTCTTTAATCACTCGTTTAACTAAAATGGATACCGGTCAAATGGATGACAAGGAGCGATTCAATTTCGCTGAAAAGGTTTATTACTACGAGCTTGAAAGAAAAGAGAAACTCATTGCGAGGCTGAGTTTGCCACTCGCTATATTGGTAGCCCTGCTTAGCTTTTTCTCCTATATGCTTGACAAGGCACCGATAAGCACTGGTGGCACCGTGGCCGTGTTTTTCTGGATTTTCTACTGGTATGCCTGCATATGCTTGACTGTCGGCGTGTGGAATTTCTGGAGAGCTTGGAATCTCCGAGTGTTCGACAAAGCCCTATCCACACTTGAAGACATCGAGGCCTATAGAATCTCGATGCTCAAGCTCTACGCAGAGTTCGAAGACGGAGTGGAAGAGACGGAAAAACAGATGTCTATATTCATCTATAATCAATACGTCACCGGATCGACTACGAACGCGCTTAATAACGATCGACGCTTGATGTACCTGAATGAACTGTCGACGTTCATGGCAGCGACGATCTTATTTGCTCTGCTATCTTTCATACCGTTTTATGTTTACCACCATCCATAGGTAATCGAGATGACCACGCAGAAGCCACCACCACCGCCGCCACCACCGATGCGATTTGTGCGAGACGACAAGCCTCGTCCAAGCCTGCCGCGCACGCCTGAGCCTCCACGGCGGCCCCGCTAAAATCGCTATAAGGGGGTGGCCTTACTTGCCACCCCTCTGCTTACCTCTTCGCTTTGCCCCCCTTCGCTTCGACAGAACACCGTAATGCCAAGTATGCCTATCCAGATACAGGCTTATTTTGCCTTTCTCGGGCTTTTCGCTTGATAAGTAACACCCAAAGTGCAACAGTATTAGTAGAACGCCCTAACTGATACAGGCACCCATCATGTTCATCCGCGCATACCTCAGAGCTTCCACCGAAGAACAAGACGCCGGCCGCGCCCGTGCCTCGCTCGAGCAGTTCGCCAGCGACCACAATAAGGTCATTGCAAGCGTGTACCTGGAGAATGCCAGCGGCGCCACCGCCGACAGACCTGAGCTGCTGCGCCTGCTGAAGGATGCCCGCAAGGGGGACGTATTGCTGGTGGAGTCGATAGACCGGCTCTCCCGCCTCCCGGTTGAGGACTGGCAAAAGCTCAAGGCCGCGATCGACTCCAAGGGCCTACGCATCGTCGCACTAGACCTGCCAACCAGCCACCAGGGTATGCAGGACACCAAGGGCGACGAGTTCACCGGGCGGATGCTCGGGGCGATCAATTCAATGCTGGTGGAAATGATGGCTGCCATTGCGCGCAAAGATTACGAGCAGCGGCGCGAGCGCCAAGCCCAAGGTATCCAGAAGGCGAGGGCTGCCGGTAAGTATCAGGGCCGGCCGGTGGACGAGGAACTGCACAAGCGTGTAAAGGAATTGCTCGATGCTGGCCTGGGCATACGAGCCACGTCAAGGCATGCGAGCTGCTCAACGACCACGGTTTTGAGAATAAAAAACGGGGCTTAGCAGCAGTTACTTTTTATCAACGACGGGTTTTTTCTTTTCGTTGATCATTTCGTTATATCGCCCTACCTGAAGCTGCATTAGCTGGTTGGGGAGCGTCAGTGAGATGATGAACGCGAGGGTGGCAAGTGAAAGGTAGATTCTCTCGACCCACAGAAGAATCTCAGCCACGCCTGCCGCCTTTGTGAGCAGATTTGCAACGAACACCATGCCTAAAACGCTCAGATAGAGCATGAATAACCATTTATACCGAATTATTCTGTTTACAAAGGTGGTTTTCTTAGACGCTGCCTCTCGCCAAATTTTCGCGGTAGGCTTCGGCTCGATAAGCAGGGTGAGGACGGTCATTAAAAAACCGGCCAAAATAGAAAAAACATCAGTAATCATCGACCTTGCGTCGTTATTATCGTGCACCAAGGGCTGGCCGTGCCACCCGCACCAAATGCTGATGAATACAGCGCCTAGAAAGAACGCAATACGACGCCAGTCAATATCCATTATTGCTCCAGCAGCTTTTGGTTCTTGAGTTGCCCCATGTACCTGACCATACCGTCCCAGATTTCGACGTGACTCAGAGACGTACCAACCTTCTCAACGTAAATGCTGGAATGTAGTTGGACATCATGGCTAGTTATAGGCGTTCCGTCACGAGTAACGATAGTAAAGCTGTCTATGGGGGAATCATCATCGGAAAGCACCTCATTGGCCAGATCAGTAAGCGTGTCCTGAGACTCCACCGTCGCGCGAGAGTTGCCTTCGAGACCAATTTCGAGCGCTACCACCATGTTTTCCAATGATTTTTCTTGAGACCGGTTAGGATCTTTGCTGATCAGCGCTTTCACCTCATCACCAACAGAAGAAAGCACTCCTCCGAGCCATCCCTTATCAGCTTTGGGCAAACTCAATTTATAGGCGTTGACGTTCAGACGAATAGACCTAGCACCCTGGGCATTCAGGATCGCGACTTGGTTGATGTCGCTTGAGGCATGAAACTTGACGGGATCTAGCCGGTAATTTTGCGATCTGATCAGCGTGTAAAAATATCCCGAGCACTTTTGCTGGCTCAGACCATGGCCGCAAAAAAGAACGTTGTGCTCATTGACGAGCGCGTAGCATTCCCCGGTTTTGATTTCTTTGCCTGCGGGAGCCCCCAAGACACCTTCATCATCAAGTTTTCCACCCGCCTTGGGTGTCAGCGTCGCACCATGCGTACCAGGTGCGTATCGCGCTAGATGGTAGAGCCTTCCTACCGGTGAGTCTCGAAATCGTTGGATGCGCACGACATCCTCAAACATGAGGCGCTCCGTCTGACCAATGCTTAATTTGTCAGAGATTTCGATTAGGGCTTCGCTGAAGTCGACTAAGCCTCCGTCGGCATCCAGCACCCTGAAGCAGTAAATCCGTTTGATAGCTCGGCTCATCTAAACATCCCGCATCCGAAAATGATGAAGATGCAGAAACGAATGTTAACCCTGACGATGAGCCCAAGCGAATTGCGGGCAAGAAAAGCGAGGGGTAGACATCCATTTGCACCCACTACGCACCCACGAGTTATAACTGCGCGGGGCAAATTCTTCTAAACCATTGAAATTTATGGTGTCCCAGGGCCGGTTCGAACGGCCAACCTTCCCCTTAGGAGGGGGATGCTCTATCCAATTGAGCTACTGGGACAAATGCCAAACGCTTACCCTGAAGGGCTTGCGACAGACGGCGTGCATCTTAACGGCCGAGGCTGGTTTTGTCATGTCGTCCGTTGGCATTTTGACTGTAGGCCAATCCTTGCGCGTACGTTCATAGCCTCATTCAGTATGCCACGACTTTCACCGCCATCGTGCAAATTGCACTGCGCCAATATGCCATCATTGCAAACTGCAACCCTGCGCCCTCAAAAAACAAACTTAACTCGTTGTTTTTATTGGAATAATAGATTGGCACGACATCTGCAAAGTCATAAACACAAAACCAATCGTTCCAGGCACCGTGGAGACTATGATGATGAACAGCGCCCTTCTACTAGCACTGAACGCTGTGGCACTGGCTACGGTGGTGACGTTTCATTTTCAGCCGACCAGTACTGAAGACGGCACGCAAATCAGCCAAGCCATTCCCCACCACCTGCAACAGCGCCCTCAGTTGGCACTGATGACTGCAAACCCCCAGTCTCCCATCCGCCTGACCCAAGATACACAATCAGCGCCAGCGGCCGAGCACTGGGTTTTCTGAGAACACTATTCATGTCGAAATCTGCCTGGTTGTTTCTGTGCCTGACGCTCCTATCTGTTGCGCTAGGCCTGGGAGCTACATCACAACAAACTCAAACCCTAGCCTTCGTCGCCAGCGCCGTGCTGGGCAGCCTACTGGTACTGACGCTCATCAAGGGTCGCCGAATCAAATTCGATCCGCTCCTGCGCTAATCCCCCCATCTCCCTCCCCTACCTTATGTCGCCTGGCACTCGTAAATAGGCGAACAGCTACTAACCTTCAGCTTGAGGGCAAAAGGCCATATCGCTGTAGGACAGGCGCCCTTCAACCCAGATGCCGTATAGGCTTGAGCGAAGATTGACGAGCTTCGCTGCAGTCACAGGATTTTTTCTAACCAGTCCGCAAAAACGCAAATCAGTACTGGCATAAAGCCTGTAGGCGGTTCAATATTTGTCACAGAATTGACGCCAATGAAATGTCAAATCTGAGGCATGATGCGGCCTCTTTGCAATTCGGGTTGAACTTTGGTCGTGAGCCTTGTCTTAACACTCATCTTGCGGCCAATTCCAGAAACCGCTCCCCTGAACTAACCGGTTAAATATATGCGCCCATTGAAACAGGCAATTTATTCCAGCCGTACGGCTGACAAATTCGTCGTACGTCTGCCAGACGGAATGCGGGAACGCATTGCCGAGGTGGCTCGCAATCATCACCGCAGCATGAACTCCGAAATCATCGCACGCCTGGAACAAAGCCTTATTCAGGAAGGTGCCTTGGGTGAAGAGTTGAGCATGCGCCTGGACAGCCCCGAGCTGTCACTGCACGAACGCGAACTGCTGCAGCGTTTTCGTCAGCTCTCCCACCGCCAGCAAAATGCTCTCGTCTCGCTTATCGCGCATGACGTGGAGGCGGCCGCAGAAGCCAATTGATTGACACCTGAAAGCCGAAGCCAGCCATGTGCTGGCTTTTTTTTGCCTGGAATTTGGGAATAAGAAGCAAAGCGAGGGCAGGTTTGCCCCCGCTGGAAGGGTCAGAGCAGGAAGATCGTTGCCAGGCCCAGGAAGATGAAGAAGCCACCACTGTCAGTCATGGCCGTGATCATCACACTGGCCCCCATGGCGGGATCGCGACCTAGACGCGCCAAGGTCATGGGAATCAATACCCCCATCAAGGCCGCCAGCAACAGGTTAAGGGTCATGGCCGCAGTCATTACCACGCCCAGGGACCAACTGCCGTAGAGCAAGTAGGCCACCACGCCAATCACGCCGCCCCACACCAATCCGTTGATGAGGCCAACAGCCAGCTCCTTGCGCAACAGCCGCGAGGAATTGGCCGTACTGACCTGGTCCAGCGCCATGGCGCGCACGATCATGGTGATGGTCTGGTTCCCGGAGTTCCCGCCAATGCCCGCCACAATCGGCATCAACGCCGCCAAGGCCACCAGCTTCTCGATGGAGCCTTCAAACAACCCGATCACGCGAGAAGCGATAAACGCGGTAATCAGATTAATAGCCAGCCAGGCCCAGCGGTTATGCAGTGAACGCCAGACCGACGCGAAAATATCTTCCTCTTCACGCAAACCCGCCATGTTGAGGACTTCGGTTTCACTTTCCTCACGGATCAAGTCGACGATTTCATCGATGGTCAGACGACCGATCAACTTGCCGTTCTTATCCACCACCGGAGCCGAGATCAAGTCGTAACGTTCGAACGCCTGGGCCGCGTCGTAGGCATCTTCGTCCGGATGGAAGCTCACGGTATCGCTGGCCATCAGGTCAGCAACTTTCTTCTCCGGATCATTGACCAGCAGGCGCTTGATCGGCAAAACGCCCTTAAGGATCCCCTCATAGTCGACCACAAACAATTTGTCGGTGTGGCCGGGCAATTCTTTGAGACGGCGCAGGTAACGCAACACCACTTCCAGGCTGACGTCTTCGCGGATGGTGACCATCTCGAAGTCCATCAGGGCGCCGACCTGATCTTCGTCGTACGACAGCGCGGAACGCACACGCTCACGCTGCTGCGTATCGAGCGCCTCCATCAACTCATGGACAACGTCACGGGGCAGCTCAGGGGCCAAGTCAGCCAGTTCGTCCGCATCCATCTCCTTGGCGGCAGCCAGGAGCTCGTGGTCATCCATGTCGGCGATGAGCGTTTCACGCACCGAGTCCGATACTTCCAGCAGGATGTCACCGTCGCGATCAGCCTTGACCAACTGCCACAGGGTCAGTCGATCATCCAGCGGCAAGGCTTCAAGAATATAGGCGACGTCGGCGGAGTGCAGGTCATCGAGCTTGCGTTGCAACTCGACGAGGTTTTGCCGGTGAACCAGGTTTTCGACGCGGTCGTGGTTCGGACCTTCCTGGCGGTGCGTGAGGTCTTCGACCACGCGCTGGCGCTGCAGCAGCTCGATAACTTGAGCCAGACGATCCTGCAGGCTTTCTTGTGTTTTCTTTACTTCTACTTCGGTCATAGGCGAACTCCACTCCCAGCAGCGGGGCACGCCGGAAGGATCAATCAGTCAATTCATGATTGGTAAAACGGGGTACTGAGTAACTACTGGGTAAGTCCATGGAGGTATTCCACAAGCCCCGGCGGGGCTGACGGGCGCATGATACACCGCCCGGACGTTTTAAACGTTAAAAAACTGGAAAGAACAAGCGCTTGCACGCCAAAGCTCAGTATTGGCTGCATCTATGAACTGCGACGACGCAGGCGCGGGGGAAAACACATGAGGAGGGAGAAAAAGGAGAACGCCGGATAAAAGATACACAAACCCCAGACGGCAAAAAGCCCGCACTAGGCGGGCTTTTTGTTTGTATGGTGCACTCGACAGGATTCGAACCTGTGACCGCTCGGTTCGTAGCCGAGTACTCTATCCAGCTGAGCTACGAGTGCAGATTGTGTTTTTAGACCAGATCACAACTGGTTGGAGCCAAGCTACCTGCATCGCTGCAACTAACTCTTAAATGGTGCACTCGACAGGATTCGAACCTGTGACCGCTCGGTTCGTAGCCGAGTACTCTATCCAGCTGAGCTACGAGTGCATTTGTTGCCGCGCATTATAGGCCGTTCAATCTCTATGTAAAGCTATTTTTTCGAGTATTTTCAACAACTTACCGAAAAAACCAGATTGCAACGTACTAAGCAAATAATGGCGGAGAACGGGGGATTCGAACCCCCGACACCCTTTTGAGGTGTACTCCCTTAGCAGGGGAGCGCCTTCGGCCACTCGGCCAGCTCTCCGCAACACGGGGCGTATATTAACCACGTTCCTCCCCGTTTGCAAACATAAAAAACGATAAAAATTAAAGGCTTGGTTCTTCGTCCTTCTCTTTCTTGATCCGCAGGTAGATTTCCTCGCGGTGGACCGCCACCTCTTTCGGAGCATTAACCCCAATACGTACTTGATTGCCTTTGACGCCGAGCACGGTCACGGTGATTTCGCCATCACCGATAATCAGGCTTTCTGCGCAACGACGAGTCAGAATCAGCATACCTTTCACCTCACGCATTTCAGTTCAGGAACAACAGTCTGCAAAAAAAAAGCATTCAACCTACAACCAAAAGGTCGTAGCCCTACTCGCTAAGTATTGTCGAGCCCATGCAAAAGACCATGCACCCCACAAAAAAATGAAAGGCGCGGTAAACCGCGCCTTCCTGGCAACGCATCACTCGCCCTGTCGGGCCGGAGCATCCAACTCAAAAGCCGTATGCAGCGCGCGTACAGCCAGTTCCAGGTACTTCTCTTCGAGCACTACCGAGACTTTGATTTCCGAGGTGGAAATCATCTGGATGTTGATACCCTCCTTGGCAAGGGCCCCGAACATACGGCTGGCAACCCCAGCATGGGAACGCATGCCCACCCCTACGATCGACACCTTGGCAATCTTGGTATCGCCGACCACTTCACGGGCGCCAATCTCGCTCGCCGTGTTCTGCAGGATTTTCAATGCCGCATCGTATTCGTTGCGGTGCACGGTGAAGGTGAAATCGGTGGTGTTATCGTGCGAAACGTTCTGCACGATCATGTCGACTTCAACATTCGCATCGCTGACAGGGCCCAGAATCTTGAAAGCCACGCCCGGGGTGTCTGGCACGCCACGGATCGTCAGCTTGGCTTCATCGCGATTGAAAGCGATGCCGGAAATGATCGGCTGTTCCATGGATTCCTCTTCATCAATAGTAATGAGGGTGCCCGGACCCTCCTTGAAGCTGTGCAATACGCGCAGCGGAACGTTGTACTTGCCGGCGAACTCCACCGCGCGAATCTGCAACACCTTGGAACCAAGGCTGGCCATTTCCAGCATTTCTTCAAAGGTGATCTTGTCCAGGCGCTGGGCCACTGGCACCACGCGTGGATCAGTGGTGTAGACGCCATCCACATCGGTATAGATCTGGCATTCGTCAGCCTTGAGCGCTGCCGCCAGGGCCACACCGGTGGTGTCCGAACCGCCACGACCGAGCGTGGTGATGTTGCCGTGTTCATCCACGCCCTGGAAACCCGCTACAACTACCACGCGCCCTGCTTTCAGATCAGTACGAATTTTCTGATCATCAATTTGCAGGATCCGCGCCTTGGTATGTGCGCTGTCTGTAAGGATGCGCACCTGGCTACCAGTGTAGGACACCGCTGGCACGCCACGCTTGTTCAGCGCCATGGCCAACAGCGCAATGGTCACCTGCTCGCCCGTGGAGACGATCACATCCAGCTCACGCGGCAGCGGCTGTTGATCACCACTGATGGCCTTGGCCAGATCGATCAGGCGATTGGTCTCGCCACTCATGGCCGACAGCACCACTACCAGGTCATCACCGGCATCGCGGAACTTCTTAACCTTGTCGGCGACCTGCTCGATTCTTTCGACAGAACCAACCGAGGTGCCTCCAAATTTCTGTACGATCAAAGCCATTTCCAAGCCGCCTCAGCCCGTAAAGGGGCGCCTAATATCCAATCCACCTGCACTGAACAAGCCCGTGACTAGACCACGGGCCGGTTAACAGTGCTTTAAATACCTGCCTCGACAAATGGCACGGTCAAGGCCAGGGCCGCGTCCAGGGCTGCGGCATCGACACCACCGCCTTGCGCCATGTCCGGACGACCACCGCCCTTGCCGCCCACTGTCGCAGCGGCTTGCTTCATCAAATCACCGGCTTTGAGTTGGCCAGTCAGGTCCTTGGTTACACCCGCAACCAGAACGACCTTATCCTCATGGACACTGCCGAGCAGGATCACTGCGCGGCCGAGCTTGTTCTTCAACTGATCGACCAAGGCCAACAGCGCCTTGCCATCCTGGCCGTCCAGGCGCGCCGCCAGGACTTTTACGTCCTTGACGTCCACCGCCGCGGCCGACAGGTCATCGCCCGCAGCGCTGGCCGCTTTGGCCTGCAACTGCTCCAGCTGTTTTTCCAGCGCACGGTTGCGCTCCAGAACGGCGGACAGCTTGTCGATCAGGTTGTCGCGGCTGCCCTTGACCAGGCCGGCCGCTTCCTTGAGTTGTTCTTCGGCTGCATTGAGGTAAGCCAGGGCCGCAGCACCAGTCACCGCCTCAATACGACGTACGCCCGAGGCCACACCACCTTCGCTGATGATCTTCAGCAGGCCGATATCGCCGGTGCGGTTGGCGTGGATGCCACCACAGAGTTCTACCGAGAAGCTGCCGCCCATACTCAGTACGCGAACTTCGTCGCCGTACTTCTCGCCAAACAGCGCCATGGCGCCTTTGTTCCTGGCGGTCTCGATATCGGTTTCTTCGGTTTCAACCGGGGTGTTCTTGCGAATCTCGGCGTTGACGATGTCTTCCAGAGCCTTGATCTGCTCAGGCTTGATCGCTTCAAAGTGGCTGAAGTCAAAACGCAGACGCTGGCTGTCCACCAACGAGCCTTTTTGCTGCACGTGCTCGCCCAGTACCTGGCGCAGTGCGGCATGCAGCAAGTGAGTTGCCGAGTGGTTCAACGCCGTGGCATGCCTTACGTCAGCGTCGACCTGGGTGTCTACCGGCGCACCCACGGTCAAGTTGCCCAGCACCAGCACACCGTGATGCAGGAAAGCCCCGCCGGTCTTGGTGGTGTCGCGCACATCAAAACGACCGGATGTCGAGCTCAGGAAACCGCAATCGCCAATCTGGCCACCCGACTCGGCATAGAACGGCGTCTGGTCCAGCACCACAACCGCCTCTTCACCTTCGCTCAACACGTCGACCGACTTGCCGTCTTTATAGATGGCGATGATCTTGGCCGAGCCCGCAGTGGCCTTGTAGCCGGTGAACTCGGTCGGTACGTCGACCTTGACCAGGGTGTTGTAGTCCAGGCCAAAGGAGCTGGCCGAACGTGCACGCACGCGCTGGGCTTCCATCTCACGCTCGAAACCGGCTTCGTCGACGGTCAACTCACGCTCGCGGGCGATGTCGGCGGTCAGGTCCATCGGGAAACCATAGGTGTCGTACAGCTTGAACACCACATCACCCGGCACCACGGTGCCTTTGAGCTCAGCCAGGTCCTGTTCCAGAATCTTCAGGCCGTGCTCCAGGGTCTTGGAGAATTGCTCTTCTTCAGCCTTGAGCACACGCTCGATGTTGCTTTGCTGTTGCTTGAGTTCCGGGAAGGCATCGCCCATCTCGGCAACCAGTGCGGCCACGATCTTGTAGAAGAAGCTGCCGGTAGCGCCCAGCTTGTTACCGTGGCGGCACGCGCGACGGATGATGCGACGCAGCACGTAGCCACGGCCTTCGTTGGACGGCAGCACGCCGTCGGCGATCAGGAAACCGCAGGAACGGATGTGGTCCGACACGACCTTGAGCGAAGACTGGCCTTCATTGGCACAGCCAATGGCCGCCGCCGAAGCGCTCAGCAGGTTGGTGAACAGGTCGATTTCGTAGTTGGAGTGAACGTGCTGCATCACCGCACTGATCCGCTCCAGGCCCATGCCGGTGTCCACCGACGGTGCCGGCAGCGGATGCAACACACCATCGGCGGTGCGGTTGAACTGCATGAACACGTTGTTCCAGATCTCGATGTAACGGTCGCCGTCTTCTTCTGGCGAGCCTGGCGGGCCACCCCAGATATCGTCGCCGTGATCGTAGAAAATCTCGGTGCACGGGCCGCAAGGGCCGGTATCGCCCATGGTCCAGAAGTTATCGGAGGCGTAAGGCGCACCTTTGTTGTCGCCGATACGGATCATGCGTTCGGCAGGTACACCGATTTGCTGGGTCCAGATGTCATACGCTTCATCGTCCGTCGCGTACACGGTGACCCAGAGTTTTTCCTTGGGCAGCTTCAGCACGCCGGTGAGGAAGGTCCAGGCGAACGTGATCGCGTCTTTCTTGAAATAGTCGCCGAAGCTGAAGTTACCCAGCATCTCGAAAAAGGTGTGGTGACGGGCGGTGTAGCCGACGTTTTCCAGGTCGCTGTTCTTGCCGCCGGCGCGTACGCACTTCTGGCTGCTGGTGGCGCGGGTGTAGGCGCGCTTTTCCTGGCCCAGGAAGCAGTCCTTGAACTGGTTCATCCCCGCGTTAGTGAACAGCAGGGTTGGGTCATTGCCTGGGATCAAGGAGCTGGAGGCTACACGGGTGTGACCTTGCTCTTCGAAGAAGCGAAGGAAGGCTTCACGGATTTCTGCGCTTTTCATTAGGTTCTTCCACGGAGGCTGCGGCCAAAGGCCAGTGCGCAACATCATCAGACGGAGCGACGGCAAAGGGCCGCATTATATCGGCCCTTTGCCGGTGGTACAGCGTGTTTATGTGATAGAAACAGTCAATTAGACGGCCTGCACTGTCATTTCTGCGAAAACGCGACGAATGTCTGCAGCACTTGCTCGATCTGCGCCCGGCTCACATCCAGATGGGTGACCATGCGCAAGCGCGGCGCGGCGCTCAACTTGACCCCACGCTCGGCCGCAAAGGCCTTCAGCGCCTGCGCCTGATCGCCTACCTGCACATACACCATATTGGTCTGCACCGGCTCGACGCTGTAGCCGGCCTTGCGTAACTCATCACCCAGCCATTGGGCGTTGGCATGGTCGTCAGCCAGGCGCTGCACTTGATGATCCAGCGCATACAGCCCCGCTGCCGCCAGGGAGCCGGCCTGGCGCATGCCGCCGCCGACCATCTTGCGCAAGCGCCGAGCCTTGGCGATCAGCGCCGTCGAGCCACACAGCACCGAGCCGACCGGCGCGCCGAGGCCCTTGGACAGGCACACCGACACCGAATCGAAATGCTGGGCGATTTCTCGCGCATCCACGCCCAGCTTGACCGCCGCGTTGTAGAGGCGCGCACCATCCAGGTGCAGGGCCAGGCCATGCTCGTGGGTAAATGCACGGGCCTTGGCCAGGTAATCCAGCGGCAGCACTTTGCCCTGCATGGTGTTTTCCAGCGCCAGCAGGCGTGTGCGGGCGAAGTGGAAGTCGTCGGGCTTGATGGCTTCAAGCACCTGGTTCAGATCAAGGGAGCCATCGGCTTGGACTTCCAGGGGCTGCGGCTGGATCGACCCCAGCACCGCCGCGCCGCCGCCTTCGTATTTGTAGGTGTGGGCCTGCTGGCCGACGATGTATTCCTCGCCGCGCTCACAGTGAGCCATCAACGCCAGCAGGTTGCTCATGGTGCCGGTGGGTACGAACAGCGCCGCGGCAAAGCCCAGGCGCTGGGCCAGTTCGGCCTCCAGGCGATTAACGCTGGGATCTTCGCCGTAAACATCATCGCCACTGACGGCGCTGGCCATCGCGTCGAGCATGCCGGGGGTGGGTTGGGTCACGGTGTCGCTGCGCAGGTCGATCACGGTCATCAAGGGGGCCTCTAACGGAATGGATAAGTCCTTTTGTGTGTGATTACTGCGGGCAAAGCCACGGAATATCAAGCCCCGATTACATTCATTCGAATACCAACCAAACAAACCGATATAAGTTATCGAGACGGCAACCGTGCAGTTTTTGAAAAACCATGTTAAAAACTCTGCGCCGCCAGGGTTCTGGCGGCAACGTTCTCAGGGCGGGGTGCAATTCCCCACCGGCGGTAATTGCACGCAATGTGCATAGCCCGCGAGCGCTTGGCGCCTCGAACTGCTCAGGCAGGACGGCGACAAGGTCAGCAGACCCGGTGTGATCCCGGGGCCGACGGTCATAGTCCGGATGAAGAGAGAACGGGATTGGCACCTAAGGGCCGCGCGCCTGTTTGCGCATGCGTACCCTTAAATCCCATTCGATTCATAACGCCCTGTTTTTTTCTTAAACAGGAGTCAGAACATGCAACCCACCGCAATCGACAGCAAAAGCAAAAACCATCACGGCGAGCGCGTCGCGTTTATCCAGGCCTGCTGGCACAAGGATATTGTCGACCAATCGCGCAAAGGCTTCCTCGCCGAAATGATCGCTCAGGGCTATCAGGAATCGGACATCGACTTCTTCGAAGTCGGCGGCGCCTTTGAAATGCCCCTGCACGCCAAGCTGCTGGCCAAGACCGGCCGCTACGCCGGCATCGTCGCTGCCGCGCTGGTGGTGGACGGTGGTATCTACCGCCACGAATTCGTCGCGCAATCGGTGGTCAGCGGCCTGATGCAAGTGCAGTTGGAGACTGAAGTGCCGGTGTTCTCGGTGTCCCTGACGCCGCATCACTTCCATGCCGGTAGCGAGCACACCACGTTCTTCTACGAGCACTTCGTGCACAAGGGCCAGGAAGCGGCGCGCACCTGCGCCGATACGCTGCACAAGGTGCGCGCGATCCGTCGTAGCGAGCCGCGTGCGGTAGCGGTCTAAATTCAGTGTGGGAGCTGGCTTGCCTGCGATGCAGACACCTGGGTGTATCAGTGATACCTAGGTGATGCTATCGCAGGCAAGCCAGCTCCCACATTGGACCGAGCCAGACTTGGCTCTCAGGCCAGGCCGGCATCCGTGGTGGGCACGATCAGTATCCCGGCGCGCAAGCCGTTCCTCACCTTAGGGTTGGGGAAGATAATGCGGGCGCCCTCCTCCTCGATCACCCAACGGGTCTTGGCCACGTCTTCGGCCAGCAGGTAGCCCCTTTCCAATTCCGAAAAGTTTTCCACATCTGCGGGCAGGTGCATCAGGAAGGCGTCGCTGTGCTTGATCACTTCTCGCGCAACGGCGAAGAGTTGCAGGCCGTCGAGGCTACCGGTCTCGGGCTCGTTGCCCTCGATGATCTGCTTCAGACGCGCTTCCAGGCGCGACACGTCCACACCGTCGTTCTGCCCGAACGGCCGGGCCTTGCCCAACTCCAGGGTGAACGCCTCGGCGCCGAGTTGCTCGTAGGTAAACGCGGTGAAGGTAATCGAGGTTTTGTTCTGCAGCAGCACCGCCTGCATGCCGGCCGCGTTCAAGCGCTCCAGCTCACGGCGCGAATGCTGTCGGTCTTGCTTCCACGGGTACAACGCGAACTGCTCGATTTTCGAACCACGAATCGCGGTATGCAGGTCGTAATGCAGGCGCGAGCGGCCAGGCTGGCTGAAAAAGCTGCGGGCCAATTGCTCAAGCTCGGCGGCGCGCATGGCTTCGGGGCCGATGTTTTGTTCATGACGGCCGTTGAACAGCCGGTTGACGTCCAGTTCGAGGTAACGCTCACCGCGGCGCATGGCCTCGGTATTACCGAACAGGAACAGAATACGGGTGCGGGGCTTGATCTCCCCACGGGCGATGCCATGCAACAGACGGTCGAGCAGTTCGATCGGCGCGGTTTCGTTGCCATGGATGCCGGACGACAGCAGCAAGTCGCTGCCGTTGTCCAAAGCTTCAGGAGGACGCACTTCAAGCGCGCCTTCGCTGAGCCAGCGCATCTGCACGCCGTCGACAGTCAGTTGAATTTTTTGCGCCGGTTCACGACCGGCGAGGGTCAGTTCAAGCAGTTTGCCGAGGGCGAGCATAAGCAGCTTCCTTAGTGGTTGCAGCCTGGGCCGTGGACGTGATCGTCGTCGTCACCTTCAACGTCGGCCGGTTCCATTTCCAGTTGCAGGCTCATCAGGTTGGTGGCCAATGGGCGCATCAGCAGGTTGGCGTACTCGGCGTCGCCTTCTTCTACGTCCACGCCAATCAGCAGTTGGCCGCGGCCATCGTGCTGGATCCAGATCTCCTTGCCCTGCCAGACCACGGCGACGCGGGTGCAGGAGGTTTCCAGCTGGGTGCCGTCGGTGTCTTCAAGGATGAGTTTCAGGGTGTCGGTCATAAATAAAATATCTCAGCCGTGTGGCATTAATTGATCTGGAAAGGATAAACCGAGCCCAGTTTAAGGATTTGCGTCAGTTCATCCAGTGCCGTCCGGCACTCAAGCAGTAACTGCGGGTCAGCCAGGTCGGTTTCGCGCAGGCTGTCGCGGTAGTGCTTGCCCACCCACTGGGTCAGGGTTTCGTACAACGGCGCGGTCATGATAACCCCTGGGTTCACGGCCGCCAGCTCGGTTTCGTTCAACGCCACACGCAGGCGCAGGCACGCCGGCCCGCCGCCGTTCTGCATGCTTTGCTTGAGGTCGAAGACCTTGACTTCGCGGATCAACCCGCCGGCAGCGGTCAAACCTTGCAGGTACTGCCACACACGCTCATTGGCGCGGCACTCTTCCGGCACGATCAGCAGCATCGAACCGTCAGGACGAGTCAGTAACTGGCTGTTGAACAGGTAGGAACGCACCGCGTCCTCGACACTGACCAACGCGCGGGGCACACACACCGATTGGAAGTTGCCGCCCAACTTGCCCAGCTTGCCGTGCAGTTCGGCGAGCATCTGTTCGGTGTTGAGGAACGCATCCTCGTGATAGAACAGCACTTCACCGTTGCCCACCGCGATCACATCGTTGTGGAACACACCCGCATCGATCACCGCCGGGTTCTGCTGGGCGTAGACCACACCGTCATCCTTCAAGCCATGCAGGCGCGCAACGGCCTGGGAGGCTTCGAGGGTCTGGCGCGCCGGGTACTTCTGCGGGGCCGGGTAACGAGGGTCGAAAGCACTACGGCCGAACACGAAAAACTCGACGCCCGCCTCGCCGTACTCACGGCAGAAACGCGTGTGGTTGGCCGCGCCTTCATCGCCAAATTGCGCGACGGCCGGCAAGGCGGCGTGGTGAGCGAAGTGCTTGCCATCGGCGAACATCGCCCCCAGCACGCGGCTGGTGGTGGGGTGTTCGATGCTGCGGTGGTATTTGCAATTGAGGTTGGCGGCAGTGAAATGCACGCGACCGTCTGCGGTGTCGGCGCTTGGGCTGACGGTGGCGGCGTTGGCTACCCACATGCTGGAAGCCGAGCAGCTCGCTACCAGCAACGGCATGGCCTGCTTGGCCGCCTGCTCGATCACCTGGGCGTCGGTGCCGCTGAAACCCAAGCTGCGCAAGGCGGCCACATCCGGGCGTTCCTGGGGCGCCAATACACCTTGCACAAAACCCATGTCCATCAGGGCTTTCATTTTCTGCAGGCCCTGCAACGCCGCTTCCTTCGGGTTGGAAGACTGCTGGCTGTTGCTTTGGGACGCGACGTTGCCGAAGGACAAACCGCCGTAGTTATGGGTCGGCCCCACTAGACCGTCAAAATTGACTTCACAGGATTTCATCGGCGAGGCTCCACGAACATCTGTTTTTATAGGCATCAACTGCAGGTCTATATCTGTTAACCCGACCCAGTGTGGGAGCTGGCTTGCCTGCGATGCAGTCGACTCGGTCTTTCAGCCAAACCGAGGTGATGCCATCGCAGCGATGCGGCGATCCGACAAGCCAGCTCCCACATTAGATCGGTGTCACCCTTACTTCAGCGTTATGCCGGGGGTCAGCGTGGCTGGCACGACCAAGCTCGGCGTCTCCAGCGACGCCACCGGGTACGCGCAATAATCCGCCGCGTAATAGGCACTGGCGCGATGATTACCCGACGCCCCCACACCACCGAACGGCGCGGTACTGGCGGCGCCGGTCAGCTGTTTGTTCCAGTTGACGATACCGGCGCGGCTTTCCAGCCAGAACTGCTGGTAACGCGCCTCGGAGTCCGACAACAGGCCAGCGGCCAGGCCGTACTGGGTGTTGTTGGCCTCAGCGATGGCGCCGGCAAAATCCGCGTAGCGGATCACCTGCAACAACGGGCCAAACAGCTCTTCGTCTTCACGTTCCGTCACAGCGGTTACGTCGATGATGCCAGGGGTCAGCAATGCCGCCTGAGCCTGAGGCTGGGTCATCTCCAGCAGCGCCACGGCGCCATTGGCCAACATCAGTTCCTGGGCTTGCATCAGGGATTTGGCCGCAGCAAGGGAGATCACCGAGCCCATGAACGGCGCCGGTTGCTGGTCGAAAGCACCCACTTCAATGCTCGCACTCACCGCCACCAGGCGCGCCAGCAAGGCATCGCCCCAGGCGCCTTCAGGCACCAGCAAGCGGCGGGCACAGGTGCAACGCTGGCCTGCCGAGATAAACGCCGACTGGATGATGGTGTACACCGCCGCATCCACGTCGGCGACTTCGTCCACGACCAGCGGGTTATTACCGCCCATTTCCAGGGCCAGGATCTTGTCCGGGCGCCCTGAGAATTGCTGGTGCAAGTGGTTGCCGGTGCGGCTGGAACCAGTGAAGAACAGGCCGTCGATGCCTGGGTTGGCCGCCAGGGCGATGCCGGTTTCCCGCGCGCCTTGCAGCAGGTTCAGCACGCCCGCCGGCAACCCGGCTTCGACCCAGCACTGTACGGTCAGCTCGGCGACCTTGGGGGTCAGTTCGCTCGGTTTGAACAGCACGGTGTTACCCGCCAGCAACGCCGGGACGATGTGCCCATTGGGCAAGTGCCCAGGGAAATTGTAAGGGCCGAACACCGCCACCACACCGTGGGGTTTGTGGCGCAACACAGCGGTGGCGTCGCCCAGGAGGCCGCTCTTCTCGCCGGTACGTTCGCGGTAGCTTTGTACCGAGATCGCGATCTTGTTGGCCATGCTGGTAACTTCAGTGGCCGACTCCCACAGGGGCTTGCCGGTTTCTTCGCCAATGCAGCGGGCGATTTCATCGGCACGGCTTTTAAGCGTGGCGGCGAAGGTCTCCAGCACGCTGATGCGTTCTTCGAGCGGGCGCTTGGCCCACCCCGGGAATGCCTGGCGCGCAGCCTGCACGGCGGATTCGACCTGTTCGGCGCTGGCGCCATTGCCGGCCCACAGCACTTGCTGGGTCACCGGGTTGCGCGATTCAAACAGTTCACCCTGGCCAGCCAGCCAGCTACCTGCGATATACAGCGAATTCATTATTTCGACTCCCGAGCAGCAGACAACGCAACAGCACGCACTTGATCACCCACCACCAGTTGCAGGCGCTTGGCAGTCTGTGGATCGACCACCAGGGTGCCTGCCGCCAGCCGGGCCGGAGCGGCGGTGATACGGCATTCCTCGCGCTTGCGGTTATGGATCAGGAACGGCGTGGCATCGTCCCCCGGCGTGCCGATGGCCAACACCAGTGACTGGCTGTCGCGCACCGCACGGATCTTGCTGGTTTCACATTCCACCGCCGGGCCTGCGTCGAAAATATCCACATAGCCCTGGTAGCTGAAGCCTTCGCTCTTGAGCATGCTCAGGGCCGGCTCGGTGTCCGGGTGGACCTTGCCGATCACATTGCGCGCGTCTTCGGAGAGAAAGCAGCTGTACAGCGGAAACTTGGGCATCAGCTCAGCGATAAATGCCTTGTTGCCCACGCCGGTGAGGTAGTCGGCCTGGCTGAACTCCATCTTGAAGAAGTGCCGGCCCAGGCTTTCCCAAAACGGCGAACGCCCGGCGTCGTTGGACACCCCGCGCATTTCGGCAATGATCTTGTTGCCGAACAGTTGCGGGAACTCGGCGATAAACAACATGCGCGCCTTGGCCAGCATGCGACCGTTAAGGCCGTTGCGGTAATCGGCGTGGAGGAACAACGAGCACAATTCGGAATTACCGGTGAGGTCGTTAGCCAGGAACAGCGTCGGAATCTCACGGTAGATATTCAGTTCCTGGGACGCGCTGACGGTCAGCCCCACCCGGAAGTTGTACCACGGCTCGCGCAGGCCAACGGCGCCAGCGATGGCAGAAATTCCCACCACGCGGCCTTCGTCGTTTTCCAGCACGAACAGGTAGTCGGCATCGCCGCGCCCGGCTTCGCCGCGAAAGGTTTTTTCTGCCCAGCCCACCCGGTGGGTCAGGCGCTCTTCGTTGGCCGGCAAGGTGGTAAGGCCGGTGCCAGTGCTGCGCGCCAGATCAATCAGGGCCGGTAAATCGCTGCTGCGTACGGGACGAACGATCATGCTATCTCCTCGAACGGGCCGCTGTTGTCAGCCACCCGCGAAACTCTCTTTTTAAACCGCAACCAGGCGCACGCTGGCGCCTTCGCCAACACCCAGCGCTTCGGCGGCCGCCAGGTCCAGGGTCACCGGTTTGCCGGGCGCGTAGTCCAGCTCCAGCATCACCGCACGGTAATCCTGCAACTGCGCGTTGCTCACCAGGTACTGGCGGCCAACGCCCTTGACCATCTCACCGATCTTCACCGGCACTACGCGGCTCTGGGCGATCGAGCGAATGCCCGAGACCCGGGCGTGCAGCGTCGGGCCACCGTCGAAGATGTCGATGTAATGGTCAGTTTCGAAGCCTTCACGCATGAGGATGTCGAAGGTGATTTGCGCACGCGGGTGCACCTGGCCCATGGCCTCTTGCGCTTCGTCCGGCAGCAGCGGCACGTAGATCGGATAGTGCGGCATCAGCTCGGCGAGGAAGGTACGGCTTTTCAGCCCGCACAGGCGCTCGGCGGCGGCGTAGTTGAGGTCGAAGAAGTTGCGGCCGATGGCATCCCAGAACGGCGAGTCACCGTTCTCGTCGCTGTAGCCGACAATCTCGGTCACCACCGAGTCGGCAAAGCGCTCGGGATGGCTGGCAACAAAAAGCAGGCGGCCACGGGAATTGAGTTCCGACCACGGCGAACCGACCAGTTCCGGCACCACATAGAAGCTGGTGAGCAGGCTGTTGCCGGTAAGGTCGTGGCACTGGGAAAGCACGTGGATCTTGTTGTGGATCTTCAGCTCGCGGGAGGCGTGCACGAAGGTTTCGTTACGAAAGCTGTAGAACGGCTCGGAGTAACCGGCCGAGGCTACGATGGCCGAGCAGCCGGCGAGCTTGCCGGTCTCGGTGTCTTCCAGCACGAAGAAATAGCTCTCTTCACCGTTGAAACTCACCTCAGCGGCGAAGGACGCTTCGCTGGCCGCGATCTTGTCGCTCAGGCGTTCCACATCATCCGGCAAGGAGGTGACACCAATCGGGCTGTCCGCAGCCAGACGCTGTACCTCGCCCAGATCAGCCATTTGCGCGGGGCGCATCACCAGCATGGTGTCACTCCTTAACTCGAAAACTCACAGAGGAAAAAATGCCGGACACGGGCCCTGGATACACATCGGTCTCAATGTGTCAGCAGATCCATGTGGGAGCTGGCTTGCCTGCGATACAGGCAACTCGGTCTATCAACGGCACCGAGGTGATGCTATCGCAGGCAAGCCAGCTCCCACATTTGTTCAGGTCCGGCCAATAAAATGTGTCGCTATCAGGCTTGCGTCAACGTCTTCACAGCACGCTCAAAACGATCCAGGCCTTCGTTGATGTCCGCCTCTTCCACCACCAGGCTCGGTGCAAAACGCACCACGTCGGGGCCGGCTTGCAGGATCATCAAGTTCTCTTTTTCGGCCGCGTTGAACACGTCCTTGGCCTTGCCTTTGAAGGCGTCGCTCAGCACGCAACCGATCAACAAGCCCATGCCACGCACTTGGGTGAAGATGCCGTACTGCTTGCCGATCTGCTCCAGGCGCGCCTTGAACAGGTCGTGCTTGGCATTCACCCCCGCCAGCACCTCTGGGGTGTTGATCACGTCGATCACCGCTTCCGCTACCGCGCACGCCAGCGGGTTTCCGCCGTAGGTGGTGCCGTGGGTGCCGACCACCAGGTGCTTGGCCAAGTCTTCACGGGTAAGCATCGCCGCAATCGGGAAACCGCCGCCCAGGCTCTTGGCGCTGGTGAGGATGTCTGGCGTCACGCCGTAATGCTGGTAGGCAAACAGGTGGCCGGTGCGGCCCATGCCGGTTTGCACTTCGTCGAATACCAACAGTGCGTCGTGGGCGTCGCACAGCTCGCGAGCGCCTTGCAGGTAAGCCAGTTCGGCCGGCAATACACCGCCTTCGCCCTGGATCGGTTCCAGAACCACGGCGCAGGTCTTATCGGTCACCGCCGCCTTCAGCGCAGCCAGGTCGTTATAAGGAACGTGGGTGATGCCGGTGATTTTAGGCCCGAAACCATCGGAGTACTTCGACTGGCCACCGACGTTGACGGTGAACAGGGTACGACCGTGGAAGCTGTTCAGCGCGGCGATGATCTCGTACTTCTCGCTGCCAAAACGGTCGAACGCCACGCGACGGGCCAGCTTGAAGGCGGCCTCGTTGGCTTCGGCGCCGGAGTTGCAGAAGAACACGCGCTCGGCAAAGGTGGCGTCGATCAGCTTGTGGGCCAGGCGCAAGGCCGGCTCGTTGGTGAACACGTTCGAAACATGCCACAGCGTGTTGGCCTGTTCGGTCAGTGCCCCCACCAGCGCCGGGTGGGCATGGCCCAATACGTTGACCGCGATGCCGCCGGCAAAGTCGATCAGCTCGCGACCGGCCTGGTCCCATACGCGCGAACCTGCGCCACGCACGGGGATAAAGGCAGCAGGTGCGTAGTTGGGCACCATCACTTGGTCGAAATCGGCACGTTGCACCGGGGCTTGCTCAACGGACATCGGAGTCTCCTGAAGAGGAACGCCTGCCTGGAACTGGCAAGCGATGCAGGGATTGTAAGGACAGTTTTCAGCGCCACCTTGTCGCCAAGCGACAACTTCTTATAGCGCCAACCCCGGTTTTAGGCGGGTTTACGGCAATGCGACATATTGCGTCGCAATGGCGCAGTGTAAACGCTGCGCTCAGTGAGAGGCAGAGGCACGGCCCGCTGATTTTCGCCTAATGCCTTAACTATCTGCTGCCCGCGAACCCATCAGGCTTGCTGTGATGACAGTGACTCGCCCCCACTGAAGGATCAGCCCCGTGCCCACGCCCTACCCCACGACAATCAGCCAACGCCTCGCAGTCGCCGCCACCCAAGTACCTGCTGGGTTTCACACACGCCTGCCGGCCTGGCTGGCAAGCGCCTCGGATGACAAGCGCCAAGCCTTGAAGAATGCACCACTGGACATTGCCAACTGGCAGGCCGACGCCAGCCGCCAGCAACACGCGCCCCTCAAGCAGGCGGTGGAGCAGAGTTGGACCGCGCAAAGCAAAGTGGACACGGCACTGGCCGACCTCAAGACACCGCAAGCCTTCGCCGCACCGCTTTTGCAACAGGCGCTCAAGACCCGCTGGGGCGTGGACATCGATGTCAGCACCACCCATCTGCGCCTGTATGCGCCCCTGACGATCCCGCTGTTTCCCATAGAAACTGGCGGCGTCAAAGTCTGGACCGTGTCGTTGGTGGACGCCGCACTGCATAACTTCGACGCAGCAGAGAGCGAGAAAGCTGCCTTCACCGCAGACTCCAGCTTCATTACCCAACCCACCGCCACCGGGCAATTCGACACCCTGCCCTCAGTGAACAGCAAAGTCAGCATCCAGACCTTCGTCAGGCTGTGCCGTGAACTGGACATCGGTGCGCAATACCAGAACTACCTCAAGACATTTTTCGGCTTCAAAGATGCCAAACGCAAGGCTTCGCTGCGCAGCACTGTCATCGAGAGTCTCAAAGCCGAGGCCCAAACTGCCGTACACCTGGCGCGCCTGAAAAAGGACGGCAGCGAGCGGGTGTTACGCACGCTCCAGGCCCAACTCAAAGGCATCAGCGGCCTGACGCTCGACGGCAAGACGCTGCTCAGCCACGAGCTGAGCCTGATGGGCGCACCACTGGCCGGCATTGTGCTGTTCGCCGCAGACCTGGAACTGCACCACAGCGCAGTGCCCGTGGTGGCGTACATTCCCGGCGACCCACAGGCACCGCTCAAGTATTACCGCGATGGCATCGCATTCATTCAAGACCTGACCGGCAAATTGCGCGATGCCGATTACCAGGCATTCTTTAGCCGCTTTATAAGCCACGAGCACCGCGCCAATTTCTTTGCCAACCTGCATAACCGCTTGTCCCAGATTACCTGGCATCACCCCCTCCCCGGCGACCCCAGGCCGACCTGGCGCGCCGAACCTGTGGCCAATCCCAAGCTGCAGTTGCACGCGACGAAAATCACGGGCGAGCTGTACGAACACCTCTATGAAAGCAAACTCAACAGGCTGCTCAATGACGCGCACAACATTGCCGTGTCCACCGCCGACGCCGACAGTAAGGCACGCTGGCAACGTTGGGACATCGTGGCAAAAATCGGCAAAACCCTGCTCGAAATCGCCGCTTTCATCGCCACGCCGTTCATTCCCCCCCTCGGCCTGCTGATGCTCGGCTACACCGCCTATCAACTGCTCGACGACGTGTTCGAAGGCATCATTGATTGGGCCGAGGGCCTCAAGCGCCAAGCGTTCGGGCACCTGATGTCGATCCTGGAGCAAATGGTTCAATTGGGTATGTTCGCGGTCGGTGCACCGATTGCCGAAGGGCTGCTACGCCAGGCACTGCCTCGGGAAGTCTGGGCGTTTTTCGAGCGCCTGTATCCGGTCACCTCGGACGACGGCAAAACGCGCCTGTGGAACCCGGACCTGAGCCCCTACGCCCACGACCTTCAGTTGCCCGCCGCCTCACGCCCCAAAGCCGATGGATTGCATGCCTATGGGGACAAACAGATCCTACCCCTTGAAGGGCAACACTTTGCCGTCAAGCAACAAGCGGGCAACGCCGTGCTGGCGCACCCAAGCCACGTGAATGCCTACCAACCGCCCGTTATCGGCAATGGCAAAGGCGCCTGGATAACCCCACTGGATCACCCGCTGACATGGCATCGCAGCACCTTGTTGCGCAGACTCGGCGAGCCCGCCAACGCACTCAGCGAAACCGGCCTGGAACAGGCGCAACGCATCAGCAGCACAGACGATGGCGCCTTGCGCAAACTCTACATGGACCGCCAACCGCCACCGCCCTTGCTGGCCGACAGCCTCAAGCGCATTCACATCGACCAGCAACTGCAAGACTTCATCGACCAGATGAACAGCGACGACCCGCAGGTTTATGCCAAAGCCGACCCGCAGACCCAGCTCTGGCTGCTAAGCCATACCGGCCTGTGGCCCGAATCCAAGACCCTGCGTTTTTTGAATGCCAAGGGTGAAACCGTGTGGGAGCACCCGGGCCAGGCAAACGCTGCGGTGGCGCAGATCCACGAAGCGCAGATGAACAGCGGCGACCTGCTCAAGACCCTGCTGGAAACCCTTGATGAATCAGAGCGCAAAACCCTGCTCGAAGAAGACTTTGGTACCCCGACCACCCAGCTGCATGTGCGTGCCGCAAAGCTGCGCAAACAGCTGGCACGCAGAGCCGAGGATAAACGCGCTTCGATGTTCGACTCGCGCTATCGAGGCCTGGAGCTGACCACCGATGCGCGCGTACAGAAGATCATCGACAGCACACCTGGGCTGCCCGTCAGCGCGGCCGAGGAAGTCTTGCTCGGTGCCAGCGGCCAGGACTTGCTGGACATCGACCAGGGCACGCTGCCTTCGCACCTGATTGAACGTGCGCGCTGGATGGCGCACCACGTCAGAATCAGCCGTGCCTATGAAGGCTTGTACATGAGTGCACTGGAAAACCAAGACACCCACCGACTCGCCCTGCACTCCCTGGAAAAACTGCCGGGCTGGTCGTCGCAGGTGCGCCTGGAAGTCCGCGACTTTAACCGCACCGGCACCATACGGGACGCTATCGGCGCCGCTCAGGCGCCGATTCGACGCTTGCTCGTGCGCACCATCGAAGGCGACTACATTCCCGAAGACAGCAAGGGCACCCTGCTTGGCGAAACAGACTTTTACACCGCCGTGCTCCAGGCACTGCCCGATGCACAGCGCGACGCGTTGACTCTGCACATCGGCCAAGGCCCACGCTTGAGAGAGACTTTGCGCCAACACGCATTGGCGCGTGACGAGCTCGGCGCCCTGCTGGCCGAGGTGCCACTGCTCAAGCCGCCCTATGACCCTGGGTTGATGCGCCTGCCCGGCGGCATGGAAGGCTACGATGCCAGCCCACCCACCGCCAGCAGCAGCGAGAATGTCTCGCTGGAGACTCGGTTGCACGAGCTGTACCCGCAACTGAGCCCCGGCGAGGTGACGGCCGTACTCGCCGCCATGCAAAACGACCCCGGCACCCCTTTGGGTACTCTTCAATTCTTGAAGCAAGAGTTCGCGCAACTGGAAACCAGCCTGCGGGGATGGCAGCAGAATGTGCCGCAGACGCTGGTGGGCACCGACCTACCGTTAAACCGCTGGCGGATTGCTTCGGAGCAGCAAAACCGCTTTCTCTGGTCACAAAAATTGATCAGCGCCTGGCGCCACGACACGCCAGTGGACGCCGCGTATGAAAACGGTCACCTGTTGCAGCTCAACCAACCCATCTACGGCGAACTGCCAACACTCGATGCCCGTCTGGGGCATATCACCACGCTGGAATTCCAGGGCTACTTGACCACCCGCGGCACGCCGGGCTTCCTGGCACACTTCCCCGGATTGCGCCGACTGGCCATCAGCGACATTACCCTCAGCACACTGCCCGGGGAAATCAGTGCATTGACCCACCTTAACGCGCTGGCACTGCGCGGCTGCGCACTCAACCTGACCACCCCAACCCGTGCAGCCCTGGCCAACCTGACCGAACTGCATACCCTTGACCTGTCCAACAACCCGCTGGTGCTGGCGCCCAATTTCGAAAACATGGCCAACCTGCGGACACTCAACCTGAGCCACTGCAGTATTTCCGTCTTTCCCACAGGCCTGCTCAATCGGCCTCGGCTGGCCAACGCCAATCTCAGCCACAATAACCTGCGCAGGCTGCCAGAAGCCCTGTATTCGTTGCCCGCCAGCGCTGCCAAGGCCTACGATCTTTCCGGCAACCCGTTGACGCGCGCAACCCTGGAACGGATAAAAACCTACTGTCAGAGCACCGGGGAACATTTTGGCGTCCAAGCCAATCCAGAGGAGGTTCGCCTGGTCCAGGCGCTTTACCCGACCTACAACGCTCCCGAGGCCAATCAATTTATCTTCAGGCTGCCGGGCGGGCTGGATGATTCGATGGCAATTCTCGTGCGCCTCAAGGCCGACTACGAACGCTTGCAAGCCGACCTGCAGGAATGGGTCGTGGATGTGCCTGAACGCTACCCCTTCACGGACCTGCCCATGGACGAACAGGCTCGCGTACAGCAGCAACTTATCCGAGGGGAAGTCAGCGGCCTGCTGGAGCAAGGCTGGCGACGTGAAACCAGCCTGGATTTGAGCCATGACCCGCTGACACAATCTCATCAAATGGCGTTGGCGTCGCCGCTGTTGGGCGACCTGCCCAAACTGAATGTGGATTTCAAGCATATTTCCAAGCTGGACCTAAGGGCCCAGGAAACCACCTCGATACCCGACGGTTTTCTTGAACGCTTCCCCAATCTGGAAAGCCTGCTGATCCACCGCTATGCCCTGCAAGACATTCCCGCCGGCGTCTTCAAGCTGCCCAAGTTGACCACACTCAGCCTGACCCAATGCAATCTGCGCCTGACCGCCGACAGTGTCGCCGCCTTGAGCGACCTGCACACCCTGGAATACCTGGACCTGAGCGATAACCCGCTGGCGCTGACGCCCGACGTCAGCAAAATGTCCAGCCTGGAGACCCTGATGATGGAGAACGCAGGGCTTACCGAAGTGCCGCACGGGGTGTTCAATCTGACGTCACTCACCCAACTGAATCTGAGCGATAACCGCATCACCGAACTGCCTACGGATCTGCTTGAAGTGGACCCGGACTCAGCGGCTGGTTTTGACCTGAGCGACAACGCATTCTCACCTGCGGCGCTTGCCCTCCTGCGTCGCTATTACAACCGCATGGCAGTGGATTTCGATGTAGCCCAAGCTCGACAGCCCGCGCCAGACGACTCCGGCTCAAGCTCCCCGACTTCATCCGAAACAGACAACGAACCCTGAGCGCAGCTCAACCGCGCTCGGAGGGCACCGACGACAACTCGAACGGGCTGCTGCTGCGCCGCTGGTTACGGTCTTCGCGAGGGGTGGCGCCGAAGAAATTGCGGTAGGCGCTGGAGAAGTGCGGCCCCGAGGAGAAGCCGCACGACAAGCCGATCTGGATGATCGACTTGCTGGTTTGCATCAGCATCTGGCGCGCCTTGTTCAGGCGCAACTCCAGGTAGTACTGGCTGGGAACGCGGTTGAGGTATTGCTTGAAAATCCGTTCAAGCTGTCGTCGCGATACGCACACATGTTGGGCGATTTCGTCAGTGGTCAGCGGCTCTTCGATATTGGCCTCCATCAGCAAAACCGCCTGGGTCAGCTTCGGGTGGCTGGAACCCAGGCGGTTTTGCAACGGGATGCGCTGGCGCTCGCCGCCTTCACGGATGCGCTCCACCACCAGCTCTTCGGACACCGCACCGGCCAGCTCGGCGCCGTGATCACGGGCCAATACCGCCAACAGCAGGTCGAGTACCGACATGCCGCCGCAGGCGGTGAGGCGATCGCGGTCCCAGTCAAATAGATGGCTGGTGGCAATGACCTTGGGGAAACGCTCGGCGAAATCGTCCTGCCAGCGCCAGTGCACGGCGGCGCGGTAGCCATCGAGCAGGCCCAACTGGGCCAGCGGGTACACACCCGCCGACAAGCCGCCGATTACACACCCCGCCCGAACAAGCTGCTTGAGCGCGGAACTCAGTGGCGAAGCGATGACCGTCGGCGGTTCGTCGGCCAACAGGAACAGCTTCTGAAAGCCCTCCAGCTTACCGGCCCACGGCTCACCCGGCAGTTGCCAGGCACCTTCGATGGCGGGCTCTGCGAGCAAAAACGACAGCTCGTAGATCACATCCGGATGCACCCGCTGGGCAACGCGCAAGGCCTCCTCAGCCAGCGCAAGCGTAAGGGCTTTTGTGCTGGGCCAAATCAGGAAACCAATTTTGTGGGCGGTCATGGAGTGCTATCCAAAGCGAAAACAGTGATGAGGGCATGGGCCAATGCTAGCCCGTAATCAACTACAAATCCCAAAACAAACTGAGATCAAAAGTGGGAGCTGGCTTGCCTGCGATAGCGGTAGGTCAGTTAACACATCATTGACTGATGCATCGCTATCGCAGGCAAGCCAGCTCCCACAGGAGATCGGGGCTCACCTCAAGACTGCGGAGCATGCACTATCGCGGTGCACAAAAGCAGTCTTGATTATTTCAAGCTGCCAGAGAGGAACTGCTGCAAACGTTCCGACTGCGGGTTCACCAGCACTTCCCGCGGGTTACCGCGTTCTTCAACCACGCCTTTGTGCAAAAACACCAACTGGTTCGACACTTCGCGGGCAAAGCCCATTTCGTGAGTCACCACCACCATGGTGCGGCCTTCCTGGGCCAGGTCCTGCATCACCTTGAGGACTTCGCCTACCAGCTCTGGGTCGAGCGCCGAGGTCGGTTCGTCGAACAGCATCACCTCCGGTTCCATCGCCAGGGCGCGGGCAATCGCCACGCGTTGCTGCTCACCGCCGGACATATGGCCGGGGAACGCATCCTTACGATGACCCACACCGACTTTAGCCAAGTAGTGCTCGGCCTTTTCACGGGCTTCTTTCTTCGACACGCCCAGCACGTGCACCGGAGCTTCCATCACGTTTTCAAGCGCGGTCATGTGCGACCACAGGTTGAAATGCTGGAACACCATGGACAGGCGCGAACGCATGCGCTGCAACTGCTTGGGGTCGGCGGCCTTCATGGCGCCGTCCTTGTTGGCGACCAGTTTGAGCTCTTCGTTATTGAGCAGAATCTTGCCGGCGTGGGGTTGCTCGAGCAGGTTGATGCAGCGCAAAAAGGTACTTTTGCCCGAACCACTGGAGCCGATGATGCTGATCACATCACCGGCGGCAGCTGCCAGGGATACCCCCTTGAGCACTTCATGACTGCCATAGCGTTTATGCAGGTCTTGGACTTCAAGCTTGTACATGCGGTCGGTTCTCACAAAAACAGGTGGTCAGTCGTTGAGCAAGCGCCCGCAGCGCAGCGCTTCGCGCCCCGCCACCTTGGCCAGCCAGAAACCCGCTTGGGCATAACGTAGCCGTTCAACGGCAAACAATACCCCCGAGGTGCCCGCGCAAATGGTGCTTACGCGGTCGGTCAGGGGGTCAATCACTTCAAAAATCTCATCGCCGGTTTCTACCCAGTCGCCCGCTTTACGCAGGTAGCTGATCACCCCGGCGTGGGGCGCGAACAACAGCTCGGTGCCTTCGAATGGCACGCCTTCGCACGGCTCGTGTTGCGGCGCGGGCCATTGCCCCTTGATCAAGCCTTGTTCGGCAAGGAATGCGAGGATGCCTTCGGCGTGGAAGATCGCCTCATCACGGCCGGTATCGGCCTGGCCACCCAGCTCCAGGGTGGTCGCCAGGCACGCCAGCGGAATCTGCGCATCCGGGAACGCGCGTGACAAACGCAGCCACGGCAGCGAACAGGCTTCATCAAACGAACTGCCGCCGGAGTCTTCCGCCAGCAGGCCGACCTTCACATTCAAATGCGCCGACAACGAACGCCACTGCGGCCAGTGCTGGGGCAGCGCGTACATATGCAGCGCGGCTTCAGCGTCGCAATGCAGGTCCAGCACCACATCGGCGGTGCAGGCGTGGCTCAGCAGGATGCGTTGCATGCCTTGCAACTGGCTGCTCGGCTCGGGCAAGGCGTTGAGCGCATCGCTCATGGCCTGGCGGATCAGGCGCACATTGGCGTGCGGGTCGTCCCCCAACTTGCCTTGCAGCAACTCGGCCACCGGCTCGCTCAGCTCGACAAAATCGCGGTTGAAATTCTTGCCGCTGCCGACTTCGAAACGCCCCTGGTGGCTGCCCTGCAACAACTGGCCGAGGCCCATCGGGTTGGCGACCGGCACCAACTCGATCACGCCATTGAGCGCGCCTTGCTGTTCCAGCGCCACAAGGCGTTTTTTCAGTTCCCAGGCGGCACGCATGCCAGGCAATTCATCGGCGTGCAGGCTGGCCTGGATATAGGCCTTGCGCTCGCCGCTGCCGAAACGAAACACGCTCAGCTGGCGCTCGCAGCCCAGGTGCCCCCAGGGCAGCAGATGATCGATACGTTCCATATCAGTGCTTCCGTGGAGCCAGGTAGCTCAGCCAGCGGCGCTCGGCCAACTTGAACAGGCGTACCAGGATGAAGGTCAGGCACAGGTAGAACACGCCGGCGGTGATATAGGCTTCGAACGGCAGGTAATACTGGGCGTTCACCGTGCGCGCGGCACCGGTGATGTCGATCAGCGTGACGATGGAGGCCAGGCTGGTGGTCTGCAGCATCATGATCACTTCGTTGCTGTACTGCGGCAGCGCGCGGCGCAGGGCCGACGGCAACAGGATGCGGCGGTACAGCTTGTAGCGCGACATGCCCATGGCCTTGGCCGCTTCGATCTCACCGTTGGGCGTGGCCTTGAGGCTGCCGGCGATGATCTCGGCGGTGTAGGCGCTGGTGTTGATGGCAAACGCCAGGCACGCACAGAACGTGGCACTGGACAGCAGCGGCCACAGGAAGCTCTCGCGCACCACTTCGAACTGGGCCAGGCCGTAGTAGATCAAAAACAACTGCACCAGCATCGGCGTGCCACGGATTACGTAGGTGTAGAGCCAGGCCACGCCGTTGACGATCGGCTGCTTGGACACGCGCATCAAGCCCAGGGGCAAGGCCGCGAGCAGGCCGAAAAACAGCGAGATAGCGAGCAGTTTCAGGGTGGTCAGCAAGCCGCCAAGGTACAGCGGCATGGCCTCCCAGATGACGTTGTAGTCGAAGATCATAGATCAGCCGCCCTTACGCCTACCGAGTAGCGCTTCTCAAGGTAACGCAAGGCCAGCAACGACACGCTGGTGATCACCAGGTACATCGCCGCCACTGCGAGGAAGAAGGTAAAAGGCTCGCGGGTGGCGTCTGCCGCCTGCTTGGCCTTGAACATCATGTCTTGCAGACCCACCACCGAAATCAGCGCGGTGGCCTTGGTCAATACCAGCCAGTTGTTGGTAAAACCAGGGATCGCCAGCCGAATCATCTGCGGCACCATCACCCGGAAAAACACCTGAAAACTGCTCATGCCATACGCCAGGCCGGCTTCAGCCTGCCCCTTGGGAATGGCCATGAAGGCGCCGCGGAAGGTTTCCGAGAGGTAAGCGCCAAAGATGAAACCCAGGGTGCCGATACCGGCGGCCAGGGGGTTCAAGTCGATATAGTCGTCAAAGCCCAGCAACGGCGCGACGCGGTTGAGCAAGTCCTGGCCGCCGTAGAAAATCAGCAGGATCAGCACCAGGTCGGGGATCCCGCGGATCACCGTGGAGTACAGGTCGCCCAGCCAAGCCAGCCAGCGTACCGGCGATAGGCGTAGCGCGACCCCGATCAGACCCAGAACAATGGCCAAGGCCATGGACGACAAGGCGAGCTGAAGCGTCAACCAAGCGCCATCGAGGATAACGGCCCCGTAGCCTTTCAACATGATTCAGGTCCTCGAAAAGGGGGATGAAAAAATGGCGCAAACTTCAGGATGACTGTTGCTTGCGCCATTTCGGACAGACAGCTGCGATGAGTTACTTGGCGTCAGCGCCGTAAATATCGAAGTCGAAGTACTTGTCCTGGATTTTCTTGTATTCGCCGTTGGCACGGATTGCAGCGATGGCCGCATTGATGCGCTCAAGGTTTTCTTTGTCGCCTTTGCGCACTGCGATGCCGATACCGTCGCCGAAGTATTTGGCTTCGGTGAACGATGGGCCTACAAACGCGTAGCCTTTGCCGGCGTCGGTTTTCAGGAAACCGTCTTGCAGCAGGGTGGCGTCAGCCACGGTACCGTCGAGACGACCGGCGGCCACATCCAGGTAGATTTCGTTCTGGGTACTGTAGCCCTTGATATTCGCACCTTTTGGCGCCAGGACTTCACGGGCGAAACGGTCGTGGATCGAACCGCGCTGCACACCGATCGTCTTGCCTTTGAGCTCATCCAGGCCGTCGCTGACGTTGGTGCCTTCCTTCATCACCAGGCGCGCCGGGCTCAGGTAGTAACGGGTGGTGAAGTCCACGGATTTCTTGCGGTCGTCAGTGATGGACATGGACGACAGGATCGCGTCGATCTTACGCACTTTGAGTGCCGGGATCAGACCATCGAATTCCTGCTCGACCCAAGTGCACTTGACGTCCATCTGCTTGCACAGCGCATTGCCGATGTCGTAGTCAAAACCGACGATGCTGCCATCCGGCGCCTTCGAGGCAAACGGAGGGTAAGCCGCTTCGATACCAATTTTCAGCGGCTTGCCTTCGGCGAAAGCCTGCATGGACAGCACGGACAGCGCCAGGGCGCCCAACAGCACGAGTTTCTTCATCTTGGGACTCCATCGGTATAGGGCAAAAACAGCAGTATGAGCCATGGCCCACGATGCGGCGAAGGTGTAACCGAATAGCGTGCTGCGTCCTGCGCGGGCGACACCTGCGACGACGAGCGAGTGATCGGCATTCTAACGACAGGCCGGAAGCCGATATTTCCTCAATGCGACAACAATTTACAGAAGCACTGAGAAAGCGGTTCCAGCTCATTGACAGCCCCTGAATTTTATGCAGAGACAAAAGATATTAAACCTGATGATGCTGCAAGTTGCGGGCCTATTATTCGCAAACCCTTCTAGCACGGCAAGTCTGGCGTTTAATCTTATTTTTGGGGGTGTCTAGAATGCGGTTTTTCGGGGCGTAGGCGTGGTCCATTGCCCCAGGTTTGTGCGGGCGGTTACACATTTGAGCGGGCCGGTAACATTCAGAAACCTCCTACTGGAAAAACCGATATTTATTGGCTTGGTGGATATGCAGGTCTGTCAGACCGCCATCCATACCCTCCTATGAAATGCGATCTTAACTGTGGGAGCTGGCTTGCCTGCGATAGCGGTGTGTCAGCCAGCCAACCGTTGCCTGACACACCCTCATCGCAGGCAAGCCAGCTCCCACACTGAATCTGGGCGGTCTTGAGGCCCTACAAAAAAGCCCCACCCGGCTTGCGCCGAATGGGGCTCTGTCCCACCTACCCCGCTTACGCGACGTTCATGGTCTTGTGCGTTTCAATCAAATGCGCCACCACGCTCGGATCTGCCAGGGTAGAGATATCCCCCAACCCATCGTATTCAGCCGTGGCGATCTTGCGCAAAATGCGCCGCATGATTTTCCCCGAGCGCGTTTTCGGCAGCCCCGGTGCCCACTGGATGACATCCGGCGAGGCAATCGGCCCGATTTCCTTGCGCACCCAGTTCTTCAGCTCCAGGCGCAACGCTTCATTGGGTTCTTCGCCATTTTTCAGGGTGACGTACACATAGATGCCCTGCCCCTTGATGTCGTGGGGTACGCCCACCACTGCCGCCTCGGCGACTTTCGGGTGAGCAACCATGGCGCTTTCGATTTCGGCGGTGCCCATGCGGTGGCCGGACACGTTCAGCACGTCATCCACACGGCCAGTAATCCACCAGTAACCGTCCTCATCGCGACGCGCACCGTCACCGGTGAAGTACATGCCACGGAAGGTCTTGAAGTAGGTGTCGACAAAACGGTCATGGTCGCCGTACAGGGTACGCGCCTGGCCTGGCCAGGAATCCAGAATCACCAGGTTGCCCTCGGCGGCGCCTTCGATGATGTTGCCCAGGTTGTCTACCAGCGCCGGCACCACACCGAAGAACGGCCGTGCCGCCGAACCCGGCTTCAGCGCATGGGCGCCCGGCAGCGGGCTCATCAGCGTGGCGCCGGTTTCGGTCTGCCACCAAGTGTCGACGATCGGGCAACGGGATTGGCCGACGTTCTTGTAGTACCAGTCCCAGGCTTCCGGGTTGATCGGCTCGCCCACCGAACCGAGCAGGCGCAGGCTACTGCCGTCGGCGCCTTCGCAGGCTGCGGTGCCGGAAGCCATCATGGCGCGGATCGCGGTCGGTGCGGTGTAGAGAATGTTGACCTTGTGCTTGTCGACAATCTTCGCCACGCGGGTGATGTCCGGGTAGTTCGGCACGCCCTCGAACAGCACCGTGGTCGCGCCATTGGCCAGCGGGCCGTAGACGATGTAGGTGTGGCCGGTGACCCAGCCAACGTCGGCGGTGCACCAGTAGATTTCGCCCGGGCGATAGTCGAATACGCGCTCGTGGGTCAGGGCTGCATAGAGCAAGTAGCCACCGGTGGTGTGCTGCACGCCCTTAGGCTTGCCGGTGGAACCGGAGGTATAAAGGATGAACAGTGCTTCTTCGGCGCCCATCTCTTTTGGCGCGCAGACGGTGCCCGCCACTTTCATCAGGTCTTCGTACCAGATGTCGCGATGCTGGTTCCACTTGATCGCACCATTGGTGCGCTTGCACACGATCACCTTCTGGATGCTGCTGGTTTCCGGGTTGGTCAGTGCGTCATCGACGTTAGCTTTCAGCGGAATCTTCTTACCGGCACGGATGCCTTCGTCAGCGGTAATCACCACTTTCGACTTACAGTCGATGATGCGACCGGCCAAGGCTTCCGGAGAGAAACCGCCAAACACCACCGAATGGATCGCGCCAATGCGGGTACAGGCCAGCATAGCGACCACGGCTTCGGGGATCATCGGCATATAGATAGTCACCACATCGCCGCGATGCACATCCTGGCCGCGCAGGGCGTTGGCGAACTTGCAGACTTCTTCATGCAGCTCGCGGTAGGTGATGTTGCGGCTCTCGGCAGGGTCATCGCCCTCCCAGATGATCGCGATCTGGTCGCCACGCTCGGCGAGGTGACGGTCCAGGCAATTGTAGGAAACGTTCAGGGTGCCATCGGCAAACCATTTGATGTCGACATGGTGGTCGTCGAAAGAGGTTTGCTTGACCGCGGTGAAAGGCTTGACCCAGTCAAGGCGCTTGGCTTGCTCACGCCAGAAGCCATCGGGGTTGACCACCGACTGCTGGTACATGGCCTTGTAGGTCGCCTCGTCGGTGAGCGTGTTGGCTGCTACTTCGGGGCGAACGGGGTACAGGGAAGCCGCACTCATCTTTCTTACCTCGGTGACATAGTTGTTGTTGTATGGCCCCTGTTGTAGCCGGGGTGGGCCTATAGAACCATTCGACGATGGTAGTAACAAGACCCTACAAATTGCCCTGCTATGCCGTTTCACCGCTCTGGCCCGCGTGCTGCGGCGCCTGGCAGGTTTCTGAAAAAATCTTGATCGAGGGATTGTTACAAAAACCGCCAAAAGTGTTTATCAAAACCACGGGTATATGAATATAACCGAGGCGCCTAAAATCAACTCCGCCAACAAGGCACTCTGATTAACAACGCAACAGCCCCCACGAAGGCAACGTTAATCCGAACTTCCCAACTTTTAAGTGACACACGCGGCCTCACAAGGGCCCCGTGCCCCCTTTCGCCCTGAAGAAGGTAATGAAGCAATGAAAGCGTTATTAGTGATGGCCCTGAGCAGCCTGTGCGCCACCGCCGCCCTGGCTGACGAAGCCCCGACTGAACTGGCCGGCCAGAACGCCCCGATCGTTGAGGACTACACCTACAGCACACACTTGGACGTGGCCAAAGTCTTGTCCATGAGCAGCATTCCAGAAGTCTGCGAAGTTGTACCGGCGAAGATGGAATATGAAGATTCGCAAGGCCAGCGGCATATTCTTAACTATCAAGTGATGGGCAATGGTTGCTCTAACGGCTAACAACTTCTGAAGTTGGATTCTTAATTGCCGCAAGAAATCGTTCTTGCGGCCAAGAACCCGCCCTTGAATACACCGCACATCAACTGTGGGAGCTGGCTTGCCTGCGATGGCGATTTCAGCCATAACACCCGCTACGGTTAGTGGACCCAATCCTCGTAAGACAACCCCGCTACGCGACTGAATTCCCGAATATTGTTGGTCACCAACGTACACCCCGAAGCAATTGCATGCCCTGCAATAGCAGTATCATTTTGGCCGATGATCGACCCTTGCTCGGTCAGGCTTCGCTTCACCTCAACCGTCGCGTCCACCGCCGCCAGGCCCCACGGCAACACTTCATCGAGTCGCTTCACAAACTCATCGACTAACGTATTGTGTTTGGGCGATGCCTTTTTCCCAATCTGCCCATATCGCATTTCGGCATAGGTTATGGCCGAAATCACGATTCGATTGCTCCTCGCCACCTCCGATGCCAGTCGCTCAAGCACACACTCGGGCCGCTCACGCATGATGAATGAGCAAATGCAGGTATCCAGCATGTATGTCGTCACAGATTGAACCTGCCTTCATCGCCAATAACGTTCTCACGCTCCTGAAGAAAATCTTCGTCCGCCTTGGGCAGCTCACTCAACGACCCCCAGCTAGGTCGTATAGGTCGCAACGTAATCGTATCTCCGTTGCGGGTGATTTCGAGCTCGCCGACTCCCTCATAAGCCATTTCGTTTGGAATTCGAATAGCCTGGTTCTTTCCGTTTTTAAAAATTGAGACTGTGCGCATGATTCAGCTCCTACCTATGCCTGACATATGCAATGTAGAGATACGTGGAAGCCTATGCAAGACATATGGCAATTTGCCGACGATCGGAGATCGTGTGCCAGTTGCTAAAAAACTTGCGGCAGTAACCCCCCGTAAACTCTCACCCCGGCTTCAAAAGCGTCCTTTTTGTCTCTAATCAGTGACCATCCGTCACAACACAAACCCGATTTTTTCCCTATAATGCGCGGGTAAATCGGGCCTGCAATATCCCTTTACACTGGGATGAAGAGCCAGACCTGAGGCATCCCGCGCGAGCTTGCACCTACCGCTGCGCCCCTCAAGCCTCACGCAGAGCACCCGTAGCCCTATTCCGTTTAATGCGTGCGCTAGCTGCAACAAACGATTCCTTAAGATCCACCGCGGCCCTAGGGCCGTGTGAACACCCAACCATCCGGTTTCACACGGGCACCTTTGAGCCCTCACGCAGGAGACGACACGTCATGCTGAGCTGGGACGAATTCGACAAAGAAGAAGAAGGCGAAGTAGCCGCTAAAGGCGCCAACGCCGGCCACGCCACCGAAGCCAACATGGACCGCCTCGACGGTG
>NZ_SMOF01000001.1:4729599-4748260 GCF_018135665.1 Pseudomonas sp. B2021
GTGGGATGCCGAGATGAAGGAAGAAGCGACCCAGATGATTCTGCAGGGTACGCAGCTGGAGATCGAATACGCTCGCGACACCATGCCTCGTGGGGTGTTGGGCATGAATGCGGCAATGATGGAAGATTATTTGAAGTTCATCGCCAACCGTCGTTTGACGCAGATTGGCTTGAAGGAAGAGTACCCAGGCACCACCAATCCATTCCCGTGGATGAGCGAGATCATGGACTTGAAGAAAGAGAAAAACTTCTTCGAAACCCGTGTGATCGAGTACCAGACCGGCGGCGCGCTGAGCTGGGATTGATCCGGACTAAGCACTAAAGGAAGCCCTGGCATGTTCAGGGCTTTTTTTCGTCGGTAAAAAAGGAATTTGCCATTTCTTGAAGTACATCACCTCAAGCACCTGGCCCGGAAGGGTTCGGATCGCCCCCCCAATGCTGTAGCCTTGTGCCCCAATTGCCATCAGCGTTGTCACAGGTCAAGTGCTCGGGAAGCTCTTACCGAAGCGCTTTACGCCAAGATCGGAAGATTGGCACGGGAGCAGACTCCTGCTGTCACAGCTGATGCCCGCTTAAAAACTATTAGATAGGACCGAGGCCAACCCGTGAACCCAGACATGCTCGAAGCCGGCCCCGCAGACGCCAAAGTACTTTCCGTCTTTGACTTCGACGGCACCCTCACCCACCACGATAGTTTCGTGCCCTTCCTCAAGTTTGCCTTCGGCACCGGTGAGTTTTATGGCCGGATGGTCAAGCTGGCGGTGCCGGGGCTGCGGTTTTTGGTGCGGCAGATCAGCCGGGATGAGTTGAAGGCGCAGTTGATTCGCACCTTTATGACCGGGGTGAAGAAGACTTGGGTTGAGCAGCAAGCGCAGGCATATTGTCAGGCGCGCTGGAGCAAGCTGATGCGCCCGAGCGGGTTGCAGTCGGTGGCGGATGAGGTGAAGTCCGGGGCGGTGGTGACGCTGTGTTCAGCGTCGCCGGCGTTGGTGTTGCAGCCGTTTGCCGATCGGCTTGGCATTCGTTTGATCGGCACTGAGCTTGAGGTGGTGGATGGGGTGCTGACCGGCAAGCTCACCGGGAATAATTGCCGTTGTGAGAACAAGGTGCTGCGGCTTGAGGCGGTGTACGGGGACCTGGGGGAGTATCGGCTCAGGGCCTGGGGCGATACGCGTGGAGACCGGGAGTTGCTGGCGGCGGCGCAGGATGCGCATTTTCGGCACTTTCATGCGAAGAAAAAAAAGCGGGCTCGGTTGCAGCGGTGATGCGGGTGGGGGGGTTGGCGGGGAGACCCAGGCGATCCCATCGCAGCCTCGCTGGGGCTCGACAGCTCCCACATTTGAGCTTTGTTGAGGCTTAGGCCGACGTCTTCAAGTCTACACCCAGCGCTGTGGCGAAGGCTTTTACCATCGGGCTTCTCGGGGCGTTATGGCGCAGGATCAAGTTGAACGCGGTGCTCAGCTGTACCTGCTCCGGGCACAGTGCGCGCAAGCGCCCTTCCCTTACCAGTGGCGTGGCGTAGTGTTCTGGCAGAAAGCCCAGGAAGCGGCCAGTCAGAATCAGAATGGCGACAGCTTCCACTTGTGAGGCCGACGCGGACTGGCTGTCGTGGTTGACGAAGTTGGCCTTGTCGCGATGGATCGCATACCGATGGTTCACCACTTCGTATTGGCGAAGGGCATCGGGGGTGATGTCGCTGGCGGTGAACAGTGGATGCCCTACGGCGCAGTAGGCGTGGGCCTTTTCTTCGTAGAGCGGGAAGTAGTCGAACTCTTCACGGCGTTGGTACACCGGGACGATGCCGGCGACTAGGCGCCCTTCCACGACGCCGCGTTCAACTTCGTCCAATTGCGAGGCATGTAGGCGCAATCTTATTTTTGGCGATTGGCGATGTAAGTTGCCCAGGGCGGTAATCAGTGGGGAATTAACGTCGGAGACGGTGTTATCAATAACGCCCACACTCAGGTCGCCGATGAGTTCATTCTGCGCCGAACTAAGCTTGTCGCGAAAACTGTCCACCGAGGTGAATAACTCGATGGACGCTTGATACACCAACTTGCCTTCTTCGGTCAGCCCGAACCCTTCGCGGCCCCGTGTACACAGGCGCATGCCGATGCGAATCTCGAGGTCAGAGATCTGTTTGCTGATGGCCGCCAGGCCCACGTTCAACTCGTTTTGCGCAGCACTGAAGCCGCCGGCTTCGACCACGGCCATAAATACCCGCAGCAATTTGAAGTCCAACCCGCTCAATTGCAGCGGTGCTCGGGTGCCGGGTTTTGGCGGCAGGTTTCCAGAAGTGGAAAGTGGGGTTTCCATAATGCGCGTTGACCTCGAGTGCCATATTCAACAGGCTTGAACCCAATCCTTGAACATAGCCAGGCGGCGATAATGAACATAAACATCCGCCCTTGGCAACCTTGAATACGGCGCGTCAGATGCCGGTTCTACACCGATAAACTTCTGTTGAAACTGCCTCCGACTCTTCTAAAAACAAGCGTGAGGAATACCCATGTCCCAGCCCACCGACCGCCTTTGGGGCGCTCGTTTCAAGACCGGTCCGTCTGCGGCGTTGGCCGCGTTGTCGCGTTGCCCTGAGCGTTATTTTCGCCTGACGCCCTACGACCTGGCCGGTTCCCGTGCCCATGCCCGAGAGTTGCAGCGCGCCGGTTTGCTGGATGAGTCAGAAACCCTGCGCACCCTCGAAGCCCTGGACCGTATCGGTGAGGATTTCGCCGCCGGCCGCCTGCATCCCTCCCTGGATGACGAGGACGTGCACACCTTTATCGAACGCGTATTGACCGAGCGCCTGGGCGCCCTTGGCGGCAAGTTGCGCGCCGGGCGCTCGCGCAATGACCAGACGGCCAACGATCTGCGCCTGTTCCTGCGTGACCATGCGCGCACCATCGCCACCGAGGTGTTGGGCTTGCAGCAGGCGTTGGTTGAACAGGCCGAGCAACATGTGCAGAGCATCTGCCCAGGCTTTACCCATTTGCAGCAGGCGCAACCCATTGTGTTCGCCCATCACTTGCTGGCTCACGCGCAGTCGATGCTGCGCGATGTGCAGCGCCTGGTGGATTGGGATGCGCGTACGGCGCTGTCGCCATTGGGCGCGGCAGCGATGGCAGGTTCGGCGATAGCACGTCAGCCGCAGCACTCGGCTAAGGAAATGGGCTACACCGGGCCGTGTGAAAACTCCATCGACGCTGTCGCCAGCCGTGACCATGTGGCGGAGTTCCTGTTTGTAGCGGGCATGCTCGGGGTGAATATTTCGCGGCTGTCGGAGGAGTTTTGCCTGTGGTCGTCGCGCCAGTTTCGCTGGGTGGTGTTGGACGATGCCTACGCCACCGGCAGTTCGATCATGCCGCAGAAAAAGAACCCGGACATTGCCGAACTGGCGCGGGGCAAGGCCGGGCGTTTGATCGGCAACCTGACCGGGTTGATGTCGACGCTCAAGTCGTTGCCGCTGTCGTACAACCGCGATTTGAGTGAAGACAAGCACAGCGTGTTGGATAGCGTGGACACCTTGCTGCTGGTGTTGCCGGCGATGGCCGGCATGGTGGCGACCATGAAGGTGCAGGTCGACGAGCTGCGGCGTCAGGCGCCGATGGGTTTTACCTTGGCGACGGAGGTGGCGGATTGGTTGGCAACGCGTGGCGTGCCATTCAAGGAAGCCCATGAGATTACCGGCGCGTTGGTACAGGCCTGTGAGAAACATGAAATTGAGTTGTGGGAAGCCTCACCGGCGATGTTGGCGGAGGTGGATGGGCGGCTCACCCCGGACGTGCGTGATTGCCTGACCCTGGAGGCGGCGATTGCGGCGCGCAGTGGCTGGGGTGGGACTGCGCCGGAGCGGGTGAAGGAGCAGATTGGGCGGTTGAAGATTGCTTTGGCTGAACAGCAGAAGTGGGCTGAGAGTTATCAGGGGTTTCGGATTTAAGCCGGTGACGATCGTTCCCACGCTCTGCGTGGGAATGCATCCCGTGACGCTCCGCGTCGTCACGTTACGCGCCAACGGCGGGACGCGGAGCGTCCGAGGCGGCGTTCCCACGCGGAGCGTGGGAACGATCATGCATCAAGAATAATTTTGGAGTAGCAGCATGAACCAAACCCCGGCAGAGCGCTTGGAAGCCGAGCGCAAGTTGTCTGAAAACCAGTTCGATATCACGCAGTACGAGCATGTGCCGCGGCGGTATTACGGGCGGATGTTTTTTGCCACGTTGATCGTGATTGTGTTGGCTGCGCTGTTGCGCGCGTTTGCCAATGGCCAGATCGAATGGTCCTACATTGGCCAGTTCCTCACGTCGCAAGCCATCCTCTGGGGCCTGGTGAACACCATCGTCATGTCGATCCTGGCGATGGCGCTGGGCGTGGTGATCGGGGTGATCACCGCGATCATGCGCATGTCGGCCAACCCGATCCTGCGTTACGTGGCCATCACCTACACCTGGTTGTTTCGCGGTACACCGCTGATTTTGCAACTGCTGCTGTGGTTCAACCTGGCGTTGATCTTCCCGGTGATCGCGATTCCGGGCCTGTTCAGCATCGACACCGTCGACCTGATGACGCCCTTTGTGGCCGCCTTGCTCGGCTTGAGCATCAACCAGGGCGCCTATACCGCTGAGGTGGTGCGCGCCGGCTTGCTGTCGGTGGACACCGGTCAATATGAGGCGGCCAAGTCCATCGGCATGCCGAGCCTGCAAGCGCTGCGTAGGATCATTCTGCCGCAGGCCATGCGCGTGATCATCCCGCCCGTGGGCAACGAGTTCATCAGCATGGTGAAAATGACCAGCCTGGCCAGTGTGATCCAGTACTCCGAGCTGCTGCACAACGCGCAAAACATCTACTACGCCAACGCCCGGGTGATGGAGCTGCTGATTGTGGCGGGCATCTGGTACCTGGCGGTGGTGACTGTTCTTTCATTTGGTCAAAGCCGCCTCGAGCGTCGTTTTGCCCGCGGCGCCGGCAAGCGTTCGTAAGCCTGGGTTGAGGAGATTTGCCCCATGAGAAGCATCGTCAAGGCCGTCAACCTGAACAAGTATTACGACCAGTATCACGCCCTGCGTGACATCAATATCGAGGTCGAGCAAGGCGAGGTGATGTGCATCATTGGCCCGTCCGGCTCGGGTAAAAGTACGTTGCTGCGTTGCGTCAACCAGCTGGAAAAAATCGACAAGGGCGGCCTGTGGGTCGATGGCGAATTGGTCGGTTATCGGGTGGTCGGCAACAAGCTGCACGAGATGAACGAAGCGCAGATCGCCCGCCAGCGCCTGGCCACCGGCATGGTGTTCCAGCGATTCAATTTGTTCCCGCACATGACCGTGTTGCAAAACATCATCGAAGGCCCGTGCCAAGTGCTCAAGCGCTCGCCCAAGGAAGCCATCGAAGATGCATTGGAACTGCTGGCCCGCGTTGGCCTGGCAGACAAGCGCAATGCCTACCCAGTGGAATTGTCCGGTGGCCAGCAACAGCGCGTGGCAATCGCCCGTGCCTTGGCCATGCGCCCCAAGTTGATGCTGTTTGACGAACCCACGTCAGCCCTCGACCCGGAGCTGGTAGGCGAAGTGCTGTCGGTGATGCGCGATTTGGCCACCACCGGCATGACCATGATCGTGGTCACCCATGAGTTGGGCTTCGCTCGCGAAGTGTCCAACCGCATGGTGTTTATGGACGCCGGCCAGATTGTGGAAGCCGGCAGCCCGGAAGACATTCTAATAAGCCCACAAAATCCACGTACCCAAAGCTTTATTTCTGCCGTTCGCACTTAACTAAAAAACTAACGAGAACGCCCCCATGAAAAAGATGTTTATCCCTTCCTTGCTTGCCGGCCTGATGGCCTCCTCGTGTGTATTGGCGGCCTTGCCGCAAGCCATCAAGGACAAGGGTGAGATCAGCGCGGCCATCGTGCCGAACTACCCGCCGATGGACTTCAAGGACCCGGCCACCAACAAGCTCACTGGTTTTGACTTCGACCTGGGCAACGCCCTGGCCGAGCGCCTGGGCGTGAAGATCAAGTGGCAGGAAACCGGCTTCGAACAAATGCTCAGCGGCCTGACCACCAAACGCGTCGATATCGTGCTGTCGGGCATGAGCGACACCGCCGAGCGCCAGAAGGCCGTGACCTTCGTCGACTACTTCACCAGCGGCCCACAGTTGTACACCCTGGCCAAGCGCGAAGAGATCAAGGAATTGACCGACTTGTGCGGTAAAAAAGTCGGCACCAGCCGCCGCACCACCTGGCCGTCGGAAATTACCGCCTGGAGCAAGGCAAACTGCGAAGCGGCCGGTAAGCCGGCAATCGTGGTGATCGGCACCGAAGGTTCGGCGGATGCCCGGGCGCAGTTGCAGCAGAACCGCCTGGATGCGGCGATGCAGGGCAGCGAGACGATTCCTTATTTGATGGCGCTGGACAAGGGCAAGTACAAGCCGGTGGGGCTGGCGATTTCCAAGCAGTTCACCGGGCTTGGGATTGAGAAGAGCAATACCGAGTTGGTCACGGCGATCAGTGAAGCGTTGCAGGGCATGATTGATGACGGGACCTACGGCAAGATCCTGAAGAAGTGGGATCTGGAGCAAGGTGCGGTCGAGAAGATCAGCATAAACGCAGGCCAGTAAACACCGCAAAACCTGTGGGAGCTGGCTTGCCTGCGATAGCGGTAGATCAGCCAATGACGATGCAAACTGGCCTACCGCTATCGCAGGCAAGCCAGCTCCCACACTGGTTCGGTGTTCACATTTAAGTTGTGTTGTCGTGAAAATATAACAAGGACGCTCGCCCCCACCGTGGCCACCTACTCCCTGGTAATCCGTCGCCTGATGATCTGCTCGGTGACCATCGTGGTCAGCCGCGCCATGACCAGCCCGTTGCTGGCCCTGTGGCTGAGCACACGCCTGGGCCTCAACCAGCAGGACATCGGCCTGCTGATGGGGATCGCGGTGTTCATCGCCACGCTCCTGGGGTTGTACGGCGGCTACATCATCGACCGCCTGGAAAAGCGCAAGCTGCTGATCCTGGCCATGCTTTCAAGCTCCATCGGTTTTTTATTGCTGACCTTTGCCAGCAACCTCTACCTCACCACCTTGACCCTGGTCATCACTGAAGCCGCGTCGGCGTTGTTCCTGATCGGCTCCAAGGCGATCATCAGCGAGAACCTACCGGTGGGCGAGCGCGCCAAGGTGTTTTCCCTGCGCTATACCCTGACCAATGTGGGCTATGCGACCGGCCCGATGTTGGGCGTATTGATTGCTGGCCAACTGCCGTGGGCGCCGTTCCTGATTGCCAGTGCCATTGCCTTTGGCAGCCTGTTCCTGATGATCGGTATTGCGCCGACTCAACGGGACGACCGTCATAAACCCCAGAGTTTTCTCAGCACCCTGCGCACCTTGCGCAACGACCGCACGTTGATCCTGTTCACCAGCGGCAGCCTGTTGAGCACCATAGTCCATGGGCGCTACACCCTGTATCTGTCGCAGTTTTTGCTAGTGGCCTACACACCCGACCAGGCACTGAAAATTCTGTCGGCGGTGCTGGCCTGTAACGCGATCACCGTGATTTTGATGCAGTACCAAATCGGTCGATTCCTCAAGCGCGAGCAACTGCGCCATTGGATCGTGCTGGGCACCTTATTGTTTATTGCCGGGTTGGTCGGCTTCAGCCAGGCGAACAGTCTGCTGAGCTGGTGCCTGGCGATGTTCGTGTTCACCTTGGGCGAGATGATCATTTACCCCTCGGAATTTCTGTTTATCGACACCATTGCGCCGGATGCACTACGGGGCAGTTACTACGGTGCCCAGAACCTGGCCGCGTTTGGCGGAGCCATGAGTCCGGTGATTTGTGGCTACCTGCTGATCAACGCGGCACCCACCAGCATGTTCTTTGCCCTGGCCGCACTTACTGCCATAGGCGGCACGCTGTGTTTCTTGAGCGGGCGACGCGTGGCAGGTTCTTGCTGATATTTATGCAAGATCCGGCTATGAATAGCCAAACCTCTGACGGACCCGAGCCCCATGAAATTCGATACGGCCTACAGCGTGAGTCTCGACGACAAAGTGTCGATCTACGACGTACGAGACCTGAATTTCGACGAAAGCACCGGCTTCGATTCCGACAAGGACAGCTTCCTGTGCCCCAACGACGCCTGCCGCGCGGCCTTCGATAGCACCAATGCGTTGAGCACTTTCAACGCCAAGAACGTCAACTACCAGCGCACGCCGCACTTCAAGAACAAACTCGGCACTCGGCATATCGATGGCTGCCGCTATGCCGGCAGCCATAAATCGGCGACGGGTGAAAGTGATGACGAGCGTGAGGAAAATTTCCCATCGGAATTTGTGCTGACGCGGCGACTGTATGAGCCTAAAACGCCGGTAGTCGGCAACGATGCAAGCGCCCTGCAGGAACCGACGAAAGCGCCTGCAAACCGCACTACGACATCCTCTGGCAGTAATGACACAACCCCGGACAAAACCAGCGTATTCGCACACCCGGTGGAGTGCTACGTGTCCAACATCGATGACAAGGACAAGCTCAAGGCAATGCCCCTGAAGATCGGTGAGCACACGGCGACCTACTGGGCATTCTTCAAGAAGATCGAATACCTGCAAGACAACCAGGGTTTGATTTACTGGGGCAAGATCAAGGCCATCAAGGACTACACCAGCAGCTTTCGCATCGACTTCGAGAAGAAGGTGTGGCTCGACAAAAAGCCTTATTCGGTGAACGTCTACCTGAGCAAAAAGCTCATCGAAAACTACCGCAAGCGCACGGCATTCCTGGAGCAGATCAAGGCGGCGGCCAGCAGTGAACGGCCGCTGTATTGCTTTTTCTATGGCGTCACACCGCAGCTTATGCAGGTGCCCAGTAAGAAAAACCCCGAGCAAACGTTCGGGGTATTCAGCGCCAGGATCGAGAACCTGGACCACCTGATTATTCGTGAGGCGCCAGGGCTGGAATCATAAGGGGTTGCAACGCCAATGGATGAGCGGTAGAAACAACTGTACAAAAACACAGTATAGTTGCACCTCCCCTGTCGAACCTGGAGAAACCCCATGTCCTCTCTGGCAATGAGTTCTTTCGTAGAACAACAGATCGTCCTGCATCAATTCACCGCCAAACACTGCGCGCAGGCGCGCGTCATGCTGGGCTGGAGCCGCGAAGAGCTGGCTCGCCAGGCTGGCGTGGCGGTGCAAACAATTGAGCAATTGGAAGGCCACGGTGACGTGGACGATGAAACCCGTTTGATCCTGGCGTTTCGCCTGGAGGCCGAAGGGCTGGTGTTTTTCCCGGGGTTCGCACCGGGGTGGGGAATGAGTGCGCGCCGGTTTGATACCCCGGCGGCGCAACCTTCTGTGCAAGGCCTCATTTCTCAATTGATGGGTTCAACAGTGGCAACCAGCAGAGGCTGACTCAAATTCAGCCGTTGGTGGCCTCAACCGTTTTATCTGGACTGGCTGGTGTTTGCGTAGAAGGAATACCCGGGAGAAAAGCCGGTTTTTGAATGGCCTGCGAGGCTTGTTCATAACCATAGGCAACTGCCAGCAAAGTGGCTTCACTGTTGCCGCAGCCATATAAGTAAAGTGCCGTGGGCATGCCTTCCTCGTCCATGCCTGACGGAACGGATATACCTGGGTACCCGGCCGCCGCACTGTAAAAATAATTGTGGGACAGAAAGTTCGACACCATGGCGTCGAGCTTGTGCTCCTTTATGGGGTCATCAATGGTTTTCTGAAATACAGGAAGAATCGCTTCCCACAACGCTTCGCGTTTTTCCGGGGTGGTCTCCAGGTCATTGATCATTTCCAGTAGTTTCTGGTCAGGCTCACCAGATTTCTGTGTGCGTTTGATAAAAGCAACCAGCTCAGAAAGTGACTTGACCGGCAAACCTTCTCGCCCAGCCAAATAGTCCTCCAGTTGTTGCTTGACCTCCGAGAACATCGCCTCGTTATAGCCCTCATAGGCTTCGTCGGGGACACCGGCGTCCAACCGCTCTAAGGGCACCAGAATCGCCCCTTGGGCCTTCATCACTTCGAGCGCCGCCTCATAGTGCTTGCGGTCTGCAAGCTTGGCCGGGGCCTTGGCCTCCTCTGCGGACAACTCAGGCAAAGGGGTGTAGCCAATTCGCTTGCCCTTCAAGGCATCAGCGTGCAGGCCCTCGGTGTAGACGTTGGTCTCGGTCATTGCGTTAAGCGCTTCTGCCGCATCACAGATATTGCGGGTGAAGGTCCCCACCGCATCCATGCGGGTGCTGGTCATGACGCCTTCGGTGCTGACCAGGCCCGTCGTGGTTTTCAGGCCAAACACACCGTTGTAGGCTGCGGGGCTGATGATCGATCCGTTGGTTTCCAGCCCTAACGCCACCGGCACATGCCCCTGGGCCACCGCCACCGCCGAGCCTGAACTCGAGCCCGCCACTGGCCCTCCGAGTCGATGAGGGTTCAACGTCTGGCCACCTCGGGAACTCCAGCCATCGGCCGGTGATAGTGAGCGAAAGTTGGACAGCTCACTCATATTGGTTTTGCCTACAATCACCACTCCGGCTTTCAGCAAATTGTCGACGACCTTGGCGTTTTTAGTGGCCGGCGCGCCCACCAAGGCCTTTGAGCCTGCGCTGGTCTGCATGCGGTCGTTGGTTTCAAAGACATCCTTCAGCGCTATCGGCACGCCATGCAAATGCCCGCGAACACGGCCATCGGCACGTTCCTGATCGCGGGCTTTCGCCTCTCGCATGGCATCCGGGTTGGTTTCCAAAAACGCATTGCCGCCCTGTAGTCCACGATCAATATTGGCAATTTGCTTGAGCGAGTCCTTCAACAGTGACTCTGAGGTGACACCACCTCCTTGGGCCATCTCCACTGACATCTGGCAGGCACTTTTGAAACCTTGCACAGGGTTTGAAAGCTCCTGAAGCAGGCCTGTCGCCCATCCACCTGCCGAAACTGGTCCGATCATGAAGTGCCCCTCTGTTTGACTGAGTGTGAGCGCTATCTGCCGATAACGCCGCACCAGTCTAAGAGCCGATACCCCACTGTTATTTCAGGCGAATCTTGTCACCGCGTCCTACCCTTCCCAGCCCGGTGTAGGCATCTATACCATCTATGGCCGCAGCACGCGGTAAGCGCGCGCCAGTGCCGCCAAACGATCACCTGCCCAGCGCGCACCGTAAAACCAGACTCGGGAGCCATCCTCCAGGGTTTCACACACAGAGGGGTATCCGCCTCTTATGGCATGATGAAAGGCGGCGTGGGGATCCTCCGACACCAGGGCATCAAGGCGAAGACCTGCCACCAGTTCATCGATTTCACGACAGGCCTGCTGACTGTCGCCACTGCGCTGCATGTCCACCGCTACCCATTGCACACCGACGTGACGCAGGGTGTCGAAGACCCGATGCAAAGCCGCGCTGCGCTCAACCAGCTCAACCTGATTGCCCTGCACATAGCGCTCTGCATAGCCGATCCGATAGCCCGTCAACGCCTGCGTGGCGGTGAACGTGGTGTTATTCAATACTAGCGGTACTTCGACCATCACCGGTTCAGTAGGGTCCACACCGCTGATGGCGACAAGTGATAGCGCGGGGTCACGCACTGGCCGTATATGGGGCGCCAGGGCGCTATAACCAGGGACGAGCGTGGCGCCCGCAGCCTGTTCGGCGCCAAAGACAATAGAAGTGGGGGCTGCATGGGGTGGTGAAGCGGGCAAGTCGGCGGCGTTTATTGGCGCGGGCAGTGGCTGGGCTGGGGCACAAGGCAACCCCATTCTCCAAAGCTTCTTACAGTGGCTGTCCATCGAAACGTCCTCCCGGAGATAAAATTCCCGCGGGATCATCGCACTCTCATTTGGCGTTTGTCGCAGAGCTGAAATCCGCTGAAAAACTCTTTTCCAAGCAGGTTTTCGGCTCAGCCTGCTGCGTGTTCGTTGACCGGTTGAGGCTCCACTTCCAGCCACCACGCATGCCCACGCTCGGGCTGGTTCAAGCGAAATGCCTGGCCCATTGCCGGGGTAGTGATCGAGACATTGCGCTCCCAGGCCAGGGCCATGATGCGGTCGAACGGTTCGTGCCAGGCGTGGAAGGCCAGGTCGAAGGTGCCATTGTGAATCGGCAACAGCCAGCGCCCTTTCAGATCGATATGCGCCTGCAGTGTTTGCTCCGGCTGCATGTGCACATGAGGCCACTCGACATTGTAAGCGCCGGTTTCCATCAGGGTCAGGTCAAACGGCCCGTACTGCTCGCCGATGCGTTTGAAACCGTCGAAATAGCCGGTGTCGCCGCTGAAGAAGATACGTCGCGTGTCGTCGATCATCACCCAGGAGCACCATAGGGTCTGGTTGCCATCAAACAGGCCGCGCCCGGAAAAGTGCTGGGCCGGCGTGCAGACAAAACGAACACCATCGACCTCGGTGCCCTTCCACCACTCCAACTGGCGGACTTTGCTGGCGTCTACGCCCCATTTGACCAGCGTGTCGCCCACGCCCAGGGGCGCCAGGAAGTAGCGGGTCTTTTCGGCCAATTGGACCACCGCTTTGCGGTCGAGATGGTCGTAATGATTGTGGGAAAGGATCACCGCTTCCAGCGCTGGCAGCTCTTCAAGGCTGATCGGCGGCTGATGAAAACGCTTGGGGCCGGCCCAACGCAATGGCGAGGCGCGTTCGGCAAACACCGGGTCGGTGACCCAGAATTTACCGCGCATTTTCAGCAGCACGGTTGAATGGCCCAGGCGATACACGCTGTGATCAGGTGCGGCCAATAACTGCTCGCGAGTCAGTGGCTGTACCGGAATCTGCCCCACCGGCCGGGTGGTGCGCGGTTTGTTGAACAGCATGTTCCAGAAAATACGCAGGGTCTTGCCCAAGCCACCGTGTTGCACCGGGGCGTCGTTGCTGAAGTGCCCCAAGTCCTGCTCGGCAGGCTTGGGCGCCGAGGGCGCAGGGTCGAGACGGGTTGAAATAGTGGCCATGACGAAGTGACTCCTGCGGTCCGCTCAAGTATTACACTGCACAGTGTAGTTTCTAGATTGCAACAAAATCCGGAGCAAGTAAACTGCCCGGTGTAATTTCATTGTTGAGTCGAATGCCTTCCATGACTGCCCCCAAACGCCTCACCGAGCGTAAACGCGAAGCCATCGTGGCGGCGGCGATTGCCGAATTTCGCGAGAACGGCTTCGAGGTCACCAGCATGGACAAAATCGCCGCCACTGCGGGCGTTTCCAAGCGCACGGTGTACAACCACTTTCCTAGTAAAGAAGAACTGTTCGCCGAGATCCTCCACCAGTTGTGGGCCAGCAGCGTTGCCCAACTGGACGTGATCTACACCAGCGACCGCCCGCTGCGCGACCAACTGCGCACGTTGCTGGAAGCGAAAATGCAGATGATGTCGGACGCCAACTTCCTCGACCTGGCACGCGTGGCCATTGCTGCCACCATCCATTCGCCGGAGCGCGCGCAAGACATGGTCAACCGCCTCAGTGCGCGGGAAGAAGGCTTTACCCAATGGGTACGCGCCGCTCAGGAAGACGGCCGCCTCACCTGCACCGAACCGGCGTTCGCCGCCCATCAGATCCAAAGCCTGCTCAAGGCCTTTGCGTTCTGGCCGCAAATCACCCTCGGCCAGCCCACCCTCGACCTTGCCGCACAGGCCCACGTCATCGAATCGGCCATCGACCTGTTCCTCGCCGGTTACGAAGTCAGCACGCAGCGCCCGCCCCAGTAACCCCTGTTGCAGGCGCGACATTTAAGGTCGTTTCTGGCGCTTTTACCCGCTGTTTTGCGCAAATGGCCTGGAAGGACACTGATTATTCCCACGCGAATAATCGACAATTCACCTTTCTTATCCGACCACCGGCTCTGCCCGTTGACGCGTGCTGTTGCACCCGCAAAAAAAGTTGACCCAGGACACTATGGAAAACAGACGAGGCAAAGGGCTTTCATTTGCCAGGCGAATCTACACGCCAAGGATTATCGGCCTGGGTATCGGCAGCATCAGCGTGATCGGGGCGTTGTATCCCTTGTCGATGCCCGGTTGGGTCTGGGCGTTGCTGTTGTTCAACGGCATTGCCTGGCCGCACGTGGCGTACCTGATTTCCACCCGCTCGCCGTTTCCCTACCAGGCCGAACAACGCAACCTGCTGTATGACTCATTGCTGGGCGGATTCTGGGCCGCAGCCACTCAGTTTTCGCCACTGACAGCGGTGACCATTCTGTCGATGATGGCCATGAACAACGTCGCAGCCGGTGGCAAACGCCTGTTCCTGCGCGGGTTGCTGGCACAGGCGGCCGGTATCGCGGTGGCCTGGGGCCTGTTCGACGTCAAGTTCGACCCCAGCGTCAGCCTCACCGAGGTCTACACCTGCCTGCCGATGCTGACGCTCTACCCGATGGCCATCGGCATGGTCTGTTACCAATTAGCGATCAAACTGTCGGAACACAAACGCGCCCTCAGCGCCCTGAGCCGCGTCGACAGCCTTACCGGCCTGCTCAACCATGGTTCGTGGAAAGACCTGCTGAACATCAAGTTTCACAAGTGCCAGCAGCAACAAGGCCAAGCGACCATTGCCTTGATCGATATCGACCACTTCAAGCACATCAATGACGTACATGGCCACACCGTCGGTGACGCGGTTCTGCTCCAGTTGAGCCAGGCGCTGCGCGAACACTTGCGCGAAGAAGACCTGGCCGGCCGCTACGGCGGCGATGAATTCAGTGTGATTCTGCCGAAAATGCCGCTGCACGCCGCTGCGCAGGTGATGGAACATCTACGCGAAACCTTCAGCGGCTATCGTCATGCGCAGATCCCGGACCTGCGCGTGAGCCTGAGCATTGGCCTGGCGGATTTCCACCCGTCGTTCAAGGACGCGGTCATGTGGCTCGATGCGGCGGATCGCGCGTTGTACACCGCCAAAAACAGCGGCCGCAACCGCGTCAAGATCAGCGAATGCACGGCCGTTCATTCAGCCTCAGTTGTCTGATGACACCTCGTCCGAATCTTGCTCCGCCCACCTGCTGCAATAGCATAATGCCGCCATTGGTCGCCTGGCCAAAATAGTCCTGCCTGATGGGCGAACTTCCAGGCCGATTGATCACTCTGAGACCGTTGTTCCACCCCCTCTGTCAGCATCAGGAAGCTGGCAATGAGCAAGTCAACCGTAAGGCCAGGGGCCCTACGGGGTCAGGCGCAAATACATGGACCCCGCATACGCTTGCATGCCCGAGCCCTCCACCATGCTATTTCACGCTCACAAGAAAACCATCAGTACCCTGCAACACAGCCTTGCCCAACAGACCAGCCTGCTGGACGCCATCGAGCGCTCCATGGCCGTGATCGAATTCGACCTGCAAGGCACCGTGCTGCGCGCCAATGACAACTTCTTCAAGACCATGGGCTACCGCGCCGAACAGATCCTGGGCCAGCCCCATCGGATGTTCTGTACCCCGGCGTTCGCCCGCAGCGCGGATTACAACCAGCTGTGGACACACCTGCGCAACGGCCAATTCCAGTCGGGCACCTTTGAACGAGTAGGCGCCAACGGTGCCTCGGTGTGGCTGGAAGCCAGCTATAACCCGGTACGGGATGAAGCGGGGAACGTGATCAAAGTGGTGAAATACGCCATGGACGTCACCCCGCGCCTGCAGGCCGAAAGTGAAGCCAACGCCAAGCTCGAAGCCATCGACCGCGCCATGGCGATGATCGAGTTCAACCTCGACGGCACCATCATCACCGCCAACAGCAATTTCCTGCAGCGCATGGGCTACAGCCTGGCGCAGATTCAGGGCAAGCATCACCGCCTGTTCTGCACACCGGAGCTGGCCAATAGTGCAGCCTACAGCGAGTTCTGGAAGCGCTTGAATCAGGGCGAGCTGTTCAATGGCCAGTTCGAGCGGGTGGATAAACACGGCCAGGTGGTGTGGCTGGAAGCCAACTACAACCCGGTGTACGACGCCAGCGGGCGCCTGTGCAAAGTGGTGAAGTTCGCCTCGGACGTCACCGCCCGCGTGCTACAGCATGCCGCTGACGCACAGAGCGCCGCCCAGGCTTATCACCTGTCGTTGAACACCCAGGAGATGGCTGAAAAAGGCGCCGAGGTGATTCAGAAAACCGCCACCGGCATGCGCGACATTGCCGTGGATATCGACGCCTCTTCGCAACTGATCGCCAAGCTGGGCGAGCGCTCGCAACAGATCACCGCCATCGTCAACACCATTCGCGGCATCGCCGACCAGACCAACCTGCTGGCCCTCAACGCCGCCATCGAGGCCGCCCGCGCCGGCGAGCAGGGCCGTGGCTTTGCCGTGGTGGCCGATGAAGTGCGGCAACTGGCGGCGCGCACCAGCGGCTCCACCGCCGAAATCTCCGGCATGATCGCCATGATCCAGGACGAAACCCGCCAAGCCATCGACAGCATGGACGCCACCCGCGACCGCGCCGCCCAGGGTGTGGAACTGGCCAACCAGGCCGGCACGGTGATCCTGCAAATTCGCGAAGGCACCGGCGAGGCGGTACAGGCGGTGAGCGCGTTTGCAAACGAGCGAGGTAATCGCTGACCCATTGGCGCTGGCTGTCTGCAGGTTAACTTCGCAGCCAGCGCACATGCCGCCCCAGCTCATCAAACAGCGTCACCACCGAGCGCAACGCCCGGCAATCAGGCCGCGTCAACAACCACAGCGCCGTATCGTGCCCTGCCAGCGCAGGGCCCAGCGGTTGCAGGCCATCGCCCATGAGAAAATCCGGCAGTGCCGCCACGCCCAATCCAGCCCTTACCAATTCGGTCACCGACTGCATGCTGTTGCACCGATAACGGGGACGCACGCCCGGCAAATGTTCACGACGCCAGATGACGGTGGGGTGATCGGGTAAAAAGTCATCTGGCGCGATCCAGGCCAGGTTGGCCCAGTCATGGCCTGGGTGCTGGCGCACATAGTCGGCACTGGCACACACCTGATAGGTCACCGCCCCCAGGCAGCGTCCGACAAGATGCGCTGGCGGCGCCTTCGTCAGGCGCAGGGCGATATCCGCATCACGGCGGCTGAGGTTGGCGAAGTCATTGGAGGTGCTCAGTTCCAGGGTCAACGCCGGGTAGGCCGGCATGAACTGCGCGAGGGCCGGCAACAGCAAGCCTTGCAACACCGAGTCGGTGCAGGTCAGGCGCACGGTACCGCTGATCACTTCACCGCCCTGCTCCACGCCAATACGCGCCGCCTCCAGCGCCTGCTCGGCACGCTCGGCTTGTTGTGCCAGGTTGCTCGCCAGGCCGGTGGGCAAATAACCGGCACGGCTTTTTTCAAACAGGGTCTGGCCCAGCGCCGCCTCCAGCCGCCGCACCGCACGGAACACCGTGGACACATCCACGCGCAGCAGCGCAGCCGCCCGCGCCAGGGTACCGCCGCGCACCAGGGCCAGAATCAATGACAGGTCGGCGTAGTCGATTTGATAGTGCGTGGCTGCATTGAACATATGGGCAAACGCCAATACTGATTGCGTAAGCGCCAATCTATAGTGGGTATCAACCCACCACAAGCCATGGGACGTACACGATGCCAACCCCCGCGCTGCACCTTGCCCTGATCGGTGACTACAACCCCGATGTGACCGCCCACCAGGCCATTCCCGTGGCCCTGCAACAGGCCGCCGACGCTCTGGGCCTGAGCGTCCAAGTGCAATGGCTGGCCACCGACACCCTCACCTGCACCTCTGCCCTGCACGATTTTGACGGCTTCTGGTGCGTGCCCGGCAGCCCCTATCACGATATCGACGGTGCCCTGCGGGCGATACGTTTTGCCCGCGAACAAGGTCGTCCTTTCCTCGGCACCTGCGGCGGTTTTCAACATGCCGTGCTGGAATATGCCCGCAACGTGCTCGGTTGGGCCGATGCCCAGCACGGCGAATTAATGCCGGATGCTGAGCGCGCCGTCATCACGCCGCTGGACTGCTCCCTGGTGGAAGTGAGCGACACCGTGCGCCTGGCCCCATACACGCGCATTGCCCAGGCCTACGGCAGCCTGGATATCCACGAAGGATACCGCTGCCGCTACGGCATCAACCCCACCTTCGCCGACGCCCTGCTGCAAGCCAACCTGATCCCCACCGGCCACGATTCGGCGGGCGATCTGCGCGCGGTGGAACTGCTCGACCACCCGTTCTTCGTCGCCACCCTGTTCCAGCCCGAACGCGCCGCGCTCAAAGGCATCACGCCGCCGCTGGCGATTGCGCTGCTCAAGGCCTGCCAGGAGGTATCGGTATGATCGCCAAGACACCCGCCCCACCGTATTACGCGGTGATTTTCAGCTCGCTGCGCACCGACGCCGACCTGGGTTATGGCGAGGCCGCCACACGCATGCTGGAACTGGCCAGGCAACAACCGGGATTTCTAGGGGTGGAATCGGCGCGGGAAGATGGGCTGGGGATCACTGTGTCCTACTGGACCAGCGAGGCGGCGATCCTGGCCTGGAAACAGCAGGCCGAGCATCGGCAGGTGCGCGAGCAAGGGCGGGCCACTTGGTATGCGGCGTTTCACACGCGGGTGTGCAAGGTAGAGCGGGCCTACACCTTCCCCACTTGAAATATTGCCCCTTGTAGGAGCTGGCTTGCCTGCGATGGCCATAGGTATCTACACAACTTTGTGGGCTGTAGCAGCAGACGGTAACCACGATGCGAAGCGAGCCGCTCTTGATCTTG
>NZ_SMOF01000001.1:4748300-4768504 GCF_018135665.1 Pseudomonas sp. B2021
CGGGCACACCGAGCCCAAGCGAGGTGCCGAGTGGTGGGGCAAGAGCCCTTTGGTTCCTTTGGGCTGGGCCGGCATTCCGGCTCTTTTCCAAAGTGACCCGCCGTCAAGCGGAACCCTAAGTGGCCGTTACCGAAGGAATGGATATGTACACAGTCCAACTGTGTTGACTGTCAGGCCGCCTTCGCGAGCAAGCCCGCACAGTTTTGACCGCGGGGTGTCAGGTAGATAAGTGTCGGCTGGCAGGCCGCCATCGCAGGCAAGCCAGCTCCCACCTTTGCTCGTCATCGTTTGCAAAATGACGGACGACTAACTGACCAAACTACGCAACGCGCTGATCTGCGGGATCTCTACCCGGTGCATATACACGCGTAGCGGCTCGGTGATGTTGATGCGCTCGTCGATATTCTGGTCGAGCAACAACTGCAGGCGCGCTCGGCACAGGGTCATGGTGTGGTCGGCGGCCGGCAGCCAGACGAACTCGGCCGTGGGGATGATGCCGTCATCGGCCACGTCCATGCCGAATGAGTCTTCGCTGAAACGCACGATGTACTGGTCGGTCTTGCGGTTGAGGCCGACAAAACCCTGGAGTTGGTCGGCGGCCTGGCAGATAAGCTCGGAAGTGATGCGCATGGTAAACCTCACTGAAAAGTTCCACAGGGACTGGAAAGATGGTTTACACGCGTGGCAGAAATTACCGCCCTCTGACGGGGCAGCTACCCGTAAGAATACTGCAACGCCCTGCAAAAAAGTCCACAAAATTGGCCGGTGCGCACGTTAATGTCGGTTTGGTGATAGCGCCGTTCGCAATCAATTGTTAAAAAGGACACCTTCTCAAAGTTACCTCCACGAAAGGACTTCGCATATGCCTGTCACGTTTTCCAAAAGCGCCTTGCTGCTGGCGTTGATGCTCGGCCTTGGCCAGGCACAGGCTGCCGAGCCGGTCAGCCCGGCCGAATTGGCGACAAACGAAGGCATCCCCTACCCTGCCGTGATCGCTCACCGTGGCGCTTCCTATGACGCGCCTGAATCCACCGCCGCGGCCTACAAGGTTGCACGCGACCTGGGCGCCGACTACCTGGAACTGGACCTGCAACGTAGCAAGGACGGCGTGCTGTTCGCCCTGCACGACAACAACCTGCAGCGCACCACCGACGTCGCCACCAAGTTTCCCGAGCGCAAAGACGCACCCGCCAACGAGTTCACCTGGAAAGAGCTGCAAACCCTCGACGCCGGCAGTTGGTTCAACGCCGCCTACCCGGACCGCGCGCGCCCTGGTTTCGTTGGCCTGAAGATCCTGAGCCTGGACGACATCATCAAGATCGCCGAAGGCAACCCCTCGCACAAACCCGGCCTGTACATCGAGACCAAGGAGCCCAAGCAGTTCCCCGGTATCGAAGCCGACCTGAAAAACAAGCTGCTGGACAAAGGCTGGCTGAGCTCCGCCGGCTCCAAACTGGGCAAGAGCAACACCGGTGTCGGCCAAGGCAAGGGCCGCGTGGTGCTGCAAACCTTCGAAACCGCAAGCCTCAAAGAGCTGCAGAAGGAAATGCCCAACACTCCGAAAATCCTGCTGTTGTGGGTGGGTGAAGGCAGCATCGAGCCCAAATCCAAAGTGACCTTCGCCGAGTCTGGTGAACCCACCAAGGCCGCCTACTACGCCAAGCAAGAGCCTAAAGACGCCGCCGAATTCGAAAAGTGGGTTGATGAAGCCAAAAGCCTCGGCGCCATCGGCACCGGCCCGTCGGCTGAGCTGACCGACCACGGCGACCAGAGCTATACCGACCTGGTGAAGCCTGAAATGAACAAGCTGACCCACGACAAGGGCCTGCTGGTGCATGTGTATACCGTGGATGAGCCGGTGGACTTCGAGAAAGTCATGAAAGCCGGCGTCGACGGCATCTTCACCAACCGCGCCGCCGAACTGCTGAAGTTCTACAAACGCTGGCCGTCGTCCAGCGTGCAAGACCTGCTCAACGACCATAAGTACTAAAAGCATTGGTGTCAGTGAGCCATTAAGGATGAGTTAAGTTGCGCCGGTTAATCTGGCGCCACTTAAACAGCTCAACCTAAGAAGGACACACACCATGAAAACTTTGACTGCCCTGTTCGCTGCCACCGCCCTGACCCTGACTGCCGGCCTGGCACAGGCGGATGTTCGTCCGGATCATATCGAGGGCCTGCTCAAGTCCGGCGCCGTGATGCCTTTCGACAAACTCAACGCAGCAGCCGTGGCAACTCACCCTGGTGCTTCGATCACTGACACTGAGCTGGACACCAAACACGGTGTCGCCAACCAGTACGTCTACGAAGTGGACCTGACCGATACCACCGGCAAGCGCTTTGAAGTGAAGCTCGACGCCAAGACCGGTGCCGTGCTGGAAAACAAGCAAGACACCTGAGTTGAACCTTGAAAAAACGCGCCACCTTCGGGTGGCGTGTTTTTTTATGCGCGCCTCAAACCGTCACATAACCGTCATACCGCCTTGCAATGATTCGCCTAGGAACCTGTGAAACGTCCTACAGGCCCTTTCTCTGCGAGTCGCCATGAACCACAGCATCGACCATGCCCACCAGGATTCCGATCTGTTTGGCCTGCTTTACGGTTTTCGTTTTCGCCCCGGCGAGAAAGGCCAGCAAATTGATTCCGCCACCGCCCTCGCCGCCTTGCAGCAACCCCCAGACCCGGAAGAATTCCTGTGGCTGCACCTGAACCTGGCCCACGCCGCCTGCGAGCGCTGGATGCAGGCGCACTTGTCGCTGCCGGAAGAGTTTTTTGAAGCCCTGCACGAGGGGTCGCGCTCCACGCGCATCGAGCATGTGGACTCGGCCTTGCTGGCGGTGGTCAACGACGTGGTGTTCAACTTCAGCAGCATGGTGTCGTCGGATATTTCCACGCTGTGGGTGTGCGCCCGCAGCCGCTTGCTGGTGAGTGCGCGCCTGCAGCCGTTGCACTCGGTGGATAAATTGCGCTCGTCGGTGAAGGCCGGTGAACACTTTCGCTCGCCGTTGGAACTGCTGGTGCACCTGCTGCGCGACCAGGGCGAAGTGCTGACGCAGATCGTGCGCAAGACCAGTATCAGCGTCGACCATATCGAAGATCAGCTGTTGTCTTCGCGCCTGTCCACCAACCGCGCCGAACTGGGTGCGGCCCGCCGCGTGCTGGTGCGCCTGCAACGCCTGCTGGCGCTGGAACCGGGCTCGCTGCTGCGCCTGCTCAATCGCCCGCCGCAATGGCTGCAAAAGGAAGACGTGAAGGAGTTACGCAAATCCACCGAGGAGTTTGCGCTGATCATCAACGACCTGACCGCCCTGGGCGAGCGCATCAAGCTGTTGCAGGAAGAGATCGCCGCCAACCTTAATGAACAGAGCAACCGCACGCTGTTCACCCTCACGGTGGTGACAGTGCTGGCGCTGCCGATCAACATCATTGCCGGCTTTTTTGGCATGAATGTGGGTGGGGTGCCGCTGTCCCAGGACCCGGAAGGCTTCTGGATATTGGTGGCCTTGGTCGCAACCTTTACCCTGATCGCCGGGCGTTGGGCCTTTCGCAAATTCTCAAATTGAAATAAGCCCCAACTGTGGGAGCTGGCTTGCCTGCGATTGCGGTGGATCAACCAACACAATGCAAGCTGACTCACCGCTATCGCAGGCAAGCCAGCTCCCACAGGGTTATGCGTCGGGTCAGTGATTGAAGAGTCCAGCCATCGCTTTGAGCCGCTTCTTGTACACCTGCCGCGCCTCCAAAGCCTCCTCGAGACTTACCGCCACAAACCCCGCCCGCTGGTTGGGCTGCATCTGCCCGATCAAGTCCAGGTCGGCGCTGATCACCGTGCCAATCATCGCGTAGCCACCGCCCGACACCGCATCGCGGTGCAGCACAATCGGTTCGAGCCCTGCCGGTACCTGAATCGAGCCAATCGGGTAGCAACTGTCGACGATGTTGGAAGGATCGGAGCCCGCGCCAAACGGCTGTTCCCGTGGCTGGAAGCTCAACGCGCTGCCGCCCTTGAAGCGATAGCCGATGCGATCGGCCTCGGAGCCCACCGTCCATGGCTCGGCAAAAAAGCTGCTTTTGGCCTCGTCAGTCAAACGCTCGTAATACAGCCCCGGCACCACTCGCAATGTCACATCACCACCGACCGAACGCCGCAACGCCATCGGCAAGCTGTTGCCCGCACGCCCGGTACCGCTGGCGGTACCGATCGGCAATTGATCGCCCTCCTGCAAGCGCCGGCCATTAAACCCGCCGAGGGCGCCGAGGGTGTAGGTGGAGCGACTGCCGAGCACCAACGGCACGTCGATACCACCCGCAACGGCGAGGTAGGTGCGTGCGCCGGCCTTGGGAAATTCGAACCGCAGCACCTGCCCGGCGCGCACGGCAAAGGCGGTGTCCTGGTGCACCACTTCACCGTCCAGGCGCGGCGACATCAAGGCGCCGCTCAGGGCCACCAGCGTGTCCTGCTGGAACTCCAGCTCTGGCCCGATCAGCGTGCATTCCAGGCCCGCCGCGCCCACGGGGTTGCCCACCAAGTGGTTGGCCGCACTCAACGCGTATTGGTCCAGCGCCCCCGACGGCGGGATGCCCAAGTGGTAATAACCTTCGCGGCCCAGGTCCTGCACGGAGGTGGCGAGGCCAGGTTTGAGGACCTTGATCATGCCAGCGCCTCCTGCAGGGTTTTCGGATAGCCGATGGGGTCGGCGAGAAAGGCATCCAGGGAAAATTCCACCGGGCGAATGCGTAAATCGAAACGCCCGGCGTCCACCTCGGCGACGGCCCGGTCATAAGCCTCGCGGTCTATCGGCTTGAACTGCACGATATCGCCAGGGCGGAAGAACACCATGTGCGCCTTGAGGTACGCCAACTGCTGCGCCGGGTCGTAGATCGGTGCCGGGGTAACGCCGAACATCTGATAACCGCCCGCCCCTCGCACTGAGTAGATACAGCCAAAGCAGCCGCCATGGCCCAGGGTCAGTTTCGGTGTGTCGGTGCGTGGCCGCAGGTATTTGGGTACCTGCAATTGCCGCTCGCGTTCGACCATCTGGAACATGAACGGCAAGCCCGCGACAAAGCCGACCATCGACACAAACCACGGCGCGCCACTGTGGGCGGCGATGAACGCGTTTACGTCGGCCAAGCCATTGATGCGTGCGGCGTATTCCAGGTCTGTGCCGCTGGGGTCTTGGTGGCGGTCACGAAAGCGCATCAGGGTTTCGTGAGTCCAGGGGTCGTTATAGAGCACTGGGATTTCGATGATGCGCGTGCGCAAGGTGCGCTCGGCCACGGCCTGGGCTTCGGCGCTTTGCACGGCGTCGAGCAGCGCGTGAGGGGCGATGCGGTCGGGGTCGAAGCGAATCTGGAACGATGCATTGGCCAGGCAGACATCCAGTACGCCTTCCAGCGCCAGGCGCTCCACGGCGCGGGTCACCGCCATGCCCTTGAAAAAAGCCTCCAGGGACATGCTGTCGCTGACCTCAGCAAACAGGTGTTCATCACCGCCGAAGCTGTAGCGGATGGGGGACGTTTCAGCCATGTCTGTTCCTCTTGGAATCATTGTAGAAAGGCAGGCAAAAAAGTAAGGGTTGGATCTTATTGGGGTGTTCTGACGTCGATGCCCGCCTGGTCCAGGGCTGCACGGGTGGCCTCCACCAGTTCCAGGGCGCCGGGGGTGTCGCTGTGCAGGCAGATGGAATCGAATTCAATCGCCAGGTCTTCGCCTTCGACGGTACGCACCAGGCCGGCCTGACAAGCACGCAAGACCCGCGCGGCCACGGTGGCGGGGTCCAGCGCCCGCACATTGCGGGTAAACACGATGGAGCCGCTCAGGTCGTATTCACGGTCGGCATAGAACTCGCGCACCACCGGTTGCCCCAGTTCCTTGGCAATGCGCCAGATCACCGAGTTGGGCATGCAATACAGCATCAGCGTGGGCTCGATGACTTGCAGGTTTTGCACCAACAGCCGGGCGGCCTCTTCATCGCGGGCCAGGTGCATGTACAGCGCGCCGTGAGGCTTGATGTGTTGCAGGGTCATGCCTTGGGCACGGGCCATTTCACGCAGGGCACCGAGCTGGTAGAGCATGTCGTCCACCAGTTCCTGGGCCGGTGCGTTGATATGCCGGCGACCGAAACCCACCAGGTCATGGAAGCCTGGGTGCGCGCCAATCGCCACACCCAGTTGCTTGGCGCGCTCAACGGTGCGGCGCATGGTGCCGGGGTCGCCGGCGTGAAAGCCGGTGGCGATATTGGCCGAGCTGATGTAGGCCATCAGCTCTGCGTCGACGCCGTCGCCAATGGTCCAGGGGCCAAAGCTTTCGCCCATGTCTGAATTGAAATCCACTGCCTGCATCGAGGTCGCTCCGCCAAAGGTGATGCCCGCAAAGTAGGCTGGGGCTTGACCCCTTGGGAAGATCTATTATCAGATGGCCCATCTTCTGAAAATCAGATAGCTTTTTATCCTCGACCCCCGATCGTTCCCACGCTCTGCGTGGGAATGCAGCCATGGACGCTCTGCGTCCGCACTTGAGACCGTGACGCGGAGCGTCACAAGAGGCATTCCCACGCAGAGCGTGGGAACGATCAATAAGCAGAGTGCGATATGTCTTTAACCTTGCGCCAGGTTCGCTATTTCGTCGCCACCGCCGAGATCGGCCAGATATCCCAGGCGGCGATTCACTTGAATATTTCCCAATCGGCGGTGACCACGGCGATCAAGGAGCTGGAAGCCATGCTCGGCGTGCAGTTGTTCGTGCGCTCGGCCCAGGGCATGAACCTCACCGATGCCGGGCGGCATTTTCTCAACCGTGCCTACGTGATTGTGCGCAGCGTGGAGGACGCCCTCAACAGCCCGTTGCCGGACTACCGCGCCAGCGGCGTGCTGCGGGTGGCGGCCAGTTACACGGTGCTGGGTTATTTCCTGCCGCACCATTTGCAGCGCATGGAGCATTGGCATCCGGACGTGACCATCGAGGTGTTCGAACAGGAACGCCAGGCCATCGAACAGGGCCTGCTCGACGGCCAGTTCGACATGGCCGTGGTGCTGACCGCCAACCTCACCCACGCGGATATCGTCTCGGAAATTCTGTTCAACTCCGAACGCCGCCTGTGGCTGCCCAGCCATCACCCGTTGTGCGAACGCGGCGCCGTGAGCCTGGCGGACGTGGCCCAAGAACCCTACATTTTGCTCACCGTCGATGAAGCCGAACACAGCGCCATGCGCTACTGGGAACAGGCCGGGCAAACGCCCAAGGTGCGGCTGCGCACCAGCTCAGTGGAGGCGGTGCGCAGCATGGTTGCCAACGGCAGCGGCGTGGCGATCCTGTCAGACCTGGTGCACCGGCCCTGGTCCCTGGAAGGCAAACGCATCGAAACCCTGACCGTCACCGACCCGGTCACACCCATGAGCGTCGGCCTGGCTTGGCACCGCGAGCGTGCGTTTACCCCAGCGATGCAAGCGTTCCGGGACTACTTCCACGACGCGTTCCTGGCACCGCAGCAGTTGTCGGCGCGCCGCTAGAGATGGGCTTGCAGGGTGGCGGCCAACCAATCCATGAACACCCGCACTCGCAATGGCAAATGCCGCTGGCCGGCGTACAGCAACGACACATCCAAGGGCGGCGCCTGGTAATCGGGCAGCACCGCCACCAACTCGCCGCTGGCCAACAAGTCGCGTATCCCGAGCTGAGGCACCTGCGTGATGCCAAACCCGCCCAGGCACGCCGACTGATAGGCGTCGGTGCTGTTGACCGTCACCCGGCCTGCCATCGGTAACCGCTGCACCTTGTTGCCCACCAAGTACTCGAACCCGGCCGAGCGTGCGCCCAGTGGCCGCACGTAATGCACCAACTGGTGATGCGCCAGGTCTGCCAAGGTTTCGGGCACGCCATACCGTTGCAGGTACGCCGCACTCGCGCAGTTGACCATCGGCATGCTGCACACCCGCCGCGCTACCACGGTTTGATCGGGCTGGGCGCCGACGCGCACCACGCAATCAAAACCTTCGGCGATCAGGTCCACCTGGCGGTCCGAACCGCTGATCTCCATGTCGATCAGAGGATGGCGCGCCATGAACGTGGGCAAGTTCGGCAAGATCAAGCCCCGCGCCATGACATTGGGCATGTCCACCCGTATGCGCCCGGCCAATTGGGTTTCGTCCTGACGGAACAACCCTTCCAGCTCCTCCATATGCGCCAGCAGATCCTTGCTGCGCTCATACAACACCCGACCATCCTGGGTCGCCTGCACCTTGCGCGTGGTGCGTTGCAACAGCCGTGCGCCCAGCAACTCCTCCAACGCCTGCACATGCTCGGATACCGTAGAGCGCGGCAAGCCCAGGCTTTGGCCGGCCTGGGTAAAGCTCGACAACTCAGTGACGCGTACGAAGGTGCGCAGCAGCTCAAGCTTGTTCATGTGATTGTTCGCCCTATCCGGCCAGTGATTCCGATATCAGCCTGTTTATCACGTTATGGCCGGACAAATACACTCAATCCCACTAACCCCATTTGAGGACTGCACCATGACCCGTAAAATCGCACTCATCACCGGCGCCAGTCGTGGCCTTGGAAAAAGCGCCGCCCTGCACCTGGCTGCGCAAGGCATCGACATCATCGGCACTTACCACAGCGCAGCGACCGAAGCCCAAGCCGTGATAGCCCAAGTAGAGGCCTTGGGCGGTCGCGCCGCCATGCTGCAACTGGACGTCAGCCAGAGTGAAACCTTCGATGCATTCGTTGGCCAGATCGGCACCCTGCTCAAGGATGTGTTCGCCCAGGATCATTTCAACTTCCTGATCAACAACGCCGGGGTTGGCACCTACGCAAGCTTTGCCGAAACCACCGAAGCCCAGTTCGACCAACTGGTGGCGATCCATGTGAAGGCACCGTTTTTCCTCACGCAAAAACTGCTGCCGCTGATCCGCGATGGCGGGCGCATCATCAATATCTCCAGCGGCTTGGCGCGCTTCAGCCTGCCGGGTTATGCGGCCTACGCGTCCATGAAAGGCGCGGTGGAAGTGTTGTCGCGCTACTAGGCTAAAGAGCTGGGCCCACGGGGTATCACCGTGAACACCCTGGCACCGGGCGCGATTGCCACTGACTTCGGCGGTGGCGCGGTACGCGATAACAATGATGTGAATGCGATGGTGGCCAATAACACTGCTCTTGGCCGAGCCGGCTTGCCGGACGATATTGGCGGCGCGATTTCGATCTTGCTGGCCGATGGCAGCCACTGGATCACCGGCCAGCGGATCGAGGCGTCGGGCGGGATGTTCCTCTAAACGGCGGCCCCCTGTAGGAGCGAGCTTGCTCGCGAAAAACTCAAGAGCGCCGCGTATTTACAGAGGCCCCGCGTTATCGTTAGCGATCTTCGCGAGCAAGCTCGCTCCTACAGTGGGTAGCATTTTTTTCGCTGATTTTTTCCCGAATGACGTCGTAACCCCAGTGGTACACGTAGGTGTAGGGCAGGAAGAACAACAACACGCCAATGTCGAGGATGAAGGCTTCCAACAGGCTGATCTTCATCAAGGCAGCAATCAATGGCACCGCCAGCAGAATCAGGCCGCCTTCAAACAGCAGCGCGTGCAGCACACGGGTCCAACCACCGTTGGCCAGTTGCAGGCGAGCTTTAAGGCGGTCGAACAGGCTGTTGAACACCACGTTCCAGCTCAGTGCCAACAGGCTGATGCCCAAGGTCACTGCGCCCATCTCCAGCGCCGGCCGGCCAGTGACCCACACCAGCAGTGGCGTGCAGATCAATAGGGCCAGCCCTTCGAAACCAAGGGCTTGAAAAACGCGTTCAGTAAGGGATTTGGTAGGGGTCATGACCCGGCTCCGTGAGTGACGATGGTTGCCATGATCAGGCTTTGTCTCGATACTTCATAACCAATAACCATCGATCAAGGCGATAGTCATGGCCTCCCATGAAGTGCTCCAGGCGTTTGTCCAGGCGGCCACCCAAGGCTCGTTTTCCGCGGCGGCGCGCAAGCTGGGCAAGAGCCAGTCCACCGTGAGCGCGGCGGTGGCCAGCCTTGAGATCGACCTGGATGTGGTGCTGTTTGACCGCAGCAGCCGCAAACCGACCCTCACGCCCGCAGGGCAGGTTTTGCTGCAACGGGCTGAGCAAGTGCTGGAAGCCAGTAGCCGCCTGGAGCTGGCGGCCAGTCAGTTATCTCAAGGCCTGGAGCCGAAGTTGAGTATCGCCATGTCCGATACTTATCAGTCTGATCGATTCGAGATCGCCCTCACCGCCTTCGAACGACGCTACCCGGACCTTGAGCTGGAATGCCTGATCGCGGAATGCGAAGACCTGATCGCGCTGGTGCAAAGTGGCCGGGCGCAGATCGCATTTATTGAGAAACAGGAAGTTTACCCGCCCGATCTGACCTTCTCTGCGGTGGAAGAGCGCACGGAGATCGCGCTGTTCGTCTCGCCTAAACACCCGTTGGCGAGCCTGGGCAAGGTTCACCCGCACACGCTGCAACAACACCGGGAGTTGCGCTTGGCGAGCATCATCAGCCCCAATGAAAACCGCGGTAAGCAACGCGTCTGGTCGGCGCCGAGTTACCTGATGCTGATGGAAATGGCGCAGCTGGGGTTTGGCTGGGCACCGATTCCACGCTGGCTGGTGGAGCGCTTTGGCGGCAACCAGTTGGTTGAACTCAAGGTGCGCAGTTGGCCGCGTTCGGTGGCGGTGGATGCGCTGTGGTCGCGGCAACAGCCGCCGGGGCCTGCGGGGAGCTGGTTGCTGGGCAAGATGCTGGAATGAGCCTGTAGGAGCGAGCTTGCTCGCGAAGAACGTCAACGATAACGCGTGCTTCCTGAAGAAACGCGGCGTCGGTGAGTTTTTCGCGAGCAAGCTCGCTCCTACAGGTATTAGGCTTACGCCCTCCTACATTTGGATCGTCACTGTCTGGGGGAATTGAGTTCGGCGAGGCGTCGCGTGATGAAGCGTTTTTCTGGCGCTTGTTGGGTCAGGGACAAAGCTTTTTCGTACGCCCTGCGGGCTTCGTCAAACCGCCCCAACTGCCGGCAAAACTCCCCACGCGCCGAATGCGCCAAGTGGTAGTCCTGCAAATCACCGCGCTGCAAAACGTTGTCTACCAGCGCCAACCCCGCCAACGGCCCCTGCTCCATCGCCACCGCTACCGCACGGTTCAACTCGATCACCGGCGACGGCACAGCCCTGAGCAACACATCGTAGAGCCCGACAATCTGCCGCCAATCGGTGTGCCCCGCGCTGAGCGCCTCGGCGTGTACGGCGGCAATCGCCGCCTGCAGGCAATACGGTCCAAAGCGCCGCGAGGTGAGCGCCTGCTCCACCAGTGCGCAGCCTTCAGCGATCAAGGCCCTGTCCCAAAGCGTACGATCCTGCGCGTCCAACAGCACCAGTTCGCCGCTGGCAGAAGTACGGGCAGGCCGACGCGACTCGTGCAGCAACATCAACGCCAGCAAGCCCATGACTTCCGGCTCGGGCAGCAACTCCAACAGCAAGCGCCCCAGACGAATGGCCTCCAGGGTCAGGTCTTCACGGGTGAGGTCGGCACCCGCCGAGGCCGAATAGCCCTCGTTGAACACCAGGTAAATCACCCGCAGCACACTGTCCAACCGCTCGGGCAATTCGGCCCGGGACGGCACTTGATAGGGAATTTTCGCCTCACGGATCTTGCCCTTGGCGCGCACGATGCGTTGGGCAATGGTGGTGGGCGTGGCAAGAAAAGCGTGAGCGATGGCCTCGGTGCTCAGGTCGCAGATCTCGCGCAGGGTCAGCGCAACCTGGGCATCGGCTGCCAACGCTGGGTGGCAGCAGGTAAACATCAGGCGCAGGCGGTCGTCTTCCACGTCTTCATCACTCCACGGCGCGGCCTCCAGCGCGTCGGCCTGCTCCTCCAATAACGGGGTAAACCGCGACTGCCGCCGCAGGCGGTCGATGGCCTTGAAGCGGCCGGTGGACACCAGCCACGCCCGAGGATTATCCGGCACGCCATCCTCGGGCCAGCGCTGCACGGCGACAAAAAACGCCTCATGCAGCGCCTCCTCGGCCAGGTCGAAATCCCCCAGCACGCGAATCAACGTCGCGAGCACGCGGCGTGATTCGCTGCGGTAAATGGCGTCGATCTGCGCGGTCAATCGGCCATGTCCTCGGTCACCAACTTCACCAGGCGGTCCAGGCTCTGGCCCCAACCGTCATGAAAGCCCATGGCTTCGTGGGCCTGTTTGTCCTCGTCACTCCAGTGCATGGCACGGGCGGTGTAGAGGGTCTTTCCCCCGACCTCCTCAAAGGTGACTTCGGCGCTCATGAACGGCTTGCCCGAAGGCACCCAGCCCGGCATGAACGCGTCGGTAAACACCAGGCGGTTGGGCGCGTCGATCTCCAGGAATACGCCCTGGGTCGGGTATTCGCTGCCATCCGGCGCGCGCATCAAGGTGCGGAACAAGCCGCCGACCCACAGGTTCATCTCGCATTCAGGGGTGGTCATGCCGTGGGGGCCCCACCATTGTTGCAGCAGGGTTGGCTCGGTCCAGGCGCGAAACACCCGGCGGCGCGGCGCATCGATCAAGCGGCTGATGGACAGTTCAAATTGAGCGGGTTGAGTGTTCACGGGGAAACCTCCTCAAGGCTTTTGATTATTGTGTTGAGAGATCCAATTGGCGCACAGGGCGCACTTCCACACTGCCGACCCGGGCCGCCGGAATGCCGCCCGCCACCTGGAGCGCTTCATTGAGGTCCTTGGCGTCGATCAGGTAGAACCCGGCGAGCTGCTCCTTGGTTTCGGCAAACGGCCCATCGGTGATCGACAGCTTGCCGTTGCGCATGCGCACGGTGGTGGCGGTGGTCACCGACTCCAGCGGCTCGGCAGCGAGCATGCGCCCGCTGGCCTGGATGGACTCGGCGTAGGCCAGACATTCCGAGTCATGGGGGCTGTCGGGTGAGGTGTGCAACACCTGTTCGTCGCTGTAGATAAGGCACAGGTATTTCATGGCGTTCTCCGTTTTCGGACTACTGACTATAGTTCGCGGTGCTCAAGGTTTCAGGTCGAACAACGCCGTGCCGCTGTGCATATCAAACGGCGCCGACCAGTGCTCATGCACCACCTTCCATTGGCCATTGATACGCTGGTAGCCGGCGGTTACGCGCATCCAGCAGGCCTTCACCTCACCGTCCGGCCCGGCGCCGCCGCAGTGGGCCAGCCAATGGGCGAATGCGCTGTCTGGCGCTTCGACGACATGCAGTTCATGAAACTCGAAGATGCCGGGCCCGGGGCAGTGCTCCATGCACGCTTCCCAGTGCGCGCGGTAGGCCGCCTTGCCTTTGAATTGCAGGGCGGTTACAGCGTCGAACGAGACGATATCGTCGGCGTAAAAGCTGACAATCTGATCGATATCACGGCTGACGACGGCGTCTTTCCATTGCTCGATCAGGCTCTTGATTGCAGTGCTCATGGCGATGACTCCTTGGGGTGGAAAATCACGGAAGACACCCTTAGTCGAATGGCCCGAAGGAAAATCGACATCCCCCTGAAAAATAATTTCCCGTAGCCCAAACCCGATAAACTGCCCCCTCCCTTGCAGCCGTTCGGATAGCCCGATGCAAACCCGCCTCGTCGCCTACGAGGCGCTGAATGCTGTGCAACAACAGCAAGTCGGCGCCATCGAAGTTCACCCTGAACAACTGCCGTTTTGCGGTGATATGTATTGCGCGCTCAACACTCTGCTCGCCAAGCCAAGCCCTGGGGTCAAGGGCTTTGCGTTGTTGGCCGATGACCTTCCGGTGGCGTTCCTGCTGCTCAAGCGCCCGCCGTGCCTGCCTCATTGGGCCGATGAACACAGCGCCACACTCCACGCGCTACAGGTAGACCGGCATCAGCAGGGGCGTGGATACGGCAAGGCATGTTTGCAGGCACTGCCCGCCCTGGCGCGTGAGGCGTGGCCGCACATCAAGGGGTTGGAGCTATCGGTGGACACCCACAATCGGGCGGCGATGGGGTTGTATCTGGGGGCGGGATGGGTGGATCGCGGCGAGGCGTACAAGGGCCGGGTGGGGTATGAGCGCCGTTTGAGCTTCAGGCTTAATCCATAGCGGCAATGTCACGTAAACATGACTTCCATTCGTGCATATCCTGTTTACGTGACATCAGGTGCAGTGTCAGCCCCGCTCCCCGATCGGCAACCAGATTTCCACCGTGCCCGTACCCTTCCTGGCATCGAAATCCGCGCTGTAGCGCTCAAAATCCGCGCCCATGACCTTGTAGCCCGAGTGCGGCAGCCATTCGAACATGATGCGTTCGTAGGTTTGCTCAAGCGCCTGCACCGGCCCGTAGTGGGGGAACACGGCATAGTTGAGTGGCGGAATTTCGATCACCTCGAAATTGCTCGGCACGTCCTTCTTGGCCGGGACTTCAACACCTGCCAGGTAATCGAATTCGCCGTGATGCGGGTTATGGCACACCCCGTAGGTCACACCGCCGACGCGCTTCTTGAGGTCCTTGATGCAGGTATCGAACAACTCCCACAGCCGTGGGATATCGCCCACGGTGGCCTTCGAATATCGCCCTTGCACCCCGGCGATCACCAGGGCCTTGCCAGCTTCCAGGCGTAGCTCCAACGGTTTTTTTGTCTGCTGATCCATACGAACAGTCTCCTTCTTATGAGGGAACAAACCCGCATCGAGTATAGGGGCATATCCACCTCGTACTCCATGTAGAAAAATTTTCGACGCATCTGGACAACTGGCCATCATCGCCCGTATTGTCTGCCCCGCAGGCCACCGCAGTGGCCGACGTCGCTCGGACGGTTCCGGGCGCTTACGTACCTCGAGGCAACAATGGCAGACCAAGGTTCGCCGCGCCGCTTTGCGCGCATAGATCGACTCCCCCCCTATGTTTTCAATATCACTGCCGAGCTGAAGATGGCTGCGCGTCGGCGCGGCGAAGACATCATCGACTTGAGCATGGGTAACCCTGACGGCGCCACGCCTCCCCACATCGTGGAGAAAATGGTCACCGTCGCCCAACGTGACGACACCCACGGCTACTCCACCTCCAAAGGTATCCCGCGCCTGCGCCGGGCAATCTCGCGCTGGTACAAGGATCGTTACGCGGTGGATATCGACCCCGAGTCCGAAGCCATCGTGACCATCGGTTCCAAGGAAGGCCTGGCGCACTTGATGCTAGCCACCCTGGACCAGGGCGATACTGTGCTGGTGCCCAACCCCAGCTACCCGATTCATATCTACGGCGCAGTGATCGCCGGCGCCCAGGTACGTTCGGTGCCACTGATACCCGGCGTGGATTTCTTCGCTGAGCTGGAGCGCGCGATTCGCGGCTCGATCCCCAAGCCGAAGATGATGATCCTGGGCTTTCCGTCCAACCCCACCGCGCAGTGCGTGGAACTGGACTTCTTCGAACGGGTGATCGCCCTGGCCAAGCAGTACGACGTACTGGTGGTGCACGACCTGGCCTACGCCGACATCGTCTACGACGGCTGGAAAGCCCCCTCGATCATGCAAGTGCCCGGCGCCAAGGACATTGCGGTGGAGTTTTTCACCCTGTCCAAGAGCTACAACATGGCCGGCTGGCGCATCGGCTTCATGGTGGGCAACCCGGAACTGGTCAACGCCCTGGCACGCATCAAGAGCTACCACGACTACGGCACCTTCACCCCGCTGCAAGTGGCGGCAATTGCGGCGCTGGAAGGCGACCAACAGTGCGTCAAAGACATCGCCGAGCAGTACCGCCAGCGCCGCAATGTGCTGGTCAAGGGCCTGCACGAGCTGGGCTGGATGGTGGAGAACCCGAAAGCGTCGATGTACGTCTGGGCCAAGATTCCCGAGCAATATGCCGCCATGGGCTCGCTGGAGTTTGCTAAAAAACTGCTATTGGAAGCGAAGGTGTGTGTGTCGCCGGGGATCGGCTTTGGTGAGTATGGCGACGATCATGTGCGCTTTGCGCTGATCGAAAACCAGGACCGGATTCGCCAGGCCGTGCGTGGGATACGCGGCATGTTCAGGGCGGATGGGTTGGCCAGCAAAGCCTGACCTGATCCACCTGAAGAAACCCAATCAATGTGGGAGCTGGCTTGCCTGCGATGCAGACACCTCGGTGTTTCAGATGTACCGAGGTGATGCTATCGCAGGCAAGCCAGCTCCCACATTTGTTTTGCGGTGCCTGTTACACCACCAACGACAGCAACATGATGAAGATCAGCGCCACGATCGACAGAATGGTCTCCATCGCCGTCCAGGTCTTGAACGTCTCGGCCACGGTCATGTTGAAGTACTGCTTGACCAGCCAGAACCCCGCATCGTTGACGTGAGACAGGATCAACGAACCCGCGCCGGTCGCCAGCACCAGCAACTCGCGGTTAACCCCAGGGATCATGCCCACCACCGGCACCACAATGCCCGCACCGGTAATGGTCGCAACCGTCGCTGAACCGGTAGCAATCCGAATCACCGCCGCCACCAGCCACGCCAGCAGGATCGGGTTGATCTGCGCGTTCACCGCCATATGGCCGATCACGTCACCCACACCGCTGGTGACCAGCATCTGCTTGAAGCCACCACCGGCACCGATGATCAGGATGATCGCGGCGGTCGGCGCAAGGCTGGCGTCGAGCAACTTGAGGATCTGCTTGGAGTGGATGCCCTGGCGATGGCCAAAGGTGTACAGCGACAACAGCAACGCCAGCAGCAAGGCAGTGATCGGGTGACCGATCATGTCCATCCAGTTGCGCACCACGTTGCCTTCGGCAAAGGCGATGTCGGCGAAGGTTTTGAGCAGCATCAGGAACACCGGCAGCAGCACGGTGATCAGGGTGATGCTGAAGCTCGGCAGGTCTTTGTTCTCCGGCTCGCGGGCCAGTTGGTCCACCAGTTCCTGGGACGGGTTGCCCGGGATGTACTTGGCGATGAACGTACCGAAGATCGGGCCGGCGATGATGGCGGTCGGCAGAGCAACGATCAGGCCGTACAGGATGGTCTTGCCGATATCGGCGCCGAACACGCCGATGGCTAGCAGCGGGCCTGGATGCGGTGGCACCAGGCCGTGCACTGCCGACAGACCGGCCAGCAGCGGGATGCCGATCTTGATCAGCGATACACCGGTACGCCGGGCGACGATAAACACCAGCGGGATCAGCAACACAAAGCCGATCTCGAAGAACAGCGGGATGCCCACCAGGAACGCGGCGAACATCATGGCCCACTGGACCTTTTCCTTGCCGAAGGCGCGGATCAGGGTCTGGGCGATCTGATCGGCACCGCCAGACTCGGCCATCATCTTGCCGAGCATCGTGCCCAGCGCGAGGATGATGCCGACAAAGCCGAGCACCCCGCCGAAACCGTCCTGGAACGCCTTGATGATCTTGTCCACGGGCATGCCCGAGGTCAGGCCGAGGAAACCGGCCGCGATGATCAGTGCAATGAACGGGTGCACCTTGAACTTGGTGATCAGTACGATCAACCCGATGATAGTGACTACTGCATCTAGCAGCAGGTAAGACTCGTGGGACATGCCAAACATGGGGGGTCTCTCCTGTTTGTTGTTGTTATTAAAGCGGGTGTTGAACTTCCTGCCGGGGATAGCGCTATCTTTTCCGGCAAAAAATTAATGAGTAGGTTCAAAGCCGTGCTTGTGCCACCAGGTATTGGTCTGCTCGGCCAGTTCCTCGACGCTGTCTTCACTGGCGTTGAGCGCCAGGGTCAGCGGCTCGCCCTTGGGCGATTCAAGGGTGGCGAACTGGCTGTCGATCAGGCTGGCCGGCATGAAATGGCCGGGGCGGTGAGACACGCGGTCGGCGGCGACTTCGCGGGTCAGCTCCAGGAAGACAAAACCCAGGCCCGGCGCGGCTTCGCGCAGGTGGTCACGGTATTTTTTCTTCAGGGCCGAACAGGTCAGTACGGGATGCTCGCCGGCCTTCAACGCACGGCGCAGTTCATCGCACAGGATGTCGAGCCAGCCGGCGCGGTCGTCGTCGTTGAGGGGGTGGCCGGCGCTCATCTTTTCGATGTTCGCGGCGGGGTGAAAGCTGTCGCCTTCAATGGCAGTGGCGCCGTTGAGGGCGCACAGGGCTTGGCTGACGCTGGACTTGCCACAGCCGGAAACACCCATGATGACCAGGGCGGTAACAGGTTGACTCATGAAACACCTCAGGACGCAGATAGCGCTACCTTTGCATAGCGTAAGGCTAGTGCAAAAACAGGCTTTTCCCGCGCCGACTTGTCATTTTTATGGAGTGACGCGTGCATCCGCTCCAATCATTCGAACCGGATCAGGCAACCCTAGGTTCAATAATTTGCAGCCCTTTGGAGACAGCGCTACCTTAGTGCCTCGATTTTTGTTTGGCAAGCCGCCTGATGACCTCCAAGAACGATAAAAATACCCGCACAACGGGCCGCCCTACCCTCAATGAAGTGGCGCGCCTTGCTGGCGTCAGCCCGATCACCGCCTCCCGCGCCCTGCGCGGCATCAGCACGGTGGCCACCGAACTGGTGGAAAAAGTGCAACAGGCCGCCGCCGAACTGAGCTACGTGGTCAACCCCGCCGCCCGCGCCCTGGCCTCGGCGCAAAGCCATTCGGTGGTGGTACTGGTGCCGTCACTCTCCAACCTGCTGTTTATCGAAACCCTGGAAGCCATCCATCAGGTACTGCGGCCCAAGGGCTTTGAAGTACTGATCGGCAACTCCCATTATTCGCGCGATGAAGAAGAAGACCTGCTGCGCAACTACATGGCCTACCAGCCACGGGGTTTGTTGCTGACCGGCTTTGACCGCACCGAAAGCGCGCGACGAATGGTCGAGGCCAGCAATGTGCCCTGCGTGTACATGATGGATCTGGACCCCAATGCAGGGGTGAACTGCGTGGGCTTCTCGCAACTGGCCGCGGGCGAGACCGCGGCCGCGCACTTGCTGTCCCGGGGTCGCAAGCGCCTGGCCTATATCGGCGCCCAACTGGACCAACGCACCTTGCTGCGTGGCGAAGGCTTTCGCCGCGCCTTGCAACAGGCCGGCCTGTACGACCCGGCGCTGGAATTGCTGACGCCACGCCCGTCCTCCGTGGGCCTGGGTGGCGAACTGTTTTTGCAACTGCTGGCCGCCCACCCGGAGGTGGACGCGATCTTTTTCGGCAACGACGACCTGGCCCAGGGCGCCCTGCTCGAAGCCCTGCGCCACGGCATCAAGGTGCCGGAACGTGTAGCCGTGCTGGGTTTCAACGACCTGCCCGCCTCGTCCTTCATGGTGCCGCGCCTGAGCAGCATCAGCACGCCACGGGAAGCCATCGGGCGCCGAGCGGCGGAGCATCTGCTGACGATCATGGCGGGCAACAAGGTGGCCAAGCCGGTGGTGGATATGGGGTTTGAGTTGCAGGTGCGCGAGAGCACCTGAGCGTCGAGCCGAACACAATCAATGTGGTGACCACAGAATCAGCGCCTGGCACAGATCCCCTGTGGGAGCGGGCTTGCTCGCGAAGGCGGTGGGTCAATCAATAAATTTTTAACTGAACCACCTGAAACTCAGATTTCCTACGTAATCGTGTAAGAGCAGTCAGAGCGCTGTGGGACGCCTGTAGGAAGTGCCTGACATTGCAGTAAGCGCCTTGCTCCGCTGCCTACGCTTACGTCAGAATCCGCCGGCTTGTGCGCCTCGGTGGCGGTCTCTAAGGTTTGACGGTCGCTGAATTTCTCGGTGATCGGGTTTAGTAGCCCGAGTTCGGTCACTCTAAGTGCATAAGTCTGCCCGCGTTAATGGCGGCTGTGCGTAGGGCACTTTCGGGTGCGCCGGCTTTGAGTGTCCACCGGTCTACTAACCTGCGTACAGTTGCCACCCTCGTTTAGTAGCGATACGGCGGCAGCCCATTCCAGGATGCTCTAATGATCAAACAAATCGATACGCCGCCAACCACCCTCTTCACCCTCATCCCCGATATCTCCACCGAAACCCTACTGGCCAACAGCTACGAAACCGTCTGCTCCGTCAGTACCCTCCTGCTCGACCTGTCCGATGACCTTACCGGCAAACATCGCGATATAGCCCTGGCCATTCATCAATTGAGCGAACTGAGCGTATTGCTGGTGGGCAAGGCCATGGACCAGCACACACCACGCTGCTGAGGCAAAACGCGATCCCTGTGGGAGCTGGCTTGCCTGCGATAGCCATAGGTATCTACACAACTTTGTGGGTTGTAACAGCAGACGGTAACCACGATGCGAAGCGAG
>NZ_SMOF01000001.1:4768544-4844430 GCF_018135665.1 Pseudomonas sp. B2021
ACCGAGCCTAAGCGAGGTGCCGAGTGGTGGGGCAAGAGCGTTTTGCTTACTTTTGCGCTTTTTTTCAAAAGTGAGCCGCCGTTGGGCGGAACCCTAAGTGGCCGTTACCTAAATAATGGATATGTACGCGGTCGAATCCAACATCCTGGTCGGCCGTCAGGCCGTCTTCGCAGGCAAGCCAGCTCCCACATTTGGATCGCGGTGCGTCAGTTAGAACAGCGTCGGCTATCCGGTCGTCACGGGAGCAAGCGCCCTCGCCACAGGTCCAGCGTCGCACCAAAGTTGTGTAGATACCTATGCTGCGATAGCGGTGTATCAGGCAACATCTTCATTGACTGACACAACGCTATCCCAGGCAAGCCAGCTCCCACATTTTCGACAGTGCCCGCTTCACACCCTCGCGGCCGTGCCCGGCTCCTGTTAGATTGGTCATTCTCCAAATGCCAGGGAAGCACCATGGGCCATTCACTGAAAATCCTGGGCCGTACCTCCTCCATCAACGTGCGCAAAGTACTGTGGACCTGCCAGGAACTGGGCATCGACTATGTGCGCGAAGACTGGGGCATCGGTTTCAAGCCTACCCAATCCCCCGATTTCCTCGCCTTGAACCCCAACGCGCAGGTGCCTGTACTGATCGACGACCATGGCGTGCTATGGGAGTCCAATACCATCTGTCGCTACCTTGTCGGCCTCTATCAGCGCCATGACTTGCTACCCGTTGAGCCTGCCTTGCGTGCACGGGTCGAACAGTGGATGGACTGGCAAGCCACCGAACTCAACCCTTCGTGGGGCTATGCGTTCCACGCACTGGTGCGTCAAAACCCGGACTATCAGGACCCGCAACGCATCCAGGCGGGTGTGCAGGCCTGGAACGACAAGATGGCCTTGCTGGAACAACAGTTGAGCAAGACCGGCGCCTACGTCGCCGGCCAAGAGTTCACCCTCGCTGACATCTTGATCGGCCTTTCGGTACATCGGTGGCAGATGACACCCATGGAGCGGCCACCCTACCCCGCCATCGCGGCGTATTACCAACGCCTCAGCCAGCACGCTGGCTTCAAGACGTTCGCGCTCGACGGCCACAATTAGAGAAGCAGTTGCGCGCTTTAAGCTCCAAGCCCAATAGCGCTTTGGCTTAAAGCTCGAAGCTTCCAACTCGCCTAACTCAAGGTTATTCATGCCCACACTCGCCGCCTGCGTCTCAGACCCCACCCGCGCCGCCCACATCAGCGCCCGCATCGACCGCCTGCCCGCCGTCGCCACTATTTGGCGCCTGGTGGCGTTACTCTCCATCGGCGGTTTTTTCGAGCTGTATGACCTGTTCCAAACCGCCTATATCAGCCCTGGCCTGATCAGCGACGGGATTTTTCATACCGGCAGCGAAGGTGTTTTCGGCTTCTCGGACCAAGCCGCTTTCGCCTCGGCCACGTTCCTGGGCCTGTTCCTCGGCGCCAGCCTGCTCAGCCCCATCGCCGACCGCTTCGGGCGCCGGGCGATTTTCACCTTTGCACTGGTCTGGTACACGGTGGCCACGGTGCTGATGGGCATCCAGACCTCGGCCGTGGGCATCATCTGCATGCGTTTTCTGGTGGGCATTGGCCTTGGCATCGAACTGGTGACCATCGACGCCTACCTTTCGGAACTGGTGCCCAAGCGCATGCGCAGTTCGGCGTTTGCCTTTGCGTTTTTTATCCAGTTTCTGTCCGTACCGGCCGTGGCGTTGATGTCGTGGTGGCTGGTGCCACAGGCGCCGTTCGGTATCGCCGGGTGGCGCTGGGTGGTGTTGAGCAGTGCAGTGTTTGCATTGTTTATCTGGCAACTGCGCAAGCGCCTGCCGGAGTCACCGCGCTGGCTTGCACAAAAGGGACGCTTCGAAGAAGCCGACACGATCCTGAACAACCTGGAGGCACGCTGCCAAAAGGATCACGGCAAGCCGCTGGACATGCCGGAGCCCGAAACGATCAGCGTGCAAGGCAGTGGCCGTTTCGCCGATATCTGGCAGCCGCCCTACCGCCGCCGCGCCTTGATGCTGATCGTGTTTCATGTATTCCAGGCCATCGGCTTCTTCGGCTTTGGCAACTGGCTGCCGGCCTTGCTCTCGGGCCAGGGGGTCAGCGTGACCCACAGCCTGCTCTACGCCTTCATCATCACCCTCGCCTACCCGCTGGGCCCGCTGTTGTTCGTCAAAGTGGCCAACCGCTTTGAGAACAAATGGCAGATTGTCGGCTCGGCCATGGGGGCGGTGATCTTCGGCAGCCTGTTTGCCCTGCAAACCACCGCGTTAGGGCTGATTTTCTGCGGGGTGATGATCACCTTCTGCAACGCCTGGCTGAGCTTCAGTTATCACTCCTACCAGAGCGAATTGTTCCCCACCAATATCCGTGCACGGGCGGTGGGGTTCTGTTATTCGTTCAGCCGTTTATCCACGGTGTTCAGCAGTTTGTTGATCGGTTTTATCCTCGAACACCTGGGCACGCCGGGTGTGTTGGCGTTTATCGCCAGCAGCATGTTGATCGTGATGATTACCATCAGTTGGTTCGGGCCACGCACGCGCAACCTGGCGCTGGAGAACATCGCTCACTGACGGCAACGGTTGGCCGCACAAGGAGAAGGCTTGCCACGCCGACGACTTCCGCCCCAGTAAACACTGGGGTCTGGCACCCGGCACAGTATTTGCTCCAGCTGTCGCACCGTCTGTTTTCATAGGTGACCGATCATGCTGGTTAACAACACTCAAGCGGCGTCGAACGTGCAACAGATCACGCGACCCGACATGGACCCCGCCAACGCCGCCGCCAGTGCGCTGTACAGCGGCGCTTTGCAGGCTGCGCAACACAGCGTCACAGTGCCGGCCGCGCAGAGGGAATTGGACAAGGCCAGCGATCGCATCGACGAAGCCTTCGCCAAGACCCGCGTGCAGTTACAGGCCACGACTAACGGGGCACGTACCGAGTTCACCGAATACATGAGCAAATCCCCGGCCGAACGTATTCGTGAACAGTTGCTCAAGGAACAAGGGCTGACCGAAGAGCAAGTGCAGGCGCTGCCCCAGGAAAAACAAGACGCCATCGCCAAACAAGTGGCCGAGCGCTTGAAGGAGCAACAACAGCAGCAGGTAGCGGCGAAGGCCACGGCTTCGCCAACCCAGACACTGAAGGAAACCCTGGCCGCTATCTAAACAGGTGGGAGCTGGCTTGCCTGCGATAGCATCACCTCAGCCCAACTGATACACCGAGGTGTCTGCATCGCAGGCAAGCCAGCTCCCACATTGTTCGGTTTAGCGGTCTGACTCAATGGGCTTGAAGACCACCTGCTGCACATCGACCTTTTTCGGGATCAGGCCGTTGGCAAAAAACAGGTCGGCGGTGCGTTGCTGGTTGGCGATGTCGATGGCCGCCAAGGGGCGGATCGGTTCAGGCGAGCGATGTTCGAAGTAGCTTTTGACCACCGCCGATGGCAGCCCTAGGGTGCCGGCCATCAGCGCGATGCTCGCGTCGGGCTGATCCAGCGACAGGCGCTGTGCTTTACCAAGCGTCTGGATAATCGTGGCGATGGCCTCGGGGTGCTGCTTGGCAAACGGGTGGTTGACCACGAAGAAACTGCCCGCAGGGTTCAGCCCTTGCCCATCCCCCAGCACGCGCGCCGAGCCGTCGATCACAGCGGCCGAGTAGTACGGGTCCCACACCACCCAGGCGTCCACCTTGCCTTGTTCAAACGCGGCACGGCCGTCGGAAGGCGACAGGTACACCACGTTCACATCCTTCCACTGCAACCCGGCGCGCAGCAGGCTCTTGAGAAACAGGTTGTGCGCACTGGAGCCCTTGAGCAACGCCACGCGCTTGCCCTTGAGTTCAGCCACGGTCTGCACCGTACTGGCCTTGGGCACCAGCACCGCTTCGGCCTTGCCCTCATTAGGCTCGACGGCGAAGTATTGCAAGTCTATCCCGGCCGCCTGGGCGAAGATCGGCGGGATGTCGCCAATATTGCCGATGTCCAGGCTGCCGGCGTTAAGCGCTTCGATCAGCGGCGGGCCGCCGAGAAATTCGGTCCACTGCACCTGTGTACCGGGCAGCGCCGCTTCGAAGAGTTTGTGCTCACGGGCGAGCACCATGCTGACCGAGCTTTTCTGGTAGCCGATGCGCAGCGTGGAAGGTTCGGCCGCTGAGGTGGGCTGCGCCAATACCGCCAATGCCAGCAGCGAACTGCCCAGCAGGTGTTTGATTGCTTTCATAAGTTGCCTCTTGGTGGTTCGATCAGATTCAAAGTGAGCACAGTAAGCGTGGAAGCTGGCGTGCCTGCGATGGCGGCCTGTCAGGGTCAGAGGTGTTGGCTGGCTCACCGCTATCGCAGGCAAGCCAGCTCCCACATTTGATCGGTGTGGGATTCAAGGCCGGTAACAGCGCGGGCCATATAGTCACTGACCGAGCGCTGGGAAATCCCCAGTTCGGCGGCGATCTGGGGGTACGTCAGGCCGTTGACGCGGGACAACAGGAACGTCGTCTTGATCTTGGCCGGCAAGCGGTCGAGTAATAGATCGATGGCTTGCAGGGCTTCGAGTACCTGGGCCCGATCCTCGGCGCAGGCGGCATCGTCATCCAGCGCAGCGAGGTAGGCACGCTCCAGGTCACGCCGGCGCCACACCTGGTATACGAGGCGCTGGGCAATGGTGGTAAGCAATGCGCGGGGCTGTCGTATCGGCGTTAGCTGAGGCGCACTCAGGAGCTGGACAAAGGCGTCGACGGCGATGTCTTCGGCGTGGGCACGGGAGTTGAGGTAGCGGTGCAAGCGGCTGCACAGCCAAGGGTAATGAATGCGAAACAGTGAGCCCACGTAATCGCTGTGAGCACTATCGGCGCCGGACATAGTGGCTCCTTCTGAGTAGGTTGCGCGGTATGTCCGGTGTTCCGGTGGAGCGATCCTAGCAAGGCTGCTTATGCTTTAATAATATTTAAAATGCATTTTTATATAACTCTATTGAAGTTTCGGGTAGCCGGCGCTGGCGGCCTGCCGTTGGTAATCCAACACCACCTGATAGTCGTCTTCGCTGGCAGGGAGCACGGTTTGCACACCCAAGGTTTGCGTCACCTGCGGCAGGTCCTGCAACGCCAGGTTCATCGCCTCCCGAATCTGCGCCACCTGCACGTCGCTCAAGCCCAGCGCGCCTATGTAGGGCAAAGTCGGGCTCGGCGCGCTGCGGGTGATGACGCGCAGGCCCGCCACCTCTTCGGGGGCGAATCGGGCGAGGTAGTCGTAGGTGACGCTGTCGATGGCAGCGAGGTCGGCGCGGTCTTCACGCAGCCAGCGCAAGCTCTCGCGGTGGGCGCCGCTGATGCCGACGCTGGCGAAGAACCGCCCGTCGTGCTGCAACGGCGCCACGCAGTGACGCAGCAGGTTCATGCCGCTGTTGGAGTCGTGACCGTTGATCACGCCGCGGCTCTGGTAGAACTGCGCCAGGCGGTTACGCGGGTTGTCAGCGCGGGTCAACAGCAGGCTGCAATGTTCGCCGTGGCTGCTGTGGACCAACTCGTAACGGGGGCGCCCAATGATGCGTACCTGGCCGCGCAATTGGGTCATCAGCGGGTAGCCGCAGGTTTGGCTGACGAGCAATTGCGGCGAAAGCCACAGGCCGGGCAAGTCGAGGTGGTCGGCGTCAAGACGATGCAGCTTCAAGCGCTCAAGGATGCGCGCCAGCCAGCGTTGATTGGCCTGCTGGATGGGCTGGGGCGCAACGTACATGCGCAGGTCGGCGTAATGCTCACTCATGGTCGCCTCTCAGGCAAACGGGTGCCGGGGGCTGTCGATGGCCTTGAGGCCGTGGCGGCTGATCAACTGGCCGTAACCCTGCACCAGGAAACCGCCGCTGCGCGCCAGCCACTGCTCGCGCCGGGCACGGTACACCCTGGGCAGCAGGTACCACGGCAACTTTGGCAGATCGTGGTGTACCAGATGCAGATTGTTGTTGAGAAACAGCCAGGCCCAAGGCCAAGACGCTTCGTTAAGCACTGTGCGCTGTTCCGGCCGGAGATGGGGGCGGTGCTCATAGTAGGAACGGATCGAGGCCAGGGACAAGGCTGGCACGCTGACCAGCAGCAGGTAATGCCACACCGCAAGCGCGCTGTAGTAGGCGATGAAAATCAGCATCAGCACAGTGACGGCGCCGTGGGCCAGCCACATCGGCCATACCTGAGGCAGACGTTGAAATTCGTGACGTGCCAACCGGCCAATCGCCAACGGCGCTGCCAGCAGGAAGCGGCCAAGCACGGTCTTGGTCAGCCAATGCAGGCCACGTTCGAACAGCGAGCTGTTGTTCCATTGCTGCTGATTGAGGTAGCGGCTTTCCGGGTCGATGCCCGGTAGGGTCAGGTCGTGGTCGTTATGGTGCAACAGGTGGCTGTCGCGGTACAGCGTGTAGGGATACCACACCGCGAACGGGGCATAGCCGAGGAGTTTATTCAGCCATAACGAACGAGTCGGGTGGCCGTGGAGCAATTCGTGCTGCACCGATAGCCACAGGGTCACCAGCGGAATCAGCAGCAACATGCTCAGCCACAGGCCCAGCCACCAGCTGCCAAGGATCACCGCGAACCAGCCGGCATATACGCTGATCAACAGCAGCCAGGTCGGCCACTCGGTTCTTGCCACAAAGGTCGTCGCCAGGGCTTCGATTTCCCGGCGGTGGGTCGGATCAAGGTAATTGGCCATCGGCAGCTCAGAGCAGGTGTTTCCTGCTCTGTGCAATGAGGCGGGAAAATCTTGCAGATCGTTTGGTTCTAAGCTTACAACTCAGTGACCGAACAGGCCTGCTTCGGATTTTTTGGTCTTCTTGTCCGCGCGTTTTTCATCCGCGGTCTTTGCCGGTTTTTTCTTCGCGGCTTTCTTTGAATCCATACCTTTGGCCATGATGCATGCTCCACTAACAGGGGATGTAGCACTGGGTATACCACCTATTGCCCGGCAGAAGGCGCTTATAATCCCCTGCCCTGGATAACGCTTGTCTGAACCCCATGCCCCCATTGCACATCGAACCGCTGGCCGAGCCTCTGTGGCCACTGCTGAACAAGTTTTACCGCAGCCACAATTCATCGATGAAGGCGCTCAAGGGCGGCCGTTTGTGGGTAGTGCGAGATGGCGAGATCGTGGCCGGCTTGTGCTTGAGCCCGGTGGTGGGCGGGCAGTGGCTGACGGGGGTGTTTGTGGCGCCGACTCATCGTGGCCAGGGGCTGGCGGCTCGATTGATCGGCGAGGCCGTGGCGGGTATTGAGGGGACGGTTTGGTTGCTGTGCCATCCGGACCTGGAACGGTTGTATCAGAGGATGGGGTTCAGCCAGGACACGGTTTTGCCGCAATCGCTGAGTGAACGGCTGGTGCGTTACAAGCGCAATAAGCCGATGATTGCGATGGGGCTCAATGCCCAGGATAAACACTGAACCCATGTGGGAGCTGGCTTGCCTGCCATGGCGGTGGGCCAGCCAATCTATCTGTGACAGATACACCGCTATCGCAGGCAAGCCAGCTCCCACAGTTGAACTGTGGGTGTGTCAGAAGGGCTATTCGTCAGCCGTTGGGTCCAGCTCCGGGAACATCACTTCAATAAACCCGAATTTGCTGAAATCGGTAATCCGCGACGGGTACAGCCGGCCGATCAAATGGTCGCACTCATGCTGCACCACCCGCGCATGGAAACCGTCGGCAAAGCGTACGATCGGCTCGCCTTTGGGGTCGAACCCTTCGTAGCGAATCTGCTGGTAACGGTTCACGGCGCCGCGCAGGCCTGGCACCGACAGGCAACCTTCATAGCCCTCTTCCAGTACCGGGCTGAGCGGTGTGATCAGCGGGTTGATCAGGATGGTCTGCGGCACCGGCGGCGCGTCCGGGTAGCGTTCGCTGGCTTCGAAACCGAAGATCACCAGTTGCAGGTCCACCCCAATCTGCGGCGCGGCCAGGCCAACGCCGCCCACGTGCTCCATGGTCTGGAACATATCGTCGATCAGTTGCCACAGCTCCGGGCTGTCGAACATTTCCGGCGGTACCGGCGGGGCGATACGCAGCAGGCGCTCGTCGCCCATTTTCAGGATTTCACGGATCATTGTTCAGGCTCGGTCATGGGCTTGGAGTGGTCCCGGCCTAGGCCAGAGACGTGTTGTTTTTCATCGGTGTGGCCCGGCTCGCCTATTTCTTTCTCACCGGGGTCCTTGCCCTCGGCAGACATATGCTCGATGACCGCGTTCATCTCCGCGCCCAGCAGCAATACGGCGGCAGAGATGTAGAAATACAGGAGCAAGACAATGATCGCGCCGATGCTGCCATACATGGCGTTGTAGTCCGCGAAGGTCTTGACGTAGTAGCCAAAGCCCAGGGAGGCGACGATCCATACCACCACGGCCAAGACGGAGCCGGGGGTGATAAAGCGAAACTCCTGCTCAACGTCCGGCATCACGTAATACATGAGGGCCACGGCGAACATCAGCAAGATCACAATCAGCGGCCAGCGCAGGATGGTCCACAGCGTGACCACGAATTCCTGCATGCCGATCTGCCCGGCCAGCCACTCCATGACCTGTGGGCCCAGCACCATCAGCGCGGCGGCGGCCAGCAGCATGCCAGCGATGCCCACGGTGTAGAAAATCGACAGTGGGAAACGCTTCCAGATCGGCCGCCCTTCCACCACGTCGTAGGCGGCGTTCATGGCGCTCATCATCAGGCGCACGCCCGCAGAGGCCGTCCACAGTGCGATGACGATACCCACCGAGAGCAAGCCGCCCTTGGACTGCTGCAACTGATCGATCACCGGGTTGACCTGTTCCAGCGCCTGGGGAGGCAACACCAACTCCGATTGCAGGCGCAGCCAGGTGAAGAAGTCAGGCAGGTGCAGGAAACCGATCAGGGCAATGAGAAACAGCAGGAACGGAAACAAAGAGAACAGCATCTGGTAGGCCAGTGCCGAGGCGTAGGTAGGCATCTCGTCATCGACGAATTCCTTGACGGTGCGTACCAGCACCTTGTGCAGCTTGAGACCATCGAGTACCGGAAAAAGCATAGCGTCTCCTTTCGCCGCAAAGAGGTTGAGTTCGTGGGCGACTCAGGGGCCGTTTTCTACATCAAAGTAGCCCATTTGGCGACTTTGAAACAATTTCGAAAGTTTAGTTGCACCTTCAGATACAAAAACGGCCATCCGTGGATGGCCGTCGGGCTGCTGGGGGCTGCCCGCCAGGACGTGTTACTCAGTGGCTTTTTTCACTGCGTCCTTGGTCTTGCCCACTGCTTGCTGCGCTTCGCCTTTTTTCTCTTGGATCACACCTTCAGCACGCAGTTTGTCGTTGTCTGTGACTTTACCGACGCCTTGCTTGATGTTACCCACAGCTTCGTTCGCCAAGCCCTTTACCTTATCGGAAGTGCTGCTCATGGTATTACTCCTGATAACAATCAAATGGTTTTTGGTCACTACGTAGCGGTTGACCTGAAGCGCAACGGCAGAGTTTCAATTATTTTTGCGCAAGCATTTCATCGAAAGCGGCAGGTTTGGCTTTATGTTTTGCAGCCAACCCACGAGAATGCCCGGCACATTCAGGCTGCAACGCTGAATAACAGATCCCGTAGGAAGGTTATGAAACTCAATAAAGCACAGGCCATTGCCCGCAGAAACCAGGAACTGGGCGGTGCCGTACTCGGCGTCAACAACTGCCACTTCACCGACCTGGACCGCAAACGCAACATCTGGTGGTTCGACCTGCCGGTGGGGCGCATTGCCGTGGGCCAGTACGAGTGGATCCACCTGTTGATGCACAACGCCGACACCGACCAGTTGCTGCACCTGAAGGTGCCGACCGTGTTCCTGCGTGAAAAACTCGAAGGGCTGGTGGTACGCAATGCGGGCAAGCGCAAGCCGGAGATTACCCTGGAGTTGAGTGCCGATAAGGATTCGTTCTTGAAGGACGTACGCCCCGCCGGTGCGGGTGTGAGCTTCGCGCAGTTCGTGCTGTAACCCCGGTAACCCTGTGGGAGCGGGCTTGCCCGCGATAGCAGTGAGTCAGGCGATACAGCAGTAGCCGGTGTAGCGCTATCGCAGGCAAGCCAGCTCCCACAGGGGGTAAGTGTTTCGCCAGCGCCCCCATAAAAAACCCCGCATCAGCGGGGTTTTTTATGGGTTACTTTTTAAGACCGAGTTTCTTCAGCTCTTCATCCCGCAATTCACGCCGCAAGATCTTGCCCACGTTGGTAGTCGGCAACGCATCACGGAACTCCACGGCCTTGGGCACCTTGTAGCCGGTGACGTTGGCACGCATGTGTTCCATCACCTGGTCCTTGGTCAGGGTAGCCCCTGGCTTGACCACGATGAACAACTTGATGTGCTCACCGGATTTTTCATCCGGTACGCCGATGGCCGCACACTGCAGCACGCCCGGCAGGCCCGCCAGCACGTCTTCCAGCTCGTTGGGGTAGACGTTGAAACCGGAGACCAGAATCATGTCCTTCTTGCGGTCGACGATACGCATGTAGCCGTCTGGCTGGATGATCGCGATGTCGCCGGTTTTCAGCCAGCCTTCGCTGTCGAGCATCTCGTCGGTGGCGTCCTGGCGCTGCCAGTAGCCCTTCATCACTTGCGGACCTTTCACACACAGCTCGCCGGTTTCACCCAGTGCAAGCTCGGTGCCGTCGTCAGCGATGACTTTACACGCGGTGGAAGGCACCGGAATGCCAATGGTGCCGATCTGGATGTGCTGGATCGGGTTGACCGTGGCCACCGGGCTGGTTTCGGTCATGCCGTAGCCTTCGCAGATCGCGCAGCCGGTCACCGCCTTCCAACGCTCCGCCGCTGCCAGTTGCAACGCCATGCCCCCCGACAGGGTGACCTTCAGCGCAGAGAAGTCCAGCTTGCGGAAACCTTCGTTGTTGCACAGCGCCACAAACAGGGTGTTGAGGCCGACGAAGCCGCTGAACTTCCACTTCGACAGTTCCTTGACCATCGCCGGCAGGTCGCGCGGGTTGCTGATCAGGATGTTGTGGTTGCCGATCAGCATCATCGCCATGCAATGAAAGGTGAAGGCATAGATGTGGTACAGCGGCAGCGGCGTGATCAGGATCTCGCAGCCTTCGTTGAGGTTGGAGCCCATCAGCGCCTTGCATTGCAGCATGTTGGCCACGAGATTGCGGTGGGTCAGCATCGCGCCCTTGGCCACGCCGGTGGTACCGCCGGTGTATTGCAGCACGGCCACATCGCCGCTGGCCGGGCTGGCATCGTCGACCGGCTGGCCATGGCCCTTGGCGAGCACGTCGTTGAACTTGATGGCCTGAGGCAAGTGATAGGCCGGGACCATTTTCTTCACGTACTTGATCACGCTGTTGATCAGCACGCGCTTGAACGGCGAGAGCAGGTCGGCAACTTCGGTGACGATCACGTGCTTGACGGCGGTCTTGGGCACGACTTTTTCAGCCAGGTGCGCCATGTTGGCCAGGCAAACCAGGGCCTTGGCCCCCGAATCATTGAATTGGTGCTCCATCTCCCGCGCGGTGTACAGCGGGTTGGTGTTGACCACGATGAGGCCGGCGCGGATCGCACCGAATACAGCGACGGGGTATTGCAGAACGTTGGGCAGTTGCACGGCGATTCGATCGCCAGGCTTCAAGTCGGTATGCTGTTGCAGATACGCGGCAAATGCGCCGGACAATTCGTACAATTCACCGTAGGTGATGGTCTTGCCCAGATTGCTGAAAGCCGGTTTGTTAGCGAAGCGCTGGCAGGACTGCTTCAGTACCGCCTGAATATTCGGATACTCGTCTGGATTGATCTGTGCAGCAATCCCGGCGGGGTACTTATCCTTCCAAAAGTCTTCATTCATGGAAGCCCACTCCTCAGCGACGCGAATTCATCATCGCATTTGATGCGATTATTATTGGTGTATGTTTTTAGGTGAGTCTGGCGCTTTAAAGCAGGCCTAGAAGTCACAAAGCGCGCCGAGAGTAGCAGCTTTGCCAAGGGCCGCCTAGAGCCAAAAGAGGGCCCTACAGTCATAAACATGACTCAAGAATATCCAATGGTCACTTTTAGAGCAAAAATTCTATAACTCCAGAAATGGCTCTAGAACAGGCTTTCAAGGGCGAAAAATACAGTGTGGGAGCTGGCTTGCCTGCGACAGCGGTGGACCAGTCAATTCAACAGGTGACTGAAACACTGCTATCGCAGGCAGACCAGCTCCCACATTTTTTGTACCCGGTTTCAATTCAAGCGATGTCGCGCAGCTCCCGGCGCAGAATTTTCCCCACCGGCGTCATCGGCAACGACTCCCTCAACACAATATGCTTGGGCACCTTGTACCCGGTGAAGTTGGCCTTGCAGTACGCCTTCAGCTCCTCAAGGCTCACCCCCTGGGCCCGTGCCACCACGAACAGCTTCACCGCCTCCCCTGTGCGCTCGTCCGGCACGCCGATCACGGCGCAGTTGGCCACGGCCGGGTGGGCCATGATCACGTCTTCGATTTCGTTGGGGTACACGTTGAAACCCGAGACGATGATCAAATCCTTCTTGCGATCCACAATGCTGATGTAGCCATCGGTGTCGATCACCGCAATGTCGCCAGTCTTCAACCAGCCATCGGCGTCCAGGGTTTCGGCGGTGGCGGCCGGTTGCTGCCAGTAGCCCTTCATTACTTGTGGGCCCTGGATGCACAGCTCGCCGCGCTCGCCCAACGGCAGTTCTTGCCCCAGGTCATCCACGACTTTCATCGCCGTCCCCGGCACTGGGATGCCCACGGTACCCAGGCGCGATAGCCCGCCGTAGGGGTTGGTACTGGCTACCGGCGAGGTTTCGGTGAGGCCGTAGCCTTCGCCGATGGCGCAGCCGGTCAGCGCCTTCCAGCGTTCCGCCGTGGCCTTGACCAGGGCGGTGCCGCCGGAATTGGTGATCTTCAGGTGGGAGAAATCCAGGGTCTTGAAATCCGGGTGGTCCATCAGCGCCACAAACAGTGTGTTCAGCCCCAACAGACCGGAGAACTGCCACTGCTTGAGCTCCTTGATAAACCCGCCGATGTCCCGTGGGTTGGTGATCAGCACGTTGTGGTTGCCGGAGACCATCATGCACATGCAATTGGCCGTGAAGGCATAGATGTGGTACAGCGGCAGCGGTGCAATCATTACCTCCTGCCCTTCCTTGATCAGCGGATGGCCGTCGTCGCCCAGTTGCGACATGCAGGCCCGCACCTGCTGCATATTCGCCACCAGGTTGCCGTGGGTGAGCATCGCGCCCTTGGCCAGCCCAGTGGTGCCGCCGGTGTATTGCAGCACGGCGACGTCGTCCAGGGTCACCGGATGGCGCGTCACTCCAAGGCCCGCGCCCATGCGCAGGGCGCGCTTGAACGACACCGCCCGCGGCAGGTAGTAGGCCGGGACCATCTTCTTGACTTTGTCGACCACGGTGTTGACCAGCCAGCCTTTGGCGGCTGGCATGAAGTCGCCCATCCTGGCTTCGATCAGGTAGTCGATTTCGGTGTCGGTGCACACCTCCTGCACCCGCGAGCCGAACAGGTTGAGGTAGACCAGCGCCCGCACACCGGCATCCTTGAACTGGTGGCGCATCTCGCGCGGGGTATACAGCGGGTTGGTGTTGACCACGATCAGCCCGGCGCGCAGTGCGCCGAACACCGCAACCGGGTAATGCAGCACGTTGGGCAGCTGCACCGCGATGCGCTCACCGGGCTTGAGGTCGGTGTGCTGCTGCAGGTAACCGGCAAACGCCGCACTCTGGCGTTCAAGCTCGGCGTAGGTGAGGGTAATGCCCATGCTGCTGAATGCCGGACGGTCGGCAAAGGTCTTGCAGGAACGCTCGAAGACCTCGATCACCGACTTGTAGGTGCTGAGGTCGATGGCATTGGGGACTCCCGCCGCGCGTTTGTCATTCCAGAAATCAGGTTGCATTATTCTTGTCCTCTTTACCTGAGTGTGTCCGGCCGCTGCCATGCAAATGCGCAGCAATAAGAAGCGGAGCTTTGGGGAAGTTAGCAGCTATGGCCAAACAGGCAAGACACTGAACTGTGTCATTGATTGTATGAATCTTGTACCTAAGGCGTAGGCAGATACCCCGCCCCACGCCGGATGAGCTATACAATGCAACCACCCTGAGCAAAGGAAGCCGCCATGAACCACAGCACCTTCTGGCTGACCGCGAACGACCACACCCGCCTGTACGTCAACCAATGGATGCCCGACGGCTCGCCCAAGGCCGTGGTGATGATTTCCCATGGCATGGCCGAGCACGGCGGCCGCTATGCACGCCTGGCGCAGGCATTGTGTGCAGCAGGCCTGGGTGTGTATGCGCTGGACCAGCGTGGGCATGGCCGTACCGCCGAGGCCGGCACCGTTGGGTTGTATGCTGAAACGGACGGCTGGAACAAAGTGGTGGGCGATCTGGCCAGCCTCAATCAGCACATTGGCCAACAGCACCCCGGGCTGCCGATCATCCTGCTGGGCCACAGCATGGGCAGCTACATCTCCCAGGCGTACTTGCTGCATCACAGTGCCAGCCTGCATGGGGCAATTCTCAGCGGTTCGAATTTCCAGCCGGTGGCCCTCTACCGTGCAGCGCAAATCATTGCGCGCATCGAGCGAGCACGCCAAGGCCTGCGAGGACGCAGTGCGTTGATCGACTTCTTGTCGTTCGGCTCATTCAACAAAGCCTTCAAACCCAATCGCACCCAGTTCGACTGGCTCAGCCGCGACCCGGTTGAAGTGGACAACTACATCAACGACCCACTCTGTGGCTTTCGTTGCACCAATCAATTGTGGATCGACCTGTTGGGCGGCTTGCAGCAGATCAGCAAAGTCTCCAACCTGGCGCAGATCGACCCCGGCCTGCCGATCCTGGTGATGGGCGGCGATTGTGATCCGGTGAGTGAAGGCAAGCGTCTCAAGGATCTGGCCCATGCCCTGCGTGAGGCCGGTTGCCAGGACGTGCAATTGACGCTCTACCCGCAGGCGCGTCATGAAGTGTTCAACGAAACCAACCGGGATGAAGTCACCGCCGACCTGCTGGCCTGGCTCGACCAGGCGCTGGCGTTGCGCAGGCCCACCCGCTGCGAATAGTTTTTGCTTTAAAATCAGCCGATTAATTACCGTTAAGCCACAGGATGCACCTTGAGATGACCCAGGTAACCAACACCCCGTACGAAGCGCTTGAAGTGGGCCAGACTGCCAGCTTCAGCAAAACCGTCGAAGAGCGCGATATCCAGCTGTTCGCCGCCATGTCGGGTGACCACAACCCGGTGCACCTGGACGCTGAATACGCCAAGGCGACCATGTTCAAGGAGCGCATCGCCCACGGCATGTTCAGCGGTGCGCTGATCAGCGCGGCGGTGGCCTGCGAGCTGCCTGGGCCGGGCACGATTTATATCGGCCAGCAGATGACCTTCCAGAAGCCGGTGAAGATTGGCGACACCCTGACCGTGCGTTTGGAAATCCTCGAGAAACTACCGAAGTTTCGCGTGCGCATTGCCACTCGGGTGTTCAACCAGCGTGATGAGTTGGTGGTGGATGGCGAGGCGGAGATTCTGGCGCCACGTAAGCAGCAAGTCGTGACCCTGACCGAATTGCCACCCATCAGCATCGGCTGACCTAGATTCCAGCCTGTGCATAAAACACATGTGGGAGCGGGCTTGCCCGCGAATGCAGTGTGTCAGTCAATACAACCGTGACTGATCCACCGCTTTCGCGGGCAAGCCCGCTCCCACACTAAGCCCAGCGTGGGGCTTACGACTGAGCGCGAGCCTGGTTACGCAGGGCTTTTACCTGGTCGTGGTTGCGCTGTACCCCGTGGTACTGACGCTCAACCAAGTCACGAATGCCCACCAGGTTGTGCTTGTTGATCTTCTCGATGGCTTCCTTGTAAGCCTTCAATGCGTGGTCTTCACCGCGCTCGGCTTCGTTCAATACGGCCTCTTCGTCCTTGCCGGTGACCATCGACTTCACGTCGACCCAGCCACGGTGCAGGGCGCCGGCCATGCTGCCGGAATCTTCAGGATCGCCACCCAAGGCACGCACAGCCGTTTTCAGTTCAGCGGCGGCTGTCGCGCAATCAGCGGAGCGCTTAGCAAACAGAGCCTTGAGTTCTGGATGCTTGATGTCTTCAGCGCATTCCTTGAAACCCTTTTGGCCGTCGATGCTGGTCTCGATCAGGTCGTTCAGTACGGAGATCGATTCTTTGTTGATATCAGTCATTTTTCAATTCCTTGTACGGGTTAGAAGGTTGCCTTGGTTATTGCAGCGCCCGTGCCAGGTTTTCAAAAATTATTTTTATGTTTAATTTCAACAAGTTACGAATTATTGAACCATCTGTATCTTGGTTATTTGCATGATCTGTCATTTGGCCTTCATGCAGAATGCCTGTATTTTCGAAAGCCTGGCCTCAACCCTGCGACGCTCATGAATCCCGAAAAACTCGAACTGCTCATCACCCGTCAAATGCCCTTCGGCAAATACAAAGGCCGGATCATTGCCGACCTGCCTGGGCCCTACCTGAATTGGTTCGCCCGTGAAGGTTTCCCCCACGGGGAACTGGGCGGTTTGCTGGCCTTGATGCAGGAAATCGACCACAACGGCCTGTCCGAATTGCTCGAACCACTGCGCGCCAAACACGGCAGACCCGCCCCTCGCCACTAGGAGACCCACCATGCCAAGGAATGCCGATAACGAAGCGCACTGGCAGGCCATCGCTCAGCGCTATGAGTGCGAGCCCGGCCCGATCAACCTGGAAAACGGCTACTTCGGGCGCATGAGCCGGGCGGTGCAGGCCCAGTACCTTGAGCACATCAGCTTTATCAACCGCAGCAACGCGGTGCATGTGCGCCAGCGCTTTGAGCAGGGCGAAAACATCGAGATACGCCGCCAGTTGGCCGGGTTGATTGACGTCGACCCCGAGTCGGTCGCGTTTACCCGCAACGCCACCGAAGCCTTGCAGTCGCTGATCCGCAACTACAACCGCCTGCAACCGGGCGACCAGGTGCTGATCAGCGACCTGGAGTACGACACGGTCAAAGGCGCCATGCGCTGGCTGGCAGCGACTCGCGGCGTGGAAGTGATAGAGGTGGCCCACACCCACCCGGCCAGTTTCGACAGCCTGGTGCAAACTTACCACGACGCCTTCGCGCAGTACCCGCGCCTGAAATTAATGGCCCTGACCCATGTGACCCACCGTACCGGCCTGGTCATGCCGGTTGCGGCCATTGCCAAGGCCGCGCGCGAACGCGCAATCGACGTGATCCTCGACGGCGCCCACGCCTTGGGCCAGATCGAATTCAACCTGGCCGAACTGGGCATTCAGTTCGCAGGCTTCAACCTGCACAAGTGGATCGGCGCGCCGCTGACCCTGGGCTTTTTGTACATTGCTCCGGAGCGCCTGGCCGATATCGACCCGGACATGGGCGAATTCCACTACCCGGCCACGGATGTGCGAGCGCGTACGTCCTACAGCACGCCGAACTTCCCCGCGCTGATGACCCTGCCTTTGGTGTTTGACGAGCATCGGCAATTGGGTGGCGCTGCGGCCAAGGGCGCACGCGTCAATTACCTGCGCAACCTGTGGGTAAACCAGGTGCGACCGTTGCCGGGGATTGAAGTGCTGACTTCGGATGACCCCAGACTGTATTGCGGGATCACAGCCTTCAAGTTCATCGGGCGTGATCAGCAGACGATGGTGGACAGGCTGCTCAAGGAGCACGGCCTGTTCACCACTACGCGCACGGGGGCAGCGTTTGGCACCTGTATCCGGGTGACGCCGGGGCTGGTGACGTCGGCGGCGGACATCAACGCGCTGGTCCACGCGATCACCCAACTAAACACCGTTTAAAACTGTGGGAGCTGGCTTGCCTGCGATAACGGTGTATCAGCCAAAGATGGGCTAACTGATAAATAGCTATCGCAGGCAAGCCAGCTCCCACCTTCAGAACGGCGATGTGTTTGAGGTTTTTTACAGGCAAAAAAAAGCGGCACACCGACCAAGTGCGCCGCAAAAATGCCGTTAAGCACAGCAACAACGATTCGATAAATCAGTTCAGTCCAGCAGCGCCAGCGCCTGGGCAGTGACTTCCTGAATACGCGCCCAGTCGCCATTCTTGACCCACTCCGGATCCAGCATCCAGCTGCCGCCCACGCACATCACGTTTTTCAACGCCATGTAGCTCTTGATATTGGCCGGCCCAACGCCGCCAGTCGGGCAGAATTTCACTTCCCCGAACGGGCCGCCGAGCGCCTTGATGGCAGCAACACCACCGCTGACTTCAGCCGGGAACAGCTTGAAGCGGCGATAACCCAGGCCGTAGCCTTCCATGATGCCGGAGGCGTTGCTGATGCCCGGCAGCAGCGGGATCGGGCTGTGCACCGAGGCTTCCAGCAAGTCGCGGGTGATGCCGGGGGTGACGATAAATTGCGAGCCTGCCACTTCTGCCGCTTCGAGCATGTGACGGTCTAGCACGGTACCTGCACCGGTGCACAGTTCAGGACGCTGCTCGCGCAAGACCTGAATGGCTTTAAGGCCGAACTCGGAACGCAGGGTCACTTCCAACGCGGTCAAACCGCCGGCTGCCAGGGCGTCGGCCAACGGCAGGATGTCCTGCTCGCGGGCGATGGTGATCACCGGCAGGATCCGCGCCTTGGCGCAGAGGCTGTCGATCAAGGCAACTTTATCCGCCATGGACACGGTCGGTTGAGGGCTTTTCATAGCGGCTGATCCTTGGCTCATGGGCACCAGTAAATCTCTAGAGTAGGTTGCAAAAACGCGCGAATCGGCATGGCAGCAACATCGTCGCTGGCCAAGGCGGCGCTCAAGGTCGTCAATTTCGAACTGCCGGAAATCGACAGCACGGTGTAGTCGGCCGTGGTCAGCAACGCACGACTCATGGTCAGGCGCTGGTGCGGCACAGTGGGCGCCAGCATCGGCCAGCAACGGCGGGTACCGTCGGCCTTCAGCGCTTCACTCAGGTTGGGGCTGTTGGGGAACAGCGATGCGGTGTGGCCGTCATCGCCCATGCCCAGCACCAGCACATCAATGGCTGGCAACTCACCCAGCAGGCGATCGGCCTGCTCGGCAGCGTCTTCAAGGTTGGCGGCAGGGCTGTACAGGCTCAAGAACTTCGCCTTGGCCGCCGGGCCTTGCAGCAAATGTTGCTTCAACAGGCCGGCATTGCTGTCGGCGTGTTCGACCGGCACCCAGCGCTCATCGGCCAGGGTGATGGTGACCTTGGACCAGTCCAGGTCCTGCTTGGCCAGGTTCTGGAAAAACGCCACGGGGCTGCGGCCGCCGGACACCACCAACGTCGCCTCGCCACGGGCAGTGATGGCCCCACGCAGTTGCTCGGCCACGTCATTGGCCAGGCCATCGGCCAGCAGCGCAGGCGTACGGTACTCATGGGCAGTAACGCCCTGAGGCAGTTTCAATTCAGATATCGCCATACCACGACCTCCCATCCCGCGTGATCAGTGCAATCGAGCTCATCGGCCCCCAGGACCCCGCCGCATACGGCTTGGGCGCATCACCGGATTTTTTCCACCCGGCGATCAACTGGTCACACCACTTCCACGCGGCTTCGATTTCATCTTTGCGAACAAACAGGTTCTGATTGCCGCGCATCACTTCCAGCAACAACCGCTCGTAGGCATCGGGGATGCGTGCGCTGCGATAGGTGTCGGAAAAATTCAATTGCAGTGGCCCGCTGCGCAGTTGCATGCCTTTGTCCAGGCCCTGCTCCTTGGTCATCACACGCAAGGAAATACCTTCGTCCGGCTGCAGGCGGATGATCAGCTTGTTGCTGATCTGCAGGCGCTGCTCGGGAGCGAAGATGTAGTGGGACGGTTCCTTGAAGTGGATAACAATCTGCGACAGCTTTTGCGGCATACGCTTACCGGTACGCAGGTAGAACGGCACGCCGGCCCAACGCCAGTTACGGATATCAGCACGCAGGGCAACGAACGTCTCGGTGTCGCTCTGGGTGTTGGAATTGTCTTCTTCCAGGTAACCCGGCACGGCTTTACCGGCGCTGTAGCCGGCGATGTACTGGCCGCGCACCACTTGAGTGGTGAGGCCCTCAGGGCTGATCGGCGCCAGGGCCTTGAGCACCTTGACCTTCTCGTCACGGATGCTGTCGGCGGACAGGTCGGCCGGCGGGTCCATGGCAATCAGGCAAAGCAGTTGCAACAGATGGTTCTGGATCATGTCGCGCAGCTGGCCGGCCTTGTCGAAGTAACCCCAACGGCCTTCGATACCAACCTGCTCGGCCACGGTAATTTCCACGTGGGAGATGTAATTCTGGTTCCACTGGGTTTCGAACAGGCTGTTGGCAAAACGCAGAGCGATCAGGTTCTGCACCGTCTCTTTGCCCAGGTAGTGGTCGATGCGGTAGGTGCGGTTTTCCGGGAAAAACTGCGCCACGGCGTCGTTGACCTTGCGCGACGACTCCAGGTCCGAACCGATGGGTTTTTCCAGCACCACGCGGGTATTTTCCGCCAGGCCGACCTTGGACAGGTTTTCGCAGATCGCGCCGTACACCGCCGCCGGGGTGGCGAAGTAGGCGATCAGGCGTTGATCGCTGCCGACTTTTTCGGCCAGGGCAACGTAGTCGTCGGCCTTCATGAAGTCGACATGCACATACGAAAGGCGCGCGAGGAAACGCTGGGCCACGGCTTCGTCGAGTTCCTTGCCGACGTACTTACGCAATTCTTTTTCGATATGGGCCAGGTGTTGCTGCTCGGAGCCAGCTTCACGGGCCAGGGCCAGGATGCGTGTGTCGTCGTGCAGCAACCCGGCGCCATCGAGCTGATAAAGGGCAGGAAATAACTTGCGCAGCGCCAGATCACCCAAGGCGCCAAACAGGGCAAAGGTGCAGGGTTCCACGGTTATCGAAGGCATGATGTTTGTTCTTTTATCAAGTTAAGCTACAAATACCTTTTTTCAAGGCATCACTCAAGGAAAAATGTAGTAATAACCACAACATTTTCCGGAAATACGCATTGCGAGTGGTGGTGTTCAGCTACCCTCAGTAGGATAGGCCACCGCGAAAAGCCACTCATCGATTGGTTACCGCCTTTTTATTTGCATCGTCGCCCGAAGGAAAGACTGAATGGACCGCGTGCGAAATCTTCTGGAACAGATCCGGAACCGCCTCGAAGAATTGAACAAGGCCGAGCGCAAAGTCGCTGAAGTGATCCTGCTCAACCCGCAGCAGGCCACACGCTTCTCGATCGCCGCCCTCGCCCAGGCCGCCTCGGTCAGTGAACCGACGGTCAACCGTTTCTGCCGCTCGTTCGGTGTCAGCGGTTACCCTGAACTTAAATTGCAATTGGCGCAAAGCCTGGCCAGTGGCGCCGCGTATGTCAGCCGCGCCGTGGAGGCCGATGATAACCCCGAGGCCTACACCCAGAAGATCTTTGGCAGCGCCATTGCCTCTCTGGACAGCGCGTGCCAGGCCCTGGACCCGGCGCTGATCAGCAAGGCCGTGGACTTGTTGATCCAGGCACGGCAGATCCACTTCTTTGGCCTCGGCGCTTCGGCTCCCGTGGCCATGGATGCGCTGCACAAGTTCTTCCGCTTCAACCTGGCAGTGACCGCCCACGCCGACGTGCTGATGCAACGCATGATCGCCTCGGTGGCGCACACCGGAGAGTTGTTCGTGATCATCTCCTACACCGGCCGTACCCGCGAGCTGGTGGAAGTGGCGCGTATCGCTCGGGAAAACGGTGCGTCAGTGCTGGGCGTGACCGCCGAGAACTCGCCGCTGGCCAAAGCCAGTACGGTGAGCCTGAACATCCCGTTGCCGGAAGACACGGATATCTACATGCCGATGACTTCTCGGATTATCCAGTTGACGGTGCTGGATGTGTTGGCGACCGGCATGACGTTGCGCCGTGGCGTAGATTTTCAGCCGCATTTGCGGAAAATCAAAGAGAGCTTGAATGACAGCCGATATCCGGTGGGGGATGAATTCAACTAAATCCGTGTCAACTGATCGTTCCCACGCTCCGCGTGGGAATGCCTCACTGGACGCTCTGCGTCTGCCTTTAGCGTCGTGACGCGGAGCGTCATAGCCTGCATTCCCACGCGGAGCGTGGGAACGATCATGAATTCAACTAGCAGGCAGCTCTTCCAGCAGTACCGGCGCTATCGCAGGCAAGCCAGCTCCCACAGGGGAATGCATTCCAAAGGTGGGAGCTGGCTTGCCTGCGATAGCGCCATCAGCCACACCGCTAAACCCCTGCCCTGGCCTGCAAACTCAAGTGGGCCCTCTCCCCCGGCGCCAGACTCGCCGCCGCCATCGCCGCCTCCACACACACAAACCCCGACGCTTCGTTAAAGCTCACGCCCAACAGCGGCCGGCTCCCCGGGTGCCACACCACCGTGTCGGCAGTGTCGCCCGTGTCGATGCACAGTTCACGCTGCCAGGCGTGGTCCTTGAGCTGCAGTTCACCCTCATGCTGGAACACCCGCTGGCATCCACCATCGACCCGCAATTCGCCTTCCTGCTGACAAACCTGGCGATTGAGCTGGTCATAACCTTGCGCTCCTTCGAGCCCAGACAGCGCTACCTCATCAACGTGACCAATACGCCAGTAAGCGTGCAATGCATGGCTCAACTGGCACGGCAGCTCGTCGTGGTGCTCGGTACTCAGGCGCAGTTCCAGGGTGTCGCCCAGGTGCGCGTGCAAGTCCACCTGCCAGTCGCACAGTTGCAATTGCCAGTGCAGTCGCACGCCGTCGTCATCGGTGCTGCTGTCGAGCAGCTTCCAGTCGATCAAGCGGGCCCAACCGTGGGAAGGCCAGGCATTTTCGCTGGGGTGGCGGCCATACCAAGGCCAGCACACCGGCACGCCGCCACGAATGGCGCCGACCTGTGGCCACTTGGCCGCGCACCACAGCCAAGGCTTCTGGCCGGTGGGCTGAAAGTGCAACAGTTGCGCGCCCTGGCGACTGAACACCGCCTGGCACAGCGGATGGTCGATCACCAACACATCGCGCATCTGAAAGCGCTCCCAGGCGAACACCGGACGCTCGCGCAGGGATTTGAAAAAGCGTTGCAGCGGTTGCTCGTGCATGTGCCCAGGTCCCGAATATCACAGTGCCACGCAAAAAAAAGCGGATAGCCATGGCTACCCGCAAATGCGCACAGAGAGAGGAGCTTATCGCAACAGCGTTAGAACGTAGACTGAATTTTCAGGCCCGCTACCAGCGCGTTGTCGACTTTATCCACGCCGCCAGGCTGGACAACGTACTGCAGGTTCGGACGCACAGTCAGCCAGTTGGTGACGTGGAAACCGTAGTTGAGTTCGACGTTGTACTCAGTCTCACGAATCGGCGTGTACAGCGGATTGTCGTAATCGCTCACGCCCCTGGCGTCGTTGAGCAGCTCAGAGTTCTTCTTCACATCATTGTTGACATGCAGGCGAGCGACGCCAATGCCGACGTCATCTTTTGGACGCGCGTCGAATGGGCCTTTGTACACCAGCATCAACGACTGGTAGTTGTCGACCAGGTTGGTTTCCTTGTCATGGAAGGTCGCGTTGGCGGCGATGTTCAGGCCACGGGAAGCGTCGCCGTTATGGGTGGTGAGTTGCTGTTGCGCAACGAACCAGTAGCCTTTCTTGCTGCTACGGGTACGGAAGTCGGCGCCGCTGAGGACCGCATCGTTACCGTTGACGTCTTCACGTACATCCGGAGCATCGGCCGCACTTTTATAGAAGCCCACACGGTATTCGCCCGGCAGGTTATTAACCTTCGGCGACCATACCAATTCCACCGGGATCACGGTGCCCTTGGTACCACTGCCGCTGAGTTTGAAGCCGTTGCCGTGCTCCAGCTGCGAAGGGTTCTGGTTGTAGGCACCGATTTGCGCATACAGCTCAGGCGTGATGTTGTACTTCACGCGGATAGCGGCCTGGGCGACCGGCCAGTTGTACCAGGTATTGACGTAGTTACCGACCTGGGAACCGCAGAACGACAGGTTCTGGAAGTCGCAAGGGAAGGTGTTGAAGTCTTCGCCTTCACCGAAGTAACCGAGCTTCACGTCCAACTTGTTGTCGAACATCTGGTGCTGAATCCAGAACTGGGTCAGGCGCACCATGTGGCCACGGCCATACACTTCTTGCGAGGAACTCAAGGTGCCGGCACGCGGGTCGCCAATGCGGTCATTGGAGATGTTCTGGCCATTACGATTGGTCAACTGGATCTTGGCCTGAGTGTTATCCCAGCCCCACAGTTTTTGCAGGTCCAACGCCACGCCCAGACCGAACTGGTCGGAGTAACGACCGGTCTTGTCGTCGTTGTAGCCGCCGTGGGCGTTGTAGCCCATCTCGCCCACGTAGTCGGCCTTGATGTCGATACCTTGCTCGATCAGCTTGGTACGCTCGCCGCCCCAATCGCCGGTCATCCACTTGGAATCGGCGCTGAATGCATCGGCCGCCATCGCATTGGCGGACAATACAAGGGCTGCTGCCGCTGACAGTTGGCAGATCAGCCGGGTGTTGTTGTGTTGCTTTTTCATCCCTACATCCTCGTCTTTATTGTTATTAAACTGTTTTTATCTAACGCGGGTTACATTTTTTAACTAAAACAATCACTTATCTTGCTTAACGGCCCTTGAACTGGGTCACATTGTCGGCATGCCCCTGTGCCGGCAATGAAGCAGCCGTGCCCAACCGCTCGCCGGTCTTGGCGTCAAACAGCAATACCTTGGCCGGGTCGAACTGCAAGGTCAGGGTCTCGCCCACTTGCGGTGCCACGTCCGGCGCCAAACGGCAGCACACCTTGGTGTCGTTGAGCTGCACAAACACCAGGGTGTCCGGGCCGGTAGGCTCGGTCACCTGCACTTCGGCGCGAATGCTCGACGAGCCGTTGCCCTCGCCTGCTGCCAGCACGATCTGCTCCGGGCGCAGGCCCAGGATCACATCGCGGTCTTCCAACCCGGCGTCACTCATGCCCAACGGCAACTCGCAACGGGCCTGGCCGCTGTCGAGCACCGCCACCAGATCACCGTTCTGGCGTTTTAGCCGCATGGGAACGAAGTTCATCGGTGGTGAACCGATAAAGCTTGCCACAAACAGGTTGGCAGGGTCGTTGTAAATTTCCTTCGGCGTGCCGAATTGCTGGATGATGCCGTCCTTCATCACCGCCACTTTATCGCCCAGGGTCATCGCTTCGATCTGGTCGTGGGTCACGTAGACGGTGGTGGTTTTCAGACGCTGGTGCATCAGCTTCATTTCGGTACGCATCTCGACGCGCAGCTTGGCGTCAAGGTTAGACAGCGGTTCGTCGAACAGGTAAATCTTCGGCCGTCGCGCCAGGGCACGGCCCATGGCCACGCGCTGTTGCTGACCACCGGACAACTGGCCCGGCTTGCGGTTGAGCAAGTGCTCGATTTGCAGCAATTTGGCCACGCGCGCCACTTCGGCGTCGATGTCGGCTTGCGGCATCTTGCGGATCTTGAGGCCGAACTCGATGTTCTCGCGCACGCTCATGGTTGGGTACAAAGCGTAGGACTGGAACACCATGGCGATGTCGCGGTCCTTGGGGCTCATGCCGCTCACGTCTTGATCACCGATCATGATTGCGCCGCCGGTGATGGTCTCAAGGCCGGCGATGCAGTTCATCAGCGTGGACTTACCACAGCCCGACGGGCCGACCAGGATGAGGAACTCGCCTTCTTTGATCGACAGTTCGATGTTCTTCAAGGTGTCGGGCAGGCCGGCGCCATAGGTCTTGTTTACATTGCGAAGTTCAAGCGTAGCCATGATTACCCCTTGACCGCGCCGGCCGTGAGGCCGCGCACGAAATACTTGCCTGCGATCACATAGACCAGCAGGGTCGGCAGCCCGGCGATCATCGCCGCCGCCATATCCACGTTATATTCCTTGGCCCCGGTGCTGGTGTTGACCAGGTTGTTCAGCGCCACCGTGATGGGCTGGGAGTCGCCGCTGGAGAACACCACGCCGAACAGGAAGTCGTTCCAGATCTGGGTGAACTGCCAGATCAGGCAGACCATGATGATCGGCGTCGACATCGGCAGGATGATCCGGCGGAAGATGGTGAAGAACCCCGCTCCGTCCAGGCGTGCGGCCTTGATCAGCGCATCCGGGATGCTCACGTAGTAGTTACGGAAGAACAGCGTGGTGAACGCCAGGCCGTAGACCACGTGGATAAACACCAGGCCGGTGGTAGTGCTGGCCAGGCCCATCTTGCCGAGGGTGAACGACGCGGGCAGCAGCACGGTCTGGAACGGCAGGAAGCAGCCGAACAGCAGCAGGCCAAAGAACAGCTGCGAACCGCGGAAACGCCAGAACGACAACACGTAGCCGTTCAAGGCGCCGATGGCGGTAGAGATGAGCACAGCAGGAACGGTGATCTTGATCGAGTTCCAGAAGTAGCCATCCACAGTGGCCCAGGCCTTGACCCAGCCGATGCCGCTGACCACTGTGGGCCAACTCAGCAGGTTACCGGTGCTGATGTCTTCCGGGGTCTTGAAGCTGGTGAGCAACATCACCACCAGCGGCACCAGGTACAGCAGCACCGCCAGGATCAGCACCGCGTAGATCGCGATGCGGCTCAGGCTGATGGCAGGTTTGGCGGCGAGACTAGTCATTGCGCTTGGTCCTCAGCTCGGAATACAGGTACGGCACGATGATCGCGAGGATCGCACCGAGCATCAGGATTGCACTGGCCGAGCCCATGCCCATCTGGCCGCGACTGAAGGTGAACGAATACATGAACATCGCCGGCAGGTCGGACGAGTAGCCCGGGCCGCCTGCGGTCATTGCCGCCACCAGGTCGAAGCTCTTGATCGCAATGTGCGCCAGGATCATCACCGCACTGAAGAACACCGGACGCAGGCTGGGCAGCACCACGCTCCAGTAGATGCGCGGCAAGCTCGCGCCATCGATCTGCGCAGCACGAATGATCGACTGATCAACGCCGCGCAGGCCGGCGAGGAACATCGCCATGATAAAGCCCGAGGCTTGCCACACAGCAGCGATCACCAGGCAGTAGACCACGCGGTCCGGGTCGATCAGCCAGTCGAGACGGAAGCCTTCCCAGCCCCAGTCCCGCAAGAGTTTGTCCAGGCCCATGCCCGGGTTGAGCAGCCATTTCCAGGCGGTACCGGTGACGATCATGGAGAGCGCCATCGGGTACAGGTAAATGGTGCGGATAAAGCCTTCGCGGCGGATTTTCTGGTCGAGGAAAATCGCCAGCAGCACACCGATCACCAGGGTGATGCCGATGAACATGCCGCCGAACACGGCCAGGTTCTTGCTCGCCACCCACCAGCGGTCGTTATCGAACAGCCGCTGATACTGCGCCAGGCCCGCCCATTTGTAGCTGGGCAGGAAGGTCGAGGTGGTGAACGACAGCACGAACGTCCACAGGATGTAGCCATAAAAGCCCACCAGCACGATGAGCATGCTCGGCGCCAGCACCAGTTTAGGGAGCCAGCGCTGCAGCACATCGAATGGCGAGGCCTTGCTGAACACAGCAACAGAACTCATGGGAAAATCCAGTACAGGGAAAAAGGACTAGCAACTGAACCGAACCCTGTAGGAGCGAGCTTGCTCGCGAAGGACTTCAACGATAACGCGTGCATACAGGATGAACGCGGTGACCTTGAGTTTTTCGCGAGCAAGCTCGCTCCTACAGTGGCTGTGTTACTTGGCCGACTTGATCGCCGCGCCAAGCTTCTTGGCCGTGTCGGCCGGGTCGGCTTTCGGGTCGTTGATAAAGTTGGTCACGACATCGAAGAACGCACCCTGTACCGCCAGGGTCGTGGCCATGTTGTGGGCCATGCTTGGCTGCAGACCGCCAGTCTTGGCGTCGGCCAAAAAGTCCTTGGCGGCGGTCTGGGCGCAAGAATCAAAGCCGTAGGATTCCATCTTGGTCAGCATGTCGTTACGCACAGGGATCGAGCCCTTGTTGATGCTGAACACCTTCTGGAAGTTTTCACCCAGCACGACTTTGGCGATGTCCTGCTGACCCGCGGCAGTGCCTTTGTCTTTCTGCTTGAACACCGCCAGGGAGTCGATGTTGTAGGTGAAGGCTTTGTCGGTGCCCGGGAACGCTACGCACTCATAATCCTTGCCGGCGACTTTCTTGGCGGCGGTCCATTCGGACTTGGCCCAGTCACCCATGATCTGCATGCCGGCCTTGCCATTGATGACCTTGCCCGCTTCCAGGTTCCAGTCCTGGCCCTTGCCGTCGACGTCCATGTAGGTCGCGACTTTCTTCAGCTCGGTGAGGGCCTTGACCATTTCCGGGCCGGTCAATGCGCCGTTATCCAGGTCGACCAGGGCTTTCTTGTAGCCATCAGCGCCCATTACCGAAAGCACAACCGCTTCGAACACGGTGCTGTCCTGCCAAGGCTGACCGCCGTGGGCGAGCGCAATGAAGCCTGCAGCCTTGAGCTTGTCGCCCGCTGCGTAGAATTCTTCGAGGGTGGTTGGGTTCTTGGTGATGCCGGCTTTCTTGAAGACTTCCGGGTTGATCCACAGCCAGTTCACGCGGTGGATGTTCACCGGCACGGCGACGTAGTCACCGTCGTATTTCACGGTGTCGGAGACTTTCTTGTCGAGCAGCGAATCCCACTTTTCTTCTTTGGCGACGTCTTTGAGCACGTCGGTGTCGAGCAGGCCAGTCGACGCCCACTCCTGGATGTCAGGGCCTTTGATCTGGGCAACGCCTGGCGGGTTGCCGGCGACCGCGCGGCTTTTGAGCACGGTCATGGCAGTGGCGCCACCGCCGCCTGCTACAGCACCGTCTTTCCAGGTGAAGCCGTCTTTCTCAACTTGGGCCTTCAGGACATCCACAGCCGCTTTTTCACCGCCGGAGGTCCACCAATGCACCACTTCCACCGTACCTTTGGAGTCGGCGGCAAATGCACTGAGGGGGAACAACGAGGCAATGGAAATAGCGACGGCGAGGCGATTAATCGCGTTCATCTGAGTACCTTTTCTTGTTGTTATGCATGCAAGTCTAGAGCTTGCGCTGCACGGAGTTTAAACATGGATTTTCGGGGCACAGGTAACAAAGGGACGCGCAAATGTCACCACTTGGTGACATAGCATCCACTGCCCAATGCACTGGCCAAGCTGGGTGCCAAGGGCAGTGCAGGCAGCACAACCGCTTGCCAGGCATGGTACAGGTCAGGTTTGCCGCCCCAGATTTTGCTGCTGGGTTGGTTGTGCGGGCTGAGTTCGTGATGCCAACTGCCCTGGAGCCGGTCGATGAAGTGGGTTTCGCAAAATTCCCAGAAGCGCCGGTACCAGGTTTCGTAATGCAGCTCGCCGCTACGTTTGAGCAGCGCTTGAGCGGCGGCGCTGGCTTCAGCATGGGTCCAGTGCAGGCGCTCGCGTACCACCGGGCGCTGGTTCCAATCCAAAGTGTAGACAAGGCCCGGCGCACCATCCACCGCCCAGGCGTACTCGCAGGCACTGGCGAACAGGCCTTTGGCGTCGCTCACCAGCCAGTCCGGCGTGGCCAGCTTGGCCTTGAGGCGTGCAGCTTCCAGGTGCAGCAGCAACCGCGCCCATTCAAAACCATGGCCGGGTGTGATGCCGTAAGGGCGAAAGCCATCGGCGGGGTTGTCTTGGTTGTAACCGAGCAAGGGCTTCCACTGCGCGTCGAAATGCTCGATCACCATGAACTGGTTGCCGGCGGCGTGGGTGTGGATCACTCGCTCGACAATGCGCAGCGCGCGGTCCAGCCAGCGTGTATCACCGCTGACATCGGCCAACGCCAGGAAGGCTTCAGTGGCGTGCATGTTGCTGTTGGCACCACGATAGGCTTCGACGCCGCTCCAGTCCCCAGCGAAGGATTCGAGCATGACGCCCTCCTCTTCGCTCCAGAAGAACTGGTCGATGATATGGATAGCGTCGTTCATTAATGTGCGCGCACCCGGCGCGCCGGCCACCACGGCAGAGCTGGCGGCGAGGGCCACGAAGGCGTGCAGGTAGGCCGCCTTACCGGTATTGCCATCAACCGCATGGGGCGCGGCGAACCAGCCACCGTGCTCGCTGTCGCGCAGCGGGCCGCTGAGCGCCGCCACACCGTGCGCCACCAACTCGGCATAACCCGGCAACCCCATGGCATGGGCCATGGCAAAGCTGTGGGTCATGCGCGCGGTGTTCATGGTTTCGGCGCGGGCATTGGCCGGCAACTGGCCTTTATCGTCAAGGTTGCCGAAACCGTCCGGCAGGCGCGATGCCTTGGCGAACGCCAGCAGCCGCTGGCCTTCGGCGGCGAGCCAGGCGTGATGGGCAGGTGCATTCAGCCAACTGCTGGCAGGCAGTGGATGGGTGGTCATGGGTGGCCCTTATTGTTTTTTTGGGATGACCGGAGTCTAAACAAGGGCGTGGGATGGGCAAGTAACGAAAGGGATGGTAAATGTCACAAAATGGTGACAATCAACAGCCTAATCCTAATGTAGGAGCGAGCTTGCTCGCGAAAAGCCAACAAGCGCCGCGCTTATCCAGGAAACCCGCGTGATCGTTAACGTTTTTCGCGAGCAAGCTCGCTCCTACAGAGGACGATTTGCGTTCATTGGCCCAGTGGTGTGGCCGCAGCCGGCGCATTAAGGCGCTGATTCAAGTTCTGCACCTGGCTTTGCAAGGTGGTGATATTGCGCGTGGTCTGGATACGGAACACGTCGAATTCCTTGTTGGTCGGCGCGTCGACGTTGACCGGCTGGTTTTCCTGGGCGCTCTTGAGTACCAGCAGGTCTTGCTCGAGACGGGCGATGGCCGCACTCGGGTTGCCTTGTTTCTTCAAGGCGGCCACATCGGTGGCCAGGCCCTTGACCTCGGCCTGTGCTGCCGTGAGGCTGGCGACCGCGTCAGTGAGGGCCTGCACCTGGCCTTGCAGCTTGGTATTGGCCGCTGTCAGTTCGGTGGTGCTGGCACTCATCTGGGCCAGGCGGGTGTCCAGTTCGGAGGCCTGCCCCGCGACGCCCAACTGTTGCTTGCCCTGCTCCTGCAACTGGGCTTCCAGCTGCTTGATCTGCAGTTTCAAGGCTTCGCTGCCGTTGTTCACATTGGCTTCGCTGGCCACGACCTTGCCGGAGATCGCCTGCAGGCGCCCCGCCGCTTCTTCGCTGATACGGGCAAAACTCTCCTGGGTGGCGACCAACTGCTGGCCCATCAGGGAGATCTGCTGAAAGCTCCACCAGGCCAGGCCCGCGAAGGCGATCAACAGCGCGCCAACCAATGCCCACAACGGCCCGGTGCTGGCGCTCTTGACCTTGACCACGGGCGTCGTTCGCGAACGCACCGACGTCGCGGCGGTCGGCACGAAATCATCGTCATCCCCAGTATCGGCCCGCAGGCTGGGAACGTTGTCGAAGTCGTCTTTAGCATCGTTACGCATGAATCTACCCTGAATCAATGAGATGGCTGGCTGCAAGGCCGAGCGGCAGGAGTATAAACCGCACTCCCGGCGCATGGATCGACTCGGAACCTGCAATTGGGTTCCCGAAGTGTTGCTGCTTATGAGCTTATTGGCGGCCCGGGTCCTGGGCTTTCCACCAGCTGCAGAACTCGTCGAGCGCGGCCCACAGGCTGACCTTGGGCTCGTAGTCGAGATAATGCCTGGCGCGGCTGATGTCGAGGGTGAAATCTTTGTTCATCACCTGCATGCCCAGGCGCGACAACGCTGGTTCCGGCCGCCCCGGCCATATCGCGCAGAAGGCTTCATTCAAGGCTGCCACGCTGTAAGACACACCGTAGGAGCGGTAACGGGTCACCTGAGGCAGCTCCATTTGCCGCATCACGTAGTTCACCACATCCCAGATCGGCACCGGTGCGCCGTTGCTGATGTTGTAGGCTTTGCCCAGCGCAGAGCCGGTGGCGAGCAAACTGCTGAGCAGCGCCTCGTTAAGGTTATGCACGCTGGTGAAGTCGACTTTGTTCAAGCCGTCGCCGACGATCGCCAGGCGGTTCTTGCGCTGCATTTTCAGCAGGCGCGGGAAGATGCTCATATCGCCGGCCCCGGTGACAAAGCGCGGGCGCAGGGCGATCACTTGCAGGCCGAACTCCTGAGCGCCAAAGACCTTCTGCTCAGCCAGGTACTTGGTAGCGGCATAGGGATGCTTGAAACGCTTGGGCACTTGTTCTTCGGTGAGCCCCAGATGGTCGCGACCGTCAAAGTAGATCGACGGCGACGACAGGTGCACCAGGCGCCCGACGCGCTGTTTCAGGCAGGCCTCGACGACGTTTTCGGTGACCAGCACATTATTCTGGTGGAAGTCCTGGTACTTGCCCCACAGCCCGACGGCGCCGGCGCAATGCACCACGGCTTCGACATCGCGGCACAGGTCGCGCACCAGGTCGGCGTCATTCAAGTCACCCTGGATAAACTCGGCACCACGCCGTACCAGGTGCTCCACACCCTCGGCGCGCCGCCCGTTGACCCGCACGTCCAGGCCCTGTTCAAGGGCGAAGCGCGCAAAGCGCCCGCCGATGAAGCCGCTTGCGCCGGTGACCAGAATTTTCATGTAGTACTCCGTGTTCTTTCGTTTTTCATCGCTGTTGCCTTGACGCGCGCTATCACTCCAACGGCACCAACCAATGGCCACACACATCGGCCAGATGGTCGGTCAACAAGCCCAACAGTTGCCCGCCACTGCGCCAATGATGCCAGTACAGCGGCACATCGATGGGCTTATCTGGCAATAACTCGACCAATACGCCGGTTTCCAACTGGTCACGCACCTGTAATTCAGGCACCAGCCCCCAACCCAAGCCGGCTTCCGTCAGGCGGATAAATCCTTCGGATGACGGGCATAGATGGTGTTCGAAACCACCGTCCACGCCTAGGGACGCCAGGTAGCGGTGCTGCAGAAAATCATCCGGGCCGAACACCAGCGCAGGCGTGCGCGCCAATTGGTCGGCCCGCACACCTCCAGGAAAATGCCGCGCCAGAAAGGCCGGGCTGGCCAGCGCCCGATAACGCATGGCGCCCAGCAACAGGCTGCGAGCCCCGGCCACGGGACGTTCGCTGGCACAAATGCAGGCCGCCACTTCACCGGCGCGCATGCGTTTGAGGCCCACGGTCTGGTCTTCGACCACCAGGTCCAGCAGCAAATGCTGTTCGGCGCAGAAGTCGCTGACCGCCTCGGCCCACCAGGTGGCGAGGCTGTCGGCATTCAGGGCAATGCGCAGACGCTCGGGCATACCCTCCTCGTCCAGGGCCGGTACCTGGCTTTGCAGGTCACGCTCCAGCAAACGCACCTGCTGCACATGGTTGAGCAGGCGCCGGCCGATATCGGTGGGCGTTGGCGGCGAGGCCCGTATCAACACCGGCTGGCCGATGCGCGCCTCCAATAGCTTGATGCGTTGGGAGATGGCTGACTGCGACAGCCCCAACACCTGGGCACCGCGCTCAAAGCCGGCTTGTTCCACCACCGCCGCCAGGGCAGAAAGCAATTTATAGTCGAACATCAGTTTCTCTAATGAGCGATCAGCAATATTGGTTTTTCTTATACAACCTTGAGCGGCACCATAGCCAGCATCGTTTGAGCATCAACAAGGATCTCCTTCTATGTGGCAAAGCTATATGAACGGTTTGCTGGTGGCCCTCGGGTTGATCATGGCAATCGGCAGCCAAAATGCATTCGTACTCGCCCAAAGTCTGCGCCGCGAACATCACTTACCCGTGGCGGCGTTGTGTGTGATCTGCGACGCACTGTTAGTGGCCGCCGGGGTATTTGGGCTGGCCACCGTGCTGGCGCAGAGCCCGATACTGCTGGCGGTGGCACGCTGGGGCGGCGCTGCGTTCTTGCTCTGGTACGGCGCGTGCGCGCTGCGCAGGGCCTGCTCGAAACAGAGCCTGGACCAAAGCGACAGCCTCAAGACGCGCTCATTGCGCGCCGTATTGCTGAGCGCCCTGGCGGTCACCTTGCTCAACCCCCACGTTTACTTGGACACCGTCCTGCTGATCGGCTCCCTGGGCGCGCAACAAACCGAACCGGGTGCCTACGTAGCCGGTGCGGCCAGTGCTTCATTCCTGTGGTTCGCCACCCTGGCGCTGGGTGCGGCATGGCTGGCACCCTGGCTGGCACGCCCGGCCACCTGGCGCTTGCTGGACCTGCTGGTCGCCGCGATGATGTTCTCTGTGGCCTATCAACTGATCAGCGCCTGACGAATATTCCAAAACGCGCTGGAACCTCTATCCCACACAGTTGTTGCGTGGTTATGCCGCACCCCCGGTGCTATGATCGGCCCCCTGCGCCGCAAAGAGTACAAACTCCCCGGCGCATGTTTGGCCGCCCGTGATCGGCCTTGCGCTCACCGCAACTGACCTGATTAGGAGAATCATCATGGCTTTCGAATTGCCGCCGCTGCCCTACGCACACGATGCCCTGCAGCCGCACATCTCCAAGGAAACCTTGGAATACCACCACGACAAGCACCACAACACCTATGTCGTGAACCTGAACAACCTGGTGCCTGGCACCGAGTTCGAAGGCAAGACCCTGGAAGAGATCGTCAAGTCTTCCTCGGGCGGCATCTTCAACAACGCCGCTCAGGTCTGGAACCACACCTTCTACTGGAACTGCCTGGCGCCAAACGCCGGCGGCCAACCAACCGGCGCGCTGGCTGAAGCCATCAACGCTGCGTTCGGTTCGTTCGACAAGTTCAAGGAAGAGTTCACCAAGACTTCGGTCGGCACCTTCGGTTCCGGTTGGGGCTGGCTGGTGAAAAAGGCTGACGGTTCCCTGGCCCTGGCCAGCACCATCGGCGCCGGCAACCCGCTGACCAACGGCGACACCCCGCTGCTGACCTGCGACGTCTGGGAACACGCCTACTACATCGACTACCGCAACGTGCGTCCAAAGTATGTGGAAGCGTTCTGGAACCTGGTCAACTGGAAGTTCGTGGCTGAGCAGTTCGAAGGCAAGACCTTCACTGCCTAAGTAACGCTTGCAGTAGAAAGAGCCCGGCGATTGCCGGGCTTTTTTATGCGCGCCAGGCTGACAGCGCAGAGATACCGGAACTCAACCGTAACAATTGACCACACAAACGTCAGGAGGAATAACCCTCCTGAATCAATGTGGAGCATGACGATGGATCCTATTTCGATGGCAGCAGGGGTTGCAGGTGCGGTCCCAGTGGTAGCGGGTATTGCTGATAAAGGGCTGGACCTGGCAAAAGGCGCAATGGACTTGGCAAACAAAGCCCTGGACATGGTCAGTGAAGGCTCGAAAATCGGTGGGGAACAGCAACAGCCTCAGGGCCAGATCGATTTTTCTTAAATCGTCGCCAACTAGAAGGCGGATAGCCTCCGCCTTCTCCGCTGCTGCACTCTACCCTTTCCTGTTTATGACAAGCCCGAACATCAGCGGGCGCCTACCTGCGTTTATCCAGCCCAAACCTCAATTAAGCCAAGGCCCCAATGTCCCTTTGACTGCCATCACCAGATTGCCAATACTCATGGCATATTGACGGCCACCCGCATGAGACAAGGAATGCCCCCTTTGAAGCTGGAACTCAAGAACAGCTTGTCGGTGAAGTTGCTACGGGTTGTGCTGCTGTCGGCCTTGATCGTGGGTGTGGCACTGAGCGCGGCGCAGATCGTTTTTGATGCCTACAAAACGCGCCAGGCCGTGGCAGGCGATGCCCAGCGCATTCTCGACATGTTTCGCGACCCCTCGACCCAGGCCGTGTACAGCCTGGATCGCGAGATGGGCATGCAGGTGATCGAAGGTCTGTTCCAGGACGACGCTGTGCGCATGGCTTCTATCGGCCACCCCAACGAGACCATGCTGGCGGAAAAAAACCGCCCTTTACAGCAGTCCCCCAGCCGCTGGTTGACCGATCTGATTCTTGGCCAGGAACGCTCCTTTACCACTTCGTTGGTGGGCAAGGGCCCCTATAGCGAATACTACGGCGACCTCAGCATCACCCTCGACACCGCCACCTACGGCCGAAGTTTCCTGGTCAGCTCGGTCATCATCTTTATCTCGGGCGTATTGCGCGCCCTGGTCATGGGGCTGGTGTTGTACCTGGTGTATCACTGGATGCTGACCAAACCGCTGTCGCGGATGATCGGGCACCTGACCTCGATCAACCCGGACCGTCCCAGCGAGCACAAGATCCCTCAGCTCAAGGGCCACGAACGCAACGAACTGGGGCAGTGGATAAACACCGCCAACCAATTGCTCGAATCCATCGAGCGCAATACCCACTTGCGCCACGAGGCCGAGTCGAGCCTGTTGCGCATGGCCCAATACGACTTCCTGACCGGCCTGCCGAACCGCCAGAAGTTGCAGGCGCAACTGGACAAGATCCTCACGGACGCCGGACGCCGGCAACGCCGTGTCGCGGTGTTGTGCGTGGGGCTGGATGACTTCAAGAGCGTCAACGAGCAGTTCACCTACCAGGCCGGCGACAAACTGCTGCTGGCCCTGGCCGACCGTCTGCGCGCCCACAGCGGCCGCCTGGGTACGCTCGCCCGTCTGGGCGGTGACCAGTTCGCCCTGGTGCAAGCCGATATCGACCAGCCCTACGAAGCCGCCGAACTGGCGCAAAGTATTCTCGATGACCTGGAGGCTGAATTCGCCCTCGACCACGACCTGATCCGCCTGCGCGCCACCATTGGCATTACGCTGTTCCCGGAGGATGGCGACAGCACCGAGAAGTTGCTGCAAAAAGCCGAGCAAACCATGACCCTGGCCAAGAGCCGCTCGCGCAACCGTTATCAGTTTTATATCGCCAGCGTCGACAGCGAAATGCGCCGGCGCCGTGAATTGGAGAAAGACCTGCGCGATGCGCTGAGCCGCGAGCAGTTGCACCTGGTGTACCAACCGCAAATCAGTTACCGCGACCATCAGGTGGTGGGCGTGGAAGCCCTGCTACGCTGGCAACACCCTGAGCACGGGCTGGTACCGCCGGATTTGTTTATCCCGCTGGCGGAACAGAACGGCACCATTATTCCCATTGGCGAATGGGTGCTGGACCAGGCGTGCCGGCAACTGCGCGAATGGCATGACCAGGGCTTCACGGCGCTGCGCATGGCCGTCAACCTGTCCACCGTGCAACTGCACCACACCGAGTTGCCGCGGGTGGTCAACAACCTGATGCAGATCTATCGCCTGCCGCCGCGCAGCCTGGAGCTGGAAGTGACCGAGACCGGCCTGATGGAAGACATCAGCACCGCCGCCCAGCACCTGTTGAGCCTGCGCCGCTCCGGGGCGCTGATCGCCATTGATGACTTCGGCACTGGCTACTCATCCCTGAGTTACCTCAAAAGCCTGCCCCTGGACAAGATCAAGATCGACAAGAGCTTCGTCCAGGACCTGCAGGACGACGACGATGACGCAACCATCGTGCGTGCCATTATCCAACTGGGCAAAAGCTTGGGCATGCAGGTGATTGCCGAAGGAGTGGAGACTGCCGAACAGGAGGCCTATGTCATCTCCGAGGGGTGCCATGAGGGGCAGGGTTATCACTACAGCAAACCGCTGCAGGCCCGGGAGTTGACGGCTTATTTGAAGCAGGCCGAGCGCAATAACGCCGTGAGTCTTTGAATTTACACTTCGATACTCAATATTTCCCGCGTATAAGCCTTTACACAAAATGCAAATCTTTCGCATTATGTCGCAGCGTTTGCGCTCCCCGCGCGCCCTTTCAACAACCGAAGCAGGATGTTCGCCATGATTCGTATGCCCCTGGCCACCGCCAGTCTGCTGGCCATTGCCATTTCTCTCGCCGGTTGCGGCGAAGGTAAAGACAAGGCCGCCGCGCCCCAGGCACCCGCTGCCGCCAGCACTACCGCACCGGCGGCTGCCCCGGCAGGCCAGGTCGACGAAGCGGCCGCCAAGGCCGTGGTCGCGCACTACGCAGACATGGTGTTTGCGGTGTACAGCGATGCCGAATCCACCGCAAAAACCCTGCAGACCGCAATCGACACCTTCCTCGCCAACCCGAACGACGAAACCCTGAAAGCGGCCCGTACCGCCTGGATCGCCGCGCGCGTACCCTACCTGCAGAGCGAAGTGTTCCGCTTCGGCAACACCATCATCGACGACTGGGAAGGCCAGGTTAACGCCTGGCCCCTGGACGAAGGTCTGATCGACTACGTCGACAAGTCCTACGAACACGCACTGGGTAACCCAGGTGCCAACGCCAACATCATCGCCAATAACGAGATCCAGGTGGGCGAAGACAAGGTCGACGTCAAGGACATCACCCCGGAAAAACTCGCCAGCCTCAATGAACTGGGCGGTTCCGAAGCGAACGTCGCCACCGGCTACCACGCCATCGAATTCCTGCTGTGGGGCCAGGACCTCAACGGCACCGGCCCAGGCGCGGGCAACCGCCCGGCGTCGGACTACATGACCGGAGACGGTGCAACCGGCGGCCACAACGAGCGTCGCCGCACTTACCTGCGTGCGGTCACCCAACTGCTGGTCAGCGACCTGCAGGAAATGGTCGACAACTGGAAGCCCAACGTCGAAGACAACTACCGCGCCACCCTGGAGTCGGAACCGGGCACCGACGGCCTGCGTAAAATGCTGTTCGGCATGGGCAGCCTGTCCCTGGGCGAGCTCGCCGGGGAGCGCATGAAGGTGTCTCTGGAAGCCAACTCGCCGGAAGACGAACAGGACTGCTTCAGCGACAACACCCATTACTCGCACTTCTACGACGCCAAGGGCATCCGTAACGTCTACCTGGGCGAATACACCCGTGTTGACGGCACCAAGCTGACCGGCGCCAGCCTGTCGTCCCTGGTGGCCAAGGCCGACCCGGGAGCCGATGCAGCCCTCAAGGCTGACCTGGCGGCCACCGAAGCGAAGATCCAGGTGATGGTTGATCACGCCAACAACGGTGAGCATTACGACCAGTTGATCGCCGCGGACAATGAAAAGGGCAACCAGATCGTGCGTGACTCGATCGCCGCCCTGGTCAAGCAGACCGGTTCGATCGAAGCCGCTGCCGGCAAGCTGGGCATCAGCGACCTGAACCCGGACAGCGCTGATCACGAGTTCTGATCAAGCGCAGTTGAAAGAGGCGACCTGCGGGTCGCCTTTTTTATGCGCGCAATAACTGCTGCACCTATCTCTGTGGGAGCTGGCTTGCCTGCGATCCAGACAACTCGGTGATTCGGGCACACCAAGTCGATACCTTCGCAGGCAAGCCAGCTCCCACATTTGGATCGTGATGTGTCAGGTAGATAGGCGCCAGTGGGTAGGTCGTCACGGGAGCAAGCTCCCTCGCCACAGCTTCAGCGTCGCTGCGAAGTTGTGTAGACCCCAAGCCACCGTAGCCCTTGGTTTACAAGACCTGCACCACAGGTAGAATGGCGCCTCTGCCCAATCACCCGAGCGAACTTCATGGCGTTGCCGACCCTGCGTATCATCGGTTTCATCATCGGCATCTTCCTGATCACCCTTGCGGTCGCCATGGTGATCCCGATGGCGACACTGGTGATCTTCGAACGCACCAGCGACCTCCCCTCGTTCCTGTGGGCCAGCCTGATCACCTTTATCGCCGGGTTGGCGCTGGTCATCCCTGGCCGCCCCGAGCACGTGCACCTGCGCCCCAGGGACATGTACCTGCTCACGGTCAGCAGCTGGGTAGTGGTGTGCATCTTCGCCGCCCTGCCCTTTTTGCTGACCCAGCACATCAGCTACACCGACTCGTTCTTCGAAAGCATGTCCGGCATCACCGCCACAGGCTCCACCGTGTTGAGCGGGCTGGACAGCATGTCGCCAGGCATTTTGATGTGGCGTTCGCTTTTGCACTGGCTCGGCGGTATCGGCTTTATCGGCATGGCGGTGGCGATCCTGCCGCTGCTGCGCATTGGTGGCATGCGCCTGTTCCAGACCGAATCTTCGGACCGCTCGGAAAAAGTCATGCCTCGCTCGCATATGGTGGCGCGCCTGATCGTGGCGGCGTATGTGGGCATCACCATCTTCGGCAGCCTGGCCTTCTGGTGGGCCGGAATGGGCGTGTTCGATGCGATCAACCATGCCATGTCGGCGATCTCCACCGGTGGGTTTTCCACTTCGGACGAGTCCCTGGCCCATTGGAAACAACCGGCGGTGCACTGGGTCGCGGTGGTGGTGATGATCCTTGGCAGCTTGCCGTTCGCCCTGTACGTGGCCACCTTGCGCGGCAACCGTCGGGCGCTGATCAAGGACCAGCAAGTGCAAGGCCTGCTCGGCCTGTTGCTGGTGACCTGGCTGGTACTCGGCACCTGGTACTGGTGGACCACCAACCTGCATTGGCTCGATGCCTTGCGTCATGTGGCGCTGAACGTGACATCGGTGGTGACCACCACCGGCTTTGCACTGGGGGACTACAGCCTGTGGGGCAACTTCTCACTGATGCTGTTTTTCTACCTGGGCTTTATTGGCGGCTGCTCGGGCTCCACCGCCGGCGGCATCAAGATCTTCCGTTTCCAGGTGGCCTACATCCTGCTCAAGGCCAACTTGAATCAGTTGATCCATCCCCGCGCGGTGATCAAGCAGAAGTACAACGGCCATCGCCTCGATGAGGAGATCGTGCGCTCGATCCTGACTTTTTCGTTTTTCTTCGCCATCACCATCTGCATGATCGCCCTGGCCCTGTCACTGCTGGGCGTTGACTGGATGACCGCGTTGACCGGCGCCGCCAGTACCGTATCCGGCGTGGGCCCCGGCCTGGGCGAAACCATCGGCCCGGCCGGCAATTTCGCCACCCTGCCGGATGCCGCCAAGTGGATCCTGTCCCTGGGCATGTTGCTGGGACGCCTGGAGATCATCACCGTGTTTGTGTTGTGCATTCCGGCGTTCTGGCGTCACTGACGGTCGACATTTGCTGCAACCGCGCCCGGTATTCGCCGGGCGTGGCATCGAACCAGCGGCGAAAGGCGCGGAAAAAGTTACTCGGGTCGGCAAACCCCAGCAGGTAGGCGATTTCCAGCAGGGTCATGTTGGGTTGTGCCAGGTACTGCTCGGCCAGTTCGCGCCGGGTGTCATCGAGCAAGGCCTGGAAGCTGGTGCCCTCCTCCTGTAGCCGCCGCTGCAAGGTGCGCTGGGACAGGTGCAACGTCTGGGCCACCGCTTCGCGCTTGGGTTCGCCCTGGGGCAGCAGGCGGCACAGCACCTGACGCGCCTTGTGGGTCACGCGGCTTTCGGAAAAACGCGCCAGGTATTCTCCGGCAAAGCGATCATGCAACAGCGCCATGGCTTCATTGGCTGTGGGCAGCGGCGCCTCCATGTCGGCCTGCTCGAAAATCAACGCGTCATAGGGTGCATTGAATTGCAAAGGCGCGTGGAAGGCGTGTTGGTAGGGCGCCAAGTCCGCCGGCTGGTCGCCTTGCAGCAGCACTTTGCGCGGTTGCAGGGTGCGCCCGGTAAGCCAGCCGCACAGGGCCAGAGCGCTGGCCAGCGAGGCCTCGGCGCTTTGACGGGTGGGCGGCAGATGATCGCCATGCACCGTCAGAATCAACGCATAGCCTTCGGGTAAAAGTCGGAAACTCAAGTCAGCGCTTTCGGCGATGATGCGCTGGTAGCGCACCAAGCGCATAAAGCCTTCGGCCAGGGTGTTGCTGGACATCAACGCATAACCGGCAACATGAAACGAGGCAGGCCGTACCACCTTGCCCATGTTCAGGCCAATCGCCGGGTTGCCCGACACCTCCACCGCACGCTGCCACAAGCGGGTCATGGCGTCTTGCGGGAAGCGCGCATCGGGGTCAGTGAGGGACGCATAATCCAGGCCCAACTGCTTGAACAAGGCCCTGCAATCCAGGCCATCCATTTCCAGCGCCTTGACGATGCCCATCGCCCAGCTTGCAGAAGTTGTTCGTTCGCTCATGGCGTCTTCTTATTGAAAGCAGGCTCAAACGGCAGCCAGGAAGCCAAGGATACTAAAGTGGCATCTATTGTCACTGGCTGTTAGCACTGTTCACTCTAGACTCAAATAAGCTCCCCGCCGCGCACCCGTTGGCGGCACAACAACCAGAGGGCCGGTCACCGTGGAAAACATCAAGAAATTCAACAGTTTTGCCGAGTTCTACCCGTACTATCTGGCCGAGCATGGCAACAGCACCTGTCGACGCCTGCACTTTATCGGCACCACCCTGGTGATCGGCATTCTCGCGTACGCCATCGGCAGAGGCTCATTGGTCCTGCTGCTGGCCTTGCCGCTCGCGGGCTACAGCTTTGCCTGGATAGGCCACTTCTTCTTCGAAAAGAACCGCCCCGCCACCTTTCAGCACCCGTTTTACAGCTTGCTGGGCGACTTTGTGATGTACCGCGACATGATCCTCGGCAAGGTGCCGTTCTAAGACTTGCCCCTTGTAGGAGCGAGCTCGCTCGCGAAGCACCTACAGACACCGCTGGCTACCTGACGCACCGAGTTATCGTTGACGCTTTTCGCGAGCAAGCTCGCTCCTACAGTCTTTTAGGAGAAAAATGGGCGAGACAGTCGAGATAAAAGTCTTTTTGTCATTTACGGTGCTGTATCCTGCCAAGGCTTTTTGAGAGCGCGGAATCACCTGCGATTGAAAAAACAGACCTTGCGAGGAGCGACCACGATGCACGAGATACCTAATCTCCCCTTCCCAAGCCTGCACCCAACTGAGCAGCCAACACCGCAGCAGGCCAGCGACAAGCAGCCTGAGGCCAAAGAAGCAAAACCAGTCGAGCGCGAAAGCCGGGACTGACGCCGTACCAGACCGTGTGGAAAGCGCGCCTTTGAGCGCTTTCCACACTGCCTGAATCATCCGAGACCTTCACTATGACCACTTCCCCTTCCGACACGCCGGACGCCGCCGTACTCGACGCTGCCTTGCAAATGGTCGAAGTCTGGAACCGCCTCAGTGCCGACAAGCAAGCGGCACTGCTCAAGCGCTTTGGCACTCAGGAAAACGCCCTGGCGGCCCTGGTGACCACCCAATTGCTGGCCCCCGCCCACGCTTGATCGGCTTTAGATCTGACGTTTTACATTTTTGCCGCCCTGCCCGGCCTGCGCGCCGGTATCATTAGCAGCCTATCTTTACCTGCTGCGACAGTGGATCTCTCCCATGCCAGATACCCAGCGCCCTATGGCGGTCACGCTGCAAGTCGTTTCCATCGTGCTGTTTACCTTTATCGGCTACCTGAATATCGGCATCCCCCTGGCCGTATTGCCCGGTTATGTGCATAGCCAACTGGGCTATGGCGCCGTTATCGCCGGGCTGGTAATCAGCGTGCAATACCTGGCTACCCTGCTGAGCCGCCCCTATGCCGGCAAGATCATCGACAACCTGGGCAGCAAGCGCGCCGTGCTGATCGGCCTGGTGGGCTGCGGTTTGAGCGGCGTATTCATGTTGCTGGCGGCGTGGTTCTCCAGCCTGCCGGCCTTCAGCCTCGGTTGCCTGCTGATCGGTCGACTGGTGTTGGGCAGCGCCGAAAGCCTGGTGGGTTCGGGCGCGATTGGCTGGGGCATTGGCCGTGTCGGCGCGGCAAACACGGCCAAGGTTATTTCCTGGAACGGCATCGCCAGCTACGGCGCGTTGGCCGTCGGCGCACCGTTGGGGGTGCTGCTGGTCAGCCACTTGGGACTGTGGAGCATGGGCGTCAGCATCATTCTGTTGGCCGTGCTGGGTGTGTTGTTGGCCTGGAAAAAACAAGCCGCGCCGATTGTGCCCGGCATCCGTTTGCCGTTCATGAATGTGCTGGGCCGCGTGCTGCCCCATGGTTGCGCGCTGGCATTGGGCTCTATCGGCTTTGGCACCATCGCCACCTTTATCACGTTGTATTACAGCACCCAGCACTGGGATAACGCGGTGTGGGCCTTGAGCCTGTTCGGTGCCAGCTTTATCGGCGCGCGCTTGCTGTTTGGTAATTTGATCAACCGCATTGGCGGGTTTCGCGTCGCCATCGCTTGCCTGTCGGTGGAAGTGCTGGGCCTGCTGTTGCTGTGGCTGGCGCCGGATGCCCAGCTGGCGTTGGCGGGTGCGGCGTTGAGCGGCTTCGGCTTTTCCCTGGTGTTCCCGGCGTTGGGGGTAGAGGCGGTCAACCTGGTGCCGGCCTCCAGCCGTGGCTCGGCGGTGGGCGCCTATTCGCTGTTTATCGATTTGTCCCTGGGCATCACCGGGCCACTGGCGGGCGCCGTGGCGGCAGGTTTTGGCTTTGCCTCGATCTTCCTGTTCGCCGCCCTCGCCGCTTTCGCCGGTTTGCTGCTGAGCGTCTACCTGTACCGGCAGGCGCCCAAGGCCCGCGAAACACGCGACGCCTAGAAGTCGACCTTGCCGCGCCCGGCCTTGATGCTGCCGCGCTTGGTCTTGGACTCCAGGCGGCGTTTCTTCGAGCCCAGGGTAGGCTTGGTCGGACGGCGTTTTTTCTCGACCTTGGTGGCGCTCTGGATCAACTCCACCAGGCGCTCCAGCGCATCGGCGCGGTTCTGCTCCTGGGTGCGATATTGCTGGGCCTTGAGCACCAGCACGCCTTCGCTGGTGATGCGGCTGTCACGCAGTGCCAGCAAGCGTTCCTTGTAGAACTCCGGCAACGAAGACGCCGGAATATCAAACCGCAGGTGCACCGCACTCGACACTTTATTGACGTTCTGCCCACCGGCACCCTGGGCGCGAATGGCGGTCAGCTCAATCTCGGCATCGGGCAGCTGTACGTTGTTGGAAATCACCAGCATGTAACACGGTCCTCCGGAAGAAGCCCTAGGATACGCGAATGCACCTTGGCCATCCCCTCAAACAACAAACCCGGCACAAGGCCGGGTCTGCTTAACAACATTGACGCTTACTTCACCGCGGGGACCGCCATATCCATGGACTGCTGCGCCCGCTTGTTCTTGACCCAGTAACAAACGCCCATGAACGCCACCCACACCGGGATCGCGTACACCGAGCGGTCAATGCCCGGAATCATCAACATGGTGCCCAAAATAAACACCACAAACGCTACACAGATGATGTTGCCATACGGGTACCACAGCGCCTTGAACAGCGGCACCTGGCCGGTGCGGTTCATGTGCTGGCGGAACTTGAAGTGGGAGAAGCTGATCATCGCCCAGTTGATCACCAACGTGGCCACCACCAGCGACATCAACAGTTCCAGCGCGTCATGGGGCATCAGGTAGTTCATCAGCACCGCCACCAGGGTGATCGCCGCCGAGGCCAGGATCGAACGCACCGGCACACCGCGCTTGTCGATCTTCGCCAGGGCCTTGGGCGCGTCGCCTTGCTCGGCCATGCCCAAGAGCATGCGGCTGTTGCAGTAGGTGCCGCTGTTGTACACCGACAGCGCGGCCGTCAGCACCACGAAGTTGAGAATATGCGCGGCCGTGTTACTGCCCAGCATCGAGAACACCTGTACGAACGGGCTACCGCTATAGGCATCGCCGGAGGCGTTGAGGGTCGCCAGCAGGCTGTCCCACGGGGTGAGCGACAGCAGTACCACCAGGGCACCGATGTAGAAAATCAGGATGCGATAGATCACCTGATTGATCGCCTTGGGGATCACGGTACGTGGCTGGTCGGCTTCGGCAGCGGTAAAGCCGAGCATTTCCAGACCGCCGAAGGAGAACATGATGATCGCCATGGCCATCACCAAGCCGCCGACGCCATGGGGGAAGAAACCACCATGCTCCCACAGGTTGCTGACCGAGGCTTGCGGGCCGCCGCTGCCGCTGACGAGCAGGTAGCTGCCCAGGGCAATCATGCCGACGATCGCTACCACCTTGATGATGGCGAACCAGAACTCGGCTTCACCGAAGACTTTGACGTTGGCCAGGTTGATCGCGTTGATCAGCACGAAGAACGCCGCCGCCGAGACCCAGGTCGGAATCTCCGGCCACCAGTAGTGCACGTACTTGCCGACGGCCGTCAGTTCCGACATACCCACCAGAATGTACAGAATCCAGCAGTTCCAGCCCGACAGAAAGCCGGCGAAACCGCCCCAGTACTTGTGGGCAAAGTGGCTGAAGGAGCCGGCGACCGGCTCCTCGACAATCATTTCGCCAAGCTGGCGCATGATCATGAAGGCGATAAAGCCGCAGATGGCATAGCCCAGGATCATCGAAGGGCCGGCGGATTTGAGCACCCCGGCCGAGCCCAGGAACAGGCCGGTGCCGATGGCGCCACCGAGGGCGATCAACTGGATATGCCGGTTTTTCAGGCCGCGTTTCAGCTCGCCTGAAGAAGAATGGGGTCCACTCATGAAAAGGGTCTCACGCAAGGTTTGAAGAGTTGAATGCAGGTTGCTGCCTTGAATTACCGACTCAAGCAGCGCCGCTCAAACCCCAGCGCAGGCACCAGGAGTACAGCGTCTTTCTAATGGTCATGCGTCACCTGTTTGTTTTTATCTGTGACGAAATCGAACCCGTCCGGCTCGTGGCCAGGCGGAGTGATCAGGGGGATCAAACCCTGAGGTCTTGGCCTTTTGCGTGGGTACGCAAGGGGGGTCACAGTAAAACGCGGCGCATTGTACACCGCTCGACAGCTTCGGCACGCACCGGGAAAGTGCACAGGCAAATCTGTCAGCTAATGCTTACATCAGCATGCCCCCCAGCAAAGCCAGGGCAGTTACGTAAATCTATCGTTACACCCCGGAAAATCTGCGTTACAGCCAGACTTTGTAAGCCTTCAACGGAATTCTGTCGGTAGGCAACGTCTGAAGAATCGCTTCAGCCAATTCACTGTTTTACCTGAATAAAAAAACTCGACAAAAAACAGAAGAAAAAATCCAAATGAAACCGTGTCAATAAATTTTTTGCATTTCGAAACACTCTCTTCTAGGTTCTTTGCACTTGCCCACGAAGCCCGTGGGTGAGCCGTTCTCAATCAACGTCCTCTAGGAGGTACACCATGCAAGCATTGGAAAACGACCTGGAAACCGAACTGCAACTCGACGATTGGTTTGAAGCGCCGACCCATGAGGCCGCCGTTGAAATGATGCAAGCCGATGCCGTTGTGCCTTTTGGCACTGCGATGTGGCCTTTCTAATACCCGGCAGGCATCCGGCAGGCGCTGTGCACGGCGCCTGCCCCCTTACCCAAGGCACAGAAGGACACCCGTCATGGACAAGGCCCGCGCCGTCGAACATTTTCTCTACTACCTGGCACACCACCCCGCCCTCAACGGCCTGAACCGCCCCACCGTGTTGCTGGGCCACACCGAGCGCTATGACGCCATCGCCCAGGCGATTACCCACGGCAGCGCCGCCCGCTTCAACTTTCAACTGCAACGCCTGGACCTGGCGCCCAGCGACACCCTGGCCCAGGCCATTCAAAGCTGCGACCTGTACCTGTTTCTCTATGATTCCTCCACGCTGCCCAACCCACGCGCCGAAGGCCCGGACTTTATCCGTGCCCTGCAAGGCGTGATGGCCGAGCACTGGAAAAAATCCCTGCTGTTCAAGGATTACGGCGACTATTTCTACGACACCTTCAGCGTCGAGCCCCAACGCATCGCCGACCTCAACGCCACACTGATCCGGCGCATGGCCCAGGCCAACGTGCTGAGCTTTACCGACAAACACGGTTCGCGCCTGGAAGCGCCGATGAGCAGCATCAAGAAGTGGACCAATATCAACGGCGTCGGCAACCACGACCTGGCGCCCGGCGAAATCGCCACCCACAGCGAAGCCATCAACGGCCAGGTGCGGTTTGTCGGCACCTTCCTCAGTACCATCCCCTTTGCACGCAAATACGGCGTGCTGCAATCACCGCTGGAGTTATGGATCGAAAACTCCACCGTTTGCAGCGTGGCCAGTGATGTGCCGGGGCTGGCGGATGATTTCAACAAGTACCTGAATGCCAACCCGTCCAACCGTCGTGTGGAGGAGTTGGGGATTGGTACCAATGAAGGGGTCAAGGACCTGTATGCGCGCAATGCCGGGTTTGAAGAGCGCCATTGCGGGTTGCACCTGGGCTTGGGTGGCGGGCAGAAAGGCAGTCATCACCTGGACCTGATCTTTGCCAGTGGGGTGCTGGCGCTGGATGACAAGCCGGTGTTTGATGGCGCCTTTGCCTTTTAAAAATCCGTCAGACGTATAGAGATCCCTGTGGGAGCCGGGCTTGCCCGCGATAGCGGTGGGTCAGTTAGCATAAAGGTGGCTGACCCACCGCTATCGCAGGCAAGCCAGCTCCCACAGTTGATTGCATTTCAAAGGTAGATCGCAAAAAAAACGCCAACCCTAGGGTTGGCGTTTTTGTGCAGCGCTTAACGCATCACTGCGGCTTCTTGCGACCAAAACCAGGGCGCTGGCCGGAACCGGCCGGGGCGCCACGGCGCTTGCCCGACGGCTCGTCCGCGACCAGTTTCGGGCCAGGGCGCTTGTTCGCCGCTGGCTTGGCTGGACGCTTGGTGCTGGCGTTGTCGGCCGGGCGATCCGATTCACCACGGTTGCTACGACCACCCGCCGGAGCAGGACGCGGCGTACGTGGCGCACGCTCGCCTTCCTGACGCGATGGCGTGGTGGGGCGGCGTTCACCTTCAATGTGCGGCTGACGCGAGATACGACCGCCGGTGGCCGGTGCATCCAGCGCAGGGCGCAGGGTGCGGGCAACACGTTCGGTACGTGGCACCGGGCGCGACGATTTACGCTGCATACGCTCAAGCTTGTCTTTGCTCTTGGCGTTCATCTGCGGCATGGCAACCGGCGTCAGGCCCACTTCGGCGCTGAGGATATCGACTTCGTACTGGCTCATTTCGCGCCAGCGGCCCATCGGCAGGTCGGAGTTCAGGAACACCGGGCCAAAACGCACGCGCTTGAGGCGGCTGACCACCAGGCCCTGGGACTCCCACAGGCGACGCACTTCACGGTTACGGCCTTCCATCACCACGCAGTGGTACCAGTGGTTGAAACCTTCGCCACCTGGCGCCTGCTTGATGTCGGTGAACTTGGCCGGGCCGTCTTCGAGCACCACGCCCGCCTTGAGGCGTTCGATCATCTCGTCATCGACTTCACCACGCACACGCACGGCGTATTCACGGTCCATCTCGTAGGACGGGTGCATCAGGCGGTTGGCCAACTCACCGTCAGTGGTGAACATCAGCAAGCCGGTGGTGTTGATGTCCAGGCGGCCGATGTTGATCCAGCGGCCTTCTTTAGGCTTGGGCATCTTGTCGAACACGGTCGGACGGCCTTCCGGGTCGTCACGGGTGCAGATCTCGCCGTCGGGCTTGTTGTACATGATCACGCGGCGCACCGATTCGGCGGCCTCTTCACGCTTGATGACCTTGCCATCAATAGTGATTGCATCGTGCAGGTCGACGCGCTGGCCGAGGGTGGCCTCGACGCCGTTGACCTTGATGCGCTTCTGGGTGATCCAGGCTTCGACGTCGCGGCGCGAGCCCACGCCGATACGCGCCAGCACCTTTTGCAGTTTTTCGCCTGCTGGGCCGATTTCCTGGTCTTTCTGGTCTTGGTCATTCATCGTAAGCACCTCCCGGTGGGTCGATTCAGGCATGGCCTGAGGGGTATTGAAAGCGGGGCCTTGGCCGAATAGGTCGGCAAGGGGTCGCGAATCATACGCGCATGGCGCGTGTTGCGCATCACAGACTAGCCGATAACGCCCAGCTCATTTGCTTTTCCGCCGACTGGTGGCCCCCAGGGCCAGCAATCGCAGCTCGGCTTCGGCCAATACCGTGCGCTTGTCGGCTTTATCGAGTTTCTTCCAGGCACGGATTTCACGCTTGCTGCGGCCACAGCCGACGCAGATGTCGTCGTTGAATTTACAGATGCTGATGCACGGGTCTTTCAGGGCACTCATGGTCGATCCTCTGTGGGAGCTGGCTTGCCTGCGATGGCATCACCTCCTTGCATCTGAGAGACCGAGGCGTCTGCATCGCAGGCAAGCCAGCTCCAACATGGGTTGCGCGGTGAACGTCAGAGCCGGTCAGTCTTCGAGCTGGCGGCGCTCGTTTTCGATGGCCTCGGCCAGCGCCCGGGCTTCGTCTTCTTCGTCACTCAGGGGCGGCTGTTCGAGGGCGGCGACGGCGGCCAGGAGCTTTTCCCGGGCCTGGGCCACGCCAAGCACATCGTCTTCGGCTTCGACCTCAGGCTCGGATTCAACGTTCACCTGGGTTTCTGGCTCCGCCGCACCATCACGCAGCAAATCGTCGAAGTCGGTCTTGATCCCCTGCTCCATGTCGTCCAGTTCCAGCAACAGCGTATGGAAACTGGTCTCGTCCTTGGGCTCCTCCGGCTCGGCGCTGGCGTCGGCCAGTTCCTGCAGGCTTTGCGGCACCGGCGCGTCGTCGAAGTCGAGCACCGGCTCGGCTTCCATTTCCCGCAGTTCGGCCAGGGGCGGCAGATCGTCGAGGTTTTTCAGGTTGAAGTGATCGAGGAACACCTTGGTGGTGGCGAACATCGCCGGTTTGCCCGGCACATCACGGTAGCCGACGATGCGAATCCACTCGCGCTCCAGCAGGGTCTTGACGATATGGCTGTTCACCGCCACGCCACGCACGTCTTCGATCTCGCCGCGGGTGATGGGCTGGCGATAGGCGATCAGCGCCATGGTCTCCAGCATCGCCCGGGAATATCGCTGCGGGCGCTCTTCCCACAACCGCCCGACCCACGGCGAAAACTTCTCACGGATCTGCAGGCGGTAACCCGACGCCACTTCGCGCAGTTCAAAGGCACGGCCCTCGCAGGACTTGCGCAGGATCTCCAAGGCCTTCTTGAAGACCGGCGGCTCCGGGCGTTCGGCTTCTTCAAAAAGCTCGAACAGGCGCTCCAAAGATTGCGGTTTACCCGAGGCCAGGAGAAAGGCCTCCAGCAAAGGGGCCAGTTCGCGGGGTTCAGTCAGATTCATCGATTCAGCTCGTTATTCGGCTCGCGCCCGCACGTGGATAGCCGCAAAAGGCTCATTCTGCACCAGCTCGACCAAGGACTCCTTGACCAGCTCTAGGATCGCCATAAAGGTCACCACCACACCCAGGCGCCCTTCTTCGGCGGTGAACAACTCGACAAAGGGCACAAACCCACCGCCCTTGAGACGTTCCAGCACATCGCTCATGCGCTCGCGGGTGGACAGCGCTTCACGGCTGACCTGGTGGCTCTCAAACATATCACCACGGCGTAGCACCTCGGCCATGGACATCAGCAATTCTTCCAGGCTCACGTCTGGCAGCAATTTGCGCGCGCGCGCCTCGGGGGCGTCGAGCTTGGGCACCACCACATCACGGCCCACACGGCTCAGGCCGTCGATGCCTTCGGCGGCGGCCTTGAAGCGTTCGTACTCCTGCAGGCGGCGGATCAACTCGGCGCGTGGGTCATCCTCTTCGGCTTCCACCGTTTCCGAGCGCGGCAGCAGCATGCGCGACTTGATCTCGGCGAGCATGGCCGCCATCACCAGGTATTCAGCGGCCAGTTCCAGGCGCACCGACTGCATCAGCTCGACATAGCCCATGTACTGGCGGGTGATTTCTGCCACCGGGATGTCGAGGATATTGATGTTCTGCTTGCGGATCAGGTACAGCAGCAAGTCCAGCGGGCCTTCGAAGGCTTCAAGGAACACCTCCAGGGCGTCCGGCGGGATGTACAGGTCCAGGGGCATTTCCATGACCGCCTGGCCGTACACCATGGCAAACGGCAGTTCCTGCTGGGCGCCGGCCTGGGGGTCAGCGGTTTCCACGGCCGACATTCAGGCCTCGACCATGAACGGAGCCGGGTCGCCACAACCCACACGCACCACTTCTGGCTCACCGTCGGCCAGGTTGATCACCGTGGAGGCCTTATTGCCGCCGTAGCCGCCGTCGATGATCAGGTCGACGTGTTTTTCCAGCAATCGGCGCATTTCGTAAGGGTCGTACAACGGCTCGGTTTCGCCGGGCAGGATCAACGACACGCTCATCAGCGGTTCGCCCAACTCGGCCAGCAGCGCCAGGGCAATCGGGTGTTCCGGCACGCGCAGGCCGATGGTGCGCTTCTTGGGGTGCAGCAACAGGCGCGGCACTTCGCGGGTGGCGTTGAGAATGAACGTGTAGGGCCCCGGCGTGTGGGCCTTGAGCAGACGGAAGGTGCCGGTGTCGACCTTCGCAAACAGCCCAAGCTGGGACAAGTCGCTGCAGATCAGCGCAAAGTTGTGCTTGTCGTCCAGCTGGCGTAGGCGCCTTACCCGCTCGACCGCGCCCTTGTCGCCGATCTGGCAGCCAATGGCGTATGACGAATCCGTCGGGTAGATGACTACACCACCGGCACGGATGATCTCTACGGCCTGCTTGATCAGGCGCGCTTGAGGGTTTTCCGGATGAATCTGGAAGAATTGACTCACGTGCTCTACCTGTTCAGACGGTGGCAATAATGGGGTCATGCTTGAATCGCCCCCACAACAGCGGCAGATCTTCCGGGACCTGGCGATACTCGCCGATCTCGGACCAGCCGCCTGGGCCATGAAAGTCACTGCCGGCACTGACCAGCAGACCAAATTCGCGGGCAAGGATCGCCAGGCTGCCGACCTGTTCGGCGGGTTGATGCCCGTTGACCACCTCGATGGCGTGGCCTCCCGCTCCAATATAGTCGCTGATCAGCTTGCGGCGCTTGCTGCGGGTGAAATCGTAATGCCAGGGATGCGCCAGGCTGACCCAGGCCCCGGAGGCCCGCAGGGTCTGGACAGTGTCTTCCAGGGTCGGCCAATGCAGCTTCACATCGCCCAACTTGCCGGCGCCCAGCCATTTGCGAAAGGCCTCGGCGCGATCCTTTACATACCCTTCACGCACCATCCAGTCGGCAAAGTGCGGACGGGCCGGTGCGTTGCCGCTGTCGCCCAGCTCCTGCTGGATGGCGCGGGCGCCGTCGAGGGCACCCGGCATGCCTTTAAGGCTGAGCTTGCGGCTTATTTCTTCGGACCGCAGCCAGCGGCCATCGTGCAATTGGGCAATCGCCGCCACCAAGGGCGGGGCCTTTTGATCAAAACCGTAGCCCAGCACATGGATGGTGGCGCCGCCCCAGGTGCAGGACAATTCCACGCCATTGACCAGCTGCATGCCCAGGGACTGCGCGGCCTGGCGGGCTTCGTCGAGGCCTTCGAGGGTGTCGTGGTCGGTCAATGCCAAAACTCGCACGCCTTTTTCAAACGCACGCGCAACCAGTACCGCGGGCGCCAGGGCGCCGTCGGAGGCCGTGCTGTGGCAGTGCAAATCAACATTCACGGGAGTGTGTAACCTCAAGTCAGCTGGCGCTATCGCAACCAAGGATGTTTGTTATTATGCCGCCACATCCAGCTTCTGGCTCTTACTGTGAAACAATTCATCGACTTCATCCCGCTGTTGCTGTTTTTCATCGTTACCAAACTCGACCCCAGGGTCATCGAAATCGCCGGCCACGAGTTATCGTTCGGGGGCATCTACAGCGCCACCGCCGTACTGATCGTCAGCTCAATCCTGGTCTACGGCGCCATCTTCATCTCCCAGCGCAAGCTGGAAAAAAGCCAATGGCTCACCCTTATCGCCTGCCTGGTATTCGGCGGCCTGACCTTGGCCTTCCACAGCGAAACCTTCCTTAAATGGAAAGCCCCGGTGGTGAACTGGCTGTTCGCCCTGGTGTTCATCGGCAGCCACTTCATCGGTGACCGCCTGCTGATCAAGCGGATCATGGGCCATGCGCTGACCTTGCCGGAGCCGGTGTGGGTACGCCTGAACGTGGCCTGGATCGTGTTTTTCCTGTTCTGCGGCGCCGCCAACCTGTTCGTGGCGTTTACCTTCCAGGACTACTGGGTCGACTTCAAAGTGTTCGGCAGCCTGGGCATGACCGTATTGTTTTTGATCGGCCAGGGTATCTACCTGTCGCGTCACCTGCATGACACCGCTGCTACCACACCAAAAACCGAGGACTGACATGCTCTACGCCATCATTGCCACCGACGTTGCCAACTCCCTGGAAAAACGCCTGAGCGTACGCCCGGCCCATGTCGAGCGCCTCAAACAGCTGCAAGCCGAAGGCCGCATCGTACTGGCCGGCCCGCACCCGGCCGTCGACAGCAATGACCCGGGCGACGCCGGTTTCACCGGAAGCCTGATCGTGGCCGAGTTCGCTTCCCTGGCCGACGCCGAGGCCTGGGCCAAGGCTGACCCTTACGTTGCAGCAGGGGTCTACACCGATGTGGTGATCAAGCCGTTCAAGCAAGTCTTGCCTTGAGCCCGGCTGCGTCGAACCTAATCGTTTCGGCGTACTCATAATGGCTCACGGCGTCACCGGTGGGGCCTTCGCCGCCGACAATGGCTAAATTGAGTGAGTCATGAGCGAGCTGTTACTGATAGATGATGACCAGGAGCTCTGTGAGCTGCTGACCAGTTGGTTGAGCCAGGAAGGTTTCCAGGTGCGCGCCTGCCACGACGGCTTGAGCGCCCGTAAAGCCTTGGCCGAGAGTGCGCCTGCGGCCGTGGTGCTCGACGTGATGTTGCCCGATGGCAGCGGCCTGGAGCTGCTCAAGCAATTGCGCAACGACCACCCGGAGTTGCCGGTGCTGATGCTCTCGGCCCGGGGCGAACCCCTGGACCGCATCCTCGGCCTGGAACTGGGCGCCGACGACTACCTGGCCAAGCCCTGCGACCCGCGTGAGCTGACGGCGCGCCTGCGCGCCGTATTACGCCGCAGCCACCCAGCCGCGGTGTCCACCCAGCTGGAACTGGGCGACCTGTGCTTCAGCCCGGTGCGCGGCGTGGTCAGCATCGATGAACAGGAGTTCGCCCTCACCGTCTCCGAAAGCCGCCTGCTTGAAGCGCTGCTGCGCCAACCCGGCGAGCCCCTGGACAAACAGGAACTGGCGCAGATCGCCCTGGGCCGCAAGTTGACCCTCTACGATCGCAGCCTGGACATGCACGTCAGCAACCTGCGCAAAAAGATCGGCCCACACCCCGATGGCCGGCCACGGATCGTGGCGTTGCGTAGTCGTGGTTACTACTACAGCCTCTAAACATCACGCTTAACCCTGTGGGAGCTGGCTTGCCTGCGATAGCCATAGTAGGTATCTACACAATTTTGTAGGTTGCAGCAGCCAACGGTAACCACGATGCGAAGCGAGCCGCTCTTGATCTTGATCTGCTTGTGATCTTGATCTCAGGCGCCCCGTTAAACCACGCTGGCCGAACGCAGGCTTGAGTCCGTGGGCCGGAGTGAGGGCACACCGAGCCCAAGCGAGGTGCCGAGTGGTGGGGCAAGAGCGCTTTGGTTACTTTCGCGCTTTTCGAAAGTGACCCGCTGTCAGAGCGGAACCCTAAGTGGCCGTTACCTAAATAACGGATATGTACCCGGTCCAACTGCGTTGACTGTTAGGCCGTCTTCGCAGGCAAGCCAGCTCCCACCATTGATTTCATCACCTTCAAGGGTTTTGTCAGCTCCTGTCAAACCCGTCTTTACCGAAGCTTTACCCTCCCCTGACCGCCGCTGACCTTGCTCTGCGTAACCTACTCACATCCGGACTCACCGGAATAGAGACAGGAGATACACCATGCGCAAGACCCTTATCGCTTTGATGTTCGCCACCGCCCTGCCCACCGTTGCCATGGCAATGCCGGAAGGCCCAGGCCCGATGGGCGGGCCTGAAAGCCGCATGATGGGTGGCCCAGGCCACGGTGAACACGGCCCGCGTGGCAAAGGCGGCCCGTTCAGCCAGCTGGACTTGAGCAAGGAACAGCGCGAGCAGATCCGCAAGCTGATGGGTGACCAATGGCACGCCCGCAAAGACCTGACCCAAAAGTACCTGGACAAACTCCCGGCCGCTGACCAGAAAGCCATGCAGGACGAAATCGCCGCCGGCAAGCAGAAAACCCAGGCCGATATCCGTGCCGTGCTCAAGCCCGACCAGCAGAAGAAGTACGACGAAATCGTCAAGAAGCAAGCCGAGCGCCGCGCCGAATGGAAAGAGTTCCAGGCCTGGAAAGCCCAGCAAGCGCAAAAAGCGCAATAATGGCCTAGCTTCACCCCCAGCCCAGTGGTTCGCGCCGCTGGGCTTTTCCTGTTTGAGGGTTTCCTGTGCGTTCATTGTTCTGGCGTATCCTGGCGAGTTTCTGGCTGGCCATCGCCCTGGTTGCCGGGTTATCGATCCTGCTTGGGCACATGCTCAACCAGGACGCCTGGATTCTCAGCCGCCACCCTGGGCTCAACAACCTGGCCCAAGAGTGGACGCAGCTCTACGAAAGCCAGGGCGAAGATGCCGCCCAGGACTTGTTGCAGCAGCGCAAACGCCAGTACCACATCGACGTGCAAGTGCTTAACGAAAGCGGCGACCCGGTGGTGCGCGGCACCTTCCCGCGCCGCGCCGCCGCGTTCGAAGCCCGCCAGAACGACAGCCAGGACGGCCACCTGCCCTGGCGGCGCCTGACCGCCGAGTACACCAGCGCCAAAACCGGCGATACCTATCTGCTGATTTACCGTATTCCTCACCCGGAGCTGGACGCCTGGCACCGCAGCAGCCTGCTGTGGCCGCTCAGTGCATTGGCGATTACCCTGGTGGTGCTGACCCTGTTCAGCCTGCTGGTGACCTTGTCCATCACCCGCCCACTCAGCCGTTTGCGCGGCGCGGTGCATGACCTGGGGCAAACCACTTATCAACAGAACAGCCTGGCGCAACTGGCCAATCGGCGCGACGAGTTCGGCGTGCTGGCCAACGACTTCAACCGCATGGGCGCGCGCCTGCAAAGCCTGATCGGCAGCCAGCGCCAGTTGCTGCGCGACGTCTCCCACGAACTGCGCTCCCCCCTGGCGCGCTTGCGTATCGCCCTGGCCCTGGCCGAACGCGCCAGCCCCGAAGAACGGGAAAAACTCTGGCCACGCCTGACCCGCGAATGCGATCGCCTGGAAGCCTTGATCAGCGAGATCCTGGTATTGGCACGGGTCGACGCCGACAACGCCAGCGCCGAAGACATCGATCTAAACCCGTTGCTCAGGGCTCTGCAAAAGGACGCCCAACTCAGTGCCCCTGAGCAAGTGGTGCAACTGACGACTGCCAATGATTTACAGCTTAAAGGCTGGCCGACCATGATCGAACGCGCCGTGGACAACCTGCTGCGCAATGCCCAGCGCTTCAACCCGGTGGGCGAGCCGATTGAATTGCAGGCCCAGCATCAAGGCGGGCGCATTCTGATCAGCGTACGCGACCACGGCCCCGGCGTTGAAGCCGAGCACCTGAGCCAATTGGGCGAGCCGTTCTACCGTGCGCCGGGCCAGACCGCCCAAGGCCATGGCCTGGGCCTGGCCATCGCCCGTCGCGCCGCCGAGCGCCATGGCGGCAACCTGATCCTGGCCAACCATCCCGAGGGCGGTTTTATCGCCAGCATCGAACTGCCCTTGATCCCTGGGGTTGCCATACCAGTGGGATGATCTTCTATAGTGGCCCTTCTCTTACGGAGGGCCTTTGATGACTGACCTGCTGACTCCCATCCAAGCCGCACTCGCTTTACCGCACGCCCCATTGCCCCAGCCCCAGGCCGGCGCCCTGCCTTCGACCTTTGCCGTGACTGACCTGGCGGCCGCCAGCATCGGCGCCGCCGGCCAGGCCGTCGCGCAGTTGATTGAGCAACAAACCGGGCGCCTGCCCAGCGTCAGCGTGGATCGGCGCCTGGCCTCGTTGTGGTTCTCCTCGTCGATTCGCCCCGTGGGTTGGCAAGTGCCGCCTTTGTGGGACCCGGTAGCGGGTGATTACGCCAGCGTCGATGGCTGGATTCGCTTGCACACCAACGCGCCCCATCATCGGGCAGCGGCCGAGCGGGTATTGGGGCCTGTCGCTGATCGCGCAGCAATGGCCAACAAAGTCGCAACCTGGAAAGCCGCCGAACTGGAACCGGCGGTGGTCGATGCGGGCGGTTGTGCGGCGCAGATGCGTAGCTGGCAAGCCTGGCAGCAGCACCCCCAGGGCTTGGCGGTAAATGCCGAGACGTTGATTCAGCGCGAGGCCTTCGACCCCGGCATCGACACACCCTGGCTCGGCTCAGCCGCTCGCCCACTGGCTGGCATCAAGGTGCTGGATTTGACCCGGGTGCTGGCCGGTCCGGTGGCCAGTCGTTTCCTCGCAGGCTTGGGTGCCGACGTACTGCGCATCGACTCACCCACCTGGAACGAACCTGGCGTCGTCCCGGAAATGACCCTGGGTAAACGCTGCGCTCGCCTTGATCTAAAGCGCCACGACGACCGGCAGGTGTTTGAAGCGTTGCTCAAGGACGCCGACATTCTGTTTCACGGTTACCGCGCCGATGCCCTTGAGCAACTGGGTTATACCCTTGGCGAACGGCAGCACCTCGCCCCCGGCCTGATCGACGTCAGCCTCAACGCCTACGGCTGGAGCGGCCCATGGCGTAATCGTCGTGGCTTTGACAGCCTGGTGCAGATGAGCAGCGGGATTGCCGAGGCCGGCATGGCCTGGAAACAGACGGATAAACCGCTGCCGCTGCCGGTGCAGGCGCTGGATCACGCTACCGGCTACTTGATGGCCGCCAGTGCGATCCGGGCGTTGGCCGAGCGCCTGGACTCCGGACGCGGCGGTTCGGCGCGCTTGTCGTTGGCGCGCACGGCGAAGTTGCTGGTGGAGGCCGGGCAAGTGCCACAGCAAGCGGCATTGCGTGAGGAAGACATCAATGACCAAGGCCTGGTCGTGGAGCAGACAGCCTGGGGCCAGGCCCATCGACTGCTGGCGCCGCTAAGCATCAGTGGCACGCCGTTGCAGTGGGATTTACCGGCGGTGGAGTTAGGGTCACACCGGCCTCAGTGGTGACCTGGGCACCGCTATCGCAGGCAAGCCAGCTCCCACAGGATCAGTGTGGGAGCCGGGCTTGCCCGCGATGGGGCCATCACCGTCGCTATCAATCCCCGCGGTTCAACGACGTCCACAAATGCTGCGCCGCATACGCCCTCAACGGCCGCCACGCCTCGGCCCGCGCCAATAACTGCCGCGCCGACACCGGCCCACCTTCCAACGCTGCCAAAGCATTGATCAGCCCGATATCCCCCGACGCAAATGCATCCACCTCGCGCAACTGGCGCATGGCGATGTACTGCGCGGTCCACTCTCCAATCCCCGGCAACGCAACCAGCCGTGCAACGCCGTCCTGGAGGCTGGCCTTGGGTTCGAAAAGCTGTGGGTCATCCAACAGCGCCTGGGCCACACCAGACAAGGTACGCCCCCGCGCCTTGGGCATGCCCAGGGTGGCCAGGTCCGCCGCCGCCAGCACTTCAGGTGTCGGAAACAGGTGGGTGATACCGGCGTGCGGGGTTGACAGCGCCTGACCATACTGCGCCACCAACTTGCCCGCCAGGCGAATCGCCGCCACCACGGTGATCTGCTGACCCAGCACCGCACGAATCGCCAGCTCCAACCCATCCCAGGTGCCAGGCAGCCGCAGGCCAGGACGGGCCGCAACCAGTTGCGCCATCAGGGGGTCCTGCGCCAATTGCGCGTTGATTACCTCAGGCACGGCATCCAGATCAAACATCCTGCGCAAGCGCCGCTCGATCTCAGGCATGGCGCCAGGCTCGGGAAAGTCGACCGTCACCTCCAGCCAATCCCCCGCCCCCGGTTCGACGCTGATCCAGCCATGTATCCCTGCCACACTGATGCTGCGTCGGTACACGCCAGCGACCACGGTTTCCAACCCGGTAATCGCTCGCACCGATAAGAACCCCAGCATCGCCGCCCAGTCGTAGGGCGGTTGATACGCCAACCTCACAGTGACAATACCCCGCTATACAGCCCATACGCGGCCAACCCGGCGCCCGCGATCACGCCGCTGAAAATGCCTTTTTCCACGGTGGTAAACAACGGCTGGCCCTGCTCGCGCTTGGCCAGGGCAAACAGGATCACGCCCGGTGCGTACAGCAACGCCGACAGCAGCAAGTACTTCAAGCCCCCCGCATACAGCAGCCAAATCGCGTAACCGAGGGCAATCAGCCCCACCAGCAGATCTTTCATGCGCCGGCGCTGCCAGCCGGCATAGGTTTCGCCGCGCGCGCTCAATAGCACCGCATAGGCCGCCGACCACAAGTAAGGCACCAGGATCATCGACGACGCCAGGTAGATCAGGGTGGTGTAGGTGCTGGCTGAAAAGAGCGTGATCACCAGGAATGCCTGGATCATCACGTTGGTCAGCCATAAGGCATTGACCGGCACCTGATTGGCGTTTTCCTTCTTCAGGAACGCCGGCATGGTCTTGTCCTGGGCGGTGGCATAAAGGATTTCCGCGCACAGCAGCGCCCAGGAGAGCAACGCCCCGAGCAGCGAAACCGCCAGGCCGATACTGATCAATACCGCGCCCCAAGGCCCGACGACATGCTCCAACACACCGGCCAGGGACGGGTTCTGCAACTGCGCCAGCTCCGGCTGGCTCATGATGCCCAGGGACAGCACGTTCACCAGCACCAGCAAGGCCAGCACGCCCACGAAGCCAATCACTGTGGCGCGCCCCACGTCCGAGCGTTTCTGTGCCCGTGCCGAGTACACACTAGCGCCTTCGATGCCGATAAAGACAAACACCGTGACCAGCATCATGTGGCGCACCTGCTCGACCACGCTGCCCATCTGCGGGTTACCCAGGCCCCAGATATCGCGAGTGAAGATATCCGCCTTGAATGCAACCGCAGCGATCACGATAAACATCAGCAGCGGCACAATCTTCGCCACCGTCGTTACCTGATTGATGAACGCCGCCTCTTTGATCCCGCGCATCACCAGAAAATGCACCGCCCACAGCAGCAGCGAGGCGCAGCCGATGGCCAGCGGCGTATTGCCCTGGCCGAACGCCGGAAAAAAGTAGCCGAGGGTGCTGAACAGCAAGACGAAATAACCGACGTTGCCCATCCACGCACTGATCCAGTAACCCCAGGCGGATGAAAAACCCATGTAGTCGCCGAACCCTGCCTTGGCGTACGCATATACCCCGGAATCCAGCTCGGGCTTACGGTTCGCCAACGTCTGGAACACAAAGGCTAGGGTCAGCATGCCGATAGCGGTGATTGCCCAGCCGATCAGTATGGCGCCCACCTCGGCACGGGCGGCCATGTTCTGCGGCAATGAAAAGATGCCGCCGCCAATCATCGAGCCCACCACCAGGGCGATCAGGGCACTGAGCCGGAGTTTCTGGGCGGGTTGGGTCATGCAGGTTCCTCGAAATAAACGGTTGGGTGACAACTGCGCACGCAAGTAATTCAAATTAATAACGTTGTCATAACATAAGGATATGTAAAGGCACGAAGTTTAGGCTTATTTAGAATTTAAATACGTCAATTATGAAGCGATAGTCAAACAACGTACAAAAAATTTGCACATTCGCAAATACGAACTAGCGTCAACACCCATGCCCCAACCAATTGATTAACCATAAAGCAGAGAGCGCTCTACCCAGCGTCTTTGCGGGATTTTTTCGCCCGCAAAATCTCACCCTAAGTCGTTAATTCACAATGGAATGTGCCAATGAAGTGATCTGAGTCAGCTGTTTGATTAGCGCACGGAATTATTCTGTGGTCTCTCTTCTCCTGCATTGGAGTCATGCAATGTCTGAAACTCCCGGAAAACTTCGATTAGGCGCCCTGGTCGCACTTGTCGTCGGCTCGATGATTGGCGGCGGCATCTTTTCATTGCCGCAAAACATGGCCGCCAGCGCCGATGTCGGTGCGGTGTTGATTGGCTGGGTGATTACCGCCATCGGTATGTTGACCCTCGCCTTCGTGTTCCAGACCCTCGCCAACCGCAAACCCGACCTCGACGGCGGGGTATACGCCTACGCCAAGGCCGGTTTCGGCGACTACATGGGCTTTTCATCCGCCTGGGGCTACTGGATCAGCGCCTGGCTGGGCAACGTCGGCTACTTCGTCTTGCTGTTCAGCACCCTGGGCTACTTCTTCCCGGTCTTTGGCGAAGGCAACACCCCGACGGCGGTGATCGCTGCGTCAGTGCTGTTGTGGGCCGTGCATTTCCTGGTGCTGCGCGGGATCAAGGAAGCCGCGTTCATCAACCTGGTGACCACCGTCGCCAAGGTGGTGCCGCTGCTGCTGTTCGTGCTCATCGCGCTGTTCGCGTTCAAGCTGGACATCTTCACCGCTGACATCTGGGGCGTGAAAAACCCGGACCTGGGCAGCGTGATGAACCAGGTGCGCAACATGATGCTGGTCACCGTGTGGGTGTTTATCGGCATCGAAGGCGCGAGCATCTTCTCGTCCCGTGCCGAAAAACGCAGTGACGTGGGCAAGGCCACCGTGATCGGCTTTATCACCGTGCTGCTGTTCCTGATGCTGGTGAACGTGCTGTCCCTGGGGATCATGACCCAACCGGAACTGGCCAAGCTGCAGAACCCGTCGATGGCCGCCGTGCTGGAGCATGTGGTGGGCCACTGGGGTGCGGTGCTGATCAGTGTGGGCTTGATCATCTCGCTGCTCGGCGCGCTGCTGTCTTGGGTGCTGCTGTGTGCGGAGATCATGTTCGCCGCCGCCAAAGACCACACCATGCCGGAGTTCCTGCGCAAGGAAAACGCCAATCATGTGCCGGTCAACGCACTGTGGCTGACCAACGCAATGGTGCAGATATTCCTGGTGATCACGCTGTTTTCCGCCAGCACCTACCTGTCGCTGATCTACCTTGCCACCTCGATGATTCTGGTGCCTTACCTGTGGTCGGCGGCCTATGCCCTGCTGCTGGCGGTGCGCGGCGAGACCTACGAGAACGCCCTCAAAGAGCGCAAGAAAGACCTGTTCATCGGCGCCATCGCCCTGATCTATGCGATCTGGCTGCTGTATGCCGGCGGCACCAAATACCTGCTGCTCTCCGCCCTGCTCTACGCCCCCGGCGCGATCCTGTTCGCCAAGGCCAAGCGTGAACTGGGCAAACCGATTTTCACCCCCGTCGAGAAGCTGATTTTCGCCGCAGTGGTCATTGGCGCCCTGGTGGCGGCCTATGGGCTCTACGACGGCTTCCTGACCCTGTAATTGTTGTTCACTGGAGGATCTGTAATGACCACGGAAAAAGTGAAGTACGGCGTACATTCCGAAGCCGGCAAACTGCGCAAAGTCATGGTGTGCTCCCCAGGTTTGGCCCACCAGCGGCTGACCCCCAACAACTGCGACGAGCTGCTGTTCGATGACGTGCTATGGGTGGCCCAGGCCAAGCGCGACCACTTCGACTTCGTCACCAAGATGCGCGAGCGGGACATTGATGTGCTGGAAATGCACAACCTGCTCACCGACATCGTCGCCAACCCCGAAGCGCTGGACTGGATCCTGGAGCGCAAGATCACCGCCAACACCGTAGGCCTGGGCCTGGTCGATGAAGTTGGCTCGTGGCTGCGCAGCCTGGAGCCGCGCAAAATCAGTGAGTACCTGATTGGCGGCGTATCGGCCGACGACCTGCCGAGCAGCTTCGGTGGCAAGACCATCGAGATGTTCCGCGATTTTCTCGGCCACGCCAGCTTCATCCTGCCGCCGCTGCCCAACACCCAGTTCACCCGCGACACCACCTGCTGGATCTACGGCGGCGTGACGCTCAACCCGATGTACTGGCCGGCGCGACGTCAGGAAACCCTGCTGACCAGCGCCATCTATAAATTCCACCCTGAGTTCACCAACGCGGACTTCCAGATCTGGTACGGCGACCCCGACCAGGAACATGGCGCCGCGACGCTGGAAGGCGGCGACGTGATGCCGATTGGCAATGGCGTGGTGTTGATCGGCATGGGTGAGCGCTCCTCCCACCAGGCCATCGGCCAACTGGCGCGCAACCTGTTCCAGAACAAAGCCGTGGAACGCGTCATCGTTGCCGGCCTGCCCAAATCCCGCGCCGCGATGCACCTGGACACCGTGTTCAGCTTCTGCGACCGCGACCTGGTCACCGTCTTCCCCGAAGTGGTCAACCAGATCGTGCCGTTCACCCTGCGCCCTGACGAGAGCAAGCCCCACGGCATCGACATTCAGCGCGAAAAAACCAACTTCCTCGAAACCGTGGCCGCAGCCCTCAACCTCAAGGCCCTGCGCGTGGTCGAGACCGGCGGCAACAGCTTCGCCGCCGAACGCGAGCAATGGGATGACGGCAACAACGTGGTGGCCGTGGAGCCGGGCGTGGTGATTGGCTACGACCGCAACACCTACACCAACACCTTGCTGCGCAAAGCCGGTGTGGAAGTCATCACCATCAGCGCCGGTGAACTCGGCCGTGGCCGTGGCGGCGGCCACTGCATGACCTGCCCGATCATCCGCGACCCTATCGACTATTAAGGAGATTCCATCATGGCTTTCAATATGCGCAACCGCAGCCTGCTGTCGCTGATGCACCACACTACCCGCGAGCTGCATTACCTGCTGGACCTGTCCCGCGACCTCAAGCGTGCCAAATACACCGGCACCGAGCGCCCGCACTTGCAGGGCAAGAACATCGCGCTGATCTTCGAAAAAACCTCGACCCGCACTCGCTGTGCCTTCGAAGTCGCGGCCCATGACCAAGGCGCCCACGTCACCTATATCGACCCGGTGTCGTCGCAGATCGGCCACAAAGAAAGCATGAAAGACACCGCCCGCGTATTGGGCCGGATGTTCGATGCCATTGAATACCGTGGCTTTGAACAGGAAATCGTCGAAGAGCTGGCCAAGTTTGCGGGCGTGCCGGTGTTCAACGGCCTCACCGCCGAATTCCACCCGACCCAGATGATCGCCGACACCCTGACCATGCGCGAACACAGCGACAAGCCGCTGCATGACATCAGCTACGCGTACCTGGGGGACGCGCGCTACAACATGGGCAACTCGCTGCTGATGATCGGCGCCAAGCTCGGCATGGACGTGCGCATCGGCGCGCCGAAAGCGCTGTGGCCCCATGAAGATTTCATCAAAGAGTGCCAGGCCTTTGCCGAGGAAAGCGGCGCACGCATCACCATCACCGAAGACCCTGCAGAGGCCGTGAAGGGCGTGGACTTCATCCACACCGATATCTGGGTGTCCATGGGCGAACCGGTGGAAGCGTGGGACGAGCGCATCGAGCAACTGCTGCCGTACCAGGTCAACGCCAAGATGATGAAAGCCTCGGGCAACCCTCGGGTGAAATTCATGCATTGCCTGCCGGCGTTCCACAACAGTGAAACCAAGGTCGGCAAGGACATCGCAGCGCGCTATCCGCACCTGGCCAATGGCGTGGAAGTGACCGAAGAGGTGTTTGAGTCGCCGGCCAATATCGCCTTCGAGCAGGCGGAAAACCGCATGCATACCATCAAGGCGATTCTGGTGTCGGCGTTGGCGGATATCTAACCCCACTCTGATCGTTCCCACGCTCCGCGTGGGAATGCAGCCAGTGGCGCTCTGCGCCACAAGAGCGGACGCAGAGCGTCCGGTGGGGCATTCCCACGCAGAGCGTGGGAACGATCATTCTAGAAGGACATTCTGTATGCGCATCGTCGTAGCCCTGGGCGGCAACGCCCTCCTGCGTCGTGGTGAACCCATGACCGCAGACAATCAACGGGCCAATATCCGTATCGCCACCGAACAGATCGCCAAGATCCACCCCGGCAACGAGCTGGTGATCGCCCACGGCAATGGCCCGCAAGTGGGCCTGCTGTCATTGCAGGCAGCGGCCTACACCAGCGTCTCGCCTTACCCGCTGGACGTGCTGGGCGCCGAGACCGAGGGCATGATCGGCTACATCATCGAACAGGAACTGGGCAACCTGCTGGACTTTGAAGTGCCATTCGCCACCCTGCTCACCCAAGTGGAAGTGGACGCCAAGGACCCGGCCTTCCAGAACCCCACCAAGCCTATCGGCCCTGTGTACCCCAAAGCCGAAGCCGAGAAGCTCGCCGCCGAAAAAGGTTGGGCCATCGCGCCCGACGGCGACAAATACCGCCGTGTAGTCGCCAGCCCGCGTCCCAAACGCATCTTTGAAATTCGCCCGATCAAGTGGCTGCTGGAGAAAAAAGCCATCGTGATCTGCGCCGGTGGTGGCGGCATCCCCACCATGTATGGCGAAGACGGCAAGCTGCGCGGCATTGAAGCGGTGATCGACAAAGACTTGTGTTCTTCCTTGCTGGCCACGCAACTGGAGGCCGATTTGCTGGTCATCGCCACCGACGTCAACGCCGCCTTTATCGACTTCGGCAAGCCAACCCAGAAGGCCATCAGCCAGGCCCACCCCGACGATATGGAAAAACTCGGCTTCGCCGCCGGCTCCATGGGCCCCAAGGTCCAAGCCGCCTGCGAGTTCGCCCGCCAGACTGGCAAAACCGCGGTGATCGGTTCACTCTCGGACATCGAAGCCATCGTCCAGGGCAGCGCCGGCACGCGCATCAGCACGGCCAAACCTGGCATCACCTACCTGTGAAGTTAAGGAGAAACGCCTATGGCTATCTTTGAACCCGGCCACCTGCATATCGAGCGACACGCGCTGAACAAGGACGATGTCAGCTACGACCTGTGCCTGGACTACGAAGTCTTCACGCATGAGCGCGAAGGCAAAGGCATGCAGTTCACCCTGCATGGGAGCATTCAGGGCAAGGACATGAAGGAAACCTTTTTCCTGCCCAAGGACCAGGCCTACAACTTCGCCAGCAATGTGACTAAGATTGTTGAAAAGTACGGCATTCCCAAGACCCATAGCAGCGTTGGTTCACAACACAAGCATTACGATCTGATGTTTGAGGATGTGCGCCAGCAGTTGGATATGAAATCCGGCGACCCGGTCAAACCCGAACATCTGGAATAACCTGCCCCCAATCGAATGTGGGAGCTGGCTTGCCTGCGATAGCGACCTGTCAGACGATATTCTCGGTAACTGACCCACCGCCATCGCAGGCAAGCCAGCTCCCACATTTTGATCTCCACCGGCTCCAAGGCATACTGGCCACCCTCGGCACTCCAGAATCAAGATCCGCCCCATGCGTATCCACGTCAGCTTCATCGACCGCGTCGGCATCACCCAGGAAGTCCTGGCCTTGCTCGGTGGGCGCAATCTCAATCTGGATGCGGTGGAAATGGTGCCGCCCAACGTCTATATCGACGCACCAACCCTCAGCGCCGACGTGCTCGAAGAGCTGCGCGACGCGTTGTTCAGCGTACACGGCGTGCAAGCGGTAAAGGTGGTCGACATTCTTCCGGGCCAGCGCCGCCACTTGCAACTCGACGCCCTGCTGGCGGCCATGACCGACCCGGTACTGGCCCTGGACAGCGCCGGCAAGATCCTGCTGGCCAACCCGGCATTGATCGCCTTGTACGGCCGTGAACCAGCCGGCGAAAGCATCACCGAGCTGTTCGATGACGCGGCCTTGCTGGAGACCCTGCTGGAGCAGGGCTTTCGATTGCCGCTGCGCGAGATCAGCGTGAACGGCCAGACCTTGCTACTGGGCGCCACGCCGATCACCGACGCCGGCGCCCTGCTCACCCTTTACCAACCCAACCGCATCGGCGAACAACTGTCTGCGCTGCACCATGACCATGCCGAAGGGTTTGATGCGCTGCTGGGCGAGTCGCCAGCGATCCGCACGCTCAAGGCACGGGCGCAACGGGTGGCGGCGCTGGATGCACCGCTGCTGATCCAGGGCGAAACCGGCACCGGCAAAGAGCTGGTGGCCCGCGCCTGCCACGCCATCAGTGCGCGTCACAGTGCGCCGTTTCTGGCATTGAACTGCGCGGCACTGCCGGAAAATCTCGCCGAAAGTGAATTGTTCGGCTATGCGCCTGGCGCCTTTACCGGCGCGCAACGCGGTGGCAAACCGGGGCTGATGGAGCTGGCCAACCAGGGCACGGTATTTCTCGATGAGATCGGTGAGATGTCGCCGTACCTGCAAGCCAAACTGCTGCGCTTTCTCAACGACGGCAGCTTTCGCCGCGTCGGTGGCGACCGCGAGGTGAAGGTCAATGTGCGCATCCTCAGCGCCACCCACCGCGACCTGGAAAAGATGGTCAGCGAAGGCACCTTTCGCGAAGACCTGTTCTACCGCCTCAACGTGCTCAACGTCGCCGTGCCGCCCTTGCGTGAACGCGGCCAGGACATCCTGCTGCTGGCGCGCTACTTCATGCAGCAAGCCTGCGCGCAGATCCAGCGCCCGGTCTGCCGCCTGGCGCCGGGTACCTATCCTGCCCTGCTCGGAAACCACTGGCCGGGCAACGTGCGGCAGTTGCAAAACGTGATTTTCCGCGCTGCCGCCATCTGCGAAAGCAGCCTTGTGGACATCGGCGACCTGGACATCGCCGGCACCTCCGTGGCGCGCCAGAGCGATGGCGAAGTCGACAGCCTGGAACAGGCCGTGGAAGATTTCGAGCGCAGCCTGCTGGAAAGCCTCTACAGCCGCTACCCCTCGACCCGCCAACTGGCCAGCCGCTTGCAAACCTCCCACACGGCGATCGCCCACCGCCTGCGCAAGTACGGCATTCCCAACAAGCCCTGACGGAATAAACGCGGTTCAACTGTGGGAGCTGGCTTGCCTGCGATAGCGGTGGGTCATCCAGCTCCTTAGTGACGGGTAGACCGCCATCGCAGGCAAGCCAGCTCCCACAAAGGGGCAATCCAGATTTGGTCTGGGAACGACATTCAGTGTACTGAAAGCGCTACAGCGTAACGATATCGCTACAACCCTGCTTTTTGCGCGCCATGCAAGGCTTTGATCCACATAGGCTTTTTTTCACGCACCCGGCTGTAGCGAAAACGCTACAGTCGCGCGACATAACCTCATAACCAATTTTATTAACTTACTGATTTATAAAGACTTATTAACCTTGGCCGCGATATTGCTAAGCAACTCCCCATTATTCCAATCCCGTCCACCAGACGATTCTGGCCCTGAGGAGTTTCCATGAGCGAGTTGCGTTTCACTGAAGATCACGAATGGCTGCGCGCCGAAGCCGATGGCAGCGTCACCGTGGGTATCACCGCGTTTGCGCAGAACGCGCTGGGTGATGTGGTTTTCGTGCAACTGCCGGAGTTGCAGGCTTACGAAAAGGGCGCCGAAGCCTCCACCGTTGAGTCGGTAAAAGCCGCCAGTGGTGTGTACATGCCGTTGGACGGTGAAGTCCTCGAAGTCAACGACAAGCTCGATGGCAGCCCCGAACTGGTCAACGAAGACCCGATGGGCGAAGGCTGGTTCTTCCGCTTTAAACCCGCCGATGCCGATGCAGTGGCTAAGCTGTTGGATCAGGATGCGTACGACCGTCTGATCAAAGCCAACGCTGAAGCCTGAGGAGCGCGCCATGACCGTTAATCTGACCACCGCCAACGAATTCATCGCCCGCCACATCGGCCCGCGCCAGGAAGATGAGCAGCAAATGCTCGCCAGCCTAGGGTTTGATTCCCTCGAAGCGCTAAGCGCCAGCGTGATCCCGGAAAGCATCAAGGGCACCAGCGTACTCGGCCTGGAAGACGGCCTGAGCGAAGCCCAGGCCCTGGCCAAGATCAAGGCCATCGCCAGCCAGAACCAACTGTTCAAGACCTACATCGGCCAGGGCTATTACAACTGCCACACGCCGTCGCCGATCCTGCGCAACCTGCTGGAAAACCCGGCCTGGTACACCGCCTACACGCCGTATCAACCCGAGATTTCCCAAGGCCGCCTGGAAGCCCTGCTGAACTTCCAGACCCTGATCAGCGACCTCACCGGCCTGCCGATTGCCAACGCCTCCCTGCTTGACGAAGCCACCGCCGCTGCTGAAGCCATGACCTTCTGCAAGCGCCTGAGCAAGAACAAAGGCAGCCACGCGTTCTTCGCGTCGGTGCACAGCCACCCGCAAACCCTCGACGTATTGCGCACCCGTGCTGAACCTTTGGGCATCGATGTGGTGGTCGGCGATGAGCGTGAACTGACCGACGTCAGCCCGTTCTTCGGCGCGCTGCTGCAATACCCGGCCAGCAACGGCGACGTGTTCGACTATCGCGAACTGACCGAACGCTTCCACGCCGCCAACGCACTGGTCGCCGTGGCCGCCGACCTGATGGCCCTGACCCTGCTGACGCCGCCGGGCGAATTCGGCGCCGACGTGGCCATTGGCAGCGCACAACGCTTTGGCGTGCCACTGGGCTTCGGTGGCCCACACGCCGCGTACTTCTCCACCAAGGATGCGTTCAAGCGCGACATGCCAGGCCGTCTGGTCGGTGTGTCGGTAGACCGCTTCGGCAAGCCGGCCCTGCGCCTGGCCATGCAGACCCGCGAGCAACATATCCGCCGCGAGAAAGCCACCAGCAACATCTGCACCGCCCAAGTGCTGCTGGCCAACATCGCCAGCATGTACGCCGTGTACCACGGCCCCAAAGGCCTGACCCAGATCGCCCAGCGCATTCACCAGCTGACCGCGATCCTGGCCAAGGGCTTGACGGCCCTGGGCCAGAACGTCGAGCAGGCACACTTCTTCGACACCCTGACAATCCACACCGGCGCTCACACTGCCGCCCTGCACGACAAGGCCCGCGCCCAGCGCATCAACCTGCGTGTAGTAGACGGCGAGCGCGTTGGCTTGTCGGTCGACGAAACCACCACCCAGGCCGATATTGAGGCCTTGTGGGCGATCTTCGCCGACGGCAAAAACCTGCCGGCCTTTGCTGCCACCGACAGCACCCTGCCGAGCGCATTGCTGCGCCAATCGCCGATCCTCAGCCACCCGGTCTTCAACCGTTACCACTCGGAAACCGAGCTGATGCGCTACCTGCGCAAGCTGGCCGACAAAGACCTGGCCCTGGACCGCACCATGATCCCGCTGGGCTCGTGCACCATGAAGCTCAACGCCGCCAGCGAAATGATCCCGGTGACCTGGGCCGAATTCGGTGCCCTGCACCCATTCGCCCCCGCTGCGCAAAGCGCCGGCTACCAGCAACTGACCAGCGAACTGGAAGCCATGCTCTGCGCGGCCACCGGTTATGACGCGATCTCCCTGCAGCCGAACGCCGGCTCCCAAGGTGAGTACGCGGGCCTGTTGGCCATCCGCGCCTATCACCAGAGCCGTGGCGAAGCACGTCGCGACATCTGCCTGATCCCGTCATCAGCCCACGGCACCAACCCTGCGACCGCCAACATGGCCGGCATGCGCGTAGTGGTGACCGCTTGCGATGCACGCGGCAACGTCGACATCGAAGACCTGCGCGCCAAGGCCATCGAGCACCGCGAACACCTTGCCGCGCTGATGATCACCTACCCGTCCACCCACGGTGTGTTTGAGGAAGGTATCCGCGAAATCTGCGGGATCATTCATGACAACGGCGGCCAGGTGTACATCGACGGCGCCAACATGAACGCGATGGTCGGCCTGTGCGCACCGGGCAAGTTCGGCGGCGACGTGTCCCACCTGAACCTGCACAAGACCTTCTGCATTCCCCACGGCGGTGGCGGCCCAGGCGTTGGCCCGATTGGCGTCAAGTCGCACCTCACGCCATTCCTGCCCGGCCACGCGGCCATGGAGCGCAAAGAGGGCGCGGTGTGCGCCGCGCCGTTCGGCAGCGCGAGCATTTTGCCGATCACCTGGATGTACATCAGCATGATGGGCGGCGCCGGCCTCAAGCGCGCGTCGCAGTTGGCGATCCTGAATGCCAACTACATTTCCCGCCGCCTGGAAGAGCACTACCCGGTGCTGTACACCGGCAGCAATGGCCTGGTAGCCCACGAATGCATCCTGGATTTGCGCCCGTTGAAAGACAGCAGCGGCATCAGCGTGGACGACGTGGCCAAGCGCCTGATCGATTTTGGTTTCCACGCGCCGACCATGTCGTTCCCGGTGGCCGGCACCTTGATGATCGAGCCGACCGAAAGTGAATCCAAGGAAGAACTGGACCGCTTCTGCGACGCCATGATCGCCATCCGCGAAGAAATCCGCGCGGTAGAAAACGGCACCCTCGACAAAGACGACAACCCGCTCAAGAACGCGCCGCACACGGCAGCGGAACTGGTGGGCGAATGGAGCCACCCTTACAGCCGTGAACAAGCGGTGTACCCGGTGGCGTCGTTGATCGAAGGCAAGTACTGGCCGCCGGTTGGCCGGGTCGACAACGTGTTTGGCGATCGCAACCTGGTGTGTGCGTGCCCTTCTATCGAGAGCTACGCCTGATCTGACGGGAGATACGCGGCCAGTGTGGGAGCTGGCTTGCCTGCGATAGCGGTGTATCAGCCGACAGTGATGTTGTCTGACCCACCGCTATCGCGGGCAAGCCCGGCTCCCACATTGGCCGAGTCCACCTCAGAAAATAATAAGAAACCGGAGAACAACCATGTCCCTTAGCGTGTTCGACCTGTTCAAGATTGGCATCGGCCCCTCCAGTTCCCACACCGTCGGCCCGATGCGTGCCGCCGCTCGATTCGTCGAGGGGCTCAAGCGTGACAACCTGTTGGAGGCTACCACCGGCATCAAGGTGGAACTCTACGGGTCGCTGGGCGCCACCGGCAAAGGCCACGGCAGCGACAAGGCCGTGTTGCTGGGGCTGGAAGGCGAACACCCGGACACCGTGAATACCGAAACCGTGGCTGCACGCCTGGCGCAGATGCGCAGTGACGGGCGCCTCAACCTGCTCGGCGAACACAGCATTGCGTTCAACGAGAAAGAACACCTGGCGATGATTCGCAAGCCCCTTGCCTACCATCCCAATGGCATGATTTTTCGTGCCTTTGACGCCGTCGGCATCCAGATCCGCAGCCGCGAGTATTACTCGGTCGGTGGCGGTTTCGTGGTGGATGAAGACGCGGCGGGCGCCGACCGTATCGTCGAAGACGCCACGCCCCTGACCTTCCCGTTCAAACACGCCAAGGACTTGCTCGGCCATTGCACCACCTATGGCCTGTCTATCAGCCAGGTGATGCTGACCAATGAAAGCGCCTGGCGCCCGGAAGCGGAAACCCGCAGCGGGTTGTTGAAGATCTGGCAGGTGATGCAGGACTGCGTCGATGCCGGCTGCCGCAACGAAGGCATCTTGCCCGGAGGCTTGAAGGTCAAGCGCCGGGCAGCGGCCTTGCACCGGCAGTTGTGCAAGAACCCCGAGTCGGCGCTGCGCGACCCGCTCTCAGTGCTGGACTGGGTCAACCTGTATGCGCTGGCGGTCAACGAAGAAAACGCCAATGGCGGGCGCGTGGTCACCGCGCCCACCAACGGTGCGGCCGGGATCATTCCCGCCGTGCTGCATTACTACATGCGTTTTATCCCCGGCGCGAACGAAGACGGCGTGGTGCGCTTTTTGCTCACCGCCGCCGCCATCGGCATTTTGTACAAGGAAAACGCTTCGATCTCAGGCGCCGAAGTCGGGTGCCAGGGCGAAGTCGGCGTGGCCTGTTCCATGGCCGCAGGCGCACTCTGCGAAGTGCTGGGCGGCAGCGTGTCCCAAGTGGAAAACGCCGCCGAGATCGGCATGGAACACAACCTCGGCCTGACCTGCGACCCGATTGGCGGGCTGGTGCAGGTGCCGTGCATCGAGCGCAATGCCATGGGCTCGGTGAAGGCGATCAATGCGGTGCGCATGGCCCTGCGTGGCGACGGGCAACACTTTGTGTCCCTCGACAAGGTCATCCGCACCATGCGCCAGACCGGCGCCGACATGAAAAGCAAATACAAGGAAACCGCCCGTGGCGGTTTGGCGGTCAACATTATCGAGTGCTGACGCCCACAAGCGCGTCGGCACGTTTTTCAGGAGCTGAATATGTCCACCGAAACCCTGTTGAAAACTCCTCTGCACGCCCTGCACCTGGAACTGGGCGCACGCATGGTGCCCTTCGCCGGCTACGACATGCCGGTGCAGTACCCCTTGGGCGTGATGAAAGAACACCTGCACACCCGTGAACAGGCCGGGTTGTTTGACGTGTCCCACATGGGCCAGATCCGCCTCACCGGCGCGAATGCCGCCAAGGCCCTGGAAACCCTGGTGCCCGTCGATATCATCGACCTGCCGGTGGGCATGCAGCGCTATGCGATGTTCACCAACGAGCAAGGCGGCATCCTCGACGACCTGATGGTCGCCAACCTGGGCAACGACGAGTTGTTCCTGGTGGTCAACGCCGCCTGCAAGGACCAGGACCTGGCGCACCTGCGCACACATATCGGCGACCAATGCACCATCGAACCGCTGTTCGAAGAACGCGCCCTGCTGGCCCTGCAAGGCCCGGCGGCAGTGAAAGTATTGGCGCGCCTGGCCCCTGAAGTCACCCAGATGACCTTCATGCAATTTGCCACCCTGCGTTTGCTGGGCGTGGACTGCTACGTCAGCCGCTCCGGCTACACCGGCGAAGACGGCTTTGAAATCTCCGTGCCGGCGGCCAATGCCGAGAGCCTGGCCCGCAGCCTGCTGGCCGAAACCGAAGTGCAGGCCATCGGCCTGGGCGCCCGCGATTCGCTGCGCCTGGAAGCCGGCCTATGCCTGTACGGCCACGACATGAACACCGACACCACGCCAATTGAAGCCAGCCTGCTGTGGGCGATCTCCAAGGCCCGGCGTGCCGATGGCGCGCGGGCTGGCGGCTTCCCCGGCGCCGACCGCATCTTCACCCAGCAGCAAACCGGTGTGGCCCGCAAACGCATAGGCCTGCTGCCGCAGGAGCGTACCCCGGTGCGTGAAGGCGCAGAAATCGTCGATGCCCAGGGCACCGTGATCGGCAGCGTCTGCAGCGGCGGCTTCGGCCCCACCTTGGGCGGCCCGCTGGCGATGGGTTACCTGGACAGCGCATTTGTCGCATTGGATACCGAAGTTTGCGCAATGGTACGTGGGAAAAAGGTGCCACTACGTGTAAGTAAAATGCCATTCGTCCCGCAACGTTACTACCGCGGTTGATTGACTGTTTCTATAAGTAACGCGGTTGCGTTGACGCGCACTAAACTGTAACGCAACCGCCATAAAACAGTGCATTCACGATAGGCATTTTTATAGCTGACGCCCTATAACAAGTGAATAACTCTATCGAATAAGTCGGTATCAGAACATTCAACAAAGTGTCATGAGACCCAGCAAAATCGGGGCCTGCCCCAGGGCTTGTTTTTTTCATATTAGTTGGCGTAGAGTTCCTCCACTGTGTTTGCATGGGTCGCTTGGAACCTGGACCTGGGCAGTAGCTGAAGTAGTTGCTACAACCCGTTCGACGTCTCTTAACTTTCCTGCAACCCAGCCCAGTACTCTTTCGTTTGAAAGGGGCTGTCATTAATTTTTAGCGTCAAAGGAAAGAAGAAAATGTCGGATAAAGGTGGACGTCAGAGCGGTACCGTCAAGTGGTTCAACGACGAAAAAGGCTTTGGTTTTATCACTCCTGAAAGCGGCCCGGATCTGTTCGTGCATTTCCGCGCTATTCAGGGCAACGGCTTCAAAAGCCTGAAGGAAGGCCAGAAGGTCACCTTCGTTTCAGTTCAAGGCCAGAAAGGCCTGCAGGCTGACGAAGTCCAAGCAGAAGGCTGATCCTTCCTGCGACAAAAAGCCCCTGATATGACATCAGGGGCTTTTTTATGGGCGCCATTGCGTAAACTGCGTGCTTTCTCCAGAGAGCCCTGCCATGTCCAAACCCCTGTTGAGCCCCCAGGGCGAATTCCCCGCCGTTGGCCTGGGCCGTCGCCTGGCAGCGATGTTCTACGACTTCCTGTTGTGCACCGCCCTGCTGATCGTCACGGCGTTTATCTACAAGCTGGTATGGATCGCCTTCGTGGGCGAAGCAAAGATGCGCACACTCACCGAGTCCGGCGCGCTGGACGGTGACCCGTTGCTGTCGACGATCCTGTTGTTTGTGCTGTTTGGGTTCTTCGCCAAGTTCTGGACCCATTCGGGGCAAACCCTGGGCATGCAGGTGTGGGGCGTGCGCGTGCAGAACGCTGACGGCTCGCGGATCAGCCTGTGGCAGGCATTGTTGCGTTTTGTGGTGTCGATTGCGTCATGGCTGTGTGTGGGACTGGGGTTTATCTGGTCGTTGTTCGATAAACACAAACGCAGCTGGCATGACATCTATTCGGATACGCAACTGGTGCGGATCCCGAAGCCAAAGAAATAACTCAGATGTGGGAGCTGGCTTGCCTGCGATAGCGGTCTTGCAGTCAAAACACCTGTGACTGTTACACCGCTATCG
>NZ_SMOF01000001.1:4844470-4893923 GCF_018135665.1 Pseudomonas sp. B2021
AGTCACAGGTGTTTTGACTGCAAGACCGCTATCGCAGGCAAGCCAGCTCCCACATTTTGATTTTTGCTCAGCCTGAGGATCAGGCGTTGCCGGCCAGTTTCAACCGTGCAGCCTGGGTAAAGTCCAACATACGCTTGAGCGGCCGTACCGCCTGCGGAATCACCGCCGGTTCCACGAAGATCTCATTACTGCCCTCACGCAAACACTGCAGCGTACGCTCCAGCGTATTCATTGCCATCCAGGGGCAGTGCGCGCAACTGCGGCAGGCTGCGCCGTTACCGGCAGTGGGCGCTTCGACGAAGACTTTGTCCGGGCACAACTGCTGCATCTTGTAGAAGATGCCGCGATCAGTCGCCACGATAAAGGTCTTGTTCGGCAAGCGTTGCGCCGCAGCGATCAGTTGGCTGGTGGAACCCACCGCGTCCGCCAGTTCGATCACCGAAGTCGGTGACTCCGGGTGCACCAGGATCGCCGCATCCGGGTACAGTGCCTTCATGTCTTCAAGCTGTTTGGACTTGAACTCTTCGTGGACGATGCAGGCACCGTCCCACAGCAGCATGTCGGCACCGGTCTGACGCTGGATGTAGGTACCCAGGTGTTTGTCCGGGCCCCAGATAATGGTCTCGCCGTTGTCCATCAGGCTCTCGACAATTTCCAGCGCGCAGCTGGAAGTCACCACCCAATCCGCCCGGGCTTTGACCGCCGCCGAGGTGTTGGCATACACCACCACGGTGCGCTCGGGGTGTTGATCGCAGAACGCAGAAAACTCATCCACGGGGCAACCCAGGTCCAGGGAGCAGGTGGCTTCCAGGGTCGGCATCAGGATGCGTTTTTCCGGCGTGAGGATCTTGGCGGTCTCGCCCATGAAGCGCACGCCAGCCACCAGTACGGTCTTGGCTGGGTGGGCGGCGCCGAAGCGCGCCATCTCCAGGGAGTCGGAAACACAGCCACCGGTTTCTTCGGCCAGGGCCTGAATCACCGGGTCGCAATAAAAGTGGGCAACCAGCACTGCGTCCTGAGCCTTGAGCTCGGCGGCAATGGCGGTTCGCAGGCTCGCCTCTTCGGCAGCGCTGAGCACCTTGGGCTGCTTGGCGTCGAGGTGGGCTTGAACCAGTAGGCGTTCGGAAATGTGCGTCATGTTCGCAAGACCTGCAGGCGCAGTAGCGCGAAAGTCGAGTGTACCACCGGCTCCGGAGCCCTTCGGGCGCCGCCGGACGAAGTGTTTTTGTTCATCAAGCACGGGTAAAGCTAAAGCTGCGCAAGGCTACAGAATATCCAATGGATTCAAAAGCCTAATCTGGTGACCCGACAATGGCTCAATCCCTGGCCGTGACACGCCGATTAGGTGACGCCCGCACAACAATCAAAACTGCCCCTCCCCCTCTCCCACCTCCGAAAAATCAGGAATATCAGGCCCTCCCACTCCGACACGCACTAATTTTGTGCATTAACACACTTAATTACGCGATTTTTCTTACGTCTTGTGTAATAAATCCTACAACGATGTAACAAACCGTCGACCACTCACTCAAGTAGGGCAATTACCGCTGAGTTCAACGCTGGCTCAGACGGTATGGATCGTGTGTATTTCTACGTTAAGGATGTCGAGTGCCAAACCTGCTCTCAACCGGACACTTGTGTTGTACCCGGAACCTGGGCATCGCCCTGCTCTGCTTGTGGGCGCTGCCCGTGGCTGGCGCCGAGGCGCCGCAGCCAGGCCAGGAAGCCCTGCGCTTGCAGCAGCAACAGCAACGCGACCTGCAGCAATTACAACTGGAGCAGCGCCAACGCCAGATGCAACGTGGCAGCTTCGGTACACCAGCGGTCACACCGGCCTTGCCAACAGACATCGCCAAGGATGAACACTGCTGGCCCTTGAGCGGTACGCGCCTGGCCGGGGTCACGCTGTTCAGCCGTGCCCAGTTGAATAAACATATCGAGCCCTACGTGGCGCCTTGCATGGGCGTCACGCAGATCAACCGCCTGCTGGCCGAGATCACCCGGCTGTATGTCGAGGCCGGTTATATTGCCAGCCGCCCCTACCTGATCAGTGCGCCCGCCGCCGGGCAACCGCTGGATATTCACGTTGAAGAAGGTTACCTGGAAGCCATCGAACTGGCCGACCAGAGCCTGCCGGTTTCATTAGGCGGGGCATTCCCCGGAATGCTCGGCAAACCACTGAACCTGCGAGACCTGGAACAGGGCCTGGACCAGCTCAACCGCCTGCGCTCGGTGGACCTCACCGCCGACATCGCCCCAGGCAGCACAGCGGGCGCGTCGCGCATCATCCTGCGCTCACGCAGCAGTGCCTCGCGCTGGGCCTTGGGCCTGGGCGTGGATAACCTCGGCAGCGCCAGCACCGGGCGTGATCGCAATGCCATCAACTTGAGCCTGGACAGCCCCCTGCAAATCAACGACTCGCTCAACCTGAGCTTCAGCGACACGCTCAACCATGGGCCGCGCTACAGCCGCAGCCACAGCCTGTTCTATTCCATCCCCTACGGCTACTGGACCTACAGCCTGTTCGCCAGCCATGCCGAATACCGCTCGCCGTTCAAGCTCAGCCGCACCACGTTTTACAACAGTGGCCGCACCGATCAGGTCAGCCTGCGCAGCGACCGTGTGCTGTGGCGCGACCAGGGCCACCAACTGAGCGCCAACCTACAACTGGCCTACAAAGACGTCGACAGCTACCTGCAGAAGGTACACCTGGACATCCAGAGCCCCACCCTGACCGTGGCCGAAGCGGGCCTGAACCTGTTCTGGCTCAACAGCGCGGTGTGGAACCTGGACGTCAACTACGCCCAGGGCCTGACCTGGTTCGGCGCCGATCGGGATGCCGACCAGGTGCAGAAAAACCGGCCAAAGGCGCAGTTCCACAAGTACCGCGCCAACCTCACCCAATGGCGCAACGGCCAATGGTCAGCGCAGCCATGGCAGTGGCAAAGCCAGTTGTCGGTGCAGTACAGCCCGGATGCATTGCCCGCCATCGAACAACTGCTGATTACCGATGACTCGGCCGTGCGCGGCTATCGCGAAAACAGCAGCTCCGGTGCTATTGGCGCGGTATGGCGCAACACCTTGCGCCTGCCACTCAACACTGACTTGCCGGTGAAACTCACCCCGCGCCTGGGCCTGGACAACGGCTGGGTCAAACACGAACACGGTGCCCAGAGCCAACGCCTGAGCGGCGCCAACGCGGGGCTCAACCTGAGCTGGAAGAACGTGCAGCTCGACGTCGATTACCAACGCAACCTCAACACCCCCACAGGTTTTCGCCAGGAGCCGGAGGTCTGGCTGACGCGCCTTAGCGTGCAGATATGAGCCCACACCCGTTTTTAGCCTGAGTCACCGCCGTACCTGACCACCCCAGCAGCGTTGCAACGCACAACGCGCGTCGTGGATCAGCCAACACAGAGCGAGATTATTTATGCCGACTACTCCACACAGCTTCCACCTTTCACCCCAGGGCAAACTGCGCTGGGCCATTGCCAGCCTGTTCCTGCTGCCGCAGCTCGCGCTCGCCGCAGGCTTGACCGTCGTCGAAGGGCCTGGCGGCACGCCGCAACTGCAAAACCAGGGCGGTGTACCCATCGTCAACATCGTCGCGCCGAATGCGGGCGGCCTGTCCCATAACCAGTTTCTGGATTACAACGTCGACCGCCAGGGTCTGGTGTTGAACAACGCCTTGCAGGCCGGCCAGTCCCAACTCGCCGGGCAACTGGCGGCCAACCCGCAGTTCCAGGGCCAGGCGGCGAGCGTGATCCTCAACGAAGTGATCAGCCGCAACGCCTCGACCCTCAACGGTGCTCAGGAGATTTTCGGCCAGGCGGCCGATTACGTGCTGGCCAACCCTAACGGCATTTCGGTGAATGGCGGCAGCTTCATCAATACGCCCAACGCCAACCTGGTGGTGGGTCGCCCCGAACTCAACGACGGCAAGCTGCAAGCCTTGAGCACCCGCGATGCCAACGGCCAACTGACAGTGCAAGGCCAGGGCCTGCAAAACCGTGAAGGCTCCATCAACCTGATCGCGCCGCGCATCGACAGTGACGGGCGCCTCAGTGCCCGCGATCAATTGAACCTCACCGTTGGCCGTAACCAGGTCGACTTCGCCAGCGGGCAAGTGCGCCAGGTGGACCCGGCCAGCAAGACCCAGGACCAACGCATCGACGCGCGCCTGTTCGGCGCAATGCAGGCCGGGCGCATCAACATCATCAGCACCGCCGAAGGCGCCGGTGTGCGTGTAGGCGGCGTGCAGGTGCAAGGCACTGACGGGGTGAAGATCAGTTCGGCCGGCGACCTCGACATCAGCGGCCAGGTGCGTGCCGACAGCCTCGACGCCACTCGCGCTGGCGTGCACAGCCGCCAGGGCGATATCGACTTGCACAGTGCCAAGGACCTGAGCCTGGCCGCCACCGACGTCAGCGGGCGCAACGTCAAACTCGACGCCAGCCGCAACCTGACCCTCAGCAGCCTGGAAAGCCGCAAGCTCCAGGAAAAGCGTGAGCAGTGGAACAACAGCAACTTCCTGTTCACCTACGAAACCTACGACCGCACCACCACCGACAAAGACTCGCGCCAGCACGGCAACAAGGTCGTGGCGCAACAGGATGCGGCGCTGTCTTCCGGCGCCAACACCGAGATCAAAGCCAGCCATGTGGAAGCGGGCAAAACTCTGCGCGTCAACAGCGGCGCAGACCTTCAGGTGAACGCCGCCACCGAAACCCATGAAACCCGCGACCAGGGCAACCATCGCAAGCACCTGTGGAAAGCCAACTGGGATAAATCCAGCAGCGAACAACGCAGCATCACCAGCAGCCTCAAGGCCGGAAAAACACTGGAGCTGACCAGCCAACAGAAGCTGCAATTGCAAGGCGCCGAGCTGAAAACCCCCGGCGATATTCAACTGGCCGCCCGGCACGTGGAAATCACCAGCGCCAGCCGCACCCAGAGCAGCCGCGACAACGCCTACTCTGGCGACCTCACCGGTGGCAGCTTCTTCGGCAAGAACGGCGACGGCAACCAAGGCAAGACGTCGAACACCGCTAGCAAGGTCAACGCCGACGGCAAGCTGATCGTCAAGGCCGACGACGTGCGCATCAGCGGCAGCCAGGCCCGTGGTGGCAAGCAGGCCAGTGTCATCAGCGATAAAGGTTCGCTGGTGATCGACGGCGTGCAGGACACCTCCCACGACAACCGCTACAGCAACGACAGCAAGTTCTTCGGCATCTCCAAGGATGAAAGCCGCAAGAACCTCAAGGACAGCACCGTGGTTGCCAGCGACCTGCGCTCGGACAGCAACCTCAAGCTGCAAAGCGCCCAGGACATCCGCGTCAGCGGCTCCCAGGTGTCGGCTGGCGGTGAACTGCAGGCGGATGCCAAAGGCGATATCAAGGTCGTTGCCGCCGAGAACACCACTCACGACACCACCGGCACCCATACGCGCGGCTTCGATGGCTACGCCAAGGAAACCGAGGGTGTCAGCCGCCAGTACCGTGCGGGGTTGAGCTATGAAGACCAGCAGCAAACCCGCAAGACCGACACCACCGAACAGCAAGGTTCCAGCCTCAAGGGCGGCAGTGTCGTGGTGAAGGCCGGTGGCGATGTGAGCATCCAGGGTTCGGACCTCAAGGCAACCGCAGGCGATGCCACCGTCAGCGGCAAGAACGTCGAGCTGTTGGCTGCCCACGACAAGCACACCGAAGCCGTCGACAAAACCACCACCGGCGGCAGTTTCTACTACACCGGCGGCATTGATCGGGCAGGCAGTGGCGCGCAGTTCAGCCACCAAAGCAGCCAAGACACCGCTGAAAAAACCACCGCACAAACCAGCGCCGTGGCCGCGACCGGCAAGCTGACCATCAACGCTGGCAACACCTTCACCAGCGAGGGTGCACAGGCCAAGGCCGGCGCCGAGCTGCAGGTCAACGCTGGCCAGATTAACAACCAGGCCGCCCATTCCACCGAGACCAGCACCCACAAGGAAAACGGCTGGACCGCCGACGTCGGCGCCAATGTGGAATACAAAGGCATTACCCGCCCGATTGAAAAAGCCGTCGAGGGTGTGGCCCAGGCCAAATTCCATCAACCCGGTTTGCTGGACGCATTCGAGCAACCCAATGTCGGCCTGGATGTGGAAGTCGGCCACACGAACAAAACCGGCACAACGCAGGACAGCACCGCCGCGGTCAGCCAGTTCAGTGGCGCCACGGTGCAGGTCAATGCAGCCGGCACGTTGCAGGACGAGGGCACCCAATACCGCGCCACCGACGGCGGGCTGAACATCAAGGCCGGCGAGCACCTTGCCACGGCAGCGGCCAACACCCACAGCAGCAGCGAACAAGGCGTGGACGCCAAGGCTGGCGTGCGGGTCTATACCACCACCGGCGAAGACGTGAATGTGCGCGGCAGCGGCCTGGGCGGCAGCAGCGATGTGCGCGAATCCACCCGCACAGCAGTGGTCGGTAGCTATGTGGCCAGCCAAGGCGTGAGCATCGAGGCCAAGGGCGATGCCCGTTATGAAGGCAGCCAGTTCGACGGCGGCCAGGCTGGGGTTAACCTCAAGACCGGCGGTGAGCTGGCGCTCAACCAGGCCACCAACACCCAGAGCAAAAACAGCAGCACGCTGCGCGGCAACGGCTCACTGACGGTGGGCACCGCGCCCGGTGCGAATGGCAGCAACATCAACCTCGGTGCCGGCGTGCAGTTGGATAACAAGCGCCTGGACACCCAGGACAGCCAGGCCCAGGTCGCGACCCTTCAAGGCAGCGGCCCCATCCAGCTCAGCAGCGGCGCTGACATGACCCTGCAAGGCACGCAGATCGGCAGCACGGGCGCGAAGGCTGGCGATATCAGCCTCAATGCCGGCGGCAAGCTAAACCTGCAAGCCGCCACCGACAGCCACGTCAGCAACGGCAGCAACCTGGGCGGTGGCCTGACCCTCGGCGCCGGCAAGACCAGCAGCGCCGAAAGCAGCAGCAAGACCGGCAGCCTCAGCGCCAACTTCAACATCGGCAAAGTGGCGGAAAACGACCAGAGCGCCGTCGTCGGGCAGTTGCACAGCACAGGCAAAGTCAGCCTCGCCAGCGGCGCTGAGGCAACCAATGCCATCCACTTGCAGGGCACTCAGATCAGCGCAGCCAGCGTTAGCCTGGATGCGCAAAACGGCGGCATCGTGCAAGAGTCTGCGCAATCGACCCAGGCCCATAACAACTGGGGCGTTACCCTGGGGGCGGGCGGCAGCGTTAGTAAAACCACCTTGGCCAATGCCGGTGAACATGCGACACCCAAGACCCAGCGCGGCATCAATGCGCGGGCCACGGTCGATGTGGATCACCTGCAAGGCACCACCCAGCACAACAGCCTGATCACGGCGGGTGACGTCACCCTCAACAGTGCCGGTGATACCCATCTGGCCGGCGCGCGTATCGACGCCGACAAGGTGAGCGGCACGGTGGGCGGCGACCTCGTCGTCGAAAGCCGCAAGGACCACGTCAACAGCACCCAGGTAAATGTCGACGCCAGGCTGGATGTCGAAAAAAACCAGCCGGGGGTGGTGGATAAGCTGGCCAAAGCCAGCGGCCCACTGAAGGACAAGGTACAAGCCAAGGCTGAAGGCGCGTTCGACAAGCATCGCGACAAGCTGGAGAACGTCGTCGACAAGGGCACCGGGCACCTGGCGTCGGCCAAGGACAGCGTGGTCAATGGCGTGGTTAACGCGAAGGAACGCCTGGGCGAAAAACTCACCCGCAGTGGCAGCTATGACGTGAACCCGCAACCCCGTGGCGCCTTCGGCACCCGCGTGGACAAGGCCAAGGCTTACCTGGCAGACAAGACCGACGCCCTGGGCACGCGCCTGTCTGGCTTCAAGGATAAGGTCTGGTCAAAAACCAGCGACAGCTACACCGTCAGTGGCAAAGACACCACTGGCAGCAAGGTGGCCAATACCGCTGAAAGCGTGTTGTTCGGTGACAAGAGCGGCAATACCAGCTACACCCCGACCCTGTATCTGGATGTCAGCCATGTGGCCAAGGACAGCGTCACTCAGGCGTCAGGCATTCGCGCAAGCCAGGGCGTCAACCTGCAGGTCAAGGGTGATACGCAGCTCACGGGCGCGCGGATCAGTGCGCCCAATGGCAAGGTCGAGCTGGGTGGCTCCAAGGTGACCGCAACCACCCTGGCCGGCAGCGACTACCGTGCCGATGTCGGGCTGAACGTTTCGAAGTCACCGGTCAACCTGGCCCTGGGTGCCAAGGACGAACTGACCCAGAAACACGACGACGCCACGCGCAAGGATCAAGCCTTCAACCTGGGCCCGCTGCGCGCGGGTGGGCACAGTGAAAGCCAGGCCTTGCAGGCGGGGATTGATCAGGCCACCAACTAAAGGGTAATGCCCACCCCACTGTAGGAGCGAGCTTGCTCGCGAAGAACGTCAACGATGACGCTGGCATGCTTGGAGTACGCGGCGTCCTCAGGTTTTTCGCGAGCAAGCTCGCTCCTACACATCAGTTGAAGAGTGCCTGTACGTTCTTCATCGCGTCATCGGCAAAGCCTTGCAGGAAGGCTTCAAACGCCGGTACGTCTTCCTGGCCGCCCGTGTACGGCTGGCCAATGATGGTCCAGGTCGCCAGGCTCTGGGTCGGGCCTTGTGGCACAACTTCCATCAGCGCCCACAGGTTACCAATGTTCAGTGAGGTGTAAATCAGTGACCAGGTCATGGTCATGGCGTGGTCGTCATGGCTGTTGAGTTGCTCCATCACCACATTGCCGTCCTTGAACAACTTCTTGCGGACCGAACGCACGCCCTCGCCGGTCATTTCGATATGGGACAACGCCGGAATAAACTTCGCGAAACCGGCGAAATCGCCGACCACATTCCACACACTGCGAGCATCGCCGTTCACGCTGACACTGGCGACGACAGGGTTACCCACCGGGTTACGGACCAGGGTATCGGGTTGTTGCATAAGAGAGCTCCTCTTTTCCGGGAGGCCGATAGTGGGCTCCTACCCAACGCAGTGAGCTGTACACATTCAACACCTGCTTGGCGTGGTTATGCGTTTTTGGCTGACTGCCGTAACGCCAAGGCCGCTACACCACACACGATCAACGCGATACAGGCCACGTAGAACGCATCGCTGTAGGCCATCAGGTACGCCTCGCGCCGCACGGTGTGGATCAAGCCCTCGATCACCTGCTGTTGAGTGGGTAACAGCGGGTTGAAGATGAAGGCCTCGCTGTCAGCCAGGCTGGCGCGCAGGCGCTCCTGAAAGGCCGGGGAAAACAGCGTAATCGACTCCCCTACCCGCTCAGAGTGAAAGCGCTCGCGCATGGCCACGATCTGCGTCAGGCCCGCCGTGCCCACGGCACCACCCAGATTACGCAGCATGGAGAACAAGGCCGAGGCCGAGCCGGCTTCATCCTTGGCCAGGCCAGACACCGCCAGTACGGAAAGCGCCACCATGATCAGCGGCTGCCCGATGCCCCGCACCACGGTGGACGGAATAATCACGTTGGCGGCGCTGTCCACGTCCAGGTGCGCACCGAGGTAGCACCCCAGGGCCATGATGAAAAAGCCACTGGCAACCATCAGTTTCGGGTTGAGCCACTTCATCAGGCGCGGCATGAACGGCGCCAGTACCAGTTGCACCATGCCGTAGGCGATCAGGCTGATGCCAATCTCCCGGGCGTTGTAGCCCTGCAACTGGGACAGGTAATTGGGCACCAGGAACACCAGGCCGAAAGTGGCCCCGCCGAAGATGAACATCGCTGCGCTGGCCACGCCGAAGTTGTAGCTCTTGAGCAGGCGCAGGTTGATGAAGGCGCGGCTGCCATACAACTGCGACAGCACGAAGTACACCAGGGCAACGCCGGCGATCAGCGACATCCACACAATGAAAACGGAGCCGAACCAGTCCTTGCGGCCGCCTTCTTCCAGCACGATCTGCAAGCCACCCAGGCCGACGATCATGGCGATGATCCCGCCCCAGTCGCCGCGCTTGAGCAGGCTCAACTGCATGGGTTTGGCATCGATCGACCATGCCACCGCCAACAGCAAGAGAATGCCAGGGGCCAGTTGCAGGTAAAAGATCCAGCGCCAGGAATAGGCATCGGTCAGCCAGCCGCCAATGGACGGCCCGGCGGCCTGGGCGACGCTGTTGGAGAGCGCGAACAAGGCCATGCCCATCGCGATCTTGCTGGGCGGCAGTTCAGTGATGATCAGTTGGAATGACAAAGGAATCAGCACTGCCCCGGCAGCGCCCTGGATCACCCGAATGATGATCATCACTTCCAGGTTAGGCGCCCATGAGCAGGCTATGGACGCCACCAGAAACACAAACGAGCCCACGAGCATCACACGCCGCAGAGAGAACACCTGCACCAACCAGGCGGTCAGCGGGATCATCACGATTTCCGCGACCAGGTAGGCGGTGGAAATCCACGAGCCTTCTTCGAACGTCGCCCCCAGGGAGCCTTCGATCTCCGGCAGCGCGGCGCTGGTCACGTGCACGTTCATGCCGGCCATGAAACAGCCGAACAGCCCACCGATCACCGCCACCCAGGCGCGAAAGGAGACGCTCTTTTCAGCCGATTCAGTCATGTGCAGCGCCCTGCTCAGCCGGGCGGGTGTTCACCGTGGTGATGACCGACATGCCCGGAAGGATTGGCCCGCCTTCGTCATGCTCATCAATGACGATCTTCACGGGAAAGCGTTGCACGATCTTGGTGAAATTGCCGGTGGCGTTATCCGACGGCAACAGTGCGAACACCGCCCCGGAGCCTGGCGAGAAGCTCACCACATGGCCTTTGAGCTTGCGCCCCGAATAACTGTCGACGCTGATATCCACCGGTTGGCCGGCACGCATATCGCGCAATTGGGTTTCTTTGTAGTTGGCCACGACGTAAGCCTGCTGCACAGGCACCACCGCCAGCAGCGGCAACCCTGGGGCGACGTATTGGTGGGTTCGCACTTTGCGCTGCCCCACTACGCCGTCGATGGGCGAGCGGATCAAGGTGTCCTCCAACGCATGCGTCGCCAGGTTCAACCGCGCCTCGGCCTGGCTGCGCCGGGCTATCTGCTGCTGGAGCGAGGCCTGGGCCAATTGACGGCGGGTGACGGCCACGGTCAAGCGGGTTTCCTGCTGAAGTTGCATGGCCTTGGCAATCTCCACCGCAGCATTGGCCTGGGTGTAACTGGCGGCGGCCGTTTCCAGTCGCTGGGTGCTGGCGGCGTGATCGCGCACCAAACCTTCGTAGCGGCGCTGGTCCAAGCTCGCACGGCGCAATTCGGCGGCCACGCTGCGGGCGTGAGCCTCGGCCTGGGCAACGCCGGCCTTTTGCTGGGCGATCAGGCTGTCGGTGACGTGCAGGTTGGCCTCTTGCGCCGCCACCGAGGCTTGGCTTTCGGCCAGTTGTGCGCGGGCCTGTGCCAAGCGGGCCTGGTAGTCACGGGCCTCGATGCGCACCAGCACGTCCCCTGCCTTGACCGGCTGATCATCCTCTACCATGACCTCGGCCACATAGCCTGAGACCTTCGGGCTGATGGGAATCCAGTCAGCCCGCACATAGGCATCATCGGTCTGCTCCAGGTAGTGGCCGACCGTCATCCAGTACAGGCCGAACACCACCGCCGCGATCAACAACGCGGCGACGCCCAGCAGGAGCAGATGCCTTTTGCGGCGTGGGTTGCGAGTAGGCGCCTGTTCATCCTGGGCAGCAGTTGTTTCATCAACGGCGATATTCATGGCTGGGTACCGGAAAGAGTGGTGTAAGCGTGGGTGGGCGCTGATGACTGCCAACCACCGCCAAGGGCACGGAACAGGCTGATCTGGCGTTGCAGCAATTGACCATCGGCGTCGGCCCGCGTGGCCTGCAAACGGATCAGCTCACGCTCACTGTCCAGCACGTCGAGAAAGTCGATAGAACCTGCGTCGTAGTTGAATTGGGCCAAGGTGTAGGCCTGGCGGCTGCTCTCCAGCGCCTGGCTCAGGGCCGCGTGGCGCTGGCGTTCGCCGTCGTACAACGCCAGGGCCTGGCGCACCTCCTTGAGGGCCTTGAGCACGCTGGCCTCGAATTGCGCCACCTCTACCCGCTCAAGCGCTTGCGCCTGGTTGACCCGTGCGCGGTTGGCCTGCCAATTAGGGAACTGCCAGGTGATCAGTGGGCCGATGCCGAACATCACCGCACTGCTATCGCCCAGCTCATGGAATTTGTTGGCTGAGGAAGACACTGAAGCGCCGAAGGTGACCTTGGGGTACAGGTCGGCCTGGACGATATCCACTTGCAGCGTGGCCGCCTGCAACGCGCGCTCGGCCTGCCGGATATCGGGGCGGCGCGCCAATAATTGCCAGCCATCGCCCACCGGCAACTCGGCATTGAGTCGGGGCACCACTTCACACGTTGCGGCGCCAGAGCCTTCTTCAAGATCAGCGACGCCGGTCAGCATGGCCAATTCGTAGAGCGCGGCTTGTCGGCGCGCCTGCAGCATCGGCAGCAACGCCTGGGTTTCGCCTTGCAGGGCTTGCATGCGGCTGTATTCAAGGTCTGTCACCACACCGGCCTGGCGCTGGCGATCAATCAACGCCAGGCTGCGCCCGACCACGTCCAACGAATGGCGCTGGACCTTGGCACGCGCGCCCAAAGCGCAGGCATTTACATAAGCGCGGGTGGTTTGCGCCACGACCGTGATGCGCAGCAAGTCTTCGGCAGCTTGCGCCGCCGCGGCTTGCACCTGGGCTCGTTCGATCGTGCGCTGGACCTGGCCCCAGACATCCACTTGATAAGCCAGCTCGAAGCCTGGGTTGAATGCCCACTCTGACGGCGCGTGGCTATCGGTGGCCTTGGCCAGCGTCTGGTCATCGGCCGTCTTGCCGTAAGCGGCACCCAGTGACGCCTGGGTGGACGGCCAGCGCTCGGCATCGGCCTGCATGATCCCCGCCAGCATCGCCTGCACATGGGCCTGGGCCGCCGCCAGGTCGCGGTTGTGCAGCAGCGCCTGTTGCACCAGCGCATCGAGTTGCGGATCGTTGTACAACTGCCACCAACGCTCGGGCAATGCCTGGGCGGACACACCCTGCGGCAGATGGCTCAAGGCATTGATGCGTTCAGGATGTGGCTGTGCCGGCTTATGTGCGACCCAGGATGAACAACCCGCCAACAACGCCACTGCCACACCGAGCAGCGAGAGACGGCCATGTCGTGGGAAAAAAGAAGGCGAACCCATCAAAGAAATCCAGAAGGCCAAGTAGAGACGCAGGGTAAAAGCGCAACGGGGTGCGCATCTCCCGAGTTCTGGACAACCATCGTTTCGATTGGGACAAGGTGGGACGACGCTTCTGAATCGCGCGTCGAACTCGTTCAGAAATGTGGGAGCGGGCTTGCCCGCGAAGGCGGTGTGTCAGTCGGTGCATCTGTTGCTGCACTAAAGCTTTCGCAGGCAAGCCAGCTCCCACATTGGACCTTCGTCGCCCCTCGCCAAAGTGCCAGTCACGGCTACCGCTGTGATTCAGACCAGGCGGCAGTGACTCGGGGTGTAACCCAGGGTGCGCTTGAACATCGCGGTAAATGCACTAGGGCTTTGGTAACCGTGCTCCAAAGCCACCTCCAAAATGGAGGCGCCACTGGCCAGCCGCTGCATGCTGAGCAGCAACCGCGTGCGCTTGCGCCATTCGCCGTAACTCATGCCCAGTTCTTTCTGGAACAGCCGAGCGAGGGTGCGTGAACTCATATTGAGCTGCACCGCCCAACACTCCAGTTTCGATTCCTGGGAAGGGTTGTCGATAAAGTCGGCACACAGTGATTTGAGCCTCGGCTCATGCGGGATCGGCACATGCGCCAGTACCCGCTGCGCGCGGTCAAGCTCCGAGAAAATCAGCTCGACAATCTGCACATGACGCAACGACGCCGGCTGGCTGTCAGGCTCATCGCCCGCAGCCACAATCAGCTCGCGCAGCAAGGGTGAAACCCTGATGACCTCGCACGCCTGCGCCAACCGACCGTGCGCCCCCGGCGAGATCAGCAAAGTGCGCATACGCACCTCGCCGGTCATGCGGATCTGATGCTCCATCGCCGGGGGCACCCATAGGGCGTGCCCGGAAGGCAGCACCCAGGTTGCCTGCTGCACCGACACCAGCATTACACCGTTGATGGCATAGACCAGTTGGCCCTCGTCATGTCGATGAGCAGCCACTATGTCGCCGTGCACGTAGTTACCGGCGAGGGCTGCCAAAGAGGTATGCGCGTTCATTTCAGCAAGCCGCGAGCAGGTCAGGCCGGCCACTGTTGGAAGGATCCTTGGGCATCATGTCGCGTCTCCTTTTTTGAACAGAGTGACCCATTGAGCCTCAGTGGCCACTGGATCCAATACTAAACAAAGAAAGGGGGCGGGGAATTGCGTATTAGGGTGGGGACTGTGAAAAAACGTCGAGTAAAAATTAAAAAAACCAAAATATCGGCGAGTAGATTTCAAGAAAAAAAGATTATTGCTTTTGGGGATAACAGGGGCTCGCAAAGAGCCCCTGTTCGGGCTTAACCCTAAAACGCGTAACGCGCCTTGACCATCACCCCATCAGCATCAAACCCGCTACGCGCCTGGCGGGTATAGCTGGCGCCCACGGTCAGCGCCGACACCTGATAATTCAGGCCCAGGCTGGCTTCGTAACTGTCACGTGCGACCGAAGCGCCCGTGACGGTAAACGCCGAACCGCCCAGCACAAAGCTGGAGGTTTGCGCCACGCGGTCACCCATCAGGTCGTGGTAGGCCATCAATGTGGCTTCCGGTTGCAGGCTGCCAGTGGCCAACGGGAAGTTGCCGGCCAAGCGCACACCCGCGCCCAACTCGCCCACTTCATAGCGTTGCGAGCCGGTACTCAGCGCCGCTGAGGAGCCCTTCTCGGTGAAGCTGTCCATGCGCACGTTGGAATAACGTGCCGCCACTCGCGGTTCAATCACGGCAGCATCCGACAGCTTGAAGCTGTAGCCGCCCTGTACGCTGGCCGACAACACATTGCTGTCGTAGCTGCCCTTGGCGGTTGTGCCCGCTACACGACGCTTGCTGTCATTGTCGTTATGGCCGTAGCTCAGGCTGCCGTCGACGAACCAGTTCTGCAGCGACCAGTTGCCGTACAACGACAGCGCATGGCCCTGCACGTCGGTCTTGGTGCCCAGGTCCGAATGGATGTTGGAGTTGAGGTAGCTGTAAGCCACACCCACCGTGGTGCTGTCGTTCAACCGACCATCCACACCCACCGCCATGCCGCTGCTGTTGGCCGAATAACCGTTGTCGCCGCTGCGTCCATCCTGATCCATGTTGCTGCTCAAGCCTTGCAACCACACACCCACGGCTTCGCGATTATCACGCTGGCCCGAGAGGCGATTGAGGATCGCGCCATTGATCACCGTCTGGCCCGACAAGGCCACGTCCAGCGCACCACGGTTGACGTCCGGCTTGAGTTGCTCGCCCACCTGCGCCAACTGCTGCGCCGTGCCCGCGTTGGCCAGGGCCTGGAACACCGGATCATCCGTTGCCAACTGCCCGAGCACGTCATTTTTTGCTTCGTTGACCACCGTGACAACCGGCTCAGTGGCGCCCGCGCCGGTCAGTTCCTCTTGCACTTGCTGATTGCTCTTCAACCCCACCACGGCCTTGACCGTCTGCGCATCGGCCGAATAACTGAGCACGTCCAGCAACGACGAAGTGCTGGCAACCGACAGGCCGTTGTTCTGCACACTGCTGGCTTGCAGCAAGGTGTATTCGGTGCCGCTCGGCACGGGGGTGAAATCGCCTGGGTTGGCGCTCAAGGTCACTTTCGATGCCTGGGCGAAATTCGCCGCACCGTTGACCGTCAGGTATGGCGTGGTCGGCACTACGCTGTTGGCCAGGCGCATATCAATGCCTGCACCGCTGGCGACGTTGAGGTCACCGGTGAGCACCGTGCCCGGGGCCGACAGGTTCAGAGAGCCCGAGTTGATCGACACCGGCGCGATGATGCGGCTGCCGGAAAAGTCAGCCTGGCCGGCGATGTTCACCGCGCTGACGTTGAGCACGTCGCCGACGATTTTGCCGCCGGTCCAGTTGAGGGTGGCGCGGTTGGCTGCGTCGATAGCGATTCCGGAATTGCTGCGGATTTCACCGGCTTGTTGGTTGATTTCGAAGGTGGAGGTTTGCTCAGCTGCGTCGACAGAGATGGCCGTGCCATCGGCGATGATCGTGCCGCGGTTGATGATGCCGCGGGAGCCGGTGGGGCTGTTTTGGGTGAAGGTGGCGCCCAGGAGATCGATCGCTTTGGCGTTTGTACCTTTGGCTTCGAGGGTGCCGGTGTTGAGGATGGAGTCGACGGTACCTGCATAAAAAACAATACCGGAAGCATCTGCGCCGTTCACAGACAGCAGGCCACTGTTTTCGATACGCAGTGGACTCGTGGTGGTTTCAACTTCTATGCCCCAGGCGCGCTGGCCCGTTGCAGTGATAGTCCCGGAGTTGATGATTTTGCCGCCGATATTGATCGGGAAATCACTCGGGCCATCCACTGCCAGCGCCACTACTTCATCGCCGACCACCTCGATCACGCCCGTGTTAGCAACGTCGCCTGCCACTTGCGTGTTATGCAGGAACATACCCTCGCCGCCAACCGTGCCACCAAAAGCAGAAGTGCCCGATACAACGGGAGTTGTTTTAATGGTGCCGGAGTTGATTACGCTGCCACCAATCACGGCATCACCAATCTCAAAACCTTCGTAACCGCCATTGTTCATGGTGATGTTACCGGCCTGAATCAGATCGCCCGTAATCGTACTAGGGGTTGAGCCGTCGTTTGCAAAACCGAATGGGTCCACGGCAAACGCCCGAATGGAACGTCCGTCAGAGGTCATCACAATATCAGCACGATTGATCAGCGAACCTTGAATACTGGTATTGGAAACACTGACACCCATCAACGCAGTAGTGCCAGAGTCGGGGGTGGGCGTTTGATTGGTCGCTTCAGTCAGCCTCCCGGTGAAGGTCAGAGATTCGTTAAACGTCTCACCCTTCCACGAGGTTTTGCCTTGACTCAGATCCACTTCAACGGCCAATGCCTGGCTGCTGATTGCACCGACCACCACGGCCAACAGTTTTTGCTTGAACGGTTTTTGCTTCATTTGAAAACTCCATGTACGACAGAAGACATCGCCATAAACCCATGGCGATTACAGATATAAAACGAACGACTACAACAAGCGCCGCTGCACCGCCTCATCCAACGTGCTGCGGGTCAGAGCTTGCACCACCTCGTGGGTGTCCTGGCGGAAAGGTAGGGCAACGATCAACAACAATTGCATCCAGGTACGCAGCGACTCGCTCTTGCGCACACGGCCCAGCCCCTTGCCGGGCAAGCGGCGCTGCTGATCTTCCAACAGGCGGTTTTGCCGCTCGCGAATCAGGTCCTCACCCGGCAGGGTTAAGGCCATCACGCTGTGGGAAGCGAGGCATTGAGCACCCACACGAACGACCGAACTATTCGGTCAGTACCGGCCCGCTTATGAGTTAAGGAATATTTTGGACTGCAACGGAATCTGAGCAAGGGCTGACTCAGCGTCGACTCGGACTTGCCAAATAACAGGCAAAAAAAAACCCGGAAATCCTCACTTGCGTGGGCCTTCCGGATTTTCTAAACCGCCAAAAATGGTGGGTCGTGTGGGATTCGAACCTACGACCAATTGGTTAAAAGCCAACTGCTCTACCAACTGAGCTAACGACCCGCTGTGTGGTGGCGCGTATAATACTGATTTCTAAGGATTATTCAACACCTTATTTTAAATAAATCAGAAAAAACGCATTTGAACGGTAATTCGGTGGGTAGAACGCCTATCGCAGCCGCCTGATCAGCGCCCTGGCTCGTCGTTCCACAGGTACTTGTGCAGCTGCAATTGCAGGCGCACCGGCAGGTTGTCCGCCACTACCCAGTCCGCCAGCTCCCGGGCGTTCAGGTCGTGATGGCTGGGTGAGAACAGCACCTCGCCCGCCCGCCGCTCCAGGCCATACTGGATCAGCTTGGAGGTGGCCCAGTCATAATCGTCACGGGAACAGATGACGAACTTGACCTGATCGTTGGCCGTCAGCAAGTCGATGTTCTCGTAGCGGTTGCGGTGGGCTTCCTTGGAGTCCGGGGTCTTGAGATCGACGACTCGGCTGACGCGCGAATCGACCGCAGAGATGTCCAGGGCGCCGCTGGTTTCCAGTGACACCTCGTAGCCGGCGTCGCACAGTTGCTTGAGCAAAGGGATGGCGTTGGGTTGCGCCAAGGGCTCGCCGCCCGTCACGCAGACGTAGCGCGGCCGGTAGCCGGCAACCTGTTCCAGGATGTCGTCGAGGGTGCGCACGGTGCCGCCACTGAAGGCGTAGGCGCTGTCACAGTATTGGCAGCGCAATGGGCAGCCGGTCAACCGTACAAAGACAGTGGGCAGGCCAGCAGTGCGCGTTTCACCCTGCAACGAGTAAAAGACTTCGGTAATACGTAATGTGTCTTGCATAGTCGCCACGGGCGTAACAGCTAAACAGGCTGTCCGCCTCCGTCAGGCACTTCAAGGGATTGCGCCAACGCGTCAACCCCAGGAAGCGTGTTTCATAAAAGGGCGTGGATTCTAACGAAAAAACCCGCGACAAGCGCGGGTTTCTTCTAAACGGCTGCATGGCTTACAAGCGTTGCAGGTCCCGCTGGGCCAACTGCGCCGCGGAGGTACCCGGGTACTGGGCAACCACCTGCTGCAGAATGCCTTTGACCTTGTCGGTATGACCCAGGCGGCGTTCTACATCAGCGAGTTTGTACAGCGAATCCGGAACCTTGGCGTGCTTGGGGTACAGCTGGCTGACCTTGGCAAAAGCCTGGCCCGCCGCTTGCAAATCACCCTTTGCCAGGTTGACCTCACCCAACCAGTACTGGGCATTGCCCGCGTATTGGCTGTTAGGGTATTTGCGCAGGAAAGCGGTAAAAGCCTGGCTGGCCTTATCGAAGTCCTTGGCCTTGATCAGGTCGAAGGCTGCATCGTAATACAGTTTTTCCTTCGCTGGATCACCCGGCTCGCTGCTGGCAGCAGGGGCGGCAGCAGCGGCCCCCGCTGCGGCGCCACCGGCAGCGGCACTGGGTGCGCCACCGGCAGAAGAATTATCAGGAGTAGCGGCAGGTGCAACACCGGCTCCAATACGACGATCAAGATCCTGGTATCGCTCCAAGCCTTCTTGCTTCAGCTGGTTCACTTGATTTTGCAGAACTTCAATGGCGCCTTGTTGCTGGGCCAATTGATCCTGCATGCGTTGCAGCTGGTTGAACAGTTCGCCCTGTGCCGAGGGAGCGGACGTAGCCGCTCCCCCCGCATAGGCGCCGTTCGTGCCATAACCTGCTGGCGGATAACTGCTCCCGCTATTGTTATAGCCTGAGTTGCTATCCGTTACAGGAACCGCAGCCCACACCGCAAGCGGTGCGAAGCTGAGAGCCAATACAGTTAGAGCACGACGGCACGTTCGCATGACGAATTACTTACGCAGTTCGACGCGACGGTTCTGAGCCCACGACTGTTCGTCGTTGCCAGTTGCAACTGGACGCTCTTTACCGTAGGAAACCAGTTCCAGTTGGCCTGGAGCAACACCTTGCAGTACCAGGTAGCGCTGAACGGCTTTCGCACGACGCTCGCCCAGTGCCATGTTGTACTCACGAGTACCACGGGCGTCAGTGTTACCTTCCAGAACAACGCGAGCGCCGTTAGCTTTCAGGTCCTTGGCGTGAACGTCCAGAGCGCGCATGGCTTCTGGCTTCAGGTCCGAACTGTCGTATTCGAAGTAGAAAGTGGTGATAGCGCGCAGAGCAGCTTCTTCGCTCAGGGAGCCGTCGACCGCACCAGTGTTGGCGCCGTAACCAGCGTTTGGATCAACAGCTGCGCCTTCACCGGCATTGTCGCCGCCTTTAGAGGAGCAACCAACGGCTACGGACAGAGCCAGAGCCAGAGCAGCAAACTTACCAAACTTCAGCATTTCCATCGTGAAACTCCTAATGAACCCCAGTGTGTTAAGTACTTCTTTTTGTAGCGCCGCGTCAGTTCAGGTAAGGGGACCAGGATGGTTCTCTGACTTCGCCTTGTGCGGTAGGAAGTGGGAGCCTTACGCGTCCATTGATGGACACGAGCATCAAGACTCCCCGGCCCTGCTGGCGGGTGGCGTAGATTACCATGGTGCCGTTGGGCGCAACAGTGGCTGACTCATCAAGGTTGGTATCTGTAAGGATTTTTACGGTTCCGCGCTGCAAATCCTGGGCCGCAACCCGGAAATTAGTGAAACCATCCTGACGGTGAATCATCACCAACGTCTTTTCATCGGCCGAAAGCTTGGGGTTGGCGTTGTAGTTACCAATAAAGGTCACACGTTCCGCACCGCCGCCGTTCACATTTGCCTTGTAGACCTGAGGCTTGCCGCCACGGTCGGAGGTGAAGTAGATGGTCGAACCATCCTTACCCCAGAACGGTTCGGTGTTGATGCCCGGGCCGCTGGTCACACGCGAGAGCTGACGCGAGGCCATGTTCATCACGTAGATATCCGGGTTGCCGTCCTTGGACAGCACGAAAGCCAGGCGCGAACCATCCGGCGACCAGGCTGGCGCACCGTTGAGGCCTTCGAAGTTGGTGATCTGCTCACGACGGCCAGTATCGATGTGCTGCACAAAGATGCGCGGGCGACGCTGTTCGAACGATACGTAGGCAATACGCTTGCCGTCTGGCGCAAAGCGAGGCGACAGGATTGGCTCGCGGGACTGCAGCAAGGTCACTGCACGTGCGCCGTCGTAGTCCGAACGCTGCAGGGTGTAGCGGGTATTGTCTACAGAGAAACGCTCAGCCGTCACATACAGCAGGCGCGTCGAGAACGCCCCTTTGATACCGGTGAGTTTTTCAAACGACTGGTCCGAGATGTAGTGAGCCATGTCGCGCAGTTGCTCGGCGGTACCCGATACGCTGCCGGTCAGAACCTGCTGCTCGGTGGCCACGTTGAACAACGTGTACTGGATCTGCAGGCGACCGCCGGCCGGCGTGATGCTGCCGACCATCAGGTACTGGGCACCGACCGCCTTCCAGTCACGGAAGATGACTTCGCTGGCCTGGGTTGGCTGGCTGATCATGTTGCCTTTTGGAATCGGCGCGTAGTAACCGGAGTTACGCAGGTCGTCGCTGACGATCTGGGCCATGTCGTCCGGCAGCACGCTGCCGCCCTGCCAACCGAACGGCACGACTGCAATCGGGGTGGCCCGATCACTGCCGCTGGTTACCAGGATGTTCTTTTCATCCGCCGCCGCTATCCCTGCCATACAGCAAATAACGACAAGCATTCCTCGAAGAAGGTTTCTCACAAGGCTAGATCCTCAGGTGTGAATGTCATCTTGAATGAACGATAGGGAGCGAAGTCACTTGGTTTCATTCCCTGCATCTCGGTCAACCGGCCAATATTCTTGACCGCGGCAACCGCCGAACTGTCGAACGAACCGTCACCACTGGACTTGGCCACGCTGACCGAAGTCACCGTACCGTCCGGCAACATGCCGATCTGCAGCACTACTGTCATGCCTTTACGTGCCGAAGGTGGACGTGTCCAGCCTTCCGCTGCCCGCGCCCGAATCAGGTCGTCGAAACTGCCCGCGACTTCATCGCCACGCTCATCGGCCAAGGCTTGCTGACGCTGCGGCGTGTCGGAAAGCAAATCTGCCAGGGCCTGGGCCTTTTTCTCTTCGGCGGATTTGCGTGCTGCTTCCTGGGCCTTTTTCTTGGAGGCGTCGGCGGCAGCTTTCTTCTTCGCTTCGTCGGCGACTTTCTTCTTCGCCTCGTCTGCTTCAGCTTTTTTCTTGGCGTCTTCGGCGGCTTTCTTCTTCGCGTCTTCGACTATCTTTTTCTTGGCTTCTTCAGCGGCCTTTTTCTTGGCCTCTTCTTCGGCAGCCTTCTTGGCTTCTTCTTCCGATTTCTTCTTGGCTATATCAGCCAATTGTTTCTCTTCGGCCTTTTTCGCTTCGGCAGCTTTCTCGGCTTTCTTGGCTTCATCAGCCTTTTTCGCCTCGTCGGCCTTCTTGGCTTCGTCAGCCTTTTTCGATTCCTCGGCCTTTTGAGCCGCCTCTTCTTTCTTTTGTTCCGCAGCAGCCTTCACCGCTTCCTGCTCGACCTTCTTCTGTTCCATCTGCTCGACTTCAGTCTGGCGCGCGGCCGACTTCTGGGCCTCACCCGCAATCTTCTGATTGGTCTGGGTGGTGGCCTGACTTTTCGATTTCAGCTGATACAGGGTCGCCTGCACGATCGGCTTGGCTGGCGGCAGGTCCGGGGTCATGGCAAAGCTGACGAACAGCATGCCGAACACCAGGACGTGCAGGGCAATTGCCCACACGCCAGGCCAGAAGTAGCTTTCCGAGGCGGACGGCTCTCGCTGTTGCTGCATCAGGGCGCCTCGGTAATCAAGCCAACGTTACCGACGCCGGCCTTCTGCAGCCCGCCCATGGCGCCCATGACGGAGCCGTAGTCGACCGATTTGTCACCCCGGATAAACACCTGGGTGTGCTTGCCGCCTTCGTTGCCGGAGCGAATGATCTTGGTCACCGCATCGGTCATTGCAGGCAAGGTCAGGGCCTTGTCCTGCTGCTTTTGCGTGTCGACTTCGCTGCCAAGGTTCCAGTAATAGGTCTTGTCAGCCTTGATCGAAATGGTCAGGACCTGAGTGTTGTTGTCCTGCGGCAAGGCTTCACTGGAAACCTTGGGCAGATCAACCTTCACGCCCTGGTTGAGCATCGGCGCGGTCACCATGAAGATCACCAGCAGTACCAGCATCACGTCGATGTAGGGCACTACGTTCATCTCGGCGACCGGCTTGCGCTTTTTGCGAGCTCGAGCGATTAAAGCCATTGGAATTACCTGCTTATTCTTCGCTGGTGTGCACTTTACGGTGCAGGATCGCCTGGAATTCATCGGCGAAGGTGTAGTAACGGCCGATCAAGGTTTCGCTGGTGGCGGCAAAACGGTTGTAGGCGATTACTGCGGGGATAGCGGCGAACAGGCCGATCGCGGTGGCGATCAGGGCTTCGGCAATACCCGGGGCCACGGTGGCCAGTGTGGCTTGCTGCGCCTGGGCCAGGCCGCGGAAGGAGTTCATGATGCCCCATACGGTACCGAACAGGCCGATGTATGGGCTCACGGAACCCACGGTGGCGAGGAACGGCAGGCCCTGCTCAAGTTTCTCTTCTTCGCGGGAGATGGCAACGCGCATGGCACGGGCCACGCCTTCCATCACCGCTTCCGGGTCTACACCAGGCTGCTGGCGCAGACGGGAGAATTCCTTGAAGCCGGCACGGAAGATCTGCTCGACGCCCGAGTCCGGGTCCGGGTTGCTGCCGGCCTGGCGGTACAGCTTGGACAGGTCGATACCCGACCAGAAGCGCTCTTCAAAGCTCTCCAAGGCACGTCGACCGGCACGCAGCATGTTGCTGCGCTGAAAAATCATGACCCAAGAGGTAACCGATGCGGCTACCAGGGTCAGCATGACCAGTTGAACCACGACACTGGCATTGCTGACCAGGCTCCACATGGAGGAATGGTCGACGACGGTAGGTTCCACGCTAAATCTCCTGCTTTGATTGTTGACCCGCGCCGCTCACGGCGGCAAAGGCCGCGCGTAGAGTTTCGGGAATGGCCCGAGGTTTCAAGCTGTTGGTGCGCACACACGCCACCAGGAACTGCCCCTCACAGAGCAGCGTTGCATCCGTGGCCCGCCTGACCTGCTGTTTGAAACGCAGGCTGGCACGGTTCAATTCGATGACTTCGGCACTGACCAGCAATTCGTCGTCCAGTCGCGCCGGTGCGTGGTAACGCGCCTCGCTGGAATGCACGACGAATAACAGGTCCTCGCCTACAAGCTCGGACTGGGCAAAACCCAACTCCCGCAGCCGCTCGGTTCGAGCCCGTTCCATGAATTTCAGGTAATTGACGTAATAAACGATGCCGCCGGCATCGGTGTCCTCGTAATAAACGCGACAGCGATGTGCGAACGACTGATCCCCGTTTTGCGCGCGCATACTCTAGTGCTTACTCCTCAGGTTGCCAATTGGCTGGGCAACTGTTTTTTCATTCCTGAACGCTTTCAAATGACGACGCCAGACACTGGGACAGCACAAAGCTCGGATAAATCGTCCGGCGTAAGCTTTTTAATCGTCTACTGCATCGAGGAATTCGTCTACCACGGGCATCTCTCCCAATCGTGACGGAATGTTTAGCCCAAAGTGCAGGTAAGCATGGCGTGTCACCACCCTGCCCCGCGGGGTTCGCATGATGTAGCCCTGCTGGATCAGGTACGGCTCCAGCACATCCTCAATGGTATGGCGCTCTTCACTGATGGCCGCGGCCAGGCTGTCTACGCCGACCGGGCCACCGTCGAATTTCTCGATCATGGTCAAAAGTAGGCGCCGATCCTGGTGATCGAAGCCATGCTCGTCCACATCCAACAGGTTCAACGCCAGGTCCGCCACCGCCTTGGTGATGTGGCCCTTGGCACGCACCTCGGCAAAATCGCGCACGCGGCGCAGCAGGCGGTTGGCGATTCGCGGCGTGCCACGAGCACGTCGAGCGATTTCAAAGGCGCCTTCCGGGTCCAGAGGCAAGCCAAGGATACTCGCCGAACGGCTGACAATGGTCGCCAGATCGGCGGTGCTATAGAACTCTAGACGTTGAACAATGCCGAAACGGTCTCGCAGCGGGTTGGTCAGCATGCCCGCACGGGTGGTCGCGCCCACCAGGGTGAATGGCGGCAGGTCGAGCTTGATCGAGCGGGCCGCCGGGCCTTCGCCGATCATGATGTCGAGCTGGAAGTCTTCCATGGCGGGGTACAGCACTTCCTCCACAATCGGCGACAAGCGATGGATTTCGTCGATAAACAGCACGTCATGGGGTTCAAGATTGGTCAGCAGCGCTGCCAGGTCGCCCGGCCGCTCCAGCACCGGGCCGGAGGTGGACTTGATCGACACGCCCATTTCCTGGGCGATGATATTGGCCAGGGTGGTCTTGCCCAACCCCGGCGGGCCGAAGATCAGGGTGTGGTCCAGGGACTCACTGCGCCCGCGCGCGGCCTGGATAAACAGCTCCATCTGCTCGCGCACGGTAGGCTGGCCGATGTATTCGGCCAGGCTCAGGGGGCGGATGGCCCGGTCCTGGACTTCTTCACGGTCACGCGGGCCGGTGGCCGCGATCAGACGATCGGCTTCAATCACTTAAATCATTCCCTTCAGGGCACGGCGAATCATGTCTTCAGCGCTCAGGTTCTTGTCCTTGATGGCCGATACGGCCTTGCTGGCCTCCTGGGGCTTGTAGCCCAGGGAGATCAGCGCATTGACCGCATCGCTTTCCGCGCTGGCGACTTGGGCCGCTGGCATATCCGGCTGGTTCGGTACCAGGGCGAACATGCTCGGCACCACTTCCCAGGCTTTGAAGCGGTCTTTGAGTTCCACCAACAAGCGCTCGGCGGTTTTCTTGCCGACCCCCGGCACCTTGGTCAGAGCCGAGGTGTCTTGGGCGGACACGGCACGCACCAACTCATCCACTTCCAGGCTCGACATCAAGGCCAGGGCCAGTTTGGGCCCCACGCCATTGAGACGAATCAGCTCGCGGAAGAAATCGCGGTCGCGCTTGCCGATGAAACCATAGAGCAGTTGCGCGTCTTCGCGCACCACTAAATGAGTGTGCAAGGTTATCGGCTCGCCGACGGACGGCAGGCGATACAAGGTGGTCATGGGCACTTCCAGCTCATAACCCAACCCATTCACATCCAGAATCAGGTGCGGCGGCTGTTTCTCAGCCAGGGTGCCGCGCAAGCGTCCAATCACGGTTCAGATCCTTAAAGCTTGGGGGTCAGTTCAAGGCCTGACCGCAAAAATAACGATTGCGCTGATGCTATCAGAGACGCAGGCGCCCGCCACGACTACGTGCTGTGCCCAAGCCGTGAGGCAACAGGCTGGAGCGGGTATGGGCATGGCAAATGGCGATGGCCAGGGCGTCCGAGGCGTCGATCTGCGGCTTGGAAGTGAGCTTGAGCATGTGCATGACCATCATCTGCACCTGCTCCTTGTTGGCGCCACCGGTGCCGACCACGGCCTGCTTGACCTGGGTCGCGGTGTATTCAGCGATTTCCATGCCCTCCTCGGCACCCGCCACGATGGCGGCGCCACGGGCTTGGCCGAGCTTCAACGCCGAGTCGGCATTCTTGGCCATGAACACTTTTTCAATGCCCATGGTGACCGGGCCGTAGGTCTGGATGACTTCACGCACGCCGCGATAAACGATCTGCAGCCGTTCGGCCAGCTCGCCGGCACCGGTGCGGATGCAACCCGAGGCGACGTACACGCAGCCGCGCGGGGTCTGCTGCACCACGCCAAAACCGGTGATGCGCGAACCGGGGTCGATACCTAGGATTAAAGTCATAACGCCTGCGGGTTGGATTTACAACGGTATGTGCCAGGCACACATTTGTGTAACAGCATAGAACCCCTGAGGGAGCTGGCTTGCCTGCGATGCGGGCACCTCGGTGCGTCTGTCAAATCGAGGTGATGCTATCGCAGGCAAGCCAGCTCCCACAGTGGATATTCATCGTTCTTAAGTGAGCTGTTCGGCCACAGACTCAGGAATGTCGGCATTCGAATACACATTCTGCACATCATCCAGGTCTTCAAGCATGTCCAGCAGCTTCAGCACCTTTTGCGCACCGTCCAGGTCCAGTTCGGCACTGGTGGTCGGCAGCATCACGATCTCCGCGTCGGTGCCACTGAAACCAGCGGTTTCCAGGGCGTTACGCACGGCGTAGAAGCTGGCGAACGAGGTAAACACGTCGATGGAGCCGTCTTCGTTGGTCACGACGTCATCGGCATCCGCTTCCATCGCAGCTTCCATCAGCGAGTCTTCATCGGCGCCCGGTGCGAAGGTGATCTGCCCCTTGCGCTCGAACAGGTAGGCCACCGAACCATCCGTGCCGAGATTACCACCGCACTTGCTGAACGCATGACGTACGGCTGCCGCTGTACGGTTGCGGTTGTCGGTCATGCATTCGACCATCACCGCCACGCCGCCCGGGCCATAGCCTTCATAGGTCAGCTCGACCATATCGTCGGTATCGGCCGCACCGGCACCACGGGCCACGGCGCGGTCAATGATGTCGCGGCTCATGTTCGCGCCCAACGCCTTGTCCAGCGCGAGGCGCAGACGCGGGTTGGAGCCCGGATCACCGCCACCCTGGCGGGCCGCGACAGTCAGTTCGCGAATCCACTTGGTGAAGATCTTGCCTTTCTTGGCATCCTGACGCTCTTTGCGGTGCTTGATGTTCGCCCACTTGGAATGGCCAGCCATAACACAACTCCGAATTCTCTAGAAACCTTATCAATCCCGCCCCAGGCGAGATTTCCCTCTTTTAAACGCAAAGGCGCATCCGAAGATGCGCCTTTTTGACTGCCTACCACTTTATCGCGCTTTCACGCAGCAGCCTTACTCAGCCTTCGGCGTCTCGCGCAGGCGGATGTGCAACTCGCGCAAGGCCTTGGCATCCACCACACCCGGCGCCTGGGTCATGACGTCCGCAGCGCTCTGGGTTTTCGGGAAGGCGATCACTTCACGGATCGACTGGGCGCCGGTCATCAGCATCACCAGACGGTCCAGACCGAACGCCAAGCCACCGTGCGGCGGCGCGCCGTATTTCAGGGCGTCGAGCAGGAAGCCGAATTTCTCTTCCTGTTCCGCTTCGTTGATGCCCAGCAGGCGGAAGACCGCTTGTTGCATCTCTTTGCGGTGGATACGGATCGAGCCGCCACCCAGTTCAGTACCGTTGAGCACCATGTCGTAGGCACGGGACAGCGCGCCGGCCGGGTTGGCTTCCAGCTCCTGCGGGGAGCACTTCGGCGCGGTGAACGGGTGGTGCAAGGCGCTAAAGCTGCCGTCGTCGTTCTCTTCGAACATCGGGAAGTCCACAACCCACATCGGCGCCCATTCGCAGGTCAGCAGGTTCAGGTCGTGACCCAGCTTGATACGCAGCGCGCCCAGGGCTTCGCTGACGATCTTGGCCTTGTCGGCGCCGAAGAACACGATGTCGCCGTCAACCGCACCGACGCGATCAAGGATCGTGTTCAGGTTGGCCTCAGGGATGTTTTTCACGATCGGCGATTGCAGGCCGTCGACACCGTTGGCGCGCTCGTTGACCTTGATGTACGCCAGGCCCTTGGCACCGTAGATGCCGACGAACTTGGTGTAGTCGTCGATCTGCTTGCGCGGCATGCTCGCGCCGCCAGGCACGCGCAGGGCGGCGATACGGCATTTCGGGTCGTTGGCCGGGCCGCTGAACACCTTGAAGTCGACATCCTTGAGCTGGTCGGCCACGTCCACCAGTTCCAGCGGGTTACGCAGGTCTGGCTTGTCGGAACCGTAGCGGCGCATGGCTTCTTCGAAGGTCATGTGCGGGAATTCGCCGAACTCCAGGCCCAGCACTTCCTTGAACAGGTTGCGGATCATCTGCTCGGTCAGGCCCATGATCTCTGTTTCATCGAGGAAGCTGGTCTCGATGTCGATCTGGGTGAATTCCGGCTGGCGGTCAGCGCGCAGGTCTTCGTCACGGAAGCACTTGGCGATCTGGTAGTAACGGTCGAAGCCGGCCACCATCAGCAGTTGCTTGAACAACTGCGGCGATTGCGGCAGGGCGAAGAAGCTGCCGGCGTGGGTGCGGCTCGGTACCAGGTAGTCACGCGCGCCTTCCGGGGTGGCCCGGGTGAGGATCGGCGTTTCGACGTCCAGGAAGCCGTTTTCGTCGAGGAAGCGGCGGATGCTGGTGGTCATGCGCGAACGCAGGCGCAGCTTCTCGGCCATTTCCGGACGACGCAGGTCCAGGAAGCGGTAGCGCAGGCGGGTTTCTTCGCCTACGTCGGAGTATTCGTTAAGTGGGAACGGCGGGGTTTCCGACTCGTTCAGCACTTCCAGCTCGTAGCCCAGCACTTCGATGCCGCCGGACGCCATGTTCTTGTTCACAGCACCGGCCGGACGCAGGCGTACCTTGCCGGTGATTTTCACCACGTACTCGCTGCGCACGCGGTCGGCGGCGGCGAAACTCTCGGCGCGGTCCGGGTCGAACACCACCTGGGCCAGACCATCACGGTCACGGATGTCGAGGAAGATCACCCCGCCGTGGTCGCGGCGACGGTGAACCCATCCGCAAAGGGTGATTTCCTGACCTTCCAGGGTCTCGTTCAGTTGGCCGCAATAGTGGCTGCGCATCATGGTCGTGGTTTCACTTCTCGTAATTCGAAATTCGGTGGCAGGCCTGCCTCGTCACCGTACAGTTAAGCAGGGGACGGATAATGCAGGAGCCTGCGCGTAGAGTTCAACTCAGTCTGCTTTGTCGCCGCCCGCCAGGTTCTTCTTGGCGCCGGTCTTGAAATCGGTCTCGTACCAGCCGCTGCCGCTCAGGCGGAAGCCCGGCATGGACAACATCTTCTTCAACTCAGGTGCCTGGCAGGCAGGGCAATCGACCAGCGGCGCGGCGCTGATCTTCTGAATGGCTTCCAACTGATGACCACAGGAAGCGCATTGATAGTCGTACATGGGCATGGAGATGTCTCGGCGATCAGATCGTTACAGCGCCACGCCCTGCCCTGTGCATAAAGCCCGGCATGCGCAGCAAAGCGCGGGATTATATCTGGTAAATCAACACAGCGCAGCCGGCTTTGTGCCCAGGGCCCGGCCCGCCGGGATGACGGGCCGACCACCGGACTACTGCTTGAGCGTGTCTCCCGTCGTGAGCGCGCCCCGGCCTTTGAGCACATGAACCACGCACACCACCCTCACCAGCCCGCTGAAGTTCTTTACGCCTCCGTAACGCAAATGCACTTCCCGATCGACATAGGACAACAACGCACTGACCGAACAGGTATTGAGCCTGGCGATTTCCGTCAGGATGTTCCAATAGATCTGTTCAAGCCGCAGGCAGGTAGAAAACCCATTGAGCCTGACCGACCGGGACAGTGGCTTGGCCAGTCCCATATCAAACCCCTTCGAAAAAGGGTCAACTTTTATCTTGTGAAAACCACAGGCTTCCATCACTCCCTTACCCACTCCACGTGACATACACCTGACACTCCATTGCCAAACAGCAGCCAACAGGTTTCTCCCATTGGACGATGGGCCTATAAAACAGCAGCCAGCGCAGAGCAGCCAGAAGACGGGGAGTAGTTAGTCGTAGGACAACGCCAGGAAGCGCAGGGAAACCAGCAGGCAGCGCCCAAAAGGCGCCGCCTGGGTTTAACCGTTACTGGTTTTCGAGCAGGGAGCGCAGCATCCACGCGGTTTTCTCGTGAACCTGCATACGCTGGGTCAAGAGGTCTGCCGTCGGCTCATCACTGACTTTGTCGAGCAATGGGAAGATGCCTCGCGCGGTACGCGTGACCGCTTCCTGGCCGGCCACCAACTGCTTGATCATCTCTTCGGCGCTCGGCACACCCTCTTCTTCCTTGATGGAAGACAGGCGGGCGTAAATCGAATAGGCACCCGGCGCCGGGAAGCCCAGGGCACGGATACGCTCGGCAATGGAGTCCACTGCCAGCGCCAGCTCGTTGTACTGCTCCTCGAACATCAGGTGCAGCGTACGAAACATGGGGCCTGTGACGTTCCAATGGAAATTGTGGGTCTTCAGATACAGAACATAGGTATCGGAAAGCAGGCGGGAAAGTCCGTCGACGATGGATTTACGGTCTTCTTCACTGATACCAATATCGATTGCCATGTGTTTCCCCTTCAATTGACGAGCATTCATTGATCAGGTGCAGCTCCACTCTAACAAGAGAGTGCGTCATGTGCAGCCCGGCACACCCGGGCGACATGCGGCAAATCGCCCCGCACCGCCTGCGGGATCTGACTTGGCAAGCCTGTTTACCTGTGGGAAGAGTCTGGGCATGCCAATGAAAAATCCCGCACCTGTCTAGGACAAGCGTTTGACGCAGAAATGCCGTGGCCGTGGCAACACCCCGAAATGCTTGATTTGAGTAGGCACAGCCTTTGCTGTTAAATAGACGCGGTGTGGCTGCCGTTTATTCCTGCGGCACGTCACATAGGCTGATACCCGCGCACGTGCTCAACGCCTCCCATTGTTCAGAAGCGAACCGTGCCAGTCAGCTCTTCCTTGTGATCCGTCTTAACGTGAGTTAACCAAAATGTTGAAAATCGTCCACCTGCTAACGGGCGTTGCAGCGTTGCTGCTGTCCTTTATTCCGAGCCTGCAGCCTGAAAGCCTGCCCTATCTGGAACAACACGACGCCCTGTACCTGGCCTTGTTCGGCCTTCTTAACCTGACGCTCGCACCGGTAATCCCTTACTGGAACAAAGGCACGCGTCATCAACTGCAAAACCTGGTCAGTGCGCTGCTGGTGCTGACTGTTGTCGTACAAACCCTCACCCTCCTGGCGCCCATGCCTGAAGTTGGGGGCCATCCGGCCATCCTGCTCAGCCTGGTGATTGCTGTGGTCGCCATCGTTCTTCACCTGGCCATCAGCTTCTACCGCTCGTCTCCAGCGGCCGCGTCGCAAAACTATGACATGACCAACCGGGATACCGGGACCGTCAAGTGGTTCAACACCTCCAAGGGCTTCGGCTTCATTTCCCGCGACTCGGGCGACGATATCTTCGTCCACTTCCGAGCCATTCGTGGCGAAGGCCATCGCGTCCTGGTCGAAGGCCAGCGCGTGGAGTTCTCGGTGATGAACCGTGACAAGGGCCTGCAAGCCGAAGACGTCATCGCTGCCCTGCCGCGTCGCTGATTCCCCAGCCTTCGCAGCAAAAAAAAACCGCGATTCAGCCTTGGCTGGGTCGCGGTTTTTTTATTGCGTGCGCATTCAATAGTGGGGCGGAGGCGCTTCTTCTTCGGATGACTCAAACTGCCCGCCCATTTCTTCCTGGCGCTTGAGCAGTGCAGTCATCTGCAATTGCAAGCGTTCGACGGCCCGCTGCTGGGCAACCAGGATGTCATTGAGGGTTTCAATGGTGTCGTCCTGGAAGGCCAGGCGGCTTTCCAGGTCGGTGACGCGTTCTTGCAGGTCCATGGCTCAGTCCTGGGTAAAGATGAAGTCGGCAGGCAATAGCTCGCGCAGTCGGGTACGAATCGCGGCCAATTGCTCTTGCGTATAGGGCCGGGCCGGGTGCTTGCCCCACACCGGGGCTGGCCAGGCGGCGTCATCGCGCTTGCGCACAATCACGTGCACGTGCAACTGGCTGACCACGTTACCCAGCGCGCCGATGTTCATCTTGTCAGCCGCCAGCCCCTCGTTAAGCAGCTGCGCCAGGGCTGTCGTTTCTTGCCACAAGGTTTGTTGATCTGCGACATCCAGTTGAAACACTTCGCTGATACCGTCGATGCGTGGCACCAGAATGAACCAGGGGTAATTGGCGTCATTGGACAGCAGCAGGCGGCAGAGCGGGAAGTCCCCAATGGCCAAGGTATCTTGTTGCAGGCGTTGATCTAAGGCGAACACGTGGGCACTCCGTTCGGCAGGTCGGTAACAGGCGCCCAGCATACCTTCGAATGCCCAAGGCTTCACGGGCAATGCTGGCGGCCTTGAGGCAGCCGGGCAAAAGAATGCACCCTTTAGAGGCAGTAACCCAGCAGAGCAACGCTAGGCCGGGCCTCAACGGAATGCACCAAAATGACCCACCTGTGCCTCAAAGGGATCCGCCGATTACCCACTGATAAGGGTCAACCGGTAACGTTTTACCCAGGTACAGGATTCAGGTACCACCGAACCGGGGTAACACCCTGGCGTCAAGCCCAACCCAAATGGCGTAAAACCCCCGTGCTTATGCGGTTTTTACAGGTTCATCACACTTTTCACGAAAAAATGACATTCGGTTAGTGGTTTGAGCACGCTTGTTGCATTCACCCCCATATCGTCGGCAACGGCACCCGTTTGGACACAGGTGTTTCGCGATAAAAATAGTGGCGTTTCAATGTGTATCAGGGAAGTGTTCAAACTTTGAAAGAAGTCTGAAAGCAGCATTGAAGTTGTCAGCCTGGATACATTTTGGGCTGTGAATTTGCGACATGGATCTAGCGATTTACGACAGCCTCGTAAAGAAGCTGAAAGGATAGTTGAGTAAGTATCGTCAATAGGGTCTGCGTGAGCTAACTTTGCGCCGACACAAAAAGAAAGAGCCGCCCAGATAAAAATACAGGTGGGACGGCAGTACTCTTCCTAAAACCAAAGGAGCAAATCACGATGCGCGTGATGAAGTGGAGCATGATCGCCCTGGCTGTTTCAGCAGGCACCTCGCAGTTCGCAATGGCGTCCGCCCAGGACGATTCCAAGGGTTTTGTTGAAGACAGCACTTTCAGCATCAATACTCGCGCGCTGTACTTCAGCCGTGACTTCCGTAATGAGCCAGGCGGCGGTTACAGCACCGTCAACGGCAAGCGTAAGAGCCGTGCTGAAGAAACCGGCCTGGGCTTCAATGCCCTGTACGAATCGGGCTTCACCCAAGGCACCATTGGTGTCGGTGTAGACGTGATCGGCCTGATGGGCCTCAAGCTTGACAGCGGCAAGGGCCGCGCCGGCACCGGCCTGTTCCCTACTGGTTCCGACGGTCGTTCGCAAGATGACTATTCCAAAGGAGGCGGCGCGGTCAAGTTCCGCATCTCCAACACTGTGCTGAAGGTTGGCGACCAATACACCACAGCCCCAGTGTTTGCCTCCGACGACAGCCGCCTGCTGCCAGAGCTGCCACAAGGCATCTCGATCACCAGCAACGAGATCAAGGGCCTGAAGCTTGAAGGCGGTCACTTCACTTCCAGCGTCGCGCAGAACCAGACCTACCACGACAGCCTGGGCCTGACCAAAACCGACTTCGTCGGTGGCGTGTATGCCTTCACTCCAGAAGTCACCGGCAGCCTGTACTACGCGAAAACCGAAGATTACTTCCGCAAGTACTACAGCAACCTGAATTGGACCCACGCCCTGAGCGATGATCAGTCGTTCGCGCTGGACTTCAACATCTACGACACCAAGAGCGATGGCGCCGGCCTGCAACGCGCAGAGAAAGATGGCGTGACCAAGCTCGACAACCGCGCATTCAGCTTGCAAGGTGCGTACACCATCGGCGCTCACACCTTCACCCTGGCAGCCCAGAAAGTCACCGGTGACGGCGACTACGGTTACGGCGTAGACGGCGGCGGCACAGTGTTCCTGGCCAACTCCATCGCCCGTTCTGACTTTAACGCCGAAGGCGAAAAGTCCTACCAGGCGCGTTATGACATCAACATGGCGACCTTCGGCATTCCGGGCCTGAGCTTCATGACCCGTTATGTCACCGGTAGCGGCGCCAACACGGGCACCACCAGCAACGGCAAAGAGTGGGAACGTGACATCGAAGCCAAGTACGTGATCCAGAGCGGCCCGGCGAAAGACCTGAGCTTGCGTCTGCGTCAAGCGACTTACCGTTCCGGTGATGGCGTGTACTACGGTTCGCCGTCGATCGATGAGCTGCGTCTGATCGCCAACTACCCGCTGAACATCTTGTAATTACCCGTTTAATTACAATGATGACCTGAGGCTTCGGCCTCAAACAAAAAGCCGCTCCTCTGTTCAACAGGGAGCGGCTTTTTTATTGCAGTTTTATTTCAATCCACAAAACAACTAGCAAGCTAAGTAACTAGTTTGTCAAAGCTGACTTTTCGGCCAAGTTTGATAGCGTCACGCCAAGTTATTTCGTTGCACTTTCCTGCATCACCCGAATAACCCGTTGCGGAAACGGAATATCAATCCCGGCCGCTTTCAAACGGTCACGCGCCAGTTCATTGAGCATGAACATCACGTCCCAATAATCCGGCGTGTTGGTCCAGCAACGCAGGGAGACGGTGATGGAACTGTCGCCCAAGGTCGACACCACCGCCACGGCGGCAGGGTCCTTCAGTACACGTGGGTCTTCGGCCAGCGCCAGCAGCACTTCACGAGCTTTCTGCAGGTCTGCCTCATAGTCCACACCTACATCAAACACGACCTTGCGGGTCGGCTGGCGGTTGGTGTTGGTGATCAGGCCGTTGGACAGGCTGCCGTTGGGAATGATCACCGTCTTGTTGTCGCCGGTGCGCAACACCGTGTGGAAGATCTGGATGCTGTCGACGGTACCCGAGGTACCCTGGGCTTCGATCCAGTCACCGATACGGAACGGGCGGAACAACAGGATCAGCACGCCGCCGGCAAAGTTCGCCAGGCTGCCTTGCAAGGCCAGGCCGATTGCCAGGGTAGCGGCACCGATTGCCGCAACGAACGAGGTGGTGGCCACACCAATCATCGAGGCCACGTTGACCACCAGCATGACTTTGAGCGCGATGTTCGCAAGGCTGGTGATGAAGTGTTGCAGTGCCAAGTCAGCGTTGCGCATGGCCAGCAGACGGCCCACGCGGTGAGTCAAAACATTGATCAGCCACCAGCCAATTGCCAGGGTGACCAACGCCAGCAATACCCGGCTGCCGTATTCCATGATCATGGGGAGCCAAGACTGGGAGGTCTTGATCAGGTGATCCATTTCAGCGTTCAAATCCATCTACTTTCTCCTATTGTGCGGCGATAAGGCTGTATTGACTGCCTGACAACGCAATTGAGCCCCGAAGGGCTCAATTGTAGGCAATGATGCTTGGGGCGTGGGACGTCAAAAGTGCCCACAGGTTCCCCAAAGTGCCATCAGTCGCGGAAGTTATTGAACTGCAGCGGCATGTCAAACGTCTTGGCGCGCAGGGCCGCGATGGCCTCTTGCAGGTCGTCACGCTTCTTGCCGGTGACGCGAACCTGCTCGCCCTGGATGGCGGCCTGGACCTTGAGCTTGGCGTCCTTGATGTGCGCGACGATCTTCTTCGCCAGTTCCTTGTCGATGCCTTCCTTAAGCACGGCTTCCTGCTTCATCAGCTTGCCGGAAGCGTAGGCATCCTTGACTTCCAGGCATTGCACGTCGATCTTGCGCTTGACCAGGGCCAGCTTGAGGATCTCGATCATCGCTTCCAGCTGGAAATCGGCTTCAGCGGTCAGGTTGACGGTCAGTTCCTTTTCCTTGAATTCGAAGCTGCCCTTGCCTTTCAAGTCGTAGCGACGGTCCAGTTCCTTGACGGCGTTCTCGACGGCGTTGGTGACTTCGTGTTTGTCCAGTTCAGATACCACGTCGAACGAAGGCATGTGATTTCTCCAATATAAGGGGCGGGCTCAGTAGAGATGGAGCGCGCCCGAGCTAAAATTCCGGGGCATTATAGCGGTTCTTTCGCGCCGTTCACCGCTGGCGAGCTTATGGAGTACACACTGATGTCGACCCCCTGGCATATTCTTGGCGCCGGCAGCCTGGGCACCCTCTGGGCCGCACGGCTGGCGCGCGCGGGCGTGCCCGTCAGGCTGATCCTGCGCAATGAGGCGCGCCTGGCCGACTATCGAGCCGGCCAGGGGCTGACCCTGGTCGAGCAGGGTGTAGAACAGACTTACCCGGTAGTCGGTGAAACGTCTGACAGCCCAGAGCTGATTCATCGCCTGCTCGTCGCGTGCAAAGCCTACGATGCCCAAAGCGCCATTGCCCAGTTGCAACCTCGACTGGCGCCCGACGCCGAACTGATCCTGCTGCAAAACGGCCTCGGCAGCCAGGACGCAGTGGCCGCACAAGTGCCGTCGGCCCGTTGTATCTTTGCCTCGAGCACCGAAGGCGCGTTTCGCGAAGGCGACTGGCGGGTGGTATTTGCCGGCCATGGCTACACCTGGCTGGGGGATGCGAGCCACCCCACGCCGCCGCTGTGGCTGGACGACCTGCAAGCAGCCGGCATTCCCCACGATTGGGCCAGCGATATTCTCACGCGCCTGTGGCGCAAGCTGGCGCTCAATTGCGCTATCAATCCCCTGACGGTGCTTTACCAGTGCCGCAACGGCGGCTTGCAAGCCCACGCGTGTGAAGTGGCGACCTTGTGCGCTGAACTGGCCGAGCTGCTCGAATGCTGCGGCCAGCCCGCCGCCGCACAAGACCTGCACAGCGAAGTGCAGCGGGTGATCCAGGCCACTGCGGCCAATTATTCGTCCATGTACCAGGACGTGGCCAACGCACGGCGTACCGAGATCAGCTACCTGCTGGGCTATGCCTGCCAGGCGGCCGCCCGCCATCAATTGGTGTTGCCGCATCTGCAACAGTTGCAAGCGCGCCTGGTCGAGCATTTGCGCGCACGCGGATTGGCCAGCGACTGAGGCACGCGCTACCCTGCCTACCTGTCTATCACCTGGGAACCCCCTGATGCCACTGCGCCAGCGTCTTGAAAATCTACCGGTAGGGCAGAAACTGCTGGCAGCCCTGCTGGTGTTGTTGACCACCGTATTGCTGGTGGCCAACCTGACGTTTATCAGCGCCGCCTACTGGATCTCCCAGGAAAGCATGGCCCCCCAGGCCTTGCAGTCCATTGGTCGACTGGTGTCCAACCCCGCGCTCGCCGCCGAGGCCCTTGAGTCTCCGACCAAGGCCGAGGCGCTGCTCAATGAGCTGACCAGCTATTCACCGTTGCGCGCCGCCGCCCTGTACGACGGCGAAGGCAACCGCCTGGCGCAGATGCAGCACGGCGACCGCCTGCACCTGCCGGACCACTACCGGCATATCGAAGCCTGGCGCCTCACCGAATTTCGCAGCAACCAGGTCATCACCCTACCCCGCGGCAACCAGCCTTCAGGGCATTTGTTGCTAGTGGCCAGCAGTGAGTTGCCGGTGGCGTTCTATACCGGCACGCTGACCGCGAGCCTGGGTATCCTGATTTTCAGCGTGTTGTTGTGGCTGGTCATCGCCCGGCAGATCAAACGCCTGATCACCCGACCGATTCATGAGCTTGAAGAGCTGTCCCGCCAGGTGACCCGCGAGGAAAACTACGCGTTACGCGCCGGGCGTGGCAACCGTGACGAAATCGGCAGCCTGGCTGAAGCCTTCAACACCATGTTGTCGCGCATCGAAGCCCGTGAGCAGCAACTTAAACGTGCGCGCGACGATTCCCAGGCTGCGTATGACCAGGCCCAGGGTTTGGCCGAAGAAACCCGGCATACCAACCGCAAGCTGGAACTGGAAGTCCAGGTGCGCAGCAAGATCGAGAAAAAGCTCACGGGCTTCCAGAACTACCTGAACAGCATCATCGACTCGATGCCCTCGGCGCTGATCGCCCTGGATGAACAACTTTACGTCACCCAGTGGAACCAGGAAGCCACCGCCCTATCCGGTACGCGCCTGGACGAAGCCCTGAACCAACCGGTATTCCTGGCCTTCCAGCCGCTCAAGCCGTACCTGCCGCAGATCAAGGCCACCGTGGAGCAACACACGGTGGAGCGGATCGAGCGGGTCACCTGGATCAAGGACGACGAACCCAAGCATTATGCGCTGACGTTCTACCCGTTGATGGGCGGCGCCGGGCGCGGTGTGGTGATCCGAATCGACGACATCACCCAGCGCCTGTCCCTGGAAGAAATGATGGTGCAATCGGAAAAAATGCTCTCCGTGGGCGGCCTGGCGGCGGGTATGGCCCATGAGATCAACAACCCGCTGGGCGCGATCCTGCATAACGTGCAGAACATTCGCCGGCGCCTGTCGCCCGAGCTGCCCAAGAACCTGGAGCTTGCCGAGCAGGTGGGCATCGAGCTGGAGACGGTCAACCGTTACCTGCAAGGCCGCGAAGTCCCGCAACTGCTCGACGGCATTCAGCAGGCCGGCGCACGTGCCGCGAAAATCGTCACCCACATGCTCAGCTTCAGCCGCCGCAGCAATCGCCAGATGGCACCCTGCGATTTGCCGGCGCTGATTGACCAGGCCGTGGAAATCGCCGGCAACGACTTCGACCTGACCATCGGTTTCGATTTCAAGGGCCAGGCGATCATCCGCCAGTTCGATCCGCAACTGGGCCCGGTACCCGGCACCGCCAACGAGCTGGAGCAAGTGCTGCTCAACCTGTTGAAGAACGCTGCCCAGGCCATTCACCTGCGGGAAGACGACAGCGAACCTGGGCGCATTATTCTGCGCACCCGCCTCAACCCGCCGTGGGCCGAAATCCAGGTGGAAGACAACGGCATCGGCATGAGCGAAAACGTGCGCAAACGTACGTTCGAACCCTTCTTTACTACCAAGGAAATCGGCCAGGGCACCGGGCTAGGCCTGTCGGTGTCGTATTTCATCATCACCAACAACCACAAGGGCCAGATGGAAGTGCATTCCACCCTGGGCCAGGGCACCTGCTTTACCTTGCGCCTGCCTCTGGCCGGCAGCCAATTGCCCCCCACTGAATTTACCCAACTGGAGCACTGACCATGGGCTTTCGCCTGTCGAAGATCTACACCCGTACCGGCGACAAAGGCGAAACCTGCCTCGGCGACGGCCGCCGCGTGCCCAAGGACCATCCACGCGTGGAAGCGATTGGCGAGGTGGATACGCTGAACAGCCAGTTGGGCCTGCTGCTGGCCAACCTTGAAGAACAAAGCGGCAAGCATCCGGCGTTGAAGGATGTGATTGAAGTGCTCACCCCTTGCCAGCACCGTCTGTTTGACTTGGGCGGTGAGCTGGCCATGCCGGTGTACAAGGCGCTGAATGCGGCGGAAGTGGATCGACTGGAAGCAGCGATTGATCGTTGGAATGAAGAGGTTGGACCGCTGGAGAACTTCATTCTGCCCGGCGGCTCAGCCTTGATCGCCCAGGCCCATGTGTGCCGCAGCCTGGCGCGCAGCGCCGAGCGCCGCTGTCAGCACCTCAATGCCGTGGAGCCGTTGGAGGGTGTGGGGCTGGCGTATATCAATCGGTTGTCGGACTTGCTGTTTGTGGCGGCCAGGGTGATTGCCAAGCGCCAAGGTGTTGCGGAAGTGTTGTGGCAGGCGGCGGCCAAGCCACACTGAGCAGATCGTTCCCACGCTTTGCGTGGGAATGCATCAACGGACGCTCCGCGTCCCAAAGCGTGACGCAGAGCGTCGCAGGAGGCATTCCCACGCAGAGCGTGGGAACGATCAGCACGATCAGCAGAGCGTGGGAACGCTCATCACACCTGCGGCCAGAACGCCCGAATACCTGCCACACCTTGCGCACCAGCCTCCCACGCCTGCTCCCGCTGCGCCGGCCCAACCCCGCCCAACAGAAACACCGGCTTGCTGAACCCGGCGATCAACTGCTGCGCCTGCTCCCAACCCAACGGCTGGGCATCCGGATGAGTCTGGGTCGGTTGCACCGGCGACAGGGTGACAAAATCCACGTCCATCATTTCTGCCAGCGCCAGCTCTTCAGCGTTGTGGCACGAAGCCGCCAGCCAACGGTCTTTGGGCAGCGGTCGACCCTTACTGGCGTATTTGCGCAACTGCGCCGAGGTCATATGCCAGCCGGCAGCGGGAAAATCACCCAGCCACTCAAACGGCCCCTTGAGCATCAGTTGCGCCTTGCCAGCACACAGGCCCACCGCATCCACCGCTAGGTCACGGTATTTGGGGTCGTAACCGTTAGGGGCACGCAATTGAACCAGCTTGATGCCACCGGCAATAGCCTTCTGGATACCGCGCAACAGCGTCGGGGTTTCCAGCTCGCCAGGGGTGATCAGGTACTCGGCAGGCAAGCGTGCCGCAGCGACAATCGGCGCATTCGCCGCCGGGAATTCATAGTTGACCAGGTCCCGCGGTGCCACCCACGCCAACGGCTGCCCTTCAGCGCCATGGGGCTCGCCGGTAAAAGCCGAGACTTCCCAGACATCCAGCAATACCTGTTTGTCCGGATAGTCATGTTGCACCTTGATCAGCGGCCGCGTCGTGGTGACCTGGATGCCCAGCTCTTCCTGCAATTCACGGGACAAGGCCGTGGCAACCGACTCATCGGCCTCCACCTTGCCGCCGGGAAACTCCCAGAGGCCGCCTTGATGCTGAGTATCGGCACGGCGCGCCAGCAGGATCCTGCCATCGACACCGCGGATCACCGCTGCTGCTACATGCACTCGTTTCACGCCACTGCTTCCTCTCGTTATAGCCCTTTGTAGGAGCGAGCTTGCTCGCGAAGAACGTCAACGATAACGCGTGCATCCTGGATAAACGCGGTGGCCTTGAGTTTTTCGCGAGCAAGCTCGCTCCTACAGGGGGAGGGTCATTTTCAGGTACGGTATTCCGCGTTGATCTTCACGTACTCGTGGGACAGGTCGGTGGTCCAGATGGTTTCGCTGCACTCGCCGCGGCCCAGTTCGATGCGGATGGTGATTTCTTCCTGCTGCATTACCGCCGAACCCTGGGCTTCGGTGTAAGTTTCGGCACGGGCGCCACGGCTGGCGATGCATACGTCGCCCAGGAATACGTCAATCTTGCTCACGTCCAGGTCCGGCACGCCGGCACGGCCAACGGCAGCCAGGATGCGGCCCCAGTTCGGGTCCGATGCAAACAACGCAGTCTTGATCAGCGGCGAGTGCGCCACGGTGTAGCCCACATCCAGGCATTCCTGATGGCTGCCGCCGCCGTTGACTTCAACCGTGACAAACTTGGTCGCGCCCTCGCCGTCACGCACGATGGCCTGGGCCACGTCCATGCACACTTCGAACACCGCCTGCTTCAACGCCGCAAACAATGGGCCTTCGGTAGAAGTGATTTCCGGCAGGTTGGCCTGGCCGGTGGCGATCAGCATGCAGCAGTCGTTGGTGGACGTATCACCGTCGATGGTGATGCGGTTGAACGACTTGTTGGCGCCGTCCAGCATCAGGCGTTGCAGCACATCGCGGGAAACTTTGGCGTCGGTGGCGATATAGCCGAGCATGGTGGCCATGTTCGGGCGGATCATGCCTGCGCCTTTGCTGATACCAGTGACGGTGATGGTCACGCCGTCATGCACAAACTGTCGGCTCGCGCCCTTGGGCAAGGTGTCGGTGGTCATGATGCCGGTGGCCGCAGCCGCCCAGTTATCCACAGACAAGTCATCAAGCGCGGCTTGCAGGGCGCCTTCGATTTTTTCCACCGGCAGCGGCTCACCGATCACACCGGTGGAGTACGGCAGCACCTGGCTGGCATCGACGCCGGTCAACTGGGCCAGCTTGGCGCAGGTGCGCGCCGCCGCGACGAGGCCTGGCTCGCCGGTGCCGGCGTTGGCATTGCCGGTGTTGGTCAGCAGGTAACGGATCGAACCGGCCACGCGCTGCTTGGCCAGAATCACCGGTGCGGCGCAGAAGGCGTTGAGGGTGAACACACCCGCCACGGTCGAGCCTTCAGCACAACGCATCACCACTAAATCCTTGCGCCCCGGGCGCTTGATGCCGGCCGAAGCGATACCGAGTTCAAAACCGGCAACCGGGTGCAACGTGGGCAAAGGACCAAGACCAACAGCCATGAATGCGCTCCTTAAAAATAGGTGATGTCTGTGCCGTCGCTATCGACGGTGGGAATTAATGGCAAAACGCCGCGACGGCAAAGGCCGGTCGCGGCGCGGGGTGTTGCAGCGTCAGGCGAAAATCTTATTCGATCTGGCCGTGGCAGTGTTTGAATTTCTTGCCCGAACCGCAGTAGCACAGTTCGTTGCGACCCAGCTTCTGGTCATTGCGAACCGGGGTCTGGGCCAGGGCCACATCGACCTCTTCACCCAAGGCTTCAGGCTCATCCAGGCCCGGCGCTTCGTCGTGCTGGAACTGCATGCGCGCCGCCAGGGCCTCGGCTTCCTGACGCAGGCGTGCTTCTTCCTCGATCGGGTCTTCGCGACGCACCTGAACGTGGGACAGCACGCGGATCGAGTCGCGCTTGATCGAATCCAGCAATTCGGAGAACAGCGTGAACGACTCGCGCTTGTACTCCTGCTTCGGGTTCTTCTGGGCGTAGCCACGCAGGTGGATACCGTGGCGCAGGTGGTCCATGGTCGACAGGTGGTCTTTCCACAGGTCATCCAGCACGCGCAATACGATCTGTTTCTCGAAGGTGCGCAGTGCTTCGGCACTCGCCTGCTCTTCTTTCTCGTTGTACGCAGCCAGCAGCTCGGCCATCAGTTTTTCGCGCAGGGTTTCTTCGTACAGGTGGTCGTCTTCGTCCAGCCATTGCTGAACCGGCAAGTCCACACCGAAGTCGCTCTTCAATGCCGCTTCCAGGCCGGCAACATCCCACTGCTCAGGCAGCGATTGTGGCGGGATATGCGCGCTGACAGTGGCGTTGAGCACGTCCTGACGGAAATCAGCGATGGTCTCGCCAATGTTGTCGGCGGCCAGCAACGTGTTACGCATGTGATAGATCACTTTACGCTGTTCGTTGTTGACGTCGTCGAACTCGAGCAGTTGCTTACGAATGTCGAAGTTACGGCCTTCTACTTTGCGCTGGGCCTTCTCGATGGCGTTGGTCACCATGCGGTGCTCGATCGCTTCACCGGACTGCATGCCCAGGGCTTTCATGAAGTTCTTCACCCGGTCCGACGCGAAGATACGCATCAAGCTGTCTTCCAGCGACAGGTAGAAGCGGCTGGAACCGGCGTCACCCTGGCGACCGGCACGGCCACGCAGCTGGTTGTCGATACGACGCGATTCGTGACGCTCGGACGCGATCACCTGCAAGCCACCGGATTCCAGTACGGCCTGGTGGCGCTTCTGCCAGTCGGCCTTGATCTGGGCGATCTGCTCGGGTGTCGGGTTGTCGAGCGAGGCCACTTCCACTTCCCAGTTGCCGCCCAACAGGATGTCGGTACCACGACCGGCCATGTTGGTGGCGATGGTCAGTGCGCCTGGGCGACCGGCCTGGGCGATGATCTCGGCTTCTTTTTCGTGGAACTTGGCGTTCAGTACCTTGTGCTCGATGCCTTCCTTGTTGAGCAGGTTGGACACGTGCTCGGAAGTCTCGATGGTGGCGGTACCCACCAGGATCGGACGGCCCTTGGCCATGCCGTCCTTGATGTCATTGATGATCGCCGCGTACTTCTCTTCGGCGGTCAGGAACACAAGGTCGTTGTAGTCTTTACGCGCCAACGGCTTGTTCGGCGGAATGACCATCACGGCCAGGTTGTAGATCTGGTGGAATTCGAACGCTTCGGTGTCGGCCGTACCGGTCATGCCGGACAGCTTGTTGTACAGACGGAAGTAGTTCTGGAAGGTGGTGGACGCCAACGTCTGGCTTTCGGCCTGGATGTTGAGGTGTTCCTTGGCTTCGATGGCCTGGTGCAGGCCTTCGGACAGGCGACGACCGGGCATGGTACGACCGGTGTGCTCGTCGACCAGAACCACCTGGCCTTCCTGCACGATGTATTCGACGTTGCGATGGAACAGCTTGTGGGCGCGCAGGCCGGCATACACGTGGGTCAACAGGCCCAGGTTGTGCGCCGAGTACAGGCTTTCACCTTCGGCCAGCTCGCCGATCTGGGTGAGCATCTCTTCGACAAACTGGTGACCGGCTTCGTTGAGTTCGACCTGGCGGGTCTTCTCGTCGATGGTGAAGTGACCTTCTTTGGTCACCACGCCTTCCACTTCCTCGATGTGCTGCTCCAGGCGCGGGATCAACTTGTTGATCTCGGTGTACAGGCGCGAGCTGTCTTCGGCCTGGCCGGAGATGATCAGCGGGGTACGGGCTTCGTCGATGAGGATGGAGTCGACTTCGTCGATCACGGCAAAGTTGAGTTCACGCTGGAATTTTTCATCCATGCTGAACGCCATGTTGTCGCGCAGGTAGTCGAAACCGAATTCGTTGTTGGTGCCGTAGGTGATATCGCAGGCGTACGCGGCGCGCTTCTCTTCCGGCGGCTGGAACGGCGTTACCACGCCGACGGTCAGGCCGAGGAATTCATACAGCGGGCGCATCCAGTTGGCGTCCCGGCGAGCCAGGTAGTCGTTCACCGTCACAACGTGCACGCCCTTGCCGGACAGTGCGTTGAGGTAGACGCCCAGGGTTGCCACCAGGGTCTTGCCTTCACCGGTGCGCATTTCGGCAATCATGCCTTCATGCAAGGTCATGCCGCCGATCAACTGGACGTCGAAGTGGCGCATGCCCATGACGCGCTTACCGGCTTCACGGGCGACCGCGAAGGCTTCGGGCAGCAGCTTGTCGAGGGTTTCACCTTTGGCTATGCGGGCCTTGAACTCTTGGGTCTTGGCGCGCAATTGCTCGTCCGACAGAGCAACCATCTGCTCTTCGAAGGCATTGACCAGCTGCACCGTCTTGAGCATGCGTTTGACTTCGCGCTCATTCTTGCTTCCAAAAAGTTTCTTTAACAAAGGCGCAAACATATCGGCAGGTTCTTCCACACATAGGGATGGAGGGCGCACCGTGAGTGGCCCGAGCAGCCCTCACGGCCGCATTGCGAACGCGCATTCTACCCGGAATCGTGGGTGAGGAAAGTGGCGTTGTTCCCCGAGGCAGGCACGGCGCTGTGAGAGGGCTTGTTTAAAATAAGGGCTTTTGCGCGAACTTCAACCCATGGAGTGCAGAAGTTACTTATTGATTTCATGGGCAAAGCCCAGCCGACGCAGAGCCTCGGGGTGTGCAGGCGCTTTCTGCTAAGATAGCCGCTCTGTTACCTAAGGTGTCTAAACATGGCATTTCGCCCTCTCACAGCCCGCGCTCCCGGCGTGTTGCTTCGCGAAGCCAAGCCGTTGAAAGCCATCTTTGGCCATGCCAAGCGCCTGGGCCATTTGCAACGCCTGCTTGAAAGCCAGCTGCAACCGGCCGCACGTGAGCACTGTCATGTGGCGTCCTGGCGGGAAGGCAATCTGCTATTAATCGTCACCGATGGTCATTGGGCCACCCGCTTGCGTTATCAGCAAAAACGCTTGCAGCGCCAGTTGATGGTGTTTGAAGAGTTCGCCGGTTTGACGCGCATTCAGTTCAAAGTGCAGCCACCCACCGTGCCGCAAGGCGCAGTGGGGCATACCCTGGACCTGTCGGAAACAGCCGCCGAAACCCTTCAGGCCACCGCCGAAGGGATCAACGACCCTGGCTTGCGCGCCGCCCTGGAACGGCTGGCCGCCCATGCCCGGCCCAAAGCCTGAAGCGCTACTTGCGTTTGCTGCCGCCCAATAACGAACCGAGCAGACCCCGCACCAACTGACGCCCCATCTGATTGGCGGCCTGCTGCATGGCTGATTTCAACGCCTTGCCCGCCGTGGTCCCCAGGAAGGCACCGGCCTTGTCGGTGAAGCTCGGCTCTTCGGCGGCCGGCGCGGCCTGCTCGGCAGGCCCAAGTTCCTTGCGGGCCATCAGCACTTCATAGGCAGACTCACGATCCACCGGCTTGTCATAGCGCCCCAACAGCGGCGAACTGGCGATCAACGCTTTGCGTTCGGCTTCGCTGAGCGGCCCGATCCGCGATTGCGGAGGAGCAACCAGTACGCGCTGGACGACTTCTGGCGTGCCCTTTTCCTGCAAGGTTCCCACCAATGCCTCACCGGTGCCCAACTCTGTGAGCACCGACAAGGTATCGAATGTCGGGTTGGGCCGGAAACCGTCCGCCACCGCCCGTAGGGATTTCTGCTCTTTGGCGGTGAACGCACGCAAACCGTGCTGGATGCGCAAGCCCAGTTGCGCCAGTACCGTGTCCGGCAAGTCGCCCGGCGATTGGGTGACAAAATACACGCCGACGCCTTTGGAACGGATCAGGCGCACCACCTGCTCCAGGCGCTCCTGCAAGGCTTTTGGCGTATCGGCGAACAACAAGTGCGCCTCGTCGAAAAACAACGCCAGCAACGGTTTGTCGGCATCGCCGCGTTCCGGCAATTGTTCGAACAACTCTGCCAGCAGCCACAGCAGGAAGGTCGCGTAGACCTTCGGCGCTTCATGCACCAAGCGGCTGGCGTCCAGCAGGTGGATGCGCCCACGCCCATCGCTGGCGGGCTGCAAAATATCTTCCAGTTGCAGGGCCGGCTCGCCAAACAAGGCTTCGGCGCCCTGCTGCTCCAGCACTGCCAGGCGCCGCAACAAGGCCTGGCTGGAACCGGTGGTCATCAAGGCGGCGTCTTCGCCCAGCAGTTCCGGGTGATAGCGCAGGTGATTGAGCAGTGCCTTGAGGTCCTTGAGGTCCAGCAGCAACAGGCCTTCGCGGTCGGCCACTTTGAACGCCGCATAGAGCGCCGATTGTTGGCTGTCGGTGAGTTCCAACAGGCTGCCGAGCAACAGCGGGCCCATTTCACTGATGGTGGTGCGCAGTGGGTGACCGGATTGGCCGTGGATATCCCACAGGGTGACCGGGTACGCCTGGGCGGTGTAATTAAGGAAGGGCATACCGGCAATACGCTCGGCCACTTTGCCCTGGGGGTTGGCGGCGGCGCCCAGGCCGCAGAGGTCGCCCTTGATGTCGGCAGCGAACACCGCCACGCCCGCATCACTGAAGGCTTCCGCCAGGCGCTGCAAGGTGACGGTCTTGCCGGTGCCCGTGGCGCCGGCGATCAACCCATGACGGTTGGCCAGGCGCATGGACTGGGCGATGGGCTGGCCGTCAAGGCCTGCACCGATAAGCAGTTGTGTGGAGTCAGGCATTTCGTCACCTATGGTTAATCTTTAGTGCCGCGAGGTCGATATAGACGGATGTAAGCCCGACAAAGACTAAAAAACGGTCAGATAATTCCGATACGGACCAACGGAGCTATCACCAGAAATACCACACCTTTTTTGACGCTGCCATTTTGCGCCTCCCGCATAGGATGCGCCTCGGATATTAAGACCTTAGCGGACCCTTCAAGCCATGAACAAAAATCTGCGCTTCAGCCACAAGATCCTGCTTGCAGCCTCCCTTATCGTCATCGCCGCCTTTGCGTTGTTTACCCTTTACAACGACTACCTGCAGCGCAACGCGATTCGCGACGACCTCAATAATTACCTGCATGAGATGGGCGACGTCACCGCCAGCAACATCCAGACCTGGCTCACCGGACGTATCGCCCTGGTGGAAAACGCCGCACAGAACATCGCCATCAACCCTGAAAAAACTGTCGTCGCCAGCCTGCTGGAGCAGAAAGCGCTGACCTCGTCATTCATGGCCACCTACGTCGGTGACAGCCAGGGCACATTCACCATCCGCCCTGATACCAAGATGCCCGACGGCTTCGACCCACGTGTTCGCCCCTGGTACAAAGGCGCCCAGGCCAGTAACGGCTCGACCCTGACCGAACCCTATATCGACGCGGCGACCGGGCAACTGATCATTTCTGTCGCCACGCCCAGCGCCAAGGGCGGCCAAAGCATCGGCGTAGTCGGTGGCGACCTGAGCCTGCAGACCCTGGTGGATAACATCGGCGCGTTGGATTTTGGCGGCATGGGTTATGCGTTCCTGGTCAGCGCTGACGGTAAAGTGCTGGTGCACCCGGATAAAGCCCTGGTGATGAAGACCCTGGCGGACGTTTATCCAAAAGACACACCAAAGATCAGCGCTGACTTCAGCGAAGTGCAAGCCAACGGCAAGACCAATATCGTGACATTCACACCGATCAAGGGCCTGCCCTCGGTGAACTGGTACCTGGGCGTTTCGGTGGATAAAGACAAGTCTTTCGCCATGCTCAGTGAGTTTCGCACCTCGGCGGTGATCGCCACGATCATCGCGGTGGTGATCATTATCGCCCTGCTCGGCATGCTCATCCGCGTCTTGCTGCAACCTCTGCACCTGATGACCCGCGCCATGCAGGACATTGCCGACGGTGAAGGCGACCTGACCCGCCGCCTGACCATCCAGAACAATGATGAGTTCGGCACCCTGGGCAATGCGTTCAACCGCTTCGTGGAGCGCATTCATACCTCGATCCGCGAAGTGTCTTCCGCCACCGAGCACGTCAATGAGGTGGCCCTGCGGGTGGTCAGCGCCTCGAATTCGTCGATGGTCAATTCAGACGAACAGGCCAACCGTACGAACAGCGTTGCTGCGGCCATCAACCAACTGGGGGCGGCAGCCCAGGAGATCGCACGCAATGCTGCACAGGCTTCTAACCAGGCCAGCGATGCACGGCACCTCGCCGAGGACGGCCAGCAGGTGGTTGAACGCAATATCAAGGCGATGACGCTGTTATCCAGCATGATCAGCACCTCCAGTACCAATATCGAAGCACTTAACAGCAAAACGGTGAATATCGGCCAGATCCTTGAGGTGATCACCAGCATTTCCCAGCAAACCAACCTGCTCGCGCTCAACGCGGCGATCGAAGCGGCGCGCGCCGGCGAAGCCGGGCGTGGCTTTGCGGTGGTAGCCGATGAAGTGCGCAACCTGGCTCATCGCACTCAGGAGTCGGCGCAACAGGTGCAGACGATGATCGAAGAGCTACAGGTGGGCGCTCGGGATTCGGTGAGCACCATGAGCGAAAGCCAACGCCACAGCCTGGACAGCGTGGAAATCGCCAACCTGGCCGGCGAGCGCCTGAACAGCGTGACCCAGCGCATTGGCGAGATCGACGGCATGAACCAATCGGTCGCCACTGCCACTGAAGAACAGACCTCGGTGGTGGAGTCGATCAATATGGACATCACCGAGA
>NZ_SMOF01000001.1:4893963-4913164 GCF_018135665.1 Pseudomonas sp. B2021
AATATGGACATCACCGAGATCAACACCCTCAACCAGGAAGGGGTGGAAAACCTGCAATCGACCCTGCGCGCCTGCTCGGACCTGGAACAACAGGCCTCGCGTTTGAAGCAATTGGTGGGCAGTTTTCGGATCTGATTAACAACACCGACCATTAAAACGAACGCAAGGCGATCCAATGTGGGAGCGGGCTTGCTGGCGAAAGCAGTCTATCAGTTGAAGATGTACTAACTGACTCACCGCTTTCGCGAGCAAGCCCGCTCCCACAGGGGACCTGCGTTTAACCGACCGGCAAACACACCAATCCCAATCGAACATCTATCCTTACCTCAGGTCCATCTAGGGAGAGCAATGGATCGGAGGGATGTTCATCGTGCATATCGCTGACATAACCATGTTCTACGCCCCGGCCAGCGGTGGCGTACGCACTTACCTTGACGCCAAGCACCGGCGTCTGGCGCTCAAGCCGGGCATTCGCCACAGCCTGTTGATCCCCGGCGCACATTTGAGCGAGCAGGACGGCATCTTCAAAGTACCGGCGCCCGCCCTGCCCTTCGGCAAAGGCTACCGTTTCCCCGTTCGCTTGGCGCCATGGCGAAATGTCCTGCACGATTTACAGCCCGATCTGATCGAAGTGGGCGACCCTTACCTGACCGCCTGGGCAGCCCTGGATGCCCGGCGCCAGTTGGATGTGCCGGTCATCGGCTTCTACCACTCCGACCTGCCACTGCTGGTGAGCAACCGCATGGGGCCTTGGTTTACCCCCAATGTTGAAGCCTATGTGCGCAAACTCTATGGGAATTTTGACCGAGTGCTCGCCCCCAGCCAGGTCATGGCCGACAAGCTCACCGGGCTTGGCGTCAGAAATGTCTTCGTGCAACCCCTGGGCGTAGACCTGCAAACCTTCACCCCTGAGGTACGTGACCCCGGCCTGCGCGCCGAACTGGGGATTGGCGAAGACACTCGGCTACTGATCTTCGCCGGGCGCGGCTCCAAGGAGAAAAACCTGCCGGTGCTGCTCAACTGCATGAAGCGCCTGGGGGATGGCTACCACTTGCTGCTGGTGGGCTCCGGCATGCCGGCCAGCGTGCCGGACAATGTCACCGTGATAGATGGATTCCGGCCCGCCCAGCATGTTGCGCGGCTGATGGCCAGCGCCGACGCCTTACTGCATGGCGGCGACCAGGAGACCTTCGGCCTGGTGATTCTGGAAGCCATGGCCTGCGGTATTCCGGTGGTCGCCGTGGCGGCCGGGGCCTTTACCGAGATTGTCGATGAGCGTTGTGGCCTGCTGTGCGCGCCGAACAACCCCAAGGCCATGGCCGATGCGGTGCGCGAGCTGTTCAGTACCGACAGCCGACGCCTGGGGGCCCAGGCTCGGCGCCATGTCGAGCAGCACTATGCGTGGGACACGGTAGTCGACAGCCTGTTGGGGCATTACTACGCCGTGCTGGGCAGCCATGAACCGATGCTCGCCCATGGCTGAGCGCGCGCTGATGCTGGTACTGCACGACGTGGCACCGCACACCTGGGCCGACTACCGGCCCTTTGTCGAGGCCGTCGACGCACTGGGCAACGTGCCCATCACTTGGCTGGTGGTGCCGGACTTCCATCACCATGACGACTTGGCCGCCCACCGCGATTTTCGGCGCCTGCTCGATAGCCGTGTCGCCAAGGGCGATGAACTCACCTTGCATGGTTACTACCATTGCGACGACCAACCTCGGCCGCGTACGCCAAAAGAATGGTTTATGCGACGCATCTATACCCACGAAGGCGAGTTTTACCAGCTGTCCGAAGCCGAGGCGTTGCGGCGGCTGACCGCCGGCATTGAGGTATTCCAGCGTAATGGTTGGCCGCTGCATGGCTTTGTTGCACCCGCCTGGTTGATGAGCGACGGCACCCGGCAGGCATTGCGCCAGTTGCCGCTGAGCTACACCAGCGACCCACAACATTTTTATCGCCTGCCGGACTTCACGCCTATCAACGCCCCCGGCCTGGTGTGGAGTGCGCGCAGTGCCTGGCGCCGGGGATTATCCAAAGTCCTCAGCGACCGCCGGGAACAGCGGTGGCAGAAGGCCCCGCTGATCCGACTGGGATTGCACCCGGTGGACATGCGCCACAGGTTTTCCCGCGATTATTGGCTGCACACCCTGCAACGCCTGCTCAACGCGGGGCGCGTCCCCCAAACCAAGGCCGCCTGGCTGGCGACGCAGCCATGGGCCGACTGATCTGGTTAATGTTGGCGCTCTTGGTGGCGCTGGTGATCCCACTGTGGCTGGGCGGCGGCGATAGCATTACACGCCTGCGCCAGTTTCCGCTGCCCCAGTTGCTGGGGATGTTCACCATGATCATCGGCTGTTGGCTGATCAACAGCCTGCGCATCCGCCTGTTGCTTGGCGAGCATCGCGCTCGGTTAGGGCCGCTCAAAAGCCTAGGCGTGGTGATATCCACCGAGTTCGCCATGTGCGCCACACCCGGTGGCAGCGGCGGGCCGTTGACCCTGATGGCACTGCTGGCACGTCACGGCGTGCGCCCCGCCCACGGCAGTGCGGTGTTCGCCATGGACCAACTGAGCGACTTGGTGTTTTTTCTCTGCGCACTGGTGGGCATCCTGCTGTATGCGCTGTTTCATAGCATCAGCCCGCGTATGGAGTGGTTGCTGGGGCTCAGCGCCGTGTCGATGGTGGGTGGGGTGATCAGTGGCTGGGCCGTGGTGCATTTTCACCGACGGCTGATTCGCCTGGCGGGTTTGGCACTCAAGGCCATGAAGGTCGGCGCTACCGCCCGCCGACACTGGGCACGCCGGTTGCTGCGTTTTCTTGCGGCGTTCAGCGCCACGCTGAAACTTCCCCGGAGCACCTTGCTTGGGGTCTTTGCGCTGACCAGCCTGCATTGGTTGCTGCGTTACAGCGTGCTGTACCTGGCGCTGCGCGGGTTGGGCGGTGAGGTGCAGTGGGCCTGGAGTTTTCTGATCCAGATGCTGTCGCTGACTGCCGGGCAGTTCAGCCTGGCGCCAGGCGGGGCCGGCGCAGCGGAGCTGACGTGCGCGGCACTGCTGGCGCCCATGGTGGGCACATCCACAGCGGCGGCGGCGATTCTGATCTGGCGAGCGGTGACCTATTACTTCTATTTGCTGGCCGGTGCGCCAGTGTTTTTATTGATGGTCGGCAAACCGCTGCTCAAGCGTCTTTTTCAGGGGCGGCAGGCGGCTCGTCCTGCGCCTGTGTCTGCTCCCATAAACGCGCCGCGCCTGGAAAATCAGTTCCATCCTCGGCATCCAGCGCCTCCGGGTCGTAACGACTCAAACAGCCCTCGCCCAAGGTAGCAGGCGCCCGGGAGGTGGCTTTATCGAGCGGGTCGCTCATGGGAATCTCCTGAAACAGAAATAAAAAAGGGCCTGGAGAGTTTTACCTCCAGGCCCCTGCGTCTTTCAATCAAAACCGCTGAGTCAGAAAACCACGGTCTTGTTGCCGTGCACCAACACGCGATCTTCCAGGTGGTAGCGCAAGCCACGCGCCAACACCATTTTCTCGACGTCACGGCCGAAGCGCACCATGTCTTCAATACTGTCGCTGTGGCTGACGCGCACCACGTCCTGCTCGATGATCGGGCCGGCGTCCAGCTCTTCGGTCACGTAGTGGCAGGTTGCACCAATCAACTTCACGCCACGCAGGGAAGCCTGGTGATACGGCTTGGCACCGACAAACGACGGCAAGAAGCTGTGGTGGATGTTGATCACTTTGCCCGCGTATTCGCGGCACAGCTGCGGCGGCAGGATCTGCATGTAGCGCGCCAGCACCACCACATCCGCGTCGTGCTGCTTGACCAGGCGCGACACCTCGGCAAATGCCGGCTCCTTGTCCTGTGGGTTGACCGGCACATGGTAATAAGGAATGCCATGCCATTCGACCATGCTGCGCAGGTCGTCGTGGTTGGAGATCACGCAAGCAATCTCGCAATCGAGTTCGTCGCTATGCCAGCGGTGCAGCAGGTCTGCCAGGCAGTGGGATTCGCGGCTGGCCATCAGCACCACGCGTTTCTTCTGCTCTGTATCAGTGATGTGCCAGGTCATCGAAAACTCTTCGGCAATCGGCGCAAACGCCTCGCGGAAGGCTTCCAGGCCAAAGGGCAGCGTATCGGCACGGATTTCGTGACGCATGAAAAACCAACCACTGAGATCGTCCGAGTGATGGCTCGCCTCGGTGATCCAGCCATTATGGGAAGCCAGAAAGTTACTGACCTTGGCAACGATGCCAACCCGGTCCGGGCAAGCAATCACCAGCCGAAAAGTGCGCATTAGGGGAAAACTCCAGAACTTCACAAAGGCGGCTATTCTAGCGATTACGCAAAAAAACTGCAGTATTCCCTTGCACCTGATCTTGAGCCCTCGCCGTGGCAACACCCCTTAATCGTGTAAGGTTTTACCACCGCTATATGACGGTACAACGGTATGCTCAGGCCAGTAGCAAAAAATTAACGCGATTATCTTTGCGCATAACGCGTTCTAATTAACTCATCGGCCAGGTTTTCTCACACACATTCAATGTCATTCGCCTGAATAACGTCTTAAATGTTTACTTGATGAAATTGCCTGACTATTATTAGGCCACTCACCCTGTCAATCAGCGTTCTACATAAGGTAGTCCACATGTCACTGATCAACGAATACCGCGCCACCGAAGTAGCTATCAAAGAGCTGCAAGCCCGTTTGAAGAACCTGTCCGAAGACGACAAGCTGAAAACCGAGCTGGAATTCGAAGGCAAATTGCGCACCCTGATGGGTGAATACTCCAAATCCCTGCGTGACATCATCGCGCTGCTGGATCCAGAGTCGAAAGTTAAAGCACCACGTGGCGCTGTGAAAACTACCGGCACCAAGCGTGCTCGCAAGGTCAAGCAGTACAAAAACCCGCACAACGGCGAAGTGATTGAAACCAAAGGTGGCAACCACAAAACTCTGAAAGAGTGGAAAGCCAAGTGGGGCGGTGACGTAGTTGAAGGTTGGGCAACCCTGCTGGGCTAAGCCCGGTCGGACGTTCACCCGATACGTCACACATGAAAAACGCCAGCTTGCTGGCGTTTTTTATTGTCGGAATATTCTGTAGTTATGCGCCTACAGATTCAGGCGCGCCGCTAAGGAATCTACATAGTCCTGCCATTGCGCCAGTACCTGACACTGAAACGATGTAGCACTAACCGCCAACTCCTCACGCGCCTGCTTAAATCCCAACAGGGTATTCGGCGCCCCCCACTGCGCATCCGACAAACGTTGCTGACAGAAAAGTTTCCAGCGTTGTTGCTCCTCATTGTTCAAGGTTTCAGGAAAGTTACGCGCCCGGTAGCGAAATAATAATTCCGGCAAACGATGATCATCGAACGGCCACTGCTGACGGGCCAACTGCGCAGGCTCCGCCATGCGAACTTGCTCACATAAACGACGGTCACGGTCACCAATAAAACCATCGTAGAGCTGCTGCTCCGGGTCCGCGTTCGGCGCAAAGTCTTCCTCGGCATAAATGGCCGCTAACTTGTCCCGCCAAACTTCCTGTGCGTCAGTTAGCCGCAGCGCCCGCGCAAGGCAAGCCTCCTTATCCAGTTGCAGGCGCTCCAGATCTTGCGGGCGCAGCACCTTTAACGGCGCGACCACCGGGCAGCGGTTGATATGCAGCAACTTGAGCGGAACCGGCAGCTCACCTTCGGCCAACTCATCGCGGCGCGTGTAAAGGCGCTGGCGCAGGGTCGCCGCATCCAGGTCCAACAGCCCTTGTGGATCGAGCCCCAGGTCACAGACGATCAAGGCATTGCGATTGCGCGGGTGCCAGGCCAGGGGCAAGACCACGCCCAGGTAATGGCGCTCGGCAGAGAAACGCCCGGAGATATGCACCATCGGTTGCAGCAACCGCACCTCATCCATAACCCGCTGTTTGCTGCGCAGTTGAAACAACCACTCATACAACTTCGGTTGCTTGTCTCGGACCAACCGCGCCAGGGCGATGGTTGCACGCACATCCGACAACGCGTCATGGGCCTGGCCATGGTCGATGCCGTTGGCCTCGGTCAAGCGTTCGAGCTTGAGGGTCACGCGCCCTTCCTGCTCGGGCCAGTTGATGCCCTCCGGCCGCAGGGCGTAGGCGGTGCGCATGACATCGATCAAGTCCCAGCGGCTGTTGCCGCCCTGCCACTCGCGCGCATACGGGTCGAAAAAATTGCGGTACAGACTGTAACGCGTCATTTCATCGTCAAATCGCAGGGTGTTGTAGCCGGCGCCGCAGGTACCTGGCGCGGCCAGCTCGGCGTGCACCCGAGTCATGAAATCGGCTTCGGCAAGGCCCTTCTCGGCGAGGATACCCGGCGTGATACCCGTGATCGCGCACGCTGCCGGATGAGGCAGGATATCGTCGCTGGGCTGGCAATACAGATTGATCGGCGCACCGACCTCATTGAGCTCAAGGTCGGTGCGGATACCGGCTACCTGGAGCGGACGATCGTTGCGCGGGTTGATGCCGGTGGTTTCATAGTCGTACCAGAAAATCGAGGTCACGGGCTATTCCTGTGCTGAAGACCGACAAAGTCTAGGCGCTGCAAGGCGTTTGGGGCCAGCGATACCTTACTGTATAAATATCCAGAAAAACCTCGGGTGGTTGCTTCCATCCTCGACACTGCTAGCATCCGTGTTTCTAAGTCGCCTCGCACTGCCAAGGATCGCAATGCCATCAACGCCTTTGGATACCCACTATCAGATAGAAACGCCGGAGGGCATCGACCTGCCCCTGCGCCCTGCTGGCCTGCCCTCCCGGGCATTGGCGTTTGCATTCGACCTGGGCGTGCGCGGGATCATCATGGGTATCCTGCTGGTGCCACTGGCGTTGCTCGGCAATGTGGGGGTCGGGCTGGGTTCGCTGCTGCTGTTCCTGGTGAGCTGGTGGTACATGGTGTTGTTCGAAGTGCTTAACCAGGGCTGCTCGCCGGGCAAGCAGGTCATGGGCCTGCGCGTGGTACAGGATGACGGCACGCCCATCGGCTGGTCGGCATCGCTGATCCGCAACCTGCTGCGTTTTGTCGACATGCTGCCCTTCGGTTATTTCCTCGGCGCGATCAGCTGCCTGCAGCATCCGCACTTCAAGCGGCTCGGCGACCTGGCGGCCGGTACGCTGGTGGTATACCGCGAACTGCCGCTGGCACGCCCAAGCATCCCTCAAGCACCCGCCCTGCGCCTGCCCTTCGCACTGGCGTTGAGCGAACAGCGGGCCATCCTCGGTTTCGCCGAACGCCAGGCCGAGCTCTCGGCCGAACGGGTGCATGAACTGGCCGCCATCCTCGCAGAGCCTCTGCAGGTGTCTGCACCGCGTGCCGTGGAGCAACTCAACGGTGTAGCCCGTGGTTTGTTGGGGCCGACATGAAGCAGAGCCTTTTTGAAAGCCGCCACCAACACCAATGGCAAACTTTCGCCGAGCAGTTGACGCAACTGGAGCAAGGTAAAGCCAAGGCCACCGACGTTGCCGACTTCCCGCATCAATATCGACGCCTGTGCCAACACCTGGCCCTGGCTCAACAACGCGGCTACAGCAGTTACCTGGTCGACCCGTTGCAACAACTGGCACTGCGCGGCCATCAACAACTGTATCGCCATCGCAGCCAACTGACGGCAAATATACTGGCGTTTCTTCTCGCCGACTTCCCACGCCTGGTACGCGAACAATGGCGCTTCGTGCTGATCGCCGGCCTGCTGTTCTTTGGCAGCCTGGTGGGGATCGCCCTGCTGGTGTACCTGTTCCCCGACCTGGTCTACAGCATCATCAGCCCCCAGCAGGTGGCCGAGATGCAGGGGATGTACAACCCAGACGCCAGCCGCCTGGGCCGCGCTGCCGAGCGTGCCGCCAGCGAAGACTGGATGATGTTTGGCTATTACGTGATGCACAACATCGGCATTGCCTTCCAGACCTTTGCCGCAGGCCTGTTGTTTGGCCTGGGCAGTGTGTTTTTCCTGATTTTCAACGGTCTGGTCATAGGTGCGGTCTCCGGGCACCTTACCGACATCGGCTATGGCCAGACTTTCTGGTCGTTTGTCATTGGTCACGGCGCATTCGAGTTGACCGCCATCACACTGGCCGGTGCCGCGGGCTTGCAACTGGGCTGGTCACTGGTCGCCCCCGGGCGCTTGGCGCGCAGCGAGGCCCTGCGCCTGGCCGCGCGCAAAAGCGTACGGATGCTTTGCGGTGTCATGGTGTTTCTGTTGATCGCAGCCTTTATCGAAGCCTACTGGTCCTCAACCACTCGCATTGAGCCCTGGATCAAATACGCAGTAGGCGTCGCGCTCTGGCTGCTGGTGGCCGCTTACCTGACCCTGGCCGGGCGGAGTCGCCATGCGCCTGACTGACGCCAGCGTAGTGATTCGCCCGCGCACTTCCTGGGAAGCCATGGACCTGGGGGTGCTGATGGCCAGGGAACACCGCGCCCTGCTGATGGGCAGTTGGGCGCTGGTGAGCCTGCCGGTATTCAGCCTGTTGACAGTGCTGCTCTGGAATTACCCGTCTTTGGCCATGTTCCTGTTCTGGTGGCTCAAGCCGGCCTTCGAGCGCTTGCCGCTGTATATTCTTTCCAAAGCCCTGTTTGGTGAGCCCCCCGGCCTCAAACAGGCCGTTCGCCATTGGCCGCAATTGCTCAAGGGGCAACTGTTCGCCAGCCTGACCTGGCGGCGGCTGAGCATGAGCCGCAGCTTCACCCTGCCCGTCAGCCAACTGGAAGGCCTGGGCGGAGACGCCCGTCAACGACGCCTTGGGGTGTTGCTGCAACGCAACGCTGGCGCCGCACGCTGGCTGACGACGATCGGCGTGCACCTGGAAATCGGCCTGTGGTTTGGCGCCATGGCCCTGTTCTATCTCTTCATCCCGCAACAGATCGAACTGGACTGGGACTGGCAACGGCTGATATTGGCGTCAGGCTCGGACGTGCTTTGGCTGGAGCACCTGAGCAATGCCTTCTACGCCCTGATCCTGGTGTTCTGGGAACCTATCTATGTCGCCTGTGGCTTCAGCCTGTACCTCAACCGCCGCACGGTGTTGGAGGCCTGGGACCTGGAACTGGTATTCCGTCGCCTGCGCCAGCGCCTGAGCAACGTCGCACCGCTGTTGTTGCTGGTCGTCGGCTTGGCGCTGCTACACGTCAGCCCACCCGCCATGGCAGATGAAGCCACAGCCCATAAGCCCCTCAGCACCCAGGCCGCCAGCCAATCCATCCAGGCATTGCTGGAAAAGCCACCTTTCAAGAACCCGGAAACCGTCACACGCTATCGGTTTGGCGAAGAAAAAACGCCGGTTAAAAACAAGGCCAAGGGCGACGGCAGGTTACCTGGCTGGCTCCAGGCACTGCTCGACAACTTCAACAGCGACACCTTCAAATACGTCGCCAAAACCTTGGAAATACTGCTCTGGAGCCTTGTGATTGGCGGCCTGGCCCTGGTGTGCTGGCGTTACCGTGAATGGTTGCGCACCTTCGTCAGCCGCCTTGGACCTACTCGCACGGCCGCTCCCTCGCCCGTTCCTGCCCAACTGTTCGGGCTGGAGCTGGGCACCGAGACATTGCCCCAAGACATCGCCAGTACCGCCGAACAGCTATGGCCCACCCAGCCCCGGGAAGCTCTTGGCCTGCTGTATCGTGGTTTGCTCAGCCGGCTGTTGCATGAGTTCGACCTGCCACTGACAAACGCCGATACCGAGGGGCAGGTGCTGGAGCGTGTCCATCATTTGCAACAACCGCAGTTACTCGCGTTCAGCGACGAACTGACACGCCACTGGCAAAACCTGGCCTATGGTCACCGCCTGCCGCCTCCTTCAGCCCAACAAAAACTGTGCAGCGATTGGCGTGCTCTCTTCAGTGGCGGAGCGGGCCAATGAATCGCGCGTTATTGTGGATAGCGCTGTTATCGGCATGCCTGTTGGGTGCGGGCGGCCTTTATGCCTGGCACAAGGCAATTCCCTACGAGGAAGTGGTAGATCGCGGCCCGTCACCAGAGGCACGCGCCAACCCTTACCTGGCCGCTGAGCACTTTCTGCGCCAGCAAGGCGTGGTGGTGGCGCATGCCAATGGCCTTGAACGACTCGCCGAGCTGCCCGCCAAAGGCCATAGCCTGTTGCTGCTGGGGGAGCGCAGCAACATGACCCCGCGCCAGGTCGAACAACTGCTGGGCTGGGCAAAAGCCGGCGGCCACCTGCTATTAGTCGCCGAAGCATTATGGGATGAGGAAACCGGCACCAGCGGTGACCTGCTGCTTGATCGCCTCACTGTCCGTCAAACCTTGAGCGACGCCTTCGACGAACCCGCGCCACCGCGTAAAAAAACCAAGCCGGACCTGACCAAGCTGTATGTCGACAACGAAACGGCACCGGCCTATTTCAGTTTTGACACCGACTTCAACCTCACCGACCCCAAGCATCTGGCGCAGTTTTCCGCCAACAGCGCCAAGTCCAGCCACCTGATGCAACTTGACCTTGGGCAAGGCCGCGTAACGGTGATCACCGACAGCGACCTGTGGAAAACCGCGGATATCGGCAAACATGATAACGCCTGGTTGCTGTGGTACCTGAGCCAAGGCACTGACGTCACCTTGCTGTTCAACAGCGACACAGACGACCTGTTTACCCTGTTGTTGCGTTATTTCCCCCAGGCCCTGGTCACCCTGATTGCGCTGGTTGCCCTGGGGCTGTGGCAGGCAGGCATGCGCCACGGCCCGGTCCAGGCACCGGCGCCCAAGGCGCGTCGCCAGTTGCAGGAACACTTGAAGGCCAGCGCGGATTTCCTGTTGCGCCGCAGTGGCCAGGGCACGTTGTTGAAAGCCTTGCAACACGACATTCTGCGCGCAGCCCGGCGACGCCATCCTGGGTTTGAACACCTCGATGCGCCAGGGCAACGCCAAGTGCTGGAGCACCTTACGCGACAACCCCCTCATATCATCAGCCAGGCGTTAGAGCCCGTTGCGCTGAAGCGGCTTTCCAGCGCCGACTTCAGCCGACAGGTGGCGTGCCTGCAAACCCTCAGGAATGCCTTATGAGCGACTCTCCACTGGCCACCGCCCTGACCGCCGAAAACCTTCAGCATGCCAGCCAGCAGGCCCAGGCGCTGCGCGTGGAATTGCGCAAGGCCGTGATTGGCCAGGACCTTGTGATTGATGACGTACTCACCGCCCTGATCGCAGGCGGCCATGTACTGCTCGAAGGCGTGCCTGGCTTGGGCAAGACCTTGCTGGTACGCGCCCTGGCCCGCTGCTTTGGCGGTGATTTCGCCCGTATCCAGTTCACCCCGGACCTGATGCCCAGCGATGTCACCGGCCACGCCGTGTACGACTTGCAGACCGAACAGTTCAAACTGCGCAAGGGGCCGTTATTCACCCACCTGCTGCTGGCCGACGAGATCAACCGGGCACCGGCCAAAACCCAGGCAGCGCTTCTCGAAGCCATGCAGGAACGTCAAGTGACCCTTGAGGGTGAGGCATTACCCATCGGCCAACCCTTTATGGTGCTGGCGACCCAGAACCCCATCGAGCAGGAAGGCACCTACCCACTGCCCGAGGCCGAGCTGGACCGGTTCATGCTCAAGGTACGAATGGACTACCCAGATGCTCTACAAGAGCTGGATATGGTCCGCGAAGTGACGCGCTCGTCCAAGGCCGACATGCTGGAGGTACAGCCGTTGCGTACGGTGCTGCAAGCCGAGGACGTAGTAACGATGCAGCAAATTGCCAGTGACCTGCCGTTGGATGAGCAGGTGCTCGACTACGCCGTGCGCCTGGCCCGTGCCACGCGCAGTTGGCCGGGGCTGGCCATCGGTGCCGGCCCCAGGGCCTCCATTGCCCTGGTACGCGGCGCCCGTGCCCGTGCGCTGTTGCGCGGTGGCGAATTCGTCACCCCCGATGACATCAAGGGCTGCGCCCTGGCGGTACTGCGTCACCGGGTACGCATCGCACCCGAACTGGACATCGACGGCCTTGAAGTCGACCAGGTGCTCCAGCAGTTACTCGACCAGATTGCAGCACCAAGGCAATGACGCGGCCATGAAACCGACTCGTCTGCTGCTGACCTGGCTGGGCGTTCTGCTCGGCTTGAACATCTTGATGGGCGCCTCGGCAGCGTTGCAGTTCAAAGTGCCCGCCACCTTGCATTCGGTAGCCTGGGGCCTGCTGCTGGCCCTGTTGCTGCTGGCGATGCTGGATGCTGCACGCTTACGTCGCCGCCCTTCGGCCCGCGTGTACAGGGCATTGCCCGGTAGCCTGGCGCTGGGGCGCTGGGAAGAAATACGCCTGTGCCTGGAGCACGACTACCCGCAACCACTGACCGTGCAGGTGTTCGATCACGTGCCCGATGGCTTGGCTGTGGAGAACCTGCCTCAATTCATTCAACTACGCCCCGGTGAACGTGCTCAGTTGGGCTATCGCGTGCGCCCCTTGCGGCGCGGGCACTTCCATTTCAGTCGCTGCGAGCTGCTGCTGCCCAGCCCACTGGGGCTGTGGTCTGCACGACGCTGGGTCGTTACCCACGATGCCACCCGCGTTTACCCGGATTTCGCACGTTTATACGGTGCGCAGTTGCGAGGTGTGGATAACTGGCTGAGCCAACTGGGCGTGCGCCAACATCAGCGGCGAGGATTGGGCCTGGAGTTTCACCAACTGCGCGAGTTTCGTGAAGGCGACAGCCTGCGTCAGATCGACTGGAAAGCCACCGCCCGCCAACGAACGCCCATTGCCCGGGAATACCAGGACGAACGCGACCAGCAAATCGTGTTCATGCTCGATTGCGGCCAGCACATGCGCAGCCAGGATGATGAACTGTCCCATTTTGACCACGCGCTCAATGCCTGCCTGCTGCTGAGCTACGTTGCCTTGAGACAGGGCGATGCCGTAGGGCTGTGCACGTTTGCCAGCGACCAGCCGCGCTACCTGAAGCCGGTCAAGGGCAGTGGCCAATTGAACCTGTTGCTCAATGCGGTCTATGACCTGCAGACCACGCGAAAAACCGCCGACTACCAGGCGGCCGCCAGCCAGTTGTTGGCACGTCAAAAACGCCGGGCGCTGGTGATCATCGTCACCAACCTGCGGGATGAGGAGGATGAAGCGCTGATGGCTGCCGTCCAGCGTATCGGCAGGCATCACCGGGTACTGGTGGCCAGCCTGAGGGAAGAGGTCCTCGACCAACTACGCCAGGCGCCTGTGCAGACACTGCCCGAAGCGCTGGCTTACAGCGGCACGATCGATTACCTCAACACCCGCAACCAACGCCATGATCGCTTGAGTGCTCATGGCCTGTCGGTGCTGGATACCTTGCCATCGGCGCTGGGTGCCGGGCTGGTCACGCGCTATCTGGAGTGGAAAAAGGCCGGGGTATTCTGAGGATGACTGCGCAGGGGCACGCCCAGGAAACGGCCACGACCCCACGCATAATTCAGACAGAGGCCTGCAAAGGATAAAAGCTGAAGTACTGCAACAGCGCGTTGATCAGGTGCCGGTACTCTTCGGGCGCCTCAAGCACGCTGAACCCCGAGTCGTAATGCTGCGGGGTGACATCTTCATGGCTCCACAAGCAGGTTGCCGTGAGGTCAATTGCCTTGAACTCGCCCTGCGCCACCGGCACTTTCAAGCGCAGCTCGAAATCCACGTCGGTCATCATGGGTAACGAGCTGATCAGCATCAGACCGTTTTCAGACACATTTCCAAGATAGCCGATTGGCTTGTCAGTAATACGATTGAACACCTGCAGAAAATACGGCAGTTGATGCCGCTCGATCCGTCGTTCGGTAAACATGGTGAAGTCGCCATCCAATAGCCAAAAATCTGGCCGTGCCAGTGATTCGGAACAAGCAATCGCTCGCTCTCCCTGGATCTCGGTGTGACAACAGCTACCGCTTGTCACCAAACAGCTGCCGAATCCGGGCATTGCATCCGTTCGAATGGGTACTGCACAAACAGACATTCAAAGAATAGCGCAAGACTGGCGACAGGCCAGCCATGAAGCGACAAATACCCTTACAACGACTCAGGCCTTGGTTTTGCCAGGCCTGCAGCCGGCAGATGCCCCAGTTGCTGCAAGGTATCGAGCCGCGCACGGGCTCGATAGGCGTACTCGCTCGACGGGTAGTGGCCGATGATGAACTGATAGGTCTGTGCGGCATCGACAAAGAGTTTCTGGCGTTCCAGGCACTGCCCACGCAACATCGAAACCTCCGGTTGCACGTAGCGGCGAGTTCGGCTCTCGCGATCGACCTGGGACAACTCCAGGGTGACACGCTGGCAATCACCGACCCCATAGGCGCGGTAAGCGTTGTTCAAATGGTGGTCCATCGACCAGCGGGTACAGCCGACAACACTGACGGCCAGGGCAGCAACGAGCAAAATTCGCATGGGGTTCTCCTGTCTTGTGCAGTGTATCGACCCCTGGTCGAAAATCTTCAAGGCGTTTGCCCATTCAACCGCAGCCAAAACAAGCCAATCGTCGATAAGTAGTGCAAACGAACAATGACTACAACGAAAGAGCATAGTAGCCTTCCCCAGCGCTTGAACTCAGGAGTCCGTGCATGTCCGTCCGTCGTACCAAAATCGTCGCCACCCTTGGCCCGGCCAGTAACTCGCCGGAAGTCCTCGAACAGCTGATTCTGGCTGGTTTGGACGTCGCCCGTCTGAACTTCTCCCACGGCACCCCGGACGAGCACAAGGCTCGCGCCAAGCTGGTGCGTGACCTCGCCGCCAAGCATGGCCGCTTCGTTGCACTCTTGGGCGACCTGCAAGGCCCGAAAATCCGTATCGCCAAATTCACCAACAAGCGGATCGAGCTGAAGATCGGTGACAAGTTCACCTTCTCCACCAGCCACCCGCTGACCGAAGGCACCCAGGACGTGGTGGGCATCGACTACCCGGACCTGGTCAAGGACTGCGGCGTCGGTGACGAACTGCTGCTGGACGACGGCCGTGTGGTGATGCGCGTTGACACTGCCACGCCGACCGAACTGAACTGCACCGTGATCATCGGCGGCCCGCTGTCCGACCACAAAGGCATCAACCGTCGCGGTGGTGGCCTGACGGCGCCGGCCCTGACTGAAAAAGACAAGGCCGACATCAAGCTCGCCGCCGAAATGGAAGTGGACTACCTCGCCGTGTCCTTCCCGCGCGACGCCGCCGACATGGAATACGCCCGTAAGCTGCGCGACGAAGCCGGCGGTACCGCCTGGCTGGTAGCGAAGATCGAACGTGCTGAAGCCGTGGCCGATGATGAAACCCTCGACGGCCTGATCAAGGCCTCCGATGCCGTGATGGTTGCCCGTGGCGACCTGGGCGTTGAAATCGGTGACGCCGAGCTGATCGGTATCCAGAAGAAGATCATCCTGCACGCACGCCGTCATAACAAAGCGGTGATCGTTGCGACCCAGATGATGGAGTCGATGATCCAGAACCCGATGCCGACCCGTGCCGAAGTGTCCGACGTGGCCAACGCCGTGCTCGACTACACCGACGCCGTGATGCTCTCGGCTGAAAGTGCCGCCGGCCCGTACCCGCTGGAAGCCGTGCAGGCCATGGCGCGTATCTGCGTCGGTGCCGAAAAGCACCCGACCAGCAAGACCTCCAGCCACCGCATCGGCAAGGTTTTCGAAAGCTGTGACCAGAGCATCGCCCTGGCTGCCATGTACACCGCCAACCACTTCCCGGGTGTCAAGGCCATCATCGCCCTGACCGAAAGTGGCTACACGCCGTTGATCATGTCGCGCATCCGTTCCTCGGTGCCTATCTACGCGTTCACCCCACACCGCGAAGCCCAGGCCCGCGCGGCCATGTTCCGCGGCGTGTACACCATCCCGTTCGACCCGGCGTCGCTGGCACCGAACGAAGTCAGCCAGAAGGCGATCGACGAGTTGGTCAAACGCGGCGTCGTGGAGAAAGGCGACTGGGTCATCCTGACCAAGGGCGACAGCTACCACACCACCGGTGGCACCAATGGCATGAAGATCCTGCATGTGGGCGACCCGCAGGTCTGAGTGAAAGGCTGAAAAACAAAAGCCCCGCCATGTGAATGGCGGGGCTTTTTGCATTTCACTGCAAGCCAATATGTCGAATTTCAGGGCCTCATCGCAGGCAAGCCAGCTCCCACAGTAGTCCGTGTCTGGTCAGACAATTCGGTCTACTGTGGGAGCTGGCTTTTCATAAATTGGAAGGACTGGACAGAAACACATCCGCCAGCAATTGATTACGCGGCAGTCCCGCCAGAAACAAGCGCTTGGAAAACGCCTCGACGCTGGCGGGGTGCCCGCAGAGCAAGGCCAGGGTTTGCCGGGAAACAAGCCGCAGTTGCGCCAATGCCGGCTGCAACTGCGCCGCAGTCCATAGCTCCACGGTCAGGTTCCCATGCTTGGCGGCAAGGGCTGCCAGGGGTTTAGTCAGGTAATGAGCCTCGGCCTCATGGGCGAGGTGAATCACGCGAATCTCGCCTTGGTGATCCTGGCGCAGTGCCTCGCGCAACACCCCCCATAAGGGCCCCAGGCCGGTACCGGAGGCCAGCAGCCACAATGGCCGCGATTGCCAGTCGGGATCATAGTGCAGCGCTCCGCCCCGCAGTTCGCCCAGGCGCAGAGGCTCACCGACCTTCAACTGTCGCGCGGCATCGCTGAATGCACCAGGCTGGCGGCACTCGATATGAAACTCCAGGTACGGCTCCTCCTGAGGCAGGCTCGCCAGAGAATAAGGGCGCGCCACCTGCCCCGCCCACAGCACCAGATGCTGCCCGGCGCTGTACCGCAGAGCACGTTCCGGTTGCAGGCGCAGGCGCAGTACCGTCGAACTCAGCCAATCGGCGCCCACCACCTGGGCGGGCAGGCCATCGCGCTGGGGGTCAAACGCTTCGACCTTCAGGTCCGCACTGACCCGGCACTGGCACGCCAGGCGCCAACCTTGCTGGCGTTGCGTCGGGCTGAGGGCTTCGGGCTGCTGGTCGTCGACCTTACCCTCGCAACGCACCAGGCACGCATGGCAACTGCCGGCTCGGCAACTGAAGGGCACGGCCACGCCGGCCTGATTCAAGGCATCCAGCAGGTTGCTGCCGGAGGTGACCGACCAGTGGCGTTCGCCGACGTAGAGTTCAGGCATAACGCCGTTACCTCTCTAGGTAGGAGCGAGCTTGCTCGCGAAGATCGCTAACGATAACGCGGACAACCAGATGAAACCCACCAGATTCACGCTTTTCGCGAGCAAGCTCGCTCCTACAGATAACCGGGCCGGGCATTCGTGACCATAGTCGGGTGTATCGGCCACCGTGCCGGGTTATACTGCCGCGCCTTTTTAGCGTCGCGCCTGCACCATTCTGGCGTGCCTTGGAAAGATGGCTTCAGCCGACCGATGCAACACTGACGCCATCTTTATTGAATGTTCCCTTATAGAGGAGCGCGACTCATGACCGTGATCAAGCAAGACGACCTGATTCAGAGCGTTGCCGACGCCCTGCAATTCATTTCCTACTACCACCCCGTTGACTTCATCCAGGCCATGCACGAAGCCTACCTGCGCGAAGAATCGCCGGCAGCCCGTGATTCCATCGCCCAGATCCTGATCAACTCGCGCATGTGTGCCACCGGCCACCGCCCGATCTGCCAGGACACCGGTATCGTCACCGTGTTCGTGCGCGTGGGTATGGACGTGCGTTGGGACGGCGCCACCATGGGCCTGGACGACATGATCAACGAAGGCGTGCGTCGCGCCTACAACCTGCCGGAAAACGTCCTGCGCGCCTCGATCCTCGCCGACCCGGCCGGTGCCCGCAAGAACACCAAGGACAACACCCCAGCGGTCATCCACTACTCCATCGTCCCGGGCAACACCGTGGAAGTGGACGTGGCGGCCAAGGGTGGCGGTTCCGAGAACAAGTCGAAAATGGCCATGCTCAACCCGTCCGACTCGATCGTTGACTGGGTGCTCAAGACCGTTCCGACCATGGGCGCCGGCTGGTGCCCACCTGGCATGCTCGGCATCGGCATCGGCGGCACCGCCGAGAAAGCCGCGGTAATGGCCAAGGAAGTGTTGATGGAGTCCATCGACATCCACGAGCTGAAAAAGCGCGGCCCGCAGAACCGTATCGAAGAAATGCGCCTGGAGCTGTTCGAGAAGGTCAACCAACTGGGCATCGGCGCCCAGGGCCTGGGTGGCCTGACCACGGTGCTCGACGTAAAGATCATGGACTACCCGACCCACGCCGCCTCCCTGCCGGTGTGCATGATCCCCAACTGCGCCGCCACCCGTCACGCGCACTTCGTGCTCGACGGTACGGGCCCGGCGTCGCTGGAAGCGCCACCGCTGGACGCCTACCCGGAAATCGTCTGGGAAGCCGGCCCATCGGCCCGTCGCGTCAACCTCGACACCCTGACCCCGGAAGAAGTGCAGAGCTGGAAGCCGGGCGAAACCGTACTGCTCAATGGCAAGATGCTCACCGGTCGCGACGCGGCGCACAAGCGCATGGTCGAGATGCTGAACAAGGGCGAAACCTTGCCGGTGGACCTCAAGGGCCGCTTTATCTACTACGTCGGCCCGGTTGATCCGGTGCGCGAAGAAGTGGTTGGCCCTGCTGGCCCGACCACCGCGACGCGGATGGACAAGTTCACCCGCCAGATCCTCGAGCAAACCGGCCTGCTGGGCATGATCGGCAAATCCGAGCGCGGCCCGACCGCCATCGAAGCGATCAAGGACCACAAGGCCGTGTACCTGATGGCCGTGGGCGGCGCCGCTTACCTGGTGGCCCAAGCCATCAAGAAGTCGCGCGTGGTTGCCTTCGCCGAACTAGGCATGGAAGCCATCTACGAGTTCGACGTCAAAGACATGCCGGTCACCGTTGCAGTGGACAGCAAAGGCGAGTCCGTCCACATCACCGGTCCTGCCATCTGGCAGAAAAAGATCAGTGACAGCCTGGCGGTAGAAGTGCAGTAAGCACCTGCTCCAAAAGAAAAAAGGCGACTGCAGCCCCATGGCCCAGTCGCCTTTTTTATGCCTGAAGCAAGGGAGCTGCTCATGCTCTTGCTCTGCTTTTGATCTTGATCTTGATCTCAGGCGCCCCGTTAAACCACGCTGGCCGGAATTCGACAGGGATTTGGGGGGGGTAAACCGGCAGGGATGCCGGTTTAGCCGCCCAAATCACTGGCGGATTACGGGCACACCGAGCCTAAGCGAGGTGCCGAGTGGTGGGGC
>NZ_SMOF01000001.1:4913204-4936475 GCF_018135665.1 Pseudomonas sp. B2021
ATTACGGGCACACCGAGCCTAAGCGAGGTGCCGAGTGGTGGGGCAAGAGCCCTTTGGTTACTTTGGGCAGGGCCGGCATTCCGGCTCTTCTCCAAAGTGACCCGCCGTCAGGGCGGAACCCTAAGTAGCCGTTACCAAAAGAATGGATATGTACACAATCCAACTGTGTTGACTGTCAGGCCGCCTTCGCGAGCAAGCCCGCACATTGGAATCGTGGGGTGTCAGGTAGATAGCCGTCGGCTGGCAGGCCGTCATCGCAGGCAAGCCAGCTCCCACACAAGCGCCTTGGCCACAAGATATGTGCCGCCCATGCTATGGTGCTCGCCCCTTACCGTGCCTGTTCATCATCGTATGATCGTGATCCCTCGCCCCCTGCGCCTGACCTTCTATTCCCTGTTGATCATCGCCGGTGCGGTGCTGGCCGCCGCCTTGGCCACGCGCCATGCCGAACGCCAGGCCTTGGTGGACGACGCCGTCCGTGCCAATCAGCAGCTCGCGCTGTATGCCAACTCGCTGCACACCCTGATCGAACGCTACCGCGCCCTGCCCGCCGTGCTGGCGCTGGATTCGGAGATGATCAGCGCCTTGAAGGGCCCGCTGGACGCCGCTACGCAAGACCGGCTCAACCGCAAGCTGGAGCGTATCAACGGCGCTGCGCAGTCTTCGACCCTGGAACTGATGGACCGCACCGGCCTGGCCGTGGCCGCCAGCAACTGGAACCTGCCCAGCAGTTATGTCGGCCACAATTACGCGTTCAGGCCGTATTTCAGCCAGACCCTGAGCCAAGGCACCGGGCGCTTTTATGCAGTGGGCGTTACCACGGGTATTCCGGGTTACTTCCTGTCCAGTGCGGTCGTGGATGAGCACGAGCAGTTCCTCGGCGCCATGGTGGTCAAGCTGGAGTTCCCCGAGCTGGAACGCGAATGGGCCCAGGGCAATGATCTGCTGTTGGTCAGCGATGCTCGGGGCATCGTGTTTATCGCCAACCAGCCGGGCTGGCGTTATCGCAACCTGCGGCCGTTGTCCGAAAATGACCTGGCCGAACTCAAGGCCACCCGCCAATACGACAAAAAGCAACTGCAGCCACTGGACACCCAGCCCCTGCAACGCTTTGACGAAAACAGCCACTTGATCCGCGTCAACGGCCCCGACGGCAACGCCAATTACATCTGGGAGTCGCTGGCGCTCAAGCGCGAAGGCTGGACCCTGCACCTGTTGCGCAAACCCCAGTTTGCCTTTGAAGACCAACGCAACGCGGGCCTTGCCGCTGCGGGTTCGTGGCTGGCACTGGTGTTCTTGGTGCTGTTCCTCAGCCAGCGCTGGCGCCTGGCCCGCTTGCGCCAGCGCAGCCGTGAAGAACTGGAGCAATTGGTCCAAGAACGCACCCAGGCGTTGCGCACCGCCCAGGATGGTCTGGTGCAGTCGGCTAAGCTGGCGGCACTGGGGCAGATGTCAGCCGCCCTCGCCCATGAAATCAACCAGCCACTGACCGCCCAGCGCATGCAACTGGCGACGTTGCGGCTGCTGCTCGACCATGGTCGCGTGGACGATGCCTACAAGGCCCTCACACCGCTGGATGACATGCTCACGCGCATGGCCGCGCTCACCGGCCACCTCAAGACGTTCGCGCGCAAGAGTCCCAGTGGCCTGCGCGAAAAGCTGGACCTGGCGACGGTGGTCGACCAATCCTTGCACCTGCTCGACGCACGCCTGCGTGACGAAGCCATCGGTGTGGTGCTGGACCTCACCCGCCCGGCCTGGGTACGTGGCGACGCGATCCGCCTCGAACAGGTGCTGATCAACCTGTTGCGCAACGCTCTGGACGCCATGGCCGACAAACCGCGCAAGCGCCTGGAAATCCGCCTGCACGCCGATCAGCAGCTGTGGCAGTTGAGCGTCTGCGACAGCGGCGGCGGGATTGCAGAAGAACACTTGGGCAGTGTGTTCGACCCGTTTTTCACCACCAAACCGGTGGGCGACGGACTCGGCTTGGGACTCGCGGTGTCCTACGCTATCGTGCATGAACTGGGCGGACGCCTGAGTGCCGCCAACCGTGGCGATGGCGCGATTTTCACCTTGACCCTGCCTATCGCCCTGGAGACGCCAGACCTATGTTGAACGCTGTGATTGTGGTCGATGACGAAGCCAGTATTCGCACGGCCGTCGAGCAATGGCTGAGCCTGTCGGGGTTTGACGTGCAGTTGTTCAGCCGCGCCGAAGAGTGCCTGGCGCAACTGCCCAAGGACTTTGCCGGGGTGATTCTGAGCGACGTGCGCATGCCCGGGCTCAGCGGCCTTGAGTTGTTGGCCGAGGTACAGCGTCGCGATGCCGACCTGCCAGTGATTTTGCTCACCGGCCATGGCGACGTGCCAATGGCCGTCGAAGCCATGCGCGACGGGGCTTACGACTTCCTGGAAAAACCCTTCAGCCCCGACGCCTTGCTCAACAGCCTGCGCCGGGCGCTGGACAAGCGCGGCCTGATCCTGGAAAACCGCCGCCTGCATCAACAGGCCGATCATCGTGCGCAGTTGGAGTCCAGCCTGCTGGGCGTGTCCAAGGGACTGCAAAGTTTGCGCCGCCAAGTGCTGGACCTGGCGAGTTTGCCGGTCAATGTGCTGATTCGTGGCGAGACCGGCAGCGGTAAGGAGCTGGTCGCCCGCTGCCTGCATGACTTCGGCCCACGCGCCAAGAAGCCCTTCGTGGCCCTCAATTGCGCGGCGATCCCCGAGCAGTTGTTCGAAGCGGAGCTGTTCGGGCATGAAAGCGGCGCCTTCACCGGCGCCCAGGGCAAACGTATCGGCAAGCTGGAATATGCCCACGGCGGCACCTTGTTCCTGGATGAAATCGAAAGCATGCCCCTGGCCCAACAAGTGAAATTGCTGCGTGTGTTGCAAGAGCAGAAGCTGGAGCGGCTGGGCTCCAACCAGAGTATCCAGGTGGACCTGCGCATCATCGCCGCCACCAAGCCCGACCTGCTGGAAGAGGCCCGTGCCGGGCGTTTTCGCGAAGACCTGGCCTATCGGCTCAACGTCGCGCAACTGCGCCTGCCGCCATTGCGTGAACGTCGCGAAGATATTCCGCTGTTGTACGAGCATTTTGCGCAAAGCGCCGCCGAGCGTCTGGGCCGCCAGGTCGAGCCCTTGAGTGGGCCACAGCTGGGGCGCCTGCTCAGCCATGACTGGCCGGGCAATGTGCGCGAACTGGCCAACGTCGCCGAGCGTCAGGTGTTGGGGCTGGACGAGCCGGAACCGCAAGGGATCGAAGCCGGGCAATCGTTGGCGGCGCAGCAGGAGGCGTTCGAGGCACACTGCCTGAAGGCCGCTTTGACGCGTCACAAGGGTGATATCAAGGCGGTGCTGGCCGAGCTGCAACTGCCGCGCCGTACCTTCAATGAGAAGATGCAGCGGCATGGGTTGGTAAGGGAGATGTTTGTGTAGCGACCTTTGGATCGCCATCGCGGGCAAGCCCGCTCCCACATTTTGGTCTGTGAACACAGCAGGTGTGGGAGCTGGCTTGCCTGCGATGGCGTCGGCAGCCATAAGCGGATTTCCGCTCATTACCCCAAAACCATCAGCGACTTTCCGCTCAAAAAAATCCCGCAACCCTTCTATTCCGGGCCTTCCTCTACCTGGCACAGCTCCTGCTATAGCCCCAACAGGCTGCGCACGCGCCGCTCCATAAAAACAACTAGATGAAGGATCCTTCAATGGATAACTCCAACACCGTGCCTCTGGGATCGACGGCCGCAAAAGCGCAGGAGCGCACCACCTCCAGCCGCATCAAATCGATTTTCAGCGGATCAGTCGGCAACATGGTCGAATGGTACGACTGGTACGTCTACGCCGCCTTCTCGCTGTATTTTGCCAAAGCCTTCTTCCCCAAGGGCGACACCACTGCCCAACTGCTCAACACCGCCGCGATTTTCGCCGTGGGCTTCCTGATGCGCCCGATCGGTGGCTGGCTGATGGGCCTGTACGCCGACAAAGTCGGGCGTAAAAAAGCCTTGATGGCCTCGGTGTACCTGATGTGCTTCGGCTCGCTGCTGATTGCCCTGAGCCCAGGCTATGAAGTCATTGGTATCGGTGCGCCGATCCTGCTGGTGTTTGCCCGCCTGCTGCAGGGCCTGTCGGTCGGCGGCGAATACGGCACCTCTGCCACTTACCTGAGTGAGATGGCCACCAAGGAACGTCGCGGCTTCTACTCCAGCTTCCAGTACGTGACCCTGATCTCTGGCCAGCTCATCGCGCTGGCGGTGCTGATCGTGCTGCAACAGGTGCTCACCACCGAGCAGTTGTACGCCTGGGGCTGGCGTATCCCGTTCGCCATCGGTGCCTTGTGTGCAGTGGTCGCGCTGTACCTGCGTCGTGGCATGGAAGAAACCGAGTCGTTCACCAAGAAAGAAAAAGCCAAGGAAAGCGCCATGCGCACCTTGATGCGCCACCCCAAGGAACTGATGACCGTGGTCGGCCTGACCATGGGCGGCACCCTGGCGTTCTACACCTACACCACCTACATGCAGAAATACCTGGTGAACACGGTCGGCATGAGCATCTCCGACTCCACCACCATCTCGGCGGCGACGCTGTTTCTGTTCATGTGCCTGCAACCGATCATCGGCGGGCTGTCGGATAAAGTCGGCCGCCGCCCGATCCTGATCGCCTTCGGCGTGCTTGGCACCCTGTTCACCGTGCCAATCCTCACCACCCTGCACACCATCCAGAGTTGGTGGGGCGCGTTCTTCCTGATCATGGCGGCGCTGATCATCGTCAGCGGCTACACCTCGATCAACGCCGTGGTGAAGGCCGAGCTGTTCCCGACCGAAATCCGCGCCCTGGGCGTGGGCCTGCCGTATGCCTTGACCGTGTCGATCTTCGGCGGTACCGCTGAATACATCGCGCTGTGGTTCAAGAGCATCGGTATGGAAACTGGCTACTACTGGTACGTGACCGCGTGTATCGCGGTGTCGTTGATGGTTTACGTGACCATGAAGGACACGCGTAAACACTCGCGCATCACCACCGACTAAAAAATGTGGGAGCGGGCTTGCCCGCGATAGCGGAGGATCAGTCAAAGTTGTATCAACTGACCCACCGCCTTCGCGAGCAAGCCCGCTCCCACATTTAGTCTTAGGACAACTCTGCGGCCTCATTGCGCCCATAGCGCCGCTGCGCATACGACGCGCCAGCAATCATCACCACCAGCACCGCAGCCAATACCGCGGATGAACCGATGGTGCCGAAATCCAAGCCGCCTTTTTCATGGGGTTTGGTCAGAAAATCCCCCAAGGTCGCGCCAAACGGCCGTGTCAGTACAAACGCCACCCAGAACAACAGTACCGACGAGATGCGGGTGAAGTACTTGAGTACCACCACCGCGGCGATGGTCGAGCCGATCAACAATGCGCCACCGGCGAAGCCCAGCCCCGAATCGTCCGCGAGGAAATCGCCCAATGCGGTGCCCAAGGTGTTGGAGAACAGGATCGCCATCCAGTAAAACAGCTCTCCTCGGAAGGTCTGCACCTTGTTCACGTTCAGCGAGTCACCACTGAGGTGCCACAATGCAAAGATGATCATCAGGATCACGATCAGGATCATCGACCCGGTGGCGTAGCCCAGCCCCAGCGTGCGGTCCATGAAGTCGGACATCGTGGTACCCGCAGTACTGGTAGACAAAATCACGATCCAGTACAGCACCGGGTTGTAGGTTTTCGACCAGAGTTGCGTCACCAGGGTCACCAGGAACACGCTGATGAGGATCATGGAGCTGATGGCGTAGCCAACGTTCAAGGTCATCGACAGCAAGTCCCCGGCGGTTTCGCCCAAGGTGGTTGCGCAGATTTTCATGACCCAGAACGCCAGGGTAATCTGAGGAAGTTTGTTCATGCAGTAGATAGCTCCAAGGCTCAGTCTTATAGGGGGTATTGACCTTGGGCGCAGACTGAAGGGAAAGCTGTGAAAAATAGGTGGGCGATGTATGAAAAATCCATCGGTACGATGGAAATTCACCGCCATGAATTGCACTATGACCGCCTCCCAAACCGCGTAGCAGGAACCCCGGCCATGCCTGACGACATCCACTATTACGAACCCGCCAACGGCCACGGCCTGCCCCATGACCCGTTCAATGCCATCGTCGGCCCACGCCCGATTGGCTGGATCTCCTCGCACGATCGCGAAGGCCGCCTGAACCTGGCGCCCTACAGCTTCTTCAATGCGTTCAACTACATTCCGCCGATCATTGGGTTTTCCAGTGTCGGGCGTAAAGACAGCCTGAACAATATCGAACAGACTGGAGAATTCGTCTGGAACCTGGCCACCCGCCCGCTGGCCGAGCAGATGAACCAGAGCTGCGCGGCCGTATCGCCCGAGGTGAATGAATTCGAACTCTCCGGGCTGACGCCGGTGGCTTCGAAAATCGTTGGCGTACCACGGGTGGGCGAGAGCCCGGTGTCGTTCGAGTGCAAGGTGACGCAGATCATCCAACTGCAACGTGCCGACCAACAGTTGGTGCCAAGCTGGCTGGTGCTGGGCGAGGTGGTTGCGGTGCACATCGCCAAATGGTTGCTCAAGGATGGGATCTACGACACTGCTGCCGCCGAGCCGATTTTGCGCGGGGGTGGCCCGGCGGATTATTTCCAGCTGGGGCCGCAAGCACTGTTCAAGATGTACCGCCCAGGCGCGACAAAACCCTGACTGCAATGCAATCAAAACTGTGGGAGCTGGCTTGCCTGCGATAATAGCGGTGGGTCAGTTAACCCAAGAGTGACTGATACACCGCTATCGCAGGCAAGCCAGCTCCCACATTGGTTAGGTGTGCTGCCTCAGCGTTCAGCAGTCGCCCAGGTCAGTTGGCCTTCTGCATCCACATCGACCAGATGCTCAAGTTGCAGCGTCGCCGCATCATCGGCATCCGAAGCCGTCTTGAACGTCTGCCCATCAAGGATCTTGTGAAACTTGGGTGCGCCCATGCCATCCAGTGCCTTGACGGCGACGGCGGCGCTGTAGCCACCTTCGCCCGGTACTACGGCGGAAACGGCTTCGTGGTGGGCAAATTGTTTACGTGCCATGTTGCAGGTCCTGGCCAATGGAAAGTCGGCCATTCTAACCGTTAACCGGCCAGTTGCAGGTACTCGCCGTAGGCCTGTGCCGCCGATGCGTCGGTGAAGGTCTGGAAGTCCATGCTACGCACGACCATGTCGTTCAGCAGCTCGGTGAAGATCATCAGGGCCGGAGAGTTGAAGTAGGCGCTCATGGCCTGCTCGCTGCTCCAGAACCCGGACACCAGCCACACATCGGGGTCGACCTGGGAGTGCTGCAACGAGAATTGCAGGCAACCCTGGGCCTGGCGACCTGGTTCGATCAAACTGCTCAAGCGTGCACCGAGTTCGGTGCTGCACCCGCTACGGGCGCGGATAAAGGCCATATGGCTCGCGGGAATGGGGGTGGACATGTTCGACTCTCCCGTTGAGAAGTGATGCTCGGCAAGCACAATGAGGGCGTGTTGCCACAGGATCAAAGATAACGGCGCGGGCGTGGGCGCGGTTAGTCGATTCCTGCAGGCTTCTTGCACAATCCTGCGAGAAGCGTAGGGAGGACGTTCGGCCCCAGGATTTATTCCAGGCCCAGGCCTCATGTTTCAGGCTGATGACAGGCTGCGCACTTGCCTGATTCACGCTATCTCGCAGGATCAGGCAAGGATCCTGCAGAATCGACGTAACACTTTCTGAAAAGCCGCCGCTAAGCTGAGCCCATCAAAGCCGCGTGTAGAGGACGCCCCATGCCGTCGCCCGAATCCAAGCCCGTTCCCCTCGATGCCGAGATGGAGAAACAACGCGCCGAGCTCGCCAGTATCGTGCACCGCCATACCTGGGAGGACGGCTCCTACGGCACGGCGATTACCTCGCTGTACCTGAACCGCCACAATGCGCCCCGGGATTTCATGCCGGTGCTGGTGGAACCCGCGCTGTGCATCCTCGCCAGTGGCAGCAAGGAAGTGCGCCTGGCCGACGAGATCTTTGCCTACGACCCGCTCAACTACCTGGTGTTCTCGGTGGCAATGCCGGTGGCCGGCCGCATCATTGACGCCACCGCCGAGGACCCGAACCTCTCGGTGCGCATCAACATCGACCCGGCGCAGCTCACCGCGCTCATCGCAGAGGCCGGGCCAATGGGCGTGCCCTCACGCCCGACCTCGCGAGGCATGTACGTCGACCGCATCGATCACGCACTGCTCGATGCGGTGCTGCGCCTGACCCGCTTGCTGGACACGCCTAAAGACATCGCGATGCTCGCGCCGCTGATCAACCGTGAAATCCTCTACCGTTTGCTGCGTGGCCCGCAGGGTTATCGCCTGTATGAAATTGCTGTGGCTAACAGCCAGAGCCATCGGGTGAGCCAGGCAATCACCTGGTTGAATGGCAACTACGAACAGCCGCTGCGTATCGACGACCTGGCCAAGGAAGTGAACCTGAGCGTCTCGACCTTGCACCACCGGTTCAAAGCGATCACCGCTATGAGCCCGCTGCAATACCAGAAGCAACTGCGCTTGCAGGAAGCGCGGCGGCTGATGATCGCCGAAGGGCTGGAGGCTTCGGCGGCGGGGTATCGGGTGGGGTATGAAAGCCCGTCGCAGTTCAGCCGGGAGTACAGCCGGTTGTTTGGTGCGCCGCCGCTGCGCGACCTGGCCCGGTTGCGTCAAAGCATCTGATGTACGCGGAGTAAAATGTGGGAGCTGGCTTGCCTGCGATGGCGGTGTGTCAGTCACTGATGAGTCAACTGAACCACTGCTATCGCAGGCAAGCCAGCTCCCACAGTAGTCCTGCGTATATTCAGTCTAATCCGCGGGGGAGTTGCAGGGTGACACGCAGGCCGCCTTCGCGCAGGTTCTGCAAACTCACTTCGCCCCCATGGCTGTGGGCAATGTTGCGCGCAATCCCCAACCCCAACCCGTAACCCTGCTGCTGGCCGGCCAGGCGAAAGTGCGGTTCAAACACTTGCTCCAGTCGCTGCTGCGGCACACCAGGCCCTTCGTCGTCCACATGCAGGATGAACTGCACGCCATCGTCCTCGATATGCAAATGCGCGTTCTGCCCGTACTTGAGCGCGTTGTCGATCAGGTTGCCGATGCAACGCTTGAGCGCCAGCGGCTTGCCTGGGTAGGCTGACAGCGCCGTGCCATCGAGGGTCACTCGGCCATTGCCATGGGGTGCCAGGTACGGCTCCACCAGGCATTCGAGGACGTGGTTGAGGTCCACCGGCTGGATGTTTTCGTGGATGTCGGTGTCTTTCACACATTGCAGCGCGCCCTTGACCAGCAATTCCAGCTCATCCAGGTCACGGCCGAATTTGTTTTGCAGGTTCTCGTCTTCCAGCAATTCCACGCGCAGGCGCAGGCGGGTGATGGGTGTGCGCAGGTCATGGGAAATCGCGCTGAACAACTGGCTGCGCTCGGTCAGGTAACGGCTGATACGTTCACGCATGGCATTGAATGCACGGCCCACTTCCACCACTTCACTACCGCCGCCTTCCGCCACCGGCTCCACATCGGCGCCCAGGGACATGTCCCGCGCCGCTCGCGCCAGGCGCTTGAGCGGCCGGCTTTGCCAGTGCACCAGCAGGCCGATGAACAGCAGCAGAAAACCGCTGGTGAGCACGATAAACCACACCTGCTGGGACGGCAGGCCTTGCTCTTCCAGGCTGGTGTAGGGCTCGGGCAACAGCGAGGCGATGTACAGCCATTCACCGGGCGCCAGTTGGATCTGGGTGACCAGCACCGGCGGGTTCACCGGTTCCAGGGTCAGCGCGTAATGGGCCCAGGAACGTGGCAGTTCGTCGAGCTTCAGGCCAGCATTGAAGATGCGCAGGTCTTCGGCGCTGACGAACTCAACCGAGATGTGCACGTCGGCACCCAGGGTCTGGCGCAGCACTTCATCCACCGCCACCAGTACCGCTTGCTTGCGCGGGGTTTCGGGCAGTATTTGCATGTCCAGCGGGCGATCATTGAGGGTCACCACAAAACGCGTGCCGCCCATGCTGCGCAATTGGTCCAGCACCAACGGGCGATAGGCCACCGGCAGCGACCGGAAGTAACTCACGCTGGCGGTCATTGAATGCGCCAGGCTGCGGGCGCTGGTGACCAGGCCCTCAAGCTGGGTGGCGCGCAGTTGCGACACCCAGATCACGCTGGACAGCGCTTGGGCGAACAGCACCGCCAGCAAGGTCAGGAGTAACATGCGCCCCAGCAGCGAGCGGGGTACCGGGAAGCGGCGGCGACGTTCGTTCAGCGGTTCAGTGGGCATTGCCGGCAACCACGCTGGCTGCCAGTTGATAGCCGCTGCCACGCACGGTGCGGATCAGCCGCGGAGGTTTCTCGGTGTCGCGCAGGCGCTGGCGCAAGCGGCTGACGGCCATGTCGACGATACGGTCCAAGGGCATGAGGTCGCGGCCACGGGTGGCGTTGCCGATGGTGTCGCGGTCGAGGATCTGTTGCGGGTGGTCGAGAAACAACTTGAGCAAGGCGAAATCGGCACCGGAGAGAATTACCTCTTCACCATCCACATGAAACAAGCGGTGGCTGATCATATCCAGGCGCCATTCATCGAACACCCACACATCACCGCCGCTGCTGCGCTCCTGGCCGAATTGGCAGCGGCGCAGCAGTGCCTTGATACGCGCCTGCAACTCGCGGGGGCTGAACGGCTTGCCGATATAGTCATCGGCGCCCAGCTCCAGGCCGATCACGCGGTCGGCTTCGTCGGAACTGGCGGTGAGCATGATGATCGGCACCTGCGCCTGGCGCGGGTGCTGGCGGATCCAGCGGCACAGGCTGAAGCCGTCTTCGTCCGGCAACATGACATCAAGGATGACCAGGTCGCACGGCGCCTCGTTCATCGCCTGACGGAACCCCGCGCCATCGGACACGCCACGGACCTGGAAGCCGGCGCGACTGAGGTAGGTTTGCAGCAATTCGCGGATTTCCTGGTCGTCGTCGACGAGGAGAATGGATTTACTGATTACGCTCACGGGGGCCTCCTTGTTGTTATGGCCTGGCTTAAATCATCGGGTGCCCTTTAGGCCGTCATCGCAGGCAAGCCAGCTCCCACACTTGGAATGCATTCCAGACTGTGGGAGCTGGCTTGCCTGCGATGGCGCCATTATGACCTATGCAAAAGCTTGCTCAAGCGCCACACCCGCCCCGGTCAAGCCGGAATACGGCGCCGTCACCAGCCACACTGGAATACCCTTGAAGTAGTCGCTCATGCAGCCTTTATCCGCAAAGCTTTTAGCGAAACCACTGGTGATAAAGAAGTCGGCAAACCTCGGTATCACCCCGCCCACGATATACACGCCACCGCGCCCACCGGTGGTCAATACGTTATTGCCCGCCACCCGGCCCAGCCAGATGCTGAACTGGTCCAATACTTCCATGGCCACCGGATCGCCGGCCAGGCCCGCCGCCGTGATGGCTTCGGGGGTGTCCAGCACAGGCTCATGCCCATCCACCGCACAAATAGCCCGGTACAGCCGCGGCAAGCCGCCGCCGCTCAACGCGGTTTCGGCGCTGACGTGCCCGATCTCGCTGTAGATGTGTTGCCACAGCTGGGTTTCCCGTGGGCTGCTCAGGGGCAGGTCGACATGCCCACCCTCCCCCGGCAATGCTGCCCAGCGGCCTGCGCCGAGGTCCAGCAAGGTGCCGACGCCAAGACCGGTGCCCGGGCCGATCACCACGGCCGGGCGCAAGGGCTCTGGCGTGCCTTCGCAGACCACGCGAAATTCGTCGGGCTTGAGCCGGGTCATGCCCAAGGCCATAGCCGAGAAATCGTTGACCAGCAACAGCTCATCCACCTGCAGGGCCTGACAAAACGCGGTTTTGCTCAGGCGCCAGTGGTTGTTGGTGAACTTGAATTCATCGCCGCTCACCGGCCCGGCCACCGACAGGCACACCGCACCGATGTCACCGATTTGCAGGCCTTCTTCTTTGAGGTAGAGCTTGATCGCCTCTTCAGGGCTGCCGTGATCCGCCGTGGCATGCACGCGGATCGAATGCAGTTCCTGATCCCGCCATAACGCAAAACGGGCGTTAGTCCCCCCGATGTCACCGACCAGCGCAAGCTTCACTTAAGCGTCTCCAAGGCAGAGGTAAAGGCGCTGGCGCCCTGCTCTGCGGAGCTTGCGGCCAAGCGCATGAATGCAAACAGCTCGCGACCGGCCCCCACGTTATTGCCCAACAGGCCCGTGGCAGGCGTGCGCGCTGCAAATACTTCGGCGTCCACCTTAAGCTCCAGGGTGCCGGTAACGCCATCCACACGGATGATATCGCCATCCTGGACCCGCGCCAGCGGCCCGCCGCTCTGGGCTTCGGGATTGACGTGGATCGCGGCAGGGATCTTACCCGACGCGCCGGACATTCGCCCGTCTGTCACCAGCGCCACTTTGAAACCACGGTCCTGCAACACGCCCAGGAACGGGGTCATCTTGTGCAATTCGGGCATACCATTGGAGCGCGGCCCCTGGAAGCGCATCACCGCGACGAAGTCTTTTTCCAACAAGCCGGCCTTGAAGGCATCGGCGAGGTCCTGCTGGTCCTGGAACACCACCGCCGGCGCTTCGACAACCTGATGCTCCGGGGCTACCGCCGAAACCTTCATCACGCCACGGCCGAGGTTGCCTTCCATCACGCGCAAGCCGCCTTCCGGCGAGAACGCACGGGCCACCGGGCGCAGGATGGTTTCGTCGAGGCTTTCGATCGGGCCGTCACGCCAGACCAGTTCGCCATCCACCAGGAAAGGTTCCTGGATATAGCGGCTCAAGCCCTTGCCGGCCACGGTGTTGACGTCTTCGTGGAGCAGGCCGGCTTCCAGCAGTTCGCGGATCAGGAACGACATACCGCCCGCCGCCTGGAAGTGGTTGATGTCAGCCTTGCCGTTTGGATACACGTGGGACAGGGTTGGTACCACCTCGGAGAGGTCGGCCATGTCCTGCCAGGTCAGGATGATGCCTGCCGACATGGCGATGGCCGGCATGTGCAGGGTGTGGTTGGTGGAGCCGCCGGTGGCGTTGAGCGCAACGATAGAGTTGACGATGGACTTCTCGTCGACAATCTCGCCAATGGGCGTGAAGTTGCCATTGGCCTTGGTCAAGCGCGTGACCTGGTGCGCGGCTTCGCGGGTCAACGCATCGCGCAGTGGCGTGTACGGGTTGACGAACGAAGCGCCGGGCAAGTGCAGGCCCATGACTTCCATCAGCAACTGGTTGGTGTTGGCGGTGCCGTAGAACGTGCAGGTGCCGGGGCTGTGGTAGGACTTCATCTCCGATTCCAGCAGTTCTTCGCGGCTGGCCTTGCCTTCGGCGTAGCGCTGACGCACATCAGCCTTCTGCTTGTTGGAGATACCCGACGGCATCGGCCCGCCCGGCACGAAGATCATCGGCAGGTGGCCGTAGCGCAGCGCACCCATCATCAGGCCAGGGACAATCTTGTCGCAGATGCCCAGCATCAGCGCGGCGTCGAACATGTTGTGGGACAGCGCTACCGCCGTAGACATGGCGATGACTTCACGGCTGAGCAGGCTCAGCTCCATGCCCGGCTCGCCCTGGGTCACGCCGTCGCACATGGCCGGGGTGCCGCCGGCGAACTGGCCGACCGAGCCGACTTCGCGCAGGGCCTTTTTGATTTGTTCGGGGAAATGCTCGTAGGGCTGATGCGCCGAGAGCATGTCGTTATAAGAAGAAACAATTGCCACGTTGGCGGCATTCATCATGCGCAGGCTGTTTTTGTCTTCGGTGCCGCAACCGGCCACGCCGTGGGCGAAGTTGGCGCACTGCAGCTTGCCGCGCATCGGACCGTCGCTGGCTGCGCCGCGAATGAGCGCAAGGTAAGCCTCGCGGGTGGCGCGGCTGCGGGCGATAAGCCGTTCGGTGACCTCAAGAACGCGGGGATGCATGTATAGAACTCCAGGCTAACGGATGTGGCGACCTGAGAGTCTATGCTGATCAAACGCCCACGGCTCATGGGATGGCAGGGGGTCGTTTGGATCATCGGACCAGTTGATTCAGGTCACTCGTTGTAGATTGAACAAAATATTGCCACTAAAAAGGCTTGTTTTCTATTTTTATGCGAATAATCTTGTAATTCTTACAACAAATCGACGACAGGCACTTTCCGATGACTCTTCGAATCGCAATCAATGGTTTTGGCCGTATCGGCCGTAATGTCCTGCGCGCACTGTATACCCAAGGCTATCGCCAGGATCTGCAGATCGTCGCCATCAACGATTTGGGCGACAGCTCGATCAATGCCCACCTGCTCAAGTACGACACCGTACACGGCACTTTCGACGCAGAGGTCGCCCACGATCAGGAAAGCCTGACCGTCAATGGTGACCGGATTGCCGTGAGTGCCATTCGCAACCCCGCCGACCTGCCGTGGGCTGCGCACAAGATCGACGTGGTGTTCGAATGCACCGGTCTGTTCACCGACCGTGACAAGGCTGCCGCGCATATTAGCGCTGGCGCGCGCAAGGTGATCATTTCGGCCCCGGCCAAAGGCGCTGACGCCACTGTGGTTTACGGCGTAAACCATGACATTTTGCGTCAATCCCACCAGATCATTTCCAACGCATCGTGCACCACCAACTGCCTGGCGCCGGTGGCCCAGGTGCTGCACCGCGAGCTGGGTATCGAAAGCGGCCTGATGACCACCATTCACGCCTACACCAACGACCAGAACCTCACCGACGTCTACCACACCGACCCGTACCGCGCGCGTTCGGCCACCCAGAACATGATCCCGAGCAAGACCGGCGCCGCTGAAGCGGTGGGCCTGGTGCTGCCGGAACTGGCAGGCAAGCTGACCGGCATGGCGGTGCGTGTACCGGTGATCAACGTGTCGCTGGTGGACCTCACCGTGCAGTTGAAGAAAGAAGCCACGGCCGATGAAGTCAACGCCCTGCTCAAACACGCCAGCCAGCATTCGAAGATCCTCGGCTACAACACCCTGCCGTTGGTTTCCAGCGACTTCAACCATAACCCGCTGTCGTCGATCTTCGACGCTAATCACACCAAGGTCAGCGGCAAATTGCTCAAAGTGCTCGCGTGGTATGACAACGAGTGGGGCTTCTCCAACCGTATGCTGGATAACTGCCTGGCGTTGTGTAACGCCGAGTAACTCCACAGGATCGACCAGATCGTTCCCACGCTCTGCGTGGGAATGCCACCCTGGACGCTCCGTTGTGACGCGGAGCGTCACAGGATGTGTTCCCACGCAGAGCATGGGAACGAGCGGCAATCCACAGAAATAGCCACTTGCCATTTCAGTTGATGATAAGCATTATCATTCACTGCAAATCGGTCTGGTATCACTGTGAGCCAATCTCGCTTCAACCACGTCTTCCTCACCCAACGGGTGATCCTGCTACGAACCCTGCAACGCATGGTGCACAACCACAGCACTGCCGAGGACCTGTTGCAGGAAACCTACCTGCGCGTGACTCGGGCCCTGAGCGAGCGGCCAATCGACCACCTTGAACCTTTTGTCTACCAGACAGCCCGCAACTTGGCGCTGGATCACTTGCGCTCGCGCAGAATTCAGGCGCGCACCCTGCAGGAGGATGTCCCGCTGGATGTCCTGCAAAGTGTCGCAGCGCCCGCTAGCACGCCGGAGGAAGCCACCCAGGCCGAGCAACTGCTGGAGCACTTGAGTGTCAGCCTCGGCCAGTTGAGCGCCCGCCAGCAGCGGATTTTCATCCTCAGCCGCTTGCACGGTTGCAGCTATCAGGAGATTGCCGATCAGTTGGGTGTGTCCTTGAGCACAGTGCAAAAGGAACTCAAATTGATCATGGCTATCTGTGTGGGTGTGGCCGAACGGCTGGATCAGCCTTAAGCTTCACCCGACAGAGGTGTCGATCCAAGCTGTAGGAAAAATGAATAGAACGTGGCGAAGACCCGAGGAACACCGTGACGGACCCGAATAAACTGCGCCCCCATGCGTTGGCTCATGAGGTGTTGCAAGACGCGGCCATGGACCAAGCCCTCGATTGGCTGATCGCCTTGCAGTGCCCGCAACCTGGGCAGCAGGCCGCGTTCGACGCCTGGCTGGCCCAGGACCCGGCGCATGTCCACGCTTTCAGCAAGGCCCAGGCCGCCTGGGGTGACGCACCGGTGCACAGCGCCGCCGTGGCCCTCGCCGCACCGCGCAAGCCCAGCGGCTGGCGCCGGATCAAACCGCACTGGAAACCCCTGGCCACCGCCGCCGTGTTACTGGTCGGCTTGTTCAGTTTCAGCAACCTGCCGGTGCGTTTGCAGGCCGACCATCTGACGGTGGTGGGCGAGCGCCAGCGCCTGCAGCTGGATGATGGCTCCAAGGTGCTGCTGAACACCAACTCGGCATTTTCCAGCACCATCAAGGACCACCAGCGCATTGCCCGCCTGTACCAGGGCGAAGCGTTCTTCGAAATAGCGCCCTCCCGTGGCCTGCCCCTGGAGATCGACGCCGGCCCGGTGCGCGCCAGCGTGCGTGATACCGCCTTTGCCGTGCGCTACCTCAATGGCGAAGCCCAGGTTCAAGTGCAGCGCGGCGATGTCGACCTGAGCAATACTTTCGACGATGCCCGTGTGCGCCTGAGCGCCGGTGAAAGCATCCGCATCGGCCCCAAGGGTTTCGGCCAACCGGCCAAGCTCGATGCCAGCAAAGACCTGGCCTGGGTCCAGGGCCGTCTGGTGTTCGAAAACTGCCCGCTGAGCGAAGTGCTGGCTGAGCTGCGCCGCTATTACCCCGGCTGGATCGTCAACAACAACGAGCAGTTGGCCAGCGTCGCCGTCACCGGCAACTACCGCCTGGACCAACCCCTGGACGTGGTGCGCTCCCTGGCTCACATCACCTCGGCCAAGCTGTCGGAGTACCCGGCGCTGGTGATCCTGAACTAAATGAGAATTATTTTTACTCGATGTTAACCGGCGATACGTCTCGTTATAGCCAATGCAACTGATTCCTATTTGGTTCGGTTCGCAACTATAAGATTCGTCTCCCGGAGCGCTCTCGATGTCCTCTCGTTTCAACCGCCGGTCTGCTTCGCCCGTTTTGTCCTTGCTGACCGCCGCGATCCTGCTGGCTGGCGCGCCCGTCATGAGCGCCAGCGCCGCCGAACCTGCCGCTCGCAGCCACGCCAATTACACCTTCAGCATTGAACAGCAGCCACTGGTGTCGGCGCTTAACGCCTTCACCGCAGTGACCGGCTGGCAAGTCGGCCTGCCGGCCGAACTGGGCCAGGGCGTTTCGTCCCCGGGCGTGCGTGGCCCGCTACCAGCGGAAAAAGCCCTGGAGCGGCTGTTGGTGGGGACCAACCTGAGCTATCGCAAACTGGGCACCAACAACATCGTGCTGGAAAAACGTAGCGCCGGCAGCGCCCTCGCCCTGCAACAGGTGACCATCAGCGCCACCCGTAACGAACAGGATGTGAACAGCGTACCGAGCACCGTCAGCGTGCACGACCGCCAGGAACTGGACCGCCAGAACGTCAACAACATCCGTGAACTGGTGCGCTACGAACCCGGCGTCTCCGTCGGCGGCGCTGGTAGCCGCTCGGGTAACGCGGGCTACAACATTCGAGGCATCGATGGCGACCGCGTGCTCACTCAGGTGGATGGCGTCGAAGTGCCCGACAATTTCTTCAACGGCCCCTACGCCAAGACCCGCCGCAATTACGTCGACCCCGAAATCGTCAAGCGCGTGGAGATCCTGCGCGGCCCGGCCTCGGCCCTGTATGGCAGCAGCGCCATCGGCGGCGCGGTGAGTTATTTCACCCTCGACCCGGACGACATCATCAAGCCAGGCCAGGACGTCGGCGCCCGCCTGAAGACCGGCTACAGCTCCGCCGACGAGAGCTGGCTGACCTCCGGCACCTTCGCCGGGCGTGTGCAGGACTTCGACGGTTTGCTGCACCTGAGCCAGCGCAATGGCCATGAAACCGAGTCCTACGATGGCAACAACGCCACCGGCCTGGCCCGTACCGGCGCCAACCCGGAAGATGCGCGCACCACCAACGTGCTGGCCAAGCTGGGCTGGAACTATGGCGATGACAACCGCCTGGGCCTGACCTATGAGAAGTTCAAGGATGATCGCGACGTCAATCTGAAAAACGCAGTGGGCGGCCCGTTCATCGGTGGCCGGGGCATGAACCTGTACCGCGACCGTCGCGGTAACGACACCATCACCCGCGAGCGCTTCGGCCTGGAAAACACCTTCGCCCTGGAGTCGCCGATTGCCGACCGCATCAAGACCAGCCTCAACTACCAGATCGCCAAGACCGACCAGACCACGGCGGAAATCTACCAGGCCGGCCGTCGCGTGCTGCGCACCCGCGACACGCTTTACGAAGAAAAACAGTGGGTCTTCGACGCTCAGTTAGACAAGGCTTTCAGCCTGGGTGAAACCGAGCACCAGGTGACCTACGGCACCACCCTCAAGCAGCAGAAAGTCACCGGTTCCCGCGAAGGCTCGGCCTCGTGCCTGGCCATTGGCGCCGGCTGCACCGCCATTGGCGGGCCAAGCCCATCAGCCGGCGACAGCGTGAAGAAGGCCAGCGACTTCCCCGACCCGACCATCAACACCTACTCGCTGTTCGCCCAGGACCAGATCACTTGGGACAAATGGACCTTCCTGCCCGCCGTGCGTTATGACTACACCCGGCTCAAGCCCAAGCTGACCCAAGAGTTCCTCAACACCGTCAACCCGACCGGTGCCTATGCCGTCGATGGCAAAGACAAGACCTGGAACCGCGTAACACCCAAGTTCGGCCTCACCTATGCCCTGACCGACAACTACACCTGGTTCGGCCAGTACGCCGAGGGCTTCCGCACGCCGTCCGCCAAGGCCCTGTACGGTCGCTTCGAAAACCTGAACCTGGGCTACACCGTCGAACCCAACCCCGACCTCAAGCCAGAAACCAGCAAAGGCATCGAAACCGGGATTCGCGGCAAATTCGACGAAGGCTCCTTCGATATTGCGGTGTACTACAACAAGTACCGTGACTTTATCGACGAAGACAACGCCGTGGTCGGCGGCACCGTGGAGCAGTTCCAGGCGGTCAACATCAAGCGCGCCACCATCAAGGGCGTGGAAGCCAAGGGCCGCCTGAACCTGGATACCTTCGGCGCGCCGAAGGGCCTGTATACCCAGGGCTCGGTTGCCTACGCCCACGGTCGCAATGACGACAATGGCGAGCCGTTGAACAGCGTCAACCCGCTCAAGGGCGTGTTTGGCCTGGGCTACGACCAGGACACTTACGGTGGCCTGCTGAGCTGGACCTTGGTGAAAAAACAGAACCGCGTCGACAGCACGACCTTCCACGCGCCCGACGGCGGCACCGACGGCCCGTTCAAGACCCCGGGCTTCGGCATCCTCGACCTGACCGCTTACTACAAGGTGAGCAAAGACGTGACCGTCAACGGTGGCCTCTACAACCTCACCGACAAGAAGTACTGGAACTGGGATGACGTGCGCAGCTACGACAGCGTCGGCGAAGCCGGTGTCACCGGCCCGGCTAACCTCGACCGCCTGACCCAGCCCGGTCGCAACTTCGCGATCAACGTGATCTGGGACATCTGACCCATGCGCCCCACCTCGCCGCCCATGCATCTGCGGCGAGGTGAGGATTTTTTACTGTGCCGCGTCTTCTTGTTCGTCTAGTTGATAACAGCTCTCTTTAAGGGCACCCAGGCGCTTCTCTTCTCAAGGACTTTTTTCATGACCGCTTCTTCCACCGCAGAACGCCCAAGCCTGCGCTCCCAACGCCTGAACCAAATCACCAACGAGCCGCACACCAAGCTCGACGCATTGGTGAAGGCTCACGCGCCGTTCGAAACCCAGGCCAACTTCGCCCGCTTCGTCGTGGCCCAATACCTGTTCCAATCGGAACTGGTAGCCCTGTACAACGATGCCGAGCTGAACCAGATCATCCCTGACCTGGCCGCCCGCTGCCGCGCCGAAGCGGCCAAGCTCGACCTGGCAGACCTGGACACCGAAATCCCGGCCCCGGTTGCCGGCGCGGTGAACAACCCCAGCAAAGCCGAAGCCCTGGGCTGGCTGTTCGTCTCCGAAGGTTCCAAGCTGGGTGCTGCGTTCCTGATCAAGCGCGCCGTGGGCCTGGGCCTGAGTGAAACCTTCGGTGCGCGCCACTTGGGCGAGCCGGCCGGCGGTCGCGCCGAGGGCTGGAAGAGCTTCACCCGCACCCTCGACGGCCTGGCATTCAGCGCCGAGGAGGAAGCTGCGGTGGAAAAAGGCGCGATTGATGCGTTTGTGCGCTTCACCGTGCTGCTGGAACAGGCGTACGCTAGCGCCCCAGAACTGGCGTAAGTGTTCCGGTACACGGCGGTTCAAGGTGGGAGCTGGCTTGCCTGCGATGGCGGCGGGTCAGCTCCAGATGTTTAACCTGATGCACCGCTATCGCAGGCAAGCCAGCTCCCACATTTGAGTGCGTTTCATCGCTGACAATGTGTAAACCCTCCCACCAGAAAACTGCAGCATGACCGGCAAACCCCAATCCTCCTCCAAAATCGCCCAAATCCTCTTCGGCCTGCTGGCCTACGTGAGCCTGGGCATCGGCTTGGTGGCGATTGTCATACCGGGGTTGCCCACCACCGAATTCATCCTGCTCGCCGCCTGGGCCGCCACCAAAAGCTCGCCGCGCCTCAGCGCCTGGCTGGAAAACCACCGCCTGTTCGGGCCGATCCTGTCCAACTGGCGCAATGGCAAGATCATCGCCCGTCGCGCCAAGGTCAGCGCCACGGTGAGCATGTTGCTGTGTGCCGCGTTGATGCTGGTGATGCTCGATCACGGCTGGCCGGTATACCTGGCGATTGCCGGGATGAGCCTGGGCAACCTGTGGATCTGGTCCCGCCCCGAACAGCTGGCACGTCCCGTCTAAGGCGGCCTGTAGGCGTTTTCCTACCGCTCATCGCCTCTTCCTCATGAATTGATTTGTGACGCCGATGTTTCAGGCATGACGCCGAAGGGACTTGGCGCGTTTGCGTGCATTCCAACAAGTCCATTCGTGAGTGAACCTATGTTCGACACCCTCTCCATCCGCTTGAAAATCGTGTTGCTGTCCGGCCTGTGTCTGCTGGGTGTGATTGCACTGGTGGTCGGCATCAATATCTACAACACCAACCAGAACGATCGGTTGGTCAGTGATTCAAGCTCACGAATGCTCACCGCCAGCGTGGAGCAATTGCTGCAATCCAAAGCGGCCGAACAGGCCGGCCACTTACAGCAGACCTTCGGCGAAAACCTGCTGGTAATCACCGCCCTTGCCGACCAGATCAAAGACCTGCGTCAGTTGGGCACCCAGCGTTCCCTGGAAGCCGGTGCCCTGCGTGAAGAACTCAACCGCAGCGTCAAAACCGCGTTCGAGCGCAACACCAAGGTGCTAGGCATCTGGTTGTCGTTCGAACCCAACGGGCTGGATGGCAAGGACAGCGAATTCATCGACGACAAGGCGCGCGTTTCCAATGAAAAAGGTCGGTTTTCCAGCTACTGGAGCCGGGCTGGCGGCGAAGGCCAGAACACCATCATGGTCGAAGATGACCTGACCAAGACCACCCTCAACCTTAGCGGTACGCCCTACAACATCTGGTACACCTGCCCACGGGACACGCGCAGCACTTGCCTGCTGGACCCGTACGAAGACACAGTGGCCGGCAAACCGGTACTGATGACCACCATTTCTCTTCCGCTGATCGTCGACGGCAAAGTCATCGGCGTCGTCGGTGTGGACATTGCCCTGACCGCCCTGCAAGCGACCACCGATGCGGCGCAAAAAGACCTGTTCAACGGTGCCGCCCACCTGGAGATTCTGTCCAGCACCGGCCTGATCGCCGCCTACAGCGGTGAACCGGCCAAAGTCGGCAAGAACCTGATCGACAGCATCGGCGCCGAAGGCAAGGAGATCGTGCAACTGCTGGCCAATGACCGTCCTGTTATCCGTGAGCAGGACGACACCATTCGTGCCGTATATCCGCTCAAGCCGATTGCCGGTGCCAAATCCTGGGGTGTGGTGATCAAGCTGCCCAAAGCGGTGATGCTGGCCGACAACGAAAAACTCCAAGCCGTACTCGACGAGGCCCAGGCAACGGGCACGCTCAAAGCCCTGCTGGTGGCCGCCGCCGCCGGCCTGCTGGGCTTGCTGCTGATCTGGCTGACCGCTACTGGCGTGACCCGCCCTATCAATAGCGTGGCCGCCATGCTCAAGGACATCGCCAGCGGTGACGGCGACCTCACCCAGCGCCTGGCCTACGCCAAGAAGGACGAATTGGGCGAGCTGGTGAACTGGTTCAATCGTTTCCTCGACAAGCTGCAGCCGACCATTGCGCAGATCAAGCAAAGCATCACCGAAGCCCGTGGAACGGCCGATCAATCGTCCGCCATTGCGCGCCAGACCAGCGAAGGCATGCAGGTGCAGTTCCGTGAAATCGACCAGGTCGCCACCGCGTCGAACGAAATGAGCGCCACCGCCCACGACGTGGCCAACAGCGCCTCCAATGCCGCCAGCGCGGCACGCGGCGCCGACCAGTCGGCACGCGAAGGCATGTCGATCATCGAGCAGAGCACCCGCGATATCACCACTCTGGCCGACGAAGTCAGCAAAGCCGTGGGCGAAGTCGAAGCCCTGGCGGTCAACAGCGAGCAAATCGGTTCAGTGTTGGAGGTGATCCGCAGCATTGCCGAACAGACCAACCTGCTGGCATTGAACGCCGCGATTGAAGCGGCACGCGCCGGGGAAAGCGGGCGTGGTTTTGCGGTGGTGGCCGACGAAGTGCGCAACCTGGCCAAGCGCACCCAGGACTCGGTAGAAGAAATCCGCCTGGTGATCGAGCGTATCCAGAGCGGCACCCGTGGCGTAGTGGCGACCATGCACTCCAGCCAACACCAGGCGCAGAGCAATGCCGGGCAGATCCATCAAGCCGTGCAAGCCCTGGGCAAGATCAGCGACGCGGTCACGGTGATCAGCGACATGAACCTGCAAATCGCCAGCGCTGCCGAACAGCAGAGCGCGGTGGCCGAAGAGGTCAACCGCAACGTCTCGGCGATTCGCACCGTGACTGAAACCCTCACGGGTCAGGCCACCGAGTCGGCGGCGATCAGCAGCCAGCTCAATGCGCTGGCCAGCCAGCAGATGAAGTTGATGGATCAGTTCAGGGTCTGATTCGGTTCTGAAAACATTGCCTCCTGTAGGAGCGAGCTTGCTCGCGAAAAACGTCAACGATAACGCGTGCTTCCTGA
>NZ_SMOF01000001.1:4936515-4948014 GCF_018135665.1 Pseudomonas sp. B2021
CTGAATAAACGCGGCGCCTGTGAGTTTTTCGCGAGCAAGCTCGCTCCTACATATAGAGCAGGATGGTGGTGAATTACAGGCCGGGCCAGGCCTGGACGAACGGCGTCAGGTCTTCCTTCGGCGCCGTACGCGGCGGGTTCTGCGGTGTGCCCAGGTAGAGAAAGCCAATCACTTCTTCATTCGCCGCCAGCCCCAGGCCTTTGGCGACATGAGCCGAGTAGGACAATTCGCCGGTACGCCACACCGCACCAATGCCCTGGGCATACGCCGCCAGCAGAATGCCGTGGGCCGCACAGGCGGCGGCCAGCAATTGCTCGGACTTGGGCACTTTGAAATGCTCTTGCAAGCGTGCAATCACCACCACCACCAGCGGCGCACGCAGCGGGCCGTTCTGGGCCTTGTCGATGGCGGCTTGCGGTGCGTCGGCATCCTGCAGGCGAGCCGCTTCGGCCAACAGCGTGCCCATCTGTTCACGCGCTGCACCTTCCACGGTAAGGAAACGCCACGGGCGCAGTTGGCCGTGATCGGGCGCGCGCATGGCGGCGGCGAACAGCAGGTCGCGCTGCTCCTGGGTCGGTGCCGGGTCGAGCAAACGGGGCACGGAAACACGGTTGAGCAAAGCGTCGAGAGCCTGCATTGGCCACCTCCATAAAAAAATGTGCGGTCATTCTAACGGGAAAGAATCGGGATGCCACCAAACGATAATTGCTCTTATTCAATCTGCCCTGCCCTGTTAGACTTTGCGCCTTAATTTTCTGCCCTCGTCCAGGAATCTTGATGTTCCGTGCGCTTTTATACCTGCCAGCAGCGTTGATGGCTTTAAGCCTGACTGCGTGCGATGACGCCCCTCGCTTCACAAAAGCAGAGCCGGGTGAATCGCGGGCCGGTGGCGCGGCGACGGTAAACAAGCGCGACCAGAACGCCTTTTCCCTGCCCTCGGCCAACCTGGCGCCCACGCGGCGCCTGGACTTCAGCGTCGGCAACAGCTTCTTTCGCAACCCGTGGGTGATTGCGCCGTCCACCACCACGGCGCGCGATGGCCTGGGCCCACTGTTCAATACCAACGCCTGCCAGAACTGCCATATCAAGGATGGCCGTGGCCACCCGCCGCTGCCTGACGCGCCCAATGCCGTGTCGATGCTGGTGCGCCTGTCCATCCCGGATGCTCAGCCTTACGCTAAGCTCATCGAACAGATCGGCGTGGTGCCCGAGCCGGTCTACGGCGGGCAACTCCAGGACATGGCCGTGCCCGGCGTCGCGCCGGAAGGCAAGGTGCGGGTTGACTACACACCGGTCAACGTCAGGTTCAAGGACGGTACGGTGGTTGAATTGCGCAAGCCCGACCTGCAGATCACCCAACTCGGCTACGGCCCGATGCACCCCGACACACGCTTCTCGGCGCGTATCGCCCCGCCGATGATCGGCCTGGGCCTGCTCGAAGCGATCAGCGATGCCGATATCCTGCGCAACACTAACCCCAAGACCGCCGACAAAGAGGCCATCGTGGGCCGCGTCAATTGGGTCTGGGATGACGCCCAGAACAAAACTGTCCTCGGGCGTTTTGGCTGGAAAGCCGGGCAGCCCAACCTCAATCAACAAAACGTTCACGCGTTTTCGGGTGATATGGGCCTCACCACGTCCCTGAGACCCTTCGATGACTGCACCGACGCCCAAGTGGCCTGCAAACAGGCGCCCAACGGCAATGGCCCCGAGGGTGAGCCGGAAGTCAGCGATAACATCCTGCGCCTGGTGCTGTTCTACACCCGCAACCTCGCAGTGCCCGCACGTCGGGACGTTGATACGCCGCAAGTGCTGGCCGGCAAGAACCTGTTCTACCAGGCCGGTTGCCAGGGCTGTCACAAACCTACGTTCACCACGGCCGCCAACGCCGCCGAACCTGAACTGGCCAACCAGGTGATTCGCCCTTACAGCGACCTGCTGCTGCACGATATGGGCGAAGGCCTGGCCGACAACCGTAGCGAATTCAAAGCCACTGGCCGCGACTGGCGCACCCCGCCGCTGTGGGGCATTGGCCTGACGCAAACCGTGAGTGGCCACACCCAGTTCCTGCATGACGGCCGCGCCCGCAACCTGCTTGAAGCCGTGCTGTGGCATGGCGGCGAAGCCCAAGCGGCGCAGCAACATGTGTTGTCGTTCAATGCCGAGCAGCGTGCCGCGTTGCTGGCGTTCCTGAATTCTTTATAAGCTTTGCCCCACTTACAGAAGGGAGCTCGACATGTTTCGTCCCAAGTTGTTGTTCACCAGCCTCGCCGCCCTGGCCTTGGGCGCCTGCTCGCCCCAAGACCCGCAAGCCGTGACCTCGGCGGCCATCGCCAAGCAAGTGATCCTGCCAACCTACAGCCGCTGGGTTGAGGCCGACCGTCAGTTGGCCGTCAGCGCCCTGGCTTACTGCCAAGGCAAGGAAAGCCTGGACACCGCCCGCGCCGACTTCCTGCACGCGCAAAAAGCCTGGGCCGAGCTGCAACCGCTGCTGATCGGCCCGCTGGCCGAAGGCAACCGGGCGTGGCAGGTGCAGTTCTGGCCAGACAAGAAGAACCTGGTCGGCCGTCAGGTCGAGCAACTGGTCAGCGCCCAGCCGCAGATCGACGCCGCGGCCCTGGCGAAATCCAGCGTGGTGGTACAGGGCCTGTCGGCGTACGAATACATCCTTTACGACGCCAAGCCTGACGTCGCCGACGACGCCCAGAAAGCGCGCTATTGCCCGCTGCTGATGGCGATCGGTGAACGCCAGAAAGTCCTGGCCGAAGAGATCCTGGCCAGTTGGAACAGCACCGACGGCATGCTCGCGCAGATGACCAAGTTTCCGAACCAGCGCTACGCTGATTCCCACGAAGCCATCGCCGACCTGCTGCGCGTGCAAGTGACCGCCCTGGACACCCTGAAGAAAAAACTCGGCACCCCGATGGGCCGCCAGACCAAGGGCATCCCGCAACCGTTCCAGGCCGATGCCTGGCGCAGCCAGTCGTCCCTGCAAAGCCTGGAAGCCAGCCTCGCCGCGGCTCAGACCGTGTGGGTGGGCGTCGATAACAAAGGCCTGCGTGGCCTGCTGCCGGCGGACCAGAAGCCACTGGCCGAGAAAATCGACGCCGCCTACGCAGCGTCCCTGAAACTGTTCGCCAGCAACCAGCGCACCCTCAACGAACTGTTGAATGACGACGCCGGGCGCCAGCAACTCAACGACATCTACGACAGCCTCAACGTGGTCCACCGCCTGCATGAAGGTGAACTGGCCAAGGCGCTGGGCGTACAACTGGGCTTTAACGCCAACGACGGTGACTGATGATGCTCAGGCGACAGGCTTTGGCGGTGGGCAGCGTGCTGCTCAGCGCTATCACCTTGGGTGGCTGGACGCTGTTCAAGCACAAAGACAAAGGCCCGCTGCTGCTGTCGGCGCGCGATGATGCCGACGGCAAGCACTACGCTGTCGGCTATCGCCTGGACGGCAAGCCGGTATTTGCCACCCAGGTCGGCCAGCGCTGCCATGACATCATCAACCACCCGACCTTGCCGATTGCACTGTTCGTCGCCCGTCGCCCAGGCACCGAGAGCTACCTGATCGACCTGCGCGACGGCAGGCTGCTGCAAACCATCACCTCGAACGCCAACCGCCATTTCTATGGCCATGCGGTGATCCACAAGAGCGGTGACTGGCTGTACGCCACCGAGAACGACACCTCCGACCCCGGTCGGGGCCTGTTGGGGGTGTATAAGTTCGAAGGTGAGCGGCTGGTGCACAGCGGCGAGATATCCACCCACGGCATCGGCCCGCATCAAGTCTCGTGGATGCCCGACGGCGAGACGCTGATCGTGGCCAACGGCGGCATTCGCACCGAAGCCGAAAGCCGGGTAGAGATGAACCTCAATGCCATGGAGCCAAGCCTGGTGCTGATGCGGCGCGACGGTAGCCTGATCAGCAAGGAAACCCTGGCCCAGCAGATGAACAGCGTGCGGCACATGGGTATCGCCAGCGATGGCACCATCCTGACCGGGCAGCAGTTCATGGGCCCGTCCCAGGAGCGTTCCGAGTTGCTCGCGATCAAGCGCCCGGGGCAGCCGTTCGTGGCGTTCCCGGTGGCGGATGAACAGTTGCAGGCGATGGGGCATTACACCGCCAGCGTGGCGGTGCACAGCGAACTGCGCCTGGTGGCGTTGACGGCACCGCGGGGCAACCGCTTTTTTATCTGGGACATGGACACCGCCGAACTGCGCCTGGATGGGCCCTTGCCGGACTGTGCGGGGGTGGGCGCTGTGGCGGATGGGTTTGTGGTGACATCCGGTCAGGGGCGTTGCCGCTTCTATGACTGCCGCCAGAAAAACCTGGTCGCACAACCGCTGCAACTACCGGCGGGGCTTTGGGACAATCACCTGCACCTGATCTGAAATTACCCTTCTGTGGCTGATCGTTCCCACGCTCTGCGTGGGAATGCAACCCGTGACGCTCTGCGTCACTGGCGCTAACGGACGAGACGCAGAGCGTCTCAAGAGGCATTCCCACGCAGAGCGTGGGAATGATCATGCCTGGCGCACCATAAAAAAAGGGCCTCGCATGGCAAGGCCCTTTTCGGGGTCAATCGTTTCAACTTTGCGGCCTCATCGCTTGAGACATGCCGAACATGAATAACAGCAATTCATGGTCGGGCTTGGCCGCCACACTCGTCTTGGCAATGCGTGGCAGCAGGCATTGCCCGCCACCGTCTACCGCACTCAACACTTGTGTACGAGGTTGTTCCCATACCGCCAGGGCCAGGGCTGCAACACCCAATGCCCCGACCAGAAACAAACCTCGTGCTATTTCTAGCTTCATCTGGTTAAACCCTTGATAGCGCTGCCAAACGCCGTCTCGTAAAAGTAGCTGAGTTTTTTCCAGTCGGTATCATTCCACGACGAATGGCGGCGCAATTGCAGCATATCGTGGGACGCGGCCCGATAAGCGGTCAGGCGCTGGCGGCATTTCTCGAAATCCAGCAGGGCCACTTCCACTGTCGCCGCATCAGGCTCACCGGTCACCCGCACGAAGATGTGCTTGATATACAGGCAACCGTGTTGCCAGCGGCCTTTGTGCATACGGGCCAAGGTGCCGGCCAACTCTTGCAGCAGGCGCTCGTGGACCGCCTCGCCATACTGTTGGCGGCCACCGGCGGCGTACCAGTTTTCGATCTCGTCGAAACCGTCCAGGGACGCGGTCACCAACAGGGCTTTCCATTGGTGCTCCGGGTCGCGACGCGCCTCGCAAAACACCAGTTCCGGCACACGCACATCCAGCAAACGCAGGCCTTTGAGGGCATCACGCTCACGCAGCACGGTCGGACGCCCAAAGGGGTGCAGCCAACTGCGGTAAATGTGGCCGGTCTGGCGCTTGCAATAGAGCAAGCGACCGTTAGGGCTGATCACCCGCTGCACGCCACTTTCACCACCCCGGCGACGGTTGGGTTCTTCCACCCATTCACCTTGCTGACGCCAGAAAAAATCAAATCGTTCTTCGGGAGCTACATGACTGCCTACTACGCACTCAACTGCCATCCTGTTACCTCTTGCGCAATACATACACTCGCCACATGGCGTAGAGCGGTATGAAGTCCAGGGATTCCTGAACACGGAAACCGGCCTGCTCGAATTCTGCCTCGACAGTAGCAGCCGGTAACACAAACCGGTTTTGGTAACCTTCCTGCTCACCTTTTTTGCGACGACGCACTTCGCTGCGCTTGCGCTTCCAGGCCTTGAAATTGCCGTCCACCCACAGCGAAATAATCACGCTGTCGCGGGTAACACGTTGAAACTCGCGCAGTATTGTCAGCCTGTGCTCCGGCTCACCAATGTGGTGCATCAAGCGCATGCAGAAAATACTGTCGACGGAGTTATCTGGCAAATCGATATCAAAGGCAGACGTCTGCAAAGGGCGTACCCGTTTCACCACCTCTGCCGGCTGGGCAGCGGTGGCGATCTTCAACATCGACGCCGAATTGTCAGCTCCGATAATCACACGGTTGGGTTTTTCGGCCAGTAACGGCCAGAAGCGTCCAGCGCCACACGGCAGGTCCAACACCAGGCCCGGCTCACCGGCCATGGCCAATGCGCCGCGCGCCAGTTGCTCGTCGCGTTTGTGGGACAACCGGCGAGCCAGATTGTCCTGATGCTTGAGCAAATATTTCTGCGCGTGTTGATCGTCGTACTTGTCAGAAAATTCCAGCTTGATCGGGGAAGGCATCTTACGTCTCCAGTAACTGATGCCTACGACCTTAAGCAGCGAACTGTGATCAACAGGTCAACTCGTTGTGAAAATCTTGTCCTGTCCAACTGCATACATTTCAAGACTTTACAGAAACATTCAGTAGCACCGGGCCATCTTCGCCGAAAAGCAGGCAGTCTGCATCAGCAAAACGACAGACTGAAGGGTCAGGTTTTGACTGGGTTGAGCTCCACATGAAAACGGCAGCCATTGGGCTCCATGGTGCTCAGGCTTACGCTCCAGCCCTGGCTTTCGCAGATCCGTTGCACCAGCGACAGGCCGAGGCCGAGGCCCTCGCCACGTTTCTCGCTACCGCGCACGAACGGCTCGAACATCGCTTCGCGCTTCTCTTCGGGGATGCCGACACCGGAGTCCTCCACCACGAAGCCACTGGGCTCCAGCGTCAGGCGGATAAACCCGTGTTCGGTGTAATGCAGGGCATTGCGCAGCAAGTTGCCCATCACCGCATGCAAGAAGGTGGTGTTGTAGCGGGTGTCCAGGGGGTTGCCTGGCAGGTAGATCAACGCCAGGCCTTTTTTCTCGATGGGCTCGCGCCAGATACCGAGCAGGTCTTCGGCCACCTGGGTGAGGTTGCCCTGGGGCGAACTGGCGGCGTCGTCGTGTTTGGCGCGGGCGAGCATCAGGAAGGTCTGCACCAGCTCGCGCATTTCTTCACAGGCACGGGCAATGCGCTCGACCTGGTTGCGACCTCGTTGATCGATGGCTGGGTTTTCGCGCAGCAGTTCGCAGGAACTGGCCAGGACCATCAAGGGCGTGCGCAACTCATGGCTCACATCGCTGGTAAACAGCTGCTCGCGCGACAACGCCTGGCGCAAGCGGCCGAGGGTGGCGTCGAACGCCACCGCCAGTTCGCCCACTTCATCGGCGGCGTAATCCGGCGCCAGGGGCGGTGCCAGGCCCAACAGTTGGTCACGATGACGGACCTGGCGGGCCAGGCGTACCACCGGCGCCATCACCTTGCGGGCCAGCACCCAGCCGAGGAACGCCGCCAGTGCCAGGCTGAGCACGAAGCCCACCAGCACCACCGCAAACAGCACGCGCTCACGCTCTTCGAAATCGCTCTGGTCTTGCAGCAACACATAACGCCGACCATCGACCACTTCAACCATGGCGTGGTACGACAGCGCCTCACGAAACACCTCATGAAACCCAGGGTCCAGATGGCGCAGGTCCTTGGGCAGTTCAAAATCGCCACGCCCGCCGCTGAAATAAAACAGCTGGTCCGGCTCCGGCCGGTGGCTCCAGTCTTCGACGCTGTCCATCAACAGCAGGCGCTGCAGGTCACCGCCCAGGCCCGCCGAGATCAACTTCTCTTCCACCAGGTGCACCGTCGCAATGATGCCCACGGCGAAGGCCCCCGCCACCAACGCACTCATCAAGGCGAAAGCGATGATGATCCGCTGGGCAAGGCTTTGCTTAAACTCCATCACGACCCTCGGCCAGGCGATAACCCACACCGTGCACGGTTTGCAGTAGCGGTTTGGCGAAAGGCTTGTCGATCACTTGGCGCAATTGATGAACGTGGCTGCGCAGGCTGTCGCTGTCCGGGCAATCGTCGCCCCACAGGGCTTCTTCGAGAACTTCCCGGCGCAAAACATGCGGGCTTTTCTGCATCAGCACGGCGAGCAGTTTCAGGCCCACCGGGTTGAGCTTGAGCAGGCGCCCTTCGCGGGTGACTTCCAGCGTATCGAGGTCGTAGTTCAGGTCACCCACTTGCAGGGCACGACGCCCGCCGCCCTGGGCACGGCGCAACACTGCTTCGATACGCGCGGCCAGTTCCGACAAGGCGAACGGCTTGAGCAGGTAATCATCAGCGCCAGACTTGAAGCCCTGCAGCCGGTCATCCAGTTGGTCGCGCGCGGTGAGCATGATCACCGGCGTATCACGGCGCGCGTCTTCACGCAGGCGTTTGCACAAGGTGTAACCATCGATGCCGGGCAACATGATGTCGAGCACGATCAGGTCGTAATGCTCGGTGGCCGCCAGGTGCAGGCCCGACAAACCGTCCTGCGCACAGTCCACTGTGTAGCCTTTGAGCCCCAGGTAATCGGCCAGGTTGGCGAGGATATCGCGGTTGTCTTCAACCAATAGAATTCGCATGGGCAGTGTCTCCGTACGCGGTAACGGCCGTGTTGGCTCGCGCAGCTTAAGGCCAAGCGAGGCTCAGGGATAGAGCGCAGAGCCCCGCCGATAAAGGTTTTCAACTGTTTGTAGAGCCGAACAAGTTTTTCACTATAGCTTCACAAACTGACTACAGCCTCAGGAAGAAGATCGCCCCCCATTGATCTAAGGAACATAGACATGGGTTTTTTCAAAACAGCGCCAATGCGCTATTTGCTGTTGATCACCGGTGCCTGGTTAGTGGTTTTCCTGCTCACCCGCAGCGTGCTGCTCATTACCCACCTGGATGAAGTCAGCGGCAACCTGTTGCCGGTGTTTGGCGTGGGTTTGCTCTACGACTTGGGTTTCCTGGCCTATGCAGCCTTGCCGCTTGGCCTGTATCTGCTGCTCTGCCCGCCTGCCTTGTGGCGCCGCCGTGGCCATCGCTGGTTCCTGCAAGCGGTGCTGACCGTCAGCCTGTTCGCCATGCTGTTCACCTCGGTGGCCGAATGGCTGTTCTGGGATGAGTTTGGCGTGCGCTTCAACTTTATCGCCGTCGATTACCTGGTGTACTCCGATGAGGTACTGAACAACCTGCTGGAGTCTTACCCGATCGGCAAGCTGCTGAGCCTGCTGGCGATGCTGGCACTGATTCTGAGCGTGGCTCTGCGCAAACCCTTCAATGCCGCGATGGCAGCGCCCTTGCCTGCGCTGCGTGGCCGTTTGGTCAACGCCCTGGGCCTGCTGGTGCTCGCCGGCCTCAGCCTGCAACTGGTCAGCCAGGACAGCCCGCGCACCCAAGGCGGTAACGCGTATAACAACGAATTGGCCAGCAACGGCCCCTATCAGTTCTTTGCCGCGTTCCGTAACAACGAATTGGACTACACCCAGTTCTACAAAAGCCTGCCGACCGATGTCATCGCCAAGCAGTTGCACGCCGAACTCAGTGAGCCCAACGCCCGCTTTATCGACCAGGACCCGCTGGATATTCGCCGTGCCATCACCAACCCCGGCACACTGCGCAAGCCCAACATCGTGCTGGTGACCATCGAGAGCTTCAGCGCCAAGTACATGGGCAGCAATGGCGATGCGCGTAACCTCACGCCCAATCTGGATGCGTTGCGCCAACAGAGCCTGTACTTCAATAACTTCTATGCCACCGGTACGCGCACCGACCGCGGCCTGGAAGCCATTACCCTGGCAATTCCACCGACACCAGGGCGTTCGATCGTCAAGCGCATCGGCCGCGAAAGCGGGTTCGCCAGCCTGGGTCAACAGCTCTCGGCCATCGGTTATGACAGCGTGTTTGTCTATGGAGGGCGCGGTTACTTCGACAATATGAACGCGTTCTTCAGCGGCAACGGTTATCGGGTGGTGGACCAGAGCAGCGTGCCCGAAGCAGAAATCTCATTCAAAAACGCCTGGGGCATGGCCGACGAAGACCTGTTCAAACAGACCTTGAAACTGGCCGACGCCGATTACGCCAAGCAACAGCCGTTCTTGCTGCAACTGATGACCACCTCCAACCATCGCCCCTACACCTACCCGGACGGGCGTATCGACATCAAGTCCGGCAAAGGCCGCGACGGTGCGGTGAAATACACCGACTACGCCATCGGCCAGTTCCTTGAGGCAGCGCGCCAGAAGCCGTGGTTCGATAACACGATCTTCGTGTTCGTCGCCGACCACACCGCCGGCAGCGCAGGCAAGGAAGACCTGCCGATCACCAACTACCAGATTCCGCTGTTTATCTACGCGCCCAAGCTGATCGACGCACGGGAGTCCGCTCAACTGTCCAGCCAGATCGACCTGGCGCCGACCTTGCTGGGCCTGCTCAACCTGAGCTACGAATCGACATTCTTTGGCCGCAACCTGCTGCAGGACAACCCATTGCCTGCACGGGTGGTGGTGGGCAATTACCAGCACCTGGGTCTGTTTGATGGCAAGGACTTGGCAATCCTCAGCCCGCGCCAAGGCTTGCGTCGCCACGACCAGGCCCTGGGCGAGAGCCAGGAGCTGCGCGTCGGTAGCGATGACCCCTTGATCCAACGGGCGATCACCTACTACCAGGCCGCCAGTTACGACTACAAACAGCAACTGCTGAGCTGGAAAGCGCCCAAGGAAGAAGCTCCAGTCTTAAGCAAACGCTAATCAAAAAGCCCCGTGCAGGTGAGCGCGGGGCTTTTTTACCAAGGTTCGTGATGAAATCCCCCTCCTCTTTACCGGTTTCCAAACCGCTTGATTTCTGGCTGTGCCTGGGCCTGCCTGCCGGCGCTGCAGTAGCCTTGCTGTTGCTTGAACTGACGTCAGTGGACATGGACCTGGCCAGGCATTTCTATAGCGCAGAGGCTGGCGGCTTCATTGGCCGCTATAGCTTTTTCCTTGAAGACATCCTGCATGACCGTGCCAAGCAACTGGTGATCCTGTTTTCGGTGCTGGCGATTCTGGGCCTGGTCGGCAGCTTCATCCTGCAGCGACTCAAGCCGTACCGCCGTGAACTGGTGTGCCTGGTGCTGTCGCTGGGAATGGCGACGGCGTTCGTGTCGCCGTTGAAAACCATTACCGCCGTGCAATGCCCCTGGAGCCTCAAGGAATTCGGCGGCCAGGAAACCTACAGCGAACTGCTCAGCCCGCGCCCGCCTACCGATAAACCCGGCCGCTGCTGGCCCGGCGGGCATGCCGCCACCGGGTTTGCCTTGTTCGCCTGGTTCTTCGCCCTGCGGGATCGACGGCCACGCCTGGCGCGCTACGCGTTCATCTTTGCTGTCAGCCTGGGCAGCGTGTTTTCCGTCAGCCGTATGCTGCAAGGGGCGCACTTTTTTTCCCACAACGTGTGGACAGCGATTTTTTGCTGGCTGATCTGCTTGGGGTTGTATTGCTTGTTGCTGTACCGGCCTGCACGGCAACGGTCGTAGCTTTCTGTAAGAGCGAGCTTGCTCGCGAAAAACTTCAACGATAACGCGTGCTTGCTGAATGAACGCGGCGCCTTTGAGTTTTTCGCGAGCAAGCTCGCTCCTACAAAAAAGCCATTAGGGCTGCCTGCGAAAGCCAACGGTAACCACGATGCGAAGCGAGTCGCTCTTGATCTGCTTGTGATCTTGATCTCAGGCGCCCCGTTAAACCACGCTGGC
>NZ_SMOF01000001.1:4948054-4959509 GCF_018135665.1 Pseudomonas sp. B2021
TGGTGGGGCAAGAGCCCTTTGGTTACTTTGGGGCTTTTCCAAAGTGACCCGCCGTTGGGGCGGAACCCTAAGCGGCCGTTACCGCAACAATGGATATGTACACAATCCAACTGTGTCGCCTGCCAGGCCGCCTTCGCGAGCAAGCCCGCTCCCACATTGGGATCGCGGGGTGTCAGGGAGATTGCCGTCGGCTGGCAGGGCGTCATCGCAGGCAAGCCAGCTCCCACAGTTGGATCGCGGGGGTGTCTGGGAGAACTGCGCCAGTCACGGGAGCAAGCTCCCTCGCCACAGGTCCAGCATGCAACCGTGCATAAAAAAGCCCCGCCTGCATCACTGCAGGCGGGGCTTTTTATAGTGCCGGGTAAGGCTGGCTTACATCATGCCGCCCATGCCACCCATGCCGCCCATGTCTGGCATACCGCCGCCAGCTGCGCCTTCTGCCTTCGGTTTGTCAGCGATGGCAGCTTCGGTGGTCAGGATCAAGCCACCGATGGAGGCTGCTGCTTGCAGCGCCGAACGAGTCACCTTGGTTGGATCCAGGATGCCCATTTCGATCATGTCGCCGTAGACGCCAGTCGCAGCGTTGTAACCGTAGTTACCTTTGCCGTTCTTGACTTCGTTGACCACAACGCTTGGCTCGTCGCCGGAGTTGGCAGCGATCTGGCGCAGCGGTGCTTCAACGGCACGACGCAGCACAGCGATACCAACGTTCTGGTCGGCATTGTCGCCGGTCAGGTTGGTCAGGGCTTCCAGAGCACGGATCAGCGCAACGCCACCGCCAGGTACCACGCCTTCTTCAACGGCTGCACGGGTTGCGTGCAAGGCGTCTTCAACGCGGGCCTTCTTCTCTTTCATTTCAACTTCGGAACCAGCGCCAACCTTGATCACCGCAACGCCGCCGGACAGCTTGGCCAGGCGCTCTTGCAGTTTTTCACGGTCGTAGTCCGAGGAGGTTTCAGCAACCTGGGCACGGATCTGCGCGATGCGGGACTCGATGTCGCCTTCAACGCCAGCACCGTCAACGATGATGGTGTTTTCCTTGGAGATGGTCACGCGCTTGGCGCTACCCAGGTTTTCCAGGGTGGCGCTTTCCAGGCTCAGGCCGATCTCTTCGGAGATAACGGTACCGCCAGTCAATACGGCGATGTCCTGCAGCATGGCCTTGCGACGGTCGCCGAAGCCTGGAGCCTTGACGGCTGCAACCTTGACGATACCACGCATGTTGTTCACAACCAGAGTCGCCAGGGCTTCGCCTTCAACGTCTTCGGAAACGATCAGCAATGGACGGCCGGCTTTGGCAACGGCTTCCAGTACTGGCAGCATTTCGCGAATGTTGGAGATCTTCTTGTCGACCAGCAGGATCAGCGGGCTGTCCAGCTCGGCAACCATGGTCTCAGGCTTGTTGACGAAGTACGGAGACAGGTAGCCACGGTCGAACTGCATGCCTTCTACAACCGACAGTTCGTTTTCCAGGCCCGAGCCTTCTTCAACGGTGATCACGCCTTCTTTACCGACTTTTTCCATGGCTTCGGCAATGATGTCACCGATGGAGCTGTCGGAGTTGGCGGAGATGGTGCCTACCTGAGCGATGGCCTTGGTGTCGGCGCATGGCTTGGACAGATTTTTCAGCTCGGCAACGATGGCGATGGTCGCCTTGTCGATGCCACGCTTGAGGTCCATCGGGTTCATGCCGGCAGCGACGGCCTTGTAGCCCTCGTTGACGATCGCCTGAGCCAGGACGGTAGCGGTGGTGGTGCCGTCGCCTGCGTCATCGTTGGCACGGGAGGCAACGTCTTTGACCAGCTGCGCGCCCATGTTCTCGAAACGGTCTTCCAGTTCGATTTCTTTTGCTACGGAAACGCCATCCTTGGTGATGGTCGGAGCGCCGAAGCTCTTCTCGATGATCACGTTACGGCCTTTCGGGCCCAGGGTCGCTTTTACTGCGTCAGCCAGAACGTTGACGCCAGTGAGCATTTTCTTGCGGGCGGAGTCGCCGAATTTAACTTCTTTAGCAGCCATGATCGATATTCCTTAAATACTTTGTAGTAACGGGAAAATGAGCGAGGAAATCAGTCTTCCAGAACGGCGAGAATTTCGTTCTCAGCCATTACCAGCAGGTCTTCGCCGTCTACTTTCACAGTGTTGCTGCCGGAGTAAGGGCCGAAAACAACCTTGTCACCCACTTTCACGGCCAGTGCGCGTACATCACCGTTCTCCAGGGTTTTGCCTGGGCCAGCAGCGACGATTACACCGTGGTTGGCTTTTTCAGCAGCCGAACCTGGCAGAACGATCCCGCCAGCGGTTTTCTTTTCTTCTTCGCTGCGACGGATTACGACGCGGTCGTGCAGAGGACGAAGCTTCATTGTCGATCTCTCCTAATTGTGTTTTTCATCGGCCGGTATCAATTCCGGCGGGTTAAATTCCGGCGGTGCCGGTCGCGGCTCGCGGGGCGAGACGCGGAAGTCTGTCTGATGTCACCACCAGAAACCTTGCGGTGACCGTTACATAAGGGCGCCCAGGCTTATTACAAGGGGCCAAGGATGAAATTTTTTGTGTCGACTCAAGGGTAAATGCAACACGGCACCCGAAGGTGCCGTGCCAGTGAAGCGGTTACTTAGGGTCGCGGTGTTCGAATTCGCCTTCGATCACATCACCTTCACGCCCCAGGGGTTGGCGTGGAGCCGGACCACCACGGGGTTGCAGGTCGTCGGCGAACGCACGCTGGCGCATCGCGGCCTCTTCAGCACGCTGGCGCATTTTGCCGGCCAGCAGCTTGCGGGTGAACGGCAGCAAGAGCACCAGGCCAAGCACGTCGCTGATAAAACCCGGCAGGATCAGCAGGCCACCGGCCAGGGCCATCATCAAGCCCTCAAGCATGGTCTGGGCGGGCAGTTCGCCGCGGTTCAGGCTTTCACGGGCACGCAGTGCGGTCGCCAGGCCGGCGACACGCAGCACCAGCACGCCAAGCATGGAGCCTACGATGATCAACAGCAGCGCCGGGAAGAAACCGATCGCACCGCTGACTTTAACGAATACGAACAGCTCCAGCACCGGGAACAGCAGAAAGAGCAATAAAAAAGGGCGCATCAAATGGTTCCTCAACGCAAGAATGCCTTGCCAGTTCACCTTAGATGACGTCGCCGTTGTGTGAATTCAAGCAGTGGCCGCGGTTTTTTTCGGCCAGACTTCAGCGTGCGCCAATGAAACCAGGGCTTCGCGCACTTGTGTCGGCGTATTGCAGGGCTCGGCAAACCCTAGCCAATGTAACGATTGGCCAATGCGCAGGTGCATGCCTTCGCTGTCGATACCGGCCAACTGCGCAGGCTCGGTGGCAGGCAAACCGCCCAGCTCGACGTAATGGGCAATGGCTTTGGTGTGATCGCTGTTCATGTGCTCGATCATGCTGCGCTCGGCCTTGCCCGCAAACGGGTTGGCCAAGGTCAACTGGTCGACCCAATGGATCGCGCCAAACCCACCGATATAACGGTGGCGCACCGGCTTGAGCACCCAGAAATCGAAATCATGGGCTTTGTGGTAGTTGGCCGAATCAGGGAAGTAGCGGTAGTAGCGCTCGGCAGCGGCTTCGATGGCGGCGGCGTCTTCCAGCTTCTCGGCTTCGGCCAGGTAGGTCAGACGCCCGACGGCTTGTACATCGTCGGCCTCACGCTCCCCCACCAGCAGCGAACACTTGGGGTCTTTTTGCAGGTTATGGGTGTGCTGGGCAATGCGGCTGATCAGGATCAGCGGGCGGCCCTGCTCGTCCAGGCAGTAGGGCACCACCGAGCCGAAGGGAAAGCCGGGCATGGCTTTGGACTGTGTGGCGAGCGCCCCACGGTATTCCTTGAGCAACAGCTCTCGGGCGTTCTTGGCAACCTGCGTGCTCAATATAGGATTCCTCGGATGTTCCGCGACCCATGGCATATGGGAATGGATCTCAACACAAGGTAATCAATATCTGCGCAGGTTGCCAGAGGGGCCGACGCCGGTTTACCAGGCCACGCCAAAGCCTGCGGTGTAGCGGGTCTTGCTCAAGCTGCTGTCGGAGTCGCCGCTGATGACGTCACGCTCAGCCTTGAGGTTGAGGGACGCCCACTCGGTGACTTTGTAGCGCAGGCCCATCTCGGCATCCAGGGAGTAATCGGCCGGACCGTCCAGAGGCTTGCCCAATTCGCCGTTGGTGAAGAACTCTACGGTCTTGCCCACCAAGTAGCGGTTGTAGTTCCACTTCATGGCCAGAGAGTAGAAGTTGTCCTTGCCGCCGTCGGCATATTCGTAATCGGTACGGTTGACCAGCGACCCGAGGGAGAACGCGCCCAACTCATCGTCCCAGAACTGGTAGCCCGGGCCGGTACCCACGGTGCGCTGGCGCGCCAGGTCTTCGACCTTGTCGCGCTTGTAGGTCAGGCGCCCCTGCCAGAACCAGTGCTCGGTGATAAAGCGGTCCAGGTCGTATTCCAGGGCCCAGTTGTCGGTGGTGGTGACGTCGTCCTGGAACTCGCGGTTGTACTCGCCCTTGCCCGTATGGCGCCACTGGCCGTGACGGGCCGAGGTCTTGAAGTCGATGTCGTAGTCGTTGGTGTCTTTGTCCGCGCGCTTGTAGTCCAGCGCCAGGTCGACGTTACCCTTCCACACCAGGTCTTCGATCACCGGCTTGGGCTTCATGATCTGTTGGATACTTGCCAGTTCCACCGTCTTGGGCGCCTCGCCATTGGCCAGCACCACCTTGCCATCATCGGCTGCCTGCAACGACTTGGCCTTTTCACCGGTGTAGGCGTCCTGCTTGACCAACAGTTCCTGGTCGCTTTCCAGGGTCTTGACCTGTTTCCAGTCCACCGGGATGGAGCCTGCGTAGGTGGTTTGGATCAGCAACTTGCCACCGTCGAAGACTTTGATCTTGCCGGTGAGCCGATCACCGTTTTTCAACCAGACGGTATCGGCGAGCAAGGGCGTGGAAGCACTGAGAACAGCAAGGCACAACAGGGTTCTGGACAACATAAGCAGGTACGGGGCTCAGGATAGGCGAAAAAAGGGGCGTTATAGTGTTACATGGCTAGAACTGACTCAAGGATTTATATTGAGTTCAATACTCATCGCCATGTTTACAGACGTTTCTGACAAAACAACGACGATCTCAACGGATATGCCCACAGTGATCTCACCTGCCGACACGCCACAAAGCCCCGCCGAGATACGCCGCACTGCCCTTTACCTGACACTGTCGCAGGTGCCCGAAGGCTGCGTGGTCAGTTACGGCGAGCTGGCACACCTGGCAGGTTTGGGGCGTGCTGCCCGTTGGGTCGGGCGCACCCTGAGCCAGTTGCCGCAGGACACGCGATTGCCCTGGCATCGGGTGCTGGGTGCCGGCGGTCGGATAAGTCTGCCGGTGGGCAGTGCCTCGGGTGACGAACAACGTGCGCGTTTACGTAGCGAAGGCGTCACTATCCTGAACAATCGTGTTGATATTCAGCGTCATGGCTGGCGCCCGGTAGAGCACAGCGGTTAGAGTGCGCGCTTTGTTTCCGCAAATCTGAGGCAGACTCCAGCCCATGCCCCGTAAAACCTGGCGCGCCGCGCTCGCCGCCTATGCCAGCCCTTCGACGTTAGTGCTGTTGTTGCTCGGTTTCGCCGCCGGCATGCCTTACATGTTGGTGTTTTCGACGCTTTCAGTGTGGCTGCGTGAAGCCGGTGTGGCCCGCGAGACCATTGGCTATGCGAGCCTGATCGGTCTGGCCTACGCCTTCAAATGGGTCTGGTCGCCGCTGCTCGACCAATGGCGCCTGCCGTTGCTGGGTAAACTGGGGCGCCGTCGCTCGTGGCTGGTGCTGGCCCAATCGCTGGTGATCCTCGGATTGATCGGCATGGGTTTTTGTGACCCGCAAAAACACCTGTCCTGGTTGATCGCCATTGCGGTGGTCGTCGCCTTCGCGTCGGCCACCCAAGACATCGCTGTGGATGCCTACCGCCTGGAAATCGCCGACGACAGCCGTCAGGCCGCCCTGGCGGCAAGCTACATGTCTGGTTATCGCATCGCCGCCCTGCTGGCCACGGCCGGTGCGCTGTTCTTTGCCGAAGGCTTCGGCTCCACCGGTTTCAACTATAAACACTCGGCCTGGACCGGCACCTATGTGCTGTTCGGCGTGTTGATGGTGCCGGCGTTGCTCACCACGTTGTTTATGCGTGAACCCGATGTGCCACTGCGCACCCAACTGCAGGCCGGGCGCTACAGCTTCGCGCACCAGTTGGTGTCGGTGTTTGTACTGATCGTGCTGTTGGTCTCGGTGCCGGCGATGTTTACCCAGCTGTATAACACCGACTTTGCCAGCGTACTGTTCCAGGGCGTGAGCCTGTGGGAACTGCTGATGGAAGACCGCGCCTTCCTGCGTGCCATCCTCTATATCACCCTCACTGCGCTGTGCCTTTCGGCCATGGGCCGCCGGGGCCTGGCGCCGGTGCTGACGCCGGTCAACGACTTTATCCTGCGCTACCGCTGGCAGGCGCTGCTACTGCTCGGGCTGATTGCGACCTATCGCATGTCCGACACCGTGATGGGCGTCATGGCCAACGTGTTTTATATCGACCAGGGTTTCACCAAGGACCAGATCGCCGGGGTGAGCAAGATCTTCGGCCTGATCATGACCCTGCTCGGTGCCGGCATGGGCGGGCTGTTGATCGTGCGGTTCGGGATATTGCCGATCCTGCTCATCGGCGGCGTGGCCTCGGCCGGCACCAACCTGCTGTTCGTGATGCTCGCCGACATGGGCCCCGACCTGCAGATGTTGATCGTCACCATCTCCCTGGACAACTTCAGTTCGGGCATGGCCACCTCAGCATTCGTGGCTTACCTGTCGAGCCTCACCAACCTCAAGTTCTCCGCCACCCAATATGCGTTGCTCAGCTCGATCATGCTGTTGCTGCCACGTTTGATCGGCGGCTATTCAGGCGTGATGGTGGAGAAGTTCGGTTACCACAACTTCTTTATGATCACCTGCCTGTTGGGCGTGCCGACGCTGCTCCTGATTGCGTTGCATTGGTTCCAGGAGAACCGCCGCGCCCGGCTGAATCCCCCGCCGGAAGACTGACACGACTCAGTCAATGTGGGAGCTGGCTTGCCTGCGATAGCGGGCAAGCCAGCTCCCACACAAGCGACGGTTACGACAGATACACCCTGCCACCTCACGCCTGTACTCCGGCGACAAGCGCCCGTACAATCCCAAGTCATTTCAAGTCCAAGCAACCGACAACGGCCTACCATGCGTACCAGTCAATATTTGCTCGCCACACAGAAAGAAACGCCTTCCGACGCGGTTGTGATCAGCCATCAGCTGATGCTGCGCGCCGGCATGATCCGCAAACTGGCCTCGGGCCTGTACACCTGGTTGCCCATGGGCTTGAAGGTGATGCGCAAGGTCGAAGCCATCGTTCGTGAAGAAATGAACGCTGCCGGCTCTCTGGAAGTGTTGATGCCGAGCACCCAACCGGCTGAGTTGTGGCAGGAATCCGGGCGCTGGGAAGAGTACGGCCCTGAGTTGCTGCGTTTTAAAGACCGTCATGGCCGCGATTTCTGCGCCGGCCCGACCCACGAAGAAGTCATCACCGACCTGATGCGCAATGAGCTGAGCAGCTATAAGCAGTTGCCGCTGAACCTGTATCAGATCCAGACCAAGTTCCGTGATGAAATCCGCCCACGCTTCGGCTTGATGCGTGGCCGCGAATTCATCATGAAGGACGCCTATTCGTTCCACGCCGACCAGGCTTCCCTGCAAGCGACCTACGACCGCATGCACCAGGCCTACTGCAACGTGTTCACGCGCCTGGGCCTGAAGTTCCGCCCGGTTGAAGCGGACAACGGCTCCATCGGCGGTGCCGGCTCTCACGAATTCCACGTGCTGGCCGAGTCTGGCGAAGACGATATCGTGTTCAGCAACGGTTCCGACTACGCGGCGAACATCGAGAAGGCCGAAGCCATACCACGTGAAACCTCGCGCCCTGCTCCCACCGAGGAGCTGCGCCTGGTCGACACGCCAGACACCAAAACCATCGCGGCCCTGGTGGAGAAATTCAATCTGCCGATTGAAAAGACCATCAAGACCCTGATCGTGCGCGCCGAAGAAGAAGGCAAGCTGATCGCCCTGGTGATCCGTGGCGACCACGAGCTCAACGAAATCAAGGCCGCCAACCAGCCTGGCGTAGCCAGCCCGCTGGTCATGGCCACCGATGCTGAACTGCGCGACGCCATTGGCGCCGGTGCCGGTTCCCTCGGCCCGCTGAACCTGCCGCTGCCGATCATCATCGACCGTTCGGTAGAGCTGATGAGCGACTTCGGTATCGGCGCCAACATCGACGACAAGCATTACTTCGGCGTGAACTGGGAGCGTGACCTGCCGGTTCCGACCGTGGCCGACCTGCGCAACGTCGTGGCCGGCGACCCGAGCCCGGATGGCAAGGGCACCCTGGAGATCAAGCGCGGCATCGAAGTCGGGCACATCTTCCAGTTGGGCAACAAGTACAGCAAGGCGATGAAGTGCGAAGTACTGGGCGAGAACGGCAAGCCGATCACCCTGGACATGGGCTGCTACGGCATCGGCGTGTCCCGCGTGGTTGCCGCTGCCATCGAGCAGAACAACGACGAGAAAGGCATCATCTGGAGTGACGCCCTGGCGCCGTTCCAGGTGGCCCTGGTGCCGTTGCGCTATGAAACCGAGCAAGTGCGCGAAGCCACTGACAAGCTGTACGCGGAGCTCACCGCTGCCGGTTTTGAAGTGCTGCTCGATGACCGGGACAAGAAAACCAGCCCGGGCATCAAGTTCGCCGACATGGAACTGATTGGCATCCCGCACCGGATCGTGGTCAGTGACCGCGGCCTGGCGGATGGCAATCTGGAATACAAGAGCCGGACCGAAGCCGAAGCCCAACCGTTGCCGGTGGCTGACGTGCTGTCTTTCCTCCAGGCGCGTATTCGTCGCTGAAAACCAGATCAAGAGAAGTCATGTTCAAGCGAAACACCAGAGCCCTGGGGGGCGCCGCCTTGTGCGGCGCCCTGCTGGTCAGCGGCTGCGCCAATCAGATGTCGCAACGCAGCGAGCACGAGGAGCGGGTCGAGCGTAAGTTGCTCGACCACAGCCTGCAGATCGATGTAGGCGAACCCAAAGTGTTGGAGCTGCCGCAACGCCGGGTTCGCATTCATGAGCAGAAGACCTTCGAGGTCACCGAATTCGAAGTCACCCGTCGCTACGACCGCTACACGCCCTACCAGCCTTGGCGCAAACTCTATGAGATGCCCCTGGGTGCCGTGGCGCTGGTGGCGGGCGTGGGTGCCAACGTGGTGAATATCTTCGCCCTCGGCAACCTGCCCACGAGCGTGACCCGTGACTGGCTGAGCTACGGCGTGGACGGCATCAACCCGTTCATGAACGTGCAATCCCACGGCCGTGCGCAACAGAACCTGGCCGCTATCGATGAAGTCCAGCGTGACAAGCGCCTGGAGTATTCGAGCCTGCCCTGGAGCGAGCGCCCGGTACAAGTCACCGCCGGCAAGCAGACCCATGAGCTGACCACCGATCGCAACGGCATACTGCGCCTTAACCTGTTGGACAGCCCCTTTGCCGAGCAAGACCTGAACCGCGTCACCACCTTGAAGATCAGTGTGCAAGATGGCCAGGACGACGTGCATACCGACTCGACCCTGGCGGTCAGCAACACACTGCGCAGCAAGCTGCTCGAAGCCCATGCCCTGATATACGACGACCTGGAAGATGACGAAGTGAACCAGTGGGTGCACCGAGTCAAACGCCTGTCGGAGCTGGGGCTGGAAGAAGAGGCCAGCGAGCTGGAACAAAGCCTGATTGAACTGACGCGCAATGACCCGGAGTTGCAGCAGGAGTTTGTGCAGGCGCTGACCAAGGATGCGGGGCGGTTAGTCGCCGATCCTGGCGCACGCTGATCGTGCAATACCTGTGAAGATCAAACTGTGGGAGCTGGCTTGCCTGCGATAGCGGTGTATCAGTTAAAGCATTCTTGACTGACACTCCGCTATCGCAGGCAGGTCAGCTCCCACATTTGTTTCGGGTTTTTACCAGGAAAACTCGAGCTGTTCGTTGCCGCCGCTCAGGTCTAGCAACCGTACGCCTATCCCCAGCAACCGCACCGGCTTGCCCCCGCGATTGAACGCCTGGGTCATCAACTGTTCATAACTCTCCAGATCCCGTCCTGCCCCGGCCTGCTCCAGCGTCGTCTGGGTAAAGTCATGAAACTTAACTTTGACGAACGGCTTGCCCGCACGGTAGCTGCTGTCGATACGCGCCATGCGCCCGGCCAGGGTTTCCATCAGTTCCGGCAGTTTCGCCAGGCAACTTGAAAGGTCCGGCAGGTCCACGTCGAAGGTATTTTCTACACTGATGGATTGCCGACGGCTGTCATTTTGCACCACGCGATCATCAATCCCACGCGCCAAGCTCCACAGGCGCTCGCCAAAACTGCCGAATTCGCGCACCAGTGCCAGTTTGTTCCAGTCGCGCAATTGCAGGCAGTCTTCGATGCCCAGGCGCGCCAGCTTGTCGGCGGTGACCTTGCCCACGCCATGCAGCTTGCTGACACGCAACTGCGAGACAAAGTCTTCGACTTGGTCCGGCGTGATCACGAACAGGCCGTTGGGTTTTTTCCAGTCGCTGGCGATCTTGGCCAAAAACTTGTTGGGCGCCACGCCGGCAGACACGGTGATATGCAACTGGTTGGAGACCCGGCGCCGAATGTCCTGGGCAATACGCGTGGCGCTGCCGCCAAAATGCGGGCTGTCGGACACGTCGAGGTAGGCCTCGTCCAGCGACAACGGCTCGATCAAGTCGGTGTAGTCGCGAAAAATCAGCTGGATTTCTTTGGATGCTACTTTATAGGCATCCATGCGCGGCTTAACGATGGTCAAGTCCGGGCACAGCTTCAAGGCATGACGTGACGACATGGCCGAACGCACCCCATACGCCCGCGCTTCGTAGTTGCAGGTGGCGATCACGCCGCGCCGATCTGCCGAGCCACCGACAGCCAAGGGCTTTTGTGCCAGGCTCGGGTCGTCGCGCATCTCGATGGCGGCGTAGAAGCAATCACAGTCGACGTGGATGATTTTGCGCTGCGTCATATAAACGGGGTGTTAACCAACGGGTGGCCAGTATCGCACTCACCCCTGTATATAGCACCAGTAGTTTGAATCTTCTGCCTGAGCGGTAGGAAATTTCGTAGATGAATATATTTTCTCAATCGAATATCGCATCCCAATAGAGCTGAAAGCCTTGCCCTGCCTGGCTTCAAGCCCTCAAGAGGCACCTCATCAAGCGCTAACCGATTGAAGCACAAGCGCTTTTCTTGAGTTTACGGGTTGACACACTCGCGTTCCTCTGTAGAATGCCGACACACAGACGCGGGATGGAGCAGTCTGGTAGCTCGTCGGGCTCATAACCCGAAGGTC
>NZ_SMOF01000001.1:4959549-5043446 GCF_018135665.1 Pseudomonas sp. B2021
CACAGACGCGGGATGGAGCAGTCTGGTAGCTCGTCGGGCTCATAACCCGAAGGTCGTCGGTTCAAATCCGGCTCCCGCAACCAAACATCAAAAAAGGCTACTCGAAAGAGTGGCCTTTTTTGTATCTGACGAAAAAGTTCTTCTGAAACAATGGCATGGCATCTTTCATGAAACCGTAGACGGTTTGCAGAGTCCATCTCATTGCACGCTATGCTCACTGCTCAAGCGCTCCCCCTCTACGACCAATGGCCGCAGTCGCCGCGCCCGGTGATCCGCGTTAATATTTGTAATTATTTTGTCCATAGGGATTGGTAACTTGGCTGGATACCTCCATCCTGTCGCGCACAATCCACGAGGTGATTGATGCGCGCCAACTCGTCTGAACCACAAGACACCGTCACAGCAGAACAACCGATCACTCCCACCCGTTTGCGGTGGCTGGACCTGTTGAGCAAGTATCGCCAGCCCATCGGCCTGGCCGTGACGCTTCTGCTGTTTGCAATCGCCCTGATCGCCTGCCGGCACCTGCTGCTGGAGCTGGACCTCTACGCCCTGCACGATTCGATCCTGGAAGTGCCCAAGCCCGCCCTGTTGGGTGCCTTCGCGGCAGCGGTCGCCGGCTTCATTATCCTGCTCGGCTATGAGTTCTCCGGTGCGCGGTATGCCGGCGTGCAATTGCCCGCCAAAACCCTGGCCCTGGGTGGTTTCACCGCCTTTGCCATTGGCAACGCCATTGGTTTGTCGATGCTCTCGGGCGGTTCGGTGCGCTACCGTTTATATGCACGGCATGGCATCGGCGCCTCGGAAGTGGCGCACATGACCGTATTCGCCAGCCTGGCCCTTGGCTGTGCCCTGCCGCCGCTGGCCGCGCTGGCCACGTTGAGCAACTTGCCGGCCGCTTCCACTTACCTGCATTTATCGCAAAGCCTGCTCGGTGGCATTGCCGGCGCCGTGCTGCTGTTGTCGGTGCTGCTGTGCATCGGCATCTATCGCCGCCGCCTGCCGGAACAGCCCTACCCCGACAACCTGCTGGTCAAGGCCGGGCGCCGTACCCTGCGCCTGCCAGGCCGACGCCTGACGTTCCTGCAACTGATCATCACCGCACTGGACGTCGCCGCAGCCGCTACCGTGCTGTATCTACTGTTGCCGGAAGCGCCGCCCTTCGGCCCGTTCCTGTTGGTGTACCTGCTGGCCCTGGCCGCCGGTGTGCTCAGCCATGTGCCGGGCGGCGTGGGCGTATTCGAAGCGATCCTGCTGGCGGCCTTTGCCGACAAACTCGGTGCCGCGCCCCTGGCCGCGGCCTTGCTGCTGTACCGCATGATCTACGTGGTGCTGCCTCTGCTGATCGCCTGTGTGTTCCTGCTGGTCAACGAGGCCCAGCGCCTGTTCCAGACCCAGCAGAGCCTGCGGGTAGCGTCGGGGCTGGCAGCGCCAGTATTGGCCGTCCTGGTTTTTTTGTCCGGCGTGGTCCTGCTGTTTTCCGGCGCCACGCCAGAAATCGACTCACGCCTGGAAAACATCGGCTTCCTGATCCCCCATCGTCTGATTGACGCGTCGCACTTCGGTGCCAGCCTGATCGGCGTGTTGTGCCTGTTGCTCGCCCAGGGCCTGCGCCGGCGGTTGTCGGCCGCCTGGATGCTGACCATGGTGTTGCTGCTGGTTGGCGCCCTGCTCTCGCTGCTTAAAGGCTTCGACTGGGAAGAAGCCAGCCTGATGACCATGACCGCAGTGCTGCTGGCCATCTTCCGCCGCTCGTTCTACCGCGCCAGTCGCCTGACCGAGTTGCCGTTTTCGCCGCTGTACCTGGTGGCCAGTGTGTGTGTGCTCGGTGCCTCGATCTGGCTGCTGCTGTTTGCCTATCAGGACGTGCCCTACAGCCATCAACTCTGGTGGCAGTTCACCCTCGACGCCAACGCCCCACGTGGCTTGCGTTCGCTTCTCGGCGCCGCCGTGTTGCTGGTGATCGTGTCGCTGACCTGGCTGCTGCGCACGGCACGCCCGGTTATCCACCTGCCGACCCCGGAAGAACTGGAGCGCGCCAGCAAGATCCTGATGGCCTCGTCCCAACCCGACGGCGGCCTGGCGCTCACCGGCGACAAGGCGCTGCTGTTTCACCCCAACGATGAAGCCTTCCTGATGTATGCCCGTCGCGGGCGTAGCCTGGTGGCCCTGTACGACCCGATCGGCCCGACCCAGCCGCGCGCCGAGATGATCTGGCAGTTCCGCGACCTGTGCGACATCCACCACGCCCGCCCGGTGTTCTACCAGGTACGCGCCGAGAACCTGCCGTACTACATGGACATCGGCCTCACCGCGATCAAGCTGGGTGAAGAAGCCCGCGTCGACCTGAAACGCTTTGACCTGGAAGCCAAGGGCAAAGAAATGAAGGATTTGCGCTACACCTGGAACCGTGGCACCCGGGACGGGCTGTCCCTGGAGATCTGCGAACCGGGCAAGGCGCCAATGGATGAATTAAAAGTCATCTCCGATGCCTGGCTTACAGGTAAGAATGTGCGGGAAAAGGGCTTCTCCCTGGGCCGTTTCAGCGATGATTACCTCAAGCACTTTCGTATCGCGATCATTCGCTTCGAAGGGCGCCCGGTGGCCTTCGCCAACCTGCTCGAAACCTACAACCATGACCTGGCCAGCCTCGACCTGATGCGTGCCCACCCGGACGCGCCCAAGTTGACCATGGAATTCATGATGGTGGGCCTGATTCAACATTATAAGAGCCACGACTACGCGCGCTTCAGCCTCGGCATGGTGCCGTTGTCGGGCTTGCAACCGCGCCGTGGCGCACCGCTGACCCAACGCCTGGGTTCGATGGTGTTCCGCCGTGGCGAGCAACTGTATAACTTCCAAGGTTTGCGCCGCTTCAAAGACAAGTTCCAGCCCGACTGGGAACCCCGTTACATGGCTGTGCCCGCAGGACTGGATCCGCTGGTGGCATTGGCCGATACCGCCGCCCTGATCGCGGGCGGCTTGACTGGATTGGTGAAACGCTGATGATTCGACGCTCCTGGCGGTATGTATTGGCTTTAGTGGTGCTGCTTGCGCTGATCGCGGCGGGTGGCTTCTGGTACTGGAACCGCCCTGCCCCGCAGCCGACGCTGGAGCACTTGCCCCAGGCCGACGGTTCGGTAATGACCCGCGTGACCCCGGCCAGCAACGCAAAAGCCCGCGTGGCCGTGGCGGTGATGGCCGACGAAACCCTGACCGACAGCCAACTGATGGCCCTGAGCCAGGGCGGTGCTGCGCAACTGGTTCAGGTGGTGCTGCCCAAAGATGACTGCGCATTGCAGGAAAAAGCCCTGCAAGACGCCCTGGCCCAGCTCAAAGGCCCGGCGACCCTGGTCAGCGGCATCGGCCCTGGCGCCGCACTCGCCTGGCGCTGGCTGGCCACCCAGAACGACGACAAGGCCAACGCCATCTCCGTGGGCTTTGCCCTGAAACAGGAAGGCTGCAACGACCCGCTGCCGAAAACCGCCGCCCATGGCAACTGGCTGGTGGCGTGGAACGATAACCCCGACGATGAGAGCGCCAGTTTCGTACGTGACACACCGCGCGCTACGACCAGCATCAGCGACTACGACATTCATTACCCACAGGTGCTGAACAACGAACTGCGCAAGCAACTGGTCGGTTCGGACAACGGCGGCCTGGCGATTCCGGTGGTGGAAGTGCCTGCCGGCCAAGCCAAGGACACCGTGACCCTGTTCCTCTCCGGTGACGGCGGATGGCGCGACCTGGACCGCGACGTGGCGGGCGAGATGGCGAAGATCGGCTACCCGGTGGTGGGCATCGACACCCTGCGCTATTACTGGCAGCACAAGAGCCCCGAGCAAAGCGCCAAGGACCTCACCGAGCTGATGCAACACTACCGGCAGAAATGGGGCACCAAGCGCTTCGTGCTGACCGGTTACTCGTTCGGCGCCGACGTACTGCCGGCGATCTACAACCGTATGCCAGAGAACGAACAGCAACGGGTAGACGCGATCATCCTGCTGGCCTTCGCCCGCACCGGCAGCTTTGAAATCGAAGTGGAAGGCTGGCTGGGCAACGCCGGCAAAGAAGCCGCCACCGGCCCGGAAATGGCCAAGCTGCCGCCTGAAAAAGTCGTGTGCATCTACGGTGCCGAAGAAGTCGACGAGAGTGGCTGCACCGACAAGACCGCCGTGGGCGAAGCCATGAAGCTGCCGGGCGGGCATCACTTCGATGAGAACTACCCGGCGCTGGCCAAGCGCTTGGTGGAGATTATTGTCAAGCATCAGGCCAAAGCCGAATAATTCCAGCTTAATCCAAGACCCAATGTGGGAGCGGGCTTGCCCGCGATAGCGCGGGCTCAGTTACAGTAGCGTTGACTGACAGTCCGCCATCGCGGGCAAGCCCGCTCCCACAGTGGTACGTGGTGTTGATGAAAACTAGCGCGGTTCGATGTGCGCAATCATCAGTTGCACCGTCTCATTGCCACGAAACTCATTCACATCCAGTTTGTAGGCCAACTCCACCCACCGCACGGTCGGGTTTGGCCACACTTCGCGGTCCACACCAAAGGCAATGCCATCGAGCTTCACCGACCCGCATTCGCTCTTGAGCACCACTTTCAAATGCCGCTCGCCCACCACCCGCTGCTCCACCAACTGAAATACCCCGTGAAACAACGGCTCGGGAAAGTGCTGCCCCCACGGGCCGGCATGGCGCAGGGCGCGGGCCAGTTCCAGGTGAAACTCTTCCACCGCCAGGGTACCGTCTGAAAGCAGGCGGCCGGTGAGGTCTTCTTCGCGCAGTTGCCGACGCACTTCGGCATCAAAGGCTTCGGCGAACAACGGGAAGTTGGCTTCAGGCAAGGTCAGCCCCGCCGCCATGGCGTGGCCACCGTATTTGGTGATCAGGTTGGGATGCTGGCTGGCGACGACTGCCAGCGCATCGCGGATATGAAAGCCCTGCACCGAGCGTCCAGAGCCCTTGAGCAGGCCATCGCCGGCATCGGCGAAGGCGATGGTCGGGCGGAAATAACGCTCCTTCATGCGTGACGCGAGGATGCCGATCACCCCCTGGTGCCACTCCGGGTCGAACAGGCACAAGCCGTACGGCATCGACTCCACCGGCAAGTCCTTGAGCTGGGCCAGGGCCTCGCGCTGCATGCCTTGCTCGATGGATTTACGGTCCTGGTTCATGCCGTCCAGTTGCGCGGCCATTTCCCGTGCGGCGGCGAAGTCGGTGGTGAGCAGGCATTCGATGCCCAGGCTCATGTCATCCAGGCGTCCGGCGGCATTCAGGCGCGGGCCGAGGATAAAACCCAGGTCGGTGGAGGTGATACGCGCATGATCACGCTTGGCCACTTCCAGAATCGCCTTGATCCCCGGCCGTGCCCGACCGGCCCGAATACGCTCCAGGCCCTGGTGCACGAGGATGCGGTTGTTGGCGTCCAGCGGCACCACGTCAGCGACGCTGCCCAGGGCCACCAGGTCAAGCAGTTCACCGATGTTCGGCTGGGGCTTGTTGTCATACCAACCCAGGCTGCGCAACCGCGCACGCAGGGCCATCAACACGTAAAAGATCACGCCGACCCCGGCCAGGGCCTTGCTGGGGAACCCACAGCCCGGCTGGTTCGGATTGACGATGGCGTCGGCGGCCGGCAGTTCATCACCGGGCAAGTGGTGGTCGGTGACCAGCACCTGCAACCCCGCCGCCTTCGCCGCCGCCACGCCTTCGACGCTGGAGATGCCGTTGTCCACGGTGATCAGCAACTGCGGCTCGCGCTGCAGGGCCACCGCGACGATTTCCGGGGTCAGGCCATAGCCGTATTCGAAGCGGTTGGGCACCAGGTAGTCGACATGGGCCGCGCCGAGCAAACGCAAGCCCAGAGTGCCCACGGTGCTCGCCGTGGCGCCATCGGCGTCAAAGTCACCGACGATCAGGATGCGCTGGCGCTGCTCCAGGGCCGTCACCAGCAAGTCCACCGCGGCGTCGATACCCTTGAGCTGCTGATAGGGAATCAACCGCGCCAGGCTCTTGTCCAGCTCGGCTTCCGATTGCACCCCGCGTGCGGCGTAAAGGCGGGTCAACAGCGGCGGCAGTTCACCGAGAAAAGGCAGGACGGCGGGCAGTGGGCGGGGATCGATACGCATACGGTGGTGATAACTTCTCTTTAATCATTGTAGGAGCGAGCTTGCTCGCGAAGGTGGTTAACGATGACGCGTGTGCCTGGGTGATCGTGGTGCCCTGGAGTTTTTCGCGAGCAAGCTCGCTCCTACAGGGAGCCGGGTTCAGCCAAGGTTTAACCGCGCTCGCCGACCAGCCATTGCAGTTGCACTTCATGCTGGCCACGGTCATCGGTCACAAAGATCGTGCCTTCGCTGATCATCACGTCCCACTTGATGACGCGGGGCATGTCCTTGGCCAGGGTCTCCAACACTTCCTGGGGCACGGCAGCGATATGTACGTTTTTCAGGTTGTTGGCCACCGGCACCACCTTGCCTTCCCACACGCGCAGGCTGCCATAGGCCAGCAGGCTGGTGCGTTCGGTGCGGCGCGAGCACCAGGTCAGGCGGTCGGCATCCGGCTGGCCGACTTCGATCCAGTGCAAAACCCGATCATCCAGGCTCTTTTCCCACAGGGCTGGTTCGTCCACATCCGACAGGCCACGCCCGAACGCCAATTGCTCGTTGTACCAGAGGGCGTAGGCCAGCAGGCGCACGGTCATGCGCTCTTCGGTTTCCGAAGGGTGGCGGGCGATGGTCTGTTTGACGCTCTCATACACCGAGCGGTCGAGGTCGGTGAGGTTGAGTTCGAATTTGTAGGTCGTGGACGGCTGGGCCATGAACGGGCTTCTAAAGACAAGGAAAGACGGCCAGTCTAACCGATGGCGAGGGCATTGAACGAATACTGCGCTGCATCCACGCAGCTCGCCTATGTTAAAAAGCAGTACATCATCGTCCCGCGCTTGTAAGGATCCCCATGTCGCTTAATGCCAAACCACTTGCCGGCCTGAAAGTCATCGAACTGGGCACTCTGATCGCCGGCCCGTTTGCCTCACGCATCTGCGCCGAATTCGGCGCCGAAGTGATCAAGGTCGAATCCCCGGACGGCGGCGACCCGCTGCGCAAATGGCGCAAGCTGTATGAAGGCACTTCGCTGTGGTGGTTCGTGCAGGCCCGCAACAAGCAGTCGCTGACCCTCAACCTCAAGCACCCTGAGGGCCTGGCGATTCTCAAGCAACTGTTGGCCGACGCCGACATTCTGATCGAAAACTTCCGCCCAGGCGTGCTGGAGAAACTCGGCCTGAGTTGGGAAACCCTGCACGCCCTCAACCCCAAGCTGGTGATGGTACGCCTCTCGGGCTTCGGCCAGACGGGGCCGATGAAGGACCAGCCGGGGTTTGGCGCGGTGGGCGAGTCCATGGGCGGCTTGCGCTATATCACCGGCTTCGAAGACCGCCCGCCAGTGCGCACCGGGATTTCCATCGGCGACTCGATTGCCGCGTTGTGGGCGGTGATCGGCGCGCTGATGGCACTCCGTCACCGCGAGGTCAACGGCGGTCTGGGCCAAGTGGTGGATGTGGCGCTGTACGAAGCCATCTTCGCCATGATGGAAAGCATGATCCCCGAGTTCGATGTGTTCGGGTTTATCCGTGAGCGCACCGGCAACATCATGCCCGGCATCACCCCGTCCTCGATCCACACCACCGCAGACGGCAAGCATGTGCAAATCGGCGCCAATGGCGATGCGATCTTCAAGCGCTTCATGCAGGTGATCGGCCGTGACGACTTGGCGAACGACCCTGCACTGGCCAGCAATGACGGGCGTGACACTCGCCGCGACGAGCTGTACGGCGTGATTGATCGCTGGGTCAATTCGCTGTCGCTCGACCAGGTGATTGAGCAACTGAATAAAGCCGAGGTGCCCGCCAGCCGTATCTACAGCGCCGAAGACATGCTGGGTGACCCGCAATTCCTGGCCCGGGAAATGTTCCTCAAGGCGCAGTTGCCGGGCGGCAAGGACTTCAAGATGCCCGGCATCGTGCCCAAGCTCTCGGACACACCGGGCAGTTGCGAATGGGTCGGCCCGCAATTGGGTGAACACAACAGCGTGGTGCTCAATGCCCTGGGCTATGACGCGGCGGCTATCACTCGCCTGCGCAAGGATGGCGCAATCTGACAAATTGCAGGCAAAAAGAAACCCCGAGCAGTGGGGAGACAACTCGGGGTTAAACGTGGCCTACAAAGACCAGTACAGCAAGCTACAGACACCGGAGCACAATGCCTGCTCTTGCTGTTACAAACTCTGACTGACCACCGTGTAGGAAGGTTCCGAAGAAAAATAATGTTTCATGCCAGTGCGCCGCCACGGGTTTGTGAGGCGTTGCGCAAGGCAGCGATGACTGAAGGTTCCAGGCGCCCTTCGGCGATTTTCAGGTCGCGAAGCAGGCAATCCACCACATCCACCAGCGCGCGCTTATCGCTCAATTGCGCACGATCGACTTCACGTTCAACCACGATGGCGCCACCGGGGTTCTTCACGGTTACCAGGCAGTCGTCGCGCATACCGGCAGAGGTCAGCGTAACCTGATAAGGGCTCAGTGCTTGGCTGAGCAATAGGTTGATACTTTCCATCTCGATCACCACTCAATCATTCGAAAAAGGTTCGAAAAACAAAAATGTCACGAAGAGGCTGACATTCAAGTGACCCGTGCTCAAAGCAGAAAGTTCTACCTTTTGTGTAATCCACTGCTTGAGGAAAACGAGCATGCACGGAAAAGATGACAGAGAAAAAACAACGGCGCACAGGCTAGAATCCCTGGATTATCCCGGGAGCCTGCCTTGAGAGCCGCGTCTGAACCGCCCTTGCGTATCGTGATTGCCGACGATCACCCGATTTTCCTGATTGGCCTGCGCGCCGTGCTCGAACGTGACCCGCACATCAGCATCGTCGGCGAGGCCAATTCCCCCCAGGCCCTCAGTGCGTTGTTGCAACACAGTACCTGCGATGTGGTGGTGACCGACTTCATGATGCCCGTCGAGCCCCAGGCCGACGGGTTGCGCTTGATCGAGCAACTGCGCCGGCACTATCCGCAACTGCCCATTGTGGTGGTGACCATGCTCAACAATGCCGGGTTGTTTCATTCCATCCTGGCATTGGGTGTGATGGGCCTGCTGAGCAAGGCCAGCCTGGCCGATGAGCTGCCCCAGGCGATCCGCCAGGTGCGCCAGCAACGCACCTACGTGGCCCAAACCATCCGCCAGGCGCTGAGCCTGGCCGGGGAAGTCGGCGCTGATCGACTGCATTCCCAGGAGCACCTGTCACCCCGGGAGCTGGAGGTGATTCGCCTGTTGGCCGGTGGCATGACGGTGGGCGAGATCGCCGCGCACCTGCACCGCAGCAAGCAGACCGTCAGCGCGCAAAAAGTCAGCGCCATGCGCAAGCTCGGGCTGGTCAATGATGCCGCCCTGTTTATTTACGTGCAGGAACACGGGCTGGCCTAGCCTGAAATGCGATCCATTGCTTGAGCGCCGCGGCCTCCATCGGCCGCGCGATAAAGCAGCCTTGCAGCCACGCCGCGCCCAGTTCGCCCACGGCGTGATAGTCGGCGGCGGTTTCCACGCCGGTGACCACTACCGCAACGTCCAGGCGCGCCGCCATGCTCATGGCGCCCGCCACCACCGCGGCCTTGCGGTCATCATTGGCCATCCCACAGGCAAACGCCGGGGGGATTTTCAGCTCGGTAAAAGGCAGTTCCAGCAAATGCTGCAGGCTGGTGCCGCCCATGCCGAAGTCGCCGATGGACAACTGGCAACCCAACATGCGCAAGCGCAGCAACCCGGTGACATGGGCGCTGTCGGTTTTCAGCGTCGAGGTTTCCACCAACTCCAGGGTCAGGCTATGGGCGGGCACACCATGAAGTTGCAGCAAACCTTGCAGCACCTGGGGGAAGTGCTCACGCTCCAGCATGCGCCCGGGAATATTCACGGCCACCGGCAGCACTTGGCCGCTGTCGCCCATCACCTGGTTGGCCAGGCCAAGCGCCTGCTCCAGCACATGCCAGGTAAACGCCTCTTCCATGCCGGCAAACTCCAACACCGGCAGGAACTCGTCAGGCAGCAATAGCTCACCGTCCTGCAACTGCCAACGCGCCAGCGCCTCCACCCCTTGCAACACACCGGCCTGACTGACGATGGGCTGGTACCAGACCCTGCCACAGGCTGCGATAGTCGCCTGGCTGACATCCGCCGAGGGCGGCAGTTGTTCCTGCTCGCTCAAGCTCAGCAGTTGACGGACGCGCTCCCAGGACAGCACCGCTGGCCCTGGACGCAAGTGCTCCTGACAGTCGCTCAGTACTTGCCCGATCAGCTTGGCCGAAGCCGGCTTGGGCAAGCACGCCAAGACCTTGAGCCCCAATTGGCGCGCCATGTTCGCCACGCCTTCCAGAACGTCGGGCTCGGCGTTGCTGAGCAGGATCAATACTTGGGCCAGGCGGCGTTCCGCCAACTCACGGATCAACGCCAGGCCATCGCCCTGCTCCAGGTACAGATCGCAGATGGCGATATCCACCGGGCCTTTGCTGTCCAGGGATTGGCGGGCGATTTCGACCGTTTCCGCGGCGCGTACATTGAACACGCCGTTGGCATTGAGCATCTGGTGCAGGGCCATCAGTTGAAACGGGTTGTCTTCGAGGATCAGGACGTTCAGGGATCGCATGGGTAAGTGGTGTCGGTACAGGGAAAGTCCTGCACAGTAGTCATATGCTGCGGTGTGCCCCATAGGACGTGTCCTAAATGTGGTCTGTAGGAGCGAGCTTGCTCGCTCCTACAATGTGTCAGGCATCCAGATAGGGTTGCAGGTCGCGACGAAACGCCTTGAGCACCTCGGACAAGCGCAACCAGGGTGCTTCAAGCTCGGCGCCGCGCTGTTCACGGGCGCACTGCTCAAGGGCGACGCAGGCCTTGGCGAGTGGCAGTGCGTCCACCAGCGAGCAAATGCCCTTGAGCCGGTGCAGCGATGCATTCAAGCGTGCCACGTCGCGCTCGGCCAGGGCACCCGCCAGTACCTCGTGTTCGTGGTCCAGGCTCTTGGCCAGTTCCTGCAACATGCTGTGCAGCACTGGCCCGTCGGCCTGGGTCATGGTGCGCAGGGCCTGGATATCGAACGAACGCAGGGGCGCCACGCGGGCCAGCACTTGGGTCCAGTGTTCCAGAGTCACGGGCTTGACCAGCAGTTCATCCATACCGGCGTCCTCGCAGCGGCGTTGTTCATCTTTCATAGCGTTCGCGGTGCAACCGATCAGCGCAAGACGAGGCCGTTGCTCCTCGGCTTCGAGGCGTCGGATCGCCGCACTCAAGGCATAGCCGGACATGCCGGGCATCTGGCAATCGGTGACCAGCACGTCAAAACGCTGCTCACGCCAGCGTTGCAACGCGGCCTCGGCCGACTCCAGGGCGACCACCTGGTGACCGAGGAACTGCAACTGCTGCGCCAGCACCAGGCGGTTGGCCGCCAAATCATCCACCACCAGTATCGACAGGCTGCGCCCCGTCGGTGACAACGTCGCGGTAGGCATTGCCGGCACATCATCGGTGCTGACCCGGTCCAGGCGCAGGTCAATGCACACCACCGTCCCCTCGCCCACCACACTGTCGAGGTAAATGCTCCCGCCCATCAATTCCACCAGTTGCTTGCAGATACTCAGGCCCAGGCCAGTGCCGCCGTGTTGCGCGGCGGTCAAGGCGCTTACCTGGGTAAATGGCTTGAACACCCGCGGCTGTTGCTCGGCGCTGATGCCCGGGCCGCTGTCCTTGACGCACAGGTGCAGGTATTCACTATCGCGCTCATCCCGCTGGCAAGTCACGCTGAGGTGAACCCCGCCCCGCTCGGTGAATTTGAGCGCATTGCCCAACAGGTTGTGCATCACCTGGCGTAACCGCAGCGGGTCGAACCAGTAATAGCCCTGAGCAGCCGGATCAAACGCCAGGGTCAGATGCAGGCCCTTCTTTTGCGCCGTGGCTTCGAACAGGCTCTGGATACCCTCGAAAAAACTCTTGAGCTCGGTGGTCTGTGGCGCCAGTTGCAGGTGACCGGCCTCGATCTTGGCCAAGTCCAGGCTGTCGCCCATCAGCGCAATCAGCTCGCGCGCCGAACGATGGGCCACTTGCAGCGCCTCGGAAACCGGCTGGCCGCTTGCCAGGCAACGCTCTTGCTCCAGTTCGAGCAAGCCAATGATGGCGGTCATGGGGGTGCGAATCTCATGGCTCAAGGCCGAGAGAAATGCACTTTTGGCGTAGTTCGCCTCATCGGCTGCCTGGCGGGCGTCCATCAGCTGGCGCTCCAGGTCTTTGCGTTCGTTGATGTCGATCCAGCCGCCCAACAACCCCTGCAAGCGGCCCTGAGCGTCGAAAAAGGGCACGGTCCACTGGTAGACGTGATAAGTACCGCCATTGAGCTCCAATTGCCGGTCGACAAACAACGACTGCTGCGTGGCCAATTGCTCCATGTGCCCTTCGTGCAGGCGCGCCGCCGTGGCGTCGGGCACGACCTTGCTTTCCATCAGCGTCAGGCCCTGGATCAGCTCCAGCCGGGTCGCCAGTTGCTGTTCATAGCTTTTGTTGCAGGTTACCAGCCGCCCATCCAGGTCGCGGACAAAGAGCGGGTTGGGCATACCGTCGAGCAATGCGCGCTTGAACGCCAGCTGGTCATTGAGCCGTTGCTCGGCCTCCAGCCGTTGGCGGATCTGGCGCTTGAGCCGGCTGTTCCACACCAACGACACCAACACAAACAGCAGCGCCGTGGCCATCGTCCAATAGGCCCAGGGCGGTACACGCTGCCAGACGGGCGGGGGAATCGTCACGGCACCGATCCAACGCAGGCGCAAGGCACTCAACTCAGCCACCGGCAACGCCTCCAGGGCTTTGTTCAGAATGTTCAGCAATTCAGGCTGGTCCTTGCGCACCGACAGGCAGTTGGACGACCACTGGCCGTCGACACTGCGGCCCATACGCAGGCCTTCCTGCGCATAACTCTGCACTTCCACTTCAGTCTGTATCGTGGCGGCGGCCTCGCCCCGTCGTACCAACTCACGGGCCTGGGTGTAATTGTCCACCAGGCGCAACTTGATGCGCGGGTGGTCATGGCGAATCTGGCTCTCCATGACGTGGCGTGCCGGCAATGCCAGCACCTTGCCGTCCAACTGGTTCAAACCCGTCAGGGGCGCGGCATCGGCACGTTCGATAAACACCCAGCCGGAGCCGCCAAAACCATGGCTGAAGTTGAGCAGCGCACTGCGCTCCTGATTCACCGCCAGGGTGGTGTTCATCTGCGCCCGGCCGGTTTCCAGCCATTCCAGGGTTTGTGCGGTAGAACCCACCTCTTCATAAATGAACTGCAAACCGGTCATGCGCGAGATGCGATTCAACAGGTCGACATTCAAGCCAACCCAGTGGCCGTCCTGGTCCCTGAAGATATAAGGCGACATTTGCTGGGCTACCACCACGACATGGGGATGCTCGCGCACCCAGGCCCGTTCCGATGTCGACAACGCAATGCGCTCACCACTGATGCCGACACCGAGCCCGGTGGTCCAGCGTGCGAGGATTTCGCGCTGCACCGACTCGTCGAGGCTTGCCAGCGCGCGGTTCATCATCGCCCCCAACAACGGATCGGCCTGGCGGGTGGCGAAGGCAAAACCGATGGGCGCCAACCGGCTTTGCTCCTTGATCTGCAACCCCAGATAAGGCCGCAGCGATTTATAGGCGCGCACAATCACTTCATTGCCGATAAACGCATCGACATCGCCTTGCTTCAGGGCTTCGAGGCCGCTGTAGAGGTTGGGCGCGAGCATGATGTGGCTGTCGGGGTAGGCGGCGTGAACCTTCTGCACGTTGGCGTAGCCGTCGAGTAATACCAGCTTCTTGCCGGCCAGATCGTCGCCTTGGGTATCGTCGCGGCGCAGCACCACCACTGAACGGTCGGGCATGTAGTCCGGGGTGAACTGCAGGCCGGGTACATCTCGCTCGTAGCCATTGGCACTGGTGAGAATATCGATGGTGCCATTGCGCAGCGCTTCAACCGCCTGGGCGCGCTCGGAGAAGCCCAGCACTTGCATGGGCACACCCAGCCGCGCACCGACCAGGCTCAAGTAATCGGCGCTGATGCCTTGGTAGCGATTGCGGTCGCGGGTGATGTCGATCGGCTGGTAGTCATCGATCGAGATGCCCACCTTCAATGTCCGATGCGCCGCCAACCACTGCTGCTCGGTCGGCGCCAGGGGCATAGGTTCAAGCGCGATAAACGCCGGCACCAGTTTGAACGGCAGGCTGACAGCGGCCAGGCTCATGGGTACCTGGGTGAGCCACAACAGGCACACCAGCTTCAACGTCCATTGGATCAACACCTGCACCGGTTGGGTTTCCTTGATTGGGCGAATGGGCAAGTATGGCTCGCCAGAATGAAAAAGCCCGTCACGAGGACGGGCTTGGCCGACTGCAAAAAAAGCTGACTGTTGCCCCACCATGTCTTGGGTGGATGAAATCAGCTTGAATGTGGGGCAGCACAAAGATGCCCCTCGGCCGTCAGGCAGCCCTGTCGATCAGAGCGGCTTGCCCCGATTGCCGTGCTGGCTGACGAACGCCTGCACCGCCTTCAGGTCATTGGCCAACACGGTGCAGCGCTCTTCGCGCTCGAACAGGTCGGTCAAATGCTCCGGCAACTCCAGGGCCTTGCCAATGCCGGCCTTCTCCACCGCTTCCGGGAACTTGACCGGGTGCGCGGTACCGAGGATCACCATTGGAATATCCAGGCTGCGGCGGCACTCGCGGGCGGCTTTCACGCCGATGGCCGTGTGCGGGTCGAGCACTTCGCCGGTCTCGGCGTAGACTTGCGCGATGGTTTCGCAGGTTTGCGCGTCGTCCACGGCCAGGGAATCGAACAGCTTGCGGGTTTCGGTCCAGCGCTCTTGTTCGACGCTGAAACCGCCACCTTGCTTGAAACTGTTCATCAGCTCGGCCAGGGCTGCGCCGTTGCGACCGTGCATGTCGAACAGCAGGCGTTCGAAGTTCGACGACACCATGATGTCCATGGACGGCGACAGCGTGGCGTGCAGGGTTTCCTTCACGTACTGGTTGCCGCTCATGAAGCGATGCAGGATGTCGTTGCGGTTGGTGGCGACGATCAACTGGTTGATCGGCAGGCCCATGTTGCGCGCCAGGTAACCGGCAAAAATATCGCCGAAGTTGCCGGTCGGCACCGAGAACGACACCGAACGCGCCGGGCCGCCCAACTGCAGCGAGGCGTGGAAGTAGTAGACGATCTGGGCCATGATCCGCGCCCAGTTGATCGAGTTCACCGCCACCAGGCGCGTGCCCTTGAGGAAGCTCTGGTCAGCGAAGCTGTTCTTGACCATTTCCTGGCAGTCATCGAAGTTGCCTTCGATGGCGATGTTGTGAATGTTCTCACCGAAGATGGTGGTCATCTGGCGACGCTGAACTTCGGACACACGCTTGTGCGGGTGCAGGATGAAGATGTCGACGTTCTCGCAGTGCTTGCACCCTTCGATGGCTGCCGAGCCGGTATCGCCGGAGGTGGCGCCGATGATCACCACGCGCTCGCCGCGCTTTTCCAGCACGTAGTCGAGCAGGCGACCGAGCAGTTGCAGGGCGAAGTCCTTGAACGCCAGGGTCGGGCCGTGGAACAGCTCCAGCACCCACTCATTGCCGTTCAGTTGGCGCAGGGGCGCGATGGCGTTGTGGGAAAACACGCCATAGGTTTCTTCCAGAATCTTCTTGAAGTCCGCATCCGGAATGCTACCGGTCACGAACGGGCGCATCACGCGGAAAGCCAGCTCGTGATACGGCAGGCCGGCCCAGGAAGCGATTTCTTCCTGGGTGAAGCGTGGCAGGTTTTCCGGCACATACAGGCCGCCGTCGGTGGCAAGGCCTGCCAGCAGAACGTCTTCGAAATTCAGGGCCGGTGCCTGGCCGCGGGTGCTGATATAACGCATGACTGGCTCCTCTAAAACATTCTCGAACAGGGGCCGCCGAATGGACGGGGCCCCTGGAACAAATCGGTTAGTTCAAGTGTTCGACGCGAATCCGCACCACCGGGCCCACTACGCCTTGCAAGGCTTCCAGGGCATGGATGGCATCGTTGATGTGCTGTTCGAGCACGCGGTGGGTCAGCAGGATCATCGGCACCTGGCCGTTTTGCTCCTCGACTTCCTTCTGCATGATCGACTCGATATTGATACCGCGCTCCGACAGGATGCTGGCCACCTGGGCCAACACGCCTGGATGGTCCTGGGCCTGGATGCGCAGGTAGTAGGCACTTTCGCAAGCTTCGATCGGCAGGATCGGGTGGGCCGACAGCGAGTCCGGCTGGAAGGCCAGGTGCGGCACGCGGTTTTCCGGGTCGCTGGTCATGGCGCGAACCACATCCACCAGGTCGGCGATCACCGACGACGCGGTTGGCTCCATGCCGGCACCAGCGCCGTAGAACAGGGTGGAACCGGCGGCGTCGCCGTTGACCATCACCGCGTTCATCACGCCGTTGACGTTGGCGATCAGGCGGTCGGCCGGGATCAGCGTCGGGTGAACCCGCAACTCGATACCGGCTGGGGTGCTGCGCGCCACGCCCAGGTGTTTGATACGGTAGCCCAGGGCTTCGGCGTAGTTGACGTCGGCGGTGGTCAGCTTGGTGATGCCTTCGGTGTAGGCCTTGTCGAACTGCAGCGGGATACCAAAGGCAATGGACGCCAGGATGGTCAGCTTGTGGGCCGCGTCGATACCTTCCACGTCGAAGGTCGGGTCGGCTTCGGCGTAACCCAGAGCCTGGGCTTCGGCCAGCACGTCTTCGAAGGTACGGCCCTTCTCGCGCATTTCGGTGAGGATGAAGTTACCGGTGCCGTTGATGATGCCGGCCACCCAGTTGATGCGGTTGGCGGACAGGCCTTCACGGATCGCCTTGATCACCGGGATACCACCGGCCACCGCGGCTTCGAACGCCACGATAACGCCCTTCTCGCGGGCCTTGGCGAAGATCTCGTTGCCGTGCACGGCGATCAGCGCCTTGTTGGCGGTGACCACGTGCTTACCGTTCTCGATGGCCTTGAGCACCAGTTCGCGGGCCACGGTGTAGCCGCCCACCAGCTCGATAACGATATCGATCTCAGGGTTGGTGGCCACGGCGAACACATCGTTGGTAATCGCAATACCGGTCGTTTCGAACTGAGGCTTTGGCGAACGCGTGGCAATCTGCGCCACTTCAATCCCGCGACCTGCGCGGCGGGAAATTTCTTCAGCGTTACGCTGAAGTACGTTGAAGGTACCGCCACCGACGGTCCCTAACCCACAGATGCCTACTTTGACCGGTTTCACTGAAGAACTCCCCATGAAACGGCCGACGCTAGGTCGGCCGTGAAAACAGCCGCACAACTGCGGCTCTCAATTAATGACCCACCGACGGTTCGGCGGGCCATGATCGTCAAAGGCTCAACGATAAATGCTTACTTGGCACCCAGTGCCAGTTTGGCAACTTGCGGCGCCGGCTGGTAGCCCGGAATCACCTGGCCGTCGGCCAAAACGATGGCCGGTGTACCGTTCACACCAATGGACTGGCCCAGGGCGAACTGCTTGGAAACCGGGTTGGCGCATTTGGCCGACTTGATTTCCTTGCCATCGACCATCTTGTCCATGGCCGCTTTCTTGTCGGCCGAGCACCACACCGCCTGCAACTGCTCGTCACCCGGCGAACCCAGGCCCTGGCGCGGGAAGGCAACGTAGCGCACTTCCACGCCCAGCTTGTTCAGCGCCGGGATTTCAGCGTGCAGCTTGTGGCAGTACGGGCACGTGGTGTCGGTGAACACGGTGATGTGGGTCTTGGTTTCGCCAATAGCGGGGTAAACCACGGTTTCAGCCACCGGAATGCCGTTGATCAGCTTGGACACGCCCAGGCGCTCGGCCTTCTCGGTCAGGTTGACCGGCTTGCCGTCCTTGAGCTGGAACAGGTAGCCCTGGACGATGTACTGGCCATCGGCACTGGCGTACAGCACGCGGCTGCCCTTGAGCTTGACTTCGTACAGGCCGGCCATGGGGCTGGCGCTGATGCTTTCGATAGGCGTGTCGAGCGCCAGGTTGGCCAGGCTCTTGCGGATGGTCTGCTCGGCCGCATCATCGGCGAGCGCAAAGGTGGAAACCAACGCAATGGCTGCGGCGGCAATAATCTGGGTCAAGCGCATGGGAACTCCTGAAGGCAGAGGCAGGGACGGGAGCAGAATACTGATCTGGACCACAATGGATGCCGTCCCCTTTGCGAACCGGCAAAGCCTACCACAGTTGGGCGGGAGGGCAGCCCGCGACAGGTAAAATGGGCCATTTCTGACGGTTTTATCCGCGTGGGTGGTGCTTGGCGTGCATGTCCTGCAAACGTGCGCGCGCCACATGGGTGTAGATCTGGGTTGTGGATAAGTCGCTGTGCCCAAGCAGCATTTGCACCACGCGCAAATCCGCGCCGTGGTTGAGCAAGTGGGTGGCGAACGCATGGCGCAGGGTGTGGGGTGACAGCGCCTTGCCGATCCCGGCCACTTTGGCCTGGTGCTTGATGCGGTGCCAGAAGGTCTGGCGGGTCATCTGCTCGCCGCGCAGGCTGGGGAATAACACGTCGCTGGGGCGCCCGCCGAGCAATTCGTGGCGCGCATCGCGCATGTAGCGCTCGACCCACACAATCGCCTCCTCGCCCATGGGCACCAGCCGCTCCTTGCTGCCCTTGCCCATCACGCGCAACACGCCCTGGCGCAGGTTGACCTGCTCCAGGGTCAGGCTGATCAGTTCGGTGACGCGCAGGCCGCAGGCATACAGCACCTCAAGCATGGCGCGGTCGCGCTGGCCGATGGCCTCGCTCAGGTCCGGGGCCGCGAGCAAGGCGTCGACATCGGCTTCCGACAAGGACTTGGGCAACGGCCTGCCGAGTTGCGGCATGTCGATTTGCAGGGTCGGGTCGACGGCGATGAGTTTTTCCCGCAGCAGGTAGCGATAAAAGCCACGTACACCGGAGAGAAATCGCGCGGTGGAGCGTGGTTTGTAGTTCTGCTCCAGGCGCCAAGCCAGGTGATCGAGGATCAGCTCGCGCCCGGCATTGATCAGTTCAAGGTTTTTCTCCTGCAGCCAGCCGTTGAACAGCGCCAGGTCACTGCGGTACGCCTGGCGCGTGTTGTCCGACAGGCCTTTTTCTAACCAGAGGGCGTCGAGGAAGCGGTCGATCAGGGGATGGTCAATGGCAGGCATGGGCACTCAAGCGACTTAGCACAAGGCAATACGCGAATTATTTAGTGAACTGTGACAAGAGCCATTAGTCTTTCATAGCCCGCTATTTCAAGGAACAGGAAGCTTTAATGAACGAACAACAGATTTTGTTGGCTTTTGGCGGCATTGGCGTGGCCGCACTCGGCTGCCAGTGGCTGGCCTGGCGCCTTAAACTGCCAGCGATTCTGTTTCTTCTCCTGAGCGGGATTCTGGCAGGACCGATACTCGGATGGCTCGACCCGCAGGAAATGTTCGGCCCTCTGTTGATGCCATTGGTGTCGTTGGCAGTGGCGCTGATCCTGTTTGAGGGCAGCCTGACCCTGCACCTGTCGGAATGGAAGGAAATCGGCAGCGTGGTGCATCGCCTGGTCACGGTTGGCGCCCTGTCAACCTGGGCAGTGATCACCCTGGCCACCCACTGGCTGCTGGGTTTTGACTGGATGCTGGCGCTGCTGTTCGGCACCCTGACACTGGTCACCGGCCCGACGGTGATCGTGCCCATGTTGCGTGTGGTACGCCCCAAAGCCTCCATCGCCAATATCCTGCGTTGGGAAGGCATCGTCATCGATCCGATTGGCGCACTGCTGGCGGTAGTGGTGTATAGCTTCATCATCGCCAGTGCGTCGGGCGACGGCTTGAGCCACAGCCTGCTGACCTTCGGCGGCGTCATCCTCTGCGGCAGCCTGTTCGGCATCGCCGGTGGCTGGGTGCTGGGGCAGATCATGCGCCGCCAGTGGTTGCCGGAATACCTGCATAACCTGGCGACGCTGGCCGGTGTACTGGGCATCTTCATCGCCTCCAACCAGGTGATGCATGAGTCCGGCCTGCTGGCGGTCACGCTGATGGGCATGTGGATGGCGAACATGAAAGGCGTGGATGTACGGCACATCCTGCACTTCAAGGAAAACCTCAGTGTGTTGCTGATTTCCGGGCTGTTCATTCTGCTGGCGGCACGCCTGGACCTGAACGCCATGATCGCCCTGGGCCCGTTTGTGTTGATCCTGCTGTTGATCATCCAATTCATTGCTCGCCCGTTGAACGTGGCGCTTTCGACCTTTGGCTCCGGGCTGAACTGGCGCGAGCGTGCGCTGCTGGCCTGGATCGCCCCACGGGGCATTGTGGCGGCGGCGGTGTCAGCGATCTTTGCGATCCGCCTGGATGAGGCCGGCCACGAAGGTGCGTTGTTGCTGGTGCCGCTGACCTTCGCAGTGATCATCGGCACCGTGGTGCTGCAAAGCGCTACGGCACGCCCCTTGGCCCGCCTGCTCAAAGTCGCTGAGCCGGCACCCAGCGGCTTCCTGATCGTGGGTGCGAACGGCCCGGCGCGGGCGCTCGGCAAGGCGTTGCAGCAGTTGGGCAGCCGCGTACTGCTGACCGACTCAAGCTGGGAAAACATCCGCGCCAGTCGTATGGAAGGCTTGCCTACGTACTTCGGTAACCCGGCCTCCCAGCATGCCGAGTCCCATCTGGACCTGGTCGGCCTGGGGCATCTGCTCGCGCTCTCGCCTTCTGGCGAACTGAATGCCTTGGCCACCATGCGTTTTCGCCATGACTTCGGCCATCGCCTGTTCGCCCTGGCCAGCAGCCAGGAAAACCGTCGCACCGACAAGCACAAGGCCAGCCATGAACACCGCGGACACTTGCTGGGCAGCCAACCCTTGAGCTACACCAAATTGGCCAGCCTGCTGGGCCAAGGCGCCGAGTTGTACAGCACCAGCCTCACCGACGGCTTTGGGTGGGAGCAGTACCAGGCGTTGCACGGCGAGCGCGCCACCTTGCTGTTTGCCAGGGACACCAGCGGCTGGGTACACGTGGTCTCGCCCGAGAGCCACTTGAAGCCTGTAGCGGGCTGGACCTTGCTGGCGGTCATTCAACCGCAGGCCAGCACCGCCGAATAATCAGTCAACAAAGCCTGGCAGTACCGGGACAGGGCGTTTATCTGCGTCAATCGCGACGAAGCTGAACACGCCCTGGATCGCTTTTTCACGGCCATCAGCGCTCATGCTCTCCACGAACACTTCAACCTCGACCTTGAGGCTGGTGTTGCCAACCTTAATCACCCGACCGATCAGCTCAACGATAGAGCCAGCCGGGATCGCGTGGTTGAAGTCGATACGGTCAGTGGAGACCGTCACCAAAGGTAAGCGGCAGAAACGCGTGGCGGTGATGAACGACACTTCGTCCATCCATGCCAGGGCGGTGCCGCCGAACAGGGTGTTGTGGTGGTTAGTGGTGGGCGGGAACACGGCCTTGGTCACGTGAGTGACCGACAGATCGGTGCGGCGCTGGATTTCTTCGAGGCGGGTGGTCATGGTCAATACCAACAGATAGGCAAATTTCAGGCACAAAAAAGCAGCCCGTAGGCTGCTTTTTTCTGCATCGGGAAGCTGGACTTAAGCCAGTTTTTCCTTGATGCGAGCTGCTTTACCGGACAGGTCACGCAGGTAGTACAGCTTGGCTTTACGTACGTCACCGCGACGCTTAACGGCCATGCTGTCGATTTGCGGGCTGTAGGTCTGGAAAGTACGCTCTACGCCAACACCGTTGGAGATTTTACGAACAGTGAAAGCACTGTTCACACCACGGTTACGCTTGGCGATTACCACGCCTTCGAACGCTTGCAGACGCGAACGGTCGCCTTCCTTCACTTTCACCTGAACGACAATGGTGTCGCCCGGGGCAAAGGTAGGGATCTCTTTGGTCATCTGCTCTGCTTCGAGTGCAAGGATGATTTTGTTAGTCATGCTGTGCTCCTAAGGTAAGTCAATGGACCTACCATCGATACGTTGTTAACTATCGTCCCGCGCGAGGATGTATTCCTCGAGCAGCTTCTTCTCTTCTCCAGAAAGCGAGCGGCTTTCCAGAAGATCGGCGCGTCGTTCATAGGTCCGACCAAGGGACTGCTGTAAACGCCAACGCCGGATGTGTGCGTGATTGCCACTTAGCAATACGTCGGGAACACGCTGATCCACATACACCTCCGGACGGGTGTAGTGCGGGCAATCCAGCAAACCATCCGTGAAGGAATCTTCCTCCGCGGAGTCCGCATGCCCTAAAGCTCCGGGCAGCAGTCGTGTAACCGCATCTATCAGGACCATCGCCGGCAGCTCGCCGCCAGACAGGACATAGTCCCCAATCGACCACTCTTCATCGACATGAGCTTCAATAAAACGCTCGTCAATGCCTTCATAGCGACCGGCAATCAGGATCAAACTTTCCTCATTCGCCAGTTCGCGTACCGCCGCCTGTTTCAGCTGACGGCCTTGAGGGGACAGGTAAATTACCTTCGCCTTCTCCCCGGCGGCTGCCTTGGCCTGAACCAACGCATCTTCCAGGGGCTTGATCTTCATCACCATGCCCGGGCCACCGCCAAATGGGCGATCGTCCACAGTGTGATGTCGATCCGTCGTGTAGTCTCGCGGGTTCCAACAGGTGAGCTGCAACAGCCCCTGTTTCACCGCCCGACTGGTGATGCCGTACTCGCTGATGGCGGAAAACATCTCGGGAAACAAACTGATCACTTCAATGCGCAAATTAGCCACGCTTAGAAGTCCGCGTCCCATTCCACCTTCATCTCGCCCGCGGCCAGGTCGACGGCCAACACGCATTGCTCGGTATAGGGCAACAGGCGTTCACGGTCATCCAGGCTGCCAGCGCAAGGCTTGACCACCATTACATCATTGGCGCCGGTTTCCAGAAGATGATCGATTTTCCCCAGCAATTGCCCGAGTTGATCAATAACCTTCAGACCTTCCAGCTGGTACCAGTAGTACTCGCCGTCGGTCAATTCAGGGAACAGGTTGCGCGGCACGCAGATCTCATAACCGGCCAGAAGACGAGCTTCTTCACGGTCATCAAGACCCTTGAGCTTTGCGACCAGGAACTTGTCGCTCCCGCGTCCACTGACCAGCTCAACCTGCTTCACACTCCCTTCGCGCTTGAGCGTCCAGGTTTTGTACTGCAACAGGTTTTCAGTCGGATCAGTAAAGGAATACACCTTCACTTCGCCGCGAACGCCATGAACAGAGTAAATCTTGCCGATAACGATCAAATCATCAGCAACAGCTGGCGTCGCGTTCATATTGCTCAGGCTGCGGCCTTAGCCGAGTCCTTCAACAGTTTTGCAACGCGCTCGGATGGCTGTGCGCCAACGCTCAGCCAGTAGGCTACGCGCTCTTGGTTCACGGACAGACGAACTTCTTGACCACGAGCAACAGGGTTGAAGAAACCAACCTGTTCCTTGTGCGAACCGTCACGCGGGTTGCGGCTGTCGGTTACGGTCAAGTGGTAAAACGGGCGCTTTTTGGAGCCGCCAAGGGCAAGACGGATTGTTAGCATGTGAACATCGTTCCTGTAGTCGGTGCTGCAAATCTAAATGCACAGCGGGCATAGGTGCCCGAAAGGCCGCATATTCTAAGGAATATCCGGACTTTTGCAAATGTCTTTTTCTGGCGCCTATCAGCGTGCCATTCAGATCTGCTATAGAGCCGTCGGTTAAAACGGCGAGTCAGCGCCCGCCAACGGCGGGTTTGCTGGAGATCCCACATCCCTGTGGGGCGGAGCGCAAGCAAGGCTTGCGCTCGAATACTTTACATTTTCGGCATGCCGCCGCCGGGCAACATACCGCCCATGCCGCGCATCATCTTGGCCATACCGCCCTTGGCGGAGAATTTCTTCATCATCTTCTGCATCTGCTTGTGCTGCTTGATCAAGCGACCGATGTCCTGCACCTGGGTGCCGGAGCCCATGGCGATCCGGCGTTTGCGCGAACCACTGATCAGCTCAGGGTCGCGGCGCTCGGCCGGGGTCATGGAGTTGATGATGGCTTCCATCTGCTTGAACTGCTTCTCTGCCGCACCCTGGGCGTTGCCCATTTGCGCCAGGTTCACACCGCCGATGTTGGGCAGCTTGTCCATCAGGCCGCCGAGGCCGCCCATGTTCTTCATCTGTTGCAGCTGGTCGCGGAAGTCTTCGAGGTCGAAGCCCTTGCCCTTCTTCAGCTTCTTGGCCAGTTTGTCGGCCTTGTCCTTGTCGAGCGTGGCTTCGGCCTGCTCGATCAGGCTGAGTACGTCACCCATGCCGAGAATGCGCGAGGCGATACGCTCAGGGTGGAACGGCTCGAGCGCTTCGCTCTTCTCGCCCATACCGATGAACTTGATCGGCTTGCCAGTAATGGCACGTACCGACAGCGCGGCACCGCCACGGGCGTCGCCGTCGACCTTGGTGAGGATCACGCCGGTCAGCGGCAGTGCGTCACCAAAGGCCTTGGCGGTGTTGGCCGCATCCTGGCCGGTCATGGCGTCGACCACGAACAGGGTCTCGACCGGGTTGATCGCGGCATGCAGCGCCTTGATCTCGCCCATCATCTCTTCGTCGATGTGCAGGCGACCGGCGGTATCGACGATAACCACGTCGATGAACTTCAGCTTGGCTTCTTTAATAGCGGCGTTGGCGATGTCGACCGGCTTCTGGCTCAGGTCGGACGGGAAGAAGGTCACGCCCACTTCGCCCGCGAGCATTTCTAACTGCTTGATGGCCGCCGGACGGTACACGTCGGCCGACACCACCATCACGGATTTCTTCTTGCGCTCTTTAAGGAAGCGCGCCAGTTTGCCGGCGGTGGTGGTTTTACCCGCACCTTGCAGGCCCGCCATCAGCACGACGGCTGGCGGCACGGCGCTGAGGTTCAGATCTTCGTTGGCCGCGCCCATCAGGCTTTCGAGTTCGGCCTGGACGATCTTCACAAAGGCCTGGCCCGGGGTCAGGCTGCGGGACACTTCGGTGCCGACCGCACGTTCCTTGACCGAGTTGACGAAGTCCTTCACCACCGGCAAAGCCACGTCGGCTTCCAGCAACGCCATGCGCACTTCACGCAGGGTGTCTTTAATATTGTCCTCGGTCAGCTTGGCCTTGCCGGTAACGTGGCGCAGCGTCTGCGAGAGACGGTCAGTCAAGTTTTCAAACATGCGCGATCCTTTCAGGCCCTACTCATCGAAATGCAGGTAGACCGAGGTAATGGCGGCCCAGGCTGGGGGAAAGCGCTATTAAAAACAGCGTTCGCCGAGCCTGCGGCGTGGGCAGGTCGCGGATTATAGCGAAGACTGCGCCCATGCACACCCGCTGTCTGGCGCGGGAGTCTTTCGTGCAACGCAGGTGTGTGCCAAACTCAACGCCTTTCGGGCTTGCCTACCAGGATTTATGCTCCCTTTGTCACCCAGTTTGCTACCCAGCCTCGCCGCCGCCATTTTGTATGCCGCTGCGACCCTCTATCAGGGCACTCGTCTGGCCCAAGGCGCCAAAGCGGACAAACGTCTGCTCGTCGGCCTTGGCGTGCTGGCCCTGCTGGCCCATGCCGCCAGCCTGTTCACCCACCTGATGACCCCGGTTGGCCTGGGCCTGGACTTTTTCAGCGCCGCCAGCCTGATCGCCGCGGCCGTCATCGCGCTGACGCTGCTGGCCTGCTACCGGATTCCGGTGGAGAACCTGCTGGTGCTGCTATTCCCCCTGGGAATGCTCACGGTGCTGCTGGCGCAGTTCACCCCCACCGGCACCGTACAGGTGATCGACGAGGAGCCGGGCATCCTCGCCCACATCCTGCTGTCGATCCTTGCCTACGGCATGTTCACCATCGCGGTGTTCCAGGCCCTGCTCCTGCTGCTGCAGGATCACCAGCTCAAGCACAAGCACCCCTCCGGGCTGATCAAGAACTTCCCGCCGCTGCAAACCATGGAAAGCCTGCTGTTCGGGTTCCTGTGGGCCGGTTGGACGCTGTTGTCGCTGTCGCTGATCTCCGGTTGGCTGTTCGTCGAAAACCTGTTTGCCCAGCATCTGGTGCATAAAACCTTGCTGGCGTGCCTGGCGTGGGTCGTGTTCAGCGTGCTGCTGTGGGGGCGCAACCGCCTCGGCTGGCGGGGGCACAAGGCCATCCGCTGGACCCTGGCCGGTTTCTGCCTGTTGATGCTGGCCTATTTCGGCAGCAAGCTGGTTCGCGAATACATCCTGCATATCTGACGAGCAGTGATCATGGACAACTTGCCCTTAGGGCCGATGCTCGCTGTAATTGCCCTGCTTATTCTATGGGCAGCACTGTTTACCGCCATCGAAGCCGCACAACAGCATCTGTTGGCCCTGCGCCCCGGCACCCGCCAGGGCGACAAGGCGGCCGCACGCCTGAGCTTCCCGCGCCATAGCCTGATCCTGTGCAACAGCCTGTGCCGCGCCGCCGTGGTGATTCTCTGCACCCTGCTGGCGATCTATGCCTGGGCAGAGAACGGGCCCTGGCTGGGCTGGCTGATTTCCTGCGCAGGGCTGCTGGTGCTGGCCGACTACCTGCCCCGCACCCTGGCCACCCGTCACCCGCAAGCCGTGCTGGGCTTTGGCAATACATTGCTGGGCGTGCCGCTGAAAATCCTCTACCCCCTGGCCTGGCTGCTCAATGGCATCAGCCTGCTGTTATTGCGCCCGTTTGCACGCAAATCCGGCGTGGTGAAAAACAGCGACGAGCCCCTGCCCGACCATGATGACGACCCAGAGCCCGACACCGACGCCGACCGCACTCCCGGCCTGCCCGGTATCCATGCCCTGGACAACATCACGGTCAACGACATTCTGGTGCCGCGCAGCGAAGTGGACGGCATCAACCTCGATGAGCCGATAGAGGACATTATCGAACAGTTGCGCACCTCACCACGCACCCGTTTGCCGGTGTTCCACAGCGACATCAACCAGGTGCAGGCCGTGCTCAATACCCGGCAGGTCCAACACCTGCTGCCTGACGCCAGCCTGACCAAAGAGGCCCTGCTCGCCGCCTGCCACGAGCCTTACTTCGTGCCGGAAAGCACGCCGTTGCAGCTGCAACTGCTGAACTTCCACAAGCAGCAGCGGCGCCTGGGCATGGTGGTGGACGAGTACGGTGAAGTGTTGGGCATCGTCACCCTGGAAGATATTCTGGAAGAGATCGTCGGCGAATTCGAAAGCGATCAGGCTGTGGATAACCCGCATATCGAAGCCCAGCCCGATGGTCGCTACATCATCGATGGCGCCGCCTCGATCCGCGAACTGAACAAAAGCCTGGGCTGGCACCTGCCCAGCGACGGTCCCAAGACCCTCAACGGCCTGGTGACCGAGGCGCTGGAGACCATCCCCGATTGCGCGGTGTGCCTGAAAGTCGGCCGTTATCGCCTGGAAATCCTCGAGACCGAGGACAACCGGGTGAGCAAGGTGTTGATCTGGCATACCAGCCATGTGCCGGTGGCCGCCTGACCTCAGCAGGCTCAACCCGGTCAATGTGGGAGCTGGCTTGCCTGCGATGCAGGCGACTCGGTCCTTCAATTGAACCGAGGTGATGCTATCGCAGGCAAGCCAGCTCCCACATTGATCCAGTTCCAGGCCATAGATCCTCACCAGCCCCTTGTTGGATCCTTAGCCCCCTTCCTATAATCCCTGCGGCTTACCCAAGCCCCGCCCGACCGCGTGCTACCCGCACCCAGCGTGTCCTGGCACCGCCTTACCATGTCCGACCGGTGTTTGCTCCCATCCCGAGCCGCCCCGCGCACAGCCCTGATCCATGGGTGTTCGACCAATAATAATCCGCGTCCAAACGCGCAATAACCGTCAGGGATAACGTCATGAGCACCACCTATCAAGAGGCCACGAGCGCCGCCCCAGCCAACTCAACTGCCCGCGTCGCCACCGCGAGCATCGTCGGCACCGCCATTGAGTTCTACGATTTCTACATCTACGCCACGGCTGCCGCCCTGGTGATCGGCCCGGTGTTCTTCCCCCAGACCTCCGGCACCGCGCAGATGCTGGCCTCGTTCCTGACCTTCGGCATCGCCTTTATCGCCCGCCCGTTGGGGTCGGCGTTGTTCGGCCACTTCGGCGACCGTATCGGCCGCAAATCCACCCTGGTGGCTTCGCTGCTATTGATGGGGGTATGTACCACCTTGATCGGCTTGCTGCCGGGCTACGACAGCATCGGTGCCTGGGCGCCGATTCTCTTGTGTGTTTTGCGCTTCGGCCAAGGCCTGGGCCTGGGCGGGGAATGGGGCGGTGCGGCCTTACTGGCAACCGAGAACGCGCCCAAGGGCAAACGCGCCTGGTTCGGCATGTTCCCGCAGTTGGGCCCGTCGATTGGCTTCCTGGCGGCCAACGGCTTGTTTCTGATTCTGGCCATGAGCCTGAATGACGAGCAATTTCGCAGCTGGGGCTGGCGCATTCCGTTCATCCTCAGCGCCGCACTGGTGATGGTGGGCCTGTATGCGCGCCTCAAACTGCATGAGACGCCGGTATTCGCCAATGCCGTGGCCAAGGAAAAACCGGTGAAAGTGCCGCTGGTGGAGCTGTTCAGCCAGCATTGGCTGCCGGTACTGCTGGGCGCCGCGTCGATGGTGGTGTGCTACGCGCTGTTCTATATCACCACGGCGTTTTCGTTGAGCTACGGCGTTTCCACCCTGGGCTACAGCCGTGAGACCTTCCTCGGCCTGCTGTGCTTTGCGGTGCTATTCATGGGGCTGGCGACACCATTGGCCGCCTTGGCCAGTGATCGCTACGGGCGCAAGCCGGTGTTGATCGTCGGTGCGGTCCTGGCGATTCTGTCGGGCTTTACCATGGAGCCGCTGCTGACCCATGGCTCCACCTGGGCCGTGGCGCTGTTTTTGGCCCTGGAGCTGTTTTTGATGGGCGTGACGTTCGCACCGATGGGCGCCCTGCTGCCGGAATTGTTCCCGACCCGCGTGCGTTATACCGGTGCATCGGCGGCGTATAACCTGGGCGGGATCGTGGGGGCCTCGGCGGCGCCGTTCTTCGCGACCAAGCTGGTGGCGATGGGCGGGCTGAGTTATGTCGGGGGGTATGTGTCGGCGGCAGCGTTGCTGAGTTTGATTGCGGTGCTGTGCCTGAAAGAGACGCGGGATAACGACTTGAACAAGGTTGCCTGACCCCATGCTCGTTCCCACGCTCTGCGTGGGAATGCAGTTAGGGACGCTCTGCGTCCCCAAGCGCGACGCAGAGCGTCACAAGAGGCATTCCCACGCAAAGCGTGGGAACGAGCGTGGCGGTTTAGAGCTCTACAACAACTGCTTGGGAAGCACGGGTCGCCTTGGCCCGAGCTGCTTCAATCGACTCGTCCCGCGCCAGTGCCACGCCCATGCGGCGCTGGCCGTTCACTTCAGGTTTGCCAAACAGACGCAACGCTGTATCCGGCTCGCTCAGCGCGGCGCCAAGGTTGGCGAATGCGGTCTGGGTGGACTGCCCTTCCACCAGAATCACCGCCGACGCCGAAGGGCCGAACTGGCGGATCAACGGGATCGGCAGGCCGAGAATGGCGCGTGCGTGCAGGGCAAACTGCGACAGATCCTGGGAAATCAGGGTCACAAGGCCAGTGTCATGGGGGCGCGGCGACACTTCGCTGAACCACACCTGATCGCCCTTGATGAACAATTCCACACCAAACAGACCACGACCGCCCAAGGCTTCGGTTACCGCCTTGGCAACGCGCTCGGATTCTGCCAAGGCAACCGGGCTCATAGCCTGTGGCTGCCAGGACTCTTGGTAATCGCCCTTCTCCTGGCGATGCCCCACCGGCGCGCAGAAAGTAGTACCACCGATGTGGCGCACGGTCAGCAGGGTGATTTCGTAGTCGAAGTCGATAAAACCTTCGATGATCACCCGGCCCTTGCCGGCACGCCCGCCCTCTTGGGCGTAGTCCCAGGCTTTCTGCACGTCGTCGGCGCTGCGCAACAGGCTCTGGCCCTTGCCCGACGAACTCATCACCGGCTTGACCACGCACGGAAAGCCCAGGTCCTGGACGGCCTTGCTGTAGTCTTCGAAGGTATCGGCGAAGTGGTACGGCGAGGTCGGCAGGTCCAGCTCTTCGGCGGCCAGGCGACGGATGCCTTCACGGTTCATGGTCAGCGACGTGGCGCGGGCGGTGGGGATCACGGTGAAACCTTCGGCCTCCAGCTCGACCAATGTCGCGGTGGCGATGGCTTCGATTTCCGGCACGATGAAATGCGGCTTCTCCGCCTCGATCACCGCACGCAATGCAGCACCGTCGAGCATGTTGATCACATGGCTACGGTGCGCCACCTGCATGGCCGGCGCATTGGCGTAGCGATCCACGGCAATCACTTCAACGCCCAGGCGCTGCAGTTCGATTACCACTTCCTTGCCCAGCTCACCGCAGCCACACAGCAAAACGCGGGTCGCGGTTGGCGACAATGGAGTTCCGATTCGGGTCATCTCAGGTCCTCAGGGGAGCGGATCATGGGGGAGAAAGGCCGGCATTTTACATGAACTGCAAAAATTGGCCTCAGTTGGCGACAGCCCGCCGGCGGATGCGCCAGGCCATGATCAGCCAGACCACGGTGACCCCGGCGAATTTGGACACCAACGCCGTGCCCGCCACCGCCGGCGTCAGTGCGCCGATCAGGCCGAAAAAGATAAAGGTATCGAGGGGAATGCTCAGCGCCGAACTTATCCACAGGCGGTCATGCAGCGGGCGCTTGGTGATGCTGAACACCAGCCAGTCGATGCACTCGGACACCGCAAACGCCGTGGCACTGGCCAGGGCGATGGACGGGTCGGAGGTGATATAGGACAGCACCAGCGCCGCCAGCATGGCGATGATTGCGCCATGGCCGAAGCGGGTTTGCACCATGTCGCGCAGGATAAATACCAGGCCGCCCCAGGCGGACCAGATAACGTCCAGGTGCGGGGCGGTGGAGAAGGCGAAGTTGATCAGCACGACGCTGCTGATATAGGCGATCAGGAAAAACATGGAGGATGGACCTGTGGGCAATGCCGCACAGGGTACACAATTACAAGGATGTCGTCTGGCAGGGCCTCATCGCAGGCAAGCCAGCTCCCACATTTGACGGTATTCACACATCAAGGGTGGGAGATGGCGGCCTGTCAGGCGCCGGATTTCCCAGGGGTCATCCACATCATCCCGCTCGCCACCGCCCGCTCATGGCACAACCCCAGCACCACCCGGCGCTCGGCGTTGTCCATGCGGCTCCAGCGCGTGATTTCATCCACATTGCGCTGGCAGCCGGTGCAGATATCGTCATCATCCAGTGCGCAAATGCTCACGCAGGGCGAGGCGACCGGTCGTTCAATTGTGCTCATTCCTGCTGCTCAGCCAGGTCACGGGCATAACGCTGCGCGTTATGCACATAGTGCGCGGCGCTGGCTTCGAGCATGCGCTTTTGCGCCTCGGTCAGCTCACGCACCACTTTGCCTGGCGAGCCCATGACCAGCGAGCCATCGGGGATTTCCTTGCCTTCGCCGATCAGCGAGTTAGCGCCAATGATGCAGTGCTTGCCGATCTTGGCGCCGTTGAGGATCACCGCGTTGATACCAATCAGGCTGTAGTCGTCGACGGTGCAGCCGTGCAGCATGGCGTTATGGCCAATGGTCACGCCAGTGCCCAGGGTCAGCGGGTAGCCCATGTCGGTGTGCATCACGCTGCCGTCCTGCACGTTGCTGTTCTTGCCGATCAGGATCAGCTCGTTATCGCCACGCAATACCGCGTTGAACCAGACGTTGGCGCCCTCCTCCAGCTTGACCTTACCCACCAGGGTGGCATTGGGTGCCACCCAGCTGTGGGGGTGCATCTCGACGCGGGCGTCGCCCAGGCGGTACTTCATGGTTTTTCCTCACGGCTTGCCATTTAAACGATGGCTTATAGATTGATGAAGCTCTTGGGTGGCTGGTGCAGGCTGATCTTGGCATCGTCATAGAGCAGGTTGATCAGCTCGACAATCATGATTGCCGTCAGCCCCCAGATTTTGTATTCGCCGAACCGGTAGCTGGGCACATACCAACTGCGGCCCTGGTAATCAATGCGGTGGGTATGTTCGCGTGGGTCCTGTCGGAAAAAGTCCAAAGGCACGCTGAAAACGGCGGCAATCTCGGCGTCGTTGGCCAGGTATTCGACGTAATCGGGGACCACGCCCACATAGGGCGTTACGCGAATGCCGTGCAGGGAAATCAGCGGGCTCAACGGGCCAATGACTTCAACCAGCCCCGGCGGCAGGCCGATTTCTTCTTCGGCTTCGCGCAAAGCGGTAAAGATCAGGTCCGGGTCTTCGGGGTCGCGGCGCCCGCCGGGAAAGGCCACTTCGCCACCGTGGGTCGACAGCCCGCTGGCGCGCAGGGTCAGGATCAGCTCGGGTTCGTCACTGCGGGTAATCGGCACCAGCACCGCCGCCTCGGGGAAACGCCCGTCGGTTTCCAGGGTATGGGGGGTGTGATTGCTTACCCGGCGAAGTAGCTCGTCCAGCATGAGTCATCTCGGTCTGTTGGCTACCTTGCATCATGCACCAAAGCGTGCGAGCGCCCAACCCCAAAACCGCAGAGCTGTCGCTAAACGACAACTTGCAGGAACGCCCGGCACCAAGCCAAGATGTGCCCATTCTCCAGGAACCCCAGCATGAATTTCTGCAGCCAGTGCGGCAAACCGGTGACCCAACGTATTCCCGAAGGCGACGCGCGCCTGCGTTATGTATGCGATCACTGCTCGACCATTCATTACCAGAACCCCAATATCGTCGCCGGTACCGTGCCGGTGTGGGGCGACCAAGTGCTGCTGTGCCGCCGCGCCATCGAGCCACGCCTGGGTTACTGGACCCTGCCCGCCGGCTTTATGGAAAATGGCGAGACCGTCGAACAGGCCGCCATGCGTGAAACCCTGGAAGAAGCCTGCGCCCGGGTGCGCAACTTAAGCATCTATACCCTGATCAATGTGCCGCACATCAGTCAGGTGCATATCTTCTACCGCGCCGAATTGATCGATCTGGACTTCGCCGCTGGCCAGGAGAGCCTGGAAGTGAGGCTGTTCGACGAAGCCGATATCCCTTGGTCCGAGCTGGCTTTCCGCACGGTCGGGCGTACCTTAGAATGCTTCTTCGCTGACCGTCGCCAACAGGCGTACCCGGTACGTAGCGAATCTGTGCCACCGCTGTCCAAGCCCGCCCAATAACAAGCCGGCCAATGTCGCCAAAGGGATACCGTTTCAATGCGTTGGTTGCTTGCTCTGATCTGCCTGTCGTTCGCCACGCTGTCCCCGGCCTCCACGGTGCAAACCCTTGGCGGTAAAACGGTCGAGAAAGTCCTGGTACTCAAGTCCGCCCACCAGCTGCAGTTGATCAACGACGGCAAGCCGTTCAAGACCTATCGCATTTCCCTGGGCAAGAACCCCAAGGGCCACAAGCTGATCGAAGGCGACCGCCGCACGCCCGAAGGCCTCTACTGGCTCGACTGGCGCAAGACCAGCGACCGCTTCAACCTGGCCATGCACATTTCCTACCCGAACATCAGCGACGCCGCCCGCGCACGCCGCGAAGGCGTGAAGCCGGGCAGCATGATCATGATCCATGGCACCCCCGACACTGAAGACTACCCGGAACAGTGGTTTCACACCCTGGACTGGACCGACGGCTGCATCGGCATGCGCAACGTGGATATGCGCGAAGTGTGGAACCTGGTCAAAGACGGCACCCTCATCGAGATTCGGCCGTAATCCCACGCCGTTCGTAAAATAATTCGAAAATAATTCCTGCCCCAGGCAGCGCTTGCCGGTGAATACCAGTTCACCGCGCGGGACCCTGCACTTATGCGCGCCACAAAGACCTCTCTAATACCACTTGATACCAAGCCCCATTAAAGTGCCTTGAAACCGGGATTCGCACCGTTTTGGTAGCATTGACATGGTATTTAAGTGGTATTAGTTTTCGGCCATTACCGGGCGACAACACTCCAATAACGCATCGGAAACCTGACAGATGAACCCCATCCTGGCCCTGCGCCCCGACGACAAGCAATCCACGCCGCTGTACCTGCAACTGGCCCGCAGCCTTGAAGCAGCGATCCATGCCGGCCAGTGGAAATCGGAACAGGCCCTGCCTTCGGAACGCGCCCTCAGCGAGCAGTTGAGCATCTCGCGGGTCACCGCTCGTAAAGCGCTGGAAGTGTTGCTGGCTCAAGGCCTGATCCGTCGCAGCCAAGGCTCCGGCACCTTTATCACGCCGCGCCTGGAACAACCCTTGTCGCGCCTGTCGGGGTTCAGCGAAATGCTGCGGCTCAAGGGTTTTGTGCCCACATCCCAGTGGCTGGAACGCGACATCACCCCGCCGACCCATGAAGAACTGATCCGCCTGGGCCTGTCGCCCACCGACAAAGTGGCGCGCCTCAAGCGCCTGCGCAAAGCCGATGACACGGTGATGGCGATTGAAATGACTGCCATGCCAGCGTCGGTGTTGCCCCACCCCCAGGCCATCGGCAATTCGTTGTACGAATACCTGGAAAGCATCGGCAAGCCCATCGTGCGCGCCTTGCAGCATATCCAGGCGATCAATGCCTCGGATGAGTTTGCCGCGCTGGTGGGCATCGCCCCCGGCACCGCCATGCTGCTGATGACCCGCGTGGGCTACACCGCCGACAACACGCCGATTGAGATCACCGACACCTACTGCCGCAATGACTACTACGACTTTGTCGCAGAGCTGCGCCGCCATGATTATTCCGCCGAATTGCGAACTTAGAGAACTGCCCATGACTGAAGACAATATCCTCACGCCCAGCGGCTGGATGCGCGGTCGCCTGGTGCATGAGCACGGCAAGGTTGTCGCCATTGACGGCACGCCGTGCGACCCGGCCGACAACGACCTGCCCTACCTGCTGCCGGGCTTTATCGACCTGCATGTGCATGGCGGTGGCGGCGCGGACATCATGGAAGGTACGGGCGCCTTCGAGACCATTACCCGTACCCACGTGCGTTTTGGCACCACCTCGCTGCTGGCCACCACCATGACGGCGCCGGTGGAAGAAATCTCCCGGGTACTCGGTGAGCTCGGCACGTTCTGCGAACAGCGGCCAGCCGGCAGCGCCCGCGTACTCGGCGTGCACCTGGAAGGCCCCTACATCAATCCGGGAAAACTCGGCGCCCAACCCAACTTCGCCCACACCGCGTTGATGCAGGAAGTGGAAGCCTACCTGCGCCTGGCGCCGATCCGGGTGATCACCATCGCCCCGGAAATCGCCGGCCACGACGCTCTGATCCGCGCCCTCAGCGAACGCGGCGTGCGCATGCAGATCGGCCACACCCTGGGCAGCTATGAAGAAGGCGTTGCCGCCCTGGCCGCTGGCGCCACCAGCTTCACCCACTTGTACAACGCCATGAGCCCGCTGCATCACCGCGAACCCGGCATCGTCGGCGCCGCGCTGGCCCACGCCCAGTACGCCGAGCTGATCCCGGACTTGCTGCATGTGCACCCCGGCGCCATGCGCGTGGCGTTGCGCTCGATCCCCTGCCTGTACTGCGTCACCGACTCCACCGCCGCCGCCGGTATGCCCGATGGCGAATACAAGCTGGGCAGCCACACCGTGACCAAATGCCTGGGCGGCGTGCGCCTGGCCGACGGCACCCTGGCCGGCAGCACCCTGACCATGGATCAGGCGCTGCGCAACCTGGTGAAAATCGGCCTGCCAATCAGTGAAGCCTCACAACGCCTGTCGCAATTTCCTGCGGACTACCTGGGCCTGGAAGAACGCGGCCGCCTGCAACCCGGCAGCTTTGCCGACTGCGTGCGCCTGGACCGCTCCCTGACACTCACCGACGTAATGGTCGAAGGAGACACCATTGACTTCAAAAATGCTTGAAGAGGCCCTGGCCTCCTGCGACGCCGTCGCGGCCCAACTGCAACGCCTGAATCCCATGCTGGAAGAAGTCGCCGGGCGCCTGCGCCGCCAGCCACCGCAAGTGGCGATGACCATCGCTCGCGGCAGCTCCGACCACGCCGCCAGTTACTTCGCTTACCTGGCCATGCAGCACGTGGGCATTCCCGTGGCGTCGCTGCCGATGTCGGTGGTGACCCTGTTGCAGGCGCCGATGAAAGTCAGCGGCCAGGTAGCGTTTGGTTTCTCCCAATCGGGGCAGAGCCCGGATCTGGTCAATAGCCTGCGCCTGTTACGCAAACGTGGCGCCTTGAGCATCTCGCTGGTCAACGCCGAAGACTCGCCACTGGAAGCCGCGTGCGAATTCCATGTGCCGCTGTGCGCCGGGCCGGAACTCAGCGTGGCCGCCACCAAAAGTTTTATCGCCACCCTCAGCGCCAGTGCGCAACTGATCGGCCACTGGAATCAGGAAGCCGACTTGCTGCAAGCCTGTCAGGCCTTGCCCGAGGGCCTGCGTGACGCCGCCAGACAGGATTGGCGCACGGCCATCGACGCCCTCAAAGACAGCCAGCGCTTGATGGTCATCGGCCGAGGCGCCGGGTTTGCCATCGCTCAGGAAGCCGCGCTCAAGCTCAAGGAAACCTCGGCGATCCAGGCCGAAGCCTTCAGCAGCGCCGAAGTGCGCCACGGGCCGATGGCGCTGATCGACGAGAACTACCCCCTGCTGGTGTTCGCCCCACGCGGCGCCGAGCAGGCCGGCCTGTTGAGCCTGGCCGCCGATATGCGCCAACGCGGTGCCCGCGTGCTGCTGGCTGCGCCGGATGACATCGCCGAACGCGACCTGACCCTGAGCCGCGCTGAACACCCAAGCCTGGACCCGATCCTGGCGATCCAGAGTTTCTACGTGATGGCCGCAGGCCTTGCCGAGGCGCGAGGCATGGACCCGGACCAGCCGCGTCACCTGAGCAAAGTCACCCGCACGCACTAAAGCGGCGTTTTCCTGATGAGTACCGTGCCCATGCCCAACAACAATAATCCATTGACCCTTAGCGCCCCCTTGAGTGGGCCGGTGCTGGCCCTGAACCGCGTCCCCGACGAAGTGTTCGCCAGCGGCGCCATGGGCGACGGTCTCGCTATCGACCCGCTGAACGATTGCCTGCAGGCGCCCTGCGACGGCGTGATCATCCATGTCGCCCGCACCGGGCATGCGCTGACCATCCGCGCCGACAACGGTGCCGAAGTGCTGATGCACGTGGGCATCGACACCGTGGAGCTCAATGGCGAAGGCTTTGCTTTGCTAGTGAAGGATGGCGCACGGGTGAGCGAGGGCCAGCCGTTGGTGCAGTTTGACCTGGATCGTATTGCGCGCCAGTGCAAAAGCCTGGTGAGCCTGATCATCCTGACCAACAGTGACCGCTTCGAGCTGCAACCCATCGCGAGCAAGACCGTGAAGGTCGGTGAAGCGCTGATGCGCATTGCCCTGCGCACATCCGCGCCGGTGAAAACCGCTGTGGATAACTCGGTCGCAGAAGTGAGCGCCACGGTACGCATTACCCACCGTGGCGGCTTGCATGCGCGCCCTGCCGCGCTGATCCGCAAGACTGCCCAGGGCTTCAGCAGCCAATCGCAGCTGCACTTCGGTGATAAAACCGCGGCTTGCGACAGCCTGATCGGCCTGATGGGGCTGGGTATTGGCGAAGGTGACGAGGTACGAGTGACCTGCCGTGGCAAGGATGGCGAGGCGGCGTTACAGGCATTGGTCGCCGCGCTGTCCGTGGCGATCCACGCGGAGCATCACGCGCCGGTCGTTGCCACACCACGCCGAGCGAATACCGAAGCCAATGTGCTGCAAGGCGTATGCGCGGCACCGGGCCTGGTATGTGGGCCATTGTTCCGCCTGACGGGCATCGAGCTGCCGCAAGACAGCGGCAATCATAGCGTCGACGAACAACTGCAACGCCTGGATGCCGCCCTTGACCAAGTGCGCGGCGAAATCCGCAACACGCTGGACCAGGCGCGCCAACGCAAGAATGTCGAAGAAGAAGAGATCTTCGCCGCCCACCTCGCCCTGCTGGAAGACCCGGCATTACTCGACGCAGCCACCGCTGCCATCGAACAAGGCAGCGCCGCCACCCACGCCTGGCGTGATGCGATCCAGGCCCAATGCGCCGTGCTGCTGGCCTTGGGCAAGCCGCTGTTCGCCGAGCGCGCCAACGACCTGCGCGACCTGCAACAACGGGTATTGCGTGCGTTGCTGGGTGAAGCCTGGCACTTCGAATTGCCGGCCGGGGCGATTGTCAGCGCCCATGAACTGACGCCCTCGGACTTGCTGCAACTGAGCACGCAAAACGCAGCGGGCATCTGCATGGCCGAAGGCGGCGCGACCTCCCATGTGGCCATTTTGGCCCGAGGCAAAGGCTTGCCCTGTGTGGTGGCATTGGGCGATGAAGTGCTCGACGTGCCCCAAGGCCAACGGGTGGTGCTCGACGCCGCCAATGGCCGCTTGGAACTGGCCCCCAGCGACGCGCGCCATGCCGAAGTGCACCAGATTCGCGAAACACAAAAACTGCGTCGTAAAGAGCAGCAGGCCCAAGCCCAGCAAGCGGCGAGTACCCGCGATGGCGTGACCATCGAAATCGCCGCCAATGTCGCCTCCAGCAGCGAAGCCCAACTGGCGTTCGCAAACGGCGCCGATGGCGTCGGCCTGCTGCGCACCGAATTCCTGTTTGTCGACCGTCGCACCGCGCCGGATGAGCAGGAACAACGCCAGGCTTATCAGGCTGTGCTAGACGCCATGGGTGACAAGTCGGTGATCATCCGCACCATCGATGTGGGCGGCGACAAGCAACTCGACTACCTGCCGCTGCCCGTCGAGGCCAACCCGGTGCTGGGCCTGCGCGGCATTCGCATGGCCCAGGTACGCCCGGAACTGCTCGACCAGCAACTGCGTGCCCTGCTGCAAGTCGCGCCGCTGGGGCGTTGCCGCATCCTGCTGCCGATGGTCAGCGAGGTGGATGAACTGCTGCAGATTCGCCAGCGCCTGGATGAACTGTGCGTGGAGCTGGAACTGACGCAGCGCCCCGAACTGGGCGTGATGATCGAAGTGCCCGCCGCCGCGCTCATGGCCGAAAAGCTCGCCGAGCATGCGGACTTTTTGTCCATCGGCACCAATGACCTGTCCCAGTACACCCTCGCCATGGACCGCGACCACGCAGGCCTGGCCGCCCGTGTCGACGCGCTGCACCCGGCGTTGTTGCGGCTGATCGCCCAAACCTGCGCCGGCGCAGCCAAGCATGGCCGTTGGGTTGGCGTGTGCGGCGCGCTGGCCTCCGACCCGCTGGCCACGCCGGTACTGGTCGGCCTGGGCGTCACCGAGCTGTCGGTAAGCCCGCCGCAGATCGGAGAGATCAAGGACCGCGTTCGTCATCTGGACGCGGCGCAATGCCGGCAACTGAGCCAGGCACTGCTCGACCTGAGCAGCGCTAAAGCCGTTCGCCAAGCCTGTCAACACCACTGGCCGCTGAGCTGAAAACAACAAGAATAGGGAGACACGCCATGTACCAACACTTTATCGAAGGCCTGCAACGCCTGGGCCGCGCCCTGATGCTGCCGATCGCGATCCTGCCGATTGCCGGCCTGTTGCTGCGCCTGGGCGACACCGACTTGCTCAACATTGCGGTGATGCACGATGCCGGCCAGGCGATCTTCGCCAACCTGGCGCTGATCTTCGCCATCGGCATTGCCGTGGGGTTTGCCCGTGACAACAACGGCACTGCGGGCCTGGCAGGGGCGATTGGTTACCTGGTGATGATCTCCACGCTCAAGGTGATGGACACCACCATCAACATGGGCATGCTCGCCGGTATCGCCAGCGGCTTGATGGCCGGCGGGCTGTACAACCGTTTCAAGGACATCAAGTTGCCGGAGTACCTGGCGTTCTTCGGTGGGCGACGCTTTGTGCCGATTGTCACCGGCTTCAGCGCGGTGGGCCTGGGCGTGATCTTCGGCCTGATCTGGCCGCCGATCCAGCACGGCATCAACAGCTTCGGCGTACTGCTGATGGAAAGCGGCAGCCTGGGCGCGTTCGTGTTTGGCGTGTTCAACCGCCTGCTGATCGTCACCGGCTTGCACCACATCCTTAACAACATGGCCTGGTTCGTGTTCGGCAGCTTTACCGACCCGGTGACCGGCGCGGTGGTGACCGGCGACCTGACCCGCTACTTTGCCGGCGACCCGAAAGGCGGCCAGTTCATGACCGGCATGTTCCCCGTGATGCTGTTCGGCCTGCCGGCTGCGTGCCTGGCGATGTACCGCAATGCGTTGCCTGAGCGGCGCAAAGTGATGGGCGGCATCTTCCTGTCGATGGCGCTGACCTCGTTCCTCACCGGGGTGACCGAGCCGATTGAATTTGCTTTCATGTTCCTGGCGCCGTTCCTCTACTTGCTGCATGCGCTGCTGACCGGCCTGTCGATGGCCGTGACCAACATGCTCAATATCCACCTGGGCTTTACCTTCTCCGGTGGTTTTATCGACATGGTGCTGGGCTGGGGCAAGTCCACCAATGGTTGGCTGGTGGTACCGGTGGGCTTGGCTTACTCGGTGATCTACTACACGGTGTTCAGCTACTGCATCCGCCGCTTCAACCTGAAGACACCGGGCCGGGAAGATATCCAGGTGGTGCAGGCTGAAGCGATGAGTGATAACCAGCGTGCGACGGCTTATATCCAGGCGTTGGGTGGTGCTGAGAATCTGCTGAGTGTGGGTGCCTGCACCACACGGCTGCGGTTGGACATGGTGGATCGCAACAAGGCGGTGGATGCTGAACTGAAAGCACTGGGCGCCATGGCTGTAGTGCGCCCGGGTAACGGCGGCAGTTTGCAGGTAGTGGTTGGGCCAATGGCCGATAGCATTGCTGATGAGATTCGCTTGGCGATGCCGGGGTTTGTTGCCGCAACGCCTGTAGCGGTTGCGCCTGTGGATAAGCCGGTGGCGGTGAATGTACACGAGGCCGAAAAGTGGCTGAATGCCCTGGGTGGCCGAGAGAATGTGCGCCAACTGGAAGCGGTAGCGATGACCCGGTTGCGGGTGGAGTTGGGGGATGATTCGGTGCTGTCTGAAGCGGACCTCACTGCGCTGGGTTGCAAGGGTGTGAGCCAGCTGGATAGCGGGGTTTGGCACTTGTTGATTGGTGACAAGGCTTTAGGTTTGGGTGAGGCTTTGGAGCGGTTGGTTACCCGCCCTATCAACGCCTGACCGATCGTTCCCACGCTCTGCGTGGGAATGCCGCCCCGGACGCTCTGCGTCCCGCCCTGCGCAAGGGTGACGCAGAGCGTCACAGGATGCATTCCCACGCGGAGCGTGGGAACGATCAATGTGGGAGCGGGCTTGCTCGCGAATGGGTTTTAACTGGCGTCGGAAGGTTTAAGCTCGGGCACTTCGTTCAAGTCCAACACCCGATCCACCATGAGCTGAATACCCTCCAGCATCCGGCAAATTGCCAAGACAACATCACGCTGCGCGCCAGCGACTTCAAACGCCAGCTGGCTGGTTAGCGCCTGCAGCGAAGCGATGTCCTGCGAGGTATTGGCGAGCAAGGTTTCGCTATCGATACTGCGTCGTACGCTGAATAACTGATCTGAAGGGGGATTGGGACTGTCTTTGATCATGGTAAACCTCTGGTGTGAAGTAAGAACTACCAGCATCACTTGCAGATGATGGGTGGCAGCTGTGTGCGGGCCTGCAAGACCGAGAGTCACCAGCAAGTCTCGGTAGACCCGAAGGTCTCCCGCACACAGCCGCCATAAATGGCGACCATGAAAAAGCGCCGCAATTATAAAGGCGCTTGTGACTAACTGGTGAGGTTTCGGCGGGCTTGCAGTCCCGGTCGCTGAATTGGCAGCGACTGGCGAAGGTTAGTGGTACCCGTTCCGAGGGACAACCTGAAAGGCTTGTCGGAAAGTTCTGAGGCGCCTGCACCGGCGCCATCGCAGGCAAGCCAGCTCCCACAGTGGGTTGATGCATGACAGGACAACACGATCAAACTGTGGGAGCCGGACTTGCCCGCGATGAGGCCCTTGCAGGCAACAAAAAACCCGCCGACCAAACTGGCCCAGCGGGTTTCTTGTTTATGCAGCCAACAGATCAAAAATCCGCCAACTGCCACACCTCATACGCCGGTGTCTCATACGGGTGACTGAGTTTCAAAGCAGCCACGACAGCCACAATCAACTCATCCGCCACCACCAACTCAACCTTCCACTCTTCAACCGCTTCAACCTGGCCCACCTGCCCGATAAACGGCTGGCTGCCGTCCAACGCGCGGAATTGGCCCTGACCCAGCACTTGCCAGGCGCAGCTGTCGTAGTCGCCGATGCGCCCGCCGCCGGCTGCGAAGACGGCGGTTTTCACCGTCTCCACATGGCTGTCGGGCACGAAGAAGGCGAGCTTGTACACGGCCTTAGTTCACCCACACACGGGCGTTGCGGAACATGCGCATCCAGGCGCCGTCTTCGTTCCACTCTTCCGGGCGCCACGAGTTTTGCACGGCGCGGAACACGCGCTCCGGGTGCGGCATCATGATGGTCACGCGGCCGTCGCGGCTGGTAAGGCCGGTGATCCCGCGCGGCGAGCCGTTCGGGTTGGCCGGGTAGCTCTCGGTGACCTTGCCGTGGTTGTCGACGAAACGCAGGGCCACGGTGCCGGACAGGTCGGCTTCAAGCAGCGCTTCTTCGCTGCTGAATTCGGCGTGGCCTTCACCGTGGGCGATGGCGATTGGCATACGCGAACCGGCCATGCCCTGCAGGAAGATCGAGTTGGACTCCTGCACCTGCACCATGGCGACACGGGCTTCGAACTGCTCGGAACGGTTACGCACAAAGTGCGGCCAGAACTCGCTGCCCGGGATCAGTTCGCTGAGGTTGGACATCATCTGGCAACCATTGCACACACCCAGGGTGAAGCTGTCGTTGCGTTCGAAGAAGCCCTGGAACGCATCGCGGGCACGGCTGTTGAACAGGGCCGACTTGGCCCAGCCTTCACCGGCACCCAGCACGTCGCCGTAGGAGAAACCACCGCAGGCCACCAGGCCTTTGAACTCATTGAGGTCAACGCGACCAGCGAGGATATCGCTCATGTGCACGTCGATCGCATTGAAGCCGGCGCGGTCGAACGCGGCCGCCATTTCCACCTGGCCGTTGACGCCCTGCTCACGCAGCACGGCAACCTGTGGGCGGATGCCCTTCTTGATGTAAGGCGCGGCGATGTCCTGGTTGACGTCGAAGCTGAGCATGGTGCTCAGGCCCGGGTTGTCTTCCTCCAGGATCACGTCGAATTCCTGCTCGGCGCAGTCGGCGTTATCACGCAGGCGTTGGATCTGGTAGCTGGTCTCGGCCCACTGGCGTTGCAGCAAGCGGCGCTGGCCGGTAAAGACCGTGTCGCCGTTGAACGAGATATTGACTTCGCCGTTGTTGATCGGCTGGCCAATCACCGCCACGCACTCGGCCAGGCCAGCGGCGCTGAACTGCGCGAGCACGTCTGGGGTAGCGTCCTGGCGCACCTGGATCACCGCACCCAATTCTTCGTTGAACAGGATGCCGTTGATTTCGGCAGCATCCTCGGCAACGCTGTCGAGCACGATGTTCAGGCCGCAGTGACCGGCGAAGGCCATTTCGACAACGCTGGTCAGCAAACCACCGTCGGAACGGTCGTGGTAAGCCAGCAGGTGGCCGTCGGCATTCAGGCCCTGGATCACGGCAAAGAAGGCTTTGAGGTCTTCGGCGTCATCGACGTCCGGGGCCTGCTTGCCGAGCTTGCCGTGGGTTTGCGCCAGGATCGAGGCGCCCATGCGGTTCTGGCCACGGCCCAGGTCGATCAGGATCAGGTCGGTGGTGCCCTTGTCCATGCGCAGTTGCGGGGTCAGGGTCTGGCGGATGTCGGTGACCGGCGCAAAACCCGTGACGATCAACGACAGCGGCGACGTGACGCTCTTGTCGGTGCCGTCTTCGTTCCAACGGGTGGCCATGGACATGGAGTCCTTGCCCACCGGAATGGTGATACCCAGTTCCGGGCACAGCTCCATGCCGACGGCTTTAACCGTGTCGTACAGGCGCGCATCTTCACCCGGGTGGCCGGCAGCGGACATCCAGTTGGCCGACAGTTTGATGTCGGACAGCTTGCCGATGCGCGAGGCGGCGATGTTGGTGAGGGTTTCACCAATGGCCATGCGGCCCGACGCCGGAGCGTCCAGCAGGGCCAGCGGTGTGCGCTCGCCCATGGCCATGGCTTCACCGGTGTACACATCGAAGCTGGTGGCGGTGACGGCAACGTCGGCCACCGGCACCTGCCATGGGCCGACCATTTGGTCACGAGCCACCAGGCCGGTGATGGTGCGATCGCCGATGGTGATCAGGAAGCTTTTGCTCGCCACGGCCGGATGGTGCAGCACGCGTTCGATGCTGTTGGCCAGGTCCAGCGTGCTTGGGTCGAAATCATCGCCCAGTTCAGCTTCACGGTTGGCCGAACGGTGCATGCGCGGGGCCTTGCCCAGCAGCACTTCCAACGGCATGTCCACGGGGCTGTTGCCAAAGTGGCTGTCGGTGACTGTCAGCTGTGGCTCGGCAGTGGCTTCGCCGACCACGGCAAACGGGCAACGCTCGCGTTCGCAGATGGCCTGGAAGCGTGCGAAGTCTTCAGGGCCAACGGCCAGTACGTAGCGTTCCTGGGATTCGTTGCTCCAGATTTCGTGCGGGGCCATGCCCGGCTCGTCGTTTGGAATGTTGCGCAGTTCGAAACGGCCACCACGGTCGCCGTCGTTGACCAGTTCCGGGAAGGCGTTGGACAAACCACCGGCGCCGACGTCGTGGATGAAGCTGATCGGGTTCTTGTCACCCAACTGCCAGCAACGGTCGATGACTTCCTGGCAGCGGCGCTCCATCTCAGGGTTTTCGCGCTGTACGGAAGCGAAGTCCAGGTCTGCCGAGCTGGTGCCGGTGGCCATGGAAGAAGCCGCGCCGCCGCCCAGGCCGATCAGCATCGCCGGGCCGCCGAGCACGATCAGCTTGGAGCCAACCAGAATCTCGCCTTTCTTGACGTGTTCTTCACGGATGTTGCCCATGCCGCCGGCCAACATGATCGGCTTGTGGTAACCGCGCACTTCATCGCCACGCGGGGTGGTGATGGACTGCTCGAAGGTCCGGAAGTAACCGGTGAGCGCCGGGCGCCCGAATTCGTTGTTGAACGCGGCGCCGCCCAGCGGGCCTTCGATCATGATGTCCAGCGCGGTGACGATGCGCTCAGGCTTGCCGTACGGCACTTCCCACGGCTGTTCAAAGCCCGGGATCTGCAAGTTGGATACGGTGAAACCGGTGAGGCCCGCCTTGGGCTTGGCGCCACGGCCGGTAGCACCTTCATCGCGGATTTCACCGCCCGAACCGGTAGCTGCGCCCGGGAACGGGGCAATCGCGGTCGGGTGGTTGTGGGTTTCAACCTTCATCAGGATGTGCACCGGCTCCTGCACCGCGCCGTACTGGCGGGTTTCCGGGTCCGGGAAGAAACGGCCGGCGACGGAGCCGACGATCACCGAGGCGTTGTCCTTATAAGCCGACAGAACGCCTTCGCTGTGCATCACGTAGGTGTTCTTGATCATGCCGAACAGGCTTTTCTCTTGGCTTTGGCCGTCGATGTCCCAACTGGCGTTGAAGATCTTGTGACGGCAGTGCTCGGAGTTGGCCTGGGCGAACATCATCAGTTCGATGTCGTGGGGGTTGCGCTTCAAGCCGTTGAAGGCGTTGACCAGGTAGTCGATCTCGTCTTCCGCCAGGGCCAGGCCCAGCTCGGTGTTGGCCTTCTCGAGGGCGGCGCGGCCACCGCCCAGCACGTCAATGGCGGTGAGCGGCTTCGGCTCGGCGTGGCTGAACAGGCCGGCAGCCTGTTCCAGCTGGCTGACGATGATCTGGGTCATGCGGTCGTGCAGGCTGCTGGCGATCAGCTCCGCCTCGGCGTCGCTGAACTGGCCGGCGACGTAGAAGGCGATCCCACGCTCCAGGCGCTGGATTTTGTCCAGGCCGCAGTTGCGGGCGATGTCGCTGGCCTTGCTCGACCAGGGCGAGATGGTGCCGAACCGTGGCAGAACCAGGAACAAGCGGCCAGTCGGCTCTTGAACGGGAACGCTTGGGCCGTACTTCAGAAGGCGTGCCAGCACTTGCTGTTCGTCGGCGGTCAAGACGCCGGTTACGTCGGCGAAGTGAGCAAATTCAGCGTACAGGCCTGTAACAGCTGGAACCTTCTGGCTCAGTTGCTCAAGGAGTTTGCTGTGGCGAAAGGCAGAAAGGGCAGGAGCGCCGCGCAGGATCAACATCTTCGGGACAGCCTCGGGAAGGGGTGTGCTTTGAGGCCGTGCATTCTAGCGTAAACCTTCGCCAACGGCACCCGAAACGCTACCGGTGGCCGCCGCCGAACGTCAGTTGGCACGCTTTGCCTGGGATCAGGGCGTTATCCAGGGCATTGGGCGCAGTTATTTTAACCGTCACAAACGCTCACCAAGCCCCGTTTCTGCGGGCTGCAGCACAGTTTTGCGCTGGCTAGCAGACAAGTGCGCCGCTGTCGAGATATGGCGCCGTGAGCCGTTTGCGTATACTGCGCAGATGTTCTTCCCAACTGTTTCGCGCCTGCGATGCGTCAAATGGCTCATCGCCACCTTGCTCTTCCTGATGCTCAGTGCCTGTGTTGATAAACCCAGCACACTGGAGCGAATCAAGGAGGATGGCGTATTGCGGGTGGTCACTCGCAACAGTCCCGCTACGTATTTCCAGGACCGTAACGGTGAAACCGGCTTCGAATACGAACTGGTCAAGCGCTTTGCCGACGACCTAGGCGTGAAGCTGGAAATCGAGACGGCCGACAACCTTGACGACCTGTTCAACCAGTTGAGCAAACCCAACGGCCCGGTACTCGCTGCCGCCGGCCTGGTGAGTAGCGACCAGCGCCAGCAGCAGGTGCGCTTCTCCCACCCGTACCTTGAAGTCACCCCGCAGATCATCTACCGCAACGGCCAATCGCGCCCCACCAACGCCGCCGACCTGGTGGGCAAGAAGATCATGGTGCTCAAGGGCAGCACCCACGCCGAACAACTGGCGGCACTGAAAAAACAGAACCCGGCGATTGAATACGAAGAATCCGACGCCGTTGAGGTGGTGGATCTGCTGCGCATGGTCGACGAAGGGCAGATCGACCTGACCCTGGTGGACTCCAACGAAGTGGCCATGAACCAGGTGTACTTCCCCAATGTGCGCGTGGCCTTCGACCTCGGCAATGCCAGCAACCAGAGCTGGGCGGTGGCGGCCGGTGAAGACAACAGCCTGCTCAACGAGATCAACAGTTACCTGGACAAGGTCGAGAAGAATGGCACCCTGCAGCGTCTGAAGGATCGCTACTACGGGCACGTCGATGTACTCGGCTATGTCGGCGCCTATACCTTTGCCCAGCACCTGCAACAACGCCTGCCCAAGTACGAGAAACACTTTCGCGCCTATGCCAAGGCCGAGAAAGTCGATTGGCGGTTGTTGGCAGCCATTGGTTATCAGGAATCGCTGTGGCAACCCACGGTCACGTCCAAGACCGGCGTGCGTGGCCTGATGATGCTGACCCAGAACACTGCCCAAGCCATGGGCGTGTCCAACCGCCTGGACCCCAAGCAGAGCATCATGGGCGGCGCCAAGTACCTGGCCAGGATCAAGGATGAGCTGGACGACAAGATCGCCGAGCCCGACCGCACCTGGTTCGCCCTCGCCGCCTATAACGTGGGCACCGGCCACCTGGACGACGCGCGCATCCTGGCGAAGAAAGAAGGCCTGAACCCGAACAAGTGGCTGGACGTGAAGAAGATGCTGCCACGCCTGTCGCAGAAGCAGTGGTATAGCAAGACCCGCTACGGCTACGCCCGCGGCGGCGAGCCGGTGCATTTTGTGGCGAACATCCGGCGTTACTACGACATCCTCACCTGGGTGACCCAGCCGCAGCTGGAGGGTAACCAGGTGGTGGAAGGCAACCTGCATGTGCCGGGTGTGGACAAGACCAAGCCTGCGCAAGACACCCCACAACTCTGATTACGACAGCCCGCACACTGCAAATCCCTGTGGGAGCCGGGCTTGCCCGCGATGGCGGCCTGACAGTCAAGGTATTCGGCGCCTGACACACCGCTATCGCGGGCAACCCCGGCTCCCACATCTGATCATCGTCGCCTTATAGGCCGGTGAGCAGATGAACCACGCCGCCCGGCAGTACCATCACTGCGGGTACACCGGCAGCCTTCAACGCCGACTCATCCAACCCACCCACCTCCTTCAATTGCACCCGCACCCGCGTGAGCGCCACGCGCTGCTGTGACGTGACGTTGCCCTCCCCGCCCAACGCACCCAGCACATCGGCCGACAACAGGCTCGGAGTCGGCGCGGTAACCGTCTCCGCCACCAAATCAGGCGTCAGGGCTTTCCAGAACGCCCGCTGCAATTTCTCGAACATGCTCAGTGCTCCACAACAGGTGAGGTTTCAACGGTGGCCGCGTGGTACAGGCGCAGGGCCTCGCGTACTTGGTCGGCTTCTTCCAGGCCCAGCACCTGGCGGGCGATGATCTGGCAGTCGTGCAGGTCCAGCTCGCGCACGGTGGCCTTGATGGTGGGGATCAGCGGTACACTGACCGACAGCTCATCCACGCCCAGGCCGATCAACACCGGCACCGCCATGGTTTCGGACGCCAGCGCACCACACACGCCGACCCATTTGCCGTGGGCATGGGCCGCTTTGACGGTGATGTCGATCAGGCGCAGCACCGCCGGGTGAAAACTGTCGGCCTGGCTGGCCAGGCGCGGGTGGTCGCGGTCCATGGCCAAGGTGTATTGGGTGAGGTCGTTGGTGCCGATGGAGAAGAAATCCACATGGGGCGCAAACACGTCCGCCATCAACGCCGCGCTCGGCACTTCGATCATGATGCCCAGCTTGGGCAGTTCGCTCAGGCCAAGCGCCTGTGCTTCCTCTTCGAGCATTTTGCGCGCCAGGTGCAGCTCCGACAGCAGGCTGACCATCGGCAACATGATATGCAGCCGCGCCAAGCCGGCGCTGGCAAGAATCGCACGCAACTGTTCACGCAACAGTTCGGGGCGTTCCAGGCACAGGCGAATACCGCGCAGGCCAAGGAATGGGTTGGTCTCGCTGTCCATCGGCACATAGGCCAAGGGTTTATCGCCGCCCACATCCAGGGTACGCACCACCAGATTGCGCTCGGTGCCGAGGGCGCGGGCGATCGCGCTGTAGGTGTCGGCCTGCTCCTCTGCGCTCGGCGCACGGTTGCGTTCCAGGTAGAGGAACTCCGAACGCAGCAGGCCCACGCCTTCACCGCCCAGGGTCAGGGATTGTTCCACTTCCTGCAACGAGGCGACGTTGGCTGTGACCTCGACGTGGTGACCGTCGCGGGTGACCGCTGCCCGTGAGGCCTGCGCCACCTCACGCTGCAGCCGCAGCTTTTGCTGTTGGCGCACCGCCTGCAGTTGCTCGATTTCGGCCAGGTTCGGCTCCAGCTGCAGCTCGCCTTTGTCGGCATTGAGCAATACCCGCTTGCCGTTGGCCAAGGCCAGTACTTGGCTGGGTACGCCGCAAAGGGATGGCAGGCCGAGGGCCCGGGCGAGGATGGCCACGTGGCTGGTAGCGCCACCGGCGACCGTGACGAAGCCCAGCACTTTGCTGGTGTCCAGGCCGGCGGTTTGTGAGGGTGTCAGTTGTTCAGCGACCAGGATGGCGCACTCCGGCAGCTCCATGGACCGCTCTGGCACGCCCAGGATCAACTTGAGCACGCGCTGGCCGACGTCGGCCAAGTCCGCCGCACGCTCAGCCAGCAGCGCTTTGCCCAAGCCTTCAAAAAGTTTGGCGGTCGCCACCGTTGCCGTATTCCAGGCAAAGGCGGCACTCTTGCCTTCGGCCAGCAGGCTATGGGCTTGTTCAAGCAGGGTCGGGTCTTCGAGCAGTTCTTGGTGGGCGCGGAAGATCTCGGCCTGGGCGCTGCCGGCCGCCTTGGCCTGCAACGCTTGCAACGCCTCGTTTGCAGCCCGCAGGCCACGCGCCAATGCGGTACGTTCGAAGGTTTCTCCCGCACCGGCTTCGGGAATGTCGAGCGTCGGTTCAGCCACCTGGACCACCTGGCCGAACGCCGAGCCCGGCGACGCACAGACGCCTCGCAACACGGACGCCGAAGACGCCGACGCAGCGGGCTTGCTGATTTTCTCGACGGCTACCGGCAGCGTCTCGCCACAGCCGTCGAGCAACAACGCCACCAGCGCCTGGATCGCCGCCTCGGCATCTTCCCCCGCCGCGCTCACTTGCACGCTGTCGCCCTGGGAGGTCTGCAGCGCCATGATCGCCACAAGCGACTTGGCATTCGCGCTCAGGGTTTGCTTGTGCAGAAATATGCTTGAGCTGAACCCCTTCGCCGCCTGAGCAAACACCGCCGCAGGGCGGGCGTGCAAGCCGCTGGCGTTGGGCAGGGTTACTGGCTTGGAGAACAGCGCATTGCCCTCCTCCTCGTCCACCTCTGCGGGTATCTGCCCCGGTGAGACCTGCAACAGTGGCTGGCCGGACTCGACCAGCGCCTGACCGGCCACCAACGGCACAAACGGCTCGCCGCTTACAATGAGCATCAACGTCAGCAGGCTACGTGCATTGAGCGCCACATAGTCGGCATCGAATTCGATCAGCGGCTGCCCGGCCTCCACCCGCTGGCCCTCCTCGACCAGCCGGGTGAAGCCCTGGCCCGCCAGGTTCACAGTGTCCAGGCCAATATGCAGCAGCACTTGCACACCGTTATCGGCGGTGACGCTGACCGCATGGCCGCTGTCCTGAATGTTGCTGATCACCCCAGCCAACGGCGCGCAGAGGGTTTGCGAGGTGGGGTCGATGCACAGGCCATCGCCAATCACGCGGCCAGAAAATACCGGGTCGGGCACCTGGTCCAGCGCCAGCAAAACCCCGGACAAGGGTGCCAGCAGTTCCAGGGGTTGAGATGTGATCATGACTTCACCTGTTTGTGTTGTTCTTTAAAAATCATTGAGTCGATGCAAGGTTGAGGTTGACGAAGGTCAGTGTGGGAGCGGGCTTGCTCGCGAAAGCGGTGTATCAGGCGACACATTCACTGACTGACCCACTGCATTCGCGAGCAACCCCGCTCCCACATTAGCCCGCGTACTCCCTCCTGATTACTTCCACCAATATTCGACCTGCACACCGACGTTCGACCCATGCCGCGCCGTGCCATAGGCGCCGGTGTCGGACAACGCCGTGCCCGCCGCCAGCTCATTGGCCGCACGCTTGGCCGCTTTGTTCCAGGACGCATAGGTGTAATACAACCGCACCTCCGGCCGCGCCCAGAATTCAGGGCCTTTGGGCGACCAGGTCGGAGCGAAGGTAAATTTGCTCAATTTGCGCGTACCGCCGGTGGCATCGACTTGATCGTGCCCCAGCTCAGCAACCAGTTTGAATTGCTCGCTGAGCGCATACGCCGGGCGCACACCCAGGGACATCCAGTTCTGGTCCTGACGCCCTGGGCGCACATCTTTCTGGTACACCGCTTCAACTTGCCCGCCAAAACGCGGAGTCAGTTGCCAATCAAAGAACTCCACCGCGCGGTAACTTTTGCTGCTCTTGTCCAGCGCGGTATTGCCGGTGTAGCCCAGGCCGGTGCCGGGGCCTTCGCCGTACTGCAGGGCAAACTTGTTCTTGCCACCCAGGAAGGCTGCTTGCACATGCTGCGCCGTCAGCGCCCAGCCGCTGTTGGTGTCACGCCCACCGGCCTTGGCGATGTAGCTCAAGCCCAGTTCCAGTTCGCCACCGGGGTTGGTCTTGAAACCTGCGACATTGAAGTCGTGACGGGTGGCGTATTCCTTCTGGTACAGGTTGTCCTTGCGCGACAGGGCGTAGCTGTATTTCAAACCGCCGATCAGCACGTCCTCGATCCCGCCACCGGTGGCGCTCTGGTTCCAGTAGTAGAAGTCGGAGATATGGATATCGTTACGCTTGTAGTAACGCCGCCCGGCCCACAGCGAACCACCATTGAGGCTGGGCAGGTTGGACCATTGCGCATACATCTGCGGCATGCGCGCCGAGCCGTTGTTTTCACCCTGGAATTTCAGGGCACGATCGTACTTGTTATAAAGGGAAGCCATGGCATCGACGCTGAGCACCGAACCGTCGTCGAAGGTCAGCAAATCCTGACGCAGTTCCAGCTCGGCGTACTGCTCGCATTCGTTACCCAGGCGGTATTTGGTTTGCGCACCCGGCAGTTGGAAACATTGCTGCTTGCCGCTGCCCGTTGACGTACCCACGCCGCTGCGCAAATACCCGGCAAACTCCAGGGCTTGCGCGCCAAAAGGCACCGTGAGGCAGGAGGCAATAAGGCCCAGCTTTATTGTTGTTTTCATGAAGCGCTCCTTTTATTTTTATTGTTTTTTCTTACTGTCTTGCGTGACGCGATCACCTGTAGGAGCGAGCTTGCTCGCGAAGAATTTGCAGCCTCCACGCAACACCTGGAGGGGCGCGTTTTCGTTGGCGATCTTCGCGAGCGAGCTCGCTCCTACAGGGGGTGTTTCAACCCGTCAGGTGCAGCACGAAGGATTCATAGGGGCGTAGCACCACCGTGCTCATGCGCAGCGGGTAGTCGGGGTAGTTGCTGATCAGCAGGCGTTGCTCGTTTGCGGCGTTGATCACGCCTTCTGGCAGTTGGATCTCGCATGGCGATCCATAGAAGTTGTTGAGTACCAACAGGCGCTCGCCATGGCCTTCACGCAGGTACGCCCAGACCTGGAGATGGTCTTGCAGCAACGGGCGGTAAACGCCTTGCTGTATCAGCGGTTCGCGACGGCGCAAGTCGATCAGCCTGCGGTAGTGATGCAGCACCGAATCCGGGTCATCCATCTGGCTGTTGACGTTGATCTGCGCAGCATTGGCGGGGATGCCGATCCAGGGTTCACCGCGGCTGAACCCCGCATTCGCTTCGGTGCTCCACTGCATGGGCGTACGCCCGTTGTCGCGGGACTTCTGCATGATCGCCGCCATGCTTGCGGCTTCGGACTCGCCCGCATCGCGCTTGAGCCGGAAGATGTTCAGGGTTTCCACATCACGGTACTGCGAGATGCTGTCGAAGCCGGGGTTGGTCATGCCAAGCTCTTCGCCCTGATACACATACGGCGTGCCCTGCAGAAAGTGCAGCGCCGTGGCGAGCATCTTGGCCGAGACCACGCGGTATTCGCCGTCGTCACCAAAACGCGAGACCACCCGTGGCTGGTCGTGGTTGCACCAGAACAGCGCGTTCCAGCCGCCACCGGCTTGCATGCCCATCTGCCAGTCGGAAAAAATCTGCTTGAGTTGAAGGAAATCGAAGTCGGCCTTCACCCACTTTTGCAGGTTCGGGTAATCGACTTTCAGGTGGTGGAAATTGAAAGTCATCGACAGCTCTTTCGACGCTGGATTCGAATAGCGAATGCAATGTTCCAGGCGGGTGGAGGACATCTCGCCGACGTTGATCAGGTCATGGCCTTCAAAGACTTCACGGTGCATTTGCTGCAAGTATTCATGCACGTTCGGGCCGTCGGTGTAGAAACGGCGGCCGTCACTGTTGTCCTCGGGGAAATCGGCGGGCTTGGAGATCAGGTTGATCACATCCAGGCGGAACCCACCCACGCCTTTGTCGCGCCAGAAACGCATCATCTTGAACACCTCGGCGCGCACCTGGGGGTTGTCCCAGTTGAGGTCGGCCTGGGTGTGGTCGAACAGGTGCAGGTAGTACTGGCCGGTCTGTGCTTCGTATTCCCAGGCCGAGCCGCCGAACTTGGATTCCCAGTTGTTCGGCTGGTCGCGCCAGATGTAGAAGTCGCGGTAGGGGTTGTCGAGGCTGCTGCGCGCCTGCTGGAACCATTCGTGTTCAATGGAGGTGTGGTTGACCACGATATCGAGCATCAGCTTGATGCCACGCTTGGCGGCTTCGCTGATCAGCAGCTCGCAATCGGCCATGGTGCCGTAGCTGGGGTCGATTGCGTAGTAGTCGCTGATGTCGTAGCCGTTGTCGCGCTGGGGCGAGCGCAGGAACGGCGTGACCCACAGGCAATCCACGCCCAGCCACTTGAGGTAGTCGAGTTTGTCCACGATGCCCAACAGGTCACCGGTGGCGTTACCCGCGTGGCTGTGGAAGCTTTTGGGGTAGATCTGGTAGATCACCGAGTGTTGCCAGGTTTGCATGGTGGGTTCCTTCAGTAGAGTTGGGTGCTGGCCCTTCTGGCCTCATCGCAGGCAAGCCAGCTCCCACACTTGAATGTGTTCACACATCACTGTGGGAGCTGGCTTGCCTGCGATAGCGATCTTCAGGCGACCCGGTAACCAGGCCGAACGATCTTCATGCTCAACATGCACGTCAGCGCAAACGGCACGACCATCGCCACGACCATGCCGATCACGAACATCGGAATCGCGCTTGGCACGATCGAGATAAACCCGGGCAACCCACCGACACCGATGGCCGACGCCTGTACCTTGTTCAACGACAGGAAGATGCTGCCCAGCGCCGAGCCCAGCAGCGCGGCGTAGAACGGAAACTTGAAGCGCAGGTTCACCCCGAACATCGCAGGCTCGGTGATGCCGAAGTAAGCGGAAATCGCCGAGGTCGAGGCCATGCTTTTGTCCCGCGCATTGCGGGTCATGTAGAACACCCCGAGGGCGGCGCTGCCCTGGGCCAGGTTGGACATGACAATCATCGGCCAGATAAAGGTGCCGCCCTGGGTGGAGATAAGCTGCAGGTCGACCGCCAGGAACATGTGGTGCATGCCGGTGATCACCAGCGGCGCATAGAGCAGGCCGAAAATCGCGCCGCCGACCATGGGGGCGATCTCGAACAGGGTCACCAGGCCTTCGGTGATCAGGATGCCAAGGTGACGAGTCACCGGGCCGATGATCGCCAGGGCCAGCACACCAGTGACAACGATGGTGGTGATCGGCACCACCAGCAGTTGAATGGCATTCGGCACCCGCGCCCGCAGCCACTTCTCGATCACGCTCATGACAAAGGCGGCCATCAGGATCGGCAGGATCTGCCCCTGGTAACCCACCTTCTCGATCTGGAACCAGCCGAAGATATCGAAGTACGGCAGGCTCTGGCCGTCGAGGCCGGCGACCGCCTTGCCGTAGTTCCAGGCATTGAGCAGGTCCGGGTGTACCAACATCAGGCCCAGCACGATGCCGAGGATTTCACTGCCGCCGAACCGCTTGGCCGCCGACCAGCCCACCAGCGCCGGCAGGAACACGAAGGAGGTGTTGGCCATCAGGTTGATCAGGCTCCACAGGCCATCCAGGTTCGGGTAGGCCTCCAGCAGCGTCTGGCCTTCGATGAACATGCCCTTGGCGCCCATCAGGTTGTTCACGCCCATCAACAGGCCGGCGATGATCAGCGCGGGCAGGATCGGCATGAACACATCGGAGAACACCCGCACCAGGCGCTGCATGGGGTTGGTCTTGTCGCCGCCGGCTTTCTTGACGTCGGCAATGGTCGACGCGGCCAGGCCGGTCAGTTCGCGCAGGGCGGCGTAGACCTTCTCCACCTCGCCGGGGCCGATCACCACTTGGAACAGGCCGCCGGTAAAGAACGAGCCCTTGACCAGGTCGACCTGGTTCAGGGCACTGCTGTTGACCAGGCTAGGGTCCTTGAGCGCAAGGCGCAGGCGGGTCACGCAATGGGCAGCCTGCTCAAGGTTTTCGCGGCCCCCGAGGTTGTCGAGAATCTCGCGGGCAATCGTTGAATAGTCGTGGCTCATGCTCGTTTTCCACTGTGATTGTTTTTATGGGTGGCAGTCGTTGGCAGCACGCCGAGGAGGGAAAAGTACTCGTCTGTACGAGTTAAATCAACAACTCGTCTGTACGAGTTACACTTTTGTTTATGCCTGCGAGCTTTCTGTCAGATTTTTCCCCGGCTCGTACCTCCGTCCAATGGACAAACACCACCTCTGCCACTATGGTTCCTGCCTTGAACGCGCAGTCCACCTTCATAACGCCGGGCAAGAGCCATCCCATGAGCAAATACAACCAGATCTATACGGATCTGCTTGCCAGCATCACCACCGAGCGCCTGCAGCGCGGTACGCGCCTTCCCTCCGAAACCGAACTGATGGACGCCTACCAGGCCAGCCGTGGCACCGTGCGGCGCGCCATCGAGCAGTTGCAGGAACGTGGCTTTGCGCAAAAGATCCACGGCAAGGGCACCTTTGTGTTGTCGCCCAACCCGATCGAGTTCCAACTGGGCGGCATCGTCAGCTTCCACGAAACCCACGCCGACCTGGGTGATGACGTACGCACCGAGGTGGTCGAGTTCACCCAGATTCCACTGGAAGGCTCACTGCTGCAGCACATCGAGGCCGAGCCCGGCACCCTCATTACGCGCATCAAGCGGGTACGCCGCATCGGTGGCAAACGGGTGATCCTGGACATCAACCACTTCATCAGTGACCTGATTCCCGGCCTGGATCACGACATCGCCGAGCAGTCGATCTACGCGTTTATCGAGCAAACGCTGCAGCTGCAGATCAGCTATGCGCAGCGCACCATCGAAGCCTTGCCGCGCAGCAAGGACGACCAGGCGCATCTGGATCTGGATGGGCAAAGCCATGTGATTGTGGTGAGCAACCAGACGTTCTTGCAGGATGGAAGGCAGTTCGAGTACACCGAGTCGCGGCATACGTTGGATAAGTTTTATTTTTCGGATGTGGCACGGCGCTAAACCCGGCTGCTCCCTGGGGCTCGCTTAAACCCGGCCCCTCACGACACCGAGATACTCCTGGCCAAGCCTGCTGCCCATGCGCCGGCCATCTTTTCCCCCACGGCTTCGAACTCCGGGTGGGTACTTCGATACTCGGATAGCTCCGCCATGGCGCGACTCATGCCATCGTCCACTCTGGCGAGCAATTCGTTACAGCGCGCCTGCGTCAAACTGCACGAACTGCGCCCGAACTGCACAAGCATCTTGCGCTTTGGCCACGCCTTCGAACCGCCAAGCAACAGCCCCATGATGTCGTTGCCGGCGTAGACCGTAGTGGTCACCAGGTCATAAACGGGGGCAAGCCAGACATCGGCATCCTCGGCGCAGTTTTCATAAAGCAAGCCGAAGTTTTTCAGGTGTGCATCACCGTTCTGAATACCGGCCGAGAGCGCCACCATTATGAAAAAGTCTTCAAGAGCCCTGGCTACCCGGCTTGGCGTGACAAATGACCTGATCAGTTTTGCGCACCCTTGATAGCTGCCGTCATATTTTTTCCCGGTTCCCCATCCCGATAGAACACACATATCCTCAAATCCGAGGTAGGCGTTTTCACCGATGTCGAACCGCTTCACTACCAGAAACTTCCCGTTATGACTGAGCTGGACCTCAGGCACCTCAAGACCACAATGGTATGCGGCACGCATGCAGAAAAATTCATTGGCCGCCAACTGAGGAACGTCCGACTCATTGAACGCCTTTACCAAATGCGTGGCGCCCTTGTGGGTAAGACGTTCAATATCAGCAGCCATATCGCCAACATCGCGAACCAGCACTTTCGGCTGAACGCCCGACACCCCTGAATAAGCGGCGTAGGTTTTCAGAAGCTCATCGAACAGGTCTTCAGCCCCGTCGTACACCAGCAGGTCAGCCAGCTTGACCCCAGGCAACGACGCATCACCCGCTTGATGGGCAACGCTGATACGACCCAATTGGTGCGGACCTACGATGCCCAATAAAGCAAAGTCATCAAAACCGCGCACCGATTTGCTGAAACGCCGTACGAGTTCGGCCTTGAGATGCCCTTCAGGAATGTGCATCTCAAACAACGGGTGAATGCCGTACTCCCAGTTGTAGCTTTCCAGGCGCACCGGCATGGTCAAGGACACTGCTTGCTCTTGGGCCACCGTGTCGTTATACGAAAAAATCGAGTCACGCTGATTTTCATTACGTCGTCCGAGCGTTCCAGCAGGCACACCGTTGGTGCCGATGTACAACCGATCACGTTGGCTAGTCATGGACACCTCCTGCCTTCAATTCATCGAGAGTCATGCGTCGAGGATTGGGGGTGGCGGTCAATTCGTATCCCAAGCCTTCAAGAATCGCTGCGACCTTGCGAATACCTATTTCAGGGATGGTATTGTTTTCGATCCCCGAGATGGTGGCGCGACTCATGCCGTGCCGCTGTGCTAGCTGACTTTGCGAAAGGCCTGCGGACTTTCGCAGGGTTTTGATCAGAATTCCTAGATCCTCCATCTATATCGCATCCTATACAATGCAAAAACTCATAAATTACAATTTTGCATAATATACAATGCATTTTGTATTGAACAGCTTCCTTGATGTACAGAGGATGAGTTCTTCTAACCTACTCGCCTAACATGCAAAAACCCCGGCACATGGCCGGGGTTCTGTTATTCAGTCCTCACCTGCTATCGCAGGATCATTCCCACTCTATTATTAACAAGCAGGTAAACGTCAGGAAAAGCGGCGCTTCTGGCGAGGCAATTAGCACAGGACCATGAAAAATACCATTTCACATCTCAGCGCATCATTCATTATCTGTCGAGGGTTATGCCGTAGCACTCGGAAGTAACTCCCCTTACCGACTCGCCTAACCTTCACAGGCACCCCTTCGCTTTGCGAAACCTCAATCACACGTAGTGCCTCTCGCGTCCTGACTTGAGCATCGAAGGGCAACCCAATCAAGAATGGCCGATAACCCGAGCCTACCCATATCCGTACTGGGCTGATAGTCACCAAGCAGTATCCGCCTGCGGTACACCTTTGGGGTGCTTCTGACATCCAGTGATCTGGAAGCCCTGAGGGCTGCGGCTTGTGCCTGAACAACCAATAGTGGCCTAATAGTATCTTCTCGCCTTCTCCCCGCTGGGAAGGCTTCTTTCGACAAGGACTGTTGCATGACCTCCCAACCGACCCTGCAAGTCGATCCACTGCTCACGGCTAATCTCGATGCCCTGTTCAGCTCCGTGATCGATGCCGACCAGCGGCAGCTACAGATGCCCGCTGGCGCTCGGTCCGAACGGGAGACACTGAAAGACAAGCGCCTCCAGGAGCTGCTCGACCGCTGCCGCGAAGAAGCCCTGCAACAAGTGGTCGGCCCCTTCGGATTGACCCCGGCAATGTTCTCGGACATCGATGGTGGCAACGTCACCACCCAGCACAATGCTAACCAGGATATCTACGCCAAGGCATCCGAGCATTATGACCGGGAAGCCGACTACGATTACGCTGCCGCGAAAAAGCAGAAGATGAAGGATGCGGTGAAGGACGGCACGATGAACTCGCAAACCTTCATCGACACCTACACCAATGAAAATGAACCGACCAAGCGCACGGCCAAGTCAAATGGCAAGCTGGTTATGAACGCAGAGCTGGATCACACCATCCCCCTGAAGCAAGCACACAAGGAAGGCGGCTGGATGCTTACTCCGGAGCAACGCAAGGCGCTGGCCTCGGAAAAAGACAACCTGCATTTCACCACCTTTGAAAATAACCGAGAAAAGAGTGATACCGCCGCAGAGACCGCGCTTTCTGCCGAAAACGGTTATGACGAATCCATTACCAAGCCGCTGATCGACAAGGCCCGCGCCGCCATCGACCAGCATCAGCCCGATACCAAAGACCGCTTGCTCTACCACGGCAAGGAGTTGGGCATTACAGGCGCGAAGGAATTCGGCAAGACAGGCCTCCGCAGGGCAATGGGAGTGCTGTTGTTCGAGGTGGTCAACGGCAGCTTCGTCGAAGTGCATAAGGTGGTCAGCCAGCGTGACGATCAGCAGCCCCTGCTCGACCGTGTGATGGCAGCAGTTGAGCGTGTGCTCAAGCGCGTTCAGAGCAAGTTCAAGGCCGCCTTCGAGGCCTTCTTCGAAGGCGGCCTGCAAGGCCTTGTAAGCAACCTGCTGACCTTCCTAATCAACAACCTCATTACCACTTCGGCCAAGGTCGTGACGGTCATCCGCGAAGGCATGCAGGAGCTGTTCAAGGCACTTAAGTTGCTGCTTTGGCCGCCCAAGGAGATGTCCGGCGCCGACGTCATGCGCGCCGTCAGCAAGAGCCTGGCCGGCCTGCTGACCCTCGGTGCCGGCATGCTCCTGGAGCAATCGATGAACACGTTCATCATCGGCATCCCGGTGCTCGCACCGCTGGCCGGCATGATTGCCCCGGTGCTCACAGGCCTGATGACCGGCCTCGCCAACGCCCTGCTGATGTACGCGATCGACTCGCTGATCGATTGGATGCTGGATAAGGGAACCGACTTCATCAACGCGCAGATCGATACCCTGCAAGCCACAGCCGAACTGGGCGAGCGCATGATCGAACAGGTAGAGCTGCAATTCCGGCTGTCGGCGCGCTACCGGATGATGGCCCAGCTCAATCAGCGTATCGCCGAGCGCTTCGACCAGGCAACCGAGGCCTCCCAAGCCTCGGTGCAGCACGCGCAAGGCACCATGGAAGAACAGGCTTCGACTATCGTCGCCCTATCCCAGGCCATCGATAGCAAAAAACAGTTCAACGAACGCCTCGGTTCGTTGCTTCAGCAGTTCAGGAAGGAAACATAAGGGATGTCCAAAGTCATTGCCCAACTCGCCAGCACCGTCCCAAGCGACGACCTGCTCGCCCGTATCGACATCGCCGAGGTGTACGAGAAATTCCACAGCACCTTCAAACGTCTAGACGATTTCAAGAGGGTGCGCGACGAACACGAGCAGCGTAACTTCCTAGGCCGGCTTTTTCATCGTGGCGAACTGAAGAACGCCCAGCTCGACGCCCAGGAAGTGCAGGCGGAATTCTCCAAAACTCTCGCCCAGTTGATGGTGATCAGCTCGCTGCAGGCGCAGCAACTGACCGAACAGCAGGGGCAACTGGCCGACCAGCAGAAGACCTTGGATGCCAAGGCCGAGGAACTGGCACGACAGAACACGCGCCTCGAACAGCACCAGGCCGTGATCAAGCACCAGGCCGCTGGCTTGCGCCAATACGTCACAGACCTGTTGAAAGTCCAGGGACTGACCGACGAACACGGCGAGATGCTGATAAGCATCGCCAAAGAAGTGATGGAAACCCGGGATCGTCTGCTGGCGGACTTTGACAATCGCATGCAGCAGATGCAGCGGGTTCTGGAAGACCAGCAGCAGTTGCTCCGGGAAATCCTCGATGAGCAGGCGAGCACTTTGGAGCAGCGCCTCACGAAGTTGCAGCAGGCGGTCGACTCAACCCTGGAACAACGTCTCACGATTGTAGAGCGAGGTCTGCTCGCCGCACTCGACGAACAACGCCGTGAAGCCGCCAGCCAGACCGAACGGCTCGATGCCGACTTAGCCTTTCAAGAGCAGCTGCGGGACGAGTATCACCGCGACCTTGAGCGCCAGCTCTCGGAACTGCGCGAAGTGCTGGCCGAACAGAGCCAAGCGCTACTTAACGAACGCAGCGAACGGCAGCAGGAGCGGGCCGAGCGTCAAGTCGAGGTACATGCCCTGCGCAACGAACAGAAGAACGGCGAAACACGCTTGCGCCGTGAGCAACGTCGCCTCATGGCCGGACTGTGCGGCTTGGCATTGGTGTGCGCCGGTGCCCTCGCCGGGTTCACCTTCTGGAACACGTCAAAGCCTGTTTTGGCCCCGGTAGAAATCCACGAATCTAAAATACCAGCGTCATGAGCTGCTTGTTCGGATCAGCGACTCAGGCCTGATCGTCACTCCACCAGTTTGCCTCGATTGCGAAAATGCAAAAACCTGCCCAAAGGAAAGGCATTACATGAATAAGGTATTGTGGGTCAAATTCGGGTGGTCAGAATATTATCGAGGTGGCGACATCGCCGGTAACTTTGCCTGGCTAAATCAGAACAGAGGCACGGAAAACGAAGGACGAGGCCATGAAGCGTACAACTTCATGCCGGATGTCGATGGGACTTACTACTGTTATGTTCCCCCTCAAGGAGGCAACTACGCGCCTTATCATGACGACCCGGAAGGATGGACGGTTGTATGTCTGGCCAAAAATCCGGCAACCCCAGGTATACACGTGGTCGGCTGGTACGAAAATGCGACTCTTCATGGTGAGTGGATTGTCCGCCCAAGCAACACCGACCAGCGACAGCAAGTTTCCCCCCATCCCGCTTACGACTGGTCATATTGCATAACCAGCGATTCCGCTTACTTCATCCCGCCCGAGGAGCGGGTTCTGCCGTTCTCGGATCCATCCGTGAAACAGGGGAAGTACTCTTTTCTGGACGGCCCAAACGTTACGAAGACCGAGAACAAAGAAAGAGTGCAGGCTCGGCTCGAGAGCTTAATGACGCGTTTGGCCCCAGTCGCAGTACACAACCCCAATGAACACACCGTTTTTGACCCAGAACTAGATCAGGCCGACCCTCTTCGGGGATTTGGCAGCCCTGAACACCGTAAAGCCGTTGAGGTTGCCGCTGAGGACGCCGTGATAGCGTATTACATAGCACAAGGTTACGGCTACCAGCGTACAACACACCTTCCCTGCGGGTATGACTTTCTCTTCGCGCGCAAAGAGTCAGAGCTACATGTCGAAGTTAAGGGTACGGCCGGCACGACACCGCGCTTTTTCCTTACCCGTAACGAGCACAACGCAGGATTAATGCTCAACCCAGCCTGGAGGTTAGCCATGGTGACGTCAGCGCTATCTGATACGCCGCAGGTCACCGAGTACAATCCTCGCCAGCTAAAAGAGGCGTTTAATCTTGAGCCTTATGTTTACATCGGGACATTCGCGCCAAAACCCGAACCTTAATGTTTAACCCTGTACCGCGACAAAAAACAAAAGCCCGCTGTTACGCGGGCGTTTGTTTATTGCGAGGAGGGGTCACTCCCACTCTATTGTTAACAGTGGGAAATATCATATTTTTCATGAGGTTAAGCTACAAAATAAATTTAACGCCATGTGATATACCATAGCCTTTATGGCAATTGCGTGTGATCTGTATCGCTAAGACTCCAGCCTTCAACCTGTCTGAACGCCTTGGTAATTTGTCGCAATAGGATAGCTAACTCGGCAGCGTCGCCGTTCCGGCGCACTTCACAAAGCAACTCGGCAGCGTAGTGCGGATCGGCGTTAATCTGCTCGGCCATGAACTCGTCATGTGTTCGACTTTTCATCTAGTGGCATCCTGTTAGTAGCTAGGCGGTACAGCGCGCGTGATAGCCTCTTAGAAGCGGCTTGGACTTTGGGGGCCACTACCAATCGGCAGCAGCCACCGACGTTATCTTGAGGCGAGCGTACACCAATTACAGCATAGTCGGGCCAATCAGGTGAATCTGCGCCGACCCGCAGTCCGAATCGATGCTACTACCAAAACGGAGAAACTACAGTTCGCAGAAAACACACAAAAGTGGCCTTACTAGCAGTTCATTAACCTAAGACAAGCTGACGCGACCCCATACAATTTTAAAAAAAATTAACCACTCAGATCACTAGAGAAACTAACGAATCATAACTCCAATGCAAAGACAGACAGTTAATAAAAGCTATGACTCAAAATATTCCTACAACAAAAGTAGATCGCTAAAACAAGAAAGTACAGAAAACCATTAAAAACTTGGCCATGAGACCTTCAGGAACGCATTTTAACTATCAGCATTTCTTCCGCAGTATTGCCAATTATTCGTCACCTCGATCAGAGCAGATAGACAGAGTTGCATCAGAATTGATAGGCTCTTAGCTACCTTCAGCAATAACTGCATTGGACCCCTGATCATGGATGTGAAAGCCCCCTACTCCGAAACCCTCCTTAGCGTTAACAAAGAGAAAGGAATATCAAATGAGGAGAGAGACGGGAGATCGCTGCTAAAAAAATTGCGACAACAAATGATGCTGGAGATCACCTTTGGCGAAAAACGAGTGGGAACTAGCAAAGAAATTTCCGAATGGATATTAAAAAGATACCAAGAGAACGCTTACTCTGGAGATATCTGCCAGGCAGTTTTATATTTAAAAGAAGATTATGTATCTTCCTCAAATGAATTACCAACAATCAAAGCTGCTCTTGAGCAGCTCTACGCATTAGAACACTATCCGATTCCCGAATTTTTTTTCGTGTCAACCGATTACGAAGGTGAACCTGTAGGTTTCCTATTTCAAAGAGAGGCTCTCAAAGGAGGTGGGAGAGTCTATTCTGTGACCGGCTTTAATCTATGCGGTGGTTATGAAAAAGTTTCTAGGTCGGAGTTTCGCATCAAAGAAACAGACCCTGAGCCTTTTGTTTCTCTGATGCAAAACGATGGCTGGGCTCACGCCAGCAAAATAACATTTAGCGAAAATAATTATATCGAGTTAATTTTTAAATGCCTAGCGGCCTACAGCAATTACAAACATCCGAGAATTGATAACAAATCGATAGTTGACACTCGATCTATAAAACCGAAAGATAACGACTACTTGGTTCGACTTATTTGCAAAGCGATTCAAGGTAAAGTTACCTGCACACGTATTAGCCTGCCAATCAACCGTATTAAACCGCGCGATATTGATTACGCACTAAATATTCCTGAATCTGACATACAGGATTTTATGCGTAGAATCGCAGAGTGGGGCGAACCACTTGCCGAAATCCTGCTGTACGAAAAAGACGGTCAACTTATAATGGATGACGATTATCTGGCCTACTGTGCATATAGGGCTCTGAAAATCGATTCAGTTAAAGCGGTGGTGATAGGTAATTTTGATGAATCAGACATTAAAATCCTGAAGAGGGGACGTGGGGAGCTTATTCCGCCGGTAATCGTGGATAGAACACCAAAAAAAATGCCGCACGATAGTTTATCTAAGAATCATATGTTAGACGAGAGATTATCTTCGTTGATGCCAACTCCTAATTCACGCGCACAGATGAAAAGGAAATTTACGAATTTTTGCCGTCTTTTAGGACGTGATTCGACTCTTGAAAAAGATCTACAAAACTTCATCAAGCATAACCCCGAGATATTTGACTCACATTTTGGACGAATGCACATGGAAGTCCCTATAGGAAACTTCAGGGCAGATATGGTTTTGCAATATGAGCAGTCACATAGACGGGTTTTACTAGTTGAGCTGGAAAGGCATGTAGATCAGATTTTCACAAAAGATAACCGCTTGCGCAGCAAAGTGACCCACGCAAGCCAACAAGTTGAGGATTGGATAGGCGAAATAAGATCGGGAAAAAATAACATTCCAGACTGGCTTAAACGAGAATATGTGGTTGAAGGTGCAGTAGTGATTGGCCGCTCAAAAAACCTAACCGTCAGCCAAAAAGATACGTTACGCGTAATCAATACCAATCGAATCGTCAAAATCATGACTTACGATGATCTCCTAGAACAGATGATGAGATTAATATCAATCTTGTAATGCAAGCCATTTACAAAGATCTACCAATAAATCCAGTGTCCATTACCGCTTGTAGCCTTAAGTGGACACTGTAGAATTTCCCATCAATAATCGGTGGAAGAAAAGTGCGCCTTAAAATTAACCCAGCAGATCCAGTGAATCCTCCAACCAAGAAGCATTCAGGTGATTAATTAGAATTTAGCCAATTTATAACAGCCTCGTGGAACTCTGTGATTACCCTACGAGAATAATCAAGCGTATCTTCCACACTGATTTTTGTCGGATATGTTATTAGCCCGCCATGGGCGATGCTGTTACGCTGTTCCAACAAGCTATCAAGCCGACCAAGACTTACGTTAGAAATATCCAAACCAATGATCTTGGCATTCAATTCTGCGACGTTTTTATTAACATTGGAATGAGTCATTACCAATGCATCAAAATCTATTAAATGATCTACGGGACTTCCAAGCCACGTCTTCATCGCGCCAGTAAAATCTGTTAGCACATCGAACTTTCCTGCTCCCTGTTTTTTGGGTGGCGTACCAAGAGTCATCGTATTGAGTAGCTTTTGTAAGAAAGATGCGAGAAAACCTTCTTTCTGCAACCACAGGGCAGCATAAATATTTGTATAAGAGCTAACTTTTTGACCGGGCCGACAATGACGCCGCAGACAAATTGAACAAGCAATTTTAAAATATCCTTCCCAAGCGGCGTAAATAATTGGAATAGACATCAGGTAAAGAAAACCATCATTTCCAGTATTTAAGACTATGCATCGCGAATGTATATCATCTAATATTTTTAAATGTCGTTCAAGCGCCTGTTTGGCCTCAAGTTTTGCGCTGCTCAGCCTTAAATGAACAGCCATAATTACCCCTTAGAGAACCATTTTTTTCCGAACGCTACCCGCCCGATCATCTTCAGTCGGGCATTCGAGCCTGCTCCTGTTAACTTTATAGCCTCATCTTGATCGTGGAGCTCCACTATTAGTTTGCGCATACGATCAACAGAAACTTTCTTACATTTAGACAAATTCAGATAGATGCCGACAGCCACAATATCGAAAAGATTCGGGCTAAACCCCCCCGTAAACTTCCCATTTTTCCGAAACCTGAATGCCTCACCATCAGGATAAGCGTTATAGATAACCTTAAAAACGTCAGTAACTTTTTTCTTTTCATTTTCATCAAACTTCATGCCGCCTGAAGAAATTGAGTACATCACTTCGTCTAGAAAGTCCTCCAGCTTAGCCGTCGTAGGTTTATAGTTACCGAAAGCAATGAGCCGAAGAATTGATTCTTGGACACCCATCGATGCCCTATCTTTTACAGACATTTTCAGCGCGTCACAAACAAACTCAGAGTTTGCAACGGCCATTAACTGGTCAGCGAATGGCGACTCAGTAAGGCGCGCCGAGCAGTTCCGTATTTCCTGATTAGATAGAGTTGTGCCCGATCGGTTAAGTCGAGTAAAAACGTTGAACTTGGCCAGCGGGCTAGACTCTTTTTTAAGTAGTATCACCTGCACTCGCGCATATCTTAATGTTCGAAGAAGAGTATCGGGCATTGTGGCTCGAGAAAGTTTCTCTAAGCCCTTCAAAATAGGCGCGTGAGAAAGTATTGTCGGAATATTCAAATCGTTCTCTACAGGCGCCCCAGCAGCTGAAACCTTCGAAGTTAAGCCCTTGATCTCTTCACAGAAAAACTTTACCACTGTACTGAAACGTTGCAGACCATCAATAACCTCAAAGGACCCATTCTGTTTTTCAGCTAAAAAGATCGGCGGCGTAGGTATATTCAACAGCAAGGACTCTATGTAGCGCGTTTGTTGGTCAACGGTCCAACGAAACCCTCGCTGATAAAGCGGATCAATTTCAACGTCTCCAGCTTTGAATTGATTGATAAGCTCACTCCACATTTGTGTGTAAGAATCAACTACAACCTCGTGCCGCTGCTCTTCGACCTCATCAACAAGATTTTTTGTCACACTATGATCCTTCACTGAGCGTATCTATGGATAATTTGCGAGCTCTACAGCTTTTTAAAAATTAAAACACTTTCTTCCGTGCGCCTTGCTTTGGAGTACTTTTTTGAATTGGTATTAATATCAGACATGGAGCGATTATTGGAAAAATCGCAGCGCTGCTGAGTTTCCAAATTGAAGTAACTCCCCATCTCCTCTACAATCAAGGCCAAATCGTTAAGAACTTCTTTATAGTAAGAGTTTTGAACCACAAACACTAAGTCTGCACCAGGCCTGCATACTCTAGAAGCCTCGCCAATGGATTTATATAGCGCGTTGTAGTATTGAACGTGACTCTTGTAATAGTAAGTCTTTGAAGCGTAAGAAGTATGATTCCGTACCTTATCCAAAAAACTGATGCACTCAGCCCCCCAGCCTGATTCAGGAATAGGGACACTGGGATCTACTGTAGAAGTCCCAACTAGTGATCTTCTTAATACCTTATAGTCATCGACTGTCATTCTCAGTAGCGCCAACTCTAAAGAAGTAGCCACTGCATAATCAATTCTGGTGCAATATGGAGGAGAAGTAATGATAGCGTCGACGCTATCACATTCAAGTTCTAGATTTGTCGCATCCCCCATTTGAACTTCGACGCGACTAGCATCAGGACTTGAAAAAAAACGATCCTGTTCACACAAGAGTGATACTTCTTGAACAAACATAAATTTCACTGTAGATAATTTAATCGTTTTCCGGCTACCTGCGTCCTTTGGAACTTTTAGCCATGTTGGATTAGTGCCGACAAGATCTTTAACGAGCCTTCTGGCTAAACGAAACAATACCACGTAAAAAAAAGCTGCAATTGGTGAAACGCTACTATTATTGTCGCGAATAGTTAAATTAAGATAAGCAGAATCCGCGACTAACAGCTTATTGATTTTGCTCTCGATAGATCTTAGATAGAAAGCAGACTGCGGATCAAACCACTTCTCAAGAGGTTCTAAGCAAACTGTTTTTGATATTGCTCTAGGTACAGACTTTACTAAACTATGTGCTAGCGGCAACAAACTAGGAATATCTAGTTTTGATACAAAAGATGCTTTGGCAACCAAAACCATTACAGGATTTAGATCGATACCTACCGTTCTATGACCTTTTTTATAGCTTGCCACGCTTGTAGTACCGCTACCATTCCACGGATCCAGAATCAAGCTGCCGCTAGGTAGAGAAAGTTTATCGATTATGCTTTCAGCGAATTGCTCAGAATAGCCTGCATAGTAGGGGAACAAGCGCCCCTCTTTCTGATTCGATTTCGAGGCATTCTGCTTGGGATTCATGATCTCGATCACGATTAGCCTTTCGAGCAATTCAAAAGAGCCCATCTTAGCACCGATCGCTCGCGCATGGCTTGCAAGCAGGAGCAAGCTGTACCCCAAAATGCATAGAGCATTCCGAGGTCCAGGTATCGCTTCGACATGCATTTTCACCTGTTTTATGCTCGGAATGGAGCAATTGGTATCCATCGGCGACGCTAAACGTGCATGGCGTGATCGATTCGAGGGAAAGAGGCGTTTCAAGCCAGCTCCTCGTTCTACAGGAGGAATCTCTGCTCTGAAAAAATTTGCCCCATATCTTCCGCCTCCAAGCGACTGCCGCCACTTACAAGACTCCAGCTTTTGGCTATTCGCTGCCTGCTACACCGGCGAAAAATCAATCGAACCCTCTCCCACTTCCCGCTCGAATTGAAGGTAAAACTCAGCAGCGGCATTACCGGTATTTTTTCATTTTCGCTGGTACACAATTCGACTCATGAGGTCCAGAATCTGCGATTGCAGAACACGAAAATTTTTCATCATTTCCTCAACATCTACCGGCTGAGCACCTTGCCCGCGCTTCTCAGCGAGCCAAAGCTTCAAAAGCCCAGCGACCCGTCCAGTGTCGCCGTTAACCTTTGCCAAATCAGCCACGGCTCTCAGGTCAACAACCGACCGGATTGGTGTGTTCAAACCAAGTGCGCGAAGGTAGCCGGAGCGAGACATGCCAGCCTCCTCTGCCTTCTCTGTGATCGTCGCCTTTTCCTCGTCAGTAACCCAAACCTCGATGGGCTTACCGCGTCGGCGAGCCGGTGCCTTTTTTTGATGCCACCTGTCATGGACGCTCCTTTTATCGCTGGTGTTTTTTGCCTTAGACACGGTAGTGGCTGGCGGCCTCCCAGAGCAAGATACGTTGAGCCGAAGGCGAATAAGGGGGCAGTGGTGGACGGGTACGGGCTTGCCCGTACCCGTACAACACACATCTTGCCGTCCGATTCGACGCTAATGTGTGCGTATCTCTGCGAACCACTCAGAGCAAACCTTTCTAAGCATGTCTACGCATATCTACGCTGGATTACGCATGGAGATTATGCAATTTTTTGCGCATACTTGCGCAACCATGCTTATGAGGAGCTTGTGCTGATGAAGACACCAAAAGAAGGACCTACGGGCGCGGGGCGAGTAGCGTTTTTAGCGCGCCTCGATGAATTCCGTGGCCTCATTCAAGCCGGTTGGCCGGTGACGGTCGTGTATGAGAATCACGGTGGCGAGAACACTGGTCTGAGCTACAGCCAGTTCGCCCGATACGTCGGAAAGTACATCCGCAAGCCGACCAAACGCGGAACCCGACAGCCCACAACTCCTGACGAAATGCCACTTCCGATAACGCCGCAGGTAGGACAAAAGAAATCCGGTGCCTCCATAGTGCAAACTCCTATGCCGAAGCGTCGACCTGGGTTCCAGCATGACCCAAGCAGCGGCAACAATCGTGACGACCTCATCTAGCTTTCAATGAACGGCTAAGCCTTTCAAGAACTGCACACACGTCAAGCGCCCGCTACTGCTACCAGCAACACCAAATATTCGGCACATCGACAAGTCGACGCCAACTGATTGAAAGCTCATCCAGTCGGCTTTTTGAGGCATTCGGTAAAATGTATCGGCACCAGTCGATATCTTCCATGTCAACCTAATTAGCCAATCATTCCATCGATGCAACCGGCATATCGGGGCACGATCAGGCACGGATCAAAGTGACTGATAGAGGCCGGGTTATGCATCAAAAAATCACAGCGTTCTTCACCGAAAAAACGCTGCCAGCAAGATTTATTGCGCGCAAAAAGACCGTTTCTGCTGGCCGGAAACTCCTTTGCCATGCGGCCTATGGTGCCAACATAGCCCGAGCTGCCTTTGTTGGGTTGGCCGTATACATCGCCCCTTTCCCGGCATACGCCATCTATTGCTCTAACTGCTCGACGTTCTATCAACAGATGTTCGAATACGCCGAACAGGTGAACACTGCGCTGAATACCGCCGAGCAGTTGCAAACGCAGATTCAGCAGTACCAAAACATGGTCACGCAGGGCACGGGCCTGCCCGATTCCATGTTTGGCAGCATCGCGGCCGATTTGAAAAACGTGGTCAGAATCTACACCCGCTCGCAGGCACTGGGCCGCCAAATCCAGAACATAGACTCGCAGTTCAACACGGTCTTCCCGGGCTTCGAGTCCTACCTAAATCAAGCCGCGAACTCAGCGGAGGTCCCGACGCAAAATCACTATCTGAAGTGGTCACAGCAAGGGCGTGACAACGTGAAAACAGCTATGGAAGCGGCGAACCTCAATACAGGCGCTTTCGAATCTGAAGACGCGCAGCTTGCCAGCATGGTTTCCCGTTCCCAGTCGGCCGTGGGGCGGATGCAAGCGATTCAGGCGGGCAACGAAATCGCCTCGCAGAACGTGCAGCAACTGCAAAAGTTGCGCGACCTAGTGGCCACGCAGATCAACATGCAGGGCAACTACATGGCTCAGCAGGGCGACCGGAAGGCCGCTAGCGAAGCAGCCGAGCAGCGCTTCGAAGCGCGTAAAAACAACTGGGGGCCTTCCGAGGATTTCTAATCATGTTCATATCTAAAAATCTGATCGCTGGGTTATGCATCGTCTCTGCTCTTAGTGGTGCTGTTCTGTCCGGATTCATTGTTTCTATCCACACCGATTGCGGGGCTGCTGAGCGTTCTATGCAATCTGACACGGATAAAAACTTTGAAGCACGGAAAAACAACTGGGGCCCGTCTGAGGATTTCTAACTATGCAACGCTCAACATTTCTAGCACTCATTAGTGCAACACTTTTGCTTTCGGCCGGTAGCGCGCTGGCAGCGGGAGATGTAACTCAAAGCAATGAAATGAACGGGCTTTTGCGGATGCTCTATCAAGCCGCAAGTGAATGGTCACCGCGGCTACAGGGATATGCAGTCAGATTGCTGGCGTCTCTCGCTCTCATCCAATTGGTTTGGACGTTCATGCCTTTAGTTATGAAGCAAGCTGACTTAGGCGAAGTTGTGGGCGAGCTGATCCGCTTCTTCATGGTAATTGGCTTTTTCTACGCAGTCATTGAGCATTCCGTTCCATGGGCGACAGCCGTAGTGGACAGTTTCCGAGAGGCTGCGGGCACAGCTAGCGGTTTGGGTCGTGCCCTTCAGCCTGGTGATATGTTCGCGGTGGCCGTCAACTTCTCACGCACCATCGTGGAAGGAATTTCACTTTTTTCTCCGGGTAAAGCAGTCCTTATCGCGCTTGTTGGCTGCTTGGTTTTACTGTGCTTCGCCTTTATCGCGGCATTCATGTTTGTGACGCTTGTAGAGTCGTACGTCATCATCAATGCCTCCGTGCTGTTCTTCGGTTTCGGTGGTTCGCAATGGACTCGCGATTTTGCAATTGCACCACTGCGCTTCGTTGTTGCCGTTGGTGCCAAGCTATTCGTCTTAACACTGATCGTAGGAATTATTGTCACATCGGCCAAGTCATGGTTAGCGGCTTATACCAATGACGAAGCATCCCTGATGACATTGGCGGGACTGGCTCTGGTGTGCGCCTACCTGACCAAGACTATTCCCGACCTGATTGGCGGGATGATCAGCGGCACTTCAATGGGCGGCGGTTCGGCCATCGGCGGAATGGCTGCGGCTGGCGCAGCCGGTGCTGCTGCCGCAGTCGCCACCATCGCCACGGCCGGTGCCGCTGCGCCCGCCGCCGCTGGCGCGCTTAGCGCTGCCGGTAGTGGTGCAAGTGCTGCAGGCGCTGCCGGTAGCGGAGGATTGGCTGGCGCTATCAACTCCAGCTTTGCCGGTGCGGCAAACTCCGGCATCGGTGCAACTGCTTCAATGGGTAACGCCGCGTCCTCTGGAGTAGGTGCCAGCACTGGCGGCGGCGCAGTCATCAAGGGCTCTACATCAGCAGGGTCGAGCATAGGGGGTAGTACCGCTAAAACGACGCCTAGCCCAGCCCAGCAACCTAACAGCGGCGTGCAGCAGGCCGCCAAGCAGGCTGGAAAGGCAGTGCAAGACAACGACGACAAAGACAAACAACAAGAGACATCAAAAAGGGGTACTGAGGGCTCGGGAAACTCCCTTTCTCAAGCGGCAGATGGAGGTGCGAAGGTGCTCGGGGTGATGGCTTCAATGGCTGTGCCTGGCATGGAGAATGCGCATGGTCTGTCCCTTGGTGCTGGATCAATCCCACCTTCAAATAGCGCGACCAATTCGGCCGCTCCAAACAGCGGCGGAGAGTTAGCCGCTAATTCCGAGCAGGGGGATTCCAACGTGATCCGTCCAGCCTCAGACGCAAGCCCTACTAATGGTCGCCTAGCCTCGCTGAGTGTGCCGGGTACAGCCTCCAACAACGAAGAAACGGAGAAATAATCATGATGAGCTTTCTGATGTTCGCTGGATTCGTAGTATTCGCCTTTACGTTCGCCATTGGCATGTGGGCATTCGGCCGGTGGCTGCGAAGCAAAGGTTACGGGCCGCAGCTAGATAAGCTGGATCGGCAGTACACGGCGTTGCAGCTTCGCGTTAGCCCGCTAGCAATGTCGGCTTCATATCGCATGTTTGTCGGGGGAATCAGCTGCCCCTGCTGGGTAGTAAAAACAATGCTAATTTATGCCACCAAGTTTTGGCGGACATCCGAGCGATGCAGGAAAAAAAGAAGTCAGAGTCCCCTAAAAAGTAGTGACCATTATTCAGTGGCAGAGCCTCGAGTGCTTTCAGGGTTTAGACCAATGTTAACCGGTACCTCAAGCGTGGTCTGATCACGATCTTTTCGTAACTTTCTATTTCGCACACGTAAATATACGTGTGCGAAAGATAACAAAATTTATCAAATCATGTTTTTTCAGCCAAAGAAACAACAGATGAAGGAGCAGCAGAACTGCGCCAAGATTCACTCATGTAATCTGACAGCATATTTTCGTCGTCACTCAAAAATTGACAATTTTCGCCGTCAAATACTTTAGTCACCGAAAGCGTGTCTTTAAATTTTTTATACTTGATCGCCGCCAAATCAAATGCCTGTTCCAATGTAGAAACGCGATAAGCTCCACAAGCCAACTTCATCACTTCAAACAAAATCAAATCCAAATAATCATGTCCATTTTCGACAAGACCATGTATATATGACGGCTTAGATCCAGAGTGAACAATTAAATTTCGAGTCCTATATATCCTACGTATCTGCCATCGTAATTTTTGTTCGTGACTGTCAAGTGCCTTTTGTATTTTCTCTGGCGAAGCGAGCATTTCAGAAAGAGAAAACAAGCGAAACCTAAGTAAATGAAAATCACCTAACTCTGCATAAAGCTCTTTGCGTAGCGCCTCATTCCCCGGCACACACAGCAGGGCTAGAAGCCTCTGAGAGATGGAAGAGCCACTTCCTCCCTCAACCTTATTGAGAATTTTTTTCGTTGTCCACCGCCTCCAAATTATTAAATCATGACCAAGCCTACTTATTAGACGCTTGATGTATGTCTTCAATAAAAACGGCATCATTGACTCTACAACATTTGCAACTTTAGCTCCTTTCATGCTTACTGGAATCAAAGTTTCAAGCGAAGTCCAAAGACTAACCAGTTGATTCTCCACGATATCACTTGCAACACTGATACCGTGAAGGTCGGCCACACGATTGAACCTATCAAAGCTAGCGCCATGTAAACCGATATTTCTTATTAGTCGATTAAGTTCTTTTGAGGCCTTCTCCGCAGGCATATCAAAAGGCTTATCCATTGCACCTTTAGTAAGGGTGACAGCCACGGGTACATCTTTACAGCACTGGGATACTATTACTTTGGGTTGCCAGCTGATCTTTTCTCTATGGTGAAACAATGTGAATAAGTCACTCAACTGATCAAGCTTGGCGGCTGCTCGCTCCTGAACTGAGAAAATATCAAATCCCCTCAAACTTCCTACCTCCACATAAACATAGCCAGGAGGTTTTACAAATTCATTATTTTTGGCCACCTGAGCAATTTCTTCAGGAAGCTCATTTAACAGCTTCATACCAAAAGCTTGAACCGAATCCCTTGCCGTCTCTATAAGATCAGAAACAACAAAATAAACATCAAAATTGTGAGAATGCGGATATATATCTTTTAAGAACACCTCCAGACTGTCGAGACCTGTTATCTCAGCGCCATCAGGAGCAAAGAAATACTCTTGAGTAGTTTCATACAAAAATCTTTTACTAACCCCCATATTAACCAATGCAGTTACCGTATTCTTCAATACAGTATCAATAGCTTTCTTTTTTGAGGACTTTACCGCAGCCATCAGCAAATCGAAACTTTCATGAAGATAACGATACGGCTCTAGACTCCGCCCTAGAACCTCTAGTTTACGTTTTAACTCTGATAACTTAAAGTCGGTGTCAGACACATTAGAAATGTACTCACTGACACCCTGATCAAGTAAGTTTTTAGCTACAGCATCATAACTTATACTCCACTTAAGCTCTTCTAAAACATGTTTTAAATTAGTTTCATCTATAAGTTCCTTTTCAATATCCCGAATCAGTGCCAGAGCCTCTTTACAAAGAGAAGGGGCATTGAGACTAGCAGGCTTATAGGAGTCTAGCGTGTAGTCCCACAAAAGTTCATCTAGTCGCTGAGCAAAAAATAGTAATCCTTCGGTATCTTCACTGATTACCCACCGTTTAATATTTTTAAACCTCATACTCCCTCCTGGATGCTAAAAGCAGATGCTACTTTGGTGATACCAAAATGGCATGATGCCCTCAAAAAGGTCGGCTAGCTAGTGACGTTCAAGCATGTGACTGGCTGCGGTTCTCGCGGAAGGTGCATCGGAAATCCCTCTAGCGGCTTGCTGTATTACTCCCGCCTGCGCCGGACAACGTTAGGGGACCCGCTACGAATACACGAGCACGTACAACCCCCGTGCACCTATTTCTGGACCCGCCCAACCGTTCAGACCACAGCTAATCAGGAGCGACGAACAGTGCTGAGGCTTCGCCATTAGTAATACGGACGGACCTTGAACACCTATCCACCCCCTCCGATCAAAAGTGACCAAGACCTGAATTAGGGAGAACGGCGCTGTCAAAATCCCGGAGTCTTCACTTTTAGTAATACGCACGGACTCTGAACAGTCTACGTACTGTGCTTAAGGTAGCCGGAAACGGCACCGACCGAGATGCCCATTTGCTTCGCAATGGCTCGCACACTTAGCCCTTCGACTCTGAGAGATTGAGCTTTTACTTGCTTGGCGTTAGCCGCCTCAAGATAAGTTCGACGATCCACAGCACCGGCAGCGCGCCTACGGACCTCATGCCGTTTCCTGTCGCGCTCTAAGGCCATCCCCGAGCTGATGATAGTCTTGAGCTGCCGTTGTTCATCTGTAGTTATCCCGAACAGGTTTATCAGGGTTTCATTCTTTGGTGTGTACAGCGGTGGATAGTCCTTGCCTCCGAAACTGACCCTTTCCCCCGACTCGTAGGCTTTGGCTTTGCTGAACAACGTCATCAGTTCTTTGGAGCGGCTATTCCATTGTGGATCTAGCTCGCGGGACAGCGCTGAGGCTTCGTGATACATCTGCTTGCTGTTGGTCGCGCCGGAAAGTAGCAGGAAGTTCAAGCGCCAAAACAGATGTTGCATCCGGCAGCCTTCGTTGACACCGCCGCGCAGCTCGGCGAGCTTGCGCAGGTCTTCGAGGCGGTCCCACGCAAGCTGGCGGCCGGAAAATCCGCGGAGATTGTCAGCTTTACCGCCAGGCACCAAAAGGAAGGGCTTAGGCTTGCGTTTGACCCGCTCGGAATGCTCCTGCCGCTGTTGCTCGATTGTCCAACGGGCAGTAGGTAGCAGGGCCTCGGCCAGAGACTCGAAGTTGTAGCGGACGGGCTGGCCATCGGTGTCGTTCGTGACGTGAACCACGCGGCAGACTTCGCCGCTCTTGCTGTTGACCGTCTCGATGGTTCGTAGCACGCGGCTTGCGTCTTTGGCCATCGGATCGGCACCGACGTGTGCCAGCCGATCCACTAGGTAGCGTTGGCACGCATTCCAGCGGGGCAACGCCTGACGCGGGATAGTGCCGTCGAGTAGCCATTTTGCTTGGATGCCCCGGCCGCTGTAGATCAATACCGATGGCGCTGGCAATCCTTCTTCTGTGCAGAAGTACAGCACAGACGTCGCCAGTTGGTCAGGCGTGCGACCGGCAAGGGCTGGTATGCGGTAGGTGTCAAGATCGGTGAATAACAGCCCCAAACGGGCGAGGTTCACGACTCGCCGATTAGGGCGGATGAACTCTGCTTGAGACATCCATGTGTCGCGGGTTTTATCCACCAAATTGAGAATGGTGGGCATGTCCGCTAACCGGTGGGAGGACTGGCGTTTTTCGCCACGCACGTCAACCAGCAGCGAGAAAAACCCGCTCCTGCTGCTGTCGTGATACATCTGCGCCTCGCCGTGAGAACTGAACAGCGCAAGCTGCGATATGGGCCCTACGTCGGGCCCGATTCGCACTATTCAGGCTCCAACTCCGGGTCTGGGAGCCGGGCCTGAACCCTTGCAAGCATCAATCCATTCTTCTACCTCAGCCAAATCCCAGACCACCTTACGACTGCTGATCGCAATGCGGCGAGGAAATCGACCTTTGCTTTCAAAGTTGTAAATCGTGCGCTCACACAGCGGGATCATCGCTAGAAGCGTCTTCTTGTCGATGAGCGTTCTGTTCTTCGATACGTGCATACCTTGGCCTCTATCAGTCACAGCAAATGTGTGCCTGATCGTGCCCCTATGTGCCGCTTGCTTCGATGGAATAATTGGCTAAAATGGTTGACATGAAAAATTGCTCAGCCATCGCCATTTGGAAGGGATGCGACCCAACCGTCGCAGATGCCATCAGACGATTTCGAGATTGCTGGGAGCCGTACTCCGCAGCATCGAAGCGTTACCCTATCGCTCGCCTTGTGGAAGAACTCATCGACCCCGTTGTTGCTACGTATACGGCAACACTCCCGTCGCGCTATCTAGGGCACGTACCAGGAGCCGGTACCGGCGTAGCATTCAGTGAGATCATGCGATTGGTTGGTGCTGAAGCAATGGTTCGCGTACAGCGCCGATTGCTAAGAGCTTTTGTCCTAACAGAAGACCAGCAGTCCAAGAGAGATCAGCGATTTATCGCCACACTCGAAACGCTGATAGAGCTGGTATGGGCATGCAAGCGCAAGCAACCAGCGAAAAGAAATGTTCGTGGCTTGAATGGTCAACGCTTAAAAGTTTTTTGCAGATTTTGCGGCACGCTTGCAGAGCTGGCCACATTCGCCGAATCCGGCGGCGACGATGGCCAACGCGGCATGGATGAAAAACTGCGCCTCAGCAACCTTTATTGCGCGGCTCATCGCCCTAAGTTACCGGATGGCGAATGGAATCCTGCGTATAGAAAAGCGAAACGATCTATAGCGCAATTCGACCTAGAATTAGCCAGAGTCAGCCGCCAATGCGCCTCGAGAGGTACTCCGCAGGCGAAATCGGGTGACGAGTTGGTTGACAGCTACATACAGAGCTACATGCTTGGCCAAACGTTAACGCTAGCAGAGGAAGCAGAGTTACGGGACCTCGCGCGGCTTATGGTGGACTCAAGATTATCTGATAGAAAAAAACAGATGCTCATGCTCCAACGGCTTGGTTTCAATCAATCAGCGATTGCGCGCAGGCTGGGTATCGAACGCCAAGCGGTATCCAAAGCAATTGCCTCAATCCCAGAGATATTTTGGTTGAGTCAGCCACACCGATCCGGTTAGTAGCTCGCTTTAGCGTCAACCAAAATACACAATCAATAGCGGTTCACGCGGCCGAACCGGGCTCTTAAATCAAACCTTCGCACGTGGTTTTTTTAGCGTCCACTCGTCAATCATATCCGCCCAATCCTGCAACATCGCCCGACGCTGATCGCGGTATTCAGCTTTGTTGTAAACGGCCCGTACCCCCTTCTGCTCGTGCGCAAGGCACTTCTCAATCCAGTCTGAGTTGTAACCCGCCTCATGCAGCAGCGTGCTCGCTGTGCGCCTCAAATCATGCGGTCCGAACTTGCTCAGCGGCTGCCCTTCTTTCTGCGCAAGCCGGTACGTGAGCGTCAGCACTTGATTGATAGTCGCGGTGCTCATAGGCAAATCAGAATCGTACCGAGAGGGAAAGACGTAATCCGAACCACCGGCAAACGTCTTCAGAGCAATGAAAAAATCCAGCGCCTGCTGAGATAAGAACACCAAATGGGGATTGCGCCGCTTCATCCGCTCTTTCGGAATGGTCCACAGGGCTTCGCTGAAATTGATTTCGTTCCAGGTAGCGTTGGTCAATTCACTTTTGCGAACCATGGTCAGCAACAGCAGCTTAGCGGCGACTCTCACGGATGAGGCAGTGCCGATGCGGTCCAGGTACTGATACATCAACGCGATTTCGTCAGGCCCTAGAGCGCGATCACGTGGCTCGAATTTAGCGATGCTTGCAGGACGCACCAGATCAGCCGGATTCTCAACCTTCTGGCCACGCTCTATCGCCCATCGGAATACCTGCATCACAATCTCGCGGGAGTGCACGGCCGTGGCTGGAGCTCCACGCTCCACAATTGCATCTGTCAGCGTTCGCAGATCCTCATGATTGATTTCCACCAGTTTCTGATTACCGAAGTGCGGCTTTAGCTCGCGCTCGTAAACCGATCGGCGCATGTCCCGGGTTGAGTCAGCCATCTGATACCCACGCAGCCATTTCTCAGCCCACGCATCAAACGTCTCTGCCCCTTTGGTGCGTGCCTTGGCACGGGCTTTCTCTTTGGCAGGTGACTTACCCGCCGAAACCATCTTTTTAGCCTCGCCCAGGCGATCTCTGGCTTCCGCAAGTGTGATGCCACCCACGCCATAACGACCGAACGTGATGGTCTCCTGACGGCCATTGATTGAGTAGTTGTAACGAAATGAGATGGAACCGGCAGCAGTGACGGCCACGTACAGCCCGTCGCGGTCATTCACCTTGTAGAGCTTTTCTTGCGGTTTGAGGTTACGCAGCTTGGTATCGGTCAGCATGGCAGTTACGGATTCCATGGAAAAAATACCATGTTCAGAAAAGCACTCATGCACCACGATAAAACCCAATGAAAACGGGCTGATGATGAGATTTGATACCATGCCCTGCCCTGCTAGGGCGACATGGTATCGAGCACCGAACATGGCATTTGGCTCAGTCAATGCCCCTTACCATGCCATACAAACACGGTGCTTGGCGATGCACAAAGCTGCCAGAATTTGCCAGACCCAAAAAGCCAGAAGCCCGCAATTACGCGGGCTCCAGGGCATTTTTTGCTAGATCGTGCCGGGCAATGCCGGACGCGGGCTCATTCCCACTCAATCGTCGCCGGCGGCTTGCTCGACACGTCATAAGTAACGCGCGAAATACCTTCGATCTCATTGATAATCCGGCCGCTGACCGTCTCCAGCAGTTCGTAAGGCAGGTGAGCCCAACGCGCCGTCATGAAGTCGATGGTCTCTACGGCACGCAGCGCAACAACCCATGCGTAACGACGGCCATCGCCTACAACGCCAACCGATTTCACCGGCTGGAACACCACGAACGCCTGGCTGACCTTGTGGTACCAGTCGGCCTTGCGCAGTTCTTCGATGAAGATGTGGTCGGCACGACGCAGCAGGTCGGCGTATTCCTTTTTCACTTCACCGAGGATACGCACGCCCAGGCCCGGGCCTGGGAATGGGTGGCGGTAGACCATGTCGTACGGCAGGCCCAGTTCCAGGCCCAGACGGCGGACTTCGTCCTTGAACAGCTCGCGCAGCGGTTCTACCAGCTTGAGGTTCATTTCCTCAGGCAGGCCACCCACGTTGTGGTGGGACTTGATCACGTGGGCCTTGCCGCTCTTGGCGCCGGCCGACTCGATCACGTCGGGGTAGATGGTGCCCTGGGCGAGGTACTTGATGTTGTCCAGTTTGGTGGACTCGGCATCGAATACGTCGATGAAGGTACGACCGATGATCTTGCGCTTCTTCTCCGGGTCGGACTCGCCGGCCAGGTTGTTGAGGAACTGGTCCTCAGCGTTGGCGCGGATCACCTTGACGCCCATGTTCTCGGCGAACATGGCCATCACTTGCTCACCTTCGTGCAGGCGCAGCAGGCCGTTGTCGACAAATACGCAGGTCAGCTGGTCGCCGATGGCCTTGTGCAGCAAGGCCGCCACAACCGAGGAGTCAACGCCGCCGGACAGGCCGAGCAGCACGTTGTCGGTACCGACCTGGGCGCGCACTTGGGCGATGGCGTCTTCAGCGATTTTAGACGGGGTCCACAGGGCTTCACACTCGCAAATGTCGAGGATGAAACGCGACAGGATGCGCCCGCCTTGCTTGGTGTGGGTCACTTCCGGGTGGAACTGCACGCCGTAGTAGCGACGCTCGTCGCTGAACATGCCAGCGATCGGGCAGCTCGGGGTGCTGGCCAGGATGTGGAAGTCTTCCGGCATTTTGGTGACCTTGTCACCGTGGCTCATCCACACGTCGAGGCCGAACAGGCCGTCGGCGTCGATGTGGTCTTCGATGCCGTCCAGCAGGCGGCTCTTGCCAACCACGTCCACACGGGCATAACCGAATTCACGCAGCTCGGAACCTTCAACCTTGCCGCCCAGTTGCTCGGCCATGGTCTGCATGCCGTAGCAGATGCCAAATACCGGCACGCCCAGGTCGAATACCGCTTGCGGGCAGCGCGGGCTGTTGGCTTCGTGAACGGACTCGGGGCCACCGGCGAGAATGACGCCTTTGGGTGCGAATTCGCGGATCGCTTCATCGTCCATGTCGAACGGGTGCAGTTCGCAGTACACGCCGATTTCACGCACGCGGCGGGCGATCAGTTGGGTGTACTGGGAACCGAAGTCGAGGATCAGGATGCGGTGGGCGTGAATGTCGAGGGCCATGAAGTCAGTCTCGTCTAATGAATCAGAAACAACTCGGGGCTGAAGAACAGCCCCGGTTACTTAACATTTTGCTGGAAGGCTCAACCTACACGGTAGTTTGGCGCTTCCTTGGTGATCTGCACGTCGTGGACATGGGATTCAGCCATGCCGGCGCCGGTGATTCGCACGAACTCTGGCTTGGTGCGCATTTCTTCGATGTTGGCGCTGCCGGTGTAACCCATCGAGGAACGCAGGCCGCCCATCAGTTGGTGAATGATCGCGCTCAGGGTGCCTTTGTACGGCACACGGCCTTCGATACCTTCCGGTACGAGCTTCTCGGCGCCTGCCGAAGAGTCCTGGAAGTAACGGTCGGAAGAGCCTTGCGCCTGGGACATGGCGCCCAGCGAACCCATTCCACGGTAAGCCTTGTACGAACGGCCCTGGAACAGTTCGATCTCACCTGGCGCTTCTTCGGTACCGGCGAACATCGAGCCCATCATCACGCACGAGGCGCCGGCAACGATGGCCTTGGACAGGTCACCGGAGAACCGGATGCCACCGTCGGCGATCAACGGTACGCCCGTGCCTTCAAGGGCAGCGGCGACGTTGGCGATGGCGCTGATTTGCGGCACGCCCACACCGGCAACGATGCGCGTGGTGCAGATGGAACCTGGGCCGATACCGACCTTGACTGCATCGGCGCCAGCTTCGGCCAAGGCCTTGGCGGCAGCGCCGGTGGCGATGTTGCCGCCGATCACCTGTACGTCAGGGAAGTTCTGCTTGACCCAACGCACGCGGTCGATCACGCCTTTGGAGTGGCCGTGAGCGGTGTCGACCACCACCACGTCAACACCGGCAGCAACCAGGGCCGAGACGCGGTCACCGGTGTCTTTACCGGTACCAACCGCAGCGCCAACGCGCAGACGACCTTGGTCATCCTTGCTGGCCAGCGGGTAAGCCTTGGCTTTTTCGATGTCGTTGACGGTCATCATGCCTTTGAGGGCGAATTTGTCGTCGACGATCAGCACGCGCTCGATGCGGTGCTTGTGCAGCAGTTCGCGCACATCGTTCTTGTCGGCGCCTTCCTTGACGGTGACGAGGCGCTCTTTAGGCGTCATCACTTCGCGGACGGTCACTTCAAGGCGGTTCTCGAAACGCACGTCACGGGAAGTGACGATGCCGACCAGGTCGCCATCGTGCAGCACCGGGACGCCGGAGATGTTGTGCATGCGAGTGAGTTCGAACAGATCACGCACGGTGGCGTCAGCTTCGATGGTGATCGGATCTTTCACCACACCGGCTTCGTAACGCTTGACCTTGCGCACTTCGGCAGCTTGCTGCTCGATGGTCATGTTCTTGTGGATGATGCCGATGCCGCCTTCCTGAGCCATGGCAATGGCCAGACGGGCTTCGGTGACGGTGTCCATGGCAGCGGAAACCAGGGGAATATTCAGCTCGATGCCACGGGTTAGGCGGGTCTTGAGACTGACTTCGTTAGGAAGCACCTCGGAATAACCGGGCACTAGGAGAATGTCGTCGAATGTCAGAGCTTCTTGGCTGATACGCAGCATCGCGGGGGCTCCCGAGCGGGAAAATGGAAGCGCGCCATTATATACATGCACCCTGCCGGGCTCAATGTAAAACTCTGACAAACTTGGTAATAGTGATAGATGGTTTAAAGCTCGACTTTGACCCAGCTCACCTTCTGGTCCAACCAATCGGCAAACTCGTCGATAAAGCTCTGCTTGAAACCCGCCTCCGCCCAGTTGTTGAAAATGAAGCCCAGGTTGGAAAACCCGCACTCCTGCAAGAATAAAAAGCCATTAATGTCGTCTTCATGCCCACACAGCGGGCAGGTGAAGTTATCGGTGTGGCCGGGCATCCAGTCTTCCAGGCTTTCGAACAGCGCTTCTCCGACCTCCTTCAGGCACTCCGGGCAACCGGCCTCCTCGAGAAAGCCCTTGGCCGGGGTATAGATGCAACGCTTATAGATGATCTCCAAGCCATTGACCGGCTCGTTGAACGGCAACGCCTCGGGATGCAGCACCACGGCGCGGGCGCCATCGGCCAGGGCGTAGCCCATACGGTTGCCGGTGCGGCCGCAAGTGGTGAGCTCTTCCTTGATGATGTTCTTGCGCACCAGCCAGCGCACAATCGCCCGGGCGCGGGGTTCGTGGACGGGCAAGGTGGAGATTTTCGGGACAAGGATGCTTTGGGAATTCATGGGAGTCCTGCGGTGTGGCTACTGGCGCCATCGCGGGCAAGCCCGGCTCCCACAGTTGATCGCATTCCAGTGTG
>NZ_SMOF01000001.1:5043486-5105691 GCF_018135665.1 Pseudomonas sp. B2021
CCCGGCTCCCACATTTGGAACGCATTCCAGTGTGGGAGCCGGGCTTGCCCGCGATGACGCCCGGGAGGACGGCAGCTTAATCCCTGAAAAAATCAGGTCAAGTACTCACATACCGCCCGATCAACGCAATACCACTGGCCAATACCAACCAGGTCACCAACCGCACGAACGCCTCACGAGACAGCCGCATCGTCAGCCTGCGCCCACACCACAGCCCCAGGGCCATCGCTGGCAACAGGCAAACCGCCAACATCAATAACGGCCAATCTGCATAAACCCCGGCAATCAGGAACAGACTCAAACGCACAACCGTGCTGCAACTGATCAGCGCACTTTGCGTAGCCCGCGCTGCGTCCTTGGGCAAACGGCTATTCAGATAGATCGCATATAAAAAGCCGCCACTGCCAAATAGCGCACCAAACAGGCCACCCACAGTGCCCATGGGAATCGACCACCCCGCCGCCAGCTGACTGGGCCGTGCTTTCACCGCCAGGCTGTAAATCGCGTAGGCGCTGATAAACAGCCCCATCAACAACAGCAGCAGGTCCGAATGCAGGTTGAGCAAAAACACCACCCCCAGGGTGCAGCCGATGGCCATGCAGGGCAGCAACCGCAACAGTTCCGGCTTGTTCACATCGCGCCGCGTTTGCAGCAGGCCACCAAACGCCGCGACAAAGTCCAGAAGCACCAGCAACGGGATGATCTTCGACAGCGGCATGAATAGAATCAGGATCGGCCCCGCCACCAGCGCGGTGCCAAACCCGGCAATGCCGAACACGATGTAAGCCACCGCCACACCCAGGCCGATCACCAGCCAATCCACACCGCCGAACGACCACTGGCTCATCAACTCCACCGGACTCATGACTTATTCCTTCTAGTGAGATGCCGTTCACTTTAGCCATCGGCAAGTGTTGCGACTAATATCTTCAAAGCTCACTACCTATCTCAAAAAGGCATGACTTGTGATCTCCACTCGCCAACTGCGTTATTTCGTCGAAATCACCGACAGCGGTAGCTTCAGTGCCGCGGCCGAACGCCTGTTCGTGGCGCAATCGGCGTTGAGCCGGCAGATCAAGGAGCTGGAATCACAACTGCAAACCCCGCTGTTCGAACGCACTGCACGCCAGCCACGGCTGACGGCCGCCGGCGAAGCCTTCTACCCACGGGCGCGCAACCTGCTGAGTGAGTTGCTCAAGGCCAGCGACCTGGCGACGCAAGTGGGCCAGGGCCAACTCGGCACTCTGCGCCTGAGCCACTCGAGTACCGTGCCGATGAGCGGCGCGCTACTGCAAGGCATCAGCACGTGGCTGGAGCGCTGTCCGGGTGTGTCGATGGATATCGTCAAGCTCTCCTCCGAAGCCCAACTGGAGGAAATCGCCGAGGGGCGACTGGACGTCGGCCTGCTGCGGTTGCCGGTGTTGCGCCAGCGCGAAGGCGTGCGCGTGGTGCCGTTGTACACCGAGCCGTTGGCGCTGGCGGTGCCGACAGGTCACCCGTTGGCACGCAGCGACGCAGCGGTGGAGTTGGCGCAACTCAAGGACCAAGCGTTTATCTCGATCCCCCATCCTCAGCGCGGCGGGCTGAGTTATCTGTCGGCCGAATTGTGCATGCGTGCAGGTTTTTTCCCCAAGGCGGCGCGGGTGATGTCGCGCAAGACCACGCAGTTGCAACTGATCCAGGCTGGTTTCGGTATTGCCTTGTTACCAAAATCCATGCAGGACATCGCCCCGCCCAACGTGCATTTTTTGCCCTTGGCCGACCCGGACTGCCACAGCACCGTAGCCCTGGCCTGCGCGCAAGCGCCAAACGCGCTGGTGGAGCAATTCTGTCAAACCCTGCACGAATGCCTATAAACTGCCGCCCATGATTAAAGATCCTTTTGCCCGCTTGGGCCTGGACCGCGAAGTCCTGACTGTCAGCCAACTCAACGGCCGTGCGCGGGTGTTGCTGGAAGACGTGTTCACCAATATCTGGGTGGAAGGCGAGATCTCCAACCTCGCCCGCCCGGCCTCCGGCCATGTGTACTTCACGCTCAAGGACAGTGGCGCCCAGGTGCGTTGCGCGCTGTTTCGCAATAACGCGGCGCGGGTACGCCAGGCGTTGAAGGACGGCCTGGCGGTGAAGGTGCGCGGCAAGGTCTCGTTGTTCGAGGGCCGTGGCGATTACCAACTGATCCTCGATACCGTGGAGCCGGCCGGTGATGGTGCGCTGCGCCTGGCCTTTGATGCACTGAAGGAAAAGCTCAGCGCCGAAGGCCTGTTCAGTGCCGAACGCAAAGTGGCGCTGCCGGTGCATCCTCGGCGCATCGGCATTATCAGCTCACCCACCGGCGCGGTGATTCGCGACATCATCAGCGTGTTCCGCCGCCGTGCGCCGAACGTTGAACTGACCCTGATCCCTACCGCCGTGCAAGGCCGCGAAGCAATCGCGCAGATTGTGCGGGCGCTGAAACTCGCCGACGCACGCGGTTTCGACGCGCTGATCCTGGCCCGTGGCGGTGGCTCCCTGGAAGACCTCTGGTGTTTCAACGAAGAGGCGGTGGCTCGCGCAATTGATGCCTGTGTTACCCCCATCGTCAGTGCCGTCGGCCATGAAACCGATGTATCCATCAGTGACTTCGTGGCGGACGTGCGCGCCCCTACCCCCTCCGCCGCCGCCGAGTTGCTGGCCCCAGACGCCAGCCATCTGGTGCGCCAAGTAGAAAATTTGCAGCGCCGCCTGGTGATGCTGATGCGCAACCGCCTGAGCCACAGCCGCCTGCGCCTGGAAGGCATGGCCCGCCGCTTGCGTCACCCTGGTGAGCGCTTGCGCCAACAGGCCCAGCGCCTGGATGACCTGGACATGCGCTTGCGCCGTGCGTTTGAGCGCAGCCTCAATACCCGTCGCGAACGCTTGATCCGCCTGGAGACCCGCCTCGCCGGCCAGCACCCGGGCCGTCAACTGGCCCTCTTGCGCCAGCGCCTGGACAGCCTCGCCGAACGCCTGCCCCGCGCCATGCGCGAAGGTCTCAAGGCGCGACGCCTGCAACTGCAGAGCCAGGTGCAGACATTGCAGGTGGTCAGCCCCCTGGCGACCCTGGGCCGAGGCTATAGCATCCTGTTGGACGAGCGCGGCCAGGCGATTCGCAATGCCGCGCAAACCCATACCGGCCAGCGCCTCACCGCGCGCCTGGGCGAAGGCCAATTGCAAGTGCGGGTGGAAGACAACCACCTGACACCCGTCACCCTTTCATTATTGGATTGATCGATGCCACGCCTACTGAGCCTGTTGATGCTGTTGTGCCTCACGTTTAACGCCCACGCCGACAGCTACATCACGCGAACCCTGAACAAACCCGTGCCTGGCGGCGTGGCCGTCGTCGAACTAGGCCCTTCGGCCACGGCGCCAAAAGCCACCTACCAGGGCAAGCCGGTGCTGGTGGTCAAGGAGCAGGACAACTGGCTGGCGATTGTCGGCATCCCGTTGACGGTCAAGCCTGGCAACGAGCGCATCAGCAGCGGGGGGCGCAACCTGCCGTTTATCGTCGGCTACAAGAAGTATCCGGAACAACGCATCACCTTGAAGAACAAAAGCCAGGTCAACCCCGACCCGGCCCAGCTCAAGCGCATCGAAGGCGAATTGGCAGTGCAGCTCAAGGCTTACCGCAGCTTCAGCCCGAATTTGCCGAGCAATCTGGTGCTGGATAAACCGGTGAACGGGCCGCTGTCGAGCAAGTTCGGGGTGCGACGCTTCTTCAACGGCGAAGAGCGCAACCCGCACTCGGGCCTGGACTTCGCCGTACCGGCCGGCACACCGATCAAGACACCCGCCAATGGCAAGGTGATTCTGGTCGGCAATTACTTCTTCAACGGCAATACCGTGTTTGTCGACCATGGCCAGGGTTTTATCAGCATGTTCTGCCATATGTCGAAGATCGATGTGAGGGTGGGTCAGCAACTGGTGCGCGGTGCGGTAGTCGGCAAAGTAGGCTCGACAGGCCGGGCCACTGGGCCGCATATGCACTGGAACGTCAGCCTGAACGATGCACGGGTAGATCCGGCGATTTTTATCGGCGCGTTTCAACCCTGAATACCGTGGCCGTGAGGGGCGTCAGTGATTTCCTGCGCTGACGCCTGATCTGCCGCAGGTTCGCTGCAATGCACTGTGATCTTCTTACACTTTTGCGATGAACCATCCGACACCCGAGACTCACTCAACCAGCGATTTACACGGACGTAATGAGCAGGACCTGAGCATTGGAGATCCAATTCCCATGAGACTCTTTCCATGTCCCTTACCCCAGCACTGTCAGAGCGACATTCGCAAAACCTCTTGACCTCATCTCACGCCTCACCCGGTACCCCCCCGACCAGCCCGCCTACACCACCCGCAACTCTGCAACAACCTGCATCAGTCCCCTTGCCCGCCGCCGCCAATTACGCCCCCGATCACCCGCCTACTCCCGCCTCGTCAGGTATAACCCCGGCGAAAATGCGATACCAACAGTTGGTGAAGCATTTCAAACCCAGCAATGAAATACAGTTCACCACTGAACACGCGATGCTGACTGAAGACATGCAACGCCTGCACAGCCAGCAACCCGGCTTCAAGGCCTTTGTGCAGGCGCAACTTGAGGAGGCGTTCCCCGCGATCAGGCCGCTGGATACCGACATGCTCAGTTTCAATCGCTACCGCGTGGGCGATGGACGCGAATCACTGGCCTCTTCAGAACCCCTGATGACTGCGCTGGCCAGGATGATCCGCGACATCCAGGCCAACCCGAATGCGTTGATGCGCCCGGAGCGGGGCATAAGCACTCAATTCACTCATCGACGAACCATTGCCGACCTGGCGGTACCGGTCTTTACCGAAGGCACACTGCAATCCATTGCTCGCAGCATTGCCACGCAATACCCGCAGGCGCTTGAAGAATACTGGAGCACACCGCGGCCGGTGGAAAATCAGCCGACTCTCCAGATGCCGCCGCAAGAGCAACTGTTGTTCCTGCACAAAAAACAGCTGTCGATCCTCGCCTCACTGCGCCTGAGCGATGGCACCCTGAGCGCGACCGGCAAAGACCTGATCGACTCCGCATTGCGCTACCCCACCCTGCAAGACCGAGAAAAACGCTTCACCGACGGTGATCGCTTTGGGGTGTACCCCGTCACTGTGGATGACCAAACGGAACATGGCGCGATGCTGCCAGGGGCCTTTCTCATCACCCGAAAAGACGGCTCATATGCTACGCCGCCCACCTGGCCGAATGGGCGCGCACTTGCGCTCAACGATGACAATGGCCCCGTCGTGATGTACACGCCCAGCGAAGGTTTCGAGGAATTCGCAACCCCGGCCCAGGCGCGCCAGGCTTTGGCCAGCCGCCTGGACCAGGGCGGTGTCGAGGCCAAGTTGCTCCTGCAAGGCCTGCCCCCGGCTCTGCAAAACCGGCCCGATCCTATTAGCGGAAAAGATCTGATGTCCAGTGTCGAGCCATCGGCCGGGGATGTGTTGGCCCAATCCATCCCCTGGATGCTCAAACGCCAGCGGGCAGACATTAATACCCACCTGAGCACAGCATTGGCGCCAGGCAAAACCGTCAACCCTCTTCTCGACAGTGCCACATTGGAAGGTATCGATAATGCGGCCGATTGGTCGTACCTCATCGATGGCACCAACGCCATGCTGGCCCGGGACGACAAACTGACCGACAAACTCCAACCCGAATGGTTGAAGAATCTAAGCCCCTTTCAAGAAGCCTTGTTTTTGCACTTGGAAAAGGCGCAGGAACAGAGCCTGGATGCGCTGACGCCCCTGCTTGAAAAAATCCCGGCGCTGAACACCTTCGCCCGTGATCGCCTGAATGCAGCCATCAAACAGCGATACCCGGCAGCAGAAATCGATGCGGATCAACTCATGGTGCAGGTCCACACCCGCACCGCCATCCACGGTGGGAGAGGGACTGGCCAACCCCTCTATTCGAAACAAGACGCGGTGTCCCTGACCGACTTGGCGCTGAAGAATCCCAGTGGCTTCCCTGCCGTCGAAAGAGGTGTATACACCGATGAGAAAATGACCTTGCCTCTGCGCGACAAGCACGGCAAGCCTGTGCGAGACCTGAGCGGCAAGCCGGTTACCCTGGATACCGACGATCTCAAGGCACTGGTCAATACCACCGATGTCGGGGGCGAATACACCAAACTGCTCAAACAGAAAATGGCCCCAGATGCCCAATCGGGGAACGCTGTGCACTTGCGCACAGCGTGGAAAGCTCATCTGGCAGACGCGATGGACAAAGAGGCGTTTCTGGCAGAACTCAGCCCCGACGCCTATACGGAACTGGCCAGCGACAACATCCATAAACGCGCGGCGCAGTGGGCGGATGCGGTACTGACTCACCCCGACCCGGCCACCCGCCCTCAAGTCGATGGGAAAACCATCGTCGCCAACAGCCTGCTCCACAGGGGGCTAGCGGTGCAGGGCGTAATGGTGATCGGCAACCAGACAGATCCATCACTGGTGCTGTACACCCCCAAGGCTCCCGACGGCATTACTTATCGCGAAGTGGCGGATCACACGGCCCTCAACACCCTCCTGGAGAAAAAAGAGTGGGCAACCTATATCGCGCAAAGAAAATCACCGGTCAGTAAAGATGAGATCGATCAGTTCAAGGGAGCGCTTAAAGAAGTTGCGTACAACCCAACGAAATTGATGTCCCCCGAACTGGTGGTTTCGTCGGTCAAGCTGCTGGGAGGCGCCACTCGCCTTGAGCCCATAAAAGGTGATTTCCAAGACCATCTGTACAAGCAACACGTACAGATGGCGATCGACCGAGCGGATCACCAGTCCGTAAGCAGTGCGCAGGTCGCACGGCAATCGCTCAAGAACAAAATCGAGTTCGGCATTGAAGTGGCATTGATCTTTACTGACCTGATACCCGTGGCTGGCAAGGGCGTGTCTGCGGGTTTTCGTCTGGGCAAAGCCGGCATCAGCGCACTGCGTGCCAACAGCAGAGTGTTGCCACACCTGATCAAAAGACCCGGCCTGGGACGGGCGATCTACAGTGATTTCACTCTGTCTGCGTCGGGTATCTCCAATGTTCGCGCGGCCCCCATGCGCCCGGTATTCAAATCGTCGACGGCCACAGGCGCGATTACCCCGCGCCCTGGGCCAAGAGCACTGCCTGCGCCCGTCAGCCCAGTGCCGGCGCGCCCCTTCGCCAGCACCGGCAACACTATTGCCGGCTCACGCACGCCCAACGACGCCGTCATTCCAGAGCGCGACTTGAGTGCGTACGCCAGGCCTGGCGACATGATCAACGGTCGGACGCTCAGGAGTGACGGTACCTATAACGTTGGCGACGAGTGGTTCATCCGATTTACCGACAGTACCCGCGTGAGCAGGGTTTATCAGATCGATTCAGCCTTTCACGCTCGCAGTGGCTGGGTCAATATCATCGCCCCGAACGTCCCATCAACTGCGCCCAAAAGCAGCAGGATCGTCGCCTCTGTACAACATGCGGGCAACGGTGAATGGCGCCTGAATCAACTGCCCGGTGGAGCCCCCACGCCGACACCGGGAACTTCGACGACAGGCGCCGGGGCCCCTACCAGACCAGCGTTACCAGACGCCGAGTATTTCAGCCTCAACAGAGGGCGGCTGGTCGAAGCCGACTTCACCGCTAAAACCTTGCCTGTGGCCAGGTATTGGTTCAGGCGGGATTTGTATAACTTCTACAAGAACATGCTCACTCAAGGCCAGATGCCGCCGCGCCCGCCCCGGCTGGAGCTCGCACCCGGCACCTCGCCGGCCGACCTGTTGCGTAAGGCCTACGAAATCACTGATGTGGTGGTACTGGGCGAGCGCCATAACGAAATCGCCAGTTTCCAGATGCTCAAAGAGAATATGCAGGCCCTCAAAGAGTCTGGGGTTACCACACTTTATCTTGAGAATGTCGAAACCAATGCCGCGGGCCAGCTCATGGATGTGGGCATGGGGGCCCACCGTCCTCAAGGCGCGTCTCCCACGCTCTCGGAACTGGTTCAACTTGCCAATGACAATGGAATCACCGTCAAATCCCTCGAGCACCACTACTTGACCCGCCGATCGGATATGCCCGATTTCTATAAGTACGTTGGGGACAACGACGAAGGTATTACTCGCCTACAAGAATTCAATTACTTCGCGAGCCGTATCTTGGAAACACGCAAGCCGGGCGAAAAAGTACTCGCCTTGGTAGGCCGGGCCCATATGAACACGGCCCGAAACGTTCCAGGTCTGGCGGAACTCAATGGAGGGGTGGGCATAGGCGTGTACCCCGACACAACATTCAACAAAAGTGTTGCCATCAGCGGCCCATCAATCCCGAGAGATCCCGGGGCTAACGTCACGAATAGCCTCACGGTAGGGGATTATCAGATCTTCCATAAAGTCACTTGAGCAATCACCGTCGTGCGTTGTTTGCGCGATGGTGAGCCTCTCACTGTCGCATGCTGGGACACGTGAAAACCTCATGACCAAAATTGCGCCACCACCTACAGCAGCGCAACAATGTGAAGAACATAAGATATTATTAGCAATAAATATCTATAAAGCTTGTTTTACACAGAAAATCTATCAATTTTTCCTGGCCACCTTGCCATCTCACTTGGCCACGGTTAGGGTTGGGCTTATGAAAACCTCTCACACCCTCATTCAGCTCCGCCAGCACCGCAGCCTGTGCCTAGTCAGCGCACGACTGCCAGGCTGAATCGATCTGCCTCGTCCTCAAGTTTTATCCCCAATAACAGTTCTACGGCAGGCCGCCTTTTCTCGGCCCCTACAACCAAGGATTTCCCGATGAGCATGCTCAAAGACCCGTCTTCGAAATACCGCGCGTTCCCGACCATCGACATCCCGGACCGTACCTGGCCGTCGAAGACCATCACCCAAGCGCCTATCTGGTGCAGCTCCGACCTGCGTGATGGCAACCAGTCGCTGATCGAGCCGATGGACGCGGTGAAAAAGCTGCGCTTCTGGAAGACCCTGGTGGCCGTTGGCGTGAAGGAAATCGAAGCTTCGTTCCCGGCTGCTTCGCAAACCGACTTCGACTTCGTGCGTACCCTGATCGAAGACAACCACATCCCCGAGGACACCACCATCCAGGTGCTGACCCAGGGCCGTGAAGATTTGATCGCACGCACCTTCGAATCCCTGCGCGGCGCCAAGAAAGCCATTGTGCACTTGTACAATGCCACCTCGCCGTCGTTCCGCCGCATCGTGTTCAACCAGGACAAGGACGGCATCAAGGCCATCGCGGTCAACGCGGCCAAGCTGTTCGTCAAGTACGCTGCCCAGCAGCCGGAAACCCAGTGGACGTTCGAATACTCCCCAGAGACGTTCAGCGCCACTGAGCTGGAATTCGCCAAGGAAGTCTGTGACGCAGTGATCGAGGTGTGGAACCCCACGCCTGAGCACAAGATGATCCTCAACCTGCCCGCCACGGTTGAATGCGCCACGCCGAATATCTATGCCGACCAGATCGAGTGGTTCGGTCGCCATATCAACCGTCGCGACAGCGTGATTATCAGCCTGCACACCCACAACGACCGTGGCACTGGCGTGGCGGCCACCGAGCTGGGCCTGATGGCCGGTGCCGACCGTGTTGAAGGCTGCCTGTTTGGCAACGGCGAGCGCACCGGTAACGTCGATTTGGTCACCGTGGCGCTGAACATGTACACCCAGGGCCTGGACCCGCAGTTGGACTTCTCCGACATCGACGGCGTACGCAAAGTGGTCGAGGAATGTAACCAGATCCAGGTGCACCCACGTCACCCATACGTCGGCGACTTGGTACACACCGCGTTCTCCGGCTCGCACCAGGACGCGATCCGTAAAGGCTTCTCCCAGCAGAAAGACGATGCCTTGTGGGAAGTGCCGTACTTGCCGATCGACCCGGCCGATATTGGCCGCAGCTACGAGGCGGTGATCCGTGTGAACAGCCAGTCGGGTAAAGGCGGTATCGCCTACCTGCTGGAGCAGGAATACGACATCAGCTTGCCGCGTCGCATGCAGATCGAGTTCAGCCAGGTGGTACAGGCCGAAACCGACCGCGTGGGCCTGGAGATGACCGCACCACAGATCTATGCCTTGCTGCAGCGTGAATACCTGCAAGCCAACACGCCGTACGCGTTGGTCAGCCACCGCCTGCAGGAAGAGAATGGCAACAGCTTTGTCGAGGTGGAAGTTTCCGGCAAAGGCCAGGGCGAAACCAACCTGCATTGGAAGGGCAAAGGCAACGGTGCGTTGGAAGCGCTGGTAGCGGGCCTGCCGATTGGCGTGGAGATCATGGACTACAACGAGCACGCGATTGGTGCGGGTACCAATGCCAAGGCAGCGGCCTATATTGAACTGCGCGTGAACGGCGAACGCCCGGTGCATGGTGTGGGGATCGATGAAAACATCACTACCGCCAGCTTCAAGGCGCTGTTCAGTGCGTTGAACCGTTCGTTGAGCCAGTTGGAAGCCAAAGCGGCGTAAGCATTGCCGTAATGCAAAAGGCCCCTGGGTGAGAATCCAGGGGCCTGATCGTTCCCACGCTCTGCGTGGGAATGCAGCCCTGGACGCTCTGCGTCCGCCCTTAGAAGCGGTACGCAGAGCGTCCCAAGAGGCGTTCCCACGCAGAGCGTGGGAACAATCTCAGAGCCTTAGACAAACTGAAAACTATCGGCATCCAGGTTCGCCGGGAACCGCGTACGGTAAGCCGCCAGCTCCGCCGCATCCAGGATCACCTGGAACACCCCATCCGCCTCACCCGCACTCAGCAACGTCTCCCCCTGAAAATCCAGCACCTGGCTATCGCCGGTGTAGGCAAAGCCCTTACCGTCCGTGCCGACCCGATTCACCGCCGCCACGTAACACAGGTTCTCAATCGCCCGCGCCGGCAACAGCCGATTCCAATGCTGACGCCGCGCACCTGGCCAGTTGGCGGTGTACAGCAGCAGGTCCGTATCCTGGGCATCGCGGCTCCACACCGGGAAGCGCAGGTCATAGCAGATCAGCGGACGAATGCGCCAACCCTTCAATTCGAACTGCACCTGGCGCTCGCCTGGGGTGTAATGGTCATGTTCACCGGCCATGCGGAACAGGTGGCGCTTGTCGTAATGCAACACCTCGCCATCCGGCCGCGCCCACAGCAAGCGGTTGCGGTGGCTGCCATCGGCGGCCTGGATGATCACACTGCCGGTAATCACGGCCTGATACTTTGCCGCTTGGGCCTGGAGCCAATGATGGGTGGGGCCGTTTTCCGGCTCGGCGAGGCTTTCTGATTCCATGGAAAACCCCGTGGTGAACATCTCCGGCAGCACGATCAAGTCGGCGCCTTTGGCCTGCTCCAGCAGCAACTCGAAGTGTTCGAAATTGGCCTGGCGGTCATGCCAGGCCAGGCTTGTCTGCACCAGGGCAATGTTCAGATTGGGCAATGTACTCAGATCACGCATAGTTTTTGCGCCGCATGTCGCAGCGTCTCCTCGCGCTTGGCAAAGCACAGGCGCACCAGGCGCTGGCCTTGGGGTGGGTGCTGGTAGAACACCGAAACCGGAATGGTCGCCACGCCATGTTCGCGGGTCATCCACAGGGACATGGCGACGTCATCCAGGTCTGGGCGAATCTGCGAGTAATCCACCAGTTGGAAGTAAGTGCCGGTCACCCGGGTAAAGCTCAAGCGCGATGGCGCCAGCAGGTCGCAGAACAGGTCCCGCTTGGCCTGATAGAAGGCCGGCAGCTCTTCGACATGTTCCGGGTGTTCGGCCATGAAGTCCGCCAAAGCGTACTGCAAAGGGGTCACGCCGCAGAAGTTGACATATTGATGCACCTTGCGCAGTTCGGCGCTAAGGGCCGGTGGCGCGACCACGTAGCCGGTCTTCCAGCCAGTGACGTGATAGGTCTTACCGAATGAGCTGACCACAAAGGCGCGCTGATACAGTTCCTGATGGGCCAATACGCTGACGTGGGGTACACCGTCGAATACGAGGTGCTCGTAGACCTCATCGCTGACCAGATAAATATCACGGTCGCGGATCAGTTCGGCCAACTGGTCCAGCTCGGCGCGGCTGATCAGTGCGCCGGTGGGGTTATGTGGCGAGTTGATGATGATCATGCGGGTGCGCGGTGACAGCGCCGCCTTGATCTTCTCGAAGTCCAGGGCAAAACCGTCCAGGCTCAGTTGCACGTGCACGCAACGACCACCGGCCAGCTCCACCGAGGGCTCATAGCTGTCGTAGCTGGGGTCGAACACGATGACTTCATCGCCATGATGAATCACCGCCTGAATCGCGCAGAAGATCGCCTCCGTGGCACCAGGGGTGATGGTCACCTCGCTGTCGGCATTGACTGTGGCGCCATAACTGCGAGCAATCTTGGCGGCCACCTGCTGACGCAACACGGGCAAGCCGGTCATGGGCGCGTATTGGTTGTGACCCAGAGCGATATGCTTGCCCACTGCGTCGAGCAAACCTTGCGGGCCATTGAAATCCGGGAAACCTTGGGACAGGTTGAGCGCGCCAGTTTCAGCGGCGAGTTGTGACATGGTGGTGAAAATGGTCGTGCCGACGTTTGGCAGCTTACTGGTGATCATCAAAAGCCCCTGCAGGTGAGCCCCAAGTTTTAAGCTGCCTATTGCATCGGGTCAAGGCACAAACGGTCGCGCACAAAAAAGGGCTCCAAAGGAGCCCTTTTTTGCAGCGTGTTGCTTACCACTCAAAGCTGCCGTTATTTCTTGTCACGGCGCTTCTTGTCGGCCTTCTTGTGGTGAGTCATCAAACGACGCTTCTTGTTCACCTGACGGTCGGTCAGTGTGTTCTTGTTGCCTTCGTATGGGTTATCGCCACCCTTGAACTCGATACGGATCGGCGTACCGACCAGCTTCAAGACACGGCGGTAGGTGTTTTCCAGGTAACGCACATACGACTTGGGCACCTTCTCGATCTGGTTACCGTGGATCACGATAATCGGCGGGTTGGCACCACCCAAGTGGGCGTAACGCAGTTTGATCCGGCGGTTGTTGACCATCGGCGGTGCGTGCTCGCCCACCGCGTCTTCCAGGATCTGGGTGAGGCGGTTGGTCGGCCAGCGGGTGACCGCAGACTTGAACGAGTTCTGGACGGACGCGTACAGGTTGCCCACGCCAGTGCCGTGCAGTGCCGAGATAAAGTGGATATCGGCGAACTCGACGAAGAACAAGCGACGTTGCAGCTCGATCTTGACGAAATCACGCTCGCTCGGCGTCATGCCGTCCCACTTGTTGATCGCGATCACCAGGGCGCGACCGGCTTCCAGGGCAAAGCCCAGCAAGTTGAGGTCGTGGTCTACCACGCCTTCGCGGGCGTCCATCACGAAGATCACCACGTTGGCGTCTTTGATGGCTTGCAGGGTTTTGACCACGGAGAACTTTTCAACTTCTTCGTGGATCTTGCCGCGCTTGCGCACACCGGCCGTGTCGATCAGCGTGTACTTTTCCTCGTTGCGTTCGAACGGGATGTAGATGCTGTCGCGGGTAGTACCGGGCTGGTCGTAGACGATAACGCGGTCTTCACCGAGCATACGGTTGACCAGGGTCGACTTGCCGACGTTCGGACGGCCAATGATGGCGATCTTGATACCGTCCTTTTCGCTCGGACCCGGAATGCGCTTGGCTTCCTCGCCTTCAGCAACGATCTCTTCTTCGCCTTCTTCTTCCTCGACATCATCCTTGGGGAAGTCGCGCAGGGCGATTTCCAGCATCTGGGTGATACCGCGACCGTGAGCACCGGCGACCGGGATCGCGTCACCCAGGCCCATCGGGCTGAATTCGGCACGGGCCGCCTCAGGATCGATGTTATCGATCTTGTTGGCGACCAGATAGGAACGCTTGTTGCGCTTGCGCAGGTGCTCGCCAATCATCTGGTCGGCAGCGGTGTAGCCCGCGCGGGCGTCCACCAGAAACAGCACCACATCGGCTTCTTCGATAGCGAGCAGCGACTGCTCGGCCATCTTTTCGTCCATGCCATGCTCGTCACCGGAGATACCACCGGTGTCGACAATAATGTAGGAGCGCCCTTGCCACTTTGCCTCACCGTATTGGCGATCACGGGTCAGACCGGACAAGTCGCCGACAATGGCGTCACGAGTCCTGGTCAGGCGGTTGAACAAGGTGGACTTGCCGACGTTAGGTCGGCCCACCAGGGCGATTACGGGAACCATGCGGCTCTCCACTTCGTTATTTCAGAAAATACAAAAGCCGCTGCAGGGCAGCGGCTGGTGCTCGGGGCGGCATTTGAAATGCCACATGCCCTGCTCTGGCACTACTACTGTAGGAGCGAGCTTGCTCGCGAAAAAACCGAGAACGCCGCGTTTATCCAGAAAACCCGCGTTATCGTTGACGTCCTTCGCGAGCAAGCTCGCTCCTACACAGAGCATTGAAGCAGGGCCGCCTGGGGGTTACCCCAAGCATAGTCAAACCTTTACTTGATGGTCAGGGCTTCCAGCTTGCCGCCGTTGCCATACACATAAAGCATGTTACCCACCACCAGCGGACGCGCACGCAGGCCGTCGCTGTCGATACGCTGGCGACCGACAAAACGACCGTCCACCTGGCTCAGCAGGTGCAGGTAGCCTTCGAAGTCACCCACCGCCACGTAGCTGGAGAAAACTTCCGGTGCCGACAGTTGACGGCGAGCCAGGGAGTCATTGCTCCACAGTGCAGTGGTGGAACGCTCATCGACACTTTCAACGGTGCCGGATGCCAGGCTCACATAGACGCTGCCAAACCCTTGGGCGACACCCGCATAACTGGAAGCATCACGCTGCCAGTTGATGCGGCCGCTTTGCAGGTCCAGCGCGGCAACACGGCCCTGGTAGGTGGCGACGTAGATCGTTTCACCCGACAGCAGCAAGCCGCCGTCGATGTCCACAACGCGATCCAGTTCGGAACGACCTTGTGGGATAGCCACACGGGTTTCCCAGGCCGGCACGCCGTTCTGGGTATTGAGGGCAACCACTTTACCGGTCGACAGGCCTGCAACCGCGAGGTTGTTGGTCACAATCGGACCACTGGTACCACGCAGGGTCAACACCGCAGGGGTGCTGTCGTACAACCAGCGTTGGTCGCCGGTGGAGGCATCCAGGCCGATCACGCGGTCGTCCTGGGTTTGCACCACGACGATATCGCCGTTGGTCGCCGGTGCCGAGAGCACTTCACTGGTCACGCGAGCGCGCCATTTCTCTTCACCGGTGCTGGAGTCCAGCGCGACCACGTCACCCTTGAGCGTACCGATCAGCACCATGCCGTAGCCGACGCCCACACCGCCGGAAACCGGCAGTTCGAGGTCTTTCTTCCACTTGACGTCGCCGTTCATGCGATCCATGGCAACTACAACGCCAGTGGAATCAGTGGCCACGATGTTGTCGCCGTCAATCGCCGGCTGCAACAGGTTATAGAGGTCGCCCTGCCCATCACCAATGGATTGGCTCCATTGTTTTTGCAGGACCACTTCTTCCTTGAAGCTGGTCAGCTCGGCAGGCGGCAGTTCTTTTTTACTGTTGCTGCTGCAACCCGCGGCCAAAACGGCCAGAGCCAGCAATGCTGCATGTTTCCAACGGATCACGTCACGCATCCCCTTTGGCCAAGTCGTCGAGCTTGATTTGTAAGCCACCGACCGCCGCTTCATCAGACAGCGCCGCCTTGGCTTTTTGGTACGCAGCATGGGCTTCGTCGGTACGACCCAATTGGACCAAAAGGTCGCCCTTGAGCTCTTCGCGAGTGGCCACGAATGCCTTGTCAGCATCGCCGTCGAGCAGTTTGAGTGCTTCGTCAGCCTTGTTCTGTGCCGCCAATACCTGTGCCAGGCGCTGACGTGCGATTTCACCCAGGGTCGGGTTGGTCGGCTTGTCGGCGATGGCCTTCAGCTCGGTGGCCGCGTCATCCAGCTTGCCGGTGTCGACCGCGACTTTCGCGACGAACAGGCTGCCGTATTGGGCGTAGGTGCTACCGCCGAATTCGTTTTTCAGCTTGCCGGCCAGGTCTGCAACCTGCGCAGGATCAGGCTTGCCGTCCGGTGTGAGGGTAGTTTCCAGCAATTGCTGATAAACGATCGAGGCGCCTTGGGACTGGTTGGCCTGATACTTGGTCCAGGCTTGCCAGCCGAACACCACCACTAAAGCCAGCAGACCGCCCGTAACCAGGGGCTTGCCGTTACGCTGCCACCAGTCCTTGAACTCGGCCAGTTGCTCATCATCAGTACTCGACACCCCAATACTCCTTAATCGCTAAATTCGGCTGTTCGACAGCTTCAACCCTGCACGACGCAGGTGGCCAAGTGCGCAGCGAGCGCATCAAAGGCAATGTTCTGTTGTTCGCCCTGGCCACGCAGGGGTTTGAAACCTACCACTTGCTGGGCCAGCTCGTCATCGCCGAGGATCAGTGCGTACAGCGCACCGCTCTTGTCGGCCTTCTTGAACTGGCTCTTGAAGCTACCAGCGCCGGCATTGACCTGCAGGCGCAGGCTCGGCAGTTGGTCACGTACTTTTTCGCTCAAGGCCAGGGCCGCCAGTTCGGCAGCCTCGCCGAAGGCGCACAGGTACACGTCCACCTGGCGGGAAATCTCTTGCGGGACCTGCTCCAGGGTTTCCAGCAGCAGGATCAGCCGCTCAATGCCCATGGCAAAGCCTACGCCCGTGGTCGGCTTGCCGCCCATTTGCTCGACCAAGCCGTCGTAGCGACCACCGGCACACACGGTGCCCTGGGCGCCGAGCTTGTCGGTGACCCACTCGAACACGGTCTTGCTGTAGTAGTCGAGGCCACGCACCAGCTTGGGGTTGATCACGTAGGGAATACCGGCTGCATCCAGGCGAGCCTTGAGGCCCTCGAAGTGCACGCGGGACTCGTCGTCCAGGTAATCGGCCATTTTCGGCGCATCGACCAGCACGGCCTGGGTGTCGGCGTTCTTGGTATCCAGGACGCGCAACGGGTTGGATTTCAGACGGCGTTGGCTGTCTTCGTCCAGTTTGTCCAGGTGGGCGGACAGGTACTCGACCAGGGCTTCGCGGTAGCGCCCACGGGACTCGCTGGTGCCCAGGCTGTTGAGTTCAAGCTTGACCGCATCACGAATGCCCAACTGGCCCCATAGGCGCCAGGTCAGCACGATCAGCTCGGCGTCGATGTCCGGGCCGTCCAGGTTGAAAACTTCGCACCCGATCTGGTGGAACTGGCGATAACGGCCTTTCTGAGGGCGCTCGTGGCGGAACATCGGGCCGATGTACCACAGCTTCTGGGTCTGGCCACCACCGGTGATGCCATGTTCCAGTACGGCGCGCACGCACGCGGCAGTGCCTTCCGGACGCAGGGTCAGGGAGTCGCCGTTGCGGTCTTCAAAGGTGTACATCTCTTTTTCGACGATGTCGGTCACTTCACCGATGGAGCGCTTGAACAGTTCGGTGAACTCGACGATCGGCATGCGGATCTGCTTGTAACCGTAGTTATCCAGCAGGCGCGCGACCGTGCTCTCGAAGTAGCGCCACAGTGGCGTCTGCTCCGGCAGGATGTCGTTCATGCCACGAATGGCTTGCAGAGACTTGCTCACATCAGATCCTTAAATTCGGTCAATCAGCCGCGAGCGATCAGCGCTGCGTCAGCGGCGACCTTCTCGGCCGCTTTCTCGCGGATCAGCTTTTCCAGCTCATCCACCAGATTGTCATTCGTTAGCTTCTGCGACGGCTTGCCGTCGATGTAAATCAGGTTCGGTGTACCACCGGTCAGGCCCACGTGGGCCTCTTTGGCCTCACCCGGCCCGTTGACCACACAACCGATCACTGCGACATCCAGCGGCACCAGCAGGTCTTCGAGGCGCAACTCCAGGTCGTTCATGGTTTTCACCACGTCGAAGTTCTGCCGCGAGCAACTCGGGCAGGCGATGAAGTTGATACCACGGGAACGCAAACGCAGGGATTTGAGAATGTCGTAGCCGACCTTCACTTCCTCTACGGGGTCTGCCGCAAGGGAGATGCGGATAGTATCGCCAATCCCTTCGGCGAGCAGCATACCGAGACCCACCGCAGATTTCACCGTGCCTGAGCGCAAACCGCCCGCTTCAGTGATACCCAAGTGCAACGGTTGCACGATTTCCTTGGCCAGCAGGCGATAGGCTTCTACGGCCATGAACACGTCGGAAGCCTTTACGCTGACCTTGAAGTCCTGGAAATTCAGGCGTTCAAGGTGTTCAACGTGGCGCAGTGCAGACTCAACAAGGGCCGCGGGCGTGGGCTCGCCGTATTTTTTTTGCAGGTCTTTTTCCAGGGAGCCGGCGTTGACGCCGATGCGGATTGGAATACCACGATCCCGGGCAGCATCAACCACGGCACGCACGCGATCTTCACGCCCGATGTTGCCGGGGTTGATACGCAGGCAGTCCACACCCAGTTCGGCCACGCGCAATGCGATCTTGTAGTCGAAGTGAATATCGGCAACCAGTGGCACCTTGACCAACTGCTTGATACGACCAAAGGCCTCGGCTGCGTCCATGTCCGGAACGGACACCCGCACGATGTCCACGCCGGCAGCTTCCAGACGGTTGATCTGGGCCACGGTGGCGGCCACATCGTTGGTGTCGCTGTTGGTCATGCTCTGCACTGCGATGGGGGCATCGCCACCCACCGGCACCGAGCCGACCCAGATCTTGCGCGATACGCGACGTTTGATTGGAGATTCGCCGTGCATGACTATTGTCCCAACTTGAGGCGAGCAGTCTCGCCACTGGTGAACGGCGCCACGTCTACAGGCTGGCCGTTGTAGGCCACTTGCGCGCCACGGGCAAAGCCCAGACGCAGCGTCAAAGGAGGCTTGCCGCCCTGGTCAAGCGTATCTCCCTTACGCTTCAAACCGCTGAACAGCACTTTGCCGTTGCCATCGGTGACCTGCGTCCAGCAGTCAGCGATGAAGGTAATCTGTACGCGCCCATCACCGGCGATCAACGCAGGGGTGGTGGGAGGCGACATCGCCGGCGCTGCGGGTGCGGCTGGCGCAGGGGTCGCAGGAGCAGGTGTCGGAACCACCGGAGCCTGGGCCACGGGTGCTGCCGGAGCGGTTGGAACCGCCGGAGCCGGCACCGCAGCCGTCACAGCCGGGGCCGTGCCAGCGTCTGGCGCGGGTTGCTCGGCAGTGGCCGGCGCTTGCGGCGCGGCTTGCCCTTCTACCACGGCCTGGTCTTCCGGCTCGTCCAACGGGTGAATCTGGGTAGTGCCGTCGGCGCTTTCGACTTCGACATGTTCCATGGCATTGCTGGTCAGGTCTTTGTTGCGCTGGGAGGTCTGGTCCTGCCACCAGACAAAACCGCCGCCGACCACGGCAATCAGCAACAACAGGCTGACAATTCGCAAAATCGTGTGGGAAACCCGCGTTGGCTCCTCGATACGCCCCAACCCATGGACATTACTGCCCTGGGCGTCGGTACCGGTGAACTGGTCGAACTCCTGGACCAGCACGGCCTGGTCGATACCCAGCAATTTGGCATAGGCGCGGATATAGCCGCGGGCAAAGGTGTGCCCAGGCAGCTTGTCGAACGCGCCGGCTTCCAGATTGGCCAGGGAGGTGCTGGTCAAATTGAGCTTGAGGGCCACTTCCGCCAGCGACCAACCATTGCTTTCGCGGGCCTGGCGCAAGGTTTCGCCTGGGTTGACGCGATTAGCTGCTACATCTTCCGGGTGCGCGGCTTTCATCATTGCTCCGACAGGTATTGCTGATATTCCGGCGTACCGGGATAGAGTCGTTCGAGTTGCTGGCCAAAACGTGCGGCCGTGTCGTGTTCTTCATGAACCGTCGCCAGGCGCACACCGAGCAATAGACTACGTGCATTTTGCCCGCTGAGCAGGCTAAAACGCTCGTAATAGTCACGTGCCGGCACATAATGCCTGTCTTCGTAAGACAACTCAGCCATTTCGAGCAATGCCCGTGGCTGGTGACTGTTCAAATGCAGGGCTTTTTCCAGTTGCTGGCGGGCGCTGTCGCGTTGGCCGAGGCGCATCGAGGTTACACCGAGGTTCTCGAACACCCGCGAACGCTGCGGGTAGAGAGTATCGGTGGCGGCTTGCTGGAAATAACGTGACGCCAGGTCATACCGTTGCTGCTCGAACAGGAAACTGCCGTAGTTGTTCAGCAGCCGCGGGTCGGCAGGACGGGAGGCCAGGGCCTTGTGAAAATAGCGGTCGGCCAGCTCGGGCTCGGCCTGGGCCTGAAACACCAGGGCCAGCGCAGCATTGGCATCAGCATCATCGGCGTCCAGCTCAAGGGCCTTTTTCAACGGCACCTTGGCCTGCTCGCTCATGCCTTGGCGCAGGTACCCCAAACCCAGTTGCACATAGGCAACTCGCGCCTCATCACGGCCTTTATCAGTGCGCAACGGGCTGTCATGGCCCGATGAAACGCAACCGGCCACGAGGCCGGTAAACAGTAAAAGCAGCGCAAGGCGCAAGGGCATAGAGATCCTCTCTCAGATTCGATTCACAGCGATTTGCGGCAAATCTTCAGCGGCGTTAAGTTCGCGCACGGCGATATAACGTTCACTGCGGCGGGTGCGGTCCATCACCTGCCCTACCAATTGGCCACACGCGGCGTCGATGTCTTCACCACGGGTGGTTCGCACAGTGACGTTATAGCCGGCCTGGTGCAGTTGATCCTGGAAACGACGGATGGCGTTGTTGCTCGGCCGCTCGTAGCCAGAATGGGGAAACGGGTTGAACGGGATCAAGTTGATCTTGCACGGGGTGTCCTTGAGCAATTCGATCATCTCGACCGCGTGTTCCAGCTTGTCATTGACGTCCTTGAGCATGGTGTACTCAATGGTCAACACACGCTTTTCACCCAGGGTCGCCATATAACGCTGGCATGACTCGAGCAGCATCTTAAGCGGATACTTCTTGTTGATCGGCACCAATTGGTTACGCAATGCGTCATTAGGTGCGTGCAGCGACAACGCAAGGGAGACGTCAATGTGCTTGGCCAGCTCATCGATCATCGGTACCACGCCGGAGGTCGACAGGGTCACACGGCGCTTGGAGATGCCGTAGCCCAGGTCGTCCATCATCAGGTGCATGGCCGCAATCACGTTGTCGAAGTTCAGCAGCGGCTCACCCATGCCCATCATCACCACGTTGGTGATGGCACGGTCGACGGTCGCCGGGACGCTGCCAAAGGATTTGTTGGCAATCCACACCTGGCCGATAACTTCGGCGGCGGTGAGGTTGCTATTGAAGCCTTGCTTGCCGGTGGAGCAGAAACTGCAATCCAGGGCACAGCCTGCCTGGGACGAAACGCACAAAGTGCCACGTTTGCCCTGGGGAATGTACACGGTCTCGACACAGCTGCCGGACGCCACGCGCACGACCCACTTACGGGTACCGTCGCTGGAGATGTCCTCGCTGACCACTTCGGGACCACGCACCTCGGCAATGGCCTTGAGCTTGTCGCGCAGGGCCTTGCTGACGTTCGTCATGGCGTCGAAATCGTCGACGCCAAAGTGGTGAATCCACTTCATTACCTGACCGGCACGGAAACGCTTCTCCCCGATTGAGTCGAAGAATTTCTCCATTTCCGGCTGAGTCAGACCCAGCAGGTTGGTTTTAACAGTCGATGTAGTCATGGATTCACCCTCACTCTTTAAGCCGATGCTTAGCGAGCGGTTACTTCAGTAGCAGCGAAAAAGTACGAGATTTCGCGAGCAGCGGCAGCTTCGGAGTCCGAGCCGTGAACAGCGTTGGCGTCGATGGATTCAGCGAAGTCAGCACGGATGGTGCCAGCAGCCGCTTCTTTAGGGTTGGTAGCGCCCATCAGCTCACGGTTCAGAGCGATAGCGTTTTCGCCTTCCAGAACCTGAACAACAACAGGACCGGAGATCATGAAGGCAACCAGGTCGCCGAAGAAGCCACGAGCGCTGTGCTCAGCGTAGAAGCCTTCAGCTTCAGCCTTGGACAGTTGCTTGAGTTTCGAAGCTACAACCTTCAGGCCGGCTTTTTCGAAACGAGTGGTGATCTCGCCGATGACGTTTTTTGCAACAGCGTCAGGCTTGATGATGGAGAAAGTACGTTGAACAGCCATGGTGTAACTCCAGAAACGGTAATTTACGAAAAATTAAACCCGCGAATTATACGCGGGTTATTGGGTATTGCCTAACTGCGTAAAAAGGCGGCTCAGTCTGCTTCTTCGATCCACAGGCCTTGAATCGCCTCAAGGACCTTTTCGCCACCCCGGTCAGGGATGTCGTCAAAATCCGGCAGTGCCATTACGAGGTCGCGCAGCTTGACGAAGTTCACCGTAAGAGGATTGACCTCAGGATGAGCTTCAGCAAGTCGTATAGCGATTTCTTGTACATCAACCCATTTCAGGCTCATGACATTTCCTTGAATCAATGCGGCGCTTCGGCTGCATGGTTGAGCGAATATTTCGGGATTTCGACGGTGAGGTCTTCAGTCCCCACTTTCGCCTGACAACTCAGGCGCGACGTCGGCTCCAGGCCCCACGCCCGATCAAGATAGTCTTCTTCCAGGTCGTCAGCCTCATTGAGGCTGTCGAAACCTTTACGAATGATGCAGTGACAGGTGGTGCAGGCATTCACGCCGCCACAAGCACTTTCGATCTCGATGTGGTTGTCATGGGCGACGTCGAGCAGGGACTTGCCGGTCTCAGCCTCCACGACCATGCCCTCAGGGCAATGTTCGGCGTGCGGTAGAAAAGTGACCTGCGGCATCAGTTATTCCTCAATTTCATTCAGGTTGCGGCCCGCCAGCGCGGCTTTAACCGTCTGATCCATACGGCGGGCGGCAAAGGCATCAGTCACTTGCGACAGGCGCTTGGTCTGTTGCTCGATGGCGTAACCATCGCTGCCTTTCATCAGTTCGGCCAGTTCCTGCATTTGCAGGTCAATGACCATGCGTTCTTCGGCATCAAGCAGGCGCTCACCGTCGGCTTCAAGGGCGCCCTGCACCGCTTCGAGCAGGCGCTGGGCATCCACTTGCTGCTCGCGCAATACGCGGGCGACCTTGTCGTCACCGGCATACTGGAACGAATCCTTGAGCATCTTGGCGATTTCGCCATCGGTGAGACCGTAGGACGGCTTCACCTGGATGCTGGCTTCAACCCCGGACGCCAGTTCGCGCGCGGCAACACTGAGCAAACCATCGGCATCGACCTGGAAGGTCACGCGAATCTTGGCGGCACCGGCCACCATCGCCGGAATGCCGCGCAATTCAAAGCGCGCCAGGGAACGGCAGTCGCTGATCAGCTCGCGCTCACCTTGCAGCACATGAATCATCATGGCTGTCTGGCCGTCTTTGTAGGTAGTAAAGTCCTGGGCACGGGCGACGGGGATGGTGGTGTTGCGCGGAATCACCTTCTCCATCAGGCCACCCATGGTTTCCAGGCCCAGGGACAACGGGATCACGTCGAGCAACAGCAATTCGCCGCCATCGCGCTTGTTACCCGCCAGGGTATCGGCCTGGATGGCAGCGCCGATGGCGACGACTTGATCCGGGTCGATTTCGGTCAGCGGTTGGCGCCCAAAGGCTTCGGCGACCGCTTCGCGCACGCGCGGCACGCGGGTGGAACCGCCGACCATGACCACTGCACCGACGTCTTCCAACTCGATACCGGAATCACGCACAGCACGACGACAGGCTTTGAGGCTGCGGGCGACCATCGGCTCGATCAGCGCATCAAAGGCTTCGCGGGTCAGCTGTGCCGACCAGTCACCGTAGGACACTTCAACAGAAGCAGCGTCAGTCAGCGCCTCTTTGGCCGCGCAGGCAGTTTGCAGCAGGTTGCGCTGCGCGCCTGGGTCCAGGTCGGCCGACAAGCCGGCACTGCTGATGATCCAGCCAGCAATAGCGTGATCGAAATCATCGCCACCCAGGGCGCTGTCGCCGCCGGTCGCGAGCACTTCGAACACACCGCCGGTCAGGCGCAGGATCGAAATATCGAAGGTGCCGCCGCCCAGGTCATAAATAGCGACCAGACCTTCAGCGTGCTGATCGAGGCCGTAGGCCACCGCCGCCGCAGTCGGTTCGTTGAGCAAGCGCAGCACGTTCAAGCCGGCAAGTTTCGCCGCATCCTTGGTGGCTTGGCGCTGGGCGTCATCGAAATACGCCGGAACAGTGATCACCGCCCCTACCAGCTCACCGCCCAGGGTGCTTTCTGCACGCTGGCGCAGCACCTTGAGGATATCAGCCGACACTTCCACCGGGCTCTTGGGCCCCTGGACGGTGTCGATGAACGGCATATGGGATTCACCGCCGACAAAGCGGTACGGCAGTTGGTCGCCCAATTGCTTGACGTCGGACAACCCACGACCCATCAAGCGCTTGACCGACAACACCGTGTTCAAAGGGTCTGCGGACGCGGCCAATTTGGCCGATTCGCCCACTTCAGTGCGGTCGGCGTGATAACGCACGGCGGACGGCAGGATCACCTGCCCATCGGCGTCAGGCAGTGGCTCGGACAGGCCGCTGCGCAAGGCAGCAACCAGGGAATTGGTGGTGCCCAGGTCAATCCCGACCGCCAGGCGACGCTGGTGCGGTTGAGGGCTTTGGCCGGGTTCGGCGATTTGCAGTAGAGCCATGGTAATCAGGTCTTATCTGTCTATCAGGCGTGCATCACGGGCAGCACTGGGTTAATCGTCGAGGCGCTCTTCTAGCTGGCGCACTTCGTAGGTGAGCTTGTCGAGGAATTGCATGCGCCGCATCAGGCGTTCGGCCTGCTCACGTTGCGCCGCATCATCCCAACAGGCTGCGAAGCTTTCATTGAGCTCATCCTGGGCCGCCTTCAGACGGCGCTTGAAGACCACGACACCCGCCACATCGGCTTCGTCCTGCAAGTCTTCGAGCTCTTCGCGCCACTGCATCTGCTGCATCAGGAAGTCCGGGTCATGCACGGTGACTTCCATCGGCAACTCGCCGCCCGTCATCGCCAGTAAATAACGTGCGCGTTTCGGGGGGCTTTTTAGCGTCTGATAGGCTTCGTTGAGGCTGGCCGATTGCTCCAGCGCCAAGCGTTGCTCACGCTCGGAAGCGTCGGCAAAGCGGTCCGGATGCACGCCACGCGCCAATTCACGGTAGCGCGTGGCAAGCTGCTCAAGGTCCAGCCGAAAGCTCGGCTGCAGCTCGAATAAAGCGAAATGACAAGGAGTACCCACGAGTAGCCTCAGATGTTGAAGCTTTCGCCGCAGCCACATTCACCGCGCACGTTAGGGTTGTTGAACTTGAAGCCTTCGTTCAACCCTTCCTTGACGAAATCGAGTTCGGTGCCGTCCAGGTAGGTCAGGCTTTTGGGGTCGATAATCACTTTCTCGCCGTGACTTTCGAACACCTGATCCTCTGCAACCACCTCGTCGACAAACTCCAGCACGTAGGCAAGGCCGGAACAGCCCGTGGTGCGTACACCCAGACGAATCCCCTCACCTTTACCGCGCCCATTCAGGGAGCGGCGAATGTGCTGCGCAGCCGCTTCTGTCATGCTGATAGCCATCGTTGACTCCTTACTCGTCGCCAAATGCTTAGATCAAGCCTTTCTTCTGCTTGTAGTCGCGAACGGCCGCCTTGATGGCGTCTTCCGCGAGTACCGAGCAGTGGATTTTCACTGGCGGCAGCGCCAGTTCTTCGGCCAGCTGGGTGTTGCTGATGGTGACAGCCTCATCCAAGGTCTTGCCTTTCATCCATTCGGTCGCCAAGGAACTGGAGGCGATGGCCGAACCGCAGCCGTAAGTCTTGAATTTGGCGTCTTCGATAACACCAGCATCGTTGACCTTGATCTGCAGGCGCATCACATCGCCGCACGCCGGAGCGCCGACCATGCCGGTGCCGACATCAGGATCTTCCGCGTTCATCTTGCCGACGTTGCGCGGGTTTTCGTAGTGGTCGATGACCTTTTCGCTGTAAGCCATGGTACTGAATCCTCACTCATCAGGGCCGCTCTGGAACCCTGTAGAAACGCCTGCGTTTTCCGCCACGTTCCTACAGAGCTTGGGTGGCGGCTTCTATAGTTAGTGTGCCGCCCACTCGATCTTGGAAATATCGACACCGTCTTTATACATGTCCCACAGTGGCGACAGAACGCGCAGCTTGTTGACGGCTTCGCAGACCTTCTGCGCGGCGTAGTCGACTTGCTCTTCGGTGGTGAAGCGGCCGAACGTAAAGCGGATCGAGCTGTGTGCCAGTTCGTCGTTGCGGCCCAGGGCGCGCAGTACATACGAAGGCTCAAGGGACGCCGAGGTGCAGGCCGAACCGGACGATACCGCCAGGTCCTTGAGCGCCATGATCAGCGACTCGCCTTCGACGTAGTTGAAGCTCAAATTCAGGTTGTGCGGTACACGGGCGGTCATGCTGCCGTTGATGTACAGCTCTTCAAGGTTTTCGACCTGCTTGTAGAAGCGGTCACTCAGCGCCTTGATGCGCACGTTTTCGGCAGCCATGTCTTCCTTGGCTACACGGAAGGCTTCGCCCATGCCGACGATCTGGTGGGTTGCCAGGGTGCCCGAACGCATGCCGCGCTCGTGACCGCCGCCGTGCATGGTGGCTTCGATGCGCACGCGAGGCTTGCGGCTTACGTAGAGAGCACCGATGCCTTTAGGGCCGTAAGTCTTGTGGGCAGAGAACGACATCAGGTCGACTTTCAGCTTGGACAGGTCGATATCGACCTTGCCGGTGGACTGAGCAGCGTCGACGTGCAGCAACACACCCTTGGAGCGGGTGAGTTCGCCGATGGCGGCGATGTCATTGATGGTGCCGATTTCGTTGTTCACGTGGATCACCGAAACCAGGATGGTGTCTTCACGCATCGCAGCTTCGATCATGGCCGGGGTGACGATACCGTCGGTGGTCGGCTCGAGGTAGGTGACCTCGAAACCTTCACGCTCCAGTTGGCGCATGGTGTCCAGGACAGCCTTGTGCTCAATCTTGGTGGTGATCAGGTGTTTGCCTTTGGTCGCGTAGAAATGCGCCGCGCCCTTGATAGCCAGGTTGTCGGACTCGGTGGCACCGGAGGTCCAGACGATTTCGCGCGGGTCGGCATTGACCAGGTCAGCGACTTGGCGACGAGCGTTCTCGACCGCTTCCTCGGCTTTCCAGCCGAACACGTGGGAACGGGAGGCCGGGTTGCCGAAGTTTCCGTCGACCAGCAGGCATTCGCTCATTTTTTGCGCGACACGCGGATCAACCGGGGTGGTCGCTGAGTAATCAAGGTAAATCGGCAATTTCATGGACTTTCTCCTAAATCAGGCTGGCTGGCGTGCCGTTAGCTCTTCGGCTGTCACTCGACGGCGGACGCTTCAATCTTGTCCAGACGCGGCGCCTTGGTGTTGCAACGGCGCTGGTCCTGACGCTGGGCTACTTCTTGCACCTCACGGCGAGTCACAAGATCAGCCAAGCTGATACCACTCAAAAACTCATGGATCTGCAGGCTCAAGTCACACCACAAGTGGTGCGTCAGGCAGGTGTCGCCGGCATGGCAATCACCCAAACCCTGGCATTTGGTGGCATCGACGGATTCGTTGACCGCGTCGATCACCTGAGCCACCTGAATGCCCTGCATGTCGCGGGACAACTGATAGCCACCACCCGGACCGCGAACGCTGGAAACCAGATTGCTACGGCGCAATTTGGCGAACAACTGCTCGAGGTAGGACAGGGAAATGCCTTGGCGCTCGGAGATATCGGCCAGGGACACCGGCCCAGTTTGCGCGTGCAAGGCCAAGTCGAGCATGGCGGTCACCGCGTATCGGCCTTTTGTAGTCAGTCTCATGGACAAGTACCAAGGTGTTTCAGAATGGGAGCAAGTATGCGATTCCCGAGTATTTAAGTCAACTATAAGACCTAGTACTTTAGTCAGGATTACCCGTAAAAAGGGCGCGCGAATCATAGCAGGATGGGGTCGGATCGAACAGCGCAACCAGGCCTGCTGCAAGACCACTGAGCCAATGGAGATCAAATGTGGGAGCTGGCTTGCCTGCGATAGCTATCTATCAGCTAGCTTATAGGTTGCTGGCCCGCCGCAATCGCAGGCAAGCCAGCTCCCACAGTGGACCACGCTCAGCCTGCCTTGGTGGTAGCGGTTTCGTCCTTGATCTCAGCAAAATCCTCTTCGCGCAGCTCAGGCAAGTCTTTGGCACAGTACGGGCTGCCCAGCTCCTTCAGCGCCCCGCACATACCCTCCAGCTTGCCATCCACCGCCTGCAGATGATCAAGCAATTGACCAATCGCACGAGCCACCGGGTCGGGCATGTCTTCACTGACGCCATAGGCATCAAAGCCAATCTTCTCGGCCATGGCCTTGCGCTTGGCCTCTTGCTCATCACCGACTTGTGGCTTGACGATGATCCGACCCGGAATGCCCACAACCGTGGCACCCGGCGGCACAGCCTTGGTCACTACCGCGTTGGAGCCAACCTTGGCGCCGGCACCCACGGTAAACGGCCCGAGCACCTTGGCGCCCGCCCCTACCACCACGCCATCGCCCAGCGTTGGGTGGCGCTTACCCTTGTTCCAGGTGGTGCCGCCCAGGGTCACGCCTTGATAGAGGGTGACGTCATCGCCGATCTCAGCCGTTTCGCCAATCACAATGCCCATGCCGTGATCGATAAAGAACCGGCGACCCACCTTGGCACCCGGATGGATCTCGATACCGGTCAACCAGCGCCCGAAGTTCGATACCAGCCGCGCCAGCCATTTCCAGCCCATGCCCCACAGGGCGCCGGACAGGCGGTGGATCCAGATCGCATGCATGCCCGGGTAGCAGGTCAGCACTTCAAAGGCGTTGCGCGCCGCCGGGTCACGGTGGAAAACACTTTGGATATCTTCTCGCAAACGCTCGAACATTTTTAATCCTTCCGCTTAAGAAGCTCACCACGGGCCGCTTTCTGGGTTTCCGTGAGGATGCCACGCAATATGTTCATTTCAGCCCGGCTCACCGAGCTGCGGCCGTACAAGCGACGCAGGCGCGCCATCAAGTGCCGTGGCTTTTCAGGGTCGAGGAATTCGATGGCGACCAGGGTTTGCTCCAGGTGCTCATAGAACCGTTCCAGCTCGTCCATGGTGGCCAACTCGCCACTTTTGGTTGAGGCAACCTCTTCCTTTTCCACTTTGCTCGGCTGGCCGGCAGCAGCCAGCCAGGCCATGCGCACTTCATAAGTCAGCACCTGCACCGCCGCCCCGAGGTTCAGCGAACTGAACTCAGGGTCTGAGGGGATATGCACGTGGTAATGACATCGCTGCAGCTCTTCGTTGGTAAGGCCGGAGTCTTCACGGCCGAATACCAAGGCGATTTCAGCACCGCCAGCAGCCTCTTCCACCACTTTGGTGCCGCATTCACGCGGATCCAGCAGCGGCCAAGGGATACGCCGATCACGGGCGCTGGTGCCGAGCACCAGATTGCAGCCGACCAGGGCTTCCTCCAAGGTGGCGACCACCTGGGCATTTTCAAGCAAGTCATTGGCGCCGGACGCACGGGCATCAGCCTCGTGGTGCGGGAATATCCGCGGTTCGACCAGCACCAGGCGCGTCAGCCCCATGTTTTTCATGGCTCGCGCCACCCCGCCGATGTTGCCGGGATGACTGGTATTGACCAAGACGACACGAATGTTTTGCAGCAAGGGAGGCGCTCTCGGACACAGGAAAGGGGAGCAAATCTTACAGAACCGCCTAAGGTTATGCCATGAAAGCGAACGTCGTCCTTCACCTGAAGAAAGTTTCTGCTAGAATGCTCGGCTTTCTTTAACAACCTTAGGTGACCTATCCATGCAGCCCATGCTGAATATCGCGCTGCGCGCCGCCCGCAGCGCCAGTGAATTGATTTTCCGCTCCATCGAGCGCCTGGATACCATCAAGGTCGACGAAAAAGACGCCAAGGATTATGTATCCGAGGTGGATCGCGCCGCCGAACAGAAAATCATCGACGCTCTGCGTAAGGCCTACCCTACCCACGGCATCCTCGGCGAAGAAACCGGCCTGCACAAAGGCAGCGGCGAAGGCGAAGACTACCTGTGGATCATCGACCCACTGGATGGCACCACCAACTTCCTGCGCGGCATCCCGCACTTTGCCGTGAGCATCGCCTGCAAATACCGTGGCCGCCTGGAACACGCCGTTGTGCTGGACCCGGTTCGCCAGGAAGAATTCACCGCCAGCCGTGGTCGTGGTGCCCAGTTGAACGGCCGCCGCCTGCGTGTCAGCGGCCGCACCAGCCTGGACGGCGCCCTGCTGGGTACCGGCTTCCCGTTCCGCGACGACCAGATGGACAACCTGGAAAACTACCTGGGCATGTTCCGCGCCCTGGTTGGCCAGACCGCCGGCATCCGCCGCGCCGGTGCAGCCAGCCTGGACCTGGCGTATGTAGCCGCCGGTCGTTTTGATGCGTTCTGGGAGTCGGGCCTGTCAGAGTGGGACATGGCTGCTGGCGCCCTGCTGATTCAGGAAGCGGGCGGCCTGGTGAGCGACTTCACCGGTGGTCATGACTTCCTGGAGAAAGGCCACGTCGTGGCTGGCAACACCAAATGCTTCAAGGCAGTACTGACGGCGATCCAGCCGCACCTGCCGGCTTCGCTGAAGCGTTAAGCGAGCGAGCAAAAAAAAGCACCCCACGGGGTGCTTTTTTTATGCCTGGGATTTAGCAAAAAACCAATTCCAACTGACTCAATACAATCCAATGTGGGAGCTGGCTTGCCTGCTCCCACATTTGGATCGAAACCAGACCTGGGGATTACTGCTGGTTCTGACCCAGGATCAGACGACCTTCTTTATCCACCGGAATCTGGCTGCCAGGGTCACGCTCCATACGCACGGTACCTTCCTTGCCATCCAGGTTGTAACGCACGTCATAACCGACCACCTTGTCACTGATGTCGTTAACGGTATTACAGCGAGTTTGAGTAGTGGTGTAGGTATCGCGGTTCTGCATACCTTCCTGAACCTTGTTACCGGCGTAGCCACCACCGACTGCACCAGCCACGGTGGCCAGCTTCTTACCGTTACCGCCACCAATCTGGTTGCCCAGCAGGCCACCCGCAAGGGCGCCCACCACGGTACCGGCGATTTGATGTTGATCCTGCACCGGACGCTGCCGGGTCACAGTGACGTCCTTGCAGACCTCACGAGGGGTTTTAATCTGGGTTTTCACCGGCTGCACCGCCAGCACTTGCGCATACTCAGGGCCGCTTTTTACCAGGCTGTAGGTGGCAACAGCGCCTCCGGCAGTCACACCGACAGCACCCAATACCGCACCAACCAGCAACGACTTGTTCACATGAACCTCCTGACCATCACAAGCGGACCGAAAGATCCGCGCTATACCCAGCCTTGGAGCAAAAAAAAAGGCGCGAGTTCAATACTCGCGCCTTTCTTGTAACAGCGGATCAACAAGCGCCCATCAAGGACGGTCGTCGACCTCCTTGTCGGTAGCGGCAGGAGGGATCAAGTCTTCGCTGTTGAGGTTCAGCCAGATCAGCACCACGTTGGCGATGTAGATCGACGAGTAGGTACCCGCCAGAACGCCGATAAACAGCGCCAGGGAGAAGCCCCACAGGTTGTCGCCGCCGAAGATCATCAGCGCAGCAATCGCCAGCAAGGTGGAGATCGACGTCGCCATGGTCCGCAGCAGGGTCTGGGTGGTGGAGATGTTGATGTTCTCGATCAACGTCGCCTTGCGCAGTACACGGAAGTTCTCACGAACTCGGTCGAATACCACGATGGTGTCGTTGAGCGAGTAACCAATGATCGCCAGCACAGCTGCCAATACGGTCAGGTCGAAGGTGATCTGGAAGTAGGCCAGGATACCCACGGTGACGACCACGTCGTGGATCAGCGACACAATGGCGCCGACACCGAACTTCCACTGAAAGCGGAACGCCAGGTAGATCATGATGCCGACCAGCGCCATCAGCATGCCGAGGCCGCCCTGGTCGCGCAGTTCTTCACCCACTTGCGGGCCGACGAACTCGACGCGCTTGACCGACGCAGGGTTATCGCCGCCGACCTTTTGCAAGGCCTCGGCTACCTGGTGACCCAGTTGCGGGTCTTCGCCAGGCATACGCACCAGCAGGTCGGTGGTGGCACCAAAGCTCTGTACCACGGCTTCGTGATAGCCGGCCTTGACCAGCTCGCTGCGCACCAGGGTAACGTCGGCCGGCTTCTCGTAGGTCAGCTCGATGAGCGTACCGCCGGTGAAGTCCAGGCCGTAGTTCAGACCCTTATGGAACCAGCTGAACAACGCCAGAACGGTAAGGAGCACGGTGACGCCGAACGCAACGTTGCGAACGCCCATGAAGTTGATTGTACGTAACATGGCAGCCCCTTAAATCCACAACTTCTTGAAGTCACGCCCGCCAAAGATCAGGTTGACCATTGCGCGGGTCACCATGATGGCCGTGAACATCGAGGTAAAGATCCCGAGGGACATGGTCACCGCAAAGCCTTTCACCGGGCCTGTGCCCATGGCGAAGAGAATCCCGCCGACCAACAGCGTGGTCAGGTTGGAGTCGAGGATCGCGGTAAATGCCCGGCCGAAGCCTTCGTTGATTGCACGCTGCACGGTCATGCCGGCGGCGATCTCTTCACGAATCCGCGAGAAGATCAGCACGTTGGCGTCCACCGCCATACCCATGGTGAGTACGATACCGGCGATACCTGGCAGGGTCAGTGTGGCGCCCAGCAACGACATAAGCGCCAGCAGCATCACCATGTTGCCCGCCAGGGCGACAGTCGCGATCACACCAAAGAAGCGGTAGATGGCGATGATGAACAGCGACACGAACAACATGCCCCACAGCGCCGCATCGACACCCTTGGTGATGTTGTCGGCACCCAGGCTCGGGCCAATGGTACGCTCTTCAGCGAAGTACATCGGTGCAGCCAGGCCACCGGCACGCAGCAGCAACGCCAGCTCGGACGACTCGCCCTGGCCGTTCAGGCCAGTGATACGGAACTGAGCACCCAGCGGCGACTGGATGGTCGCCAGGCTGATGATCTTCTTCTCTTCCTTGAAGGTCTGCACCGGCACGTCTTTCTCGACGCCGTTGACCATCTGCTTGGTGTAGGTGGTCACCGGGCGCTGCTCGATGAAGATCACTGCCATGCTGCGACCGACGTTGCTGCGCGTGGCGCGGCTCATCAGTTCGCCGCCATGGCCATCCAGGCGGATGTTCACTTCAGGCGTACCGTGCTCGCCGAAACCGGCCTTGGCGTCGGTCACCTGGTCACCGGTGATGATCAAACCACGCTCGATCAACGCAGGAGGACGGTTGCCTTCACGGAATTCGAACTCTTCGGAAGTGGCACGCGTAGCGCCTGGATCTGCCGCGAGACGGAACTCCAGGTTGGCGGTCTTGCCGAGGATACGCTTGGCTTCAGCGGTGTCCTGTACGCCCGGCAACTCAACCACGATACGGTTGGCGCCCTGGCGCTGCACGATCGGCTCGGCCACACCCAGCTCGTTGACGCGGTTACGCACCGTGGTCAAGTTCTGCTTGATGGAGTATTCGCGGATTTCGGCGATCTTGGCCGGGCTCATCGCCAGACGCAGTACCGCTTGACCATTGAGGTCGGCAGGCACGATGTCGAAATCATTGAAGTTCTTGCGGATCAGCGCACGGGCCTGTTCGCGGGACGCTTCGTCAGCAAAGCCCAGCTGAATGGCACCGTTGAGCTGCGGCAGGCTGCGATAGCGCAGCTTCTCTTTGCGCAGCAGGCTCTTCACGTCGCCTTCGTAGACTTTCAGACGTGCGTCCAGGGCCTTGTCCATGTCGACTTCCAGCAGGAAGTGCACACCACCGGACAAGTCCAGACCCAGCTTCATCGGGTGCGCGCCAATGCTGCGCAGCCATTGTGGCGTGGTCTGGGCCAGGTTGAGCGCGACAACGTAGTCATCACCCATGGCCTTGCGTACGACATCTTTGGCCGGCAATTGGTCTTCTTGCTTGGTGAGGCGCAACAAGCCGCCTTTGGAACCAGCTGCCAAGGTTGCCGCTTTAACCTGGATACCCGCGTCGTTGAGCGCTTTGCTCGCACGGTCCAGATCAGCCTGATTGACCTGCAGCGAAGTGCTGGCGCCAGAGATCTGGATCGCCGGGTCATCAGGATAGAGATTGGGAGCGGAATAAATAAAGCCGATCGCCAGCACCGCCAGGATCAGTACGTATTTCCACAGAGGGTATTTGTTCAGCATCACGCCGCCCGCTTATAACGCGGGGCGCCTTGCGCGCCCCGTCGATTGGTAAAGGTTGTTACTTAGATCGCTTTGAGCGTGCCTTTAGGCAGCGTGGCGGCGATGGCGCCCTTCTGGAACTTCATTTCCACGGTGTCGGAGACTTCCAGTACCACGAAAGCATCGGAAACCTTGGTGATCTTGCCGGCGATGCCGCCAGTGGTCACGACTTCGTCGCCTTTTTGCAGGCTGCCCAGCAGGTTTTTCTGCTCTTTGGCGCGCTTGGCCTGTGGACGCCAGATCATCAGGTAGAAGATGACCAGGAAGCCGACCAGGAAAATCCACTCGAAACCACCGCCCATAGGGCCGGCAGCAGCAGGCGCAGCGGCGTCAGCCATGGCGTTAGAGATAAAAAAGCTCATTTAGCACTCCAGTTGCAAATAGTGAATCTTAGGGTCGGAAAACTCAGTCCAAGGGCGGCACAGGGAGGCCACGCTTGGCATAGAAGGCATCGACGAAGGCGGCCAATGTACCCTGTTGAATAGCCTCGCGCAAACCAGCCATCAGGACTTGGTAGTGACGCAAATTGTGGATGGTATTCAACATGCTACCCAGCATTTCCCCGCACTTGTCCAGATGGTGCAGATAAGCACGGGAGAAGTTCTGGCAGGTGTAGCAGTCACAGGTAGGATCCAGCGGCGAATCATCATGGCGATGGAACGCGTTACGGATCTTCAGCACGCCTGTATCGATGAACAGATGCCCATTGCGGGCATTACGGGTTGGCATCACGCAATCGAACATGTCCACACCGCGGCGCACACCCTCTACGAGATCTTCCGGTTTGCCAACGCCCATAAGGTAACGAGGTTTGTCTGCGGGCATCAGGCCTGGCAGATAATCCAGCACCTTGATCATTTCGTGCTTGGGCTCGCCCACCGACAAACCGCCGATGGCCAGGCCGTCAAAGCCGATCTTGTCGAGGCCTTCCAACGAGCGTTTGCGCAGGCTTTCATGCATGCCGCCCTGGACAATACCGAACAGCGCCGCCGTGTTATCGCCATGGGCGTTCTTCGAACGCTGGGCCCAGCGCAGCGACAACTCCATGGAAATACGCGCCACTTCTTCATCAGCCGGGTACGGCGTGCACTCGTCGAAAATCATCACGATGTCCGAACCCAGGTCGCGCTGTACCTGCATCGACTCTTCCGGGCCCATGAACACTTTGGCGCCGTCGACCGGCGAGGCGAAGGTCACGCCCTCTTCCTTGATCTTGCGCATGGCGCCCAGGCTGAACACCTGGAAACCACCGGAGTCGGTGAGGATCGGGCCTTGCCACTTCATGAAGTCATGCAGGTCGCCATGCTTCTTGATCACTTCCGTGCCCGGGCGCAGCCACAGGTGGAAGGTATTGCCGAGGATGATTTCGGCGCCAGTGGCGACGATGTCGCGCGGCAACATGCCCTTGACGGTGCCGTAGGTGCCGACCGGCATGAACGCCGGGGTCTCCACGGTGCCGCGCGGGAAGGTCAGGCGACCACGACGGGCTTTGCCGTCGGTGGCCAACAATTCAAACGACATACGACTCATAGTTGTTCCTCTGGGCCGCGCGGCGCCGGGTTACGGGTGATAAACATCGCATCACCGTAGCTGAAAAAACGGTACTCGTTAGCGATGGCGGCCTGGTAGGCAGCCATGGTTTGCGGGTAACCGGCAAATGCCGACACCAGCATCAATAGCGTGGATTCGGGCAAATGGAAGTTGGTGACCAGGCAATCGACCACATGAAAAGGTCGCCCTGGAAAAATGAAGATATCGGTGTCGCCACTGAACGGTTTGAGCACGCCATCACGTGCTGCGCTCTCCAGCGAACGCACGCTGGTGGTGCCCACGGCCACCACTCGACCGCCCCGCGCCTTGCACGCCGCCACCGCATCCACTACATCCTGGCTGACTTCCAGCCATTCGCTGTGCATATGGTGGTCTTCGATGTTATCCACACGTACCGGCTGAAACGTACCGGCCCCCACATGCAGGGTTACATAGGCGGTGTCGACGCCCTTGGCGGCAATCGCATCCAGCAGTGGCTGGTCGAAGTGCAACCCGGCGGTCGGGGCGGCGACGGCGCCGAGGCGCTGTGAGTACACGGTCTGATAACGCTCGCGGTCCGCGTCTTCGTCGGGGCGGTCTATATAAGGAGGCAACGGCATATGGCCGACACGCTCCAACAGCGGCAACACCTCTTCAGCAAACTTGAGCTCGAACAAGGCATCGTGGCGCGCGACCATCTCGGCTTCGCCACCGCCCTCGATCAGGATGCTCGACCCCGGTTTGGGCGACTTGCTGGAGCGCACATGGGCCAGCACGCGGTGGCTGTCCAGCACCCGCTCCACCAGAATTTCCAGCTTGCCGCCGGAAGCCTTCTGGCCAAACAGCCGCGCCGGAATCACCCGGGTATTGTTGAAAACCATCAGATCGCCTGGGCGCAAATGCTCAAGCAAATCAGTGAATTGACGGTGTGCGAGGGCACCGCTGGGCCCGTCCAGGGTCAGCAGTCGACTGGCGCGACGCTCGGCCAAAGGGTGGCGAGCGATCAGCGAATCAGGGAGCTCAAAAGTAAAGTCAGCAACGCGCATGATGGGGTTCGTCTAGCAGGGCCGGGAAGTCTAGCGGAAATAGTGAAAATAGACCATGAAACGTGATTGACCAACGGTAATCTCATCTCTATACTTCGCCGCCATTGAGCCCTGATGGCGGAATTGGTAGACGCGGCGGATTCAAAATCCGTTTTCGAAAGGAGTGGGAGTTCGAGTCTCCCTCGGGGCACCATCTTAAAAAAAGACCTTGAAATTCAAGGTCTTTTTTTTCGCCTGCAAAAAAGTGCCAGGCGTGGCAGTGGAGGGAGCGGGACCATGGAGTTGACGCTTGAAGCGGTTGCGTTGTTTGCATTGAAGCTGGTGCATGAGACTGACGACGGTAGCCCGTTGCTGCGCGATGATCCCGTGATGGAGGGCTATGATCGCGAGGTGTTTGGGTTGTTGGTGCGCCAGGGAAACCTGGCCGAGATCCAAGTGAAGCTCGATGAATGCCTGTATCTGGCACTCGACACCCTGGGTGGCGCCGATACCGTCATGGGTCGCGAGTTGCAGCGGCTCGCAGCGGACGTGCGCGAAGCACAGACCCTGGAAACACTCGACGCCCCGCTCCACGCACTCAAGGATTACCTGAAAGCCATCCTGTGACGTGGACTCACTTGCGCCCTTCCACCGCCATCCGCACCGCCAAGCCCATCAATACCGACCCCATCAGCCAGCGCTGCAGCACCTGCCAACCCGGCCGGGTGACGAAGAACACCGCGATGGAACCCGCCATGCAGGCAATCACCGCGTTGACGCTCACGCTGATAAGAATCTGCAGGGAGCCCAGCGCCAGGGATTGCACCAGCACACTGCCATGACCGTTCGGGTCGATGAACTGGGGCAGCAACGACAAATACATCACCGCCACTTTGGGATTGAGCAAGTTGGTGACCAAGCCCATGGTCACCAACTTGCGCGGGCTGTCCTTGGGCAAGTCGCGCACCTGGAATGGCGAGCGCCCACCCGGCTTGACCGCCTGCCAGGCCAGGTACACCAGATACAACGCCCCGCCGAGCCGCAGCGCGTCGTAGGCAAACGGCACAGCCATCACCAACGCCGTGATACCCAGCGCCGCGCACACCATATACACCACAAACCCCAGCGCCACCCCACCCAGGGAAATCAACCCGGCCGTGCGCCCCTGGCAGATGGAGCGGGAAATGAGGTAGATCATGTTCGGCCCCGGTGTCAGTACCATGCCGAGTGAAATCAGGCCGTAGGCGAGCAAGCTGGATATATCAGGCATGGATTGGCTCCTGTTTTTTATGCTACCAGCGTGAAACCCTTCGCCGACATGGTCGTGTTGAGCGTCATGCTAGGGGCTTGAAGGCCCAGGCGTTAGATACAGATCCGCAAGCAAAACGTCATACACCGGCGGCACCCCTTACCCAGGACAGGCACATGATCGACTTCAACAACAAAGGCTTCTTCAAACTCAAGCAAAACAACGAATACGCCGAACGCGTAGCAGCCCTGCTGCTGGACGGCGAAGAAGTGGTCGACGCCTACAAGGCCATGCGCGACGGCGTCGTGTTCACCACTAAACGCATCATCGCGGTTAACGTGCAGGGGATTACCGGCAGCAAGAAGGACTTCACCTCATTGCCGTACAAGAACATCGTGGCGTACTCGGTGGAAACTTCAGGGTCGTTTGACTTGGATTCGGAGTTGGAGATTTATTTTTCGTCGTTGGGGAAGGTAAAATTTGAATTCACCGGCAAGACCTCGATCGTGGAAATCTCCCGGCTGATTTCCAAGCACCTGCTGAGTTGATCCGCAGGCACAAAAAAGACCTTGGTGCTTCAAGGTCTTTTTTATTGCGGCTCAACTGATACACATCGCTCAAAATGTGGGAGCTGGCTTGCCTGCGATGCCCTTTAAGGAAAAATCACAGCCGCTGATTCACTTAATACTCGGACACATTTTCATTCCCGCCACCTACTCAAACGCCTGCAATACCAAACCGCCCCACTGAACGCTGCTCCCAAAACCACAACCCCATTCCCAACCAACCAAAGCCCAAAATTCCTGCTCTGATCCGCATCCCCTTGATAAAACGGCCCAAAATACGCAGACACGACCACCACCAAACCGTTAAACACTCCGAGCGCCACTACAACCACCCCGACGACAAACACCACGCCCTTAATCAACTTCATATGACCTTCCAAAACCAGATCTCCCTGGACTCGTGATAGTCCGAGAACGTCCCCTCAATCGAAAACCCCAGCTGGATACGCGGATAACTCAGCCAATCCGTCAACCGCCGTCCATTCCAAAGGTCAATGTGGTCACCGCTGCGATTGCCAAACGTCTCATTCCCTCGGCGCCAAAAAACTTTGAAAAAGATATACCTTGAGCCGAACCCAGCTCAATGTGGGAGCGGGCTTGCTCGCGAATGCTTTGTATCAGTCACCTATTCAGTCACCGGCCCACCGCTTTCGCGAGCAAGCCCGCTCCCACAAGGGGCTGCGTTTAACTGACGGGCATGAAGGCAAGCCCCCCGCCTCTGATCGCGTTGTGCCCGGTGGTAGCCGTCAGCCTGGGCGCCTCACTTGGGCTGGAATGTCGCTAAGTACGCCAGGATATTTTCAATCTTCTCTTGGTCACTGATCCCCCAGAAGATCATCCGCGTGCCACTGACCACCGACTTCGGGTCTTCAATGTAGGCCGCCAGTTTTTCCCGCGTCCACACCACGCCCGAGTTCTTCATCGCATCCGAATACTGGTAGTCCGTGGTGGTACCGGCAGGCCGGCCAATGATGCCGTTCAGTTCCGGGCCAAAACCACCCCGCGCACCCTCACCAATGCTGTGGCAGCCGCCGCAGGTCTTGGAGAAGAGTTTGCCGCCCGCCTCGGCGTCGCCCGCAGCGAGCGCGGGGGCAGCGATAACGGTGAGGGCGAGGGTCAATAACACATACTTCATTCAGGTCTCCCTATCGGCTGTTGCCTTGGATTATGCCTGTTCGACCGGCCTTTCCCCCAGCCGCTGCACCAGGCGCACCAGATAACCGTTCGGGTCTTGCACGATGAACTGGCGTTGCCCGGCCTCCACGTCACCGGCTCGGTACCAGGCGTCTTCTACATTGCGGAACAATGGCCAGCCGATTTGCGCCAACCGTAGCAGGATAGGCTCGACGGCGGGCACATCGATTTGCAGGTTGATGCCGCGCCCGAACGGTGGCTGCAACGGTGCGGTCAGCCACTGGCCGGCATCGGGGTCGTATTGTTCGAGCATGATTTGCGCGCCGTGCAGGTCGAGGTAGGCAAAGCCTTCTTCAGCGCGCTGATAGGCAATGGCGAAGCCTAACTGGTCGACCCAGAATGCGAGGCTGGCGCTGAGGTGCGTGACGATCAGTTCAGGCACGAGTGGGTTACGGTTGAACATGGCATTCCTTGGACGACAGGGTGGCGTTCACCTTAACGGATTGTCGTGCCCATGGCTCACAAGTGACCAAACGACCACCCATCGCTTAAAAAACATCCAATCGAACCTATATACCCAACCCCTACTCCACCTTACTGAACCCCCTGATGGTGGAGTAAGGATCATGGCTCAGCCATCGATTTTGGTATTGGAAGACGACGAGATCATTCGGGCGTTGATGGTAGATGTGCTGGAAGACTTTGGTGCGGTGGTGACATCGTTTGCATCGGCAGACGAAGGGATGATTTACCTGGAGCGCGGCGATGACCCGGTGGATTTGATTGTCAGTGATATTCAAATGCCCGGCTTGCTCAATGGTTATGACTTGAGCCGTGTGGTCGCCCACCGCTGGCCTGAAGTACAAGTAGTGCTGACCTCAGGTAATACGAAAATCGCCGCCGAGTTGGGCAGTTCCGTGCGGTTTCTGCCCAAGCCCTGGAGTACCGACCACTTGCTTGAGTGCGTGCAGACAGCATTGACGCACTAGGGCCTGCCCCTGCGTGGATAGCAGCGCGATATCATTTCAACCGAACTTGAGGGCCAGTTCTGCGGTCATGTAAGGTGCAGGGAGCGACTTTTCTGATCCGCTGGTCAGCCTTTTCGCTTCTGCGTTCAGCTGACGACAATGAGTTGTGTAGAATCGTCGCCCATTTTCACGCGTCATTCATGGCCGACAGGCCCACAGTTCGAGCTCATTGAATGCATTCACAGGCCCATGACGTTAGTGCGCCCTCCTTGTTGGAAACGTTGCGCACGGGCACGGGCCTGCTGCATGTGGCGTTGGAACAGCGCCTGCCGTTTTTTTCCGAGCGCCTGGATGCCCAGTGGTATCGGCGCCTGCTGCAAGCGTACTACGGCTTTTATCAGCCGATGGAAGCGGCGCTGTATGACAGCGGTTTGATTCCCGATGGATATGAGCCTGTGTTGCGTGTGAAAACGCCAACACTGGTCCATGACCTGCACGCACTCGGCCTGACTGACCACGCCATCCATGCCCTGCCTCGCTGTACCCAACTCCCCGTATTAAACACGCCGGCTGCGTGTCTCGGCGCCCTGTATGTGCTGGAAGGCGCCACCCTGGGTGGCCAAGTGCTGCGCCGGGAAATGGCCCTGCGCCTGGATGTGAACGCCGACAACGGCGGTGCCTTTCTCAATGTATACGGCGCCGAGACCGGACGGCGCTGGAAAGATTTCCTCGATTATCTGAGCCGCCAGCCACTGGATACAGATGCCGCCGCGCGCGCGGTGATGGCGGCCCGTTCGACATTCAGCGGCTTTGAGCAATGGCTCGACAGCCAGGAGGTATTGCTATGAAACCCGAAGATTTTGAAGAGCTGCTTGCCAACTGCGCCGACGAACCCATTCGTTTTCCGGGGGCCATCCAGCCCCACGGCGTGCTGCTGACTTTGTCGGAACCTGGCCTGAACATTATTCAGGTAAGTGCCAACGTCGGTACGTTGTTCGGCCACGCCCCCGAGGCGCTGTTGGATCAACCGTTGCACAGATTGATTGGCGAGGAGTACGCCCAGGCCGTGCGAACCATGGCCGAGGACAGCGCATTCCTGGACTCGCCGCCCCTGCTGATCACCTTCAAGGGTGAGCAGTTCGAAGGCCTGTTGCATCGCCACCAGGGCGTGTTAGTGCTGGAATTCGAACCACGGCTCAAGGATTTCAAACCCCGAGCGCACAATGGCCGCACCAGCGATCTGGGCAAGATGCTGCACCGCCTGCAATCGGCAAAGACCTTGGAGGCGCTCTACGCCATCACCGTCAACGAAATCCAGGCCATGACCGGTTATGACCGGGTGCTCATCTATCGCTTCGAAGAGGAAGGCCATGGCCAGGTGATCGCGGAGGCCTCGGCGCCGTCAATGGAATTGTTCAACGGGCTGTTCTTCCCCGCGTCCGACATCCCCGAGCAGGCTCGGGAGCTGTATCGCACCAACTGGCTACGGATCATCCCGAATGCGTCCTACGAACCGGTACCGCTGGTGCCCAAATTGCGCCCGGACACCGGGCAGCCCCTGGACCTGAGCTTCGCCACCCTGCGCAGCGTGTCGCCGATTCACTGCCAGTACATGCAGAACATGGGCGTGTTGTCGTCCATGAGTATTTCGTTGATGAAGGGCGACAAACTCTGGGGCCTGATCAGCTGCGGCAACCGTGAGCCGCTGCTGGTACCTAATGACCTGCGCATGGCCTGCCAGACCATCGGCCAGGTGCTGTCATTGCAGATCAGTGCCATGGAGGCCCTGGAGCTGACCCGCCAGCGCGACGAGAAAGTCCAAGCGCTGGCGCTGCTGGACCTGGCGATGAAAGCCTCTGCCAATAACGTCTTCGACGGCCTGGCCCAACAAGGCCGAATGCTGATGGACCTGACCCTCTCCGGCGGCGTGGCGATCATCGAAGATAAACAACTGCACCGCTACGGCAATTGCCCGGAACCGGCGCAGATACGCGCGCTGCACAAGTGGTTGCAGGGCCACGGCGCACCGGTATTTTCCAGCCATAATCTGACCTCGGTTTATCCGCCTGCCGCCGAGTATCAGGGCGTGGCCAGCGGTGTGCTTGCCATGAGCTTGCCCAAGCCTGTGGATAACGGCGTGTTGTGGTTTCGCCCGGAAGTCAAAAAGAACATCCACTGGAGTGGCGACCCGAACAAGCCGCTGAACCTGGAAACATCCGACGCGGGCATGCGCCTTCGCCCACGCACCTCGTTTGAAATCTGGAAAGTGGAAATGGCTGGTATCTCCACCAAGTGGAGCCATGGCGACCTGTTTGCCGCCAACGATTTGCGCCGCTCGGCCCTGGAGAACGATCTGTCCCGGCAGGTGCTGCGCGAGCAACAAGCGGTACGGGCGCGGGACGAACTGGTGGCGGTGGTTTCTCACGACCTGCGTAACCCGATGACGGTCATCTCCATGCTGTGCGGCATGATGCAAAAAGCCTTCAGCTCCGATGGCCCACACACCTCACGCCGTATCTCTTCCGCGATCGACACCATGCAACAGGCCGCCGGGCGCATGAATGTGTTGCTGGAAGACTTGCTCGACACCTCGAAGATCGAGGCCGGGCGCTATGTGGTCAAGCCGGTGGCGCTGGACGTCAGCCAGATCTTTGAAGAGGCGTATTCGTTGCTGGCCCCACTGGCCTCGGAAAAAGGCATCGACCTGTCGTTCAATGTCGAGCCCGGCCTGCAGATCAAGGCCGACCCGGAGCGCTTGTTCCAGGTGCTGTCGAACCTGATCGGCAATGCGATCAAGTTCACCCCTCGCCAAGGCAACATCGGCATCAGCGCCATGAGCAACGGTGAGGAGATTGTATTTTCGGTGCGCGACTCCGGTGAAGGCATTGCGCCGGACGATTTGCCCCATGTGTTCGATCGCTATTGGACCCAGACTGAAAACAACCCCACCGGCAGCGGACTGGGACTGTATATCACACAGGGGATTGTCCAAGCCCATGGTGGGCGCATCGAGGCCGAAAGTGAGTTGGGGTGCGGTAGTGAGTTCAGGTTTACGGTGCCAAAGCCCGCCTGAAACGCGACCTCTCTCTAAACCCAACATGCGGATACCTTTGGCCGGGAACGAACAATCCGGCCAATGCCACTGAAACAGTGCGCACTCAAAGGGAGTATTGATGCGGAAACAATCCTCCATTTGAGTAAGGGGTTCACCATGATCATCAGCCACGCCTTTTACACCTATTACGCCCACCAAAACGCGCAAACCCAGCAGGCGGTCGTCAAGCCTTCACCCCACACAAACAGCCAGACCGAACCGCCACCGCGGCCAAGGCGCCCCTCCATGGACGCCCTCGGACAGGGCCGACTGACCTGACTAACATCCGACGCTGCACTGCGTTGACAAAACACCGACATCCACTGCGCTACTCTTTACGATCTATTTCGTGTGAGCCACTCCGTCGATGCTTCAACCCGACACTTTGCCCGCGGTCATTGCGGGCCCCCTCCTAAGGCGCCTGGAGCCGCAGCGCCTGGTTATCTGGTTGGTGGGCAGCCGTACGCTGCCAATGTCCTTGACGCTGCAATTACCCTCGGGCGAGGCGCTGGATATCCTGCTCGATGCGACGCACTGTCAAGTCGTACCCGTAGGGCGCCATGCCTTTATCCACCTGATCGACGTAGCCCTGAGCCACGCCATGCCGCAGGACGAAATCATCGGTTACGACCTGTTGATCGACGGCCTCGGCATTGCACAGTGGGCACCGCACTTGCTGTATGGCGACGCGACTACGCCAAGCTTCGTGCTGCATAGCCGCATCCATCACTTGGTGCATGGCTCGTGCCGCAAACCCCACCACCGTGCCGACGAAGGCTTGCTGTGTGTCGACCGTCTGTTGGCGGACGCCCGCACACCGCTCGAACGCCCAGCCTTGTTGATGATGAATGGCGACCAGATCTACGCCGACGACGTCGCAGGGCCCATGCTGCGGGCCATTCATGGGCTGATTACGCGCCTGGGCCTGTTCGATGAGTACCTGGAGGGCGCGGTGGTGAGCGACAGCCCCAGCCTTTATGGGCATCGCGCCAGCTACTACCACCGGGCCGACCTGCTTCCCGCACTGGACAGTAACGAGACCTTGCGCGAACGCTTTTTCGGCGGCGTGAAGAAACCAATCTTCACCAGCAGCACCGCCGACAATCACCTGGTGACCTTTGCCGAAGTGATCGCGATGTACCTGCTGGCCTGGTCGCCGACACCCTGGGCACTGATCACGCCAGAACCGCCGCCGCTGAGCGCGCAAGAACAGCAACGCTACGCCCGCGAACAGGTTCATATCGACCAGTTCCGCGACGGCCTGCCTGGGGTGGCGCGGGTATTCGCGCACCTGTCAACGTTGATGATGTTCGACGATCACGACATCACCGACGACTGGAACCTCAGCGCCCAGTGGGAAGAAACCGCCTACGGCCACCCCTTCTCCAAGCGCATCATCGGCAATGCCTTGCTGGCGTATCTGCTATGCCAAGGCTGGGGCAACCAGCCTCAGGTGTTTGGCGAACTGCTGGACCAGACCCAGGCACTGACCGGCCAGGTACAGGCCAATCATCTCGACGCGACGGCGCAAGACGCGTTGCTGGAGGCCTTGCTGAAATTCCAGCAGTGGCACTACGTATTGCCCACCACCCCGGCGCTGGTGGTACTCGACACCCGCACCCGACGCTGGCGCAGCGAATTTACCCTCAAGCAACCTTCCGGCCTGCTGGACTGGGAGGCCTTGAGCGAGCTGCAACAAGCCCTACTGGATCACCCTTCAGCCATCATTGTCTCGCCCGCGCCGGTCTTTGGCGTCAAGCTGATCGAGACGGTGCAAAAGGTCTTCAGTTGGTGCGGTTTTCCCCTGCTGGTGGACGCGGAGAACTGGATGGCCCACCGCGGCGCCGCACAGGTGATTCTGAATATCTTCCGCCACTCGCGCACACCGGGTAACTACGTGATCCTCTCCGGCGATGTGCATTACTCGTTTGTCTACCAAGTGCTGATCCGCCACCGCAACGGCGGCCCCAAGATCTGGCAAATCACCAGCAGCGGCATCAAGAACGAGTTCCCGCCGCGCTTGCTGGAATGGTTCGACCGCCTCAACCGCTGGCTCTACTCCCCGCGTTCGCCGCTCAACTGGTTTACCCGCCGGCGCACCATGCAGGTGGTGCCCTATATTCCCGAGCACGCCGAAGCGGGCGAACGGCTGTGGAACTCGGCAGGCATTGGCCAGGTGTTTTTCAATGAGCAGGGCCAACCGCAGGCCATTTACCAGCACAACGCGGATGGAAGGCCTCGGACAAAGATGATGGCGCCAGAAAAATAGCGTTTCGCCACTCGTCAAAAGCAGCACACCTGCCCTATTCAAAGCGCGCAAGCGCCGATGTACAGTAGCGCCAGCCACGGAGTATCGGCGTCAACCATGACTGGCCTTGGGCGCCAGCCCCCGCAGGAAGCGCAGATGGACGATACATCCGGCAAAGAACCGCTACGCAATGAGGTGTCCGACCTTAACGTCGACCTGTTGCACGCCATCATGGAACTGGTCAGTGATGGCATCTGGGACTGGAACGCCAATACCGGCTTCGTCTACCGCAATCCCGGCTGGTACGAAATGCTTGGCTACTCCCACCACTCCCTGGAAAACAGCGTGTTCACTTGGGAGAACGTGATCCACCCCGAGGATTACCCCCGCGTGATGGCGGTGTTTGATGACTACATCTGCCAACGCGCCGCTCATTACCGGGCCGAATACCGTTGCCGAAAAGAAGACGGTACGTACCTCTGGATCGAGGACCGTGGCTACGTCATTGCCCGTAACCCCGACGGTTCAGTGGCGCGCATGGTCGGCGCACACCGCGATATTCATACGCGCAAATGCTCCATCGAACAGTTGCAAAAACGCAACCAGTCTCTGGAAGCGCTGGTCGCAGAGCGCACCCTTGAGTTGTCGCGCGTCAACCAGCAACTGCAATTGCAGCTGGACGAAAACCGCTCCCTGGCCGAGCGCGACGCCCTGACGCGCATCGCCAACCGGTACCGCCTGGAAAAAGTGCTGCTGGAGGAATGCGACCGCGCCGAGCGCTTCCGCCTGCCCCTGGCACTGGTGGCCATGGATGTCGATGACTTCAAGCCCATCAATGACCAATACGGCCACGGCGTCGGCGACCAGACGCTGATACGGGTAGTGGAACACCTGGAAGCCTGCGTACGTAAAAGCGACTTGCTCGCGCGCTGGGGCGGCGATGAATTTATGGTGGTGCTGCCCAAAAGCAACTTGGACACGGCCAAAGAGCTGGCCGAAAGGATTCGCCATAAAATCAAGGCGGCGGCCCCCTTGGGCGCGTTGAACGTTACCCTGAGCCTGAGCGTAGTAGAGCGGCGCATGGGGGAATCTCCGGCGGCGCTGATGGCGCGGGCCGATCAAGCCTTGTATCGGTCCAAGGCGGCGGGCAAGGATGGGGTGTCGGAATAGACCGCAGCTCCTTCCAAGGTGGAATGACCCGGCAACTTTATTTCGTTTGCGGCAAGGCCAGGCGCGCGGCTTAGATAGCGCTGCGCCCACCACTGCCGAGTCCAAGAGTCATGAGCCACGCTAGCATCAGCCAGTCGATTTCAATCGTTCACCCCATCAGCCTGAGCCACGGTAAAAACGCAGAAGTCTGGGACACGGCGGGTAAACGTTATATCGACTTTGTCGGCGGTATCGGCGTACTCAACCTGGGCCATTGCCACCCGGCCGTGGTGGCGGCCATATGCGAGCAAGCCACCCGGCTCACCCATTACGCGTTCAACGCCGCACCGCATACGCCCTACATCGAGTTGATGCAACGTCTCAGCGCTTTTATCCCGGTGGAATACCCGGTCAGCGGCATGCTCACCAACAGCGGCGCCGAGGCGGCCGAAAACGCCCTGAAGATCGCCCGTGGTGCCACCGGGCGCACGGCGGTGATCGCCTTTGACGGCGCTTTCCACGGGCGCACTCTGGCGACCCTCAACCTCAACGGCAAGGTCGCGCCCTACAAGCAGAAGGTCGGTGTACTGCCCGGCCCTGTGTATCACCTGCCCTACCCCAGTACCGATAACGGCGTGACCTGCGCCGAAGCGCTGAAGGCTATGGAGCGTCTGTTCAGCGTTGAAATCGACGTAAACGACGTGGCGTGCTTCATCATCGAGCCGGTGCAGGGCGAAGGCGGTTTTCTCGCCCTGGACACTGAGTTCGCCCAGGCGCTGCGGCGCTTCTGCGACCAGCACAACATCCTGCTGATCATTGATGAAATCCAGTCGGGTTTTGGGCGCACCGGCCAGCGTTTCGCCTTCTCGCGCCTGGGCATCGAGCCGGACCTGCTGCTGCTCGGCAAAAGCATCGCCGGCGGCATGCCATTGGGGGCGGTGGTCGGGCGCAAGGCGCTGATGGACAACCTGCCTAAAGGTGGGCTGGGCGGTACGTACTCGGGCAACCCCATCGCCTGTGCCGCGGCGCTAGCGACCCTTGAGGTGATGAGCGACGAACATCTGCACGCGTGGGGCGCCGCGCAGGAAGCCGCGATTGTGGGCCGCTATCAAGCCTGGCGCGCACAGCAACTGTCGCCCTACCTGGGCCGCCTCACCGGTGTCGGCGCCATGCGAGGCATTGAACTGGCCCATGCCGACGGCACACCCGCCCCCAAGCAACTGGCGCAACTGCTGGAGCTGGCGCGAGAGGCCGGCTTGCTGCTGATGCCCAGCGGCAAGTCGCGGCACATTGTGCGCTTGCTGGCACCGCTGACCATTGAACCCGCGGTGTTGGAGGAAGGCCTGGATATTCTCCAGGCGTGTCTCGAAGAACTGGACGAGTAAAATGTATCAACAGGTTTGACGCTGCTCCACTCAGTCGTTGAGCTTGTTCGTGAAGTCCGGGCGAGGTGGATGACCGTTGATAAGATTCCCGTTGTGGATATGTACGTATTTCTGTACGTTAAACCCACCCAACAAGGAGTTCCCATGGAAACTATCAACTACACCAATGCCCGAGCCCATCTGTCCGAAACGATGGACCGCGTCAACGATGATCACGTCCCACTTCTACTGACTCGACAAAAAGGCGAGCCCGTGGTGATGATCTCGTTATCAGAGTTCAATGCTCTGGAAGAGACGGCTTACCTGCTGCGCTCACCTAAAAATGCCGAACGTCTCATTAACTCAGTCAACAGCTTACGAGCAGGCAAAGCCAAGCCAAGGCGGTTGATTGAAGAATGAACATACTCTTTACCCCTGAAGGCTGGGACGACTACCTCTGGTTTCAACAGAACGACAAAGCCGGGCTCAAGCGCATCAACCTCTTGATCAAGGCCATACAGAGAGCCCCCTTCGACGGCGTGGGAAAGCCTGAACCTCTCAAACATAATCTGAGTGGTTTCTGGTCTCGGCGAATCACCGCGGAGCATCGTCTGGTTTATGGCATCGAGGATGATGAAGTACAAATATTGATGTGCCGCTACCACTACTGAAATTGTTCTGACGCCCGAGCCAACCTTGACCTGATCCCCCCACCCGCTGAAAATGCCCGACGTTTTTTTGTCTCTCCGCATACTACGCAGTGAAATTTTAATGCCTGATTCCTACACCGAAAAATCCGCCGAAGAATCCGTAGTCGCCCTGCACGCCAAAGCCGAATACGAAAACGCCATCAATCTTTCACAGCATGTGCCGGCCGCCAAGATCATCAGCGAGATGGTGCTGGACGCGTTTCACACCTCCAAGGAAAGCGACCAGATCCGCGAGCTGCGCGTTGCCATCCGCCAGGCCCACGATGCCTTCGATGATGACAAAGCCTATGAGCTGATGGGCCAGCTCAAGCAATTGAAAGACGCCGAAGCCGCAGACAACGCCGCCCTGGAACACCTGAGCAGCCAGTTCTCGATCAGCCGCATCTTATCCAGTTTCAAGGACGACCCAGAGTTTCAGGAACTGGTCTACGGCCTGGCCCTCAAGGTGCTTAACCAGTCGCACCAGGCCATCAGCAACCCGAGCGCCGGCAAGGGCAAAGCTGCACGCGCCAAGAAAGACAACGAAGTGTTTGTGATCAGCAAAGATGGCATCAGCGTCACCCTGCCGCTGCGCACCCCGCGCTCCAAGCTCAATGTGGACCGCGAGGCGCTGGAATTCCTGGGCTTCACCTTTGTGGGCGAAGGCAGCGAGGCGGAGCTTGCGAGCGAAACCTTCATCGACAACAGCGGTGCCGAGCAGCCGGTCACGCGCAAGAGCATCGTGACCGCGCTGCAACAGCAAAGCGCCTTTGACGGCTACGCCATCGCCGCCCAGTAAGTAGCTGACGCAACCCGGCGCGCGTGCAAGGCGCAGCGCCGGTTGCCGTCTACGCCGATTTGTTCCACAACATCGCCGAGCTTTTCATCATCCCCACGGCGATGGCCAACAGCACCAACACGCAGCCTGTCAGCAGCCACGGTGACGGCAAGGTGGGCCGGGCCAGTAACATGAACGCCAACGATGGCGCGATCATCACGCCGATGTTGACGCCTGCCGAGTAGTAGCCAAGGTTGCGGCCCACGCTGTCGTGGCTGGAAATGCTGCTGACATAGTGGGTGATCGCGGGGAACACAATCATCTCGCCCAGGCTCCACAACACCGTAGCAAGCATCAACAGCGCGCCGACCTGACCAAAGCCCATCAAGAAGAAACCGCTGCCTGCCAGCAAGAAGCCGATGATCAGCGAGCGGCTGCTCGACAAGTGCGCCATGCGCAGGTTGATCGGCACTTCAAACACAATCACCAGCAAAGCATTGATAAAGAAAATGATGCCCACGTAATAGGCCGGCAATTGGGTGTAGTTGATGATGTACGCCGACAGAAAAGTCGGCGGCAGTGCGTATGCCACGTGCACCGGCAGCGCCGCCAACAGGATCACCAGCAGTCGCGAACGCTCATGAGCCGCCACCTCGGGCAAGCCCTCGCCCTTGCCAGCGAAGGGCGCGTCTTGGGTGGCTGGCCGGGGCCGTCCGAACCGCAGGCATGCGGCGAAGGCCAGCAAGGACAACACGGCATTGATGTAGAACACCGCGTCGGCATTGCGCAGAAAGATCAAGCTACCCAGCAACGGCCCGATGGCCATGCCTATGTTGATCGCCAGCCGGTTGCAGGAAAACGCCACCTTGCGCGACTCAAGGCTGCTGTGAGCCACCGTCTCGGAGAACGCGGCCGGTGTGAAGGCTTCGTAACAAGCGCCCCAGAGAAACGACAACAGGAACAGCGCGAGCAGGTTTTCCACCGAGGGAATGACCAGCAGCAACACCGCGTTGAACACCAACGAACCGAGGATGACCCGGTTGGCCGAAAACCGCTTGATCACGGCGCCGATGACCAGGTCGGTACACAGGGCGCCCGCGCCGTACACGCCGACCAACAGGCCAGCCGTGCCCGCCGATATCGCGTGTTGATGAATCAGGTACGCCGCGTAGAAAGGAAACGCCAGAGTGCCCATGCGGAACACCAGCGTGATCATGAACAGTGCTTGCAACCGCGCATTAAGGCCGCGCAAGGCGTGAAAAGTGCCCATCAGCGCAACACGCTGGCACAGGCGTGGAGCAAAGCTACAGAGCGGCTCATCCGGATGTCCTTTCTCAATGGCGGCGCCGGTGTGTCCGGCGCCAAACTCCATAGCTGGGCAACCTAATGCAGCACTGTGCGGCGAACAAGCTACCCATTTGGACAGGTAGGCGGTGATTGCGGCCTCAGGCCGGGTGACGGATATAGCCCAATTGCAGGGCCTTGCCGATGGCTGACTTGCCGTTGGTGACCTGCAATTTGCCGAAGATATTCTTCATATGAAACTTGACCGTATGGGAGGTCATCGAGGTCAGGAGCGCCACTTCGTTGTAGGTCTTGCCCAGGCTCACCCAGGACAATACTTCGGTTTCCCGTGGGGTCAGCACCGTCTGTTGCGCGACCGGCGCGGCGTGCTCTTCCAGGGCCTCGTCGTACATCGAGACCAACAGCATCTGCAGTTCACTTTGATGGGCCAGCACGGTCTCGCGAAATTGCTGGTCCTCGCCGAAGCTGCACAGATTGAGCACCGAGTAGAAACCGCGATTGCCATGCACGATAAAACTGGCGCCCTCGCCAACGGGTTTGTAGGGGCCCGGCACCGGCACCGCCTCATCGGCCACGGCCAGCAGGTGTTCATCACTCCAGAAAAACGGTTTGATCCGGGTGCGGGTCAATGAAACCAGCTCGCCACGCCGGTAGAAATCGTCGGCCGTGTCGGAAGGCTCCATGGCTTCTGGGTAATTGGACACAATCTGCGCTTGGTCCATCGACGGCCCACACTGGTAGACCTCAAAGTGCCCCAGGCCACGGCGGCTCAGCTCGGCATCGAGCAAGCGGCGCATATCCTCGGGCAGCATGGGCGATTTCTTATCGGGTTGGCCATTAGGTCGCACGGGTATCTTCCTTGAGCATTCGACCCGGTCGAGCATGAAGCATGCCTGGCTTGTCTGTCCAGGCAGCGGATGACAAACACAGGGGCTAGACTTGCGCCGCGAACGCCTCGCGAAAGCGCTGCATCTCCTGCGGGTTGCCCACGGTCACCCGTACCCACTGCGGCCAGTCCTTCCATACCCGCCCCACCAGCACATTCTGTGCTGCCAGCCGCTCGATCACCCGCTCTGCCGGGCGCTTCACGTCGATCATGAAGCAATTGCTGTGGGAAGCGGTGCAGGTAAAGCCCCGGCCCTTGAGCCAGGCGATCGTCTCATCGCGCAACCTGGCATTTCGCGCTTTGCGTTGGCCCACCAGCTGCGAATCTTCCAGGCTGGCACGGGCGGCCAGCAAGCTGGCGCCGGCCGGGACGTTGTCGCCACCGAACACCGCCAACCGCTCCAGCAGCGCCGGGTGGCCGATTGCCAGGCCCAGGCGCGCACCGGCCATGCCGTAGATCTTGGAGAACGTGCGCAGCACCAGCAGGTCGTCATGGTCGTTGACCCAGCTCACGCAACTGGGGGCGTCACAGAAGTCGATATAAGCCTCGTCCACTACCAGCACGCTGCCCTTGGGTTTGTGCGCCAGGGCCTGGCGGATGGCCTCGGTCGAGGTGAGCGTACCGGTCGGGTTGTTGGGGTTGCACAGGTACAGCATGCCGGCCTGTGGGTCCGCCGCGAGCATGGCAGGCACATCGTGGGCATGCTGGGCGTCGAGGTTCACTTCTTGCACCGGCGCCTTGATCGACTCGGCCGCCTGGCGCGGTACTTCGTAGGACGGCGTGGCCATCACCAGGCCGCGGGTCTGGCTGGTGAACGCCAGCACCGCGTAGCGCAGGGCGGCCATCGAGCCGGCAAACACTCCGACGTTGTCTTCGGCTATGCCCTGTTGTTGGGCGAACAGCGCGGCCAATGCATACATGTCCGGGTAAGGGTAACGCCCGGAGGCTGCAATCGCACGCTGCATCGCCTGGCGAGCCGCGTCTGAAGGGCCGTAGGGGCTTTCGTTGTAATTGAGCAGCACCTTGTCAGATTTCGTCGGCGCCGGGCTGGCGAGGGCCCAATTGAGCTGCCCCATCACAGGCAGGGCCGCGCCCAGGGCGAGAAGGGATCGACGACTGACACGCACCATGATGGCTACTCCTTGTAGAGGCGCGAGGGATTCGCGCGGGCCGTTCAGAAGAGTATGACGAGAAAGCCGTTGCCTGATTTACCACCAAGGCGTATCCCTGCACTCAGTACTTTATTGTTATAGCGGGCGCATGCAACACTTTCACTGCCGCCAAACCCGCAACATTGGGTTCTGCCGGCATGGACTGATGACTAAATGGAAGTGGTGAGCACTTGATACACAGACGGGAAAAAACCGAGCACTTGAAGAGCAACATCAAGTACTTGATCAAGAGTCGTGGCGAAACCCAGCTTTCGTTAAGCAGTGCTGCCGGCCTGACCAGGACCACCATCTACAACATCCTGGAAGGCAAGGTCGTTAACGTACAGCAGTCGACGATTCGCAAGATCTCGGACTTCTTTGGCGTCTCCTACGAAGAAATCGAGACCATCAGTTTTGAGGCCAAGGAAGTCATCGAGAGCAATGTTTCCCCGCTGGGTAACAAGAACCCGGCAGCAGTACCTGTGCTCAAGGAAAGCCTGCTCATGCAGAACCTGGGCAAGCGCATCGGTGAACTGGCCACGCTGCACCCGCTGACGTACTACTTCGGCAGCGCCTGCAATTTGATCGGCGTGCGCCTTGAGCACGGAATTCCGGGCCTCAATGAACCGGGGGACTTGCTGATCGTGCAGAAAGGCTCGTCGAGCGACGATAAAGAAAAGCTGGTGTACGACCGCGCCACCAAGAAGCTGTTCATCACCCTCGAACCCTGTGGGAACTCAGAGCGTTTGTGTGTCATCGGCGACATCCTTGAGGAGCGCTTCAATGACAACGTCTGAGGGCGCCGTTGAAAACAGCAAATACAAGTTGCTGGGCTTTGAAAACGACAAGCGCCTGGCGGTGATCATGGTGATCGCCACGGGCAAGGTCCTCAAGATCAAGCTGAGTGAAGTGCTCAGCAGTGAAATGATGGACAACTTCAACAAGATGGAAATCAAGAACCTGTACAAGAAGTTCTATTCCCAAGGCGGAGCACTGACCGCTTACGAGATAAACGACCGCAATGAAAACTCCTGGATGATCTACATCATCCTGAACTTGCTGCTGTTCACCTTCTATATCTTCACCAGCATTGCCGCGACCAAGCCGATTTACCTGGAGTCGTTGGGCATCATCGTCACGCCGGGCACGTTCCTGTACCCGCTGACCTTTTTGATCGTGGACTTGCTCAACGAGAATTTCGGCTTGCGCCTGGCCAGGCGGGCCATTCTGTTTGCATTTGCCAGCAACGCGATGATTATCATCCTGCTGTATGGCTCGACGTTCCTGCCGGGGCTGCCGGGCTGGAAGCTGGATGGGCCTTATACCGACGTGATCCTGCAAGTGTCGTCGGTGCTGGTGGCCTCTTCGGTGTCGTTTCTGGTGTCGGAGAATATAAACTCCTACCTGCTGTGCAAGATCAAGGAGCTGACTAACTCCAGGTACCTGTACTTGCGGATATTCCTCAGTACGTTCTTCGCGGTGATTATCGACAGCTTCCTGTTCTGCTTCATTGCCTTCTACGGCGCGATGCAGACCAGCGATATCCTCAGCATGATTTACGTGCAAATCGCGATCAAAGTCGGCTTTGCGTTCTTCAACATCCTGCCTGCCTATGGCGCACGCTCATTGTTCAAACGCTATCAATAATCCTGTAGGAGCGAGCTTGCTCGCGAAGAACGTCAACGATCACGCAGCGCATCTGGTGGAACGCGGCGCTCTCAGGTTTTTCGCGAGCAAGCTCGCTCCTACAAGGGTTATTTGAGTTGCAACTTGTGCTTGAGGCTCTGCATGACAGGTGTCTTGTTCTGCAGGTAGTCATTCAAGCCCCGAGCGCGCAGGTTGCACGCATCACACTCACCGCAGCCGGTACCGATGATGCCGTTGTAGCAGGTCAGCGTCTGCTCGCGCACCAGCTCCAGTTGGCCGTGGTAATCGGCCAGGGCCCAGGTCTCGGCCTTGTTCAGCCACATCAACGGCGTGTCCAGGCGCACGTCGTATTCCATGCCCAGCTTGAGGGCCTGGTTCAGCGCTTTGACAAACTCATCCCGGCAATCGGGGTAGCCAGAGAAGTCGGTTTCGCACACGCCGGTGATGACGGTCTCGGCCTTGACTTGGTAGGCGTAGATCGCAGCCAGGGTCAGGAACAGGATGTTGCGCCCCGGCACAAAGGTGCTCGGCAGGCTTTCACCCGAGCTGTTCACGGTCGGCACCGGAATGTTGTCACGGGTAAGGCTGCTGATTGCCAGCTCATTGAGCAGGGACACATCCATCACTTTGTGCACAGTGGCACCCAACTGCTTGGCCAATTTCTGGGCCACTTCGATTTCTGCCACATGGCGCTGGCCGTAATCAAAGGTAATGCAGTGCACTTCGTCATACAGCGGCAGGGCCTGGATCAGGCAGGTGGTCGAATCCTGCCCGCCACTGAAGACCATTACGGCTTTTTTACTCATTGCATTGCTTCCTGCATTTGTAGAATTGGGAGGTAGGAGCGCGCTCGCTCGCGAAAAACGTCAACGATAACGCAGCGCTCAATAAAAAACCCCGCGCGACTTTCGAAGGCGGGGCTTTTTTACTGCAAGACCACTCAGTGAGCGTAGGTCAGCAACAGCTCTTTCGGCACTTGGAAATCCAGGGACATCATCACGCTGAGCGCGGTGATGGTGAAGATCGAGAACACGAACAGCTTGCGCGCCCAGACGGTGTCATCCACCGCCTTGTAGCCGGTCCAGGCCATGTACAACCAGTACATGCCCATGGCGGCGGCGACGGCGAGGTAGCTCATGCCGGCGTAGCCACTGAAGGTCAACATCAAGGTCGCCACGAGGAAGGCCAGGATGTAGAGCAGGATGTGTTTCTTGGCCACCTGGATGCCACGCTTGACCGGCAATACCGGAATCGACGCAGCCAGGTAGTCATTGAAGCGGAAAATCGCGATGGCGTAGGAGTGCGGCATCTGCCACAGGCTGAACATCACCAGCAGCGTCAGCGCGGCCATGTCGAAGCTATTGGTCACAGCCACATAACCAATCACCGGCGGCATCGCCCCCGACAGACTGCCCACCAGCGTGCCGTGAACCGACTTGCGCTTGAGGTACAGGCTGTAGAGACCGACGTAGATGACAAAACCGATCACGGCAAACAGCGCCGCCAACGGGTTGGCCACCTTGTACAACAGGGCCACACCGGCAACACCCAGGACGGTCGCATAGATCAGTGCCAGCTTCAGGGAGATGAGGCCCTGGACCAGCACGCGATTCTTGGTGCGCTCCATCTTGATGTCGATGTCACGGTCGATGCAGTTGTTGAATACGCAACCGGAAGCAACCACCAGGGACGTACCGATCATTGCCGCCAGGAAGATGGCCAGATCGACATGTCCCTTGGAGGCCAGGAAGAAACCGCCCGCCACAGAAAGCACGTTACCGAAAATGATCCCCGGTTTGGTGATTTGGATAAAGTGCTTAAGCGACATCGGGTCTTACCTCACTTCGCCATCATGTAGGTGTGGATGCTGAACATGATCCACAGCGACAGACCAACCAGCAGAACGATCACCAGGCCTGCGAACACAAACGCGATCACGTTCTCGCGCTGCTCTTTGGAGCGGTCCAGGTGCAGGAAGTACACCAGGTGAACCAGAACCTGAATCACCGCGAACGCCAGGACGATCATCAAGGTGATCGACTTCGGCAAGGTTGGGTACATCACCAGGCCGAATGGGATCAGGGTCAGGATGACCGACAGGATGAAGCCGATGGCATAAGACTTTACGCTGCCGTGGCTCGAATCGTGGCTGTCATGGGAGTGTGCATTAGCCATTACAGAGTCCCCATCAAGTAAACGACGGTGAATACGCAGATCCAGACCACGTCCAGGAAGTGCCAGAACAGGCTCAGGCAGCTCAGGCGGGTCTTGTTGGTGTTGGTCAGGCCGTGCTTATTGACCTGATACATCATCACCGCCATCCACAGCAGGCCAGCGGATACGTGCAGACCGTGGGTGCCGACCAGCGTGAAGAACGCCGACAGGAAACCGGAACGGTGCGGGCCGTAGCCTTCGGAGATCAGCAGGTGGAACTCGTTGATCTCCATGCCGATGAAGCCCAGGCCGAACAGGAAGGTCAGGCCCAGCCAGCTCAGTACGCCCTTCTTGTTGCCCTTGTAGAAGGCCAACATGGCGAAGCCGTAGGTGATCGAACTGAACAACAGCAAGGCGGTTTCGCCGAGCACGTAAGGCAGTTCGAAGATGTCGTGGCCCGACGGGCCACCCGCTACGTTGTTTACCAGTACCGCGTACACCGCGAAGATCGACGCAAACAAGATGCAGTCGGTCATCAGGTAGAGCCAGAAACCGTAGACGGTTATCGGCCCCGAGTCGTGGTGGTGGTCATCGTGCCCATGGTCATCGACATGGGCGTGTCCAGCATTGGTCACTAAGTTCGACATGGTTTAAGCCTGTTCCAACGAGGTTTCTACACGGTTGGCCGGGATCTTCTTCTCGGCTACCAGGCGAGCGTGCTGCTCGGCTTCGATGCGTTCGATCGTTTCGACCGGCACCATGTAGCCTTGATCATCACGGGCAGCGTGAATGATGAAGTAACCGATAGTGCCCACCAGGCTCGCGATTGCCAGCCACCAGATGTGCCAGATCATCGCGAAACCGAACACGGTCAACAGCGCACCCATCACCACGCCAGTGGCGGTGTTGTTTGGCATGTGGATCGGTTCGTAGTGCTTGGGCTTCTGGTACGCAGTACCGTCTTCCTTGGCTTCGGTGAACGCATCAATGGTGTTCGCAGTAGGGATCACGGCGAAGTTGTAGAACGGTGGTGGCGACGAAGTCGACCATTCCAGGGTGTGGCCGTTCCATGGGTCGCCGGATTCGCACATGTTCTGCTTGCGATCACGCACGCTGACGTACAGCTGGATCAGCTGGCAGGCGATACCCACAGCGATCATCACCGCACCGAACATGGCAACGTACAGGTACGGTACCCACTCAGGGTTGGTGGTGGCGTTCAGACGACGGGTCATGCCCATGAAGCCCAGTGCATAGAGCGGCATGAACGCGACGAAGAAGCCCGAGATCCAGAACCAGAACGCAGCCTTGCCCCAGCCTTCGTGCAGCTTGAAGCCGAACGCTTTCGGGAAGTAGAAGCTGAAACCAGCGATGTAGCCGAATACCGCGCCACCGATGATCACGTTGTGGAAGTGGGCGATCACGAACAGGCTGTTGTGCAGCACGAAGTCAGCACCCGGGATGGCCAGCAGTACGCCGGTCATGCCGCCGATGGCGAAGGTCACCATGAAGCCCAGGGTCCACAGGACCTGGCTGGTCATGCGCAGACGACCGTGGTAGATGGTGAACAGCCAGTTGAATAGCTTCACCCCCGTCGGGATGGAAATCAGCATCGTCGCCAGGCCGAAGAAGGCGTTGACGCTGGCCCCCGAACCCATGGTGAAGAAGTGGTGCAGCCACACCATGAAGCCCAGTACGGAGATCGCGCCCGATGCGTAGACCATCGAGTGGTGACCGAACAGGCGCTTGCCGGTAAAGGTCGAGATCACTTCAGAGAAGATACCGAACGCTGGCAGGATCAGGATGTACACCTCAGGGTGACCCCATGCCCAGAACAGGTTCACGTACATCATTGGATTGCCACCAAGTTCATTGGTGAAAATGTGGAAATCCAGGTAACGGTCAAGCGACAGCAGCGCCATGGTAGCGGCCAGGATCGGGAACGAAGCCACGATCAGTACGTTTGCCCAGGTGCAGGTCCAAGTGAAGATCGGCATGTCCATCAGTTTCATGCCAGGGGCGCGCATTTTCAGGACGGTGGCCAGGAAGTTGACCCCCGTCAATGTCGTCCCGAGCCCTGATAACTGTAGCGCCCAGATGTAGTAGTCCACACCCACGCCCGGACTGTATTGCAGCCCCGACAATGGCGGATACGCAACCCAACCGGTCTTGGCGAATTCGCCGACGCCCAGGGAAACGTTGATCAGCACCACGCCGGACACCAGCAGCCAGAAGCTCAGGGAGTTCAGGAACGGGTAGGCAACGTCACGCGCACCAATCTGCAGCGGCAAGGCAAGGTTCATCAAGCCGGTGAAGAAAGGCATCGCCATGAAGATGATCATGATCACACCGTGGGCGGTGAAGATCTGGTCATAGTGTTCAGGTGGCAGGTAGCCAGGCGAACCCTCGGTGGCCATGGCCAACTGGGTACGCATCATGATGGCGTCGGCAAAACCACGCAGCAGCATGACCATGGCAACGATGACGTACATGACGCCGATTTTCTTGTGGTCGACCGAGGTCAACCACTCGGTCCACAGGTAGGACCACTTCTTGAAATAGGTGATACCCGCAACCAGCGCCAAACCACCCAGCGCGATCATGGCGATAGTCACCATTACGATCGGCTCGTGGAATGGGACCGCGTCCCAACTTAATTTACCAAACATCGTTTACTCCTCTGCCCCAGCAGTTGAATGCGCGCCCGTATCAGAACCTTCAACCACGGCCACTTCTTTCTTCTCGTGCTTGACCGGCTTGCCTGGCTTCATACCTTCGTACTTGTCGACGATTTTCTGAAACAGGTCCGGCTCATACGCGGAGTACAAGGCGACAGGGTTGTTCTGGCTCGGTTTGGTCAGAGCGTCGTATTCAGCTTGATCAAGCTGTTTAGGTGCGGCCTTGACTGCAGCTACCCAGGCGTCGAAATCTTCCTGGCTTGTCGAGATCGCTTTGAATTTCATGCCGGTGAAGCCAGCGCCGCTGTAGTTGGCGGAGATGCCTTCCATTTCAGCTTTCTGGTTGGCGATCAGGTGCAGGCGGGTCTGCATGCCTGCCATCGCGTAGATCTGGCCACCCAGTGCAGGGATGAAGAACGAGTTCATCACGGCGTCGGAGGTGATCCGGAAGTTAAGCGGGGTGTGCTCCGGGAAGCGGATCTCGTTGACAGTGGCGATACCCAGGTCCGGGTAGATGAACAGCCACTTCCAATCCAGCGCGACCACTTGGATGTTCACAGGCTTGACGTCGGACTCCAGCGGACGGTACGGGTCCAGCGCGTGGGTCGACTTATAGGTGATGTAACCCAGGGCGATGATGATGAGGATCGGAACCAGCCACACCGCGATCTCGATCTTGGTGGAGTGCGACCACTTCGGCGCGTAGGTCGCGCTGGTGTTGGACGCGCGGTATTTCCAGGCGAAGGCGAAGGTCATCACGATCACAGGCACCACAACCAGCAGCATCAGCAGGGTAGCGGTGATGATCAGGTTTCGTTCATCCAGACCGACCTGTCCTTTTGGGTCGAGCAAGGTCCACTTGCAGCCTCCCAGCATTAACATCATGCCAAGCAGCGGCAAAAAGCCTAGTAATCGGGGGTACCTGTTTTTACTCATCTCACGACCTCTAAAGCAGCTTGCGCAATGCAGTTGGGTTTTGATCGCCAACACTTCACCCTGCCAAGGGTTGGCATTTCTCTTCGATTGAATAAGAGCCTGCCCGACACGTCATGACTGTACGTTTCACGGACCTGCAGTGAGTTCTTATTCGATTTCGTGGCTAAAGGCCTTGTTACAGACCAATTCCATTTGGTGCGGATAGTTGAAAGGCTGCCGGAACCTGGGGTCGCATTGAGCCTTCCATCTGCTCCTCGACCGCTCCAATGCTCAAATATTGAACAGCACCGGACATTCAGTGCGGGCGATTGTAGTTAGCTAGCGATGTATAAACCATGTCTTATAAAGAAATAATTTTTATCGATTCCAGCAACAATCCTTCACCAAAGTTGCAAAGATTCGCGATCTTATCGTGTTCGATTCTCAACAAAAACCACAAAAATTGCCGTGTTATTGGGCACAGTGCCACTTCCCTTACGGCTTGTAAGGGCATGCGGATGCCGTCCAAGTCCCCATAAAACAAGGCATTCATAGAGGCAGCAGGGGTTGGGGCCGCACACAAATCGGGCCTCCGCACGAACCACGAACTGACAGCACAATTTGTGCGCCGGGTGCAAATTAAAGGGCCGATTTGGCGGGTCAGAAACGTCCTGCGACAGCGTCCGTGTGACAACATGTCGCACGCTGCGCGCACCTTCCGTTGCCCCTCGTCACGGTGCTTTCACAAATCCCTACAAACAAAAACGCTCCGGCCTTCATTCAGAAGGAACGGAGCGTTTGGCAGGCTCGGCGACTCAGGCTTTGGGGTGACGGTTGCGATAGATGCATAGGGGCACCAGGATCGCCGTCAGCACGAATGCCACCAGTGCCCATTGGGCCAGAGACAGGCCGAGAATCGGTGGGTAGGGGGTGCTGCAGAAGCCGTCGACCTGGAAGCCCAGGGGAAACACCTTGGCCAGGGGCAGGTCGTCGACGATCGGTTGCAGCACATCGATACCGCAGCTGACCTGGGGGAAGAACTGGGTGTACACGTGATGGCCGGCCGCAGCCACGCCACCCAAGGCGCTGAGCACCACCAACCCTTCAAAGAACGTCAGCGCGCCCTTGGTGCGCATGGCGGCGCCGATGAACGCGAAGAGCGCAATCAGCAGCAAGGCGTAGCGCTGCAGAATGCACAGCGGGCACGGTGCTTCGCCCAGCACCACTTGCATGTACAGCGCCCCGCCAATCAGCGCCAGGCAGATGATGCCCAGCAACACCAGAAAGCGCCGCTCCCTGCCTAAACGCATGTCGTCAATCATCCCCGTTTTTCCCTTTCTCTGATTATGGTTGTGCCTGATGGCAACAAGTTTACACACAGGCAGTGGTTAAAACAGAGAGGGGTTAACAGCGGATTAATCGTGGCAAATGTAGCGATTGTGCGGACGCCATCGCGGGG
>NZ_SMOF01000001.1:5105861-5188370 GCF_018135665.1 Pseudomonas sp. B2021
GGCCCGCGATGATGCCGATACGGTCAACTGGCCAAACTCTATTCCAGCGCCGCCGCGGGCCCAAAGAACTCATAGCGCGCCTGCTTCTGCGGCACACCCAGCGCCTTGAGATGCCGCTTAACCGCCGCCATGAAGCCCTTGGGCCCCAGGAAGTAGACATCAATATCACGCTGCTCGGGCAACCAGGCCGCCAGTTGCTCCTGGTTGAGCATCCCGACCTTGTCTGCCGCCGGGCTGATGCCGTCATCCTCGGCATAGCAGTAGAAACGCTTGAGCTGCGGATGCTGGGCCGCCAGGGTGTCCACCCAATCACGGAAGGCATGTACGCCGCCGTTACGAGCGCAGTGGATGAAGTGCACCGGGCGTTCGGTTGCCAGGGCGGCTTCGAGCATCGGCAGTGTGGGCGTAATGCCTACCCCGCCGCTGATCAGCACCAGCGGTTTATCACTGGCGGCCAGGGTGAACTCGCCCGACGGTGGGAACAGGTCAATGGTCGCGCCGACGTGCATCTGGTCATGCAGGTAATTGGAGACCCGCCCACCCGCTTCGCGCTTGACGCTGATGCGGTACATCCCGGTGTCAGTGAGGGCCGACAGGGAATAGTTGCGACGCACCTCTTCGCCATCGAGTACCAGTTTCAGGCCGATGTACTGGCCGGGCGCTGCGGCCAGGATCGGGCCGTTGTCCACCGGGGCGAAGTAGAAGGAGATGATCTCGTCGCTCTCCTCCACGCGTTTGACCAACAGGAACGGCCGCGCACCCCGCCAGCCGCCGGGCGCCTGGGCTTTTTCGTCGTAGATGGCCGCTTCGGCGCCGATCAGAATGTCCGCCAACTGGCCGTAGGCCGCGCCCCAGGCACTCATGACCTCGGGGGTGGCAATCTCGCTGCCCAGCACTTCGGAAATAGCCCGCAGCAGGCAGGCCCCAACGATGGGGTAATGCTCCGGCAGAATCTGCAAGGCCACGTGCTTGTTGATGATCTTGGCCACCAGATCGCCCAGTTGGTCCAACTGGTCGATATGCCGCGCGTACATCAGCACGCCATTGGCCAGGGCGCGAGGCTGGTCACCGCTGGCCTGGTGGGCCTGGTTGAACAGCGGGCGCACCTCGGGGTACTCGGACAGCATCATGCGATAAAAATGGGTGATCAGCGCTTCGCCGCCACTTTCCAGCAGGGGCACGGTAGATTTGATGATTGCACGGTCTTGGGCACTAAGCATGGGAGACTCCTGGGTCTTCTTACTGATTGCCTTAAAGCAGTCAGCAATCATGCCAACTTATAAATCCTTTAATTTCAACGAGTTAAATATTATGTAGTCAGTATGACCTCCTACACTTTATAGTCATAAGGACTACAAGGAGTCATTATGACTGCACAACCCCTGCTCACCACCTTGCTTCCGTTGGTCGCTGACCTGTCCCGGGACTTGCCCGAAGGCGAGCGCTACCGACGCCTGCTGCAAGCCATGCGCGCCCTGCTGCCCTGCGACGCCGCCGCGTTGTTACGCCTGGATGGCGAGTGGTTGGTGCCGTTGGCGGTGGACGGCTTGAGCGCCGATACCTTGGGCCGACGCTTCAAGGTCAGCGAACATCCGCGCTTCGAGATCCTGCTGAGCAGCCCCGGCCCTACCCGCTTCGACAGTGACAGCGAATTGCCCGACCCTTATGACGGCCTGGTCGCCGGCTTGCATGGCCACTTGGAAGTCCACGACTGCATGGGCTGCCCGCTGTTTATCGACGACCAGCCCTGGGGCCTGCTGACCCTGGACGCCCTCGATACCGAGCGGTTTGAACGGGTCGAACTGGACGCCCTGCAAGCCTTCGCCAGCCTCGCCGCGGCCACCGTCAACGTGGCTGAGCGCATCGAGCGCCTGGCGCTGCGGGCCGAAGACGAGCACCAGCGCGCCGAGATCTATCGCCAGGCCAGCGGCCAGCAGCACAAGGAAATGATCGGCCAGAGCAAAGCGCACAAGCGCCTGGTCGAGGAAATCAAGCTGGTCGGCGGCAGCGACCTGACCGTGCTGATCACCGGCGAAACCGGGGTCGGCAAGGAGTTGGTGGCCCAGGCGATCCACGCCGCCTCTTCGCGCGCCGACAAACCGCTGATCAGCCTCAACTGCGCCGCCCTGCCCGAGACCTTGGTCGAAAGCGAACTGTTCGGGCATGTGCGCGGCGCCTTTACCGGCGCGTTGAACGAGCGCCGGGGCAAGTTCGAACTGGCCAATGGCGGCACCCTGTTCCTGGATGAAGTGGGTGAGTTGTCGTTGACCGTGCAGGCCAAGTTGCTGCGCGTGCTGCAAAGCGGCCAGTTACAGCGACTGGGCTCGGACAAGGAGCACCAGGTGGACGTGCGCCTGATTGCCGCCACCAACCGCGACCTCGCCGAAGAGGTGCGCAATGGCCGCTACCGCGCCGACTTCTACCACCGTTTGAGCGTCTACCCGCTGCAAGTGCCAGCGCTGCGCGAGCGCGGGCGTGATGTGCTGCTGTTGGCGGGCTTCTTCCTCGAACAGAACCGTTCGCGCATGGGCCTGGGCAGCCTGCGCCTGACCACTGATGCCCAGGCGGCCCTGCTGGCCTACAGCTGGCCGGGCAATGTGCGCGAGCTGGAGCACTTGATCGGACGCAGCGCGTTGAAAGCCCTGGGCAACTGCCGCGAGCGCCCGAAGATTCTCAGCCTGAGCGCCCTGGACCTGGACTTGCCCGACGTGACTGCGGCGGTGGCCGAAGAAGCACCGGCCCAAGCCCTGACCATGGTCAGCGGCGACCTGCGCCAGGCCACCGAGCACTACCAGCGCCAACTCATCAGCGCCTGCCTGGAACGCCATCAGCACAACTGGGCCAGCGCCGCCCGCGAACTGGGCCTGGACCGCGCCAACCTGGGGCGCATGGCCAAGCGGCTAGGCCTCAAATAAAGCGGGCACCTCCGTTGATCGTTCCCACGCTCCGCGTGGGAATGCCTCACCCGACGCTCCGCGTCATGGCCTCGAGAGCGGACGCGGAGCGTCCCGAGCGGTATTCCCACGCAGAGCGTGGGAACAATCGAGCCTGAGCGCCCTGGACCTGGACTTGCCCGACGTGACTGCGGCGGTGGCCGAAGAAGCACCGGCCCAAGCCCTGCCCATGGTCAGCGGCGACCTGCGCCAGGCCACCGAGCATTACCAACGCCAACTCATCAGCGCCTGCCTGGAACGCCACCAGCACAACTGGGCCAGCGCCGCCCGCGAACTGGGCCTGGACCGCGCCAACCTGGGGCGCATGGCCAAGCGGCTGGGCCTCAAATAAAGCAGGCACCTCCGTTGATCGTTCCCACGCTCCGCGTGGGAATGCCTCACCCGACGCTCCGCGTCATGGCCTCGAGAGCGGACGCGGAGCGTCCCGAGCGGTATTCCCACGCAGAGCGTGGGAACAATCGAGCGCACGGGCCTTACGAAACACCAGCACATTCCCCAGCATCACCAGCACCAGCCCCATCAACGCCGGCGCCGTCCACTGGTAGCCCTCGGCGAATGCGGACACATTCAACGCCACCACCGGAAACAGCACCGTGCAATACGCCGCTTTCTCCGGCCCCATGCGGCCCACCAGGGTGAGGTAAGCGGTAAAACCAATCACCGAGCCCGGGATCACCAGGTACCACAGCGCACCGATATACCGTGCACTCCAGTCCATCTCGAAGGGAATGCCACGCACCGCGCAATAGGTCGCCAACATCGCCGCCCCATAGGCCATGCCCCAGGCATTGGTGGTCAGCGGCTTGAGCCCGGCCTTCTGTTGCAGGCTAGACAACAGGTTGCCCGCCGAGAAGCACAGGGTGCCCAGCAGGGCCAAGCCCAGGCCCAACAAGGTTTGCGGGCTGGCGGTATGCCCAACCAGCTCCGGCCAGAACAAAAAGCCCAGCCCCAGCAGCCCAAGCGCGCCGCCCATCAGCACGTTACGCGCCACCCGCTGGCCGAAAAACACCCGGGCATTGAGCGCGTTCCACAAGGTCGCCGTGGAGAACACCACCGCCACCAGGCCACTGGGGATCCATTGGCTGGCGGTGAGAAAGCACATGAAGTTAACGCAGAACAGGCACAGCCCCTGCGCCAGGCAGATCAGGTGCCCGCGCCGGTTCATCGCCTGCAACTTGCGGCTGAGCAGCAACAGCACGAACAGCACCAGAGCGGCCAGGCCGAAGCGATAGACAATCGACACGGGAATCGCGACCACGCCCAACTGCCATTTGAGGGCGATCCAAGTGGTGCCCCAGATGAGTACGGTGAGTAGGTACAGGAAAAGATTCATAGCCGGCTCCGTCGATTGAGCCACAGTGTGGCCTTCACCCCCTCGCAGGCTCTTGCACATTCTTGCGCTTTTGTCGGGCGATGGGCTCACAGCACCAGCGGTGGAGCGTAGGATGCAAAGTGTCGGAGAACACACCATGCCAGAACTGCAATCGCTGCACGTCTTCCAAGCCCTCAACCGCTCGCCCCACGCACGCTTGCAAGCCTGCGCCGAGCTCGGTGACGGGTTGGCTGCGGCCGTGTGGAGCAACCACCATGACGCCCAGGATTACCAGGCCCCCAGCCATCACACCTTGTCCTGCTACATCGGCGGCGGCACGGGCACCTTTCGGCGTGATCAGCCGGGCCTCAAGGGTGGCCCCGACAAACTGTGCATCCTGCCGGCCGAGCATCAGTCGGCCTGGGTGATCAATGGCGATATTCGCCTGGCCCACCTGTATTTCAGCCCGGAACAATTTGCCCTCGGCTGCGTCACCCTGCTGGACCGTGAGCCACGGGAGTTGCAATTGCGTGAGGGCACCTTCCTTGAAGACCCCTTCCAGGCCCGGCGTTTTCACCAGTTGGTCAGCCTCAACTGGCACGAGCCCGGCGAGCGACTGCTGACGAGCAGCCTGGCCCATGAACTGCTCAGCCATACCTTGCTCAGCCAGGTCGGCGCCCGCGAAGGCCTGCGCTTGAAAGGCGGGTTGGCCGCGCACCAACGGCGGCGGTTGGTAGAGTACATCGACCAGCATATGGAAGACGCCATCAGCCTCGGCCAGTTGGCCGCCATGTGCGCGCTGTCCGAATACCATTTCGCCCGGATGTTCCGCCAAAGCTTCGGTGTGCCGCCCCATCAATACCTGCTGGCACGGCGTCTGGCGCGCGCGCAAAACCTGCTGCGCAGCAGTGCTTTAGCGATCAGTGAGGTGGCCTTGCTGTGCGGTTTTTCCAGCGCCAGCCATTTCAACCAGCGCTTTCGTCACGCCATGGGCGCCACGCCGAGCCAATACCGCCAGGCATTCTGCGCCTAGACCATCAAGCCCAACGTCTTTGCCTTGGCCACCGCCTGGGTGCGTCGCTCTACCCCCAGTTTGCTGTGGATACGCCGCGCGTGCGTCTTGACGGTGTGCAGGGAGATATACAGGCGATCGGCGATTTCCAGGTTGGAGTTGCCGAGCGCGATCAGTTGCAGCACCTCCAGCTCACGCTGGCTCAGCGGGTTTTGCGCCGCCCCGGCAGGCGCGGCCTGGGGCTCCAGGCCCAGCTCACTCAAAAGCCCCGGCGCGCGTAAACGCAACTCGCGGACCGCCTGCTGCACCTGGCAACGCTCTGCCAGCGCCAAGCCCGCTTGCAGCGACCGGCGCGCCAACGCCGGGTCGCCAAGCTGCCAGGTCACTTCACCGAGCACCAGGTGCAATTCGGTTTCCAGGCAAAGCATGCCGCGTTGCCGTGAGGTGTCGAGCAAGGCATTGAGCCGCGCAATGGGTTGCTCGGCGCAGCCCAGCTTGACCTCGGCCAGCACCAGCAAATACTCCAGGCGCGGGATCAGCTCCAAGGTGGCCGGCGGTGCCTGCTTGGCGCAAGGCCCGCGAAAGTGGCGCAACACCCGGCGCACGGCTTGCACCGTCAATTCAGCGCGGCCTTGCTGCAACCAGAAGTGCCCACTGACCAATAGCAGTACCGCGCGGTACACCGTGTCGGGTACCTGACGCTGCTGCATCAGGCGCTCGGCGTCGCGCAATTGAATGAACGCCTGGGCGTAGTCGCCACGATTGGCTGCCAACAGCGCCAGGCCCAGAAAGCCATACAGCACGCGTTTGTCCTGGCTCTGCAGGCACATGCTCAAGCCAGCCTCGAAACATTCAGCGGCCAGGCCGTCCTGGCCCCGACGCAAGGCTAGATGCCCGCGCCGCAGGACAATACGCCCCACCAACGGCCCGGCGGTGAGACGTTGCCCGGCCAACATCGCCTGCACCGTCTCCAATAGGCTCTGTGCCCGGTACGGCGCGCCACGCTGCTCCAGCAACTGGGCGTGGTCCAACTCCAGCAGGGCCTCCAATACCAGCGAACCGTGGGCCCGGGCCAGGCACAGCGCTTCACGGTTCAAGCCTTGGGCGGCCTCCAACTCACCGCGCAGCAAGGCTTGCTGGGTCAGGCCCGACAGGCACATCAGCCGTGATGTCCAGGCGCTGTCAGGCAGCGCTTGCAGGGCTTCGAGAAAGTGCTCACGGGAGCGTTCGGCATCGCCGCTCAAATGCAGCAACCAGCCCCATTGCGCCTGCCAGCGCGCCAGCAGATAGCGTTGCGCGGCGGCCGTCGGTTGCGGGGCAAAGCGGGCCAGTTGCTCGATGCACAAGGCCGCCTGTTCGAATCGCCCGGCGAACAACAACGCGGCCGTGAGCAGCCCCACCAACTGCGCGGAACCCAACATCAACTCATCGCCATGCTGTTCATGCAGGCGTAACAGCAACACGGCGTTCTGCTGGCGAAACAAATCCTCGAAACTGAAGTGCTGCAACAGGCTCACCGCCACTTCATATTCCTGCGCCAGCAACGCCTGCTCGAAGGCGGCTTGCCAGTCGCGCTCGGCGCTGAACCACTGGCAGGCGCGGCGGTGCCACGAACGCTTGGCCGGCCAGGGTTCGTCGCGCAGCAGGCGCGCCAACGGTGGGAAGATGTGCAGCCAGTCGCTGGTGTCTTCCCAGGGCTGGATAAACGCCCCGAGCGCCTGTAGCTCGCGCAGGTACTGATCGCCGTCGCCATAGCCGAACAGGTGTTCGCACAGGCTCAGGTTAAAACGCGGCAAGTGAGCCAGTACACGCCAGGCTTCGGCCAGTGGCGCCGACAAGGTGCTGAAGAGTTCGTGTTGCAGGTAATCCAGCAAGGTCTTATCAGGGTGGCTATCGCCCAGCGCGGCGATGCGCACACCGGCACACCAACCGCCGCTGAATTGCATCACACTGTCGACGTTCTGCCCTGGGGCGAGCAACGCCTGGACCTCCGCAGCGCTGAACGACAACTCACTGCACTCCAGCAATTCATCCTCCAGCAACAGGCGCGGCCAGTTGCACACCGGGCGCCGCCGCGCACCCAGCCACCACGTCAGTTGCGCACTGCTGGCGCTGAGCAGACGGTCGAGCAACGCGTCCAATTCGGGGCCCGGCAGGCGGCAGAAGTCATCCAGAAACAGCCACGCAGGATTGGGCCAGCGGCTGAGGTCGAGCAATAAGGTGGCTTCATCGATAAACACCAGGCCCAGCTGTTGCGCCAGCCGTGTGCACAACTCCAACGGGCTGAGTGCTGCGCCATGGAGCGGCATCCAATGAACCAGGCATCCCGCCGGCGCCTGCAATGCACACTCGGCGAGCAGCGCACTCTTGCCGCTGCCACCCGGCGCGCACAGCAACCTCACACGCGCCTGCGCCGCGAGCAAAGGCTGTGACAAGCGCGGACGCAACAGGTGGTGGGCGGACAGCCGTGGCATGCATCCAGGACGGTCCAGGCAGCGGGTCATGGCGGTCATTGCTGCATCCTGCTGTTTTTATTGTTGCGTCACCCTAGACCTGTGGTTGGCGGTTGTTGAAGAAGTATTCAGCGGGGTGATTGAAGACCATAAAAACCGCGGTGGACACCATTCGGTGTGGGAGCTGGGTTGCCTGGGATGGCCATAGGTATCTACACAACTTTGTGGGTTGTAACAGCAGACGGTAACCACGATGCGAAGCGAGCCGCTCTTGATCTTGCTCTTGATCTTGCTCTTGATCTGCTTGTGATCTTGATCTCAGGCGCCCCGTTAAACCACGCTGGCCGGAATTCGACAGGGATTTGGGGGGTAAACCGGCAGGGATGCCGGCGAATTACGGGCACACCGAGCCTAAGCGAGGTGCCGAGTGGTGGGGCAAGAGCCCTTTGGTTACTTTGGGGCTTTTCCAAAGTGACCCGCCGTCAGGGCGGAACCCTAAGCTGCCGTTACCGCAGCAATGGATATGTACACAATCCAACTGTGTTGACTGTCAGGCAGCCTTCGCAGGCAAGCCAGCTCCCACATTTTTGACCTCACTTCGATCCGCAATCAGCGAACGCCCTCCGACCTCAGTGCTGCCGGGGTGTAATCCGCTGCCTTGGCCGCGAAGCCGAACATAAAGCTGCTTTTCTCTTCGTTCTTCATGCCCAGCGCGATGTAGCGCCCGGCAATCAGGTCATACAGGGTTTCCACGGTGTAGGCCGGCACCTGGTGGTCGTAGTAGAACTGCGCATGGCCTTCGGCAACGCGCCACAGTTGGCCGCGGCCGTCGTAGTGGTCCACGAGGGCGACTTGCCAGCTGTCTTCGTCGATATACATGTGGCGCTTGGCGTAGATGTGCCGTTCGTTGGGCTTGACGGTGCCGACCACTTCCCACACGCGGTGCAGTTCATAACGGGTCAGGTCCTGGTTGATATGCCCGGCCTTGATGATGTCGTCGTACTTGAGGCTCGGCGAATCGAGTTTGTAGCTGTTGTAGGGGATGTACATCTCCTTCTTGCCCACCAGTTTCCAGTCATAACGGTCGGGCGCGCCAGAGAACATATCGAAGTTGTCGGTGGTACGCAGGCCATCGGAGGCGGTGCCTGGGCCGTCGTAGGACACCTGCGGCGCGCGCCGCACACGGCGCTGGCCGGCGTTGTAGATCCAGGCCAGGCGGGGTTCCTTCACCTGGTCAAGGGTTTCATGCACCAGCAGCACATTGCCTGCCAGCCGCGCCGGGGCGGTGACCGACTGCTTGAAATAGCTGAGCACGTTGGCGGCCTTGGCCGGGTCGATATCCGGGATGGCCTGGGGCACCGCCACTTCTTCTTCGAAGCGGATCGGCGTGTAGCTGCCATTGGTCTGGGGCGTGGCCTGGGTGATGATGCGCCGCAGGTTGCCGCCGTGGTAACGGGTGATGTGATTCCACAGCACCTCCACGCCATTCTTGGGGATAGGGAACGCGTAGTAACGGTTGCCGGTGAAATTCTCCAGGCCGTTGCCATCGTTGATCGCCTTCACATTCACGGCGCTGCGCTTGATCGACTCGTAAATGTCCGCCGGCAAGTTGACCGTGCGGTGGCTGGGATACACCGGGATCTTGTAGGTTTCTGGGTAGCGCTTGAACATCGCCACTTGGCCGTCGGAGAGTTTGTCCTTGTACTTGTCCACCGTGGCGGCGGTGATCACGAACAGCGGTTTTTCGTTGGCGAAGGGGTCAGCCAGGAAACCCTTGCTGTCCACCGCGCCGGCGTTTTTCGGGATTCCGCCGGTCCAGGCCGGGATCGAGCCGTCGGCATTGCCGGCTTTTTCGGCGCCGACCGGGGTGAGGGTGGTGCCGAGCTTGGCGGCTTCTTCGGGCGATACTGCCGCCATTACGTTGGCGGCCAATACGCTCAGGGCCAACACTGCAATCATCTTACGCATAGGGTCTTGTCCTTCTTTTAAGCCAGATCAGAAGTTCACGCCGAAGCTGAGGGCGAGGAAGTCGCGGTCGGTCAGGGTGTTGTAGTCACCGCCAAAAAAATCGGTGTAGCTCAGGCTTGCGGTGTAGGTGCTGCGATAGTCCGCATCCACGCCGACGCTGATGGCCTTGGCGCCTTTGTTAAACAGGCCGTTGGGGCCGTAACCGGCCACGTCATGGGACCAGGACAGGTTGGGCTTGAGGTTCACACCGGCAATGGCGTTGTTGTAGTCAAGGATCGCCCGCGCCCGGTAGCCCCATGAGGTGGAGGTGACAAAACCGTCGGTGTCACCTTGAAAACCATAGGCGCCGTATACCGAGTCTCGGCCGTAGCGCAGTTTGCTTTTGTCTTCCAGGCCGGCGACGTGCACCACCGCCGCTTCGCCCACCAATGTCAGGCGCTCGGCGCCCAGTACCTGGTCGAAGAACTGGGTCATGGTGGTCTGGATCTGGGTGATTTCCTTGCGGCGGTAGCCTTTGTTGTCATCGCCGAAATTGCTGCGGATGGGTGAAGCGAGTTGGCCCGCGATGGGGTTGACCAGGGCCAGGGTCAGGTCAGTGGTGTTGAGCTGCACCGGCGCATTGGGCCGATAGCTGATTTCGCCGGTCCACGCCGTGCCCGTGGGCAAGGTAGTAGAGAAACTGGCGCCGAACAGGCGGATGTCTTCGGGGTAATCCAGGTAGTACTGGCCACGGCCGAGCATGGTGCTTTGCGCCAAACCGGCACCGGAGCCAGGTGCCAGGCTGTTGGCGGTGTTGATGATGCGCCCGATGGTCGCCAGGTTGGTATTGGCGGTCAGGGTGCCGACGGTCGGTGTGCGGCTGTGGTAGTTCATGAAGTACAGGCCGTATTCGGTGTCATCACCCAGCCAGCGCAGGGCCGCGCCGAACTGGCCGGAGTCACGCGCATCGCGGTCACCGGCACGCCGTACAATCACCCCTTCATTGGTCACGCCAAACCCTTGGCCAAAGGCAGCCGCCACCGGTTGCAGCGGTCGGATCGCTGGGCTGCCGACGGTGTAGTTATTGGTGCAGCCGTCCGCCGCCACGTCCCCACCGAAGAAGGTGCCGCAGTTGTCGAGCACCGTCTGGTCCCATTCCAGTTGGTAGAAACCTTCCACGGTCAGTTGATTGGTCAGGCTCTGGGAGGCAAACAGCATGTTCACCGGGATCAAGCCTTCCTTGATCTCGGCACCGGGCCTGCGAAACGCCGACACGTCGATCGGGTTGATGCTGTTGATGGAGTTACCGATGAAGGTACTTTCGCCCCAACTGACCACCTGCTTGCCGGCGCGCACGGTGCCGGGCAGGTCGCCCAGGGAGTAGTTGTGGTAGACGAAGGCATCGAGGATCTGCGCACCGCTGGACTTGGCGCCTTCCTTACGGTTGTGGTCGCTGATGGGCTTGAACTCGCGGCCTTCGTCCTTGAGCTCGAAGTCGTACCAATACTTGCCACGCACGAATACGCCGGTGTCGCCGTACTTCAACTCAAGGTCGTGCAGCCCCTTGAAGATCTTGGAGAAGGTCTCGCCCTTCTTGAAGTTGAGGCGCCCGTCATCCCCGGTGGACGCCTGGCCCGTCCCGCCATTGACCGTGCCGACCAGGCTTTTATCGGCATCGCGCATGCCCCAACTGGCGCCGACGGACAGCGAGGAGTCGAATTGCCCTTCGATCTCGCCGATATTGAACGAAACAGCCTGCGCCTGGGCACAGCAGCCCAGCGCAACCGCAGTGGCCAGCGCCTGTGGCGTGAAGATGGCGCGCATTATTGTTTTTGTCATGCGTCTTCCCCGGTGAGTGACAGAAGGCCCCACCCTACTGCCGCCCTTGAGGAGCGATAAGCGCACCAAGGAGGTATTCGTGTTGTCGCTCGAAAGGATGAAAGGGTTCTCTGGCAGGGCGTTGGCCTGGTGGCATGCATGCGATGGATGAAGGGTTATCAGAAGAATCGATGGCGCCTTGTAATTATTGCCGATCTGGTAATAGTCCTTGTCCCGATTTGCTATTACTCATTCTGTTACAACCGATTATTCTTGCCTGGCTTTCAGGGCAAACGCCCGCTCCCGCATCGGGGAGAAAAGCCGATTTATAACGGATTGATCCAGTAATCAGTCTGTTCCCGGTGTTCACTGACGTTGATTTGTCGCTCCTTGATCCAACGTCTTACTTCGGCCGCTGCCTATGCAGCGGCCTTTTTTATGCCCCAAATAAAACGGGGCGTCATCGACGCCCCGTGGGATTCATTGATTTACCGGCAATGATCAGAGGCTGAACTTCTGCAAGTTAGCCATCATTTCCTTCAACGCCTCAATGTTGTCCTTGGGGTGCGCAGCCCCTTCGAAATCGCAGATCTGCTGCCAGTGCGCGGCCACATCTTCCGGCGAAAAACCGGCCTCTGGATCAAAACCCACACCCAGACTACGCTCCCAGCGGGTCTTGCCGATCCAGCCGCCCCCCACTTCAAACAAGCCGGCAGTTTCTTCACAGGCTTCACTGCCCAGGAACACCACCAATGGGCTGACCAGTTCCGGCTTGAGGCGCTCGAACACTTGCGGCGGGATCAGCCCTTCGGTCATGCGCGTGCCACCGGTAGGAGCAATCGCGTTGACCAGGATGTTGTTCTTGCGCCCTTCCAGCGCCAGGGTGCGGGTCAAGCCATACAAGCCCAGCTTGGCCATGCCGTAGTTGGACTGGCCGAAGTTGCCGTAGATACCGGACGTCGACGCCGTGAAAATCACCCGGCCATAACCCTGCTCGCGCAAATGCGGCCAGGCGGCGCGGGTGACTTTGTAGGCGCCTTCGACATGCACCCGGTAAACCAGGTCCCAGTCGCTGTCGTCCATTTTGTGGAAAGTCTTGTCGCGCAGGATCCCGGCATTATTGACCACCACGTCGACCCGGCCGAAAACATCCAAGGCGTTCTGTACGATTTTGTCGCCGTCGGTGACGGAGTCATGGTTGGCTTCGGCAATGCCGCCCGCCGCGCGAATCTGCGCCACCACCCGGTCAGCCGCCGAGGCATTGGCCCCCTCGCCTTGGGTTGAGCCACCCAGGTCGTTGACCAGCACTTTGGCCCCGTGCTTGGCGAACAGCAGCGCATGGGCCTGGCCCAAGCCACCACCGGCGCCGGTGACGATCACGACCTTATCCTGGAACTGCACTGACTCACTCATACCGAACTCCGCTGGCGACAATGGGAATACGCAGAGTGTCACGCACGCAGCCTTTGGTCACAATAAAGACGCCCACGGCTGAATGGTGCCTGATAAGGCAGCGGGATGATGCGCAGGCTCAGGAATAGGCCGCACGCGGTGAAGGCTGGCCGATGCGCTCACGAAACGTTTGGTAGTGCCTGAGCACCTGGACCGGCGCCTCGATCTGCGGGTAGTGGCCGATATGGGCCAGCCATATCGTGTCGGGATCGGGCACCAGTTGGCGATAACGCTCGACCATATGGGCACCGGAAATCGGGTCTACCTCGCCGTCGATCACCCGCAGCGGCACTTCGCCTTGCTGCATGGCCGCCAGCCAGCGCTCGCGCAGGCGGCGGCGTTGGGGAATGTAGGCGATGAGTTTGTGCAGGATACGCGGGCCGTCATTGCAACTGATCAAACTCCAGAAGTCATCCAGCACGCTTTCACTGGGCCGCGTCTGGGGGCCGAAGATCTGGTTGAAACTGCTGGCCAAGGCATTGCGCCCAAAGGCCCGCCCGATCATCCAGCCCAGAGGACTGAGCAGCAGCTTTTGCACCAGCGTCGGCCGATGGGTTTCGGGAAACAGGCCGCCGTTGAGAAATACGCAGCTCGCCATCTGGAATCGTCCCTCGTAATGCCGGGCCAATAATTCCTGGGCGACGCTGTCGCCATAGTCGTGGGCCAATACATGCACTGGCTGCTCTACCCGCAGGTGCTCAAGCAGCGCCTGTTGCAAGTCGGCCTGTTCCAGCAGGCAATAGTCGTGGTTCAAGGGTTTGGCCGAGTCGCCAAAGCCGAGCATGTCGCAGGCAATCACCAGGTTGCGCTGGGCCAGGGGCTGCCACAGGTAGTGCCAGTCCCAACTGGCCGTGGGGAAACCATGAATCAGCAGCAACGGCTCGCCCTGCCCGGCCACCCAATACCGCACGGTGTGGTCACGAAAGACGAAGTCCTGGCCGCGCTTGCGCCAGGCTCTGAGCGGTATCTCGGCGAGTGGCATCAGCTTTTATACCCGGGGTCCTGGTGGTCCAATTTGCGTAGCAGCGCCGGCCAGGCCAGCGCACCACCCATACCTTGGGCGCTTTTTGTGACAGCTGCCACCATCGCCTTGGCACCGGCGAGAATCTGCGGTTCGATGGCGATCAACTCGGTGCCGCCGCTTTGGGCCAGTACCTGAATCTCGCAGGCGCGCTGGAAGGTGAACATCATCAGGAAGGTGTCGGCGATGGTGCCGGCGCAGGTCAGCAGGCCGTGGTTGTGCAGCATCAGGAAATTGTTCTGGCCCAGATCCGCTTGCAGCCGGGCCTTTTCCTCGTGATTGAGCGCCACGCCCTCATAGGCGTGATAGCCAAGGCTCGACAGCACGAACAGCGATTGCTGGCTGATGGGCAACACACCCTGCTTTTGCGCACACACCGCCACGCCCGCAGCAGTGTGGGTGTGCAGCACGCAGGTCACGTCGTGGCGCACTTCGTGGATGGCGCTGTGGATGGTGTAGCCCGCGGGGTTGATCTCGTAGGAACTGTCCATTTGCTTATTGCCGGCCTGGTCAACCTTGACCAGGCTCGACGCGGTGATCTCGTGGAACATCAGCCCATAGGGGTTGATCAGGAAATCTTCAGTGCCCGGCACCTTCGCCGAAATATGCGTGAAGATCAGGTCATCCCAGCCGTGCATGGCCACCAGCCGATAACAGGCCGCCAGGTCCACACGGGTTTGCCATTCAGCGGGGCTGACCTGGGCTTTGACGTTTTGTGGCGATGGAGCAGGGGCTAGGCTCATGGCAATGACCTCCTTGGCGCACTTCTTATGGTGTCTAAAGTGAGAGCCAGTCTAGTCAGACGCCGAGGCGTAAGGAGTTTCCTTAGCAGCCAGCTTGATGACTGAGCGAGTCAGTCAAGAGAATAGTACAAATACGTGTCAGACAAGCGCCGTCAACAACGGCGCTCCTTGGGATTCAACCGCGCAACGCGGTGATCAAATCGGCCAGCCAAGGCTCGGCGTCGGCTTCCGGGGTAACGCTCTCGCTGGCATCCAGGCGCAGCATCGGCTGCACTTCGCGGATGCCCATTTCGGCGAACAATTCGCGCATTTGTTCACCGCCGCCACAGAAGGTATCGCCATAGCTGGCGTCGCCCAGGCCGATGACCGCTCCCGGCAGGCCGCGCCAGGCGGCGGGCAGTTGGTCGCGGAGGGTTGAGTACAGAGGCTGCAGATTGTCGGGCAGCTCGCCCATGCCGGTGGTCGAGGTCACTGCCAGGAATGCATCGGGAGCAAAGGCCTGCACGTCTGCCAGCGTGGCACGAGGGTTGTGCCAGGCATCAAAACCTGCGTCCTTGAGGATTTTTTCCGCGTGGCGAGCGACTTCTTCAGCCGTACCGTAGACCGAGCCGGAGAGGATGGCGACTTTCATCAATCTGATCCTGTAGTTGAGTGAAAGCGTGGGATATTAGCAGCCTGTGCCAATATTTCAGTGCGCACCGTGCAACATTCAAGACTTGCCATAAACTGGCAGGGTCAAAACCAGGCCAGGGACCGCTCTATGATTAACGCCAAACTGCTGCAAATGGTCGTCAATGCGTCCAACGACGGAATCGTTGTTGCCGAGCGCGAAGGCCGGGAAAAACCGCTGATCTACGTCAACCCTGCCTTCGAACGGCTGACCGGCTACACGCTGGACGAGATCCTCTATCAGGACTGCCGCTTCCTGCAGGCGGGGGACCGCGACCAACCGGCCTTGATCGCCATTCGTGATGCGCTCGACAGCGGCGGCGCCTGCCGAGAGATACTGCGTAACTACCGTAAGGACGGCACGCCTTTCTGGAACGAGCTATCGCTTTCAACCGTGTACAACGAGGTCGACAAGCAAACCTATTTCGTCGGCGTGCAAAAAGACGTCACCACCCAAGTCAAGGCACAGCAGCGCGTCGCCCAACTGGAAGCCCAGTTAGCCGAGCTCAAAAGTGAGATCGCCGCACTCAAGGCGACGAGTGGAATTAACAAACTGTAAAAAACGCGGTCTTTAGAGCGATAATGGCTTTTTAATGCCTCAGCCTTGAGCTAGATCAATGCAACGCGACACGCTATTGACGCAGGACGAGCTGGATTTTATCCAGGACATGCAGCACAACCCGCAGCTCAACCTGCGGGATGCATGGTCGAGCCTGACGGTTAATGGCGGCGCACAGATTCGCGATTTGCTCACGCGGCTGGCCGCCCACGACCAGGTCACCATCCAGGCGCAGTTCGACAACCAGCAACTCACCTTCCCGTTGCACCTGGTGGAAGATGAGTTTCATGCTGTGCATTTGCGCCTGGGCGTACCGAGTATTTTTGAAGATGGGCCGATGATCCGCCCATGGCGCCTGGCGCTTGAAACGCCGGTGGCGCTGGAAAACATCAAGGGCTACCCCAGCGCGCTGTGGGTGCACGAAGTGTCATTCAAAGGGGTGCTGGTAGAAGTGCGTGGCCGGGTCAAACCGCCAAAGACCTTTTCTTTGTGGTTCAGCCCTTCCGGCTACGAACGCATCGCCCTGCGCGGTACGCTGGAGCGGGTAACCGCCCGCGGCCTGTTCGCCTATCGCCTGAGCCAAAGCGATGCCGATGAGATCGAACGGCTACGCCAGTTCATCCTGCACCAACACCGCCTGGTGCATCCGCACGTTCACGCCTGAGACTCGGGCTCCAGATGGCCGCTGAGCAGTTGCTGCAAGCGGCGCGGCATCAAGCGTCCGTCATTGCCCAGGCAACCAATCGACGAACCCTCCAGGCTGTGCTCTGCCAGGTCCGACGCTTCTCCAGCCAGTAACAACGGGCAATCGAGGGTGAAGGCCAGGCGATTGAGCCGCGACGCCAACTCTGTGCCAGGAGCGTGGTTGGAAAACAGCACCAAGGCTTGCGGTCGGGTGCGCTCGCAGATCAGCGTCAATTCATCCAGTGGCTGGCCAACGCCCAGGACCTTGACCGCCAGCTTCTCGCTCGACATCAACAAGCCCGCCACCAGCAACTCCAGCTCACGGCACTCTCCGCCAATGGCTGATAGCAATACCCGGGGCGCTGGCGAGGCACAGGCCATTTGCAGGCACCGTGCGACGCGCGAGCGCAGGAAATTGTCGAAGAACAGCCACTCGCTGGCTTGGCCAAAGCGGCCTTGGTGACGTAACAACTGCTTCCACAGCGGGACCAAAATGTCCTGGAACACCACGGTCGTCGAATAGACGCTGAAGATCTGGCCATACAACCGGTCGAGCTCACGATCATCAAAAGCACTGATGGCCAGCCGCAGTTGCGCCTGCCACTGGCGCCACTCCAGTTCGGTATCGCTGCGTGACGCCGTGGCCGGTTCGTTGGCCTGTGGGTCGCGCGCCAAAAGCTTGCCGACTTTGCTCACCGCCACGCCCCGCTCGATCCAGTCGAGGATGCGGTGCACGGTGTCGATATCGGTGCTTGAGTAAAGTCTGTGCCCACTTTCGGTGCGTAAAGGCTGGATCAAACCGTAGCGACGCTCCCACGCACGCAACGTCACCGGGTTTACGCCTGTGAGTCTTGCCACTTCACGAATCGGAAACAGCCCCTCGCAGTCAGTGTGGCTGTCGGGTGTCGTTTCACGAAATGGCGCAGTGATTTCGGGCATCAGCGGTCAAGAAACTTATATGAATTTGAATACTATTTAACGCCGATTGATCTGCATGATTCAAGATCTGCGGCGATCCATCCAAAGTTTCTGGCGTATTTGGGCAAAACCGGAATAATCCTTGCCTGTTCTTTTGCGTCGCTGCACCACCCCGCAGCTTCGTCCGTGCGCCGCCTACCCGGCTCGGCGCACTTGCTGATTTGGAGATATACGATGTCTACCTCACCCGTCACCTTGATGGTTGCGCGCCGCGTGGCAAAAGGTCGCTACGAAGAACTGATGGCCTGGCTGCGCGAAGGCGAGCAATTGGCGACTGACTTCCCCGGTTACCTGGGCTCCGGCGTGCTGGCCCCGCCACCTCATGATGATGAGTTCCAGATCATCTTTCGCTTTGCCGATGAAAAGACCCTGCACGCATGGGAGTTCTCCGCTTCGCGCAGCACGTGGCTGAGCCGTGGCAGCGAGCTGTTTGCCGACCCGTCGGAGCACCGCGTCAGCGGTATCGATGGCTGGTTTGGTGCCGTGGGTGCACGCCCGCCACGCTGGAAACAGGCGGTAGCCATCTGGTTGGCATTTTTCCCGGTATCGTTGCTGTTCAACTTCGGCCTGGGGCCGCTGCTCAGCGAGTTGGACCTGTTCAGCCGCGTACTGGTGAGCACCGCAGCCCTGACCCCGTTGATGGTATATCTCTTTATCCCGCTGTCGACCCACCTGCTGGCGAACTGGCTGCACCCTTCGCCCCCTCGCAAAGTCACTGAAGCCGCCGCTTGAGTACAGGGAGGCCGGGGCGCTGGTATAGTTTGAGCCTGCCAGCGACTTGAGCCTCCCATGAATGCAACCAACGCTCCGATCCTGATCACCGGTGCCGGCCAGCGTGTCGGCCTGCATTGTGCCCAGCGCCTGTTGGATGAAGGCCAATCGGTGATTTTCAGCTACCGCAGCGAACGCCCCGGCGTGCAGGCACTGCGTGAGCGGGGCGCCATCGGCGTGTTTGCCGACTTCTCCAGCGAAGCCGGAGTGCTGGCTTTCATTGGCGCCGTCAAAACCCATACCCAAAACCTGCGGGCGATCATCCACAACGCTTCCGCCTGGGTCGCCGAAACCCCGGGCGACGAAAGCCGTGCCTTTATCGACATGTTCAGCGTGCACATGCTTGCGCCGTACCTGATCAACCTGCATTGTTCACCTTTGCTGCAACGTTCGACACCCGCCGATATCGTGCATATCAGCGATGACGTGGTGCGCAAGGGCAGCCGGCAGCACATCGCCTATTGCGCCACCAAGGCCGGGCTCGACAGCCTCACGTTATCGTTTGCCGCGCAGTTTGCGCCGCTGATCAAGGTCAACGGCATCGCCCCGGCGATGGTGATGTTCAACGAAGGCGATGACGCAACCTATCGCGCCAAGGTCCTGGCCAAGTCGGCCCTGGGCATCGAGCCCGGGCCCGAGGTGATCTACCAGAGCGTGCGTTACCTGCTGGACAACCCCTATGTCACCGGTACCACCCTGACCGTCAACGGTGGGCGGCATATCAAGTAAGCCGTTTTTGAGGATGTTGTATGACCTTATCCCTGCCCCACCACTACCGCGAAATCCTCAAGGGCCTGGGCGAAGACCCGCAGCGCGAGGGCCTGCTCGATACGCCCAAGCGCGCGGCCAAGGCCATGCAGTACCTGTGTCATGGCTATGAGCAGAATCTGGAGGAGATCGTCAACGGCGCGCTGTTCGCGTCAGACAATGACGAGATGGTGATCCTCAAGGACATCGAGTTGTACTCGTTGTGCGAGCATCACCTGCTGCCCTTTATTGGCAAGGCCCATGTGGCCTATATTCCGACCGGCAAGGTGCTGGGCCTGTCAAAACTGGCGCGCATTGTCGATATGTTCGCCAGGCGCCTGCAGATCCAGGAGAACCTCACGCGGCAAATCGCCGATGCCATCCAGGACGTGACCCAGGCCGCCGGCGTGGCGGTGGTGATCGAAGCCAAGCACATGTGCATGATGATGCGCGGCGTGGAGAAACAGAATTCAACCATGAACACCTCGGTGATGCTCGGCGCCTTTCGCGAGTCGAACACCACCCGCATGGAGTTCCTGCAACTGATTGGACGGAGCAAGTAGCAATGCCACAACTTCAACCAGGCATGGCGCGTATCCGGGTCAAGGACCTGTGCCTGCGCACCTTTATCGGCATCAACGAGGACGAGATCCTCAACAAGCAGGATGTGCTGATCAACCTGACCATCCTGTATGCCGCCCAGGAAGCCGTGCGTGACAACGACATCGACCACGCCCTGAACTACCGCACCATCACCAAGGCCATCATCGCTCACGTCGAAGGCAATCGCTTTGCCCTGCTGGAGCGCCTGACCCAGGAATTGCTGGACCTGGTGATGAGCAACGAATCGGTGCTGTACGCCGAAGTCGAAGTAGACAAACCCCACGCGCTGCGTTTTGCCGAGTCGGTTTCGATCACTCTGGCCGCCAGCCGCTGATAGCAAGTGAGCCCTATGAACGACCAACAACGCCTCGAACTCGAAGCCGCCGCCTTTCGCCGACTGGTAGCCCACCTGGACAGCCGCAAGGATGTGCAGAACATCGACCTGATGAACCTTGCCGGCTTCTGCCGCAACTGCCTGTCCAAGTGGTACAAGGCCGAAGCCGACGAACGCCAGATCGAGCTCAGCCTCGATGACGCCCGTGAAGTGGTGTACGGCATGCCGTACGCCGAGTGGAAAGCCCAATACCAGCAAGAAGCCAACGCCGACCAACAGGCCGCGTTTGCCAAAGGTAAGCCTCATGATTGATTTGAACACCCTGCGCGCCAGCCTCAACAGCGGCGAACACGTTTTTGCCGACACGTTGGCATTTGTCGCTGCCGGTTATGACTACCAGCCGCAAGCTTTCACCAACGGCGGTGTGGAAAACGCTGCCGGGCAGAACGAAGGTTCGTGCAAGACCCTGGGTTTGGCGCTGCTGGAAGGGTTGAGTGATAAGGAAGCACTGCTGGCGTTTGGTGAGCATTACCGGTCGGTGGTGGCGACGCCTGAGGGCAGTGACCATGGCAATATCCGAGCGTTGATTGCCCATGGGTTGGCCGCAGTGAAATTTGCTGAACAGCCTCTGACCCGCCGCTGATTTCATAACCAACCCCGCTCAATGTGGGAGCCGGGCTTGCCCGCGATGGCGGTGGTGACTATCACACCGCTATCGCAGGCAAGCCAGCTCCCACATTTGTTTAGCGGAGTAGGTTAGATCGCACCATAAAAAAACCGGCTTTCGCCGGTTTTTTTTAGTCAGCGGGTTTAGAACGAAGCGTCCTTCAAACCGTCGAGGTAACGCTCGGCATCCAGGGCCGCCATGCAACCGGCGCCGGCCGAGGTGATGGCCTGGCGGTAAACGTGGTCTGCCACGTCGCCCGCAGCGAAGATACCTTCGATGTTGGTCGCGGTCGCATTGCCTTCACGGCCGCCTTGCACCACCAGGTACCCGTCTTTGGCTTCCAGCACGCCTTCGAACAGCGAGGTGTTCGGGGTGTGGCCGATGGCGATGAACACGCCGTCGACTTTCAGCTCGTCGAAGCTGCCGTCGTTGTTTTTCAGGCGGGCACCGGTCACACCCATGTTGTCGCCCAGGACTTCATCCAGGGTGGCGTTGAGCTTGAGGATGATCTTGCCTTCGGCGACACGGGCGTGCAGCTTGTCGATCAGGATCTTCTCGGCGCGGAAGGTCTCGCGGCGGTGAACCAGGGTCACGGTGCTGGCGATGTTGGCCAGGTACAGCGCCTCTTCAACGGCAGTGTTGCCACCGCCGACCACGGCAACCGGCTTGTTGCGGTAGAAGAAACCATCGCAGGTGGCGCAGGCCGAAACGCCCTTGCCCATGAACGCTTCTTCCGACGGCAGGCCCAGGTAACGAGCACTGGCGCCGGTGGCGATGATCAGCGCATCGCAGGTGTACACACCGCTGTCACCGGTCAGGCTATAAGGCTTTTTCGAGAAGTCGACCTTGTTGATATGGTCGAAGACGATCTCGGTTTCAAAGCGCTCGGCGTGCTCTTTCATACGCTCCATCAGCACCGGGCCGGTCAAGCCGTGGACATCGCCAGGCCAGTTGTCGACTTCAGTAGTGGTGGTCAACTGACCGCCCGCCTGCATGCCGGTGATCAGCAGCGGCTTGAGATTGGCCCGGGCAGCGTAGACAGCGGCGCTGTAACCGGCAGGGCCGGAACCGAGAATAATCACTCGGGAATGACGGGTATCAGACATGACTCACTCCTACCGACCGCCCAGACCACAGGGCGGCGGGAATAAAAAAGGACGGCGAAGCACTTGGGGAAGGCTTTGACTCGCCAGGTCCTGAAAAATAATGGGTGCAGCGTATCGAGGGGGGCAAGATTAAGGAAATACGCATTAACAATCCAGCTCATAGGTGTTCTCTATGCGCGCGATTGAGTTAATCGACCCCTTTGTAACCCTGGATGTCGCCTACCTGCCGGAGCTTTCACATCAGGTGCAAAGCCGGTAAGGTCGGCGCGTTCGCCATTTTGCTCGGAGTATTCCATGCCCGCCCCTGCCCTTTCTGGCCCGCAATACCTACGTGAAGGCCTCAAACTGGTGTTGAGCCCTGGCCTGCGCCTGTTCGTGTTGCTACCGTTGGCGATCAACCTGGTGCTGTTCGTCGGGTTGATCTATTTTGCCGGCCATCAGTTCAGCCTGTGGGTCGATAGCTTGATGCCGACGCTGCCCCACTGGCTAGGTTTTTTGAATTACCTGTTGTGGCCGCTGTTTGTGGTGCTGGTGGTGCTGATGGTGTTTTTCACCTTCACCATGCTCGCCAATATCATCGCCGCACCGTTCAACGGGTTTCTCGCCGAGAAGGTTGAGGTCGTGGTACGTGGCACCGATGACTTCCCGCCGTTCAGTTGGGCTGAACTGGCCGCTATGGTTCCGCGCACCCTGGCGCGGGAGATGCGCAAGCTGGGTTATTTCCTGCCACGTGCCATCGGCCTGTTTATCCTGTCGTTCATCCCAGTGGTCAACCTGATCGCGGCGCCGTTGTGGCTGTTGTTTGGCGTGTGGATGATGGCGATCCAGTACATCGACTACCCGGCCGACAACCACAAGCTGGGCTGGAACGAAATGCTCTCCTGGCTGCGCCAGAAGCGCTGGCAGAGCATGAGCTTTGGCGGCATTGTTTACCTGGTGCTGCTGGTGCCGGTGGTCAACCTGTTAATGATGCCAGCGGCGGTGGCCGGGGCGACGTTGTTCTGGGTGCGTGAGCAAGGCGCCGAAGCGATGGCGCAGCAAGCGGTGGTCAAGTCATAAATCCATCATCGCACTGACACAATGGCGACATGGCCCACGCCGACACTGTGGGTCATGACGACAGCCTCGCTTCACATCACCCTCATTACCGAAACCTTCCCGCCGGAAATCAACGGGGTGGCCAATACCCTTGGCCGCCTGTGCGAGGGCTTGCGCTCACGCGGCCATCAGGTCGAGCTGGTACGCCCACGCCAGAGTGCCGACCAAAGCCGCCCCAGCGACGATGAACTGCTGCTGTGCCGCGGCTGGCCACTGCCGGGCTACCCAGGGCTGCAATGGGGCCAATCGTCAATGCGTAAGTTATTGCGACGCTGGACGCGCCAGCGCCCCGATGTGCTGTATATCGCCACGGAGGGGCCGCTGGGGCTCTCGGCGTTGCGCGCCGCACGGCGCTTGGGCATCAGCGTGGTCAGCGGCTTTCATACCAATTTCCAGCAGTATTCGAACCAGTATGGCTTGAGCCTGTTGAGCCGCGTGGTCACCCATTACCTGCGCTGGTTTCATAACCGCTCAAGCCTGACCCTGGTGCCAAGTGCCAGCCAGCGCCTGGAGTTGGAGCGCCGGCATTTTGAGCGCCTGGACCTGTTGTCCCGGGGGGTCGACAGCCAATTGTTCCACCCGGCCAAGCGCGATAACACACTACGTGAAAGCTGGGGGTTGAGCAGTAACCAGATCGCCGTACTGCATGTCGGGCGACTGGCCCAGGAAAAGAATCTGGGCTTGCTCAAACGCTGCTTCGACACCCTGCAGGACAGGTACCCGCTACGCCAGATGAAACTGATCGTCGTCGGCGATGGCCCGCAGCGGGCCATGATGGAGAAGGACCTGCCCGAAGCGGTTTTCTGCGGTGCCTTGCGCGGTGAGGAACTGGCGCGGCACTACGCATCCGGCGATATGTTCCTGTTCCCCAGCCTGACCGAAACCTTCGGCAACGTGGTATTGGAAGCCATGGCGTCGGGGCTTGGAGTAGTAGCTTATGACCAGGCTGCCGCAAGCCAGCATCTACGCCACGGCTACAACGGCGTGCTGGCGATGCCAGGGGATGAGCGTGCGTTTTGCGAGGCCGCCAACTGGCTACTGGAGGATGCAGAAGGTTTACGCCGTATGCGACTGAACGCCCGCCAGCATGCCAGCCGCCAGGGCTGGCCGGCGATTATCGAGCAATTCGAGCAGCAGTTACGCGGTGTGTGTGCGCAGCGTTATGCCCTCTCAGCGCAACCTTACGTGCCTTGAAGGCGTATTTCGCAACAGGCAGGGAAGCGCCTGGGGTACGCCCTTTAAGTTTTGCCTAATATTTAAAATAGGAACCAGCAGCCGTGCGGTGCCAATCAGTAGCACCTGCAATAGAGCAGGCCTTTCAACGAATAGAGAGACCGCGCAATGGCAATTTATGGAATGGGTGTACGCAATGGCGTGAACATGCCAACGGCACAATGGACCCAACAGCAACAATGGCTGGATCAATCCCGCGCAGAGCCGTCAACTTACGGCCAGCCAGGGCATAAAGACGCACTCAAGACTGATCACAGCAAAGAGCTGAACAAGCGCCCAGAGTATTAATCACTGAGGCGAAGTGCTCCCTGTGACCCTCACAGGGAGCACTTCCCTTACACCAGCGTTGTCAGCGCCTCACGACTGAAGGGCAAGATGTCACCCTCGCGCCCTTCGCGTACCTTCACGGCCCAATCCGGGTCCACCAGCAGCGCACGGCCTACGGCCACGAGGTCGAACTCATCGTTGTTCAGGCGCTCCAGCAGTTTCTCCAGGCTGGCAGGCTGGGCGACCTTGTCGGTGTTGACCATGAACTGCAGGAACTCGCCATCCAGGCCCACGCTGCCCACGGTGATGGTTGGCTTGCCGGTGAGCTGACGCGTCCAGCCGGCCAGGTTGAGGTCGGAGCCTTCAAATTCCGGCTCCCAGAAACGGCGAGTGGAGCAGTGGAAAATATCCACGCCAGCGTCAGCCAGTGGCTTGAGGAACTCACCCAACGCTTCAGGGGTTTGTACCAGGCGCGCGGTGTAGTCTTGCTGCTTCCACTGGGAGAAACGCAAGATGATCGGAAAGTCCGGGCCGACAGCGGCGCGGGCCGCCTGGATCAGTTCAATGGCAAAGCGCGAACGGTTGGCCAGGCTGCCACCGTATTCGTCCGTGCGCTGGTTGCTGCCTTCCCAGAAAAACTGGTCGACGAGGTAGCCGTGGGCACCGTGGATTTCCACGCCGTCCATGCCGATGGCCTGGGCATCCTTGGCGGCTTGGGCGAAGGCGTTGATCACCTCCTTGATGTCCTGTTTGGTCATGCCGTGCACAACGACATTGCCGTCCTTGAGCTTTTCCATCGGGCCATAAGCCGGCACACTGGCGTCAGGCTCGGTGCCGATACGGCGCACACTGCCCACATGCCACAGCTGCGGGACAATCTTGCCGCCTTCAGCGTGGACCGCATCGACCACTTTCTTCCAGCCAGCCAAGGCGGCTTCACCGTAAAAATGCGGCACGTTGGGGTAGCCGTTGGAGGCTGAATGATCGACCACCGTGCCTTCAGTGATGATCAAGCCCACACCGGCAGCGGCACGGCGACGGTAGTACTCGATGACTTTGGAGTTGGGTACGCCACCTGGGGAGAACGAACGGGTCATGGGCGCCATGACCACGCGGGTCGACAGTTGCAATGCACCGAGCTGGAAGGGTTTGAACAAGGCTTGGACGGGCATGGAACGCTCCACGGCAAAGAAATTTATGACGTGGATAATATGCAGACCACAGCGCCACTCATAGCACTATTGATCTAAATGATTAAGGTACAGAAGCACCCGAATACCTGTAGGAGCGAGCTTGTTCGCGAAGCACCTGAGGACGTCGCGTATTTAAGGAAGCGCGCGTTATCGTTGGCGTTTTTCGCGAGCAAGCTCGCTCCTACAGCGGATGGGAGTCAGCTCAGGGCTTTTTCGATGGCCTGGATGATGGAGGGATCTTCTGGGGGCGTACGGGGTGAGAAGCGCGCAAGTACGCGGCCATCTTTACCTAACAGGAATTTCTCGAAGTTCCAGGTGATATCCCCGGGGAATTCAGCGCCCTCGCCCGCCAGCAAGCGGTACAACTGGTGCCGATCAGGGCCGTTGACGTCGATCTTGCTGCCCAGTGGAAAGGTCACGCCATAGTTCAGGCTACAGAACTCGCGGATTTCTTCCTCGCTGCCCGGTTCCTGACCGGCAAACTGATTGCACGGCAAGCCGAGCACCGTAAACCCTTGGCCCTTGTACTGCTGGTAGAGGTTCTCCAACGCCGCGTATTGCGGGGTCAAACCACATTTGGACGCCACATTGACCACCAGCACGACTTGGCCCTTGAAAGGCGCCAGCGGTAGCGCTTGTCCGTCCAAGGCTTTGAGTTTCAGATCGTGGAAAGCACTCATGACGAACTCCAGATATCCCATGTTCTTTGCATTGCAGCCCTTCGGAGCTTACAACCGGCAAAGCTGCAATCATAGACGCCGATGACGAAACTCGCCTGCAGGTTACTGAGCGGTCGGCCAGGGCAAAATCGGAATCGCCGTCACCGCATTCTGCGGGCTGCCTTCGATCAGGCGGTCGCTGTAGACCAGATACACCAAGGTGTTGCGCTTCTTGTCGAGGAAACGCACGACCTGCATGGTCTTGAACACCAGAGAGGTGCGCTCCTTGAACACTTCGTCGCCGTCCTTGAGCTCACCCTTGAAGTGGATCGGGCCCACCTGGCGGCAGGCGATCGAGGCTTCGGCACGGTCTTCGGCCAGGCCCAGGCCGCCCTTTACGCCGCCGGTCTTGGCGCGGGACAGGTAGCACGTCACGCCATCGACCTTGGGGTCGTCAAACGCTTCGACCACAATCCGATCGTTGGGGCCGACGAACTTGAACACCGTCGACACCTGGCCGACCTCTTCGGCCGAGGCCAGCAGTGGCATGGCCAACAGCAGGCCGAGCAATCCCTTCATCACGCGCATCGTGTATTTCCTATGGTTAGACCAGGATCAGGTTGTCGCGGTGAACCAGTTCCGGTTCTGCCATATAACCCAAGAGTCCGACAATGGCGTCGGAGGGTTGTCCGATAATCTTCTGTGCTTCCAGGGCGCTGTAGTTGGCCAGGCCGCGCGCAATCTCGCGACCGTCTGGCGCAACGCACACCACCATCTCGCCACGGCGGAAGCTGCCCTGCACCAACTTCACACCCACCGGCAGCAGGCTCTTGTTGCCCTGGGACAACGCCGCTACTGCGCCTGCGTCCAGCACCAGGGTGCCACGGGTTTGCAGATGACCGGCCAGCCATTGCTTGCGCGCCGCCAGCATGCCGCGCTCCGGCGAAAGCAACGTACCGATGCGCTCACCGGCCTTGAGGCGATCGAGCACGCGCTCCAGGCGCCCGCCGACGATGATGGTGTGGGCCCCCGAACGCGCGGCCAGGCGCGCAGCGCGCAGCTTGGTCTGCATGCCACCGCGACCCAGGGCACCGCCGACACTGCCGGCGACCGCATCCAGCGCCGGGTCATCGGCGCGGGCTTCATAGATAAGCTGGGCATCGGGGTTGTTGCGCGGGTCGGCGTCGAACATGCCATCGCGGTCGGTGAGGATCACCAACAGGTCGGCCTCTACCAGGTTAGCCACCAGGGCGGCCAGGGTGTCGTTGTCACCGAAGCGGATTTCGTCGGTGACCACGGTGTCGTTCTCGTTGATGACCGGGATGACCTTGAGCTCCACCAGCGCGCGCAAGGTGCTGCGGGCGTTGAGGTAGCGCTTGCGGTCGGACAGGTCGTCGTGGGTCAGCAGCACCTGCGCCGTGTGGCGGCCGTGCTCGGCAAAGCTGGACTCCCAGGCTTGCACCAGGCCCATCTGGCCGATGGCGGCAGCGGCTTGCAGTTCGTGCATCGCGCTGGGTCGCGCGGTCCAGCCGAGACGGCTCATCCCGGCGGCAACCGCTCCGGACGACACCAATACCAACTCAACGCCTGCCTCATGCAAGGCCACCATCTGCTCGACCCAGACGCTCATGGCTGCGCGATCCAGACCTTTGCCATCCGCCGTCAACAGCGCACTGCCGATTTTCACGACCCAGCGCTGCGCACCTGTCACTTTGCTCCGCATCATCTTCAACCTTAGAGTGAGGGCCGCGCGACCCAGCGCTGCCCATAACGTTATACCCGGATACCAAAACGCCGCTCCAGGGAGCGGCGTTCAAGTTTATCGCAACGGATCAGTCACGCACGTAAATGATTTCCGGACCGTCTTCATCATCCACGTCTTCTTCGTCCCAATCATCGTCGCCGATGTCGTGGACCGACTTCACGCCGCTGCGGCGCAGGGCGCGCTGGTCGTCCAGGGCCTGCAACTGGGCGCGGGCTTCGTCTTCGATCTGCTGGTCGAGCTCGGCGAGTTCGGCCTTGTACACCGGGTCGGCCGCCAGGCGGTCGGCACGGTCTTCCAGGTAACGCATGATGTCGCGGGTCAGGCGCTCGGTGCCTTCTTTGGCGATGGCCGAGATGACGTAGACCGGACCTTCCCACTCCAGGCGATCAACGATCTCCTTGACGCGCTCTTCGTGCTCTTCTTCCAGGATCTGGTCGCACTTGTTCAGTACCAACCAGCGATCGCGCTCGGCCAGGGCCGGGCTGAACTTGGTCAGTTCGCTGACGATGACTTCGGCGGCATCGGCGGCACTGGTGTCATCCAGCGGCGCCATATCGACGAGGTGCAGCAGCAAACGGGTGCGGGACAAGTGCTTGAGGAAGCGGATACCCAGGCCTGCGCCGTCGGAAGCGCCTTCGATCAGGCCAGGAATGTCGGCAACCACGAAGCTTTTCCAGCGGTCTACGCTGACCACACCCAGGTTTGGCACCAGGGTCGTGAACGGGTAGTCGGCAACTTTCGGCTTGGCGGCCGATACCGAGCGAATGAAGGTACTTTTACCCGCGTTCGGCAGGCCCAGTAGGCCCACGTCCGCCAGTACTTTCATTTCCAGCTTGAGGTCACGCTGCTCGCCGGGCTTGCCCGGCGTGGTCTGGCGCGGTGCACGGTTGGTACTGGACTTGAAGCGGGTGTTACCCAGACCGTGCCAGCCGCCCTGCACAACCATCAGTTTCTGGCCGGCCTTGGTCAGGTCGCCAATTACTTCCTGGGTCGCGGAGTCGATGATCGTGGTGCCGACCGGTACGCGCAGTACCAGGTCTTCACCTTTTTTACCGGTGCAGTCGGTGCTGCCGCCGTTGGAGCCACGCTCGGCATCGAAGTGCCGGGTGTAACGGTAGTCGACCAGAGTGTTGAGGTTCTCGTCGGCCATCATGTAGATGGAACCGCCGTCACCGCCGTCACCGCCGTTCGGGCCACCGTTTTCGATGAATTTTTCGCGACGGAAACTCATGCAACCGTTACCGCCGTCGCCTGCTTTTACTCGGATGGAAACTTCATCAACGAACTTCATAACAAAACGCCTCTCGCCGCATGGACGAGCTTAAGAAACCAAGACATAAGACTCTTGCAAAAATGAGCGCAGCGACCTCAATCAGCGACCGCAAACCAGCGCCTGAGCTCATCACAGACAGCTTTGCAAGAGACTCACTCCACAAACGAAAAAGCCCCGTCGCAAGACAGGGCTTTTCCAGCGATCTCGCAATTAAGCTGCGACAACGCTCACGTAACGGCGGTTGAACGCGCCCTTTACTTCGAACTTGATCACGCCTTCGATTTTAGCGAAGAGGGTGTGATCTTTACCCATGCCAACACCGTAACCGGCGTGGAATTGGGTGCCGCGCTGACGCACGATGATGTTGCCCGGAATGATTTTCTGGCCGCCATACATCTTCACGCCAAGGCGTTTGGCTTCTGAGTCGCGACCGTTACGGGTACTACCACCAGCTTTTTTGTGTGCCATGAGTCAATTCTCCTAGTGAGGAATTAGGCTGAAATTAAGCCTGAATACCGGTGATTTTGATCTCGGTGTACCACTGGCGGTGGCCCATACGCTTCATGTGGTGCTTACGACGACGGAACTTGATGATGCGGACTTTATCGTGACGACCTTGGGAGATCACTTCAGCCACAACGGTAGCGCCAGCAACAACTGGAGCGCCGATGTTCACGTCATCGCCATTGGCGACCAACAGAACGCGATCAAAAGTAACGGATTCGCCAGTAGCGACTTCCAGTTTCTCGATCTTCAGGTATTCACCTGGGGCGACTTTGTATTGCTTGCCACCAGTAACAATTACTGCGTACGACATGGTATTTCTCCGATAATCCTGCTCACCCAGCGCTTTATAAGAAGAGGTATTGGCTGGCATGGCTGCATGGGATGGACGTCCCTAATGCAATTGCGTAAGGCAGGTGCTGCCCAGGAAGTTCAGGGTGCGCGATTGTACGCAAGGTAAAGAGGTGTTGCAAGGGGCCGTCTATCGCGCCTTGACACTGCGGGGTGAGGGTCCTAGCATGCCGCGCAACCCTTCTGGAGCGACTGTCGCTGATGCAACCCCAAGCTTTCTACCGCGCGGTCGCGGACGATTTTAGCGCCGTCGACGGCATCATCAAGCAGCAGCTGACGTCTAAAGTGCCGCTGGTCTCCAAAATTGGCGACTACATTACGTCGGCGGGCGGCAAACGCCTGCGTCCTTTATTAGTGTTGCTGTGCGGCAAGGCCCTGGGCCGTCAAGGCGACGACCTGCGCCTGCTGGCTGCCACCATCGAATTCCTGCACACCGCCACCCTGCTGCATGACGACGTGGTCGACATGTCCGGCATGCGCCGTGGTCGCGAGACCGCAAACGCGATGTGGGGCAACGCGCCCAGCGTGTTGGTGGGCGACTTCCTGTATTCGCGTTCGTTCGAAATGATGGTCGAGCTGGGCTCGATGCCCGTGATGAAGATTCTTTCACAGGCCACACGCATCATCGCCGAAGGCGAAGTGTTGCAGTTGTCCAAAGTCCGCGACGCCAGCACCACCGAAGAAACCTATATGGAAGTGATTCGCGGCAAAACCGCGATGCTCTTCGAAGCCTCTACCCACAGTGCCGCCGCGCTGTGTGGCGCCACCGCCGAACAGGCCGAGGCCCTACGCACGTTCGGTGACCACCTGGGCGTGGCGTTCCAACTGGTGGATGACCTGCTCGATTACAAGGGCGACGCCGAAACCCTGGGCAAGAACGTCGGTGACGACCTGGCCGAGGGCAAGCCGACCTTGCCGCTGATCTACACCATGCGCGAAGGCACGCCGGAACAGGCCGCTCTGGTGCGCAAGGCGATCCAGAAAGGCGGGATCGAAGACCTGGAAGCCATCCGTGCCGCCGTGGAAGCCTCGGGTTCCCTGGAGTACACCGCGCAACTGGCGCGTGACTACGTGGCCCGTGCGATTACGTGTCTGGAAGCCCTGCCGGCCAGTGAATACCGGGATGCCCTGGTTGAGCTGAGTGAGTTTGCGGTCGCCCGTACTCACTGATTCCGCGCTGTTTAATGTGGGAGCTGGCTTGCCTGCGATAACTAGAGTGAATTCACTGCCACTATCGCAGGCAAGCCAGCTCCCACATTAGGACGAGTCCAACCCCATCCGCGTTTAAAACCCTATATAATGTGCGACTTTTAGCCATCCCTGACTTTCTAGGAGCTTTAGTGAGCACGTTGCCTCCCTGCCCCAAATGCAATTCCGAATACACCTACGAAGACGGCGCCCAGCTGATCTGCCCGGAATGCGCCCATGAATGGTCCGCCACTGGCGAGGCCGAAGTGGTTGGCGATGAAACCGTGAAGAAAGACTCTGTGGGCAACGTCCTGCAGGACGGCGACACCATCACAGTGATCAAAGACCTCAAGGTCAAGGGCACTTCCCTGGTGGTCAAAGTCGGCACCAAGGTCAAGAACATCCGCCTGTGCGACGGCGACCACGATATCGATTGCAAGATCGACGGTATCGGCCCTATGAAGCTCAAGTCCGAGTTCGTGCGCAAAGTCTGATCCTGCTGCATTCCATCCCGCGCCCGCCGCGGGGTGGCGTTTTGCCCTCTGCGTTGATCGAACGCAATACCCACACAGAAAAAAACAGAAACTGCCAATAGACGCTTGCTATTCTACGAATAAGAATTATTCTCATTGAAACCCATCAAGGAGAACGACCATGACTTATTTGATAGATGCCTGGCTGGATCGCCCTCACCCTTACCTGCGAATCCTGCATCGGGAAACCGGTGAAGTCTGTGCGGTGCTTGAAGAAGAAGCGCTGAACGAGCTGCAGGACCAGGGCGATCTGGACGTCAATGGCCTGAGTTCCAGTGAGCCTGGGGTGCTGAAGGAAGTGGTGAGGAATCTGTTTCTGTTCTGCTATGCACGAGCGTTGCGCCCGGCGACGGAGCTTAATGGCAAGTTCCATCCATGAAGAAACTGGCAAATGCCTGTTGGGGCGAACGCGTTCGTCCCAACAGGTAACCAGCGGGTCTTACAGAACGTCGAGCAGCTCGACGTCGAATACCAGAACGCTGTGCGGCGGGATGCTGCCAACGCCTTGAGCGCCGTAAGCCAGTTCGCTCGGCACGTACAGGCGCCATTTGCTGCCGGCATTCATCAGTTGCAGGGCTTCGGTCCAGCCGGCGATCACGCCGCCAACCGGGAATTCTGCAGGCTGGCCGCGCTCGTAGGAGCTGTCGAACACAGTGCCGTCGATCAGGGTGCCGTGGTAGTGAGTACGCACTTGGTCTTCACGGGTCGGCTTGGCGCCGGTACCAGCCGTCAGCACTTCAAATTGCAGGCCGGAAGCCAGGGTGGTGATGCCATCACGCTTGGCGTTTTCCGCCAGGAAAGCCAGGCCAGCGCCTGCTGCAGCTTCAGCCTTGGCAGCGGCTTCGGCTTGCATGATTTCACGGATCACTTTGAAGCTGGCCGCCATTTGCTCTTGGTCAACACGGCTAGGCTTGCCTGCGAACGCGTCGGTCAGGCCGGCCAGGATCGCGTCCAGGCTGACGCCCGGTGGCGGGTTGTCACGCAGTTGGTCGCCCAACTGACGGCCGATACCGTAGCTGACGCGGGTTTCGTCGGTGGACAGATTAACTTCGGACATGAAGAGGCTCCGCTGTAGGACGCCACAGTTTCCCGCGCCGCCCAGAACTAAAAGGGCCCGCAGACTAGCACACATGAGCGGGCCGTGATCAGCCCCACCCCGGCTACCAAAGCGCCAGATCATAGGTCAGGTACAACCGGTAGTTGTCCCGGTCACTGGCATAGGTTGAGCGATAAGTGGCCTTGCGCACCTCCACACCCAGGCCTTTGAAGGTGCTGTCCTGAACCACGTACCGCAGATTCGTGTCGGATTCCCACTCCCGTGCCTCACGCCCTTTGAAGTCGCCGTTTTGCCCTTTGTAGTAGCGGGTCATGAAACTCAAGCCAGGCAGTACCGCCGCCAAGTCATAGTCGTAGCGCAGCATCCAGGTTTGCTCACCCGCCTGGATGAACTTGCCCACACCCGCGTTACTAAAGGAATACAACGTCGACACACTTGCATATGGCAACGCCGTCTCGCCACTGACTTTCTGATAGCCCACACCCAGCGCCTGCGCACCCAGGCGATAGGTAAACAGGCCGCTGAACATGTCACTGTCGACTGCACCGTTACGTGCCTCACCGGCTTCACTGCTGATGAAATAGCGCAAGTCGCTGGTCAGCGTGCCCCGGCCCAACGGCTGCTTATGCACAAGGCCGAAGAATTGCTGGCGGTAGAATTCGCGCATTTCGCCGTAGTACCACGTGCCACTGAGCTTTGGCGTAAAGGCGTAGGTGGCGCCAGCGAAATCGAAGTCACTGCCCTTCTTGCCACTGTAGCCCTGGGGATAAATATCCACGCTGTCGGTGGAGTTACGCAGCTTGAATTTATCCAGGTGCCCGGCGTGCAGGTACAGGTCGTGAATGCCGGTGTATTCCACTTGAGTGCCCTGGAAGGTCTGCGGCAACAGGCGGCCATCGTTGTGCACCAGCACCGGGATCTTTGGCAGCAACGTACCGGTTTTCACCACCGCGTCGCCCCAGCGCAGCTTGGCCGTGACTCCCAGGCTGGAAAACTCGCTGGCCGCATGACCATCGTCATGCACCGGCAGCAAACCCGTGCCGGCGTGGGTCGGGCTGGAGTCCAGACGCAAGCCCGCCAGCCCCAGGGCATCCAGGCCAAACCCAACAGTGCCCTCGGTATAACCTGACTGCAGATTGAGCAGAAAGCCTTGGGCCCACTCCTTGCGGTCTTCGCCCCCGTCGCGGTAGCCGTCGTTGAAGTAGAAGTTACGCAAGGTCAATCGGCCTTGGGAATCCTCCCAGAACCCCTGGGCCATTACTGCAGGCGACAAGCTCGCTAGCAACCCCGCGGAGACTATTCCCCCCCTCGTGAAAAAATCACGCATAAACCGTTCCTCAATGCCGTGTTGTGTTTTTTTATGGGCAGTTGCGCAGGCGCGACAGGCTGGACGGCATGTCGCGTTGCAGCGGACACTAACGGCTCATCAACTGCCCCACAACGTTATGCGAGAAGCGCATCAGGCTATGCGTGAAGCACCCGCCGCCCTTGCCAACCGACAGGAAGAACACGGTGAATCTCAAGCAACTCGAAGCTTTCAAAGCGATCATGTCTACCGGCTCGACCATCGGTGCCGCGACACGCATGGGCCTCTCGCAATCGGCAGTCAGCCGCCTGCTGAGCCAGTTGGAAGAGCATGTGGGTTTTGCCCTGTTCCTGCGCAAGAAAGGCCGCCTGATGGCCACGCCAGAGGCCGAGGAACTGCTCACCGAAGTCGCCGGACTGGTCGATGGGATGCAGCGTATCCAGCGCCTGGCTGACGAGATGCGCGTGGGCCGCTCACGCAAAAGCCTGCTCAAGGTCGCGGTACCCACCAGCATGACCCAGGAGCTGTTGCCACGCATCGTGGCGCAGTTTCTCAAGGAGCATGACGACATTGTCGTGGAACTGCTGACCGGTTCTTACGACACGATCGAGCGTGCGGTGCTGGACCGTTCCGCCGACCTGGGCTTTGTACGCCTGCCCACGGAAATACCTGACTTCGATGTCGAGCCGGTGCTACAAACCGAAGGCGTCTGCGTGATGCCCGCCGACCATCCGCTGACCCGTCACGCCTGCATCCAAGTGCAGCACCTGCGCGATGTGCCGTTGGTGATGCTCGGCCGGCAACGCGCATTGCGGGCCGAGCTGAACCAGGTGTTTCGTGCCGCCAACCTCACACCGCAGGTGCGGGTCGAGGTGCACTCGGTCGGGGCAGCGTGCAGCTTCGTTGCCGAGGGCCTGGGGGTGTCGATCGTCAATGGTCTGCTGGCCAGCCACTTCCGGCATTTGCCCATCGTCACCCGCCCGTTTCGCCCGGCGCTGCCCTACGCATTCGGCCTGGCGTTTCGCGCCAATGAGCCGCGCTCGCAACTGGTACACGCGTTTGCCGAGCACCTCAAGCAGGGTCTGGCCGCACAAAACGCATAGCCCAACCCACCCCACGCATAACGTTGTCGCCGCGAAAACTTTGCCCTAGTGTCCGCCCCACACGTGTCACCCCTATAACAATAACGGCGCACGCCGGGGCCACTAGCATGAGCGAATCCCAGAGCATCCCTACCCAAGCAGTGGTGGGAAATACCACGCAACGCAAGCAGATCAATCCCGCCATCATCCTGCTGAGCATCGTCCTGCTCGCAGTGGCGTTTACCTACGCGGTGAACTCGGGCACGTTCCAGCGCCAGAATGGCCTGGTGATACCGGGCTCTTACCAGGTGCTGGAAAAACACGACTCCCTGGGCCAACTGTTCAGCCTGGAGCCGCGCAAAGCCGGCGACACCGTGGCCCGCCCGGTGTCCTTGGTGGAAGGTTTCATGGCCATTCCCCAGGGCATCGAGAAACGTGCGGCGCTGATTTTCATGGTGCTGTTCATCGGTGGCATGTTCGGGGTGCTGAACAAGGCCGGAGTGATCGACGCCGGGCTGGAACGCATGCTGGGCCTGACCCGGGGCAATATCTATGTACTGGTGCCATGCCTGATGCTGGTGTTTTCCGCCGGCAGTACCTTCATGGGGCTGGCCAAGGAATTTATCCTCATCGTGCCGTTGATGGTTGCCATGGCTAATCGGCTGGGGCTATCGAACCTGATCGGGCTGGCCATCGTCACGATCTCGGTGAAGATCGGCTACCTGGCTTCTATTTCCAATCCCGTGGCGCTGTCCGTGGCGCAGCCGATGGTCGGGCTGCCGATCTTCAGTGGCCTGAGCATGCGTGTGCTCGCCTACTGCAGCTTCCTGCTGGTGGGCATTGCCTTCGTGCTGTGGAGTATTCGCAAGCACGGTTACGATGCCACGGCGCAGATCACTTTCGAAAGTACGCCGTTGCCCCTGCGCCATCTGATCAACCTGATCGTACTGCTGACGGGCATCGCTTTCCTGGTCTACGCCTCCAACCGCTGGGGCTGGAAATACCATGAACTGTCGGCGTTCTACCTGCTGCTGACGCTGGCCTTCAGTGTGATCGCCGGGCTCGGCGCGAGCACTACTGCCAGTGCCTTTGTCGATGGCATGAAGAAGGTGCTGATCGCTGGCGTGTTGATCGGCCTGGCCACCGCCGTAGAGATCATCCTCAGTACCGGCCAAGTACTGGACACCATCGTCAACAGCCTGGCCAACCTGGTGGGCGACCACGGCCCGATAGTGTCGGCCTATGGCATGTTCTTCGCGCAACTGGGGCTCGATGTACTGATTCCCTCTACCTCTGGCCAGGCGGCAGTGACCATGCCGATTTTCGGGCCCTTGGGCCAGTTGTCCGGCGTCAGCCCGCAGACCACGGTGTTCGCCTTTTTGCTAGGCAACGGCCTGACCAACATGATCACCCCCACCTCCAGCGGCCTGCTGGTACTGCTGGCCACCGCCAATGTCGGCTGGGGCCAGTGGGCGCGCTACATCCTGCCACTGTTCCTGATCTACGCCGTGCTGGCGATGGTGTTGCTGGCCATTGCGGTGACGAGCGGGTACTGAATCGATGAGTGTTATCTGCATGCAAATTCTGCCTGACCAAATGATCCCGATGCGTGACGGCATCCACCTGGCCACCGATATCTACCTGCCAGCGGGCGGCAAAGGGCCGTTTCCGGTGGTGATCGAACGCACGCCCTACGACAAAAGCAAGCCCTCGCGCTCGGAAAAACAGCTCGACGGCCAACACATCTCCCGTGCACAAATGGCCGCACGGTTTACCGAGCAAGGCTTTGTCGCGATCTTCCAGGACTGCCGTGGGCGCTACGCCTCCGAAGGCACGTTCACCAAATACACGGCCGAGGGTGAGGACGGTTTCGACACCCTGGCCTGGATCGTCCAACAGCCCTGGTGCAACGGCAGGATCGGCAGCATGGGCCTGTCCTACGCGGCCCACACGCAGTTGGCGATGGCCTGCCTGCACCCACCGGGGCTGAGCAGCATGGTGCTCGACAGCGGCGGCTTCGCCAACGCCTACCAGTGCGGGATTCGCCAGGGCGGCGCCTTCGAACTCAAACAGGCGACGTGGGCCTTTCGCCAGGCCAAGGAAAGCCCAGCGGCCCTGGACGACCCGCTGATTCGCCAAGCGTTGGAGCAGGAGGATATTCATCAATGGTTCACACGTATGCCCTGGCAACCCGGGCAATCACCCCTGCGCCATGTGCCGGAATATGAAGCCTACGTGCTGGAGCAATGGGCCCAGGGCACCTTCAGTGAATATTGGCAACAGTCGGGGATCTACGCCGAAGGCCATTACGCGCGACTGCCCGATATACCGGTGCTGTTCATGTCCAGTTGGTACGACGCCTACGTCAGTTCAACCCTGGCCAACTACCGCGCCTTCACCCAGAACGGCACTGCCCGCCAGCGGTTGGTGATGGGCCCATGGCTGCATGGCGACCGCAATATCAGCCACAGCGGCGATGTGGAGTTCGGCCAGCAAGCCACCTTCGATGGGCAGGTCGATCAGGATTGGCTCAGTTGCCGCCTGGCGTGGTTCGAGCATTCCCTCAAACCATCGCCTCACACCACGACGGCCAGCGTGCAGGTGTTCCTGATGGGCGGTGGCAGCGGTAACCGCGATGAGAACGGACGTTTGCAGCATGGCGGCCGCTGGCTGCACACCACGCAATGGCCACTCCCCGGCAGCCAGACATTGACCCTCTACCTGAATGCACACAGGCAGTTGAGCCGCACGGCACCTGTCGAGGCTGACGCCCACTTGAGTTACCGCGCCGACCCCGCCCACCCGGTCCCGACCATCGGCGGCGCGCTGACCTCCGGCGCCCCTGTGTTTGTTGGCGGGGCCTTCGACCAACGGGAGCGTCCCGACTTTTTCGGCACCCAAGGGGATAACCGCCCCCTGGCTCAGCGCGATGACGTTCTGGTGTTCCAGACCGAGCCTCTGGACGACGACCTGATCGTCGCCGGTGACGTGCAGATCGAGCTGTGGATCGACAGCGATGCTCCCGACACCGACTTCACCGCCAAGCTGGTGGACGTGTACCCGCCCAGCGCCGACTACCCCGAGGGCTTTGCGATGAACATCACCGACGGCATCCGCCGCTGCCGTTATCGCGACTCATGGGAACAGCCGACGGCCCTGGAGCCCGGCGAACGGGTCAAGGTGCTGATCGAACCTTTCGCCACCTGCAACCTGTTCAAGCGCGGCCATCGGTTGCGCCTGGATATCGCCAGCAGCAACTTCCCGCGCTTTGACGTCAACCCCAACAGCGGCGAACCTTCAGGCCAAGCCAGCCACCCTCGGGTTGCCCACAATAGGGTGCACCTGAGCCACGCCGCCGCCTCCTGCCTCAGGCTTACCGTGGTGCCCAACACGGCGGAGTCCTGAGCGCATCGGATCGCCATTGCTGCACGGTAATGGCGACCCTTCGTCACCCCGCAAGAAAAGTACTTCAGAATCATCCTTTGCCGCCGATACAGCCCTACACATCTTGGCTGGCTCAAACAACAACACACCGTCCAGCAGACAGACATCACTCTTCAAGGAGCTTTCGATGAACAGCTGGTTCGGTAACATCAGTGTCAATCTCAAACTCGGCCTGGGCTTCGGTCTGGTGTTGGTCCTCACTTCAGTCCTCGCACTCACGGGCTGGACCAGCCTGGGCGGCTTGATCGACCGTAGCAATTGGATGAGCGATATCACTCAGCTCAACGCCTCGTTGACCAAGCTGCGTATCGTGCGCTTGCAATACATGCTGGCCAATGGCGACGAGGCCGTGGCGCAGAATGTGCAGACCAGCCTGGATGCCTTCGCAGCTCAACAACAGAAATTGCTGGACAGCTTCAAGAGCCCGGAAAACCTCAAGCTGCTCAATGAGCAGAAAGCCGTCATTACCGCTTACCGCCAGTCCCTGAACAAAATGCGCGAGGCCTATCGCAATGGCAACGCTGCGCGCGACGTCATGGGCGCCAAGGCAGACATCGCCAACGCACAGATCAATGCGCTGGAAACCAGTGTGCAGCAGTCACCCGACAGCCCGGAGCGCTTCACGCAGTTCCTGGCCGTGACCCAGGCCAAGAACGAATTCCTGCAGGCTCGCTACGAGGTGCGCGGCTATACCAATAGCCCCAACGCAGAAACCGAAGCCCGCGCTGCTACACAGCTGGAAAAAGCTGTCGCCGGTTTGAAAGGCCTCAGCGTTGCCTTCGGTGCCGGTCAGCAAAGCGCATTGTCCGCACTGGAAACCGCGCTTGGCGCCTATCGCAGTGCGGTGCAGAGCTACAAGGCGGCCAACGCCAATATCGTCACCGCCCGTGCCGAAATGACTACCCAGGGCGCCGACATCGTGACAATCAGCGACAAGCTGTACGACATCCAACTGGAACGTCGCGACGCTGAAAGCACCCAGGCCCGTAGCCTCCAGTTGATCAGCACCTTGCTGGCACTGTTGGTCGGCGTGATTGCCGCGTGGGTAATCACGCGCCAGATCACCCGTCCGATCCAGGAGACGCTGGCCGTAGTGGAACGCATCGCTTCGGGCGACCTGAGCCACAACATCCAGGTGACCCGTCGTGACGAACTGGGCGTGTTGCAGCAAGGCATCCAGCGCATGGGCACCACCTTGCGCGAGCTGATCAGCGGCATTCGCGACGGCGTCACTCAGATCGCCAGCGCCGCCGAAGAGTTGTCAGCGGTGACCGAGCAGACCAGCGCCGGCGTGAACAGCCAGAAGATCGAGACCGACCAGGTCGCTACCGCCATGCATGAAATGACCGCCACTGTGCAAGAAGTTGCGCGCAATGCCGAGCAGGCCTCCCAAGCCGCTTCCGACGCTGACGGCCAGGCCCGCGAAGGCGATAAAGTGGTGGCTGAAGCCATCGCCCAGATCGAACGCCTGGCGGCCGAAGTGGCGCGCTCCACCGACGCCATGACGCACCTGCAACAAGAGAGCAACAAGATCGGCAGCGTGATGGACGTGATCAAGGCCGTGGCCGAACAGACCAACTTGCTGGCACTTAACGCCGCCATTGAAGCTGCGCGTGCCGGGGAAGCCGGTCGAGGCTTTGCCGTGGTCGCCGACGAAGTGCGTGGCCTGGCGCAACGTACACAGAAGTCCACCGAAGAAATCGAAGGCCTGGTGGCCGGCTTGCAGAACGGCACCCAACAAGTCGCCAGCGTGATGAACAACAGCCGCAGCCTCACCGACAGCAGTGTCGAACTGACGCGCAAGGCCGGGGTATCCCTGGAAAACATCACCCGCACCGTGTCGAATATCCAGTCGATGAACCAGCAGATTGCAGCGGCCGCCGAACAGCAAAGCGCCGTGGCGGAAGAGATCAGCCGCAGTATCGTGAATGTGCGGGACGTGTCCGAGCAGACCGCGACTGCCAGTGATGAGACGGCCAAGTCGAGTGTGGAGCTGGCACGGTTGGGTAGCCAGTTGCAGCAGATGGTCAGTCATTTCCGGGTTTAAAAAACCAAAAAAAGCCGCCTCAATTTAAGCCGAGGCGGCTCCACTTCTCAGACCTTATTGGTCATCAAAGCTGTCCCGCAGGAATGTCCACACGTGATAAACACGTAAAGCATTCACTACGAGGTTCCACGTACGTCGTGCAAACTTAGACATACTCGGCCCTCCTAGAGTTGGGCCTTACCTCCAGCGCACTTACCGGAACACGTGAGCCTTTGGACGCGGGTCAATGCGTCCTTTGAGGTGGCCGGGCTAGTGGGCCTTCCGCATCAATCCGGCACGGATTACTAGCCCGTGGCGGTCAGTCCAGAATTCGCGCGCGTACCCGGCCCCCCCAAAAGCGACAAACGCAGAACGGGGAAGATCCTAACCAACATTCCCGTCTAAGGTGTGTCTAACAGTGGTCAAATATCCAGTATCGCCGATAGATTCATTGCAAGCTTTTGCAGTCAAAATCAGGCAAGAGAAAGATGCCTAAAGGATCCATGCCGGCCATCGTTCCGTCTTGCGTGACGACGTGACCGGCAGTTAGTATCCACCTGCGGGTCAATGCGTCCTTTGAGATAGCAAACCCCAGCCACTCACTGGGTTTGCAATAAAAAACCGCCCTACTAAGGCGGTTTTTTTTTGCCTGCCATTTACCCTTCAGACCTCGCTGTCCTCGACAAACACCAGCCGATTTCCAAACGGGTCACGGATGCTCATTTCCCGCGAACCCCAGGGCGTGTCCTCAACCCCAGGCTTGGCATATCGGTACTCTTTGCCCAGCAACTGCTGCTGATACGCATCGACCCCTTGGGCCTGAATTCGCACAGCCGCCCCCGGCGAAGCATCACCATGATGCTCGGACAAATGCAGCACGCATTCCCCCAGCGAGACCTGAAGGTACAACGGGAAATTCGCTTCGAAACGATGCTGCCAATCGACCTTGAACCCCAGGAAGTCGACGTAGAACTCCAAGGCTTTGACCTCGTCGAAAATCCGCAGAATGGGGACGACTTTTCCTAAGTGCATGGCGACAGCTCCGTATAAAAGAAGCCCCACTATAGAGCCGTAAACCCACCACGCAAATCCCCGCTACGCGCCAGGAACCGGCCTGCTCTCGCGCCGTTCGCCTGCCCATCGCGATAGCTCAATACGCCATTGACCCACACGCCATCAATCCCTTCAGCTGCGCGCTGCGGTGCGGTGAAATCCGCCACATCCCGCACCCGCAGGGGGTCGAACAACACCAGGTCAGCCCAGTAGCCTTCACGGATCTCGCCACGCTCGGCCAGCCCAAAACGCGCCGCCGACAAGCCGGTCATCTTGTGCACCGCCGTGTGCAAAGGGAACAAACCGACATCCCGACTGAAATGCCCGAGTACCCGTGGGAAGGCCCCCCACAAGCGTGGATGAGGAAACGGGTCTTCAGGCAAGCCGTCCGAGCCCACCATCGACAACGGATGCGCGAGGATGCGCCGAACGTCGGCCTCATCCATCCCGTAATACACCGCCCCTGCCGGCTGTAAACGGCGAGCGGCCTCCAACAGCGAAACGTTCCACTCGCCAGCGATGTCCTGCAAATCGCGCCCGCCCATGTGCGGGTGCGGTGTCGACCAGGTAATGGTGATGCGAAACGCGTCGGTCACTTGCTTGAGGTCCAGAGTCGAGGAGCTGGCTGCATAAGGATAGCAATCACAGCCCACCGGATGATCTTTGGCCGCCGCTTCCAAGGCCGCTAACAGCTGTGGGCTGCGCCCCCAATTACCGGCGCCGGCGCATTTAAGATGGGAAATGATCACCGGCACCCTCGCCTCTCGGCCGATCAAGAACGCTTCATCCATCGCCTCCAGCACCGGTTCGAACTCGCTGCGCAGGTGAGTGGTGTAGACCGCGCCGTAGGCCGTCAACTCTTGGGTGAGTTGCAGCACTTCATCGGTCTCGGCGTTGAACGCGCTGGCGTAGGCCAGGCCTGTGGATAAACCCAGGGCACCGGCCTCCAGGCTTTCCTGCAACTGCACGCGCATGGCCGCGATTTCATAGGGTGTGGCGGTGCGGTGCAGGTCGTCCATATGGTTGCTGCGCAGCGCCGTGTGGCCGATCAACGCGGCGACGTTCACCGCCGGGCAGGCTCGTTGCACCGCGGCGCGGTAGTCGGCAAACCGTGGATAAGAGAACGCATCGCGGCTGCCCAGCAAGTTCATCGGGTCTGGCGGGTCGCTGCGCAAACTGACCGGCGCGGCGCTGATGCCACAGTTGCCGACAATCACCGTGGTCACGCCCTGGCTGAGCTTGGGCAGCATCTGCGGCTGGCGGATCACCACCGTGTCATCGTGGGTGTGCACGTCGATAAAGCCCGGCGCCAATACTCGGCCATGGGCGTCGATGACCTGCTCGGCCTGGGCTGTGGACAAGTCGCCAATCGTGCGGATGCGCCCTGCGTGCACGCCCACATCGGCGACATACCCTGGGGTGTTACTGCCATCGATGATCAGCGCCTGGCGAATCAACGTGTCGTACTTCATATCAGTCTCCAAGCGGCAGGCTGCCAGGGCCGCCGCGGTAATCGTCCAGGGCCAGTTTGATCCGGCGCAGGCGTTCCTGGTTATCGTCCGGCAGGGCCAGCGCCAACTCAGTGGCGAGCAGGTCGATAGCCAGCAGCATGCCGTAGCGGGCCGCAGTAGGCTTGTAGATAAAACTGGTTTCCGCCGATTGCAGCGGCAGCACGACATCTGCCAACTGCGCCAGGGGCGAATCGGCAAGGGTGATGGCAATGATCCGCGCGTCGTAGTTGCGCGCCAGCGTCACCACTTCAAGTAATTCAGGGGTCAGGCCCGTGAGCGAGCAGACAATGACGGCATGTTCGGGCCCCAGGGTCGCCGCCGTGACACGCATCATCACCGGGTCATGGCTGGCGGCAATCGGATAACCCAGCCGCACCAGGCGCACCTGCAACTCATCGCTGCACAGGCTCGACGGCCCGCCCATGCCGAACGCATGGATCATCCGCGCCTTGCCCAACAGCTTGACCGCATCGCCAAAACTGCGCTGGTTGAAACCCGACAGATGCTGACGCAACGTCGCCTCGATATCCCCCAGAATCTGCCGATGAAACGCTGACTGTTCAGGCTTGCCCGCCGGGTCCAGGAAGCGGCTGCCCACGCCGCTGGCCTGGGCCAATTGCAGGCGCAAATCGCGCAAGTCACGGCAGCCGACACTGCGGGCGAAGCGTGACAAGGTGGCGGTACTTACCTCAGCCCGTTGCGACAGTTCCTCCAGGCTGGCGGAGGCGGCAAAGCCCACATCCTCAAGCATCAGCTTGGCGATACGCCCTTCGCCGGCACTGAAAGCGTCCTGGCGGGCGCGGATCTGATAGAGGATGTCCATGGGGGCTCCGGGTTACAGGCTCATAAAAAAAGGGACAGACCGTAGGTCAGGCCGAAGGCGACCAGCGAAATCAAGGTCTCCAGTACGGTCCAGGTCTTGAAGGTCTGGATAACCGTCATATTGAAGTATTCCTTGATCAGCCAGAAGCCGCCGTCGTTCACGTGGGAAAAGATCACCGAGCCTGCACCGGTCGCCAGCACCAGCAATTCAGGGTGGGGATAACCCAGGCCCAAGGCGACCGGCGCGACTACCCCGGACGCGGTGGTCATGGCCACCGTGGCCGAGCCGGTAGCAACGCGCATCAACGCGGCGAACAACCAGCCCATCACCAGCGGCGACAACTGGAACGCATGGGCCAGGCCGAGGATTTCATGGGTGACCCCGGCATCCACCAGGATGCGGTTCAACCCGCCTCCCGCGCCCACCAGCAAGGTGATGCTGGCGGTCGGCGCCAGGCATTCGTTAGTGAACTTGAGGATCGACTCGCGGTTAAAGCCCTGGGCCAGGCCCAAGGTCCAGAAGCTCACCAGGGTCGCCACCAACAGGGCGATCACCGAGTTACCGATAAACAACAGGAACTGGTTGAACCCGCTGCCCGGCGTGGAAATCACGTTGGCCCAGCCGCCGATCATCATCAACACCACCGGCAACAGGATAGTGCCCATGGTCAGCGCAAAACTGGGCAGGCGCGTACGCGGTTCACGCTCGATAAACTGGCGCTCCAGCGGGTTTTCCGCTGGCAAGTGAATGTGCGGCACGATGAATTTGGCGTAGACGGGCCCGGCAATGATCGCCGTGGGGATGCCAATCAGGATCGCATACAGCACCGTCTGCCCGACCGAGGCGTTATAGGCGAGCACCGCCATCATTGCCGCCGGGTGCGGCGGCACCAACGCATGCACCACCGACAGGCCGGCGACCATCGGCAGCCCGACCATCAGGATCGACACGCCCACGCGCCGCGCCACGGTAAAGGCAATCGGCACCAGCAACACAAAGCCGACCTCGAAAAACAGCGGCAGCCCCACCAGGAATGCAATACACACCATCGCCCAGTGGGCATTGCGCTCACCGAAGCGGTTGATCAGCGTGCGCGCCACCTGCTCGGCGCCACCGGATTCGGCCATCATCTTGCCGAGCATGGTGCCCAGCGCCACCACCAGGGCGATATGCCCCAGGGTCTTGCCGACACCCGCCTCGTACGAACCCATGATGGTGTCCGCTGGCATCCCGGCCATCAGCGCCAGGCCGATGGACACCAGGGTAATCACGATAAAGGGATTGAGTCGGTAGCGTGCAATCAGCACGATCAATGCAATGATGGCGATGGCAGCGTATGCCAACAGCCCGAAGCCCGGTAATGCGGCCATGCGGTACTCCTCGGAAAGGGTCACGTCGAATAGGTTGTGAAACTCATAAATCATTCCCGAGGAGGATTTTCAATTTTTATGAAAGTAATTTTCGCCCACGGATAAGCGCTGTCGCTTGGGGATATGCCCGACGTTAACGGATGAAAATTCGAGGGGTGTTCTTACATGAAGATCAGAGAAGGCGGAAACTCAAACGCCGCCCTTGAGTCATAGACTGCGCATCCACTGCCCAGGAAACCGCTCATGATTCGCACCACAATTGCCGCCAGCGTCCTGCTCTTGTGCGGCAGCGCTTATGCCGCCGACAACCCTGCCTTGAAAAAATGCATGGACAGCGCCAATACCACCGCAGACATGGTCAATTGCAACGCCAAGCAAACCAAGGTGCAAGACGACCGCCTGAACCGCGCCTACAAGACCGCCCTCGCCGCCCAGGAAGGCGTGCGCAAACAACAACTGCAAGACGTGCAGCGCCTGTGGATCAAATACCGCGACGCCAATTGCGCCTTCGCCGGCAGTGCCACCGGCGGCACGATTGATCAGGTCAACGGCACAGGTTGTGTGCTGGACATGACCCAGACCCGCGCTCAGGAACTGGAAGACCTGGTCGGCCCGTAATCGCGACCTTGCCCCCTGTAGGAGCGAGCTTGCTCGCGAAAAACCCGAGAACGCCGCAGTGCATCAGAATGCCCGCGTTATCGTTGACGATTTTCGCGAGCAAGAACTAGGCGTCCCCCTCGCTCCTACAGAGGTAAAGGTTCAGTCGTGATGAACCTTGGCGCGCTTGAGCAGCTTTTTGCAGCGCTCGGATAAATGCAGCACCCGCAGGTGCTTGCCGGCCTTGGTGTAGCGCTCGCGCAGGGTCATCAGCGCGGCAATTGCCGAATAGTCGACAAAGCTCAGGTGACGGCAATCCAGCGTGACCTGGGCCGGGTCGTTGGCTGGGTCGAACTGATTCAAAAACGGCGTGGTCGAGGCGAAGAACAACGTGCCGTGCAGCCGATAGAGCTTGCTGCCATCGGCCTCCAGATGTTCATCAGCGTACAGTTCCCGCGCCTGCTGCCAGGCGAAGTTCAGCGCGGCGATGACGATACCGCACAGCACGGCGGTGGCCAGGTCGGTGAACACGGTGATGATCGTCACCGCCATAATCACCAGCACATCATTGAGCGGCACCTTGTTGATCACCCGCAACGACGCCCAGGCGAAGGTCTGTTGCGACACCACGAACATCACGCCCACCAACGCCGCCAGCGGAATCCGCTCGATCAGTGGCGACAGAAACAGAATGAACAACAGAATCATCACCCCGGCAAACACCCCGGAGAAACGCCCACGCCCGCCGGAGCTGAGGTTGATCACGGTTTGCCCGATCATCGCGCAACCGCCCATGCCGCCGAACAGGCCCGAGACCATATTCGCCGCGCCCAGAGCCACGCTTTCGCGGTCAGGATAACCACGGGTCTCGGTGATTTCGTCGGTGAGGTTGAGGGTCAGCAGGGTTTCCAACAGGCCGACCATCGCCATCAAAAACGCGTAGGGCGCGATGATGCCAAGGGTTTCCAGGGTCCAGGGGATCTGCGGCAGCGCGAAGGTCGGCAAGCCACCGGCAATGTGCGCCATATCCCCCAATGTACGGGTCGGCAAACCCAGCAGGTACACCGCCAGGCCCACCCCCAGAATCGCCACCAGCGCGGGCGGCACGGCACGGGTCAGGCGGGGCAACAGGTACACAATGGCCATGGTCGCCGCCACCAGCCCGGCCATCACGTACAGCGGCGTGCCGCTGAGCCAGGTTTCACCGCTCTTGAAATGCTCCAGTTGCGCCAGCGCAATGATGATCGCCAGGCCGTTGACGAAGCCGAGCATCACCGAATGCGGCACCATGCGCACCAGCTTGCCCAGGCGCAGCAGGCCGAAAGCGACCATGATCAACCCGCCGAGCAACACCGTCGCCAGCAAATACTCCACGCCGTGCTGCACCACCAACGCGACGATCACCACTGCCATCGAACCTGCCGCACCGGACACCATACCGGGACGGCCGCCGAACAATGCGGTGAGGGTGCAAATGATGAAGGCGCCGTAGAGGCCCATCAGCGGGTTGAGATGGGCCACCAGCGCAAAGGCGATGCATTCGGGCAGCAAGGCGAAAGACGTGGTGAGGCCGGCCAGGGCGTCGGCGCGCAGACGGGTGAGGTTCATGGAGTACCAGGGAATTGCGGGGGATAAGGCGGGGAATGGTACGGAATTGCGGCGGGTGGGGCTAGTGAAGTGTCTGGTCCGATGCACCGAGTCGCCCCTTTCGCAGGCAAGCCAGCTCCCACATTTGACAGGGTTCACACCTGAACAATGTGGGAGCTGGCTTGCCTGCGAAGGCCGCACCGCGGTGCTAAGCGAACATCACACCATCTCGTCGCGAATCCACTCCACCACCGAAGTGCGCTTAGGTGCCCACCCCAACAATTCACGGGCCTGCTTGCCACGCACTCGGCTATTGGAGCCCAACCCGTAGTTGGCCATTTCATAGCCCCACTCGGCCTCAGCCTCGGCCAATGGCCAATCCTGTGGCTTGCCCAGGTTTAGGGCTTGGGCAATCGCCGTGGTCATGTCGATGAACGCCGCTTCGCTGCTTTCCACAAAATAGAAAGTGCCCGGTACGTTCTTGGTCAACGCCAGCAGATACAAGGCCACCACGTCTTCAATATGCACGTTGGACCAAATGTTCTGCCCAGGGCCCACATGGCGCACCACCCCGCTTTTGCGTGCCTGCTTGAGCAAGCGCGGCAATTGCACGCTGTCACGCTTCACGCCCAGGCTGTGGCCGTAGATCAGGGTGTTGCAGATCACCGCCGAATTCACGCCGTCGTTGGCGGCCGCGAGAATCAGGTTGTCGATGGCCACACGGGCGGCCTTGTCGACGGTCGGCTCAGGCAGGTTGTCTTCGAAGTAGATGACATCGCTGGCCTTACCGCCCGACGCATCCCCTACGATGCTCGAACCGCTGGTATGCAGGAACGGCTTGTTCGAACCTTTCAAAGCGGCCAGCAAGGTTTGCACGGCGCCGCGATGGTCGCTGCTGGCGGCGTTGATCACCGCATCAGCCTTCTGCGCCTGCTCGGTCAATACCGTTGCGTCGTCGAGGGTGCCAATCACGGGCGTGATGCCCAGGGCGGTCATTTCGGTGGCTTGTTCAGCGCTGCGCACCAGGCCGGTGACGTGATGGCCGGCGTTGACCAGGCCGGTAGCGATGGAACCGCCGATAAACCCTGCGGCGCCGGTAACGAATACATTCATGGAGGTTGCTCCTGACTGGGTAAGTAATGCGCCCAGTATCCAACCCACACCGCTGTCGAATAAGCCCGTGCGGCCCAATTCACTCTTGCGCTCAGATCACGAATCAGCTCGCATACCGCGCCAGCTTGGCCTGAATAAAGTCCAGAAAGCACTGGATGCGCAACGCCAATTGCGAGTTGCGGTAGAACACGGCGTGGATCGGCTGGCGATAGCCACTGTTGAACGCCTCCAGCAAGGGCACCAGGCGTCCGGCGTCGAGGTCTTGGGCCGTCATGAAATTGGACAGGCAAGCAATGCCCTGCCCTTCCAGCGCCAACTGCCGCAAGGTTTCACCACTGGACGCGCTGACGCCGGGCTGGATCAGCCAGCGGTCACCTTCGCCATGGCGCAGCGGCCAGTGGTTGAGGGTTTCGGTGTGGGTGAAGCCCAGCAAGGTGTGATCAGCCAACTCGGCAACGGTCGTCGGCGTGCCAAACTGCTTGAGGTAGCCGGGGCTGGCCAGGATATGCAGCGGCGTGCTGCCCAAAAAGCGCGCATGCAGGGTCGAGTCGGCCAGGGCGCCGATGCGAATGGCGATGTCGGTGCTTTGCTCCAGCAGGTCGATGATCAAATCATCGCTGTTGAGCTCCAGCTGGATATCCGGGTAGAGGCTGCGAAACTCGGCGATGTACGGCACGATCCCATGCAGCATGAACGGCACGGCGGCGTTGATACGCAGGCGCCCGGCCGGTTTTTTCTGGCGCGAGGACAGGCGCTCTTCCAGCTCGTCCATCTGCGCCAGGATCACCTTGGCCTGTTCGAAGAAGTACTTGCCCTCTTCGGTCAGGTCCATGCGCCGCGTGGTGCGGTTGATCAAGGTGGTGTCGAGCTTGGCTTCCAGGCGCGACAACGTGCGGCTGACCGCCGATGGCGTTTGCCCGACTTTTTCGGCGGCGGCGGAAATCGAGCCGCACTCGATCACGCTGACAAAAATCTGTAGCTCATCAGATCGGGCTTTCACGGGCAGTCCTTCATTAAACGGCTGACAAATGCCCGGTCATTATTAACCAGCCAGCAACAAATGGCCTCCCAACAACGCCATGCCGGTGAAAAATCCACGTTTGAACCACAAGGCACTGATGCGCCGACGCACCACTTGGCCCAGCCACATCCCTAGCAAGGCCGGCAACAGCGCCAACACCGATGCACCGACTTCAGCACCGCCCAACGCACCACGCCAAGCCAGCCCGGCGGCCAGCGCCAGTGTCGACACGGTGAATGACAGCCCCAGCGCCTGCACCAACTGATCACGGCTCAAGCCCAGGGCTTGCAGATACGGTACCGCAGGGATCACGAAGACACCGGTGGCCGAGGTGATGATGCCGGTGACCACACCGCACAAAGGCCCCAGCCAGCGCTCGGTGCGGGGTGCGACCCTGAAGGTCGGCAGGAATAACCCGCTCAACGCATACACCAGTAACGCCGCGCCCAAGGCGCGTACCACCCAAGGCCCGCTGCCCATGCCCAGCCACAAGGTGCCCAGCCCGGTGCCGAGAAAAATCAGCAACAGCATCGGCCACAGGCGTTTGAGCAAGGCACCCAAGTGGCCGCCACAGGTGAGTTGCCAGAGGTTGGTCACCGTCGAAGGAATGATCAGCAATGCCGCAGCCTGCGCGGGCAACATAGCCAGGCCAAGCATGCCCATGGCCACGGTGGGCAGGCCCAGGCCGATGACGCCCTTGACCGTACCGGCCAGTAGGAAGGTAGTGATGACCAACGCGGTCAGGGCGGGGCCGAGGTTTTGGTAGAACGCGAGGAAGGTATTCATGGCTGCATTCTGGTGCTTTTCGATAGCTTGTGAAATTCGCCATATACTGAGGCAGCCTCTTGTTTTGTGTGAGGCTGATACCGCTATCGCAGGCAAGCCAGCTCCCACATTTGAATGTATTCACAGTTCAAAATGTGGGAGCTGGCTTGCCTGCGATGAGGCCCGCCCAGTCACCGGAAACCTGCAGCCATGCACTTTGACCTGATCGACCTGCGCCTCTACCTGCACATCCTGGACACCGGCAATATCACCGCCGGCGCGGCCCGCAGCCACCTGTCCCTGGCTGCCGCCAGTGCACGCATCCGGGCAATGGAATCTTCACTGGGTATTGCGTTTCTCGAGCGCGGCCGCCGTGGCGTCACCCCGACACCTGCGGGCAAAGCCCTGGCCCGGCATGCTCGCCTGCTGTTGCAACAGGCCGACCACCTGCAACAGGACTTGGCCGAATACGCCAATGGCGTCAAAGGCCAGGTACGCCTGCTGTGCAACACCACCGCCCTCAGCGAATACCTGCCGGAACTGCTCGCGCAGTTTTTGCGCGAACACCCCAACCTCGATATCGACCTGCAAGAGCTGCCCAGCCTGCGCATCACCCACGCGTTGCGCCAGGGCACGGCCGACCTGGGGATTATTTCCGATGCAGTGGACACCCACGGCTTGCAGACCCTGGCGTTTCGCGACGACCCGCTGGTGCTGATCATGCCCCTGGACCACCCGTTGACCAGCGCGAGTTTTATCGACAGCTTGCAATGCGACTACGTGGGCCTGGGGGCCAACAGCGCGTTGGCGGTATACCTGGAAGAACAGGCATTGCATGCAGGCTTTCGCTTGCGGACGCGCATTCGCGCCGACGGTTTTGATGGGTTGATTCGCATGGTCGCCGGCGGCGCGGGCCTGGGCATCGTGCCTCAGGCCGCCTTGGACCGCTGGCCGTCAGAACGCCGTTTCAAGGCCCACCTCCTGCAAGAGGAGTGGGCCTGCCGCACGTTGCTGTTATGCGCACGCTCGTTCGAGCACCTGCCGAGTTATGCCAGGGCTTTGTTCGAGGCCTTGGCCCTGCCCTTGCGGAAGAACCCGTAATACACAGCCGACAGAATCAGCAGGAACGGCACGCCAAACACCAGTGTCATCTTGAAGGCGTCGGTGAAATAGGTGGTGATCATCACCGCCCCCATCAGCACCAACCCCAGCAACGTGCTGTAGGGAAACAGGCGCAACTGGAACGACAACTTCGCCCCGCCATGACGCTTGCGATAGCGGCGGAAAAACAGGTGCGTGAGGAAGATCATGAACCAGGTGAAGATCGCGCCAAACATCGAAATCGCCATCATCAGGGTGAACGAGCTTTCCGGGTACACCACGTTGAGCAACGTCGCCAGGGCAATGCCCGAGCTGGACAGCAGCAATGCGTTGAGCGGGATGCCGTTCTTGCTCAGCGCGCCCATGGACTTGGGCGCAAAACCAGCGCGCGACAGGCTGAACATCATGCGCGTGGTGATGTAGAGCTGGCTGTTCATGGCCGACAGCGCCGCGATCAGGATCACGAAATTCATCACTCCAGTGGCGCCGGGAATGCCGATGGTCTGCATCACCGTGACAAACGGGCTCTGGGCCTGGCCGGCCTGGTTCCAGGGCACGATCGCGAGCATCAGTGCCAGGGTCAGCAGGTAGAACACCACCAACCGCACGATGGTAGCGCGAAAGGCTTTCTTCACTGCCTGCTCCGGGTCGGCGGCTTCACCGGCGGCCACGGCGATCATCTCGACGCTGAGGTAGCTGAAGATCGACACGATCACCGCGATCCACATGCCACTCAAGCCATGGGGGAAAAAGCCGTCGTGGGCCGTGTAGTTCTGCACGCCGTAGTCAGGGTTGCCGGAGCCGAACACCACATACACTGCCAGGATGATGAAACCGACAATGGCGCTGATCTTGATCGTCGAGAACCAGTATTCGAAGTTGCCGAAGGTCTTCACGCTGATCGCATTGAGCACAATCAGCACACTGGAGAACGACACGATCCACACCCACTCCGGCACGTTGGCGAACCAGTACTTCATGTACATCGCCACCGCCGTCACCTCGGCGCCCACCGCCAGCACAATCGCCGCCCAATAGGCATACCGCACCAGGAACCCAGCCAATGGGCTGATGTAGAACTCGGCATACGCGCCAAAGGAGCCTGAGGTGGAGTGGGCCACCGTCATCTCCGCCAGGCAGCCCATCAGCAGCAAGGTGATCAACGCGCCGATGGCGTAGCTCACCAGCACGCTCGGCCCGGCATAGCCGATGGCGTAGGCACTGCCCATGAACAGCCCGGTACCGATGGCGCCACCGATGGCGATCATGCTCATCTGGCCGGAAGTGAGCTGGCGCCTCAGGCCCAGTTCACGGTGGGTAATCTCTGCAAAGCCGTTGTCTGGCGTGGTCACTGGTGTGCCCCTTTATTATTGTGATGGTGGCTGACGCTGAACCTGTGGGAGCTGGCTTGCCTGCGATAACGGTAGTGAATGCACCGACGCTATCGCAGGCAAGCCAGCTCCCATATTTGGTCTGTATTGCTCTTAAGTGACGCTGTTGCGCACTTTGAATTGCGCCTGGTCCCACGTGCGCTTGTCGAGTATTTCTCCGAGGATTTCCACGGCGTCCCATACCTCGATGAAGCTTGTGTACAAAGGCGTGAAGCCAAAACGCATGATCCGCGGTTCACGGTAATCGCCGATCACGCCTCGGGCGATCAAGGCCTGGATCACGGCGTAACCTTCAGGGTGTTCAAAGCTGACGTGGCTGCCGCGCCGGGCGTGCTCACGCGGGGTGATCAGCTCCAGGCCGTGGGCGGCACAGCGGCTTTCGACCAAGGCAATGAACAGGTCAGTCAAGGCCAGGGATTTAGTCCGCAGGCGGGCCATATCGGTCTGGGCAAAAATCTCCAGGCCACATTCCACCATGGCCAGCGAGGTAATCGGCTGCGTACCGCACAGGTAGCGAGCGATGCCGGCGCTGGGGGCGTAGGTGGACTCCATGGCGAACTGCCGGGTATGCCCGAACCACCCGGACAACGGCTGGCGCACCACATCCACCAACGCCGGGTTGACCCACACAAACGCCTGGGAGCCCGGGCCGCCGTTGAGGTATTTGTAGGTGCAGCCAATCGCATAATCCGCATTGGCCTGGTGCAGGTCGACAGGCACCGCGCCCGCCGAATGCGCCAGGTCCCAGATGCTCAGCGCGCCGCACTCGTGGCTCAGTGCGGTCAGCGCCGCCATGTCGTACATGTAGCCGGTCTTGTAGTTGACGTGGGTGAGCATCACCACCGCCACGTCTGCATCAATGGCCTGGGGCAGTTCGGCCGGGCTGTTCACCAGGCGCAGGGAATAGCCTTGTTGCAGCAGTTCGGCCAAGCCTTCGGCGATGTACAAATCGGTGGGAAAGTTGCTCGCTTCACTGACGATGACCTTACGCGCCGGCGTACGTTGGCGCTGCACACTCAAGGCGGCGCTGAGCACTTTGAACAGGTTGATGGAGGTGGTATCGGTGATCACCACCTCGCCGTCACGCGCACCGATCAATGGCGCCAGGCGATTGCCCAGGCGCTGGGACAAATCCGCCCAGCCTGCGCTGTTCCAACTGCGAATCAAGCCATTGCCCCACTCTTCGGCGATCACCTGTTGTGCCCGCTCCAGCGCCGCCACCGGGCGCGCGCCGAGGGAGTTGCCATCGAGGTAGATCAAGCCCTCGGGCAAGGCGAATTGGGCACGCAGGGGGGCCAAAGGGTCCTGGGCGTCAAGGGCTTGGCAATGGCTTCGAGTGGTCATGGGTCGTCCTGGTTTTTATAAGTGAGGATGGACCAAATAATGAACGAACTTTTAGAGAATTTTCGTGCAAAGTGGTGGGTAAAGGGCTATTTAAGCTGTAGGAAATTCGAATTTAACCTCCAAATACGCGGATATCTTCCAAGCATGATTCTCGACGCCACCGACCTGCGCCTCCTGCATTTCCTGCAACAGGATGGCCGCATCAGCAACCAGGAATTGGCGGAAAAAGTCGCGCTGTCGCCGTCCGCATGCCTGCGCCGTTTGCGCCTGCTGGAGAGCGAGGGAATCATCAGCGGCTACCGTGCGGTATTGAATGCCGAGCAGTTGGGGATCGAGCTGGAAGCCATCGTGCACCTGTCGTTGCGCCAGGATGTGGAGGACTGGCATGAGACGTTCATCAAGAAGGTGCAAGGCTGGCCAGAGGTGGCGAGCGCCTATGTGATCACCGGCGCCAGCAACTATGTGTTGCGGGTGCAGGCGCGCAACCTCAAGCACTTTTCGGATTTCATTGTGAACCACCTGAACCGCACGGCGGGAGTGATGGATATCCGTTCGGAGATTGTGCTGCAGAAGATCAAGGACCGGGATGAGGTGTTGGACCTGGTCCTGCGCAAATAACACAAACACCCCAAAACCAATGTGGGAGCTGGCTTGGCTGCGATAGCGGTGGTGAATGTTCCACCGCTATCGCAGCCAAGCCAGCTCCCACAGTTGACCGAGTTGATCAGTCTTCCAGAGCACGCACTCGTTGCATGCGCTGCTGCTCTATTGGCGCATCCGCCACCTGCAACTCAAAGTCAAAATCAATCTGCGCAAAGCGCCCCTGCACGCCAAACTCCCGAGCCAACTGCGGATCGTCGCTGAAGCGAATCTCGGCAATCAGTTCATCCCGGGTGGCATAGGCAAAGTCATCATGCAGGTACGGGTCATCCGACAGGTTGATCTGCGTGGTCAGGTGCCGGTGCCCAGGCGCCGAGATGAAGAAGTGGATATGCGCCGGCCGTTGCCCGTGGCGCCCCAACTGGTCGAGCAACTGTTGCGTCGGCCCGGACGGCGGGCAGCCGTAGCCTGAAGGCACGATGCTGCGAAAACGGTAGTTGCCCTGGGCGTCGGTCTCGATGCGCCGGCGCAGGTTGAACTCAGACTGCGTCGGGTCGAACCACGAATAAGTGCCGCCCGTATTGGCCTGCCACACATCGACAATCGCCCCTGCCAACGGCTTGCCCTCGGTATCGCGCACTTGCCCGCGCATGAACAACGGCACCGCGTCGTCCTTGCCATCATCCAGCCGTGCCTCGTACTTGGAGAGCGGCGCACCGGCCACATACAACGGGCCTTCAATGGTGCGCGGCGTACCACCCGACTTGCCGGCCTGCTCGTCGGCGGCGTCCATCAACAGGTCCAGGTAATGCTCCAGGCCCAAGCCGGCGGCGAGCAGGCCGGCCTCTTGGTTTTTGCCCAGTTCATTGAGGTAGTTGACCGCCTTCCAGAACTCTTCCGGGGTCACTTCCAGGTCTTCGATGATGTTTACGGTGTCGCGCAGGATCCGATAAATCAGCGCCTTGGTGCGTGGGTTGCCCGCGTCATTGAGGTTACCGCTGGCTTCTTCGAGAAACTGTTGGGCGTGGGCAGTCTGGGACAGACGGATGGACATGGTGCATTCCTCATCTTGTAGTTATAGGTGCAAGCCGTCTCAGCGGTCGTCCGCATGGATCGACGACGGATGGCGGCACAGCGCATTCACTTCGATGGCCATGTAGGGGAACAACGGCAATTGCATCAGCAGGTCGTGCAGGTCCTGCACGCTGTCAACATCGAATACGCTGTAGTTGGCGTAATGCCCGGCGATGCGCCACAGGTGGCGCCATTTACCCTCCTCTTGCAGGCGTTGCGCCAAGGCTTTTTCCTCGGCCTTGAGGCTGGCAGCGCGCTCGGGGTGCATGTCGAGGGGCAGGTTCACGGTCATTTTTACGTGGAACAACATGGCAGGGGCCTCTTAGTGTTTGTCACGGCGAAAGAACGCCAGGCGCTCTTCATCAAGCGTCAGGCCCAGGCCCGGCGCAGTGGACACATGCAGCTGGAAATCGCGGTACACCGGTGGCTCAGTGAGGATGTCTTCGGTGAGCAACAGCGGGCCGAACAATTCAGTGCCCCACGCCAGTGTGTCCAGCGTGAGAAAGGCATGGGCCGAGGCCAGGGTGCCAATGCCACCTTCAAGCATGGTGCCGCCGTACAGGCCGATGCCGGCCGCTTCGCCAATCGCCGCCGTGCGCAATACGGCACGCGGGCCGCCGTTCTTGGCGATCTTGAGGGCGAACACCGTGGCCGCGCCTTCACGCGCCAGGTTGAAGGCGTCTTCGACACATTCGATGGACTCATCGGCCATGATCGGCGCCGGGCTCGACAGGTTGAGCCGGGCCATGCCACCACGGTTATTACGTGAGATCGGTTGTTCGATCAGGTCGATACCGTGCTCGCCCAGCACCTTGCACGCCCGCAGGGCCACGGCTTCATCCCAGGCCTGGTTGACGTCGACGCGTACGCTGGCGCGCTCGCCCAGGGCTTTTTTGATCGCGATCACATGGGCCAGGTCGCGGTCGACCTCGCCCGCGCCGATCTTCAATTTGAAGAGGCGGTGACGGCGCAGGTCGAGCATCTTCTCGGCCTCGTTGATGTCCTGTTCGGTATTACCGCTGGCCAGGGTCCAGGCCACTGGCAACGCATCACGCACACGCCCGCCAAGCAGCTCGCTGACCGGCAGCCCGAGGCGTTTGCCGAGGGCGTCGAGCAAGGCGCTTTCGATACCGGACTTGGCAAAAGTGTTGCCGCGAATACTGCGCTCCAGGCGCAACATGGAGGCATTGACGTTACTCGCGTCCTGGCCGATCAGCAGCGGTGCGAAGTGGCGGTCGATGTTGACCTTGATGCTGTCGGGGCTCTCGTTGCCGTAGCTCAGGCCGCCGATGGTGGTGGCTTCACCGATGCCTTCGATGCCGTCGCTGCAACGCAGGCGAATGATGACGAGGGTCTGGTTTTGCATCGTGTGCATCGCCAGCTTGTGCGGGCGAATGGTGGGCAGATCGACGATGACAGTTTCAATCGACTCGATGGCGCAAATCGGCATGGCAATACCCGTTGGGTTCTTTATAGATTTGCGCCGATTCTGTGCCGCATTTTTTATGGCTTCCAATATAGAATTGGTCTCAAGCAATACCCTCAAGGTATAAAAGGAGTCGATATGGAACTGCGTCACCTGCGCTACTTCCAGGTGTTGGGCGAGACCCTCAACTTCACCCGCGCCGCCGAACGCTTGCATATCGCCCAGCCGCCGTTGAGCCGGCAGATCCAGCAACTGGAGGATGAACTCGGGGTGATGCTGCTGGAACGCAGCCGGCCCTTGCGCCTGACTAAGGCCGGGCGGTTTTTCTATGAACATGCCAATGTGCTGCTCGAACAACTGGGCAAGGTCTGCGACAACACCCGACGCATCGGCCAAGGCGAGAAAACCTGGCTGGGCATTGGCTTTGCACCGTCGACCTTGTACGGCGTGCTGCCGGAATTGATTCGACGCCTGCGCACTCACAAGGCCCTGGAGCTGGAGTTGGGCTTGTCGGAGATGACCACCTTGCAGCAGGTCGAAGCGCTCAAGGCTGGCCGCATTGACGTGGGCTTCGGGCGCATTCGCATCGACGACCCGGCCATCGTCCAGCGCGTACTGGTGGAGGATCGTCTGGTGGCCGTGCTGCCCAGCGGTCACCCGTTGCTGGGCGCCCCGGCCACCCTCGCCCAGTTGGCCGGCGAACCCTTTGTGCTCTACCCCGGCAACCCGCGCCCCAGTTATGCCGACCATGTGATCGCACTGTTCGACGCCCATGGCTTGAGCGTTAAGGTGGCGCAGTGGACCAACGAATTGCAGACCGCTATCGGCCTGGTGGGTGCAGGCATGGGGGTGACGCTGGTGCCGGCGTCGGTGCAGGTGCTGCATCGGGCGGATATTGGCTATACGCCGGTGGTGGAGGCGACGGCGAGCTCGCCGATCATCCTCAGCCGGCGGGTGAATGACCAGTCGCCGGGGCTGACTCATTGCCTGCAACTGGTTGAAGAGTTGATCTGAGATCCTCCAGGCACCCCATACTCCATGTGGGAGCTGGCTTGCCTGCGATGGCGGCGGATCAGTTGGCATCGTGTTGATCGGCCGGCCGCTATCGCAGGCAAGCCAGCTCCCACAGATTGTTTTTCATCCAGTTCAAGTAATGCGCAGGCGCTTGCGTTGCAATGTCTGGCTGGGCGACTCATCGAACAGCTTGCGGTACTCCGCCGAAAACCGTCCCAGGTGCGTAAAGCCCCAACCCAGGGCGATTTCAGAGATGGTGCGGATCGAGCCCTGCTCCAGAATCTCCTGGCGCACCGCCCCCAACCGATGCTTCTTCAGATACGCCATGGGCGACAGCGCGAAGTACTTGCGAAACGCATCGAACAGTTTAAACCGCGACACGCCCGCCGCCGCTTCCAGGTCTTCCAGGTGCAGCGCTTCACGGGCGTTGTCGTGGATAAATTGCCGCGCGCGGATCAGGTAGTGCGGCAGTTTCACCCCCAGCACGTCGCGCAGTTCTTCAGAATAGTTATTTGGTTGGGCCAGGATCAGCCCCTTGATCAATGAGCTTTCCAGGTCGCGGGTAAACGCCGCCTGCTCGTACAGTTCGCTGCTGCGCTCCAGTTCGGCGATGAAATAACGCGCCATGCGCCACCACGAAGCCGGTGCTCCGTCCACAGCATCCATCACCGACTCAAAGCGCAGCGGCGCATCGATGGGCCGTTGCAGCAAACCTTCCAGCGACTCGCTCATCGCCGCACGGGTGATTACCACCTGCAACTTGCGGCAGTCACCGGAAATCGCCAGCACCTGATGCTCATTGGGCGAAATGATCACGCCTTGGTCGCGGTTGGAACTGAGACGTTCACCGTTCTTGCTCAGCTCCTGCTCGCCCACCAACGGCAGGCTCAAGCTGTAGCTGCTGAAGTGCTCGGCGTCTTCGATGTCGATGGTCACGTCAGTGCCGTACTCGATCACGCCCAGGGTGGTTGCGCGAGATTTGAACACGTTGGCGCTGTGGTGAAAGCGCAGGCGCTCGGGCGTTGCCGTCGCCAGGCGATGGGGCCCGCAGATGCCGGACATCCAGCTGCGCGCGCCTTCCAGGTCGAAGCGTTGAATATGAATATCGCGTGTCTGGCTACTCATCAGGGTGCACCCACGGCGGTTAGGCGTTTGCGCGCTCTGACGGCGCGTCGTTGAACCTCGACAGCAAGTTCCAGGCCACGCCAGTGCAGTTCTCACTGGGTGGATAGCAACGGTCGACTATGTGGATAAACCCCAGAGTTTTGCGACCATCGCCCGCCATCACAGTAGCGCATGCCGTCACCGGCGCGCACCGTCATGGGTATTTGCTGCCCAACTTTGCGGCCTACGTTCCCCCATTAAGCGGATAGCCCGCCACCGCATCGCAGCCGCTTAATGGCTCACCGTTTAGCCATGATCAAAAGGTGCCTCCCATGAGTGGTGCAAGAACCGTCGAGCAATGGAAATCCTTTATCGAAAGCTGCCTGGACTTTCGCCCGGCGGATGAAGTGTTCCGCATCGCCCGCGACATGTTCACCGAGCCCGAGTTGTTCGACCTGGAGATGGAGCTGATCTTCGAGAAGAACTGGATCTACGCCTGCCACGAAAGCGAACTGGCCAATAACCACGACTTCGTGACGATGCGCGCCGGCCGCCAGCCGATGATCATCACCCGTGACGGCGAAGGCCGACTCAACGCGTTGATCAACGCCTGCCAGCATCGCGGTACCACCCTCACCCGCGTGGGCAAGGGTAACCAGTCCACCTTCACCTGCCCGTTCCACGCCTGGTGCTACAAGAGCGATGGCCGACTGGTAAAGGTCAAGGCGCCGGGGGAATACCCGGAAGGTTTCGACAAGGCCACCCGCGGCCTGAAAAAAGCGCGCATCGAAAGCTACAGGGGCTTTGTGTTTATCAGCCTGGACGTGAACGGCACCAACAGCCTGGAGGACTTCCTGGGCGATGCCAAAGTGTTCTTCGACATGATGGTGGCGCAATCGGCCACCGGTGAGCTGGAAGTGCTGCCGGGCAAGTCCGCCTACACCTACGACGGCAACTGGAAGCTGCAAAACGAAAACGGCCTGGACGGTTATCACGTCAGCACCGTGCACTACAACTACGTGGCCACCGTGCAGCATCGCCAGCAGGTCAACACCGAAAACGGCGCAGGTTCCAGCACGACGTTGGACTACAGCAAGCTCGGCGCCGGCGACGCCAATACCGACGACGGCTGGTTCGCCTTCAACAACGGCCACAGCGTGTTGTTTAGCGACATGCCCAACCCCAGCGTGCGCTCCGGCTACGCCACCATCATGCCGCGCCTGGTAGAAGAACACGGCCAGCAGAAGGCCGAGTGGATGATGCACCGCCTGCGCAACCTGAATATCTACCCCAGCCTGTTTTTCCTCGACCAGATCAGCTCGCAGTTGCGCATCATCCGCCCGGTGGCCTGGAACAAGACCGAGATCATCAGCCAGTGCCTGGGGGTTAAGGGCGAGTCCGACGCCGACCGCGAAAACCGGATTCGTCAGTTCGAAGACTTCTTCAACGTTTCAGGCATGGGCACGCCCGATGACCTGGTGGAGTTTCGCGAAGCCCAGCGTGGCTTTCAGGGCCGCCTGGAACGCTGGAGCGACATCTCACGGGGCAGCCATCGCTGGGAGACCGGGCCGACGCCAAACAGCGAGGCCATCGGCATCCAACCGGCGATGACCGGTACCGAATTCACCCATGAAGGCCTGTACGTCAACCAGCATCGCAACTGGCAGCAGTTCCTGCTAAAGGGTTTGGACCAGCGAGCCCTGGCACTGCGGGAGGTGAAGTGATGAATGCGCAATTGCAGTACCAGATCGAGCAGTTCTTCTATCGCAAGTCCGAGCTGTGCGACGCCCAGGACTGGGACGCCTACGTGCAGTTGTTCGACCCACAGAGTGAATTCCACCTGCCGCAATGGGACTCCGAACACGTCTACACCCAAGACCCCAAGCGCGAGATGTCATTGATCTACTACGCCAACCGTTCGGGCCTGGAAGACCGTGTGTTCCGCCTGCGCACCGGCAAAGCCGCCTCTGCCACGCCGATGCCGCGCACTTTGCACCTGATCAATAACGTACGCATTGCCGAGCAGGCCGATGGCACGTTGGAGGTGCGTTTGAACTGGCACACATTGTTTTATCGCCTGGCCACGTCCGAGCAGTTTTACGGGCATGCCACGTACCGCCTCAAGCCTGCGGGCGACAGCTGGCTGATCATGCGCAAGCACGCCTTGTTGCTCAACGACACCATCAACTCGGTGCTGGATTTCTATCACCTGTAACGGTGGTGCATCGCCCTGTAGGAGCGAGCTTGCTCGCGAAAAACGTAAGTACGCCGCGAGCATCCAGGATGTTCTGCGTCATCGTTGGGTTTTTCGCGAGCAAGCTCGCTCCTACAGGGGGTTCATACCTATTCACGGAGTTATGTGAATGAATCACAAAGTGGCCTTCAGCTTCGCCGATGGCAAGACCCTGTTCTTCCCGGTGGGCGCCCATGAGATCCTGTTGGACGCGGCCCTGCGCAACGGCATCAAGATCCCGCTCGATTGCCGCGAAGGCGTGTGCGGCACCTGCCAGGGGCGCTGTGAGTCCGGCGAGTACACCCAGGACTATGTCGATGAGGAAGCCCTCTCCAGCCTCGACCTGCAACAACGCAAGATGCTCAGTTGCCAGACCCGGGTGAAGTCCGACGCCACTTTCTATTTCGACTTCGATTCAAGCCTGTGCAACGCCCCCGGGCCTGTGCAGGTACGCGGTACGGTGAGCGCGGTGCAGCAGGTATCGACCAGCACCGCCATTTTGCAGGTGCAACTGGACCAGTCTCTGGATTTTTTGCCGGGCCAATACGCGCGTCTGTCGGTGCCGGGCACCGATAGTTGGCGCTCCTATTCCTTCGCCAACCGGCCGGGCAGTCAATTGCAGTTTCTGGTGCGCCTGCTGTCCGATGGGGTGATGAGCAACTACCTGCGTGAACGCTGCCAGGTGGGTGATGAAATGCTGATGGAGGCGCCCTTGGGCGCGTTCTATCTGCGGCACGTCACCCAACCGTTGGTACTGGTGGCGGGCGGCACCGGGTTGTCGGCATTGCTGGGCATGCTTGATGAGCTGGCCGTCACGGGCTGCACACAACCTGTGCACCTGTACTACGGCGTGCGCGGCGCTGAGGATTTATGTGAAGCGGCGCGTATCCACGCCTACGCGGCGAAAATCCCGAACTTTCGCTACACCGAAGTGCTGAGCGACGCCTCAACCGAGTGGACGGGCAAACGCGGCTACCTCACCGAGCATTTCGAGCTGGCCGAATTGCGGGACAGATCGGCGGATATGTACGTGTGCGGCCCGCCTCCAATGGTCGAATCCATCCAACAATGGCTGGTGGATCAGGCACTTGATGGCGTCCAGCTGTATTACGAAAAGTTTACCCAGAGTAATATCTGACCCTCAGCAGTTCTGAGGGGCCGATGCGGCGTGCAATCACCCTTGAGAAAAACAAGTAGAAGGGAATGTTAATGGCGGATGACATGGTTAACCCGGTGGGCCTCAAGCGAGGCCTGAAAAACCGGCACATTCAGCTGATCGCCTTGGGAGGGGCGATTGGTACAGGCTTGTTCCTCGGCTCGGCCGGGGTGCTCAAGTCGGCGGGGCCGTCGATGATCCTGGGTTATGCGGTAGCCGGGTTTATCGCGTTCCTGATCATGCGCCAGCTCGGCGAGATGATCGTCGAAGAGCCGGTGGCCGGGTCCTTCAGCCACTTCGCACATAAATACTGGGGCGGTTACGCGGGCTTCCTGGCGGGCTGGAACTATTGGGTGCTCTACGTGCTGGTGGGCATGGCCGAGTTGACGGCCGTGGGCAAGTACATCCAGTTCTGGTGGCCGGAAATTCCAACCTGGGTCAGCGCACTGGTGTTCTTTGTTGCGGTGAACCTGATCAACACCCTGAACGTGAAGTTCTTCGGTGAAGCCGAATTCTGGTTTGCGATCATCAAGGTGGTGGCGATTGTCGGCATGATCGTGCTCGGCTGCTACCTGCTGTTCAGCGGCACCGGCGGCCCGCAAGCCTCGGTCAGCAACCTGTGGAGCCACGGTGGATTCTTCCCCAATGGCGGCATGGGGCTGTTGATGTCGATGGCTTTCATCATGTTCTCGTTCGGTGGCCTGGAGCTGGTCGGCATCACCGCCGCCGAGGCCAGCGAACCGCGCAAGGTGATCCCCAAAGCGATCAACCAGGTGGTATACCGCATCCTGATCTTCTACGTCGGTGCTCTGACTGTGCTGCTGTCGCTGTACCCGTGGGATCAACTGCTGCAAACCCTCGGCGCGTCAGGCGATGCCTACAGCGGCAGCCCGTTCGTGCAGATCTTCTCGCTGATCGGCAACGACACCGCCGCCCACATCCTCAACTTCGTGGTGCTGACCGCGGCGTTGTCGGTGTACAACAGCGGCGTGTACTGCAACAGCCGCATGCTGTTCGGCCTGGCCGAACAAGGTGATGCGCCCAAGGCGCTGATGAAGCTCAACAAACAAGGCGTGCCGCTGCGGGCCCTGGCGATTTCGGCGCTGGTGACGATGCTGTGCGTGGTGGTCAACTACGTGGCGCCGCACAGTGCGCTGGAGTTGCTGTTCGCGTTGGTGGTTGCCTCGTTGATGATCAACTGGGCGCTGATCAGCCTGACCCACATCAAGTTCCGCAAGGCCATGGGCGAGCAAGGCGTGACGCCGTCGTTCAAGACCTTCTGGTTCCCGTTCAGCAACTACCTGTGCCTGGCGTTCATGGTGATGATCATCGGCGTGATGCTGGCGATTCCAGGGATTCGCGAGTCGGTGTATGCGATGCCGGTGTGGGTGGGGATTATCTACATCGCCTATCGGTTTCGGATCAGAAGCGGGAAGGTTGCCGTAACCCAGTAACCCCTGTGGGAGCGGGCTTGCCCGCGATTGCGGCGTGTCAGCCAACGGGTGAGCCGGCTGATACACCGCCATCGCTGGCAAGCCAGCTCCCACAGTTGACTGTATTTCACATAAAAAAAGCCCCGGTAATCCGGGGCTTTTTGTTTAAAGCGTGGAGCGTACGCGCCAGAGTTCGGGGAACAACACCGTATCGAGCATCTTGCGCAGGTACCCCACGCCTTCCGTACCGCCGGTGCCCGGCTGGAAGCCGATGATGCGCTCCACCGTGGTGACATGCCGGAAGCGCCACTGGCGGAACGAATCTTCCAGGTCGATAAACTTCTCGGCCAACTGATACAAATCCCAGTAACGGCTCGGGTCGCGATACACCTCGCGCCACGCCGCCTCCACAGAGTCATCATGCACTGTGGCTGCGGTCGGGTCGCGCTCGGCACGCTTGGGATCAATCGCCAGCCCCGCCTTGACCATCAGGTTCACCGCCTCGTCATACAGCGACGGCGTGGCGATCGCCACCTGTAATTGCTGCAGCAATTCCGGGCGATGGGCATGGGGCCGCAGCAGCGCCGGGCTTTTGTTGCCGAGGATGAATTCGATCTCGCGGTACTGGAACGACTGGAACCCCGACGACTGCCCCAGGAACGGGCGAATCGCCTTGTACTCTGACGGGGTCATGGTGGCCAGCACCGCCCAGGCGTGCACCAGTTGATCGAAGATGCGCGACACCCGCGCCAGCATCTTGAACGCTGGCGGCAACTCACCCAGGCGCACATGTTCGCGGGCGGCCTTGAGTTCGTGGAGCATCAGCTTCATCCACAGCTCCGAGGTCTGGTGCTGGATGATGAAGAGCATTTCGTTGTGGTCCGGCGACAGCGGGTGCTGGGCACTGAGGACTTTGCCCAGGTCCAGGTAGTCGCCATAGCTCATGGACTCGGAAAAATTCAGTTCGGCGTTATGCCATTCTTCCGGGGATTGGTTATCGGCAGGCTTATAGTCTGGTGAGAAAGGACATTGGCTCATCGCGTGGGCTCCTTGAGCGGGCGGAGAATGGCGCGCACAGGGCTCGCGTCCAGGTTGGCGAAGCGCAGCGGCAGCGCGATCAATTCATAGTCGCCCTCCGGTACGTTATCGAGCACGATGCCTTCGAGGATCGCCATACCATGACGAGCCACGGCGTTGTGGGAATCCATGGTCTTGGACTGTTGTGGGTCCAGGGACGGCGTATCGATACCGATCAGGCGCACCCCCAGGCTGGCCAGCAGCTCAATGGTCTGGGGCGCGATGGCGGTGAAATTCGAATCCCATTCGGTGAGCGGCGCTTGTGGATAAGTGCGCAGCAGCACACGCTCGGGCACGTTATCCACACGCCCTTGCAACTGATGGGGCTCAACCAACGCGCCGCTGCCCAGGCAATGCAACACGCGGCAAGGGCCCATGTACACGTCCAGCGATACCTCGCCAATCGGCGCGCCATCGGCGCTGTAATGCAGCGGTGCATCCACATGGGCACCGGTGTGCGGCGACAGGGTTACGCGGCCCACATTTACCGGACACTCCGGGCCGAACTGCCACACGCGCTCTTCCTGGAACGGCGTATCGCCCGGCCAGGTCGGGGTGGCCGTGCTCAAGGGCGGGCTGATATCCCACCACGTTTTTATTGGGTTCATTGCAAGGCTCTCACGGGGTACTGAGGTGAATGATACGAGGGCCAGCTCTGAATTTTCTTGCGAATTCTGGCGCGACACGGGAAATCTTTCGCAGTTACTGCGAGGAAACATCGGTTTTATGCACAGATCTGTCGCTCCAGATACGCCACGACCTACTGTGGGAGCCTGGCTTGCCAGCGATAGCGGAGTGTCGGGCAAGGGAGATGCTCGCTGTACCACCGTCATCGCGGGCAAGCCCGGCTCCCACAGGGGACTGCGGTGTTCACGTGTCTGCGCTTCTGGGCATCCCAATGTCGAGTTCAGACCATCTGCGCAACGCCCAAGGCCTTAGGGTGCATCTTTCCCTTCCCTGCCTCGGAGTCAACATGTCCAAGCCCATCACCGTACTGCGCGACACCCACCCACTGCCGGTCCTGGATGCCTGCAAATGGGAAAAGCTCGAAGGCGACCCGCACACTGTCAACCTCAACGCCTACACCAGCGAAGACGGCAGCAAAATTATGGGCACCTGGATCTGCACACCGGGCAAGTGGTACGTGGAATACGTGAAGTGGGAATACTGCCATTTCCAGGAAGGCTACTGCGTGATCACGCCTGAAGGCATGGAGCCGATCCACCTGCGGGCTGGGGATATCTTTGTGGTGGAACCGGGGATGAAGGGGACGTGGGAAGTGGTCGAGACGGTGCGTAAGTATTTTGTGTTTGCCTGACCCATCCCCGTCCCTGTAGGAGCGAGCTTGCTCGCGAAGATCGCCAACGAAAACGCGCTCATCCAGGATGAACGCGTTGCTCTCACATTTTTCGCGAGCAAGCTCGCTCCTACAGCTTGCGATAGCTGTTGATGATCGCCGAGAAGTCTTTACCGCCCTCCCCGCGCTGGCTCATCGACTGATACAACTGCTGGGCCACCGCACCGAGAATCACCGGCTGATGCGCCTGGCGCGCAGCCTCCGTCGCAAGGCCCAAGTCCTTGAGCATCAGGTCGGCACCAAAACCACCGGTATAGCCACGCGATGACGGCGCGGTTTCGATCACGCCCGGCCATGGGTTGTAGGTGTCGGAGCTCCAGCAACGCCCGGTGGAGCTGTTGATAATGCCCGCCAGCACTTGAGTGTCGATACCCAAGGCATCGCCCAGGGCCATGGCTTCGCTGACACCGACCATACTGATGCCGAGCAGCAGGTTGTTGCAGATCTTGGCGATTTGCCCAGTGCCGACGTCACCGCAGTGCACGATGTTGCGGCCCATCTGCGCCAGCACCGGTTGCAGGGTGGCGAACAATTCCGGGTTGGCGCCGACCATAAAGGTCAGCGTCCCGGCCTGGGCACCGCCGGTACCACCAGAGACCGGTGCATCGGCCACGGCCACGCCTTGTTTCGCCGCTGCTGCCGCGACATCACGGATGGTTTGCGGATCGATGGTGCTGCAATCCACCGCTGGGATGCCTTTGCCGATGCCGGCGAGTACACCGTCTTCATTCAGCCATACGCTGCGCACGTGAGCGGCGGCCGGCAGCATGGTAATCACCAATTCGGCGCCTTGGGCGGCGTCACGCGGTGAACCGCTGATAGTGGCGCCCAGTTCGGCGAGCTCCTTGAGTACGGCCTGGTTCAGGTCGAACAGGTTCAGCGCGTGGCCAGCCTTGATCAGGTTGCGGGCCATGGGCGCGCCCATGTTGCCCAGGCCGATAAATGCAATCTTCATGCTCGTCTCCCAGGTTCAGCGCAGGTTGATGGTGGTGTTGACGCCATCGTTGACCGTGTTGTCGTCGAACCAGCGGCTGGTGACGGTTTTGGTCTGGGTGTAGAACTGCACCACTTGCTTGCCGTACGGGCCGAGATCGCCGAGCTTGGAACCGCGCGAGCCGGTGAAGCTGAAGAACGGCACTGGCACCGGGATCGGAATGTTGATGCCGACCTGGCCCACATCGATCTCGCTCTGGAATTTACGCGCCGCCGCACCGCTCTGGGTGAACAGACCCGTGCCGTTACCGAACGGGTTGGCGTTGACCAGGGCGATGGCTTCATCGAGGGTATCGACTTCCAGCACCACCAGCACCGGGCCGAAGATTTCTTCGGTGTAAATGCGCATGTCGGTGGTCACGCCCGAGAAAAGGGTGGGGCCGACAAAGTTGCCATTCTCGAAGCCCGGTACTTGGATGTCGCGACCGTCCAGCTCCAGCTTGGCGCCTTGTTTCACGCCGCTTTCAATCAGTTCCAGGATACGTGCCTTGGCACGCTTGGAGATCACCGGGCCGACATCCGTGCCCGCTTCACTGCCGGCATTGACCTTGAGCTTTTGTGCCAGCGCCTTGAGGTCTGGCAGCCACTGCTTGGCCGCGCCCACCAGCACCACCACCGAGGTGGCCATGCAACGCTGGCCAGCCGCGCCGAAACCGGCGCCGACCAGGGCGTTGAGGGTGTGCTCACGGTTGGCATCCGGCAGCACCACCGCATGGTTCTTGGCGCCCATCATCGATTGCACACGCTTGCCGTGTTTGCCGGCCAGGTCGTAGACATGGGTGCCCACAGCCGTCGAACCAACGAAGGACACCGCCTTGATGTCTTTGTGAGTGCACAGTGCATCCACCACGTCCTTGCCGCCATGCACCACGTTGAGCACGCCGGCCGGTACGCCGGCTTCCAGCGCCAGCTCCACCAGCAGCATGGTCGACAACGGGTCTTGCTCGGAAGGCTTGAGGACGAAGGTATTACCGCAGGCAATCGCCATCGGGAACATCCACAGCGGAATCATCGCCGGGAAGTTGAACGGAGTGATGCCGGCACACACACCAATAGGCTGGCGCAGGGTGTAGGTGTCCACACCGCCGGCCACGTTCTCGGCGAACTCGCCCATTTGCAGGGTGCCGATGGAACAGGCGTGCTCCACCACTTCCAGGCCACGGAAAATATCGCCCTCGGCATCGGCAATGGTCTTGCCCTGCTCGGCGCTGAGGACCACGGCGATACGCTTGGAGTGTTCACGGATCAGGGCTTGCAGCTTGAGCATGATGCGCATCCGCGCACCGATCGGCGTCAGCTTCCAGGTCTGAAAGGCGCGATGGGCGGCGTCGATGGCAGCGTTGACTTCATCGGCAGTGGCAAACGGGACTTTGGCCAGCACTTGTTGGGTGGCCGGGTTGACGATGTCTTGCCACTCGGTGGTCTTGGATTCGACCCACTCGCCGTTGATCAGCAACTTGACCTGTTGCACGGAAATATCGGCAGATGCGTTCATGTGGTCTCCAGAATCTTGTAGTTATGCAGAGAACCAAGGCGTTGAATCGCCTTGAAGAATGAGGCGTTCGGACTGTTTTTGGAGTATAGATGTGCAAACTTCTAATAAGAACGCACATAAAAGCCGGTCCAATATGCAAAAAAACATCACCTCCCTGGGCGCCCTGAACTGGGATGACCTGAAGTTTTTCCTCGAAGTGGCGCGCACCCGCAAGGCCAGCGTCGCCGCCAAGCGCCTGGCGGTGGACTACACCACCGTGTCGCGGCGCATCAGCTCTCTGGAAGTGTCCCTCGGTACGCTGCTGTTCGAAAAATCCCGGACCAACGGCTTCGTGCTCACCAGCGAAGGCCAGCGGTTGCTGGGTTACGCCGAATCCATTGAAAGCACGCTGCACATGGCCTGCGAACAGGTGTCCGGCTCCGGCGTGGCACTGTCGGGCCATGTGCGCATGGGTTGCACCGAAGGCTTCGGCAGCTTCTTCGTCACCCCGCAACTGAGCCATTTCGTCGACACTTATCCTGCGATCTCGGTGGACATCCTGCCCCTGCCCCACTTCATCAGCCTGTCCAAGCGTGAAGCGGACATCGTCATCGCCCTGGAACGCCCGGAACACGGGCCGTATGTGTGCTGCAAACTGTGCGACTACACATTGCAGCTCTACGCCACCCAGGACTACCTGGACCAACACCCGCCGATCGGCAAACCTGCGGATTTGGCCGAGCATCCCTTTATTAGCTATGTGGATGATCTGGCCTTCAGCTCGGAGTTGCTGTACCTGGCCAATGTGGTGCCCGGCGCCAGCGCCAGCCTGCGCAGTACCAGCGTGATCGCGCAGTACGTGGCGGCCCAGCAAGGCCGGTCGATGGCGATATTGCCGTGCTTTTTGGCGGCGCAGGATCCGCGCTTGCTGCCGGTGCTGGGGGAGCAGATTACGATTACGCGGCAGTTCTGGATGTATTGCCGGGAGGATTTGAGGAAGTTGAAGCGGATTACGTTGTTGTGGGATTACATTCGAGAGGTGACGGAGCAGAACCAGGGGTTGTTGATGGGGCAAACGCGGGAGATGCGTTTTGCCGACTGAATGTGGGAGCTGGCTTGCCTGCGATAGCGGTGTATCAGCAAAAGCTATATCTACCGATCAACCGCCATCGCAGGCAAGCCAGCTCCCACATATTGAATGCATTTCAGCTGGGGGTAGGAGAACCCGCTTAGTCTGCGATCACTACAATTGATACCCGACGATTCTCGGTGCGGCCTGCTGGGGTCGTGTTCGGCGCCACCGGCTCGCTGCTGCCCAGGCCGCGCAGTTGGATGTTTTCTTCTTTCATGCCCACGCGGGTCAGCACCTTGCCCACGCTTTTAGCGCGGCGCAGGGACAGGGCCACGTTGTAGGGTTCTTTGCCTGAGGCGTCGGTATGGCCGTCAACGCGCACGCGCTCGATGCCGGCGCCAACCAGGGCGCTACCGATGCGTTCGACGATGTCGGTGCTGGGTTTGTTGAGGGTTTCGACGTCGCTGCCAAACAGCACTTTGCCGGACAGGCCGAAGGCCCAGCCTTCATCGGTCAGCTCGAAGCCTTGTTGCTTGAGCACGGCGACTTGCGCCGGGGTCAGGCCTTTGGGTGGCGTCTGGCAGCCGCTGAGGGCCAGGAAGGCCACGAGCAAAGAGATAAATAAAACGCGTGTGTTAGCGAACAAGGGAATCAACTCCTGTGTTGAACGTTGGCGACGGGGTGCTCCGACTCCGCCGTTTGCTGGCCGCCCGAGGACAGTCGTTTGGCCTGGTACATCGCCGCGTCGGCGGCGTTGAGCAAGGTGCCGGGTGTGGCGCCATGCTCGGGATAAATCGCAATGCCGATACTGAGGGAGGTCAACACCTGGGTGTCTCCAGGCAGTGGAATCGGCATATCCATGCTGGCAATGATTTTGTCGGCGATGCGCTGGGCGTCTTCGGCCTTGTGCAGGGGCGCCAGCAATACCGCGAATTCATCGCCGCCCAGGCGCGCCACCAGGTCGTCCTCGCGCAGTTGCGCCCGCACGCGGTCGGCAACGGCCACCAGCACGGCGTCGCCGGCGGCATGGCCAAAGCGGTCGTTGATGTCTTTGAAGCGGTCGCTGTCGAGGAACAGCACCGCCACCCGCTCGTTGACCTTGGCCGCGCTGCGCAAGGCGCGGATCAGCCGGCCTTCGAAGAACGCGCGGTTGGGCAGGCCGGTGAGGCTGTCGTGGCTTGCCTGGTGGGCCAGGGTTTCGTTTTCGCTTTGCAGGTGAGTCTGCCAGGCGCCCATTTCGCCGAGCAGGGCATTGAAGTCACTGCCCAGGCTGTCGAGCTCGGCGATCTCTGCCGGGGGCACACGACGGTCAAAGTCGCGCTCGCTGCGAGCGGCATGGGCCACGGCAGCGAGGCTTTGCAGCGGCCCGGTGATCCCGTCCAACAGTCGCCTCGACAAGTGCAAGGCCACCCAGGCACTCAGGGCGGTGCAAATCAGGATCCCCGCCAGGCCACTGAGCAAGAAGCGCAGCAGGCTGCCGCCATGCCCGGTCAGGTGGATGCTGCCGACCGTTTGCCCTTGATGAAGAATCGGTTGATTGATGGGCTGCTCGAGCAAGGCATGCGCCAGCTGAAGCTCAACCTGCGACAACATGCCGGTGTTCGGCCGCACCCATTGCGCCAACAGCTTGCCTTCATCGTCGAAGACTTCGGCCTGGGCAACCTCTTCGGTGGAGGCGATCAGGCTCAGGGCTTCGGTGGCCGCCGAACTGTCGTTGAACACCACGGCCGCTTCCACGGTGTAGTTGATGGAACGTGCGATCAAATGCAAGTTGTGCTCGGCGTAAACACGTAGCGCCAGCACGCCAAGCAAAGTCAGGGAGACGCTGGCCAGGGTCACCGCCACCAGCGCCAGGATCATGTGCCCCCGGCCAATGACCGAGCGCAGAGTCGGCCGCCCTTTAGCGAACCTCATGGCGCAGGCGCTCGACGGCGCGACAGTTGCAGCACGCTAGGGTGAATGCGCACGCCGCTGCGGGCAACGGAGTCCAGGTTGACTTCGAACGATACTTGCTCATCGCTCACCCGCAGGCAAAACAGGCTGCCTACGGTGCATTGGTCACCGCCTTCGCTGATGCTGAGCACCGGGTGACCAATCAACGACGTGAACAGCCGGTTGCGTTCATCCATGCTCAGCTTGCCGATGTAGACCGCGTCGCAGGCACTGACGATATCGGGATGGTCGGCCAGCAAACGGCGCACCGACACCGGACGACCAGTGGCTTGTGTTGTGCCCTTGATCAGGTCGTCGGTGTACTGGGTGGGCCCGACGATGCACAAGCGCAACGTCTGCGGTTCAACCGGCCAACGGGCGTAGCTGAGGATACCGAGCACCACTTGGGTGACCGCCTGGGCACGATGCTCGGCCAGGCTGGGCGTCTGCGCAAATACGCGCGGCGCAAGCAGGCACAGCACCGTCACCAGTAACAGGCGTCTCCAACTCAAACTGCGCGCTTTGGGCGAGACAGCCACGTTCATGCAGCGATACTCTCAAGGGTTTTCAGGGTGATGCCGCAACGATAGCACAGCGGCGGACATCCCCACGAAGCACAGCATTCGAGGGGTTCGCTATTTTTTCAGAAAAATCAGACGTCTGAATGAGAAATATCGCCTGACCTATCAGTCATTTTTTTCAGACAGATGGTCCAACTCCAACATCAATCCACTTAGGCGCTTGACCTTGCGCCGTACTGCTTCCTCAAACACACCGCCGCGCGGCTCGATCAGGCTGAACCAGCGCTTGGCACGGGTGATACCGGTATAGATCAGCTCTTTGGTCAGCACCGGGTTGAGGGCATCCGGCAGGATCAGCGCGGTGTGAGTGAACTCCGAGCCCTGGGATTTGTGCACGGTCATGGCGTACACGGTTTCCACATCATTCAAGCGGCTGGGCAATACAAAGCGCACACCGCCCTGGCCATCGTTACGTGGAAAGGCCACCCGCAGCACGTGGGGGCCGCCGTCGCTTTCGGGCAATTTCAGCGCGATGCCGATGTCGCCGTTCATCAGGCCCAGGCCATAGTCGTTGCGGGTCATCAGCACCGGGCGGCCTTCGTACCACTGCTCGTCACCTTCGATCAGGCGTACTTTGCGCAACGCCGCGGTGATGCGCAGGTTGAGCCCTTCAACGCCCCAGGGGCCTTTGCGCACGGCGCAAAGCAGCTGAAACGCGTCGAAGGCGTGCAGCAATTGTTGCGCCCAAGCGGTCCAGGCTGGATCGTCACGCGGTGTGTCGGCAGAGGGGCGTGCCGATTGCAGCAGGTTCAGGTAGTAGCGGTAACCCTGGGCGCCATCGCCTTGCCCGTCCAGGACCAGGCGCTCAAGGGCGTGGTCATGTTCGCCCTTGAGGCTGACACAGAACAGGTCGTCGTGACGGCCTGCGGCTAGTAGCTGGCGGGCCTCTTCGGCATTTTGCTGGTTGACCCAACGCGCCAGTTGGCCGATACCGCTGCCCTCACCGAAGCGGCGCGAATAGCGCAGCATCACCACTTGCTGGGCCAGGGGATGGCTGCCATCGAGGTCTTCCTGGAGGCCGCTGGTGCTCAGGTCTTCACCGCTGACGGCTTGCAGCCAATGGCGAGTCTGCGGGCTGTACCAGCCAGCTTCGGCATCGCGGCACAAATCGCCGAGTACGGCCCCCGCTTCTACCGAGGCCAGTTGGTCCTTGTCGCCCAGCAACACCAGGCGTGCGTGGGGCGGCAGAGCGTCGAGCAGGTTGGCCATCATTTCCAGGTCGATCATCGAGGCTTCGTCCACCACCAGCACATCCAAGGGCAACGGGTTGCCCAAGTGATGACGGAAGTGCCGAGTGCCCGGACGACTGCCCAACAAGCGGTGGACCGTGGTGACTTGGGTCGGGATTTTTTCCCGCACGTTGTCGGGCACTGTCAGTGACAGCACTTGCTGGCTGATGGATTCGGTCAGGCGGGCAGCGGCTTTACCGGTGGGCGCGGCCAGGCGGATGCGCAACGGGCTGCCGGACTCCACGGCGGGCGCCTGCAACAGCGCGAGCAGGCGCACCACGGTGGTAGTCTTGCCGGTACCGGGGCCGCCGGTGACGATGCTGAAGGCGCCGCGGGTCGCCAGGGCGCAGGCGAGCTTTTGCCAGTCAATCACCCCATTGGGCGCCGGTTGGTCGAACAGGCGATTGAGGCGTTGCGGCAGATCGGCGGTGGCGTCTTCCACGCTGGCCAGGCGCAGGCGCAGGGCGTGGTCGATACGCCGCTCGTAGGTCCAGTAACGGCGCAGGTACAAGCGCTTGCCGGACATCACCAACGGGCGGCTGCGGGCCTCCTCGCGGCCATCGACGGCCAGCGCGACCAACGGGCTTGAAGCCAGGGCATGGCACCAATGGCCGCCATCCAGGCCGTGCAGCAACTGCGAGGGCAGCAGCATGGCGCCGGTATGCAGGTCGCCTTCGGGCGGCAACGACAGGGCAAAATCCGGCGCTTTGAGGGTTTCGAACACATCCAGGCAGACGTGGCCATGCCCCAGTTGATGGCTGGTCAAGGCCGCCGCCAGCAGCACCAGCGGATCGGCGTTTGGGTCCAACTCGTACAGGAAGCCGACGAAGGCTTTGTCCAAGGCCCGCAGCCAACCCCGCTCGACCCAACGTGCAAGCAACTGCAGCAGGTCGGGGGCGCGATCAAGGGGCAAAAGCGCCTCCAGCGGTAACGGTGACAGGCTCATAACAGCACTCCTTGTTCCCAGGCAGGCTCAACCTTGGGTGGGATGGGCTTGCCCTGGAACAACAGGTCCAGGCTTTCGATCAACTCACGGGGCGGCCGGGTGAAATACGCGCCCTGGCTCACCGACTGGCTACCGCGCAGGAACAGATACAGGGCACCGCCGACGTGCTGGTCATAATCGTAATGCGGCAGGCGCGCCTTGAGTTGGCGGTGCAGGGCCAGCAGGTAAAGTACGTATTGCAGGTCGTACCGATGCTCGAGAATCGAGTGTTCCATGGCCTCAAAGGTGTAGGCCGAGTCGTCAGGGCCGAGCCAATTGGATTTGTAGTCCGCCACGTAGTAACGGCCATCGTGCTCGAACGTCAGGTCGATAAAGCCTTTGAACATGCCGTTGAGCAGCACCGGTTCGGCGGCCACGCGGGACACGCCGCCATGGGTGTGCTGGCACACCAGTTTGTCGAGGGCGAGCACGTCGACGGTGTGACTGGCGAACCAGAATTCCATCTCGATCTGGTACTGCTGCAGGCCGCTGAGGGCGAAGCGCTCGTTGTGCAGGGGCAGCGGCGTTTGCAGCAGGTGCTCCAGCCAGCCGCTGAGGGTGACGATCCAGCCTTCCCAGTTGCGGCGGTTACAGCGTGCGCCCACGGCTTTTTCGATGGCCTCGGGCGTCACGTTGAAACCTTCTTCACCGGCCCATTCCAACAAGCCGTGAAGAAAGGTGCCTGGGTTGGGACCGCGTGGGAAACGGTGAATATCCCCGCCGGACGCGACCGTTTCCCGAGGGGCATCGGGGTCGAGGCGTTCGTCATCGAACAGCTTCTGGGCCTGTGGGCTTTCCGGCGCTTCAAGGCTGGTGGCGCTCATGCTGTCGCCAATGCGCAAGGCGCTGTAGGAGGCAATCCACCAGTTTTCTGCGGCCTTACGCACAGGCAGCAATGGCGCGAGCAGGGTCGCTTGATTGCGCGGCGGATGGAACAAGACGTCTTGGGCGTCCGGCACAAGGTCATAACGGATGGCCGCGCAGCCTTGCTGCAAGTCCAACAACCAGCGCGCCAGACCTGCTGATTCGCCCAACGACGCGCCGGCTCCCAGCAGATAGCCCAGCGCTGAGAGGTGCAAGACCGAGCTGCTGTTATTACCGCGTTTGAGGTCAGCGATGCCCAGCCAGCAGGCATGTTTGGCGCGGGTCAAGGCCACGTAGAACAAACGCAGGTCTTCAGCCAGGCGCTCGTCATCGGCTTGGGCGATCAGCTCGGCCGTGGGTCGTAGGCTGACGTGGGACTTGCCCTGTTCATCGTGGTAATGCAGCGGCAAGCGACTGCCGTCCACGGGCTTGGCCGAACAGATGAACGGCAAGAACACCAAGTCGTATTCCAGGCCCTTGGATTTGTGGATGGTCACCACTTTGACCAGTTGCTCGTCACTTTCCAGGCGCAGGATCTGTTCTTCACCGGCCTGCCCCGACAGCGCCAGATGCTCGGCCAAATGACGGATCAACGCCTGCTCGCCATCCAGTTCCGAGGCGGCCTGTTGCAACAATTCACTGAGGTGCAACAGGTTGGTCAGCACCCGCTCGCCATCACTGCGGGCGATGAGGGTTTGCGGTAGCTTGAAGTCGTGGAGCAGGCGACGCAGCATCGGCAACACGCCTTGGGTACGCCAGATGGCACGGTAGCCACGAAACTGCATCACCCGCGATTCCCACGCCAGCTCGTCCTGGTTCAGACGCTCCAGCTCCGCCAGGGACAGGTTCAGGGTGACGCAGGCCAGGGCCGCCCTTAATGGCCGTTCGACGTCCGGTTCCGCGCAAGCCTTGAGCCAGGCCAACAGGTCATGGGCTTCCTGGGCGGCAAACACCGAGTCTTTATCCGACAGGTACACACTGCGCACGCCACGGCTGGCCAGTTCGGCACGTACGGCTTGGGCTTCCTTGCCGTCGCGCACAAGGATGGCGATGTCTGACGGCAACACGCCCTTCAAGCGCCCCGCTTTCACAAAGCCTGCGCTGCCTTGCTGGCCGCCATTGAGCAACGCAACGATCTGCGTGGCGCAGGCGGCGGCCAGTTGCTGACGGTAAACCGCGTTGGAAATCGGCTGGTCGGTGGGCAGGTGCCAAAGGTTCATAGCCGGCAGCGTCTGGCCGTCGACCTGCAACTGCTCGCTACGGCCTTGGGACAGTACCGAATGGAACGGCACTGGGTTGTCGCCATCGGGTTTTCGAAACAGAAACGCACCACGGGCGGTTTCAGCACGCTGGAACACATGGTTCACCGCCTCGACCATCGCATGGCTGGAGCGGAAGTTGGTGCCCAGGGTGTGATGGCGGCCGGTGGTGGCCTGCCGGGCGCGCAGGTAGGTATAGATGTCGGCGCCGCGAAAGGCGTAGATCGCCTGCTTGGGGTCGCCGATCAGGAACAGGCCGCTGTCGAGGTGGTTTTCCTCGATGCGGTAGATGCTGTCGAAGATGCTGTATTGCACCGGGTCGGTGTCCTGGAATTCATCGATCAGGGCCACCGGAAATTGCTCGCGGATCACACTGGCCAGGCGCTCGCCACCGTCTGCCTGGAGGGCGGCGTTGAGGCGGATCAGCATGTCGTCAAACCCCATCTCGGCACGGTGACGTTTCTCTTCCTCGAAGCGTTTGCCAACCCAGCCGGCGGCATGTTGCAGCACCGCCGCGTCGGGCGTTGGCAAGGCGTCGAGGCTGGCTTTGAGGCCGGCCATGGCTTGGATGCCGGGGTGCTGCGGCGGCTCGCCTTTCCAGGCTTCGGCCATGCCATCGGGCGTCAGGCGGGTAAAGCCGGTGCCGATATCCAGTTGTTCCAGAGTTTCGTCAGCGGCCCAGGCGCTGATCTTTTCGAACCAGGGTTCGAAGTAACGCGCTTGCATCTTTCGCCCATCGACCGCTTTGGCGGCGACGGCTTGCAGGCAGATATCCCGCAGCTCGGCGGCCCATTGTTGCCAGGGTGCCTTGAGGGCAACCAGCGCGGCACGGCGTTCTTGCAGGCAGGCGCTGATCAGTTCGGCTGGCTCGCGGGTTTCGTCGGTGGGCCGCTCGCTGCCGAACAATGCACGCACCCGTGGCATCAGCGCCGCGGGGCCACCCCAATTATTGCGCACCCAGTTGAGCGCATCGTCGTGCATTGGGTAGCAGAACAAGCGCCAGTAGTCGCGCAGCACTTCGCCCAGCAGGTCGCTATGGTCGGTTTCCAGGGTTTGTGTGAACAGGCTGCCGCTGTCGAACGCGTGTTCGCGCAGCATGCGCTGGCACCAACTGTGGATCGTCGAAACCGCCGCTTCATCCATCCATTGCGCGGCGATGTCCAGGCGATTGGCACAGGCCGGCCATTGCTGCGGATCATAGTGCTCGCGCAGGTCTGCGATCAGCGCATCGGGCTGTTCGATTTCGTCACGGAAGAAGCGTGCGGCTTCGGCCAGGCGGATGCGAATGCGTTCTCGCAGCTCCTTGGTGGCGGCGTCGGTGAACGTCACCACGAGGATTTGCGGTGGCAGCAGTTCGCGGCCGAAACCGGACTCATCACCGCCGTGGCCGAGCACCAGGCGCAGGTACAAGGCGGAGATGGTGAAGGTCTTGCCGGTGCCGGCACTGGCTTCAATCAACTGGCTGCCTTTGAGCGGGAACGCCAGGGCCAAGGGTTTGCCGATCATGCGTTGGCCTCCGTGCTGGAAAGCGATCGCCAGGGGGCGTTGATCAGCGGGCGATACAGGGTTTCGCACCAGCCTTCGAACTCTTCGCTGGCGACCAGGGCCGCGTAGTCGGGAAATTGCCGCGTGAGGGCTGGCGTTTCGCGGCGTTCGCCGTCAGTGGTGATGCCATCGCCTTCATAGGCTTTGCTCGCAGCCGCTTGGGCCTTGGCGGGGTCAGTCTGGCCGAGCCAGGCGAACGCGGTTTTCACCGCGACAGGTAGCGGTGTACTCATTCCCGTGCGCCAGGCCAAAAGCAGGTTGCCGAGGATTTCCTCGGCGCTGGCCTTGTCCAGCGGGGCCAACAGTAAGGTGTCGTCACTGGCTACCAGACCGGTGCTCAAGGGCAGACCACAGGCGCAGGCCACCACGTGATTGACCCAGGGGCGGATGAGGCGATGCCACTTGCGTGTCTTGATCGAGCCAATGCTGTTGGGGATGGTGGTGACGCTTAACAGCCCGCCATCACTGCGTCGGTGCAGGCCGCTGATCCAACCTTCCAGCTGGATGCCCTGGTACGCAAAGCTGATCGGTTCAGCCCCGGTATGCGGGGTGGGCCACAGCGCCAGAAGGTCTTGATAGCGTTGCACCAGGTCTGGCAGCGGCTCGATCAGTTCGTTACGCAGGCATTCACCGAAACCGACCATCGGCAGCAGGCCGCTGCCTTGCAGGCGCAGGGCCTGGGCGTTGAGCGCCTGATCGAGCTGATCGGGTTGGGTGAGCGCCGCGTTCAGCAGGCTATCGCTGAGGCTGTAGCGTTGCAACGCGTCCAGCACGAAGGGTTCTTCGTCAGCCAGCGGCACTTCGGCGGCTTCGAAGAATACTTTCAGGCGCTGGCTGAAGAAGTGCTTGACCGGGTTGCGCAGGAAATCCTGTAACTGGCCGAGGCTCAGGGGTTCTTCCTGTTGGTGAGGGGTCAAGCCTTGCTCTTGGGTGATGACCGCTGGTGCCTGATGCAGCAATTGCCATTCGCGGGCATAGCTGAACAGTGAATCGCCTTCGTGGAAGTAGCGGGCGCTGAAGGGTTGCAGCGGGTGCTCCTGGGTCATTGCGTCGAGCAGCGGCTGATCGTTGTTGGCGTGCTGCCAGCCGCTGGCCAAGTGGTCGCGCAGTTGGCCGATCAGTACCGAGGCCGGGCGATCGCTGTTGTCACGGATGCTGCGGCCTACCCAGCTGATATACAGCTGGTCACGGGCAGACAGCAGCGCTTCGAGCAGTAAGTAGCGGTCGTCTTCGCGGCGAGAACGGTCGCCGGGGCGGTAATCGCTGCCCATCAGGTCAAAATCCAGGGGTGGCTGGGCCCGCGGGTAATCGCCGTCGTTCATGCCCAGCAGGCAAACCAACTTGAACGGGATCGCACGCATGGGCATCAGCGTACAGAAATTGACCGCCCCCGCCAGGAAGCGCTGGGACAGGCGCCCCTGATCCAATCCGGCCAGCCATGCCTCACGTACTACCGTAAGGGGTAGCTCGTCTTGCAAGCCGACGGACTCGCAGGTTTCCAGCCAGGTTTCTCTTAATTGTTCGAGCTGTCCCAGCAGATAGTCATCGTGCTCGCTGCTGGGCAGGAAAAACAGCTGCATCAAGCGTTGTAGACGCTCGCCCCAGGCCTGTGGGGAGGCGGGTTCTGATAACGCCTGATGGGCATCGTTCAAGGCATCGAGCAAGGCGACCAGCGGGCCGATCAAGGCCGCATCGAGGCCACCGATTTCGTCATACGGCTCGATACCGCCGCAGGCCGAGCCAGTGCCGACGGCATAGCCCAGCAGCATACGGCGCAGGCCGAATCGCCAACTGTTTTGCTCCAGCTCCGTGGGCAGGCCTAAACCGGCGCGTTGCTCGGCGTTCAGGCCCCAGCGGATGCCGGCGCCTTCGATCCAGCGATGCAAGGTGGGCAGGTCACGCTCTTTGATGGCGAAGCGTTCGCGCAGGGCCGGGACGTCGAGCAGGTCGAGGATTTCGCTGACGGGGAAGCGGCTGTCGGGGAGTTTGAGCAAGTGCTCGACGGCGATCAACAGCGGGTCGCGACCACGTTGGCCTTGGTCTGTAAGGGTGAAGGGGATAAAGCGTGGGTCATGGCGTTCGAGCTGGCCGAAGACCGCGCGAATATGCGGCGCGTAGCTGTCGACGTCGGGCACCATGACGATGATGTCCCGAGGGCGCAGTGTGGGGTCGGCGCTGAAGCGATGAAGTAATTGGTCGTGGAGGATTTCCACTTCGCGTTGGGCGCTGTGGGCGATATGGAAACGGATCGACGTATCGCGTTGCAAGTCGACAGCGGGCCAGAGCTCACGGGTTTCATTCAACGGGCGCAGTTCGAGGATATCGTCCTGGAGTTGGTTGAGGAGCGTGGTGGGTTCGCTGTCGCTGAACAGGTCAATACGGCCGTCGCGAAATGCGGCGCGGTAGCTGTTGGGGTCGTCGTAGCTGTCCAGCAGACTGATGTAATCACGGCCCTGCTTGCCCCAGGCAGCGAGCAGCGGATGGGCGTGCTGGTGCAAAGTTTGTGGGTCGATAGTGACGGGCATGCCCGTTTTGCGCGCCTGGCGTTTGTATTCGTTACGCAGCAAGTCCTTGTCGGCGACGATGTCCGACCAATGATGGCGGCAGGGGTTATGCACGCAGAGCAGGACTTGGCTGAAACGAGCCAAGCCCGCCAAGGCTTCCAGCGCCTGGGCCGGCAGCGATGAGATGCCGAAGACAATCACCCGGGGAGGCAAGCCGGGAGGTGCTTGTTCAAGGCTGTTGATGCGCTCGATGAAGCGCTGATGAACGCCGGCCCGGCTTTCGGCCATGCCTGATTCACCTACATCCAACAGCAGCGCGCGCCATAGCTCGGCTTGCCAGCAGTTGGCTGGGTTGAGCGGTTTGGAATCGCCTCGACCATTGCGCAGTTGGTGCCGGCCTGCGGCCCAGTCTTCCAGCCAGTCAGCACGGTAGACCTGGTATTGGTCGAACAAGTCAGCCAGGCGCTCGGCGAGTTGGTAGCGTTTGCGCAGGTCGGTGTCTTGCGTCAGGAAGCGTTGCAGCGGCTCGAAGTGCGGTTGGTCGATCAACTCGGGTAACAGGCGCATGAGGCGCCAGGTCAGCGGGGCTTTATCAAGCAGGGACTTGGGCGGGATCTCATCACGGCCCAAGACCATGCGATAAAGCTGCCACATAAAGCTGCCAGGCAGTTGCACGTCGATAGCTGCGGCAATGCCACAGCCGCCCATATCATCGGCTTGCGGGTCTTCGGCCAAGGCCAGCTTGAGCCACTGGGCAATGCCGTTGCTTTGTACCAGGGCGATTTCGTTTTCCAAAGGCGCCAGCGGGTAACGGCGCATCCAACTGACCACCAGGCTTCGCAGCTCGTCCAGGCGGTTGCCATGAACCACCATGAATCCAGGGCTGAGGGACGTCGCGTCCGGCATAACGGCTTCCTTGGGAAAAGCAAAATCGAGGGATGGACTTTAGCACTGTGGTGCACGGGGCGGACACAGGACGAACAAGTGTACGGGGACAAGGTGGACACTTTTCGAGCGCCCAAAACAAAACCCCAACTGCTTTCGCAATTGGGGTTTCGGAATTTAATCTTGACGATGACCTACTCTCACATGGGGAAACCCCACACTACCAT
>NZ_SMOF01000001.1:5188410-5293452 GCF_018135665.1 Pseudomonas sp. B2021
TTGTTTACCAAGGAGTTTTCCGTTTCGACTGCGCCGGAAGTGGGGCGAATTATAGGCTTCCAGAATCTGCCGTCAAGGCTTAATTACGCTTTTGTTGCAGAAGGCGCTTTTTTAGCAATAAGGCGAGGGATTCGTCGCGTCACCGGCGGCACCCGCAGCAACAGAAGCAGCGCACCTATAGAAGCGTAGATAGCCCACTCCTTCAGATCCGCCCGCACTATCCATAACATGTGCAGCAAACCGAGCCCAAGAATCACATAGACCAGGCGATGCAGCTTCTTCCAGCGGCTCCCCAACCGGCGCTGGCTGTAGCGGTTCGACGTGACGGCCAGCATCAGGAGAGCAACAAACCCCAGCGCACCCACAATGATGTAGGGCCGCTTGCTCAACTCTACGCCGAGCTGCGACCAATCCAGCCCCAGGACAAATACGCAATAGGCCGCCAGGTGCAGCACGACATAAGCAAAGCACCACAGGCCCAACTGTCGACGCACCGCTATCCACCCCGCCCAACCGCTCAACTTCTGCAGCGGCGTCATGGCAAGTGTGATCAGCAACAGAATCAACGTTCCCAAACCCAATCGATCGACGAGCACCTTGCCAGGGTCAGGCCCCAGCGCGGAACTCCACGCCTCATACAACCAGAGCAATGGCCACACTGCGGCGGCTACAAACACGCCGGTGCGCCAGATGGGATAGCGCATCAGTAGTTCTTCCGCAGATCGAGGCCTGTATATAAAGAAGCGACCTCATCCGAATAGCCATTGAACATCTGCGTCTCGCGCACATTCGGACTAAACAGGCCGCTCGGCAGACGGCGCTCCCGCGCCTGGGTCCAGCGAGGATGATCCACCGTAGGGTTCACATTCGCATAAAACCCATACTCATCAGCCGCAATACTTTGCCAGGTGGTTTTCGGCTGCTCACTGACCAGGCTGATCCGCACGATGGACTTCACACTCTTGAAGCCATACTTCCACGGCACCACCAAACGCAAAGGCGCACCATTCTGGTTGGGCAACTCCCGCCCATACATACCCACAGCCAGGATCGCCAGCGGATTCATCGCCTCATCCAGGCGCAGCCCTTCCACATAAGGCCAGTCGATCAAGCCGAAACTTGAGCGTTGCCCAGGCATGCTCTTGGGATCCTGAAGGGTTTCAAAACGGATGTACTTGGCTTTGGAGGTTGGCTCGACCTGCTTGAGCAACGCCGAGATGGGAAAGCCTATCCACGGAATCACCATGGACCATGCCTCGACACAACGCAGGCGGTAGATGCGCTCTTCCAATTCATAGGGCTTCATGAAGTCCTCCAGAGCATAGCGCCCAGGCTTTGCGACTTCACCATCTACCACCACGCTCCAGGGCTGCGTCTTGAGCGAGCCCGCATTCGTCGCCGGGTCGCCCTTGCCTGTCCCGAACTCATAGAAGTTGTTGTAGTGGGTGGCGTCCTTGAACGGTGTGATGGCCTCATCCTTGACCGTCACCGCCTGCCACTTCGTATTCGGAAGTTTTTCGGTAAACCAGCCGGGCGCGCTGCCCGGCTCGACGTCGGCATACCGCGCAGCATCGCCCGCACTGGCCCAACGCGGCAAGCTGCTGGCGGCAATACCGGCAAGCGCACCGCCGAGCAGGCTGCGGCGAGAGAGGTAGAAAGATTCAGGCGTGACATCCGATTCGTGACAATCGGACGCTTTGGGTAATTTGATTAACATGGTAACTCCGCAGCGTTGGAGAACTGATGCACCAATAGACTGCGGAGTATGGGGGAAATTACATTAAGGCAATGTTTTGTCCCGACGCAGACGCAACAAGTACTGAATAGGGCCCGAAGCGGCGTAGGCCAGGAACGCCAGCAGCAGGATACGCGGTGGATCACTGAACACGACCGCGAACACCAGCACCACGACAAGGATGGCCACGAAAGGCACGCGCCCCTTGAGGTCGAACTCCTTGAAGCTGTTGTACTTGATATTGCTGACCATCAGCATGCCGGCCGCCGCCACCATCAGGGCAACCAGAAACGACATCTTCGACCCTTGAATCCCGTAGTCACTGAACGCCCAGACAATCCCCGCGACAACACCCGCCGCTGCCGGGCTGGCAAGGCCGATGAAGTAGCGTTTGTCGGCAGTCCCCACCTGGGTGTTGAAGCGCGCCAGGCGCAAAGCGGCGCCCGCGACATAGATGAAGGCAACCATCCAGCCGACCTTGCCCATGTCACCCAATGCCCAGGCAAACGCCAGCAGTGCGGGAGCGACACCAAAGGCAACCATGTCCGACAGCGAGTCGTACTCGGCGCCGAAGGCACTTTGGGTATTGGTCATACGCGCCACACGCCCGTCCAGGCCGTCGAGCACCATGGCCACGAAGATTGCGATCGCGGCAAAACCGAAGTATTTGCTGGCACTCGCCGCATCACCCGCCGCCAGCGCACTCTGGGCACTCATGGAGTTGATGATGGAATAGAAGCCGGCAAACAGGTTCGCCGTGGTGAACAGGTTGGGCAGCAGATAGATGCCACGATGCCGGACCTTGCGGCCTTCGGCGTCATGCCCTTCTTCGACATGTTCATCGATCGGCAGCATGCTTTCGGCGTCGGAAGCCTGATGTGGCTCTTCGGGACGTTCGCTCATGGACTTTACCTTGCAACGGTGTGAAAAAAATTCGACAGATACTTGCAGCGACTGTTCGCCTGCAAACGATGCAGCTTTATACCAGAACCGGCCCTCCAAACGAAAAAACGCGGCCTAAGCCGCGTTTTCCCTTGATGCGTACGACTTAGTTCTTGGCTTTGTCGACGATCTTGTTGGCACCGATCCACGGCATCATGGAGCGCAGTTGCTCGCCGATGACTTCGATACCGTGAGCGGCGTTGTTACGACGCTTGGCGGTCATCGAAGGGTAGCCGGTAGCGCCTTCGCTGATGAACATTTTGGCGTATTCGCCGTCCTGAATACGTTTCAGGGCGTTGCGCATGGCCTGGCGAGACTCGGCGTTGATTACTTCAGGGCCGGTCACGTACTCGCCGTATTCGGCGTTGTTGGAGATCGAGTAGTTCATGTTGGCGATGCCGCCTTCGTACATGAGGTCAACGATCAGCTTCAGTTCGTGCAGGCATTCGAAGTAGGCCATTTCCGGCGCGTAGCCAGCTTCAACCAGGGTTTCGAAACCAGCTTTTACCAGCTCAACGGTACCACCGCACAGAACGGCTTGTTCGCCGAACAGGTCGGTTTCGGTCTCGTCCTTGAAAGTGGTTTCGATGATGCCGGTACGACCGCCACCCACACCAGCAGCGTAGGACAGCGCAACGTTCTTGGCGTTGCCCGACGCATCCTGGTAGATCGCGATCAGGTCAGGGATACCGCCGCCTTTGACGAACTCGGAGCGCACGGTATGGCCCGGTGCTTTCGGCGCGATCATGATCACGTCGAGGTCGGCGCGTGGCACAACCTGATTGTAGTGAATCGCGAAGCCGTGGGAGAAGGCCAGGGTGGCGCCCTTCTTGATGTTCGGCTCGATTTCGTTCTTGTACAGCGAGGACTGGAACTCGTCCGGGGTCAGGATCATGACCAAGTCGGCAGCCGCAACAGCAGAAGCAACGTCAGTCACTTTCAGGCCATGAGCTTCAGCCTTGGCAACAGTGGCCGAGCCTTTACGCAGGCCAACAGTCACGTCAACGCCGGAATCTTTCAGGTTGCACGCTTGGGCGTGGCCCTGGGAACCGTAGCCGATGATGGCGACTTTCTTGCCCTGGATGATCGACAGGTCACAATCTTTATCGTAATAAACTTTCATGAGGTTCCTCTATATATCCAGGCCGTAAGGCCATTCGCTAATTGGGTTAGATGCTGAGTACTTTGTCACCACGGGCAATCCCGGTGACACCACTGCGTACGGTTTCCAGAATCGAGGCCGTCCCGATCGACTGGATGAAGCTGTCCAGTTTGTCGCTGGTACCGGTCAGTTGAACGGTATAAACGCTGGCGCTCACATCGACGATCTGCCCGCGATAAATATCGGTAGTGCGTTTGATCTCGGCACGTTGGGCACCCGTGGCCTTGACCTTGACCAGCATCAGTTCGCGCTCGATGTGAGCGCTTTCCGACAAGTCGACCAGCTTGACCACTTCGATCAGCTTGTTGAGGTTCTTGGTGATCTGCTCGATCACCTCATCGTGACCCACGGTGGTCAACGTCAGGCGCGACAGGGTCGGGTCTTCGGTTGGGGCCACGGTCAGGCTTTCGATGTTGTAGTTGCGTTGCGAAAACAGGCCGACAACACGAGACAGAGCGCCGGGTTCGTTCTCCAGAAGCAGGGAGATAATATGCCGCATGATTAAGTACGCTCCGTCTTGTTCAGCCACATGTCGCGCATAGAGCCGTCTTTGATCTGCATCGGGTAGACGTGCTCGCTGGTATCCACCTGAATATCGATGAACACCAGGCGGTCCTTCATGGCGAACGCCTCTTCCATTTTCGGCTTCAGATCTTTCAGATCGTTGATGCGAATGCCGACGTGGCCATAGGCTTCAACCAATTTGACGAAGTCTGGCAACGATTCCATGTAGGAATGGGAGTGACGGCTACCGTAGCTCATGTCCTGCCACTGACGAACCATGCCCAGTACGCCGTTGTTCAAGCAGACGATCTTCACCGGAAGGCCGTACTGCAGGCACGTCGACAGTTCCTGGATGTTCATCTGGATGCTGCCTTCGCCCGTCACACAGGCAACGTCGGCATCCGGGAAGCTCAGCTTCACACCCATGGCCGCAGGGAAACCAAAGCCCATCGTGCCCAGGCCACCAGAGTTGATCCAGCGGTTAGGCTTGTCGAACTTGTAGTACTGCGCCGCGAACATCTGGTGCTGGCCTACGTCGGAGGTCACAAAGGCGTCGCCCTTGGTCACTTCGCACAGGGTTTCGATCACGGTTTGCGGCTTGATGATGCTGCCGTCGCCCTTGTCGTAAGGGAACAGGCCGCGATCACCGCGCCATTCGTCGATCTGCTTCCACCAGCTGGCAACGGATTCCTTGTTCGGCGTTTCGCCGATGTCCTTGAGCGCAGCGACCATTTCGGTCAGTACGCTTTCTACAGGACCCACGATCGGCACATCGGCCTTGATGGTCTTGGAGATGGACGCCGGGTCGATGTCGATATGGATGATCTTGGCATTCGGGCAGAATTTGCTCGCGCCGTTGATCACCCGGTCATCGAACCGCGCGCCCACGGCCAGGATCACATCGGCGTGGTGCATGGTGAGGTTGGCGGTGTAGCTGCCGTGCATACCGAGCATGCCGACGAACTGACGGTCCGAACCCGGGAATGCGCCGAGGCCCATCAGGGTGTTGGTCACCGGCAGGTTGAGCAGCTTGGCCAGTTCGGTCAACGGAGCGGAACCGCCACCCAGAATCACGCCACCACCGGAGTACAGCACAGGGCGCTTGGCCGCCAGGAGCATTTCTGCCGCCTTGCGGATTTGCCCCGAGTGCCCACGCACGGCCGGGCTGTAGGAACGCAGCTTGGCTTTTTTCGGGAAAACGTATTCGAACTTCTCGGCCGGGTTGGTCATGTCTTTCGGGATATCGACCACTACCGGGCCCGGGCGACCGGACTGGGCAAGGTAGAACGCCTTTTTCATGACATCCGGGATTTCCGAGGGATGCTTGATCATGAAGCTGTGTTTCACGATCGGCCGGGAAATACCGATCATGTCGGTTTCCTGGAATGCATCGGTGCCGACCATAGTGCTAGGCACCTGACCAGAGATGATCACCATCGGAATGGAGTCCATATAGGCAGTCGCGATGCCGGTAATGGCATTGGTTGCGCCTGGGCCGGACGTTACCAGTACCACGCCGGCTTTACCGGTGGCACGGGCGTAACCGTCAGCCATATGGGTCGCGGCCTGTTCGTGGCGAACCAGGATGTGGGTAACAGCCGGTTCCTTGAACAGTGCGTCGTAGACATGCAGCAGAGCACCACCTGGGTACCCGTAGATATAGTCGACGCCTTCGTCACGCAAAAAGCGGACGAGCATCTCACCGCCAGATAAAAGCTCCACGTTGTTCACCTCTAAAACGCCAGAATACCGTCCGTTAAAAACCGACGGGTCTTAATAGGTTTACTTCTCAACAGAGCATGAGCGACGGTGGTCGCCGACTACGTCAGCACTGACTGAGCAAGTATTGGGATCGTCCCAAGTGTTGCGGGCTTTTCCCACCCAGCGCGAGGTAACGCGTTGCGGGTGTTACAGGTCGGCGCGGATGTGCGCCTCATGATCTGCTGAGCGGGCCTGCTTCTGGCAGTCCCGATACAGCGGACTTTGGATTCTTCTGTTTCACGCCCTTCAAGTCAAGCAATAATTGCGCTTTTTTCCAACTAAGCGCATGAGAACGTAGAAGAAAGGGCTTTGAGGAGGGATAAAACTCGCCTGAATGTCGTCAAGCGGTAGAAATGTGCGCAAGACTGCCGGAAAAACCGGCAGTCAGGCAATTAACGAGCGTCGACGATCAATTGATCGAACTTTTTCAGCGCGTTACGCAAGCCGAGGCTCTCCCGCGGTCGGTCGGCGTAGACCATCTCGGCCATTTCCAGGATCCCCGACGCATTCGGCAAGGGCAGGTCCTGCTCCAGGATCTGCTTCATACGCGAGAGGAAGATCCATTGCAGCCACTGGTGGAAGTCCAGGGTATCGACGGAAAAGGGCTCGACACTGCTGAGGGCTTCAGCGCCAGGGGAAACTTCATCCCACCAGCCCTGTACGCGCAGTTCGCGCTCGATCAGCAATAACTGCTCGGCGATCGCGGGGAAACGCGCATCCATCAGAGACTGACCTTGGCTTTTTGCCGCGCCTGGGCTGCACCGGCGGCATCCCCTTGGGCGGCACGTGCATCACCGATCAACGCCCACAGGCTGGCTTGCAGGTCTGGACGGCCATTGGCCAGGCTCAGGCCGCGACGAGCGAACTGCTCCGCTTGGGGCGCATCGCCCTGGGCCATGCGCACCTGGGCCAGGCGATAGAGCACTTGTGGCTCACGCGGCGCCACGCGCTGGGCACGTTCAAGGCTCGACGAGGCGCCGTTCAAGTCGCCACCGGCCTGCTGCTGCTGAGCGGTGGTGAGCAACGCCAGCACCGGGCCATCCAGTTGTTCGTCAGCCGACAACCCGCCCGCATTGGACGATGACGGAATACCGCTCGGCGTCGAAGGCATGTTGTAGGTGCCCTGGTTGACCGGCGCGGTTTGAATCGGCGTGGAGTTCACCGGCCCGGAAGTGCTCGGGCCTGGGGTCCATGGCTCGGCACTGATAGGCGCCGAGGTTGCAGCCCCACTGCCGGGCACCATCACTACGACGCCGGAATCCTGGGGAATTGCCTGGGTTGCAGCTTGGGCAGGCCGTTTGACCACGGTCTGACGGAAGCCGCCATTGGCCGAAATGCGGTCGCTATTGGAGACGGACGTGCTTGAGTCCACCACAGGGATAGAGCCGCGCTGCACGCTGGAGCAACCGCCGAGCAAAGCCAGAGCCGTAATTGCTGGAATCCACAACTTGTTCACTTGAAACCCTCTTTGCTTAATTCATCCAGCCCTTGACCCAATCCATCACCGATTCCGCGTCAGCAGGTGTACTGCCACTGCACGCGGCGCCGGGTGGTGGTTCGCTGCCGCGAATATACGGCATCTGCACCGCGCCCGGACAGTTGGCGTCGGAGCCTTGGCCGGTGTGCGGATCAATCCAGGCCTGCACGATATTGTCCGGCTGCGGCATGTTGAGCGGCAACGGATCAGCCTTGCGCATGAAACTGGTCCATACCTGCAACGCGCCGGTCGCACCGGTGAACGGCGTCTTGCCGTTATCGTCGCGCCCCAGCCACACCACGGCCAGTACATCCTGGCCGAACCCTGCGAACCAGCTGTCGCGGGAGTCGTTACTGGTACCGGTCTTGCCGGCCAGGGTCAGGTTCGACGGCAGCACGCTGTAGACCGAACGCCCTGTACCCTCCCGCATCACGCGCTGCATGGCGTTCTGGATCAGGTAAATGGAACCCGCGTCGAAGCGCTGCTGAATCTGGAACGGGTAGCGCTTGAGCGGTTCGCCATCGGCGGTCAGCACACTGCGAATACCGCGCATCGGCGTGTTGAAGCCACCATTGGCCAGGGTCTGGTACATGGTGGTCACTTCCATCGGCGTCATGGACGCAGCGCCCAAAAGCATGGATGGGAATGCAGGGAACTCACGCTCCACCCCCAGTCGCGCTATGGTTTTCAGGACATTTGGCACGCCTACCTCAAGCCCCAGGCGCGAGGTCGAAATATTGTAGGAATGCGCCAGCCCTTGATACAGGAACACCGTGCCATGGGAGCGGCGGTCGAAGTTCTTGGGGGTCCATACCTGGCCATCCGCACCTTTGACCGACAGCGGGTCATCGGACAGCCAACTGGTCAGCGTGTACTTGCTGGGTTTTTCCAGTGCTGTGAGGTAGACCGCGGGCTTGACCAGCGAGCCAATTGGCCGCACGGCATCCAGTGCGCGGTTGAAACCGGCGAAACTGGCCTGCCGGCTGCCGATCATGGCCTGGACTTCGCCGGTTTCCGGGTTGGTCACGACCATGGCGGCTTCGACTTCATCCGAGCCTTTACGGCCGGTCAGGCGCTTGAAGGTGTCGTTGACCGACGCTTCGGCCTTCATCTGCAGGATGGGGTCGAAGCTGGTGAAGATCCGCAGGCCCTCTTCGGTCAAGTCTTCGTCGCGGTAGTCTTCGCGCAGTTGGCGCTTGACCAAGTCGATAAAGCCAGGGAATGAGCTATCCGCCAGCTTGCCGCGAGTGGTCACACCCAGTGGCATTTTTTTCGCAGCGGCTACTTGTTCAGCGGTAGCGACACCCTGCTGCTCCAGCACATCGAGCACCAGGTTGCGACGTTCAAGCGCACGCTCCGGGTTGCGGCGCGGGTTGTAATAGGACGGCCCCTTCACCATCCCCACCAGCAACGCGACCTGATGCAACTTCAACTCGGACAACGGCTGCCCGAAGAAGAACTGGCTGGCCAGGCCGAAACCGTGCACGGCGCGCTGGCCATCCTGCCCGACGAATACCTCGTTGAGGTAGGCCTCGAGGATTTCCTGCTTGCTGTAATGCAGCTCCAGCAACATCGCCATCATGGCTTCGGTGAGTTTACGGGTGAGGCTGCGTTCGTTGGTCAGGTAAAAGTTCTTGACCAATTGTTGCGTCAACGTACTGCCGCCCTGGGTCATCTTGCCGCCGGAGGTGTTGACCCAGATAGCACGGGCGATCGACTTCGGCGAGACACCCCAGTGGCTATAGAAATCGCGGTCTTCGACAGCGACCAGGGTTTCCAGCAGGTACGGCGGCACCTGATCGAGCTTGATCAGGATGCGATCTTCAAGGTTTTTCGGGTAAATACCGCCGATCAGCAACGGTTCAAGACGCACCACCGGCAGCTTGGAGCCATTGAGCGACGACAGCTCAGCCACATAGTCGCCAGAGAAACGCACGCGCACCGGCTGGGCTTTTTCCAGGCCTTCGTAGAACTGGAAGCCACGGGTGTTCAGGTCGACGGTATTACCGCTGACCGCCGCAGCGCCGGGGCCATTGCTCACAGGTTCGCGGCGGTAGCCCAGTGCATCGAGCTCGGTGAGGAAATCTTCCTTGCTGAGCTTCTGGCCAGAGAACAGTTCCAGCGGGCGTGCATACACCTTGGCCGGAATCGTCCAGCGCTTGCCGGAGAATTTTTCCTGCACCACGGCATCGAGGTACACCGCAAGGCCAGCGACCGCCACAAGGCCCACCAGGCCAAGCTTGATCACCCAGCCCAGCCAAGGGCGCGGGGCGCGGGAAGGAGGTTTTTTACGGGAACGGGGAGATCGGGTTCGAGTCATGGCGGCGGATTATACGCACTTTATTGATGATCAACATGAGCCGGACAGCGGTTTGCACGACTGGCATCAGCAGCCATAATGCCCCCCATGATTTTCCCCAGACTTTGAAGGATCGCCCGTGAGCCAGACCCTGATCGCTGCCCTGCAAAACCCGGCCTTGTACCCTCATCCGGTTGACGCGTTTCAAGTCATCGAGACCCATATTTCCTGGGTGATACTGACGGGCCCCTATGCATATAAGCTGAAGAAACCGATGAACTTCGGCTTCCTGGACTTCACCAATCTGGACGACCGCGGGCATTTCTGCCGCGAGGAACTGCGCCTCAACCAGCGCCTGACCGAAGATTTGTATCTTGAAGTGTTGCCGATTACCGGCACTGCCGAGGCACCGCAACTGGGTGGCGACGGCCCGGCCATCGAATACGCGCTGAAAATGCGTCAGTTCCCGCAAAGCCAGATGCTCAGCACCCTGCAAGCCAACGGCGAACTGACCAGCGCGCACATCGATGAGATGGCCAAACAGATTGCCCAGTTCCACCTCCATGCCCCTCAAGTCCCACAAGACCACCCGGCCGGCACGCCGCAGGAAGTAATGGCGCCGGTACGCCAGAACTTTGACCAGATCCGCCCGTTCCTCAGCGACAAGGCCGACCTGACGCAACTGGAGGCTCTGCAAGCCTGGGCTGAAAGCAGCTTCGAACGCCTCAAGCCTCTGCTTGCGCAGCGCAAGCTCGACGGCTATACCCGTGAATGCCACGGCGATATCCACCTGGGCAACGCCACCCTGATCGATGGCCGCGTGGTGATCTTCGACTGCATCGAGTTCAACGAGCCTTTCCGCTTTACCGACGTGTACGCCGACACCGCCTTTTTGGCCATGGACCTGGAAGATCGCGGCCTCAAATGCCTGGCACGGCGCTTTATCAGCCAGTACCTGGAACTGACCGGTGACTACCAGGGCCTGGAACTGCTGAACTTCTATAAAGCCTACCGTGCGCTGGTGCGCGCCAAGGTTGCACTGTTCAGCATGCCGAGCGAAGCCAACCCGGTGCAACGCGCTACCACCCTGCGCCAGTACCGCAACTACGCCAACCTGGCGGAGAGCTACAGCACCATTCCTTCGCGTTTCCTGGCAATCACCCACGGTGTTTCAGCCGTGGGCAAGAGCCACGTGGCCATGCGCCTGGTCGAAGCCCTGGGCGCCATCCGCCTGCGCTCGGATGTAGAGCGCAAGCGCCTGTTTGGCGAGCAGCAGGTGGAGAACACCATGCAGGCCGGCATCTACAATCAGGACGCCAGCGCTGCCACCTACGCACGCCTGAACGAGATTGCCGACACCGTGCTGCGCGCCGGCTACCCGGTAGTGCTGGATGCCACGTTCTTGAAACGCGCACAGCGTGACGCCGCCGCCCAGGTTGCCGAAGCCACTGGCGCGCCGTTCCTGATCCTCGACTGCAACGCCCCGCACGCCGTTATCACCAGTTGGCTGGCCCAACGCCAGGCGGATAAAAACGATCCGTCCGACGCCACACTGGCCGTTATCGAAGAACAACAAGCCAGTCGTGATCCGCTGACTGCCGAGGAGCTGCTGCTCAGCAAGCGTGTCGAGACCAATGAAAGCGGGACGCTCGACGCCTTGGTCGGGCATATCCGCCAGCGTCTGCCGGGCCTGTAAGAAATATTTCTTGGTCGTGTCGCCGTCTTCGGCGCGCGACCTCGCGATAGTGGCACTATACTGGCTCCATAACACCAGCCAGAGTCGCGATCATGAGTCAGCCCAAGCTTCTTGATACCCCGCTCTACGCCCTCCTGCATAAGGACGATATCCGCGGCTTCAACCAGGAGCGCCCTGAGAACGGCACCATCGACATGCGCGGTGGCGACTTTCGCGGGTTGGACCTGCGCGACCTGAACGCCACGGGTGTTGATTTTACCGACGCCTATTTTCGCTCTGCCGACCTGCGCGGCCTGGACTTGCGTGGCTGCTCACTGGAAGGCGCCAGCCTGGCCCATGCACAGATTTCGGGTGCTTATTTCCCGCCCGAACTCACGGCTGACGAAATACTTATGTCAGTCAATTTCGGTACTCGCCTGCGCTACCGCACCAAGTAACCCCACACACTGAGTGACGGCCACATCCCCTGCCTGGCGGGCGCGTTGCGCCTATCTGCGAGCAAGCGCCGTCGCGCCATTCTTATAAGCTTTTCAGCCCTTCCTGACCAAAGAACCACGCTTTTCCTACTGAGCGCTACACTCATTTTCAGGCTGCCTGGTCACGACACCCACCGCACCATTCGGCCAACGCAAGGAGGCTTGATGAACGATGAGCTGCAACACCTGAAAAACCTTGGCAAGACGTCAGCGCAGTGGCTGCATGCGGTGGGCATCCACAGCGCGTCCGACTTGCGTCGGCTGGGGGCGGTCGATGCCTACCGAGCCGTGCGCACGCGCGGGTTTCGAGCCTCGAAGGTTCTGCTGTATGCGATTGAAGGGGCATTGATGGATGTGCACTGGAACGACATACCCACGGAGCGCAAGGAGGCCTTGAACCGTCAGCTGGAAGCGATTTCAGTGCATCAGAAGAACTAGAGTGGCACTCAAACCCAGTGTTTACGGGCATTACAAACGAGCGTTTGAGAAAACTACATGAGCCAGAAAAACAAATGTTGACTCTCAAATGAGAATCGTTATGATTATCACAACTGGTCGCGAGATCAGCCGATAACTGAAAGACCATTGGTTCGGACTCTCAGATTATCTCCTCATCAGGCTAATCACGGTTATTTGACCCGGCTCTTGCCGGGTCTTTTTTTGCCCGTGGATTAACCCGCCTCAGCGCGCAATGATCAGCGGATGCCCACGCTCCGGATGCAGCTGTACCAGCACATCCAGGCCGAATACAGCCTTGAGCGGCTCAGGTTGCAAGACTTTGGAGGGCGTATCCAACGCGTGAGGGCGGCCGTTTTCCAGCAACAGGATCCGGTCGCAGTAACGCGCTGCCAGGTTCAAGTCATGCAGAATGACCAGCACCGCAGCGCCTCTGTCGGCGAAATGTCGGATAGCTTGTAAGGTGGTGTGTTGGTGCAGGGGGTCGAGCATCGACGTGGGTTCATCCAGCAACAATGTCTGCCCCGCTTCACCTGGCCATAACTGCGCCAATACCCGCGCCAGGTGCACACGTTGCCGCTCGCCGCCGGACAACGCCAGGTAACTGCGGCCACTCAGGTGGCCGACATCCGCCGCTTGCAGGGCCGCGCTGATGATTTCGTCGTCGCGCACTCGCCCGGTCTGATGGGGCAAGCGGCCCATGCCCACCACCTCTTCGACACGAAAAGCAAAATCCAGGGTGGAAGATTGTGGCAGTACCGCCAGGCGCTGGGCACGCTGCGCGCCGGTCATGTGCTTGAGCGCCTGGTGATCCAGCCAGACCTTGCCCTGATCCGGCTGCAACTCCCCGCACAGCGCCCCAAGCAAGGTACTTTTGCCGGCGCCATTGGGGCCCAGAACGCCCAGCACTTCGCCCGGCAAAAGGTCCAAGGTGATATCGGCCAGCACGGTTTTCCCACCACGCCGGATCTGCAACGCTTCTACCCGCAACATCAGGCGCGCCCTCGTAACAATAAATAGAGGAAAAACGGCGCACCGATAAACGCGGTGACAATACCGATCGGCAGCTCCGCCGGCGCCAACGCCAGGCGCGCCACCAGGTCCGCAAACAACAGCAGGCTCGCCCCCGCCAATACTGAGGCCGGTAACAACACCCGATGATCCGGCCCCGCCAGCAACCGCACCAGATGGGGTACCACCAACCCGACAAAACCAATCATGCCCGCCGCCGCCACTGCAGCGCCAACGCCTAAAGCCGTACAGAACACCAGCTCACGCTTGAGCCTTTCAACATCAATACCCAGATGATTGGCCTCAGACTCACCCAACAGCAGCGCATTCAGCGCCTTGGCCCGGCGCGGCAACCACAGCGCCACGCCCGCGCTCACCAGCAGCAAGGGCCACAACCGCGAGTAACTTGCGCCATTGAGGCTGCCCAGGTTCCAGAACGTCAGGGTGCGTAACGTGGCGTCGTCGGCCAGATAGGTAAAGAGCCCCACCGCAGAACCGGCCAGGGCCGTCAGGGCGATACCGGCGAGCAACATCGTCGCGACATTGGTCTGGCCATTGCGACGTCCCAGACGATAGACCAGCGCCGTAACGCCCAGGCCGCCGAGAAATGCGCACAGCGACAATAGATACGGCCCGAATGCCTCCGGCAGCCCGCCAAAGAACGAGCCACCAACAATCGCCACCGCTGCCCCCAACGCTGCGCCGCTGGATACGCCAACCAACCCTGGATCGGCCAGCGGATTGCGAAACAACCCCTGCATCGCCACACCCGACAACGCCAGCACACCGCCGACCGCCAGCCCCAACAGGGTGCGCGGCAAGCGAATCTGCCCCAGGATCAACTCGGCCTGCTCCAATCCTTGCGGCTCAATAGGTACGCCCATCAGTCTTAACGCAGCCCTGAGCGTGTCCACTAACGGCAGGCTGACCGGCCCCAGTGCCAATGAGAGCCAGATCGCCAATACACACAGCAGCGACAGCCCGATAAACAGCGTTTTTGGCTTAACCAGAGTGGTCATGGAGCAGGCTTGGCCTGGGACGGATAAAAGCCGGCAGACAGTTTCTCCAGGCTTTGCGGCAATCGCGGCCCCAGGCCACCTACCAGCAAGGTCGGATCCAGCTCAAAGACTCGGTCGCTCTTGGCTGCCGGCGTAGAAGCAAGGATCGGATTTTCCTTGAACAAGGCGGCACGCGCCGCGTCCCCGGTCAGGGCGCGATCGGCAAACACCAGCACCTCAGGATTCAAACCGGCCAGCGATTCCACGGAAAACGGTTTATAGCCCACATGCGTGGCCAGATTACGCCCACCAGCCTGCTGCAACATCCAGTCAGCGGCCGTGTCCTTACCGGCGATCAGCGGTTTGCCACCGGCATGGCCGAGCAGCAACAGCACACCTGGAGCCTTCTGTGTAGCCTGGGCCTTGGCCACCCAGTTTTTTTGCTGCGCCAGCGCCTGCTCATACCCGGCAAACAAGGCATCAGCCTGGGCCTCACTACCGAGCAGTTTCCCCAGGTGTTCAAGGTTGCCTTTGAGCGTGGGCAAATCCGGCTGGGCCGAGAATATATCCACCTGCACCCCGGCACTGCGAATCTGCGCCAGCACTGGCGGTGGCCCCATTTCCTCCGTGCCCACGAGGATTTGCGGGCGCAGGCTGAGAATGCCTTCGGCCGACAACTGCCGCTGGTAACCAATGCTCGGCAAGGCCTTGAGCGACGCCGGATGCTGACTGGTGGTGTCCACCCCCACCAGCTTCGACTCACCGCCCAGGGCCGTCACCCATTCCGACAGCGCACCGCCGGCACTGACCCAGCGTTGCGGCAGTTCAGAGGCGTGCACCCCAGGGTTGACCAGCAGTGAGGCAACAAGCGCAATAGCGCTGGTACTCAGGCGCATAACAGGGTTTCCTTCCTAGGGCAGGGCCACTCAAGCACTCATTGATGTGACAGATTACCCCTGCCATGCATCGTATTGAGCACCCAATCAGCTGACGGGCGAAGCAGGCATTTGATAATTGTTTGCATTTGCACGTCAAGGCACTTAAGGATTGAAATGAAGTTTCTCTGCGCCTCCGGCGACCTTGCCCCCAACAGCAGCCGCGGTTTTGATATCGATGGCCACAGGCTGTTGGCGGTGCGCCGGGACGGCATTGCGTACTTCTATCTCAACCGCTGCCCCCATCGCGGCATCCCGCTGGAATGGCAGCCAGATCGCTTCCTCGATGAAAGCGCCAGCCTGATCCAATGCGCCACCCATGGCGCGTTGTTCCTGATTGAAAGCGGCGAGTGCATCGCCGGGCCTTGCGCAGGCCAAAGCCTCACCGCCCTGCCCGGCCGCGAAGACGAACAGGGATTGTGGGTCGATCTCTAGTCGCCCAGCAGCACCTTCAGCCGACGCTCGACGTAAATCTCCTGCGGCGTAACCCGTACGCCATAGGCCAACACCTCTACACCTGCAGCCTTGGCCTCACGTAGCGCTGCCGCATAACCGGCGTCGATTTCCACCGCCGGGCGCACCGCGTCGATCCCCGACAGGTTCACGCAATACAGCTGCACGGCCCGTATACCGTCGCGCGCCAGATGCGCCAGCTCACGCAAGTGCTTGGCACCGCGCTGGGTCACCGCATCGGGGAAAGCCGCCACCGAGCTGCCATCAAAGCCCAGGGTGACGCTTTTGACCTCAACAAACGCAGCACCCTGGGGGTAATCCAGGCGAAAGTCGATGCGGCTTTTCTCCTGGCCATAAGGCACCTCACGCTTCAACGCAGTAAAGCCATTGAGCTCAGTGATCACACCGGCCAGCAAGGCTTCTTCCACCAACTGATTGGCACGCGCGGTGTTGACGCACGCCAGCCGGCCCTGGGGCGTTTCGGCAATCTCCCAGGTGCCCGGCAGCTTACGCTTGGGGTCCGTGGAACGGCTGAACCAGACCTGGCCACCTTCGACCATGCAGTTGAGCATCGAGCCGGTGTTAGGGCAGTGAATGGTGAGCAACTCGCCGGTAAGGGTTTCGATATCGGTGAGAAAGCGCTTGTAGCGGCGGATCAGCCGCCCTTCTTCAAGAGGAGGATTAAAACGCATCAGCCTTGCCAGCTCCGCAAACCACGGGCGATCCGCTCCACCGCTTCTTGCAGCCGATCGAGATTTTGCGTGTAGGCAAAACGCACGTGATGGCCCGCCTGGTAGCGACCGAAATCCAACCCGGGCGTAAAGGCCACATGCTCGGTTTCGAGGAAATGCCGGCAAAACGCGAAGGCATCGCCGCCGAACGCGCTGATATCGGCATACAGATAAAAGGCACCTTCGGGCTCCACGGCGATACCAAACCCCAGCTCACGCAGGGCCGGCAGCAGGAAGTCACGGCGGCGACCAAATTCGGCACGGCGCTGCTCCAGAATCTCCAGGGTTTGCGGGGTGAAACAGGCCAACGCGGCATGCTGGGCCATGCTTGGCGCACTGATGTAGAGGTTTTGCGCCAATTTCTCCAGCTCACCCACCGCTTCAGGCGGCGCCACCAGCCAACCGAGGCGCCAGCCGGTCATGCCGAAATACTTCGAAAAACTATTCAGGACAAAGGCGTCATCATCGACTTCCAGCACACTGGCGGCGTCCGTGCCGTAGGTGAGGCCGTGATAAATCTCGTCGACCACCAAATGACCGTTGCGCGCCTTGATGGCGCCCGACAGCCCAGCCAACTCGTCCCGGGTGAGGATCGTGCCGGTGGGGTTGGCGGGCGACGCCACCAGTGCGCCGACACTGTCCTGGTCCCAATGCCTGGCCACCAGATCGGCGGTCAACTGGTAGCGTACGTCTGGGCCGACCGGTACCAACTGCGCCGCGCCTTCCACAAGGCGCAGGAAGTGTCGGTTGCAGGGGTAGCCTGGGTCCGCCAGTAGCCAATGCTTACCCGGATCCACCAGCAAACTGCTGGCCAGCAATAACGCGCCGGAGCCACCGGGAGTGATCAGAATGCGCTGCGGGTCGATGCTCAAACCGTAGCGTTGCTGGTAGAAACCACTGATGGCTTCGCGCAACTCCGGCAAGCCACGGGCGGCGGTGTAGCGCGTCTTACCGTTTGCCAACGCAGCTTGGCCGGCCTGGATGATCGGTTCGGCGGTGGTGAAGTCCGGCTCGCCGATTTCCAGGTGGATCACGTCGTGACCGGCGGCCTGCAGCTCATTGGCACGCGCCAGTAACGCCATGACATGAAAAGGTTCGATGGCGCGACTGCGCGCACTGTAGGGCTGAGCCATTAGCCTTCCTTAGACGGTGAGGACAAAATCTGGATTCTACCGAACCCTCGCGGTAAAACATGCTCTATTGCCTGATTGGGGCTGCAAGTGCACCCTGCGCGCGCTCGTAAAACAGCTAAAATCAACATTCGAGGCAATACATACCCAGTCATGGCGGGCTGCTGCGGTTTGCATCCCCTTTGCCCTGGACCTCGACAACCGGGAGTAGCGCACCCTGAATCTATCTGGTAAGTTCGCCCGCTTGCAGCCGCAGGGCCGGCAGGTGTCGGTGACGTTGCAATCCTGCGCAATGGATTAGAAGAGTGAGAGGCGGTCTATTCATGTCCACCCAAGCAAAGCAACAGCAGACTCAAGGCCTCGGCGGCTTCGAACCCTATGTCGAAAAAAAGGGCGAGGAGTACATGGGCGAGCCCATGCGCGAGCACTTCACCAAGATCCTCAACAAGTGGAAACAGGACTTGATGCAGGAAGTCGACCGTACGGTTGACCATATGAAGGATGAAGCGGCCAACTTCCCTGACCCGGCCGATCGCGCCAGCCAGGAAGAAGAGTTCGCCCTCGAACTGCGCGCCCGCGATCGCGAGCGCAAGTTGATCAAGAAGATCGACAAGACCCTGCAACTGATCAAAGACGAAGAATACGGCTGGTGCGAATCCTGCGGCGTCGAAATCGGTATTCGCCGACTGGAAGCCCGCCCAACCGCGGACCTGTGCGTAGACTGCAAGACCTTGGCTGAAATCAAGGAAAAACAGGTCGGCAAGTAACGTTGCCGAGTTGAACAAATGGAGCGTGCGAACGCTCCATTTTTGTTTCTGGCGTTTACCGGTTATGCAGTAGTATCCGGGCCATGACAGCCTCTACTTATATCGGGCGCTTCGCCCCCACACCCAGCGGCCATTTGCACTTCGGCTCCCTGGTTGCCGCCCTCGCCTCCTACCTCGATGCACGCGCCCACCATGGCCGTTGGTTGATGCGCATGGAAGACCTTGACCCTCCCCGTGAAGAGCCCGGCGCTCAGGCGGCGATCCTGCATGCGCTGGAAAGCTACGGCTTTGAATGGGATGGCGAACTGGTTCGTCAGAGCGAGCGGCATGATGCCTACGCCAAAGTACTGAACGATATGTTCAACCACGGCCTGGCCTACGCCTGCACCTGCTCGCGCAAGCAGTTGGCGCCCTACAACGGGGTTTACCCAGGCTTGTGCCGCAATGCCGGCCACGCCCAGCAAGACGCCGCCATCCGCCTGCGCGTGCCCGAGTTGGAGTATCACTTTATCGACCGCGTCCAGGGCGAGTTCCGGCAGCATCTGGGCCGCGATGCCGGCGACTTCATCATCCGTCGCCGCGACAGCCTCTACGCCTACCAACTGGCGGTGGTGCTCGACGACGCCTGGCAAGGGATAACCGATATCGTGCGCGGCGCCGACCTGCTCGACTCCACACCGCGCCAGCTGTACCTGCAAGAGCTGCTTGGCCTGCGCCAGCCACGTTACTTGCATGTACCGCTGATCGTGCAGCCAGACGGCAACAAGCTGGGCAAGTCCTACCGCTCTGCACCGTTGACAGCCGACCAGGCCACGCCTTTGCTACTCAGAGCACTGCGCGCCCTTGGCCAACAGGCTGACACGCAATTGCTTCACGCAAGCCCACGAGAACTGCTGGATTGGGGCATTGCACACTGGGACGCCACCCGCATCCCGCGCACGCTGACCCTGGCCGAAGCGCAATTGAGTTGAAGGCGCTTGCAGGTTGCCAGCCATCCGTTAACATCGCGGCAGATTTTTAATCAGAGGCCAACATGTACATCTATCGTTTGGTCCTGCTGCTGGTCGTCGGGATCTACCTGTTCTCCCCCGCCATCATGGATTGGTGGATCGACGCCACGGGCGCCTGGTATCGCCCTTATCTGCTGTGGCTGATCCTGATCGTCGTGACCTTCATCCTGCAGAGCCAAAAAGATGCCGATGAGCTTTAGTCTCACCCAGATGCTGCTGATCAGCGCCGCCTACCTGGCTGCGTTATTCGGCGTGGCCTGGATCAGTGAGCGCGGAATGATTCCGCGGGCGATCATTCGCCATCCGTTGACCTACACCTTGTCCCTGGGCGTGTACGCCAGTGCCTGGGCGTTCTACGGCACGGTGGGGCTGGCCTATCAGTACGGCTACGGCTTTCTCTCCAGTTATCTTGGGGTATCGGGCGCGTTCCTGCTGGCACCGGTGCTGCTGTACCCGATCCTGAAAATCACCCGGACGTACCAGCTGTCTTCCCTGGCAGACCTGTTTGCCTTTCGCTTTCGCAGCACCTGGGCCGGCGCGCTGACCACCATCTTCATGTTGATCGGTGTGCTGCCGTTATTGGCCCTGCAGATCCAGGCGGTGGCCGACTCCATCAGCATCCTGACCCGCGAGCCCGTGCAACATCGGGTTGCCCTGGCGTTCTGCGCGCTGATCACCTTGTTCACCATCTTCTTTGGTTCTCGCCATATCGCCACCCGCGAGAAACACCAGGGCCTGGTGTTTGCGATTGCCTTTGAGTCGGTCATCAAGCTGATCGCCATCGGCGGCGTCGGCCTTTATGCGCTCTACGGCGTGTTCGACGGGCCGCAACAGCTGGAGCTGTGGCTGCTGCAAAACCAGACCGCCCTCGCCGCCTTGCATACGCCATTGCAGGAAGGCCCATGGCGTACGCTGCTGCTGGTGTTCTTCGCCTCGGCGATCGTGATGCCGCACATGTACCACATGACCTTCACCGAGAACCTCAACCCGCGCTCGCTGGTCAGCGCCAGCTGGGGCTTGCCCCTGTTCCTGTTGCTGATGAGCCTGGCGGTGCCGCTGATCCTGTGGGCCGGCCTGAAACTGGGGGCCACCACCAACCCTGAGTATTTCACCCTGGGCATCGGTATTGCCGCCAACAGCCCGGCCCTGGCGCTACTGGCGTATGTCGGCGGGTTGTCGGCCGCCAGCGGGTTGATCATCGTCACCACCCTGGCACTCTCGGGCATGGCGCTCAACCACTTGGTACTGCCGCTGTACCAGCCGCCGGCTGAGGGCAATATCTACCGTTGGTTGAAATGGACCCGACGCGCGCTGATCGTCGCGATCATCATGGCCGGCTACGCGTTTTATCTGCTGCTGGGCGCCGGGCAAGACCTGGCCAACCTCGGCATCGTCGCGTTTGTCGCCACCTTGCAGTTCCTGCCGGGCGTGTTGTCGGTGCTGTACTGGCCGACCGCCAATCGCCGTGGCTTTATTGCAGGGCTGCTGGCCGGGATCCTGGTGTGGACCGTCACCATGCTGCTACCGCTGGTCGGCAACTTGCAGGGCTTCTATATCCCGTTGCTGAACATGATTTACGTGCTGGACGACACCAGTTGGCACATGGCTGCCATCGCCTCGCTGGCCGCCAACGTACTGATGTTTACCCTGATCTCGCTGTTCACCAACGCCAGCGCCGAGGAAACCAGCGCCGCCGAAGCCTGCGCGGTGGACAACGTGCGCCGCCCGCAACGCCGCGAACTGCATGCGGCCTCGCCCCAGGAGTTCGCCACGCAACTGGCCAAGCCCCTGGGCGCCAAGGCCGCACAAAAGGAAGTCGAACAGGCGCTGCGTGACCTCTATCTGCCGTTTGACGAGCGCCGCCCCTATGCCCTGCGCCGCCTGCGTGACCGTATCGAGGCCAACCTGTCCGGGTTGATGGGGCCGAGCGTGTCCCAGGACATGGTGGAAACCTTCCTGCCCTACAAGGCCGGTGGCGAAAACTACGTTACCGAAGACATCCACTTCATCGAAAGCCGGCTGGAGGATTACCACTCGCGCCTAACAGGCCTGGCCGCCGAACTCGACGCCCTGCGCCGTTACCACCGCCAGACCCTCCAGGAACTGCCGATGGGCGTGTGTTCCCTGGCCAAGGACCAGGAAATCCTGATGTGGAACAAGGCCATGGAGGAACTCACCGGCATCGCCGCCCAGCGAGTGGTGGGTTCGCGCCTCAATACCCTGGGCGATCCATGGAAAGAGCTGCTGCAAGGCTTCATCAACCTGCCGGACGAGCACCTGCACAAGCAACACTTGGCCCTCGACGGCCAGACCCGCTGGCTCAACTTGCACAAAGCCGCCATCGATGAACCCTTGGCACCGGGTAACAGCGGCCTGGTGCTGCTGGTGGAAGACCTGACCGATACACAAATGCTCGAAGACAAGCTGGTGCACTCCGAACGCCTGGCCAGTATTGGGCGCCTGGCAGCCGGCGTGGCCCATGAAATCGGCAACCCGATCACCGGTATCGCCTGCCTGGCGCAAAACCTGCGCGAAGAGCGCGAAGAAGACGGTGAAATCACCGAAATCAGCGGGCAGATCCTCGAACAGACCAAGCGGGTTTCACGCATCGTCCAGTCGCTGATGAGCTTTGCCCACTCCGGCGCCCATCAGAATCAGGACGAAGCGGTGTGCCTGGCCGAAGTGGCGCAGGATGCCATTGGGCTGTTGGCCTTGAACCGGCGCAATTTCGAAGTACAGTTCTTTAACCTGTGCGATCCGGACCATTGGGTCGATGGCGACTCACAACGCCTGGCCCAGGTGCTGATCAACCTGCTGTCCAACGCCCGCGACGCGTCGCCGGCCGGCAGTGCTGTACGTGTCAAGAGCGAGGCTTTCGAGCATACGGTCGACCTGATCGTGGAAGACGAAGGCAGCGGCATTCCACAGAACATCATGGACCGATTGTTCGAACCCTTCTTCACCACCAAGGACCCCGGTGAAGGTACCGGTCTGGGCCTTGCACTGGTCTATTCCATCGTTGAAGAGCATTATGGACAAATCACCATCGACAGCCCGGCTGACACACAAAGCCAACGCGGCACCCGTATCCGGGTGACCTTGCCGCGTCATGTCGAAGCGACGTCCGCTGTGAACTGAGACCGTCGAGAGAATTGAATCAATGCCGCACATTTTGATCGTCGAAGACGAAACCATTATCCGCTCTGCCTTGCGACGCCTGCTTGAACGTAATCAGTACCAGGTCAGCGAAGCCGGCTCGGTGCAGGAAGCCCAAGAGCGATTCAGCATTCCCACGTTCGACCTGATTGTCAGTGACCTGCGCCTGCCCGGCGCCCCGGGCACCGAGCTGATCAAGCTGGGCCAGGGCACCCCGGTGCTGATCATGACCAGCTACGCCAGCCTGCGCTCGGCGGTGGACTCGATGAAGATGGGCGCGGTGGACTACATCGCCAAGCCTTTCGATCACGACGAAATGCTCCAGGCCGTGGCCCGCATCCTGCGTGACCGTGTGTCGGCCAGCAGCGCGCCTGCCGAGCAGCGCCCCACCGGCAAGGCCAGCGCCGGCGAAAAACCGGGTGTCGACAACAGCAACGGCGAGATCGGCATCATCGGCTCCTGCCCACCGATGCAGGACTTGTACAGCAAGATCCGCAAAGTGGCGCCGACCGACTCCAATGTATTGATCCAGGGCGAATCGGGCACCGGTAAAGAACTGGTGGCCCGTGCCCTGCACAACCTGTCCAAGCGTGCCAAGGCGCCGATGATCTCGGTGAACTGCGCGGCGATCCCCGAATCCCTGATCGAGTCCGAGTTATTCGGCCACGAGAAAGGGGCGTTCACCGGCGCCAGCGCCGGGCGTGCGGGCCTGGTGGAAGCCGCGGACGGTGGTACCTTGTTCCTCGATGAAATTGGCGAGCTGCCCCTGGAAGCCCAGGCGCGGTTGCTGCGCGTGCTGCAGGAAGGCGAAATTCGCCGGGTCGGTTCGGTACAATCGCAGAAGGTCGATGTTCGATTGATCGCAGCGACACACCGAGACCTCAAGAGCCTGGCCAAGATCGGCCAGTTCCGTGAGGACTTGTATTACCGCCTGCATGTCATCGCGCTCAAACTGCCAGCCCTGCGCGAGCGCGGCGCCGACGTCAACGAGATCGCCAACGCGTTCCTGCTGCGTCAAGGCGCGCGCATTGATCGCACCGACCTGAAATTTGCCGCAGACGCCGAGCAGGCGATCCGTCACTACTCGTGGCCAGGGAACGTGCGTGAGCTCGAGAACGCCGTCGAGCGCGCGGTGATTCTGTCGGAGAGTCCGGAGATTTCCGCCGAGTTGCTGGGCATCGACATTGAGCTCAGTGACCTGGACGACGACGATTTCATCGGCTTGGCCCCGCAGCAGGGCGGAGCCAGCAATACCAGCCATGAACCGACGGAAGATTTGTCACTGGAAGATTACTTCCAGCACTTCGTGCTCGAGCATCAGGACCATATGACCGAGACCGAGCTCGCACGCAAGCTGGGCGTGAGTCGCAAATGCCTGTGGGAACGCCGTCAGCGCCTGGGCATTCCACGGCGCAAGACCGGGGTGGCCAGCGAAAGCTGAGGGCGCAGCCCCACAGGTAACACCTGTTGATGTGAAAAAACTGTTACCGCTGACTTTTCACGTAACAAAAGCCGGGGCTTACGGTAACGAAGCCCCGGCTTTTTTTTGGCCCTCAAACCGGCGAAACCAGCCCAACCCCCCGGTTTTGCTGGGCGGCACAAAAGTTGGCACGCACCCTGCTATATGCTTAGTACAAAAACAATAACAAGCTTTGTACAAGACAATAAAAATAAGACGAATCGACTCACGCATAACAAAAACAACACGGCGGAGGCGCAGCTAACTGATTCTTTTGGAGAGGCGTTGCATTTGGGGCTTGCCCCGCAACCAGGCCGAGAACAACAAAAACTGCCCTAAGGCAGAGCCTGAACTGGTTGGATCGTAGATCAGCAACACAGCGACCAAAGCAATCCGTTTGCTCTTGACTCCCGATTGGGAGTGTCATGAAGGTGAAGCTTTATGGCGAGGGCGATCAACAAAAACAAGAAGCCCGACATCAATAATAAAAATAGAGCACGCAACTACTTCTGGGGGAGCTTCGGCTCCCCTTGTAGTTTCCGGGATTTGACCTTCAAACGCTTATGGCGCAATGCCTTTAGCTTGTTCCTACACCATCCCCCGACTAAATGCTAGAATCCCCGCCCATCATGCGGTCATTCTTCGTTATGGCCGAACATTCCTTCAAACAGTGCATCCCATGCTGAAGAAGTTGTTCCAGTCATTCCGTTCTCCCTTGCGTCGAACGCAACACAAACGCAGCACGCCTGAAGTGCTCAATAGCAGCCAGCATTCGCTGCAGCGCGCTCAATTCAGCCGTTATGCAGTGAACATCGTCGAACGTTTGCAGAACGCCGGCTACCAGGCCTACCTGGTGGGTGGCTGCGTACGCGACATGTTGCTCAACATCACGCCCAAGGATTTCGACGTTGCCACCAGCGCCACGCCTGAACAAGTGCGCGCCGAGTTTCGTAATGCACGAATCATCGGCCGGCGCTTCAAGCTGGTGCATATCCACTTTGGTCGCGAAATCATCGAGGTCGCGACCTTCCGCGCCGGTCACCCGCAAAACGATGAAGAGGAAGACACCAACCAGTCTTCCCGCAACGAGAGCGGGCGCATCCTGCGCGATAACGTCTATGGCACTTTGGAAGAGGACGCGCAACGCCGCGACTTCACCATCAACGCCTTGTATTACGACCCGGTCAGCGAGCGCATCCTCGATTACGCCAACGGCGTACACGACATTCGCAACAATCTGATCCGCCTGATCGGCGACCCGACGCAGCGCTATCAGGAAGACCCGGTGCGCATGCTGCGCGCCGTGCGATTCGCGGCAAAGCTCAACTTCGGCATCGAAAAGCACACCGCCGCGCCAATTCGCGAACTGGCGCCGATGCTGCGGGAAATCCCCTCGGCGCGCCTGTTTGAGGAAGTGCTCAAGCTGTTCCTTTCGGGCTACGCCGCCGACACCTTTGAAATGCTCGTCGATCTGCAGTTGTTCGACCCGCTGTTCCCGGCCAGCGCCGAGGCCCTGGAGTACAACCCGACGTACACCCACACCTTGATCAGCGAGGCCTTGATCAACACCGACCTGCGCATCAAGCAGAACAAGCCGGTGACCCCGGCGTTCCTGTTTGCTGCCTTGTTGTGGCCGGCCCTGCCCAAACGCGTACTGCGCTTGCAGGACCGTGGCATGCCGCCGATCCCGGCCATGCAGGAAGCGGCTCACGAGCTGATCGCCGAACAGTGCCAACGCATCGCCATCCCCAAACGTTTCACCATGCCGATCCGCGAAATCTGGGACATGCAGGAGCGCCTGCCACGCCGCAGCGGCAAGCGCGCCGATCTGTTGCTGGACAACCCGCGCTTCCGTGCCGGCTACGACTTCCTGCTGCTACGTGAAAGCGCCGGCGAGCAGACCGATGGCCTGGGCGAATGGTGGACCGATTATCAGGACGCCAATGACAGCCAGCGCCGCGAGATGATTCGTGAACTGGGCAGCAAAGGCGATAGCGCCGGCGAAGGCCCGAAAAAGCGTCGCCGCAGCGGCACCAAGCGTAAACGCAGCAGTGCCGATGCCTCGGGCGCTGCGGGCGAATAAACATGGAACGTATCTACATCGGCATGGGCAGCAACCTGGCTGCCCCGCACCAACAATTGCGCAGCGCGATCCAGGCGCTGGCGCAACTGCCTGGCTCCCACCTCGCTGGGGTGTCCGCTTTCTACCAAAGCGATTCATTGCTGCCGGGCCAGCCGCGCTACACCAACGCCGTTGCGGCGCTGGACAGCCACCTGGCGCCATTGGACCTGCTCGATGCGCTGCAAACCATCGAGAACGATCAGGGGCGCGAACGCCTGGAACGCTGGGGCCCACGCACCTTGGACCTGGATATCCTGCTGTTCGGTGATCGCCTGATCGACGAGCCGCGCCTGAAAGTGCCGCACTACCAGATGCATGTGCGCGCGTTTGTGCTGTATCCGTTGGCTGAGCTGGCGCCAGCCGACCTGCATCTGCCTGACGGCCAGCGTTTAAGCGACCTGCTCAGCGCCTGCCCGTTCGTCGGCCTGGAACGCCTCCCGCAAGAATGACTCGGTCAATGTGGGAGCTGGCTTGCCTGCGATGCAAGCGACTCGGTGTATCAGCCACACCGAGTTGATGCCATCGCAGGCAAGCCAGCTCCCACATTGGATATTCAGTGCGGCCCAAACCCGTGCTCAACTTGCTGAATCGCGTCAGTAACAGCGGTAACACCGCCATCGTAACAATGCGGTAACACATCCAATTGACTTCCCGTGTCCTCCTCACGACTATAGGCGTCCCGCTGCCGCCAACCCGGCGCGACAGGGCGCAATCCAGGCCTTATAAGCACTGCTTTCAAGACAGTGCGCCTGTATAAACGAAGACTCACGCGCGTTACTCGCTGTTTCCAAGCGCCTGAACGAGGACCCTTTTCATGCCAGACATTACCCTGACCACCTTGCAGAGCCTCAAGCTCAAAGGTGAAAAAATCACCATGCTGACCTGCTATGACGCCACTTTCGCCCACGCCAGCTGCCAGGCTGGCGTCGAAGTGCTGCTGGTGGGCGACTCCCTGGGCATGGTTCTTCAAGGGAATGACAGCACGCTGCCCGTGACCACCGATGAACTGGCCTACCACACCGCCAGCGTCAAGCGTGGCAACGATGGCGCCTTTATCATCGCGGACCTGCCGTTCATGGGTTACGCCACTCTTGAGCAAACCTTCCTGAACGCCGGCAAGCTGATGCAGGCCGGCGCGCACATGATCAAAGTCGAAGGTGCGGTGTGGCTGGCCGAGTCGATCCGGCTGCTGGCCGAGCGCGGTGTGCCGGTATGTGCGCACATGGGCCTGACGCCGCAGTCGGTGAATATCCTCGGTGGCTACAAGGTCCAGGGCCGCAATGAAGCCCAGGCCCGCCAGATGCGCGCCGATGCCATCGCCCTGGAACAAGCCGGTGCTGCGATGATTCTGCTGGAGTGCGTGCCGAGCGAACTGGCTGCCGAAATCACCCAGGCTGTCAAAGTGCCCGTGATCGGAATTGGTGCCGGTGCAGCCACCGATGGCCAGGTGCTGGTATTGCACGACATGCTCGGCCTGTCGATCACCGGCCACGTGCCGAAGTTCGTGAAGAACTTCATGGCCGGCCAGGACAGCATCCACGCCGCCCTGAGCGCCTACGTCAGCGAAGTGAAAAACGTGACGTTCCCAAGCGTTGAACACGGATTCTCGGCATGAACACCGTTAAAACCGTCCGCGAACTGCGGGCTGCCGTAACCCACGCCCGCAGCGCCGGCAAGCGCATCGGCTTTGTGCCCACCATGGGCAACCTGCACAGCGGCCACGCCACCCTGGTGACCAAGGCCGCACAGCAAGCGGATTTTGTGGTGGCGAGCATTTTCGTCAACCCGCTGCAATTCGGCGCTGGCGAAGATCTGGACAAATACCCACGCACATTGGCCGCCGACCAGGAAAAGCTCCTGCAGGCCGGTTGCAACCTGCTGTTCGCGCCCACGGTCGAGGAAATGTACCCCGATGGCATGAACGGTCAGACCCGTGTCAGCGTGCCACAGCTGTCCGAAGGCTTGTGCGGCGCCAGCCGCCCAGGGCACTTCGAAGGTGTAGCCACGGTGGTCAGCAAGCTGTTCAACATGGTCCAGCCGGACATGGCCGTATTTGGCCAGAAGGACTACCAGCAGTTGGCGGTGATCCGCGCCATGGTCCGCGACCTGAACATGCCGATCCAGATCATCGGCGAGCCCACCGTGCGCGCCGAGGACGGCCTTGCGCTGTCATCACGCAACGGCTACCTCACCGAGGAGCAACGGGCGGTTGCGCCAGTGCTGTACCGCGCGCTCAGCCAGATCGCCACGGCCATCAAAGGCGGTGATCATGATTTCGCCAGACTGCGCGCCGAGCACATCCAGCAGATTGAAGCCGCAGGGCTGCGCATGGACTACCTGGAAGTGCGCCAAGGCGTGCATCTGCGCCCGGCCACGGCTGAAGATCGTGATGTGGTGATCCTGGTCGCCGCTTACCTGGGGGCGACGCGCCTCATCGATAACCTGCACCTGAACCTCGCCTGACCCCGCTTTACCCTCAACCTGTTGCCCCGACGGCTGTGCCGGTATAAAAAAGTACCGGCCACAGCGCAGACAAAGCCAAGACATATCCACACGCTAGGTTTAATGTAACTGCCCTGCGCTATGGTTAGCGCTGTCTGGAACCCAATCCTTGTTATAAGACTGGATGTTCCGGGCTTTGAAGTGTCCTAAAGGCAGTCCCCGTAATAAAAAGGAAACCCGCAGCGATGGCGTACTACCGCACCCCTCATGACGTTACCGCGCTGCCCGCCTGGCAAGCGCTTGTTCAACATCGCCAAGCCATGCAGGATTTCAGCATGCGCGAGGCGTTCAATGCCGATCCTCAGCGTTTTTCCCAGTTCACCTTGAGCAGCTGCGGACTTTTCCTCGATTACTCGAAAAACCTGATCACCAGCGAAACCCGCGACCTGCTGGTGGGCCTGGCCAAGGAAGTCAATCTCAAGGCGGCAATCGACGCGCAGTACGCTGGCGAACCGGTCAACTCCTCCGAAGGCCGCCCTGCCCTGCACACCGCCCTGCGCCGCCCGGTGGGCGACAAGCTGTCGGTCAACGGCGTGAACATCATGCCGGACGTGCACAAAGTGCTGAACCAGATCACTGACCTGGTCGGCCGTATCCACGACGGCCTGTGGCGTGGCTACACCGAGAAGCCGATCACCGACGTGGTAAACATTGGCATCGGTGGCTCGTTCCTCGGCCCGGAGCTGGTCTCCGAGGCCTTGCTGTCCTATGCCCACAAAGGCGTGCGTTGCCACTACCTGGCGAACATCGACGGCAGTGAGTTCCACGAACTGACCATGAAGTTGCGCGCCGAGACCACGCTGTTTATCGTCTCGTCCAAATCCTTCAACACCCTGGAAACCCTGAAAAACGCCCAGGCCGCCCGCGCCTGGTACCTGGCCCAGGGGGGCTCGGAAGCCGAGCTGTATCGCCACTTCATCGCCGTCTCGAGCAACAATGCCGCGGCCGTGGCCTTTGGTATCCGTGAAGAGAACATTTTCCCGATGTGGGACTGGGTCGGTGGGCGCTACTCGCTGTGGTCTGCCATCGGCTTGCCAATTGCCCTGGCTATCGGCATGTCCAACTTCAAGGAACTGCTGTCGGGTGCCTACACCATGGACCAGCACTTCCTGAACGCGCCGTTCGAAGCCAACATGCCCGTGCTGCTGGGCTTGCTGGGCGTGTGGTACGGCAACTTCTGGGGTGCGCAGAGCCATGCGATCCTGCCGTACGACCATTACCTGCGTAACATCACCAAACATTTGCAGCAGCTGGACATGGAATCCAACGGCAAGAGCGTGCGCCAGGACGGCACGCCCGTGTCCACCGATACCGGCCCGGTGATCTGGGGCGGCGTGGGCTGCAACGGCCAGCACGCTTACCACCAGTTGCTGCACCAAGGGACTCAATTGATCCCGGCCGACTTCATCGTGCCGATCGTCAGTTTCAACCCGGTGTCCGACCACCATCAGTGGCTGTACGCCAACTGCCTGTCCCAAAGCCAGGCACTGATGCTCGGCAAGACCCGCAGCGAGGCCGAAGCCGAGTTGCGTGAGAAGGGCCTGCCGGAAGCCGAAGTACAGAAGCTGGCACCGCACAAGGTGATCCCAGGCAACCGTCCGAGCAATACCCTGGTGGTCGAGCGCATCAGCCCGCGCCGCCTGGGTGCGCTGGTGGCGATGTATGAGCACAAGGTGTTCGTGCAGAGCGTGGTGTGGGGCATCAATGCCTTCGACCAATGGGGCGTTGAACTGGGCAAGGAGCTGGGCAAAGGCGTGTACAACCGCCTGACCGGCGCCGAAGAAACCTTGGCCGAAGATGCTTCGACCCAGGGCCTGATCAACTACTTCCGCGGTCGTCACCGCGGCTGAGGCCGTTCATTCAAGGCCACCGTCCGTTTGGACGTTGGCCTTGAACCCTCTTGCCTCAGGGTGCATCTTTATGACTTGTCGCAAAAACAAGAATAAGGAGCGCTCATGTTCGATATCAGCACCTTTCCCACCGCCGATGCCGTCCGCCGGGCTGCACAACTGCGTCAAGAGGACTACCAGCGCCTCTATCGCCAATCTATCGACCAGCCAGACACCTTCTGGGCCGAACAGGCCAAGGGCTTTCTCGACTGGATAAAACCCTGGCACAGCGTCCAGCAGTCAGACATCCACACCGGTGCCGCCCAATGGTTTGCCGGTGGTCAGTTGAATGTCAGCTACAACTGCATCGACCGCCACCTGGCGCAGCGCGCCGATCAGCCGGCCTTCATCTGGGAAGGCGATGATCCGTCAAAATCCTGCACGATTACTTACCGTCAACTGCACCAAAACGTCAGCCGCCTGGCCAACGTCTTGAAAAGCCGTGGCGTGAACAAAGGTGATCGCGTGTGTATCTACATGCCGATGATCCCCGAAGCGGCCTACGCCATGCTGGCCTGCACGCGAATAGGGGCGGTGCACTCGGTGGTGTTCGGGGGTTTCTCTCCTGACGCCCTGCGCGACCGCATTCTCGACGCCGATTGCCGCACCGTGATCACCGCCGACGAAGGCGTACGCGGTGGCAAACCCGTGGCGCTGAAACAGAACGTCGACAAAGCCCTGGCCAGTTGCCCGAACGTCAGCACCGTGCTGGTCGTCGAGCGCACCGGAGCGAGCGTGACTTGGCACGAAGGCCGCGACCTCAAGTACCAAGCCGCCCTGGACGCCGCCAGCGACAACTGCCCACCCGAGCCGATGGACGCCGAAGACCCACTGTTCATCCTCTATACCTCCGGCAGCACCGGCAAACCCAAAGGCGTGCTGCACACCACGGCTGGCTATCTGCTGCAAGCGGCGATGACCTTCAAGTACGTGCTCGATTACCAAGAAGGCGAAGTGTTCTGGTGCACCGCCGACGTGGGCTGGGTCACCGGCCACAGCTATATCGTCTATGGCCCGCTGGCCAATGGCGCCACCTCGCTGATGTTCGAAGGCGTGCCGAGTTATCCGGACAGTTCGCGTTTCTGGCAGGTCATCGATAAACACCAGGTGAATATCTTCTACACCGCGCCCACCGCCCTGCGTGCCCTGATGCGTGAAGGCAACGGCCCGTTGCAGAGCACATCCCGCGCCAGCCTGCGCCTGCTGGGCAGCGTGGGTGAGCCGATCAACCCGGAAGCCTGGGACTGGTATTTCAACGCCGTCGGCGAACAGCGCTGCCCGATTGTCGATACCTGGTGGCAGACCGAAACCGGCGGCATCATGCTCAGCCCGCTGGTCAGCGCCCAGCGCATCAAACCGGGCTGTGCTACCCAGCCCATGTTCGGCGTACAACCGGTGTTGCTCGATGAACAGGGCAAGGAAATCAGTGGCGCCGGCAGTGGCGTCCTGGCGATCAAGGCCAGCTGGCCGGGGCAGATTCGCAGCGTCTACGGCGACCCGCAACGCATGATCGACACCTACTTCAAGCCCTACCCCGGCTACTACTTCACCGGGGATGGCGCACGGCGCGATGAAGACGGCGACTACTGGATCACCGGGCGCATCGACGATGTGATCAACGTCTCGGGCCATCGCATCGGCACCGCCGAGGTGGAAAGTGCCCTGGTGCTGCATGACCAGGTCGCCGAAGCCGCTGTGGTGGGCTATCCCCACGACGTCAAAGGCCAGGGCATTTACGCGTTTGTCACCCCCATGAATGGCGTCGAACCCAGCGACGAATTGAAAAAGCACCTGCTGGAGTTGGTCAGCAAGGAGATTGGCAGCTTCGCCAAACCGGAACTGATCCAATGGGCGCCTGCCCTGCCGAAAACCCGCTCTGGCAAGATCATGCGGCGCATCTTGCGCAAGATCGCCTGCAACGAACTGGGCAGCCTGGGCGACACCTCAACCCTGGCCGACCCCAGCGTGGTGGACGGTTTGATCGACAAACGCCTCAACCGGTAGCGCCAGGATAATCCCCGGCCTGTGCAGGCCGGGGTTAGCTGTTAAACTTCGCGCCCCCTTTTTCTTATTCATCTGCAAGCAAGGCGCGCTCCATGACTCCCTTGAATCAGGCGCTGCGCGCCGCCCTCGATCACCGCCAAGACCTGATCAACACGCTGCACAGCCAGGGTACGGACTGCTATCGGCTGTTCCACGGCAGCCAGGAAGGCGCCGGCGGCTTGACCATCGACCGCTACGGTCCGCAATTGCTGGTACAAAGCTTCCACCAGTCCCTGGAAACGGCAGACCTGCTGGACCTGCACCAACTGATCAACCAGTACATGGGCCTGGAATTGTTGCTGGTGTACAACGACCGTGCCCGCGGCAACTCACGCATCGACCGCGAAGACACGGTGTACCGCGCAGAGCCTGGCGCATTGGAAGATCTGGTCGGCCACGAGTGGGGCCTCAATTACCGTGTGCGTGGGCGCCACGCCGGGCAAGACCCATTGCTGTTCCTCGACCTGCGTAACACCCGGGGCTGGGTCAAGGACAACAGCGCCGGCAAAAGCGTGCTAAACCTGTTCGCCTATACCTGCGGCGTCGGTTTGAGCGCGGCAGCAGGCGGCGCACGCGAGGTGTGCAACCTGGATTTTGCCGAGGGCAACCTGGCGGTGGGGCGTGAAAACGGCCAACTCAACCCGCAGTTGCCGAGCATGGAGTTTGTGCAGTCCGATTACTTCCCGGCGATTCGCCAATTGGCGGGCCTGCCGATCACCCAGCGTCGCGGGCAGAAGCTGCCGAGCTATCCGCGCCTGGAACAGCGCCAGTACGACTTGGTACTGCTCGATCCTCCCGCTTGGGCCAAGAGCGCTTTCGGCACCGTCGATTTGTTGCGCGACTATCAAAGCTTGCTCAAACCCGCACTGCTGGCCACCGCCGACAATGGCGTGCTGATTTGCTGCAACAACCTGGCAAAAGTCAGCATGGAGGACTGGCGTGAGCAGGTGCTGCGCTGCGCGGAAAAAGCCGGGCGCCCGATACGCGAGTGGCAAGTGATGACACCTGGGGCCGACTTTCCTTCCAGGGACCAACAGCCTCCGTTGAAGACCCTGATCCTGCATTTGTAGGAAGTTTCCCAGCGCCCACGGTTCTTCGGAACCGAATTCCCGTGCCATACTCCAAGGCACTCTCGTTCGACATAGATGGCGTTCACCCATGCCCAAAGGATTGATCCGCGCCGTAGGCGCCTTGTTGACCGCCCTTGCTTTGTACAGCTTGCTGGGCTTTCTGATATTACCCGGCATCGCCCTTCGCATTGCCAACCAACAGTTGGCCAACTACGCCACAGTGCCGGCGCGAATCGAGCGCATCGAGCTCAACCCCTTCAGCCTGGAACTGACGTTGTGGGGACTGAAGATTGGTGAGCCGGGCAAAGAGCAAGTGGGTTTCGAACGCCTCTACGCCAACCTGCAGATCGACAGCCTCTGGACCCGCGCCCTGCACCTGGCCGATGTGCAACTGGACAAGCCCAAGACCGAACTGCTGTTCGACAAGTCCGGCCAACTGAACCTGGCGCAGCTGTTCAAATTGCCACCGAGCGAGCCAACCCCGGCCGATCCTGATGCCAAGCCGTTCCCACTGCGTATCGACAGCATCAAGCTGGCGGGCGGTAACCTGCACTTCCAGGACCTGCGCCCCAGCGAGCCTATCGAATTCCTCTACGACGCGCTCGACTTCGAGCTGAAAAACCTCAGCACCTTGCCTGACGACAATGCCGACATGACCCTGGTCGCTGCGGGCCCCGAAGGGGGTCAGATCGACTGGAAAGGCAATTTCAGCCTGGTACCGATCACCTCCGAAGGCACCTTGAAGGTTACCGACGGCAAGATGAAAGCGTGGTGGCCGTATGTACGTGACGCACTGCCACTGGTGCTGGAAGACGGGGTGCTCAACTTCAGCACTGACTACAAATTCAGCCTGGCCAAAGAAACCGAGCTGAACCTGACCAACACCGCCGCCAGCATCGCCCCCTTTGCTATCAAGGCCCCCGATGGCCGGCCACTGGCACGCCTGGAGCGCCTGGACGTCAGCGAAACCACGGTAGACCTGGCCAAGCAGCAGGTCATTGTCGGCAAGATCCGCAGCAACAAGCTGGAAACCTGGGCCGCCCGGGAGGCCGATGGTCAACTGGATTGGCAGAAACTGTTCGCCAGCCAACCGAGCAAACCGGCCAAGGCACCGGAGCCAGCCGCTGCCGACGCGCCTTCGGCGGCCCCGAGCAAGCCGTGGCAAGTGCTGCTCAAGGATGTGCAACTGCGTAACTATCAGGTGCACCTGGCAGACCGCCAGGTAAAACCTGCGGTCGCGCTGGAACTGGGCCCGTTGAATGTCGACGTACAGAACTTCGACAGCCTCAACCAGAGCCCCTTTGCCTTGAAGATCGACACCGGCCTGGGCAAACAAGGCAAGATCCAGGCAACCGGCGAGGTTAACCTCAACCCCGTCAGCGCCAAGCTGAAAGTGAACACCCAGGACATCGACCTGCGGGTCGCCCAGGCCTATATCAGCCCGTTTATTCGCCTGGAATTGCGCAGCGGCATGCTGGGCAGCAACCTGGACGTGAACCTCAAAAGCACCGAGCCACTGGCCCTTCAGGTCACCGGCCGCGCTCAGGTTGACCAGTTGCATACCCTGGACACCCTCAAGACCCGCGACTTCCTAAAATGGCAGCGCCTGGTGCTCGAAGGCGTGAATTACCAGCACGGCCAAAGCCTGTCGATCGACAAGGTCAACTTGTTGCAGCCGTATGCGCGCTTCATGATCAACGAAGATCGCACCACCAACATCGACGACCTGCTGATCCCGCAGCCCGCCGACAGCGGCAGCAAGTCGGCCGCCAAACCTGCCGCCAGTAACGACAAGCCCTTGGGCATTCATATCGGCCAGATCGCGATCAACGACGGTTCGGCCAACTTTGCCGACTTTAGCCTCACGCCCAACTTTGCCACCGCGATTCAACAGCTCAACGGCCAGATTGGCACCATCGACAGCCGCCAGGCCAAACCGGCCAGCGTCGACATCAAGGGCAAGGTGGACCGTTACGCGCCAGTGACGATCAAAGGCAGCGTGAACCCGTTTGACCCGATGGCCGCGTTGGACATCGCCACCAGCTTCAAGCGTGTCGAGTTGACCAACCTGACACCTTACTCGGGCAAGTTCGCAGGCTTCCGCATCCGCAAGGGCCGCCTGAATCTCGATCTGCACTACGTGATCACCAAAGGCCAGTTGAAGGCTGAAAACAAAGTGGTGGTCGAGCAACTGCAATTGGGTGAAAAAGTCGACAGCTCCGATGCCGTCGACTTACCGATTCGCCTGGCTGTCGCCCTGCTCAAGGACTCCGACGGCAAGATCTCCATCGAACTGCCGGTAAGCGGCGACCTGAACAACCCGCAATTCAGCGTGATGCCGATTGTGTGGCAGACCCTGCGTAACCTCGTGGTGCGCGCGGCAACCGCGCCCTTCAAGTTCATTGGCGGGCTGGTCACCGGTGGCGGCTCTGAAGACTTGGGTAATGTGTCGTTCGCCGCAGGCTCCAGTGAGCTGAACAAAGACGCCGAAGGCGCTCTGAACACCCTGGCCAAGGCGCTGAAAGAACGCCCTGCCCTGCGCCTGGAAATTGAAGGCACAGCCGCTGCCAGCAGCGACGGGCCGTTCCTGGCCGCACAGCGACTGGAACGTGAATACCAATACAACTATTACAAGATCCTCCAGCGCCGCGGCGACAAAGTCCCGGCCCAGGCCTCATTGCTTGAAGTACCAGAGAAGGAAAAAGCGCCATTGCTGGAAGGCATCTACCGCACCCGTCTCAAACAGCAACCCCCGGCCGAATGGAAAGACCTGGGCAGCGATGAGCGCTCGGCGAAGCTCAAGGACGGTGTGATCAAGTTCTGGAGTGGCAGTGACGTGCTACTGCGCCAGCTGGGGCAGGACCGAGCCAGCACTATCAAGGACTACCTGGTAGACAAGGGCCAGTTGGAAGACGACCGCGTGTATTTCATCGATGCGCAGTTGGGGCAGGCCGAGAAAGATGGCCGCGTGATCACGCCAATGCACCTGGATGCTGAGTAACTTCTAAGCACCGCCCACCTAACGTGGAAGCTGGCTTGCCTGCGATAGCATCACCTCGGTGCAACTGAATGACCGAGGTGCCCGCATCGCAGCATAAGTATCTACACAATTTTGTAGGTTGTAGCAGCCGACGGTAACCACGATGCGAAGCGAGTCGCTCTTGCTCTTGATCTTGCTCTTGATCTCAAGCGCCCCGTTAAACCACGCTGGCCGAACGCAAGCGAGGCGCCGAGTGGTGGGGCAAGAGCCTTTTGCTTACTTTTGGGCTCCTTTCAAAAGTGAGCCGCCGTCAGGCGGAACCCTAAGTGGCCGTTACCGCAGCAATGAATATGTACACGGTCCGACTGTATTGACTGTCAGGCCGTCTTCGCAGGCAAGCCAGCTCCCACATTTGGATCGTGGTGTGTCAGGCACATCTGCGTCGGTTGGTAGGTCGTCACGGGAGCAAGCTCCCTCGCCACAGGTTCAGCGTCGCTGCGAAGGTGTGTAGACACCTATGCGTATCGCAGGCAGCTCCCACATTTTTTTGGCCTGATTTCTGTTTCAACCCGAAATAGAACAGGCCCCGACACAAGTGCCGGGGCCTGTAATGACCACATCCGTGTGGTCGGTCGCATGAACTCCAGAGGTGCGTCAGGTGGATATCTAACTCACCCTAAGCCGCCGCTATTCAGTTCAAACGAAACGTTCAGCGTTACTCTGCTTTCAGGCCATCGGCCGAGACAGCTTTAACGCCTTTGATTTTCTTGGTGATCGCTACAGCCGTTTCTTTCTGTGCAGCAGTCACGGCGGTAGGCGACGACAGGGATACAACACCCTTGTTGGTTTCAACCTTGATGTCGGTGCCAGGAATACCTTTTTCAGTTACCAGGTCAGCCTTCACTTTGGTAGTGATCCAGGTATCGCTGGTGGTCTCTTTAGCGTCGTGGGCAGCGCCTTTGGTTTTGTCGATGCCGTCAGCCTTGGTAGCACCGCCAGCCAGCAGGCCGTCAGCAGAAACCGCAGTCACACCTTTGATTTTCTTGGTGATGGCTACAGCAGTCGCTTTTTGCGAATCCGAGATAGCTACGTCGGAGGACAGGGAAACCACACCTTTGTTGGTCTCAACCTTGATGTCCGAACCCGGAATGCCTTTTTCGGTCAGCAGGTCAGCTTTGACTTTAGTGGTGATCCAAGTATCCGAAACGCTTTCCTTAGCCTTGGTCGCTTCACCGGCCGCCAAAGTCATAGGGGCTTGGGAAGTCTGAGCAAAGGCTACGTTAGCACCCATGGCCAGGGTCAGAGCGGTAGCAGTAGCGAGAGCGAACTTCTTCATACGAGTAACTCCTGTTTTATTAAAAGTCTGCAGACGTAAACCTTCATGCTGCAGCGCTACCAGGGATATTGCAGGCAGTGTGCCAAGTCGCCGAACAGATTAAATACCTTTATAAACAATGAGTTATAGAAACAGCGTATTTTCGAAATCGTGCAACTTGCATGAAGCGCATCGGGCCTGCATGCAAGTTGCGGCTTTTGGGCAGCGCTAAACAGCTGATTCTGCTTCATTTTCTCGCACCCATAAAAAAAGGACTCCGAAGAGTCCTTTTTTTCAGCGTAAAGCCTGCGGGTGTTTAAACGCCCGAAGCCTTGGCGGCTGCTACGTCCTTGATGGACAGCTTGATACGGCCGCGGTTGTCCACGTCCAGTACCAGCACTTCCACTTCCTGGCCTTCTTTCAGAATGTCGGTCACTTTCTCAACCCGAGCATCGCTCAGCATGGAGATGTGAACCAGACCGTCTTTGCCTGGCAGGATGTTGACGAACGCGCCGAAGTCGACGATGCGCTCAACCTTGCCGACGTAGATCTTGCCGATCTCGGCTTCAGCGGTGATGCCCAGGACGCGCTGGCGTGCTGCTTCAGCCGCTTCCTTGGTTTCGCCGAAGATCTTGATCGAACCGTCGTCTTCGATGTCGATCGAAGCCTTGGTTTCTTCACAGATCGCACGGATGGTCGCGCCGCCTTTACCGATGACATCACGGATTTTGTCGGTGTCGATTTTCATCGCGATCATGGTCGGAGCATTTTCCGACAGTTCGGTGCGAGACTGACCAATGATCTGGTTCATCTGGCCGAGGATGTTCAGGCGCGCTTCCAGGGCTTGGCCCAGGGCGATTTCCATGATCTCTTCGGTGATGCCCTTGATCTTGATGTCCATCTGCAGCGCGGTCACACCTTTAGCGGTACCGGCTACTTTGAAGTCCATGTCGCCCAGGTGGTCTTCGTCACCCAGGATGTCGGTCAGGATGGCGAACTTCTCGCCTTCTTTAACCAGGCCCATGGCGATACCGGCAACCGGCGCCTTCATCGGCACACCGGCGTCCATCAGAGCGAGGGAAGCGCCGCAAACGGAAGCCATGGAGCTGGAACCGTTGGACTCAGTGATTTCCGATACAACACGGATGGTGTACGGGAACACGTCGGCGGCAGGCAGCATGGCCTGCACCGAACGACGGGCCAGACGGCCGTGACCGATTTCGCGACGACCTGCACCGCCCATACGACCACACTCGCCCACCGAGAACGGAGGGAAGTTGTAGTGCAGCATGAAGGGGTCTTTTTTCTCGCCTTCCAGGGTGTCCAGCAGTTGTGCGTCACGGGCAGTACCCAGGGTCGCAACGACCAAGGCCTGGGTTTCGCCACGGGTGAACAGCGCCGAACCGTGAGTTTTCGGCAGAACGCCGACTTCGATGTTCAGCGGACGCACGGTGCGGGTATCGCGACCGTCGATACGTGGCTTGCCGTTAACGATGTTTTCGCGAACGGTGCGGTATTCGATCTCACCGAAAGCAGCTTTGACTTCGCTGGAAGAAGGCTGGCCTTCTTCGCCGGACAGCTTGGCCACGACCTGGTCCTTCAGCTCACCCAGGCGAGCATAACGGTCGGCCTTGACGGTGATGGTGTAGGCGTCGGAGATGGCAGCGCCGAACTCGGAGCGGATAGCGCCCAGCAGTTCGGTGGCTTCCGGGGCAGCAGCCCAGGTCCAGGTTGGCTTGGCAGCTTCGGCAGCCAATTCCTTAACCGCGTTGATCACAACCTGGAACTCGTCGTGAGCAAACAGTACGGCACCCAGCATCTGGTCTTCGGTCAGCTCTTTGGCTTCCGACTCAACCATCAATACGGCTTCGGACGTACCGGCAACGACCATGTCCAGGCTCGAGGCTTTCTGTTGCTCGTAAGTCGGGTTCAGCAGGTAGCCGGTGCTTTCGTGGAACGCAACGCGGGCAGCGCCGATCGGGCCATCGAAAGGAATACCGGAGATGGCCAGGGCAGCCGAGGTACCGATCATCGCAGCGATGTCCGGATCGGTCTTCTTGCTGGTGGAAACGACGGTGCAGACAACCTGCACTTCGTTCATGAAGCCTTCTGGGAACAGCGGACGGATCGGACGGTCGATCAGTCGGGAAGTCAGGGTTTCTTTCTCGGAAGGACGGCCTTCGCGCTTGAAGAAACCGCCAGGGATCTTACCGGCAGCGTAAGTCTTTTCCTGGTAGTGAACGGACAGAGGGAAGAAGCCCTTGCTCGGGTCAGCGGTCTTGGCGCCAACAACGGTCACCAGTACGGTCACGTCGTCGTCAACGGTAACCAGCACTGCGCCGGAGGCTTGACGGGCGATACGGCCTGTCTCGAGGGTAACGGTCGACTGACCGAACTGGAATTTTTTGATAACCGGGTTCACGGTGTCCTACCTTCTTTGTGGCTCTTGGGGGAACTTGTCTTCTTGCGAAATTCTTGGGCAATGCCGGGAATCGGCCCGACGCTCGTCCAGGGAAAAAACGTGTATCCAGATAAAACTTGAGGCTGGGAGCCTACCACGGGCCAACGGGAATCCCGATGACACGCGGCAGACAACCAACCTCTAGCGCAATCGCTTATTAGCGACGCAGACCCAGGCGACCGATCAGAGTCTGATAACGACCCAGATCCTTGCCTTTCAGGTAGTCCAGCAGCTTACGGCGCTGGTTTACCATGCGGATCAGACCACGACGGGAGTGGTGGTCTTTACCGTTGGCCTTGAAGTGACCTTGCAGTTTGTTGATGTTGTGGGTCAGCAGTGCAACTTGCACTTCTGGCGAACCAGTGTCACCAACAGCTTGCTGATAGTCAGCTACGATTTGTGCTTTTTCTTGAACGTCGAGAGCCATGAGGCAATCCTTTTTTTAAGGAAACCACCCAAAGGGCAGTTTCAACAGGCCAGGGACAAATCCCTGTATCTAAAAATGAGTGTTGACCATGCCTGTTAACAGCCACACTCGTTCCAGTTTGCGTAAAAGCTACTGCGCTTTACCACAAACTGGTTCCGGTCATTCTGACCGAATCAGCCGACGCGGCGCGATGCGCCCGTCTTCGCTCACTTCACCGATACCGATAAAGCGACCGTTATGATCTTGTACTCGCACCATGCCGAACTTCGGGGCATCCGGGGCGCGTACCGGCTGGCCGTTGAGCCAGTAGAACGCGCTGTGCTCCGAAAAGTGCAGCAATGGCCAATCGAGCAAACCGCTGTCCGATGGCATCAGGAAGCGATCAACCGCTTCGTTGCCGCCTTCGGCGTGCACTGCCTCAAGCTCTTCCAGCGTGACCGTCTGGGCCAAGGTGAAAGGTCCGGCTTGTGTACGTCGCAGTTCGGCAACGTATGCGCCACAGCCAAGTTGCTCACCAATATCCTCCACCAGGGTACGGATATAGGTGCCTTTGCTGCAGTCCACGGCCAAACGGGCAGTGTCGCCTTCACAAGCGAGCAATTCCAAGCGCGCAATAGTAACAGAACGCGGTTCGCGCTCCACTACTTCGCCCGCACGTGCCAGCTTGTAAAGTGGCTGGCCATCGCGCTTGAGTGCCGAGTACATCGGCGGTATCTGACTGATTTGCCCACGAAAAGCGGGTAAGGCAGCTTCGATATCCGCACGACCAACGGTCACGTCGCGAACCTGCAAAACATCACCTTCGGCATCTGCCGTGGTGGTGGTCTTGCCCAGTTGCATCAGGGTTTCGTAACCCTTGTCGGAATCAAGCAGGTATTGCGAAAACTTGGTGGCCTCGCCAAAGCACAACGGCAATACACCGGTGGCCAATGGATCAAGGCTGCCGGTGTGCCCGGCCTTCTCGGCGTTGAGCAGCCAGCGAACCTTCTGCAACGCGGCATTGGAGGTAAAGCCAATGGGTTTGTCGAGCAGAATGATGCCACTGACGTTGCGACGAATACGTTTGACCTGAGCCACCGCTTACTCCTTGGCGTCTTCAGGTGTGGACGGATGCTGGCTGTCTTCAGCCACGGCGCGTTCGATCAGAGCCGACAGGTGCGCGCCACGCACGACGCTTTCGTCGTAGTGGAAGTGCAACTGTGGAACGCTGCGCAGCTTCATTTCACGGGCCAACTGCATACGCAGGAAACCTGCAGCAGAGTTGAGCACCTTGATGCTTTGCGCGATTTCTTCGCTGTTGTCCTGCCCCATCACGGTGATGAAGATCTTGGCGTGACCCACGTCACGGCTCACTTCAACAGCGGTAATGGTGACCAGGCCAACGCGTGGGTCTTTGACTTCGCGGCGGATCAGTTGGGCCAGCTCACGCTGCATCTGATCGCCGATACGCTGGGTACGGCTGTATTCTTTTGCCATGTCTTGTTACCTGTTACTGCCACACGGTGAAACCCGTGGGGTCTGAAAGCGGCAAACGCCCGGCCTGACAAAAGCCAGACCGGGCGTTGCGTTTAGAGTCCTGACGCTGCGCGGGGCATCTGCATGCCCACACGCTGCGCGGCTCCTGAAGTGCGCGAGTTAGAGGCTGCGAGCAACCTGAACCTTCTCGAAGACTTCGATCTTGTCGCCAACCTTGACGTCGTTGTAGCTCTTGACGCCGATACCGCATTCCATGCCGGCACGTACTTCGGCAGCGTCATCCTTGAAGCGGCGCAGGGATTCCAGCTCGCCTTCGAAGATAACGATGTCTTCACGCAGTACACGGATTGGACGGTTACGGTACACAGTGCCTTCAACCACCATACAGCCGGCGATCGCACCGAATTTCGGCGAGCGGAACACGTCACGCACCTCGGCGATACCCAGGATGTTCTCCCGGACGTCGCTGCCAAGCATGCCGGTAAGGGCTTTCTTGACGTCTTCGATGATGTCGTAGATGACGTTGTAGTAACGCATGTCCAGGCCTTCCTGCTCGACGATCTTGCGAGCGCCAGCATCGGCACGCACGTTGAAGCCGAACAGTACAGCGTTGGAGGCCAGTGCCAGGTTGGCGTCGGATTCGGTGATACCACCGACACCGCCACCGACAACACGCACTTGCACTTCGTCGTTACCCAGGCCGTTCAAGGCGCCGTTCAACGCTTCGAGGGAACCACGAACGTCAGATTTGAGGACGATGTTAAGCGTCTTCTTCTCTTCCTGGCCCATGTTCTCGAAGATGTTTTCCAGCTTGCCGGCGTGAGCACGGGCCAGCTTGACCTCGCGGAACTTGCCTTGACGGAACAGAGCCACTTCACGGGCTTTCTTCTCGTCGGCCACTACGCTCATCTCGTCGCCAGCGTCCGGCGTACCGTCCAGGCCGAGAATCTCGACTGGGATAGCAGGACCTGCTTCCTTGATTGGCTTGCCGTTCTCGTCGAGCATGGCACGTACACGGCCGTAGTTCGAACCGACCAGCACCATGTCGCCTTGGCGCAGGGTACCGTCTTGGACCAGCACGGTGGCAACCGGGCCACGGCCCTTGTCGAGACGGGACTCAACCACGACGCCACGGCCAGGAGCCGATGGAGTAGCGGTCAGTTCCAGGACTTCGGCTTGCAACAGCACCGCTTCGAGCAGTTCGTCAACGCCGGTACCCATTTTCGCCGAGACTGATACGAATGGCGTCTCGCCACCCCATTCCTCGGACGTCACGCCGTGAACCGACAGTTCGCTACGGATGCGATCGAGATCGGCGCCCGGCTTGTCGATTTTGTTCACGGCAACGACCAGAGGAACACCGGCAGCCTTGGCGTGCTGGACAGCTTCAATGGTCTGCGGCATTACGCCGTCGTCCGCTGCAACCACCAGGATCACGATGTCAGTCGCCTTGGCACCACGGGCACGCATTGCGGTAAACGCGGCGTGACCTGGGGTGTCGAGGAAAGTGACCATGCCGCGTTCGGTTTCAACGTGGTATGCACCGATGTGCTGGGTAATACCACCGGCTTCGCCTGCGGCAACCTTGGCACGACGGATGTAGTCGAGCAGGGAAGTCTTACCGTGGTCAACGTGGCCCATTACGGTCACAACCGGCGCACGGGAAACCGCTTCACCTTCAAACTTCAGGGACTCGGCCAGGGAATCTTCCAGGGCGGTGTCGCTGACCAGGGTCACTTTGTGGCCCAGCTCTTCAGCAACCAACTGGGCAGTTTCCTGGTCCAGAACCTGGTTGATGGTGGCTGGAGTGCCCAGCTTGAACATGAACTTGATGATTTCAGCAGCCTTGACCGACATCTGCTGGGCCAGATCGCCCACAGTGATGGTCTCGCCGATCTTCACTTCACGCACGACAGGGCCGGTTGGGCTCTGGAAACCGTGGGCGTTGCGCTTCTTCAGCTTGGCCTTGCCGCGACCACCACGACGGAAGCCATCGCTTTCTTCGTCGGTGGTACGTGGGGCAACGCGTGGCGCAGGCGCTTTCTCTTTGACCGAGGCGCGGTGCGGAGCGTTTTTACGCTCGCCATCGCCACCACCACCGCGACGATTGTTATCGTCAGCACGTGGTTTGTCCGGACGACGAGGCTCGTCGCGCTTGCGGGCATCTGCTGCAGGAGCAGGTGCAGCGGCAGCCGGGGCAGCCTCACGCACAGCTTCAACAGGGGCGGCGACCGCGTCAGTGGCAGCAGGTTGCGCAGCAGCAGGCTGGCGACGCGCTTCTTCTTCGGCGCGACGCTTGGCTTCTTCTTCAGCCTTCTGACGTGCAGCGTTTTCTACTGCGCGACGTTCTTCCAGCTCGCGTTTGCGCTCGGCTTCGATTTCTTCCGGGCTGCGCTGTACGAAGACTTTCTTCTTGCGTACTTCAACGCTGATGCTCTTGCTACCTGCAACCCGCAGGGTGCTGGTGGTTTTGCGCTGCAATGTAATCTTGCGCGGTTCTTCCACTTTCGCCTTGTGGCTGCTCTTCAAGTGAGTCAGCAAAGACTGCTTCTCACTATCGCTCACACCTTCATCGGCGGCGGTGTGCGGCAGACCTGCCTCACGCATCTGCTGCAACAGGCGCTCTACCGGTGTTTTGACCTCATCGGCCAGTTGTTTCACCGTGACTTGCGTCATGCACTTCTCTCCTCAGGCCGCGCCTAATTACTCGAACCAATGGGCTCGGGCGGCCATGATCAACTTGCCGGCACGATCTTCGTCAATGCCGTCGATGTCGAGCAGATCGTCAATAGACTGCTCGGCCAGGTCTTCGCGGGTAATTACGCCGCGCACCGCCAGTTCCATCGCCAAATCCTTGTCCATACCCTCAAGCGAGAGCAGGTCTTCGGCCGGATGGGCGTCTGCCAGCTTTTCCTCAGTAGCGATGGCTTTAGTCAACAAACGATCCTTGGCCCGAGCGCGGAGCTCGTTGACGATATCCTCGTCAAAGCCGTCGATGTTGAGCATTTCTTCCAACGGTACGTAGGCAATCTCTTCCAGGCTGGTGAAGCCTTCATCTACCAGCACCTGTGCCAGTTCTTCATCGACTTCCAACTCTTCGATGAAGTTGCGCAGGATGTCACCGGTTTCAGCTTGCTGCTTAGCCTGGATGTCCGATTCGGTCATCACGTTCAGGGTCCAACCGGTCAGTTGGCTGGCCAGACGCACGTTCTGACCACCACGACCAATGGCCTGAGCCAGATTGTCTGCGCCAACGGCGATGTCCATTGCATGGGCATCTTCGTCAACGATAATTGCCGCCACTTCAGCTGGCGACATGGCGTTGATCACGAACTGCGCCGGGTTATCGTCCCACAGGACGATGTCCACACGCTCACCGCCCAATTCGCCCGACACTGCCTGGACGCGCGAACCGCGCATACCGATGCAAGCGCCTTGCGGGTCGATGCGTTTGTCTTTGGAGCGGACCGCGATCTTGGCACGCGAACCCGGGTCACGGGACGCAGCCATCACTTCGATCAGGCCTTCGGCGATTTCCGGCACTTCGATACGGAACAGCTCGATCAGCATTTCCGGCGCGGTACGCGACAGGATCAACTGCGGGCCGCGGTTCTCGGTGCGGATTTCCTTGAGCAGCGCACGCAAGCGCACGCCGACACGGAAGGTTTCGCGAGAGATGATGTCTTCGCGGGCCAGCAACGCTTCGGCGTTGTTGCCCAGGTCGACGATCACGTTGTCGCGGGTAACTTTTTTCACGGTGCCGGAGATGATTTCACCCAGGCGTTCGCGATAGGCGTCAACGACTTGAGCGCGCTCGGCTTCGCGAACCTTCTGCACGATGACCTGCTTGGCGGTCTGTGCAGCAATACGGCCGAATTCGATCGACTCGATCTTTTCTTCAACAACATCGCCAACCTGAGCGCCCGGATGCGTTTGCGCAACCTTGCTTGGCCAGGTTTCGATTGCCGGATCATCAAGATCGTCCTCTTCGACCACCGTCCAACGACGGAAAGTCTCATAGGCACCGGTGTGGCGGTTGATTTCCACACGCAGATCTACTTCGTCTTCAAAACGTTTCTTGGTAGCAGTGGCCAGGGCCAGCTCCAACGCTTCAAAAATCACGCTTGCCGGTACACCCTTTTCATTGGATACCGACTCAACAACCAGCAGTACTTCTTTGCTCATCGTACGCCTCGCCTTTCGCAAGCCATTGGATCCGCGGGATCCGCGTCTCAGTCAAAACTGGGAATAATGTTGGCCTTGTCGATCATATCGATCGGCAACAGGAACTCATGGTCTTCTACCTGCACCACGACATCCTGATCTTCTACACTGCGCAGAAGGCCCTGAAAGTTGCGTCGCCCTTCAAAGGGGGAGCGCAGCTTGATCTTCACTTGTTCACCGGCATATTTAGCAAACTGCTCGAGAGTGAACAGTGGGCGTTCCATGCCTGGCGAGGAAACCTCAAGGGTGTATTCAACGGAGATTGGATCTTCAACATCCAGCACACCGCTGATCTGACGGCTGACAATGGCACAATCGTCCACCAGCACGCCGCCCTCTTTATCGATATAAACGCGCAACATTGAGTGGCGACCTTGAGCCGAAAACTCAATACCCCAGCATTCATAGCCTAGGGCCACGACCACCGGGGCCAACAAGGCCTGCAACTCTTCTAGCTTGCTCGACACCTGAACCCCCTCGTGCATGTATGTGCATGCTGTGCAAAATAAAAAAATGGGCGAAACGCCCATCCTTGAAACGCCGTCGAACAGCGGCGTTGAAAGTGTCCAGCTAACAAAAAGCCCCTTAAAAGGGGCTCCGCTAAAACTGGTTGCGGGGGCCGGATTTGAACCGACGACCTTCGGGTTATGAGCCCGACGAGCTACCAGACTGCTCCACCCCGCGACAAAGCTGGGGCGGAAGTATACGACCGATCCCTTGCAGGGTCAATGTAACCTTCCACCTACAAGAAAGCCCGCAACAGCGGGCTCTCCTGATAATTGGTACCGAGAAGGGGACTCGAACCCCTACACCCTATGGGCACAACCACCTCAAGGTTGCGTGTCTACCAATTCCACCACCTCGGCAATACAGCGCTTACAACCCTTCTTACTTCTGCTCTTGAGCTGGAGGTACGTCAGTCGCTGGAGTAGCCGACTTTTGCTCTTGAAGCACCGGGACATCATCAGAAGCCGGTTTTGCTTTTGGAACTTCCAACACTGCTGGGTTTGGCAAACCTACTTGAGTCAGCACATGAGCTTTCTCTTTAGCAAAGTAACCTAACCCTAAGCTGGTTATGAAGAAACCTGCGGCAAGTATAGCAGTAAACTTACTAAGAAAGGTAGAGGAACCTTGGCTTCCGAACACAGTATTTGAAGCACCTGCACCGAAAGACGCACCAGCATCCGCACCTTTACCCTGTTGCAACAAAACCAGAGCAACTACGCTCAGGGCAGCCAACAGATGAAAAACGACTACGACTGTTTCCAGCATTTTTTCAGTTTCCCGCGGCGCGACAGATCGCACCGAACTCATCTGCATTCAGGGAAGCTCCACCAATGAGCCCCCCATCGATATCCGGCATGCCGAACAGTTCGACCGCATTGGCCGCCTTCACGCTGCCGCCGTATAGAAGCCGCACACCTTGTGCGACTTCAGAATTCTCTGCCGCCAACTGCGCGCGGATGGCTGCGTGCACATCCTGCGCCTGTTGCGGTGTAGCAGTCAGCCCGGTGCCAATGGCCCAGACCGGCTCGTAAGCAATAACTGCCTTTGCAAATGCACCAACACCCAGCTCCTCGATGATGCTGCCCAGCTGACGCGAGACAACTTCAAGAGTCTTGCCCGATTCGCGCTGCTCAAGGGTCTCCCCTATGCACAACACCGGAATCAAGCCACAAGCCTGTGCTGCGGCGAATTTGCGGTTGAGTGTCCCATCCCGCTCGCCCATCATCTGGCGACGCTCGGAGTGCCCGACAAGCACATAGGAACAACCCGCATCAACCAGCTGACTCGGCGAAATCTCGCCGGTCAACGCACCTTGCATCGGCTCTACCGCAGAGTTCTGCGCGCCGACCTGAATCGACTTGCCCTTCAAGCCATCAACCACTTGGTTGATATGCAAGCAAGGCGGGAACACCGCGACGTCAACACCGCTAGGCAAGGCCAAGTGACGAAGGCCGTTGATCAGCTCAGCGACACTGGCGCGGGTACCGTGCATCTTCCAGTTACCAGCTACCATAGTGCGACGCATGCTGTACCCCGTCGGTCAAAGTGGGCGCAGATGTTACCCAACCACATCATCACTGGCAAGCCGAATTCAGGCGCAAACTTCAGTTACCAGTTTTGCCAGGTCTTCGGCATGGCCGCGAACCTGTGTTTCGTCCTCGCCTTCGACCATCACACGCACCAGCGGCTCTGTGCCGGACTTGCGCAGCAACACACGCCCGCGCCCCGCCATTGCCTGAGTTACGCGCTCGCAAGCCTCTTTGACAGCAGGGTGTTCGATGGGGTTTTCGCCACCGGAAAAACGCACATTGAGCAGCACTTGCGGGCACTTGCGCAGGGCTTGGCGCGCCTGGGCCAGGCTCTCTTCGCGGCGACGCAGGGCCAACAGCACCTGTAGCGCGGCGATGATCGCGTCACCCGTGGTGGTGTGCTGGAAGCAAACCACGTGCCCGGAGTTCTCGCCGCCGACCAACCAGTTACGCTCCAGCAGCTCGGCGATCACGTAGCGGTCACCGACATTGGCGCGAATAAAGGGAATCCCCAGTTCTGCCAACGCCAATTCCAGCCCGAGATTACTCATCAGGGTGCCGACCACGCCGCCTTGCAGCTTGTTACGCTCATGCAGGTCACGGGCAATGATGAACAACAGGTCATCACCATCCACGATCGTGCCAGTGTGATCCACCATCAGCACGCGGTCGCCATCGCCATCAAAAGCGATGCCCAGGTCCGCATGCTCAGCCAGCACTGCAGCCTGCAGCTGCTCCATGTGGGTGGAACCGCAGTTGTCGTTGATGTTCAAGCCGTTGGGCTGAGCCGACAGCACGGTAACCTGTGCGCCCAGTTCCTTGAAGACGCTCGGCGCCACCTTGTAGGTCGCCCCATGGGCGCAATCGACAACAATCTTCAAGCCTGCAAAATTGGTGCTGCTCGGAACGCTGCTTTTACAGAATTCGATATAGCGGCCTGACGCGTCGTTAATGCGCGACACCTTGCCCAGCTTGCTGGACTCGACCACCGTCATCGGCGCATCCAGCAGCTCTTCGATCATCAACTCGATCTCGTCAGGCAGCTTGGTGCCCTGCCCCGAGAAAAACTTGATGCCATTGTCATCATGAGGATTGTGGGAGGCGCTGATCACAATACCGGCTTCGGCGTGGAAGGTACGCGTCAGGTAAGCGATTGCCGGCGTGGGCATAGGGCCCAACAGCATCACATCGGCCCCAGCGGCGGACAATCCGGCCTCCAGCGCAGACTCAAACATGTAACCCGAAATACGGGTGTCCTTGCCCACCAGGATGCGACACGCGCCCATGCTGCGGAACGCCATGCCTGCCGCCCAACCCAGCTTGAGCATGAAATCAGGGGTGATCGGGAATTCGCCGACCCGACCACGAATGCCGTCGGTGCCAAAATATTTTTTAGTCATAAGTGCTCCATCATTCTTATTCGGCTGATTCTACAGCAGCGAGCATGCGCACCACATCGACCGTTTCGGCGACATCATGCACACGCAAAATACGTGCGCCCTTGGTTACAGCAAGCGCCGCAAGCGCCAGGCCGCCATACAGGCGTTCGCCGACCGGGCGATTCAAGGCGAGCCCTATCATGCTCTTGCGCGAAACGCCGACCAACAGCGGGCGACCAAGGGCGTGCAAGGCTTCCATGTGTTTGAACAGACTTAGATTGTGCTGCAGGGTCTTGGCAAAGCCAAACCCCGGATCGAGGATGATCTGCTCAGGCGCGATACCCACAGCGACACATTGGGCGACCCTATCAGCAAGAAACCCACTGACCTCACCGACCAGATCGTCGTAATGCGGATTGTCTTGCATGTTGCCGGGCTCACCCAGCATATGCATCAGGCAGACAGGCAAGCCGGTTGCAGCGGCCGCATCAAGGGCGCCGTCGCGCTGAAGCGAACGCACATCGTTGATCAACCCCGCTCCGAGCCGCGCGGTTTCGCGCATCACTGCTGGGGTGGAGGTGTCTACCGAGATGATGACATCCAGCTCACGGGCAATGCGCTCAACCACGGGCGCCACCCGCTCCAGCTCCTCCAAAGGAGAAACAACGCGGGCGCCGGGGCGGGTCGACTCCCCTCCCACATCAATCAGCGTCGCACCGGCAGCCACCATCGCCTCGGCGTGGCGCAACGCGGCATCCAGCTGACTGAAGCGGCCACCATCGGAAAAGGAGTCAGGGGTTACATTGAGGATGCCCATGACATGCGTCCGGGCCAAATCAAGAACCCGGTTGCCGCAAGGCAACCGGGTAGAGGACAAAGCAGAAGTCATTTCAAACCTTAGTGATCAGCTGCCGGGCCGCCGATAGGCGTTTCAGGGCGCTCATTCTGCACCACAGGCGGAGTGCCCGAAGTACCCGAACCACCTTCCCAGTCGCGCGGCTCACGCGGCGTACGGCCCGCCATGATGTCGTCGATCTGGTCGGCATCGATGGTTTCGTACTTCATCAACGCATCAGCCATGGCGTCCAGCTTGTCACGGTTGTCAGTCAAAATCTGCTTGGCCGTGCCATAGCACTGGTCAATGATGCTGCGAACTTCGGAGTCGATCAGCTTGGCTGTCTCACCCGAGAAGCTGGCGCTTTGCCCACCGCCGCCACGCCCCAGGAACACTTCGCCTTCCTCTTCGGCGTACATCAATGGGCCGAGTTTTTCCGACAAGCCCCACTTGGTCACCATGTTTCGTGCGATCTGGCTGGCACGCATGATGTCATTGGAGGCACCAGTGGTCACACCGTCGAAGCCAAGGGTCATTTCCTCAGCAATACGACCGCCATACAGCGAGCAGATCTGACTGATCAGCGCACGCTTGGAGAGGCTGTAGCGATCCTCTTCCGGCAGGAACATGGTCACACCGAGTGCCCGGCCACGAGGAATGATCGACACTTTATAGACAGGGTCATGCTCAGGCACAACGCGACCTACAATGGCGTGACCTGCCTCGTGATAAGCGGTGTTCTGCTTCTCTTTCTCGGACATGACCATGGATTTGCGCTCGGCGCCCATCATGATCTTGTCTTTCGCCAATTCGAACTCTTTCATCTCAACGATGCGCTTGCCAGTACGGGCAGCGAACAGCGAAGCCTCGTTTACCAGGTTCGCCAGATCAGCACCGGAGAAACCGGGAGTACCACGGGCGATCACAGCCGGAGCCACGTCGTCACCCATTGGCACCTTGCGCATGTGTACTTTCAGGATCTGCTCACGACCACGAATGTCCGGCAGGCCGACCACAACCTGACGGTCGAAACGGCCCGGACGCAGCAACGCAGGGTCGAGAACGTCGGGACGGTTGGTTGCGGCGATGACGATAATGCCGTCATTCATCTCGAAACCATCCATCTCTACCAGCAACTGGTTGAGGGTCTGCTCACGCTCATCGTGACCACCCCCCATGCCCGCGCCACGATGGCGACCAACGGCATCGATTTCGTCGATGAAGATGATGCATGGCGCGTGCTTCTTGGCCTGCTCGAACATATCGCGAACACGGCTGGCGCCGACGCCGACAAACATCTCGACGAAGTCAGAACCGGAAATCGTGAAGAAAGGCACCTTGGCTTCGCCGGCAATCGCCTTGGCCAGCAAGGTTTTACCGGTACCCGGAGGCCCCACCATCAGCACACCGCGAGGAATACGGCCACCCAGGCGCTGGAACTTGCCCGGATCACGCAGGAACTCGACCAACTCACCGACTTCTTCCTTGGCTTCGTCGCAACCTGCGACGTCAGCCAGGGTGGTCTTCACCTGGTCTTCGGAGAGCAGGCGCGCCTTGCTTTTGCCGAAGCTCATCGGCCCGCCCTTGCCTCCCGCACCGCCTTGCATCTGGCGCATGAAGAACATGAACACGGCGATAATCACCAGGATCGGGAAGCTGGCCACCAGGAGCTGGGTCCAGATGCTTTGCTGTTCAGGCTGCTTGCCTTCCACAACGACCTTGTTATCCACCAGGTCACCGATGAGACCGTTGTCCTGAATGGCAGGACGAATGGTCTTGAAGCTGTCGCCATCGTTGCGCTTACCGGTAATCACGTAGCCATCAACCGCTACGCGCTCGACCTTGCCATCCTTAACTTGCTGGATGAAGTCGGAATAGTTGAGGGTCTGCGGCTCGTTAGGGCTGGAGAAGTTGTTCATCACCGTCACCAGGACAGCCGCGATGATCAACCACAGGATCAGATTCTTTGCCATATCGTTCAATTAACTACCCTCTGAAGCAAGCTCCGCTACTGGCGCGCGCTTCGCATGATATTCACCGGCCTAACTTACTACATTACCTACAACTCTGGCAGGCGCCGTCTGTAACCCTTTGTGAAACTTTGACTACGCAATATTCGTAAAGCTTCGTGACGAAAGCGATATAAAAAAACCTATCGCCCTCCTCGAATTTCTCAAAAACGCTCTTCGCTCGCAGCGCCTTCGACACCGCGGAAGCCACGGCACAGCAGATACTGCTCCCTGGACCGGTCACGGGATGAGTCCGGCTTGCGTGTCTGTACCTTGTCGAACAACTTGCGAATGTTCTTGTGGTACTCGTCGAAACCTTCGCCCTGGAAGACCTTCACCAGGAAATCGCCACCCGGACGCAACACCCGACCTGCCAGATCCAGCGCCAGTTCACACAGGAACATGGCACGCGGCATATCAACAGCCGGTAATCCACTCATATTGGGGGCCATGTCGGAAATCACAAGGTCTACCTGCGAATTTCCCACAGCCTCCAGGATCTCGGCCAATACCTTGTCCTCGGTGAAATCGCCGTGAACAAAGGTCACGTCCGGGATGCTATCCATCTCGAGGATGTCCGAAGCGATCAATCGACCTTGCCCACCAATCAGACGACTGGTCACCTGGGACCAGCCACCGGGGGCCGCGCCGAGATCGATAACGCTCATGCCTGGACGGATCAGTTTGTCCTTGTCCTGGATCTCCAGCAGCTTGTAGCTGGCACGGGAACGATAGCCGTCCTTTTGCGCCTTTTTGACGTAAGGATCATTGAAATGTTCTTGTAGCCACTTAAGGCTGGTTTTGGAACGGGCCACGGGCCACCTCGAAAAAATAAAACGGGTCGTGATTAACTGGGCGGTCCCGGACTCGCTCGGGTAAACTGGCCGCCGCTTTTTACAAGATCAGACGCAGGGGTCAGATTATGCCGCTCACTCAAGAGCAGAAGAAACAGTACAAATCCATTGGCCACCATCTGAAACCAGTTCTGATTGTGGCAGACAACGGTTTGACTGAGGGTGTGCTAGCCGAATTCGAGCGCGCACTGAACGATCACGAACTGATCAAGATCAAGGTCAACATCCTTGATCGCGAAGCGCGCCTGGCCGCCGTTGCAGAACTGTGCAAGGTCGGCAAAGCGGACCTGGTTCAGGTCATCGGCAAGATGGCGCTGCTGTATCGCAAGAACTTCAGCGTCAACAAGCAACTGTCGAACGTTCATCGCTTCAAATGATGAAAAGGGTCAAGGGCGTGCTTCGCGCGCCCCGCCACTCCATCCCGGCGCAGGCTGCATAACCAGCACCAGGCCAGAGAACCCTAGCACAAGATAGCTGAATAACTGCCAGCGCAACGCTTGCGGCAGCCACACATGCACCACGCAAAACATCGCGCATGCATACAGCGCCATCAACAGCAGTTGCCCGCGAATATCCCGCCACAAACTCTTCAGGCCTTCAGCCTTGACCAGCACCAACACCTGAAGCAGCACGCACGTCGCCGCAAAACCCACCAGCAGCGCACTCAGCAATCCGTCGATCTCATCGATCAGCAGCGGCGCCAAGCCAATCAGGCCCAACGCCGGCAATACACCAATATGTAACAGCCATAGGCCGCCCACCCAAAGCATCTGAGCGAGCTGCCAAAGCATGGCGCCCGCACGCAGCGGGCGCCGTCTTTCAGATGTGACGAACTTCGACAATCTCGTACTCGATCACGCCACCCGGCGTCTTGACGGCCACCACATCACCCTCTTCCTTGGCAATCAAGGCGCGGGCCAGCGGCGAACCAACAGAGATCTTGCCGAGTTTGAAGTCAGCTTCATCTTCACCCACGATGTGATAGACAACGCGCTCATCAGTCTCGACGTTGGCGATCTCTACAGTGGTGCCGAAAATCACTTTACCGGTATGAGGGATGGAGGTGACATCAATGATGACCTGATTCTGAATCCGGCCTTCGATGTCACGAATCCGCGCCTCGACCATCCCCTGCTGCTCGCGAGCAGCGTGGTATTCAGCGTTTTCCTTCAAGTCACCCAGCTCGCGGGCCGTACCGATGTCCTGACTCAGCTTCGGACGTACGACCTTGGTCAGATGGGCGTGTTCCTCTTCCAGGGCCTTGGCGCCCTGGACGGTCATTGGGTATTTGATCATGCCTTCAATCCTGCGTGTAGATCCTGCAAGCGACGCACGGTCTTTTCCGGACCGAACTTGAGCGCTTCACAGATAGCTTCGCCAGCAGCAATGGTAGTGGTGCAGTAAATCTTGTGCTGCAAGGCATTACGACGAATGGAATAGGAGTCCGCGATCGACTGACGACCTTCGGTGGTGTTGATGATCAGGGTGACTTCGTCATTCTTGATCATGTCGACCACATGCGGACGGCCTTCCGTCACCTTGTTTACGCGACGTACTTTCAGGCCGGCAGCTTCGATCAGCTTGGCGGTCCCGGCGGTAGCCACGACTTCAAAGCCCAAGTTGATCAGATCGCGGGCAACCCCTGCAACCAGTGGCTTGTCGTCATCACGCACGCTGATAAACGCAGTACCACCGGTCGGCAGCACTTCGCTGGCGCCCATCTGGGCCTTGGCGAACGCTTCACCGAAGGTATCGCCCACGCCCATCACTTCACCGGTGGACTTCATCTCTGGGCCCAGGATCGGGTCCACGCCAGGGAATTTGGCGAACGGGAACACTGCCTCTTTCACGCTGTAGAAGTTCGGAATGATTTCCTTGGTAAAGCCGATTTCCTTCAGGGTCTTACCGGCCATCACGCGAGCGGCGATCATGGCCAGGGACACACCGATGCACTTGGACACAAACGGTACGGTACGCGAAGCACGCGGGTTGACTTCAATGACGTAGATATCTTCGCCTTGCAGCGCCAACTGTACGTTCATCAGGCCGACAACGCCCAGCTCGAGGGCCATTTTCTTGACCTGTTCGCGCATCTCATCCTGGATGTGCGCCGGCAGCGAGTACGGCGGCAGCGAGCACGCGGAGTCACCGGAGTGAACGCCGGCTTGCTCGATGTGCTGCATGATCGCGCCGATCACTACGTCGGTGCCGTCGCAGACCGCATCCACGTCCATTTCGATGGCGCAGTTGAGGAAGTGGTCCAGCAGCACCGGGCTGTCGTTGGAGACTTTCACCGCATCACGCAGGTAACGCTTGAGTTCTTCTTCTTCGTAGACGATTTCCATCGCCCGGCCGCCCAGTACGTAGGACGGACGCACCACCAGCGGGTAGCCGATCTTGCTGGCCGCACGAATGGCTTCGTCTTCGCTGCGCACGGTGGCGTTCGGCGGCTGACGCAGGTTCAGGCGCTCAACCATTTGCTGGAAACGCTCACGGTCTTCGGCACGGTCGATAGCATCCGGGCTGGTACCGATGATCGGCACGCCAGCGGCTTCGAGGGCGCGCGCCAATTTCAGCGGGGTCTGGCCGCCGTACTGGACGATCACGCCTTTAGGCTTCTCGACGCGGCAGATTTCCAAGACGTCTTCCAGGGTTACCGGCTCGAAGTACAGGCGGTCGGAAGTGTCGTAGTCAGTGGAAACCGTTTCCGGGTTGCAGTTGACCATGATGGTCTCGTACCCGTCTTCGCGCAGGGCGAGGGCGGCGTGTACGCAGCAATAGTCGAACTCGATGCCCTGGCCGATACGGTTCGGACCGCCACCCAGGATGATGATCTTGTCGCGGCCCGTCGGCGCGGCTTCGCACTCTTCTTCATAAGTTGAGTACATGTAGGCCGTGTCGGTGGCGAATTCTGCGGCGCAGGTGTCAACGCGCTTGTAGACCGGGAAGATATCCAGCTTGTGGCGATGAGTGCGCAGGTTCTTCTCGGTCACACCCAGCAGCTTGGCCAGACGCTGGTCGGAGAAACCTTTGCGCTTGAGGCGGAACATCAAGTCGCGATCGATAGACGACAGACCCAGCGTCTTGACCTTCTCTTCTTCTTTGATCAGATCTTCGATCTGCACCAGGAACCACGGGTCGATCATGTTCATGCCGAAGATATCTTCGACGCTCAGGCCGGCACGGAAGGCGTCAGCCACGTACCAGATACGCTCGGCGCCCGGCACGGTCAGCTCGCGCTTGAGGATGCTCATGCTTTCCGGGTTGCTCAGGTCGAGCTTTTCGTCCAGGCCGCAAACGCCGACTTCCAGACCGCGCAGCGCTTTCTGCAGGGATTCCTGGAAAGTACGGCCGATTGCCATGACTTCACCGACCGACTTCATCTGGGTGGTCAGGCGCGCATCAGCCTTGGCGAATTTCTCGAAGGCAAAGCGCGGCAGCTTGGTCACGACGTAGTCGATAGACGGCTCGAAAGACGCCGGCATAGCGCCGCCGGTGATTTCGTTTTGCAGCTCGTCCAGGGTGTAGCCGATAGCCAGCTTGGCAGCGATACGCGCAATCGGGAAGCCAGTCGCTTTCGAGGCCAGCGCCGAAGAACGCGATACACGTGGGTTCATCTCGATCACGACCATGCGGCCGGTGTCCGGGCAGATGCCGAACTGGACGTTGGAGCCGCCGGTTTCAACGCCGATCTCGCGCAGTACCGCCAGGGAGGCGTTACGCAGGATCTGGTATTCCTTGTCGGTCAGGGTCTGTGCTGGCGCCACGGTGATCGAGTCACCGGTGTGCACGCCCATCGGGTCGAAGTTTTCGATGGAGCAGACGATGATGCAGTTGTCCTTCTTATCGCGGACAACCTCCATCTCATATTCTTTCCAGCCGATCAGGGATTCGTCGATCAGCAGCTCTTTGGTCGGCGACAGGTCCAGGCCGCGAGCGCAGATTTCTTCGAACTCTTCACGGTTGTAGGCAATACCGCCACCGGTGCCGCCCATGGTGAAGGACGGGCGGATGATGCACGGGAAGCCCAGGGTCTCGAGGACCGCGTTGGCCTCTTCCATGCTGTGGGCGATACCGGAACGTGGGCACGCCAGGCCGATAGACTTCATGGCCTTGTCGAAACGCGAACGGTCTTCAGCCTTGTCGATGGTGTCGGCATTGGCACCGATCATCTCTACGCCGAACTTTTCCAGGACGCCTTCGCGCTCCAGGTCCAGGGCGCAGTTCAGAGCGGTCTGGCCACCCATGGTTGGCAGCAGCGCGTCCGGACGCTCTTTCTCGATGATCTTGGCAACGGTCTGCCACTTGATCGGCTCGATGTAGGTGGCGTCGGCCATGGCCGGGTCGGTCATGATGGTGGCCGGGTTGGAGTTCACCAGGATGACGCGATAGCCCTCCTCGCGCAGAGCTTTACAGGCCTGGGCGCCGGAGTAGTCGAATTCGCAGGCCTGGCCGATCACGATCGGGCCAGCGCCGAGAATCAGGATGCTTTTTATGTCTGTACGTTTTGGCATGGGTTTGTCACTCAAATCCGCAGGTCAGTCGGCAAGCCGTCTTGAACAATCTTTGAAGAGCCTGCGGGGGCCACCGCAATCCGGGGCCGCCCGCAGGCCACTCAGTCAGCGTCGCTTGGCCATCTCATTGATGAAACGGTCGAACAGCGGCGCTACGTCGTTCGGGCCCGGGCTGGCTTCAGGGTGGCCCTGGAAGCTGAACGCGCTCTTGTCGGTGCGCTCGATGCCTTGCAGGGAACCGTCGAACAGCGACTTGTGAATGGCGCGCACGTTGCTCGGCAGGGAGGCTTCATCCACCGCAAAACCGTGGTTCTGGCTGGTGATCATCACAACGCCGGTGTCCAGGTCTTGTACCGGGTGGTTGGCACCGTGGTGGCCGTGGCCCATTTTCAGGGTCTTGGCGCCGGAGGCCAAAGCCAGCAACTGGTGGCCAAGGCAGATGCCGAACACCGGAATCTCGGTCTCCAGCACATCCTTGATGGCCTGGATAGCGTAGTCGCATGGCTCAGGGTCACCCGGGCCGTTGGACAGGAACACGCCGTCCGGCTGCATCGCGAGCACATCGCTGGCAGGCGTTTGCGCGGGTACCACGGTCACGCGGCAGCCACGCTCGACCAACATGCGCAGGATGTTGTACTTGACGCCGTAGTCATAAGCCACCACGTGGTAAGGCAGATCGGCAGCCTCGATAGTCGCGTGGCTGTCGGTCTTCAGATCCCACACAGTGGAACGCCACTCGTACTTCTCTTTGACGCTGACGACTTTCGCCAGGTCCATGCCCTTCAGGCCAGGGAAACCTTGCGCCGCGGCAATCGCCGCCTCTTCGGAGATATTGTCACCGACCATGATGCAGCCGTTCTGCGAGCCTTTTTCACGCAGGATGCGCGTGAGGCGGCGCGTATCGATACCGGCGATCGCCACAACGTTGTTGGCTTTCAGGTAATCGGACAGCGACATCGTGTTACGCCAGTTGCTCGCAACCAGTGGCAGGTCACGAATCACCAGGCCCGCCGACCAGACACGATCAGACTCGACATCTTCCGGCGTGGTGCCGGTGTTGCCGATGTGCGGATAGGTCAGGGTAACGATCTGTTGGGCGTAGGAAGGATCGGTAAGGATTTCCTGATAGCCGGTCATGGCGGTGTTAAACACCACCTCTCCAACGGTTTGACCGTCGGCTCCAATGGCTTCGCCGCGAAAAATGCTGCCATCAGCAAGGGCGAGTATGGCTGGCTTAGTCAAGAAGACCTCCCGTAAATAAAGCCTGAAAGGGCGATCGCAGGTTGTAAAAAAGCGGAGTGACGTATGGACACGTCACCCCGCTTCTTCACTGAATTATTCTGCGCGCTTTTAGTGGACACACTAAAGCTGTAGCTTACAGAAAAAGGCTTTTTTGGTCCACCGCTAATGAGCCTTAAAGGCAGGGGAATGCGACAGGACGTCGCCTAGCGGGTAAAAACAGGGCCACAGGATAATCCTGAGGCCCCGTTTTAGCTACTGCTTAGTGCAGGTCCAGCACGTCACGCATGTCGTACAGGCCCGGCTCACGCCCTTCCAACCAGAGTGCAGCACGCACTGCGCCCTTGGCGAAGGTCATGCGGCTGGAGGCTTTGTGGGTGATTTCCAGGCGCTCACCTTCGGTGGCAAACAGCACCGTGTGATCACCGACCACATCACCACCGCGCACGGTCGCGAAACCAATGGTGTCACGCGCACGCGCACCGGTATGGCCCTCACGCCCGTACACCGCCACTTTCGACAGATCGCGACCCAGCGCATCGGCAATGGCTTCACCCATGCGCAAGGCCGTGCCCGAAGGCGCGTCGATCTTGTGGCGATGATGGGTCTCGATAATCTCGATATCCGCTTCATCCCCCAGCACACGCGCCGCCAGGTCCAGCAACTTCAGCGACAGGTTCACACCCACGCTGAAATTGGCCGCGAAGACGATCGGAATATCCTTGCCCGCCTCCACCAGCAAGTGCTTCTGCTCGGCACTCAAACCGGTCGTGCCGATCACCATGGCCTTGCCTGCCTTGCGGCAGAAGGCCAGATTTTTCAGCATCACTTCCGGCAGGGTGAAGTCGATCAGCACGTCGAATTCGTCAGCCACCTGCTCAAGGTTGCCAGACAGCGAAACACCGATGCGACCCAATGAGGCCAACTCACCTGCGTCCGCGCCGATCAACGTACTGCCTGGGCGAACAATCGCCGCCGTCAGCCCGGAGGCCGGCGAGCGTTGCTGCACCGCCTCGACCAGCGTCTTGCCCATGCGCCCGGCAGCGCCCATTACGGCTATACGTCGCATATTCAGATCCTTACAGGTCGCCGAAGAAGCGTTTTACACCGTCGAAGAAGCCTGTGGTCTTCGGTGAGTGCGAGTCATCGCCTTCCAGCGAGCTGCGGAACTCTTCCAGCAGTTCACGCTGACGACGATTCAGGTTCACGGGGGTTTCAACCGCCACACGACACATCAGGTCGCCAGCACCGCCACCACGCACGGGCGCAACGCCTTTGCCACGAATGCGGAACTGCTTGCCGGTTTGAGTCCCCTCGGGAATCTTGAGCTTGACCCGACCATCCAGCGTCGGAATCTCCAGCTCGCCACCCAGGGCCGCATCAACAAAGCTGATCGGCACTTCGCAGAACAAGTGCTTGCCGTCACGCTGGAAGATCGAGTGCTCGCGCACATTGATCACCACGTACAGGTCGCCTGTAGGGCCACCCTGGGCACCCGCCTCGCCTTCGCCCGACAGGCGAATACGATCACCGGTATCCACACCCGCAGGCACTTTCACCGACAGCGTCTTGTACTCTTCGACGCGGCCTTCGCCGTGGCAGGAGTCGCACGGATCGGAAATGATCTTGCCCTGGCCATGGCAACGCGGGCAGGTTTGCTGCACCGAGAAGAAGCCCTGTTGCATGCGCACCTGCCCAATACCGCCGCAGGTCGGGCACGTGATCGGCGAGGAGCCTTTCTTCGCACCCGAGCCGTCGCACGGCTTGCAGTTGACCAGCGTCGGCACACGGATATTGACACTGGTGCCGCGCACGGCTTCTTCCAGGTTCAGTTCCAGGGTGTAACGCAGGTCGCTGCCGCGCTGAGGGCCGCCACGCTGACCGCCACGGCCACCGCCGAAGAAGTCGCTGAATACGTCGCCGAAAATATCGGAGAAGTTCTGACCACCAAAACCGGCACCGCCGCCGCCCATGCTTGGGTCGACACCGGCATGGCCATACTGGTCGTAGGCTGCACGCTTATTGGGATCACACAGGCATTCGTAGGCCTCGTTGGCCTCTTTGAACATCTCTTCGGATTCTTTGTTATCCGGATTACGGTCCGGGTGGTGCTTCATCGCCAGGCGACGGTAGGCCTTTTTCAGCTCCGCCTCGCTGGCGCCACGCTCCACACCCAATACTTCGTAATAGTCACGCTTTGCCATAAGTCTTTGCACTCTTAAGGACGTTCGACCTGGCCCTCCTGAACCCTGCCAAACTCGTTGAGCCCCAATACAGGCCCGGACCCAACTCACGTCAATTCAACGATCCTGGTCATTACTGCTTTCAGCCAGGGACCCGGCCAAAAACGCGGTGACTGTCATTCGGAAAGCAGGAGCATTCCCGTTCACACCGCCAGCATCCGAGCGTTGTCGCATGCTGTAAAAATTCGCATACCCCAGACACGCCAACGCGGGAGCAAGCTCCCGCGCGGCGACATCCTACCAGTCACCGCTTGTGTGCGGTCAACCGGGCGACCAAGTTACTTCTTCTGGTCGTCTTTAACTTCTTCGAACTCGGCATCGACAACGTCGTCATGCTTGGCTTCAGGCTCTGCTTGTTGCGCAGCGCCGTCAGCCGGCTGGCCTTGTTCGGCGTACATTTTCTGAGCAACTGGCGCGGAGACTTTCGACAGTTCCTCAACCTTGGCTTCGATGGCAGCCTTGTCGTCGCCTTTGATGGCGGCTTCCAGGGCAACCACTGCCGCTTCGATTGCGGTTTTCTCTTCGTCGGTCACTTTGTCGCCAGCATCAGCGATCATTTTGCGCGTCGAGTGAACCAGCGCGTCACCCTGGTTACGAGCGCCCGCCAACTCTTCGAACTTCTTGTCCGCTTCAGCATTGGTTTCAGCATCACGGATCATCTGTTGAATTTCTTCATCAGACAGGCCGGAGTTGGCCTTGATGGTGATCTTCTGCTCTTTGCCGGTGGCCTTGTCTTTCGCGCCGACGTGCAGGATGCCGTTGGCGTCGATGTCGAAGGTCACTTCGATTTGTGGCACGCCACGTGGTGCTGGTGGAATCTCAGCCAGGTCGAACTTGCCCAGGGACTTGTTCTGCGCAGCTTGCTTACGCTCGCCCTGCAGCACGTGGATAGTCACGGCGCCCTGGTTGTCATCGGCAGTCGAGAACACCTGGGATTTCTTGGTAGGAATCGTGGTGTTTTTCTCGATCAGCGCAGTCATCACGCCACCCATGGTTTCGATACCCAGGGTCAGCGGGCTTACGTCCAGCAGCAACACGTCTTTCACGTCACCGGCCAGTACGGCACCCTGGATGGCAGCACCCATGGCAACGGCTTCGTCCGGGTTCACGTCTTTACGAGCTTCTTTGCCGAAGAACTCGGTGACCAGCTTCTGAACCAGTGGCATACGGGTCTGACCGCCCACCAGGATCACGTCGTTGATAGAGCCAACGTCGATACCGGAGTCTTTCAGCGCGATACGGCAAGGTTCGATGGTGCGCTGAACCAGGTCTTCAACCAGTGCTTCGAGCTTGGAACGCGAGATTTTCACGTTCAAGTGCTTAGGACCGGTAGCGTCTGCAGTGATGTACGGCAGGTTCACGTCGGTCGACTGAGCGGAAGACAGCTCGATCTTGGCTTTTTCAGCGGCTTCTTTCAGGCGCTGCATGGCCAGCGGGTCACCTTTGAGGTTCATGCCGCTTTCTTTCTTGAATTCGTCAACGAGGTAGTCGATCAGACGAATGTCAAAGTCTTCACCACCCAGGAAGGTGTCACCGTTGGTGGCCAACACTTCAAACTGGTGCTCGCCGTCAACTTCTGCGATCTCGATCACGGAGACGTCGAATGTACCGCCACCCAGGTCGTAAACGATCACGGTGTGATCGCCCTTGGCCTTGTCCATACCGTAAGCCAGAGCAGCTGCGGTTGGTTCGTTGATGATACGTTTTACATCCAGGCCCGCGATGCGGCCGGCGTCTTTGGTGGCCTGACGCTGGCTGTCGTTGAAGTAGGCAGGAACGGTGATCACCGCTTCAGTCACTGCTTCACCGAGGTAGTCTTCGGCGGTCTTCTTCATCTTTTTCAAGATTTCAGCCGAGATTTGTGGCGGCGACATCTTCTGGCCGTTCACTTCAACCCAGGCGTCACCGTTGTCGGCCTTGGCGATTTTGTAAGGCACCATCTTGATGTCTTTCTGTACGACTTCTTCGTCGAACTTACGACCGATCAGACGCTTTACCGCGTACAGGGTGTTGTGCGGGTTGGTCACTGCCTGACGCTTGGCCGATTGGCCGACGAGGATTTCACCGTCGTTGGCGTAAGCGATGATCGACGGGGTGGTACGTGCGCCTTCGGCGTTTTCAATAACTTTTGCAACGCCGTTTTCCAGCACGGAGACGCAGGAGTTGGTAGTCCCCAGGTCGATACCGATAATTTTGCCCATGATTTACTCTCCCGAAACTTGAATTTGGTTGCCGCAGCAGTTTTGGCTAACTGCGGTAGCACTTAAACGCTTGACTTATAAATGGGGGCCTTGCGGCGTATTTCAAGCCTGCTCATCAATAGAAGGTGCAACGGGTGCAGGAGCCTTGCTCACCACCACCATTGCCGGGCGCATCAGGCGACCGTTGAGCTGGTAACCCTTCTGGAACACCTTGATCACGCTATTGGGTTCCAGGTCATGGCTTTCCTGCATGGCCATGGCTTGGTGATGCCCAGCATTGAACGGCTCGCCGGCTTGCGGATCAATCGCTTCCAACTGATAACGCTTCAGGGTGTCCTGGAACATTTTCAGGGTCAGCTCAATGCCTTCGCGCATTGGGCGGATGTTTTCGTCGTCCGGGTTGGACAACTCAAGACCACGCTCCAGGCTGTCGATGATCGGCAGCAGGTCACCGGCGAATTTTTCCAGCGCGAACTTGTGAGCCTTCTCTACATCCTGCTCGGCACGGCGGCGGACGTTCTGCAGATCGGCGGCAACACGCAACGATTGATCCTGCGCAGCGGCCAATTGCTCTTCGAGCACCTGCACACGAGTCGCCAGTTCATCACCGGCAGCCGAATTGGCGTCTGGAGTTTGCGTATCCTGCGTCTGTTCGTCAGCCATAGATTTCTCCTTTCAAAATCATGCGCGAACTCAACTCGCGCTTCTGCTCCGGTATATGGGGCCACAATTTTCAGGTTCAAGGGCGCAGGCGTTACCAAAAGTCTTTCGATTGACCTGGATCATTTCCTTCACGCTCATTCCACATCGCGCTAAAAAAAATCGCGACTCAAGCAAATCGAGCTAAACGCCAGGATTGTCAGGCCTGAACAAAACACTGTATAAATAACCAGACCTAAAGCCTGGGAGCGGCCGTCATGCTCGTGCACCTGTCTGTACATAACTACGCCATCGTTGAACACCTGGATCTCGAACTGGATCGCGGGATGAGCGTAATCACAGGCGAAACCGGCGCCGGCAAGTCGATCATGCTCGACGCCCTCGGCCTGACCCTCGGCGACCGCGCCGACAGTGGCGTGGTACGCCCTGGCTCCGACAAGGCCGACATTCTGGCCACCTTCGACCTGGCGGACATCCCCGAAGCCGAGGCATGGCTGGCCGAGCGCGACCTTAATAATGAAGGCCCCTGCATTCTGCGCCGGGTGATCACCGCCGAGGGGCGCTCCCGCGGCTATATCAACGGTACGCCTTGCCCACTGGGCGACCTGAAAGCCCTGGGTGAATTGCTGATTGATATCCACAGTCAGCACGAACACCAATCCCTGTTGAAAACCGATACCCACCGCCGCCTGCTCGATGAGTACGCCGGTGCCACCGACCTTTCCCGGCAAGTACAACTGGCCGCCCAACGCTGGCGCCAGACACGCCAGGAACTGGAACGCCTCTCCAACTCCGGCGACGAACAACGCGCCCGCCACCAGTTGCTCAGCTATCAATTGGAAGAGCTCGAAAGCCTGGGCCTGGGTGAGACCGAGCTGGAACAGCTTGAGCAGGAACACAAGAACCTGACCAACGCCGAAACCCTGCTGGGCATCTGCCGCCAGGTGGTCGAACAATGTAGCGAGAGCGACTCCGGCAATGTGCTCAACGCACTGACCGCCAGCCTCAATCGCCTGTCCAGCGTGAACAATGCTTCTGGCTCGCTGAGTGAAGCGACCACCCTGCTGACCAGCGCGCAGATCCAGGTTGAAGAGGCCGTGGGCGAACTCAATCGTTTCCTGGATCACTTCGACGCCGACCCAGCTCGCCTGCAGGAAATAGAGGAGCGCCTGGACACTATTTATACCCTGGCTCGCAAGCATCGAATCCAGCCGACTGAAGTCGCAACCATGCAGCAGAAACTGCTGGATGAAATCGAAACACTCAACGCGAACGACGAATCCATCGAGCGCCTGGGCGAAGAGCTCGCTTCGTTTGCCCGTCATTATCAGGAAAAGGCCCGGGAGCTGAGCGCCCTGCGCCAGCAAGCAGCCACCAGCCTGGCCAGCGCCGTTGAGCTGGAAATCCAACGCCTGGGCATGCCAGGCGGGCGCTTCACCATCGAGCTGCATCCCAACGCCAGTCAAGAATTGCAGCCCCATGGGCTGGAGCACGTCGAACTGCTGGTGAGTGCCAACCCCGGCCAACCGCTCAAGGCTCTGGCCAAAGTGGCCTCCGGCGGCGAACTGTCGCGCATCAGCCTGGCGATCCAGGTGATTACCGCCCAGACCTCACGGGTACCCACCCTGGTATTCGATGAAGTGGATGTGGGCATTGGCGGGCCGACCGCAGAAATCGTTGGCCAATTGCTGCGCCGCCTGGGGGATCGCGGCCAGGTGCTTACGGTGACCCACTTGCCGCAAGTGGCAGCCCAAGGGCATCAGCACCTGTTTGTGCACAAGGTGCGCGGTAGTGACGCGACACACACAGCCGTCTCCAAGCTGAACAAGTCGGAACGGGTAGAAGAAGTGGCGCGGATGCTTGGTGGTATCGACTTGACCAAGGAGTCCTTGGCTCACGCGAAAAAAATGGTGGTAGCCGCGAAGGCTTGAAGCGACACCTTTCCCTCTTATAGAAAGCACGAAGGCGACCCGAGGGTCGCCTTCAATCGTTTCGCAAAGCAAAACTGCGTCGATTTTTACTTTTTCTTACGGATGTACAACACGAGATTGTGATCGACCAAATCGAACCCATGCTCCTCAGCAATCTTGTGCTGTAGCGCTTCGATTTCAGGGCTGGTGAACTCGATAACCTCATTGGTATCCAGGTCAACCATGTGGTCATGGTGACCACCGTCAGCCAATTCAAACACCGCATGACCGCCGTCGAAATTATGACGAACCACCAGCCCTGCGGCTTCAAACTGGGTCAGTACACGGTAGACCGTGGCCAGGCCGACGTCCTCGTTAGACTCCATCAGCGCCTTGTAAACGTCTTCGGCACTCATGTGGCGCTGCTCAGCAGAATCGAGCATTTGTAGAATCTTGACTCGTGGCAGAGTCACTTTGAGACCGGCTTTGCGTAGTTCGCTATTTTCAACCATGGTTAGCTTTCTCGCGGATGCTGCTTCGCAGCTTCTCTTAATACGGGTATGATCGGCGTTTACGTTGTCCCAGCCAAGATAGTGGAAGTCGCCCACCGATGCAAAACACCAAGCTCTTGCTAACCAGTTTCACCTTTGTGGGACTGCTCGCACTCGCCGGTTGTTCATTCCCCGGGGTTTACAAAATCGACATCCAGCAGGGCAATGTCGTCACGCAGGACATGATAGACCAGTTACGCCCGGGAATGACCCGACGGCAAGTACGGTTTATCATGGGTAATCCCCTGCTGACCGACACTTTCCATGCCGATCGCTGGGATTATCTGTACAGCCTGCAGCCTGGTGGCGGTGAACGCCAGCAGGAGCGCGTCAGTGTCATCTTCAATGGCAATGACCAGCTCGTGAGCCTGTCCGGTGACTTCATGCCCGGCGTAAGCCGCGATGAAGCCTTGCTGGGCAAGGACAGCGGCACCAACGTGACCGCCCCTGCGCAGGAAGCCGAAAAACCAAAATCCGAGGTACCGGCCAAGCCAGGTTCGTTGCTGGACAGCATCCAGAAAGACATCGACAACGTGGAAACCGTGCCCGTGCCGACGCCTGAGCCTCTGGACACCAGCCCGCAATAATTTTGCGCTCGATAAAAAGCCCGGCATGCCGGGCTTTTTGTTGCCTGCCATTTGCATAGCTATATTGCCCACAGCATCAGCGCCTGGCACCAATCCCCTGTGGGAGCGGGCTTGCTCGCGAAGGCGGTGTGTCAGTCAATTAATCTTCAACTGAACCACCGCCATCGCAGGCAACCCCGCTCCCGCAGTTGGATCGCGGGGTTCCAGGGAGATATGTGTCAGTTGGCAGGCCATTACGGGTTCAGCTTCGTATCGCAGCGGTGCAGATAGCTACGCTGCCATTTGGCAAGCTCAAGAATTCGCTTGCCTGGCCAATGCCGCCTTGGCCGCGCGCAACCTGCGCACCTCTTTAGGGTCGGCCAGTAAAGGCCGATAGATCTCAATACGGTCACCGGCTTGTACGCAGCGCACCTGTGCATCCACGACGACCTTGCCAAAGATACCCACCGGGCAATCAGCCAGATCAACATCAGGAAAATGCGCTGCCATTCCCGACGCCCGCACCGCCTCGCGTAAACTAGTGCCTTCAGCCACCTTTACCCCCAGCAACACCTGGCGATCCTCAGCGGCGAACACCACCTCAATCTCAACCATGCAGTTGCTTGGCGCGCTGACAGAACGCGTCCACCAAGGTATTGGCTGCCTGATTGAACAAAGGCCCTAACGTCGCACGAACAATCGGCCCGGCATAATCAAACGAAAGATCCAGGCTGATCTTGCAGGCCTTGTCCGTCAGCGCCTTGAACACCCACACACCGTGCAGTTGGGTGAACGGCCCTTCCTGCAGGTTCATTTCAATGGATTGACCCGGCACCAGCACATTGCGCGTCACAAAATGCTGGCTGAGGCCGCCCTTGGCCACTCCCACACTGGCAACCATGTGCTCGTCACTGCTCTCCAGAACCTCGGCCGTCGAGCACCAAGGCAGAAACTCTGGGTAACGCGCCACGTCGTTGACCAGGTCATAGAGCGCCTGCGCCGGGTAGGGCAACAGGGCCGAACGTTGAATATGCGTCGTCATGTGAGCGTTACTTCCACTGCTTAAGGCAAACATCGCGAAAGAACAGCCCAATCCGCGAGAGAAAAAAACCAAAGAACTGCCCGCATTGTCCGGGATTCGTCCAACTCGCTCAAGCACACAGGTTGACCGTAGCCGACACGCTCGCAACTCCCTATAATGCCGCCCCTATGGCTAAACAAAAGAAACACCCCACAGGGACCATCGCGCAAAATAAAAAAGCGCGACACGATTACTTCATCGAACATCGGTTCGAGGCTGGTCTGGTCCTGGCCGGCTGGGAAGTAAAAAGTCTGCGTGCCAGCAAACTGCAGCTGGTCGACAGTTATGTGCTGCTCAAGGATGGCGAGGCATGGCTGCTTGGCAGTCATATCACTCCGCTGACCACCGCGAGCACCCACGTGATTGCCGACCCGGTGCGTACGCGCAAGTTGTTGCTCAATGCCCGCGAGCTCGAAAAACTCGCCGCAGCCGTGCAGCAAAAAGGCTACGCGTGTGTCTGCTTGTCCTGGTACTGGAGCAAGCACCTGGTCAAATGCGAGATCGCATTGGGCAAGGGCAAGAAGGAATACGACAAGCGCGACACCGAACGCGAGCGCGATTCTAATCGCGAACTGCATCGCGCCGTGCGCAACAAGGGCAAGGAAGAATAATCCTTGTGACGGTGTAGCCCACGCGGGCTACATCCCTTTGCGTCGCTCCGCCCGAGCCACGCGTTGAACCTCCTGACGCACCTCCTCCAACACCTCCTGCACATACAGCAGATGCCGTGTCGAGACTTCGCGCGCCTGCTCGGCCCGCCCCTCGATGATGGCCAGGTACAAGTCCCGATGCTGATTGATCAGCATGTCGCGGGTCTCGGTACGCTGCTGGTACATGCCACCAATATTCGTCACCACGTTACGCTTGAGCAGGTCGAACAGCCCGCGAATGGTGTGCAGCAACACGGCGTTATGACTGGCTTCGGCAATCGCCAAGTGAAACCTTGCATCCGCAGCACCCTCCTCCACTCGACTCACTTCGTCGGCGCGCGCATAGCAATCCTGCAACGCTTCAAACGCTGCGGTCAGCCGTTCACGGTCAACCTCCGTGGCGCGTAACGCCGCGTAATAAGCACACGAAGCCTCAAGGGTCTGGCGAAACTCCAGCAGATCGCGTTGCGCTTCGGGATTGCTTTCCAACAAATGCAGCAGCGGATCACTGAAGGTCGAACCCAGGGAGTCCACCACATAGTTGCCACCGCCCTGGCGACTGACCAGTAACCCCTTGGCCGCCAGCTTCTGAATCGCCTCACGCAACGATGGGCGCGACACACCAAAGCGCTCAGCCAGCGCGCGCTCGGCCGGCAAGCGCTCGCCCGACTTCAGCGTGCCCTCGAGAATCATGCCCTCAAGCTGCTCGACAATATCGTCAGACAAACGGCGCTGACGCACCTGATCAAACCCCATAACTCAACTCTCCACCATCCCGACCACTCGCCGGGGCCCCTATTCTGGCCTATCGACGTGCCGGCAGCACCTATCAGAACGCCTTCAATTTCGCTGATCAGAACGCCCCGCCTCCCGACCTACGACCAAAGTTTCGCAGGCGGCAAATTGACACACCCCTGCCCAGCCTCTTAATCTAGCCCACAGCGATTGTAAATTGGTATTACCAATTACCCAAGCTCACCAAACAACAACAATCAGGGGCCACCCCATATGCAAACCTGGCAACAGCTTTACAGCCCACTCGGCAGCCTCGGCCTGTCCGCACTGGCCGCCGTCGTTCCCATCGTATTCTTCTTCCTGGCGCTGGCCGTGCTCCGCCTCAAAGGCCATGTGGCCGGCAGCATCACCCTGGCCCTGTCGATCCTGGTCGCCATTTTCGCCTTCCAGATGCCGGTAGACATGGCGCTGGCTGCGGCCGGTTATGGTTTTGCCTACGGCCTGTGGCCCATCGCCTGGATCATCGTCGCGGCGGTATTCCTGTACAAATTGACGGTCAAGAGCGGCCAGTTCGAGATCATTCGCAGCTCCGTCTTGTCGATCACCGATGACCAGCGCTTGCAGGTGCTGCTGATCGGCTTCTGCTTTGGTGCCTTCCTGGAAGGTGCCGCCGGTTTCGGCGCGCCCGTGGCGATCACCGCCGCGCTGCTGGTGGGCCTGGGCTTCAACCCTCTGTACGCCGCCGGCTTGTGCCTGATTGCCAATACCGCGCCCGTGGCTTTCGGCGCATTGGGCATTCCGATCATCGTCGCCGGCCAGGTCACCGGCATTGATGCGTTCAAGATTGGCGCCATGACCGGCCGCCAACTGCCGCTGCTGTCGCTGTTCGTGCCGTTCTGGCTGGTGTTCATGATGGACGGCCTGCGCGGCGTTCGCGAAACCTGGCCGGCAGCCTTGGTGGCCGGCTTGAGCTTTGCCGTCACCCAATATTTCACCTCCAACTTCATTGGCCCAGAGCTGCCGGACATCACCTCGGCACTCGCCAGCCTGATTGCCCTGACGCTGTTCCTGAAGGTCTGGCAACCCAAGCGCACCGCAGGCGCACAAATTGCCGGCGCCACCTCCAGCGTAGCGGTCACTTCCAGCGCCGGCGGCTTCGGCTTGCCACGCAACACCGTGGTTTCGCCCTACAGCCTGGGGCAAATTTTCAAGGCGTGGTCGCCGTTCCTGATCCTCACCGTACTGGTGACCATCTGGACTCTCAAACCCTTCAAGGCCCTGTTCGCCGCGGGCGGCTCGATGTACGGCTGGGTGTTCAATTTCGCGATCCCGCACCTGGATCAACTGGTGGTTAAAGTCGCGCCCATCGTGACCAACCCCACCGCCATCCCGGCCGTTTTCAAGCTGGACCCGATTTCGGCCACCGGTACTGCAATCTTCTTCTCGGCACTGGTCTCCATGCTGGTGTTGAAAATCGACGTCAAAACTGGTCTTACCACTTTAAAAGAAACCTTCTTTGAGCTGCGCTGGCCGATCCTGTCCATCGGCATGGTGCTGGCATTCGCCTTCGTCACCAACTACTCCGGCATGTCCTCGACCATGGCCCTGGTTCTGGCCGGCACCGGTGCTGCCTTCCCGTTCTTCTCGCCATTCCTCGGCTGGCTGGGAGTTTTCCTGACAGGCTCCGATACCTCATCCAACGCCCTGTTCAGCTCACTGCAAGCCACTACCGCGCACCAGATCGGCGTCAACGACACGCTGCTGGTAGCAGCGAACACCAGCGGTGGCGTGACCGGCAAAATGATCTCGCCGCAATCGATCGCCGTGGCCTGCGCCGCCACCGGCCTGGTGGGCAAGGAATCCGACCTGTTCCGCTTTACCCTCAAGCACAGCCTGTTTTTTGCCACCATCGTCGGGCTGATCACCTTGGCGCAGGCGTACTGGTTCACCGGTATGCTGGTGCACTGAGACCTGCACGTAATAGGGTAAGAATCGACGCCGGGGCATCCTTCCGGCGTCTGCTATTTCTGGAGGACCGATGAGCCTGCCTGCTGCTTTCCTGAGCGACGTCGCACAACTGATCCCGCAAGATCGCCGCTTCGACGATCCACTTTCCACCCTCGCCTTCGGCACCGACGCCAGCTTCTACCGACTGATCCCACAACTGGTGATCCGCGTGGAGTCAGAAGACGAAGTGGTGACACTGCTGCAACTGGCCCAGCGCGACCGCGTGCCGGTGACCTTCCGTGCCGCAGGCACCAGCCTCTCGGGCCAGGCCATCAGCGACTCGGTGCTGATCGTGCTGGGTGATAACTGGAACCACCGCGAAATTCGCGGGCAAGGCACCCAGATACGCCTGCAACCCGGCGTGATCGGCGCCCAGGCCAATGCCTGGCTCGCACCGTTCGGGCGCAAGATCGGGCCGGACCCAGCGTCTATCAATGCTTGCAAGATCGGCGGAATCGTCGCCAACAACGCCAGTGGCATGTGCTGCGGCACGGCGCAAAACACTTACCACACCCTGGCGGGCATCCGCCTGGTGCTGGCTGATGGTAGCCGCCTGGACACCGAAGATGCCGCCAGCGTGCAAGCCTTCCGCCAGTCACATGGCGCACTGCTTGAAAGCCTGGCCCTACTAGGTCGCCAGACAAGGGCAAATACTGAGCTGGCGGCAAAGATCCGCCACAAATACCGTCTGAAAAACACCACCGGTCTGTCACTCAATGCCTTGGTGGATTTCGATGACCCGCTGGATATCCTCAGCCACCTGCTGGTCGGCTCCGAGGGCACCCTGGGGTTTATCAGTGCCGTCACCTACGACACGGTGATCGATCACCCCAATAAAGCCTCGGCGCTGATCGTCTTCCCGGATGTCGAAACCTGCTGCAATGCCGTCACCGTGCTGAAAACCCAGCCAGTCTCAGCTGTTGAACTGCTTGACCGACGCAGCATGCGCTCGGTGCAGGACAAACCGGGTATGCCTGCTTTCGTACAGCATCTATCGGAAAACGCCTGCGCACTGCTGATCGAATCCCGCGCCGCTTCGCCCTCACTGCTGCACGAACAACTGACGCTGATCATGGCGTCCCTGGCGGCGTTTCCCGTGGAGAAACAAGTCGACTTCACCGAAGACCCACTGGAAAACGCACGCCTGTGGGCCATCCGCAAAGACACCTTCCCCGCCGTAGGCGCCGTACGCAAAACCGGCACCACCGTGATCATCGAAGACGTGACCTTCCCGGTAGAACAACTGGCGATTGGCGTGAACCGCTTGATCGCACTGTTCGACAAACACCACTACGACGAAGCCATCCTTTTCGGACATGCCCTGGAAGGCAATCTGCACTTTGTGTTCACCCAAGGCTTCAACAGCAGCGAAGAAGTCGCACGCTATCAAGCGTTCATGGACGACGTTGCGCAACTGGTGGCCGTGGAGTTCGGTGGCTCGCTGAAGGCTGAACACGGCACCGGCCGCAATATGGCCCCTTTCGTCGAACTGGAATGGGGCAGCGACGCTTATCAACTGATGTGGCAGCTCAAGCGCCTGCTCGACCCCAACGGCATCCTCAACCCGGACGTGGTGCTCAGCGAAGACCCGCAGATCCACCTTAAACACCTCAAGCCGTTGCCCGCCGCCGATGAGCTTGTGGATAAGTGCATCGAGTGCGGGTTCTGCGAACCGGTGTGCCCTTCAAAAGGCCTGACCCTGAGCCCGCGCCAGCGCATCGTGATCTGGCGCGATATCCAGGCCAAAAAACGCGCAGGCGTGGACACCACCGAACTGGAAGCGGCCTACCACTACCAGGGCATCGACACCTGCGCCGCAACTGGCTTATGCGCGCAACGTTGCCCTGTAGGCATCAATACCGGCGACCTGGTGAAAAAACTGCGCAGCCGCGAGGCCGACCGTACGAAAACCGCCGACTGGCTCGCCAGCCATTTCGCCACCGCGCTGCAAGGTGCGCGCTTTACCCTGCACGTCGCCAATGGCGCACGCATGCTGCTGGGCGCCCCACGGCTGGCCAGGCTCTCGAGCACGCTGACCAAGCTGTCCAAAGGGCAAATACCGCAGTGGACCAACGCCATGCCACAGCCCGAAAAAGCCATCCGCTTCAGCCCCGCTGTGACGGACGCGCGCCCGCGCGTGGTTTACCTAGCCGCCTGCGTCTCCCGCGCCATGGGCCCGGCAGCCGGTGATAAAGAGCAAATGTCGCTGTACGACAAAACCCGCCAACTGCTGGAAAAAGCCGGCTACCAGGTAGTCTTCCCCGACAACCAGGACAGCCTCTGCTGCGGCCAGCCCTTCGCCTCCAAAGGCTACGCCGAGCAGGCCGAACACAAGCGCCAGGAACTGATCGGCGCCCTGCTCCACGCCAGCCGCGGCGGCCTCGACCCGATCTACTGCGACACCAGCCCCTGCACCCTACGCCTGGTGCAAGAGTTGGGAGAAACGCGCCTGGACCTCTACGACCCCGTGCGCTTTATCCGCACCCACCTGATGGACCGCCTCGACTTCACGCCCCAGGAAGCGCCCATCGCCGTGCACGTCACCTGCAGCACCCAACACCTGGGCGAGAGCCAGGCACTGATCGAACTCGCACGACGCTGCGCCAAAACCGTGGTGATCCCCGAAGGCATTCATTGCTGCGGCTTTGCCGGCGACAAAGGCTTCACCACCCCGGAACTCAATGCCCACTCCCTGCGCTCACTCAAGGACGCCGTGCAATATTGCAGCGAAGGCATCTCCACCAGCCGCACCTGCGAGATCGGCCTGAGCCAGCATGGCGGCATCGACTACCACGGCCTGGTCTACCTGGTAGACCGCGTCACCCGCGCCCGCGCCCACTGACCCGGCAAAAAAAACGAACCCTCGCGCGCCGGCGCAGTCATCTGCATAGGCCTCGACAAACGAGGCCCATCAGTGATGTCGCTGGCAGCGGTTGCACGCCAGCAGCGTCGAGCCCTTTTGCGCAAGGAGACACCCTATGAAGCGTTCCGCTCTTGCTGGCTTGTTCATGACCGCTGCGATGCTCGCCTCCCCCGCTTTCGCCGCCAGTGACAAAGACCTGTGCCAGATCAACCTGGACAAAATCAACAACGGCAAAGCCCTGCTCGCCACCGACACCAGCGGTAAAAGTGGCGAAATAGACACCGCCGTCTCCCAAGCGAAGGCCGCCCACGCCGCAGGTGATGAGAAGAAGTGCATCGAAATCACCTCCAAGGCCCTGCAAGACCTGCAGAACAGCGAGAGAGGCGGCCAGTAAGCGAGAGGGCCAACCTTCGGGTTGGCCTTCGCCAAGCTTTTGGCGTACACTGCACAGGCTTGTCACTCACTAAGAAACAACGAGTTACAAGCACGGGGCCGTTTAGGATTCGACGCCGGTCGCGAAACTTTAGGTGCATGCCGAGTTGGTAACAGAACTCGTAAATCCACTGTTGCAACTTCTTATAGTTGCCAATGACGAAAACTACGGCCAGGAATTCGCTCTCGCTGCGTAAGCAGCCTTAGCCCTGAGCTTCTGGTACCTTCGGGTCCAGCAATCACCAGGGGATGTCTGTAAACCCAAAGTGATTGTCATATAGAACAGAATCGCCGTGCAGTACGTTGTGGACGAAGCGGCTAAAACTTACACAACTCGCCCAAAGCACCCTGCCCTTCGGGTCGCTGAGGGTTAACTTAATAGAAACGGCTACGCATGTAGTACCGACAGCGGAGTACTGGCGGACGGGGGTTCAAATCCCCCCGGCTCCACCAATTGAACGAAAAAAGACGTCCTTGGACGTCTTTTTTTGTGTCTGGAATCCAGTAAATACGCGGTTACCAGCGCTATTGCGGTCTTCTGAAATTTTTGAGTTCCAACCGTTTGGGTATTCCAGACGGTGCTCCCGCCCATCCGATGCCAACCTTGGAATACCGAACCGGTGTCAGAGGAGAATATCATGCTGACCAAAACCTCCGCCTCTGATCGACAGCTCAAGGGAGTCAAACCCGCGTCCAAGGATTACGTCCTCACCGACGGTGACGGTTTGCAGCTCCGCGTACACAGCAACGGCCCGTTGCTGTGGAATTTCAATTACCGCGAATCGGTGACCAAGAAGCGCATCAACATCGGCTTCGGGACCTACCCCGAACTGTCACTGGCGAACGCACGAAAGAAGGCAGTCGAAGCGCGCGAGCTGCTCGCGCAAGGCATCGATCCGAAGGTGCAGCGCAATACGCTGAATGAAGCCAAGCGCGCAGAAACGGAACATACCTTCGAGAACGTGGCCACCGCCTAGTTCGAGCTCAAAAAAGACTCGGTCACTCAGGCCTACGCCGAAGACATTTGGCGGTCGCTCACACTGACAGAGCCTAGCTGGGTGCCAAAACAAACCTTGCAAGATCTTTTCAGCGATTCGCAAGCGAGCGGTGCAGCCACCAATCAGGTAGCATAAGGCTATCAGGAGGTGTAGGGTTCTTGGAGAGATGTCAGCTCGAACAGGAGTCTCCTGAGTTAGCGTGCCGGTGTACTCCAGATCTGTAGGAAATAGTTAGAACATCAGCGCACCTGGTTTTTTTTTGGAAGGGATATCTAGAATGCCGTATTTGTTAGCAGCAGCGTGAGATATACCCATGCGCCGGGAAATTAAGAAATGATCCTAGTGAATCTATTGGTAATCAAATGCACATACCTCTCAGAAAAGCTTTAAGCGTCTTAGGTAAATCTTCTCCATTCTCAGTAAGTACTGTGAACGAACGAAGCAAAGATGACTTAGATCAGTATAAAGACCGTTTATATGTTGAGCAGCAAATAGAAAAAGAATTCCGAGAAAGGGCAAGCAAACTCAATAGAGGTGAGATTATATTTCTTTGTGGCAGCAGCGGAGATGGAAAGTCCGAAATCCTGACTCGCGCGTTTAACACTTTTAAAGATAGATGTGTTTTCCATCTAGACGCAACACATAGCTTTTCCGCGCATGAAACAGCCATCGAAGCGCTTGATAGATTATTTGATCAATTTGTGAGCGCAGCACGACCGCTGATCCTAGGGATAAATATTGGTATGCTTGCCAATTATGCCAAGGAGGGAGAAGAGCGTCACTCCCTGATAAAAGACAAAATTACATCTTTTCTTCGTGAAGGCCTGGATCAGATAGGTGGCTTTCACTTCTTAGATTTTGAAAGTTTTTCAAAATTTAAATTTAACGACGACGGGGAGTTTTCTGAATTCACCGAAAAGCTGCTTCATAATCTCTCTGAACAATCACCAGAAAATCCATTTTACTTAAGTGCTAGGCAGTCAGAATCTGATGTCTCAGAAAGTAAATTAGTTGCGAACTTTTACTTACTAGGGCTTCCAGGTGTAAGAAAAGTTATCATTACACAGCTTTTTAAAGCGCGGCTCTTAAAAGATCAGTTCATCACTACACGCGCGATACTGGATTTACTACACCACCTGCTCACCTCTGATGCCTACCTGTTCGATAACCTGTATATGGCTGGAGCAAACGAGTTAATAGAACGAACGGCAGAGTTTGATCCTGCATTGCTGAGAACTAAAAAACTCGATGATTTCATTCTACGTTACGAGTTGGGCCTGCCTGACCCTGAACTTGAAGTGTTTGTCGCTAAGCTTTCCAATCTGAACATCTATTTTAACCGAGCGACTCCTAAACCAGGTGACGCTGTCTCTCTGATTAGACTATTCAGCCTGCTTCGCGATGAGAACATAGCGAATAATTACCATAGGCAGTTTTTGGCGGAGTTCGCCGATACAACCCTGCTGGAATACTCAAAGATCTGGAATCTCCATTCCAATTATGATGGGGCCGCACCCGACAAAATTACAATAAGAAAATACTATACGGGCATGTTTACTGCGGGAATATTGCGATATGCGAACAGAAATGCTAGCGAGATGCTTGGGTCTAACAACGAGATATTTCTTGGTTATTATGGCTCATCTAAACTTGCGGCAAAAGTAGATATTAGATTTGACTTCGATAAGCTTTCAACGCTGAGCCGTAGAAGAAAAAGCATTCATTTTTATGCAACGCTCAAAGTATTTGATACATCATTGAGCGAATTTGCCGTGACCATGAGTTTGTTTGAGTTGCTAACTAAGCTGAACCTAGGTTATAGACCCAACAAGTATGACAAAAATGCCGTTGTTTTGCTTGACGAAATTGTTGAAAAAATAAAGATCATAGCAAAAAAACAAGGGCGATTAAAGATTTACTCAGCAGGTAATAGCTACGCCACAGAGATGGACGATGGAATGATCATATTTAGCAGGGGAGCATAATGTATCCGATCCCAGAAAGTTTGAAACCATCAGATGTGAACAAGCTTGATAGCTATTTTCCGTTGAGAAACAAAGGCAATGAGTTTGATTGGTCTAAGATTACAGGGCTCGTCCTTGCCTACATCTTAAAAAAGCAAATAAAGTCATACAGCATCGATGAGTTCCGGGCTGAATGCAAAGTGAGATTTGATAATATTCTTGAAGACTCTAGTTACTGGGCCGTGATTGAGGATATGTATTTCTCTACTGATGGAGTGCTCAAAGTTTCCCCAGTATTTTTGCTATTCAAAGCCCAGTTCAGGGGGAAAGGAAAAATTGAACTCGGGGCTCCAAACTGGCGAATGGGTGCTTTGTTTGCGGGACTGATAGGTGAACATGAGGCAGGCGATGGTCTCCATGAGGATTTAAATTTTCTTGAGCATGAGCTAGTCAAGATCTTTGTACAAAAACTTGACTTGCTTGAGAAGGATACCTTCTCTGTGGAGATTTCATATCTCCCATATCTAGCGTCCGCGTTTAGAGAGGATATTGATTTCCTGTGCTCCAAGCCTAACTTCTTGATGGAGCATCTCGAAGATACTCTTCGGCTATATTCATTTTCTTATTGCTCACAGTTAGCGCTGAATATGCGAGCATGGCGTGAAGGTCAGCCAGAAAGTCGAAAAATCTATTTTTTACTCGACAATGAAAAAGCAAGTTCGGAACGCGCTATGGTGCAAAATTATGGCTATAAAATGTTCTCTAAAGCGTCGGAATACCTTTTTCCAATGCTGTCGACATTAGAGGTTTTGCAGATCGATGGCCCCAAGAGGCCCCTGTGGAAGGTCTATTCGGAGTGCTGTGAACATCCCAACAGTTCTCAAATATTAGACCAATTGAATTCCTACGTAAGTGCCTTTAGGGCTCTTAGGATGTTACCGCCAGCTCAACTGTCTACGACAATTGAAGATGTTTTCCAACATCTTGAAGCAGTTGCGATGGATCAGTTTCGGGTTCTCCAGAGCCATCGTTCTGGGGTTAATAAGAAATACATGCTTGAACTTGAAGGTCAGCTCGGCGCTGACTTTATTGTGAATAGGGGCCGGGCGGGCAAGGTACTCGTACTTAATCAAGACCAACTAGTTTTGTTGACTAATCTTTCTATTGGAAGCCAAGAAAAACTGCGTCTTCATGAGTTAGTGGGGCAGTTCGAGCGACGCGGCTTCTATCTTGACAGCCAGTCACAGCAAGTACTCGTGTCATTCTACGAACGCATGGGTAATATCGAGCGCATGAGTGATAGTGGAGACGCCGTATATGTCCGTAAAACCATTTGAAAAGTTTTTAGTTGAGTGCCTTTTACGTTATATTGGTAACAACGTGCAAGCGGGCGCAAGATATCAGTTTAAGTCTCCCGACGATGAGAACTCCAGTAGGCTACATAGCGCCTTCACTGATTATTATTGCGTGGCGCCCTTAGATTTTAACGGCCAGAAACTGTTCTATGTTGAGGTGCAGGGCGTCTTATTGATTCCCGTGATGCACGGAGCAGATGTCGATGGATTCACAGAAAACTACATATCGCACTTAAGGGATAAAGTTGCCAGTCAAAGCGGGATCTTCAAAAATACTGCGCTCTTCTATATTCATAACAGCATGTTGGATACACTTATCAACAGCGCTATGGATGTCGCTGGAAAGGGAGCAGTTTGGAGTCCTTATGTTTTTCAGGGCGAATTGCAAGCGCTCATATCTCACGCGTCACCTCATGCCTCGCTGTCTAACTTTCTGCTCCAGGATCAGTTAGATTCTATACTTGATGAAGGCGCTACAGTATTTGGTTTTACCTCTATATACAAATCGCTTTCAGATGGGGTTATCGAATTTAAAGAACTGGGCTTGTTTAATGACCCTATTGTCTTGGGTATGACGGGACAGCCAGCTCAGATAAAACGCAGACTCGATGAAAATAGGGCCTTAAGGCGTGAAATAGAGTTCAGTGTCTTGCACTACGGCGATCAATTGGATAGCGCGCTACCTAAGTTTAGCCAGAAGTTTATTAAAGACAATTTCGAAGGTGCTACTAATTGGCGCGATGTCGACTTCGGCGTATACGAAGCAGAATTAGACTCAAACAAAGCGCCTAAGCTCGTATTAGATAAGATAAATATCAAGGATTGTACCTATTTCGAAAGAGCTAAAAGCGGTACTAAAGCCGGACAGAGAGATGTTAGCCTTCTGCTAATACGTCAAAGCACATCCGCCGGGGCAGTTATCCAGCTGGATTTTTCAGGCACAGATTTAAAAGAGTCTGAAATTAAAATAACTCAATCTTCATCCGAGCTATCTCTAGACACAGAAGTTTCTAAATCGGGCGGTAAAAGCAGGGCCAGGTTAGTTGTTATACCTACGGATAATGTAGCATACTTCAGTATCGAAATTAGACGCTCTAATCGTACCGAAGAATATCGATTCAGATGCTTGATGGTTGAGGGTGGGCTTTTCGATTTTAGTGGTTTTAAAAATTACTTCAAGGTTGAGCCATCCAAGAAACTGCTGACTCTGCAACTGGATGAGAACAAGGTTACCGTCAATAGTGCGCTAAACCACGTCTGGTCGCTAAAGGGAGCGCAAGATATCGTGGACTGTTCTTCATATGGAATAGTCGATTTTGATGTCTTCGCTAACCAAACGGACGTAATTCAGTTCTGGCTATCCAAGTCAGGAAGTGAGATTTTATTAAATATTGAAGGTGCTACTGTAGATAATGGTGTAACAACACCGCTTCTCTTCGATCGTGAACGTTATACAAGGCTCTTTAAAGATGACGGGAACGGTGAGTACAATTCAGCTAAGCGTAGAATAATTGTTAACAATTCGGAACATGGTGTGTCAGGATTACGCGGTCAGCTGCTGGATTTTGAGGATCATTTTGTCTCAGAGCGCGTATTGCATAAGTCACCCGAATCAATAATCGTATTAAATGAGCTGGTTGGAAATTTTGATGAACTCCATAAGGCTTATGCTGACCTCTTCGGATACTATGATGATCACAAAACCTTACCAAGTCTATGTGCGTGGGGGGATGAATACCGGAAGCTGGTGCAGGTTTTACTGAACTCATATGAGACGGCGCTTGCGGAAATAAAACTAAACAAAGTATTGACCGCATCAGACCGTTCTCTTTTGCATATAGGTTGCCATACAAGCAGCGAGGGTTGTGAAAGGCTTTCTTCGATCCATCCACTGATTCTTTCGTATCACTTGAGCCTCGTAAACGAGATAATCCTTGAGCGTGATGCAGCTGGAACGTTATCTTTTTATGATTTGCCAGAAGTCACTTTAGAGCGGCTTTCTGCTTCCGGACTTCTGCCCTACACGTATCATAGCGAATCGGATTACGCGAACCTTGTTCCTGTTAAAGACAACCCATTCTGGATAGATATTGTCCCCCAGCGGAAAAGCAGTAACAGTTTCGTTAGAAGACTGGTGAAAGATAAAATATCAGAGTTCACCCAAGCTTATGCACGGCTATTTACTATTGGTAATAATAGTCGTTTAATTGTCAACGCAATTAACCAGGCTCAAGCTGAGGAGCTATTCTTAGGTATAGTGGATTTCTTCAACTTCAACTCACTAGGGTCTAGCTGCTCACTACATGTAAACTTTTATGATCGAGAGTTAAGCAATAACTACTTCGATCTATTTTCCGAGGCAGGTTCCTATGATAAAGCCCATCAGCTGCTAGGGCTTAAACCTCAATCGGCAAAGTCTGAGGCGGATGCACTCATAGACCTTGTGCGTAGTCGGGTAACCTACAGTAAATTTGAAACGTCTGCGACGCCTGGTTACATGGAGTATGCTCATCTAGCATTTTTCAATAACGATGTTCCTGTGGATAAGCAGGAAGTTAATATTGATACACAGTTAAGTGGTGTCTTATGCAATGGCCTTATTTGTGGGGAGGCAGCCGAAACTAATGGCCATAGCTACTTTACCGCGTTTGGACTTCGTGACGTAGATACCAGCGGCATACAAAGCTTACGCATCGCCAGATTATTAGGCGTATTATGGAAACCTTCTAGGCATGCAAATGCTCAGTATTTAGGAAATGGTATTGGGCTTGCTGTAAGCGCTGACTTCAAGGATCTACTTACGTGTTCGTATGATAGCGCGCTTTGGACAACTATCATTGATCCAAAAGTGACTCTGGATTTCTTTGCAAACCAAAAAGATGTGGTCTTAATTCATTACTCTGACCAATATACTAGCAGCGCTGGTTATGATGCGATCACTGTAACAAAACAGATAGAGTTGTTTCAACGACTTATCAAGACTGATTCGAGTGTCAATAGCGACAGGTTGCTTTCCGAGTTCAATGCATTTAACGGAGAGTGGCTGTTAAAAATGATGACGGCTTCTCCAAAAGACCGAAAAGAAAAACACGGTATTATTGGTGCTTACAAGTTCGTTAGCGCCATGCTGAGGAAGTCGGAAATATGCTGGGTCCCGTTATCGGTTGCTGAAATGATTCGCGTCTCCGGCAATGTAGGCCTCAAGATGAGCGAAAGCGAATTTTCTCGACGCCTAAATGGCTATAAAAAAGGCGCAATCTCTGACGATGTTCTTTTCGTAGGTTTCCATGCCTCTGGTATGTATCTTCTACCCTTAGAGGTCAAAACGGGTGCGAGACCCGATTTTGAGTATGCAGCGCAGCAGGCTGCTGAGCTGAAAAGGTACTTAGTGGAGGAGGTCCTGGGGCCCGATACTTTGGCTGGTAAACTATATCGATCACTCTTCGCAAGACAAATATTTATTCAGCTTGAGAAGTTTAACTTGTATCAGGTTTGTACAAGCCAAAAGACAGATGACCTGCTAGCTAACCGACATGAATGGCTATCCGGCGATTACTTGATTAAGGATCTAATAGACTATCCAGACGGTTTCACAATGGCTCATGTAGATAGCGATTGTTGCTTTGGCCCATCTTACAAGATGCGCGAGCCGAACATACTCCAAATTGAACTGCCCTACTCATTGCTGGGTGGTCTGATCGCTGCTGAATCTTCAGACGAGATGGATAAGCTGGTATTATCTTGTAAAGTTCCTTCAGAGTACGTCCTATCTGGCGATAATTCAGTTGATGCGGCAGATCATGCTGTTCACATGTCGGCTGTCACTGTTGAAGATGATCCTTCGATTGTAGCGCCTGAGATGCAGCAGATCCAGCCGCCAGTCCAGTCGACCGAAAGCACACCGAAATCACTCACCGTACTGTTCGGCCATGATGCTGTACAGGGAAGACCGCTCATTTGGGAACCTACTAACACCAGCAAGTTCATGAACACTAATACTGGCATCATCGGTACGATGGGTACAGGCAAGACACAGTTTAATAAGTCGTTGATCACGCAGCTAATTAGAGGCGCTCCGAGCAATGTAGATGGGGCACCAATTGGGCTTTTGATTTTTGACTATAAGTCTGATTATGTAGACCAGGAATTTGTAACTGCGAATTCGGTAAAGTCCCTAAAGTTATACCGACTTCCATTCAATCCTCTTAGTCTTCATGGCTCTATGCCAATGTTACCAGTCCATACCGCCAATGCATTTTCTGAAACGTTGGCTCAGGCTTTTGGTTTGGGTCAGAAGCAACAACTCAGATTGCGAAAAATCATTCTGGAAGCCTATGAGAACGCTGGAATCATAACAACTGATTCCTCAACGTGGACAAAGGCGTGCCCAACCGTTTCGATGGTATGGGATCGATTCCTAGCGCAGGAAAAGGTTGAAGAGGACTCTCTGTATGCAGCTCTAGATAGCTTGGCAACATATGAAATTTTCGAAAGTGACCCTCAGAAGGTTTCTTCACTTTATGACACGCTGAACGGTGTCATTGTGATCGAATTAGCAGGCTATTCTCCACAGATCCAAAATCTAGTTGTCGCCCTCACTCTGGATCTTTTCTATGCGCAGATGCAGAAAAATGGAAAACCTACTATTCAAGGGGATTACCGTCAAATAACAAAAATGATCTTGGTCGATGAGGCTGATAACTTTATGAAGGAAGACTTTCAAAGTCTCCGTAAAGTTCTCAAAGAGGGCCGAGAGTACGGCGTGGGTGTAATACTATCTACGCAAGATATCACGCACTTCAAGACAGGTGAGAATAATTATGCATCATATATTCTGACCTGGGTGATTCATCGTGTAGCTGAGATTAGAAACGCGGATGTGAAAGCACTTTTCAATAAAGATGACAAAGGTGATCAAGAGCGACTGATGGAGGAAATTCGAAAGCTCGATAAACACTATAGCCTATACGTAGATGGTGATAAAAAAGTCGTCAAGATGCGTGATCATGCATTTTGGGAGCTAGAGTTGGGCTAAAATTCGGCGGTCGAAAAAACTACACCATTGAGCTTTATTAGCTCTATGGTGTAGTTATTCATTATATTGAGTTCACAAAGCTTTTAAGACTCCGATGGTTTCGTAATGCGGAGATTCCATCGTGAACATGCGCGGCCCAAGCTTTCGCCGCTTGTTTAGGATCGAAAGATTTATATTTGGATTTCAACAGCATTTCTGTGAGCAGTGCTGTATCACCTAGCCAAGTAGCTTTATCCAGTATGAGAGTGCCGTCTATTTTTTTGTCATCTGCGACATAGTAAAAACCAGATTCAATCGACCTAAAAAAAGCTATTCTGGCAGCAATATTAGGTGTAATGCCCGTATATGCTTTTAGCTTTTTCAGCTGTTCCTCGGTCTCCGAAGATAACTGCATACGATTAGGCAACATAGTCATCCACCTTATTATTGTTGGCCCAGAAATATCCTTCCAACAGAACCGAAGATCTACTTTTCTCATCGAACTCAATTTGATAAGAGCGAGATATCGAGTGGCCCAATTCTTTTAGGAAGTATTCCTTATGGACCTCTGTGTCCGTTGACAAAATAATCACCTGATGGCTTGCATTTGGGAAGTAGTTTGCAATAAGCGTATCTCTGTGATGGGAGTCCAGCCGCCCCAGCGGAGTATCAATGATGACGGGGAGCTGTCTTCCTGATGTTTTTGCCAGCGAGTCAAGTATTGAAAGCGCGTATATCTGCTTTTCTCCAGCTGACAGCAAATTGCGATCAATTATATTGCCATCGCTATCTTGGAGTTGAACGTCAAAGGTTGACGAGTTGATTTTCGCATGAATGCGAAGGTCTTTCTTACGAGCCAGACGCTGGTAAGCCAATTCAAAATTACTTTCTAATTTCTTGACGCGTGCTCTCGTCAAGGACTCAGCGTACGCTTCAAGCATTGATAAGGTTCGCTCGGCATTGATCACAGCAGCGTTGGCATCATGCTGGCTACGTCTATTATCATGCATCTTCTGAAGCTTTCGGCTGCAATCCAGCTGATCAGACAGTGCCTGCTTGGCTTGGGCAAGCATGCTTTTATATTCGTCAGCGGATTCTTGCCGTTTCTTGTCAAGGTCTCTGATTTTTTGAAAAACGTTTAGAAGCTGCTCATCATCGGGGGCTCGATCAATATTTGCGGCTGCTTGCTCTAGTAATTGCTCTGTCGAAGATAAGCGTTTCCTACAGTCAATGAAACGAGCCAGGGATTGGGATGCTTCAACAGTACCAGTGTGTGTGATAACACCAAGTTCGCGCTCAGAAATATCGAAATGAACCGATCCAGAAGGCTTAGCTCCGAGGTAGTCACCAAGGTTTTTCTCTAAAAGCTCGACGATTTCCTTTTTGTTCCTTTGGCTATGGAACGATTCGGATTTTTGCAAATGCTTAAAGAAGACATTTGCTTGATTTTCGAATGTATTGGCCTGCTTAACTTGAGATTCATGATTTAGCTCTGCAATCAGCTTTTTGATCGCATTCGGAGCGAGCGCGTACGGAAGTTGACCTTCAAGTTCGGATCTTATTGAGCGCTCAAGAAAATTCTTATCCTTAATCAGCCCGTCAACTTTCGCTTGCTCTTCCGCTTTAGACGCAGCGAAAGCGCCGCCTTGAGCGGTTAGTAGCCCTTCCTGTTTCCTTATTTCCGCCTCGACGAGATTCATAGATATCTTAGCAAGATCCGCTGCATATCTGTAATTCTCCGCACTGAAGCCTAATTTTTCGCTTTTTTCTTCTAGGTCAGTTAGTTGACTTCGGTAGCTTTCTTCTGTTTCTCTTGAAGCTTGGCGTTTCAAGAAAATAACAAGATCGTTCCGGAGTTTTTCAATCAGGTCTAAGCCTAACAGCCGTCTAACCGCTGATTGCAATGTTTTACCGGTGCTGTCCTCTGCCAGCTCGGAAATTTTTTCACCGTCGAAGAAAAATAAATCTGCTATCCCGCTTGGAATTAACTCGTTAAGAAAACCTTGACACTGATCGTAATTTAACTCAGTCAGTGCAGATTCGTCCTGGGATAAAGTTAATTTATCTTTCTCTCCGGCTACCCATGAACGCGTAACGGTAAATTCCGACTCAACTCCATCTTTGTTATAAGTGAACGTAAGAGTGATTGACGCTTCACGCTGCCCCTGATTGCTGTTCCAGTCATTGTGTATTAGCGATTCAAGTTTGTTGACGTATTCTTGCGCGCTATGTACTTCGCTAAAAGCCAGTCGGCCATACAGCGCAAGCCTAACAGCTGTCAAAATAGAAGTTTTCCCCGAACCATTCAATCCTCCAAACAGTACTATAGGGCGATTGTCGAATTTCCTGGGGGATAATTCAATTTCATGGGTGCCTTTGAATACCCTGAAATCCTTCATGATCAGTTTCTTAATTATCATCGTTGATCTCCCCAGTTACACCCTCGATAGCGTGCATCTGTTTAATTACCGAACTCAGCTCAGCATCAATATTCTCGATATCAAGCTTGTGAAGATCTTTCTCATGCTTTTTCTGAAGCTCGCCGTGGCTTTCTTGGATTTCTTCCAATGAGCCCCAATCTTTGGAAAGAATATTTTCAATTTTGTCGAATATCCCATGTCGGCGGCTCAAGCCTTCCATAGATACTTCCAGCTCAATAAGTTTCATAACCATTTCAGCTGATACGCTGTACTCACTCGACACTTGTGTTAATAGTTGCGCATCGAATTGATCAAATTGGGACTGATCATCAATAACCCACGGAAGGTCTTTGCCGAATACATCTTTGTAAATTCTTGGAAGCTCATCTGCCCAATCGGGTTCATTAGGGTCCCTGAGCCAATGCTGCCGAATTGCGTGCAGTTCAGCTTCAGTGATTAGCTCAATTTTTTTGCCCGATTCATTTAAATTTCTTTCTAAGACGAGAAGCTCTTGAAGCCAGATTTTTCTGTATTTCAACCAGTACGGGCCAGGAGTGTGTTTACGTACTGTTGATATATCCTCACCTTCTTTTGCATTTTGGTATGTAACCCGCCCGTTTCGGCGTTTAAAGTTACGGTAGATGCCTTTCTGATCTGGCTCAGTCGTTTTAGCGAGCACGTCTCTGAAAGAAAGGAGCGGTAGCATCCAATCTTCGCCGTTCTGAATCAGATTCTCCATCGCCCTGTCTTTTGTTACAACTGTACATGTCCAGCAGCCGAATCTGGAGTTACCACATGAAGGAGTGCTCTCGTCGATTACAAGCGGGCACTCGCCTTGGCTTGAGGACTGCATATATAAGGACCACAGTGGACGGTTAGTACCTCCCCAAGGCGTCTCCCACTCTTCAATATCATCGGGCGTATATCTGAATGCCCCTCTCAATAAGGCCCAAACTTCGTCGGTGTTCCAAGTGTCGATAGGTGTGTAAATGAATGCGTTGGGTAATGTTGTATGACGAGCTAGCCTTGACCCATCGATTCTATGTTTAGCAATCACCTGGGCACGAGATGAGCTTTCGTCACTGCGAGCCCCCAGCAGGATGACGACTTCGTCATGCTTACTAATTTTGTCTTTAATGAACTCGCTGACCGGATCGATCTTCATCCGTTCTGTGCACCATCTAAAATTTCTGCTCGGCGCAGGATAGCCTTTGCCGAGTAAGTTCACCCAAAATGTTTCACTGATTTTCGGAGTTACTACGTGTTGGGATACTGGCAATCCATCGCGCACTCCCGAGCTCTCAATCAGCCGCATGCTGTTTTTGATTAGATCTACGACTACTGGAGTTTCTACGAGAGTGTCGGAAGTTACAATGAATACTTCTTTAGTTCTCAACTCTGGCGGTAACCCCAACAGAGCTAGGTAAACCAAAGTGGTGACAGCAGAGGAGTCTTTCCCGCCGCTGTAGCCTATGATCCACGGGCGTGCATCATGGCAATAGATTCGCTGTATTTCAGATATGCATTCCGCCAGTGGTTTTCCAGCAAAAAGCTCATTATTTATGAAATCTTCATAATCGGCTAAGTCATGTGCGTGAGATAGCATTTTACTTACTTCCTGATAACTGCTGCTCAAGGATTTTTTCCTCTTCGGATAGAGGTAAATCCATGGCTATTTTTAGTGAATTACAAGTTAGCCTAATCGCAGCAGTAGTCTTGCTTAACTTTCCGTGTGACATGGTTCTACGAAGCCATTCTGGATTTGTTTTCCTCCAGTCCACGTTGCGAAGTTTCGCTAACTCAGATACCCAGGTGTTAGGTTTTTCTTCGATTAAGCTTCTACCTAGTAGCCCTAGAGCATGCAGTCCAACTGCATGCGCATGTACGTATTCTTGTCGAAGGTGTGCAGGAGATACGCTTTTGCTCATCGCCATTTGCCAGTCAGGCATGTACTCATAAAGAGACTCCCAATATTTGATTGCGAGGGAGGCTTCTTCTGGCGTGAATCCTTCTTTCGGTCCCTTTGCTAACAGCGAACGTGTCGCTTGCTTGATGCTGCTAAGGGTAAATAATTTACTCGAAAGCGCCGACACGCTAGAGCGCTCCATCTCGGTCAATCCGATGAAAGGAACTGTGTTCCGTGCTAATTCCCGTGCAAGCTCAGAGGAAGGATCGCGATGGTCATAAAGCGCTGCTAGTGACGGGCTAGGCTTAATGGCGTGCTTGTTCAAGTCTGCAAACATTTGCTGGCTTCTTTTCAGTCCTTCATCAACGAAGAACAATACTGGAATATTGTCTTGACCCAATTCGGGTCGTTCTTCTAACGCCTGTTCAATCGCTTTGCGTCTGTGCTGCCCATCATTGATGAGAATCTGTGCGTCCATTGGCACTCTGAGAGTGCCTAAATTATGCGATGCAGGATATTCTTCAAAATTTATGTCGACTGCTATTGATGCTGTCAATGCGGAAAATACATAGTCATCCGGATTGTCCAGCAAGTATTTCACCATTTCCGGTATACGCGTCTTATTTAATGTTCTCTGAGCACGTAGCTCCGGGGGGACTTCAGTTTCATCGAAACTGAATATCTTTGGGATAATTCTCATAGGGCAGGTTGCGATGTAAAACGGCCTACCAGCTTGCATTCCTCTAACGGCGGGGAAGGAGTAGCAGTAATCTACGTCTAGAGCTTTCATATGAGTCCGAGCCAGCCGTGAGGGATGCCCCATTTTACCCTGTGCTGCGTCAAAATTTCACGCAGAATTTGACGCAACGTCATCGCGATTCACGTTTGATGCATGGCCGAGCAACCCTTGCATGTCAGAGACATACGGAGCCTCTCAGGTCTCTCTAGACTCTATACAAAAGCCCGAGAAACCCAATCGGCGCCCTTCGGAAGCTGAAATTCTGTAGGGTTCCCGACCATCAGCGGAAAGGAACTCTGTGATGACAGAGCATTACGAACTCTCGGATGAGGCCCGGGGTGTAGTCGCTGGTCTCTTCATCGAAACTCATGACCGAGGGCGGCCGCGCCTGAGCGATCGTCTGATGCTCGATGACGTACTCTGGGTACTCTGCTCGGGTGCAGCGTGGCGAGATTTGCCGCAGCGCTTCGGCCCATGGTCAACGGCGTATCAAGGTTCCCGGGCTGGCAAAATCAGGGAACATTCGATCAGACGGCCAAACGCTTGCACCTGAGATTGAATGAGGAAGGCTTGATCGATCTGCAAACCAGGATGATCGACTCAACCACCGTACGCGCAACCCGAGAGCTCGGAAAAAAGGGGGCCTGATGATCCTGCCGATCACGCTCTAGGCCGCAGTCGCGGTGGCCTGACAACCAAAATACACATGCTCTGCGATGCCAACGGGACACCGCTGCACTCCCCCTTTCTGGCGGTCAAGCGAGTGACATAAGCTATGCCAAGCCATTGCTGGACGACGCCAGCATTCCATCAAGCCAACTTGGCAGCCCGCGTAAACGCTGCAAATGGTTGCTTACTGACAAGGGCACGCCGCTACCGCGAGCAATATCGAATGCAGCCGTCATCCCTACCTGTGAGTGGGGACATGTACACGCGGGGCAACAATCGATAGCGCGACGATTTGCTTGATACATTCGATTCGAATTCCTTTCCGATGACCGAGCCCAAAAAAGCATCGCCCATGGAAATCCAGGACACGCAGCGTTCCAACTGGTATTCCAAGCAAGTTGACCAAATAATTATTTACAAGCAGAAACAGTTAGATACCGACTGGTCTCAGATTACCCCGGCTCAACGAAAAGAGACATCCATGGACGTCTTATTTGTACCTGGCCTTCCAGCAACCACAATGCTAGTGTCACCCCATGACTGGCTATTGCCTGACCTCGACAACCACCACCACGACCGCATCAAGCGGAGCGTGCGAGGTGTCGTGAGCCAATAACCAACGAACTTCAAAGGCCCGCCAGCGATGGACAGGGCCTTTTTTATGCCCTTGTGTCGCTGGTTCACACGCAAGGAGATGCACCCATGTACGCCCTGTTGATACTGGATATCCAAGTCGGACTCATCCACGGTCCGGACAAACCCTGGCGCTGCGACGATCTGTTGGAGACGCTGAATGCCCTGATGGACAAGGCTCGCAGCGCAGGCGCACCGATTTTTCTCGCGCGTCACATCGGCCCTGTCGGCTCGCCAATCGAACCAGGCAGCCCGCTCACGCTGGTTGTAGAGGAACTGAAGTTGCTGGGCGGAGAAGTGGTGTTCGAAAAGCGTCGGCCTAACGCTTTTGCAATGACTGACCTGGCGGACAATCTGCGCTCCAGCGGCGCCACCGGTGTGGTAATCACCGGGATGAAAACGCAATACTGCATCGACAGCACCTGCCGTGCCGCGCGTGATCTTGGCTTCGATGCGGTACTTATCGCCGACGGTCATACCTGTTCTGATACGCCTTTGATGAAAGCCGAGGCCATCGTGGCTCATCACAATGCCACGCTCAATGGGCCGTTCTGCCAGTTGGTTCAGGCTGAGGACTGGAGCTTTTAGCAGAGGTTTCCGGAGGAAAGAAAGTCGCCAGAGCAGTGCTTCGGAATTTTCCCGCAATATGGCGCGCTGTTGGTGAACTGGCCAAACTCGCCTGTCGCGAATAACCTGCGACTGTTGCAGCAATCGCAGCGCCAGACTCGACGATAGCCCCATCTCGTCCTTGGCGCTCAGGCAGCGACTGAACAAAACCCTCTACCAGCTCAGTACAGCGCGCAGGCAATTGTTAGAACCTGCCCAGCAGTCCTGAGCTTTTTTTCGCCTGGCAAAAACACACCAGTAATAATCATGAACCCAGGCTTGAACCCCGCAGAGCCGAGCTTCGGAATTTTCCCGCAAGTTGCCGCGCTGTTGGTGAACTAGCGCAAGCCACCTCACAACGCTAACTTCTTTGCGTCGCTGATGATCAGCGTCCGGCTTTGACAGGCCGAAAAGTGTAACCTTTCACACCCCGTGATAAGACGGCATGCTTACGCATTCCGCCCTGTTCATGGCGGCTGTGCGTGGGGCATCTTCGGGTGCGCCGGGTTCCTACACTTCCGGTCTGTCAACCCGCGTACAGCGGCCACCTATTCTGTTTGACAGCAGGGGGAGGCAGCTCCTTAAACAGTGTAGGAGCTTCATCGTGAAAAAGATCACCCCCAATCCCCCCTCCGCCAACCTCTTCACACTCTCTCCAGACATTCCCTGCGAAACCCTCCTGATCCAAGCCAGCGAAACTCTCGCCTCTCTCAACGCCATGACCACCGACCTGGCCTTCGAACTGGAAGGCGCCAACCGCCACAAGCTGTTGGCCGCTCAGCAACTCACCGTGCTGGGTGAGCTGTTGGTTGAGCGGGTGCTGGTGCTCACCCAAGACAGGCAAACCTTCCAGTAACCAAAAGGCCGAGGCGCGTTCAGCGGCTCGGCCTTTTTCTGTCATGCGTCTCAGACATCCAAGCGCATCGCTGCCATCATATCCCCCGCCGCGGCCCTCAAAGCATTGATGACAAGGACGAACTCCCATTGAACAAAAACTCCTACGCCTTCGTAATACCGGTCGCCATTGGCATGCTGGTGTCCATGGCGCTGGTGCTGGCCTGGGTATTCGTTATCTGGCCGTCTGTGCACTTCAAGCCGTTGGCCGAGAAGATCTGCCTGATCGCGTCGCCGGTGCTGGCAATTGTGCTGATGCTCTATGTCTGGCGCGTCAGGAAAACCGAATGGCTGCGTAAAAAGCCCCTGGACCGATTGAGGTTTTTTCTCGGTACGTTCATCGCAAGTGCCATGGCCATGATCTCCCTGCTAGCAGTCGTCATCCTTCTTACAAGTGCGACGCTGCGCACCTACACAACCCAGTACGAATACACAACAGGCGGCAGCCGTAGTTGTTCAGGCATCCTGGTGTTCGATACGGAAGTGAACAAGCAAATCAAGATCTGTCATGTGGGCGGTAGCGGTGATCAGGGCTGGGCGACGGTGGAAAAGCGCAGCGGGCCTTTGGGGATTGTGGTGACGAACGCAACACCTGCGCTCAATATTTCCCCATTCGTTCGCTAAAGGCACCAACACCGGGGCGGTGCGGGCCGTTCTGCCAGGTGGTTCGGGCTGAGGACTGGAGCTTTTAACAGAGCCTGAAGACGGGGGAAGGTCAACAGGACCGGGCTTCGGAATTTTCCCGCAAGATGCAGCGCTATTGATGAACTAGCGCCCCCCAACCAACAAGCCTAGCCTTCCCCCTGTCGCTGCAAAATCAGCGACCGGGTTTAGCAGCTCGGTTAATATCAAGGCCTGCAAAGCCACCATCCGTTCGGGCGATGCTTTCTGCATCCGCTGGTTCGTATCATGGCGGCTGTGCGTGGGGCACTTTCGGGTGCGCCGGGTTCCTTGATTCCTGGTCTGCTAACCCGCGTACGGTCGCCACCCTTTTCGTTTAGCAGCGATGTCTGGCGACTCCATCAATCAAGGAGTTTGAGCCATGAAAAAAATCACCCCCAATCCCCCAACCACCCTCTTCATCCTCGCCGAAAACATCCACCCCGAAACCCTGCTAATCCAAGCCAGCGAAACCCTCGCCTCCCTCAACGCCATGACCACCGACCTGGCTTTCGAACTTGAAGGCGCGCACCGCCACAAGTTGCTGGCCGCTCAGCAATTGATCGTTCTACGCGAGTTACTCGTAGAACGGGTCTTGAACACCCAACCATTCACTACCCAGACACCACAGCCCTAAAACACGCGAACGGGCGAGCTGCCTCAGCGCATCTCGCCCGCTGGCATCCCCTCACACTTCCCATTACCCTGACGGCCTTTATCAGACAACCGGAAGTCAGATACCCGTGTTCAAGCCCTTCGCCGTCATCGCCCTCGCCGTCATCCCTTCACTCGCCACCGCTGCCGAGTTGGCCGGGGTTTGGCAAGGTACTTTGGGCAAGTCCGCTATCACCGTCTGTTTCAACGGCGCCGACGGGGAGCATGGCAGTTATTACTACCAGCGCATCCGTACCCCGATTCAACTGACCCAGGCCAACGACAACGCCCCTTGGGTGGAGGAAGGCAACACCGGTTTCTGGGCCCTGCAAAAACCTCAGGGCGATACCCTTTCTGGTGCCTGGAGCAAAACAGATGGCGGCACGCCGCTGCCACTGGCTTTACGCCGCATTAGTGCGGACGGCTGCGGCAGCGATGCCTATAACGCGCCCATGGAAGCCGCGCCGCTGCCGATCAAGACCGAGAAGAAGACTTTCCACAACCACACCTACCAGCTCAAGACCCAAGGCCCCCGCGTCACGCTCAAGCTTGCGGGTGACAGCCCGGCGGTGCAGAAGATCAACCAGCAGCTCGCCGCCCTGGCCGTCAATGACGAAGATTTAACCGACTATTTTTATGAACGGCGTGAATACCTGGGTCGAAACGGTTCGGTTTATACCAGTGAGATCGAGGTTGAGCCCGCCTATTGGTCATCGCAATTTCTCACCGTGCGGTTCTACCGCTGGGCCGCAGGCCAAGGCGCCATGGGCATCAGTTGGGGCCTGCACTCCTGGAACCTGCAAACCGGTGACAGTGTGGACCCATGGACCTGGCTCGGCGGCCATCAGCAATGGCATGACGCCTATTCCGGCCATTTGAAGCTGCCGGCCGCCTTCAGCCCTTGGCTGGCCAAGCAAACCACCACCGACGAGGGCTGCCCGGCGATCACCGATTACTCCATCTTTCACCTCAGCTTCAACACCCAGGGCCTGCAACTCTCGACACCGGCCAATGGTGACGGTTGCGACAACGACTTGAGCTTTACCTGGGAGCAATTGGAGCCGGTGCTGACCGAACAAGGCAAAGCGGCAGTGCCCAGCTTGAAACTGCCTTGATCCGCCGGAGAAAAACCCCACGGCCGTTCACCAAAGGTTAAGAATCGCGCTCGTATACTCCCTGACTACCCATGACCGGTCGCCCGATCGGTCTCATGCCTCGGTAGCCAGACTCCATGACGCGCCCCGCTCCCCTGCTGCTCTTGCTTGCTGCTCTGTTGTTCTTTTTCGCCCTCGGCAACCATGAGCTGCAAGGCTCTACCGAGGCTCGGGTGTCCGGGATCGCCATGGCGATGCACTTGGACGATGACTGGGTGGTGCCGCGCCTGTTTCGTGAACCCTTCCTGGAAAAACCGCCCCTGAGCCTATGGCTGGATGCCGGGGCGATTCGTTTGTTTGGCGCCAGCACCGGGGCGGTGCGCTTGGCGTCGGCGTTTGCCGGGTTGTTCAGTGTGATGCTGTTGTACGGGATGCTGCGGCGGTTCGGGCGGCCGCAGACGCTGGCGTTCAGCGCTGCGCTGATCCTGGCGACCATGGCCAGTTATTGGGGCAATGTGCGGGGGGTGGGTGAGGATTCGTTGCTCAGCCTCGGTGTCACCGCTGCCCTGCTGGGGTTTTACCAGGCGGTACGGCCCGATCGTGAAGGTTCGAGTACCTGGGCCTGGGCGTTGTTTACCGCCGGGATGGTCATCGCCACGTTGAGCAAGGGCGTGTTGGGCCTGGCGATGCCGGGCATTGTGATTTTTGTGTACTTGCTTTGCACCAGCCTCATGGATAAGCGCCTGCGGCTGGGCGATTGGCTCAAGCCGGCGCTGTTCACGCTGTTGGCCTTGGTGCCGTTGCTGATCTGGCTGGGGTTTCTGTTTCAGCGCGGCGGGATGCAGGCGGTGGGTGAAGTGTTATGGACCAATAGCGTCGGGCGCTTCAGCGGTTCGTTCGTAGAAGCCGGGCATTACGAGCCGTTTTACTATTACCTCGCGAAACTGCCCGAGGCGTTCCTGCCCTGGAACATCCTGGTGTACCTGGGCCTGTGGCATTTCCGCAAAAGCCTGGTGCGCAACCGCTACCGGTTGTTTTTCAGTGTGTGGCTGGTGGCGCAGTTCACCCTGTTGACCCTGGCTTCCAGCAAACGCACCGTGTACTTGATGGCGGTGACGCCAGCCGCCGCAGTATTGGCCGCCGAATATGCGCGGGTGCTGCTGGAGTGGGCCAAAGACCATAAGCCGAGGCTGTACCGCTATCACCGACAGATCATCGGCGGGGTTTTCACCCTGGCGATCGCCTGCTACCTGAGCGCAGCGTTCTGGTTTGCCCCCAAAGCCGATGTGCGCCATTCATTCGTACCCGTGATCAGCCAGATCCAGACCCTGCAAGACGAAGGCAGGACGGTGGCGATGTACCAACCCAACGAGCGCATCGACGGCGCCAGCGTGTTCTACCTGCAGGCCTACTTGCCGATCCTGAACACCGAAGCCGAACTGCGCGCCTTCCTCACCGCCAAGCCCGGCAACGTTGCGTTGACGGACCACACCGACCGGCTGAAAGAGCCGGTTACGGTGATCAAGCAAATGGCGATCAACCGCCAGCCTTATTACTTCGTGGAGCAGTAAGGCCGGCGCGCGATATCAATGCTTGGTGAGCTTGTCCAGGTAGCCCATGGCAAACGCCGAGACCACGAACGTCATGTGGATGATCACGTACCACATCAGGTGCTCTGGATCGACGTTCTTGGCGTCCATGAAGATGCGCAGCAGGTGGATGGAGGAAATCGCCACGATGGAGGCCGCCACTTTCATCTTCAGCGACGAAGAGTCCATGGTGCCCAGCCAGTTGAGCTTTTCCTTGTTTTCGTCGATATCCAGCTGCGACACGAAGTTCTCGTAGCCGGAGATCATCACCATCACCAGCAAGCCGCCCACCAGCGCCATGTCGATCAACGACAGCAGCAGCAGGATCACTTCGGCTTCCAACATGGTGAAGATGTTGGGAATCACATGAATGATTTCCTGGAAGAATTTCAGCGCCAGGACCAGCAAGCCTAGGGACAGGCCCAGGTAGATCGGCGCCAGCAGCCAACGCGAGGCGTACATCGTATTTTCGATAAAGCGTTCCATTGAATCTCACACAGCTTGGCTAAAAATGGTGCCGAGTATACCAGCCGCCACCCGGCCCCTGTCACCGCGAGAAAACTGACCCAAGTGGCATCTGTAAGAGAATTTTTCTGCTAGTGTCGAGACCATTCACTCGGCTCGATGATGTCGGACAGGAAAACTCAGATGATGGATGTGCGATCCCCTTTGGCCGCTCTCGGCCTGTGCGCGGCGTTGCTGATGGCCAGCGGCTGCTCCCCCAAAGAAGAGCAGAAGCAGGCGACCCTCGAAGAGAAAACCACGAAGTTCGAACAGTCCCTGGACAGCATCCAGGACCCTAAACTGCGCGATGCCATTGCGGACCTGGGCGGCTCGCTGCTGTTGCTGGAACGTGCGCGCGTCAAGCTCGCCAGCAAGCCCATCGAAGCCGAATACGGCGAAGACAGCCTGGCCCTGCTCAAGCATTACCCTACGCCCCAAGCGCTGGTGGACACCTACATCAATGGCCTGTTCGTACTGCGCAAAACCTCGCACTCCGACTACCTGACGGATTTGCAGCCGGTCTTCCCGTTCAACTTCAACGCCCCGGACCAGTTCCCCTTCCCCCATGGCCTGGAATGGCAGTCGGTCACCCTGAGCAACAATAAAGTCATTCCCTTCCAGCCGGAATGGTCAGAAACCGACCCCGGCATCCAGCTGAGCCCCAGCAGCTCCAACCTGACCAACCCCGACGACCTGACGGTGACCTACCCGTTTATCGAAGGCATCGAGACGGAAAACAAGAGCCAGCCACAACCCATCAGCCTCAAGGGCGCGGTGGAGGTGATCACCCCGGGCAAGGTGCTGACGTTCGACCTGACCAAACAAGACGTGGGCCATAAACGCACAGATGGCAATATCACCCTCAACCTGCTGACGCTGGAAAAGAACTACGCCGAGATCGAATTGACCAACAGCCAGCCCCTGGCCGCCGAAGTCGGCGACGCGTCACCCAATCCGCTGCTGGTGCAGGCACGGGACAGCACCGGGCAATTTCTGACCCGCTCAGGCTCGATCAACGAGAGTGCCGCGCAAGTGGCGTTCTATGAGAAACAACTGGCCGAGATGCAGAAACAAACCGCGTGGTCCGATGCCTTCGATAAACAGCTCACAGACGCGCAAAAAGCCTTCGAGCGCCAGCAGACAAGCCATTACGCCAAGGTGTATTTCAACGGGCTGATCGATAACCTGCAGGTGAACGTGCTGGATTTCTCCAAGGCCACGCTCACCCGTAAAGACCTGGACCTGCCGGTGATGCGCTTTGACAGGAACAGCCTGCAAAAGACCGTACAGCCCCTGCCAATGCCGGTCACGGTGTATGACGACGGCGCCGCCAGTTGGCTCAAAGATGCGTCGATGACCGAGGAGCAACTGAAAAACAGCGTCACCCTCAGCCAATCGACCGAAGACGCCAGTGCCGCAAAAATCGTGTTTGACCATCCGTTCACCTTCAATGACGACCTGGTCGGTGCCGAGCGCAACAACAGTGACGCGCCTATCACCTTTTTCACCGCCGATGACAAGGGCGAGCGCGGCGAGCCCATCGAGCTGCCGACCGAGGCTTTCGAGCTGAACGCAGTAAACGGCACACTGACTTACGACCTTAATCTGTTCCCGGAGACCCCGGCGTTTGTGGTGGGCTCGGTACCGTTGTTTTTGGCCACCATCGAGAAGGCCACGATTGACGCCGCCAAGCTGCCCAAGGGCCTGTCGCTGAAGGACAACGCGCTGATCGTCGACCAGAAGGACTTCCCCGCCGACAGCTGGCGCTTCTACGCCAAGGATGCCAGCGGCAATTACCTCAAGGAGATCCTCGGCGTCAGCCACCGCGCCGAGGAATACGGCACGGCGATGTTTGACGTGCATTACTTCTACGGCCAGCCGACCACGCTGGAAAGTTACCAGCGCACCGACCTCAGCACCGTGCAGTACGGTTTTGAGGTGAAGCTGGACAGGCCTGAGAGCAAATAGCCCTGGGTGGACGCGGAGCGTCCGGGGCGGCGTTACCACGCGGAGCGTGGGAACGATCCTCAGAGGGCCAGCCGCTCCTGGCCGCCATTGAGTTGGCGCAGATGGGCCTGCAGGTGCAGGCACCAGATCTGCGGTTCGTCCATTTGCTCGTAGCCGTGCAAGGTCAGGCTATCGACGATGGTGCCCAGCATGCGTTCTGCCACGAAGGGCCCATGAAACGGGCCCTGGGATTTGACGGTGGAAGGCTGTTCGCCCGACATGCCGGCGGCAAATAGCAGCGTCCACATCCCGTTATCCCCGGCCAGAGGGCGAATGGAGCATTCGATACGGGTGACCAGGCCCAGGCACTGGCGGGTAAGGCAAAGGTTGCGCGACATGGCGGCGACCCTCGGTAGATCGGTGTTCAGCCCCAGCGCACGGCGAGGCTGTTTCTATCCTGCGACTCCTGTGGATATCCCTGATTCTGAGAATAGAAGAAAAACACGACAATCCAAGGTTGTAGAGACCAACGGGCGTTGGTCCCTGAGGGTGGAGTCAATTTTGTGGCACGCTAAACGTTCCCAAAAACACCACGGACCAGTGTGGGAGCTGGCTTGCCTGCGATGACAGACTCACAGCCAACCTCCCAGTTGACTGATACACCGCTATCGCAGGCAAGCCAGCTCCCACCTTGACCGAGTGATGACAGCAATCAGGTCGGCTTGGCTTCTGCCAACGCCTGCTGCGCCAGCTCTTTCTCCGCCTCCTTCAAATCCTCCTCACTGATCATCTCGGCAATCGCCCGCAAGCGCTCCACCACCCGCGCATTCACGGTGCCTTCCGGGAATTGCCCCTCGGCGTCCGGCTCGCCGGCATCCTCGCCCACCAGCAGGCTCAAGGCCTCATCGGCCTGGCGCACCGCATAGATATGGAACTGCCCGGCACGCACAGCCTGCAACACTTTCTCGTCGAGCATCAGCGTGGCGACGTTGGCCTGAGGGATGATCGCCCCCTGCTCACCGGTCAACCCACGGGCTTCGCAGAGGCGGAAGAAGCCTTCGATCTTCTCGTTGACCCCGCCCACCGCCTGCACTTCACCAAACTGGTTGATCGAGCCGGTGATCGCAAAGCATTGCTTGAGCGGCGTCTTCGACAAGGCCGAGATCAAGGTGCACGCCTCGCCCAGGGACGCACTGTCGCCGTCCACATAGCCGTAGGACTGCTCCAGGGCAATACTGGCGGAGATGGCCAACGGGAATTCCTGGGCATAACGGCTGCCCAGGTAACCGGTGAGGATCATCACGCCCTTGGAGTGAATTGGCTGGCCGAGGTTAACTTCGCGCTCGATGTCGACAATGCCGCTGCCGCCCGGGTACACCGTGGCGGAAATCCGCGCCGGCACGCCGAATGCCGAGTCGCCCACTTCCAGCACCGTCAGGCCGTTGCACTTGCCCACGGCCGCACCGGCGGTGTCGATGAGGATGACGCCGGCGAGCATGTCGTCGAGAATCCGCGCCGACACACGGCCGGTGCGCGTGGCCTTGGCCTTGAGGGCGCGCTCGATATGCCCGGCATCGGTCATCTCATCGCCCGCCAGGTGGCGAATAAAGTCCGCCTCGCTGACCAACTGGAACAAATCACCAATACGCGCAGACAAGCGGCCTTGATGTTCGGCCAGGCGTGCGCTGTAAGTCGCCAGGCGCGCCACCGCGTCCGAGGTCAGCGGCGCCATGCCTTCTTCCGAAGTACGGGTTTTGAGCAACTGGGCGAACTGCTCCAGGCTCTCGTCGACCATGGGGATGTCTTCGTCGAAGTCCACCAATACGCGGAACATCTCCTGGAAGTCCGGGTCGGCGTCTTGCAGGGCGTAATACAACTGGCGCGAACCGATGATGATCACCTTGACCTGCAAGGGAATCATCTGCGGGTTGAGGGTCACGGTGGCCAGGCGGCCGAGTTCGCCCAGGGGCGATTCCATCTTCAGCTTGCGCGATTGCAGGGAACGCTTGAGCGCATCCCACACAAAGGGCTCGCTGAGCATTTTTTCGGCTTCCAGAATCAGGAAGCCGCCATTGGCGCGGTGCAACGCGCCGGGACGCAGCTGGCGGTAGGTGGTATAGAGCGCGCCCTGGTCGGTGCTGTATTCGATACGGCCGAACAGGTTGTCGTAGGTCGGGTGCGGTTCAAACACCACCGGCGCGCCACCGTTGACCGAGTGGCCCACCACCAGGCTCGGGCAGTATTGCTCCTCAAGCAGCTTGCGCGCCTGGGCGTCGGTCTTGGCGTCGTCCACCAATTGCTCGACCACGGTTTTGAGCAAGTACACCTGCATGGCCTGCAGATAGCCACAGACCCCGGCGTTTTCTGCATACTTTTCCGACAACGGTGCCAGCAACGGCTGCAGGGCCAGGGTGATGGTTTCTTCGTTGAACTGGCGCAGCTGGTTGTTGGACTCGCGCTTCCACTGCGGCAGGCTGGCCAGCTCTTCGTTGAGGCGTTCTTCCAGCTCGGAGATATCGGTGTGGAAGCGCTCGCGATCGGCTTCCGGCAGTTGCGAAAACTCGGCTTCATCCAGCGCCTTGCCGTCGAGCATCGGCGTGAAGGCGATGTTGGAGCTGTCGCGGTACAGCGCCACGTCTTTTTCCAAGGCCAGGCGTTCGATCACGTCCAGCGCTTTGTCGTAGCGCTGGTTGAACGCCCGGTCGATGGCGCTTTTACGCTGTTGATAAGTCGGGTGTTCGAACACCGCCGGGAAGGTGGCGACCAGGTTATCCACCAAGGCGTTGATATCGGCAATAAACGCCGCGGCGGCGCCACCCGGTAATTCCAGGGCGCGGGGCTCGCGGGGCTCATCGAAATTATTCACATAAACCCAGTCCGCCGGGGTTTGCAGGCGCTTGCCTTCGGCTTTCAGGTAGCGTTTGACGAACGAAAAGCGGCCGGTGCCCGGCTCGCCCATGACAAACACGTTGTAACCGGGGCGTGGCATGGCCACGCCGAACTGCAAGGCTTCAACCGCACGTTCCTGGCCAAGCACACCGCGAAAGGGCTCCAAATCATTGGTGGTCGAGAAGCTGAACTGTTCAGCGGAGAAAGGGCGAGTCAGCGCTTCGGGCGCTAGACGCAAGCTGGCAGCAACAGGATCAGGCATCGGGCTTCCTTACATCAGGCGGGGCAGATGGGGCATTCTGGCTCCCGGTTGAGCGCTCTGGCAAGGCGCGCTTTCGGGAAAGCATAGACACGGCACGCGTCCTACAAAAAAATCGCCCGCCACTGAATGTTTATAAAAAAACACGGAACCCTGGGAACGTGCCTAAACTCCAAACTGCGCGGGTTGGACTAATAACTGGCCCCTAGGGTGCTGCGAAGCACCTGAACCCTTGTCCATTGGTTTGCACACAAAGAGAACAAAGCTATGAAACGGATCCTTCTTGGTACTCTCTTCACCGTCGTCTCCCTCAATGCAATGGCAGAAGCACCAGGTGGCCCGAACTGCGGTTGGGGCAACATGTTGTTTGAAGGCCAGCGCGGTACTCCGGCCCACTTCCTCGCCTCCACCACCAACGGTACTTCGGGTAACGCCACCTTCGGCATGACCTCGGGAACCAACGGTTGCAGCACCAACAGCGCCCTGACCTACGGCGGCAAGTCCTGGATTGCCATGAATGGCATGATGAACGAGCTGTCCGAAGACATGGCCAAAGGCAACGGCGAAGCGCTGACCACCTACGCGGTGGTACTGGGTGTTGCGCCGGAAGATCGCGATCACTTCGCGGCCGTGACCCACGAGCACTTCCAGCAGATCTTCAGCAAGGCTGACGTGACCGCTGACGACGTGCACAACAACACCATTGCTGTACTGAAAAGCGATGCCCGTCTGGCGAAATACGCAACCCAGGCTTAAGCTCGACCTGCCCGCGCCTTTCGAGGCGCGGGTACTATTTTTGGACCCGCCTCCCCTTTGGGTCTCACTTTTTTGACTTAAGTTGCCCCTATGCTCAAACGCTTTGCCTGGTTGGCACTCTTCGCCTGCGCCCCGCTGTACGCGGCCCCGCACCTTGATGATCAACGTTTGCAGCAACTGGCCAATGATCCGTTCTGGCTGTCGCTGGGGCACTACGAAGCCGGCAAAGTCAGTGGCTGGCGCAGCTATGTCAGCGACAAGAAATTCTTCCTCGCTCCCGATGGCGCACACCATCCGGATGCGGAACTCAAGGCCACCGTTGATGCGCTGTATGCACCGGCCAGCCTGGGTGAAAAGCACGCCCAATGCGTTTACCCCGCACGTACCCGCTGGCTCAAGGCGCAGTTGCAACTGAACGACCTGCCCGCCCTGGAATGCAAAGAGTTCACCCAGTGGTTCAAGGACGTCGCGCCCCATAGTGCGGTGATGATCTTCCCGGCGGCCTACCTCAACAGCCCGTCGTCGATGTTCGGCCACACCCTGCTGCGCATCGACCAGGCCGACGTGCAAAGCAACAACACCGCGCTGCTCAGCTATGCAATTAACTTCGGTGCCTATATCGAAGGCTCCGACAACAGCATCCTCTATGCCTGGAAGGGCCTGATGGGCGGTTATCCCGGCCTGTTCGCCCTGGTGCCTTACCAGGAAAAGCTCTCCGAATACCGCAGCCTCGAAAACCGCGATTTGTGGGAATACCGCCTGAACCTCACGGAAGTCGAAACCAAGCGGATGGTCGAACATGTGTGGGAGCTCAAACAGATCCAGTTCGATTACTTCTTCTTCGACGAAAACTGCTCCTATCGCCTGCTGGAACTGCTGCAAGTGGCCCGCCCTGGCCTGCGTTTGACTGAGCAATTCCCACTCACCGCGATCCCTACCGATACCGTCAAAGCGGTAAAGGATGCGGGGCTAGTGGAAAAGATCGACTATCGGCCTTCGCGTGAACGTGAACTGCTCGAACGCGCCAAGCCGCTGGACAGCGATGAGCAGCAGTGGGTGTTGAAAATCAGCGATGACCAAAAGCAACTGCAGGAGCCTGCATTCAAAGCCCTGCCCCGCGAACGCCAGGCATTGATTGTGGACGCCGCTTACCGCCTGGGCCGCTACCGCGCCAACGGTCTGGAGCGCGATGCGACACGCTCCCAGCGCAGCTTCGAACTGCTGCGCGCAATCAACCAGAACCCGGCGCCCGACCTGAAGATCACCCCGCCCGGCCTGCCGGAAAACGGCCACGAGTCGCGCACCTGGCAAGCCGGCATCGGCACCCGCGGCGACAAAGCCTTCGGCGAATACGGCTTGCGCATGGCCTATCACGACCTCAACGACAACGCCGAAGGCTTCCCCTTGGGCGCGCAGATCGAAATCCTGCAAATGAAGTTGCGCCAGTACGAGGGCAATCACTGGCAGCTCCAGCAACTGGACCTGGCCACCATCCGCTCGCTGACGCCACGCAATGCGCTGCTGCAACCCTGGTCGTGGCAAGTCACCGGCGGCCTGGAACGCGTGCCGGGCAAACACGACGACGAAACCCTCGTAGCCCACGTCAACGGCGGCGCCGGTGGCACCTGGCAACTCTCCGACGACATGCTCGGCTTCGCCCTCGGCACCGTGCGCGTGGAACACAACAACGACTTCAGCGAAGCCATCTCCCCCGCCGCCGGTTTCAATACCGGCGTGCTGTGGAAAAACCCGTTGGGCAACCTGAGCCTGGAAGCCAAGGGCGATTTCTTCACCAACGGCGAAGTGCGGCGCAGCATCAGCCTCAACCAGCAATGGGAACTGTCGCGCAACCTGGGCCTGCGCCTGAGTGCCCAGCGTGAGTTCAGCCACCTGTCCACGCCAGTGAATGAAGTGATGCTTGAGCTGAAGTGGTACCACTACTGACTCAAGCCCGGTGAAAATCAAAATGCGGGGACTACCCCCCCTGTAGGAGCGAGCTTGCTCGCGAAAAACTCATAGGCGCCGCGTTTACTCAGGAAACACGCGTCATCGTTGACGTT
>NZ_SMOF01000001.1:5293492-5369213 GCF_018135665.1 Pseudomonas sp. B2021
AAACGGCCAGGGAGTACGCCATGTGGCGGTATGCGGTCATGCTGTGCGCTGTGGTGGGGTTGTCGGGTTGCCAGTCAACCCATCAGGAATTACTGGCCAAAGGTTATCCACCGGCCTTCGCCGACGGTTTTGACGACGGTTGCAGCAGCGGGCGCCAGGCCGCTGGGGTGATTACCGGAGAGTTTCGCAAGAATGTGCCGCGCTATCTGAAAGACCGGCCATACGCCGAAGGTTGGGAAGACGGGTTTCGTCAGTGCAAGGCCATGCGCGAGAATCAGGAATTGCGTGACTACGAGGAAAACCGCAGGGACGACCGCGAACACGATTGGCAGCAGGAAAAAGATCGCGACGCTGCCAAAGCCTATCGCTCGCGCTGATCGACGCTGATCGTTCCCACGCTCCGCGTGGGAATGCCGCCCTGGACGCTCCGCGTCCGCTCGCGAGGTCGTGACGCGGAGCGTCACAGGATGCGTTCCCACGCGGAGCGTGGGAACGATCAGCCCGCGAACGTGGCCCAACTTCCATAGGAAGGAGAACGCCATGAGCCGAGCTTTTGTAAATGAAGATAACGCCGCGGCCCAGGCTGATCAGCCGGTGGAGCGTCAGGTCAGCGCGCAACCTAACCGCCTGACCGCGCAAGGGTTGGCACAGTTGCAAGCCAAGGTGGCGCAAATGCAGCTTGAGTACAGTGCCGAGTCCGCCAAGGGTGAGCAGGCCGATAAGCAGCGCCAGGCGGACCTTGAGCGGGATCTGCGTTACTTCAACCAACGGGTGCAAAGCGCTCAGGTAGTCGCGCCGGCCACGTCCACCGACAAGGTACAGATCGGGAGTTGGGTCACGTTCGCCAACGAGCAGGACGAACAGCAGCGCATCCAGTTGGTCGGTGAAGACCAGGCCGATGCCAACGCAGGCTTGATCAACTGGGGCTCGCCCCTGGGCCGTGCCTTGTTGGGAGCCCAGGTGGGCGACGAGGTGCTGTGGCAGCGCCCCGCCGGCGATCAGTTGATCGAAGTGCTGCGTATCGAACCCGAGGCCTAGACGATACCCTGGGCCAGCATCGCGTCAGCCACTTTCACGAAGCCCGCGATGTTCGCGCCCTTGACGTAGTTGATGCGGCCGTTTTCTTCACCGTAATGCACGCAGGCATGGTGGATCGACTGCATGATGTTGTGCAGCTTGCTGTCCACCTCCCCTGCAGTCCACAGCAGGCGCATGGCGTTCTGCGACATCTCCAGGCCGCTCACCGCCACACCACCGGCATTGGACGCCTTGCCCGGCGCAAACAGAATGCCCGCGTCGATAAAGATATCCACAGCCTCCAACGTGGTCGGCATGTTCGCGCCTTCGGCCACGCAGAGGCAGCCGTTGCGCAGCAGGGTGCGTGCAGCGTCGGCGTCGAGTTCGTTCTGGGTGGCGCAGGGCAGCGCGATATCGCAGGCCAGCTCCCAAGGCGTCTGGCCTTTGCGGAACTCCAGGCCGAAACGTGTGGCCAGTTCACTGATACGCCCGCGCTGTACGTTCTTCAACTCCAGCAGCGCCGACCATTGTTCTTCGGTCAAACCGCTTTCGGCGTACAGGGTGCCTTCGGAGTCCGACAGGGAAATCACCTTGCCGCCCAGGTCCATCACTTTGCGCGCCGCGTATTGCGCCACGTTGCCAGAGCCGGACACCGCCACCCGCTTGCCTTCGACGCGCTGGCCTTGGCGCTTGAGCATTTCCTCGGCGAAATACACACAGCCAAAACCAGTGGCTTCCGGGCGGATCAGGCTGCCGCCGTAGGTCATGCCCTTGCCGGTCAGCACTGAGGTGAATTGGTTACTCAGGCGTTTGTACTGGCCGAACAGGAAGCCGATTTCCCGTGCGCCCACACCGATATCACCGGCCGGTACGTCCACGTCCGCACCGATATGGCGGTACAGCTCGCTCATGAACGCCTGGCAGAAGCGCATCACTTCGGCGTCGCTTTTGCCCTTGGGGTCGAAGTCCGAGCCGCCTTTGCCGCCGCCCATGGGCAGCGAGGTCAGGGAGTTCTTGAAGGTCTGTTCGAAGGCAAGGAATTTCAGCACGCCCAGGTTGACCGAAGGGTGAAAGCGCAAGCCGCCTTTGTAGGGCCCAATGGCGCTGTTCATCTGGATACGGAAACCGCGATTGACCTGAACCTTGCCGTGATCATCCACCCACGATACCCGGAAGGTGATGGCGCGCTCCGGCTCGCAGATGCGCTCCAGGATGCCCGAGGTCAGATAACGGGGGTTGGCTTCAAGAAAGGGCCACAGGCTGCGCAGGACTTCTTCTACAGCCTGGTGGAATTCCGGTTGGTCCGGGTCGCGTTTCTTGAGGCGGGCAAGGAAGGAGTCGACGGATTCGGTCATGAAAAGTCTCGGCAAATTGATTGTTGTTAAACAGAGAATGAGCCGGACTTTATCAATTCGTTTCGCACCGCGACAGGGCGAAATGTCGCCTTTATGAAATTAAATGGTGCAACAAGTATAAATAACTCCCATTTTCTGCCCTTAAATGGGGATTTCACTCTGAGTTTTGCACCAACAGGTAGGCCGTTATCGCAGGCAAGCCAGCTCACACATTTGATCGAGTACACCGGTCATGTGGGAGCTGGCTTGCCTGCGATAGCGGTGGTGCAGTTACAGATGCATAGTCCTTTATTGGATGAAAAATCAGGCTGGCTTGCCGCGCTGTCCGGCGATCAGGGCCTGGGGCGTTACCGGTTTCCAGCCCAGCAGGGCAATCGCCAGCGACAACAGCTGAAAACCTGCGACCAACGCCACGCAGCCCGGCCAGCCCCATTGATTCCAGAGCATGGCCGGGACCACGGCGCCAGCGCTGCCGCCCAGGTAATAGCCGGTCAGGTACAGCCCCACGGCGCCGGATTTGTCAGGGCCTGCCGTGGTGGCGATATACGCATTGGCGGATGCCTGCGCCAGGAATACGCCGGTCGAGCTCAGGGCCAGCCCCAGCACGATCAGCCACAGGGACGGCAACAATGTCAGCGCCGAGCCACAGATGCCGAGCGCCACAGCGCCGGTCAGTAACTGCGATTGTGGTCGCGATTTGCTCAAGCGCCCCGCAATAGGAATGACCACCAGCGCCAGCAGGAACACCGCATACAAAGTGCCCAAGGCGGCGGCGCCCAGGTTGAACGGGGCCTGGCTGAGATACAGGCCGGCATAGGTAAAGGTTGCGACTTGCGAGAACAGCACGCAGAAACCGACGCCATAGGCCGCCAGCAAGGGTTTGCGCAGAAGCCGGCGCACCCCGTGCGTGCCCACGGCCGCGACGCCGGGCCGTGCCACCGGATTGGCCGGCAACAGCCACACAATCAGCAGGCCGACCAGCAGACTGATCACCGCCAACAGTTCGAAGGCTTCGCGCCAGCCCACATATTGGGTCATGACACCCGAGACAAAGCGCCCGGCAAACCCGCCGAGCACCGTACCCGCGACGTACAAACTGGTGATCTCGGTGACGGTGGCCGCACGCCAGCGATCGCCGATGTAGGCCACGCTGGTGGCGAACACCACGGGGATCAACATCCCTTCGACAAAACGCCACACCAGCAGCTCGGCAAAGCCGTCCACATAGGCGGTCAGCAGCGTCGGCAGCGCCAGCAGCAACGCGGCCACGGCAATCACGGTGCGTTGCTCGAAACGTCCGGTCAGGCGCCCGACAAACGGCGCGGTCAGCGCCACGGCCAGCGTGGTCACCGTGATGCTCCACCCTGCCTGCCGGGCGCTCACCTGGAAGCTTTCGGCAAACGCAGGCAGGATGCTCTGTGTCGCATAGAGATTCAGAAACGCCGCACAGCCACACAGGAACACGGCGAAGCGGGCGTGATGCATGCGCGGGTTCATGTGACCTCTCGTCTTATAGTCGAGGATGTTTATAGAATACCCAGCGCAGGGAACACCAATACCGAATTCGGACCGATCAATACCCAGGAAACAGAATGCTTGATCTACGCAAGTTACGTTACTTCCTGACGGTCGCCGAAGAGCTGCACTTCGGCCGTGCGGCCCAGCGCCTGCACCTTGCCCAGCCGCCCCTGACGCGGCAGATCTCGGCCCTGGAAACCGAGCTTGGCTTTCGCCTGTTCGACCGCACCAGCCGCACGGTCACACTGACTGCCCAGGGCCAGCACTTTTTGCCCTATGCCCGCGCGGCGCTGGAGCACGCCAGGCTTGCACAAGACATCGCCGCCAAGCTGGCTGCCGGCTCGACCGGCCAACTGGTCGTAGGCTATGCCAGCTCGATCGCGTTGTCGGAACTCTTCAGCCAAACCCTGCAAGCCTTCGCCCAGCGTTTTCCCGATGTGCAACTGACCCTGGTAGAGAGCGCTTCCGGCAGCCTGCACACGCACGTGCTGGACGGGCGCATCGACGTCGGCATGAGCCGCCTGCTGCCGGAGGCCGGGCAAACCGGCGTCGAGGCTTTGTCGTTGGGGCAAGAACCGCTGGTGGCGGCGCTTTGCAGCGACAACCCGCTGGCGGAGCAGAGCGAAGTCACCCTCGCCCAGCTCAGTGAGTACCCGTTGATTCTGTTTCCCAGCGATTACGGTTCGGGCCTCAACGGCTCCATCGAGCACCTGTATCAACGCCGCGGCCTGGCGCTGCGCCCGGGCCCAGCGGGGCGCCAGATCACCTCGATCATCGCCCTGGTGGCGGCAGGCCAAGGTGTCTCGCTCGTGCCCCAGTGCACCCGCACCCTGGCCAGGGAAGGCGTGGTCTACCGCCCCTTGGCAGACCCCGAAGCCTGGGTACACCTGCTGATACTCACACGCTCGCAGTCACGCTCACTGTTGGTCGAGGCGTTTATGGGGGTGGTCGAAGAATTGCTGCGCAGCCGCCCGGCCCTGGCGCCCACGACGCTTCCGGCATAACGGGGGCAAAAAAATACCCCTGCGTGAGGGGTATTTTTTCAACAGGCTGCTGCGGCTATTGCAGCATCAGGCCAGCTTTTTGTGACGCACACGGTGCGGCTGGGCAGCGGCCTCACCCAAGCGCTTCTTACGGTCGGCTTCGTACTCGGTGTAGTTGCCTTCGAAGAACACCGCTTGGGAGTCATCTTCGTACGCCAGGATGTGGGTCGCGACGCGGTCAAGGAACCACCGATCGTGAGAGATCACAATGGCGGCGCCCGGGAAGTCCAGCAGGGCTTCTTCCAGGGAACGCAGGGTTTCAACGTCGAGGTCGTTGGACGGTTCGTCGAGCAGCAGGACGTTGCCGCCCTCTTTCAGGGTCAGGGCCAGGTGCAAGCGACCACGCTCACCACCGGACAGGTCCTTGACGAACTTCTGCTGGTCGCCGCCCTTGAAATTGAAACGACCGACGTAGGTGCGCGACGGGATTTCATAGTTGCCGATGCGGATCTGGTCGGAACCGTCGGAGATCTGCTGGAACACCGTCTTGCTGCCGTCAAGGTCGTCGCGGCTCTGGTCCACACAGGCCAACTGCACGGTGTCGCCGATCTCGATGCTGCCCGAGTCCGGGGTTTCCTTGCCCATCAGCATGCGGAACAGCGTGGATTTACCCGCACCGTTACCACCGATAACGCCGACGATCGCGCCTTTTGGCATGGCGAACGACAGGTTGTCGATCAGCACACGGTCGCCATAGCCTTTGGTCACGTTCTTGAACTCGATGACCTTGTCACCCAGGCGCGGGCCGGCCGGGATGTAGATCTCGTTGGTTTCGCTGCGCTTCTGGAATTCCTGCGACTGCATTTCTTCAAAGCGTTGCAGACGAGCCTTGGATTTGGACTGGCGGGCCTTGGCGCCTTTGCGCACCCACTCCAGTTCTTCCTTCATGGCTTTTTCGTGGGCCGATTGCTGCTTGGATTCGGCGGCCAGACGGTCGGACTTGGCTTCCAGCCAACCGGAGTAGTTGCCCTCGTAAGGGATACCGGCGCCGCGGTCGAGCTCCAGGATCCAGCCGGCGACGTTGTCCAGGAAATAACGGTCGTGCGTGATCGCAACCACGGTGCCCGGGAAATCGTGGAGGAAATGCTCCAGCCAGGCGACGGAATCGGCGTCCAGGTGGTTGGTCGGTTCGTCGAGCAGCAGCATGTCAGGGGCCGACAGCAGCAGGCGGCACAGGGCCACACGGCGCTTCTCACCACCGGACAGGTGCTCGACCTTGGCGTCCCAGGCTGGCAGGCGCAGCGCATCGGCGGCGACTTCCAGTTGGCGCTCCAGGTTGTGACCATCGCCCGCCTGCAGGATCGCTTCGAGCTTGGCCTGTTCAGCGGCCAGTTTGTCGAAGTCGGCATCCGGTTCGGCGTAGGCGGCGTACACCTCATCGAGGCGGGCCTGGGCGTCCTTGATCACGCTGACGGCTTCTTCGACCACTTCACGCACGGTCTTGGTCGGGTCCAGGATCGGCTCTTGCGGCAGGTAACCGATGTTCAGCTCCGGCATCGGGCGGGCTTCGCCTTCGAACTCGGTGTCGACGCCCGCCATGATTTTCAGCAGGGTAGACTTACCCGAACCGTTGAGGCCGAGCACGCCGATCTTGGCGCCAGGGAAGAAGGACAGCGAAATGTTTTTCAGGATTTCCCGCTTCGGCGGAACAACTTTTCCCAGCCGATGCATGGTGAAGACGTATTGAGCCATGGTGAACCTAGCGTCAGTGACTGATGAATTAAGCGGACGAAGCCCGTGCCAGGCCATGCGCCGCGCGGGCCTTTGACTATCATCAATGCCAGCGAGCAAAAAAAGCCTGAATGTCTGGGGCTGGAACGCCCCCGCGTAACCGGCAAAGCTACCTGAATGCGCTGGGGCAGTCCAGCCAGGCAGGACTGGCACTTTGCCACAACTCAAGGCATGCTAGCCGCCCTTCGGGCGTCCGGCTTATAGTGCACGTCGCGCGCCAGTCCAGCCAAACCGCAGGATCACAGTTTGTCCAACGTCACGCCGCCCACGCCCTTGCGCGCCGCTCATATTGCGCCGGGAGCGCCCCTGCACGGCACCTTGAAAGGCGCGTTGGCGACGCTTGTCCTGCTGTTGCTCGCCTTGTTGTTCTGGCAACTGCTTGACCAATTGCAGCAAAACCAGAAAAACCAACAGCAATACACCATCGACTACAGCGCCGACCTGGCTGAGCAGATCAGCCAGAACATGGCCCTGAGCGCGCAGATCGCCCTGAACCTGCTGCCCATCCTCGAACCACCGCGCACTTCCGAACAGCAACAGGCCTTGATGCGCTCCCTGCAGCGCTCGTTGCCAGACCTGCGCAGCTTCGCCCTGCTCGCCCCCAGCGGCGCACTGATCAGCGACACCGCCGAAGGCAGCCAAGACAGTGCCCTGCTCGAAGACCTGGTCAAGCGCAGTCACGCCCAGTCCTACTACCTGAGCAACGACAATGACGGCACGGTCATCTATCTGTTGCTGCACCAACCCAGCGGTGGCTCCAAGGTGTACTGGGCCTTGCGCCTGGCGCCCAATTATCTGGCCAACCTCACGCGCCAGGATGTCCAGGGCCAGCGCCCGATGTGGGCGATCGAGAACAGCCTGAACCATCGTGTGGTCAGCCGTGACAGCGGAATGCCGGCGCAGTGGTCCGGCGCCCTGACGCCGGAAGAATTGAACCGCAGCGTGCTGGTCACGCCGTTGAGCAAAAGCGACTGGCAACTGCGCGGCATGTTTGACCGCAGTGCGGTGCTGGAGCAACTGCTGCCGGCCTTTATCGGCAAGTGCCTGCTCGGCCTGGCGTTTTCGCTGATCCCGGTGATCGTGCTGCTCAACATGCGCCGCCGCCAACGCCAGGTGAATGAAGGCCGGCGGCGCTATCAGGACATCTTCGAAGGCACCGGCGTGGCCTTGTGCGTGCTGGACCTGTCGGGGCTCAAGGCGTTTTGCGACAAAACCCAGGTGCAAAGCCGCGAGCAGTTGCACGCCTGGTTGCAGGCCAACCCCACGCAGCGCAAGCAACTGCTCAAGGAGTTGCGCGTCACCGAGGTCAACCAGATGGCCGTGCGCCTGCTGAACGTCGCGTCCTGCGAGCAGGCCTGGGAACGCCTGATCGACGATTGCCCGCGCAATGCCACGTCCATCGGCTATCAGGTGCTGGAAGCCGTACTGACCCGGCAAAAGCAGCTGGAACTGGAAATCCAGCTCAACGACGTGGCCGGCAACGAACAGTACCTGTGGCTGGTGATGCGTTTGCCGGAGCAGCAAGATGACGTCAAGGCGGTGATCCTCAGCATCAGCGACATCACCAGCCGCAAGCTGATCGAGCTGTCGCTGGTGGAGCGTGAAAGCTTCTGGTCGGATGTGGTGCGCACGGTGCCCGATCACCTGTATGTGCAAGACGTGATCAGCCAGCGCATGATTTTCAGCAACCACCATCTGGGCCACACCCTGGGCTACAACAAGGCCGAACTGCAGCAGATGGGTGAGTACTTCTGGGAAATCCTGCTGCACCCCGAAGACGCCGAGCATTACCACGACTTGCGCCAGCAGCAACGCCAAGCCGCTTACACCACCCAACTGCACTGCCAACTGCGCTTTCGTCACCGCAATAACCAGTGGCGCCGCTTCGATATCCGCGAACAGGCCCTGGCCCGCGATACGTCCACAGTGGTCACCCGTATCATCGGCGTGGCCAAGGACATCACCGACCAGATCGAGGCCAGTGAATCGCTGCGCGACAGTGAACAGCGCTACCGGATGCTGGCCGAAAGCATCAGCGACGTGATCTGCTCCACCGACAGCCAACTGGCCCTCAACTACATCAGCCCATCGGTCAACACCGTGCTGGGCTATGACGTGGACTGGGTGTTCAAGAACGGCTGGCAGTCGATCGTTGCCAACCCTCAGCAGTTGACCGGCATCTACAACCTGATGGAACAGGTCAGCCGCGCCCTCGGCAACCCCGACGCCTTGAACACCTTGCGCGATGAAGTCCAGACCCAACTGTTTCTGTTCGACTGCCTGCGCGCCGACGGGCGCAAGGTGCCGATAGAACTGCGCCTGGTGCTGGTGTGGGATGAGCATGGCGGGTTTGAAGGCATCCTCGGCGTGGGCCGCGATATCAGCCAGCAACGCCGCGCCGAAAAAGACCTGCGCATGGCGGCCACGGTGTTCGAACATTCCACCTCGGCGATCCTGATCACCGACCCGGCCGGCTACATCGTGCAGGCCAACGAGGCGTTCAGCCGGGTCAGCGGCTATGAAGTGGCGGATGTGCTCGACCAATTGCCGAACATGCTCACCGTCGACGAGCAGCAGGAAGCCCATCTGCGTTATGTACTCAAACAGCTGCATCAGCACAGCACCTGGGAAGGTGAAGTGTGGCTCAAGCGCCGCAATGGCGAGCATTACCCGGCCTGGGTGGGCATTACCGCGGTGTTCGACGATGAAGGCGACCTGGCCAGCTACGTGTGTTTCTTCAGCGATATCAGCGAGCGCAAGGCCAGTGAGCAGCGCATCCACCGTCTGGCCTACTACGACGCCCTGACCCACCTGCCCAACCGCACCCTGTTCCAGGACCGCCTGCACACCGCGTTGCAGTCCGCCGAACGGCAGAAGTCGTGGGTGGTGCTGATGTTCCTCGACCTTGACCGCTTTAAGCCGATCAACGACTCCCTCGGCCACGCCGCCGGCGACCGTATGCTCAAGGAAATGGCCACGCGCCTGCTCGGCTGTGTGGCCGAGGACGACACCGTGGCGCGTATGGGCGGCGACGAATTCACTTTGCTCCTGCAACCGCGAGTCAGCCGTGAAATGGCGCTGAACCGTGCGATCCATGTGGCCGAGCAGATCCTCGCCAGCCTGGTCAAACCCTTTGTGCTGGAGGGCCGCGAATTCTTCGTGACCGCCAGTATCGGCATCGCCCTGAGCCCGCAAGACGGCAACGAGCTGAGCCAATTGATGAAAAACGCCGACACGGCGATGTATCACGCTAAAGAACGCGGCAAGAACAACTTCCAGTTCTACCAGGCCGACATGAACGCCAGCGCCCTGGAGCGCCTGGAGCTGGAAAGCGACCTGCGCCACGCCTTGGACCAGAACGAATTCGTGCTCTATTACCAGCCGCAATTCAGCGGCGACGGCAAACGCCTGACCGGCGCCGAAGCCCTGCTGCGCTGGCGCCACCCGCGTCGCGGGCTGGTGCCGCCTGGGGATTTCATCCCCGTATTGGAAGAGCTCGGGCTGGTGGTGGATGTGGGCGACTGGGTGATTGGCGAGGCCTGTCGACAGCTCAAGACCTGGCACCAGAACAAGGTGCGCGTGCCGAAAGTCTCAGTGAACATCTCGGCGCGGCAGTTCTCCGACGGCCAGTTGGGCACGCGCATCGCCACCATCCTCAAGGACACCGGCCTGCCGCCGGCGTGCCTGGAGCTGGAGCTGACCGAAAGCATCCTGATGCGTGAAGTCAACGAAGCCCTGCAGATCCTCGCCAGCCTGAAAAACCTGGGCCTGAGCATCGCGGTGGATGACTTTGGCACCGGCTATTCATCGCTCAACTACCTCAAGCAATTCCCCATCGATGTGCTGAAGATCGACCGCACCTTCGTCGACGGCCTGCCCTCGGGTGAGCAGGACGCGCAGATTGCCCGGGCGATCATTGCCATGGCCCACAGCCTGAACCTGGCGGTGATTGCCGAAGGGGTGGAAACCCATGAGCAGTTGGACTTCCTGCGTGAGCATGGCTGTGATGAGGTGCAGGGCTACCTGTTCGGGCGGCCAATGCCGGCGAATCGGTTTGAGGTGCAGTTCAGTAATGATGCGCTGTTCATGTTTGACTGAAAGTGCCGTCCCTGATCGTTCCCACGCTCCGCGTGGGAACGCAATTCTGGACGCTCTGCGTCCGCTTTTAAATGTGACGCAGAGCGCCACGGGATGCATTCCCACGCAGAGCGTGGGAACGATCAGGGGCTGAGTGAAAACCACTTGTCCGCGACATGATGTCCTTTCATATGCCATCTAAAACCCATTGGGTTAGAATGCCCTCCTTTTCTGCCCCCGATCCTTGAGGACCGCCATGTTCAGCCGTGATTTGACTATTGCCAAGTACGACGCCGATCTCTTCGCCGCCATGGAGCAAGAAGCCGTGCGCCAGGAAGAGCACATTGAGCTGATCGCTTCGGAAAACTACACCAGCCCTGCGGTGATGGAGGCTCAAGGTTCGGTTCTGACCAACAAGTACGCCGAAGGCTACCCAGGCAAGCGCTACTACGGTGGTTGCGAGTACGTCGACGTGGTTGAGCAGTTGGCCATCGACCGTGCAAAAGAGCTGTTCGGCGCCGATTACGCCAACGTCCAGCCACATGCCGGCTCCCAAGCCAACAGCGCCGTGTACCTGGCCCTGCTGCAAGGCGGCGACACCATTCTGGGCATGAGCCTGGCCCACGGCGGTCACCTGACCCACGGCGCCACGGTTTCGTCCTCCGGCAAGCTGTACAACGCCGTTCAGTACGGTATCGATGCCAACGGCCTGATCGACTACGACGAAGTCGAGCGCCTGGCGGTCGAGCACAAGCCAAAAATGATCGTGGCCGGTTTCTCTGCCTACTCGCAGATCCTGGACTTCCCACGTTTCCGTGAAATCGCCGACAAGGTCGGTGCCTACCTGTTCGTGGACATGGCCCACGTGGCCGGTCTGGTGGCTGCGGGCGTTTACCCCAACCCAGTGCCTTACGCTGACGTGGTCACCACCACGACCCACAAGACCCTGCGCGGTCCACGTGGCGGCCTGATCCTGGCGCGTGCCAACGCCGAGATCGAGAAGAAGCTCAACTCCGCCGTTTTCCCGGGCGCCCAAGGTGGCCCGCTGGAGCACGTGATCGCGGCCAAGGCGATCTGCTTCAAGGAAGCACTGCAGCCTGAGTTCAAGACCTACCAGCAGCAAGTGGTCAAGAACGCCAAGACCATGGCCAGCGTGTTCATCGAGCGCGGTTTTGACGTGGTGTCCGGCGGTACCGAAAACCACTTGTTCCTGCTGTCGCTGATCAAGCAGGACATTTCCGGTAAAGATGCTGACGCTGCCCTGGGCAAAGCCTTCATCACCGTGAACAAAAACTCCGTGCCGAACGACCCACGTTCGCCGTTCGTCACCTCCGGCCTGCGCTTCGGCACTCCGGCAGTGACCACCCGTGGCTTCAAGGAAGCCGAGTGCAAGGAACTGGCAGGCTGGATCTGCGACATCCTGGCAGACCTGAACAACGAAGCCGTGATCGACGCGGTACGTGAGAAGGTCAAGGCCATCTGCAAGAAGCTGCCGGTATACGGCGCGTAACTGCAGTTGCTTGAATAAAAGCCCGGCTTTTGTGCCGGGCTTTTTTATGCCGATTTCAATTTGAAACAGGGTTTTCTGTGGGAGCTGGCTTTGCCTGCGATGGCGGTTTTGCAGTCAGCCCATCAGTGATTGCCCCACCGCTATCGCAGGCAAGCCAGCTCCCACATTGGAGTGCATTTCAAGCCGGGTTTATTGGTAGACCCGCTCAAAGCCTTGGCGAATTTTGTCTTCGGGCAACTCATCGGCAATAAACACAATGACACTTTCGCGCACTTCGCCCTCGGCCCATTCGGTATCCCAGTCGAAGCCATAGAGCTTCAGCACGCCCTGGAACACCATGCGCCGGTCTTCCCCGGCAATATTCAACACACCTTTGTAGCGCAGCAGTTGCTTGCCATGATCTTCCAGCAGTTCGTTCATGAACTCGCTGAGGCGGTCGATATCCAGCGGCTGGTCGGTGCGCAGTACCAGGCTGGAAATGCGGTCGACCGAAGGCGCTGCATTCACCGGGCGCAGGCTCATGCCGGCGTTGAGGTTGAAGCCGCGCACATCCAGCAACTCGGCCAGGTCAATCTTGCCGTGGTCCACCACACGAATCGGCGCACGGCGGTTGATGCGGGTGAGGCGCTGGCTGAGGGCCTCGAAGGCGGCATCGTCCACCAGGTCGCGCTTGCTCACCAGCAGGCGGTCGGCAAAGCCAATCTGGGCCTGGGCGATGGTCTGGGTCAGGTGATGCTCGGCGTGGGCCGCATCCACCAGGGTGATGATGCCGTCGAGGATATAGCGCTCGCGCAGTTCTTCGTCGATGAAGAAGGTCTGGGCCACCGGCGCCGGGTCGGCCAGGCCGGTGCATTCGATCACCAGCCGGTCGAAGGCGATCTCGCCGCTGTCCAGGCGTTCCAGCAGCAGGTACAGGGCTTTGGTCAGGTCGGTGTGAATGGTGCAGCACACGCAGCCGTTGGACAGGGTCATCACTTGCACCGGCTCGTCGCCCAGCAGTTGGGTGTCGATACCGGCGTCACTGAATTCGTTTTCGATCACGGCGATTTTCAAGCCGTGCTCGGCTTTGAGCAGGTGGCGCAGCAAGGTGGTCTTGCCGGCGCCGAGAAAGCCACTGAGGATGGTGACGGGGATGGGAGAGGACAAGAGATTCTCCTTGAAGAAAAACAGAAACAAATGTGGGAGCAAAGGCCCCTGTGGGAGCTGGCTTGCCTGCGATGCAGACAACTCGGTGCTTGCGTCAGACCGAGGTGATGCTATCGCAGGCAAGCCAGCTCCCACAGAAAGCCCTGCTCCCACAGGCATATTGCATTGGCCCGCGTTACCAGGCTAGCAGCACTTGGGCCCACCCTTGCCGCCGTAACGGGCTTCCTGGCGTTCCCGGAAGAACGCCTTGTAGTCCATCACCGGCTTGTCCGGGTGTTTGGTTTGCATATGCTCGACGTAGGTGTCGTAGTCGGGCATGCCGACCATCAGGCGGGCGGCCTGACCGAGGTATTTACCGAGGCGACTGATGTCATTGAACATGTTTGCAATCCTCGTTTACGCGTCCGGTACAGCCTGGAACGGGGCTTCTTTATCCGTACGCTCTTTGTTGCCCCAGGCGGCGACACCCACCTTCAGCGCATAGAACAGGATGCTGAACACCACGAACAGGAACAGCGCCGTCAGCGTTGCGTTGGTGTAGGCGTTCCAGATCACGTGCTGCATCTGGTCGATGCTCTTGGCCGGGGCCAGGATCTGGCCGTTAGCCAGGGCATCGCTGTATTTCTTGGCCAACGACAGGAAGCCGATCGCCGGGTTGGCGTCGAACAGCTTGATGAAGCCTGCCGTGGTGGTGCAGATCAACAGCCACACCGCCGGCAACATGGTCACCCAGATGTAGCGCTGGCGTTTCATTTTGATCAGCACAACGGTTGCCAGCATCAACGCGATACCCGCCAGCATCTGGTTGGAGATACCGAACAGCGGCCACAAGGTATTGATCCCACCCAGCGGGTCGATCACACCTTGGTACAGCAGGTAACCCCACATCGCCACACAACCGGCCGTCGCGATCAGGTTGGCGGTCCAGGACTCGGTGCGTTTGAGCGCCGGCACGAACGAACCCAGCAGGTCCTGCAGCATGAAGCGACCGGCACGGGTGCCGGCGTCCACGGCCGTGAGGATGAACAGCGCTTCGAACAGGATCGCAAAGTGGTACCAGAACGCCATGGTGTTTTCACCCGGCAGCACACTGTGCAGGATCTGCGCGATACCCACCGCCAACGTCGGCGCACCGCCGGCACGCGCCAGGATGGTGGTTTCACCGATATCGTGGGCCACGGCAGAGAGCGCCTCAGGCGTAATGGCAAAGCCCCAACTGCTGACCGTCTGCGCCACGGTAACCACGTCGGTGCCGACAATGGCAGCCGGGCTGTTCATGGCGAAGTACACGCCAGGCTCGATCACCGAGGCGGCAACCATCGCCATGATGGCCACGAACGACTCCATCAGCATGCCGCCGTAACCGATGTAACGGGCATGGCTTTCACTGGCGAGCAACTTGGGCGTGGTGCCCGAAGAGATCAGCGCGTGGAAGCCCGAGACCGCGCCACAAGCGATGGTGATGAACAGGAACGGGAACAGGCCGCCCTTCCACACCGGGCCGGTGCCGTCGATGAACTGGGTGAGTGCCGGCATTTTCAGGTCAGGCATGGTGACCAGAATGCCAATCGCCAGGGCGATGATGGTGCCGATTTTCAGGAACGTCGACAGGTAGTCGCGGGGCGCCAGGATCAGCCACACCGGCAGCACAGCAGCCACGAAGCCGTAGCCGATCAGCATCCAGGTGATTTGGATACCGGTGAAAGTGAACGCCTTGGCCCACACTGGATCAGCGGCAATCTGCCCGCCCAGCCAGATCGAACCCAGCAGCAACAGCACGCCGATGATCGAGATTTCACCGATGCGGCCCGGGCGGATGTAGCGCATGTAGATGCCCATGAACATCGCGATCGGGATGGTCGCCATCACCGTGAAGATGCCCCATGGGCTCTCGGCCAGGGCCTTGACCACGATCAGCGCCAGCACCGCGAGGATGATGATCATGATCAGGAAGCAGCCGAACAGCGCGATGGTTCCGGGAATGCGGCCCATCTCTTCGCGAACCATGTCCCCCAGGGAACGGCCATTGCGACGAGTGGACAGGAACAGGACCATAAAGTCTTGCACCGCACCGGCCAGCACCACCCCGGCAATCAGCCACAGGGTACCGGGCAGATAGCCCATTTGCGCCGCCAGCACCGGGCCGACCAACGGGCCTGCACCGGCAATCGCCGCAAAGTGGTGACCGAAAAGAATGTGTTTGTTGGTCGGTACATAGTCCAGACCATCGTTGTTGACCACCGCAGGGGTTGCCCGCCGAGGGTCGAGTTGCATCACGTTGTTGGCGATGAACAGACTGTAGTAACGGTACGCAACCAGGTAGATGGCCACTGCAGCGACCACAATCCACAAGGCGTTGATCGCCTCGCCGCGGCGCAAGGCCACTACGCCCAGGGCGCACGCTCCTACAATTGCCAGCACCAGCCAGGGTAAGTGGCGTAGCAGGCTATTATTATTTTTCATTTTTATATTCCAGCCAGGGTGGACAGAAAGGACAGCCAGCCCGAGTTTAGCGCTACTGGCCTTAAAGACCAGCCCCCTACGTTGGTCTAGAGCCTTCAACCGGTAAAAAAAGCCGAAATAATCGCCCCTTGATGGCCCCGGGCTACACTCCCCCCATTCACAGAGGGTTTTACCATGACCGAGCATGCGTCTGAACGTCGCCGTTTTCGCCGGATTGCCTTTGATGCCACGGCCGAACTTCGGCAAAACGGCAGCGAATCGCCGGTGAAACTGCTGGATCTATCACTCAAGGGTTTACTGGTGGAACGGCCTGACGACTGGAAGGGAAATAAAGCGCTGCCCTTTGACGTCGACATACGCCTGGACCAGAAGACGCATATAAAGATGCAAGCGCGGCTGACCCATGAAGATCAGGGTCAATTGGGCTTTGTATGCAAGCACATTGATCTGGACTCGATCAGCCATTTGCGGCGCTTTGTAGAGCTGAACCTGGGTGATGAGCAAGAGCTGGAACGCGAACTGGGCGCTCTGCTGGAGATCTAGCTGCCAACATGAATCAAGGGTGGGAGCTGGCTTGCCTGCGATGACGGTGTATCAGGCAAGGATGGGTAAGCTGACCCGCCGCTATCGCAGGCAAGCCAGCTCCCACAGGGGTTCAGCAGTGTTGCGGATTATTCGAACAGCGCATCCAACGCCTGTTCCAAGCGTGTCACAGCAATGATCTGTAACCCCGGCGGCGCCTCCTTCGGGGCATTGCCCTTGGGCACAATCGCCCGTTTGAAGCCATGCTTGGCCGCTTCCTTCAAGCGCTCCTGCCCACTCGGCACCGGGCGCACTTCACCCGACAAACCCACCTCGCCAAACACCAGCAAGTCATGGGGCAGCGGCCGGTTACGCAGGCTGGACATCACCGCCGCCATCAACGCCAGGTCGGACGCGGTCTCCAACACCTTGACCCCGCCCACCACGTTAAGGAACACATCCTGGTCGTGGGTCGGAATGCCGCCATGCCGGTGCAGCACCGCCAGCAACATCGCCAGGCGGTTCTGGTCCAGCCCCAGCGTGACCCGCCGAGGGTTGGCCAAATGGCTGTCATCCACCAGCGCCTGGACTTCCACCAACATCGGCCGGGTGCCTTCCCACGTCGCCATCACCACACTGCCTGGGACTTCTTCCTGGGCGCGGGTGAGAAAAATCGCCGAGGGGTTCGAGACTTCTTTCAGCCCCCGGTCGGTCATGGCGAACACACCCAGTTCGTTGACGGCGCCAAAGCGGTTCTTCACCGCCCGTAGCAGGCGCAGGCGACCGTCGGATTCCCCTTCGAAATACAGCACGGTGTCGACCATGTGTTCCAACACCCGTGGCCCGGCCAGTGCGCCTTCCTTGGTGACGTGGCCGACCAGGAAGATCGCCGTGCCGCTCTGCTTGGCGTAACGCACCAGCAGCGCAGCGCTTTCGCGCACCTGGGACACGCCGCCGGGTGCCGACTGCAGCTGTTCGGTGAAAATCGTCTGGATCGAGTCAATGACCATGACTTTGGGTTTTTCGATGCGCGCCGTGGCGATGATGCTTTCGATGCAGGTTTCGGTCATCACCCGCAACTGATCCTGAGGCAAGCCCAGGCGCCGGGCGCGCATGGCCACTTGCTGCTGGGACTCTTCGCCGGTGACATACAGCGCTGGCATACGGCTGGCGATGCTGCACAGGGTTTGCAGCAGGATCGTGGACTTGCCGATGCCAGGGTCACCGCCAATCAATACCACCGAGCCGTCCACCAGGCCACCGCCCAAGACCCGGTCCAGTTCGCCGGAGGCGGTGGAAAAGCGCGGGATCTCTTCGACGCTGACTTCGGCCAGGGTCTTGATCTGCGCCTGTTGCCCAGTCCAGCCGGCACGGCCGGTGGGGGCCGCGGCACCGCCGCTCTCGATCATGGTTTCAGTCAGGGTGTTCCACGCGCCGCATTCGGAGCACTGGCCCGCCCATTTGGGAAAGGTCGCGCCGCACTCTGTGCAGCCGTACATGCGCTTGGCCTTTGCCATATGAGAACCTCCAACCGAAAAACCGCGATGATAGCTCAGCGCGACGCTGGGGTCCGGATTTCGCCCTTGGCTAAACGTGAAGCGCTGTTCCCGACCGGGTCTTCGGCGTTCAGATCGGCGCCTTTGGCTTGCAGCGCCCCCAGCAACTCGACGCGCTTGAATAGCCCGGCATACATGGCGGCGGTCTGCCCTGCGCCGTTGCGTTGGTCAGGGTTGCAGTCGGTGGCCAACAGGCGCTGGGCGATTTTCAGCTCGCCTTTGAAGATGGCGCCCATCAACGCTGTGTTGCCGCGTTTATCCTGCACACAGGCGTCGGCGCCGGCATCGAGCAGACGCTCCACATACGGGCCCTGGCCGTGATAAGCAGCCAGGATCAACGCGGTGTAGCCCTTGTCATCCTGAGCATTGAGGCCGTAACCGGACTCTATGAAGGTGTTGAGCATGTCGAGGTCGCCACGACGGGCGGCGTCGAAATAGTAGTCCTGCAACTGCGCCTTGAGCGCCACCGGGTCGGGAGACTCGGCATGGGCAGCGAAGGCCAGCATGGCCATCAGTAAACCGATAGAGATGCGCATAGGGTGTTCTCCTGCCAAAGGTCGACGCCCGTGAAGGCGCCGACCGCAACCAACGAATCAGTCAGTCAGTTTTTCCGCCAGCGCCTTCACGCGAGCCAGATCGCCCTTGGCGACCTTGGCCACGCCGGTGCCGTATTCCGGATCCGCCTTGTAGAGGAACGACAGGATGATGTGCTTGCTCTCGTCATCGGTGGTGGCCAATGAGCCGCCGAAGTTGTTGATCAAGTCCTCGCGCTCTTTCTTGGTGTAGGAACGGTACAGATCACCGGCCTGCTTGAAGTTCTGCTCACGCTGGATCTTGGCCTGCTGGGTGCTGCCCGACAGCGGCGACTGGCTGTAGCGCGCGGTTTGCGGCTCTTCGCGTGGCAACAGGCGGCTTGGCTGGTAGTTCACGCCGGTGGTGGTCTTGCCGAAGTTCATCGCGCCGTCCTGGTTGCCGTTGTTGACGGTGACCCGTGGAGCGTTGATCGGCAGTTGCAGGGCGTTCGCGCCCAGGCGGTACATCTGCGTATCGGCGTAGGAGAACACCCGGCCTTGCAGCAAGCGGTCTTCCGACGGCTCGATACCCGGTACCAGGTTGGCCGGGGCCATCGCCACTTGCTCGGTTTCCTGGAACACATTGGCCGGGTTGCGGTTCAGCACCATTTGCCCGACTTTGCGCTCGGGCACATTCGGCCAGATTTTGGTGGCATCCAGTGGGTCGAAATCAAACTTGGCCAGGTCTTCAGGCTTGAGCACCTGCACATACAAGTCCCACTTGGGGAAGTCGCCTTTGTTGATGTGCGTGACCAAGTCATTGGTCATATGGCTGTAGTCACGGCCTTGCACTTCGCTGACTTGTTTTGGATCCAAATTCTTGATGCCCTGCAGGCTCTTCCAATGGAACTTGACGTAGTGCACTTCACCTTTAGTGTTAATCAACTTGTAGGCATGTACACCATTGCCGTCCATTTCGCGGTAACTGGCTGGGGTGCCGGAGTCCGAGTACAACTCGGTCAGTGTACGAGTGGACTCTGGAACATGGGAGAAGAAGTCGAAACGACGCGAGTCATCGTCCAGGTTAGTGCGCGGGTCCGGTTTAAAGGCATGGACCATGTCCGGGAACTTGATGGCATCGCGAATAAAGAACGTGGGGAAGTTATTGCCGACCAGGTCCCAGTTACCTTCGGCGGTATAGAACTTGGTGGCGAAGCCCCGTGGGTCCCGCAGGGTTTCGGGGGAGTGGTTGCCATGCACCACAGCCGAGAAGCGCACGAACACCGGTGTGGTTTCACCGGCGGCGAATACTTTGGCCTTGGTCAGGTCGCTGAGGTTGTCGGTTACGGTGAAGGTGCCATGGGCGCCCGTGCCGCGCGCGTGTACTACGCGCTCGGGAATGCGTTCGCGGTCGAAACGCTGCAGCTTCTGGATCAGTTGCACATCTTGCAGCAGCACCGGGCCATTGGCGCCGGCGGTCTGGGAGTTCTGGTTATCACCGACGTTGGCCCCGTTATCGCGGGTCAGGTTCGCGGCTTGTACGGAGAGGGAAAGCAGGCTGGCGGTCACCAGTGCCAGCGCATGGCGCGCCGACACGGGCCTGCGGCTGATTGGAGTGTTCATCGAGGTTTCCTCTGGTTTTTTTAGCGCACATTCTGTTGTGCTTGTCAGAGGCTAGTGACCTGCGAGTCAGAAGATAAATAGAAAAACACCACAGGCCCGATTAAGAAAATAATCTGGTAACTCGCTGAAATAGCCGGTAATTCGCGCGCGATTGATGGCACTTTGCAAACTATTTGCGATTTGATGTGTCGATAAAAACCGACAGTGTTAACAGTTGTGTCGAGCAAGCGCTGTTCGACTGAATTACACTGACCTCCACCCTCCTCAACTGTAACAAGGAATAACCTATGGGCGTGATCAGTGAGTTCAAGGCCTTCGCGGTCAAAGGTAATGTGGTCGACATGGCCGTCGGTATCATCATCGGTGCTGCCTTCGGTAAGATTGTTTCCTCATTTGTAGGCGACGTGATAATGCCTCCCATCGGCCTGCTGATCGGTGGTGTGGACTTTGCCGATCTGGCCATCACGCTCAAGGCCGCACAGGGTGATGTACCTGCGGTTGTGCTGGCGTACGGCAAGTTCATCCAGAGCATCATCGACTTTGTGATCGTCGCGTTTGCAATCTTCATGGGCGTGAAGGCGATCAACCGTCTGAAGCGCGAAGAAGCCGTGGCCCCAAGCCTGCCGCCGACGCCGAGCAAGGAAGAAGTGCTGCTGGGCGAGATCCGCGATCTGCTCAAGGCACAGAACAACAAGCCGCTTTAACCCGCGGTTGCAAAAAAAAGGCGCCTCGCAAGGCGCCTTTTTTCTACCAGTAGTTTTCTACCGCCACCTGGCCAGGCCGTCGGCTCAGGCTCAGTTGCATGTCCCGCTGCTTGAGCAACTGGCGCGTGTCATCGACCATCTGCGGGTTGCCGCAAATCAGTACGCGCGAATCCTGCGCCGTCAGCTCCACGCCGGCGGCCCGCTCCAATTCGCCATTTTCGATCAGGGCCGTAATACGCCCGTTCAACGCGCCCGGATGCAGCTCGCGGGTGACGATGGGAATGTAGGTGAGCTTGTGGGCGTAATCGGCCAGGTACTCACGCTCAACCAGTGTGTTGATCAGCGACTGGTAGGCCAGTTCCTTGGCTTCCCGGGCGCTGTACACCAGGATGATGCGCTCGAATTTTTCCCAGGCTTCGAAGTCCTGCAGGATCGACAGGAACGGCGCAATGCCCGTACCGGTTCCCAGCATCCACAGGTCGCGCCCGTCGACAAAGCGGTTGAGGGTCAGAAAACCCGTGGCCTGGCGCTCTACCAGCAAGGTATCGCCCACCTTCAGGCGGCTCAGTTCACTGGTGAACTCACCGCCGGGGACCACGATGGAAAAAAAATCCAGATGCTCGTCAAACGGCGAAGACACGATGGAATAGGCACGCCAGACGGTACTGCCATCCGCCTTGGTAACGCCCAGGCGCACGAACTGGCCGGCGGTAAAACGAAAACCGGCATCGCGGGTGGTGCGCAAGGTGAACAGGCTGGGGGTCAGCGATTGCACATCGAGCAGGGTCTGGCGGGTAAATTTCTCAGCACTGGCCGTCATGGGGGGCTCCGTTTTGCACAGGCCGTTAGTGTCCCTCAAAACAGACCGCGCAAACACCGATGATTGATACTGGCTTTGCAATCGCTGAAGGCTCGCGCAGCTGGCGCGCGCGTTTTTGAGCCAGCCAGGGGCTACACCATGGGCGCCTCAGTGGAACTAATTATTTGGCTATTAATGCACCCGAACACCTCACTAGATGAAACAGCACTTACAACGACATCATTTTGATACTGTTTTTAAGACATTAAAAACGTTGAAAAAACTTTCGCTGCCAAGTGCCCTTATACAAAACTCCAAGCCTTATACAAAACCGGCGTGCGAAACAAACCCTGTAAGTAAAATATTTTTCAGACTCAGTTGTAGGACTTCCCCTACACTTGTTTTCGAGTTGCATTGGGAGATCAGGACGTACCCAAGTCACACAGAAACCTATGGAGAGTCACCGATGGTCAATTGGCATAACACCCGGCTGCCCAAGCTGGAAGGCGAGAGTGAAATCACCAGTGTGTTTGAGATGGTGATTAACCACACCTATGAGCTGGGTTTCGAATATTGCTCTTTTACGATGAGCTCCCAGTCACAAGACACTCAAACAAAACCCATTCTATTTAGTAACTATCCAAACGAATGGAGCCACATTTATAAACAAGCACACTACTTCGATGTAGACCCCGTTGTAACCCACTGCAAAAGTTCGGTACTGCCCATTCTCTGGGAGCAAAAAACCTTTGCCAACACCCCCCAGTTGTGGGAGCTGGCCCAGTCCTGCGGGGTGCATTTAGGCTGGACCCAAGCCGTGCATGATTTCCAGGGTGTATTCAGCATGCTGACCCTGGTTCGCAGCAAGGGCGAGGTCAGCCCGCAAGAGCTTTACGAAAAAGCCGGCCAGGTGTTGTGGCTTTGCCATGCAATGCATGCGGTCGTCGCGCAGAAGTACGCCGACGCGCCCGAGATCAAAGCGCCCAGCAAATTGACCGCCCGGGAAACGGAAATCCTCAAGTGGTCTGCGATGGGCAAGACTGCTTCCGAGATCGCCGCGATTCTTTGCCTGTCCGAACGCACCGTGGGCTTTCATATCAGCAGTACCTTCAAGAAGCTGGGCGTGCACAACAAGATCCAGGCCGTGCTGCGCGCCGCTAAAGCCGGGCTGTTTTAGCCCACGCAAAACACCGCATGTCATCGCGTTGAAAAAAACGTAACATTTACGGCCAATTCTGAGTGTTGAGGGTGCGCTTCCCATGGTTGCCCCGCCGTTCACTCAGACGGTCCGTCGATTACCCAGAGCCTTGCCCCGCCATGCCCCTGCTTGACAGCCCTTTCGCCCAGCTCGACCTGATTCGTCAGCCAGAGCAACACAATGATCCGCTGCAAGCCTTCGATGCCGCCGACGAATACCTGCTCAGCCACCTCGCCGCGCAGCAGCCTACTGCCGCCACCCGCGTGCTGGTCCTCAATGACAGCTTCGGCGCACTGGCGGCCAGCCTTCAAGGCCAGGTGCAGGTGACCTCCAGCGGTGACTCGTTCCTCGCGGCCCAGGGCCTGGAAAAAAACCTGGTGCGCAACGGCAAACCCTTTGATGCCGTGCCCATCATACCGGCCAGCCAGCTTGCGACCGGGCCGTTTGATCGCGTATTGATCCGCGTGCCGAAAACCCTGGCGTTGCTGGAAGAACAACTGATCCGCCTGCAAGGGCAACTGGCGCCCGGCGCCGAGGTGATCGCAGGTGCAATGGTCAAGCACTTGCCCCGGGCTGCGGGCGAATTGCTGGAGCGTTACATCGGCCCCATGCACGCCTCATTGGCGGTCAAAAAGGCACGGTTGCTGATCGCCAGCGTCGAGCAGCGCCCTGCCGCGGTCTCGCCCTACCCGACCCGCTATACCCTGGATGCGCCGGTCATCGAGTTGTGTAACCACGCCAACGTGTTTTGCCGCGAAGGCCTGGACATCGGCACCCGCGCCTTCCTGCCGCATCTGCCAAAAAACCTGGGCAGTGCCCGCGTGGCGGACCTGGGTTGCGGCAACGGCGTACTGGCGATTGCCAGCGCCCTGCACAACCCCGATGCGCATTACACCTTGGTGGATGAGTCGTACATGGCGGTGCAATCGGCCGCCGAAAACTGGCAAGCCGCCTTGGGTGAACGGGACGTCACCGTGCATGCCGGCGACGGCCTGGCCGGCCAGGAGCCGCAGTCGCTGGACGTGGTGCTGTGCAACCCACCGTTTCACCAACAGCAAGTGGTGGGCGACTTCCTGGCCTGGCGCATGTTCCAGCAGGCACGCGAAGCGCTGGTGGTCGGCGGCGCCTTGTACATCGTCGGCAATCGTCACCTGGGCTACCACAGCAAGCTGGCGCGGCTGTTCCGTGGCGTCGAGCAAGTAGCGGCCACGCCCAAGTTTGTCATCCTCAAAGCGCGTAAATAAAAAACCCCTGCTTATTTGTAGGAGCGAGCTTGCTCGCGAAAAACGTCAACGATAACGCGGGGTACCTGACGCCCCGCGGTGTTCTCAGTTTTTTTGCGAGCAAGCTCGCTCCTACATTATTGGTGTCAGTGCGTGCTCAGGCCTGCCGCATTCATGAACATGCGCATCAGGCTGGCCACCACGAACAGGGCCAGCACGCTGCCGGTCCAGATCATCGCCAGCCACCCCAGGCGCCGCCACAACGGCTGCTTCTCGGCCTGTTCAATCTCGTGCAACGAAGGTTTGGACATGTTTCAACCCTCCTAGTGATAGCCGTCTTCGTGGGTGACCTTGCCGCGGAACACGTAGTAGCTCCAGAAGGTGTAGCCCAGGATGAACGGGATGATGAACAGCGTGCCCACCAGCATGAAGCCCTGGCTTTGCGGCGGCGCGGCGGCATCCCAGATCGATACGGACGGCGGGATGATGTTCGGCCACAGGCTGATCCCCAGGCCGCTGTAGCCGAGGAAGATCAGCACCAGCGTCAACAGGAACGGCGTGTAGTGCGCATTACGTGCCACAGCGCGGATCAGCCCGTACATGGTGACCAGCACCAGGATCGGCACCGGCAGGAACCAGAACAGGTTCGGCAGGGTAAACCAGCGCGACGCGATTTCCGGGTGGGTCAGCGGCGTCCAGATGCTGACGACGCCGATCACCGCCAACACGACAAACGCCAAAGGCCGCGCCAGGTTGTGCATCTGCTCCTGCAACTTGCCTTCGGTCTTCATGATCAGCCAGGTGCAGCCGAGCAAGGCATACGCCACGATTAGCGCCACACCGCAGAACATCGTGAACGGCGTGAGCCAGTCCAGTGAGCCGCCGGCGAACTGGCGGTCCACCACGGGGATGCCGTCGATAAAGGCACCCAGCGCCACGCCCTGGAAGAAGGTCGCCGCCAGCGAGCCGCCAATAAACGCCTTGTCCCACAGGTGACGCTTGTGGTCCTTGGCCTTGAAGCGAAACTCAAAGGCCACGCCGCGGAAGATCAGCCCGATCAGCATCAGGATCAGCGGCAGGTACAGCGCCGACAACACCACCGAATAGGCCAGCGGGAACGCGCCGAACAACGCCGCGCCGCCAAGTACCAGCCAGGTTTCGTTGCCGTCCCATACGGGCGCCACGGTGTTCATCATCACGTCACGGTCGACTTTGCCCGGGATAAACGGGAAAAGAATGCCGATCCCCAGGTCGAAGCCGTCCATGACCACGTACATCATGATGCCGAAGATGATGATCACGGCCCAGATCAGCGGAAGATCAATACCCATCTCAATTCCCCTTGTGCTGGATGTGGTCGTGGTCGTTATCACTGCCATCGTCGGCAGCAGACAATGGACGCGCCGGCGTGCGTTTCTGGCCAGGGCCGCCATGGGTCGGCTCGGTACTGTCGTGGGTCACGGGGCCTTTGCGCACCAGGCGCATCATGTAGCCCAGGCCCGCGCCGAACAGCGCGAAGTACACCACCACGAACAACACCAGGGTAATGGTCATCTGCGTCAGGCTATGCCCGGAGGAGGCATCCGCCGTGCGCATCAAGCCGTAGACCACCCAGGGCTGGCGACCGATTTCGGTGGTGAACCAACCGGCAAGAATCGCAATCAGGCCAGATGGGCCCATCCACAACGCCAGGTACAGGAACGGCTTGGACGTGTACATCTTGTCGCCCCGGCGCAGCCACAGGCTGAACAGACCGGTGAAGATCATCAGGAACCCCAGGCCGACCATGACCCGGAACGACCAGAACACAATGGTCGAGTTGGGGCGGTCTTCAGGCGGAAACTCCTTGAGCGCCGGCACCTGCTTGTCCAGGGAGTGAGTCAGGATCAGGCTGCCCAGGTACGGAATCTCGACCGCGTACTTGGTTTTCTCGGCTTTCATGTCCGGCCAGCCGAACAGGATCAGCGGCGTGGGCTCGTTGCCGATATTTTCCCAGTGACCTTCAATCGCGGCGATTTTGGCCGGCTGATGCTTGAGGGTATTAAGGCCATGGAAGTCGCCGATCACCGCCTGGATGGGCGCAACGATCAGCGCCATCCACATCGCCATCGAAAGCATTTTGCGGATCGCTGGGTTGTCCTTGCCGCGCAGCAAATGCCAGGCCGCCGACGAGCCGACGAAGAACGCCGTGGCAACAAAAGCAGCCGTGGCCATGTGCATCAGGCGGTAGGGGAACGACGGGTTGAAGATCACCGCCAGCCAGTCAGTCGGTATCACGCGGCCATCGATGATTTCAAAGCCCTGGGGCGTCTGCATCCAGCTGTTGGAGGCGAGAATCCAGAATGTGGAGATCAGCGTACCCACGGCGACCATCACCGTGGCGAAGAAGTGCAGCTTGCGCCCCACCTTGTTCCAGCCAAACAACATCACACCCAGGAAACCGGCCTCGAGGAAGAAGGCCGTGAGCACTTCGTACGTCAGCAACGGCCCGGTGACGGCGCCGGCGAAGTCCGAGAAGCGGCTCCAGTTGGTGCCGAACTGGTAGGCCATGACCAGGCCCGATACCACGCCCATGCCGAAGTTGACGGCAAAGATCTTCGACCAGAAATGGTAGAGGTCACGGTAGGTATCGTTATGAGTCTTGAGCCACAAGCCCTCCAGCACCGCAAGGTAACTGGCCAGGCCGATGGTGATCGCCGGGAACAGGATGTGGAATGAGATGGTGAACGCGAATTGAATTCGGGCGAGATCTAGCGCCTCCAAACCGAACATAAGTCTTCCTCTGTCAGGTAATACCGGCTGCTGGCTGGGAGCCTGCACCCACTGCCCCCACGGATATGGAGTGTGGCGAATTTCAATTCGTTTCTTTTATTACCCATCGCGTGGGGAATCTGGCCTTTCGGCCACCAGAACAATCCCGGGGCAGGTTTTGATCTGGATCAAGCATCGTTGAAAGAGTAGTCCCATTTTTGCGGTAGGACTGTGTGGTCTTTTGCCGCGTGACAGCTTGCCTCAGCTCAGTTCTTGCAACTATTTGTTACAGCTTGATGCTAATCTCGCCCTTCTCCCGTTGCCGACCTGATTGCCGATGCCCATTGAACCTGCGTTGCTGTTACGTCACCACCGCCCTTTTATCGCGTTCTGGCTGGCGCGGATCTTTACCGCCAGCGGCTTCCAGATGCTCACCGTGGCGATCGGCTGGAACCTCTACCAGCTGACCGGCAACGTCTTGGACCTGGGCCTGGTCGGCCTGGTGGAATTCATACCGCGCGTGCTGTTCATGCTGCACACCGGGCACGTGGCTGATCGCTATGAACGCCGCAGGGTCGCCGCTATCTGCCAGACCTTGCAGGCGCTGATTGCCTTGTCCCTGGCCATCGGTGGCCTGACCGGCAACGTGACCCGCGAGATGATCTTTATCCTCGCCTTCCTGCTGGGCGCCGCGCGCTCGTTTGAAATGCCCACCACCCAGGCGCTCTTGCCCAGCATCGTGCCCAGCGCGCTGTTCCCCCGCGCGGTGGCCGCCTCGCAATCGGCCCAGCAACTGGCGACCATCGTCGCACCGGCCGTGGGCGGTTTGCTTTACGCGTTTGGCAGCGTGTGGGTGTACGGCCCCACCGTGGCGCTGTACCTGATCGCCTGCGTGCTGACCCTGAACTTGCCCGCGCGCCAGACTCCGCTGAACAAAGCCAAGGCCACCCTGGACTCGCTGCTGGCCGGCATTCGTTTTATCCGCAGCCGCCCGGACATTCTCGGCGCCATCTCCCTGGACCTGTTTGCCGTGCTGCTGGGCGGCGCCACCGCGCTGTTGCCGGTGTTCGCCAAGGACATCCTGCTGACCGGCGCCTGGGGCCTGGGCCTGCTGCGGTCGGCACCGGCCGTGGGCGCGTTGCTGATGTCACTATGGCTGGCGCGCTTTTCGGTCGACCGCCAGGTGGGCCGCGTGATGTTCACTGCCGTCGGCGTGTTCGGGGTGGCAACCATTGCCTTCGGCCTGTCGACCTCGTTCTGGTTTTCCCTGGCGGTGCTGGTGGTACTGGGCGCGGCGGACATGATCAGCATGGTGATCCGTGCGTCGTTCGTGCAGTTGGAAACCCCAGATGAAATGCGCGGGCGGGTGAGTGCGGTCAATGGCCTGTTTATCGGCGCCTCAAATCAATTGGGCGAGTTCGAATCCGGGATAACCGCCCACTGGTTTGGGACCGTGCCTGCGGTGGTGATGGGCGGGGTTGGTACGCTGGTGGTGACCGGGGTGTGGATCAAGCTGTTCCCGACCCTGGCTAACCGGGATCGCATGCATGTGCCGGTGGAAGAAACCAAGTTATAGGCGTCACCGCCATACCCTGTGGGAGCCGGGCTTGCCCGCGATAGCGGTGTATCAGGCAACTTTCTGGTGGCTGATACACCGCTATCGCGGGCAAGCCAGCTCCCACATTGGAACTTCATTGACCTGACGGTTTGCGCTACAACACCTTATCCAAGGTAATCGGAAACTCCCGCACCCGCTTGCCGGTGGCGTGGTAAACCGCATTCGCCACCGCCGCCGCCACCCCGACAATGCCGATTTCCCCCACGCCCTTGGACCCGAGCGCATTGACGATCTCGTCGTGCTCTTCGACAAACAGCACGTCAATCTCGCCAATATCGGCGTTCACCGGGATGTGGTACTCGGCCAGGCTGTGGTTCATGTAGCGCCCCAGCTCATGGTCCACCTGGGTCTCTTCATGCAGGGCCATGCCAATGCCCCACACCACGCCGCCGAGGATCTGGCTGCGGGCCATCTTGGGGTTGACCACGCGCCCAGCGGCAATGGCGCTGACCACACGGCTGACCTTGATGGTGCCCAGGTCTTCGTCCACCCGCACTTCGACGAACACCGCCGAGTGAGTAGCGCTGGCATAACCCTCGCGCTTCTTGTCAGGCTGGCTGTCGATCTGTACCTCCAGGGTGTCTTCACCGCTGTCCTTGACCAATTGCGCCAACGACACGCTCACATCACCGCTGTGTAGCTGGCCGTCTTCAAACCGAACCGAATCGGCATCCTTGAATACCGGGTAAGTCTGGCGGGCGATCTTCAGTAACCTGGCATTCAGCGCTTCGCACGCTTGCTGCACGGCAGTGCCGACGGACGAGACGGTAAACGAGCCGCCCTGCAACGGCGCAGTGGGCAACGACGAATCGCCCAGCACAAAGCGCACGTCAGCCATCGCCACGCCACTGGCCTGGGAGGCAATCTGGGTCATCACGGTGTAGGTGCCGGTGCCAATGTCGGTGGTGGCGCTGCTGACGGTGAGCTTGCCGTCCGCGTCGAGGCGCGCCTTGGCGCTGGCTTTCATCTGCATGGCTTCCCACACGCCGCCGGCCATGCCCCAGCCGATCAACTGGCGGCCGTCACGCATGCTGCGCGGTTCCGGGTTGCGTTGGTGCCAGCCGAAGCGTTCGGCGCCTTCGCTGTAGCACTCGCGCAGGGCCTTGCTCGACCAGGGTTTGTCTTCGTTCTGGTTACGTTCGGCGTAGTTGATCAGGCGCAATTGCACCGGATCGATGGCCAGGGCGCAGGCCAGTTCGTCCATGGCGCACTCCAGGCCAAGCACGCCAAGTGCTGCACCGGGAGCACGCATATCCAGCGGGGTAAACACATCCAACGGCGCCAGCTTGTAGGTCAGCTGCACGTTGTCGCAGTGATAGAGCATGCCGCTCCACTCCACCACGTGCTCGCTGAAATCTTCGAAGCGCGACGTCTGGCCAATCGCGGTATGCCCCAGCGCCAGCAAGCGCCCATTGGCGGCGGCGCCCATCTGCAAACGCTGCAAGGTGCGCGGACGATAGCCGAAGGTGAACATCTGCTGGCGCGTCAGGGTGACCCGCACCGAACGCTTGAGCGCCATGGCCGCCATCACCGCGAGCGGCAATTGGTATTGCGGGCGCAAGCCCGAACCGAAGGCGCCCCCGACAAAGGCAGCGAAGATGCGCACCTGGTTCTTATCCAGGCCGAAGACTTTTTGCACATAGGCCTGGCAGTTCTGCGGGCCCTGGGTCTTGTCGTGAATATGCAGGGTGCCGTCGGGCTGATACAGCACGGTGCTGGCGTGGGGCTCCATCGGGTTGTGGTGCTCGATGGGCGTGCTGTAGTGCAAGTCCAGACTGATTGCGGCACCGGCCCATTCAGCCTCGAAGTTGCCTCGCGGTTTGGGTGGGGTCTGGGGCGACGGGTGCGCCGCCGCTTGCTGGGTGAGCAGGTCGGTTTCGAAGGCTTCAGGCGCGTAGTCGATCTGCACCAGCGAGCCAGCGTGCCGCGCCAGTTCGAGGTTATCGGCAATCACCAAGGCCAGGGGCTGGCCACTGTAGAGTACGCGGTCGTTATACAGCGGGCGAAAAGGCGAGCCATCGGCCGCATCGGCATCGGCGAACGCCTCATCATAGCTGGCGATTTTCGGCCGATTGAGGTGATGGATCACGTCCACCACACCCGGCAACGCCAACGCCTTGGACGCATCGATGCGCAGCACTCGGCCTTTGGCGATAGTGCTCGACACCACGCTGCCATGCAGCAGGCCGTCCTCGGGAAATTCACCGGCGTAGCGTGCTTGGCCGGTGACCTTGAGCAGACCGTCGACACGGTCCAGGGGTTTACCGATGGCGCTCATGGCTGTTCTCCTGCGACGGCGGCGTCGCTCAGGGCACGAATGATTGCGCGTCGCGCCAGCTTGACCTTGAAGCCGTTGTGTTCCAACGGTTCGGCGTCTTGCAGCAGGGCGTCGGCGGCGGCGCTGAAGGTTTCGCGGCTGACCGTGCGGCCGATCAGCAAGGCTTCCACTGCGCGGTCACGCCAGGGTTTATGCGCCACACCGCCGAGGGCCAGGCGGGCGTCGATGATTTCATCACCGTCCAGCTCCAAGGCGGCGGCCACCGAAACCAGGGCGAAGGCATAGGAGGCACGGTCACGGATTTTCAGGTAATGGCTGTGGCGGGCCAGGTGATCGGCGGGCAGCTCAATGGCCGTGATCAGCTCATCGTCGGCCAATTGGTTGTCACGTTGCGGCGCATCGCCTGGCAAGCGATGGAAGTCGGCGAACTCGATCACCCGCGCACCGCCACGTCCCTCTACATGCACCCGCGCTGCAAGCGCCGCGAGGGCCACGCACATGTCCGATGGATGGGTGGCCACGCACTGCTCACTGGCGCCGAGGATCGCATGGATACGGTTCAAGCCGTTGCGCGCCGGGCAGCCACTGCCGGGCTGGCGCTTGTTGCACGGCACCGCGGCGTCGTAGAAGTAATAGCAACGGGTGCGCTGCAACAGGTTGCCGCCGGTACTGGCCATGTTGCGTAACTGCGGCGACGCCCCGGCGAGGATGGCCTGGGACAGCAACGGGTAACGCTGCTCAATGAGCGGGTGCCAGGCCAGGTCGGCGTTGCTCACCAGCGCACCGATACGCAGGCCACCCTCGGCGGTCTCTTGAATGTCATGCAGCGGCAAGCCGTTGATGTCGATCAGGTGCTCGGGATGGCTGATGTTTTCTTTCATCAGGTCCAGCAGGTTGGTGCCACCGGCGATAAAGCGTGAGGCGGCACTGCTCAGCTGTACGGCCTGCTGCACATCGGTCGGCCTGCTGTAGTGGAAGGGATTCATGACTCACCTCCCTGGCGACGGCAGGCCGGCAGCGCGTCTTCGATGGCATCGCGGATGTTGTTGTAGGCACCGCAGCGGCACAGGTTGCCGCTCATCAATTCCTGGATCTGCGCACGGTCGTGGGCGCGGCCTTCATTGGCCAGGCCCACGGCAGAACAGATCTGGCCGGGGGTGCAATAGCCGCACTGGAAAGCGTCGTGCTGGATAAAGGCCTGTTGCATGGGGTGCAGTTGGTCGCCGTCGGCCAGGCCTTCGATGGTGATCAATTCGGCGCCGTCGCACATCACGGCCAGGGTCAGGCAGGCATTCACGCGTTTGCCGTCACGCAACACGGTGCAAGCGCCGCACTGGCCGTGGTCGCAGCCTTTTTTGCTGCCCACCAGGTCCAACTGCTCGCGCAGCAAGTCCAGCAAGGTGGTCCAGGGCAACACGTTCAGTTGGCGAGCCTGGCCGTTGAGTGTCAGGCGTATCGGGTGGGTGACGAACGGCTGGGCCGCCGCGCCATTGGGGGTCGCGCTCATAAACACCTCACGGGTTGGTGTACGTCCGCGGCGTTCTGGAAAATCGCCGTCTTAGGGGTACGACTTCCCGGTTTTTTGAGCGTTCAAGATGATTGATCAGCGGATATTGAGCTGGGCTTTCAGGGTGTTTTGCGGCGGGTTGATCGAGGTATTGGTGAATTCGAACCAGCCCTGGGCCTGGACGTTCAGGTCGAACACATAGATGTAGCCCATCAAGGTGCCGACGCCGTTGCACGCCTCACTGATGTTGCCGACCTGGCACACCGCTGTGCGTTGCCCATTCAACTCTGCGCCGTTGAAGCGGCCCATGGGGCTGTTGCCCAGGCCAACTTCCATCACCGAGACCTGGGTGGGCCCGCGGTGCTCGCACATCTGGGTAGTGTTGACCCGCTCCGGGATCGCTTCGCTGCACTTGGCCGATTCCACCTTGAACACCCGCACCTCGCTCAAGGCCGGTGCAGCCGCGCCCCATGCCGGTGCCGCGCCCAGCCACAGGCTGATACTGACGATCAGAGCTAGACTCCACGGGTTGGCTTTTTTCATGCTGTCGATGACCGGCTGTTGAACGTCGGCGCAGTATGCCTCAAGCCCATGCGCCACACAGCCTCGGCTGCTGGTATGATGCGCCGCTTTTTCCGATCCTCTCTGAAACCACAAGCGTTTGGCGCAGTTTGTGCTTTGACTTAGAGGTCAACAAATCACGACGCACACTAGCGTCACAGGGAGCCGGCATGCTGGAAAAGCTGTTTCAACTCAAAGCCCACAACACCAATGTGCGCACCGAGATTCTCGCGGGGATCACCACCTTTCTGGCCATGGCCTACATCCTGTTCGTGAACCCGAGCATCCTCGGCGAGACCGGCATGGACAAGGGCGCGGTGTTTGTTGCCACCTGCCTGGCGGCGGCCATCGGTTCGACCGTGATGGGCCTGATCGCCAACTACCCGATTGCCCTGGCACCGGGCATGGGCCTCAACGCCTTCTTCACCTACACCGTGGTTCTGCACATGGGCCACACCTGGCAGGTGGCGCTGGGCGCGGTATTCATTTCGGCGGTGCTGTTTTTCCTGCTGTCGATCTTCCGCATTCGTGAGTGGATCATCAATGCCATCCCGCTGCCGCTGCGCTCGGCGATTGCTGCCGGCATCGGCCTGTTCCTGGCGCTGATCGCCCTGCATAACGCCGGTATCGTGGTGAGCAACCCAGCCACTATGGTCGGCCTGGGCGACCTGAAACAACCGGCGCCGATCCTGGCCACCCTGGGCTTCGTGCTGATCGTCGCGCTGGAGGCTCTGGCCGTACGCGGCGCGGTGCTGATCGGCATCCTGGCGGTGACCGTTGCCTCCATCGTCCTGGGCTTCACGCCGTTCATCGGCGTGACCTCGGTACCGCCGTCCCTGGCGCCGACCTTCCTGCAGCTGGACATCAAGGGCGCGCTGGACATCGGCCTGGTCAGCGTGATCTTCGCCTTCCTGTTCGTGGACCTGTTCGACAACTCAGGCACCCTGATCGGCGTCGCCAAGCGCGCCGGCCTGATGGGCAAGGACGGCCATATGCCGAAAATGGGCCGTGCGCTGATTGCCGACAGTACCGCTGCCATGGCCGGTTCCCTGCTGGGTACCTCGACCACCACCAGCTACATCGAATCGGCCGCAGGCGTGAGCGCCGGTGGCCGTACCGGCTTGACCGCCATCGTGGTCGCGATCCTGTTTTTGCTGGCGCTGTTCTTCTCGCCATTGGCCGCCAGCGTACCGGCCTATGCCACCGCGCCAGCCTTGCTGTTTGTGGCGGTGCTGATGAGCCAGGGCCTGGCCGAAATCGACTGGGACGACATTACGGTGGCAGCGCCGGTGGTGATCACCGCCCTGGCGATGCCCTTCACTTACTCCATCGCCAACGGCATCGCCTTCGGTTTCATCGCCTGGACCGCCATCAAGCTGCTTTCGGGCCGCTACCGTGAGCTGAACCCGGCACTGGTGATCCTGTCGATCCTGTTTGTGATCAAGCTGGGCTGGTTCAACGCATGACTTTCGACGCCGCAAGCTACACCGCTCAACTGCAAGACAAGGTCACGCGCCTGCGTGACCTGTTGGCACCGTTCGACGCGCCCGAACCGCAGGTCTTTGACTCGCCGCTGCAGCACTTTCGCCTGCGTGCGGAGTTCCGCATGTGGCGCGAAGGCGGCGAGCGCCACTACGCGATGTTCTCCCAGGAGGACAAGCGCACGCCGATCCTCATCGAAGAATTCCCCATCGCCAGCCAGCGCATCAACCAGTTGATGCCGCAACTCAAGGCCGCCTGGCAAGCCAGCGCTGCCCTGAGCCACAAGCTGTTCCAGGTGGAGTTCCTCACCACCCTGGCCGGCGACGCGATGATCACCCTGTGTTATCACCGCCCGCTGGATGAGCACTGGCACAGCGCCGCAAACAAATTGGCCGCTGAGCTGAATGTGAGCATCATCGGCCGCTCCAAGGGCAAGCGCGATGTGATCGGCCATGACTATGTGGTGGAAAAACTCGACGTCGGTGGCCGCACCTTCAGCTACCGCCAACCCGAAGGCGCGTTCACCCAGCCCAACGGCACGGTGAACCAGAAGATGCTCAACTGGGCCTATGAAGCGCTGGGCGACCGCCCGGACGATTTGCTGGAGCTGTATTGCGGCAACGGCAACTTCACCCTGCCGCTGGCGACCCGCGTGCGCAAGGTGCTGGCCACCGAGATCAGCAAGACCTCGGTGAATGCGGCCCTGAGCAACCTGGATGAGAATGGCGTGGATAACGTCACCCTGGTGCGCCTCTCCGCCGAAGAACTCACCCAAGCCCTGAATGAAGTGCGCCCGTTCCGCCGCCTGCACGGCATCGACCTGAAAAGCTACGAGTTCGGTAGCGTCTTCGTCGACCCGCCCCGCGCTGGCATGGACCCGGACACTTGCGAGCTGACCCGGCGCTTCGACAACATCCTGTACATCTCCTGCAACCCGGAGACGCTGGCGGCGAACATCGCGCAACTGCACGACACGCACCGGATTACCCAGTGCGCAATGTTTGACCAGTTCCCGTGGACGCACCATATGGAATCGGGTGTGTTGCTGACCCGCCGATAAACCTGCAAGGTAGGCGCGAGCTTGCTCGCGAAAAACGTCAACGATAACGCGTGCTTCCTGGATGAACGCGGTGCCTGTGGGTTTTTCGCGAGCAAGCTCGCTCCTGCAGTTTATTCAAGTGTCTGTTGTCTCTGGGGGCTGCGGGGCTTCCTTGCGTGGCCGGCCACCCTTCTTGCCATTGGCGCGAGCCGCTGCGGATTTGGCCGCGCTGCTTTTGCGGCCATTGCGCGATGCCACCAGGCTGGTTGCCAGGTCCATCAGCGGCTGGCTTGTAGCGATCAACCCTGTGATCGAAACATCCAGGTCCTGCGCCTCACAGCTAATCGCCTTGCCACCGAACGTCACTTCCAACTGCTGGAAATCCTTCGCTGAAAACCCTTCGAACTCCGGCAGGCCAGCCACCGGCAACACGACGCGGCTGCCATCGCTGAAGCCAATGGAGAGGCAGTCGTTTTCATAACGTACGTTGCTGGCGTTGGCGTACAGGCGTTTCAACTTGCGCCCACGGGCGATTGCCTTGTCAACGTCGGCTTCAGTGAGAGGTACATAAGGTGTGACTTTGGCTTTTATGATTTTCATAAATTAATCCCCACGCAATCTGGCGCTCTTACCAGATTCAAAATTGTCCGTTGCGCTACGACGTCGTGCCTGGCGCTCGCGATGACGTAGACACCTTGTCGAATGACCAACCCCGGGACCAACTCGCCAGCGTCCCAATTCCAGGAATGATTCTCCAGGCAAACCGTCTGCAGTTTTTCCCACCAGATCCTGCGTGCCCGCGCCAAGTAGTGCCGCTGCATGATCGCCCCGTGTATCTCCTTCAGAAGTGCTATGGGCGGCCGCCTCCGTTCAGGCTCTACGTCCCACAACTCAACTTCCCCATCCAGGAAACTGAAACGAAACCGCGCATCCCATCCCTTGCCCCTGACATGCACATGGGGCGGGCAATGCTCATCCCTGATAAACACCGAAATGACATAGCCTTTGTAAGCGCCTACTCTCATCGTAACCCATCCGTTAGGTTATTTTCCGCCAGGTAACAATTTCCCTCTGCCACCCGACAACCGGCTCCTATTCCCGAAGCTGTTTCACAGATTAGTCACCACAAAAAACCCGGCGAATGCCGGGTTGTAACCACTCATGCCGAGGGTTGGAAATACCCGGCCAGCGCCCGCAAGTCCTGCTCGCTCAGCAACCCCGCGTAATACTTCAACTGAATACGCGCCAGCAGGTAGGCATGCCGGGCATTGGCCAGATCACGCCGGGCGGTGAACAGCTGTTGTTCGGCGTCGAGGACGTCGAGGTTGACCCGCTCGCCGCCACTGACGCTTTTTTGGGTGGCGGTGACCAGTGCCGTGGCGGATCTGACTGCCATTTCATAGGCCCGCACCTTGGCTGCGCCGCTGGTGTTGAGGTTGAATTGCTTGCGCAACTCCACCAACGTGGCAGCGGTTTGCGCGTCCAGCTCGTATTGGGCCTGGGACAGTTGGTTGGCCGCCTGACGGGTGGAGGCCGAGACCGAGCCACCGGCAAACAGCGGCAGGCTGACCTGGATGCCGACGCTGTTGGTGTCGTACTTCTGGTTGTAGCTGCTTTCTGAATCGGAATGGGTCTTGCGGCTGGTGGCGTACAGGCTGACCTTGGGCAAATGCCCGGCGCGCTTGCGCTCCACTTCATAAGAGGCCACGTCGAGCGCGTGGTGCTGGGACTTGAGTTCAGGGTTGTTGGCCATGGCCAGTTCACGCCAGGTTTCGAATCGGTTGGGCTCAAGCGGCGCGATCTCGAATGGGCGCGCCAGGGGCGCCAGTTCTTCGATTTGCAGCGGCTGGCCAACAATGGCTTCCAACTCACGCAAGGCACTGTCCTGGGCATCCACGGCTTCGATCTCTTCGGCCTGGGCCAGGCTCAGTCGCGCCTGGGTTTCGAGCACATCGGTACGCGTGCCTTCACCGCCTTTGAGCAAGCGGTCATTGAGTTGCAGGCGCTCGGCAAACGCTCGTTTCTGGGCACGGCTCAATTCGATGCGCTCTTGTGCCAGCAATGCCTGGCTGTAGGCGCCCAGCACCCGCACGGCCAGCTCCTGGCTCTTGCCGCGAAAACGCTCATCGGCCATCAACGCCTGGGCGGTGCCTTGGCGAAAACGCGCATAGGCTTCGTAATCGAGCAGCGGTTGCTGCAAGGTCAGGGCCGAGGCGTAGCTGCGGTAATTGCGGTCGCTGGTAACGTTACCCAGCGCCGTGCTCTGGGTGACTTCGGACTCATTGCGCGAGTTGTTGTAGCTCCATGACAGGTTCGGCAGCAATGCCGCCCGCCCGATCACGCGGTTTTCTTGCCCGGCCTCCCGCTCCTGAATCGCCGCTTGAAAGGTTGGATCGTTGCGCAGCGCCAAGTCATACACATCCAACAACCCCAGGGCGTGCGCCGCCGGTGTACAGCTTAAACAGAGGGTGAACAACAACGCCTTCATTCTTCCACCAGGGCCATATGGGTGCGATCCAGCAAGGGTTTGAACAGGTAGTTGAGCATCGAACGCTCACCGGTCTTGACGAAGGTTTCCACTGGCATGCCCGGGCGGATCTGCACGCCGTGCAGTTGCTGCATGCCCGCCGCACTGACCTGGGCCCGTAGCGTGTAATACGGTTCATCGGTGCGCTCATCGACCTGGCGATCGGCCGAGACCAAGGTGACTTCGCCCGCCACCCGTGGCGTAGTGGACTGGTTGAACGCCGAGAACATCAATTCAACCGGCAAGCCTGGGTGCACCTTGTCGATCATCTGCACCGGCACCCGTGCTTCCACCAGCAGTGGCTCGCCTTCGGGCACGATGTCCATCAGCGTCTGGCCGGGTTGAATCACCCCGCCTTCGGTGTACACCTGCAGCCCCACCACCACGCCGGACGCCGGTGCGCGGACCAGGCTGTTGGCAAGTTCGAATTCGGCAGAGGCCAGGCGATTGCGCAAGTCGTCGCTGCGGGTGCGGGTCTCGGCCAACTGGCTGCGCAGGTCCTTCTGAAAATCTTCACCCAACTGACGGATGCGCAGGCGCAGTTCCAGTACCTGGCGCTGCAACTGGCCGATACGGCCAAAATCCTCAGCGATGGCACCGTCGATTTGCGCGTACAGCCGCTCGCTGTCGAGCAGGCGATTGCGCGGGATATAACCCTCACGCGCCAACTCGCGCAGCCCCTGAAGCTGCTCATTCAACGCCGCGCGCTGCAAAACCTTGCTTGCCTGGGAGGCCCGCGTGCCGCGCAACTGCGCTTCAAAGCCAGCGATAGTTTCACGCAGGCCCGCCTGTTCGGTAGCCAGTGCCTGGGCACGGCTGTTGAATAGCTGGCGTTGCAGGCTCAGGGTGTTCGCGGCGTCGGGATCGGCCAGCAGCTCGGGGCTAAACACAATGGTCTGCAAGCCTTCACTCTCGGCACTCAAGCGCGCTTCGCTGGCCAGCGACGCCAGGTATTGGCTGCGCAATGACTGCATCTGCCCGCGCAACGGGGTTTGCTTCAAACGCAACAGCACCTGGCCCGCGCTGACCCGGTCACCGTCACGCACCTGGATACGCTCGATGATCCCGCCCGCCGGGTGCTGCACCGTCTTGCGATGCCCCGACACCATGACCTTGCCCGGCACCGCCACGCCCTTGTCCAGCGGAGCCAATGCCGCCCAGCCGAGGAACCCGGCAAAGCCGCCGAGCACCAGCCACCAACCCAGGCGTGAGTATTTTTTGTCATCCAGCGCCAGCACGTTAGACGGGTCACTGAGCAAAATGGGCTTGCTCTGGCTCATGCGGGTTTTCCTGCACCGAGGCGGTAGCTCATGCTCATGGTCGAGACCGGTTTGTTTGCCGCAGTTTTTTGCCGCGCCTCCAGCACTCGCGCCGTGGGGCCGAAGGCCTGCATCTGGCCGTCCTTGAGGATCAGCAACTGGTCGGTGAGGCTCAGCACGTTGGGTTTGTGGGTAATCAGGATCAAGGTGCGGCGCTGCTGCTTGAGCTGGGCAATGGCCTGCAACAACGCCTGTTCGCCCACTTCGTCGAGGTTGGCGTTCGGTTCGTCCAGCACGATCAGTGCCGGTAACCCATACAGCGCACGCGCCAGGGCCACCCGTTGCTTTTGCCCGCCGGACAAGCCCGCGCCGCCCTCCCCCAGTTGCGTGTCGTAGCCCTGGGGCAGTTGCAGGATCAACTCATGCACGCCAGCCATCTGCGCGGCGGCGAGGACGGTATCGGCCTCCACCGCTTCAAAACGCGCGATGTTCTGCGCGATGCTGCCGGCGAATAACTGGATGTCCTGAGGCAGGTAACCGATATGCGGGCCGAGTTGTTGCTTGTCCCACAGGGCCAGGTCGGCGCCATCAAGGCGCACCTTGCCGGCCAAGGGTGCCCAGGCCCCCACCAGCACCCTGGCCAGGGTGGACTTGCCGCACCCCGACGGGCCGATAACACCGAGTACATCCCCCGCCGGCAGGCTGAAACCCAGGTTTGCCAACGCCGGACGTCGGCTGCCGGGCGCGCAGGCGCTGATCTGCTCCACGCTCACCTGGCCCTTGGGCACGGGCAGGCTCATGCGCACCGGCCGCGCCGGGTTGTCCTGCAGCATCAGCGACAAGCGCTCATAGGCCAGGCGCGCCGAACCCCATTGTTTCCACACGCCGATCAACTGGTCGATGGGGCTGAGCACACGTCCCATCAGGATCGAGCCGGCAATCATCATCCCCGGGGTGATATCGCCCTGCACCGCCAGCCATGCGCCCAAGCCCAGCACCAGTGATTGCAGAGCCAGGCGCACGCCCTTGGACCACGCGGTGACCATCGCGGTCTTTTCACTCGCCAGGTTCTGCTGCACCAGAAACGCCTGATGCTGGCTGAACCAACGGCCGCGCAAGGTAGCGAGCATGCCCATGGCTTCAATGGTGTCGGCATTGCGCAGGTTGGCCGTGGCCTGCTGGCTGGCGCTGATCGACAGTTGGCTGGCCAGGGCCATCGGTGCCTGGCTGACATAATGATTAGCCCAGGCCAATGCGATCAGAAGCAACGCCCCACCCAATGCCAGCAGGCCCAGCCAGGGGTGGAACAGGAAGATCACCAGCAGGTACACCGGAAACCACGGCGCATCGAAAAAGGCGAACAACGCCTGGCCGGTGGCGAACTGGCGCAAGGTGGTCAGGTCGTGCAGGGCCTGGCCCGCCGCTTGGGTGCCACCCTTGAGTTGGGCTTCATAGGCGGCGTCGAATACACGCTGGTTCAAGCACATGTCCATCTGCGTGCCGAGGCGAATCACCACCTGGCTGCGCACCCACTCCAGCGCGCCCATCAAGCCGAAGAGGCCGAGGATCATCAGCGTCAGCATCAGCAGGGTCATCTGGTTGCCCGAGGCCAATACGCGGTCGTACACCTGCAACATGTACAGCGCCGGGGCCAGCATCAGCAGGTTGATCACCGCCGAGAACAGGCCAATGTTAAAGAAGGCGCTTTTATAGGCGGTGAGTGCAGCCAGCATCTCATTCGCGCGCTTGGCACCGGGCCGAGTCATGAAGGGCATCCCATTGAAGAGTCAAGCAAGGGCCCGCCCGGTGCGTTGACAGCACCTGTGGCGCGCCCACAGAATTTGCAGCCGCCGCCGCCCTGGCCTGCAAGCACTCGGGCGGCGACGGTGTTCGAGCAAGGCCGATGAAAGAGCGATCTTTCATCGGCTTTTTTGCATCAGGCGGCCAGGGCGAAGTCGTGCGGCGCGTCCTGAATACCCACCAGCCCCACATCGGCAGCTGCAAATGCAGCGGGCTCCTGATGGGCCACACCGGCAGCGGCCAGTTGATCGAAGGTGGAGTTGACCGACAGGCTTGGGTCGATGCCCTTGAGCAGGGTGTCGATGGCCGAGGCCAGCGCCGAACTGTCGCCACTCATCAGGCCGTACACGATTTTGTGCACCTGGCCATCGCGGCCTTCGGATTGCAGGCTCGACAGGCCCAGGTTGGTGAAGCTGACTTCCTGGTTGGCGATGGTGTAGCCACCGCTGCTCGCGCCGCCGGCGAGGGTATCGCCCAGGGTCAGGCCGTCGAGCGAACCCCACAGCGTGTGGGTCGGCGGATTGAACAGGGTGTAATGCAGGCTGCCTTCAGCCACCACCGCCGCATCGCTGACGCTGCTTGTCACGCCATATTGGGTGCCGTCGAACGGCCCCGGGTTGAAACCACCGGTGTTCACACCCTCTTTCACCGAACCTTCACGGTGGTTGAGATCACCAAAGTAAGCCGACCAGTCGTTCAGGTATTGGGCGACGGTGCTGGCGGCGTAGGTCGTGCTGTATGAAATAGAAATGCTCATGCAAAACTCCAAGTCATTGGGTGGTCACTCCCCAGCAAGCCGGTGCCTGCTGTGGTTTTGCCCGTCACAGGGCAAAAGCGGTCAGAACTGATATTCAACGGTGCCCTGCACGGTGCGCCCACGGCCCAGGGTGAAGGCCAGCACATCCCCGAGCGGCACCAGGTAGGCGCGGTCGGTGACGTTTTCCATGGCCAGGCGCAGGGTCAATTGGTCGGTGGCGCGGTAGCTGCCATACAGGTCGTAGACGGTGTAGGGCTTCCAGTCAGCGGGGTAGACGCCGGTTTGCGAGGTGGTTACCCCGGCGGCGCCCTTGACGTAGTAGCCGGCGCTGTAGCGGGCACGCACACCCACGTCCAGCTTGCGCTCAAAGAACCGCGCGCCCAGCGTGGCGGTGCCGCGGTCCATGGGCATGTGTTCGGAGGAGCCGAGGATCGCGCTGCAACCCACGCCGGCATTGGCTGCGTCGTCCGGCACCATCGCGTCCACCGGGGCACGGTTACCCGGGCGTTTCTGGGTCTTGGTCACGCCACCCAGCCACGCGGTTTTGCTGCAGAACTGATTGCTGCCAAGCATGCGCGTGTAGTTGAACTGGCCGTAGGCAAAACCGGCGTCGTAATCGAGTTGGTATTCAAGCCCCCGAAAACGCGTGGTCTCCAGGTTGTTCACATAGGCCGCACTGCCGATATTGACGTTGCCATAACCCGGCGGCTGCACGCCCAGGGCCATATAGGAAAAGTCATCGACCCGGGTGTTGAAGTAGGACACCTTCATGCCCATGCGATCATCGGAAAACAGCAGGTCTTCCTTGAGCACATTGAAGCCGACTTCCCACGCCGTGGACCGCTCCGGCTTCAGGTAAGGGTTGGGGAAAATCGACTCCGAACCGCCGCCGTGGGGCCGGCCGCTGACCATGGTTTCGGTCACTGCCGGCGGGCGCCAACCCTTGCCATAGGTGGCGAAGAGTTGCAGCCAGTCCACACCCGGCTTGACCGACAAGCCAAACGTCGGCGAAAAACGGCCCTCCTCGCGATCCACATCATAAGTGGTGGGCACACTGATCTGGCGAGTGGTGCCGATGATGAAGGTACGGGTGTTCAAACCGGTATCGCCGCGCAGCCGATAACGGTCATAACGCAAGCCGGCGTTAAGGTTCAGCCAACCGTCGTAGTCGAAGTCCAGGCGCCCGAACAGGCTGCCCATGGCGCGATCACCTTTGGGCGTGATGCTCTCCGCCGCCGAGGCCGTCAGCGCCGAGCCCGCCTCTACCCCCTGGTTGGAGTCCGGCCGGACCTTGTCGTAGAAAAACTCCAACCCATAATTGGCCTTGAGGGTGGCCAGTTCCGTCAGGGCAAAGGTCGAGATGTTCTGCGCCTGCGCGCCGTAGGTATTGGTTTGATAGGTGACGTCGTACGCCTTGCTGATACCCCGGGCCAGGGTGGATTGGTCGTTGCGGGTATCTACATGGTAGAGCTTGGCCTTGAAGTCGATCAGCGGGTTGTCTGGCGCATAGCTGTAATCGAGCGCGAAGTTCTGCGCCTTGACGTTGCTGCTGCCGAGCTTTTCCCATAACTGGGGCTTTTCGGCGGTCATCATATTGACGTCGTCGTAGTCGACCTCGGTGACCAGGTAGCTCAGTTGCAGGCGCTGCTCAACCGGAAGATTGAGCCCCAGCTTGAGCAAGCGTGAACGCATCACCGAGCCCGAATAGGCAACGGTGGTGTTCTTGATCCGCTCCTCACTGGCCGGCATGTACGCCGCGCCGCTACGCAACTCGCCAATGCTGCCCCGGGTGCCGGGGTTGTAGTCGCCGAGGTGACGCTCGCTGGCGGCCACCAGCATGTCCCAGACATCGGTGCCCACGGCAAACGCCGAACTGCCGATAAAGTGCGTGCCGTTGCTGCGCCCACCCAGCCCCGAGGTGAGCCGAATGCGCCCGCCGATTTGCTTGCCATCCTTGAGCAGGTCAGCGGCTTCCAGGGTGCGGAAATTGGCCACCCCGCCAATCACCCCCGCACCGCCCTGGGTGGAGGTCGCGCCCTTTTCGATCACCACCTCGGACAGCAACTCCGGGTCGACATACAGCGTGCCATTGCGTTGCTGGTGACCACTTTGCTGGTAATTCTGGCGCATGCCATCGACCGACATATTGACCCGGCCATAGTCCTGGATACCGCGGATATTCACCGACAACCCTGGGTCTTGCTGGCTGACGGCGGAGTAGACGCCCGGCGCCTCTTCCAGCATCTCGGCGGCATGACGCGGCGGGTTGCGATCCAGCTGTTCGCGCCCCACCACACTCACCGCGCGCGGCGTTGAATACACCCAATCCTGCGGGTGCAGGCCGGTGACCGTGGTGGTGGCCAAGGCCAGGGCACCGGCTTGTTGTTCCACCCGAGTCAGGGTGACCTGGCGATCGCCGGTAAAGCGATACTCCACCGGGGCGGCACCCAGCAGGCGGCCCAAGCCTTCCTGCACGTCAAAGCGCCCCTTGAGCGCGGTGCTGCTCAGCCCGTGCAGGCGCTGGCTGTCGAACAACACTTGCAGGCCGGCCTGGTCAGCGAAGGCCAGCACCGCACTGCCGAGGGATTGCGCAGGGATATCGAACGTCAACACGGCGGACTGAGCCGTGGCAGCTGGAGGCTGCGCATAGGCCGGTACGGCCACGGCGGACAACCCCAGGTGAATGGCCAGGGCTAAGCGGCTGCCGGTGGTACGCCCCTTGGTGAGTGCTGACATTGGTGGTGATCCCTGCGCTGAGCATTTTTTGTTTATGCGAATACTTCTCACCTAGCAAGACGTGCGAGGCGCGGGAAGTCAGTAATATTTTTTGCAGGAGCGAGCTTGCTCGCGAAGAACGTCAACGAAAACGCGGTGCCCTGGGTATTTTCGCGAGCGAGCTCGCGCCTACAGGGGCATCGGTTTTTAACGGGGGAAGGTCAGTAGATCAGGCTGAGGCCAGCCAGCTCCAGGCGTTGCACTTGAAGCTCTTGGGTCAGGGTGGCCAGGGCGCTGTCGAGCATGTCCAGGCGGAAGACGCCGCTGACTTCGCGCTCGCCCAGGTCTGCGTTGGCCAACACCACCCGCCCGGGGCGGTAACGGTTGAGTTGCTCGATGACCTTGGCCAGCGGCTGCCGGTCGAAGATCAACACACCACGGCGCCAACTGGTGGCGCGATCCACATCAAACTGATCCAGGCTGACCACCCCATCCTGGGGGCTGTAGCGCGCAGCCTGGCCCGGTTGCAGGACCTGCTCGGCAGGGCCGTTTCTGAGTGACGCCGGCACTGAGACTTCGACGCTGTGTTGCAGCACACCGACCCAGGCCTGGCTCTCGCGTTCACGTTCGACCACAAACCGTGTGCCCAGCGCCCGGGTCTGGCCGCCGGCACTGTGCACCACGAACGGTCGGGTTTCTTCGCCGGCCATCGGTGCCACCTGAAAAATCGCCGCGCCCTGGAGCAGGCTGACGCCGCGCTGTACGCCGTCGTACTCAAGGCGAATGGCGCTATCGGAATCCAGCTCCACCACGCTGCCATCGGCCAGGTGCACCGTGCGCACTTCGCCTTTGTGGGTGACGTAGTCGGCCTGCAAGCGCAGCAAGGCATCCGGCCCGCGTACCCAGCCGATGCCCGCCGCCACCAGCACCAGCGCCACGGCGGCCGCACGTTGCCACGGCCTTCGACGTTTGGCGCGGCGCAAGGGTATAGCGGGCGCGGGCGGGCGCTGTCGGTGTACAGCCTCGTCCGTGTGCACCTCGCCCAGCGCCGCCCAGGTCTGCTCGGCAAACCGCAGGGCCGCTTCGTGGCGGCTGTCGCGGGCGATCCACTGGCGCAGTTCGGCTTGTTCCTGTTCGCTCAAGGCACCGGCGTGCAGGCGCACCGCCCACTCGGCGGCCGCCTCGGTAATGCTGTGCTGTTGCGGTCCCTGGCTATTCACGTGTGAATCTCGAATTCTCGTTATATAGACGCTGTGACGTCTGGCCTGGCGTTTTTCGGTAATTCATTCGTCGGATGGCGTCACCTCGCCTTCCTGCAAGCGCTGCATCACATAGGCCAGGGCCTTGGCCAGATGCTTTTGCACGCTGCTGTCGCTGATGTCCAGATGCCGGGCGACCTGAGCGTGGGTCATGCCTTCGATACGGTTCAAGCGGAAAATCTGCTGGGTGCGCGCCGGCAATTCCGAAAGCGCCTGCTTCAATGCCTGCCGCTGTTGCTGCGCCATTGCCTGAGCCTCCAACCCGGCCACGTCATCTTCAATCTCGGCCAGCGCCTCGTGGGGCACGGTGTCGGTCTTGCGCCGTGCTTCCTGGCGAATATGGTCGATCAGCAGATTGCTCGCCGTTCGATAGAGATAACCCTGGGAGTTGTCGATACGCTCACCGGCCGGTTTTTCTGCCAGGCGCAGGAAGCTCTCCTGCACCAGGTCTGCGGCCAATTGCGGGTCCCGTACTCTGCGGGCCAGATACCCGCGCAGCGTATCGGCGTGCTTGAGAAACAGGCCCTTGAGATCCACGTCCGACAAACCGACTCCCTGGAATGTTGAGGAAACAGGCGGGCATCTTAAGCGTTGTCGAGAATGATTTTCAATTGATATCTAATCCGATTGAGCCTAGCGTTTGCCTTGATTAAACGTTCGATCACCGAACAGATCCGCAGCCATCCATTGACCAAATTAACCAACCAGTACATTTTGACTCCACAACCAATAAGAACTGTGGAGAAGCCTCTATGCCGCCCATCGTGCTGGTGCTCAACGGCCCCAACCTCAACCTGCTCGGCACCCGCGAGCCTGCCACTTATGGCCATGAAACCCTGGCCGACATTGCCGCCCTGTGTGGGCGCAGCGCCGACAAACTCGGGCTGACCATCGAATTTCGCCAGACCAACCACGAGGGCGAATTGCTCGACTGGATCCACGCCGCCCGCAACCGCTGCGCCGGTATCGTGATCAACCCGGCGGCCTGGACCCACACCTCGGTCGCGATCCGCGATGCCCTGGTGGCCAGTGAAGTGCCGGTGATCGAAGTGCATTTATCCAACGTGCACGCCCGTGAAGCCTTTCGTCATCACTCGTTTGTGTCGCCAATCGCCAAGGCCGTGTTGGCCGGGTTTGGCAGCCATGGCTACCACCTGGCCCTGGAACATTTCAGCCATACGCTGAAGGGACGCACCTGATGAAACCACGCATTCTCGCCGGCCTGATCGGAGCCGGTATCCAGGCCTCACGCACCCCGGCACTGCACGAACAGGAAGGCGACGCCCAGGGCTTGCGCTACCTGTATCGCCTGATCGACCTGGAGCCGCTGCATCTGGACCTCAGCGCCCTGCCGGAACTCCTGCGGGCCGCCGAGCTGATGCACTTCACTGGGCTGAACATTACCTACCCGTGCAAGCAGGCGATCCTGCCGCTGCTCGATGAACTCTCCGATGAGGCCCGGGGCATTGGCGCGGTCAATACCGTGGTGTTCAAGGACGGCAAGCGCATCGGCCATAACACCGACTGCCTGGGGTTCGCCGAAGGTTTTCGACGCAACTTGCACAACGTGCCACGCCACCGCGTGGTACAGATGGGTACCGGTGGCGCGGGTGCGGCGGTGGCCCATGCACTGCTGGCCGAGGGTGTGGAGCAACTGAGCCTCTTCGACGTCGACAGCGCCCGTGCCCAGGACCTGGTGGATAACCTCACCGAGCATTTCGGCATCGGTCGCGCTCAGGTTGGCAGCCACTTGGAAAACGCCATGGCCGAGGCCGATGGCCTGGTGAACACCACGCCGATGGGCATGGCCAAGTTGCCTGGCACGCCGGTGCCAGCGCAGTTATTGCGGGCCGAATTGTGGGTAGCGGAAATCGTGTACTTCCCACTGGAAACCCAACTGCTGCGTGACGCTCGCGCCTTGGGTTGCCGTACCCTGGACGGCGGCAATATGGCGGTGTTTCAGGCGGTGAAGGCGTTTGAGTTGTTCAGCGGCGAAGTGGCGGATGCAAACAGGATGCTGGCGCATTTCCAGAGCATGAATACCTAGGGATGCAACCCCATCATGATCGTTCCCACGCTCTGCGTGGAAACGCCTCCCGTGACGCTCCGCGTCACGACTTTGACAGCAGACGCAGAGCGTCCATGTCGGCATTCCCACGCAGAGCGTGGGAACGATCAGTTCTCAGGCTTGCAGGTAGCGCAACACCGACTCGCAAATCATCTCCCGATGGCGCTGCTTGATCGCCTCATCCGACAGCTCGATCTGGAAAATCTCGCTGAAGGTGTGCCGGTTGGACACCCGATAAAAGCTGAACGAGTTGATCAGCAAGTGCACATCCAGCGGCTCCAGCCCTTCGCGAAACAGCCCCAACTCAGCCCCGCGGCGCAAGGTCTCCCCCAGCCCTTCGAGGATTTTGCTGTTCATCGCCTTGATGGTCTCGGTGCGCTTGACGTACTCGGCGTTGTGGATATTTTCGATGCTGACGATGCGCACGAAATCCACGTTCTGGTCGTGGTGATCGAAGGTGAACTCCACCAACCGGCGAATCGCCTCACGCGGCTCCAGAGCCGTGAGGTTCATGCGCGTTTCGGTGTTGCGGATATCGCCGTAGAGCTTCTCCAGCACCTCGACGTATAGCTGCTCCTTGCTGCCGAAGTAGTAATAGATCATGCGCTTGGAGGTATGGATGCGCTCGGCGATGGCGTCCACGCGTGCGCCGGCCAGGCCCTGCTGAACAAACTCGACAATAGCTTCTTGCAGAATATTTTCGCGGGTCTTTTCCGGATTGTTCTTGCGACTCTTGCGCGGTGTGTCTGACACAGCGCAGAGGTCAGGGGTCAGGGTCATGTTGCGCTCACGGCGATTGCTTGGGCAGGCCCGATTATGGGCCGAGGCGCTCCCCGAAGGAAGCACCCGCCCTGCCCTTATAAACGGGCCTGGCGCGCCGCACCGCTGCGTGACTTGGCCATCGCCGCCAGACGCACCGCCACGTTGGCTGCGCCGTAGCCGGCATAGCCGTGCTTACGCTGGATGATCTCGAAGAAAAACCGCCCTTCGAACGGTTCGGTGTACACATGAAACAGCTCACCGCCCTGGGCGTCGCGGTCGTACAGCACGTTGTAGTACGCCAGCTCGCTGAGGAACTCATCGTCAAAATCGAAGCGCGCCGCCAGGTCGTCGTAGTAGTTGAGTGGGATATCCAGCAGCGGCACACCGGCTTCCTTGGCCCGGCGTACTTCAGCAAAAATGTCCGCGCAATCAAACGCAATATGGTGCACGCCCGAACCGCGATAGCTGGAGAGCGCGTGGGAAATCGCGGTGTTGCGGTTTTCGGAGATATTCAGCGGCAGGCGGATCGAGCTGCAACGGCTGCGCAACGCCCGGCTTTTCACCAGGCCGTAAGGGTCGGGCAGCACCACTTCGTCATCGGCTTCGAAATCCAGCAGGCTTTTGTAGAACAACACCCAACTGTCGAGGCTGTCGGCCGGCAGCGCCATGGCCATATGGTCGATGCGCAGCAAGCCGCCGCTGGCGAGTGCGGCCGTTTGCAGGTTGAAATCGGTGTCGTAAAGCCCGCCTTCGCTGGGATCGACCAGGTAAATCAGGCTGCCATCCGGCGCCCGCACGGCGGCCAATTCCAGCTCGTTGGGGCCGACCAGGCCGCGGTAAGGCTGGCCTTTATAAGCCACCGCCCGCTCCAGGGCCTTGGCACTGTCCTTGACCCGCACCGCCGTGGCACACAACGACGGGCCATGGGCCTCGAAAAAGTTATGGGCAAAGGAATAGGGTTCGCAGTTGAGGATCAGGTTGATATCGCCCTGGCGCAACAGGCTCACATTCTTCGAGCGATGCTGGCCGGCCTTGGCGAAACCCAGGCGCTCCAGCCAATTGCTCAGCTTGGCACCGAGGCTTTCATCCACGGCAAACTCCAGGAACTCGATACCGTCGTACTCGCTGGCCGCCGGGGTTTCAAACAGAATGTCCACTGGCGCAGCGGGCGCTTCTTGCGCCAGGCGCTGGCGGGTTTTCTCTTCCAGGTACAGCAACGAGCGCAAGCCATCCGCCGCATTCGCGCGGGTGGGCGCGGCGCGGAAACCATCGTTGAAAATTTCCAGGGACAAGGGCCCGCTGTAGCCACTTTTGATGATCGGCGCAAGAAAGCCCGCCAGGTCAAATTCGCCCTGGCCTGGGAAGCAACGGAAATGCCGGCTCCACTCCAGCACATCCATGGCCAGGATCGGCGCGTCGGCCATCTGCACGAAGAAAATCTTGTCGCCCGGGATCTGGGCGATGGCACTCGGGTCGCCCTTGAGCGACAAGGTGTGGAAGCTGTCGAGCAACACACCGAGGCTTGGGTGGTCGACTTGGCGCACCAGGTTCCACACCTGCTGCCAGGTGTTCACATGCTTGCCCCAGGCCAGGGCTTCATAGCCGATGCGCAGGCCGCGCTTGCCCGCGTGTTCGGCCAGCAGGCTCAGGTCATCGAGCAGAATACGTTCGTCGCCCACGCTGTCGGCCGAGGCGTTACTGCACACCAGCACCAGGTCGGTGCCTAGCTCTTGCATCAAATCGAATTTGCGTTCGGCGCGCTCCAGGTTGCGCGCCAGGCGATCGCGGCGGCAGCCTTCGAAATCGCGAAACGGCTGGAACAGAGTGATGGCGATGCCCAGGTCGGCGCACATCTGCCTAACCTCGCGCGGGCTGCCGTCGTAATACAACAAGTCGTTCTCAAAGATCTCCACCCCATCAAACCCGGCGGCGGCAATGGCTTCGAGTTTTTCCGGCAGGGTGCCGCTCAAGGACACAGTGGCAATAGAACGTTGCATGGAAGACTCCCGGCAATTGTTGTTTGTGGCAAATTATTCGCCCCCAGCCTACAGGCAGCAATTAAAATGTACGAACCGGTTAGTTTTTGGTGCGATTATCGAACACTAAGCCCCTTTGGCGAATTGACGACTTTTTAACCACTGCGCACCATCGACCGGGCAATTCGTTCACGTAACAAAGACCCAGAACACACCATAAGAATTTCAAAAAACGGGTACAAACCTCATGCCTCTGCAAAATCCAGCCCTGGCCGCGCGCCCGGGCAACCCGCACGCCGGTATCGGCGACAAGATCCGCGGTGCCCTGGCCGTGGGTAAAACGCGCTGGGGCATGCTGGCCCTGGTGTTCTTCGCCACCACCTTGAACTACATCGACCGCGCCGCCCTGGGCGTGATGCAACCGATCCTCGCCAAGGAAATGAGCTGGACGGCGATGGACTACGCCAACATCAACTTCTGGTTCCAGGTCGGCTACGCCATCGGCTTTGTGCTGCAAGGCCGCCTGATCGACCGGGTTGGCGTCAAGCGCGTGTTCTTCTGCGCCGTGCTGCTGTGGAGCCTAGCCACCGGCGCCCATGGCCTGGCCACTTCGGCAGTCGGCTTTATGGTCTGCCGGTTTATTCTCGGGCTGACCGAAGCCGCCAACTACCCGGCCTGCGTCAAGACCACACGCTTGTGGTTCCCAGCGGGTGAACGTGCAGTGGCCACCGGCATCTTCAACGCTGGCACCAACGTCGGCGCAATGATGACGCCGATGCTGCTGCCGTTGATCCTGCACGTGTGGGGCTGGCAGGCGGCGTTCCTGTGCATGTCGGCACTTGGCGGTATTTGGCTGGTGCTCTGGGGCTTGAAGTACTACAACCCGGAAGACCACCCCACCGTTAAACAATCCGAATTGGACTACGTGCAACAGGAAGTCGAACCGGAACAACCCCGTGTGCCGTTCAGCCGCATCCTGCGCATGCGTGGCACCTGGGCCTTCGCCCTCGCCTACTCGCTCACCGCGCCGGTGTTCTGGTTCTACCTGTATTGGCTGCCGCCGTTCTTGAACCAGCAATACAACCTGGGCATCAACGTGACGCAGATGGGCATTCCGCTGATCATCATTTACCTCACCGCCGACTTTGGCAGCGTGGGCGGTGGGATCCTGTCGTCGTTCCTGATTGGCCGTGGCATGAATTCGATCAAGGCGCGGCTGTTGTCGATGCTGCTGTTCGCCTGCTGCATCGTCGGCGTGATCATGGCGGCCGGCTCCAGCCAGCTGTGGGTCGCGGTGTTTGCCATCTCCCTGGCCATCGGCGCGCACCAGGCCTGGACCGCCAACATCTGGAGCCTGGTGATGGACTACACGCCCAAGCACATGATGAGCACGGTATTCGGCTTTGGCGGCATGTGCGCGGCCATCGGCGGCATGTTCATGACCCAGATCGTCGGCCACATCCTCACGGTGACCAACAACAACTACACGATCTTGTTCACCCTGATCCCGGCGATGTACTTCATCGCCCTGGTGTGGATGTACTTCATGGCGCCGCGCAAGATCCCCACCGTAGACGTTTAACTAACGCCGCCGCTGCTGCCAGGCAGCGGCCAACCCGCTCATGCAGATCACCCCGATACCCACCACCGTGGTCATATCGGGGGTATGGCTGAACACCAGCCAGCCCAACAACCCCGCGAACACGATCTGGCAATAGCCAAACGGCGCCAGCAAGGCCGGCGCCGCGAAGCGGAACGCCTGGGTGAGCATCAAGTGCGCGGTCATCCCGCAGGTGCCCAGCGCCAGCATCATCACCGCATGCCACAGCGTCGGCACTTGCCAGAAGAACGGCACCATTGCACTCATCACCAGGGTGTTGCACAGGCCGGCGAAGAAATTGCTGGTGGTCGGGCTGTCGTATTGGCTGAGGATGCGCGTGAGCAACTGGTAGAAACAGAAGAACAACGCCGAGCACAGCGGCAGCAATACCGCCGGGGTAAACAACTCGCCGCCGGGGTGGATGATGATCACCACGCCGATAAACCCGCAGATCACCGCCAGCCACTGGCCACGGGTCACGTGCTCACCCAGCAACGGTACCGACAGCGCCGTCACCAGGATCGGCGCCAGGAAGTTCACCGCCGTGGCTTCGGCCAAGGGGATGTAATGCAGCGCCGTGGTGAAGAACAGGCTGGTGCCCAACAGGCATAACGCCCGCACCACCTGCATGCCCGGCCGCTTGCTGCGCAACACGCGCAGGCCCGATTGCGGCAGGAAGATCCCGGCCATCAGCAAGGTGTGCACCATGTAACGCGCCCACACCACCATCACGATCGGGTAAAACCCGGCCAGGTATTTGGACAAGGCGTCGTGGCTGGAGAACAGAAACGTCGCCAGCACAATCAGCAGGATGCCTTTGAACGGATGGTTGACGCCGGAGAGCGGGGTACTGACAGTCATTGAATTCTCTTGTGTGGCGAGCGGGACGCTGAGCACTGAACCAAGTAGCGCTCAACCCGGTAATCTAGCAGCCGGGCCGGAGTCTGCCCCAAGAGCATAACCAAACACCGGGCGAACAGCGCACTAAATCGATGGATCCGAGTCCAACGCTGCACGCTCGCCCCGGCGTTGCACACTTTTTAACCAAGGCCTTGCCGCTATGAAAAAAATCCTCTTTGCCCTGTCTGCCCTCGCCCTGCTCGCTGCCTGCGATAAAGCCCCGAAAGAAGCCCCCAAGCCCGCGCCCGCTTCCGTGCAAGCGACCCTGGTGCCCGAGACCCCGCCCACCGATAAATGGGTCGGCAAGTGGATCGGTGTCGAAGGCTTGCACCTGACCATCGCCAAAGACGACAGCATTGGCCGCGGCCACTATCTGCTGACCATGCAATACGGCCTCGACGCCGATGACACCGGTACGTTCAAAGGTGAGGCCACTGACGACGGCATCGCCTTCACCCGCCCCGACGGCCCGCAGCTGTTGCGCGCTGGCGATGGCGCCGCCACCGGTTTGAAGTGGCTGGCAGATAAAAAAGACTGCCTGGTCGTTGCCACTGGCGAAGGCTATTGCCGTTAATACCGACCATAATCAATCACGGTTAGCACACAGAGGATTGCTCCCATGCTATGGAAAAAAGGCCGACGCAGCGACAACGTGGTGGATGCCCGTAATGACAGTGGCGGCGGCGGTGGCGGTATGCGCTTCGGCGGCGGCAAGGGCCTGAGCCTCACGGCCATCGTGCTGATCGTCGGCATTGGCTGGCTGACCGGCCAGGACCCGATGCAGATCCTCGGCCAATTGACCGGGCAGATGGAGCAGGCGCCGTCGGTCAGCACTCAGCCGCGTCAGGCACCGCCGGCCAACGATGAGCAAGCCGACTTTGTGCGCGCTGTGCTGGGCGATACCGAAGACACTTGGGGCCAAGTGTTCCAGCAAAATGGGCTGGCGTATAAGAACCCGAAACTGATCCTGTTCCGTGGCCGGGTAAATTCAGCCTGTGGTGGCGCCACCTCAGCCAGCGGCCCGTTCTACTGCCCGGCTGACCAGCAGGTGTACCTGGACCTGGACTTCTTCCGGGAAATGTCGCAACGCTTCCAGGCCGCCGGTGACTTCGCCCAGGCTTACGTGATCGCCCACGAAATCGGGCACCACGTACAAACGTTGCTGGGCATCTCGTCCAAGATCCAGGCGGCGCGCCAACAGGGTCGGCAGATGGAAGGCGACGGTGGCCTGCTGGTTCGCCAGGAACTGCAAGCCGACTGCTTTGCCGGCGTGTGGGCCAACCATGCGCAAAAGCGCCTGAACTGGCTGGAACCCGGCGATATCGAAGAAGCCCTGAACGCAGCCAATGCCATCGGCGACGACCGTTTGCAGCAGCAGGGCCAGGGGCGCGTGGTACCGGACTCCTTTACCCACGGCACCTCGGCCCAACGCGTGCGCTGGTTCAAGACCGGCTTCGCCCAGGGCCAGATCACTCAATGCGATACCTTCGCGGCCAAGAGTCTCTAAATGATCAAACGATTGGGGTTACTGCTGGGTGTGCTCGTGTCCTGTTGCACCTTCGCGGCCGAACACGGCGTCAAGGTGGTCAGCCCCGATCGCTTTCATCTGGAGGCCGGCGAACTCAGCCTGGGCCTGAGCCAGGATTGGCGCCAACCGCTGCCCAAGGTCACACGTGCATTGATCATCGTGCATGGGCGCCTGCGTAATGCGCAAACCTACCTGCACAGCGGCATCAATGCCGCCGAGCATGCCGGGGTGGGCGGCAGTACGCTGGTGATCGCACCGCAGTTTCTCAATCAAACGGACGTGAAGCGTAACCACCTGGACGATCAGGTTTTGCGCTGGAAGGGCAACGACTGGATGGCCGGCGAAGCGTCCACCGGCCCAGGGCAGATCAGCTCTTATGGCGCTCTGGACCAGATCATCAAGCACTTGGGCAACCGCAAACTGTTCCCGGCGCTGAAAGAAATCGTGGTCGCCGGGCATTCCGGTGGCGGCCAAGTGGTGCAGCGCTTCGCCCTCACCGGCCACGACCACCCGCTGCTGAACACCGAAGGCATCCGCCTGCGGTATGTGGTGGCTAACCCGTCGTCCTATGCGTATTTCAGCCCGCAACGCCCGGTGAAGTTCGATGCGACCAGTTGCCCAGGCTTCAACGACTGGAAGTACGGCATGCAAAACCTGCCGGATTACGTGGGTGACCGAGGCGCCCAGCAACTGGAACAGGCCTACGTGTCACGGGATATCACTTACCTGCTGGGCCAGCAGGACACCGACCCCAACCACCCGGCGCTGGATAAAAGCTGCGAGGCCGAGGCCCAGGGCGCGTATCGGCTGATACGTGGGCACAACTACTTTGATTACCTCAAGCAGCGGCATCCGCAGTTGGGTCACAGGCTGGTGGAAGTGCCGGGGGTGGGGCATGACGGGGACAAGATGTTTACCTCGCCAGAGGGAGAAAAGGTGCTGTTTGCCCAGTAGCGCCTGAAGGAAACCCAATCAAAATGTGGGAGCTGGCTTGCCTGCGATAGCGGTGGGTCAGCTGACACTTTATCAACTGACAGTCCGTCATCGTAGGCAAGCCAGCTCCCACATTTGATCTCTGTCGCCTGGGTTAGATCATTCGGCGCAGCGCCGCACAATCCTCGGCATGCCAATCCGCCAACTCCGGCCACGGGTTCTCCGGCAAGTTCACCAACACCGTCTTGGCCCCCGCTGCCCGACCACAATCCAGGTCAAAGCGATAATCCCCCACCATCACCATTTCGTTGGGTGATATGTCCCAAGCCGCCGCCAGCTTCAGTAACCCACCCGGATCCGGCTTGTGCGGCGCATCATCGCGCCCCAGCACATCCTCAATGGCAAAGCAGTCCGCCAGGCCTATCGCCTCCAGGGTGATATGGGCCAGCTCCCGCGCATTGCGGGTCAGGATGCCCAGGCGATAACCGCGAGCGGCCAATTCCTGTACCAGCTCCACCGCGCCCTGCGCCGCCACCGAACCCAGGGCCAGCTCGCGCTCGTGCTCCAGCAACCAGGCGTGCTTGGCCGCTGCAACCGGCGCCGGCAAGGCCGCCAGATGCGTGAGGATGTCGTCTTCGGGTGGAATGTCCAGCGCCTCGCGGATGGCAGCAAAGTCATGCACCGCCACCGTGAGGGTGCCGTCCATGTCGAACACCCAGTGCTTAACGTCGCAAAGGCTCATGCCCAATCCTTGCGATGGCGAATCAAACCTTCCTGGGTCACCGACGCCACCAGTTGCCCGGCGCGGTTGTACACGCTGCCCCGGGAGAAACCCCGGGAGTTGCCGGCCCACGGGCTGTCCATGGCGTACAGCAACCAGTCATCGGCACGCAGGTCAGCGTGGAACCACAGCGCGTGATCGAGGCTGGCGACCTGCATGTCTTTCTGCCACACGGTCTTGCCATGGGGCAGCAGCGAGGTGGTCAACAGGCCAAAGTCCGAGGCATAGGCCAGCAGGTATTTATGCAGCGCCGGCGTGTCCGCCAACGCACCGTCGGCACGAAACCACACGTACTTGACCGGGTCGGATGGCTGGGGGTTGAACGGGTCTTTTTCGGTGACCGGGCGCACTTCGATGGGCTTGGGGCACAGCAGCTTGTCGCGCATGTGCTCGGGGATCAGGTGCGCACGTTGCTGGGTCAGCTCCAGCTCCGACGGCAGGTTTTCCGGGCCTACCACCACCGGCATGGTGGTCTGGTGCTCGAAACCTTCTTCGTCGTACTGGAACGAGGTCGTACAGGTAAAGATCGGATTGCCCTTTTGAATCGCGGTGACACGACGCGTGCTGAAACTGCCACCATCGCGCACGCGGTCCACCGAATACACCACCGGCAACGCGGCATCGCCAGGGCGCAGGAAATAGCCGTGCAGGGAATGCACATGCCGCGCTTCTTCTACGGTCTGGCTGGCCGCCGACAACGACTGGCCGAGCACTTGGCCGCCGAACAGCTGGCGAAAGCCCAGGTCCTGGCTGCGGCCGCGAAAGAGGTTTTCCTCGATCGGCTCCAGGGTCAGCAAGTCCACCAGATCTTCCAATACTTGGCTCATTGAAACTCTCCTCAAAGCAAAACGGTATCTACCGGTAGGAGCGAGCTTGCTCGCGAAGGTCGTTAACGATGACGCAGCGCTTCTGGTTTACCGCAGCGCTCTTGCGTTCTTCGCGAGCAAGCTCGCTCCTACAGGTTTCTGTTGAGCATGACCGCCTGCTTATCCGTGCAGCGTGTCCAACCATTGGGCGCGGGTGATGCGGTACAACACGTGAGGGCGCAGCGGGTCACCGGCTGCGACTTTCGGGTGTTCAAAATCTGCCTGCGGATCGTAATGCATACCGATGGCCTGCATGACTTTTTGTGAGGGCAGATTGCTCTCGGTGGTGAAAGCCAGGATTTCGTCCAGTTGCAGGCGGTCAAAACCACAGCGCAACGCCGTCCAGGCGGCCTCACTGGCATAACCCAGGCCCCAATGCTCACGGGCCAGGCGCCAGCCGATTTCCACCGCCGGGGTAAAGCCGGCTTCGAAGCTGACATTCGCAAGGCCCGTCAGGCCGATAAACTCACCGGTGTCCTTGCGCTGCAAGGCCCAGAAACCAAAGCCATATTCAGCAAAATGCCCGCGAATCCGGCCGATCAGCGCGGCGCTTTCCAAGTGGCTCAATTGAGCCGGGAAATAACGCATCACCTGTGGGTCGGCGCACATGCGCGCAAAGTCCGGCAGGTCGCTGTCGCGCCATTGGCGCAGCACCAAGCGTGCACTTTCCAATTCCAATATCGGCTCCATGGGTCCCCCTGCCTTGCCATGTGCGTGAGTGTACAGCGCTGTTAAGATCCGTCGCAGGTTCCCGTCAGAAAATCCCATGCCCTTGCCATTGATCTACCACGAAGACTACAGCCCTGAGTTCCCGGCGGACCACCGGTTCCCCATGGACAAGTTTCGCCTGTTGCGTGACCACCTGGTGGACAGCGGCCTGACCGAAGACAGCCAATTGCTGCGCCCGCCGCTGTGCCCGGCGGACATTTTGGCCCTGGCCCATGAACCTGGGTATATCGAACGCTACATGGGCGGCGAACTGTCCCGCGAAGACCAACGCCGCCTCGGCCTGCCCTGGAGCGAAGCCCTGGCCCGGCGCACGGTGCGCGCGGTGGGCGGCTCGATCCTGGCCGCCGAACAAGCCCTGGCACATGGCCTGGCCTGCCATTTGGCCGGTGGCACCCACCATGCCCATTACGATTATCCGGCGGGTTTCTGCATTTTTAATGACCTGGCGGTGATCAGCCATTACCTGTTGGCCAGCGGCCGGGTCAATCGCGTGCTGATCTTCGATTGCGACGTGCACCAGGGCGACGGCACCGCACGCATCCTGCACGACACGCCGGACGCCATCACCGTGTCGCTGCACTGCGAAAAGAACTTCCCGGCACGCAAGGCCCAGAGCGACTGGGACATCCCGCTGCCCATGGGCATGGGCGATGCCGACTACCTCAAGGTGGTGGATGACGCGCTCAACTACCTGCTGCCGCTCTACCAGCCGGACCTGGTGCTGTACGACGCCGGCGTGGATGTGCACAAGGACGACGCCCTTGGTTACCTCAAGCTGACAGATGCAGGCGTCGCCGCCCGTGATGAAAGCGTGATGCGCCACTGCCTGGGCCGCGACATTCCGGTGATGGGCGTGATCGGCGGCGGTTACAGCAAGGACCGCCCCGCCCTCGCCCGCCGCCACGGCATCCTGCACCACAGCGCACAACGGGTGTGGACGTCATCAGGCTGTCATTGAAGTGTGAGCGTTACCCACAATGCCTGTGGAACGGCCTGTGGATAACTTGAGCGTAAGCGGCTGCAAGCGTTTGAGCGCATGGCCTGTAGGAAAGTGTACGTTTTTTGATCAGGCAACAGCGTCGTGGTCGGGTAGAATGCTCGGCCTATTCATATCACCGTAGCCTGCCCATGCCTCAGACTTCTGCCCACCACGTCTCCATTATCGGCGGCGGCCCCGCCGGGCTGATGGCCGCTGAAGTCTTGAGCCTGGCGGGCGTGCGCGTGGACCTGTACGACGGCATGCCGTCGGTAGGGCGCAAGTTCCTGCTGGCCGGCGTGGGCGGCATGAATATCACCCACTCAGAAGCGTACCCGGCGTTCCTGTCGCGCTACGCCGAACGCGCCCCGCACATGGCGCCGCTGCTGCGCAGCTTTGGCGCCGAGGCGTTGTGCGAATGGATTCATGGCCTGGGTATCCAGACCTTTGTCGGCACCTCTGGCCGCGTATTTCCTACCGATATGAAAGCCGCGCCACTGTTGCGCGCCTGGCTCAAACGCCTTCGCGATCAAGGTGTGGTTATCCACACCCGGCATCGTTGGCTGGGTTGGAATGCCGAAGGCGGTTTACTTATCCACAGCCCGGACGGTGACAAAGTTGTCCACAGCGATGCGGTGCTGCTAGCCCTGGGCGGCGGCAGTTGGTCGCGCCTGGGTTCTGACGGCGCGTGGCTTAACCTGTTTGAAGGCAAGGGCCTGCCCTATGTGCGACTGCAACCGAGCAACTGCGGGTTTGAAGTGTCGGCCTGGAGCGAGTTGATGGTCAGCAAATTCGCTGGCGCACCGTTGAAAAACGTCGCCATTGGCCTGGGGGATGACAAGCCTCGGCTGGGCGAATGCGTGATCACCGCCACCGGCATTGAAGGCAGTTTGATTTACGCCTTGTCGGCGCCGATTCGCGAAGCGATCAACCGCGACGGTGCGGCCACGGTGCATATCGATTTGCTGCCCAGCAAGCCGTTGGACAAGGTGCAGGCCGGATTGGCAAAGCCCCGTGGCTCACGGTCGATGAGCAAGCATCTGCACAGTCAGTTGGGGCTAGATGGCGTGAAAGCGGCCTTGTTACGCGAGTTGTCGCCCGCTGAACACTTCACCGATCCGGCGCAATTGGCGGTGGATATCAAAGCGTTGCCGCTGACGCTGGTGAAGACGCGGCCGATGGATGAGGCGATCAGCACGGCAGGTGGTGTGCCGTTTGAAGCGCTGGATGAGCGGTTGATGCTCAAGCCATTGCCTGGGGTGTTTTGTGCGGGGGAAATGCTGGACTGGGAGGCGCCCACTGGTGGGTATTTGCTGACGGGGTGTTTTGCCAGTGGTAGAGCGGCTGGGCGGGGGATTTTGGAATGGCTCCACCGCTGATCGTTCCCACGCTCTGCGTGGGGATGCCGCCAGGGACGCTCTGCGTCCCGCTTTAGGTTCGTGACGCAGAGCGTCACAGGATGCGTTCCCACGCGGAGCGTAGGAACGATCAATCACTTCTTCTTACGCGGCCCAGTATTAAACACCGGCACCTTGCGCACCGGCTTGATCGACGGCTCAGCCGGCGCCACGTCACCACTGTCCACCCACTTGCCCAGGTTGCGCTTGCCGCCACCGCCGGACGCCTTAGGCTTCTTCGGTTTTTTCGGCTTCTTGACCACCTGCCCGCTGGCATCGGTGTCCGGCACGCGGTGCTCCGGCTCGAAGTCCGGTTCCATCTTGCGGGTGAGGGTCTGGCGGGTCAGCATCTCGATCGCCGAGAGCATGTTCACCTCATCGGCACACACCAGGGAAATCGCCTCACCGGTATTGCCCGCACGCCCGGTACGGCCGATGCGGTGGATGTAGTCTTCGGCCACGATCGGCAGGTCAAAGTTGACCACCAGCGGCAGGTCTTCGATATCCAGGCCACGGGCCGCCACATCGGTGGCCACCAGGATCTGCACGTCGCTGGCCTTGAAGCGGTCCAGTGCGCGTTGGCGGGTGGCTTGGGGTTTGTCGCCATGGATGCCGTCGGCGTTGATCCCCAGGCCCTGCAACTTGTCCACCAAGGCGTCTACGCCGTTGCGGGTCTTGGCGAACACCAGCACTTGCTTCCAACGGCCCTTGCGCATCAGGTGCACAAACAGTTCCGGCTTGCGCTTCTTGTCCACCGGCACCACCCACTGCTTGACGGTGTTGGCAGCGACGTTGCGCGGGCTGACTTCGATGCTCAGCGGGTCGTTGAGCATCTGCCCGGCGAGCAGGCGGATGTCATCGGAGAAGGTCGCGGAGAACAGCAGGGTCTGGCGCTTTTTCGGCAACATGCGGTAGATGTTGGCAAGTTCTTCGGAGAAGCCCAGGTCGAGCATACGGTCGGCTTCATCCAGCACCAAGGTTTGCAGCTGGTTGAGCTTCAGCGCGTTCTGGCGGAACAGGTCGATCAGGCGGCCAGGGGTGGCGACCAGAATGTCGACGCCTTTGCGCAGCTTCATCATCTGCGGGTTGATGCTCACGCCGCCGTACACCGCGTAAGTGGTCAGCGGCAGATGTTGGGCGTACTCGGCAACGCTGGCGTGTACTTGCTCGGCCAGTTCGCGAGTCGGGCACAGGATCAGCGCACGCGCAGAGTTGGCGGCGACTTTCGGCCCTTCCAGGGTCAACAGTTGCAGCAGCGGCAAAGCGAAACCTGCGGTCTTGCCGGTGCCGGTCTGGGCCGCGGCCATCAGGTCGCGACCGGCCAGCACGGCCGGAATGGCTTGGGCCTGCACCGGCGTCGGGGTCTGGTAGCCAAGCGTCTCAAGGGCGCGCAGCAAGGGTTCGATCAGGCCAAGGGTGGCGAAAGTCATGTAGTTACCGTAGGAAAAATTCAGCGCAAGGGCGTAATGCGCGGCAGTTTACCTTATTTCGGGTTTGGGCTTGCGCCATTGGGGCAGGCTGATCAGCAACACCGCGCTGATGATCACCAGCATTGCCAGGGCTTCTTCCAGGCCGATGCTCTCGCCCACGAATACAATCCCCAGCAACACGGCCACTGCCGGGTTCACATAGGCATAGCTGGTCGCCGCCGCCGGGCGTACGTGCTTGAGCAGGTACATATAAGCGTTGAAGGCAATGATCGAGCCGAACACCGTGAGGTACGCCAGGGCCAGCCAGCCTTCCAGCGGCGGCATGGCCTGCAGGTGCTCGCCAGACAACGCGCTGACGATCAGCAGCGCCACACCGGCCACGAGCATTTCCGCGGCACTGGCCATGGCGCCTTGGGGCAGCGGCAAATGCCGGCTCCACACCGAGCCGAAGGCCCAGGACGCCGCCGCCATCAACAGCAACACCGCGCCCAGTGGGCTCGACTGCAAGGTACTGCCCATGTTGAGCATGGCAATGCCGATGATCCCCAGCAGCACCCCGGCCCATTCCAACCGCGTATTACGTGCGCCCCAGAAAAACCCACACAGCAAGGTAAACAGCGGCACCGTCGCCACCGCCAGCGCGGCCACGCCGGACGACACGCCCATATGTTCCGCCACGCTGACGCCACCATTGCCCACGGTGAGCAGCAAAATGCCGATCATCCCGGCCGCCTTCCACTGCGGCCAGGTCGGCGCCGGCACCCCGCGCCACCTGAGAAAGCCGTACATCAACGCGCCCGCCGTGCAAAACCGAATGCCCGCCAGCAACAACGGCGGCCAGTACTCCACGCCAATGCGGATCACCAGGTAGGTGGAACCCCAGATCACATACAACGCAAAAAAGGCGGCGATCAACGGTAAGGGAAAGCGACGTGGGCCAGGCATTGGGCGGCTCTATGGCAGGAAATGGGAGACTTATTCTAGAAACGAAGGTGGATAAACTTAAGTTACAAAACCTGTTTAAAACGCCGATACACTTCTCAAACCATGGTTATCAAGGCTATAACCCGTGCTTTCGAAAGCGATGCGCAACCGGAGCCTTATCATGGACAAATACGACCGCATGCTCCTCAGCGCCCTGCTTGAAGATGGCCGCGCTTCCTACGCGCAACTGGCACGCACCGTAAACCTCTCCGCCCCCGCCGTGGCCGAACGCGTGGCCAAGCTTGAGGCCAGCGGCGTGATCACCGGGTACCAGGCCAAGGTGGATTTATCCAAGGTGGGCTTGCCGATTCAATGCGTGATCGAGTTGCGGCTGACCAATCATGGCAGCCAAAAGGTGTACGACGCCCTGGCGGAAATACCCGAACTGACCGAATGCCACCGCGTCACAGGCGACCCCTGCGTGATCATGCAAGCGGCGGTGGGCACCATGCCGCAGCTGGAAGACCTGATTAATCGGGTGGCGAAGTTCGGGTTCAGCAAGACCTCGATTATTTTGTCCAGCGCCATAGAGCGGCGGGTGCCGTTGGGGCAGTTGGACACCAATGGGAAAAGTGCTGGCTGAGCGATCGCCATTGCTGATCGTTCCCACGCTCTGCGTGGGAATGCCGCCCTGGACGCTCTGCGTCCGCTCTTAAAGTCGTGACGCGGAGCGTCACCAGATGCATGCCCACGCAGAGCGTGGGGACGATCAGCGCCTGGCCTTAAAACCCGCGATGTTTCTTCAGGTGTTCATTGATCTTCGCCGCCGGCACTTTCTGCAAGGTGCACAACAGGTCATGGGACAGCTCGCGCAAACCATGAGTCTGGCGCAGTTCCTGGGCCAGGTGCGCGGTGAGGTTAGCGGCCATTTCCGCGTCCGCCAGCGCCCGGTGAGCCTGGCCGGTGTGGGGCAGTTTGGCGTAGGCGTTGAGGGTGCCGAGCTTGTGGTTGGGCGCAGCCGGCATGAGGCGGCGGGCCAGGAGCAGGGAGCAGGCGAACTTTTGCAGGCGGGTGCGGCGGATCAGGCCGAGCTCAAAGTCCCAGAACTTCTGGTCGAACGCGGCGTTGTGCGCCATCAAGGGCGTGGTGCCGACGAACTCATTGACCTCGTTCATCACCCGCTCAGCCGGGGGCGCGCTGCGCAGCATGGCGTTGCTGATGCCGGTGAGTTGTTCGATAAACGCCGGTATGCGCACGCCAGCGTTCATCAGGCTCTGGTAGCGGTCCACGATTTGCCCGCGCTCAAGGATGACCACGCCAATCTCCGTGGCCCGGCAGTGGCTGCTGGGGGTGATGCCGGTGGTTTCAAAGTCGATGACCGCTATGCGTTCCAAACCTGTTCCTACTCCGTTCAACGATCTATTTGAGCAACAACGCGCCTTCGATCGGCACATAGTGGCTGGCGGCGCGTATCAATGAGTTGGCCGTCAGCCCCGGCACGCCGTAGGCCACGGCCCGCACGCCATGCTTGTGGATGATGCGCTCGAGCAGCATGTCGAAATCACCGTCACCGGAGGCCAGCACGACTTCGTCGACATGATCGGCGGCGTCCATGATGTCCAGGGTGATGCCCACGTCCCAGTCGCCCTTGGCCGAGCCATCGCTGCGCTGGATATACGGCTTGAGTTTTACCGTGAACCCCAGGTTGCGCAGGATCTGCTGGAACTGCTGCTGCTTGCTGTCGCCGCGGTCGATGGCATAGGCGTACGCCTCGACAATCTGCCCGCGCGCGCTGATGTCAGCCCACAGGGCGGCGTAGTTGAAGTGGCAACCATAGGCCTGGCGCACGGTGTAGTAGAGGTTTTGCACATCGGCGAACACTGCAATTTTTTTCACCGCACTTCCTCATGGACAGCCAGGCGCCAGCGCCCGGAAAGGGCGCCAGTATGCCAGCCAAGGGAGCGTTTCCGGGAAAAAATCAGACCGGAGCGCCGTGGCGCCCCGGGCCTGGTGTGTCAGACGAAAGAATCGTCGTCGCCAAAGGATGAGGAATCGTCCGAAAAATCGCTGTCGGCATTGTTGCCGCCCCAGCTGTCATTACCGGCGAACTGCTGGTCATCGTTACCCCAGTTGCCTTGATCGCTGGCAGGTGCTGGTTGTTCGATGATCTCTTCCACCACCTGTGGCTGCTGGTTGTGATGGAACAGGCTGCTGATCCCTTCGGCCAGCAACACCCCACCGGCCACGCCGGCGGCGGTCTTCATGGCGCCACCGAGGAAACCACTGCCGGCTGGTGCGGCGACCGGTGCTTGCGGTGGCTGGTAGTTCTGTTGCGGCGCAGGCTGGCCAAAAGCGGGCCGCGCGGGCTCACGCCAGCCGCCACCTGAGTTGCTCGGCGCCGGCTGTGGGTCACGGGAGCTGCCGCCAAAGATGCTCGACAGGAACCCACCACCGCTGGCCGGCGCAGGTTGCGTGGCCTTGGCCCGTTGCAGCTCGTCCTGCAATTGCTGGATCTGCTGGGCCTGTTGCTTGTTCTGCGCGTCGAGGCTCTGCAGCGCATGTTCCTGCACCAGAATCGACTGGGTCATGTAGTAGCCGACGGCGGGTTGGCGAGCCATATGCTCCTTGATCCGCGCTTCGGCCTGGGCGTCGCGGGGGGCTGAGTCCGTTTCGGCTTGCTGCAACCGTGAAAACAGTCCATCGATCAGGGTTTGCTCTTCGCTGTTCATGGCGACCTCGTAGATTGCCGATAAAAAATTCTCGTCCCGCCTGTGATCAGGCCAGGGGCGTTTCAGTTATGGGGATGTTACGAGTTGTTTCAATGGTCTTTACTCAAGGTTTACGTTTGCGCCCCTTGGACCCTGATCGGTTAAAGTGTCGCCCTCTGCTTCCAGGCCTGTGATGACCCTGATGAATCCGTTAGACGTTTTGCGCGACTCCTTCCGCTTTACCCAGCGCAACCTGGGCGCCATCGTCCAGCTGTGCCTGCCGTTGGTGATCCTCGAAGCCTTGCTGCAACAGGTGCTGGACCACACGCTGGGCCCGGATGCGTTTCCCGGCTACAGCGTGGTCGTGGGTTTGTTGGTGTACCCGCTGTACACCGGCGCCCTGATCCTGTTTCTCGACGCCCGCACCCGGGGCGAGTCGCCGCGCACCAAGGACGTGTGGGCCATGGCCTTGAGCCTGTGGCCGCGTTTTGCCCTGCTGACAGCCATGAGCACCTTGCTGATTCTGTTGGGGCTGTCGCTGTATTTCCTGCCGGGCTTGTGGCTGATGGTGGTGCTGGCGTTTGCCGAATACCTGCTGGTGCTGCGCGGCATGCCCGCCCTGGAGGCGATGAAGGAAAGCTTTCGCCTGACCCGCGGGCATTTCTGGCGCATCCTGGTGTGCCTGCTGTGTGTGATGACGCCGTTGTGGCTGCTCAAGGGCGCCAGCGTGGCGGCCTACCCTGAGCCGGCGCCGCTGCTGGGGCTATTGATGGACAGTGCCCACAGCTTTTTGCAGTTGTTTACCAGCGTGGTGTTGTTCCGTTTATTCATGCTGATCGGTGGCGACGCCGACGTGCGGTGATATGCTCCGTGGCTCTTCTGACACGCATATAAGCCGAGCCGATGACCCGTTTATTGCGCATCACCCTGTTGAGCCTGTTGATCATCGCCGGCCTGCTGGCCGCGCTGATCTACAGCCTGACCTGGCGCCCTGCCGACAAAGAGACCCTGCCCGTCAGCTGCGTGGCACCCCGCGCGCCGACGCTGTTGCCGGGGCAGGCGCTCAAGGTCATGACCTGGAATGTGCAATACCTGGCCGGCAAGAACTACGTGTTCTGGTACGACACCCCGGACGGCAGCGGCCCGGACGATCGCCCCACCGTCGAAGACATGGCCTTTAGCCTCGACGAAGTGGCGCGGGTGATCCGCGACGAACAACCCGACATCCTGCTGTTGCAGGAAATCGATGAAGGCGCCAAACCGTCCCACTATCAGGACCAGCTTGCACTGTTGCAGGAGCGTCTGGTGGACCTCTACCCGTGCAGCGCCCAGGCCTTCGACTGGAAAGCCGACTTTGTGCCCAGCCTGCACATCTTCGGTAACGTGGGGCGCAAGCTCGCTACGCTCAGCCGCTACCAGATCGAACACGCCGAGCGCCTGCAACTGCCGGCCGCCGAAGCCAACTTCATCAGCCGCCAGTTCCAGCCTAAACCTGCGTTGCTGCTGACTTACCTGCCCTTGAGCGATGGCGGCCAACTGGCGGTGCTCAATACACGCCTGGACGGCGGCGCACCTGGCCGCTCGGCCGCGCAACAACAGGTGCAAGCCACAGCCAAACTGCTGGATAAATTCGAAGGCCGGGGCACGCCCTGGTTGATCGGCGGGGATTTCAACCTGCTGCCACTGGGCCAATACCTGCGCCTGGACGCAGCTAAGCGCGGGCAGTATTCGCCGGACAGCGAGTTGCACCTGCTGTGGGACAAGTACCCGATGATCCCGCGCAATAGCGAATCTAGCGGGATTGATCGTGAGAAATGGCTGACGCACTTCCCCAATGACCCGAGCCTGGACAGGCCGGATCGCACCTTGGATTACCTGTTCTACAGCCCGCGCATCAAGCGGGTGGAGGCGAAGGTGAGGCAGGAGGACACGTTGCGCATTTCCAACCATCTACCCGTTATCGCCCGCTTCCTGCTGCCTGCCGCGCAATAACCCACATCATTATTCTTTTGTGGGAGCTGGCTTGCCTGCGATGCCGCCGATGCGGTCTTTCAGTGACACCGCAGCGATGCGATCGCAGGCAAGCCAGCTCCCACATTTGAACTGCATCGCGCTTACTTACGCGGCTTGATTCGGGCTGTCGCTTCGGCCACCAACGGGTCATCCGGCCAGTAATGCTTAGGGTACCGCCCCTTGAGATCCTTCTTCACCTCGGCGTAGGTACTGCGCCAGAAGTTCGCCAGGTCCTGCGTGACCTGCACCGGCCGACGCGCCGGGGACAGCAAGTGCAACTTCACGGCCAGGCGCCCGCCGGCGATACGCGGGGTGTCTGCCAGCCCAAACAATTCCTGCAAGCGCACCGCCAGGATCGGCGGCTGTTCGCTGTAGTCCAGGCGTACCGATGACCCCGACGGCACTTTCACATGCTGCGGCGCCAGCTCTTCCAGGCGTTGGGGCAAAGGCCAGGGCAGCAGGTTATGCAGGTAGCTGGAGATATCCAGGTTGGCAAAATGGCTGAGGCGCGAGACCTTGCCCAGGTAAGGCATCAGCCAATGCTCCAGGCTGGCGAGCAGGGCCTTGTCGCTGAGGTCGGGCCACTCGCTGGTTTTGCCCGCATCCAGCTGGCGCAGCAACATCACACGGGCTTGCCACTGACGCAGTTCCGGGGTCCAGGGCAGCAGTTCCAGGCCTTTGCGGCGCACCAGGTTGACCAGCGCCTGGCTGCGGGCGGATTCGTCGAGGCCGGTCAGCGGTTCGCGGCTGAGTACCAGTTCGCCGACTTTGCGCTGGCGCTCGGCCCGCAACACGCCTTCACGCTCGTCCCAGTCGAGTTGGTCGACGTTGCGCACTTGCTCGGCCAGCACTGTGTCGAACAGCGCCGGGTCAAAATCCGCCGCCAGGTAGATGCGCTCTTCGCGCTGGCCCTGGCGGCTGCCCAGGTCGGCGATGACCAGCCAGGGTTGTTTCATCAGGCTGTCGGCTTCGGCAAATAGCGCTGCTCGGCCATTGGCCAGGCGATATTCAGCGCCACCGGCGCGGCGTTGTTGGGCGACGCGGTCCGGGTAGGCCAGTGCCAGCAAGGCGCCGAGCCAGCGCGGGTGGTCGGGGTTGTCCACCGGCTGGGTCGCCTTGCCGCGCAGGTAGCCACGGTATTGCCGGGCCAGTTGCTTGGCGCGCTGCACGCCACCTTGGGTACCTCGCGCACGCTCTTCACCAGACATCAGCGCCAGGCGGCTGTGTAAATCGGCACCGCCGCCGCGCAGGATATCGCGCTCGCCCAACAGAGCCGCGACGTCACAGGCCGTGGCGGCCAGCCCCAAGTCCTGGCCACGCAATAACAGATGGGCAATACGCGGGTGAGCGGGCAACTCGGCCATCTTCTGGCCATGGGCGGTGAGGTTTTCTTCGCTCAATGCGCCGAGGCGTTGCAACAGATCCTGAGCCTGGGCATACGCGGCAGTCGGTGGTACGTCCAGCCACACCAACTGGTTGGGCGTCACGCCCCAACGGGCCAGTTGCAAGGCCAGCCCCGCCAGGTCGGCGGCGAGGATTTCCGCGCTGCCATAAGCGGCCAGACCGTCGTGCTGGTCTTCGGACCACAACCGGTAACACACCCCCGGCTCTAACCGCCCTGCCCGGCCGGCGCGCTGGGTGGCGCTGGCGCGGGAGATGCGCTGGGTGTCGAGGCGGGTCATGCCGCTGCCGGGGTCGAAACGCGGCACCCGCGCCAACCCAGCGTCGATCACCACACGCACGCCGTTGATGGTGAGGCTGGTCTCGGCGATGTTGGTGGCCAGCACCACTTTGCGCTTGCCGGCCGGCGCCGGGTCGATGGCGGCGCGCTGGGCATTGAGGTCCAGCTCACCGTGCAACGGGCATAGCAGCACATCAGGGCGATCACCCAAGGCCTCGGCCAGTTGCTGGTTGACCCGGCGAATCTCCGCCTGCCCCGGCAAAAACACCAGCACGCTGCCGGTTTCGTCATGCAGGGCTTCGAGGATGGTCTGCACCACGCGCGGCTCGATAAACTCCCCGGCCTGGTACGGCCGGCCCCAGCGCATCTGCACCGGGAACATGCGCCCCTCACTGCGCAGGATCGGCGCGTCATCCAGCAGGCCGGCCAGGCGTTCGCCTTCAAGGGTGGCGGACATCAGCAGGATTTTCAGCGGCTGCTCGTCGCGAAACAACTCGCGACCGTTAAGGCTCAGGGCCAGCGCCAGATCGGCGTCGAGGCTGCGCTCGTGAAATTCGTCGAAGATCAACAAGCCCACGCCGTCCAGTGCCGGGTCGTCCTGCAGGCGGCGGGTGAGGATACCTTCGGTGACCACCTCGATGCGCGTGTTGGGGCCGACTTTGCTGTCCAGGCGGATGCGGTAGCCCACGGTCTCACCGACCTTTTCGCCCAGCTCACTGGCCAGCCGTTCGGCAGCAGCACGCGCGGCCAGGCGCCGAGGTTCGAGCATCAGGATGGTTTGCCCGGCAAGCCACGGCTCATGCAACAAGGCCAAGGGCACGCGGGTGGTTTTACCGGCGCCGGGGGGCGCTTCCAGCACGGCTTCATGGCGATGCGCCAAGGCGTCACGCAGGGCGGGTAAAACATCATCGATCGGCAACGAATTCATACTGGCTCCAAAGCAGAGCGGCGAGTATAACGGCGAACTGCCGGATGCCGATGCGGGTCTCAAAAACACCCACGCTTTGGGCTGTGAATGCAGTCGAGGGTGGAAGCTGGCTTGCCTGCGATAGCGGTGTGACAGTTGCCGCTGTATTTCCTGAACCGTCGCAATCGCAGGCAAGCCAGCTCCCACATTGGTTCATCGGCGCCTGGCCGATCTGGCTTATAGTCACCCATAAATATGTTCAGGAGACTTTTTCATGCGTATCGCTTCCCGTGTCATCGGCGGTGTCCTCGCCGTCACCCTGCTGAGCCAACTCACCGCCTGCGGGTCGATTTTCTACCCTGACCGCCGTGGCCAGATCGACGGCAAGATCGACCCGACCATCGCGGTACTCGATGCCCTCGGCCTGTTGTTTTATGTGATCCCCGGCCTGATCGCCTTCGGTGTCGACTTCGCCACGGGCGCCATTTACTTCGAACCGGGCAAGACCGCCCAGGTCGCGCCCGAGAAACTGCACGAAGCCATCGGCGCCGACGGCACGGTCGATAACGCCAAGCTGCAAAGCATCATCCAGAAAGAAACCGGCCGCACCTTGCCGCTGGACGACCCGCGCCTGATCCAGTTCAAGGGCAGCGTGCAGCAACTGGCGGCCCTGGGCCTGCAGCCTGCCGCGTAAGGACTGCTCATGACCAGCAGCCCCGAACACGCAAGGCTTCTGCGCCTGGCCACCCGCGCCTCGGTGGGCGTGGCCTGTGTGTTGATTGTGACCAAGGCCATCGCCTGGTGGCTCAGCGGCTCGGTGAGCATGCTCGCCGGGTTGACCGACTCACTGCTCGACGGCGTAACCTCGCTGTTGAACTTGCTGGCGGTGCATTACGCCCTGCGCCCGGCCGATGACGATCACCGGTATGGGCATGGCAAGGCGGAGTCGCTGGCGGGGATGGCGCAGGCCTTGTTTATCGCCGGCAGTGCGGTGCTGATTGCGCTCCAGGCGTATGAACGGCTCAAGCATCCGGAGCCGGTCGGGGCACCGTGGTTGAGTATCGGCGTGATTATCTTGTCGCTGGCGCTGACCGTGGCCCTGCTGATGCTGCAACACCGCGTGGTGCGCGAGACCGGCTCCAATGCGGTGCGTGCCGACTCGCTGCATTACCGCTCAGACTTGCTGCTCAATGGCAGCATCCTGATTGCGCTGGTGTTGGCAGGTTTTGGCTTTCATCAGGTTGATGCCTGGTTTGGCCTGGGGATCGCCGCCTACATTCTGTGGAGCGCGATCCAGATCGCCAGGGAAAGCTTTGCGGTGTTGATGGACGAAGAGCTACCGCCGGATGTCAGCCAGCACATGCTGGAACTGGCCCGCGGCGTGCCCGGCGTACTGGGTGCCCACGACTTGCGCACGCGGGTTTCCGGCAACCACTGGTTTGTGCAGTTGCACCTGGAGTTGCCAGGGGAATTGACCCTGTCGGTGGCCCACGGCATCAGCGACCAGGCCGCCGATGCCATTCACCGGGAATACCCGAAAGCCGAAGTGCTGGTGCACGCCGACCCACGGGAAGTGGTCACCGGCAACAAAACCTAGTACTGCACCTGATACCCGCGACTGCCCAGGCAGTTGCCCTGGGCCTGGCGGTAGGTTTGCACCACTGCCGGGTCGGGGGCGTAAGTCACGGTGCGGGGGTCGAAGCCACTTTGCTGCACCGCCCAGCGATAACAGTCGTAGCCGTCCTGCTGTACCTGGGCTGGCGATTGGCCGTTGGCCGGGTAAGCCACCACGTCATAACCGTTGCCTTGAGGCGTCGGCGGGGGTGATGGCACCTGCGTCGGTGGTTGTACCACCACGTATTGCTGGGTGCTTTGCTCGTAGGCGTAATAGGCGCCTGCGGCGAGGAACAACAGCGAGCCGCCTACCCACACTTCACGCGCGTAGTCCGGCAGGTAATGCACGCGAATGCCATAGGGCGGCGTCACCACTACGTAGCGAGGGCCTTGGGGCCGGTACCAGTAGCCACCCGAGAAGAAGTAATCCTGGCCACGGTAAGGCACGCGGTAATTGCGGTCGGGGAAACGGTCGATGACATAACCAGGGCGATGCTGCGGGCCTGGGCCCCAGCCATTGCCATGCCCGTCAGGACGACCGGGCCAACGGTTATCGTTGGGATGGTCATTGCCCGGACGCGAACCAGGGCCACCGGCCTCCCAATGCCTGTTGTCATCGTTGCGTCGGGGGATATCACGGTAATAACCCTGGCGCGGCTCCTGGGTCTGGCGCACGGTATCGGGCCGGCCCTGAATCGGCAGGTTATGCTCAGGCCGCGGCCCACCTTCGGGGCCCCGTTCGTGCTGCCCTTGCGGCCCATGCCCCTGTCCCGGTGAGTTATCACGTTCGTCGGCCATCGCCTGGGAGCCGACGCTGACCACCAGCAAACCAACACCTGCCATACGCCAGATGCGCTTCATGCTTTTCCTCACTGCGGATTGGGGCTTGATCATGAGACTGGAAAAGCCTCGCCCGGTTCTGAGACAGGTTATCAGTCACGAGAACTATTTTCTGAAGGCAAAACGCGCACAAAGAAAAAGGGGTGACCCGTCGGCCACCCCTTGAGAATTTCGTCCTGGCTCAACGCTTTTGACGTTGGCTCACCTCACGCCGTCTTGTGGACAGTGTGCAGCCTGGAGGCCGGCTCAACCCTGCTGGGGCGGCGGCCGCAACGGGCCTGATTGGGCGCGTTGCTGTGGACTGTTGTCCAGGCGGTGATTCTGTTGGTAATCATAGGCGTGCCGGGCGGGCAGAGGATTGCGAAGATTGCGTCAATAAACAGTGCTTGCGCAATTTTTAACCCTTCATGGATAATTCACCGCAATAGTTACGACAAAGGCCAACCCAATGAGCAAGCTTGACCGATACGACCTGAGTATTCTGGCGGAATTGCAGCGCGACGCGAGGATCTCCAACCAAGAGCTGGCCGAACGCATCGGCCTGTCGCCTTCGCCCTGCTCGCGCCGGGTCAAGCAGTTGGAAGACGACGGCTACATCGCCCGCCAGGTCGCCTTGCTCGACCGCAAGATGCTCGGCCTGAGCCTCACCGCTTATGTATTGATCGGCATGGACCGTCACACGCCGGAGCGCTTCGAGAATTTCGAAGCCGCCATCCGCACCCTGCCGCAAGTGCTGGAGTGCAGTTTGGTGACCGGCATGGATGCGGACTATCAGTTGAAGGTGGTGGTGCCGGACATGGACCATTATCAGAAGCTGCTGCTGGGCCACCTGACGCGGATTGAAGGCGTGACCAGCGTGCGTTCCAGCTTTGTGCTGAACCAGGTGCTCAACAGCACCGAACTGCCCCTGACCCACCTGCGCACCTGAAAACAACGGTGGGAGCTGGCTTGCCTGCGATGGCGGCGGGCCAATTTGCATCACAGTACCTGACAGACCGCTATCGCAGGCAAGCCAGCTCCCACAGTTCGATGGTGTAGGACTCAGGTCAATGTTGCGTCTGCGACGCTGCCGTATACTGCTCGCTTGTCTTGTCGGAAGAGCCCCATGAACAACATCGATCCCGCCCTGTTTGAAGAATGGATGATGACTGGCCTGGTCAGCATTCTGATCATTTTCATGGGCTTTATCGTCTGGGACCTGGCGAAGAAATCCAAGGCCGGGCGCTTTGGTTCGTTCATTCTGTTTTTCGTGCTGGGCCTGGGCGTGGCCGCGTTCATCATCAAGAGCGTGGTGATCGGCCTGATTGAATCCGGCGCCTTATAAGCGCGCCGGCACTGCCTTCCACTGGCCTTGATCCAGGCCGTCGATCGACCACTCACCAATACGCACGCGCACCAGGCGCAGGGTCGGCAAGCCTACCGCCGCGGTCATGCGCCGTACCTGGCGGTTACGCCCTTCGCGAATCACCAATTCCAGCCAATGGGTGGGCACGCTTTTGCGAAAACGCACTGGCGGGTTACGCGGCCATAATGCCGGTTCATCCAGTTGCCGTGCCTCGGCGGGCAAGGTCATGCCGTCGTTGAGCTCCACGCCTTGGCGCAGGCGTTGCAGCTGTTCTTCGGTGGGCTCGCCTTCTACCTGCACCCAGTAGGTTTTCGCCAGCTTGTGCTTGGGGTCGGCAATCCGCGCTTGTAGCTGACCATCGTTGGTCAACAGCAGCAGGCCCTCGCTGTCACGGTCCAGGCGCCCCGCCGGGTAAATACCGGGAATATCAATAAAATCCTTGAGCGTCGCACGCCCACCTTCGTCGCTGAACTGGGTCAGCACGTCGAACGGTTTATTGAACAGGATCAACTTCGGCTCGGCCGGAGGCGCCTTGGCAACGCGGCGAGCGGCAGAGTGCGGAGGTTTCACGCCAGGGCGACGTGAATCGGGACGAGTGGGACGGGACATGGCAAAGGAACATCTAACGGTCAGGACCGACAATGCTAGTGGCCTGACCGCTAAATGACCATCCCAACCGCTTAGCGGAACGGCGGCTCGTCGAAGCTGCGCAGTTTGCGCGAGTGCAACGAGTTGAGTTCGGTGCGCAACAGGTCGACCGCCTCGATGCCGATCTTCAAGTGCTGGCTGACCGCACGCTCATAGAACGCATTGGCCGAACCCGGCAGTTTGATTTCGCTGTGCAAGGGTTTGTCCGATACGCACAACAAGGTGCCGTAAGGCACGCGCAAACGGTAACCCTGGGCGGCGATGGTGCCGCTTTCCATGTCCACGGCCACGGCGCGGGACAGGTTGATCAGCGGGCGCTCCTGGGCCCAGCGCAGTTCCCAGTTCCGGTCGTCATAGGTCAGCACGGTGCCGGTGCGCAGGCGTTTTTTCAGCTCTTCGCCTTTTTCGCCAGTGACCTTGGCCGCCGCCTGCTGAAGCGCCAACTGCACTTCGGCCAGGGCCGGAATCGGGATGTTCGGTGGTACCACGCGGTCGAGAATCCCGTCGCGGCGCATGTAGGCGTGGGCCAGTACGTAGTCGCCGATGGTCTGGGATTGGCGCAGGCCGCCACAGTGGCCGATCATCAGCCAGCAATGCGGGCGCAATACGGCCAGGTGGTCGGTGATGTTCTTGGCGTTGGACGGACCCACGCCGATGTTCACCAGGGTCACGCCATGGCCGTCGGTGGCCTGCAGGTGATACGCCGGCATCTGGTAGCGGTGCCACACCACGCCGGCAGCAATGGCCGAGGCTTCGCCGTGGTCCATGCTCTTGTCGATCACCACGTTGCCGGGCAACACCATGCGGATAAATCGCGGGTCGCTGCGCAGTTGCTCCAGGCCATGCAGGATGAACTGGTCCACGTAGCGGTGGTAGTTGGTCAGCAGGATCCACGGCTGCACATGGCGCCAGTCGCTGCCGGTGTAATGCACCAGGCGACGCAGGGAGAAGTCCACGCGGGCGGCATCGAACAGGGCCAGGGGCAGTGGGTCGGTGTTTTCCCAGTCGTACAGGCCATCGGCAATGCCGTCGGTGGCGGCGGACAGGTCGGTACTGGGGAATACACGGGCCAGGGTCGCGGCAGTGACGCCGGAGCCGGCCAGTTCATCGCCCTGCTCCACCACATAGGGGTACGGGATGTTCTGCTGACTGACGCCCACTTCCACCGTCACGGTGAAGTCGTGCATCAGCGGCACCAGTTGCTCCAGCAGGTACTTACGGAACGCGGCCGGGTGGGTCACGGTGACGCTGTAGGTACCCGGCAGTTGCACCTTGGCATACGCCCGAGTGGTTTGGGGGACTTCACCGTGGCAGTGGTAGGTCAGGCGCAGTTCCGGGTAGCGAAACAGTGCGCGTTGCTCGGCGTCGGGCTCCACGCGGTCCTTGAGGTATTGCTTGAGCGCCTGGTTGAGCGCGCCAGTCGCACGCTCATGCAGCGCCGCCAGCCGGTCCACGGCCTCTTCGGCGGTTTTAACGACAACAAAAGCTTCGGTCACGGTAAGCATCCTGTGTTCTGACTTGCAGGCCTTTATCTTGCCTGTATCC
>NZ_SMOF01000001.1:5369253-5392016 GCF_018135665.1 Pseudomonas sp. B2021
GCGGTGGTCCAGCCAGCAATTATGTAGCTGATAGACCGCTATCGCAGGCAAGCCAGCTCCCACATTTGGACTGTGTTTATTCAGAGGGATTGCGGGGTTGAGCGGGCGACAATCGCTTCCACGTCGACGCCACGCGGCAAGGTGCCGTATACCCGCCCCGACGATTCACCCAGCCGGCTGGCAATAAACCCATCGCTGACCGCCGCATTACCCGCCTCCAACAGCAACTTGGCCTGCAACGCCAGGGCGATGTCCTCGGTCAGTTGCCGCGCCCGATACTGGATATCCTGGGTGTCCATGAACGCCGCCTTCAACTGCTCGATATGCCGCGCCAACTGTTTGTGGCCGTGGCCATCGCCCAGCTCCACGAACAGCGCTTCGAGTACTCCCGGCTCTTTGGACAGTGCACGCAATACGTCCAGGCACTGCACATTGCCGGAACCTTCCCACGTCGAATTCACCGGTGCCTCGCGGTAAAGCCGCGGCAGGATGCTGTCCTCCACATACCCGGCACCGCCCATGCATTCGGCGGCTTCGTTGATCATCGCGGGCGCGCGCTTGCAGATCCAGTATTTGCCCACGGCCGTGACCAGCCGGGCGAATTTGGCTTCATGCGCATCATCAAGATGATCCAGGGCGCGCCCCATGCGCAGGCTCAAGGCCAGGGCCGCTTCGCTTTCCAGGGCCAGGTCGGCCAGCACGTTCTGCATCAGCGGCTGCTCGCTGAGCACCCGGCCACCCACCTGGCGGTGGGCGCAGTGATGGCTGGCCTGGGTCAGCGCCTGGCGCATCAAGGCGCTGGAGCCGACCATGCAATCGAAGCGGGTCATGGCGACCATTTCGATGATGGTTGGAACGCCGCGGCCTTCTTCACCGACCATCCACGCCAGGGCGCCGCGAAATTCCACTTCGCTGGAGGCGTTGGAGCAGTTGCCGAGTTTGTTCTTCAAGCGCTGGATGTAGAACTCGTTGCGCGTGTCATCCGGGCGGTGCCGGGGCAGCAGGAAACAGGTCAGGCCCTTGTCGGTCTGGGCCAGGGTCAGGAAACCATCGCACATCGGTGCCGAGCAGAACCACTTGTGCCCCACCAGTTCATAGGCTTGGCCTGCGCCGCCCGCTCCCACGGGGTAAGCGCGGGTGGTGTTGGCGCGCACGTCGGTGCCGCCCTGCTTCTCGGTCATGGCCATGCCGATAGTGGCGCCGGCCTTATGCGCGATGCCGACATTGCGCGGGTCGTATTGGGTACTGAGCACTTTAGGCAGCCAGAGGTCCGCCAGCTCCGGTTGCAGGCGCAGGGCCGGAACGCAGGCGAAGGTCATGGTCAACGGGCAGCCGCTGCCGGCTTCGGCCTGGCTGTGCAGGTAGGTCATCGCCGCACGCGCCACATGGGCGCCAGCCTGCGGATGGGCCCACGGCAGCGACGGCAGGCCATGTTCGACGGCGGTGCGCATCAGCTCGTGATAAGCCGGGTGAAACTCCACCAGGTCGATGCGATGGCCATAACGGTCATGGCTGCTGAACACCGGTTTGTTCTGGTTGGCCAGGAACCCGGCTACCATCAACGGCCCACCCGCCAGCGCGCCGTAGGCATCCATGCGCGACTCGGCCCAGCCAGCGCCAAAGCGGCGCGACCATTCCTGCAAAGGCAAGTCGATGCGATACAGGTTGGTGCCGTCCAGGGACGGTGGCTGGTTGGTGACGTCGTGGGTTTCGGCAAACTGATGCAGGTTCATGACGGGCCTCCTGGAAAAAAGGCCGCATCGATTTCAGGCTGCCTGTAGGAGCGCGCTTGCTCGCGAAAAACCTGAGAGCAACGCGCTAACCCAGGAGGGGCGCGTTATCGTTGAGGTTCTTCGCGAGCAAGCTCGCTCCTACAAAAAAACACAGATCGATTGAGGCCGGTTTTTCCAGTTAAGCATCGCCATCGCGCTTAAAAAAGTGGCATACGCGCCGAATGTTCGGCGCTTTCACCCTCATCCGCGCACAGCACGCTACGTTCAAGTGCCGCCTGCAAAGCAACGAAACGCACCGGCTTGGCCAGCCGATCCGTCATGCCAATGCCATGGCAGCGCTCACGCTCCGGCCCATTGGGCGAAGAGCTCAGGGCGATCACCGGCAATTCACCGCAGCCAGGCAATGCGCGAATCTGACAGCACAACGAAAAGCCACCCTCAGGTACGTCCAGCAGCACGGCGTCGAAGCTATGCCCTTGCAATGCAGCGAGTGCCGCCGGGCCGCTGTCCACGGTTTTGACCCGGTAACCCAGCTTGAGCAACATGCCACGCACCGCCAGTTGGCCCACGCTGTTGTCGTCCACCAACAGTACCGTGCACTCCTGAGGCGCACGCTGTGCAGGCAGCGTTTGCGTGGCGGGCGTCACCTGCTGCGGCACGGCGCTGACGTCCACTTCCAACTGGAAGCGACTGCCTTTACGGGGCTCAGAATGATGGGTCAGGCGCCCGCCCAGCAGTTCGATTAACTGCCGGCAGATCGCCAGGCCAATGCCCAGGCCGCCGTATTCACGCGTCATCGAGCCGTCCAACTGAAAGAAACGCTGATACAGCGTGGCCTCATCGAGAAAGGCGAAGCCGATACCGGTGTCGGTGACGATAAAGCTCAGGTGCAAGGCGCCATCCCCTTGGGGCACGCCCACCACTCGCAAGCGCACCGCGCCGACGTGGGTGAATTTGAAGGCGTTATCGAGCAGGCAATCCAGGCACTGGAGCAGTTTGTCGGCATCGCCGATCAGCCGATCCGGCACCTCATCGGCCACATCAATGGAGAACGCCAGGCCTTTGCTCTGGGCGCTGCCGGTGAATTGCTGGCGCAAGGTATCGAGCGCGCCGCGCAGGCTGAATACCTGCGGCTGGGCCACCAGGCGACCGGCCTGCAACTCGGTGAGGGTGAGGATGCCGTTGACCATGCGCATCATGTCCCGCGCCGAGCCGGCGGCGGTTTGCTGGTACTGCGTCAGGTCATCGTCCAATGACACGGTTTGCATCAGCTCCAGCGAGCCGATCACACCGTTCATCGGCGTGCGTAATTCGTGGGTCAGGGTGGCGAGAAATTCGTCTTTAAGGCGGTTGCTGCGGGCCAGTTGCTGGTTGAGCGCTTCGAGTTTCTGGCTGGCATCGAGCAGAATCTGCGCCTGTTGTTCGCGCATGCCGTTGATGCGGTCGGCCAGGGCCAGGGACAACAGCGCCACTTCAATGGCCGAGCCGAGCTGGCTGGCGTACATGGTCAGGAACACGTTAGGCAGGTAACCCAGCACCATCAGGGTATTGACCACCCCGCCGAGCAGAAAGGCCGACCAGGCGATGATGAAATAACGCGCCATGCGCTGCCCGCAGTACCAGGCCTTGATGGCCGCCACGAAGATGGTCACGGTAAACACCAGCGCCAGCGCAGTGGCCAGGCGCAGGGCCACGGCGTAACTGGTCAACAACGCCAGCGCCATCACCAACCCACCACAGGCTGCGAGCGCCAGCAGGATGCGGTTGAGCCAGCGGCTGTGCTGCGCGGTGTGCAGGAAGCTGCGCGCGAACAGGCTGCCGAACAAAGCCGCCGAGCCGATCAGGAAGGGCACCGCCGCATTCGCCCACCACGGGTTGTTCGGCCAGAAGTACTCCACCGCCACACCATTGACCGACAGCTGATACAAGCCGAACGAGGCGATATAGAGGATGTAATAGAGGTAGCTGGTGTCGCGCACGCTCAGGTAGATGAACAGGTTGTAGATCAGCATGCCCAGCAACACACCGTAGATGGCGCCGAGTACGTACAAGCGCAGCGGCTGCTCCTCCATGTAGGCGGTGCCGGCCCATAATGTCAGCGGTGCCTGGATCGAGCCTTGGCTTTGCAAGCGCAGGTAGACGGTTTGTTGCTGCTCGGGCAAGAAGCTGAGCTTGAACAGGTAGTTGCTCTGGCTCACCTCTCGGCTGGAAAACGGCAACGCGCTGCCGGTTCGGGCGGTGAGGCGGTAATTCCCGGTACCGTCGTTCTGGTAAAGGTCCAGGCGATTGAGCGGCGGGTAGGCCAGCTCCAGAAACCAGGTACGTGGCGCGCGGGGGTCTGTGGCGGTGTAGTGCAGGTTGACCTTCAGCCAGAACACCGAGCGTGAATAGCCGGCATTGAGGGTGTCTTTGTCATGGGTCTTGAACTGGGCGGCATAGGCGGGGGAGCTGACATCGGCGATGGTCAGGGCATCGGTTGGGTCTTCGAGCACTTGCATGACCCGGCCCAACGGGAGGCTTCGCGTGTCCTGGTTGAACTCGACGGCGCTGGCGAGCATCGGCAGCCCGCACAATAAAAAAATCAGCAAATAGCGCATAGAGCCCCAGCGTAGCCTGGTCCGGTTGTGTCAAAAGCCCCCCATTCCTTTTGAGAAGACGTACACCGGCGATACAGTAAGTTGTTTGGATGCACTTTAGCATAGCCAGTAAAAGCCATTAGCCACTGCTGGATCTTTTTTTAGGACAGCTCTAGGGCAATGCTTTCAGCTCATTTCCGTGCAGCGCGCAGCCACGGCAAGTCGCGCCGCAGCGGCAAACTTCTGCCATCGCCAGACAGCCACGCAAAAAGCGTTTGGTGGTAAGCTCGCGCACCATGAATATCTACTGCTCTCGCCCCGTTGTCCTCTGTCTCTCCGGCCACGACCCCAGTGGTGGCGCCGGCCTGCAGGCAGATATCGAAGCCCTGCTCGCCCAGGGTTGCCACGCGGCCCCGGCCGTCACCGCGTTGACCGTGCAAAACACCGTCAATGTCAGTGATTTCCGCGTGCTTGACCGTGAGTGGGTACTGGCCCAGGCCAATGCCGTGCTCGGCGACTCTGAAGTCGCGGCGGTCAAGCTGGGCATGCTCGGCTCCACCGCGATGGTCGACACCGTGGTCGAACTGCTGCAGGCGCACCCGCATTTGCCGGTGGTCTGCGACCCGGTGCTGCGCGCCGGCGGCGGCGGTAGCCTGGGCAAGGACGAGGTCGGCTATGCGATGCGCGAGCGGCTGCTGCCCCTGTCATTGATCGCCACCCCCAACCTGCCCGAAGCGCGCATCCTTGCGGAACTGCCCGACGGCAGCGCCGACGACTGCGCCGAGAAGCTGCTGCCGTACATCAAGCACCTGCTGATCACCGGCGGCCATGGCGACGAGCACGAAGTGCACAACCGCCTGTACAGCCGCGACGGCACGCGCCACACCTTTACCTGCCAGCGCTTGCCCGGCAGTTATCACGGTTCGGGTTGCACCTTGGCCAGTGCGCTGGCCGGGCGCATTGCCCAGGGCGAAGGCTTGGCCAGCGCCGTGCAAACGGCCCTCAACTACACGTGGCGTACCCTGCGCGATGCCGAACAACTCGGCCAGGGCCAGTTCGTGCCGCGCCGATTGCCGCTGGATTTCTGCTCGTAACTTATCGCTCGTCAGCAAGGGGTTTGCCCGATGAAACTACGCGGCCTTTACGCCATTACCGACAGCCAGCTGTTGGCCGGCAAATTCCTCGCCTACGTCGAGGCGGCGCTGGACGGTGGCGTCACCCTGTTGCAGTACCGCGACAAAAGCAGCGACGAGGCACGCCGCCTGCGTGAAGCCGAAAAGCTGTATGAGCTGTGCTCGCGCTACAAGACTCAATTGATCATCAACGACGATGCCGAACTGGCCGCGCGCCTGGGCGTCGGCGTGCACCTGGGCCAGACCGACGGCCCGCTGACCTCGGCCCGGGCACTGCTCGGCGCCAAGGCGATCATCGGCGCTACCTGTCACAGCCAGATCGAACTGGCCGAACAGGCCGCCAAAGAAGGCGCCAGCTACGTCGCCTTTGGCCGCTTCTTCAATTCCACGACCAAACCCGGCGCACCTGCCGCCACCGTTGACATGCTGGCCCAGGCCCGCAAGCGCCTGCACCTGCCGATCTGCGTGATCGGCGGCGTCACCCTGGAAAACGCCGAGCCGCTGGTGGCCCACGGGGCCGACCTGCTCGCCGTGGTCCACGGCCTGTTCGGTGCCGACAGCACCCAGGAAGTCACCCGCCGCGCCCGCGCGTTCAACGTCCTTCTTAAATCTTCAGTTTAGAGAGCCCGACCATGTCCCGTTCCGAAACCCTGTTTGCCAACGCCCAGAAACACATCCCCGGCGGTGTGAACTCCCCCGTGCGTGCGTTCAAGAGCGTGGGCGGCACGCCGCTGTTCTTCAAGCATGCCGAAGGCGCCTACGTCACCGATGAAGACGACAAGCGCTATGTCGACTACGTCGGCTCCTGGGGCCCGATGATCCTCGGCCACAGCCATCCGGACGTGCTCGACGCGGTGCGCCAGCAACTGCAACACGGCTTGTCCTACGGCGCCCCGACCGCGATGGAAACCGAGATGGCCGACCTGGTCTGCTCGATCGTGCCGTCGATGGAGATGGTACGCATGGTCAGCTCCGGCACCGAAGCGACCATGAGCGCGATCCGCCTGGCCCGTGGTTTCACCGGCCGCGACAACATCATCAAGTTCGAAGGCTGCTACCACGGCCACTCCGACAGCCTGCTGGTAAAAGCCGGCTCCGGCGCGCTGACCCAAGGCGTACCCAATTCCGCTGGCGTACCTGCGGCGTTCGCCAAGCACACCCTGACCCTGCCGTTCAACGACATCGCGGCCGTCGAGCAGATGCTCAGCGAAATCGGCCAGGACGTGGCGTGCATCATCGTCGAGCCGGTTGCCGGCAACATGAACTGCGTGCCACCGGCCCCGGGTTTCCTTGAGGGCCTGCGCGAGCAGTGCGACAAGCATGGCGTGGTGCTGATTTTTGACGAAGTGATGACCGGTTTCCGGGTCGCCCTCGGTGGCGCCCAGGCTTACTACGGCGTCACGCCAGACCTGAGCACCTTCGGCAAGATCATCGGCGGCGGCATGCCGGTAGGCTGCTTCGGCGGCAAGCGCGAGATCATGCAACACATCGCCCCGCTCGGCCCGGTCTACCAGGCAGGCACCTTGTCGGGTAACCCGCTGGCAATGGCCGCCGGCCTGACCACCCTGCGCCTGATCAGCCGCCCGGGCTTCCACGCCGAGCTCACCGACTACACCACACGCATGCTCGACGGCCTGCAACAACGCGCCGACGCCGCCGGCATCCCGTTCGTGACCACCCAGGCCGGTGGCATGTTCGGCCTGTACTTCAGCGGCGCCGACGATATCGTCACCTTCGATGACGTGATGGGCAGCGATGCCGAGCTGTTCAAGCGCTTCTTCCACCTGATGCTCGAAGGCGGCGTGTACCTGGCACCGAGCGCCTTTGAAGCTGGCTTCACCTCGATTGCCCATGGCGAAGCCGAACTGAAATTGACCCTGGATGCTGCCGAGCGCGCCTTCGCGGCCCTGAAATAAGTGACGGCAACCTCTGACGTTGCCCCTGGCAGCGTCAGATTTGCTACTTTGCTTACAGACAATTCCTGGTTTTTTCGAGAATTGCCCTGCAATCCGGCAGATAACTTGCCCAAGCAGCAGAAAAACGAGTAAAGACTTTGTAAGCAGAGGCCTGCTTATTTCATAATGCGCGCTTATTGGACTCCCCCGAGGGTCCCGCGCCCCGTCAGAGGTAAGTCGATTCCCATGAAACGCACCGGCCGCACCCTGGTTCTGGGCTGCCTGTTGCTCCTTCAACCGCTACTGGCACATGCCCAGGCCGGCGGCAACTCGTTGTTAATCCCAGCGATGGGTCGTTGCACCCTCAATACCCAGCCAGACAGCCAGGCCGAAGCCCTGAGCGCGTGCCAGAAACAGGCCGAGGACGGGGATGCACAGGCGCAATACGAGTTGGGCGAGTACTACCACGACAGCAAGAACCCGGCCGTTGACCTCAACAAAGCGTTGAGCTACTTCGAGAAAGCCTCGTTGCAGGGCCACGCCCAAGCGCAATACCAGTTGGGCAACATGTTCTTCAAAGGCGAAGGCGTGCCGGCCAACAACGTCCAGGCGTACATCGTGCTGAAAATGGCCGCGGTCAACGGCGCTGAAGACGCACTGGACACCGCCGACGAAGTCGCCGAGCACATGCAGCGCGATGAACTGGAAGTGGCGACCCAGGTGCTGGGGCAGATTTTCCGCAACTACCTGCAGGAATTGCAGAGCGCCGATGGGCGTTCGCCGTTCTCACCCCTTCCCTGATTTTTTTTGTAGACCTTACATCGCTATCGCAGGCAAGCCAGCGATAGGCGCGACTCGGTCTAAAGCCCTACTTCTCAGGCATCGGCATCGGAAACGGCATCACATTGCTCGTGCCCCGTGCTTCGCTGATCTTCGGCGTCCCCAGGCGCTCGACTTCATCGATGCGCACAATCGAATGCATCGGCACAAAGCTGCGCACCACGCCTTCGAACTGGGCCTTGAGCTTTTCTTCGCCCGGATCGACCACCAACTGGGTGCGCTCGCCAAAGACGAACTCTTCCACCTCCAGGAAGCCCCACAGATCGCTTTGATAGATCTGCTTGGCGTACATTTCGAACACCTGGCCCTGGTTGAGGAAAATCACCTTATAGATTGGAGCTTCACGTTTGGTCATGGTGGGCGAACAACACATGGGGATATAAAAGAGGGCGCGAACTATAGCATGGCACCCGATGCACAGCGCTAGGAACCAATGGGCATGCCCCCTATAATGCGCGGTTCTTTACCACCAGTTGACGATTCCCATGGCCAAGAAGCTTTACATCGAAACCCACGGTTGCCAGATGAACGAGTACGACAGCTCGCGCATGGTCGACTTGCTGGGCGAACACCAGGCCCTGGAAGTCACTGCCCGCGCCGAAGATGCCGACGTGATCCTGCTCAATACCTGCTCGATCCGCGAGCGGGCCCAGGACCGTGTGTATTCGCAGTTGGGCCGCTGGCGCGAATTGAAACTGGCCAACCCGGACATGGTGATCGCCGTCGGCGGTTGCGTGGCCAGCCAGGAAGGCGCCGCGATCCGCGACCGCGCGCCCTATGTCGATGTGGTGTTCGGCCCGCAAACGCTGCACCGCCTGCCGGAAATGATCGACGCCGCACGCGTCACCAAGCTGCCGCAGGTGGACGTGTCGTTCCCCGAAATCGAAAAATTCGACCATCTGCCCGAACCGCGTATCGACGGACCGAGCGCCTATGTGTCGGTGATGGAAGGTTGCAGCAAGTACTGCACCTTCTGCGTGGTGCCTTACACCCGTGGCGAAGAGGTCAGCCGGCCGTTTGACGATGTGCTGGCAGAAATCATCCACCTGGCTGAAAACGGCGTGCGCGAAGTCACCTTGCTGGGCCAGAACGTCAACGGCTACCGTGGCCAGACCGATGACGGCCGCCTGGCCGACCTGGCGGAATTGATCCGCGTGGTCGCCGCCGTCGACGGCATCGAGCGCATCCGCTACACCACCTCGCACCCGCTGGAGTTTTCCGACAGCCTGATCCAGGCCCACGCCGAAGTGCCAGAGCTGGTCAAGCACCTGCACTTGCCGGTGCAATCGGGTTCGGACCGCATTCTGTCGGCGATGAAGCGCAACCACACCGCGCTGGAATACAAATCCAAATTGCGCAAACTGCGCGCCGCCGTGCCGGGCATCTGCATCAGTTCGGACTTTATCGTCGGCTTCCCGGGCGAAACCGAGAAAGACTTCCTGCAGACCATGAAGCTGATCGAAGACGTCGGTTTCGACTTCTCCTACTCGTTCGTCTACAGCCAGCGCCCGGGCACCCCGGCTGCCGACCTGCTGGATGAAACCCCGGAAGCGTTGAAAAAAGAGCGTTTGAACGCGCTGCAACATCGCCTTAATCAGCAAGGCTTTGAAATCAGCCGACAAATGGTCGGTTCGATCCAGCGCATTCTGGTCACCGATTATTCAAAGAAAGACCCGGGTGAATTGCAGGGGCGTACCGAGAACAACCGAATCGTCAACTTCCGCTGCGATAATCCTACGCTGATCGGCCAGTTTGCCGATGTGCACATAGATGCGGCGCAGCCACACTCGTTGCGTGGCTCGTTGATCAACTGATCTCGCTGACCGGATGAAGATCAAAATGTGGGAGCTGGCTTGCCTGCGATAGCGATGTATCAGTGCCCTATGTGCCAACTGACCGACCGCTATCGCAGGCAAGCCAGCTCCCACAGGGATTCTTCAGGGTTATCGAGAGTGGGGCCAGGCTATTTAAGTGCTTTCGCACACCGACGCCTGGCGTTATTCTCTCTCTCACCTCATCAGCCAAAGGGCGGCTAAAAGCAACCTTGAACGCACCCATAGCAGAACCCCATCGTTTTATCCTCGAGCCTTTTGAGGCTCGCCGTTTCGCCAACCTGTGCGGACAGTTCGACGAGCACCTGCGCCTGATCGAACAACGCCTGAGCATCGAGATCCGCAACCGCGGCAATCAGTTCGAGCTCATTGGTGAACCCCAACACACCACGTCTGCAGAAAACCTGCTGCGCCGTCTCTACCGTGAAACCAAGGGTAGCGAGCTGTCGCCGGAGACCGTGCACCTGTACCTGCAGGAATCGGCTGTGCAAGACCTGGCCAATAACCCGGTGGCCGAAGCCAGCGTGGCCTTGCGTACCAAAAAAGGCATGATTCGCCCACGCGGCTTGAATCAGCAGAAGTACGTCAAGGAAATCCTCGGCAACGACATCAACTTCGGCATCGGCCCGGCCGGTACCGGCAAGACCTACCTGGCAGTGGCCTGCGCCGTCGACGCCCTGGAGCGCGAGCAAGTGCGGCGCATCCTGCTGGTGCGCCCTGCGGTCGAGGCCGGCGAAAAGCTCGGCTTCCTGCCCGGCGACCTGGCCCAGAAGATCGACCCGTACCTGCGCCCGCTCTACGACGCGCTGTACGAGATGCTCGGGTTTGAATACGTGGCCAAGCTGATCGAGCGCCAGGTGATCGAGATCGCCCCGCTGGCCTACATGCGCGGCCGTACGCTCAACAACAGCTTCATCATCCTCGACGAAAGCCAGAACACCACCGTCGAGCAGATGAAGATGTTCCTCACCCGTATCGGTTTCGGCTCAACCGCCGTGATCACGGGCGACATCACCCAGGTCGACCTGCCCAAGGGCACCAAGTCGGGCCTGGGCCAGGTGATCGAGGTGCTCAAGGACGTGCCGGGTATCAGCTTCACGCACTTTATGCCCAAGGACGTGGTGCGCCACCCGCTGGTGCAGCGTATTGTCGAAGCCTATGAGCGTTTCGAACACCGCGACGACGCGCCCGCCAAGGACGCTCGCCACGATGCTTGAGCTAGACCTGCAGCTGGCCACCGACGCGCCCGCCCCCAGCGAAGCCCAGTTCCGCCAATGGTGTGAACTGGCCTTGCGCCAGCGCACCGCCGACTCGGAGCTGACCATTCGTCTGGTGGACGAGGCCGAAGGCCGTGAGCTGAACCACACCTGGCGCCAGAAAGACTACGCCACCAACGTGCTGTCCTTCCCAGCCGACGTACCCGACGAATTGCTGGATATCCCGTTGCTGGGCGACCTGGTGATCTGCGTCGCGGTGGTCGAGCGCGAAGCGGCGGAACAAGGTAAGGAACTTGAGGCCCATTGGGCCCATCTAGTCATCCACGGCTGCTTGCATCTCTTGGGTTACGACCATATAGACGATGACGAAGCCGAGGAAATGGAAGCACTGGAACGAACGTTGCTTGCAGAACTGGGTCACCGCGACCCGTATGCAGACGACGAAAGCTGATCAACACTCAATTGTCATATCAAAGGATTTAGAGTAATCGCTATGAGCGAAGACCGATCGAGCAACGGGCAGAAGTCATGGTTGGGTAAACTGACCCAGGCTTTTGCCCACGAGCCGAAAAACCGCCAGGAGCTCTTGGAGCTGCTGCGCGATGCACACCAGAACAAATTGCTGGACAGCGAAGCGCTGGCCATCGTCGAAGGCGCCATCCAGGTGGCTGACCTGCAAGTACGCGACATCATGGTCCCGCGCTCGCAGATGATCAGCATCAAGGCGACACAGACCCCACGGGAATTCCTCCCGGCCGTGATCGACTCGGCGCATTCGCGCTACCCGGTGATCGGTGAAAGCCATGACGATGTCATGGGTGTCCTGCTGGCCAAGGACTTGCTGCCGTTGATCCTCAAGGAGAACGGCGACAGCTTCAACATCAAGGACCTGCTGCGCCCGGCCACCTTCGTGCCGGAGTCCAAGCGCCTGAATGTGCTGCTGCGCGAGTTCCGCGCCAACCACAATCACATGGCCATTGTGATTGACGAATATGGCGGCGTGGCCGGCCTGGTCACCATCGAGGACGTGCTGGAGCAGATCGTCGGCGACATCGAAGACGAGCACGACGTCGAAGAAGACAGCTACATCAAGCCGCTGCCCAGCGGTGATTTCCTGATCAAGGCGCTGACGCCGATCGAGAACTTCAACGAGTTCTTCGACAGCGAGTTCTCGGACGATGAGTTCGACACCGTCGGCGGCCTGGTGATGAGTGCGTTCGGGCATTTGCCCAAGCGCAATGAAACCACCGAGATCGGTGCGTATCGCTTCCGCATCCTCAATGCCGATAGCCGTCGTATCCATCTGATCCGTTTGACACCTATCGCCCGCTAAGGACTGACATGCGCCGTATGATCGCACCCGGCTGGCCCGGTAATTTGCTGGCCGTGGTGGCCGGCGCCATCACAACTCTGGCGCTGGCGCCGTTCGATATCTGGCCGTTGGCGCTGGTAGCGGTCGGCCTGTTCTATATCGGCCTGCGGGAGCTCTCACCCCGCCAGGCCCTGGGCCGTGGCTGGTGTTTCGGCTTCGGCCTGTTTGGTGCCGGCACCAGTTGGATCTACTACAGCATCCACCACTTCGGCGGCGCTTCGGTGTTGCTGGCGGGGTTCCTGATGCTGCTATTCACTGCCGCCATCGCCTGGTTCTTTGCCCTGCCCGCCTGGCTGTGGGCGCGCTGGTTGCGCCGTAACGAAGCACCGCTGGCGGACGCATTGACGTTCGCCGCGTTGTGGGTCGGCCAGGAAGCCTTTCGTGGCTGGTTCCTCACCGGTTTCCCGTGGTTGTACTCCGGTTACAGTCAACTCGACGGGCCGTTGACCGGCCTCGCGCCAGTGGGCGGGATGTGGCTGATTTCCTTCGCCCTGGCACTCACTGCCGCATTGCTGTGCAACCTGCCGCGCCTGCTGGCGAGCAAGCGCAATGCCTTCATCGGCGCGGGCCTGTTATTGCTGGTTGCGCCCTGGGCCATTGGCCTGGCGCTCAAGCATCACGCCTGGACATCGCCGTCTGGCGCGCCGCTGAGCGTGGCCGCGATCCAGGGCAACGTCGAGCAAAGCATGAAGTGGGACCCCGACCAGCTCAATGCACAGTTGGCGCTGTACCGCGACATGAGCCTGAGCTCCAAGCGCGTCGACCTGCTGGTGTGGCCGGAAACCGCCGTGCCGGTGCTCAAGGAGTCCGTGGAGGGCTACCTGGGCATGATGGGCAAGTTTGCCGCCGACCGGGACACCGCGCTGATCACCGGCGTACCGATTCGCCAGGAAGTGCACCACCAGAAGCGCTACTTCAACGGCATCACCGTGGTCGGTGAAGGCGACGGCACCTACCTCAAGCAGAAACTGGTGCCGTTTGGCGAGTACGTGCCGTTGCAGGACATGTTGCGCGGGCTGATTGCCTTCTTCGACCTGCCCATGTCGGACTTCGCCCGCGGCCCTTCTGACCAGGCCATGCTGCAGGCCAAGGGTTATCAGATTGCGCCGTTCATTTGCTATGAAGTGGTGTACCCCGAATTCGCCGCCGGCCTGTCGGCCCAGAGCGACCTGCTGCTGACCATCAGCAACGACACTTGGTTCGGCCGCTCCATCGGCCCGCTGCAGCACCTGCAAATGGCGCAGATGCGTGCATTGGAGGCTGGCCGCTGGATGATCCGCGCCACCAACAACGGCGTGACCGGGCTGATCAACCCGTTTGGGCAGATCACCGCGCAGATCCCGCAGTTTGAGCGCGGCATTCTCTATGGGGAGGTGGTGCCGATGCATAACCTCACGCCGTACCTGCAATGGCGTTCGTGGCCGTTGATCATTGTGTGCCTGGCATTGTTTGGCTGGGCTCTGCTGGCTGCACGAATGTCCAAAACGCTCTGACCTGTGGGAGCTGGCTTGCCTGCTCCCACATTTTGATCTCCTGTGTTGCGCCTACCGGTAAAACAACCGATACCCCACCTGCCCCACCGCTTCATTGATCAACTGCCCGCTTTGCCACACCGCCTTGACCTCCGGCATCCAGCCACCCAGCGGTCGGCCATGGTCCACACCCAGAAAGCCCACCGGCCCTGGCACCACGGTGAAACCCGCCTTTTCAAAACTCCACACCGAACGCGGCATGTGCCAGGCCTGGGTCACTACCACTACACGCTTGATGCCTTGCGGCAACAAAATCTCGGCGCTCATCTGGGCGTTTTCCCAGGTAGTGCGGCTGCGTTCTTCTTTCCAGCGCACGGTGACACCGAAGTCATCCTGCATCGACACGGCCATCAGCTCGGCCTCACTGGGCGGCGTGCCGTAGTGCAAGCCACCGCTGGTCAGCACTGGCAAACCGGATGCTTTGGCCAGCCGCGCGGCAAAACGCTCACGCTCCAGGCCAATACCGGTGGGCTGGTCGCTGCCCCAGGCAACGTCACCGCGCTCGCGCCCCGAGCCCAGCACCACAATCGCGTCGGCACGCTGGGCCAAGGTGGCCCAGTCTTCCCGGGCCAAAGGTGGTTCTGTCTCCAGGACACGGGCGCCCCACTGCACCATCACTGGCAGGCTGATCAACCACATCCCGCCCAGCCCGAGGGCAAAGCACAAGCCCGCCAGGCGTGGACGGCTGCGGCGAAACCACCAAGCACACGCCAGCAACAGCAGAAAAATACCGGGCGGCAACAACAGTTGTTTAATGAAATAACGAAAAGGCATCGGGCATCTCCAAAGATGCCCGCAGCCTAGATGCATCGGGGTTTTGCAACAATCCTTACCGACAACATTTTGATAACGCTAACGGATAACGCGTGGCTCACTTGCACCGCACGGACCGGAAGTTCTCTGGCCCGCGGCCGGTCGCCAGGTCTTTGAGCCAGATGACCTTGGCCGAATGAGCGGGCGGGGAAGCCTGCCCATGGGAGGCGCGGTCGTGATTCAACGCCAGGTAGTTCTTGATCAATTCAAGTTCCGCCTGGCTCAAGCCTCGCAACTCCAGCTCCAGGGGCCGTTCATCACGCAATCGGCCTGCGGTTCTTGCGGCATCCAATGCCCGACCCAAACGGTCGATCAATCCTTCATACAACTGCGGTTTCGTTAAAGTTCGCTGCGATTCAACCATCCCCTCACCTCATTGAAGAAATACTTGCTCCCCACTAAACAGCGTAGCCCCCGTGGCTGCGCCTGCCCGGTGCCGCGACAGACGGCCCTTGCCGCGCAATCAGGGTTTCCCTCGATAGAGTGGGGTCATGTATGCTACGGCGCTTCCTGTAACTCCACTTCCCGCAGGGTTTGGGCACGGACGCGCCGCTTCTTGGTGTCGAACAACCCGGACAGTGCACCGAAGAGGATTAGGCCACCCCTATCCAGTTCAAAAGTAGCCATGCACGAACAATATCAGCCCCGTGAAATAGAAAATGCCGCCCAAACCTTCTGGGACGAGCAAAAGTCCTTTGAAGTCAGTGAACAGCCAGGCAAGGAGACTTACTACTGCCTATCGATGTTCCCTTACCCCAGCGGCAAGCTACACATGGGGCACGTGCGCAACTACACCATCGGCGACGTGATTTCGCGCTACCAGCGCATGCTCGGCAAGAACGTGTTGCAACCTATGGGTTGGGACGCCTTCGGCATGCCGGCAGAAAACGCCGCGATGAAAAACAACGTGGCGCCCGCCAAGTGGACCTACGAAAACATCGCCTACATGAAGACCCAGCTGCGCAGCCTGGGCCTGGCGGTGGACTGGTCCCGCGAGGTCACCACCTGCAAGCCGGATTACTACCGTTGGGAACAATGGCTGTTCACTCGCCTGTTCGAAAAAGGTGTGATCTACAAAAAAAGCGGCACCGTGAACTGGGACCCGATCGACCAGACCGTACTGGCCAACGAACAGGTTATCGACGGTCGCGGCTGGCGTTCCGGCGCGCTGATCGAAAAGCGCGAAATCCCGATGTACTACTTCAAGATCACCGCCTACGCGGATGAACTGTTGTCGAGCCTCGACGATCTGCCGGGCTGGCCTGAACAAGTCAAGACCATGCAGCGCAACTGGATCGGCAAATCCAAGGGCATGGAAGTGCAGTTCCCGTACAACGTCGACTCCATCGGCGAAGCGGGCGCACTCAAGGTCTTCACCACCCGCCCAGACACCCTGATGGGCGCGACCTACGTCGCCGTGGCCGCCGAACACCCGCTGGCCACCCAGGCCGCACAGAACAACCCTGAGCTGCAGGCGTTCATCGCTGAATGCAAAGGCGGCAGCGTGGCCGAAGCCGACGTCGCCACCCAGGAGAAAAAAGGCCTGCCAACCGGCCTGTTCGTCGAGCACCCGCTGACCGGCGAGAAACTGCCGGTTTGGGTCGCCAACTACGTATTGATGCACTACGGCGATGGCGCCGTCATGGCCGTGCCGGCCCACGACGAGCGCGATTTCGAATTCGCTACCAAGTACAGCCTGCCGATCAAGTCGGTCGTGCGCACCAGCTCGGGCGACACCAACCCCGCTCCGTGGCAAGACGCCTACGGCGAGCACGGCACGCTGATCAACTCCGGCGAATTCGACGGCCTGGACTTCCAGGGCGCCTTCGATGCCATGGAAGTTGCCCTGATCCAGAAAAACCTCGGTGCCTCGCGCACCCAGTTCCGCCTGCGCGACTGGGGCATCAGCCGCCAGCGCTACTGGGGCTGCCCGATCCCGATCATCCACTGCCAAACCTGCGGCGACGTGCCGGTACCGGAAGACCAACTGCCGGTCGTGTTGCCAGAAGACGTGGTGCCGGATGGCGCTGGCTCGCCGTTGGCACGCATGCCGGAGTTCTACGAGTGCAGCTGCCCTAAGTGCGGCGCACCGGCCAAGCGTGAAACCGACACCATGGACACCTTCGTGGAGTCCTCGTGGTACTACGCTCGTTATGCCTCGCCGCATTATGAAGGTGGCCTGGTGGAGAAATCCGCAGCCGACCATTGGTTGCCGGTGGATCAGTACATCGGTGGCATCGAACACGCCATCCTCCACCTGCTGTATGCGCGCTTCTTCCATAAGCTGATGCGTGACGAAGGCCTGGTGAGCTCCGATGAGCCATTCAAGAACCTGCTGACCCAGGGCATGGTGATCGCCGACACTTACTATCGTCGCGAAGCCAATGGCGCCTACACCTGGTTCAACCCGGCGGATGTCGAGCTTGAGCGTGACAGCAAAGCCAAGGTCATCAGCGCCAAGTTGAAAGCCGACGGCCTGCCGGTGGAAATCGGCGGCACCGAGAAGATGGCCAAGTCGAAGAACAACGGCGTCGACCCACAGTCGATGATCGATCAGTTCGGCGCCGACACCTGCCGCCTGTTCATGATGTTCGCCTCTCCGCCTGACATGAGCGCCGAATGGTCCGACTCTGGCGTTGAAGGTTCGCACCGTTTCCTCAAGCGCGTCTGGCGCCTGGCCCACGCCCATGTCAGCCAGGGCCTGCCGGGCAAGCTGGACATCGACGCCTTGAACGATGAGCAGAAAGCCGTTCGCCGCAGCATCCACCTGGCTATTCGCCAGGCCAGCCAGGACGTCGGGCAGAACCACAAATTCAACACCGCCATCGCCCAGGTGATGACGCTGATGAACGTGCTGGAAAAAGCCCCGCAGGCGACCGAACAAGACCGTGCGCTGATCCAGGAAGGCCTGGAAACAGTTACCCTGTTGCTCGCGCCGATCACGCCGCACATCAGCCATGAACTGTGGAGCCGCCTGGGCCACAGCGGTGCCGTCATCGATGCCGCCTGGCCGGTGCAGGATGACAGCGCCCTGGTACAGGACACGCTGCAACTGGTCATCCAGGTTAACGGTAAACTGCGTGGCCAGATCGACATGCCGGCCAGCGCCAGCCGTGAAGAGGTTGAAGCAGCTGCACGTATCAATGAGAACGTGCTGCGCTTTACCGAAGGCCTGACCATCCGCAAGGTGATCGTGGTGCCCGGCAAACTGGTCAATATCGTCGCCAGCTAAATCGGATCGGGCGCAGGGCTTGGGCTCTGCGCCGAACTAAACCTTTAGGGCCCGACAAGGCCCACCTGGTTTCAAGGGGAGCAACAAAATGATCAAACGCAATCTGCTGGTTATGGGCCTTGCCGTGCTGTTGAGCGCTTGCGGCTTCCAGCTGCGCGGCACCGGCACCAATGAGCTGTCGCTCAAGGAACTCGACGTCAGCGCCCGCAACGCCTACGGCGAAACCGTCACCCAGCTGCGCCAGACCCTGGAAAACAGCGGTGTGCACGTGTACAACGGCGCCACCTACAAACTGATCCTGACGGATGAGCGCGAAACCCAACGCAATATCAGCTACGCCAGTGCTGGCCGTGCGTCCGACGTTGAATTGAACACGGCGCTGATGTTCGAAATACAAGGCCGTGATCAGTTGCCGTTGATGGGTGACAAGATCCAGGTGCAGAAAGTGGTGAGCCACGATGGCAACAACCTGGTGGGTTCGGACTCCGAGACCCTCCAGGTGCGCAAGGAAATGCGTCGTGAGCTGATCCAGCGCATGATGACTCGCCTGCAAATGCTCACCCCGGAAAAACTGGCTGAGCTGCAGCAAGTGGCCGACAACAAGGCCAAGGCTGACGCCGACGCCCTGAAAGCCGCGCAGGAATATGAAGACAACACGCCGAAACAATCGCCTGTTGAAGTCCCTGTCGAGTAAGCCAGACGGGGCGCCGCTGGCGCCCCGTTCGCCCCGCCTATGAAACTTGCCCCTGCCCAACTCGCCAAACACCTGCAAGGTGGTCTTGCGCCTGTGTATATCGTCAGCGGTGATGACCCGCTGCTGTGCCAGGAAGCCGCCGACGCTATCCGCACCGCCGCGCGCCAGCAAGGCTTCGATGAACGCCAGGTGTTCAGCGCTGACGCCAGTTTCGACTGGGGTACCCTGCTGCAAGCCGGCGCAAGCATGTCGCTGTTCGCCGAAAAGCGCCTGCTGGAATTGCGCCTGCCCTCGGGCAAACCGGGTGACAAAGGCGCCGCGGCGTTGATGGAATACTGCTCGCGCCCTGCCGAAGACACCGTGCTGCTGATCAGCCTGCCCAAGCTCGACGGCAGCGCGCAGAAAACCAAGTGGGGCAAGGCACTGGTAGAAGGTGCGCAAACCCAGTTCATCCAGATCTGGCCAGTGGACAGCAGCCAGTTGCCGCAGTGGATTCGTCAGCGCCTGTCACAGTCGGGGCTTTCAGCGACGCAAGATGCCGTAGAGCTGATCGCCGCCCGGGTCGAGGGCAACCTGCTTGCCGCCGCCCAGGAGATCGAAAAGCTCAAGCTGATGGCCGAGGATGGGCAAATCACTGTCGAAACCGTACAAGGCGCAGTGGCCGATAGCGCTCGCTTTGATGTGTTCGGCCTGGTCGATGCGATCCTCAACGGTGAGCCCGCCCACGCGCTGCGTATGCTCGAGGGCTTGCGTGGCGAAGGGGTAGAACCGCCGGTGATTCTCTGGGCGCTGGCCCGGGAGCTGCGAGTGCTGGCGAACATTGCCCTGCAATACAGCCAAGGCACACCGCTGGACAAATGCTTCAGCCAGGCCAGGCCACCGGTGTGGGACAAGCGCAAACCCCTGATGAGCAAAGCCCTGCAACGGCACTCGGCGCAACGCTGGGCGCAACTGTTGCTGGAAGCGCAGCGCATCGACGCACAGATCAAGGGCCAGGCAGCCGGCTCACCATGGATGAGCCTGAGCCGTTTGTCGCTGTTGATGGCCGGCCAGCGCCTGTCTCTGCCCGCCGAATAACCACCTCTGTACAACAGCTCCCACATTGACTCTGCCCACCGCTTATTTGCGACATTTCCCACCTATCGACGGGCTTTACAGCCGGCCCACTTCGGCAGATGATTTGCACCGCTGCATTCCACCCCAAGCGAGAGACCCCACCATGAGCAAAAAGCCATCCAAGCATGGCCCCAACAAGGCCAAATCCATCATCGCCCAGCCCTTGTTCCGCAGCCGCCAGGAACGCGCCGGCAAGGGCAAAGGCAGCTACCGCCGCGAAGCCTTCCAGTCTAATAGCTGGGAGGCTTCTTACTTTCTGGCTGCCTGAAGGCAAGCGCCCCTCTGGCATGATAAGGTCTGTACCTGATTTGTAACCCCTGGACCTGTGCATGCCCTCTCGTCTTTCTCGTCATTGGCACCTGCGCCAATTGATCGCTGCCTCCAGCCTCATTCTGCTTGTCGCCTGCGCCGAAAAACCTACCGCTGCGGACGCTCAACCCCTGCCCAAGCTCCAGACGGCCCCGGCTATCGCGCCCGCCGTGGTTGCCCCATTGGCGGTGGACAATCTCGACATCCAACCGACCCAGACCTTTGCCGAATGGCAGGCTGGCTTCCGCGCTCAAGCGCTGCAGGCCGGGATCACTGCGGCCGTGTTCGATAACGCTTTTGCCGGCGTCACCCCTGATATGGCGGTGATTCGCGCCGACCGCAGCCAACCGGAATTCTCCCGCCCGGTGTGGGAATACCTCGACGGAGCACTGTCGCCGGTGCGCGTGCGCAATGGCCAGGCACTGCTGGTCAAGTACGCCGATATTCTGCAAAGCATCGAGCAGCGCTATGGTGTCGACCGCCAGGCGCTGGTCTCGGTGTGGGGTATGGAGAGCAACTTCGGCGCTTTCCAGGGCAATAACTCGGTGATCCGCTCCCTGGCCACCCTGGCCTATGAAGGCCGTCGCCCTGCCTTTGCGCAAGCGCAGCTGCTGGCGGCGCTACAGATCATCCAGCATGGCGATATCCAGGCTGACCAGATGAAAGGTTCGTGGGCCGGGGCGATGGGCCAGACCCAGTTCATCCCGACCACCTACAACACCCACGCCGTGGACTTCGACGGTGACGGTCGCCGCGATATCTGGAACAGCCCGTCCGACGCCCTCGCCTCCACCGCGCATTACCTGCAAAGCTCCGGCTGGCAGAAAGGCCAGCCGTGGGGCGTTGAAGTGCAGCCGCTGCCGTCGGGCTTCGACTACAGCCTGGCCGATGGCGGCGTGCGCAAAACGGTCGCTCAATGGCTGCAACTGGGCATCCAACTGCCGCCTGGCGTGAGCCTGCCGGCGAATGTCGACCAACTGTCCGCCGCCCTGCTGCTGCCGGCTGGCTACCGCGGCCCGGCGTTCCTGGTGCTGGATAACTTCCGCGCGATCCTCAAGTACAACAATTCGTCGTCCTATGCACTGGCGGTTGGTTTGCTGTCGGAGCGATTTGGCGGCGGCGGTGTGATTCGCGGCAGTTGGCCAAAGGATGAGCTGCCGCTGAGCCGTTCGCAACGTATTGACCTGCAAACGGCGCTCAGCGCCAAAGGGTATGACGCGGGTAATGCCGACGGGATTATTGGCGCCAACACGCGCAAGGCGATTCGGGCTGCGCAGCAGGCGCTGGGCTGGCCGGCGGATGGGTATCCGACGGTGAAGTTGCTGGAATCGCTGCAGAACCGCTGAAGTGATCGCTCCCACGCTCTGCGTGGGAGCGCTGCCTTGGACGCTCCGCGTCGGCGGCTGAAGAGGGTGACGCAGAGCGTCACTGGAGGCATTCCCACGCAGAGCGTGGGAACGATCAGGCCTTGAACACTACATCCTGCTCCAACACCACCCGCTGCTCCCCCGCATCCAGGCGCACCAAGGCGCCCATCGGCAATGTCAGGTTCGGGTCGCAATGCCCACTGCGCCAGCCTGCCAGCACTGGCACGCACAGCGGCTCAAAGGTCTGCTTCAGCAGACGTGCCAATGCCCCGCTATCCACACCAGCCACATCCCCTACCAGCACACCGGCGACCTGAGCCAGCTTGCCAGCCAGGCGCAGGTGGGTCAGCAGACGGTCGATGCGATAGAGCGGTTCGTTGACGTCTTCGATAAACAGGATGATGCCGTCAGCGTCTATTTCGTACGGCGTGCCCATGACCGCGGCGATCATCGACAAGTTACCGCCCAGCAAGCGCCCACAGGCCACACCTGGCTCGATTGTTGTCAGCGGGTAGGCCATCGGGTGCGGCAACACACTGCCGGCGCCCCTTTGGCCACGTAGCAGGCTGAACAAGGAGGACTCGGTGGGCGGCTGTTTGCCGCCGAGCAGGTCGGCATTGAGCATCGGGCCGTGGAATGTCACAAAGCCCGCGTAGCGGTTGATCGCCAGGTGCAAGGCGGTGATATCGCTGTAGCCCACGAACGGTTTGGGGTTGGCACGCAGCAGGTCGAAGTCCAGCGCATCGAGCAAACGGGGCGTGCCATAGCCGCCACGCAGGCAGAGGATGGCATCGATGTCGGGGTTGGCGAAGGCGGCATGCAAATCGCGCAGGCGCACTTCATCGCTACCGGCCAGGTAGCCGTCGTGCTCGTACACCCCGGGGAAAATGTGCAATTGGTAGCCACGGGCACGCATCCATTGCCCGGCTTTTTCAACATCCAGCGCGGCGGGGCCGGCGGGGGCGATCAGGCCGAGGGTGCCTTCGGGGCGCAGTGCAGGTACGGCGGCGGTCATCCATGGTTCTCCCTATATGACGCAGAACGAAATGTGGGAGCTGGCTTGCCTGCGATGGCATCACCTCGGTGTCACTGATACACCGAG
>NZ_SMOF01000001.1:5392056-5511590 GCF_018135665.1 Pseudomonas sp. B2021
CTCGGTGTATCAGTGACACCGAGGTGATGCTATCGCAGGCAAGCCAGCTCCCACACAAGCCCGCATTTCACATTGATTCTGGAGCGGCTTACGAAACCAGGCTCGCCTTGACCAGCTTGGCCTGCTCGTCGGCGTGGTACGAAGACCGCACCAACGGGCCCGAGGCCACGTTCTTGAAGCCCATCTTGTAGCCTTCCTCGGCGAACCAGGCGAAGGTGTCCGGGTGCACGAAGCGCTGCACCGGCAAGTGGCTGCGGGACGGTTGCAGGTACTGGCCCAGGGTCAGCATGTCGATGTCGTGTTCGCGCATGCGCTTCATGACTTCGATGACTTCTTCGTCGGTCTCACCCAGGCCCAGCATCAAGCCGGACTTGGTCGGGATGTGCGGCATCATCTGCTTGAATTTCTGCAGCAGGGTCAGCGACCACTGGTAGTCCGAACCCGGGCGCGCAGCCTTGTACAGGCGCGGCACGGTTTCCAGGTTGTGGTTGAACACATCCGGCGGCTCGGCGGCGGTGATTTCCAGCGCCACGTCCATACGGCCACGGTAGTCCGGCACCAGGGTTTCGAGCATCACGTTGGGCGACAGCTTGCGGATTTCGCGGATGCAGTCGGCAAAGTGCTGGGCACCGCCGTCACGCAGGTCGTCGCGGTCTACCGAGGTGATCACCACATACTTGAGTTTCAGGTCGGCGATGGCGATGGCCAGGCTTTCTGGCTCGTTGACGTCCAATGGCTTCGGACGGCCGTGGCCGACGTCGCAGAACGGGCAACGACGGGTGCAGATGTCACCCATGATCATGAAGGTGGCAGTGCCGCCAGAGAAGCATTCGCCCAGGTTCGGGCAGGACGCTTCTTCGCATACGCTGTGCAACTTGTGTTTGCGCAGCAGCGACTTGATACGGTCGACTTCCGGCGAAACCGGGATACGCACGCGAATCCAGTCAGGTTTCTTCGGCAGTTCGGTGGTCGGGATGATCTTGACCGGGATGCGTGCAACCTTCTCGGCGCCGCGCAGCTTGACGCCGGCTTCCACCTTGGCACGCGGGGCCGGGGCTGGACGCTCAGTGATGTCCAGCGTCGGGATCATGGTTTGCACAACATCAGTAGTCATATCAATCGATTCCGCCCGTCAGGGTCGTCTGCTCTGCATAGTCGAGGTGTTTGACGAGCTGCGCGCGCAGCCGGGCACTTACCTCGGCAAATTCTATGGATGTTGCATGGTCACTCAACTGGGTCATCGCAAGCCCGGCGTAACCGCATGGGTTGATGCGCCGGAACGGCGCCAGGTCCATGTCCACATTCAAGGCCAGGCCATGAAAGGAACAACCGTGGCGAATGCGCAGCCCCAGGGAGGCGATTTTCGCGCCATCCACGTACACACCCGGTGCATCGGGCTTGGCCACGGCGGTCACGCCGTAACTGGCCAATAGCTCGATCAGGCACGTCTCCATGCGGCTGACCAGGTCGCGCACGCCAAACCCCAGCTTGCGCACGTCCAGCAGCAGGTAAGCCACCAGTTGACCGGGCCCATGGTAAGTCACTTGACCCCCTCGGTCGACCTGCACCACCGGAATATCACCCGGCAGCAGCAAGTGCTCGGCCTTGCCAGCCTGGCCCTGAGTGAAGACCGGCGGGTGCTCCACCAGCCAGATCTCATCCGGGGCCGAGGTGCCGCGCTCATTGGTAAAGCGCTGCATGGCATGCCAGACCGGCTCGTAGGCCATCTGGCCGAGCTCGCGAAAGCCCAGAACGTGCGACATCACAGCACCATGTGCACGAAGCCGGTGGCCCGCAGTTCGCTGTTGATGTCGTAGAGCTGGTCTTGACCAGTCGCAACGATGTGCAACTGGATAGTCGTGTACTTACCGGTGGTGCTGGAGCGCTCATCCACCCGGTTATCGTTGATCGTCGCATGTTTACGCACGATCTCAAGAATCGTGTCCTTGCGGCCCACACCGGTGTCGCTGATTACCTTGATAGGATAATCCGTCACAGGGAATTCAATTTTTGGCGCTTTTACTTCTTTATCGGTCATGGCAGAACAGCCTCGTAAGCGCTAAGCCGTGGCGACGGGCAAAGCCCCGCGTTGGATCAACGCGGGGCTTTGCAGGTGCACACAATCAGTTGAACAAGCCGTAGAAGAATAGACGGATGCTATCCCATACGCGGCGGAAGATACCACCTTCCTCGACAGCGTCCAGTGCGATCAGGTCGGCGCTGTGCACCACCTTGTCGTCCAGCTTGACTTCAACCTTACCGATCACATCACCCTTGGCGATTGGCGCAACCAATTGCGGGTTCAGGGTCATGCTGGCGGCGAGCTTTTTGAGCTGGCCTTTAGGCATGGTCAGGGTCAGGTCGTCGGCCAGGCCGGCCTTGACTTGCGAAGTCGCGCCCTTCCACACCGGCGCGGTCGCCAGCTCAGCACCCTTCTGGTAGAAGGTCTGGGTTTCGAAGAAGCGGAAGCCGTAAGTCAGCAGTTTTTGCGTCTCGGCCGCACGGGCCTGTTCGCTGTTGGTGCCGAATACCACGGCGATCAGGCGCTGGCCATCACGTACGGCGGACGACACCATGCAGTAGCCGGCTTCGTCGGTGTGGCCGGTTTTCAGGCCGTCGACGGTCTTGTCGCGCCACAGCAACAGGTTGCGGTTAGGCTGCTTGATGTTGTTCCAGAAGAACTCCTTCTGGGAGTAGATCGCGTAGTGCACCGGGTCAACGCGGATGATCGCGCGCGCCAGGATCGCCATGTCGTGAGCCGACGAATAGTGCTCTGGGTTTGGCAAGCCAGTTGGGTTCATGAAGTGGCTGTTGGTCATGCCCAACTCACCGGCGGTTTTGTTCATCATGTCGGCGAAGGCGTCTTCGCTGCCGGCGATGTGCTCGGCCAGGGCGACGCTGGCGTCGTTACCGGACTGGATGATGATGCCGTGCAGCAGGTCGCTCACGGTGACTTGCGAACCCACCTTGATGAACATCCGCGAACCACCGGTACGCCAGGCGTTTTCGCTGACGGTCACCGGGTCGTTCTCGCCGATCTGGCCGCGACGGATTTCCAGGGTCGCGATGTAAGCGGTCATCAGCTTGGTCAGGCTGGCAGGCGGCAGGCGTACATCACCGCCGTTTTCGACCAGCACGTTGCCACTGGCGGCGTCCATGAGGACCCACGACTTGGCGGCCAGTTGCGGGGAGGCCGGCACCATTTCAACCGCCCAGGCGGCCGGGGTGATGATCAGCGAGATAAGCAGGCACGTGCGTTTGGCTAAGGTGGTGATGTTCATCCGTCTCTCGAAATTGCTTATGGAAACTTGCCCTCGCGGGCAAAACTATTCAGACAGCCCGCTTCCAGACTGTCACGTGTTCGGTTGCCTGCTCACCCCTTGCCCCTGGGTTTTTATTGTTCAACGAGCCAACAACCAGGGTTCAAGCGCGCAGGCGCGCCTGAGCCATCAAACCGTTACTGCTTATTCTGCGGTGACCACGCTGGGTTGCCCCAGGTTGGCCAGGCGTACGCTGTTCTGCACTTGCGCCACTTCGCTTGGCGAGCCGATCGGGCCCATGCGTACACGGTGCAAGGTTTGCTGGTTACGCACGATGGAGCTGATGAAGACTGGCGCGCTGACCATACCGCTGAGCTTGGACCTTAACAGTTCTGCCGCATCCGGGTTGGCGAAAGCGCCGACCTGCAGGTATTGCCCGCCCGCCATCGAGGCGCCCGGTGCCGCGTGAGGGACGACGACGGTATCCGGAGCATGTTGCGCCGGCGGCGGCGTCCACTGCTCGATCTTGCCGGTCGAGGCCGTCACTTGCGGTTGCGGGGTAGCCGGTTCGTTGAGCATCAACGGCGCCGGCTTGCCACGCTGGGCCCAGTACTGCGCCGGGTCGATGCCTTCGACTTTGACCCGTGCGGTGCCGGTTTCGGCGTAACCGAGTTTCTTGGCGGCCGCGTAGGACAAGTCGATGATGCGGTCCGAATAGAACGGCCCACGGTCATTGACCCGAAGGATCACGGTGCGATTGTTGTCCAGGTTGGTCACGCGCACATAGCTGGGCAGCGGCAGGGTCTTGTGGGCCGCGCTCATGCCATACAGGTCATACACTTCGCCGTTAGCGGTGTTCTGGCCATGGAACTTGGTGCCGTACCAGGACGCGGTGCCCGACTGCACGTAGGTTTTGGATTCCTGCAGCGGGAAGTAATTCTTGCCCAGCACGGTATAGGGGTTGGCCTTGTACGGGCCGGTGTGCAGGGTCGGCGTGGCGTCCGGGATCTTCGACACATCCACATCCCACCACGGCGCGCCGTCTTTGTGCGCGCGGTTGATGTCCAGGCCCGGCTGGGCGCGGACTACTGCACCGCCCGCCTTCTTGGCCGGCGCACGGTTAGGGGTGGTGGAACAACTGGCTACCAACAAGGACAACGCGGCGAACGCCACCAGCTTGAGCGGTTTTTTGAACGGCGATACCCGCATTACTTGTTGCCCCGTGCTTGAACCAGCTCATCTGACAGCTGATGCACGGCCATGGCGTACATCACACTGCGGTTATAACGCGTGATTGCGTAGAAATTCTTCAGGCCCATCCAGTATTCAGGGCCATTTGCACCTTCCAGGCGGAATGCCGTCACCGGCATGTCATCGCGTGGCGCATTCTGACTCGACCAGCCCAGCGCTCGCAACTCCCCAACGGTCTTGACCGGTTCGATACCTTGGGTCAGGCCTTCGTCGGCGCGCTCACCCGTGACATCGGCGCGGATAACCACCGGCTCGCCGCCAACCCAACCGTGGCGCTTGAAGTAGCTGGCCACGCTGCCGATGGCATCGTCGGGGTTGCTCCAGATATTGATGTGCCCGTCACCGTCGAAATCCACCGCATAGGCGCGAAAGCTGCTGGGCATGAACTGCGGCAAGCCCATCGCCCCGGCGTAGGAGCCCTTGAGGCTCAGCGGGTCGACCTGCTCTTCGCGGGCCAGCAACAGGAATTCGCGCAGTTCCTTGCGGAAGAACTCGGCGCGGGGCGGGTAATCGAAGCCCAGGGTCGACAAGGCGTCGATCACCCGGTAGCTGCCGGTGTTGCGCCCGTAGAAGGTTTCGATGCCGATGATCGAGACGATCACCTGGGCTGGCACGCCGTACTCCTGCTCGGCGCGAGCGAGGACTGCCTCGTGCTGGCGCCAGAAATCCACGCCGCGCGCGATGCGTGCATCAGTGAGGAACATCGGGCGATAGTCCTTCCACTGCTTGACGCGTTCGGCGGGCCGGGAGATGGCGTCGAGGATCGCCTGCTTTTTCTGGGCTTCACGGAACACGCCCATCAGTTGCTCACCGGCAAAACCGTAGTCGCGGGTCAGCTCACCGACAAATTCGGCAACCTGGGGAGAGCCATCGTAGTCACCGGCCCGCGCCTCTTGCGTTGCCCCCAGCAGCCCGATCAGGCCCATCCAGGTCGCATGCCGAGTCGCCCAGCCGCGCATTACTTGCATTGACATCTTCACCTTATTCAAACCTGTGCGATCCACTTGCGATGCGTATGAATCGACATCAAAACCCCAAACGCTGACAGCAATGTCACCAGCGAAGTTCCGCCGTAGCTAATGAATGGCAACGGCACCCCAACCACCGGCAGCAGGCCACTGACCATACCGATGTTGACGAAAACGTAAACAAAAAAAGTCATGGTCAGGCTGCCCGCGAGCAATTTGCCGAACAGCGTTTGCGCCTGGGCAGTGATCACCAGGCCGCGACCAATCAACAGCAGATAAATCAGCAACAACGCGCAAATGCCCACCAGCCCGAACTCCTCGCCCATCACCGCAATGATGAAGTCGGTGTGGCTCTCGGGCAAAAAGTCCAGGTGGGACTGGGTGCCCAGCAACCAGCCCTTGCCAAATACCCCGCCGGAACCAATGGCCGCCTTGGACTGGATGATGTTCCAGCCGGTGCCCAGCGGGTCGCTCTCCGGGTCGAGGAACGTGAGGATCCGTTGCTTCTGGTAATCGTGCATAAAGAAGAACCACATGGCCACTGCCACGGGCACGGCGGCGGCCAGCACGCTGAGGATCCAGCGCCAGCGCAATCCGCCCATGAACAACACGAACGCGCCACCGGCGAGGATCAGCAACGAGGTGCCCAGATCCGGCTGGCGCACAATCAGCACGAAGGGCACGCCGATCAGGATCAGGCTAATCGCCACATGCTTGAGCTGCGGCGGCAAGGTGCGCTTGGACAGGTACCAGGCAATGGTGGCCGGCATCAGGATCTTCATGAATTCCGACGGTTGGAAGCGAATCACCCCGGGGATGTTGATCCAGCGTGTGGCGCCCATGGCGTTGTGGCCCATGACGTCCACCACCACCAGCAGCAACACGCCGGCGACATAGCCCAAGGGCACCCAGCGCGCCATGAAGCGCGGCTCCAATTGGGCGATCACCACCATCGACAGCAAACCCAGGCCGAACGAGGACGCCTGCTTGATCAGCAGGTCCCAGTTCTTGCCGCTGGCCGAATACAGCACGAACAGGCTGCCGGCCGCCAGGGTCAGCAGCAGGATCAGCAAGGGGCCATCAATGTGCATGCGTTGCAGCAACGTCGCACGGCGACGCATCACATCTTCACTGGAGAGGATGCGGTCAAAATTACTCTTCACGGGCCGTAACCTCGGGGCTTGAAGGGGGGCCGCCATACTCGGGCTTGAGCCGGCCATCGTCGGCCAGCAGCCAGGCGTCCATCACCTGGCGTACCACTGGGGCGGCGACGCCGGAGCCGGACTCGCCGTTCTCGACCATCACGGCCACCACGATTTTCGGGTCTTCGGCCGGGGCAAAGCCGACAAACAAGGCGTGGTCGCGGTGGCGTTCCTGCACCTTGGAGCGGTCATACTTTTCGCCCTGCTTGATCGCGACCACTTGAGCGGTACCACTCTTGCCGGCAATGCGGTATTGAGCGCCAATTGCCGCTTTGCGCGCAGTGCCGCGAGCACCGTGCATCACCTGCTGCATGCCGTGGTTGACCTTGGCCCAATCGGACGGGTCACGCAGCACGATGTCCGGAATCGGATTGTCGTCCACCGGCTTTTCGCCTTCGATGGTCCTGGCCAGGTGCGGTCGGTTCCACACGCCTTTGTTCGCCACCAGCGCCGTGGCCTGGGCCAGTTGCAGCGGAGTGGCCTGCATATAGCCCTGGCCGATACCCAGGATCAGCGTTTCGCCAGGGAACCACGCCTGGCGACGGGTCGCACGCTTCCACTCCCGCGACGGCATCAGGCCGGGTGATTCTTCGAACATGTCCAGGGAGACTTTCTGACCGAGGCCGAACTTGCCCATATAGGCAGACAGCCGATCAATCCCCAGCTTGTGGGCCAGGTCGTAAAAATAGGTGTCGTTGGAGCGCATGATCGCGGTATCCAGGTCGACATAGCCGTCACCGGAGCGGTTCCAGTTACGGTACTTGTGGTCGTAGTTGGGGAGCATGTAATAGCCAGGGTCGTACACCCGGCTTGAGGCCGTGACCACGCCAGCATCCAGGCCGGCAATCGCCACCGCCGGCTTGATGGTCGAGCCCGGTGGGTACAGGCCGCGCAACACACGGTTGAACAGTGGCCGGTCGATGGAATCACGCAGCTCGGCGTAGGCCTTGAAGCTGATGCCAGTCACAAACGGGTTGGGGTCGAAGCTGGGCTGGCTGACCATCGCCAGCACTTCGCCAGTCTTCGGGTCCAGCGCCACCACGGCACCCCGCCGACCGCCCAGGGCCATCTCGGCAGCTTCCTGCAACTTGATGTCCAGGCTCAGGACAATGTCCTTGCCCGGCACCGGATCGGTGCGCTTGAGCACGCGCAATACGCGGCCACGCGCATTGGTCTCGACTTCCTCGTTACCTACCTGGCCATGCAACTCGGCCTCATAGAAGCGCTCGATGCCGGTTTTGCCAATATGGTGGGTGCCGCTGTAGTTGATCGGGTCGAGGGTTTTCAGTTCTTTCTCGTTGATCCGCCCCATGTAGCCAACGGAGTGCGCAAAGTGCGGCCCTTGCGGGTAATGCCGCACCAACTGCGCCACCACTTCCACACCTGGCAGGCGGAACTGGTTCACCGCAATGCGGGCGATCTGCTCTTCGGTCAGCTCGAACAGAATCGGCACCGGCTCGAACGGCCGGCGCCCCTGGCGCATGCGTTTCTCGAAGACCACCCGGTCTTCCGGCGTCAGTTGCAGCACCTCAACGATGACATCAAGGACCTGCTTCCAATCGCCGGAGCGTTCACGGGTCATGCTCAGGCTGAAGCTGGGCCGGTTATCGGCAACCACCACGCCATTGCGGTCGAAGATCAGCCCACGGGTCGGGGGAATCGGCTGCACATGCACCCGGTTGTTTTCCGACAGCGTGGAGTGATAGTCGTACTGGATCACCTGGAGGAAATACAGCCGCGCAATCAGCACGCACATCAGCACCACCACCAAAACAGCACCGAACACCACCCGCGCGCGTACCAGACGTGCGTCTTTCTCGTGGTCCTTGATGCGGATCGGTTGGGTCATCGGGGGCGGCGCAGACTATTTGTGGTAAGGGTGCCCGGACAGGACTGTCCAGGCGCGATACAGCTGTTCACCGATCAGAATCCTTACCAACGGGTGCGGCAACGTCAGCGCCGACAGCGACCAGCGCTGATCGGCCCGCGCACAGACTTCCGGCGCCAGCCCTTCCGGGCCGCCGACCATGAAATTGACCGTGCGCGAATCCAGGCGCCAGCGATCCAGTTCCACCGCCAGTTGCTCGGTGCTCCAGGGCTTGCCGTGCACTTCAAGGGTGACGATGCGCTCATTGGGGCCGACCTTGGCCAGCATGGCTTCGCCTTCCTGACGGATAAAGCGCGCCACGTCGGCGTTCTTGCCCCGGGTATTGAGCGGTATTTCCACCAGCTCAAGCGACAGCTCAGCGGGCAGACGCTTGGCATATTCGTGCCAGCCTTCTTCCACCCACTTGGGCATGCGTGAACCGACAGCGATCAGACGCAGGCGCACAGCCGTTCCTTATTCCTGGTCTTTGTTGAGCTTGTCGAAGTGCGCGTGGCCCACTTCCGGGCTGTGGTGCTTGCCATCGGCGGCACGGCTCTGCTCGGCGCCTTTCCACAGACGTTCCAGGTCGTAGAACTGGCGAGCGTTGGAGGTCATCATGTGAACGATCACATCGTCCATGTCCAGCAGCACCCAGTCGCTGTCGCCCTTGCCTTCTTCACCCAGTGGCTTGACGCCCTGGGCTTTGACGGCTTCGCGAACCTTGTCCAGCATCGCGCCGATCTGGCGGTTGGAGGTACCGGTGGCGATGATCATGAAGTCGGTGATGCTCTGCTTGTCGCGCACGTCCAGCACCTGGATGTCCTGGGCTTTAACGTCTTCCAGGGCAGCCACGGCGACTTTCACCAGCTCTTCGCCAGCCAGTTCCGGGCCAACATGGGCTTCAACCGGCAGCGGTGCGCTTTTGAAGGTGCCTTTGCGCTTAACTTTGCTTACGTCTTTGTTCGTCATATAAAACTCGTTTTGCTCGTATGTTCGGGCGCTTGCTGCACGGTTCGTGCGTTCAAGCGCGCCTTTTCAGTTCGACGCACGGTAAAGCCCGTGCGCATCGATGTAGGCCAGGACCGCGTCAGGCACCAGGAAACGTACCGACTTCCCGCTGGCCAGCAGTTGACGGATCTGGGTGGCAGACACCGCAAGCGGGGTCTGCCAGACGAATGCAATATTCCCGTTCGGCCCGGTCAGGGCCAAGGGGTCACTTACCGACCGCGCGGCCAGCAGGTTGCGCAAGGCATCCGGCGGTTCGCTGTCGGCATCCGGGCGTTGCAAAACCAGGATGTGGCAATGCTGGAGGAGTTCCTCCCAGCGGTGCCAAGAGGGCAGGCCGCAAAATGCGTCCCAGCCCAAAAGCAGAAACAGTGGGTCATCTGCGGCCAATTCGGCGCGCATCAGCTCCAGGGTGTCGATAGTGTAGGACGGTTTATCGCGCTTGAGTTCGCGATCGTCCACCACCAGCGGCGATATACCTTCTACGGCAACACGCACCATTTCCAGGCGCTGCTCTGCGGCCACCTGCGGCGTGTCGCGATGGGGCGGCCGAAAATTGGGCAGCAGGCGCAGCTCATCCAGCGCAAGGGCATCCGCAACTTCCAGGGCACTGCGCAAATGGCCGATGTGCACGGGGTCGAAAGTACCGCCGAGCAGCCCGATGCGTTTAGTCATCAAGTGCGCACATGACCGTCGCCAAACACCACGTACTTCTCACTGGTCAGCCCTTCCAGGCCCACCGGGCCGCGTGCGTGGAGCTTGTCAGTGGAAATACCGATCTCCGCCCCCAGGCCGTACTCGAAGCCGTCAGCAAAACGCGTCGAGGCGTTGACCATCACCGAAGCGGAATCCACTTCGTTGAGGAAACGCCGGGCATCGCTGAAATGCTCGGAAACGATGGCGTCGGTGTGCTTGGAGCCATAGGTATTGATGTGTTCGATGGCCTGGTCCAGGTCATCGACGATGCGGATCGACAGGATCGGGGCCGTGTACTCGGTGTACCAGTCCTGCTCGGTCGCCTCGATGACGTCCGCGCCCAGCAGCGCACGGGTGCGCTCGCAACCGCGCAGTTCTACCGACTTGTCACGGTAGATGGCGGCCAGCGGCGGCAGCACGCGCTCGGCAATGCCGACGTGCACCAGCAGGGTTTCCATGGTGTTGCACGGCGCGTAGCGGTGGGTCTTGGCGTTGTCGGCAATGCGGATCGCCTTGTCGAGGTCGGCGGCGATGTCGATGAACACATGGCAGACGCCGTCCAGATGCTTGATAACGGGCACCTTGGCATCGCGGCTGACGCGCTCGATCAGGCTCTTGCCACCCCGCGGCACGATCACGTCGACGAATTCCGGCATGGTGATCAGCGCGCCCACGGCAGCACGGTCGGTGGTTTCCACCACTTGCACCACTTCAGCCGGCAACTCGGCCACGGCCAGGCCCTGCTGGATGCAGGCGGCGATGGCCCGGTTGGAATTGATCGCCTCGGAACCGCCACGCAGGATAGTGGCGTTGCCCGACTTGAGGCACAGGCTCGCGGCGTCGATGGTCACGTTCGGGCGCGACTCATAGATGATGCCGATCACGCCCAGGGGCACGCGCATCTTGCCCACCTGGATGCCCGACGGCAGGTAGCGCATGTCGCGAATTTCACCGATGGGGTCAGGCAGCTTGGCCACCTGACGCAGGCCTTCGATCATGTCGTCGATACGTGCCGGGGTCAGCGCCAGGCGGTCCAGCAAGGCTGGCTCCAGGCCATTGGCGCGCCCATTGGCCAGGTCCAGTTCGTTGGCGGCGGTCAGCTCGGAGCGCGAAGCATCCAGAGCATCGGCAGCCGCCAGCAGCGCACGGTTCTTCTGCGCGGTGCTCGCACGGGCGATCAACCGCGAGGCCTGCCGGGCAGCGCGACCCAGGCGGGTCATATAGTCAAGAACGGACTCAGTCATGGTCAGGGAGTCTTGGCAAAGAGGAAAGCGGCAGATTATAGCTGTGACGCCGCCCGACTGACAGCGGTGAGGGGCGGATGGTCGAAATGAACTGTAAAAACCCCAGGTTCAGGCGTAATTAAGGTGAGAGTTGTTATGATTCGGTCACATTTAGCCGTATCTACCCTTGACCGCCATGCCCGACTTTTCGCCCCTGCTCCCCGCCAGCCCCCTGCCCGATAGCTTCTTCGACCGTGACGCCCAGCTGCTTGCGCGCGAATTACTCGGAAAAGTCATTCGCCATCGCGTGGGCGATCTCTGGCTTTCGGCGCGAATTATTGAAACCGAAGCCTATTACGTGGCCGAAAAAGGCAGCCACGCCTCACTCGGCTACACAGAAAAGCGTAAGGCTTTGTTTCTGGATGGTGGCCATATCTACATGTACTACGCCCGTGGCGGTCATTCGCTGAACTTCAGCGCCCATGGCCCGGGCAATGCCGTGTTGATCAAATCGGCCTATCCCTGGGTCGACGACATTTCCGGCGCGGCGAGCCTGGCACAGATGCTGTTGAACAACCCCAACCCCGATGGCAGCCCACGCCCCTCGCAAAAACTGTGTGCGGGCCAGACGCTGCTGTGCAAGGCCCTGGGCCTGAAAGTGCCGATGTGGGATGCCAAGCGCTTCGATCAGGAACTGCTGTATGTCGAAGACGTAGGCCAGGTGCCCACGCAGATTATCCAGACCACGCGCCTGGGTATCCCCAGCGGGCGCGATGAGCACTTGATGTACCGCTTCGTCGATGCTGGCTATGCGCCTTATTGCACGCGGAACCCGATGCGTCGGGGGCAGGTCGAAGGCCGGGATTATTTTTTGATTTAACGCGCGACACATCCCATGTGGGAGCTGGCTTGCCTGCGATAGCGGTGTGTCAGGCAACTTTCATGCTGGCCATGCCGCAGCCATCGCAGGCAAGCCAGCTCCCACAGTTGAATTTCACCGCCTCAAATTCTGTTTTGTATGCATGGAGTGGATTGTATGGGCCAATGGCTCGATAGCATCACCGGCTGGTTGACCCTCAACCCACAATGGCTGGCAGCGGCGGTGTTTATTGTCGCGTGTGTGGAGTGTCTGGCGATTGCCGGGTTGATCGTGCCAGGCACGGTATTGCTGTTTGCAATCGCTGCGCTGGCTGGCAGCGGTGCGCTGTCGCTGAGTGAAACCCTGCTGCTGGGCTTCCTCGGTGGCTTATTGGGCGACGGCGTTTCCTATTATCTGGGCCGCCATTTCCATCAGAACATCCGGCGCCTGCCCGGCCTGCGCCAGCATCCTGAATGGATGAACGGCGCAGAAACCTACTTCCACAAGTACGGGATTGCCAGCCTGTTGGTCGGGCGTTTCATCGGACCATTGCGCCCTATGCTGCCGATGGTGGCGGGTATGTGCGACATGCCCTTCCCGCGCTTCGCCGCCGTGAGCATCATTGCCGCAGCGGGCTGGACCGTGGCCTATCTGCTGCCGGGCTGGGCTGCCGGCGCCGCGTTCCGCCTACCGTTGCCGGAAGGCTTCTGGCCGGAAGCGGCGATTATCGCGGCGTGCCTGGCGGTGCTGCTGGGGCTGAGTTTGAACAGCAGTTGGCGCGGGCATCGGCGCGCCACCTTGTGGATCGGTTGCGCCAGCCTGGTGTTGTTAATCGCGTTGTTTATCGGCTATCCCCACCTCAATGACTTCGACCAGGGCCTGAGCGCCCTGGTGCAAGAGCATCGCAGCCCGTGGCTGGACGAAGTGATGGTACGGGTCACCCAACTGGGTGAGTTCAAGAAGATGTTCTTCGCCAGCGCGGTGTTCACTGGCCTGTTGCTGTTGGCACGGCAGTGGCGCCACGCGGTGTTTGTCGGCGCCACCCTCGCTGGCGCGGCAGTGATCAACACCGGCACCAAGCTGTTTTTCGCCCGTGGCCGCCCGGAAATCCTCACCGACCCGCTGACCAGCTTCAGCATGCCCAGCGGCCATGCCTCCGGTGCTTTTGCCTTCTTCCTGGCGCTCGCGGTATTGGCCGGTCGCGGTCAACCCACGCGGCTGCGCCTGACCTGGATGCTGCTGGGCTGCATTCCGGCGGCGTTCATTGCCTTGTCGCGGGTCTACCTGGGCGCCCATTGGCCCACGGACATCCTGGCCGGCACGTTGCTGGCCATGACCGTATGTGCGTTCAGCCTGACGGCCATCCAGTACCGCAGCCCATTGCCAGCCATGTCGCAAAAAGCCTGGTGGCTGGTGCTGCCCGCCGTGGTGGCCGTGCTCGGTTTTATCGCCTTTACCGGCACGCCCCACGCCCTGCTCAGGTACGCCTACTGACCCTTGGCCGGGCCGATCCAGTCCACGGAGGCGCTGCGCCGTTCAACGCAACGTTCGCGGCGCTCCAGTAACATCTCATCAGCCACTTCGGCGGCGCGCTCGGCGATGTACTCCGCGCCCCGCGTGGCTTGCTGCTGGAGTAATTGCGTGGTCACGCTGACAAAATAAGCGTCCCACGCCACTTGTTCCGAGGGTGTCAGCCGAATCATGGTTCTCTCCGATCATTGTTGTGTGATCGGAAAATAGTGCAGGCGACACCGTGGAGACGACCGAGCAAAGTCTGAAAGCTCTGTCAGGCAAATCCGAACCTCAGGTGAACAGCTCGCCCTGCAGTTCATCGAGCAACATCTGGATCGCATCCAGCCGTTGCTGTGGGTCGTCCAGTTGCAGCAAGTCGATTTTGTCGGCCTCGGTAAACGGCAGCAGATAGGCCAACCGGTTGCCCAGGGCTTGCTGGCCTTCGACGTCACCGCCCATGTCCAGCGAAGCCACCATCGGGTGCTCGGCCAGGGCCTCAAGCAACGCCAGCAAGTCGGCGTCTTCTTCGCCCAGCGGCTGGTCCGGCAACTCTTGCAGCCATTGCACGTCGGCCACCAGCAACTGGTCTTTTTGCACGCCAGCTTCACGCACGCGGAAACGACGGCCACCTTCGACGCGAATGCCCAGCAGGCCGTTCTCCTGCTGTTTGAAGTCACGAATCAGCGCTTCACAACCGACAAGCGCATAACCGTCAGGGGCCGCGCCCACCTCTGAGCCATCCAGGATGCACACCACACCAAAGCCTTCGCCCTTTTTCATGCAACGGCCGATCATGTCCAGGTAGCGCGCCTCGAATATCTGCAGGTCGAGGGTGCAGCCTGGGAACAGCACAGTGTTGAGGGGGAATAGCGCCAGACTCATAACGGTTTCCTTAAAACCTGGTTTAAACAATGACCGACACCGCCAACGGCAGGAACACCGCCGTGGCCACGCCCATCAAACTCATGGCCAGCGCCGCGAAGGCGCCGCATTCTTCGCTTTCCTGCAGGGCCACCGAAGTACCGACGGCGTGGGCGGTCATGCCCAAGGCCATGCCGCGCGCTTCGGGGCTGCGTACACCCAGGCGCGTCAAGAGCGCTGGGCCGATCATCGCGCCGACCACCCCAGTGAACAACACAAACACCGCCGCCAAGGCCGCCACGCCGCCGATCTGCTCGGCCACCAGCATGGCAATCGGCGAGGTCACCGACTTGGGCGCCATGGTCATCAGCACCCTGTGCTCGGCCCCGAACCACCACCCCAACGCCACACACAGGCCAGTGGCCAACACCCCGCCTACCACCAGCGTAGTAAAAATCGGCCAGAACAATTGCCGAATCCGTCGCAGGTTCAGATAAAGCGGCACGGCCAAGGCCACGGTCGCAGGCCCCAGCAGGATGCCCATGATCTCGGTGCTCTTGCGGTATTCGGCGTAACTCAGGCCGCAGGTGAGCAGCACGCCAATCACCAGCAACATCGACACCAGCACCGGCTGCAGGAAGATCCAGCGGGTTTTCTCGAACCCCGCCAGCACCAGTTGATAGGCGCCCAGGGTAATACCGATACCGAACAGCGGATGATGAATGACCGCCGTCCAGGCGCCCTGCCAGTCAAGGATCATTGGTCCTTCTCCTTTCGCTTGACCATCTGCTGCATCAGCACACCGACAAAGCCCATGGCGATCACCAGCGACAACACCAACGCCCCGACGATGGCCCAGAAATCCGCCACGATGTCTTTGGCATACACCATCACTCCCACGGCCGGCGGCACCAGCAGCAGCGGCAGGTAACGCAACAGGCTGCCGGCCGCCAGGCTCAGGGGCTCGCCGACTTCACCGCGCCAGACCAGAAAGCCCAGCATCAGCAACAAGCCGATGATTGGCCCAGGCAGCACCGGCACCAGCAAATGATTGATCGCGGTGCCGATCAGTTGAAACAGCACCAGCCAAGTCAGGCCACGTAACAGCATCCCGCTCTCTCCCCCTCAAATCCCGCGCGCATTATAAGCACGCCCGCCCTATGCTCCGGCATTCGCCAAAAGCATGTTGGGTTGACCGGGCTGATTGCCCGTGATGATCTACAGTGGTTCTCTGCAACCAAAAAAAACGCCCCTTATCAACGGGCACATAAGTGATGAACCAAGGAGAGACGCAATGCCCTATGTACCCGTAGCGCAGCTCAAAGATTACGTCGGCAAGGAACTGGGACGTTCCGAATGGCTCACCATCGACCAGGCACGTATCAACCTCTTCGCGGAAGCCACCGGCGATCATCAGTTCATCCACGTCGACCCGGTCAAGGCCGCGCAAACCCCGTTCGGCAGCACCATCGCCCATGGGTTCCTGTCGCTGTCGCTGATGCCCAAGCTGATGGAAGACATCCTGATCATGCCCGAAGGCTTGAAGATGGCCGTCAACTATGGCCTGGACAGCGTGCGCTTTATCCAGCCGGTGAAAGTGAACTCCAAGGTGCGCCTGAACGTCACCCTCACTGACGTCACCGAGAAGAAGCCCGGCCAATGGCTGTTCAAGGCCACCGCCACCCTGGAAATCGAAGGCCAGGAGAAGCCGGCTTACATTGCCGAGTCACTGTCACTGTGCTTCGTATAACCACCACACCCCCACTGTAGGAGCGAGCTAGCTCGCGAAGGCCGTCAACGATAACGCGTGCTGGCTGAATAAATGCGGCGCCTGTGAGTTTTTCGCGGGCAAGCCCGCTCCTACAGGTAATGGATCCTGCACATAGACCACTAGGTTCGGCACCCCGGCTACGGCATACTCGGCGCTCAATTATCCGGATCCCGCTATGCGCCCACTCGCTCCCCTTGCCCTTGCCCTGTTGCTCACCGCTTGCGGAGACGGCGAATCGCTGTTGCCGCCCGATGCGCGCCTGCCCGATGGCGGCCGCTACCGTGGCGATGTGGTTAACGGCTTGCTGCAAGGCCAAGGCCGTGTGGACTACCCCAATGGCAGCTGGTACGCCGGCCAGTTCGACAAAGGCCAGTGGCACGGCCAGGGCGAATGGCATGGCAGCAATGGCGAAGTCTATAAAGGCGAATTCAAGCAGGGCCTGTTTGATGGCCAGGGCAGCCTGACCACTTCGGGCAGCAGCTACGTGGGCGGCTTCAAAAACGGTCGACGCAACGGCGAAGGCACCCTCAAAGAGGGGCAGATGACCTATCGCGGCGAATTCCAGGACGACCAGTACTCAGGCCTCGGCCGCCTGGAGTTGGCCGACGGCAGCCAGTACCAGGGCCAGTTCGCCCACGGCAAGCCCAATGGCGAAGGCCAGCGCAATGACGACAGTGACAACCAGTTCAGCGGCCGTTTTGTCGATGGCCAACTGGAAGGCAATGGCACCTTCAACAGCGCCGAGGGCGATATCTATGTCGGCCAATTCAAGCAGAACCAGCTCAACGGCAAAGGCCGCTATGAGAACGCCGACGGCGATGTGTGGATCGGCCAGTTCAAGGAAGGCGCGCTGACCGGAAGAGGCGAATTGATCGGGGTCGATGGCAGCCACTATGTCGGCCAGTTCAGTGACTGGCGCTTTACCGGCGAAGGGCGCCTGAACCTCACCGATGGCAGTTTCTATATCGGTGGCTTCGACAGCGACAACTATCAAGGCCGTGGCACGCTCGTCCTCACCGACGGCACCGTGCAGTCCGGCACCTGGGTCAACGGCCTGCGCGTGCGCGACGCCGAGGGCAAGCTGCTGCCCGACCCGTTGGAGACCGGCATACTGGCCCAAGGCCGCTTGCTCGACGACGCCCTGGCGGCCGTACCGGCGTCCACCCCGGCCGTGGAGCTGTACTCCTTGGTGCTGGCGGGCGACGGCAAGCAAAGCGTGTTCTTGCGCGAGGCCGATTACGTCAGCAATCTGCTTGCCACCCGCTTTGGTGCTCGCGGACAGGTGCGCCTGGTCAACCACCGCGACCACATCGCCGACCGCCCCCTGGCCACTCGCGAAAGCCTGCGCCGCTCGGTACAAACCCTGGCCGAACGGACCGGGCCGGAAGACCTGGTGTTCATTTACATGACCAGCCATGGCACCCATGAGCATGAACTGGTGCTCGACCAACCGCGCATGGAACTGGCCGACCTGCCCGCCGATGAGCTGGCCGCTGTGCTCGCACCACTGAAAAACCGTGACAAGGTCATCGTGATCTCCGCGTGTTACTCCGGCGGCTTCATACCCGCACTCAAAGATGAGCGCACCCTGATCATGACCGCCTCCCGCGCGGACCGCGTGTCGTTCGGCTGCTCGGAAGAAGCAGACTTCACCTACTTCGGGGATGCCCTTTTCGCACAAGCTTTCAACCAAACGGACGATTTGCAACACGCCTTCAAACTGGCACAACTGCACGTGGCCGAACGCGAACAGGCGGACAATTTCGAAGCCTCCGAACCGCAGATCTGGGCGCCTAAGGGCGTGATCGCCCATTGGCAATTATTACGTAAACAGCAGGCACGAAAGGCGCTCGAAAGCGTCTCAATGAATAGCAAGGAAGCCAAAGGCAACTAAGCTGTAACGTGTAACAAGGGGGAAACACCATGTACCTGACACCGCAGCATATCTTGCTGGCCGGGGCCTCCGGCCTCACTGGCGAACACCTGCTCGACCGCCTGCTCAACGAACCCACCGTGACCCGCGTGCTGGCACCCAGCCGCAAACCATTGGCTGAACATCCACGCCTGGAAAACCCGGTGGGCGACCCGGCGGTGTTCCTGCCGCAACTGAGCGGCCGCGTGGATATTGCCTTCTGCTGCCTGGGCACCACGATCAAAAAGGCCGGCTCGGAAGCGGCCTTCCGTGCGGTCGACCTGGACATGGTGGTGGCTTTCGCCAAGCGCGCACGGGAACTGGGCGCGCGGCATCTGATCGTGATCAGCGCAATTGGCGCCGACCCGAAATCCTCGGTGTTCTACAACCGGGTCAAGGGGGAAATGGAACTGGCGCTCCGAGCGCAAGACTGGCCGCAGTTGACCATCGTACGTCCGTCGCTGCTGCTGGGCGAACGACTGGAGCCGCGCCTGGCCGAGCAGTTAGCCGGGCCTTTGTCACGGCTTATTCCGGGCAAGTACCACGGTATTGAAGTCTGCGAACTGGCCCGCGCCATGTGGCGCCTGGCGCTGGAAGAACAGGATGGCGTGCGGGTGGTGGAGTCGGACGAGTTGCGCAAGCTCGGCAAGTAATGATGCAGGTCTGGTACTGATCGTTCCCACGCTCTGCGTGGTAACGCCGGTTATGACGCTCTGCGTCATGCTTGGGACGCGGAGCGTCCCCGACTGCATTCCCACGCGGAGCGTGGGAACGATCCAACCCAGGCAGCCACTGTCTTACAGCCCGCCCGTAGCGTTGAAGCCCACACCCAGCACCGTCAACACCGACAGTGGCAACAACAAAGTATCGAGCAACGCACTAGCCGGCAGGTCGAGATGGGGATAGCTCGGGGCCTCGGCACCAAAGCGGTCCTTGGCGCAGCAGCCACCATTGATCGCGTACAGATCCAGCCGCGTGCCGGCATACACCACCGGTGCGCCCGCTTGCGCCGCATCCAGCGTGCGCGCCGTGGCGCAGCCGGTAAGTTGCAGCGCCATCAACAGCAGCAGCGCTTTATTCATCGCCGCCCAGATGGTGCTCACCCCAACGCGGCAGCATGTCCTGGGGAATGTTCAACAGGTTGAGAATGCGCGCCACCACAAAGTCCACCAGGTCATCGATGGTCTGCGGCTGGTGATAGAAGCCAGGCGACGCGGGCAGAATGGTCACGCCCATATTCGACAACTTGAGCATGTGCTCCAGGTGAATGCTCGAATACGGCGCTTCGCGCGGCACCAGGATCAATTGGCGGCGCTCCTTCAGGGTCACGTCTGCCGCCCGTTCGATCAGGTTATTGCAGGCGCCCGTGGCAATCGCCGACAAGGTGCCGGTGGAACATGGCACCACCACCATCGCCGCCGGCGCACCGGAGCCTGAAGCCACCGGCGACATCCAGTCCTCTTTGCCGTAGACCTTGATCTGCCCCGCCGCCGCACCGGTGTACTCGGTAAGGAACGCCTGCATCGTCTGCACCTTGGACGGCAGCGCGACATCGGTCTCGGTCGCCAGCACCAACTGCGCCGCCTTGGAGATCAGAAAATGCACCTCACGGTCTTCACGCACCAGGCAATCGAGCAGGCGCAGGCCATAGGGCGCACCGGATGCGCCGGTCATCGCCAGAGTAATGCGTTCCGGCCCGCTCATTTCAGTGCCTCGGCCAGCTTGCCGTGCAGGCCGCCGAAGCCGCCGTTGCTCATGACCACCACGTGCGTGCCGGGCTGGGCCAAGGACTTCACCTGCTCAATGATGCCTTCGAGCGAATCGCAGACTGTCGAGGGTACGGTGCACAGCGCAGCAGTCGCGGGCAAATCCCAGCCAAGGTTGGCCGGTGCATACCACACCACCTGGTCGGCATCGTTGACGCTTTCAGGCAGGCCATCACGGTGCGCGCCGAGCTTCATGGAGTTGGAACGCGGTTCGACGATGGCGATGATCTGCGCATCGCCCACGCGCTTGCGCAGGCCATCCAGGGTGGTGGCAATTGCGGTTGGGTGGTGGGCAAAGTCGTCGTAAATGGTAATCCCCTTCACGTCGGCGACTTTCTCCATGCGCCGCTTCACACTCTTGAATGCGCTCAAGGCGGCGATGCCCATGGCCGGCACCACGCCGACATGCCGAGCGGCAGCCAGGCTCACCAAGGCGTTGGCCACGTTGTGCTGGCCAGTCATGCCCCAGTCGACGATGCCTTGGGCCTGGCCTTCGAACAGCACTTCAAACCGCGAACCGTCGTCGCTGAGCAACCTGGCCTGCCACTGCCCACCCGCGCCGGTAGTTTGCACCGGGGTCCAGCAGCCCATGTCGATCACACGCTGCAACGCAGGCTCGGTGGTGGGATGAATGACCAGGCCTTCACTGGGAATGGTGCGCACCAAGTGATGGAACTGCCGCTCAATCGCCGGCAGATCGGGGAAGATATCCGCGTGATCAAACTCAAGGTTGTTGAGGATCGCCGTGCGCGGGCGGTAGTGGACGAACTTGGAGCGCTTGTCAAAAAAGGCGCTGTCGTATTCATCGGCCTCGATCACAAAAAACGGTGTCTCACCCAGGCGCGCCGACACCGAGAAGTTCTGCGGCACACCGCCAATCAGGAAGCCCGGGCTCATGCCCGCATGTTCCAGCACCCAGGCCAGCATGCTGCTGGTGGTGGTCTTGCCGTGGGTACCCGCCACTGCCAGGACCCAACGGCCTTGCAGCACATGGTCGGCCAGCCACTGGGGGCCGGAGACGTAAGGCAAGCCATTGTTCAGTACGTATTCCACCGCCGGGTTGCCGCGCGACATAGCGTTGCCGATGACGACCAGGTCCGGCACCGGGTCGAATTGCGCGGGGTCGTAACCTTGGGTCAGCTCAATCCCTTGCGCCTGTAGCTGCGTGCTCATGGGTGGATAAACATTGGCATCGGAGCCTGTTACGTGATGGCCCAGCTCTTTGGCCAGAACCGCCATCGAACCCATGAACGTACCGCAGATACCCAGAATATGAATGTGCATAGTCGACCTCGTAAACATCGAGGCAGGTTAGCGTAGGGTGGGAAAGTTCGCACGCATTAGCTGAGGGCGAAACGCCCGCCGGTAGGATCCGGCGGGCAAAAGGGATGACTTAAACCTTGGTGCCCGCGTTGTTAAGCTCAGCGCCTTTCAAGGTCATGATTCGGTCAGCGGTTTTTTTCAAGGCGTGGTACCGACGCTCGATCGCGCCTAAGCGGCCACCGGTACCAGGGGACGTTTGCGACTCGACGTGAGGTTTGAAAATCAGCTCGTTGTCCTCGGCCAGTTGTTTCATATGGGTTTCTGAAACGTCCAGTAACTGCTCAAGGTTACTCATGCGTGCGCCGCGCTCCTTGGGCCAGTCGTCGCCCATGACAAGCCGGTCTCCGGTATTTCCCGCCAGCGTGATGATGAGATTGGCAAACTCCACCATCACTTTTTCTATGCGATCCAGATGGCGTGTGGCCCCAGGCGCAGGCTCATCGGGTGTGGATGGCGTAACGGCTGGCGGCGCTGGCTTCTGATCGGCCTGCACAACGCCAGGCAAATGCGGTGGCGGTGGCGCCACTGGCGACGGTACGTATTGGCCCTTGATCGCTTCCCCCGCAGCCACGGACCCGGCATATGCGCCCACATTGATCGGCGCGCTGACCATGCCATTGATGCCTGCGTTGATGAACGCGTCCTTAATCATCTTGCCGGTAGAGGGCGATGTAGAAATAACGCCCGCCTTGACCAGCCTGTCGGCATCCAACAGCCGCTGGGTGACATCGGCCACACTGACCTTGGGCGATTCCGCCGGCTTCAAAGGGATGGTCCCACCGACAGGGGGTGTCTGAGGCCCCTTGGTCAGCGCGTCCTTGAGCTTACTGGCAGTCGACTGGCCTGAACTGCCCGCGGTCACACTGGTGCCAGGGATGACCTCGTTTGTCGTCGGTTTTTTCCCTCCCGCCGGGGTTTGGGGCCGGGTGGGCGTGGGACTGACCGGGGCAGGCGGTACCCTGGGCGACGGCGTAGGCGACACGGGAGGCGTGTGCCGGGACCCGCCCCCGAATATCCGGCCGAAGATTCCACGCTTGACGCGCACCTTTGGCGTTTGATCTGCCTGCGGCTCAGACAGCTGCGTGCCAGGCTCAGGCTCAGGCTCAAGGGGGTGCATCGGTTCGCCCCAGCCCGCCATTAAGGGTTGCGGTGCAGACGTGGGCGTAACATCAAGTTGAACAGGGAGTTGTGGCACAGGAGTCGTTATTGGACTTGTAATATTCATGTGTTGTCACCCTAGAAGTTTCAAACAACGGTGTTTAAGGGCAAGTGATGCTCTGCCCTTATTCCATCAGTGCTTAAAACAACGCGCCACGTTCCGGGACGACGTGAGTGCGTAGAGCGATAAAAAACCTTAAATCACGTGGGACGAAAAACAAGTAGTTCGCAATAACTGAGTTATTCCGACAACTGTCGCGCCCCTAATGCATAACCTCCCGTGAAATCCCATGTTTGCGTAACTTGCGGTACAGCGTATTGCGACTGACGCCCAACTGTTCAGCCACATGGCTCATATGCCAGCGCTGCTGCGCCAACGCGTTGAGTAATGCCTGGCGCTCGGCGCTCTCCAGCGGCGAGGCGCACGGCGCATCCCCCCTCTCCCCCTGGGGCCGCACCTGTCGAATCAACGCCGGCAAGTCCTCAAGCCCGACTCGCCCGCCCTCACAAAGCGCCACGACTGTGCGCAACACCGTACGCAACTGCCGCAGGTTTCCCGGCCAATGGAATGCCAACAAGGCTTGGCGCGCAGGCTCGTCGAGCATCACCTGCTCGGTGCCCGCCTCTTGGGCCAGGAGGAAGTCCAACAGTTGCGACTTGTCAGTGCGTTCGCGCAACGGCGGCAGCGCCACTTCCAAGCCGTTCAAACGGTAATACAGGTCTTCGCGAAAGCTGCCATCGGCCACACGCTCCAGCAAATTGCGATGCGTGGCGCTGATGATGCGCACGTTCACAGCTTGGGGTTCACCACCGATAGGCACCACCAGGCGGTCTTCCAGCACCCTTAACAGGCGGGTTTGCAGCGCCAGGGGCATGTCGCCGATTTCGTCGAGAAACAGCGTGCCGCCGTCGGCCTGCTGCAGCTTGCCGCGCATGCCTTCTTTAAGGGCTCCGGTGAAACTGCCGGCGCGATAGCCAAACAGTTCGCTCTCGATCAGGTTTTCTGGAATCGCCGCACAGTTCAGTGCGACAAAGGCCTTGTCGCCCCGCTGGCTGGATTGATGAACGGCCTTGGCGAAGGCCTCTTTACCGCAGCCGGTTTCGCCATTGATCAGCAATGGCACGTCGCGCTCGAACACTCGCGAGGCCTTGCGCAGCTCATTTTGCAACGTCGGGTCGCCCAGGCAGATACCCAAAGGCCGTGGCGCCTGCGGCTTGACGAACGGGGCGGGCGCACTGCGCGGCTGGCCTCGCAGCGCTGCAAATAGAGGGCGACCATCGCGGGTACGCAGCGGCCAACTGGCCGTGGCATTGGCGCTGGCCCGCCCCAGCAACTGGTCCAGGGAACAGTCGAAAAACGCTTCCACCGGCTGGCCCACCAAACCGCCGCGCAACTGCCCCAACAGGTTCAAGGCGCTCTGGTTGACCGCACAAATGCGCCCTTCGCCATCAAACGCCAATAGCCCTTCGCTGAACAACCCGACCGACTCGGCCTGCAGGTGAAAACGCAACAGCCAGTGGTGTTCGAAGTGGCGCAGGAAGTAGCAACTTTCGATCATCTTGGCCGACAGGTTCACCAACGCCATGGTGTGGAACTGGCTCTGGCGCGACACGGCTTCGCGGGCCGAAGACACATCCAGCACCGCCAGCAATTCACCATGAGGATCGAACACCGGGCTCGCCGAACAGGTCAGCCCGGTATGGCGGCCGCGAAAGTGTTCGTCACGGTGGATCGTCAACGACTGCCGTTCTACCAGGCAGGTGCCGATGCCGTTGGTGCCTTCGCAGGCTTCGCTCCAGTCAGCGCCCAGCCATAAGCCAGCGCGCTCGAAGATCTTGCGCTCCGACGGCGCGGTGACACAGTTGAGGATCACCCCACGCGCATCGGTGAGCAGCACCGCGTGACCGGCGCCGGAAAGCTGTTGATGCAGGCTGTTCATTTCGCTGCCGGCGATGTGCAGCACTTGGCGCAGGCGCTCGCGACTTTCCAGCAGGCGCCCGTGTTCGAGCACGGTGGGCGCGATGGTCAGCGCCGGGTCGAGGTGGTAGTCCTCCACACAGCGCAGCCAGGAGCGGGCGATGGACGGGGCGCTGCCCGGCCCCTGGGAAAGCTCTTGGCCCCGGGTGACGGTCAAGACTTGCTGGGCATGGCGACTGAAATGATCGTTATGCATGTTCTTATTATTCTCCCTGCGTGAGAACGCCCAGCATCCCCCAGCCATCCGGCCATTGCAATCCCGGCCCGACCCACCGGTCACAGGCTGTACCATTTATGGCACAAACTGTCACCCTGGCTGTACCACCGCTGTCACGGGAACGCCTTGCAACAAAGCCCAACCCCCTGATTTTGCTGGCCCGCACAGCAGTGGCCCAACCTTTGCTCTACGCTTTATAACGCGCTTGCCGCGCTGTACTCCAATAAACATAAAAGCAGGAGATGCCCACCATGCGTTATGCACACCCCGGTACTGAAGGCGCCATCGTTTCGTTCAAGGCCAAATACGGCAACTACATCGGCGGCGAGTTCGTGGCGCCGGTCGATGGCAACTACTTCTCCAATACCTCGCCGGTCAACGGCAAGCCGATTGCCGACTTCCCGCGCTCCACCGCCAAAGACATCGACAAGGCGCTGGACGCCGCTCACGCAGCCGCCGATGCCTGGGGCAAAACCTCAGCCCAGGACCGCTCGCTGGTGCTGCTGAAAATCGCCGACCGCATCGAGCAAAACCTCGAACTGCTGGCCATCACCGAAACCTGGGACAACGGCAAGGCCGTGCGTGAAACCCTCAACGCCGACATCCCCCTGGCCGCCGACCACTTCCGTTACTTCGCCGGCTGCATCCGCGCCCAGGAAGGCAGCAGCGCAGAAATCAACGAACTCACCGCCGCCTACCACTTCCACGAACCGCTGGGCGTGGTCGGCCAGATCATCCCGTGGAACTTCCCGCTGCTGATGGCCGCGTGGAAACTCGCGCCAGCCCTGGCCGCCGGTAACTGCGTAGTGCTCAAGCCCGCCGAGCAAACGCCGCTGGGCATCAGCGTGCTGATGGAGCTGATCGGCGATCTGCTGCCACCGGGCGTGCTGAACGTGGTGCACGGTTTTGGCAAGGAAGCCGGCGAAGCCCTCGCCACCAGCAAGCGCATCGCCAAGATCGCCTTTACCGGCTCAACGCCTGTGGGCTCGCACATCATGCATGCGGCGGCCGAGAACATCATTCCGTCCACGGTAGAGTTGGGCGGCAAGTCGCCGAACATCTTCTTCGCCGACATCATGAAAGCGGAACCTGCATTCATCGAAAAAGCCGCCGAAGGCCTGGTGCTGGCGTTCTTCAACCAGGGCGAAGTGTGCACCTGCCCTTCCCGTGCACTGGTGGAAGAGTCGATCTACGAAGACTTCATGAAAGTGGTGATGAAAAAGGTCGAGTCGATCAAGCGAGGCGACCCGCTGGACACCGACACCATGGTCGGCGCCCAGGCGTCCGAACAGCAGTTCGACAAGATCCTGTCCTACCTGGAAATCGCTAAGGGTGAAGGCGCGCAACTGCTCACCGGCGGCAAGGTCGAGAAGCTCACGGGCGATCTGGCCACCGGTTATTACATCCAGCCGACCCTGCTCAAGGGCACCAACGATATGCGTGTGTTCCAGGAAGAAATCTTCGGCCCGGTGGTGAGTATCACCACCTTCAAGGACGAAGCCGAAGCCCTGGCGATTGCCAACGACACCGAGTTCGGCCTGGGCGCAGGCCTGTGGACCCGCGACATCAACCGCGCCTACCGCATGGGCCGGGCCATCAAGGCTGGCCGCGTGTGGACCAACTGCTACCACCTGTACCCGGCGCATGCTGCGTTTGGCGGTTACAAGAAGTCTGGCGTGGGCCGTGAGACCCACAAGATGATGTTGGATCACTACCAGCAGACCAAGAACTTGCTGGTGAGCTACGACATTAATCCGCTGGGCTTTTTCTAACTCAGCCTTATAGCAAGCAACCAGTTCCCAACTTGAAACGCAATCAAGTGTGGGAGCTGGCTTGCCTGCGAAGGCGGTGTCTCAGCCAAATAAGGGCTAGCTGACAGGCCGCTATCGCAGGCAAGCCTGCTCCCACATTTGATATCACACGCAATTGCTACCTCGTTCGGCACACAGACGCCGAGTCAAAAACAATAAGAATGGAAGGTACTTCCCATGCCTAGCGAACCCACTGGTTCTTCTGTCGACTTCGAAAAAGTCGGTACCGATTATTTTCAACAACGCGAACTTAAAAAAGGCGCCGCCGGCTGGGTATTACTGGTTGGCCTGGGCGTCGCCTATGTTATTTCCGGAGACTACGCCGGCTGGAACTTCGGCCTGGCCCAGGGCGGTTGGGGCGGTATGTTCCTCGCTACTTTGCTGATGGCCACCATGTACCTGTGCATGTGCTTTTCCCTGGCCGAATTGTCTTCCATGATCCCTACTGCTGGCGGTGGCTACGGTTTTGCCCGCAGCGCTTTCGGCCCCTGGGGCGGGTTCCTGACCGGCACTGCCATCCTTATCGAATACGCCATCGCGCCCGCCGCCATCGCGGTGTTTATCGGCGCCTATTGCGAGTCGCTATTCGGCATTGGCGGCTGGATGATCTACCTGGCGTTCTACATCATCTTTATCGGCATCCACATTTTTGGTGTGGGTGAAGCCTTGAAGCTGATGTTTGTGATCACCGCCGTCGCCGCGATCGCCCTAGGCGTGTTCCTGGTGTCGATGGTGCCGCACTTCAACGTCGCCAATCTGCTCGACATACCCGTGACCGAGGCCAAGGGCGCCAGCAGCTTCCTGCCGTTCGGCTACGTCGGCGTGTGGGCCGCGATCCCTTATGCCATCTGGTTTTTCCTGGCGGTGGAAGGTGTGCCGCTGGCCGCTGAAGAAACCAAGAACCCCAAGCGCGACCTGCCGCGTGGGCTGATTGGCGCGATTGTGGTGCTGACCAGTTTTGCCCTGTTGATTCTGGTGATCGCGCCGGGCGGTGCGGGCACTTATGCGCTGATCAAATCCGGCAACCCACTGGTTGAAGCCTTGGCGTTGTCCTACGGCGGTTCCACGTGGATGGGCAGCTTCGTCAACCTGGTCGGCCTGGCCGGTTTGATCGCGAGCTTTTTCTCGATCATCTACGCCTATTCGCGGCAGATCTTTGCCTTGTCCCGTGCCGGTTACCTGCCGCGCAAATTGTCCGAGACCAACAAGAGCAAGGCGCCGGTATTGGCGCTGGTGATCCCCGGGATTATCGGCTTTGGCCTGTCGCTGACCGGCCAGGGTGACTTGCTGATCCTGGTGGCGGTGTTTGGCGCCACGATTTCCTACGTATTGATGATGGCCGCCCACATCACCCTGCGCATCCGTCGCCCTAAAATGGAGCGGCCATACCGCACGCCCGGTGGCATCTTCACCTCGGGCGTGGCGCTGGTGCTGGCCTGCGTGGCCGTGGTGGCGGGCTTTCTGGTGGACCCACGCGTGGTGATTGGCGCGGCGATCATCTATGGAGTATTAATTGCTTACTTTGCTTTCTACAGCCGGCATCACTTGGTAGCAGGCACGCCGGAAGAGGAATTCGCGGCGATCCAGGCCGCAGAGGCCGCCCTGCACTAACTGCCGAAAACCTCGACGCGGCGCCTTGCCCGCAGCAGGCCCGCGTCATCAAGGAGACACTGTATGGCAAGCTTTTCCCACGCGGTAGGTGCTCAAACCTACCGCTTCGACAGCCTCAAGGACGTGATGGCCAAGGCCAGCCCCGCACGCTCCGGGGACTTCCTCGCCGGTGTCGCCGCGCAGAATGACGGTGAGCGTGTGGCGGCGCAGATGGCGCTGGCAAATATCCCGCTCAAGCACTTCCTGCAGGAAGCATTGATTCCTTATGAAAGCGATGAAGTCACCCGGCTGATCATCGACACCCACGATAAACAGGCGTTTGCAGCGGTCAGCCACCTCACCGTCGGCGGCCTGCGCGACTGGCTGCTCAGCGACGCGGCCGATGAACAGGCCCTACGCGCATTGGCGCCGGGGCTGACACCAGAAATGGCCGCGGCGGTGTCCAAGATCATGCGCGTGCAAGACCTGGTGCTGGTGGCGCAAAAGATCCGCGTGGTCACCCAGTTTCGCGGCACCCTGGGCCTGCGCGGGCGCTTGTCTACGCGCTTGCAGCCCAACCACCCCACCGACGAACCCGCTGGCATCGCCGCGAGCATTCTCGACGGCCTGCTGTACGGCAACGGCGACGCCATGATCGGCATCAACCCGGCCACCGACAGCATCGCCTCAATCTGCGCCATGCTGGAGATGCTCGACGCGATTATCCAGCGCTATGAGATTCCCACCCAGGCCTGCGTGCTGACCCACGTCACCACCTCCATCGAAGCGATCAACCGCGGCGTCCCCCTGGACCTGGTGTTTCAGTCGATTGCCGGTACCGAAGCGGCCAATGCCAGTTTCGGGATCAACCTCAACGTGCTGCAGGAAGGTTATGACGCGGGCTTGAGCCTCAAGCGCGGCACCCTGGGCCAGAACCTGATGTACTTCGAAACCGGCCAGGGCAGCGCCTTGTCGGCCAATGCGCACTTTGGCGTCGACCAGCAAACCTGTGAAACCCGTGCCTACGCCGTGGCGCGGCACTTCAAGCCGTTTCTGGTGAACACCGTAGTCGGCTTTATCGGCCCGGAGTACCTGTACAACGGCAAGCAGATTATCCGCGCCGGCCTTGAAGACCACTTCTGCGGCAAGCTGCTCGGCGTGCCCATGGGGTGCGACATCTGCTACACCAACCACGCCGAAGCCGACCAAGACGACATGGACACCCTGCTGACCCTGCTCGGCGTGGCCGGCATCAACTTCATCATGGGCATCCCCGGCTCCGACGACATCATGCTCAACTACCAGACCACCTCGTTCCACGACGCCCTGTACGCTCGGCAAACACTGGGTTTAAAACCGGCGCCGGAGTTCGAGCAGTGGCTGGCGAAAATGGGCATCTTCACGCAGGCTGATGGCAAGGTGCATTTTGGCAACAGCCTGCCACCGGCCTTCCGCCACGCCTTGGCGCAATTGGGATGAAGGAGCCGACTGTGCAACCAGAATTGCCTGACAACCCGTGGCTGGAACTGCGCCGCCTCACCCCGGCGCGTATTGCCCTGGGCCGCACCGGCACCAGCCTTCCCACCAGCGCCCAACTGGACTTCCAGTTTGCCCACGCCCAGGCGCGGGACGCGGTGCACCTGCCGTTCGATCACGCCGGGCTCAGCCACCAACTGGCCGAACGTGGCCGAGACAGCCTGTTATTGCACAGCGCCGCCACGGACCGGCACATGTACTTGCAACGCCCGGACCTGGGGCGACGCCTGAGTGATGAGTCAGCGCGAACCCTTCGCGACTACGCTTCGGCCCAGCCTGGTGGTGTGGACTTGGCCATCGTGGTAGCCGATGGCCTGTCGGCACTGGCGGTGCATAAACACACAGCGCCGTTTCTGGCGCGCCTGGAAGAACAGACCCACGCCGAAGGCTGGTCCTTGTCACCGGTGATCCTGGTGGAGCAAGGCCGCGTGGCGGTGGCCGATGAAATCGGGCAGCTACTGGGCGCCAAGATGGTGGTGATCCTGATCGGCGAACGGCCGGGGCTCAGCTCGCCGGACAGCCTGGGTCTGTATTTCACCTACAACCCCAAGGTCGGCCTCACCGATGCCTATCGCAACTGCATCTCCAACGTGCGGCTGGAAGGCTTGAGTTATGGCATGGCGGCCCATCGCCTGCTGTACTTGATGCGAGAGGCGTGTCGCCGGCAGTTGTCGGGGGTCAATCTCAAGGATGAGGCACAGGTTCAGACCCTCGAATCGGACGACCCGGACCTGATGAAGGGCAATTTCCTGCTCAGCCCGGCAGATGACCGATAGCGGTACGATTGCGCTTTTTGGCGTCATTAGGCAGCATCGAGTCACGGCCGCTCGTGTGGTCATACCCATTTGGAAGTTGAGGCCTGGCATGCGGATTACTCAAGCGACCCTGGAACACCTGGACCTGTTGACCCCGTTGTTCGTCAAATACCGCGAGTTCTACGGGGCCTTGCCGTTCCCGGACTCGTCACGGGCCTTTTTGGAAAAGCGCCTGCGGCGCAAGGAATCGGTGATTTACCTGGCCCTGGCCGACGATGATGACAAGCGGCTGCTGGGGTTTTGCCAGTTGTACCCGAGCTTTTCTTCGTTGTCGCTCAAGCGGGTGTGGATCCTCAACGACATCTATGTGGCCGAGGACGCACGCCGGCAACTGGTGGCGGACAACCTGATGCGCACGGCCAAAAAAATGGCCAAGGACACCCACGCGGTGCGGTTGCGGGTATCGACCAGCAGCGATAACGAGGTGGCGCAGAAGACCTACGAGTCGATTGGATTTCGCGAAGACACCGAATTCAAAAACTACGTGTTGCCGATCAACGAAGACTGAAAACCAGTCAGCCAAACACCGCAATACTCTTGTGGGAGCTGGCTTGCCTGCGATGACGGAGTGTCAGCGAGCATTTCTCATACTGACCCACCGCTATCGCAGGCAAGCCAGCTCCCACATTGGGTCCGGCGACTGGCTTGAAGCCCAACCCCTTCACAATTTCGCGACACTCCCCGCTACAAAAGCCACACGCTTTTCACCTCTCAATCCGTATAATGCCGACCTTTCAGGGTTGTAAGAACCGCGACAATTACTTGTAGCCTTATTGCCTGAGCCTCCGCACAAGCCCGCTGAGCCGGGCTATTCACACAGGTGCCATCCATGGATTTCAACCCGCTCGACCTTATCCTGCATCTCGACGTCTACCTCGACATGCTGGTAACCAATTACGGTCCGTGGATCTACGCCATTCTGTTCCTGGTGATTTTTTGCGAAACCGGCCTGGTGGTCATGCCCTTCCTGCCGGGCGACTCCTTGCTGTTTATCGCCGGTGCCGTCGCGGCCGGTGGCGGTATGGACCCAGTCCTGCTGGCCGGCCTGCTGATGCTGGCGGCCATCCTCGGCGACAGCACCAACTATGTGATCGGACGAACGGCGGGCGAGCGCTTGTTCAGCAACCCGAACTCGAAAATCTTCCGCCGCGACTACCTGCAAAAAACCCACGATTTCTACGACAAGCACGGCGGCAAGACCGTGACCCTGGCGCGCTTCCTGCCGATCCTGCGCACCTTCGCGCCGTTCGTCGCGGGCGTGGCCAAGATGCCGTACCCGCGCTTCTTTGGCTTCAGCGTACTGGGCACCATCCTGTGGGTCGGCGGCCTGGTGACCTTGGGTTACTTCTTCGGCAACGTGCCTTTTATCAAGAAGAACCTGTCGCTGCTGGTGGTGTTCATCATCCTGGTGTCCCTGGTGCCGATGATTATTGGCGTAGTGCGCAGCCGCTTTGGCCGCACGTCCTCCGAAGCCAACCCGCACTGATTGCCCGTGTGGTCCTTCAGCGCCTGGCGTCGCCGGCGCCTGCTGGCCAAGCACCCGATTGCCGATGACACCTGGCAACGGGTGCGCCACCACCTGACCTTCCTCGACGGCATCACGCCGGAGCAAGACCAGTGGTTGCGCGAAGCCTGCGTGGTGTTCCTCAGTGAAAAACACCTCACCGCCCTGCCCGGCGTCGAACTGCACCAGGAACAACGCCTGCTGCTCGCCGCCCAGGCGCAACTGCCGCTGATGAACCTGGGCGACCTCGACTGGTACCAGGGCTTCCATGAAATCGTGCTGTACCCCGACGACTTCCTCAGCCCACAACGCCATCGCGATGCCAGCGGCGTCGAACACGAGTGGGACGGCGAACACAGCGGCGAAGCCTGGCAACAGGGCCCGGTGATCCTCGCCTGGCCCGGCGTGCTCGCCAGCGGCCAATGGGAAGGCTACAACCTGGTCATCCACGAACTGGCGCACAAGCTGGACATGCTCAACGGCGACGCCAACGGCCTGCCGCCCCTGCACCACGACATGCGCGTGCAGGACTGGGCCAGCGTCATGCAAGGCGCCTTCGATGACCTCAACCGCCAGCTGGACGCCAACCCGGACGCCGAGACCGAGATAGACCCTTACGCCGCGGAAAACCCGGCGGAGTTCTTTGCCGTCACCAGCGAGTATTTCTTCAGCGCCCCGGATTTACTGGTCAACAGCTATCCAGAGGTGTACGCCCAACTCAGCCGCTTTTATCGCCAGGATCCGCTGGCCCGCCTGGCCCAACTGCAAGCCTGCGACCCGCGCTACTCGCCACAGAGCGAATGACCGTACGACGCTTGGCGCATGGCATCGGCGTCAGAATATGCCTATAATCGCCGCCACTTTTAGGCCAATCCGGCCATGTCATATGGCCAACTAACGGGGGCAACGCCCAATGAGCTACAGCAAGATTCCGGCTGGCAAAGACCTGCCGAACGACATCTACGTCGCCATCGAAATTCCGGCCAACCACGCGCCGATCAAATACGAAATCGACAAAGACAGCGACTGCCTGTTCGTTGACCGTTTCATGGCCACCCCGATGTTCTACCCGGCCAACTACGGTTTTATCCCCAACACCCTGGCTGACGACGGTGACCCCCTCGACGTGCTGGTGGTGACCCCTTACCCGGTCACCCCAGGCTCGGTCATCCGCGCGCGCCCAGTTGGCATCCTGAACATGACCGACGACGGCGGCGGCGATGCCAAAGTCATCGCAGTGCCACACGACAAGCTGTCCCAGCTGTACGTGGACGTGAAGGAATACACCGACCTGCCGCCACTGCTGCTGGAACAGATCAAGCACTTCTTCGAGAACTACAAAGACCTCGAAAAAGGCAAATGGGTGAAGATCGACGGTTGGGGCAACGCAGACGCTGCCCGCGCCGAGATCATGAAGTCGGTTGCCGCCTACAAAGGCTGATACCCGCGCCTCATTGCCACGGCAAATAAAAAGCCCCGTTAATTCGGGGCTTTTTTATGGGCCGGATTAAACATCAAGTTCAATGTTTATTTGCAGCGTTTAACTAACTTGCACACCTGAAAGATCCCGCCACAACTAAGCCAAATCCTACAACTGCAAATCAACGCATGGTTTATTTGATTAGACTTTCCGGCCAGTAAACTCTGCGTTTATGAATACATCAGGTGATCGTTTAAAAGCGCTACTACGGGAAGTTCATCTTTCCGCCTCCGACTTCGCCAAGAACCGCGGCGTCACGCCTCAGCACGTGAACAACTGGTTCAAACGCGGCGTCCCCATGGGCCGACTCAACGAGATCGCAGAGTTGCTGTGCGTCTCAAGTCGCTGGTTAAGCGACGGCAAAGGCCCCAAACACCCGCCCGCCAACTACCTGTTGGAAGGCCCCACCGCAAGGATTGCAACCGCCCGCGAAGACACCGGCAAATACCTCACAGGCCCCGCCTGCCGCCCGGAAAAAACCGACGTGGAGATCCCCCTCCACCCCACCTTCACCTCAACCGAACGCATCCGCGTCTCCCTGCACAGCCTGGAAACCCTCAACGTCAACCCCGACCGCGCCATAGGCGCCTACATGGTCGACAACAGCATGATCGACATTATCCAACAAGGCGCCACCCTCGCCATCGACCGAGGCCGCACCCAAATCATCGATGGCGAAATCTACGCCGTCGAACATGACGGCATGCTGCGCATCAAATACCTCTACAACCGCCCTGGCGGTGGCCTGCGCATGCGCAGCCACAACGCCAGCGAACACCCGGACGAATACCTCAACCACGAGGAACGCTTCGAGCAAAGCTTCAAAATCGTCGGCTGGGTATTCTGGTGGTCCACCCTCAACAACCGTCGCCCACCGGTGCCCCTGGATGAACACCTGCTGGGCTGGGAAGGCTCTAAATCGGAACCGGAGGTGGGCAACTGAAGTGAATGTGGGTATCATGCGCCGCACATTTGGCAGGGGTCGCTTTTAGCTGATTCCCTGCCGGCGAAGCGGAGGAGTTCCCGCGGATGCCCCTACTATTCAGCCCGACGCAATGTGGGCTGAGCGATTTGAAGGCTGGTGAGGTTTGTCAAAAACAAGCTGAGGCAGTCCCCGAGAAGCCGGCCACAAGCCGGCTTTTTAATGTCTGTAAGAATGCAGTTCAATTGCCCAACAGCTGCTGGACAATTGAATCGTCAACAAAAGCGGGCAGGTATCCTACCCACCCTTCAATACGCGTCATTTAGGCTGCAAACACTCCACAGCCCTATCCGCCACCATCTTCGCCATCTCCACCAAATGCATCACCGCCCTCTGTGGCGCAGCCACTGACTCGCCGATCACCTGCGACGTAGCCAGCGCACAATGCAGCAGCTCAGCCACCTGCACCCAGGCATCCTCGAAGCTCAGTTCTTCATTGACCGTAAATGGGTTGGTCGAGTGTGACGACAGCGTATCTGAACGAACGTTATCCATAGCAAAACTCCTAGCAGTAAGTGACTACCACCGTCCTTTCGCGACTAAACGAGCAGAGGTGGCGGCTGTACGCAGGTTAGTCGACCGGCCGCTAGGCACCGGCGCACCCAGGGGTGCCCTGCGCACAGCCACCATAAAGTGCAGGCGAGAAGACACCTGTCTTTGGGATGGCGCGTGCGCCTAGCGAGGTCCGGGCGACTAAACCCGATCACTGAATTAGCAGTGACGGTCAGCAGCCTAGTCACCCCATTCCGCTGGCGCAAGCGGTTGGGATTCTCTAGGAAACGTCCTGCAAATGAAAGGGATCGGACCTGCTGGCACAACGAATTCGAGAACGTTGAAGAGCTACTGATTAATATAATTTTCAGCAGTCCTCCGTAAAAGCACCGTCATTGCGAACCAAACTGATATCACAATAGAATCATCGATCTCATCCTGCCAACGGATGAGCGAGCAGGATGGAACAACTTCAGCTCATACGTAGGTCAAGGAGACCGATATGCCGGATATCAAGGAACAAAAACTTCTCTATCACCTCACTTCACTAGAAAACCTGAGCGGTATTTTTCAGCACGGGCTACAACCGCGAGCTCAGCTCAGGGCGTTCGAAGACGTGGCTGATGTCGACATTCTGAAAAAACGACAAGGTCTCGCACTAGAGCAGTACGTACCTTTCCACTGGTTCGCCGCAAATCCATTCGATGGAAGCGTTCAACGCAGAAGGCCTGACACCCAATTTGTTGTGATTACGGTGCATCGAAACGTGGCAATTAGAAAGCAATGGAAGGTCATTCCCCGCCATCCATTGGCTAACGATGCCATTCAGTTGCTCGATTATGCCGATGGCTTCGAGGCCATCAATTGGGAGGTTATGAATGCCAGGGACTACCATGACCCTCAGTGCAAGAGCATCTGTATGGCTGAGTGCCTTTCGCCCGATGTAGTTTCCCCTAACGATTTCTTCAAGGTTTTTGTTTCTAATGCCGAAGTAGAAGCCCTCTGTGAGTCTAAAATGCGCGAGGCCGGTGTTAATGTACAAATCGGAGTGAATCGGGGAATGTTTCTTAGATGATTTATAACAACCTGAATCCTGAAAAAGCTCTGATCTGGCGCATCATTCATCGCGACAATCTGCCTTGGATTCTGGACAACGGCCTGCACTGCGCCAGCTCAGAGGTGCAGGCTGTGCAATATGTGAACATAGGTAATGTTGATTTAATCGACAAACGCCGCACGCGCTGTGTGCCCATTGCTCCTGCAGGCTTTCTGTCAGACTACGTTCCCTTCTATTTCACACCCTTCTCTGTGATGATGAAAAATATTCACTCAGGTTGGAGCGTTCAGCAACGCAACAATGATGAGATCGTGATTCTGGTCTCCAGCCTCCACCGCGTCGCCGAGCTTGACCTACCGTTCGTCTTCACAAATGCACATGCGTACCCGGATTGGACAGACTATTACAGCGACCTGACGAATCTCCACGAGATAGATTGGTCTATCCTTCAACGGCGTGACTTCAAACGTGACCCCGACGACCCTCGCAAAATGGAGCGTTATCAGGCTGAAGCGCTGATTCACCACCACTTACCGATTACAGGACTCCTTGGCATCATGTGTTACACCGATGCGATGAAAGAACGCATAGAGCAGGACGTCGCCGCTAGAGGCCTTACGTTGCCTGTGCATGCGCGTCCGGGATGGTATTTCCAATGATCAGGTTTACCCAGGGCAACCTTCTGGAAGCCAACACCGAAGTCCTCGTCAACACGGTGAATACCGTGGGCGTGATGGGCAAGGGCATCGCGCTGATGTTCAAAGAGCGTTTTGCAGAAAACTATCGCTTGTACGCTGCAGCCTGTAAGGCTGGCGAAGTAGAGACCGGAAAAGTTCACGTAACGGCGGTCAACGAACTGGACGGTCCTAGCTGGATCGTTAACTTTCCGACCAAACGTCACTGGCGATCGCCCTCACAGATGGCATGGATAACCGAAGGTCTGCACGACCTCCGTCGTTTTCTGATTGAAAACCATGTGAAATCAGTCGCGGTTCCTCCATTAGGGGCCGGTAACGGTGGTCTGAAATGGCCGGACGTTCGCGAACAGATCGTGGATGTCTTGAGCGATCTGGATGTCGATGTGTTGGTTTTTGAGCCATCCAATCAGTATCTGAATGTTGCCAAACGCAGCGGTGTAGAAAAACTTACACCCGCTCGCGCGCTCATTGCGGAACTGGTTCGACGCTACTGGGTGTTAGGTATGGAATGCAGCCTGCTTGAGATTCAGAAACTAGCTTGGTTCCTGGAGCGCGCAATTGAGAAGCGGCCAGGCCTCAAAAACCCACTGGATCTTAAGTTCGTTGCTCATAAGTACGGACCGTATGCCAATCGGCTAGAGCATCTGCTTAACAACCTGGACGGTAGTTATCTACATTGTGACAAGCGCATCAGCGATGCGGAAAACAGTGACGTGATCTGGTTTGACCAAGATCGCAAAGCCTTTCTACAAACCTATCTCAAGACAGAGGCCAAGGAGTATTCCCAGGCCCTGGAGCACACCGCCGAGTTGATCGATGGCTTTGAGTCTCCCTTCGGCATGGAGTTATTAGCAACAGTCGACTGGCTGCTGACCCAGGAAGATGTAGCCCCGACTATTCCGGCTGTGCGTGAGGCCCTGAAACGATGGGATGGCGGTGTCGCGGCTGCCGCTCGCAAAAACAAGTTGTTTGACGATCAAGCACTTGATATTGCGCTTAAACGGCTCACGTCCAGCAGCTTCAGACCCCAGGTGGCTGCCTGTTGTATTTGAAGATCTTGCGTGCAGGCTTTAAATAGCCTGCACGCAAGATTTGATACTTAACTGGAACCCGACAAAGTCACTTACCCAGGCTTAAGCTCTTTCTGCCTGGTGGTTTCCCGCCTCACATCCCCCGCCTCCAGAAACTGAGCCCACCTAATGGCTCCTCATGACAATTGTCCACTTTAAGTTGACAGTAAGACTCCTCCCACCCGATTTATCCCTCATCACCCACCCATTAATCTGTGCCCATGTTGAACGCAACGCCCAACCAACCTAAACAAAAAAAGGATTCAACCATGAGCGCTCCAACCTACAACCGCTTGAACAAAGACGACGCCATTGTTCTGCTGGTCGACCACCAGACCGGCCTGATCTCCCTGGTGCAGGACTTCTCCCCCAACGAGTTCAAGAACAACGTGCTGGCCCTGGCCGACCTGGCCAAGTTCTTCAACTTGCCGACCATCCTCACCACCAGTTTCGAGCAAGGCCCTAACGGCCCGCTGGTTCCAGAACTGAAGGAAATGTTCCCGGACGCGCCGTATATCGCTCGCCCTGGTCAGATCAACGCCTGGGACAACGAGGATTTCGTCAAGGCGATCAAGGCCACGGGGCGTAAGCAGATCATCATTGCCGGTGTGGTGACGGATGTGTGTGTGGCGTTCCCGACGTTGTCGGCGCTGGCGGAAGGCTTCGAGGTGTTTGTGGTGACGGATGCGTCGGGCACGTTCAACACCACGGTGCAGCAGGCGGCATGGAGCCGGATGACGCAGGCCGGTGCGCAGTTGATGAACTGGTTCTCGGTGGCGTGTGAGTTGCACCGCGACTGGCGCAACGATATCGAAGGGTTGGGGAATCTGTTGTCCCAGCGGATTCCTAACTATCGCAATTTGATGAATGGGTACGCGGCGCTGACAGCTCATCAGAAGTAAACCAGCCGAGCATCACAAAAGCCTGCCTTTAAGCGCAGGCTTTTTCATGGGCGAATGGTTCTGTTCAGCCTGAATCAGGACCCCGTCAGACGTCCCTAATCCAGGATCAAGTGCGGCAGAAACCGGCTTGAGTCCTTTGTGATCAAGCTATTGTCCTCGCGCACGCCGATGCCGGCGGCCTGGTCGCCAATGACCCAGGAGCCGATCAGCGTGTAGCTGTCACCAAATTTTGGCAGCGGTGCAAACTCTTGAAGGATGAAGGGCGCATCCGTGTAGGGGCCGTCTTCTTTTACGATGAGGCCTTCGGCGGTTTGCAGTTCGATGTTGGCGCCCTCCCGTGAGAAGAAGGGTTTGCGCACCCAGCCCTTTGGCACAGCTTTGCCTGGATCGGTGTCCAGGTGGGACGCGAGCAGGTTGGGGTGGCCTGTGTTGAATTCCCACAGCAGCGGCAGGATGCCTTTGTTGGAAATAATGGATTTCCACGCGGGCTCGAAGAACTGTGTGTCGCTCTGGGCAATCGCGGCACCAAAGGGTTCGTGGAAGATGAACTCCCAGGCGTGCAGTTTGAACAGGTGGGGGATCCAGCGATCTTCAAGGTCGACGAAGCGGCCTTCGCTGGTCAAGCCGATGTCTTCGATGTCGATGTGGCGCGATTCGATGCCGACCTTTTCGGCGACCAGGCGCAGGTAGTCGGTGGTGCCTTTGTCTTCGACCGAGTCTTTCATCGAGGCGAAGTAGAACGGCTGGTTGACCTGCAGCTGCGCGAAGGCCTGGTGCAGTTTGGTGTCGATGCTGTTGAACTGGTCGGCGTGCTTGGGCAGCAGGCCGCGTTCGATGCATTGTTCCAGCCAGCCCCACTGAAATGCCGCGGCTTCGTAGAGGCTGGTGGGGGTGTCGTAGTTGAGTTCCAGCAACTTGGCGGGCCCGCTGCCGTTGTAGGAGAAGTCCATGCGCCCGTACAGGTGCGGGTGGCCTTCGAGCCATGAGGTGCGGATCATGTCGTAGAAGGGCGCGGGGATGCTCAGGCGTTCAAGCAGCTCTTCGCTGTGGACCACGCGGGCGACGAGGTCCATGCACATGTCATGGAGCTCGGTGGTCGGGTCTTCGAGGTCGCGCTCGATTTGCTTGAGCGTGAACTGGTAGTACGCGCTTTCGTCCCAGTAGGGTTCGTCGTCGATGGTATGGAACAGGAAGCCGAGACTCTCGGCGGTATGTTTCCAGTCATGACGCTCTGCGCATTGGATCTTCTTCATGGCCGGTTTCCTTAGCTGCTCGACCCGCCGCCCCAGCCACTGCGTGCGCTGGCTTTGCTGCCGAAGCCGCCTCGGGAGGTGGCCGATGAAACCGAGCTCGACGTAGGTGAAGAGCGCAGCGTGCTGGTGTAATTGCTGCTGCCGTACCGGGCCTGGTTCGAGCGGCCAAAGGTCGCGCCATTGGACACGCGTTGGTTGAGCGTCGAGTTGCCGTAGTTGCCGCGATCATCGCGATAGCGGTACACCGGTTCCGAGCGGTAGCTGTTGCGGTTGTTGCTCAGCATGTTGCCGATCAGCAGGCCGGTCAGCAGGCTGCTGGTGGAGAAGCCTGAGCCACCGCCGCTGGCCTGAGCGTTGGCCGCTTGCGCATTGGCAGCGTCGACCTGGGATTGGGTCACCTGGCCTTCGGCGGTCAGTTCGAAGCCGCCCAAGCGTGGGATGAATTTGCCGGTGGAGTCTTGCTGGCACCAGTCGGCGACAAAGTCGGCGTCGCAATCGGCCTGGCTGTCGTACACCGGCGCTATGCGGCGATGCTCGGCCATGGCGGTCATGTAGGCGTCCGAGCAGACGTCCACCGGAAGTTTTTCATCGGCGCATTGCTGTACCGATTGGAAGTTGTACTTCTTTTGCAGGTCGTAGGTTTTTTCCGTTGGGCCGCAGCCGGATATCGCCATGGCGACCGACGCTGCCAGCGACAGCTGGACGTACTTGCTTCGTTTCATCGGGAGCTCCGTGGGCAATCAGTTCGAGGTGGGCGTCATGCACGCGGCATTCAGCATGCCGACGCTGATGGCCACCGCGGCCACGTAGATACCGGCCGCCAGTTCGCCCTTCTTGATGCGCTCGGATGTGCCCTTGAGCACCAGGCTGGTCAGCAGGAACGCCAGGAGCTGGACGACGGCGGCGATCACGGCCCAGACGATGAAGTCGAGAACGTTGATCGAGTAAGCAATCACGTTGCTGGCCGGAATGGCGAAACCGACGATGGCACCGCCCAGGGCGACCGCTGCGGAGGTGTTGCCCGCACGGATCAGTTCGAACTCCTTGTGCGGGGTGATGCGGGTGTAGATGAACTGGAACAGCGCGAACAGTACCGCAGCCCCCAGGATGTAGAGGACAAAGCCGAGCACGGCGGCTTTGTTGAGGGAGATGGAGAGTGCTTCTAGCATGGACGGCTTCCTTTTTTAGAGCGTAGTCAGGTCGGTGGTGTACAGCGAAATGCCTAGGGATGTGCTCAGGCTGATGGTGCCTTCGGCATCTTCTTCGACGGAGAACAGCAGAAACTCTCGACGGTCGGTCAGGCCGGTTTCGCGGGCGTATAGCATCGAACGGTGCTCGACGCTGTAGGTGGCTTCTGGGCTGGTGACCTGTTCGCTCATCGCCACCAATTCGGTCTGGCCGTCCTCGCTGCCCCACTCCCGGAAGAACTCGACGCCGTCGTGGGTGTAGGTCGGCAGCCCGATCAGGCTCTGTGGGCCCGCCAGCCTGCGCAGTTCCGCTTCGCTGCTGATGGTGACGTAACTGAGGTAGTTGAACACAATCACCGACTCGACCTGGCCTGCGACCTGGCCGGTGGTGTGCACCTGCAGCCAATAATCTTCGTCGTTCATGTAATAGCGCGACAGCCAGGTGGACTGGCCGAGGTCGATGGTGCCGTTGCTCCAGATTTCCTGGGAGCCGGGGATCACCACGTTGGTTTTTTCATCGAGCAGCAATTTAAGGGTGGTGTCGAACATCACCCCCTTGCCCGGTGCCAGGCCCAGCGGGCCGGTGGCTGGCAGGCTTGGGCTGACGGCCCGGTTCGAGTCGGTAGTGGCTTTTGGGGCCTCAAGCCCCATCAACTGTTTAAGCCATCCCATGGGAGATTTCCTTAAGTCGGGTGGAAGCGATGTAGAAGAGTTCGCCGCCTTTGACCTGTGTGGCATTGGGCGGGTTGATCGACGCCTGCTGAACACCTTGGGCGCGATAGCCGATGAGGGTGGCGTTGTGGCGCTCCTTCATCTGCGTGTACAGCTCGCCGAAGGTTGCCTCAAAGGCATCGGGCAATTTCATCAGGTATTGGGTGGCGCCCTGCCCCACGCACAGCAGCTCATTGATGACCACCGACGAGCCCGGGTCCTGAGAGGCGCGCACCAGCATTTCGATCGCCATGCTGGACGTGCACTCCAGGCGCGGAGCGTAGGAGCTGGCGAGCGCGGCGATTTCACTTTCGTTGAAGTGGGCGACCACATGCCCCACGGGGCTCAGTTGGTTCACCGCCAGCACGGTGGCCAGCGTCAGGTCGTCAGACGGGGTTCGCACCAGCACACGCTCGGCACCGGGCACACCGGCACGCAGCAACAGCGCGGTGGAAGACAGGCTTTCGCCGCGGATGAACGCTGCTTTGCCCGGCATCGGGTTTTCTTCAAGGCTGCAATCGCAGATCACGATCAGGTTGTCGTTCGAGGTTTCGTCTTGCAGCAACAACTCAATCACCCGCTCGCTGGACGCGCCCTCCCAGCCGATCAGCACGGTATGGCCGACCTTGCCGGTGAAATCACCTTTGCCCTTCATGCCTTTTCTCCATGCATCGATAACACTGCTGGTGGTTTTGCCGATGGCTGCCGTGAGCAGCGCAATGCCGCCGAGCATGACCCAGGCCGCCACGAAAATTCGCCCCGCCGAGGTCTGCGGTGCGAGGTCGCCATAGCCGACGGTGAGTGTGGTGGTGAGATAGAAGTAGATAAACGTGGCGAGAGCGGTGAGGTGTTGTTCGCCCAGCAACACCAGGCCCAGGTAAGCCGTGCTGAGGTGGACACCCAAGGCAACGATCAGCCCTGCCCAACCGAAGCGGTGAAAGAGGGAAGAGGCGTACATGCGTAACAAAAGAAAAATCGACATTTAGCCCCTGGCTCCCTGGGTACTTGAATCCTGACGACAGCATCGCCTCGGCGTTTGGATGCTCAAGTGCGTTCACCCGGCATTAAACCCGCTGCGCGGCGTGGATAGAAGTACCTTGGCTGCAATAAATCCAGCGAGTGCACCAAAGAGGTGACCTTCGAAGGAAATGCCCTGCCGGGGGAGGAAGCCCACGATCAGCCCGCCATACAGCAACGCCACGACAGCGGCGGTTAGCAGGTTGCTCCAGCTTCTATGGAACCAGGCGCGAGACAGTAGATAAGCCCATAGCCCGAACACCCAGCCGCTGGCGCCGACGTGAACGCCTGCAAAACCGAACAGCCAGACCAACGCGCCACCCAGCACAATCACGATTGCGCTGACAGCAATGAAGCGGTGGAGCCCGTCGAGGATAACCAAGGTGCCCAGGACCAGAAAGGCAATCAGGTTTGCGCTCAGGTGGGCAAAGGACGCGTGCAGAAACGGTGAGGTGAGGATGCCGAACAGGCCGTGCAGTGTTCTTGGGACCAGCCCGAATGCCATCAGGCTGTAACCGGTCGCTACATTGAGCAGTTGCAGCGCGACCATGAAGAGGGCCAGGCCAGCGATTGTCTTGAAACCCTTCAAGGCGTTCATCCTCACCTCGGCATAAAAAAGAAGGGCAGAAATGCCCTCCTCCCTTCGGCAACGTTGCTTACTCAGCCGACTTTTGCTTCAAGCGCTCCAGAATCGCATTGGCACTGCCTTCGTTCGGCGTGATGCCGGCATCGCGCAGTTTGCGTTCCAGGTCTGTCCCCGTCGACGCTTCGGCCAGTTCATCCTGAGCTTGCAGTTCAGCGGCACGTTGCTGCTGTTTAGCCTGCAAGCGATTGAGCGTACCGACGGCGGTTTCCAGCTTGCCGTTGGCACCGCCGCTGGCAATGGATGCGCTGACCTGGGCCTTCTGCACGCTGTCGCGAGCCTTGGCCATGTCCACTTGCTGGCGCAGGCTTTTGATCCGGCTCTCGGCCTTGGTGATGTCCTTGCGCATGCTCTCGGCGTAGCCACCGAACTCGGCAGTTTGTTTTTGCTCGACGTCCCGCTCGTTGGTCAGGGTCGAAATGGCTTCGGCGACTTCCAGGGCCAGATCTTCACGATTGGCCTGGATTGCGGCCATCGCCTTGGATTCCAGGTCTTTGATCTTGGCGTCGTACTCGCCAACACGATCAGCCGCCAGTTTGTGCTTGGCCATGATGCTCACCAGCTCACGCTTGGCGTTGGCCAAGGCGCTGTCTGCATCGCGAATTTCCTGGTCAAGGATGCGCAGGGCCTGTTGGTCCACGATCGATTCGCCGACTTCGCTGGCACCGCCACGCAGCGCGGTGAACAATTTGCTCCAGATGGACTGAGTCATTGGATTTTCCCGAATAATTAAATGAAGAAACGTTCGAAGGCTTCGCTGGCGCGCTGCACGTTATCAACCAGGGTTTTCACCTCGGTCACGATGTTGGTCAGGCTGGAGTCGGAGCTGAGCGCACCGAACATGTTGTAAACCACCTGCCCGTTCGGCATGGACTCGATACCGATCGACGACAACGGGAACATCTCCCGGCTGCGCAGCACGGCGTCATTGAAGGCCGGTACGTCGTTGATGGACTCGGCGTCGACCAGGACGGTATCCACGATGATTTGCTCGCCCACCACCGCGATGTAAATCGGCAAGCCACCAAAGTCGTTCATCTCCAGCTTGATGCTGGACTCGGAGCCTTGGACGAGAGAAAGCGTAATGTCATTGGACGTCACGTCATCCAGGGCCTGAAGAGCACTGAAGAGGCGATCGATATTCCAGTTGGTACCTGCGCTCATGAAATTCTCCGACATGAATGAGCCAGCCAGGATCGGTTGGCGTAGCTGTTTCTCCATTTGCTTGAGCAGGCTTCTGTTTTCGGGAAGCACCCAAGTCTCGTGTTTCACATAACCGGCCGCCGCCAGCCCCGCGCGCATCTGCTTCATGTAAAAGCTCGACGGCTTTTTTGCGGACGGCTTCAAGCGCTCTCCCTTGAGGCTTGCTGAATGGGTATCGGGCCCTGCTGATGGGCTCGATGGAGAGCTGCTGTTCATGGTACTGACCTCGCTGTGAAAAACTCACGCGTGAGAAAATCTACAGGCAATCCGCAGGGTACTCAATAGCTCACGCGTGAGATTTTTCCTTACATTTTTCAGCCACCGAAAAGGCCCAGCCTACCCCGCCAACTCTCGCTCGATTTGCTCGATGCTAGGCAAACTCGTGTGCCGGGAAGTTTGTCCAAAAGCGCGACTTGATGGCACCAACACAATTGTGCAGCAACCTGTTGCACAAATTTCCGAATCCGACCACGCCTTAGCAAAAGCACGCCTGTACTTGAAATCGCGCGGCGAAAAACCCTGATGCCAGGGAAGGCAGGCTAGCCAGCCCACAGTGCCGTCACAAGCATTCGAGAGCAGTTCAGGAAGGTTCCTGCTTACCTCACAGAAAGGTCCTGCTGGCCCTTGACTCTCCCCTATACGGCACCCCCTACCCTGAGCCCCCTTTTCAGGACCTATCACCATGAGTCAGCGCATTCTGGTCATTCTCGGCCACCCGTCCGCCGATAGTTTTTGTTCCGCTCTCGCGCACACTTATATCCACGCCGCTAAAACGGCCGGTCACGAAGTCCGCGTCCTGCGCCTGGGTGATGTCAGGTTCGACCCCATCCTTAATCATGGCTATACCCAGGCCCAGACGCTGGAGCCCGACTTGCTCAGCGCCCAGTCCGACATCCTTTGGGCCGAGCACCTGGCGTGGGTTTTCCCGGTTTGGTGGGGCGGTATCCCGGCACTGATGAAGGGCTTTATCGACCGCGTTTTCCTCCCCGGCTTTGCCTTCAAGTACCGCGCAGGCAAGGCATTCCCAGACAAGCTGCTAAAGGGCCGAACAGCGCACTTGTTAGTGACCCTCGACACGCCGCCGTGGTATTACCGCTGGGTTTATCGCATGCCGGCCATCCACCAAATGCGGCGCACCACGCTGGCGCTGTGCGGCATCGCGACGAGCAAGACGCTGCTGTTGGGGCCGGTGCTGGGCTCTTCGCTGACGCAGCGGGCCAAGTGGCTGAAACAGGCCGGCGCACTATTTGAAAAAGGGAGTTTTCATGTACATCGGCAAAGCCGCGCAGTTGTCCGGCACGACCATCAAGGCGATTCGTCACTATGAGGCAATCGGGCTGATGCCAGCGCCTGCGCGTCGGGGCGGTTATCGCGTTTATACCGAGCAGAGTGTCGAGCGGCTGATGTTTATAAAGTGCGCGCAACAGCTGGGGTTCAAGCTCAAGGAATTACAGGAGATTTTGCAGGGGTACGAGGGTGATGCGCTTCCTTGGGACAAGGCTGACCAAGCCATCGCCAATAAGAAGCAAGCGTTAGCCATGCAAATTGTGGCATTGCAGAATATGCATCAGGGTTTATTGGTCTTCGAGGCCCAATTGAAAGCGGCGCAGGGGGAGTGCTGGGTCGCCACGAAGGCAGGCTGAGACTCGGTGAGCCGAATAAGGTCGCTAATCGGCTCATGGGGTGAGCCGAATAAACCCATCAATCGGCTCACATCACCGTGTGTGCGCCACTCATTTGCCCCAATCCCCCATGTCTGCTAGTGTCGCGCCGGTTTACCGTCTACCGGAATTGCCGCCATGGCCCGCAAAAAAGTTGCACTCGATTTCGAACAATCCCTCGCCGACCTGCAAGCCCTGGTCGAGCGTCTGGAGAACGGCGAGTTGTCGCTGGAAGACTCGTTGACAGCGTTTGAGCAAGGCATCGGCCTGACCCGCGACTGTCAGAGCGCGTTGGCGCAGGCGGAGCAGAAGGTCCAGGTGTTGCTGGAGCGTGACGGGGAGTTGGCCGAAGAGCCTTTCGATGCGGAACAGCCGGAATGATCAGCGCATACCAAGCCAGTAGCCAAGCCCGGGTGAATGCCGCGCTGGAGCCCCTGTTTGTTGCGCCAAGCCCGGAAATGACGCGCCTCTATGAAGCCATGCGCTACAGCGTGATGAATGGCGGCAAGCGTGTGCGCCCGTTGCTGGCCTATGCCGCCTGCGAAGCTCTCGGGGCGCCGGCAGCCGAGGCGAATGGTGCGGCCTGTGCGGTCGAGTTGATCCACGCCTATTCCCTGGTGCATGACGACTTGCCGGCAATGGACGACGATGACTTGCGTCGCGGCCAGCCCACCACCCACAAAGCCTTCGATGAGGCCTATGCAATTCTGGCCGGAGATGGCTTGCAGAGCCTGGCGTTCAGCGCATTGCTGGACCCGACGCTAAGCAGCGTCAACGCCGAGATCCGCTTGCGCATGGTCACCGCCCTGGCCCATGCAGCGGGCCCGGCTGGAATGGTCGGCGGGCAGGCCATCGACATGGGCTCGGTCAGCCTCAAGCTCGATCAAAAAGCCCTCGAACACATGCATCGCCACAAGACCGGTGCGCTGATTGAGGCCGCCGTGCAACTGGGCGCCCTGGCCAGTGGCCGTGCCGACGCCGAGCAATTAGCGGCGCTGCAGACCTATTCTCGTGCTGTCGGCCTGGCCTTCCAGGTACAGGACGATATCCTCGACGTGGAAAGCGACACCGCCACCCTCGGTAAACGCCAGGGCGCCGATATCGCACGGGACAAGCCGACTTATCCTGCGTTGCTCGGGCTGCAAGCCGCCAAGGCGTATGCCATCGAGCTGCGCGACCAGGCGCTGGAAGCCCTGCGACCTTTCGACGCGGCGGCCGAGCCACTGCGTGACCTGGCGCGGTATATCGTCGAACGTCGCCACTGACAGCCGCGGCCATTTGCGCCGCATATCGGCCAAGTTCGGCGCTCTGCGTGGGCAGTTTGCACGGCTTGAGGTAAACTGCCGCCTCTTCTATACCTATAACGATTCGCCTGATGCCCACGACGTTTCAAGAGATTCCCCGCAAACGCCCGTCCACGCCCCTGCTCGACCGTGCTGCCACGCCGGACGGCCTGCGTCGACTGGGTGAAGCCGAGCTGGAAACCCTGGCCGATGAGCTGCGCCTGGAATTGCTCTACACGGTCGGCCAGACCGGTGGGCATTTTGGCGCCGGGCTGGGCGTGATCGAGCTGACCATCGCCTTGCATTACGTGTTCGACACCCCGGACGACCGGCTGGTGTGGGACGTGGGCCACCAGGCGTATCCGCATAAAATCCTCACCGGCCGTCGCGAGCGCATGGCCAGCCTGCGCCAGAAGGACGGCCTGGCCGCCTTCCCACGCCGTGCCGAGAGCGAGTACGACACCTTTGGCGTCGGCCACTCCAGCACGTCCATCAGTGCAGCACTGGGCATGGCGATTGCCGCCCGCCTGCAAGGCAGTGAGCGCAAGGCGATTGCGGTGATTGGTGATGGCGCGCTGACCGCCGGCATGGCCTTCGAAGCGCTGAACCATGCGCCGGAAGTGGACGCCAACATGTTGGTGATCCTCAACGACAACGACATGTCGATTTCGCGCAACGTGGGTGGCCTGTCCAATTACCTGGCGAAGATCCTCTCCAGCCGTACCTATGCCAGCATGCGCGAAGGCAGTAAGAAAGTGCTGTCGCGTCTGCCTGGCGCGTGGGAAATCGCGCGCCGCACCGAAGAATATGCCAAGGGCATGCTGGTCCCCGGCACGCTGTTCGAAGAGCTGGGCTGGAACTACATCGGCCCTATCGACGGCCACGACCTGCCTACCCTGATCGCCACGTTGCGCAACATGCGCGACCTCAAGGGCCCGCAGTTCCTGCATATCGTCACCAAGAAAGGCAAAGGTTTCGCTCCGGCGGAAGTCGACCCGATTGGTTACCACGCGATCACCAAACTCGAACCCCTCGATGCCCCTGCCGCCGCGCCGAAAAAGGCCAGCGGGCCGAAGTATTCCGGGGTGTTTGGCGAATGGCTGTGCGACATGGCCGCCGCCGACCCGCGCCTGGTGGGTGTGACCCCGGCGATGAAGGAAGGCTCCGACCTGGTGGCGTTCAGCGAGCGTTTCCCGCTGCGTTACTTCGATGTGGCGATTGCCGAGCAACACGCCGTGACCTTCGCGGCCGGCATGGCCTGCGAAGGCGCCAAGCCGGTGGTGGCGATCTACTCCACCTTCCTGCAACGCGGTTATGACCAGCTGGTTCACGATGTAGCGGTACAGAACCTCGACGTGCTGTTCGCCATCGACCGTGCCGGCCTGGTGGGCGAAGACGGCCCGACACATGCGGGCAGCTTCGACCTGTCGTACCTGCGTTGCATCCCCGGCATGCTGGTAATGACGCCGAGCGACGAGAACGAACTGCGCAAGATGCTCAGCACCGGCCACCTGTACAACGGCCCGGCCGCTGTGCGGTACCCGCGCGGCACCGGCCCGAACGCCGTGATCGAAAAAGACCTGGAGCCGATTGAAATCGGTAAAGGCATCGTGCGTCGCCAAGGCAGCAAAACCGCGTTCCTGGTGTTTGGCGTACAACTGGCCGAAGCCTTGAAAGTCGCTGAGAAGATCGACGCCACCGTGGTCGACATGCGATTCGTCAAGCCACTGGATGAAGCGTTGGTGCGCGAGATCGCCGCTGGCCATGAGCTGCTGGTGACCGTCGAAGAGAACGCCATCATGGGCGGCGCCGGTGCGGCGGTCAGCGAGTTCCTGGCGCGGGAGAATATCCTCAAGTCGGTGCTGCACCTGGGCTTGCCGGATGTATACGTCGAACACGCCAAGCCGGCGCAGATGCTGGCTGAGTGCGGGCTGGATGAAGCGGGTATCGAGGCGTCCGTTCGCGAGCGCCTGGCGCTACTGAATCTGTAATCAGCCCCAAATGTGGGAGCGGGCTTGCCTGCGATGACGGCGGCACATTCGCTAACAATGTGTCAGATACACCGTTATCGCAGGCAAGCCAGCTCCCACAGTGGTTTTGCATGACATTCGAATGCTATGGACAGCCCATGAAACGCCTGTGCCTTGCCCTGCTACTGCTTCCCTGCGCCGACCTGCTCGCCGATACCCGCGACGAGGCCCTGAAGCTCTCCGACGTGGTTATCAGCGCCAACCGCCAAGTCCAGGCGCGTAACGACAGCAGCGCCGCCAACACCGTCTTCACCCGCGCCGACATCGACCGCCTGCAACCCACCAGCGTCACCGACCTGCTCAGCCGCGTGCCGGGCGTGCAAGTTGCGCCAACCGGTGGGCGTGGCAGTTTGCCGGGGATTTTTATTCGTGGCACCAAGTCGGCGCAGAGCCTGGTGCTGGTGGACGGCCAACGCATCGCCAACACCACCTCCGGCGACAGCGGCTTGCAATACCTCAACGTCGATCAGATTGAACGGGTGGAAGTGCTGCGCGGTTCGCGTTCGGTGATCTACGGCAGTGATGCGATTGGCGGGGTGATTCAGGTGTTTACCCGGCGCAATGCCGAGCAAGGCTTGCAGCCGCGCTTGAAACTGAGCTTTGGCAGCAACCAGACCTGGGAGCGCAGCCTGGGCCTGTCGGGCGGCGATGAACACACACGTTTCAACCTGGGCGCGAGCCTGGATGAAACTGCCGGTATCAACGCGAGCCACGCGTCGTTTCCCAGCGACGGCGACCATGATGCCTACCGCAATCAGTCCATCAGCCTGAACCTCAGCCATTCGTTCAGCGATGAGCTGGAGGTGGGTTTCAACCTGTTGGATAACCGTGGCAAGTCGGAGTACGACAACAGCTATGGCCGCTACGACGGCGCCACCGGGCAGAGCGTCGGCCAGAAACCCTACACCGACTACACCGTGAGCAGCGCTAGCGGCTATGTCGATGCCAAGCTCAATGACAGCTGGCAGTCGCGCCTGGAGCTGGGCCACAGTGAAAACCGCGACACCAAGCGCGATACCCTCAGCGATGATTACAGTGCATTCAACACCTACCGCGACTCGGTCAATTGGCAGAACGACCTGACCCTGGATGAGCAAAACAGCCTGATCGTCGGCGGCGATTGGTACGAAGACCGTTTCCACGGTTCTACCACCTTTACCGAGAACAGCCGCTGGAACCGGGCGGCCTTTGTGCAGCACCGTTTCAAGAGCCAGTGGTTTTCCACCGAGCTGGGCCTGCGCCGCGACCAGAACCAGCAGTTCGGCGGCCAGAACAGTTGGAGCGGCACCCTGACTGTGCCGGTCAACCCTGACAATGACCTGCTCTTGAGCTACAGCGAAGGCTTCCGCGCGCCGACCTTCAACGACCTCTATTACCCCGACACGCAGTACAGCAACCCAAACCTGCAGCCCGAGACATCAAAGAGCTACGAGCTGCAATGGCGCAGCCAGCTGACCGACAGCGCACGCCTGGAAGCCTCGCTGTATCGCACCGACCTGAGCGACGCGATCATCCTTGACGCCGGCAAGCCGCAAAACGTGGCGTCGGCGCGGATCAATGGTTTTGAAGCGGCGCTCAAGCAGGAACTGTTTGGCTGGCAGGGCAACCTGGGCCTGTCGCTTATCGACCCGCGTGACCGTGACAGCGGCCACACCCTGGCACGTCGCGCACGGCGAACGGTGAACCTGGATCTGGACCGGCAATTTGATCAACTCGGTCTCGGCGCCAGCTGGCAAGCGATCAGCAGCAGCTACGACGATGAAGCCAACCGCAACCGTCTGGGCGGTTATGCCTTGTTGGGGCTGCGCAGTAGTTGGGCGTTGAACCGGGAGGTGTCGTTGTCGTTGAAGGTGGATAACGTGCTGGACAAGTCTTACGCACGGGCGAAGTACAGCTACCTCGGGGAAAGCCAGAGTTATCGTGAAGAAGGTCGGGTGTGGATGGTTGGGGTGACGTGGACACCTGAGATCTAAGTGACCTGAACGGGCGTCATCGCAGGCAAGCCAGCTCCCACAATTGAAATGCATTCCCCTGTGGGAGCTGGCTTGCCTGCGATAGCGTTGTCACAGGTTCGGCGCAATCACCTGGCACAACCGCCCCACCGCCTCCAACATCTGCCCGCTGGGCCGCTCAAGGCCCTTGTCCGGCACTAACCGCACCCGAGCAGCCATCGCCGGCCATGCCGTCCAGGCCTCCCTCTGAGCCTGATCCCCCACCAGGATCACCTCGGGGTCTCGCGCCAGCACCGATTCGATATTCACCTGCGGCGCCGGCAACTTCAGGTCATCAAACACATTGCGCGCCCCGCACACGCTGAGGGCATCGCTGATGATCTGCCCGCCGCCCACGGTGTACAGCGGTTGGTTCCACACTTGGTAGAACACCCGCAGCGGCTCGGCCCGCCGGTAGCGCTGGCGCAACTCGGCCAAGCGCTGGCGCAATGGGGCCGCACGCTCGCGCCCCGCCTCAGCTCGGCCCAATTGCTCGGCAATGGCCTGCACCTGGGTGGTCAGTTGTTCAAGGCTGTGGGGTTCGGCGACGTACACCGGGATGTTCAACCGCTGGAGCTGCTCGCGCTGGGCCGGGCCGACGCTGCCAGGCCACAGCAGGATCAGGTCGGGCTTGAGGCTGAGCAGGCGCTCCATGTCCAACTGGCCGTAGCGCCCGACCGAGGGCACCTTCGCCAACGCCACCGGGCGCTCACCACCATCAAGTACGCCAACCAGCAAGTCCTCGGCACCCAGTTCAAGCACGATTTCAGACAGTGACGGCGCCAGGCTGACAACCCGCTCGACCGCCAACGCCTGAGCACTGAATACCAGCAGCAGCGCCAGCCAGTAGCGCTTCATCCCAACTGGCGCGGTATGCGATAGAGGTAGAACAGCACCAGCGTCGACAGCGCCAACAGAAACAACGGCACCGCCTCCAGGCCGACGAACACCGCCAGCGCGCCAATCCAGGCCGGTAACGCTGCAACCAGCAAGGCCGTGCGCCGACGCGCCGCCAGGGTGATCCAGGCCGCTGGTTCGTCAGCAGTATCAAGGACTTTGGAGGTGGCGATCAGCGCGTGTTTATAAGCATGAAAATAACGCAGGCTGAGAAACATCGAGGCCACGCCGGCGATGAAGAACGGCATGGCCAATACGGGCAACAAGGATCCAGCACGGCCAAACAGCAGGTTGATCACAAACAAAGGCAGCAACGCCAACGCCAGGTACTGCCACCAGTTGAAGGACAGTCGCCGTTTCACCTGGCCACGGGTCACGCGCGGTCGACCTCGCCCTGGTGCTCGTTGCCCATCATGTGGTCGAGCTTGCTGGCTTTGGTGGCCAGGTAGAGTTTGTTGTGCGGGTTATGCCCGGTATGCAGTGGTACGCGCTCGGCCACGGTGATGCCCATCTCGGTCAAGGCTTTGACCTTGCGGGGGTTGTTGGTCATCAGGCGCAGGGATTTGACCCCCAGGTGCTCGAGCATCGGCAGGCAGATGGCGTAGTCGCGTTGGTCGGCGGCGAAGCCCAGGCGCTCGTTGGCCTCCACAGTATCGGCGCCGCCGTCTTGCAGTTCGTAGGCACGGATCTTGTTCAACAGGCCAATGCCGCGGCCTTCCTGGCGCAAGTACAGCAACACGCCACGGCCTTCACGGGCGATGGCTTGCAGTGCGGCCTCCAGTTGCGAGCCGCAGTCACAGCGCTGGCTGAACAGCGCATCGCCGGTCAGACACTCGGAATGCACACGCCCCAGCACCGGCTCACCATCGGTGATGTCGCCGAGGCTGAGCACAACGTGCTCGCGCCCGGTGGCTTCTTCAAGAAAGCCGTTCATGGTGAACGTGGCAAAAGGGGTAGGCAGCTTGGAAGCGGCGACGAAAACGACGGGCACCGTGTGCTCCTGATTTCAGATTTCACAGAGGCGGGCATTGTAACAGCACGTTCCTACAGACGCTTAAGCTGAATTATCGCTGATAAAGATCAATAGGTTCGATTGGCCTTTGGATTGATTCTATGTAGGCGCGAGCTTGCTCGCGAATGTGGTCAACGATGACGCGGGCATCCTGGGTGAACGCGGCGTTTATGAGTTTTTCGCGAGCAAGCTCGCTCCTACAAGGGGTAGGGCTGTTTCCAGCGCTCGAAAATTGCTTTCAGCTCACCGGTCTTGACCAGGCTGGCCAGACGCTGGTCATACACGGCCATCAATGCCCTGCCGCGCTCGGTGTCAGCGAAGGCTACGTAGAGCGGTAGTTCAGCGATATGGGTGAGTTTGAATAGCGCCGGGTCTTGCGCTTGGCTGAGCACGTATTTGGCTTCGGTAAGGGCATCGATATAGAAATCGGCGCGACCGTGTTGCAACATCGGCAGAATGCCACTGCGTCGCTCGATCTGGTTGAACCGCTGCACGTTGGGCAGGTACCCCTCGTACTTGTAACCACGCACCCAGGCCAGGCGGTACTTGCCCAGGGTCGCCAACGTCGGCGTGGGTGCAGTGGCCAGCCCGAGAGCGTAGACATGATCGGCGTCGAAGTTCCAGCGCGGGTACAGCACACCACTGGCCTCCTCGCGATAGGTGCCGACACAACCATCCACCTCACCACGCTGGGCCAAGCCGATCGAGCGGGTGTAGGGCACGCTGCGGGTGTGCACGGTGATGCCAGCCGGTTCAAAGACTTGGCGCAACACGTCCCAGGCCAGGCCGCTGCCATCTTTGTTGGTGTAGTCGTTCCACTCCTCACTGGCCAGCACGATTTTGCCGGGCATGGGAGTGTCCGCCTGGGCCAGGGAAGCGAAGGTACACAGCACGATCAGCAGCCAGCGGCATACAGCCATAGTCACGGCCTCTTTCTCGGGATAATCGTATAAAAGGTAGCGCAGACCGCCGGCTTAGGGCGTCTGGCGAAAATGCTGGTAGCCGCGCACGGCCGGGGTGATGTCCTGGCCGTTGCCGTCGAGCAGCGTCACGCCCTGCCCCGCTTCGACCCGGCCGACCACGTGCACCGGCCAGCCATCCGCCTGCAACGGCGTCAACTCGGACGGTGGCAAGGTAAACGCCAGCACGTAGTCGTCGCCTCCGCTCAACGCCGCCACGTGAGCCTGGTCTTCACCGACAAACGCCAGCAAGGCCGCAGACAACGGCAGCCGGTGGCGCTCAACCACCAGGCGCACCGCTGACGCCTTGGCGATATGCCCGCAATCGGCCAGCAGCCCATCGGAGATATCCATCGCCGCTGTCGCCTTGCCCCGCAGCGCAAGCCCCAGGGCTAACTGCGGTTGCGGCGACCAGTAATGCGCCAGCAGCGGCTCGGCGATGGCTGCGTCAGCCGTGCGTTGCCCCAATACCAACGGCAAGGCACCCGCGGCATTGCCTAACTCGCCACCCACACACAGCAGGTCGCCCGGCTGTGCACCGCTGCGCGTCAAGGCCTGGCCAGCCGGCACGCGGCCGAACACGGTCAGGGTCAGGCTCAGCGGCCCACGGGTGGTATCGCCGCCCACCAGGCCCACGCCGCAGCTTTGCGCCATGGCATTCAAACCTTGGGCATAGCGTTGCAGCCAATCGGCTTCGACGCTCGGTGTGGTCAGGGCAAGGGTAAAGGCGAGGGGGTGGGCGCCCATGGCGGCCAGGTCGCTCACCGCCACGGCCAGCGAGCGCTGGCCGAGCAGGAACGGGTCACAGGGGTCGGCAAAATGCACCCCTGCTACCAGCGTATCGGTAGAGACTGCCAGTTGCTCCCCGGCGGGAAGCGCCAGCAAGGCGCAGTCGTCGCCGATCCCCAGGGCAATGCCTTCGCCACCTTGCGCACAGGGCGCGGCGGCGAAGTATGTGCGGATCAGCTCAAACTCACCCATTGAGGAATCAAGCGCAGATTAGCGCTTGTGTTCCTTCACTTCGGCTTCACGCAGGCGCGGAGCCAGCTTGTCGAGCACGCCGTTGACGAACTTGTGGCCGTCGGTCGAACCGTAGACTTTCGCCAGTTCGATGCCCTCGTTGATCACGACGCGGTACGGCACGTCAACGCGCTTGAGCAGCTCCCAGGTGGACAGACGCATCACGCACAGCTCAACCGGGTCGAGTTCTTCGATGGTCAGGTCCAGGCATGGCGCCAGGGCTGTGTCGATCTCGGTCAGGTTGGCATGCACGCCGTGCAGGATGTCGTGGAAATACGGCAGATCGGCGAAGGTGAAATCGTTGTCAACGCGAAACTGCGCTTCGATCTCGTTCAGCGAAGCACCTGCCAGGTGACGCTGGTACAGCGCCTGGGTGGCCAGTTGACGAGCAGCGCGACGCTTTTCGTTCTTGGAAGGCTTGCCGGCGTCCGCAGGGCGAGGCTCGCGCGGGTTGAAACGATCGCTTTCGTCGGAAATCACTTGGCCTCCAACTGCGACAGCAGGCTGACCATTTCCAGGGCGGACAAGGCAGCTTCGGCGCCTTTGTTACCGGCCTTGGTGCCGGAACGCTCGATGGCTTGCTCGATGGAATCGACGGTCAGTACGCCGAAAGCGACTGGCACGCCGAACTCCATGGACACCTGGGCCAGGCCCTTGGTGCATTCGCCGGCCACGTATTCGAAGTGCGGGGTACCGCCACGGATCACTGCGCCCAGGGCGATGATCGCCGCGTATTCACCCTGCTGAGCAACTTTTTGCGCAACCAGTGGAATTTCGAAGGCGCCAGGCGCACGGATAAGGGTGATATCGCTCTCGCTCACACCGTGGCGAACCAGGGCGTCAACGGCACCGCTTACCAGGCTTTCAACCACGAAGCTGTTGAAGCGGCCAACCACCAGGGCATAGCGGCCTTTGGGGGCGATGAAGGTACCTTCGATGGTCTTCAGGGTCATTCGACAAATCTCTTAAAGAGCCGGGACGCGAAAAGTGCGTCCCTTAGTGATGATTTAATCGCGAACAAGGGGGCAAAAATCGCCGGCCTTTATTCGGAGGGCACGTATTCTACAACTTCCAGGTCGAATCCGGATATCGCATTAAACTTCATCGGTGCGCTCATCAGGCGCATTTTGCGCACGCCCAGGTCGCGCAGGATCTGCGAACCGGCACCGACGATGCTGTAGGTGGTCGGTTTTTTCACCGGCACGGCGTCGGCGGTTTCGCGGATGTGCGCCAGCAACACGTCACCATCGAGCGGGTGACCGAGCAACAGCACCACACCGCTACCCGCCTCGGAAACCGCAGCCATAGCGGCGCGCAGGCTCCAGCGGCCCGGCTGTTTGACCATCAACAGGTCACGCAGTGGGTCCATGTTGTGTACGCGTACCAGGGTCGGTTCTTCTGCGCAAATGTTGCCCAGGGTCAGGGCCATGTGCACGTCGCCTTCCACTGAATCACGGTAGGTCACCAAATTGAATTGGCCCAGTTCGCTGTCCAGTGGCTGCTCGGCAATCCGCTGAACGGTACGTTCGTGGATCATGCGGTAGTGAATCAGGTCGGCGATGGTACCGATCTTGAGGTTGTGTTCGGCGGCAAAGGCTTCGAGTTCAGTACGACGGGCCATGGTGCCATCATCGTTCATCACTTCGCAGATCACCCCGCTTGGCTCGAAACCGGCCATGCGCGCCAAATCGCAGGCGGCTTCGGTGTGGCCGGCGCGGGCCAGGGTACCGCCCGGCTGGGCCATCAGCGGGAAGATGTGGCCGGGGCTGACGATGTCTTCAGCCTTGGCGTCTTTCGCCGCCGCAGCTTGCACGGTGCGGGCGCGGTCAGCGGCGGAAATACCGGTGGTGACGCCGGTGGTGGCTTCAATCGATACGGTGAACTTGGTGCCGAAACCCGAGCCATTGCGCGGCGCCATCAAGGGCAGCTTGAGCAATTCGCAGCGTTCGCGGCTCATGGGCATGCAGATCAGCCCACGGGCGTGCTTGGCCATGAAGTTGATGTGCTCGGGCTTGCACGCCTCGGCGGCCATGATGATATCGCCTTCGTTCTCGCGATCTTCGTCATCCATGAGGATGACCATCTTGCCTTGGCGGATGTCTTCAACCAGTTCTTCGATGCTATTGAGCGCCACGCGGCACCCCCTTGGTCAGGATTTCAGGTAGCCGTTAGCGGCCAGAAAACTTTCGGTGATGTTACCGGTTGCAGGCTCTGCGGCCTTTTCGCCCAGCAACAGGCGCTCCAGGTAACGGGCAAGCAAGTCCACTTCCAGGTTCACCCGGCGGCCCGGCTGGTACGAGGCCATGATGGTTTCGCTGAGGGTGTGGGGAATGATGGTCAGTTCGAATTCGGCGCCATTCACGGCGTTCACGGTCAGGCTCGTGCCGTCGACGGTGATCGAGCCTTTGTGGGCGATGTACTTGGCCAGCTCTTTGGGCGCGCGGATACGGAATTCCACCGCGCGGGCGTTTTCGCTGCGGGCAACCACTTCGCCGACACCGTCGACGTGGCCGCTGACCAGGTGACCGCCCAGGCGGGTGGTCGGCGTGAGAGCTTTTTCCAGGTTGACCGGGCTGCCGGCCGCAAGATCGTTCATTGCGGTGCAGTCCAGGGTTTCCCGGCTGACATCGGCGGCAAAGCCGTTGCCTGGCAGCTCGATGACGGTCAGGCACACGCCGCTGACGGCAATGCTGTCGCCCAGCTTGACGTCGCCGAGGTCCAGCTTGCCGGTTTCAACCAGCAGGCGGACATCCCCGCCTTTGGGGGTCATTGCACGGATGCTGCCGATGGATTCGATAATGCCGGTGAACATTTCGTTCTCCTGAAAACGAGGGGGCTGCCGCTTAAGCGCAGGCCGGGAATTATACGCTCGCTGCTGGGACGGGGATGGCAGTGACTCGCCAGTCGTCGCCTACAGCGCGCATGTCGGTGATCTTGAGTTGGGGCGCGTCGGCGAGTTTCTCAAGCGGCCAGTCCAGCAACGGCCGGGCAGCGGAGCCGAGGAACTTGCCGGCGATGAATATCACGTACTCATCCACCAGGCCTTGTTGGGCAAACGCACCGGCCAGGCTTGGGCCAGCTTCCACCAACACATCGTTGACGCCACGGGCAGCCAGGGCGACCAGTGCCGAGCGCAGGTCAACCTGGCCGTCCACCCCCGGTACCACCAGGCACTCGGGGCCGCGGGGGAACTGGTTCTCCGGGGTGACGCAGGTGATGACCAATGCCGGGCCGGCCTTGAAGAACGGTGCGTTGAGCGGCACCCGCAGGCGGCCATCGATCAACACGCGCAGCGGCGGGCGCGACATGGCCAGGGCGGTGGTTGCTTCGTCCAGGCCCAGTTCGGCGGCGCGTACGGTCAAGCGGGCGCCGTCGGCCAGTACCGTGTCGGCACCGGTCAGCACCACACTGGCTTCGGCGCGCAGGCGTTGCACCGCAGCGCGGGCGGCGGGGCCGGTGATCCATTGGCTTTCGCCGCTGGCCATCGCCGTGCGACCGTCCAGGCTCATTGCCAGCTTGACCCGCACGAACGGCAGGCCGTGTTCCATGCGTTTAAGGAAGCCGGGGTTAAGCGCCCGCGCTTCGGCTTCCAGCACACCGCTGCGCACCTCGATACCCGCCTGGGCCAGACGCTGCATGCCCCGTCCGGCCACTTCCGGGTTCGGGTCCTGCATGCCGGCCACCACCCGCGCGACGCCGGCGGTCACCAGCGCATCGGCGCAGGGCGGCGTACGGCCATGATGGCTGCACGGTTCAAGGGTCACGTACACCGTCGCGCCACGGGCCTTGTCGCCCGCGGCGCGCAGGGCATTGGGCTCGGCATGGGGCTCGCCGGTGCGCTCATGCCAGCCTTCGCCGACAATCTGCCCGTCACGCACTATCACGCAGCCAACCCGCGGGTTGGGGTGAGTGGTGTACAGGCCCTTGCGCGCCAATTCAAGGGCGCGGGCCATGTAGTGGGCGTCGAGCACAGCCTGTTCAGAGGTCATTGTTTGGAGGGCTCACGGGCCAGGCGGTCGATCTCTTCGCGGAACTCATTGAGGTCCTGGAAGCGTCGATACACCGAGGCAAAACGGATATAGGCGACTTCGTCGAGCTTTTGCAGCTCGCCCATCACCAGTTCACCGACCACCAGGCTCTTGACCTCGCGCTCGCCGGTCGCCCGCAGCTTGTGCTTGATATGCACCAGCGCCGCTTCCAGGCGCTCGACACTCACCGGGCGTTTTTCCAGGGCGCGCTGCATACCGGCGCGCAGTTTTTCTTCGTCGAAAGGCTGGCGGCTGCCGTCGGACTTGATCAGACGCGGCAACACCAGTTCGGCGGTTTCGAAGGTGGTGAAACGTTCACCACAGGCCAGGCATTCGCGCCGGCGACGCACTTGGTCGCCCTCGGCGACCAGACGCGAGTCGATGACCTTGGTGTCGTTGGCACCGCAGAAGGGACAGTGCATGGTTGGCAGGCAACAAAAAATGGGAGGGCCATGGTAGCGCATCCCTGTGGCAAGACAAGCCATAGCCTTTACGGTATATAGGCAGGCTTATATGTTTCATATTTTTTAAGCCACGGATTTTGTCCTTTCTGGAGCCGTACATGCAGTTACGACCACTCGTTCTACTCAGCCTGTTCAGTTTTCTGGTCGCCTGCAGCAGCGAAGCCCCCAAGCCGGCCGCGCCTCAACCGACACCGGCGCAAGAGAAGAAAGTCCCGGGCATTGAAGACCTCGGCCCCCTGCCCGCCTATCAGCGCGAAATCAGCGGCAGCCTGACCAATGTGCCGGCCGGTGCCGAAGTCGAGATGGCGCTCTTGGTGATCGACGAGCGTTCGCGCCCGCAGCAACTGCTCGCCAGCAGCGTACTGAGCGGCAACGGCAAGCCCCTGGCCTTCCGCCTGCGCTTCAACCCTGAAGCCTTCCCGGCCGGTGCCCGCGTGGAATTGCGCGGTCGCGCCAGCCAGTCCGGCCAGCTGATCCTGCATCTGCCGGCCGTGCGCGTCACCCAGGCGATCACCCAGAGCACCGGCCCCCTGCAACTCGTCAAGGCGCCATGACGCCACCGCTGGGCCTGCAACACGCCTTGAGCGCGTTGATTGGCGATGCGCAATTGGTGCCCTGCCCGTTGCCGGGCACCGCGTTGTCGTTGTGGCTGCTGGACGCCGACAACATGGACCGCGCCTTCAGCCAGGAAGAAACCCGGCGCATCCTGCATGAGCCGCCCTACTGGAGTTTTTGCTGGGCCAGCGGCCTGGCGTTGGCGCGTTACCTGGCGGCGCATCCCGAGTGGGTCGCCGGCAAACGCGTGCTGGATTTCGGCGCAGGTTCGGGCGTAGCCGGGATCGCCGCCGTCAAGGCTGGCGCCCTGGAGGTGGTGGCCTGCGACCTTGACCCATTGGCCTTGGCCGCTTGCCGCGCGAATGCCGAACTCAACCAGGTGGCGCTGAGTTATTCGGCAGACTTTTTTGCCGAAGCCGACCGCTTCGACCTGATCCTGGTGGCCGACGTGCTCTACGACCGCGCCAACCTGCCGTTGCTGGATCAGTTCCTCACCCGCGGCCGCGAAGCGCTGGTGGCGGATTCGCGGGTACGGGATTTCCAGCATCCGGCTTACCGGCGGCTGGAGATCCTCGAGGCCTTGACGTTGCCGGACCTGGCTGAGCCTTGGGAGTTTCGTAAGGTGAGCCTGTACCATTCGCGGCGTGCTTGAGGCCATCGCGGGCAAGCCCGCTCCCACAGGGGAATGCATTTCAAGGTGGGAGCTACCACGATACTTTCAGCCAACCTCGCCAGCCCTTATAGTTGCCCCCATTCCCGCTTTATTCGAGACGCCCCATGAGTGAGCCCACGCCGTACATCTTCGACGTCACCACCGCCAACTTCGATCAGGCCGTTATCCAGAACTCGTTCGAAAAGCCCGTATTGGTCGATTTCTGGGCCGAATGGTGCGCCCCCTGCAAAGCACTGATGCCAATGCTGGCGAAGATTGCCGAGAGTTATCAGGGTGAGTTGCTGCTGGCCAAGATCGACTGCGAAGCCGAACAGGACATTGTGGCGCGTTTTGGCATTCAAAGTCTGCCGACGGTGGTGCTGTTCAAGGATGGCCAACCGGTGGACGGTTTTGCCGGTGCACAGCCAGAGTCGGCAGTGCGGGCGATGCTGGAGCCCCATGTGCAAATGCCACCGCCGGCTGCGGCGGACCCGTTGGAGCAGGCTCAGGCGCTGTTCAGCGAAGGACGCATCAGCGAGGCCGAAGCGCTGCTGGTGCAGTTGTTGGGCGAGGACAACACCAACGCCGCCGCGCTGATCCTGTATGCACGCTGCCTGGCCGAGCGCGGTGAATTGGGTGAAGCCCAGGCCGTGCTCGACGCGGTCAAGAGCGACGACCACAAGGCCGCGCTGGCCGGGGCCAAGGCGCAAATCACCTTCCTGCGCCAGGCTGCGGACTTGCCGGACGCCGCCGAGCTGAAAAGCCGCCTGGCGCAAAACCCGCAGGATGACGAAGCGGCCTATCAGTTGGCGATCCAGCAACTGGCGCGCCAGCAGTACGACGCGGCGCTGGAAGGCTTGCTCAAGTTGTTTATCCGCAACCGCAGCTACAGCGAAGGCCTGCCCCACAAAACCTTGCTGCAGGTGTTCGAATTGCTGGGCAATGATCACCCGCTGGTCACGGTGTACCGCCGCAAGTTGTTTGCCGCGTTGTATTAATCACCGATCCAACTGTACAGCGGCGTATCCCCGCCGCTGCTCACCTTCACCTTGGCGCTGTGGCGCAGGCGCACCAGCAGGCGCTTGCCCGCCCCGGCATCGCCAGCCAAGCCTTCGAGTTGATCGAGCAATTCCAGACCATTGAGTTGTCCGGCCTTGCGCAGCAAATCCTGGGCGTTCTGCCACAGGTCCTCGTTCTGTTTGACCGGAGCCGCAGTGGGCGCGCTGGGCGTTGGCGTGGCCTGCAGTTGGGCACCCAATCGCGCCCAATCGCCGTCGTCCAGCTCCAGGGTCAAGTCCACCGGCAGGTCGCCGATGGTTCCACGAATTCGCAACATCGTCCTTACTCCTGCATTTTTTCTGACGGGCATGCTCCCATGCAGCTTGCGCAACACCAAGCGGGCGGTCAAACTCTCGGATCATTTGTTATAAGATCACATAACAAAACTTTCATCCTGGAGCCCTCTCATGCGCCGTTTGCTGCTTGCTTTGCCGTTTGCCCTGCTGCCACTGGCTGTCGCTCATGCTCACGAAGACCATGACCACGAACACGGCAGCCTCGGCGCCCATGAACATGGCGTCGGGCGCCTGAATGCCGTGCTGGACGGCCAGGCCCTGGAGCTGGAACTGGACAGCCCGGCCATGAACCTGGTGGGTTTCGAGCATGTGGCAACCAGCGCCGCCGACAAGGCCAAGGTCGCCGCCGTGCGCAAACAGCTGGAAAATCCATCGGCGCTGTTCAACCTGCCCAAGGCCGCAGGTTGCGTGGTCAGCAGCCAGGAACTCAACAGCCCGTTGTTCGGTGACAAACCAGAAGCCGAGCATGACGACGATGACCACGCCTCCGACGGCAAAGGCGCCGCCGCCCACAAGCATGATCACGACCACAGTGAAATCCACGCCCATTACCAGTTCACCTGCGCCACGCCGGCGGCCCTGGGCAACCTGGACTTGAGCCAAGTGTTCAAGACCTTCCCCGCCACCCAGAAAATTCAGGTACAACTGATCGGCCCGAGCGGTCAGCAAGGTGTTGACGCGACGGCCACCGCCGCCACCCTGAAGTTCTGACTTGAAAGCACAGTCCCTGTGGGAGCTGGCTTGCCTGCGATACAGGCGACGCGGTGCAGCAGGCACACCGTAGCGATGCCATCGCAGGCAAGCCAGCTCCCACAGTGGATCGGCGCCATTTTCGACTACCAGGCGACACTGACTTCCCATGACTCAAGCGTTAATCGAACTGTCCGACCTGGGCTTCAACTGGCCCGGTCACCCGCAGTTGCTGGACATCCCCGCGTTCCGCCTGGAACCCGGGGAAACCCTGTTTCTCAAGGGCCCGAGCGGCAGTGGCAAGACCACTTTGCTCGGGCTATTGGGAGGCGTGCAGAAACCCAGCCAAGGCAGCATCCGCCTGCTCGGCCAGGAGTTGACCGAACTCTCGGCCGGTGCTCGTGACCGTTTCCGTGTGGACCACACCGGCTATATCTTCCAGCAGTTCAACCTGCTGCCGTTTCTGTCGGTGCGCGAGAACGTCGAGCTGCCTTGCCACTTTTCCAAGCTGCGCGCGCAACGGGCCAAGCAGCGTCACGGCAGCGTCGACCAGGCCGCTGCGACCTTGCTCGCACACCTGGGTTTGAAGGACCAGAGCCTGCTGGAACGCCGTGCCGATTCGCTGTCCATCGGCCAGCAACAACGGGTGGCCGCTGCCCGAGCGCTGATCGGCCAGCCGGAGCTGGTGATCGCCGACGAGCCCACCTCGGCCCTGGACTACGACGCCCGCGAAGCCTTCCTGCAGTTGCTGTTCGCCGAATGCCGCGAAGCGGGCGCCAGCCTGTTGTTTGTCAGCCATGACCAGAGCCTGGCGTCGCTGTTCGACCGCAACCTGTCGCTGGCCGAACTCAATCGCGCCGCCATGCCCGCAGAGGTTTGAGATGTATCTGTTCCGTCTAGCCATGGCCAGCCTGGCTAACCGCCGCTTTACCGCGATCCTCACCGCGTTTGCCATCGCGCTTTCCGTCTGCTTGCTGCTCGCGGTGGAGCGTGTGCGCGTCGAGGCGCGCAACAGTTTCGCCAGCACCATCAGCGGCACCGACCTGATCGTCGGCGCCCGTTCCGGCTCGGTCAACCTGCTGCTGTACTCGGTGTTCCGCATTGGCAACGCCACCAACAACATCCGTTGGGACAGCTACGAGCACTTCGCCGCCAGCCCACAAGTGAAATGGGCGATCCCGATCTCCCTCGGCGACTCCCATCGCGGCTACCGGGTGATGGGCACCAACGAGTCCTACTTCGAGCACTACCAGTACGGGCGCAAGCAAAACCTCGAGCTGGCCAGCGGCCGCGCCTTCGCCACCGACCCGTTCGAGGTAGTGCTCGGCGCCGAAGTGGCCGAGGCCCTGCATTACAAACTCGGCGACAAGCTGGTGCTGGCCCATGGCGTGGCGGTGGTCAGCCTGGTCAAGCATGACGACAAACCGTTCACGGTGGTCGGCATTCTCAAGCGCACCGGCACGCCAGTGGACCGCACGCTGCATATCAGCCTCGGCGGCATGGAAGCGATTCATATCGACTGGCACAACGGCGTGCCGGCCCAGGGCAAAGGCCGCATCAGTGCCGACCAGGCGCGCAATATGGACCTCACGCCGCAAGCCATTACCGCGTTCATGCTCGGCCTGAACAACAAGATTTCCACCTTTGCCTTGCAAAGAGAGATCAATGAATTTCGTGGCGAGCCCATGCTGGCGATCCTGCCAGGCGTGGCGTTGCAAGAACTGTGGAGCATGATGGGCACCGCCGAAAAAGCCTTGTTCGTGATCTCGCTGTTCGTGGTGCTGACCGGTTTGATCGGCATGCTCACGGCGATCCTCACCAGCCTTAACGAGCGTCGCCGCGAGATGGCGATCCTGCGGTCGGTGGGCGCGCGGCCTTGGCACATCGCAACGCTGCTGATCTTCGAAGCCTTCGCCCTGGCCTTGTCCGGCGTGGTAGCGGGCCTGGGTTTGCTGTACCTGTGCATCGCCGCCTCGCGGGGTTATTTGCAGGCCAATTACGGCCTGGACCTGCCGATGTCGTGGCCGAGCGAATATGAATGGACGTTGCTCGCCGGTATCCTGGCAGCCGCCCTGTTGATGGGCAGCGTGCCCGCGTGGCGCGCCTACCGCCAATCTTTGGCCGATGGCCTGTCCATCCGTTTATGAGGAAGGCTTCGATGCGTCGTGCCCTGTTTGCCCTGTTGTTGTTGATGGCCGTGCCTGCCTGGGCGCAGGAGCAGCCCAGGGATTTGTCCTGGCAGGAGATGATCCCGCCGGATGCGCCACCAGAAGTGCCCAATATGAAGCCGCTGCACGACCTGTCGAACATGGCCGATGCCTTGTCCGCCGAAGCCGCGCCGGCGGCCAAGCAGGACATGCCCAACGCGCCGGTGGTACAGAGCCTGGATGGCCAGCATATTCGCCTGCCAGGGTATATCGTGCCGCTGGAAGTCAGCGAAGAAGGCCGCACTACGGAGTTTCTGCTGGTGCCGTATTTCGGCGCCTGCATCCATGTGCCGCCACCGCCGTCGAACCAGATCGTGCATGTGAAAAGCGAGGTGGGGGTGAAGCTCGATGAGCTGTATCAACCGTACTGGATCGAAGGCGCGATGCAGGTCAAGCCATCGTCCAGCGAATTGGCCGACGCGGGTTACCAGATGGATGCCCAGAAGATTTATATGTACGAGCTGGAGGAATAACCCCCACCAGCAACACACTGAAGCTCCCACAGGTTTAGATCAGTGCCGAAAGTGACTGATCACCCTTTCATTGAGCTGAGTCAAAAGACCGAACGGAACGATCTTTACCATTGGACGTACAACTTTTAAACGTCCTTTGGAGCTCCCATGAACAAGTCTCTGCTCGGCGCGTCCCTCTTCGCGCTCGCCCTCGTCGCCCCCGTCGCTCACGCTCACCAGGCGGGCGATATTCTGGTTCGTGCCGGTGCTATTACCGTGAACCCGAAGGCCGACAGCGGCAGCGTCAAGGTTGACCAGGGCCCGCTGGCCGGTACCAACCTGGGCGGCAAGGCGACCATGAGCAGCGACACCCAATTGGGCTTGAACTTCGCCTACATGATCACCGACCACGTCGGCATCGAATTGCTCGCGGCCACGCCGTTCGAGCACGACGTGAAGATCAAGAACACCGCCCTCGGTGCCGCCAACGGCAAGCTCGGCACGCTCAAACACCTGCCGCCGACCTTGAGCGTCGTGTACTACCCGCTGGATCATAAGTCTGCGTTCCAGCCGTATGTGGGCGCCGGTATCAACTACACCTGGATCTACGACGAACACGTGGGCAGCCGTGCCGAACAGGCCGGTTTCAGCAACTTCAAGGCCGAAAACTCCTGGGGCTGGGCCGCGCAGATCGGCGCCGACTACATGATCAACGACAAGTGGATGATCAACGCCCAGGCGCGCTACATCAACATCAGCACCAAAGCGACTGTGGATAACAACGCGCTGGGCCAAGGCACTCGGGCCAAGGTCAATGTGGATGTAGACCCGATGGTTTACATGGTGGGTATCGGCTACAAGTTCTAAGTCCGGTTAAGCCACACCGCATAACCCATGTGGGAGGGGGCTTATGTGGGAGCCGGGCTTGCCCGCGATGCAGACACCTCGGTGTATCAGTGATACCCAGGTGATGCTATCGCAGGCAAGCCAGCTCCCACATAAGTCCCCTCCCACTTTTGGTTTTGGGGGTGTCAGCTATGGCGGTAGAAGCTATCCAGAAGCGCCGGCAAGCCTGCCCGCCATGCCCGTGGTTTGATACCAAAGGTATGCAGGATTTTCTTGCAGGCCAACACCGCATGCTGCGGTTCATCCGCCGCATCCGGCCGCGCTGCGTGAGCCTGGGCGGTGGGGGACTCGATGGCGAGCGGATGGAAGTTGCGCGCTTCAGTGAGAATCGCCTGGCCCAGCGCCAACGGCGTCGTCGCCTCGTGGCCGGCGTAGTGGTAAGTGCCCCACAGCGGCGCAGCGCAATCGAGTTGCTTGAGCACCGAGATGATCACCCGTGCTGCATCGTCCACCGGCGTCGGGTTACCCCGGCGGTCGTCGGCCATCAGTAGCTCGTCGGCGCTCTCGGCCCGGGCCAGGAAGCGCCCGAGCGTGCCATCGGCGCTGTCATCGAGCAACCAGCCAAACCGCAGCAGTACATGCTGCGGGCATGTGGCGCGCACGCTTTGTTCGATACGCCACAACGCCTGACCGCGCAGGCCCAGGGGCACCGGCTCGTCTTTCTCGCTGTAGGCGGTGGCGCGGGAGCCATCGAATACGCGGTAGCTGGACGGTTGCAGCAGGGTGATGCTGTGATGCTGGCACAGCTCGGCCAGGCGTTCGATGGCGAATTCCTGGGCGGCCAAGCGGGACTCGCTCACGGCTTCGGCCTGGAACCAGTCGAAATAGTAGGCGAGGTTGATCAAGGCATCGGGACGGGTGTCGTCGAGCAATTGGGTGAGACTTGCGGCATCCCAGCCGTCTTGGGGCGGTTTGGGGGCGAGGAAACCGATGTCTTCCTCCGCACCGAGGCGAATCAGCGCCTGCCCGAGGGCATTCCCGCCGCCCAGTAACATAAGGCGCATTCGCATAGATTGAGCAGGCCCGGTCTGTTTGGAACGATGGTTATTATCGACAGACGCGTGTGCCCTGTCGTAGGTCATTGCCAGAATCGTTGCATTTTGCGGGCTTGTAGCGCAACCGTCACGGATTAAGTGTCTTGACGTCGGGTTCGGCGGCCTCCTGTTTCAGCGCCGCGCGCGGTGCGAGCAAGAGCTGCTGTGGATAAGTCTGGGCGAAGTGCACCGCCTCACAGTTATCCACAAGCTTTTTCAGGCGCTGGTTAAACGCACGGCTGACCGCGTACTGGCCACCCGAAACCGTGCGGAACTGCGCGGTGAGCACCACGCCATTGAGGTCCATCTTGTCTACCCCGAACACCTCCAACGGCCCTTGCAGGTTGTACTTGAGGAACACATCGTCGCGGATCGACTGGCCGGCTTCGCGGATCAGCTCCACGGCCTTGTCCACGTCGGTGTCGTAGGTGAACTGCACGGAGAAGAACGCATAGGCGAACTGACGGGACTGGTTGGTGACCGCCTTGATCTGCCCGAACGGCACAGAATGCACAAAGCCCTTGCCGTCGCGCAGGCGCAGGGTGCGGATGGTCAGGCCTTCGACGGTGCCGGCGTGGCCGGAGTCGAGCACCACCCAATCGCCGATGGACAGGGTGTCTTCGATAATGATGAACAGGCCGGTGATCACGTCCTGCACCAGTTGCTGTGACCCGAAACCGATGGCCAGGCCCACCACCCCGGCGCCCGCCAGCAACGGCGCGACATTGATGCCCAGGTTGGCCATGGTGGTGATCGCGCAGATCACCACCAGGATGATCTTCACCGCATTGCGCAGCAGCGGCAGGATGGTTTTGACCCGGGTACTGGGCTGGCGACTGGAGCGTTTGTTCACCGGTGGCTTGAGGGCTTCCTGGATCGCCGTATCGAGCACCACCCAGAACAGCCAGGTCACCAACAGGATCAGGCCGATACTGCTGAGGGAGTCACTGATGGCCCGGCCCACGGAGTTGCGCTGGGCGAATTCGAACAGCGAAACACCCCAGATACGCCCGAGTATCTCGATAAACGCGATGGCCATGACGATGCGCAAAATCGCGTGCAGCAAACTCAGGAAGCGTTCCTTGTAGGCGCTGCTGCGCTGGATCGATACCTGGCTGCGGGACTTGAACAGGTGTTGCAACACGGTGCTGAGAAACACCGTGCCGATCAGTAACAAGGTGGTGAGCAGCGCGCAGCGCAGGGCCTCTTGGTTATCGTCACCGGCGCCAATCAGGTTGACCGCCGAGACCAGCACCATCAACAGAATCGGCCAGTACCAGAGCCCGGAAAACACCCGCAACGATTGTTGCAATGCTGGATGTTTGAGGCGCTGGGCCAGCGGCCGATTGCGGATCAAATGGGCCACCGGCCGACGCAGGCGGACCACCAGCACGCCAAAGATGACCGCGGCAAACAGGCCGGTAAACACGGCGATGCTGCTGGTGATATTACCGCCCAGTTGCCGAGCGATTTGCGGGCTGGTCAGCGCATCGCTGAGGGCCGCGAGAAAGCCGATCAGGAACAGCGGCTTGGGGCAATAGTCACGAATGATCCGCACCGCAGGCCGCTTGTGCCCGACGTTAAACATGACAATGACGCACAGCAGCAACGAGGTGGAAAAGATGCCACTGCTGGTGGCGTAGGCAAAACACAGCGCCAGGGCGCGACCGACAGACGCAGCTAAAAAGTGACTGACATAAAGGGTCAACGGCAGGCAGATCAGCGCTGGAATCGTGTAGGGCACCACATAGCCCAGCAAGCCTTGCAGCCGTTGACGCCGCGCAAGGAATGCGCGGCGGCTCGCGCGTTTCACAACCAGGCGCCCCAGCATCGTCAGCACAGCAAAGGCACCGGCCCACACGCCAGACAACAGCAGGAAATCGCCGGCCACGCTCCACGGCGAGCGAGCGGTGGTCTGGTCCACCAGGCGCCCTACTTCGTCTGCGGCGCGGTCGGCCCGCAGGCGCCAGGCGTCAATGAGGTTCTGGTTGAGGTCGAGCTTGTCTTGCACGTCATCAATGCTGGAACTGATGGCCCCGAGTAGCCCGCCTTGCACCAGCAATTCCGGCTTGGCCGGCGTCTCGGCAGCGGGTGCCGTCGCTGCGGCTTGCAGTGCGCCGTTACCGCAAAGCAGCAACGCACCGAGCAGTAATGCAGTCTTTAGATTCAGCAAAACAGCGAGCTCCTTCAGCAGGGTCTGTAAGAAACTGACGGGTTTAGGCCTTGATCGTTCCCCGCATGGGCGATGCCCTCCGATCTTTTCCTACCCTGTACCGCCTGTAGGAATGTGGAAACTTTCAGCCAAATAGCGCAGTCATCCCATAACGGAGGTCACCTCACCCACCAACCACGGGAGCACACATGGCGGCGATTCACATCGGCATTTCCGGCTGGCGCTACACGCCCTGGCGCGGGGACTTCTACCCCGAAGGGCTGACCCAGAAACGCGAGTTGCAGTTTGCGTCACGCGCCGTCAACAGCATCGAAATCAACGGCTCGTTCTACGCGCTGCAAACCCCTAAGCGCTATGCCGAGTGGTATGCCGATACGCCTGAAGGTTTCATGTTCAGTGTCAAGGCGCCCCGTTTCATCACGCACATCCTGCGCCTGCGCGATGTACACAAGCCGATGGCGAATTTCTTCGCTTCCGGGGTGCTGGAACTCAAAGAAAAACTCGGCCCAATCCTCTGGCAGTTTCCGCCCAGCTTCAAATTCGACGCCACGCTGTTCGAAACCTTTTTGGCTGAATTACCTACCGATACCCAGCAGGCCGCCGCCCTCGCGCGCCAGCATGAGCCGCGCCTTAACGGCAAGGCGAGCATGAAGGCCTATGCCAAGAAGCCGTTGCGCCATGCCGTGGAGATTCGCAACACGAGTTTTGCCGTGCCGGAGTTCATCCAGATGCTGGATAAACACGGGGTGGCCCTGGTGGTCGCAGACACCGCAGGCAAGTGGCCATACATGGAAGACGTGACCGCCAACTTCATGTACCTGCGCTTGCACGGCGACAAGCAGTTATACGCCAGTGGCTATAGCGCCGAAGCGCTCCAGCGCTGGGGTGACCGCATCGAGCGCTGGGCCCACGGCAAGCAGCCTGCCGATGCACACCTGGTCGACCCGCACCACACGCCCCGCAGGCGTAAACAGCGCGATGTGTTCTGCTTTTTCGACAACGACATCAAAGTTCGCGCCCCCTTCGATGCACGCCAATTGCTGCAACGTTTCGGGCTGGACCAACACCTGCTCACCGAACCTGGCCGGCTGCCGGAACCAGGAGTATTGCCATGACACATCCAGAGCTGATCCCCACCCCGCCGACCACCGCCATCACCCGCTTTACAGTGCTGACGGTCAATATCCACAAGGGTTTCACCGCGCTGAATCGCCGCTTCATCTTGCCCGAGCTGCGTGAAGCGGTGCGCAGTGTGGGCGCAGACATGGTGTTCTTGCAGGAAATTCATGGCACCCACGAACGCCATCCACAGCGCTACAGCGACTGGCCAAAAATGCCGCAGTATGAATTTCTCGCTGACAGCATCTGGCCGCAGTTTGCCTATGGCCGCAATGCGGTGTACCCCCATGGCGACCATGGCAATGCACTGCTGTCCAAATTTCAGATCATCCGCTATGACAACCTCGACATATCGCAAAGCGGCCATGAAAACCGCGGCCTGCTGCATTGCGTGCTGCGCCTGCCGGGCAGCGGTCAGCAGGTGCACGCGATCTGCATCCACCTGGGCTTGCGCGAGGTGCATCGCCAACAGCAGTTGCGGTTGCTGGAACAACGTATCAGCGAGATTCCGGCTGATGCGCCGTTGGTGGTCGCTGGCGACTTCAACGACTGGCGGCAAAAGGCCGACCTGAGCCAAAGCGGTTTGCAGGAAGTGTTCATGCACACCCTCGGTAAACCGGCGCGCACCTTCCCAGCACGCCTGCCGCTACTGCCGCTGGACCGTATTTATGTGCGCAACCTGACGGTGCACAACCCGCGCGTGCTCACCACTCGGCCTTGGTCCCATCTCTCAGACCATGTGCCGCTGTCGGTGGAGGTGGAGCTATGAACGTTGCGGTAGACCATATCGCCACAGACCAACCGCCAGACGACAGCAAGGCGCGGGATCTGGATTACGGCTGGCAGAGCGGCAACCAGGTGCAATTGCTGGAGAACGGCGAGGCGTACTTTCCTGCCGTATTCGAGGCGTTGCGCGGCGCCGAGCGCGAGATCCTGCTGGAGACCTTTATCCTCTTTGAAGACAAGGTCGGCGTTGAGCTGCACAGCATCCTCATCGAGGCGGCCAAGCGCGGGGTGAAGGTGGTGGTCAGCCTCGACGGTTTTGGCTGCGGCGAACTGAGCCCGGGCTTCCTGCGGGAGTTGGCCGAGGCCGGGGTAATGGTGCAGATGTTCGACCCGGCGCCCAAGACCCTTGGCATACGCACTAACTGGTTTCGCCGCCTGCATCGCAAGATCGTCGTGGTGGACGCCCGCGTGGCGTTTATCGGCGGGATCAATTTTTCTGCCGATCACCTGGCGGATTTCGGCCCCGAAGCCAAGCAGGATTACTCAGTACAGGTGATCGGCCCGGCTGTGGCCGACCTCCACCATTTCGCCCTCGCCCAAAGTGGCCGCCAGGTGCGCAGCCGTCGCGGTTGGCGGCGGCGCCAACAACGGCCTTCGCCCTGGACGAACGAGCCAGGCGACGGCCTGGTACGTCTGATCTATCGCGATAACATCCAGCATCGTGATGACATCGAAGACGCGTATATCCACGCCTTGAGCCAGGCCCGGCAGCGGGTGGTGATCGCCAACGCGTACTTCTTCCCCGGCTATCGCCTGCTTCGCGAGATCCGTAACGCGGCACGCCGTGGCGTGCAGGTGCAGTTGATCATGCAGGGCCAGCCGGACGTGCTGTTGGCGAAACTGGCCGCGCGCATGCTCTATGACTACTTGCTCAAGGATGGCGTGGTGATCCACGAATACTGCCAACGCCCGCTGCACGGCAAGGTGGCGCTGGTGGATGACGAATGGAGCACCGTCGGCTCCAGCAACCTGGACCCACTGAGCCTGGCACTGAACCTGGAAGCCAACGTGCTGATTCGCGACCGGGCTTTCAATCAACAGCTCTACGAACGCCTGGAAGCCCTCGCCCACAATCATTGCCAGACCATGCCGGAAAAGCGCAAACCACGCCTGTGGCTCTGGCGCTTGACCGTGGGTTTCCTGGTGTTTCATGTGATGCGCCATTTCCCGGTACTGGCCAGTTGGTTGCCGGCCCACAAACCGCGCTTGAAACCTTTTGAGGCCGCGCCCCATGACGTCTGAAGCCCGCCCCCAAGCGCAAGCCTCTGGGTTCAAGCGCTGGAAGAAACCGCTGACGATTGCGTTCTTCGTGCTGCTGATCGTGTTGTTTACCCTGCTCGCCCGGCGCATCGACTGGAGCGAAGTGTTCCAGACCCTGAGCGAGTTCAAGCTGCGCACATTGTTCATCGCCGGCGCGCTGACGCTGTGCAGTTTCATTGTCTACGCCTGTTTTGACCTGATCGGCCGCACCTACATTCGCCAGCCGCTGCGCTGGAAGCAGATATTGCCGGTGGGCATCATCAGCTACGCGTTCAACCTCAACCTCAGCGCTTGGGTCGGCGGCATTGCCATGCGGTACCGGCTGTATTCGCGCCTGGGCGTGAGCACCAGCAATATCGCCAAGATCCTCGGCCTGAGCCTGGCCACCAATTGGTTCGGCTATATGGCGTTGGCCGGGGTGGTGTTCAGCAGCGGGTTGGTGACCCTGCCGCCAGGCTGGAAGCTCAGCAGCGGCGCCTTGCAAGGGGTCGGGGTGTTATTGGTGCTCGCGAGCCTGGGTTACCTGGCGGCGTGCCGGTTTTCTAAAAAGCGCGCGTGGTCGATTCGCGGTATCGAGATCAACTTGCCGTCGCTGCGCATGGCCTGTTTGCAGCTGGCTCTGGGTGCGTTGAACTGGTCGTTGATGGCCGCAGTGATATTCACCTTGCTGCCGGCCAAACTGGATTACCCGTTGGTGCTGGGGGTGCTGTTGATCAGTGCGATTGCCGGGGTGGTCACCCATATCCCGGCCGGGTTGGGGGTGTTGGAGGCAGTGTTCATTGCGCTATTGCAACATGAGGCGTCGCGGGGGAGTTTGCTGGCGGGGCTGATCGCGTACCGGGCAATTTATTTTATTTGCCCGTTGTTGATTGCACTGGTGATGTATTTGGGGGTGGAGGCCAAGGCCAAGGCGTTGCGGGTGAAGAAGACAGCCTGATGAGACGGTGGTGACTGTTGAATCGCTATCGCGGGCAAGCCCGGCTCCCACAGGGGAATGCATTCCAAAGTGGGAGCCGGGCTTCCCCGCGATAGCGATCACGAGGACAACGACTATCGGGCCTGAATGATGCTCAACCGCTCCCCCACCACCATCTCGGTAATCCAGTCCACCAGTATCGAGGTATACGCCTGTTGCGACACCGGGTCGCTCAGGGAATGGTCGGCGCCGTCGATGATGCGGTGGGTCAGGGAGTGGGTCTGCTGGCACGCCGCGCGGTAACTCATGATGGTGGCGTGGGGCACATGGTCGTCGGTTTCCGACTCGACAATCAGCACATCGCCGGTAAATTGCGCGCAGGCATGCAGGGCCCGGTTGGTTTCGGCGTGCACGAGGGTGCCGCGGTAATCCATCAGGTCGGCTTTGTCCAAGTCGCGCTTGGGCTTGAGCCATTCCTGGTCGCGGTACAGCGCCGGCACTCGCAGCGCCAGCCAACGCACCGGGCGCAATGAGGTGAGGATCGCTGCCAGGTAGCCGCCATAACTGGTGCCTACCACCGCCACCGCCGAGGTGTCGATCGCCGGGTGGGACAGCAGGCGGTCATAAGCGGCCAGCAGGTCGCGCAGGTTGTCTTCGCGGGTGACGCGGGACAAGGGGATGCCGGTGCCAGCATGACCACGCAGGTCGAAGGTCAGGCACACACACCCAAGGCCTGCGATACCTTTGGCCCGCTCCAGGTCGCGCTCCTGGCTACCGCCCCAACCGTGCACGAACAACACACCGGGCACTTTGGACTTGGGGCTGAGGAAGGTCCCGCTCATTTGTTCGTCGTCTATATCAATGCTGATGCTCTCGCTTCTAGCCGTCATAAGTCTTGACCGTCACATACTTGAGTAGAAAGTCGCTGTTTTCGGCCGGGCCTCGGTATACCTCGATGGCATCCGCCGGCAGCGCTTGGTCTATATAGGTTTCTACCGAGGACACACGGATGGCCTTGAGGCCCGGATGGTTGATAAAGCTCTGCAGCGCCGCGACTTCCGCGCTGCTGGCCCCGCCCATGCGCCAGGATTGTTCGAGCACGCCACTGCGGCGCTGGCCTGTGCTGTCCAGGCCTTGGGCGATGTCGTAGTTGCGGCGCGAGGCGAAGAAGCCTGGGTAGGCCTCATTCGCAGCACGGTCGAACACCAGCGCCTGTTCGATAGCCTTATGCACGTCTTCAGGCAGATTCAGTTTGAGCAGCGCTGCATAATCACCGGGGACGACCAGCAGATCGGAACCGCCGTAGACCTCTTCCCCCAGCCCGTCTTGCGTCAGGTGCTGCTCGCCGCAGTAGCTGAAGAGGTGATCGCCGATAAAACTCTGGCCCACACTATGGGTGACCACCTCGTGCAGGTCTTGTTCCAGCACCACGCCTTGATTGAACATTCCGGCCGCTTCCGGGCGCGCCACTATCGCGTCGAACTCATCCAGGCTGTGGATAACTTCCTGCCCCCGCCCTGCACAGGCATTTACGGGTTTCAGACGAATCGGGCCGCTGTAGAGCAAGCGGGTCGCGGCAGGCCGCGCGTCCTCAAGGGCGAACACACTCACGCCGTCCAACACCACGTCACGCACACGCTCGCAGAATGTCGGCGACCAGCCTTCGGGCGCCTTGGCCTCAGGACTCAGCAGGCCGTGACTGATGGCTTTGGTGCAGATGAAAGCGTGATCGACATAGCCGCCCCACAGATCTTGTGGCCCCTCGATATTGAGCAGGCGCGCTTGGGCGGGCCCGACCAGGGTTTGCGTGGGCAGCAGATACAATTCCCGACCCGCATGCAGGGCCGGGTCGTAACTGCCACCGAACTTGAGCCCCAGGATCTGCGCCAGCCAGCGTGCGAGGGCGCGGTTGGTTTCGATTTCATGCAAGGGCGCGCCTTCTCGCATGGAGTGGGCAACCACTAGCTTCTTGTTGCGACTTATGGGGGTCATGCGTTCCCCTTTCTATCAGCCGTTGTGTAGCAGGAGGGCTGCATGGATCAGGCCAACGTAGGGTTTGCGGGCGTGGCTGTTAAATCAATCAGTTGCGCCCAAAGTGATGGCCGTTAGCCTGTTTTATTCTGCACGACCCGAGGTTAACCCTGCGGCGTTCTGCACGATTCAAACCCCAAAGCGGTTGCGGTAATCGCTGGGGGACAAGCCGGTGATTTTCTTGAAAATGGCGCGAAAGGCGCTGGGGTCCTGATAGCCCACGGTCCAGGCAATGTGATCGATCGTGCCGTTGGTGAACTCCAGCATCTGCCGTGCCTTACCGACACGCAGGTGCTGGCAGTACTCGGTGGGTTTCAACCCGGTGGCGTTGCGAAAGCGCCGCAGGAAGGTACGCTCCTCCAGGTTGGCCTCCTGCGCCATCGCCGCCACGGACACATCCACCGCGCCACTGGCTTGCAGCCAATGCTGGACCTTGAGGACTGCACCATCACCGTGCCTGAGAAGCGGCGCAAAGTTGCTACCACATTGGCTGGCGCTGGCGCTGTGTTCGATCACCAGAAAACGCGCCGTATCGGCCGCAACGCTCGGGCCCATCAGCCGGTCGACCAGGCGCAGGCCCAGTTCGGACCAAGCCATCAGCCCCGCGGAAGTGATCAAGTCGCCGTCATCGACAATGGGTTTATCCGCTTCCAGGCGCACCGCCGGGTAACTGGCCGCAAAAGACTTCGCGGAGGACCAGTGGGTGGTGGCGCTGCGACCATCCAACAAGCCGCTGCGCGCCAGCATGATCGAACCGATGCACACACCGCCCAGCACGGTGCCGGCTGCATGTTGCTGGCGCAGCCATTGCAGCAGTGCAGGCGGCGCCTGGTCTTCGGTGAACTCGGCAATCGAGGGCGGCACCAACACGGCCATCATCGGTTGGTCGGGGCCTGGGTGGCTGTCGAACGTGCGCGCGGGCATGCCGCGGGCATCTACCTGCCAGTGGCTGACCCGCAGCAGCGGCAGTTGCGCAGATTCATGCTCGGCGGCGATGCGGTTAGCGACCCCGAACAGGTCGGTCAGCCCGTGGACTGCGGCGAGTTGCGCGCCCTGGTAGATCAACACACCCAGCTCGACAGTGCTGCGTTGCGCGGCCATTGTCAGTTTTCCCCCTGTTATTGTCGGTGCAGCCAATCCTCGGCGCGGCCGCCAGATAAGATACTAGGCCCATCAACCCATCACGAGGCAACACACATGGCCAAGCAGGCGCTCATCCTAATCGATATCCAGAACGACTACTTCCCCCAGGGCAAGTGGCCGCTCGACGGCGTGGAAGCCGCAGCGGACAAGGCAGCGCAGGTGCTACAGGCGTTTCGGCAAGCAGGCGATGCGGTGATTCATGTACGGCATGAGTTCGCTGGCGACGACGCACCGTTCTTCACACCGGGCTCCGAAGGCGCGCATTTGCATGCCAAGGTGCTCAACGAGGGCGATGAACCGGTGGTGCTCAAACACTTCGTGAATGCGTTTCGCCAAACCAACCTGCGCGAACTGCTGGAACGGCGCAGCATCACCGACGTGGTGGTGGTGGGTAGCATGAGCCATATGTGCGTTGACGCCGTGGTGCGGGCAGCGGCGGACCTGGGCTACAAGGTTACGGTGATTCATGATGCCTGCGCGACCCGCGACCAGGAATTCAACGGCCAGGTGATTCCGGCGGCGCAGGTGCACGGCGCGTACATGGCCTCCCTGGCCTTTGGCTATGCGGGTGTGGTGTCGGCAGAGGAATATTTGAAGGCCCAAGCAGCGGCCGCGTGACCGCCACCCGGGCTGATCGCTTTAGCGCGTGGCAATGATGAACAGCCGCGGAAAAGGCAACAACACCGTGCCATCGGCCAGGGCTGGATAAGCCTGGGTAATTCGCGCCTGGTATTGCTGCAGGAAGGCGGCTTTTTCATCGTCGGTCAACGGCGCAAGAAAAGGCCGCAATGCCGAAGCCTTGAACCACTCCACCACCGCCCCGTGGTCCGCCAACGGGTGCTGATAGGTGGTGCGCCACACATCCACGGTACTGCAATGCTTGCTCAGCAGTTCGTAGTAGTAACTGGCGGTGTGCCGTTCATTGTGTTTGACCGCCCCAATCTTGGCCGCCCATGGGCCATCGGCCGCAACTTCACGGGCCAGGCGATGGGCGGGCTCGTCAAGGTTGTCCGGGGTTTGCACCGCCAGCGTACCGCCTGGGTTCAGTTGGTGGACCAAGTGCGGGTACAGCGTGGCGTGATCGGGCAGCCATTGCAGCGAGGCATTGGCCAGGATCACATCCAAGCGTTGCGCCGGATGCCAGGCGCCGATGTCTGCCAGCTCGAAGTTCAACCTGGGCAGGCGCTTGCGGGCGTCCAGCAACATGTCATCGGAGCTGTCCATGCCCGTGACGTGCGCTTGGGGGAAACGCTCGGCCAGTACTTCGGTGGAGTTCCCCGGCCCGCAACCCAGGTCGACGGCGGTGTTCACGTCGGTGTTGGGAATGGCCGCCACCAGGTCACGGACGGGGCGAGTGCGCTGCTGTTCGAACATCGTGTACTGCTTGGCGGACCAGGTCATCACAGCTTTCCTTCTTGCTAGAGGTGGCGACAGCCTAAATCTTGTGAGCCATGAGAACAAATGCTGGGGTTGGTGTGCTGTTTGCACAAAGGCATCCCGTGCACCGACACCTGGGCATTGCCCATAAAAAACCCCCGATGCTTTCGCTATCGGGGGTTTTGTTTGTTCAGGGTCGGTCTTGGACCTTAGAACGGGATATCGTCATCAAAACTGTCGAAATCCGGAGCCGGTTGCGGAGCAGCCTGTTGTGGCGCTGGGCGCGACTCACGCTGTGGCTGCTGGCTTGGCTGCGGACGCGACTGCTGTGGGCGCGGTGCCGAGTTGGACATGCCGCCCTGGCCCTGTTGGTCGCCCTGTGGACGGCCGCCCAGCAGTTGCATGGTGCCTTGCATGTCGACCACGATTTCGGTGGTGTAACGCTTGATGCCGTCTTTTTCCCACTCACGGGTTTGCAGTTTGCCTTCGATGTACACCTGCGAACCTTTGCGCAGGTATTCACCGGCGATCTCTGCGACCTTGCCGAACAACGACACGCGGTGCCACTCGGTTTTCTCTTTGCGCTCGTTGGTCTGCTTGTCGGTCCACTGTTCGCTGGTCGCCAGGCTCAGGTTGGTCACAGCATTACCGTTAGGCAAGTAGCGAACTTCGGGATCCTGGCCGCAAGTACCGACCAATATGACTTTGTTAACCCCACGGGCCATAACGTTCTCCTAGGCTGGGCGCGCTGTCGGCACTGGGTTGACCAGTTGCTCGAGCGTCGCGCGATCCAATAATTCGGTGTCCAATTTGATGTAAATGGCCGCCTCTTCAGCGACCACCACTGCATCCGTTACCCCTACCACGGCCTTCAGGCGCTCGACCAGGCCGGCTTCGCGGATCGCCTCGGGCGATAGCGGCAAACGCAGGCTGGTGACGTAGGGAGGTTCGCGCATGGTAACAGCAAAGACCAGCCAAAGTGCAGCCAGCGCGGCGCATCCAAGGAACACAACCGACAAACCGCCATGCTGGAACATCCAGCCGCCCATGATACCGCCCAACGCGGAGCCCAGGAACTGGCTGGTGGAATACACCCCCATGGCCGTGCCCTTGCCGCCTGCCGGTGAAACTTTACTGATCAGTGACGGCAACGACGCCTCGAGCAGGTTGAACGCGGTGAAAAACACCACCGTGCCGATCACCAGTGCGCGCAGGCTGTCGCCGAACTGCCAGAAGAATAGTTCAGTGAGCATCAATGTCGCGACGGCGCCGAGTAAAACTCGTTTCATTTTGCGTTTCTTCTCGCCATAGATGATGAACGGGATCATGGCGAAGAACGAAATCAGCAACGCAGTGAGGTAGACCCACCAGTGCTGCTCCTTGGGCAGCCCGGCTTTTTCCACCAGGGCCAGGGGCAAGGCGACGAAGCTGCACATCAGCATGGCGTGTAATACGAAGATACCTAAATCCAGGCGCAGCAGGTCCGGGTGCTTGAGCGTCGGCAGCAACGCCTTGCGTGCAACGCCCGATTCACGGTGCGCCAGGGTGCCGGTGGAGCGCGGCACCATAAACGCCACAATCAGGATGCCGAACAACGCCATGCCGCCCGTGGCCAGGAACAGCCCATGCAAGCCGAACGCGCGCGTGAGCAAGGGGCCGACCACCATGGCCACGGCAAACGACAGGCCGATGGTCATGCCGATCATCGCCATGGCCTTGGTGCGGTGTTGTTCGCGGGTCAGGTCCGAGAGCAGCGCCATCACGGCGGCGGAGATCGCACCGGCGCCCTGCAGGATGCGCCCGGCGATCACGCCCCAGATCGAATCGGATTGGGCCGCGAGCACACTGCCAAGGGCGAATACGATCAGCCCGAGATAGATCACCGGGCGACGGCCAATGCGGTCGGAAATAATCCCGAACGGAATCTGGAAAATCGCCTGGGTCAGGCCATAGGCGCCAATCGCCAGGCCGATCAAGGCGGGGGTGGCGCCTGCGAGATCCATCCCATAGGTGGCCAGCACCGGCAACACCATAAACATGCCCAGCATACGGAAGGCGAACACCAGGGCCAGCCCGCTTGCCGCTCGGGTCTCGCCGCTACTCATGCGTTCGCTGTGGGGATCGTGCATGGAAAAACCTCGTGTGAACCGGCGGCGATTCTACCAGTCCCATCGATTGAGAGGGTATATGCGGCGCTTTGCCGCGCAGCTTTCATGTAAGGCTGCAAGCGGCGTTTTGACAGTGTATATTCATCCAGTCTTTAGCCGTATACTCCGGCATCATTTACGCCCGCCGTGCGAGGCCATCTTGGACAAGATCCTGATTCGTGGGGCTAGAACCCACAACCTGAAGAACATCGACCTGACCCTGCCCCGGGACAAACTGATCGTCATCACCGGCTTGTCCGGCTCCGGCAAATCGTCCCTGGCGTTCGACACGCTGTATGCCGAAGGTCAGCGTCGCTATGTGGAATCGCTGTCGGCCTATGCCCGGCAGTTCCTGTCGATGATGGAAAAGCCCGATGTCGACACCATTGAAGGCCTGTCGCCGGCTATTTCCATCGAGCAGAAGTCCACGTCCCACAACCCGCGCTCTACCGTGGGTACCATTACCGAGATCTACGACTACCTGCGCCTGCTCTACGCACGCGTGGGTATCCCCCGTTGCCCGGACCACGATATCCCCCTGGAAGCCCAGACCGTCAGCCAGATGGTCGACCTGGTGCTGGCCCAGCCCGAAGGCGCCAAGCTGATGCTGCTGGCGCCCGTCATTCGCGAGCGCAAGGGTGAACACCTGTCGGTCTTCGAAGAGCTGCGGGCCCAGGGCTTCGTGCGAGCGCGCATCAACGGCAAGCTCTACGAGCTGGATGAAGCGCCGAAGCTGGACAAGCAGAAAAAGCACTCCATTGATGTGGTGGTGGACCGATTCAAGGTGCGCGCCGACCTGCAGCAGCGTTTGGCGGAATCGTTCGAAACCGCGCTGAAGCTGGCCGATGGCATTGCCCTGGTAGCGCCGATGGATGACGAGCCGGGCGAAGAGATCATCTTCTCCGCGCGGTTCGCCTGCCCGATTTGTGGCCATGCCATCAGTGAGCTGGAACCCAAGCTGTTTTCCTTCAACAACCCGGCCGGCGCCTGCCCGACCTGCGACGGCCTGGGTGTGAAGCAGTTTTTCGATATCAAGCGCCTGGTCAATGGCGAACTGACCTTGGCCGAGGGTGCGATACGCGGCTGGGACAGGCGTAACGTCTACTACTTCCAGATGCTTGGGTCGTTGGCGTCCCACTACAAGTTCAGCCTGGAAGTACCGTTCAACCAATTGCCGGCAGACCAGCAGAAGGTCATTCTCAATGGCAGCGGTTCTCAGAACGTCGACTTCAAGTACCTGAACGACCGTGGCGATATCGTCAAGCGCTCGCACCCGTTCGAAGGCATCGTGCCGAACCTGGAACGCCGCTACCGCGAAACCGAATCGGCGAGCGTGCGCGAGGAGCTGGCGAAATTCCTCAGCACACAACCTTGCCCGGATTGCCGTGGCACGCGTCTGCGCCGTGAAGCCCGGCATGTATGGGTAGGCGAGAAGACCCTGCCGGCAGTGACCAACCTGCCGATCGGCGATGCCTGTGAATACTTTGGCGTGCTGAAGCTGACCGGTCGTCGCGGGGAAATTGCCGACAAGATCCTCAAAGAGATTCGCGAGCGATTGCAGTTTCTGGTTAACGTGGGCTTGGACTATCTGTCGCTGGACCGCAGCGCCGACACCTTGTCTGGCGGTGAGGCACAGCGCATTCGCCTGGCCAGCCAGATTGGCGCCGGTCTTGTGGGCGTGCTGTATATCCTCGACGAGCCGTCGATTGGCTTGCACCAACGCGATAACGACCGCCTACTGGGCACGCTCAAACACCTGCGCGATATCGGCAATACCGTAATCGTGGTCGAGCATGATGAAGACGCTATCCGCCTGGCGGACTACGTGGTCGATATCGGCCCCGGCGCGGGCGTGCATGGTGGCCATATTGTTGCTGAAGGCACGCCTGCCGAGGTGATGGCACATCCTGATTCACTGACCGGCAAATACTTGTCCGGCCGTGTGAAAATTGAAGTACCCGCCAAGCGAACGCCGCGTAACAAGAAGATGGCGCTGCATCTCAAGGGCGCGCGCGGCAACAACCTGCGCAATGTCGACCTGGAGATTCCGCTGGGCCTGCTGACCTGCGTGACCGGTGTTTCCGGTTCGGGCAAGTCGACGCTGATCAACAACACCCTGTTCCCCCTGAGTGCCACCGCCCTGAACGGCGCGACCACCCTGGAAGCAGCGGCCCACGACAGCATCAAGGGCCTGGAGCATCTGGACAAGGTGGTCGATATCGACCAGAGCCCGATTGGGCGTACGCCGCGTTCAAACCCAGCCACCTACACCGGGCTGTTTACGCCTATCCGTGAGTTGTTCGCTGGCGTGCCAGAGTCGCGCTCACGAGGTTATGGGCCAGGCCGGTTCTCGTTCAACGTCAAGGGCGGGCGCTGTGAAGCGTGCCAGGGCGATGGCCTGATCAAGGTGGAGATGCACTTCCTGCCGGACATCTACGTGCCGTGCGATGTGTGCAAGAGCAAGCGCTACAACCGCGAGACCCTGGAGATCAAGTACAAGGGTAAGAGCATTCACGAGACCCTGGAAATGACCATCGAGGAAGCTCGCGAGTTCTTCGACGCAGTGCCGGCGTTGGCGCGCAAACTGCAGACGCTGATGGATGTGGGCCTGTCGTACATCAAGCTGGGGCAGTCCGCGACCACGCTGTCAGGTGGCGAGGCGCAGCGGGTCAAGCTGTCTCGCGAGCTGTCCAAGCGCGATACTGGCAAAACCTTGTACATCCTCGATGAGCCGACCACTGGCCTGCACTTTGCGGATATCCAGCAGTTGCTGGACGTACTCCACCGCTTGCGGGACCACGGCAATACCGTGGTGGTGATCGAGCACAACCTTGATGTGATCAAGACGGCCGACTGGCTGGTAGACCTGGGGCCGGAAGGTGGCTCGAAGGGTGGCCAGATCATCGCAGTGGGCACGCCGGAGCAGGTTTCCGAAATGCCTCAGTCGCACACCGGTTACTACCTGAAACCATTGCTGGAACGCGATCGGGCCTGATCTTTTCATCGTCCAATAAAAAGCCCCTGTCACTTTGCGGTGACAGGGGCTTTTTATAGCCGGGAATCAGAACTGCGATTGCAGGTAATTCTCCAGGCCGATCAGCTTGATCAGGCCCAACTGCTTTTCCAGCCAGTAGGTGTGATCTTCTTCGGTGTCATTCAACTGCACCCGCAGTATTTCCCGGGTGACATAGTCGTTGTGCTGCTCGCAAAGCTCGATGCCCTTGCAGAGTGCGGCACGGACCTTGTACTCAAGGCGAAGATCGGCAGCGAGCATGTCAGGCACTGTGGTACCCACGTCCAGATCATCAGGACGCATACGCGGCGTGCCTTCGAGCATCAGGATACGGCGCATCAGGGCGTCAGCGTGCTGTGCTTCTTCTTCCATCTCGTGGTTGATACGCTCGTAGAGCTCAGTAAAGCCCCAGTCTTCGTACATACGCGAATGGATGAAATATTGGTCACGAGCTGCCAGTTCGCCCGTCAGCAACGTGTTGAGGTAATCGATTACGTCGGGGTGACCTTGCATCGCCCTACATCTCCCTGCTTGAAAGACTGTAGTTTGAACCATGCTGACTTGAAGGTCACGGGACAAACGGCAGAAAAGTGAAGATTTCCGGAGAAAAGTAGCTGAAATAACGCAAAAACCGCCCAAATGAGGGCGGTTCTGCTTATCGTTTAGAGTCAGTTAAGCGATACACCCAGTGCCTTTGCGATTGCTTCTCCATAAGCCGGGTCAGCCTTATAGAAGTGCTGCAGTTGACGCTGGACCACGTCGCTGGAAACGCCACCCATAGCACCGGCGATGTTATTGGTGAGCAGGGCTTTCTGCTCATCATTCATCAGACGGAACAGCGCACCGGCGTGGCTGTAGTAGTCCGTGTCTTCACGATGATCGTAGCGATCAGCGGCGCCGCTCAGGGCCAGTGCCGGCTCTGCATACTGCGGGGCTTGTTTCGGTGCATCGGCATAGCTGTTTGGCTCGTAGTTCGGAGCCGCACCGCCGTTACTACCGAAAGCCATGGAGCCGTCACGCTGGTAGCTGTTAACCGGGCTACGTGGCGCGTTCACCGGCAGTTGCTGGTGGTTGGTGCCCACACGGTAGCGGTGCGCATCAGCGTAGGCGAAGACCCGGCCTTGCAGCATGCGGTCCGGCGACAGGCCAACGCCTGGGACCATATTGCTTGGGCCAAATGCGGCCTGCTCGACTTCGGCGAAGTAGTTCTGCGGATTACGATTGAGCTCCAACTCACCCACTTCAATCAAAGGGAATTCTTTTTGCGACCAGGTCTTGGTCACGTCAAACGGGTTCTCGTAATGAGCGTTTGCTTGAGCCTCAGTCATGATCTGGATGCAGACGCGCCATTTCGGGAAGTCACCGCGCTCGATCGCACCAAACAGATCACGCTGGGCGTAGTCAGGGTCGGTACCCGCCAGGCGTGCAGCCTCGGCCGGCGCCAGGTTCTTGATGCCTTGCTTGGTCTTGTAGTGCCACTTCACCCAGTGGCGTTCGCCCTTGGCGTTGATCAGACTGTAAGTGTGGCTGCCGAAGCCGTGCATGTGACGGTAGCCGTCTGGGATGCCACGGTCCGAAAACAGAATGGTGACCTGGTGCAGCGCCTCCGGGGAATGCGACCAGAAATCCCACATCATTTGTGCGCTTTTCAGATTGCTTTGGGGCAGACGCTTCTGGGTGTGGATAAAGTCAGGGAATTTCAGCGGGTCACGGATAAAGAACACCGGGGTGTTGTTACCGACAATGTCCCAGTTGCCTTCCTCGGTGTAGAACTTCAAGGCGAAGCCACGTGGATCGCGCTCAGTGTCAGCCGAACCACGCTCACCGCCTACGGTAGAAAAACGCAGGAACGTAGGCGTCTGCTTGCCAACGGACTCGAACAACTTGGCGCTGGTGTACTGGGTAATGTCTTTAGTTACAGTGAAGGTACCGTAGGCACCCGAACCTTTGGCGTGCACGCGACGCTCAGGGATGTTTTCACGGTTGAAGTGCGCGAGCTTCTCGATCAGGTGAAAATCGTCGAGCAGCAAGGGGCCACGTGGGCCGGCGGAACGTGAGTTCTGGTTGTCCGCAACGGGTGCGCCGCTGGCGGTGGTAAGGACTTTATTCTGGCTCATGCGCAATCTTCCTCAGGTCGGACTTGGAACTGCCGGCTAATCGGCTTGGAGGGAGTATTGACCATCCACATGGCACCTACAAATTCATTAAATTGTAGGCATCAATAGAAAATAACTACCAACATACCCAACGCTCATAGTGAAGCGTGTCGCTTGAGGATTCTTGTACGCAGCGCGCTTTTGTTACGCGCACAAAAAACCGGGCACTAGGCCCGGTTTCTCGTTGCAGCTTGTCGTCTTACTCGGCGCTTACAGCTTCGCCGGCAGTAGCACGATCAACCAACTCGACGTACGCCATAGGCGCGTTGTCGCCAGCGCGGAAACCGCACTTGAGGATGCGCAGGTAGCCACCCTCACGGGTAGCGTAACGCTTGCCCAGGTCGTTGAAGAGCTTACCAACGATAGCTTTCGAACGAGTACGGTCGAAAGCCAGACGGCGGTTAGCCAGGCTGTCTGTCTTGGCCAAAGTGATCAGCGGCTCAGCAACGCGACGCAGTTCTTTAGCTTTCGGCAGTGTAGTTTTGATCAGCTCGTGCTCGAACAGCGACACCGCCATGTTTTGGAACATGGCCTTGCGGTGCGAGCTGGTACGGCTCAGGTGACGACCACTTTTACGATGACGCATGGTTCATTCCTTACCAAACTCACGTTCGGTGATTACGACGATCAGGCAGTCGCCTTGTCGTCCTTCTTAAGACTTGCAGGCGGCCAGTTGTCGAGGCGCATGCCGAGGGACAGACCGCGGGAGGCCAGAACGTCCTTGATTTCAGTCAAGGATTTCTTGCCCAGGTTCGGAGTCTTCAACAGTTCTACTTCGGTGCGCTGGATCAGGTCACCGATGTAGTAAATGTTTTCCGCCTTAAGGCAGTTAGCCGAACGTACAGTCAGTTCCAGATCGTCAACCGGGCGAAGCAGGATCGGATCGATCTCGTCTTCCTGCTCGATTACCACTGGTTCGCTGTCACCTTTGAGGTCGACGAACGCAGCCAACTGCTGTTGCAGAATGGTTGCAGCGCGGCGGATAGCCTCTTCAGGATCCAGGGTACCGTTGGTTTCCAGATCAATAACCAGCTTGTCCAGGTTAGTACGCTGTTCGACACGGGCGTTTTCCACCACGTATGCGATACGGCGAACCGGGCTGAACGAAGAGTCAAGCTGCAAGCGACCAATGCTGCGGCTTTCGTCTTCATCGCTCTGACGCGAGTCGGCCGGTTCATAACCACGACCACGAGCTACAGTGAGCTTCATGTTCAGGGCGCCGTTAGACGCCAGGTTAGCGATTACGTGATCGGGGTTAACGATCTCGACATCATGATCCAGCTGAATATCGGCAGCGGTAACCACCCCCGAACCCTTCTTCGACAAGGTCAGCGTAACTTCGTCACGGCCGTGCAGCTTGATAGCCAGACCTTTAAGGTTCAACAGGATTTCAATTACGTCTTCCTGTACACCTTCGATGGCGCTGTACTCGTGGAGCACACCGTCAATCTCGGCCTCGACTACTGCACAGCCGGGCATTGAGGACAACAGGATGCGGCGCAGCGCGTTGCCCAGGGTGTGGCCAAAACCACGCTCGAGAGGCTCGAGAGTAATTTTGGCGCGGGTTGGACTGACAACCTGCACATCAATGTGGCGGGGTGTCAGGAACTCATTTACCGAAATCTGCATGGATGCACCTATTTTCTAGCCCTTACTTGGAGTAGAGCTCGACAATCAGGCTTTCGTTGATGTCGGCGGACAGATCACTGCGAGCAGGAACGTTCTTGAAAACGCCCGACTTCTTCTCAGTGTCTACTTCTACCCATTCTACGCGGCCACGTTGGGCACACAGATCGAGAGCTTGGACAATGCGAAGTTGGTTTTTTGCTTTCTCGCGAACTGCGACCACGTCACCAGCACGAACCTGGTAGGACGGAACGTTTACGGTCTGACCGTTAACGCTGATCGACTTGTGCGATACCAGCTGACGGGATTCGGCACGAGTCGAACCAAAGCCCATACGGTATACAACGTTGTCCAGACGGCATTCGAGCAGTTGCAGCAGGTTTTCACCGGTTGCACCTTTCTTGCCAGCAGCTTCTTTGTAGTAGCCGCTGAACTGACGCTCGAGAACGCCGTAGATACGACGGACCTTCTGCTTTTCACGCAGTTGGGTGCCGTAGTCGGACTGGCGACCGCGGCGTTGGCCGTGGATACCAGGTGCTGCTTCAATGTTGCACTTCGATTCGATCGCGCGCACGCCGCTCTTCAGGAAGAGATCGGTGCCTTCGCGACGAGCGAGTTTGCATTTTGGACCAATGTAACGAGCCATTCTTTACAATCTCCTGGATTACACGCGGCGCTTCTTCGGCGGACGGCACCCGTTGTGCGGGATTGGCGTCACGTCGGTGATGCTGGCGATCTTATAGCCACAGCCGTTCAAAGCACGGACAGCAGACTCACGACCTGGACCTGGACCCTTGACGTTAACGTCGAGGTTTTTCAGGCCATATTCCAGCGCAGCTTGACCAGCACGTTCAGCAGCTACTTGAGCAGCAAACGGGGTGGACTTGCGGGAACCGCGGAAACCCGAACCACCGGAGGTAGCCCAAGAAAGCGCGTTACCTTGACGGTCGGTGATGGTCACGATGGTGTTGTTAAAAGATGCATGGATGTGGGCGATGCCATCAACCACTGTCTTTTTAACTTTTTTACGAGGACGAGCAGCAGGTTTTGCCATGATAATTTTCCTGTCGATTCGCTGGGGCGATTACTTGCGGATCGGCTTACGCGGACCTTTACGGGTACGCGCGTTAGTCTTGGTACGCTGACCGCGTACTGGAAGACCACGACGATGACGCAGACCGCGATAGCAACCGAGGTCCATCAAACGCTTGATTTTCATGTTGATTTCGCGACGCAGGTCACCTTCAGTGGTGAACTTCGCCACTTCGCCACGCAGCTGTTCAATCTGCTCGTCGCTCAGATCCTTGATCTTAGCGGCTGGGTTTACCCCAGCGACTGCGCAAATTTTCTGCGCAGTAGTGCGACCAACACCATAGATGTAGGTCAGCGAGATAACAGTGTGCTTGTTATCTGGAATGTTAACGCCTGCAATACGGGCCATTCAGTGGGACTCCAATTGACAGCTACCTACGCCCCGGAAGCCAAGAAATAGGGCGCGAGATAATATCGCTGTAATAACAAATAATCAACCCGGCAGCGCACTAGCTGCCGGGCTTCAAGCGGATCACACTCAGCCTTGGCGCTGTTTGTGACGCGGTTCCGCGCTGCAAATTACTCGAACAACACCTTCGCGGCGAATAATCTTGCAGTTACGGCACAGCTTTTTCACCGATGCACGAACTTTCATCACCAACTCCTCGAACCTTATGGGGTACTCAGCGCAACATGCCGCTGCCGTAGCCCTTCAGGTTGGCTTTCTTCATCAGGGATTCGTACTGGTGCGAAACGAGGTGCGATTGTACTTGGGACATGAAGTCCATCACAACCACGACCACGATCAGCAACGAGGTCCCGCCAAGGTAGAACGGAACGTTTGCTGCAACCACCAGGAACTGGGGCAACAGGCACACGGCCGTCATATATAGAGCACCGAACAGGGTCAAACGAGTCAGAACGCCATCAATGTAGCGTGCCGACTGCTCACCTGGACGGATGCCCGGAATAAAGGCACCGGACTTCTTCAGGTTTTCCGCTACGTCTTTCGGATTGAACATCAACGCCGTATAGAAGAAGCAGAAGAAAATAATCCCTGCACTAAACAGCAGAATATTCAACGGCTGACCAGGAGCGATCGACTGAGAGAGGTCCTGCAGCCAGCCCATATTTTCAGACTGACCAAACCAGGTACCCAACGAAGCCGGAAACAGCAAGATGCTGCTCGCGAAAATTGCCGGAATAACACCGGCCATATTCACTTTCAGCGGCAAGTGGCTGGTCTGCGCAGCAAAGACCTTACGGCCCTGCTGACGCTTGGCGTAGTGAACAGCAATACGACGCTGGCCACGCTCAATGAACACCACAAAACCGATAATCGCTACTGCCAGCAAACCGATGGCAACCAAGGCGAAGATATTGATATCACCCTGACGCGCAGACTCGAAAGACTGCCCGATTGCTCTCGGAAGACCGGCGACGATACCTGCGAAAATCAACATCGAGATACCGTTGCCAACACCACGCTCAGTAATCTGCTCACCCAGCCACATCATGAACATCGCACCAGCCACAAACGTGGATACTGCGACGAAATGGAAGCCAAAGTCACCAGTGAACGCAACGCCCTGCCCGGCCAGGCCAACGGACATGCCGATAGCTTGAACCAGGGCGAGGACGACAGTGCCGTAGCGGGTGTACTGGCTAATCTTGCGACGGCCAGCTTCACCTTCCTTCTTCAACTGCTCCAGCTGCGGGCTGACGGCTGTCATCAGTTGCATGATGATCGATGCCGAAATGTACGGCATGATCCCCAGTGCAAAGATGCTCATCCGCTCCAGCGCGCCGCCGGAAAACATGTTGAACAAGCTAAGAATGGTCCCCTCATTCTGTCGAAACAGGTCTGCGAGTCGGTCCGGGTTGATACCTGGAACCGGGATGTGTGCGCCTATTCGGTAGACGATAATCGCCAGGAACAGAAAACGCAGACGAGCCCAAAGTTCAGACATACCGCCTTTGCCGAGCGCTGAGAGAGCACCTTGCTTAGCCATTTATTCCTCGAACTTGCCGCCAGCTGCTTCGATAGCCGAACGCGCACCTTTGGTGGCGCCGATTCCCTTGCCGATAGTGACAGCGCGAGTCACTTCACCGGACAGCATGATTTTCACACGCTGTACGTTGACGTTGATCACGTTGGCATCTTTCAGGGTCTGCACAGTAACGATGTCGCCTTCCACTTTAGCCAGCTCGGACAGACGCACTTCTGCGCGATCCATGGCTTTCAGGGATACGAAACCGAACTTAGGCAGGCGACGATGCAGCGGCTGTTGACCGCCTTCAAAGCCTGGAGCAATGGTGCCACCGGAGCGGGAGGTTTGACCCTTGTGGCCACGGCCACCGGTCTTACCCAAACCACTACCGATACCACGGCCCGGACGATGCTTTTCGCGACGGGAACCCGGCGCTGGACTCAGATCATTGAGTTTCATCGATTAACCCTCTACACGCAGCATGTAGTAAGCCTTGTTGATCATCCCGCGATTCTCGGGAGTATCCTGGACTTCTACAGTGTGACCGATGCGACGCAGACCCAAACCTTTAACGCACAATTTGTGGTTAGGGATGCGGCCGGTCATGCTTTTGATCAGCGTTACTTTAACGGTAGCCATGATCAGAAGATCTCCTTGACAGTCAGACCACGCTTGGCAGCGATGGACTCAGGAGATTGCATAGCCTTCAGACCCTTGAAAGTGGCGTGAACCACGTTTACTGGGTTAGTCGAGCCGTAGCACTTGGCCAGAACGTTCTGAACGCCAGCAACTTCGAGGACAGCACGCATAGCGCCGCCAGCGATGATACCGGTACCTTCAGAAGCAGGCTGCATGTACACCTTCGAAGCGCCGTGAGCGGACTTCATTGCGTACTGCAGAGTGGTGCCGTTCAGATCAACTTGGATCATGTTGCGACGAGCAGCTTCCATTGCCTTCTGGATCGCAGCAGGCACTTCACGTGACTTGCCACGGCCGAAGCCAACACGCCCTTTACCATCACCTACCACGGTCAACGCGGTGAAAGTGAAGATACGGCCGCCTTTAACGGTTTTGGCTACGCGGTTAACTTGAACCAGCTTCTCAATGTAGCCTTCGTCGCGCTTTTGGTCGTTATTTGACATAACTTAGAACTCCAGCCCAGCTTCACGAGCAGCATCAGCCAGCGCTTTCACGCGACCGTGGTACTTGAAGCCAGAGCGGTCGAAAGCCACTTGCGAGACGCCAGCGGCCTTAGCACGCGTAGCGACCAGCTGGCCAACCTTTGTGGCCGCGTCGATGTTGCCAGTGGCACCATCACGCAGTTCTTTATCCAAAGTCGAGGCGCTTGCCAGGACTTTGTTGCCGTCGGCCGAGATGACCTGGGCGTAGATGTGCTGCGACGAGCGGAACACGCAGAGACGCACGACTTCGAGTTCGTGCATTTTCAGGCGTGCTTTGCGAGCGCGACGCAGTCGAGTAACTTTTTTGTCGGTCATTTGCTATGCCCTACTTCTTCTTGGCTTCTTTACGACGGACGACTTCGTCCGCGTAGCGCACACCTTTGCCTTTGTACGGCTCTGGTGGACGGAAGTCGCGGATCTCAGCGGCCACTTGACCTACCAGCTGCTTATCGATGCCCTTGATCAGGATATCGGTCTGGCTAGGAGTCTCAGCAGTGATGCCCGCTGGCAGTTCGTAATCCACTGGGTGCGAGAAGCCAAGGGCAAGGTTCAAAACCGTGCCTTTTGCTTGCGCTTTGTAACCAACACCGACCAGCTGGAGCTTACGCTCGAAGCCTTGGCTTACGCCTTGGACCATGTTGTTTACCAACGCACGCGTGGTACCGGCCATTGCGCGAGTTTGTTGATCGCCATTGCGAGCAGCGAAACGCAGCTCACCAGCTTCCTCAACGATCTCAACGGACGAATGGATGTTCAGTTCAAGAGTACCCTTGGCACCCTTCACCGAAAGCTGTTGGCCTGCGAATTTGACTTCGACACCGGCTGGCAGCTTAACGGGGTTCTTAGCGACGCGAGACATGCTTATCCCCCCTTAGAACACAGTGCAAAGAACTTCGCCGCCGACACCGGCAGCGCGCGCAGCACGATCCGTCATCACACCTTTGTTGGTGGAGACGATAGACACGCCCAGACCGCCACGAACTTTCGGCAGATCTTCAGCGGACTTGTACTGACGCAGGCCTGGACGGCTAACGCGCTTCACTTCCTCGATGACCGAACGGCCTTCGAAGTACTTCAGCTCGATGGACAGCAGTGGTTTGATTTCGCTGCTGATCTGATAACCCGCAATGTAGCCTTCGTCTTTCAGGACTTTGGCAACAGCTACCTTCAACTTGGAAGATGGCATGCTTACGACGGACTTTTCAGCCATCTGGGCATTACGGATACGAGTTAGCATGTCCGCTAACGGGTCCTGCATACTCATGGGCTAGACGCTCCTAATACAAAAAAATTAGCCTTGCGGCTACATATGTCGCCGAGAATCTCCGAGCACAAAAAACACGGGCTCAGGCGAGCCGCGTATTTTAGACATACTCCAGAAATGAAACAAGCCCCAAAAGGGGCTTGATCCAGATTCAAGGTCACCGGCGGTCAGTATCTTGCGATTCCGACCACCTGGACGTTGAAAGTACTTACCAGCTGGCTTTAACCAGACCTGGTACGTCACCACGCATTGCCGCTTCACGCAGTTTGTTACGGCCGAGGCCGAACTTGCGGTAAACGCCGTGTGGACGACCGGTCAGGCGGCAGCGGTTACGCATGCGCGAAGCGCTTGCGTCACGTGGCTGCTTCTGCAGAGCAACTGTAGCTTCCCAACGTGCTTCTGGACTTGCGTTCAGATCAACGATGATTGCTTTCAGTGCTGCACGCTTCTTGGCGTACTTGGCAACCGTGAGCTGACGCTTCAGCTCGCGGTTTTTCATGCTCATCTTGGCCATGGTCCTACTCCAATCAGTTGCGGAACGGGAATTTGAAAGCACGCAGCAGGGCGCGACCTTCATCATCGTTCTTGGCAGTGGTGGTCAGGGTGATGTCCAGACCGCGGAGAGCATCGATCTTGTCGTAGTCGATTTCCGGGAAGATGATCTGCTCTTTCACGCCCATGCTGTAGTTACCACGACCATCGAAGGACTTGGCATTCAGGCCGCGGAAGTCGCGAACCCGAGGCAGGGAGATCGACAGCAGACGATCCAGGAATTCGTACATACGCTCACGGCGCAGAGTCACTTTGACGCCGATCGGCCAACCTTCACGGACTTTAAAGCCAGCGATGGATTTCCGAGCGTAAGTCACAACGACTTTTTGACCGGTGATCTTTTCCAGGTCGGCAACAGCGTGCTCGATGACTTTTTTGTCGCCGATCGCTTCGCCCAGACCCATGTTCAGGGTGATTTTGGTAACGCGCGGAACTTCCATCACGTTCCCGAGCTTAAGTTCTTCCTTAAGCTTAGGGGCGATTTCCTTCCGGTAAATCTCTTGTAGTCGTGCCATGGTCTAATCTACCTAGCAGTGTTCAAGCATCAACCGCTTTTTGGGTCGACTTGAAGACACGAATTTTCTTACCGTCTTCTACTTTGAAACCAACGCGGTCAGCCTTGTTGGTTTCGCCGTTGAAGATGGCGACGTTAGAAGCATCCAGCGGAGCTTCTTTCTCGACGATACCGCCCTGCACGCCCGACATCGGGTTAGGCTTGGTATGACGCTTGACCAGGTTCAGACCACCGATAACCAGACGGTTATTAGCGAGAACCTTAAGCACCTTACCGCGCTTACCTTTGTCTTTGCCGGCGATCACGATGATCTCGTCGTCACGACGAATCTTTTGCATGTCGGATCTCCTTACAGCACTTCTGGGGCGAGCGAGACGATCTTCATGAACTTCTCAGTACGAAGTTCACGGGTCACTGGCCCAAAGATACGGGTGCCGATCGGCTCTTGCTTGTTGTTCAGAAGAACAGCAGCGTTGCCATCAAAGCGGATAATGGAGCCATCAGCACGACGTACGCCGTGACGAGTGCGGACTACAACAGCAGTCATCACTTGGCCTTTTTTCACCTTACCGCGAGGAATTGCTTCCTTCACGGTAACTTTGATGATGTCACCGATACCAGCGTAACGACGATGGGAGCCACCCAGCACCTTGATGCACATAACACGGCGAGCGCCGCTGTTATCGGCCACATCGAGCATGGATTGAGTCTGAATCATATAATTTCTCCGACCCCTAGTCCTTAGACTTCCACAGCGCGTTCGAGAACATCAACCAGTGCCCAAGACTTGGTCTTGGCCATCGGACGAGTTTCACGAATAGTGACTTTGTCGCCGATGTGGCACTGATTGGTTTCGTCGTGCGCGTGCAGCTTAGTCGAACGCTTAACGTATTTACCGTAGATCGGGTGCTTAACGCGACGCTCGATCAAAACGGTGATGGTTTTGTCCATCTTGTCGCTGACAACACGGCCAGTCAGCGTACGGACAGTCTTTTCGGCTTCAGCCATGATCACTTACCTGCCTGCTGGTTGAGCACAGTCTTCACGCGAGCGATGTCACGCTTAACTTGCGAGAGCAGATGAGACTGCCCCAACTGGCCAGTTGCTTTCTGCATACGCAGATTGAACTGGTCGCGCAGCAGGCCGAGCAGTTGCTCGTTCAGCTGCTGTGCGGATTTTTCACGAAGTTCATTCGCTTTCATCACATCACCGTCCGTTTAACAAAGGAGGTGGCGAGCGGCAGCTTTGCAGCAGCCAGGGCGAAAGCCTCACGCGCCAGCTCTTCAGAAACACCCTCGATTTCATACAGGACTTTGCCTGGCTGAATCTGGGCTACCCAGTATTCCACGTTACCCTTACCTTTACCCATCCGAACCTCGAGAGGTTTTTTGGAGATCGGCTTGTCCGGGAATACACGGATCCAGATCTTGCCGCCACGTTTTACGTGACGGGTCAGAGCACGACGCGCTGACTCGATCTGACGAGCGGTGAGACGACCACGAGCTACAGACTTCAGCGCGAACTCGCCGAAGCTGACTTTGCTACCGCGCTGAGCCAGACCACGGTTGTGGCCTGTCATCTGCTTGCGGAACTTCGTACGCTTAGGTTGCAACATTTGGCGTACCCCTTACTTAGCAGCTTTTTTACGAGGCGCTGGTGCTTGTGGTTTCAGTTCTTCTTGGCGACCACCAATTACTTCGCCTTTGAAGATCCAAACCTTTACACCGATCACACCGTAAGTGGTGTGAGCTTCGTAGTTGGCATAGTCGATGTCGGCACGCAGGGTGTGCAGTGGCACACGACCTTCGCGATACCATTCAGTACGTGCGATTTCAGCACCGCCGAGACGACCGCTCACTTGGATTTTGATGCCTTTGGCACCAATGCGCATGGCGTTCTGTACGGCGCGCTTCATAGCGCGACGGAACATTACGCGACGCTCCAGCTGCTGAGCTACGCTCTGCGCAACCAGCATACCGTCGAGCTCCGGCTTGCGGATCTCTTCGATATTGATGTGCACAGGCACACCCATTTGCTTGGTCAGGTCCTGACGCAGTTTCTCAACATCTTCACCTTTCTTCCCGATAACGATACCTGGACGAGCGGTGTGGATGGTGATACGTGCAGTTTGGGCCGGACGATGGATATCGATACGGCTTACGGACGCGCTTTTTAGTTTGTCTTGGAGATACTCACGCACCTTCAGATCAGCGAACAAATAGTCCGCATAAGTCCGACCGTCTGCGTACCAGACGGAGGTGTGCTCCTTGACGATTCCCAGGCGAATGCCAATGGGATGTACTTTCTGACCCATCTCTTCGACTCCGTTACTTGTCAGCAACCTTGACAGTGATATGGCAAGACCGCTTGACGATGCGATCAGCACGGCCTTTGGCACGTGGCATGATGCGCTTCAGCGAACGCCCTTCGTTGACGAAAACGGTGCTGACCTTCAGGTCATCAACGTCTGCGCCTTCGTTATGCTCGGCGTTGGCTACGGCCGACTCCAGCACTTTCTTCATGATCTCGGCGGCTTTCTTACTGCTGAAAGCCAACAGGTTGAGCGCTTCGCCCACCTTCTTCCCGCGGATCTGGTCGGCGACCAAGCGGGCTTTCTGGGCGGAGATTCGAGCGCCCGACAACTTAGCGGCTACTTCCATTTCCTAACCCCTTAACGCTTGGCTTTCTTGTCTGCCACGTGCCCACGATAAGTGCGGGTACCGGCAAACTCGCCCAGTTTGTGGCCGACCATGTCTTCGTTAACGAGAACTGGGACGTGTTGACGACCGTTGTGTACTGCGATGGTCAAACCGACCATTTGTGGCAGGATCATCGAACGACGCGACCAGGTTTTAACTGGTTTGCGATCGTTCTTTTCCGCCGCCACTTCGATCTTCTTCAGTAGGTGAAGATCAATAAAAGGACCTTTTTTCAGAGAACGTGGCACTGTCGTATCCCTCTATTTACTTGCGACGACGGACGATCATTTTGTCGGTACGCTTATTACCACGAGTCTTCGCGCCCTTAGTCGGGAAGCCCCATGGCGATACCGGATGACGACCACCAGAGGTACGACCTTCACCACCACCGTGTGGGTGGTCAACCGGGTTCATGGCAACACCACGAACGGTTGGGCGAACGCCACGCCAGCGTTTGGCACCAGCTTTACCCAACGAACGCAGGCTGTGCTCGGAGTTCGAGACTTCGCCCAGGGTCGCACGGCATTCAGCCAGTACTTTACGCATCTCACCAGAACGCAGACGCAGGGTCACGTAGACACCTTCACGAGCGATCAGCTGAGCCGAAGCACCAGCGGAACGAGCGATCTGTGCGCCTTTACCTGGCTTCAATTCGATGCCGTGTACGGTGCTACCAACTGGAATGTTACGCAGTTGCAGAGCGTTGCCCGGCTTGATCGGTGCCAGAGCACCTGCGATCAGCTGGTCGCCAGCACTCACGCCTTTAGGGGCGATGATGTAGCGACGCTCGCCATCTGCGTACAGCAGCAGAGCGATGTGAGCAGTACGGTTTGGATCGTATTCGATACGCTCGACAGTGGCAGCGATGCCATCTTTGTCGTTGCGACGGAAGTCGACCAGACGATAATGCTGCTTATGGCCACCACCGATGTGACGAGTGGTAATGCGACCATTGTTGTTACGACCACCAGACTTCGATTTTTTCTCGAGCAGCGGTGCGTGAGGAGCGCCTTTATGCAGCTCCTGGTTGACCACCTTGACCACAAAACGGCGGCCAGGGGAAGTCGGTTTGCATTTAACGATTGCCATGATGCACCCCTTCCTTACTCAGCACTGCTGCTGAAATCGAGATCTTGGCCTGGCTGAAGGGAGATAACTGCCTTCTTCCAGTCATTACGCTTGCCCAGACCGCGAGCAGTGCGCTTGCTCTTACCCAGAACATTCAGGGTAGTAACACGCTCTACTTTCACGCTGAACAGGCTTTCGACGGCCTTCTTGATTTCCAGCTTGGTTGCGTCAGTTGCAACCTTGAAAACGAACTGGCCTTTCTTGTCAGCCAGAACCGTAGCCTTTTCGGAAACGTGCGGGCCAAGCAGAACTTTAAATACGCGTTCCTGGTTCATCCCAGCAGCTCCTCGAATTTCTTCACGGCCGACACGGTGATCAACACCTTGTCGTATGCGATCAGACTAACTGGATCGGAACCTTGCACGTCACGTACATCAACGTGTGGCAGGTTGCGAGCAGCCAGGTACAGGTTCTGATCAACAGCTTCGGACACGATCAAAACGTCGGTCAGGCTCATGTTGTTCAGTTTGCCCAGCAGATCTTTGGTTTTTGGACTTTCAACAGCGAAGTCCTGAACCACGACCAGACGATCAGTACGCACGAGTTCAGCAAGGATGGAGCGCAGTGCTGCGCGGTACATCTTCTTGTTGAGCTTCTGAGAGTGATCCTGTGGACGAGCTGCGAAAGTGGTACCGCCGCCACGCCAGATTGGGCTACGGATAGTACCGGCACGAGCACGGCCAGTGCCTTTCTGACGCCAAGGGCGCTTACCGCCACCACGTACGTCGGAACGGGTCTTTTGCTGCTTGCTACCTTGACGGCCGCCGGCCATGTAGGCCACGACTGCTTGGTGAACGAGCGTCTCGTTGAATTCGCCGCCAAATGTCAGTTCGGAAACTTCGATCGCTTGAGCGTCATTTACATTTAATTGCATGTCAGCTTCCCCTTAACCGCGAGCCTTGGCCGCTGGACGTACAACCAGGTTGCCGCCAGTAGCGCCAGGAACAGCACCCTTGACCAACAACAGATTGCGTTCAGCGTCGACGCGCACTACTTCGAGGGACTGCACGGTCACGCGCTCAGCGCCCATATGACCGGACATTTTTTTGCCCTTGAATACACGACCAGGAGTCTGGCACTGGCCAATAGAGCCCGGGACGCGGTGGGAAACGGAGTTACCGTGAGTGTTGTCTTGACCACGGAAATTCCAACGCTTGATCGTACCCTGGAAGCCTTTACCTTTGGACTGACCGGTCACATCGACCAGTTGACCAGCGGCGAAGATTTCAGCGTTGATCAGATCGCCAGCCTGGTAGTCGCCGTCTTCAAGACGGAACTCCATGACAGTACGACCAGCTGCAACGTTTGCTTTAGCGAAGTGACCTGCTTGAGCAGCAGTCACGCGCGAAGCACGACGCTCGCCGACAGTGACTTGCACTGCACGATAGCCATCGGTCTCTTCAGTTTTGAACTGGGTGACGCGATTCGGTTCGATCTCAATGACCGTGACCGGAATGGAGACACCTTCTTCGGTGAAAATACGGGTCATACCGCATTTACGACCGACTACACCAATAGTCATGTTGTAAACCTCATGAGTGTACGGGGCTTTCACCCGCTATGGCCGCCCATTTCAGAGCGTTACACGACTAAGACCCAAGTCTTAGCCGAGGCTGATCTGTACTTCCACACCGGCCGCCAGATCGAGCTTCATAAGTGCATCAACGGTTTTATCCGTTGGCTGGACGATGTCCAGTACGCGCTTATGAGTACGGATCTCGTACTGGTCACGCGCGTCTTTGTTGACGTGCGGGGAGACCAGAACGGTGAACCGCTCTTTACGGGTAGGCAGTGGAATTGGACCACGCACTTGAGCACCAGTACGTTTCGCGGTTTCCACGATTTCCTGGGTGGATTGGTCGATCAGGCGATGGTCAAAAGCCTTCAACCTGATACGGATTTGCTGATTTTGCATTGGATTTCAGACTCCGGCTGCTATTCCCACCGGGCGCAATACGCCCGTTAAAAGGAGGCGCAATTCTATAGACGCCCTAGATAGGTGTCAACCCAATAAAAAAGCCCCCGCTAAGCGGGGGCTTTCTCAAAACATCAAAGCTCACTCAAAAGAGAGATTACTCGATGATTTTAGCTACAACGCCAGCACCAACGGTACGGCCGCCTTCACGGATTGCGAAACGCAGACCGTCTTCCATAGCGATGGTTTTGATCAGGGTGACAACCATTTTGATGTTGTCGCCTGGCATTACCATTTCTACGCCTTCCGGCAGTTCGCAGTTACCAGTCACGTCAGTAGTACGGAAGTAGAACTGTGGACGGTAGCCTTTGAAGAACGGAGTGTGACGACCGCCTTCTTCTTTGCTCAGCACGTACACTTCAGCTTCGAACTTGGTGTGCGGCTTAACCGAACCTGGCTTGACCAGAACCTGGCCACGCTCAACGTCGTCACGCTTGGTACCACGAAGCAGAACGCCGCAGTTCTCGCCAGCACGACCTTCGTCGAGCAGCTTACGGAACATTTCAACACCGGTGCAGGTGGTGACGGTAGTGTCACGCAGACCAACGATTTCCAGTGGATCTTGAACCTTGACGATACCGCGCTCGATACGACCAGTTACAACAGTACCGCGACCAGAGATCGAGAATACGTCTTCGATTGGCATCAGGAACGGCTTGTCGATAACACGGACTGGATCTGGGATGTAGCTGTCCAGAGTCTCAACCAGTTTACGAACGGACGTGGTGCCCATTTCGTTGTCGTCTTTGCCTTCCAGAGCCATACGAGCAGAACCGATGATGATCGGAGTGTCGTCGCCTGGGAAGTCGTAAGTGCTCAGCAGATCGCGCACTTCCATCTCAACCAGTTCCAGCAGCTCAGCGTCGTCTACCAGGTCAGCCTTGTTCAGGTAAACCACGATGTACGGAACGCCTACCTGACGGGACAGCAGGATGTGCTCACGGGTTTGTGGCATCGGACCATCAGCGGCCGAGCAAACCAGGATTGCGCCGTCCATCTGGGCAGCACCGGTGATCATGTTCTTCACATAGTCAGCGTGACCTGGGCAGTCAACGTGAGCGTAGTGACGGATCAGCGAGTTGTATTCAACGTGCGCGGTGTTGATGGTGATACCACGAGCTTTCTCTTCTGGCGCGCTGTCGATTTTATCGAAATCAACGATTGCGGAACCGAATACTTCGGAGCAAACGCGAGTCAGAGCAGCAGTCAGAGTGGTTTTACCGTGGTCAACGTGACCGATGGTGCCAACGTTGACGTGCGGTAGGGAACGATCAAATTTTTCTTTAGCCACGACAATTAACTCCTTGCCTAAAGGACTGAATCAGCCTTGTTTTTTGGATACAGTTTCAGCGATGTGCGCCGGAGCTGTGTTGTATTTTTTGAATTCCATAGAGTAGCTTGCGCGACCCTGAGACATGGAACGAACGTCGGTCGCATAACCGAACATCTCGCCCAACGGAACCTCGGCGCGAATCACTTTGCCGGAAACCGTGTCTTCCATACCCAAGATCATGCCGCGACGACGGTTAAGGTCGCCCATGACATCACCCATATAGTCTTCAGGTGTAACAACTTCTACCGCCATGATTGGCTCAAGCAACTCACCACCGCCCTTCTGGGCCAGTTGCTTGGTTGCCATGGAAGCAGCCACCTTAAACGCCATCTCGTTGGAGTCGACGTCGTGGTAAGAACCGTCAAAAACGGTTGCTTTCAGGCCGATCAGCGGATAGCCGGCAACAACACCGTTCTTCATCTGCTCTTCGATACCCTTCTGGATAGCAGGGATGTATTCCTTAGGAACAACACCGCCTACTACTTCGTTCACGAATTGCAGACCTTCCTGACCTTCGTCAGCAGGAGCAAAACGGATCCAGCAGTGACCGAACTGACCACGACCGCCGGACTGACGAACGAACTTGCCTTCGATTTCACAGTTCTTCGTGATGCGCTCACGATAGGAAACCTGAGGCTTACCGATGTTGGCTTCGACGTTGAACTCACGGCGCATCCGGTCAACCAGGATGTCCAGGTGCAGCTCGCCCATGCCGGAGATGATCGTTTGACCAGTCTCTTCATCAGTCTTGACGCGGAAAGATGGATCTTCCTGAGCAAGCTTGCCCAGAGCGATACCCATTTTTTCCTGGTCATCCTTGGTCTTAGGCTCTACGGCAACCGAAATAACCGGCTCCGGGAAGTCCATGCGAACCAGGATGATTGGCTTGGCAGCGTCGCACAAAGTCTCACCAGTGGTGACGTCCTTCATGCCGATCAGGGCCGCGATGTCACCAGCGCGTACTTCCTTGATCTCTTCACGGGCGTTTGCGTGCATTTGCACCATACGACCCACGCGCTCTTTCTTGCCTTTAACCGAGTTGATCACGCCGTCGCCGGAGGCCAACACGCCCGAGTAAACGCGGACGAAGGTCAAAGTACCCACGAATGGGTCGGTAGCGATCTTGAACGCCAGAGCCGAGAACGGCTCGTTGTCATCGGCGTGACGCTCCATTTCTTCTTCCTCGTTATCAGGGTTGGAACCCTTGATAGCAGGAATGTCGGTTGGAGCAGGCAGGTAGTCGATAACGGCGTCGAGAACCAGGGGAACACCCTTGTTCTTGAACGAGGAACCGCAAACAGCCAAGACGATCTCACCAGCGATAGTACGCTGACGCAGAGCGGCCTTGATTTCCACGTTGGTGAGTTCTTCACCTTCGAGGTACTTGTTCATCAGCTCTTCGCTGGCTTCGGCGGCAGCCTCAACCATGTTGTTGCGCCACTCGTCAGCCAGTTCCTGAAGCTCTTCAGGGATAGGCTTACGAACAGGAACCATACCTTTGTCGGAATCATTCCAGTAAACAGCTTCCATGTTGATCAGATCGATCTGACCCTGGAAGTTGTCTTCGGAACCGATAGCCAACTGGATAGGCACCGGAGTGTGACCCAGACGCTGCTTGATCTGACCGATCACGCGCAGGAAGTTGGCACCAGCACGGTCCATCTTGTTTACATAAACAAGACGTGGAACGCCGTACTTGTTGGCTTGACGCCATACGGTTTCCGACTGAGGCTCAACGCCCGAGGTACCGCAGAACACAACGACAGCGCCATCGAGTACGCGCAGGGAACGTTCAACTTCAATGGTGAAGTCTACGTGGCCCGGGGTATCGATTACGTTGAAGCGATGCTCGTCTTTGTACTGCTTCTCGGAACCTTTCCAGAAGGCGGTAATAGCAGCAGAAGTAATGGTAATACCACGCTCCTGCTCCTGAACCATCCAGTCTGTGGTCGCGGCGCCGTCATGCACCTCGCCCATTTTGTGACTTTTGCCGGTGTAAAACAGTACGCGCTCGGTGGTGGTGGTTTTACCAGCATCCACGTGAGCGACGATACCGATGTTACGGTAGCGGCTAATCGGAGTAGTACGAGCCATAAAGCCCTCGCAAAATTAGTGAAGCTAAAATTAGAAGCGGTAGTGCGAGAAAGCTTTGTTGGCTTCAGCCATACGGTGCACGTCTTCACGCTTCTTAACAGCAGCACCTTTACCTTCAGCAGCGTCCAACAGTTCGCCGGCCAAACGCAGAGCCATAGACTTCTCGCCACGCTTACGGGCGAAGTCTACCAACCAGCGCATTGCCAGAGCGTTACGACGGGACGGGCGAACTTCAACCGGAACCTGGTAAGTAGCACCGCCTACACGGCGCGACTTCACTTCGACCAGCGGAGCGATGGCGTCGAGAGCTTTCTCGAAGATTTCCAGGGGGTCGCTGTTCTTGCGTTCTTTAACCTTTTCCAGCGCGCCATAAACGATACGCTCGGCAACGGCTTTCTTGCCGCTTTCCATCACGTGGTTCATGAACTTGGCCAGGATTTGGCTTCCGTATTTTGGATCGTCAAGCACTTCGCGCTTGGCTGCTACGCGTCTTCTTGGCATGGATAAGCCCTCAAACGGTCTTCAGGTTCGCTCGGAATCGGTGCCCTTTCGGGACGCCTCCGACCTTACTCTTATCGACTCAGAAAATAAGATGATTCAGGTTTACAAAAAGCCGCTACTACTTAGGCTTCTTGGTACCGTACTTCGAACGACCCTGGTTACGACCTTTAACGCCGGAAGTATCCAAAGAACCGCGTACGGTGTGATAACGAACACCTGGCAAGTCTTTTACACGACCGCCGCGGATCAGTACCACGCTGTGCTCTTGCAGGTTGTGGCCTTCACCGCCGATGTACGAGGAAACCTCGAAACCGTTGGTCAGACGCACACGGCATACTTTACGCAGTGCCGAGTTAGGTTTTTTCGGCGTGGTGGTATACACACGGGTGCATACGCCACGACGTTGCGGGCAGTTCTGCAGCGCAGGTACGTCGGATTTCTCGACGATACGCTTACGCGGCTGACGTACCAGCTGGTTGATAGTTGCCATCTACTAGCTCCACTGTTGTCTTGCGACGCTATTGTCTTGCAAGAAAAGCAAAATGGCAGGAACGAATTCCCGCCAAATTTAGGGGTACAAGAGTCTAAAGAGGATCTTGTCCCCAGTCAAGGCAAGGCCCCGACCTCCCCTCGCGTCGAACCGGGGCAAAAATGCCTCGATCCGACGAATGGGAGTGTCAGGGCCCAGACTCATCTATCGCAGAACTCAGTTACCGCTTGAGTTCAGCGCTTCGGTCAGTGCAGCTTCCACTTCACTGGCGCTTACGCGCAACGGCTTGTCAGCATCACGGCGACGCTTACGCTCGCTGTGGTAAGCCAAACCGGTACCTGCCGGGATCAGACGACCCACGACTACGTTTTCTTTCAGGCCGCGCAGGTAATCGCGCTTGCCGGTTACCGCTGCTTCGGTCAGTACGCGAGTGGTCTCCTGGAAGGAGGCCGCCGAGATGAACGACTCAGTGGACAACGACGCCTTGGTGATACCCAGCAGCACGCGAGTGAACTTGGAGACAAATTTCTCTTCGTTCGCCAGGCGCTCGTTTTCTACCAGTACGTGAGTCAGTTCCATCTGGTCGCCCTTGATGAAACTGGAATCGCCGGATTCAGCGATTTCAACTTTACGCAGCATCTGACGCAGGATGGTCTCGATGTGCTTGTCGTTGATCTTCACGCCTTGCAGACGGTAAACGTCCTGGATCTCGTTAACGATGTACTTGGCCAGCGCACTTACACCCAGCAGACGCAGGATGTCGTGTGGATCGCTAGGGCCGTCGGAGATAACTTCGCCGCGGTTTACCTGTTCGCCTTCGAACACGTTCAGGTGACGCCACTTCGGAATCAGCTCTTCGTACGGATCGCTACCGTCGTTCGGAGTAATGACCAGACGGCGCTTGCCCTTGGTCTCTTTACCGAACGCGATGGTACCGCTGACTTCAGCCAGAATCGACGCTTCTTTCGGACGACGAGCTTCAAACAAGTCGGCAACACGCGGCAGACCACCGGTGATGTCACGGGTCTTCGAAGTTTCTTGCGGGATACGCGCGATAACATCACCGATCGCGATCTTCGCACCATCCGCTACACCGACCAGGGCGTTGGCTGGCAGGAAGTACTGAGCGATTACGTCAGTGCCTGGCAGCAACAGATCCTTGCCGTTGTCATCGACCATCTTCACGGCAGGACGGATGTCCTTACCGGCAGCTGGACGATCTTTGGCGTCGAGTACTTCAATGTTGGTCATACCGGTCAATTCGTCAGTCTGACGCTTGATCGTGATGCCTTCTTCCATGCCCACGTAGGTCACGGTACCTTTCATTTCGGTAACGATCGGGTGAGTGTGCGGATCCCACTTGGCCACGATTGCGCCAGCGTCGACCTTGTCACCTTCTTTAACCGAAATCACAGCACCGTACGGCAGCTTGTAACGCTCGCGCTCACGACCGTAGTCATCAGCGATGGCCAGCTCACCGGAACGGGACACAGCAACCAGGTGGCCATCCACTCGCTCAACGTGCTTGAGGTTGTGCAGGCGGACGGTACCGCCATTCTTAACCTGAACACTGTCGGCTGCGGAGGTCCGGCTTGCCGCACCACCGATGTGGAACGTACGCATGGTCAGCTGGGTACCCGGCTCACCGATGGACTGGGCAGCGATAACGCCGACCGCTTCACCGATGTTCACCTGGTGACCACGAGCCAAGTCACGGCCGTAGCACTTGGCGCAGATGCCGTAGCGGGTTTCGCAGCTGATCGGCGAGCGAACGATCACTTCGTCGATGCTGTTGAGTTCGATGAACTCGACCCACTTCTCGTCAACCAGGGTGCCGGCAGGAACGATAACTTCCTCGGTACCTGGCTTGAACACGTCACGGGCAATCACACGACCCAATACGCGCTCACCCAGTGGCTCTACAACGTCACCGCCTTCAATGTGCGGAGTCATCAGCAGGCCGTGCTCGGTGCCGCAATCGATCTCGGTTACAACCAGATCTTGTGCAACGTCTACCAGACGACGAGTCAGGTAACCGGAGTTAGCGGTTTTCAACGCGGTATCCGCAAGACCCTTACGAGCACCGTGAGTGGAGATGAAGTACTGGAGTACGCTCAAACCTTCACGGAAGTTCGCAGTAATCGGCGTTTCGATGATGGAGCCGTCCGGCTTGGCCATCAGGCCACGCATACCGGCGAGCTGACGGATCTGCGCAGCAGAACCCCGTGCGCCCGAGTCGGCCATCATGTACATCGAGTTGAAGGATTCCTGGTCAACTTCGTCGCCGTGACGGTCGATGACTTTCTCTTTCGAGAGGTTTGCCATCATCGCCTTGGAAACTTCGTCGTTCGCCTTGGACCAAAGGTCGATCACCTTGTTGTACTTCTCGCCCTGGGTTACCAGGCCGGAGGCGTACTGGCTCTCGATCTCTTTCACTTCGTCAGTGGCAGCACTGATGATGCGAGCTTTTTCATCCGGGATAACGAAGTCGTTAACGCCGATGGAAACGCCGGAGATAGTCGAGTAAGCGAAACCTGTGTACATCAACTGGTCAGCGAAGATAACGGTCTCTTTCAAACCAACCACGCGGTAGCACTGGTTGATCAGCTTGGAGATCGCCTTTTTCTTCATCGGCAGGTTGACGACGTCGTAAGACAGACCTTTTGGCACAACCTGGTACAACAGCGCACGGCCGACAGTGGTGTCGACGATACGGGTGTTGCTCACGCTGCCGCCGTCACGGTCGTTGACGGTTTCGTGGATCCGCACCTTGACCTTGGCGTGCAGTGCGGCTTCGCCGGCACGGAACACACGGTCAACTTCTTGCAGGTCAGCGAACACACGACCTTCGCCCTTGGCGTTGATCGCTTCACGGGTCATGTAGTACAGACCCAATACAACGTCCTGCGACGGAACGATGATTGGCTCACCGTTGGCTGGCGACAGGATGTTGTTGGTCGACATCATCAACGCACGCGCTTCCAACTGGGCTTCCAGTGTCAGCGGTACGTGCACGGCCATTTGGTCGCCGTCGAAGTCGGCGTTGTACGCAGCACAGACCAGAGGGTGCAGCTGGATAGCCTTACCTTCGATCAGTACAGGTTCAAACGCCTGGATACCCAGACGGTGAAGGGTCGGTGCACGGTTGAGGAGAACCGGGTGTTCGCGAATCACTTCAGCGAGAACGTCCCAAACCTCTGGCAGTTCGCGCTCGACCATTTTCTTGGCCGCTTTGATGGTGGTCGCGAGACCGCGCATTTCCAGCTTGCCGAAGATGAACGGCTTGAACAGCTCGAGTGCCATCTTCTTAGGCAGACCGCACTGGTGCAGACGCAGGGTCGGGCCTACGGTAATTACCGAACGACCGGAGTAGTCAACACGCTTACCGAGCAAGTTCTGACGGAAACGACCTTGCTTACCCTTGATCATGTCAGCCAGGGATTTCAGAGGACGCTTGTTGGAACCGGTGATAGCGCGGCCACGACGACCGTTGTCGAGCAGGGCATCGACCGCTTCTTGCAACATACGCTTTTCGTTGCGCACGATGATGTCCGGAGCGGACAGATCAAGCAGGCGCTTCAAGCGGTTGTTACGGTTGATCACGCGGCGGTACAGGTCGTTGAGGTCGGACGTCGCGAAACGACCACCGTCCAACGGTACCAGCGGACGCAGGTCTGGCGGCAGAACCGGCAGAACGGTCAGCACCATCCACTCTGGCAAGTTGCCGGAACCCTGGAAGGCTTCCATCAACTTCAGACGCTTGGACAGCTTCTTGATCTTGGTTTCGGAGTTGGTTTGCGGAATCTCTTCGCGCAGACGACCAATCTCGTGCTCCAGGTCGATAGCGTGCAGCAGTTCGCGGACAGCTTCGGCACCCATGCGGGCATCGAAATCGTCGCCGAACTCTTCCAGCGCTTCGAAGTACTGCTCGTCGTTCAGCAGCTGACCTTTTTCAAGGGTGGTCATGCCTGGGTCGATAACGACATAGCTCTCGAAGTAGAGAACACGTTCGATATCACGCAGGGTCATGTCCATCAGCAAGCCGATACGGGACGGCAGCGATTTCAGGAACCAGATGTGGGCAACCGGCGAAGCCAGTTCGATGTGCGCCATGCGCTCACGACGAACCTTGGCCAGTGCGACTTCAACGCCACACTTCTCGCAGATCACACCACGGTGCTTCAAGCGCTTGTACTTACCGCACAGGCACTCGTAATCCTTTACCGGGCCAAAGATCTTGGCGCAGAACAGGCCGTCACGCTCAGGTTTGAACGTACGGTAGTTGATGGTTTCCGGCTTTTTAACTTCACCGAACGACCACGAACGGATCATCTCAGGCGATGCCAATCCAATACGGATGGCGTCGAACTCTTCGACTTGACCCTGGTTTTTCAGCAAATTCAGTAGGTCTTTCAAGGCCTTTCCTCCTGGCGGAGCAGAGAGCGGGCTAAGCAGCCCCGCTCTCGATTCGCGTCACGTGTTATTCGGTTTCCAGATCGATATCGATGCCGAGGGAACGAATTTCTTTGATCAACACGTTGAAGGACTCGGGCATGCCCGGCTCCATACGGTGATCGCCGTCCACGATGTTTTTGTACATCTTGGTACGACCGTTCACATCGTCCGACTTCACTGTGAGCATTTCTTGCAGAGTGTATGCAGCACCGTATGCTTCCAGTGCCCAGACCTCCATCTCCCCGAAACGCTGACCACCGAACTGAGCCTTACCACCCAGCGGCTGCTGGGTAACCAGGCTGTACGAACCGGTAGAACGAGCGTGCATCTTGTCGTCTACCAAGTGGTTCAGCTTCAGCATGTACATGTAGCCAACAGTAACCGGGCGCTCGAACTTGTTGCCGGTACGGCCGTCGAACAGCTGCATCTGGCCGCTTTCTGGCAGGTCTGCCAGTTTCAGCATGGCCTTGATTTCGCTTTCCTTGGCACCGTCGAACACCGGGGTAGCCATTGGAACGCCGCCGCGCAGGTTCTTCGCCAGATCCAGGATTTCCTGGTCGGAGAAGGTGTCCAGCTCTTCGTTGCGACCGCCGATCTCGTTGTAGATCTCGTGCAGGAACTTACGCAGGTCTGCGACCTTGCGCTGCTCTTCGATCATACGGTTGATCTTCTCGCCCAGACCTTTGGCCGCGAGGCCCAGGTGGGTTTCAAGGATCTGGCCAACGTTCATACGCGAAGGTACGCCCAACGGGTTGAGGACGACGTCGACCGGGGTGCCATTGGCATCGTGCGGCATGTCTTCAACCGGCATGATCACGGAGACCACACCCTTGTTACCGTGACGACCGGCCATCTTGTCGCCCGGCTGGATGCGGCGACGGATTGCCAGGTAAACCTTGACGATTTTCAGCACACCTGGAGCCAGGTCATCGCCCTGCTGCAGTTTGCGCTTCTTGTCTTCGAACTTGTCGTCCAGCAGACGGCGGCGATCAACGATATAGGCCTGGGCCTTCTCGAGCTGCTCGTTCAGAGCATCTTCAGCCATGCGCAGTTTGAACCACTGGCCGTGCTCAAGACCGTCGAGGATTTCGTCGGTGATGTCCTGACCTTTCTTCAGGCCTGCGCCGCCTTCAGCCTTGTGGCCTACCAAAGCGGAACGCAGACGTTCGAAGGTCGCGCCTTCAACGATACGGAACTCTTCGTTCAGATCCTTGCGGATCTCGTCGAGCTGGGTCTTCTCGATGGACAGTGCACGAGCATCACGCTCAACGCCGTCACGGGTGAAGACCTGTACGTCGATGACAGTACCCTTGGTACCGGTAGGTACACGCAGGGAGGTGTCTTTAACGTCGCTGGCTTTTTCACCGAAGATGGCACGTAGCAGCTTCTCTTCCGGCGTCAGTTGGGTCTCGCCTTTCGGAGTGACCTTACCGACCAGGATGTCGCCAGCGCCAACTTCAGCACCTACATAAACGATACCGGCTTCGTCCAGCTTGTTCAGTGCAGCTTCACCCACGTTCGGGATGTCTGCAGTGATTTCCTCAGGCCCAAGCTTGGTATCACGTGCCACACAGGTCAGTTCCTGAATGTGGATCGTGGTGAAGCGGTCTTCTTGAACCACACGCTCGGACAGGCAGATGGAGTCTTCGAAGTTGAAGCCGTTCCATGCCATGAACGCGATGCGCATGTTCTGACCCAGAGCCAGTTCACCCATGTCGGTGGACGGGCCGTCGGCCATGATGTCGCTACGCTGAACGCGATCACCCTTGCTCACCAGCGGACGCTGGTTGATGCAGGTGTTCTGGTTCGAGCGGGTGTATTTGGTCAGGTTGTAGATGTCGACACCGGCTTCGCCAGTTTCTACTTCGTCATCGGCAACACGAACCACGATACGGCTGGCATCAACGGAGTCGATCACACCGCCACGACGAGCCACGACGCAAACGCCGGAGTCACGCGCCACGTTGCGCTCCATGCCGGTACCTACCAGCGGCTTGTCAGCACGCAGGGTCGGTACAGCTTGACGCTGCATGTTGGAACCCATCAACGCACGGTTGGCGTCATCGTGCTCCAGGAACGGGATCAGCGACGCTGCAACAGAAACTACCTGCTTGGGCGATACGTCCATCAAGGTAACGTCTTCCGGCGCCTTGACGGTGAACTCGTTCAAGTGACGAACAGCTACCAGCTCGTCGACCAGGACTTTCTTGTCGTTCATCGTGGCCGAAGCCTGAGCGATCACGTGATCAGCTTCTTCGATGGCGGACAGGAATACGATCTCGTCGGTAACCAGGGCGTCTTTCACCACACGGTACGGGCTTTCGAGGAACCCGTACTGGTTGGTGCGCGCATAGGCAGCCAGGGAGTTGATCAGACCGATGTTCGGACCTTCCGGCGTTTCGATCGGGCAAACACGACCGTAGTGCGTCGGGTGTACGTCACGAACTTCAAAGCCAGCACGCTCACGGGTCAGACCGCCCGGGCCCAGTGCAGAAACACGGCGCTTGTGGGTGATCTCGGAGAGCGGGTTGTTCTGGTCCATGAACTGCGAAAGCTGGCTGGAACCGAAGAACTCTTTCACCGCCGCAGCCACTGGCTTGGCGTTGATCAAGTCTTGCGGCATCAGGCCTTCGCTTTCAGCCATCGACAGACGCTCTTTGACCGCACGCTCAACACGTACCAGGCCAACGCGGAACTGGTTCTCGGCCATTTCGCCTACGCAGCGAACACGGCGGTTACCCAGGTGGTCGATGTCATCGACGATGCCTTTGCCGTTACGGATGTCGACCAGGGTCTTCAATACCGCGACGATGTCTTCCTTGCACAGCACGCCCGAACCTTCGATCTCGGTACGACCGATACGACGGTTGAACTTCATCCGGCCGACCGCAGACAGGTCATAGCGCTCAGGGCTGAAGAACAGGTTGTTGAACAGAGTTTCGGCAGCGTCTTTGGTTGGTGGCTCACCAGGACGCATCATGCGATAGATCTCGACCAGCGCTTCCAATTGGTTGCTGGTGGAGTCGATCTTCAGTGTGTCGGAGATGAACGGACCGCAGTCGATATCGTTGGTGTACAGGGTCTCGATGCGAACAACCTGGGCCTTGGCAATCTTGGCCAGGATCTCGGTGTTCAGCTCGGTGTTGCACTCAGCCAGGATTTCGCCTGTAGCCGGGTGAACGATAACCTTGGCGGTAGTGCGACCCAGGACGTAGTCCAGTGGCACTTCCAGCTCTTTGATACCGGCTTTTTCGATCTGGTTGATGTGGCGCGCAGTGATACGACGGCCAGCCTCAACGATGACCTTGCCTTTTTCGTCCTGGATGTCCAGGACAGCAATTTCACCACGCAGACGCGAAGCGATCAGTTCCAGCTTGAGGGTTTCATCCTTCAGGCTGAATACGTTGGTGGTATAGAAAGCATCCAGCACTTGCTCAGTGGTGTAACCGAGCGCGCGCAGCAATACCGAGGCCGGCAGCTTGCGACGACGGTCGATACGCACGAACACGCAGTCTTTCGGGTCGAACTCGAAGTCCAACCACGAACCGCGGTACGGAATGATCCGCGCGGAGTACAGGAGTTTGCCGGAGCTGTGCGTCTTGCCGCGGTCGTGGTCGAAGAACACGCCCGGGGAACGGTGCAGCTGGGAAACGATTACACGCTCGGTACCGTTGATTACGAAGGTACCGTTTTCAGTCATCAGTGGGATTTCGCCCATGTAGACTTCTTGCTCTTTGATGTCCTTGATCGCTTTGTTCGACGATTCTTTGTCGAAAATGATCAGACGGACTTTTACCCGCAAAGGTACGGCGTACGTAACGCCACGCAACACGCATTCTTTGACATCAAATGCCGGTTCGCCCAGGCGATAACCGACGTACTCCAGCGCAGCATTGCCGGAGTAGCTGATGATCGGGAAAACGGATTTGAAGGCCGCATGCAGGCCCACGTCGCGGAACTGATCTTTGGTCGCTCCCGCCTGCAAGAATTCACGATACGAATCCAGCTGGATAGCCAGAAGGTACGGGACATCCATGACGTCCGGCAACTTGCTAAAGTCCTTGCGGATACGTTTTTTCTCAGTATATGAGTAAGCCATCAGCGTTCCCCAGCTTGGTCACCTGCTTGTTTGGCCCCTCCGACGGGAGCAGCCAGAAAATCTTGCAAACCCCATGGTTTGCACCACCGCTTCGGGTGGCTACAGCGCGTTAATGGCGGCGACCGAGTCGACAGCCAAGAACGGAAAAAGGCCGGTGGCAAGAGCCACCAGCCATCAGCCTTCAGCTTAACGCTTGGGCTGGAGACGCAAGGTCGATGCTTACTTCAGCTCGACTTTAGCGCCTGCTTCTTCCAGAGTAGCTTTGGCTTTGTCAGCGGCGTCTTTCGACACAGCTTCCAGAACCTGGGCAGGAGCGCCGTCAACTACAGCCTTGGCTTCTTTCAGGCCCAGACCGGTCAGTTCACGTACTGCCTTGATCACGTTTACTTTCTTCTCGCCAGCTTCCAGCAGCATGACGTTGAATTCGGTTTGCTCTTCAGCAGCGACAGCAGCAACAGCTGGGCCAGCGGAAGCAGCGGCAGCGGAAACGCCGAATTTTTCTTCGAAAGCTTTGATCAGCTCAACAACCTGCAGAACCGACATTTCAGCTACGGCGTTGAGGATATCGTCTTGGGAGATAGACATTGCTGTATTTCCTGAATTGGGGGACGGCCTACGCGGCCATCGAAATAAACAAAAATACGCGAGAGAATTTGCTCAGCCTTAGGCTGCGGCAGCTTCTTTTTGCTCGCGAACTGCAGCCAGAGTACGAGCCAGCTTGCTGGTAGCGCCTTGAATCACGCTCATCAGCTGCGAAATAGCTTCGTTACGGGTCGGCAGTGTTGCCAGTACGTCGATTTGGTTAGCTGCGAGGAACTTGCCCTCGAACGCAGCTGCCTTGATCTCGAACTTATCCTGACTCTTGGCGAATTCTTTGAACAAACGGGCAGCAGCGCCTGGATGATCTTTAGAGAACGCGATCAGAGTCGGGCCGGTGAACACGTCGTTGAGAACACTGTATTCAGTGTCAGCAACGGCGCGCTTGAGCAGGGTGTTACGTACAACACGTACGTATACGCCAGCTTCACGAGCCTCTTTACGGAGTCCGGTCATAGCGCCTACTGTCACACCACGGGCATCAGCCACGACAGCGGACAGAGCAGCTTTGGCAGCCTCGTTGACTTCAGCGACGATGGCCTTCTTGTCTTCGAGATTAATTGCCACGGGTTTAACTCCTGCTTGTTACCGTTTCATCTGGCCTAGGCCTGATGTCGTTTTGGTGTCTGATTCGGTAAGGAACCGGGAGCACCATCTGCGTAGGCTTGTTGGTTTAAGACTTGCGTCGCCTACGGTCTTGGATAGCCCCCGCCAGGCAGGGACCCCAATCTTTCAATTGGCGCAATTACTTGCGCCAATTTATGTCTTATACGTCCAGCGAGCCTTGGTCGATGACCAGACCTGGGCCCATAGTGGTGCTCAGGGTAACGCGCTTGACGTAGATACCTTTCGAGGAAGCAGGCTTGATACGCTTCAGATCAGCGATCAGGGCTTCAACGTTTTCCTTCAGCTTGACGGCATCGAAGCCGACTTTGCCAACGGAGGTGTGAATGATGCCGTTTTTGTCGGTGCGATAACGAACCTGACCAGCCTTGGCGTTTTTAACCGCGGTAGCTACGTCTGGCGTTACGGTGCCGACTTTAGGGTTAGGCATCAGACCACGTGGACCGAGGATCTGACCCAACTGACCTACAACGCGCATTGCATCCGGGGAAGCAATTACGACGTCATAGTTCAGGTCGCCGCCTTTCATTTCGGCAGCCAGGTCGTCCATGCCAACGCGATCAGCACCAGCGGCCAGAGCAGCTTCAGCAGCTGGGCCTTGGGTGAAGACAGCAACACGTACAGTCTTGCCAGTGCCGTGTGGCAGCACAGTAGCGCTACGAACGACCTGGTCGGATTTACGTGGGTCAACACCCAGGTTTACAGCAACGTCAACAGACTCGCTGAACTTGACAGTCGACAGCTCGGTCAGCAGGGCAGCAGCGTCTACGAAGTTGTAGGACTTGCCTGCTTCGATTTTGCCGGCGATAGCCTTTTGGCGCTTGGTCAGCTTAGCCATTACACACCCTCCACGTTAAGGCCCATGCTACGAGCAGAACCGGCGATGGTACGCACGGCTGCATCCATATCAGCTGCAGTCAGATCCGCGTTTTTGGTTTTCGCGATTTCTTCCAGCTGAGCACGGGTTACAGTGCCAACCTTAACAGTGTTAGGACGAGCGGAACCGCTAGTCAGACCGGCAGCTTTCTTCAGCAAAACCGAAGCCGGGGTCGACTTGGTTTCGAAGGTGAAGCTACGGTCGCTGTATACAGTGATGATCACTGGAGTCGGCAGACCTGGCTCAAGACCCTGAGTACGGGCGTTGAAGGCCTTGCAGAATTCCATGATGTTCACGCCGTGCTGACCCAGAGCTGGACCGACGGGTGGGCTAGGGTTGGCCTGAGCGGCCTTCACTTGCAGCTTGATGTAAGCGGTAATCTTCTTGGCCATGAGGCACTCCAATTACGGGTTCAAACGCCTCGAAAGGCTCCCCGGTTACTTGCGCGTTTATCCCAGTGACGACAAAACCCCACAGCCGAGGCTGCGGGGTTGGGATGCTTGCCCAGCTAGACCTTCTCGACCTGACTGAACTCCAACTCTACCGGAGTAGAGCGACCGAAAATGAGCACCGCCACTTGGATCCGGCTCTTTTCGTAGTTAACTTCTTCGACCGTACCGTTGAAATCAGCGAACGGACCGTCTGTAACGCGAACAACCTCACCCGGCTCGAACAACGTCTTCGGCTTGGGCTTGTCGCTACCGTCAGCAACACGACGCAGAATTGCTTCCGCCTCTTTGTCGGTGATCGGAGCAGGCTTATCGGCAGTACCGCCAATGAAGCCCATGACGCGAGGGGTATCCTTGACCAAGTGCCAAGTACCTTCGTTCATGTCCATCTGTACCAGCACGTAGCCAGGGAAGAACTTGCGTTCGCTTTTGCGCTTCTGCCCATTCCGCATTTCAACCACTTCTTCAGTGGGAACCAGAATTTCGCCGAAGCCATCTTCCATGCCTGCCAGCTTTACGCGCTCCAGCAAAGAGCGCATAACATGCTTCTCGTAACCCGAGTAAGCATGCACAACGTACCAACGCTTAGCCACGGGACACCCTTAGCCAACAATCAAGGAAACAAGCCAGCCGAGCAGGGAATCAAGCCCCCACAACAGCAACGCCATAACCAGAACAACAGCCACGACAATCAATGTGGTCTGCGTGGTTTCTTGGCGAGTCGGCCAAACGACTTTACGGATTTCGGTGCGTGCTTCCTTAACCAGTACCGCGAAGGACTTGCCTTTGGCAGTCTGCAGGCCTACAAAGGCAGCTACAGCAGCAAGGGCAAGCAAAGCGAGTACACGGTACAGGATCGGCGAAGCAGAATAGTACTGATTGCCAACAACGCCTACGACCACCAAGGCGACTACAGCGAGCCACTTTACCAGATCGAAACGAGAGCTTTGAGCTTCAGCCTTAGGAGTCATCTATGAAGATCCTGTGAAAAGAAAGCCAGACACACCACGTGAATCTGGCAGGTCAGGAGGGAATCGAACCCCCAACCTACGGTTTTGGAGACCGTCGCTCTGCCAATTGAGCTACTGACCTAAAACAAAATCAGGCCGACCATTATGCAGGCCTGAAAAAGACTTTACAACAACCAACCCCACAAGACCTGAAACATCGAACAACATTCAAGCCGAGGCAGCTGTTAAAACAAAGGCAGATATTTTCATATCTGCCTTGTTATATGGAGCTCTTGAGCGGATTTGAACCGCTGACCTCACCCTTACCAAGGGTGTGCTCTACCAACTGAGCTACAAGAGCGAAACACCTTGCACAACCTGCAAACTTGGAGCGGGTAGCGGGAATCGAACCCGCATCATCAGCTTGGAAGGCTGAGGTTCTACCACTAAACTATACCCGCGGAGCTTGCAGCTCACGCTAAAAATGGTGGAGGGGGAAGGATTCGAACCTTCGAAGTCGTAGACGTCAGATTTACAGTCTGATCCCTTTGGCCGCTCGGGAACCCCTCCTAAGCGAGCCGGCATTTTACATCACGCCGACCTTCTGTCAAGCATTTTCTCATTTAAATTATGAGGTTAGCTGCATTGACGGTAGCTTTGCACTGTAGCCCTTAAAGGTCTTCACTGCGAAGCGGGCGCCATTCTATGCAAACTATTCGAGAGTTGCAATGCCTTCGCACAGCATTATTTTATGTTTTAACTCATTGAATTCATTAGCAAGGCTTTCAAAGGGCAGATCGTCAGCCAGGCGACGGCTCTCAGGGGCTACGCGCAACCAATAACCCGAGGCGTCCGGTGCGTTCAGCAACTGGACCTTGACCTTGATATCCAGGCTCGTAAGCCTCTGCTCGAGAGAGGAGGCTTGGCGTCGATCCGAGAAACCACCGATGTATAAGCAGGTATTTTGCGCCTCGGCCGGCCTCGCCCGATCGCGCCGAGCCACAGTGTCTGCCGACTCACTCAAGAGGCGAATGTCTTGCTGCGTTCCCCGATGGAGACTCAAGGGCGTGACATCCTTGGCCCGCAATGGCGCCTCTTGCTGATGCCAGACGTAATAAAAAACATTGAGAACCAGTAAAAGTAAAAACAGCCAGCGCATAATCACCTCAAGACAAAGGACACGCCATCGCCAAACCAACAAACACCAGGTCCGGGACCAACCGAGCCTGAGGCGCAGCATCCCTGACCAGGTCGGCATCGCCTCCAGTGAGGAAGACCGTGAAATCCTCCCCCCAATAGCCTCGCGCCAACTCGAGCTGGGTCAGCACGAACCCTCTAAGCATGAGCGTACAACCACGCTCGACAGCCTCTACGGTTGTTCGACCAGGAGAGAGACGCTCCAGCGCCCGCTCAGCGGCCGCGTCGTCATAGCGTATCTTGCGGGTATGGGTTCGCAGTTGATTACGCATAAGCGGCATACCCGGGCAAATAAACCCACCCAGGTGGCCACCGTCCGGACCAATAAAATCTGCTGTCGCCGCTGTACCAAAGTCGAGTACCAAGCATGCACCTGACGCCAACTTGAACGCGCCTAGCATTGCCAGCCATCGATCCATCCCCAGGCGCTGGAAGTCGTCGTAGCCATTGCGCACTCCGCCCATTTCTTGAGCAGAGGCGGCGCAGGAAACAGCAACGCCAAATGCCGCTACCAAGGCAGCTATCAGCTTATCGGTCTCCTCAAGCGCGCGAACACTCACCAACCGACAACGCGTGAGCAATAGACCAGGCAAAGCCACCAAACTCTCGATCAGCGCGATATCCGAACCTGCGATGCCTTCCGCGCGAACAGTTGCCTCACTCAACTCAAGAACACGCCATTTGATAAAGCTATTTCCACAGTCGAGCTCAAGAATCATCACGCAACCTCAGGCTTAACTCACCACCGCTGTATATTTTCTCAACGCCACCGACATCCAAACGCAAGGCGCCCTGACGATCCACACCCAGCACAACCCCATCAATCTGATTGACGCCCGCGATAAGCGACACGGACTTCCCCTGCCAGGCGTGATGCTGCTCCCATTCGTCTTGCAACCCTGCAAAACCCGCAGCCTTGTGTTGATCTAGGTAGGCTTGTAGTTGCAAACCCAGACGCGCCACCAGGTGATTACGATCCACAGGAGAGCCAGCCTCGAGCTGCATCGAAGTCCATTGCTGATCAACCTCTACAGCCTTCTGCATATTCACATTGATACCTATACCTAGCACAACGTGACAGATATCTGCGGGATCTCCCACCAACTCCAGCAAGATGCCTGAGATTTTCTTTTGCCCAACCAGGACGTCGTTTGGCCACTTCAAAGCTGCGCCCCGCACACCCGACTCACGCAGAGCCTGCAGGACTGCCAGCCCCACCACCAGACTCAGCCCTTCCAGTTGCCGCAGACCGCCCTCAATACGCAATACAAGGCTGTAGTAAACGTTTTGCGCAAATGGGCTGACCCATTTGCGGCCTCGTCGCCCCCTACCAGCCGTCTGCTGCTCCGCCAGCACAACAAAAGGAGCCGCACTGCCCGCACCGATAAGACGTAAAGCCTCAGCATTAGTGGAATCAATGGAGTCGAAAATGTGAACGGGCCAAGCCAAGGAAGCCGCGCCCAGAGAAATCTCCTGCGCATTCAAAAACACCAATGGCGCAGCCAATCTATATCCGCGGCCCCGCACCTTATGAATGGGGAGATTCAATTCTGCCTCAAGATGCTGAAGCTGCTTCCACACGGCACTGCGACTAACGCCCAAGGCAGCGCCAAGCGCTTCTCCAGAATGGAACTGACCATCTTTCAGAAGTTTCAACAACGTCAGCATGCACATATCGCCTCAGAATGAGGCACGCATGATAGCCATGCGCAGGGTCATTGCATAGAAAGGCTGGATATCAGTCTGGATCGAGATTTTCGAGCGCCCAAAACAAAACCCCAACTGCTTTCGCAATTGGGGTTTCGGAAT
>NZ_SMOF01000001.1:5511630-5656553 GCF_018135665.1 Pseudomonas sp. B2021
CAACTTCAACCACTTGCGCTTTCGATCTCTCGTAAGCGGGAGGCGAATTCTACAGCGTTACACGCTGCTGTCAACACCTCTTTTTCAACTTCCTTTTGGCTTCGATGAACTGAAGCAACTTGCTGTCGAAAACTGCATAACTCATTGTTTACCAAGGAGTTTTCCGTTTCGACTGCGCCGGAAGTGGGGCGAATTATAGACAGATATAATTCGCCGTCAACACCTATTTCAGACTTATTCGGATTTGAGCGTAATACGCGCAAATGCCTTCTTACCCGCCTGGCAAACGTGAGTGGCGCCCAGCTCATATATAAAGGTGCGATCAACCACCTCACCATCTATACGCACACCGCCCGAACCCAAGAGATCACGCGCTACCGCCGAATTCTTCACCAGGCCAGCCTTATTAAGCACAGCCGCAATCGGCATAGCCTCGGCAGCAGTCAGCTCAATCTCCGGCAGATCATCGGGCAGCTCGCCATCTTTCATGCGATTACCTGCCGCACGGTGAGCGCTGGCCGCAGCCTCCTCACCATGGAAGCGCGCAACGATTTCTTCAGCCAGCTTAATCTTCACATCCCGAGGATTAGCGCCCGCCTCGACATCCGCACGCAGCGCATTGATTTCGTCCATCGAGCGGAAGCTCAACAACTCGAAGTAGCGCCACATCAGTGCATCCGGAATAGACACCAGCTTGCCGTACATCACACCCGGTGCTTCCTGGATACCGACATAGTTACCCAAGGACTTGGACATCTTCTTGACGCCATCCAAGCCTTCCAACAATGGCATGGTCAGAATGCACTGAGCCTCCTGACCATAGGCGCGCTGCAATTCACGCCCCATCAACAGGTTGAACTTCTGATCGGTGCCGCCCAACTCAACGTCCGCACGCAGCGCCACCGAGTCGTACCCCTGAACCAGCGGATAAAGGAACTCATGGATGGCGATTGGCTGATTGGTCGAGTAGCGCTTGTCGAAGTCGTCGCGCTCAAGCATGCGCGCCACGGTGTACTGGGAAGTCAGGCGAATGAAATCTGCCGGCCCCATTTTGTCCATCCAGGTGGAGTTGAACGCCACCTCGGTCTTGGCTGGATCAAGGATCTTGAATACCTGGGTCTTATAGGTCTCGGCATTATCGAGCACCTGTTCGCGAGTCAGCGGCGGGCGCGTAGCGCTCTTGCCGCTTGGATCACCGATCATCCCAGTGAAGTCACCTATAAGGAAGATGACCTGATGGCCCAGCTCCTGGAACTGACGCAGCTTATTAATAAGCACGGTATGACCCAGGTGCAGATCCGGCGCAGTCGGATCAAAGCCAGCCTTGATACGCAGGGGTTGGCCACGCTTGAGTTTTTCGATCAGCTCGGACTCGACCAACAGTTCTTCCGCACCACGTTTTATCAGCGCTAGCTGCTCTTCAACCGACTTCATAACAGACCCGCAAGGCTCAGATTCAAAAGGGAACCAACCATACAAGATCAGGGACTAATTACAAGTTTTGCCCTGCGCACGGACACCGTTCAGCAAGCCCAGCGTTCGCGAGCTTGCGCCACAGATGATTTGGTTATATTTTATACAGTTATTTCATCTTCATCATGTCATTCATCTTTTCCATTTCATCTTCAAAGTCAAAATTACTTATGACCACTGAACCGTCTAAAGCGCCGCCGCTTTACCCGAAGACCCACCTGCTCGCCGCAAGTGGTATCGCCGCCCTTCTCAGCCTGGCACTGCTGGTATTCCCTTCCAGTGACGTTGAAGCCAAACGAACATCCCTGAGCCTTGATCTGGAAAGCCCAGTTGAACAACTGACACAAGATCAAGACGCTTCCGACGCTCAACAAGCCACAAACACTGCAACTGAATCACCTTTCGCCCAGATCGAAAGCACACCCGAAGACACCCAGCAAGCCGCCCAGGAAGCACCTGCAGCAGCCAAGAGTCCCCAGCATCGCGAAGTCATCGTGGGCAAAGGCGACACACTCTCGACCCTGTTCGAAAAAGTTGGGTTGCCTGCCGCCGCTGTAAATGACGTGCTCGCCAGCGATAAGCAAGCCAAGCAATTCACTCAGCTCAAACGTGGTCAAAAGCTTGAATTTGAGCTGACGCCAGACGGCCAGTTGAACAACCTGCACACCAGCATCAGTGACTTGGAAAGCATCAGCCTGAGCAAAGGCGCCAAAGGCTTCGCATTCAACAGAATCACCACCAAACCCGTCATGCGTTCCGCCTACGTACATGGCGTGATCAACAGCTCCCTGTCGCAGTCGGCCGCGCGTGCGGGCCTGTCGCATAGCATGACCATGGACATGGCCAGCGTATTTGGCTACGACATCGACTTCGCCCAGGACATCCGTCAAGGCGACGAATTCGACGTGATCTACGAACAGAAAGTAGCCAACGGAAAAGTGGTCGGCACTGGCAACATTCTTTCTGCACGCTTCACAAACCGTGGCAAAACCTACACCGCCGTGCGCTACACCAACAAACAAGGCAACAGCAGCTACTACACGGCTGATGGCAACAGCATGCGTAAGGCCTTCATCCGTACACCCGTTGACTTTGCCCGTATTAGCTCGCGTTTCTCCATGGGCCGCAAGCATCCAATTCTGAACAAAATTCGCGCACACAAGGGCGTCGACTATGCCGCGCCGCGTGGCACGCCAATCAAAGCGGCGGGCGACGGCAAGGTCTTGTTGGCGGGGCGCCGTGGTGGTTACGGCAATACGGTGATCATCCAGCACGGCAACACTTACCGCACGCTGTACGGCCACATGCAAGGGTTCGCCAAGGGCGTCAAGACAGGCGGCAACGTGAAACAGGGCCAAGTGATCGGCTACATCGGTACCACCGGCCTCTCCACCGGCCCGCACTTGCACTACGAGTTCCAGGTCAACGGCGTACACGTCGACCCATTGGGCCAGAAGCTGCCGATGGCCGACCCGATTGCCAAGGCCGAACGCGCGCGCTTCATGCAACAGAGCCAGCCGCTGATGGCACGGATGGATCAAGAGCGCTCCACCTTGCTGGCTTCGGCGAAGCGTTAAGGTATGCCGCTCTATATCGGCGTGATGTCCGGGACCAGCCTCGACGGCCTGGATATCGCCCTAATCGAACAAGGCGCGGCGATCAATCTGATCGCCACCCGCTATATCCCAATGCCTGACGCCTTGCGCACAGAACTGCTGAGCCTATGCGCCAGTGGCCCGGATGAAATCGCCCGCTCGGCAATTGCCCAGCAGCAGTGGGTAACGCTTGCGGCTCAAGGCATCCACGCCTTGCTGGATCAACAGAACCTCAAGCCTCAGGACATTCGGGCGATTGGCAGCCATGGCCAGACGATTCGCCATGAACCCGCCCGAGGTTTTACTGTTCAAGTCGGCAACCCTGCCCTCCTCACCGAACTCACAGGCATCACCGTCGTCAGCGATTTCCGCAGCCGCGATGTCGCTGCCGGCGGCCAAGGCGCTCCTTTGGTTCCTGCCTTTCATGAAGCCTTGTTCGGCGAGCAGAGGGGCAATCGCGCGGTATTGAATATCGGCGGGTTCAGCAACCTCAGCCTGATCGAGACGGGCAAGCCTGTCGCCGGTTTCGACTGCGGCCCAGGGAACGTGCTGCTCGATGCCTGGATTCACCTGCAGCGCGGCGAACACTTTGATCGGGACGGGCAATGGGCGGCCAGCGGAAAGGTACAGCCCCAGTTGCTCACCACGTTGCTCAGCGATCCGTTTTTCTTGACCAAGGGCCCGAAAAGCACGGGCCGAGAGGTGTTCAACCTGGCCTGGCTGCAGCAGCACCTTGGCCGCTTGCCCGCCTTTGAACCCCAAGACGTGCAGGCCACCCTGCTGGAGCTGACGGCCCTGACCATCGTCGAGTCCCTGCAAAGCGCCCAGACTGACACAACAACCTTGCTGATCTGTGGCGGCGGCGCCCATAACGGGGCACTGATGAGCCGGCTGACCGCGCTGCTGCCTTCCACCCATGTCAGCACTACAGCGGCCTACGGCGTAGATCCTGACTGGGTAGAGGCAATGGCCTTCGCCTGGCTGGCCCATTGCTGCCTTGAAGGCATTGCCGCCAATCGCCCCAGCGTCACTGGCGCACGTGGGCTTCGAGTGCTTGGCGCGATCTACCCCGCCTGACCCCCAGACAGCAAAACGCCGCTTGGCCCGTAAAAGCCAAGCGGCGTTTTTGTATCTGCTATCGATCAGATCGAGAACGAAGACCCGCAACCACACGTCGTGGTGGCATTAGGGTTCTTGATCACGAAACGCGAGCCTTCCAGACCTTCCTGATAATCCACCTCGGCACCCGCCAGGTATTGGAAGCTCATCGGATCCACGACCAGGCTCACACCCTCGCGCTCAACGATAGTGTCGTCATCGGCCACATCTTCATCGAAGGTAAAACCGTACTGAAACCCTGAACAACCGCCGCCCGTAACGAATACGCGCAGCTTCAAGCGATCATTACCCTCTTCATCGACCAGGCTCTTCACCTTGTGCGCAGCACCGTGGGTGAATTGCAAAGCCGTGGGGGTGAAGGATTCAACGCTCATGCTGATAATCTCCCGGCGTAGCGCCGCCATATGCGTAATGGCCGGTATTATCCGCTTCTCCTAGAAAAGCGGTCAACTATTGTTACGGTATATCAATCTGCCCAGCGACCATTAAAAATGCAAAAGGCCCGATCAACGGGCCTTTCGCGCAACGGTAAGCCCGCGTTAAGGCAACATCCCCGCGTGGGACAGGCCCAACTTCTCGTCCAGGCCGAACAGGATGTTCATGTTCTGCACCGCCTGGCCCGACGCGCCCTTGACCAAGTTGTCGATCACCGACAACACCACCACCAGGTCGCCATCCTGCGGACGATGCACCGCAATACGGCACACATTGGCACCACGCACGCTGCGCGTTTCCGGATGGCTGCCGGCCGGCATCACTTCGACGAACGGCTCATTGGCATAACGTTTTTCAAACAGCGCCTGCAGGTCTACCGAGCGATCGGTGACGGTCGCATACAGCGTGGAGTGGATCCCACGGATCATCGGCGTCAGGTGCGGCACGAAGGTCAGCCCCACATCCTGGCCGGCAGCGCGACGCAAGCCCTGGCGGATTTCCGGCAAGTGCCGATGACCTTTTACCGCATAGGCTTTCATGCTTTCCGACGTTTCGGAGTACAGAGAACCTACCGCCGCACCACGGCCAGCACCACTGACGCCCGACTTGCAGTCGGCGATCAGGCGCGACACATCCGCCAAGCCCGCTTCCAGCAATGGCAGGAAACCCAATTGCGTGGCTGTCGGATAGCAACCCGGCACCGCAATCAGGCGTGCTTGCTTGATTTGCTCGCGGTTGACCTCCGGCAAGCCGTAAACCGCCTCTTCCAACAGTTGCGGCGCACCATGGGGCTGGCCGTACCATTTGGCCCACTCATCGGCGTCTTGCAGACGGAAGTCTGCCGACAAGTCGATAACCTTCGTACCGGCCGCCAGCAACTCACCGGCCAGAGCATGGGCGACACCGTGAGGCGTGGCGAAGAACACCACGTCGCAGGCACCCAGGGTCTTGGTGTCCGGCACACTGAACGCCAGGCCGTCATAGTGGCCTCGCAAGTTGGGGTACATATCGGCCACGGCCAGCCCGGCTTCGGATCGGGAAGTGATAACCACCACCTCAGCTTGCGGATGCTGAGCCAACAGACGCAGCAATTCGACACCGGTGTAACCCGTGCCGCCGACGATACCGACCTTGACCATAAACCTGCCCTCAACGAACCCACTGGAAAGCCGTCGATAATAGGGGCCGTATCGTCCTGCGACAACCGTCAACGTGACGTACGGGCGCATGAGCCACTACTATCTTCGCTACCGTGAACCTGGGAATAACTAAAATGCTCTATCTATGGGTCAAAGCCTTCCACATCGTCAGCATCGTTTGCTGGTTTGCCGGGCTGTTCTACCTGCCGCGCCTGTTCGTCTACCACGCCCAAAGCGAAGACACCGTCAGCAAGGAACGTTTCAGCATCATGGAGCGCAAGTTGTACCGGGGCATCATGGGCCCGGCGATGGTTGCCACACTGGTCTTCGGCATCTGGATGCTGGCCCTCAACCCCGGCATTTTCCAGTCGGGCGCCTGGATCCACGCCAAGCTGACCCTGGTCGTCCTGCTGATTGGCTACCATCACATGTGCGGCGCACAGGTAAAGCGCTTCGCCCGTGGCGAAAACACCCGCAGCCATGTCTTTTATCGCTGGTTCAATGAAGTCCCGGTTCTGATATTGCTGGCTATCGTAATTTTGGTCGTGGTCAAACCGTTCTAACTTCAATTACTCGGGGAACCTCCAATGTCGCTGCCCGCTCTGCTGGAACAACGTCTGCGCCTGCCCGTGGTGGCCGCGCCGATGTTTCTGATCTCCAATCCGCAACTGGTCCTGGCCTGCTGCCGCAACGGGGTAGTTGGCAGTTTCCCGGCGCTCAACCAACGCGAAAGCAGTAGCTTCAAGGCCTGGCTGGAAGAAATCGAAGCGGGCTTGACGCAGTTGGACAACCCTGCGCCCTATGCCGTGAACCTGATCGTGCATAACAGCAATCCACGGCTGGAGGCCGACCTGGCGATTTGCGTCGAGCACAAGGTGCCCATCGTCATCACCAGCCTCGGTGCGGTAAAGGAATTGGTAGATGCCGTTCACAGCTACGGCGGCCTGGTATTTCATGACGTCACTACCCGACGCCATGCCGAGAAAGCCGCTGAAGCGGGCGTCGACGGCCTCATTGCCGTAGCCGCTGGCGCAGGTGGCCACGCTGGCACCTGGAGCCCCTTTTCACTGATTGCCGAAATTCGCCAGTTCTTCGACAAAACGCTACTGCTGGCGGGCTGCCTTAACCATGGGCACGAAATTCTTGCCGCCCAGGTGCTGGGGGCAGACCTCGCTTATTTCGGCACGCGCTTTATCGGCACCACCGAAAGCCAGGCACCGGATGCGTATAAAGAGATGCTGCTCACATCGCGCGCCGCCGACATCGTGCACACTCCAGCAGTCTCCGGCGTACCTGCAAGCTTCATGCGCCAGAGCCTGGAAAATGCCGGTTTTGACCTTGCTGCGCTTCAAGGCAAAGGTGAAGTCAACTTCGGTTCCAAGCTCAAGCCATTGAGCGATGAGGCCAAAGCGTGGAAAACTGTATGGTCTGCTGGCCAAGGCGTCGGTGAGATCAATGATGTACCCACTGTGGATGAGCTCATAGCGCGCCTGGATGCCGAATACCGCAAAGCACGCGAGCACGCCGCGCAACTGCGCTGGCCACGCTGACACATTGCCGGGCCTGCCAACTGGACAGGCCTGCATACTCTCCCTGATTAAGTGACAAGGATGCCCGCATGAGCGACAGCCGTTTCAAGATTGTGTTTGACGGAGCCTTGCGCCCAGGTGTCGAAAGCACCACCGCTAAGCTGAACCTCGCCGAGTTATTCAAAAGCGATGTTGAAGCGATCGAAAAGCTCTTCACCGGCCGCCCCGTCGCGCTCAAACGCGACCTGTCCCACTCCGACGCTGAAACCTACCTCACGGCACTGCACAATGCCGGGGTGGACGCACGCATCGAAGTCGAACAACCCGTGGCATTCAGCCTGGCAGAAACCCACGAAACAGGCTCGTCAACCGCTGACCGCGCCGCCGCGTCACCTTATGCACCGCCACGCGCTGCCGTTGGCGACGACCTGCCGGAGTTCGCCACTCTAAAGGTGTTCACCATCCACGGGCGCATCGGGCGCCTGCGCTACCTGGCCTGGACGCTGGCGCTGACCGTCGCGATGCTGGTGGCAGCGGGCATCATCAGTACGGTGGGCTTCGCGGTGGCGACAGCCTCGCCAACCATCGCCATCATTATTGGCTCACTGCTGGGTTTCGCGCTGTTTGTGGCACTGGTAGTGGTGAGCGTGCAAATCGGCGTGCAGCGCCTGCATGACCTGGGCTGGTCTGGCTGGCTGTACCTGCTCAACCTGGTTCCGCTGGTGAACAGTGTGTTCCCTCTGCTGTTGCTGGTATTGCCGGGCAACACGGGCGCCAACCAATACGGCGCGCCACCACCGCGCAACTCTACTGCGGTGAAAATCCTGGCCTCGCTGTGGCTGGCGTTCATTCCTTTGATGCTCATCATCGTTGTTACCCTGGGCATGAACGGCTACCTGGACCAGCTTGAAGCCAACATGGACAGCAGCTACGAAAGCAGCTCCATCACCTCCGATGCAGACGCCGATCAAAGCGTTATCGTTGATGAAGCCGCAGCGCAAAGTGCTGACGATGCAGCCGAACCTGTAGACTCTCCAGAACAGTGAAGAAACGCCCGCCGCCTGTGACGCACTGTCATGGGCCGGCGGCGTTGCGATGGAGAAAGGCATGACCCGTTACGCTCTGATCACCGGCGCCTCCAGCGGCATCGGCCTGGCATTGGCCGAAGCCTTGGCACGGCGCGGCCGCAGCTTGATTCTGGTGGCCCGCCAGCGTGATCAGTTGGAAAGCATTGCATTGGAATTGACCCAACGCTTCGGCGTAGAGGTGCTGTTTCGTGCCTGTGACCTGGGCGAACCGCTGCGTTTGTCCGGCTTTTTGCTGGAACTCGAAGAGGGTGAGCGGCAGATCGACCTGCTGGTCAACTGCGCCGGCATCGGCACCAGCGGGCCGTTCCTGGCCCAGGACTGGATGACCGAGCAGGACCTCATCGAAGTCAACATCCTGGCCCTGACCCGCATGTGCCACGCACTCGGCAATGCCATGGCCCTGCATGGCGGTGGGCAAATCCTCAACGTTGCTTCCGTCGCCGCCTTCCAGCCCGGGCCGTGGATGAGCAGCTACTACGCCAGCAAAGCCTACGTGCTGCACTTCTCCGAAGGGTTGCGCGAAGAATTGAAGACCTGCGGCATCAAGGTGTCAGTGCTGTGCCCCGGCCCTACGCGCACCGCATTCTTCGGCACTGCACAGATGGATACGGCGAAACTCGACCGCAGCCAGCAACTGATGAGCCCGGAAGAAGTCGCGCTCTACACCGTACGCGCACTGGAAAAGAACAAAGCCATCATCATTCCCGGGCGCCGCAACCGTTGGCTGACGTTCAGCCCACGCCTGAGCCCGCGCTGGCTGACCCGCAAAATTGCCGGCGCCATCAACAAGGCCTATTGCCCACGCTGACGGCCTGGGTACACTCACCTAACTTTCACGATGGAGAAACGGCTGTGGATACTCTGTTCACCAAGATCATCAACAGAGAAATACCGGCGAAGATCATCTATGAAGATGACCAAGTCCTGGCTTTTCACGATATCGCCCCGCAGGCGCCAGTGCATTTCCTGGTTATCCCGAAAAAGCCCATTCGTACCCTCAACGACTTGACCGAAGACGATAAGGCGCTGGCCGGCCATATCCTGTTCACCGCCCAGCGCCTGGCCGTGGAACAAGGCTGCGAAAAAGGCTTTCGCGTGGTGATGAACTGCAATGAAGACGGCGGGCAAACCGTTTACCACATTCATATGCACGTGCTGGGTCAGCGCCAGATGAACTGGCCGCCGGGCTGAGTGCACAGGGGCAAATTGACTCAGCACAAACGCTGGACGCTCTCTTGCGGTAAACTGGCCGCCGAGATTCTTCCCGGAGGTCAGCATGACTACCCAACGTCACTACTCGCCGATTGACCGTCTGTTGCTGCAAGCCGACATGGCCATGCGCACCCTGCTGCCGTTCAGCGGCCAGCCCTACCGTCCATCGCCCGCCATCGTGCAGCCAGATGTACAGCTAAGCGAGACCGACACTCGACACGTCGCTGGCCTGATGCGCATCAACCATACCGGTGAAGTCTGTGCCCAGGCGTTGTACCAGGGCCAGGCGCTGACCGCCAAATTGCCGCAGGTACGCACGGCGATGGAGCATGCGGCCGAGGAAGAGATCGACCACCTAGCCTGGTGCGAACAACGCATCCGCCAGTTGGGCAGCCATCCCAGCGTGCTCAACCCACTGTTTTATGGCTTGTCGTTTGGTATCGGCGCGGCTGCCGGGCTGATCAGCGACAAAGTCAGCCTGGGGTTTGTGGCCGCGACAGAACATCAGGTGTGCAAGCACCTGGATGAACACCTGGAGCAACTGCCGGCCGAAGACGAAAAGTCCCGGGCCATTCTTGAGCAGATGCGCATCGACGAAGAACACCATGCAGAAAGCGCGCTGGACGCGGGAGGCTTCCGCTTTCCAGCCCCGGTACGGTTCGGCATGAGCCTGTTGGCCAAGGTCATGACCAAAAGCACCTATCGAATCTGAACCGAAAAAAAGGGCGCCCGAAGCGCCCTTTCTTTTGCCTGCTGCAATCAACCCAGCTCGATGATTTCGTAGTCGTGGGTAATGACCACGCCCGCCGCCCCCAGCATGATCGATGCTGAGCAGTACTTCTCGGCCGACAGCTCGATGGCACGCTTGACCTGGGCTTCTTTCAGCGCCCGGCCCTTGACCACGAAATGCATATGGATCTTGGTAAAAACCTTGGGGTCTTCAGTGGCGCGTTCGGCTTCCAGGAAGGCTTCACAGCTTTCCACGGCCTGGCGCGACTTCTTCAAGATGCTGACCACGTCAAAATTGCTGCAACCGCCCACACCCAGCAGCAACATTTCCATCGGGCGTACACCCAGGTTACGCCCGCCGGCTTCCGGCGGACCGTCCATGACCACCACGTGGCCGCTGCCCGACTCACCGAGGAACATGGCTTCGCCCGCCCATTGGATGCGTGCCTTCATCGCCCAGACTCCACTGCTAAAAAAGGGTCGCCAGCTTAGCACAGGGCTTTGAAACAGCAGCGCCCTGCATAAATTCGATAAATGACAGCGTTTGCCCGGTAAATTGGCTAATCGTGACAGAAGGTGTCTGGTAAGCTGGCGCCAAATGAATGGCGCATTGCCATGACTTGTACAGCGTCTATCAATGAGATGCCGCTGGATAAAAACAACGCCAACTACACCGCGCAGTCTTTTCGGGATACAACCATGGTTGCTCTTACTCCCACACCCAAGATCAAAAACCTCGACAAGCTGCTGTTGCATTGCCAGCGCCGGCGTCATCCGGCCAAGCACAACATCATCTGCGCCGGCGAGCGTTCAGAAACCCTGTTCTTCATTATCAAGGGCTCGGTCACCATCCTGATCGAGGATGAAGATGGCCGTGAGATGATCATTGCCTACCTCAACACCGGGGATTTCTTCGGGGAGCTGGGCCTGTTTGAACAAGCAGGCAAAGAGCAGGAACGCAGCGCTTGGGTAAGGACCAAAGTTGAATGCGAAGTGGCCGAGATCAGCTATTCGAAATTTCGCGAACTGGCCCAGCATGATCCGGATATCTTGTATGCCCTGAGCGGACAGATCGCCCAGCGCCTGCGTGACACCACGCGCAAAGTCGGCGATCTGGCGTTCTTTGATGTCACCGGTCGCGTCGCTCGCTGCCTGCTGGAGCTATGCAAGCAACCCGATGCCATGACCCATCCCGACGGCATGCAGATCAAAGTCACGCGCCAGGAGATCGGACGTATTGTCGGGTGTTCGCGGGAAATGGTCGGCCGCGTGCTCAAGGACTTGGAAGAACGCAACCTGGTGCACGTCAAAGGCAAGACGATGGTGGTGTTCGGTACCCGTTAAACCGGCAGGAAGCCAGCCAGCATCTGCCGGTACAAGATGTCGAGCCGACTGATCGCATCCGGTGCGGGAAACGCTTCGTGCAGTGCGATATGGCTATCGGCGCGAACCCGCTGCTCCAAGCCGCAGGCTTGATTGAAGCGGTTGACCGCCGCAATCAATTCCTCACGATCATTTTCCAGCAACATCGCCCCATGCACCAACCCGACCGGGCGGCCACCGCTTTGCCGCCAACGCTGGGCAGTGCCCACCATTTTGCGGCCATTGAGGTTGACGTTGTAACGGCCGTCGCAAAAGGCACCGTCAATTTCGCCGACGGACGCATCGCCGCCCAACTCGATCAACAGATCACAGATCGGTTGGCACAAGCGCCGATAGCCGGTTTCGATACGCCCCTGGTCGCCTTCACTGCGCGGCGGGGCATAGACCAGGGCGATATTGACCGTGGCGCCGGACTGCGGCACCGGCTCACCGCCGGTTTCACGCAGCAATACCGGCCAACCCGCATCGGCCGAGACCTGGCTCGCCGCCTCGAATGCCGGCAACCGGCTCAAACGGCGCGGCATGACCAGCGCTTGGTCACTGGGCTGCCAGAACAGCAATCCGAACTCTTGCTCCCCCGCGCAAACGGCTGCCAATAGGTCTTGCTCGGCTGCAAGGCCTGCTTCGACAGTCATGATCACGGGCTGGAGCATCGAACACCTACCTGAATAAACACAAAACCTAATGTGGGAGCTGGCTTGCCTGCGATAGCGGTGTGTCAGCTACACAGAGATTGGCTGACCCGCCGCTATCGCAGGCAAGCCAGCTCCCACAGTTTCGAGCGTATTTCAAATCAATCCAACGTCGAACCGCTGATCGTCGTACCGCGCTCCGGGAAGAACAAACGCTGCAACTCCGCCCCCGGGTTCTCGGCGCGCATAAAGGTCTCGCCTACCAGGAACGAGTACACGCCGCTGATTTCCATCAACTCCACATCGGCGCGGTTGACGATGCCACTTTCGGTAATCACCAGACGATCGCGAGGGATACGCGGCAGCAGGTCGAGGGTGGTTTCCAGACTGACGTCGAAGGTATGCAGGTTACGGTTGTTGACGCCCACCAGCGGAGTATCGAGGGTCTTCAATGCGCGCTCCAGCTCGTCGCCGTTGTGCACTTCAACCAACACATCCAGGCCGACGCTTTTGGCCACGGCCGCCAGCTCGGCCATCTTCACGTCATCCAGCGCGGAAACGATCAGCAGCACACAGTCAGCGCCCAGGGCACGCGCTTCAACGATCTGGTACGGGTCAACCATGAAATCCTTGCGGATCACCGGCAACTTGCACGCAGCGCGCGCCTGTTGCAGGAACAGGTCGGAACCCTGGAAGTAGTCAATATCGGTCAGCACAGACAGGCAGGTCGCCCCACCCTTCTCATAACTGGCGGCGATTTCAGCAGGTACAAAGTGTTCGCGAATCACCCCTTTGCTCGGCGAAGCCTTTTTGACCTCGGCGATCACGGCCGGCTGCTTGAGCTTGGCCTGAGCGATCAAGGCATTGGCAAAGCCGCGTGGCGCCTCGGCGCTTTTCGCCTGCGCTTCCAACTCGGCCAGGCTCACACGGGCGCGGCGCTCGGCCACTTCTTCAGCCTTGCGGGCCAGGATCTTTTCCAGAACGGTTGGCACACTCATCCTTCATTCTCCATCTTGAATACGGCGGTGAATGCTCCCAGCTCTTCGAGCTTCTCACGAGCCAGGCCGGTGTGCAGCGCATCGTGGGCCAAGGCAACACCTTCCTTGAGACTATAGGCATGGTCGGCGGCATAAAGGGCTGCGCCAGCATTGAGCACAATCATTTCCGCAGCTTTCTGACCGTTTTCGGTCTTGCGACGCCCCAGGGCATCACGAATCAGCTCCAACGAAGCCGCCGGGCTTTCCACCGCCAGGCCGTGCAGGCTCTGGCTTTTCATACCCAGGTCTTCGGGCTCGACCCAATATTCGGTGACCTCGTCGTTCTTGAGCTCCGCCACAAAGGTCGGCGCCGCCAGGCTGAATTCGTCGAGGCCATCCTTGGAATGCACCACCAGCACATGCTTGCTGCCCAAGCGCTGCAAGACTTCGGCCAACGGCCGGCACAGCGCCTGGCTGAACACACCCACCACTTGGTGCTTCACACCGGCCGGATTCGTAAGCGGGCCGAGCATGTTGAACAGGGTACGCAGGCCAAGGTCCTTGCGCGGGCCGGCAGCGTGCTTCATCGCGCCGTGATGGGACTGGGCAAACATGAAGCCAATGCCAACGCTGTCAATGCAGCGCGCTACTTGCACCGGCGTGAGGTTCAGGTAAATACCGGCCGCTTCCAGCAAGTCGGCACTGCCGCTCTTGCCAGACACTGCCCGGTTACCGTGCTTGGCGACGGTGCAACCAGCGGCGGCCACCACGAAGGATGAGGCGGTCGACACGTTGAAAATATTCGCACCGTCACCGCCAGTACCCACCACATCGACCACGCCGTCGAGGGTCTTGAGTTCGACCTTGTCCGCCAGCTCACGCATCACCGACACCGCACCGACGATTTCGTCGATGCTTTCGCTCTTCATGCGCATCGCCATCATAAAAGCGCCGATCTGAGCATCGGTGCATTGACCGGTCATGATCTCGCGCATCACATCGCTCATTTCCGCGGTGCTCAGGTCCAGATGGCCGACGATACGGCTCAGGGCAGTCTTGATATCCATGAAAAGTCCTTAGCGCGTGCCGCCGCTCTGCTTGAGAAAGTTGGCGAACAGCTCGTAGCCCTGCTCGGTCAGGATTGATTCAGGGTGAAATTGCACCCCTTCGATGTTCAGTGTCTTGTGGCGCAGGCCCATGATCTCGTCGACCGAGCCGTCTTCCAATTGGGTCCAGGCGGTCAGCTCCAGGCATTCGGGCAAGGTTTCACGCTTGACCACCAGTGAGTGGTAACGGGTCACGGTCACCGGCAGGTTCAGGCCATGGAACACACCCAGGTCGCGATGGAACACCGGGCTGGTCTTGCCGTGCATAACCTCGCGCGCGCGCACCACATCACCGCCAAACGCCTGGCCGATCGACTGGTGCCCCAGGCAGACGCCCAGGATCGGCAGTTTGCCGGCGAAGTACTGGATAGCTTCCAGAGAGATGCCCGCCTCGGTGGGCGTGCACGGGCCAGGTGAGACGACGATGCGCTCGGGGTTCAACGCGGCGATTTCGGCAACGCTGAGTTCATCGTTGCGCACCACCTTGACCTCGGCACCCAGCTCGCCCAGGTACTGCACAACGTTGTAGGTAAAGGAGTCGTAGTTATCAATCATCAGCAACATGTGGGTTCAAACCTCTTGAATTCACTGATTTCAAATGACCGCCTTCCAAGCGTGTGACCCGCTGCCAGACGCACGTTCCGGTTGCCAGGGTGAGTTGGCAAGGGGCGTCAGACAACGGGTGAAGAAGGCAAATCGGTACAGGTCCGGCCAGGCCGGCAGAGAAAAATGTCAGGCGCGCCAACGCCAACGGGCGTGTGCCTTGACTACTCGCATCAAGAGTTTGCTGATGATCAACACGGGGAGGGTCTCATTCATACGTTCAGGCACAGTAACGTAGGCTCGCCAGCGGTGCAATATGGAGCCGCAAATACGGGGATGCAACGTAGGCAGATTCCGGATTTCCCTACAGAAAATGCCAGAAATTTTGCTAGTGTTTCACTTCCGACATAAAAACAACCCAATGGAATCTTGCATGCTCAGACCAGCGTTTTTCGCGCCCCTTGCCGGCTGCCTCCTGTCATTGGCCTGCGCCCAGGCGTTCGCAGCCCCGTCACCTTATTCAACCATGGTGGTTTTCGGCGACAGCCTGGCGGATGCAGGCCAGTTCCCCGACGGTTCGGCCGGCGCCACATTGCGCTTTACCAACCGCACCGGGCCGACCTTCCAGGGTGAGTACGGCCTAGTCTCATCGACCCTGCTGGGCGCGAAACTGGGCGTCGCCCCCAACGACCTGAATGCCTCCACCTCACCGGTCCGCGCAGCCCAGGGTTTGCCAGACGGAAACAACTGGGCAGTGGGTGGCTACCGTACCGACAACATCCTCGACTCTATTACCTCAGTCTCTGATGCTGCGATTCCCCCAGGCAACCCCGGGGCCGGCACTGTGTTGCGCAGCCGGCAGGGCTATCTGCCGGCCAATGGTGGGAGAGCCGACCCGAACGCGCTCTACTTCCTTTCCGGTGGTGGCAACGACTTCCTGCAAGGCCGGGTCCTCAGCCCCGCTCAAGCGGTCGCCGCCGGTGGCAGGCTGGCGGACAGCGCCCAGGCTCTGCAACAAGCCGGCGCTCGTTACATCATGGTATGGATGCTACCCGACCTGGGGCTGACGCCGGCCATCAACGGCACCCCACAGCAAGCAGCGACCTCGGCCCTGAGCACTATTTTCAACCAGTCCCTGGTACAGCGCCTGTCACAAGTGGATGCGCAGGTTATCCCGCTGAACATCCCGCTGTTGTTGAACGAGGCTTTCGCCGATCCGGCCCGCTTCGGCCTCGCCACCGGGCAGAACCTGACCGGCACCTGCTTCAGCGGTAACAGTTGCACCGCCAACCCAACCTATGGCATCGGCGGCACCAACCCGGACCCAACCAAGCTGATCTACAACGACTCGGTCCACCCTACCGTGGCCGGGCAACGCTTGATTGCCGACTACGCCTATTCGCTACTCGCCGCGCCGTGGGAACTGACCTTGCTGCCGGAAATGGCCCAAGGCACATTGCGGGCGCATCAAGACGAGTTGCGCAACCAATGGCAAGCAGACAACGGCAGTTGGCAAGCCGTCGGCCAATGGCGCGCCATAGTGGCCGGTGGCGGCCAACGCCTGGATTTCGATGATCAGAGCAGCTCGGCCAGTGGCGACGGCAGCGGCTACAACCTGAATATCGGTGGCAGCTACCGGCTCGATGAGAGCTGGCGCGTGGGTGTTGCCGCCGGCCTGTATCGGCAGACACTCGAAGCCGGTGCCAATGATTCGGACTACAAGCTCAACAGCTATATGGGCACGGCATTCGCTCAGTATCAGCAGAACCACTGGTGGGCCGATGCCGCATTGACCGGCGGCAAGCTGGACTTTGACAGCCTCAAACGCAAGTTTGCCCTGGGTGTCAGCGAAGGCTCGGAGAAAGGTGACACCGATGGCTGGCTCTGGGCCCTGAGCGGCCGCGTGGGGTATGACATCGCCGCACCGGGCAGCGACTGGCACCTGTCGCCATTCATCAGCGCCGATTACGCGCGGGTTGAAGTCAATGGCTACTCGGAAAAAAGCAGCCGCTCCACCGCTCTGACCTTTGATGATCAACAACGCGACTCCAAGCGCCTGGGCGTCGGCCTGCAAGGCAGTTACCGCATCACGCCGCAAACCCAGGTCTTTGGCGAAGTGGCCCACGAGCATGAGTTTGAAAATGACACCCAGAAGGTGAACATTTCGCTCAACAGCGTGCAGGGGATCGACTTCAAACTGGACGGGTATACGCCTCGCAGTAACTCTGACCGCTTGAGCCTGGGTGTCAGCCACAAGCTGACTCAGGACCTGGCGTTGCGGGCGGCGTATAACGTGAGGAGGGATGACAACTTGACCCAGCAAGGCATCAATGTCGGAGTCAGTCTGGATTTCTAAATACTGCGCAAAATAAATGTGGGAGCTGGCTTGCCTGCGATAGCGGTGGATCAGTCACTGAATAGCTCAAGTGACACACCGCCATCGCGGGCAAGCCCGCTCCCACATTTTTTATTCCAGCTTTAGTCTTGTGGGGTTTGCTCTGCCAACGCCACGGCACGGAACATCGCCCGGCGCTTGTTCAGGGTTTCTTCCCATTCAAGGGCCGGCACCGAGTCCGCCACAATCCCGCCACCGGCCTGCACATGCAGTTCGCCATCCTTGATCACCGCCGTGCGGATCGCAATGGCGGTGTCCATATTGCCGTTCCAGGCGAAATACCCGACGGCGCCACCATAGACACCACGCTTGACCGGCTCCAGCTCGTCGATGATTTCCATCGCACGGATCTTCGGCGCCCCCGACAAGGTGCCCGCCGGCAAAATCGCCCGCAGGGCGTCCATCGCCGTCAGCCCGGCTTTCAGTTCGCCGGTGACGTTGGACACGATATGCATCACATTGGAATACCGCTCGATGACCATCTTCTCAGTCAGTTTCACCGAGCCGATTTCCGAGACACGCCCGGTGTCGTTGCGCCCCAGGTCGATCAACATCAGGTGTTCGGCGATTTCCTTTTCGTCGCTGAGCAGGTCTTCTTCCAGCGCCACGTCGGCCTCTTCAGTCGCGCCACGGGGGCGCGTGCCGGCAATCGGGCGCACGGTGATCAGGTTGTCTTCAACCCGCACCAGCACTTCCGGCGAACTGCCCACGACGTGGAAGTCGCCAAAATTGAAGAAGTACATATACGGCGTCGGGTTGAAGCAACGCAGTGCGCGGTACAGGTCAATCGGCGCCGCCTTGAAGTCGATGGACATGCGTTGCGACGGCACCACTTGCATGCAGTCACCGGCGAGGATGTATTCCTTGATGGTATCGACGGCGCGCTCGTAGTCATCCTGGGTAAAGCTTGAGCGGAACACCGGGTCGGCCGCCGGGGGGCGGCTGAGGTCCAGGCCGCGACGCGGGGTGATCGGCTGGCGGAGTTTTTCCAGCAGCGCTTCCAGGTTGGCCTGGCCTTGTTCGAAGGCATCAGCCTGGGCAGGATCGGCGAGGACAATCGCATGCATCTTGCCGGCGAGGTTGTCGAACACCACTACCGCGTCGGACACCATCAGCAAAATATCCGGCACGCCCAGCGGGTCCGGGTTCGGGCATTTGCCCAGGCGCTTCTCTACATAGCGCACGCAGTCATAGCCGAAGTATCCCACCAGCCCGCCATTGAAACGCGGCAGGCCAGCAATGGTCGGCACGTTGTAGCGCGCCTTGAAGGCTTCGACAAACGCCAGCGGGTCTTCTACGTCATGGCTTTCGATCTCTACGCCGTCATGAGTGATGCTCACATGATGGTCGTGTACCCGCAGCACCGTGCGGCATGGCAGGCCAATGATCGAGTAACGGCCCCACTTCTCCCCGCCCTGTACCGACTCGAGCAGGTAAGAGTTGGGCTCGTCGGCCAGCTTCAGGTAGATCGACAGCGGCGTGTCGAAGTCGGCCAGGGTTTCGCAAGCCATGGGGATACGGTTATAGCCGGCAGCGGCTAAACGCAGGAATTTTTCGCGGGTCATGAGGTGCCTCGTGGTGTGAGGGTCAAACAGTCAGGTAGGCAAACGTGCCGCACACGCGGCCAGGATCAGTCAGGCGCGCCAACGCCAGCGGGCCAGGGCCTTGATGACTTTCATCCAGAGTTTGCGAGTGACCACCACGATGGAATTTCCAGAAGGGGACGAATCAATATCGGGCAACGTTATCTCAGCGCCAGCGCCCAAGCAACCGGGGATTAGCAGTCGCAGGTCATCAATCACCAGCGCAGGGGACTCCTCCGCAATCGGCCGGCCATGGTTGTAACCATAACTCAAGGCCACGCACTGCACGCCCGCCGCTTTCGCCGCCAGCACATCACTGCGCGAATCGCCGACAAACAGCGATTGAGACGCCGGGATATTGGCCATTTTCATCACGAAAAACAGGGCCGCCGGGTCGGGCTTTTTCTGCGGCAAGGTATCGCCGCCGATGATCCAGCGGAAGTAGCGACCGATTTTCATCTGGTCCAACAACGGCGCAACGAAGCGCTCCGGCTTGTTGGTGATCAGGGCCATTTCCACGCCCTGCTTGCTCAACCACTTGAGGGTGTCGCGCACGCCGGGGTAAACCACGGTCAGCTCGTGGCTGCTTTCATAAGCGGCATTGAACAGTTCCAAGGCATGTTCTGCCTCGACCTCATCCACACCCGTGGCATCGATGTTGTTGGCCAAGGCCCGGCGCACCAACATCGGGGCGCCATTGCCAACCCATTCGCGCACCGACTCGATCCCCGCCGGCTTGCGCCCCAGCTTGAGCAGCATCTGGTCCACCGCGGCTGCCAGGTCGGGCACCGAGTCGATCAAGGTACCGTCCAGATCGAACATCACCAGCCGTGGCAATTTGCCGGGGAACAACTGCTCAAAACCGCTCATGGACGCGCCAGCGCCAGTTCGGCACGCATCTTGTCGATGACGGTCTGGTAGTCCGGGGCGTTGAAGATCGCCGAGCCGGCCACGAAAGTATCGGCACCCGCTGCGGCGATCTCACGGATATTGTTGACGTTGACCCCGCCGTCGATCTCCAGGCGGATGTCACGCCCCGACGCGTCGATCAGCGCACGTGCCTCACGCAGCTTGTTCAAGGTGCCAGGGATGAACTTCTGCCCGCCGAAACCTGGGTTGACGCTCATCAGCAAGACCATGTCGACCTTGTCCATCACGTACTCAAGCACGCTAAGCGGCGTGGCCGGGTTGAATACCAGGCCTGCCTTGCAGCCGCCTTCGCGGATCAGTTGCAAGGTGCGGTCAACGTGCAACGTGGCTTCCGGGTGGAAGGTGATGTAAGTCGCACCCGCCTCGATGAAGTCACCGACGATACGGTCCACGGGGCTGACCATCAGGTGCGCATCAATCGGCGCGGTGATGCCGTACTTGCGCAATGCGGCGCACACCATCGGGCCGATGGTCAGGTTGGGTACGTAGTGGTTGTCCATGACATCGAAGTGCACGAAGTCGGCACCAGCGGCCAACACCTTGTCCACTTCCTCACCCAGGCGGGCGAAGTCGGCAGAGAGAATCGATGGAGCAATGACGAAGGGCTGCATGACGCACCTTTTTTGAGCTAAATCACGATGGCGCGCATTGTATACCTCATGCTTTGCTGCGCGCACCGTGACCTATCTCAACGGTTAGTAAGCTGCCCGGTAGATTTTTTCGATATCGGCGGCACTGAGCTTGCGCGGGTTGTTGCGCATCAAGCGCTCAATACCTGCGGCTTCACTGGCCATGGCCGGGATGGCGTCCTCGGGCACGCCGAAACTGCGCAGGCCGGACGGGATCTCCACCGCCGCACACAGCCGCGTCATCGCCGCTACAGCCTGGTCGGCAGCGTCATTCACACTCAGACCGGCGATATTGACGCCCATGGCCTGGGCAATGTCCTGCATGCGCTCCACGCAGGCCAATTTGTTCCAATGCATGACATACGGCAGCAACAGCGCATTACTGACGCCATGGGCAATATTGAAGCGCCCACCCAACGGGTACGCCAGCGCATGCACGGCACCGACGCCCGCGTTGCCAAAGGCCATGCCGGCCATCAAGCTGGCGGTGGCCATGTCGTCACGGGCTTGCAGGTTGGCCGGGTTGGCGTAGGCCTTGGGCAACGCGCTGGCAATCAATTTGATCGCACCGATAGCCAAGGCGTCGGTAATCGGCGAAGCATTCAGCGACAGGTAGGATTCGATGGCGTGCACCAAGGCGTCCACGCCACTGGCGGCCGTGACACCGCGTGGGCAGGTCAAGGTCATTTGCGGGCTGATCAGCGCGACATCCGGCAGCAGGTAATCGCTGACAATGCCTTTTTTCAGCTGTGCCGCCTTGTCGGACAGTATCGCCACATTGGTCACCTCCGAGCCGGTGCCCGCCGTGGTGGGGATGGCGATCAACGGCGGGCCTTTGCGCGGCACCTGATCAACGCCGAACAGGTCCGCCAGCGCGCCGTGATAACCGGCATAGGCCGCCACGCTCTTGGCGATGTCGATAGCACTGCCGCCGCCCACACCGATCAGGCCGTCATGCCCGCCTTCGCGGTACGCACGCATGCAGTCTTCGACGATGGCAATTTCCGGATCGGGCAGCACGCGGTCGAAAATTTCGTAGGCTCGATCACCCAGATGCTCCAAGGCCAGCGCTACGGTGCCGGACTGGACCAGCGCGGCGTCGGTGACGATCAGCGGGTTATCCACATCCAGGCGCGTGAGCTCGGCAGCCAGTTGTTCGATGGCACCTGCGCCGGTCAGCAGTTTGTGGGCGATCTTAAATGAGGATGTACTCATGTGCGCGGCCTCTTATGAAGGGTGGGCTGGCACAAGAATAGCTGCCCCTGGCGTGTTGTCTGCCATTCATTGGTTGAATGGTCGCGCCGCGCCCATCAAGGCAGCTAACAAACCGCCGATAGCCTGTTGGTAACGAGAACCGCCCCTCATCCCCCTGACAAATACCGACCAACCCATTAGGCTGCTGGAATCACTTCTGGCCGGGAATCAACGATGCTTTTTATTCACCGTTCGGCACTGCCAGCACTGTGCCTGTCACTCCTGTTTACCAGCGTCTTGCCTGTTCAGGCCGAGGATGCACCCTCGCCTGCCGTCGAAAAACCGGCTGAACGCCAGCCCTTGCCCGAGCGTAGCCAGCAAGAAGCCAGTGCGCTCGAACGGCAGGTGCCGCAGCAGGAGCAACAGCAATTGCAGGCGGGTAGCGATTCGTTCCTGGCGCTGTGGAAACCTGCCAACAGCGCCGAAGCCGAGGGTGTGGTGATCCTCATACCAGGTGCTGGGGAGAACGCGGACTGGCCGCAGGCCATCGCGCCTCTGCGGCGCAAGTTGCCTGACGCCGCCTGGGGCACCCTCAGCCTGTCATTGCCTGACGTCAATGTAGACACCCTGCCGCCACGGGTCATCGAACCGCCGACAGCGGCGGTCGATACCAGCAGCAAGGAAGGCAGCACCGCTGCCAAGCCGGTCGAACAGGCCGCCAGCGCCGAGGCCGAAGGCACTGACCCGGCGGTGGTGCCGGGGGCGGATGAGCAGGACAAGACCGACGCCAAGCGCATCTTCGACCGTATCGACGCCGCCGTCGCCTTCGCCCAGACCCAAAGCGCCCGCAGCGTGGTGTTGCTCGGCCATGGCACCGGCGCCTGGTGGGCAGCCCGCTACCTGAGCGAGAAACAACCTTCTCAAGTGCAGAGGTTGGTGATGGTAGCCGGCAAGACGCCTGCGGCTCGCCAACCGGACCTGCAACAACTGGCGCCGGCCTTGAAGGTGCCCACAGCGGATGTGTTCTATCAAGAGGGCGCTCAGGATCGCAAAAACGCTCAGGAACGACTTCAGACGGCCAAGCGCTCGAAGAATGACGGCTATAAGCAGGTGTCGCTCACAGCGTTGCCCGGTAATAGCGCCGCGCAGCAAGAGCAGTTGTACCGCAGGGTTCGCGGGTGGTTGAGCCCGCAGGGCGGCGCAGACTGACAGGGCAACATCGCTTTCTGTAGGAGCGAGCTCGCTCGCGAAAAACGTCAACGATAATGCGTGCGTCCTGAATAAACGCGGTGCCTGGGAGTTTTTCGCGAGCAAGCTCGCTCCTACAGGGTATTAGGGCTTGCCCCTTCCACAGGGAGTTGAATGGCGATGGCCTCAGCGAAAATCCCGCCGCTCGCGAATCAACGCATAGGCGTTATGCAATTCACGGGTTCGTTCGGTCGCCTCCCGCACTTGCGCGGGGCTGGCACCCGTGCCGGCGATCTTGTCCGGATGGTGGCGGCTGAGCAGTCGACGGTAGGCGCGCTTGATCACCGAAGGTTCAGTGGTTGCCGTCACCCCCAGGATACGCAACGCCTCCTGATAGGCACCGCCACGATTGGCCACCGGCTTGCGCTCCGGCGCGTAATCGCTCGCCAATGCCTGTAGCTGTTGCGGCGTCCAGCCCAACCACTTGCCCCACTGGTCGATCAGGTCGCGCTCGGCAGCATCCGCTCGACCGTCCGCCCACGCCATGCGCCAACAGGCGCGCAGCACGCCTTCCGCCGCATGGGGCTGCGCCTTGAGCACCCGCAGGTAACTGCGTACCCGGTCGCTGCCGGACTTGCCACGGTTGAAGGCGCTGATCGCGCGGCGCTGGGCCGGCTCAGTCATGTCCAGTGCACGCATTTCCTGGCGCGCTTGCTGGATATGCCCATCGACTACCCGGCCGTTACTCTTGGCCAAGCGCCCCAGCAGCACAAACAACAGTTCATCGTTGCGCAAGGCCGGGCGCCCACCCAGGCGCTCACGTAACTGCGCCCAGCTGTGCAGTTGCAAACGGCGGTCCAGCGCCTGCCCCAGCAATGCCCCCAACAAAGCCCCCGGAATACTGGCAATGGCAAAGCCAACCCCGGCGCCGATCAGCGTCCCTGGCCACAACATCCTACTGCCCCGCTATCAGCAAGGTTTCGACCTGCGCCAGTCGCTCCAGCGTCCCCACATCCACCCAGCGTCCTGCCATGTGCTCCCCCGTTACCAAACCTTTGGCCATGGCCGCGCGCAACAGCGGGGCCAACTTGAAGGCACCGGCGCTGCAACCCGCGAACAATTTAGGGTCGAGCACTGAAATGCCACTGAAGGTCAGGTTATCGGCACCGGGCGCGGCATCATGAAGCACACCGTGATCCAGGTAGAAATCCCCGCCCGACGGGTGGTGTGCAGGGTTGTCGACCATCACCAAGTGCGCCAGGCCCCGGATCGGCTGCTTGAGCTGGGTGAACTCGTAGTCTGTCCAGATATCGCCATTGACCACCAGAAATGGTTCGTCGCCCAACAGCGGCAACGCCTGGAATATCCCACCCCCCGTTTCCAGCGGTTCACCCTCTGGGGAGTAGCGGATGCGCAGACCAAACTGGGCGCCGTCGCCCAAGTAGTTTTCAATCTGCTGGCCTAGCCATGCATGGTTGATCACGATCTCGGTAAAGCCGGCCTTAGCCAAGGCTTCAAGGTGATACTCGATCAGCCGCTTGCCGCCGGCTTGCACCAGCGGCTTGGGCGTATGCAGGGTGAGCGGACGCATGCGTTCGCCCTTCCCCGCCGCCAGGATCATCGCCTTCATACGCTGGCCTCGGCAGGTTCGCGCAGACTGGCGAGTAACTCGCCCAGGTCACTCAACTCAGGTCGGTCGGCCAGCACCGCTTCTATATAAGCAAAGAAACGCGGCACGTCGGCCAGGTAGCGTGGCTTGCCGTCGCGGTGGCAGATACGCGAAAAGATGCCGATGACCTTGAGGTGACGCTGCACGCCCATCAGGTCGCTGGCACGCAGAAACTCTTCAAAGTCGTCCTGCACGGGAATCCCCAACTGCCCGGCGCGCTGCCAATAGCCACGCTGCCATTCGCGCACGCGGGCCTGGGGCCAACTGAGGAAGGCGTCCTTGAACAGGCAGGTAATGTCGTAGGTCACCGGGCCGTAGACCGCGTCCTGGAAATCCAGCACGCCAGGGCTCGGCTCACTGATCATCAGGTTGCGCGGCATGTAGTCGCGGTGCACCAGCACCTTGGGCTGGGCCAGGGCGCTGTCGATCAACTGCTGGCTGGCGCGTTGCCAGAGGGCCTGTTGCTCAGCATCGAGGTCGATGCCCAGGTGACGGCGCACGTACCATTCCGGGAACAATTCCAGCTCGCGACGCAATAACGCCACGTCGTAGCTGGGCAATGGGGCATCCATCGGCAATTGCTGAAAAGCCAACAACGCGTCGATGGCATCGGCAAATAATTGGTCGGCGTTTTCACCGTCAATCACGTCCAGATAGGTTTTTGTGCCCAGGTCATTGAGCAAAAGAAAGCCTCGGGGCAAATCTTCTGCATAAATTTTTGGCACATTTATTCCCGATTTCGCGAGCAAATGCGCGATATCGACGAAAGGTTTGCAGTTTTCCTGGGGGGGTGGCGCGTCCATGACGACGAACGTATGGGCACCGCCCTCCCATCGGAAGTAACGCCTGAAACTCGCGTCGCTGCTGGCCGCGGTCAATGTGGCCGGGGGCACGGGGCCCCAGTCCTGAGCGTTGAAGAGGATCGGCAACTGCTCATCCAGCCAGACTTCCAGCTGTTGTAAACGTAGATCGTGCTCGGGCATTACAAGGGTCTCCGACGGCGCTAGCCGTCAAGCGGGGCATGCTTTATTATCACGCATCTTTTTCAGACCATCGAGAGGCGTGCGGCCCAAACCGCGGGCAGATGGCACGCAGGAAGCCCGGACTAATAAGATGGCATTGAAATCCCCCGCGTTTCGTAGAAAATTTCCGTTGCTGGTAACCGGCAGTCTGCTGGCCTTGCAACCTTTCGCCACCTCATTCGTGGTCGCCGCGGAACAGTATGACTGCTCAGTCTCTGCTTCGGGTGCCTGGGATTGCGCGCCGAAGACGGCCGCCGCCCCATTGCCACCGCGCCCGGTGCATGACGGCGCTGCCGTCAGCTCGGCCAACAGCACGCCGCAAGGCAAAGCTGGCGGCAGCGTCGACGCCGAGCCCAAGACCATGCTGGTCACCGAGTCCAAGGGCCGTGGCCTGCGTTCGCGCAGTGCCGACTACAGCCACCTGGACTGGGTACCTCGCGACAAGCTGACCGCAGCACAGTTGGCCGAAACCGGCCCTTACTGCGGCGGCGCCTACATCGAGCCGACTCGTCCTGGCATGAACGACAAGACGAACAAGAGCGATGCACCGACCTTCATCGGCGCCAAGGCCTCGCGTTACGAGCAGGAGCAGCAGGTCGCTACCCTGGCCGGTGACGTGGTCATGCGCCAAGGCAGCATGCAACTGGAAGCGGACGAAGCCAGCCTGTACCAGGCTGAGAACCGTGGCGAACTAAATGGCAAGGTGCGCCTGCGCGACAACGGCGCCCTGATCGTGGGCGACCATGCCCAGGTCCAGCTCGACACCGGCGCCGCCCAGATCGACAACGCCGAATACGTGATGCACAAGTCACGCATCCGCGGTAACGCGCTGTACGCCAAGCGTGCAGAGAACGCGATCATCCGTCTCAAGGACGGTACGTACACCACCTGCGAGCCGGACAGCAACGCCTGGCAGCTCAAGGGCAACAACATCACGTTGAACCCGGCCACTGGTTTCGGTACGGCGACCAACGCGACGTTGCGGGTCAAGAACATCCCGATCCTGTACACCCCGTATATCTACTTCCCGATCGACGACCGTCGCCAATCCGGCTTCCTGCCGCCGAGCTTCAGCACCGGTGGGGAAACTGGCTTTACGCTGGTAACGCCGTACTACTTCAACTTGGCACCGAACTACGATGCCACGTTGTACCCGCAGTACATGACCAAGCGCGGCATGTTGATGGAGGGCGAATTCCGCTATCTGACCAAGTCGAGTGAAGGGCAGTTTGGTGGGGCGTACCTCAACGACGACAATGACGAGCGGAAGAAGCAGACCGATTACGAAAAAACCCGCTATATGCTCAATTGGCAGCATAAGGGCGGGTTGGATTCGCGTCTGACGACCCAGGTCGATTACACCAAGATCAGCGATCCGTTCTACTTCCAGGATTTGAAGTCGTACCAGGAAGGTGTTGAAAGCCAGGACTTCCTGAACCAGCAGGGTTCTGTGAGTTACCGTGGCGATAGCTATCAGGCTCGTCTGAACTTGCAGTCGTACCAGTTGGCGACGATTTCCCAGATCACTCCGTATGATCGACTACCGCAGATTACCTTCAATGGTCAGCTGCCGTATCATCCGGGCGGGCTGAATTTCGCGTATGAAACAGAAGCTGTAAGGTTTGATCGCGATCTCAGAAGCGGCAGAGTTTTTGGTGAAGATGGCGGCCCACCCGGCGGCGATCTGCGCCTGGATGAATACGTAAACGGCCTAACCCGCGCAAACGGCACTCGCCTTAACGTGGCGCCGAGCGTCGAATATCCGATGAACTGGACCTATGGTTTCATAACGCCAAAACTGAAATACGTTTACACCAAGTACGACCTTGATCTTGACAGTAAAGGCAAGAACGATATCGTCGCGGCACAAGCAGCGGCTGTGGCCAGTGGCAGCAAGTATGCAGGCGGCACGTTTAATAGCTCTCAGGATCGGGCAATTCCAATTGCCAGCATCGACAGCGGCCTGTACTTCGACCGGAAGACCAATTGGTTCGGCAAAGACTATAACCAGACTCTTGAGCCCCGCGCGTACTACCTCTATGTGCCGAATAAAGACCAGGGCGATATTCCGGTATTCGACACAAGCGAGTACTCGTTCAGCTACGCTTCTCTATTCCGTGACAACCGCTTTAGTGGCACAGACCGGATCGGCGACGAGAACAAGCTTTCTCTCGGAGTAACCAGCCGGTGGATTGAAGAGAATGGTTTCGAACGCCAACGCGTTTCCGTCGGCCAAGCGCTGTTCTTCAAGGATCGCGAGGTTCAACTGCCAGGAATTCTGGCCGCCGACCGAGATGATGCTCGTACAGACGTCTCGCCAATCGCGCTTGAATATGAATTCCGCTTCAACCGCGACTGGCGCGCCACAGCTGACTACAACTGGGACACCGAAAGCCACGCCCCACGTTCCGGCAGCGCGATGTTCCACTACCAGCCTGAAGACAACCCTAACAAGGTCGTCAACCTTGGCTATCGCTACCGCAACGACCAAGTGGTCTACAACCAGCTGACCGGCAAATGGCAGTTCGGTGGGGACTACGGCACACCAGGTCAAGAGAACTACGTGAAGGATTACTACAAAATCCAACAACACGACTTCTCGATGATGTGGCCGATCATTCCGCAGTGGAACCTGATCACTCGCTGGCAGTATGACTATGCCCGCAACCGTACCCTGGAAGCCTTTGGTGGCTTCGAGTACGACAACTGCTGCTGGAAACTGCGCGTCATCAACCGTTACTGGGTTTCCAACGACGAATATACCCAGATCGCCCCCCTTAACGAAAAGGGTGACCACGGGCTCTTCTTCCAGATCGTCCTCAAAGGACTCGGCGGCCTGACCGGCGCCAAGGTAGAGAGCTTCCTCGACAAAGGCATTGAAGGTTATCGTGAACGTGAAGACAAAGCTTTCTGAGTGTTTGCGCCCGCTAGTGCTGGGCGCGCTGTTCCTGGGTACTGTTTCGGCACACGCCGCAGTTCAACAGCTGGATAAAGTAGCGGCCATCGTCGACAACGACGTGATCATGCAGAGCCAGCTGGACCAGCGGGTCAAGGAAGTTCAGCAGACCATCGCCAAACGTGGCGGTGGGGTGCCACCGACTAGCGTCCTGGAATCTCAGGTACTGGAACGCCTGATCGTCGAAAACCTGCAACTGCAGATTGGCGAACGTTCTGGCATCCGTATTTCGGACGAGGAACTGAACCAGGCTGTTGGCACCATTGCTCAACGCAACAACATGAGCATTGATCAGTTCCGCGCAGCCCTGGCCCACGATGGCCTGTCCTATGAGGACGCCCGTGACCAGATCAAGCGCGAAATGATCATCAGCCGTGTGCGCCAGCGCCGTGTGGCCGAACGGGTTCAGGTGTCCGAGCAGGAAGTGAAGAACTTCCTGGCTTCGGACCTGGGCAAGATGCAGCTTTCCGAAGAGTTGCACTTGGCCAATATCCTGATTCCAACCCCGGACGGAGCCAACTCTGAGCAGCTCAATGCCGCCGCCGCTAAAACCCAGGCGATCTACGAGCGCCTGAAAGCGGGTGCAGATTTTGCCCAGATGGCCATTGCTCAATCCGGCAGCGATAACGCCCTCGAAGGCGGTGACATGGGCTGGCGTAAAGCGGCTCAATTGCCACCTCCGTTTGATCGCGAATTGAGCGCCATGGAAGTCGGCGGCATTACCCAGCCAGCCCGCACCCCGGGTGGTTTCATCATCCTCAAGCTACTGGAACGTCGCGGCGGCGAAACCTCGTTGAAAGACGAAGTTCATGTTCGTCACATCCTGGTCAAACCGAGCGAAATCCGCACCGAAGCACAAACCAAGGAACTGGCCCAGAAGATCTATGACCGCATTGAAAGCGGTGAAGACTTCGCCACCCTGGCTAAAAGCTTCTCGGAAGACCCAGGCTCTGCCCTTAACGGCGGCGACCTGAACTGGATCGACCCGAGGGCACTGGTGCCCGAGTTCCAGCAGGTCATGGCCGACACGCCACAAGGTGTATTGTCCAAGCCGTTCAAGACCCAATACGGTTGGCATGTCCTGGAAGTCCTTGGCCGTCGCGCCACTGACAACACCACCCAGGCGCGCGAGCAGCAAGCCCTGACCGTGTTGCGTAACCGCAAATACGACGAAGAGCTGCAAACCTGGCTGCGTCAGATCCGTGACGAAGCTTATGTAGAGAACAAGCTGCCAGGCGCCGAGCAAACAGGCACCGACCAGGCAACCCAGTGAAACCCCAGTGTTTCGCGGTGACACCCGGCGAGCCGGCCGGCATTGGTCCAGACCTGTGCCTGCTGCTCGCCTCGCAACCCCAGCCACACCCCCTGATTGCCATTACCAGCCGCGACCTGCTCCTCGAGCGGGCCGCGCAGCTGGGTGTGACCGTCAACCTGCTGGACGTGGGGCCAGGCAACTGGCCCGACCTGCCGGCCCCCGCCGGCAGCCTGTATGTGTGGGACACCCCGCTGCAAGCCAAAGTGGTTGCCGGGCAGTTGAATACGGCCAACGCGGCATTTGTGCTGGAGACGTTGACCCGTGCGGGCCAAGGCTGCATCGACGGCGACTTCGCCGGCATGATCACCGCACCGGTGCACAAAGGCGTGATCAACGAATCCGGCATCGCCTTTTCCGGCCATACCGAATTCCTCGCCGAACTGACCCATACCGCTCAAGTGGTGATGATGCTCGCCACCCGTGGCCTGCGCGTGGCCCTGGTGACCACCCACTTGCCGCTGCGTGAAATTGCCGACGCCATCACTGCCGAACGTGTGGAGCGTGTCACGCGCATCCTGCACAGCGACCTGCAACACAAATTCGGCATTGCCCAACCGCGTATCCTGGTCTGTGGGCTCAACCCCCACGCCGGTGAAGGCGGCCACTTGGGCCATGAAGAAATCGACATCATTGAACCGACATTAGAGCGCCTGCGCCAAGAAGGCATGGACCTACGCGGCCCATTGCCTGCAGACACTCTGTTCACCCCCAAATATCTGGAGCACTGCGATGCAGTGCTGGCGATGTACCACGACCAGGGGCTGCCCGTGCTGAAATACAAAGGCTTCGGCGCCGCAGTCAACGTGACACTGGGCCTGCCGATCATCCGCACCTCCGTCGACCATGGCACCGCCCTGGACCTCGCAGGCAGCGGCAAGATCGATACCGGCAGCCTGCACGTGGCCCTGGAAACCGCCTATCAGATGGCCGAGACCCGTATATGACTGAGCATTACCAACACCGGGCGCGCAAGCGCTTCGGGCAAAACTTCCTGCACGACGCTGGCGTGATCGATCGCATCCTGCGCTCCATTCATGCCAAGCCTGAAGACCGCCTGCTGGAAATCGGTCCGGGCCAGGGCGCGCTGACCCAAGGCTTGCTGGCCAGCGGTGGGCAACTGGACGTGGTGGAACTGGACAAGGACTTGATCCCGATCCTCAACCAGCAGTTCGCTGGCAAAGCCAACTTCAACCTGCACCAGGGCGACGCGCTGAAGTTCGACTTCAATAGCCTTAACGCCGCGCCTAACAGCCTGCGGGTAGTCGGCAACCTGCCCTACAACATTTCCACGCCGCTGATTTTCCATCTGCTGAATAACGCAGGGATCATTCGCGACATGCACTTCATGCTGCAAAAGGAAGTGGTGGAGCGCCTGGCCGCGGGCCCTGGCGGTGGTGACTGGGGCCGCTTGTCGATCATGGTCCAGTATCACTGCCGCGTAGAGCACCTGTTCAACGTCGGCCCGGGCGCGTTCAACCCGCCGCCGAAGGTTGATTCGGCCATCGTGCGCCTGGTGCCGCATGCCGTGCTGCCGCACCCGGCCAAGGATCACAAACTGCTGGAGCGCGTTGTGCGTGAAGCCTTCAACCAGCGCCGCAAGACCTTGCGTAACACCCTCAAGGCCCTGCTGAGCAATGCCGAGATCGAAGCCGCCGGCGTCGACGGCGGCCTGCGCCCCGAGCAACTGGACCTGGCCGCGTTCGTGCGCCTAGCTGACCAGCTTGCCATCCAGCCAGCGCCAACAGCGGAATAAGGTTCAACACCCTCCAATCTGGGAGCGGGCTTGCTCGCGAATGCGGTGTGTCAGTCAACATTTTCGTCAACTGATACACCGCATTCGCGAGCAACCCCGCTCCCACAGGTTTAACCGCGTTTCAAGAGCCCAGACAGCATGTCTGGCCTAGTGCCCTCCTCTTGGCCTAGACTGACCCGCATCTGCTGTCCTTCGCTTTTAAGGCCTCTTGCATGTCCGATCCTCGTTATCAGATCGACGTCAGCGTCGTCACCCGCTTCCTGGCGGACCAATCGCAACCCGAACATAACCGCTTCGCCTTTGCCTACACCATTACAGTGAAGAACAACGGGCTGGTGCCGGCCAAGCTGCTGTCGCGCCACTGGGTCATCACCGATGGCGACGGCCAGGTCGAGGAAGTGCGCGGGGCAGGCGTTGTCGGCCAGCAGCCGTTGATCGACAGCGGCGCCAGCCACACTTATAGCAGCGGCACGGTGATGACCTCCAAGGTCGGCACCATGCAAGGCTCGTATCAGATGAAGGCCACCGACGGCCAACTGTTCGATGCAATCATCAAGCCCTTCCGCCTGGCCGTGCCCGGAGCCCTGCACTGATGGCGACGTACGCGGTCGGCGATCTGCAAGGCTGCCTGGACCCTCTCAAGCGCCTGCTGGAGCGCGCAGCCTTCGACCCGGCAAATGATCGCTTGTGGTTGGTGGGCGACCTGGTCAACCGCGGCCCACAGTCCCTGGAAACCCTGCGCTACCTCTATAGCCTGCGTGATTCTTTGGTATGCGTGCTGGGCAACCATGACCTGCACTTGCTTGCGGCCGGCAACAACATCGAGCGCCTCAAAAAAGGCGACACCCTGCGGGAAATCCTCGACGCCCCGGACCGCGCTCAACTGCTCGACTGGCTGCGCCGGCAAAAACTCATGCACTATGACGAGGACCGCAACATGGCCTTGGTGCATGCCGGTATCCCGCCGCAGTGGACGCTGAAAAAAGCCCTCAAGTGCGCCGCCGAAGTTGAAAGTGCGTTGGCCGATGACAACCTGTACACCGCTTACCTCGACGGCATGTACGGCAACGATCCGGTGAAGTGGGACAACGACCTCACGGGCGTGGCCCGCCTGCGAGTCATCACCAACTACTTCACGCGGATGCGCTTCTGTACGGCCGAAGGCAAACTGGACCTCAAGAGCAAGGAAGGCGCCGACACCGCCCTCCCCGGCTACAAGCCCTGGTTCGCCCACAAGGAACGCAAGACCCGTGACACAAAGATCATCTTTGGCCACTGGGCCGCGCTGGAAGGCAAGTGCGATGAACCCGGCGTGTTCGCCCTCGACACCGGTTGCGTGTGGGGTGGCGCCATGACCCTGATGAACATCGACACGGGCGAGCGCCTCGACTGCCAGTGCCAATCCCCCCTTTCCATTACCCAGCCGGCCGCCACCAAGCCATAGGAGCCCGCCATGACCGAATTCAAACGTATCCCCCCCGAACAAGCCCAGGCCCTGCGCGAGCAAGGTGCTGTAGTCGTCGACATCCGCGACCAGCCTACTTATGCCGCCGCTCACATCACCGGCGCCCAGCACTTGGACAACGTCAACATCGCCGACTTCATCCGCGCAGCCGACCTCGATGCCCCGCTGATCGTGGCCTGCTACCACGGTAATTCCAGCCAGAGCGCTGCCGCGTATCTGGTCAGCCAGGGTTTCTGCGACGTCTATAGCCTGGACGGCGGGTTTGAGCTGTGGCGTGCGACCTTTCCCGCGGAAATTTCTTCAGGCGATTCGCAATAATTTTTTTCACACCCCGCTACCCCGCGTGACGCTTGGGCTTGCGCCGTTTCTGACGAACGGCGCAGCCAAACTAATTACGCATCGCGCCTTGACCTCCCGGATTCCGAACTATCCTTAAGCGCAGGCCATCCGAATCAGGGGAGAGCCGGTACACCGGCGTACGGGTCATCGGTAGCGTTTCAGGGTGTTCTGGGGGGAAAACAGCCATTGGCGTGCGTCAATGGCTGCCAGCATCGACTGATTGATCCGGCGTCGGCTCCACGTATCGAGCGAGGTGACGACGTCATGAGTATTTTTAGCCACTTCCAACAACGCTTCGCGTCCACACAGCAGGAAGAACTCACGCTTCAGGAGTATCTCGAGCTGTGCAAACAGGACCGCAGCACCTACGCTTCTGCCGCCGAACGCCTGCTACTGGCGATTGGCGAGCCAGAACTGGTGGAAACCGCCAATAATTCGCGCCTGTCGCGGATATTTTCCAACAAGGTGATCCGCCGCTATCCGGCCTTTGAAGACTTCCATGGGATGGAAGAATGCATCGACCAGATCGTTTCCTACTTCCGCCATGCCGCCCAAGGCCTGGAAGAGAAGAAGCAGATCCTCTATCTGCTCGGCCCGGTCGGCGGCGGCAAGTCGTCCCTGGCGGAAAAGCTCAAGCAATTGATCGAGAAGGTGCCCTTCTATGCGATCAAGGGCTCGCCCGTCTTCGAGTCGCCCCTGGGCCTGTTCAACGCCACGGAAGATGGCGCGATCCTGGAGGAAGACTTTGGCATACCGCGGCGCTACCTCAACACCATCATGTCGCCCTGGGCCACCAAGCGCCTGGCCGAGTTCGGTGGTGATATCAGCCAGTTCCGCGTGGTGAAACTCTACCCGTCGATCCTCAACCAGATCGGCGTAGCCAAGACCGAACCGGGCGATGAAAACAACCAGGACATTTCAGCGCTGGTGGGCAAGGTCGATATCCGCAAACTGGAAGAATTCCCACAAAACGATGCCGATGCCTACAGTTACTCGGGCGCACTGTGCCGGGCCAACCAGGGCCTGATGGAGTTCGTGGAGATGTTCAAGGCACCGATCAAGGTGCTGCACCCACTGCTCACCGCTACCCAGGAAGGTAACTACAACAGTACCGAAGGCCTGGGGGCGATTCCATTTACCGGGATCCTGCTAGCCCACTCCAACGAATCGGAATGGCATACCTTCCGTAACAACAAGAACAACGAAGCCTTCATCGACCGTATCTATATCGTCAAGGTGCCGTACTGCTTGCGGGTCAGCGACGAAATCAAGATTTACGACAAACTGCTGTTCAACAGCTCCCTGGCCAAGGCCCATTGCGCGCCCGACACCCTGAAGATGCTTGCCCAGTTCACCGTGCTGTCGCGCCTCAAGGAGCCGGAAAACTCGAACATCTATTCGAAGATGCGCGTCTACGACGGCGAAAACCTCAAGGACACCGACCCCAAGGCCAAGTCGATCCAGGAGTACCGTGACACAGCCGGTGTGGACGAGGGCATGAATGGCCTGTCGACCCGCTTTGCGTTCAAGATCCTGTCCAAGGTCTTCAACTTCGACCCCCACGAAATTGCCGCCAACCCGGTGCACTTGCTCTATGTGCTGGAACAGCAGATTGAACAGGAGCAGTTCCAGGCCGAAACCCGTGAGCGCTACCTGCGCTTTCTCAAGGAATACCTGGCGCCGCGCTACATCGAGTTTATCGGCAAGGAAATCCAGACCGCTTACCTGGAGTCTTACAGCGAGTACGGCCAGAACATCTTCGACCGCTACGTGCTGTACGCCGATTTCTGGATTCAGGACCAGGAATACCGCGACCCGGAAACCGGCGAAATCCTCAACCGAGTTGCCCTCAACGAAGAATTGGAAAAGATCGAGAAACCCGCTGGCATCAGCAATCCGAAGGATTTCCGCAACGAAATCGTCAACTTCGTACTGCGGGCCCGTGCCAACAACAACGGCAAGAACCCCACCTGGCTCAGCTACGAGAAGCTGCGGGTGGTCATCGAGAAGAAAATGTTCTCCAACACCGAGGACCTGCTGCCCGTCATCAGCTTCAACGCCAAGGCCAGCAAGGAGGATCAACAAAAACACAACGACTTCGTCACACGCATGGTCGAGCGAGGCTACACCGACAAACAGGTACGGCTGCTCTCCGAGTGGTACCTGCGGGTTCGCAAATCACAGTAAGGCAGCGGCAAGCGCACACTGCCAGGCATCCGGCCTGGCAGTTGACCGCTTGTCTCTAAGCTTCCAGCTCGCGGCTTGAAGCTTGTAACGTGAAGCTGCCCGGAGGGCTCCCCATGAGCTATGTGATCGACCGACGCCTCAATGGCAAGAACAAAAGCACGGTAAACCGCCAGCGTTTCCTGCGGCGTTACCGTGACCACATCAAAAAGGCGGTAGAAGAGGCCGTCAGCCGCCGTTCCATCACCGACATGGAGCATGGCGAACAAATCAGTATTCCCGGCCGGGACATCGACGAACCGGTGCTTCACCATGGTCGCGGCGGCAAACAGACCGTCGTGCACCCCGGAAACAAGGAATTTACCACCGGCGAACATATCCAGCGCCCACAAGGCGGTGGCGGTGGCAAAGGCCCGGGCAAAGCCGGCAACTCTGGCGAAGGCATGGACGAATTCGTCTTCCAGATCACCCAGGAAGAATTCCTCGAATTCATGTTCGAAGACCTGGAACTGCCCAACCTGGTCAAGCGCAACCTCACCGGCACCGACACCTTCAAGACCGTACGCGCAGGGATCAGCAACGAGGGCAACCCTTCGCGCATCAACATCATCCGTACCCTGCGCTCAGCCCATGCACGGCGCATCGCCCTGTCGGGCAGCAGCCGCGCCAAACTCAAGCAGGCCAAGGAAGAGTTGGCACGTTTGAAGCGTGAAGAACCGGACAACTTCGGCGATATCCAGGAAATCGAGGCAGAAATCGAAAAACTCAGCGCGCGCATTCACCGCGTGCCGTTCCTCGATACCTTTGACTTGAAGTACAACCTGCTGGTCAAGCAACCCAACCCCAGCTCCAAGGCGGTGATGTTCTGCCTGATGGACGTTTCCGGCTCCATGACCCAGGCCACCAAGGACATCGCCAAGCGTTTCTTTATCCTGCTGTACCTGTTCCTGAAACGGAACTACGACAAGATCGACGTAGTATTCATCCGCCATCACACCAGCGCCCGAGAAGTGGACGAAGAGGAGTTTTTCTACTCGCGGGAAACCGGCGGCACCATCGTTTCCAGTGCACTGAAGCTGATGCAGGAGATCATGGCTGAGCGCTACCCCGCCAACGAGTGGAACATCTACGCCGCCCAAGCTTCCGACGGCGATAACTGGAACGACGACTCGCCGATCTGCCGGGACATTTTGATCAACCAGATCATGCCGTTCGTGCAGTACTACACTTACGTCGAAATCACCCCCCGTGAGCACCAGGCCCTGTGGTTCGAATACGAGCGCATCGGCGAAGCCTTTGCCGACACGTTCGCCCAGCAGCAACTGGTCTCGGCCGGCGATATCTACCCGGTCTTCCGTGAACTCTTCCAGCGCAGGTTAGTGACATGACCGCCAAAAAAGAGAACAAGCGCCAACCCATTTCCACTGGCTCCGAGTGGACCTTCGAACTGATCCAGGCCTATGACCGGGAAATCAGCCGTATCGCGGCGGGTTATGCCCTGGACACCTACCCCAACCAGATAGAAGTCATCACCGCTGAACAGATGATGGATGCCTATGCCTCGGTGGGCATGCCGCTGGGCTATCACCATTGGTCCTACGGGAAACACTTCCTCAGTACCGAGAAGTCCTACACACGCGGCCAGATGGGCCTGGCCTACGAGATCGTGATCAACTCCGACCCGTGCATCGCGTACCTGATGGAAGAAAACACCATCTGCATGCAGGCGCTGGTAGTGGCCCATGCCTGCTATGGGCATAACAGTTTCTTCAAGGGCAACTACTTGTTTCGCACCTGGACCGATGCCAGTTCGATCATTGATTACCTGGTGTTCGCCAAGCAATACATCATGCAGTGCGAGGAGCGCCACGGTATCGATGCGGTGGAAGACCTGTTGGACTCCTGCCATGCGCTGATGAATTACGGGGTCGATCGCTATAAGCGCCCCTATCCTATTTCCGCCGAAGAGGAGCGCCTGCGCCAGAAGGAACGCGAGGAGCACTTGCAGAAACAGATCAACGACCTGTGGCGCACCATCCCCAAGCGCGCCGACAAGAACAGCGACAAAGACAATGCACGCTTCCCCGCCGAACCGCAGGAAAACATCCTGTATTTCCTGGAAAAGCATGCCCCGCTGCTGGAACCCTGGCAGCGCGAAATCGTGCGCATCGTACGCAAGATCGCGCAATACTTTTATCCACAGCGCCAAACCCAGGTGATGAACGAAGGCTGGGCTACCTTCTGGCATTACACCCTGATGAACGACCTGTACGACGAAGGCCTGGTCACGGACGGCTTTATGATGGAGTTCCTCACGTCCCACACCAGCGTGGTCTTCCAACCAGGCTTCGACAGCCCGTATTACAACGGCATCAACCCCTATGCGCTGGGTTTTGCCATGTACCGCGATATTCGCCGTATGTGCGAGCACCCCACAGAGGAAGACCGCCGCTGGTTCCCGGAAATCGCCGGCAGCGACTGGCTATCGACCATCAAGTTCGCCATGAGCAGCTTCAAGGATGAGAGTTTTATCCTGCAGTACCTGTCGCCCCAGGTGATTCGCGACCTCAAGCTGTTCAGCATCCTGGACGACGACCTCAAGGATGACCTGGTGGTGCCTGCCATCCACGACGAACCCGGCTACCGCATCATTCGCGAAACCCTGGCCGCGCAATACAACCTGGGTAACCGCGAGCCTAACGTGCAGATCTACAGCATCGACGTGCGTGGAGACCGTTCGCTGACCTTGCGTCACCAGCAGCACGACCGCAAACCCTTGGGCGAATCCACTGAGGAAGTGCTCAAGCACCTGCATCGGCTCTGGGGTTTTGATATTCATCTGGAAACCCTGCAGGGCGACCAGGTGATGAAAACCCACCATGTGCCACCCCGCAGCGATCATAACGACAACGACTACGGCCGCCTGGACATGGCCGTCGTTCACCTCTGAAACAGCAAAGCCTCCATTGGCCAGGCTCAGGCGTTATCCTGTGCCGCTAATGGAGGCTTTTTCATGAAAATCTACAAAGTCGGCGGCGCCGTGCGTGATCGCCTTCTGGGCATCGAGGTCACTGATATAGACCGTGTCGTCGTTGGCGCGACGGCCGAAGAGATGCTCGCCAAGGGTTATAAACCGGTGGGCGCCGATTTCCCGGTATTTCTCGACCCGAAGAACGGTGACGAATACGCCCTCGCTCGCACCGAACGCAAGAATGGCCGGGGTTACGGTGGCTTCATATTCCATGCGAGCCCCGACGTTACACTGGAAGAAGACCTTATACGGCGTGACCTGACCATCAATGCCATGGCAGAGGACGACGAAGGTAATCTGACTGACCCTTACCATGGCCAACGCGACCTTGAAGCGCGTATTTTGCGGCATGTTTCTCCTGCGTTCGCCGAAGATCCACTCCGAGTGCTGCGTGTTGCACGCTTCGCCGCGCGCTATGCGCCTCTTGGCTTCACAGTCGCCCCCGAGACGCTGGCGTTAATGCGCCAACTCAGTGAGTCCGGCGAGTTGGAGGCCCTTACCCCCGAGCGCAGCTGGAAGGAAATCTCACGGGCGCTGATGGAAGCTCAACCCCAGGTATTTATTCAAGTGCTGCGTGACTGCGACGCGCTGAAAACCTTGATGCCGGAAGTGAATGCGCTGTTCGGCGTGCCGCAGCCCGCAGCTCACCACCCGGAAATAGACACCGGCGTGCACACCTTGAGCGTGCTGGAGCAGGCCGCCCAGCACAAGCAACCGCTGAGCGTGCGCTGGGCCTGCCTGCTGCATGATTTGGGCAAAGGCCTGACGCCTGTGGATAAGTTGCCGCAGCATATTGCCCACGAGCAACGCGGCCTGAAGCTGATCAAAGCGGTGAATGAGCGTTTCAAGGTACCGAGGGATTGCCAGGAATTGGCCTTACTCGTGGGGCAATATCATACCCATGGGCATCGTGCGCTGGAGCTCAAGCCCTCGACATTGCTGGAGTTGCTGCAAAGCTTCGACGTGTACCGTCGGCCGCAACGCTTTGAAGAGTTCGTGGTGGCCTGCGAAATGGACGCTCGGGGCCGCAAGGGTTTTGAGCAACGCAGTTATCCACAGGCCGATTACTTGCGCGCAGCGGCAAAGGCTGCACGCGAAGTGCCGGTCGCGCCACTGCTGGAAAAAGGTTTCAAGGGCCCCGAGCTGGGCGAGGCGCTCAAGCGCGAACGACTCAAAGCGCTTAAAGCCTACAAGGAACAGCAAAAGCCCCTGTAGGAGCGAGCTTGCTCGCGAAGAACCTCAACGATGACGCAGCGCCCTCAGGTTCTTCGCGAGCAAGCTCGGCGCCTACAAAAGAGCTTGTGGCGTGAGTGGCCGCCCCTGCCACTCGAACGCCACAGGTGCCAGCACCTGATCAATCTGCGCGTCTCGCCACAACTGGGCCATCGTCTTGCCGGCCTCAGGGTGCATACGCTGCGGCGCCATCATCGACAGCGGCCACAACACAAAGGCGTTTTTCAGAATTTCGGCTCGCGGTAGGACCAAGCCATCAAAATCGCCCACCAGATCGCCATACAACAACACATCGATATCCAGCGGCAGGCCTTTGCGGTCTGGCGCGTAGCGGCCATTGTCAGCCTCGATGGATTTCAAACGACGATCTAACTCCATCAACGGCAGGTCGGTATAAGCCGAAACCACCAGATTGAAAAACGGCCCACTTTTGATCCCCACCGGCTGGCTTTCGAACACCGCCGAACAGCGCATATCCGTCAAGAAACCCGCCAACGCATCCAAGCCGGCACATAGACGAGCCTCGCGGTCGATATTGCTGCCAAGCCCGAGGTAAACCTGAGTCAACGACATCCGCGCTCGATCTCCACGCCCACGCCCTTGGCAGCCGGTACCGCGCCGGGCTTGGTCAACTTGAGGTGCAACCAGGGAATCTGGAATTCACTCATCAGCACTTCGGCCAGGCGCTCGGCAAAGGTTTCCACCAACTGGTACTGGGACTGCTCGGCGAAGGCCTGGATACGCGCAGACACCCTGGCGTAATCCAGTGCCAGGGTCAGGTCATCACCGGCCGCGGCTGGGCGATTATCCCAGGCGAAGCTAAGGTCCAGGCGCAGGCATTGCCGGATTCCGCGCTCCCAGTCGTAAGCCCCGATCACGGTGTCGACTTCCAGGCCTTCGATAAACACTCTGTCCAAGCACTTTTCTCCGCAGCACGACAAGGGCGCGATGCCCCGTTAGAATCAGGGCGTCCTCGCCCGGAATAGTTAGCATGTTTTGGTCACTGGCGATTCTCGCCTACCTGCTCGGCTCGCTGTCCTTCGCCATTTTGCTCAGCCGCTTGACGGGAAATCCCGATCCGCGAATGAGTGGCTCAGGCAATGCCGGGGCCACCAATATGTTGCGCCTGGCCGGCAAGAAACTCGCCGTCCTGACCTTGCTGGGCGACCTGTGCAAGGGCCTGCTGCCCGTGCTGATCGCCAGCCTCGTCGGCCTTAGCTTGCAACAGCAAGCCTGGGTGGGCCTATGTGCCGTCTTGGGCCACCTGTTCCCGTTGTACTTCCGCTTTCGCGGCGGCAAGGGCGTCGCCACGGCGGCCGGCATGCTGCTGGGCATATACCCACCGGCGGCGTTACTGGCCATGCTCGCCTGGCTGCTGACGTTCTACCTGACCCGCACCAGCTCGCTGGCCGCGCTGATTGCTACGCCACTGACCCTACCGTTGCTGGCCTGGCAGGAACCGCAAGCACTGGTGCCGATGAGCGTACTGACACTGCTGATCGTCTGGCGCCACCGCGGCAATCTACGCGACCTCTTTGCCGGGCGCGAACGGCATTTTTAAATACCCCGCCTGGGCCCGGCGCCCTTGAACCCTACAACGGCGGCAATTGCTCCATCGGCCAGCGCGCCTGCACGCTGATCGCCAGGCTTTCGTGCTGCCCGGCCTGCAAGCGCTGGCAACCGGCGTAGGCGATCATTGCGCCGTTGTCAGTGCAGAACTCAGGGCGTGCGTAGAACACATTGCCATTCATATCGCCGAGCATTTTTTCCAGGGAACTGCGCAACGCCTTGTTGGCGCTGACGCCGCCTGCGATCACCAGCCGCTTCATGCCCGCCTGTTTCAGGGCGCGCTTGCACTTGATGGTCAAAGTCTCCACCACAGCCTGCTGGAACGCCAGCGCGATGTCGCAACGGGCTTGTTGGCCGTCGTCCCCGGCGCTGACGCTCTGCTGCCAGGTGTTCAAGGCAGAGGTTTTCAAGCCGCTGAAACTGAACATCAAGCCAGGACGATCACACATCGGCCGCGGGAAGGTATAGCGACCGGCAACGCCGTTCTCGGCCAGGCGGGCGATTTCCGGACCGCCAGGATAATTAAGCCCCATCATCTTCGCGGTTTTGTCGAACGCTTCGCCGGCAGCATCGTCCAGCGACTCGCCTAACAGCGTGTATTGGCCGATCCCATCCACCTGAACCAGCTGCGTATGCCCCCCCGAAACCAACAAAGCGACGAACGGGAACTCTGGCGGTGTTTTTTCCAGCATGGGTGCCAATAAATGGCCTTCCATATGGTGCACGCCAAGGGCAGGAATACCCCAGGCAAAGGCCAGCGCCTGGGCGCAAGAAGCCCCAACTAGCAGGGCTCCGACCAATCCGGGCCCTGCCGTGTAGGCGATGGCATCGATCTCGGTTGCCACACAGCCGGCCTCATCCAGCACCTGGCGGATCAGCGGCAGCATGCGCTTGACGTGATCGCGGCTGGCAAGCTCCGGCACCACGCCGCCATAGGCGCGATGCAGGTCGATCTGACTGAACAGTGCATCGGCCAAAAGCCCGCGTTCACTGTCGTATAGTGCGACTCCGGTTTCGTCGCAGGAGGTTTCAAGTCCCAGTACTAGCATGGGTTTGCGCCTTGTAGAGGCTGAATTCGAAGGCGCGCATAATAGTCGCCACTCCCCCTCCCGACTAGCGGTTTTCGATCAGAGGCTTTGCATTCCGGGCAATGAGGGGTTAACATCCGCAACCCTTAAAAACCGACGACCTCAGCCGCGAATTTTTTGCGACGAGAACGTTGATTCCCGGTAATGAAAGAAGGTAGCTCTGGATGCCAGCCGTCAAAGTAAAAGAGAACGAACCCTTCGACGTAGCTCTGCGTCGTTTCAAGCGCTCCTGCGAAAAAGCCGGTGTTCTGGCTGAAGTTCGTAGCCGCGAATTTTATGAGAAGCCAACTTCTGAGCGTAAGCGCAAAGCAGCAGCCGCTGTTAAGCGTCACGCTAAGAAAGTTCAGCGCGAACAGCGCCGCGCCGTTCGTCTGTACTAATACACAGACGTTCGTAGCAAGCTTCTGCCAAGCCCGGCCCTCAGCCGGGCTGTTGGCATTTGCGGATATCGCTTGATGCTTCACCGTCGACGCCGCACATGCGACCGAGACACTGCTTCACACGTCAGGGCTGGCTCTTTTGCCAGCGGTGCACGTCTCTTCTGACGAGCCTAACAAGGCTACTGACGAGCACACCTATTCTTCAAACAGACGATCAACCGTGTCGGCTGTGCCCATCGATGCGTTTCCGAGGCCGCCATTGGCCAAGACCGGACGCCCGGGCAACATTTCCATGCCGAAGACTGATCAGAAACTACCCTCAGTGAATATTCGGCAGATACACTTCCTGATGACCCATGCAGACGATGATGATCGAGCACTCCATACGTGCGCTTGAACACGTCACGGGCCCTCATTTACACGCAGTGATGACGAGAACGCCATGGCCGGGCTGATTCCCCAGAGCTTTATTGACGACCTTCTGAACCGCACCGACATCGTCGATGTTGTCAGCTCACGCGTACAGCTGAAAAAAGCCGGCAAAAACTACACCGCCTGCTGCCCGTTCCATAAAGAAAAAACCCCATCGTTCAGCGTCAGCCCCGACAAACAGTTTTATTACTGCTTCGGTTGCGGCGCGGGCGGGAATGCCCTGGGCTTCCTGATGGACCACGACAACCTGGATTTCCCCCAAGCTGTCGAGGACCTGGCGAAAGCCGCCGGCATGGAAGTGCCCCGCGAAGAAAGTGGTCGCCCGCACAAACCCCGGCAACCCACCGATTCGCCGCTGTATCCGCTACTGACCGCCGCTGCCGACTTTTACCGCCAGGCACTCAAGAGCCATCCGCAGCGCAAGGCCGCTGTCGACTACCTCAAAGGGCGCGGCCTCACCGGCGAAATCGCTCGGGACTTCGGTCTCGGCTTCGCCCCGCCGGGCTGGGACAACCTGTATAAGCACCTGAGCAGCGACACCCTCCAGCAAAAGGCCATGATCGATGCCGGCCTGCTGGTGGAAAACGCCGAGACCGGCAAGCGCTATGACCGCTTCCGCGACCGCGTGATGTTCCCGATCCGCGACAGCCGTGGCCGTATCATCGCCTTTGGTGGCCGCGTGCTTGGAGACGACAAGCCCAAGTACCTGAACTCCCCGGAAACCCCGGTATTCCACAAGGGCCAGGAACTCTACGGCCTGTTCGAAGCGCGCAAGAACAACCGCAACCTCGACGAGATCATCGTGGTTGAAGGCTATATGGACGTGATCGCCCTGGCCCAACAAGGCCTGCGCAACGCGGTCGCCACCCTCGGCACCGCCACCAGCGAAGAACATTTGAAGCGCCTGTTTCGCGTCGTGCCCAGCGTGCTGTTTTGCTTCGATGGCGACCAAGCTGGCCGCAACGCCGCCTGGCGCGCGCTCGAAGCCACGCTGTCGAGCCTGCAGGATGGGCGCCGCGCTCGCTTCCTGTTCCTGCCCGAAGGCGAAGACCCGGACACCCTGGTGCGTTCGGAAGGTACCGACGCGTTCCGTGCACGCATCAATCAACATGGGCAGCCGCTTGCGGATTATTTTTTTCAGCAACTGACCGAAGAGGCCGACCCGCGCTCCCTCGAAGGCAAGGCCCACATGGCCACCCTCGCGGCGCCGCTGATCGACAAGGTCCCGGGCGCCAACTTGCGCACACTGATGCGTCAGCGTCTGCTGGAGATCACTGGCTTGAGCGGCGAAGCCGTGAGCCAGCTGGTGCACAGCGCACCACAGGATGCACCGCCAACCTACGACCCCGGCATGGATTACGACGCCATGCCGGACTACGCTGACTTTCACCAACCTCAGGAGGCCTTCGCGCCCCAGCAGGAATGGACGCCGAAGAAGCCGGGCGCCGGCGGCAAGAAGTGGGACAAAAAGCCCTGGAGCAAAAACGGCAAACGCGGTGATCGCGATGAAGCCTACGCGCCACGCACACCCGTAGCGGTGGAAGCCCCCACACTGATTGCACTGCGCACACTGATTCACCACCCGCAATTGGCCGGCAAGGTTGAAAGTGCCGACCACTTTGCCAACGAGAGCAACACCTACGCTCAGGTGCTTATCGCACTGATCGAAGCCGTGCAGAAAAACCCTAAGCTAAACTCAATTCAGTTGATGGCTCGCTGGCATGGCACGGAACAGGGCCGTTTATTGCGGGCACTGGCGGAAAAGGAGTGGCTAATTGACGGCGACAACCTTGAACAACAGTTTTTAGACACCATTAATAGGTTATCCGCGGGTCAACACACTCAGACCCTCGACGAACTTATCAAGAGAGCGAGGCAGCCGGGATTATCGGCTGAAGAGCAAATTCAGATAGCAAAACAGATGCGCGACCTCTTAAAACAGAATGTTTACGCATCAAACCCGACCTCAGCTGGCGTGTGAGGTCATAGCTCGGGTATAATCCTCGGCTTGTTTTTTGCCCGCCAAGACCTTCAGTGGATAGGGTGTTATGTCCGGAAAAGCGCAACAGCAGTCTCGTATCAAAGAGTTGATACTTCTTGGTCGTGAGCAGGGTTACCTGACTTACGCGGAGGTCAACGACCACCTGCCTGAGGATATTTCAGATCCTGAGCAGGTGGAAGACATCATCCGCATGATTAACGACATGGGGATCAACGTATTCGAAGTCGCGCCAGATAAGGATTCCCTTATGCTGGCCGACGCTGATACCGACGAGGCCGCCGCTGAGGAAGCTGCTGCCGCGCTGGCTGCAGTAGAGACCGATATCGGCCGCACGACAGACCCGGTGCGCATGTATATGCGCGAAATGGGTACCGTCGAGCTGCTGACACGCGAAGGCGAAATCGAAATCGCCAAGCGTATCGAAGAGGGCATCCGCGAAGTGATGGGCGCCATTGCGCACTTCCCTGGCACGGTTGACCACATTCTCTCCGAGTACACCCGCGTCACCACCGAAGGTGGCCGCCTGTCCGACGTCCTGAGCGGTTATATCGACCCGGACGACGGCATTGCGCCGCCTGCCGCCGAAGTGCCGCCGCCTGTTGATGCGAAAGCCGCAAAAGCGGACGACGACACCGACGACGACGAAGCTGAAAGCAGCGACGACGAAGAAGAAGCCGAAAGCGGTCCAGACCCGGTCATCGCTGCCCAGCGCTTCGGTGCGGTTTCCGATCAAATGGAAATCACCCGCAAGGCCCTGAAAAAGCACGGTCGTGGCAACAAGCAGGCGATTGCCGAGCTGGTGGCCCTGGCTGAGCTGTTCATGCCGATCAAGCTGGTGCCCAAGCAATTCGAAGGCCTAGTTGAGCGTGTTCGCAGCGCCCTTGAGCGTCTGCGTGCCCAAGAGCGTGCGATCATGCAGCTCTGTGTGCGTGATGCGCGCATGCCGCGTACCGATTTCCTGCGCCAGTTCCCGGGCAACGAAGTTGACGAAAGCTGGAGCGACGCACTGGCCAAGGGCAAGGCGAAATACGCCGAAGCCATCGGCCGCCTGCAGCCCGATATCATCCGTTGCCAGCAGAAGCTGACCGCGCTTGAAACCGAAACCGGCCTGACGATTGCAGAAATCAAAGACATCAACCGTCGCATGTCGATCGGCGAGGCCAAGGCCCGCCGCGCGAAGAAAGAGATGGTTGAAGCGAACTTGCGTCTGGTGATCTCCATCGCCAAGAAGTACACCAACCGTGGCCTGCAATTCCTTGATCTGATCCAGGAAGGCAACATCGGCTTGATGAAGGCGGTGGACAAGTTCGAATACCGTCGCGGCTACAAGTTCTCGACTTATGCCACCTGGTGGATCCGTCAGGCGATCACTCGCTCGATCGCCGACCAGGCCCGCACCATCCGTATTCCGGTGCACATGATCGAGACCATCAACAAGCTCAACCGTATTTCCCGGCAGATGTTGCAGGAAATGGGTCGCGAACCGACCCCGGAAGAGCTGGGCGAACGCATGGAAATGCCTGAGGATAAAATCCGCAAGGTATTGAAGATCGCTAAAGAGCCGATCTCCATGGAAACGCCGATTGGTGATGACGAAGACTCCCATCTGGGTGACTTCATCGAAGACTCGACCATGCAGTCGCCAATCGATGTCGCCACTGTTGAGAGCTTGAAAGAAGCGACTCGCGACGTACTGTCCGGCCTCACTGCCCGTGAAGCCAAGGTACTGCGCATGCGTTTCGGCATCGACATGAATACCGACCACACCCTTGAGGAAGTCGGTAAGCAGTTTGACGTGACCCGTGAGCGGATCCGTCAGATCGAAGCCAAGGCGCTGCGCAAGTTGCGCCACCCGACGCGAAGCGAGCATCTGCGCTCCTTCCTCGACGAGTGATACCAGAACCCCCGGCCCAGGCCGGGGGTTTTGCTTTCTACCGACCGCTTTCCACAGATTAACTGCCCCGCACCACCCCGCCCTCGCAATGCCCGTCTACACTCGAGACATTCCCCGTGCCATAACGAGACCGTTATGCCCAGATTGCCGACCGTGATACTGCTGTCGCTGCTGACCTGGACCGCAACGGCTGGCGCGTTGACTCTTACGGATGATGAGCGTAGCTGGTTGGCGGACCATCAGGAGCTGCGCCTAGGCGTGGATGCGTCTTGGCCACCTTTTGAATATCGCGATGAAAATGGCCGATATCAGGGCTTGGCTGCCGATTACGTACGCCTACTCCAGGACCGTCTGGGCGTTCGAATCAAACTGATCGAACCCGTTAACTGGACCGCGGTGCTTGAACAAGCCCGCAATAATCAGCTCGACCTGCTGCCTGGCATCATGTCCACCCCCGAACGCCAAAACTTCCTGGCCTTCACACGCCCCTATCTCGACTTTCCCATCGTCATCCTGGCCCATGAAGGCGGCGCGAAACCACGCAGCCTCAAGGATTTGTACGGCCTGAAAATTGCCGTGGTGGAAAACTACGCGCCCCATGAACTGCTGCGTACCCACCATCCGGACCTGAATTTGGTGGCGATGCCCAACGTCAGTTCGACGCTGCAAGCCCTGGCCACCGATGAAGTGGATGCCGTGGTCGGCGACCTCGCCTCCAGCGTCTGGAGCCTGCGCCAACTCAAGCTCGACGGCCTGTACGTCAGCGGCGAAACACCCTATCGCTACCAACTGGCGATGGGCGTACCGCGGGATGAGAAAATCCTGGTGGGCATCCTGGACAAAGTCCTCGCCGACCTCAGCTCAGCCGAAACGGATGCGATCCAGCAACACTGGGTCGGCAGCTTCACCGATCACCGCACCTTCTGGGCTGACTTGCTCACGTACGGCCTGCCAGCGGTGCTGCTATTGAGTACGGTGCTGGCAATCGTGATTCGGATCAATCGCCGGCTCAGCTCGGAAATTTCCCGCCGGGTCGCCCTTGAGCAAGAACTGCGAAGCAGCGAATACCACTATCGCGGCCTGGTGGAGAGCTTGTCCGCCATCGCCTGGGAAGCAAGCATCAGCGATTTCACCTACAGCTATGTGTCGCCCCATGCCGAAGACCTGCTCGGTTATCCCCGCGCCCATTGGCTGATTCCAGGCTTCTGGCGCAACATCATCCACCCCGCCGACCTGACCCGCGCCGAGGCCTATTGCTATCGGGAAACTCGCGCTAACCGTGATCACAGCATTGATTACCGGGTCATCACCGCTGATGGCCGCTGTCTGTGGGTACGTGACATTGTCAGCCTGATCGAACACGGCCACGAGCCAGTGCTGCGCGGCCTGATGATCGACATCAGCGAAGCCAAGCGCACCGAGGAAGCCCTGCAACTGTCCGAGCAGAAATTTGCCTCGGTGTTTCAGCAGTGCCCAGACATCCTGGTGATTGCCCAGTTGTCTGATGGCTGCCTGCTGGAGGTCAACAAGGCATTCGAGGACCAGATTGGGCTGCGCGCCGACGAGGTGGTAGGCAAAACCGCCTCAGATCTGAATATATGGGGCATTCAGGGCGTCGGTCCGGATTTGCTGCAGCGGGTACAGACCACCAGTATCCGTAACCTGGAAATGTCCTTTCTGCGCAGCAATGGTCAGGCATTTACCGGGCTGATCTCAGCTGAGCCGTTCCAACTCGATACCACTGAAGCCCTGGTGGTGGTGGTGCGCGATATCACCGAGCTCAAGGAAACCCAACAGCAGCTGCAAACCTCCGAAGAGAAATTCGCCAAGGCATTCCATGCTTCCCCCGACGGTTTACTACTGAGTCGCCAAAGAGATGGCCTGCTGATTGAAGTGAACGAAGGTTTCAGCCACCTGACCGGTTTCACCAGCGCCTCCTCACTTGACCAATCAACCCTGGACCTAGGCATCTGGGTCGACCTCAACGAACGCAAACACATGCTGGAGTTGATGCAGCGCGACGGTTTTGTGCGCGATTTCATCTGTCATATCCGTCGTGCCGACGGCCAGATTCGCCTGTGCGAAGTGTCCAGCCGCCCACTGCCGATTGGCGACGAAGATTGCATGCTGACCATCGCCCGGGACATCACCGAACGCCAGTTGATGCAGGAAAAACTGCAGCAGGCCGCCACGGTGTTCGAAAGCACCGCCGAAGGCGTCTTGATCACCGACACACGGCAGAACATCAGCGCCGTCAACCGCGCCTTCACTGAGATAACCGGCTACAGCGAGGTTGAAGCCCTTGGTCATACCCCGCGCCTGCTCGCCTCCGGCCTGCATGACAGCGCGTTCTATGCGGCGATGTGGCACCAGTTGACGGCCCACGGTCATTGGCAAGGAGAGATCTCCAACCGCCGCAAGAACGGCGAGGTGTATCCGAGCTGGCTGACCATCAGCGCCGTGCGTAACCGCGAGCAATTGGTCACGCACTTCGTTGCCGTGTTCGCCGACATCTCCAGCCTCAAGCTGGCCCAGGCACGCCTGGATTATCAGGCCCACCACGACCCATTGACCGGCCTGCCCAACCGCACCCTGTTTGAAAACCGGTTGCAGGCCGCCCTCAACGGCCAGCAGGAAAGTGGTAAACAGGGCGCGGTGTTGTTTCTCGACCTTGATCGCTTCAAACACATCAACGACAGCCTCGGCCACCCGGTCGGCGACCTGCTGCTCAAAGACATCGCCGTACGCCTCAAGGAGCAGTTGCGGGACGTGGACACCGTTGCTCGCTTGGGCGGCGACGAATTCATTATCCTGTTGCCCGGCTTGCAACAGGCCAGCGACGCCCAGCACTTGGCGAACAAACTGCTCGACTGTTTTACCCCGCCATTCCAAGCCGGCGAGCATGAGTTTTTTATCAGCGCCAGTATCGGCACCAGCCTGTATCCGCAAGACGGTACCGACGTCGCCACCCTGGTCAAAAATGCCGACGCCGCAATGTATCGCTCCAAGGCCAAGGGGCGTAACCGGGTCGAGCGCTATACCCGCGACCTGACTGCCCAAGCCAATGAACGCGTAGCGCTGGAGCACGAACTGCGCCGCGCCATCGAGCGTGAAGAATTGAGCCTGTATTACCAACCCAAACGCAGCCTGGTCACCCAGCAACTGATCGGCGCCGAAGCCTTGATCCGCTGGCATCACCCGACTCTGGGCGAGGTCCCGCCCGAGCACTTTATTGCCCTGGCCGAAGAGAACGGCATGATCCTGCAAATCGGCGACTGGGTACTGGAACAGGCCTGCCGACAGCTGCACGCCTGGCAAACGGCTTTCGAGGACTTCGGCCCCCTGTCGGTCAACCTCGCAGGCGCGCAACTGCGTCACCCCAACCTGCTGTCACGTATCGAACAACTGCTGCGCGATTACCGCCTCGAACCCGGCTGCCTGCAACTGGAAATCACCGAAAACTTCATCATGAGCCAAGCCGAAGAAGCACTGGCGGTGTTGCACCAACTCAAGCGCCTAGGCGTCCAATTGGCGATCGATGATTTCGGCACCGGCTACTCGTCCCTCAGCTACCTCAAACGCCTGCCCCTGGACTTCCTCAAAATCGACCAATCCTTCGTGCGCGGCTTGCCCGACGACCCTCACGATGCAGCCATCGTGCGCGCCATCATCGCCCTCGGCCACAGCATGCAATTCACCATCATCGCCGAAGGCGTGGAGACTCCGGCGCAACAAGCATTCCTCGCAAGCGAGGGGTGTGAACAGATGCAAGGCTACATCGTCAGCCTGCCCCTCCCGCCGGAGCTTTTTGCCGCCAGCTTCCTTCGTACACGGCACAAGGATTTTTCGGATGGCACAGTGAACAAACCATCGCTATAATCCGCGACCTACTGAGGGCCTATAGCTCAGTTGGTTAGAGCAGGGGACTCATAATCCCTTGGTCGTAGGTTCGAGTCCTACTGGGCCCACCACACAAAAAAAGCCGCGCATTGCGCGGCTTTTGCGTATCTGGCATCACGGTTCTTTCAGCCAGGCCAAGCCTGTACCATGCTTGCTCATTGCCCCCGCACTGGAGCCCCCCCCTTGCCCGCCCTAGACGAAATCGACCGCCAACTGATCGCCGCCCTGCAGCTCAACGCCCGTGAAAGCGTGGCCATGCTCGCCAGGCAGTTGGGCATCGCGCGCACCACCGTCACGTCGCGTCTGGCCCGCCTGGAGAAAACCCAGGTCATCACCGGTTACGGCGTGCGCCTGGGCCAGCGCGTTGCGGATGGGGGGTTGCATGCTTATGTGGGCATTACCGTGCAACCCCGTTCGGGCAAAGAGGTGTTGCGCAGGCTGAGCACCATGGCGCAAGTGCAGCAGTTGTGCGCGGTAAGTGGAGAGTTCGATTACGTGGCTTGGCTGCGCACCGATTCGCCAGAGCAACTGGACCAATTGCTGGACCAGATCGGCAGTGTTGACGGCGTGGAAAAAACCACCACCTCGATCATCCTCAGTAACAAATTGGATCGCGGACAACCAATCTGATCACTACCTGCGTCATATTGACTAAAACCAGCGCAATACGACGACACATTGCGTCTTATTAACGAGCGCAACGCTCCCTAAACTGGCTGCCATCTTTTCCTATACTCAACGGGCCCTCCTCCCGCCGAGCCGTCAGTAAGGTCAGCCATGAGCATTCCGTCCAGCACCCTCAGCAAGCCTAATCGCCACCCGGGCGACGGCAAGAAACCCATCACTATCTTCGGCCCGGATTTCCCGTTTGCCTTTGATGACTGGATCGAACACCCCGCCGGGCTGGGCAGTATTCCTGCGGTTAATCACGGCGCCGAAGTGGCAATTGTGGGAGCCGGGATCGCGGGCCTGGTTGCGGCCTACGAGCTGATGAAGCTCGGGCTCAAGCCCGTTGTGTATGAAGCCTCGAAGATGGGTGGCCGCTTGCGCTCGCAGGCCTTTGAAGGCGCCGAAGGCATCATCGCCGAGCTGGGCGGCATGCGGTTCCCGGTGTCGTCCACCGCGTTCTACCATTACGTGGACAAGCTGGGACTGGAGACCAAGCCCTTTCCCAACCCGCTGACACCGGCGTCCGGCAGCACCGTGATCGATCTGGAAGGCCAGACCCACTACGCGCAAAAACTCGCCGATTTACCTGCACTGTTCCAGGAAGTGGCCGATGCCTGGGCCGACGCCCTGGAAGCCGGTTCACAGTTCGGCGATATCCAGCAGGCAATCCGCGACCGCGACGTGCCACGGCTCAAGGAACTGTGGAACAAGCTCGTGCCGCTGTGGGATGACCGTACCTTCTACGACTTCGTCGCCACCTCCAAGGCCTTCGCCAAGTTGTCGTTCCACCACCGTGAGGTGTTTGGCCAGGTCGGTTTCGGCACCGGCGGCTGGGACTCGGACTTCCCCAACTCGATGCTGGAAATCTTCCGCGTGGTGATGACCAACTGCGATGATCATCAACACCTGATCGTCGGTGGCGTGGCCCAAGTGCCCATGGGCATCTGGCGCCATGTGCCGGAACGCTGCGCCCACTGGCCGGCCGGTACCAGCCTGAGCTCGCTGCATAGAGGTGCGCCACGGGCCGGCGTGAAGCGCATTGCCCACGCCGCCGATGGCCGTTTCGCCGTTACCGACAACTACGGCGACACCCGTGAATACGCGGCGGTGCTGACCACCTGCCAAAGCTGGCTGCTGACCACCCAGATCGAATGCGACGAAACCCTGTTCTCGCAAAAAATGTGGATGGCCCTGGACCGCACTCGCTACATGCAGTCATCGAAAACCTTCGTGATGGTTGACCGCCCATTCTGGAAAGACAAAGACCCGCAAACTGGTCGCGACTTGATGAGCATGACCCTCACCGACCGCCTGACCCGAGGCACCTACCTGTTCGATAACGGTGACGACAAGCCGGGGGTGATCTGCCTGTCCTACTCGTGGATGAGCGATGCGCTGAAGATGCTGCCCCAGCCCATCGACAAGCGGGTGAAACTGGCCCTCGATGCACTGAAGAAGATCTACCCCAAGGTCGACATCAAGGCGCGCATCATCGGCGACCCGATCACCGTGTCCTGGGAAGCCGACCCGCATTTCCTCGGGGCTTTCAAAGGTGCCTTGCCCGGTCACTATCGCTATAACCAGCGGATGTATGCGCACTTCATGCAAAAGGATATGCCCGCCGAACAACGCGGGATCTTCATCGCGGGTGATGATGTATCGTGGACGCCCGCCTGGGTCGAAGGCGCGGTACAAACCTCGCTCAACGCGGTGTGGGGCATCATGAACCACTTCGGTGGCAGCACCCACCCGCAGAACCCAGGCCCGGGCGACGTGTTCGATGAAATTGGGCCCATCGCCCTGGCAGAATAAGGAGTTGAGCATGCGTGTCGCCTTGTACCAATGCCCGCCGCTGCCGCTGGATGTGGCCGCTAACCTGCAGCGCCTGCACCAGTTGGCCCATGAAGCACACGGCGCCGATGTGCTGGTGCTGCCAGAGATGTTTCTCAGCGGCTATAACATTGGCGCCGAAGCCGTTAGCGCACTGGCCGAGGCACAGGACGGGCCGTCGGCGCAGGCAATTGCCGAACTGGCGCAAGGTGCCGGGCTGGCGATTCTGTATGGCTACCCGGAGCGGGCCGAGGACGGCCAGATCTACAACGCCGTGCAGTTGATTGACGCCCACGGCAAGCGCCTGTGCAACTACCGTAAGACCCACCTGTTTGGCGACCTTGACCACTCGATGTTCAGCGCCGGCCCCGATGATTTCCCGGTGGTGGAGTTGAACGGGTGGAAGGTGGGCATGCTGATTTGCTACGACCTGGAATTTCCGGAAAACACCCGGCGCCTGGCCCTGGCCGGTGCCGAACTGATCCTGGTGCCCACCGCCAATATGGTGCCGTTCGACTTTGTTGCCGACGTCACCGTGCGGGCGCGAGCCTTTGAAAACCAGTGTTTTGTGGCCTATGCCAACTACTGCGGCCACGAAGACGAGATTCACTACTGCGGGCAAAGCAGCATTGCCGCGCCGGACGGCCAGCGAATTGCCCAGGCCGGCCTGGATGAAGCCTTGATCGTCGGCACCCTGGAGCGCCAATCGATCTTCGATGCCCGCGCCGCCAACCACTACCTACAAGACCGTCGCGCCGAACTCTACGGCGCGCTGCACAAGCCCTGACCCATTGGGTTTGCTAGCATAGGCACTTCCCACGCCTCGGAAGTGCCCATGCCTGCGCCGGTTCACCCTCATCCCGTTCACCTGACCCTCGCCAATGGCCTGCGGGTCTGCCTGCGCCATGCGCCACGCTTGAAGCGCTGCGCCGCCGTTTTACAGGTGGCTGCCGGCAGCCATGACGTGCCATTGGCTTGGCCTGGGCTGGCGCATTTTCTTGAGCACTTGCTGTTTCTCGGTACCGAGCGCTTTCCAGCCGGCGAAGGGCTGATGGCCTACGTGCAACGACACGGTGGGCAGGTCAATGCCAGCACCCGTGAGCGCACCACCGAGTTTTTCTTTGAACTGCCGGTGCCGGTTTTTACAGACGGGCTGATGCGGTTGGCGGATATGCTGACTCACCCACGCCTGGCCCTCGACGATCAACAGCGTGAGCGCGAAGTGCTCGACGCGGAGTTCATCGCCTGGTCCCAGGATGCCAAGGCCCAACAACAAGTGGCGCTGCTGCAAGGCTTGGCAGCAGATCATCCGTTGCGCGGTTTTCATGCCGGCAACCGCGACAGCCTGCCGGTGGAAAGCGAGGCCTTTCAGCAAGCCTTGCGCGGGTTCCACGCACACTTTTATCAAAGCGGGCAGATGACTTTGAGCCTTGCCGGCCCACAATCGCTGACCGACCTGCAGGCCATGGCCCAGCAGTTCAGTGACCAACTGACACCCGGGCCATTGCACCCGCAGGCCGCTCCACCGGCCTTGATGCAAGGCTCCGCACGCTGCTATCAACACGCCGCCGATCGCCACCTGCATCAGGTCATTACCTGTGACGCACCACGGGAAGCGTTGGCGTTTCTCTGCACCTGGCTCAACGCCTCGGCCCCCGGCGGGTTGCTCGCCGAACTGCAAGCTCGACGACTGGCCACCGCGCTGCAGGCGTCCGTGCTGTACCAGTTTGCGGATCAAGCCGTGCTGGATATCCACTTCACTCTCGGCAGCGAGCGCGAACCGGCCACGCAGATCGAAGAGTTACTGCACGACTGGCTGAGCTTCTTCGCACACAGCGACTGGACAGCGTTACGCGAAGAATTCGCCTTGCTCAATGCTCGCCAGCAACAGGTCCAAGGCGCCCTGGCCTTGGCGCGCAACGACGCCCACGATCTGTCGGAACAAGGCGCCGCTGCCCTCAAGGCCATGCTCGATTCACTGCACCTGCCCGCCTCCCGGCACCCTTGGCAACTGCCGCCTAACAATCCTTTGCTTCGTGCGCCCGCCAAGGAAGAACGCGCCGGCCTGATTCGCGGCCAAACCAGCGCCCATCGTGGCTTGCGTACCTTTGCCCAGGATCGCTCACGGGGCCGACGGGAGCTGTCGGCGCTGACCTTCAGCCAGGCGTTGGCGGATGACACGGGCGAAGGTGCGCTGTACCTGCACTGGCGGTTTGACTCGGCGGTACCCACCGGGCTGGAAAGCCTGTTGCGGCCGTTGTGCGAACAGGCACGGCAGGCGGGCGTCGAGTTGTCTTGCGAAACGATCGCCACTGACTGGCAGGTGAAGATGCACGGCCTCCACGAGCCCATGCCGGCGGTGCTCGAAGCGTTGGCGCGGTGCCTGAGTGGCTCGGATGAACCGTCGCCCGCTCCCGCGCCGATGATCGCCATCCGGGAACTGCTCAAGGCGTTGCCTACTTGCTGTGCCGGTGTTCAACCCGAGCCTCAGGGGACGACAGCGTCCTGGGCCACAGCACGCTGGCAGGGGCTGGTCACAGGCTTGCCCGCCAGCTGTGAAGCGGCGATCAAAGCCGCAGCGGCCCGGTTGCCTGGGCAACCGGCAACTCTGCCTTTCACACCTCAGGCCCTTGACGGACAAAAGCGCTGGCACGCAGTCAACACCGAATCCAGCGAGGCGGCGCTACTGCTATTTTGCCCAACGCCTGCGCAAACCCTCGCCGATGAAGCCAACTGGCGGTTACTCGGGCACGTGCTGCAAGGGCCGTTCTACCAGCGCTTGAGAGTCGAACTGCAAATCGGCTACGCCGTGTTCAGTGGCATCCGACAAATCAACGGCCAAACCGGCCTGCTGTTTGGGGTGCAATCGCCCAGCACTTCCCTGGACGGCATCGTCGAACAGTTGCAGGCCTTCCTCGAACAACTGCCGTCGTTGATCGAGCGCTGCCCCGACTTGGGTAACCAGGCCCTTGCGCAGCAGTTCGCGGCCCAGGCGCTACCCGTCAACCAGGCTGCCGAGTTGCTCTGGCATGCGCACTTGGCAGGTCATTCGTCGCGTTATCTGGATCAGCTTCAACAGTTGATTCAACAGCGCACACGCGAGGATGTGCAGCACGCCGCGCAGCAACTCAATGACGCCGCAGGCGGCTGGCAATGCGTGGCCAACGGGCGGTGTATCAACGACGACTGGCAAGCGGCGTCGTGATCATTGCCAACCCTGCAACAGGCTTTCTCCACCGAGACAGCGCTAACTTGAATAAAATTGCGTAACATTGCGCAGCAATATCTGAACATCTCCAATGGGAGGTGGACTATATGTATTACTTGGTAGTGAACGTCCCATCCCTTGATAGGAGTAAGAATATGACCTGGTCCAAACCTGCTTACACTGATCTGCGTATCGGTTTCGAAGTCACCATGTACTTCGCCAGCCGTTGATTGGCTGAGTAATACAACGCCTCGGTTCGCCCGGGGCGTTTTTGTTTTGAGCTGTGCTTGAGGGAGCGATCATGTTTGTCCAGATTCTAGGTTCCGCCGCCGGCGGTGGCTTCCCGCAGTGGAACTGCAACTGCGTGAACTGCGCAGGTTTTCGTAATGGCAGCCTGCGGGCCCACGCGCGTACCCAGTCGTCCATCGCGATCTCCGACGATGGCGTGAACTGGGTGCTCTGCAATGCATCGCCGGATATCCGCGCGCAGCTCCAGGGCTTTGCGCCCATGCAACCGGGCCGCGCCCTGCGCGATACCGGCATCAGCGCAATCATCCTGATGGACAGCCAGATCGACCACACCACTGGCCTGCTGAGCCTGCGCGAAGGCTGCCCACACCAGGTGTGGTGCACCGACATGGTCCATGAAGACCTGAGCACCGGCTTCCCATTGTTCACCATGCTGACCCACTGGAACGGTGGCCTGGCCTGGAACCGCATCGAGCTGGACGCCAGCTTCACCATCCCGGCCTGCCCCAACCTGCGCTTCACCCCGCTGCCGTTGCGTAGCGCCGCACCGCCCTATTCGCCACATCGTTTCGACCCGCACCCCGGTGACAACATTGGCCTGATCGTCGAAGACCTGCGCACCGGCGGCAAATTGTTCTACGCCCCGGGCCTGGGCAAGGTCGACGCACCGTTGCTGGAGATCATGGCCGGCAGCGACTGCCTGCTGGTCGACGGCACGATGTGGGACGACGATGAAATGCAGCGCCGTGGCGTCGGCACCCGCACCGGGCGTGAGATGGGCCACCTGGCACAGAACGGCCCCGGCGGCATGCTTGAAGTGCTGGAGCAACTGCCCAAACAGCGCAAAGTGCTTATCCACATCAACAACACCAACCCGATCCTCGATGAAGACTCTCCCGAGCGAGCGGAGCTGATGCGGCGCAATGTCGAAGTGGCTTACGACGGCATGAGCATTGAATTGTAGGAGCATTCGAAATGACCGACACACCGTTGAGCAAGGCGGAGTTCGAAGCCGCCTTGCGCGCCAAGGGCGCCTTCTACCATATCCATCACCCCTATCATGTGGCGATGTACGAAGGCCGCGCCAGCCGTGAGCAGATCCAGGGCTGGGTCGCCAATCGCTTCTACTATCAGGTGAATATCCCGCTGAAAGACGCGGCGATCCTGGCCAACTGCCCAGACCGTGAAATCCGTCGCGAATGGATCCAGCGCCTGCTCGACCACGACGGCGCGCCCGGTGAAGACGGCGGTATCGAAGCCTGGCTGCGCCTGGGCCAGGCTGTGGGCCTGGACCCCGACCAACTGCGCTCCCAAGAGTTGGTGCTGCCCGGCGTACGCTTCGCCGTGGACGCCTATGTCAACTTCGCCCGCCGCGCCAGCTGGCAAGAAGCCGCCAGCAGCTCGTTGACCGAGCTGTTCGCGCCGCAAATCCACCAGTCGCGTCTCGACAGTTGGCCCCAGCATTACCCGTGGATCGACCCGGCCGGTTACGAGTACTTCCGCACACGCCTGGGCCAGGCCCGTCGCGATGTGGAACACGGCTTGGCGATCACCCTGCAGCACTACACCACCCGCGAGGGGCAGGAGCGCATGCTGGAAATTCTCCAGTTCAAACTGGACATCCTGTGGAGCATGCTGGACGCCATGAGCATGGCCTACGAACTCAAACGCCCGCCGTATCACAGCGTCACCGAACAGCGGGTATGGCATAAAGGGATCACCCTATGAGCTTTGATCGCAGTAAAAAACCGACCTGGCGCCAGGGCTATCGCTACCAGTACGAGCCTGCACAAAAAGGCCATGTTCTGCTCTACCCCGAAGGCATGATCAAGCTCAACGATAGCGCCGCATTGATCGGCGGCCTGATCGACGGCGAGCGCGACGTGGCGGCCATCATTGCCGAGCTGGACAAGCAGTTCCCCGGCGTACCGGAGCTGGGTGACGACATCGAGCAATTCATGGAGGTCGCCCGTGCTGAGCACTGGATCACCCTTGCCTGAAAAACCAGCCATCGGCCTGCCTCTGTGGCTGCTGGCCGAGCTGACCTATCGCTGCCCGCTGCAGTGCCCGTATTGCTCCAACCCGCTGGATTTCGCCGAGCAGGGCAAAGAGCTGAGCACCGAACAATGGATCAAGGTATTTCGCGAAGCCCGTGAAATGGGCGCGGCGCAGTTGGGGTTTTCCGGCGGCGAGCCGCTGGTGCGCCAGGACCTGGCCGAACTGATCGGCGAGGCCCGCAAGCTGGGTTTCTACACCAACCTGATCACCTCTGGCATCGGCCTCACCGAACAAAAAATCAGCGACTTCAAGAAAGCCGGCCTGGACCATATCCAGATCAGCTTCCAGGCCAGTGACGAACAGGTGAACAACCTGCTGGCCGGCTCCAAAAAAGCCTTCGCGCAAAAACTGGAAATGGCCCGAGCGGTGAAAGCCCACGGCTACCCGATGGTGCTGAACTTCGTCACCCATCGGCACAATATCGACAAGATCGACCGCATCATCGAACTGTGCATTGCGCTGGAAGCGGACTTCGTCGAACTCGCCACCTGCCAGTTCTACGGCTGGGCACAGCTCAATCGCGTGGGTTTGCTGCCCACCCGCGAGCAGTTGGTGCGCGCCGAACGCATCACCAATGAATACCGCGCCAAGCTGGAAGCCGAAGGCCACCCCTGCAAGCTGATCTTCGTGACACCGGATTATTACGAGGAGCGCCCCAAAGCCTGCATGAACGGCTGGGGCAGCATCTTCCTGACCGTCACGCCTGACGGCACCGCCCTGCCTTGTCACGGCGCAAGGCAGATGCCCGTGCAGTTTCCCAATGTGCGCGACCACAGCATGCAGCACATCTGGTACGACTCGTTTGGCTTCAATCGCTTTCGTGGCTACGACTGGATGCCCGAGCCATGCCGTTCATGCGACGAAAAAGAAAAGGACTTCGGCGGCTGCCGTTGCCAGGCCTTCATGCTCACCGGTGACGCCAGCAATGCCGACCCGGTATGCAGCAAATCCGAGCAGCACGGCATCATCCTTCAGGCGCGGGAAGAGGCCGAACGGGCCACCCAGACCATCGAGCAACTGGCCTTTCGCAATGAGCGCAACTCACGGCTCATTGCAAAAGGCTGAGGGCCTCAACGCTTGGCGATGATGTACACCGCGTGGATGATGCCAGGGAAGTAACCGCACAGGGTCAGCAGGATATTCAGCCAGAAGGCACCGCCGAAACCTACTTGCAGGAACACACCCAATGGCGGCAGCAGAATGGCGATGATGATACGAATGATGTCCATGGGTCAGCTCCAGAAAATCGGCTCGTGTGAGCCGTGTAGCTAATCGACCTTGGCGGTTCGTGAGGGTTCAGTGGATTCTGGCATTGGGCCATCTCAGGCCAGAATCTCCAGCCCATGTTTTTGCACGATGCTCAATAACTTGAGCGCCATGCCACTGGGCCGTTTCTCTCCCGACTCCCATTTTTTGACCGTGGACGCGCTGGTGTTCAGGTAGCGGGCGAATACAGGCTGGCTGACATGGCTGCTTTCCCGTAGTTGCTTGATCTGTTCGGCAGGGATTTGGTCTGGCATGGATAAACATGCCTCATCATATTCTCGCAAAGTGGTTTTGCTGATGGCGCCGACAGCATGAAGCGCTTTGGCTGACTCGTGAATGGACTCAAACGCCTCGCTTTTATACTTCTTCGTCATGATGTATCTCCACAAACTCCTTGAGATCCAGCATTTGCTGAATCTGTGCTTCGTTTAACCTTTCATAAGTTTTGGCCAGTGATCGAAACCAAACAAGTTCGCTCTGCGTAATGTTGCCTTGATCCTTCTTCGCGAACAGCAACTGATAAACCCAATAGTGCCTACCCTTGGCCAATATGATTGAACGATGTCGATTTTGATTGAGGCGTTTTTTCCAGACACCACCGCCCAGATTATCTGCCTGCCCCCTCAGCATTTCGCCAAACGCCTCCCTCAACTCCGAATCGCAGATCCAGGCTTTGTTGGCCGCCTCGGCAAATCGCCGTGTTTTAAACAACCTGAGCTTCATGGAGGTCCCTTCCCAAAAACATACCACCCAGTGGTATAGATTAAAAGTCGAGCACGCTGTGCCCCATCGGCGGTCCTTGCCGACGTCCGCTAAGAAACCACTGTTCCCAGGGAGGCTCAATCAACGTTTTCACACCAGAAATTACCCAGACAAAAAAACGCCCCCAGCCAAAAGAATCAGGCTGGAGGCGCCGCGTATGCCGCGAGACGGTTCAGGAAACTGGGGTCAAACGGCGATGCCCTTGCGGCATTGCACTTGAGCGGTGCGCACCCGAGAAAAGGCGCGGGCAAGCCGCAGCAGCATTTCGTCGATGTGGGTTTTGCTGATGTTCAGCGCAGGGGTAAAGCGCAGGCAGTCAGGTTGTGAGGCGGTGAGAATCAGGCCTTCGTGCAGCGCGGCCTTGACCACTGCTGCGGCGCAATCGTCCGACAGTGTCAAGCCCCAAAGCAGCCCGTTGCCGCGCAAGGGCCCATGGTCGTAACGGTAGGCCAGGCGGGCAAGGCCTTCTGCCAGGTACAAGCCGGATTCGCGCAGATGCTCGAGAAAGCCGTTCGCCAATACAGCGTCGAGTACCGCGATACCCGCAGATGCCATCAGCGCATTGCCATGATGCGTACCGTCCAACTCGCCTGGTTCGAAGCAACAGGCAGTACCACGCGCCAGCAGCGCCGCCAGGGGCACGCCACCGCCCAGGCCTTTGCCCAGGGCAATGATGTCGGCGCGCACGCCGTATTGTTGTTCGGCCAGCAAGCTGCCACAGCGGCCCACACCGGTTTGCACTTCGTCGAAGATCAGCAGGATCCCCAGCTCACGACACAGGCGTTCGACGCCCTTGAGGTAATGTTCGGTCGCGGGGATGACACCGCCGCCGCTTTGTATCGGCTCCAGCATGATAGCGACGGTCTGCGCATCCACCGCTGCATGCAGGGCCGGTAGATCGTTGAACGGCACCTGGCTGAAACCTGGCAACTGCGGTTCGAAACGGTTTTCGCAGGCCACATCCGACGCCGACATCGCCCCCAAGCTACGGCCATGACAGCCGTTGCTTACGGTGATGATGTGGTAAGCGCCCCCGCGATGCAGTTGGCCCCACTTGCGTGCCAACTTGATGGCCGCTTCACAGGCTTCCGCACCGCTGTTGAGCAAGTAGGCCTGGTCGCTGCCGGTGTGGTGGCACAGACGGTCGACGAGGTCCAGTTGCGCGCGGTTGTGCAAGCCCAGGCCGGGGTTGATCACGGTGAGCATCTGTTCGGCAATGGCGTCGCGCACGGCCTGGGGACTGTGGCCCAGGCTGTTGGCGCCGCCGCCTTGACTGAAATCCAGATAGGCGCGGTCGTCAGCGTCCGAAAGCCAGGAGCCGTGCCCCTGCACAAATACGTGGGGCGGGCGCGCCACAGTGGGCATCAGGCACTGGCTGGAAACCTCTGCACGCGGGGCATGCACAACCAGGTCATCCAGACTCGGCGCAGAGCGACGGAACAAGTTCACACTTCACCTCCGTTGGCAACCTGACCTTGGTCGATGCCGCCTGCCAATAAGGCCTTCAGATTTTTTGCGTTGCCTATGTAAACGCTATCAACAAAAACGCTGTTCATTGTCCGATCCGGCCCTGTAAGCCCTGCGAATAGGCGCTAGACTAGGCGCCTCGGGGGCCAGCGGCCATTTCGATTTTCCAGCTTTTTCGATAAGCAAACCTTATGGATTTCAAGCAACTGCGTTATTTCGTCGCGGTGTATGAGGAAGGCCACGTAGGCCGTGCCGCGGAGCGTCTGTCCATCTCCCAGCCAGCGCTGTCGCAACAGATTCGCCAACTGGAACAGAACCTCGACGTCAGCCTGTTCGAACGCAGCAGCAAGCGCCTGTTGCCGACCCTGGCGGCCCACACCTTATACAACCACGCATTGCCGCTGATTGATGGCATGCAGCAAGCCGTGGAGGCGCTGCGCAATTTCAAGGGCCAAGCCATGCGCACCCTGGCCATCGGCGTGCTGCAAACCGTGCACACCAGCCTGGTGCCACAGATGCTTGAGCGCGTGCGCAAAGCCCAGCCCCATCTGGTGGTGCAGATCTACGAGCTGACCGGGCTTGAGATTGAACGGCGGTTGCTCAATGGCTCCCTCGATATCGGCATCAGCTACCTGCCACCCCGTCAACCGGGCCTGCATGGCGTGCTGCTGTATGAAGACGAGTTGAAAGTGGTGATTCCCGAAGACCATCCGTTGCGCGAGTTCAAGAAAGTCTCGCTCAAACAAGCCGCCGAGTTACCGATGTTGCTGTTGGGGGAAGAGTTTCAGGTTCGGCAGATCTGGCAAGGCCAACTGTCCAACCTCGGGCGGCGTCCGCAAGTGCAGGCGGAGCTCAATACCATGGTGGGCATTCTCGACAGCCTGCCTCACACCCGGCTGGCGACGGTGCTGCCTGGGCGCTCCCAGGACGAGCACAACAGCAAGGCACTGCTGTGGAAACCCTTGAGCGAGCCCAGGGTACCGCTGAAAGTCGGGTTGGTATGCCGCGATGTGCAACGCCAGCAGGCGACGGTGGCGTTATTGCGAACCCTGCTGGAAGACGTAATGAATGCCCCGTCGGCAAGCGCCTGACTTTTTCGCGGGCAAAAGAAAACCCCGCCGAAGCGGGGCTTTGCAGACTGTTTCCCTGACATCCATTTCACTCCGCCATCCTGGCAGAATCCTACGTGTCCGTGTTGTTGCTTTGCGCTTCCTGCGCGACGTCCATGTGAAGTAGATTAGCCGTGGATCCAATGTGGCGATAGAGGACGATTAGCAGCACGTCATGTAAGAGAATGCTTACACGCCCTCCGCGCCCTTAAAACAGGGCTTCATCCATCAGGAACAGTGATTCGCTACCGGCTTTTACCGACGCACTCAACGAGTGGATACGCGGCAACAGACGGGCAAAGTAGAAACGCGCAGTCCCCAGTTTGCTGGCGTAGAAATCCTCTTCGCCCTCTTTACCCAACGCCGCCTTGGCCATGCGCGCCCACATATAGGCATAGGCCATGTAGCCGAACGCATGCAGATATTCCACCGAGGCCGCGCCGATTTCATTGGCGTCGCTCTTGGCGCGGTCCAGCACCCAGGCCGTCAGCTCATCCAGGTTATCCACAGCCGCACTCAGCGGCGTGGTGAACTCGGCCAAATCAGGGCCCGATGCGGCGATGAACTGGCGGATCTCATCGGCGAACAAGGTATAGAACGCACCGCCGCTGCCGACGATCTTGCGACCCATCAGGTCCAGGGCCTGAATGCCGTTGGTGCCTTCGTAGATCTGGGTGATGCGCACGTCACGCACCAATTGCTCCTGGCCCCACTCGCGGATGTAACCGTGGCCGCCAAACACCTGCTGGCCAAGCACGGTGGTTTCCAGGCCCAGGTCAGTAAGGAACGCCTTGGCCACCGGCGTCAGCAACGCCACCAGGTTATCGGCACGCTCGCGCGCCTGGGCATCGTCGCTGAACTTGGCGATGTCCAACTGCGTCGCCACGTAGGTGGAGAACGCCCGGCCGCCTTCGTTCGCCGCCTTCATGGTCAGCAACATGCGACGGACATCCGGATGCACGATGATCGGGTCTGCCGGCTTGTCCTTGGCCTGCGCGCCTAGCGGGGAACGGCTCTGCAGACGGTCGCGGGCATATTCAATCGCGTTCTGATAGGACCGCTCACCCGACGCCAGGCCCTGAATGCCAACACCCAGGCGCTCATAGTTCATCATGGTGAACATCGCCGCCAAGCCCCGGTTGGGCTCACCGACCAGGTAACCCACGGCTTCGTCGAAGTTCATCACACAGGTAGCGGAGGCCTGGATGCCCATCTTGTGTTCAATGGAGCCGCAATTCACCGGGTTACGCGCGCCCAGGCTGCCATCGGCATTTACCAGGAACTTCGGTACCAGGAACAGCGAGATGCCCTTGGGCCCGGCCGGTGCGTCCGGCAGTTTGGCCAGCACCAGGTGGATGATATTTTCGGTGAGGTCGTGCTCGCCACCGGTGATGAAGATCTTGGTGCCGCTGACCTTGTAGGAGCCGTCCGCCTGAGGCTCGGCCTTGGTGCGGATCATCCCCAGGTCGGTACCGGCATGGGCTTCCGTCAGGCACATGGAACCGGCCCACTCACCGGAATACATCTTCGGCAGGTAGGTGGCCTTGAGTTCATCACTGGCGTGAGTGTTGATGGAGACACAAGCGCCGGAGGTCAACATCGGGTACAGGCCGAAAGCCAGGCTCGATGAGTTGATCATTTCTTCAACCTGCGCCGACACGGCCTTGGGCATGCCCATGCCGCCGTAGGTCGGGTCGCCGCCCACCCCCACCCAGCCGCCTTCGGCGTAGGTGCTGTAGGCTTGAGGGAAACCGTCGGGCGTCGTGACGGCGCCGTCTGCCCACTGGCAGCCTTGCTCATCGCCGCCGCGGCTGAGTGGGGCAATGGATTTGGCGGTGACCTTGCCGGCCTCCTCCAGGATCGCCTCGACAGTTTCGGCGTCAACGCTGTCTGCCAATGCCGGTAACTGGGCCCAAGTATTAGCGACCTCAAAAACTTCGTTGAGGACGAAGCGCATATCACGCAACGGCGCTTTGTAATCAGCCATGGCAAACCTCGTGAGAACGTGAAAAATGATTCGATAGGATCGGTTTTACAGGCGTCGAGTGTACCCGAACAACTTTTCAGACACATAGGGTCCATTCGTGACCATTAAGTATTTATAAGTCACATACAAACCATTGTGTGGCGGGCTTGCTCGCGAATGCGGCGTGTCAGTCGCTACATCTTTGACTGTACCAGCGCATTCGCGAGCAAGCTCGCTCCCACATTTTGACCCCGAGCAATCAGTGACCTCTACAGTGCAAAGGCCTGCGCCGGTAAGCTCATCAGGCATTCGCTCCCCGCCTCCACCGCAGCACGGTGCATGGCCGTACGCGGCAACAGGCGCTTGAAATAAAAGTCGCAGGTCGCAAGCTTCGCCTGGGCAAACCCTGGGTCATCCTGGGCTTGCGCCGCGATCGCCATGCGCAACCACAGGTAGGCAAGGATGATGTAACCGCTGTACATCAGGTAATCCATGGCCGCCGCGCCCACTTCGTCAGGGTTTTTCATCGCTGCCGTGCCGACCTTCAGGGTCAGTTCGCCCCATTGCTGGTTCAGCTCATTGAGTTGCGCCACATGGGCCTTGAACTGCGCATGCTCGGCATTGGCCGCGCAGAACTTATGCACAATTTTGGTAAACCCACGCAGCAACTTGCCCTGGCTGCCCAATACCTTGCGCCCGAGCAGGTCCAGAGCCTGGATGCCGTTGGTGCCTTCATAGATCGGGGCGATACGTGCGTCACGGGCCAGTTGCTCCATGCCCCACTCACGAATATAGCCATGGCCACCGAATACCTGCATGCCGTGGTTGGTCACCTCCAGGCCGGTTTCGGTCATGAAGGCTTTGCAGATCGGCGTGAGGAAGGCCAACAGGTCCTCGGCTTCCTGGCGTTGGCCGGCGTCGCTGCCCAGGTGCGCGGTGTCGAGCAGTTGCGCGGTGAAATAGGTCAAGGCGCGGTTGCCTTCGTTGAAGGCTTTCATGGTCAGCAACATGCGGCGGACATCGGCGTGCACGATGATCGGGTCGGCGGCTTTCTCCGGGGCCTTGGCACCGGTCAGCGAGCGCATCTGCAAACGGTCATTGGCGTACTTGATCGCGCCCTGGAAGCTCGCCTCGCCGTTGCACAGGCCCTGCATGCCGGTGCCCAGGCGTGCGTGGTTCATCATGGTGAACATGCAGTTGAGGCCCTTGTTCGCCTCGCCAATCAAAAAGCCTTTGGCGCCATCGAAGTTCAGCACGCAGGTGGCCGAAGCCTTGATACCCATCTTGTGTTCGATAGAGCCGCAGTGCACCGCATTGCGCTCGCCGGAGTCGGCATGGAACTTGGGCACGATAAACAATGAGATGCCCTTGGTGCCCGCCGGCGCATCCGGCAGTTTGGCCAGCACCAGGTGGATGATATTGGCGCTCATGTCGTGCTCGCCGGCCGAGATGAAGATCTTGCTGCCGGTGACCGCGTAACTGCCGTCCGCCTGTGGCACGGCGCGGGTCTTGATCAAGCCCAGGTCGGTGCCGCAGTGGGCTTCGGTCAGGCACATGGTGCCGGTCCATTCGCCGGCGGTGAGTTTGCTCAGGTAGGTGGCTTTCTGTTCGTCGGTGCCGTGGGCATGGATGGCCGACATCGCGCCGTGGGTCAGGCCTGGGTACATGCCCCAGGAAGTGTTGCTGGAGCCGATCATCTCGCTCAGCACCAGGCCCAGGGAATGGGGCAGGCCCTGGCCACCGTAGGCCGGGTCTGCCGCCACGCCATGCCAGCCGCCTTCCACATACTGGGCGAAGGCTTGCTTGAAGCCTTTAGGCGTGGTTACCACGCCATTATCGAAATGGCAGCCCTCTTCATCGCCGCTGCGATTGAGCGGCGCGAGTACGTTTTCGCAGAATTTGGCGCCTTCTTCGAGGATCGCACTGACCATGTCCGGGCTGGCATCCGTGGCACCCAGGGCCGCGTAGTGGCCGTGGAAATCGAATACGGTGTCGATCAGAAAGCGCATGTCGCGCAGGGGAGCTTTGTACTCAGGCATGGCAATGTCTCCGGCAGCAGATAGGGTTAACCTACTGCCGGCCATGGCCGTGGACAATCACTGTAGCGCTGCTGAATACAGCGCCATTACTCAACTGGCAGCGCTTTGCATGCGCACCGCGCCACGGCGGGTTTGCCCGGCTGCGACTACACAATTACGCCCCGCCCCCTTGGCGGCGTACAGCGCCTGGTCGGCGGATTTGAGCACCTCGTCGGGGCTGCGCTGCTCGGCCTGGCGCTCGGCCACGCCGATGCTTACCGTCACCGACACACTGGATGCTCCGCTGCCCGCACGGCGTTGGCGGCCTTGATGGTCGTCCTGGGGGCGGTCCGGGTTGCGCAACTTGATGTCGTAGCTGGCGATGATCTCGCGGATCTCCTCCAGGTGCGGCATGCACTCATCCAAGGTCTTGCCGGCAAACACCACGGCAAACTCTTCACCGCCGTAACGGTAGGCCCGCCCACCACCGTTGACCTTGGACAGCTTGCTCGCCACCAGGCGCAGCACCTGGTCGCCGACGTCGTGGCCGTGGGTGTCATTGAAACGCTTGAAGTGATCGACGTCGCTCATCGCCAGCACATAGTTACGCCCCAGCCGCTGCATGCGCTCGTTGAGCGCACGTCGCCCCGGCAAGCCGGTGAGCTCATCACGGAACGCCATCTGATACGCCTCGTGCGCCACCCCCGCAGCGATCATCAACATCACCTGGCTGCACATGATGTTGAGGGTGAACGGCAGGATGAAGGTTTGCGGCAACATCCAGAACATGCCCAGCAACCCCACCAGTTGCGCGGCGTGCAGCGGGCGCGGCTGGTACCAGTATTGGGCGGCCAGGGTGAGAAAACCGATCAGGAACATCGGGTACGAGAGCTGGATCAGGCTCATCCACGCGCCGTGCAGCATCGGCCAGCGAATCTCCGCCAACCAGCCCAGCAAGGCCTGGGGAAAACTCTGCTTCAGGGCCAGCGCCACACTGCCCACCGCCAGCAGCACCGCGCAGCGGGCGACGAAGTCACGGAACAGATGGGTTTTTTCCTGCCACAGCGCATAGATGCTGAACAGCAAGGGCAACAGCAGGCAACACAGGTGGAACACCACCGCAGCGTCTTCACGCACGCGGCCGTTGTCGCGGTAGAAGTCGGTCTGGGTATCCAGCAGGAAATAGGCGACGTACACCGTGACCATCAGGAACAGTTCACGCTGGCGTCGATACACCGCGCAATAGGCGCCGCCAAGCAACAGGACCAGGGTGGGCAACACGTTGAACAGCGAGGTGAAGAAGACGCTGAGGTCCTTGACGTACGCAGCCGAGAGCCCGGCCAGCAACAGCAGCAGCGAAGGGAGAAAATGGCTGAAACGTACAGCGGACACGCGTGACAAGGGTAAAACTCCGACCCGCAAACAAATAATGGCACTGTGCCTCTAAGCGGTCAGTTAAGCACAACTGACCGATCATGTATCACATTGCCATCACTGTAACGGCAGCTCACCGCAATCCCTGAGTGCGTTACTGCGGTTTTTTATGCGCGCCTTCTGTAGGAGCGAGCTTGCTCGCGAAGATCCCATAGGCACCGCGCTTATCCAGAATGCCCGCGTTATCGTTAACGACCTTCGCGAGCAAGCTCGCTCCTACACAAGGGCAAAAAAAACCGCCGCTTCCCGAAGGAGGCGGCGGTTTTTAGAAGAACCGGGTAAGGCTTAGTAAGCCAGACCGAAGTCTTCTTCTTTCATGTCCATCAGGTTGTTGGCGCCCGACAGCATGGTTGCCACGTGGGTGCGGGTACGCGGCAGGATGCGTTGGAAGTAGAAGCGCGCAGTCTGCAATTTCGCGGTGTAGAACGCCTCTTCGCTGGTGCCGGCGGCCAGTTTCTCGGCAGCCAGGCGTGCCATGTCGGCCCAGAAATAAGCCAGGCACGCGTAGCCGGAGTACATCAGGTAGTCCACCGAAGCAGCACCGACTTCTTCACGGTCTTTCATCGCGGCCATACCGACCTTCATGGTCAACTCGCCCCACTCTTTGTTCAATGCCGCCAGCGGTGCCACGAACTCGTTAACCGCTTCGTTGCCTTCGTTGGCCTGGCAGAACTTGTGCACGATCTTGGTGAAGCCCTTGAGCGCTTCGCCTTGGGTCATCAGCACTTTACGGCCGAGCAGGTCCAGCGCCTGGATGCCGGTGGTGCCTTCGTACAGCATCGAAATGCGGCTGTCGCGCACGTTCTGCTCCATGCCCCACTCAGCGATAAAGCCGTGGCCACCGTAGATCTGCACGCCGTGGTTGGCCGATTCAAACCCGACTTCGGTCATGAACGCCTTGGCGATCGGGGTCATGAAGGCCAACAGGGCATCGGCCTGCTTCTTGGCTTCGTCGTCGGTGCCGTACTTGACGATGTCCACTTGCTTGGCGGTGAAGTACACCATTGCACGGTTACCTTCGGCGAAGGCTTTCATGGTCAGCAGCATGCGGCGTACGTCAGGGTGCACGATGATCGGGTCAGCGGCTTTATCCGGTGCTTTCGGGCCGGTCAGGGAGCGCATTTGCAGGCGGTCACGCGCATATTTCAAGCCGCCCTGGAAGCCGATCTCGGCGTGGGCCAGGCCTTGCAGCGCGGTGCCCAGGCGAGCGGTGTTCATAAAGGTGAACATGCAGTTCAGGCCTTTGTTCGCCGGGCCGATCAGGAAACCGGTGGCCGCGTCGAAGTTCATCACGCAGGTGGCGTTGCCGTGGATGCCCATCTTGTGTTCCAGGGAACCACAGGTGACCGCGTTGCGCTCGCCCACCGAACCATCGGCGTTGGGCAGGAACTTGGGCACGATAAACAGCGAGATACCTTTGGTGCCAGCCGGCGCGTCCGGCAGGCGGGCCAGTACGATGTGGACGATGTTGTCGGCCATGTCGTGTTCGCCGGCCGAGATGAAGATCTTGGTACCGGAGACTTTGTAGGAACCGTCAGCCTGAGGCTCGGCCTTGGTGCGCAGCATGCCCAGGTCGGTGCCGCAGTGTGGCTCGGTCAGGCACATGGTGCCGGTCCATTCGCCCGACACCAGCTTGGTCAGGTAAGCGTCTTGCTGCTCGGGGGTGCCGTGCTCGGAAATGGTGTTCATCGCGCCATGGGATAGGCCAGGGTACATGCCCCACGACCAGTTGGCTTCGCCGACCATTTCGCTCACGGCCAGGCCCAGGGATTCCGGCAGGCCTTGGCCACCGTGCTCCACGTCGTGGGCCAGGCTTGGCCAGCCGCCTTCGACGAATTGTTTGTAGGCTTCTTTGAAACCCGCAGGGGTTTTAACGCCTGACTCACTCCAGGTACACCCTTCGATGTCGCCCACGCGGTTCAACGGTGCCAGTACTTGCTCACAGAACTTGGCGCCTTCTTCGAGGATGGCGTCGACCATGTCCGGAGTAGCGTCCTGGCAAGCCGGCAGGCTCTGATAGTGCGCTTCATAACCGAGCAGTTCGTCACGAACGAAGCGAATATCACGCAAGGGGGCCTTGTAGTCAGGCATAGCGATAAACCTCTGCTGATGTATCTGGGATGAACAACCGCGTGGATTTGTTATGGCGGTCAAACAGGTGTTTGAAACATACGTTTACGACCCAGGGTTGTCAAGCGTCGGCCAGATGCCGTTTGTCTTGACGCGGGTCAGCGTCAGGCACGGCGAGGCCTGCGGCGGGATGCCTCATGGATTTAAGGACGAGCAGAATGTCGCAGAACGACTGTGGGAGCTGGCTTGCCTGCGATGCAGGCGCCAGGGTGTATCAGGCAGTACGCGTTGATGCTATCGCAGGCAAGCCAGCTCCCACAGAGAGGAGCGGGCGTGCGATAGATAAGTTAAGCGTAGGTATCGATCAAGGTACCGAGCATTTCATCCGAAGCCTTGGCGACTTTCGCCCCCAGTTCGACTTGAAACTTGCCCTGAGCCATTTCCACCATGTTGCTCGCCGAGTTGGACGCTTGGGCGCGGTCATTGGCTTGCAGACGGTCGCTTTGCGCGGCCGATGGCTGGGTGGTTCCGGCGCTGGCAATCTTGCCGGCCGCCTGGTCGACACGGTTCTGCCCGGTCTGAATAGTGCTCAGGCCCGAATAAAACGCGCTGCTTCCAGAGATGTCCATGGCGTAAGCCTGCCTTTAGAGAATCGTGAAGCCCGATTGAACCAGACATCCTGGCAAAAGGCCCGTCAAAAACACTAATGGCATATTGCCTTATCGATAGCCAAAATCAGTCAAGCAGGTCCAGCTCCAGGTACTCGGCCACTGCGGCGGCCCCGGCATGCTTGAGTTTCGGCACTCGCCCCAGGCAAGGTGCGGGCAGGCGCTCAGCCAGGGTGGCGAGGTTTTCTTCCAGACGAGAGGTCTTGGGGTCGATGATATTTGCCACCCAGCCCGCCAGCGGCAAGCCATCCCGTGCGATGGCTTCGGCGGTGAGCAGTGCATGGCTGATGCACCCCAGGCGCACGCCCACCACCAGGATCACCGGCAGCTTGAGCGCCATGGCCAGGTCCGACAGGTTGGCCTGGTCGGCCAAGGGCACGCGCCAACCGCCTGCCCCTTCGATCAAGGTGAAGTCCGCGCCCCGTGCCAGGACCTGCTGCATCGGTTTGAGCAGCGATTGCACCGTGAGCCCGACGCCCGCCTCGCGCGCCGCCAGATGCGGCGCGATAGCTGGCTCGAAGGCCACCGGGTTGACCTCGGCATAACTGAGCGGCACGGAACACTCGGCCAGCAACGCCAACGCATCGGCATTGCGCAGGCCCTGGGCCGTCAGTTGGCAGCCCGACGCCACCGGCTTTCCGGCGGCCGTGCTTTTGCCGCAAAGCCTGGCCGCATGCAACAGGCCGGCGGCGATGGTGGTCTTGCCAACATCGGTGTCTGTACCGGTGATGAAGTAAGCGGCGCTCATAACGGTTTCTCCAGTACGGCATACACCACCTGGTACGTGGCGGGCAGGCCCTGGGCCTGGCGGAACTGCTCGTAGGCCTCTACCAGCGCGACAATCCGCGCACGGCCCGTCAACCCTCCCGGGCGGCCTGGGTTGAGGTTATGGGCGCCCAGTGCCTTGAGTTCATGGGTCAGGCTGCGCACATCCGGGTAATGCAACACATGGGGCTTTCGCTCCAGGCTGATCACGCGCAAACCACTGGCCGCACACAGTTGCTGATAAGCCTCGAAGGTGCGGAAGCGATTGACGTGGACCAGGCCATCCGCCGCCCGCCAACTCTCGCGCAACTCATCCAGGGTGCCTACGCACAGGCTGGCAAAGGCCAGCACGCCACCTGGTCGCAGCACACGCCTGGCTTCACTGAGCACCGCATCAAAATGGGCACACCACTGCACCGCGAGACTGGAGAAGAACAGCTCGAAGCTGTCAGCTGCAAGCGGCAAGCGTTCTGCATCGCCGGCTATAAAGTGCGCAGCGCCACCCCGTGGACGCGCGTGGTTGAGCATACCCTCGGCAATATCCAACGCCACACCCTGGCTGCCGGGCAAACGCTCGCCCAATACGCGGCTGAAGTAACCCGTGCCACAGCCCATGTCCAGCCAACGCTGGGGCACCAGGCCGTGCGGCAAGCGGCTGAGCAGTTCATGCCCGACCGCACGCTGCAACTCGGCCACGCTGTCGTAACTGGCCGCCGCACGGGAGAACGAGGCCGCAACCTGGCGCTTGTCCGGCAAGCCCCCAGGCAAGGGCGGGTGGGATAGGTCAGTCATCAACACACTCATGCAAAAAAGCCTGGATAGCCCCGGCGACTCCGTGAGGGTCTTCCAGAAGAAACGCGTGACCGGCCTGTTCAATCAGGCCGATTTCTACATCGGGGAGCAAGGCCAGCAGGTCGCTGGCGGCTTCGGCAGGCACCAGCTCATCCAGGCCGGCAAACAGGTGCAACTGAGGGCCGCGAAAAGCCTGCAAGGCCGCCCGCGTATCCAGTTGGGCCAGCAGTTCCAGGCCGGGCATCAAGACGCTGGAGGAAGTATTCGGCGCACCGCTGACCAATAAGCGCGACAAGCCGCGTGGGTCTTCGGCCCCCTTGGCACACAACAGGCCAAAACGCTTGAGCGTGACTTGGGAATCGGCGTGGCAGCCGGCCAAAAATGCATCGAAGGTTTCGGCAGGCATCCCGTGAGGCCAGCCGTCATGGGCGACGAAACACGGGTTGCTCGCCAGGGTCAGCAAACCGCAGCACCGCTCGCCACGGCGTGCCGCCAACTCGGACGCGAGCATGCCGCCCAGCGACCAGCCCCCGAGCCAGGCATTGTCCGGCAGCGTCGCATCGAGTTCATCGAGCCATTCACCGAGTTCACTGGCCTGCAGCACCGGCAAGGGTTCGATCTGTACCTGCAAATGCTCGTTCAGGCCGTGCAGCGCAGCGGCCAACGGCTCCAGCGGTGACACACCCAGGCCCCAGCCCGGTAGCAGGATCAGTCGATTACGCATGGCCAGACTCCGAGTCGCCTAATAAGCGAAAACACGCTTGCAACCCTTCTAACAGTAGCTGCACCTGCGCTTCGCTGTGGGCTGCCGTCAATGTCACCCGCAGACGGGCACTGCCGGCGGGCACGGTGGGTGGGCGAATGGCGGTCACCATCAGGCCGCGCTCGCGCAGCATCTGCGAGAGGCGCAGTGCCCGGGCGCTGTCGCCAATCAGGATCGGCTGGATCGGCGTAAAACTGTCCATCAACGCCAGGCCTATCTGCTGCGCGCCATGGCGAAACTGGCGGATCAACGCGTTGAGGTGCTCGCGTCGCCAATGTTCGCTGCGCAGCAGTTCCAGGCTTTTGAGGGTGGCGCAGGCCAGTGCCGGTGGTTGGCTGGTGGTGTAGATATACGGGCGGGCGAATTGGATCAGGCTCTCGATCAAGTCCTCACTGCCAGCCACAAAGGCCCCGGCGGTGCCGAACGCTTTGCCCAAGGTGCCAACCAGCACGGGCACGTCGTCCTGGCTCAAGCCGAAATGCTCGACGATACCGCCGCCATTGGCGCCCAGCGGGCCGAAGCCATGGGCGTCATCCACCATCAGCCAGGCCCCTTTGGCCCGGGTTTCACGGGCCAGCGCGGGCAGGTCGGCAAGGTCGCCGTCCATGCTGAACACACCGTCGGTGACCACCAAGGTATTGCCGGTGGCTTTCTCCAGGCGCTTGGCCAGGCTACCCGCGTCGTTATGCAGGTAGCGGTTGAAACGCGCACCGGACAGTAAGCCGGCATCCAGCAAAGACGCGTGGTTAAGCCGGTCTTCCAGTACCGTATCGCCCTGCCCCACCAGCGCCGTGACCGCGCCGAGGTTGGCCATGTAGCCGGTGGTGAACAGCAAGGCACGCGGGCGACCGGTCAAGTCAGCCAGGGCTTCTTCCAGCTCATGGTGCGGTGTGGCGTGGCCCACCACTAAATGCGAAGCGCCACCGCCCACGCCCCAGCGGGACGCACCGGCGCGCCAGGCTTCGATCACTTGCGGGTGATTGGCAAGGCCCAGGTAATCGTTATTGCAGAACGCCAACAACGGTTGCCCGTCCACCACCACCTGCGGGCCTTGGGGGCTCTGCAGCAAGGGGCGCTGGCGGTAAAGATGGTCGGCACGGCGGGCAGCGAGGCGCGCGGCGAGATCGAATGACATGCTGGCCTCGATTCAACAGGTTCAACTGCGTCCAATGTGGGAGCTGGCTTGCCTGCGATAGCGGTCCTTCTGACACTTCTACGCTGAAAGTGCCGCCGTCATCGCAGGCAAGCCAGCTCCTACACTGGAATGCATTCCAAAGGTGGTTACACCACAGCGTTGTAGAACTGCTCGCTGCTCTTTTGCTCCACCAACGCCTGCTCGATCGCCGCCTGGTGCACTTCGTCGGCATGCTCTTCACGGGCTTCGGGCAGGATGCCCAGGCGTGCGAACAATTGCATGTCCTTGTCAGCCTGGGGGTTGGCGGTGGTCAGCAGTTTGTCGCCGTAGAAGATCGAGTTGGCGCCGGCAAAAAACGCCAGGGCCTGCATCTGCTCATTCATGGCTTCGCGGCCGGCCGACAGGCGCACGTGGGACTGCGGCATCAGGATGCGCGCCACCGCCAGCATGCGGATGAAATCGAAGGGGTCGATGTCATCGGCGTTTTCCAACGGCGTACCCGCTACCTTCACCAGCATGTTGATCGGCACCGATTCCGGATGCTCCGGCAGGTTAGCCAGTTGGATCAGCAAGTTGGCGCGGTCATCGAGAGATTCGCCCATGCCGAGGATGCCGCCCGAGCAGATCTTCATCCCCGAATCACGCACGTACGCCAGGGTTTGCAGGCGCTCGCTGTAGGTGCGGGTGGTGATGATCGAGCCGTAAAACTCCGGCGACGTATCGAGGTTGTGGTTGTAGTAGTCCAGGCCGGCCTGGGCCAGGGCTTCGGTCTGGTCCTGGTCGAGGCGACCAAGGGTCATGCAGGTTTCCAGGCCCATGGCCTTCACGCCTTTGACCATTTCCAGCACGTAGGGCATATCTTTGGCCGATGGATGCTTCCACGCCGCGCCCATGCAGAAACGCGTCGAACCGATGGCCTTGGCGCGCGCGGCCTCTTCGAGGACCTTCTGCACCTCCATCAGCTTCTCTTTTTCCAGGCCAGTGTTGTAGTGGCCCGACTGCGGACAATATTTGCAATCTTCCGGGCAGGCGCCGGTCTTGATCGACAGCAGGGTCGAGACCTGCACGCGGTTGGCGTCGAAATGCGCGCGGTGCACGGTCTGCGCCTGGAACAACAGGTCGTTGAAGGGCTGCACGAACAAGGCTTTGACTTCAGCTAAAGACCAATCGTGACGCAGGGTGGCAGAGGTGCTGGCGCTCATGGGCGATTCCTTGATTATGCTTTGGCAAGCGCTGTGGGAAGGGCAATACCCACAGGCACGACACGGATGCTCGGCATATTTAAGGAAGATTCATGCACTGTCAACCTGAGTACAAACACCAAGTTTACATCTGGTCAAAAAGCATACAGCCCTGCCTGATTTGCGATGAGAGCACTGAATTAGCCGAGGCCGTGTGCAGCGCCTGCGAAACAGAATTGCCATGGCTGATGGAACAATGCGAGCGTTGCGCACTGCCCTTGCCCATGGATGGGTTGATCTGCGGCCAGTGCCAAAAACAGCCTCCGGCCTTTCACCAAGTGATCGCGCCATGGACCTACAGTTTTCCAGTGGACACCCTGATCAGCCGCTTCAAGCATCAGGCGCGTTGGCCGCTGGGGCACTTGCTGGCGCGCCTGCTGGGGCAGCACTTGCAGCATCGCTTCGATAACGCCGAACTGGAGCGCCCCAACTGCCTGCTGCCGGTGCCCATGGCGCGTAAACGCCTGCGCGAACGCGGCTTTAATCAAGCGTTGATGCTGGCCCGCTGGCTCAGTCACGCCCTCGACATTCCCATTGATGAACACGCGCTGTTGCGCCCCCATGAAACCGTGGCGCAGCAAGACCTTGATGCCAAGACCCGCAAACGCAACCTGCTCAACGCCTTCGCACTGGCCCCCGGCATCCGGGTTGCCGGGCAACATGTGGCGCTGGTAGACGACGTCCTCACCACCGGCGCCACCGCCCACGGCTTGGCGCGCTTGTTGATAAATGCCGGCGCACGCCAGGTGGACGTGTATTGCCTGGCCCGTACGCCCAAGCCCGGCAGCTGACTTGACTCCCCTGCGCCATCGCGGCAACGTCGGCGCATCTCACCCAAGCGTATCTGCCATGTCTGTGCCCAACCCTCTCAACCAACACATCATCCGCCGCCCCCAGCGTATTGCCTTGCTGGGGCATATCGCCGAGCAGGGCTCCATCACCCGTGCGGCCAAGAGTGCCGGGTTGAGTTACAAGGCCGCCTGGGACGCCATTGATGAGCTGAACAACCTGGCGCAAAAACCGCTGGTGCAACGCAGCGTCGGCGGCAAGGGCGGTGGCGGCGCCAAACTGACGCAAGAAGGTGAACGGGTGCTGCGCCTTTATCAGCGCCTGCAACTGCTACAGGCCGAGATCCTTGGCTCTGACGAAGCGGCCAGCGACTTCGACCTGCTGGGCCGCTTGATGCTGCGCACCAGCGCGCGCAACCAATTGCACGGCCAGGTCAGCGCCATAGAGAGCCATGGCCACAACGACATGATCCGCCTGCAACTGGCCGGAGGCCTGCACCTCGACGCGCAGATTACACACGACAGCACCCTGCGCCTGGAACTGCAGACCGGCGTGGAAGTGGTCGCGCTGATCAAGGCCGGATGGCTGGAATTACTGGCGGAGGGGCAAACCGAAACACTTGGACACAATTGCCTGGAAGGCAGTATCGAGACCATTCTCGCCGCCGAAGACGGCCCCAGCGAGGTACGTATCGCCCTGCCCAACGGCCAAGTGTTGTGCGCGCTGGCGCAGCCCGTCGCACTCAAGGCCATCGACGCAGCGCAGGGCCAGCCGATCCGCGTGCAGTTTGCACCCAGCCATGTATTGCTCGGCACCCCGGTGTAACGGGCCCGCGTCTTCAAGCTGCAACAATTCGGTCACAAGCGCTGCTTAAGGTGTCTGCAAAAACCTTAAGGAGCCTGTGATGAGCCTATTAGAAGAAAACCAAGCCACCGACCTTGAACAGATGGTGGGCCTGACCCGCCGTCGCTTTATCGGCGCAGGCGCCCTGTGCGGCGCCGCGATGTTCCTTGGCGGCAACCTGTTGAGCCGTAGCGCGCTGGCGGTGAATGCCGCTTCCGCCAGCCCGCTGCTCGGGTTCACCAGCATTGCCGCTGCCACCAGCGATACCATCACCCTGCCACCGGGCTACAGCGCTTCGGTGCTGATCAGTTGGGGCCAGCCCCTGCACAAGCACGCCCCGGCTTTCGACCCGTCCGGCCATGGCACCGCCAAGGCCCAGGAACAACAGTTCGGCGACAACAACGACGGCATGAGCCTGTTTGCGTTCCCAGGCGACGACAACCGCGCACTGATTGCGATCAACAACGAATACACCAACTATCGCTACCTCTACGCCCACGGCGGCGCGCCACAATCTGCCGAAGACGTGCGCAAGGCCCTGGCCAGCGAAGGCGTGTCGGTGATCGAAGTGCGGCGTCAGGGTGACACCTGGCAGTTCGTCCAGGACTCGCGCTACAACCGGCGCATCCACGGCAATTCACCGATCCGTTTGAGTGGCCCTGCCGCCGGCCATGACTGGCTGAAAACCGGCGCCGACAAGACCGGCAAAAAAGTCCTTGGCACGTTCCAGAACTGCGCCAACGGCAAGACGCCGTGGGGCACCTACCTGACCTGCGAAGAAAACTTTACCGACTGCTTCGGCAGCAGCAACCCGCAGCAAACCTTCGACGCAGGGCAGAAGCGCTACGGCGTGGTGGCCGCCAGCAAGGACATCAACTGGCATCCGCACGACCCGCGCTTTGATATGGCCAAGAACCCCAACGAACTCAATCGCCATGGCTGGGTGGTGGAAATCGACCCGTTCGATCCGCAGTCCACCCCGGTCAAGCGCACGGCCCTGGGGCGCTTCAAACACGAAAACGCGGCCCTCGCCGAAACCCGTGATGGCCGCGCCGTGGTGTACATGGGCGACGATGAACGCGGTGAGTTCATCTACAAGTTCGTCAGCCGCGATCAGATCAACCACAGCAACCCGAAGGCCAATAAAGACCTGCTCGACCACGGCACCTTGTACGTGGCGATCTTCGACGCGGGCGACGGCAACGCCGACCATCCCAAGGGCAAAGGCCAGTGGGTTGAACTCACCCATGGCAAGAACGGCATCGACGCCAGCAGCGGGTTCGCCAACCAGGCCGAGGTGCTGATTCACGCACGCCTGGCCGCCAGCGTGGTGAAAGCCACACGCATGGACCGCCCGGAATGGATCGTGGTCAGCCCCACCGACGGCCAGGTTTATTGCACCCTGACCAACAACGCCAAGCGCGGCGAAGAGGGCCAGCCAGTGGGCGGCCCCAACCCACGGGAGAAAAACGTCTACGGCCAGATCCTGCGCTGGAAAGCCGACGCCGATAACCACGGTGCCACGGACTTCACCTGGGACCTGTTCGTGGTGGCCGGCAACCCCGGCGTACATGCCGGCAACCCCAAGGGCGGCTCGTCCAACATCAACCCGCAAAACATGTTCAACAGCCCCGACGGCCTGGGCTTCGACAAAGCCGGGCGCCTGTGGATCCTCACCGATGGCGACTACAGCAACGCTGGCGACTTTGCGGGCATGGGCAATAACCAGATGCTGTGTGCCGACCCGAGCACCGGTGAAATCCGTCGCTTCATGGTGGGGCCGGTGGCGTGTGAGGTGACGGGGATCAGTTTCTCGCCGGACCAGAAGACGCTGTTCGTGGGCATTCAACACCCGGGTGAAACCGGTGGCTCGACCTGGCCGGAACACTTGCCCAATGGCAAGCCGCGGTCGTCGGTGATGGCGATTCGTCGGGACGACGGCGGGATCGTAGGCGCCTGATACACCGCTATCGCAGGCAAGCCAGCTCCCGCATTTTGATGTGTAAATACATGCCAGTGTGGGAGCTGGCTTGCCTGCGAAGGCGTCCGCACAGCCACCGGCTATCTATGCTGTTACCATACCCGGCCGGACGCGGCGCCCTGCTGCGCGCAGGAGTTCGCATGGCCCACCCGTTTGAAACACTCACCCCAGACCTGGTGCTCGACGCCGTCGAAAGCATCGGTTTTCTCAGCGACGCGCGAGTTCTAGCGCTCAACAGCTACGAAAACCGTGTGTACCAAGTGGGCATCGAAGACGCCGAACCGCTGATCGCCAAGTTCTATCGTCCCCAGCGCTGGACCAACGAGGCGATCCTGGAAGAACACCGCTTCACCTTCGAACTGGCCGAGTGCGATGTACCGGTGGTCGCGCCGTTGATCCACAACGGCGAGAGCCTGTTCGAACACGCAGGTTTCCGCTTCACCCTGTTTCCCCGCCGTGGCGGCCGCGCGCCAGAGCCGGGCAACCTCGATCAGCTTTACCGGCTCGGGCAACTGCTCGGTCGCTTGCACGCCGTAGGCTCCACTCGCCCATTCGAACACCGCGAAGCCCTGGGGGTGAAGAATTTCGGTCACGACTCCCTCACCACCCTGCTTGAAGGCAACTTCATTCCCAAAAGCCTGTTGCCGGCCTACGAGTCCGTGGCCCGCGACCTGCTCAAGCGTGTGGAAGAGGTTTACAAGGCCACGCCGCACAAGAACATCCGCATGCACGGTGACTGCCACCCCGGCAACATGATGTGCCGCGACGAGATGTTCCATATCGTCGACCTGGATGACTGCCGCATGGGCCCGGCGGTGCAAGACCTGTGGATGATGCTGGCTGGCGACCGCCAGGAATGCCTCGGCCAGCTCTCGGAACTGATGGACGGCTACCAGGAATTCCACGACTTCGACCCCCGCGAACTGGCGCTGATCGAACCGCTGCGCGCCCTGCGCCTGATGCACTACAGTGCCTGGCTGGCGCGACGCTGGGACGATCCCGCATTCCCCCATAGCTTTCCGTGGTTTGGCAGCGAGCGGTATTGGGGCGACCAGGTGCTGGCGTTGCGCGAGCAACTGTCGGCGCTCAATGAAGAACCGCTGAAGCTCTTCTGACCTGGCCCTGCCTCCTGTGGGAGCTGGCTGTCCATGCTCGCCCCCACGCTCCGCGTGGGCGCGCATCCTGTGACGCTCCGCGTCACGATTTAAAAGCAGACGCAGAGCGTCCAAGGCGGCGTTACCACGCAGAGCGTGGGAACGAGCGTTGTCTGACAAATATCCTTACAATTGCGCTTTGTTAGCTGCCTAAGCAAGGATTCTGCAATGCAAGCCGCCAACCCCCGCAAGGGGTACATCCTGGGCCTGAGCGCCTATGTCATCTGGGGTCTGTTCCCGCTCTACTTCAAAGCCATCGCCAGCGTGCCCGCCGCCGAGATCATCGTGCACCGCGTGTTGTGGTCGGCGCTGTTCGGTGGGCTGTTGCTGATGGTGTGGAAACATCCCGGCTGGTTTCGCGAGCTGCGCGACAACCCCAAGCGTCTGGCGATCCTGGCCCTCAGTGGTTCGTTGATTGCCGCTAACTGGCTGACCTATGTGTGGTCGGTGAACACCGGGCGCATGCTTGAAGCCAGCCTGGGTTATTACATCAACCCGCTGGTGAATGTGCTGCTGGGCATGCTGATCCTCGGCGAGCGCCTGCGTCGTTTGCAGTGGGTGGCTGTCGGGTTGGCTGCGGCGGGTGTGGCGCAGCAGGTGTGGCAGGTCGGTAGCCTGCCGTGGGTGTCGTTGGCACTGGCGCTGACGTTTGGCTTCTACGGTTTGATCCGCAAGCAGGCACCGGTCAAGGCGCTGCCAGGGCTGGTGGTGGAAACCTGGATGCTGGTACCGATTGCCGTCGCCTGGTTGCTGTTCAACCCGACCGCCCACAGCGCGCAACTGGCGTTCTGGAGCACCTCCGAAGCCTGGTGGCTGGTAGCCGCAGGCCCGGTGACGCTGATTCCCCTGGTGTGTTTCAACGCCGCTGCACGGCATTTGCCCTACACCGCCCTGGGCTTTTTGCAGTACGTGGCGCCGACGCTGGTGTTGCTCGAAGCCGTGCTGTTGTTCGGTGAACACCTGGCGCCGAGCACGTTGATCGCCTTCGCCTTTATCTGGGCCGGGCTGGTGGTGTACAGCCTGGATGCCTGGATGACCGTGCGCAAACGCTGATCAAATAACGTACAACCCTCTGCAAGCCACAGCATTCGTGGCTTGCAGCGTTCCACCCCAAGGTTATCCACAACCTGATCCCCGCCATTTGTGCACAAGCCCTTGAAACTGCTCGTTTTTTGCTCAACTTGCGCAGATGCCCGGCGGGCGTGGCCTGGCGTCGGGTCTCTACAGGTTATCCACAGGCCCATGCAAGATTTCGATGCATAACCTTGTGGATTGTTACTCTTCCTGACGCAGCTCCACCATCAAGTCATCGGCCAAGGTTTCCAAAGCCTCTTGCAAGGTTTCCAACGACAGCGTGGCCGGCACTTGCAACAACGCCTCGGCGTTGAACAGCGGATCACCACTCATGGGCGCCGGGCGCACATCGGTGCTCAGGCGTTCCAGGTTGACGCCCTGCTGACTCAACAACGCGGTGATCTCACGCACGATGCCCGAGCGGTCATTGCCCACCAGGGTCATCAGGATCGGCTTGGACGCCGATGCCTGGCCGCTGCTGCCCTCACCCACCAACACGCGAATGCCGTGGGTGGATAAGTCCTCCAGCGCCCCCACCAATGCCTGGCGCTGCTCGCTCGGCACACTGACCCGCAGGATCCCGGCAAACTGCCCGGCCATGTGCGCCATGCGGCTTTCCAGCCAGTTACCACCATGGCTGGCAATGTTCTGCGCGATGCGTTCAACCAGGCCGGGTTTGTCGGCGGCGATAATAGTGAGTACAAGATGGTCCATGGCGCAGTCCCTCGGTTGGTTGATCCTCGATTATAGACATGCCGCGTTTATCCAGAACGTATGCGTGATCGTCAACGGCCGTCGCAGGCAAGCCAGCTCCCACAGACAAATCGTGTACCATTTTGATATTTATCTGGAACAATCTAATAGTTTTTTGAGAACATCCGGTTCTCCGCTGTGACCGTACGACCAAAGTGGGTCGCTAAACGACGTATTTAGTCTAATTTTCACAACCGCAAGTCATCATGTAGTATGCCCAACCGTGCACTACATAATGAAAATCTGAAAAAGCGCATAAGCTCCGCAGAGTGAGGCAAGCAATGACTGAACACGTTCAAGTCGGTGGCCTGCAGGTCGCCAAAGTCCTGTTCGACTTCGTGAACAACGAAGCCATTCCCGGTACCGGCATCACTGCCGACCAGTTCTGGGCCGGTGCCGACAAGGTCATCCATGACCTGGCCCCGAAGAACAAAGCCCTACTCGCCAAACGCGACGACTTCCAGGCGCGGATCGATACCTGGCACCAGACCCACGCAGGCCAGGCCCATGACCCGGTGGCCTACAAAGCCTTCCTGCAAGACATCGGCTACCTGCTGCCAGAAGCCGCAGACTTCCAGGCTTCGACCCAAAACGTCGATGACGAGATCGCACGCATGGCCGGCCCACAGCTGGTCGTGCCGGTGATGAATGCCCGTTTCGCCCTCAATGCCTCGAATGCGCGCTGGGGCTCGCTGTACGACGCGCTGTATGGCACCGACGCCATCAGCGAAGCCAACGGCGCCGAGAAGGGCAAGGGCTACAACAAAGTACGTGGCGACAAGGTCATTGCCTTCGCCCGCGCCTTCCTCGACGAAGCCGCACCGCTCAGCGCCGGCAGCCACGTCGATTCCACCGGCTACAAGATCGTCGATGGCAAGCTGATCGTCAGCCTCAAAGGCGGCAGCAACAGCGGCCTGCGTGACGATGCCCAGTTGATCGGTTTCCAGGGCCCTGCGGCCGAGCCGATTGCAATCTTGCTCAAGCACAATGGCCTGCACTTCGAAATCCAGATCGACGCCAGCACCCCAGTCGGCCAGACCGACGCTGCCGGCGTCAAAGACGTGCTGATGGAAGCCGCGCTGACCACCATCATGGACTGCGAAGACTCCGTGGCCGCTGTGGACGCCGACGACAAAGTGGTGATCTACCGCAACTGGCTCGGCCTGATGAAGGGCGACCTGGCCGAAGAAGTGGCCAAGGGCGGCCAGACCTTCACCCGCACCATGAACCCTGACCGCGTCTACACCGGCGTGGATGGCAGCGACGTGACCCTGCACGGCCGTTCGCTGTTGTTCGTGCGCAACGTTGGCCACTTGATGACCATCGATGCGATCCTCGATAAAGACGGCAACGAAGTGCCCGAAGGCATCCTCGACGGCCTGATCACCAGCCTGGCGGCGATCCACAGCCTCAACGGCAACAACACCCGCAAGAACAGCCGCACCGGTTCTGTGTACATCGTGAAACCGAAGATGCACGGCCCGGAAGAAGCCGCGTTCACCAACGAACTGTTCGGTCGCATCGAAGAGGTGCTGAACCTGGCGCGCAACACCCTCAAGGTCGGGATCATGGACGAGGAGCGCCGCACCACGGTCAACCTCAAGGCCTGCATCAAGGCGGCCAGCGAGCGTGTGGTGTTTATCAACACCGGTTTCCTCGACCGCACCGGCGATGAAATCCACACCTCCATGGAAGCCGGCGCGATGGTGCGCAAGGCGGCCATGAAGGCAGAAAAATGGATCGGCGCCTATGAGAACTGGAACGTCGATATCGGCCTGAGCACCGGCCTGCAAGGTCGTGCACAGATCGGTAAGGGCATGTGGGCCATGCCCGACCTGATGGCGGCGATGCTCGAACAGAAAATCGCTCACCCCCTGGCCGGCGCCAACACCGCCTGGGTACCTTCGCCAACCGCCGCGGCCTTGCATGCGTTGCACTATCACAAGGTCGATGTGTTTGCCCGCCAGGCCGAACTGGCCAAGCGCGAGCGCGCCTCGGTGGACGATATCCTCACCATTCCTTTGGCCAGCAACACCGATTGGTCCGAAGAAGAGATCCGCAACGAACTGGACAACAACGCCCAGGGCATCCTTGGCTATGTGGTGCGTTGGATCGACCAGGGTGTGGGCTGCTCCAAGGTGCCGGACATCAACGATGTCGGCCTGATGGAAGACCGCGCCACCCTGCGTATTTCCAGCCAGCACATCGCCAACTGGCTGCGCCACGGCATCGTCAACGAAGCCCAAGTGATGGAAAGCCTCAAGCGCATGGCGCCGGTGGTAGACCGTCAGAATGCCGGGGATGCGTTGTACCGCCCACTGGCTCCGGATTTCGACAGCAACATCGCGTTCCAGGCAGCGGTGGAGTTGGTGATTGAAGGGACCAAGCAGCCTAATGGCTATACCGAGCCTGTGTTGCACCGCAGGCGTCGGGAGTTCAAGGCCAAGAACGGCCTGTAAATGAAAAAAGCCCTGATCGAAAGATCAGGGCTTTTTTATCAGTGTCAGTTAGACCGCGTTGCCTGAATCGCAGGCAAGCCAGCTCCCACAGGGGAATGCATTTCAAATGTGGGAGCCGGGCTTGCCCGCGAAGAGGCCAGGCCAGTCACCCCACACTCAGGGCACCATCCCTAACTCCCGCTTCACCAACTTCGCCAACTTCACGCTATCAATCGGCTTGAGCAAGAAATCCACCACGCTCAAATGCATCGCATCAATCACATCCGGCGCTTCCGCGTCTCCAGACATGATGATGATCGGCAACGCCGCACGGGTGGACTCACGCACCTGGCGGATCAATTCCAGGCCATTGCTGGGCGCCATGCGCAGGTCGGTGATCAGCAAACCGATGGAACTGCTCGTCTTCAACAAATCCCACGCAGCCTCGCCACTTTCGGCAGTCATGCAGCGAATACCATCGAGCCCAAGGATTTCCGCCAGCAATTCACGCGCGTCCTTGTCGTCGTCCACGATCAAAACGCGTTGGGGGGGTAAATCGGGCTCCAGCATCACGGCGCTCAGCGCCTCGCGCTCGGCATCACTCAAAATATCGTGGTCGGACATACGTTTCTCAGCAGTTCTCATCAATCTCCCAGCACACTCGTCAGACATCTGCGGAAGGGCGAACAATGTGCACTTCGTCGGAAAGTTTGCCTAGTGGGCTTTCTACGGGTTTTGGACGATTGTCATGTAAGGTTTTTCCCTAGTTTTGCGCGGTATTCCTCGACCTAGACTTACGTCCAATGGGCACCCACTGCGCAGGAGTCGACCATGCAGCACGATAACGACAAAAACACTGCGGTCACTGTTATGAGTAAAGCTGATGCATTCGCACAGGCGGGTAAAACCGCTGTGTTGCAGAACATCCACGGCACCCTGCAATTCCTGCAACGCTTCCCGCCGTTCAACCAGATGGAACAGGCGCACCTGGCTTTCCTGGTGGAACAGTGCCAACTGCGTTTCTACGGCCCCGGCGACAGCATCCTCAAACCGTCGGGCGGCCCGGTCGAGCACTTTTATATCGTCAAGCAGGGGCGGGTCGTGGGCGAGCGCCCAGACTCGGCGGACACCACCTTTGAAATCGCCACCGGCGAATGCTTCCCCCTCGCCGCCTTGCTGGGTGAACGCGCGACCCGCACAGAACACAAAGCCGCTGAAGACACCTTTTGCCTGCAACTGAACAAGCCGGCCTTTATCAAGCTGTTCGCGCTGTCCAGCCCGTTTCGTGATTTCGCCTTGCGCGGGGTCAGCAGCCTGCTCGACCAGGTCAACCAGCAGGTACAGCAAAAAGCCGTGGAAACCCTCGGCACCCAATACTCCTTGAATACCCGCCTGGGTGAATTGGCCATGCGCCACCCGGTCACCTGCAGCCCGCACACGCCGTTGCGCGAAGCGGTGACTTTGATGCACGAACAGCAGGTCGGCAGCATTGTGATCGTCAACGAACACAAGGCGCCCCTGGGCATCTTCACCCTGCGAGATCTGCGCCAGGTGGTCGCCGATGGCACCAGCGACTTCAGCCAGAGCATTGCCGGGCACATGACCCAGGCACCGTTTTACTTGAGCCCGGAACACAGCGCTTTCGATGCGGCCATCGCCATGACCGAGCGGCATATCGCCCACGTGTGCCTGGTGCAAGACCAGCGCCTGTGTGGCGTGGTCTCCGAGCGTGACTTGTTCTCCTTGCAGCGTGTGGACCTGGTGCACCTGGCCCGCACCATCCGCAATGCACCCCGGGTGGAAAACCTGGTGGCGATTCGCGGTGAAATCGGCCAGTTGGTGGAGCGCATGCTCGCCCATGGCGCCTCATCCACCCAGATCACCCACATCATTACGCTGCTCAACGACCACACCGTGTGCCGGGTGATCGAGCTGACCCTCGCGGAAAAAGGCGACCCCGGCGTGCCTTTCAGTTGGCTGTGTTTTGGCAGCGAAGGCCGCCGCGAACAAACGCTGTACACCGACCAGGACAACGGCATCCTGTTCGAGGCCAAGGACGCCGTCGAAGCCGCCGACTTTCGTGGCCGCTTGTTGCCCCTGGCGCAGCACATCAACCAAAGCCTGGCGCTGTGCGGCTTCAGCCTGTGCAAGGGCAATATCATGGCCGGCAACCCCGAGCTGTGCTTGTCCCGCGTGGAGTGGGCGCGGCGCTTCGGCGCGTTCATTCGTGAGGCGACGCCGGAAAACCTGCTGGGCTCAAGCATCTATTTTGACTTGCGCGTGGTGTGGGGCGAAGAGCGCGGTTGCGAGCAACTGCGCCAGGGCATTCTCGATCAGGTGGCGGATAACCGCTTGTTCCAACGCATGCTGGCCGAAAACGCGCTACTACGACGCCCGCCGGTGGGGCGTTTCCGCGAGTTCGTGCTGACCCGCAAAAATGGCGAAAAAGCCACCCTCGACCTCAAGGTGCAGGGCCTTACGCCTTTTGTAGACGGCGCGCGCCTGTTGGCCCTGGCCAATGGCATCCACGCCAACAACACCCTGGAACGCCTGCGCCAGTTGGTGGACAAGGCCGTGATCGAACCCCTGGATGGCGCCGCCTATGAAGAGGCCTACCACTTTATCCAGCAGACCCGCATGCAGCAGCACCAATTGCAGACCCGCGAGAACTTGCCCTATTCCAACCGCGTCGACCCCGACAGCCTCAACCACCTGGACCGGCGCATCCTGCGTGAGTCCCTGCGCCAGGCCCAACGCCTGCAAAGCAGCCTGAGCTTGCGGTATCAGCTGTGAGTTTGTTTGGCTGGCTGCGCGCCAAAAAGCCCGGGCTCAACCCCGCGCAACAGCAGCGCCTGGAGCAGTTACCCAAGCCCGCCGAACTGGGCAACGGCCCATTGCGCAGCCAGCGCTGGGTAGTGGTGGACCTGGAAACCAGCGGCCTGAACCTTCACCGCGACCAGGTGCTGTCCATCGGCGCCGTGGTCATCGAAGACGGTGCGGTGGATTTCTCCCAACTGTTCGAACGCACCCTGCAGCGCACCGACACCAAGCTCAGCCCCAGTGTGCTGATCCACGGGCTGGGGCCCAGTGCAATTGCCGCCGGCAGCGACCCGGCCGAGGCGTTGCTGGATTTCATGGCGTTCGTGGGCGACAGCCCTCTGCTGGCTTTTCATGCGCCGTTTGATCAACACATGCTGTGCCGGGCGCTCAAGGACAGCCTGGGGTATCGCCTGGCCCATCCATTCCTGGATGTGGCTGACCTGGCCCCGCTGTTGTGCCCCGAGGCGCACATTCGCGAGGCCGGGCTGGATGACTGGCTCAACCGCTTCAGGCTACAGGCCGGCGAACGCCATCACGCCAGCGCCGATGCATTGGCGACGGCGGAGCTGATGCTGATCCTGTTCAGCCGTGCGCGACAGCAACAGATCGACACGCCCCAGGCGCTGCAAGCGCGTTTGGCCCAATGGAAACGGCGCAAACAGGCGCCTTCCCTTTAACGCTTCGCGCCCGACGCGGAGCATCGCAGGATGCATTCCCACGCAGAGCGTGGGAACGATCTCCCGACAGACGCCAATTGCGCCCACTCCACGCCTCTGCGACAATCGCGAATAATTCTCGTTAGTTTAAACCTCTTGTTTATTCGGTGATGCCTTGTCGTCGGTCCAGACCCCACGCAGTGAGCTTGTTGGTGCGTTATATCGCGACCACCGTGGCTGGCTGTTGGCTTGGCTGCGACGTAACGTGGCGTGCCCGAGCCGTGCCGAAGACCTGAGCCAGGACACCTTCATGCGCCTGCTGGGCCGTGATGAGTTGCGCGAGCCCCGCGAACCGCGGGCGTTCCTGGTGGCGATCGCCAAGGGTTTGCTGTTCGACTACTTCCGTCGTGCAGCTTTGGAGCAGGCCTACCTCACCGAATTGATGCTGATCCCGGAAAGCGAACAGCCTTCGCCGGAAGCCCAGCAACTGATCCTCGAAGACCTCAAGGCCATCGACCGCCTGCTCGGCAAATTGTCTAGCAAGGCCCGCGCCGCGTTCCTCTATAACCGCCTCGACGGCCTGGGCCACGCCGAAATCGCCCAGCGCCTGGGCGTGTCAGTGGCCCGCGTGCGCCAATACCTGGCCCAGGGCATTCGCCAGTGCTACATCGCACTGTATGGCGAGCCGTCGTGACCGCCATCGGCTCCAAACCGGTGTCGTCGCGCGTGCTGGATGCCGCGATTGCCTGGCAACTGTCCCTCGACTCGGGCAACGGCAACGCGGTGGAACAGGAAGAGTTCAGCAAGTGGCTGGCCAGCGATGAGGAACATGCGCGCGCCTGGCGCCAGTTGGGCATGCTCGACCAGCGTTTCAGCATGGCCTCGGGCCCGGCCCGGGCGGCGTTGCTGCAATCGCGCCACGGCATCCGCCAACGCGTGCGCAAACTGGGCCGGGGCCTGGCCAGTATCGTGCTGGTGTGCGGCCTGGCGCTGTTTGCCGGTGAGCGTTACGTGCCTATTCACTATTGGCTGGCCGACCAGCGCACCGCCACCGGTGAACAGCGCACGCTGAAGCTGGCGGACGGCACGCGGATCAACCTCAACACCCACAGCGCCATTGATGTGCGCTTCGACGAAACACGCCGCTTGATCGTGTTGCAGGCAGGCGAAATTCTCGTCGAAACCGGCCACGACGATTCACGCCCTTTCTACGTGCAAACCCGCGATGGCAGCCTGCGGGCGCTGGGTACTCGGTTTATCGTCAAGCGCGAAGACGACGCTACGCGCCTGAGTGTGTTGCAGTCAGCCGTGGCCGCCCAGCCCGAGGCGTTGCACCACGAACAGGTGTTCAAGGCGGGCCAGCAGGTGCTGATGCGCAGCGACGGCCTTGGCCCGTTGCTGGCCGTCACCCCGGCCACCGATGCCTGGGCGCGCGGCATGCTGGTAGTGGACAACGCTCGGCTGGGGGATGTGATCGAGGAGTTGGCGCGCTATCGCACCGGCTACCTGGGGGTGGATAACAACGTGGCCGACCTGCGCATCACCGGCAGTTTCCCGCTGCATGACACCACGTTGGCATTGAATGCGCTGTTGCCGACTTTGCCGGTGCAGATCGAGCAGCACACGACGTGGTGGGTGACCGTCAAGGGTAAGCCTTAGGTCCTGCAGCGCCTGGGCGATTGCTATCGCAGGCAAGCCAGCTCCCACATTTCGAATTGCGAGCACCTTCAACTGTGGGAGCTGGCTTGCCTGCGATGAGGCCCTCAAGCACACCTGCGAAAAATATTTTCACTCATCCCTATCACTTTTCGATTCTCGCTCGGCACCTAGGCAATTGAGAAATATTTCCATTCAGGAGCCGCCCTTATGTCCCGCACGCTAGACACCTTGTTGCGCCCCAGCCTGTTAGCCGTGGCGATCGCCCTCAGCGCCCCGCTGGCCAGCACCACGCTGTATGCCGCAGAACAAGCGTCCAGCGTGCGCGCCTACAACCTGCCGGCTGCGCCTCTGGCCAGCACACTGAACCAGATCGCCAGCCAGGCCGGCCTGGCGCTGACCCTCAACCCCGCACTCGCCGCCGGCAAGACCTCGGCGCCGGTCAAAGGCCAGTTCGATGCGCAGGGCGCGTTGCGTGAGGCCTTGCGGGGGACGGGGTTGCAGTTGGAGCAAAGCAGTGCGGGCACTTACACCCTGATGCCGGTTCCGGAGGGCGTCGTCGCCTTGCCGACCACCAACATCACCGGCCAAGGCAGCTATGAAAGCGCTTGGGGGCCGGTGGAGGGATATGTAGCAAAGCGCACCGCCGCCGGCACCAAAACCGATACCGCGCTGGTTGAGGCACCACGCTCGATCTCGGTTGCCACCCGCGAGCAGATGCAGGACCGTAACGTGCAGAACCTCGACGACGCGGTCAAGTACATGCCCGGCATCGTGTCCGCCAGCTACGGCAGCGACACCCGTTACGACTGGATGCGTGTGCGCGGCTTCGAGCCGACGCAATTCCTTGATGGCCTGCCACTGCCCCGTGGCGTGTACGCCAACCCAAAAGCCGAAACCTGGAACCTCGATCGCCTCGCCCTGCTGCGCGGCCCGGCTTCATCGGTTTATGGTCAAACTCCACCTGGTGGCTTGCTGGACATGGTCAGCCGCCGTCCCAGCGCCGAACAGAGCAGTGCTATCCAGGTGCAATACGGCAGTGACAACCACCGCCAGATCAATTTCGAAAGCACTGGCAAGATCGATGATGAGGGCCAGTTTCTCTACAGCGTTGGCGGCGTGGTGCGCGATGCCGGTACCCAGGTCGATCACATCGACAACAAGCGGTACAACATCGCACCGAGCTTGACCTGGAATATCGACACCGATACCAAGTTGACCTTGCTGTCGCAGTTCACCCGCGACGATACCGGGGCGACCAGCCAGTTCCTGCCGATAGTCGGCACCAAGATCAAGTCGCCACTGGGTGACGTTTCGCATCATAAAAACCTGGGCGATCCGGACTACGAGTTCTACGACCGTACCTATTACGCACTCGGCTACGCATTCGAGCACCGCTTCAACGATACCTGGCAGTTCAAACAGAATCTGCGTTACACCAAATCAGAATTGTCGTTCCAACAATTGACCGTGGGCGCCTTTGCCTGGGCACCGGTCGACGCCGAAGGCAATATGGACCGTTCTTCGACCAACGTGGACGAGAACATCGGACAATTGGCGGTAGATAACAACTTTCAGGCCGACTTCTCCACCGGCGACGTCACCCACACCCTTCTACTCGGGCTTGACCACCAGCGTACCGATACCTCGTACCTGTCGATTTACGGGCAGGCCGGACGAGTCAACATCTTCAACCCGGTCAACACCACGCCAGTTGAACGCCCCGCACGCTCCGGCGCTTTCTACGACTACAATCAGAAAACCGTCCAGACCGGTCTCTACGTCCAGGACCAGATGGCTCTTGATAACTGGCGCCTGACCCTGGGGGGCCGTGAAGACTGGGTGCACCAGGGCACCACGTACTTCAACAAAAACGACGCGACCAATACTGACCGCAGCAAGAATTTCAGCGGGAACGCGGCACTGAGCTATGTGTTCGACTCGGGCTTCGTACCGTATATCTCCTACGCCGAATCTTTCCAGCCGGCGAGCAACGCCAGTGCCTCTCCTACAGAGTCCTATAAACCTACCGAAGGCAAGCAGTGGGAATTGGGGATCAAGTACCAACCGCCGGGTTCGAACACGCTACTCAGTGCCGCGCTGTATGACCTGACCCAGAAGAACGTTCTGGTCAGCAGCTTCCAGTCCGGTGGTGTGTCTGTCACCGACCAGACCGGCGAAGTGAAAGTCAAAGGCCTGGAGCTGGAAGCCGTATCTGACGTGACCGAAAACCTCAAAGTGATCGCCGCCTACACGCTGGCCAAATCCGAAGTGCAAAAAGGCGAGTTCAAAGGCAACCGCCTGCAACTGATGCCTAACCAGCAAGCGTCCTTGTGGACCGACTACACCTGGCACACCGGCGCGCTCGACGGTTTCGGTATCGGCTTCGGCGCCCGCTACACCGGCAACACCTACGGCGACCAGGCCAATACCTGGGCCGGCAAGGCCAACGCCTACACTGTGTTCGACGGCGCGGTGCACTATGACCTCGGCCGCCTGGACAACAGCCTCAAGGGCGCGTCGGTGAAAGTGAACGCGACCAACCTGTTCAACAAGGACTACATTTCCACCTGTGATGGCTCCTATTGCTACTTCGGCGACCAACGCAGCGTCGTCGCCAGCGCCACCTACCAGTGGTAATCAGCTGAGTTAACAGCCAGGCCGCCCCACCGGGCGGCTTTGGTGCATCTGAAGGCTAGACAATGAAAAGCAAAACCATCCGCCGCTGGTCCTTCATCCACACCTGGACCAGCCTGATCTGCACCGTATTCCTGCTACTGCTCGCCCTTACCGGCCTGCCGTTGGTGTTTCACCACGAGATAGACCACCTGCTGGGCAATGAGCCCGAACTGGCGCAGATGCCTGCCGATACGCCCCGGCTCAACCTCGAGCAGCTTGTAGCCAAAGCCCAGGCCCATCGCCCCGGCGAGGCCATGCAGTACCTGGCCTGGGACGAAGACGACAACAACGGCGTGATCGCGATCATGGCGGCCACCGCCGGCACGGAGCCGAACTCGTCGCACACCTTCATGCTCGATGCCCGCACTGGCGAAACCGTCGAAATGCCGTCTGCCAATGGGGGCTTCACCCTGTTCCTGCTGCGCCTGCATGTGGATATGTTTGCCGGGCTGCCGGGCAAGTTGCTGCTGGCGTTCATGGGCCTTCTGTTTGTACTGGCGATTATCTCGGGCACGGTGTTGTACCTGCCGTTCATGCGCCGCTTGAAGTTCGCCACGGTGCGCCAGGATAAGTCCACCCGCCTGCGCTGGCTCGACCTGCACAACCTGATCGGCGTGGTCACCCTGACCTGGGCGCTGGTGGTGGGTGTGACTGGCGTGATCAGCGCCTGCGCCGACCTGATCATCGCGGCGTGGCGCGAGGACAGCCTCAGCGCCATGATCGAACCCTACAAGAACGCCCCGCCGCTGACCCAGCGCGCAACCGCCACCGAGCTGTTGAGCATTGCCGCCAAGGCCGTACCGGGTATGGAGCCAGACTTTATCGCCTTCCCCGGCACACGCTTCTCCAGCGAACATCACTACGCTGTGTTCATGAAAGGCAGCACGCACCTGACCTCCCATTTGCTGACACCGGTCCTGATCGACGCCAGCACCCTGGCCGTCACTGCCATCGCCGAACGGCCGTGGTACATGGACGCCATGGGCATGTCCCAACCCCTGCATTTTGGTGATTACGGCGGCATGCCGATGAAAGTCCTGTGGGCGGTGCTGGATGTGTTGACCATCATCGTGCTGGTCAGCGGCATTTACTTATGGGTCGTGCGGCGCAAGGCGGCCAAGGTATGAAGCCGCGGCAGTCGAATTTCTGGAAGGTGTTTGCCATACCACTGGGGATTGGCCTGCTCAGTGCCGCCGGGTTGTTTGCGGCGCTGCTGGGGGATGGGTGGTGGGATTCGTTGAGTTGGATCGGGCTCGGGATACCGGCAATGATGGGTGTATGGGGGTTGGTTAAGCGGCGCGGCTGAGGTCGCTATCGCAGGCAAGCCAGCTCCCACATTTTGACCTGTGAACGCCGTCCAATGTGGGAGCTGGCTTGCCTGCGATGAGGCCGCAAAAACAACGTGGCCCCCTCGCCAGGCACCGCACAACCCTCTAGGCTAGCCACAATTCACCTCGAGGAATGCCCATGTCCGCGCCCAGCATGACCTTGTTCCACAACCCAGCGTCACCCTTCGTGCGCAAAGTCCGCGTGCTGCTGATCGAGACCGGCCAACAGGACCGCGTGGCCCTGCACGCTTGCATGCCCACGCCCATCACCCCGGACGCCGATGTGGTGCAAGGCAACCCCACCGGCAAGATCCCGGCCCTGCGCCTGGCCGACGGTTCGGTATTGCACGACAGCCGGGTGATCCTCGATTACTTCGACCACCAGCATGTCGGCAACCCGCTGATCCCCCGCGACGGCTCGGCCCGCTGGCGGCGCCTGACCCTGGCCTCGATGGCTGACGGCATCATGGATGCCGCCGTGCTGGTGCGTTACGAGACCGCCATGCGCCCGCCAGAAAAACACTGGGCGCCCTGGCTGGAAGAACAGCGCAACAAGATCCGCCGCGCCCTCGCCGAGCTGGAGCGAGACGCCATTGCCGAACTGGCCAGCCACTTCGACATCGCCACCATCAGTGTGGCCTGTGCACTGGGTTATATCGACTTTCGTCATCCGGATATGCAGTGGCGCTCGGACAACCCCAAGCTTGCCGCCTGGTACGCCGAGGTCAGCCTGCGGCCTTCGATGCAGCAGACTCAGCCGCCCCTGTAGGAGCGAGCTTGCTCGCGAAAATCGTCAACGATAACGCGGGTAGTCTGGTTAAACGTGGTGTCTTGGCGTTCTTCGCGAGCAAGCTCGCTCCTACAGTGTGAGGCGGTGTGATTGAGGAAGTTGACCATCTTCGCCTTCATCTGCTGGTCTTCGCGCAGTCCGATCATTGCCCTTGCTCCACCTTGCGTTTACCCACGCCGTACCAATCCAGCTTGCGTGTCAGCACCATCACTGTGCCCAACAGGCCAAACAGCAACAGCGAGCCCATCAACAGCGCGTAATCCTCGGCACTGAGCAACCCGTACAGCAAGCCATACAACGCCGCCAGTCCGGCCGAAAACCCCAGGCCGTGGGCAACGCTGCGCAGCACATGGCACACGTAGAAGCCGATCAACACCACACAGGCGCTGGCGGATATCAGGTAGGCCAGGGCAAAGCCCAGATGCTCGGACAAGGACAACAGCAGCAGGTAGAAGAACGCCAGCGCGACGCCCACCAAAGCGTACTGGATCGGGTGCACCGCCAAACTCTTGAGCACCTCGAACAGGAAGAAGCCAGCAAAGGTCAGCGCGATAAACAACAGCGCATATTTAATCGCCCGGTCGCTCTTGAGGTACTGGTCTACCGGGTCGATGAAGTTCACGCCAAAGCTGCGGTTGCTGAAGTTTTCACAGCCTTGCCCGTCCAGGCAGTTCTGCAGGGCTTGTTCCAGATTGGTGGAGAAGAATGTCGTCTGCCAATTGGCGCTGAAACCCTGGTCGGTGACCTCACGTTGAGCCGGCAGGAAGTTGCCGATAAAGCTCGGGTGCGGCCAGTTGGACGCCAGTGACACCTGGCTGGTCTTGCCCACGGGCACCACTTGCAGTTGCTCGGTGCCTTGCAGGCGCAGGTCGAAGGCGAACTCCACCACGGCGGGTTTCTTGCTGTCTTGCTCGGGCAACGTCACATGCACACCCTCGCCCAGCCAATCGACTTGGGAACCCGGCGAGAACTCCAGCCGCTGCTCACCCAGTTCCAGCTTCAGCGCGTTTTCAATGCCGCGAATATCACTGATGCCCACCGCCAGAAACGCCGGTTCAAAGCGGTAATCGGCAAAGTCTTCGGTGATCCCCAACTGCGCAGGCAGCTCGAAACGCCCGCTGATACGGTTGTCGGCATGGAACAACCGCGCCTGGTAGATCCCCCGCGAGCGCAGTTCGGTTTGCACCTTGCCGTCGAGTTCAAAACGGTCCGGCAGGAAATACAGACGTCCGCGTTCTTCACGGGTTTCTTCGTAGCGCTTGTTGAGCTTTTCATTGAGCTTCCACTCACGCACGGTCTTGCGATACGGCACCACCATCACCGGCCCGGTGAGGCGCTGGGCAAAGCTTGAGCTTCTGGCAATGTCCATCAATACGCCGTCGCGCAGTTGCTGACGGTCGCTGATGATGCCGTTGATCATCAACAATGGAATCAGCAACAGCAGGATCAGCAGCGCAATCGCGCCCAATTTGAAAAGCAGGTTGCGGTTCATGGGTCTCTCCCTGTTTTGATGGGGAGAGTCTGCCCAGCCGGTATGGGGGATTTATGTGGGCAATGTGGAGACTGTGTGGAGATGCAGCACCGCTTGCACGCCGCCTGGCACATTGCCGATCTGCAGGGTGCCGCCGTGCAGCTTCATCACTTCTTCGACAAAGTTGAGCCCCAGGCCCGTACTTTTGCGCCCACTGGCCGGGCGCGGCAGCGAGTAGAAGCGCTCGCTCAGGCGCGGCAAGGCGTAATCGGGAATCGCCTCGGCCTGGTTGAACAGGCTGACCTGCACCTCGTGATGCCGCACCTGGGCGCTGAACCTCAGCGTGCCGCCGGGCGGGGTGAAATCCAGGGCATTGTCCAGCAGGTTACCCAAAGCCTGGCGCAGCAGGAAGGGTTCGCCAAACACCCGCAGATCGGCGGCGATGGCCTGCTCGACGTGCAAGCCGGCGCCTTCGATCCGCGCACATTGAGCCTTGAGCACATCCTCAACCAGCGCGGCCAAAGGAATGCTCGACTGCTCTTCCAGACCCTGGCGCTGCTCCACCTGGGCCAGGTTCAACAGGCGTTCGATCAGCTGCTGCAGGCGCGCGCTTTCGCTGTCGATATTGCCGACAAACCGCTGCTGCTGCTCGCGGCTCATATCGCCCTGCAACAACTCCGCCGCGCCGCGAATCGCCGCCAACGGGCTTTTCAATTCATGGGTCAGGGTATGCACGTAGCGCTCTACGTAAGCCTTGCCTTCCAGCTGCGTGCGCATGTGTTCCACGGCGGTGGATAACTGCTTGAGCTCGCCGCCGCGATAATGCGGCAACTCGGCGCGGCGGCCCTCGCTCACGGCTTCGGCATAGGCGGTAAGGCGTCTGAGGGCCACCGTCAGCCACCACGACAATAGCGCGCCCAGCAGCAGCCCCAGGGTGACCAGCCCGGCGCCGTACCACAGCAGGCGCCGCTCGGTGCGATCCACGTAGGGTTGCAACGAGCTGTTGGGCTTGGCCACGGTGACCACGCCGATGATCTGGCCGTTATCGCGAATCGGCGCCCCCACGTGCATCACTGATGAAGTCGGGTCGTCCACATCGCTGCGGGTGGAGCGCGCGCCGTATTCGCCACGCAGGGTCAGGTACACGTCGTTCCATTTCGAATAGTCCTGGCCCACCGCTTCACCGCTGGAGTCGAGCAATACCCTGCCCTTGGCGTCAGTCACGTAGATGCGATGGTTGACCTGGTTTTTCGGCAGCCCCCAGATCACCGCACCCGGTTGACGGTTGCCATAGGCCTTGAGCAGCGCTGGCCAATGACTCTGGCCAAGGGTGCCGTTCTTCACGTCCTCGCGCAGGATCTCGGCCAACAGGTTAGCGGTGTCCACCAGGGTTTCTTCGGTGGACTGGCGCACGCCGGGGCGGACTTCCTTCATCACGGTGTTGAGCACGAAGTAGCCGGTCAGGCCGATAAACAGCGCATACACCAGGAAAATCCGCAGCCCCAGGCGCATCAGCTGTGGCTCGGGCTGTAGCTATAGCCAAGGCCACGATGGGTCTGGATCGGCTCGGCGTCCGCCGCCACACTCCGAAGCTTGCTGCGCAGGCTTTTGATATGGCTGTCGATATTGCGCTCGTAACCGGCATCAAAGGGTACGCCCACCGCGTCCAGCAATTGTTCGCGGCTGAACACGCGCTCGGGTTGTTCCAGCAGGCTTTGCAGCAGGCGGAACTCATGACGCGTGAGGCTCAAGGGTTGGCCGCGATAGAGAATCTGCATGCGCTCCAGATCCACTTGGAACAGGGTTGGCGCCACACCCGGGCCGACCCGCTTGAGAATCGCCCTGACCCGCGCCGCCACTTCCCGTGGGCTGAAAGGCTTGACCACATAATCGTCGGCGCCGATCTCCAGCCCCACCACCCGGTCGATCTCGGCATCCCGGGCACTGAGGAACATCACCGGCACTTCGCTGAACCGGCGCAATTGTTTGCAGGTTTCAAAGCCAGTGATGTCCGGCAGGCCGATGTCGAGGATGACCAGGTCGGCCGGGGTCTGGCGCTGATGTTCCAGCGCGGCCTGGCCGAGCGTCAGCCAGGTAGTGGTGAAGCCTTCGCCTTGCAGGGCAAAGATCAGCGTGTCGGCTATTGCCGCTTCGTCTTCGACAATCAGGATGTGCGGCATGGGTTCAATCAGCAGTCCGGTTTGTCGGCAGTGTAACGACGCGCCGGGTTAACTGCAGCGCCAAATTCACGCAGGGCCTTGGCGCCGATCAGCAGCGGGTAGTTGAAGCTGCTGCGGTCGGTGAGGTTGACCTCGACGGTGCGCTTGACGTCGCCCAGGCACATTTCCAGGTCGATCACCGGGCGCTCGGCCACGCTGGCTTCGTCCTTGTCATCATCTTCGTCGGCGCGGCTCTTGATCTTGCTGATGCGCGACACCTTGTGCTCATACACTTTGTTGCCCGCGTCTTCACCGCCGAGGCGGAAGCGCACCCAGTCATCGCCGTCGCGCTTGAAGGTTTCGATGTCACGCGCCGACAGCGAGGCGGTCAGTGCGCCGGTGTCCATCTTGGCCTTGAAGGTCTGGCCGATCTCCGGCAACTGGATGTATTCATAGCGACCGTAAAGGGTCGGCTCGGCCGCCATGACAGGTACGGCAACCAGGGCGAACGCGGCAAGGAGTAATTTCACGGCAGGATTTCCTCGAAAGAAGTGGGCGGAGTCTAGACCGCAAACACAGCACTTAGTTGGATGACCGAGCATATCGCGCACAGTGTGAAACATTCGTCGGGCATTTTGCGATTTGGCCTCTAGACTCACCTTGCTTATCATGGCCCGCCCACAGAATTCCAAGAGTTGCTTATGCGCCGCCTGCTCACCGGCTGTCTGGTTACACTGCTGCTGTTACTCAACACGCTGATCCTGATCGGCCCCTTGATGGTCTTCGCCCTGCTCAAGCTGGTGGCGCCAGGGCGCTCGCGTGACTATGCCTCATGGGCGGTGATGTGGATCGCCGAGACCTGGGCCGAGATCGACAAGCTGATCTTCGCCGCGTGCATCCCCACCCAATGGGATATTCGCGGTGGCGAGGACCTGCGCGGCGATACCTCTTACCTGGTGATCAGCAACCACCAATCCTGGGTCGACATTCCCGCACTCATCCAGGCATTGAACCGGCGCACACCGTTCTTCAAGTTCTTCCTGAAAAAAGAACTGATCTGGGTGCCCTTCCTCGGCCTGGCCTGGTGGGCGCTGGATTACCCCTTCATGAAGCGCTACACCAAGGCGTTCCTGGCCAAGCACCCGGAGCTGGCGGGGCAGGATTTGAAGATCACAAAGCAAGCGTGCGAGCTGTTCAAACGCCAGCCGGTCACCGTGGTCAATTACCTGGAGGGCACGCGGTTCAACGAGGCCAAGCGCACGCAACAGGCTTCACCGTATAACCGGTTGCTCAAGCCCAAGGCGGGCGGTGTGGCCTTTGTGCTGGCGGCGATGGGCGAACAGTTGGACGCGATCCTCGACGTGACCGTGGTGTACCCGCAGCAAAAGATTCCGGGGTTCTGGGACTTGATCAGCGGCGCGGTGCCGAAGGTGATCGTGGATATCCGCACCCGCGAGCTGGGCTCGGCGTTGTGGCAAGGGGATTACGAGAATGATCCGGCCTTTCGCCAGACCGTCCAGAACTGGGTCAACCAGCTCTGGATGGAAAAGGATGCGCGCATCGAGCAACTGCGCGAGGAGCCTTAGCTGCCGGTGCCCCAAGCCTGAGCCAATTTACCCAGTACGGAGCTGCTGGCGCCCTCGCCGCCGAGGTATTTCAGGATCACCGGGGCAAACTGACCGACCATGCCGCTGTCCATGCCCAAGGCGCTGAAGGCGGTGTTCAAGTCATTGGTGCTTTTCACGTTGCCCAACAGGCCGTCCAGGCCGCTGGTCTTGCTGCCGCCGGTTTGGCCGAGCATCCCGCTCAAGGCACCGAGGCTGCCCAATGCGTTATTACCCGACAGCTTGTCGAGGCCCGGCACACTGTTACTCAGCTGCGAGAAGTCATTGCCGCTCAATTTGTTCTTGGCCAGGCCCAGCATAGCGCCCGTGCCGCCCACCGCTTGCTCGGGGGTGATGTTCAGTTGCGAGGTCAAGGCCGTCAGCAGGTCGGCCGTCTGCGACGTGGGCGCGGCGGCAGCGGCCTTGTTGTTGCCACCCTGCATGCCGGAAATGGCGTTGGCTGCATCGCCAAGGCTGAAACCTGCGGCGAATACCGGGCCGGCGGCCACGGTCAACAGGCAGGACAGGGCAAAACCGCGTGAAATCTTCATCGAAACAACCTCTGGATATAGGGGTAAAGCAGGCGTTGGACTGGGTATCCCGTCGGTTGTTCCAAAGCCCCTCAGGAACCCATCGAGGATAAGCGGGTCCATGAACTGACTATAGAATTTGTCGAGAAGAGACTTATGACTGCGATCCAACCCCCAGTGATTGAGCACAAGCCTGCGTTCTGGAGCCGCCCTCGCCTGTTCATCGGCGCCTGCGTGGTGGTGGTTGCCGGTATCGGCGGCGCGCTCTACACCCAGGACAGCGTCAAATCCGCGGCGACATTGGTGACCACGACCCAGCAGCCAGCCGCACAGATCATGGCCCACAAGGATTACCTGGAAGTAGAACCGATTGCCTCCACGGCGCCAGCACCGGACCAAAGCCTTGAACTCTGGGCGATCCCTAAAGATGGCGCACCGGTGTCACTTGGCCTGTTACCGGAGGATGGCAAAGGCATCATTGGCCTGAACCCCCGCCAGCAGGAGACGATCAAACAACCGGTGGAGTTGATGGTAAGTTCTGAAACCAAAGGTGGTTCAGTGAGTAAGCAGCCAACCGGGCCTACGGTGTATCAAGGGGCACTGGCCACTCGCTAATCATCGGCTGCGCAAACTCGGTTCAAACTGTCGGAGCGGGCTTGCCCGCTCCAACGTCACCTGTAAATCGCCCATCACACGATCAGACATTTTGAATACTTATTCAATTTGATTATAGACCGTATAAAAAATGAATCTAAAAACCTGTCAACATTCACAGTAGCTCATATCAAATTAAATATTGATGATGGAGACTCCTTCAAGCACTGGAGCAAACAAGGATGAACCCCTCAACATTCAAAAAACAGCCTTCTCTGAGCATGTTCTGCCTGTCAGGTTTTATATCGCTGGCTGCGTTATTTGGAGCCACTTACGCGTCGGCGGAAAGCTGTCCAGATCTCAGTCAGGTCACTGGTTCTTTGGACAACGGAACCTACAAATACCAGTTTGGTAATTGGAAAGGCTCCAATCAGCCCGGCGCACCCGACGCTGAGAAGTCTTACCTGAATGCAGGGCTACACTTTGACAGGGTCACACTGGCGCAACGGGTAATTTCAAGCACAGAGGGATCGGAGGATCCCAATGAAACAGAAAGTCCGGGCACAACTGTCGCCTACATCAGATGCGATTATGTTGGCGCGGGAGATGACGCTCGAATCCGACTGGTCAAACGCGTCGGCGAGCTACCTAAACCGGATGCTGGCACTTGGGAAAATGAAACCACCACTAATACAGCCGGCACGATCAACAAGTACTGCACCCATACAAGTTGCTCTTTTAAATAAATACGACTACCAGACCTCTCAGCGTGGGTTGTCGCGTGGAGAATTCAAAGCCGCTAAACGCGCGTTACCTCACTATGAAAGTCCTAGCTTTCAAATAATGCAGCAGGGCGGCCGTTGGCCGCCCTTTTATCTTGAACTCAAGCTGCACTAAACAAACTATGCGGATCAATCACAAACTTCTTCGGCACACCCGCATCGAACTCGCCATACCCGCGTGGCGCGTCATCCAGGCTGATCACCTGCACGCCGACGATCTCGGCAATGTTGATACGGTCCCACATGATCGCCTGCATCAGTTGGCGGTTGTATTTCATCACTGGCGTCTGCCCGGTGTGGAAGCTGTGGGATTTGGCCCAACCCAAGCCGAAGCGAATGCTCAGGCTGCCCATTTTCGCGGCTGCATCGACCGCACCTGGGTCTTCGGTCACGTACAGACCTGGGATACCGATCTTACCCGCCACGCGTACCACGCCCATCAGCGAGTTGAGCACCGTGGCCGGGGCTTCGGCCTTGACGCCATCGTGGCCGTGGCCGCGCGCTTCAAAGCCCACGCAGTCAACGGCGCAGTCCACTTCCGGCTCGCCGAGCAACGCGGCAATCTGTTCGTGCAGCGGGGTGTCGGTGGACAGGTCGACCACTTCAAAACCCTGGGCCTTGGCGTGCGCCAGGCGGATTGAGTTGACGTCACCGATGATCACCACCGCTGCACCCAGCAAACGAGCGGAGGCCGCAGCAGCCAGGCCCACCGGGCCGGCGCCAGCGATGTACACGGTGCTGCCTGGGCCGACGCCGGCCGTGACGGCGCCGTGATAGCCGGTGGGCAGGATGTCAGAGAGGCAGGTCAGGTCACGGATCTTCTCCATGGCCTTGTCGCGATCCGGCAGTTTCAGCAGGTTGAAGTCGGCATACGGCACCAGCACGTACTCGGCCTGGCCGCCGGTCCAGTCGCCCATGTCCACGTAGCCGTAGGCACCACCGGCACGGGCCGGGTTGACGGTCAGGCAGACGCCGGTGTGTTGTTCCTTACACGAACGGCAGCGGCCGCACGCGACGTTGAACGGCACGGACACCAGGTCACCGATTTTCAGGTTCTCGACGTCGCTGCCCTTCTCGATCACTTCACCGGTGATTTCATGCCCCAGCACCAGGCCGGTCTGGGCCGTGGTGCGGCCACGCACCATGTGTTGGTCGGAGCCGCAGATGTTGGTGGAGACCACGCGCAGGATGACGCCGTGCTCAATCTTCCTGCCACGGGGGTCCTGCATTTTGGGATAGTCGATTTTCTGTACTTCGACCTTGCCGTTGCCGAGATACACGACACCACGATTACCAGACATGCTTTCACCTCGCTGTTGTTTTTATGGAACTGCGTTGCCGCTTGGATGGGCAGCGCATTGAGTGCTCGGGTACAGATGCTGTTTCTTGTGTTGCTTGTAAGGGCCTCATCGCAGGCAAGCCAGCTCCCACATTCTGGGGGTGTGAACCCGTTCCACTGTGGGAGCTGGCTTGCCTGCGATAGCGATCTAAAGAACGACGGTGCGATTGGCGTTCAAAAACACCCGCCGCTCAATGTGATACCCCACCGCCCGCGCCAACGTGAGCCCTTCGATATCCCGGCCCTTGGCAATCAAGTCCTCGGGATAGTGGCTGTGATCCACCACCTCCACGCCTTGGGCGATGATCGGCCCTTCATCCAGATCGTTGTTGATGTAATGCGCCGTGGCGCCCACCAGTTTCACGCCCTTGTTGTACGCCTGGTGATACGGCTTGGCGCCCTTGAAGCCCGGCAGCAACGAGTGGTGAATGTTGATGGCCTTGCCGTCCAGCTTGCGGCACAGCTCTGGTGACAGCACTTGCATGTAGCGCGCAAGGATCACCAATTCGGCGCCGGTGTCTTCCACCACTTGCCACACCTGGCGCTCCTGGGACGGTTTGTCGTTGGGGTCCAGGGGGAAATGGTAGTAGGGAATCTGGTGCCAGTCGGCCAACGGCTTCAGATCAGGGTGGTTGGACACCACCGCGACCACATCCATCGACAACTGGCCGATGCGCTGGCGGTACAGCAGGTCGTTGAGGCAGTGATCGGCCTTGGAGACCATGATCACCACTTTGGGCCGGTAGTTCGGGGCCGTCAGTTCGAAGATCATGCCAAAAGCTTCACCACGGCTCGCCAAGCCGTCGCGGAACGCCTGCTCGTCAAAGCCGTCAGGCTGCCGGAACTCAACACGAATGAAAAACCGACCCGAGAGGCGGTCATCAAACGAATGGTGCTCGGTGACGTAGCAGCCCTGTTCGAACAGGTAGCGGGTGACCGCGTCCACCGTGCCGAGCACGCTGGGGCAGTCGGCGGTCAAAATCCATGTATCGGGTGCGCGGCTCATGGGCGATTCCTCAGGCTTGAACGCTCAAACCGAATTCGGCCGAGGCATCCTGCAACCACAACCACCAGTAATCCGAGAAGCTGCGACGGATCAACAGTTCCCAAGTGTCTTCAGCAGTATGACGGATCACCAGTTGCGACTTGGCGAACACCGTACCCACGGCCTTGCCCACCGGGAAGTTGTTGGGGTGCACGTCGTAGCTGGTGGACTTCATCAGCACATCGCGCACGTTAGGGCCGCTCAACTCAAGAATCTGCTGACCACCGCTGACGTTGACGATCTGGATATGCAGGTCGCCCAGGGCGGCGCGCAGGTTTTGCTCGGCAGCAAACTCCTCACCGCTCGGCACAATCAACAGCCACTCATCCGGGCCGAGCCACTGAAGGCTGGTTTCACCTTTGAAGACCACGCTCAGCGGGCCGGGCAGTTCGATACCGACGGCCTTGTGTACGCCAGCGGCGAAGGCGGCGTCGTGGCCATCGCCACGGATAGTCAGGTGGCCGAGGAGTTTCTTTTCACGCACGGTCACGCCGGCATTCTTGCGGCCCTTGCCGACCAGGCTGGCGAGGTCGGCATGGTGCAGCGACGACTCGGCCTTGGCACCGGTAGTGGGGCGTTGTTGGTAAACATTGGCTGCTGTCATAAAGCACCTGTTCTGAATTCTGTTGATCGTTCCCACGCTCTGCGTGGGAATGCCGCCATGGACGCTCTGCGTCCGCCCTTGGGGCGCAGAGCGCCCCGGAATGCATTCCCACGCAGAGCGTGGGAACGATCAGGTGTCAGACGTTCTGCCGATCACCTTTGGGGTCAAAGAACACCGAAGACACAATCTCGGCCTCGATCACGCTGCCATCCGCTTGCGGCGAGAACACCCGCTCGCCGATGCGCTTCAAGCCGCCCTTCACCACACCCATGGCAAACGAATAGCCCAGGGAGTTATGCGCATAACTTGAGGTAACGTGACCCACCATCTTCATCGGAATCGTCTGCTTCGGATCGAACACCAACTGCGCGCCTTCCGGCAGCCACACGTTCGGGTCAATCGGCTTGAGCCCCACCAACTGCTTGCGTTCTTCACGCACGCAGTCTTCACGGTTCATCCCGCGCCAGCCGATCCACGAGAACGGCTTGGTACGGCCGACGCACCAGCCCATGTTCAGGTCGTCCGGGGTCATCGAACCGTCGGTGTCTTGCCCGACGATGATGAAGCCCTTCTCGGCGCGCAGGACGTGCATGGTCTCGGTGCCGTACGGGGTCAGGTTGTACTTTTTGCCGGCCTCGACGATTTTTTCCAGCACGCCCATGGCGTAGTCGGCCTGCACGTTGACTTCGTACGACAGCTCACCGGTAAACGAGATACGGAACACCCGCGCCGGCACGCCGCCCACCAGGCCTTCCTTCCAGGTCATGAACGGGAAGCCGTCCTTGTCCAGGTCGATGTCGGTGACTTCCGCCAGCAGCTTGCGGCTGTTGGGGCCCGACAAGGTCATGGTTGCCCAATGGTCGGTGACCGAGGTGAAGTACACCTTGAGGTCCGGCCATTCGGTCTGTTGGTAGATTTCCAGCCACTGCAACACGCGGGCGGCGCCGCCAGTGGTGGTGGTCATCAGGAAGTGGTTGTCGGCCAGACAGGCAGTCACGCCGTCGTCGAAGACCATGCCATCTTCCTTGCACATCAGGCCGTAGCGCGCCTTGCCCACGTCGAGCTTGGTCCAGGCGTTGCTGTAGATACGGTTGAGGAACTCGCGGGCATCCGGGCCTTGAATGTCGATCTTGCCGAGGGTGGAGGCGTCCAGCAGGCCGACGCTGTCACGCACCGCCAGGCATTCGCGCTTCACCGCGGCGTGCAGGTCTTCACCGTTGCGCGGGAAATACCACGGGCGTTTCCACTGACCGACGTCTTCAAACTCGGCGCCGTTCTTCACGTGCCAGGCCTGCAGGGCGGTGTAGCGTACCGGCTCGAAGATATGCCCACAGTGACGGCCCGCTACGGCGCCGAACGTCACCGGCGTGTAGTTGGGACGGAACATGGTGGTGCCCATCTGCGGGATGGTCACGTTCAACGAACGGGCGGCGATGGCCAGGCCGTTGACGTTACCCAGCTTGCCCTGGTCAGTGCCGAAGCCCAGCGCGGTGTAGCGTTTGACGTGCTCCACCGACTCGAAACCTTCGCGGGTGGCCAGTTCGATGGCGGCGGCGGTCACGTCGTTTTGCAGGTCGACAAATTGCTTGGGCGCCCGTGCAGTGGCTTTTTCGTGGGGCACCTGGAACAGTGCCAGGGTTGGCTCTTCAAGACGGCTCAAGGCTTTTGGCAGCGTGCCTTCAACCGGGGCAAAACCGGCTTCGCTGGCCGCACGCACACCACCTTCAAAGCCATCGGCGAGGGAATCGCCAAGGCCGTAGACGCCGTTGATGCCACCGACGCACACGCGCTTTTGCGGTGCTTCGCCCGGTACAAACCCGAGGATATCTTCACGCCAGGTCGGCTTGCCGCCCAGGTGCGAGGCCAGGTGCACCACCGGGCTGTAACCGCCGGAGCTGGCGACCAGGTCGCAGTCCAGCCACTCGCCGGGGCTGGTGACTTTATGCGCTTTAACATCAATGGCCGCTACGCGGGCGCCAGTGACGTGCTTACTGCCACGGGCTTCGATCACGGCGCTGCCGGTGAGGATGCGAATACCTTTGGCACGAGCTTCTTCCACCAGTGCACCGCGTGGGTTGTGGCGCGCATCGGCCACCGCGACAACGGTGAGGCCCGCATCGAACCAATCCAGCGCTACGCGATAGGCATGGTCATTGTTGGTCGACAGCAGCAGTTTTTTACCCGGTGCCACGCCATAACGACGCACGTAGGTAGACACCGCACCTGCGAGCATATTGCCCGGCACATCGTTGTTGCCGTACACCAGCGGACGCTCGCACGCACCGGTGGCCAGCACCACACGCTTGGCACGTACGCGGTGGATACGCTGACGCACCACGCCAATCGGCGCACGGTCACCCAGGTGGTCGGTCAGGCGTTCGTGAATGGTCAGGAAGTTATGGTCGTGGTAGCCGTTGACGGTGGCGCGGGGCAGCAGCACCACGTCCGGCAGGGCTTTCAATTCGGCAATGACGCTGGCGACCCATTCAGTGGCCGGCTTGCCGTCGAGGCTTTCACGGGAGTCGAGCAGCGAGCCACCGAACTCTTCCTGCTCGTCGGCGATGATCACCCGAGCACCGCTGCGCGCAGCGGCCAGCGCAGCCGCGAGGCCCGCAGGGCCTGCGCCCACCACCAGCACGTCGCAATGACGGTTGAAGTTGTCGTAGGTGTCCGGGTCGTTCTCGGTGGGCGAGCGACCAAGGCCCGCCGCCTTGCGGATGTACTTCTCGTAGGTCATCCAGAACGATTGTGGGTACATGAAGGTTTTGTAGTAGAAGCCCGGCGGCATCAGCTTGCCGCCGACCTTGCCGAGAATGCCCATCATGTCGTTGTTCACGCTCGGCCAGCCGTTGGTGCTGGTGGCGACCAAGCCCTGGTAGAGCGCCTGTTGGGTGGCGCGCACGTTGGGGATCTGCGTGGCTTCGGTGGCGCCGATCTGCAGCACCGCGTTCGGCTCTTCGGCGCCTGCGGCAAAGATGCCCCGTGGGCGCGAGTACTTGAAGCTGCGGCCAATGATGTCGACGCCGTTGGCCAGCAGGGCTGCGGCCAGGGTGTCGCCTTCAAAGCCTTTGTAGCTCTGACCGTTGAACGTAAACGTCAGGACTTTATTACGGTCGATGCGGCCACCGTTGGACAGGCGATTGATCTGGCTCATACCTTCTCTCCAGAGGCCTTGGCGGTGAACTGAGGCTTCTCACCGATCTTGTAGGTTTCAAGAATTTCGTAGGTGACGGTGTCGCGGGTGGCGTTGAAATACTGGCGGCAACCGGCGGCGTGGATCCACAGTTCGTGGTGCAGGCCGCGCGGGTTATCGCGAAAGAACATGTAGTCGCCCCACTGCTCGTCGGTGCAGGCATTCGGGTCCAGCGGGCGCGGGATGTGCGCTTGGCCGGACGCGTGGAATTCCTCTTCGGAGCGCAGTTCGCCACAGTGAGGACAGAAGATATGCAACATAGGGAATTTCTCCTGTTAGTGGGCGACGGCCGCAGCGCCGTGTTCGTCGATCAACGCACCGTTGTGGAAACGGTCGATGGAAAAAGGTGCGGCCAGCGGGTGCATTTCACCCTTGGCCAGGCTGGCGGCAAACACGTTGCCTGAGCCTGGAGTGGCCTTGAAGCCGCCCGTGCCCCAACCGCAGTTGAAGAACATGTTCGGTACCGGGGTCTTGGAGATGATCGGGCAGGCATCCGGCGTGGTGTCGACGATGCCGCCCCACTGGCGGTTCATGCGCACCCGCGACAGCACCGGGAACATCTCGACGATGGCCTGGATGGTGTGCTCGATCACCGGGTACGAGCCACGCTGGCCGTAGCCGTTGTAGCCGTCGATACCGGCGCCGATCACCAGGTCGCCCTTGTCGGACTGGCTGATGTAACCGTGCACGGCGTTGGACATGATCACGCTGTCGATAATCGGCTTGATCGGCTCCGACACCAGGGCTTGCAGCGGGTGGGATTCGATCGGCAGGCGAAAGCCCGCCAGCGAGGCCATGTGCCCGGAGTTACCGGCTGTGACCACACCGACGCGCTTGGCGCCGATAAAGCCCTTGTTGGTTTCCACACCGATGCACACGCCGTTTTCCTTGCGAAAACCGATCACCTCGGTCTGCTGGATCAAGTCCACGCCCAAGGCATCGGCGGCACGGGCAAAACCCCAGGCCACGGCATCGTGACGGGCCACGCCGCCGCGCCGTTGCACGGTGGCGCCGAGTACGGGGTAACGGGTGTTCTTCGAGCAATCCAAATACGGGATTTCGTCGGCCACTTGCTGGGCATTCAGCAGTTCGCCGTCCACGCCGTTGAGGCGGTTGGCGCTCACACGACGTTCGGAATCACGGATGTCCTGCAGGGTGTGGCACAGGTTGTACACGCCACGCTGGGAGAACATCACGTTGTAGTTCAGGTCCTGGGACAGGCCTTCCCAGAGTTTCATTGCATGTTCGTACAGGTGCGCCGACTCGTCCCACAGGTAGTTGGAACGCACGATGGTGGTGTTGCGCGCGGTGTTACCGCCGCCCAGCCAGCCTTTTTCGACCACGGCCACGTTGGTGATGCCGTGCTCCTTGGCCAGGTAGTAGGCGGTCGCCAGGCCATGCCCGCCACCGCCGACGATGACCACGTCGTAGACCTTTTTAGGGGTCGGCGTGCGCCACATCTTCTGCCAGTTTTCGTGATGGCTGAGGGAGTGCTTGAAGAGGCCGAAGCCTGAGTAGCGTTGCATAGTCATTACTCCAAAACCGCGCTCAGCGATAAACCGGGAAATCAGCGCACAGGGCAGACACGTGCTTGGCCACGTTGGCCTCGACATCGGCGTCACCGAGGTTGTCGAGGATGTCGCAGATCCAGCCGGCCAGCTCGACGCACTGCGGCACTTTGAAGCCACGGGTGGTCACCGCCGGGGTACCGATGCGCAGGCCCGAGGTCACGAACGGCGACTGCGGGTCATTGGGCACCGCATTTTTGTTGACGGTGATGTGGGCGCGACCCAGAGCGGCATCCGCCTCTTTGCCGGTGAGGCCTTGGCGGATCAGGCTGACCAGGAACAGGTGGTTGTCGGTGCCGCCGGAGACCACATCGTAGCCACGCTTGATGAACACTTCGGCCATGGCCTGGGCGTTATCGATCACTTGCTGCTGGTACGCCTTGAAGCCGGGCTCCAGCGCTTCCTTGAAGCACACGGCCTTGCCGGCGATCACGTGCATCAGCGGGCCGCCCTGGGCGCCGGGGAATACCGCAGCGTTGAGTTTCTTTTCGATTTCTTCGTTGGCCTTGGCCAGAATCAGGCCGCCCCGTGGACCGCGCAGGGTCTTGTGGGTGGTGGTGGTGACCACGTCGGCATAAGGCAGCGGGTTGGGGTACAGGCCGGCGGCGACCAGGCCGGCAACGTGGGCCATGTCGACGAACAACAGCGCGCCTACTTTGTCGGCGATCTGACGAAAGCGTGGGAAATCCAGGGTTTTGGAGTAGGCCGAGAAACCCGCCACCACCATCTTCGGCTTATGCTCGACCGCCAGGCGCTCGACTTCGTCGTAGTCGATCAAGCCGGTGTCGGTGTTGATGCCGTATTGCACCGCGTTGTACAGCTTGCCCGAGGACGACACTTTAGCGCCGTGGGTCAGGTGACCGCCGTGGGCCAGGCTCATGCCCAGGATGGTGTCGCCGGCATTGATCAGCGCCAGGTACACGGCGCTGTTGGCCGAGGAACCGGAGTGCGGCTGCACGTTGGCGTAATCGGCGCCGAACAGCTGCTTGGCGCGTTCGATGGCCAGGGCTTCGACCTTGTCCACATGCTCGCAGCCACCATAGTAGCGCTTGCCCGGGTAGCCTTCGGCGTACTTGTTGGTGAGACCGCTGCCTTGAGCTTCCATCACGCGCTTGCTGGTGTAGTTCTCCGACGCGATCAGCTCGATATGATCTTCCTGGCGCTGCTCCTCGGCATTCATCGCCGCCAGCAGTGCGTCGTCATATCCCTGAATCTGGTCTTGTTTGCTGAACATCGCGTCTCTCCCAGCCTTTCGTATTGTTGAGGCCCTCGCAGGGCCCTTTGATGCGATGGTAGGGCTGGCGCGTGCGGGCCAAATGCCTGCGCACGCCACGCAAAGGTGCGTTTACGACATGGGCTGAAGAATGTGCAAAAGCTTGTGTGGGAGCTGGCTTGCCTGCGATCGCATCGCTGCGGTGCAACGGGCAGACCGAGGTGTCTGCATCGCAGGCAAGCCAGCTCCCACAGGGGTTAGGCGATGAGTTTGCGAACGAGTAGCAACAGAAGAAAATGCATGGGATACAGGGCATAGGCCCAGCGTCGCATGGCCGGGGGTTTGGCGTTTTTGCCGTGTCGCAATAAGACCAACCCAGCCAGCGGCGCACTCAGACATGTAGCCAACCCCAACAGCGCCACAAGCGTGCCGCTATTGAGCAGAATCTGCCACTGATTGGCGGCGACGCAGACCAAACCCGGCAGCACGCTGAAATACCAGGGCCGTCGAAACACCAGCAATAACGCCAGTGGCAGCAATACACCAAAGAAACCGAACATCAAATGCTGTGAAAACACGGCTGCCATTGTAGCGGCGATCAGCGCCAATCCTCGATCAACCAACGCCTTTTGCTGCCAACCTCGGGCAACCAGCAGGCCCAGCGCCAGGGTCGGCAACACGTTCAAGGTATCAGCATCTTCGATAAACATCCGATAAGGCACTTCGCTGATCACGCTGAACAGCAGCAACCAACCCAAGTAGCGCCAATGGCCGGTCACCGGGGCGTAACGGACGCGATGCAAATTGGCCGCAATCGCCAGGCAGAACCATGGAAACGCCAGGCGCCCCGGCACGTATAGCCCATCCAGGCTCAGCCCCACATAGCGCAGGTGATCAAGCACCATACTCAGCAGCGCCAGCCACTTGAGCAGATCCAAAGCGCCATCTCGGACAGGTCCGACAGGCAGGGTGTGAGTACCGTGCATAATTCCCCAACGACTTTGCATTTACAGTGCGTGCGCGCCCCCGGCAATCTTGGGTAAAGTGCGCACCAACATCGACCACAGGAACGGGCCATGACCGACAAGAGCCAACAATTCGCCAGTGACAACTATTCCGGCATCTGCCCGGAAGCCTGGGCCGCCATGGAACAAGCCAACCAGGGCCATCAGCGCGCCTACGGCGATGATGAATGGACCCACCGCGCCGCCGACGGTTTCCGCAATCTGTTCGAGACCGACTGCGAGGTGTTCTTCGCTTTCAACGGTACGGCCGCCAACTCCCTGGCGCTGTCCTCGTTGTGCCAGAGCTACCATAGCGTGATTTGCTCGGAAACCGCCCACGTCGAGACCGACGAATGCGGCGCGCCGGAGTTTTTCTCCAACGGCTCCAAACTGCTGGTTGCCCGCACCGAAAACGGCAAGCTGACCCCGGAATCGATCCGCGAGATCGCCCTCAAGCGCCAGGACATCCACTACCCCAAACCCCGCGTAGTCACCCTGACCCAGGCCACCGAAGTCGGCAGCGTGTACACCCCGGAAGAAATCCGCGCCATCAGCGCTACCTGTAAAGAGCTGGGCCTGAACCTGCACATGGACGGCGCACGCTTCGCCAATGCCTGTGCATTCCTGGGTTGCTCACCGGCCGACCTGACCTGGAAAGCCGGCGTGGACGTGCTGTGCTTTGGCGGCACCAAAAACGGCATGGCCGTGGGTGAAGCCATCCTGTTCTTCAATCACAAACTGGCTGAAGACTTTGACTACCGCTGCAAACAGGCCGGCCAGTTGGCCTCGAAAATGCGCTTCCTCTCGGCCCCGTGGGTGGGCCTGCTGGAAAACGACGCCTGGCTCAAACATGCACGTCATGCCAACCACTGTGCACAACTGCTCAGCAGCCTAGTGGCAGATATTCCCGGCGTGGAATTGATGTTCCCGGTACAGGCCAACGGCGTATTCCTGCAACTCTCGGAGCCCGCGATTGCAGCGCTGACCGCCAAGGGCTGGCGCTTCTACACCTTCATCGGCAAAGGCGGTGCGCGTTTCATGTGTGCGTGGGATACCGAGGAAGAGCGTGTAAGGGAATTGGCTGCCGATATTCGGGAAGTAATGAACGCTTAACGTACGAATTCGGCCAGTTGGTACTGGCCGATTGCCGAGACTGTTTTTTGATATTTCTGACCGCTACGTAGCTCGCTTTCATTGTCTAGCCTCTTGTTACCCGCAAGGAAAACGCAGCGATAACTGCCACCTTTCGGGTTTCACCGCCAGCCGAATAATCGGCCGCAAAGGCACATCAATGGAGAGGTTTCTCATGGAATATCAAAGCAATGGCAACACACTGCAAAGCGGCGGCAGCACTAGCACCACGGTCATAGACTGGGACGAGTTCAGGAAACACGCCAAAATCGGGGACACCATTCAAGAGCCATCACGGACGTTGACCATCTACGACAAAGCCTACGAATTGACAAACTCAGGCCAGCACTTCGTTGTCCATATCTACGCCCAATAACTGTTAACGCCTAAGCGCCGCGTCGCAGATTCATGGCCTGCGACGCGACGCTGAATCATGATCGCTCCTGCGCTCCGCGTGGGAATGCCTCCTCGGACGCTCCGCACCCACCCGAAATCAAGGATGAACACGTGGGCAGAAGCCGCTATGTCATCACCGAACCCGAAAAACCCCACTTCCTCACCTGCACTGTCATGGAATGGCTCCCCCTCTTCACCCGCAACTACCTGGTGGACCATCTTCTGGATTGCTGGCGATATCAACAAAGCAACCACGCTTTAAACTTGTTCGGTTACGTCATCCTGGAAAATCACTTGCACTTTATTGCTCAAGCGCCCGATCTGGGAAAGTGCGTCAGCCAATTCAAATCCTTCACCGCCCGCACCATCATTGACGACCTGCAAAGCAAAGGCGCGGAGCGGGTATTGCAGCGCCTGCGTTTCTGCAAGCGTGCACACAAGACAGATCGTGTTTATCAACTGTGGCAGGAAGGTTCACATGCGGAATTGGTTTACAGCGAGGCAGTCATGCGCCAGAAGCTTGATTACATCCATCACAACCCCATAAAGCGAGGCTATGTGGACCTGGCTGAACACTGGCGTTACTCCAGCGCCCGCAACTATGCAGGTATGCCAGGCCTGATCGACATCCAACCTTGGCTCTGAAGATCCGCGTCACCCTTCATTTGCGACGGGACGCGGAGCGTCCTGGAAGGCGTTACCACGCAGAGCGTGGGAACGAGCATGTAGCCTTCTGCCGGGAAGATCGTTCCCGCGCTCCGCGTGGGAATGCAGCCCGTGACGCTCCGCGTCACCCTTCATTTGCGACGGGACGCGGAGCGTCCTGGAGGGTGTTACCACGCAGAGCGTGGGAACGAGCATGTAGCCTTCTGCCGGGAAGATCGTTCCCGCGCTCCGCGTGGGAATGCAGCCCGTGACGCTCCGCGTCACCCTTCATTTGCGACGGGACGCGGAGCGTCCTGGAAGGTGTTACCACGCAGAGCGTGGGAACGAGCAGATCAGAACTCGATCCGCACATCACCCTTCGGCACACTGCAGCACGACAGGATGTAGCCTTCGGCCTCGTCCTCTTCGGTAATCCCGCCGTTGTGCTCCATCTCGACCTCGCCGCCCAGCTTCATCACCTTGCACGTGCCACAGATGCCCATGCCACAGGCCTTGGGGATCAGCAGGCCGAGCTTGGCGGCCGCGGCGTGCACCGTTTCTCCCGGTGCCACGCGAATGCTCTTGCCGGACGCGATAAATTCCACTTGATGCAGGTCTGCCAGGTCGACCTCCGGCGCATCCGCCGCTTGCTCGGCCTGCTCCACCGCATCGGCACGGGCTTCGGGCGGCGTCGCGCCAAACGATTCCTCGTGATAACGGGTCATGTCGAAACCGGCGGCCTCCAGCAAGCGCTTCACCGCGCTCATGTACGGCGTAGGGCCGCAGCAGAACACTTCGCGCTCAAGGAAGTCCGGCACCATCAGCTCCAGCATTTTGTGGTTCAGATAGCCGCGATACCCGGCCCAGGGTTCGCCCAGGCCGTGTTTTTCGCAAATCAGGTGCAGGCTGAAGTTGTCGATCCGCGACGCCATGTGCTCCAGCTCGCGGTGATAGATGATGTCCTTGGGCGAGCGGGCGCTGTGGACAAAAGTCATGTCGACGTTGGCGTTGGTGTCGTAGAACCAGCGCGCCATGGACATGACCGGCGTGATCCCAACGCCGCCGCTGAGGTACAGCACTTTCGGGCTTGGGAAGTCGATGGCGTTGAACAGCCCGACCGGGCCGTGTACCGCCAACTCCTGGCCTTCGTGCAGGGTGTCATGCAGCCAATTGGAAACCCGACCGCCCGGTACGCGCTTGATGGTCACCGAAAAGCTGTAAGGCACCGACGGTGAGCTGGAAATGGTGTACGAGCGCATGATCGGCTGGCCTTCGATTTCCAGCTCCAGGGTGACAAATTGCCCCGGCTTGAAAAAGAACAGGATCGGCTGGTCAGCCATAAAGCAGAAGGTGCGCACATCCCAGGTTTCCTGGATGACTTTGACGCAACGGACGATGTGCCGACCATTGGCCCAGGTCTGGGTGGTTACCGGATTCAGGAAATTATTGGACATGTTGTTCTCCACCGCCGACGTCGGCCTTATGGTGGCGATTCTGCGTAACGCGAGAACCACCCATTTACCTATCTGCGACATTCACATACTTACGGCGACCAGCCCCAAAAGACAGGGGCTTGCGCGTCGGGATCAGATTGGGCCATGTCGCCCATGGATAAGGTCCGACGTGACGCCGGGCCCACACTCGCTCCCAACAAAGACGCGTTCTTTACGCCTTGCACAGCACCAACCGTAGCCACTATTCGCCGGCCACACAGAATGGCCATGAGGACACACACGATGGACGTCACCGCAACCTTAAGCTTGGGCGATCCGCTGGAACCCGCACGCAAGGCCACCGCGCAAATGCTGCAAGAGCGCGAGCGCACTTTTTCGCTGCCGCAGCCGTTTTACTCTGATGAGCGGCTGTTCGATATCGACATGCAGGAGATCTTCCAGAAAGAGTGGTTGATCGCCGGCATGACCTGCGAAATCCCCACCAAGGGCAACTACCTGACCCTGCAAGTGGGCAAGAACCCGATCATCGTGATCCGGGGTGCCGACGGCGTGGTGCATGCGTTCCACAACGTCTGCCGCCATCGTGGCTCGCGCTTGTGCACCAGCGACAAGGGCAAGGTCGCCAAATTGGTCTGCCACTACCACCAGTGGACCTACGAGCTGGACGGCCGCCTGCTGTTCGCCGGCACCGAGATGGGCGCCGATTTCGACATGAAGCAGTACGGCCTCAAGCCAGTGAACGTGAAAACCGCTGGCGGCTACATCTTTATCAGCCTGGCCGAAACCCCACCGGCCATCGATGACTTCCTGTCGACGCTCAACCATTACATGGAACCCTACGACATGGAGAACACCAAGGTGGCGATCCAGACCACCTTGTTCGAAAAAGCCAACTGGAAGCTGGTGCTGGAAAACAACCGCGAGTGCTACCACTGCAACGCGTCACACCCCGAACTGCTGAAAACCCTGCTGGAGTGGGACGACGTCACCGACCCGCGCGCCGACCAGGCGTTCAAGGACCACGTGGCCGCTTCTGCTGCCGCCTGGGATGCCGAGAAGATCCCTTACGCCCATGCCAGCTTCGGCCTGCGTAACCGCATCGTGCGCATGCCGCTACTCAAGGGCACCGTGTCGATGACCCTGGATGGCAAGCAAGGCTGCGCCAAGCTCATGGGCCGCATCAAGAACCCGGACCTGGGCTCGATGCGCATCCTGCACCTGCCCCACTCCTGGAACCACTGCATGGGCGACCACATCATTGTGTTCACCGTGTGGCCGATCAGCGCCCAGGAAACCATGGTCACCACCAAGTGGATCGTGCACAAGGACGCCGTGGAAGGCGTGGACTACGACGTGGAGCGCATGCGCCAGGTGTGGGACGCCACCAACGACCAGGACCGCCGCCTGGCCGAAGAGAACCAGCGTGGCATCAACTCCACCGCTTACCAGCCTGGCCCTTACTCCAAGACCTATGAGTTTGGCGTGGTGAATTTTGTGGATTGGTACAGCGAGCGGATGTTGAGCAACCTGGGTGCTGCGCCGGCGCCGTATCTCAAAGGTGTGGCGGCACACGAATAAAAATGTGGGAGCGGGTTTGCTCGCGAACGCGGTGTATCAGCTTGCACATGTAGTGGCTGACACACCGTATTCGCGAGCAAGCCCGCTCCCACACCGACCTCACAGTGATCAAAATTTGATCACCCTTCTCGCAGAGCGCTAGCGCCCTGCCCTCCAGCCTTTACCCAACAACTTATCCACAAAGCCACCCACAGCAATTGTGGGCAAGTGCGTTGTGCACGCAAATTAAATCAAGAAAATCCGTGACTTATTTAAACTTGCGGGTTTTATCTTAAGCTGTTCATTTATTAACCAAACCTCCAATAGCCTTGTTTTGCGTGGCTTTCAGCGGTAAGCGAACACCTTATCCACAGATGCGCCAACAGACTTTGGGGGCAACTTTGACTGGGCTGTGGAAAAGCCTGTCAAAGCCTCATAAATAGTGGATATCCAGCAGTTTAGAAGGCGAAAATGCGGGTTTTGATCAATTATCAACCAACCCAGCGCAGGCCACGTTTTATAAGGCCTGTAGCGGATAGCGAACATCTTATCCACAAAAGCGCCAACAGACTTTGGGGGCAACTGCGGGCTTTAATCCAGTTAAAACCCAAGGAAAAACCGTAAGTTAGGTTGGTTGTTTTTCGTACAGAGGGCTGCAGAGCTTGATACGCCGGGCTTGTGGACACCCGCGAACAGTTTATCCACAGGCGGATCAACAGGCATTGTGGGTAAGCCAAAGCCTCTGCAAGAAAATGTGGGAGCGGGCTTGCCCGCGATTGCAGCACGTCAACGTAGGCATGGGTTACTGACCCACCGCTATCGCAGGCAAGCCAGCTCCCACAAAGTTTGATGGTGGTCAGGGATCAGCGTACGACGCCCTCTTCTACAAGAAGCTTGAGAATTGCCTGCGCGCCCTCTTCGGCGCTGACGCCCTTGAGCACCTGCCCACCGCCGCCACTGGCCTTGGCTGTGGCAGCTTTCATGCGATCGGCGCCGCTCTTGGCCTTGATCACCTTGAGGCGCTTGGGCCGTGGCTTGGCCGGTTGCAACAGTGCGCCTGTGAATAACTCGTCGTGTTCAATCTCGACGTCATGGGCGGCCAGCTCACCCCGTTGCGCCGGGCCGTATGCGCTCTGGCGTGGCTTGGGCGCGGCGTTATCCACAGTGGCGAGAAACGGCAGGCGCACCTTCAAGCGCCGCCGCTGGCCGCGAGGCAGCGCCTGCAGCACCAGGGCGACGCCGGCGTCGATGGACTCCACCTGCGCCAGCCCCACAATCAGCGGCCAGCCCAGTTGTTCGGCCAACAGGAACGGCAGCATTCCCGAACCTTCGCCGGTTTCTGCCTGGCTTCCAGTGAGTACCACTTGGGCACCGGCGTCGCGCAGATACTCACTGAGCACCGGCAAGGCATCCGAGCCGGCCGGCTGTTCCAGTACCTGCAGTTGCGGCAGGCCCATGCCCAGGTAGCTGCGCAGGGTCGGCTCGCTGACATTACCCGCGTGCAGCACCTGCAACTTATCCCCAGCCAGTTGCAGCCCCAGCTCGACCGCGCGCGCGTCCTGCTCGGCGCGGCGTGGACGCCCGGAGGTGGGGTGAGCACCGATGGACACCAGGCTGAATACAGTGTTCGTCATGGTCATATCCTCAGGCTGCATCGCGCTTGGCGCCGTTGCGGTAGGTTTCGACCGCTGCGATCAAAGCTTTGAGTATCGCGGCGCTTTCACCGATCACCGACAGGTCGGCACGCTTGATCATGTCGCAACCCGGGTCGAGGTTGATCGCCACCACCTTGTCGCAGGCACCGATGCCTTGCAGGTGCTGGATCGCCCCGGAAATGCCCACGGCCACGTAGACCCGCGCGGTGACCCAGGTACCGCTGGCGCCGACCTGGCGATCACGCGCCATAAAGCCATCGTCCACTGCCACCCGCGAGGCGCCTTCGGTGGCGCCCAGGGCCGCGGCAGTCTGGTGGAACAACGCCCAGTCCTTCACGCCGTTGCCACCGGAGAAAATAAACTCTGCCTCGGCCATTGGAATCGCTGCCGGGTCGACCGCCACCGCACCCAAGTCTTCGATACGCGGCAAACTGCGCGCCAGGCTTGTGGATAACTCCACGGGCAAGACTTCGTGGCGAGTTTCACTGACCGGATCGGCACATTCCACGGCGGCAAGAATCAGACGTGGCAACGGCCGCGCCAGGTCTTCCTGGCCGGCACCGGCACGGCCGATGCATTCCTCACCCTTGATCTGCCACACCCGCGTTGCCGGGCGTTCCTTGAGGCTGGCGGCAAAGCGTCGCCCCAGTTCGCCCCCCCCGCTGCGGCTGTCCGGCAGCAACCAGTGGCGCGGGCTGAATTGGTTATCCACAGCGCGCAGGCCCTGCACGCGTTGCTCCGGTGCATAACCCTCGAACTCATGCCCATCCAGCACCAGCAGACGGTCGACGCCCGCCGTGGCAAAGGCGCTTTCCTTGTGTTCACCGAACACCACCGCCAACACCGCGCCGTCACTACCGGCCAACTGGCGCGCCAGACCAAGCAGGTCACGGTCGTGGCTGCTCAGGCGGCCACCGACCATGTCCGGTACCACGTTGATGTAGAACGCCGGGGCCGGCACCTGATGCAGCGGCAATTGCACTTCCACTGCCGCGGTGCGCTTGGCCGCGCTGCCCTGCTGGGCACCGCTGCGGTCGATGCGCTTGATGCCGTTGGGGCCGATAAAACTGACACCATGCACGTTTTTGCGAATGACGCCGTTGGGCCCCATCCAGCTGTGTTGCAGCGGCTGCATCGCCGCGTGCAACGGGTGCAGGCGGTTACGGGCGATCCATTCGGCCCGTGGGTCGCGGCGGATAATGTCGCTCATCAGTGCACCTCCGCAGGTTCACGCTTGAGGGGGGCTTTGGCTGGCGCGGCGTCTTCAAGCAGCGCGTCGGCTACCAGCTCGGCGATGTCCTTGATCAACGGGCGCGGTTCGACCACGCCTTCGAGCATCGCGGTGCATTGCGGGCAACCCACGGCCACCAGTTCGGCACCGGTCTCGCGGATGTCGTCCATGCGCATATCGGGGATACGTTGCTTGCCGGGAATGTCGGTGATCGGCGCGCCGCCCCCGCCACCGCAGCAGCGCGACCGGAAGCCCGAGCGTTGCATTTCCTTGACCTCGATACCCAGCGCCCGCAGCACTTGGCGCGGCGCCTCGTATTCACCGTTGTAGCGGCCCAGGTAGCACGGGTCGTGGTAGGTCACGCTGTTGCCTTTATGCTGGCCCAGGTTCAGCGCGCCCTCGCCGATCAGCTCGGCCATGAAGGTGCTGTGGTGCTGCACCCGGTAGTTGCCGTTGAAGGCACCGTATTCGTTTTTCAGCACATGGAAGCTGTGTGGGTCGCAGGTGACGATGCGCTTGAAGCTGTACTTGGCCAGGGTCTGGATATTGCGCGTGGCCAGCAGCTGGAATGTCGCTTCATCGCCGAGGCGGCGCGCCACGTCACCGCTGTCGCGTTCTTCCAGGCCAAGCACGGCGAAGTCGACCTTGGCGGCCTTGAGTACTTTTACGAAGGCGCGCAGGGTACGTTGGTTACGCATGTCGAAGGCGCCATCGCCGACCCAGAACAGTACATCGCAACTGCCATTGTCGCTGAGCAGCGGCAGGTTCAGGTCTGCCGCCCAGTTCAGGCGACCACCGGGGGCAAAGCCGCCAGGGTTGTCGGTGGCGATCAGGTTTTCCAGGACTTCGGCGCCCTTGTTCGGCGTAGCGCCTTTTTCCAGGGTGAGGTGGCGACGCATGTCGACGATGGCGTCCACGTGCTCGATCATCATCGGGCACTCTTCCACGCAGGCGCGGCAGGTGGTGCACGACCACAGGGTCTCGGCGTCCACTAGGCCGTTGACGATCGGCTGGTGCGGGTTGCCGCCGTGTTCGCCCACCGGTTTGCCGGGGTACGGGCTGCCGGCGAACTTGGCATCGGTGCCACCGGCCAGGCCGACCACCATGTCCTGGATGAGTTTTTTCGGGTTCAGTGGCTGGCCGGCGGCAAACGCCGGGCACGCCGCTTCGCACTTGCCGCACTGCACGCAGGCGTCGAAGCCGAGCAGTTGGTTCCAGGTGAAGTCCTTGGGTTTTTCCACGCCCAGCGGCGCGGTTTTATCGCTCAGGTCCAACGGTTTCAACCCGGTGGAGCGGCCACCGCCAAAGCGTTCGGCGCGGCGGTGCCAGGCCAGGTGCAGGGCACCGGCGAAGGCGTGTTTCATCGGCCCGCCCCAGGTCATGCCGAAAAACATTTCGGACACGCCCCACAACACGCCCACGCTCAGCAATGCCGCGAGCAACCAGCCGCCGAAGTCGGCGGGCAGAATCCCGGCCACCGGCAAGGTCACCAGGAAGAAGCTCACCGAGAAGGCCATCAGGCTTTTCGGCAGGCGCATCCACGGGCCTTTGGACAGGCGCGCAGGCGGATTGCGGCGGCGCAGGTACATGAAGATCGCGCCTACAAACATCAATGTCGACGCCAGCAGCAGTGCATAGCCAAGAATGCGGCTCTGCAGGCCGAAACCGTGCACCGCAATCGCCAGCAACGCCGACAGCACAAAGCCCAGCGCCGTCGCAACGTGGGTGTTGGCGATGTATTTGTCACGGGCGACCACGTGGTGCAGGTCGACCATGTAGCGCTTGGGCATGGCCAAAAGGCCGCCCAGCAGGTCGACTTTGGATGCGCGGCCACGACGCCACATGTTCGCCCGGCGCAAAGCGCCGAGGACGGCGAGGCCCAGGGCGGCAAAAAGCAGGATGGGAAGAAGGGTATTCAGCATGGTGAAGCTCCCACTAAGATCGTTCCCACGCTCTGCGTGGGCATGCATCCTGTGACGCTCTGCGTCACGACCTTAAAAGCAGACGCGGAGCGTCCAGGGCGGCATTCCCACGCAGAGCGTGGGAACGATCAGGTGCGTCAGAAATCCTTGCACAAGCGCAGGGCGTCATAGATGGCGGCGTGGGTATTGCGCTGGGCCACACAGTCACCAATGCGGAACAGCAAGTACCCCTCGCCCGCTTCGCTCAAGCAGGGCTGCGGCTTGATCGCAAACAAGGCTTCAACGTCGATCTGGCCCTTGTTGCGTGAGCCTTCCTTGAGCCCGTAGTAAATGGCCTCGTCCGGGCGCACGCCGTTCTCCACCACCACCTGGTCGACCACCCGCTCCTCTTTGGCGCCGGTGTATTCGTTCTCCAGCACAGCCACCAGCTTGTCGCCCTCGCGGTAGACCTTTTCCAGCATCATGTCGCCGGTCATGATCACTTCCTTGGGGTACATGCTGCGGTAGTACGTGGGGAACGATGTTCCGCCGATCGCCACGCCCGGCTTGATGTCGTCGGTGACGATTTCCACCTGGCTGCCTTTGTCGGCCAGGAAGTCGGCCACCGACATCCCGGTGAATTCGCAGATAGTGTCGTACACCAGCACGTTCTTGCCAGGCAGCACCTTGCCGTCGAGCACGTCCCAACTGCTCACCACCAAGCCTTCGGCGGCGCCCCAGTGTTCGTTCTGCTCGATGAACGGATGCCCACCCACCGCCAGCACCACCACGTCCGGACGCACGTCCAGGATGGTCTCGGCATCGGCTGCGACACCCAGGCGCAGGTCGACTTTCAAACGCGCCAGCTCCAGTTGATACCAACGGGTGATACCGGCGATCTGGTCACGCTGCGGCGCTTTCGATGCCGTGGTGATTTGCCCGCCGATAAACTCCTTTTTCTCGAACAGCGTCACGTCGTGGCCACGTTCAGCCGCCACGCGCGCGGCTTCCATCCCGGCCGGGCCGGCCCCCACCACAACCACCTTGCGCTTGGGCCCGGTGGACTTCTCGATGATGTGCGGCACGCCCATGTATTCACGGGAGGTCGCAGCGTTCTGGATGCACAACACATCCAGGCCCTGGTACTGGCGGTCGATGCAGTAGTTGGCGCCCACGCACTGCTTGATCTGGTCGATCTGGCCCATCTTGATCTTGGCGATCAGGTGCGGGTCGGCGATGTGCGCACGGGTCATGCCGACCATGTCCACATAGCCGCCTTCCAGAATGCGCGTGGCCTGGTTCGGGTCCTTGATGTTCTGCGCGTGCAGCACCGGAACCTTGACCACTTCCTTGATGCCGGCCGCCAGGTGCAGGAATGGCTCCGGCGGGTAGCTCATGTTCGGGATGACGTTGGCCAGGGTGTTGTGGGTGTCGCAACCCGAGCCCACCACGCCGATGAAATCGAGCATGCCGGTGTCATCGTAGTACTTGGCGATTTGCTTCATGTCCTCGTGGGACAAGCCGTCCGGGTGGAACTCGTCACCGCACAGGCGCATGCCCACACAGAAGTCATCCCCCACTTCGGCACGCACGGCCTTCAACACTTCCAGGCCGAACTTCATGCGGCCCTCGAAGCTGCCGCCCCATTCATCGGTACGCTTGTTGACCCGCGGGCTCCAGAACTGGTCGATCATGTGCTGGTGCACGGCCGACAATTCCACCCCGTCCAGGCCACCGGCTTTGGCCCGGCGCGCGGCCTGGGCGTAGTTGCCGATCACGCGCCAGATCTCTTCCGGCTCGATGGTCTTGCAGGTGGCACGGTGTACCGGTTCACGCACGCCGGACGGCGACATCAGGGTTGGCCAGTTGAAGCCGTCCCAACGCGAGCGTCGGCCCATGTGGGTAATCTGGATCATGATCTTGGCGCCATGCTTGTGCATGGCATCGGCCAGGTTCTGGAAGTGCGGGATGATGCGGTCGGTAGACAGGTTCACCGACGCCCACCACTCCTGCGGGCTGTCGATGGCCACCACCGAGGAGCCGCCGCAGATCGCCAGGCCAATACCGCCCTTGGCTTTCTCTTCGTAATACTTCACATAGCGGTCGGTGGTCATGCCGCCGTCGGTGGCATACACCTCGGCGTGAGCGGTACTGAGCACTCGGTTGCGGATGGTCAGTTTGCCGATCTGAATCGGCTGGAACATTGCTTCGAAAGCCATGGCACGGTCCTCGGCTTACAACGGCTTGACGGTGAACAAGCCGTCATCGTGGCCCTCTTCGGAGCCTCCGTAGACTTGTTCGGCGACGGTGCGGATGTTGCTGCCACGCGCTTGCAGGATCTGGTCCATGGCGCCGGCAAACCAGCCGGTGAACATGTAGTCCACCTTGCGGCCGACCTTGCCGTACACATAGACGAATGCCGAGTGTTCCAGCTTGACGCTGGCGGTGCCTTTATCCAGGTCGATGTCCTGGATCTTGAACAGGCCCCAGCCGCGTTGCGACAGGCGTTTCATGTAATGCTCGAACACCGCGACGCCTTCCAGGCCGTGGCATTCAGCTTCTTTTTCGCACCAGTGCCAGGCGGATTTGTAGCCGGCCTTGTAGAGGATCTCGGCGTAGGCGTCCGCGCCCAGCACTTCTTCGATGCCCATATGGTTGTTGACGAAGAAATGGCGTGGCACGTACAGCATCGGCAGGGCGTCGGAGGTCCAGACACCGGTTTCGCTGTCGACTTCAATTGGCAATTGCGGGGCGATCTTGGCCATGGAAACTCAACTCCAGAAAATTCGTTTTGATGCCCGCCGCACGGATGGCGGCGGGTGAAGGATTAAGCGAGCAGTGGCTTATTCGCCCCAGACGTCCTTGAGCACGTTGACCCAGTTCTCGCCCATGATCTTGCGCACCACGCGCTCGCTGTGGCCGCGCTTGAGCAGGGTCTCGGTGAGGTTGGGGAACTCACCCACGGTGCGGATGCCCAGCGGGTTGATGATCTTGCCGAAGCTGGTCAGGCGGCGGGCGTAGCCCTTGTCATGGGTGAGCATTTCGAAGAAATCCTGGCCATGGCCCTGGGTGAAGTCGGTGCCGATGCCGATGGCGTCTTCGCCGACGATGTTCATGGTGTATTCGATGGCTTCGGCATAGTCGTCGATAGTCGAGTCGATGCCCTTGGCCAAAAACGGCGCGAACATGGTCACACCGACAAATCCGCCATGGTCGGCGATGAACTTCAGCTCTTCATCGGACTTGTTGCGCGGGTGCTCTTTAAGCCCGGACGGCAGACAGTGGGAGTAGCACACCGGCTTTTTCGATTCGAGGATGACCTCTTCGCTGGTCTTGGAGCCCACGTGGGACAGGTCGCACATGATGCCGACGCGGTTCATCTCGCCGACGATCTCACGCCCGAAACCCGACAGGCCGCCATCGCGCTCGTAGCAACCGGTGCCCACCAGGTTCTGGGTGTTGTAGCACATCTGCACCACGCCCACGCCGAGCTGCTTGAAGATCTCGACATAGCCGAGCTGGTCCTCAAAGGCATGGGCATTCTGGAAGCCGAAGATGATGCCAGTCTTGCCCAGCTCCTTGGCGCGGCGGATGTCGGCGGTGGTTTTCACCGGGATCACCAGGTCGCTGTTTTCGCGGATCAGGGTCTGGCTGGCAACGATGTTATTGATCGTGGCCTGGAAGCCTTCCCACACCGACACCGTGCAATTGGCGGCGGTGAGGCCACCTTTGCGCATGTCTTCGAACAGGTCGCGGTTCCACTTGGCAATAATCAGACCGTCGATAACGATGCTGTCGGCGTGCAACTCGGCTGGGCTCATCAGGCGTCCCCTTATTGGCGATTCATGCGCCGAATCGTCTGCCGGCGCTTTGGGGCCAGCATATGCCCAGGCACCGACGGAGCCGGGTGCAAAAACGACAGGGGAATTGCCGAAAGCGTCAATCCACGACAAAGGCTGCGAAGACAGGCCCCACGGTTGGCTGTTCTTTGTCTTACGCTTGAGCCAGAATTCCTCATCACCTGATATGAGACGGCGCAATGAAATCGATTTTCCTGGCTTTGGCACTCATCGCAACCACCGCCCACGCGGCCGAAGACACCGACAGCACGCCGTGCGACGGCATCGAGAACGACCAGCAAACCCTGGAATGCGCCACCTACAACAAAACCACTGCCGAGCAATTGCTCAAAGATAACTATGAGGGGTTGCTGGAGCGCATGGGTTCGACCTACGGCAGCGATAAGACCAAACTGGCGGACATTACCGCCCGTCTGAAGGATGCCCAGCAAAAATGGGAGAAACTGCGGGATGCCGATTGTGCAGTGGACACCTTCCCGGCAGTGACCGGCACCAAGGCCTACGCGATTGCGCACAACGACTGCCTGGCGCGGATGAGTGATGAACGGTCGGAGTTTTTGGAGTCGATTGGGCAGGAGTAAGCACCCTTCACGCGACCAGGCCGCGCAAAGGGCTGCGCCACGCTCAAGCCATGAAAGGTGACTTGAACGGCCTTTTGGTCAAGGGTGAGGCTGGCTCGTAGGCATACCCCAGCGCGGTGATATCCATCACCTCACGGATACGACGAGTCCAGGGTTTGATCACATCATCGTAATTATGCCCGGTGGGGCCATCCTGCATCGGGCAGTAATGAGGCGCCAGTGCGGGCTTATCCAGCATCATTTGCGCCTGCCAGTCGGCCCAGATTTTGTCGATGAAACAATGATGCAGAAAAAATACTGGATCTTCGGGCGAGGTCATCGCCAGCATGTTGCCGCCAATCCATAAATGGACGCGGTTGTGCAATTGAGAACCAGGGGTGGTGACTTGCGGGTCGCCCTTCTGAGTGATCCAGCCTTCGAGTCGGTTTCTAAAGCCTCTATTGAACGGACTCGACGTGTAGTTCGGCTCGTCATACAGCCCTTCATTCATTGCCATCTGCAAGTCCGCAGCCGTCGGCAGCGAGTTGACCAAACGTGAGAACTGGCGCTTCAACCCCGCCCCCGGCAGCCCATCTTCCGGATAGGCAGGCACCGGCCAATTGCCGTATCGGTACGCGAAGGGTCCATCCTGCACCCTGAATTCATCGGCAGCGTCACCGTCACCCCCCAGCAGGCTTTGCTCCCACACCGGCGAATTCGTCGGGTCTGCCGCGTCCAATGTCCAATCCCAGTAAGGCAGCGTGATGCCGGGCGTGATGGTCTGAAGGTCGGCTTCCAACTGCAACAACATTTCACGATGCCAGGGTAAAAAAGCCGGCCCCAAGTGGGCGCCATTACGATAGTCGGGATCTTGGGGTTCATCAGGGTGAACGGTAGGTACCATCACTGCGTGATGCCAATGCACATACTTGTCGTATCCGCCATTACCCTTAAGGGCCAACAGCGTATTGGTAAACGCTAGCCGTTCAGGCCCGCTCAGTTTTCGAATTTCCTTGCGAATATTCATTGCCCGCCTCCCTCGTCGCAAAAAAATGGGACCGCGTGCCAGCCCCTGCTGCGAATCTAGTTGGGGAACCCATCAGGATCTACTGTCAGATCTGACAGTATCAGCACTGCCTCCGACGGATGGTCAGCTCCTCTTGAACGAACCGAGCCTGTTACCATCCGTGCCCTCTTTTCCTGCTCAAGGCAACGCCATGATTATTTGCGGCATCGAAATCAAAGGCAGCGAAGCCATCATCGCTGTCGCCTCCCTGGACAACCAGGCGCTGACCCACGTCGCCCTGGCGACCAAGAAAATCGCCCTCGACGATGACGACGAAGCGGCCAACGTCAAAGCCTTTGCCGCACAGGTGAAAGCGTTTGTGCAGGCCAATGGCATCACGCGTATTGCCATCAAGAAACGCAGCAAGAAAGGTGAGTTTGCCGGTGGCCCGACGACGTTCAAGATTGAAGGGGTGTTTCAATTGCTGGAGGGGGTTGAGGTGACGCTGCTGTCGCCGCAGACCATCAATGCGCAATACAAAAAGCACACCTTTGATCTGCCAGCGACGCTCAACAAGTATCAGCACGAGGCCTATAAGACCGCGTGCTCATGTCTGATGAAGAAATAACCGCACATCAGCTTTTGACGCAGTGCTCCAAGCCGTGCCCGCCGCCTTCGTACTCAGGGCCGTAATAGTATTTAACGAAGGAGACTTTGCCTTCCGGGGTCGGTGTCACTTGCGCTACGCCCACGCCAAAGTCCTTCAAGGCCGGGTCGGTGTGAGCGAAGTAGATGCCCAGCGTATCCGAGGTGCCGGCGGCCATGCCTTCATAGCGGGACTTGTCTTCCAGGGTCAGGGTGAAGGTGTAGGCGGCGTACTTGCCAGTGCTTTGCGTGGCGTCAAGTTTCATCTCGACAACGCCTTTGAAGTGGCCGATATGTTTGTCCTGGCCATTACATTCATAACGGCCGCTGTAATCGGCGCCGGTGAATGGCGCGGGCGCCTGGGCTGCCCATACCGGGGTGGACGCGAGTGCGATCAGAGTGATTAGTTTTTTCAGCATGCCAACCTCTTATGGTTACGTAAGAAACCATTTGGACGTTAGCAGTCCTTTTCCGGTAATCGCGTGCAGCGTTGCAAAACAAGAATATTCCCACGCCACCACATGCATTTCCTGACACCACACTACTTACCAATGTGGGAGCTGGCTTGCCTGCGATTGCGATGTATCAGTTGGCCTATGCGGTGCTGACCCGCCGCCATCGCAGGCAAGCCAACTCCCACCTTGAATCTGCACCAACGCTCAAATCGCCTCCCGTCGCCGATCCTCCCGCGGGCATTTGGCAAACCTTGCGCGATAGCTCCTGGTGAAATACGACGGTGACTCAAACCCGCACGCAATACTCACTTCCAGCACGCTCATGTCGCTCTGGCGCAGCAGTTTGCGGGCTTTTTCCAGGCGCAGGCCCAGGTAGAAATTACTGGGCGTATCGTTCAGGTGCAGGCGAAACAGCCGCTCCAGTTGGCGTCGTGTGACCTTGATCGTTTCGGCCAGGGCCAAGGTGCTCAGGGGCGGTTCGGTGTGCTGTTCCATTTCGCCGATCACGTGCACCAGTTTCTTGTTGTTGATGCCGTAGCGCGTGGCGATCTGCATGCGCTGGTGGTCTTTGCGCGGGCGGATGCGGCTTAGTACGAATTGCTCGGAAACCTGGATAGCCAGCTCCGGGCCGTGGGCCTGGGCGATGAGGTCGAGCATCAGGTCGATGGAGGCCGTGCCGCCGGCGCAGGTGATGCGGCGCCGGTCGATTTCGAACAGTTCCTGGGTCACGCTCAGGTGCGGATAGGCTTCCTTGAAGGCGTCGATGGCTTCCCAGTGCAAGGTCAGGCGGTGGCCGTCAAGCAGGCCAGCCTCAGCCAGCACGCAGGCACCGGTGTCGATGGCGCCGAGGGTCACACCCTCATGGTCGAGGCGGCGCAGCCAATGCTCCAGGGCGGGCGTGGCGAACTGCAGGGGTTCGAAGCCAGCCACCACCAGTAAAGTCGCGCCTTTTTTCAATAGCTCAAGCGCGGCGTCGGCGTTGACCGACATGCCGTTGCTCGCCAGCACCGCGCCGCCATCAGCACTCAAAATGTGCCAGCGGTACAGCTCGCCGCGAAAGCGGTTGGCCACGCGCAACGGTTCCAGCGCGGAGATAAAACCGAGGGCCGAGAAACCCGGCATCAGCAAGAAATAGACATCCTGGGACATGGTGGCGCTCTCGTCGGACGGGCAGCGTGGTCACTGTGATACGCCAGTTCAACCGGCCATTCAAGAGCCCAGGTCGCTGCAGTGCAAGAGCGGGTCGCCGCCGTGCGCTTTGCGGGGCGCCAAGCTGCGTAACGTGATCCCACGGCGCACCAAGACGCCGGCACCCACAATAACGACCTGCCGAGGGCTCCACCCATGAACCGACTGATCAGCCGCTGCGTACTTGCACTCAGCGCCAGCGCTATTTTGAGCACCCCTGTCATGGCAGCGGATGCCCCTGCTTGCCAGAACGTGCGCATGGGCGTGGTCAACTGGACCGACGTCATCGCCACCAGCGCCATGGCCCAGGTGCTGCTCGATGGCCTCGGCTACAAGACCAAACAAACCAGCGCCTCTCAGCAAATCATCTTTGCCGGCATTCGCGACCAGCGCCTGGACCTGTTTCTCGGTTATTGGAACCCGCTGATGACCCAGACCATCACGCCGTTAGTCGACGCCAAGCAAGTCAAAGTCCTCGACAAAGCCAGCCTGGAAGACGCCCGCGCCACCCTCGCAGTGCCGACTTATCTGGCGGATAAGGGCCTGAAAACCTTTGCCGATATCGCCAGGTTCGAGAAAGAGCTGGGCGGCAAGATTTATGGCATCGAGCCGGGCTCGGGCGCCAATACGCAGATCAAGGCGATGATCGCCAAGAACCAGTTCGGCCTGGGCAAGTTCCAGTTGGTGGAGTCCAGCGAAGCCGGCATGTTGGCGGCCGTGGACCGTGCCGTGCGCCGCAAGGAAGCCGTGGTGTTCTTTGGTTGGGCGCCGCACCCGATGAACGTCAATGTGGCGATGACTTACCTCACCGGCAGCGAAGACGCCCTGGGCCCGAACGAAGGCATGGCCACCGTATGGACCGTGACCGCGCCGGCCTACGCCGACCAGTGCCCCAATGTGCATAAGTTGCTGACCAACCTGACGTTCACTGCCGCCGACGAGAGCCGGATGATGCAGCCGCTGCTGGATCACAAGGACGCCATCGAGTCCGCCAAACAGTGGCTCAAAGACCACCCACAAGACCAGGCGCGCTGGCTGGAGGGTGTGACCACCTTCGACGGCAAGCCGGCTGCCGCCAACCTGCAATTGACCACCAAATAACCCATCCAGATCACCGCTTCGCAGCCCATGACGGTTGCGAACGGCGCCCTGCGCCTTGAAATCACACGCCTGTAAGGAACCGCCTCATGAACCACGACGTCATCATCACCTGCGCACTCACCGGTGCTGGCGACACGACCGCCAGAAGCCCACACGTGCCGGTCACCCCCAAACAAATCGCCGCCGCTGCGGTGGAAGCCGCCAAGGCCGGTGCCACCGTGGTGCATTGTCATGTACGCGACCCGCAGACCGGCAAGTTCAGCCGCGATGTGGCCCTGTACCGTGAAGTGATGGAGCGCATCCGCGAGGCCGACATCGACATCATCGTCAACCTCACCGCCGGCATGGGGGGGGACCTGGAGATCGGTGGCGGCGAGAATCCCATGGAGTTCGGGCCCAATACCGACCTGGTGGGCCCGCTGACCCGCCTGGCCCACGTTGAAGAACTGCTGCCGGAAATCTGCACCCTGGACTGCGGCACGCTGAACTTCGGCGATGGCGACACCATTTACGTGTCCACCCCGGCGCAGCTGCGTGCCGGCGCCAAACGTATCCAGGAACTGGGCGTAAAGGCCGAGCTGGAAATTTTCGACACCGGCCACCTGTGGTTCGCCAAGCAGATGATCAAGGAAGGGTTGCTGGATAACCCGCTGTTCCAACTGTGCCTGGGCATTCCCTGGGGCGCGCCGGCCGATACCACCACCATGAAAGCCATGGTCGACAACCTGCCCGCCGACGCGGTGTGGGCTGGCTTCGGGATTGGTCGCATGCAAATGCCAATGGCCGCGCAAGCGGTGCTGTTGGGGGGCAACGTACGGGTGGGCCTGGAGGACAACCTGTGGCTGGACAAGGGCGTGCTCGCCACCAATGGGCAGTTGGTGGAGCGTGCCAGTGAAATTCTCAGCCGGTTAGGCGCAAGAGTCCTGACCCCAGCCGAAGGCCGCATCAAGATGGGCCTGACCCAACGCGGCTAACACAGACACCACCACTCCTGTGGGAGCCGGGGTTGCCCGCGATGAGGCCAGTAAATCCGCCACATCTTTGTAGCCTGCAATGCCGCCATCGCGGGCAAGCCCGGCTCCCACAAAGGATCATCGAACACTTTAGGAATATGCCATGCGCTTTATCACCGACATCAAAACCTTCGCCGCGTTGGGCAGCGGCGTCATCGGCAGCGGCTGGGTGTCCCGTGCCCTTGCCCATGGCCTGGATGTAGTCGCCTGGGACCCCGCGCCCGGTGCCGAGGCAGCCCTGCGCAAACGCGTCGCCAACGCCTGGACTGCCCTTGAACAACAGGGCCTGGCGCCCGGTGCCTCCCAAGACCGCCTGCGCTTTGTCACCACCATCGAAGAATGCGTGAAAGACGCGGACTTCATCCAGGAAAGCGCCCCGGAACGCCTGGAGCTGAAGCTGCAATTGCACAGCCAGATCAGCGCCGCGGCCAAGCCGAACGTATTGATCGGTTCCAGCACCTCAGGGCTATTGCCCAGCGAATTCTATGAAAGCTCCACCCACCCGGAACGCTGCGTGGTCGGCCACCCCTTCAACCCGGTCTACCTGTTGCCACTGGTAGAAGTGGTGGGCGGCAAAAACACCGCGCCAGAGGCGATCCAGGCAGCGATCAAGGTGTATGAATCCCTCGGCATGCGCCCGCTGCATGTGCGCAAGGAAGTGCCGGGGTTTATTGCCGACCGCCTGCTGGAAGCGCTGTGGAGAGAGGCGCTGCACCTGGTCAATGACGGCGTGGCGACCACCGGCGAAATCGACGATGCCATTCGTTTTGGTGCCGGGTTGCGCTGGTCGTTCATGGGTACTTTCCTCACTTACACCCTGGCGGGCGGCGATGCGGGCATGCGCCACTTCATGGCGCAGTTCGGCCCGGCGTTGCAGTTGCCGTGGACTTACCTGCCGGCGCCAGAATTGACTGAAAAACTGATTGATGATGTGGTCGATGGCACCGCGGAGCAGTTAGGTAACCACAGCATCTCGGCGCTGGAGCGCTATCGTGATGACTGTCTGCTGGCGGTGCTGGAAGCCGTAAAAACAACCAAGGCCAAGCACGGCATGAACTTCGCCGAATAACCCTGTGGAAGCTGGCTTGCCTGCGATGGCGGTGTTGGCCTCACCATTGCTATCGCAGGCAAGCCAGCTCCCACATTTGACCGCATACTGAATTGGATTCATGCCATGCCCGCACTGACCACCTACACCACGAACATCCTGCCCGACTGGGTCGACTACAACGGCCATCTGCGTGACGCGTTCTATCTGCTGATCTTCAGCTACGCCACCGATGCGCTGATGGACACCCTGGGGCTGGACAGCGAAAACCGCGAAGCCAGTGGCCACTCGCTGTTCACCCTGGAGCTGCACCTGAACTACCTGCATGAGGTGAAGCTCGGGGCCGAGGTTGAGGTGCATACCCAACTGATCGCCCATGACGCCAAGCGCCTGCACCTCTATCACAGCCTGCACCTTGTGGGCGAAGAGCGCGAGTTGGCCGGTAACGAACAGATGCTGCTGCATGTCGATCTGGCCGGGCCGCAGTCGGCGCCGTTTGCCGGCGCGACCCTGGAAAAACTCATTGCCCTGAGCCAGGAACACGCCGATCTACCCCGGCCTGCCCTGCTCGGCCGGGTGATCGGGCTGCCCGCGCAAAAAAAAGCCCCGATCCAGCCGTGACGGGATCGGGGCAGAGTGCTTTGTGTGAGCCGTGCATGTCGAGGGTGACCAAACCTTCAAGCTGCGTGCCTGGGTTCAGTGTGCCCGTTACGGGTCAGGTCAAGTACCCCGAAAACGACCTGTTCATAGCCATACGAGCCATCGGTGGATTCTGCCCTTGCCGCCAGTCCTGGGGCCTACCAGAATCCAAGTCAATTCCCGCTCCCTACACCAGGATGACCGTCATGATGCACGCGGATTTGATTGACCAGGATGACCTGCTGGGCCAACTGCGCTCGCTGGGTTTTGAAGTGTCCAGCGGCGCTACCGCCGAGCAGGCTTGCGAATGTGCGGTGCGCGGGTTGAGTGAAGCGCGGGCCAAGGCGCTCAAGGGCATGGTTGAAAAGATGTACAGCGGCAGCGCGACGATTTTGCCGGCGGTGAGGCAGGCGATCGACCAGCAATTGTTGCCGGCGCTGATGCAGTTCAAACAAAGCTCTGGCGCCTGAAATACCGCTATCGCAGGCAAGCCAGCTCCCACAGGGGAACGCATTCCAAGGTGGGAGCTGGCTTGCCTGCGATGCACACGGCTCGGTTTTTAGAGCCTTACACTGGCAAAGGTCGACTCATTGCGCGCCTGGCTCAACGCCGACATCGGCCCCGACAATGGGGACAACACCAGTGCCGGCGGAATCGGCATCATCGCCACTTGCTGGGTGGTGTTGGAACCTACGCGCTCATCCCGTGGCGGAATGCCAAAGTACTCGCGATAGCACTTGGAAAAGTGCGGCGTAGACACAAACCCGCACACCGAGGCAACTTCGATGATCGACATCGGCGTCTGCTTGAGCAGTTGCCGTGCACGGATCAGGCGCAGCTTGAGGTAGTAGCGCGACGGCGAGCAGTGCAGGTATTTCTGGAACAGCCGCTCCAACTGCCGGCGCGACACGGCGACATACACCGCCAGTTCGTCCAGGTCGATCGGCTCTTCGAGGTTGGCTTCCATCAGCGCGACGATTTCCTGCAGTTTCGGCTGGTTGGTGCCGAGCATGTGCTTGAGCGGCACACGCTGGTGATCCTGTTCGTTGCGGATGCGTTCGTACACGAACATCTCGGAGATGGCGGCCGACAATTCACGGCCGTGGTCACGGCTGATCAGGTGCAACATCATGTCCAGGGGTGCGGTGCCGCCGGAGCTGGTGAAGCGGTTGCGGTCGAGGGTGAACAGGCGCGTGCTCATGGCCACCCGCGGGAAGGCTTCCTGCATCGACGCCAGGCATTCCCAGTGCACGCTGCAATCAAAGCCGTCGAGCAAGCCGGCGCAGGCCAGGGCCCAGCTGCCGGTGCACACCGCGCCAAGGCGGCGAGACTGGCGCGCCTGGCTTTGCAGCCACGACACATGTTCACGGGTGACGGTACGCTGGATGCCCACGCCGCCGCACACGATGACCGTGTCCAGGACGGGGGCTTTGTGCATGGAGGCGTCGGGGGTGATTTGCAGGCCATCGCTGGCCCACACCTGGTTGCCGTCGACACTCAGGGTTGTCCAGCGATACAGCTCGCGGCCGGACAGCTGGTTGGCCATGCGCAGTGGCTCCACGGCTGACGCCAGGGAAATCAGCGTGAAATTGTCCAGCAGCAAAAAGCCGATGGATTGAGGCGCACGGTTCTGGGGTTGGGCCCCGGAGTTGGTCGACGTCATCGCAGTATCTCCTCACATCACACAAAGCAGGTGGTGGCCTCAGGCGAGGCTCTTGTTATTGCGCTCGTCCTGGAAAGGAGAGGCTTTGTAATTGATAGAGCAAATGCCATGCCTAAAATTGAATGGCTATTCAAGAACTCCTGAAAACGACCTGTTGACGCGTCTATACAAGCCCGCGCGTGAAGTGCGGGATATGACGCCTAACGGGCGGGGTTCAAGGGGTGTGAGCAGATCGGTAGCACTTGTGGGAAGGCGCTTTGCGGGCGTAGGAGAAGTCTGTCACCCAAAGCACATCAGGCGTGTGATCGTGTAGGAATCGTTCGGAAGCTACTTATCTATTTGCGACGCGCTAAAAGGTGGCGATTTTGGCCGGGGTGTTCACTTTGTGAGCAATTATGTCAGCACTACAGCCATTCAGCTCGTTCCCACGCTCTGCGTGGGCATGCATCCTGTGACGCTCTGCGTCACCCCTGGGACGCGGAGCGTCCGGGGCGGCATTCCCACGCGGAGCGTGGGAACGATCATGTCACTGACTCAACATTCAACCGCACTCACCGCCAACCCACCCCGCGATGTCTCTTTGTACTTGTCATGCATATCGGCCCCCGTATCACGCATGGTGCGGATCACCCGGTCCAACGAGATGAAGTGCTGGCCATCGCCACGCAACGCCATTTGCGCCGCGTTGATCGCCTTCACCGCCGCGATCGCATTGCGCTCGATACACGGCACTTGCACCAAACCGCCCACTGGGTCGCAGGTCAGGCCAAGGTTATGTTCCAAACCGATTTCAGCGGCGTTGCACAGTTGCTCCGGCGTGGCGCCGAGGATCTCCGCCAACCCGGCCGCGGCCATCGCGCACGCAGAACCGACCTCGCCCTGGCAACCGACTTCGGCACCGGAGATCGAGGCGTTCTTTTTACACAGGATGCCCACTGCCGCCGCGCCGAGCAGGTAGTCGACCACGTTGGCTTCGGTGACTTCTTCACTGAACTTCATAAAGTAGTGCAACACCGCCGGGATGATCCCCGCCGCGCCATTGGTAGGCGCCGTGACCATGCGCCCACCGGCGGCGTTTTCTTCGTTGACCGCCAGGGCGAACAGGTTGACCCATTCCATGGCGCTCAAGGTCGAGCCGATCACATTCGGCTTGTTCAGCTCCTGCAAGCTGCGGTGCAACTTGGCGGCGCGACGGCGCACGTTCAAGCCGCCAGGCAGAATACCCTCGTGCTTGAGGCCCTGCTCCACGCATTCTTGCATGGCGCGCCAGAGCTTCATCAGGCCGCTGCGGATTTCTTCTTCGCTGCGCCAGGTTTTTTCATTCGCCAGCATCAGTTCGGCAACGCGCAGGTTGTGGGTCTTGCACAGTTGCAAGAGCTCCACGGCACTGGAAAAGTCATAGGGCAGCTCGGTGCGGTCCATATCCGCCACACCGCTTTGGGCCTGGGCTTCATCCACCACGAAACCGCCGCCCACCGAGTAATAGGTGTCGCGGTGCAACTCGCCGTTTTCGGCAAATACCACCAGGGTCATGGCATTGGGATGAAACGGCAGGTTCTCGTCGAGCAGACGCATGTCCCGCGCCCACACAAACGGCACCGGCAACCGCCCGTCCAGCAGCAGCGTGTCGGTTTCGCGCAAGGTGTGAATACGGGCGCCGATTTGCGTGGGGTCGATTGCGTCCGGCCATTCGCCCATCAGGCCCATGATGGTGGCGGTGTCGCTGCCGTGACCGATGCCGGTGGCCGACAGCGAGCCGTACAGTTGCACTTCGACACGCTGCACCTGTTCCAGCCACCCACGTTCACGCAATCCTTGAACGAACAACGCGGCGGCGCGCATGGGCCCCACGGTGTGCGAACTCGAAGGCCCGATGCCGATCTTGAACAGGTCGAAAACGCTGATAGCCATTAACGTGAAACTCCTCGATAAGCACGGGCCGGGCTTGAACGAGGTGCTACGCTCAGATCGCCCAGATGGCGGCATCATCAAGCTTTTATTCGTCATCACGGCGTCTCACACCGACGCACTCATGCTCACCAGCGGCGCTCGCGTGCGAACGCCAGTTTTGGCCGTTTTTTGCGGTGCAGAAGGGTAAAAACAGCAGTTTTACCTTCGGAAAAACCTGTAAGCGACGTCATCGGTACTGGATGCGACCCTCCCTGTACTGGATACGACGCCCCCTGTAGGCGTCAGATTTTCACTGGTACATGATCAGTCTCGACTCGTTTGCAAGGCACCGCGCCAGAGCTGTTGTCGCACGCTCCAACCGCAACACCTATAAAGCGCGGCGAATGCCGCCAGAAAAGACACAGGAGTCTACCCACATGAAAGGTTCACCCTCGTTGTTGTTGGCCGCCATGCTGAGTCTGCCAGTCGTGGCATACGCCGCAGAACCGGAACAGTGCAAGACCGTCAACTTCTCCGATGTCGGCTGGACCGACATCACCGTCACCACCGCGACCACCAGCGAGATTCTCAAGGGCCTGGGCTACAAGCCGCGCACCACGATGATTTCGGTACCGGTGACTTACAAGTCCCTGGCCGACGGCAAGAACATGGATATCTTCCTCGGCAACTGGATGCCGACCATGGAAAACGACATCAAGCAGTACCGTGATGCCGGCACCGTGGAAACCGTGCGCGCCAACCTGGAGAACGCCAAGTACACCCTGGCAGTCCCACAGGCGCTGTACGACAAGGGCCTGAAAGACTTCGCCGACATCGCCAAATTCAAGGATGAGCTGGGCGGCAAGATCTACGGCATCGAGCCGGGCAACGATGGCAACCGCACCATCCAGACACTGATCGACAAAGATGCCTTCGGCCTGAAAACCGCCGGCTTCAAGGTGGTCGAATCCAGCGAAGCCGGCATGCTCTCTCAGGTTGAACGCGCTTCCAAGCGCAACCAGGCCATCGTGTTCCTCGGCTGGGAACCGCACCCGATGAACACCCGCTTCAAGATGAAGTACCTGACCGGTGGTGACGACTCGTTCGGCCCCAACTACGGCCAGGCCACCATCTATACCAACACCCGCAAAGGCTACACCCAGGAATGCAGCAACGTCGGCCAGTTGCTGAAGAACCTGGTGTTCACCCTCGACATGGAAAGCACCCTGATGGGTAACGTCCTGGACGACAAGATGAAGGCCGACGCTGCCGCCAAGGCCTGGCTGCAAAAGAACCCGCAAGTGCTCGACACCTGGCTCGCCGGTGTCACCACCGTTGATGGCAAACCAGGGCTCGATGCCGTTAAAGCTTACCTCGCCAAATAGCACCCGCTGACCCCAGGCCGGTGCGCTGGCCTGGGATGTTTTCCCCTTCGCATGTGGACATTCACTACCATGCTGACTGAACAGAAAATCCCACTAGGCCAGTACATCGCTGCCTTCGTCGACTGGTTGACCCAACACGGTGCCAACTACTTCGACGCAATCGCATCGACACTGGAAACGATGATCCACGGCGTGACGTTTGCGCTGACCTGGTTCAATCCACTGGCATTGATCGGTCTGATTGCGCTGCTGGCTCACTTTATTCAACGTAAATGGGGACTGACTGTTTTTGTCATCGCCTCCTTCCTGCTGATCCTCAACCTGGGGTACTGGCAGGAAACCATGGAAACCCTCGCCCAGGTGCTGTTCGCCACCCTGGTCTGCGTGGTCATCGGTGTGCCGCTGGGCATTGTTGCCGCGCATAAACCGATGTTCTACACCATGATGCGGCCGGTACTCGATCTGATGCAGACCGTGCCGACCTTCGTCTACCTCATCCCTACCCTGACCCTCTTCGGGCTGGGTGTGGTGCCTGGGCTGATTTCCACGGTGGTGTTCGCGATTGCCGCGCCGATCCGCCTGACCTACCTGGGTATCCGCGATGTTCCGCAAGAGCTGATGGACGCCGGCAAGGCCTTTGGCTGCTCGCGCCGCCAGTTGCTCTCGCGCATTGAACTGCCCCACGCCATGCCGAGCATCGCCGCCGGCATTACCCAATGCATCATGCTGTCGTTGTCGATGGTGGTAATCGCGGCCCTGGTAGGCGCCGACGGCCTCGGTAAGCCGGTGGTCAACGCACTCAACACCGCCGATATTGCCTTGGGCTTTGAAGCGGGCCTGGCCATTGTGTTGCTCGCCATCATGCTCGACCGTATCTGCAAACAACCCGACGCTAAAGTAGGGGGTGATGCATGAGCATTATCCGATTCGACAAAGTCGACGTGATCTTTTCCAAAGACCCACGCGAAGCGCTCAAGCTGCTGGACCAGGGCATGAGCCGTAACGAAATCCTGAAGAAGACCGGGCAGATCGTCGGCGTCGAGAACGCCAGCCTGGATATCGAGAAAGGCGAGATCTGTGTGCTGATGGGCCTCTCGGGCTCAGGCAAGTCCAGCTTGCTGCGCTGCATCAACGGCCTCAATACCGTCAGTCGTGGCCAGCTGTTTGTGGAGCATGAAGGGCGTCAGATCGACATCGCCTCCTGCACCCCCGCCGAACTGAAAATGATGCGCACCAAACGCATCGCCATGGTGTTCCAGAAGTTCGCCCTGATGCCTTGGCTGACGGTGCGCGAGAACATCAGCTTCGGCCTGGAAATGCAGGGCCGCCCAGAGAAAGAACGACGCACACTGGTGGACGAGAAACTCGAACTGGTGGGCCTGAGCCAATGGCGCAACAAGAAGCCCGACGAGTTGTCCGGTGGCATGCAGCAGCGCGTCGGCCTGGCCCGCGCCCTGGCGATGGACGCCGATATCCTGCTGATGGACGAACCCTTCTCGGCCCTCGACCCGCTGATCCGCCAAGGCTTGCAAGATGAGCTACTGGAACTGCAACGCAAATTGAGCAAGACCATCGTGTTCGTCAGCCACGACCTGGATGAAGCACTCAAGCTCGGCAGCCGTATCGCGATCATGAAAGACGGCAAGATCATCCAGTACAGCGTGCCGGAAGAGATCGTGCTGAACCCGGCGGACGACTATGTGCGCACCTTCGTCGCCCATACCAACCCGTTGAACGTGCTGTGCGGGCGCAGCCTGATGCGCACCCTGGATAACTGCACGCGTGTGAATGGTTCGGTGTGCCTTGATCCGGGTGGCGACTCCTGGCTGGACCTGGCGGAAGGCAACACCATCCGGGGCGCACGCCAGAATGGTGTGACGATGAACCTGCAGAACTGGGCGCCAGGGCAAGCCGTGGAAGGCTTGGGTCGCGTACCGACCCTGGTGGACTCGAACATCGGCATGCGCGATGCGTTGCAGATTCGCTACCAGACAGGCAACAAGCTGGTGCTGCACGACAACAACAAAGTGGTGGGGATTTTGGGAGACAGTGAGCTCTACCACGCTCTGCTGGGCAAGAACCTGGGTTGACTGCTAAAGGAATGCGGTCAATGTGGGAGCTGGCTTGCCTGCGATAGCAAGGGTGAATCCAACATAGCTATCGCAGGCAAGCCAGCTCCCACATTCGACCGCATTCAATGCTTGCAACAGCGGCGCCAGTGAAGGCGCCGCCAGCTCAACTATCAGCTATAGACCCGGCCAAGGAGCTGCCGATGGCTTTCAAACTGATCGAGCACATCCCGGGTGATCTGCTCCTGGGTGAAGCCCATCAGGTCATACTCCTGAGGCCCGTTGTGCAGGTACACCTCGGCACGGTAGTAACGGGTGCGCTCTTCTTCAGGCAGGTCAGCCGGCGCCGCCGAGTAGCCATCCAGGCTCACTTCGTAGACAAACGGGTTGCCTTCGTCCATCTCGATCCGCACGCCGATGCAGCGTTTGGATTTGCCCAGCAAGGTCTGCACTTCCAGGCCCTGATCACGCAACGCAGTCGCAGCTTCTTCCAACGCCGGCGTTACGTGTTTGTCCATAAAGCGCTGCACGGTGGCCTGGCTCGGTTGCAGGTCCAGGGCGCTCAAACGCTCGCTGAAACCACGACGCCCGCGTTCAGCCAATTGCGCCTGCTCCTGTTCGATGGCCACGTCTTGGCGCATGGCCTTGTGCAAACCGAACATAAAGAACACCAGCACCACCGAGAACGGCAGCCCCGCCAGCACCACCATGGTTTGCATGGCTTCGAAGTTACCGGCAAACAGCAGGCCGATGGTCACCAGGGTGATCACCGCCGACCAGAAGATACGCAACCAGTGCGGCGCGTCTTCATCCACGTTGCCGCCTTTGCAAGAAAGGTTGGCCATCATCACCGCGCCGGAATCCGCTGGTGTCAGGAACAACACGAAGCCCACGAAGATCGACACGCCGATCACTACTTTCGACGCGGGGTAATGCTCAAGCAGTTGGTAGATGGCCATGGACGGTTGCTCCAGCGCCGTCTTGCCCAACTCCACGGCCCCATGGTTCAACACCAAATCCAGGGCCGAGTTGCCGAAGATCGACAGCCACGCCAGGGTAAAGCCCAACGGGATCAGCAATACGCCAGCCACCAGTTCACGCACGGTACGCCCACGGGAAATACGCGCGATGAACATGCCTACAAATGGCGCCCAGGAAATCCACCAGGCCCAGTAGAACAGGGTCCACAGGCCCATCCAGCGTTCGGTCTTGGCACCGTCGCCTTCGTACACATACAGGTCGAAGGTTTTGAGCACGATACCGTTGAGGTAATCACCGGTGTTCTGCACCAGGCCATTGAGCAGGTGCAAGGTAGGGCCGAACAACAGCACAAAGATCAACAAACCGCTGAACAGCACGATGTTGAGGTTGGAGAGGCGGCGAATACCGTTTTCCACACCCGACACGGCAGCGATGGTCGCCACGGTGCTCATCACGATGATCACGATCAGCAGGTTGGTGTTGCTGTGCTCCATGCCGAACAGGTTTTCCAGCCCCGACGACACCTGCATCGAGCCGATCCCCAGGTTGGTCACCAGACCCAGCAGGGTCACGAACATGCCGAAACCGTCTACCGCATGGCCGGCGGCGCCCTTCACCCAACGCTCGCCCACCAGCGGGTACAGCGCCGAACGCAAGGCCAGCGGCTGGTTGTGGCGGTAGGCAAAGTACGCCACGGCCAGGCCCACCAGCGCATAGATCGCCCAGCCGTGCAGCCCCCAGTGCAAGAAGGTCAGTTGCAGCGCCTGGCGTGCCGCGCCATTGCTGGCGGCAGCGCCTTCGGGCGGGTTGAAGTAGTGGTCCAACGGCTCGGACGCACCGAAATACAACAGCGAGATGCCGATACCCGACGAGAACAACATGCCGGCCCAGGCGCCGTAGCTGAAGTCTGGGGTATCGTCCTTCGCACCCAGCTTAAGTTTCCCATAGGACGAAAACGCCAGGCCGACCACAAACACCAGGTAGGCAGCGATGACCACCATGTAGTACCAGCCAAAGCTTTTCGACAGCCAGGCCTGTGCTACGCCGAGCAGGCGCCCGGCCTCCTGCGGGGCGACGATCAGAATGGCGGTCAACAATAAAATCAGCGCGGTGGAGGTGTAGAACACCCAACCGTTGACCCGAACCTTTTCCGGTGGGGTCTTTATAAGAGAGGCAGAACTCATGGCGCAGATGCTCCAGGCAGTGCGAGAGAGAAACACAAGGCAACGGTTATCCCGGGACATCGATTTTTCGGCAGTCGACGGACGGGTGTTATAAAGACACCCCAAAATTCTTGAGCCCGCCAAGGCGGTGATCAGGCTCTGAAGTGGCCTGTTTCAAGGGTTTTTGCAGGTGTCGAAGGTTGCAGCTCGCAGGTAGGAAACATCTGTAGGCAGCGACCATTTGTCGCAGATCTTATTCTTTGTTGATTGAACGTTCAATCAAAACAAAATAGACTGGCCCTCAAGCCGACGGACGTGGATCGCCCATCGGCAGGCCTAAGGAGAGGTGCTACATGCCCAAGGTCGGTATGCAACCCATACGCCGCCAGCAGTTGATCGAAGCCACGTTGACGGCCATTGATCGGGTCGGGATGGGAGATGCCAGCATTGCGCTGATCGCCCGTCTGGCCGGCGTCTCGAACGGCATCATCAGCCACTACTTTCAGGACAAGAACGGCCTGATCGCAGCGACGATGCGCTACTTGATGAATGCGCTGATCGAGAACGTGCAAGAACGCAGGCGTGCCTTGAAGGATGACAGCCCACGGGCGCACCTTCAGGTGATCATCGAAGGCAACTTCGACGCCAGCCAGGTCAGCGGCCCGGCAATGAAAACCTGGCTGGCCTTCTGGGCCACCAGCATGCACCACCCGTCATTGCACAGGTTGCAGCGGATCAACGATCAACGTCTGTATTCCAACCTGTGCTGCCAGTTCCGCCGAGTGCTGCCGCTGCCGCACGCACGCAAAGCAGCCCGAGGCCTGGCGGCCCTGATCGACGGTTTGTGGTTGCGCGGCGCCCTGTCGGGAGACGCTTTCGACACGGAGCAGGCGCAACGGATCGCTTACGAATACATGGATTTCCAATTGGCCAAGCAGGTGAGTTAGAGCACACATAACCGCTCAACCCCTGAACGTCCGCCGCTCAGTGTTGCCACACCCCCATGGCCCACTGTTCGGCGGGTAACGCCAACCACTTATGCACTTGCGAGGACTTTATGGCCCGTTTCGACCTGCAAAAACTCTACATTGACGGCGGCTACAGCGACGCTGGCAGCGATGCCACCTTCGAAGCCATCAACCCGGCTAACGGTGAAGTTCTCGCCCAAGTGCAACGCGCCACCTTCGATGACGTTGAACGTGCCGTGGTCAGCGCTGAAAAAGGCCAGAAAATCTGGGCCGCCATGACCGCCATGGAGCGTTCGCGCATCCTGCGTCGTGCCGTGGACATCCTGCGCGAGCGCAACGATGAGCTGGCCGCCCTGGAAACCCTGGACACCGGTAAAGCTTTCTCCGAAACCAAGTACGTCGACATCGTCACCGGTGCTGACGTACTGGAATACTACGCCGGCCTGGTGCCTGCCATCGAAGGCGAGCAGATCCCACTGCGCGACACTTCGTTTGTCTACACCCGCCGCGAGCCATTGGGGGTGGTTGCCGGTATCGGCGCGTGGAACTACCCGATTCAGATCGCCCTGTGGAAATCCGCACCGGCCCTGGCTGCCGGTAACGCGATGATCTTCAAGCCAAGCGAAGTCACCTCGCTGACCACCCTGAAACTGGCCGAGATCTACACCGAG
>NZ_SMOF01000001.1:5656593-5799468 GCF_018135665.1 Pseudomonas sp. B2021
CGTGAAGTCGGCACCTGGCTGACCGAGCATCCGCGCATCGAAAAAGTCTCCTTCACCGGCGGCACCGACACTGGCAAGAAAGTCATGGCCAGCGCGTCGAGCTCCTCGCTCAAAGACGTGACCATGGAGCTGGGCGGCAAGTCCCCGCTGATCATTTTCGACGACGCCGACCTCGACCGCGCCGCCGACACCGCCATGATGGCCAACTTCTACAGCTCCGGCCAGGTCTGCACCAACGGCACCCGCGTGTTCGTGCCCAAGCACCTGCAAGCCGCGTTCGAAGCCAAGATCGTTGAGCGTGTGGCGCGCATCCGCATCGGCAACCCGGAAGACGAAAACACCAACTTCGGCCCGCTGGTCAGCTTCGCCCACATGGAAAGCGTGCTGGGTTACATCGCCAAAGGCAAAGAGCAAGGCGCACGCCTGCTGTGCGGCGGCGACCGCCTGACCGACGGCGACTTCGCCAAAGGCGCCTTCGTGGCCCCGACTGTGTTCACCGACTGCACTGATGACATGGTGATCGTGCGTGAAGAAATCTTTGGCCCGGTGATGAGCATCCTCACCTACGAAACCGAAGAAGAAGTGATCCGCCGCGCCAACGACACCGACTTCGGCCTGGCCGCTGGCCTGGTCACCAAGGACCTGAACCGCGCCCACCGCGTGATTCACCAGTTGGAAGCCGGTATCTGCTGGATCAACGCTTGGGGCGAGTCCGACGCGAAAATGCCGGTCGGTGGCTACAAGCAGTCGGGTGTGGGCCGTGAGAACGGCATCAGCTCGCTGAACAACTTCACCCGCATCAAATCGGTACAGGTTGAATTGGGCGATTACGCCTCGGTGTTCTAACACCAGCGAGTCTTGTATTGCCCGTGAGGCCATCGCGGCGGTGCGACGACTCGACAAGCCCGGCTCCCACATTTGCTCTGTGTGAACCCGATCAAATGTGGGAGCTGGCTTGCCTGCGATCGAGTGCGAAGCACTCGCCAGACCTGACCACACTTCAAAGAGGGTACATTCATGTCCCAAGAATACGATTACATCATTGTGGGTGCCGGCTCCGCCGGTAACACCCTGGCGACCCGTCTGACCGAAGACGAAGGCGTCACCGTTTTGCTGCTGGAAGCCGGTGGCCCGGACTACCGCCTCGACTTCCGTACCCAGATGCCAGCCGCCCTGGCTTTCCCGCTGCAAGGCCGCCGCTACAACTGGGCCTACGAAACCGATCCAGAGCCACACATGGACGGCCGCCGGATGGAGTGCGGACGCGGCAAGGGCCTGGGTGGCTCTTCCCTGATCAACGGCATGTGCTACATCCGTGGCAACGCCATGGACTATGACAATTGGTCGAAGCTGCCAGGCCTGGAAGACTGGACCTACCTGGACTGCCTGCCGTATTTCCGCAAAGCCGAAACCCGCGACATCGGCCCCAACGATTGGCACGGTGGCGACGGCCCGGTCAGCGTGACCACGCCGAAAGCGGGCAACAACCCGCTGTTCCACGCCATGGTTGAAGCAGGCGTACAGGCCGGTTACCCACGTACCGAAGACTTGAACGGCTACCAGCAAGAAGGCTTCGGCCCGATGGACCGCACCGTCACGCCGAACGGCCGTCGCGCCAGCACCGCACGCGGTTACCTGGACACGGCTAAAAAGCGTTCGACCCTGACCATCGTCACCCATGCCCTCACCGACAAAGTACTGTTCGAAGGCAAGCGTGCCGTGGGCGTGCGTTACCTGATCGGCGCCGCCGAAGAGCGCGTTGAAGCCCGTGCGCGTAAAGAAGTGCTGGTGTGCAGCGGCGCAATCGCTTCGCCGCAACTGCTGCAACGCTCCGGCGTCGGCCCGGCCAAATTGCTGGAAAGCCTCGACATCCCGGTGGTCCACGACCTGCCGGGCGTGGGTGAAAACCTGCAGGACCACCTTGAGCTGTACCTGCAATACGCGTGCACCCAGCCAGTGTCGCTGTACCCCTCGCTGCTCTGGTACAACCAGCCGGCAATTGGTGCCGAATGGCTGTTCAACGGCACCGGCATCGGCGCCAGCAACCAGTTCGAAGCGGGCGGGTTTATCCGTACCCGCGAAGAATTCGAGTGGCCGAACATCCAGTACCACTTCCTGCCGGTGGCGATTAACTACAACGGTAGCAACGGTGTGAAAGAGCACGGTTTCCAGGCGCACATGGGCTCCATGCGTTCGCCAAGCCGTGGCCGTATCCAGCTGAAGTCGAAGAACCCACGGGACTACCCGAGCATCCTCTTCAACTACATGGCCACCGAGCAGGACTGGCAGGAGTTCCGCGATGGCATCCGCCTGACCCGCGAAATCATGCAGCAGCCGGCACTGGACCCGTACCGTGGCCGCGAAATCAGCCCGGGCATCGACGTGCAAACCGATGAGCAGTTGGACAAGTTCATCCGCGAGCACGCCGAGACCGCGTTCCACCCGTCCTGCTCGTGCAAGATGGGCACCGACGAGATGGCCGTAGTCGATGGCGAAGGCCGCGTGCATGGCATGCAGGGCTTGCGTGTGGTCGATGCCTCGATCATGCCGATCATCACTACCGGCAACCTGAACGCGCCAACGATCATGATCGCCGAGAAAATCGCCGACAAGATCCGTGGCCGCCAGCCGCTGCCGCGCAGCACCGCTGACTACTACGTAGCAGGCGATGCGCCGGTGCGTGGCAAGCCTATGCGTGAAGTAGGGCCATTGGCGCAGTAACCGAAACACCCCAGTGATTGATCGTTCCCACGCTCCGCGTGGGAACGCATCCTGTGATGCTCTGCGTCACGCCCTTCAAGAGCGGACGCAGAGCGTCCAGGGTGGCATTCCCACGCAGAGCGTGGGAACGATCACACAACAAAACCTCCCTTGATCAGCTCCCCGCCCAGGCCTACTCTGTTGGCCTGCCCGCGCCGAGCCGCCCACAAGGAAGGCCCCATGTTCGAACACCACGCCACGCTCAAGAAACACTTCAGCGCCCTGCGCACCACCGCCGAATTTTTCTCCCTGCGCTACGTACGCGAATCCGGCCAGTACCTGTCGGTGCGCAAGAACGTCGCCGAGCCGCCTCACCTGGGCCATGACGAAGGCGCGATGCTCACCGTGCGTCTCAACGGGGTAGAAGCCTACGCCGCGACCAACGATATTTCCCTTGCCGGCCTGCAAGCCGCCCTTGAGCGTGCTGAACAGCAAGCCCGGTTGATCAAGCCCCACGCCCTGCTCGACCTGCACCAGCAGCCGGTGTCCAGCGACGTCGCCGACTACCTGTCGCCCGACCTCGACCAGCCCTTCCCATCCCTGAGCGACTGCTACCAATTGCTCGGCGATGAGTCCGCCGCCGTGCCCAAGGATGAGCGCCTGGTGAGCTGGGAAGTCAGCCTGGGAACCACGCGGGTCGAACAGATCTACCTCAACAGCGCCGGCGCGCAATTGCGTCAGGCCCAGCGTTTCGTGTTCCCCGGCCTGAGCGTGACCGCCTTCGACGGCAACGACAGCCAGACCCGCACCCTGGGCGGTACCAACTTCGGCCAGCAAGGCAGTGCCGGCGTGATCCAGCGCTTTGGCCTGGTGGGCGCCGCCCGCAAGGTGGCCGACGAAGCCCTGCAATTGCTGCTCGCACCGAATACGCCCCACGGCCCGCGTGACCTGCTGCTGATGCCCGACCAGATGATCCTGCAGATCCATGAGTCCATCGGCCATCCGCTGGAGCTGGATCGCATCCTCGGTGACGAGCGCAATTACGCCGGCACCAGTTTTGTGAAAGCCAGCGACTTCGGCCACCTGCAATATGGCTCACCGCTGCTTAATGTCACCTTCGACCCGGACATCCCCGAACAGCTTGCCAGTTACGGCCATGACGACGACGGCACGCCTGCCAGCAAGCAATTTCTGATTCGCGAGGGCCTGCTGCTCAAACCCTTGGGCGGGGCCTTGTCGCAATTTCGCGCCAACCTGCCAGGCGTTGCCAACAGCCGCGCCTGCGGCTGGAACCGTGCGCCCATCGACCGCATGGCCAACCTGAATATCGAGCCTGGCGATAAAAGCCTCGCGCAACTGGTGGGCGGCATCGAGAACGGCATCCTGATGTCGACCAACCGTTCGTGGTCCATCGACGATGCGCGCAACAAGTTCCAGTTCGGCTGCGAGTGGGGCCAGTTGATCGAAAACGGCGAACTCAAGGGCGTGGTGAAGAACCCCAACTACCGGGCGATTTCCGCGCAGTTCTGGCGCAAGCTCAGCGCGGTGGGCGACGCCAGCACCTTCAAGGTGTTGGGCACGCCAAACTGCGGCAAAGGCGAACCCAACCAGGTGATCCGCGTCGGCCATGCGTCGCCGGCCTGTGTATTCAGCAATGTCGATGTATTTGGGGGAGATGCCTGATGAACCACTTCAAGGCACTGGTGGACTGGCTCAAGCAGGCGGTCACCGATCAAGAACAATTTCACCTCGGCTACGCGGATGAAGCGTCCGAGTTCGTGCGCTTCAACCACGCGCAGGTGCGCCAGGCCGGCCAGGTACAGCAGGCCAGCCTGAACCTCAAATTGATCAACGCTGGGCGCCACGCCGACCTGGGTATCACCCTGTCGGGCGAAGCGGAGCTGGATCGCCAGCGCCTGGCGAATGGCCTGCAACAACTGCGCGAAACCTTGCCGCTATTGCCGCCTGACCCGTACCTGCTGTTGAACCCCGACGCCTGGCACAACCATAACGAACAGCTGCGCCCCCTGCCGGAACTGGCCCAGGTGCTGGACGATATCAGCCAGGCCGCCGACGGCGTGGACCTGGTTGGCTTCTACGCCGCCGGCCCGATCAGCCGTGGTTTCGCCAGCTCAACGGGGGCGTTCGGCTGGTACCGGGCTAACAGCTTCAATTTCGACTTCAGCCTGTTCCACGCCAATGGCGAAGCGGTAAAAGCCAGCTACGCCGGGCACACCTGGAACAGCGCCGAATTCGCCGCGCGCTTCCAACAGGCCCGGGAGCAACTGGCGTTTCTCGGTCGCCCGCTGCACACCCTGGCGCCCGGCCAATACCGCGCCTACCTTGCGCCGGCAGCGCTGGAAGAAATCATCAGCATCATCACCTGGGGTGGTTTTTCGGCCCAGGCCATCGCCAGCAAAGGCAGTTCGTTGCAACGCCTGTACGCGGGTGATCAGTTACTGAGCCCGCTGGTGACGGTGGATGAGCAGATCAGCGGCTCCCTGAGCCAGGCGTTTTCCACTGAAGGCTACCCGCGTGAGGATGTCACTCTGATCAACGCAGGCAAGGCCGAGGGCCAGTTGGTCAACTCGCGCAGCGCCGCCGAATACGGCTTGAGCACCAACGGCGCCAGCAGCGACGAGTCGCCCAGCGCCCTGCAAATGGCGGCCGGCAGCCTGGCCCAGGCCGATATTCTCAAGCAGTTGGGCACCGGGCTGTATATCAGCAACCTCTGGTACCTGAACTACTCCGACCTGCCGGCAGCGCGCCTGACCGGCATGACGCGCTTTGCGACCTTCTGGGTGGAAAACGGCGAGATCCAGGCGCCGGTCAGCACCATGCGCTTTGATGACAGTGTCTATCAGTTGCTCGGTTCGCAATTGGAAGCGCTGACTGCTGATCGGGAGCTGCTGTTGTCGGCCAGTACCTATGACCAGCGCAACACCGCTTCCAACCTGTTGCCAGGCGCTTTGGTAAAACGCCTGACGCTGACCTTATAAACCGTAGGAGCGAGCTTGCTCGCGAAGAACTTACAGATACCGCCGGTTGGCTATCAGCACTGCGTTATCGTTGACGTTTTTCGCGAGCAAGCTCGCTCCTACAGAGCAATAACCTGCACTGCAAAGAAACGTCTATCCCGCCACCCCTGCCCACGAGAGCATAACCTTGCCTGGGAAAGGCAAGCTGGAGTCTTGAGATGAACCATGGAAGTTTTGTCATTGAGAAGTTGTACAAGCACTACAACGTTCACGTAGAGCAACTGGGTAACGACCCGCACAGAAAAACCGTACTGATGGTTAACGGCGCGCTATCCACCACGCGCTCCTTTGCCCGTACCAGCAAATGCCTGGCCGAGCACTTCAATGTCCTGCTGTTCGACTTGCCATTCTCTGGTTTGTCGCGCGAGCACAACACCGAACTCGACCTGGTCACCAAGGACGACGAAGTGCAAATCCTGCGGGCCTTGGTGGCGCGTTTCAAAGTCAATCATCTGGTCTCGGCCTCATGGGGCGGCATCTCCACGCTGTTGACCCTGGCGCACAACCCGCCCTCCATCGAAAGCTCGGTGGTGATGGCCCTGGCGCCCAACCTCAACCAGGCGATGCTGGAATATGTCGAGCGCGTGCGTGTGCTGATCGAGGCTGATGACAAGTCGGCGGTCGGCCATCTGCTCAACGAAACGGTGGGCAAATACCTGTCGGCGCGCCTCAAACGCAATAACCATCGGCACCTGTCGACCATGGCCACCACCGAGTACCGCCAGGCGCGCTTTCATATTCATCAGGTGCTGAGCTTGGGCGATGGCAACTACTTGCCGGCGCTCAAGCAGATTGAAACACCAGTACACTTTCTCAACGGCGCGCTGGACGAATACACCCCGGCCGACGAGGCCCAGCTGTTCAAACACTATGTAGGCCGCAGCAGCTTTGCCGTGGCCGAACACACCGGCCATCTGCTGGACCTTGAATCACCGGAAGCGGCGTTTGCAGTGCACCGCGTCTTGGTGGATTTTCTAGTAGGAGCGCATGCCGCGTTATCGGCTTTAACCGAACCAGCAGTGGGAAAAATCCCAAGGGTTAGCGCATAATCGCCAACACATAGCCTGCTAATAAAAAGGGATCCCATGCCGAATCGTGCCCCTCTCGATGCCAAGACCGCCCGCTGGCTCCCCTGGGTGGTAGCGATTGCCTTCTTCATGCAGTCGCTGGACGGGACGATTCTCAACACCGCGCTGCCGGCGATGGCCCAGGACCTCGCGGAAAACCCGCTGCGCATGCAAGGGGTGGTGATCGCCTACATGCTCACCGTGGCCTTGCTGATTCCCGCCTCGGGCTGGATCGCCGACCGCTTTGGCACCAAGAAGATCTTCTTTGGCGCGATCATGCTGTTCAGCATCGGGTCGTTGCTGTGTGCGCTGTCCAGTAGCCTGAGCATGCTGGTGGGCGCTCGGGTGGTCCAGGGCCTGGGCGGTGCGCTGATGCTGCCGGTCGGGCGGCTGGTGGTGCTGCGGGCTTATCCGCGCTCCGAGCTGGTGCGGATCATGGGCTTCATCACCATTCCCGGCCTGCTCGGCCCCTTGCTTGGCCCGACGATGGGCGGCTGGATGGTGCAATACCTGACCTGGCACTGGATCTTCCTGATCAACCTGCCGGTGGGCATGATCGGCTGCTATGCCGTGTGGAAATTCATCCCCGATCTGCGCGGCAGCGAGCGCACGCGCTTTGACGGCCTGGGCTTCCTGCTGTTCGGCGCGGCGATGGTGCTGATCACCATCGCCATGGAGGGCCTGGGCGAACTGCACCTGCCGCACCTGCGGGTGATGTTGCTGTTGTTCGGCGGGCTTGCCTGCCTGGCGGCGTACTGGCTGCGCGCCGGGCACATCGATAACCCGCTGTTCTCGCCGGTGCTGTTCAAGACGCGCACCTTTGCCGTGGGGATCCTCGGCAACCTGTTTGCGCGCCTGGGCAGCGGCGCACTGCCGTTCCTGGTGCCGCTGTTGTTACAAGTGGCGCTGGGCTATTCGCCGTCAGAAGCGGGCATGAGCATGCTGCCGCTGGCGGCAGCGGCAATGTTCGCCAAATCCATCGCGCGCCCTCTTATCGAACGCCTCGGCTACCGCATCGTCCTGACCGGCAACACCCTGGCCCTGGGCCTGATGCTGGCGAGCATGGGCCTGGTCAGCGAACAAACGCCCTACCCGCTGCTGTTGGCCATGCTGGCGGTACTGGGGGCCATCAACTCCCTGCAATTTACCGCCATGAACACCGTCACCCTGATCGACCTCGACGACGCCCAGGCCAGCAGCGGCAACAGCTTGCTGTCGGTGGTGGCGCAGTTGTCCCTGAGCCTGGGCGTGGCCTGTGCCGGTGCATTGCTCGGCGGCTTTACCGCCGAAGCCGGCAATGACGGGGTCAATACGGTGCTGGGCGCCTTTCAACTGACCTTCCTCACCGTGGGCATCATGGCGATGCTGGCGGCGGCGATCTTCCTGCAACTGTCGCCCAAGGACGGCAAACGCGTGGTCAGCCGCGAGCACGATATCGAGCACTAACGGGCGTCTCGTCGAGAACTTGCGAGGAAAATCCCACGAGACTGGTACACTGCGCGACATTTTGTTTTGCAGAGCCAGTCCCGTGACTACCATCGCCACCGCTTTTAATACTTTGCCCCTCTCCGCCGCCATGCTGGCTAACCTCGACTCGCTGGGTTATGTCGAGATGACGCAGATCCAGGCGCAAAGCTTGCCGGTGATCCTCAAAGGGCTGGACCTGATTGCCCAGGCCAAGACCGGCAGCGGCAAGACCGCTGCATTCGGCATCGGCTTGTTGAACCCGATCAACCCGCGCTACTTCGGTTGCCAGGCGCTGGTGATGTGCCCGACTCGCGAGCTGGCCGACCAGGTCGCCAAGGAAATCCGTCGCCTGGCCCGCGCCGAAGACAACATCAAGGTACTGACCCTGTGCGGCGGCGTGTCCCTCGGCCCGCAGATCGCCTCCCTGGAGCACGGCGCCCACGTTATCGTCGGCACGCCGGGCCGTATCCAGCAGCACCTGCGTAAAGGCTCGCTGGTGCTGGACGGTTTGAACACTCTGATCCTCGACGAAGCCGACCGCATGCTCGACATGGGCTTCTACGACGCCATCGAAGACATCATCAGCAAGACCCCGCCGCGCCGCCAAACCCTGCTGTTCTCGGCCACGTACCCAGTGAGCATCAAGCAGCTCGCTTCCAAGTTCATGCGTGCGCCTCAGCAAGTGAAAGCCGAAGCGTTCCACTCCGACGACCAGATCGAACAGCGCTTCTACGAGATCTCCCCGGAAGAGCGCATGGACGCCGTGACCAAGGTGCTGGCGCACTTCCGCCCGGCCTCTTGCGTGGCGTTCTGCTTTACCAAGCAGCAAGTGCAGGAAACCGTCGACCACCTGACCGCCAAGGGCATCTCCGCCGTTGGCCTGCATGGTGACCTGGAACAGCGCGACCGTGACCAGGTACTGGCGATGTTTGCCAACCGCAGCACCTCGGTGCTGGTGGCCACCGACGTTGCCGCCCGTGGCCTGGACATCGACGCCCTGGACATGGTGATCAACGTCGAACTGGCCCGCGACTCGGAAATTCACATCCACCGTGTAGGCCGTACCGGCCGCGCCGGCGAAACCGGCATCGCCATCAGCCTGGTGGCGCCGTCCGAAGCCCACCGCGCCCAGGCCATCGAGCAACTGCAGAAGTCGCCGCTGAACTGGGACCAACTGGACAACCTCAAGCCGCAAAGCGGTGGCCCGTTGTTGCCGCAGATGAGCACCCTGTGCATCGCCGCCGGGCGTAAAGACAAGGTGCGCCCAGGCGACATCCTCGGTGCGTTGACCGGTGAAGCTGGCATTCCGGGTGCCCAGGTCGGCAAGATCGCGATCTTTGATTTCCAGGCCTTCGTGGCCGTGGAGCGCGGCATCGCCAAGCAGGCGTTGCAGCGTTTGAACGACGGCAAGATCAAGGGCCGTTCGCTGCGCGTGCGTATTTTGTAATAACACCGAGTTCCCATTGCAGGAACCGAATCAATGTGGGAGCTGGCTTGCCTGCGATAGCGACGGTGAATCCACTACCGCTATCGCAGGCAAGCCAGCTCCCACAGGGTTGATGGCATTTCAAATCAATAGTTTTGTGAGGACATGGCTGTGCGCTCGACCGAAGTTGTGATCATTGGCGCCGGCGCCGCAGGCTTGATGTGCGCGCTGACCGCCGCCGGGCGTGGGCGTAAGGTGATGTTGATCGACCATGCCAACAAGGCCGGCAAGAAGATCCTGATGTCCGGTGGCGGCCGCTGCAACTTCACCAACATGTACACCGAGCCGGCCAATTTCCTCTCGCACAACGCGCACTTCTGCAAATCCGCCCTGGCCCGTTATACGCAGTGGGATTTTATCGGGCTGGTGGCCAAACACGGCGTGCCGTACCACGAGAAGAAACTCGGCCAGCTGTTCTGCGACAACAAGTCCAGCGACATCCTCGGCATGCTGCTCGACGAGTGCATCCAGGCCGGCGTGAGCCTGCACCTGGACACCTCCATCGAGGCAATCGCCAAGCTCGAAAGCGGCTATCAACTGCAAACCACCCTGGGTGAACTGCGCTGTGAATCCCTGGTGATCGCCACGGGCGGTTTGTCGATCCCGACGCTGGGCGCCACCGGCTTCGGTTACCAAGTGGCCAAGCAATTCGGCCACGAACTGCTGCCGACCCGCGCCGGGCTGGTGCCGTTCACCATCACCGACCAGCTCAAGGAGTTGTGCGGCGAGTTGTCCGGCACCTCGGTCGACTGCCTGGTGAGCTGCAACGGCCAGAGCTTTCGCGAGAACATCCTGTTCACTCACCGCGGCCTGAGCGGGCCGGCAATTTTGCAGATTTCCTCGTATTGGCACTCCGGCGACACGGTGGAAATCAACCTGCTGCCCGACCACGACGCCCATGCCTGGCTGCAACAGCAACAGGCCGAACACCCCAACAGCGAGTTAAAAACCCTGCTGGGCGAGATCTTCACCAAGAAAATGGCCAATCTGCTGGCTCAAAGCTGGTTCGAATCCAAACCGATGAAGCAGTACACCCACGCTGAAATGGCCGATATCGCGCAAAAGCTGGGGAGCTGGCAACTGGTACCGGCCGGCACCGAGGGTTATCGCACCGCCGAGGTGACATTGGGCGGGGTGGATACGCGGGAAGTGTCGTCCAAGACCATGGAATCGCTGAAAAGCCCCGGCCTGTACTTTATCGGCGAAGTGCTGGATGTGACCGGCCACCTGGGCGGGTTCAATTTCCAGTGGGCCTGGGCCTCGGGCTACGCGGCCGCGCAATACGCCTGACTTGCACCTTGAAATGCAATCCCCTGTGGGAGCTGGCTTGCCTGCGATAGCGGCGTTGAATCCCACATTGTTATCGCAGGCAAGCCCACATTGGTTTTGCAGTGTTACTGAACATTTTGCTGTCCGATGTGATCGCCACGCTTGCCGTGGCGTCATTACTGGCTCAATTTAGCGACAACGTCCCGGAAGACTCCAGACTTCATGTCATCGACCTCGTTCAAGCAGTCCATGCGGCGCCTGTGGGCGCTGGATAAATTCAGCTACAGCGTACGGGTGTTCATCGCCCTCACCGGCAGCATGGCGTTGTGTTGGTACCAGGATGAAATGACGCTGCTGATCCCGCTCTTCCTGGGGATTATCGCCAGCGCCCTGGCCGAGACCGATGACAGCTGGCAAGGCCGCCTCAACGCGCTGGCGGTGACACTGGTGTGTTTCAGCATTGCCGCGCTGTCGGTGGAGCTGCTGTTCCCTTACCCCTGGATATTTGCCATCGCCCTGGCCCTGGCCAGTTTCGGCCTGACCATGCTCGGCGCACTGGGCGAACGCTATGGCGCGATTGCCTCGGCCACCTTGATTCTGTCGGTCTACACCATGATCGGCGTGGACCAGCGCGGCGGCGCCGTCACGGATTTCTGGCATGAGCCCCTGCTGCTGGTCGCCGGTGCCGCCTGGTACGGCGCGTTGTCGGTGCTGTGGCAGGCGCTGTTTTCCAACCAGCCGGTGCAGCAGAGCCTGGCGCGGTTGTTCCGCGAGCTGGGGCGTTACCTCAAGCTCAAGTCGTCCTTGTTTGAACCCATCCGTCAGTTGGACGTAGAAGCGCGACGCCTGGAACTGGCTCAGCAAAATGGCCGAGTCGTCGCTGCGCTGAATGCCGCGAAGGAAATCATCCTGCACCGCGTCGGCAATGGGCGTCCGGGCTCGAAGGTCAGTCGCTACCTGAAGCTCTACTTCCTGGCCCAGGACATTCACGAGCGCGCCAGTTCCTCTCACTACCCCTACAACGCCCTCACTGAAGCCTTCTTCCACAGCGATGTGCTATTTCGTTGCCAGCGCTTGCTGCGCCAGCAAGGCAAGGCCTGCCAGACCCTGGCAGAGTCGATCCAACTGCGCCAACCGTTCATCTATGACGATAGCTTTGCCCAAGCCCTGGGCGACCTCAACGCGTCCCTGGAGCACCTGCGCATCCAGAGCAACCCGGCCTGGCGTGGCCTGCTGCGTTCACTGCGCGCCTTGGCGGCCAACCTGTCCACCCTCGACCGCCTGCTGGGCGACGCCAGCAATCCCGATGCCCTGGCCGACGCCACCGACAGCAATCTGCTGGACCGCGCCCCGCGCAACCTCAAGGAAATGTGGACGCGCCTGCGCACCCAACTGACGCCCACCTCGCTGCTGTTTCGCCATGCCCTGCGCCTGTCCCTGGCATTGACCGTCGGCTACGCCACCCTGCACGCCATTCACGCGTCCCAGGGCTACTGGATCATCCTCACCACCCTGTTCGTGTGCCAGCCGAGTTACGGCGCCACCCGGCGCAAACTCGGCCAGCGGATCATCGGCACCGCCATCGGCCTCACCGTGGCCTGGGCGCTGTTCGATCTGTTCCCCAACCCGGTGGTGCAGTCGATGTTCGCTATCGCCGCAGGCCTGGTGTTCTTTATCAACCGCACCACCCGCTACACCCTGGCGACGGCGGCGATCACCTTGATGGTGCTGTTCTGCTTCAACCAGGTGGGCGATGGCTACGGGCTGTTCCTGCCGCGCCTGTTCGATACGTTGCTCGGTAGCCTGATCGCGGGCCTGGCGGTGTTCCTGTTCCTGCCAGACTGGCAAGGCCGACGCTTGAACAAAGTGCTGGCCAACACCCTGACTTGCAACAGCATCTACCTGCGCCAGATCATGCAGCAATACGCCGCCGGCAAGAGCGACGACCTGGCTTACCGCCTGGCCCGCCGCAATGCCCACAACGCCGATGCCGCGTTGTCCACCACCCTGGCGAATATGCTGATGGAGCCGGGGCATTTCCGTAAGGAAGCCGACGTGGGCTTCCGCTTCCTGGTGCTGTCTCACACCTTGCTCAGCTACTTATCCGGATTGGGTGCACACCGCGATACTCAGCTACCGACCGACGTACGCGAGCACTTGATCGAAGGCGCGGGCAACAGCCTGGCGGCGAGCATTGATGAGATCGCCACCGGCCTGGCCAACAAACACTCGATTGCGATACAGAGCGATGCCGAGGAAGCGCTGGCAGCCGAGCTTGAGCAAATGCCCGATGAAATCGACGAAGGGCAGCGGCTGGTACAGACGCAGTTGGCGTTGATTTGCCGGCAGTTGGGGCCGTTGCGTACGTTGGCGGCGCATCTGATCAAAGATACCGGCGCGGCTTAGGCCGCTATCGCAGGCAAGCCAGCTCCCACATTTGACCGAGTTCCAACATAAGAATGCGGGCAAAATGTGGGAGCCGGGCTTGCCCGCGATGAGGCCCGCAAGCACGCTACATCCCATGCGCCTTCATCAACCGCGCATAACTGCCATCAGCCTTCATCCTGGCAATCTCCCGATCAAAGCTGGCGACAATCTGCGCATGCTCGGGGTTCTTCAAACTGACCAGAATATGCAGGCTGTTCTCGCTCAGCGGCTTGCCCACAAACGCCACGGTATTGCGCACCCGCGGCGACTCCCGAGCCAGGTAATAACGCGCCACGTATTCGTCTTCCAGCGTCAACCGCACCCGCCGCGCCGCGAGCATGCGCACGGCCATGGCGAAGTTGTGCACGGGTACTTTCTGTAGCTGGGTGTCTTGATCGAACGCCGCCGAATAGGCATAACCGCGTACCACGGCGATGGTCTCGTCGCGCAGTTGGGCCAGGCTTTGATAAGCGATGTCATCGTCGCTGCGCTTGAGAAAGCGCACGCGGTTAAGCAGGTACTCAGCAGAAAACTGGCCAAACTGCGTGCGGGCCTCGTCGTACCAGGCGTTGATCAGCACATCGTAGCGCCCATCCCCCACGCCCTTGAGCGCGCGAGCCCAAGGCACCTGTTCAAAATCACTGGCGTACCCCGCACGGGCCAGGGCCGTGCTGACGATATCCGTGGCCAGGCCGCCATTGATCAAGGTGGCATCGGTGAACGGCGGCCAGCCATCCGCCACTAGACGCAGACGCTGTGCCAGCACCGGCTGGGCCAGCAACAGCACTGCGATCAAAGCAACGGCACGAGTCAATCGCGGCATGCTCAAAGTCCTTGGCGGGCAGGCGGTGGCCTGATAACAGTAGCTCATCAATAAGCTTGCATTGCAGATTACACAAAGCAGCCAACGGCGCACGCACTGAATGATGGCAAATTGACGCCATTCACACATTTGTCAATTTTAGACAGCGGTGCCCGTCACGCTTACTATCCAGGTACGTCTTTATCAGAGCACACATCATGACGGTTGATTGGGTTTGTAAACATCACAACGACTTGGGCAAGGACCAGCTTTACGCCCTCCTGCGCTTGCGCAGCGAGGTATTCGTCGTCGAGCAGAAATGCGCGTATCAGGACATCGACGGGCAGGACCTGGCCGGGGACACCCATCACCTGATGGCCTGGAACGATAATGAACTGGTGGCTTACCTGCGCCTGCTGGACCCGGAGTCCCAGGGCGGCGATGTGGTGATTGGCCGCGTCATCGTTTCGCCGGCAGCGCGGGGCACCGGGCTGGGGCATCAAATGATGGAAGAGGCGCTTGAGCGTATTGAGGATATCTGGCCGCAAACGCCGATTTTTCTCTCGGCCCAGGCGCACTTGCAGAAGTATTACGGGCGGTATGGGTTTGTGGTGGCGGGTGAGGAATACCTGGAGGACGATATTCCCCATATCGGTATGCGCCGCCTCTGAGGGCGCCATCGCAGGCAAGCCAGCTCCCACATTGGAACGCATTCAACTGTGGGAGCCGGGCTTGCCCGCGATAGCGTCAGCCCTGCCACCGCTAAACTCAGGGATAGCCCAACACCTGCTTGATCGACGCCAGATTAGCCTCGATCCACCCCCGATCAATCGCCCCCCAATTCCGAATCCGATAGCGCCCGGCATGGTTACGCGCACCGTCCTCCTGCTCGAATTCACACACAATATCCAGGTCGGCCAACGCCGCAATCGTATCCTGGGCAGTGCGCCGGGGCATGCCCGTGGCCTCGGTCAACGCCGGAACGCTGCTGGCCAGTTGGCTGTCGATCAGGTACGCCACGTACAGGCGGCGGTAGAAGCTGCTTTTGGTCTTGCTCACATCCATGGTCAGTCGCCTTGGGGTTAGGGCTTGCCCTGCAAATCACGCCAGGTGAGATACACACGCAGGTCGAATTCCACCTGATGGTAGCCCGGCATCATGTATTGGCAGAGTTTGTAGAACGCCTTGTTGTGGTCCGACTCCTTGAAGTGCGCCAGCTCGTGTACCACGATCATGCGCAGAAACTCCGGGGCCGCTTCCTTGAACAGCGAAGCGATGCGGATCTCTTTCTTGGACTTGAGATTACCGCCCTGCACCCGGGAAATCGTGGTGTGCAAACCCAAGGCACGATGGGTCAGGTCCAGGCGGTTGTCGAACAGCACTTTGTCGATAGACGGCGCGTTACGCAGGTGCTCCTGCTTCAAGGCCAGGGCATAGGCGTACAGGGCCTTGTCTCTCTGCACCGCATGGCGTTCGGGGTAACGCTGTTCCAGGTACGCACCCAACTGGTCCTTGGCGATCAGTTGGCGCACTTGCTCCTGGAGCGCGGCGGGGTAGGCCTGGAGGTATTTCAACGCGGTCATGGGCTCGGCAACGCAATTGGGACGGGCGCCAGTGTAGCGAATTCAAAGCGTGCGAGGGTACGACCAGCCGGCAACGTCTTCGGCCATCAACGGCAGCGCCGCCCACGGCCCCTGGATATACGCGCAGCCATTGGCCTTTAGCCACTGTGTTTGCTCAAGGGTCTCCACGCCTTCGGCGATCACCAGCACACCAAAATGCTCACACAGTTGGATGATGCTGCGCGCCATCGCCGCATCCCGCGCCGAGCCAGGCAGGCGCGCCACCAGTTGAGGGTCAAGTTTGAGGGTATCGAACTTGAGGTCGCGCAAATGAGCCAGGGAGCACTGGCCGCAGCCAAAGTCGTCCAGGGCAATCCGCACCCCGATCCGGCGCAGTAACTGGAGTTGCTTGGTAGACTCTGCAAGATTACTCATCAAGCAGTCCTCGCCGATTTCCACCTCCAGTTGCCGCCCCTCTAACCCATGCCGCTCCAGCACCTGCTGCAGTTGGTTAGCCAGGTTGGGCATGTTGAACTGGCTGCTGCTCAGGCTCACGCTCAACACCAGTTCGGGGTCGAAGGTAGCTTGCCAAGCCTGGCGCTGGGCGGCGACTTGCTGGTAGATCCAGGCACTCAACTGGTTGATCAACCGCGCCTCTTCCAGCAGCGGCAAGAACAGGCCCGGCGGCACATCGCCGACGCTGGGATGTTGCCAGCGCAACAGCGCCTCGACGCCGCGCAAACGCCCGTCTTCCAGGCAGACCTGAGGCTGGTACACCAAAGTGAAATCCTTGTTGGCAATGGCGGTACGCACACTGTCTTCCAGCATCAGCCGCGAGCGGGCGCGGCCGTTCATTTCCTGGTCGTAGTAACGATACTGCTGGCGGCCGGCGCGCTTGGCTTCGTACATGGCTATATCCGCCGCCCGCAGCAGGCCGCTCAAGTCCGAGCCGCAATCCGGGAACGTCGCGATGCCGATACTGACCCCAAGCATCACCTCCAACCCATCGACCTGCTGGCACACAGACACCCGTTCGATGAGCTTTTCCGCGATCTTCGCGGCCTGCTCGGGAAACTCCAGCTCCAGCAACGCGGTGAATTCATCCCCACCCATGCGCCCCAGAATGTCGTAGGAACGCAGGCACGCCTGCATTTGCTCCGAAACCCAACGCAACACACGATCCCCAGCGTCGTGGCCCAGCGTATCGTTGACCCGCTTGAAACCATCCAGGTCCAGATACAGCAATACCAGCGCCTGCTCGCTACGTTCGCTACGCAGCAAGGTGTTCTCCATCGCCTGATGGAAACCGCGCCGGTTCAGCAGCCCGGTCAGCGGGTCGGTCACGGCCTGGAATTCCAGTTGCTGATGCAGGTGACGCACTTCAGACATGTCCAGCACCGTCACCACCATCGCCTTCTGCTCCGCAGGCAACGGCGCGCAGGACAACGCCACCGGCACCTGCTGGCCCCGACCGGTGCGCAAAATGGCGTCGTGTTGGCGCCACGTCTCGCCCCGGCGATACGCCTCGTACATGGGAAAGCCCAACCAGGCTGGCACATGGGGCTTTTGCAGGAAACTGAGGAAACTCTCGCCCTGCAACTCAGCCATCGTTGCATTCAACAGCCGGGAAATGGCCGGGTTGGCGTACTCGATCACACTGGCTTCGCTCACCACCAAAATGCCCTCGGCGGCGTTATCCAGCACCGAGGCATTAAACGCGCGGGCCAACTCCAGGTCATGGCTCAGGCGCTGCAAGGCACGGCGATTGCGCTGGTGCTCCAGCAACGCCTGCACCTTGGGCTTAAGGATATGCGGGTCAAAGGGCTTGAACAGGTAGTCGATCGCCCCGCTGGCGTAGCCTTCAAGTACTGCGTCGGGGGAATGGGCGGTGGCGGTCAGAAAGATAATCGGCGTCATGCGCGTGCGCTGGTTGCCGCGCATCAGGCGTGCGACCTCGAAACCGTCCATGCCCGGCATGCGCACGTCCAGCAGCACCAGGTCGACGTCATGGGCCAGCAGTAACTCCAGGGCCTCCAGGCCAGACGCGGCGGTGATCACCCGCCAATCGTCACGCTGCAACAGCGCACGCATGCTGACGAGGTTTTCCGGGTAGTCATCGACCACCAACAGAACCGAAATTGCATCGTCGTGTTGTGGAGCGCCATCCATGCTACGTCTCTTCCTTAGGGAGCTACACCGGTCACTTTTGTTACAAAGGCCGGATAAACACTGAGGGCTCACTCTAGCCGTGGTTCTAAAAAAGCAGAAGTGACGTGGGGGCCATCATTGTGCCAAAGGCCAGGAAGCCGACTAACGGTAAGGCCCTGTAGCCCGCGGTTCACGGGCAACATGGCTTTTTGACATTTCGCTGACGCCAATAAATTGCCAGCAATTGTTTAACAATCTCACCAGCACCGCCTATAAAGAACCTGGAAGGCCCTTTGGGCCAATGCCTTCACCCTCTGTAAAAAGGCCAACGCCATGATCGACCTTTCCACCTGGAACCTGAGCATTCCGGTCGGCTCCCCACCCACAACCATTGAAACGCCAAGGCTGCTGAGCGGCTTCAACGATCAATACTTCCAGGCCGAAGGCAGCGACGTGCAGTTCTGGACACCCGTGACGGGCTCGCGCACCGAAAACGCCATCTACCCCCGCAGCGAACTGCGCGAAACCTACGCCGACGGCCGCCTGCGCAATTGGACCTACCCCGAGGCCGACAACTTCCTGCGCGCCACCCTCACCGTCAACCAGGTGCCCTCCTCCGGCAAGATCGTGATCGGCCAGATCCACGCCTACGACAGCCAGAAACCGCTGATCAAGCTCGAGTACCAATTCAAGGAGAAAACCCAGACCGGCAACATCGTCGCCAAAGTGCGCATGCGCCCGGACGAGGCCGAAAGTCAGGTGATCATTGTCGCCTCCAATGTGCCACTGCAGAAGAGCTTCACCTATGTGATCAACCTCAACAAAGCCGGGCTGCTCAGCGTGTATGCCGCCGACAGCGAGTGGAATGAACGGATTGGCGCGGCCTGGGGCGACAAGCCGTTGTACTTCAAGGCGGGGGTGTATGTGCAGGACAATACGGGCGACACCAATGAGGGTGCGCGGGTGACGTTTGCGAAGTTGGATATTGATCATGAGTGAATCGTCCCGCGATGCGCAGGATTTTTCCCGGATAAATCTCACACCTTAAACACCCCGCAGCCCCCTGTGGGAGCCGGGCTTGCCCGCGATGACGGCGCATCAGCCACTCTCCTCGGTGCCTGACACACCGCCATCGCGGGCAAGCCCGGCTCCCACATTGATTGTGCGTCAGCTCAAGTGCGGTGTGGCTCCTGCCCTTGCACCGAAACCGCCACCGACTACCCTGTGCTGTTGATCGACAGCGAAGCCCCACTGCTCGACCTCCACGCCTGCCTGCGCGAACGTCTCAACGCGGCTCTGGAACACCTAAACCTAATGGCCTGTTACAGCCTGCCGGATTTCGCCGAGCGAGACCTGAACAACGTGGCCAATACCGCACGTATTCTGGTGCAGGACGTGAGTGATGTGTTTCGAGTCATTGAAATACCGTGGTCTCGATACTTTCTCGGCAAGCTGAACAACAAACCGCACTCTTGTGGGTTTTCGGCGAGCAAAAATCGACCGGCAGCGTTCACCTGCTATCAAAATCACAAAATCAAAATACGCAATGGAATATCGCTAATAACAAAAAACTATAAATAACTGTCAATATTCACAGGTACCCCATCAGATAAAACAACTTACTATTATTTTGCAGACATCACAAACAGTCTGCACACGATTACAATGATCACCACTTTTAGAGAGACAAAGCCATGAGCACCGATCGCCAAAAATCGTTTACTGCACGCCTATCATATAACAACTATGCTGTTTGCTTCTATGAGCTCTCATTATATGCAGAGCCGGTTACTGGATATTTCAGAGGTCACTTAGTTACGGTTGATGGCACTAAGGGTTTTGCAGGCCTAAAGCCAAGCCAATACTTATGCTTGAACAATAAACTATACGCAAACGAGGGTGAGCTCTTGTATTTTCGCTACAGAGATGGCAAATACGTCATCTATGTTCGTGAGCAAGGGCCGCACTATGGAAAAGTGCTAGATCAATCAAATGGTTGGCTATTAGCTGCAGAAAACGGAATATCATTCAACTTGGTAGATCCAAATAATCATAACCAGGTACTGACGCTTGATGATTTCCCAGGCGCCACCAGCAAGGAGCTTTGTATCCAAAGTAATCGGGGGCTGATTCAGGACTACGACTACGTAGCATGTGACCACTCATTCTCGCACTCCTATCTTGTTACACATGGAGGAAAAAAATCAATTCCGTTTAATTTTGAGATTGTAGAAACAAATGTACCTTACGTAGGCAACCCAGAAGAAGTTTGAAAAAATATTTACTTTACACTCAAGCAACTATACCGAGCACTTTAAAAAACCCGCACCAGTGCGGGTTTTTTTGATTTCAATATCTCGCCTCCACCACCGACCGTTCAATCTAAGCGATGTCATACATATATAAATTTTGCGAAAACTGCTACGAAATACTGGCTCTAGCTGACATTACATATGAGAATAAAGGGGACGAATTTATTTAGTGCAAGGAACAGATATATTTAACCCGAGGATATCGTAACCCCTTCTTTCAATACGTCGACCATTACCTGTTAAAGCTACGGTTTTTTCACAGACCTCAGTGCAATGGTTTTACCACCGGTCTGCGTCGCATACCCAGCGCCACCGAATCGTGAAGCGCCATGGCACGGCCCGCGTCCCACTCTTTTTGCATCGTTGAAAAAAGCTCACTATCCATTCGCGCCTGATGCGCACTCAGCGCCTGGGACATGGCCTCGGCGATGCGTTCAATAATGACACCTGGGGCTGCGATACCACAGTGCTTGCGTCCGAACTCAATCAGCTGTTGACGATCGGGGTACGCCTTCACTTTGTTCATTTTGATGGCCAGGCTACGGTCAACCAATGCCTGGCCGGATTTTGGATTGTAATGCTCATAGGCGGTGGTCGTTGTCACATCGAACACAGGCGCCAATTGCACCGTTTCGAGGGCTCCCGGATGGGTATAGAGCACGCCGAAATTTTTCAAGTGGGCATCGCCATTGCGCACCATGACTGACAAGCAAACAGAGGAAAAAAAGCGTTCAAGTTCACGCAGTACATCGCCCTGCTGGCACACCTGGCGAATCACTGCAGCGAGCGTTTCGTAGCTTTGGGAATACTTGTAGTTGTCGTGGGGGTCCTTGTTCAGCCCCAGCAGCACCGCCATGTCTTCGAACCCCAACCTGCCCGAGGGGGTCAGATCGAAGCGCTCCATAACAAATAAATCACCACTGTCGGACAGCCAGAAACGCGGCGTTTCCAACCCGGCAAGGCGAGCGGCTTCCAAACAGAGGAATTCGTTTTGCGCCAAGTGGGCATATTCATCTGCGCCGGATTTTACAATCAGGTCAGAGCTGAGCATGGTTTTGCGGTTGCCCGTCAACTTGTCCAGATCAGGTACCAATACTTTCGGCTGCACCCCCGAAATTCCGGACTCGAAGTAGGTGTCGACCAGAAAATCGAATACGCCTTGGGAGGTATCGGCAGACAGAATCTCCTGTAACCCGACCTGAGCCTTTACAGGCATGGACGCCTCTATCGGGTTTTCATAACTCAGCCGACCAATCTGGTTGCCTCCAATGACCGACAGCAAGCGCATTTCGTCCACCTGCATATGCTTGGCCATCCGTCGCTTGATTTGATCAGCCAGGAAGCCTTCTGGCACATTCATATCAAAAATCGGATGCAGAACATTACTGACCGCCGGTGTCGGGTCATAAGGCATTACCAACGATACTTCACGAGGCGACTCAGCCGACGCGTAGGCGAAGGAAAATTGCGATCCTTTGGACAGTTCGCCGCTAATGCCTTGGGGAGCAGCGACGTTGAGCCGTTTGATCTTACTCATCGTGCTCTACCAGTTCGGCAAGCGATTTGAGATCAATACGCCGATCAACCACTTCCAGCGCCATGCCTAGCGCAGTAATCACCCTGAAGGCGGTGTACATCGCGACATTTTCCCCTGCCTCAAGGTCGATGATGGTCTTGCGACTGCACCGCGCTTTTTCCGCGAGTTGCTGCTGGCTGTATTGCTTCGCCCGGCGTAGTTGCCTGAGCCGCTCGCCAAAAGCTGGAGGGGTCGTGATGAGCAAAATGTCACCTATATCGAACTTTTAACTAAATTAATCTGATTATGTCCCTTATGACGGACATTTCAATCACCTTACGTCTGGAGAAATCGGCACCCACAAAAAAGCCCGCAGCGATGCGGGCTTCTTTAGTTAAACGCTTGAGGCTCAGTTCACCTTAGCGTTCAACTCACCTTTCAAATACCGCTGGTACATCGCTTCCAACGAGATCGGCTTGATCTTCGAGGCATTACCGGCCGTACCAAACGCTTCATACCGTGCGATACACACATCACGCATCGCCGTCACGGTAGCACCGAAGAATTTACGCGGGTCGAACTCGCTCGGGTTGGTGGCCATCAGGCGACGCATTGCACCGGTGGACGCCAGGCGCAAATCGGTGTCGATGTTGACCTTGCGCACGCCGTACTTGATGCCTTCGACGATTTCTTCAACCGGTACGCCGTAGGTTTCTTTGATGTCACCGCCGTACTGGTTGATGATCGCCAGCCACTCTTGCGGTACCGAGGAAGAACCGTGCATCACCAGGTGGGTGTTGGGGATGCGCTTGTGGATTTCCTTGATGCGGTCGATGGCCAGCACGTCGCCGGTAGGTGGCTTGGTGAACTTGTAGGCGCCATGGCTGGTGCCGATGGCGATGGCCAGGGCGTCGACCTGGGTCTTCTTGACGAAGTCGGCGGCTTCTTCCGGGTCGGTCAGCATCTGGCTGTGATCCAGCACGCCTTCGGCGCCGATGCCGTCTTCTTCGCCGGCCATGCCGGTTTCAAGCGAACCCAGGCAGCCCAGTTCGCCTTCAACCGATACGCCGCAGGCGTGGGCCATAGCCACGGTTTGTTGGGTCACGCGTACGTTGTACTCGTAGTCGGTTGGGGTCTTGCCGTCTTCGCCGAGGGAGCCGTCCATCATTACCGAGCTGAAGCCCAGTTGGATCGAGCGCTGGCACACGTCAGGGCTGGTGCCGTGGTCCTGGTGCATGCACACCGGGATGTGCGGGAATTCTTCGATCGCGGCGAGGATCAGGTGACGCAGGAACGGGGCGCCGGCGTATTTGCGCGCGCCGGCCGAAGCCTGGACGATCACTGGGGAGTCGGTCTTGTCAGCGGCTTCCATGATGGCGCGCATCTGCTCAAGGTTGTTGACGTTAAAGGCTGGGACGCCGTAGCCGAACTCGGCTGCGTGGTCCAGCATTTGACGCATGCTGATAAGTGCCATTGTGTTGTCTCTCCCGGTCGAGGGTCGTTAATCGTGCAAGCCTGCCGTAGCGGCGGCTGCTATTCAAGTTATTGCAGATCAAGGGGTTGAGCCTTGTGCTGCTGAATCGTTATTGCTGATGTGGCCTAGCGCTAATGCCACTGTGAAGCAGGTCAATGTGGGAGCTGGCTTGCCTGCGATGGCGGCGAGCCAGTCGATATTGGCTTTGCTGACCCACCGCAATCGCAGGCAAGCCAGCTCCCACATTTTGATCTCATTGGACTTCAGATCGTATTCTCAGTTGGCTTTGCAGCCGCGCCCAATCAAATCATCCGTCGCTACCCAGTACACCAGGCCTTCCTCACCTTTGGTGTGAAACGCCAACTGGCCGTCGCTGTACAACACGCCGGAGGCGGCTACCTCTTGCTTGAGCCGGTAAACCTGGTCCGAACCGCCGAGGCGTACATCCACTTCGGAACGGGCCGGGTTGGCAAAACGCCAGTTGACCTCGGCCTTGCTGTCGCAGGTCCAGGTGGTCCATTTATCGGCTGGCTCTGCCTTGTCGAACAGGTTCATGCTGCTGCAGCCGGCCAATAGGGCCAGGGCTGCCAGGGCGAAAACGCCTTTCATTGCCAATCCTCGCAGGGCGGCCTATGGGCCGCCGTTGCTGTCGGTTAGTGGATCAGACCCGTCATGGGCAACCCTGTTCCTGACCGTTGGGCGCGGAGTCATATTTCTCCAGCCGTTCGTTGCCGATGCGCTTGTTGATCACCGGCATGGTCTCGGCTTGCCAGTCAGCCTGGTAACAGCTTTTTCTCAACGGCGCCTTGGCGTTATCCGCCTCGGGCGCCGCGCTGGGTGTGCTGCCGCAGCCGGCCAACAGGCCCGCTGCAATCACCAGTGCCAACGACTTGATCATGGGAACGCTCCTTTTCCTGATCACGCGAGCCTTAACCTTTGGCTCGGGTTTCCAGCACTTCCACGGCTGGCAACACCTTGCCCTCGACGAACTCGAGGAAAGCGCCACCACCGGTAGAAATGTAGGAGATCTGATCAGCCACACCATATTTATCGATAGCCGCCAAAGTATCGCCGCCACCCGCGATGGAGAACGCCGAGCTTTCAGCGATCGCTTTAGCCAGCACCTTGGTGCCGTTGCCGAATTGGTCGAACTCGAACACGCCCACCGGGCCATTCCACAGGATAGTCTGGGATGCCTTGAGCAGCTCGGCGAAGTTGGCCGCGGTTTGCGGGCCGATGTCCAGGATCATGTCGTCGTCGGCCACGTCAGCGATGAGCTTGACGGTAGCGGCGGCGCTTTCAGCGAATTCCTTGGCAACCACCACGTCTACCGGCAGCGGCACGCTGACCTTGGCGGCGATGGCGCGGGCGGTGTCGAGCAGGTCTGGCTCGTACAGGGATTTGCCCACCGGGTGGCCGGCAGCGGCCAGGAAGGTATTGGCAATGCCGCCGCCGACGATCAGTTGGTTGCAGATCTGGCTCAGGCTGTTAAGCACGTCCAGCTTGGTGGACACCTTGGAGCCGGCAACGATAGCGGCCATTGGCTGGGCCGGAGCGCCCAGGGCCTTGCCCAGTGCATCCAGCTCGGCAGCCAACAACGGGCCCGCCGCGGCGACCTTGGCGAACTTGGCCACGCCGTGGGTCGAACCTTCGGCGCGGTGGGCGGTGCCGAACGCGTCCATCACAAACACGTCGCACAGGGCGGCGTATTGCTGGGCCAGTTCGTCGCTGTTCTTTTTCTCGCCCTTGTTGAAGCGCACGTTTTCGAACAGCACGATATCGCCCGCTTTCACGTCCACGCCGCCCAGGTAGTCTGCGACCAATGGCACGTCACGACCCAGGGCCTTGCTCAGGTACTCAGCGACAGGCTTGAGGCTGTTTTCAGCAGAGAACTCACCTTCGGTCGGGCGACCCAGGTGGGAGCAGACCATCACGGCCGCGCCTTTTTCCAGGGCCAGCTTGATGGTCGGCAGCGAGGCCAGGATTCGCGCATCGCTGGTGACAACACCGTCCTTGACGGGGACGTTGAGGTCTTCGCGGATCAGTACGCGCTTACCTTGCAGATCGAGGTCGGTCATCTTCAACACGGTCATGGGTCGCAGTTCCTGAATTACTGTTGAGGTTGTTTAGAAGCGATGTGCAGATAGTGTTCGGCAACATCCAGCATGCGGTTGGCAAAGCCCCATTCGTTGTCGAACCAGGCCAGGATGTTCACAAGCCTGGGGCCGGAAACGCGGGTCTGGCTGGCATCGACAATCGCCGAATGCGGGTCATGGTTAAAATCGCAACTGGCGTGGGGCAACTCGGTGTAGGCCAACAGACCTTTGAGCGGGCCGCTGGTGGCGGCGTCGCGCAGGATCCGGTTGACCTCGGCCGCGTCAGTGTCGCTCACGGTTTGCATGGTGATATCCAGGCAAGACACGTTCACCGTCGGCACCCGTACGGCTTTGGCCTGGATTCGCCCGGCAAGTTCCGGCAGCAGTCGCTCGATGCCGCGCGCCAGGCCGGTGGACACCGGAATCACTGACTGGAACGCCGAACGCGTGCGGCGCAGGTCTTCGTGGTGATAGGCGTCGATGACCGGCTGGTCGTTCATCGCCGAGTGAATCGTGGTGATCGACACGTAATCCAGGCCGATCGCCTGGTCCAGCAGGCGCAACAACGGCACGCTGCAGTTGGTGGTACACGACGCGTTGGACACCAGCAGCTCATCGCCGGTCAGGCAATCTTGGTTGATGCCGTAGACGATGGTGGCGTCGACATCCGCCTCGCTGGCCATCGGCTGGGAAAACAGCACACGCGGTGCGCCGGCGTCGAGGAAACGCTGGCCATCGGCACGGGTGTGATAGACACCGGAGCATTCCAGCACCAGGTCGACGCCCAGTGCTTTCCAGTCGATGCCTTCGGGGGTGGCACTGCGCAACACTTGCACGCAGTTGCCATTGATATGCAGACAATCGCCTTCAACCCGCACTTCGCCCGGGAAGCGGCCGTGGGTGGAGTCAAAGCGTGTCAGGTATTCGATGCTGGCCATGTCGGCCAAATCATTGATCGCGACAATTTCAAACCCGGCCGCCGCCCCTCGCTCGAACAGAGCACGCAAGACGCAACGACCAATGCGGCCGTAGCCGTTGAGTGCAACTTTGTAGGGACGCGGTTGGGGCATGGGGTTCTCGATCAAGGTTAGTTCAGTGATGAATGTACTGGCGCCCTCGCGGGCAAGCCCGCTCCCACAGTGGACCGTGATCCAAATGTGGGAGCGGGCTTGCCCGCGATGGCGCCAGTACAAACAACGCAGACTGACTTAGTCTTCCAGCAACTCTTCAGCCTGACCCAGGATGTTTTCCAGGGTGAAACCGAACTCTTCGAACAAGGCTGGCGCCGGCGCCGACTCACCGTAGGTGGTCATGCCGATCACGCGGCCTTCCAGGCCCACATACTTGTACCAGTAGTCGGCGTGAGCCGCTTCGATGGCAATACGCGCACTGACCTGCAACGGCAATACCGATTGCTTGTAGCCGGCGTCCTGGGCTTCGAACACGCTGGTGCAGGGCATGGACACAACGCGCACGTTGCGGCCTTGCGCGGTCAGCTTGTCGTACGCCTGAACGGTCAGGCCCACTTCGGAGCCGGTGGAGATCAGGATCAGCTCCGGCTCGCCGATGCAGTCCTTGAGCACATAACCGCCACGGCTGATGTCGGCGATCTGCGCGTCGGTACGCACCTGGTGTTGCAGGTTCTGACGCGAGAAGATCAGCGCCGAAGGGCCGTCCTTGCGCTCAATGGCGTGCTTCCAGGCCACGGCGGATTCCACCGCGTCGGCTGGGCGCCAGCAATCGAGGTTCGGCGTGGTGCGCAGGCTGGTCAGTTGCTCGACCGGCTGGTGCGTCGGGCCGTCTTCGCCCAGGCCGATGGAGTCGTGGGTGTAGACGTGGATCACGCGCTTCTTCATGAGCGCGGCCATACGTACAGCGTTACGTGCGTACTCCATGAACATCAGGAAGGTCGCGCCGTAAGGCACCAAACCGCCGTGCAGGGACACGCCGTTCATGATGGCGCTCATGCCGAACTCGCGCACGCCGTAGTACATGTAGTTACCGCTGGCGTCTTCGGCCGAGACACCTTTGCAACCTTTCCACAGGGTCAGGTTGGAACCGGCCAGGTCAGCCGAACCGCCGAGGAACTCAGGCAGCAACGGGCCAAAGGCGTTCAGGGTGTTCTGGCTGGCTTTACGGCTGGCGATGGTCTCGCCCTTGGCCGCGACTTCAGCGATGTAGGCCGAGGCTTTTTCCGAGAAGTCGGCAGGCAGGTCACCGGCCAGGCGGCGCACCAGTTCGTTGGCCAATTCCGGGAATTCGGCGGAGTAGGCCGAGAAACGCTGGTCCCACTCGGCTTCGGCTGCCAGGCCTTTTTCCTTGGCATCCCATTCGGCGTAGATGTCGGCCGGGATTTCAAACGGGCCGTGGTTCCACTTCAGCGCTTCGCGGGTCAGGGCGATTTCCGCGTCACCCAGTGGGGCGCCGTGGCAGTCTTCTTTACCTTGCTTGTTCGGCGAGCCGAAACCGATGGTTGTCTTGCAGCAGATCAGGGTTGGCTGCGCGCTCTTGCGAGCGGTGTCGATGGCGGTCTTGATCTCTTCCGGATCGTGGCCGTCGACGTTGCGGATCACCTGCCAGTTGTAAGCTTCGAAACGCTTTGGCGTGTCGTCGGTGAACCAGCCTTCGACTTCGCCGTCGATGGAGATGCCGTTGTCATCGTAGAAGGCAATCAGCTTGCCCAGGCCCAGGGTGCCGGCCAGGGAAGCGACTTCATGGGAAATGCCTTCCATCATGCAGCCATCACCCAGGAATACGTAGGTGTGGTGGTCAACGATGTCGTGGCCAGGGCGGTTGAACTGCGCGCCCAAGACTTTTTCCGCCAGGGCGAAACCAACCGCATTGGCCAGGCCTTGGCCCAGGGGACCGGTGGTGGTCTCAACGCCTGGGGTGTAGCCGAATTCCGGGTGGCCCGGGGTGCGGCTGTGCAGCTGACGGAAGCTCTTGAGGTCGTCGATGGTGACGTCGTAGCCAGTCAGGTGCAGCAGCGAATAAATCAGCATCGAGCCATGACCGTTGGACAGCACGAAGCGGTCACGGTCGGCGAACGAAGGGTTGCTCGGGTTGTGTTTCAGGTAGTCACGCCAAAGTACCTCGGCGATATCCGCCATGCCCATCGGGGCACCGGGATGGCCGCTGTTGGCTTTTTGCACGGCATCCATGCTGAGGGCACGAATGGCGTTGGCACGCTCACGACGGCTGGGCATCGCTGATCTCCTGGAGTTTGCTTATAAAGAAACGGAAAAAAGGACCGGCATTTTCCCTCAGCCACCGCCTGCGGGCAATGACAGATAGTCACTTGTGAGCGTTTTTCCTGTGCTTTGGGCACCAATCCCTTGCAGAAACCTTTAACCGGTTCGTCTAAAGGTTATAGCGATGGCTTATAACCGCCACTTATCGATCAATATCAAAACTTTTTGATATTGGCCTTGCGGGGATCTACACCCGTCACTAGACTGCTGGCCTTATGAACCTACCCGTGCCCTCCCTGCGTCCTGACGACGGCGATGAACTGGCTGCCTTGTGCAAGGCCGCTGGCGATCCGTTGCGCTTGAACGTATTGCGCGCACTGGCCAACGATTCTTTCGGGGTACTGGAGCTGGCGCAGATCTTCGCCATCGGCCAGTCCGGCATGAGCCACCATTTGAAGGTGCTGGCCCAGGCCGACCTGGTGGCCACCCGTCGCGAAGGCAATGCGATTTTCTACCGACGTGCCCTGCCCCATACCGAACTGCTTGGCGGCAAGTTGCACGCCGCCCTGCTCGACGAAGTGGACAACTTGTGCCTGCCCGGTGATGTGCAGTCGCGCATCGGCCAGGTGCACGGGCAACGCGCCGCCGCCAGCCAGGATTTTTTCTCACGGGTGGCCGACAAGTTTCGCGCCCAACAGGACCTGATCGCCGGCTTGGCCCAGTACCGCGAAAGCGTACTGGCGCTGTTGGACAAGCTGAGCTTCAGTGAAGAAGCCACGGCCTTGGAAGTCGGCCCTGGCGACGGCGGTTTCCTGCCCGAACTGGCGCGCCGCTTCGAGCAGGTCACCGCGCTGGATAACAGCCCGGCGATGCTTGAACTGGCGCGCCAACTCTGTGAGCGCGAAGCCCTGGGCAATGTGCGCCTGCAGTTGGCCGACGCCCTGAGTGACACCGGCCTGCGGGCCGATTGCGTGGTGCTGAACATGGTCTTGCACCATTTCGCCGCACCGGCAGAAGCCCTCAAGCAAATGGCCGGGTTGCTGCACCCCGGCGGTAGCCTGCTGGTTACGGATTTATGCAGCCACAACCAGAATTGGGCCAAGGAGGCCTGCGGTGATCTCTGGCTGGGTTTTGAACAGGACGATCTGGCCCGTTGGGCCACCGCTGCGGGACTCGTTCCCGGGGAAAGCCTCTATGTAGGTTTACGTAATGGTTTCCAGATTCAGGTCCGCCATTTTCAGCGACCGGCTGGCGACACTCACCATCGGTAAATATCAGGAAAACATCGAGATGAGCGAATACTCCCTTTTCACCTCCGAGTCCGTGTCTGAAGGGCATCCGGACAAAATCGCCGACCAGATTTCTGACGCGGTGCTGGACGCTATCATCGCTGAAGACAAGTTCGCCCGTGTGGCGTGCGAGACGCTGGTGAAAACGGGCGTGGCGATCATCGCCGGCGAAGTCACCACCACTGCCTGGGTTGACCTGGAGCAGATCGTGCGTGACGTGATCACCGACATTGGCTACAACAGCTCCGACGTTGGCTTTGACGGCGCGACCTGTGGCGTGATGAACATCATCGGCAAGCAATCCCCGGACATCAACCAGGGTGTTGACCGCGCCAAGCCAGAAGACCAGGGCGCGGGCGATCAGGGCCTGATGTTCGGCTACGCCAGCAACGAAACCGACGTGCTGATGCCCGCGCCGATCACCTTCTCGCACCAGCTTGTGCAACGGCAAGCCGAGGCGCGCAAATCCGGCGTGCTGCCTTGGCTGCGCCCGGACGCCAAGTCCCAGGTGACCTGCCGCTACGAAGGCGGCAAAGTGGTGGGCATCGACGCCGTGGTACTGTCGACCCAGCACAACCCGGACGTGTCCTACGCCGACCTGCGTGAAGGCGTAATGGAGCTGATCGTCAAGCACGTGCTGCCTGCCGAACTGCTGACCAAGGACACCCAGTTCCACATCAACCCGACCGGCCAGTTCATCATCGGTGGCCCGGTGGGCGACTGCGGCCTGACTGGCCGCAAGATCATCGTCGACAGCTACGGCGGCATGGCTCGTCACGGCGGCGGTGCGTTCTCCGGTAAGGACCCTTCAAAGGTGGACCGCTCTGCCGCTTACGCCGGTCGTTATGTAGCCAAGAACATCGTCGCTGCCGGCCTGGCCGAGCGCTGCGAAATTCAGGTTTCCTACGCCATTGGCGTGGCCCAGCCTACGTCGATCTCGCTGAACACCTTCGGCACCGGCAAGATCAGCGATGACAAGATCGTCAAGCTGGTACGTGAGATCTTCGACCTGCGCCCTTACGCGATCACCACCATGCTCGACCTGCTGCACCCGATGTATCAGGAAACCGCAGCCTACGGCCACTTCGGCCGTACCCCTGCGCAGAAGACTGTGGGCGATGACACCTTCAGCACCTTCACCTGGGAAAAAACCGACCGCGCCAACGACCTGCGTACCGCCGCCGGCCTGTAATCGTTCGCGGTAAATAAAGCCCCGCCAGGCCTGCCTGGCGGGGCTTTTTGTTGTCTGCACGGCCACTTCGGGCTTTTTTGGATCCAAGGCTTGCAGGCCAAATGATGGCCCACTAGAATCCGCGCCCTCTCGGGCCCTTCACCTTACTTGGATATTGCACTGCGCCCGCCCGGGATGGATAAGCGCGCAGGCAATCGAACATTGAGGTTTTCATGCGCATTTGCACACTCGCCCCTGCCGCCCTTCTGCTCAGCCTGTTCACCCTGCCAGCCCAGGCCGCTGACCTGAACGCGCTGAGCGGCGCCCTGAGTGCCCAGCTCGGTGGCGGCAATGCCGGCGACTGCCAGCAGCAACCCAAAGACCTGCAAGCCAAGATCGACGCGGCCAATGCCAAGAACGATCTGTTGAAAGTGCGGGCCTACGAGGCTGCGCTGGAGCAGGTCAACAAAGCTTGCAACAAACTCGCCGACAGCCAGGCAAAAGTCGACGCCAAGCAGCAAAAGCAGCAGGCCAAGGCTGAAAACAACGACGCTGTGAAGGCCTTGGGCGGCCTGTTCAAGTAAACAGAAATACCCGGTAAAAAGCCCCGCTCGGTCGGGGCTTTTTTGTGGGCGCGTGGATCACTTAGGCTGGGCACCCTTTTCGAGCAAGGATGCTCATGATGCGCGTATTACTGGCTGTTCTCCTAAGCACCCTGCCGGCCTGGGCCTGGGCCGAAGCCTGCCCCGATGACGTTCACTCACAGTTGGAAACCTTGTCCAGGCAAATCCAGCAGTGGGACGACAGCTACCATCGACAGGGCCAATCGCTGATCAGCGACGAGCTCTACGACCAGGCCCGCACACGCCTGGCGCATTGGCAGGAATGCGCCCGCCAGCAGACACCCAAGGCTGATAACCCACTGGCCAGGGCGCGCGGCACCTTACGTCACCCGGTCGCGCACACGGGTTTGCAGAAGCTGCCGAGCGAGCCGGCCGTCAGTGACTGGCTCAGCACTCGACAGGATGTCTGGGTCCAACCCAAGGTCGATGGCGTCGCGGTGACATTGGTGTATCGCCAGGGCCGCTTGCACCAGCTCATATCTCGAGGCGACGGCCTGCTGGGTCACGACTGGTCAGCCTCCGCCGCCAAGATCCCCGGCATTGTCCAACAGTTGCCCGACGCCGTTGATGTGGTGCTGCAAGGCGAACTCTATTGGCGCCTCAACCACCATGTGCAATCGCTCAAGGGCGGGCTCAATGCGCGCAGCAAAGTGGCCGGCCTGATGAACCGTCGCCAGTTGAACGATGCCGAAGCTGCCGGGATCGGCCTGTTCGTCTGGGCGTGGCCCGACGGCCCGGCGGACTTCACCGAACGCCTGGCCACCCTGGCGCGCTGGGGGTTCACCGACAGTCAACAGTACAGCCAGCCCGTCGGCACCATCAGCGAAGCTGCGCATTGGCGTACCCATTGGTACAACGCGCCATTGCCCTTCGCCAGCGATGGCGTGGTGCTGCACCAGGCTGCGCGGGCACCCGCCGAGCGCTGGCAAGCCAGTGCGCCTTACTGGGCGGTTGCCTGGAAGTACCCGGCCATCAAGGCACTGGCGCTGGTGCGCAACGTTCAGTTCAGGGTGGGGCGCACTGGGCGCATTACTCCAATCCTCGAACTGGAGCCCGTACGGCTGGATGATCGGCAGATCACCCGGGTTAGCGCCAGCTCGCTCAAGCGCTGGCAAGCCCTGGATATCCGCCCAGGCGATCATGTGTCGATCAGCCTGGCGGGCCAGGTGATACCGCGACTGGACGAGGTGATCCTGCGCAACAAGACACGCGTGGACATGCAGGTACCCGACCCTCAAGACTTCCACGCCTTGAGCTGCTGGCAACTGGACCCCGGCTGCGAAGATCAACTGCTCGCCCGCCTCACCTGGTTGAGCGGCAAACACGGCCTGGCCTTGCCCCATATGGGCCGTGAAACCTGGAACGTATTGATCCAGGCGGGTCTAATCGCAGGCTTTCTCGATTGGTTAACCCTGGATGCGGCCGAGCTTGCTACCATTGAGGGGTTAGGCGAGCGTACCCGTGCGCGGGTGCTCGACAGTATTCAAAGCGCCCGGCAACGCCCTTTTTTACAATGGCTCTGCGCCTTGGGCATACCGCCAGCGGCGCGCAACAACCTGGAAGGCAACTGGCAGACGCTGGTCGCCAAAGACACCCAAGCCTGGCTGGCCTCAGATGGCATCGGCCCGGGACGCGCAGCGCAACTCAGCGCTTTTTTTCGTGACCCGCAGGTACAAGCCATGGCTGAAACATTACGCGCAGCCGGGGTAGATGGGTTTTGAACACCACCCGGCCACCTGATTGCGAACTTGGAGCTTTATATGAAATTTCTCGCCCCCTTTGCCTTGCTGACCGTCGCAGGCTTCATGAGCACGCCACTGTTGGCCGCCGAAGACGCGCAACCGCTCACAGGCTGCGCCGCCAAACGCCAGGCCATCAGCATCCAGATCGAACAGGCCAAGGCCCACGGCAACATCAACCAACAGGCCGGCCTGGAAAAAGCCCTGGCCGAAGTCACCGCCCACTGCACCGATGCCAGCTTGAAGAAAGAACGTGAAAACAAGGTGCTCGACGCCAAGCATGAAGTCAGCCGCCGTCAGGCCGACCTCGACAAGGCCATGAAAAAGGGTGATCCGGACAAGATCAACAAGCGTAAGGAGAAGCTGGCCGAATCGCGCAAAGAGCTGCAAGACGCGGTGGAAGAACTCGACCAGTAAAACCGATCAATGATCACGGAACTGTTTATGGCAGGCGCTGCAGGCATCTTCAACTTTTTGCACCGCAGGTTGAAGGTTGCTGGCTTTATAAGGCTGCACCTGGCTGGCGATCACCAATTCACCGGTGGCCGCCTCAAGGTCGCGAGCCAGTTGCTGGAACTGCGCCTGTTTTTGCCACACATCATCTTTGGCACTGGTGTGGTCTTCTTCGCGCACGCTCGGGAAATGTTTCCACGGCTCGTGGGACAACGCATCCAGTTTGACCGCACCCTCGGCGAACTTGGCGCCATCGAATGGGATACGCCCGCGGAGCATGCCGCCCAAGTCTTCACCGGTCTTGAGCATCTGCTTGAAGATCGCCTTGCGCTGGCCCAAGGGAGAATTGGGGTCAACACCGCCACAGGCAGACACCGCCAGGCAGGCCAGCAATACAACAGTCAATTTTTTTAACATCATCATGGCTTCAAGGTCACGGGAAACGGCGGCCAGTATCCTCGCACCGCCTACAAAGACCAATAGCCCTATTAATAATAAGGGTTGCCCGGATGCAGTGAAGCACGGGCAATCGTTTCAGGAACTACCTACATGAATGTCACCTTCAAACCCTGGGGCCGGCGCCTGGCGTGGGCTCTGCCGATGTTCGCGCTACTGGCCGGCTGCGATGGCGGTAAAGACCCCGGCAAACAAGTTGCCCAGGAGCCAACCAAACCTCACGCCGTTGCCACCTATGTGAGCGCACCGTGGGAAGCCCTGCCGAGCGTTTCCGACAGTGACTTGCTCGCCGGGTTTGAATCCTGGCGCAGCGCCTGCCAGCGCCTCAAGGCCGACCCGATCTGGGGCGCGACCTGCGCGGCCGCGGCCAGCGTACCGGGCGATGCCGTGGCGGTTCGCGGCTTTCTAAAGGAACACCTGGATGTCTTCGGCCTGCGCTCGGCCAACAACACGCCAAACGGCTTGATCACGGGTTATTACGAGCCGGTCTACCCCGGCAGCCTGACCAAGACCGCCACCGCCCACGTGCCGGTATACGGCGTGCCGGATGATCTGATCATCGTCAACCTCGAGAGCATCTACCCGGAACTCAAGGGCAAGCGCCTGCGCGGTCGCCTGGAAGGCCGCGTGCTCAAACCGTATGACGATGCCAGCACTCTCAACAGCCAAGGTTCCACCGCCAAGCCGATCGCCTGGCTGACCGACCCGATGGACCTGCAATTCCTGCAGATCCAGGGCTCGGGGCGTATTCAACTGGCCGGCGGGCGCCAACTGCGTGTGGGTTACGGCGACCAGAACGGCTACCCGTACCGCCCTATCGGCCGCTGGCTGGTGGAACAAGGCGAGCTGAAAAAAGAAGACGTGACCATGGGCGCCATCAGCGCCTGGGCCAAGGCCCACCCGCAGCGCATTCCAGAACTGCTGGCGAGCAACCCCAGCTACGTATTCTTCAGCGCCCGCCCCGACAGCAACGAAGGCCCGCGTGGTTCGCTGAACGTGCCATTGACCGCCGGCTACAGTGTGGCGGTGGATCGCAAGGTGATTCCGCTGGGCAGCCTGTTGTGGTTGTCGACCACCAAACCAGACGGCACGCCACTGGCACGCCCGGTCGCAGCCCAGGATACCGGCGGCGCAATCACCGGCGAAGTGCGCGCAGATTTGTTCTGGGGCACAGGCAATGCCGCAGGCGAGTTGGCGGGGAATATGAAACAGCAAGGGCAGATCTGGATGCTGTGGCCCAAAGGTGCGGCATTGCCCCAGGTGCCGGATGCGCCTGCCGGCACCTGACGACCGTTGGTTTTTTTGTAGGAGCGAGCTTGCTCGCGAAAAACTCACAGGCGCCGCGCTTACTCAGCAAGCACGCGTTATCGTTGACGTTCTTCGCGAGCAAGCTCGCTCCTGCAGTCGGGTTTGCCGCCCCCTCTTACATCGAGACGAAGAAGAAACTCGCAATCAACGCCATACCCACGGCCCATACCAGCGAACGCAAGATCGCCCAGTCCGCCAGGTAGCAGATGATGTACAGCAGGCGGCTGGTGATAAACAGCACTGCCAGCACGTTGATCGTCACCAGGTCGGCGTTGCCGGCCAGGTGCGCAACGATCACTGCGGCGGCAAACGCAGGGGTCACTTCGAAACTGTTGAGTTGCGCGCTATGCGCACGCTTGGCGACGCCTTCCAGGCTATCGAGGAAGGCACGCGGGTCGTGGTTATCCCGTGGCCCGAACTTGCCTGTACTGAACTTGGCCACACCGGTGCAAATGTACGGCAGAAAAATTGCGATCAACACACACCATAAAGCGACTGTCATCACCGATTCCTTTTAGTTTTATCCGACGGTTAGAGTTTCATCACCAACATGCCAATCAACACCAACCCACAGGCTATGAGCCGTGGACGGCCAAAAGGTTCTTTCAAGTAACGCATGCCGAACAGCACCACCAGGATCACACTGACTTCCCGCAGCGCAGCAGCTTCGGCAATCGAGCCCAACTGCATGGCCCAAAGTACCAAAGCGTAGCTCAACAATACGCACAGCCCCACGCTCAAGCCCAACCGCCACTGGGTGCGCCAGAACAGGTTGAAGGCTGCCCGCTTGCGCACCAGGGCCAGCAACGGAAACGGCCACGCGCTGACCAGCGTCAGCCACACCAGGTAATCCAGCGGGTGCGCCCAGCGCCGCAGCGCCTGCCCATCCAGAAAGGTGTAGCAGCCGATGCACAGGCCGATCATCAACACCACCGGCAGCATCGACCAGGGCAACCGGTCACCGCCGCCGCCCTGCCACAACAGGCACACCATGCCGAACGGGATCAGCAGGATCCCCAGAATCTGCTGGGTGCTCAGCACTTCGCCAGCAAACACCAGGGTCAGCACCAGCACCACCAGCGGCGACAAACCGCGCATCAACGGATACACCAGGCCCAGGTCCCCCACCCGATAGGCCTGGATCAATAAATAGCGATAGAGCAATTCAAACAGCGCCGAGGCCGCGATCCACGGCCAGATGTCCAACGGCGGCAAGGACACGAACCCCACCGCCACTACCACGAACAGCAGCGCCACGCTGTCCATGCAGGCGATAACCAAAAGGCGCTCGCCACTGAACTTGATCAAGGTGTTCCACGTCGCATGCAACAGCGCCGCTACCAGCACCAGGGCTGTCGCTACCACCCGAACCTCCTTAATTGATACGTCATGTAACAGCACCTGTTTATACTAAACCCCGACTCAACGCACCTCGTGCGCCTATATTCCCCCCCTTCCAAGGACCCCGGATGCTTGAACTTGTCGCCGCCTTCATCTGCCTCACCACCCTGCTCACTTATGTGAACTTCCGCTTTATCGGCCTGCCGCCCACCATCGGCGTGATGGTCACCGCACTGCTGTTCTCGCTGATCCTGCAAGGCCTGAGCGTGCTCGGCTACCCGGGCCTGGAAGAACGTATCCAGCAGTTGATCGGCCAGATCGACTTCGGCGATTTGCTGATGAACTGGATGCTGTCGTTCCTGCTGTTCGCCGGCGCCTTGCACGTCAACTTGAACGACTTGCGCAGCTACCGCTGGCCCATCGGCCTGCTGGCAACCTTTGGCGTGTTGATCGCCACCGTGGTGATCGGCAGCCTGGCGTACTACATCTTCGCCCTGTTTGGCTGGCACGTGAGCTTCCTTTACTGCCTGCTGTTCGGCGCGCTGATTTCCCCCACCGACCCCATTGCGGTGCTCGGCGTGCTACGGACCGCCAATGCTTCCAAACCGCTGAAAACCACCATCGTCGGCGAGTCGCTGTTCAATGACGGCACCGCCGTGGTGGTGTTTACCGTGCTGCTGGGCATCGCGCAGTTGGGTGAAACGCCCACCGTGGGCGCCACGGCCATGCTGTTTGCCCACGAAGCCATTGGCGGTGTGCTGTTTGGCGGGCTGATCGGCTATCTCGTGTACCTGATGATCAAGAGCATCGAACAGCACCAGATCGAAGTCATGCTGACCCTCGCCCTGGTGATCGGCGGCTCGGCCATGGCTTCGGAACTGCATGTATCCGCGCCGATTGCGATGGTGGTCGCGGGGCTGATCATCGGCAATCTGGGGCGCAAGCTGGCGATGAACGACATGACGCGTCGCTACCTGGATGGTTTCTGGGAACTGCTCGATGACATGCTCAACGCCTTGCTGTTTGCACTGATCGGCATGGAGCTGCTGCTATTGCCATTCAATTGGCTGCACGTGTTCGCGGCCAGCCTGCTGGCGGTAGCGATCCTGCTCTCGCGCCTGCTGACCGTGGCCCCGGCGATCCTGTTGCTGCGCCGTTGGCGCACGGTGCCGCGCGGCACTATCCGCATCCTTACTTGGGGCGGCCTGCGCGGCGGCGTCTCGGTGGCACTGGCCTTGGCCCTGCCCCTGGGGCCGGAGCGTGACTTGTTGCTGAGCATCACCTATATCGTGGTGCTGTCCTCGATCCTGTTGCAGGGGTTGAGCATCGGCAAGCTGGTCAAGCACGTGACCCGGGGCGAACCCCAGGCCACGCCTGAGCATCACTGACCCTTGTTGATCTGCTGCGGATGCCTCGGGTCCGCAGCCTTTTTACCTGGCAGGCTGCTTTCGCTGCGAACCTGCGCATGGCTGATCAGCGCAAAGATGAAACTACCACCGATGATGTTGCCGGCCAGGGTCGGCCCGGCGAAGACCAGCCAGAAATCCTTCCACGGCAACTCGCCGGCAAACACCAGGTAGGACACTTCCGCTGAACCGACGACGATATGGGTGAAGTCGCCCAGCGCCATGAAGTAAGTGATCAGGATGATAATCCACAGCTTGGCGCTCTCCATCGACGGGATCATCCAGACCATGGTGGCGATCATCCAACCGGAGACGATGCCCTTGGCGAACATCTGCGCGGGGTCGTTCTCCATGACCTTGCGCCCGATCTCGAGGAAGGCCAGGTCGGTCTTGGTATCGAAGATCGGTAGGTGCAGCATCACGTAGGCCACCAGCAAAGTACCGCACAGGTTGCCCACCAGCACCACCGTCCACAGCCGTAACAAGCGCGCGGCATTGGCCAGGGTCGGCTTGCTCATCACCGGCAGCACGGCAGTCAGGGTGTTTTCGGTAAACAATTGCTGACGGGCAAGAATCACCGCGAGAAAGCCTGCGCAATAGCCAAAGCTGGCGATCACCTTGAATTCCTCACCGTCCGGCAGCCGCGAATTGAGCAGGCCCATGCCCATCAGCGACAGGCCCATGGTCAGGCCGGCAGCCAGCGCCGACCACCACAGCGCGGCCACATTGCGCTCCAGCTCCTGATCGCCTTGGGTACGGATAATTTCGTGTAATACAGCCGCGCGAGGCGGCTGGTTGTCATCAACGTCCTGCTGCTCTTCCTGCGACAGGTTGGGGGTCTTGCCGTCTGCTTGAGTGGCCATGATGTACCAGAGTCCAAGGGGTGCCTGTAGCTACGACACGCCGCGACGATGGCTGTTCAGTGGCACCGCAACTAAACCGGAATACGCCAGGCCTTGGCCTGCTCCACAGTGGTAGAGCTCAAGGATGTACTCCAGGGTTTATTACGCGCCCGGTAGTGTTTGACGATGCCATCAAGCACACGGTTAAACTCCGCTGGCGTCGTCGCCTCGCCCAAATCACGCACCGCGCGTTGCAATAACTCTACGTTGGCAGCCGGCTGGCCAGGGCGGTATAGCGAGGGATAAATGACTTCGCGGATAAAATTCTCTGCCTTTACCCCAATATCGCGTCTTTGCATTTCGCCAACGGCGCTCGTTAACACCTTGGACATGCCTGAGCCATTGCCCGACGCCAGTTTGGCGCCCACCTGCAGCAGTTGCTGAAAATTGCGCTGGCCTGGCGCATTCAGGCGCTTGCCCAGCCATTCGATATCCTCGGGCCTACGAGCGAGGGCGTCTAGATTGCGCAGTGCCGAGGCTATTTTTGGCGTAATCACCAGCGACGTGCTGGATTGATTCGCCTCGGCAATCGCAGTGTCCAACGCCTGTAACGCCTGCTGTGCGTCCTTGCGAAAACGCAACGCCTCGGCGCCGGCCGGGTCCTTTTGCAGATCAACCTGCACGCTGGCGAGCATTTGATCATCCATAGCCATCACGGCGTCGTTCATCGAGGGGAATTCATGACGCTCACGCTCCAGCTCACGTTTTTGCAGATGCCCTGACACCGCCTGGCGGGCCTGGGACTGCAAATGCTGTTTCTGCTCAGGGGTCATGGTGAAGTTGACGGTGCCATTGAGCAGGCCGCGAAAGTCGCCTTTGCCCGAGTTCAGTGGCAGCGTTACCGTTTGCTCCGAATACGTTTTGAGCCGGTCATCCTGATAGCTTTCAGCCGCGGTGTGTGGCGTGCCGGTGATCGTGTCGACCAGGGAGCTGAAAAAACCTCCGCTTTTTGGGGGGGCTGATGGTTTGTCAGACTCGAACTTGACGATCAGGGCTTCGTCCTTGCCCAGGGGGCTTTCCGGGAAAGAACGCTCAATAATGCCTGGCGCCGGGGTATTGAGGAGCAAACCACCGTCCTGAAACGCCGTGACCTCTGAAGCAGCCTGAAACCCGTGGCCCTGTTCGGAAGGGCTCTTGAACAACCCAGGCAGCGCCCCCGAAATAAGCGCGGCGCGGGCGATATCCATATCCGGTGTGAGGCTGGCATTGAATGTCACCAACTGCGGGCGACCATCGAACATGCCCGTGCCGGTGATGTTCAGTTGCTTGATCGCCGGAATATGCCGGCTCAAAATTTCCAAGTCGCGAAACGTCGGCCCTCCGCCAGCGCTTAGCCGGTCGGCAATTTCCGTGACCTCGGGCGGTCGGTTTGCCGCTGGCATGCCCGCGATATGAGCGAGAACAGACTTACGTGACTCGTTACGAATCAAGTCCTCCAAAGGCTGCCCCTCGGTTTGCAGACGCGGCAACAGCGTCAGCAACAGTTGAGAGATGTTACCGGCCGGCCCAGGCAAACTGCCGGCGAGCTTGCCGAGCTTGGAACTGGCGTCCTGCAACCAAGACATGACCGGGTCTTTGCTGTTGAGCAAGCTGGGCAGGTCAAGGTTATTCGACAGTTGCGTAAAGGCCTTGGCATCCATGCCGCTGGCGAGCAGCGCTGCGGAAATCGCGCCGGCAGAAGAGCCGGAAACCACTTTGACGCCTTTGAGTTTGTCGGCCTCTTCAAGCGCCTGCACCATGCCTGGAAAGGCGATGCCCTTGGCGCCACCGCCACTGAGCACCAAGTGAGCAGGCGGCGGCGGTGACAGCACCACCTCCACACGTCCATCGCTGTGACGATAAATACTCAGGTTGCGCTCGCCCACACCTTTGACCAGAGGCGTCTTTACATCCTGGTCGGTGGTTCGAGGCAGAGGGGGCTGGTTTTCTACAACAGAACTGGAGACTTTCATACGCGAGGCTCTCTCTACAGGGTGTAGGCCTGAGTGATGAGAGAGCCTCGGATAGATCCATGTGAAATGATTTGGTAACGCAAATCACGCCGTGCAGTTGTTACTCGGGAAGACTGTCGTCCTTGAACTGGTCCTTCACATACTTGATTTCGGTACGGCCATGGGGCGCCGGCAAACCGTCTTCGCCCAGGTTGACGAAGACCATTTTTTCCACGGTCAGGATGCTTTTGCGCGTGATCTTGTTGCGCACTTCACAGGTCAGGGTGATGGAGGTGCGGCCGAACTCGGTGGCGGTGATGCCCAGTTCGATGATGTCGCCCTGGCGCGAGGCGCTGACAAAGTTGATTTCCGAGATGTACTTGGTGACCACGCGCTGGTTGCCGAGTTGGACAATGGCGTAGATGGCCGCTTCTTCGTCGATCCAGCGCAGCAGGCTGCCGCCGAACAGGGTGCCGTTGGGGTTGAGGTCTTCGGGTTTTACCCATTTGCGGGTGTGGAAGTTCATGATCACTCCAAAGCGTCTTGCCAAATGATGGGCAACATCATGGCAGAGCCAGGGCCCAAGCTCTATGAGCCATTAGCTATCAGGCCCATGAGCGATCTTCATGCCGCCGGATAGAAAGGCTTGGGAAGTGCCGCTGACACGGCTATAATCGCCTCCGCTTCAAAACGGTCATCTTCGATTGATACCGTTCTCCCGCCACCTGTCCGAGGGGCGCTGCAGCAGGTTCAACCTGTCAGGCTCGGATGGGGCGTTGTCCGGCCTGGTTGCCCTGGCCTGATACTAAACGCACAACGGCGCCCATTCGCACCCTACGAATGGAGGCTCTCTATGAGCGCTGTAATGACGCCTGCTGATTTCAATGACTACAAAGTCGCCGATATGTCCCTGGCTGCCTGGGGCCGTCGCGAAACCTTTATCGCCGAATCCGAAATGCCAGCCCTGATGGGCCTGCGTCGCAAGTACGCCGCTGAGCAGCCGCTCAAGGGCGCGAAGATCCTCGGCTGCATCCACATGACCATCCAGACTGCCGTGCTGATCGAAACCCTGGTTGCCCTGGGTGCCGAAGTGCGTTGGTCGTCGTGCAACATCTTCTCGACTCAAGACCAGGCCGCTGCCGCTATCGCAGCCGCCGGTATCCCGGTATTTGCCTGGAAAGGCGAGACCGAAGAAGAGTACGAGTGGTGCCTGGAGCAAACCATCCTCAAAGATGGCGCGCCTTGGGATGCCAACATGATCCTGGACGACGGCGGCGACCTCACCGAGCTGCTGCACAAGAAGTACCCGCAGATCCTCGATCGCGTCCACGGCGTGACCGAAGAGACCACCACCGGCGTACACCGCCTGCTGGACATGCTGGCCAAGGGCGAGCTGAAAATCCCGGCCATCAACGTCAACGACTCGGTGACCAAGAGCAAGAACGACAACAAGTACGGCTGCCGTCACAGCCTGAACGATGCGATCAAGCGCGGCACCGACCACCTGCTGTCGGGCAAGCAAGCCCTGGTGATCGGCTACGGTGACGTGGGCAAGGGTTCGTCCCAGTCCCTGCGTCAGGAAGGCATGATCGTCAAGGTCTCCGAAGTTGACCCGATCTGCGCCATGCAAGCCTGCATGGACGGTTTCGAAGTGGTTTCGCCGTTCATCAACGGCCAGAACGACGGCACCTCCGCCTGCATCGACGCAGCCCTGCTGGGCAAGATCGACCTGATCGTCACCACCACCGGTAACGTGAATGTGTGCGATGCGAACATGCTCAAGGCCCTGAAGAAGCGCGCCGTTGTCTGCAACATCGGTCACTTCGACAATGAAATCGACACAGCTTTCATGCGCAAGAACTGGGCATGGGAAGAAGTGAAGCCGCAGGTACACAAGGTTCACCGTACCGGCGCTGGTGATTTCGACCCACAGAACGATGACTACCTGATCCTGCTGGCCGAAGGCCGCCTGGTGAATCTGGGCAACGCCACTGGTCACCCAAGCCGCATCATGGATGGCTCGTTCGCCAACCAGGTGCTGGCGCAGATCTTCCTGTTCGAACAGAAGTACGCCGACCTGTCGCCCGCCCAGAAAGCCGAGCGCCTGACCGTGGAAGTACTGCCCAAGAAACTCGACGAAGAAGTGGCCCTGGAAATGGTCCGCGGCTTCGGCGGCGTGGTGACTCAACTGACCAAGACCCAGGCCGACTACATCGGCGTGACGGTTGAAGGTCCGTTCAAGCCGCACGCTTACCGCTACTGATCGGCCTTGCTGGCGCCGGCTCTTCTGTGGGAGCCGGGCTTGCCCGCGATGCAGACGCCTCGGTGTTCCAATAACACCGAGCTGATGCTATCGCAGGCAAGCCAGCTCCCACAGAAAGCCAGGCACCCGCATCGATTGCGTATGCCTTCCAGGCTTTCGAGTTTCCAAGGGTATGACCATGTCCCAAGACCGTCGCTACAGCTTCGAGTTCTTCCCGACCAAGACCGATGCTGGGCATGAAAAACTGATGACTACTGCCAAGCAGTTGGCCAGCTTCAGCCCTGATTTCTTCTCCTGCACCTACGGCGCTGGCGGTTCGACCCGTGATCGCACGATCAACACCGTGTTGCAGCTGGAAAGTGAAGTCAAAGTTCCCGCCGCTCCGCATTTGTCCTGCGTGGGCGACAGCAAAGCCGACCTGCGTAGCCTGCTGACCCAATACAAAGCCGCCGGCATCAAGCGCATCGTTGCCCTGCGTGGCGACCTGCCATCGGGTATGGGCATGGCCAGCGGTGAGCTGCGCTACGCCAACGACCTGGTGAGTTTCATCCGCGAAGAAAGTGGTGATCACTTTCATATCGAAGTGGCCGCTTACCCGGAGATGCACCCCCAGGCGCGCAATTTCGAAGACGATTTGCAGAACTTCGTGCGCAAGGCCAATGCCGGCGCCGACAGCGCAATCACCCAGTATTTCTTCAACGCCGACAGCTACTTCTACTTCGTCGAGCGTGTACGGGCGATGGGCGTGAATATCCCGATCGTGCCGGGCATCATGCCGATCACCAATTACAGCAAGTTGGCGCGCTTCTCCGACGCCTGCGGCGCCGAGATCCCACGCTGGGTGCGCAAGCAGCTGGAAGCCTATGGCGATGACGTCAAAAGCATCCAGGCGTTCGGCGAGCAGGTCATCACCGAGATGTGTGAGCAATTGTTGCAAGGTGGTGCACCAGGGTTGCATTTCTATACCCTGAACCAGGCTGAACCCAGCCTTGCCATCTGGAACAACCTCAAGCTGCCACGTTAACGCTTGCCCAGTTGTGCCAAGGCCCTCGTTCTGACGAGGGCCTTTGTCGTTTTACGTTACCCACGGAACCCCGCAGTCCATGAATACAGTGCCCCCGACGTCCCGCCCGCAACTGGTCTACCTGGTCTTCGGCGCCGACACCTACCATCAGGAAGCGGTATTCAGCATCGCCAGCGCACTGGCGTTCCTGCAGGACACGCCGGACGCGAACATCGACATTCAGGTATTCAGCGACAACCCCGAGCCTTATCGCTTGCTGCCGGTGCGCGTCCGACCGTTGGACGAGGCCACCCGCAAACGCTGGAGCGAGCCCCACGGCTATCACTTTCGCACCAAACACGTAGTGCTGCGCCAGGTGCTGCAAGAATCCCCGGTGGCACTGCTCATCGACACTGACACCTTCTTCCATCATTCGCCCATGGCCCTGTTCGAACGCGTACAGCCCGGCACCCTGCTGTGCAACGCCTTCTACACCAAATACGGCGACAACCACGAAAGCATCCTGTACACCGCCCTACGCCAGCGCCTGCTGGACATGGGCGTGGCTGACGATGACATGATGACCCTCAACTCCGGCGTCATGGGCCTGACCCAACAGGATGCGCACATCCTCGACCGCTCCATCGAGTTGATGGATGAACTGTTTCCCCATGCCCAGGGCGCGTACACCCTTGAAGAGTTCTGCCTGTCCATCGCCGCCTACCGCACCGTCAAGGTGCGCGAGTGCCCGGACCTGATCCACCATTACTGGAGCCGCAAACAGCTGTTCCGGGCCAAGGTCAAGGCGTGGATCGCCAAGCACGCCAGCGCGCCCACCAGCGCACAAGCCCTGGCCGATACGCGCCAGGTCTCCTCGCACCTACCGCGCCCGCCGCGTTTTCAGCGCTTGATGTACAAGCTGATCACCCTGCTGCTGCCCAAGCACCAGCAACAGTTCATCCGCGAAATCCTCTACGGCTGCTACGAACACGAAAACGAGTTCGACCAGGCCTGCGGCCCGGTGTGGTGGGACAAGGCCCGACAAAACCAGGAAGAACGCCAGAAGCGCCCGCTTGATGCCCACCAGCTGGAACACTGGTTCGCCAACCCCGTGGTGCGTTTGATTCTGGGTGAGCGCCGCGCCGCGATCCACGAACACCTGCTGAACGCTCCCGCGAAGTAAGACCGCCCGCCAATGCGCGTGCCAGAGCTTCTCTTTCTGTGGACAGCGTCGTAACCTCAGGGTATGCCCGTCTTCTTCAAGCTGTTCACCGCTGTGTTGTTTTCTTGCCTGAGCCTGGCCGCTCATGGCGAGAAACTGCGCATTGTCACCGAACCCTGGGCACCCTATGTCTACGAAGACAACGGCGTCATGGCCGGCCTGGATTATGAAACCACGGTGATCGTGTTCCAGCGCCTGGGGGTGGAGGTGCAATGGCAGTTCCTGCCCTGGAAGCGCTGCCTGGCGATGCTCGATCAGGGCCACGCCGACGGCGCGCTGGATATTTTCCACAGCCAGGAGCGCGACGCCTTGCTGCTCTATCCCAGTGAGCCGTTGTCGGAAGTCGAATTTGTCTTGTTCTATGCCAACGACCGCCCCCACCCCGCCGCCACCCTCGACGACCTGCGTGGCCTGACGGTCGGTGTTTCCCCCGGCTACCTCTATGGCGACGCGTTCAGTGGGTCCAACACCTTCCAGCGTGAACCTGCGCCCAGCCATGAAGCCAATTTTGGCAAACTCATGCTGGGGCGCGTCGATATGGTGGTGACTGACCGGCGCGTGGGGCACTACGTGATCAAGGCGCTGGGCCTGGAAGGTAAGGTCAGCCAGGCGTCGGTGGTGGTCAGTCGCCAGCAGCAATTTCTTGCGGTACGCCGTGGCGCAGGCATGGACCTGCTGGTGCAACGCTTTGCCGCCGAGCTCAAGCGCTTCAAGCAAGAGCCGGCCTATGCCACCTTGAGTGCTAAATATGGCCGGATGCAGGAGCAAACGGCACCCATACCACCTCCCGAACACGCCGTTGAGCAGCAGGAAAGCAGCGCGCAGTGATTGCTCTGTTATACTGCGGCCTTTCCGCCAGGCTTACGCCCGGCCGCTCGGGTCTTGAAAACGGCACCCAACCCAGCTACTGCGCAGCTTTGCGGCCCGCGCGAGCCGGTGGAGTGCCCGCCAGACGCAGCAGGACCGGACGGGGTTGCGCTCCCCTAAGCGCCATTCACGCCCGGCAAGATTATCCCTTTGGGCCAAGCCCTAACTAAAACAGGATTACTCATGTCCTTTGCTTCCCTCGGTCTCTCCGAGGCTTTAGTCCGCGCCATCGAGGCAGCGGGCTATACCGAGCCTACTCCGGTGCAACAGCGGGCCATTCCCGCCGTGTTGCAAGGTCGCGACCTGATGGTCGCGGCTCAGACAGGTACTGGTAAAACCGGCGGTTTCGCCCTCCCGATCCTGGAGCGGTTGTTTCCCAACGGTCACCCGGACAAATCCCAACGTCACGGCCCGCGCCAACCGCGTGTACTGGTCCTGACCCCAACCCGCGAACTCGCCGCCCAAGTGCACGACAGCTTCAAGCTGTATGCCCGCGACTTGAAGTTTGTCAGCGCCTGCATCTTCGGCGGCGTCGGCATGAACCCACAGGTTCAGGCCATGTCCCGTGGCGTCGATGTACTGGTAGCCTGCCCAGGTCGTTTGCTCGACCTGTGCGGCCAAGGCAGCGTCGATTTGTCCCACGTGGAAATCCTCGTGCTCGACGAAGCCGACCGCATGCTCGACATGGGCTTTGTCCATGACGTGAAAAAGGTCCTCGCCCGCCTGCCGGCCAAACGTCAGAACCTGCTGTTTTCGGCAACGTTCTCCCAGGACATCACTGCCCTGGCTGGCAAGCTGCTGCACAACCCCGAGCGCATCGAAGTCACGCCACCGAACACCACGGTCGAGCGTATCGAGCAACGTGTGTTCCGCCTGGCCGCCAGCCACAAGCGCTCGCTGCTGGCGCACCTGATCACCCACGGTGCCTGGGAACAGGTGCTGGTGTTCACTCGCACCAAGCACGGCGCCAACCGCCTGGCCGAGTACCTGGACAAGCACGGTCTCACCGCCGTCGCCATCCACGGCAACAAGAGCCAGAACGCGCGCACCAAAGCCCTGGCCGACTTCAAGGCCGGTACCGTGCGTATCCTGGTCGCTACCGATATCGCCGCACGTGGCCTGGATATCGACCAATTGCCACACGTGGTCAACTTCGAGCTGCCAAACGTCGATGAAGACTACGTGCACCGTATCGGCCGTACGGGCCGTGCCGGTCGTTCGGGCGAGGCCATTTCGTTGGTCGCGCCGGACGAAGAAAAACTGCTGAAAAGCATCGAACGCATGACCAAGCAGAAAATCGCCGATGGCGACCTGATGGGCTTCGATGCCAGCGCCGTGGAGGCCGAGAAGCCAGAAGCGCGCGAGCGTCCGGATGTGCGCAACCCTCGCAACCCACGCGGCCCCAAAGGCGATGGCCCGAACGGCGGCGGTGGTGGCGGTGGTCGTCGCGACAAAGGCAAGGACAAGGGCAAGGAAAAATCCGCGACCAGCAGCCGTGGCGAACGCCCGGCCCGTGAGCAGAAGCCCCGTGAAGGTACCCCGGCCCGCGAACAGCGCCAGCCGAGCCAGCCACCACGCGCCGCGGCCGACCGTGCCCCGGACGAGTTCCTTGACGACGATATCGATAACTTCGGTAACCGCGTCGACTACGTACCCCAGGCCAAACCAGCCCAGGGCCGTGGCCGTCGTCCAGGGGCTCCGGCCCAGGGCGCAGGCGCTCCACGTAGCGGCCAGCCACAGGGCGGTCGCCAGAACGCCCCGCGCAACAGCAGCGGCGGCACCACCGGTACCCCGCCTGCCAAGCGCAGCGGCCCGCGTAATGGCGCACCGCGTGACGGCCAGGCCCGTCGCGAAGACTCGCGCAGCAACAACCGCCGCCCGGCCCGTGACGATCAGCCTCGCTCGTCCGAGCCTGCGGTACAAAACCCGCGCGGTGGCCCGGCGCCGAAGATCATCCACAAGGAGTCGAAAGCAGATCGCTTCCCGACACCTGAGCAGTTGGACCAACTGCCAGGCCGTCCTCGTGGTGAGAAACCAGCGCTGCTGACTCGCAACCGCGAGGCATAAAAAAAACCCGTATCGCGAGATACGGGTTTTTTTTGCCTGTAGGAGCGAGCTAGCTCGCGAAGGTCGTCAACGATAACGCGGGCATCCCGGTTTAACGCGGTGCACTTGCGGCCTTCGCGAGCAAGCTCGCTCCTACATACGAAGCATTACTTCGCTTTCACACCTTCAAAGGTGATGTACAGCTCAACAGCGTCGGACTGTGGGCCTACGTCCATGCCAGCCGGGAAGAACTCTTTGCGGCTGATCGAGGTGGTGCCTTCAAAGCCGGCACGGTAGCCGCCCCATGGATCCTTGCCTTCGCCAAGGAACGTGGCCTTGACCACAACAGGCTTGGTCACGCCGTGGAAGGTCAGGTCGCCAGTTACATCGGCAGTCTGCTTGCCATCAGCGTTCTTGCCGGTTGGCTTGACGCTGGTGGAGACGAACTTGGCATCAGGGAATTTGCCCGCATCCAGGAAGTCCTTGCTGGTGACGTGCTTGTCGCGCTCGGCGTGGTTGGAGAACACGCTGGCGGTGCGAACATTCACTTCCACCTTGGCGTCTTCAGGCTTGGCAGCGTCAAAGCTGAACTTGCCGTCCAGGTCCTTGAAGGTGCCGGTGATGTAGCTGTAGCCCAGGTGGCTGATTTTGAAATCGACGAAGGCGTGCTGGCCTTCCTTGTCGATCACATAGTCAGCGGCCATCGCCGAACCTGCGGACAGCAGTGCAGAACCGATTGCCAGCGCAGCGAGTGTTTTTTTCAACATGCTTTCTATTCCTTGTGAGTCGAGGTTGAACATCAGGCTTTGCGTCCCAGCATTCGCGTAAGGGTCGCATCACGATCGATAAAATGGTGTTTCAGTGCCGCCACGCCGTGCAAGCCGGCGAAGACCACCAACACCCAGGCCAGGTACAGGTGCACCCAACCCGCGGTATCTGCCTGGTCCGGTAGACCGGAAACCACGGCAGGAATTTCAAACAGGCCAAACACCGGGATACCGACACCGTCTGCGGTGGAAATCAGGTAACCGGCAATCATCACGGCAAACAGCCCAACATAAAGGAACGCGTGCCCAAATGCGGCACCGATCCGCGTCATGCGGCTATAGCTGGCCAGCGGTGGCGGCGGCGGGCTGACCAGGCGCCAGACGATCCGCACCAGCATGATGGCGAACAGCGTGATGCCAATGCTCTTGTGCAAGTCGGGCGCATCTTTGCGCCAAGCGCTGTAGTAATCGAGACCGACCATCCACAGGCCCAAGGCAAACAAACCGAACACCACCAGGGCTACGCCCCAGTGCAGAACCATGCTGACCCAACCATAGCGGGCCGGCGAATTACGTAGCTGCATGTACTTAATCCCGTAAGAACTGTGCCCAAGACTAGCGCTTTACCTATCGAATTAAAGCGGAAAATTTTGCTTTGAAATATCGAGAAATACGATAAAGAGGCTAGGCATCATAAATTAACAAGGGATTAAGACTATCCCTGGGAAACGTGACAGACCGTCCTGCATTTACTGCCAATTTCCGCACAATGGCTTGTGACCCAAGCCACCATTGCATAGGCTTGCGCGATTGTTTCGCCTGCGCCCGCCGCAGGACCGCTTCGAGGAGATCACCGATGGGCTTGAACAACCAGTGGATGCAACGCGACCTCGCGGTGCTGTGGCATCCCTGCACCCAGATGAAAGACCACCAGCAATTGCCGCTGGTGCCCATCAAGCGCGGTGAAGGCGTATGGCTGGAAGACTTCGAAGGCAAGCGCTATCTCGATGCCGTCAGTTCCTGGTGGGTCAACGTATTCGGCCATGCCAACCCGCGTATCAACCAGCGCATCAAGGACCAGGTCGATCAGCTGGAACACGTGATCCTCGCTGGTTTCAGCCATCAACCGGTGATCGAGTTGTCCGAACGCCTGGTCGCAATGACGCCCGAAGGGCTGACCCGCTGCTTCTACGCCGACAACGGTTCGTCCTGCATCGAAGTGGCGCTGAAGATGAGCTTTCACTACTGGCTCAACCGCGGCCAGCCGAATAAAAAGCGCTTCGTCACCCTCACCAACAGCTACCACGGCGAAACCATCGCCGCGATGTCGGTGGGCGACGTGCCGCTGTTTACCGAGACCTACAAGGCGCTGCTGCTCGACACGATCAAGGTGCCGAGCCCGGACTGCTACCTGCGCCCTGAAGGCATGAGCTGGGAAGAACACTCGCGCACTATGTTCCTGGCCATGGAACAGACCCTGGCCGAGCATCACGACACCGTTGCCGCCGTGATTGTCGAACCGCTGATCCAGGGCGCCGGTGGCATGCGCATGTACCACCCGGTGTACCTCAAGCTGCTGCGCGAAGCCTGCGACCGCTATGGCGTGCACTTGATCCACGACGAGATCGCTGTGGGCTTTGGCCGCACCGGCAGTATGTTTGCCTGTGAACAAGCCGGCATCCGCCCGGACTTCCTGTGCTTGTCCAAGGCCCTCACCGGCGGTTACCTGCCGCTGGCCGCGGTGGTCACCACCGAAGAGGTCTACAGCGCGTTCTACGATGACTACCCCACACTGCGTGCGTTCCTGCACTCTCACAGCTACACCGGCAACCCGCTGGCCTGTGCGGCGGCGTTGGCAACGCTGGATATCTTTGAAGAAGACAACGTCATCGAGAACAACAAGGCCTTGGCCCAGCGCATGGCCACCGCCACCACGCACTTGGTGGACCACCCTCACGTATCCGAAGTGCGCCAGACCGGCATGGTGCTGGCCATCGAGATGGTGCAGGACAAAGCCACCAAAGCCGCCTACCCATGGCAGGAGCGCCGTGGCCTGAAGGTCTTCGAGCACGCGTTGGAACGTGGTGCGTTGTTGCGGCCGTTGGGCAGCGTGGTGTATTTCCTGCCGCCGTATGTGATTACACCCGAACAGATCGACTTTCTGGCCGAAGTGGCCAGCGAAGGCATCGATATCGCCACTAACAGCAAGGTCAGTGTGGCGGTGCCGAAAGACTTCCACCCAGGCTTCCGAGACCCGGGTTGATTGCCCAAATCCTTGTAGGAGCGAGCTTGCTCGCGAAGGTATTCCAGGCGCACCGCTGCGTCGGATGTACATTTTTCGCGAGCAAGAACTAGGCGTCCCCCTCGCTCCTACGTAAACAACCTCTTCAGAGAACAGAAATGAGACTGTCCCGCTTTTTCACCGACGCCCCGCTGAGCCTCGGTGACCACGAATTGCCCGAAGCCCAGGCGCATTACATCAGCCGCGTGCTGCGCATGGGTGAAGGCGATGCCGTGCAATTGTTCGACGGCTCCGGCCAGGAGTTTCGTGGCACCTTGCTGGAAGTCGGTAAAAAACGCGTCACCGTGCAACTCACGGAAAGCTTTGCCGGCCAGGCCGAATCTCCCCTGCACATTCACCTCGGCCAGGGCCTGTCCCGGGGCGAGCGCATGGATTGGGCGATCCAGAAGGCCACTGAACTGGGCGTCAACGCGATCACACCGATCTTCAGCGACCGCTGCGAAGTGCGCCTCAAGGACGAACGCGCCGACAAACGCTTGCTGCACTGGCGCCAGGTGGCAATCAGCGCGTGCGAGCAATGTGGGCGTTCGACGGTGCCGGTGATACACCCACCGCTCTTGCTGGCCGACTGGCTCAAGCAAACCGAGGCGGATTTGAAGCTGGTGCTGCACCCGGTGGCAGAGCCGATGATCAGCCACGCCAAGCCATCGAGCCTGGCGTTTTTGATCGGCCCCGAGGGTGGGCTGACGGACAACGAAGTCGAAACGGCCCAGAGTGCAGGCTTCCACGCCGCCCGCCTCGGCCCGCGGGTATTGCGTACCGAAACCGCGCCTGTCGTCGCGCTGGCAGTCGCCCAGCAATTGTGGGGCGACTTCTAACCTCACCCTGTAAACCCAATCAACTGTGGAGCAGGCAAGCCAGCTCCCACAGTTTGATCGGGTTAGCACTTGCTCATTCCACCGGGTCACTCACCGGCTTGGCGATGATCGCCTTCAACTCGCTGGTCATCGGGAACTCCAGGTTCAAGCCCTTGGGCGGAATCGGCTGCTCGAACCAGCGCTGGTAAATCTCGTTGATTTCCCCCGAGCGGTACAGGTCGCCCAGGGTTTCGTTGACCACCGCGAGGAACTGCGGGTCATCCTTGCGCACCATGCAGCTGTAGATCTCCCGCGACTGTCCCTTGCCTACCACCACCCAATGATGCGGGTCCCTGGCCTTGGCGCGCTCGCCGTAAAGCAGGGCGTCATCCATATAGAACGCTACCGCCCGACCGGTTTCGAGCATCTTGAACGCTTCGCCATGATCCCTGGCGCTGATCACGAACATATTGCTCTGATGCTCGGCGTTATAGCGTTTGAGAAACCGCTCGTTGGTAGTGCCGGCGGTAGTCACTACGTGCTTGCCCTTGAGGTCAGAAAAGCCATTGATGCCACTGTCCTTGGCCGTCAATAACTGCCCTTTCACATAGATAAACCCATAGGAAAACGCCACCTGCTTCTGTCGCTCGGCTGTCACCCCAGTGGAGCCACACTCCAGGTCGACGGTGCCGTTCTGCACCAATGGAATGCGGGTCTGGGACGTCACCAGGCGATACTTCACCCGCAACTTCGGCAGGCCGGTTTTTTCCCGAAGGCGCTCGATGATCCTGTGCGTGAGGTCCACCGAATAGCCCATTGGCCTGCCGCTCTGATCGCCTATATACGAGAACGGCACTGACGCATCGCGATAGCCGACAGAAATTTGTTGGGTGGTGGTGATTTTTTTCAAGGTTGCGCTGAAGTCGTCCGCCAGCGCCAGATGCCCTCCCAGCACCAGCGAAACGAAAGCACATGCCTTGAAAACGCGACAGGCAACCACTTTTCCTGGCATCAGGCGGTACCACTGGCCACGGGCCGGGCTGCCGTTCGAGCCGGTGTCACGCCTATCCAGACATCATTATTCATCGTTGTACGCTCCGCTAATTAGCGATCAGGCCGCCCTGGGAAGAAATACATGGGCGTCGATCGAGGTGGGCCGTTCGGCAATCATTTCAGCCAACAACTGGCCACTGGCACACGCAAGCGTGAAACCGAGGGCGCCGTGCCCGAGGTTGAGCCACAGATTGCGATAAGAACTGGCGCCAATCAGTGGCAGGCCCGTGGGCGTCGCTGGCCGCATACCTGCCCATTCAACCGCAGCGTCGTAATTTCCGGCCATCGGAAATGTCTGGCGGGCCAAGCGTTTTACGACCGCCAGACGCTTAGGCTCTGGTGAGCTGTTGAAGCCGACCATGTCGACCATCGCGGCGATACGCAACTGCTCGCCGATTCGGGCATAAACAGTCCTGCGATCGTAATCCGTCACGCTGATCTTCGGCGCACAGTGATGTTCGCCGATGGGCACACTGAGGCTGTAGCCCTTGAGGGGGTAAAGCGGTAAACGCATCCCCGGCAACCCCAGGCTCGAACTGTTATGGCCTGCCGCCAGAATGAGGTTCTCTACAGGCAGAACTTCATCTTCAAGCTCCACCGCCACGACCGTACCAAATGCCTCATGAATACGTTGCACCTTGCGTCCGTACACAATGCGGCAACGTCCCGACGCCTCCAATTCCCCGCCTAGCAGTTGGCAGAAGGCATGGCAATCGGCGACTTCTTCGGTAGGGTTGTAAATACCTCCGATAAAGGTGCCCTCCATCAGCGAAGGCTCAAGCTTGCGGCAGTCTTCGGCCGATAGCACCTGTTGCTGGAGGGGGTCTGTCAGTTTGCGCCGCGCCTCTGCGAAGCTGTCTTCGGAGCGGAAGGTCAGCAGTTTTCCATTGCGTTTCCAGTTGAAGCCCTCCAGATGGTCCTCTACCCGCCAACGGTTCAACACGTCCTGGCTCATCGACGCCAGGCGAAGCAAATGCGCGGAGTTGGTGCGGTTGACAGAGGTGCGGCATGCCCCGATGAACGAGGCGAGCCAGCGCCATTGCGACGAGTCAAGTCGAGGCCGCAGCTTCAGCGGCGACTCAGAACGCAACAGAAAGCCCAGCGCCTTGAGTGGAACACCTGCGTCGGCAAGGGGAGTGACATAGCGATAGGACAGTTGGCCACCGTTCGCGTAGCTGGTGGCACTGCCCAACTTTTTTTGCGCTTCGACCAGGGTGACTTCCATGCCTGCACGCACACATGCATAGGCACTCGCCAAGCCAATGACGCCGCCGCCGATGATACATACTCGCCTTGCCATATTGACACCTCACATGGATTGAAACGAATTCCAGAGTAGGTTCCAGTGACAAAAGTTGAACAATGAATAAAGGTAAGCGACCCATAAGTTGAGGTTATGAACTTTCATGCGCTTGCGACATATAGAAATCTTCCAGGCCATCCGGCAGACGGGCTCCATCAGCGCCGCCGCGCAGTTGCTTCATGTCTCGCAACCCGCGGTAACCAAGGTATTGCAACACGCCGAATTGCAACTGGGCTTTCCTCTGTTTCTAAGGGTGCGCGGCAAATTGCAGCCCACCTCGGAAGCTCTGGCCCTGGAAAGTGAAGTAGAGAAAGTGACGACGAGCCTGCAGGGGGTGCAGCGGCTGGCCAAGAGCTTGCGCCATACGCCGGAGCAAAGTGTGCGCATTGGGGCGATCCCCGCGCTGGCGCAGTCACTGCTGCCTCCCTCCATTCTGGAGTGGAAGCGCAGCTACCCGGACATCGCCTGCGAGCTGTCCAGCGACCATAGCCGCGAGCTCGTGCAGCAGTTACTGATGCGTGAAATCGACCTGGCGTTGACCCTCAATTTCTCCGGCCACCCGGGCCTCACCACCCAGATACTGGCGAACGGAGCGCTGGTGGCGTTGGCCTCAAAAGGCTACTGGCCTGAATCTGAATCACACAAGGCACTGCCGTTGGCCGACCTGGCAAGTACGTCGCTGATCGGCCTTTCCAGCGCCGATCCGTTGGCTGCAAAGCTCGACAACTATCTGGAAAACGTCAGCCCACCGCCACAAATAAGCATTTGCGTACAAACCTATTCCCTGGCCAGGGCGATGGTCGAATCGGGCGCGGGCATAACGGTCATCGACCCCTTCACCGCCCTCAGTGCCTCCACGGCGACCGTGTGTATCCGTACGCTCACGCCACCCCTGCCGATTACCCTGTACGCCTTGACCCGCGCCCACGAACCGCCGCCGCATATGTTGGCCGACCTGCTGCAGATTTTCGGCACCCGGGCGCGGGAGTTGCTGGACCTCCCGCAGGTCAGAGCACGTAATGCATGATCGCCACGAAATGCAGCAGGCTGCCGCCGATCACAAACAAATGCCAGATGCCATGGGAATGGCGCAAGCGATCCTCCAGAGCAAAAAAGATAATGCCTACGGTGTACAGCACTCCGCCTGACGCCAACCAGATAAAACCGGCCGTGCCCAGCGCCGCCATCAGTGGTTTGACCGCCACCAGTACGATCCAGCCCATCACGGCGTAGATCACGATGGACAGAATCCGCGCCTCCGAGCGCGGCTTGATCTCCTGCAGGATGCCGATCACCGCCAGCCCCCAGACAATCCCGAACAGCGTCCAGCCCCACGGCCCGCGCAGGGTCACCAGGCAGAATGGCGTGTAGCTGCCGGCGATCAACAGGTAAATGGAAAAGTGATCGACCTTCTGCATGATCGCTTTTCGCCGGCCCCGCACGCTGTGGTACACCGTTGACGCGCTGTACAGCACCATCAGGGTAAAACCATAAATCGCCACGCTGACGATCTTCCAGGGGCTGCCGTCCAGGCTCGCCACCACCAACATCCACACGGCGCCAATACAGGCCGCGACTGCACCGAGCAAATGGCTCCAGGCGTTGAATCGTTCCCCGTGGTACATCTGTCACTGACCTCCCGTAACCCTCAAGAACAGGCGGACAAGCGTCCTGCCTTGCGCATCAGAGTGCAAGCGGCACGTGACGTTCCGGCGACGACAGCCGCGTTTACGGGCACAATCGAGTGCAATCGAACAAGAGCCCAAGGCCATGCTGATCGACGAAGAATTCACCCTCAAGAAGCTGGAGATCTTCCTGGCGTTCATGCGCACCGGCAACCTGGCCCGCGCGGCCGCCGAGCTGCAAACCAGCAATGTCAGCGTGCACCGCGCCATTCACTCCCTGGAAAGTGCCCTGCGCTGCCCGCTGTTCAAACACGAGGGGCGCAACCTCACCCCGCTGGAAAGCGCCTACGTACTCGAAGAACGCGCGCAGAAACTGGTGGCCGACGTGGTCGACAGCGTGCGCCTGACCCGCGAAGCCGCCGGGTTCTCGGCCGAACGCTTCAAGCTCGGCTCGCTGTATTCGCTGACGGTCAAAACCGTGCCGCAACTGATCATGGGCCTGAAAATCCGGCGCAGCGAACTGAATATCGACCTGATCCTGGGCTCCAACTTCGACCTGCTCTACAAGCTCAAGAACATGGAGGTGGACGCGATCCTCATCTCCCTCGACGAACACGCCCACGACCCCGACTGCGAGCAGATCGCGCTGTTCAGCGATGACATCTTCCTCGCCACCCCGGCCGATTCACCCTTGGACCGCAATCAGGAAATCGACCTGGCCGACGTGCGCGATGCCACCTTCATCACCCTCACCCAGGGCTTCGCCACGCATCAGGACGGCAACCGAGTGTTCCATCAGGCAGGGTTCGAACCGAAGGTGGCGATGCAGGTGAACGATATCTTCACCTTGCTGAGCATGGTCAGTTCAGGGGTGGGTTATGCGCTGCTGCCTGGGCGGATCGCGGCGGTGTATGAGAACCGCGTGAAGCTGATACCGCTGCAGCCCAGGTATCGGTTGCAGCAGCAGATCGGTGTGGTGTTCCTGAAAGCCAAGGAGCGTGACCCGAACTTGCTGGCGTTGTTGGCGGAGTGTCGGATGTATGCCAATCGCCAGGTTTGAGACCGCCATCGCAGGCAAGCCAGCTCCCACAGCGGACCGAGATCACCTGTGGGAGCTGGCTTGCCTGCGATGAGGCCCGACCTGTCAGCCCACCAACCCACGCATCAACAAAAACAACAACGAAGGCCCCAGCAAGCACCCCAGCGCCGTATAGAACGCCGCCGTCAAACACCCATAAGGCACCAGCTTCGGATCTGTCGCCGCCAAGCCGCCCGCCACGCCGCTGGAGGTGCCCATCAAGCCACCGAAGATCACCGCGCTACGTGGGTTGTTCAGCCCGATCAGCGGCGCCACGAACGGCGTCATCACCATCACCAAAATGGCCTTGATCAACCCTGCGGCAATGGACAGCGCCATCACCTCGGAGCTGGCCCCAATCGCCGCGCCAGTCACCGGGCCGACGATATAGGTCACGGCCCCGGCGCCGATGGTGGTGAGGCTTACCGCATCGGTGTACCCGAACGCCATCGCCACTCCTACACCGGCAACGAACGACGAGCCCACGCCGACAAACAGCGCCAGCACACCCACGAAGCCGGCGCGTTTCAACTCATCGACACTCACGCCAAACGCCGTGGCGACAATGGCAAAGTCCCGCAACATCGCACCACCTAGCAGGCCGATGCCCGACAACAGTGGAATATCCACCACGCCCTTGGAACCACCGGTAAACGCACCGCCCACATACGACAGCGCCAACCCCAGCAGAATGGCAATGGCCGAACCATGCAGGCGGCCCTTGGTGAAGGTATCGGAGATCCAATAGGACACCCACATGGTCAGGCCGATCACGGCAAAACCACTGATCAAGCCGTAGCCGGTAATCACTTTCATCATCGATTCGTACATGGCGATCACCCGGCTTCTTTGGTGGGAACAGGAGCAACCGGCTCGCGGTTACCGATACGCACCAGCACCGGCACCAGCGCAAAGCCAAGCACCACGGCGAGAGTGCCGGCCAGAATCGCCATAGGCCCACCGCTGATGGCGCCATACACGTTTTGCTGGGCAGCCATCGCCACCACAATCGGGATATAGATCGCGGCCCAGAAACTCACGCCTTGCTCTGACTTGCCGGTAAACAAGCCGCGTTTGCTCAGGTAGCTGCCCAGGCCGATCAACAGCAGCATGGCAATACCCACCCCGCCGACGTTGGCCGGAATACCCAACAGCTTGCCCAGCAGTTCACCCACAAACAGCCCTGCCAACGTGCAGAACGCCAAAAAAGCCACACCGTAGATAATCATGTTGTTGTCCTCAAAGTGCTCGTTCGAAATTGTTGTTTTTGTGCTTCGAAAGCCTTGGGTACTGCGTTATCGGTGGCGGCGCTCCTCCTCTTGCAGCAGGGCCTGCAAGGTGTCCAGGCGGGCGCCTTCGCAGGCGATCACCGTGCCTTGTTCAAACACCCGGCGTGATAGACCGGTGAGCACCGCACCCGGAGGCAGTTCGATCTGCAGCCGCACACCGCGCTCGTAGGCGCTTTGCACAGTGCCGCGCCAATCGACGACGCGGCACATGTTGAAGGCCAGGTCGTCACGCAGTTGTTCGGGGTTGTGGATAGGTCGCGCGCGGGTGCTGCTCAGGTAAGTGATGCGCGGCGCGTTGAGTGGGACGAAGGCTTGGAACAGTGCCTGGGCGGGTTGCTCCAGCAACGGGCAATGGGACGGCACGCTGACGGCCAGGCGCTTGGCGACGCCGTTGCCTTTGATGCGCTCGGCAACCCGCTTCATCGCCTCGTTGCTGCCGGCGATGACGGTCTGGTTATCGGCATTGATATTGGCCAGGTACACCGGCGTTTGCACGCTGTGGATATCCGCCAGCAGCGCTTCGACACTGGACAGATCAGGGCCGATCAGCGCCGTCATGCCATAGCCCTGTGGATAAGCCTGCTGCATCAGTTCGCCACGCAGGCTGACCAGTTTTATCGCATCAGCAAAGCCCAGGGACCCGGCGATCACCGCAGCTGGGTAGGCGCCGATGGACAGGCCCGCCACGTAATCCGGCGTGCACGCCAATTGCCGCGCATGGGCCACACCGGCGATCAACAGGCACAGCTGCACAGCCCGCGTCGACTCAAGCGCCTGCGCCGAATCGAGCAGACGAACGTCTTCACCCAGGGCATCACTGGCCTCTTGCACAATGTCGGCCGGCAACGCCTGGAGCATGCCGCTGCGTTGGGCGCCCTGCCCCGGAAACACCAAAAGGCTGCTCATGCCACGGCCTGCCAAGGGTCGAGTACAAGGTGCGCACCGCTGACGGTTTTGAGCAGTACACGGTGTGAGGGGCCGGCCCATTCGCGCAAGGCGACGGCGCCGAAAGGGGTTTGCAGTTGCAGATCGACGGCGCAGGGCGCAGTGTCCAGGATCGCCAACAGCGCTCGTGCCTCCCTACGATCCAGATGCTTGGGCGTACACAGAATCAAATCCAGGTCACTGTTGGCATGCAGTGCTTCAATGCCGCTGGCCAGTTCAAACCCGGCACTGCCGCTGACGCCCCAGTCTTGCTGCGCCAGCACCGGCCGCAGTTGATCGAGGGCCCGCAGCGCCGGTAAATCCCGTGCGGAGGGTACGTCTCGCAAATCCTGCGGCACCACCCGCCGATGCACCGCCGCCACAGGCATCCGGGCGGCAAAACGCTGCTCACGCACACGCCCACGCACCCCGACCGCCACATGGCCCGGCTCGGCGATGGCGCGCCGCACCACCACCGGATGCCCGGCACGGATCGCCTCCCGCACCCAGGCCGGAGCATCCGCAGGCAGATGCGCCAGGGTCATGCCCCAGAGCAAGTCGTGGGCGTTCACCATTGCTCCCGCAACAGTTGGCGCACGTGGCTGGAGGCAGCACGGTTGGTGGCGCCGAGGCGTGAACTCAAGTCGGTGCTGCCGATATCCTTGACCGCCTGCACCAGGCAATCGCTGACCCGCGCCACGTCATCCGCCGTGGGTTGTTCAATCTGGGTGACTGTCAGCGTCTCCCACAGCAAACCCAGGCTGGCATAGCTGTCGATGTCATAGGCCATCGGCGGCACGCTGGCGGCCAGGGTTTCCAATTCTTCGACGCTGCGCAAGGTCACCCGGGCGGCCGAGGCTTTGCCCATGGCATGCACCATCACGCCTGGGTCGCGCAGGGCAATCAGGCGATTGGCCTGGTAGCCGTGAGCGAGGAACGCGCCCGACATGGCCTTGCCCACCAGCAGGGCGATCACCGGGTGGCCGGCAAGCCGGGCGCGAGCGTAGCTGTCAGCAGCGGCGGCCAGGGCCTGATGAATGCCCAGGGCTTCTTCGCGGCGGCCATAGGCTTGGCTGGGTACGTCGACGATAGCGATGATGGGCCGCTTGTCACCCCGGGCGATGGCTTCGTCCACCGCCTTGGCCAAGCCCCAGCCTTCCAGCAGGCCGACTTCACCATTGCGGGCGCGGGGGAAGCGGTTGTGCGGGTCGGGAACCACGGCGATATAGCGTACCGCCTGTTCACCCAATACTCCGTCCGCCACTTTCAATGAGCCCGGCAAACCTTCGACCGGCGTTGCGTTGGCGCTCAATGCGTTGAACCACTGCAAGCCTCTCATGAGCGTTCTCCCTGATACAGCGCGCGAACCGCCGCCGGCTCGATCTGCGCCGTGGTGTCCAGTTCGGCCAGGCGCGCCAGGTAGAAATCAGCGCGCCGGCTGCGAGGTTGTGAGGGCACACCTTGCTGCAACAGTGTGCTGACGGTCTGCTGGATCTGCGCGATATCGTCCGCCACATAACGGTCGGCCAAGCCGCTGTTGAAGCGTTGCTCGCCACCGGTAAGGCTCCAGATAAAGGGGCGGTCGCGGGAATCGTATTCCTCCAGGCCCGCCTCCTGTTCGATCACTTGCGGGCCATTCAAGCCCAGGCGTGCTTCGCGAGTGACCACCAGGTAGCTGCACAAGCCAGCCGCGATGGACATGCCCCCAAAGCAACCGACACTGCCGGCCACCACGCCGATCACTGGCTGGTACTGACGCAGGTCGACAATCGCCGCGTGAATCTCGGCAATGGCGGCCAGGCCCAGGTTGGCTTCCTGCAAGCGCACGCCACCCGTTTCCAGCAGTAGCACCGCGCAGGTGGGGATGCCGTTGCGGTTGTCTTCGGCGGCCAGCTCCAAGGCGCCCGCGATTTTCGCACCGCCAACTTCACCCAGGCTGCCGCCCTGGAAATTACCTTCGATCGCGGCAATCACCACAGGCTTGGCGCCGATGCTGCCCTTGGCGATCACCACCCCGTCATCGGCCTGTGGCACCACGCCTTGGCGGCTGAGCCACGGCGACATGACCCGCTGGAACGGGTCGATCAACTCGCGGAAGGTACCCGCATCCAACAGCGCCTTGGCGCGCTGCCGGGCACCGAGCTCCACAAAGCTGTGTTTGGCAAGTAAGTCAGTCATGGCCTACCTCCTCGAAACCTTGCTCCAGGCGCAAGCGCACTACGCCGGGCGTGGCACCGAAGTCGTGGATATCAATGTTCAGGGCCGGCGGCGTCTGCTCCTGGAAGATGCGTTCGAACAGGTGCTGCCAGCGTTGCTGCGCGCCATTGACCGAGGTTTGCACCTGGATGGTCAAGGTGCCGGGCGTGCCCGGTTCCAGCAGCACTTCCAGGTCGCCCGAGCCGACGCAACCCACCAACGCACGGCCTTTGGGCGGCTGCCCGGCGGGGAATTCAAAGGATAGGGTTTGCATCACAACGCTCCGTCGAGGCGATCGATAAACAGGCAGGCGGCCAACAGGTCGGCGGCGCCACCGGGGGAGGCATTCAAGGCCAGCAGTTGCAGGTCCAGCTCATGCAATTGACGGCGTCCGGCCAGGGTTGCGCTGCCACCGGCGTCGAGCACGGCCTGGGCGCCCTGTTGCATAGCGGCCAAGCCTTCGGTACCGGCGCGGTAGAGCACGCAGGTGTCTGCCAGGTCCGTCATGATCGCCAGCAAGGCATCCAGGCGAGCGTTCTGCTCACCGGCGTATGCGCGGCGGCTCTTGTGCAGCTGCGGCAGGCCGCGTTGGATTACCGAGGGGAAGCCGAGCTGCGCTTCTTCACGGGCACCGCGTGCGCCGTACCGCTGGGCAACCTGGGCGCCATGGCTCATGGGCTGCGGTGCGTAACGGTCGTTGAGCAGGGCCAGTTTGGCGGCGGTCAGGGTTATGGCACGGGGTTCCAAGGCCGCCGCAGCGGTGAGCAAACCCAGCGCCCAGATCGCACCGCGATGGGTGTTCACGCCCTGGGTGGTAGCAAGCATGGCTTGCTCGCCTTCACGGCCAATACGCCCGAGCGCTTCGCGCAACGGCAGGCCGACTTCGCCGATGTCGAGCGCAGCCTCGGCCATTTCCTTGAACGTCGGCCACAGTGACAGCGCCGAAGCGTGCATCAGCCCCAGGTGCAAATCGCTGTGGGCACCATTGCCACGCCGGTCCACCAGCGCAGGCTTGGGCGACAGGTCGGCTTCATCGATCAGCGCATCGACGGCCATATCCGCGAGGCGATCGGCGAGGCTGAGTTCATGCAGTTTGAGCGCGCGCATTTACCAGCTCCTGAACTTGGCGGGCGGGTTGTACAGGCCACCAGACCACTCCACCAGATCGGCCACGCTCTTGGCGGCCAACAACTCGCGGGTGGCGTCGGTGCGGCGAATACCCAAGTCTTCGGGCAAGGCAATCAAGCCTTCGCGACGCATGCGCGCGGTGTCCTTGGGGTTGTGGCGCATGCCGATGGCGGTCACCCCGGCGACGGCGGCGATCATCGCCTGGCGTTCTTCCAGGGAGCGCGCCTTGTACAGGTAGGCGATGCCTTCTTCGGTGAGCAAGTGGGTGACGTCGTCGCCGTAGATCATGATCGGCGCCAGAGGCATGCCGCTTTTGCGTGCCACTTCCACCGCGTCCAGGGTGTCGACGAAGGTGGGTTTGCCGCCTTCCTGGAAGGTCTCGACCATCTGCACCACCAGTTTTTTGCCGCGTTCAAGCAGGGCTTCTGGCGCATCGTCGTGGCGCATATCCAACCAGGCTGGGGTGCCATGGCGGCGGCCGCGTGGGTCGTGGCCCATGTTCGGCGCACCACCAAACCCGGCGAGGCGGCCACGGGTCACGGTGCTGGAATGCCCGTCGCCATCCACTTGCAGGGTGGCGCCGATAAACAGGTCCACGGCGTATTGGCCGGCGAGTTGACAGAACATGCGGTTGGAGCGCATCGAACCATCGCGGCCGGTGAAGAACACATCCGGGCGTGCGGCGATGTAGTTTTCCATACCCAGTTCGGTGCCGAAGCAATGCACACTTTCCACCCAGCCGCTTTCAATCGCCGGAATCAGCGTGGGGTGTGGGTTGAGGGTCCAGTTGCGGCAGATCTTGCCTTTCAGACCCAGGGATTCGCCGTAGGTGGGCAAGATCAATTCGATGGCGGCGGTGTTGAAGCCGATGCCATGGTTGAGCGATTGCACATTGTGTTTTTCGTAGATGCCACGGATCGCCATCATCGCCATCAGCACATGCACCGGCTTGATATGGCGTGGGTCGCGGGTGAACAGCGGCTCGATGTAGAACGGCTTGTCAGCCACCACCACGAAATCCACCCAACTGGCGGGAATGTCGACACGGGGCAAGTCGGTGACGTCATCCACCAACTGGTTGACCTGCACGATGACGATGCCATCGCTGAAGGCGGCGGGCTCGATCAACGCCGGGGTGTCTTCGGTGCTGGCGCCGGTGTAGATATTGCCAGCGCGGTCAGCCATGAAACCGGCCGAGAGCACCACGTTGGGGATCAGGTCCACCACCAGCCGTGCGTAGAGTTCGATATAGGTGTGGATCGCGCCGATTTCCAGCAGGCCGTCTTCCAGCAACTGACTGATGCGCAGGGATTGGGTGCCGGCGAAGGAAAAGTCGAGCTTGCGGGCGATGCCCTTTTCAAACAGGTCCAGGTGCTCGGAACGGCCGACGCTGGGCATGATCATGTGCAAATCGTGGAGCTTGGCCGGGTCGGCCTTGGCCAGGGAGCGCGAGAGGAAGTCAGCCTGCTTCTGGTTGTTGCCCTCCAGCACCACGCGGTCGCCGGGGAGGATCAAGGCTTCAAGGGCCTCGACGATCTTGTCACTGGGCAACACCGCCCCGTCTGCGTATTTTTTGACCAGCCCGAGCCGCCGCTGCTTCTCGTCGCGCCGCCGCGTCCAGCGCGAGTCGGGGGTGATGGTTGTTGTCATGGTCGCTCCACGGGGTTTGCTGTCGTGGGGCTTACCTTAGGAGTGAAGCGTTAAGGCATCAATCAAGCTGGAGGACGAACCGTTACGCCTGGAGTAACGAAGATCAAACTGTGGGAGCTGGCTTGCCTGCGATAGCTGTAGGTCAGTTGCAGAGATGTTGACTGACAGGCCGCCATCGCAGGCAAGCCAGCTCCCACATTGGTCGGTGGTGTTGGTTAGATAGCGGTCCCAAAGAGGGAACGATCAGTCCCTTTTTGGGACCGTTTCAAAGGGTGGCGACCGTGCGCAGGTGTGCAAGACCGGGCCTGTTTAGGACACCCAGCAGGTCCGAAGACCTCCTGCGCGCAGCCGCCATAAAACAGCGAGCACAAAAAACGCCCGTGGTTGGCTGGGCGTTTGTACGCCTAAACAGTTTCGTCGGACTTGCACGTCCTTGTCACCGTTTTTTGCGATGACGGGACGAAGACTAGGCGCGATGATCAATCACAACAAGTTCATGCATAGCCCGATATCTTGCAGGAAAAATCTGAGCGCCGGCCCATCACAACACCATCATCACCCTGACCTTCCCAAGGCCCTCCAGCGCATAGCTATGGTACTCATACACTTCTCCCTGAATAACCAGCTGCAGGGCACCACCCTCATTATTGACTTGAACATCGGACTCTTTTGTTTTGAGAAAAGGAGGTGCTGACACTAATGCGCTGAGTATTTCCTGATCACTTCCCAAATCCTTATGCACGTAGTACCTGTAGGAAAACCCCACCGTCGCGCCACCTTGGCCATCTCGCGCACCATAGATCGACATACCGTTGCCCAGGGAATGCTTCAACACCACTTCATCCAGGTCCGGTGTTCCGGGCGCCAGGACCCAACTGCCGCCGATATAGAGCAGGCAGATCACAAGCAGGCAATTACGCAGCACAGGTATGAGCCGCTTAGTGGCCTTGCGAAATGGCATATTCGATACCTCTTCTTATCCAATAATGGTCCCGTGGGTCGTCACCAAAAGGCTCACCGCCCCACCATGATCCAAAATCCGGACGAGTCGTTCTGGCGACGGTTTGAGCCACACCGGCGGCTCGCAGCAACACATTTTCGGGAATGCCCAGCACTGTGCCTGTGGCACCGTAATTGAAGTTACCAAAAGCTTCGTACTGACGCCTCTGCTTCTTATAGTTCCAAGGGCCGGCCGCACGGACCTGGGATTCAAACCAGGAATAGGCGAATGCCGAGCCGGGCTTGAGATGAATGCGTTTGGATTGGGATATCGCCATGTTTTCAAGAGTTGAAACACCGGGCGGCATTAACGGCACGGCCATTTGCGAGTCCTTGCCGGCAGTGAGGAGTGCAGAAACTAGCCACTCCACTGCGGCCTGAAAACCCACCTATTCCAAATTCAGAACTCGCCTACAGCAACTCCATCCTATTCCGACATTCATCGATTATTTGCACGCTCTGCGTGGATTGATTGAGACCTGGAGATGAGCGCAGCTCAGTGTGGGAGCAACTGTCTTTAAGGCTTTTAACTGATCGTTCCCACGCTCCGCGTGGGCATGCATCCTGTGACGCTCTGCGTCACCCTTGTGCTGACTGGCAGGACGCGGAGCGTTCCCGGCGGCATTCCCACGCGGAGCGTGGGAACGAACAGTCATAGGGCTCAGGATCAGGCCAGGCCGGACTCTACCAGCAGCGCTTCAAGGCCCATTAAATCCGGCACCTTCGCCACCTGCTCGCCCACTTGCACCGCCGCCAGTTCCAGTGGGCATAGCGGCACATCCACGTAGCTCAATTCGCTATCAAGCTTGTACGAACGCGGAATGCCCTGGATCACCAGCGCGATGAATTTCAATGTCGGTCGCCCACCCAGTGCATTCAACACCACGATGCGCGAGCGTTCACCCGTCATGCTGGCTTCGCCGCAGGCCGCCTCAAAGCTGATCAGCGGAATTTGCCGATCGCGCCAGGTCACTTGCCGCAGGTACCACGGCGGCGCATCGCTGGCGGGTTCGCCGCGCTGGAAGTCGATCAGTTCGGCCACGGCAACGTTGGGCAGCACCAGGTGGCGGTCGGCCAGGGGCAGCAGCAGCCCGGTGAGTTGGCTGGTGCGGTGCTCAAGCATGGGACTTGCTCCAGTAGGCGATGCTTTCCAGCAGTACCGACTCTTGGTACGGCTTGCCGAGGTAGTCGTTGACGCCAATGGCCATGGCGCGGTCGCGGTGTTTCTGGCCGGTGCGTGAGGTGATCATGATGATCGGCAAGCGCATCAGGCGTGGGTCGTTGCGTATCTGGATGGCCACTTCGAAGCCGTCCATGCGCGGCATTTCGATGTCGAGCAGCATCAGGTCCGGGGTGTGTTCTTCCAGGATGGCGAGGGCGTCGATGCCGTCCTTGGCGGTGAGCACGTTCATGCCGTTGCGCTCCAGCAGGCGGCTGGTGACTTTGCGCACGGTGACCGAATCGTCCACCACCAGCACCAGCAGCGGACGTTTTTTCAGTGGATCGTTGAGGATCAGCGGCGCATCCACCGCCTGGGCCGGCAAGGCCGGTTGCCGGGCGCGGATGTGCGCCAGCAGGTCGATGATCAGCACCACATGGCCGTCGCCCAGGATGGTCGCGCCGGTCACGCCTTGCACCCCGGAGAACTGCGGCCCCAGGCCCTTGACCACAATCTCGCGGGTACCGGCCATGGCATCCACATGCACCGCCACGCGGCGTTCATTGCAGTGCACCAGCAGCACCGGCACCGGCTGGTACTGGCCCAGCAGTTTCGGGCGGCTGGCGGTGTGCAGCAGGTCGCCTAAGTAGAACAACTCGTAGCGCTGGCCGGCGTATTCATAGTGCGGTGGGTCTTGCTGGTAGTGCCCGGCCAATTCGTGGGGCAGCACGCGCACCAGGCCTTCGATGGTGTTGAGAGGGATCGCGTATTGGTCGTCCGCGCAGTGCACCATCAGCGCACGATTGACCGACACGGTAAACGGCAGGCGAATGCGAAAATGCACGCCCATGCCCGGCGTCGAGTCGATCACCATCGAGCCGCCGAGCTGACGCACTTCCTCATGCACTACGTCCATGCCCACGCCGCGCCCGGAAATCTGGGTGATTTTTTCTGCGGTGGAAAAGCCCGGTTGCAGGATGAACTGCAACACGTCACGGTCGCTGATCTCTTGATGGGGCGCGAGCAGGCCGCGCTTGATCGCCTTGCGTCGCACCGCTTCGAGGGGCACACCCGCGCCGTCGTCACGCATGTCGAAGACGATGTCGCCGCCTTCGTGAGTCAGGTCCAGGGTGATGCGGCCCTTCTCAGGTTTACCCGCCGCCAGCCGCACTTCGCGGGACTCCAGGCCGTGGTCGACGGCGTTGCGCAGCATATGCTCCAAGGGTGCCGCCATACGCTCCAGCACATTGCGGTCCATCTCGCCTTCGGCATTGCCGACGATGAACTCCACGTCTTTGCCTAATTCGCCCGCCACTTGCCGCACGATGCGCTTGAGGCGTGGCAACATGCGCTCGAAAGGCACCATGCGCGTGCGCATCAGGCCTTCCTGCAACTCGGTGTTGATGCGCGCCTGTTGCTGCAGCAGGTTGTGGGCATCCTGGTTGCGGCGCTCAAGGGTGTCCTTGAGGTCGAGCAGGTCGGAGGCAGATTCGGACAGCGCACGGGCCAGCTGTTGCAGCTGCGAGTGGCGGTCCATTTCCAGCGGGTCGAATTCTTCGTAGCCCAGGCGTTCGGCCTCGGCCTGCTGACGGCTCAGGAGGCGGCCCTGGGTTTCGCTGTCGAGCCGGCGCAGTTGGTCGCGCATGCGTTCAATGGTGGTTTCCATCTCACTCAAGGCAATGCGCGCATCCTTGACTTGCTGCTCGATACGCCCACGGAAGATCGAGGTTTCGCCGGCCAGGTTGACCAGGTCATCAAGCAAGTCGGCGGAGATTTTCACCATGTCGGCAGCCGGGTCGGCGACCGCTTCGGCCTTGCCAGCCGGCAGCGCCACCGGTGTGACCGGCTCATCACTGGGGTGCACCAGGCTCTTGATGCGCTCGATGAGTTTATCCACCGAACCCACCGGCAACCCCTCGGCCACGGCGTCGATCATCTGCGCCAGGCGGTCATGGCAGCCTTGCAGCAGTGCGAACAGTTCAGGGGTCGGCGCGAGCAAACCGGCGGACAGCCCTTCGTAGAGAAATTCCAGCTCATGGGCCAGATCGCCGATCGGCCCGATCTCGACCATGCGTGCACCACCCTTGAGGGTGTGCAGGTCCCGCAGCAGGGTTTCCACTTCCTGGCGACTGCCCGGTTCGGCCTGCCAGCGCAGGAGCGCGCTGCCTGAACTGTCGAGGATATCGGCGGCTTCTTCGAGGAAGATATCCAGTAATTCCGGGTCGGCACCCGAGGCTGGCGTCACAGCGGCCGGAGCTGCCGGGCTGCTGGCCTGGCGCAATTCCCGCAGCCTTTCGACCAGTTCGGCACCGTCACTCAAGGGTTGCTGCTGTTGCAGCTCGTCCAACTGTTGGGCCAAGCGCTCATGGCTGGCCATCAGTGCCTGGGACAGCTCGACAGAATAGCTATAGCGGCGGTCCACCAGCCCCTCATAAACGCATTCCAGCTCATGGGCCAAGTCGCCCACCGGGTCGATTTCGGCCATGCGCGCACCGCCCTTGAGGGTGTGCAGGTCCCGCTGCAACGAGGACAAGGGCGCAGCGTTTTCGGGTTCCAGCAACCAGCGCTTGAGCGACTGGCCGGCGCTGTCGAGGATGTCTACGGCCTCTTCAAGGAAAATCTCGACAATCTCGTCGTCCATCGCGGTGGCGTGATCCAGCTGCGCAGTGGCCGCGCCCAACTCGGCGATACTCAGGCCGCGGCTGCCGTCGCTTTTGATCAGGCCCGTGGCGGACGGGTCCAGTGCTTCATCGAGCAACTCGCGCAACGCCTGCAGCCGTGCGGGCGCGGGGCTGATTTCCTGGCCGGCGGCCAACTGGTCGAGCATGTTGATCAGCGCGTCATGGGCCTGTTCGGCCTCCTGGAAAAACCGGGCGCTGACCGCCAGGCTGCTTTCTTCTACCGCGCCATACAGGTCGAGCAAGGCTTCGCACAACGCGTCGATAGGATGCAGATCGGCAAGGTGCGCGCCCTCGCCCAGGGTGGTCAGCTCGTCCAGCAACGCCGTGAGTTCCTGACGGTCGCCAGGGTGTTGCTGCCAGCGACGCAGCAAGCTTTCGGCGTCGAGCAGGATGTCCATGCCCTGGGCCAGGAAGTTGGTGATCAAGTGCGGGTCACGCTTGACGCGCAGGCCGGCCGTGGGCGCGTCGAGCAAGGCGGCGAGTTGATGCTCCAGCAGGCGTTGGGTGCGGCTGATCAGGTCGGCCGCGCCGTTGATCGGCGCCAGTGGATTGTGGTCCAGGTCACCCAGCCCGCGCTGGAACAGCGCTTGTGCTTCAAGCAGCAACGCCACTTCGTCCTTGCCCAGCGGCAGGCGGTGGGCCTTGTATTCACGGGTGAGGTGGTCCAGCGGGCGCGCCAGTTCGGCGATGGGCAACACGCCGGCCATGTAGGCGCTGCCCTTGAGGGTGTGCAAGGCGCGTTGCAGTTCATCGCTGACCTGCAGCGGCACCTGCTCGGCGGCCTGTTGCAGGAAGTGCTCGAGGCTGTCCAGATGGCCCTGGGCTTCGTTGCGGAAGATCTCCAGCAGCATCGGATCATGGGGCTCGGTGGCCGACGTGGCGGCGCCACTGGCCAGGGCATGGGCACGGGCGGCCAAGGCGTCCACTTCATCGCGCTGGCGTTGGTCGTCGCTGGCAAAATCGGCGATCAGCTCCGGCAGCAGGGCCACGGCCTCATCCAACACCTGCTGCACCTCAGGGCCAAGGATTACGCTGCGTTCCAGCACGCGATTGAGCAGGTTCTCCACGGCCCAGGCCAGCTCGGCCAGCACCAGGGCGCGCACCATGCGGCCGCTGCCCTTGAGGGTATGGAAGGCGCGGCGCATTTCGCCCTGGGCGGCTTTGTCCGTGCTGTCGGGCAGGTAGCGATGCAACACGTCGAGGACTTCATCGGTTTCTTCAAGGAAGACTTCGCGCAGCTCATCGTCAATCGGTTCTTCACCGGCCGGCGGCGGCAACAGGCTGCCCGGTCGCTGCAAGGCCGGAGGGTTGAGACGTGAGGTGGGGCTGGCCAGCGCATCGAACTGGGACTGGCTGGGTGCGGCCTCGGACAGTGCGCCCTCGGGCGCAACCAGGGCCTGGCGCCAAGGTTTTTCCACCGGCAGGTAGCCCAACGCATTCAAGCCCTGGGTGGCCAACTCCAGCACTTTTTCCCCCGCCGCGTCAGGGTCTTGGAGCATGCGTTCGAGGTAATACTCCAGGCTGCTGACCACCTCGGCGAAATGCGCCAGTTGAGCCGCCGAAGGAGCGGCCTGGTTGATCATCAATTGCTCATCGACGTAATCGGTGCAACCGCGCATCAAGCTCGCCGCGCGCGGCAAAGGAATCATCGCCAGGGCACCGCGTACCTGGCTCAACAGCTCGGGCAAGGACTCAAGGCGCTGACGGTCCCAGTCGGCCTCGATGCAGTCGATCACCAGCTCCTTGGCTTGGCGCAGGCACTGGCACGACTCGCGAATCACCAGCTGGTGAATCTGGGTCAGGTCGGTGGTGGGCAAGCGGCTGTCTTCACGGCTTTGCGGTTCGACGGTGCCGATCATCCCCGCCAATGTCGCTTCGACATACAGCAACGCGCCGGCCACATCCATCAACACCGCGTCATTGGGTTCGCGCTGCCCCTGGACCAGGCTCAACACCACCGCGAGTTGGTCGATGATCACTTTGCGCGGCTGGCCGAAACCCAGCACCGCGAGGGTATCGGCGATCTGCCGCAACGGCGCCAGCAATGGGTCGAGGTCTTGGGTGTGCTGGCGATCACTGCGCACGAACAGATCCAGGCGTTCCTTGACCCGCACCAGCTCCTCACACAACGCCCCGAGTACCGAGCCCATGGCATTGCGATCCGGCCCAGCCAGCCGCGCACGTTCAGCATCGACCACGGCGCTGTCGGGCAAGGCTTCGTCCAAGCCGTAGCGTTCCTTCAGGCTTTGCATGCGCGGCGTCGGCCGGGTGACTTTGGCGACGTAGAACAACAGGCTCTTGAGCAACTCATCCGGCGCCGGCTGGTTGATGCCATTGACGCCTTGAACCAGCAAGCGCTTGAGTTGTTTATCGCTAGCCTTGAGCAGGCTGCGCAGCGCCGGGCTGTTGGCGACCACGCCGGTGAGCATGCCTTCGACCAGCGCCGAGGTGACCTGCCACAACGGCAACAGCGGCGCGCCCTGGCACAGCGCTTCGAGGCGTGCGAACACCCGGGCCATGTCTTCCAGGTTGCTGGGGCCGTGGTCTTCACGCAGCAACCCGGCAAGGGCTTGTTGCAGCAGGTGGCGCCATTGGCGCAACTGCTCATGCAGATCCGGCGTTGCCCGTTGGGCCAGGGCTTGCTCAGGCAACGGCTCGATCGACAGTAGTTGCGGGCTGAACAGGCTGGTTTCCGACAGCAGGCTTTCACCACGGGCGCTGCGCAGGTCGTTGAGCAGCGGCAGCACCACCAGTGGCAGGTCGCGGCGGGCACTGTGCACGCGGTCGAGGTACAGCGGCAATTGGCCGAGGGCTTGTTGCAGCAGGCGGATACTTTCATCGCGCTGGCCGACATGCCCGGCCTGTAGCGCCAGGGCCAGTTCTTCGATCTCTTCGGCCAACAGCGCCGCGCCGTAGAACTCGACCATTTGCAGCGCGCCATGCACCTGGTGGATACCGGCCAGGCATTCGTTGAGGGCGTCGTCGACCTGGGTTTCAACGTACGCGTCCAGGGCCGAACGGGCCTGCTTCAGGGTTTCGGCAATATCGCCCTTGACCCATTCGAGGGCCACGTAGTCGTGCCGATCAACCATAACTGCTCCGCTTAGAATTCATGAGTTGCTGGTATCTCACAAACAATGGAGATCCAATGTGGGAGCTGGCTTGCCTGCGATAGCGGTGGGTCAGCACTATATCTGTATCTGACAAACCGCTATCGCAGGCAAGCCAGCTCCCACAGTTGGACTGTGGTGTTGTTCAGGTCGTATTTCAATCATCGACCTGCTTGGGCGGCGGCAAGGTGAAACCCGATACCGACCTGCGCAACTGGCTGGCCATCTTCGCCAGGTTACCAATGCTCTCGGCGGTGGCGGTGGAACCCGACGAAGTCTGCGTGGTGATCTGCTGGATCACGTTCATGGTCAGGGAAATCTGCCCCGCCGATGAGGTCTGTTGCTGCGCCGCGTTGTAAATGCTCTGGATCAGCGCCGCCAGGGTTTTGGACACGCCTTCGATCTCTTCCAGCGCCACCCCGGCGTCCTGGGCCAGGCGTGCGCCGCGCACCACTTCTGTAGTGGTCTGCTCCATGGAGATCACCGCTTCGTTGGTGTCGGCCTGAATGGTGCGCACCAGGGTTTCGATCTGCCGGGTGGCCGCCGAGGAGCGTTCGGCCAGCCGTTGCACTTCATCGGCCACCACCGCAAAGCCGCGCCCGGCGTCACCGGCCATGCTGGCCTGGATTGCGGCGTTGAGGGCGAGGATGTTGGTCTGGTCGGCGATGTCGTCGATCAGGCTGATGATGTCGCCAATTTCCTGGGACGACTCGCCCAGGCGCTTGATGCGCTTGGCGGTGTCCTGGATCTGTTCGCGAATGTTGTCCATGCCGTGGATGGTGTTGTGCACCACCTCGTTACCTTTGTTGGCGATCTCTACCGAACGTTCTGCTACCGCAGAGGATTCGGCCGCGTTGGCCGATACCTGATCGATGGACTGCGCCATCTGGTTGATGGCGGTAGACGCTTCGGCAATCTGCTGGGCCTGATGCTCCGACGCCTGGGCCAGGTGCATGGCGGTGGCCTGGGTGTCCTGCACCGCGCCCGCGACCTGCCCGGCCGTGAGATTGATGGTGGCGACCAGGTCGCGCAGTTGGTCCACCGAATAGTTGATGGAGTCTGCGATGGTGCCGGTAAAGTCTTCGGTGACCGAGGCGGTGACGGTAAGGTCGCCGTCGGCCAGGTCTTCGATTTCATCCAGCAGGCGCATGATCGCGTTCTGGTTGCGCTCGTTCTTCTGCGCGGTTTCATGCAGTTGGCGGTTGGTCTCGCGCACCATGACCAGGCCGATCAGGATGATCGAGGCCAGCGCCAGCAAGCCCAGCACGTAACCGCCGATGGTGTCTAAACTGCGCCCGCTGGCGAGGTTTTCAAAACCGGTGGCCAGGTGCGAAGCTTCATCGAGCAGGGTTTGCGACAAGTTGAAAATATTGCTCGCCGAGGCGCGCACCTGGAACAACTGCGGCGAAGTCTCGAGAATTTCATCCACGGAGCCGGAGACAAATTCGAACAGCTCGGCAATGTCCGCCAGCCGCGCCCGGGCGTCCGGGTCTTCGACCTGGGTGATACGCAACCCCGGGTTGCCGTTGAGCATGCCATTGAGCACCGCGCCAAAACGGTTGGCATCGCGACCGAAGGCATCGGCGGCCTGCACGGCGGTTTCATCCCCCGCCAGCACCGTGTTGACCGCCCCCAGGATACGTTCGGCCAGCAGCGACTGGCGTTGGGCCAAGGCCACCTGGCTGGCCGGGGCGCCGCGTTGCAGCAGGCTATCCACGACCTTTTCCGACTCGATCTGCAGTTGCGGCACGGTTTCGGCCAGGGTCGCCGCCACCTGGTGCAACGACAACACGGTCTGCTCGCTGGCCAGGATGGCGTCGGTGTTTTTCAGCAGCGCCTCCCAGTCGGTCTGCACTGCCCGCATTTCGGCGCGTACCGCACTGGGCGCCGCCGGCAAACCGGTTTGCGGGTCACCTTTTTTCAGGTAGCCCCAGCGCTGGGCAAAATCGTTGCGCGCATCGCCCAGCAGCTTGAACGCCGCCGCTTTGCCGGCAGCGGCCTCGGTGGCGTTCTTGGCAATGCGCTGGGACAGCACGCGCAGCTCACCGGCGTGGCCGATGTACTGTTTATCGTAGGTGGACTGGGTGTTGAGGTACGCGAAGTTGGCGAACAGCAACATGATGAACACGATCAAGGCGATAAACAGCACGATGATCTGCGAACGGCTGCGCGAAGCGGCCTGGGGTTTGGGCGTGGTAGCGGTGCTCATGCGGCAACATCCATGAAGCCAGGGGCCTGGGCCAGGGCGAAGGGGCTGAAGACTTGCCACGGCGGGTCGCCGTCGAACTGGCCCTGCATAAACGGCGCGCTCGAGGCGGTGCTCGCCACCCAGGCGTCCAATGGGAAATGCTGCATGCCTACCACCTCATCTACCAGCAGCCCGACAAACAGGTCGTTGAACTCCACCACCAGCACCCGCCGTTGCTTGCGCGCCTTGGACAACTCAAGGCCAAGGAACCCGCCCAGGTCCATCACCGGCAGCAAGCGCCCGCGCAAGTTGGCCACGCCCTTGACCCAAGGCTTGACCCCCGGCATCAAGGTGCAGCGCGGCTCATGCAACACCTCGGCGACTTCGCCCATGGGCGCCACGTAGGCGTTTGGCCCTATGCGAAAGGCGATACCGCTCCAGCGTTGCAGGCGCGTTTCCTGGGACGGCAGGTCCGCGGCCAGCAAGCGGCAGCGGCGGTCGATGTCCAGCAGCAGCTCAAAAGCGGTTTGCGACTCGGTCATGATCGCAAGCCTTAGCCGGCCAGCACCTTGTTCAGGGTGGCGATCAGGGTTTCTTCATCCACCGGCTTGGTGAGGTAGTCCTTGGCGCCCTGGCGTTTGCCCCAGACTTTGTCGGTGTCCTGATCCTTGGTGGTGATGATGATCACGGGGATATCGCTGGTTTCGGGCGACTTGGACAATTGGCGTGTGGCCTGGAAGCCGTTGAGGCCCGGCATCACGATGTCCATCAGCACCGCGTCGGGCTTTTCCTGGCGGGCCAGGGCCACGCCATTCCCTCCGTTCTCGGCTTTCAGGACTTGGTGGCCGTGCTTTTCCAGCATGCCGGTGAGTTTGTACATTTCAGTCGGCGAATCGTCGACGATCAGAATACGTGCCATGGTTTTCCCCGCTACATTGGTCGGCGCCAGCCCTCGTGAGGCGGCGTCAGTGTGCTTGTTCTACTGCGGCGAACCCAGGCACATAAGCCTTGATCGCCCCCAGCAGTTCTTCCTTGCTGAAAGGCTTGGTCAAAAATTGATCGACACCCACAATGCGTCCCTTGGCCTTGTCGAACAGGCCATCCTTGGAGGACAGCATGATCACCGGGATCGACTTGAACGCCGGGTTGTTCTTCACCAGGGCGCAGGTCTGGTAGCCATCCAGGCGCGGCATCATGATGTCGACAAAGATAATGTGCGGGTGATGATCGACAATACGGGCCAGGGCGTCGAAACCGTCGATCGCCGTGATGACCTCGCACCCCATGTTCTTCAACAGCGTCTCGGCGGTGCGGCGGATCGTTTTCGAATCGTCGATCACCATCACCTTCAAGGCGTTGGAATGCTGTTCCATATCTGCTCTACCATCGCCACAGCGAATCGGTTTTCGGTGTGTACTGCCTGACGTTGCACAGGATGAACGCCGCAAGCCTTGGAATTCAAGGGCTGCTGCGCCGTGCCAGCCTTTTTAGCACAGTCTCCTGGCGCAATCTATCGAGGCACCCGCCCAGTGGTTTTTCCTTGACCCACAACAGCCGCAGCGCCACTCTGACGCCACTTTTATGCGCCCCAATTTGCTAGAGGAAATCCCCCATGAGCGTTCGCGTCGGCATTGTCATGGACCCTATCGCCAGCATTTCCTATAAAAAGGACAGTTCGCTGGCCATGCTCCTGGCCGCCCAGGCCCGCGGCTGGACCTTGTTCTATATGGAGCAGCGCGACCTTTACCAGGGTGACGGCGAAGCCCGCGCACGCATGCGCCCGCTGCAGGTGTTCGCCAACCCTGAGAAGTGGTTCGAGCTTTCTGACGAAATCGACAGCCCGCTGAGCGACCTCGACGTGATCCTGATGCGCAAGGATCCGCCGTTCGACATGGAGTTTGTGTACTCCACCTACTTGCTGGAGCAGGCAGAACGTGCGGGCGTGTTGATCGTCAACAAACCGCAGAGCCTGCGCGACTGCAATGAAAAGCTGTTTGCCACCCTGTTCCCGCAGTGCACGCCACCGACCGTGGTCAGCCGCCGCGCCGATGTACTGCGTGAATTCGCCGCCAAGCATGGCGACGTGATCCTCAAGCCGCTGGACGGCATGGGCGGCACCTCGATCTTCCGTCACCGCGCCGGCGACCCGAACCTGTCGGTGATCCTCGAAACCCTGACCGCCCTGGGCACCCAGCAGATCATGGGCCAGGCCTACCTGCCGGCGATCAAGGACGGTGACAAGCGTATCCTGATGATCGACGGCGAGCCGGTGGATTACTGCCTGGCGCGTATCCCGGCAGCCGGCGAGACCCGTGGCAACCTGGCCGCCGGTGGTCGCGGTGAAGCGCGGCCGTTGTCGGACAAGGACCGCTGGATCGCCGCTCAAGTCGGCCCGACCCTACGGGAAAAAGGCCTGCTGTTTGTCGGACTCGACGTAATTGGTGAGAACCTCACTGAAATCAACGTCACCAGCCCCACCTGTATTCGCGAGATCGACAATGCATTTGGCACGAATATCGGCGAAATGCTGATGGCCGCCATTGAGCGCAAGCTAAAAGCCAAGTGACATAGAACAGCCGGACACACACCAACATTGCGTTATCATGCGCCATCTGTGAAACGCGCGATGTTGGTTTTCTTGTCATGACACTCCCGTCCGATCTGCCCCCCGAATTCACCCATAGCGGCGTGCGCCCGGCTGATCGTCTCGGTTTTACCCTGTTTCTCGCTGCGCTGATTCACCTCGCCCTGCTCCTGGGCGTGGGGTTCACCCTGGTGGAACCCAAGCAGATCACCAAGACCCTGGAAATCACCCTCGCCACGTTCAAGAGCGAAAAGAAGCCCGAAAAGGCTGACTTTCTCGCCCAGGACAACCAGCAAGGCAGCGGCACCCTCGACAAGAAAGCCGTGCCCAAGACCACCGAAGTGGCGCCCTTCCACGACAACCAGGTCAAGAAGGTCACCCCGCCGCCGGCGCCCAAGCCCGAGGTCAAGCAGGCCGCGCCCAAGGCTGCGGTAACCACCGTCGCGCCCAAGCCGCAAAAAGCCCCGACCCAGCGCGAAAAAGCCAAGACCGAACCCAAGCCCGAACCGGTGAAACCTGCGCCGACGTTCGACAGCTCGACGCTGTCCGACGAAATTTCCAGCCTGGAAGCCGAACTGGCCCATGAGCAACAGCTGTATGCCAAGCGCCCGCGCATCTACCGCCTGAACGCGGCCTCGACCATGCGCGACAAAGGTGCCTGGTATAAGGACGAGTGGCGCAAGAAGGTCGAACGTATCGGTAACCTCAATTACCCGGACGAGGCGCGGCGCCAGCAGATTTATGGCAATTTGCGCCTGCTGGTGTCGATCAACCGTGACGGCTCGCTGTATGAAGTGCAGGTGCTGGAGTCCTCCGGCCAGCCGCTGCTGGACCAGGCCGCGCAACGTATCGTGCGTCTGGCCGCGCCCTTTGCGCCGTTCAGCGGCGACTTGAACGACGTGGACCGCCTGGAAATCATCCGCACCTGGCGGTTTGCCAAGGGCGACCGGTTGTCCAGCAACTGATCGCGCCCGCACTTCAGATCGTTCCCACGCTCCGCGTGGGAATGCCGCCACGGACGCTCTGCGTCTGCCCTTGGGACGCGGAGCGCCCCGGGATGCGTTCCCACGCGGAGCGTGGGAACGATCAGCGATCAGGCGCGCGCCCGCACTTGTCAGTTCGCCCCTCCAACGCCACACTAGCGGACATGAAAAACGTCAGCCCGACCTACCTCAAGCACCAATTCCTGATCGCCATGCCCCATATGGCCGACCCGAACTTTGCGCAGACCTTGACCTACATCGTCGAGCACACGGCCAATGGTGCCATGGGGCTGGTGGTCAACCGCCCGCAGGAGCTGAACCTGGCGGATATCCTTGAGCAACTGCGCCCGGAAATCGACCCGCCGGCAAGCTGCCTGCACGTGCCGATCTACATCGGCGGGCCGGTGCAGACCGATCGCGGTTTTGTGCTGCACCCCACCGGGCCGAAGTTCCAGGCCACGGTAGACCTTGAAGGCGTGTCACTCTCCACGTCCCAGGACGTGCTGTTTGCCATCGCCGACGGCGTCGGCCCTGAGCAAAGTGTGATCACCCTGGGCTACGCCGGTTGGGAAGCCGGGCAACTGGAGGCCGAACTGGCCAGCAATGCCTGGCTGACCTGCCCGTTCGACGCTGACATCCTGTTCAACACCGCCAGCGAACTGCGCCTGGAAGCGGCCGCGGCCAAGCTGCGGGTCAACCTCAGCCTGCTGACCAGCCAGGCGGGGCACGCCTGATGGCTTTGCGTCTGATCCTCGGTTTTGACTACGGCACCAAACAGATCGGCGTCGCGGTTGGCCAGGTCATCACCGGCCAGGCCCGTGAGCTGTGCACCCTCAAGGCCCAGAACGGCGTGCCGGACTGGAACCAGGTCGAAGCCCTGATTAAAGAGTGGAAGCCTGACGCAGTGGTGGTCGGCCTGCCCCTGAACATGGATGGCACCCCGAGCGACATGTGCCTGCGCGCCGAGAAATTCGCGCGCCGCCTCAATGGCCGCTACAACCTGCCCTTCTATACCCACGACGAACGCCTTACCACCTTTGAAGCCAAGGGTGAGCGCCGTGACCGTGGCGGGCAAAAAGGCAGTTACCGCGACAACCCGGTGGACGCCATCGCCGCCGCCTTGCTGTTGCAGGGCTGGCTGGATGAAAACACCGCTTTATTTGAATCCTGACGGACGCGGCTTGCTGCTATGCCGTTTTTGTAGGAGCGAGCTTGCTCGCGAAGAACTCACAGGCACCGCGCACTTCCAGGTTTTCACGCGTTATCGTTGACGTTTTTCGCGAGCAAGCTCGCTCCTACACACTTAACAAGGAGCCACCATGAGCTTGCCGAACCCTGCCGAACTGATCAGCCAGATGGCGATACGCCTCAAGGCGCACCTGGAACACCGTGCCATCAGCGAACCGCGTTTTATCGGCATACGCACCGGTGGCGTGTGGGTGGCCCAGGCATTGCTGGAAGAACTGGGTAGCGATTCGCCCCTGGGCACCCTGGACGTGTCCTTCTACCGCGACGATTTCAGCCAGAACGGCCTGCATCCACAAGTGCGCCCATCGGCCCTGCCCTTCGAGATCGAAGGCCAGCACCTGGTATTGATCGACGACGTGCTGATGAGCGGCCGTACCATCCGCGCCGCCATGAACGAGCTGTTCGACTATGGCCGCCCGGCCAGCGTGACCCTGGTGTGCCTGTTGGACCTGGACGCTGGCGAGCTGCCGATCAGCCCGGACGTCGTAGGCGCGACCCTGTCGCTTGCCCCCCAGCAACGGGTAAAATTGTCCGGTCCCACGCCGCTCGAACTCGAACTGCAAGACCTTGCCCTTTAAACCGCCTTGTAAAGAGTCCCCGCGATGACGCCTCTAGATGCCAAGCGCCCGCTGCAGCTCAATGCTCAGGGCCAGTTGCAACACTTCTTGTCCCTCGACGGTTTGCCCCGCGAACTGCTCACCGAAATCCTCGACACCGCCGACTCATTCCTGGAAGTCGGTGGCCGAGCAGTGAAGAAAGTCCCGTTGTTGCGCGGTAAAACTATCTGCAACGTGTTCTTCGAGAACTCCACCCGCACCCGCACCACCTTTGAACTGGCGGCCCAGCGGCTGTCGGCCGATGTGATCACGCTGAACGTGTCCACCTCGTCGGCGAGCAAAGGCGAAACCCTGCTCGACACCCTGCGCAACCTGGAAGCCATGGCAGCCGACATGTTCGTGGTACGCCACGGCGACTCCGGCGCTGCGCACTTTATTGCTGAGCATGTGTGCCCGAACGTGGCAATCATCAATGGCGGCGACGGCCGCCACGCGCACCCGACCCAGGGCATGCTCGACATGCTCACCATTCGTCGGCACAAGGGCAGCTTTGAAAACCTCTCGGTGGCCATCGTCGGCGACATCCTGCATTCGCGGGTAGCACGTTCGAACATGCTGGCCCTCAAAGCCCTGGGTTGCCCGGATATCCGCGTGATTGCGCCCAAGACCTTGTTGCCCATCGGCATCGAACAGTATGGCGTGAAGGTCTACACCGACATGGCCGAGGGCCTCAAGGATGTGGACGTGGTGATCATGCTGCGCCTGCAACGCGAGCGCATGGCCGGGGGCTTATTGCCCAGCGAAGGTGAATTTTACCGCCTGTTCGGGCTGACCACCGCACGCCTGGGCATGGCCAAGCCGGATGCCATCGTGATGCACCCGGGGCCGATCAACCGTGGCGTAGAAATTGAGTCGGCGGTGGCCGACGGCCCACAGTCGGTGATTCTCAACCAAGTGACCTACGGCATCGCGGTGCGTATGGCCGTGCTGTCCATGGCCATGAGCGGGCAAACCGCGCAACGTCAATTCGAGCAGGAGCAGGCCCAGTGAAGCTCAGCATTCTCGGCGCCCGAGTCATCGACCCGGCCAGTGGCCTGGACCAAGTTACCGATCTACACCTGGACGCCGGCAAGATCGTCGCCATCGGCGCCGCCCCCGCAGGCTTCAACGCCGGCCAGAGCATCGATGCCAAGGGCCTGGTGGCCGCGCCTGGGCTGGTGGACTTGAATGTCGCCCTGCGCGAGCCGGGCTACAGCCGCAAAGGCAACATCGCCAGCGAAACCCAGGCCGCCGCAGCCGGTGGTGTGACCAGCCTGTGTTGCCCGCCCAACACCAAGCCGGTGCTGGACACGTCGGCCGTGACCGAACTGATCCTCGACCGCGCCCGCGAAGCCGGCAATTGCAAAGTGTTTCCCATTGGCGCCTTGAGCAAGGGCCTGGATGGCGAACAACTTGCCGAATTGATCGCCCTACGTGACGCCGGTTGCGTAGCCTTCGGCAATGGCCTGGAAAGCTTTCGCAGCACACGCACCTTGTGCCGCGCCCTGGAATACGCGGCCACGTTCGACTTGACGGTGATCTTCCATTCCCAGGACCGCGACCTGGCCGAAGGTGGCCTGGCCCATGAAGGCGCAGTGGCCAGCTTCCTCGGCCTGCCGGGCATTCCGGAAACCGCAGAAACCGTGGCTCTCGCCCGCGACCTGTTGCTGGTAGAACAAAGCGGCGTGCGTGCGCATTTCAGCCAGTTGACCAGCGCCCGGGGCGTGGCTTTGATCGCCCAGGCCCAGGCCCGTGGCTTACGGGTAACCGCGGATGTCGCCCTGTACCAACTGATCCTGACGGATGAGGCGCTGATCGACTTCTCCAGCCTGTACCACGTACAGCCCCCGCTGCGCACCAAGGCAGACCGTGACGGTTTGCGTGCGGCGGTGAAGTCGGGTGTGGTGTCGGCGATTTCCAGCCATCACCAACCTCACGAGCGCGACGCCAAGCTGGCACCGTTTGGCGCGACCGAGCCGGGCATCAGCAGCGTGGAGTTGTTGCTGCCATTGGCGATGACGCTGGTAGAAGACGGCTTGCTGGACCTGCCGACACTGCTGGCACGCCTGAGCGCCGGCCCGGCCGAGGCACTGCGCTTGCCAGCGGGCCAGTTGGCGGTGGGCTCACCGGCGGACCTGGTGCTGTTCGACCTGGCAAGCTCGACGGTGGCTGGTGAGCGCTGGTTGTCCAAGGGCGAAAACTGCCCGTTCATCGGCCACAGCCTGCCGGCGACGGTGCGGTATACCTTGATGGATGGGCGGATCAGCTACCAGGCTTGATAACTCGCCTATCTAATGTGGTTACGGTCAATGTGGGAGCCGGCTTGCCTGCGATAGCATCACCTCGGTCTACCTGATACACCGAGGTGCCTGCATCGCAGGCAAGCCAGCTCCCACACTGCGCTATAGTGCTCAACGGCCGCTATTGCGCTCGGCATTGCGGATCGAAATCTGCGTGTTCAACGTCCAGAAGTCATACAGCACTCCGACCAGGAACAAACCGCCGGTCAGCAGGTAGATCAGGCCGGTGATCCATTTGCCCTGATACATGCGGTGCACACCAAACACCCCCAGGAACGCCAACAGAATCCAGGCCACGTTGTATTCAATCGGCCCAGCGGTAAACCGCAGGTCGGCCTCACGGTCCATGGCCGGGATCAGGAACAAGTCGATCAGCCAGCCAATACCCAGCAAGCCGAAAGTGAAAAACCAGATCGTACCGGTCACGGGCTTGCCGTAATAAAAGCGATGAGCCCCGGTAAAACCGAAAATCCACAGCAGGTAACCAATCGCCTTACTGTGGGTATCGTGCTGCTGACCAACCTGTTGATAGGTGTTCATGAAGGACCTCTTTTGCGTCGATAGATAAATTTTTTCATTTTCTTTGTGACTTTTTTACGGGCGCCCGACGTACGGTAAATGGTATCTTCCTGCCCTCAAAGCCTTGTGCCACCTGCCTTGTGTAGGACAATTGCGGCGAATCGTCGCGTTTTTCCTGAGTTTGACCCCAAGGTTCAGTCGACAAACGGCCTGAGAACAGCACAAAAAGCTGTTATAAAGTTGCGCGCAAACCCATAAGAGCCACGCCTAATGCGACCATTTTTCAAGACATGGCTAACCATTTGCCTATTAATGCCACTGGCCGCCCACGCCACCAATCGTGAGCAACGACTTCCGAACGTTAACGGTTTCACCCCTAAAGTCCATAGCACGCCCAGCACTGCCAAATCAGCAAAGCCAACCGTCAGCCGCCCGACCCAACTGAGCAAGGTCAACGGCAAAGCGCTTTCCACCCAACTGGCAGTGAACACCAAGCAAAGCAGCAACGTCTTGAGCCGTGCCGTCAACGTGCTCGGTACACCTTATCGTTGGGGCGGCAGCAGCCCAAGTAAAGGGTTCGACTGCAGCGGGCTGGTGAAATATGCATTTAACGATGTGAAAGCGGTAGACCTGCCCCGCACTTCCAACGCCATGGCAGCCGGCCACGGGTTGAAGGTTGACCGCAAGGACCTCAAACCGGGCGACCTGTTGTTCTTCAAGCTCAAGAGCCGCCAGGTCAACCACGTTGCCATCTACCTGGGCAACGACCGTTTTATCCACGCACCGCGCCGTGGCAAGTCGGTGAGCATCGACACGCTGAAAAAGCCGTTCTGGGACAAGAACTACGTAATTGCCAAGCGGGTACTGCCTAAAGAGCAGAACAGCAACCTGCGGATCGTGCAGCGCTAAGCCAGGCACCACTGAAGCTCCCCATTTGAAATGCAATCAAATGTGGGAGCTGGCTTGCCTGCGATGACGGTGTGTCAGTTGGCAGAGAGAGTGCCTGACAGCCCGCTATCGCAGGCAAGCCAGCTCCCACATTGTGTGTCTGTGCGTTTTAGATATCTGCCGGCACCCTCGCCTTCTCCCGCGCCTCTTCCCGGCTGACCAGCCCTGCGCCGACCAACGCCTTCAAACTCATATCCAGGGTCTTCATCCCCAACGCCCCACCTGTCTGGATCGCCGAAACCATCTGCGCCACCTTGTCTTCGCGAATCAAGTTACGAATCGCCGGGGTGCCCAGCATGATTTCATGGGCCGCCACGCGCCCACCGCCCACTTTCTTCACCAGCACCTGGGACACCACCGCCTGCAACGACTCCGACAGCATCGAGCGGACCATCGCCTTCTCCCCGGCCGGGAAGACGTCCACCAGCCTGTCTACCGTCTTTGCCGCCGACGAGGTGTGCAGGGTGCCAAACACCAGGTGCCCGGTCTCTGCCGCCGTCAGCGCCAGGCGGATGGTTTCAAGGTCGCGCAGTTCACCCACCAGGATCACATCCGGGTCTTCGCGCAGGGCGGAACGCAGGGCCTGCGAGAAACTGAGGGTATCGCGATGCACCTGGCGCTGGTTGACCAGGGCCATTTTCGGCCTGTGGATAAACTCGATGGGGTCTTCCAGCGTGAGGATATGCTGGCGACGGTGTCGGTTGAGGTCGTCAATCATCGCCGCCAGGGTCGTGGACTTGCCCGAGCCGGTGGGCCCGGTCACCAGCACCAGCCCGCGAGGGAAGCGGGCGATACGCTGGAACACCTCGCCCAACCTCAGGTCTTCCAGGCTCTGGACCTCAGCCGGAATAGCCCGAAACACCGCACCCACGCCGCGATCCTGGCGGAACACGTTCGCCCGGAACCGGGCGACGCCTGGCAACTCGAAGGCAAAATCCGTTTCAAGAGATGTTTCGAAATCCTTTTGTTGATGTTTATTCAGCAAAGGGCTCAATAAGTCGACCACTTGGGTAGCGCTCAGCGCCGGCCCATCCAGGGGCCAAACCTCGCCATCAATGCGCAGCATGGGTGCCAGGCCGGCTGACAAATGCAGGTCTGAGGCGCCTCGGCTTACGCTGGCCGTCAGCAATTGCGTGATATCCATAGGGCTTTCCATTTCCAGTAGAATGCCGCGGACTCCATATCCACGGGCGCATCTTGAATGTCGACGATAGCAGACAACATCGGCCTGGTTAGCCAGCGCATCCGCGCCGCAGCCGACGCCGTGCAACGTGACGCAAGCAGCATCCACCTGCTGGCCGTGAGCAAGACCAAACCGGCGCAGGCAGTGCGCGAAGCCTATGCCGCCGGGCTGCGCGACTTTGGTGAAAACTACCTGCAGGAAGCCCTGGGCAAACAGGCGGAATTAACCGACCTGCCCTTGAGTTGGCACTTCATCGGCCCCATTCAATCGAACAAGACTCGTGCCATCGCCGAGCACTTCGCTTGGGTGCACTCCGTGGACCGCCTGAAAATCGCACAACGCCTGTCCGAACAACGCCCGGCCGACCTGCCGCCGCTCAATATCTGCATCCAGGTCAATGTCAGTGGCGAAGCCAGCAAGTCCGGCTGCACGCCCGCTGACCTGCCGGCCCTGGCCACAGCGATCAGCGCCCTGCCGCGCTTGAAGCTGCGGGGCTTGATGGCGATTCCCGAGCCGACGCAAGACCGGGCGGAGCAGGATGCGGCGTTCGCCACGGTGCGCGACTTGCAAGCCAGCTTGAACCTGGCGCTGGACACACTTTCCATGGGCATGAGCCACGACCTTGAGTCGGCCATTGCCCAAGGCGCCACCTGGGTGCGGATCGGTACCGCCCTGTTTGGCGCCCGCGACTACGGCCAGCCGTGAAATGGCTGACATCCCTCGAAATAAGGACCTGTCATGAGCAACACGCGTATTGCCTTTATCGGCGCCGGTAACATGGCGGCCAGCCTGATCGGTGGCCTGCGGGCCAAGGGCCTGGACGCCGAGCAGATCCGCGCCAGCGATCCCGGTGCCGAAACCCGCGAGCGCGTCAGCGCCGAACACGGTATCCAGACCTTCGCCGATAACGCCGAGGCCATCCACGGCGTCGATGTGATCGTGCTGGCGGTCAAGCCCCAGGCCATGAAGGCCGTGTGCGAGAGCCTGCGCCCGAGCCTGCAACCCCATCAACTGGTGGTGTCGATTGCCGCTGGCATCACCTGCGCCAGCATGACCAACTGGCTCGGTGCCCAGCCCATTGTGCGCTGCATGCCCAACACCCCGGCGCTGCTGCGCCAGGGCGTCAGCGGTTTGTATGCCACTGGCGAAGTCACCGCGCAGCAACGTGACCAGGCCCAGGAACTGCTGTCTGCGGTGGGCATCGCCGTGTGGCTGGAGCAGGAACAGCAACTGGATGCGGTTACCGCCGTTTCCGGTAGTGGCCCGGCCTACTTCTTCCTGCTGATCGAGGCCATGACGGCCGCCGGCGTCAAGCTGGGCCTGCCCCACGACGTGGCCGAGCAACTGGCGGAGCAAACCGCCCTGGGCGCCGCGAAAATGGCGGTCGGCAGCGAGGTGGATGCCGCCGAACTGCGCCGTCGCGTCACCTCGCCAGGTGGTACCACACAAGCGGCTATTGAGTCGTTCCAGGCCGGGGGCTTTGAAGCCCTGGTGGAAACAGCCCTGGGTGCCGCCGCACATCGTTCAGCCGAGATGGCTGAGCAACTGGGCAAATAGTCGTCCCTTACCAAGGTAATCAAACATGCTCGGAATCAATGACGCTGCCATTTTCATCATCCAGACCCTGGGCAGCCTGTACCTGCTGATCGTACTGATGCGCTTTATCCTGCAACTGGTGCGTGCGAACTTCTACAACCCGCTGTGCCAGTTCGTGGTGAAGGCCACCCAACCGCTGCTCAAGCCGCTGCGCCGGGTGATCCCGAGCCTGTTCGGCCTGGACATGTCGTCGCTGGTGCTGGCGCTGTTGCTGCAGATTTTGCTGTTCGTGGTGATCCTGATGCTCAATGGATACCAGGCCTTCACCGTGCTGCTGTTGCCATGGGGCCTGATCGGGATTTTCTCGCTGTTCCTGAAGATCATTTTCTGGTCGATGATCATCAGCGTGATCCTGTCCTGGGTCGCACCGGGTAGCCGTAGCCCGGGTGCCGAGCTGGTCTATCAGATCACCGAGCCGGTGCTGGCGCCGTTCCGTCGTCTGATCCCCAACCTGGGCGGCCTGGATATTTCGCCGATCTTTGCGTTTATCGCGATTCAACTGCTGCAGAGCTGGGTGATTCCACGCCTGGCCTACTTTGCCTACATGCCAAAAGAGTTGTTTGGCCTGATCTGAATGCCGTAGCCCCTATGGGGGTGGCTTGCCTGCGATAGCATGGCTTGTGCTGATCGTTCCCACGCTCTGCGTGTGAATGCAGCCCGTGACGCTCCGCGTCACCAGGGCAGGACGCAGAGCGTCCCAAGAGGCATTCCCACGCGGAGCGTGGGAACGATCACGCTAACCCCCGACCATTGCTTGCCGCTAGGGTCCCCGCTCTTTAGACTTACGCCTCATTTAAACGAGAGCAGGGTCGATGCCAGCTGCCTTCCCCCCCGATTCTGTTGGACTGGTCGTGCCACAAGTGGCGCATTTCAGCGAACCCCTGGCCCTGGCCTGCGGCCGTTCGTTGCCAGCCTACGACCTGATCTACGAAACCTATGGCCAACTGAACGCCACGGCGAGCAACGCCGTGCTGATCTGCCATGCCTTGTCCGGCCATCATCACGCCGCCGGTTTCCATAGCGTTGACGACCGCAAGCCCGGCTGGTGGGACAGTTGTATCGGCCCCGGCAAGCCCATCGACACCCATAAGTTCTTTGTGGTCAGCCTGAACAACCTCGGCGGCTGCAACGGTTCCACCGGCCCCAGCAGCCTCAACCCGGAAACCGGTAAGCCGTTCGGCGCCGACTTCCCGGTGCTGACCGTGGAAGACTGGGTGCACAGCCAGGCACGCCTGGCCGACCTGCTGGGCATCAGCCAGTGGGCCGCCGTGATTGGCGGCAGCCTGGGCGGCATGCAGGCCCTGCAATGGACCATCACCTACCCGGACCGCGTGCGTCATTGCCTGGCCATCGCCTCGGCGCCCAAGTTGTCGGCGCAGAACATCGCCTTCAACGAAGTGGCGCGCCAGGCGATCCTCACCGACCCCGACTTCCACGGTGGTTCGTTCCAGGAAGCGGGCGTGATCCCCAAGCGTGGCTTGATGCTGGCGCGGATGGTCGGCCACATCACCTACCTGTCCGACGATTCCATGGGCGAGAAATTCGGCCGTGGCCTCAAGAGCGAGAAACTCAACTACGACTTCCACAGCGTCGAGTTCCAAGTGGAGAGCTACCTGCGTTACCAGGGCGAGGAATTCTCAGGGCGCTTTGACGCCAACACCTACCTGCTGATGACCAAGGCCCTGGACTACTTCGACCCGGCCGCCAACCACGATGACGACCTGGCAAAAACCTTCGAGCACGCCACGGCCAAGTTCTGCGTGATGTCGTTCACCACTGACTGGCGCTTTTCGCCGGCACGCTCCCGTGAGCTGGTGGATGCCCTGATGGCCGCCAAGAAAGACGTCTGCTACCTGGAGATCGATGCACCGCAAGGCCACGACGCCTTCCTGATTCCGATCCCACGTTACCTGCAGGCGTTCAGTAACTACATGAACCGCATTACTTTGTGAGAACGCCATGAGAGCCGACCTGGAAATCATCCAAGACTGGATCCCCGCCGGCAGCCGCGTGCTCGACCTGGGCTGCGGCGACGGCGAACTGCTGAGCTGGCTGCGCGACCACAAGCAAGTCACCGGCTACGGCCTGGAAAACGACCCGGACAACATCGCCCAGTGCGTGGCCAAGGGCATCAACGTGATCGAGCAGGACCTGGACAAGGGCCTGGGCAACTTTGCCAGCAACAGCTTCGATATCGTGGTGATGACCCAGGCCCTGCAAGCGGTGCACTACCCGGACCGCATCCTCGACGAAATGCTGCGCGTTGGCCGCCAATGCATCATCACTTTCCCCAACTTTGGCCACTGGCGCTGCCGCTGGTACCTGGCCACCAAGGGGCGCATGCCGGTCTCCGACTTCCTGCCCTACACCTGGTACAACACGCCGAACATCCACTTTTGCACCTTCGAAGACTTCGAAGCCCTGTGTGGCGAGCGTGAAGCCAAGGTGATCAACCGCCTTGCCGTCGATCAACAGCACCGCCACGGCTGGGCGAGTAAGCTATGGCCCAACCTGTTGGGCGAAATTGGTATTTACCGGGTCAGCAGTCCTGGCCTGACCGACCACAAAGTTGCCGTCTAATCATCTTCAAGAGGGACGTTCATGAGTCGTTTGGCTATTTTTCTATTGACCGCATGCCTGGGCGCCAGCGCCATGGCCGCCGACACTATCGACGCTAATCGCAAAAAAGACTTCGGCGATATCACCGTTCATTACAACACCTTCACTTCAAGCTTCCTGCCCGCTGAGACCGCCCAAAAAGTCGGTGTGGTGCGCAGCAAGGAGAAGGGTTTGATTAACGTGACCGTGATCAAGGGCGTAAGCCCGGTGGCCGCGCAAGTCACTGGCACGGTCAAGGATTTGGGCGGCAAGAGCGAGATCCTGACGTTCAAGCAGATCGAAGAGAAAAGCGGCATCAGCTACCTCGCGCCCTACTCGGTGACCCAGCGGGAATACAAGACGTTTACCATCAACGTTGAAACCGGCGGCAAGGCCCACGGCTTCCAATTCAACCAAGAACTGTTCCCGGCCGAATGATGAACCTTACCCAACTCGTACTCGCCAGCCACAACGCCGGCAAACTCAAAGAACTGCAAGCCATGCTAGGTGAGTCTGTGCACCTGCGTTCGATTGGCGAGTTCAGCCAGGTCGAACCGGAAGAGACCGGCCTGTCGTTCGTCGAGAATGCCATCCTCAAGGCCCGCAACGCCGCACGTATCTCTGGCCTGCCAGCCCTGGCAGATGATTCGGGCCTGGCCGTGGATTTCCTCGGCGGCGCGCCTGGCATCTACTCGGCCCGTTACGCCGACGGCAAAGGTGATGCGGCTAATAACGCCAAGCTGCTCGACGCCCTCAAGGACGTGCCGGAGGCCGAGCGCGGCGCGCAGTTCGTCTGCGTGCTGGCGTTGGTGCGGCACGCCGATGACCCGTTGCCGATCCTGTGTGAAGGCCTGTGGCACGGCCGCATCCTGCAGGCGGCCAGCGGTGAGCATGGCTTTGGCTATGACCCGCTGTTCTGGGTGCCGGAGCGTAATGTCTCCAGCGCCGAACTGAGCCCGGCCGACAAAAACCAAATCAGCCACCGCGCCCGCGCCATGGCGTTGCTGCGCCAGCGCCTAGGTTTGAAATGACCCAGAACACCTCTGCGCAGCCGCTGATCCACGGCGGCGCGCAAACACCCCGGGCGACGCTGCCCCACCTGCCGCCCCTGGCGCTGTACATCCATATTCCGTGGTGCGTGCGCAAATGCCCGTATTGCGACTTCAACTCCCACACCGCCAGTAAGGTGCTGCCGGAAGAAGAGTATGTGGACGCCTTGCTGGCGGACCTGGACCAAGACCTGCACGCCGTTTATGGCCGTGAACTGAGTTCGATTTTCTTCGGCGGCGGCACGCCCAGCCTGTTCAGCGCTGCTGCACTGGGCCGCCTGCTCAAAGGCGTTGAAGCGCGCATCCCGTTTGCCGACGATATCGAGATCACCCTGGAAGCCAACCCCGGGACGTTCGAACAAGAGAAGTTCGTGGCGTACCGCAAGCTGGGGATCAATCGCCTGTCCATCGGCATCCAGAGCTTCCAGCAAGAGAAGCTTGAAGCCCTGGGCCGCATTCACAATGGTGACGAAGCCGCACGCGCCGCCGGTATGGCGCGCCAGGCCGGGTTCGATAACTTCAACCTGGACTTGATGCACGGTTTGCCCAACCAGTCCCTCGACGACGCCTTGGGCGACTTGCGCCAGGCTATTGCGCTCAAGCCGACGCACCTGTCCTGGTACCAACTGACCCTGGAACCCAACACCGTGTTCTGGAACCAGCCACCCGTGCTGCCGGAAGACGACACGCTGTGGGATATCCAGGAAGCCGGCCAGGCACTGCTCGCCGAACACGGTTACGCACAATATGAAGTCTCGGCCTACGCCCAACCGGGGCGGCCGGCGCGGCATAACCTCAATTACTGGAGCTTTGGCGACTTTATCGGCATCGGCGCCGGCGCCCACGGCAAGCTCAGCCACCCGGACGGACGCATCATCCGCACCTGGAAAACCCGTGCACCAAAGGACTACCTCAACCCGGCCAAAAGCTTCCAGGCCGGCGCGAAAGAACTGACCAACGACGAACTGCCGTTCGAGTTCCTGATGAACGCGCTGCGCCTCACCGACGGGGTTGATGCCAAGCTCTACGCCGAGCGCACCGGCCTTGATCTGGCGAGCCTCGACGAAGGCCGCCGCGACGCAGAACAAAGTGGATTAATGCAGGTCGAAACGTCACGCCTGGCGGCCACCGACCGCGGGCAACTCTTTCTCAATGACCTGTTGCAGAAGTTTTTGAGCTGATAGCTCTTAAGGAAATCGAATGGATCTGGTACTCGACCTGCTCGCCACCGTATCCCGCTGGAGCCGTAGCAACCTGTCGGAAATCTCGTTGGCCCTTGTAGGCTGTTTGCTGGTGCTGTTCGGCGCCGACATCAAGGGCTGGGTCGAAGCACGCCTGGGCAGCATCGCCGGCGCCTTGCGCGTACCCTTGATGGCCCTGCTGTGCCTGATCGGCAGCGGTGCGGCGTTGATCTACGCCACGCCGTGGATTGTGCGGGGGTTGAGCCAGTTCAATAACTACAGCCTGGCACCGGTGTTGATCGTGGTGCTGGTGTTGATTGGCGTCGTCGCAGACCGCCGCTGACCCAGCAGGCACTACAAAACACATGTGGGAGCTGGCTTGCCTGCGATGCAGACACCTCGGTGTATCAGTGGTACCGAGGTGATGCTATCGCAGGCAAGCCAGCTCCCACATTGGATTGCGTTTCAAGCGGATGACTGTTTAAGCCAGCTTCTCGAACTTCAAATCCCACACCCCATGCCCCAACCGCTCGCCACGGCGTTCGAACTTGGTGATCGGCCGCTCGGCCGGGCGTGGCACGCATTTGCCGTCTTCGGCCAGGTTGCGGTAGCCAGGGGCGACGTTCATCACTTCCAGCATGTATTCCGCGTACGGTTCCCAGTCGGTGGCCATGTGCAGGATGCCGCCCACTTTCAGCTTGCTGCGTACCAGCTCCGCGAAGGAGGCCTGGACGATGCGGCGCTTGTGGTGACGGGCCTTGTGCCATGGGTCGGGGAAGAACAGCATCAGGCGGTCGAGGCTGTTGTCAGCGATGCAGCGGTTGAGCACTTCAATCGCGTCGCAGTCGTAGACCCGCAGGTTTTTAAGGCCCTGGGTCAGCACACCGTTAAGCAGTGCGCCAACGCCTGGGCGGTGGACTTCCACACCGATGAAATCCTGCTCCGGCGCGGCTGCGGCCATTTCCAGCAGGGAATGGCCCATGCCGAAACCGATTTCCAGGGAGCGTGGGGCCGAACGGCCAAACACTTGGTCGTAGTCCACCGGCGCGTCGGCCAGAGGCAACACGAACAGCGGCGTGCCCTGCTCCAGGCCCTTTTGCTGGCCTTCGGTCATGCGGCCGGCGCGCATCACAAAACTCTTGATGCGGCGGTGCTTGGACTCGTCGCCCTCTTCCACGGTGTTCGGCGTTTCGTTTGATTCAGTCATCAATAGCTCTTACTTGATCAGACCATCCAGCGGCGAAGAGGCGCTGGCATAGAGTTTTTTCGGCATGCGCCCGGCGAGGTAGGCCAGGCGGCCCGCGACGATGGCGTGGTTCATGGCTTGGGCCATCATGATTGGTTGCTGGGCATGGGCAATGGCCGAGTTCATCAGCACCGCGTCGCAGCCCAGTTCCATGGCGATGGTTGCGTCGGAGGCAGTGCCCACGCCCGCATCCACCAGCACCGGGATCTTGGCTTCTTCAAGGATGATCTGCAGGTTGTACGGGTTGCAGATGCCCAGGCCGGAACCGATCAGACCGGCCAGCGGCATCACGGCGATGCAGCCGATTTCTGCCAGTTGGCGCGCGATGATCGGGTCATCGCTGGTGTAGACCATCACGTCGAAACCTTCCTTGACCAGGGTTTCGGCGGCCTTGAGGGTTTCGATCACATTGGGGAACAGGGTTTTCTGGTCGGCCAGCACTTCCAGCTTCACCAGGTTGTGGCCGTCGAGCAGCTCACGGGCCAGGCGGCAGGTGCGCACGGCTTCGATGGCGTCGTAGCAGCCAGCGGTGTTTGGCAGAAAGGTGTAGCGCTGCGGCGAGAGCACTTCGAGCAGGTTCGGCTCGCCCTCGATCTGGCCGAGGTTGGTGCGGCGCACGGCGAAGGTGACGATCTCGGCACCCGAGGCTTCGATGGCCAGGCGGGTTTCTTCCATGTCGCGGTACTTGCCGGTGCCGACCAGCAGACGGGACTGGTAGGTACGACCGGCCAGGACGAAAGGCTTGTCGCTACGAACGATGCTCATGGGAAATCCTCTGGTTGGATGAGGTTCTGCAGAATGCGTTGCGGCCGTGGCAGGCTAGCCGCCGCCGATGGCGTGGACCACTTCGACCTGGTCACCTTCGGTGAGCGCAGTCTCGGCGTGCTGGCTACGCGGGACGATATCCAGGTTGAGCTCCACTGCGACGCGACGCCCGGTCAGGTCCAGACGGGTCAGCAGGGCCGCAACGGTTTCGCCATCGGGAAGTTCAAAGGGTTCGCCGTTCAACTGAATGCGCATGCCACGGGCCGCCATCGTTTTTAGGGGCCAGCATTCTAGCGCGATTGGAACCTGAAGGTCAGCTCCAAGCGTCAAGCGGTCAAAGCTGCAAGCGCCACGCCGCCAGGCCCAGGAAGAACCAGCCAAGCAGGAACGCCAGCCCGCCAAACGGCGTGATGATTCCCAGTTTACTGATGCCGGTCATCGTCAGCACATACAGGCTGCCCGAGAACAGCAGGATGCCGACGGTGAACGAAATTCCCGCCCAGGTGACCAGCCGGCCCGGAATATGCGCCACCAGCAAGGCCACGCCGAACAATGCCAGGGCATGCACCAACTGGTAGGTCACGCCGGTATGGAAGATCGCCAGGTAGTCGGCGCTCAGGCGGTTTTTCAGGCCGTGGGCGGCGAACGCGCCCAGCGCAACGCCAGTAAAGCCGAAAAAGGCAGCCAGCATCAGAAAGCTACGCAGCATGGGGAACTCCAGTCAGACTCATCGGGCAGGGTCTGTATAATGGCCCGCTCAACGGGTTCGGCCAAGCCATCTCTATGCTGCGTGTCCTCTTCAAACGCTTTCTCAACGTCGTGAAATGGTTTGCCATCGGCAGTGTGTTGCTGGTGCTGCTGTTTCGTGTGGTGCCGCCGCCGTTCACTGCGCTGATGGTGGAGCGCAAGGTTGAGTCCTGGATAGATGGCGAACCCATTGACCTGCAACGCAGCTGGGTGCCGTGGGATGAAATCTCCGATGACCTGAAAGTGGCGGTGATGGCCGGTGAAGACCAGCGCTTCCCGCAACATTGGGGCTTTGATTTTGGCGCGATCCAGGCGGCGATCCTGCACAACGAGCGTGGCGGCTCGATTCGCGGTGCCAGCACCCTGAGCCAGCAGGTGTCGAAAAACCTGTTCCTGTGGGCCGGGCGCAGCTATTTGCGCAAAGGCCTGGAGGCGTGGTTTACCGGCTTGATCGAAGTGTTGTGGCCCAAGCAGCGGATTCTTGAGGTGTACCTCAACAGCGTGGAATGGGATGAAGGTGTGTTTGGCGCAGAGGCCGCGGCGCGGCACCATTTTGGCGTGAATGCCAAAGCGCTTTCGCGGCAGCAGGCCAGCTACCTGGCGGCGGTGCTGCCTAATCCGCGGGTGTGGAGTGCCAGCCATCCGACGGCCTATGTGGCACGCAGAGCGGCATGGATTCGTCAGCAGATGAGCCAGTTGGGTGGGGATGGTTACCTAATGGAGCTGAACACTACCCGCAAAGCCCCCTGGTCCGACTGACACAATACGGGACCTGTGGGAGCTGGCTTGCCTGCGATAGCGGTGGGTCAGTAACCCATGTTTTAACTGACACGGCCTCATCGCAGGCAAGCCAGCTCCCACATTAAACCGAGTTGGGCTTGAGACTTTTCGAACACATACAAAAATGCCCCGATCTTTCGACCGGGGCATTTTTTGTTCGCTGCGTTTTAGGCGGCGATCGACAACTTCAGCTTGTTCATTGCGCTTTTCTCAAGCTGACGAATCCGCTCGGCCGACACGTTGTACTTCTGCGCCAGGTCGTGCAGCGTGGCTTTTTCTTCTGCCAGCCAGCGCTGGTAGAGAATGTCACGGCTGCGGTCGTCCAGCACTTCCAGCGCTTCGTGCAGGTTGTGGTTGGAGTTGTCGCTCCAGTCGGCGTCTTCGAGTTGACGCGCCGGGTCGTACCGGTGGTCTTCCAGGTAGTTGGCCGGCGATTGGAAGGCGCTGTCGTCATCCGCTTCGGCGGCTGGGTCGAAGGCCATGTCATGGCCGGTCAGGCGGCTTTCCATCTCGCGCACTTCACGCGGCTCCACGCCGAGGCTTTCGGCCACGCGGTGGACTTCTTCGTTGTTCAGCCACGCCAGGCGTTTTTTCTGGCTGCGCAGGTTGAAGAACAGCTTGCGCTGGGCCTTGGTGGTGGCCACTTTCACGATGCGCCAGTTGCGCAGGATGAACTCGTGGATTTCCGCCTTGATCCAGTGCACGGCAAACGACACCAGGCGCACACCCATTTCAGGGTTGAAACGCTTCACAGCCTTCATCAGGCCGACGTTGCCTTCCTGAATCAGGTCGGCCTGGGCCAGACCGTAGCCGCTATAGCTACGGGCGATATGTACGACAAAACGCAGGTGGGCGAGCACCATCTGCCGAGCCGCCCCCAAATCCTGCTCATAGTAGAGACTCTCGGCCAGTTCACGCTCCTGCTCGGGCGTCAGCAATGGAATGCTGTTGACCGTGTGCACATAAGCCTCCAGGTTCGCACCTGGGACCAAGGCATAAGCAGGTTGCAAAGAAGTGGTCATACGAAAAAACCTCCGACTCACATAACTCGTGCAGTTCAGCACTGCGAAAATTGACCTGGGAACCGTAGGACAAGTTCCCTAAACCGCTGATACGGTCAATACAAACGAAACCACATTAATCTGGCATTAACTACTTCGGCGCCAGCTCACGTAAATGCCGTGCCACCGCAATCCACGCACCGATATACCCCAACAAGACCGCGCCAAGCAAGAGACTCAGACCATCGGCTACCGGCACACCGGCCAACGCGAAATCACTGCCGTAGAGCCCGGCCAAGCCGACAACCGCGTCGTTCAACCAATCCAGGCCAAACGCCAGTACGCCCCAGGACAAGATCCCCGCACCCAGGCCATACAACGCGCCCATGTAGAGGAAAGGCCGACGCACATAGCTGTCTGTGCCGCCCACCAGTTTAATCACTTCTATCTCGGTGCGACGGTTTTCAATATGAAGACGAATGGTATTACCTATCACCAAAAGTAATGCAGACACTAATAACACCGTCAGGCCGAACACAAAGCGGTCACCCAGCTTGAGGATCGCGGCCAGGCGCTCTACCCAGACTAGATCAAGTTGCGCCTGTTGCACCTTCGGCATCTCTGCGAGTTTTTGTCGCAGGGCTTCCAGCGCCGGCTTGTCGACCTCGTTCGGCGTTACCAGCACCACGCCCGGCAGCGGGTTCTGCGGCAGCTCCTTGAGCGCCTCGCCCAGGCCCGATTGCTGCTGGAACTCTTCAAGGGCCTGGTCGCGGCTGATGTACTCAGCCTCGGCAACCCCCGGGATGTTCTTGATGTCATCGCGCAGCGCTTCGCCTTCCTTGCTGCTGGTGTCCAGGTTCAGGTACAGCGAAATCTGCGCCGCCCGCTGCCAGGAGCCGCCCAGGCGCTCCACATTATTAAGCAACAGCGACAAGCCCATCGGCAGGCTCAAGGCCACGGCCATGACCAGGCAGGTGAAAAAGCTGCCGATCGGCTGCTTGCCCAGGCGACGCAGGCTGTCCAGCAGGCTGGCGCGGTGGCTTTCGATCCAGGCGTGCACCAGGGTGCCGAAGTCCGGGCCGTCGTCTTCGTCGTGTTTTTTCTTTTTCGGTTGCGGGTCGGCCGGCTTCGGAGCCACCCGTTCGGATACTTTAGGGCTGCGTGTAGCACTCATACGCCAGCCTCCCCATCGCCGATCAGGCGGCCGCGTTGCAGGGTGAGCATGCGATGGCGCATGCGGGCAATCAGGGCCAGGTCGTGGCTGGCGATCAAGACGCTGGTGCCCAGGCGGTTGATGTCTTCGAACACCCCCATAATCTCGGCCGCCAGGCGCGGGTCGAGGTTACCGGTGGGCTCGTCCGCCAGCAGCAAAGCCGGGCGATGGACGATGGCGCGGGCGATACCGACACGCTGTTGCTGGCCGGTGGACAGGTCGCCGGGGAAGAGGTCGGTCTTGTCCGACAAGGCCACGCGTTCCAGGGCCGAGTCCACGCGTTTGACGATCTCGGCCTTGGACAGCCCGAGGATCTGCAACGGCAGGGCCACGTTGTTGAACACCGTGCGGTCGAACAGCAACTGGTGGTTCTGGAACACCACGCCGATCTGGCGGCGCAGGAATGGAATTTGCGCATTGCTGATAGTGGCCAGGTCCTGGCCCGCCAGCAGCAACTTGCCGGTAGTCGGGCGTTCCATGGCCAGCAGCAGGCGCAACAGCGTACTTTTGCCTGCGCCCGAATGGCCGGTGACAAACAAGAATTCGCCGCGACGCACTCGAAAGCTCAGCTCATGCAAGCCCACATGCCCGTTGGCATAGCGTTTACCGACCTGTTCGAATCGAATCATGAACGCTCCCGCTCGGCAAACAGTGCCTGTACAAAGGGTTCGGCTTCAAAGGTGCGCAGGTCGTCGATGCCTTCACCGACGCCGATATAACGAATCGGCAACCCGAACTGTTTGGCCAGGGCGAAAATCACACCGCCCTTGGCCGTGCCGTCGAGCTTAGTCAATGCCAAGCCGGTCAGCTGCACCGTCTGGTTGAATTGCTTGGCCTGGCTGATGGCGTTCTGGCCGGTACCGGCGTCGAGCACCAGCAGGACTTCATGGGGTGCATCGGCGTCGAGCTTGCCGATCACGCGGCGCACTTTCTTCAGCTCTTCCATCAAATTGTCTTTGGTGTGCAGGCGGCCGGCTGTATCAGCGATCAGCACATCGATGTTGCGCGCCTTGGCGGCTTGCACAGCATCGAAGATCACCGAAGCAGAGTCGGCACCGGTGTGCTGGGCGATCACCGGGATCTTGTTGCGCTCACCCCACACCTGCAACTGCTCGACGGCCGCGGCACGGAAGGTGTCACCGGCGGCGAGCATGACTTTCTTGCCTTCACCCTGCAGCTTCTTGGCCAGCTTGCCGATGGTGGTGGTCTTGCCAGCGCCGTTTACGCCTACCACGAGGATGACGAAAGGCTTTTTCGGCGTGATCACCAGCGGCGCCTCAACCGGCTTGAGCATGGCGGCCAGCTCAGCCTGCAGGGATTTGTACAGCGCATCGGCGTCGGTCAACTGCTTGCGCGCGACCTTCTGCGTCAGGCTCTGGATAATCACGGCGGTGGCTTCGACGCCCACGTCGGCGGTTAGCAGGCGGGTCTCGATGTCTTCCAGCAACTCGTCATCAATGACTTTCTTGCCCAGAAACAGGCTGGCCATGCCTTCGCCAATACTGGCGCTGGTCTTGCTCAGGCCCTGCTTGAGGCGGGCAAAGAATCCGGTTTTGCTGGTTTCGGTTACGGCAGCGGCGGGTTCTGGCTCGATAACGGCAGGTGCAGCGACAACCGGTGCAGGCACTTCGACGACGGGCGGTACTTCAGCCACAACCTCTACCGGCGCCGGCTCAGCCACTGCCGGAATCGGCGGCACGACGTGCTCGGCCTGAACATCCTCCACCAACGCCACGGGCTCTTCGGCCACGGGCAGCTCCAACCAGGGCTTGTGCTCGGGCTCAGGCTCAGGTTCCGGCGCGGCCTCGGCGACCGGCTGCAACACCGGCTCAGCCATCGGCAACACCACCGGAACTGGCGTCTCGGCAACCGGTTCGGCTTCTATTACGGGTTCAGGGGTCGGTTCGGCGTGAACCTGTGGCTGTTGAACGACGGTTTCCTGCGGCTTTTTGCGCAGCCATCCGAACAGGCCTTTCTTCTCGCCAGCCGCAGCTGGGGTCTTCTTGTCGTCGTTGGAACCAAACATGGAGACGGCTATCTCAAGGTAGCGACGCGCCACAGGGCGCGCCGGTAAATAAAATTCGATGCGTAACAGACTGTTTTTTAGCCAGCTCGTTCATGCGCAACATTTTGTAAGGCCTAAATAGGGCCTTCACAAGACAGCCGCAGTGGCCGTCCTTAAGTCGGACCAGTATCCTAGCACCTCCTCGCCCGCCGACGCTAAGACCAAGCGGGCAGCCCAACAGGTTTAAAAACGAATGAATGCTCTAGCCCGCCGCGCCGCAGGCCTGCTGTTCAGCACAGTTTGTCTGCCTCTCTCAGCTTTGGCTGCCGATCCACAACCCACCCATGAATTCACCCTCGATAACGGCCTCAAGGTGGTCGTGCGCGAAGATCATCGCGCGCCGGTGGTGGTTTCCCAGGTCTGGTACAAGGTTGGCTCAAGCTACGAAACCCCGGGCCAGACCGGTTTGTCCCACGCCCTGGAACACATGATGTTCAAGGGCAGCGCCAAGGTCGGCCCCGGCGAAGCCTCGCTGATCCTGCGCGACCTGGGCGCCGAAGAAAATGCGTTCACCAGCGACGACTACACCGCGTATTACCAGGTATTGGCCCGTGACCGCCTGGGCGTGGCCTTTGAGCTGGAAGCCGACCGCATGGCCAGCCTGCGCCTGCCGGCCGACGAGTTCAGCCGTGAAATCGAGGTAATCAAAGAAGAACGCCGCCTGCGCACCGACGATAACCCCATGTCCAAGGCGTTCGAGCGCTTCAAGGCCATGGCGTTCCCGGCCAGCGGCTACCACACGCCGACCATCGGCTGGATGGCCGACCTGGACCGCATGAAGGTCGAAGAACTGCGCCACTGGTACCAATCCTGGTACGTGCCGAACAACGCCACCTTGGTGGTGGTCGGCGACGTGACCCCGGACGAGGTGAAAAACCTCGCCCAACGTTACTTCGGCCCGATCCCCAAGCGTGACGTGCCACCGGCAAAAATCCCGATGGAACTGGCCGAGCCCGGCGAGCGCCTGCTGACCCTGCACGTGCAGACCCAACTGCCGAGCGTGTTCCTGGGCTTCAACGTGCCCGGCCTGGCCACCGCCGAAGACAAACGCTCGGTACAGGCCCTGCGCCTGATCTCGGCCCTGCTGGACGGCGGCTACAGTGCACGGATCTCCGAGCAACTGGAACGCGGTGAGGAGCTGGTGTCCGCCGCTTCCACCAACTACGACGCCTACACCCGTGGCGACAGCCTGTTCACCCTCTCGGCCACGCCGAACCAGCAGAAGAAGAAAACCGTCGCCCAAGCCGAAGCCGGCCTGTGGCGCCTGCTCGATGAGTTGAAGGCCAAGCCGCCGACCGCCGAAGAACTGGAGCGCATCCGTGCCCAGGTGATTGCCGGCCTGGTGTACCAGCGTGATTCCATCACCAGCCAGGCCACGGCCATTGGCTCCCTGGAAACCGTCGGCCTGTCCTGGAAACTCATGGACACCGAGCTTGCCGACCTGCAAAGCGTGACCCCGGAAGACATCCAGAAGGCTGCACGCACCTATTTCACCCGCGAACGTCTGAGCGTCGCCCATGTTTTGCCTGAGGAGACCGCTCATGAGTGATCGCAAAAACAGCCGCCTGATCCTGCCCGGCCTGATCGCCGTCACCCTGATGGCGGCCAGCGCCGTTTACTTCTTGCGCCCCAGCGAGTCGGTCGCCAGCCAGGCCCTGGACAAGGCTCAAACGGCCAGCACCCTGCAATCCCTGGCGGAACTGGATGGCAAGGCACCGACCAACCGCAAGCTCGACGTACAAACCTGGACCACCGCCGAAGGCGCCAAGGTGCTGTTCGTCGAAGCCCATGAGTTGCCGATGTTCGACATGCGCCTGCTGTTCGCCGCCGGCAGCAGCCAGGATGGCGACGTGCCAGGCCTGGCGCTGATGACCAACGCCATGCTCAACGAAGGCGTGCCGGGCAAGGACGTCAGCCAGATCGCCAGTGGCTTCGAAGGCCTGGGGGCCGACTTTGGCAACGGCGCCTACCGCGACATGGCGCTGGTGACCCTGCGCAGCCTGAGCGACAGCGCCAAGCGTGACGCAGCCCTGTCACTGTTCAACCAGGTGATCGGCCAGCCGACGTTCCCGGCAGACTCACTGGCACGCATCAAGAACCAGATCCTGGCCGGTTTCGAGTACCAGAAGCAGAACCCTGGCAAACTGGCGAGCATCGAGCTGTTCAAGCGTCTGTACGGCGACCACCCTTACGCGCACCCGAGCGAAGGCACCCCCGAGAGCGTGCCGAAGATTACCCTGGCGCAGTTGCAGGCGTTCCACGCCAAGGCCTATGCGGCGGGTAACGCGGTGATTGCAGTGGTGGGCGACCTGACCCGCGCCGAAGCTGAAGCCATGACGGCCAAGGTGTCCGCGTCGCTGCCCAAAGGCCCGGCTATGGCCAAGATCGCCCAGCCGACCGAGCCAAAAGCCGGCCTGAGCCGTATCGAGTTCCCGTCCAAGCAAACCCACCTGCTGTTTGCGCAGTTGGGCATCGACCGTGCCGACCCGGATTACGCAGCCTTGTCCCTGGGTAACCAGATCCTCGGCGGCGGCGGCTTCGGCACCCGTTTGATGAGCGAAGTGCGGGAGAAACGCGGCCTGACCTACGGCGTGTACTCCGGGTTCTCACCAATGCAGGTGCGCGGCCCGTTCATGATCAACCTGCAGACCCGCGCCGAAATGAGTGGTGGCACCTTGCGCTTGGTCGAGGACGTGCTGGCTGACTACCTCAAGACCGGCCCGACGCAAAAGGAACTGGATGACGCCAAGCGCGAGCTGGCCGGCAGCTTCCCGCTGTCCACCGCCAGCAACGCCGATATCGTCGGACAGTTGGGCGCCATGGGTTTCTACAACCTGCCGCTGAGCTATCTGGAAGATTTCATGAAACAATCCCAGGCCCTGACCGTCGATCAGGTCAAGGCTGCAATGAATAAACACTTGAGCGCCGACAAGATGGTCATCGTGACCGCCGGCCCGACGATTGCGCAAAAGCCACTACCGCCCCCCACTGATAAACCTGCCGAGCAGCCGCTCGGGGTTCCGGAGCATTAATGGCCAGTTCATCTCGCCCGAAAAAACCTGTCCACAACGTGCATAACGGTGTGGGCCAACTGCGCATCATTGGCGGTGAATGGGGCAGCCGCAAGCTGAGCTTCCCCGACGTCGTGGGCCTGCGCCCGACGCCCGACCGCGTGCGTGAAACCCTGTTCAACTGGCTCGCACCGTACATTGGCGGGGCCAAGGTGCTGGACCCGTTCGCTGGCAGCGGCGCGCTGTTCCTGGAGGCGCTGTCCCGTGGCGCGGCCCAGGGCCAGGCGCTGGACGCCAGCAACGTGGCGGTATCCAGCCTCAAGGAGCACCTGGGCACGCTGCGTTGCACCACCGGCCAGGTGCAGACGGCGGACGCGCTGCGCTACCTGGAAACCCAGGCGGCGACTGAATACGACGTAGTGTTCCTCGACCCACCGTTCAACCAGAACCTGCTGCCGGCCGTCTGCACCCTGCTGGAAGAACGCCAGTGGCTGGCAGCGGATGCCTGGATCTACACTGAGAGCGAGACCGCGCCCTCCACGCTCGGCCTGCCAAGTGGCTGGCGCCTGCACCGGGAGCAGAAGTCCGGGCGGGTGTATTACGCGTTGTGGCATCGCGCCCTGTAGGAGCGAGCTTGCTCGCGAAGGTCAAACAGGCGACACGGGCTGTCTGACAGCGCCGCGTTATCGTTAACGTTTTCCGCGAGCAAGCTCGCTCCTACACGGCAGCGGGTAATTCATGATTCCATCTACAGACCGCTTCAAACCCGCCTTCGGCCTCGGCAACCCCCACTTGCAGACACTGTGGGGGCCGCTGTGGCGGCCGACCACCCATATCGAACGCCAACGCGAGCGCCTGTGGCTGGAGGATGGCGACTTCCTTGATCTTGACTGGCACGGGCCGCATGACGTGCAAGCACCCTTGGTGCTGGTGCTGCATGGGCTGACCGGCTCGTCCAATTCGCCCTATGTGGCCGGCCTGCAAAAAGTCCTCGCCGCCCAAGGCTGGGCCAGCGCTGCGTTGAACTGGCGCGGCTGCTCGGGCGAGCCCAACCTGCTGGCTCGCAGTTATCACTCCGGCGCCAGCGAAGACCTGGCGGCAGCGATTGCTCATCTGCGCGCCAAGCGGCCGTTGGCGCCCGTGTATGCGGTGGGTTATTCCCTGGGCGGCAATGTGTTGCTCAAGCATTTGGGCGAAACCGGCAAGGCCTCGGGCTTGCAGGGCGCGGCGGCGGTGTCGGTGCCGTTTCGCCTGGATCAATGCGCCGATCGCATCGGCCTGGGGTTCTCGCGGGTGTATCAGAAGCACTTCATGCGCGAGATGCTGGCGTATATCCGCGTCAAGCAACGCCAGTTCCTGCAGGACGGTCGTGAGGATGGGCTCAAAACCCTGGAGGCCCTTGGCTCCCTGGAAAAGATGCGCACGTTCTGGGACTTCGACGGGCGGGTAACCGCGCCGCTGCATGGTTTCATCAGTGCTGAAGACTATTATCGCCGCGCATCGAGCCGCTATTACCTGGGCGATATCCGTACGCCTACGTTGATTATCCAGGCGGCCGATGACCCGTTTGTATTTGCGCACAGCTTGCCTGACGCCAGTGAGCTGTCGGCCTGCACCGAGTTCGAGTTGCTGGCCAAGGGCGGGCATGTGGGGTTTGTGGAGGGTTCGCTGAAGCGCCCTGGTTACTATCTGGAGCGCCGGATCCCGCAGTGGCTTCAGGCCCAATACGGTCAATAGTGTGGGAGCTGGCTTGCCTGCGATAGCGGTGGGCCAGCCAACGTTGAGGTGGCTGACACTCCGCTATCGCAGGCAAGCCAGCTCCCACATTTTAAGCAAGTGTTCACACCGATCGTTTAGTCGCCCGTTGCTATTTCCCGAGCAGGATCAGTAATCCACTCACTCCACGACCCCGCATACAACTTACCCAACGGATACCCCGCCAGGCTCAACGCAAACAGGTTATGGCACGCCGTCACCCCAGAGCCGCAATACGCCACCAATTCCTGCGGCGGGCGCCCTTGCAACTGCGCGGCGAAGCGCTGCTTGAGCTGCTCGGCCGGCAAGAAACGACCATCGCTGCCCAGGTTTTCACTGAACGCAGCGCACTGCGCGCCAGGGATATGCCCGGCAATCGGATCGATGGGCTCTACTTCGCCACGAAAGCGCGGCTGGGCGCGGGCGTCGATCAAGGTCAGGTCGGGTTGGCCCAGGCGTTTTTGCAAGTGTTCGGCATCCAGCAATAGCCGAGGATCCGGCATACCGGCGAAGGTACCCGGCTCAATCACAGGCGCGTCCAGGCTCAGGGGGAAACCGGCGGCATGCCAGGCCTTGAGGCCACCATCGAGAATAAACACGCCATCACGCTTGCCCAGCCAGGCCAGCAGCCACCAGGCACGGGCGGCGTAGGCACCGGGGCCGTCGTCATACAGCACCACATCGGTGTCGGCACTGATGCCCCACGCCCGCAGTTGCCTGGCGAACGTGTCCGCCGCCGGCAAAGGATGACGACCGGTCACGCCCTTGGTCACCGGGCCGCTCAGGTGGCGCTCAAGGTCAGCGTATTGCGCGCCCTCGATATGCCCTTCGGCGTAACTGCACAAGCCGTAGTCCGGGTCTTCCAGGGCAAAGCGGCAATCCAGGATCACCCACCCGCTCGACTGTTGGCGCTCGGCCAATTGCTGGGGGCTGATCAGTTGGGCAAGCGGCATGACTGACTCCTGTGAATACAAAGGGGAAAGGTCTTACTTCACTTCTTCCAGTGCCTGATTCAACGGCACGTAAAACTCTTTGAACAAGGCGTCCACCGCCTCTTTGGCCTGCGGCGTGACAAACCCCGCCTCCAGCACCAGCACCTGATACACCCCGCGCTTGATCGCCTCGGCGCTCAGGTGGGTGGATTTTTCATTGGTGGTGCACAAAAAGCGCACCCAGGAGGTGAGGATAATCCAGGCATTGAGGGTCAGGGCTTCGGTTTGCACCGGGTCCATATTGAGAATGCCGGCGTCGACAAAGCCTTGGTAGATGGCGCCGCCCTGGATCAGGCAACGCTGGGAAAAACGCCTGTAGCATGTAGCCAGTTCCGGGTCGCTCTCCAGCAGGTGTTCGAGGTCGCGGTGCAGGAAGCGATAACGCCACATGCCGGCCAATACGGCTTGCAGGTAAAAGCGTTTGTCTTCCACCAGCATCCCCCGCCCTTGGGGTGGGCGCAGGAAACTGTCTACCAGCGCTTCATATTCGCGGAACAGCACGGCAATGATCGCCTGCTTGTTAGGGAAGTGGTAGTACAGGTTGCCCGGGGAAATTTCCATGTGGGCGGCAATGTGGTTGGTACTGATACTGCGCTCGCCCTGCTGGTTAAAAAGCTCCAGGCTGGTTTGCACAATGCGCTCGCTGGTCTTTACTCGTGGTGCCATAGGGGATCAGCTTCTATACACGGGATGGGGCATCTTACGGCCTAACCCGGCCAGGATAAATCTGGATGTTACTGCAATGTTATTTGACAATTTAGAGCAATGACTCTAAAAATCCAGGCAGACCAATAACAATCGGTGCCGCGCCATGCCTGCCAACGTTGCCTACCTGCAAGATTCCCAGGCACTGGATCAACTCCAGGACCTGTTCGACGCTCAACGCCGCGCCTATGCCGCCAACCCGATGCCGCCGGCCGGACAGCGCCAGCAATGGCTCAAGGCCCTGCGGGATCTACTGAGCGACGAACGCCAGGCGCTGATCGATGCGATCAGCCAGGATTTTAGCCATCGCAGCGCCGACGAAACCCTGTTTGCCGAATTGATGCCCAGCCTGCATGGCATTCACTACGCGAGCAAACACCTCAAGGGCTGGATGAAACCTTCCCGCCGCGCTGTAGGCATTGCCTTCCAGCCCGCCTCAGCCAAAGTCATTTACCAGCCACTGGGCGTCGTCGGCGTCATCGTGCCGTGGAACTACCCGCTGTTCCTGGCCATCGGCCCGTTGGTGGGGGCGTTGGCTGCCGGCAATCGGGTAATGCTCAAGCTCAGCGAGTCCACGCCGGCCACCGGCGAGCTGCTCAAGGCGTTGCTGGCCAAGATCTTCCCCGAGGACCTGGTGTGCGTCGTGCTGGGCGAAGCTGACGTGGGCATGGCGTTTTCCAAGTTGCGCTTCGATCACCTGCTGTTCACCGGTGCTACCAGCATAGGCAAGCACGTGATGCGTGCGGCGGCCGAAAACCTCACGCCGGTGACCCTGGAGTTGGGCGGCAAATCGCCGGCGATCGTTTCGGCCGACGTGCCGCTCAAGGACGCCGCCGAACGCATCGCCTTCGGCAAAGCTTTGAATGCCGGGCAAACCTGCGTGGCACCGGATTATGTGCTGGTACCAGAAGATCGCGTGGAGGGCTTTGTCGAGGCCTATTCCAAAGCCGTGCGCGGGTTTTATCCGACGCTGGTCGACAACCCGGACTACACCGCCATCATCAACGAACGCCAACTGGCCCGGCTCAATGCCTACGCCAAGGACGCCACCGACAAAGGTGCCACCCTGATCCCGCTGTACGAGCAAGGCCAGGCGCGGCGAATGGCCCACAGCCTGCTATTGAATGTCAGTGACGACATGACCGTGATGCAGGACGAAATTTTCGGCCCGCTCCTGCCCATCGTGCCGTATCGCGGCCTTGACCAAGCCTTTGCCTACATCAATCAGCGCCCTCGCCCACTGGCCTTGTATTACTTCGGCTACAACAAAGGCGAACAAGCCCGGGTGCTCCACGAAACCCATTCCGGTGGTGTATGCCTGAACGACACCTTGCTGCACGTCGCCCAGGACGATATGCCGTTCGGTGGCATCGGCCCGTCGGGCATGGGCCATTACCACGGTCACGAAGGTTTCCTGACGTTCAGCAAGGCCAAGGGTGTGCTGGTCAAACAGCGCCTGAACGCGGCGAAGTTGATCTACCCGCCCTATGGCAAGTCGATCCAGAAGCTGATCCAGAAGCTGTTTATCCGCTGATAACCGCCACCTTCGGGACAATAAAAACAATGAACCCCAGCCTGACTGATTCACCCGCGCTGTCACGGCGCGGCGTCTTGAAAATCGGCCTGTGTGCCAGCGCCTTCCTCGCCACCGCCGGGCTGGGCGCCAGCCTCAGCGGTTGCTCCAGCAGTACGCCGGCCAGCGGCTTTGCGATGTTGCGCACCAGCGACTTGCCGTTCTTACGGGCGGTGATCCCGGTGTTGCTGGAAGGCGCGGCCAGCGCCGAGCACGTGTTTGCCGGCATTGAGGACACCCTGAAAAAGCTCGATTACAGCCTGCAGCACTTGTCGCCCGAGATGTTCAAACTCACTCAGCAATTATTCGACGTGCTGGCAATGGGCATCACCCGCGGCCCGCTGACCGGTATCTGGGGCAGTTGGGAAAATGCCAGCAGCGAACAGATCCGCAATTTCCTGCACCGCTGGGAAAACAGCTACCTGAACCTGTTGCGCATGGGCCAGGGCTCGCTGCTCAAGCTGGTGGTCATGGCCTGGTACTTCCGGCCCGAGTCCTGGGCCCATTGCGGCTACCCCGGCCCGCCGAAGATCTAGCCTGGGCAATCCGCCAAGATTGCATCTTCCTACAAAAATAAGAGTGCACACCTATGCCCGTACCCGATCTGTTCCGCGACGGCCTGGCCCGTGGCTGGAAAACCCACAATGGCGCCGCCCTGGATAACGACCTGACCCTGGAAGCGGATGTCGCCATCATCGGCAGCGGCGCCGGGGGCGGTACCACCGCCGAAATCCTCAGCGCTGCCGGCTACAAAGTGTTGCTGATCGAAGAAGGTCCGCTCAAGACCAGCAGCGACTTCAAGCTGCTGGAAGACGAAGCCTACGCCAGCCTTTACCAGGAAGGCATCGGGCGGATGAGCAAGGACGGCGCTATCACCATCCTGCAGGGCCGGGCGGTGGGCGGTACCACCTTGATCAACTGGACCTCCAGCTTTCGCACCCCTGACGCTACCCTCGCGCATTGGGCCAGCGAATATGCGGTCAAAGGCCACAGCAGCGCCGAAATGGCGCCCTGGTTCGAAAAAATGGAACAGCGCCTGGGCATCGCGCCGTGGGCGCTGCCGCCGAATGCCAATAACGATGTGATCCGCAAAGGCTGCGAAAAGCTCGGCTACAGCTGGCATGTGATCCCGCGCAATGTGCGCGGCTGCTTCAACCTGGGGTATTGCGGCATGGGCTGCCCGGTCAACGCCAAGCAGTCGATGCTGGTGACCACCATCCCGTCCACCCTGGAACAGGGCGGCGAACTGCTTTACCTGGCCCGCGCCGAGCGGCTCATCTGCAGCGGCGACACCATCAGCAGCCTCGAATGCGTGGCCATGGACGAACGCTGCGTAGCGCCCACAGGGCGCAAGATCAGCGTGAGAGCCAAGCACTATGTACTAGCGGGCGGCGGCATCAACAGCCCGGCCCTGCTGATGCGCTCGGACGCACCCGACCCGCACTCGCGGTTGGGCAAGCGCACCTTCCTGCACCTGGTCAATTTCTCCGCCGGGCTGTTCGACGAGGTGATCAACCCCTTCTACGGTGCGCCGCAATCCATCTACTCCGACCATTTCCAATGGCAGGACGGCACTACCGGCAAAATGTCCTACAAACTGGAAGCACCGCCCCTGCATCCAGGCCTGGCGAGCACCCTGTTCGGTGGCTACGGCAAGCAGAACGCCTTGGACATGAACCAACTACCCCACACCCACGCCATGCTCGCCCTGCTGCGCGACGGTTTTCACCCCGACAGCCCGGGCGGCACCGTAGAGTTGCGCGGTGATGGCACGCCAGTGCTCGACTATCAGGTCTCCCCCTACGCCTGGGACGGCCTGCGCCGGGCCTTCCACAGCATGGCCGAGATTCAGTTCGCGGCGGGGGCCAAATCGGTCAAGCCCCTGCATCACGACGCGCGCTTTGTGAACAACTTGGCCGAAGCGCGCAGCGTGATCGACGGTTTGAATCTGGAACTGCATCGCACCACCCTGGGCAGCGCCCACGTGATGGGCGGTTGCGCCATGGGTGAAGAGCCAAAAAATGCCGTGGCCGACAGCCTGGGTCGCCATCATCAGTTGCGTAACCTGTCGATCCACGATGGCTCGCTGTTCCCCACCAGCATTGGCGCCAACCCGCAATTGTCGGTGTACGGATTGACCGCGCAACTGGCGAGCGCATTGGCCGAACGTCTGAAAACGGCATGAAAAAACAGGGTATTCACGGCATCTATCTACATAAGTCGACTTGGCCCACCGGTAATGCTGCGATACCATCCGGTTCCCCAACGGACTCCGCCAGGACGACGCGATGAACCGAGTGTTGTACCCAGGTACCTTCGACCCGATTACCAAAGGCCATGGCGATCTGGTCGAACGCGCCTCTCGCCTGTTCGACCATGTGATCATCGCGGTCGCGGCCAGCCCCAAGAAAAACCCGTTGTTTCCCCTGGAACAACGTGTGGAGCTGGCGCAAGAGGTCACCAAGCACCTGCCGAATGTGGAAGTAGTGGGCTTTTCGACATTGCTGGCGCATTTCGCCAAGGAGCAGAACGCCAATGTGTTCCTGCGTGGCCTGCGTGCGGTGTCGGACTTCGAATACGAATTCCAGCTAGCCAACATGAACCGCCAATTGGCACCGGACGTGGAAAGCCTGTTCCTCACGCCGTCGGAGCGTTATTCGTTCATTTCCTCGACGTTGGTGCGTGAAATCGCCGCTTTGGGCGGAGATATCACCAAGTTCGTGCACCCAGCCGTGGCCGATGCGCTGACGCTACGCTTCAAGAAGTAAGGCTGCCCGGTCGGTGCCTGCTCGCACTGCGGGCGCCAATGCGGCACAATTGCGCGCATTAGTTTTCAGATGCCTTGGCAGAGTGCCCTGGCAGGAGTTTCCATGTCCCTGATCATCACCGACGATTGCATCAACTGCGACGTCTGCGAACCCGAGTGCCCGAACGCCGCCATTTCCCAGGGCGAAGAGATCTATGTGATCGACCCTAACCTGTGCACCCAGTGCGTCGGCCACTACGACGAACCGCAGTGCCAGCAGGTATGCCCGGTGGATTGCATCCCGCTGGATGAGGCACACCCTGAGACTGAAGAGCAGTTGATGGAGAAGTACCGCAAGATTACCGGTAAGGCCTAAGCCTCTTCATTGCCCGTAAGGGCCTCATCGCAGGCAAGCCAGCTCCCACATTGGATAGGTGAATACCTTCAACTGTGGGAGCTGGCTTGCCTGCGATAACGATATCAGCCCTCACACAGCCATCAGCTCTGACACCGAGGGCAAAACACACTCGCCCGCTGCCCCAGCACCACATTGCGTAGCTCAGTGCCGCAAACCTTGCACGCCTCGCCACCACGGCCATACACGAACAATTCCTGCTGGAAATACCCCGGCTGCCCATCGCCGCCGATAAAGTCCCGCAACGTGGTACCGCCCCGCTCAATGGCAGCGGCCAGTACCCGCTTGATCTCAATCGCCAGCTTCAAATAACGCCCGCGTGAAATCCCGCCAGCGGCGCGCCGCGGGTCAATCCCCGCTGCAAACAGCGCCTCTGTCGCATAGATATTACCCACACCCACCACCACCGCGTTGTCCATGATGAACGGCTTCACCGCCATCGACTTGCCGTGAGACAACTGGAACAAGCGCTCACCGTCAAACAGGTCAGTCAACGGCTCCGGCCCCAGCCGCATCAGCAGCTCATGGTTGTGCGGGTCGAGGCTCCAGAGCATCGCACCGAAGCGCCGCGGGTCGGTGTAGCGCAGGGCCATACCCGATTCCAGCTCGATATCCACGTGTTCATGCTTGGCCGCCGGCATGCCGACTTCCACCAGGCGCAAGTTGCCCGACATGCCCAGGTGGCTGATCAAGGTGCCCACTTCAGCATTGATCAACAGGTATTTGGCCCGGCGCTCCACCAGCACGATGCGCTGCCCCGACAGGCGCACATCCAGGTCTTCCGGAATCGGCCAGCGCAGGCGCCGCTCACGCACCACCACGCGGCTGACGCGCTGGCCTTCCAGGTGCGGGGCGATCCCGCGGCGGGTGGTTTCGACTTCTGGTAACTCGGGCATGTGTACCTCTTGAATAACGGGTCAGTGCGCGCCCAGTTCGCGGATCGACAACTTCAGGCTCTCGAAGTCGTAGTCCGACAGGCCCACGTAATCCAGCACCAGGTGGCCGATGGCATTCCACTCATGGTCCACCGCCTGGTTCCCCAGTACGCGATAGGACGAACAGATATGCTCGGCCATCTTCAAAATGGCCAACAGGTTCTTGAGCTGTGGGTTGCGCGACGACTCATCGCTGAAAATCGCCAGGGCGTTGTGGTGATTGGCGATGGCGTCGGTCACATGCTCCGGCAGGCGCCAGGACTTGGCGGTGTAGTAGCCAACCACCGCATGGTTGGTGTGAAACGCTTTGTTTTCAGTGTCGACCACGCGGCAATCCGGGCCCGCATTGGCGTAGGCCTCTTCCAGCACCGCCATGTAATTGGGGAAGCGCTTGAGCATCAGCGGCACGCCGCAATCATGGAACAGGCCCAAGGCATAGGCTTCGTCCACGGCCTGAGAACCGGTGCGCTTGGCCAGGGTGAGGCAGGTCATGGCCACATCCTGGGCGGTGTCCCAGAAGCGGTTGAGGGTGACAATGGTGTCGTCGCACATCTCGCCCTTGATCGACTGCGCGTTGATCAGATTGATGATCGAACGGCTGCCCAGCAGGTTCACCGCACGCTGGATCGAAGCGATTTTGTTGCTCAGGCCGTAATACGGCGAATTGACGATCTTGAGCAGCGCGCCGGACAAGCCCGGGTCTTGGGAGATCAACCGTGCAATCACTTCCAGGTCCGGGTCGGGCATGTACTGCTCCATCTGCAAATCCACCATGATTTGCGGTTGGGGCGGCACGCTGATGCCTTGCAGGGCCTGTTGGATCTGCTCGGGGGAAAGCTCTTGGGACATAAGTACACACTCTGGGCTAGGCGCGAATTCTACCCCTTATGCCGACATGGCCGACACCCAAAAAGCCAAGTGAAACCCGATCGAATGTGGGAGCTGGCTTGCCTGCGATAGCATCACCACCGTACGTCTGATACACCGCGCCGCCCGCATCGCAGGCAAGCCAGCTCCCACATGAAAGAGTGCGCAAAGGGTATACTCCCGCTCTTTTTTCCGGAGCGACGTCATGTCCCTGCCAAGCCTGCGTCTCAAAGCCAACGCCGATCGTCGTTTGCGCAACGGCCACCTGTGGGTCTACAGCAACGAAATCGACGTGGCCGCCACCCCACTCCACGGCTTCCAGGCAGGCGACCAGGCTATCCTGGAAGCGGCCGGCGGCAAGACCCTGGGCATCGTGGCCATGAGCCCGAACAACCTGATCTGCGCCCGCCTGCTGTCGCGCGACATCAAGTTGCCGCTGGACAAATCGCTGCTGGTGCACCGCCTCAACGTGGCCCTGTCCCTGCGTGATCGCCTGTTCGACAAGCCGTTCTACCGCCTGGTCTACGGTGATTCCGACCTGCTGCCGGGCCTGGTGGTCGACCGTTTCGGCGACATTCTGGTGGTGCAGATCGCTTCGGCGACCATGGAAGCGCATAAAGAAGACGTGATCGCCGCGCTGACCCAAGTGCTCAAGCCCAGCGGCATCCTGTTCAAGAACGACTCCGCCGCGCGCGACGCCGAAGGCCTCAACCGCTACGTCGAAACCGTGTTCGGCCTGGTGCCGGAGTGGGTGGCGCTGGAAGAAAACGGCGTGAAATTCGAAGCCCCGGTGATCCAGGGCCAAAAGACCGGCTGGTTCTACGACCACCGCATGAACCGCGCCCGCCTGGCCCCGTATGCCAAGGGCAAGCGTGTACTGGACCTGTACAGCTACATCGGCGGCTGGGGCGTGCAAGCTGCAGCCTTTGGCGCCAGTGAAGTGTTCTGCGTCGACGCTTCGGCCTTCGCCCTCGACGGCGTAGAGCGCAACGCCGCGCTGAACGGCTTTGCCGAGAAGATGACCTGCATCGAAGGCGACGTGTTCGAAGCGCTCAAAGAATTGAAAGCCAGCGAAGAACGCTTCGACGTGATCGTCGCCGACCCACCGGCCTTCATCAAGCGCAAAAAAGACATGAAAAACGGCGAAGGCGCCTACCGCCGCCTCAACGAGCAAGCCATGCGCCTGCTCAGCAAGGACGGCATCCTCGTCAGCGCCTCGTGCTCCATGCACCTGCCGGAAGATGACCTGCAAAACATCCTGCTGACCAGCGCCCGCCACCTGGACCGCAACATCCAGATGCTCGAACGCGGCGGCCAAGGCCCGGACCACCCGGTGCACCCGGCGATTGCCGAGACGCGGTATATCAAGAGCATTACGTGCCGGTTGTTGCCTAATAGCTGATTAACATCTGAATGGGGGATCCAAAATGGATCTCCCATGATTTCATTACATCTAAGCCATTCCGCCCGACCGTATTTTACCGACTGCCTATTAAGCATAGAATAACTACCCCACGCCACTTCGTAGTACCAATCCGACAAAAAAACTCGAACATTCCTACGCGTTTTTTTCTTGAAATTTCATCATTAAATCCTATTATTCAATTGTCACCGATGACGGCGACACTTTAATTAAATATAAAGTTGAAAATAAGGAGATCCAAAATGAAAAATATCAAACTGGAAACTTCCCACATCGCCAACTTGGCTTTCTTGGTAGCACTGAAAGCCCGCTAAGCAACTAAAACGCTGGGGAGTGCCGGCTACCCAGCGTTTTTCCGCTCCGCACGGAGGCAGTGCAATGCAGATAAACCCTTATATATTTATACTCCCAAAAACACCTACAGCGATAGTTTGGAACTATAAAAATCACAAACAATACGAGCTCAATCTAGAATACTCAGTACGACTCACCAAACTGATAAACGATCCAAAAATCTTCGACAATTCAAACCCAATAGACACTCAGCTATTAGAAGCCGAAATTTTGACAGACACACCTTCTCCGCCAATTAATTGGGGCTGGGATGAGTTATCAAAAATTTTCCATATTGGCACCAAAAACATACCTTGCGATCAAATGCCCGAAAACGCAGACGAATGGGCGAGCATCTACCTAGACCATTGTACAAAAACATTATCAACACCTCCCCCTCCAGACCGAATACACAAACACAAAGCTGACACTCCATTAATTCGCTTGCCAGCACCTATCAACCTGTCAGAGAACTCACTTCAAAGTGCATTGCTCACCCGAAAAACCTGCCGTTCATTCACAGGCGAATCCGTTGCCCTGCAAACCATAAGTACAATTCTTTACTTGTGCTTAGGACACTTAAACGAAAGAGCAAACAATGTTGATGAAAGTATTGCGAAAGGACTCGAAGCCCGAAGGAGCAGCCCTTCCGGTGGGGGATTAAACGCGTGTGAAGGTTTCCTTTACGCTAAAAATATAGATGGGTTGAAGCCCGGCATTTACGCTTATAACGCATCCGAGCACACTCTAAGTACCGTCAATACGCAACTGAAAACGGCATTGGGGCAAGTGCTTTCAGGACAGCACTTCATTAACGAACTCCCGGCAGGTCTCTTCATCACTTGTCGATTTGACAAACTCTGGTGGAAATACGAGCACTCACGAGCTTATCGAATGGCTTATGTCGAAGCGGGTCATATTTCACAAACCTACCAACTGGTCGCGACAGCGATGGGACTGAGCACTTGGTTAACGGGCGCACTTACAGACAATCAGGTTGAATCCTTATTAGGATTTGAAGAAAACAATCCTGAACAAGTCTTATTTTTTGTCGGGTGCGGTAAAAGCGACGGACAAGTGATATGCAGGGAACTAAAATCGCTGCTAAACAACCGAGGGTAGGAATTATGGTTGAGCCGCTCATCGACTCTAATCTGTGGAAAGCCAGCTTCACTCTTGGAGACTGGAACACCCGCGCATCAGTAAGAACCAGTGATTACCAATACAAGTTACCTCCAGATTTAGAGAAACAGCTGGAGTCAAGAGATTGGTTTCCTCCCGCCCTACTTCCCTATCTTAAACATCCGGAAGTCAAATTAGCCGACAAAGCCATCACTAAGCGTCTCTGCGCCAATCACTTAGTAAACTTCCTAAACTACACAACACTACTTGAACACCAGATCGTTAATCGCTCCGTAGAACTAATAATTCATGACGAGCTTGAATTTACGATACCTTCTCGTATGAAAATAGCGGCACTGCAGCTTTACACTGACGAAGGTTATCACGCGCTATTCTCCTATCAGCTTGCCGAACAAGTCAGTAAATTTTATGATATGGCAACTCAATCAACTATCCACAGACGAATAACAAAACTCAATCAGCTAATCCATACCACCCCGAATAAGCAGAAGTCGATCACGTGGCTTCTAATTGGTTTCGTATCGGAAACCATCATTGCAAAAGATCTACGTGATGTTTATCAAAAAAACTTGGTCTGCTGCGTTCAGAAGATGCTCAAAGATCACCTCGCTGACGAGGCCCGACACAGTCGATATTTTAGCGAAGTCTTTCATTATTTGTGGATTCAGATGAGTGACGAGCAACGAATTTTATCTGCCAAACAGCTCTTAGATATTATCCTTATTTTCTTTGAGACGGATAAAAAATGGCTCGAATTGAGTTTACGAAGCGTGCAATTAAGTGAGACCACTGTCGATCAAGTCGTGACCATGATGGCTGACCCGCACGCCCATATTCTTCGCGCTCGCGAAGGTGCCAGCACCACATTTCAAGCATTGAAAAAAGCAGGTTTTTTTAAACGAACTGATATTCGCCAGCTGTTCTCAAATGTGGGGCTTATAGATGAATAAGACACGTACCGCTAACGGTAACAAAAAAAGACAAAGGTCGGCGATCGTGCTATTAATGACCATGGTGTTACTTGGTGTTTTCCCTCTAGATGTCTTACTCCCTTCTTTCCCCGCACTGGCTGAACACTTTCAAAATAAACCTTCGGATATTGCGTTCTCTATTAGCCTTTTTGCTATCGGTATCTCCCTATCACAACTTTTAATCGGACCACTCTCAGATATCGTAGGGCGCAAGGGGTTGTTGATTAGCGGGATGGTTGTATCCATTGCAGGTGCCACCGGTTGCGTATTCTCTACCGAATATATGTGGTTTCTGATATTTAGAATGGTCCAAGCCATCGGTTGCGGCTGCTTCGTGCTGTCACAGGCGTTGGTTCAGGATATGTTTGAAGGTAAAGAAAGGGACCAGTTGAGAATTCTGATGATCACGGCGAGTGGCATTTTTATTTCAATATCTCCGCTACTTGGTAGTGTACTGCAACAGCTTTTTGACTGGCCTGGCAGCTTTTTTCTTTTTATCGTATTGGCCCTTGGCGTTTTGTCAATCGCGTATTTTTTACTAGACAATCATCATGTAAACTCTCATCCAAAAGAAGATATTTTCTGCGCTTATCAACGGGTACTCAGCAACCGCAGTTTCGTCGGTTACTGGCTAATTGCAGCAATTGCTTTCGCCTGCCACTTTTCATTCATCGTCATATCACCGCTCATCTTCATGGATCAGTTGCAGCTATCCACTTATGAATTCTCACTAGCCTTGCTACTTTACGGCGCGGCGTATATTGCTGGCGGCATCGTAGCTCGCATACTCGCTAATAGGCTGGCGCCCAAGGTTCAAATCGTGCTCGGTTTGGCCCTGATTTTTTGTTCTGGGCTATTGATGCTCTTTTTTTCAAGCACTTTTGAGCTTTCAACGATGACAGTATTAATCCCAATGATCGTCTGCACCACCGGGACTACCATTTGTCGGCCCATCGCTACCTCTAAAGCTATGGACGTGTTTCCGGAAAATGCAGGCACCGCGGCGTCGGCTGGGAACACTTTAATTTTTATACTGGGTGGATTGATTAGCGCATTGATCAACATGAGTACAGATAACCCGCAGATGACCCTGGCATTAGCTTTTTTGCTGCTGAGTACAGCGGCCCTCGTGTTGAATTCGTTGATTTCACGTCGCCTGGAATTGCTGAACGTCGGTTGAACCCGCCAATACACATACGCCCATTCCCTCCAGCCGCCAGCGGTGTAGAATCGGCCCTATTCATCGCCAGTCATCCCCCGGCGGGTTTATGAGCTCGAGGCCCAAGCAAGCGGCGATCCCGCGATGCGAGTGGCAACTACCGGACACACGGCCATTTTCTGAGTGTTCCAGTCGTCAATTAGAAGCTCACTCCCCTTTAGTACTTGATTAGCCGCCCGGAGTGCTCCAATGCCTGATTACCGCTCGAAAACATCCACCCACGGCCGCAACATGGCCGGTGCGCGCGCGCTGTGGCGTGCCACGGGGATGAAAGATGACGACTTCAAGAAGCCGATCATCGCGATTGCCAACTCGTTCACCCAGTTCGTGCCGGGCCATGTTCACCTCAAGGACCTGGGCCAACTGGTCGCCCGCGAGATCGAACGCGCCGGTGGCGTGGCAAAAGAATTCAATACCATTGCCGTGGACGACGGCATCGCCATGGGCCATGACGGCATGCTGTATTCGCTGCCGAGCCGCGAGATCATCGCCGACTCCGTGGAATACATGGTCAACGCTCACTGCGCCGACGCCATTGTGTGCATCTCCAACTGCGACAAGATCACCCCCGGCATGTTGATGGCTGCCTTGCGCCTGAACATCCCGGTGATCTTCGTCTCCGGCGGCCCGATGGAAGCCGGCAAGACCAAACTCGCCTCCCACGGCCTCGACCTCGTCGACGCCATGGTAATCGCCGCCGATTCCAGCGCTTCTGACGAGAAGGTTGCGGAATACGAGCGAAGCGCCTGCCCGACCTGCGGTTCGTGCTCCGGCATGTTCACCGCCAACTCGATGAACTGCCTGGTCGAAGCCTTGGGCCTGGCCTTGCCGGGCAACGGTTCCACACTGGCCACTCACAGCGACCGCGAGCAGTTGTTCCTGCAGGCCGGCCGCACCATCGTCGAGCTGTGCAAGCGCTACTACGGCGAGAACGATGAGTCGGTGTTGCCGCGCAATATCGCCAACTTCAAGGCGTTCGAAAACGCCATGACCCTGGACATCGCCATGGGCGGTTCCACCAACACCATCCTGCACCTGCTGGCCGCCGCCCAGGAAGCCGAGATCGATTTCGACCTGCGCGACATCGACCGCCTGTCCCGTCACGTGCCGCAACTGTGCAAGGTCGCGCCGAATATCCAGAAGTACCACATGGAAGATGTGCACCGCGCCGGCGGGATCTTCTCGATCCTCGGCTCCCTGGCCCGTGGCGGCCTGCTGCACACCGATCTGCCGACCGTGCACAGCAAATCCATCGCCGAAGGCATCGCCAAATGGGACATCACCCAGACTGACGACGAAGCCGTGCACACCTTCTTCAAGGCCGGCCCGGCCGGTATTCCGACCCAGACCGCGTTCAGCCAGTCGACCCGTTGGGACACCCTGGACGACGACCGTGAAAACGGCTGCATCCGCAGTGTCGAGCACGCCTACTCGCAAGAAGGCGGCCTGGCCGTGCTGTACGGCAACATCGCCCTCGACGGCTGTGTGGTCAAAACGGCGGGTGTGGATGAATCCATCCACGTTTTCGAAGGCCGCGCCAAGATCTACGAAAGCCAGGACAGCTCGGTACGCGGCATCCTCGCGGACGAAGTCAAGGAAGGCGACATCGTGATCATCCGCTACGAAGGCCCCAAAGGCGGCCCGGGTATGCAGGAGATGCTTTACCCCACGTCCTACCTGAAATCCAAAGGCCTGGGCAAAGCCTGCGCCCTGCTGACCGACGGCCGTTTCTCCGGCGGCACGTCGGGCCTGTCCATCGGACACGCTTCCCCGGAAGCCGCTGCCGGCGGCGCGATTGGCCTGGTGCAGGATGGCGACAAGGTGCTGATCGACATTCCAAACCGCTCGATCAACCTGTTGATCAGCGATGAAGAACTGGCGGCACGCCGGGTTGAGCAGGACAAGAAAGGCTGGAAGCCGGTAGAAAAGCGTCCGCGCAAAGTCACCACCGCGTTGAAGGCCTACGCCCTGCTGGCCACCAGCGCCGACAAGGGTGCGGTACGCAACAAAGCCATGCTCGACGGCCTGTAAGCCCCGCGCGTAAAAATGCCCCGCCAGGTGCGGGGCATTTTTTTGCCTGGCCAAAGCCTCCACAACACCGAGGATCAACTGTGGGAGCTGGCTTGCCTGCGATAGCTATGGGCCTGCCGGTGAGTTCTTGTTTGGCACACCGCCATCGCGGGCGAGCCAGCCCCCACATTGGATATAGGTAATTTCTTAGAACTGTGGGGTGTAGGTCATGGTGAACATCACATTGCGTGGGTCGCCGTAGTAGTTGCTGCCCCAGTTCGCGTTGTAGGCCGGGATGTAATACTTCTTGTCGAACATGTTGTTCAGGTTTGCCGCCACGGTGAATTCCTGGTTGATCTTGTAGGCCACCCGCGAATCCCACAGTGCATTGCCCGGCACGCTGAACGTACGGTCATAGGCTTCGGTGCTGCTTTGCGCGGACACACCGGCACCCACGCTCCAATGCTGCCAATCGCCCGGCAACTGGTAATCACCCCAGACCTTGAGCAAGTGCTTGGGGGTCCAGGTGCTGAAAATCTTGCCTTCGTAGGTGTCGTCCTTGAGAAATTCAGTGGTGTTGTAGGTGTAGCTGGAGGCCAGCTGCAGGCCTGGCAGCACCTCACCACTGAGTGTGGCTTCAAAGCCTTGGCTGCGGACCTTGCCAGAGGCGACCGAGCAGTACCAACCATTGCAGTTCATTGGCCCTTGCAGGTCCTGCACGCTACGGTTTTCCTGATCGTAACGGAAGATCGCAAACGAGGTATTGAGGCGCCCGTCAGCCAGCTCTCCCTTGATGCCCAACTCGTAGTTTTTGCCCTCGATAGGCTTGAGCAGGGAGCCGGAGGTGGTCAGGTTGGTTTGCGGCTCAAAGGCATCGGCATAGCTGGCGTACGCCGACCACTGCTCGTTGAGCGCATAGACCAGGCCGGCGTAGGGCGTAACCTTGCCATTGGACTGGGTGGTATTGTCTTGCGGGGCACCATATGTGCCTTTGAAACCACTTTGGCCAATGTAGGAATAGTCATACCAACTGGTACGCGCACCGACGATCAACGTCAGCGGGTCCAGGACTTTCACACGCCAGGTGCCATAGATGCCTTTCTGGCGAATGTCATACCAGCTCTTCGAGGCGGCACCCTCCTGGAACAATTGGTATTTGTCGCGCTGTGGGCGGTTGTGGTCGATGTTGAAGATATCCGCGCCGGGATTTGAAGCCCGTGCCCACTGGTCGTCGGTGGTGAGCTTGGAATAGTTGGCGCCCAGCACCACTTCCTGCTGGAAGCCCAGCCCCTCAAACTTGCCGTTTACATACACATCCGCGCCGCGGCTCTTGGTATTGAAGTCGGTGATCCAATCCACATAGGGCACAGTGCCACCGCCGACGGGTACCGTGTCCCACGTCGCCTGGTAGGTTGCGTCGTTGTGCTCATCCATGGCTACCAGTGCGGCTTTCACTTTCCAGTTATCGTTGAAGCGGTGCTCGATGTCGGCAAACACCTGAGTCTGATTGTTGACGCTGCGGTTCCAACTGGCGCCGACAAATGTCGAACGTGGCAGACCGATATCACTGCCGTCGGCATAACGGGGCAACGACATGAAGTTGGGGCGCGAATGACCCTTCTGGTTACTGATGCCCAGGCCGACGGTGGTGTCGGGAGTGAAATCGTAGTCGACGGCGCCATAAACCGTCTGGTTCCAGCCGCCCGCATAGTCGACGAAGGAGTCGGTGGTGTCGTAATCCGCCACGAAGCGGCCGCGCAAGGTGCCTTCGGCGTTCAGCGGGCCACCGACATCGACCTGAGTGCCGTAGTGGTCCCATGAGCCAGCCTTGGCGGTAATGGTCGCCGTCGGCGCTTGCTGCCCGCGCTTGCGCACCAGGTTCATGGTGCCGCCGGGGCTATTGGCACCTTGCAGCAAGGCGGCCGGGCCGCGCAGCGTCTCGACGCGGTCGTAAATGGCCATGTTTTCGGTGAGATAGCTGCCCAAGGTGTAAGTGTTACGTGGAATTCCCACACCGTCGTATTGCAGGGTGCCAACCTCGAAACCGCGGGAGAAGATGAACATTCCGGAGCCGGGAGACTTGGTCGCTGTCAGGCCGGGCGTGCGCTTGACCACTTCAGAGAGCTTGGTGGTGTTCTGATCATCCATCTGCTTGCGGGTCATGACGCTGACCGACTGCGGGATGTCCTTGAGTTTTTGTTCGCCCTTGCCCAGGGTCACGGCCCCCGTGGTGTACGAGCCCGTGCCTTCGGTGGTGACGCCCAGGCGTTCGGCCGTGATGGTGGTGGCGCCCACTTCCAGGGCATTGCCTGCTACCACACGTTTTTCCAGGGTGACGGTATCGGCATTGATAAACGCCGCGCTCAGCCCCGTGCCGCCGAGCAGTTGCGCCAAGGCTTCACGCTGCCCCAGGTTGCCCTTCACACCCGGCGATATCACCCCCTGGGTCAACTCCCCATTCACTAGCACCTGAACCCGCGTCACCGCCGAGAACGCCGCCAGCGCAGCGTCCAGGCCCTGCCCGGCAATATCGAAGCGGTAGGTCTGGGCCTGGTTGGCCTCCGCGGCCTGCAGGTACGACGGCGCGATACAGCTGGCCAAGGAAATGGCCAAGGCCAGCAAGGGCCGTGTGGCGAATCGGTGTGCCATGAATGGTGCTCCCCGGTACAAAAAGTCTGTGATCGGCGCCGCACTACTTGAGAGTGCTTACTATTTACGCCTCAGTGATCAAGGACGATGGCTTACGGGGAAACCCTGAAAATATTTTGAGAAATTGCCGTCAGGACGCATTGCCTTCACGCAACACCAGCAAATACGGGGTGTAATGCTCGGCACGCAGGTTGAGGGTGTATTCCAGCGCCTTGAGCACGGCATCGGGTTTGTCGATTTCGAACACGCCGGACACTACCCGATTGCGCAACGCATCACCGAGCACCAGCGTCTTGCCGGGCCAGTAGCGGTTCAGCTCAGAGACCACCACCGACAAAGGTTGCTGACGGAACACCAGTTGCCGCTGACGCCAGGCAAAGCCGCTGGCCTGGTCGAAACCGTGGACGTCGGCAAGGTGCTGGCCCTGATACTCCACGGCCCGCCCCGGTTCCAGATAGACCGGTGTGCCGCTCCCTGCACTGACCTCAACCTTGCCCTGCGCTACCTGCACACGCGTCTGGTCATCACGTCGCGTCACACTGAACTGGGTGCCGACCACTTTCACCCAGCCGTCGCCCGACTGCACCACGAAGGGCCGCGCGGGGTCCTTGGTCACATCGAAGAAACCTTCACCACGCAGCAAACGGATCTGCCGCTCACCCCCACTCATGCGGATTTGCACCGCACTGTCGGTGTTGAGTTGAAGGTGGGAACCATCGGCCAGTTCGATGCTGCGCGACTCGCCAGTGGCGGTGGCGTAGTCGGCGCGCAAGCGGTCAAGCCAGGGAGTGCTTTGCACGGTCAGGCCCACGGCCAGCAACACGGCAGCCGCATACGCCCAGCGCCGCAGCGGTGTACGCCAGGTGGCCTGCTCGGCACGGCGAATGACGCGCGCCGGCTCACGCAGGCCGCCAAGCATCGCCTGCACTTCCTGCCAGGCATCATCCTGCGCCTGGCCCTGCCCGAGCCACGCAGCAAAGGCGTCCATTTCAGCCGGGGTCAAGTCCTCGGCGTGCAGGCGGAAATACCAGCCGGACGCCTCTTCGAACAACACATCAGCAGTAGGCAGGGCAGTCATGACCGACGTCCTTGTGCATCGCAGGCTAGGCGCGTCTTGATGTACCCACGGCATTCAATCAAGGCGCGACGCAATTGGTATTCCACACTGCGCGGGCTGATCGACAGGCGTTCGCCAATCTCGCGGTAGGAAAGCTCGTCGACATGATAGAGCAGGAAGATCTGCCGAGTCGCCTCGGGCAGGCCCAGGATCGCATCCTGCATCAGTCGCTCCTGCTGATAGGCGGCCAGTTGTTCGTCGGCTCCGGGGTTGCTGCAGGGCAGTTCTTCGCTCGGTGCGCCGGCATCCAGGCGCTCGCGGCGGATAGCCTGGCGCTGGTGGTCGCGCACCAGGTTGCTGGCAATGGTGAAGAGGAACGCGGGTAGGTTATCGATCTTCTCGCCGGACTCCAGGCGCGCCAGGCGCAGGAAGGATTCCTGGGTCAGGTCGGCAGCCACCTGGGCGCTGCCGGTGCGGCGCGTGACGAAGGCTTCGAGGGCTTTCTTCTGCTCCGCGAACAGGCGCGCGATCTGCGTATTCCAGGAGGACACAGCACTACCTTGAGAAGAACGGACGGTTCAGGGAGTGCGCACGCTAGCAAAGAATGAGATTAGTTCGCAATTGATATCTATTTTGCCTTTGAGTCGGCGGTGTTCTTAAGACCGCCTTCGCGGGCAAGCCCGCTCCCACAGTTGACCGCATTTCAGGTTGAAACTCGGTCGAATGTGGGAGCGGGCTTGCTCGCGAAGGCAGGTGACTCGGTCTTACTGGATATCTTCCGGCTTGACGATCACCCAGTTCTTGTCCGCCGTCACCGGCAACCCTTCCTTGGCTTGAGCCGCCGCGTGCTTGGCGATCATGCCGTTGAGCTGGGTCATGTATTTGTCTTTGCGGTTGATCCACAAGTGGACGCCGCCCTTGGCCACGTCCACATCGTGGAACAGCATGTAGCCGTCGCTGGTGGGTGTGTCACCGCCGACAATCACTGGTTTTTTCCATTCGTCGATATAGGTGAGGATCGCCGCGTGCTTGCCGGCCATCCAGGTCGCCGGGGTCCACAGGTAAGGGGTCAGTTCCAGGCCGAGGTTGCTCTTCTCGTCATACTTGCCGGCAGTGATCTGTTTGCGTGCGGTGGTCAGCTCGCCGGTCTTGCGGTCCTTGAGCATCGTGGTCACGCCGATGACGTTCTCGGGTTTGACGTTGTAGCCGTACTTCGGATCAGCCGCGACCATGCGCACCAGCTCCTCGGACGCGGCGGTCATCACATAGACCTTGATGCCGTTTTCCATCAGCTTGTTGTACAGCTCGGCCTGGCCGGTGAAGACTTTCGGCGGCTGTACCTCGGATTTTTTCACCACGTCGCCTTCGAAATAGCTGACCGGCACGGGCTTGCCGGAGGCCATCAGCTCGTCGACCTGCACTTTGAGTTCCTTGAGGGTGAAGCCGGAAAAAATCTGCGCAACCCAGGGGTAGCAGACCATGTCGTCGACTTCGCACAGACGATAATAGTAGCTGAACAGACTTTCCTTATGATCGGCGGTGTCTTTGAAGGGGATAAGCTTGAGCGAAGGGTCCATGGTTTCGCGGGTGATCAGGCCCTTGTTTTCCATGAACGGCAGCAGCGACTCTTCAAGGTCGTAACGGTAGCTGGTGTTGTCCATGTCGAACACCGCGTAGTTACCCTTGTTGGCGTTGGCGGCGATCATTTCGTTGAGCTGTTTGGCGGCAGGTGCCGGCCAGTGTTTCAACTCGGTGGCGGCAAACGCCTGGCTGGCAAGCCCGAGGCAAAAGGCGGCGGATACCAATAGTTTCGGCGCGAGCTTCATAGGCGTTGTCTCCCTCAAGTGAAAGACATCGACGCTAACAAATCCGTATGACAGTTATCGCCCGAGCACGACCCAGGACGTCGTGATCACGCCAAGGGCATACGCCTGAGCGTCAAACCCTTATTCCAAAAACGACAGTTACCATTCCATATCGGTATTAAATCAATATATTTCAAGCTGTTAGGCTTCCCGGTTCGCAATCGCAGGCTCACGCGATTGGCTGCCTTCTCAACGGAGCTTCAATGAATCTGCCCCTGATTCTCAATTTATTGGTGTTCGTGGCCCTGTTGTTGGGCCTGGCACAAACCCGCCGTACCAACTGGAGCCTGGCCAAGAAGGTGCTGTTCGCCCTGGTGCTGGGCGTGCTGTTCGGCGCGGCGTTGCACACGATCTATGGCGACGGCAACCCGGTGCTCAAAGCCTCCATCGGCTGGTTTGACCTGGTCGGCAACGGCTATGTGCAACTGCTGCAAATGATCGTGATCCCGCTGGTGTTCGCCTCGATCCTCAGTGCCGTGGCGCGCCTGCATAACGCCTCGTCCCTGGGCAAGATCAGCTTCCTGACCATCGGCACGCTGCTGTTCACCACGGCCATCGCGGCGCTGATCGGCATCGGCCTGACCAACCTGTTCGGCCTCACCGCCGAAGGCCTGGTGGCCGGCACCCAGGAAATGGCGCGCCTGCAAGTGATCCAGAGTGATTACGCTGGCAAGGTTGCCGACCTGAATATCCCGCAGTTGCTGCTGTCGTTCGTGCCGGCCAACCCGTTCGCCGACCTGGCCCGGGCCAAGCCGACGTCGATCATCAGCGTGGTGATTTTCGCCGCGTTCCTTGGAGTTGCCGCGCTGCAACTGCTCAAGGACGACGTGGAAAAAGGCCAGAAAGTCCTTAACGCCATCGACACCCTGCAAGCCTGGGTGATGCGCCTGGTGCGCCTGGTGATGAAGCTGACCCCCTACGGCGTGCTGGCGCTGATGACCAAAGTGGTCGCCGGTTCCAACCTGCAAGACATCATCAAGCTGGGCAGTTTCGTGGTGGTGTCGTACCTGGCCCTGGGCCTGATGTTCGTGGTGCACGGCCTGCTGCTGTCCCTGGCCGGGATCAACCCGCTGCGCTTCTTCCGCAAGGTGTGGCCGGTGCTGACCTTCGCCTTCACCAGCCGCTCCAGCGCTGCAAGCATCCCGCTGAGCATTGAAGCGCAGACCCGTCGCCTGGGCATTCCGCAATCCATCGCCGGTTTCGCCGCCTCGTTTGGCGCGACCATCGGCCAGAACGGTTGCGCCGGTCTTTACCCTGCCATGTTGGCGGTGATGGTCGCGCCGACCGTGGGCATCAACCCGCTGGACCCGCTGTGGATCGCGACCCTGGTGGCGATTGTGACCTTGAGTTCGGCGGGCGTTGCCGGCGTCGGCGGCGGTGCGACCTTTGCCGCGCTGATCGTGCTGCCGGCCATGGGCTTGCCGGTGTCACTGGTGGCGCTGTTGATTTCCGTGGAGCCGCTGATCGACATGGGCCGTACGGCGTTGAACGTGAATGGTTCGATGACGGCCGGGGCGATTACCAGCCAGATCATGGGGCAGACGGATAAAGCGCTGTTGAATGCCGATGAGCATGCCGAGTTAGCGCAGGTCTGATAGACCGCCATCGCAGGCAAGCCAGCTCCCACATTTGAATGTATCCACACATCAAACTGTGGGAGCTGGCTTGCCTGCGATGCTTTTAGGCTTTTTCCCACACTTCGAAGCTGTAGGCCGGCTTATCACCTTCAGCCGGATTCTCGACATTCGACACCAGCTTCCACTGGTTCCTATCAAACTCTGGAAACCACGCATCCCCTTCCGGGCTCAGCGCCACGCGGGTCAGGTACAAGCGATCGGCCTGTTCCAGCCCTTGCGCATACAACTGCGCGCCGCCGATCAGCATCAGCTCGTCCACGCCTTGCGCCTTGGCCCACTCCTCAGCCCGCTCTACCGCCGCGTCCAGTGAAGGAAAAACTTGCGCACCTTCCAGCACAAGATCGGTCTGACGGCTGACCACCAGGTTCAAGCGCCCCGGCAGCGGTCGGCCCAGGGAATCCCAGGTCTTGCGCCCCATGATGATCGGCTTGCCGAGCGTGGTGGCCTTGAAATATTTGAAATCCCCCGGCAAATGCCAGGGCATGCTGTTGTCGACGCCGATCACACGGTTTTCACCGAGGGCTGCGATCAGGCTTAAAGGGAGAGTTTTTTTCATGGCGACGAGAATACCAGAGCGGCGAGCCAGCGGTTATGCTCCAACCTCATCAACACGACAGGACGGCGCGTGACTGCACTGAACCCGCTGCACAGACTTTGGCTGACAGAAACCGTGCGCCTGCGCGAAGAACACGCTGGCCCCCTGGAAGACCTGGAAGCCAACCGCCTGGCCCGCACCGCCGGGGGCGACCTGCCCTCGCGCATCCAGCAGCGTGCGCTGCACCTGGCCGAGCGCGATGGTTTGGCCGCCGCACTCAGCCGCTGGCTGCAAGGCGCACGCCTGGCGCTGTTGTTACTGGCGGCGGTCGCCGTCATCAGCGGCGCCGGTTTGGCGTTCGCCGCGCTGGGCAATGGCCTGGCCCCGGTGAATGTGTTCTGGGCCTTGGGCAGCCTGCTCGGCCTGAACCTGATCTTGCTGATCAGTTGGGCCCTGGGCCTGCTGTTTGCCGGCGAACACAGCGCCAGCCTTGGCCGGCTGTGGTTGTGGCTCAGCGAGAAACTGGCCCGTGACGCCAAGGCCGCGCAACTGGCCCCGGCGTTGTTGCTGTTGCTGCAACGGCAAAAACTCAATCGCTGGGCGGTGGGTGTGGTGGTCAACAGCTTGTGGTTGCTGGCCTTGCTCAGCGCCCTGGTGATCCTGCTGACCCTGCTCGCCACCCGCCGCTACGGGTTTGTGTGGGAAACCACCATTCTCGGCGCCGATACCTTTGTCGCCGTGACCCAGGCCCTCGGCACACTCCCGGCTCTGCTGGGTTTCAATGTGCCCACCGTGGAGATGATCCGCGCCAGCGGCGACTCCGCGCTGAATATCGAAAGCGCCCGCCAAGCCTGGGCCGCCTGGCTGGTGGGCGTGTTGCTGGTCTACGGCCTGTTGCCGCGGTTGATCCTCGCCCTGCTGTGCCTGTGGCGATGGAAACGCGGGCGCGCAGCGTTGCGCCTGGACCTCAACCTGCCCGGCTACGCCCAACTGCGCGAACGCCTGATGCCCAGCAGCGAGCGCCTGGGGGTCAACGATGTGGCGCCCGATCACCTGCACCCGATCAGCGGCGGCGCAAGTGAGCTGGAGAGTGATGGCGCCTTGCTGGTCGCCATCGAACTCGACGACCAGCACCCTTGGCCCCCTAAACTGCCTGCCAACGTCAAGAACGCCGGCATCCTCGACAGCCGCGAATCACGCAACAAACTGCTGGAGCAACTCAGCCGTTTCCCACCCGCGCGCCTGGCCATCGCCTGTGACCCGCGCCGCTCGCCCGACCGTGGCAGCCTGGCGCTGATCGCCGAGCTGGCACGCAGCGCCAGCGACACCCGCGTATGGCTGCTGCAGGCGCCACCGGGCCAGGCGCTGGACGCCGAGCGCCTGGGCGACTGGCATGCCGCGCTGCAACAGCTTGAGCTGTCGTTTGCCGATTGCGCGCCGTTAAGCTGGCTGGAGACCGGTCATGACTAAACCGCTGAAACTCGCCGTGGTCGGCCACACCAACGTGGGCAAGACCTCACTGCTGCGCACCCTCACCCGCGATGTCGGCTTTGGCGAAGTGTCCCATCGCCCCAGTACCACGCGGCACGTGGAAGGTGCGCGCCTATCGGTAGATGGCGAAGCCTTGCTGGAGCTGTACGACACGCCCGGCCTGGAAGACGCCATCGCCCTGCTCGATTACCTGGAACGCCTCGACCGCCCCGGTGAACGCCTGGATGGCCCTGCGCGGCTGGCGCGTTTCCTGGAAGGCAGTGAGGCACGCCAGCGTTTCGAACAGGAAGCCAAGGTGCTGCGCCAATTGCTGGCCTCGGATGCTGGCCTGTACGTGATCGATGCCCGCGAGCCGGTGCTGGCCAAGTACCGCGACGAGCTGCAAGTCCTGGCCAGTTGTGGCAAACCGTTGTTGCCGGTGCTCAACTTTGTCAGCAGCAGCGACCACCGTGAACCGGACTGGCGCGAAGCCCTGGCCCGCCTCGGCCTGCATGCGCTGGTGCGTTTCGACAGCGTGGCACCGCCCGAAGACGGCGAACGCCGGCTGTATGAAAGCCTGGCCCTGCTGCTGGAAAACGCCCGCCCCCAGCTGGAACGCCTGATCCTCGATCAAGAAGCCCAGCGCCAGGCTCGCCAGCAAAGCGCGGCACGGCTGATCGCCGAGTTGCTGATCGACTGCGCCGCCTGCCGCCGCAGCGTCACCACCGAGGATGAGCCCCAGGCCATCAGTGATTTACGCAAGGCCGTGCGCCAGCGCGAACAAAAGTGCGTCGAAGCCCTGCTCAAACTGTTCGGCTTCCGCCCACAGGACGCCGCCGCCAGCGACTTGCCGTTGCTGGACGGGCGCTGGGGCGACGACCTGTTCAACCCCGAAACTCTCAAGCAACTGGGCGTGCGCGTGGGTGGCGGGATCGCCGCCGGTGCGGCCGCCGGTGCGGGCGTGGATCTGCTGGTCGGTGGCCTGACACTGGGCGCTGCTGCCCTGGCCGGCGCGATTGCCGGCGGTGCGCTGCAAACCGCACGCAGCTATGGCAGCCGCCTGATGGGCAAGATCAAGGGCCAACGCGAACTCACCGTCGATGACAGCGTGCTGCGCCTGCTCGCCCTGCGCCAACGCCAACTGCTCAAGGCCCTGAACCTGCGCGGGCATGCGGCGATGCACAGCATTAAGGTCGATACGCCCCAGGACAAAACCTGGCGCGAAGGCAAGCTGCCGGACGCCTTGCACAAGGCCCGCGCCTATCCGCAATGGTCGTCCCTCAACCCCCACGCCAAACTGAGCCAGGCCGAACGTCAGGAGCAGGTCGAGGCATTGTCGTTGCAACTGAATGAACCGGGGCTCATGCCTTGAATGCTCAGTAAGCAGCGTCAAACGGTGTGGTCTTTTGCTTACTGATCAATGTGCCTGAATATCCACAACCTTGGCATCGAAGGGCTCAGGTGTGTGCCAATTGAACTTCAAATAAAGCTCAGCCAATTGCTGGACCAAGTGCTTATCAACTTCATCAATGACGCCATCGCAGTTGATGTCGGCGTGAATGTTCCACTCAAGTTCACCGTTGTTATCAAAATCATAGGCGGCGCTCCAAGACACCTGAGCGTCCGAACTCAGCAGCCCTGGGCCTTTGTGTAAGTGCAGGCGCACGGTGTCGGGGGTGCCGTCTTTATAGAAGTCTTCGGAAAAGATCTTCATGTAAAGCCGGCTACTGGCGCCGCGATTCACCCAGTTGATCTTCAAATAGGCATTGGCAAATTGATCCAGCAACGCTTGATCAAGACTGCTTTCCTGACCGTCATTGGTAACGTCTCCCCTGCTGTAATCGACCTTTGCGTCTGAGGTGAAGTCATAGGCTACGGCCTCATTGAGCAACTCGTCCTGATTGCAGGGCGTACCTTGGTAGAACTGAAGACGCACCGTATTCGCCCGGCCATCTCCCGTTTGATCCTGTGCAACTACCTTCAAATAGCGCATCTGCGTTGCTCCCTTGGCTAAGAAGCAAGCACCTTAGTGCGGCGGCTATCGAGGCTCCAGGCGGCGTATCTGCGATGTGTGTAAGGCCCGTCTACGCGGCCAGTAGTCGGGCGGCCATGGCTTTGAGCAGTTGCAGATCCAACACCGGCACCTGCGTTTGCTTGGCCTGCTCGTCCCAGTGGCGCATACGCAAACTCACGGCATATAGCGAGTCCTGTTCAAAAGCCCTGGCCTCTTCGGCGCTCATCACGCCGCCCTGATAACCCAGGGTGCGACGGCTGGCTTGGCTCAAGCGGGCGAAATAGTCCGGTTGGCTGAAGGTCAGGTAACGCTTGGCCTGCACGTGGTATTCCACCAATTTGGCCAAGCGTTCGCTGAAGCCTGCGCGGCGCAGGTAATCGGCGCCCAGCCGCTCGTGGCTGACCACACCATAACCGCCCATGTTCGCGCAGCCCTGGCCGCAGAGGTGGCCGATGTCGTGGAAAAACGCCGCCAGCACCACCTCGTCGTCAAACCCTTCGGCCATGGCCAATTGCGCGGCCTGGGACATGTGCTCGATTTGCGACACCGGCTCGCCGATGTAGTCAGCCGTGCCGTGCTGCTCGTACAAGCCAAACACCTGGGCAATCGCCTGTTCCGGGCTCATCGCGTCGCGCCCCACAGCGTGCTGATATTACGCTCGGCCATCGCCGGCCCCACGCTCATCCCTACGCCGGTGTGCATCAAGGCAGCGCTGACGCCGGGTGCCGCCTGCACAAACGAAAACGGCCCAGGCCCGCGCGAACCGTAGACACCCTGCCAACGCTCGACCACCTGGACCTTGCAACCCAGGGTCTGTTGCGCCAGTTCGATCAGCCAGTCATCCACCTGCTCGGCGTTGAAGGGCGACGGATCGCTGTCGTAATGGTGGGAGTCACCGATGATCAACTCACCATGGGGCGTAGGGCTGATCAACAGGTGAATGCCGTGCTCGTGCAGGTACGGCGTTTCCCGCAGGATCTGCGCCTGCACCGCGGCCGCTTCCGGCAGGTCGGCGAAGGCGCCGTAGTGCACGCAGCTCAAGCCGGTGAGCAAGGCATGTTGCAGGTTCAGATTGAGCACCGGCCGGGCGCGCAGCATTTGCAGGCGACAGGTTTGCGGGTTGAGCCCGGCGATAGCGTCGGCCAGCAGGGTCTGATAATCGTGGCCGGAGCAAACGATGATCTGCTCGCCGCGAAAGCGGCCTGCCGTGCTGTGCAACTGGCCCGGTTCAACCTCGCGCACCAGGGTGGAGAAGTGAAACTCCACGTTCAGCGCCTGGCTCAGGTAATGGATCAGCGCCGGGATGGCCTCGCGGGAATACAGTTGCTGATCGTCCTTGCCATGCAGTGCGGCGCGGTGATGACGGAACTGGCCAGCGTACAGGTCGTTCATGGCAGCGCCTTGCAGCAGCTCGACGTTGTAGCCGTGCTCCCGCGCTCGCTCGGCGCAGAAGGCTTCGAGCAGATGCTCTTCGGCTTCGGTGCGGGCGAACAGGTAGGAGCCATTGCGCTTGAGCGCCAGGCCCGCCGCCTGCGCCCACTGGCCCCAGATTTCGCGGCTTTCCCGCGCCAGGTCCAGCATTGGCCCTGGTGGTTGACCGGTGACCAGTGCCTGGCCGAAGTTGCGCACTGAGGCGCCCAATGGCGTGGCGCTGCGCTCGAACACCTTGACCTTGAGGCCGCGCCTGGCGGCGGCATAGGCGTGGGAGAGGCCGAGAATGCCGGCGCCGACGACTAACAGATCACTACTCATACTGTCCTCTGGTTCCCGCGCTCCGCGTGGGAATTCATCCGGTGACGCTCCGCGTCACGACCTTTAAAAGCGGACGCGGAGCGTCCAGAGCGGCGTTACCACGCGGAGCGTGGGAACGATCGGTTACTGTTTTTCCGACTTGCCGTCATAACGCTTACGCCATTCGGCCAGGATGCTGTCACGGTTTTTGGAAGCCCAGACAAAGTCGTTCTTGATCAACCGTTGCTCATAGTCCGCTGGCAATTCGGTCTGCGGCTTGGCGATACCCGGTTGGGCGAGCACGGCGAAGTTGTCCTTGTACAGATCCATCGCCGCGGTGCTGGCGGAGAAGTCAGCGAGTTTTTTCGCTGCGTCAGCGTGGGCAGTGCCTTTGATCACGGCGGTGGCCTCGATGTCCCAGCCCAGGCCTTCTTTGGGCAGGATAATGTCCAGCGGCGCGCCCTGGCGTTTGAGCTGAACCGCCGGGTATTCGAAGGAGATACCGATCGGGAACTCACCGGAGGCCGCCAGTTTGCACGGCTTGGAGCCGGAGTGAACGTACTGGCCGATGTTCTGATGCAGGTCGTCCATGTACTGCCAGCCTTGCTTCTCGCCGAAGGTCTGGAGCCAGGCGCTGACATCCAGGAAGCCGGTGCCTGAAGACGCCGGGTTAGGCATCACGATCTTGCCCTTATATTCGGGCTTGGTCAGGTCCTGCCAGCTTATTGGTTTGGTGAGGCCCTGTTTCTCGGCTTCGACAGTGTTGAAGCAGATGGTGGCAGCCCACACGTCCATGCCGACCCAGGCCGGAGGATTGGCGGCGTCGCGGTAGTTTTTGCCGATCTTGTCCAAGTCCTTGGGCGCGTAGTTTTCCAGCATGCCTTGCTGATCGAGGATCGCCAGGCTGGAGGCGGCCAGGCCCCACACCACGTCAGCCTGGGGGCGGTCTTTCTCGGCCAGCAGTTTGGCGGTGATGATGCCGGTGGAGTCGCGCACCCACTTGATCTCGACGTCGGGGTTGGCCTGTTCGAAAGCTTTTTTGTAGGTCTTCAATTGCTCGGCTTCAAGGGCCGTGTACACCGTCAACTCGGTCTTGGCGAAAGCATTCAGGCTGAATGCCGTGAGGACTGCAGCGACCAGCGCCAGGGGCTTGAACATGGAGCACCTCCTTCAGGGATGTTTTATTGGCCGGGTGCGCGCTGGCGCCAGGCTTGGGAGCGGCGCAGCGCGCCACGTGAGGCCCACGCCAGCAGCAGCGAGACGCTGGCCGAGGTGAACAGGATCAGGGTCGACATGGCCGCCGCGCCGCCTACATTGCCGGCGTCGTCCATGTTCAGCACGGCGACGGCGGCGAGGATGGTGTCGGGGCTGTAGAGGAAGATCGCGGCAGACACGGTGGTCATCGCCGACACAAACAGGTAGCGCAGGATGTCCAGCAGCGCCGGCAGACAGATCGGCACCGTGACGCGCAGATAATGGCGGTACAACGGTGCCTTGAGGGACAAGGCGGCGGCTTCGAACTCGGCGTCCAACTGGCGCAAGGCGGTGGTCGCGGTCATCTGCGCGGTGGTCAGGTAGTGGGCAATGGTGCACACCACCAGCAACGCCATGCTGCCGTACAACACATGCAGCGGGTTGCCGTTGAGGTTGAAGAAGAACACGTAGCCCAGCCCCAGGACCAGGCCCGGCACGGCCATCGGCACGAAGCTGAGCATGCGCAGTGCCAGGTTGAGGTTCTTCTGACCCTTGGTCTTTTCCATCAGGTAGGCACCGGTGAAAATCAGCACGCTGCCGATCAACGCCGTGCACAACGCCATGGTGAGGCTGTTGCGATAGGCCAGCCAGCCGCCGCCAGCGGTGTCTTCGAACTGGTAGTGGTTGAGCGACAGCGACAGGTTGTACGGCCAGAATTTCACCAGCGAGGAGTACACCGCCATGCCGAACACCACCAGCAACGCCGCGCAAATCAGCAGCACGATGGCCAGGTAGCACCCGTCGCGCAGCCGTGATGGCGCTGGCTGGAACACCTGGGCGCGGCCGCTCATCGCGTCGCCATGCCGACGGCGCAACCACGCATCCACGCCAAAGCTGAACAGCGCCGGCAGCAGCAACACCATGCCGATCAACGCGCCGCGACCGAACTGTTGCTGGCCCACCACGGCCTTGTAGGCCTCCAGCGCCAGCACCTGGTAATCGCCGCCCACCACCACCGGTACCCCGAAGTCGGTAATGGTCAGGGTGAACACCAGGCAGAATGCGGCGAACACCGCCTGGCGCGTGGCCGGCCAGGTAATGCTGCGAAACGCCCGGGCCGGGCTGGCGCCCATGCTAGAAGCGGCGTCGAACAAACGCGCATCCGCCAGGGACAACGCCGACAGCAAAATCATCAAGGCATGGGGAAAGGTGTAGATCACCTCACCGAGCACAATGCCCCAGAAACCGTAGATATTCTCCGAGAACAAACCCCGCAGCAGGCCCTGGTTGCCGAACAGATAAACCAGGGCAATGCCCGGCAGCATCGACGGCGCCATCAATGGCAGCAAGGACAGGCCGCGCCAGATGGACTTGCCGGGGATCAGCGTGCGTTGCAGGGCATAGGCAAACAAGTAGGCCAGCGGCACGACGATGGCCGCCACACTGAGGGACACTTTCAGGCTATTGCCCAGCAACCAGTGGAAGTTGGCGCTGCTCAGCAGTTCGCGCGCGGCCACCAGGCCACCGCCCTGCCCGGCTTCGCTGCTGAAGCCGCGCCAGAAGATCGCCAACAGCGGCAACAGCACCGCCACCACCAACAGGCCCAGCCAGAGCCATTTGCCGCCGACCACAAAGAGGCGGTCGCCCCACTCGGCGCGGGACACCTGACGCGGTACCGGCAATGTCATCACAGCCCCCATCTCAGGCAAACACCTGCAGGCTGCGCGGCGGCAACGCCACCCAGATGTCCTGGGCGCCCAGGCGCGGCATGGCTTCCGGCGTCAGTTCAGCCAGCAACGGATGGCCCGGCAATTGTTCCAGCTCAAAGCTCATGCGGCAGCGGTTGCCGAGGAAGGTAATCTCGCGAACCTTGGCCGGGAACAGGTTTTCTTCATGCACCGGCGGGTTGACGCAAATGGCTTCCGGGCGGCAGAACAAGCGGCCGGACTGGGCGACACCCGCGTCCTCAGCCAGGCGCATCTTCAACCCACCCACCTGGGCATGGCTGGCGCTGTTACGGCTGAACGGCAACCAGTTGCCCTGGCCGACAAACTCCGCCACGAACGGCGTGGCCGGGCGGTCGTAGATTTCCTGGGGCGTGGCGTACTGCTCGACCTTGCCGTTGTTCATCACGGCAATGCGGTCGGCCATCAACATGGCTTCGTCCTGGTTGTGGGTCACCATCAAGGTGGTGATGCCCAGGCGCCGCTGCAGTTGGCGCAGTTCAGTGCACAGGTGCTCGCGCACCCGGGCATCGAGGGCCGACATCGGCTCATCCAACAGCAATAACGACGGCGCCGGCGCCAGTGCGCGGGCCAGGGCGACGCGCTGTTGCTGGCCGCCGGAGAGTTGGCCGGGGTACTTCTTTTCGCTGCCCACCAGGCCGACCAGTTCGAGCATCTGCGCGACACGCTTGCGCACTTCATCGCGGCCGCTGCCGGTGAGGCCATAGCCGATGTTCGCTTCAACGCTGAGGTTGGGAAACAACGCGTAGGACTGAAACAGGATGCCGTAGTCCCGCGCCTGGGGTGGCAGCAAGGACACGTCGCGCTCGCCCAGGTAAAGCTCACCGCTGTCCTGGCGCTCCAGGCCGGCGATGCAGCGCAGCAGTGTGGTCTTGCCGCAACCGGAAGGGCCCAGCAGGCACACCAGCTCGCCGGCGGCGACGTCCAGGGAGACGTTGTCCAGCGCGGTGAATGCGCCAAAGCGTTTCTGGATTGCGCGCACTTTCATCGGTGCGCCGGGTTGGGTCAGGGCTGTGTGCATGGTGGCACCTCATCGAACGGATGAAGGCCATGCTAGGGAGGCAATGCGTAGCTGGTGTGGCAGAAAGGCAAAAGGAGGTGATAGTGGTATTGGTGGATTTGTGTAGGACTCATGATCGTTCCCACGCTCTGCGTGGGAATGTCTCTAGTGACGCTCCGCGTCACGGACGCGGAGCGTCCTCGGCGGCGGTCCCACGCGGAGCGTGGGAACGATCAGAGGGGTGACATTTCCTGAGCCAAACCAAGAAACGCCGCCGGCAACCGCGCCCCTTTGCGCTCCTTGAGGCAATACAGGTACTCCGGAATCTGCGGTGCATTCTCGATGGTCAGCACACGCAATTGCGGGTCATGGGGCACTTCCTGGCGGGCAATGATGCTGATGCCGATATTGCGCAGTACCGCCTCGCGAATCGACTCACGGCTGCCAATCTCCAGCAACGGCCCGTACCCCACGCCGGCGTTCTTCAACATCTCTTCCGTCAGCCGGCGGGTGGTGGAGCCCGCTTCACGCATCAGCAAGGTGTGCCCGATAAGCGCGCTCAACGGTACATGATCAAGCTTGGCCAACGGGTGATTGCGGTGCACCGCCAGCACCAGCGGGTCGGTGCCCAGCACGCGGCGGATCAGCCGGGCGTCTTCCAGCAATTGCGATGAGGCCGCGACATCGACGCGGTAATCGTCCAGCGCTTCAAGCACCTGCTGGGAGTTGCCAATTTCCACCGACACTTCCACCTGGGGCAGGCGCTCGCGAAAGGCTTTGACCAGATCGAGGATGTAATACGGCGCCGTCGCGGCAATCCTCAGCGCGCCCTGGACCTGGCCGTTGTTGCGCAGGAAAAACTCGATATCCGCTTCCTGCTGCAACAGCGCCTTGACCATCGGCAATAGCCGCGCGCCTTCGTCGCTGACGGTGAGGCGGCGGCCGCCACGGTAGAACAACTCGACGCCGTAGTGGCTTTCCAGGTTGCGAATCTGGGTGGTCACCGTGGGCTGGCTCAAGCCGAGTTTCTTCGCCGCCTGGGTAATGCTGCCCAGGCGGGCGACCATGAAAAACGCCTTTAACTCAGCACTCAGCACACCACCCTCTCATCCGCTATTTGCGCACCAGGCGCAGGCCATTGAACACCACCAGCAGGCTCACGCCCATGTCGGCGAAGACCGCCATCCACATGGTCGCCATGCCCATGAACGTGACGGCCAGGAAGATCGCCTTGATCACCAGCGCCAGGGCGATGTTCTGCTTGAGGATACTCGACGTTTGCCGCGACAACCGAATGAAAGCCGGAATCTTGCGCAAATCATCGTCCATCAGCGCCACATCGGCGGTCTCGATCGCCGTGTCGGTGCCCGCCGCGGCCATGGCAAAGCCGATCTCGGCACGGGCCAGGGCCGGGGCGTCGTTGATACCGTCACCGACCATGCCCACCCGATGGCCCTGGCCGTAGAGGGTTTCGATGGCTTGCAGTTTGTCGGTGGGCAACAGGTCGCCCTGGGCCTGGTCGATGCCGACCTGGGCCGCAATGGCCTGGGCGGTGTGGGTGTTGTCGCCGGTGAGCATCAGGGTCTTGATGCCCAGGTCGTGTAATTGCTGGATGGCTTCGCGGCTGCTTTCCTTGACCGTGTCGGCCACGGCAAACAGCGCCAGCGGGCCGGACTTGTCCAGCAGCAACACCACGGACTTGCCTTGTTTTTCCAGGGCGAAGAGTTTTTCTTCCAGGGCCTCGGAACACAGGCCGAGGTCTTCCACCAGGCGGTGGTTACCCAGGTGATAGGTCTGGCCGTTGATATCACCCCGCACACCACGCCCGGCCAAGGCTTCGAAGTTATCCACAGCGTGAGTCGACAGGTTTTTATCCACAGCCGCGTTGGCAATCGCCAGGGACACCGGGTGGTCAGAACGCGATGCCAAACTCGCGGCCAGGGCCGGCGCGCTGTCTTCGATATTCGGGAACAGCGGCAGGTAATCGGTTTGCACCGGTTTGCCATGGGTGATGGTGCCGGTCTTGTCGAGGGCCAGGTAGTCAAGCTTGTAGCCGCCCTCCAGGTACACGCCGCCTTTGATCAGGATGCCTTTGCGCGCCGCAGCTGCCAGGCCGCTGACAATGGTCACCGGGGTGGAGATCACCAAGGCACACGGGCAGGCCACCACCAGCAGCACGAGGGCGCGGTAGATCCAGTCAAACCACACACCCGCCATGAACAGCGGCGGAATCACCGCCACACCGAGGGCAAACAGGAAGACGGCCGGGGTGTAGACCTTGGAGAAACTGTCGACAAAGCGCTGGGTCGGTGCGCGTGCGCCTTGAGCCTGTTCCACCGCGTGGATGATCCGCGCCAGCGTGGAGTTGTTCGCCGCTGCGGTAACCTTGTACTCCAGGGAGCCGGCCTGGTTGATGGTGCCGGCAAAGACTTTATCGCCCACGGTTTTCTCAATCGGCAGGCTTTCCCCGGTGATCGGCGCCTGGTCGATGGTGGACTGACCGGCCGTGACCTCACCGTCGAGGCCGATGCGCTCACCGGGTCTTACTCGGACAATCGCGCCAAGATCGATGCTTTTGACCTCTTTTTCCAGCCAAGAACCGTCGGCCTGGCGCACCGTGGCCTGTTCCGGGGTCATCTGCATCAGGCCGCTGATGGCGTTGCGCGCCCGGTCCAGGGACTTGGCCTCAATCAACTCGGCCACGGTGAACAGGAACATCACCATCGCCGCTTCCGGCCACTGGCCAATCAGGATCGCGCCCGTCACCGCGATGCTCATCAAGGCATTGATATTGAGGTTGAAGTTCTTCAGGGCAATCCAGCCCTTCTTGTAGGTGGTAAGGCCGCCGCTGAGGATCGACACCAACGCCACCAGCGCGATTACCCAGGTGGGCGCCACGCCGGTGAAGTGCAACACCTCGGCCCCCAGGGCACCCACGCCCGACACCGCCAACGGCCACCAATGTTTCTTGGCGGGCGGCGCGGCGGCGGGGCTGCCTTCTTCGATAGGGTCGGCCTGCATGCCGATGGACTTGATTGCCTCGATGATCGGCGCCGTGTTCGGCAGGTCATGGGTGACGCCGAGGATGCGGTTGATCAGGTTGAATTCCAGTTGCTGCACGCCAGCGAGCTTGCCCAGCTTGTTCTGGATCAGCGTCTGCTCGGTAGGGCAGTCCATGGCTTCGATGCGGAAGGTGCTCAGGCGCGAGCCGGCGGTGGGCGCCTCACTCAGGGTCACGATGGCAGGCCCGGCAGCGCCGGAGCAGCAGGAGCCGGAATGGCCATGGTTATCCACAGGCGTGAGTTTGGCGGGCCCATGGTCATGTTTATGATCATGGCCGTGATCGTGATCGTGGTCATGCGGGTGGTCATGCGGGTGGTCATGATCGTGATCATGCTTGTGGTCGTGCTTGTGGTCGTGCTTGTGCGGGGTATGAATGGAGTGGCTCATCAGGTCGCGTCCGTAAAGGTGCCTGTTGCCAAGTAAAGACCCTGTAGCCACTATAGGGTCAAGCACCCATTTGGAGATTGCTGCGATGAAGATCGGCGAACTGGCCAAACTCACCGATTGCCCGGTGGAAACCATCCGTTATTACGAGAAGGAAAACCTGCTGCCGCCCCCGGCCCGCACCGATGGCAACTACCGCGTGTACACCCAGGCGCACACCGAGCGGCTGACCTTTATCCGCAACTGCCGCAGCCTGGACATGACCCTCGAAGAAATCCGCAGCCTGCTGGGGCTACGCGACAGCCCCCAGGACCAGTGCGAAAGCGTGAATGCGTTGATCGACGAGCATATCCATCATGTGAAAGCGCGGATCGACGGATTGTTGGCCTTGCAGGAACAACTGCTGGACCTGCGCCAACGTTGCGGCGGTGGGAACCAGTGCGGGATCTTGCAGCAGTTGGAGGTCAGCGGAGGGATTGCGGCCAGCGAGGCCGAGCCTTCGCATGTGGGCAGAAGCCACGGCCACTAACCCAAGTGAACACCGAACCCATGTGGGAGCTGGCTTGCCTGCGATAGCGGTGGACCAGCAACATTGATGTCGCCTGACACTCTGCCATCGCAGGCAAGCCAGCTCCCACAGTTTTTCACCGAATAAGGCTTTAGATAGCCACGTCAGCCTTGATGCTCGGGTCGGCGTCGTAGCCCACGATTTCGAAGTCTTCGAACTTATAGTCGTAGATCGACGCAGGCTTACGCTTGATCACCAGTTCCGGCAGTTTTTTCGGCGTACGCGCCAACTGGGTCTGGATCTGCTCCATGTGGTTGCTGTAGGCGTGGGTGTCGCCGGTAGTGACGATGATCTCGTGGGGGATCAGGTCGCACTGCTGGGCCAGCATGTGGGTCAGCAACGCCAGCGCGGCAGTGTTGTACGGCAGGCCCAGGAACACGTCGGAGCTGCGGATATACAGCTGCATCGACAGATGGCCGTCATGCACGAACGCCTGGTACAGCAAATGGCATGGCGGCAGGGCTTGCTTGCCGTTACGCGCGTTCTCCTGCGGGCTCTGGGTTTCGTCCGGCAGGTATTCGACGTTCCAGCCGTGGAACAGGATGCGACGGCTGTTGGGGTTGGTCTTGAGCGTGTGCACCATGTAGTCGATCTGGTTGATCGTGCCGCCGTCCTTGGTCGGCCAGGCGGTCCACTGCTCGCCGTACACCGGGCCCAGGTCGCCGTCTTCGGTGGCCCATTCGTCCCAGATCTTCACGCCATTTTCGTTGAGCCACTTGATGTTGGTGTTGCCGCTCAACATCCAGATCAGTTCGTTGGCGATGCTTTTGAAGTGCAGCTTCTTGGTGGTCAGCAGCGGGAAGCCGTCGGCCAGGTTATGCCGATACTGACGCGCAAACACAGCCTTGGTGCCGGTGCCCGTGCGGTCGCCCTTGGTCAGGCCATTGGTCACGACATCCTGCAGCAGTTCGAGATATTGCTTCATGTTTTTACCCGTATCGTTGAAGCCAAGACCTCCTGGTCTTGGCATTCGAATTTAAAGCGCGGCGTTCTTCAGCGGCTGCGGGCGATTGTACGCCCACCACAGCATGCCCAGGCCCGCCAGGATCATCGGCAGGCTAAGCACCTGACCCATGGTCAGCCAGCCCCATGCCAGGTAGCCCAACTGCGCATCCGGTACCCGTACGAATTCGACGATAAAGCGGAAAATCCCGTAGAACAGCGCGAACATGCCCGACACGGCCATGGTTGGGCGTGGCTTGCGCGAGAAGATATACAGAATAAGGAACAGCGCCACACCTTCCAACGCAAACTGGTACAGCTGCGACGGGTGGCGCGGCAGTTGCGCCGGGTCGCTGAACGCCGGGAACACCATCGCCCACGGCACGTCGGTCGGCTTGCCCCACAGCTCGGCGTTGATAAAGTTACCAATGCGCCCGGCGCCCAGGCCAATCGGCACGAAGGGGGCGACGAAGTCCATCAGCTGGAAGAACGACTTGCCATTGCGCCGGCCAAACCACCAGGCGGCGATCATCACGCCGATAAACCCGCCGTGGAACGCCATGCCGCCCTTCCACACTTCGAAGATCAGGGTCGGGTTGGCGAGATACGCAGACAGATCGTAGAACAGCACATACCCCAGGCGCCCGCCGACGATCACGCCCATCGACATCCAGAACACCATGTCGGAGAGCTTTTCCTTGGTCCAGGTCGGGTCGAAACGGTTCAGGCGCCGGGAAGCCAGCAGCCAGGCGCCGCCGATGCCGATCAGGTACATCAACCCGTACCAATGGATTTTCAGCGGACCGATGGCCAGGGCCACCGGGTCGATCTGCGGGTAAGGCAGCATTGCGACTCCTCGTTAAAACATTTAGTCATGACGCACCGGACCATGCCGATGTGCGATTAAGCCTGCGTTACAGCGGCGAGATCAAATTAAGAAGTTCACATACACGCCAAATAGCCCGGCATGTTAACGGATCAGAGGTGCACGGCCCAACTTCGAGACGATGGAACACCGGCGCGTCTGTGGGTAGAGTGGCAAAAACACAAAAGGGGTCACCCGATGTGCCTGATTGTTTTCGCCTGGCGACCGGGCCATGCCCAGCCACTGATCGTCGCGGCCAACCGCGATGAGTTCTACGCCCGCCCCAGCCTGCCGCTGGCCCAGTGGGCGGATGCGCCCCAGGTCTATGCCGGTCGCGATCAGGAGGCCGGGGGCACCTGGCTGGGGGTGAACGCGGATGGGCGCTTTGCCGCCTTGACCAACATCCGCGACCCGCACCAGCCACCGGCACGCAAGTCTCGTGGCGAGCTGGTCGCGCGGTTTCTCATTGGTTCGCTGCCGATTGATGATTATTTGGCCGATGTGAATGGCCGCTCGATTGAATATGCCGGGTTTAACCTGCTGGTGGGCACGCGGGATGAGCTGTGGCACTACAACGCCAATGACACCGAGCCGACGTTGCTGAAGGCTGGGGTGTACGGGTTATCCAATGC
>NZ_SMOF01000001.1:5799508-5937967 GCF_018135665.1 Pseudomonas sp. B2021
CGCAGGCAAGCCAGCTCCCACAGGGGAATGCATTCCACAGGTGGGAGCTGGCTTGCCTGCGATGAAGGCGCCTCGGTCTTTGATCGTTCCCACGCTCTGCGTGGGAACGCCTCTTGTGACGCTCTGCGTCACGCTCTAAAAGCCGACGCGGAGCGTCCAGGGCTGCATTCCCACGCAGAGCGCGGGAACGATCTGCTAGAAGCTCGCTCCTACAGGGTTTTGGCCGAGGCCGGGTTGATCATCCGGGTCAACCCCAGGTTCTTCAACGCCAGTTGCAGCGAGCTGTGGATAACTTGCGGGTTGTCGATGGTCATCAACTCGGCGAGCAAATCCTTGGCCCTGCTCAACTCCACCTGGCGCAGCATCCACTTCACTTTCGGCAAGTTGGTGGCGTTCATCGACAGGCTGTCAAAACCCATCGCCATCAACAGCACCGCCGCCGCGGGGTCGCCGGCCATTTCGCCGCAGATACTCACCGGTTTGCCTTCGGCATGGGCGTCGCGCACCACGTGTTGCAGCGCTTGCAGCACCGCTGGGTGCAGGTAGTCGTAGAGGTCGGCCACCCGTGGGTTGTTACGGTCCACGGCCAGCAGGTACTGGGTCAGGTCGTTGGAGCCCACCGACAGGAAGTCCACCTGCCGCGCCAGTTCCTTGGCCTGGTACACCGCCGCCGGGATTTCGATCATCACCCCAATCGGCGGCATCGGCACATCGGCGCCTTCGTCGCGCACTTCGCCCCAGGCACGGTGGATCAGGTGCAGGGCTTCTTCCAGTTCATGGGTGCCGGAGATCATCGGCAGCAGGATGCGCAGGTTGTTCAAGCCCTCGCTGGCCTTGAGCATGGCGCGGGTCTGGACGAGGAAGATTTCGGGATGGTCGAGGGTAACGCGGATGCCACGCCAGCCAAGGAAGGGGTTGTCTTCCTTGATCGGGAAATAGGACAGTGACTTGTCGCCGCCAATATCCAGGCTGCGCATCGTCACCGGTAACGGGTGGAAGGCTTGCAGTTGCTCGCGATAAATCGCCAGCTGCTCCTTCTCGCTCGGGAAACGCTGGTTGATCATGAACGGCACTTCGGTGCGGTACAGCCCCACCCCTTCGGCACCGCGTTGCTGCGCACGGGCTACATCCGCCAGCAGGCCCGTGTTCACCAGCAGCGGTACGCGGTGGCCGTCGGGGGTGACACACGGCAGCTCGCGTAGCGAATCCAGGCCCTGGGCCAGTTGCTTCTCTTCTTCCACCACCTCGGCGTATTGCTTGCGCAGCACGTCGCTGGGGTTGGTGAACACCTCGCCGCGATGCCCGTCGACGATCATGTCGATGCCATCGACCTTGGAATACGGCAGGTCTACCAGGCCCATCACCGTCGGGATACCCATGGCCCGGGCCAGGATCGCCACGTGGGAGTTACCCGAACCCAATACCGACACCAGGCCCACCAGCTTGCCTTCAGGCACTTCGCCAAGCTGGGTGGCGGTCAATTCTTCACTGACTAAAATGGTGTTATCGGGGAAGACCATGTTGGTGCTGCGGTCTTCCTGCAAGTACGCCAACAGACGGCGACCCAGGTCGCGCACATCCGACGCCCGCTCGCGCAGGTAGGCGTCGTCCATCATTTCGAAACGGTTGACGTGATCGGTGACCACCTGGCGCAACGCGCCCTGGGCCCACTGGCCGGTCTTGATCACGGTCTTGACTTCGTTACCCAGGGACGCGTCGTCGAGCATCATCTGGTACACGTCGAACAGCGCACGCTCTTCGGGGCGCAGCTGGGTCGCCAGCTTGGTCGACAGGTTGCGCATGTCGGCGCGCACGCCTTCGAGGGCGGTCTTGAACAGTTTGATCTCGGCGTCGATGTCACTGACGCTCTTGTCCGGCACCACATCGAGGTCGGCGGGCGGCAGCATGACCACCGCGGTACCCACCGCAGCGCCTGGCGAACCCGGTACACCGACGAACTTGGCTTCCTGGATACCCTTGCCCTGGCGCCCCAGGCCGCGAATCGAGCCGGTCGCTTCGGCGTGGGCAATAACCCCGGCCAGTTGCGCGCTCATGGTCACCAGGAAGGCTTCTTCGCCTTCGTCGAACTGGCGACGCTCTTTTTGCTGGATGACCAACACGCCGACAACGCGGCGGTGGTGAATGATCGGTGCGCCAAGGAACGAGGCGTAGCGCTCTTCGCCGGTTTCGGCAAAGTAGCGATAACGCGGGTGATCGGCCGCGTTTTCGAGGTTCAGGGGTTCTTCACGCGTCCCCACCAGGCCCACCAGACCTTCATTGGGCGCCATGCTGACCTTGCCGATGGAGCGCTTGTTCAAGCCCTCCGTGGCCATCAGCACAAAACGGTTGGTCTCGGGGTCCAGCAGGTAAACCGAGCAGACCTGGCTGCCCATGGCTTCCTTGACGCGCAACACAATAATCCCCAACGCCGCCTTGAGATCCTTGGCGGAGTTAACTTCCTGGACGATCTTGCGCAGCGTATTGAGCATGGCTCGGGGTCGAACTCCGTCGTCAGTCGCGCGCTAAAAGGCGCGGGGCAAGCTCTTTGAGAGCGCGACGATAAACCTCGCGCTTGAATGTCACCACCTGGCCCAACGGATACCAATAGCTGACCCAGCGCCAGCCATCGAACTCCGGTTTACCGGTCAAATCCATCCGCACCCGCTGCTCGTTGGAGATCAGGCGCAAAAGAAACCATTTCTGCTTCTGGCCGATGCACAGCGGTTGGCTGTGGGTACGCACCAGGCGTTGCGGCAAACGATAGCGCAACCAGCCACGGGTACAGGCCAGAATTTGCACATCTTCGCGCTCAAGGCCGACTTCTTCGTTCAACTCACGGTACAAGGCGTCTTCAGGGGTTTCGTCGGGGTTGATTCCACCTTGAGGAAACTGCCAGGCATCTTGGTTGATTCGGCGAGCCCATAGCACCTGTCCGGCATCATTCGTCAGAATAATGCCGACATTAGGACGGAAACCATCGGGGTCGATCACGGCAACAACCTCGCAAACGCATGTCGCCGCATTGTTCCACAAAGGTTGTTCCAGCGGCAACGAGGCTTCTTACCTTATGTGCACTCTTGTGAAAAGACCGTATTCTGGACGCCTTTTTACAGACTTTTCAGCGAGTAACTGCAATGCGCCTGGCCTTATTCGACTTGGACAATACCCTTCTGGGCGGTGACAGCGATCACGCCTGGGGCGATTACCTGTGTGAACGCGGTTTTCTCGACCCGGTGGCCTACAAGGCCCGCAACGATGAGTTCTACCAGGACTACCTGGCCGGCACGCTGGATAACGCCGCCTACTTGAACTTCTGCCTGGAAATCCTCGGCCGCACCGAGATGGCCCAGCTGGACGAGTGGCACAACGACTACATGCGCGACTGCATCGAGCCCATCCTGCTCCCCAAGGCCGTCGAGCTGCTGGCCAAGCACCGCGCCGCCGGTGACAAGCTGGTGATCATCACCGCCACCAACCGCTTCGTCACCGCGCCGATTGCCGCACGCCTGGGCGTCGAGACCTTGATCGCCACCGAGTGCGAAATGGTGGACGGCCGCTATACCGGGCGCAGCACTGATGTGCCGTGCTTTCGTGAGGGCAAGGTGACACGTTTGAACCGTTGGCTGGAAGAAACCGGGCATAGCCTGGAAGGCAGCTACTTCTACAGCGATTCGATGAATGATTTGCCGTTGCTGGAGCAGGTGACTCACCCGGTGGCAGTGGATCCGGATCCGAATTTGCGCGCTGAGGCTGAAAAGCGTGGCTGGCCGGTGATTACACTGCGCAGCTGATGACGCTATCGCAGGCAAGCCAGCTCCCACATTTGGAATGCATTCCCCTGTGGGAGCTGGCTTGCCTGCGATGAACGCGACGCGGTCTAACGCTTTAAACCGGCTTGGCGCCCATCAGCCCTGCAATTGCCACAAACCCCACCAGGCTGACCACCGCCAGCACCAGGGTGAAATTCAGGCTCCCGCCCTCGCCCTTGCGCAGCCGATTGAGCCGCGCCACCAGCCAGAACCAGGCCAGCGCCGCCACGGTGTAGAGGATGCTGGAGCCCAAGATCCAGGTTTGCCCCAATGGCCAGCCGAGCAGGTGCACCAGCCACCAGCCGGTGAACGGCATGCTCACCAGGCATATCCCCATCAGCAGCCATATAAATGCCCAGGGGCGTTGCACGGTCGCAGACGGGCCGGCGCTGCGTTTACGCCACGCCAATACCGCCAGGCCCAGGCCGCTGAGCAGCAGCAATACGGTGGCGGTGATGTGGATCACCTTGAGGGTGGTCAGCGTTTCCATGGTCTCTATTCCTTTTAGGCCGCTCAGTCAGCGTAGTCGCTCAACCGAGGAACAGCTGGTAAGCCGGGTTTTCGCTTTCATCCCAGTACGGGTAACCGATTTGCGCCAACGCGGCAGGCACCAGGTGGCGCTCGTCCGCCGGCACTTGCAAGCCCGCCACCACTCGGCCGTCAGCCGCACCGTGGTTGCGGTAGTGGAACATCGAGATGTTCCAGCGCCCGCCGAGCTTGTGCAGGAAGTTGAACAACGCCCCCGGTCGCTCCGGAAATTCGAAGCGAAACACCAATTCGTCGCTGACTTTGGCCGCATGCCCACCGACCATATGGCGAATGTGCAACTTGGCCAGTTCGTTCTCGGTGAGGTCCAGCACCGGAAAACCCTGGCTGGTCAGGCTGGCCACCAACGCGCTGCGTGGGTCGTTCTCCGGGTGGGTCTGCACGCCGACGAAGATGTGCGCTTCGCTGCCGGAGTGGTAGCGGTAATTGAATTCGGTGATCTGGCGCTTGCCCACCGCTTCGCAGAAGGCCTTGAAGCTGCCCGGCCGCTCGGGGATGGTCACGGCGATGATGGCCTCACGACCTTCACCCAACTCGGCGCGCTCGGCCACATGGCGCAAACGGTCGAAGTTGACGTTGGCGCCCGAGTCGATGGCGACAAAGCTCTGGCCGCTGACGCCACGGGTCTCGACGTACTTTTTGATCCCGGCCACACCCAGCGCACCGGCCGGTTCGGTGATGGAGCGGGTGTCATCGTAGATGTCCTTGATCGCCGCACAGATTTCATCGGTGCTGACGGTGATCACTTCGTCCACATAGTCTTTGCAGATGTCGAAGGTATGCTGGCCGATCTGCGCCACCGCCACGCCATCGGCGAAGATTCCCACAGTCGGCAAAACCACGCGCTCGCCCGCCGCCATGGCGGCTTGCAGGCAGTTGGAGTCGTCCGGCTCCACGCCGATGATCTTGATTTCCGGGCGCAGGTATTTCACATACGCCGCAATCCCGGCGATCAGGCCGCCGCCGCCCACCGGTACGAAAATCGCGTCCAGCGGCCCTGGGTGCTGGCGCAGGATCTCCATCGCCACGGTGCCCTGCCCGGCAATGGTATGCGGATCATCGTAGGGGTGGATGTACACGTAGCCTTTTTCGTCGACCAGCTTGAGCGAGTAGGCCAGGGCTTCCGGGAAGGAATCACCGTGCAACACCACTTTGCCACCACGGGAACGCACGCCTTCGACCTTGATCTCCGGGGTGGTTTTGGGCATCACGATGGTGGCTTTCACCCCCAGCACCTTGGCCGCCAGGGCCAGGCCCTGGGCATGGTTGCCGGCCGACGCGGTGACGACGCCGCGTGCACGTTCTTCGGCACTGAGCTGGGTCAGCTTGTTGTAGGCGCCGCGAATCTTGAACGAGAACACCGGCTGCAAGTCTTCGCGCTTGAGCCAAATTTTGTTACCCAGCCGCTCGGAGAGCTGGCGGGCAGTCTGCAAGGGGGTTTCCACGGCGATGTCGTAAACGCGCGAGGTGAGGATTTTTTTGACGTAGTGTTCAAGCATCGGCAGGCATCTACTTCACGGGTTGGGCAGGGCCAAGGAGTCTAACCCAGCGTTTGGCCGGGCGACCACACGAATCCCGAGGTTTTGTTGGGTTATACTCGCCGCCCTCGTTAATTCCCCGCCCGTTCCGGAGCCCGCATGACCCAGGATCAACTCAAACAGGCAGTGGCCCAGGCCGCTGTCGATTTAATCCTTCCTAAACTCGACGACAAGAGCATCGTCGGTGTCGGCACCGGTTCCACCGCCAACTGCTTTATCGACGCACTGGCCCAGCACAAGGGCGCGTTCGACGGCGCCGTCGCCAGTTCCGAAGCCACCGCTGCCCGCCTCAAGGGCCATGGCATTCCGGTGTACGAACTCAACACCGTGAGCGACCTGGAGTTCTACGTCGACGGCGCCGATGAAAGCGACGAACACCTGAACCTGATCAAAGGCGGCGGCGCGGCCCTCACCCGCGAGAAGATTGTCGCGGCCGTGGCCAAGACCTTCATTTGCATCGCCGACGCGAGCAAGCTGGTCCCCGTGCTGGGCACGTTCCCACTGCCGGTGGAAGTCATCCCCATGGCCCGCAGCCACGTGGCCCGCGAGCTGGTGAAACTGGGCGGCGACCCGGTGTACCGCGAAGGCGTGTTGACCGATAACGGCAACATCATCCTCGACGTGTTCAATATGCAGATCACCAACCCGGTGGAACTGGAGACGCAGATCAACGCCATTGTGGGCGTGGTCACCAACGGCCTGTTCGCCGCGCGCCCGGCGGATGTATTGCTGCTGGGTACCCCGGAAGGCGTGAAAACCCTCAAAGCCTGACCCTGTGGGAGCCGGGCTTGCCCGCGATGCAGACGACTCGGTGTATCAATGGATACCGAGGCGATGCCATCGCAGGCAAGCCAGCTCCCACATGTGTTAGCGCTCGGCTCTAAAGCGATGTAACAAAAACGCTACTTTTCGCAGCACTCCTCGCCAAAACCGTGCGCTCTGTCACGGCATCCCCTGCCCCGCCTGGTATCCAATCCGTTACAAATTACAGCCACGCGACCCACGCGTTTAACAATGCGCCAATTTGCAGCCGCCCAGGGAATGAGGCGCGCATTGTGCAAAGGGTCTGGGCTTGAACGTCCCCCTCACCTCAAGGAAGACCTTGTGATAAAGCCTCTAGCCCTCGCCATCAGCGTTGCCGGTGCCCTGTTGCCCACCCATAGCCAGGCCTACGATTACGGCCAGCACGCCAACACCACCCTGGAAAAGCTGATCAACGATTACCCTGGCCGTTATCGCGGCACGGCCAATTTTGCCGGGGCAGCCGACTGGATGCAGAGCCAGATGGGCACGGCCTATAACATCAGCCGCCAGGATTTCACCTGGAACAACGGCAGCCGGGCTTCGCAAAACGTGGTGGCCTCTGCCGCTGGCACCAAGGCCCAGTACGTGGTGATTGGCGCGCATTTCGATACCTACTTCGGCCGCCCGACCCTACAAGGCCTGGATGACAACGGTTCCGGCGCCAGCGTGTTGACTGAGGTGGCGAAGAACCTCGGCGGCCTGTCACTGGAAAATGGCCTGCAAATCGTTGGCTTCGGCGCCGAAGAAGAAGGCCTGCGTGGCTCGCGGGCCTTTGTCGACTCACTCAGCGCCAGCCAGCGCGCCAACATGCTCGCGATGATCAACCTCGACAGCCTGATCACCGGTGACATGATGTATGCCCACGCCGGCCAGAACAGCACCGCTAACCCGGCGTTGGCCTCCTTGCGTGAGCACACCTTCCAGATCGCCAGGGAACTGAACATCCCCTTGTTCAGCAACCCCGGCCTGGACCCGCAGTACCCAAAGGGCACCGGCTGCTGCAGCGATGGTGAAGCGTTCGAACCGCTGAATATCCCGATCCTTTATATAGAGGCCACCAACTGGGAACTGGGCGACCTGGACGGTTACACCCAGACCGACAACCCGAAAATCCCCGGCGGCTCAACCTGGCACGACCCGAACGAAGACAACAAAGCCGTGCTGACCGATGCATTCGGCCAGGCGCGCATCGACCAGCGCCTGCGTGACTATTCACGCCTGCTCAGCCGCCTGGTGCTGGAACTGACCAACACCGACCTGATGGCCTCGACCGCTTCCGGCGGCGCCGTTGCGCGCAATATGCAAGACAACCTGCAGCGCCAGCATCAGGCCCTGGTACGCCTGCATGATCGCCGCTGGCTGACCCTGCAAGCGGCCAGCCGCGAGGTGGGCAGCTTTGATGGCGAGATCGGCGTGGATGGCGAATACAACCCGGACAGCGGCTTTGACACTGCCCCCAACCCCGAAGCCCGACGCCTGGGCCTGCATGCCCTCGGCGACTACCAACTGACTTCAAGCCTGAATATCGGCGCCAGCCTCAGCTACCTCAATGGGCGCGACAAACTGGAGCATCGCGGCAAGCTCGACAGCGACACCTGGCAGGCAGCCGTCTATGCACTGCTCAACGATGGTGGGCCAAGCTGGCTGGCCGGTGACCTGAGCGTGGGCCACACGCGCTTCGATTCCAAGCGCAACCTGGTCATCCAGGCCAATGGCGGGCCGATCCTGCTCAACCAGCAACTGACGGGCGATACCGATGCCCTGGCGTTGGGCGCACGGGTGCTGGGTGGCTATGACTTTGACTTTGGCGCGATCAAGAGCGGGCCGTTCGCCGGCCTGGACTACAGCCATTACCGCATCGACAAGTTCCACGAAAAGCAGAACCTGCGCACGGCCCTAGAGTACGAAGAGCAGTCTTTCGACTCCCTGGAAGCCAGCCTCGGCTGGCGCGTGCGCGGCGCTGTTGCCCTGCCCTATGGCCTGAACCTGATGCCCTACGGCGACATCGCCTGGGTCAAGGAATTGGCCGACGGCCGCCTGGACGACCTGCAACTCACCGCACGCGCCGATGGCCAGGCCCGCACCGCCAGGCTGGGCTCAGTGGATAAGAGCTTCGCTCGCGCACAACTGGGCAGCCAACTGGCGATCACCCCACAGCTGGGCGTGTTCGCCGAGGTCAACGGCCGCCTCGGGCATGCCGAAGGCAGCCAGACCGGTTATTCGCTGGGTGTGCAGTGGATGTTCTGATCAGGGTTTCTTGAACACGTAAAACAGGTTGGGCTCGCTGACCATGTACAGCGTGCCGTCGTCATCCATGGCGATCCCTTCGGCCTGGGGCACGCGCTTGCTCAGGCCATGGCGCCCTTTAAGCAACGACAGACTGCTTAGAGGGCGACCATCAATATCCAGCTCCAAGACCAGGAACGACTCATCCGACAGCGCCAACAGATGGCCGCTGCGCTCGTCGTATTGCAGGCTCGACAGGTCGCGCACAAACAGCCCGGCATCGCGCTTGGGGTTGTTGATCACATGCACCGAATAGGTTTTTTCCGGCTTGAAATGGGGAAACCCGTGCACCTCGTAGATCAGCATGGGGTCGCGTTCCTTGGCCACGAACAAGCGCTTGCCCACCGAATCGTAGGCCAACCCTTCAAAGCCCTTGTTGCCGCCGACGTGCACGCCCAGAGTCATTTGCTCCGCATCGGCAGCGTCGAGGAACTTGGTGTCTTCGTCCACATGCACTTTGATCAAGCGCTGCTGGCGCTCATCGCTGATGACGTAGATGTTGTCGCTGATAAATTCCACCGCTTCGGCATCGCCAAAGCCCACCAGCGGAATGCGCCGCAGGATCTTGCCCTCCAGCGACAACTCGACCAGTTCGGCGTTTTTATTGGTGACGGTAAACAGGCTTTTGCGCACGGGGTCGTAGGTCAGGGCCGAGACATCGTCGTCGAGCCCTTCGATCACCTGGCCTTCGAGGGTGACACGGTAGTCCGCCAGGCCAATGGCGCGCTCATCCGCAGGCTGGTACCACACCCGCCAGTTGAACCAGGCGCGTTCGAACAGACGGAACTGCTGTGCCACCAGCCCGGCAGCGACCAAGGCGAGCAATAGCAAGATAAAAACAGCAGGTTTAGGGCGGGCAAGTCGACGCATCGGGGCGGGCTCAGAGAAAAAACTGGCGAATAGATATCAAGGTCACCTGAATTTAAACTTAAACGCACCGGACTGTCTGGCGAATGCCGTTTATAAAGAAAAGTCTGACGTAATTCGTCAGTTATTTCTGCTTTTCAAAGCGATAGAACAGGTTTGGCTCACTGACCATGTACAGGTTGCCGCTCTCGTCCATGGTCACGCCTTCGGCACGGGGGATCGTGTCTTTCAGGCCATTGAAGCCGCCAAGCAAGGTCATGAAGCTGACTTGCTCGCCCGTTTCATCCAGTTCCAGCAGCAGGTGGGAATCGGCCGACAGCACCAGCAAATGCCCGGTACGTGGGTCGATGGATAAAGCCGAGAGGTTACGCACATCCAGTTCGGTGCTGGCCAGTTTTTGCTTGTCGCCGGTCAGCGTATTGCCATCGCTTTTCCAGGTGAACAAGGCCGGCGGGCGCTCTTCGCCCAGCACCAGTTGCTGGTTACGCTTGTCCCAGGTGACGGCTTCAAAGGCTTTGTTCTGCTCTTTGGACAGGCCCAGGTCATGACTGGGGAAATCGGCCTTGTTCAGCGCGGTGGTGCTGGCGTCCACCTTGACCACGGTGAGGCTGTGATCGCGCTCATCGACCACCGCCATCAAGCCGTTTTCCATCACCGCCACACCTTCCGGATTGTTCCAGCCGTTGAGGGGCATTTTGCGCAACACATCGCCTTGCAGGCTCAGCTCAACCAGAAAGGGGTTCTTGCCCATCACCGAAAACAGGGTTTTGGTCTGCGGGTTGTAAGACAGGTCTGATGCCTCGTCCTTCTCCATACCGGGCAGCAACTTGGCGTCGATCACCGCGTGATAGTCCGGTAGCCACACACTCTCCCGGCGTTCGGCCGAACTCTCGAAACGCTCCAGCACCCACAGCAGACCGCGATCGTCCCAGTGCATGGCCCAGGCGATGCCATACAAAATGGCACCGGCCAAGAACACCCAGGAATACCAGCGCATGGACAAGCGAGAGCGGAGCGAGGTTTTCGAAGTGGGCAGAGGCACGACCATTGAGCGCTTTTCCGGAAAGTGAGCTGTAGGGGATAGCACAGGATTCAAGGACCCGCGCGCAAGAGCAGGGAATTATCCGGATAGTGTGTGAAAAAAATGCAAAACGCCGGATCTTGCAGATGTACACAAACAACTGTGGGAGCGGGCTTGCCCGCGATGGCGGTGTGACAGTCACTGAACAGTTGACTGAACGCCCTCAATCGCGGGCAAGCCCGCTCCCACAGTTTGATCGCAGTGTGCCGGCTACTTAGCGCACAACGCTTTCGAAACGGTTCACACCTGCCAGCTCCAACACCACTTCATCCCCCACATTCAACGGGCCAACGCCCGCCGGGGTGCCGGTCAGGATCACGTCGCCCGCTTGCAGGGAGAAGCAACCTGCCATGTACTGAATCATCGGCACAATCGGATTGAGCATCTGAGCGCTGTTGCCGTCCTGGCGCACTTCGCCGTTGATGCTCAGGCGAATGCCGATATCGGCCATGTCCGCAAAGGTACTGCTGACCACGAAGGGCGCAATCACCGCCGCGCCATCGAACGACTTGGCGATTTCCCACGGCAGGCCCTTGGCTTTGAGCTCGGCCTGTTTGTCGCGCAGGGTCAGGTCCAGGGCCGGGGCGAAGCCGGAGATGGCGTCAAGCACTTCTTCCCGGCTCGGCTTGGCGGACAAAGGCTTGCCGATCAACACGGCGATTTCCGCTTCGTAGTGCACCGAACCACGTTCGGTCGGTATGGCAAAACCGCCTTCCAACGGCACCACGCAGCTACCCGGCTTGATGAACAGCAGCGGCTCGGTGGGCACCGGGTTGTCCAGTTCCTTGGCGTGTTCGGCGTAGTTACGCCCGATGCACACCACTTTACCCACCGGGAAGTGGATGTTGGTGCCGTCGACATACTTGTGCTGGTAGCTCATGGAACGACTCCTTCAGGTGCGATTAAACAGCGAAGATCTTGCCGGGGTTCATGATCCCGTTAGGGTCAAACACCGCTTTAACGGCCTTCATGTATTCGATTTCAACCGGTGAACGGCTGTAGGTCAGGTAATCGCGCTTGGTCATGCCCACCCCGTGCTCGGCGGAGATCGAGCCGTTGTACTTGGCGACGGTCTCGAACACCCACTTATTCACGGTGGCGCACTTGGCGAAGAACTCATCCTTGCTCAGGTTTTCCGGCTTGAGGATGTTCAGGTGCAGGTTGCCGTCACCGATATGGCCAAACCAGACGATTTCGAAGTCCGGGTAGTGTTCACCGACGATCGCGTCAATTTCGCTCAGGAACGTCGGCACTTTCGAGACAGTCACCGAGATGTCGTTCTTGTACGGCGTCCAGTGGGAAATGGTTTCGGAGATGTACTCGCGCAGTTTCCACAGGTTGTGCAGCTGGGTTTCGCTCTGGCTCATCACGCCATCCAGCACCCAGCCTTGCTCCACGCAATGCTCGAAGGTTTCCAGGGCGTGGTTGGCGACTTCTTCGGTGGTGGCTTCGAATTCCAGCAGAGCGTAGAACGGGCACTCGGTTTCGAACGGCGCCGGCACATCGCCACGGCCAAGGACTTTGGCCAGGGCCTTGTCGGAGAAGAATTCGAAGGCGGTCAGGTCCAGCTTGCTCTGGAAGGCATGCAGCACCGGCATGATCGAGTCGAAATCAGTCGTACCGAGCACCATCGCCGTGAGGTTCTTCGGCGCACGGTCCAGGCGCATGGTGGCTTCGACCACAAAGCCCAGGGTGCCCTCGGCACCGATAAACAGCTGGCGCATGTCGTAGCCGGTGGCGTTCTTGATCAGGTCGCGGTTCAGCTCCAGCGCATCGCCTTTGCCAGTGACGACCTTCATGCCGGCCACCCAGTTGCGGGTCATACCATAGCGAATTACTTTGATCCCGCCGGCATTGGTGCCGATATTGCCGCCAATCTGGCTGGAACCGGACGAGGCGAAGTCCACCGGGTAATACAGGCCGTTTTCTTCAGCGACGTTCTGCAACTGCTTGGTGACCACACCCGGCTGGCACACGGCGGTGCGGTCGGTGAGGTTCACGTCGAGGATCTGGTTCATATAGTCGAACGACACCACCACTTCGCCATTGGCGGCCACGGCAGCCGCCGACAGCCCGGTGCGCCCACCCGATGGCACCAGCGCCACCTTGTGTTCATTGGCCCAGCGTACGATGGCCTGCACCTGCTCGGTGGTCTTGGGGAACACGATGGCGGTGGGTGCGGGGGCGAAGTGCTTGGTCCAATCCTTGCCGTAAGCCTCCAGGGAGTCGGCGTCGGTCAGCACTTTGCCGGGCTCAACCAGGGTCTTTAGCTCATCAATCAGGGCAGGATGGGTCATCGACAGAACTCTCGAACAATTCATGGTCATCCTGAGAACGCTTCACGTCGCAGGAATAGGTGTTTAGCGGGGTGCGTATGCTAGCATACCGCCCCCGCAGGACAGACCCAAAGGGCGTTTCTGCGGTGACGGCTTTCCTGCCGTCCGGGTCAGCTTGCGCTGCTCGACTCCCTGCCAATTTTCTCCGGGATACAGGTTTACGCAGATGAGCAAGACTTCTCTCGATAAGAGCAAGATCAAGTTCCTTCTTCTGGAAGGCGTCCACCCATCGGCTGTCGACGTTCTGAAAGCCGCCGGGTACACCAGCATTGAGTACATCACCAGTTCTCTGCCGGAAGCCCAGCTCAAGGAAAAGATCGCCGACGCGCACTTTATCGGCATTCGCTCCCGCACTCAGCTGACCGAAGAGATCTTCGACCACGCCAAGAAACTCGTGGCTGTCGGCTGTTTCTGCATCGGCACCAACCAGGTCGACCTCAATGCAGCGCGCGAGCGCGGCATCGCGGTGTTCAACGCACCGTACTCCAACACCCGTTCCGTTGCGGAGCTGGTGCTGGCCGAGGCCATCCTGCTGCTGCGCGGTATCCCTGAGAAGAACGCTTCCTGCCACCGTGGCGGCTGGATCAAGAGCGCAGCCAACTCCTTCGAAATCCGCGGCAAGAAGCTGGGTATCGTTGGCTACGGCTCGATCGGCACGCAACTGTCGGTATTGGCTGAAGGCCTGGGCATGCAGGTGTTCTTCTACGACACCCTGACCAAGCTGCCATTGGGCAACGCCACCCAAGTGGCCAGCCTGACCGAGCTGCTGGGCATGTCCGACATCGTCACCCTGCACGTGCCGGAAACGGCCGAGACTCAGTGGATGATCGGCGAGAAGGAAATCCGCGCGATCAAGAAAGGCGGGATCCTGATCAACGCCGCTCGCGGTACCGTGGTCGAGCTGGACGCCCTGGCTGACGCGATCAAGGACAAGCACCTGATCGGCGCTGCCATCGACGTGTTCCCGGTGGAGCCACGCTCCAACGACGACATCTTCGAAAGCCCGCTGCGTGGCCTGGACAACGTGATCCTGACCCCGCACATCGGCGGCTCCACCGCTGAAGCCCAAGCCAACATCGGCCTGGAAGTCTCGGAAAAGCTGGTCAAGTACAGCGACAACGGTACTTCGGTATCGTCGGTCAACTTCCCGGAAGTGGCCCTGCCGGCTCACCCGGGCAAGCACCGCCTGCTGCACATCCACCAGAACATCCCTGGCGTGATGATGGAGATCAACAAGGTCTTCGCGGAAAACGGCATCAACATCTCCGGTCAGTTCCTGCAGACTAACGAGAAGGTCGGCTACGTGGTGATCGACGTCGACGCCGAGTACTCGGACCTGGCGCAAGAGAAGCTGCAGCACATCAACGGCACTATTCGTAGCCGCGTGTTGTTCTAGTAGGAGCGAGCTTGCTCGCTCCTACCAATAAAAAACGGGAGCCCCGCAAAGGGCTCCCGTTTTTTTATTTGACGTTAACAGTGATCACTTTCGATGCAACAGTGGGTTCGAACTGGCGATGCACGTTGTCGCCGGCCACCAGTTGCAGGGTGTGCTTGCCTGGCGTCAGGGTCAGCTCGGTTTCGGTTTGCGCCTTGCCGAAGTGAATCGAGGTAGGCGTGGCCGGGATCGCCTCGTTAGCGTTGAGCGCCCCCACTTCCTGGTCTACCAGCAGGTGGTGGTGACCGGCGTTAGGCACTTGCTTGTCGATCGGCTCCAGGTCCAGCTTCTTGACGCCGAATTTGACGGTGAAGGTTTTATCAACGGTGGCGCCATCTTTCGGCGAGACGATAAACACTTCGGCGCCTTCAGGTGCAGGTGTACGCGGAAGGTCTGCGGCGCTGGCCAACATCGAGGTACCCAGCAAAAGGCTGGCAATCGTTGCACGGGACAAAAGGGCTTTCATTCGCTTCTCCAGTTTTTCTGTGAAATCTGTAGGGTTATGACAACTTCGCGATAAATTGCGGTCCAAGGCACCCGACACCATAGCAAAACGATGCTCAACGGCGCCTCGCCTGTACGAATTCTTTAGGAGTGACCATGCGCTTTTCGCCTGGCCTGTTGCTGCTGCTTGCTCTTCTGAGCCCCTTGGCTCATGCCGAACTGATTGACGACGTCAACGATCGCGGTGAACTGCGCATCGCCCTGGAAGCCAACACCCCGCCGTACAATTTCAAAGAGGGCGACAAACTCGCAGGCTTTGAAGTGGAGCTGGGTGAACTGCTGGCCAAGGAGATGGAGGTGCGCTCCTCGTTTATTACCACCGATAACGCGGACCTGCTGTCCGGTGTGGAAACCGGCAAGTACGACGTGGCCATTAACCATATGTCTATGACTGCCGAGCTTGAGGATCGTTTCGATTTCAGTGAGCCTTACCACCAGAAGCCGGCATTGGCGATCCCGTTCCAGAAGGGCAACCCGGCGTTCAAGACCAGTTTGAACGGGGCGTTGAAGCGGGTTAAGGACGATGGCCGGTTGAAGGCGCTGGCGCAGAAATGGCTCAAGGTGCAATAAAATGTGGGAGCTGGCTTGCCTGCGATAGCGGTCTGTCAGTTACACATAAGGTGCTGATACACCGCTATCGCAGGCAAGCCAGCTCCCACACTTGATCTGTTTAAACTTCTTAAAGCTGCGTGAGGGCAATCGCCGCCTGTGGCAACTCCAACTCACTGAACACCTGCACACCATGGCGCTTGAGCAGCGCCGCCGTGACGCCTTCGCCACTGACCTTCACCCCACTGAAGGTGCCGTCATAGGTCAACAGGTTGCCGCAGGATGGGCTGTTGGCCTTGAGAATGGCGATGCGGATGTGATGGCGTTGCACCAGCGCCAAGGCCTGGCGGGCACCGTCGAGAAAGGCGCTGGTGAAGTCTTCGCCCTCGGCCGTCAGCACCTGGGCGCGGCCTTCCCACACGTCGATGCCCTGCCCGCCTGGGATTTCGGCCGATGACCGCGGTGTGGGCAAGCCGCCCGCCACTTCCGGGCAGATGGTAACCACGCGACCTTCAGCTTGCCACGCTGCCAGTTGGTCGAACGGGCCGCTGGCCCCGCCGTCATAGCGCACTTTGTGCCCGAGCAGGCAGCGGCTGACCAGAATCTTTTCCATGTTTAAAACGGCTCGTTGCCCCGCCGGCGAAACCAGCCCGTCAAGGACAGGCGTTCACGCGTAGCGGGCAGGACTTCGTGGGGCACCTCGCCCGACAGGAATACCACCAGGCAACCCCCGGCAGGCACCACGTCGTATTCGACACCGCCCTTGAGGTACATGCGCAGTTGGCCGCCATGTTCGGGCAGCCAGGCGTCGTTCAAGTAAATCACCGCCGAGACCATGCGCCGGTCGTCGTCGCGAAAACGGTCTACATGCTTGAGGTAAAACGCCCCCGGCGGGTACATCGCAAAGTGGCTTTCGAAATCTTCCAGGCCCAGGAACAGGCTGCGATTCATCGCCAGGCGCAGGCCGTCCATCACGCCCATATAGGTGTCGCAGATAGACGCGTCACCCTCCTCCAGCCACTGGATATGGTCACCGCGAATGCCTTCGCGAATCTCCTGGGCCGGCCCACGCCCTACCGCTGCGGGCGCCAATTCACCCTGCGCCGCACGTTTACGGCACTCAGCCGCCAGCTCCAGGGTCAGAGCCTGGGGCAGGAAGCCATTTTGCTGCGACCAGCCTTTTTCGGCCAGGTCGTCGACGATGCGTTGCAGCAGCGGGTGATCGAGGGGTATTTGCATGGCGCGCATAGTATCCATACGCCTGAAAATCCGACAGCGCCGTTGAGCGTCCGAATACACTTTAGTCAGGTGACTGATAGGACTTCTCGACAAATCCTACGCCCGACACGGACAATAGTGGCCGACTGACAGGAGTCCTTATGCGTCGTTTGTTTTTTTCTGTGTTGATGTTCTGCGTTTTGCCCGCCTGGGCAGACGGCCATGACCAGTTGTATAAGGTCGCCGGCTGGGCCGAACAACGTGCGCACTTCAATGACGCCCTCAGTGCCGCCCAGCAGCGCTACCGCAATAGCCTGCCGCCAGTGGTGTACCAGGCGCTGGTGGACAACAGCAATAAACGCTTTGCCGCCCAGGCCATGGACCAGCGTGCCGAGGCGCAACTGCGCAAGCACTTGCCCGACCCGAAACCTGCCCTGGCGTTTTTCCAATCGCCCCTGGGCCGCAAGATTGTCGCCGCCGAGTTGCTGGCCACGCGCCGCGACCAATTGGCGAAAAACGCCCAGGGCCTGCCCAAACTCGAAGCCGATGCCACCCGCAGCCTGATCATCGGCCACCTGGCCCAGGCCCTGCCCGCCCGCGAGGCCGGTGCCGAGGTCAGCCTGGCGATTGCGGGCGTGGCGGCCGACAGCTTGAGCCAGATGATCCCCGGCTTGCTAGGCGGTGGCCAGGCACAAGGCATGTTGAATGGCCAGCGCGAGCGGCTGATGCAGCAGATCGACAAGGATTTGAACAATACCTTGCTGTATGTCTATCGGGATTTGTCCGACCCGGAGCTGGAAGAGTTCGCCACCTTTGCCGAGTCGCCGGAGGGCAAGGCGTATTACCAGGCTGCCCTTGCCGCCATTCGCGCAGGGCTTGCCGTTGGCCAGAGCACCTCAAGCCTGACGCAGTAAACCCTGTGGGAGCTGGCTTGCCTGCGATTGCGATCTGTCAGTTACACCGCTATCGCAGGCAAGCCAGCTCCCACATTTGGATTGCGTTATTTCAGGTGGCTTGTGAGAAAACTGAAGTACTCATAGCGAATCTGCGGAATTTCATTGGCCAAGTGATGCCGACCCTGCTTGAGCATCAACACCTCAGGCTGATCGAACTTACCCCGCAACACCTGCAGATTGTGCTGCCAGTCCACCGTCATATCTTCCTCACCCTGCACGATCACCGGGCGCCGGGGGCTGCGGGGTGCGGCTTCGATGCGTTTGATCCAGCGCGCCAGCGACCCCACCCAGGCGGTAGGCAGTTGGCGAGGCTGTAGCGGGTCGGCTTCCAGGAACGGCTTGAACGCCGGGTCGTTGGAGTTATCGCTGAAACGCCGGGCGATGCCTTTGACGAAGGGGCGCAGCAGGTAATAGCTGACCTGCGACCAACCCCAGGCACGCGGCCGCACCAACGGCGACAGCAGGAAGGTCTTGCCCTGGGCCGGGCTTTGGGCGCCGTGGTTGAGCAGGTGGTCCACCACGATGGCGCCGCCGGTGCTTTGCCCGAACAGGTGCCAGGGTTGCGGCAATTGCAAAGCCTTGGCCTCGACGAACAACGCCTGCACCACGCTCTGGTACACCGCAAAGTCATCGATGCTGGCGCGCACGCCGCTGGACAAGCCATGGCCCGGCAGGTCGCAGGCGATCACCACGAAGCCCTGGTCCAGCGCCCAATCCACCACATGGCGATACAGCCCCATGTGATCGTAGAAACCGTGAAACAGGAACATCGTCGCCACCGGCGCCGGCGGCCACCAGACCTGGGCCACCACCTCAAACCCATCCACCTCAAAACGCCCCAGGCGGCTCACCGCCGGCACCTGGCGTGCGGCCAGGTCGAGCCCGTAGAAACGCTGGTAAACCCTCGCCTCGGCTGACAGCGGCTGCGCATCCACCAGGGGGCGCAAGCTTTCGCGCAGATGATCAGGGTCAAAGGTAACGGGCATAAAGGCTTCCAGACTTGCGGTGAAGATGAATATCGAGCTGCGATATTCATCTGTCAGGACAAGCATGGCAAGCTACGCGACCTGCGAGGATACATCCAATGCGACCGCCCTACCGTAACGCCCTGTTCGCCAGCGTGATCCTGGTTATTTGCGCCGGGGTACTGTGGGCGGCCTATGACTGGTTCCAGGGCCGCTACCTGCGCGCCTTCAGCGAACACACCGCGGTATTTTCCGGCGATGCGCTGCAACTGCCCGCCGCCCTCAGCGGCCCTGGCCCGATTCGTCTGGTGCACTTCTGGGACCCGGCCTGCCCGTGCAATGTCGGTAACCAGCAACACCTGGGCGAGTTGATCGAGCAGTACGCGCCCCAGGGGGTGGAGTTCTATGCCCTGCAAAAACCCGGCAGCCACGGCCAGTTGCCCGAGAACCTGCGCCACCTGAAAGTCCTTGATGCCCTGGCCGGCGCCGACCAGATACCCGCCAGCCCGGCCGTGGGCATTTGGGACCGCACCGGCAAGCTGGCGTATTTCGGCCCCTATAGCGAAGGCCTGACCTGCAACGCCAGCAACAGTTTTATCGAGCCAATTCTCAAGGCCCTTGGAACCGGACGCGACGTGAATGCCACTCACACCCTCGCGGTAGGCTGCTATTGTTCGTGGCCTAAGGATCTGTAGCCCGTCCACTTTGGTAAGGAATGTTCATGAAGCGCGTCTTGCAGGTTTTTGCGGTGCTGATTGTGCTGGTCGCCCTGGGCGCCGGTTGGTACGTCTACAGCAAACAACCTACGCGCCAGGGCACGGTGACGCTGGCGCACCTGCAAGGCTCGGTCACGGTGCGTTACGACGACCGTGGCGTACCGCATATCCGCGCCGAGAACGAAGCCGACCTGTACCGCGCCCTGGGCTATGTGCACGCCCAGGACCGCCTGTTCCAGATGGAGATCATGCGGCGCCTGGCCCGTGGCGAACTGGCCGAGGTGCTGGGGCCCAAGCTGCTGGACACCGATAAGCTCTTTCGCAGCCTGCGCATCCGCGAGCGTGCCTTAAGCTATGTGGAGCATATGGACCCTGGCTCAGCCTCGTCCAAGGCCCTGCAAGCCTACCTGGACGGGATCAATCAGTATCAGGACAGCCACGCCAGCCCCATGGAGTTCGATGTGCTGGGCATCGCCAAGCGCCCGTTTACCGCCGAAGACAGCATCAGCGTCGCCGGGTACATGGCCTACAGCTTTGCCGCGGCCTTTCGCACCGAGCCGGTGCTGACCTATGTGCGTGACCGGCTGGGCAGCGACTACTTGAAGGTCTTCGATCTCGACTGGCAACCCAAGGGCGCACTCAACCTGGCGGCCAGCGATTGGCAGACCCTTGGCGCCATCGCCGCCCTGAGCGAACAGGCCCTGGCCGACAACGGCCTGCCGCAGTTCGAAGGCAGCAATGCCTGGGCCGTCAGCGGCAGCCATACCCAAAGTGGCAAGCCGTTGCTGGCGGGTGACCCTCATATCCGTTTTTCGGTGCCTTCGGTCTGGTACGAGGCGCAACTGTCGGCGCCAGGCTTCGAGCTATACGGCTACCACAACGCGCTGGTACCGGTGGCGTTCCTGGGGCACAACCTGGACTTCGGCTGGAGCCTGACCATGTTCCAGAACGACGACCTCGACCTGGTCGCCGAGAAGGTCAACCCAAACAACCCCAACCAGGTCTGGTATCACGACCAATGGGTGGACATGAGCAGCAGCGAGCAGCAGATCCAGGTCAAGGGCCAGGCGCCGGTGACCCTCACCCTGCGCCGCTCGCCCCACGGCCCGATCATCAACGATGTGCTCGGTGAGAACGCCGGCAGCACACCGATTGCCATGTGGTGGGCGTTCCTCGACAGCGAAAACCCGATCCTCGATGGTTTCTATCAGCTCAACCGTGCCGATACCCTGGCCAAGGCGCGTGCCGCGGCCGCGAAGGTCTCGGCGCCGGGCCTGAACATCGTGTGGGCAAACGCCAAGGGCGATATCGGCTGGTGGGCGGCGGCGCAGTTGCCGATCCGCCCGGCCGGCGTCAACCCGGCGTTCATCCTCGACGGCAGTACCGCCCAGGCCGACAAGCTGGGTTTCTACCCCTTCAGTGCCAACCCCCAGGAAGAAAACCCGCCGCGCGGCTATGTGGTGTCCGCCAATGCCCAGCCAGCATCGCCCACCGGCATGCCGATCCCCGGCTATTACAACCTGGCGGATCGTGGCCAGCAGTTGAACGTGCAGTTGAGCGACAAAAGCGTGAAGTGGGATGTGACCAACAGCCAGGCCCTGCAACTGGGCACCACCACCGCCTACGGCACGCGCCTGCTGGCGCCGCTGTTGCCGGTGCTGCGCGAGGTGGTCAAGGACCCGGCGCAACTCAAATTGGTGGAACAGCTTGCCAACTGGAAGGGTGACTACCCGCTGGACTCCACCAGCGCCACGCTGTTCAACCAGTTGCTGTTCAACCTCAGCGACGCGACCTTTCACCCCAAACTCGGCGATGCCTTGTTCAAGACCTTGCTCGGCACCCGCGTGATCGACGCCGCATTGCCCCGCCTGGCCGCATCGGCAGACTCGCCCTGGTGGAACGGCAACCGCGCCGATACCGTCAAGCTCGCCTGGGACAACAGCCTGGCCCACCTCAAGGCGACGTTCGGCGATGACCCGGCGCAATGGCAGTGGGGCAAGGCGCACACCCTGACCCACGGCCACCCGCTGGGCCTGCAAAAGCCGCTGGATAAAATTTTCAACGTCGGCCCGTTCCCGGCGCCGGGCAGCCATGAGGTTCCGAACAACCAGACCGCGCTGATTGGCCCGGCACCGTGGCCGGTGACCTACGGCCCGTCGACACGGCGCCTGATCGACTTCGCCGACCCGACCCACGCCCTCACCATCAACCCGGTGGGGCAAAGCGGTGTGCCGTTTGATACGCACTATGGCGACCAGGCGCAGAGCTATATCGAGGGAAGGTACGAGCAGGCGCACTTCAGTGATGAGGAAGTGACGGCCAATACCCGCGGCACCTTGAAACTGCTGCCCGCCCGATGATCGTTCCCACGCTCCGCGTGGGAATGCAGCCGTAGACGCTCCGCGTCCGCCCTTAAAAGCGGGGACGCAGAGCGTCCCAAGAGGCGTTACCACGCAGAGCGTGGGAACGATCATCGCTCAAACCGGCGCCGCAAAGTTAAGCCTGAACTGTTGCGGCGTGACGCCCAGCCGGCGGTTGAACACACTGCGCATGTGCTGGGCGTCGCGAAAGCCACATTGATAGGCCACGGTTTTAAGCGGTGCATGGCTGCTTTCAAGCATCACCCGCGCCGCATCCACACGCGCCCTCTCGACAAACTCCGCCGGCGTAATCCGCGCTTCACGGGCAAACACCCGGGAGAAATTACGTGCACTCATATTGGCCGCCTTGGCCAGGTCGGCAATGGTCAGGTCTCCCGTCAGGTTGGCCAACACGTACAGCTGCACCAGCGCCACCGCCGAGGTGGTTTCGGCATGGGGGGTTAGGAACGGGCTGAACTGCGATTGCCCGCCCGAGCGCTGGGTGAACACCACCAGGCGCTTGGCCACGCTCAGGGCGACTTCCGGGCCGTGATCCTGGGCCAGCAGATACAACGACAGGTCGATACCTGCCGTGACCCCGGCGGAGGTGTAGAGCTTGCCATCCTGCACATAGAGACGGTCGGCTTCGACCTGGGCCGAGGGGCACAGGCACGCCAGGCTGGCGGCGTCGTTCCAGTGGGTAGTGACGGTCTTACCGTCCAGCAGGCCCGCACGGGCCAGCATAAAGGCGCCGTTGCAGATCGAGCCGAAGCGCTGTGCCTTCGCGGCGGCAGTGCGCAGCCAGGCGTCAAACTCGGGGCCGAAATCTTCGAAGGGTAACTGCGGGCCACCGGCGACCAGCAGCAGGTCGTAGGGTTGTCGGGCTTCGCTGTAGTGCTTGTGCGCCTGCAATGACAAACCGTTGGAGGCCGCCATGGCGCCGTGGCCGAAGCCGAGCACTTCCAGCCGATAGTGAGCCTCGGGCGCCAGGAAGCGGTTGGCCTCGCAGAACACATCCATCGGCCCGGTCACGTCCAGCGACTGAACACCAGGAAAGATCAGGATGGCGACGGTTTTGCCCATACTCACAAACACCTTTTTCCACTGAATAAACACCAATCCCTTGTGGGAGCTGGCTTGCCTGCGATGCAGACGCCTCGGTATCTCAGGTACACCGAGGTGATGCTATCGCAGGCAAGCAAGCTCCCACAGGGGATCGCTTACAGGCTTGGCACGATGTGGTGGCACATTGGCCGGGATCGCCTCCCTGTGGCGATAGCCGCTCCTGGGTCATGGGACCAGACTGGAATCTTTCCAGAGGAGATCCCCCATGAGCACCACCATAGCCGGTATCCAGATTCCTGACAGCGCCTTGGCCCGGGCCACCACCGAATACATCCGCGACGTCGAATCGGACCTGCTCTACCACCATTCGCGTCGGGTCTTCCTGTTCGGCGCCTTGAGCGGTGAGCGCAAACAGTTGGCCTACAACCCGGAGTTGCTCTACGTCGGCGCGATGTTCCATGACCTGGGCCTGGTGGAAGGCCACCGCAGTGACGACGAGCGTTTCGAAGTGGACGGCGCCAACGCCGCCGCCGCGTTCCTCAAGCCTTATGGGTTGAGCGATGACGATATTGAACAAGTGTGGTTGTCCATCGCCCTGCACACCACGCCGGGCGTGCCGAAACACCTGCGCCCCACGGTGGCGCTGGTGACCGCTGGTGTGGAGATGGACGTGCTGGGCATGGACTACGCCGCCTTCAGCAGCGTGCAGCGCGAAGCGGTGGTGCATGCGCATCCACGGGGTGAAGGGTTCAAGGAGTGCATCATCTGCGCGTTCGCCGACGGCTTGCGCCATCGCCCGCAGACCACGTTTGGCAATGTTAAGACCGATGTGCTGGTGGACCAGGAGCCTGGGTTCAAGCCGATGAATTTTGTGCAGGTGATCCGCACATCGCCGTGGGCTGACTGAAACCCGATTTTATAAGCACCGCAAAACTACTGTGGGAGCTGGCTTGCCTGCGATGGCGGTGGGTCAGCATCTTATAAGTGACTGATACACCGCAATCGCAGGCAAGCCAGCTCCCACATTTTCACCCTGTTCCGGCAGTTAGACCGGTGCTGGCGCCCGGCGCTTGTCCGGCTGTTGCCAGCCATCCGCCGCAGCTTCTTCAATCGCCTGCTGGATGGCCTTCTTGCGATGCTCTTCGGCCCGACGGCTGAAGAACCACACCAGGAAGGTCACCAGCGACACCGCCAACAGAATCAGGCTCGCCACGGCGTTGATCTCGGGCTTAACCCCAAGGCGCACCGCCGAGAACACTTCCATCGGCAAGGTGGTGGAACCGGGGCCCGACACGAAGCTGGCGAGTACCAGGTCATCCAGGGACAGTGCGAAGGACATCATCCCGCCCGCCGCCAGCGACGGCGCGATCATCGGGATGGTGATCAGGAAGAACACCTTCCACGGCCGTGCGCCCAAGTCCATCGCCGCTTCTTCGATCGACAGGTCCAGCTCACGCAAGCGCGCCGACACCACCACCGCCACATACGCCGCACAGAAGGTGGTGTGGGCGATCCAGATGGTGACGATGCCACGCTCCTGGGGCCAGCCGATCATCTGCGCCATGGCCACGAACAGCAGCAACAGCGACAGACCGGTGATCACTTCGGGCATCACCAACGGCGCCGTCACCAGGCCACCGAACAGCGTGCGGCCCTTGAACTGGCTGATGCGCGTCAGCACGAAGGCTGCCAGGGTACCCAACGCCACCGCCGCCACCGCCGTGTAGCAGGCGATTTCCAGGGATCGGGCCACCGAGCCCATCAACTGGGTGTTGTCCAACAGGCCCACGTACCACTTGATCGACCAACCGCCCCACACTGTTACCAGCTTGGATTCGTTGAACGAGTAGATCACCAGGATCAACATCGGCAGGTAGATGAACAACAAGCCTGCGACCAGCATGAAGCTGGAGAAACGAAAGCGCTTCATATCTTGCCCTCCAGCTCTTTGGCTTGGCTGCGGTTGAACAGGATGATCGGCACGATCAGGATCGCCAGCATCACCACCGCCAGGGCAGACGCCACCGGCCAGTCACGGTTGTTGAAGAACTCTTGCCACAACACCTTACCGATCATCAGGGTTTCCGGGCCGCCGAGCAGTTCAGGAATCACGAACTCGCCCACCACCGGGATAAACACCAGCATGCAACCGGCGATGATGCCGTTCTTGGACAGCGGCACGGTGATTTTCCAGAAGCTGTTGAAGGTGCTCGACCCCAGGTCGGAGGCGGCTTCCAGCAGGCTCTGGTCGTGCTTCACCAGGTTGGCGTACAGCGGCAGGATCATGAATGGCAGGTACGAATAGACCACACCGATGTACACCGCGACGTTGGTGTTGAGGATCTGCAGCGGCTCGTTGATCAAGCCCATGGACATCAGGAAGCCATTGAGCAGGCCGTTGTTGCTGAGGATGCCCATCCACGCATACACCCGGATCAGGATCGCGGTCCAGGTGGGCATCATGATCAGCAGCACCAGCACGGTCTGCATCTCTTTGCGCGCGGTGGCGATGGCGTAGGCCATCGGGTAGCCGATCAGCAGGCACAGCAGCGTGCTGAAAAACGCCATCTTCAGCGAGCCCAGGTAGGCGGCGATGTACAACTCGTCGCCCGCCAGCAAGCTGTAGTTGGCCAGGTTCAGCACCACCTCCAGCTTTTGCTCAACGTAGGTATAGATCTCGGTATAGGGCGGGATCGCCACATCGGCTTCGGCAAAGCTGATTTTCAGCACGATGAAAAACGGCAGTGCGAAAAACAGGAACAGCCAGAGGAAGGGAATCCCGATGACCACCTGCTTGCCATTGGGCACGATGCGATCCAAGCGCCGCTTGAATTTCTTCATGTTCATGAGCGAAGTACCACGCCGCTATCGTCTTCCCACCACACATACACCTGGTCACCCCAGGTTGGGCGCTGGCCACGGCGTTCGGCGTTGGCGACGAAGGACTGCACCAGCTTGCCGCTCGGCAGCTCCACGTAGAACACCGAGTGGCCGCCCAGGTAGGCGATGTCGTGCACCTTGCCGCTGGACCAGTTGTGCTCGCAGGTTGGCATTTCGGTGGTCACCAGAAGCTTTTCCGGGCGAATGGCGTAGGTCACCGACTTGTCTTCCACCGAGGTGGCGATGCCGTAGCCCACGTAGATGTCGCGGTCCAGGTCCGGGCACTTGAGCACCGCGTGGCCTTCAGCGTCGTCCACCACTTGGGTGTCGAAGATGTTGACGTTGCCAATGAACTCGCACACCAGGCGGCTGGTGGGGGTTTCGTAGATATCGATGGGGCTGCCGATCTGGGCGATCCAGCCCAGGTGCATGATCGCGATGCGTTCGGCCATGGTCATGGCCTCTTCCTGGTCGTGGGTCACCATCACGCAGGTCACCCCAACGCGCTCGATGATCTCCACCAACTCAAGCTGCATCTGCGAGCGCAGCTTCTTGTCCAGCGCGCCCATTGGCTCATCGAGCAGCAGCAGTTTCGGGCGCTTGGCCAAGGAACGGGCCAACGCCACACGCTGGCGCTGGCCGCCGGACAACTGGTGCGGCTTGCGCTTGGCGTACTGGCTCATCTGCACCAGCTTGAGCATCTCGGCCACGCGTGCGTCGACTTCAGCCTTGGGGATCTTGTCCTGTTGCAGGCCGAAGGCGATGTTCTGCGCCACGGTCATGTGCGGGAACAAGGCGTAGGACTGGAACATCATGTTGATCGGCCGCTCGTAGGGCGGCATGTCGGTGATGTCCACACCGTCGAGGTAGATGCGACCTTCGGTTGGGCGCTCGAAACCTGCCAGCATGCGCAGCAAGGTGGATTTGCCCGAACCCGAACCGCCGAGCAAGGCGAAGATCTCGCCTTTCTTGATTTCCAGGGACACATCGTCCACGGCAATCGTCTCGTCGAACTTCTTCGTGACCCGGTCGATTTTGACCAGCACCTTTTTCGGTGTCTGGTCGCCCTCGAGGGCTTTCTTATAGGCGCCGGAGGCAACTGCCATTTACGAAACTCCCAAAAAAAACTGTGCAGCCGGCCCAATGCGGGCCAGCCTTGGATAGTTTGAGCCTTACTTGCCCGTCTTGACCTTGGTCCAGCTACGGGTCATTAAACGCTGCACTTTCGGGGGTAGCTCAAAGTTGACGAATGTCCGCTCGAGAACCGCCTGCGGTGGGTAAACCGCTGCGTCAGTGCGTATCGATTGCTCCATCAGTTTGTCCGCCCCTGGGTTAGGGTTGGCGTAACCGACTTGATCGCTGACCTGAGCGATCACCTCAGGCTGCAGCAAATAGTTGATGAAGGCGTGGGCTTCCTTGACGTTGCTGGCATCCTTGGGAATCGCCAGCACGTCGAACCACAGGTTGCCGCCTTCTTTTGGAATCGTGTAGGCGATGTTCACGCCTTTGCCCGCCTCTGCTGCGCGAGCCTTGGCCTGGAACACATCGCCGGAGAAACCGGCCGCCACGCAGATGTTGCCGTTGGCCAAGTCCGAGATGTATTTGGAGGAATGGAAGTAGGTCACGTAGGGCCGCACTTTCAGCAATTTTTCCTCGGCTTTCTTGTAGTCGGCCGGGTTGGTGCTGTTGGGGTCCAGGCCCATGTAGTTGAGTACTGCCGGCAGCATTTCATCGGCCGAGTCCATGAACGACACGCCGCAAGTGGCCAGCTTCTTCATGTTTTCCGGTTCGAACAACACAGCCCAGGAGTCGATCTTGTCGACACCCAGCACTTGCTTGACCTTGTCGACGTTGTAGCCAATGCCGTTGGTGCCCCACAGGTACGGCACGGCGTATTGGTTGCCCGGGTCGTTCTTTTCCAGGCGTTTGAGCAGTACCGGGTCGAGGTTGGCGTAGTGGGTCAGCAGTGACTTGTCGAGCTTCTGGAACGCGCCAGCCTTGATCTGCTTGCCCAGGAAATGGTTGGACGGCACCACGACGTCGTAGCCGGTACGCCCGGCGAGCAACTTGCCTTCCAGGGTTTCGTTGGAGTCAAACACGTCATACACGGGCTTGATACCGCTGGCCTTTTCAAAGTTGACCAAGGTGTCGGGGCCGATGTAGTCCGACCAGTTATAAATATGCACCGTCGGTGCGGCCTGCACGCTGGCAGCCAGCGTGATACCTGCACCCACCAGCATGGCTTTGCGAAATAAAGAAATTGGCAAGTGGAGGTCCTCTTAATAGTTGGGGCCTTGAAGTTGTTGCCCGGCAACAAAACCGGCGCGCAACTTACCGTCGATAAACCGATCCGGCAAAACTTTCTGTCATTTATTTTCTGTACGGTTGCCGCTGTTTGTAGGAGCGAGCTTGCTCGCGAAGAACTCACAGGCAACGCGGGCGACCAGAGGCGCTGCGTTATCGTTGACGATTTTCGCGAGCAAGCTCGCTCCTACAGGTTTGTGCGTTATTTACCGGATTTGATTTTGGTCCAGCTACGGGTCATTTCACGCTGAGTTGCCGCCGGCATGTCGGCAATGGCGTAGAGCTTGGATTGCACTTCGGCCGACGGATAAATACCCGGGTCGCTGGTGATGTCTTTATCGACCAGGGCGGTGGCTTTCTCGTTACCGTTCGGGAAACGCACACTGTTGGTGATCGCCGCCATGACGTCTGGCTTGAGCAGGTAGTTCATGAATGCGTAGGCAGCGTCGACGTTTTCGGCATCCTTGGGAATGGCGACCATGTCGAAGAAGCTGCCAGCACCTTCCTTGGGAATGTCATAGGCGATCTTGACCTTGCCACCGGCTTCAGCCGCGCGGGTTTTGGCCTGTTCGATGTCACCCGAGTAGCCCACAGCCACGCAGATGTTGCCGTTGGCCAGGTCGGAGATGTACTTGGACGAGTGGAAGTAGCCGATCGAAGGACGGATTTTCATGAACAGGTCTTCGGCCTGTTTCAGATCAGCCTTCTTTGTAGTGTCGGTCGGCAGGCCCAGGTAATGCAGCGCTACCGGCAGCATTTCGGTTGGCGAATCGAGGAAGCTCACGCCGCAGCTTTTCAGCTTGGCGATGTTTTCCGGCTTCATCAGTACGTCCCACGAGTCGATCTTGTCCACGCCCAGTGCGGCCTTGACCTTCTCCGGGTTGTAGCCGATGCCCATCGAGCCCCACATGTACGGGAAGGCGTGCTTGTTGTCCGGGTCGCTGACCGATACAGCCTTGAGCAGGGATTTGTTCAGGTTGTCGTAGTTGGACAGCTTGGACTTGTCCAGCTCCTGGTAGACACCTGCCTTGATCTGCTTGGCGAGGAAGCTGTTCGACGGCACGACGATGTCGTAGCCGGACTTGCCCGCCAGCAACTTGGCTTCCAGGGTTTCGTTGCTGTCAAAAACGTCGTACACCACTTTGATGCCCGACTCTTTTTCAAAGTTGGCGATGGTGTCCGGTGCAATGTAGTCGGACCAGTTGTAGACGTGCAGCACTTTGCTGTCTGCCTGGGCCGCGCCCGCCATTGCGCCCATCAGGGACAAGGCGAGGAGGGTCTTGCCAGCGTTCTTCAAACCTAATGCCTTCATTTGGTGATGCTCCAATTTTTTCTTTTTTGGGCCACAAGCGTTGTATGTTTTACGGCCCAACCGAAGGGCAACAAAACAGGGCGACAGTCTGGCAAGTTCAGGGGCCGGCTTTCAACCAAAGCCCCTGCATTTTTAACTGCCCAATGCACCGCGCACTGAGCCTAGCACTTAGCCCTGCAAGGCAGCCAAAGTCAGGTCCAGGCAATGGCGGGCCTTGGTTACCAGCTCGTCGATTTCAGCCTTGCTGATGACCAGCGGCGGCGAAATGATCATGGTGTCGCCCACGGCGCGCATGATCAGGCCATTCTCGAAGCAGAAGGTTCGGCAGATCATGCCGGCGCCTTTGCCTTCGTGACGCTTGCGCGTCGCCTTGTCCTGCACCAGCTCGATCGCCCCGAGCATGCCGACGCCGCGTACTTCACCCACCAGCGGATGATCGCCCAGTTCCCTCAGACGTTTCTGCAAATACGGTGCCGTTTCTTCGTGCACACGGTTAACGATTTTTTCATCGCGCAGGATGCGGATGTTTTCCAGGGCCACAGCCGCAGCGACCGGGTGACCGGAGTAGGTAAAGCCGTGGTTGAAATCGCCCCCTTCGTTGAGCACCGCCACCACTTCGTCGCGCACGATCAGGCCGCCCATGGGCACGTAGCCCGAGGTCAGGCCCTTGGCGATGGTCATCATGTGCGGCTTGAGGTCGTAGAAATCGCTACCGAACCACTCACCGGTACGGCCGAAACCGCAGATTACTTCGTCGGCGACAAACAGGATGTCGTACTTGGCGAGGATTTCCTTGATGCGCGGCCAGTACGTGGTAGGCGGCACAATTACGCCACCGGCGCCCTGGATCGGCTCGGCAATAAAGGCGCCGACGTTGTCCACGCCCAGCTCCAGGATTTTCTCTTCCAACTGGTTGGCGGCCCACACACCGAATTCCTCGGGGCTCATGTCGCCGCCTTCGCCAAACCAGTACGGCTGGGCGATGTGGGTAATGCCCGGGATCGGCAAGTCGCCCTGCTCGTGCATATAGGTCATGCCGCCCAGACTGGCGCCGGCCACGGTAGAGCCGTGGTAGCCATTCTTGCGGGCAATGATGGTTTTCTTGTTGGGCTGGCCCTTGATCGCCCAGTAGTGGCGGACCATGCGCAACATGGTGTCGTTGCCTTCGGAGCCAGAGCCGGTGAAGAACACGTGGTTCATGCCGGCCGGCGCGACATCGGAAATGACCTTGGCCAACTCCAATACCGGCGGGTGTGCGGTCTGGAAGAACAGGTTGTAGTACGGCAGTTCTTTCATTTGCTTGGCGGCGGCATCGGCCAGTTCATCGCGACCGTAACCGATCGCCACACACCACAGGCCGGCCATACCGTCGAGGATCTTGTTGCCTTCGCTGTCCCACAGGTAAACGCCGTGGGCTTTGGTGATGATCCTTGGGCCTTTCTCTTTCAATTGCTTGAAGTCGCTGAACGGCGCCAGATGGTGATCATTGCTCAAGGCTTGCCATTCACGGGTTTGCGGGTTGTTGCTGGACATACCGATCTCCTAGACTTTTCAGTGAAGGGCGCGCCGTTTGAAGGGCGCGCCCGGCGCATCAGACGGCGAAGAGCAGGAATTCCCGCTCCCACGAACTGATCACGCGCTTGAAGTTTTCATGCTCGGCCCGCTTGACCGCGACGTAGCCTGTGATGAATTTTTGCCCCAGGTATTTCTCGATGGTCTTGCTGTTTTCCATGCGTTCCAGGGCGTCTTCGATGGTCAACGGCAGACGCAGGTTGCGTCGCTCGTAACCACGGCCCACCACCGGCGCGCTCGGGTTATGGCCTTCGACCATGCCGATGTAGCCGCACAACAGGCTGGCGGCAATCGCCAGGTACGGGTTGGCGTCGGCGCCCGGCAGGCGGTTTTCCACGCGGCGGTTCTGCGGGCCGGCATCCGGGACGCGCAGGCCGACAGTGCGGTTTTCTTCGCCCCATTCCACGTTCACCGGCGCCGAGGTATCGGGCAGGAAGCGGCGGAACGAGTTCACGTTGGGGGCGAATAAAGGCAGCAATTCAGGGATGAATTTCTGCAGGCCGCCAATGTGGTTGAGGAACAGTTGGCTCATGGTCCCGTCTTCATTGGAGAAGACGTTCTTGCCGGTGGCGATGTCGATGATGCTCTGGTGCAGGTGCATCGCGCTGCCGGGCTCGCCGGTCATGGGCTTGGCCATGAAGGTGGCGGCCACGTCGTGCTTGAGCGCGGCTTCGCGCATGGTGCGCTTGAACACCAGGATCTGGTCGGCCAGGGACAGGGCATCGCCGTGACGGAAGTTGATTTCCATCTGCGCGGTGCCGTCCTCGTGGATCAGGGTGTCGAGGTCCAGTTCCTGCAGTTCGCACCAGTCGTAGACGTCTTCGAACAGCGGGTCGAATTCGTTGGCCGCTTCTATAGAGAAGGACTGGCGACCGGTTTCCGGGCGGCCGGAGCGGCCAATCGGCGGTTGCAGCGGGAAGTCCGGGTCTTCGCAGCGCTTGGTCAGGTAGAACTCCATCTCCGGCGCCACGATGGGCTGCCAGCCGCGGTCGGAATAGAGCTTGAGGACTTTCTTGAGCACGTTGCGCGGCGACAGCTCGATCGGGTTGCCTTGCTTGTCGTAGGTGTCGTGGATCACCTGGGCGGTCGGCTCGATGGCCCACGGCACCAGAAATACCGCGTTCTGGTCGGGGCGGCAGATCATGTCGATGTCGGCCGGGTCGAGCAATTCGTAATAGATGTCGTCTTCGACATAGTCGCCGGTCACGGTCTGCAACAGAACGCTTTCGGGCAGGCGCATGCCTTTTTCGGCAATGAACTTGTTGGTCGGCGAGATCTTGCCCCGGGTAATACCGGTGAGGTCGCCAATCATGCATTCGACTTCTGTGATCTTGTGGTCTTTCAACCAATCGGTGAGCTGGTCGAGGTTGTTACTCATAAATGCCTCTGGGCTGGGTTTCCTGGCATCCATTAAAGGCCAGGCGTTGGTTGACGCAGCATCCGCGTCGTTTTTTCATTCAGGGTAGGAGCTTACCTGCCATTTGCCCATGGGTTGCATTCCTCAGGCCAAAGTTGTGCAGAATCACGATCGGCACAGCGGATGAGGGCAGGTCAGTGGCGTAGGAGATGGCAAAAAGGAGATCGGCCGGGCCGTCAAGAATATTGGCCGGTGCCTGGGCATTCACACGGGGCGAACGAGCTGCGGACAAAGCCTGGCTGGAGCAGGCGCAGACGCCGATTGGCGGCAGGTGAAACATGAAGCACCCCGGTATTATTGCTGTTATGGGTTTGAATCGAGCTTAGCCTTGTTCATTTTTTTACACAACACCCCCGTAAAAAATCCTACACGGCCCGCTCAAGCCTGCAGGTCCCAAGCCCCTCAAACCCAAAAAATCGCCCCAAAACCCCGCAAAAAAGGCTTCGTGGCGCTTTTTTAGGGCAAAAAATGCCTCGCTTGACTTCGGCAGGCCGTTCGGGTTGACTGAAACCAGAAAAGATCAATGATTGATATTTTTAACAACAAAGGTGTTGCATCATGTCGGTACCCCCGCGTGCCGTTCAGCTTAACGAAGCGAACGCGTTCCTTAAGGATCATCCTGAGGTTCTGTACGTAGACCTTCTAATTGCGGATATGAATGGTGTGGTGCGCGGTAAGCGCATCGAACGCACCAGCCTCCACAAGGTTTACGAGAAGGGCATTAACCTGCCTGCCTCTTTATTTGCCCTGGATATCAACGGCTCTACGGTGGAAAGCACCGGCCTGGGCCTGGACATCGGTGATGCTGACCGAATCTGTTATCCAATCCCCGACACCCTGTGCAATGAACCCTGGCAAAAGCGCCCTACCGCGCAACTGCTGATGACCATGCACGAACTCGAAGGTGAACCTTTCTTCGCCGATCCGCGCGAAGTGCTCCGCCAAGTTGTTACCAAGTTTGACGACCTCGGTCTGACCATCTGCGCCGCCTTCGAGCTTGAGTTCTACCTGATCGACCAGGAGAACGTGAACGGCCGCCCGCAACCGCCCCGCTCGCCGATCTCCGGCAAACGCCCGCACTCGACACAGGTCTACCTGATCGACGACCTCGACGAATACGTCGACTGCCTCCAGGACATTCTGGAAGGTGCCAAGGAGCAAGGCATCCCGGCGGACGCCATCGTCAAGGAAAGTGCCCCGGCGCAGTTCGAAGTGAACCTGCACCACGTCGCCGACCCGATCAAGGCCTGCGACTACGCGGTACTGCTCAAACGCCTGATCAAGAACATCGCCTACGACCATGAGATGGACACCACCTTCATGGCCAAGCCTTACCCAGGCCAGGCAGGCAACGGGCTGCACGTACACATCTCCATTCTGGACAAGGACGGCAAGAACATCTTTGCCAGCGAGGATCCCGAGCAGAACGCCGCATTGCGTCACGCGATCGGCGGTGTGCTGGAGACCCTACCCGCCCAAATGGCGTTTCTGTGCCCCAACGTCAACTCCTACCGTCGTTTCGGCGCACAGTTCTACGTGCCGAACTCGCCGTGCTGGGGCCTGGATAACCGCACCGTGGCGATTCGCGTACCCACCGGCTCGTCCGATGCCGTGCGTATCGAACACCGCGTGGCTGGCGCCGATGCCAACCCTTACCTGCTGATGGCCTCGGTACTGGCGGGCGTGCACCACGGCCTGACCAACAAGATCGAGCCGAACGCTCCGGTGGAAGGCAACAGCTACGAGCAGAACGAGCAGAGCCTGCCTAACAACCTGCGCGATGCCTTGCGCGAGTTGGACGACAGTGAGGTGATGGCCAAGTACATCGATCCTAAATACATCGATATCTTCGTCGCCTGTAAGGAAAGTGAGCTGGAGGAGTTTGAACACTCCATCTCCGACCTTGAGTACAACTGGTACTTGCATACCGTGTAAGCGGTGGTAGCTGTCGAAGGAACGCCGCTGGCTTTGGTCCGCGGCGTTTTTTTATGGGTTTATTTTGGGAAACCGAGTTGGCCTCATCGCAGGCAAGCCAGCTCCCACAGTGGATCGCATTTCAAGGCTTGAACTCGGTCAAATGTGGGAGCTGGCTTGCCTGCGATAGCGGCCTGGCAGACAACACAACCTTCCTGCTCATACAATGCCCGCTGCCTTGTAGGAGACATCCATGACCACCCGCCCCGCCACTGTTCGCAAACCCCGCGCCCGCAGCCAGGCCCGGATCGATGCGATCCTCGACGCCGCCCGCACCTTGCTGGCCGCCGAAGGTGTGGCCAGTTTGTCGATCTACAGCGTGGCCGAACGGGCACAGATTCCGCCGTCGTCGGTGTACCACTTTTTCGCCAGTGTGCCGGCATTGCTGGAGGCGTTGACCGCTGACATTCACGCGGCCTTTCGCGCCGCCATCCAGGCGCCCATCGAGCATGAATCTCTCAAGCATTGGCGCGACCTGTCCTACATCGTTGAACAACGCATGCTCAGCATCTACAGCAACGATGCCGCGGCGCGCCAGTTGATCCTGGCCCAGCACGGCTTGACCGAAGTGACCCAGGCCGATCGCCAGCATGATCTGGAATTGGGCGACTTGATGCTGGCGGTGTTCAATCGCCACTTTGAAGTGCCAACGCTACCGAGCGATGTGGATGTGTTTGCCCTGGCGCTGGAGTTGAGCGACCGCGTGTACGCGCGCTCGGTGCATCAGCATGGGCTGATTACGCCGCGCATGGCGGAGGAAGGGATGCGGGTGTTTGATGCGTATGTGGGGCTTTATTTGCCGGCCTATCTGCCCAAGCGCTGATCGTTCCCACGCTCTGCGTGGGAATACATCCCGTGACGCTCTGCGTCACCTTTGGCACAGCGGGACGCGGAGCGCCCCAGGCGGCATTCCCACGCAGAGCGTGGGAACGATCAGGACAGTGCCAATCACAACTTGGCAATCGACACCTCAGTGGATTTCACAAAAGCAATCACTTCACTGCCGATCACCAGCTCCAACTCCTTGACCGAACGGGTGGTGATCACCGAAGTGACAATGCCGGACGCGGTCTGCACGTCAATTTCCGACAGCACGTCGCCGACCACGATTTCCTTGATGGTGCCTTTGAACTGGTTACGCACGTTGATGGCTTTAATCGTCATGATGTTTTTCCTGTGTGAGTTATTGAGCCCAACGCAATTGCGTCGGCAGCGGTGAAACAGGTTCGGGTTCCGGTGGAGAACCGGGGAGCGACAGCACGCGATTGAGCACTTCGGCTTCCAGCGCGGCCAGGCGGTGTGAACCACGGGCCCGTGGGCGTGGCAGGTCGATGGTCAGGTCGAGGCCGATTTCGCCGTTTTCAATCAGAATCACGCGGTCGGCAATCGCCACGGCTTCGCTGACGTCGTGGGTCACCAGCAACACCGTGAAACCGTGCTTGCGCCACAGGTTTTCGATCAGTTGCTGCATCTCGATGCGGGTCAGGGCATCCAGTGCGCCCAGCGGCTCATCGAGCAGCAACAAGCGCGGCTGGTGGATCAACGCCCGGGCGAGTGCCACGCGCTGTTTCTGGCCGCCGGACAACGCCGCCGGCCATTCATTGGCGCGCTCGGCCAGGCCGACCGCTTCCAGGGCTTCCAGCGCTTTGGGGCGCCAGTCGCCCTTGAGGCCCAGGCCGACGTTATCGATGATCTTTTTCCAGGGCAGCAAGCGCGCTTCCTGGAACATCAACCGTGTATCTTCAATCGCCTCGTGCAGCGGCGCGGAGCCGGCCAGCAGCTCGCCGCCACTGGCTTTGTCCAGCCCCGCCAACAGGCGCAGCAAGGTACTTTTGCCGCAACCACTGCGGCCGACCACAGCCACGAACTGCCCTGCGGGAATATGCAGGTCGATCTCTTTGAGCACTTCGCGGGTACCAAAGGCCTTGCGCAATTTGCGCACCGCCAGCGGGATGCCCTTCAACAGGCGCGGAGGTTGTTGAGCGGTCATGCTGCACCTCCTTTGACTTGATACGCCGGGTGCCAGCGCAGCCACACACGTTCCAGCCCACGGGCTGCCAGGTCGGCCAGTTTGCCGAGGATGGCGTACATGACGATGGCCAGCACCACCACGTCGGTTTGCAGGAATTCACGGGCATTCATCGCCAGGTAACCGATGCCGGAACTGGCCGAGATGGTTTCTGCCACGATCAGCGTCAGCCACATGAAGCCCAGGGCAAAGCGCACCCCCACCAGGATCGACGGCAGCGCGCCCGGCAGGATCACTTGCCAGAACAGGCTGAAACCGGACAAGCCATAGCTGCGCGACATCTCTACCAGCGCCGGGTCGACATTGCGGATGCCGTGGTAAGTGTTCAGGTAGATGGGGAACAAGGTCCCCAGGGCCACCAGGAAAATCTTCGCGGTCTCATCAATGCCGAACCACAGGATCACCAGCGGAATCAGCGCCAGGTGCGGCACGTTGCGGATCATCTGCACGGAGCTGTCGAGCAAGCGTTCGCCCCACTTCGACAAGCCGGTGATAAAGCCCAGGGCCAGACCGATGCTGCCACCGATCACAAAGCCCAGGCCGGCGCGCCAGCCGCTGATGGCCAGGTGAGTCCAGATTTCGCCGCTGACCACCAGGTTCACCCCGGCTTCGATCACCGCACTCGGCGCTGGCAGAATGCGCGTCGACAACCAACCCGCCGACACCGACAACTGCCACACCGCCAGCAATAAGATCGGCAGCGCCCAGGGCGCCACGCGATGGCTGATTTTTTCTAAGTCCATAACGGCGCCTCAGCTCTGCGACGCAGCTTTGGGAAGGATGTCGTTGGCGACCATCTCGCCGAACGGGCTGACGTAGCCGGCGCTTTTGGGCAGCTCGGGACGTTCGATATCCAGGTGCGGGAACAACAGCTCGGCGACCCGATACGACTCTTCCAGATGTGGATAACCGGAGAAGATAAAGGTATCGATACCCAGGTCCGCGTACTCCTTGACCCGCGCCGCAACCGTTGGGCCATCGCCCACCAGCGCCGTCCCTGCGCCGCCACGCACCAGGCCGACGCCGGCCCACAGGTTAGGGCTGACTTCCAGGTTGTCACGGCTACCGCCATGCAAGGCTGCCATGCGTTGCTGGCCCACCGAATCGAAACGCGCCAAAGACGCCTGGGCGCGGGCGATGGTCTCGTCGTCCAGGTGGGAGATCAGTTTGTCGGCGGCTTTCCAGGCTTCGTCGTTGGTTTCGCGCACGATCACGTGCAAGCGAATACCGAAGCGCACCGTGCGCCCCAGCTTTGCGGCTTTGGCGCGTACCTGCGCGATCTTTTCCGCGACGGCTGCCGGCGGCTCGCCCCAGGTCAGCACCATCTCCACCTGTTCGGCCGCCAGGTCCTGGGCGGCTTCGGAGGAACCGCCGAAATACAGTGGCGGGCGTGGCTGTTGAATCGGTGGGTAGAGCAATTTGGCGCCTTTGACGCTGATGTGTTCGCCCTCGTAGTCCACGGTCTCGCCTTCCAAGACACGGCGCCAGATGCGGGTGAATTCCACCGACGCCTGGTAGCGTTCTTCATGGCTCAAGAACAAACCGTCGCCAGCCAGTTCTTCCGGATCGCCACCGGTGACCAGGTTGAACAGCGCACGACCGCCAGACAAGCGATCCAGAGTCGCGGCCTGACGCGCGGCCACGGTCGGGGAGATAATCCCAGGGCGCAGGGCAACCAGGAATTTCAAGCGCTGGGTCACGGGGATCAGCGAGGCTGCCACCAACCACGAGTCTTCGCAGGAGCGACCCGTAGGGATCAACACCCCGCCGAAACCCAGGCGGTCGGCAGCCTGGGCCACTTGTTGCAGGTAACCGTGGTCGACAGCGCGGGCGCCTTCGGCGGTGCCAAGGTAATGACCGTCGCCGTGGGTGGGCAGGAACCAGAAAATATTGAGGCTCATGGAGTTGTCTCCTGAATGAAGTCAGATTACGGCGCTTTGGCAACCGCGGCGGGTGGCGTCCAGATCACGTCCTTGATGCTCAAGGGCTTGGGGATCAATTTGAGTTGGTAGAAGCTGTCGGCGATTTTCTGCTGGGCGGCGACCACTTCCGGGGTCAAAAACAGCGCGCCATAGCCCTGGCGTTTCACCGACGTGAGGGTGATATCTGCCGGCAGGCCGAGCAGTGGGGCGACCTGCTCAGTCACTTCCTGCGGGTTGGCCTTGGACCATTCGCCTACCGCACGCACCTCTTCCACCAACGCCTTGATCACTTGTGGGTGTTGCTCGGCGTAGGGCTTGGTGGCGAGGTAAAACTGATGGTTGTCGGCAATCCCGGTGCCGTCTCGCAGGGTGCGCGCTTGCAGTTGCTTCTCGGCGGCGGCCTGGTACGGGTCCCAGATCACCCAGGCGTCCACGCTGCCACGCTCGAACGCGGCACGGGCATCGGCGGGCGGCAGGAACACGGTCTTCACGTCGGTGTAGTTGAGGCCGGCGTCTTCCAGGGCACGCACCAGCAGGTAGTGCACGTTGGAGCCTTTGTTGAGCACGACCTTTTTACCCTTGAGCTCGGCCACCGATTTGATTGGCGAGTTCTTGGGCACCAGGATCGCTTCGCTGGTAGGCGCGGGTGGTTCGTAGGCGACATAGAGCAGATCGGCGCCAGCCGCCTGGGCGAACACCGGTGGGGTTTCCCCGGTAACGCCAAAGTCGATGGAGCCGACGTTCAGGCCCTCGAGCAATTGCGGGCCACCGGGAAACTCGGTCCACTGCACCTGCACACCTTGGGCGGCCAGGCGTTTTTCCAGGGTGCCCTTGGCCTTGAGCAGCACCAGGGTGCCGTATTTTTGATAACCGATCCGCAAGGTCTCGGCGGCGTGGGCTTGAACGATGGCGCCGAAGGACACAGCCGCAGCAAAGAGTGCGACCAGACCACGACGCAAGATGACAGTGCGCATGGCGCTCTCTCCAACTGTGCGATTAGGGTTTTGGCTGCACCTGCTTGGCCGTTGTCGGCTGAGTAAGGTGAGGGTTTCCAGCTTTTCGGGGTGAGGCTCAGATGCTCCAGCGAGCACTCAACAAACGTTCATTCAATACGTCAGGGTCCAGCGGTTTTGGCCGGCGCGCCATGGCGCTGTAGAGCTGCTCCAGGGCTTCGTGCAGACGCTGTTCGAGTACCGGCACCAACTGCGCCTGCACGCTGCCTTCGCCATAGGCGATCTGGCTGTCTTCGGCAAAAATACCGTGGAGCAATTCCTGGGCCTTGAGGGCCGACAGCACCGGCTTCAGGGCGTAGTCCACCGCCAGCATGTGGGCGATGCTGCCGCCGGTCGCCATCGGCAGCACCACCTTATGGGCCAACGCACGCTCCGGCAGCAGGTCCAGTAGGGTCTTCAACGCCCCGGAAAACGACGCCTTGTACACCGGCGTGGCGATCACCAGGCCGTCGGCATTGGCGACTTGTTGCAGCAGGTCAATGACCTTGGGGCTGTCGAAGCGTGCGTGCAGCAAGTCTTCAGCCGGGAAGTCCCGTACCTGGTAACTCACCACTTCCACGCCCTGCTGTTGCAGCCACTGACGAGTTTTATCCAGCAAGACCCCAGAGCGGGAACGCTGGCTGGGACTGCCTCCAAGTGTTACGACCAGCATGCAGGAGATTCCTTGAGCAAGTGTCGGCGGTTCGCTGTGCGGCGATGGCGCCAAGATGGGATAGACCTTATCAGCAGATTTATATATCTATAAATCTTATTTATTCATTTGTTTATTCCACAAATGCATAAGTGTTTAATCAATCGCCAGGCGAAAAAAAAGGCCGTCGAAACGGCCTGAAAACCCCTGCTGTGTGAGACGGTTTGCAACTTGATGCCTTTGCTGTTCATGAGGCCACCATCGCGGGGAAGCCCGGCTCCCACAGGGGAATGCGGCACAGGGGAATGCGGTCAACTGTGGGAGCCGGGCTTCCCCGCGATGGCGATATTCGCCTTAACGATTGGGTTGTGGGGTAAGACGCAGGTACGGCTTCACCGCGCGATAGCCCTTGGGAAAGCGTTTCTTGATCTCTTCCTCGTCCTTAAGCGACGGCACGATCACCACTTCATCCCCATCCTGCCAGTTGGCCGGCGTCGCCACCTTGTGGTTGTCGGTCAGTTGCAGGGAATCGATCACCCGCAGGATTTCATGGAAGTTACGCCCGGTACTGGCCGGATAGGTGATGGTCAGGCGGATCTTCTTGTTCGGGTCGATCACGAACAAGGAGCGCACGGTGAGGGTATCGCTGGCATTCGGGTGGATCAGGTCGTAGAGGTCCGAGACCTTGCGGTCGGCGTCGGCCAGGATCGGAAAGTTGACCACGGTGTTCTGGGTCTCGTTGATGTCTTCGATCCACTTGTGGTGCGAGTCCACCGGGTCTACCGACAGGGCGATGGCCTTGACCCCACGCTTGGCGAATTCATCCTTGAGCTTGGCGGTGAAGCCCAGTTCGGTGGTGCACACCGGCGTGAAGTCCGCCGGGTGGGAAAACAACACTCCCCAGCTGTCGCCCAGCCATTCATGGAAACGAATCTTGCCGGCGCTGGAATCCTGTTCGAAGTCGGGGGCGATGTCGCCCAGTCTTAGGCTCATGGTATGGCTCCTGGTGAGTGCTTATGGAGCCCACTGTGCATGGATTTTTGCTGATTTAAAAAGAATAAATATCGATTTATCTAGACGATAAAGGAATATTAAAAATCAGTTCATTGGACTTGGGAACGGCCTGAGGCCAACATCGCTTTCAAGGTTCGAGAAGGCCTTGAGACGCTGCAAAAAAGAGGGGTTCAGGAAGGGCTTGCGGGGGTTGAGCCCGACTTGAACAGCAAGACACCTTGCCCGGCATTGCGCCGGGCAAGGTTTTACAGTCTTACAACAGCGGGATCGAGTAGCTGACGATCAAGCGGTTTTCGTCCTGGTTACGCGCGCTGGCGATGTCGCTGCGCCACATAGCGTTTTTCCACGCTACGCCGACGTTCTTCAGCGGACCTTCCGGTACAACGTAGGCAACAGTGATGTCACGTTCCCACTCGGACTGGCCGGTGAACTCGGTACGGTTGCTGGAGACGGTGTCGATATGGTCGCCCTTCAGGTAAACCACACCCGCGGTCAGGCCAGGTACGCCGACTTTGGCGAAGTCGTAGGAGTAGCGAGCTTGCCAGGTACGCTCGCCGGCACGGGCGAACTTCTGGATCTGCATGTCGGTGGTGATGTAAGCCGACGAGCCGTCACCCTGGTTCAGCCAAGGGAAGTCGCTGCTGCCGTTGCTGACCTGATAACCGCCACCAAAAGTGTGACCGGCTACCGAGTACAGGAACAGGCCGCTGTACAGGTTGTTGTCGACTTTGCCACGGCCGGAGTTCACGCCGCCGTAGTTGCCCGTCGAGAAGTAAGCGGACTGGTTGCCGTTGTTACCATCGTCGGAGCTGTTGAAGTAGCGCAGGTCAGACTTCAGCACGCCAGGGCCGATAGCCCAGTTGTGGGTCAGGCCCAGGAAGTGTTGCTTGTAGAAATCTTCCAGGTTGCCGTAGTAGTACTGGGCGGTCAGATCCTTGGTGATCTTGTAGTCGCCACCGGCGTAGTAGAACTTGTTGCTCGAACGCCAGTTCACGCCACGGCTGTTGGCGCCGGAGATGGACAGGCTTTCGTTGTTGCTGGAGTTACGGCCCTTGGCTTTTTCGATCTGGCCGGCAACCAGGGTCAGGTCCTTGATGTCGCTGGAGGTGATCTGGCCACCCTGGAAGGTCTGCGGCAGCATACGACCATCGTTGGTGACGATGACCGGCAGCTTAGGCTGCAAGGTACCCAGCTTCAGTTCGGTCTGGGAGATCTTGGCCTTGGCGGTCAAGCCCAGGCTCGAGTAGTTATCAACGGCTTCGCCATTGGACTTGCTCGGGAAGATAGTGCCGCCGTAAGAGCTGGCAGTCGCACCGTTGGTGCCGCCGCCCGAATCCAGGCGAACGCCCAGCAGGCCGATTGCGTCAAGACCGAAGCCAACAGTGCCTTGGGTGTAACCGGAGATGAAACGCAGATCGAAGCCTTGGCCCCATTCTTCGTTGCGGCTCGGGTTGGCCGTGCCTTCGCGGTTATCGGTGTTGATGTAGAAGTTACGCAGGCCCAGTGTGGCCTTGCTGTCTTCGATGAAACCGGCAGCGCCTGCTTGCTGGGCGATTGCGCCCAACGTTACAGCCACAGCCAAGGTGGACTTCTTCATGTACCGCTCCTCTCATTTCTAATTTTTGTATTTCTTTGGTCTCGGGTCTGACGCCCTCGATCCACAGATGCGCGATTAGCGCCAGATAGTGACTACCAAGTCAATCGTAACCTAGTGTGTCTACTACCTTCGTCTAATCGCAGTTGATTTGGTCCCTGCAGGGTAATGAGTTTTTCATACACCCAAAAAGAATTATTTCATTCTTTTTCATACGATCCAGGAATAAGACTTTCCGTGAAGCTGGCCGGTCAGGATAGACGCGCCGCTCCATAAGCTAATTCCTAAAGGGTATTTACTGGTGCTTTTTTAGATCGATTAGTGTGGTCGTACGGTTGCATACGTCACTCACGATCAAAAAGGCGACGCCATCATGGCCAAACGCACATCCTCCCGTCAATTTGTTACAGTTTTTGTATCGCTATTACTTTCTTTTGGTGTCAACGCCGCCGACCTGACGGTGGGCTACCAGACCGGCATCGATCCCAGCAAGGTTCCCCAGGCCGACGGCCTGTACGAAAAAGCCATCGGCGAAAAAATCGCCTGGCGCCGCTTCAACAGCGGGCCAGAGGTGGTCACGGCCATCGCTTCGGGTGATGTGCAAATCGGCAACCTCGGCTCCAGCCCGCTTGCGGCGGCGGCGTCGCGCAACCTGCCGATTGTGGCGTTTATCGTATCGGCACAGATCAACGCTTCTGAAGCCCTGGTGGTGCGCAACGGCAGTGGCATCGACAACCCTCAAGACCTGATCGGCAAAACCATCGCCACCCCGTTCGTCTCGACCTCCCACTACAGCCTGCTCGGCGCGCTGAAACACTGGGGGTTGAACACCCAGCAAGTCAAAGTGGTGAACTTGCAGCCAGCCGAAATCGCCGCCGCTTGGAAGCGCGGCGATATTGATGGGGCTTTCGTGTGGTCGCCGGCCCTGGGCGAAATCCGCAAGACCGGCAAAACCCTGACAGACGCGGCGCAGGTGGGCCAATGGGGCGCGCCGACGTTTGAGGTGTGGGTGGCGCGCAAGGATTTTGCGCAAAAACATCCTGACGTCGTGGCCAAGTTCGCCAAAGTTACCCTGGATGCCTTTGCCGACTATGCCGCCCACAAAGACAGCTGGACGGTGGATTCCGAGCCAGTTCAGAAAATTGCCAAATTGACAGGTTCAAATGCCGACGACATTCCGGAACTCTTGGCTGGTACGACGTTTCCGGATGCGCAGGCACAGCAAACCGCTGCGCTGCTCAAGGGCGGCACGGCGAAGGCGATTGGGGAGACGGCGAAGTTCTTGAAGGAACAGGGGAAGGTGGAGACGGTGCTGCCGGATTATTCGGCCTACGTGACCGATAAATTCATCCCAGAATAAAAGCGCGGTCCAGTGTGGGGGCTGGCTTGCCTGCGATGCCAGCAACTCGGTCCTTCAGATAAACCGAGGCGCCGCTATCGCAGGCAAGCCAGCTCCCACACAGAGCAGTAATCTTTTACAGGGCCTTTTCGAAGATCTTGGAGTTGCGCTGATAGTTGTACAGCGACGCCCGCGCCGACGGCAGGCGGTCTACGCTGCTCGGCACAAAGCCGCGTTCGCGGAACCAGTGGGCCGTACGGGTGGTGAGTACAAAGAGGGTTTTCAAGCCCTGGGCGCGCGCCCGGGTCTGGATGCGTTCGAGCAACACATCGCCGCGCGCGCCGTGGCGGTACTCCGGGTTCACTGCCAGGCACGCCAGCTCCCCCGCATCCGAATCCGCAATCTGATACAGCGCTGCGCAGGCGATGATCATGCCTTCGCGCTCGACCACGCTGAACTGTTCGATCTCACGCTCCAGCACTTCCCGCGAGCGGCGCACCAGAATGCCCTGCTCTTCCAGCGGGCTGATCAGATCCAGCAAACCGCCGACGTCTTCAATCGCCGCTTCGCGCACCAGTTCGAATTGCTCCTGGGCCACCAGCGTACCGCCGCCGTCGCGGGTGAACAGTTCAGTGAGCAAGGCGCCATCTTCGGCGTAACTGACGATATGGCTGCGCCCTACTCCACCGCGGCAGGCTTCAGCAGCGGCATCGAGCAGTTCGGCTTGATAGTTGCTGCCCAGGCGTTGCAGGTGCGCAGGCACTTGTTGTGGGCGCAATTCACGCACCAGGCGGCCGTTCTCATCGATCAGACCGGGATCGGCGCCGAACAGCAGCAACTTGTCGGCACCCAGGTCGATGGCGGCGCGGGTGGCGACGTCTTCGCAGGCCAGGTTGAAGATCTCGCCGGTAGGCGAATACCCCAGGGGCGACAGCAGCACGATGGAGCGTTCGTCCAACAGGCGGTTGATACCCTTGCGATCGACCCGGCGCACTTCGCCGGTGTGGTGGTAGTCCACGCCTTCCAGCACGCCGATTGGCCGCGCGGTAACCAGGTTGCCGCTGGCCACACGCAGGCGCGAGCCCTGCATCGGCGAGGACGCCATGTCCATGGACAAGCGCGCCTCAATGGCAATGCGCAGATGGCCCACCGCGTCGATCACACATTCCAGCGTCGCGGCATCGGTGATGCGCAAGCCTTCGTGGTAAGCCGGGGTAAGGCCGCGTGCTTCAAGGCGGGTTTCGATTTGCGGGCGCGAGCCGTGCACCAGCACCAGGCGCACACCCAGGCTGTGAAGCAGCACCAGGTCGTGGACGATATTGCCGAAGTTGGGGTGGTCCACACCATCGCCGGGCAGCATGACCACAAAGGTGCAGTCGCGGTGGGCGTTGATGTAGGGCGAAGCGTGACGAAGCCAATTGACGTATTCGGGCATAACACCTGGGCCTGTAATAAAAAGCAGCCAAATAAAGGATCAATCGTGAAAGCGCACAGCGGCTGATGGTTATCGTCGGAACAGGCTTGGCGACACGCTCACTCTCCTTATGTACGAATGGGCAGGGGTTAATTTATGCAGGTTTCAGGCAGTAGTGTTCGATCAGTTCCCGCAATAGACGCACTGTAGGCGTCAAGCGTGACATTTCAAGGTATTCGCCCGGCTGGTGGGCGCAGGCAATGTCGCCAGGGCCGAGCACCAGGGTTTCGCAACCGAGGCGCTGAAGATAAGGCGCTTCGGTGCCGAACGCTACTGCTTCGGCACGATGACCGGTCAAACGTTCCGCCACCCGCACCAACTCGGCGTCTTCGGGCTGCTCAAAGGGTGGCACTGCGGGGAACAACGGCGCGTAGTCGATCTTGACCTTATGCCGCTCGGCCACGGGTTCGAGCTTCTGGCGAATCGCGGCGCGCAGCACCTCGGGGTCCATGCCCGGCAGGGGTCGCAGGTCGAACTCCAGGGAGCACTGGCCACAGATGCGGTTGGGGTTGTCGCCGCCGTGAATGCAGCCGAAGTTCATGGTCGGCTGCGGCACGCTGAATTGCGCGTTGCGGTACTCGCGCTGCCAGGCCAGGCGCAGGCCGCGCAACTCGCCAATAGCGTCATGCATGGCTTCCAGGGCGCTGTGGCCCAGGCTGGGGTCCGACGAGTGGCCGCTGCGCCCGAGGATGTCGATGCGCTCCATCATCACGCCTTTGTGCAAGCGGATAGGCTTGAGCCCGGTCGGCTCGCCGATCACCGCCGCACGACCCAGCGGCCGCCCCGCCTCGGCCAGCGCACGGGCACCGGACATGGAGCTTTCCTCGTCACAGGTTGCCAGGATCAACAGCGGTTGCTTGAAGGGTTGGCCCAGCAGCGGCAATACCGCCTCGATAACCAGGGCAAAGAAACCCTTCATGTCGCAACTACCCAGTCCTACCCAGCGGCCGTCGACTTCCGTCAGCTTGAGGGGGTCGGTGTTCCACAGCGCCGCGTCATACGGCACGGTATCGCTATGCCCCGCCAACACCAAGCCACCGGGGCCGCTGCCGAAACTGGCCAACAGGTTGAACTTGCCGGGGCTGACCTGTTGGATATCGATGGCAAAGCCCAGGTCGCCCAACCAAGCGGCGAGCAGGTCGATCACCGGACGGTTGCTCTGGTCGAGAGACGCCTGGGTGCAGCTCACCGACGGCGCGGCGATCAAGGCGGCGAACTGCTCTTTCATGGACGGTAACGGCATGCGCGGTCTCCCAACTTCCCGGATGAACCTCACTATAGAGGCATCTGCGCAACACAATAAACCGTTGCGGCACGTTGCCGGGCTCAGTCCTGTACACTGCACGACCTTGGCAGCCACACTTTTCCCCGGCTGCGCTCCCGATCCTGGATTTTCCGGCCATGCAGAAAGAAACCGAAATCAAGCTACGCGTCAGCCGCGAAACACTCGTTGCGCTGCGTGAGCACCCGTTACTGAAAAAACGCAACAAAAGTGGCTGGGAACGCCGTGAGTTGATGAACCAGTACTTCGACACCCCCGAGCGTGACCTGGCCCAGGCCAAGGTTGCCCTGCGCCTGCGCAAGGATGGTGACGACATCATCCAGACCCTCAAGACCCGCGGCCAAAGCGTCGCCGGCTTGTCGGAACGCAACGAATACAACTGGGACCTGCCCAAAGCCAAGCTCGACGTGAAGAAACTCGATGGCGAGTGCTGGCCCGAGCAACTGGCCGAGCTGGACAAAAAGACCCTCAAGCCGATCTTCACCACCGACTTCGTGCGTGAACGCGCCGAGATCGCTTGGGGCCGTGGCAAGGCCAAGGTGGTGATCGAAGCCGCCCTGGACCTGGGCCACGTGGTGGTCGGCAAGCAGAAAGAAGAAATCTGCGAACTGGAGCTGGAATTGCGCGAAGGCGAACCGGCTGCCCTGCTGGAATTGGCTGCCGAGCTGGCCGCGACCCTGGCCCTGATGCCGTGCGACATCAGCAAGGCCGAACGCGGCTACCGCCTGTATGACGCCAGTAGCTATTCCCTGAGCTTGCCGGCGCCACAGATCCACGCCGAAATGCCATTGGACGACGCCTTCGCCGCGATCCTGTGGTACCTGCTGGGCAGCAGCCAGCGCCTGGCCGAGCAATACCGCTTCAATGGCCACTGGCGCCTGCTGCAAGACTGGGTCGAGAACCTCGGTGAATTGCGCGCCCTGATCGGCAGCCTCGGCCAGGCCGCGCCGCGCCAATCCACCAGCGAACTGCGCAGCGCCCTGGATGCGTTGCTGGAAGACTGGCGCCCGCTGGTCCAGGCCGGTGACGACGATGAAGACATCCGCAAAGCCGCGCCAGAGCAGTTCATCGAAGAGCTGCAAGACGTGCGGTGGGGCCTGTTCTCACTCAACCTCTCGCGCTGGTTGTTGGCTCGCACCTGGACAGCCGAACGTAACGTGCGTGGCAACCGCCAGGGCGCTGCGCAAATCACCAACTGGCTGCCACGCCTGCTGGCCGACGACGCCGTCGCCCTGCAACTGCAGCGCTACCAGCAACAGCCGGAAGACCTGGCCGAGCAACTGCCGCGCATCGAACGCATCCAGGCCTGGCTGCACCATGCGCGCCAGGTGGTGGACATTCCTGAACTGGACCGCTTGTACGGCGAGCTGAACAAGCTGGCACACCTGGCCAACCAGCCGATTACCGATGAATCGCTGGATGCGCGTATGCACCAGGCGATTGCGGTGTATCAGAACCGTGCCTGGAAGACCCTTCTGCGCCTGTAATACCGCTATCGCCGGGTGCATACGCGCATCCAGCGAGTCATCGGTTATCGGCTGGTTGGTAAGAGACAGTTTCCTGTGGGAGCGGGCTTGCCCGCGATGAGGCCCTCCCTGTCAGCGCAATACTGGCAGGCTGGTGGTGGACTTGATTTCCGACAGCGCCACAATCGAGTTGACCTCCTGGATGCCCGGCACCATCGACAACTTCTCGAAGAAGAACCGCTCGTACGCCTCGATATCCGAGGTGACGATACGCAGCAGAAAATCCACCGCTCCCATCAGCACGTAGCACTCCAACACTTCCGGAAAACCGCGAATCGCCTCGGTGAACTCAGTGAAATTGGAGCGACCGTGGGCGTTGAGTTTGACCTCGGCGAAAATCTGCGTGTTGAGCCCGATTTTCTTGCGGTCCAGCAGGGTGACCTGGCCGCGGATCACGCCCTCTTCCTTGAGCCGCTGAATGCGCCGCCAGCATGGCGACTGAGACAGGCCGACCTGCTCGCCAATCTGTGCGCTGGAGAGCGAGGCGTCCTCTTGCAGCAAGGCCAGGATGCGGCGGTCGTAGGCGTCCAACTCACTGTGCATAAACGTACCCGTTAATAGGCTGATCTTGAATTGATTGAGTCGATTTATCGCCAAACAGGCTCATCTTAGATAAGAAATCTCCCGAGGCGAATGTAAAAATTCCTCCAGTCGAATTTGGAGAGTCAGCATGCACGCCGTCGAAACCGCCTACCCTGCCACCCGCGTCGATGCGTGGGCGGCCAATAGCAGCCACTGCCGGGCGCACTATCACATCGTCGCCGAGGCCGAACCGGACGTGCTGTGCCGGGTGCTCAACTACTTCGCGCTGCAATTGCTCACGCCCACCCAGGTCAGCGCGAACCGGGAAGCCGACCTACTGAGCATCGATATCGTGATGACCGGCCTGAGCTGGCACCGCGCCCAGGTGATCGGTGAAAAGATTCGAAACCTGGTCAGCGTCTGCACCCTGGAGCTGTGGTCGGCTGATTCCGAGCGGCCCCAAGCGTTGGCGGCGATGGCGCAGTAAAAACCTGCAATACACGCGCAGGCAGGATCTTCAGCGGCTCGCTAGCCTGGGATTACACCCAAGCCGCCCAGGAAAACCTGCATGCCCGTCGCCGCTCACGATCACCCCTTGGAACTGCAGCAATTGTTGCCGGCGTTGGTCGAGCAAGGGCTGATCACGGCGCAGGCGGCGCAAAAGGTGGTGCCAGCGCCCGCCAGCCAGCACCCCCTGGAATGCATCGCAGCCCAGGGCCCTTGCCTGGAGACCTTGACCCAATGGCTGGCCCGGCAGGTCGGCCAGCCTTACCTGCACATCGACCCGTTGAAGATCGATGTGGCAGCCGTGGTGCCCTTGATGTCCCACGCCTTTGCCCAGCGCCACGGCATTCTTGCAGTCGCCGTGGATGCCCGCAGCGTAACGGTCGCCAGTGCCCAACCCCATATCACCGCCTGGGAAGCCGGGCTGTCCCAGGTGCTCAAACGCACGATCAAGCGCGTGGTTGCCAACCCCCAGGATATCCAACGCTGTATCAACGAATTTTACCGCTTGGCCAAGTCCGTCAGCGGCGCGGATCAAAAGATGACGGCGCCTGGCAATGTCGACTTGCTCAGCCTCGGCGCCAGTGACAAGGAGCCGGATGCCAACGACGCGCATATCGTCAACATTGTCGACTGGCTGCTGCAATACGCCTTTGGCCAACGAGCCAGCGATATCCATATCGAGCCCTGCCGCGACCAGGGTCGGATGCGCTTTCGCATTGATGGGCTGCTGCATGACGTCTATCAATTTCCCCCGCAGGTCACCATGGCCGTGGTCAGCCGCCTGAAAAGCCTGGGGCGAATGAACGTGGCCGAAAAACGCAAACCCCAGGATGGCCGCGTCAAAACCAGGAACCCTGCGGGTGTCGAAGTGGAATTGCGGCTTTCCACACTGCCCACGGCATTCGGCGAAAAACTGGTGATGCGAATTTTTGACCCTCAGGTGCTGCTCAAGGATTTTGACCAGTTGGGTTTGTCCAACGCCGACCAGCAACGCTGGCACGCCATGACGCGACGCACCCACGGCATCATCCTCGTCACCGGCCCGACCGGTTCAGGCAAGACCAGCACCCTCTACACCACCCTCAGGCAACTGGCGACCCGCGAGGTCAACCTGTGCACGGTGGAAGACCCGATTGAAATGATCGAGCCCGCCTTCAACCAGATGCAAGTCCAGCACAACATCGACCTCACGTTCGCCAGCGGCATCCGCGCCCTGCTGCGCCAGGACCCGGACATCATCATGATCGGCGAAATCCGCGACCAGGAAACCGCAGAGATGGCTATCCAGGCCGCGCTGACGGGGCACTTGGTGCTCTCTACCCTACATACCAACGATGCGCCCAGCGCCATCAGCCGCCTGCAGGAACTGGGCATTGCTCACTATTTGATCAAAGCCACGCTCATAGGCGTGATGGCGCAGCGCTTGGTGCGGGTTCTGTGCAGCCACTGCAAGCGCCCCGTGGGCCAGGAGGACGCTGGCGGCTTTGATGCTGTCGGCTGTGCGCAATGCCGTGACAGCGGTTATCGAGGCCGGGCCGGGCTGTATGAAATCATGCTCATGGACCCAGCCCTCCAGGCGCTGGTCACCCCGGGTGCGGACGTACAAGCCCTGCGCCGTGGGGCACTGGCGCAGGGCATGAGCAGCCTGCGCATGGCCGGCATCGAGAAAGTGAAAGCCGGCCTGACCACGATGACGGAGGTGTTGCGGGTCACGCCAGGGGATTCAGAAACAAATCCTTTGTTTGTTGGGCCATGAAACCGTCTTTATCCGTGACCAGACCGTTACAATCGGCCTAATGTCGTTCACTGACACCTCCAGATAGGGAATCGCTATGCAGATCGGAACCGTACTGCTTCTTTTCGTGGGCTTGGCCATCGCCATCCTGTTCATGGGGTTCAAAGTGGTGCCCCAGGGCTACCAATGGACCGTCGAGCGTTTCGGCCGCTACACCAACACCCTCAAGCCTGGCCTGAATATCATCATCCCGGTGATGGACCGTATCGGCCGCAAGATCAACGTGATGGAAAGCGTGCTGGATATCCCGCCTCAAGAAGTCATCACCGCCGACAATGCCACCGTGCAGATCGATGCCGTGTGCTTCTTCCAGGTGGTCAACACCGCCCAGGCCGCCTATGAGGTCAACAACCTCGAACATGCTATCCGCAACCTGCTGCAGACCAATATCCGCACCGTACTCGGCTCCATGGAGCTGGACGCCATGCTGAGCCAGCGTGACGGCATCAACGAAAAACTCCTGCGCACCGTGGATGAAGCTACCGCGCCGTGGGGCATCAAGATCACCCGTATCGAGATCAAGGACATCAGCCCGCCCGCCGACCTGATGGCCGCCATGTCCGGCCAAATGAAAGCCGAGCGGATCAAGCGTGCACAGATCCTCGAAGCCGAGGGCCTGCGGGCGTCGGCGATCCTGACAGCGGAAGGCAAGAAGCAGGCGCAGATCCTTGAAGCCGAAGGTAGCCGTCAGGCCGCGTTCCTGGAGTCCGAGGCGCGCGAGCGCCAGGCCGAAGCCGAAGCGCGGGCGACACAAGTGGTGTCCGAAGCCATTGCGTCGGGAAATGTGCAGGCGGTGAACTACTTCGTCGCGCAAAAATACATCGACGCCCTGGGCAAGCTGGCGTCGGCCAACAACAGCAAGGTCATCCTGATGCCGCTGGAAGCCAGCCAGGTGATTGGCGCCGTGGGCGGTATCGGCGAAATCGTCAAGGCAACCTTCGGCAACCAGAAAGGCTGAGGCCAACACCATGTGGGACTTTTTGCTGCATTTGTCGTTCTGGGACTGGTTAGCACTGGGCACCGTGCTGTTGATTCTCGAGGTGTTCGGTGCCGGAGGCTACCTGCTCTGGATGGGCATCGCCGCCGCAGCCGTGGGCGTGATCAAGTTCCTGTTCCCACCGCTGGGGCTGGAATGGCAACTGCTGCTGTTTGCGGTGTTGTCTATACTGACCGCCGTGTACTGGTGGAAACGCCAACGCAGCAGTGCCAAGGCCAGCGATCAACCGGGGTTGAATGAGCGCGGTTCAGAGTTGGTCGGGCGCACTTTCGTGGTGCATCAAGCCATTGTGGATGGTCGCGGCAAGGTCAAAGTCGGCGATGGCGTATGGATGGTCACCGGTGTCGACGCCCCCGTGGGCGCTCAAGTCCGCGTGGTTGGCCAGGATGGGGTGATTTTGAAGGTTGAAACTGTTTAGTCAGTGATGGAACTGGATCGGCTTAACTACAATCAAAACGTACAGATAACCCACCGGAGTCACCCATCATGCGTCTCAAATATGCTGTCGCAACCCTCGCTGTGCTTTCCCTACCTGTCGGCTCAGCCATGGCCGATAGCTTCTGGCGTAATGTCATCTCGTCGGGCGCCACCACTGGCTCGACTTACCTGACGTTCAAGGACCACAAGCTGGTGGTCGCCGCCCAAGACGACGCCGGCAGCTTCGTCGCCAGCGACGGCGGCATTCGCGGCCCGTACCTGGAAGCGGCCATGCAGAAGGTCCGCGCCGATAACCCTGGCCTTCAAGCCACCGATATGGAACTGGCTAACGCCATCCTGGCGAAGAATGCTGTAACCGAGTAACAACTGCCCTCATAAAAAATGCCGCTTTCTCAAGCGGCATTTTTTTGCCTGCTGCATGACGAATCGTTCATGGATGACAGGCTATATTCAGTCTCAGCATGCAACCATGCCCTACTGACACGTCTATTTTAATTGCCTACCTGAAACGGATGCCTTCTTCGTCATGAGCCAACAGCCCTTCCTGCCGTTTTCCAAACCGACCATTGATGAAGCCACCATCTCGGCGGTCGGCGATGTTCTGCGTTCCGGCTGGATCACCAGCGGGCCGAAGGTGCAGGCGTTCGAAGCACAGTTGTCGGAGTATTTTGGCGGACGTCCGGTGCGCACCTTCAACTCGGGCACCTGCACCATGGAGATCGCCTTGCGCATCGCCGGGATCGGGCCTGGAGATGAAGTTATCACCACGCCAATCTCCTGGGTTGCCACGGCCAACGTGATTCTCGAAGTCGGCGCCACTCCCGTCTTCGCCGACATCGACCCGGTGACGCGCAATATCGATCTGGCTCAGGTAGAAGCCGCGATTACCCCGCGCACCAAGGCGATCATCCCCGTCTACCTGGCCGGCTTGCCCCTGGATATGCCGATGCTCTATGCGCTGGCCAACAAGTACAACCTGCGCATTGTCGAAGATGCTGCCCAGGCCCTGGGTTCCAGCTGGGATGGAGAACGCATCGGCGCAACCGGCGACTTCGTGTCCTTCAGCTTCCAGGCGAACAAGAACATCACGTCGTCCGAAGGCGGCTGCCTGGTGTTGAACAATGCCGAGGAGGCCCGTCTGGCAGAGAAGTACCGCCTGCAAGGCGTCACCCGCAGCGGCTTCGATGGCCTGGATGTGGATGTGCTGGGTGGCAAGTTCAACATGACCGACATTGCCGCCGCCATCGGCCTGGGGCAATTTGCGCACATCGAGAAGATCACCGCCCATCGTCAGAACCTGGCACGGCACTACTTCAAATGCTTTGGCAGCGATTTCGAAGCCCAGTACGGCGCGCAACTGCCGCCGGCCGACTTCGAAAACAGCAACTGGCACCTGTTCCAACTGGTGTTGCCGGAGCGCCAGGATGGCCTGCCGGCCCGTGCGACGTTCATGGAGCAGATGCAGACCCACGGCGTGGGTATCGGCTATCACTACCCGCCAATCCACCTGCTGAGCCTGTATCGGGCACAGGGTTTCAAGGAAGGCATGTTCCCGGTGGCCGAACGTGTTGGGCGTTTGATCGTGTCGTTGCCGATGTTCACGGCGATGACAGAGGCGGATGTGGAGCGGGCTGTAGCGGCGGTTAAAGCTGTATTGAAAAGAGACTGATCACAACAAGTCAACTGTGGGAGCTGGCTTGCCTGCGATGCTGGCACCTCGGTGTATCGGTGATACCCGGGTGATCCAATCGCAGGCAAGCCAGCTCCCACATTGATTTGTGTCGTTGTAACTATTGCAATTATTCGCCGATGGCGGCTTTGTAGCCGGCGGCATCCAACAGCTTGTCCAGCTCGGCCTTGTCGCTTGGCTTGAGCTTGAAGATCCAGGCGCCGTACGGGTCGGAGTTCAACAGCTCAGGACTGCCACTCAACTCTTCGTTGACAGCAATCACTTCGCCGGCAACCGGCGAGTAGATATCCGAGGCTGCTTTCACCGACTCAACCACACCCGCCTGGCCTTGCGCTTCAAAATTGGCACCCACCTCTGCCAACTCAACAAACACCACATCACCCAAAGCTTCCTGTGCATGGTCGGAAATCCCGACGGTCACGGTGCCGTCAGCTTCCAGACGGGCCCATTCGTGACTTTCGGCAAAACGCAGGTCGGCAGGGATATTGCTCATAGTCTGTGTCCTCAAGATGAAATGTCAGCGGCCTTCGGCCTGCCGGAATTGGTTAGATCAAGGTTTTGCCATGGCGCACGAAGGTCGGCTTGACCACTCGAACCGGATACCACTTGCCGCGGATTTCCACTTCGGCCCGGTCGGCAGTCGCCGTCGGCACACGCGCCAGCGCAATGGATTTGCTTAGCGTAGGCGAGAAACTACCACTGGTGATCTCTCCTTCGCCAACATTGGCGATACGAACCACCTGATGAGCGCGCAGCACACCCCGTTCTTCGAGGACGAGCCCCACCAGTTTGAACTGCACGCCGGCTGCCTTTTCTGCTTCCAGCGCGGCGCGGCCAATGAAGTTACGCTCGACAGGTTCCCAGGCGATGCTCCAGGCCATGTTGGCCGCCAGGGGTGAGACGGCCTGGTGAATATCCTGGCCATACAGGTTCATGCCGGCCTCCAGGCGCAAGGTGTCGCGCGCACCGAGGCCGATGGGGGAAATGCCAGCGCCTACCAAGTCGTTGAAAAAGCCCGGTGCCTGATCGGCCGGCAGCACGATTTCGAGGCCGTCTTCGCCGGTATAGCCGGTGCGGGCGATATACCAGTCGCCGTCGGCCCGGCCTTCGAACGGTTTGAGCTGATGGATCAGGATGCCACGGGACTGGGTCACCAGTTCGGCGATTTTCTGCCGGGCGTGGGGGCCTTGGATGGCGAGCATGGCCAACTCGGAGCGCTCATGCAGTTGCACTGAGTAGCTGTCCAGTTGCGCCTGCATCCAGGCCATGTCCTGGTCACGCGTGGCGGCGTTGACCACCAAGCGGTAACCGGTTTCGGTGCGGTAGACGATCATGTCATCCACCACCCCGCCCTGCTCGTTGAGCATGGCGCTGTACAACGCTCGGCCACAGCCGTGCAGTCGGTCGACATCATTGGCCAGTAGGTACTGGAGCCATTCCTTGGCCTGGGGGCCGGTGACATCGATCACGGTCATATGAGATACATCGAAGACCCCGCAGTCGCGTCGCACCTGATGGTGTTCTTCAACTTGCGAGCCGTAATGCAAAGGCATATCCCAACCGCCAAAATCGACCATTTTCGCGCCGAGGGCGAGATGCAGGTCATACAGAGGCGTACGCTGTCCCATGGGTTTCTCCTTCCGGGCTTGGCGAAGGCGCGCAGAGCTGCCACTTGCGCCGAACACCTTGTATTACAAGGCCCGCAGCCACATACAGCAGGTCGATCCGAAAGACGGAGCGCACCGAATGCCGCGCATTGTAGCCTCAAGCCGTAGGACTGGCACCTAACCGATTTGCCGAGCCGAGCGACGAATCAGCCCGATGACCGGCAACAAGCCGACCAGCACCAGGGTCAGCGCCGGCAAAGACGCCCGCGCCCATTCGCCTTCACTGGTCATTTCAAAGATGCGGACCGCCAGGGTGTCCCAGCCAAACGGGCGCATCAGCAAGGTGGCCGGCATTTCCTTGAGCACATCCACAAACACCAGCAGCGCTGCGCTCAACGTGCCCGGCAGCAATAACGGCAGATACACTTTGCAAAACAGTCGTGGGCCGCTCACCCCAAGGCTGCGTGCCGCTTCAGGCAATGACGGACGGATTCGCGCCAGGCTGTTTTCCAGCGGCCCGTAGGCCACCGCCAGAAACCGCACCAGATACGCCAGCACCAGTGCCGACAGGCTGCCCAGCAGCAAAGGCTTGCCCGCCCCGCCCAGCCATCCGGAGAGCGGCACCACCAGCTCGCGGTCCAAGTAGCTGAACGCCAACATGATCGACACCGCCAGCACCGAGCCCGGCAAGGCATAGCCGACATTGGCCAGGCTGATACCGGAGCGAATCGCACGGGTCGGCGCCAGACGGTTGGCAAACGCCAGTATCAACGCCACGCTGACCGTGATCAGGGCTGCGATCCCGCCCAGGTAGAGGGTATGGATGATCAGCCCGGTGTAACGCTCATCGAGGTCGAAGCGGCCACGCTGCCAGAACCACGTCACCAGTTGCAGCATCGGAATCACGAATGCACAGGCGAAAACCAGACCGCACCAGGCGCTGGCCGCCACGGCCTTGAATCCGCGCAAGTGGTACAACGCCTTGCCCCGCGGGCGCTCATTGCTCGGTCGGCTGGCCCCGCGCGCACGTCGCTCGCCATACAGCACCAACATCACTACCAGCAGCAACAGGCTGGCCAGCTGCGCGGCGCTGGACAGGCTGAAAAAGCCGTACCAGGTTTTATAGATAGCGGTGGTGAAGGTGTCGAAATTGAACACCGAGACCGCGCCAAAATCCGCGAGTGTCTCCATCAGCGCCAGGGCTACACCGGCACCAATCGCTGGGCGCGCCATGGGTAATGCCACGCGCCAGAACGCTTGCCATGGCGATTGCCCCAGCACCCGCGCCGCTTCCATCAAGCCTTTGCCCTGGGCCAGGAACGCGCTACGCGCCAGCAGGTAGACATAGGGATAGAACACCAGCACCAGCACGATGACCACGCCGCTGGTGGACCGTACCCGTGGCAAACGCAGACCCGTGCCGAACCACTCGCGCAGCAGGGTTTGCACCGGGCCGGCAAAATCCAGCAGGCCCACAAACACGAAGGCCAGCACATAGGCAGGGATTGCAAAGGGCAACATCAGTGCCCAGTCGAGCCAGCGCCGCCCGGGGAACTCGCACAGGCTGGTCAGCCAGGCCAAGCTGACTCCCAGCAGCGTCACGCCCAGGCCGACACCGAGCACCAGGGTCAAGGTGTTGCCCAGCAAGCGGGGCATCTGAGTGTCCCAGAGGTGCGACCAGATCTGTGGGTCAATGCTTTGCCAGGACAGCAGCAGCACGCTCAGCGGCAACAGCACCAGGGCGGCGACGCTGAAAACCGGCAGGTACCAGCGACGTTGGGCGGGGTGGGCCAAGGAAAAGCTCTCAGAAAAATAAAAATGTTGAAGCGGCCACTAACCAATGTGGGAGCTGGCTTGCCTGCGATACAAGCACCTCGGTGTATCAGTGATACCGAAGTGATGCAATCGCGGGCAAGCCAGCTCCCACAGTTGAGCGGCGCAGCTTCAGTTCCAGCCAGCGCGATCCATCAGGCGGATCGCTTCGGCCTGGCGCTTGCCCGCCACTTCCACTGGCAAGGTATCGGCCACGAACTTGCCCCAGGTCGCCACTTCCGCCGATGGCGGTACCGCCGGGTTGGCCGGGAATTCCTGGTTGACGTCGGCGAAGATCTTCTGTGCCTCAGGCGTAGTCATCCACTCCACCAGCGCCTTGGCCGCTTCCGGGTGCGGCGCGTGCTGGGTCAGGCCGATGCCGGAGAGGTTCACATGCACGCCGCGGTCGCCCTGGTTCGGCCAGAACAACTTCACCGCCAGGTCTGGCTTCTGCTTGTGCAGGCGACCGTAGTAATAGGTGTTGACGATACCCACGTCGCATTGCCCGGCGTTGATGGCCTCCAGTACGGCGATGTCATCAGAGAACACGTCGGTGGACAGGTTATTCACCCAACCCTTGATGATTTCTTCGGTCTTGGCCGCGCCATGGGTTTCGATCAACGTGGCGGTCAGCGACTGGTTATAGACTTTTTTCGCCGTGCGCAGGCACAGGCGGCCTTCCCACTGCTTGTCGGCCAGGGCTTCGTAGGTGGTCAGATCGCCCGGTTTTACCCGGTCGGTGGAATAGGCGATCGTGCGCGCACGCAGGCTCAAACCGGTCCAGGCGTGGGCCGATGAGCGATATTGCAGAGGAATGTTCTTGTCGATGACAGGAGAGGTGAACGGTTGCAGGATGCCCATCTGCTCGGCCTGCCAGAGGTTGCCGGCGTCAACGGTCAGCAACAGGTCGGCGGTGGCGTTCTCGCCCTCGGCCTTGATGCGCTGCATCAACGGGGCTTCCTTGTCGGTGATGAACTTGACCTGTACGCCGGTCTTTTTGGTGTAGGCGTCGAACACGGGCTTGATCAGTTCGTCGATACGCGAGGAGTAGACCACGACTTCGTCGGCCGCCTGCACGGTGGTGCTGCCGATCAGGGTGAGTGCCAGGGCAGTCAGGAGGCGCTTGGGTGCCAACATGGGTGCGGTCTCTCATTTGCAAATGGAGGGCAAATGATAAGGACTCACATTTGGTAACGCTTGGTGGAGGCGTTACCAGATGTTGCACAGCCAGAATATGCGCTGGAGCTGACGGCCTCATCGCGGGCAAGCCCGGCTCCCACAGAGGGTTGTATTGTCAGGTCAGGGTTTGGCGAGTTCGGGGAGATCGCCTGTCAATCCCAGTGCTTGGCGCACAAACACGGCTTTGGCTTCGGGCATCTGGTCAACGATTTTCAAACCCGCGTTGCGCAACCAGCGCAGCGGCAGTTGATCGGCCTGGAACAAGCGTTCGAAGCCTTCCATCGCCGCCATCAGCGCCAGGTTGTGGGGCATACGACGTCGCTCGTAACGGCTCAGCACTTTCACATTGGCCAGGCGCTCGCCGCGCTCGGTCGCGGCCAGCAGCACTTCGGCCAGCACGGCCGCATCGAGGAAGCCCAGGTTCACGCCCTGCCCTGCCAACGGGTGGATGACGTGGGCGGCGTCGCCGATCAACGCCAGGCCTTCGGCCACATAACGTTTGGCATGGCGCTGGCGCAACGGTACGCACACACGCGGGTCGGCACTGATCACAGTGCCCAAGCGCCCCTCGAAGGCACGTTCCAGTTCGCGGCAGAAGCGTTCATCATCCAGCGCCATCAAGCGCTCGGATTCAGCGGGCGTGGTCGACCAGACAATCGAACACCAGTCTTCCTGCCCATCGCGCACCAGCGGCAGGAACGCCAGCGGGCCGGTGTCGGTGAAGCGTTGCCACGCGGTGCGCTGGTGCGGCTGGCTGCTGCGCACGCTGGTGACGATGGCGTTATGCAGGTAATCCCATTCGCGGGTAGGTGTACCGGTCAGGCGGCGCACGGCGGAGTTGGCACCGTCGGCGGCTACCACCAGGGGTGCGCGCAGCTTGCGGCCGTCGGCCAGGGTCAGCAACCAGTCATCGCCAGAGCGGCGCATCTGTTCCAGGCGTGCGTTGGCCAGCAGGCCGAGGTCGCAGTCATGCAGGCGATCAAGCAAGGCATCCTGCACCACGCGGTTTTCGACGATATGCCCAAGCACCTCGGCATGCACACTGGCCGCCGAGAAATGGATCTGCCCGGTACCGCTACCGTCCCATACCTGCATTTCGCCGTAGGGGCTGGCACGACGCTCTACGATGCCGTCCCACACGCCCAGGCGCTCAAGAATGCGCTGGCTGGCCGCCGACAACGCGCTCACCCGCGGTTCAAACGCCGCAGCCGGCTCAAACGGCTTGACGCTCAACGGGCTGCCGTCGAGCAGCAGCACCTGCAGGCCACTGCCCTGCAACGCCAGCGCCAGGGCGCTTCCGACCATTCCAGCCCCGACAATCAGCACATCTGCGCGCATGTCCATATTCAAGCCTTGTCTCGTGTGCGGCACAGGCCGCAAGTAAAGGTGTGGTCCGCTTCAAACATTGGAACGAGTGCCCAGGCCCATGGCCTGACGGGCGAACCAGCGTTTGGCCGGGGGCAACAGGTCGAGGCCGAGCAAGCCCATATTGCGGCCCAGCGCCACCAATGGCTGAGCACTGCCAAACAGCCGCGTGACCTGGTCGGAGAAGCCTACGGTGAGTTGCTGGTCCAGGCGCTGGCGCTCGCGATAGCCTTGCAACGTCGCCAGGTCACCCGGCACGTCCGGCCCGGCCAACAGGGCTTCGGCCAAGGCACTGGCATCGCGCAGGGACAGGTTGAACCCCTGCCCGGCAATCGGGTGCAGGCTGTGGGCGGCATTGCCGAGAACGGCCAGGTGCGAGCGCACTTGCTCTTCGGCTTCCACCAGGGTCAACGGGTACAGGTGACGGGCACCCACTTGTTTGAGAGTGCCCAGGCGATATCCGAACACACTCTGCAACTCGCTCAGGAAGCTACGCTCGTCAAGGCTGGCCAGGCGCTGAGCGTCCATGCCGATGCGGGTCCAGACCAGCGCGCAACGGTTGTCCGGCAGCGGCAGCAAGGCCATGGGGCCTTCATCGGTAAAGCGCTCGAACGCCTCGCCATTATGAGCTTCGCTCGGGGTGATGTTGGCGATCAGGGCGCTCTGGTTGTAGGGCCGGGTTTTCACGCCAATGCCCAGTTGCTCACGCAAGCCGGAACGGCCGCCATCGGCCAGTACCGCCAGGTCGCATTCCAGCACGGTTTCATCGTTGAGGGTCAGGCGATAGCCATCGGGCAGCGGCTCCATACGCGTGACTTCCGCCGGGCAGCGCCAGCTCACCACGTCCTTGTCCAAGCCTTGCCACAGGCATTGGCCGAGCCAGGCGTTTTCCACCACATAACCCAGGGCCGGCACGCCCTCCTCCATCGCGGACAAACGCGCGGTGGAGAAGCGCCCACGGTCCGATACATGGATCTGCTTGATCGGCTCCGCACGTCGGGAAATGGCCTGCCACAGGCCCAGACGCTGGTAAATCTGACGTGCGCCAAACGACAGCGCGGAAGAGCGCGCATCGTAGCTCGGCTGGTAGCTGTCACCCGGTGCAAAGGGTTCGATCAGCACGATCTTCCAACCCCGCGCCTTGGCCCCGGCTTGCAATGCCAGGGCCAGGCTGGCGCCCACCAGGCCGCCGCCGATAATCGCCAGGTTGACCCGGCTCATCGCGCAGCCGCCATCAACGCTTCGATCTCGGCAACGGTCTTGGGCACGCCGCCGGTCAGGATTTCACAGCCTTGCTTGGTCACTACCACGTCGTCCTCGATGCGCACGCCAATGCCACGCCATTTTTTTGCCACGTTCTGGTTGTCCGGGGAAATATAGATACCCGGCTCCACGGTCAAGGCCATGCCCACTTCCAGCACGCGCCATTCACCGCCCACTTTGTACTCGCCCACATCATGCACATCCATGCCCAGCCAGTGGCCGGCACGGTGCATGTAAAAGGCGCGGTAGGCTTCGCTGGCGATCAGTTCGTCAACGTCACCTTGTAACAACCCCAACTTCACCAGGCCGGCGGTGATGACCTGCACGGTCGCCTCATGGGCCTGGTTCCAATGTTTGTTCGGCGCGATCTGCTTGAAGGCGGCTTCCTGGGAGGCCAGCACTATCTCGTAGATCGCCTTCTGCTCGGGCGAGAACTTGCCATTGACCGGCCAGGTACGGGTGATGTCGCTGGCGTAGCAATCGATCTCGCACCCAGCATCGATCAGCACCAGGTCGCCGTCTTTGAGCACCGCGTCATTCTGCTGGTAATGCAGGATGCAGCTGTTGCGCCCAGCGGCGACGATGGAGCCATAGGCCGGCATTTTCGCACCGCCTTTGCGAAACTCGTAATCCAGCTCGGCTTCCAGGCTGAACTCATGCAGGCCGGCACGGCTGGCCTGCATCGCCCGTACATGGGCTGCACAGGATATTCGCGCCGCCTCGCGCATCACCCTCACTTCTGCCGCCGATTTATACAGGCGCATATCGTGAAGCAAATGATCCAGGGCAACGAATTCGTTCGGCGGCTGGGCGCCCAGGTGCGCTTTGGAACGGATCACGTTGATCCACTCCATCACATGCCGGTCGAACTCGGCATTGCTGCCCATGGCCGAGTACACGCGGTCGCGACCTTCGATCAGGCCGGGCAGGATGTCGTCGATATCGGTAATGGGGAATGCGTCGTCAGCGCCAAAGTCGCGAATCGCGCCCTCGGTGCCGGCACGCAGGCCGTCCCACAATTCGCGCTCGGCATTGCGCTCGCGGCAGAACAGCACGTACTCGCCGTGCTGGCGACCGGGCATCAGCACGATCACCGCTTCGGGCTCGGGGAAACCGCTCAGGTATTGGAAATCGCTGTCCTGGCGGTAAACATGCTCGACATCACGGTTGCGGATGGCCACGGCGGCGGCCGGCAGGATCGCGATGCTGTTGGGTTCCATCTGCGCCATGAGCGCCTTGCGGCGCCGGGTGTATTCCGCTTTGGGGATATGGATCATGGGCAGATGGGCTTCCTTTCTCAGTGCAGCGACGGCTTGGGCGCGGCGGGCTCAGCGGACTTGCGGGTCTCGGTGAACAGCAGCAGCGGCGCGACGCGCAGGTATTCCATGACTTCCATGTAGTCGCCTTCGCCGTCTTCGGATTCTTCCAGGGCGTCTTGCACCTGGGAGATGGCCGCCAGATCCTGCAGCACTTCCTTGGCGTCGGTGCTCAGCTCCAGGCCGCCGGCATTCACGCCGAAACCGTGGAGGAAACCCTGGCACCATTGGCCCAGCGCGGCAGCGCGATCAGCCAGCGGGGCGTCGTCGGTGGGCAGCAGCAGGACCACGGTGACGTCATCACCGGTCAGCTCGCCCTTGACCATTTCTTGCAGGCCGATCAGCGCGTTACGCACATTGTCGGTGGGTTCGATTTCCAGCAGCTCGGCCACATCGGCCAGCCAGTTGTCGGCATCAAAGCCGACACCGGTGCAACTGCGGCCCAACAGCACGCCGTGCAGTTCAGCAGGCGAGCATGGATGGCCGCTGGTGCTCAGCAGTTTGGAAAAAGCATCGTACGGGGAGTTCTGAATGGGCATGGTGAGCTAGGCGCCAGACGGCGCAATGTCTAGAATGGAGCGCTGTATCCTAGCACCGGCAGACGCACCAAGACTATCGAGGGCGTCAGATCGTTTATCCTGCAGTTGCCATTCATCAGACAAATCCAGTGGAACCCAATGGAAGACACCGACCTGCAAGCGCTGATGGCCAGACTCGAACTGCTAATTGATCGGGTCGAGCAACTTAAGAGTCAAAACGGACTCCTATTAGCTCAGGAAAAGACCTGGCGCGAGGAACGCGCTCACCTCATTGAAAAAAACGAAATCGCCCGGCGTAAGGTCGAATCGATGATTTCGCGCCTGAAGGCCCTGGAGCAAGACTCATGAGTTCAAGCAATAGCGTTACCGTGCAGATCCTCGACAAAGAATATTCGATCATCTGCCCCCAGGAAGAACGCAGCAACCTGGTGAGCGCTGCCCGCTACCTGGACGGCAAGATGCGCGAAATCCGCAGCAGCGGCAAAGTGATCGGCGCCGACCGCATCGCCGTAATGGCCGCGCTGAATATTACCCACGACCTGCTGCACAAGCAGGACCGCCCTGACGTGCAGGCCAGCGGCTCGACGCGCGAGCAGGTGCGTGACCTGCTCGATCGCGTGGATCTGGTGCTTTCCACCGATTCAGACACACCCAAGGGCTGATTGCCGAGCAGGTTTAAGGTATACTCGCCCCACTCCCTGGCGTGTTTGCCAGTCGGCGATGTCCCTGAGCCGATTCGCACTACCCTGGAAGTTGCACGTTGGGCTGGTGTGCATGTCCGCTAGACGGAAAGCCTTAAAGCCTACTGCTTCTTCCACCTTGAACTTTCGGGTTCAAGGGCTAAGTCGACAGCGGCTCTGTCGGGGAGCCTGAATTCCCAAACTCAATGCCAGTCTCCGGACTGGCATTGTTTTATGAGCCCAAAACCATGACCGAACCTGCGCCGCTATCTCGTCCGCACCTTCGACGCATGTTGCGCAAGGCCCGCCGCGCCCTCACGCCAAGCGAGCAGCGCCAGGCCGCTCACGGTCTTTACCGGCAACTGGCACAGCACCCGCTGTTTCGCCGGGCCAAACATATCTCTTTATATCTGCCCACGGACGGTGAAATCGATCCGCGCCTGCTGCTGCGTGCAGCCCAGCGCCGCGGCAAAGCCACTTACCTGCCGGTGCTCAGCGCCTGGCCGCGCACCAAGATGGTGTTCCAGCGCGTACGCCCTGGGGATAAGTTGCTGCCCAACCGCTTTCGCATCCTTGAGCCACGGGTCAATGCCCGCCGCCAACGCCAGGTCTGGGCGCTGGATTTGGTGCTGTTGCCGCTGGTGGGGTTCGATGATGTGGGTGGGCGCCTGGGCATGGGCGGCGGGTTCTACGACCGCAGCCTGGCCTATCTTGCCCGCCGCCAGAGCTGGCGCAAGCCTACGCTGCTGGGGCTGGCCCACGAATGTCAGAAAGTCGAACGCCTGGCGCAGGCAAGCTGGGATGTGCCGTTGGTGGGAACGGTGACTGATAAGCAGTGGTATGTCGCACAAACGCCGCTGGAAACGGCGGCGCCTTAGTGAATGCTTGAGTTAACGCTTGAACGGTTGTGGCTGCTGCTGAGCCAGTTCAACCGGTGCATCGGTCTTGTTCGACCACAGGCTTTGGGCATAACCGGTAGTCACAACGCCCAGACCAAACAAAATAACCAAAATCCATAGTAAATCCGGCTTACGTTGCATCGATTGCCCCCCTTTCAGGCACCTCGTACACGATGACAACAACGTTCCAAAGTAGTCCGTTGCAGCTGCGTCAAGCTTAAAAGCGCGCATTCTGCGGTAACGTGAACCAACACGCAAACCTTGACGCCAACCGACTGTCGGTTTGTCACGGGATTGCCCGACAACTTACCCAACGCCTTTTTCAGGAGCCCAAAAATGGCCTACTGGCTGATGAAATCCGAGCCCGACGAACTCTCCATCAACGGTCTGGAAAAGCTCGGCGACGCGCGCTGGGACGGGGTTCGCAATTATCAGGCACGCAACTTTTTGCGCGCCATGACCGTGGGGGACGAGTTTTTCTTCTATCACTCCAGTTGCCCGGAGCCAGGGATTGCCGGCATCGGCAAAATCATCCGGGCCGCCTACCCGGACCCCACTGCACTGGAACCAGAAAGCCACTATTTCGACGCCAAGGCTACAACGGAGAAAAACCCGTGGAGCGCAATCGACGTCGCGCACGTGCAAACCTTTCCCAAGGTGCTGGGCCTGGGCTACCTGAAACAGCAGCCCGCGCTGGCCGAGATGCCTTTGGTGCAAAAAGGCAGCCGGCTTTCGGTCATGGCCGTTACGCCCGACCAGTGGGCGACGATCATCAGTATTCTTTAGCTGAGCGACATCAAGTGCTGACGTCCATCGGAGAGAAATAATTATAACAAGACATTAGAAATTTAAAAAAGAATATAAAAAACTGTTACTTATGACAGTAGAAAGCTTCATCTCCACGAAGTCTAATGACTGCATAGAAATTGGCTACCGACAGAATTGGAGTAGTGGCAAATTTTTATGCTTTTTACTTAACGGAGATTGATCATGACGGACATACCGAAGTTGGATAAAGACGTTGAAAAAACTGAACACATTACTGCGAGCGCCCCAAGCACCACACCAACCAAGATGACGGTAGAAGGCGGGTACGCCCCATGGCGGTTCAGTGGCAAGATCGAACTTGAGTACTCTCTTGTACCAGGCTCGTCGAAAATCTTAGTGAGGACTTTAAGATACTTTCTAGGAGCGTCATACCCACCGGAATATTCGAAATTTAGCATCGAACTATCTGGGGTAAGCCCCTTAGAGGTACTCCCAAGAGATATAAATACATGGAAGAGTTGGGGCTCGGAGGATGAAACAACCTCTAGAACCTTTACTGTTTTTTTCATTTTCCAGGCAATATCGGGAGGCCCCAGCGCAACCGATCGGAAAGTCATAACTCTGCCCATTTGAAAGCGCCTATCGCCTGCGGCCGGCAAACTAGCCGCAGGCTTAGTTAATCTGCACTTATTGAATAATCAAGTTATTGAACAACAAATCTTCCACCACCGGCTTGCCGGTTTCATCGTTCATCACCTGCTGCGTTTGCTTCAACGCTTCCTGACGCAGCTTTTCCTTGCCTTCCACACTGCTCATGGTCTCGTTGGTCTGCTGGGTAAACAGCGCCACCAGTTGGTTGCGAATCAACGGATCGTTGGCCTTGACCAACTTCGCCGCTTCTTCACCGGTCACGCGCAGGGCAATGTCGGCCTTGTAGACCTTGAGTTTCGCGGTGCCATCCAGGCCGTAATTGCCCACGAATGGCGGGCTCAGGCTGATATAGCTGACCTTCGGCGCCTCGCCCTCTTTGGCTTCTTCGGCCTGGGCTGCCATCGGCAAGGTCAGGGCCAGCATCAACAGGATCCACGCTTTCACAGTTCATTCCTCGAATTCGGTTGCCGGGTAGCATAACGCTAGCAAGGCTGAGCACAAGCTTATGGGGGCTTATCAGGCGTGGGCATGCTCGTTGACCCACGGGCGTACCCTCCTACACTTATCGGCCACGACGCCAAAAGGAATAGTCCGATGAAAGCTGTGCTGTGCAAAGCCTTCGGCCCCGCCGAAACCCTGGTGCTGGAAGAGATCGCCAGCCCGGCGATCAAGAAGAATGAAATCCTGTTGAACGTGCATGCGGCCGGGGTGAATTTCCCGGACACGCTGATCATCGAAGACAAATACCAGTTCAAGCCGCCCTTTCCGTTCTCACCCGGTGGCGAAGCGGCGGGCGTGGTCAGTGAAGTGGGTGAAAAAGTCAGTCACCTGAAAGTCGGCGACCGTGTGATGGCGTTGACGGGCTGGGGCAGCTTTGCCGAGCAGGTCGCGGTGCCCGGCTATAACGTGCTGCCGATCCCGCCGAGCATGGACTTCAACACCGCCGCCGCCTTCAGCATGACCTACGGCACCTCCATGCATGCGCTGAAACAGCGCGCCAATTTGCAGCCCGGCGAGACCCTGCTGGTGCTTGGCGCGTCCGGCGGCGTGGGCCTGGCTGCCGTAGAGATTGGCAAGGCAATGGGCGTCCGGGTGATTGCTGCTGCCAGTAGCGCCGATAAACTCGCAGTGGCCAAGGCGGCCGGCGCCGATGAGCTGATCAACTACAGCGAAGCCAGTCTCAAGGATGAGGTCAAGCGCCTGACCGATGGCAATGGCGCCGATGTTATCTACGACCCGGTGGGTGGCGACCTGTTTGACCAGGCCATTCGTTCGATCGCCTGGAATGGCCGGCTGTTGGTGGTGGGTTTCGCCAGCGGGCGTATTCCTGAACTGCCGGTGAACCTGGCGTTGCTCAAGGGCGCAGCGGTGGTCGGGGTGTTCTGGGGCTCGTTTGCCCAGCGCCAGCCGCAGGACAATGCGGCGAATTTCCAGCAGTTGTTCACCTGGTATGGCGAGGGCAAGCTCAAGCCGCTGGTGTCGCAGGTGTATCCGCTGGAACAGGCGGCACAGGCGATCAATGACCTGGGGCAGCGCAAGGCGGTGGGTAAGGTCGTCGTCCAGACCCGCTGACATGGGGTCAGTGGGGAGCTGGCTTGCCTGCGATAGCGGTCTGACAGGTGCTGATGTGGTGTCTGACCTAGCGCCATCGCAGGCAAGCCAGCTCCCACAGTTGATCTGTGTTGGCTCCGAGGAATTCGTTACGACCACAACTTATCTATTAGCGACATGTTCGTAAAAGAACATGCAATTGCTCGCGTTTCCTGTGTTTGCGGATAAGAGGCGATGCTATTTTCGGTAACGAAACTGTAACATTCGCATCCGCAGTCAAAACAAGAAATTTGGAGCTCTTGAATGTTTGCTTTCTTTCGTCCTGCCGCACATCAGGCGCCCCTGCCTGAAGAAAAAATAGACAGTACCTACCGACGACTGCGCTGGCAGATCTTCGCGGGTATTTTCTTTGGTTACGCTGGCTACTACCTGCTGCGTAAAAATTTCTCCCTGGCCATGCCTTACCTGATCGACGAGGGTTACACCCGTGGCGAACTGGGCCTGGCGATGTCGGCGATTGCGATTGCCTACGGCTTGTCCAAATTCCTGATGGGCCTGGTGTCCGACCGCTCCAACCCGCGCTATTTCCTGCCCTTTGGCCTGCTGGTTTCGGCGGGGGTGATGTTCATTTTCGGTTTCGCACCTTGGGCAACGTCCAGCGTGACCATGATGTTCATTTTGCTGTTCATCAACGGCTGGGCCCAGGGCATGGGCTGGCCGCCAAGTGGGCGGACCATGGTGCATTGGTGGTCGCAGAAAGAACGCGGCGGCGTGGTCTCCGTGTGGAACGTGGCGCATAACGTCGGCGGCGGCCTGATCGGCCCGCTGTTCCTGCTGGGCATGGCCTGGTTCAACGACTGGCACGCGGCGTTCTACGTGCCGGCCACCGTGGCCCTGGCGGTGGCGGCGTTTGCCTTCATCACCATGCGCGACACTCCGCAATCGGTGGGCCTGCCGCCTATCGAGAAGTACAAGAACGACTACCCAGAAGGTTACGACGCCAGCCACGAAGACGAATTCAGTGCCAAGGAAATCTTCGTCAAGTACGTGCTGCGCAACAAAATGCTCTGGTACATCGCCTTCGCCAACGTGTTTGTCTATCTGCTGCGCTACGGCGTACTGGACTGGGCGCCGACCTATTTGAAAGAAGCCAAGCACTTCACGGTCGATAAGTCGTCCTGGGCGTACTTCTTCTACGAGTGGGCGGGCATTCCGGGCACGCTGCTGTGCGGCTGGATGTCGGACAAGATCTTCCGTGGCAACCGCGGCCTGACCGGCATCGTGTTCATGGCCCTGGTGACCGTGGCAACCCTGGTTTACTGGCTCAACCCGCCCGGCAACCCGATGATCGACATGATTGCGCTGTTCTCCATCGGCTTCCTGATCTACGGCCCGGTGATGCTGATCGGCCTGCAGGCGCTGGAACTGGCTCCGAAGAAAGCCGCCGGCACCGCAGCAGGCTTCACCGGTTTGTTCGGTTACCTGGGCGGTTCGGTAGCGGCCAGTGCGGCCATGGGCTACACGGTTGACCATTTCGGCTGGGACGGCGGCTTTGTACTGTTGATCAGCGCCTGCGTACTGGCGATCGCGTTCCTGATCCCTACGCTGTGGCACACCAACAGTGTCAGCTCGGCGCGTTAACCGCCCAGGCAATCCTTGGCACAACGCTTGAGCCGCGCCTCCAGGTTTTTATCTGGCATGGCGTGGCTACGCAGGGCGTTCACGGTCTGCTCGACATAATCGCGAGTCGTACCGTAACGCCCGCAAGCGCTTTGCAGTACATGATTAAGCACGATATCGGGCAAGTTGCCGGCATAGCTGGGCAAATGCCGCTCCAGCACGAACCCTAACGCCTGCACGGTACTGCCATCTTGCAATCGGCAGCTGAGCCAGTGCGGCCGGTAAGAGGGGTAAGGCATCTCGCGTTGCCACAGGGCGTAAAGCGAGGCCTCCAACTGGTCCTCCGGCAAGCGGTAGGCAAAGCCGCTGCAGGAACCACCGCGATCCAACCCAAACACCAGCCCCGGCAGCTCCGGCGTACCGCGATGCTCGTGTGACCACAAATACAAGCCACGGTGATAACCGTGAACCCGTGCACGCACCCGCTCGGTCGACGAGCATTCAGGGCGCCAGATCAGCGAACCATACGCAAACAGCCACACCGGCCCACCCTTGTGCCGAGCCATGGTGGCTTGCATCGAGCTCATCAATTGTTCGTGAGTGAGTTGCGGCCCCAGATCGAGCCGCGGAGGGTAAGCCAATTGCAGAAGATCGGTTTCAATGGCGGTCATGGCGAAAAGCGGTGCGCCTCCTGTGTGTTACCAGTTGTAAGCGACTTTACCGTAATAGAACGCGCCGCTGTAACCGTACGGCGAAAAAGTGCTGTAGGCGAGGTTGCCGCCGCTGCTGGCGAAGGCGTTAACCTTCTCCGGGTACTTATCGGTGACGTTGTCGCCACCCAGGGTGAAGGTCCAGTTCTTCAACTTGTAATCCGCCGACAGGTCCAGCACCCAGGCGGCCTTGAAGGTCTGATCGTTGACCTTGTCCGTCTGATAACTGGTGAACTCACCATAGCGCACCAGGTTAGTGTGCAGCGCCCAATTACCGAAGGTGAAGTCATTGCCCAGGCTCAGCTTGTGCTGGGGCGTGGTATCGCCCAGCAAACCGATACGCTCGCGGCGGTCCACCCGCACCAGGTTGGCCCCCAGGCTGTCGAGAATCGCGGGGTTGGCTTTCACGTCGGTGACTTTGGTGTGGTTGTAGTTGTAGCCCACGGTACTGTTCCAGCGAATGCCGTTATCGAGCTGGTAGCGATAGTTGGCTACCAGATCGACGCCATCGGTGCTGGTGTCCGTGGCGTTGGTAAAGTAACGGGCCGTGGTGTAGTTGATATTGCCGACGCCATTGGCTTGCAGGTAGGCCACCGTGGCCGGGTTGAGATTGAGGTTGGACGACAGACTGATGCGGTCGCGGATGTCGATGCGGTACACATCGAGCGTGACGGTCAGGTCATCGGCCGGCTCGAGCACCAGGCCGAGGCTGTAGTTGCGCGACTTTTCGGCCTTGAGGTCTTCGGCACCCAGCAGGCGCGCGACCTGACTGTTGGCCGGGAAGGTGCCGGCTTCCTGGATGGTGCTACCGATCAACTGCGATGAGGTGTAGGCAAAATTCTGCTGGGCCAGGGACGGCGCACGGAAACCGTTGGAGATGCTGCCGCGCACGGCCACCTGGGGGGTGAAGTCGTAGCGGGCCGACAGCGAGCCGCTGACGTTGGAACCAAAGTCACTGTAATCCTCATGGCGCACGGCAGCCGAGGCGCTGAGCTTTTCGGTGAAGTTGGTTTCCAGGTCCAGGTACTGCGCCCAGTTATGCCGCGTGCTGGTACCGGCATCGGCATCGCGGAAACCACCCAGGCCGGAGCTGCCGGTCTGGTAATAGGACGCGGGCTCGCCCGCCTCGATTTCATAGCCCTGATGCAGGTACTCACCGCCGAACGCCACAGAGACCGGATACGGCAGAAAGCCCACATCGAATTCACGGGACAGGTCCAGGCTGACTTGCTTCTGATCGTTGCTCAGTGTGCCGTTATTGAATTTACGCGGCGTCGCCAGGCCCAGTGAGGTGTTGATGGTTTCAGTCCCCAGTTCGTACTGGTTCTTGCCGTAGTTGGCCGACAAGTCGTAATGCCAGTCGTAGGCCAGCAGGCCGCGCAAGCCCACCACCAGCGAGGTGTCTTCCAGGTTGCCTTTGATCAGTGGCAGGTAGCCGTTGGGGTTGAGCGCCTTGATGTTGTTGGACGCGTTGCTTGCCCGGTAGAAGGCTGCCGTTTCACCGCGCCGCTTGCTGTAGCCACCGAAGGTGTAGAACTCGGCGGCATCGTTGAAGGCATACTCCGAGTTGAACTGGAATTTGCCTTCATTGGTGGCCGGCTCACCTTGGCGGAACACACGCTGGCCGTAAGTAGTAGAGCCGATGCTGCCGGGGCGGTAGTCGTTGCCGGCGCGGTTGGTGTAATCGTTGTCGGCGCCTTCGGCAGACAGGTTGATAAAGCCATTGTCGCCCAATGCCAGGCCCGTATTACCGCTGACATTACGCTGGATGCCGTCACCCTTTTTGTACTCGCCAAACTTGCTGGAAACCGAGCCGCCATGGTCGGCGTGCTTGAGGATCACGTTGATCACCCCGGCGATCGCATCGGAGCCGTAACGGGCAGAAGCGCCGTCGCGCAGCACCTCGATATGGTCCACCGCCGACAGCGGGATGGCATTCAAGTCTGCCGGAGCCGAACCGCGCCCAACCGCACCGCCCAGATTGACGAAGGCACTGGTATGGCGACGCTTGCCGTTGACCAGTACCAATACCTGGTCCGGCGACAAGCCGCGCAACTGCGCCGGACGCACGAGTTCGGCGCCGTCCACCAGGCTTGGTCGGGGGAAGTTGATCGACGGAATCAGGCGCGCTAATACGGCACCCAGCTCATCGGAGCCGGTGCTGCGCAGGGTTTCACCGGAGATTACGTCGATTGGCGACAGCGATGCACTGGCGGTGCGCTCTTGGGCGCGGGTGCCGGTGACGATCACGGTGTCGAGTTTAGGTGCATCAACCGCAGAAGTTTCGTCTGCCAGAACTGGATTGAATCCCACAACGGTCAGCAAATTTGCCGACAAAATCGCCGTGTATAGCGCGTGTTTCCTGTAGCTGCCCATACCGCTCCCCTTTGAATCAAAAATAGAACTGCAATGCGCGAAGTTCGTACGATCGATCCGGCTGGCGGGCGGTGGCGGTCAGTATCTGGTTATGGTCGATGAAGTCGGTAGTCCGTTGCGATATAGCTTAAAGATATTCATCAACCAGAATAAATACCTTAAAAGAATAAGCAAAAGCATAAGCACGCTCGCCCATTCGTCAGGATCCACGCGGCTAATCCCGGTACTTTCAGCCCCGGTTCAGCCTGGGCGGGTGCCAAGCCGTCAAACTGACGCGCCTATAACGACCCACTTAGCCGCTCATCAAATCGACTACCGAGGTCGCCCATGAAAAAATTTCGATTGCCTGGCCTGTTATTGCTTGCCCAGGCCACCACAGCACTGGCTAGCGAAACGCCAACGGTCACTGACGACAAAGGCTTCTGGTACGCCCAGACCAGCATCTACACCCGGCACTTTGCACCCGACCCGCAACACAACAACAAGCAGGACTTGATCGGCCTGGAGCGCAATGAGGCGTCGGGCCTGGTGTATGGCGGGGTGACCTTTCGCAACTCGTTCCGCCAACGCTCGTACTACGCCTATGCGGGCAAGCGCTATGACATGGCCGACTATCCGGTGTATGCGAAGTTGACCGGCGGGCTGATCCAGGGCTATCGCGGCGAGTATCGCGACAAGATCCCATTGAATCGTTTTGGCGTAGCGCCAGTGATCATTCCATCCGTGGGTACCCACTACGGACCGGTCGCGGCGGAGTTGGTGTTGCTGGGGTTCAATGCAGCGATGGTGACGACGGGGTTACGATTCTGAGCGAACACCACCCAATGTGGGAGCGGGCTTGCTCGCGAATACGGTGGGTCAGCCAACTCATCCGGTGACTGGTACAACGCATTCGCGAGCAAGCCCGCTCCCACAGTTTGATGGATGTTTAACCGAGAGTTTTTTTACTCCGCTCAGGGCCTTGGGGCGTAGGCAAACACGTCAGCGCGCATCCGGTGAGCATCCATACCGGCGTCGACCAATGCATCCAAGGTGCCATAAATCATCGCCGGTGAGCCGCTGGCGTAGACATGTACCGTGTTGAGGTCGGCAATGTCTTCGCACACTACCTCATGCAGCAAACCGCAGCGCCCTTCCCAGCCACACAGGTCGCTGACCACTTTGTGCAGGAACAGATTGGGCAATTGCAGCCACTGATCCCAGTGCTCGATCTGGTAGAAATCTTCCGGGCGCCGTACGCCCCAATACAGGTGCACCGGGTGCTTGAAGCCCGAAGCGCGGCAGTGCTCGATCAGGCTGTGCATCTGCGCCATACCGGTACCGGCGGCCATCAGCACCAGCGGCCCGTCCGGCAACTCGGCCAGGTGGGTGTCACCGAACGGCAGTTCCACACGAGCCATCTGGTTGCGCTGCAATTGTTCGATCAGGTTGCGCGCACTGTCTTCGCGCACCAGCACATGCAGCTCCAACTCACGCCCGGCATGGGGCGCAGAAGCCAGGGAAAACGCCGACTTTTCGCCGTTCTCCCGTTCGAGCATCAAGTATTGCCCGGCGTGGTAACGCACCGCCTTACCGGCCGGGGCGCGCAGGCGCACACGCCAGACATCGCCGCCGACTTCCACGCACTCGATCAATTGGCATGACAATTTGCGCAACGGCAACTCTCCTGGCGCCAGTACGCCATCCCACAACACAATGCAGTCTTCCAGGGGCTCGGCGATGCAGGTGTAGAACTCACCATGATCGCGCACTTCCCCGGCTTGGCGTACCCGGCCCTCCACCAGCAACGCCGCGCAGACATGGCACACGCCATTGCGACAGGCCTGAGGGCACTCATAGCCCAGGCGACGGGCGCCCTCGAGGATTCGCTCGCCAGGGGCCAGTTCCAGCACAGCACCGGAAGGTTGCAGGGTTACACGCATCAATCTATTCCCAATTCTTTCCAGATCGCATCGACCCGCGCCGTGACGGCTTCATCCTTGACGATCACCCGGCCCCACTCACGCGTGGTTTCGCCCGGCCACTTATGCGTGGCATCCAGGCCCATCTTCGAGCCAAGGCCCGATACCGGCGACGCGAAGTCGAGGTAGTCGATGGGCGTGTTGTCGATCATCACCGTGTCGCGCTTGGGGTCCATGCGCGTGGTGATGGCCCAGATCACGTCGTTCCAGTCCCGGGCATTGATGTCGTCGTCGGTGACAATAACGAACTTGGTGTACATGAACTGTCGCAAAAACGACCACACACCGAGCATTACCCGCTTGGCATGCCCCGGATACGACTTCTTCATGGTCACGATGGCCATGCGGTACGAACAGCCCTCGGGCGGCAGGTAGAAGTCGGTGATTTCCGGGAATTGCTTTTGCAGGATCGGCACGAACACTTCGTTGAGCGCAACGCCGAGGATGGCCGGCTCATCGGGCGGACGGCCTGTGTAGGTACTGTGGTAGATCGGCTTGACCCGGTGGGTGATGCGCTCGACGGTGAACACCGGGAAGCTGTCGACTTCGTTGTAGTAACCGGTGTGGTCGCCGTACGGGCCTTCATCGGCCATTTCACCTGGGTGAATCACGCCTTCAAGAATGATTTCGGCGGTGGCTGGCACTTGCAGGTCGTTACCGCGGCACTTCACCAGCTCCGTGCGATTACCGCGCAACAAGCCGGCGAAGGCGTACTCGGAGAGGCTGTCAGGTACGGGTGTCACTGCGCCGAGGATGGTCGCAGGGTCAGCACCCAGGGCGACGGAAACCGGGAACGGCTTGCCGGGATGCTTCTCGCACCACTCGCGGAAGTCGAGGGCGCCGCCGCGGTGGCTCAGCCAGCGCATGATCACTTTGTTACGGCCAATGACTTGCTGACGGTAGATACCGAGGTTCTGGCGGTCCTTGTTCGGGCCCTTGGTGACAGTCAGGCCCCAGGTGATCAACGGGCCGACGTCGCCGGGCCAGCAGGTTTGCACCGGGAGCATGGCCAGGTCGACATCATCGCCTTCAATGACCACTTCCTGGCACACCGCGTCCTTGACCACCTTGGGGGCCATGGCGATGATCTTGCGGAAGATCGGCAGTTTGGACCAGGCGTCCTTCAAGCCCTTGGGCGGCTCGGGCTCCTTGAGAAAGGCCAGCAGCTTGCCGATCTCACGCAGCTCGCTGACGGACTCGGCGCCCATGCCAAAGGCCACGCGCTCGGGAGTACCGAACAGGTTGCCCAGCACCGGGATATCAAAGCCGGTCGGGTTTTCGAACAACAGCGCCGGGCCCTTGTTGCGCAAGGTACGGTCGCAAATCTCAGTCATTTCCAGCACCGGAGAAATCGGCATCTGGATACGTTTCAACTCTCCGCGCTGCTCAAGTTGCTGCACGAAATCCCGAAGATCCTTGAATTTCATTAACCATGCCACCCGTAAAATAGGCGTACATCCTACCTGCTCTGAGGGCGGCTGGCAGCTTAATTGGCCGTCAATCCGCGTGATTGCAACGAACTGAACAACGGCTCCAGGAAGGCTTCGATGTGTCGCGCGCCGACGTCTGAAAGATGGTTATCGTCGGTATACAGCGCGCGGCCATTGAGTTCGACCCGGCACAGCCCATCGGCGCCGCACAGCAATGGCGCGGGGTCCAGCACCGCGACACCGCTGTCGGCAGCCGCCAATTCATCAAACAAGTGCGTGATAAAGGCCTGGCGCTTCACATGCTCGGCCACGGCCAGCCCTTCACCGTCCACGGGCCGGTTCATCATGGCCAGGCGGCTGAGACGGTAAGGCACGATGATTTCCTGCAGCGGCACTTCCTTGACCAGCCAGACCTTGTGCCCGGCAGCGCGCAAGCCCTGGATGCGCTCGCGCAGGCCCTGGGCAAAGCGTTGTTCGGCGACGGCACGCACATACTGGCCGGTGCCAGGGTCCTTGAGCGCATGCTCCTTGTCACCGGACATTTGCCCATACACATACAGGCTCCAGCGGGCGGCCAACACCACATCGCTGAACGTCTGCTCAGCCATGGCCTTCTCGACGCGACGGTTGAAATGCGCGCAGCGGGCAATATTTTCCAGGCCATCGAGGGGAATACAGCCGGCAAAACTGGCTTCGACCAGGCTGATATCGTGGCGATCAGCGCCCTCTTTGAGTGCCGGTATCAGCGCGGTGGCGTGGCTGTCACCCCATACCAACGCTGAAACCGATTGGCCTTTGGGGCCGAAATGGCAGAACAAGCGTTCATCGGGCGTATCTTTGTCGGCCATGCACGCCAGCAGGTCCGGGCTCCACTTCTTGGCTTGGGCAAAACGCAACGCCTGTTCGGACAAGCGCGAAGGCACGCCGTCAGCTTCGCGTATCGCAAGGCCAGTGAAACCCAGCCCCAGAATGCCGACCATGGCTGACGCCAGAATCGCCTTACGCGAAGCCAGCAAACGTTTTTCCCGAAACGGCGTTTCCACGAAACGCCAGGACAGATAGCCCAGCACCAGCGAAAGCAGCATCAGCCCCGCCAGTTCCAGCGCGCTCAAGCCATCCACCGCGGCATAGTTGGCGTACACGAATACCGGCCAGTGCCAGAGGTACCAGGAATAAGAGATCAGCCCGATGCCCACCATGATCCGCGTGCCCAACAGGCGAGCGACCCAGGTCTGTTGCTGACCGTTGGCCCAGATCAACCCGACCACACCCAGCACAGGCAACAACGCGGTCGCGCCTGGGAACGGCGTTTTCGCGTCGTAACCCAATACAGCGATGAGGATCAATGCCAGGGAAGCCAGGCTGACCCCTTGAGCCAAGGCCGGCGAGGCGCGCCATTCACGCTTGGGCTGCACCGCCAGCATCGCACCGGCCAGTAGTTCCCAGGCCCGCAGGTGCAACAGGAAGAAAGCTTTCTGCGGCTCATGCTGAACCGCCCAGACGCTCATGCCAAACGACACCAGCAGCACCGCGAACAATGCCAGGCGCCAGTGCTTCAAGCGACTGGAGAGCAAGGTCAGCAGTAACGGGAAGAAAATATAGAACTGCTCTTCTACTGCGAGCGACCAGGTATGCAGCAATGGCTTGATGTCGGATGAGGCATCAAAGTAGCCGTGCTGGCGTGAAAACAGCAGGTTCGAGGTAAAGGTCACCTGATAGTGCGCAGACCGCCCCAACTCTTCATAGTCCTTGGGCGCCAACAGAAACCAACCCACTGCCAGCGTCGCCGCGATCATCACAAACAGGGCCGGCAAGATACGCCGGGCGCGGCGGGCCCAGAAGTCGATGAAGCTGAAGCGGCCGGCCTGACGCTCACGCCAAATAATTGACGTGATCAGAAAGCCGGAAATGACGAAAAACACGTCAACGCCAACAAAACCGCCAGTAATGCCAGGTACACCAAAGTGAAACAACACGACTGCAAGGACAGCGATGGCACGCAGGCCGTCGATGTCTCTGCGGTAAGCAAGGGTGGTCATAAGAATGTGGTCAGTCTGCGACGAAAGGGATGAGCGAAGTCACGCGTCAATTTTTGTTACTTAACGGATACTTATGCCACAAAAATCGCAGAATCTCGACGCAAAAAAAATGGCGCCCCATTAAGGACGCCATTTTTTTGGACCTGAAACGCTGTATTACTTGCGTTTCATCGACAGGAAGAACTCGTCGTTGGTCTTGGTGGTTTTCAGCTTGTCGATCAGAAACTCGATGGCCGCAACTTCGTCCATCGGGTGCAGCAGCTTGCGCAGGATCCACATACGCTGCAGTTCGTCGTCTGCGGTCAGCAACTCTTCGCGGCGAGTGCCGGAGCGGTTGATGTTGATCGCAGGGAACACACGCTTTTCAGCGATGCGACGGTCCAAAGGCAGTTCCATGTTGCCGGTACCCTTGAACTCTTCGTAGATCACTTCGTCCATCTTCGAGCCGGTTTCAACCAGCGCGGTGGCGATAATGGTCAGCGAGCCGCCTTCTTCGATGTTGCGCGCAGCGCCGAAGAAACGCTTCGGTTTCTCCAGGGCGTGGGCATCGACACCACCGGTCAGCACCTTGCCGGAGCTCGGGATCACGGTGTTGTAGGCACGGGCCAGACGGGTGATGGAGTCGAGCAGGATCACCACGTCTTTCTTGTGCTCGACCAGGCGCTTGGCCTTTTCGATCACCATTTCCGCAACCTGCACGTGGCGGGTTGGCGGCTCATCGAACGTCGAGGCAACCACTTCGCCGCGCACGGTGCGCTGCATTTCGGTCACTTCTTCCGGACGCTCATCGATCAACAGCACGATCAGATGAACTTCAGGGTTGTTACGTGCAATGTTCGCGGCGATGTTCTGCAGCATGATGGTCTTACCGGCTTTCGGCGGTGCGACGATCAGGCCACGCTGGCCTTTGCCGATTGGAGCGCAGAGGTCGATCACACGGCCGGTCAAGTCTTCGGTGGAGCCGTTACCGGCTTCCATCTTCATGCGCACAGTCGGGAACAGCGGAGTCAGGTTCTCGAAGAGAATCTTGTTTTTCGCGTTCTCGGGGCGATCGAAGTTGATCGTGTCGACCTTGAGCAGGGCGAAGTAACGCTCGCCTTCCTTCGGAGGACGGATCTTGCCAACGATGGTGTCACCGGTGCGCAAGTTGAAGCGACGGATCTGGCTCGGCGAGACGTAGATATCGTCTGGGCCGGCGAGATAGGACGCGTCTGCAGAGCGGAGGAAGCCGAAGCCGTCCTGGAGAATCTCCAGCACGCCATCACCGGAGATTTCCTCGCCGCTTTTCGCGTGCTTCTTGAGCAGGGAGAAAATCACGTCCTGCTTGCGCGAACGGGCCATATTTTCTATGCCCATTTCTTCGGCCAGTTGGAGCAGGTCGGTAATCGGCTTTTGCTTGAGTTCAGTCAGATTCATATAGGAATGACGTAATCATTTATGGAGGGGGGAAATTAAGCTTTTGGCTTAATGAGGCCGCGCCGCAGAGAAGGCGACAGGATCGCGTACTAATCGAAAAGGAATGCGTCGGCGACGGCTTGCAGGGGGCAGTGGAGAAACCACTGCGGGGCCGAATGTACCACCTGGATTTCGGAGCGTCTAGCCCTGTTTCACGAAAAAGCCCCGCAATTTGCGGGGCTTTTTTGACGACGCTTAGATGCTCGCGTCGAGGAAAGCTTGCAGCTGGGACTTCGACAGCGCGCCCACTTTAGTCGCTTCGACGTTGCCGTTCTTGAACAGCATCAGGGTCGGGATACCACGCACACCATGCTTGGCCGGGGTCTCCTGGTTCTCGTCGATGTTCAGCTTGGCAATGGTCAGCTTGCCTGCATAGGTGGTTGCAATGTCGTCCAGGACCGGAGCGATCATTTTGCAAGGGCCGCACCATTCAGCCCAGTAGTCAACCAGCACCGGGCCGTCAGCCTTGAGGACTTCGGCTTCAAAGGTCGCGTCGGTGACGTGCTTGATAAGATCGCTGCTCATGGATGTCTCCGGATTGTAAGCAAAAAAAACGTTGCCCATCATAGCCGCCCTTCCCCTGTTCAGGAAGCCGCGTCTGATTGAGTCTTGCTATGAACTTGAATGAGTGTGGGTATGACCCCGTCACGGCGTAGCGGGCGTCACGAACGCAATGCCCGTGCGCAACGCTGCATTACGTATATGTTCCTGCATGGTTTTCTGCGCCGCCGTACTGCTGCGGCGGGCCAGGGCGCGCAGGATTCTGCGATGTTCCTGCCAGGTTTCCATGGCCCGTTCCGGCCGGATGAACGGTAGCTTCTGACTTTCCAGAAACACCTCGGCACTGGCGCTGAGGATGCTCACCATGGCCTGGTTACCGCTGGCCAGCAGAATGCGCTGGTGAAACTCGAAGTCCAGGCGGGCAGCCGCTTCGAAATCGCCCGCCTTGAGCACTTTGCGCATGGCTTGAACATTGTCTTGCAGGCTGTCCAATGCATCGAGGGTTAGTGTCACCGCTGCCAAGCCCGCCGCAAACCCCTCCAAGGCGTAGCGCAACTGGAAGATATCCGGCGGCGTGGCCTGCGCCGCAAAGGGCCAGGCGAACCCCGGCGCCTCTTGCACGTCCTGCACGAACACGCCCTTGCCCGGCTGCACGCTGACCACGCCCAAAGCGCTGAGGGACGACAGCGCCTCACGCAACGACGCCCGGCTCACCCCCAATTGCAGGGCCAGGTCGCGCTGGGACGGCAACGCGTCGCCCGGCCCGAAGCCCTGCTCCTTGATCAGTTTGCGGATGGCCTGCAAGGCCGCTTCCGGTACGGCTTGGGCAATGGAATTCATAAAAAGCTCAGGGTTCCCGATAGCGTGTGTGACCGTTGTAAAACTATTCAGGGCCGGCTGCAAGCCACGCCCCAAAGGGGCTCGCCGCTTTTTGCCGACGCTCGAAAAGGGTGCGAAATCCCTGGCCACTGTTCAGACCAGTAAGACCTGTACACCTCAACAACCATCAGCCTTGCAGACGATCCGAGCAGTGCTGGCATGGGCTGTGCACTGGGCAAACTCAGAAAATTCCTTCGCCATTTTCGGAGAGTTGCCATGACCAAGCGCTACAGCGCCCTGCTCACTGCCCTGTTTGCCAGCCTGATGCTGAGCCAGGCACCCGCCCAGGCGAATGGTCTGGATGACATCGTCGCCCGGGGCACCCTGAAGGTTGCCGTGCCCCAGGACTTCCCACCGTTTGGTTCGGTGGGTCCGGACATGCAACCCCGGGGCCTGGACATCGACACCGCCAAGTTGCTGGCCGACCAACTCAAGGTCAAGCTGGAACTGACCCCGGTGAACAGCACCAACCGCATCCCGTTCCTCACCACCGGCAAAGTCGATCTGGTTATTTCCAGCCTGGGCAAGAATCCCGAGCGCGCAAAGGTCATCGACTTCTCCAACGCCTACGCGCCGTTCTACCTTGCCGTGTTTGGGCCGCCTGACGCCGCCATCGTCAGCCTCGACGACCTCAAGGGCAAGACCATCAGCGTAACCCGTGGCGCCATCGAGGACATCGAGCTGACCGCGGTAGCGCCCAAGGAAGCCACGATCAAGCGCTTTGAAGACAACAATTCCACCATCGCCGCCTACCTGGCCGGCCAAGTGGACCTGATCGCCAGCGGCAACGTGGTCATGGTGGCCATCAGCGAACGCAACCCCAAACGCGTACCGGCACTGAAGGTGAAACTCAAGGACTCGCCGGTGTACGTGGGCGTGAACAAGAACGAGCCGGCGCTGTTGGAAAAGGTCAACCAGATCCTGGTGGCAGCCAAGGCTGACGGCAGCCTTGGGAAAAACGCGATGCAGTGGCTCAAAGAACCGCTGCCTGCCGATCTCTGACGCGGAGCTCAAAGATGGCCTATCAATTCGACTTTGTGCCGGTGCTGGCCAATACCGACCTGCTGCTGCGCGGAGCGCTGTTCACCCTTGAGCTGACGGCTATTGGCGCCGTCCTCGGAGTGGCCCTGGGCACCGTCGGTGCCGTGGTACGGGCGTGGAAGATCCAGCCGTTTGCGTGGATTTTTGGGGTGTATGTCGAGTTGATCCGCAACACGCCGTTCCTCGTGCAACTGTTCTTTATTTTCTTCGGCCTGCCGTCCCTGGGGTTGAAAATCACCGAGTGGCAAGCCGCCGTGCTGGCGATGGTGATCAACCTGGGGGCGTACTCCACCGAGATCATCCGTGCGGGCATCCAGGCCATCCCACGCGGGCAACTGGAGGCGGCCGCGGCGCTGGCAATGACGCGCTTCGAGGCGTTCCGCCATGTGGTGCTGCTGCCGGCCCTGGGCAAGGTGTGGCCGGCCCTGAGCAGCCAGATCATCATCGTGATGCTCGGTTCGGCGGTGTGTTCGCAGATCGCGACTGAAGAGTTGAGCTTTGCCGCCAACTTTATCCAGTCGCGTAATTTCCGCGCCTTTGAAACCTATGCCCTGACCACCCTGGTGTACCTGTGCATGGCGCTGATGATTCGCCAATTGCTCAACTGGATCGGCCGACGGTTTGTCATGAGGAACAGCCGATGAGTGATTTTTCGTTCTGGGACATCGTGCGCAACCTGCTGACCGGCCTGCAATGGACGCTGCTGCTGTCATTGGTGGCGTTTGTGGGCGGCGGCCTGATCGGCTTACTGGTGATGACCCTGCGTATCAGCCGCAAAGCGTTCCCACGCAATATGGCCCGCACCTATATCGAACTGTTCCAGGGCACGCCGTTGCTGATGCAGCTGTTCCTGGTATTTTTCGGCGTTGCCCTGCTTGGCGTGGACATATCGCCCTGGCTGGCAGCGGCGATTGCCTTGACCCTGTTTACCAGCGCCTACCTGGCAGAAATATGGCGCGGCTGCGTCGACTCCATTGCCCACGGCCAATGGGAAGCCTCGGCCAGCCTGGCCCTCAACCCGTTTGAACAACTGCGCTATGTGATCTTGCCTCAGGCGTTGCGTATTGCTGTCGCGCCGACGGTGGGCTTCTCGGTGCAGGTGGTCAAAGGCACCGCCGTAACCTCGATCATCGGCTTCACCGAACTGACCAAGACAGGCGGCATGCTCGCCAACGCCACCTTTGAGCCCTTCATGGTCTACGGCCTGGTGGCCCTCGGTTACTTTTTGCTCTGTTACCCCTTGTCCCTCAGTGCGCGCTACCTGGAAAGGAGACTGCATGCCTCTGCTTAGAATTTCTGCCCTGCATAAGTATTACGGCGATCACCACGTACTCAAGGGCATCGACCTGACGGTGGACGAAGGCCAGGTGGTGGCGATCATCGGCCGCAGCGGCTCGGGCAAGTCCACCTTGCTGCGCACCCTCAATGGCCTGGAGTCGATCAACGACGGCGTCATCGAAGTCGATGGCGAATACCTCGACGCCGCCCGCGCCGACCTGCGCAGCCTGCGGCAGAAGGTCGGCATGGTGTTCCAGCAATTCAACCTGTTCCCGCACCTGACCGTGGGCGAGAACGTGATGCTGGCGCCGCAAGTGGTGCAGAAAGTGTCCAAGGCCAAGGCCGCCGAATTGGCCAGGCAGATGCTGGACCGGGTCGGGCTGGGCGAAAAATTCGACGCCTTTCCCGATCGTTTGTCCGGCGGCCAGCAACAGCGCGTCGCCATTGCCCGCGCCCTGGCCATGTCGCCCAAGGTGTTGCTGTGCGATGAGATCACCTCGGCCCTGGACCCCGAACTGGTCAATGAAGTGCTGAGCGTGGTGCGCCAACTGGCCCAGGACGGCATGACCCTGATCATGGTGACTCACGAAATGCGTTTTGCCCGTGAGGTCGGCGACAAGCTGGTGTTCATGCACCAGGGCAAGGTGCATGAAACCGGTGACCCGAAGGTGTTGTTCGCCAACCCGCAAACAGTTGAGCTCGCCAACTTCATTGGCTCGGTGGAACAGCCTGGCTGATCAGTTCGAAACTGCCCAGCCCTTCAAGGTTGGCCTCCCCGCGTACCATCAACGCCTCGAAGGGCAGTTCGGTGTCGAGATCGACCTGGGCGGTGAGTCGCCGCCCTGCCACCGGCAAACCTGCGGCGCGCGCGACCAAGGCCTGGCCGGGTAATAACTGGCCTCTGGCCGACTCGTCAGGCGCTTGAGCAGACACCCAGCCGACAGCTCGCCCGTCGACCTGGGCATGCTTGAGACGCAAGCGAAAACGCCCCTCACGACCAAACCGAAACCCTTGCCCATCGGCAGGCGCTGCGACAAAGCGCAGGGCCATTACCGCCGGTTCAACACAGAGCACAGACAGGTTGAACGTGCGAGTGGCCAGCACCACAGCGGCGTTTTCGACCACTGCATCCCGGCGTATTGCGCCATAGTCGATGCGCGGCGGGCTCAGCGAAAGCCGACAATTTTCAGCTTGCGCATCGAGCGTTGCCAGCAGCACGCATGAGAGCGCCAAGGGCAGGCTGGTACGCTTAACCACCCTGGCATACCGCCGATGCAGCTTCATAGAATTTGTCATTGTCAGGCTTGGCCTCTGGGTCAATGTGCAACAGGCAAGTGGAAGAGTCCGGCAATGAAACCCTCAGGTTTTGCAGCTCGGAAACGTCGTTGAGAAAAATCATGCCCTCGCCCACCACGCTGGTGAGGAAGCGGTTGCCCTTGCCGAACACCGAGGCGCCCTGAGGCAATGGCCGGCCGTGCTGATCGTTGGCGGTCACCAGCATCCGGCGCACTTTCACCACGTCAAAATCCACGTGATTGAATGAGCCTCGGCCCGCCGCAATGACCTGGGTGCCGTTTTTCAGGTCTACCTGCTTGGGCAACGAAGGGGTCTGTACCTGGACGCGGCTGTTGGTGTAGGCCGGCAAGCCGGCGATCACCGCCTGGCCGCTGAAGTCGGTCCATACCGGGCCTTGTGGCGTCTCGACTTTCGCCGAGCCGATATCGCCGACCGAGACGATGCCGAACGTGTCCTGCACGCTGTACGGCGAAAAGGTCAGCCCGCCTTCGTGAGCCACCACGCCCCCCTGCAACTGGCCTGTGTAGCTGCTACCCAACGGGTCGTGGCTGACGCCCAGGCCCACTCGTGCATAGCGTGGCAACACGTCCACTTGCCCACGCAACGATTGCTCCCGGGCCCGCATGTCACGCTCCACCGCTACTTCGTAGTTCACATACTCGTTGACCCGTTCGCTCAGTGCAGTACCGGCAGTAAATTGCTCCCCACGGCGGCTGGTGTAGCTGCTCACACGGCGATCGCCGCCTAGCGGCACACTGACCTGCAACCGCAGGGACACGTCGTTATCTACCGCACGATCACGCCGGCTACCGGCATAGTTGGCGTCTTGGCGAGCCCGCGAGCCGCCCACTTGAGAGTCAGCGATCAGCGCCACATCGGCCCGGCCAAACGACTTGTTCCATGAGGCAAACACATGCTCGCTGGTTTGCCCGCCAAATTGCGCGCTGTGGGTGTAATTCAAAGAAAATACGCCCAGCGTGGGTTCGGCCCAGCTCACGCCTGCGGTGTACTGGTTTTTGAAGTACGAATTGAGATCATCGGCTCTGAGCGGCTGGCCCACCTGCGTGACTTCGCGATAACCACGCGTCTGGGTGGTGGCGCTGAGGTTGACGTCGATATTGGCCCCGACGGGGCTGCTCAGCGACAGGCTGCTGCGTGAGCCGGACACGGCCTTGTGGCTGTCCCGGGACAGGTTGTGGCGTGCGTTGACAGAAACCCGTTGGAAAAACACGCTGCTCAGGGTCCCTCCTGCCGCCCAATAGTCATCGGTGCTCAACAAGCCAAAACCCGCAGACGAATGACTCCCCAGCCCCCAGGTGCCACTGCCCATGGCGATCACCGGGGATGGCCCTTCCTCACCCGCCGTTCTGCGCAGTTCGCCCACCGATAAATAGTAACCAGGCGCCGCCGGGGCAGCCCCCGCGAATGATGCCGCCGGTACCACGAAACTGCGCTTGGCGCCCCGCACATCAATCACGCTGACCTCAAGGTCGCTGGTGGCGTTGAGCAGGGGCAAGCCCGTCAGCCGGAACGGTCCTTCAGGCACCAACGTACTGTGGACCAACACACCGGACTGGCGTATCTCGACCCGCGATTGGCTTTGGGCCAACCCCTCGACCACTGCGATATTGCCGCCTGCGGGTGTCCTGGACTGCCCATCGGGGGAAAACTGCACGCCAGACAGTTGGATCCCGCCAAACAGCGGGTTATTACTGGAGAGCTGGCCTGCCTGGAACGTCGAACGCAACCCGGCGATATCCCGCTGGGCATAAGCGTGCAAGTGTTCGGTACGGGTCTGGCCGTTGTCCGACACATAGAACTGGCGGCTGCGGACAATCCAATCGTCGAGGTTGAAACCCGCTTCGGTATAAGCCGACACGAACCGGCTGGGCCCGCTGCGCGAATGGCTGTCGTAACCCAGCACGTCATAGTTGAACAACGCTGCCGCGCCGCCCTGGGAAAAATCCCCGCTTTGCCACTCGGGTTCGCGCAAAGCCTGGGTCGGCACCACCAGCACCACTTCGTCGGTACCGGGACGCAGGCGCACCATCGTGGCGGGAAATGCGCCGAGAAAATCATGACAGGCCTGGCCTGGCCAGGCACCTGGCTGCAGGATTGCGCCAGGTTTAACCAGCCCGGCTTTCTCCAGTAAACCAGGGGTGAAACATAATTCCCCCTGTGGACCAAACTGAGCATCCACCAGCCCAAGCGGGTTGCCATTGACCCGTAACCCCACCACCTGGACACCTTCGCGAAAGCGCGCCGCACTGCGAAAGTAATCGGCAACCTTGGGGTCTATGCCGTGGGTTGTCAGGGCCGCCAGGTCAAACCCTTCCCCGAGTTCCAGCGCGGTCGCGATACCAGGTAAACTCCAGAGCGCCGCAAAACTGATGAACAACGTGGATCGACCGGGCCAGGAATTACCCGGAATGCCACGCCTGGAGCGAATCATCATGAACCGATCAACCCTCATCGGTGATGACCGGCGCTCGGTAGTTGTCTACCGAAAACCCGTAGACCGTGGCGGGCTGGATCTCTACTTGAGCCACATTGCCCAACGGACCTTCGCCCTTCGCCACCAATGCCTCACCTGGCAAAATGTAAGTGCGCGGCAATGTCGCCAGCGTGCCTTGTGGCAGCAGTTGCACATCTGGCGCCAGGCGCACTACATAGGCGCTGTCGTTGTGGACGCTGAGCCGGTCCCCGACGCGCTTCCACGTCAACAACTCCCAGGGCGTGTGGTGCCGTGGCAGGCCTTGGGGGTGCAGGATCAGCGGCAAATTCTGCCGCAGGGTGATGCCGATGGTCGCACCACCGGCAGCACGCGCTTGGGGGATGCCCTCGAACGACACGCGCTTGAGCCGCTGGGTCTTGAGCGGCTGTTTCAAGGTGCTGATAAAGCGCACAAGCTGCGTATCCCCCGCCTCCACACGGGTGACAGGCGGTGTGACAATCAGTAGCGGCTCCAGGTCTTCAGGCACATTCTCAACAACGGAATGCAACAGTGCCGGCCCCGCATCGGTGTTCTTGATACTCAAGGTGGCTTCGCCGTCTTCCTCATAAAGCACCACCACTGTTGTTTCCGGCAACATACCGTCGGCGGCGGCAACAGCACTGAAAAAAAGATGCCACAGCAGCGCACAACTTATTAAAAAACCACGCACTCGGTATTCCCCTCAACTCATGCCGTTGACGATTGGCAATCGCGCAGCCAAAGAAAAACAGCCAATAAGAAAGGGTTAGTTTCTTGATCGGCTGCTTTCAGTTATTTAGATGTAACTCAATACAAGCGTGGCGCGCCCATCAATGGAAATGTCACGGCTTAAATCCAGATCCCGAGCCCTGTTGATCACCGCTTTCACCGCGAGCGTACCGGTCAATTGGCTGATAGCAGCAGGGGTAATCGTCACCCCATTACGCCAGGAGTACTGATTGGGCGACTGGGCCACTTTGCCATCGCTGTTGTACCAGGCCCCAAGGCCAGTGCGCATGATCGGAAACAGCGTCGTGCCGGAAGACCTGAGGTCCCTGAGAGTGACCGAATAGCCACCGGTACGCCGGGCGCCCACCATACCCAACCCATAGTTCTGTGCTTCGGTGAAGCCCGCGCCGAGGATGCCCGTCACCTTGCTGCCCGCTTGCAGGTCGGTAAACGTGAGCCCGAACCTGGCAGGCGTGGTGCCGCAATTGATCACCAGCGAAGTGGTCCTCTCTTCGCGCGGGTTAAACGCTGTTTGGGACAATTCGCCCGAGCGAATCGTGCCGTAGTCGATGATGCCACTGCCCGCCAGGCTGAGATTGCAGGCAGCCGGTGTAATCGTGCCCCTGACGACCAACTGCGCACTGGTGGTTGCCTGGGCATTGAGGGTCGCAACCAGGCACGCCATACCGACGGTTAATCCAATAATCTTTTTCATGCTCTTCCTGTCATTTGAAATTAACAGGCGCTCTTTATTTCGGTTTTTGCGACTCCGTCGCTCAACGCTTTATCTTCCGTAACACAAAACTATAAATAAATAACACCCAGGCAGAATTGCCGAATGACAGTCTGGCGCCTTGGTGCTTGGCAAAAAAATCAGACATCGCGGTATTTACTGTGGGCTCTATTAAATTAGGCAACGGCTTTAATCTATCAGCAAAGTAGTCCTGTCGCTGAAATGGCATGATCTATGATCCTGATCACTGTAAGCAATGTCATACGCCACTTACGACGATATACAGTTAAAACGTCTTACAGTATCGGAGCACCTATTCGCTTAAAGCTTGCGAAGCTGCCCTACACTTCCCAGAGATTTACCTACAGACAGCATTGGCCCAATTACCGAAGCACAACGCGTTGGCGTCAGCGGTCGATCGTGGCACGATGGCAAGGTTATCGACCGAGATCCCCAAACCATGCCGCAATCCCAAGCCAAGAATCTGTCCTTGATCGCCGCCATCGACCTGGGCTCCAACAGCTTTCATATGGTCGTGGCCAAGGCCCAGAACGGCGAGATCCGCATCCTTGAGCGGCTCGGCGAGAAAGTGCAACTGGCCGCCGGGATCGACGACGAGCGCAAGCTCAATGAAGAATCCATGCAGCGCGGCCTCGATTGCCTCAAGCGTTTTGCGCAACTGATCAACGGCATGCCCCCTGGCGCGGTGCGTATCGTTGGCACCAACGCCTTGCGCGAGGCCCGCAACCGCAACGAATTCATCCATCGCGCCGAGGAAATCCTCGGGCATCCGGTGGAGGTCATCTCGGGCCGTGAAGAGGCGCGCCTGATCTACCTCGGCGTGTCCCATACCCTGGCCGATACGCCCGGCAAACGCCTGGTGGCCGACATCGGCGGCGGTAGTACCGAGTTCATCATCGGCCAGCGTTTCGAACCACTGCTGCGTGAAAGCCTGCAGATGGGGTGCGTGAGTTTCACCCAGCGTTATTTCAAGGATGGCAAGATCACCCCGGCGCGTTATGCCCAGGCCTACACCGCAGCGCGCCTGGAAATCATGAGCATCGAACATGCCCTGCACCGCCTGACCTGGGATGAAGCCATCGGCTCGTCCGGCACCATCCGCGCCATTGGCCTGGCCTTGAAAGCCGGCGGCCATGGCACCGGCGAGGTGAACGCCGAAGGCCTGGCGTGGCTCAAGCGCAAGCTGTTCAAGCTGGGGGATGCAGAGAAAATCGACTTCGACGGCATCAAGCCCGACCGCCGCGCCATTTTCCCTGCGGGCCTGGCAATTCTCGAAGCCATCTTCGACGCCCTCGAACTGCAACGCATGGACCACTGTGACGGCGCCCTGCGCGAAGGTGTGCTCTACGACCTGCTGGGCCGTCATCACCATGAAGACGTGCGCGAGCGCACCCTCAGCTCGCTGATGGAGCGTTACCACGTCGACCTGGAGCAAGCCGCCCGTGTGGAGCGCAAAGCCTTGCACGCCTTTGACCAGGTGGCCGAGGACTGGGACCTGGAAGACGGCGTCTGGCGCGAGCTATTGGGCTGGGCAGCCAAGGTGCACGAAGTGGGCCTGGACATCGCCCACTACCATTACCACAAGCACGGCGCCTACCTGATCGAACACTCGGACCTGGCCGGTTTCTCACGGGAAGACCAGCAAATGCTCGCGCTGTTGGTGCGCGGTCATCGTCGCAATATTCCCAAGGACAAGTTTGCCGAGTTCGGTAAAGACGGCATCAAGCTGATCCGCCTGTGTGCGCTGCTGCGCTTTGCAATCCTGTTCCACCACATCCGTGGCACCCAGGAAATGCCCCAGGTCAAACTGCACGCCGATGGCGACAGCCTGGAAGTGATGTTCCCCAAAGGCTGGCTGGATGAAAACCAGCTGACCCAGGCCGACTTCGCCCAGGAAGCCGAATGGCTGACGCGGGTGGGGTTCAGCCTGAACCTGCGCTAAGCAACTCTAAAAGCATTCTGCAAAACAAATGTGGGAGCGGGCTTGCCCGCGATGACGGAGTGTCAGCCAATGCATCTTTGGCTGACCTACCGCTATCGCGGGCAAGCCCGCTCCCACTTTTTGAACTGCGTTGGGTTTTAGTTCACCGTCAGAATCGGGCTACCCAACTTCTCCAACAACGTCGCCTGCGCGCTGCGCGGGTTCTGGTTGCCGGTCGGAGTGTTACGCACGTAGCGCCCATCCGACTGCAGGCTCCAGCTATGGGTGTTGTCGGTCAGGTAGCTTTCCAGCTCCTTCTTGACCCGCATGATCAACTTCTTGCCTTCCACCGGGAAGCAGGTCTCCACACGCTTGTCGAGGTTGCGCTCCATCCAGTCGGCACTGGAGAGGAACATCTGCTCTTCGCCACCGTTAAGGAAGTAGAACACGCGGGTGTGCTCCAGGAAGCGGCCAATGATCGAGCGCACGTGGATGTTATGCGACACGCCCACAATGCCGGGGCGCAGGCAGCACATGCCACGCACCACCAGGTCGATACGCACACCGGACTGGCTGGCCTTGTACAACGCGCGGATGATCTTCGGGTCGGTCAGCGAGTTGAACTTGGCGATGATGTGCGCCGGTTTGCCGTCGAGGGCAAACTGGGTCTCGCGGGCAATCATGTCGAGCATGCCCTTCTTGAGCGTGAATGGCGCGTGCAGCAGTTTCTTCATGCGCAGGGTCTTGCCCATGCCGATCAACTGGCTGAACAACTTGCCGACGTCTTCGCACAGCGCGTCGTCGGACGTCAGCAAGCTGTAGTCGGTGTAGAGCTTGGCGTTGCCGGCGTGATAGTTGCCGGTACCCAAGTGGGCGTAGCGTACGATCTCACCGGCTTCACGGCGCAGGATCAGCATCATCTTGGCGTGGGTCTTGAAGCCGACCACGCCGTAGATCACCACCGCACCGGCCGCTTGCAGACGGCTGGCCAGTTGCAGGTTGGACTCTTCGTCAAAACGCGCACGCAGCTCGATCACCGCAGTGACTTCCTTGCCGTTACGCGCCGCGTCTACCAGCGCATCGACGATTTCCGAGTTGGCGCCGCTGCGGTACAGGGTCTGGCGCACGGCCAGGACATGCGGGTCTTTGGCGGCCTGGCGCAACAGGTCGACCACCGGGGTGAAGGACTCGAAGGGGTGCAGCAGCAGGATGTCCTGCTTGCTCACCACGCTGAAGATGTTCTCGCTGTTTTGCAAAAGTTTCGGGATCTGCGGGGTGAACGGCTTGTATTGCAGCTCCGGGTGGCTGTCCAAGCCGGTGATGCTGAACAGGCGCGTCAGGTTCACGGGGCCGTTGACCTGGTACAGCTCGGATTCGGCCAGGTTGAACTGCTTGAGCAGGTAGTCCGACAGATGTTTGGGGCAAGTGTCCGCCACTTCCAGGCGCACCGCGTCGCCGTAGCGCCGCGAGAACAGCTCGCCGCGCAGGGCACGGGCCAAGTCTTCGACGTCTTCGGAGTCCAGCGCCAGGTCGGCGTTACGGGTCAGGCGGAACTGGTAGCAGCCCTTGACCTTCATGCCCTGGAACAGGTCATCAGCGTGCGCGTGGATCATCGACGACAGGAATACATAGTTGTCGCCCGCGCCACCCACCTCCTCCGGTACCTTGATGATCCGAGGCAACAAGCGTGGCGCCGGGATGATCGCCAGGCCCGAATCGCGGCCGAAGGCGTCGATACCTTCAAGCTCGACGATAAAGTTGAGGCTCTTGTTCACCAGCAAGGGGAACGGGTGCGTCGGATCGAGGCCGATAGGCGTGATGATCGGCGAAATTTCGTCCCGGAAGTAACGGCGCACCCAGGTCTTGATCTTGGCGGTCCAGTGACGACGACGAATGAAGCGGACCTGATGCTTTTCCAGTTCAGGCAGCAGGATGTCGTTGAGGATCGCGTACTGGCGGTCCACATGGCCATGCACCAGCTCACTGATGCGCGCCAGGGCCTGATGCGGTTGCAGGCCGTCGGCACCGGCTTGTTCACGGGCGAAGGTGATCTGCTTCTTGAGGCCGGCAACACGGATCTCGAAGAACTCATCCAGGTTGCTGGAGAAGATCAGCAGGAATTTCAGCCGCTCCAGCAAGGGGTAGGACTCATCCAGCGCCTGCTCGAGCACGCGGATGTTGAATTGCAGTTGTGACAGCTCGCGGTGGATGTACAGGCTGCTGTCATCCAGGTTGGTGACCACGGGCGCTGGCGCCGGCGCAGGTGCTTCGGCTACCACCGCAGGCGGTGCAGGCTCCAGCTCCGGCGGGGTCTCGGCGACTTGTTCAACCACCGGGTGAGCGTCTTTTACGGCAACTTCTGAGAGTCCTTCGGTATTCATCGAGTGTTCCTGTGAGGGCTATTGTTGCTCTCTAAGCAATTGGGCGGCGCGGGCGGCGAAGTAGGTCAGAATGCCATCAGCGCCGGCACGTTTAAAGGCAGTCAGGGATTCGAGGATCACCCCTTCACTCAACCAACCATTCTGGATTGCCGCCATGTGCATGGCGTATTCACCGCTGACCTGATAGACAAAGGTCGGCACTTTGAATTCCTCTTTGACCCGGTAAAGAATGTCCAGGTAGGGCATCCCCGGCTTGACCATCACCATATCGGCGCCTTCGGCCAAGTCGGCAGCCACTTCGTGCAGGGCCTCTAGGCTGTTGGCCGGGTCCATCTGGTACGAGGCCTTGTTGGCCTTGCCCAGGTTCAGCGCCGAGCCTACCGCATCGCGGAATGGGCCGTAGTAGGCGCTGGCGTATTTGGCCGAGTAGGCCATGATTCGTACATTGACGTGGCCAGCCAGCTCAAGGGCTTCGCGGATCGCCTGGATGCGTCCGTCCATCATGTCCGACGGCGCAACCACCTGGGCGCCTGCCGCAGCGTGGGACAACGCCTGCTTGACCAGTGCATCGACGGTGATGTCGTTCTGAACATAACCGTCTTCGTCAAGAATGCCATCCTGGCCGTGGGTGGTGAATGGGTCCAGGGCCACGTCGGTGATCACCCCCAGTTCCGGGAAGCGCTCGCGCAGGGCACGGGTGGCACGCTGGGCGATCCCATCGGGGTTCCAGGCTTCGGCGGCGTCCAGAGACTTGAGTTCGGCCGGGGTCACTGGAAACAGCGCCAACGCCGGAATGCCCAACTCGACCCAATTCGCCGCTTCTTCAAGCAACAAATCAATGGTCAGACGCTCCACACCCGGCATCGACGCCACCGCTTCCCGACGATTTTCACCGTCAAGCACGAAAACCGGCAGGATCAGATCATTCGTGGTCAGTACATTTTCACGTACCAGGCGACGAGAAAAATCATCACGACGATTGCGACGCAGACGGGTGGCGGGGAACAGGCGATTGGCAGGGGTAAAGCTCACGACAGACTCCTGAGCCCGTGTTTACGGGCGAGCGTTGCAGTTATAAGCGGCCATTATGACGAATGAATGACAGTTGTGCTTATCGACGCGACCTGTAGTCCCATTCGTCATTTGCGTAGGAATTGTTCACTTCGTGACACATCTCGATACTTTCATGAATCTTCGTGAAGGCGTAGGCTGCGCGTTCATTTCGCCAGCACCCTAGACCATGCTTCAACAATTTCTGCATGACTTCGGCTACTTTGCCCTCTTTCTCGGCACGTTCTTCGAAGGCGAGACCATCCTTGTACTCGCAGGCTTCCTGGCGTTCCGTGGCTACATGGATATCAACCTGGTGGTGGTCGTTGCCTTTTTTGGCAGCTACGCCGGCGACCAGCTCTGGTACTACATGGGGCGCAAGCACGGCCGCAAGTTGCTGGCGCGCAAGCCGCGCTGGCAATTGATGGGCGACAAGGCACTGGAACATATCCGCAAGCATCCGGATATCTGGGTATTGAGTTTCCGCTTCGTCTACGGCTTGCGCACGGTGATGCCCGTGGCGATTGGCTTGTCTGGCTACCCACCGCTGCGCTACCTGGTTCTCAACGGTATTGGCGCGGCGATCTGGGCGGCGGCACTGGGGGCGGCGGCCTACCACTTCGGCGCGGTGCTGGAAGGCATGCTTGGCAGCGTCAAGAAATACGAGCTGTGGGTACTGGGCGCCTTGCTGGTGCTGGGCTTTGGCCTGTGGTTGCGACGCCGCTTCAAGAATGCCCGCATCGCCCGCCAAGCGTGTGCCGAGGCCAAGGCTCGGCTGGCCAACGAGCCAGCCCCGGTGCAAACGCCTAAGACGCCAACCGAGTAAGCCGGCTTCTGCAACAGTAGAGGCCGATGATGCTGAGCAGGCTGTAGCTCGCCAGGCCCAACCAGCCCAGGTTGCTGGCGGGCCACAACCCCACCAGCGGCGCCAGCCATACCAACGGCACATTCAGCGCCAGGCGTGCCAGCTCGGCCTTCAGTGCCCATGAGCGATTCTCCAGCGCCACGCCCAAGGTAAACAGCCCCAGCGCCATCGTGCCCCAACCGAGGGCCAGCGCCGACGTGGGCAAGCCCTCACCGAAATTCATCAAATAGCTGCCAAACCCCACGTAAGCCGCAAACTGCAAGGCGATGTAGACCTGTTGGCTCACGTCCAGCGGCACCTCGAATTTGCGGAACTGGCTCAGGTCCGGCTTGGCCAGCGGGTACTGGGCATTGACGTCCGCCGGGCGCCAGCCGGTGCGCATGAACCAGATGCGCAGCTTGTCCCACCAACGTTCAGTACGCCGGGCGTCACTCCATAGCTGCGCATAAAACTGCAGGTTGGCCCACAGCGGGTTCCAGCTGGCCAGGGGTGTGGTCACGCCGAAAATCACCGGCTCGTTATCGTCTTCCTCCTGGAAGGTGCCGAACAGCCGGTCCCAAATAATGAACACCCCGCCGTAGTTGCGATCCATGTAGAGAGCGTTCTGTGCATGGTGGGCCCGATGATTGGACGGCGTGACGAACAGCCATTCGACCCAGCCGAGCTTGGGAACATGACGTGTATGGACCCAGAATTGATACAGCAGGTTGAGCGAGGCCACACTGATAAACACCACCAGCGGCACGCCGGCCACCGCCAGCGGCAGGTAGAAGATCCAACTCAGCAGGAAGCCGGTGCTGGTCTGGCGCAAGGCGGTGCTGAGGTTGTAGTCCTCGCTCTGGTGATGCACCGAATGCGCGGCCCACAGGATGTTGCGCTCATGGCCCATTCGGTGCAGCCAGTAGTAGCAAAAGTCATAGAACACAAAGGCGAATACCCAGGTCCAGACGTTTTCGGCTGGCAACTCGAACAGCGCCAGGTGCTTGAGGGCGAACGCATAGGTCAGCAGGCCCACGCCCTTGGTGAGCAAGCCGGTAGTGGTGGACAGCACGCCGGTGCTGAGGCTGTTGATGGCATCTGCCACTCGGTAGTTGCGCACGCCACGCCAACGGTCGGCCAACAACTCCACCACAATCAGGGCAATAAAAAACGGTACTGCATAAGGCACAAAGTCCATGGGCGAGTCCGGTCTATTTTTGTTACATCAAGATTAGGTGCAGCGACGTGAGATCCCATTGGCAACAGGTTACAAATTAGTAGACATTTAACGCCATGAATCAGGAGAAATGCCCATGAGCAAAAAGATTGCAGTGATCCTTTCCGGCTGTGGCGTGTACGACGGCGCAGAGATCCATGAAAGCGTGATCACCCTGCTGCGCCTGGACCAGCGCGGCGCTCAAGTGGAATGCTTTGCACCCGACGTTGCGCAGTTGCACGTGATCAACCACCTCACGGGCGAAGAAATGCCCGAGTCGCGCAATGTGCTGGTGGAATCTGCGCGCATCGCCCGCGGCGCCGTGAAGGATATTGGCCAAGCCAATGCCGCAGACTTTGACGCGCTGATCGTGCCGGGCGGTTTTGGCGCGGCCAAGAACCTGTCGAACTTTGCCGTGGAAGGCGCCGGCTGCAGCATCAACCCGCAGGTGCTGGCGCTGGCTGAAGCCTTTGCCGAAGCGGGCAAGCCGGTGGGGTTGATCTGCATCTCGCCGGCCCTGGCCGCCAAGATCTACGGCCCTGGCGTGACCTGCACCATCGGTAACGATGCCGACACAGCGGCAGCCCTGGACAAGATGGGCGCCACCCACATCGAATGCACGGTAGAGGACATTGTCGAGGACCCGGCGCGCAAGCTGGTGAGTACGCCGGCCTATATGCTGGGCAAGAACATCAGCGAGGTGGCGTCAGGCATCAACAAGCTTGTGGATCGGGTGTTGGAGTTGACCCACGAGAACGACTGACGCCCTCTTTCTGTAGGAGCGAGCTTGCTCGCGAAGAACCTGAGAGCGCCGCGTTCATCCAGAGTGCCCGCGTTATCGTTGACGTTTTTCGCGAGCAAGCTCGCTCCTACAGAGGCTTCATCAAGCGGGTGAGGATACGGTCCAGTGCATTGGCAAACGCCTGCTTGTCCTTTTCGCTGTGGGGCGGTGGGCCGCCGCCCATCTGGCCTTGCTCGCGCAGGTCGGTAAACAGGTTACGCACCGCCAACCTCTCGCTCATGTTCGCTGGGCTGAATTCCTTGCCACGCGGGTCAAGGGCCGTCACGCCCTTCTTCACCAGGCGGTCGGCCAAGGGCACGTCGCTGCAAATCACCAGTTCGCCGGGCACGGCGTGCTCCACCAGGTAATCATCGGCGGCATCCGGCCCGCTGGGCACCACGATCAGCTTCACACAGGCAAAGCTCGGTTTGATCTGGCTTTGCCCTGCCACCAGCACTACCTCAAACTGGCGCTTGAGGGCGAACTTCACCACTTGGTCCTTGGCCGCCCGAGGGCAGGCGTCGGCGTCGATCCACACGCGCATGCTACGCCGCCACCCGGCGCTTTTCGGTCAGGCGGCTACGGCCATACAACACCACAATCGCCAGGATCGCCACGGCCTGTGCCCCCAACGAGTACGCATCGGCGTGGATGCCCAGCCAGTCGAAGTCAAAGAACGCCACCGGCCGCGTGCCAAAGATGCCCGCTTCCTGCAAGGCCTTCACACCGTGCCCGGCGAACACTACCGACAACGCACACAGCAACGCGGCATTGATGCCGAAGAACAGCGCCAGGGGCAGCTTCGCCGAACCGCGCAGGATCACCCAGGCCAGGCCCACCAGCAGCACCAGCGCCGTGGCACCACCGGCCAGCACCGCGTTGTGCCCGGCAGGGCCGGCCTGCAGCCACAGGGTTTCGTAGAACAGGATTACTTCGAACAGTTCGCGGTACACCGAGAAGAACGCCAGCACGGCAAAACCGAAACGCCCACCGCCGCCCACCAGGCTGCTCTTGATGTAGTCCTGCCAGGCTGCCGCGTGACGCCGGTCGTGCATCCACACGCCGAGCCACAGCACCATCACACTGGCGAACAACGCCGTGCAGCCTTCAAGCAACTCACGCTGGGCACCGCTGACGTCAATGACATAGGCCGCCAAAGCCCAGGTACCCAAGCCTGCCAACAGCGCCAGGCCCCAGCCGACGTTGACGCTGCGCACCGCCGATTGCTGGCCGGTGTTACGCAGGAAGGCGAGGATCGCTGCCAGCACCAGAATCGCTTCCAGACCTTCGCGCAGCAGGATCAGCAGGCCAGAGATATAGCTCAACGACCAGCTCAGGCCATCGCCGCCCAGCAAACCAGCCGATTCAGTGAGTTTGCCTTTGGCTGCATCCAAGCGCTGCTGCACCTGCTCGATAGGCAAACCGTCCTGCAACGATTGCCGATAAGCCATCAGCGCCTTCTCGGTGTCTTTGCGCACATTGGCATCGACGTTATCCAGGGAGCTTTCCACCAGCTCGAAGCCTTCCAGGTAGGCCGCGACGGACAGATCATAAGCCTGCTCGTGGTCGCCGTTGCGAAAGGCTGCGAGGCTCTTGTCCAGGGTGGCGGCGGTGTAATCGAGCAACTGCGCGGGGCCACGCTGAACCTGCGGCGGCTGCGCACGCTGGGCGCGGAATGTCGCCGCAGCGCCAGGGCCGTCAGCGGCGAGCACTTCATTGGGGGTCTGGCGGGCCAGGTCGGCGAGGTTGAATGTCTGCTCGCCTTTCGCGGCGGCCGGGTCGGCCGTGAAGCCGGCGATATAGGTTGCCAGGTCCCAGCGCTGGCGGTCGTCCAGTTGGTCAGCGAACGACGGCATGTCGGTGCCTTCGACGCCCAGGCCGAGGGTGTTGTAGATCGCATAGAGGCTCAAGCGATCCAGGCGTGTGGCATCGCGCAGGTTAGCGGGTGGCGGCGTCATGCCCATGCCTGCGGGGCCATCGCCGGCACCTGCTGTGCCGTGGCACACCGAACAATGCTGGGCGTAGAGCGGCGCGCCTCGGGTCGGGTCCGGCGTGATGGCCGGGGCCTGGCTGACTTCATACGCCACGGCCAGCTTGGCGCCCAATTGACGGGCCTGGCGGGCAACGCTCGCTCCATCCTGGTGTGCAGTGACTGCGGCCAGCAGTTCATCAACGCCCTTTATCAGCTCGGCGCGCTCGGGTTTGTCTGGCAAATCAGCCACAAGCCCCTGCAACACCCCGAGAAATTCCACTTGTTCACGGTATTCCGAGTCATCTACCACCTTGCCCGCCTCCACCGTCGGTGGGTAGTCGGCGCCAATGTAGTCCAGCAAATGCAGGGCTTGCGGCGCGCCCTCGGCGGTCGCGGCCAACAGATTGGAGCTGCACGACAGCAACGCCGGCAACAGCAGCCAGGCGAGAAAGCGGAAAGGGGCGGTCATGAATGAATCTCAAGTGGAAATACGAAGTAACACTATTGTTGAGCTTTAATGGATTCGACTCAAGGTGTTATTTCATATCACTACAAAACGAGTGTGGGAGCGGGGTTGCTCGCGAATGCGGTGCTTCAGTCACTATTTCCTTTGACTGACACACCGCATTCGCGAGCAAGCCCGCTCCCACATTTTTGGTCCGTCGCTTGGTCAGGCCGTGGCGCGATGCAGGCTCGCCAGGAAACCGGCAGCGCCGACAAACAAGCCAGCAAAGGTGCGGTTTACGCGTTTCTGTTGTTTGGGTGTACGCAACAGGCGCAAGACTTTCGACGCCAACCCTGTGTAGCCCGCCATCACGATCATATCGACGCTGATCATGGTTGCACCCAGGATCAGGTACTGGACCAACAACGGCGCCTGCGGGTTCACGAACTGCGGCAGCACCGCCAGCATGAATACCAGCGCCTTGGGGTTGCTGGCGTTGACCAGAAAACCGCGGAACATCATCGCCATCGGTTTGCCAATGGGGCGTACGGCGGCGTCGTCGGTCATGTCCATGGGCAAAGCGCGCCATTGCTTGATGGCCAGGTACACGAGGTAGGCCACGCCGAACCATTTGATCGCATAGAACGCAGTAGACGAGGCCGCCAGAATGGCTCCCAGACCACCCGCAACCACGGCAATCTGCATCGCCAGGCCCAGTTGCAGGCCGATGGCGTTCCAGTAGCCACGCACAAAACCGTACTGCAGGCCGCTGGACATTGAGGCGATGGCGCCGGCGCCAGGAGAAAGGGAGATGATCCAACTGGCCAGGAAAAAGGCCAGCCATGTATCGAGAGCCATTGCACACCTCGTAAGGGAGTTAGCGGTTGTGCCTTAAGCTAACTCCTGCAACCAAAGGCTGGCTATAGATTTCTGTAGGAGCGAGCGTGCTCGCGAAGAACGTCAACGATAACGCGGGCAAACTGGATGAACGCGGCGCTCTCAGGTTCTTCGCGAGCAAGCTCGCTCCTACAGGATGTTGGTGCCAGAGCCGGGCCAACGGCGTACCGAACGCTGGAAGAACAGGCTATTGGGCACCTGCACCATCGCGCTGTTGGTCCCGGCTTCCTCGACTTCGATCAGCGTGGTGTAGAGCAAGTTGATCGCCACGACCCGGCCCTTCACGCCCGGCTTGTCGACGGTGTCCACCAACTCGACGATATCACCCAGGCGAAACGGCCCGACGGTAAAGATCAGGATCGCGCACAGCAGGTTGGACAGCACCGACCACATGGCGAAAAACGCCACGGCCGCCACCGCGACAAAGCCCGACAGGGCGGTCCACAGCACCGTGGCGGACACACCCAGGCGGCCCAGCACAAAGATCAGCGCACTGCCCATGATCAGCCAGCGCAAGCCGCCGCGCAGGGGCATCAGCAATTGCGGCGGGAACGGGTAGCGCTCGCCCAGGCGTGTCAGGCCTTTGGCGACGAAGCGCTGGGCTAGGTAGCCAGCCAGCAGGATCAGCAGGATTTGCACGCCGATCCAGATGGGCTCGATCCATTGCACCGGTACTGGCAATTGCAACGCTTCCATCAGGACAGCGCCTCCAGTTGCGCTTGCAGGGTTTCGAGCAATTCGAGGGCCTCCATCCAGGTTTCCTCCAATTGCCCCTCGCGCACCTTGAGCTTGGCCTGTTCGGCCAACAGGTCACGCAGTTCATCCTTGCGCGCCGCCTCGTAGACGGCGCTGTCGCCCAGGCTGGCTTCGATCTTGGCCAGGCGCTCATGCACCTTGCCCAGCTCGGCTTCCAGCTTGTCGGCTTCGCGCTTGTGCGGTGCCAACTGCTGGCGCAGCGCGGCGGCGGCCTGGCGCTGGGCTTTCTTGTCGGTCTTGTCCGGGTTGACCGGCGTGTTGCTGGCCGGCGCATTGCGCAGGCGGTATTCGGTCAGCCAGCGCGCGTAGTCGTCCAGGTCGCCATCGAACTCTTCGACCTTGCCGTCGGCCACCAGCAGGAAGTTGTCGGTGGTGCTCTTGAGCAGGTGACGGTCGTGAGACACCACCAATACCGCACCGCTGAATTCCTGCAGGGCCATGGTCAGCGCCAGGCGCATCTCCAGGTCCAGGTGGTTGGTCGGTTCGTCGAGCAACAGCAGGTTGGGCCGGTCCCAGGCGATCAGGGCCAGGGCCAGGCGGGCTTTTTCGCCACCGGAGAAGTTCAGCACGGGCTCGTCGATACGCGCGCCACGGAAGTCGAAACCGCCGAGGAAGTCGCGCAGGGTCTGCTCGCGCTCGGCTGGCGCCAGGCGTTGCAGGTGCAACAGCGGGCTGGCCTTAGCGTCCAGCGAGTCCAGTTGGTGCTGGGCGAAGTAACCCACCACCGTGTTCTCGCCACGAGTGAGGCGACCGGCCAGCGGCTCAAGCTCACCCGAGAGGTTCTTGATCAGTGTCGACTTGCCGGCGCCGTTCGGGCCGAGCAAACCGATGCGGGCGCCCGGCGTGAGCTGCAGCTTAACCTTCTCCAGGATGGTTTTGTCGCCGTAGCCCAGGCGAGCGTCCGAGAGGTCCAACAGCGGGCTGGAGATCTTCACCGACTCACGGAAGACAAAGTCGAACGGCGAATCGACGTGGGCCGCCGACAGCTCTTCCATGCGTTCCAGGGCCTTGATCCGGCTCTGCGCCTGGCGGGCCTTGGTGGCCTGGGCCTTGAACCTGGCGATGTAGCTTTCCATGTGCGCACGTTGCGCCTGTTGCTTTTCAAAGGCCTGTTGCTGCTGGGCCAGGCGTTCGGCGCGAGCGCGTTCGAACGCGGTATAGCCGCCACGGTAAAGGGTGATTTTCTTCTGTTCGACATGGGCGATGTTATCGACCACGGCGTCGAGGAAATCCCGGTCGTGGGAGATCAGCAGCAAGGTGCCCTGGTAACTCTTGAGGAAGTCTTCCAACCACAGGATCGCATCGAGGTCCAAGTGGTTGGTCGGCTCGTCGAGCAGCAACAGGTCCGACGGACACATCAGCGCTTGGGCCAGGTTCAGGCGCATGCGCCAGCCGCCGGAGAAATCGGCGACCGGACGGTCCATCTGCTCGTTGGTAAACCCAAGGCCGGCAAGCATCTTGCGAGCGCGGGCGTCGGCGGTATAGCCGTCGGCGCTGTCCAGCTCCGAGTGCAGGCGCGCCTGGGCGGCACCGTCCTGGGCTTTTTCGGCTTCGGCGAGGTCGTGTTGCACCTGGCGCAGGCGCAGGTCGCCATCGAGCACGTAGTCGATGGCGATGCGGTCCAGGGTGTCGATCTCCTGGCGCATATGGGCAATGCGCCAGTCGGCCGGCAGCAGGCAGTCCCCGGAATCCGGGGTCAGCTCACCCAGCAACAAGGCGAACAACGTGGATTTGCCGGCGCCGTTGGCACCGATCAGGCCGGCTTTGTGACCGGCGTGCAGGGTCAGCTCGGCGTCTTCAAGAAGACGTTGCGGGCCACGCTGTAATGTTAGGCTTTGAAGTCGGATCATAATGGCGGCGGAGTCTACCAGCTTCGTTGGCCGCTGGCTTGGGTGTGAATATGTACGCTGACCTGTGGAGCTTTGCCCTTTCGACCTATGCTCTCCCGGGCGTGGAGGCCGCGTGCCTGCGCTTGCAGGAGCAAGGTGCAGACGTGTGCCTGTTGTTGTGTGGTGCTTGGCTGGAGCAACGAGGTGTGGCGTACAAGCCCGAACGCGTTCAGGCATTGCAACAGATCGCTCAGCCGTGGCGGGTGCAGGTAGTCGAACCGTTGCGACAAATGCGCGTGCAATGGCGCGCCTTGGCCCAGCAGGATGCGCAATTGGCATCTCTACGCGAGCAGATCAAGACACTGGAGCTGGAGGCCGAAAGAACGCTGCTGGCACGCTTGGAAGCGCTGGCGCAGGCATGGCCGATCAATGAGGTGCCGGGTCAGCAAGAATGGCGTGAAGGCCTGGCGACCGAAGCCGCCAACCTTGACCACGACGCGCTGCTGCAATTGCGCGTCATGGCCACCAACACTTAGGAAGCGCTGGTTGGGGTGGTGCTTGGCGCTACCGGTGCAGGAGTGCTGCTGGCCGATGCAGTTGGAGCGGTGGCTGCTGCCGGGGTGGCAGTGGGGGCTGCTGGCGTGGCTGGCTTGGCGGGCGCTGGCTTGGCAGTTGGCTTCGCGGCCGGTTTTGCGGCAGCAGGTTTAGCAGCTGGCTTGGCGGCTGGTTTGGCAGCAGCAGTTTTAGCGGCTGGCTTCACAGCTGGTTTGGCAGCAGCAGGTTTAGCAGCTGGCTTTGCAGCTGGTTTGGCGGCAGCAGTTTTAGCAGCTGGCTTCGCGGCTGGTTTGGCTGCAGCAGTTTTAGCAGCTGGCTTCGCGGCTGGTTTGGCAGCAGCGGTTTTAGCGACTGGCTTGGCAGCTGGTTTGGCAGCAGCCGTTCTAGCAGTTGGCTTCGCGGCTGGTTTGGCAGCAGCGGTTTTAGCGGCTGGCTTGGCAGCTGGTTTGGCAGCAGCAGTTTTAGCAGTTGGCTTGGCGGCTACTTTTGCAGGCGTACGAGCACCCAGTGCTTTAGCTACGGCTTCCTTCACACGGCCAACACCTTGGGCCAGTTTCAGGCTTTCTTGAGCGTCTTTTTTGAGTTGGGAAATGTAGCTGCGGGTTTCGGCTTGGCGATCCTTGAGAGCATCCAGCAGCTCTTCAAGTTCTTTGACCGCACCTTTGGCTTTGGCTTGTGCCTTGGACTTGCCGGCAGTGGCGGCGTCTTGCAGTTTGGTACGGGACTTGTGCAGTTTTTCTTGCGCTTTACCGCGCTGCTTTTCCAGTTTGGCGAGCAGTTTTTCTGCATCAGCCAAGGCTTGGGAGCACGCGCTTTCCAGATGTTCGAGCAGGCTGCCCGAAAGTTGTTGGAGCAAGTGCAACGGGGTATTTACAGGCTTCTGTTTGGCCGACATGGTTTACCTCCTGGCTGACGTGGGTGCGGCTCATACTAGCCCTCTGCTCTTACCGCCGCTAGGGCATGTTGACAGTATCCTTTGCCTTGCGTTGCACAGTGCGAAAATTCTTATCGATATAACGGAAAACCACGCCACTTTTTACGCACTCGCACTGGCATAATCCGTCGCACTTTCGCCGGGAGAATGACCATGTCGCGTTACCTTTTTCTAGTGTTCGGCTTGGCGATCTGCGTGGCCGATGCAAGCGAGCAACCCTCGTCAAACACCACCGCCGCAACCCCGTACGATCTTGCCTATAGCCTGGGCGCAAGCCTTGGCGAACGGTTGCGCCAGGAAGTCCCCGACCTGCAGATACAGGCTCTGCTCGACGGACTCAAACAAGCCTACCAAGGCAAACCACTGGCGCTGGATAACGCGCGCATCGAACAGATCCTCTCCCAGCATGAAGCGCAGAACACCGCCGACGCCCAACTGCCGCAAAGCGAAAAAGCACTGGCCGCCGAACAGCAATTTCTCACTCGGGAAAAAGCCGCCGCCGGCGTTCGTCAGCTAGCCGACGGTATCCTGCTCACCGAGCTGGCACCGGGCACTGGCAACAAGCCGTTGGCCAGCGATGAAGTACAGGTGAAATACGTGGGCCGACTGCCTGACGGGACTGTCTTCGACAAAAGTACGCAACCGCAATGGTTTCGCGTCAACAGCGTGATCAGCGGTTGGAGCAGTGCATTGCAACAGATGCCGGTGGGTGCGAAATGGCGCCTGGTGATTCCTTCGGCCCAGGCCTATGGCGCAGACGGCGCAGGTGAGTTGATCCCACCCTATACGCCGCTGGTGTTCGAAATCGAACTGCTCGGCACTCGCCACTGACCCATAAAAAAACGGTGCGACATGCGCACCGTTTTTTATCTCGCCATCAGCTTCAAGCCTGGGTGGCGGGCTCTTCTTTATGAGCGTTGTGCAGCACTTCGATCAAGCAATCTTCCAGTTCGAAACGCTCATGCAACAGCGCGCCCAATTCCTTGAATTTTTCCGCAACACATTTCCCGGCATCACACAGGTCGGTGAACGCCAGCAGCTTTTCAGTAATCACATCGATGCGCGGGTAAATCGTCTCGGCCAACTCCAGGCCACGCTGATCATCGAAGGCTTCGGCCTCCTTGGTCAGTTGCTCGTAGACGCCGAAATGGCCGGCAGACACGTAGTCCACCAGCACACCGCAGAATTCCTGCAATGTCTCGCGATTCTCGCCCAACGCTTCGGGCTTGGCGCCGAGAGCATCAAAGGCCCGAACCAGTTCGTGACGTGCCTTCAACCAGCTGTCGATCAGCTTGTGCACTCCACCCCAGCGTTCCTGAGCATTCTGACAACTTTCCAACATGATGATCTCTCTTCCCTATTGGGGCGCCGCAGCTCTGTACCTGCGCAACACTTCAAGGATGAAGCAGCAGACGGACAAGGCCGCGTCTGACAAGCGGTTTGGATAACGCGTGCGGGCCAGATTATGCCCGCATGACTATGGCTTCAAGGTACGCAGGAGAGAATGTTCATACAAGTGTTTAATCCGCTCCTACAACCTGAGTCTCGTTTTCAATGCACTGCGAGGCGCAAATGCCTGCCGAACAACAACCGTGATACCTGCATGAGCCCCAGGATCAGCATCGCGACGAAGAACAACAGGCTCCACTCAGGCAGGCTCAGGTCAAATAGCGTCCAGTTGATTTCGACACAATCGACCGTGCCATTGAACACCGAGCGCATGGCCTGCCAGACAGACAGGCTTTCAAGCATGTGCTGCAGACTGGGCCAGCAATCCCCCACCTGACTTGCCGGCCTGTTCTGCAACAGGACTTGCCGGCCTGCGGTGATGGCGCCCAGCAACGCACAGCCCATACTCGCCAACCCATAAAGGCAAAGGCCGGAACGCCCAGGTTTGTGAAGCACGGCAATCAGGTTGATCAATGCAAAAGACGCGAGGAACAGGCGCTGTACCTGGCATAGAAAACACGGTCGTAGCAGCGCGCCGTATTGAAGGTAGAAAGACGCGCCCAACGTCAGCGCACCCGCCATGAACGCCAGGAAAAACAAAGAGCGTAAAGGGGCCAAAGACATTGTTTATCCGCACTGCAAGAGATAGGTCGCTACGGTAGAGGAAAGGCCCGACCCCTTTCAATACGCCCTAGAGCAGACATTTCCTCGAAAACATAAGGACATCCCGCCACGAGCCCGAGGAAATTCAGTTACAACAAGTAGGAATTAGCAACAAGGCCAGTTAAACCGAGTGTTTGCAGGGTTTGAAGGATCGGGGGCGGATCGGTCCGAGCCAATCCACTCACCCTTTCCTACTTTAAACTCGCGCAGGCACCGGCAGCGGCGAGGACAGCAGACGATTGTCGAGCAACCCCAAGCCTTCCTGAAACAGCTGGTTGCTGCGCTCGGTGTCGCCCAATTGGGCCAGCAGCCGAGCCAATTCGGCGCAGGCTTCGGGATTGCGTTGTACTTGCAGGCTGCTTTCCAGATAATCCCGCGCCTTGCCCCACAGACTGTTTTGCAGGCACAGACGACCCAGCGTCAGCAGCAGGCTGGCATCGCCTGGATGGTCCTTGAGCCAGCCTTCGGCAAACTTCAATTGACGCGCAGGGTCACTGCCGCGCAGCAGGCCATACAGCCGGATCAAGTGACTGTCGTAACCGCGCTTGAGCGCACCACGCAGCACTTCTTCGGCCTTGGCATCGGCGCCCAATCGACGCAGTTGGTCGGCATACGCCAATACCAGTTGTGGCTGTTGGCGCTGGGCAGCGGTCAGTTGCTCCCATGCGCGCTCCAAGGACTGCAACCCCGCCTCGCCTTGCTCTTCACGCTGGGCCGCCAGGCTCAGGTTCTCGCCCCACGCGCGGCGCTCCAGCTCGGCCAGCTCATTGGCGGGCAAGACTTTGTCCTTGCGCAGTTCCGGCAGCAGGCGAATCACCGACGACCAATCGCCACGCTGCTGATGCAGGCGTTGCAACTGTCGCAGCACTTGCGCGTTATGCGGATGACGCTCATGCATCGCCTGAAGGGTGACCAGAGCGCCTTCCGTATCGCCACGATCCATCTGCAATTGCGCATGGCTCAGTGCAATGGCCAGTTCGGCCTGGGGCTGGCGCTCCAGCGCGCGCTCCAGCAAACCGTCGGATTCCTCATAACGACCCTGCTCATTCGCCGCACGGGCCGCGCCGATGTAATACAGCAAAGGTTGACGCTCTGCTTCGGCGGCGCGGTGCAGGTGGCGTTCGGCGCTGGCCCAGCGGCCCTCGGCGAGGTCCATCTGGCCTTGCTCGATAGCAATCTGCACACGACGGCTGCGGTTGCGTCGTGACCAAGGGTTGACCACGCCACCGGATGTGGTAACCAGGCTCCACAACACACGAATCAGGTAAATCGCCAGGCCAATGGCGAACAGCGCCACCAATGTCGCCCACAGGCTTGATTCGTAATGCAGCAAGTGAGGATAGGTAATCAACACGTAGCCGGTGTGCTTCGAAATGCCCACGCCCAGGGCCAGGGCGAGCGCAATTGCGAGCACCAGGATCACATAGAAACGCTTCATCAGCTCTACTCCTGGGTCGCCGGTTTGCCAGCCGAGGCCTTGGCTTCGTCGGCAGACAGATGACGACGCTCAAGGTACGCCTGCACAGCAGCCAGGCTCGCGGCCAGGTCAGGCGTGACCACCGACACGGCCTTGGGCTCGAGCTCGGCAATACGCGCCAGCATCGCCTTGCTCTGCGGGTTGTCCTGGTTGAAGTTGTCCTGCAACACGCTGCGCGCTTCTCCCAGCGAGCGGCTGTACACCGCCGCCTCGCCGTTAAGCGCAGCCCACTGGGCTTGCTCCAGCGCCAGGCTCAAGGCCAGGCGCACTTGGTTCAGACCTTGGCCTGCCAACAATGGGCGAATGTTGTCATCCGGGTTGAAGTCGATGCGGAAGTAACGGGAAATCTGCTCCCACCATTGGCTCAACTGGTTCTGCGTATCGCTGGTGGGACGCCCCTGGGAAGCGGGCTCGGTGAGCTGATACTCTGGGGCAATCGCCGCCAGTTGCACCACTTGGTCACGCAAGGCGGCCAGTTGCAGGTACAGGCCGGTACGGTCCGGTTGCTCGGTGCTGCGCAGCGCGGCCAGGCTCTTGGCCAGTTGCTCGCGTGCGGCGAAAGACCCTGGGTCGCTCTGCTCGCGAAGAATCTCGTCGGCCCCCTGGACCAGCGACTGAGCGCTGTTGATGTCTTGCAAGGCGGACAAACGCAAGCTGGCCAGACGGATCAGATGCTCGGCCTCGGCCAGGCGCCAGTCCTTGCGGCTGGCACCCAACACGGTTTCCAGACGCTGGTTGAGGCGCTGCTGATCACCCTGTAACTGAGTGACCAGACGGCGACGTTCTTCCAGCTCATCCGCACCCGGCAACTGCGCCAGGCGGGCGGCCAACTGTTGCTGGCCTTGCTTGAGGCTCTGGGACTGGTCATCCAGGGTCTGCACCTGGCCCAGCTGGTGCTGGCTGCTGGCTTGCAGGGCACGGACCTGCCAGATCCCCCAACCGCCGGCGGCTACGCCCGCAGCGCCCAACAGCAAGGCGACGATGGCCAGGCCATTGCCACGGCGTGGCGCGCTGACCGGTGTCTCGACCGGCGCATCAAGCGCGGGCTGAGCTTCATCTTTAGGCAAGGCTGTTTCGCTCACGTATCCGTCCTTTGCGTATCAGAGAGTGGGAACGGGATAGCTCCCTAACGCCACTAACAAAGCCGCGGCACTCGCACCGCGACAATCCACAACTTTTTCTGCACCCGCGGCCCGCGCCATTTCATATACACGCGGGCTTGGCACGAACAACGGCAGCTGTGCCACCTCTGGCCAATCGGGGCCGGCCAACGCGTGCAAGTGTAAAAAACCCTGCCCACTGCTGACCACCAGGCCGTTCAAGCGTTCCAACTGGATGCGTTGCATCAGCGCGCCCTTCTCATACACTGGAAGAAAACGCCGATACAATTCCAGGTAGTCGACACTAGCACCTTGCTCGCGTAAACGCTCTGCCAGCAACTCGCGCCCGCCCTCGCCACGCAGAATCAACACCCGGGCGCCCGGCACTGCAATAGCCTCGCGCAAGGCGGGCAGTTCAAGCAAGGCCTCGCTGTCATCGCCCGTGGCGGGACAGTGAACGTTAAGGCCATGATCGGCCAGTATCTGAGCCGTGGCCGCGCCGACACTGAACCAGGGCATTGGCGGCACACTGCCCCCCAACTGCTGCAACGCCAGGCGCGCGGCCGGCTTGCTCACCACGATGACGGCGCAATAGCGCGGCAGCGCGCCGAACACCGCGCGTTGCTCAGCGGTCACCGGCAAGGCTTCAGTCTCCAGCAAAGGCAGGCAGTTGCTGTGAATACCGCTCTGGGCTAATAACGCCGCCAGGGCCGTCGACTCCTCGGCAGGCCGCGTCAGCAGCACTCGCCAATCGGTCACTGCGGGCCGGCCTCGCCATAGACTTTTTGCAAAATGGCACCCGCGCCTTTTTCCAGCAACGCTTCGGCGACCTGAATCCCCAAGGCCGTGGCATCACGTTGCGGCCCACGCACCTCGGCGGTCAGCAGGTTACCGCCGTCCGGATCACCAACCAAGCCACGCAGCCACAGGTTCTCACCCTCGAGTACGGCATAGCAGGCGATGGGCACTTGGCAGCCACCGTTAAGGTGTTTGTTCAAGGCACGCTCGGCGGTGACGCGCACTTCGGTGTCTGCGTGATCGAGAGGTTTTAGCAGCGCATGAATTTCGCTGTCGGCGGTGCGGCATTCGATCCCGACTGCGCCCTGCCCGCCAGCCGGCAGGCTGTCTTCGACGCTGATGGCCGAGGTGATGCGGTCTTCAAAGCCCAGGCGGATCAAGCCGGCAGCGGCGAGGATGATCGCGTCGTATTCGCCGGCGTCGAGCTTGGCCAGGCGCGTGTTGACGTTGCCACGCAAAAAGCGGATCTGCAGGTCGGGACGCCGCGTCAGCAACTGGGCCTGGCGGCGCAGGCTGGAGGTGCCGACGATACTGCCCAGCGGCAATTCGTCCAGGGACGCGAAGGTGTTGGAAACAAAGGCGTCGCGCGGGTCTTCGCGCTCGCAGATGCAAAAAAGGCCCAGGCCTTCAGGAAAGTCCATGGGCACATCTTTCATCGAATGCACGGCGATATCGGCTTCGTTGTCCAGCAGCGCGGTTTCCAGCTCCTTGACGAACAGGCCCTTGCCGCCGATTTTCGACAGCGGCGAGTCCAGCAGCTTGTCGCCGCGACTGACCATGGGCACCAGGGATACCTTGAGGCCGGGATGGGCCTGCTCAAGGCGGGCTTTGACGTATTCGGCCTGCCACAAGGCCAGGGCGCTTTTACGGGTGGCGATGCGGATTTCGCGAGAGGACATGGATCAATCCGTACTGAATAGATACGGCGGATAATAACAGCTCAGGCAAATACGCTTTGATTTGAATCAGCAAGTGCGGGGCCTCCCTGGCCACGTCGCACCGGGATTAGGAATGCAGACCGCGCCGCAGCCCTTGGGCTAAAGCTGCTGCATCATCTTGCGCACGCCGGCGACATGGCGTCGGCTGACAATCAAGGCATCGCCATTGAGCCCCTTCAGGAATAGCTGAAAGTGCCCCAGGGGCGTGCGCTGCAGGCGCTCGATGCGTTCACGGGCGACCAGCGCATTGCGATGAATGCGCACGAAACGCTCGCCAAACTCGTCTTCAAGGGCCTTGAGCGGCTCATCGAGCAACACTTCACCGGTCTCGTGGCGCAAGGTCACGTATTTGTGATCGGCAATAAAGTAGACCACTTGGCCGAGTGGGATCAGCTCGATGCCCTTGCGGGTACGCGCACTGATATGGCTGCGTGGCCCGTTACCACTTTGCGCAGCCGGTTGCGTCAAGGCTGCCAGTTGGGCGCGGCTGGGGCGCTCAGCTTTTTTCAGGGCCTTGAGCAAAGCTTCGGCAGTGGCCGGCTTGACGAGAAAACTGACACCGCTGTCTTCCAGCGTCTGTGCAGAAAACTCATCCTGCGCCGCACACAACACCACGGCGGGCGGCGATTCGCGTTCGCTCAAGCGGGCGGCGACTTGCAGGCCGTCGAAGCCCGGCATGCGGATATCGAGCAGCACTACATCCGGCTTGTGGCTGTCGATCAGCGTCAACGCCTCTTCGCCGCTGGTGGCACTCGGTTCAAGGACTGTATAACCCTCGAGTTCACTGACCAGACGGCTCAGTCGCTCGCGGGCTTGGGGTTCGTCATCAACGATCAGGACATTCATATTGCGCTGGATTCCTGCGTGAGTCTCGCACAAGGATAGCGTAGACAGGTGCGGTGACTGACGTCACAGCGATCCACGCTAAGACTAGCGCGAGCGGCAAAAAGTGCCCTGAGAATGGCACCCAAATTTACCCGGACCTGTTCAATAGCGCCCAAGACCCGCTGCCTTCGGGCATCGTCGTAGGGTTCACTGATAAACAATCCGAATACCCCCCTGTTTAATGGATAGTCTGGTTATGACCGCATCACCCGACTTTGGTGCATTCACACACTATCAGTCCAACTGTAGACGCTCACTGAGGCGACATTGCCCAATCGTCAAATATCGTTTCAATAAGTACCTGCCCCCAGTCTCGTCCCGGATGCGGTCGGCGGCAAGGCACTTAGCCATCTCTTACACAAATAAAATTGCCGACCACCCGCAGCACCGCCTCCACGGGCAACCCTGTTATGATCGCCGGCACACCTTCATGCCTCTTTTAAGCAGATCACGAGCGAATCCATGAGCACCGACAAGACCAACCAGTCCTGGGGCGGCCGCTTCAGTGAACCCGTCGACGCCTTCGTCGCGCGCTTCACCGCCTCCGTCACCTTCGATCAACGCCTGTACCGCCACGACATCATGGGCTCCATCGCCCACGCCACGATGCTGGCCAAGGTCGGCGTGCTGACCGACGCCGAGCGTGACAGCATCATCGACGGCCTGACCACCATCCGCGGTGAGATCGAGGCAGGGACGTTCGACTGGCGCGTCGACCTGGAAGACGTGCACATGAACATCGAGGCACGCCTGACCGATCGCATCGGCGTGACCGGCAAAAAATTGCACACCGGTCGCAGCCGTAACGATCAGGTCGCCACCGATATCCGCCTGTGGCTGCGCGATGAGATCGACCTGATCCTGGGCGAAATCACCCGCCTGCAAAAAGGTTTGCTGGAGCAGGCCGAGCGTGAATCGGACACCATCATGCCCGGCTTCACTCACCTGCAGACCGCACAGCCTGTGACCTTCGGCCACCACCTGCTGGCCTGGTTCGAAATGCTCAGCCGCGACTACGAGCGCCTGGTCGATTGCCGCAAGCGCGCCAACCGTATGCCGTTGGGCAGCGCTGCACTGGCCGGCACCACCTACCCGATCGACCGTGAGTACACCGCACAACTGCTGGGCTTTGACGCCGTGGGCGGCAACTCACTTGACGGCGTGTCGGACCGGGACTTCGCCATCGAATTCTGCGCCGCGGCCAGCATCGCGATGATGCACCTGTCGCGCTTCTCCGAAGAACTGGTGCTGTGGACCAGCGCGCAATTTCAGTTCATCGACCTGCCGGACCGCTTCTGCACCGGCAGCTCGATCATGCCGCAAAAGAAAAACCCCGACGTGCCAGAGCTGGTGCGTGGCAAGAGTGGCCGTGTATTCGGCGCACTGATGGGCCTGCTGACCCTGATGAAAGGCCAACCACTGGCCTACAACAAGGACAACCAGGAAGACAAAGAGCCGCTGTTCGACGCCGCCGACACCCTGCGCGACTCGCTGCGCGCCTTTGCCGACATGATCCCGGCGATCAAGCCCAAGCACGCGATCATGCGTGAGGCGGCCCTGCGTGGTTTCTCCACCGCGACCGACCTGGCGGACTACCTGGTGCGCCGAGGCCTGCCGTTCCGTGATTGCCACGAAATCGTTGGCCACGCCGTGAAGTACGGTGTGGACACCGGCAAGGACCTGGCGGAAATGAGCCTGGAAGAACTGCGCCAGTTCAGCGACCAGATCGAGCAGGATGTGTTTGCCGTGCTGACCCTGGAAGGCTCGGTGAATGCCCGTAATCATGTGGGCGGCACTGCGCCGGCACAGGTCAAGGCAGCGGTCGTGCGCGGCAAAGAATTGCTCGCCAGCCGCTAAAAGCATCGCAGGCAAGCCAGCTCCCACATTTGATTGGGTTCACACATCAAAATGTGGGAGCTGGCTTGCCCGCGATGGCGCTCTTATCAGATGCCAAAGATTTATTTCTTGGCCGCAATCATCGCCATGAACGCTGGCATCGCCGCCTGCCTGTCCGCCTCTACCTTCTGCGCGTTGGGCATCTCATTCAGGCGCGCCAACAAGGTCTTCGCCTTCGGCAACTGCGCCAGCAGGTCCAACCCAAACAGCTTCTCGCCCACACCGCAGGCCAGGTTCAAGCTGTACATGAAATACAGGTCCGCGAGGGTGAAGCTCTCCCCTGCCACATAAGGCGCGAACTTAGCGTGCCGGCCTAACGTACCGATCCCAAGCAACAGCTCGGCCCTGGACTTTTCCTTGATCGCCTCCGGCACCGTCATGCCAAAAAAAGCCTCGGCGTAACACGCCCGCGCAGGCAGCTCGATGTACAGCTCGATCTCACGGCACAGCGCCAGCACCTGTGCCCGCGCAAACGGGTCGGCGGGCAGCAGCGCAGGGCCTTCCTGGCTCTGCTCCAGGTATTCGAGGATGACGCTGGTTTCGTTGATGAACCCCTGCTTCACACCCAGCACCGGCACTTTGCCGCGGGGGCTGACCGCCAAGGCTTCGGGGGTTTGCCCGGCGTAAAAAGGCACTTCTTCGAAGGGCAGTCCTTTCTCCAACAGCGCCAGCTTGACCATGTTGTAGTAGTTGCTGACCGAAAATCCGTAAAGCTTGAGCATTGCAAAGCCTCCAGGCCGGGTGTGGGGTTGGCTGCAAGAGTTATAGATCCTCGAGGCCACCCTGACCAGCAGCATCACCCACCTGAATGGGGGTAGACTGACGCCCTTTCCTTGAGGAGCCTGCCATGAGCGAGCCGACCGATATCGACAACGACGAAGAAGAATTCACCGAGACCACGCTGATCGAAGCCATCGAGAACCAGATCGAGAGCGATAACCCGCCAGCGGCCAAGGCTACGTTCAACAAACTGACCCTGGTGGGTTACGAGCGCGACGATATCCTCAATCTGATGGCTCACGTGCTGGCCTTCGAGATCGACGCCATGCTGGACGAGGACCGCGCTTTCAATACCGAGTGGTATGAAACGGCACTGCGGGCACTGCCCGAGCTGCCGCCGGAAAAGGAATAACCCCGGCACGCAGCAACACGCTGGACAGTTCGGCAAAGTGCGTTCACCTTATGGCCTGCTAGCCTCTAATAAATTTTAGAAAGTCTGGAGTCCTTATGTCGTATACCCCTGAGTTGGTTGCCGAACTGGAAATCCTTGTACTCTTCCCCTTGGACAGCACCAAGGAAGGCTTGAAAGTCCATCAGACTGCCGCCCCTACTGCCATCGCCGCTGCCAAGCGCCTCCATGCCAAAGGGCTGATTGACCAACCGGACGGGGGCTACCTGACGAGCCTTGGCCGGGACGCTGCCGAGCAAGCCCAAACCCTGCTGACCATCCTGACCACTGCCAACACCAAAGAAGCCGCCTGATACTTGATACCGCCCATGGAGTCCGCCGCCTGCGGATTCCGCGGGCTTTGCTGCGCGGCATACAAAATTCTGACGCCAAAAAGCCACTTCCCTCTAAAACTCCTACGCTACTGTCTGTAAACTCCTGCATGGCCGCCCGCGTCGGGCCCTGCGAGCCAACGAGTTCGACATGACCCGCACCCATGAAATCCGCCCCGATCTGGACGAAGGCATCGACCGCAAGGTACTGACCCAACTGCGCGCGCGTTTCATGACCCTCAATCAAGGCCGCATGGCCCGGGCCGTCGAGGGGCTGACGCCACGCCAGCAAAGCGTGCTGGCTTTGTTGCCGCTGTTTTTCCACGTCAATCATCCGCTGTTGCCGGGCTATGTCTCCAGTAACACACCGGCTGGCCTGTCGAATTTCGAACCGGACGCCCAGGCCTTGGCCGATGCCCAACGCCTGACACGCTCGTTCTCCTATAAACCGCGCCATGGCAACCCGCCTACGCCGATCCACGGTTTGTTCCTGATGGGCAGCCTTGGCACGCTGGCGCAGGCCGATCAAAGCGATATGGACGTGTGGGTATGCCACGCTCCCGACCTGAGCGAGACCGAGCTGGCCGAGCTGCGCAAAAAGTGCCAACTGCTGGAAACCTGGGCCTTGGGCATGGGCGCCGAGGCGCATTTCTTCCTGATCGACCCGACGCGCTTTGTGTTGGGTGATCGCGATACACAATTGAGCTCCGACGACTGCGGCACCACCCAGCACTACCTGCTGTTGGATGAGTTCTATCGCACCGCGATCTGGCTGGCCGGACGCACGCCCATCTGGTGGTTGGTGCCGGTCTACGAAGAAAACCGCTACGCCGAGTTTACTCACGCACTGATTTCCAAGCGCTTTATCCGCGCCGATGAAACCCTCGACCTCGGCCATTTGGCTCATATTCCTCCGGGGGAATTTATTGGCGCCGGGCTGTGGCAACTGTTCAAGGGCATCGAGTCGCCCTATAAATCGGTGCTCAAGCTGCTGCTGACCGAGGTCTACGCCAGCGAACACCCGAAGGTGCAATGCCTGAGCCTGCGCTTCAAACAGGCGGTGTTCAGCCATCAGGTAGACCTGGATGAGCTGGACCCGTACATCATGGTCTACCGCCGCATCGAGGAATACCTCAAGGCCCGCAACGAGCTGGAGCGCCTGGAACTGGTGCGCCGCAGCCTGTACCTGAAGGTCAACCGCAAGCTCAGCGCCGGCCAGCGCACCGCTGGCTGGCAACGGCAGCTACTGGAACGCCTGGCGCATGAATGGGGGTGGGACACACGCCAACTGGCCCTGCTGGACAGCCGCAGCCAATGGAAAGTGCGCCAGGTCGCTTCCGAGCGCCGCGCCCTGGTCAATGAGTTGAACTACAGCTACCGCTTCCTCACCCAGTTCACACGCAGTGAACAGTCCGCCAGCCCGATCAATAAACGCGACCTCAATGTACTGGGCCGCCGTTTGTACGCGGCGTTCGAGCGCAAGGCCGGCAAGGTCGAGTTTATCAACCCCGGCATCGCCCCCGACCTGGCCGAAGACACCCTGACCCTGGTGCAGTCGCCCAACCGCAAGGAGCCGGGCCAACACCATTGGGGCCTGTATAACGGCAACCTTACCGCCCTGGAATGGGAGCACTTTGCGCCGATCAAACGCAGCCGCGACCTGCTGGAAATGCTCACCTGGTGTCATCGCAACGGCGTGATCGACAGCAGCACCCGCCTGGCGCTGCACCCCGGCACCAGCGACATGACCGAGTTCGAGCTTTTCAACCTGCTGGGCAGTCTGCAACAGACCATCGCCCTGCCCCTGGCCAGTGTCGATGAGAGCCGCTTGCTGCGCCCGGCAGTGCCGGAAGAGGTGCTGCTGCTGATCAACGTCGGGGTTGATCCGCTCAAGCATCATCGCGACCTGAATATCCTGATGACCACCGAGCGCACCGACTCCCTGAGCTATGCCGGCGTGCGCGACAATCTGGTGCTGACCCTGGACCAGGTCACGCTCAACAGCTGGAACGAAGTGATGGTCAGCCGCTATGACGGCCCCCACGCCCTGCTCGACTGCCTGCGCGACTACCTCAACCAACTGCCCTCGAACCATCTGCCACGCCTGCGAGTGCGTTGTTTTTGCCACAACCGGGCACAGTTCATTGCCCAGCGGGTGGAAGAGGTATTCGACACCGCGCAGCATCTGCTGCTCGGCCAGGGCAATCATCGCTACCTGCTCCAGGTGCAGCAGCATTATCACGTCATGGAACTGGTACCGGGCCAGGCCACCCATGTGTCACTACCGACCCAGGACGCGCTGATCGCCTACCTCAGCGAGGAGCTGGTCAGCTATAGCCCGTGGCACCTGGACGCCATGGCCTTGGAAGACCACGACCTGGCGCTGCTGCTGCCCATGGGCCAAGCCGAGTGTGTGCAGGTGTTCTACCGGGTCAATGAAGGCTTCGCCGACGTCTACGTGCTCGACGAATTCAACGCGCTCTGGCAACAGCGCTTGCCGTTTCATGATGAGCAAAGCCTGTTGGCGCCGTTGCAGCGCTTTTTGCAATCGATCCTGTATCGCCGCGAAGCACTATCGTCCCTGGACACCCAGCAACCCGCGGGCGAGATACAGATCCTGTATTACCAACTGTTGCCATCGGGCAGCGGCCGTGCGCGGGGCGTTGAGCCAAGGCCGGCCCCGCAAGACCCGGCCAACAAGGCGTTTTATGACGTGCAGGCCATTATCGGCAAAGGCACGCCAGGCCACGTAGGGATCACCCTGTACTGCAATCAGCGGGAGTTTTCCGAACTGGAATTTGGCGACCAGCTGTTTACGGTGGTCGCCCGGGAGATCGTCGGGCAACGTCGGGAAACCGAGCGTTACCGCTGCTATATCACTGACCTGGATCTGTCGGGGCTGCTCGGTGATGTGCAAAGCCCAAGCAATCTGTACCTGCGCTATAAAGCCGAACTGGAACAGTCACTCAATGCGGCCTTCAATCAGGTTTAGAGCGGGAAGGCGCCGCCATCTTTGGGCTGGCCTTCGACGCTGAGCAATTCCAGCTTCAGGATCTTGCCGCCAGGCGCCGGCCAGTCGATGTGCTGGCCCACTTGCAGGCCGAGCAACGCGCTGCCTACCGGCGCCATGATCGAAATTTTGCCTTCGTCGGCGTTCGCGTGCTTGGGGTAGACCAACGTCAGGTGATAGTCCTTGCCGCTGCTTTGCTCACGGCAATGCACGCTGGAGTTCATGGTCACGACACCCGCAGGCACTTCATCGTGACCAACCACGTCTTCGGCGCGGTCGAGTTCGGCTTGCAATGCTTCGGCGCCGGGAGAGTTGTCGCCCAAGCGGTCGATCAGTTGCTCCAGACGCTGCACGTCAAGACGGGTAAGAATGATGGACGGTGCGGTGGTCATGATTCAGGCAGACTCCTTTTTTCTGCACAAAAAAGCAAAACCCCGCCAGGAAAAGGCGGGGTTCTCACGGACCTCGATGAATGGAGGTGTATCCGGACACTACCACAGCGACACAAATAAACAAGACGCCGTCAGGTGCTCGCCTTGCGCTGCTCGGCCTCTGCACAGATCACCCGGCGCCGCGCATCGTCGGCAGAGCGCCATTCCCGGATGTCTTCCACATGGCGGAAGCAGCCAAGGCAAACTTTCTGCTCGTCCAGGCGACACAAACTGATACAAGGTGACGGCACCGCCGGGCTGACATTGCTGAACAGCGGCTTGGGCGGGCGTACGGTTGCAGGCTCACTCACCATCAGATCTCGTCGAAATCCAGTTCGTCGCCGGTGTATTCCTGGACCAGGCGGGCGAGCATCTCACCCAGCAACTCTTCACTCTTGTCGCACTGCCACTTACCGCTTTCTTCGTCGTAATCGAAGTGAACGCCACCGGAGCGCGCCGCCAGCCACAGCTGACGCAGCGGCTCCTGGCGGCTGAAGATCAGTTGCTGGCCGCTCTCGAACTTGACGGTCAGCACACCGGCCGAGTTTTCCAGATCCACGTCCAGGCCGCTGTCGTCGAAAATATCTTCCAGCCCCTGCTGGGTGGTATCCACCAGGTCGTGAAAACGGGCTTCGGTCAAACTCATTGTGGCAACCTCAAAAGTGTCTGGTTTTGCTCAAGCGCCGCACGATACGGGCGAGCTTCGCCGATTGCAAAGGATACTGATTTCATCACGGATGACGGTACGAAATATCCCCAGGCATCGTAGCCTGCTTCCCTACTGTCTCGGCAAACCCCCGCCGGACGGGTGTTGCGGCGCATAGGCAAGCTGGCGGGTGGTCGGTATACTCGGGCGCAATTAATGCATATTCAAGGATTTCGCCATGAAGCGCCTGATCTCTTCCCTTGCTGCGCTCGTCGCGGTCGCTTGCCTCGTTAGTGCCTGTGGCCAGAAAGGCCCGTTGTACCTGCCCGATGACAGCAAAGATCCAAACGAACAGGCGCAATCGTCGCAAAAGACGTCAAAAGCCCATAAGCACGACACCTACTAAGCCAAGGGAAACTTATGGACGCTTTTAACTACCGGGACGGCGAGCTGTTCGCGGAAGGCGTGGCCTTGTCCGCGATTGCCCAGCGCTTCGGCACCCCGACCTATGTGTACTCGCGTGCGCATATCCAAGCCCAATACCGCTCGTTCACCGACGCGCTCGACGGCGTGCCGCACCTGGTGTGCTACGCAGTCAAGGCCAACTCCAACCTGGGTGTACTCAATGTCCTGGCGCGTCTTGGCGCTGGTTTTGACATCGTGTCCCGTGGCGAGCTGGAACGCGTACTGGCCGCCGGTGGCCAGGCGGACAAAATCGTCTTCTCCGGCGTCGGCAAGAGCCGCGAAGACATGCGCCGCGCCCTGGAAGTCGGCGTGCATTGCTTCAACGTCGAATCCACCGACGAACTGGAGCGCCTGCAAGTCGTTGCCGCCGAAATGGGCGTTCGCGCGCCGATCTCCCTGCGCGTCAACCCGGATGTCGACGCCGGCACCCACCCGTACATCTCCACCGGTCTCAAAGAGAACAAGTTCGGCATTGCCATCGCCGACGCCGAGGACGTGTACATCCGCGCAGCCCAACTGCCGAACCTGGAAGTGCTGGGCGTCGACTGCCATATCGGCTCGCAACTGACCACCCTGCCACCGTTCCTGGATGCCCTCGACCGCCTGCTGGCCTTGATCGACCGCCTCGGCGAGTGCGGCATCTACCTGCACCACATCGACCTCGGTGGTGGCGTGGGCGTGCGTTATCGCGATGAAGAGCCGCCACTGATTGCCGACTATATCCAGGCCGTGCGCGAGCGCATCGAAGGCCGCGACCTGACGCTGATGTTCGAGCCAGGCCGCTACATCGTTGCCAACGCTGGCGTGTTGCTGACCCAGGTCGAGTACCTCAAGCACACCGAACACAAGGATTTCGCCATCGTCGATGCGGCGATGAACGACCTGATCCGCCCGGCGCTGTACCAGGCCTGGATGGATGTCACCGCCGTGACGCCGCGCGCAAGCGAAGCCCGCGCCTATGACATCGTCGGGCCGATCTGCGAGACCGGCGACTTCCTGGCCAAGGATCGTGAGTTGGCGCTTGAGGAAGGTGATCTGCTGGCCGTGCATTCGGCCGGTGCCTACGGGTTTGTCATGAGTTCCAACTACAACACCCGCGGGCGTACCGCCGAGGTGCTGGTGGACGGTGATCAAGCATTTGAAGTGCGTCGCCGCGAGACGGTAGCCGAGTTGTATGCTGGCGAAAGCCTGCTGCCGGAGTAAGCCATGCTGCTGCGTTTTACCAAGATGCACGGGCTGGGTAATGATTTCATGGTCCTCGACCTGGTCAGCCAGCACGCGCACATCCTGCCCAAGCACGCCAAACAGTGGGGCGATCGCCACACCGGGATCGGTTTCGACCAGTTGCTGCTGGTCGAGGCGCCGAGCAACCCGGAGGTGGATTTCCGCTACCGGATCTTTAACTCCGACGGCTCCGAAGTGGAACAGTGCGGCAACGGCGCGCGCTGCTTTGCGCGCTTTGTGCTCGACAAGCGTCTGACTGCCAAACGCCAGATTCGCGTCGAAACCAAAGGTGGCGTGATCGAACTGGACATCCGCAACGATGGCCAGATCAGCGTCAACATGGGCGCGCCGCGCCTGGTGCCGGCGGATATTCCGTTCCAGGCCACCGAGCAGGCCCTCAGTTACGCGTTGGACGTGGATGGCAAAACCGTGGAGATCGCCGCCGTGTCCATGGGCAACCCCCATGCAGTACTGCGGGTCACCGACATCAATAACGCCCCCGTGCACGAACTGGGGCCGAAGATCGAACATCACCCGCGCTTTCCGGCACGGGCCAATGTGGGCTTTTTGCAGGTAATCGACCGTAACCGTGCGCAATTGCGCGTATGGGAACGCGGCGTCGGCGAAACCCAGGCTTGCGGCACCGGTGCTTGCGCCGCTGCCGTGGCCGCGATCAGCCAGGGGTGGATGGATTCGCCGCTGTTGATCGACCTGCCCGGTGGACGTTTGTCCATCGAATGGGCAGGCCCTGGCCACCCGGTGATGATGACCGGGCCGGCCACGCGTGTATACGAAGGACAGGTCCGTCTATGAGTGAGCCAAGCTAATGACCGATAAGCCTCAAGTACCCGCACACGCAACCTCGAGTGAAAGCCTGGAGGCCGCTGCTGTCGCGGCGTACCTTGAGGCTAACCCGGACTTCTTCGTCGAACACGAAGAGCTGCTGCCGGCCCTGCGCATCCCTCACCAGCGCGGCGATACCGTATCGCTGGTGGAGCGGCAGATGAAGATCCTGCGCGAGCGCAATATTGAAATGCGCCACCGGCTCTCTCATCTGATGGACGTGGCCCGCGACAACGACCGCTTGTTCGACAAGACGCGCCGCCTGATTCTGACCCTGATGGATGCCACCAGCCTGGAAGAAACGGTGATCGCCGTGGAAGACAGCCTGCGGGAGGATTTCCAGGTGCCCTTCGTCAGCCTGATCCTGTTCAGCGACAACCCGATGCCGGTGGGCCGCTGGGTCACAGGTGGCGAGGCGCAGACGGCCATCGGCGGCCTGCTGTCCGAAGGCAAGACCGTCAGCGGCACCTTGCGCGAGCATGAGCTGGACTTCCTGTTTGGCGCCGAACAGCGCAAGCAGATCGGCTCTACGGCCGTCATCGCCCTCAGCCATCAAGGCTTGCACGGCGTACTGGCCATCGCCAGCCGCGACCCGGCGCACTACAAAAGCTCGGTGGGCACGCTGTTCCTGACCTATATCGCCGAAGTGCTGGGCCGCGTCCTGCCACGCCACACCACCACCCTGCGCGCGGTGCGCTGATCATGGAGCGGCAACTGGACGCTTACTGCGCTCACCTGCGCAATGAGCGCCAGGTGTCGCCCCATACGCTGGAAGCCTATCGGCGGGACTTGAACAAGGTCCTGGCCTATTGCGAAAAACAGCACGTCAGCAGTTGGAAGGCCCTGGATATCCAGGCCCTGCGCAGCCTGATCGCTCGGTTGCATCTGCAGGGCCAATCCTCACGCAGCCTGTCTCGCCTGCTGTCGGCGGTGCGCGGCCTCTATCACTACCTCAATCGCGAAGGCCTGTGCGACCACGACCCGGCCAATGGCCTGTCACCGCCCAAAGGCGAACGGCGTCTGCCCAAGACCCTGGATACCGACCGCGCCCTGCAACTGCTCGACGGTGCCGTCGAGGATGACTTCCTGGCCCATCGCGACCAAGCCATCCTTGAGCTGTTCTATTCCTCGGGCCTGCGCCTGTCGGAGCTGACGGGCCTGAACCTCGATCAACTGGACCTCGCCGATGGCTTGGTGCAAGTGCTCGGCAAAGGCAGCAAGACCCGCGTACTGCCCGTGGGCAGGAAAGCCCGCGAAGCCTTGCAGCTATGGCTGCCGCTACGACTGCTGACCAACCCGGCAGACGATGCCGTGTTTGTCAGCCAGCAAGGCCGGCGCCTGGGGCCACGGGCGATTCAGCTGCGGGTTAAGGCCGCTGGCGAGCGGGAGCTGGGGCAGAATCTGCACCCGCACATGTTGCGTCACTCCTTTGCCAGCCATCTGCTCGAATCCTCCCAGGACCTGCGCGCCGTGCAGGAACTGCTTGGGCACTCGGATATCAAGACCACGCAGATCTACACCCACCTCGACTTCCAGCACCTGGCAACGGTGTACGACAGTGCCCATCCACGGGCCAAACGCATCAAGGGCGGCGACTCATGAGTATCAATCTGATCACCTTCGACCTGGACGACACCCTCTGGGACAACGTACCCGTCATCATCAGCGCCGAAGCGTCGATGCGCGAATGGCTGGCAGTTCACGCATCCAAGGTTGGCGAGCTGCCCCTTGAGCATTTTGCCAGCCTGCGCCAGCAGATGCTGCAGCGTCATCCCGAACTCAAGCACCGCATCAGCCTGCTGCGCCATCGCGTGCTAATGCATGCGTTCGAGGAGGCCGGTTATCCCCAGCCTGAGGCCACAGAGATGGCGGACGTGTGCTTCGAAGCGTTCATCCACGCACGTCACCAACTCACCGTGTTCCCGGAAGCCGAGCCGATGCTCAAGGCGCTGCGCCAGCACTTCCTGCTGGGGGTGATCACCAATGGCAATGCCGATGTGCAGCGCGTGGGCCTGGCGGACTATTTTCACTTTGCCCTGCGCGCTGAAGATATCGGCATCGCCAAGCCGGATGCACGGCTGTTTCAGGAGGCGCTGCAACGTGGCGGTGTGGACGCCAGCGCGGCTGTGCATGTGGGCGATCATCCTGGGGATGACATTGCCGGCGCGCAGCAGGCGGGGCTGCGGGCGGTGTGGTTCAACCCCACGGGCAAGGCCTGGGAAGGTGACAAGCACCCGGATGCGCAGATTCGCAGCCTGACGGAGTTGCCGCCCTTGCTGAGTCGCTGGAGCTAACACTGACCCAAAATGTGGGAGCTGGCTTGCCTGCGATAGCGGTGGGTCAGTCAACACAGGGCTCGCAGATAGACCGCTATCGCAGGCAAGCCAGCTCCCACAGGGTATTGCAGCGAACTGGTAAATTGCTCCAGACATGAAAAAGCCCGCAGCGACGGCGGGCTTTTTCTTACAAGCAGGAGGCAGACCTCAGATAGGTCGGCTGCCGTACTTGTTATCCGGCTTCTTCGGTGGATCAGCCACCACGTTGGCCTCGACTTCCTGCACTTTGCCGCCTTTAGCGAGGAACTCTTCCATCGCACGGGCCAGGGCATCGCGCTCTTTGTTCTTGGCTTCAACACTCGGCAACTCGTCTACCGAAACAGCCGCCTTGGCTTTGCCTTTGGCTTTGGGAGCCGCGTCATCGCCAACACTGTCATCGGCATCTTCCGCAACGTCGTCAGCCGCTACTGCTTCAAGACCGTCTTCGGTGTCGTCTTCATCACCTACTTCGAGGTCGTCTTGTTCCAGATCATCGTCGCTCATGTTCTACCTCATGACTTGCGAAAAGCAGATTAGTTATAGCCCAGCTTCACCCTCTGTCGAGGCCGCTGGAAAAAAATCAACATCCACAGGATTCCCTATGGCTTATGCCCCTTCACCGTGCAAGGTGGCGAGGACTTTACGAGCACCGCCATGATCACGGTGCTCGCCCAGATAAACACCTTGCCAGGTCCCTATCGCCAAGCGGCCGGCCTTGACCGGCAAACTCAGCTGGCAGCCCAGCAGACTGGCCTTGAAGTGCGCCGGCAGATCATCCGGACCTTCGTCGTTATGTTCAAACCCTGCGCGACCTTGTGGCACCAGCAGGTTGAAAAAACGCTCGAAGTCACGGCGAACCGCCGGGTCGGCATTCTCGTTGACGGTCAACGAGGCCGAGGTGTGCTGCAGCCACAGATGCAACAGGCCCACACGGCACGCCTTCAATTCAGGCAAGCCGGCAAGCAACTCGTCCGTTACCAAGTGAAAGCCCCGGGGCTTGGCCCGCAGGGTAATCAGGGTCTGTTGCCACATACAGTTCTCCGCCCATCGGCGCGCATTCTAGCGCGCTCTGAGAAAAAACAAAGGGCCGAATACGCCTTCATGCCTGTAAGACATTTGCACCCTTAGAAGTGCTGTGTGGATCCCATCACAAAGTCGATAAAAAACCCATGCACCTTTAGCCACAGACAAACGCCGGGCAAAAAAATGCCCGGCAAGCCGGGCATGTTTTTTTCGCGTAGTTACAAGTTGTAGCCGCGCTCGTTGTGTTGCGCCAGGTCGAGGCCGACCGCCTCTTCTTCTTCGGTGACACGCAGGCCCATGACCATGTCGAGCACCTTGAGGATGACGTAGGTCACAATCGCCGTGTAGATCACGGTGAAGCCCACGCCTTTGCACTGGATCCAGACCTGGGCCGCGATGTCGGTCACGGTGCCGAAGCCGCCCAGAGCAGGAGCTGCGAACACACCGGTGAGGATCGCACCGACGATACCGCCAATACCGTGCACGCCGAAGGCGTCCAGGGAGTCGTCATAACCCAGTTTGCGCTTGAGGCTGGTCGCGCAGAAGAAGCACACCACACCGGCGACCAGACCAATCACCAGGGCGCCCATCGGGCCCACGGTGCCAGCCGCTGGTGTCACGGCGACGAGGCCGGCGACCACGCCCGAGGCGATACCCAGTGCGCTTGGCTTGCCGTGGGTGATCCACTCGGCAAACATCCATCCCAGGGCCGCAGCTGCGGTAGCGATTTGAGTTACCAGCATCGCCATGCCCGCGGTGCCGTTGGCCGCCGCAGCGGAACCGGCGTTGAAGCCAAACCAGCCGATCCACAGCATGGCCGCGCCCACCAGGGTATAGCCCAGGTTATGCGGGGCCATCGGGGTGGTGGGGAAGCCTTTGCGCTTGCCGAGCACGATGCACGCCACCAGGCCAGCCACACCCGCGTTGATGTGCACAACGGTGCCGCCGGCGAAGTCCAGCACGCCCCAGTCCCACATCAGGCCGCCATTGCCGCTCCAGACCATGTGCGCAATCGGCGCATAGACCAGGGTGAACCAGATAGCCATGAAGATCAGCATCGCGGAGAACTTCATACGCTCAGCGAAAGCACCGACGATCAGCGCCGGGGTAATGATGGCAAAGGTCATCTGGAAGGTAATGAACACGGCCTCCGGAAACAGCGCCGCCGGCCCGGTGATGCTGGCCGGGGTAACACCCGCCAGGAACGCCTTGCCCATGCCGCCGAAGAAGGAATTGAAGTTGACCACGCCTTGTTCCATACCGGTGGTATCGAACGCGATGCTGTAGCCGTAGACGACCCAGAGGATGCTGATCAGGCCAGTGATGGCGAAGCACTGCATCATCACCGACAGAATATTCTTGGAGCGGACCATGCCGCCGTAGAACAGCGCCAGGCCAGGGATGGTCATGAACAGCACCAGCGCGGTGGCAGTGAGCATCCAGGCGGTGTCGCCGGAATTGAGGACTGGAGCAGCCACTTCATCTGCCGCCATGGCCAGGCTTGGCATTACGATGGACAGCAGGGCTCCGAGCCCTGCGAATTTACGCAGAGTCATATTGTTTTCTCCTGGGGCGTTGGGGTTTGGCGGCTTAGATTGCGTCGGTATCGGTTTCGCCGGTACGGATGCGAATAGCCTGTTCCAGATTGACCACGAAGATCTTGCCGTCACCGATCTTGCCGGTGTTGGCCGCCTTGGTTATCGCCTCGATAACCCGATCAAGATCCTTGTCGTCAATGGCGACATCGATCTTCACCTTCGGCAGGAAATCGACCACGTATTCCGCGCCGCGATACAGCTCGGTATGACCCTTCTGCCGACCGAAGCCCTTGACCTCAGTAACGGTAATGCCCTGCACGCCGATCTCGGACAGTGACTCGCGAACATCGTCCAACTTGAACGGCTTGATGATGGCAGTGACTAGCTTCATGAAAACTCTCTCCCGAATTTGGTGGACTTGCCCCAGGAAAACAAACCCGTCTCAAGTCTAAGCGCAGTGCCTGGCTTTGTAACGCATCGTCGCCTCGGCATTTGCCGTCGCGACGCCAGCGAACCACTGGTGACGAGCCCTGTACCCGGATCCGTCGGCGCACTGCATTCGTCACAGCGACTGCATCAGTGCATGGGTCATGATCGTCTAAGCAGAAACCTTGCCAGCTCCGTAAAAACCACTGAAATCAATCCATTGCCCGCTTGTGCCCACCTACGGGGCGCCTGCGCGGCCGCAATGCGCATCAAAACAGTGCGCGGCCGCCCGCCCCAATGCGCGAAAACCGTGCGCAGCAGGGCGTAAAAATGACTATAGACGCTGCGTGATACACTGCCGGCCAACTGTTTTCCGGAATATGTCCAATGCTCGCGCCCAAAGACTTCCTCGACGCCCTGAGCGGCCACGCCTCTCGCCTGTTCAGCGGTGACACCCCGCTGCCCCGCAATGAAATCGAAAGCCAGTTCAAGGCTTTGCTACAGAGTGGTTTCAGCAAGCTCGACCTGGTCAGCCGGGAAGAGTTTGACAGCCAGATGGTGGTGCTGGCCCGCACACGTGCGCGGCTGGAGAGCCTGGAGGCGAAGGTGGCTGAACTTGAAGCCCGGTTGACGCCACCTTCTGCTGAGTGAACGCGATTGTTGTGGGAGCTGGCTTGCCTGCTCCCACACTTGTTTTGCGTTGCCGCCCGGATACGTTCTGTAAAACCTCCCCCGCCCCGCTCCATCCCACCTCGTCTACCCTTGAAAAAACCGCAGGAAGCGGCCCTCCCATTCAAGGAACGAGCATGTCCCTCGCCATTGTCCACAGCCGCGCCCAGGTCGGTGTGGAAGCCCCAGCCGTCACTGTCGAAGTGCATATGGCCAATGGCCTGCCGTCTCTCACCTTGGTGGGTTTGCCCGAAACCGCAGTGAAGGAAAGCAAGGACCGCGTGCGCAGTGCCATCCTCAACTCGGCGCTGCAATATCCGGCCCGGCGCATCACACTCAATCTTGCGCCCGCCGACCTGCCCAAGGACGGCGGGCGTTTTGATCTGGCGATTGCCCTGGGCATCCTGGCGGCCAGTGTGCAAGTGCCGGCGTTGATGCTCGATGACGTGGAATGCCTAGGGGAATTGGCGCTGTCCGGCGAGGTGCGCGCGGTGAAGGGGGTATTGCCGGCCGCGCTGGCAGCGCGCAAGGCCGGGCGCACCGTGATAGTGCCACGCGCCAACGCCGAGGAGGCCTGCCTGGCGTCGGGGCTGAAGGTGATTGCGGTGGACCACTTGCTGCAAGTAGTGGCGCACCTGAATGGGCACGTACCGATCGAGCCCTACAGGTCCGACGGCTTGCTGTACGTGAACAAGCCTTACCCAGACCTGCGTGAAGTGCAGGGCCAACTCGCGGCCAAGCGAGCATTGCTGATCGCGGCGGCGGGCGCGCATAACCTGCTTTTCAGCGGGCCACCGGGCACCGGCAAGACGTTATTGGCCAGCCGGCTACCGGGCTTGCTGCCGCCGTTGAGCGAGCAGGAAGCACTGGAAGTGGCCGCGATCCAATCCGTGGTCAGCCTGGCACCGCTGAGCCATTGGCCAAACCGCCCGTTTCGCCAGCCGCACCACTCGGCATCCGGGCCGGCGCTGGTGGGTGGCGGCTCGAAGCCACAACCGGGGGAAATCACCCTGGCCCATCACGGGGTTTTGTTCTTGGATGAGCTGCCAGAGTTCGATCGCAAGGTACTGGAGGTGCTGCGCGAGCCATTGGAATCGGGACATATCGTGATATCCCGCGCCCGTGACCGAGTGCGTTTCCCGGCTCGCTTTCAACTGGTCGCGGCGATGAATCCCTGTCCCTGCGGCTACATGGGCGAACCCAGCGGGCGTTGCCGGTGTACGCCGGAGCAGATCCAGCGTTATCGCAACAAGCTATCCGGCCCTTTGCTGGACCGGATTGATTTGCACCTGACCGTCGCGCGGGAGGCCACTGCGCTGAGCCCCACTCAACCGGCGGGCGATACAACGGCCGATGCCTCGGTGCGGGTAGCCGAAGCACGCGAGCGTCAACAGCAACGCCAGGGGTGTGCCAATGCTTTTCTGGACCTGCCGGGGCTGCGCCAGCACTGCAAGCTGCCAAAGGTCGACGAGGGTTGGCTGGAGACCGCCTGCGAGCGACTGACACTGTCACTGCGGGCGGCCCATCGGCTGCTGAAGGTGGCGCGCACCTTGGCGGACCTGGACCAGATGGACGCCATCACCCGTGACCATCTGAAGGAGGCCCTGCAGTACCGCCCCACATCCGTGACTTGAGCCTTACGCAATATCAATGTGGGAGCGGGGTTGCTCGCGAATGCGGAGTGTCAGTCACCCATTTGCTACTGATTTACCGCATTCGCGAGCAAGCCCGCTCCCACCATTTGATTGGTGGTGCGTCAGCGAAACCGATCCACCTCATGGCGCAAGCCTGCTGCCAAGGTCTCCAGTTCCTTGGCGGTAACCGCCAGGTTCGACACCACTTCACGCTGCTCGCTGTTGGCCAGGGCAATGCTCTGAAGGTTGGCGCTGAGCAAAGTCGCGGTGCTGCTCTGCTCTTGGGTGGCGGTGGTGATCGCAGCAAACTGCTGGCCGGCCGAGCGACTCTGCTCGTCGATACGCGCCAGGGCCGAGGCCACGTCGGCGTTGCGCGACAGGCCTTCCTGCATCAGCGCATTGCCATGCTCCATGGTGCTGATGGCGTTGCCGGTTTCCTGCTGGATGCTCTGGATCATGCCGGAGATTTCATCGGTCGCCTGGCGGGTACGCGAAGCCAGGTTGCGCACCTCATCAGCGACCACGGCGAAACCACGGCCTTGCTCACCGGCACGGGCGGCTTCGATGGCGGCGTTGAGCGCCAGCAGGTTGGTCTGTTCGGCGATGGCGGTAATCACGCCGACGATCCCGCCGATTTCCTGGGAACGCTGGCCCAGGGTGTTGATCACGGCAGCGGTGCTGTTCAGCGCGGTGGCGATATGTTCCAGGGACGATGAAGCCTCTTGCATCGAGGTACGGCCGATACGGGTTTGCTGGGCATTCTCTTGAGCCAGGCGCTCGGTGTTGCCCATGTTGTCGGCAATGTTCAGCGAGGTAGCACTGAACTCTTCCACCGCACCGGCCATGCTGGTGATCTCGCCGGACTGTTGCTCCATGCCTTCGTAGGCACCACCAGACAAGCCCGACAACGCCTGGGCGCGGCTGTTGACCTGTTCGGCGGCAGTACGGATATGCGACACCATGGTCGACAGCGCCTCACCCATCTGGTTGAAACTACGCGCCAACTGGCCGATTTCGTCATGGCTGGACACATTGAGCCGCGCACTCAAATCCCCCGCACCCAGGGCCTGAGCCTGGCGTACCAGCTCGCTCAATGGCGCCAGCTTGCTGCGCAACAGCCACACCGTGGCGCCCACTGCCAGCAACATCGCCAGCACACTGCCGATCACCAGGCGGCTGCCGACCTCCCAGGTCACGGCGCGAATCTCAGCCTTGGGCATGCTCGCTATCACCGCCCAAGGGCCGCCTTCGAACGGCACCGAGACGCTATAGAAATCTTCGTTCTTGTCACTCCAGAAACGGCCTGCACCCGGCTTTCTCGCCAGATCGAGCATCACGGCAATCGCCTGATCCGGCGCTTGCACGCCAGCTGGCGGCACCAGCCAGTGCTTTTGCTCATCGAGCAGCGCGAGGGAGCCGGTCTGGCCAATGCGGAAGCGCTTGAGGTTTTCAAACTGGGCGTTCTGGGCATCGGTGTAATCGAAACCGATGAACAGCACGGCAATGACCTGGCCACTGCTGTCACGCACGGGGCTGTATTGGGTCATGTAGGAGCGGTCAAACAACACGGCACGGCCGATGTAGGTCTGGCCACTCACAACGCGCTGGTAGGCCGCGCCCTGACGGTCAAGTACGGTGCCAATGGCGCGATTGCCATCCTGCTTGGTCAGGGAGGTGCTGACGCGGATAAAGTCGTCGCCGCTGCGCACGAACACCGTGGCCACGCCGCCGGACATCTGCTTGAACTCATCCACTTCTTCGAAGTTGTTGTTCAGCACCTCGTTGCCCAGATAGAGGCTCGGCGTCTGCACGCCGGCCACGGCCACGGGCTGGTCCGCACGCACACTCAAGCCTGCGCCGAAGCGCTTTTCAAACAGCCCGCTCAAACGCTGAGTGCTTTCGCGCAAGGTGCTGAGGAAGGTGTTGAGTTGGTCGGCGAGCAAACGCGCCTCGCTGGCCAGGTGTTCCTCGCGGGTGGCGAGGTTGGCGGAGTCGAGGGTACGCAAGGCAAAGACCGTACTGCCGCTGATCACGACAGCGAGAATCACGGCGAGTGCGAGGCCTAACTGGGAGGCAATCCGGGCACGGGGTTCAGACATGACAGCTCCTGGCCGAGGCCAGGATCATCCTGATCTCATAGCGCTGCTCGGCAAATTATCTAGTGGGAAACGATGATGCACGATGGTTCCAACCCCCTTCTTCGGCGGCATTTGGCAATACTTGAGCGAATCACAGGGGTATCCCGCAAACGATTGCACTAACAACTCGCCGCCACTCAATCGAGGCGTTCAACCTGGGGCAATTCCATCGCCTTGACTTCACCTTGAAGAAATTCCGCCAGCTGTCGCAAACGTTCCCCACCCGGGCGGGTTTTCGGCCACACCAGGTAGTAGCTTTCCCCACTGGCGACCGCCGTAGGCCACGGCAGGCTCAAGCGCCCCTGTGCCACGTCTTCGGCCACCATCAGCAAATCACCCATGGACACGCCATAGCCTCGGGCGGCGGCGATCATGCCCAGCTCAAGCGTGTCGAACACCTGCCCACCCTTGAGTGAAACCTGAGACGACAGCCCCATGCGCTGCAGCCAGTAACGCCAGTCGCGGCGGTCCGGGGTCGGGTGCAGCAGTTCGGCGGTTGCCAACCGCGTCACGTCCCAGGGACCGTCGTCCAGCAGATTGGGCGCTCCCACCGGGATGAGCATTTCCGCAAACAGATAACTGGCCTCCCAGTCCGCCGGAAAGTGCCCGTTGCTGAGCAACACCGCGCAGTCGAACGGTTCTTGATTGAAGTCCACTTCATCGATGCTCATCCACGCACTGGTGAGCTGCACCTCATTGCCCGGCTGCAAGGCACGGAAGCGACTCAGCCGCGCCAGCAGCCAGCGCATGGTCAAGGTGGACGGCGCCTTCATACGCAGGATGTCATCTTCGGCATTCAAGGTATGGCAAGCACGCTCCAGGGCAGCGAAGCCTTCCCGTACGCCAGGCAGCAACAAACGCGCCGCTTCCGTGAGCTGCAACGTGCGACCGCTGCGCTGGAACAATCGGCAGGCGAAATAATCTTCGAGCGTACGGATATGCCGGCTGATCGCACTTTGGGTAATCGACAACTCCTCAGCCGCGCGGGTAAACGAGTGGTGGCGGGAGGCGGCTTCAAAGGCCCGCAAGGCGTAAAGAGGAGGAAGACGACGGGACATTCTGAAAGCTCCGGCTGCGCAATCTGGAAACCCTACCAGAATCGCTCAAGCATGAGTTTTAATCATGCCAACGATCGCTTTTATCCTTTTGTGCAATGCGCTGAATGCGCCGAGAATCAACCCTTCCCCACCTTCCTGACTATTCGAGTGTGATGATCATGCAACATCCGGCACGTACCGAACTCTGGGCCATTCTGCGGCTATCGGGGCCGTTGATTGCCTCACAGTTGGCGCACATGCTGATGGTGCTGACCGACACCCTGATGATGGCGCGCCTGAGCCCCGAGGCCTTGGCGGGCGGCGGCCTGGGCGCGGCGAGCTATTCGTTCGTGGCGATTTTCTGCATCGGCGTGATCGCAGCCGTGGGCACCTTGGTCGCCATTCGCCATGGCGCGGGCGATATCGACGGCGCCACCCGCCTGACCCAGGCCGGGCTGTGGCTGGCGTGGTTGATGGCGCTGGCGGCGGCGTTGCTGTTATGGAACTTGAAGCCGGTACTGCTGATGTTCGGCCAGACCGAAACCAACGTGCAAGCAGCCGGGCAATTCCTGACGATCCTGCCCTTTGCCCTGCCCGGCTACCTGAGCTTCATGGCCCTGCGCGGCTTTACCAGCGCCATCGGCAAGGCCACTCCGGTGATGGTGATCAGCCTGTGCGGTACCGTGGTCAACTACCTGCTCAACCATGCGTTGATCGAAGGCATGTTCGGCCTACCGAAACTGGGCCTGATGGGCATCGGCCTGGTGACCGCCATCGTCGCCAATGGCATGGCGTTGGCATTGATGTGGTACATCCGCAGCAACCGCGCCTACGCCGCCTACCCGCTGGGCACCGGCCTGCTGCGCCTGAATACCCACTACCTGCGCGAGCTGTGGCGCCTGGGCCTGCCGATTGGCGGCACCTATGCGGTAGAGGTCGGGCTGTTTGCCTTTGCGGCGTTGTGCATGGGCACCATGGGCAGCACGCAATTGGCGGCGCACCAGATCGCCCTGCAGATTGTGTCGGTGGCCTTCATGGTGCCGGCGGGGATGTCCTACGCGGTGACCATGCGCATCGGCCAGCATTACGGCGCCGGGCAGTTGCTGATGGCGCGCATGGCCGGGCGGGTCGGCATAGGATTCGGCGCCATGGTGATGTTGGGGTTTGCGGCGGTGCTGTGGCTGTTCTCCGACCCGCTGATAGGACTGTTCCTCGACCATGACGACCCGGCATTCCATGACGTTATCGTGCTGGCAGTGAGCCTGCTGGCCGTCGCTGCCTGGTTCGAATTGTTCGATGGCGTGCAGACCATCGCCATGGGTTGTATCCGTGGCTTGAAGGACGCCAAGACCACCTTCCTGGTGGGGCTGGGTTGCTATTGGCTGATTGGTGCACCGTCGGCCTGGTTGATGGCGTTCACCCTGGGCTGGGGGCCAACCGGCGTCTGGTGGGGCCTGGCACTAGGCCTGGCGTGTGCGGCGGTGAGCCTGACCTGGGCGTTTGAGGCGAAGATGAAGCGGATGATTCGGCAGGAGCCGGATGCTGATGTCGGACTCCGAGCGGCACTGCCTGACTAGCGAGTGCACGCGGTTCATGTGGGAGCTGGCTGGCCTGCGATAGCGGTGTGTCAGGCTAATCATTATTAGCTGAACGACCGCTATCGCAGGCAAGCCAGCTCCCACATTTGAACCACTTTGAAGGCTTAGCCCAACAGCGCCTGCTGGCTTTGCCCGAACATCAGGTATTCCACCAGCTCCGGCAACGGCAACGGCTTGCTGATCAGGTAACCCTGGACCTGGTCGCACCCAAACAAGCGCAAAAGCTCAAGTTGCTCAGGGGTTTCCACGCCTTCGGCGACCACTTCCAGGTTGAGGTTGTGGGCCAGGTTGATCATGGCGTGCACCAGCTTGCGGTTTTCTTCGCGCTCTTCCATGCCGCCGACAAAACTCTTGTCGATCTTCAACAAGGCAATCGGCAGGCTGTTGAGGTGCACAAACGATGAAAAACCGGTGCCGAAGTCATCCAGGGAAAACCGCACACCCAACCGGCCAAGGGCATCCATGGTCTGTTTGACCAGGTCGCTGCGGCGCATCACGGCGGTTTCGGTCAGTTCAAATTCCAGCCATTGCGCTTCCACGCCGCGCTCGGCAATCAGGCGGCTGAGGGTGGACAGCAACTGGCTGTCCTGAAACTGGCGAAACGACAGGTTGACCGCCATGTGCAGCGGCGGCAGGCCGCGTTCGCGCAGGTCTTGCATGTCGCGCAGGGCTCGGGAGATCACCCAGTAGCCCAATGGCACGATCAGGCCACTCTGTTCGGCCAGCGGCACGAATTCGCTGGGCGGCAACAAGCCGCGCTCGCCGTGGCGCCAGCGCACCAGGGCTTCGAGGCCAACGATATGGCCGTCGTCCAGGTCCAGTCGCGGCTGGTAATGCAGCTCCAACTCATCGCGGCGCAAAGCCCGGCGCAGTTCACTTTCCAGGTCGGCCAGGCTGCGGGCGTTGCGGTTGATGCGCTCATTGAAGATATGGAAGGTGCAGCCCTGGGTGCTTTTGGCCTGCTGCATGGCGATATGGGCGTGCCACATCAGCGGGTCGGCGCCAGCACGGGCTCGAGCATGGGCCATGCCCAGGCTGCAACCGATCAACAGGCTTTCGCCATCCACCCAATAGGGTTCGGCCATCACTTCGGTGATGCGCTCAGCCATCCACTCGGCGCGCTGGGGCGCCCGGCGGGTATCGATCAACAAGGCAAACTCATCGCTGCCCAGGCGCGCCAGTTGGTCCCCGGCTTCGAGCTGGCTCTTGAGCCTCGACACCACTTGCAGGATCAAACGGTCGCCCGCCTGATGACCGAGGGCATCGTTGGCATGACGAAAATTGTCCAGGTCCAGGTGACCGAGGGCCAGACCACGGCCGTCGTTTTCTGCCAAGCGCGCGGCCAGCAAGGTCTGGAAGCCCTGGCGGTTGGCAATACCGGTGAGCGGGTCCTGCTCGGCCAGGCGCTGCAAGGTGTTCTCCAGCACGCCGCGCTCGCGCACATGGCGCAGGCAGCGGCGCAATGTGTCGGCATCCAATGCATCCAGCACCAACCAATCGCTGACACCCAGCGGCGACACCAGGGGCTCCTGCTCCAGCAGCAATACACACGGCAAACTGCACCGGCCCGGGCCGGGCTGCAGGCTGGGCGTGGTCAATAACACAGCACCCTGGTCGTCATCGAACAGGCGGCTCACCGAGTCCCAGTTGGGCGCACTGATCAGCACAGCCCCTTCGCCCATCGGCGCCAGGCACTCGCGCAACAACGCTGCCCACTCGGGCTCATCGGCCAGCAGCAGCAAACGCAAGGGTTCGACAGGCGTAGACACGCTAACTCCCTAGACTCTGCAAAATTTCATTAGCGGTGCCATTATGACGTGCGGCCTGACAATGACAAAGGATGACAAATGATAGGTGTTATCAAATACGCAGACTGTAAATAATCGTCTCGGCTATTCCTCCACATCCTGCGGCAAAGTAGCAAAACCGGCAAATTTAGATCGAGTGGTACGTCACACCGTCGTTCTATGGCAGCAGAATCTTTCCAGCCTGTTAAAATGCCCGCCCTTTTGAACAACGACTCCTAAAATTCCGTATGTCCCGACTCAATCCCCGGCAGCAAGAAGCCGTGAACTACGTCGGCGGCCCTCTATTGGTGCTCGCCGGTGCAGGCTCCGGCAAGACCAGCGTGATCACCCGCAAGATCGCGCACTTGATCCAGAACTGCGGCATCCGCGCCCAGTACATCGTCGCCATGACTTTCACCAACAAGGCGGCGCGGGAAATGAAAGAGCGGGTCGGCACCCTGCTCAAGGGTGGCGAAGGCCGTGGCCTTACCGTGTGTACCTTCCACAACCTGGGCCTGAACATCATCCGCAAGGAGCATGTGCGGCTGGGCTACAAGCCGGGCTTCTCGATCTTCGACGAGACCGACGTCAAGGCCTTGATGACCGACATCATGCAGAAGGAATACGCGGGCGACGACGGCGTCGACGAGATCAAGAACATGATCGGCGCCTGGAAAAACGACCTGATCCTGCCCGCCGAAGCCCTGGAAGCCGCGCGCAACCCCAAGGAACAGACCGCCGCCATCGTCTACACCCACTACCAGCGCACGCTCAAGGCGTTCAACGCGGTGGACTTCGACGACCTGATCCTACTACCGGTCAAGCTATTCCAGGAGCACAAGGACATCCTGGAGAAGTGGCAAAACAAGGTGCGCTACCTGCTGGTGGACGAATACCAGGACACCAACGCCAGCCAATACCTGCTGGTGAAGTTGCTGATCGGCACGCGCAACCAGTTCACCGTGGTAGGCGACGACGACCAGTCGATCTACGCCTGGCGCGGCGCCCGCCCGGAAAACCTGATGCTGCTCAAGGAAGACTACCCCTCCTTGAAAGTGGTGATGCTGGAGCAGAACTACCGCTCCACCAGCCGCATCCTGCGCTGCGCCAACGTGCTGATCTCCAACAACCCCCACGAGTTTGAAAAACAACTGTGGAGCGAGATGGGCCATGGCGACGAGATCCGTGTGATCCGCTGCCGCAACGAAGACGCCGAAGCCGAGCGCGTGGCCGTGGAAATCCTCAGCCTGCACTTGCGCACCGACCGGCCCTACAGCGACTTTGCGATCCTGTATCGCGGCAACTACCAGGCCAAACTGATCGAGCTGAAGCTGCAGCATCACCAGGTGCCGTATCGCCTGTCGGGCGGCAACAGCTTTTTCGGACGCCAGGAAGTCAAAGACCTGATGGCCTACTTTCGGCTGATCGTGAACCCGGACGACGACAACGCCTTCCTGCGCGTGATCAACGTGCCACGCCGGGAAATCGGCTCCACCACCCTGGAAAAGCTCGGTAACTACGCCACCGAACGCAAGATCTCGATGTACGCCGCCACCGACGAAATCGGCCTGGGCGAACACCTGGACACGCGCTTCACTGATCGCCTGTCACGCTTCAAGCGCTTCATGGACAAGGTGCGCGAGCAGTGCGCCGGCGAAGACCCGATCAGCGCCCTGCGCAGCATGGTCATGGACATCGACTATGAAAACTGGCTGCGCACCAACAGTTCCAGCGACAAGGCCGCGGATTACCGCATGGGCAACGTCTGGTTCCTGATCGAGGCGTTGAAGAACACCCTGGAAAAAGACGAAGACGGCGAGATGACCGTCGAGGACGCCATCGGCAAGCTGGTGTTGCGCGACATGCTCGAGCGCCAGCAAGAAGAGGAAGACGGTGCCGAAGGCGTGCAGATGATGACCTTGCATGCGTCCAAGGGCCTGGAATTTCCCTACGTGTTCATCATGGGCATGGAAGAGGAAATCCTCCCGCACCGCTCCAGCATCGAAGCCGACACCATCGAGGAAGAACGCCGCCTGGCCTATGTGGGTATTACCCGCGCACGTCAGACCCTGGCCTTCACCTTTGCCGCCAAGCGCAAGCAATACGGTGAAATCATCGACTGTGCCCCCAGCCGGTTCCTGGATGAACTGCCGCCGGACGACCTGGCCTGGGAAGGCAATGACGACACGCCCACCGAGGTGAAGGCCGTTCGCGGCAACACCGCCTTGGCGGATATACGCGCGATGCTAAAGCGCTAGAATCGACTACTTTTTAATCTACTTTCGGCGCACAACGCGCCATTAGAGGAAGCTTTCCGTGGAAGCACTGCACAAGAAAATTCGCGAAGAAGGCATCGTGCTTTCCGATCAGGTCCTCAAGGTTGACGCCTTTTTGAACCACCAGATCGACCCGGCGCTGATGAAACTGATCGGCGACGAATTCGCCGCACTGTTCAAGGATTCGGGCATCACCAAGATCGTCACCATCGAAGCCTCGGGCATTGCACCGGCCATCATGACCGGGCTGAACCTGGGCGTGCCGGTGATCTTCGCCCGCAAGCAGCAATCCTTGACCCTCACGGAAAACCTGCTGTCGGCCACGGTGTATTCCTTCACCAAGAAAACCGAAAGCACCGTGGCGATCTCCCCGCGCCACCTGACCAGCAGCGACCGCGTGCTGGTGATCGATGACTTTTTGGCCAACGGCAAGGCGTCCCAGGCGCTGATCTCGATCATCAAGCAGGCCGGCGCGACCGTAGCCGGCTTGGGCATTGTGATCGAGAAGTCGTTCCAGGGCGGGCGTGCAGAACTGGATGCGCAGGGTTATCGGGTTGAGTCGCTGGCGCGGGTGAAGTCGCTGGCCGGTGGTGTCGTGACCTTTATCGAGTAATCACTATGTGGGAGCTGGCTTGCCTGCGATAGCGGAGTGTCAGTCGACGCATTCGTAGCA
>NZ_SMOF01000001.1:5938007-5979472 GCF_018135665.1 Pseudomonas sp. B2021
AGCGGAGTGTCAGTCGACAGAGATGTCGACTGAAAGGCCCTCATCGCAGGCAAGCCAGCTCCCACATGGGGTTTTGCGTTGGGCTGTCAGTGGGCGGTGGCCTGCAGGCCGGCAAGCAGCAATCGTTGATACAGGTCTTCCTTGATGCCCTCCGGCTTATCCAGGCACATGCGCTGCAAATGCTTGGGAAATGCCTCCGGCTCCGGCGCGTCGAGTGCCGCCTTGCCCAACTCCAGAATTTCCGTGAGCTTGAATTTGCTCTTGAGCCAGTTCAGCGCTCGTAACAAATCCCGCTCTTCATCCGTGAAGTCGCTGCCCAGGGGGTATTCCGGGAACAGGCGACGATGCCTGGCCTGAATCGCCTGAAGCCGCTCTGGCGTGTTGTCGGCAAAACGCGGATCCAACTGGAAATCCTTGGGCAGTTTGCCGGCCTTTTGCGCTTGTTCAATCAAGTCGTGCTGGAACCTGGAGTCGGCGATGTTCAGCAGCGCTTCGATCACCTTGGCATCCGTCTGACCGCGCAAGTCGGCAATGCCGTATTCGGTAATGACAATATCCCGCAGGTGCCGGGGAATGGTGCAGTGGCCGTACTCCCAGACGATATTGGAACTGACCTCCCCCGCCGACTCACGCCAGCTGCGCAAAATCAGGATTGAGCGTGCACCTTCCAGCGCATGCCCCTGGGCCACGAAATTGTATTGCCCGCCCACGCCACTGAGCACGCGACCGTCTTCCAACTGATCGGCCACGCCAGCGCCGAGCAAGGTGACCATGATCGCGCTGTTGATAAACCGCGCATCCAGGCGCTGCAGGCGCTTGAGTTCTTCCTGCCCGTACAGCTCGTTGATGTAGCTGATGCGGGTCATGTTGAATGCCTGGCGCTTGGCGTGGGTCATTTCCTGCAGGCGCTGGTAAAAACTGCGCGGTCCCAGGAAGAAACCGCCATGGATCGACACGCCGTCGGGTTGCGCCGCGTCGTCCAGGGTGCCCGCGTTGGCCTGCATCTGGGTCGCCACATCCGGGTAGACCTTGCGCCGCACAATCCCGGCATCGGCCAATACCAGCAGGCCGTTGACGAACATCTCGCTGCAACCGTAAAGGCCACGGGCAAACGGCTCAACGCCGCCTTCGCGGCTGATCAACGGCGCCCACTGGTACACATCCAGGTCGGTGAGCAACAGGCGATAGGCCTCGTTGTCGGCCTGGCGCGCCAGCAAGGCAGCGGTCAGCGCATCGCCCATGGAGCCGATACCAATCTGCAACGTACCGCCATCACGCACCAGGGTACTGGCATGCAGGCCGATAAAATGGTCCTGAAAGCCCACCGGCATATTCGGCGTGGAGAACAACGTGGTGCTGTCTTTTTCATCCAGCAGGTAGTCGAACTCATCCATGCCCAGCTCGGCATCACCGGGCATGTAGGGCAAGTCGCTATGGACCTGGCCAACGACCAGGATGGTCTCCCCGGTCGCGCGGCGCTTGGCGATCATGGGCATCAGGTCGAGGGTGATATCCGGGTTGCAGCTCAGGCTCAGGCGGTCGGGATGCTCGCTGCTACTGGCAACCAGTTGCGCCACCAGGTTCAGGCCGGCGGCATTGATGTCGCGCGCCGCATGGCTGTAGTTGCTGCTGACGTAATCCTGCTGCGCCGCGGCGCTGTGGAGCAGGCTGCCAGGCTGCATGAAGAATTGCTGCACACGGATATTCTTCGGCAGGCTGCCCTTGTGCAGGTCGGCGAGAAAGTCTAGTTCGGGGTAGTCGCCAAACACCCGTTCGATAAAGGGTTCGAGAAAGCGTTTCTGCAAGCCATCCCCCATCGTCGGGCGACCCAGGCTCAACGCGGTGTAGATAGTCAGCGCCCGCTCCGGCAACTTGGCGATGCGCCGGTACAGCGCGTTGACGAACAAATTGGGCTTGCCCAGGCCCAAGGGCATGCCCATGTGGATATGCGCCGGCAACCGCGCCAGTACGTCGTCAACTGCTTGCTCGATTGAACACAACTGCACCATCCGACTGCTCCCGAACATTCCATGAATTGGAGTTGGACCGAGCTTGCCGGGTCTTTGCTGCAATGAACAGCCTCAATACATAATTCGCAGGCACAAAAAAGCCGCTCGTAAGCGGCATTTTTGGCGAAGATCGATCGGTTACAGCCCGGACATCTTCTTGATCGCACCCTTGAGGTCGTCGTCCGAGCAATCAGCGCAAGTGCCTTTGGGCGGCATGGCGTTGATACCGGTGATGGCCTTGGCCAGGATGCCATCGAGGCCGCCTTGATGGTCGGCGCGTTCTTTCCATGCGGCGGTGTCGCCAATTTTCGGCGCACCCAACAGGCCCGTGCTGTGGCAGGCATTACAGTGCTTGGCGATGATCTCATCCGGGGTTTTCGCGCCGCCGCCGCCCGCTGCCACGGCCACTTCCATGCCCTTGCATTCCTGGCCCTGGACGCAAACCTGACCCACAGGCTCCAGGCGCTTGGCAATGTCATCATTGGTCGCAGCTTGAGCGCTGACAGCCCATAGGGCCAGTACGGTTGCTGGTGCAGCCAGCATTTTCATAATTAGGTTCACGCGTTCACCCTCAATGGTGGCTATTCACGCCTGCGGCCACGGTTTCGCAGGCGGCGAAAGTATAACGGTTAGCCCGCCCGGCCGAAACAACCCTATTAAATAAAGGGAGATTCGGCTTCACGGTGTACAGCTGCGGGAACCTCTGCAACGCTGGCAGGGCGCCTCTATTCTTAAAAGTTCGCGGGGGTGGCTGCGCTGATTAGTCGCGCCGGCACGTCGAACGGATTGCGAAAACGATGGGGCCTGGTACTTTCAAAGTAGTAGCTATCGCCAGCCTCGAGCACAAAAGTTTCAAGGCCGACCACCAACTCCAGGCGACCTTCCACCAGAATCCCGGTTTCCTCGCCTTCATGGGTGAGCATTTCTTCGCCCGTGTCGGCACCTGGCGGGTAGATCTCGGTGAGAAAAGCGATGGCCCGGCTCGGGCGCGACCGCCCCACCAGTTTCATGGTGACGGCACCGTCGGAGATGTCGATCAGCTCATTGGCTTTATAGACGATCTGCGTCGGTATTTCCTGGAGGACTTCCTCGGAGAAGAACTCGACCATGGACATGGGGATACCGCCCAGCACCTTGCGCAGGGAGCTGATCGAGGGGCTGACGCTGTTTTTCTCGATCATCGAAATGGTGCTGTTGGTGACGCCCGCACGCTTGGCGAGCTCACGCTGGGAAAGACCTTTGAGTTTACGGATGGATTGCAGTCGTTCGCCGACGTCCAATGCAGGAGCCTCCTAGGATTCAGGCTTTGTTGTAATTGAGCGTTATCATGGCGACAGCGTTCAGTATTTACAACACTTGGGCCTAAATCCCGGCCTGCTCGGTTCGTTGCTGGCGGCTAAGCGCCGCTATAGAGCCTTGGCACTCGGCGTAGATTGCAGAAAATCTGATAGGGAATGGTCTCAGCGGCCACAGCAACATCACTGGCGAGGATGTGCTTGCCCCACAGTTCCACAGTGGAACCAAGGCCCGCCTGGGGCAAGTCGGTGAGGTCGACACACAGCATGTCCATGGAAACGCGGCCCAGCAGCCGGCTGCGCTGGCCAGCGACCAGCACCGGTGTGCCGGTGGGCGCATGGCGCGGGTAACCGTCGGCATAGCCCATGGCAACCACGCCGATGCGCATCGGCTTGGGGGTGACGAACCTGGCGCCATAGCCCACCGGCTCACCGGCCGGCAATTCACGCACGCAGATCACTTTGGACTCCAGGGTCATCACCGGCTGCAAGCGCGCCGCAATGGCCTGGTCTTCGCCAAAGGGCGTTGCGCCGTAAAGCATGATACCGGGGCGCACCCAGTCGCTGGACACGCTCGGCCAGCCCAATACAGATGGTGAGTTGCGCAGGCTGACCTCAGCCGCCAACCCCTGGCGCGCCGCCTCAAACACCGTTACCTGTTCGTTGCTGCTGACGCAATCGAGCTCATCGGCGCGGGCAAAATGGCTCATCAATACGATCTTCGCCACTTTGCCGCTGGCCAGCAGGCGCTGATACGCCTCCTGGTAATCCTTGGGGTGCAGGCCCACACGGTGCATGCCCGAGTCCAGCTTCAGCCACACTGTCAGCGGCTTGCTCAAATGAGCTTTCTCGATGGCTTCCAACTGCCACAACGAATGCACCACGCACCACAAATCCTGCTCGATGATCAGCGGCAACTCGTCGGCTTCGAAAAAACCTTCGAGCAGCAACACCGGCGCACGAATGCCGGCGGCGCGCAGTTCCAGCGCTTCCTCGATGCACGCCACGGCAAACCCGTCGGCTTGCGCCTCCAGCGCCTGGGCCACGGGCACCGCACCATGGCCGTAGGCATCGGCCTTGATCACGGCGAGGGCCTTGGCCCCGGTGACTTCTCGGGCCAATTGGTAGTTATGGCGCAGGGCTTGGAGGTCGATCAGGGCACGGGCTGGACGCATGGCGGCAGGCTTCTAGGCAGCAAAGTCAATAAAAAACCGGTGCCGACCAACAACGTCGGCACCGGGAGAGGGATGGTTGTTAAGGCAGCGCAGCCACGACAGACAGTTCTACCAGAATCTCGGGTTCGCACAGCTTGGCTTGCACCGTGGCGCGGGCCGGGGCGACGCCTTTAGGCAGCCACTTGTCCCATACCGCGTTCATCAAAGCGAAGTCGGCGTCGATGTCCTTCAGGTAGATCGTTACCGACAACAACCTGGACTTGTCGGTCCCGGCAAGGTCCAGCAAGCGCTCGATATTGACCAGGGTTTCACGGGTCTGCTGCTCAATCCCGGCGCTCATGTCGTCGCCGACCTGCCCTGCCAGGTACACGGTACCGCTGTGGACAACGATCTGGCTCATGCGCTCATTGGTGAGCTGGCGCTGGATTGACATGTTGTGCGGACTCCTGGTGGTTGCCATAACGGGAAATATCGAGGCCTGCGGCGCTGATCTGTGGCGTTTTTTTCGCCATCAGGTCGGCCAGCAAGCGACCGGAACCACAGGCCATGGTCCAACCGAGGGTACCGTGGCCTGTGTTCAGGAACAGGTTCTTGAACGGCGTGGCACCCACAATCGGTGTGCCGTCTGGGGTGGTCGGGCGCAGGCCGGTCCAGAAACTGGCTTGGGCCAGATCGCCGCCCTGAGGATAAAGGTCGTTGACGATCATCTCCAGGGTTTCACGTCGCCGCGGGTTCAGCGACAGGTCAAAACCGGCTATTTCAGCCATGCCACCGACGCGAATACGGTTGTCGAAACGGGTGATCGCGACTTTGTAGGTCTCATCGAGAATGGTCGAGGTCGGCGCCATTGCCGGGTTGGTGATCGGCACAGTCAGCGAATAACCCTTGAGCGGGTACACCGGCGCCTTGATCCCCAACGGCTTGAGCAGCTTGGGCGAGTAACTGCCGAGGGCCAGGACATAGCGGTCGGCAGTTTCCAGCTTGCCGTCGATCAACACGCCGTTGATGCGGTCGCCTGCGTAGTCCAGGCGCTGGATGTCTTGTTCGAAGCGAAATTCCACGCCCAGTTGTTTGCACATGTCGACCAGGCGCGTGGTGAACATCTGGCAATCGCCCGTCTGGTCGTTGGGCAGGCGCAGGGCCCCGGCGAGGATATCGGTGACGCTGGCCAGGGCTGGTTCAACCCGGGCAATGCCGGCGCGGTCGAGCAATTCGAACGGCACACCGGACTCTTTCAGCACGGCGATGTCCTTGGCGGCGCCATCGAGCTGGGCCTGGGTGCGGAACAGTTGGGTCGTCCCGAGGCTGCGGCCTTCGTAGGCAATGCCGGTCTCGGCGCGCAATTCGTCGAGGCAGTCGCGGCTGTACTCGGACAGGCGCACCATGCGTTCCTTGTTCACCGCATAGCGGCTGGCCGTGCAGTTGCGCAGCATCTGCGCCATCCACAGGTATTGATCGATATCGGCGGTAGCCTTGATCGCCAGCGGCGCGTGGCGTTGCAGCAGCCACTTGATCGCTTTGAGTGGCACACCCGGCGCGGCCCATGGCGAAGCGTAGCCTGGGGACACCTGACCGGCGTTGGCGAAACTGGTTTCCATGGCAGCGGCAGGCTGACGATCGACCACCACGACGTCGAAACCGGCCCGCGCCAAATAGTAGGCGCTGGTCACCCCAATGACGCCGCTACCAAAGACCAGAACGCGCATTTTTATATCCTCATCGCGGGCTTGGCCGCTGACGTGTGTTATTCGAGCAATGATGAGCGCAGTGTAAAAAACAATCGGCAGTGCATTTCACTATATAAATGCCTATATTTGGCGACAATTCTTGGCAAAAACCCTTTTGACAGAGGCGTATCCCCTATGCGTACCAACACCCAGACCAAGCGGGAGCTGGACAAGATCGACCGCAATATCCTGCGCATCCTGCAAACCGACGGGCGCATCTCGTTCACGGAGCTGGGGGAAAAGGTCGGGCTGTCCACCACGCCCTGCACCGAGCGCGTGCGGCGCCTGGAGCGCGAAGGGATCATCATGGGCTACAACGCACGGCTCAATCCCCAGCATTTGAAGGGAAGTTTGCTGGTATTTGTCGAGATCAGCCTGGATTACAAGTCGGGTGACACCTTTGAAGAATTTCGCCGGGCCGTGCTGAAACTGCCCCATGTGCTGGAGTGCCATCTGGTGTCGGGGGATTTCGACTACCTGGTGAAAGCGCGGATTTCCGAGATGGCGTCGTATCGCAAATTGCTGGGCGATATCCTGCTCAAACTCCCCCATGTGCGCGAGTCCAAGAGCTATATCGTGATGGAAGAGGTGAAGGAGAGCCTGAACCTGCCGATCCCGGACTGACTCACTGACACAACACGGTCAACTGTGGGAGCTGGCTTGCCTGCGATAGCGTCGGCTCAGAGGCATAGGTGCTAGCTGACCCACCGCTATCGCAGGCAAGCCAGCTCCCACAGTTTTAACCGAGTACATCCGCTAGACCAACACCTGCCGGGTGCTCGCCATGTACTCATGAATCTGCTTCTCCACCCGCGGATGAATCAGCTCGACCGGCCGGCGACCATTAGGGCACGGCAAGGTCTTGGTGGTGCCGAACAGGCGACAGATCAGCGGCCGCTCGTCATACACCGTGCAGCCCTTGGGTCCCAGGTGCACGCAGTTCAGCTCGTCCATCGCCGCCTCTTGCTCGGCGGCGGTCTTGCGCGGCAGGCGCGACATTTCTTCGGGTGAAGTGGTCACCGGCCCGCAGCAGTCGTGGCAACCGGGGACGCACTCAAACGATGGAATCTGGCGACGCAGCGCGCTGATTTTCTGACTGTTGCAACTCATCGAAACCCATACCGAACGGCAAATAGACGTGGATTCTGACGCAAAACGCCCCGCGCAGACAGCGTCGTGCGACCACTGTATCCTGCGTCAAATTTTCCAGACAGGGAGGTTCCCCATGACCGCCAGCGCCCGGCACACCGCTTCCTACTACGCCGCCAGCAGCGTGCCGCAACCGGATTACCCGACGTTGACGGGTGAGGTAAACGCCGATGTCTGTGTGATCGGCGGGGGTTTCTCCGGTCTTAACACCGCCCTGGAATTGGCCGAGCGCGGCTTTCGCGTGGTGTTGCTGGAAGCGCGCAAGATCGGCTGGGGTGCCAGCGGGCGCAATGGCGGCCAGTTGATTCGCGGGGTCGGCCACGGGCTGGATCAGTTCACCCAGGTGATCGGCAGCGACGGCGTGCGCCAGATGAAGCTGATGGGCCTGGAAGCCGTGGAGATCGTGCGCGAGCGTGTGGAGCGCTTCCAGATCCCCTGTGACCTGACCTGGGGCTACTGCGACCTGGCCAACAAACCCCGCGACCTGCAGGGCCTGGCCGAGGATGCCGAAGAGCTGCACAGCCTGGGTTACCGCCACGAAGTGCGCCTGTTGCAAGCCAGCGAGATGGGCACGGTCATCGGCTCCGATCGCTACGTAGGCGGCATGATCGACATGGGTTCCGGCCACCTGCACCCGCTGAACCTGGCACTGGGTGAGGCCGCCGTTGCCCAGCAGTTGGGCGTGGCGCTGTACGAGCAATCCCAAGTGACCCGCATCGACTACGGCCCTGAGGTCAAGGTGCATACCGCCCAAGGCACAGTGCGCGCCAAGACCCTGGTACTGGCCTGCAACGCCTACCTGAACGGACTCAACCCGCAACTGAGCGGCAAGGTGCTGCCCGCCGGCAGCTACATCATTGCCACGGAGCCCTTGAGCGAAGCACAAGCCACCAGCCTGTTGCCGCAGAACATGGCCGTGTGTGACCAACGCGTGACGGTGGATTACTTCCGCCTGTCCGCCGACCATCGCCTGTTGTTCGGCGGCGCCTGCCACTATTCCGGACGCGACCCCAAGGATATCGGCGCCTATATGCGACCGAAAATGTTGCAGGTATTCCCGCAACTGGCCGACGTGAAGATCGACTACCAGTGGGGCGGCATGATCGGCATCGGCGCCAACCGCCTGCCGCAGATTGGCCGCCTGGCCGATCAACCCAACGTGTATTACGCCCAGGCCTATGCCGGCCATGGCCTCAACGCCACGCACCTGGCGGGCAAGCTGTTGGCCGAGGCCATCAGCGGCCAGCAACAGGGGCGCTTCGATCTGTTCGCCCAAGTGCCACACATCACCTTCCCCGGCGGCAAACACCTGCGTTCGCCGCTGCTGGCCCTGGGAATGCTGTGGCACCGCCTCAAAGAACTGCTCTGATCAATCGCGCCAGAAGGGTTTCAAACCCTCACGGCGCGCCTGCTCGGCGGTCAGCCCGATGTCGCGTAACTGCTCGCGGCTCAGGTACAGCAGGGCCTTGCGCGTATGACGACGGCGCCAGAACAGACTCCAGCGGCCAGGCGCCTGGGCAGTGAGCACCGGCTCCTGCCCCGCTTCCAGTTCCTGACTGCGTAACGCCAGCCGTACATCGCTCATGCCGCTCATTTGACTGCCCCTCATTGGCCCGTTGCCTTGAGTGATCAGCATGCGTGGGCGGCCAGAACCATGACAGATTCAGCCAACTTTTATTAAACCCATACAGAGACTGCCGCTGCGTGGCTGAATCCTGTATTTTCCCTCTATCTGTACTGGTCCCTCGGGAGCGAGCACCATGACCCTTTACGTCAACCTCGCCGAATTGCTCGGCACCCGCATTGAACAGGGCTTTTATCGTCCGGGCGATCGACTGCCCTCGGTGCGGGCCTTGAGTGTGGAACATGGGGTAAGCCTGAGCACCGTGCAGCAGGCATATCGGTTGCTCGAAGACAACGGCCTGGCGATGCCCAAGCCCAAGTCAGGCTATTTTGTTCCGGTGGGCCGTGAACTGCCGGCGCTGCCCGAGATAGGCCGCCCGGCCCAACGCCCAGTGGAAATCTCCCAGTGGGACCTGGTGCTGGAACTGATTCGTGCGGTGCCGCGCAAAGACGTCATACAGATGGGCCGCGGCATGCCGGATGTATTGTCGCCCACCTTGAAGCCGTTGCTGCGTAGCCTCGCCCGTGTCAGCCGCCGCCAAGACCTGCCGGGGCTGTATTACGACAATATCCTTGGCTGTATGGAGTTGCGTGAGCAAATCGCCCGGCTGTCATTGGACTCCGGTTGCCAACTGAGCGCCGAAGACATCGTGATCACCACCGGTTGCCACGAAGCCCTCTCCGCCAGCATTCACGCCATCTGTGAGCCCGGCGATATCGTTGCGGTGGATTCGCCCAGCTTCCACGGCGCCATGCAGACCCTCAAGGGCCTGGGCATGAAAGCCCTGGAAATCCCCACCGACCCGCTCACTGGCATCAGCCTCGAAGCCCTGGAACTGGCGCTGGAACAGTGGCCGATCAAAGTCATCCAGCTCACCCCAAACTGCAACAACCCCTTGGGCTACATCATGCCGGAAGCGCGCAAACGCGCCTTGCTGACCCTGGCCCAGCGCTTTGACGTGGCGATTATCGAAGACGATGTGTATGGCGAACTGGCCTACAGCTACCCACGCCCGCGCACCATCAAATCCTTCGATGAAGACGGCCGTGTGCTGCTGTGCAGCTCGTTCTCCAAAACCCTGGCGCCCGGCCTGCGCATTGGTTGGGTCGCACCGGGACGCTACCTGGAACGGGTGCTGCACATGAAATACATCAGCACCGGCTCTACGGCCACACAGCCGCAGATCGCCATTGCCGAATTCCTCAAAGGCGGGCATTTCGAGCCGCATTTACGCAGGATGCGCACCCAATACCAACGTAATCGCGACTTGATGCTTGATTGGGTCAGCCGCTATTTCCCCGCTGGCACGCGCGCCAGCCGGCCCCAGGGCAGCTTCATGCTGTGGATCGAACTGCCTGAAGGGTTCGACACCTTGAAGCTCAACCGCGTGCTGGTAGAACAAGGCGTACAGGTGGCGGTAGGCAGTATTTTTTCTGCCTCCGGCAAATACCGTAATTGCTTACGCATGAACTACGCTGCCAAGCCAACGGCGCAGATTGAAGAGGCCGTGCGCAAGGTGGGGGCGGCCGCAGGCAAGATGCTGGAAGAGACGGCGGACTGACCTTTCCCGAGCAATTGCCGTCATATGCCACAACCGCCCTGACCTGGAAGCAGCTTCCTTGATGATTCGACGGCTTTTACCGTTTTGCCTGCTAGGCGCCCTGGCCCTGGGCGGCTGTGCCACGGTCGACACCCCGCGCATCCCCAGCGATGCCCTGCCGGCGAAGGACTCCTCGTTCGGTCGCTCGATCCAGGCCCAGGCCGCCCCCTACCAAGGGCGCTCGGGCTTCCGGTTGCTGCCCAACAGCAGTGAAGCCTTCATGGCGCGCGCCGAGTTGATCCGCAACGCCCAGACCAGCCTCGACTTGCAGTACTACATCGTGCACGACGGCATCAGCACACGCATGCTTGTGGACGAACTGCTCAAGGCCGCCGACCGCGGGGTGCGCGTGCGCATTCTGCTGGACGACACCACTAGCGATGGCCTCGACCAGATCATCGCCACCCTCGCCGCCCATCCCAAGGTGCAGATACGCCTGTTCAACCCCTTGCACCTGGGGCGCAGCACCGGCGTTACGCGCGCCATGGGCCGGGTATTCAACCTGTCACTGCAACACCGGCGCATGCATAACAAACTGTGGCTGGCCGATAACAGCGTGGCCATCGTGGGCGGGCGCAACCTGGGCGACGAGTATTTCGACGCCGAACCGAGCCTGAATTTCACCGACATCGACATGCTCAGCGTGGGGCCGGTGGCCGAGCAATTGGGTCACAGCTTCGACCAGTACTGGAACAGCGCCCTGAGCAAGCCAATCGATGACTTCGTCTCGAACAAACCCTCCAAAGTCGACCTCGCCGTCGCCCGTGGGCGCCTTGAGGCCTCACTGGCCCAGTCCCGCCAGCAGAACCACGCGCTGTATAACCGCCTGCGCACGTACCAGACCCAGCCCCGCATGGACATCTGGCGCCGCGAGTTGATCTGGGCCTGGAACCAGGCGCTGTGGGACGCACCGAGCAAGGTACTGGCCAAGGCCGACCCCGACCCACGACTGCTGCTGACCACTCAGCTGGCGCCAGAGCTGGCGGGGGTCAGCCATGAGCTGATCATGATTTCGGCTTACTTCGTGCCGGGCCAACCTGGGCTGGTCTACCTCACAGGGCGCGCCGATGCGGGTGTTTCGGTGCGCCTGCTGACCAACGCCCTCGAAGCCACAGACGTGCCGGCTGTGCATGGCGGTTACGCACCGTATCGCAAAGCGTTGCTGGAGCACGGGGTGAAGCTCTATGAACTGCGCAGGCAACCCGGCGACCCCAGCGCAAGCAGCGGCCCGCATCTGTTTCAGCATGGCAGCTGGCGCGGCTCGGACTCGAGCCTGCACAGCAAGGCGATGATTTTTGATCGAGAAAAGTCGTTCATCGGCTCATTCAATTTCGACCCGCGCTCAGTGCTGTGGAACACCGAAGTCGGCGTACTGGTGGACAGCCCCGAACTGGCCGAACACGTACGCAACCTGGCGCTGGAAGGTATGGCGCCAGCGTTGAGCTATGAGGCCAAATTGCAAGACGGCCAGGTGGTGTGGGTGACAGAAGACAACGGCCAGATGCACACCTTGACCCGCGAACCGGGCAGTTGGTGGCGGCGGTTCAACGCCTGGTTCGCCACCAGTGTTGGCCTGGAACGCATGCTCTAAAACCCCTGTAGGAGCGCGCTTGCTCGCGAAAAACGCCAACGATAACGCAGCGCATCTGGTTTAACGCGGCGCCCTCCGGTTTTTCGCGAGCAAGCTCGCTCCTACAATGGGTTGCATTTCGAGATCAGGCCGGCTGCGCGGCGCCGAATGCCCCCTGGCGCAGCAACAGCACTACCAACCCCAACGCCCCGGCCGCCATCAGCAGCGGCAGCGCATGCCCGCTGATCCACTGGCTGCCCGCTCCTGCCACCAGCGGCCCGATCAGGCAGCCAATGCCCCACAGCTGCGCCACGTGAGCGTTGGCACGCACCAACGCATCGTCGCGGTAGCGCTCGCCAATCAAAATCAGCGACAAGGTAAACAAACCGCCGGCACTGGCGCCGAACAGCACCCACACCGGCCAGATCAGCAACGTGTGCATCAATAACGGCACCGCCAGGCTCGACGCCAGCAACAGCAGCGCACAGGCCAGGAACAAGGTCCGTCGCGGCAGGTAGTCGGCCAACGCGCCAATAGGCAATTGCAGCAACGCATCGCCCACCACCACCGTACTGACCATCGCCAAGGCGATCTCGGCGGTAAAACCCTGTTGCAGGCAGTACACCGGCAACAACGTCAGGATCATCGCTTCGAAGGCTGCGAACAACGCCACGGCCCAGGCAATCGCCGGCAGGCCCAGGCAAAAGCGCCACAGGTCGCCAAACGTCACGCTGAACGAATCCGCCGTCGGTGCCCCGGTACGTCCCAGCAACAGCAGCGGCGCCACCACCAAAAGGCCCGCGCCGACCCAGAAACCGTAGTCATGGTCGGTGCCAATCAGGCCCAGCAGCAACGGCCCCGAGAGCTGGCTCAAGGCATAGCTGCAGCCATACAGCGCCACCAGGCGGCCACGCCATTGCTCGACCACCAATTGGTTGATCCAGCTTTCGCCAAGGATGAAGACGATGGTCAGGATCACCCCGATCATCAGCCTGAGCACCAGCCACACCGGGTAACTGGGCAGGATCGCCAGCAAGCCGATGGACACCGCACCGGCCCACAGGCACAGGCGCATCAGGTTGGCAGTGCCGAGCCAGGACGCCATACGGCTGGAGACCTTGGCCCCCAGCAGCACGCCGAACGCCGGCATCGCCGCCATCACGCCAATGGCGAAACTGCCATACCCCCAGCCTTCAAGACGCAGGGACACCAACGGCATGCTGACACCCAGGGCCAGGCCAACGCTGAGTACCGAGGCCAGCACGGCGAAATAAGTCGCCCAACGCATTGCCACGCTCCTGTGGATAATTCTGGTTTGCAAAACGAACTGTAGGAGCGGACCTGTGTGGGGGCTGGCTTGCCTGCGATGCAGACGCCTCGGTGTGTCAGCCACACCTCGGAGATGCTATCGCAGGCAAGCCAGCTCCCACACAAGCTCGCTCCTACAGGAGGATCAGCAGTGTTGCTTAGAGCTTGATCCAGGTCGCTTTCAGCTCGGTGTACTTATCGAATGCATGCAGTGACTTGTCGCGGCCATTACCCGACTGCTTGAAACCACCGAACGGTGCGGTCATGTCGCCGCCGTCGTACTGGTTAACCCACACGCTGCCGGCACGCAGAGCCTTGGCCGTCAGGTGCGCCTTGGAGATATCCGCCGTCCACACCGCTGCGGCCAGGCCGTATTGGGTGTCGTTGGCGATGGCGATGGCTTCTTCAGCGCTGTCGAAGGTGATCACCGACAGGACTGGGCCAAAGATCTCTTCCTGGGCGATCTTCATGGCATTGGTCACGCCGTCGAAAATCGTCGGCTCGACGTAGGTGCCGCCGGACTCTTCCAGGGTGCGCTTGCCACCTGCGACCAGCTTGGCGCCGTCGGCGTGGCCGGCTTCAATGTACGAAAGCACGGTATTCATCTGCTGCGTATCCACCAAGGCACCCACAGTGGTGGCTGGGTCCAGTGGATTGCCGGGTTTCCAACCCTTGAGGGCTTCGATCACCAGCGGCAGGAAGGTGTCCTTGATCGAACGCTCGACCAGCAGGCGCGAACCGGCGGTGCAGACTTCGCCCTGGTTGAAGGCAATGGCACTGGCGGCGGATTCGGCGGCCGCTTGCAGGTTCGGCGCATCGGCAAACACGATGTTCGGGCTTTTGCCACCGGCTTCCAGCCAGACACGCTTCATGTTCGACTCACCGGAGCGGATCAACAGTTGCTTGGCGATCTTGGTGGAGCCCGTGAACACCAGGGTATCAACATCCATATGCACCGCCAGGGCGTTACCCACGGTGTGGCCATAGCCAGGCAGCACGTTGAACACGCCTTTAGGAATACCGGCCTCTACGGCCAGCGCGGCAATGCGGATGGCAGTCAGCGGGGATTTTTCGGACGGCTTCAGGATGACAGAGTTACCGGTGGACAGCGCCGGGCCGAGTTTCCAGCAGGCCATCATCAGCGGGAAGTTCCACGGCACGATGGCGCCAACGACACCCACGGGCTCGCGGGTCACCAGGCCCAGTTGATCGTGGGGCGTGGCGGCGACTTCGTCGTAGATCTTGTCGATCGCCTCGCCGCTCCAGCTCAGGGCTTGCGCCGCGCCGGGGACGTCGATGTTCAGGGAATCGCTGATGGGCTTGCCCATGTCCAGGGTTTCGAGCAGCGCCAGCTCTTCGGCATTGGCCTTGAGCAGCGCGGCGAAACGGATCATGACGGACTTGCGCTTGGCCGGCGCCAGGCGCGACCACACGCCGGAATTGAAAGTGGCACGCGCATTTTCCACGGCGCGCTGGGCGTCGCTGGCATCACAGCTAGCGACAGTGGCCAGCAAGCGCCCATCCACCGGGCTGATGCATTCGAAGGTGTCGCCGGAAACGGCGGCGGTGTACTCGCCATTGATATAGGCGCGGCCTTCGATCTTCAGAGCCTTGGCGCGTTGTTCCCAGTCGGCACGGGTCAGGGTGGTCATGCGAGTGTCCTCCTCTTATTGAATACAAGGGCCTGGGAGGTTTATCCCGGCGCCATCACAAATGCTTGCCCGACCAGCCTGCTGTTCGGCTCAAGGCAGCTGCCACCCTAAACCAGCGGCTGGGGATGTTTCAATATATTTGACATAACGGCGGCAAACGCCCTTGCGATGTTCATTTTAATAAACATAGACTTTGGGCTCTCCAACCGCAGGCCAGACGGGAAATGCACATGAGCATCCAGGACATCGTCGATTTCAGCCAAGCCAACACCGCCCCCGAACGTTACCGCCCTGCCGCCGAGAAAATCCTCAAGGGCGATCCCGAGCAGACACTCTACAACCACTACAACAGCCCATGCGGCCAGATGAACGCCGGCGTCTGGGAAGGTGAAGTGGGCCAGTGGAAGGTCAACTACACCGAGCATGAATACTGCGAGATCGTGCAAGGCGTGTCGGTGTTGCGCGATACCGAGGGAAATGCCAAGACCCTGCGGGCCGGCGACCGCTTTGTGATCCCTGCCGGCTTCAGCGGTACCTGGGAAGTGCTGGAAGCGTGCCGCAAGATCTACGTGGTGTTCGAAGAGAAAGCCTGATCATTGATTGATCGACAACGGGACGCTGAGCGTCCGAGACGGCATTCCCACGCAGAGCGTGGGAACGATCAGCAGAGCGTGGGAACGATCATCCCAGGCAAAAAAAAGCCCGCATCGTGAGATACGGGCTTTTTTTCACAAGGAAGAAAATCAATTACTTGATTTTGCCTTCTTTGTAGATCACGTGCTTGCGAACGCGCGGGTCGAACATTTTCTTTTCGAGCTTGTCCGGGGTAGTACGCTTGTTCTTGTCGGTAGTGTAGAAGTGACCAGTACCGGCGCTAGAGATCATTCGAATCAATTCACGCATGATAGAGCTCCTTAGATCTTGCCAGCGGCACGGATTTCGGCCAGCACGACAGTGATGCCACGCTTGTCGATAATACGCATGCCTTTAGCAGATACACGCAGGCGAACAAAACGTTTCTCTTCTTCAACCCAGAAGCGGTGATGCTGCAGGTTCGGCAGGAAACGACGACGGGTTTTGTTATTTGCGTGGGAAATGTTATTCCCAGTCACCGGACCCTTACCGGTAACTTGACAGACTCTCGACATGCCTCAGCCCTCTAAAACCACATGCCCAACCCGGCATGGGTTGGCCGCTTAATCTCTCAGTCATTTGGCGCCAGGCGCCGCGTTTCTTTAGGGTCTTACCGGCTACACCTACAGTGAAGGAACCGGGCCCCTAGAAAAGAGCGCTGCTTTATACCAGAAAGACCCCAGTGCAACAACAACCTGTGTATTTTTAGCAGCGTAAATCTTGGCCACAAGTGCCTGAACCGCTGCCAGGAGGGGCCGCTGTAACAGCCGACCGCTCGTCGCACAGAATGATTTACAACGCCTGCGGTCACAGGGAAGTGCACGGCGCAACACGCGCAGGCGCCATCAAAACAGCATTTGCGCCAAAAGCACAGGCAAAAATGGGCTAGTCATTTATCAATCAGACCTCTACGGTAGGCTTTTTCCAGACTGCACTCGCAGATGGGCCTTCGATCTGCACAGGAAACCGAATATGCGCCTCGCTGCCCTACCGCTATTGCTTGCCCCTCTCTTTATTGCGCCGATGGCCGTTGCGGCCACCAATTTGAGCGTTTGCACCGAGGCCAGCCCCGAAGGGTTCGATGTGGTGCAGTACAATTCGCTGACCACCACCAACGCCTCGGCCGATGTGCTGATGAACCGCCTGGTGGAATTCGACGCGGCCAGTGGCAAGTTGGTACCCAGCCTTGCAGACAGTTGGGAAGTGTCGCCCGATGGGCTCACGTACACCTTCAAGCTGCATCCCGATGTGAAATTCCATCGCACCAGCTATTTCAGCCCAAGCCGCACCCTGACCGCCGAAGACGTGCGCTTCAGCTTCGAGCGCATGCTCGACCCGGCCAACCCGTGGCACAAGATCGCCCAGAGCGGCTTTCCTCACGCCCAATCCCTGCAATTGCCTACACTGGTCAAGAAAATCGACGCCCTTGACCCGCTGACCGTGCGCTTTACCCTCGACCACGCCGACTCCACCTTCCTACCGGCGCTGAGCATGGGTTTTGCCTCGATCTACCCGGCCGAATATGCCGACAAACTGCTCAAGGCCGGTACACCCGAAAAGCTCAACAGCCAGCCCATCGGCACCGGCCCGTTTGTGTTCGTGCGTTTCCAGAAAGACGCCGTGGTGCGCTACAAGGCCAACCCGGACTACTTCGCCGGCAAACCGGCGGTGGATAACCTGATTTTCGCCATCACCCCGGACGCCAACGTACGCCTGCAGAAGCTGCACCGCGATGAATGCCAGATCGCCCTGTCGCCCAAGCCTCTGGATGTGGGCGAAGCCGAAAAGGACCCAGCACTCAAAGTCGAGAAAACCGCTGCGTTCATGACCGCATTCGTCGCCATCAACAGCCAGCACCCGCCGCTGGACAAGCCCGAAGTACGCCAGGCAATCAACCTGGCCTTTGATAAGGGCAGCTACCTCAAGGCCGTGTTCGAAGGCACCGTCGAAGCGGCCAACGGTGTCTACCCGCCGAATACCTGGAGCTATGCCAAAGAGTTGCCAGGCTACCCGCAGGACCTCGCCAAAGCCAAGGCGCTGCTGGGCCGCGCCGGGCTCAAGGACGGCTTCAAGACCACGATATGGACCCGCCCTACCGGCAGCCTGCTCAACCCCAACCCGAACCTCGGCGCCCAACTGTTGCAGGCTGACCTGGCCAAGGTTGGCATCCAGGCCGAGATTCGCGTGATCGAATGGGGCGAGTTGATCCGCCGCGCCAAGGCCGGCGAGCACGACTTGCTGTTCATGGGCTGGGCCGGCGACAACGGCGACCCGGATAACTTCCTGACGCCGCAGTTCTCCTGTGCCGCGGTAAAGTCCGGCACCAACTTCGCCCGCTATTGCGACCCCACTCTGGATAAGTTGATCAGTGCCGGCAAAACCACCAGCGAGCAAGGCGTGCGCAGCAAGCTGTATCAGCAGGCTCAGGCGCAGATCCAGCAACAGGCGCTGTGGTTGCCGTTGGCGCATCCGACGGCGTTTGCCTTGACCCGCAAGAACATCGAGGGGTACCAAGTAAGCCCTTTCGGGCGCCAGGATTACTCGAAGGTCAGCCTCAAACCCTAAGGAACACTCCCACCTGTAGGAGCGAGCTCGCTCGCGAAAATCGACAACGATGACGCGGCAAGCCTGACGCCCCGCGGGGTTCTCAGGTTTTTCGCGAGCAAGCTCGCTCCTACAGACAGAGGCGGGGTTATTACAGCCAACCGTATTCAGCCATCGACAACGGATCACCATCGCCCACGATGATGTGGTCCAGCACACGCACATCCACCACATCCAGCGCCTTTTGCAGCAATTTGGTCAATTTTCGATCAGCCGCGCTGGGCTCCGCGCTCCCCGACGGGTGGTTGTGACACAGGATCAACGCCGCCGCGTTGTACGCCAAGGCGCGCTTGACCACTTGTCGCGGATAGACAATCGCAGCGTCGATGGTGCCTTGGAACATGGCCTCGAACCCCAGCACCCGATGCTTGGAATCCAGGAACAGGCAACCGAAGATCTCATGGGGCTCATGGCGCAGCAGTGCCTTGAGGTACTCGCGCACGGCCAGCGGGCTTTCCAGCACCGAGTCAGCCCGCAAGCGCTCTGCCAGGTGGCGCCGGGACATTTCCAGCACCGCCTGCAGTTGAGCGAACTTCGCCGGGCCCAGCCCCAGATGCTGGCTAAACAGCGTCTGGCTGGCCTCCAGTAACGGGCGCAGGCCACCGAATTGCGCCAACAGATGGCGCGCCAGGTCGACCGCACTTCGGCCGGCAACCCCCGTACGCAAAAAGATCGCCAACAGTTCGGCATCGGACAGGCTTGCCGCGCCGCCTTCCAACAGCTTCTCCCGCGGACGCTCCGCCACGGGCCAATCACGAATACTCATCCCACCTCCCTGTATCTGCTCCGCTGTTGCCCGGCGGGCGCTGTGTTATCGTAGGGCCCTCTTTTTTGCCGGCGATTTCACCTGGGGAGGGGTCATCGCAGGCGTCACTGAACTGGCATCACTGAACTGGAAAGGCAAACCAATGCAGCGTCTGTATCGGAAACGCATCGTTCTCGGCGTCGGCGGCGGCATTGCCGCCTACAAGAGCGCAGAGTTGGTTCGCAGGCTCCTGGACCAGGGCGCCGAAGTGCGCGTGGTCATGACCCGTGGTGGTAGCGAGTTCATCACCCCGCTGACCATGCAGGCCCTGTCCGGCCACCCGGTTCACCTCGACCTGCTGGACCCGGCAGCAGAAGCCGCCATGGGCCATATCGAACTGGCCAAATGGGCCGACCTGGTGCTGATCGCCCCGGCCACCGCCGACCTGATCGCCCGTCTGGCCCAGGGCATTGCCGATGACCTGCTCACCACCCTGGTATTGGCCACCGACGCCACCGTCGCTATCGCACCGGCCATGAACCAGGCCATGTGGCGCGACCCGGCCACCCAGGCCAATACCCAACTCCTGCAAACCCGTGGCCTCAAGGTGTTCGGCCCGGCGTCCGGCAGCCAGGCCTGCGGCGACGTCGGCCTGGGCCGCATGCTCGAAGCCACGGACCTCGCGCAGTGCGCCGCCGAGTGCTTCCAGCACCTGGCCCTGACCGGCAAGCACGTGCTGATCACCGCCGGCCCAACCCAGGAAAACATCGACCCGGTGCGCTACATCACCAACCATAGCTCAGGAAAAATGGGCTTCGCGTTGGCAGAAGCTGCGGTCGAAGCAGGCGCACGCGTCACACTGATCACCGGTCCCGTGCATCTGCCCACCCCTGATCGCGTCACGCGAATCGACGTAGTCAGCGCTCGGGACATGTTGGCGGCCTGCGAAGCCGCCATCCCCTGCGACCTGTTTATCGCCTCGGCAGCGGTTGCGGATTACCGCCCGGAGGTCGTCGCCCCGCAGAAGCTCAAGAAAGACCCTACGAGCGGCGACGGCCTGCTCCTGCAAATGGTGCGTAACCCAGACATCCTGGCCACCATCGCTACCCGTCCAGACCGCCCGTTCAGCGTCGGCTTCGCTGCCGAGACCGAGCACCTGCTGGACTACGCCGCACGCAAACTGAAAGACAAAAACCTCGACCTGATCGTTGCCAATGATGTCGCCAACCCGAGCATCGGCTTCAACAGCGAGGAAAATGCGTGCAGCGTGATCGACCGCGAACTGCACGCCACCCTTTTCGCCCAGACCAGCAAGGGCAAGATTGCCCGCCAACTGATCTCTTTTATCGCCCAACGGCTGAACCAGGTTTAATCTCCATGCACGCTTTGCAAGCCAAGATCCTCGATCCACGCCTCGGCAACGAGTTCCCCCTGCCGGCCTACGCCACGCCGGGCTCCGCCGGCCTGGACCTGCGCGCCATGCTCAAGGAGGACACCGTCCTTGAGCCGGGCCAGACCATCCTGATTCCCACCGGCCTGTCGATCTATGTCGGCGATCCTGGCTTGGCGGCGCTGATCCTGCCGCGCTCCGGCCTGGGTCACAAACATGGCATCGTGCTCGGCAACCTGGTCGGCCTGATCGATTCGGACTACCAGGGCGAGTTGATGGTGTCGTGCTGGAACCGTGGCCAGACTGCTTTCAACATCGCCATCGGCGAGCGCATCGCCCAGTTGGTACTGGTGCCGGTGGTGCAGGCGCATTTTGAATTGGTGCAGGAATTTGACGAAACCCAACGCGGCGCAGGCGGTTTTGGGCATTCCGGCAGTCACTGACTAAGCTGAACGTGGCCGGACGCCATCGTCCGCCCCCGCGCCACCGCCCGGCTTTTCAGGATGAAGAATGCGCGGAAATAATCATCGAGATTTCTCTAATGAAATCAAAGGACTACGTAAAAACAATGCTAAAGCCAGAGCGCCGATGGCATTTTTACACCACGAACTCTCTGCCGAAAACGCCGTCATACCCTTCAGTTTGAGCCTGCCGGCCAGCCACATCAGGCCAGCCTTGCCCCCTTTCAGATGGAGTTTCCCCCGCGATGAGTACCGCAGCCCGCGTAGCCCCGACCTTTCCCGACAGCATTTTTCGCGCCTATGACATCCGTGGCGTGGTCCCCAAGACCCTGACCGCCGAAACCGCCTACTGGATCGGCCGCGCCATCGGCTCCCAGAGCCTGGCCCAAGGCGAACCCAACGTTTCGGTAGGCCGTGACGGCCGCTTGTCCGGCCCGGAGTTGGTCGAGCAACTGATCCAGGGCCTGGCTGACAGCGGCTGCCACGTCAGCGACGTCGGTCTGGTACCAACCCCCGCGCTGTACTACGCCGCCAACGTACTGGCGGGCAAATCCGGGGTCATGCTTACCGGCAGCCACAATCCGTCGGACTACAACGGCTTCAAGATCGTCATCGCTGGCGACACCCTGGCCAATGAACAGATCCAGGCCCTGCACACCCGCCTGAAGACCAACGACTTGACCAGCGGCACCGGCAGCATCACCAAGGTCGATATCCTCCAGCGCTACTCCGATGAAATCACCCGCGACGTCAAGCTCGCCCGCCGCCTGAAAGTCGTGGTGGACTGCGGCAACGGCGCAGCGGGCGTGATTGCCCCGCAACTGCTCGAAGCCCTGAACTGCGAAGTGATCCCACTGTTCTGCGAAGTGGACGGCAACTTCCCCAACCATCACCCAGACCCAGGCAAGCCGGAAAACCTGGTGGACCTGATCGCCAAGGTCAAGGAAGTGGGCGCCGACGTCGGCCTGGCCTTCGATGGCGACGGCGACCGTGTAGGCGTGGTGACCGAAACCGGCGAGATCGTGTTTCCGGACCGCCTGCTGATGCTGTTTGCCCGTGACGTAGTGGCGCGCAACCCCAACGCCGAGATCATCTTCGACGTGAAATGCACTCGCCGCCTCACGCCATTGATCAAGGAATACGGCGGTCGCCCGCTAATGTGGAAGACCGGTCACTCGTTGATCAAAAAGAAAATGAAGGAAACCGGCGCGCTGTTGGCCGGCGAAATGAGCGGCCACGTGTTCTTCAAGGAGCGCTGGTTCGGGTTTGACGATGGTATTTACAGCGCCGCTCGTCTGCTGGAGATCCTCAGCAAGGAGAAATCCACGGCGCAAGAGCTGTTTCAGACCTTCCCGAATGATATTTCTACGCCTGAGATCAATATCCATGTGACCGAGGAGAGCAAATTCAGCATCATTGACGCATTGCACGATGCGCAATGGGGTGAAGGCGCCAACCTGACCACCATTGATGGTGTGCGAGTCGATTACGCCAAAGGCTGGGGCCTGGTTCGCGCGTCCAACACCACACCGGTGCTGGTCCTGCGTTTCGAGGCGGATACCGAAGCGGAGTTGCAGCGCATCAAGGACGTGTTCCACGCCCAGTTGAAACGTGTTGCCCCTGATCTCCAATTACCGTTCTGATTTTTTGCCCGGAGCCCTGAATGACCCTCGAACGCGAAGCCGCTGCCAACACCGCCAAGGTCCTGTCCGAAGCGTTGCCTTATATTCGACGCTACGTCGGCAAGACGCTGGTGATCAAGTACGGCGGCAATGCCATGGAAAGCGACGAGCTGAAAACCGGCTTTGCTCGCGACATCGTGCTGATGAAGGCCGTAGGGATCAACCCGGTGGTCGTTCACGGCGGCGGCCCGCAAATCGGCGACCTGCTCAAGCGCTTGTCGATCGAGAGTCACTTCATCGATGGCATGCGTGTCACTGACGCGCAAACCATGGACGTGGTGGAAATGGTCCTCGGCGGCCAGGTCAACAAAGACATCGTCAACCTGATCAACCGCCACGGCGGCAGCGCCATCGGCCTGACCGGCAAGGATGCGGAGCTGATCCGTGCGAAAAAGCTCACCGTTACCCGCAAGACACCTGAAATGACCCAGCCGGAAATCATCGACATCGGCCAGGTGGGTGAAGTGGTGGGCGTGAACACCGACCTGCTCAACCTGCTGGTCAAGGGTGACTTCATCCCGGTGATCGCGCCGATCGGCGTGGGCGCCAATGGCGAGTCGTACAACATCAACGCCGACCTGGTGGCGGGCAAAGTGGCAGAAGCGTTGAAGGCTGAAAAGCTGATGCTGCTGACCAACATCGCCGGCCTGATGGACAAGGAAGGCAAGGTACTGACCGGCTTGACCACCCAACAGGTGGACGACCTGATTGCCGACGGCACCATCTACGGCGGCATGCTGCCCAAGATCCGCTGCGCGCTGGAAGCGGTGCAAGGCGGCGTCGGCAGCTCGCTGATCATTGATGGCCGCGTGCCGAATGCGGTGCTGCTGGAAATCTTCACGGATACCGGTATGGGCACGCTGATCAGTAACCGCAAGCGTTCTTAATCGCCGCAAAGCAAAAGGCCCCGCTCAATTGAATTGAGCGGGGCCTTTTGTTTGTACACAGTTCAAATGTGGGAGCTCGCTTGCCTGCGATGACGGCAGTACATTCAAAAATGCACCGCCTGACACACCGCTATCGCGGGCAAGCCTGCTCTCACAGGGGTCAGTGTCAGACGCCGAACTGCTCGCGGTATGCACGCACAGCTGGCAAATGCTGCTTGAGCTGCGGGTCATCTTCCAGGAACTGCAACACCTGGTTCAACGACACGATGCTCACCACCGGAATGCCGAAATCACGCTCCACTTCCTGGATCGCCGACAATTCACCGTTGCCGCGCTCCTGGCGGTTCAAGGCGATCAGCACGCCAGCAGCCTTGGCGCCGTCCTGGGATGCGATGATCTGCATCACTTCACGGATCGCAGTGCCCGCGGTGATCACGTCATCGATGATCAGCACATCGCCGGTCAATGGCGCGCCGACCAGGCTCCCGCCTTCACCATGGGCCTTGGCTTCCTTACGGTTGAAACACCACGGCAAGTCCTGCCCGTGATGCTCCGCCAGGGCGACCGCCGTCGCCGCAGCCAGGGGAATACCCTTGTAGGCCGGGCCAAAGAGTACGTCGAAGGAAATACCGCTCTCAACGATGGCTGCCGCATAGAAACGGCCTAGCTGAGCCAGGGCCGAACCTGAGTTGAACAGGCCCGCATTGAAGAAGTACGGGCTGGTGCGCCCGGACTTGAGGGTGAACTCACCGAAGCGTAAAACGCCGCGATCGATGGCAAAACGAATGAAATCGCGCTGATACGCCTGCATGAAAAAAGCCTCAGATACCACGGATTTAGCTAATTGGGTGGACGGCGTGTATCATACACGCACGCGATTTTTGGGGCCATTTATGCGGATCATCAGTGTGAACGTTAATGGTATTCAGGCTGCAGTCGAGCGTGGTTTGCTCAGTTGGCTGCAAGCACAGAATGCCGACGTCATCTGCCTGCAGGACACCCGTGCCTCCGCCTTTGAACTGGACGACCCAGCCTTCCAACTGGATGGCTACTTCCTTTATGCCTGCGATGCCGAAGTGCCCACCCAAGGTGGCGTGGCTTTGTACTCGCGGTTGCAACCCAAGGCGGTCATCAGCGGCCTCGGCTTCGAGACAGCCGACCGCTACGGGCGTTACCTGCAAGCCGATTTCGACAAGGTCAGCATCGCGACCTTGCTGCTTCCTTCCGGGCAGAACGGCGATGAAGACTTGAACCAGAAATTCAAGCTAATGGACGATTTCGCCCGTTACTTGGATAAACAGCGACGCAAACGTCGCGAGTACATTTATTGTGGCTCGCTGTACGTGGCGCAACAGAAGCTGGATATCAAGAACTGGCGCGACAGCCAGCAATCCCCAGGTTTCCTGGCGCCGGAACGCGCCTGGATGGACGAGATTGTCGGGAACATGGGCTATGTCGATGCCCTGCGCGAAGTCAGCCGCGAAGGCGACCAGTACAGCTGGTGGCCGGATAACGAACAGGCTGAGATGCTCAACCTGGGCTGGCGTTTCGACTACCAGCTGCTGACCCCGGGCCTGCGCCGGTTCGTGCGCAGTGCACGCCTGCCGCGCCAGCCGCGCTTCTCGCAGCACGCGCCGCTGATCGTGGACTACGACTGGACATTGACCATCTGAGGTCATTCTCCAGGCACAAAAAAACCGACAGTGATGTCGGTTTTTTTGTGGCCGCTCGGTTACTTGACCAGGCGCCAGGTCCACGGATACCGGTAGGCAATGCCTTTGTTGGCCTTGATACCGGCGATGATCGTGAGTATCAACGCCCCGATCACCAGCACGGTCATCAGCAAGAAGCCGACCACCACGAAGCCCAGCAGCAGGCACACCAGCCAGGCGATCGCCACGGTGATCTGGAAATTCAGCGCCTCCTTGCCCTGGTCATCGACGAGCGGGTCCATGTCCTTCTTGAACTGCCACAGGATCAACGGCCCCAGCAAGCTGCCGAAGGGGAATACCAACCCCAGGAATGCCGCGAAATGACACAACATTGCCCACTGGCGTACTTCCTTGGACGGTGCCGGAACCGGCAACTGGCTGTCATTCATGGCGCTTCTCCTTGGGGCCGGCTCAGTCAGCCAGCGCGGCGTTCTGCAATTCAAAAATTTCGGTCATGCCCTTCTGGGCCAAGGCCAGCATGGCGTTCAGCTCAGCCGGCTGGAATGGCGCGCCTTCGGCAGTGCCCTGCACTTCAATGAAACCACCGGTGCTGGTCATGACCACGTTGAGGTCGGTCTCGGCGGCCGAGTCTTCCAGGTAGTCCAGGTCCAGCACAGGCTCGCCCTGGTACATGCCAACCGACACAGCGGCGATCATCTGCTTGAGCGGGTCACCCGCTTTCAGGCCGCCACGCTTCTTGATCACTTTCAAAGCGTCAACCAGGGCCACCATGGCGCCGGTAATGGATGCCGTGCGGGTACCGCCGTCAGCCTGGATCACGTCGCAGTCAACATAGAGGGTGACGTCACCCAGCTTGGACATATCCAAAGCGGCACGCAGGGAACGACCGATCAAGCGCTGGATTTCCAGGGTGCGCCCGCCTTGCTTGCCACGGCTGGCTTCACGCTGGTTACGCTCGCCAGTGGCGCGCGGCAGCATGCCGTATTCAGCGGTCAACCAACCCTGGCCCTGGCCCTTGAGGAAGCGCGGCACGCCGTTTTCGACGCTGACAGTGCAGATGACCTTGGTATCGCCAAACTCGACCAGTACAGATCCCTCGGCGTGTTTGGTGTAGTTGCGGGTGATGCGGATCGAGCGGAGCTGATCGGCAGCGCGACCACTTGGACGTTTCATAGGGGATACCTGTACTGAGGACGAAAAACTGCCGAGCATTATAGAGCCGCAAGCCGGTTCGAGGCACTTCTAAAAAATCCGGTTACTAATGCCCGTGTTTGGGTGCCCCCTCCCACTGCGCTACAATCCTGCGCCTCCAGACGGTAGGAGCGAGCTTGCTCGCGAAAAACGTCAACGATTACGGGGCCTTCCTGATTCAACGCGGTGCCCTTGCGTTCTTCGCCAGCCAGCTCGCTCCTACAGGTCGGCCTGGTCAATTTCTATTTATCCAACGCGAGGTACCTCCATGGTGCACAGCATGACCGCCTTCGCCCGTGTCGAAAAAGCCGGGGCCCAAGGCACCCTCAGCTGGGAACTGCGCTCGGTCAACAGCCGTTACCTGGAGCCGCACCTGCGCCTGCCAGAGTCGTTCCGCGACCTCGAAGGAGCGGTGCGTGAAGCGCTGCGCCAGGGGATCTCCCGTGGCAAGCTGGAATGCACCTTGCGCTTTACCGAAGAAACCACCGGCAAGCCGCTGCAGGTTGACCGCGACCGCGCCGCCCAACTGGTGGCCGCGGCCGAAACCATCGCTGGACTGATCAAGCAGCCGGCCGCATTGAACCCTCTGGAAGTATTGGCCTGGCCCGGCGTGCTGGTGGCCGACGCGGCCGACCCGCAGGCCCTGAATGCCGAAGCCCTCGCCCTGTTCAACCAGGGCCTGAAGGAACTCAAGGCCGGCCGCGAGCGCGAAGGCGCCGAGCTGGCGCGCCTGATCAACGAGCGGCTGACGTCGATCGAAGCCGACGTGGTGACCCTGCGCGAACTGGTACCGCAGATGCTCGCCACCCAGCGCCAGAAGGTCCTCGACCGCTTTACCGACATGAAAGCCGACCTCGACCCGACGCGCCTGGAACAGGAAATGGTCCTGCTCGCGCAGAAGAGCGACGTGGCCGAAGAACTCGACCGCCTGAGCACCCATATCCTTGAAGTGCGCCGCGTACTCAAGTCGGGCGGTGCCGCCGGTCGGCGCCTGGACTTCCTGATGCAGGAACTCAACCGCGAAGCCAATACACTGGGCTCCAAGGCGTTCGACCCGCGCAGCACCACGGCGGCGGTCAACCTCAAAGTGTTGATCGAGCAAATGCGCGAACAAGTACAGAATATTGAGTAAGGCACCCTCCATGACCCACAGCACCGGCACCCTTTACATCATTTCCGCCCCTTCGGGCGCGGGCAAGAGCAGCCTGGTCAAGGCCTTGACCGACGCCGACGAGCAGATCCGCATTTCGGTCTCCCACACCACCCGCGCCATGCGCCCGGGCGAGGTAGACGGCGTGCACTATCACTTCGTCGAGCGTACCGAGTTCGTCAAGATGATCGAACACGGTGACTTTCTCGAGCGCGCCGAAGTGTTCGGCAATCTCTATGGCACCTCGCAAAGCCACCTGCAGCAGACCCTGGACGAAGGCCACGACCTGATCCTGGAAATCGACTGGCAGGGCGCCGAACAAGTGCGCCAACTGATGCCCAAGGCGCGCTCCATCTTCATCCTGCCGCCCTCGCTCCAAGCCCTGCACCAGCGCCTGACCAACCGCGGCCAGGACAGCGACGAGATCATCGAGGGGCGCATGCGTGAGGCCGTCAGCGAAATGAGCCACTACGTCGACTACGACTACCTGATCATCAATGATGACTTTGCCCACGCACTGGACGATTTGAAGGCGATTTTCCGCGCCAACCAACTGCAGCAAAAGCGCCAACAGCAACGTTTCGGCAAATTACTCGCCGAATTGCTCGGCTGATTGGCTCTTCCCAAAACAGCTGCAAGGGCCTTACATTGGCACTTGTAGCGGTTTTGCGAAGGCCTGCCAAAAATCAGCGCTTCCCTAAACGCTGGTGATTTTTTAAACTGCTCAGTCCGCTCGCCCAACCGGGCAGCGCGCATCTTGCATTCGCTCCGAGGAATACCATGGCCCGCGTAACCGTTGAAGACTGCCTAGAACACGTGGATAACCGCTTTGAGCTGGTCATGCTCTCTACCAAGCGTGCCCGTCAACTGGCCACTGGCGGCAAAGAGCCCCTGGTCCAGTGGGAAAACGACAAGCCTACCGTTGTAGCCCTGCGTGAAATCGCTGAAGGCCTGATGAGCTACGAGTTCATCGCCAACGCCGAAATCGTTGAAGACGAACCGCTGTTTGCAGCGTTCGAAGGCGAGTCCAACGAGGACGTCTAAGCCTATGCCTGGTCGACGTAGCACGGCGCGGGGTCACAGCCATCGGCAGGAGTTCACACTTTGCCGAGCATAGACGCCCTCGCCGATCGCTTATCGGCCTACCTCGGCGCCGACCAGGTCAACCTGGTTCGCCGAGCGTATTTCTACGCCGAACAAGCCCACGACGGCCAACGCCGCCGTAGCGGCGAGGCGTATGTCACCCATCCTCTTGCGGTGGCCAATATTCTTGCCGACATGCACATGGATCATCAGAGCCTGATGGCCGCGATGCTGCATGACGTGATCGAAGACACCGGCATTGCCAAGGAAGCGCTCAGTGCGCAATTTGGCGAAACCGTGGCCGAACTGGTCGACGGGGTCAGCAAGCTGACCCAGATGAACTTCGAGACCAAGGCCGAAGCCCAGGCGGAAAACTTCCAGAAAATGGCCATGGCCATGGCCCGAGACATTCGGGTGATCCTGGTCAAGCTGGCCGACCGGCTGCACAACATGCGCACGCTGGAAGTGCTGTCCGGCGAAAAACGCCGGCGCATCGCCAAGGAAACCCTGGAAATCTATGCGCCCATCGCCAACCGGCTGGGCATGCACGCCATTCGTATCGAATTCGAAGACCTTGGCTTTAAAGCCATGCACCCCATGCGCTCGGCGCGCATCTACCAGGCGGTCAAGCGCGCACGGGGCAACCGCAAGGAAATCGTCAACAAGATCGAAGAGTCCCTGAGCCATTGCCTGGCGATCGACGAGATCGAGGGCGAGGTCAGCGGCCGGCAGAAGCACATCTATGGCATCTACAAGAAGATGCGCGGCAAGCGTCGCGCCTTCAACGAGATCATGGATGTGTATGCGTTCCGGATCATCGTCGACAAGGTCGATACCTGCTACCGCGTACTAGGCGCTGTACACAATTTGTACAAGCCCCTGCCAGGCCGCTTCAAGGATTACATCGCAATTCCCAAGGCCAACGGCTACCAGTCGCTGCATACCACCCTGTTTGGCATGCACGGCGTGCCGATCGAGATCCAGATCCGCACCCGCGAAATGGAAGAGATGGCCAACAACGGCATCGCCGCCCATTGGCTGTACAAATCCAGCGGCGACGAGCAGCCCAAAGGCACCCATGCCCGTGCGCGCCAATGGGTCAAGGGCGTGCTGGAAATGCAACAACGTGCCGGCAACTCCCTGGAATTTATCGAAAGCGTGAAGATCGACCTGTTCCCGGACGAGGTCTACGTGTTCACGCCTAAAGGTCGGATCATGGAGCTGCCTAAAGGCTCCACGGCGGTCGACTTTGCCTACGCAGTGCACACCGATGTCGGCAACAGCTGCATCGCCTGTCGCATCAACCGGCGCCTGGCCCCGCTGTCCGAACCGCTGCAAAGCGGTTCCACGGTGGAGATCGTCAGCGCACCGGGCGCTCGCCCGAACCCGGCCTGGCTCAACTTTGTGGTCACCGGCAAGGCACGTACGCATATTCGCCACGCGCTGAAATTGCAGCGCCGCTCCGAGTCCATCAGCCTGGGCGAACGCCTGCTGAACAAGGTACTCAACGGCTTCGACAGCGCCCTGGACAAGATCCCGCAAGAGCGCGTGCAAGCGATGCTCCACGAGTACCGCCAGGAAACCATCGAAGACCTGTTGGAAGACATCGGCCTGGGCAACCGCATGGCCTACGTGGTTGCGCGCCGCCTGCTGGGCGAAGGCGAACAGCTGCCGAGCCCGGAAGGCCCGCTGGCGATTCGCGGCACCGAGGGCCTGGTGCTCAGCTACGCCAAATGTTGCACGCCGATCCCGGGCGACCCGATTGTCGGCCACTTGTCCGCAGGCAAAGGCATGGTGGTGCACCTGGACAACTGCCGCAACATCACCGAAATCCGCCACAACCCGGAAAAATGCATCCAGCTCTCGTGGGCCAAGGATGTCACCGGCGAATTCAACGTCGAGCTGCGGGTGGAGCTGGAACACCAGCGCGGCCTGATCGCCCTGCTGGCCAGCAGCGTCAACGCCGCCGACGGTAATATCGAGAAAATCAGCATGGACGAACGCGATGGTCGCATCAGCGTGGTCCAACTGGTGGTCAGCGTGCACGACCGCGTGCACCTGGCCCGCGTGATCAAAAAGTTGCGCGCCTTGACCGGTGTGATCCGCATCACCCGCATGCGTGCATAACCGATCCATTACAAGGAGTCATTCATGACCAAGACAGTTATCACCAGCGATAAAGCTCCAGCTGCCATCGGCACTTATTCCCAGGCGATCAAGGCGGGCAACACCGTCTACATGTCCGGCCAGATCCCGCTGGACCCAAAGACCATGGAACTGGTTGAAAGCTTCGAAGCCCAGACCGTACAGGTCTTTGAAAACCTCAAGTCCGTGGCTGAAGCTGCCGGCGGTTCGTTCAAGGACATCGTCAAGCTGAACATCTTCCTCACTGACCTCAGCCACTTCGCCAAGGTCAACGAGATCATGGGCAAGTACTTCGAACAACCTTACCCAGCCCGCGCCGCCATCGGCGTTGCCGCCTTGCCAAAGGGCGCACAGGTTGAGATGGACGCCATTCTGGTCATCGAGTAAAACACCCGGCGCAGCCCCAACAGGCTGCGCCGACTTCGTTTCAGAAGGATTTCGTAATGCGCAAAGCGCTTGTAGCCTCCTCGTTGCTCGCCCTGTTGCTCGGCGGCTGCGCCAGCAACCCCGCCGACCTGGATGTGAGCGGCACCTGGATCAACCAGGCCGCCATCGACGCGGCAGCCAAGGGCGGCCCTTTGCGTGAAGCCCTGCAATCCTATGGCCCCAACCTTGAGTGGGAGGTCAACACCAAGGCCTTGCAGGCGCGCTACTACAACGGTTTTGAAGTGGCGGAAGGCAAGTTGTCGGGTGAAAAACCCGGCGCGTGGAACGTGGACTTCTATGGCAGCTCTGCCACCGAACTCAAACGCAAAGGCAAGCAACTGCTGCAAGTGGCCAACGACAATGAGCCCGAGCAGCTGTTTGCCCGCGCCAAAGACCCGGCCCCAGAAGGCGCGCCACTGGGCGCCAACTTCGAACGCGCACTTTACGCGGCCTACATGGGCGGCGACTGGAAGATCAGCGACGGCACCGGCAGCGGCGCCACGGTGCAGTTCCAGGCTGACGGCAAGGTCGCCGGCCTGCCGGGGGTTGATCGTTATTCACTCTGCCTGGCAGGCGACTGCGCCTCCATGAGCGGCGGCTATGACAGCATCTGGCTGCAACTGAACGGCCAGGGCAACCCTTGGATCTTCGCGCGCAAGGGTGAGCAACTGGAGATCTTCCAGGCGATCAATACCGCGCAGGCCGATGAAGTGCCTTCGTTTACGCCAGGCCCGCGCCAATGGCTGCTTGAAAAGTAATAAAAGCCTCACACAAATCCAAATGTGGGAGCTGGCTTGCCTGCTCCCACATTTTTTGCCGCGCTTCAGCCTTTCAGAATCGCCGCATAGCCTTCCCGGTAAGTCGGGTATGTCGGCATCCAGCCAAGCGCCTTGATACGCGCATTACTGCACTGTTTGCTGCCAGCACGGCGCACACTTGCATCTTCAGCCCACTCGGTCACACCCAGGTACTCGCGCAACCAGGCCACCACCTCGGCCAGTGGTGCCGGCGCATCGTCAACGCCGATATAGAACTTGTCCAGCGAACCGCCTTTTTCCACATGCCGCAGCAAAAAGGCGAGCAGGCCCGCGGCGTCATCGGCGTGGATACGGTTGCCATACAACGGCGGGTCAACCGCTACGCGATAGCCTTGGCGAACCTGAGTGAGCAGCCATTCACGACCCGGGCCGTAAATCCCGGTCAGTCGCACGATGGTCGCTGGAATACCGCTGTTGAGCGCCACCTGTTCAGCCTCCAGCATCACCTGCCCGGAATAGCCCTTCGCTTGCGTCTCGGACGTTTCGTCGACCCACTCGCCGTTTTGCTGCCCATACACACTGCTGCTGGAGACAAACAGCAAATGCTTGGGCGTCTGGCCGTAGTCTTCCAGCCACTCCAGCACATGCAGCAACCCTTGCACGTAGGCGGCGCGATAGCCGGCTTCGTCGTGGTCAGTGGCAGCGGCGCAGTACACCAGGTAATCCACCCCGCCGATGGGCCAGGTGTCAGGGCAGTCCTTTTTGAACAGGTCGCCGGCGATGCCGATCACCCCGTCGGGCAGGCGCGAAATATCGCGGCGCAGGCCGTGAACCTCCCATTCCGAGGCCAGCAATTGGCTAGCCAGCCGACTACCCACATCACCGCAACCGGCAATCACAACAGAAGGCACAGACATCACAAAACTCCATTCTCAAAGGCGCAGATTAGCCGCGCGAGTGGATCAACGGCCAGTAAAAAGCGAAATAAAGTAACAGTGCCACTTTAGTTAACAAGAATTACTTGCAATAATAACCGCCCATTTGTCCTCGACCCGAAATGGTCTGGAAGGACGATCACCCATTTTTTCTCTCAGGTCCGGCCAGCATGACACGTCATACAAACCCCGCTTCGCCAACCAAGCTTCACAGTCCCTCCCGCGCCTGGCGTGCGATTGCTGCGATGCTGTTCAGCGTGCTGCTGGCACCGACCGCCGCATTCGCTGACGCCACCGCTCCCGCCGCTCCAGCAGCCGCCGAGCAAAATGCCGCGACCCCGGCAGCGCCTGCCGTCGCGCCAGTGGCCACCGACCCGGCCCAGGCCGCCGGCGCTGCCGCACCTGCCGACGAAACCGGCGTGGTGCTGGAAGAAGACAACACCCTGGGCATGGCCCACGACCTGTCGCCATGGGGCATGTACCAGAATGCCGACGTGGTAGTGAAGGCTGTGATGATCGGCCTGGCCATCGCCTCGATCATCACCTGGACCATCTGGATTGCCAAAGGCTTCGAGCTGTTGGGCGCCAAGCGTCGTCTGCGTGCTGAAATCGTCCACCTGAAAAAAGCCACCACCCTCAAGGAAGCGAGCGAAACCGCGACCAAGAAGGGCACCCTGGCCAACCTGCTGGTGCACGACGCGCTGGAAGAAATGCGCCTGTCGGCCAACACTCGCGAAAAAGAAGGCATCAAGGAACGCGTCAGCTTCCGCCTGGAGCGCCTGGTTGCCGCCTGTGGCCGCAACATGAGCAGCGGCACCGGCGTACTCGCCACCATCGGTTCCACCGCGCCCTTCGTCGGCCTGTTCGGTACCGTGTGGGGCATCATGAACAGCTTCATCGGCATCGCCAAAACCCAGACCACCAACCTCGCCGTCGTTGCCCCCGGCATCGCCGAAGCCCTGCTGGCGACCGCCCTGGGCCTGGTTGCCGCGATTCCTGCGGTGGTCATCTACAACGTCTTCGCCCGTTCGATTGCCGGCTACAAGGCCCAGGTGTCGGATGCATCGGCTGAAGTCCTGTTGCTGGTCAGCCGTGACCTCGATCACCTGCCTACCGAGCGCAGCTCGCAACCGCACATGGTGAAAGTGGGGTAATCGGCCATGGGCCTGCATTTGAATCAAGGCGACGACGAACTCGTCGAGAACCACGAAATCAACGTCACGCCGTTTATCGACGTGATGCTGGTGCTGCTGATCATCTTCATGGTGGCGGCTCCGCTGGCGACCGTGGACATCAAGGTGGACCTGCCTGCGTCCAGCGCCAAGCCGGCGCCGCGGCCAGAGAAACCGATCTTCCTCAGCGTCAAGGCGGACCAACGCCTGTTCCTGGGCGAAGAAGAAGTCAAGGCTGAAACCCTGGGGCCGGTGCTGGATGCCAAGACCCAAGGCAAGAAAGACACGACGATCTTCTTCCAGGCCGACAAAGGCGTGGACTATGGCGACCTGATGAGCGTGATGGATGCCCTGCGGGCTGCCGGCTACCTCAAGGTAGGCCTGGTCGGACTTGAGACGGCAGCCAAGAAATGATCACGACGCGCCACAAACTGACGCGTTATGGCACCAGCCTCGCCGTCGTGCTGGGCGTGCATGCCGTCGCGATCATCATCGCGCTCCAATGGTCCGCGCCGCAGGCGATCCAGCTGCCACCCGCCGCCATGGTCATCGACCTGGCGCCGCTGCCAGCACCGCCGCCGCCTCCAGCGCCGCCCAAGGTCGTTGCGCCGCCGCCACCACCGGTCGAAGAGCTGCCCCTGCCGAAGCTGGCCGAGGCGCCCAAGCCAACGATCCAGGTGCCCAAGCCGGTCAAGCCCAAGCCTAAGCCACAACCGCCAAAGCCGGTGGAGAAGAAGCCCGAGCCGCCCAAGGAGAAACCTTCCGAGGAGCCACCGAGCGAAACGCCGCCGAGCAACGCACCTGCGCAGAAGTCCGCACAGCCTACGCCGGGCCCATCGGCACAGCAGCTGGCCGCCCAGGCTTCCTGGCAAAGCACATTGCTGGCGCATCTGCAGAAGTACAAGAAGTACCCGCCTGGCGCCCAACGCAGTGGCAAGGAAGGTATGAACCGCTTGCGCTTCGTGGTCGATGGTGAAGGCAATGTGCTGTCTTACGAACTGGAAGGCCGCTCCGGCAACGCCGACCTGGACCGTGCAACCCTTGAGATGATCCGCAAGGCTCAGCCGCTACCCAAGCCGCCTGCGGACCTGTTGAAAAACGGCAGCGTCGAACTGGTCGCGCCGTTCGTTTACAACATCGACAAGCGTCGCCGCTGACAGAGTACTGTGGGAGGGACTTGCTCCCTCCCGCATGTGCTTTATTACCTCAGCAAAATTCCGACATTCCCCACTCAATCCCCAGCAAAGTTCTGATAACGTGCGTCTATCGATTGCAGCCGGTATGCTTGGCCCGCAACCTCATGGACGCCCGCTATGACTCTTACAGAATTACGCTACATCGTGACCCTCGCCCAAGAACAGCACTTCGGCCATGCAGCCGAACGTTGCCACGTCAGCCAGCCGACGCTGTCGGTGGGTGTGAAAAAGCTTGAAGACGAACTCGGTGTGCTGATTTTCGAGCGCAGCAAGAGCGCCGTGCGTCTCACCCCGGTGGGCGAAGGCATCGTTGCCCAGGCCCAGAAGGTCCTGGAACAGGCGCAAAGCATTCGCGAACTGGCCCAGGCCGGCAAGAACCAGCTGACCGCACCGCTCAAAGTCGGCGCCATCTACACGGTCGGCCCGTACCTGTTCCCGCACCTTATTCCGCAACTGCACCGCGTCGCGCCGCAGATGCCGCTGTATATCGAAGAAAACTTCACCCACGTGCTGCGCGACAAACTGCGCAACGGCGAGCTGGACGCGATCATCATCGCCCTGCCCTTCAACGAGGCGGACGTGCTGACCCTGCCGCTCTACGACGAGCCGTTCTACGTGCTGATGCCGGCCTCCCACCCGTGGACCAAGAAGGACACCATCGACGCCGGCCTGCTCAATGACAAGAGCCTGCTGCTGCTCGGTGAAGGTCACTGCTTCCGCGACCAGGTGCTGGAAGCCTGCCCGACCCTGACCAAGGGCAACGACGGCGCCAAGCACACCACGGTGGAATCCAGCTCCCTGGAAACCATTCGCCATATGGTCGCGTCCGGCCTGGGCATCTCGATCCTGCCGCTGTCTGCGGTAGACAGCCATCACTACGCCCAGGGCGTGATCGAAGTGCGCCCACTCACGCCGCCCGTGCCGTTCCGTACCGTGGCGATTGCCTGGCGCGCCAGCTTCCCGCGCCCCAAAGCGATTGAGATCCTCGCGGACTCGATCCGCCTGTGTTCGGTGGCCAAGCCGCCCGTTGCGAGCTAAGCCACGGTATGACTGAGCTGTCGCAGGTGTCGGTGACGGCACTCAAGGGTGTCGGTGAGGCCATGGCCGAGAAGCTGGCCAAGGTCGGCCTGGAGAACCTTCAGGACGTGCTTTTCCACCTGCCCCTGCGCTACCAGGACCGCACCCGCGTGGTGCCCATCGGTCATTTGCGCCCTGGGCAGGACGCGGTGATCGAAGGCACCGTAAGCGGCGCCGACGTGGTGATGGGCAAGCGCCGCAGCCTGGTGGTGCGTCTGCAGGATGGTACCGGTGGCTTGAGCCTGCGCTTCTACCACTTCAGCAACGCACAGAAAGAAGGCCTCAAGCGTGGCACCCGCGTGCGCTGTTACGGCGAGGCACGCCCAGGCGCCTCTGGCCTGGAAATCTACCACCCGGAATACCGCGCCATTACCGGCGATGAGCCGCCACCGGTGGACACCACGCTCACGCCGATCTACCCGCTGACCGAGGGCCTGACCCAGCAACGTCTGCGCCAGTTGTGCATGCAGACCCTGACCATGCTCGGCCCGCAAAGCCTGCCCGATTGGCTGCCCCTGGAGCTGGCCCGCGACTATCAATTGGCGCCCCTGGCCGATGCGATTCGGTATTTGCATCACCCGCCCGCCGATGCCGATGTGGACGAACTCGCCCTCGGCCATCATTGGGCCCAGCATCGCCTGGCCTTTGAAGAACTGCTCACGCACCAGCTGTCCCAGCAACGCCTGCGCGAAAGCATGCGTTCCCTGCGCGCCCCGGCGATGCCCAAGGCCACGCGGCTGCCTGCGCAATACCTGGCCAACCTCGGCTTTGCACCCACCGGCGCGCAACAGCGCGTGGGCAATGAAATCGCCTACGACCTCAGCCAGCAAGAGCCGATGCTGCGGCTCATCCAGGGTGACGTAGGCGCTGGCAAGACCGTGGTGGCCGCCCTCGCCGCCCTGCAAGCCCTGGAAGCTGGCTATCAGGTGGCGCTGATGGCACCCACGGAAATCCTCGCCGAACAACACTTCATCACCTTCAAGCGCTGGCTCGAACCCCTGGGCCTGGAGGTGGCGTGGCTGGCTGGCAAGCTCAAAGGCAAGAACCGCGTGGCCGCCCTGGAACAGATCGCCGCCGGCGCACCGATGGTGGTGGGCACCCATGCACTGTTCCAGGACGAAGTGCAGTTCAAGAACCTCGCGCTGGTGATCATCGACGAACAGCACCGCTTTGGCGTGCAACAGCGCCTGGCCCTGCGCCAGAAAGGCGTGGGCGGGCGCATGAACCCGCACCAGTTGATCATGACCGCCACGCCGATCCCACGCACCCTGGCCATGAGCGCCTACGCCGACCTCGACACCTCGATCCTCGACGAACTGCCGCCAGGGCGAACGCCGGTCAACACCGTGCTGGTCACCGACACGCGGCGGGTCGAAGTGATCGAGCGCGTGCGCGGTGCCTGCGCCGAAGGCCGCCAGGCGTACTGGGTGTGCACACTGATCGAAGAGTCCGAAGAACTGACCTGCCAGGCCGCCGAAACTACCTATGAAGACCTCACCAGCGCCTTGGGTGAGCTCAAGGTCGGGTTGATCCATGGCCGTATGAAGCCGGCGGAAAAAGCCGCGGTGATGGCCGAGTTCAAGGCCGGCAACCTGCAATTACTGGTGGCCACCACCGTGATTGAAGTGGGCGTGGACGTTCCCAACGCCAGCCTGATGATCATCGAAAACCCCGAGCGCCTGGGCCTGGCGCAACTGCACCAGCTGCGCGGGCGGGTGGGCCGGGGCAGCGCCGCCAGCCACTGCGTGTTGCTCTATCACCCGCCACTGTCGCAGATCGGTCGCCAGCGCCTGGGCATCATGCGCGAAACCAACGACGGTTTTGTCATCGCCGAAAAAGACCTCGAACTGCGCGGCCCCGGTGAAATGCTCGGCACGCGCCAGACCGGCCTGCTTCAATTCAAGGTCGCCGACCTGATGCGCGATGCCGACCTGCTGCCCGCCGTGCGCGATGCTGCGCAAGCCTTGCTCGAACGTTGGCCCGATCACGTCAGCCCCTTGCTCAACCGCTGGCTGCGCCACGGCCAGCAATACGGTCAAGTGTGACGCCTGACGCACTTATCCGACCAACACCCGTATCAAGCTGGTTATACTCCAATGACTGTAAGAAATTGGATCAGGCCATGTCAGAAGTTGCCCTCGCCACAGCCCCACTGACCGCCCCGCCGGTCATTCGGGCGCTGCTCGCAAAGCTCGCCATCCCCTACACGGAAGTCCTCGAACAGCCTGGCCTGAACCCTGCCCGAAAGGTCCAGGCGGTATTGCTTGAGGATGCGGTTGGCGCGCTCATGGTGCTGTTCCCCCAAAGCCAGTTGCTGGACCTCAACCGCCTCGCCGAACTCACCGGTCGCCGCCTCACGGCCGTAGCCCCCGAGCGGGTCGAGCGCATGCTGGGCAAGCATGACCTGAGCCTGCTGCCAGGCTTGCCGCCACTGACCAGTTCGCCATGCCTGTACGAAGGCCGTATGCTCAATGAGCCGAGCCTGCTGGTGCATTCGGGCGAAGCCGGGCTGTTGCTGGAAATCCCCACCGACGCCTTCAAGAGCCTGCTCACCAAGGCCAGCGCCGCGCAGTTCGGTGAACCGTTGAGCAACATCCGCCCGAACCTCGACCGCCCCAATGATGACCGCGAGGAAATCACCCAGGCGATGCAAGCCTTCACCGCGCGCCGTATCCAGCAACGCCTGGAAGCGACCATCGAGATTCCGCCGCTGGCCGACACCGCACAGAAGATCATCAAGCTGCGTGTCGACCCCAACGCCACCATCGACGACATTACTGGCGTGGTGGAAACCGACCCGGCCCTTGCCGCCCAGGTCGTCAGCTGGGCCGCGTCGCCCTACTACGCCTCGCCGGGCAAGATCCGCTCAGTCGAAGACGCCATCGTGCGCGTATTGGGCTTTGATCTGGTAATCAACCTGGCCCTGGGCCTGGCCCTGGGCAAAACCCTGAGCCTGCCCAAGGACCGCCCGCACCTGTCCACGCCGTACTGGCACCAGTCGATCTACACCGCCGCTGTGATTGAGGGCCTGACCCGCGCCATGCCCCGCGCCCAGCGCCCGGAGGCCGGCCTGACCTACCTGGCAGGTTTGCTGCACAACTTCGGCTACCTGCTGCTGGCCCACGTGTTTCCGCCGCACTTCTCGCTGATCTGCCGGCACCTGGAGGTCAACCCGCACCTGTGCCACAGCTACGTCGAGCAACACTTGCTGGGCATCAGCCGCGAACAGATCGGCGCCTGGTTGATGCGTTACTGGGACATGCCGGACGAACTGTGCACCGCCCTGCGCTTCCAGCACGACCCCACGTATGACGGGCAATACGCCGAATACCCGAACCTGGTGTGCCTGGCGGTGCGCCTGTTGCGCAGCCGGGGGATTGGCTCCGGGCCGGATGAATCCATTCCGGACGCACTGCTTGAGCGCCTGGGTTTGAGCCGCGAGAAGGCGGAGGATGTGGTGGGTAAAGTGTTGGATGCCGAGGTGCTGTTGCGCGAATTGGCTTCGCAGTTCAGTCAGGGATAGACCTGCTGCCTGTTACACCGCTATCGCAGGCAAGCCAGCTCCCACAGTTGACCGTATTTCAAAGTTGGAACGCGGTCACTGTGGGAGCTGGCTTGCCTGCGATGAATCCAACGCGGTGCATCTGAACGCTCTACGTCTTTGACGCTCGTTCCCACGCGGGGCGAACCAGTTGGGAACAGAACGCAGATCAGTCGTGGTTCTTATCAATCAATGTAAACACCAACGCTTTTACCTGAAAAGTGGAGGTGTACTTGCAAACCAGCTTGGTATTCGGATGTGTGCTTGGATCAAGATGATAGGCATCCCACCCTCCAGTCATACCCCCGGGCTGTGGCATTTTTACAGGAACACCTGATTCTACAGGGACGCCGAAATGCGACCGAATGTCGGATTTCGTCATCGTAGAAGCGAGAGGTTTGGGCAGCTCGCCCTTATATTCCAATGTCGACGGAGTGCTTTTAATCAGAGTGATGAACAGCGCTTCCAATCGCTTGGTTTCTGCCCAAAAACTCAGGGAAAGTCCCCATGCAGGTTCTAAGTGCAGGCGATCCCGCCCGTCATAAAGTTCTTGTAATGGCTGGTTCGGTATCAGCCCTTCGGTAATCAAATCTTCGTAGCGTTTGCCCAGATTTCTGATCCAGCCATTAATAGTTTGCGCACTCATCAATACCACCCCTGTTCTTTACTGAGCCTATGCAGTTGCTCCCGAGCCACTTCGACGTCTGCTTCGGTGAAGCCTTCCTCCAGAAGTCCGCGTTTAATCGCATTGAAGTTGCTGTCCACCGCGGCCCTCAGGTCGGAGGCATCCTGCATCTGCTTTGCTTTGGTACTACGCCCGCCGTAGGTCTCACTATATTTTTGGTGGACTCGGGCAGGAATAGCGATGCTTGGGGCTCGCCGAAGGTAATCCCTTATTTCCCGTGGATCCATTTCTCCGTCAAGTTTTAGCAGAACAGCTTCAAGCACTTTACGAGCCGAAAGATGATCGATGTCATAGCCGTCTTTGATGCTGCGACTGCTCAAGTCGTCATATGGCCCAACTTCCAGTGGGTGAACCATTGGCTTGGCAAACACCAAATACAACGGCGGCATACCCGAGTCAGCAGGAAACGAAATGATCGTATCCTGCCAGGTAACTTCGTTAGCTTCCCGGCCAGGGTAGTGGCTGATTGCCGAGTCTTGCCCCACTGCAATCGGATGAACGAACAAATTATCCAGACGTTCCTGTGCACCCGGATACGGACTCGGCGCGTTGACCACCGGCCCATGGTTCGGCGTCCATGTGATGCTGATGCCATCCAGCACCGCCACCATCGCGCTTTTGTCCACATTCCACCGGGCTTGTGCAACCGGCACACGGTCAGCGCCACTGCCAGGTTGGGTATGTAGGCCATAAACACGCAGTTCACCGGACTCATCCTGGCGAAACTGGAAACGCACTCGCGTGCTGGCCAAACGCATCCCCTCCAACTGCTCCGGGGTGTAAAGCGTTGAGTCACCGATATCCCGTGGCCAGAATGCCAGCAGCACGAGGTTGAGGGCGGAACTGGCGCCGGCCAAGCCTCGTACAGCCCAGGCACCGAGGTCGCTGCCGAGTGTGCCGGCTACCCTGCCGACGGCGCCCG
>NZ_SMOF01000004.1:0-7538 GCF_018135665.1 Pseudomonas sp. B2021
TGGTGCTCGGCGGTCAGGCGGTTTTGGCGGTCGTATTCGTAGGCCAACGCCCAGTTACCGTCGTCGACGCTGAGGAGGTTGCCCTGGCGGTCGTAGGCATAGTCGACCACGCTGTTATCGGGCAGGGTTTTTCGTACGAGGCGCCCGGCGTGGTCGCGCTCGTAACGGGTCACTAGCTGACTGCCGTCGTCGCCGTGTTCGGTCTTTTCCAGCAGGTTTCCGTTGAGGTCGTAGGCGTAGGCGGTGCGTTGGCCGTCGAAGCCGGTTTCCTGGCGGATCAGGCCATTGGGGTGGTAGTCGAGTTGGTAGGTTTCGCCGGTTTCGTTTTCGATCTCGGTGAGCAGCAGTCGGGTGTTGTCGTAGCGGTATTTGACCTGGGTGCCGTCGGCGTTGAGGCGGCGGCTGATCAGGTGCAGGCCACCTTCGTATTCGTAGCGGGTGACGTGGCCGAGTTCGTCGCGTTCGGCGATGATTTTGCCGTAGGGGTTGTAGCTGAATTCCCTACAACTACCGCCAGGCAATACAAGACGAATCAACCTGCCGACGCTGTCCCATTCATAAACGGTCTGTGCGCCGTGTTCATCCTCACGGGCAATCTGTCGACCCAGATCGTCATAGCGATAACGCTTGATCCCACCATGGGGCAATTGCTCCTCCAGCAACTGCCCACGCTCGTTCCACACCAGCCGATGACAACTGCTGTCGGGATACCAAACCCCAATCAGTTGCCCGTGCTTGTTGTAGCTGTAGTCCGTAACCTCACCATCGGGATCGGTCCTACGCGTAAGGTCGCCCTGATCATTACGCTCATATTTCCAAACCGCCTCGCCACGCCGTACAACTCGTACAAAACCGTTGTCATGCTCGTAGGAAGTCGGCTCATCATCCCCCGGAAACAACGCCACCAAGCGTCCGGCGTCGTCATATTGATAGGCCGTCACCGCGCCCATCGGGTCTTGCTCGACGGTCAGCCGCCCCTGGTCGTCGTAGGATTTAAAGTGCGTGGCGCCGTCCGGATCGACGCGCTGTACCAGCCGCGCCCGCTGGTCATGGACATACACCTCCTGGCTACCATCGGCGTTATGCACGGTGACGCGACCGTCATCCCCCCAGGCATAGCGCGTGTCCATCTGCGAAAAACTTGCCCAATGCCGGACGCAGCGCGCCGCCTTGCCAGCGTGTTCCCATTCCCAGAAGAAACTCGCGCCACCGGCCAACTGCCGCTCGAGAATGACGTGCTGATCGTCGTACCGATAACGCTCGCTTTCTCCGACAGCATTGGTCGCGCAAACCAGTCGTCCCGCTTCGTCATAGGCGTAGGAAACAACGTTCTGCTCGGTTTCCCAGACGTAAGGTGCACGCCCTGTGGCGCGATGCACCTGGTAGTCCACCGCGACGATGCGATCCAGCTCATAACGCAACAGCAGCGAACGGCCAGCACCGTTATCCAGCCGCTCAATCCGCCCTGAGCGATCACGGCAAAGGCGCAGGCGGTTGTCATATGCATCGCTGATGGTTGTCAGCACACCGTCGCGAAAGTTGTAGAAACGGGAGGCCTGGGCCAGCACCAACTCGTCAGGCGCCGAACCCAAATAGATCGCCGCTTCCGCCAGGCTATTGGTGATCGCCGGCCGAGAATCGGTGGGCAAGGGCAGGGTAGTCGAGCGGTTTTCATGGTCAGTCCACACCACCGAATCGCCCGACACCACCAGCCGATGAGCCAGCGCATGGCTCCAACCCAACCCCAGCCCACAATCGACCTCCACCGCGCTAGTGCGATACAGCCGTGTCCACTCAAACGGCAAAATCCCGTCCAGCGCGCCGTCGGTGAGGGTGAGCAATTCCTCGCCGGTGACCATCGACACCGGGCAGCCGTTGGTAACGGTCTTGTCCGCTGACGCCGCCGCATCACCCTTGGGGTTCGACGCCACAGCCGGCACATCATCGACAGGCTCCTGACGGACCAACGTCGTGCGCTGGGCCTTGCCGCGCACCATCGGCACCGGGTTCGAAACCAGCGTATCGCCCGCCTTCAACGGCACAGCCGGCACCGTCTTAATCGGCGTCGCCGCACTGCTCAGCAACACCGGCTTGGCGGCCTCGACATGGGTTTCCAGCCGAGGCCCCGTCACCTGCTCGGCCAGCAACTCCAACAACGCCCGCGCCCGCCCGGATTTGACGTGACTGAGCGTCTGCGCGCCCAGGCGCAGCTGTACCCCAATGCCCCGCGTAGCCCAGATCAGCAACAGATTGATCAACACTTCGCCGGTGATTTCACCCAGCAGTTCGTACATGTCGGGCGGCGGCAGCATGCGTATCCAGGCCACCAGCGCCGACAGGTAGATAAACAACAGCGGCTCATCACTGAGTACCAGCAACCCCTTGGCCAGCGTGTCTTTGCCCAGCTTGAGCAGTGCATCCAGCTCGGCCTGGGACAGGTATTTCAGCAACGTTTCGCTGTTGGACTTGAGGTTGGCGAGCAGGTCGTACAGCTCGGTGATGTTGTCCCACAGGTTGTAAAGCGCCTTGCCCAGCCCGGTCGCAAAGGCAATGCCCTGAATGCCGCTACGCTTGTAGGCTGGCGCTTTGGCAAAGTCTGCCCATCGAGGCTTGAAATGCTCGGCCCATGCCGTGCGCAAATCCGCTTCCAGCCCGGTGATCACAGACTCATAGGACGCATACAGCGCCTGGACGTGAGCCTTGGAAACAGTGGGGTAAAAGGTGATTTCGTACTGTTGGTCGCGGCTACAGTCGCTGACTTCAAGAATGCCGCTGGGGCCAATGGTCCGATGCAGTGGCGCGCCTACCGGGCTGCCGTCCTGTGCAACGGCTTGCAGCCTCACGGGCGTGTTGCCGATAGGCACGAACTGCGTGCTTTCGAACAGATGCACCAGCGTCAGCCCGCCCTGGGCTTTGCATTGAGCGACCGTGCGGCTGGGCTTGTCGGAAGAGATCGGCGCGACCAGTGCGACGTCTTCCCCAACCTTGAACACCTGCTCCACGCTAAGTGCCGAACCACTTAAAAAGCTGTCGGCCCACGTATCAAAGGTATTCAGGCAGGTGCGGAAATCCGCGAATACGCGCTCAACCTTCGGCGCTTCGGGATCCATCGGCACCAGCATCAGGTTGGCCAGCACCGAGATCAAGAGACAGCCCCATTCATCAGGGCTCTAACGAACACCACCATCTGCAATCCCTCGCACTGTTTGATCAGGCGAGGGACTTTGCAGAGGTTTACAGGGGAGGGGAGTAGCGCTTATCCGGCCGTTACGTGGGACATTTCAGCAACCTTGTCGCGCAGCACCAAGCTGCACAGCGCTGGCAAGAACAACAGCGTCAACACCGTGCCCACCAACACCCCGCCAATCAGCACATAGGCCAGGGACGACCAGAACACAGACAACGTCAACGGAATAAACGCCAACGCCGCCGCCAGTGCCGTAAGGATCACCGGTCGGGCACGCCGCACCGTGGCTTCGATAATGGCCTCGCGAATCGCCATGCCGTGGTCCTGGTTCTGGCGTATCTGGTCGGTGAAGATCAGCGTGTTGCGCATCAGGATGCCGCCGATGCCAATCAGGCCCAGGATCGCGTTAAAGCCGAACGGCTGGTTGAACAACAACAAGGTGGGCACTGCGCCGATCAGGCCCAAAGGCGCGGTAGCGAACACCATGAACATCACGCCAAAGGAGCGCACCTGGAACATGATCACCGTGAGGGTCAGCAGGATCATGATCGGGAACAGCGCCGCCAGGGCGACGTTGGCTTTGGCGCTTTCCTCAACCGGGCCGCCGATGTCGATTTTGTACCCGCTGGGCAGTTTGGCGATCAGTGGCTGCAGGTCTTTGTACACGGCCATTTCCACATCGGGCGGTTGTACGCCGTCGATGATGTCGGCGCGCACTTCCACGGTGGTGGCGCGGTCGCGGCGCTTGAGGATCGGCTCTTCCATTACCGCCTGGAAATGCCCGACCTGGGCCAATGGCACCGAGGTTCCGGCGCTGTTGGTCAGGGTCATGTTGTTGAGGTTGCCCAGGTCTTCACGCTGGCTGCCCTGGGCACGGGCCACCACCGACACGGTGCGGTTGCCTTCGCGCACTTCGGTGATCGGGTTGCCGCTGAGCAAAGCGTTGAGTTGGGACTTGACCTCGTCCGGCGTGAACCCCAGCAGGCGCAAGCGATCCTGATCCAGCACCAGGCGATAACCGCTGGCACGTTCGCCCCATTCGAGGAAGGTGTCTCTGGTCAGCTTGTTGCCGGCTACCACCTGACGCACGTCTTCAGACAACCCACGCAGCACATTCAGGTCCGGCCCGGAAACGCGGAACACCACCGGGAACGGCACTGGCGGGCCGAAGACGAGCTGTGTGACCCGAACCCGCGCCGAAGGGAATTCGCCTGCCGCAATGCGCTCACGCATCCGCAGTTTCAGTGCGTCGCGGGCATGGGAATCCGGCGTTTGCACGATCAACTTGGCGAACGCCGGGTCCGGCATTTCAGGGTTCAACGACAGGAAAAACCGTGGTGCGCCGCCGCCCACATAGGTGTCGACCATGCTCGTCTGGGGTTCCTGCAACAGCGCCTTCTCCACCTGAGCCGCTACGGCCTCGGTGCTTTTGAACGCGCTGCCGGGCGGCATATACACTTCCAGAATCAGCTCCGAGCGGTCCGAGTCGGGGAAGAACTGTTTCTTCACCACCGCCATACCCAGGCCACACAGCACAAACGCGGCCACCACCAGCCCAGTTACCAGCCAGCGCCCACGCACGCAGGCCTCTACCAGGCGGCGCAGTTTCTGGTAGTAGCGCCCGGCATAAATCGCATCATGCCCGCCGGGCACTGGCTTGATCTGCGGTAGCATCTTTACGCCCAGGTAAGGCGTGAACACCACCGCGACCAGCCACGACGAAATCAATGCGAACCCGACAATCCAGAAGATATTGCCGGCGTACTCGCCAGCACCGGAGCGCGCAAACCCCACCGGCAAAAAGCCAATGATGGTCACCAGCGTACCGGTGAGCATGGGCGCGGCGGTGGAGCTCCAGGCATAGGTCGCCGCGTGAATGCGGTCAAACCCTTCTTCAAGTTTCACCACCATCATCTCGATGGCGATGATGGCGTCGTCCACCAGCAAGCCCAGGGAGATGATCAGCGCGCCGAGGGTGACCCGGTCGAATTCACGGCCCGTGACCAGCATGATCACGAACACGATCGACAGAGTCAGCGGCACGGCGGCCGCCACCACCAGCCCCACGCGAAAGCCCAGGGCCAACAGGCTGATCAGCATCACCACCGCCAGGGCGACGAAGAATTTGAGCATGAATTCATTGACCGCCAGGCTGATGTTCTTCGCCTGGTCGGACACCTTGGCGAAGTTCACGCCCAGGGGCAGGTCGGCCTGGATCCGCGCTTCTTCGGCTTGCAGACTCTTGTCCAGTTCCAGACCGTTCCAGTGCTTCTCCATGATCACGCCCAGCATCAGCGCCGGGTCGCCCTGGTGGCGGATGCGGTAACTGGGCGGGTCTTCATAACCCCGGCTCACGGTGGCTACATCGGCGATGCGCAATACGCGGCCATTGACTTGCAGGGGCACGTTCTCGATCAAGGCCAGGCTGTCGAACGCGCCGTCGATGCGGATATAGGCGCGGGCACCCGCGGTTTCGACGAAGCCTGAGGGCGCCACGGCGTTTTGTGCGGCGAGGGCGGCGAAGATCTGTTCGGGCTTGATGCCCAGGGTCGCCAGGCGCTCATAGGAAAACTCCACAAACACACGCTGGGCCTGTTCGCCGAGGATATTGACCTTCTTCACCCCGGGCAGGTTGAGCAGGCCCTGGCGCAATTGTTCGGCCATTTGCACCTGCTGGCGGTGGGGCAGGTGTTCGGCTTCCAGGGCGTACAACGCAAAGTACACATCGGAATATTCATCGTTGAAAAACGGCCCGATCACGCCCTTGGGCAATTGCGCGGCTTCGTCGCTGAGCTTTTTGCGCGTCTGGTAGAACAGCGCCTGGATCTCGCTCGGGCGTGTGGACTCCAGGAAGGTCATGCGCATCGACACAAAGCCCGGCTGGGCGATGGTCTCGACGCGGTCGTAGTAGTCCAGCTCTTGCAGGCGTTTTTCTAGGCGGTCGGCGACTTGTTCCTGCATTTCCTGGGCGGTGGCGCCGGGCCAGGCGGCGGTGATGGTCATGACCTTGACGGTAAACGAAGGGTCTTCGGCGCGGCCCAGCTTGCTGAATGCGAAGACCCCGGCGACGAGGATCGCAATCAGCAAAAACAGGGTGACGGCGCGGTGTTTGACGGCCAGTTCGGAGAGGTTGATCCCGCGCATACTCATTGATCCTGCTGACGGTTGAGGGCCAGCGCCTGGGCGGGCAGCAAGCGCACCGTGTCGCCGCTGTGCAACAGGTGAGCGCCGAGGGCGACGATGGTTTGGCCGGGTGTTACGCCGCTGTCGAGCAAGGCGTCTTCCTGGCCGAGGCTGGCGACTTTCACCGGGGCGAAGCTGATCTTTTGGTCATCGCCAATCAGCCAGACGCCCGTGCCTTGCCCCGCATCCTGCAAGGCGCCAATGGGCACGCGGGTTTGCAGAGGCTGGCCGTTGCCTTGCAGGCGCACGGTGATGGTGGAACCGAGGGCGAAACGCTCGACCGAACCCTGCAGCACATAACGTGCCCGGTAGGTGCGGGTGACCGGGTCGGCGCTGGCGGACAGCTCGCGCAGGGTGGCGGTCACGGCCTGGTCGGGTGCGCCGAAGGGGAATGCCAAGGCTTTTTGCGCGGCCAGGTCACGCCGGTTCTCCGGCAGGTTGACGATGGCTTCACGGGCACCGTCATGGGCCAGGCGCGCGACGATTTGCCCTTCGGCCACCACCTGTCCGCGATCGGCCAGCACATCGGTGATGATGCCGTCGCCATCGGCCTTGAGCACCGAATACGTGCGACGGTTTTCGATCTGGCTGGCGTCCGATTGCGCCGCGGCCAGTTCGGCCTGGGCGACGCGCAGGTTGGTGGCCGACTGGTCGAAGATCTGCCGCGACACCGCGCCGGTACTGGCCAGGCGCTGGTAACGGTTTTCATCGTCACGGCGCTGGCGCAGTTGCGCCTCGGCGGCGTTGACGCGGTTCTTGGCCGAACGCAGCGCCAGTTCGAAGTCGCCGATGTCCAGTACCAACAGGGTGTCGCCACGGGAGACATGCTGGCCGGGGTCGACCTTGCGCTCGATCACCTTGCCGCTGACCCGAAAGCCCAGGTTGCTTTCAGTGCGTGCTGCCACCACGCCGGTATAAGCGCTTTGCTGGGTGCCGGCGGCTTCGACCTTGGCGGCGAGTACCGGACGCGGCACTGGTACCTGAGCGGTATCGGCCTTGCTGTTGCAGCCATTAAGGAACATCAACAGGGCCAGGGGTGTGAGAAGACGCAGGGGGAGAGGGGGCATGGCGAACTCCGGAAACCATTGTGCAAAAAATTACGGGCGTAATTTTTTGCTTATATTATGGTTGAAATATAAATTAATCCAGTCCCCAGATAATCCCCGTC
>NZ_SMOF01000005.1:0-7242 GCF_018135665.1 Pseudomonas sp. B2021
GCTCTTGCCCCACCACTCGGCACCTCGCTTAGGCTCGGTGTGCCCGTAATCCGCCGGCATCCCTGCCGGTTTACCCCCCAAATCCCTGTCGAATTCCGGCCAGCGTGGTTTGACGGGGCGCCTAAGATCAAGATCAAAAGCAGGTCAAGATCAAGAGCGGCTCGCTTCGCATCGTGAAGAGTCTGCGCGTTATGGCATGACAATCGCTGAATTTCCCACCACCCTGGAAGCCGCGCGCGGTTGCCGGCAACTGAACATGAAAGTCTTGATGGGCGCGCCGAACGTGGTGCGTGGTGGGTCGCACTCGGGTAATGTGGCCGCCGCCGGCCTGGCTGGCGAGGGATTGCTGGATATACTTTCCAGTGACTACTACACGGCGAGCCTGTTGCAGGCGGCGTTCGTACTGCCGATCAACAAGATGGCGGTGATCTTTGCCGCGCAGTGCAGATGATCAGCCTGGCGCCGGCACAGGCGCGGGCTTGAAGGACCGAGGTGAAATCGCCATTGGCCTGCGTGCCGACCTGGTGCAAGCCAGGAGCCGCGAAGGGCTGCCGATGGTGCAACAAGTCTGGAGACAAGCGAAGAGGGTGTTTTGATGGCAGGCAGGTTGATCTATCTCATCGGGCCATCGGGTTCGGGCAAGGACAGCCTGCTGGATGCCGCGCGTCCACGCCTGGTCGAGCGTGGCTGCCGTATGGTGCGGCGCGTGATCACACGGTCGGCAGAGGCGGTGGGCGAAGCGGCGCAAGGGGTGAGCCCGGAGCAGTTTGCGCTGATGGAAGCCGAGGGCGCATTTGCCTTGAGCTGGCAGGCAAATGGCTTGTCCTATGGCATCCCCAGGGAAATCGACGATTGGTTGGCCGCTGGGGACGACGTTCTGGTCAACGGCTCCCGTGCTCACCTGGCGCAGGCTCGTGAGCGTTACCCGACGTCGTTGGTATTGCTGCTGACGGTGGACCAAGCGGTGTTGCGCCAGCGTTTGATCGCGCGCGGGCGTGAGTCATTGGCCGACATCGAGGAACGCCTGGCGCGCAATGCGCGGTTCACTGCCGAGTTGATTGCGGGCAATGGGGCGGGCTTGTTCGTGTTGGATAACTCTGGCCCGTTGGCACATACCGTCGAGCGTTTGCTGTGCTGCCTGGACCACGGGCGCACGGTATGCGCTTGACGCTGCTGGGCACCGGTGATGCGCGGCAGGTTCCGGTGCATGGCTGCGAGTGTGCTGCGTGCGGGTTGGCGCGCAGTGATCAAAGCCGCCCCAGCCGCAGGTGCCGCGTAATCACAATGACCTGACGCTGGCGCTGCAGAGCATCGAAGACACCGGGGCGCAGTTGGGGGGGGCTGACCCATGTGGGGCATACGTTGGATACGTGGTTGCTGGCGCATCGTCATGAGTTGCCCCGACATGTCTCGGTAGGTTGGGACAATCGAGTCGTGTAAGGCGTGGCCTTGTTAGCAATCAGACAAGAAGCTTGATGTTCAGTTTGTTTTTTCCAGTGTGTTTGATTGTTTTTCTGGATATTTGAAGCGTGTCGCTTGATTGAGTCAAGTTTGTTGTTTGCACTTTTTTTTTCTTCGGTGGCATCAAGGTTTGAGAGTACTTGGGGGATGCGAGTATTCCACCTCGAATAAAACATGTGTGGTTTTATTACTGCCATGTTTAATGGTGGGTTGTTGAAATGAAATGACGGTGGTGAAGGTCTTTTCAATGTGGGAGCTTTATCGGGCTGACAACGGAGCAGTCGGCATCGGTAACTCGCATATATGGACGGTTAACTTTCCACTGTTCAGAGTATCAAAGCACATGCATATCCCTGTTAGGCAGTCTTCTTACTCGCGTCCTTCAGATAAGTTACAGCCCGATCTTTCACCCGATGAACACCAAGTTGTTCTCTGGGCCAACAATAAAAAATCTTTCACCACGGATCAGGCCGCGAAACACATCACCCGCGGTGGCTTCAAGTTTCATGATCGCAACAATGATGGAAAAATCGTCGTGGGTTATAACTTTGCGGGCGGCTTCAATGCGGCTCAGAAAGAACGGGCCAGGCAAGCCCTTCAGTACTGGGCGGATGTTGCTAATATCGAATTTGTTGAAAATGGCCCGAACACGGATGGCACAATAAGCATCAAGGGTGTTCCGGGTTCGGCAGGCGTCGCGGGGTTGCCCAACAAATATAATTCGAACGTCCAGGCCAATATAGGCACCCAGGGTGGGCAAAACCCGGCGATGGGCAGTCACTTCCTGGGCTTATTGATCCATGAACTGGGGCATACCCTGGGGCTGAGTCATCCAGGTAAATACGACGGCCAGGGTTTCAATTACGATCGGGCTGCCGAATATGCCCAGGACACCAAGGCTCGCAGTGTCATGAGCTATTGGACGGAGACTCATCAGCCGGGGCACAATTTTGCCGGGCGCAGCCCGGGTGCCCCGATGATGGACGATATCGCCGCCGCCCAGCGGCTCTACGGCGCCAACACCAAAACCCGGAATACCGACACCACCTACGGCTTCAATTCCAATTCAGGCCGGGAGGCTTATAGCCTCAAGCAGGGGAGCGACAAGCCGATCTTCACCGTCTGGGACGGTGGAGGTAATGACACGCTCGACTTCTCCGGGTTCACCCAGAACCAAACCATCAACCTCAAGGCTGAGTCATTCTCGGACGTGGGGGGCTTGAGAGGAAATGTGTCGATTGCCAAGGGTGTGAGTGTGGAAAACGCCATTGGCGGTACAGGCAACGATACCTTGACGGGGAACGAGGGCAACAATCGGCTCACGGGCGGCAAGGGGGCCGATAAGCTGCACGGCGGAGCTGGAGCAGACACGTTTGTTTACCGCCGCGCCAGCGATTCAACGCCGCAGGCACCGGACATCATCCAGGACTTCCAGAGCGGGAGCGACAAGATCGACCTGACCGGTGTTGTTCAGGAGGCGGGGCTCAAGTCGCTGAGCTTCGTCGAGAAATTCAGCGGCAAGGCGGGCGAGGCCGTGCTCGGCCAAGACGCGAAAACCGGCCGTTTCACGTTGGCGGTGGACACAACGGGAAATGGTACGGCGGATCTACTGGTTGCCAGCCAAAGCCAGATCAAACAGGCGGATGTGATCTGGAACGGTCAGGCGCCGACAGTGACGCCAACGCCTGAACCCACTGTGGTGCCTGTGTCGGATCCCGTGCCGACCCCTACTTCAGAGCCGACTGAACCTGAACCCACGCCTGAGCCCGCCCCTTCGCCCGTCCCGACTCCACGGCCTGGAGGAGGGTTTATCGGGAAAATTTTTTCATCATTCAAGGGGTTCATAAAAAAAGTGTGGTCGATATTCAGGTGAGCCCAGTCACTATTCGCTAACCCCCCCCGACAAGCCTGCCCAGGCAGGCGTCTGTGTGCCAGGCAACGACCTCCCGTGGGGTTCTCAGTCCAGGGAACCCCACGATTGCACTAGAACCTTTCTCTTACTTCTGACCGTATACGCGTGTGGCGCTGCGTGCCTGCTTATCAAGTGAGCATGGCTACTTTCAAGCCACGTTCATGTCGTGTTTTTTTCACCAAACTATCAGGGGTTGGTGATGCCTTCCGGTTTTTTCAGTTATTCAAAACTCCCGTTGACTCACTCACTGGGTTTATTACCTGTGCGTTATTCATGTTCCCGTTTCAGAGGTGTCGGACTGATCGCCTGTTGCAGTGCATTGAATGACTCATGTGCGGCAGACGGAAGTCGCTGTATGTGGAATGCTGATTTTTTCCTTCATGTTCTATTCTATTGTTCGCCATTCAAGTTGGTAGTCGCCTGGGGGACGTGAAAAATATGAGGGCGGATGCATATTCAATTGCGTCTCAGGTTTTGTCTGGTTGTGAGTTATGCTTTGCAATAAATATATTTTTTAGTTTGTTTTAGTATTTTTATCTCTTGTATATCAACGGGTTGTAATTTTTTTGAACAGCGATTTGAGTTTTGAGGTTTCAGGTTTTTTCGGTTGTAAGTCTAAAGTGTTTTTAAATTTTAGAATGTGTCCTGGTGAATTAATTGGTCGCTGGCGTGATTACCTTTAGCATGCGAATTTAAGGGGGTGCCGATAACTACTGCTGCTCTTGTTGGGCGGAAATCGGTATCTCGAATATGTTGTTTTACCGTTCGAGTCTGATTTTTATGAGGACTTTGGTTTATGAGAGTGCCAGGACCAACCGCAACGAATTCTAATGCAGGGCAGGTGCCAGATCCGAGGAGTGGCATCAGCCCGGAGGGCCCTACGCAGGTATATACACTAAACAGCAAAAAAACCGTCTTCACTACGGAACAGGCCGGGAAACATATCACCCGCAGCGGTTTCAAGTTTCATGACAGTAACGGTGATGGCAAAACCACGTTGTCCTATCGTGTTTCCAAGGGCTTTACCCCACAGCAGGCAGATCAAGCCAGGCAGGCACTGCAATCCTGGCAGGATGTCGCTAACGTCACATTCACTGAAAAAAGGCAGGGGGCTGACGGCCATATAGATATCAATGAGATGCACGGAACCTCTGGGGGTATGGCCTCACTCCCCAACCGCTATATGAGTCAAACTTTCGCAAATGTCGGAACAGCGAATGCAGGTGCAAACCCTCCACGGGGTCATTATTTTCGCGAAGTTCTAGTTCACGAAATAGGCCACACCATTGGGCTGGAACACCCGGGGGACTATGATGGCTCTGGTAACTATGGACGGGACGCAGCGTATGCCGGGGATACTCGAGCGCGTTCTGTGATGAGTTACTATTCGGAAAAAAACCAGCCGGGACATGATTTCAAATCATTGAACCCCTCTGCGCCGATGATGGATGATATATCGGCCGTTCAGAAACTCTATGGGGCGAATACTAAAACGCGTAATACCGATACGACGTATGGATTTAATTCCAATACAAACCGTGAAGCCTATAGTTTGAAGTCGGCTAACGACACACCCATTTTCTGTGTGTGGGATGGTGGTGGTAATGACACATTGGATTTCTCTGGGTATTCACACCATCAGAAAATCAACCTCAATGCCGAGTCCTTTTCGGATGTAGGGGCGTTGAAAGGTAACGTTTCCGTTGCCAAGGGCGTCACGCTGGAAAATGCAGTGGGCGGTAAGGGCGACGACACACTTATCGGTAATCATGTTGCCAATCGCCTCAAAGGGGGGGCGGGGGCCGACAGACTGTCTGGGGGGGGCGGCGCAGATACCTTTGTTTACGACCATGCCAGTGATTCCACCCCGGATAACCCTGATGTCATCCTGGATTTTGCGAGTGGCGCAGACAAGATTGATGTATCCGCAGTCCTTAAAAGAGCGAATGTCAGTGCTCTCAAGTTCGTCGATCGCTTAACTGGCCAACCCGGCCAGGCTGTGATGAGTTATGACGAGGGCCGCAACGAGGGGAGTCTGGCCCTGGATCTGACAGGCAACGGCAAGGCTGATCTATTAATAAAAAGCATTGGCCAGATAAAAGCTGCTGATATCTTGGCGCACGGCGATACAACCGCGCCAAACCCTGAACCCAAAGATCCCAAGCCGCAGCCGCGCCCTCAACCCGAGGAGCCCAAACCCAAGCCTGAGTCCAAACCGAAGGAGCCAAAACCGGAGGAACCAAAACCGCGTCCGGACTCGTGTGAACCAAAGCCGCGTCCGGATCCGTGCGAGCCGAAGCCGCGTCCGGATTCGTGTGAGCCAAAGCCGCGTCCGGACCCGCGCGAGCCGCAGCCGCGTCCAGATCCACGCGAACCGCAGCCACGTCCGGACCCGCGCGAGCCGCAGCCGCGTCCAGATCCACGCGAACCGCAGCCACGTCCGGACCCGCGCGAGCCGCAGCCGCGTCCGGATCCACGCGAACCGCAGCCGCGTCCGGACCCGTGTGAGCCGCAGCCGCGTCCGGACCCGTGTGAGCCACAGCCGCGTCCAGACCCACGTGAGCCGAGGCCGCGTCCGAACCCACGTGAACCGCAGCCACGTCCGGACCCACGCGAGCCGCAGCCGCAGCCACGTCCGGACCCACGTGAACCGTACCCAGGTCCAGACCCACGTGAACCGAGGCCGCGCCCGCACCCACGTGAGCCGAGGCCGCGTCCGAACCCACGTGAACCACAGCCGCGTCCAGACCCACGTGAACCGCAGCCACGCCCGGACCCGCGTGAGCCGAGGCCGCGTCCGGACCCAAGTGAACCGCAGCCACGCCCGGACCCGTGTGAGCCAAAGCCGCGTCCGGAACCATGTGAGCCGAGACCGCGTCCGAACCCACGTGAACCGCAACCACGTCCGGACCCGTGCGAGCCTAAACCAACCCCTCGCACAGATCCTTGCGAGCCGAAAGCTGTCACTCGAAACGTAAGGCCAGCCTATGGCTTGAGTGCCCATTCAGGCGACTACCGGGCGATGCAGGCGCCAGCCTTTGATAGTCGTCATTTCCAGGGCGGGCTTGCAGGGGAATTCATTCGACGTCAGAAGCGCGCTGAATAGATTCAAGTCGCTCTTTATGAGTGAAACATAACGTCAAGTTTAAGTGCTCACAACAAGTCATGGCTTGTTATTCGTTAATAACGCCGTTTTTTGATGCGTGCGTAAAAGTTTGAGTAGTCAATATAGAGACTGGCTATTTAAGAGTTCACGGGTGTTTTACTTGTGAAGTGTTGTGTTGTTGTTTTTAACTAACTGAGAAAACGTAATTATGATTAATGCACCTGCATCCGCTGCAAATTACCATATGCCCACGCCGAACGTGACCCCTCAGCCGTCACCGTTGGCTCATCCTGGCAACCCAGGCGACAGTGACGCCGTGAAGTCCTCTCATGCCGATGCGAACTCGGCGGCAGACAACCAGGCCTCGACAGGATCCAAGTTGCTTAATCTTTCCGCTCCGCTGGTAGGTGACCGCACTGGCCTGCAGCGACTGTATGGATCGAGCCTGAACTCCGGACTGCTTCAACTAGGGGAAGTGAATTCTGGCAAAGTGGTTATCGCTCGTTGTTCCCCGAAGGCAGAGGAAGATACCAAACCGGCAGCGGATGAGCCCAAGCCGAATGGTGACACCAAGCCAGTAACGGATAAGCCCAAGCCGGGCGGCTTCTCCACGCCAGTAACAGATAGGCCCAAGCCACGCGGCGGCACCAAGGAGCCGGTGGTTGAGCAGCCCAAGCCAGAGGGCACCAAGCAGCCAGTGGTTGAGCAGCCCAAGCCAGAGGGCACCAAGCAGCCAGTGGTAGATCAGCCCAAGCCAGAAGGT
>NZ_SMOF01000006.1:0-6129 GCF_018135665.1 Pseudomonas sp. B2021
TCAGCGTAACGGTGGTGGTGTTATCGGTACCCGGTGTGTCCGTAACGGTGGTGTTCACCGCTGTAGTGCCAGGGACCAGGTTTTCAAAGTGCTCGCCGCCAGTGACGCCCTTGATGGCGGTGGTGACGGTTTGATCGCCCTTGTACACGTCATCCGGTGCCAAGACCGAAACAGTGCCGCTGGACTGGTTCACACCAATGGTGATGGTTTGGCCGTTATCCAGGGTGACGGTCAACGGGTTGGTGATGTTAGTCACCGGCGCGCCGTTTTTATCCACAAGGCTGGCGGTGTAAACGATATTGCCGCCTTCACCCACGGTAGTCGTGGCGGTCAGGACCACATCGACTTTGTCGATGGTGTCGTTGATCGTGGTCGTTGCGCCGTTGCCTGCAACTTCCAGTTTTTCGAAGTTGCCGCCAGTGGTTTCGGTGATCTGGACGGTCTGCGTGCTCTTATCGATGAACACATCATCGGTAGGTGCAGGCACGGTCACGGTGCCGACGGTCTCGCCAGCTTTGATGGTGATGTTTGACCCGTTGTCGAGTTTCAGCGTGACGTCGGTACCGGCCTTATTGCTCAAGGTCGCGGTGTAGGTGATCTGGCCACCTTCGTTAACGGTACTTGGCGCAGTCAGCGTAACGGTGGTGGTGTTATCGGTACCCGGTGTGTCCGTAACGGTGGTGTTTACTGCCGTCGTGCCAGGAACCAGGTTTTCAAAGTGCTCGCCGCCAGTGACGCTCTTGATGGCGGTGGTGACGGTTTGATCGCCCTTGTACACGTCATCAGGAGCAAGAACCGAAACGCTACCGCTCGATTGGTTTACGCCGATGGTGATGGTTTTACCGTTATCCAAAGTGACGGTCAGCGGGTTGGTGATGTTAGTCACCGGCGCGCCGTTTTTATCCACAAGGCTGGCGGTGTAGACGATGTTGCCGCCTTCACCAACGGTAGTGGTGGCGGTCAGGACCAAATCGACTTTATCGATGGTGTCGTTGATCGTGGTGGTTGCACCGTCGCCTGCTACTTCGAGTTTTTCGAAGTTGCCGCCAGTGGTTTCGGTGATCTTGACGGTTTGGGTGCTCTTGTCGATGAACACGTCATCGGTAGGTGCAGGCACGGTCACGGTGCCGACGGTGTCGCCAGCTTTGATGGTGATCGAAGAACCGTTATCCAGCTTCAGGGTGACGTCAGTACCGGCCTTGTTGCTCAAGGTCGCGGTGTAGGTGATCTGGCCACCTTCGTTAACGGCACTTGGCGCTGTCAGCGTAACGGTGGTGGTGTTATCGGTACCCGGTGTGTCCGTAACGGTGGTGTTTACTGCCGTCGTGCCAGGAACCAGGTTTTCAAAGTGCTCGCCGCCAGTGACGCCCTTGATGGCGGTGGTGACGGTCTGGTCGCCTTTGTACACATCATCCGGTGCAAGAACCGACACGCTAGCGCTGGATTCATTCACACCAATGGTGATGGTTTGGCCGTTATCCAGGGTGACGGTGAGCGGGTTGGTGATGTTAGTCACCGGTGCGCCGTTTTTATCCACAAGGCTGGCGGTGTAAACGATATTGCCGCCTTCACCCACGGTAGTCGTGGCGGTCAGGACCACATCGACTTTGTCGATGGTGTCGTTAATCGTAGTGGTTGCGCCATTGCCCGCAACTTCGAGTTTTTCGAAGTTGCCGCCAGTGGTTTCGGTGATCTGCACGGTTTGGGTGCTCTTATCGATAAACACGTCATCGGTAGGCGCAGGCACGGTTACAGTGCCAACAGTGTCCCCAGCCTTGATGGTGATCGACGAGCCGTTATCCAACTTCAAGGTAACGTCAGTACCGGCCTTGTTGCTCAAAGTTGCGGTGTAGGTGATCTGGCCACCTTCGCTCACTGCGTTTGGCGCAGTCAACGTGACAGTCGTAGTGTTATCGGTACCCGGTGTGTCAGTTACAGTTGTAGTGACTTTATCGGTCCCTGGAACCAAATTCTCGAAGTGCTCGCCGCCAGTCACACCTTGGATGGCGGTAGTGACGGTCTGGTCGCCTTTGTACACATCATCCGGTGCAAGAACCGACACGCTAGCGCTGGATTCATTCACACCAATGGTGATGGTTTGGCCGTTATCCAGGGTGACGGTGAGCGGGTTGGTGATGTTAGTCACCGGTGCGCCGTTTTTATCCACAAGGCTGGCGGTGTAAACGATATTGCCGCCTTCACCCACGGTAGTCGTGGCAGTCAGGACCACATCGACCTTGTCGATGGTGTCGTTGATCGTGGTGGTTGCGCCGTTACCAGCAACTTCGAGTTTTTCGAAGTTACCGCCGGAAGTGTCAGTGATCTTGACGGTCTGGGTGCTCTTATCGATGAACACGTCATCGGTAGGCGCAGGGACGGTTACGGTGCCGACAGTGTCGCCCGCCTTGATGGTGATCGACGAACCGTTGTCGAGTTTCAGCGTGACGTCGGTGCCGGCCTTATTACTCAAGGTCGCGGTGTAGGTGATCTGACCACCTTCGTTCACTGCGCTAGGCGCGGTTAGCGTGACCGTCGTGGTGTTGTCAGTACCCGGTGTGTCTGTGACGGTGGTGTTCACCGCCGTCGTGCCAGGAACCAGGTTCTCGAAATGTTCGCCGCCCGTCACGCCTTTGATGGCAGTGGTGACAGTTTGGTCGCCCTTGTACACATCATCCGGCGCCAAGACGGAAACAGTGCCGCTGGACTGGTTCACACCAATGGTGATGGTTTGGCCGTTATCCAGAGTGACGGTGAGCGGGTTGGTGATGTTAGTCACCGGGGCGCCGTTTTTATCCACAAGGCTGGCGGTGTAGACGATGTTGCCGCCTTCGCCAACGGTAGTAGTCGCCGTCAGGACCACATCAACCTTGTCGATGGTGTCGTTGATTGTGGTGGTTGCGCCGTTACCTGCGACTTCTAACTTCTCGAAGTTGCCGCCAGTGGTTTCGGTGATCTGCACGGTTTGCGTGCTCTTATCGATAAACACGTCATCGGTAGGGGCAGGTACTGTCACGGTGCCAATGGTTTCGCCGGCTTTGATGGTGATCGACGAGCCGTTATCCAATTTCAGCGTTACATCAGTGCCCGCTTTGTTGGAAAGCGTAGCGGTGTACGTGATCTGCCCACCCTCATTCGCCTCGGTCGGAGCCGTCAGCGTTACGGTGGTGGTGTTGTCGGTGCCTGGGTTATCGGTGACAGTGGTGTTCACTGGCGTAGTGCCAGGGACCAGGTTCTCGAAGTGCTCGCCACCAGTCACGCCTTTGATGGCGGTGGTGACGGTCTGGTCGCCTTTGTACACGTCATCCGGCGCAATGGTGGTGATGGAGCCGCTCGACTGATTTACACCGATGGTGATGGTTTGGCCGTTATCCAGAGTCACGGTCAGCGGATTGGTGATGTTAGTCACCGGCGCACCGTTTTTATCCACAAGGCTGGCGGTGTAAACGATATTGCCGCCTTCGCCGACGGTGGTGGTGGCAGTCAGAACCACATCGACTTTGTCGATGGTGTCGTTGATCGTGGTGGTTGCGCCGTTACCTGCGACTTCGAGTTTTTCGAAGTTACCGCCGGAAGTGTCAGTGATCTTGACGGTCTGGGTGCTCTTGTCGATGAACACGTCATCGGTAGGCGCAGGGACGGTCACAGTGCCGACGGTTTCGCCGGCCTTGATGGTGATCGACGAACCGTTGTCGAGTTTCAGCGTGACGTCGGTGCCGGCCTTATTACTCAAGGTCGCGGTGTAGGTGATCTGGCCACCTTCGTTCACTGCGTTTGGCGCGGTCAACGTGACAGTCGTAGTGTTATCGGTACCCGGTGTGTCAGTCACAGTTGTAGTGACTTTATCGGTCCCTGGAACCAAATTCTCGAAGTGCTCGCCGCCAGTCACACCCTTGATAGCGGTGGTGACGGTCTGGTCGCCCTTGTAGACGTCATCCGGCGCTACCGTGGTAACGGTGCCACTCGACTGATTCACACCAATGGTGATGGTTTGGCCGTTATCCAGAGTCACGGTCAGCGGGTTAGTAATGTTGGTTACTGGCGCACCGTTTTTATCCACAAGGCTGGCGGTGTAAACGATATTGCCGCCTTCGCCGACGGTGGTGGTGGCAGTCAGAACCACATCGACTTTGTCGATGGTGTCGTTGATCGTGGTGGTTGCGCCGTTGCCTGCGACTTCGAGTTTTTCGAAGTTACCGCCGGAAGTGTCAGTGATCTTGACGGTCTGGGTGCTCTTGTCGATGAACACGTCATCGGTAGGCGCAGGGACGGTTACGGTGCCGACGGTGTCGCCAGCTTTGATCGTGATCGAAGAACCGTTATCCAACTTCAGGGTGACGTCAGTACCGGCCTTGTTGCTCAAGGTCGCGGTGTAGGTGATCTGGCCACCTTCGTTTGCTTCGGACGGAGCCGTTAGTGTAACGGTAGTAGTGTTATCGGTGCCCGGAGTGTCCGTCACAGTCGTGGTGACTTTATCGGTGCCAGGCACCAGGTTCTCAAAGTGCTCGCCACCGGTCACACCCTTGATAGCGGTGGTGACGGTCTGGTCGCCCTTGTAGACGTCATCCGGCGCTACCGTGGTAACGGTGCCACTCGACTGATTCACACCAATGGTGATGGTCTGACCGTTATCCAGCGTAACGGTGAGCGGGTTGGTGATGTTAGTCACCGGTGTACCGTTTTTATCCACAAGGCTGGCGGTGTAAACGATAGTGCCGCCTTCGCCGACGGTGGTGGTGGCAGTCAGAACTACATCGACCTTATCGATGGTGTCGTTGAACGTGGTAGTCGCACCGTTGCCCGCAACTTCCAGTTTTTCGAAGTTGCCACCTGTGGTTTCGGTGATCTGAACGGTCTGCGTGCTCTTGTCGATGAACACGTCATCAGTCGGTGCAGGCACGGTCACGGTGCCGACAGTATCGCCAGCCTTGATGGTGATGCTTGAGCCGTTATCCAACTTCAACGTGACGTCAGTACCGGCCTTATTGCTCAAGGTCGCGGTATAGGTGATCTGGCCACCTTCATTTGCTTCAGAGGGGGCGGTCAGTGTCACAGTGGTGGTGTTATCGGTGCCCGGAGTGTCCGTTACAGTTGTAGTGGCTTTATCGGTACCTGGAACCAGATTTTCAAAGTGCTCGCCACCGGTCACGCCGCTGATAGCAGTAGTGACGGTCTGGTCGCCTTTGTAGACATCATCCGGGGCGACGTTGGTAACGGTGCCACTCGACTGATTCACACCAATGGTGATGGTCTGACCGTTATCCAGCGTAACGGTGAGCGGGTTGGTGATGTTAGTCACCGGCGCACCGTTTTTATCCACAAGGCTGGCGGTGTAAACGATAGTGCCGCCTTCGCCGACGGTGGTGGTGGCAGTCAGAACCACATCGACCTTATCGATAGTGTCGTTGATGGTGGTGGTCGCACCGTTGCCTGCAATTTCCAGCTTCTCGAAGTTGCCGCCAGTAGTCTCGGTGATCTTGACTGTCTGGGTGCTCTTGTCGATAAACACGTCATCAGTCGGCGCAGGCACGGTCACGGTGCCAACAGTGTCGCCTGCCTTGATCGTGATCGAAGAACCGTTATCCAGCTTCAACGTAACGTCGGTCCCCGCCTTGTTGGAAAGCGTAGCGGTGTACGTAATTTGCCCGCCCTCATTCGCCTCGGTCGGCGCAGTCAACGTCACGGTGGTGGTGTCGATCGAATCGGTGATCGTGGTGACTGCCGGTGTGGTACTCGGCACCAGGCTTTCAAAATTGCCGCCAGTCGCGCTGGTAATGGTGGTGCTGACCGTGCTGCCGTTGACATAGACATCGTTGGGCGCCGTGTCTACGACCACGCTGCCGACGGACTCGCCGGCCTTGATAGTGATCACCGAGCCATTGCTCAAGGTGACGTTCACCGGGGTTTGTGCCGGGTTGGTCAGCGTGGCGGTGTAGGTGATCTGACCGCCTTCGGTCACGGTCGAACCTGCGGTCAGGGTGACCGTGGTGGCATCGATCGAATCAGTAATGGTGGTGACTGCCGGCGTGGTGCTCGGTACCAGGTTTTCAAAGTTGCCGCCGGTTGCGCCGGTGATAGTGGTGCTGACGGTCGAACCGTTGTTGTAAACGTCGTTGGCCGGAGTATCGACCA
>NZ_SMOF01000007.1:0-5550 GCF_018135665.1 Pseudomonas sp. B2021
ACCATCAAGTGAAGATCCGCGGTTTTCGTATCGAACTGGGGGAAATCGAAGCGCGCTTGCGTGAGCAAGCCAGTGTCGGTGAAACCGTGGTGGTGGCCCAGGAGGGGCCGACCGGTAAGCAACTGGTGGCCTATGTGGTACCGGCCGACGCCAGCCTGGCCGACCCGGTTGAGTTCCGTGACGCCCTGCGTCGTGGCCTGAAAGCCGACCTGCCGGACTACATGGTGCCCAGCCACTTCGTATTCCTGGCGCAGATGCCGCTGACCCCCAACGGCAAGCTCGACCGCAAGGGCCTGCCGCTGCCGGATGCGAGCCAGATGCAGCAGCAGTACCTGGCTCCGCAAACCGAGCTTGAGCAGCAGATCGCCACGATCTGGGCCGACATCCTGCACCTGCCGCAAGTGGGCCTGAACGACAACTTCTTTGACGTCGGTGGCCACTCCTTGCTGGCGATCCAGATTACCTCGCGGGTGCAGGCCGAGCTCGGCCTGGACGTACCGTTGATGGAACTGTTCCAGACCGAATCGCTGCGCGCCTACGTGCAGGCCGCAGCCACTTTCCGCGCCGGCAGCGTGGAAGATTTTGATGACCTTCGTGACTTTTTGAGCGAACTAGAGGCGATTTGAACCATGCTTTCCAACCCTAATATTGACCTGGTGTCGCGCTTTCTTCGCTTGCCTCTGGAGCAGCGCCAGCAGTTTTACCAGCGCCTGCACAGCCGGGGCATGAGTTTCGCTCAATTGCCGATTGCTCCCACCCGCCACGACAGCGACACACCGACGTTGTCTTACGCCCAGGAACGCCAGTGGTTCCTCTGGCAACTGGACAAGGACAGCACCGCCTATCACATCCCTGGCGCCCTGCGTTTGCACGGGCACTTGGACCTGGCCGCGTTGCAACGCAGTTTCGACAGCCTGCTGGCCCGGCATGAAAGCTTGCGCACGCAACTGGTCGAGGACGGTGAACGCCTGTGGCAGGCAGTGATGCCGCAGGCGCGGGTGCAGATCCAGCAGGCGCACGTCGATGAAGCACAGTTGATGGCGCGGGTGGAAGAGGAGGTGGCGCGGCCGTTCGATTTGCACCAGGCGCCGTTGTTGCGTGTGACGCTGTTGCAACTGGCCGAGGATGAACATGTGCTGGTGATGGTGCAGCACCACATTGTCTCCGATGGTTGGTCGATGCAGGTGATGGTAGAGGAACTGGTGCAGCTCTACGCCGCCCATAGCCAGGGCCATGACCTGCAACTCCCGGAACTGCCGATCCAGTACGCCGACTACGCGTTGTGGCAACGCGGCTGGATGGAAGCCGGGGAACAGGCGCGCCAACTCGCGTATTGGCAGGCCCTGCTGGGCGGCGAGCAACCGGTGCTGGAATTGCCGCTGGACCGCCCGCGGCCGGCGCAGCAAAGCCATCGCGGTGCAAGCCTGCAGGCGCATCTGCAACCGACGCTGGTGGCGGGGCTCAAGCGCCTGGCGCAGCAAGAGGGCGTGACCGCGTTCATGCTGCTGCTGGCGTCGTTCCAAGCCTTGTTGTATCGCTACAGCGGGCAGTCGGATATCCGCATTGGCGTGCCGAATGCCAACCGTAACCGCGTCGAAACCGAGCGGCTCATCGGCTTCTTCGTCAACACCCAGGTACTCAAGGCTGACCTTGACGGGCAGATGAGCTTTGCCGAGCTGCTGCAACAAACCAAACGCCGCGCCCTGGAGGCCCAGGCTCATCAGGACCTGCCATTCGAGCAACTGGTGGTGGCATTGCAGCCTGAACGCAGCTTGAGCCACAACCCATTGTTCCAGGTGATGTTCAACCACCAGACCGATGCCCAGGGCGACCGGGAAGGCCAGCAGTTACCGGGCCTGCGTGTGGTGGAACTGGATTGGGACAGCCAGACCACCCATTTTGACCTGAGCCTGGACACCCATGAATCCGCCGACGGGCTTTGGGCTGCGCTGACCTACGCCACCGACCTGTTCGATGCAGCCACCATCGAGCGCTTGGCGCAACACTGGCAGAACCTGCTGCAGGCGGTGGTGAGCGCACCCCGCAGCCGCCTCTGCGAGCTGCCGATGGTGGGTGCCGCTGAGCAACACAGGATGCTTCAGGACTGGAACACTCCGGCTGGTGTCACCCCCTTTGAGGCTGTGCACCGGCTGTTTGAAGCCCAGGCTGATCAGCAGCCGGAACGTCAGGCCCTGGCCCTGAATGAGCAGGCCCTCAGCTATGGGGAACTGAACCGTCAGGCCAACCGCCTGGCGCATTACCTGCTGGCCCAGGGCGTAGGCCCTAAAGCGCTGGTGGGGATCGCCGTGGAACGCTCCTTTGCCATGGTGGTCAGCTTGCTTGCGGTGCTCAAGACGGGAGCGGCCTATGTGCCGCTGGACCCTGAGTACCCCCGCGAACGTCTGGTGCATATGCTTGAGGACAGTGGTGTGGGCCTGGTGTTGACCCAATCCCACCTGCATGGGCGCCTGCCGTTGCCGACCCAGGTGCTGGCGGTGGACATCGACCGGGTCCAGGCGCAGTTGGCGTTGTGTGCCGACGATAATTTACCGGTTGATGTCGAGCCCCAGAGCCTGGCGTATGTGATCTACACCTCCGGCTCCACAGGCAAGCCCAAGGGGGTTGCCATCAGCCATGCTGCACTGAGTGAGTTCGCTGGCATCGCGGCGGATTACTCGCAGCTGGTTGCCCAGGACCGAGTGTTGCAGTTTGCCACCTTGAACTTCGACGGTTTCGTCGAGCAGCTATACCCAGCCCTGACCCTCGGCGCCACCGTGGTACTGCGTGGCCCGCAGTTGTGGGACGGTGCCGAGCTGTACCGACAGATCATCGCCCAGGGTATTACCTTGGCCGACTTGCCCACCGCCTACTGGAAGCTGTTCCTGCAAGATTGCCTGGCAGCAGGCCCAAGGACCTATGGTGCCTTGCGGCAGATCCATATCGGCGGCGAAGCCATGCCGTTGGATGGCCCGCTGTTGTGGCAGCGCGCCGGGCTCGGCCATGTGCGCTTGCTCAACACCTACGGGCCTACCGAGGCCACGGTGGTTTCCAGCGTGCTGGACTGCACTGACCCGAGCGCTGTCAGCGCCGTCGGTGCCAGCCCCATTGGCCGGGCGCTGCCAGGGCGTGGCCTCTATGTGCTGGACCGCGACCTGAACCTGCTGCCGCTGGGCGCCGTGGGTGAACTCTATATCGCCAGCGCCAGCGCCAATGGCTTGGCCCGTGCGTATTTGCAGCGGCCAGGCCTGACCGCCGAGCGCTTTGTCGCTGACCCGTTCAGCCCATCCGGCGAGCGCCTGTACCGCACCGGCGACCTGGCCCGCTACCGAGCCGATGGCGTGGTGGAGTATGTCGGGCGGGTCGATCACCAGGTCAAGGTTCGTGGTTTTCGCATAGAACTGGGTGAGATTGAAACTGTGCTGCTGGCCCAGGACAGCGTGCGTGAAGCGCTGTTGCTGGCTGCCGACAACCAACTGCTGGCCTACCTGGTACCTGCGCAGACGCTGTCTGAAACCGAGTGCGCCGAGGTGGGCGAACAGTTGATGGCCACCTTGCGCGACCACCTACCCGACTACATGGTGCCGGCGCACCTGATCTTTCTCGACCGCATGCCGCTCAACCCCAACGGCAAGCTGGATCGCCAGGCCCTGCCCAAGCCAGATGCCAGCGTGGAACAACAGGATTGGCGGGCGCCGGTCACCCCGTTGCAACAACAGGTGGCGGCGATCTGGGCGGCTATTCTTGGAGCCGAACGTGTGGGCTTGAACCAGCACTTCTTCGAACTGGGAGGGCATTCCCTGTTGGCGATGCAGGTGGTGTCACGCATCCGCCAGACCCTGAGCCTGGAAGTGCCGCTCAAAGCCGTGTTTGAACACCCGCGGCTGGAGGCGTTTGTCGCGGCCTTGCAAGCCCAGGAGAGCCCATTGCCAACGACGCCGGCCCTGCTGCCGGCCGGGCGCGTGCAGCCGTTGCCATTGTCTTACGCCCAGGAGCGACAGTGGTTTCTCTGGCAACTGGAACCCCACAGCGCGGCGTATCACATTCCCAGCGCGTTGCGCCTGAAAGGGCGGTTGGACCTGGCTGCGTTGCAACGCAGTTTCGATAGCTTGCTGGCGCGCCATGAAAGCCTGCGCACCCATATCCACCAGGATCACGACGGCGCGGTGCAAGTGATTGAGCCGTCAGTTTCCTTGCCGATCACCCAGGCGGAGATCGAAGAGACCGAGCTCAAGGCCCATGTAGAAGCGCTGATCGCCCAGCCGTTCGACCTGCAACGAGGCCCTTTGCTGCGCGTCACTTTGCTGCGCCTGGCCGCCGACGAGCATGTGTTGGTATTGGTGCAGCATCACATCGTCTCCGATGGCTGGTCGATGCAATTGGCTGTCGAAGAACTGGTGCAGCTGTATGCCGGTTATAGCCAAGGCCAGGACGTGCAGTTGCCGGCGCTGCCGATCCAGTATGCCGACTACGCCGTATGGCAGCGCAGCTGGATGGACGCCGGTGAGAAGCAACGTCAACTGGCCTACTGGCAGGAACTGTTGGGCGGTGAGCAGAGCGTGCTGGAGTTGCCGTTCGATCACCAGCGCCCGGCTGTGCAGAGCCACCGCGGCGCACGCCTGGCGTTCGAGCTGGCGCCGGAACTCGCTCAGGGGCTCAAGGCTTTGGCCCAACAGCAGGGCGTGACCCTGTTCATGTTGTTGCTGGCATCGTTCCAGACCTTGTTGCACCGCTACAGCGGCCAGGAAGAAATACGCGTCGGCGTGCCGATTGCCAACCGCAATCGCAGCGAGACCGAGCGCTTGATTGGCTTCTTCGTCAACACCCAGGTGCTCAAGGCGGATGTGCATGGGCAGATGAGTGTCGAGCAGTTGCTGCAGCACGTTCGGCAACGCGCCCTGCAAGCCCAGGCCCACCAGGATTTGCCGTTCGAACAACTGGTGGAGGCCCTGCAACCTGAGCGTAGCCTGAGCCACAACCCGCTGTTCCAGGTCATGTTCAACCATCAGACTGACGTCGGCCAGGCTCAGGTTCAGCACCAATTGCCAGGGCTGCGGGTAGAAGGCCTGGACTGGGACAGCAAGACCGCACATTTCGACCTGGACCTGGATATTCAGGAGTCCACCGAAGGTATATGGGCCACTTTGGGTTATGCCCAGGACCTGTTCGAAGCCAGCACCGTGCAACGCATGGCGCGCCACTGGCAGAACCTGCTGCAGGGTATGGTCGCCAACCCACGACAGCAGCTCAGCCAGTTGAGCTTGCTGGATGTGACCGAACAACAACAGATCCTGCAACTGTGGAACCGCACGGAGTCTGGCTTTTCGGCCGAGCGCCTGGTGCACGAATTGGTCGGCGATCGCGCCCGCGAAACTCCGGACGCGGTGGCGGTGAAATTCGACGCGCAAACCCTGACTTACGGTGAACTGGATCGCCAGGCCAACCGCCTGGCCCATGCCTTGATCGCCCGTGGCGTCGGCCCGGAAGTGCGGGTGGCTATCGCCATGCCGCGCAGTGCCGAGATCATGGTGGCGTTCCTGGCGGTGATGAAAG
>NZ_SMOF01000008.1:0-5464 GCF_018135665.1 Pseudomonas sp. B2021
CTGTAGAATTCGCCTCCCGCTTACGAGAGATCGAAAGCGCAAGTGGTTGAAGTTGTTGAAGAAATCTTCGAAAACTTCTGAAAATAACCACTTGACAGCAAATGAGGCTACTGTAGAATGCGCGCCTCGGTTGAGACGAAAGGTCTTAACTAACCGCTCTTTAACAACTGAATCAAGCAATTCGTGTGGGTGCTTGTGGAGTCAGACTGATAGTCAACAAGATTATCAGCATCACAAGTTACTCCGCGAGAAATCAAAGATGTAACCAACGATTGCTGAGCCAAGTTTAGGGTTTCTTAAAAACCCAAAGATGTTTGAACTGAAGAGTTTGATCATGGCTCAGATTGAACGCTGGCGGCAGGCCTAACACATGCAAGTCGAGCGGTAGAGAGAAGCTTGCTTCTCTTGAGAGCGGCGGACGGGTGAGTAATGCCTAGGAATCTGCCTGGTAGTGGGGGATAACGTTCGGAAACGGACGCTAATACCGCATACGTCCTACGGGAGAAAGCAGGGGACCTTCGGGCCTTGCGCTATCAGATGAGCCTAGGTCGGATTAGCTAGTTGGTGAGGTAATGGCTCACCAAGGCGACGATCCGTAACTGGTCTGAGAGGATGATCAGTCACACTGGAACTGAGACACGGTCCAGACTCCTACGGGAGGCAGCAGTGGGGAATATTGGACAATGGGCGAAAGCCTGATCCAGCCATGCCGCGTGTGTGAAGAAGGTCTTCGGATTGTAAAGCACTTTAAGTTGGGAGGAAGGGTTGTAGATTAATACTCTGCAATTTTGACGTTACCGACAGAATAAGCACCGGCTAACTCTGTGCCAGCAGCCGCGGTAATACAGAGGGTGCAAGCGTTAATCGGAATTACTGGGCGTAAAGCGCGCGTAGGTGGTTTGTTAAGTTGGATGTGAAATCCCCGGGCTCAACCTGGGAACTGCATTCAAAACTGACTGACTAGAGTATGGTAGAGGGTGGTGGAATTTCCTGTGTAGCGGTGAAATGCGTAGATATAGGAAGGAACACCAGTGGCGAAGGCGACCACCTGGACTAATACTGACACTGAGGTGCGAAAGCGTGGGGAGCAAACAGGATTAGATACCCTGGTAGTCCACGCCGTAAACGATGTCAACTAGCCGTTGGAAGCCTTGAGCTTTTAGTGGCGCAGCTAACGCATTAAGTTGACCGCCTGGGGAGTACGGCCGCAAGGTTAAAACTCAAATGAATTGACGGGGGCCCGCACAAGCGGTGGAGCATGTGGTTTAATTCGAAGCAACGCGAAGAACCTTACCAGGCCTTGACATCCAATGAACTTTCTAGAGATAGATTGGTGCCTTCGGGAACATTGAGACAGGTGCTGCATGGCTGTCGTCAGCTCGTGTCGTGAGATGTTGGGTTAAGTCCCGTAACGAGCGCAACCCTTGTCCTTAGTTACCAGCACGTAATGGTGGGCACTCTAAGGAGACTGCCGGTGACAAACCGGAGGAAGGTGGGGATGACGTCAAGTCATCATGGCCCTTACGGCCTGGGCTACACACGTGCTACAATGGTCGGTACAGAGGGTTGCCAAGCCGCGAGGTGGAGCTAATCCCATAAAACCGATCGTAGTCCGGATCGCAGTCTGCAACTCGACTGCGTGAAGTCGGAATCGCTAGTAATCGCGAATCAGAATGTCGCGGTGAATACGTTCCCGGGCCTTGTACACACCGCCCGTCACACCATGGGAGTGGGTTGCACCAGAAGTAGCTAGTCTAACCTTCGGGAGGACGGTTACCACGGTGTGATTCATGACTGGGGTGAAGTCGTAACAAGGTAGCCGTAGGGGAACCTGCGGCTGGATCACCTCCTTAATCGACGACATCAGCTGCTCCATAAGTTCCCACACGAATTGCTTGATTCATTGAAGAAGACGAAAAGAAGCAGCCCGAAATTGGGTCTGTAGCTCAGTTGGTTAGAGCGCACCCCTGATAAGGGTGAGGTCGGCAGTTCGAATCTGCCCAGACCCACCAATTTTGTGTGGGAAACGCCTGTAGAAATACGGGGCCATAGCTCAGCTGGGAGAGCGCCTGCCTTGCACGCAGGAGGTCAACGGTTCGATCCCGTTTGGCTCCACCACTACTGCTTCTGTTTGTATAAAGCTTAGAAATGAGCATTCCATCGTTGTGATGGTGAATGTTGATTTCTAGTCTTTGGCTAGTTCGTTCTTTAAAAATTTGGGTATGTGATAGAAAGATAGACTGAACGTTACTTTCACTGGTAACGGATCAGGCTAAGGTAAAATTTGTGAGTTCTCTTAACTGAGAAATTCGAATTTTCGGCGAATGTCGTCTTCACAGTATAACCAGATTGCTTGGGGTTATATGGTCAAGTGAAGAAGCGCATACGGTGGATGCCTTGGCAGTCAGAGGCGATGAAAGACGTGGTAGCCTGCGAAAAGCTTCGGGGAGTCGGCAAACAGACTTTGATCCGGAGATGTCTGAATGGGGGAACCCAGCCATCATAAGATGGTTATCTTGTACTGAATACATAGGTGCAAGAGGCGAACCAGGGGAACTGAAACATCTAAGTACCCTGAGGAAAAGAAATCAACCGAGATTCCCTTAGTAGTGGCGAGCGAACGGGGACTAGCCCTTAAGTGGCTTTGAGATTAGCGGAACGCTCTGGAAAGTGCGGCCATAGTGGGTGATAGCCCTGTACGCGAAAATCTCTTAGTCATGAAATCGAGTAGGACGGAGCACGAGAAACTTTGTCTGAATATGGGGGGACCATCCTCCAAGGCTAAATACTACTGACTGACCGATAGTGAACTAGTACCGTGAGGGAAAGGCGAAAAGAACCCCGGAGAGGGGAGTGAAATAGATCCTGAAACCGTATGCGTACAAGCAGTGGGAGCCCACTTTGTTGGGTGACTGCGTACCTTTTGTATAATGGGTCAGCGACTTATTTTCAGTGGCGAGCTTAACCGAATAGGGGAGGCGTAGCGAAAGCGAGTCTTAATAGGGCGTCTAGTCGCTGGGAATAGACCCGAAACCGGGCGATCTATCCATGGGCAGGTTGAAGGTTGGGTAACACTAACTGGAGGACCGAACCGACTACCGTTGAAAAGTTAGCGGATGACCTGTGGATCGGAGTGAAAGGCTAATCAAGCTCGGAGATAGCTGGTTCTCCTCGAAAGCTATTTAGGTAGCGCCTCATGTATCACTGTAGGGGGTAGAGCACTGTTTCGGCTAGGGGGTCATCCCGACTTACCAAACCGATGCAAACTCCGAATACCTACAAGTGCCGAGCATGGGAGACACACGGCGGGTGCTAACGTCCGTCGTGAAAAGGGAAACAACCCAGACCGTCAGCTAAGGTCCCAAAGTTATGGTTAAGTGGGAAACGATGTGGGAAGGCTTAGACAGCTAGGAGGTTGGCTTAGAAGCAGCCACCCTTTAAAGAAAGCGTAATAGCTCACTAGTCGAGTCGGCCTGCGCGGAAGATGTAACGGGGCTCAAACCATACACCGAAGCTACGGGTATCACGTAAGTGATGCGGTAGAGGAGCGTTCTGTAAGCCTGTGAAGGTGAGTTGAGAAGCTTGCTGGAGGTATCAGAAGTGCGAATGCTGACATGAGTAACGATAATGGGTGTGAAAAACACCCACGCCGAAAGACCAAGGTTTCCTGCGCAACGTTAATCGACGCAGGGTTAGTCGGTCCCTAAGGCGAGGCTGAAAAGCGTAGTCGATGGAAAACAGGTTAATATTCCTGTACTTCTGGTTATTGCGATGGAGGGACGGAGAAGGCTAGGCCAGCTTGGCGTTGGTTGTCCAAGTTTAAGGTGGTAGGCTGGAATCTTAGGTAAATCCGGGATTCTAAGGCCGAGAGCTGATGACGAGTTAACTTTTAGTTAACGAAGTGGTTGATGCCATGCTTCCAAGAAAAGCTTCTAAGCTTCAGGTAACCAGGAACCGTACCCCAAACCGACACAGGTGGTTGGGTAGAGAATACCAAGGCGCTTGAGAGAACTCGGGTGAAGGAACTAGGCAAAATGGCACCGTAACTTCGGGAGAAGGTGCGCCGGTGAGGGTGAAGGACTTGCTCCGTAAGCTCATGCCGGTCGAAGATACCAGGCCGCTGCGACTGTTTATTAAAAACACAGCACTCTGCAAACACGAAAGTGGACGTATAGGGTGTGACGCCTGCCCGGTGCCGGAAGGTTAATTGATGGGGTTAGCTAACGCGAAGCTCTTGATCGAAGCCCCGGTAAACGGCGGCCGTAACTATAACGGTCCTAAGGTAGCGAAATTCCTTGTCGGGTAAGTTCCGACCTGCACGAATGGCGTAACGATGGCGGCGCTGTCTCCACCCGAGACTCAGTGAAATTGAAATCGCTGTGAAGATGCAGTGTATCCGCGGCTAGACGGAAAGACCCCGTGAACCTTTACTATAGCTTTGCACTGGACTTTGAATTTGCTTGTGTAGGATAGGTGGGAGGCTTTGAAGCGTGGACGCCAGTCTGCGTGGAGCCAACCTTGAAATACCACCCTGGCAACTTTGAGGTTCTAACTCAGGTCCGTTATCCGGATCGAGGACAGTGTATGGTGGGTAGTTTGACTGGGGCGGTCTCCTCCTAAAGAGTAACGGAGGAGTACGAAGGTGCGCTCAGACCGGTCGGAAATCGGTCGTAGAGTATAAAGGCAAAAGCGCGCTTGACTGCGAGACAGACACGTCGAGCAGGTACGAAAGTAGGTCTTAGTGATCCGGTGGTTCTGTATGGAAGGGCCATCGCTCAACGGATAAAAGGTACTCCGGGGATAACAGGCTGATACCGCCCAAGAGTTCATATCGACGGCGGTGTTTGGCACCTCGATGTCGGCTCATCACATCCTGGGGCTGAAGCCGGTCCCAAGGGTATGGCTGTTCGCCATTTAAAGTGGTACGCGAGCTGGGTTTAGAACGTCGTGAGACAGTTCGGTCCCTATCTGCCGTGGACGTTTGAGATTTGAGAGGGGCTGCTCCTAGTACGAGAGGACCGGAGTGGACGAACCTCTGGTGTTCCGGTTGTCACGCCAGTGGCATTGCCGGGTAGCTATGTTCGGAATAGATAACCGCTGAAAGCATCTAAGCGGGAAACTAGCCTCAAGATGAGATCTCACTGGAACCTTGAGTTCCCTGAAGGGCCGTCGAAGACTACGACGTTGATAGGTTGGGTGTGTAAGCGCTGTGAGGCGTTGAGCTAACCAATACTAATTGCCCGTGAGGCTTGACCATATAACACCCAAGCAATTTGACTACTCGAAAGAGCATCAGATTGCGGTGTGTGAAGACGAAAATGAACCGAAAGTTCGACGCTCACAAAACACCGAGATCTATCACCTACCCAATTTGCTGAAGCGAGGCCAACTGGCCACGACTCAGTACCCGAATTTCTTGACGACCATAGAGCATTGGAACCACCTGATCCCATCCCGAACTCAG
>NZ_SMOF01000009.1:0-4955 GCF_018135665.1 Pseudomonas sp. B2021
TGTAGGAGCGAGCTTGCTCGCGAAAAACGTCAACGATAACGCGTGCTTCCTGAATAAACGCGGTGCCTGTGGTTTTTTCGCGAGCAAGCTCGCTCCTACAGAAAAGCCTGCTCCAAGGGGGGGGTTATTTGTCCTGGCGGGCATCCAGGGTTTTTTGATGCTCGGCCAGGAACGGTTGCTCTGCGGGGTCAAAACGATCAATCCCGGCGGTGAAGCGGTGCCAGTAGGGGTACAACGGCTGACGGCGAGTGACAGCTTCGATGCGCGCCGACTGCGCTTCGGTGAGTTTCAGTTCAGTGGCCGCCAGGTTGTCGCGCAGGTGTGCTTCGGTACGGGCGCCGACAATCAGCGAGGTGATCCCGGGGCGATCCTTGAGCCAGGCCAGGCAGGTGCGGGCGACCGAGACGCCGTGCTCATCACCGACGGCGGCGAGGGTCTCGATAATGTCCAGCGCACGTTCCTGATCGTGGACATAGGGTTCCGGCCAACCGCTGCCCTGGCGGGTATTGGCCGGCGGCTTGTGCCCGCGTCGGGTCGTGCCGGTCAGCAGGCCTTCGCCCATCGGCCCCCACACCAGCGTGCCGATCTGCTGGTCCAGGGCCAACGGCAGCAACTCGTACTCGGCCTCTCGGGATTCCGGGGTGTAGTAGATCTGTTGGGTAATTGGCTTGAGCATGCCGTGCAGTTCAGCCTTGCCCAGGGTTTTCATCATTTGCCAGGCGGTGAAGTTGCTGGTGCCGAAGTAGCGGATCTTGCCCGAACCCACCAACAGGCGCAGGGCTTCCAGGGTCTCTTCGATCGGCGTCATACCGTCCCAGTTGTGCAGTTGGTACAAGTCGATGTGGTCGGTGCCCAGGCGCTTGAGGCTGGCTTCGCACGCGCGGATCAAGTGGTAGCGCGATGAGCCGGAGTTGTTGGGGTTGTCGTCCACCGGGCTGCGGCCCTTGGTGGCCAGCAGAATGTCGTTGCGCTTGCCGCCCAGCGCCTTGCCCACCACTTCTTCGGCCAGGCCGTGGGAATAGAGATCGGCGGTGTCGACCATGTTCACCCCGGCGTCGAACGCCATATCGAACATGCGCTTGGCCAGGGGCACGTCCACCGCACCGCATTTTTCAAATTCTGCGCGACCGCCAAAGGGCACGGTGCCCAGGATGATTTCCGATACCAGCAGGCCGGAATGACCCAGTTGTCGGTACTGCATGTTGCCTCCTACTTAACGTTGCACGTGAAGGTGTGAACGATGGGGAGGGCGATAGTTTGAATTTTTTTATGAAACGCTCGCGCCCGGCTTGGCTGCCACGCCAACGATGTATTGTTTCGCTGGATGAAATGCTGGATTGTGAATCCTGGTCATTCCGCCAGACAGGGCAGCGGTAGAGCATCCCTGGCGTCGATACCCACTCATTTGGAGCCTGTCATGACCCAGCCTGCGATCAAACTCTATGGTTTCCCCCTGTCCGGCCACTCCCATCGGGTTGAGCTGATGTTGTCCCTGCTGGGGCTGGCGAGTGAATTTGTCCTGGTGGACCTCAAGCAAGGTGCGCATAAAACGCCTGAGTTTCTCACCACCCTGAACAGCTTCGGCCAGGTGCCAGTGATTGATGACGGCGGCACGGTCTTGGCCGACTCCAATGCCATCCTGCTTTACCTCGCCAGCACTTATGGCAACGGCCAATGGCTGCCCAGTGACCTTGTCGGGCAAGCGCGGGTGCAGCGTTGGCTTTCGGCCGCCGCCGGCCCACTCCATGCCGGGCCTGCCACGGCGCGCTTGGCCACGGTGTTTGGGGCCGAGGTGGACACTGTCAGCGCAATCAACCGTGCCCATGCCTTGCTGCGCGTGATGGAGCAGCAACTGAGCCAGAGCCGTTTCCTCGCCAGTGAGCAGCCCAGCATTGCCGATATCGCCTTCTACACCTACGTGGCCCACGCGCCGGAAGGCAATGTGTCCCTGGCCGACTACCCTAAGGTACGCGCCTGGCTGGCCAGCATCGAAGCACTGCCGGGTTTCGTTGGCATGCCGCGTACGGCGGTGGGGCTGCAATCGCAATAACAACCGAGGGGCGCCGATGGACCGATTTCATGAAATGCAGGTGTTCCTGGCCGTGGCCGAGGAGGAGGGCTTCGCGGCTGCCGCGCGCCGTCTGAACACGTCGCCGCCCAGCGTGACCCGGGCGATTGCCGCCATGGAACAACGCATCGGCACCCAGTTGCTGGCGCGCACCACGCGCAGCCTGCACTTGACCGAAGCCGGCCAGCGTTACCTGGACGATTGCCGACGCATCCTTGCCGAGCTGGACGAAGCCGAGGAAGCGGCGGCGGGCAGTTACTCCATCCCGGGCGGCCAGTTGACGGTGACCGCACCGGTACTGTTTGGCGAGCTGTATGTGGCGCCGGTAATGGGGGAATACCTGGACCGTTTTCCCTTGGTGAGTATCAACGCCTTACTGGTCGACAGAGTGGTCAATATGACCGACGAAGGTGTGGATGTAGCGGTGCGTATCGGCCACCTGCAGCCATCCTTGCAGCAAGCGATCAAGGTCGGCGAAGTACGCCGGGTGGTGTGCGCATCGCCGGCTTATCTTGACCAACACGGGCGGCCCCAGCGGCCCGAGCAGTTGCGTGAGGCCAAGCTCGTCACCTCATCGTCCAGCCAACGGGTCAGTGAGTGGACATTCATTGACGCCGGCCAGCCGCTGAAGGTACCGATTGAGCCGCGCCTGGTGGTCACCGCCAACAATGCCGCGATTAACCTGGCCCGTCTGGGCTGGGGCATGACGCGGGTGCTGTCTTATCAAGTCGCGGCAGCGGTCGCGGCGGGTGAGCTGGAGCTGGTGCTGGAGGATTTCGAACCGGCGCCGCTGCCGATCCACGTGGTGTTCCAGCAGAACGGCCGCGTACCGGCCAAGGTCAATACGTTTGTGGATTTCCTCAGCCATCGCCTCGGGCAGGACCCGGCCCTGAACGCGGCGACGAAGCAGCGCGCCTGATGGAGCGTTTTCGCGATATGCAGCTGTTTGCCGCGCTGGCCGGGCAACCCAGCCTGGCGTCGGCGGCACGCCATGCGCAGGTCTCCGGCCCGACCCTGGTACGTGCGGTTGCGCGCCTGGAGGCACGCCTACGTGTGGTGTTGCTGCATCGCAGCACCCGCGGCGTCAGCCTGAGCGACGCAGGCCAGGCTTACCTTGCCGACTGCGTGCGCCTGCTGGCCGCGGTGGACGCGGCCGAGGCTTCGGCCAACGGTTTGCATGTGCAGGCCCAGGGCGACCTGCGGATATTCCTGCCGCTGCTGTTCAGCCGCTATGTCATGGCGCCGCTGTTGGCCGGCTATGCGGATCGCTACCCGGCGGTGCGTGTCATCGCGCATTACCACGACTATTACCCTAACCTGCATGTAGAGGGGCTGGACGTGGCGGTGCTGGTCGGCGAATTGCCCAGCTCGTCACTCATTGCAAGGCAAGTCGGGCAGGTGGGCACTGTCCTTTGCGCCAGCCCCGCTTACCTGGCGACCTGGGGCGAACCCCGGCATCCGGCTGAACTCAAGCAGCACCATCTGATTGCCAGCACCGACCCGGTGCACTGGGATTTCCCGCATTTCACCCTCAAGGCTCGCGCCCGGCTGAGTTGCGCCACTGTCCAAGGGGCGATCAATGCGGCGGTGCAGGGGGCGGGCGTGATTCGAGCCTTGAGTTACCCGCTGCACGAACACCTGGTGAGCGGCCAGTTGCAGCGCCTGTTGCCTACCTTCGAGTTGCCGCCGCAGCCGGTGCATGTGGTCTACCGCGAAGGCCGCCATGCGTCGATGCGCGTGCGCAGCTTTGTCGACTACTGCGTCACGGCGTTGCGTGAGCATCCGGCGTTTCAGCTGGCGTAATAGTGGATTGCCCTGGGTGGGCATTCTCTCTATTACGGCATGGGCGCAGCATCTTCAGTCTCTAACCGGAGGTGAGCGCCATGCACTCGATTGAACCAACCCCTTGGCATGTCGGCGAACGACACATGCAGGACAGTGCCGGCGTTTCTGAACGCATGGCCATGATCGGGCCCAAAGTCATTCGTGATCATTTGCCTGAGCAGCACCGCGATTTTTACCCGCTACTGCCGTATGTGATCGCGGGTGTGGTGGACGAACAGGGCATCCCCTGGGCGACGATGCTGGAGGGCGCACCAGGCTTCGCGCACTCACCAGATCCGCACACGCTGCAGATCGACAGCCTGCCTTCCAAAACTGATCCCGCCTGGGCTGGAATAACGGATGGCTCGGCCATTGGCCTGCTGGGCATCGACCTCAACACCCGCCGCCGCAACCGCATGAATGGCCGCATTGGAACGCTTGAGCATGAGGGCTTCGCGGTCGAGGTGGTACACACCTTCGGCAACTGCCCCAAGTACATCCAACTGCGCCCCGTCGCCGGCATTGCGCGAAAACCCGGCAACCTGGCAGAGCGCAGCAACCGCCTGGACGACGCGGCTCAAGCACTGATCCGCCACGCCGACACCTTCTTCGTCGCCAGCTACGTCGACCTGCACGGCGAACGCTCGGTGGACGTCTCCCACCGAGGCGGCAATACGGGATTTGTGCGGGTGCAAGGCAACGTACTGACCATCCCGGATTTTGCCGGCAACCTGTTCTTCAACACCCTCGGCAACCTGCACGCCAACCCGGTGGCGGGGTTGTTGTTTGTGGATTTTGAGACCGGCGACGTGCTGCAAGTGGCCGGGCGTACTTCGTTGATCCTGGGTGGGCCGCAAGTGGCTGAGTTCGAAGGCGCGCAGCGCTTGTGGACGGTGACGGTAGAACATGTGGTCCGCCGCCCGGCAGCATTGGCCTTGCGTTGGCAATTCGCGGAATTTTCGCCACACAGCCTGGCGATGGGCACCTGGTAGCCAGGCACGATAATGCCCTGTAGGAGCGAGCTTGCTCGCGAAAAACGTCAACGATAACGCGTGCTTCCTGA
>NZ_SMOF01000010.1:0-4267 GCF_018135665.1 Pseudomonas sp. B2021
CTGTAGGAGCGAGCTTGCTCGCGAAAAACGTCAACGATAACGCGTGCTTCCTGAACAAACGCGGTGCCCTCAGGCTCTTCGCAGGCAAGCCAGCTCCTACATTTGGCCCTGTGGCATCCGTTAGATAGCTGTCGTAAGCCTGGCGGCCAGCGCCTTGGCCTGCAGCGCCACATCGGTCACCGCCGTACTTTCCCACCACATCCCCCGCAACGGCGGCCCCATGGCGAACAGTCGCGGGCTGACCTGGCCCCGAGCATCCAGCACCGCCCCCGTTGCATCCGCCGCGATCCCCAGCGCCAATGGCCCAGGCTGGACCAACCCGCGCTTGAGCAATTGCTGCGGCAAAGGCCGGGCCACCCGGCGCCAGTCGTATTCGATGCCGCTGGAATTGATCAGCGCAGCGCCCACAACCTGATTGATCATCTCTTCACCACGGTAGCGCAGCGCAATGGCAACCCCCTCTTGCGACGGCATCAAGCCCTTGAACGACGCCGCATGAATCCGCAGCCGCCCTTCCTCCTGCAAGCGCTCCACCAATTGCGCACTCATTGGCGGCGAACGGTGATGGTGGCTTTCCCACCAGGGGCGCACATGCCGCACAAACTGGCGTTTCTGAGCCTCACTGGCCTGGCTCCACAGGCGCGCTATGTGCACGCGCACCGTGTCCAACGGCGCCTGCCAGTCTGTGCCTTGCCCCAACGCGAGCTGGCATTGGCGTCGCACCTCACGCAGCAACTGTCGGGGGCTGCTCAGGCTGTGGTCGGCGGCGAGGAAGTCGTTCCAGCTCGGCGGTTGCCGGCGTACATGGGGCAACAAGCCGTGGCGCGAAAAAACCTCGATAGGCCCGCGATGGCCGGCCTGCTCCAGGGAGACCACGGCATCGACCATGGTCAGGCCCGAGCCGATGATCAGCACGGTCGATTGTGGGTCGAGACGAGTCATCGCGGGGACATCCCAGGGGTCCAGCGCGGCGGCATTCAATCCTGTGGACTCGGTCTGCGGAGTGCGCGCCGCCGGGAACATGCCAGTGGCCAATACCGCACAGGCGCCGCGCAGTTGCTCGCCAGTATCGAGAGTCAACAACGCCGAGGTGGCATCGACTTGCAGGTCTACCCCTTCGGCGCGGATGTGCTCGACGCTCGATGTAGAAAGCGCCTTGGCTTGCGCCAGACGCTGCTGCGCGTACAGGCCGAAAAGCCCCCGTGGCGGGAACAGCTCGCTGATGGGCACATGCTGTTGATACGACTCGGGCCATCCCCCGGCGCTGATGTAGTCGGTGAGCCACTGAGTGAGGTCGTCAGCATTGTCCGGGTCAACGCTCATGCGGGCGGCATTGCCGTTCAGCGTATGGCCCAATTCGACCGCGCTGTAGGCTTCGCCACGCCCCAGTTCAGCGCGAGGTTCGACTATCAGGATGCGCCGCGTGCCCGGTAGGCGCAGCAGTTGCACGGCCAGCATCGTACCGCTCAGGCCGCCACCGATGATCAGCACGTCAGCGTTGCGAGTTGATTGATTCATGCTGGTTCACCCTTACTGTTTGCCCAGACAAATGTCATGTCCCGCACCAACAACGGCGCGGTACTGCGACTCAGGACCACCCGCCCAGTATCCAGCACGTAGCTCTGAGATGCATAGTTGAACGCGACATTGACAGTGTGCTCAGCGATCAGGAGCCTCACCCGCTACTCGCGGGCATTAGCATGGCCTGGGCAATTAGGATTGTCTTTGACTGAAACGCTGCGAGAGCAAGGCGGGCCGTGGCAGTTGGCAATGAAATGGAGAGCCGATGCACAGACAGATACCGATGTTCGCAGCTTTTGGAAGGGTAAGATAAAACAATCAGCAGCTGTTTTTGTCATGGCGATCTATTGACAATTATCGCACTGGAAACAGCCACGACTTTCGCGTGCGTCCAAGTCTCCTCGCCATATGAAAACACTGGAAAATCACGCCAGAACAGATGGCAAGGACAAACGTTGCATGACTTATCAAAACACTCAGGTTAGAAAGCCCTATACGACGTGATAGACCCTTTCTCCGGAGCGCCCCACAATTTCTCCCCCGCGCCTCACGTAATACGAAATAGTTGTCGTAGTGCCACCACGCAATGAACGTACTAATACGTCGATAGTGGCGCAAGGATTAGTGACCTCACGAAAACTGAACCACGTTCCGCCCTCCACTTTTTGGGAGCAAGCTACCTCGTCCTCAAGTTGGATACCGGCATAGGGGAACACGTGCATGTAAGCGAGTTTATTCTCGATATCGTGATTATTGAGCGTCCCATCAGGGTTCACCGGAGTGATCGAAGCATCAGGCAACGTCGAGCCAGGCAGGTTTGTAGCTGGATCAGGCAAAAAAATATCCATTGACTATCTCCTTCAATAAGTTAACTCGACTTGCGCTGATAGCACATCAACGATATCGAGAAACCAATCTAGCAAATATGACGAACGCTTAAACCTGTCAAACTCAACAGTTGACAAACAATAAAAACTGTCGACAGACACCTGACAAATTAATCAAATAACGACATTACGAACAAACTGCACCGCGACCTCACTATCATTGCGGTAGACGTGGCCTTGGCGGCTGGCAAACATAAAAAACTCGCCAGCGCTGACGATTATTTTTTCGTCTCCCACTTTCAGTGTCAGGTGACCTTCATATACAAACAACTGCACGCTCCACCCTTCCGGATCCGGCTCGGGACAGTAGCGATCCCCTGGTTCCAAGCGCATCTCCCACAATTCAACTTCACGTCGAGCGTTAGCCTTAGCCAGTAATACGGCTTTGCTGCCCGGGATCTCACCCGCCCAGGCCAGCTCGTTGATGCAGCTGTGATCGGGAGCATCCGGCGCCTGAATCAGATCACTGAACGCCACGTCCAACGCTTCGGCGACACGGTCCAGGGTCGACAGGCTGACGTTCTTCTCCCCCGCTTCAATCGCCACCAGCATGCGCCGGCTGACACCGGACTTTTCCGAGAGCGCGGTCTGGCTCAGGTCGGCGGCATGGCGCAGGCGACGAACGTTCTGGCTGACGTGCTGCAGGACCGAGGCCCGTTGCGGATTTTCTTTGTGCACTATATTGCTCAATAGGTGGGTGTGCGCAGTATACTGCCCAGCGTGCGGCGCATTGTGCGGTCCGTGCTTTCCCCTTGCAAGACCGAGCCGCCATGACCACCCCGAACTCCCCTTCGCGTTTCAACCGTTTCAGTAAAGCCGAATGCATCCTGGTGGTGATCACCATGATCTGGGGCGGCACCTTTTTGCTCGTGCAGCACGCTATGGCCGTCAGCGGGCCGATGTTTTTTGTGGGTCTGCGCTTCGCGGCGGCGACGATAGTGGTTGGGCTTTTTTCCTTGCGCACCCTGCGCGACCTGACCCTGTTCGAATTGAAGGCCGGGGTGTTTATCGGGGTGGCGATCATGTTCGGCTATGGCTTGCAGACCATTGGCCTGCAAACCATCTTGAGCAGCCAGTCGGCGTTTATCACCGCCTTGTATGTACCATTCGTGCCGCTGTTGCAGTGGCTGGTATTGGGCCGTCGCCCCGGGTTGATGCCCAGCATCGGCATCATGCTGGCGTTTGCCGGGTTGATGCTGTTGACCGGCCCGGCGGGGGCTTCACTGAACTTCAGCCCAGGTGAAATCGCTACGCTGGTCGGTGCCGTGGCAATAGCGGCCGAGATCATCTTGATCAGCGCATTTGCAGGCCAAGTGGATATTCGTCGGGTGACCGTGGTGCAACTGGCCACCGCTTCGGTGCTGTCGTTCATGATGGTGGTGCCCATGGGCGAGGCGTTGCCGGGCTTTTCCTGGCTGCTGTTGTTCAGTGCCGTGGGCCTGGGCTTGACCAGTGCGGTGATCCAGGTGGCGATGAACTGGGCCCAGCAAAGTGTTTCGCCAACCCGGGCGACGTTGATTTATGCCGGTGAGCCGGTGTGGGCCGGCGTTGTGGGGCGAATCGCCGGGGAACGGTTCCCGCCAATCGCGATGCTGGGCGCGGTGTTGATTGTGGTGGCGGTGATTGTGAGTGAGTTGAAGACGAAGGGGCAGAAGGCCGTTGAGCAGGCAGATGCCTTGGAACAGGAGCGTCAGGGCTAACCTGGGAACGCTGTGGTGCCTGCTCTATCGTCATCGCGGGCAAGCCCGAATACCAGTCAGTTAAGGCTTTTTGTAGGAGCGAGCTTGCTCGCGAAAAACTTACAGGCGCCGCGTTCATTCAGCAAACACGCGTTATCGTTGACGTTTTTCGCGAGCAAG
>NZ_SMOF01000011.1:0-3954 GCF_018135665.1 Pseudomonas sp. B2021
GACGGCCAGGAATGGCGCGTCAGTCGGCACTGGACAGATGCGGGCGATGAATACAGCTTCGAATACGACCTCGATGCCGGCATTACCCGTGTGACCGACGGGCTGATGCGGATCAGCACACGGCATTGGAACCCGCAGTACCAGATCACTCGCTACGTCGATAACCTGGGCCATACGTGGCAGTTTGAGTGGAGCGAAGATCGCCAACTGCTCGGTGCGATTGACCCGCAAAACGGCCAGTGGCGTTTCAACTATGACGCGTGCGGCAACCTGAGCGCTGTCATCGATCCACTGTCCAGAACCAGCAGCACGCAGTGGCTGGCGCATTGGGCATTGCCCGAGGTGGAAACCGACACTGCGGGCCACAGCTGGCATTACCGCTACGACCAGCGTGGTAACTGCATCGAGGAAATCAACCCCCTGGGCAACCGTACGCGCTATGTCTATGACGGTTTCGGCCAGCCTGTACGCATCATCGATGCGATGGAAAAAACCAGAACATTGCATTGGAACGAGTGGAGCCAACTGGTCGAAGAAGTGGACTGCTCGGGTTATCCCACTCGCTATGAGTACGACGCGTTCGGCAATCAAGTGACGCAAATTAATGCTGAAGGGGAGTCCGTGCGCTATCGGTACAACCCCCGGGGACTACTTCTGGAGTGCCTGCTGCCGGATGGTCGCATAGAGCAATTTCAACGTAGCGCCAATGGATATCTGTCGGCCTATATCGACCCCGCCGGCAGCTCCACGCGCTACGCCTACACCCTGCGCGGTCAGGTCAAACAACGTTGGGATGCGTATAACCGCACGGTCATGTTCGATCATGATGCCTATGGCCGATTGCTGAAACTGACCAATGAGAATGGCGAAAGCTACCACTTCGAATGGGACGCGGCTAACCGGTTGGTCCAACAACAAGACCTTGACCTGAGTCGACGCTGCTATACCTATGACCCATTGGCTGAGGTTGTGGCCTTGGACTATCTGCCGGGGATCGAAGGCGAACCGGTGGCTCCAATCAGGCACCAATTCCAGCGCGACCCACTAGGACGCCTGACCAGTAAAACCACCGCCGACGGAACCACAGTTTTTGAGCATGATCTGCGTGACCAATTGGTCGGAATAACCTTCACGGCCCTTGACGGTTGCCAGCAGGTACTCAGTTTCAGCTATGACCCGCTAGGGCAACTGCTTGAGGAGCAAAGCTCTGCAGGTTCTGTGCAGCATCGTTACGACGAGTTAGGAAACTTGACCCAAACTGGATTGCCTGATGGACGGTGGTTGAACAGACTTTACTACGGCAGTGGCCATCTTCATCAGTTGAATCTTGACGGCCACGTCATTAGCGATTTCGAGCGTGATCGCTTGCATCGCGAAGTGCAGCGTACTCAGGGCCAAGTCAAAACGAATACGGCCTATGATCGAAGTGGCAGGGTACGTTCACGCCAGCGCCGCAGCATTGATCAGCCTTGGCAGTTGCCACCATTGGTCGAGACCGACTACAGCTATGACCCATGCGACAACCTGATCGGACGCCGCCGTACCGATCGACAACTCGACTATCAGGAACATATGGGTTACGACAGTACCGGTCGTGTGCTGGTCAGCTATCGTCAGAGTCATCGCGAAACCTATGCTTACGACGCAGCCGCCAACTTGCTCGACGCTCCGCTGCAGAGTGGATTGGTAAGGTATAACCGGCTTCTCACTTATCAAGACAAGCGCTATCGATACGATGCTTTTGGTCGCATGATCGAAAAGCGTAGCGCCATGCATGGTTTACAGCGCTTTGCCTACGATGCCGAACATCGACTGATCGAAGTCCGTAACCAGAAAGGCGAGCGGGAGACGCTGGTGCGGATGGTGTATGACCCACTGGGCCGGCGTATTGGCAAAACAGAACATGATCAGCGTGGGTTTCGCTTGGGAGAAACCCGCTTCGACTGGGATGGCTTGCGGTTGCTGAAGGAGTATCGAAACGGGCAGGCCAGCCTTTATCTCTATGAAGATGACGGTTACGAGCCTATCGCACGGGTGGATGGCACTGGCCAGCATCAACATGTGCGGTACTACCATAACGACCTGAACGGCATGCCTGAACAGCTAACGCAAACCAACGGTCATATCGTGTGGCAGGCGCATTTTCGAGTGTGGGGCAATACCTCAGAAGAGTGGCACGAAGCTTCTTTTTTGGAAGAGCAAAACGTACGGTTCCAAGGGCAATATCTGGATCGGGAAGTCGGACTGCACTTCAACACGTTCAGGTTTTATGATCCCGATGTTGGACGATTCATAACGCCGGATCCGATTGGACTGGCGGGCGGATTGAACCTTTATCAATATGCTCAAAACCCCTCGGGCTGGATTGACCCCAAAGGATTGGCGTGCGGCGCTTACAAAGGGAAGCTGAACCAAAAAGCCTCGAAAATGCCCACGTTGACCAAAGGCTCCAAGGAGTGGAAACAGGCCGTCCTGGATAACCGGGCAGCCATGGCTAACGGTGAAAAATTTCAGGTCAAGGTAAAATCAAGCTCGGACGCCAAAGCGTTTTTGAAAGAATCACAAGGTAATATGAACCGCTATAAGGCCCATACTCAGAGTGCGCGCGCCGACGGCGTAGCGAAGTACCCTAAGGGCTATGAGCAACATATGGCTCCAGAAGGCGGCTTTGGGGATACACCGCACATCAAGTGGTACAACAATGGAGGGGATGGTCATATATTTTATGACGTCCCGAATTGATATGAAAAATGAATATCGATTTGAAACACTCAAAAAAATCGGGTTAGGCCCGAATGAAAACATTGAGCAGATTTCTTCAATGATGCTCAAAACTGTCCTGTCGGGTAATTTCACTCATGTGCTTGACTCATTGACCAAGCTGCGACCTTTTTTAACCTCAGACTGTTACTACGTTGCCAACAAACTTTTTATTACCAAAGGCAAGAAAAAAATCTTCAAAGGTGAACTTTGCAAATCAGAAAAAACCGATCTATTGAGTTTCCTGGATAATGCCGAGACCTCAGGCGATCTTCGTGAGCTTTTGATTGCGCCAGTAGAGTCGTACCCAAACGGCAACATAATTTATATTACCGAAGATGCAATTTACTTATACACAACAGAATGAGTTTGAAAAGACGAGAATGGAAGACATTTGAAAGTGCTGATCACCCCCAACATTGAATTGATAGAAACCTCGCAACTCTATTATGAAGATGCGTCTGTCATATGGGTTTTCGACACCAATTCTTCCGTGGTCCGCCTCGACACATCACGCAAACCGCATACGAACTCCGAGCATTGGATTTCAGAGAATTCCGACCTCTTTTCATTCTCTGAAAACGGCGACCTGGCTTGCCTGGAGCTCTCCGTACCAGGAGAAAATCATCTGGCTACTTTCAGGATCGATAAAACAATAACCGGCCGCATCAAACTTCATAAACCGGTCTTTAACGTTCTGCCGACCATGCTCAGACTATTTGATCCTCTTGGCCGACAGTTGTCTTGCTTCATGCGCCCTCCCACTAAAAAAGAAGCGCTCACCCGAGTCAACCTTGGAAAGGACTTCACGATACTCCTGGCGGAGGATCAGTATTTCGGTTTTGAGCTGTTCAACCCTCTGGATTATTTGGTAGGCCAGAATGATGCTCCGTTGGATCCTGACAACCGGGCGGGCAGCGATGAATATCGACTGTTTGCCGCACTGCTTGACATCATGTCGGACAACACTGTCGAAGCACTCGATAACGACATGGCTGCCGTGGCCAATGAACTTAAAACAAACATATTGCCGCATATCCCATCAATCAAAAGCGCCTCCAGAAAAAACACAGTCCAGTCCTCACTGGAAGACTTCATCGACTATTACGCATGAACCCAATAGCCGCTCAGCTCGAGCCTGAGCAATGAGTGAGGATCTTTGGGCCGCCCGCGAAGGCGACGCACTGCTGCACA
>NZ_SMOF01000012.1:0-3554 GCF_018135665.1 Pseudomonas sp. B2021
GCGAGGTGCCGAGTGGTGGGGCAAGAGCGTTTTGCTTACTTTTGCGCTTTTCAAAAGTGAGCCGCTGTCAGAGCGGAACCCTAAGTGGCCGTTACCTGAATAACGGATATGTACGCGGTCAGATCCAACATCCTGGTCGGCTGTCAGGCCACCATCGCAGGCAAGCCAGCTCCCACATTTGGACCGAGGAGCGTCAGGTAGATAGGGGGGGCCAGCTTCAGCGCGCAACCATATTTGTACTCAATCAAGAAGCCAACCATGCAAACGTCTAAATTCCGCAAAATCGGCATTCTGGCTATAGCGGCCGTGGCAATCGGCCTGGCCATTTACACCGTAAACGCCCCCGCCGACGCCCCCCAATACCTCACCGCCACCGCCGAACGCGGCGATATCGAAAACGCGGTATTGGCCACCGGCCTGCTGGAGGGCGTCAAACAAGTCGACGTCGGCGCCCAAGTCTCCGGCCAGCTCAAGTCGCTGAAAGTCAAAGTCGGCGACAAGGTAAAGAAGGGCCAATGGCTGGCCGAAATCGACCCGCTAGTCCTGCAGAACACCCTGCGCAAAGCCCAGGTCGATGAAGAAAACCTCCAGGCCCAACGCCGCGCGACCGCCGCGCAACTCAAGCAGGCCAAGTCCGTGTATGAGCGCTACAAAGGCTTGCAGGCCGACGAGTCGGTGTCACGCCAGGATTTCGAAGACGCCGAATCGACCTACCAGGTACAACAGGCCAACCTGCTGTCCCTGGACGCACAGATCAAAAGCGCGCACATCCAGATCGACACCGCCAAGGTCAACCTGGCCTACACCCGCATCAACGCGCCCATCGACGGCGATGTGGTGGGCATCGTCACCCAGGAAGGCCAGACCGTGATTGCCAGCCAGTTGGCGCCCGTGCTGCTCAAGCTGGCAGACCTGGACACCATGACCGTCAAGGCCCAAGTGTCGGAAGCGGATGTGATTCATATCAGCCCCGGCCAGCAGGTGTACTTCACCATTCTCGGCGAGGCGGACAAGCGCTATTACGCCAAGCTGCGCGGCACTGAGCCGGCGCCGCAGAACTTCCTTGAAACCCAGACCGCCGGCACGCCGAAGCAAAACACCGCGGTGTTCTACAACGCGTTGTTCGACGTGCCCAACCCCGACCACCGCCTGCGCATTGCCATGACCGCCCAGGTGCGCATCGTGCTCGACACCGCCGAGGCCGCGCTGATGGTGCCCGTGGCGGCGCTGGGTGTGCGCAATGCCGATGGCCGCTACGAAGTGCGGGTGCTGGATGCCAAGGGCAAGGCGGTGGCCCGCACGGTGAAGACCGGTATCAACAACAACGTCAAAGTGCAGATCCTTGATGGCCTGGCCGAGGGCGACACCGTGGTGATCGGCGACGCCACGCCTGCCGTGGCGGGGAGTTGAGTCATGAGCCAGCCTCTGTTGGAACTCAAGGGCATCACTCGCAGCTTCATGGCCGGCGAGCGTGAATTCATCGCGCTCAAGGGCATCGACCTGAGCATCCATGCCGGGGAAATGCTGGCGATCATCGGCGCCTCCGGTTCGGGTAAATCGACCCTGATGAACATCCTCGGTGGCCTGGATTACGCCACCGCCGGCAGCTACAAGATCAATGGCATCGAAACCCGCTCCCTGGGCGATGAGCAACTGGCGGAGCTGCGGCGTGATTACTTCGGGTTTATCTTCCAGCGTTACCATTTGCTCGCGCACCTGAGCGCTTTGCACAATGTGGAAATGCCGGCGATCTACGCGGGCACCCCGCAAAGCCAGCGCCATAGCCGCGCCGGGGAATTGCTGGCACGCCTGGGCTTGTCGGGCCATACCAGCCATCGGCCCAGCCAGCTGTCTGGCGGGCAACAGCAGCGAGTGAGTATTGCGCGGGCCTTGATGAACGGCGGTGAAGTGATCCTGGCTGACGAACCCACCGGCGCCCTCGACACCCACAGCGGCAAGGAGGTGATGCGCATCCTCGCCGAGCTGCATGCGGCGGGGCACACCGTGATTATCGTCACCCACGACCCCAAGGTCGCGGCGAACGCCCAGCGCATTGTCGAGGTGTGTGATGGCGAGATCATCAGCGACAAGGCCAACGACAGCGTCGGCCTGGAGTTGCCCGCCGAGGCGCCGGTCGAGCCCCGCCGCAGCGGTGCGCGGCGCCTGGTGGCGAGCCTGGGGTTGTTCAAGGAAGCGTTCAACATGGCGTGGGTGGCGCTGATCTCCCACCGCATGCGCACCTTGCTGACCATGCTCGGAATTGTCATCGGCATCACTTCGGTGGTGTCGATCTCGGCCATCGGCGAAGGCGCCAAGCGCTATGTGCTCAAGGACATCCAGGCCATCGGCAGCAACACCATCGATATCTTTTCCGGCACCAGTTTTGGCGACAGCCGCGCCTCGGCCATCGAGACCTTGATGCCCTCGGATGTGGAGGCCTTGAACCAGCTGTATTACGTGGACAGCGCCACGCCGGTGGTGGGGCGCAACCTGTTGTTGCGCTACGGCAATATCGACCTGGACGCCCAGGTCAATGGTGTCAGTGATCGCTACTTCAAGGTCAAGGGCCTCAAGCTTGAAGCCGGCATTGCCTTCAGCGAAAGCGATGCACGGCGCCAGGCCCAGGTGGTGGTGATCGACCACAATACCCGCCAGCGCCTGTTCGGGCCGAACATCGACCCGCTGGGCCAGGTGATCCTGATAGGCAACCTGCCGTGCACGGTGATCGGGGTGACGGCGGACAATAAAAACATGTTCGCCGCCAGCAAGGCCCTGAACGTGTGGGTGCCGTACGAAACCGCGGCGGGGCGTCTGCTGGGCCAGCGTCATCTTGACAGCATCACCGTGCGCATCAAGGACGGCCAGCCGAGCAAGGTGGTGGAAGACAACGTCAATAAGCTCATGCTGCAACGCCACGGCACCAAGGATTTTTTCACCAACAACCTCGACAGCATCATGCAGACGGTACAGAAAACCAGCCGCTCCCTGGCGCTGCTGCTGTCATTGATTGCGGTGATTTCTTTGCTGGTGGGCGGTATTGGCGTGATGAATATCATGCTGGTGTCGGTTACCGAGCGCACCCGTGAAATCGGGATTCGCATGGCGGTAGGGGCGCGGCAATCGGATATTCGCCAGCAGTTTCTGGTGGAGGCGGTGATGGTGTGCCTGATCGGCGGGATCATCGGGATCTCGCTGTCCTACGCCATCGGCTACCTGTTTTCGCTGTTTGTGAAGGAGTGGGAAATGGTGTTTTCGGTGGGCTCGATCGTTACCGCGTTTGCCTGTTCGACGTTGATCGGCATTGTGTTCGGTTTTGTACCGGCGCGGAATGCGGCGCGGTTGGACCCGATAGAGGCATTGGCAAGGGACTGATCTGTGGGAGCTTGCTCCCGTGACGGCCTGACAGCCGGCGCCTATCTCCCTGGCGCCCCAGGATCCAAATGTGGGAGCTGGCTTGCCTGCGATGGCGGCCTGACAGGCGACACAGTTGGATTGTGTACATATCCATTGCTGCGGTAACGGCTACTTAGGGTTCCGCCCTGACGGCGGCTCAC
>NZ_SMOF01000013.1:0-3036 GCF_018135665.1 Pseudomonas sp. B2021
AAACGTTACCGCTCGATTGGTTTACGCCGATGGTGATGGTTTTACCGTTATCCAACGTGACGGTCAGCGGGCTGGTGATGTTAGTCACCGGTGCGCCGTTTTTATCCACAAGGCTGGCGGTGTAAACGATATTGCCGCCTTCGCCGACGGTGGTGGTGGCAGTCAGGACCACATCGACCTTGTCGATGGTGTCGTTGATCGTAGTGGTCGCGCCGTCGCCTGCAACTTCCAGTTTTTCGAAGTTGCCGCCGGAAGCGTCGGTGATCTTGACCGTCTGCGTGCTCTTATCGATGAACACGTCATCGGTAGGTGCAGGCACGGTCACAGTGCCAACAGTGTCGCCCGCCTTGATGGTGATCGAGGAGCCGTTATCCAACTTCAGCGTGACGTCGGTGCCGGCCTTATTGCTCAAGGTCGCGGTGTAGGTGATCTGGCCACCTTCATTAACGGCACTTGGCGCAGTCAGCGTAACCGTGGTGGTGTTATCGGTACCCGGTGTGTCCGTAACGGTGGTGTTCACCGCTGTAGTGCCAGGGACCAGGTTTTCGAAATGCTCGCCGCCGGTCACGCCTTTGATAGCGGTGGTAACGGTTTGATCGCCCTTGTACACATCATCAGGAGCAAGAACCGAAACGTTACCGCTCGATTGGTTTACGCCAATGGTGATGGTCTGGCCGTTATCCAAAGTCACGGTCAGCGGGCTGGTGATGTTAGTCACCGGTGCGCCGTTTTTATCCACAAGGCTGGCGGTGTAAACGATATTGCCGCCTTCGCCGACGGTGGTGGTGGCAGTTAGAACTACATCCACCTTGTCGATGGTGTCGTTGATCGTGGTAGTTGCGCCGTTGCCTGCGACTTCAAGTTTTTCGAAGTTGCCGCCGGAAGCGTCGGTGATCTTGACGGTCTGGGTGCTCTTATCGATGAACACGTCATCGGTAGGCGCGGGCACGGTCACAGTGCCAACCGTGTCGCCAGCCTTGATGGTGATCGAAGAGCCGTTATCCAACTTCAGCGTGACGTCGGTACCGGCCTTATTGCTCAAGGTCGCGGTGTAGGTGATCTGGCCACCCTCATTCGCTTCGGTCGGAGCTGTCAGCGTAACGGTAGTGGTGTTATCGGTGCCCGGTGTATCAGTAACGGTGGTGTTAACCGGGGTAGTACCTGGAACCAGATTTTCGAAGTGCTCGCCGCCGGTAACACCCTTGATAGCGGTGGTGACGGTTTGATCGCCTTTATAGACATCATCAGGAGCAAGAACCGAAACGCTACCGCTAGTCTGGTTTACGCCAATGGTGATGGTCTGGCCGTTATCCAAAGTCACGGTCAACGGGTTGGTGATGTTGGTCACCGGTGCGCCGTTCTTATCCACAAGGCTGGCGGTGTAGACGATGTTGCCGCCTTCGCCAACGGTGGTAGTGGCGGTCAGGACCACATCAACTTTGTCGATAGTGTCGTTGATGGTGGTGGTCGCACCGTTGCCTGCAACTTCCAGTTTTTCGAAGTTGCCGCCCGTGGTCTCGGTGATCTTGACGGTCTGGGTGCTCTTGTCGATGAACACGTCATCGGTAGGTGCAGGGACGGTCACGGTGCCGACGGTGTCGCCAGCTTTGATAGTGATCGAAGAGCCGTTATCCAACTTCAAAGTGACGTCAGTGCCCGCTTTGTTGGAAAGCGTTGCGGTGTACGTAATTTGACCACCTTCGTTCACTGCACTTGGAGCAGTCAGCGTCACCGTCGTGGTGTTGTCAGTGCCGGGAGTATCGGTGACGGTGGTGTTCACCGCCGAGGTACCCGGTACCAGGTTTTCAAAATGCTCGCCGCCAGTCACACCCTTGATCGCAGTGGTGACAGTTTGATCGCCTTTGTAGACGTCGTTTGGCGCGATAGTGGTGATGGAGCCGCTAGACTGGTTCACACCGATGGTGATGGTTTCGCCATTGTCTAGAGTGACAGTTAGTGGGTTAGTAATGTTGGTTACTGGCGCGCCGTTTTTATCCACAAGGCTGGCGGTGTAAACGATATTGCCGCCTTCGCCCACGGTAGTCGTGGCGGTCAGAACCACGTCGACTTTATCGATGGTGTCGTTGATGGTGGTGGTTGCGCCATTGCCTGCAACTTCTAACTTCTCGAAGTTGCCGCCCGTGGTCTCGGTGATCTTGACGGTTTGGGTGCTCTTGTCGATGAACACGTCATCGGTAGGTGCAGGCACGGTCACGGTGCCGACGGTGTCGCCAGCTTTGATGGTGATCGAAGAACCGTTATCCAGCTTCAGGGTGACGTCAGTACCGGCCTTGTTGCTCAAGGTCGCGGTGTAGGTGATCTGGCCACCTTCGTTCACTGCGCTAGGCGCGGTTAGCGTGACCGTCGTGGTGTTGTCAGTACCAGGGGTATCGGTAACGGTGGTGTTCACCGCCGTGGTACCCGGTACCAGATTTTCAAAGTGTTCGCCGCCGGTCACGCCTTTGATAGCGGTGGTGACAGTTTGGTCGCCCTTGTACACATCATCCGGTGCCAAGACCGAAACAGTGCCGCTGGACTGGTTCACACCAATGGTGATGGTTTGGCCGTTATCCAGGGTGACGGTCAACGGGTTGGTGATGTTGGTCACCGGTGCGCCGTTTTTATCCACAAGGCTGGCGGTGTAAACGATATTGCCGCCTTCACCCACGGTAGTCGTGGCGGTCAGGACCACATCGACTTTGTCGATGGTGTCGTTGATCGTGGTCGTTGCGCCGTTGCCTGCAACTTCCAGTTTTTCGAAGTTGCCGCCAGTGGTTTCGGTGATCTGGACGGTCTGCGTGCTCTTATCGATGAACACATCATCGGTAGGTGCAGGCACGGTCACGGTGCCGACGGTCTCGCCAGCTTTGATGGTGATGTTTGACCCGTTGTCGAGTTTCAGCGTGACGTCGGTACCGGCCTTATTGCTCAAGGTCGCGGTGTAGGTGATCTGGCCACCTTCGTTAACGGCACTTGGCGCGGTCAGCGTAACGGTGGTGGTGTTATCGGTACCCGGTGTGTCCGTAACGGTGGTGT
>NZ_SMOF01000014.1:0-2862 GCF_018135665.1 Pseudomonas sp. B2021
CAAGATCAAGAGCGGCTCGCTTCGCATCGTGGTTACCGTCTGCTGCTACAGCCCAGAAAGTTGTGTAGACACCTATGCTGCGATAGCGGTGGTTCAGTTAAAAATTCATTGGCTGACACTCCGCATTCGCGGGCAAGCCCGCTCCCACAGGGGTCTGTGAAATAAATAAAAAATAATTGCCAGCAGAGGTGAGGTAAATCGCCGGCCCATCCGTGTAGTGCATGAAACTGCGATCAATTCGCATTAACAGCGTTTTCTACACGGGTGCTCACAGCATGAAATCGACGGCGGGCGGTTGGGTCAAACAGTGGCTGGGAGCCTCGGTATTCACGGTGTCGGGGCTGGTCTTATTGCCCCTGGCCATGGCGCAGGCGCAGGAGCAGCAAAGTGCCCAGTTCAATTTTGCCCTGGCGGCCAAGCCGTTGCCCCAGGCGTTGAGCGATTTCAGCCGGGTTACCGGGATCAGTGTGATCTACACCGATGAAGCGCCCTACGGCATCAACGCCCCGGCGGTCAGCGGGCAGATGAGCGCGACCCAGGCCCTGCAACGTCTGCTGGGCCGTTCCGGCTTCACCTTTCGCCAGATCGACGCCCGTACCCTGGCGCTGGAACCGGTGCCCACCGATGGCGCGGTCAACCTGGGCGCTACCACTATCAGCGGCATCGACCCCACCCAAGCCAGCACCAGCTACCAGCCACCGCCCACCAGTTCGGTGATGCGCTCCCATGGCCTGCTGCTGGAAACCCCGCAAACCGTAAATGTGGTGCCCGCCCAAGTATTGCGCGATCAACAGCCGCGTAACCTGGATGACGCCCTGGGCAATATCAGTGGTATTACCCAGTCCAACACCCTCGGCAGCACCCAGGACGCGGTGATGCTGCGTGGCTTTGGCGACAACCGTAATGGCTCGATCATGAAGGACGGCATGCCCGTGGTGCAGGGCCGGGCGTTGAACGCCACCGCTGATCGCGTCGAAGTGCTCAAGGGGCCGTCGTCGCTGTTGTACGGCATCCAGGACCCGGGTGGCGTGGTCAATATCGTCAGCAAAAAGCCCGAACTGGTGCAGTCCACGGCCCTGACCGCGCGCGGTTCAACCTTCGGCAGCGGCAAGAACGGCAGCGGCGGCAACCTCGACACCACCGGCCCCCTCGGTGACAGCGGCCTGGCCTATCGCCTGATCGTTGACCATGAAGACGAAGACTACTGGCGCAACTACGGTACCCACCGCGAGACGCTGGTGGCGCCGTCCCTGGCCTGGTACGGCGATACCACCCAGGTGGTTGTCGCCTATGAACACCGCGAGTTTCTCTCTCCCTTTGACCGTGGCACTGCCATCGACCCCAAGACCCGCCACCCGCTGAATATCCCCGCGACCCGCCGCCTGGATGAGCCGTTCAACAATATGGAAGGGCGCTCCGACCTGTATCGCCTGACCGTCGACCACGACCTGAATGACGACTGGAAAGCCCACTTCGGCTACAGCTGGAACCGCGAAACCTACGACGCCAGCCAGGTGCGGGTGGTCAAGGTCAACCCCAACGGCACCCTGACCCGCAGCATGGATGGCACCCAGGGCGCGCTGACCACCGACCGTTTCGCAACCGCGAGCCTGGAAGGCAAAGTCGCGGTGGCCGGTATGCAACACGACCTGGTGTTCGGCCTGGACGACGAGTACCGCAAGATCTACCGCGCCGACCTGATCCGCCAGGCTCCGCGCGGTGTCTTCAATTACAACAACCCGGTGTACGGCAACGAAGTGGCGGGCTCCAACGTCAGCGCGCCGGACAGCAACCAGACGGACCTGCTGCGCAGCGACTCGCTGTTCTTCCAGGATGCGATTCATCTCAACGACCAGTGGATTCTGGTCGGTGGGGCGCGCTATCAAATGTACGATCAATACGCCGGCAAAGGCGTGCCGTTCACCGCCAACACCGATGGCAATGGCCAAAAATGGGTGCCTCGGGCCGGGCTGGTGTACCGCTACACCGATGAACTGTCGTTCTACGGCAGCTACACCGAGTCGTTCAAGCCCAACTCCACCATTGCGCCACTGGCCAACAAAACCGTGCTGGATGGCAGCCTCGACCCTGAAGAATCCAAGGCCTGGGAGCTGGGCACCAAGTTCGACCTGCCGGGGCGTATCACCGCCAGTGCGGCGTTGTTCAACATCGACAAACGCAACGTGCTGGTCCAGGTGGGCGAGGGGCTAACCTCGGTCTACAGCGTGGCGGGCAAGGTGCGCTCCCGTGGCCTGGAGCTGGATGCCAGCGGCCAGTTGACCGACAAGTGGAGCCTGATCGGCAGCTATGCCTACACCGATGCCGAGGTCACCGACGACCCGACGCTCAAAGGCAAGCGCCTGCAGAACGTGGCGAAAAACACCGGCTCGCTGTCGGCTGTGTATGACTTCGGCACTCTTCTGGGGGGCGATCAACTGCGGGTCGGCGCCGGTGCGCGCTATGTGGGCGAGCGCGCTGGGGATGCGGCCAACAGCTTTGAACTGCCGAGCTATACCGTGGCGGATGTATTTGCCAGCTACGACACGCAACTTGATGGGCAGAAGGTCAAGTTTCAGCTCAATGTGAAGAACCTGTTCGACCGCACCTATTACACCTCTTCGGTGAATACGCAGTTCGTGTCTATTGGTGATGCGCGGCAGGTGTCGGTTTCAAGCACGTTGACCTTCTGATTCCGGGTTGCTGGCATTCTTCTGTGGGCTGGCTTGCCTGCGATGGCCATAGGTTTCTACACATCTTTGGTGTGACGCTGGACCTGTGGCGAGGGAGCTTGCTCCCGTGACGGACTGACAGCCGACGCTGATCTAACTGACACACCACGATCCAAATGTGGGAGCTGGCTTG
>NZ_SMOF01000015.1:0-2843 GCF_018135665.1 Pseudomonas sp. B2021
GAGCACGACCTTGCCAAGGTCGGGGTCGCGAGTTCGAGTCTCGTTTCCCGCTCCATATTTAACGAAAACGCCGATCAGTGATGATCGGCGTTTTTGTTTGTGCGCAATAAATACCGCCAGCGCACCGCCCCCCCTTCAAAGCGTCGATGTAATCTCCTGCCGTGGCATAAAAAACCGCGCAAACAGCTCCGACTGAGATTTGATATTCAGCTTGCTGTAGATATTGCGGCGGTGAACCTTGATGGTTTCCGTCGACAGCGACAGCTTGCCGGCGATCTCTTTGTTGGAGAACCCACTGAGCAGTAACTTGAGCACGTCTTTTTCACGCGTCGTTACGTGTGTTTCCAACTGAGTAAGTGCCTCGGCCCATGGGGTCGGCTCGGTGAGGTTTTTTGCCGGGTCAGTTTCAAAGCCCATGCGTTGATGCATCATTGCTGTTACCCACGGCTTGATCATGTCCAATACCGTTATCTGCGCCTGGGTGAAGCGCAGGTTGCTGCCAAATGACATGCACAACGTTCTGTCGGCATCGAGCCGTACGTTGTATTGCGCCTCATCGACCGAGATGTACTGCGCAAAATATTGTTGGTAGTACTCGGTTTCCCGGAAGTGTTCCGGCGCAATATCGAGCAGATGGAAGAACCCGCTCTGCGGGTTTTCTCGATCAGCGATATAGAACGGGTCCAGCAGATACAGGCCTTTCACATAGCGATGAATAAAGGCGTCGATTTCTTCGCTGTCGGCCACCTCGGGCAGGCTGATCACACGCACTGCGTGGTCACCGAAAACCAGCACCACCCAATTGTCTATCTGCACATATTCATTCAGTACCCGAATCAGCGAACTCCAGAACTCCGGGCGATTGAGCTGCATGATCAGTTTTCCAACCGATCGGTGCCAAGCCAGGCTATGAAGGTCAAGCGACATGTTCTACCCCTTTAGGGTTAGGGCTTTGCAGGCCAGAGCTAAGTACTTGTAGGTATTTACTATTCGTCGAGGCTCGGTATATTCACCCCGAGCTTACGATAGCCATGAAGGCGCGTCGTGTGGACAGGGATAGTCATATGAGTCGAGCACACTTGCGAGCTATTTTTTTAGCGTCGTTTATGGGCGCTGCAATCAGCACGCCCGCAGCCGCCGCTGAAAATTCGGTGTATCTGTATAACTGGTTCGGCTTTCTTGAGCCGCAGACGCCCAAGCAATTCCAGCAGGAGAGCGGCATCAAGCTGCATATGGATGCTTTCGACAGCGCCGAAACCATGCAGAGCAAGGTCATGGCTGGGCGCACCGGTTATGACCTGGTGGTGGCCACCTCCAATGTATTGCCCGGCTTGATCAAGGCCGGGGTGCTGCAGCCGTTGGATCGTGCGCAGTTGAGTAATCTGTCGCACATCGACCCTGACATCCTGTCCCTGCTGGCGGTCAATGACCCCGGTAACCGCTACGCCGTGCCCTATGTCTGGGGTACCACCGGCATTGGCTACGACGTGGATAAGGTCAAGGCGGCACTGGGTGATGACGCTCCGGTGGACAGCTGGGACCTGATCTTCAAAGAAGAAAACATCAGCAAGCTCAAGTCCTGTGGCGTGGCCATGCTCGACTCCCCCAGCGAGATCATTTCCATTGCCTTGCACTATCTAGGGCTGCCCAGTAACAGCACTGACCCAGAGGATTACCAGAAGGCCCAGGCGCTGTTGTTGAAAATCCGTCCCTATGTACTCTATTTCGACTCTTCCAGAATCGACACCGACCTGGCAGACGGCAATATCTGTGCGGTCGTCGGCTGGGCCAATGGTGCACTGGCGGCGCAGGCGATTAATGAAAAGTCCAACAGTGGCCGCAAGATTGCCTACAGCCTGCCGCGGGAAGGGGCGTTGGTCTGGTCTGAAAACTGGGTGTTGCTCAAGGACGCTCGCCACCCCAAGGCCGCTCTGGCGTTCATCAACTACATGCTGCGGCCACAGGTGATAGCCAAGACGTCCAACTACATGCTTTATCCCAACGCCAACAAAGATGCCACTGAGTTTGTCGAGCAAAAATTGCGGGATAACCCTTGGATCTATCCCGATAAAAAGACCATGGCGACATTGGTTCCGCTTGAGCCCTTGCCGCTGAAGGCCGAGCGTATTCGCACGCGGGTCTGGACCAAGGTTAAAAGCGGTACGTGATGGGGATGGGGCCGGGGAGGGAGACAGCATGCGCCAGGGCGGTGATCAGCGCTATTTTGAGTCAGACGACTACAAGGCCTACAAAGAGATTGAAGAGCAGATCGGCCTGTGTACGCCAGAGCAGGCCTGGGCCATGTACTACGTTTCGACGGGCATGGTGCGGGAAAACATTACCCTGGCGGTGATGGAGCATATTGGCCGGGGCAATCGAGCTTTGCTGCTTGAGTTTCCAGACCTGGTGCGAGTTGCCGGGCGTGACGCTGAGCCGGGGGCGCTCGCCTCCAACTGGCCTTTGCTGCGCAGGCGTCGTCGATAACTCTGCTGGGTGTACCTCTCGAGGGGCGATACGCAACATCGATACGAAACTGAACCCGTGACGGCCTGCCAGCCGACGCCTATCTCCCTGACACCCCGCGATCAAACTGTGGGAGCTGGCTTGCCTGCGATGACGGCCTGCCAGCCGACGCCTATCTCCCTGACACCCCGCGATCAAACTGTGGGAGCGGGCTTGCTCGCGAAGGCGGCCTGACAGGCGACGCAGTTATACCGGGTACATATCCATTGCTGCGGTAACGGCCACTTAGGGTTCCGCCCTGACGGCGGCTCACTTTTGAAAAGCGCAAAAGTAAGCAAAACGCTCTTGCCCCACCACTCGGCACCTCGCTTAGGCTCGGT
>NZ_SMOF01000016.1:0-2779 GCF_018135665.1 Pseudomonas sp. B2021
GTAGGAGCGAGCTTGCTCGCGAAAAACTCACAGGCGCCGCGTTCATTCAGGAAGCACGCTTTATCGCAGTGAAAAGGAGACGGATTCATTTCTAGAAAATAAATCTGTCCCCATTTCGTCCGAGAAGCTTGCCGCGCCGTTTCAGTGCTTGCGTCCCCCTCTTGTCATGCGCTGCAGTACCTGAGCATCGCCCTGCCAATAGTGCACGATGACTGCCGCGACATGCCCCAGGATAAGCACCAGCATTGTCCAACCCAGCAAACTATGAAAGTTGCTGCCCAGGTCAACCATCCACTGGATTTTTTCCCCCTCGAACCCGTCCATGACCGGTACGCCAAACGCAGAAAAAGCCCGGCCGGATCCGTACTGGCGAATCATCCCGATAAGCGGGATCAGGAACATCAGTGCGTACAACATCCCATGCCCGGTGGCGGCGATACGGCTTATGCTCGGTGGGCGGCGGTGTCGACTCAGCAGACTCCAGCCGGCACGTAGGACCAGCAGTATCAGCAGTAACAGCCCCACGGGTTTGTGAAAGGGCCACAACCATTTATCCAGCGTAGAGTCCGACGCCAGGTAGTGGGTTATGGCTGAGCAATAGATCCACGCAAATAACAAGAACATCAGCCAATGCGTTGCGCGACTTACCGAGTCGTAGTGTTCATTTGGCTGAAGAGGGGAGGCGCAAGTCGTCATTGTTCTGTCCTTCTGGCGAGTCGCATCGCGTTCTTTTTTAAGCGCATTGAGGCGCTGTTTGATGAAAAGTGGCCAGAATGAGTCTGGCGGCGACCCGATCATATACAACGAGACACCGGCAGCGGCGGTGTCGAAACATAAAGAAAAGATGCATCCTGCAAATGATGATCTGGAGGCCCAAGTGCATGGGAGTAGTCTGTTCAAATCCACCGATCATTTTCGGCCGTACGCTCCCCACCTTCGTGCCCGGTGTTCAATACGCCCCGTGGCTCAATCATCATCAGCTTGGCTTCGCCCTCGGCGGCGGTCCTGTGCTCGATGCCACGCGGCACCACATACAATTCACCCGGTTTCACATACACCGGGCCATCCGGCAGGTCGATACGCAACGTGCCCTCAAGCACCAGAAAGGCCTCATCGGTTTCCGGGTGCGAGTGCCAGATGAACTCACCCTCGATGCGCACCACCTTGAATTGGTAGTCGTTCATTTCGGCGACCACTCTTGGGCTCCATTGTTGATCGATGAGCGAGGCTTTTTGCGCGAGGTTTATCGGTTGGGCGGGTTGCTGTAGGTGAGTCATGCTGAGCCTTCCTGTCGGTGAGAAGGCCAGACTATCCGGGCCGACAGGTCAGAGGCTTGTATGATCCTGCAACCTCTCCAGGCGTACACCCCCGCATTCCCCTCGGGAATGCAGCACATAAAATTAATGCATTTTTCTTACTGCGACGGTTAACGTAATTTGCGTCAAGGCCACGGAGAACCGCCTTGAACTCATCCTCACCCAATCCTGCTGACAAATTCGATACCTCAAGAGCCAACGAGTACGCACGACAAAGCCGTATCGCGTTGGCGGGCTATGACGCGTGCCAGGACCTGGCAGCCTGCATGCTCGCGGCAAGCCTTGGTGATGCCCCTTCGGCCAAGGTACTTGTGGTCGGCGCCGGCGGTACGGCGCAGGAGATCATCGCCATGGCCAACCTTGAACCGGGCTGGCGCTTCATGGCGGTTGATCCCTCTCAGCCGATGCTCGACGCGGCAAGGCAGCAGTTGGAAGCCAACCACTTGCTTGATAAAACCACCCTGCATCTCGGGACGCTTGAAGACCTGGCACCAGACGCGTCATACGACGCCGCCACCTTGATCGGTGTGCTCCACCATCTGGAGGGTGATGACGCCAAGGCCCGAATGCTGCGATCGATTCGGGCGCACCTGAAACCGGGGGCACCGCTGATCGTCGCGGGCAATCACTACGCGTATGCCAGCCAGCCGTTGCTGCTGGCGGCATGGGGCCAACGCTGGCGTCAGCATGGCGCCACCCCGGACGAAGTGAAGGCCAAGCTCGGCAAAATCCTTCAAGGCGCCGACCCGCCACATTCCGAGGCCGCAGTGCAGAAGCTGTTGCACGACGCTGGCTTCGGCGACGCGACGCGTTTCTTCAGCAGCCTTTTCTGGGGGGCTTGGTTGACGTGCAAAGTGGGGTAGCGATGTTTCCCCTTGCTCAACAACCGCGATTCAGATCGCCCGGAGAGTAGCCAGCCGCCGACGCCAATCGCCGCCATGCCGAAGGTGGCATTCCTCTTCGGAGTCGAAACTGACGCAGCGGGCGATGTTCGGGACGTGCACGTCAGCGTCATCCAGCGCGGCGGTAGTCAGCTCGCGCATACGGGCGTCCGCGCCGGTCGCGAGGGCGTGAGCCTTGCTCGCGACGCTGTCGAACACCCAGGTCACCCGCAGGCTTTGGGGGAAGGCGCGGTAATCGACGGTGTGGGTCAGCCATTCGAAGCCCGGGATTTCAGCTTTCGCGATTTCGCAGGCGTCGGTCAGGGCTGCGATGAGACGGCGTTCGATACGGGCGTGGTCGCGTGAGGCAGGTGGCATAAAGGAAGTCTGTGAGTCCTGGGAGTGGGTTGGGGCGCTGATCAGAGCATAGCTATCTACACAACTTCGGCACGACGCTAAATCTGTGGCAAGGCAGCTTGCTCCCGTGACGGCCTGACAGCCGGCGCATATCCATCTGACGCTCCGAAATCCAAATGTGGGAGCTGGCTTGTCGGGTCGCCGCATCGCTGCGAAGACGGCCTG
>NZ_SMOF01000017.1:0-2221 GCF_018135665.1 Pseudomonas sp. B2021
AAGAGACAGCCCGAGATCTACGCCGTGGTACTGCGCGGCGCCGGTGAAAAAGCCTTTTGCGCTGGCGGCGACATCCGTTCGCTGTACGACAGCTTCAAGCAAGGCGACACCCTGCACCAGGATTTCTTCGTCGAGGAATATGCCCTCGACCTGGCCATTCACCACTGCCGTAAACCCGTACTGGCATTGATGGACGGCTTCGTCCTCGGCGGTGGCATGGGCCTGGTGCAAGGCGCGGACCTGCGGGTGGTCACCGAACGCAGCCGCCTGGCCATGCCGGAAGTGGCCATCGGGTACTTCCCGGATGTAGGTGGCAGCTATTTTCTCTCGCGTATTGCTGGCGAGCTGGGCACCTACCTTGGGGTGACCGGGGTGCAGATTCGCGCGGCGGATGCCTTGTATTGCGGGCTGGCAGACTGGTACATCGACAGCGCCAAGCTGGTTGAGCTGGACCAGAAACTCGACGGCCTGCAATGGCACGACTCGCCGCTCAAGGACTTGCAAGGCGCACTCGCCAAGCTCGCCGTGCAGCAATTGCCCGACGCCCCGTTGGCGGCCTTGCGCCCGGCCATTGACCACTTTTTCGGGTTGCCGGACGTGCCCAGCATCGTCGAGCAACTGCAACAAGTGACCGTGGCCGATAGCCATGACTGGGCGCTGACCACCGCCAACCTCATGCAGACCCGCTCGCCCCTGGCCATGGCCGTGACCCTGGAGATGCTGCGCCGCGGCCGCCACTTGCCACTGGAACAGTGCTTTGCCCTCGAACTGCACCTGGACCGCCAGTGGTTCGAACGCGGCGACCTGATCGAAGGGGTTCGCGCCCTGATCATCGACAAGGACAAGACTCCGAAGTGGAACCCACCCACCCTCCATGCGCTGGATGCCAGCCATGTCGAGAGCTTCTTCCGCGACTTCGTGCAGATTGGGAAATAAGCCATGCAAGATCTTGAATACACTGAAGAACAAGTGATGATCCGAGACATGGCGCGGGATTTTGCCCGTGGCGAAATCGCCCCCCATGCCCAAGCCTGGGAGAAAGCCGGCTGGATCGACGACGCCCTGGTGGCGAAGATGGGTGAGCTGGGCCTGCTGGGCATGGTGGTACCGGAAGAATGGGGCGGCACCTATGTCGATTACGTCGCCTATGCCCTGGCCGTGGAGGAAATCTCCGCCGGTGACGCTGCTACGGGCGCGCTGATGAGTATCCATAATTCAGTGGGTTGCGGGCCGATCCTCAACTACGGCACAACCGAACAGAAAAACACCTGGCTGGCCGAACTCGCCAGTGGCCAAGCCATCGGTTGCTTCTGCCTGACAGAACCCCAGGCCGGTTCCGAAGCCCATAACCTGCGCACCCGTGCCGAGTTGCGTGACGGGCAATGGGTCATCAATGGCGCCAAGCAGTTCGTCAGCAACGGCAAGCGCGCCAAGCTGGCCATCGTGTTCGCCGTGACCGACCCGGAACTGGGCAAGAAAGGCATTTCGGCGTTCCTGGTGCCCACCGATACCCCAGGTTTCGTGGTCGACCGCACCGAGCACAAGATGGGTATTCGTGCGTCAGACACCTGCGCCGTCACGATCAACCAATGCAAGGTTCCCGAAGCCAACCTGCTGGGTGAGCGCGGCAAGGGCCTGGCCATCGCCCTCTCCAACCTCGAAGGCGGACGCATCGGCATCGCCGCCCAGGCCCTGGGCATTGCCCGCGCCGCGTTTGAAGCCGCGCTGGCCTACGCCCGTGATCGGGTGCAGTTCGACAAGGCGATCATCGAACACCAGAGCGTGGCCAACCTGCTGGCCGACATGCAAACCCAGCTCAACGCTGCGCGCCTGCTGATCCTCCATGCTGCGCGCCTGCGCACTGCCGGCAAACCGTGCCTGTCCGAAGCCTCCCAGGCCAAGCTGTTCGCCTCGGAAATGGCCGAACGGGTCTGCTCCAAGGCAATGCAGATCCATGGTGGCTATGGGTACCTGGAGGATTACCCGGTGGAGCGTTACTACCGGGATGCACGGATCACGCAGATTTACGAAGGCACCAGCGAGATTCAGCGGATGGTGATTGCCAGGGAGTTGAAAAACTACCAGCTCTAACGGACACCACACAAAACCCTGTGGGAGCTGGCTTGCCTGCGATGCAGACACCTCAGTACATCAGACTACCGATCAACGGTAACCACGATGCGAAGCGAGCCGCTCTTGATCTTGCTCTTGATCTGCTTTT
>NZ_SMOF01000018.1:0-1888 GCF_018135665.1 Pseudomonas sp. B2021
AAGCCTGGTTTGCCCGATAGGCGCGATAGGCACCGTCGATGATCCGCGCGACGGCAGGGGTTAGAGGGACAGGCATCAGTCGACACTCATCTCTGCACCAGCCCTAACCAGCGCCAGACAACTTTTTCACCGTCCACGTGCGGCATCAGGGCGGCGTAATCGAATAGCCGTTCGGTACCGGGTTTGTAGTCACACACCCATTTCCCTGGATACGGGCAGGTTTCGCCGCTACGGGCGCGCATGCCGCTGACAGTCCATAACCAGCGCACCTTTTGGCCTTGATGTAACGGCAGCCGTTCGTTCAGCCGGACGGTGCACTCCACGCAGCGATCCGCCTCCATTTCCCAGCGGCCGGCGCGGGGAGCGGCTTCGTGGCTGCTGGCGTGCCGGGCGGGTTCCGGGGGCGTTTGGTCGGAGTCGCGTTGCCAAAGCGTCAGCCTTTCACTGGGTTGCGAGGTGAGCACGGGCAGGATTTCGCCTTGCTTGAATTCGCGACGTGAATCAGCGACCCCCGGGACAAGCCACCAGCCGGCTTGGGTGCATGGCATGCCCGCAATGATGCTCAGCGGCGCAGAGTTTTGCGCGGGAGCCGTTGGCTTGGGTGTGCCCAATCGCGATGCTGGCGTGGGCCAGTCGCTGTCGGTATCGAAACGTGCCATCCAGCGGCGGCTGTCGGCGTCGGTAAAGCGCTCATTCGGATCACCGTCCCATTGGCCGAAGCCGAGTAATCCCAGATCGTCGTAACGGATGGGCTTGAGCAGTCTGTTCAAGAGCATGGGCAGTTCCGGCACGCCGAGTTCGACAGGGTACAACTTGGGCTGTTCGCCCAGCTCAATCCACTGGCCGCTGTGCAGTTCGATGACGTTGATGCGGGGGTGAGCGAGTGCGCTACGTACCTGTTCGCGGGTCAGGTCGAGCTTTTCTCGCCAGTGATCGGCGAGCAGGAAGGCCCAAGTGGGCGGGCGGATGCCGTTAGGCAATTCGTCGTCCATGCCATAGGCATATTCGATATCAAGTCCGTAGAAAGCTGGCATAAGCGCTCGCTCCCAGGTAGTGACTTCCGCCCGGGTGCCATATTCCATTGGATTGGCCATGGCGAAGCCGCTGTAGACCTGGTGAGCCTTGAGCAGGTCAATGGTCTTGAGGACGAACTGTCGCCAGGCATCGCGATTGTCCTGCCACCATTGCCAGCGGTAATAGAAAACAACCCAGGAGTAAGCCGATTTTTTCCCGGTACCTTCGTGCCTGCTACGCCAGAAATGGCCCGATGTTGTGGGTGAACTGGCATGGTTTGCTTCGTCGGTAAACCAGAATTCGAAGTAATCGTTTGCATCGACATCCATCGCTTGCATGCGAAGGTCGAACTCCTCCTCGGGGTAAGGGTGCGGACGATCTGTGTCTTCGTGCATGGTCATGGTGTAAGGATGACCAAGCAGGCGTTCGAAGGCTTCGTGAATATCAACCATCAGCAGGGCGATATCGACTTGGTTGTCGGAGTTGGGGGGGAAGTAGAAGCTGATGAAGGGGGCTTACGCTATGCCGGGCGACCTCATCTGTACCCCAATCGGTGTTGGGCCATTCCTTAAGCTCTGCAATAAACTCATCACGCTCTTCTTCGTTAAACAGTCTATGAATAGTGCTCACGCTTACCTCCTATTTTTATTACCTTTCATCGAGGAATTCTTCTCTTCTGCTTTAAAACCCACGCAGTCTTCCGGAACCCTAAGCAACGCCACTTTTTCCTTGCCAATTTTCGCCGGATTTATTCCCGTCTCAGGTGTCATGAGGGTCACGTACCTTTTCATTTGTTTTGAAACTGCCCAATCACCCGGGAACTTGATCTCCACCGCCGCAAACACATTCTCGGTTTCAAACGGCTCTTGCCGGT
>NZ_SMOF01000019.1:0-1775 GCF_018135665.1 Pseudomonas sp. B2021
GGGTGTTCGGACGCCACATACATCGACATCACGGCCCCCATGGACAAACCGCCGACAAACACCTGCCCATGGCGTTGCTTGACCTGTACGAAGGTCTTGCGCACGCCTTCGTACCAGTCCTGCCAGCCAGTGGCCTGCAAGTCGCTGTTGTCGCCGCAGTGCCCGGCCAGCGTGGGCACATACACCGTGCAGTTACCCGCCTTGGCCAGGCCCTTGGCGACCTGGCGCAACTCGGTCGGTGTGCCGGTCAGGCCGTGGATCAACAGGATCCCGACCGGACCATCACCGAGAACGAAACCGGCAGTGCCTTCACCGAGGTCGATCCCTTGAGCATTCACCGCGTGGTCGCTCGCACCAGCAGTTGCTCCAGCAACTTCAGGCCCAGGTCGATTTCCGGGTAGCTGATCTCAAGGGACGGTGCCAGGGTGATCACGTTCTTGTAGTAACCGCCCACATCGAGGATCAACCCGAGCTTCTGGCCGTCTACCAGCATGTCGCCTTTCATGCCTTCTTCGACCATGTAGTCCAGGGTCGCCTTGTCCGGGGTGAAGCCATCCGGGCCGCAGATCTCGCAGCGCAGTGCCAGGCCCAGGCCGTCCACATCGCCGATGATCGGGAAGCGTTTTTGCAAGTCTTGCAGGCCTTCCAGGAAGTATTTGCCCTTGGCCATGACCATGGCGCCGTAGTCGACTTCGCTGGTCATCTTGAACATTTCCAGGCCCACCGCGGTACCCAACGGGTTGGAGGCGAAGGTGGAGTGAGTCGAACCTGGCGGGAACACCTTCGGGTTGATCAACTCTTCACGGGCCCAGATACCGCCCAATGGGTTGAGGCCATTGGTCAGCGCCTTGCCGAACACGATCACGTCCGGTTGTACGTCGAAGTGCTCGATTGACCAGAGTTTGCCGGTGCGATAGAAGCCCATCTGGATTTCGTCGGACACCATCAAGATGCCGTGCTGGTCCAGGACGTGCTTGAGCTCGCGGTAGAAATTCATCGGCGGGATCACGTAGCCTCCGGTGCCCTGGATCGGCTCGACATAGAAAGCTGCGTATTCGCACTGGTTGGTTTTAGGGTCCCAGACACCGTTGTATTCGGTCTCGAACAAGCGGGCGAACTGCTGCACGCAATGGCTGCCGTACTCTTCCTTGGTCATGCCCTTCGGGCCACGGAAGTGGTAAGGGAATGGGATAAAATTGGCGCGTTCGCCAAAGTGGCCGTAGCGACGACGATAGCGGAAGCTGGAGGTGATCGACGAGGCGCCGAGGGTGCGCCCGTGGTAGCCGCCTTCGAAGGCGAACATCAGGCTTTTACCGTTGCTGGCGTTGCGCACCACCTTCAGGGAATCTTCGATGGACTGCGAACCGCCGACGTTGAAGTGCACACGGCCGTCGAGGCCGAACTTGTTCTTGGCATCGACCGCGATCATTTCCGACAGCTCGATCTTGCCTTTGTGCAGGTACTGGCTGGCGATTTGCGGCAGGGTGTCGATCTGCTTTTTCAGCGCGTTGTTCAGGCGCGGGTTGGCATAGCCGAAGTTGACGGCCGAGTACCACATTTGCAGGTCGAGGTAGGCCTGGTCTTCGGTGTCCCACACATAAGAGCCTTCGCAGCGACTGAAAATACGCGGCGGCTCGATGTAGTGAACGGTGTCGCCGTAGGAGCAATACTTGGCTTCTTTATCCAGAAGCACCTGATCTTCGGCGGTAGCGATACGGATATCAGACATGATGGAAGAGTTCCTGATGGTCAGAAGAGGTGTTGAAGGTGGTGGC
>NZ_SMOF01000020.1:0-1416 GCF_018135665.1 Pseudomonas sp. B2021
AGTACAGAGAGTTCAAAGAATCTAAAGCTATCGAGCTCGCTGCAAAGCTGACAGACCGTACCGTTGAAACCATGAGGGAATTTCATGCGGAGGCTAAAGCTGACTCTGATAACCTTTTGCATGGAGATGAGTATGTTGTAGCGACTGAGTTTTTGATGGATGCTGTGCTTGGGGAGGTAAAGTCTTTAGCCGTGAAGGGCGGCAGCAAGATTTTTGCTAATGATTCGAAAGGGAAAGAAGCGGTAGAGACTAATCATGCTCTCAATGCTGCGAAAGGCGTTGTTGCTTCGAGAGTCAATGTGCGGACGGGCACTGCGAGCTCTACAGGAAGTGGGCTTGAATACGCTTGGAAAAAGCACGGTGGCGCTTGGGGTGAAAATAAATCTGCGTTCACGATTTCAAAGGACGAATTGAAGATCGTTCTGCAAACGCCCCAGGTCGTCAAGACACCTGCGTACCAATCACCGACGTCTGGTAATTTTATTCGAACGGTTGATATGGGAAGACCTATTGGTGTTGATGCCAAAACAGGTGGACAGTCCACTAGTTTTATGACGGTAATTACTGATTCACAAGGCAACTTGGTGAACACATTTCCTGGGAAGACGTTCTGAATTATGTATTACTTAATGATGTGGGATACAGGTTTAGCAGCCGTCGGCCGAGATGGCTGTCTTGATCGTATCGAGATTCCTTTGGATGTCGCGAGTTTTTTCTTTCGGCTGGATGTCGAGCAATTTCCAATGCTTTCCAGCTTGAGTTTTGACGATTATGACCTATTTTTCGGGGCGCAGATTAGTGCGCTTGCTGATGAATTGGTTGCTGTGGCGAACATCAATCCTACGATTTCAGAATTGGTTAAAAAGATGCTAGGTTTATTATTTAAGGCGCAAAGCTTAAGTAAAGCTGTTTTGTTTGACCCGTTTAAGTGAGGGTGTATAAAAAAGTGTGATAAAAGGGGAGCGGCGAAAAAAAGGCGATAAAGGGGGCGGATTTGAATGGCGCTTACTTAACCTTCTTCGGATGTCCATTTCTCCTGACCTCGGCCCTTGCCGCTGAACACGTTTGCATCAGCATCGGGTAAGGCTTGGGCCTTCGTTTTATGGCGCGAGGCTCAATCCGTCCCGGCAGGTTTCCGACGCGTTTCCTCGCGATCAACCTGAGTAAATTCGGTACCCCACCGCTTTGTTCATCGGCACCGTACTGCCGCATCGCAAGGCATAACTGAAGGCTATGCTTGGAGAAAAGGGGACAGATTTATTTTTGAAGTTTGGGTTTTGTGAAGGTCTTGAACAGTAGCGGATGAGTCTCTGTAAAATAAATCTGTCCCCTTTTTCGTTGAGACTCTGGATGCGCTCCCTGCGGACGTTATAAGCGCATTGAATGATTTTTCGGAAAAGGCGGCAATTTACGATA
>NZ_SMOF01000021.1:0-1254 GCF_018135665.1 Pseudomonas sp. B2021
TCGCGGTGTAAGTGATCTGACCACCTTCGTTAACGGCACTTGGCGCTGTCAGCGTCACAGTGGTGGTGTTGTCGGTACCGGGGGTATCGGTGACAGTGGTGTTCACTGCCGTAGTGCCAGGCACCAGGTTCTCGAAATGCTCGCCGCCGGTCACACCCTTTATAGCGGTGGTGACAGTTTGGTCGCCCTTGTACACATCATCAGGAGCAAGAACCGAAACGCTACCGCTCGATTGGTTTACGCCGATGGTGATGGTTTTACCGTTATCCAATGTCACGGTCAGCGGGTTGGTGATGTTGGTCACCGGCGCGCCGTTCTTATCCACAAGGCTGGCGGTGTAGACGATGTTGCCGCCTTCGCCGACGGTAGTGGTAGCAGTTAGAACTACATCCACCTTGTCGATGGTGTCGTTGATCGTGGTCGTTGCGCCGTTACCTGCGACTTCGAGTTTTTCGAAGTTGCCGCCGGAAGCGTCAGTAATCTTGACGGTCTGGGTACTTTTATCGATGAACACGTCATCGCTTGGAGCGGGCACAGTCACAGTGCCAACAGTGTCGCCAGCCTTGATGGTGATCGAAGAACCGTTGTCGAGTTTCAGCGTTACGTCAGTGCCCGCTTTGTTGGAAAGCGTGGCGGTGTACGTGATCTGCCCACCTTCGTTTGCCTCGGCCGGAGCGGTCAGCGTCACCGTAGTGGTGTTGTCAGTGCCTGGTGTATCCGTAACGGTGGTATTAACCGGGGTAGTACCTGGAACCAGATTTTCAAAGTGCTCGCCGCCGGTCACGCCTTTGATGGCGGTAGTGACGGTCTGGTCGCCTTTGTAGACATCGTCTGGCGCGATGGTGGTGATAGAACCGCTCGACTGGTTTACGCCAATAGTGATGGTCTGGCCGTTATCCAATGTCACGGTCAGCGGATTGGTGATGTTGGTCACCGGTGCGCCGTTCTTATCCACAAGGCTGGCGGTGTAGACGATATTGCCGCCTTCGCCGACGGTGGTAGTGGCGGTCAGGACCACATCGACTTTGTCGATGGTGTCGTTGATCGTGGTGGTTGCGCCGTTTCCTGCCACTTCGAGTTTTTCGAAGTTGCCGCCAGTGGTTTCGGTGATCTTGACGGTTTGGGTGCTCTTATCGATAAACACGTCATCGGTAGGCGCAGGCACAGTCACGGTGCCGACGGTTTCGCCAGCTTTGATAGTGATCGAAGAGCCGTTATCCAGCTTCAAGGTGACGTCAGTACCGGCCTTGTTGC
>NZ_SMOF01000022.1:0-951 GCF_018135665.1 Pseudomonas sp. B2021
CTGCGTACCCTGCAGAATCATCTGGGTCGCTTCTTCCTTCATCTCGGCATCCCACAAGTGCGGGTTTTCGATTTTGATCTGGTTGATCACGTCGATACCGAAGTTCAGGTGCATCGACTCATCGCGCAGGATGTACTGGAACTGCTCGGCCACGCCGGTCATTTTGTTGCGGCGGCCCATGGACAGGATCTGGGTGAAGCCGCAGTAGAAGAAGATGCCTTCCAGCACGCAGTAGTAGGCGACCAGGTTGCGCAGCAGTTCTTTGTCGGTGTCGACGGTGCCGGTTTCGAACTTTGGATCGGAGATCGAGCGGGTGTATTTCAGGCCCCAGGCGGCCTTTTTGGCCACCGATGGAATCTCGTGGTACATGTTGAAGATCTCGCCTTCATCCATGGCCAGCGATTCGATGCAGTACTGGTAGGCGTGGGTGTGGATCGCTTCTTCGAAGGCCTGGCGCAGGATGTACTGGCGGCACTCCGGGTTGGTGATCAGGCGGTACACGGCCAGTACCAGGTTGTTGGCCACCAGGGAGTCGGCGGTGGAGAAGAAGCCCAGGTTGCGCATGACGATGCGGCGTTCGTCGTCGGTCAGGCCTTCGGGGTTTTTCCACAGCGCGATGTCGGCGGTCATGTTGACCTCTTGCGGCATCCAGTGGTTGGCGCAGCCGTCGAGGTACTTCTGCCAGGCCCAGTCGTACTTGAAGGGCACAAGTTGGTTGAGGTCGGCGCGGCAGTTGATCATGCGCTTTTCGTCAACGGCGACGCGGGCGGAGGCGCCTTCCAGCTCGGCGAGGCCTTCGGCGACGTCGAGTTTGTCCAGGGCGGCCTTGGCGCGCACGATGGCGGCAGAGTCGTTGGCGGTGACGGCGCGGGCTTCCACGGCGGCAGCGGCGCCGGCACCGTCGAGGCGGTCCATGTTGGCTTCGGTGGCGTGGCCGGCGTTGGCGCCTTT
>NZ_SMOF01000023.1:0-758 GCF_018135665.1 Pseudomonas sp. B2021
CCGCTGGTGGCGCATATCATCGCTACCGGCGAGCGCTATGAAACCTCACCGGCCGATTGCGAACTGCACTTCATGTCCTTCGCCTTCGACGGTTCCCACGAAGGCTGGATGCACCCGCTGATCAACGGCGCCAGCGTGTTGATCCGTGACGACAGCCTGTGGCTGCCGGAATACACCTACGAGCAGATGCACCGCCACAACGTGACCATGGCGGTGTTCCCACCGGTGTACTTGCAACAGTTGGCCGAACATGCCGAGCGCGACGGCAACCCGCCGGCGGTGCGGGTGTATTGCTTCGGCGGTGATGCCGTTGCTCAAGCCAGCTATGACCTGGCCTGGCGCGCGCTGAAACCCAAGTACCTGTTCAACGGCTATGGCCCGACGGAAACCGTGGTTACACCGTTGTTGTGGAAGGCCCGCAAAGGCGATCCCTGCGGCGCTGTCTATGCGCCCATCGGCACCTTGCTGGGCAACCGCAGTGGCTACGTGCTGGATGCGCAACTGAATCTGCAACCCATCGGCGTGGCCGGCGAGTTGTACCTGGGCGGCGAGGGCGTGGCCCGGGGTTACCTGGAGCGTCCGGCACTGACTGCCGAGCGTTTCGTACCGGACCCGTTCGGCAAACCGGGCAGCCGCGTGTATCGCAGCGGCGACCTGACCCGTGGGCGTCCGGATGGCGTGGTGGATTACCTGGGGCGTGTCGACCATCAAGTGAAGATCCGCGGTTTTCGTATCGAACTGGGGGAAATCGAAGCGCG
>NZ_SMOF01000024.1:0-668 GCF_018135665.1 Pseudomonas sp. B2021
AACTTGATCTCCACCGCCGCAAACACATTCTCGGTTTCAAACGGCTCTTGCCGGTACTCAACCACCACCAGATCAGGCGCCAGCAAACCCTTCGGCCGTGGCCAAAAAGGCTGCACGGCACTGCCGAACCGTCTGGGCCGCGTAACCGGCTCGCCCAACAACGCCTTCTTGCTGTTGCCGTTGTAGTTGGGTTCGGCCTTGAGCGGGCTGCGCCACTCCAGTGCCTCGTCCACGGCTTCAAAAAACAACGAGGCGGTAAATTGTTTGAGGGCGATCTCGATGGTGGTCGGTACCGTATCGCCGGCAATTTTCTTGCGGATACGGCGCGGTACCTTGATCGGCATCTGCAGCGCAACGGTGCAGACTTGGCTGATCGCCGGGCGAAAGGGCACTTTGCGTTCGATGTATTCCTTGAACGTGATGTTCTCCTGGCCTCGTCGAGAAACCGTGCTATTACCGCCGCGATCCACCACGGCAAAGGTGGAACTCTTGACCTCGATCTCGCGGGTCATTGCTTCAATGGTGACGCGAAGGGTTTCCTTGATCTGCTTCCTGCGCTCGGCAATTTCCACCGCGAGTTGGGCCAGTTCGGCGGCGGTTCTGCTGTTCTCAAAAGCCTGGTTTGCCCGATAGGCGCGATAGGCACCGTCGATGATCCGCGCGACGGC
>NZ_SMOF01000025.1:0-626 GCF_018135665.1 Pseudomonas sp. B2021
TGAGCAATGAGTGAGGATCTTTGGGCCGCCCGCGAAGGCGACGCACTGCTGCACACCTCGGTGATGGCCGATATTCTCGGCGGTGTACTGGAAGTGGCCGCCTATGCGGCGCTCACCACCGTGGGCTGCCTGGCCGTTGCCGGGGCGGTGTTCCTCGCGACTGGTGCAACCATCGCCACCGGCGGTGTGGCCCTGGTGTTGGTGGTGGGCGCGGTCGTCGGTATTACCGCTGGCCTCACGGGGGCGGACTTGAAGATATCCAGTTGGTGCGAGTCCGCCGCCAACTGGGTGTTCCCGCCGGTGATCGATGCATTCATCACCAGCGGCTCGTACAACGTGTTTATCAATGGCAAAAAAGCTGCCCGTGCAGCCGGCAAGATGACCGCCGTGCCGGTCGCGCCCAGCGAGCCGCCGGCACCCAGCTTCCTGGACATGGCCGGGGAGTTTTTCTCGCAGATGTGGCGCCCGACCGTCGCCTCGCCCGCCCCCGGCACCGAGCCGTGCCCGCTGGACACCGTGGCATGCAACAAGCATCCGCCCATGCCCCTGCAGTTTATTGCCGAAGGTTCCAGCTCGGTGTTCATCAACGGGCAGCCTGCCGCGCGCAGCGGGGATCGCAGTACCTG
>NZ_SMOF01000026.1:0-605 GCF_018135665.1 Pseudomonas sp. B2021
TCGATATGGCTTACACGCCCAGGATGCTCTGCGGTGTAGCTCAGGTCGACGTGCATCAAGTCATGGGTGTCGCGTAGGCGGCACAGCCGTCCTTGGGCATCGTAATCAAGGAAGATCCGACCTTCATTGCGATCACCCAACAAGTGCAAGCGCATCCGTGAACTGTTCAGCGGATCGGGCTCGAACAGCCGATAAAGGCCGTCGATGCTCTCGATCAATACCGCGCCGTCGCCGTTGCGTCTCACCGCGAGGCCTTCGCCGGGATCGAACGCGCCACCGGACAACGGGATATAACCGATCTCCAGGCGCCGTCCCTGCTCATCGATATAGAAAAGGTTTTCATCGGCATCTATTTCGACGGACACCTCATAGTCGACGCTCCAGCCTGCGCCGAAGAGGCCATCGCGACGTGTATCGAGACTGTTGTAGAAACGTTGCCAATCGATAGGGAGCAGACCGGGCAGGACAAAGTCCAGCTCCTCCTCTTCGCCCAAGACCTTGGCCCCCGTCGCACTGTGCACCGGATTGGGTGAGCCATGCATGGCGCTCTTGAGTGCCGAGGTGACCTTGGCGGTCCCGTAAGAGATCGCGCCACCCACCAACGC
>NZ_SMOF01000027.1:0-581 GCF_018135665.1 Pseudomonas sp. B2021
CCCGCCAACTTCACCGGGTCCGGTGTCAGGTAGCGACCAATATCCGGATTGTAGTAGCGATGGCGGTTGTAGTGCAGTCCGCTTTCTGCATCGAAATACTGCCCTTGAAACCGTAGCGGGTTGTCGATGTCGCCCACGTCGAGCCGGGCAATATGGCCGTAGGCGCGGTAGTGGGCGGACCAGACGATTTTGCCTTCGGGGTTGGTGAGTTCCTGCGGGGTGCCGAGGTGGTCGAGTTGGTAGTGGTAGGGCGTTGTGGCTTGTGGGCCGAAGCCTTCCAGTAGCGCCAGTGGTCGAAAGCTATCCGGTTCGTAGAGGTAACTGCGATGACGCTCTGCATGGTGCTCGGCAATCAGCTTGTCGCCTTGCCAGAAAAACTCGGTGGTCTTGCCGTCCACGGTTTTGCTGATGCGCCGCCCAAATGGGTCGTAGCGATAGCTGGCGGTTTGGCCGTTCGGCTTTGTGATGCTGATTAACCGATGCTGGCAGTCGTAGCGGTATTCGGTGACGAGTTGCTGGCCCTTGCCACGCCGTTCGCGGATGAGGTTGCCGAAGGCGTCGTAGTCGTAATGGCGGTCGCC
>NZ_SMOF01000028.1:0-541 GCF_018135665.1 Pseudomonas sp. B2021
TCACCACCATTACCGATTCGGTCGACACCACCACCGTTACCCTGACAGCCGACGGCAGCGTGACCGAAGGCGGGCAGATCACTTACACCGCCACCCTGACCAACCCGGCGCAGACCCCGGTGAATGTCACCTTGAGCAATGGCTCGGTGATCACCATCAAGGCGGGTGAGTCGACCGGCACCGTTGTGGTCGATACTCCGGCCAACGACGTTTACAACAACGGTTCGACCGTCAGCACCACCATCACTGGTGCAACCGGCGGCAACTTTGAAAACCTGGTACCGAGCACCACGCCTGCGATCACCACCATTACCGATTCGGTCGACACCACCACCGTTACCCTCACAGCCAACGGCAACGTGACCGAAGGCGGCCAGATCACCTACACCGCCACCCTCACCAATCCGGCACAAACCCCGGTGAACGTCACCTTGAGCAATGGCTCGGTGATCACCATCAAGGCGGGCGAGTCGACCGGCACCGTTGTGGTCGATACTCCGGCCAACGACGTTTACAACAACGGTTCGACCGTCAGCACCAC
>NZ_SMOF01000029.1:0-536 GCF_018135665.1 Pseudomonas sp. B2021
GCCCAGGCACCGAGGTCGCTGCCGAGTGTGCCGGCTACCCTGCCGACGGCGCCCGTGGTACCGGTTGAGGCCATAAGGGCAGTGGTGCCGAAGTTTTTGGCGTTTTCCGGGGCGGTGCCCGCAGCTGTAGAACCGGCCGGTACCGAAACGCAGGATTTGGCAAAAACGCAGGTATCAGCGGCACGATTCGACGCAACGGGCGCGGCATAATTCGCAGGGGGCGAGGCGGATGCAGTCGGCCTCATTACAATCGGGGTGACACGTTGAGGTTGGGGACCAAACTCCTGAGATTTGGAACTCTGATTGGCAATCAACTCCGGCGGCGGATCGCATTTGCAGATGCACAGATCACCCTCCAGTGCCGCTTGTTTGCCGTTCCACTCTTCGTGCAAATGAGGGCCGGTAAGCGCGATGAAGCCTTCAGTGCCGCATGCCGGACAAGCGACCCGGTCACCCTCCCTCGAGATCATTTCGCCGTTGAAACTGGTGCCCTCACAACCGCTGGTTACCTTGCCACCCACCGTGGTGGTTGAACC
>NZ_SMOF01000030.1:0-520 GCF_018135665.1 Pseudomonas sp. B2021
TGTGTGACTTCGACGGGACCATTACCCCCACCGATGTCATCGACAACGTCCTCCAACGCTTCGCCGGCCCCGAGTGGGAAACCATTGAGCAGCAATGGCTGGATGGGCATATCGGTTCACGCGAATGCCTGAGCCGCCAACTGGCGCTGATCAAGGCCACCCCGGCTGAACTGCTGGCGTACTTTGACAGTGTCGAGATCGACCCGGACTTCCCGGACTTCGTCGATCACGTCATGGGCCTGGGTGCCTCCATCGAAGTGGTCAGCGACGGCATCGAGCAGGGCATTGCCCGCATCCTTTCGCGCAACTACGTGACCCTGCTGCCGATCCTCGCCAACCGCCTGCGCCAGGTCGACCAGGACAGCTGGCGCATCGACTTCCCGTATGCCAGCGATGCCTGCCGCGCCGCTTCCGGCAACTGCAAGTGCAAATCCACGCCGCGCAACAAGCGCGTGCTGGTGATCGGCGACGGCAAGTCCGACATGTGCGTGGCCTCCACCGCCGACTTCGTGTTCGCCAA
>NZ_SMOF01000031.1:0-515 GCF_018135665.1 Pseudomonas sp. B2021
GGGGGGGCGTTTGACAGGTCGCCCCCACGCCTAATCCACAATGAACAACTTCGCCCCGATCGTAGTGAATGACCGATGTCCCTCAGCATTATTGCCCACCTGATAGCTCATGCCAGGCGTCAGTGTGAACTGACGACCATCTTCCAGTTCTGTATGCAACTGACCCTCCAGGCACAACAAGATGTGCCCCCTCCAACACCAGTGATCGGCCAGATATCCAGGGCTGTATTCGACCATCCGCACACGCTCTGAACCAAACTGGCAGGTACGCCAATAAGCTGTGCCTGTCTGACCGGGATGTGCCACCGGATCTATCGTTGACCAGTCGGTGGTACCAAATGGGATTGCAGTGAGATCCATTGTTGCCTCATTGAAATGCAATAAATTCAGACCGTATCATTCGAGCAATGGTGCCGATAGACACAGAAGGCCCGCATTTATGTAATACAGGCGCGGTGACAGAAACTGCCTTCACCCTGCCACTGGATAGCCATTCGGTGCTGCTATCGCGGGTA
>NZ_SMOF01000032.1:0-465 GCF_018135665.1 Pseudomonas sp. B2021
AGGCGCGCGATGATCGCCATCAAGCGGTCGATTTCCCGCGCCGATAAACTGCTGGTGGGTTCATCAAAGGCGATCACGTTGGCGCCGCGGGACAGCGCTTTGGCGATTTCCACCAATTGGCGCTGGCCCAGGGACAGGCGTCCGAGCTTCTCGTCAGGGTCGATTTCATCGGCCAGGCCCTTGAGGCAGGTCAGGGCCTGCTTGCGCAGCAGGCCTCGGTTGACCACGCCAAAGCGCGTGGGCAAATGCCCGAGAAAGAGGTTCTCGGCCACGCTCATTTCCGGCACCAGGTGCAGCTCTTGGTGAATCACCGCCACACCGCTGGCGATGCTGTCGGCGGCGCATTTGAACGCCATGGTCTGCGCGCCGATTTGCACGGTGCCGCTGGATGGAATGTAGGCGCCGCCGAGGATTTTCAGCAGGGTCGACTTGCCTGCGCCGTTCTCGCCCATCAGCGCGTGCACC
>NZ_SMOF01000033.1:0-428 GCF_018135665.1 Pseudomonas sp. B2021
TTCATCGCCCGCCTCGCCGCCGAGGAAGGCCTGCTCTACACCTTCGAACACCGCGACGACGGCCACACCCTCGTCCTCACCGACCGCGTCGGCGGCCTGGGCACCATCGGCACGCACAAACATTGCCCCGTGATCTACCAACCCATGGCCGGCGGCGATGCCACGGAACCGGCCTTGACCCGTTTTCACTACACCGAACAAGTACGCACCGCCCGCCAGGTACAACGCGACTACACCTTCACCCACCCGCGCTACGACCAACAGCACACCGCCACCGGCGACCAGGACCTGAAAAACCAGCACAAGGACTACGAGCGCTACGACTACCCCGGCCGCTACAAACGCGACATCGCCGGCAAGCCCTTCACCAAGACCCGGCTGACCGCCCTGCGCAATGACGCCAAACTGGCGCACCTGGCCGGTGACGA
>NZ_SMOF01000059.1:0-395 GCF_018135665.1 Pseudomonas sp. B2021
TCTGTCAGCTTTGCAGCGAGCTCGATAGCTTTAGATTCTTTGAACTCTCTGTACTGATCCCCCGCTACCGCTTCAGCTGCTGCATGTGCGACAACACTCACTACCAGCTTCATAGGCCCCATCATGGCCTGCACGCTAAGCATCGCAGCCTGAAACTGCTCTGCGGGCAGCTTCTGGGAAAGCTTGACTATATCAACGATGCCATTGAGCGCTGCTTCCCCCCCGTTACGCGGTAAGTCATCAATGAGCACGGCCGGTAGCTCGTACCCTGAGCCAGTCTTCGGCTGGGTGGGAGGTGTGGCACGGCAACTGCCATCATCCATGCAGCCCTTGATTTTCTTATCGTAAATTGCCGCCTTTTCCGAAAAATCATTCAATGCGCTTATAACGTCCGC
>NZ_SMOF01000034.1:0-393 GCF_018135665.1 Pseudomonas sp. B2021
GGTGCTCGCCTTTGCGGGTGTCGAGCAGGCGGGTGAGGTTGCCGGCTTTGTCGTAGTCGTATTGGCGTTGGTAGAGGTGGTTTTGTTGCTGGGTCACCGCATGGGCATGCAGGCGGTGTTGATCGTCGTAGTGGTAATGGCTGAGCAGTTGGCCTTGCTGGCGCTGATGTTCGCGGCCGCTGTTGAAGAGATGTGAGGTGAGCACCTCACCGTTGAGTTCGACGGTGGCGAGGTGGCCGCCTTTATCGTGGTTGAAGGTGACGCGGTTGTTGTCTGGCAGGCACAGGTTTTTCAGTTGCCCACAGGCGTCGTAGCCGTAGCGCAGGGTGCCCCAGCCTTGGTGTTCGGCGGTGAGGCGGTTTTGGCGGTCGTATTCGTAGGCCAACGCCCAGT
>NZ_SMOF01000035.1:0-333 GCF_018135665.1 Pseudomonas sp. B2021
ATCCATTGCTGCGGTAACGGCTACTTAGGGTTCCGCTCTGACAGCGGGTCACTTTGGAAAAGAGCCGGAATGCCGGCCCAGCCCAAAGTAACCAAAGGGCTCTTGCCCCACCACTCGGCACCTCGCTTAGGCTCGGTGTGCCCGAACGCAGGCTTGAATCCGTGGGCCGCCGCCACGCGCCATCCCTGGCGCGGGGCGGCTAACCCGGCGTCCTGCCGGGTTACCCACGAATTCAAGCCTGCGTTCGGCCAGCGTGGTTTAACGGGGCGCCTGAGATCAAGATCAAAAGCAGATCAAGATCAAGAGCGGCTCGCTTCGCATCGTGGTTACCGT
>NZ_SMOF01000036.1:0-318 GCF_018135665.1 Pseudomonas sp. B2021
CGGCCGGTGAGGTTTCATAGCGCTCGCCGGTAGCGATGATATGCGCCACCAGCGGGCCGTGTGACACCGCCACGCCCTTGGGCAAACCGGTGGAGCCGGAGGTGTAGATCACGTAGGCGAGGTTGTCGCCGTCCAGCGCCACAGTCGGGGCCGTATCGGTGTAATCCGACCAGGCTTGCACCTGATCCACCGCCAAGACGTCGAGGCCGTCCGGGATCGGCAACCGGTGTTGCACGGCCGAATGGGTCAACAGCATTTTCGAGCGGCTGTCTTGCATCATGTACAGCAGGCGATCACGTGGGTATTCGATATCCAGCG
>NZ_SMOF01000037.1:0-316 GCF_018135665.1 Pseudomonas sp. B2021
GCGCCGTTTTTATCCACAAGGCTAGCGGTGTAGACGATATTGCCGCCTTCGCCGACGGTGGTAGTGGCGGTCAGGACCACATCGACCTTGTCGATAGTGTCGTTGATCGTAGTGGTCGCGCCGCTGCCTGCAACTTCCAGTTTTTCGAAGTTACCGCCCGAAGCGTCGGTGATCTTGACGGTCTGAGTGCTCTTATCGATGAACACGTCATCGGTAGGCGCAGGCACGGTCACAGTACCGACGGTCTCGCCAGCTTTGATAGTGATCGACGAGCCGTTATCCAGCTTCAAGGTGACGTCAGTACCGGCCTTGTTGC
>NZ_SMOF01000038.1:0-308 GCF_018135665.1 Pseudomonas sp. B2021
AGGATCGTTCCCGCGCTCCGCGTGGGCATGCATACCGTGACGCTCTGCGTCACCCCGGTACGCAGAGCGTCCCACGTGGCGTTACCACGCAGAGCGTGGGAACGATCAAGCGTTAAGCACTGCCCTGAGGATCGTTCCCGCGCTCTGCGGGGGCATGCATTCCGTGACGCTCTGCGTCACCTGGGGACGCAGAGCGTCCCTAGCGGCGTTACCACGCGGAGCGTGGGAACGATCAAGTGTTAAACACTGCACTGAGGATCGTTCCCGCGCTCCGCGTGGGCATGCATACCGTGACGCTCTGCGTCACC
>NZ_SMOF01000039.1:0-298 GCF_018135665.1 Pseudomonas sp. B2021
GACCTTCGGGTTATGAGCCCGACGAGCTACCAGACTGCTCCATCCCGCGTCTGTGGGCGGCATTCTACAGCCCAGCGGCAGGGTGTCAACCGTTAATGAGCCGATCGCTGAAATAAGCGCTAATTATTCTGAAATCAAGGTGTTGGGCGCATTGTGCAGGCAAAAACAGACGCGCACAAAAAAGGCCACTCTTTCGAGTAGCCTTTTTTGATGTTTGGTTGCGGGAGCCGGATTTGAACCGACGACCTTCGGGTTATGAGCCCGACGAGCTACCAGACTGCTCCATCCCGCGTCTGTG
>NZ_SMOF01000040.1:0-297 GCF_018135665.1 Pseudomonas sp. B2021
GCTCGGTGTTCATCAACGGGCAGCCTGCCGCGCGCAGCGGGGATCGCAGTACCTGTGACGCCAAGATCGGCACCGCCCAGGGTCTGATTTCGCCGGATGTGCGCATTGGTGGCGAGACCATTGTGGTGCAGGAAATTCGTAGCGGGAAAACGCCGGGGGTGGGGCTGGCGATTGCCGTGGTGATGGCGTTGCGCGGCAACCTGAAATGTTTCTGGACCAAGCTGCCGTGCATGATCGGAGGGGCGTTGGTGGGTGGCGCGATCTCTTACGGGACCGCCAAGGTCACCTCGGCACTCA
>NZ_SMOF01000041.1:0-297 GCF_018135665.1 Pseudomonas sp. B2021
GCTCGGTGTTCATCAACGGGCAGCCTGCCGCGCGCAGCGGGGATCGCAGTACCTGCGATGCAAAGATTGGGACGGCCGAGGGCTTGATTTCGCCGGATGTGCGCATTGGTGGTGAGACCATTGTGGTGCAGGAGATTCGTAGCGGGAAAACGCCAGGGGTGGGGCTGGCGATTGCCGTGGTGATGGCGTTGCGGGGCAACTTGAAATGTTTCTGGACCAAGCTGCCGTGCATGATCGGAGGTGCGTTGGTGGGTGGCGCGATCTCTTACGGGACCGCCAAGGTCACCTCGGCACTCA
>NZ_SMOF01000042.1:0-293 GCF_018135665.1 Pseudomonas sp. B2021
CGCTCTTGATCTTGATCTGCTTTTGATCTTAGGCGCCCCGTTAAACCACGCTGGCCGGAATTCGACAGGGATTTGGGGGGTAAACCGGCAGGGATGCCGGTTTAGCCGCCCCGCGCCATGGATGGCGCGTGGCGGCGGCCCCCCAAATCACTGGCGGATTACGGGCACACCGAGCCTAGGCGAGGTGCCGAGTGGTGGGGCAAGAGCGCTTTGCTTACTTTCGCGCTTTTCGAAAGTGAGCCGCCGTCAGGGCGGAACCCTAAGTGGCCTTTACCGCAGGAATGGATATGTAC
>NZ_SMOF01000043.1:0-288 GCF_018135665.1 Pseudomonas sp. B2021
TGACGCGCCATTCCTGGCCGTCTGGTCCAGGTACTTGAGCCCATTGGTAGAAGCAGCGCATGCCACTCGGCAATCGGTGCTCGGTCATGCGCCTGCCGCTGTCGTAGGCAAAGCTGCGAAGGGTCGTGCCCTGAGCGTCCAATACTTCGGCAAGATCGCCGTTGCTGTCATAGCGATAACTGACGAGCACGTCGCAGCGCCCATCGAAATGGTCCTGGCGCAGGTAACGGCGCTCGATATGGCTTACACGCCCAGGATGCTCTGCGGTGTAGCTCAGGTCGACGTGCA
>NZ_SMOF01000044.1:0-271 GCF_018135665.1 Pseudomonas sp. B2021
TTGGATAACGGTAAAACCATCACCATCGGCGTAAACCAATCGAGCGGTAACGTTTCGGTTCTTGCTCCGGATGATGTCTATAAAGGCGATCAAACCGTCACCAACGCAATCAAAGGCGTAACCGGCGGCGAGCATTTCGAGAATCTGGTCCCTGGCACTACCGCGGTGAACACCACCGTTACGGACACACCGGGTACCGATAACACCACCACCGTTACGCTGACAGCGCCAAGTGCCGTTAACGAAGGCGGCCAGATCACCTACACCGCGA
>NZ_SMOF01000045.1:0-259 GCF_018135665.1 Pseudomonas sp. B2021
TACGACAAAGCCGGCAACCTCACCCGCCTGCTCGACACCCGCAAAGGCGAACACCTTTACCGCTACGACCCGCTAAACCGCCTGACCCGCGCCGACCACTCGCAAGACATACAGGAACGCTTCGGCCACAACCCGGCCGGCAACCTGCTGATGCAAGACCGTCCCGGTCCAGACATCGTCGCGGCGAATCGTCTGATGATCCAGGGCGACCGCCATTACGACTACGACGCCTTCGGCAACCTCATCCGCGAACGGCGTG
>NZ_SMOF01000046.1:0-253 GCF_018135665.1 Pseudomonas sp. B2021
GAACTCGGCCGCGACTATCGCTTCAGCGCGATCGACGGCGCCCTGCATCGGGCCGACGCGCGCAGCGGGCCGGCGCGGCTGCAGCCGCTGGAACGCGACCGCTTCCTGCTGGGTTCGCTGAACTTCCGCTTCCAGCGCGATGCGGCCGGCGCGATCGACGGGGTGTCGATGGACGTGGGCCGCGTGCGCGACCTGCGTTGCCAGCGCCGCTGACGCTCGCGATCAAAGATTCATCGCACCGGAAACCGCAGCC
>NZ_SMOF01000047.1:0-250 GCF_018135665.1 Pseudomonas sp. B2021
GTGCATATCCATTGCTGCGGTAACGGCTACTTAGGGTTCCGCCCTGACGGCGGCTCACTTTTGAAAAGAGCCCAAAAGTAAGCAAAAGGCTCTTGCCCCACCACTCGGCACCTCGCTTGGGCTCGGTGTGCCCGTAATCCGCCAGTGATTTGGGGGGCCGCCGCCACGCGCCATCCATGGCGCGGGGCGGCTAAACCGGCATCCCTGCCGGTTTACCCCCCAAATCCCTGTCGAATTCCGGCCAGCGTGG
>NZ_SMOF01000048.1:0-249 GCF_018135665.1 Pseudomonas sp. B2021
CCGAGGGCCTGTACATCACCGTCGACGCCTACCAGGTCGACATCGACGACCGCATCATCCTCTCCGAGAACCTGCGCGGCCCGGCGGTGGCGAGCTTCCTGGAAGCGCGCGGCCACCCCGGCATCAACGGCGGGCGTTACTTCACCAACGCGGTGGACACGCGCACCCGCGGCCTCGACATCGTCGGCAGCTACAGCTTCGATCTTGCTGGCGGCGCGCTCGACCTAACCGCCGGCTACAACCGCAACA
>NZ_SMOF01000049.1:0-244 GCF_018135665.1 Pseudomonas sp. B2021
ACGGCGGGTCACTTTGGAAAAGCCCCAAAGTAACCAAAGGGCTCTTGCCCCACCACTCGGCACCTCGCTTGGGCTCGGTGTGCCCGAACACAGGCTTGAATCCGTGGGCCGCCGCCACGCGCCATCCATGGCGCGGGGCGGCTAACCCGGCGTCCTGCCGGGTTACCCACGAATTCAAGCCTGCGTTCGGCCAGCGTGGTTTAACGGGGCGCCTGAGATCAAGATCACAAGCAGATCAAGAGCG
>NZ_SMOF01000050.1:0-229 GCF_018135665.1 Pseudomonas sp. B2021
ATTATTATAAATAAATTTTCTGTTTCTAAGACATTAGTGATTTTATTGTATTCGAAAGTTAAATTACTACGATTAGTAATAGTTTCAATATTGACTTCATAGAATTTGTTTATAGTGTGAGGCAGTTCTCCGTGAATATCTTCTAAACTTTTTCGATTTTCTTGTAGCTTAAAAACATACCCTTTGAAATAAAAAAACAAAAAGAAAACAGATAAAAAGAGAAGAAAAG
>NZ_SMOF01000051.1:0-227 GCF_018135665.1 Pseudomonas sp. B2021
ATTCTTATCATCAGTTTCTTGAGGGTAAGGGTATTCAAGCATCCATGTCACGTAAGGGTAACAGCCCAGACAATGGTATGATGGAGTCTTTCTTTGGGATTCTGAAATCAGAAATGTTTTACGGTTATGAGAAGTCGTTCCAGTCGCTTAAGCAATTGGAACAAGCTATTGTAGACTATATTGATTACTACAACAATAAACTAATTAAGGTAAAACTAAAAGAACTC
>NZ_SMOF01000052.1:0-226 GCF_018135665.1 Pseudomonas sp. B2021
GTTCCTTGATGCAGAAGCTGATAAAAAGCATGCTGCGCATTGGAGCCAATCTCGCCCCACAAAATTGGACACGTATCATAATCAAGGCGCGCGCCATGCTGCGTCACCGATTTGCCATTACTTTCCATCTCAAGCTGGGTCAAGTAGCTTGGCAAATACTCCAAACGCCCATCATAAGGCAGCACGGTATGCGCATTGACTTGTAAAAAGGTACTATTCCAAACGG
>NZ_SMOF01000053.1:0-222 GCF_018135665.1 Pseudomonas sp. B2021
GCGACGGCAAGTCCGACATGTGCGTGGCCTCCACCGCCGACTTCGTGTTCGCCAAAGGCAGCCTCGCCGAGTACTGCGTCGCCCATCAGATTCCTCATGCGCGCTTCGACACCTTTGCGCAAGTGCCGGCGTTGCTGGCCAAGTTGCCACAAGGCCTCGCCGCCAATGCCACCACCTTCAACACCTCTTCTGACCATCAGGAACTCTTCCATCATGTCTGAT
>NZ_SMOF01000054.1:0-222 GCF_018135665.1 Pseudomonas sp. B2021
GCGACGGCAAGTCCGACATGTGCGTGGCCTCCACCGCCGACTTCGTGTTCGCCAAGGGCAGCCTCGCCGAGTACTGCGTCGCCCACCAGATCCCTCATGCGCGCTTCGACACCTTTGCGCAGGTGCCGGCGTTGCTGGCCAAGCTGCCACAAGGCCTCGCTGCCAACGCCACCACCTTCAACACCTCTTCTGACCATCAGGAACTCTTCCATCATGTCTGAT
>NZ_SMOF01000055.1:0-216 GCF_018135665.1 Pseudomonas sp. B2021
GTGCGCTGGGAGTTCGGCACCATCCAGCCCTCGGCCAACCTGATCCACCGCTACCAGAGCTACAACGCCTTCGGCGAGATCGCCAGCGAGACCGACGGCAACGGCAACACCACCAACCTGAGCTACAACACGCTCGGCAAGATGGTGAGGAAGCTCGATCCGCTGGCGGAGATCACCTACGCCAACGGCTACGTGGCCACGGTGCGCAACCTGGTG
>NZ_SMOF01000056.1:0-207 GCF_018135665.1 Pseudomonas sp. B2021
TCCTGGGCGACCTACAACACCGTCAATGCCGAAGCCGCGATCGGCGGCCCGATCGCCGACGGCCTCAGCTTCCGCGTGTCGGGCCTGCTCCAGCGTCGTGACGACTGGGTCAAGAACGACAATGAAGGCGGCAACGCCGCCAGCGAGCTGGAAGGCTATCGCGACATGGCCGGCCGTGTGCAGCTGGCCTATGAAGCCGGCGACTTC
>NZ_SMOF01000057.1:0-202 GCF_018135665.1 Pseudomonas sp. B2021
ACGTGCGCAGCACTTCCTTGAGAAAATCCTGCAGCACTAAAAGCAACTCGCTCCTGCCCTGTAGGAGCGAGCTTGCTCGCGAAAGACGAAAACGATAACGCGTGTATCCAGGATTAACGCGCTGCCCTTGAGTTTTTCGCGAGCAAGCTCGCTCCTACAGTTGGCAGGCGAGAAGTAGCTGACCCAAGGCATCTGTGATGAA
>NZ_SMOF01000058.1:0-202 GCF_018135665.1 Pseudomonas sp. B2021
CAGGCTCGGTGTGCCCGTAATCCGCCAGTGATTTGGGGGGCCGCCGCCACGCGCCATCCATGGCGCGGGGCGGCTAAACCGGCATCCCTGCCGGTTTACCCCCCAAATCACTGTCGAATTACGGCCAGCGTGGTTTAACGGGGCGCTTGAGATCAAAAGCAGATCAAGATCAAGAGCGGCTCGCTTCGCATCGTGGTTACCG
>NZ_SMOF01000002.1:0-17398 GCF_018135665.1 Pseudomonas sp. B2021
ATGGTAGTGTGGGGTTTCCCCATGTGAGAGTAGGTCATCGTCAAGATTAAATTCCGAAACCCCAATTGCGAAAGCAGTTGGGGTTTTGTTTATGTAGAAGCTCATGAATTTCACCGGCACGTTGCCAACCCAACGGTCTGGTACACAGAATTTCTTGACGACCATAGAGCATTGGAACCACCTGATCCCATCCCGAACTCAGCAGTGAAACGATGCATCGCCGATGGTAGTGTGGGGTTTCCCCATGTGAGAGTAGGTCATCGTCAAGATTGAATTCCGAAACCCCTGTCTGCTAACGCAGACAGGGGTTTTGTCGTTTAGGGCGGCCCGTCACAGCCCATCTACGCGACACTTACCGCCTGTCGGTTTCCTACGCTAAAAGAAGATGCTTCTCACAAATTCCTAAGATTTGTCGAAGTTTGGCCGAAAGCCTGACGAGCCATGCGTGCACCGAAATAGAGCGACCGCAGAGTCCGCCTATCCCGTTACATGGAATGTTCCACTCGGCACGCTCACCCCCCTTTGGCAAAAGAAGTCGATGAAATGAATCTCAAGTTCAGTCATAAAATTCTGTTGGCCGCGTCAGGCGTCGTGGTTTTAGCCTTTGCGCTATTCACGCTCTACAACGACTATCTGCAGCGCAGCACCATCAGGCAAAACCTCACTTCGTCCATCCAGCAATCCGGCGAGCTCACTGCCAGCAGTGTGCAGAACTGGCTCAGTGGTCGCATCCTGGTTCTCGAGAACCTGGCGCAAAACGTTGCCCACCAGGGCAGCGCCGCCGATCTTCCTGGTTTGGTCGATCAACCAGCGCTTACCAGCAACTTCCAGTTCACCTATGTGGGACAAGCCAACGGGGTATTCACCCAGCGCCCTGACGCGAAGATGCCTGACGACTACGACCCTCGTCAGCGCCCTTGGTACAAGCAAGCAGTACTCGCGGACAAAACCATGCTTACTCCGCCTTATATGGCGGCTGTGGGCGGTCAGATCGTGACAATTGCCATGCCGGTGAAAAAGAACGGCGAGTTGTTGGGTGTTGTCGGTGGTGACCTGAGCCTGCAGACACTGGTGAAGATCATCAACTCGGTAGACTTCGGTGGTATCGGCCATGCGTTTCTGGTCAGCGGCGATGGCCAGGTCATCGTCAGTCCGGACCAGGACCAGGTGATGAAGAACCTCAAGGACATCTACCCTGGCACCAACGTGCGCATTGAGAAGCTCAATCAGGACGTCGTACTCAAAGGACAGGATCGCATCCTCTCTTTCACGCCTATCAGCGGCTTGCCTGGCGCTGACTGGTACATAGGCCTGTCGATCGACAAAGAAAAAGCCTATGCCCCACTAGGCAAATTCCGCACTTCGGCCTTGATTGCGATGTTGATCGCCGTTGTGGCCATTGCGGTGCTCCTGAGCCTGTTGATTCAAGTACTGTTGCGCCCGCTGACCACCATGGGCGTGGCCATGCAGGACATTGCCCAAGGCGAAGGTGATTTGACCCGACGTCTGGACGTGACCAGCAAAGACGAGTTCGGTGAGGTCGGCAGCGCATTCAACCAGTTCGTCGAGCGAATCCACGCATCGATTTCCGAAGTGTCTTCGGCAACACGCCAGGTGCACGATTTGTCCCAGCGTGTGATGGCTTCATCGAATGCGTCGATCATCGGCTCTGACGAACAGAGCGCACGTACCAACAGCGTGGCTGCAGCCATCAACGAACTGGGTGCTGCCACCCAGGAAATCGCGCGTAACGCCGCTGATGCGTCCCAGCACGCCAGTGGTGCCAGCGAACAAGCTGACGATGGTCGTAAAGTGGTGGAACAAACCATCCAGGCGATGTCTGAGTTGTCGCAAAAAATCAGCCTGTCTTGCACTCAGATCGAAACCCTCAATGCCAGTACCGATAACATCGGGCACATCCTGGATGTGATCAAAGGCATTTCCCAACAAACCAACCTGCTAGCCCTCAACGCGGCGATCGAAGCGGCCCGTGCTGGTGAAGCCGGGCGTGGTTTTGCCGTGGTGGCGGATGAAGTGCGTAATTTGGCGCACCGTACCCAGGAGTCGGCAGAAGAAATCCACAAGATGATCACCTCGCTGCAAGTGGGCTCTCGTGAAGCCGTGACCACCATGAACGCCAGCCAGGCTTCCAGCGAAGAAAGTGTTGAAGTCGCCAACCAGGCAGGTGAGCGCTTGGTCAGCGTGACGCAACGTATCGTTGAGATTGATGGCATGAACCAATCCGTTGCGGCCGCGACTGAAGAGCAGACCGCAGTGGTTGAAACCCTCAACGTCGATATCAACCAGATCAACCTCTTGAACCAGCAAGGTGTGGCCAACCTCAACGAAACGCTCAAGGACTGCGATGCGCTGTCCCAGCAGGCCAGCCGATTGAAGCAATTGGTCGATAGCTTCAAGATCTGATCCTGACTGCATCGGAGCGAGGCCACTCGCTCCGACTGCTTGGCCCTGCGTCCACGGTGCTATTCAGAGGAAGCTAATAGCGCTCAGATAGTCGCAGCCTTTGCGTAACAGCGCCTGGCTCTTGGGTGGATAGCACATCCCCATTTTTTCCAAGCCCCACCGGGCATTGTCGTAACGGATCATCGACGTGTCACCGATGTCTTCGCCCAGCCCGTCCAGATAAAAGCCCAGCACCCCGAACAGGGCGTTATCACGGCTCACTTTGCGCAACGCTCGTTGCCACTCTTCAACGCTGACTCGGTCAAAAACGTGCCCAGCCTCGCTGAAGGCATCGAGGTACTGATCCCAATTCAAGGGCTGCGGATTGTGCAAGTTGAACACGTTTCGCTCGGTGTCAAAATGAGCGCTATGGAAAGCGATGAAACGCGCCAGGAAGTCCACCGGCATCAGATCGAAATTGGCCTCCAGTCGCGGGACGAGCCCCAATTGCAGAGACCCCTTGAGCATCAACAGCAAGCGGTTTTTCTGTGGCTGACAAACACCGTTCTGGCTATTGAAGCTGATATTCCCCGGACGATGAATATTAACCCAGGCCCCTTGCTCGACTGCTCGTCCTAATAGCCGCTCGGCGACCCACTTGGAAAGGTTGTAGCCATTTTTCACGTAGAGCGGCAGTGTGCGCCGGGCAGGCGTTTCAAGCACGTACCCATCGGCGTCCACGCTGCTGCAGGCTGAGAGCGTCGAGATGAAATTGAGGACCTTCTTGCAATGGGTCTCGCAAAGACGCAGGCACTCCAGCACCGGTTCGACGTTGTCCTTGGCGAGTGAGGCGTAATCCATCACATGATTGACCTGCGCGGCGTTATGCACCACCACGCCGTAATGGCGGGCCAGGTGCTCGTACACGTCATCGGCCAAGCCCAGGCGGGGTTTACGAATATCAGCGGCGTATACCTGCACTCGGCTCAGGTCCAGATCTTCCAAGCGGTATTCACGCAACGCCTGGGCGAACCTTGCCGCCGCCTTATGGCCGGGTAACTCACGCACCAGGCACGCCACGTCCTGCGCGCCGCCAGCCAGCAGTGCCTGGACGATATGCACCCCGACAAAGCTGTTCGCCCCGGTGACGATGGCTTTGCGCGTGTCTCCCGCAAGGGCCGCGGGCAGCGTCTCGACCTCCAGTGCTCGCGTCGCGTCTTGCTCCATCTGGTTGGACCGGGTATCCGGCAGCGTGCCGCCATCCATGAGTGCGGCCAATGTGCGGATGGTCGGCGTCTCAAAAAAGGGGCTCAGGCAGAAGCTACGACCAAACTGCTCGCGCAGGCGTAGCAACAGGGTCGACAACAGGATGGAGTGGCCACCGAGGTTGAAAAAACTCTCATCGATCGAGAGGTCGCCAGCGGGTAATCCCAACAGTTCACCCCACAGGTCAGCCAGTTGTGCCTGCAAAGGGTCTTGTACGCGGCAGCGGCTCACCCCGACGGGTGTAGTTATTGGCATGGCCAGTAAGGCCTTGCGATCAATCTTGCCGTTATTCGAACGGGGCATGCCTGCCAGCTCGCTCCAAGCGCTTGGCTGCATGTGCACGGGCAACCATTGCCGAGCGTATTCCTTCAGGCTTGCCAGCGTAGCGCCAGGTTCTGGCTGGGTGACAAACCCGATGACTCTGTGTGCCGCATCGATCACCACTGCCACTTGGCGAAACAAGCGACTATCGCGCAAGCACTGTTCAATATCCCGAGGCTGAACTCGAAACCCGCGGATCTTGACTTGCTCATCCCGACGGCCGCCCAGCTCGATGCCTACTTGCGTCCATTTCGCCAAGTCGCCGCTGCGATAAGCCTGCAGCACTTGCCCATTGGGCAGTGTCAGTGCCACGAACGGATTGTCGGCCAGGGACGGTGTATTCGAATAACCCAGGCTTACTCCGGGACCGACAATGTACAAGTCGCCCATTACCTGTTCATCCACGGGCTGCAGGTTCTCGTCGAGAATCAGCACCTGGCTGTTGGCGATGGGAAGTCCGACATTGCGATGGCTGTCGCCCCGTTGGAATACTCGATGGGTCGCCAGCACAGTGGCCTCGGTCGGCCCATAGAGGTTATGCAACTGGCATTGACCGGCCAGTTGTTCGATCACGCAGGGCTCGCAGAAATCACCTCCGGTCAGCAGATGGGTCATGCCCAATGGCTGATCCAGCGGCAGGATACTGAGCAGCGCCGGTGGCACGAACCCATGCGTGACGCGTTGCTGGCGAATCAGCTCTAGCAGTTGCTGAGGGTCGTGACGTTGGTCTGGGGTGGGGACGATCAACTCGGCGCCGGCGACCAAGGTCGGGAAAATATCGATCAGTGACGAATCGAAGCCCAGCGGCGAAAACTGCAGGACGCGGCTGTGTTGATCCAACGCCACGCAACTGACGAGCCAGGCCGTGAAATGCGCCAGGTTGTATTGGCTCAGCAGTACCCCCTTGGGCTGGCCCGTCGTACCCGAGGTGAACAGTGCCACGCACGGCTCGTCGGCACGGGGATGACGGCGCATCAGCGGTTGCGTCATGTCGGCGCTGTGCGCGGCAACCTGGCTCACATCAAGTGAAACGAAACGCTCTCGCAATGGGTGCTGGCCATTCTCCAGCAGCACACAGGCCTTGAGGCTGGTCAGCATGCAGTGCTGGCGTTGCTCCGGGTGGTCAGGCACCAGCGGCAAATACACGGCGCCACAGCCAAGCACCGCGAGAATGCTGGCGTACAACTCGGCGGATTTCTCCAGGCATACGCCGACCACTTGTGGAGCCTCGGCATCCTCCAGCAAGGGAAGCAGGCGTTGTTGAATAGCCATGGCTTGTTGCTGGAGCTGCCGATAAGTCAGCGCATGACCGGCGGTGTTCAGCACTGTTCGATGTGCGAAGGTATTGAGGCTGGCCTGCAGCCGTTCGATCATGGGCGTTCGGGCCGCGTGCAGTAAGGCAGAGTCCGCCGTGTGGTTGAACCGGTGCATGAAAGCCAAGGCATCCAGCTCTTGCAGACTCTGTTCAGGCCAGGCGTTAGCAGTGGCCGTTGCCGAGAAATAAGCGGGATCTCTTGAGAAACCGCAGACCAACAAAGCAGCGCATTCCACCAATGCATCCGTTGCCTGCTGGCGCAACCGCTGCCCATTGCCGCTGGGCTCCTGGGCAACGTATTGCACAGCTAGCAGGCGCCGCTCGCGGTCATAGCAGCGCAACTGCAGTAAGGGCAGCCCGTGTTCGCAGAGCGGGCCGATACCCACGCGCAAGCTTAACCAAGGCGCACTGGTGGGCGAGGGCGGCAGCGGCTGACTCCCGTCGTCAATCATCAGGTCGATAGACCCCGCTCCTGCCACATGCCCATATTGCTCCAGCTCCTGCTTGAGCGCCTCCAGAGCTTTACTGGTGCCACGCCACTCGATCTGCAAGCGCCTCATGCCAACTTCCTCGCTACGGGCAGGTAGTCGCTCAGGGCTCGTGCCACGCTAGGGGTTTGCAGGACACCGCTGTGGTGCAGAAAGCCCATGATATTGGTCACCAGCGGATGTTGATGGGTGATGGGAAAGTCCAGCGCCTGGATTTCATCGCGCAATGCCAGGCGAGCGTCGGCACTGATAACCAAGTGTTCGATCAGTTGCAGATCGAAGTCTTTTTGTAGGTCGTTGGTCAGGTAGTGCGTCAGGAACACGGGCAGGGCTTGGGCAATGTGGTCGCGATCTTGCGGGCTTGCCGACTGCCAGTAGAGACGCACCAACTGTGTCCAGAACCGCGCATGCCGCCCTTCATCAAACAGATGATCGGCCATCAGGCCGCGGACAGAAGATTTGACGCTGCCGTCTTTGGAAAATGCTGCGACGTCATGGGTGACGGTGTTCTCAGCGATGGCGACGCCGATCAACTCAACGGCATCGTGCAAACATACCGGTACCTGCGCCTGGGCTGCCGGCAGCGCGCGGCCCAATTCAATTTGCCCGGGTAGATCAAGCGGTTGGATTCCGGTCATCTCCACGGCTTGCTGCAGAAAATCCAGCGCGACCAGCGCGTGGTAATCCTCGTCGACAACGACTGTCATCGCGTCGTAGCGGCAGGCGAGCGGGAAGGGCAGGGAGAAGCGATTTTTAGCGATGCTGCGCGCGGTTTTGTCGACGATCTCGGTTTCGAAAATCACCACGTCATTGATGAATTTATAGAAGCTTTGCATCAGTACGAAGTCGCGCCATTGTGGGCAGTGCTTGAGAAAGGTTGCACTCAGCACCAGAGGCTGGCGGCACAGGGGGAAGATGAGTTTGTCGTCGTCTTCCAACATCCGCCGGGGGCGTGTGCGGATGGTTGCGCGACGCTCCCAGTCATCGGCAAAGGATTGGTAGTGGGCGGCGTTCACGGGCGTACCTCTTGCATCGAGGCCAGTACGTCGTCCCAGAGGGTTATACGACTCTCCACGGCGCCCAGGGCGGCGTTATCGGCCTGTCTCTGACGGCTGGGGTCTGCTTCGAACAGACGCTGTAGCAACTGATGCGCCGCAGGCCCGTGATCATCGCTGTCCATTTCGATATGGCGGCTGAGGTAGTGACATAACGTAGGGGCCTGCCGACCTATGAAAGCATGGCTATGCAAAAGCCTCTGGAACATAGACGGAATTACACTCTCGCGGCCATGCAGGAACGCCGCCGCCACACAGTGGGTCGGGGCGCTCAAGGCGATTTGTAAGGTGCTGTCGACGAAGCGGGCCACGCCCTGAGGCGCACCGATCATTTGCAACGCTGCGCTTACCTCCACTCCCTGGCTTTGCAACTCGATAAAGCGGGTGATTGCGACAGTGCTGGCGCCCACTTCCGTCATGGCGTCCAGGTACAGCTCGAAGTGGCTGCAATAGCCCCGTGTCGGGTGCTCGTCCGACTCTTCCGCCAATACGATTTCATTGATCAGGCGGGCAGCGTGCGGGTCAGCGCAGGGGAGCCAGGGCAGTTGCGTGCCGGTCAGGTCCTGTTGCAGACGTTTGGTCAGGCTCATGAAGTCCCACACAGCAAATACATGGTATTGCATAAAGTGTTGTAACTTGCCAAGAGTGGTTATTTCTATAAATAACGGGTGGCCGAACAGTTTTTGTTTTTTTTGCTCAAGTAAATATTGATGCATGTTGACGCCTATAGTTGTTGCGAGTGCTGTAAAAGCAGTGTTGGAATATTATAGTTGTGGATGTAAGAGTAACTTGGTCGCGACCACGCGCACGACGCTGCCTTTTAAATAGGCGGTCGCAGCGGTTTGTGAAAGCGGAGCTTGCTGGACGAAGATAATAAGCTGATTGAATGTTTGAACCGGTATACAAATGTATTAAAGGACTTTGCGGATGTTTATATGTGCGGTAAGTTGCCAGGTTGTAGGTGGGATTTTTCCGTGCGCTAAGTCGGCGTTAATTGTCCTTTAGTTGATTTTTTTAATATGTCTGACGGGGCAACAATCCGGATAGGGAAGTTGCTCCGTCACGTAAGTATTAAGGGCTCAAGCGAAAAAAACCGACTACCCGGCTTTTTTGTCGGCGCTCTCAAGGCCCCTGAGGTAGGTCGCGATTACCTCCATGCCTCGCATCAAGTGGTTACGCAGCGTCAGGATGCTCTCCTCGACCTTCTTCTGCGCTACCAGGCTCAGCAGTTCGCGGTGATCCTCCTGGGAAGTCTCGCCCAGCCCCATCGCTTCAAGGTTGAAGCGCAGAAAGCGCTCCTCCTCATTCAATCCGTGCTCGACCAGAGTGAGTAGCCGCTGGTTGGGCGCCTTGCCGTACAACACCATGTGAAACAGGCGATTGAGCCGACCAATCTCGGTGTAGTCTTTTTCGCTTTCCAGTGCATTGATACAGGCCTCGGCTTGAGCAAGGTCCGCGTCGGTGAGCAACGGAATCGACAGGCGTAGGGCCTCGGACTCCAGCAGCATGCGCAAGGCATAGGTCTCAGCCGAATTGTCCTCGATCAGGGGGGCGACGACGGCACCCTTGTGAGTCACCACATGCAGTAAGGATTGCGCCTCCAGCTGGCGCAAGGCTTCGCGCACGGGCATGCGGCTGACGCCGAACAGGCTGGCCAGTTCTTGCTGGCGCATGGCGGTGCCACAGGGCAATCGCCCATCGAGGATGGCATTACGCAAGGTTTCTTCAATAACGGAGCGCGCAAGATGGGCGGGAATAGGCCCGCTGATTTTGATGCTGCTTAATGGGTTCGGCTTCTGCGTCACGGTTGCGCTATCCTCCCTTTTTGAATAATAGTTTGGCTAATTGGATCCAAAGAACACTAAAGATGGGCCAGGCGCTTGTCAAACAGCCAAAGTTTCCGTTTGTAAGGGCTTACACAGCATACTTTGTGTCTCTCACAAGGGGCGGTTATAAAAACGGGGCTCCCGCGAATGATTGCACTGTGCCATTGTTTTTTGTAGGGCCAGGCTTCACCATTCGTTGAAATTCCGTCTCTTTCATGGACTGAACACTTTGGCGGTAAGTTTTATTCCCTATCGACTGCTTTGCTGGCTTTTATCAGCAATTTTACTGGCTGGCCTGATGCTCGGCGGGCTACGTGCCGATTGGGATTTCTCGCAGATCAGCCGCAAGGCCACCGCCGTCTACGGGCCGTTGGGCCAAGGCCAGCAGCGTATCGACGCCTGGCAGCGGCTGTTGGCGAGCGAAAAACAGGTCAGCGAGCAGGAGCAGCTCAAGGTCGTCAATTTGTTCTTCAACAAGCAAATGACCTACGTGGAAGACATCGATCTCTGGCACGTTGTCGATTATTGGGAGACACCCGTCGAAGCACTCTGGAAAGGCGCCGGTGACTGCGAAGACTACGCCATCGCAAAGTATTTCAGTTTGCGTCATCTGGGGGTATCCAGCGACAAACTGCGCATCACGTACGTCAAGGCCCTGCGGCAGAATCGAGCGCACATGGTCCTGACCTATTACTCGACCCCCGACGCCGTACCACTGGTGCTCGACAGCCTGATGGATGAGATCCTGCCGGCCACCCGTCGCACCGATCTGGTCCCGGTGTACTCATTCAACGCCGAGGGGCTGTACTTGCCCGGTGCCAAGGGCAACAAGAAAGTCGGTGATACCAAACGCCTGTCGCGCTGGCAGGATGTGTTGAGAAAAATGCGTGCGGAAGGCTTTCCAGCCGAGCCTGCCAACTAGGAGTAACTGATCGGATGTCTCTGTTCAAACAGCTATTGATCGCAATCTGTCTGTTCCTGGTGGTCGCCTTCAGCGGCAGCTTCATGGTCAGCCTGGAAAGCTCGCGCACCCAGTACGTCAACCAACTGCGCTCCCACGCCCAGGATGCCGCAACGGCGTTGGCGTTGTCGCTGACTCCGAATATCGACGACCCGGCCATGGTGGAGCTGCTGGTCAGCTCGATCTTCGACAGCGGTTACTACGCCAGCATCCGCGTCGTGGACCTGGCCACCGACAAAACCATCGTCGAGCGCAGCGGTATTCCCGACAACAACGGCGTGCCCAACTGGTTCGTCAAGCTGATCGGCCTGGAGCCGGCCGGTGGTGATGCGTTGGTCAGCCGTGGCTGGGAACAGGCCGCAAGGGTAGAAGTGGTCAGCCATCCGATGTTCGCCCTGGCCAAGCTCTGGCAAAGCGCCCTGGGCAGCCTGGGCTGGTTGCTGCTGTGCGGCGCGGTCAGTGTGGTGCTCGGTGGGCTGCTGCTGCGCCGGCAACTGAAGCCGTTGGACTATATGGTCAAGCAATCCCACGCCATTGCCCGCCGTGAGTTCCTCAGCCTGCCGGACCTGCCCCGCACGCCAGAGCTGCGGCGCGTGGTACAGGCCATGAACCAGATGGTGGAAAAGCTCAAGGCGCTCTTCCAGGAGCAGGCTGAGCGTAGCGAAAAACTGCGCACCGAATCCTACCAGGACAACCTCACCGGCCTCGCCAACCGCCGTTATTTCGAGATGCAGCTCAACGCCCGCGTCAGTAACCCGGAAGAGACCAACTCTGGTTACCTTCTGTTGCTGCGGGTCAAGGACCTGGCTGGCCTCAACCAGCGCCTGGGCGGCCAGCGTACCGACCAGTTGCTGCAAGCGGTTGGCGAACAACTGCTGCGCCAGTGCGAGCCGTACCCGGAAACCCATAACCTCGTTACCCGTATTCGTGGCGGTGAGTTCGCCGTGCTGGCGCCAGGGTTGATGCGTGAAGAAGCGGTGCAACTGGCGCAAAACCTGGAAAGCACCTTGCTCAGCCTGCAAGCGACCGGTGCCAGCGACGTTACACCGGTCGCCTATATCGGCCTGGCACCGTTCAGCCATGGCGACGCGCCCCAAGCCCTGTTGACCCTGGCCGACCAGGCCCTGGCCCAGGCCCAAGCGCAGGGAGACACCAGTTGGGTGTGCCTGGACCGCAGCGCCGCCGCCAGCGTGGGAGACGATCACCATGCCTGGCATACCTTGTTGGACCAGGCCCTGACCCAGCAGCGCTTCCAGCTGTATTTCCAGCCGGTGGTGGCCAGCCAGGACCCACAGTTGGTCTTGCACTACAAAGTGCTGTCGCGCTTGCAAGACGAAGACGGCCACACCATACCGGCCGGGCGCTTCCTGCCGTGGCTTGAGCGCTTCGGTTGGTCGGCCCGCCTGGACCGCCTGATGCTGGAGCAGGTGCTCAAGCAGATGAGCAGCCACACCGAGAACCTGGCGCTGAACCTCTCGGCCGCGACCCTGCAGGACCCCCAGGCCCTGAACCGCATTTATGACCTGCTACGCCAGCACAGCAACCTGGGCCCGCGCCTCACCCTGGAGATCGGTGAAGAGCAATTGCCTGAGCAGCACGTGCTGGAACAGATGACCCAGCGCCTGCGCGAGCTAGGCTTCTCCCTCAGCCTGCAACGTTTCGGTGGGCGGTTCAGCATGATCGGCAACCTGGCGCGCCTGGGCCTGGCTTATCTGAAGATCGACGGCAGCTACATTCGCGCCATCGACCAGGAAAGTGACAAGCGCCTGTTTATCGAGGCCATCCAGCGAGCGGCCCATAGCATCGACCTGCCGCTGATTGCCGAGCGTGTAGAGACCGAGGGCGAACTGAAGGTGATTTGTGAGATGGGGATTTTCGGTGTGCAGGGCCAACTGTTTGGCGAACCCGCACCCTGGAAATAATTACCTGTAGGAGCGAGCTTGCTCGCGAAGATCGCCAACGATAACGCGCAAAGCCTGACACCCGTGGTGATCCCAGTTTTTTCGCGAGCAAGCTCGCTCCTACAGTGCGTAGGAGCGGTTGGATTAAATCAATCCTTTCTCGTCATCATCGATCAACTGGCTCAACCCACCCAACGCTTCCCGCGCCTGGTTACGGTCCATCAACTTGGCCTGGGCTGCCGGCGGCAGGTCGGTCACGCTGATCACCCCCTTGCGGGTCAGCACCTGGATCAAGTCATCCAGCACCCGGATCATCTCCAAGTCGCTCTGTTTGAGCTGGGCCAGGCTGGTTTCCACCACTTCGTTGGCGTACCAGGCCTGTATCTCATGGTGATCGGCCGGCAGGGTTTCAGTGGATTCGGTAAAGGCAGCAGCCTCTACGCGAACCAGCGCGCCCTGTGCATCACGTTGCACGTAAAACATAACAACCCCTCGAAAATGCGCCACAGACGTTCAACAGCATAGGTCAACGCGGCGTGTATGGGCGTGAGTATGCGATGCCCCGTCCGCCAGGGCCAGCCACCCGCAGGCCAAAAAAAACGGCCGCCTGAAAGGGCGGCCGATTAATCGTGTCTTAAGTGTGGTCGATCTTGATGGTCGGGTCGGCACCACTGATCAGCGAGTTGATGCTGGTGTGGGACCAATCGTTGCCTTCCAGCTTGATCGTCACATCGGCATTGGCCAGGCCACCGGCGGCGTTGAGCTTGCCTTCACTGCTCACTTGCAGGGTCGACACGCCGTCTACCGTGGTGATCTTGAGGTAGTTGTCGATGGTGCTGTCGGTTTCACCTTTCAACAAATCGCGCAGATCGATGCGGTCGCCTTCCGAGGCCTTGAAGTCCTTGATCACATCGTTGCCGATGTCGCCAGACTTCCACACAAAGGTGTCGGCCCCCGAGCCACCGATCAGGATGTCGTTGCCCTGGCCGCCAATCAACGTGTCGTTACCCGTGCCACCCAGCAGGATGTCATTGCCTTTGCCGCCATCGAGCGTGTCGTTGCCGCCTTGGCCGAACAAGATGTCATCGCCAGCGCCGCCCAACAGTGTGTCGCCGGCATCTTTGGCGCCGGAGACGTCGAAGTCCACATAGTGCTCGGTGACGTACTGGTGAACGTTAGAGGCAGTCACTGCCGAGACAGCCACGCCGGTCTTCTGTGCGACAAAGGCCTGCAGTGCGTTGTAACCCTCGCCATTGATCCCGCTGAAGCTCACCAGGTCGCCGAACAGGATGTCGTTGCCATCACCCCCGATGACGGTGTCTGCGCCAGGCAACGTCGCCTCGGTGTGGCCGAGGATCGCGTTGGCCAGGTCCTTCGGATCGATGTTGGCTTGCGGCTTGCCATCGCTGTCGTACGGAGCCAGCTGGTTCAAGCTGACCCCGCTGTTGAGGCCGATGGCTTCTACGCCACCTGTGGACAGGCCTTTGAGCAGTGCGAACGCGCTGTTGGAGTTGAGGGTGGTGGAGTAGTCGGTCTCGTACCCGAGGCCGCCTTGTACCGATATTTCATAGGTGCCATCCCCTTGGGCATGGATTGTTCCCGGGTTGGACTGCCCCCAGCCCCACCAGTTGTTGGTCCACAGGGTTACCTTGCCAGCAGAGTCGATATCAATTAAGTGACTCGAGTCGATGTTGATCCGGGTGGCGGTGCCTATGGTGTAGTTGTTCATGGTGACGACATCATCGAGCCTGACGTTGCCGTACAAGTACGGGTTGGTCTGCTCGGCCGCTTGGTAAAACGTCGGCTGGCCATCGGTGATGAAGTACGTTGTGTTGATTGCGTCTGTGTTGCCAGTCGCCTGGGCACTTTTGAAGAAGTTGGACGCGGCCTTGAACACATCTTCGTAGTTGGTCCCGCCGGTAGACACCATGGAATTCAGGACTTTCTGCAGCGAATCCAACGCACCTGGGTCTTTCAGGTTGACTGTCACCGTGCGATTGACCTGGTCACTGAAGTCCGCCAGGAAGATGTTCACGGTGCCAGAGGTGCTGGAGCCGATACTGTTTTTCAGCGAGTTGAACGTGGTGGTCAGCGAGGCTTTCGCCGCCGCTATCGAGCTCGCGCCCATACTGCCCGACGTATCGATCATGAACGCGATGTTGTAGTTCTTGCCCTGCACCACGTTCAGGCCGGCGACGTCGGCCACGACGATGTCGTTGCCATCGCTGCCATTGATGGTGTCGCTGCCTGAGGTGCCGGTGACCGGGTTGTAGGTCGCCGGGTGCACCGTGACTGGCAACTGCGCGGTGGTAGTCGCCGAACCACCAATGCTTTCGGTGGAGGTCGAGGTGACCGTCAGGTTGAACTGGCCGCTGTAGTAGGTCGGCGGCTTGATGGTCAGGGTGTTCAGGTCCCAGCCGGTGACATTCACTTCGCCCACGGTTTTACCCGCGGTAAAGGTGTGCCCCGATGCGTCGGTGAGCACCGAGCCTGCCGGAATGCCGCTGATCTTCACGCTCAGGGTTTCGGAGCCGTCGGTGTCGGTCAGCGCGGTGGTGACCTTGGACAGTTTGACCGTCCCGTTCTCCTGGCCTTCGTTGAGCTTGTAGCCCACGTAGTAACCGTCACCGTTGCTGCCATGCAGGTCGGATACGGTGACGCCGGCGTTGGTCAGGTCGGTAAGGCCGGTGTACAACGGCACGGTGCTGGTGCTCAGGTTCTGCACCGCCCCGCCGTTGATCGACAGGTTAACGTCGAAGCTGCCTGGGCCCGCCTGGTTGGCCTGGTAGATCTCAAGGCTGTAGTAACCGGTGGTGGTTGGCGTGAACGAGCCGCTGAACTTGCCGCTGTTGGTGCCCCACAAACCGCTGGCAACGTCTTTACCGCCAACGTTGACCACCACGCTGTCATCGGCGATGCCGCTGAAGGTGTAGCTCTTGCCGGCTTCCATGTAGATCAGGCCGGAGATTTTTGAGCCAGAGCCGGCGGCGACGTTGTCGACAGACTCGACGTTGGTCACCACCGAGGTGTTGTTCGGCGTGCCCGCGTTATCGATGGCTTTTTTCAGCACGTCCGGTGCAGCGCCGTTGCCGTTGTTGCCGAGGCCGGCAATGCTGTTCCAGCCCTGTTTGACCAGGCCGGTGGAGGCAACGTTGTTGTCTGCCACGCTCAGGGTCGGCGCGTCGGCTACCGGCGTGATATCGACTTTCACCGTGGCGCTGGTACCCAGGTCCTTGCCATCGGTTGGTTGGAACTTGAACTGCGCGTAATCCGCCTGCTTGTTACCCACGCCAGTGCCGCCATAACCGTCGGCGCCGGACTCGTTGGCGTTCGGCGTAAAGCGCAGTTGGCCGCCATCGATCTGAGCCTTGGTAAAGGTCTGGCCGCTGGTCACGTTGGTCCAGGTGCTGCCGTCCGCCGCCAGGTATTGCAGCTTGCCGGCTACCGGCAGCTCGGTGATTTTCACCCCGAGGCTGGCTTGTGGCGAGTCCACATCGCTCACGCCGAAGTTGGCCCAGGTCAGGGCCAGCGCGGTGTCTTCCGTACCGGTCACGGCACCGCCAGTGGCCACTGGTGCATCGTTGACTGCTACCACGTTGACGGTGGTGGTAGCCACGTTGGAGTAGTTGCCGCCATCGGTCACCGTCACGGTGATGGTGCGCGGCGTGGTGCTCGGGTCGTGGCTGTTGTTGGTGAACGTGATGTTCTTGATCTGCTGCATGTAGTCGGCCAGCGACGCCGTCCCGGTCAGGGTCAAGGTGATTTTACCGGTCACAGGGTCGGTAGTCGGGGTCACGGTGATGCCGCTCACGCCGCTGAAGTTCAGCGAGTCGCCTGGCTGGCTGTTGGTCAATACCACGGTGGCGCCGGTCAGTTGGGTGCTGTCCGGGTCGGTGATCTTAATGTCAGTGTCAGCAATTGACACACCGGTGCCGCCTTCGGTGAAGGTGGTCTTGAAGTCCGCACCGCTGGCGCCGCTGGAGTTGTTGGCATCCAGATCGATGACCGGCGGCGCATCATTGTCGATGATGTTGGTGGTAACACTGCCATTGCCGACCACCAGGTTTTCGAAGTTGCCGCCAGTGGTCTTGTCGATGGTGATGACGATATTTTCCGTCGGCTCGGTGATCTTGTCGTCGAGCGTGCGGATATCAAACGGTACGCTGCTGGAGCCTGCCGGAATCTTCACGGTGTACACGCCATTGAAGTCTGAACCGTCGGTAGCGGTGCCGCTGTACTTGAGCGTCACGGTCACGTCGGTTTGCGGCGGGTTGCTCAGGGTCAGCGTGTAGTGCGCCGTACCGCCTTCAGTCACCGACGCATCGCCGGTAATGCTGATGGTGGTGTTGCTGACCACATCGGTCACTTTGGTAACCACGGTGCTGCCGTCGACGATCAAGTGTTCGTACTTGTCGCCACCGCTGACCACACCCGTGATTTTAGTGGTGACGTCATTGGCGCCGACATACGCATCGTTAGGTGCGGTGGCGGTGGTGAAGCTGGTGGACTTGCCATTGCCGATGGTAATGGTCGAGCCGTTATCCAGCTTGACGACCAGGTCTGAGCCAACGTTGTTCACCGCCACACCGTTCTTGTCGACCAGGGACGCGGTGTACACGATCTGCCCGCCTTCGCTGACCGAGCCAGTGGCCTTGAGTACCACGGTCACGTCATCGATGGTGTCGTTGATGGTGGTCGTGGCGCCCGCAGGTGTGATGGTCACGCCCTCGAAATTGCCGCCGGTGGTGCCGGTGATCTTGACGGTCTGGGTGCTCTTGTCGATGAACACGTCATCGGTAGGCGCCGGGACGGTCACCGTGCCCACGGTCTCACCTTGCTTGATAGTGATGCTCGAACCGTTGTCGAGCTGGACCAGCATGTCGCTACCGGCCTTGTTGCTCAAGGTGGCGGTGTAGGTGATCTGGCCGCCTTCGTTGACCGCGGTCGGGGCAGTCAGGGTAACGGTGGTCAGGTCGGTGGAGCCTGGTGTGTCGGTGACGGTGGTGTTCACCGCCGTCGTGCCCGGCACCAGGTTCTCGAAGTGCTCGCCGCCGGTCACGCCTTTGATGGCGGTGGTGACGGTTTGGTCGCCTTTGTACACATCATCCGGAGCAAGAACCGAAACGCTACCGCTCGATTGGTTCACACCGATGGTGATGGTCTTGCCGTTATCCAGGGTCACGGTCAGCGGATTGGTGATGTTGGTCACCGGTGCGCCGTTCTTATCCACAAGGCTGGCGGTGTAGACGATGTTGCCGCCTTCGCCGACGGTGGTAGTGGCGGTCAGGACCACATCGACTTTGTCGATGGTGTCGTTGATCGTGGTGGTTGCGCCATTGCCTGCCACTTCGAGTTTTTCGAAGTTGCCGCCAGTGGTCTCGGTGATCTTGACGGTCTGCGTGCTCTTATCGATAAACACGTCATCGGTAGGCGCAGGGACAGTCACGGTGCCGACGGTTTCGCCGGCCTTGATGGTGATCGACGAACCGTTATCTAACTTCAGCGTGACATCAGTGCCCGCTTTATTGGAAAGCGTTGCGGTGTACGTAATCTGCCCACCTTCGTTAACGGCACTTGGCGCTGTCAGCGTAACGGTGGTGGTGTTATCGGTACCCGGTGTGTCCGTAACGGTGGTGTTAACCGGGGTAGTACCTGGAACCAGATTTTCAAAGTGCTCGCCGCCGGTCACACCCTTGATAGCGGTGGTGACAGTTTGGTCGCCCTTGTACACATCATCCGGAGCAAGAACCGAAACGCTACCGCTCGATTGGTTTACGCCGATGGTGATGGTCTTGCCGTTATCCAGGGTCACGGTCAGCGGATTGGTGATGTTGGTCACCGGTGCGCCGTTTTTATCCACAA
>NZ_SMOF01000003.1:0-10272 GCF_018135665.1 Pseudomonas sp. B2021
CTGTCGAATTCCGGCCAGCGTGGTTTAACGGGGCGCCTGAGATCAAGATCACAAGCAGATCAAGAGCAAGATCAAGAGCTACTCGCTTCGCATCGTGGTTACCGGTGGCTGCGGCGAACTGCACAGTTGTGTAGATACCTATGCTGCGATAGCGGTGTGACAGTCTCCCCAGGGTTGCTGACCCACCGCTATCGCACGCAAGCCAGCTCCCACGGGGATTTTTGCTTGGCCTATGGGGCCGTGTCAGACTCGGTCGAGTACATCCAGCGCAACAACGAATGCCGCCCGCTGATCCCCAACTTGATCGCCGCACGCTTGAGGTAGCTCTCGATGGTGTTGACCTTCAACGCCAGTTGTTCGGCCAACTCCGGCGCGGTGCGCCCGGCCAGCAGGCCTACGCACACTTCCAGTTCACGGTTGGACAAGGTCAGCCCCGATTGCACCAGGCGCTCCTGGATACGTCGGCGCAAGGTATCGATGCCCTGGTGTTGCGGCTCTGCCGACGGGCTGTCCGAGAGCGATGGCTGCAGCGCGGTGATGTGTTTTTCCACCATGGGCAGCAACAGCGTGGAGAAGTCCTGGAGCATGCTGCGTTCTTGCGCAGAAAAACTCTCGGACGGGTGGGAGCGGTACACCGACAGTACATAGCGCACATCGTCCTTGCGGCGCGTGAGGTGCAGTTGTGCGGCGAGTTGCTCGCTGTCCAGGGCCGCCACCGAATCGGTGTACACCGGGCTGATTTTGCGACGGCCAAGGCCTTCACGGCTGACGTGCAATTGGGTGATATGGGTGGCGTCCACTGCCAGTTGGGTAAGGATCAGGTCATGCAGCATGCGTGGGAAATGGCGGCTGCCGGTGCTGGCGATGACCTTGCCTATCTGTGGGAACAGGTGTGAGTTCATCAATTCGTCCATGAGTTTCGTGCAGGTATTGGGCCTTATAGCGACGGGGATTAAGAAGGTAACTAATGTGAATAACCTGCAGTGATAGTGCGTCCCGCCGCTGACATGCTAGTACAGGCTGGCTGAAGGAGGGGGATCCAATCTGCGAAAAAAAAACATTAAGCAGGTACAGCGGCAGTCGGATCCTTAGTCGAATCCTTCCGATCACCGCCCAGGCACCGCAAAACGCTTGGGTTTGGGCGCTATTTCAGCGCGTACGCCGATGTAGTGGTGGGCCGCAGGTTGGCACCGTTGCACTTGGCCAGGGCTTGTTGGATATCCGCCAGCAGGTCGGCGACGTCTTCCAGCCCCACCGACAAACGTACCAGGCCCTCGCTGATACCGTGCTGCGCCCGTTGCTCGGGGGTGTAGGTGGAGTGGGTCATGCTCGCCGGGTGTTGGGCCAGTGATTCGGCATCCCCCAGGCTGACCGCGCGGGTGAACAGTTGCAGCGCGTTCATGAAGCGCTGGCCGGTCTCGATGCCACCCTTGAGTTCAAAGGCGATCATGCCGCCGGGCAGTTTCATTTGTCGGTTTGCCAATTCGTACTGTGGGAAAGAACGCAGCCCGGGGTAGGTCACCCACTGCACCGCAGGGTGTGCCTGCAACGCCTCGGCCACCGCCTGGGCGTTGCTGCAATGACGGTCCATGCGCAGGCCCAGGGTCTTGAGGCCGCGCATCAACAACGCGGCGTCCTGGGGTGACATCACCGCGCCGGTCAAGTCCTTGAGTCCTTGCAGGCGAATGCGCTGGGCCAAGGCCTGGTTGCTCACCGCGATGCCTGCGGTGATGTCGCCGTGGCCGCTGAGGTATTTGGTGGCCGAGTGCACCACCACATCGGCGCCCAGTTCCAGGGGGCGTTGCAGGTAGGGGGTGCAGTAAGTGTTATCGACCACCACGGTGACGTTCGGCTGTTGATGAGCCAGTTCGGCCACGGCGGCGATGTCGATCAGGCGCAGGTTGGGGTTGGCCGGGGTCTCGCAGTAGACCATGCGGGTGGCCGGGGAGAAGGCTGCTTGCAGGGCGGCCAGGTCGGTCAGGTCGACATGCCGCACCTTGATGCCGAATTCGCCCAGGCCATGGTGCAACAGGGCGAAGGTACAACCATAAAGCGTCTGGCTGACGATGATCTCGTCGCCTGGGCGCAACAGAGTCCAGAACGTCGCGGCAATCGCGCCCATACCGGAGCTGAATGCCACGGCGGCTTCGCCGTTCTCCAGACTGGCCATGCGTGACTCCAGCAGGGCCAGGGTGGGGTTGGAAATGCGCGTATAGAAGTGGCCGCTGGCTTCGCCGGCAAAGCAGGCGGCGCCGTATTCGACAGTGGGGAAGGCGAAGGTGGCCGACAGGTAGATGGGCGGGACGAGGGCGCCGTGGTGGTCAAGAGGGTCATAGCCGTGGTGGATGGCACGGGTAGAAAAGCCGAAGCTGGTGTGTTTAGTGTGCATGTCGGGCGCTCCTTATTTCCTACAATGCTATGCTCATAACCACAGATGAACCTTGCAAAAAAGCCTGGAAAAACCCGCGTTTGTGGATCAAACACCGATAAAAATAATGATTAGAGGCACGTTATGCCCATCAAGCTGGACCGTACGGACAAAACCCTTTTAAACGCGTTGCAAGGCAACGCCCGCCTGACCGTGGCCGAGTTGGCAGAGCGGGTGGCCCTCACCACCTCACCGTGCTGGCGCCGGGTGCGCACCCTGGAGGAGAGCGGGGTGATCAGTGGCTACCAGGCGATCCTTTCTCCCAAGGCGCTGGGTTATGGGGTGACCGCGTTTGTCAGCATCATGATGGAGAGCCACACTCAGGAAATCGCCCGGGCGTTCGAGCAGCGGCTGTTGGCGATTCCGGAGATTGTGGCGTGCCATAACGTTTCAGGGCGCTATGACTTTTTGCTGGAGGTGGTGGCCAAGGACCTGGAGTCGTTTGGTGAGTTTGCGCGGGAGGTTTTGCAGACGTTGCCCTGCGTCAAGGAGATCTATTCGAGCTTTTCCTACAAGTCGGTGCGGCCGTTGCGGGTGATTCCGTTGCCGGGTTGACGGGAGGCTTACGGCGCGAGCCGATGCGTATCCACCCGACGCCCCGCGATCCAACTGTGGGAGTTGGCTTGCCTGCGAAGGCGGCCTGACAGCCGACGCAGTTATACCGAGATCAAAATCAGAGCAAGAGCAAGAGCTACTCGCTTCGCATCGTGGTTACGTTGGGCCGCTTTTGCTTTTGTGTGCCACCCCATGCAACAACAGCGCCTCAAACACCCGCTGCACCCGTGGTTCATCACTGTGGGCCACATTGAAGCGCATCGAGTCGCGATGGGCCGGGTCATAGCCAAACAGCGCACCGGGCGCCAGCACCATGCTGCGTTTCAGGGCTTGCTGAGCCAGGAGTTCGCCGTTCACGCCAGGCGGCAGGCGTGCCCAGATGAACATCCCGCCTTCATACGCCATCGGCAGTTCGCACCCGCAGCGTTTGAGCCATTGTTCGACGCGCCCTCCGGCCTCCATCAGGCGTTGCACCATGCGCTTGCGATGCTTGGCATAGCTGCCTTCGCTGAGCATACGGTAGACGATTTGTTCGAACAGTTCGGAGGTGACGCCGCCGCTCATCAATTTCATGTTGGTCAGGTTGGCGGCCAGTTGCGGCGCGGCGACGACGTAGCTGACGCGGGTGTTGGCACTCAGGATCTTTGAGAAACCCGACAGGTAGGTGACCTGGTCCAGCCCGGCGACGGCGGCCAGGCGTGGGGGTGGGTTGGGGTGCAGGTCGCCGTAGAGGTCGTCCTCGACGATGTGGCAGTGATAGTGCTGGGTCAGTTGCAGCAGGCGGAACGCCTGGCTGGGGCTGAAGGAGTGGCCGGTGGGATTGTGTAACACGCTTGTGGTCAGGTACAGGCTGGGGCGGTGTTCGGCCAGCAGTTGTTCGAGGGCGGTGAAGTCAAAGCCGTCGGGGCGGCGGGCAATGGTGATGACTTTGACGCCGTGCAGCGCCAGGTTGGCGTGGAAGTTGAAGTAGCACGGTGCATCGAGCAGCACCGTGTCGCCGGGGCGGGCGAGCAGGCGCATGAGCATGTCCAGGCCCTGCACGGTATTGGGTGTGGTGATGATTTGTTCCACTGGCACCGACAAGCCTTCGCCGTGCAGTTTCTGCTGCAGCGCCTGGCGCAACGGCAACAGCCCCGCCGGTGTGCCCAGCCCGGCGATGCGCAGTGACGGCGCACGCACTACGCTGCGCATCGCCTGGCGGATCGCTTCGCCATTGAGCCAATCCTCCGGCAAGTGCCCGCCGCCAGGGCGCAGTTCGCCACTGGCAGTGGCCAAGGGCCGGCGCAAAACGCTGAGCAGGTCTTGGGGCAACAGGTCCACCCAGGTCGCCGAGGCTGGGCGGGTGCTGTCCATCGCCACGAAGTAGCCGCGGCCTTGGCTTGAGGTGAGCAGGTGGCGACCGCGCAGACGGTCCAGTGCCTCGTTGAGGGTGAACTTGCTGACGCCGAGGATCTGGGTCAGTTCACGCACGGATGGCAGTTTGCTGCCCGGGGCCCATTCGCTATTTTCGATGGCGTGGCTGAACGCCTCGACGATCTGTTGGACCTTGGGCGTGCCCTCTACAAAAGCGATGGCGGATACAAACATGACGCGTCCTTGTGTTTGCCGGTGCTTTTACCGGTGAAGTTAGGCTGGATTAGGCATCACTTTACCTGCCTTGTGCAATGCCACTCCCCTAGACTGCGCGGCATCTCGCCAGGAGATGGCGAAATTTCCTACACCTAAGCAATGGATTTTGCATTTCCATGAAGACTTATATGTGCGCACCCTGCGGTTTTATGTACGTAGAAGAACTGGGTATTCCGGAGGACGGAATTCCCGCAGGCACCCCTTGGGAAGAGGTGCCTGAAGACTGGGCATGCCCGGATTGCGGCGTGACCAAGGCCGATTTCATGGCCATCAACCTACCCGAACCTCAAGAAGCCTGACCCGCCATCAACGAAAGGAATCGTCCCATGGACAGCAAACTGATCAACGCCACCGTCCCGTTCTGCACCGGTGTGGCCCACCAGAAATACCTGGGCGCCGAAAAGGGCCTGCAAACCGCCATCGAAGGTGACTGCACCCACTGGTACATCGACGGCAGCCTGTTCGGCGAAATGGTCGATGACTGGACCGAGGCGCGTATCGAAAGCCTGCAAGCGCAAATCGCGGCCACGGGGGTCAAGCCGGTTTTCCACGGCAACTTCAAGGCGCCGTTGGGCAGTGATGTCGAAGCCTTCCGTAGCGCGGCCGTGGAGTACGTGAAGAAGGAAATCGACATCGCCAGCCGCCTGGGCGCGCCGTTGATCATTCACGGTGGTTGCATCGTCGAGCCGAAAATGGTGTTGATGGCCAAGAAGGTTGCCCTGGAGCATTACCTCAAGTCGGTGCAGGAACTGGCGTTGTACGCCGAGGCCAAGGGCACGGATATCTACCTGGAAAACCTGTCCAACTACGTCAACTATCGGCCATTCCATTACATCTTCACCCATGAAGCGGAATACGCCTTTGTGTTCGAGCGCCTGCAAGCCCACAGCAATGTGTACTTCTTCCTCGATGCCGGCCACGCCAACATCGAGAACGGCCTGCCGGCAGAAGTGGTGCGCAAGTACCACCACCTGATCAAGGGCATTTCCTTCAGCAACAACAACGGCGTGCAAGACCAGCACTTCGGCATCCATGACGGCAACTGCGATTACGCCGATGTGCTGCAGGCTATTGTCGAGACTAACTGGAAGGGCCTTGTCGCGTTTGAAACCCGCAACCAGACCGCCAAGGCCGCCCTGGCTGACCTGGCGGTGATGTACCGCGACTCCCTGACCACCGAAATCGCCGTCGCCTGATCGGCCTGGGGCGGGCGCTGGCTGCGTTCGCCCCGTTGCTGCTGTTTCTCTTTATTCAAGGTGCTGGCCATGACAAGTGCGTTAACCCTGTCTTCATTTCTCTACTTCCTGTTGTTTTGCGCCACCATGACCTTCAGCCCGGGCCCCATGACCCTGCTGTTGCTCAGCCTGGGCTTGAAGGACGGCCTGCGCAGTTCGATCCCGGCGCAGGTCGGCGCCAGTGTGTCGTACCTGATTTCGATCCTGATCTTTGCCGTGGGCTTTTCGGAGTTGATCAAGGGCAACCTCGCCGTTACCCAGACCATCCAGTTTGTCGGGGTGGCCTACATTCTTTACCTGGCCTACAAGCAGTGGACCAGCAGTGGCGTATCGATCAACAACGCCGGCACGGTTGAGGGCGCGCGAAGCCTGTTCGGCAAAGGGCTGTTGACCGGGTTTTCCAACCCCAAGACCATCATCATGTTCAGCGCCGTGTTCCCGCAGTTTGCCGGTGCTGGTGAACACAGCTCGGCGGCGGACATCGCCATTCTCGGCGCAACCTTTCTGTTGCTGCAATTTGCCAGCGGCTGCCTGTATTGCTATTTCGGCCAGCGCATCAAGCACGTGCTGGAAAACCCCAAGCGGCGCGTGCTGTTGCAGCGGATCACAGCCGTGTTGCTGCTGGGCGTGGCCTTGATGCTGGCGCGTGGGTTTTCGCACTGAAGTATTAGCCAATAAGCGGTAGTGGCGATTTGACGTTGCCCTGTTAGACTCCAGGCAATCACCCAGGATCGCCCCCACCATGCCAGCCGTCGGAGGAAAAGGACTTCCGCTCGCTTTGCGCTTGTACAAATCCCGCCTGTTGGGGCTGACGCTCGGCTTTGTGTGCGTGGCGTTCGGCATGTATCCGTTGAGCCCGCCCCTGTGGGTGTGGGCCTGGATGCTGATCAACGCCTTTGCGTGGCCGCACCTGGCTTTTCAATGCTCGTTGCGCTCGGCCAATACCTTGCGCAGCGAACGCCGCAGCCTGCTGTTCGATTCCTTTTGCGGTGGGTTCTGGGTTGGCGCGATGCACTTCAACCCGCTGCCCAGCGTCACCACCCTGTCGATGATGAGCATGAACAACGTCGCCATCGGCGGGCCGCGCTTCCTGTTTGCGGGTTGGGCGGCGCAGGCATTGGGGCTGGGCACCGCGCTGCTGCTGTTCACGCCTGGGTTTATCGCCGTGACTACCCAGGCCCAGTTGTATGCCTGCCTGCCGATCCTGATGCTGTATCCCCTGGCCCTGGGCTGGATCTGCTACCGCCAGGCCGTCACCTTGGCCCGCCACAAGCGTGAGCTGCTGGCCTTGAGCCGCACCGACAGCCTGTCGGGCCTGCTCAACCACGGCGCCTGGAAGGACCACCTGGACCTCGAGTTTCAACGTTGCCGCCAAGGCCCGGCCGGTGCCGCCATCGCGTTGATCGACATCGACCACTTCAAGACCATCAACGACACCTACGGCCATGTGACCGGCGATATCGTCCTGCGCCAACTGAGCAAGGTGCTGCGCCAGAACCTGCGCACCACCGACCTGGCCGGGCGTTATGGCGGCGATGAGTTCTGCGTGATCCTGCCAGGCATGCCCCTCAACCGTGCCACCGAGGTGATGGAGGCCCTGCGCGGTCGCTTCAACGCCTTGGCCTACGCCCAGGACCCGACACTGCGGGTGAGCCTGAGCATCGGCCTGGCGCCTTACCAGCCGAGCCATGCCGACTCCATCAGTTGGCTCAACGATGCCGACCAGGCGCTGTACGAGGCCAAGAGCAGCGGGCGCAACCGAGTCAGTTCGGTACAGGGCAGTTGGTTGCGGTCAGTTTAGTGGGGTAGGGTGGCGGGGCACCCTCCAACAAAAAACAAGGATCGGTCCATGCTCTTCACCTTCCCGCGTACCCTGTTGGCCGCTACCCTGGCCTTGTCTTTCAGCCTGCCGGCCTACAGCGCCGAGCCTCATAAACAGATCCAGCAACAGGCCGAACAATACAAGGCCGAAGCCTTGAAGCTGCTGGAGCGCCTGGTGAATATCGACTCGGGCTCAGGCTACGAGCCCGGCCTGACTCAAGTGCGCGATATCGCCGTGGATGAGTTGAAACAGTTGGGTTTCACCATCGAACTGGTGCCGGATAAAGCCGCCAACAACAGCCATGTGGTTGCCACCCTCAAAGGCACCGGCAAGGCCAAGATCCTGTTGATGGCCCATATGGACACCGTATTCAAGGAAGGCTCGGCTGCCGAGCGCCCCTTCCACATCAAGGACGGCCGAGCCTACGGCCCCGGCGTGATGGATGACAAGGGCGGCATAGTCGCCGGCATCTATGCGCTCAAAGTCCTCAAAAGCCAGGGCTTCAAGGACTACGCGCAGATCACCTTCCTGCTCGACGCCAGCGAAGAAACCGGGTCCGACGCCGCTTCCGAACTGATCCGCAACACTGCCAAGGGCCACGATGTAACCCTGAACCTGGAACCCGGTCGCCCCGCCGACGGCCTGGTGGTGTGGCGCAAAGGCAGCGCTACCGCCGTGGTCGAAGTCAAAGGCAAGGCCGCCCACGCCGGCGTCGCCCCGGAACTGGGACGCAACGCCGCCATGGAAGCCGCGCACCAGATCCTGCAACTGGGCAAACTCGGCGACGAAGACAAGAAAACCACCATCAACTTCACCGTGCTCAAGGCTGGCGACCGCACCAACGTCATCCCTGACCAGGCCACCGCCAAGGCCGACGTGCGTGCGGCCTTGCCGGAAGAATTCGACCGGATCGAGAAAGACCTGGCCCGGGTTTCAGCCAACAAATTGATCCCGGAAACCGAAGTGAACACCAGCCTGCAGCGCGGCCTGCCACCGATGCCGCAGACCGCCGAGTCGGATAAGTTGGTAGCGATTGCCAAAGGGATTTATGGCGAACTGGGACGCAAGTTGACCATCGAAGGCAGCGGCGGCGCGGCGGATGCCAGCTTGTCCGCCGGTGTAGGCACGCCGACGTTGGATGGGTTTGGGATAGTGGGGGGCAATATTCACACGGCGGAGGAATATGCCGAGGTGGAGAGTGTTGCGCCGCGGGTTTATTTGTTGAGTCGGATGATCATGGAGTTGTCCAAGCGCTGATCAGATCGAACGAAGCGGGTTTGAATGTGGGAGGAGTGCCAGTCAGGTAAACGCAGATCCCCTGTGGGAGCGGGCTTGCCCGCGAAGGCGGTGTGTCAGTCGGAGCATGTGTTACTGCACTACCGCTTTCGCAGGCAAGCCAGCTCCCACATTTGATCTTTGTTGCCTTTAGCGTTGCGTTCGCTTGACTGACTGGCATTGGGGTCAGCCCCTCCGACATTGAGTACTGCATTCAATGTGGAAGTCACCATGTGGAAGGGTCTTCAAGGCTGGCTTTTTGGAGGTCGTCTTTCCAGACCTCGTTGGCCAGTCGATAAATGTCCGCAAAGAAGCCTCGGGGGTCGGCTATTTCTGTTTCGTCCCAGGCCATTGTTATGTATTCGTCATAATCGCTTTCAAATTCTTTGGCGAAATCGAAGTCAGGGTTGCTCAATTCATTCTTAAGCATTGAGATTAGTACGTGTCGATGCCTGTAAGAAAGGTACATCAAATCTTTTAGGATAAAATCTTTTATTATTATTTCTCGCTCTGTGGCATTGTTTGGGTCATATTTCCATAGTGCCTTACCTTTGGTTTCTTCTAGGTCATATATTGACAGGGCTGCCAAGATGTAAGAGATCCTAGGTGTGAAAGGCGTATCTCTAAATGGTGATTTCAGCATTGTAATTCTCAGTATGGGAACGCAGTGAATGGGCGTGTTATATTTTCTTTGTCAAATCTAACTTCCACGTTATTCATGTTCTCTATGTATTTAGGGTTGTTTTTGTCTTTTTTATTGGGTTTGTATCCGTGTCCGGAGTTTGGGGACTCCATTTTTACTACGGGATTGCCGAAGTTGTCATATCCCGTATATGATGGATTGCTTCCTTGCATTTTATATATCGCTTTATTGAGGGCGTGAAGATGTATTTTCCAGCTTTTGAATTGAGAGCTCGAGTTTACTTTCTCTTTCTTTCCGGTCGCTGGGTTCGTTCCATCTATTGATCGTTTTTGCATTGTCGTCTGTGGTATCTCCTTTCCGTGTTTGGCGACAGTATGCATGTCATATTTCTCTTCTAATTCGATTACGCGCCGTTTGGCATTCGCTTCACTTAGCTCCTCTATCCTGGCTCGTCTATGATCCCCGGTCGGTTGAGGCACTGAGGGCTGGCCCTCCTCAACGCGTGCCTTTGCTATTGGACTTTCAGCCCCGACTGTTGACTTACACCCATCATTACTTGGGCATGAATTCAGGCCCAGCGGGTCTACCCAACCTGTCGGATTGGGCACATACCGATACCCATTGATCCCACCCGCCAACTTCACCGGGTCCGGTGTCAGGTAGCGACCAATATCCGGATTGTAGT